>CAWIZY010000036.1:0-9089 GCA_963840725.1 uncultured Gammaproteobacteria bacterium | reverse complement strand
CCACGGACGACCGGTTGCAGCCTGAGCAATCGGCATACCGACGGGTTAAAACGTATCTTCTTCGATCAGCGCGTGGCAGGCCGGACCGACCTGCGCGGCCTGGCTCGGACACCACTGAGGCCCCCAGCCATAGGGCCTTCCCTACAGCAGATAGGGCATGGAGTAGCGACACTTCTCGTGCTGCACATGGCGATCATCAGGTGGCGCCACCAGGCCGAGCCCGGAATGGTTCCATATGTGCGAATTAACACCACCAAACTGGCTGAGAGGGCCTCATCCGCGATGAAAGCGCCCCCCGGCGCAACAAGGACAAGTACGTAGTCGCTCTGCCCGGGCACTGAAAAGCCCGCTGGGTCAGGGCTCCTCAGCGCCCAGGTCAAAGACCTGCTGCAGAGCCAAGTGGCGCAGGCCAGCTGTAGCGCTCAGGCGTAATCAGCGAGGTAGCTCCAGTCCAGCAACAGGTATCACCGTTCAAGTGCCCGTATCGGGCCCTTTTTATTTCAGGACCTCGAGGTCCTGGCGATAGGCCGCGGCCGCCACTGTGTCCCCGAGGCGCTCGCTGATCTCGACCAGCAGGTCCAACAAACGGGCCTGTTCCGCCGACTGGAACTCGGAGAACCTGCCGCAAGCCGCAGTGCCCGCTGCAGATAGACCCTGGCGTCGGTATCGCGCCGGGTCGCCATAGCTGCCCGGGCCAGACCCAGCAGCGTGTTCTGCAGCTCCGGATGGTCCTCACCCAGGGTGCGTTCCCGCGCCGCCAGCACCCGGCGGAACTGTGCGTCCGCCTCTGTAAGTTTGCCGGCAGCCAGGTAGAGGTCCGCCTGCTCTTGCGCCGCCACCAGCGTGGTAGGGTGATCGAACCCGAACTGGCCGGTCTCCTGTTCGAGAGCGTGCGAAATGAGCGGCTCCGCCTCCTCGTAACGACCGGTAATCCGATAGAGCCGGGCCAGTTTCATCTCGGTCTGCAGGGTCTCGATGTGACGGGTTCCCAAGGCTTTCCTGCGATCCCCCAGCACCGCGAGAAATGCTTTTTCGGCAAGATCGTACTGGCCGATCCCGCGGTAAGCATCCGCTAGAGAATGCCGTGACCGGAGGGTCGACGGATGCGCCGGACCCATCGCCGCGGTGCTCATCGCTGCGTGCTCTGCCGGCGCTGGGCTTGCTTCGCATAGTGGCCGGTCGACTCCAGCACCAGGCCGCGCGTACCCTGGCACCGCAGCACCTCGGTGTGCTTCTCTCCCAGCGCGGCTGTGCCGAGAGCCTGGCAGCGCTCGTAACTTTGTAGCGCCTCCTCGAAATTCCCGAGCCAGTGATCTGCAACGCCTATATTGGCGAGAGACCTAACGGTTAGCGGGTGGAATTCGCCGAGCGAGTGGAGCCTGCGCAGGTGAATCTCCATAAAGGAGCGCTTCGCCTCCTCCAGCCGGCCGAGCATGTGGTAGGAGCTGGCAACAGCGCTCAGCGCACTGACTGTGGCTGGGCTCTCTTCTCCGTGAAGCGTCCTGCCGAGTGCCAGTGCCTCCAAGGACAGTTCCAGCCGCGCCTGTTCCTCGAAGGCCAGGTGGTGGGTCTCGGCCAGGCCGAGGAGTGATTTGAAGGCCTCTTCGTCGTCGGTAAGGCCCGCGGTTCTGTGCAGGCGCAGGGCCTCGCCCAGGTGCCGTTTGGCAGGCTGGATCAGGCCCAGGTTGTTATAGGTTTCGCCGATGATCCGACGGATCACGGCCTCCACCGCGGGCGGCGCTTCGCCGAGGCTGCCCTTGCCGGCTTCCATCAGCGAGCCCGCCCGGTCAAGCATCTGGCGCACGGTTACCGTCTCACCCTGGCTGTGGTCGGGGTCCAGTCCGCGAAACACGTCTTCTACCAGCGCCAGCACTGCGGAGGTCCGGGCGAGTTGGTCCCTTGCCACGTCGCGCTCCTGTTGCAGTAGGCCCGCCTGGTGCCAGAGCGTCAGCCCGAGCCCGGTCACCGTAGCCAAAAACCCGGCCGCCAGCGCGGTGGCGAGCCGGTTGCGCTGCACGAAGCGCGCCGCCCGGTACTGCCAGTGGGACGGCCTGCCCGGACGGGCCGGCGGGCCCGGTAGTTCTCGATATCGGCCGCCAGCTCGGCGGCGGACTGGTAGCGCCGGGCCGGCTCGCGGCTGAGCGCCATCAATACGATGCTGTCCAGGTCGCCCCGCAGGCGGCGGCGGAGCTGGCCGATGCTCATTCCCGGGATAGGCGAAGGCGCCTGTTCAATACTGTCTGCCTCGTGCTTGGCCGCCAGACCGCTGCCGGGCAGTGGGGCATCGGACTCCGTAACCCGTCGCGCATACGCATAGGGCCCACGATCAGGTCCGTCAAAGGGCCGCTTCCCGACCAGCAGCTCGTGCAGGATCACCCCCAGCGCATAAACATCAGACACCGTACTTACCGGCTCACCCAGCAGTTGCTCGGGGCTGGCATACTGTGGCGTGAGCACGCGATCAGCAAGTTCGGTTTGCGGATTCTGCGGATCGTTTCTGGCGTTCAGCAGCTTGGCCACGCCGAAATCCATCAGCTTGGGTTCGCCATCCCCGTTCACGGCGATGTTGGAGGGCTTGAGATCGCGGTGAACAACCAAATTCCGGTGGGCATACTGCACCGCCTCGCACACCTTGACGAATAGCGCGAGGCGCTGGTCCAGCGACAGCGCCTCCCTGTCGCAGTATTTATCGATTGGCTCCCCCTGGACATACTCCATCACCAGGAAAGGGGAACCATCCTCAAGGCTACCGCCGTCGAGCAGCCGCGTAACGTTCGGGTGCTGCAGGTTGGCGAGTATCTGTCGTTCTTCCTGGAACAGGCGCAGTACGCGCTCGTTGTCGATCACGCTCTGGTTGATTAGCTTGATGGCCACCTGCTGCTCGTACTGGTCGTCGTCGCGGGCGGCCAGGAATACCCGGCCCATGCCACCCTGGCCGATGCATCGCAGTACCCGGTAGTGGCCTATTGACGGAGGCGGCTCGTCCGGCGGCGAGGCCAGGAAATCCGAGGCTGATTGCCCGATCAGTGTCGAATAGTCGAACTCGGAATCGGCATTCGCCAATAACTCAGAAACAGTCTCACGCAGCTCCCGATCGGCAACGCATTCCCGGTCCAGCATGGCCCGCTGTTCTGCAGGAGTCAGGTCTACCAGTCGATGAAAAAGCGCCTCTACCCGTAGCCAGCGCTCTTGATCGCTCGGCGAATCCATGGGCAGCCTAGTTCCCGGTCTTTGCGCTGGGATCCGGGCTCAACCGCGATCTCAGCCAGGAACGGGCGAAGCGGAGGTCGCGGTCCAGGTTGCTGCTCGAATAGCCGGTCACCTGTTCCATCTCCCTGAACGACAACCCGCCGAAAATCTGCAGGTCCAGAAGTTCCGCCTTTCGCGGGTCCCGTCGCGCGAGTTCCTCCAGCGCGCGGTCCAGGCTCACCAAATCTTCGTGTCGCGGAGCGACCGCTCCAGCGCCATCGTCCAACTCGATCCGGGTCAACTCCCCGTCGCGCTTGGCCGTGGCGCGCGCCCTGGCGTGGTCCACCAGGATCCGTCGCATCATTCTCGAACACAGTGCGTAGAAATGGCTGCGGTCGCGCCAGTCCACCTGCACCGGTACCGCCGCCCGAACAGCTCGTGAACCAGGGCGGTCGGCTGGAGAGTGTGCCCCGCCCGTTCGTTGCTGAACGCGCGGCGGGCCCGCTTGCGCAGCTCGTTGTAAACAAGTGGCGTCAGTTCCTCGAGCGCACCCTCGTCGCCCTCGCGCCACTGCTGCAGGAGGAGCGTGACGGATTCCTTTGCTTTCAACGTTGGACCCCGTTTATGAATACATTTGGCCGAAGCTCTATCAGCTCTGCCGCCGCGCTCGGGTACGGGGTGCGCTTTCACCATCCTACACCGATTGGTGCCGCCCCCACATTGCGGATTCGTCACAACCACTTGGGCCTGGTAGAGAAGCCGGGAACCTGGTTGTAGTTTCTTGCCAAGCCTACTTTACCACTGCGGCTCGTTGACAGAAACGCCCGCCGGATAATGCCTGATCAATTTAGGATGGTTTCACGGCCTATGGGATTGGGACACCCTCACTGATTCTATCGACAGGACCTGCTGGCCTGTCGAAATTTCCGTCTATTGAACTGAGTATCCTTTTCGCGGCGTTCGGCCTGCCATTTGAGAGCAGATACAAAGCGCTGGATTAGCCAGGCGTCGCAGGCGTTACGGCCCTGGTTGCGCCATCCTTAGCTCTTATCGTGGGAAGCACTTATCTTCGTCAAGGGGCTGTCCAATCGGCGGAGTCCACCTCTGAGAATTCATTGGCCTTGGCCACCCGCTCCAGACCGGGATCAGGTCTGCCCAGCGGGCGAATGGTGCGGATCATGAATGCTTTACGTCCCTGCGGAGGGCCGACGGCTATGCGGTGGGAGACAGAGTCGCCGAGGACCTGTGGCAGAGCCCACCCCTCTCTATGCGTGTGGCATCGGAATCCTCAGCGGGGTCGAGCGCGACACCGGTCGAGGTCCAGCCAGGCGCTCTCGGTGTGCTGTTTCAGTAAGCTCTGGCGTACCCAAAGCACTCGCTGCGCTCACGGGGCAGGCTCTTGGAGGCAGCGGCCGACGCGTTGGTTGATCAGCTCAACCCACTCCTCCAACTCGCCTTTGTCCGGTGCCCTGGCGCGGCGAAATGGAGTGGTCGATTGTTGCGCCCCTGCTCCTATCTCAAATATTTTCCGGGCAAAAAAACCCGCTTTTCTCGCTTTAAGCAGTATGCAGTGGTCAGAAATGAAACCGGACACCATAAAGGGTGGTAAAACTTCCACCGGAGAGGTGCTCCTGAACCAGGCCGTTGGTCGTCAACCGATCAGCCACTGGCGGACCTAACAAGTACGCAGTACAGAGGAAAGCACCATGACGACAGACAGAAAACACCGCTATACCGGCGCTACCACCTCCCCACAAACCGGGAGACCGCGCTCCTCCATTGGTCGATTCCGTAGTGCGGTCACTAACACGTTAGGCAGCCTCATCCTGGCCAGCACGGCCAACGCAGAAGTTTACATTTCGGACTTCGAGCTCAATTCCTACGATCAGGATGGCAATGCCGTTATTGCGGAAGAGTACGCCCGGTATTCGGATCTAGTACGGCTGGTCGAGCCTAGGCAATGAATTTTGCTGCTCAATTTCATCCCCAACAATGCTATGTACCGGTATTCGGTGCCACCCGCGGTTATTGGCCGTCCACATTTACCGGAGACTCGTTTTTCAGCTGCCCGGGCGGAGGAAATCACCTTAACCAGGGGGGGAACCTGCCCGACAATGAGCGCTTGCCGGGCATTACCGAGTTCCCGACAAGCTATACCGCATACACGAAATTCGTGCAGCGCTGGCGGTTGGCTGAATGTAAAGGAGCACTGGACCCAGTACTTGCAGTGGACAACGGGTGACGGGCAGCCTGTCGGGTTTGGCAGGTCGCAAATGATCAAGGCCTTCTCCGGTTCCGCCCGGGACGCTATCCGGCAACTGGATGGTCCTCGATCATATCGTTGAGCCGGTCACCATAGACGGGGTGCGGCCAAGCACCTGCATCCCCGACTATTACGTTGAGGGACAAATTGTCACAGCCAACTTTAAGGGCGAAGGACCAGCCGTAGACTATGTCACCCCTGAACCCTGCGCGTATTCGCTGACTGTCGCCGCCATCTATCGGCCGGTATCGGATGGCCCCGACACGGATGGGGATAACATACCGGATGCGGATGACAACTGTCCGGATGTTTTCAACACGCGCCAGAATGACTTTGACCATGACGGCGTCGGGGACGTTTGCGACGCCAACGTGGAGTTCGATCCCGACAGGGATGGTGTGGTGCATGACAACTGTAAATGGACTCCCAATCCCGATCAGGCAGACCTGGATGGGGATGGCCGGGGGGATGTCTGCGACTGGGACCGGGACGGGGACGGCTTTCCCAATACGCAAACAGACATTACAGATAGCTTACTGGAACTGACCTCACTGGACGCTGATAACTGCCCGGATATCAACAATTCCGATCAATTGGATGTCGATCAAGATGGTTTGGGCGATGCCTGTGAAACCGACCGGGATAACGACGCTGTACCCGATGATATCGATAACTGCATTAACACTGCGAATCCCGACCAGGCCGATGCAGATAATGACGGGGAAGGGGACGCCTGCGACGGCGATCCGGATGGTGATGGCCTAGGCCCCGACAGCCCGGCCAATGCCTGCTGGATCGACAATTGCCCGTCCGTCTTCAATCCGGAGCAAATCAACAGCGATTACCAGTTTCCCGACCAGTGCGACGCGGGCACCGGAGACGAACTGGGCGATTTGTGTGATGCCGATGACGACCAGGATAGCGTGCCGGATGCCGAAGATAACTGCCCCATCGTAGCGAACAGTGACCAGGCGAACCACGACGGCGACAACTTCGGTGATGCCTGCGATGCCGACAATGATAACGACGGCATCGATAACCCGGCAGACAACTGTCCCCTTACCCCTAACGTGGGGCAGGATGATGCAGACTATGACGGTGTGGGCGACGTTTGTGATGCCGACGATGACAACGACGGCCGCGAAGACGAGGCAGACAATTGCCCTCTAACGTCCAATCCCGAGCAAGTGGATACCGACGGGGATGGAACCGGTGACCTGTGTGAGGAGGACAGCGATCAGGATGGCGTTGATGATAACAACGACAACTGCCCGATGGCTGAGAACTCCAGCCAGGCGGACTTCGATGGCGATGGAAACGGTGACGTGTGCGACAGTGATGTCGATGGTGACGGTATCCCCTCGTCGACTGACCGCTGTGAATTTTCGGAACTCACAGCAACCGTGGACGGTGTTACTGGTTGCTCCCTGGCACAGTCGTGCCCCTGTAATTCGCCTTTTGGGTCGACTTCATCCTGGCGGAACAAGGGCAAGTTCATGTCCTGCCATGCCAAAGCGACCGACAGCCTGGTCTACCAGGGCCTGGTCAGCGAGGCACAAAAAAATGCGCTGCAGAGCGAAGCCGCAACCAGCGGTTGCGGCGAAAAATCGAGGTGATGCCGTCGATTGTTATGGAAAGGGGCCTTCAAGCCCCTTTTTTAATGACGGGCTTCGAGGTCAGTGCAGAACCACTTCCGACGAGATGAGTACTCCACGCTGGTCAGACCGAAGGTGTCGACAAGTTAGTTGCTACAGAATCGTGAACTCTGGCCGCCAGTTTTAGGCAAAGCCCTACTCCATTCTGCGAACGCACTCAACCTCAGGTCCCGGTAATGCTGAGAGTGGGCTAAGTGCCTCCCGAGATTGAACAAATTCTCAACCGCAGCATGGGCACCCGGGAATCTCTTGGTGTGCCTTGTCGATTTGAGTCGTCGCATCCCTCTTTCTCTAACCCTGGTCGCTTCATGCGATTGCTCTGCACGATTATTCTCCTACTGCTTGCTGCTGTGAATCGTTTAAGGAATCAACCCCCGATGAGGACTGGATGGCTCCGCAGTTAATCCGTCACCAGCTTCCTGGACTCATGTCCAGGGCTCCGCGATAAGCGTCTACTGCACAGCTGGCCGAGCGGCTGAAGGCGCCCCCTGCTAAGGATGTATAGGCTGATAACCTATCGAGGTTTCGAACCCCTTGCTCTCCGCCATATAACCCATTGTTTTTAAGAGATTAATGCCAATGTCTGATGCAGTTTGGGACCATTTTGGATGCAACTCAACATTCATGTATTCGCGGGTTCCCGAGGAGGTGCTTGAGACGTGGCGTAGTCTGGCTGCCACCGGGCTTTCAGCGCAGCTCCACCGTCACCGGGCAGTGATCTGAGCCCATGATCTCGTTATGGATCGCCGCGCTCTTCACGCGCTTTTGTACGAAGGATTTCGTTCCCAGGAAGTAGTCGATACGCCAGCCTACATTCTTGGCGCGGGCCCCGGCGCGGTAGCTCCACCAGCTGTATTTCACCGTATCGGGATGCAGGTGGCGGAACGTGTCAATGAAGCCGGCGGAGATGATGCGGTCCATCCCGTCAATCTCTTTCTGGGTGTAGCCGGCGCTCTTGTTGTAATTGGCCCTGGGGCGGGCGATGTCGATCTCCCGGTGGGCGACGTTCAAGTCGCCGCCTATCAGTAGGGGCTTTTTCTTCGCCAGTTTTTTGGCGAAAGCGAGGAATTCGCGATCCCAGGCTTCGCGGTAGGGCAGGCGCACCAGTTCGTTGCCGGAGTTGGGGGTGTAGACAGTGAGTAGGAAGAAGTCCGGGTATTCCGCCGTCAGCACACGGCCCTCCTGATCGTGGTCTTCCCGCCCGATACCGGCATGCACTGTCAACGGTTCTTCCCGCGCGAGGATGGCCACGCCGGAGTAACCCTTGCGTATCGCAGAATTACTGTAGACGTGGTAGCCGTCGACGCCCTCGAGTGCGGCCCGCACCTGCTCGTCCTGGGCCTTGGTCTCCTGCAGGCATACGATGTCCGCTCCCAGTGTGTGCAGAGAGTTGGCAAAATCTTTTCTCACAATGGCACGCAGGCCGTTGACGTTCCAGGAAGCGATTTTCATGCGGATGTGTGCCGGACAGTGTCAGTTATCAGGATACTATTCTAGCGCAACAGATTGAGACGTTGACCGACGTCACTCCGAATAGCACCAGGCGGGGACAATCCCGACCACGCCAATCTCCCAACAGAAGGGGCATTCTCTTGCAGGGTGGCCTTCCGGATAGCCGCTCGCGCCGCATTTTTCAGGGTCAAACAGGATCTCCAGAGCGACCGGTAACCCTGGACGCCCTGCTCGTGGTAGCGTGGCCAGCAAAGCCGACAAATGAGCCCCTGATTCGCCCGGTATTATCGGGGCTCTGATATTGGTCGAATTGGTCGAATTGGCGGATGAGCACCTATAGACGCCACCGATTCCCGCCTGGAAGGAAAGCACCGAGGATACGGCGATAATAAGGTGTCGCCGTATCGGCCTCGTTGGGCCGAAGGAATTGAAGAAAGCCCTTCCGAGCTGGCTGATGCTCAGCGGCGTGGCACAGTACTCGCGCTTGCGAGCGGGTGATAATTCGGTGGGAGAGCACGTAGCTCCCCACT
>CAWIZY010000035.1:0-76905 GCA_963840725.1 uncultured Gammaproteobacteria bacterium | reverse complement strand
CTATCCACATCGACAATTGCCTGACGCAGTGAACCTGGACCGCTGTCATTGGCAGTGGTTACAACTTCAATGGCAGTCGGAGAGAGGGCCTCGTCGCCAAAAAAAGAAGCAGATGTGCCCCAACAACTGAAGGCTGTCAAACAAACCGTAAGGGTAGGGAGAAAAGCTGCAGATTTCATGTCTATATCCTTTTATATTCATGGCACTACCTTGGAATATCTTCAGTTTTTCGTTACTCCTGGCAAACACATGTGAGTGATGGATGGCTTACACCATTGAGCCGGCGCTCATCGACCGCGCCGGTCTGCGCGGCCGATTGTTGGGACAGACTGTATTCTGACAGCCGGTAAACACCGTTGCCTCAAAGCCCGCAGGGTCGGCCGCGCGGCTCGCTGAAAAAGGTCACCAATCTGCGTGCATCGGCGATGTTTAAGGCTCCATCCTCGTTGAGGTCGAGGAAGGGGTCGTCTCTCCCTGAATTCCTGATCTCGGCCAGAATCTGTCGCAAGTCAGCGAGATCAACGCAGTCATCGAGGTTTAAGTCGCCAAACATACGGCTGACACCCTGGGATATCGACATGCCCACCTGAAGGGGCGACCAAGATATCCGCTCCAGGCTCCATCTGAACCTCGGCACCTGGTTCAACTATTAGCTCAGAACCGTTCATCACTCGAATCTGTGCATCTCGCTCTAGATGGAGCTTGGTTCCAGAACGAATCGTAAGGCGGGTCGGCTGCGTGAACAGCCGGCCATTCTCGGCCGCTGGAAGGCCGGTAGGATAGACGGCCGATACGCCAACTGGCAGCTCAACGTCCTCGAAGTCGACATTGGCCACGTCTTGTGTGGGTGACACAATCCCGGTCTAGGAATAACGTTGTTCCTTGACCCAAGATCACCTTGTTCTGCCGGTTGAGAGGGTCCGGCGTCAGCACGTCGTCGTCGTTGCGTAGTACGATGTTGCCCGTCCAGCGCATATCATCATCGACGCGTCTATCCCAGCGTATTTCGATCTTCGTATGCGTAGCTCCCCCTGCACCACCATCAAGAAGCATCTGGTCAACGATTTTAACGGACAATCCGTTGAGCCAAATAGTGCGGTTCTCAAACGGGGCAGGGGCATCACCAGCTGGCGGTGGAACATAGCTGGTGTTGGGGGCTCCGAAGTTACTATTTGATCGGTATGTGTAGATGCTTACAGGCGCCGGATTGGTACCAATGGAGAGTCTGTCACGCGATGTCCCGTAGCGGAAGGCATCGTATTCGTCTCCCCAGAAGGGCAGGGTGCGGTGAACCTCGCCGTCGAAGAACTCGGTCAAGACCATCTTAAGCTCACCGCTGTGCAACTCCCCGTTGCTGATGGGTATTAGAGTTGGGTCTGGACGCGGAGTGCTCAGGAAATCACCGGAGTCGAGGGCCATGAACACATCAGAGTATCCGGTAAAGGGATTGGGGATGCTGAGTTCACGCTCAATCGGAACACTTACATTGTCCCATTGACAGGCCAATATGTTATCGGGATCAGAGTTCTCAACCAGATCCAATCGATAGGTAGAAGTCAAAGTTGCCCTCGGCCGTCAGCGGAGAACAGGTAGCTTCCCAGTTCGGCAGGGTGTTGAGCGGCCCCATCGCCGGCGATGTCACTGACATTGATTCCGTTCCCATCTACGTCGACGCCCTTGGTGTCCTTGCCTATCTGAATAGCCGCATGCAGACCGGGCGTCCAGCTACCAAAGCAGCCGCGGTCGAGCAAGGGCTTATTGATATCGAAAAGACGATTGAACTCGAAATCAGTGCTATCGAATCGACGGCGGAGTAACTGGCGATTCTCAAGCCATAGGTACTGGTTTTTGACATCGTTCAGTGTGACCCAGTCGATGTGTGGGAGTTTGATGCGAACCGAATCGCCAAAGGAAATGAAATCCCTGAGCCAGAAGGTCACTCCTTCAGGATGTGTCGTGATGTCGATGTCGCTCGTACTTCGACGGCATTATTGTCTAAGGCGCTGATCGATTCTGTTTTCTGCGGATGGAGCCAACCGAGTTGGTTGCGATCCCATGCGCTTGCTGAATAGTTCACCGCAGCGTCCTCGCCGAGTAGCCCGTGTGCGCCTTGCCGAGCGTGGACGCTGTGATCGTCGACGCCGCTGCCGAGGTGGAAGTTGTTGCCACCCAACAGTCCGTGATTGAATTCGTGTAACAGAATCTTGGTAATTCCAGATACGATGTTACCGGTAAACTGTCCTAAGTTGTTGAATCCCGACATTGGGCCTAAAGAGGGTCCGGTATCCCATGTCACGATGGAACCAGCGGAAAAATTTATAGTCTCCTTGAGGGTTCTAGTACGGTGCGCTGGCGGGCATGCGGCCCATGGCATGGTTTGTGGATCGAAGCTTGGGTCGAGACAATGGTCCTGGAATGCGTCGGCCTGATTGTAGTTGCGCCAAATCACCAGACCCATATCGACCCGGTCGTCAGACACAGCGTTCTTGACCTCATAGCGACCAGAGCTTTCCCAAGAGTCAAACTCTGCGAGCGCCTTCCGGGTACCGCCGGGGCCGGTCCAAATTTCGGACGGTGGCGGATGACGGGCATCTAGCTCATTAATAACATGCTCGATATTTGTGGAAGGGCGATCGAACAGGTTCCGTCTGTGTCGACGGACGGAACCATGGTAATGGTCTGTCCGTAGTAGTCGCCGACAACAACGAACTGACCAAAAGACATCTGGTAGTAGTAGTCGGTTATGATGCCCGTTGGCGGTCCTGCCGGGTCAGTGAAATCAAAGAACTCATCGGCATAGTCCGGCAGGTGGCCGCCCACTGGCCATCCCGAGGCATCCGTATTTTTACCCTGTGGACAACCGGAGAAATCGACTTGGCGAAGACGATGAATACTGGAAAGGTGCCGACCGGCGGCACTGAAACGCCGTTTTCGGGGCTGAATTGCGTCCAGGCGTTGGATGCAAACCCAAACGCCATACATAAGGCAAACGCACCTGACAGCACTCGCGCCAGTGACAGTAAGTCGCAGTTAAAACGATGTTGCAAGGCGCCTGCCCCGGGCCTGCAAACGATGCCTGTGCGCTCTCGCTGTTTCGTCAAGGTGCGCTGGAGCGGGACTCGCGGTAGTGGGCTGTTCAATGGTTTCACGTTGCTCCTCCTTCAGACTGCGATAAGCTTCAGTTGGCCACTGAAGTAGTGACCAATTTCAGGGGTGACGAGTTTCACCGAGCAGCCTCGCCGCGCGTTTACCAAGCGAACTGACCTGCAGCGTGTGAACTGCAGGAAAACACATTGAAGCCGAAAACCTGGATTAGCTATGTGATGTCCTTGCTGATCGGTGGTGCGCTGCCTCAGTCAATATATGCCCGTAGCTGAAGCAATTACGCGTGCCGACAGAGCAGCCACTAAACACGGTTACGATCAGTACCTGGAGGCCCAGCAGCAGCTCCGCGCCGAAGACCTCCCATGTTTTTGACCGTATCAGTTATCCGTTGGGGTGGCATTGATGAATATCAATATAACCACAAATAAAGTAAGTGAAAAGAATGAGTTTGTCGATAAAGATCACGCAACTCTCACCGATGTTGATACTGCGCAACGGCCTCCATTGGTGAGCCTGCTCAGACTTGAGATCTTTTTATATTGAGAACAAAATATGCATGCGTTGAACGCCATGGCTAGTGATTCTTCTGTCTTCTTTCGGCTTCTAATGATCTTTCGCCCAGCGGCTTTGTTGGGCCTTACACGGCAACTGCGCATGGATAGTTCCGAATCTAGGGTATGTCCAGACGCGTGGCCGGTTCTCGAGTCAGATTAGCGGCGTGTGCCGTTTAGTTCAGCATCTCCAGGTCTACATACGTTCTATGTGCATAGCCTGGCTTTAGGCTGGGGGGGCGTAGAGCCTGCGATTTTCTGTTCCTTGGTTGACCCTGGTTGCCGAGATTCGATGCGTATTCGCATCCATTAGTGGGTAGATGTGGATTTGGATACGTGGGATCGGCGAAGAGAGTCAGCGACCTGATTCGTATCGATAGAGCAATGCTTTTGATGGCCGTAGGCGCGTTGCGAGCGTAATAAAACTGTTAACCAGTATGGTGCAGCTGCGACTGGTTTCGTAAGGAAAGCCCCGCAGGGCGGGCCCTGAAGCGTCCAGAGCAAGGGGGCGGCCATCCGTTTGCGCCGCTTGCCAAGGGTTACGGCCATTACCTGCGCGACGCGCCTTGCTCTGAACGCTTCAGAGCTCCGCTGAGCGCGATTGCCATTATTCAGAGGTGCCCAGCCATTCTATTTTCGTTTTTCGAAGACGGTTTACAGTGGAAGCGGCATCATATGGTGGCCGGGACTTCCGCGCATTGTCACCCATAGGGCACGCATCGCATGGCTCGAAGCACGCTATCGCTTTTGAGCGCTGTCGCCTGTCTCTCATCTCCCCCGGTCTTCCGGGGGTAAACTCATCGACCTCCACCCGGTGCCAGTCGCTGCCGGCTACGTCTGTAGTTCCCAAGGGCGCGAACATCCACCGCGATATCATCGTGGAATTCGGGCGCTTCCCGCACCGAAATGCTGCTTTGGGCAGGCAAAGCACTGAAGCTGAACGAGCTTACTTCGCTGGAGATGCGCTAACGTTCGGTCAAGCATAAGCCGATACCGGTGTTCGGACTCGCTCGACGAGTGTTCACCCATGCGGTTGTGACACCACCGTCAGCCACCGAGCAGCGCGCGTACGACCAGAAACAACAGGGAAGGTGCCAGCAGGCAGCCAACCCCGGTATAGAAGGTTGCGGTCATCGCCCCATAGGGGACGAGTGCGGGATCTGTCGCCGCCAGTCCGCCCGCGACGCCGCTGGTCGTGCCCATAAGCCCACCATAGACCATCGCGGATCGCGGATTGTTCAGGCCTATCATCGGCGCTACCAGTGGGGTTACGATCATCACCAGTACGGATTTGACCAGGCCGGCAGCAACGCTGAGCGCAATGACCGCCGAGTCGGCACCCAGTGCGGTGCCCGTCACCGGCCCTACAATGTAGGTGGCGGCGCCAGCACCAATGGTGCTGATCGCCACGGCGTCCCGATAACCAAACGCCAGCGCGACACAGGCCCCAACGGCAAAGGAAACAATCACGCCCAGCACGATAGAAAGCCCCCCTGCGAGCCCGGCGCGTTTTATGGCCTGCAGATCAGCACCGAATGCGGTGGCCACAATCGCAAAATCCCGAAACATAGCCCCGCCCAGAACGCCCACGCCGGCAAGTAATGGAAAATCCGCGATGCCATTGGTGCCTCCGGTGACGACGCCACCGACCCAGGCAAGTGCCAGCCCCAGCGTTATGGCGACGGCGGAACCGTGCAAGTGGCCCCGTGAGAGTGTGTCGGACAACCAGTAGGACACCCATACCAGCAGGCCTACGAAGAAAAATGCGAATACGAGGGCGTTCTTGGATAGAACCGTTTCGAGCGCTTCAGCGAACACGGCCGGGCTCGTTCTGCTTGCCGGGCGTCGTGCTTCCTATGGGTTCGGGCTCGGTTCCTGCTCCGATACGGGAGATCAGCGGCACCAGTGCAAAGCTGACGATGACCGCCGCTACGCCGGCAACAACTGCGAGCCATCCATTGGACACCGCAGCCAGAACATTCTGTTTCGCCGCCATAGCGACAACAATGGGGATGTAAATAGCACTCCAGAAGTGAATGCCCGACTCTGTGAGCGGTTTCAAGCGCATTTTCTCGGAGGACAGGTTAGCCAGCAAAATAAGCAGCAGCATGGCTATCCCCACACCGCCGACATTTGCCTGAACACCCATCCAGACGCCCAGCAGTTCTCCGGCGACCATGCCGCACAACATGCAGAACGCTAACAGCGCGACCCCGTAAATCACCATTCAGGCGGTTGCCTTGTCTATTAGACCCGGGCGACGGCTAAGAAAATCGGTTATCCCCTCGTAGGCGGCGGCGAATGCCAGCACGCGTGAGTCTGCACCATAGCGACCTATGATTTGCATGCCCATGGGTCTCCCCTGAGGGTCGAAACCCACCGGCACGTTGACCACCGGAAGGCCTGCGAGGCTGGCGGGGATGACGACTTCCATCCAACGATGATAGGTATCCATTGCCCGGCCTGCGACGCTATCCGGCCAGTGAATCGACTTACTGAAGGGAAAGACCTGGGCAGTTGGCAGAGCGATAAAGTCGTGTGTATCGAACAGTCGATTGACTGTTTTATACCAGTTCACACGCGTTGCATTGGCCGCGTGTATGTCCGCCGCCGACAAGTTGAAAGACTGTTGTATCTCCCATTGCAGCTCAGGCTTCAGCTGCGCGCGGGTTGCAGGGTCTTCATACCAGCCATGCATGCGGACCCGGGACAGATTGCGCAACGTAAGCCAGCAGGACCACAGTTCGGACATATCGAAGCCCGGACTGGCTGCCTCGACGGTCGCGCCAGCGCCGGTGACCGTTGCCAGTGCCGACTCACAAAGTGGCAGCACGCCCTGCTCCATTGCAAGATAGCCATCAAAATCACCAAGCCAGGCGATTTTCAAGCCCGACAGGCTGATAGTCTTATCGGCGCCGCTTGTAGCCAAGGCTCCTCGCAGCGCCAACGGAGCCTGGCTGTCTAGTTCAGGCACAATAGTCTGAAGGAGGCGAACGGTATCACGAGTGTTCCGGCCCATGGGCCCCGTTGTCGCCAGCGGGCGGGTAAACGGATCACCGAGGTCCATGAGGCCGGCACTGGGCCTGAAGCCAATCACATTGTTGAACGCACCTGGATTGCGCAGCGACCCCATCATGTCGCTGCCGTCCGCCACCGGCACCATGTGGGTGCCGATTGCCGCCGCAGCGCCGCCGCTGGAGCCTCCAGCGGTCAGCTCGGGATTCCAGGCACTGCCGGTTACGCCATATACGGGGTTGTAGGACTGTGAGCCGAGCCCGAATTCCGGGGTATTGGTCTTACCGATAAAGATGGCCCCGGCCTGGCGAATAGTTGCGGGCAGAGGATCATCTGTTTCGGCGATATTGTCCCTGAATAGTGGCGAACCGTAGGATACGGGCAGCCCGGCAACGGACTCGAGGTCCTTGATCGCATGGGGCATGCCGTGCATCCAGCCACGATAGATGCCACCGGCCAGCTCCTGATCAGCGGCCCTCGCCTGGTCCATCAAGCGATCATCCTCAACCAGTGCGACCAACGCATTATAGGTCGGGTTGTAGCGGTGGATATGTGCCAGGTAGGCCGACATCACTTCGGCGCTGCTCATCAGTTTCATTCTGATCGCCAAAGAGAGCTCACTGGCATCGAGATCAACAATCTGCGCGGGCAGGCTGGCGGCGAAAGACTTTGCCATCGCGAGCGAGGGCAAGGCCAAAAGGCCCCCAAGGCTTGCGCAACCCACCAAAAAATTCCGTCGTTTCACGTGGTCTCCATCCTGGTATTCCGCTATTACAACAGCGGCGCTCATTCAGCATAGCCTAATCTTGAGCGCGCACTAACTACCGCTGTCCAAAAAACCGCGCAGGCCGGGTGGCTGCGTGCCGTCGCGGTTTAGAATCCGGCGCAATAGCACGGTTATAACAGAGAATTAACAGGACACTCGCCAACTACCGATTGCTCGCTTGTCGGAAGCGGCACAGGTTACGGACAGACCGTCGTGTTTTCACGGTTGAGCCGGGGAAGCAGGGGGTCTCACCGAGAGATATCTGTGCGCTGCGCCAGTTGGGCACCCCTGACTATCCTCGGATGACGAATGGCCAATTCAGCATGGCCGCCAGCCTCGCGGGGGCCAAGGGATTGGCTGGTTTGGTTGGATAAGGGTGGGTGCTCTCAGTCGCGTATTAATCGCGCTGATGGTGGGCTCACCCCAGTTTATCGAGTATGACGTCCTGGCTCACAATGCACCGGTCCGACGTATTGGCAATGATCCTGACGGAACCACCGCAGCGGCGGCAAGCTTTACAATATGACAATATGTACTACGGTCAAAGGCATCGGTTTTTTTAGGGCTTACCTCGCATGGAATTGGCAGAACTCACTGCAGAAATGAAGAAACGCCACGCCAGCAAAGACTATAAGGGGGCACTCAATTACCTGTTTGGCGAGAAGAGAAAGGAGGTTTCTGGCGGTTTTTCCTGGGAACTGGGTGCCACCAACTCACAGGCCTTGATTGATGGGCGCGTCGGCGATGAGAAAAAAGAGCAACTGCTCGAGTTTTTATCTGTCTACCGCGACTGTATCGCCAAGGACGACCCGAGCAAGACTGAGGGGAAAACCCAGTCCAGGCTGGAGGCACTCGACGCAATCAAGGAAATGATCGGCGACACCAAGGTCGCGCAGGTCACCACACCAGCGGGGGCGGTGACATCCTCGCGGTATTTTTTTGATCTTGCACTCAGGGTGAGGGAGCCAAAGCTCATTTCGCAGGGGAACAGCCTGTGGTGTTGTTTCGATTCTGTCCTCACTGCTTTCGCCAGGTCGAATCCCCGGGAATACGTGGACTATGCGCTGGGGCTCATGGACCGAAAGACAGGGACTTTTCGTAACAAACCTGTGAAATGCATCGCCAGTGGGCCGAAGGAGTGGAATTCCAGGGAAGTCACCGCGGTGGATTACCTGACGATCGGCAGTCTGGTAATTGCATTCAACGAAAAAGCCGGTTGGTACGCCAGAGGCCGTTGGAACTGGGATCTTGGGTTAACAGACCCTCAGTTAAAGATGCTGCTCGAGCAATATTACACGGGCGCCGAGGTCAGGTCGGCGACGGGAAAAAATGAGTGGCAATTCACTGAGCAAAAAGTGCAGTGGCTGAAAGAGGCAGAGAACAAGTCAATCATGGTATTGCTGGTAAACGGGCCGTTTATCCAGGCCATGCGTGATAATACGATTTTTGACAATGCCACTGCACAGGGACAAATTGACCCGCGCAAAGGGCCTTCTGCGGCCCAAAACAGTGTCCGGGGCAATGTTACATTGGGTGGACAACACACTAGGCACGCTGTGATGTTGGCAAATCTCAAAGTGACAGGGGCAGGTAAGATGGCTGAGGCCGACTTCAAAATATACACCTGGGGAGTCGGACTGCGTGTAAGTGTAAAGCTTGATAAACTGTGCCAATTCTGTCGCGGTATTGCCTGGGCCAATGCCTGAGGACTATTTGCGCAATGACACTCGCCTTACAAGCTTTCCACTTTAGTGTGCCCTGGATATGCTTCTCGCCTTGCATCGTGCGCTGATCGCGAAGAAGTGGACTGATGCCTTGAGTGTTGGTCTCGCTTGTGTGTGACGCAAGAGTTCACTGGTCTGGTGCGACGGATCACGGGATAGCACCCCACTGGGGTTACCACAGAGTACGAGGCGCACTCGTCGACATAGGCAACGTCAATCCTAAGAGGACCGCTAAGAAAGTATTAACAAGGCATGGTATTTAAGCGCCACCGGAGCCAAAGTAGTAGACAGTTTGGAAAAACGTCTTGAGAACGCGTTGGGAGATCATGACTGCCGCGGACTTCTTAAAGCAAACAACTTCGTGGTTGGTGGTTTTTGGTTTAGTGAGCAATATGCTTTGGGCACTTTAACGTGGAGCTTCATCCCGTTCCCCCGGGTCTGCCGGGGGAGAAGTCTCCTCGACCCCTGCCCGGTGCCACTCGCCACCGGACTCCTGGCTTTCGAAAAACTGCCACGCCTGGTCGATCAGGTAAACGTGCAGTGACTGAACCTCAGATGGGTTCAGCAGATCGGAGAAGTTTCCCATGCCCTTGTCTGCGCGGGTACCTTTCAGCAGAATGTCGTCGAACTCTGCATGTACCGCCGCCTTCATCAGTCGCAGATCGGGAATGCCGGAGCCGCGGCCGTCGATATTGGAGTGACATTTGGCGCAGTTTCTCAGGTATAGCCTGGCGCCCTCCGCCAATTGTTCTGTGGTTCCGCGGCGGGGCAGGGGAGGGGCCTGGATCAGATGCGCCTCCCGGGCTATCTCCGGCCGCCTGGGCACTTCGCCGCCACCGAGCTTGAAGGCCACTACGCGACCCTGATTGCCATAGGTATAGGCCGCCATGCCCGGCAGGTAATCATTGCCGTTGCCCCCGCCGATGCCCGTGATAATCGCCACGTACTGTTCGCCCTGTACCGTGTAGGTCATGGGTGCGGCCATCATGGAAAGACCCACGTCGATTGTGTGCAACTCGGCGCCGGTGCTTGCGTTCAGCACCACCAGCTGACCCGTTCCGCGGCCCTGGAACAGCAGGTTGCTCGCGGTGCTCATGATGCCGCCGCCGTTCCAGAAGGCGGCCATGGTGCCGGCCCATGGGCCGGACGTTTCGCGCTCCCAGGCGAGCTCCTGTTTTACCGGGTCCCAGGCGCGCAGGAAGCCGCGAATAGTGGTGTCGGGCTGGCCCGCTCCGAGTTCCTCTATGGGCGGCAGTGTCCGCGCGAGGGCACTGTCCAGACCCCACTCGCCTGGCGTGGGAAAGATGTAGACCGAGTGGGAGTTGAGGCCGCCCTTCTGGTACTCGAAGGGCTCTTCCGGCATGGTCCAGATTGCGCCCGCTTCCTTGACCGGAATGTAGACCAGACCGGTGATCGGGCTATAGGACATGGGCTGCCAGTTGTGGGCGCCCTGGGGGCCCGGGAAAATCAGCTTGGGCTCGAAAAAGTACTCCGCCTGTTCCGTCTCCACAGGGCGACCGGTGGCCATGTCAATATGGCTGGCCCAGGTCACCGCCGCAAACGGCCGGGCGGAAATCAGCTCTCCGGTGGCCCGGTCTATCACATAGAAGAAACCGTTCTTCGGCGCCTGCATGATCACCTGCCGGGTCTCGCCTCCGATCTCGATGTCCGCAAGGATCATTTTCTGGGTAGCGGTGTAATCCCAGTTGTCTGCCGGCGTGGTCTGGTAGTGCCATACCAGGCGGCCGGAATCGGGGTCGATAGCAAGGATGGAGGACAGATAGAGATTGTCGCCCCCGTCTGGACTTCGCAGCTTGCGCGGATAGGGCGCGGCATTCCCGGTGCCGACGTAGAGCAGCTTGAGTTTCGGGTCAAAGGCCATTGCATCCCACACGGTGCCGCCAAGACCTACCTGCCAGAGACTGTCGGGATCCCAGGTGCTCGCTGCAGTCTCCAGTTCGGGCTGCTCGAAGGGCCCCTCGGCTGCAGCGGGCACGGTGAAAAAGCGCCAGCGCTGCTCGCCGGTGGTGGTATCGTAGGCGGTGATATAACCCCTGGCATCAAACTCGGCCCCGGCGTTGCCGATAATGACCAGGTCGTTGGCGATATAGGGTGCACCGGTTATCGTGTAGCCGCGCTCACGGTCAGTGAACGTATCGGTCTTCCAGCTCACGGTGCCATCGCGTTTATCCAGTGCGTAGAGATACCCATCAAGAGAAGCCACAAATACACGGTTGTCCTGGACGGCGACGCCGCGATTGACCACGCCGCAACAGACTTTGCGCACAAAACCGGTGTCGATATCCGGCTCGAACGTCCACAGTGCCCGACCGCTGGCCGCATCCAGCGCGAAGGCGACGCCGCCCGGGCCGCTGCCGTACATCACCCCATCCACCACGATGGGCGTGGCTTCGTAGCCGTGCTCTGAGTCGAGGTCGTGGTGCCAGGCATAACCCAACTGCGTGACATTTTCCGCGGTAATCTGCGTCAGTGGCGAATGGTAACTCTGCTGATAATCGCGGCCACCGGTGAGCCAGGTTCCGGGTTCAGCAGCGAGGTTCAGAGGGCGTATATTCTCCGGGTCGGCCACTTGAGCCCTTGTCACCGCCCGTACCTCTGGTGTGGCGGATGGGTCCTTGCTGTCGCAGGCGGTCAGCGCCATGCATGCAGTCAGCAGGCACAGGGCGGGGCGAATAACTGTCACGGAATACACGTTAGTGCTCACCCAGCATTAGGTCTTTCGACTCGGGTCGCGAGTAGGGTTGTGCCATAAAGCGCTCCACCGTTGCGTTGAACAGGGCCGGATCGGTAGCGGGCGTGAAGTGGGTTTGGCCGGGGAAAATCGCCAGATGAGCCCTTGGGAGTGCCTGATACATGAGCACCGTGTGCTCGGCGCGGATGATATCCCGGTCGCCGGCCATCACCAGTACCGGTGCGTCGATGCTGCGCATTTCCGCCAGGGAGATGTCCGGTAGTTCACGCAGCAGGTAGAGTTGTTGTCTGGCGACCTCCCAGTCCTGGCTGGTGTCCCCCTTCCCGAGCATTTCGTCGATGCGCTGGGATTCCTGCGTGACCCATTCCACAGCCCACTCATGCACGGCGGTGGTATCCGGGCGCATGTTGGCCCCCATTACCGCCAGCCGGTCGACGGTTTCGGGATAATTGAGCCCCATCAGAAGCGCGATGATGCCACCGTCGCTCCAGCCCACCACGCGCACCTTGCCCAGGCCGAGGTGCCTGACCAGACCCACCCAGTCAGCAGCCATTTGCCGATAGGTCATCTGCTGCTCAGCCAGTGCGGAATTGCCGTGGCCGCGACTGTCTGCAGCGACTACCTGGTAGCGATCCGCGAAAAATTCAATCTGGTGTTTCATTGACTCCATACTCTGGCCCGAGCCGTGGATCAGCAGTAGCGGTTCTCCCTTACCGTAGACTTCGTAGTACATGGCGATGCCATTGATCTGTGCGTAGCCGCCGGCGGCGGCATTGTCCCCATAGGGGTGAGAAAAAGTCGGGTCATCGGCAAAGGCCTGGGACTGGAGCACGGCCAGCATTGCAAGTATGCCCATCAGGTGCATGCTGGCACGAACGGTGGTCCTGATCATGAGTTCTCCTCACTGGCGTCTTCACCACCGCACGCTGCAGCCTGGCAGAGAGACGGGGGGTTGCAGGGCTGGTATTTGTCGCTTAATGCAACGGCATTTCCACTGACGGTGCGAAAGCGATGGGTATGTCGTAGGTACGGGTGTTAGTGGAGTAGCGATCGTCCAGCGGCGCGTCCTCGTTGCTCCCCAGTGGATTCCAGACCACGGTAATCCGGCGCAGCCCGGGTTCCAGTCCGGCAAGCGGCACAAGCCCCATGAGTCCGCGCATGCCGAGTTCACCGCGTTCGGCGGTTATAAAGGTCTTCATCGGTATCGGCTCCCCTTCCACTGTTACCGACCACAGTTGTCGCAGGCAGTGTGCCGGGTCTTCAGGTTGTTGCGGCTGGGCACAGATCAGATCCAGTACAAGATTATCGCGCAGAGGTTGATAGGGCAGAAACAGCGGGGCAAAGCTGCCGTTCTGCTGGAAGCTATTGACGCGCGGCCAGGCTCGCAAACTGTCTCTCGGGCTGGACATGTCCTCGTAATACGTGCCGATAAAGCCCCCGGTAACGTCTTCGGTTTCAAGGTATTCGAAGGCGTTGGACAAGGTGAAGTTCTGCCATGCCGACGTCCGCAAGTTCCCCACTCCTACGATGACGAAAATGCTGGCGGTGAAGGCCAGCGTGTACAGCAGCGGCCGCGTATTGCTCTGCAGCGTCAGCTGTACCGGCAGCGTCAGTCGTTGAGGGTAAGCGAGCCCTGATATGAAGCGCAAAACGTCGAGAGTGCCGCGAAAGACCGGACTCTCGCGCAGTTGCGGGAAGCGTCCGGCAAGCTGGGCATCCAGCAGGTAGTTCAGTATCGAGATGCCTAAAAACATGAAGATTATCAGCCCGATGCCGATGCTCATGGCGGTGTTGGTGAGTCCGAAGCGCGCACCTATGAGGCCGCTGATGACCAGCATGACGATGAGGATAACCCCGAACCAGAGCACCCCGAGGGTCAACATGCTGATGATTGCAAAAAGCGATGAGGCCAGTCGATCGGCTTTTTCTATCGCCGTATCCAGATCCGGGAGGCTAGTGCGAAAGTGATCACGCCCCAGCGGACCCAGGCCATGGGTGCGTTTCCAGTCGATGCCCCGTGGGAACGCGGAACGCAATCCAATCAGCCCGACCCAGTACGCCCGTGTCATGAGGTGAATGACGAAGCACACGGCGAGGGTATAACAGACCCCGGACATCAGTGATAGCCCAACGTTTGCGGCGATGACCAGACTGGTAGAGAGGTGGGTGTATACGGCGGCAAACTTGACCAATAGCCAGCCGGGGAGGGAAAAAAGGGCAAAAATCGTCAGGCTCGAGATGATCAGCTCAAGCTCATCGGTGCGGTCACGCAGCCGATCCATAGCAGCCTGCCTACCCGCCTCGGGTTTTTCCTCTTCTCGCTCCATGCCCTCTGCGCGATTGCGGTAATGCTTCAGTCGAGTCTGCCGTTTGCGGCACAAGCCCCTGGCCGTAAAGCGGCGCAGGATTGAAGTATAGAAGGTATTGAGGCGGTAGAGTGAGCAGATTTTTCTTGTGATCGATTGTTTGAGCCGCAATGGTTCGGGTTTCTGGTGCTGCGTTACCCGCAACCGTGACCGTGGATTCATGAAGGCGCCCGTCCGCGCAAACTCCCGCATCGCGAGATGCGACCCCATCAGGAGCCTGACGACCTTGTCTCGTCGCCGCGAGCCAGCCAGAAAAATCTCAGCCGTGTTGTGGGGTATACTACCGAGTTCCCTGTAAACCCTTGAATAGGGGTAAGAACCGATGTCCGATTTAGAGCGCCGCAGCGTCAACCTCGGCCAGCGCCCCGCGCTGGTAATGGTCGACCTGATAAATGGTTTCACCGATCCGCAGAGTCCGCTGGGCAGTGATGCCGATTCAGTCGTTCACGCTAATGCACGCCTGCTGGAGGCTTTCCGGCGCTGCAAACTGCCGGTTTTTTACACAACGGTGGTCTATCATAACGACAGGCAAGCGCCGGTATTCCGGGCGCGGTTGCCGGCGCTGGAATTGTTGAAGCCGGGCAGCGCTGCCATCGAAGTGGATGATCGCCTGTACCCCCTTGAGGGCGAGCCTGTCATAGAAAAGCAATATGCCAGCAGTTTTTTTGCCACAGATCTGTTACTGCGCCTGCAAGAGGCATCAGCAGACTCCCTGGTGGTGACGGGCCTCACCACCAGTGGCTGCGTGCGCGCAACGGTAGTCGACGGTCTACAGCACGACTTTCCCGTGTTTGTGCCCGCGGACGCAGTGGGCGACAGAAACCCCGAGGCACACCTCGGTAGCCTTCACGACATGCACGCAAAGTATGCCGAGGTGATCGATGCCGACGCCGTCATACGAGACCTTGCGCAGACGGCGTAGTGGCTGCCAGTGAGCGAATGATATGGTCGGCGCGATTCGCACATCGTGCAGCATGCATCAGTGGTTGAACGCCGGGGGCAGGCCGACTGGCACCTGCGACGGCCTACACGAGGGGGTTGGCGCCGCTCATGTAGATATACACCTCCTGAAATTTGTCGTCGCGAATTCGCCAGAAATTGGTATTCTCCAGCAGCACTTTGCCGCCTTCATGGTCTTCCAGCTCCGCTGTAAAACAGGCGGCGATGCGGCCGTTTTTTTCATCCACCGTGCAGGTGAAGTCGCGGTGAATAATGGTTTTGTAGCTGTCCATGAAGTCGACGAACATCCGCTTGATGCCCTCCCTGCCAACATGGGTGGTAAAAGCCGTTTGCACAGTTATCATGGCATTGTCGTGAAAGCAGTCGAGAACAGCGTCGAGATTCTTTGCATCGACCTGTGCGAAATACTTGGTCAGGGCGAGGTCCACAAGTTCGTCTCTGCCCAGAGTAGATTGGTATTGCATGGTGTCAGTCCTCTAATTTGGTCGATGATTACTTGAGAAGGTTTTCACCGCTCATATAGACGAATACCCGGGTGAACTTTCCATCCTTGAGATAGAACCGGTTGCAGTTTTCGTAGCGAAGCTCCTCGCTGCTGCCTTTAGGCGTTACCTCAACCGAAAACTGGGAGCAGATGGCCTCTGATTCGGGGGATGCCGTGTGCACGAAATTGCCGTGCCAGATTCGGGAGTGAGCTTCGAACAGTCCCTTGAACATCGTGCGGATACCTGCATCGCGGCCCTCGTGTACGGTATTTGACGTGGCTTCAGTCAACACCGCGTCTTCATGGAAGCAGTCGAGAACCTGTTCGAGATTGTAGTTGTCAACGCCGTCGAAGTAACGCTTGGTTACAATGTTGACGTAGTACTCGTAAGGGTGTGCACTCATGGTTTTCTCTCCGTGTTAACGTGCTGCATGTCAGTTGTTTCCGCGGGCGAGCACGCCCGCGTCGTTGGGTTTTTCCGGCGCGGCAAAGGCCGTTTTACTGTGCGTCAAGCCCAGGTTGAGATACATCTTGCACAGCTCGAAGGACACCTGCCCTGGATTGATAACAGGCACCGGTAGCACGCTGGCAAGGTAGGCATGGGACTGATGCATTGTGGTTGATCCCAGCACGATGACATCTGCGCCATCTTCTTCTATGGCTTTTCGGGACTCCTGTTCAAGCGCCTTGAAAACCACTTCCTCCTTGCCCTCCAGTAGCTCTGCAAGGTCGGGCCGGGTATTAATAGACCTCAGCGACGCACAGCGCGCATCGAGCTTGTACTCGCCGATCGTCTTCCGGTAAAAGTGGAACCACTGAGGCCACATGGTGATGACTGAAAATTTGTTGCCCAGCATGCAGGCGGTGTGGAGCGATGCCTGCCCCGGGCCCACTACCGGTATGGAAAGGCGAGAGCGCAGTGCATACATGCCGGAGTCGCTGACTGTGTCGATACACACGGCATCGAAACCTTCTTCCTCTGCGCGCAGTCCTACTTCGAAAACACTCATGTCCATGAGCAGGGCATCGTAGTAACTATCGCCCAGCGCGGCACCCCAGGTCACCGCTTCGAAGGCCACTTCAAAACCGTCGCCTATCATCTCTGGTGGAATTTGCGCCGCGCGATTGGCCACGCCGTCTTCATCCATCGGTATGGGAACAATGATCTTGATCCTTTTTGTCATAAACATCTCCTTCCTGTTGAGTGTAGCCTGCCGGGGCTACGGAAACGGTTCTGGCTCGAGTGGTCCCGTCAGTGAGCGGGGCGACCTCACCTGCGGTGGTCGTAGTTCCACCCGCTTGTCGCAACGTCCTCGGCGAATTCATTGAGCCGTGGCGCCCTGGTTTGTACCTCGCCGGGTTCATCCTTGAACTTGACCGGTGTTCCGGGCAGTTCCGAGCCGTCGCTGTCTTCGATGAGCATCTCCCGAGCCTTCGCGTGAGGGTGGTCGAAGG
This sequence comes from uncultured Gammaproteobacteria bacterium, assembly GCA_963840725.1. Taxonomy (GTDB): domain Bacteria; phylum Pseudomonadota; class Gammaproteobacteria; order Pseudomonadales; family Halieaceae; genus CAVWDU01. Next base: position 59,766 of record CAWIZY010000035.1, on the reverse strand, counting down.
CCTCTGCCATATTCAGGATCGGAGCCCAACTTACGTCCACATCAGCGAGGAAATCGCACCACTGCGCGAATGTTCTCTGTTCGAATATCGCGCGCAGTTCAGCCATGAGGTGCTGCTGCTCAGGGCCGGGATCATGCTTGGCCAGTTCAAACAAATCTTCCCGCTGCAGGGCTTTCAATAGCGCGCTGGCAAATTTCAATTCCCGGCCGGTGAGTGCTATGTGGCGGCCATCCGCTGTTTGGTAGATGTTATAGAAAGCTGAGCCGCCGATTGAGCGGTGGGTTCGCGTGGTCGGTGGCACTCTTTGATCAAATACGGGTCCCGAGAGATGTGGCGTCCAGGCCATCAGCGCGTCGTACATGTTGGCATCAATGACGTCGCCTCTGCCTGTTGTCTCGCGACGGAAAAGCGCCATGAGGATGGCGCTCAACCCGGTCAGCGCCGAGGCCATATCAGCAGACGGCATGCCCGGAACCACGGGCTTTTCGTCGCCGTTATCGTTCAGCGCCAGAAATCCGGTAAACGCCTGGGCACCCATATCATGGCTGGCCTTCACCGAGAGCGGGCCGTCCTGACCGAAGGCTGACAGTGAACAGTAGATCAGACGCGGATTGAGAGCACAAAGCGTCTCAGCGTCCACGCCCAGTTTTTTCACCACGCCCGCTCGAAAGCCCTCGATAAAAACATCTGCATCTCGCGCCAGGTCGATTAGGACCGCGCGTCCTTCGGGGGTTTTCAGGTCGAGTTCGAGACTGCGCTTGCCCCTGTGTGTATTGCGATACCAGATCGACTCACCGGAATCATCAAAGGGTCCGAAAGCCCGGCTCGGCTCACCACCCGGTGGCTCTATGCGCACCACCCTGGCGCCGTGATCGCTCATTATTTGTGTGACCACCGGCCCCGGTAGAAACATACTGAGATCAATCACTTTGACGCCGTCTAGTTTCATGTTTATCGGTTCCTTGTTGTCTGGCAGTGCGATCGCTGGATAGTTACGCGCCGGGTGGCCGTCGGTATTTCGCGCGCAGTGCGCTGCCGTGTTCGTCGAGTGCTGGAGCTGCCCTCTGCTGGACACGCTCGCCATTGATTTTTACAGGGTTCGAGAAGAAGCGAAGATCGCGTCCGCTGCGGTGCTTGACCGACTGGATCATCTCTACCTCGTCCAGGAATGGGTTATCCACCGCCTCATCCAGGGAGCGCACCGGTGCTGCAGGAATCTTGCCCTTCAGAATGTCCATCCATTGGTTTGAAGATTTTTCGCCCATTACAGTATCGAGTGTGTCGCTGAGTAGGGCGCGGTTTTCCTGCCTGGCCGACATCGTTGCAAAGCGAGGATTCTCTCCCAGGTCACTCCGATCAATCAGTTGCAGAAGAATTTCCCAGAATTTCTGATTCATGCAGCACAGGTAGATCCAGCCGTCGGCTGTTTTGTACAGTTGAACAGGGGCAGACGACGGGTGGGCCGCGCGAGGCATTCTAGGGGTTACGATGCCTTCATTGAGGTACCACGTACCCTGGTAGGCCAACTGGTGCACCGCGGTGTCGAACAGGGATGCGTCTATGTCCATGCCCACACCGGTCTGACTCGCGGAATGTATTGCGCTGGTAACGCCATAGGCGAGCATCAGACCGGTCATGTAGTCGATCATGGAGAGACCGATCCGGGTGGGCTCTGACTCGGGGTCGCCGGTGAGCGCCATGATCCCCGCTTCAGCCTGCATCAGGAAATCGTAACCGGGCCAATCGGCGCGAGAGCTGTTGCGGCCATAGGCTGAAATGTGGCCGCAAACGATAGAGGGCTTGAGGGCTTTCAGTGACGCGTAGTCGATACCGAGCTTGGCCGGCAGGCTGCCACGGAGATTGTTGACGACCGCGTCGCAGTCGAGGACGATTTCTTCAAACAGAGTACGGTCATCATGATCTTTGAGGTTGAGCACCAGGCTTTTTTTATTCAGGTTGAAGCACTGATAGTAAAGGCTATCACCCGCCTCAAGGGTTTGTGGTCCCGTCTGTCTGGCATAATCGCCCTGGGCGCTCTCCACCTTGATCACCTCCGCGCCGAAGTCGGCGAGGAACATGGTGGCGTAGGGTGCCGCTCCAAACTGCTCAAAGCTGATGACGCGGAGGCCCTCCAGTGGTTTAGTTGCCGCCATGGTTATACCTCTCGGTTACGATAATCGTGATGGGAGTGTGCAACATAAAATAGGATAACTTCAATAATAAATTCGAATTAATTATCTGCGGTCAACGCGTGCACTGCCGGTTGGTCGTTGAGCGACAGCCCTCGCTCGATTGCCCGCGCCGCGCGCATGAGGTCAGCCTCAGCGCCCCAGGGTGCCGCCAGCATGGCGGCCATTGGCAGGCCTCGGGAGTCGAGACCCATGGGTACGGAAACCGATGGTATGCCGGTTGCCCCCAGATCGTAGGTAAAGCGAGAGACCAGTCGGGTAGTCTCTACCATATCTCCCGCATCCCGCCACAGAGGTGCGGTCACCGGTGTGGTGGGTAATAAAAGCAGATTTACACCCGACTCGAATACACTGCGCAGCCACTGTTTCAGTGCGAGTAGCGAGCGGATGCTCGCGGCGTATTCGATGCCGGATACCTGTTGGCCCATCTCTATTCGCCGTCTTACTTCCGCGCTCATGCGACCGCGTTGCGATGCGTCCTCCATAAGATCCCTGCGGGCGTCGGCAACGTCTGCGAGGATAAACCGGAACGCATGGTGATCCCTGATGGCCGTATCGTCGGCTGGCAGTGTGTCGGTAAGCCGTGCTCCCTGAGCCTGCAGCAGCATCGCCACTTCTGCGATTCTCGCCTCGATTTCTGGCTCAAGGTTTTCGGCAAAGAAACCCCCGAGTCGGCCAATGGTCTCCCCCTCAATACCGTCTTCAAGTGTCGGCAGGGTGCAGGGCCCGGTCGCCGTGGACAGGGGGTCAGCTGCGTCGTAGCCCTGGATCGTGTCGAATAGCCAGGCGGCTTCTCTGACTGTTGCCGCCAGCGGGCCGATGGTGTCACTGATGGTGCTGACTTCGAGGCAGCCTGTGTTAGGCACGCGGCCCAGGGTGGGTCGTAAACCCACTGTTCCGCACAACGCGGCGGGAATCCTTACAGAGCCGCCGGTGTCTGTACCCAGCGCCATCCTTACCATACCGGAAGCAACAGCGGCGGCAGAACCACTGCTGGAGCCGCCCGTTATCCGCTCGGTATCCCAGGGGTTTCTGCAATGCCCGAAATGATCATTCTGGCCGGTCGCGCCAAAACAAAACTCGGTGAGGTTGGCTTTGCCCACCACGGTCACGTTCTGCGCGCGCAGCCGTTCGATGACCGTGGCGTCTGCGCTCGCCGGGCCAACCCTACCGAAAATTTCCGAGCCATAGGTCGTGGGCAGCCCCCGCACGTGCATGCAGTCCTTGATCAGTACAGGGAACGTGGGCCCCTTGGGATTCAGCGCCGGTTGTGTTTGGGTATGAATGACCGCATTGACCATTGGATTGAGCTTTTCGATAGCACGGCTCGCGGCCTCGATTGTTTGCTCCTGTTCCGGATGCCGGTCAATCATGGTGTTTTCTCCTCCCGTGAGGGCGTCGGATCAGGGCTCCTGGCCCAGGTAGAACAGATTGTTTAGCACGAAGTCCCGCGAGCGATAAATGCTTTGTGATATGAGAATAATGGCGCCGCTGCTATCGAAGTAACGTCGGATAACCTCGAGCACCGGCGCTTCCGCAACGTCACGCAGTTCTCCTGCCTGGCGCGCCCCAAGGCGGGTTGCACGGATATCCTGTGACACGGCGTAAGGTCGCAAGCCGTGCTCTTTTTCCAGCCACTGATAGATCGGTTTGCGCCCCAGTTGCCCGGGTTCCGGCAGTGGCGCGAGCTCCGCATCCAGATAGACGTGCACCAGTGCGAGGGGTTCGCTGTCTTCATCGAGGCGGATGCCGTTCATGTATTGCCACTCGCGAGCCTCATCGCAGCCCAGGCGCCGGGCCAGCTTGCTGTCAGTGCGTATGAGTTCGCCGGGATTCCATTGCATCGATGTTGCGGAGGCATAGTTCAGGAGGTCTTCCCTGGAGTGGACGCCCGAGCGATGAATGGCAAGAGGCAGCCGCCGCAGCACCGTGGAGCCGGAGCCCCGTCTGCGCTGAATCAGCCCCTCCGCCTCTAATCTCGCCATGGCTTCGCGAAGCGCGTAGCGACTGGTTGCGAGTTCCTCGCACAGCTGTTTCTCGGTCGGCAGCAGCTCGCCGATGGGGTAGCCCCCGTCCGCGATGCGGGACTTGAACAGCTCATAGATTATCTGTTGAGCCGATTCGCTGGTCTGCGATCTGGTTTGCGGTCTGGTCACGAGTCACACCCCCGATGTTATTTTCCGCTGCACGCTGCACGCTGCACGCTGCACTGCGCGGCGCGCCGAGCCCTTATATCATACTAATAGCTTAAGTTGTTCGAATATATATTGACAAGTAAATCCTTATCTGTCTAATCTTGTTCGCGTAAGGGCCGCAGCGCCTTAGCCTGCCGGGAGTTATGCGATGGCTGTTAGTGTGGGAGTAGATGTCGGGGGTACATTCACCGACGTGTTTATGGTGGATGATGCCGGCGGACAACCGTTAATGGCGAAAGTCCCCTCCACGCCGGAGGATCCGTCCATTGCGGTTATCAACGGGATCGAGAAGGTCTGCGCAGAAAACGGCGTTGACCCGACCTCGATCAGAGCCGTGATGCACGGTACGACAGTGGCCACCAACGCAGTGCTCACCGGTAACGGTGCCAGGGTGGGGCTTATTGTCACCGACGGATTCCGGCAAATTCTGCACCTGGCCCGGGGCTTTGTGCCCGGGGCCCTATCCGGGTGGATTAACTTCGTCAAGAGCAAGCCCATGGCTGAACTCAGAGACACGGTAGAGGTGTCTGGGCGAATCGGTGCGGATGGCGCCGTGGTAAGACCACTGGACGAAGCGCAGATACGCGACGAGGTTCAAAAGCTCAGCGTGAGTGGTGTGCAGTCAGTGACCATTTGCCTGCTCAATAGTTACGTTAACAGTGAACATGAGGAGCGTGTGGAAGAAATCGTTCGGGAGATGATGCCCGACGTTGCGATTTCGGTTTCCTCAAGAACTTTACCGGAAGTACAGGAGTATGAGCGGGCTATTACCAGTGTCGCCAACGCTTTTGTCAAGCCGGTGGTGTCGCGCTACATCAACAATCTGAAAAGTAGTCTGGAAGACCGGACCGGTTCGGTGAGTCTCTCGATATTGCGGTCTGACGGCGGTCTCGCAGCGGCACAGACCGCCAGCGAGTATCCCGTTAACCTGCTGATGTCGGGGCCTGCGGGAGGCGTCGCGGGTGCCAACTGGGTGGCGCGGCAGTCGGGTTTCGAAAATATCATTACCTTCGACATGGGTGGCACTTCAACCGATGTGTGCCTTGTCGAAGGCGGTGAGGCGCAGGTGAGGCGTGAGACCGTCGTGCACGATGTGGTCGTACGCGCATCGTCGGTTGATGTGCGCACGGTGGGCGCCGGTGGCGGTTCGATAGCCTACGTGCCCGAACTCACCAAGGCGTTGCGCGTTGGTCCTGCCTCTGCGGGCGCGGTGCCAGGACCGGCCGCGTATGCCAAAGGCGGTGAAGATCCGACGGTGACGGATGCCAACGTTGTGCTGGGCTATCTTCCGTCTGACGCCCGCCTTGGCGGGGACATGGAAATCCGCAAGGATCTCGCTGAAAAGGCGCTGGAGAAAATCAGCGTAGCTCTTGCCATGACAAGGGAGGAGGCGGCGGAGGGTGTCATCCGCATTGTTAACGAGAACATGTTCGGCGCCCTGCGCCTGGTTTCAGTAGAGCAGGGCTACGACCCCCGCAACTTTGCCCTGATGGCATTTGGCGGCGCGGGTCCTCTGCATGCCAATGCATTGGGTCGCTTGCTAGGCGCCTGGCCGGTCATCGTGCCGCGAGGCCCCGGTGTTCTCTGCGCGGCGGGTGATGCCACTACCAGTCTTCGCGACGAGGCGGCGCGTTCCTTGATCAAGCTGGTGGATGAGGTCTCTTCAGAAGAGCTGACAGAAGCGTTCGTTGAGCTGAGGGAGCGCGCGTGTGCTTCATTGGATGACGAAGGTGTCCCCAGAGAGAAGCAGGACATCAGGTACCAGGTCGATCTGCGCTATGCGGGCCAGTCGGCGGATATCAGCGTGACATTCGCGCCTGAGGATCTGGCGGCGAATGGTATCGAGCAGGCGGTAGATCGGTTCGATGATTTGCACGAGCAGATGTTCAATTTCCGCTTATCGAAAGCCAAGGAAATTGTGAATTTGCGGGTTATCGTTCTCGGTCCCGGCGTGGCCAGCGTCGAATTGAAGCTGGAGCAGGGCGATGGAGACGTCTCCCGCGCCGAAGTAGCCAAGACAGAGATTTACTCGGCCGGCCAGTCCCACGTCGGAATCATCTACAACCGCGCCAAACTGATGGCGGGAGACCGCGTCGAAGGGCCGGCGATCGTCACTGAACTCGACTCGACGACGTTGATTTTGCCCGGCAGCCACGCGCTGGTCGACTCAGTGGGTAACCTGTTGATCAGAGACAATTCCTAAGTCCGAGGAGAAAGAGTAATGGCAACGTTAATCGAGAAAAATACGACTCCCTGGGCACAAGTCGATGTCGATGCGGTAACGCTTGATGTTATCGAGAATGCGATCCAGAACGCACGGGTGCAGATGGACGCTATTCTTTTCAGAACGGCCATCTCGACCATCATTCGGGAGCAGCGCGATGGCTTCCCGGTGTTGACGGATCGCGAGGGACAAATGCTTGCTGGTCAGTTCGGATCCCCGGTCGACGGCTTCATCGACAACTACGAGGGTAATGTGGAGGAGGGCGACGTGCTGCTCACCAATGACCCCTATGCCTGCGACGGCGCGATCAGTCACCTCAACGACTGGCTGGTATGTACGCCGGTGTTCTATGACGGACGTCTGCTGGGCTGGACGGCGATGTTTGGTCACATGAGCGACATATCCGGTTCGACCGCCGCATCCATGCCGGTCACGTCCACCGAGATCCTGCAGGAAGGTATCGTTATTCCGCCGGTGAAAGTGGTATCCAAAGGTGAGTTGCAGCAGGACATCGTGCGGATGGCGGTGCGAAACTCACGCACGCCAGACTGGAACGAAGCCGACTTTTACGCCATTTTATCCGCATGCCGCACCGGTGCCGCGAGACTGCGCGAGATGGCAGACCGGTTTGGCGCCGGAGGTGCTGGTGTCCGCGCAGAAGCAGCTACTGGCGCGCAACCGGGAGGCGATGCGGGAACTGATCGTAGCGACCATGCCTGAGGAGAAGGTCGTGTTCGAAGACTGGATCTGCGATGATGCGCTGGGCTACGGGCCTTACAAGATAGCCTGTGAAATGTGGCGCGAGGGTGACAAGCTCGTGTTCGATTTTTCGCGCACAGACCCGCAATCTGCCGGCTGTATCAACTTCCTTCTGAACGACCGTATGTTCAAGATGTTCTGCGGGCAGTTTATGGTCAATGTATTTGATCCGCAAATTGTACTGAATGATGGTTACATCGATCTGATCGATGTCCGTATTCCCAAAGGTAGCCTGCTCAACCCGGTGGCGCCGGCTGCATTGAATGGCCGTACTCACGCACTTGGCCGCATCTTTGACATTATCAGCGGTTTGTTCGGAACCGCAAACCCGGACTTCCTGGTTGCCGCCGGTTTTTCCGACAGCCCACATCTGATGTTCTCGGGTTTCAATGAGCGAGATGACTGGTTCCTGATGTTCCAGATTGGTTTCGGTGGTATTCCAGGCAAACCGGGTGGTGATGGACCTGATGGTCATTCGCTGTGGCCCAAGATGCGCAACGTGCCCAATGAGTATACGGAGGCTTACTTCCCGATTCGTGTAGAGCGCTTCGAGTCGATCCCGGATACCGGTGGCCCGGGTCTGCATCGCGGTGGAAATGGCGTGAAAACGGAATACGCGTTTTTGGTTGAGGGCAAGATCTCTATTCACGACGACCGCTGGTTCACCTACCCCTGGGGTGTGAAGGGTGGGCTCCCGGGTACCCGCAGCAGGAAGACCCTGCTGCGCACCGATGGATCGACAGAGAATGTTCCCTCTAAAGTGGATAATGTCCCGGTGGGTCCGGGCGATCGGCTTGTTTTTGAAACCTGGGGTGGTGGTGGCTGGGGTGATCCACTGGAACGTCCCTACGACGCCATTAGCTACGACCTTGAGTCAGGCCTGGTCACCGCCGATGGCGTGGGTCGTTACGGGGTGGTGGTAGGCGATGATATGCGCATTGACGTCCCCGCGAGCGATCAACTCCGGGTCACGATGCGTGAACAACGGGGCACTGTAGAACCCTTTAATTTCGGCGCATCGCTGGGAGAACTCCGGGCTACCTGTCTGGAGCAGACCGGTTTTGAACCACCGGAGCCCCCGGTTCAGGCACCCATCGCTGCGGCCTGGCTGCGCAAGCAGAAGCGGGCAGCCGATGCCGAGCGCGACGCCGGTTAGGTGTCCAGGAATAACGCCGGACCAGTGAAGGGTTCCGACGCCTTTGCCGCCGCTACCTATGGCGCCCGCTCGGTAGGTACGGGTCGGCGCGCGGCGATTCTGGTAGTGGATCTGCAGCTGGCTTTTACCGATGCGAGCTATCCGCTGGGCCAATCACCGCAGGTCCAGCGAGCGGTTGAGGAAACGGCTGCGCTGCTGGACTTTGCGCGACCGCTGGGCGTTCCCGTTGCCACATGCTCGGTGGGTTGGTATAGCGACCGCGATATGTCCCGCTGGAAAGTCGACGGGGTCTACAGCGGGATGTTCTATGGCGATGCGGGGTTGGATATCGACAAACGTCTCGAAGGAAAAAGCGATTTTCACTTTGTGAAAAGTGCACCTTCCATGTTTTTCGGTACGCCACTGAACACGTTTCTGGTGCGTGAAGGAGTGGACACCGTTTTTGTGACTGGCTGCACTACCAGCGGGTGTGTGCGAGCCACGGTCGTGGACGCATTCTCTCACGGCTATCACGTGCTCGTCCCGGAGGCCTGTTGTGGGGATCAGGATCGAGAGGCCCACCAGGCCAACCTTCGCGATATAGATCGCCGTTATGCCGATGTCATAGACACGGACCAGGCCAGAGCGGCGCTGGCAAAACTTCAGGAGTAAGGAAAGATGGCAATTATTGAGCGTCCCGATGGGGCCATTATTTACTATGAAGTTGTCGGTGAGGGCGATCCTGTGTTGTGTCTGGGTGGCTGGGGCACGTTTTGTCACGGCGACCTGCGCGGCCTTCCTTTTGGGCTGGTGGATCAGTATCAGGTCATCATCATGGACTATCGCGGTTTGGCGGAGTCGACCGATAACCACCAGACACCCGCAACGATGGGCCTTTATGCGTCTGATGCGATAGCAATTCTCGACCAGCTGGGACTGAAGAATATCCATTTACTCGGCATGGTCGGGATAGGCGCGTGCATCTGCCAGCAAATAGCCATTGAACGGCCCGATCTCACCCGCACGCTGATCAACACCGGCGCCTGGGGGCGGGTGGACGCGCTATTGCATGAACATCTCAAGCTCTTTTTCGATATTCACGAAAAAATGGGCTGGGCGGATTTTCAGCGTTTTGCCTGTGCCATGTCCTTCGAGCCCGAATTCTACGACGCAAACATCGATCGGCTTTTGGGCGAGAACGGCCCTTGGAAGGAACTGCGTGGCAATTTGGAGACCCACAAGCGATTCATCGACGCCAGCCTGGAATATGACGCCCTGGAAGAGCTGGAGCGGGTCGAGGCCCCGGCGCTCATCCTGCACGCAGGGATGGATGTGGTGACCGGGCCACGGCTTACCCTGCCGATAGAAAATGCGCTTCCCAATGCGCGAGGCATACTGTTTGCCGATGCGGCACATGTGCTGGCCGGGAAAGAACAGCGTCAGCGATTCTCCATGGAATTGCTGGGATTTCTCGATGCCAACTGAGCTCGACCCCAGTCTCGGTTTCCAGACGCTCCTCTTTGTGCCGGGTAACCGAATGGATCGTGTGGCGAAGGCCCACACCAGCCGGGCTGATGTCGTCTGTATTGATCTCGAAGATGCGGTGCCGGCTGGCGATAAAACGACGGCGCGGAAGGCGGTCGTCTCCTTTCTGAATTCCGGCGCGACGGCGCGCACCGCCGTAAGAATTAATGGTCTGCGAACACGACAGGGTCTGGAGGACTTGCTGGCGCTCTCTGGCAGCGGGAACGGGCCCGGGATCGTGCTCGTTCCTATGGTGGAGAGCGCGGTTGAAGTGGAGATCGTGAGCGCGGCCTTCGGTAGCAGGCCGGTGTCGATCATACCGCTGGTGGAGACGGTGGTGGGTTTATCGTCTGTAGTCGAGATCGGGCGTGTACCGGCGGTTTCCAGCATCATGTTCGGCGGGGGTGACCTGTCGAATCAGCTGGGTGTTGAATTGGCCTGGGAGCCCTTGCTCCACGCCCGAAGCCAGTTTGTGATGCACTGCGTTGAGGCAGGCGTAAGAGCTGTCGATGTGCCCTTCATTGATGTGAAAAACGAGGCTGGCCTGCGCGATGAAACACAAAAGGCAAAAGCGCTGGGGTTCACCGCCAAAGCGGTGATTCATCCCAGCCAGATTGACACGGTCAAACAGTCGTTGATACCTGCCCCGGAAGAACTGGAGCGGGCGGCGGCAGCGGTTGATGCGTATCGGGAGGCGGGGGGCAAAGCCATCATGCATCGGGGCGTGATGCTGGATGAGCCGATCGTCCGTCGTTTACAAACACTTTTGGCACTAAACGGGGAGAGGAATGATGCGTGATGGCGTAGTTGAGGTCAGTAAGGGGCGGTACCGGGAGACCTTTGGACGGTACCTCGAGGACTTCACTGTGGGTGACGTCTACGAACACCGTCCGGGCAGGACAATCACCGACACAGATAACGTTTGGTTCACCTTGCTCACCATGAACACACACCCCGCCCATTTTGACTACGAGTTTGCCAAGAAGACCGAATTTGGCAAACCCCTGGTGTGCTCTCCGTTCACGGTCGCCTTGCTCGTCGGGATGAGCGTGTCTGATATCAGCCAAAAAGCCGTCGCCAACCTTGGCTGGGGTGACATCAAATTGCCGCATCCGCTGTTTCCCGGGGATACGCTCTACGCCGAGAGTGAGGTTCTGGCGAAGCGTGAGTCCAAGAAGCGTCCGCAGCAGGGGATTGTTACGGTGAGCACCACAGGTATGAATCAGGATGACGTGGTCGTGTGTACTTTTGAGCGCAGTGTTCTTGTTTGGAAACGGGGTTTTGGCCCTTCCGACGACTGATAGTGGAAACACAGATCGAGCCCAGTGAAATTTTTCTCTACGGAGTACTGACATGCCAGCAACGACAGCAGCGACACCAACAAGGGTTTCGCACATTGATAGTGACGACGAACGTGTTCTCATAGATGCAATTGAACGCTGGGTCGAAAAGGAGGTCGCCCCGGTGGCGATGAAATTTGATCACGACGATGTCTGGCCCGCTGAGCTGGTCGAGCAGATGAAAGAGATGGGTCTGTTTGGCGCAACCATCAGTCCAGAGTATGGCGGGCTGGGGTTGCCGGCGCGGACATACGCCGAAATCGTGATGCGTATTTCCTCTTACTGGATGGCAATCACAGGAATCTTCAACTCCCATTTGATGATGGCCGCTACCGTGGAGCGTTTTGGTACCGAGGCACAGAAGCTGGCATGGCTACCCCGGTTCGCGAGTGGTGAGATTCGGGGTGGACTGGCTCTGACCGAGCCGAATGCCGGAACCGATCTGCAGGCGATTCTCACCAAGGCAGTCCGGGACGGCGACGACTATGTGATTAACGGAACGAAAACCTGGATCACCAACGGGATCCAGGGAAGTTGCGTGGCACTGCTGGTGAAGACCGATACCGATGCGGACCCACGTTACAAGGGTATGAGCCTGTTTATCGCTCCCAAGTCTGAGGGCTTCACCGTCGGCAAGAAACTCAAAAAAATGGGCTATAACGCCATCGACAGCGCGGAACTGGTGTTCGAAGACTACAGAGTACCGGCGGACAATCTGATCGGGGGCGAGGAAGGCAAGGGTTTCTTTCAGGCCACCGGCGGTTTGGAGTTGGGTCGCATCAACGTGGCTGCCCGGGGCGTAGGGCTCTCTGAGGGGTCGTTGCGGCTCGCTACGGAATACGCGCAGACCCGCCACACCATGGGCAAGCCCATCTGCGAGCACCAGGCCATACAGCTCAAGCTGGGCGAAATGGCGACCCGGGCACGCGCCGCGAGGCTGATGACACTCAGTGCGGCTGATGCCTATGACAGCGGGGATCGCTGTGACATGGAGGCAGGTATGGCCAAGTACTTTGCCTCGGAGTCCGCGGTGCGCAACTCTGAAGAGTCGATGCGTGTTCACGGTGGCTACGCCTATTCCAAAGAGTATGAAATCGAGCGCTTTTATCGCGATTCGCTGTTGATGTGTATCGGCGAGGGAACGAACGAAATGCAGCGTATGATCATTGCCAAGCAATGGATCAAACGACATCCCGTATAACTAAGCTTCCGGCCTGTTTATCGACGCACGGGTTTTTACAGCAGCAGGGGCCTGGTCTCGACGCTAGTGTCTTTCATATCGATCTCATTGTCGTAGATGTTTTCCGGCAGTGAGAGCCCCCGCAGCTCCCGTTCTCCCAGGGCACCCTCGGGTTTGATCCCATAGTTCTCGAGCACGGCCTGCAGCTGCCTGCAGTGTTGTGCGGCGTGCCAGGCGGTGCGTTCCAGCACGCTCAGCATGGTTCGCTCACCGTAGTAGGTCTTCACGCTGGCCGGTGGGGCCTGTTTGTTGGCGTCCCACCAATGCGTTAGCGCGTGCCGGACTTCCTCACCCGCAGCCGCTATCTCATCCCCTCGAACCATCCCCGGCGGCGCTGTTCTCAAAAAGGCCTCCATCTCCAGAGAGCCGCCTTCCACGCCCTCGAGAAAGCCCTGTACGACCATGTAGATGTGGTAGGCAAGGTCTCTGTAGGGACGATCGCGCCCCGGGAAATGGCCGGCGAGTTGCGCTTCCGAGAGTTGTTGGACGAAACGCGTAGTGGCCTGCAGTACATGATCTATCCGCTCGATAAAGTCCTGGGCAGAGAGCTCGGACTTCGCGAGTGTGACTCCGACAAAATCAGCGACATCCTGTAAGTCCTGACAGAAGACGGCTTCGCTGCCGCGCCTGACCACCGGCACACTGCGATAGCCTATTCTCGCCAGGTCCTCCAGCGCCTCGGGATGTTCGACGATGTTAATCGACTGGTAATCCAGGCCATGCTGGTTGAGAAATTCCTTGGTGCGCAGGCAACTGGAGCAGCCCGGCGCCCAGTATACCTGAAGCTTATCGCACATTTGTCTCTCCCGTTCTGTTATCAGCGCTCTTGTTTCGAGCAACTCCGCGATGACTGCTGATGCTCAACGAGCAGCCTGGCAGCCTGTTTTCTATCGTTGAAACTGTTTGTCACCAAACATGTTGGTATAGGTTTCTTCGCTGGGGTTGCCCACTTTCATATCCTGCGCCAGCAGTGACACGCCGCGTTTTACCGCAGGGCGCTCTGCAATGGCTTGCCCCCAGCGGGCAACGTTTGGATAGTCGGCTGCATCGATGCGATGCATCTCCTGCTGCTTGGGCATGGTCCAGGGGTAAGTAGCGATATCGGCAATAGAGTATTCAGGCCCCGCCAGGTACTGGCTGATTGCCAGGCGTTTGTCGAGGACGCTGTACAGTTGCCGGGCAATATTGTGATAGCGCTCTTTTGCCACCGGGACATCTTCCGGGCAATAGCCCTGAAAATAACCGTTTTGGCCGAACATGGGGCCCACGTTGCCCATTTGAAACATCAACCACTGCATGACATCGTAACGCTGGGCCAGGTCGGCCGGCCAAAGCTTCCCGCTTTTTTCCGCCAGGTACATCAGGATGGCGCCGGACTCGAACACCGCGTAGGGTTCTCCGCCCGGGCCTTCGGTATCAACAATTGCGGGAATCCGATTATTGGGACTGATGGCGATAAAGTCGGGGTTGAACTGCTCGCCCTGTAAGATATCCACCGGGCACACCTGGTACTCCAGGCCCACTTCCTCCAGCATAATCGCGGTTTTGTGGCCGTTGGGTGTGGGCCAGTAATAGTGCTTTATCATGCGCTGGCCGCCTGTGCCGCCAGCACTTCCCGCACGCTCTGCTGCAGGAACGCGGCGGAGTCGTCACCCTCGAAGTCCCTGTTGTAATGGCAAGTCACAGAGGGCCGTTGTATCGACTCGTCCCACCAGGCCTTCAGGTTGGGGCGTCCCTCAAAGCAGTCAAACTCCGGGTACAGTGGATCCTTGGCATCATAAAAATTGACCCTGAAGTCCATATAGCTGATTGCGTGCAGCATCGCCGCCTGGCCGATATCAAAATCATCGAAGCCGCGTTTGCAAGCTGTCTCCAGCGTGTCGCAGCCACGGATTATCTTGGGCCAGATCCATTGAAAGAAATCAATGCGTTGCTCCGCTTCCGGTCGCCAACCCTCCATTACCAACATCACCGTTGTCTCGAACATGGTATCGGCTAAGGCCAGGCGCGAGACGGCATCCCAGCGACCGGGGCCCGCAGCGGGATAAAGATGCTTGCCCGAGCGGCTCATGCTGTCCAGGCATTCCACTACCGCCTGGCTACCATACACAACCTGGCCGCTGTCCAGGGCGAGCGTAGGGACCTTGTCCAGCGGGTTCAGAACGGCGATTGAGTAAGCGTCGCCCTGGTCTTCACCGTCGCGGTTCTTGAACGGATAAGTGGGTACGAAAGTGATTTCATCCCAGAGGCCCGCCTCATGTGCAGTGACCAGTACCTTGTGAACAAATGTGTGAAAAGGCGAGTAGAAAAGTTTCATGGCTTGAATGCATCCTGTTAGGGTTGGGGTCGGTGTTGCGTTCGGTGTTGGTGTTGGTGTTGGTGTTGGTGTTGGTGTGTGTGTTTGGTGTAATAGTAACAGTTGTATCCCGCAGCGCTGATTAGACTAACAACCGACCAGCCGTCTTGTCATCCCGAGTATTCTGCTGTCGCATTGGGTTGCCGGTTACCTTTGCGCGCCACTAAACGGTCAACAGCCGCCGCAACAGGCCGTCCCGGCGGCGGTTCTGCTCACGCAACAGTAGCATATCGGCCACTTGTCCCTCGACCTCGTCCGCCACCTGAGTGCGCAGCTTCTGTAGCGTCTTGCGTGTCAGCCGTTTGCCCGCGTGCGCTGACAAATCCAGTGGCTGCCCGAAGCCAATATAGCAGGCCTGCGGTTTGGGTAACGGTGAGCCCAGTGCTCCCAGAGGTATCGGCGGCAGCATGTCGCTGCGGGTGTTCTCATCGATAATGCCCAGGCGCTGCAGTAGTTTGCCCAGAGCCGAATCCGGAAGGTCCTTGCCCTCCAGGTAGTGTCGGTAAAATTCATCCGGACCGACCATGCCGAAGGGTACGATGGTGTACCCATGCTGCGCCGCCAGTTTGATAAAGCCATAGCGTTCCTTCCATTGCAGTGAGTACATTTCGCTGGCTGGCTTTACTGCCTCATGAGCACCGCCTGGAAATACCAGTAAATCCTGATCGGCTTCCATCAGTGCACTGCACACTGTCGGATGACCCATCACTGCACCGCGTTTGACAGCAAAGCGGGCGACGCTGTCTACGGTGAACAGAAACCGATCTCCCAAACCACGAACGAAACGCCCCAGCTCTTTTTGCATGACTGGCCCGAGCACAACACCATCGAACGCAAACAACGAATGGTTGCCAATAAACAGACAGGGGCGTTCGGGAATCCGGTCAGCGCCCACGACAGTGGGGCGGAAAATGCGTTTCACGAGCTGGTAGGTGGCTTCAAATTCAAGGCCGCTGGGTGGCTTGGCGGCAAGAGCCCGCTCTATGTGTCTGGCAAGAGCTTCCTGGTCATCCAGGGGGTGCTGTCGGTCTGAAGGGGTGGCCATGGCGTTCCTCGCAGCATGCGGTTGCGGTATTGGGGTGGTGCTGTCGCGCGCGAGTATAGCGGGTTTGTCACGGGCTCGCAGGCTGCCGACAGTCCGGCCCGGCTTACATCACTGGCATGCCACTGAAGTAGGGATGGAGGATGATTACCAGAGCCACTACGGCAAAGGTGATGAGCAGATTGACGATCTCGGCGCTCCAGGGTGGTATGGCCGAGCGCTCCCAACTGCCTTCGCGACGGTTGATTGCGACTATTTCAATTGCTGCCCACAGCCCCAGGCCCCCAAATAACACCAGTGATCGGTTGTCTCCGTTAAGGAGCAGGTGAGCGACAGCCCAAACGATCACGCCCGTCAGTTGCGGGTGTCTAACCCATTGGCGCAAACGGGAAGGGCGGCCGCTGATCACCATCAGGAAGAACGCCAGGACCACTAGCGTCATCGCGGGATGTTTCAGCCCGGCCGGCGGCAGGTAAAGCAGTTCCGGCTGTGCAGTGCGCCATCCCAGAATGATCAGCGCCACGGATGCCGCGATCAGCAGCGAAAACAAGCCGCGATAAGCCCCGGCTCCAAGCCTTGTGATAGCGCTGGCCTTGATCCCTGGCGCAAGGGCAGGGGACAAGTGGAGCAGTGCGAATAGCGCGACGCCAATAACCAGCATGAGCATTAATACAGTCTCCGGTGGATCAGCATTTAAAGTTCAAGTGTAGGTTGTCAGCAGTGACTAGTCGAGGTGACAGTGGATTTCGAGCCGCCTTTCAGCCGATACGGTGTATGATAGTGCCACGGCCACGATCAGTCAGTGGCACAGCAGCAGAAGCAGCGGGAGGACACATGAATGAAGCGTGGATCTGGCAGTGCCTGGAAAGGCTCAGGCACGTTGCCAGGGCAGGACAGATGGTCTCGATCAGGGCCGTGGCAATTACCGCTAAAAAATGGCTCACGCCGGCACTTGCCTGCTTTATGGCTATCACGGTGAGCGCAGGCTCAGCTGACGACCCGGTCGCCGCGGCGGTTGACGACCTGGCTGCGCGTGTCGGTGCCGAGGTTCATGGTATTGAGGTTGTCTCAGAGGAAGAGGTCACCTGGCCAGACGGGAGTGCGGGGTGCCCCAAACCAGGGATGATGTATGCCCAGGTGCTTACCAACGGTTCCCGGCTGATCCTGGCGTTCGATGGCAATCGCTATCACTACCACAGCCGCAAGGGGGAGGCCTATTTCTACTGCGCCAATCCGTCTTCCGCTAGTTCCCAGGACATCTAGCAGGTTGTTGATTTTCTATCTGCGTGGCCACTGCCACGTTAAAAACAGGCTCAAATCGGTCATGTATTCACTATACACTCCCCATTTCGCCTGTTTTTGCCTACCAGTGGCTGCCTCGAAAACGAAAATCAACAGCCTGCTAGGGCAACTCTGAACAATGGCAATGCGCTCAGGCTTGCAGGCAAACCTGCAATCAAGGCGCCATTAGCTCCGGCCAGGAACGCTGCCCGTGCTCAAGCCCGGGATCGTGCTGAATACGGCATCGCCGCCTGTTCCGACTGATCCAGCAGTTCGCTATAGCGCGCTGCGAGCTGCTCACAGTTGTCGCGCAGGGTACCTGTTTGCTCAGGCTCAATCGGTGGCAGCACGGTAATGCGAACGGTTGCCGGGCGAATTAGCAGCGCGCCATTTGGCAGTGCATCCTTGGTGTTGTGCAGCACAATCGGCACGATCGGTACCCTCGCTTTGCGGGCCAAAAAGAATGCGCCGTGCTTGAACGGTTGAATACCTCCCAGCGTGCTGCGAGTGCCTTCCGGCGCTATCACCAGCGAACGCCCCTCGGCGAGTGTGGCCAGGGCGCGCTGCAGCACCTGTGTCTGTTCATTGGACTGGCGGTCGATGAAAATGGTATCCAGTTGACGCAATAAGCCACCCAGCAGAGGCGTTTTCGCGACCTCCTGCTTACAAAACCCGACGACATCGCGGCGCAGTAAATGCGCAAGCACTACGGCATCGAGCAGACTCTGGTGATTGAAAATGTAAATCGCAGGGCGCTCCCGACACAGATGCTCCTCACCTTCAATCGCAAATTTTAGACCCGCGAGGCCGCTGCCCAGATCACCCAGCAGGCGGGTCTGTAAATTGGCGGTTAGTCTGCGGGCCACGCCGAGCCGGTTGCCGACCGCTCCGAGGGCGGAGACGGCGGCGACGGTCTGAGCCGTGAACAGGGTGCGGGCCACTGTCTCCAGTTCCACGCCACCGCGGGACGTGAACCGCAACTGTGGCCAGCGATTAAGCCTTGCCTGGGCCGCCAGTCGTGAAGAGGGGTTAACCGCAACCGGGTGGCCTACCTTTTTTAACAGCGGTAAATCCGCACTGGAGTCGGTATAGAACCAACAGTCGGCCAGACTGGTGGCGTTTTGTTTCGCCACTCGCCTTGCCGCCAGCGCCTTGCCCTCCCCGTAGCACAGCGGAGCGATGACCTGGCCTGTGAAGCATCCATCGATGACCTCCAGCTGGGTACAACAGATGTCATCGATGCCCAGGGCCCGGGCAACGGGCTCGATTTGATAGCGACTGGCGGCGCTGATGATCACCAGGTGATGGCCCGCCCGCCGGTGCGCTTCTACCAGAGTAATGGCCTCACTATAAACACTGCGTGCAATGCTGTGGTGATAGGCGTTTTCACCCAGCTGCACCAGTGTGCGTTCCGAGACACCGCGAAGCGCCCGGGTAACACGCCGAACCAGGCGGTGATAATTGGTTCCAGTGCGTCCCTGGCGTTGTTTCCAGATCGCTTGGAGCACCTTCACGGCCTGCTGAAGCTCCCCGTGACTGGCGCCATGGCGGGCGGTCTCCAGGGCCAGGGCACGAATTGAATAACCGGCTATCAGCGTGCGGTCGAGATCGAGAAAGACCACAACCTGCGATGCCTCGTCAGTCTTGCAGCGGGTGACGTCTATCGCTTCGAGATGGGGGGCGGGCAAGCCCATGGGCAACTCCTTTCAGGCAATGCGGGGTGTCCGCCCCCGCGGATGAAGCTCTGTGACTGCCTGCAGCCGGCTATGACTGCGCAGAACCGTTCACCACCGTTCCAGGACCGCCAGGTCCCGGGTAGATCAGGTATGGCTTCTACAGAGTTGTTAACAACTGTTTTCGTGCAATTTCCTTGCCAACACAGTTTGGTAGCCAATCGTGACAACGTCGTGACTGAAAAGAGACATATATGTTTATTGACCGTGCTTCAACCGGCTCCATGCACCGTTATCACGCTGCTGCGGCGTATAACAGTGCACGGGCGGCTCCATGCATCGGTGCTTGAGCCCCGTGAGCCGCAACGCGTAGCCAGTGGTCGATGCCTTCGCTACCATGGGCCTATGTTGACCCCTGTGCTTCCCTCCCTGCCCATAAGCGATGTATTGCCCGAGATGCGGGCCGCGTTGGCGAGCCAGGATACCCTGGTGCTCGAGGCGCCCCCCGGGGCGGGCAAAACCACGGTCGTTCCTCTGGCGTTACTCAATGAACCCTGGTTGCTCGGGCAACGCATTCTGTTACTCGAACCCCGGCGCGTTGCGGCCCGGGCGGCGGCCGCCAGAATGGCGCAACTGCTGGGCGAAGAGGTCGGCCAAACGGTCGGTTATCGCATGCGGCTGGAGAGCCGCGTCAGTGCGGCGACGCGGATAGAGGTGGTAACCGAGGGCGTTCTCACCCGCCGACTGCAGAGTGACCCTGAACTGGACGGCGTGGGGCTGGTTATTTTTGATGAGTTTCATGAGCGAAATCTGCAGTCTGACCTGGGACTGGCGCTCATCCTGCAGGCCCGGGATGTATTTCGTGAGGAGCAGTCGCTGAAAGTTCTGGTCATGTCAGCAACCCTGGACGGGGAGCGCATTTCCCGATTGCTCGGCGACGCGCCGGTGGTCAGGGCCTCGGGCCGACAGTACCCGGTGGGGGTGAGCTACCTGGGCGGGCCGGCTCAGCACCAGCATATCGTGCCATCGACGGTGGCAGCCATTCACCGGGCGCTTACGGATCAACCCGGCCACATTCTGGCGTTTCTTCCCGGGGAGCGTGAAATCCACCGGGTCGCCCGCGAGCTGGCGGACGTGGCGGCGGGCGGCCAGGTGATGATTGCACCATTGTATGGCCGCCTGGCGCTGGACCGGCAGCAGGCAGCGATCGATCCACCACTCGAGGGCATGCGCAAAGTGGTGTTGGCGACTAATGTGGCCGAGACCAGCTTGACGATTGAGGGCATCCGCACTGTGGTCGATACCGGGCTGGTCAGAGAAGCGCAATTTGACCCAGCCAGCGGGATCACCCGGTTGGTCACCCGACAAATTGCCAGAGATTCGGCAGAGCAACGCCTCGGCCGGGCGGGCCGGCTCGCCCCGGGGCACTGTTACCGACTATGGCATTCGGAACAACAGGCGCATCTCCAGGCCCGCAGCAGTCCCGCAGTCCTGCGGGAAGATCTCGCCGCTTTTGCTCTCAACCTGTTGGCCTGGGGTGTCGCCGACCCCGCTGAGCTGGCCTGGCTGGACCCGCCACCACAGGCCGCCTGGGATCAGGCGCTGGATCTGCTGGCCGCCATGGGAGCCACAGAGCCGACCAGCGAGGAGGTGCACCGGCTCACGCCGCTTGGCGCGCGCATGGCCGAGTTACCCCTGGCACCGCGGGAAGCCCAGATGTTGCTGACCGGACACGATCTGGGTGCACTGGAGACAGCCAGTTTCCTGGCCGCAGCGCTCACCGAACAGAGTCCTTTGTCGGACCGCGGTGCTGACATGACATCCGCCGTGGCCGTGTTGTCGGCGCAACAGCCCTGCCCGGGCGCTCACAGGGGCTGGTGTCGCCGGGCCAGGGAACAGGCTCGCCGCTATCGCCAGATCGTATCCGCCATGCCTGCGTCCGGGAACGTGGTCAGCGTTTGCCCGGCGGAAGAAGTAGCCGGCGTCCTGATAGCCACGGGGTGGCCCGATCGTATTGCCCGGCGCCGAGGTGGCGCCGACCCCTGTCTCTATCAGCTGAGCAATGGACGCAGTGCCCTTCTGGCGGGTGATGATCCGTTGCAGCGAGAAGAGTGGCTGGCGGTGGCCGAGGTCGGTGGTGAGCAGGGGCTCAGCAGTGATCGTATCTACAGTGCGGTGGCATTGAATGCCGACTATTTTGCAAGCTTGCTGGCGCCATTGGTGGCTTCTACTGCTCGGGTGATCTGGGATTCCAGAACGGAAATGCTGGTCGCCGAACAGCGCTCTGCTGTGGGCCGTATTGCGCTGGCCAGTGAGCCACTATCTGCGGTACCCGCAGCAGCACGCGGCGATGCCCTGCTGTCAGTGGTGCGGAGAAAAGGCCTGGAGCTTCTGCCGTGGAATCCGGTTTTACGGCAGTGGCGGGCGCGGGTTCAATTGATGCATGATCTGGAGCCAGCACAATGGCCTGACCTGTCTGACAGCGCATTGCTGAACAGCCTGAACAGCTGGCTGCTTCCCCACCTTAGCGGCGTGCGGAAGCTCGCTGATTTTTCTCGCCTGGATTTACGCCATATTCTCGATGCCCTGCTGGACTGGCGGCAACAGCGCGACCTGGATATCCAGCTACCTCAGGCCCTGGTGGTGCCCTCCGGATCACGGGTGACGATTGATTACAGCTGTTCTCCGCCGGTGCTGGCGGTGAAACTGCAGGAAATGTTCGGCTGTGAGGATACGCCGCGAGTGGCGGGTGGCCGCATTCCCTTACTGGTGCATCTGTTGTCGCCGGCGCGTCGTCCCTTGCAGGTAACCCAGGACCTGGCCGGGTTCTGGCGAGGCGGCTACGAGGCGGTCAGGAAGGAGATGAAGGGCCGCTATCCCAAGCACCCCTGGCCGGATGACCCGACCGCTGCCGTGGCTACTAGACATACCCGCAAGCGACAGGAAAACCGCTAGGCAGGTCTCCGGCCAGGTTGCTATCCTGTGCGGCGCCGAAGTTGGCACTGCCTTCAGGGATGAAAGAGCCAATGCTGTACAGGATGTGTTTCATTAGCGAGCACAAACCTTCCGAGGTCGTTGAGCTGGTTTTGTCGATGACCTCGCTGCCTTCCACTGCCGCCTCAACTCGCCCGAAGACCTCGGGTATCAGTTCGCTCTGTACCCGGGGGTGCACGGTGCCCTGGGAGCTGATCGACAAGTATTCCGAGCCGGCCTTGACGGTGGTCACCCCCGACGGTCACCGGTTGTGGGCTGTAAGCCTGCACCTCTGAGGGTGGCCGGTTGACCGCCACAGCAAGCGCCAAACCGAGCCCCGCGAACGAAACGGCAGGGGGTAGAGTATTTTCCTGCTCATGGAAGTCATTAACTCGCGGCAATTCTAGCGGCGCGTTCGACGACCGGGGCGCCCCGGGGTCTTCGGCAGGCCCTGGTGCTGGGTGGAAAAGGGGCGGCTGCGGCCACTGCCCGGAGCCACCACCGGATGCCTTTTCGCCGGTTGTCGCGGTGGCACCAGATGGCGTTTGCCATTGCCGATCAAATCCGAGCGGCCCATTTTCTTCAGGGCCTTACGCAGCGTGGGCCAGTTCTCTGGATCGTGATAGCGCAGAAACGCCTTGTGCAAACGGCGCTGGGGCAGGCCTTTGACGGTTGCCATGGTGTCGCTCTTGCGGGTGACCCGGCGCAACGGGTTTTTACCACTGTGGTACATAGCTGTGGCGGTGGCCATTGGAGACGGGTAAAAGGTCTGCACCTGGTCGGCCCGGAAGCGGTTGTGCTTGAGCCATAGAGCGAGATTCATCATGTCTTCATCGCGGGTACCGGGATGCGCGGCGATGAAGTAGGGAATCAGGTACTGTTCCTTGCCAGCTTCTTTGGAGTACTTCTCGAACAGGGTTTTAAAGCGGTCGTAGGCGCCCATGCCCGGCTTCATCATTTTTCCCAGGGGGCCCTCTTCGGTGTGTTCCGGCGCGATCTTCAGGTAACCCCCCACATGATGGGTTACCAGTTCGCGCACGTACTCTGGCGTCTCGATCGCCAGGTCGTAGCGCAGCCCTGAGGCGATCAGCACCTTTTTGACGCCTTTGACGTCGCGTGCTCGCCGGTAGAGGCTGATAAGAGGCGTCTGGTCCGTGTTCAGATTTTTACAGATGCCGGGGAACACGCAGCTCAGTTTGCGACACTGGGCTTCGACTTCTTTACTCTTGCAGGCCAGTCGCCACATGTTGGCCGTGGGGCCGCCCAGATCGGAGATCACCCCGGTAAAGGCGGGGGAGGTATCCCTGATCTGCTCGACTTCACGGATAATCGAATCCTCCGAGCGGTTCTGGATAATACGGCCTTCGTGCTCGGTGATGGAACAGAACGTACAGCCGCCGAAGCAGCCACGCATGATGTTCACTGAATGCCGGATCATCTCATAGGCGGGTATGCTGGCGTCCCCATAGCTGGAGTGGGGCAGGCGCGTGTAGGGCAGTTCAAAAACCTGGTCCAGTTCTTCGGTCGTCAGTGGAATAGGCGGTGCGTTGAGCCACACTTCTCGATCACCGTGGCGCTGCACCAGGGGTCGGGCATTGTAAGGGTTGGTTTCCTTGTGCAGGATGCGTGAGGCGTGGGCGTACAGTGCCGGATCATTCCGGACCTGTTCGTAGGAGGGGATGCGGATTACCGCCGGCTTTTCCTCGGTCATCGCTATCAACTTCACCGGTTCCGCTGCTACGGTGCTCGCTGCCGCGGTATCGGGTTCCCGGTTATCCGGTCCGGCAGAGTCAGCTGCAAGAGCGTCCGTTGCCAGGGCATTTGACTCAACGGCTCCCGCCGTGCTTTTGTCTGCGCAACTGGCATCCCGGGTATCGACATAGGGATTCACCGGCGGCGACAGGGGGCCGACTTCGTCGATACTGCTGGAGTCAATCACTCGCCAGTCGTCCGGTATGCGCTTGCGCACGAAGGCTGTGCCACGGAGGTCGCGAATCGTGTTAACCGGTTCACCCGCCGCCAGCCGGTGCGCAATATCCACAATGGCACGCTCCGCATTGCCGTACAGCAGCAGGTCTGCGCTGCTGTCCACGAGCACAGAGCGGCGTATTTTGTCGTTCCAGTAATCGTAGTGCGCGATCCGGCGCAGGCTGGCTTCAATGCTGCCAATGATCAGGGGCACATCGCTGTAGGCTTCCCGCACCCGCTGGCTGTAGACCAGCACCGCCCGGTCCGGACGTTTGCCGCCGATGTTCCCCGGCGTATATGCATCGTCGCTGCGCCGTTTGCGGTCCGCCGTGTAGCGATTGATCATGGAGTCCATATTGCCGGCGGCGACCCCAAAAAACAGATTGGGTTTGCCTAACACGGTGAAGGGTTCAGCACTGGTCCAATCGGGTTGGGCAATGATCCCGACCCGAAAGCCTTGAGCCTCCAGCAGCCGGCCTATGACGGCCATTCCGAAGCTGGGATGGTCGACATAGGCATCGCCAGTGACGACGATGATGTCACAGCTATCCCAACCCAGCGCGTCCATTTCGGCGCGGGTGGTGGGCAGCTCGGCGGCCACACCGAAGCATTCGGCCCAGTACTTGCGGTGTGAAAACAGTGGCTTTGTCATAGCAGTTCGCGGCGGCAAGCGGGCGCAGAGTATACTACAAATGCCCGGGGCATTGTCTGCGGTGGGAGCCTTGCGTCCTGACTTCTCCCGATTGGCGCAGGCTGGTGAGTGCGCCATTATCGCCACGGCTGTGGGTGACCAGCATGATTTCGTTTCCCGGTTTTTTGGCCCTCAGGTGGGAATTGATGAAGACCCGGTCACCGGCTCCGCCCATTGCTGTCTGGTGCCTTATTGGGCCCAGCGCTTGGGTCGTAACACCCTGCGTGCGCGACAGATTTCAGCCCGTGGGGGAGAACTGTTGTGTGAGTGGTCCAATGGCCGGGTGATGATGACGGGGCGTGCTGTCACTTTTCTGGAGGGAACCGTTTTTCTGCCTGCCCCGGTATAGTCGTCGCCGGTTCAGCGCGGTTCCAGGAAGGCCATGATATCGGGCCAGACATTATCCAGCAGCAGCGGCTGAGCCTCGCGCGTTGGGTGAATACCGTCGTTCTGCATGAATTCTGTGTTGGTAGCGACCCCGTCCAGAATAAATCGGCCCAGGGTGCAAGGGGACTCCTGCGCGGCGACTTCGAAGGCCTGATGAAACCCCTGGGTATAGGTGACCCCGTAATTGGGCGGAATCTTCATTCGCAACAGCAGTACATTTGCCCCGGTGGCCGCCGATTGTTCGCAAAGTGCTATCAGGTTGTTGCGAATCTGCTTGATCGGAAAACCCCGCAAACCATCGTTGCCGCCCACTTCAATGATCACGCCGGTCGGCTGGTGTTTTTCCAGAAGCCGGGGCAGGCGCCGCAGCGCGTTGTCGGTGGTATCGCCGCTGATACTGGCGTTGAACACGACCGCATCGGGCTGGGCCTGAGCCAGCCGCCTCGCAAGGAGGGCAACCCACCCTTCTTGCAGGGACATGCCATAGGCAGCACTGATACTATCACCCACCACCAGAATCGTGGGTGGCGATGGCTGGCCTGCGGCAGAGACGGTGGCGACCGGGAGCCACAGGAACAATCCAAAAGCGACAGCAGCCCGTACTGGGTGGTAAAGGAAAATCTGCATGATCAAAGCTGACAATCTCCGCAAGCGTGTCCCCATGGCGGGCGTTGAGCTGGAGATACTGAAAGGTATTGACCTCGAAATCAAGGCGGGGGAGTCCGTGGCGATTATCGGCGCCTCCGGTTCGGGCAAGTCTACCCTGCTCGGCTTGCTGGCGGGCCTTGACGAGGCGACTGAGGGCAAGGTCGTGATTCTGGAAACCGACCTCGGCGCGCTGGATGAAGATGGTCGAGCACTGTTTCGGGCGCAACACATCGGCTTTGTGTTTCAATCCTTTCAGTTGCTGCCGGCGTTGACGGCTCAGGAAAACGTGATGTTGCCCCTGGAACTACAGGGTGATCCCGATGCCCACATGCTGGCCCGACAATTTCTGGAGCGAGTGGGACTTGCCCAGCGTCTGGACCACTACCCGCTGCAACTTTCCGGCGGTGAACAGCAGCGTGTGGCCCTGGCACGGGCCTTTGCATCACGCCCGGCTATTCTGTTTGCCGACGAGCCCACCGGCAATCTGGATACCGATACCGGCAAGACGATTATTGATCTGTTGTTTGAACTCAACCGGGAGCAAGGTACGACGCTGGTGCTGGTGACCCACGACCAGAGCCTCGCCCAGCGTTGTGATCGCCGGCTGCGCCTGGCTGCCGGTGAGCTGGTGAGGGACTGAACCGGTGTCAATGACCGCGAGCAGAATGTTAATTCGCGATTGGCGCGGTGGCGAGCTGGGCGTGTTGGTGGCGGCTCTGGTGCTGGCGGTGGCCGTTGTGAGTGGTATCAGCGCGTTTACCACCCGCCTGCAAAGCGCCCTGGAGCAAGAGAGCCATCGCTTTCTGGCCGCCGATCGGGTGGTGCGCAGCAGTCGCGAGATGCCATCCGACTGGCTGCGAGAGGGGCTGGACGCCGGGCTGCAGGTGGCGCAGACGCTGACCTTCCCCACCATGGTCACGGCGGGTGAAGAGCGAATGCATCTGGCCTCGGTGAAGGCGGTCAGCGACGCGTACCCCCTGCGTGGGCAATTGCAGTTCAGCGCCGAGCCATTTGGGCCAGCGACGGCAGCCGGCGTCGGGCCGGGCGTGGGTGAAGTCTGGCTCGATTCGCGTCTGTTCGCGCTGCTGAACGTCAGCGTCGGTAGTGCGGTCACTATTGGTGAGGCTGCGTTTACGGTGACAGCCGCCGCCAGAACCGAGCCTGATCAGGGCGCCTCTTTCGTTGCCTACGGTCCTCGGGTGCTGATGCACTACGACGATATCCCCGCCACGGGTGTGGTGCAGCCCGGTAGCCGGGTGCAATTTCGACAGCTTTACGCGGGTGAGCCGGAGCAGGTAGGCCGCTTCACGCAGTGGCTGGAACCCCGTCTGACCGAGGGCCAGCGCCTGCTTGACGTCAATCAGGGTCAGCCGGGCATCGGCAATGCGCTCGGTCGGGCCGAGAGTTTTCTGCTATTGGCCGGCAGTCTGGCGGTGGTGCTCGCGGCAGTGGCAATCGCTCTGGCGGCGCGCCGATTCAGCGAGCGCCACAATGACTATGTGGCGATTATGAAGAGCCTGGGAGCCACCTCCGGGGCCGTGAACAGACTCTACGGAAAAAGCCTGTTGGTGCTCGGCCTGGTCGCCACGCTACTCGGCTGCGCCGCCGGCTGGTGTATGCAGTCGCTGTTTTTCAGTATTTTTTCTGATCAGATGCCGGTGCAACCAGGGCCTGGCGGGCCACGCCCTTACCTGATTGGTGCGACCACCGCATTGGTGTGCCTGCTTTGCTATGCCTGGCCGCCGCTCTGGCGGTTGGGACAAACCAGCCCACTGCGTGTATTGCGTCGCGATCTGCCGCATGAAAACCGCCGCGTTATCGGCGACTACTTGCTCGGACTGGCTGCCATAGCCCTGCTGATGTGGTGGTACAGTGGCGACTGGCGACTCACCCTGGCGGTGATATTGGGGTTGGTGATTACCATCGGCCTCGGACTGGCTTTGGCGCTGACTTTGCTGCGCGGCGGGCGCCTGGTTGGCATGAGCGCCGGCAGTATCTGGCGTCTGGCCCTGGCAGGGCTGCAGCGTCGTGGCACTGCCAACGCTATGCAGGTGGTGATCTTCGCCATGGCCATCATGTTGCTGCTCAACCTGGTGCTGGTGCGCACTTCCCTGATAGACGAGTGGCAAACCCAGTTACCCGAGGGTGCGCCCAATCACTTTATGATCAATATCGGGCCAGAAAGTGTGCAGCCCGTAGATCAGATGCTGCGTCAGGCAGATGTCACCAGTGAGGCCCTATACCCGATGATACGCGGTCGGATCATGGGTGTTGCTGGCGAAGCGCTACCCATTACGTCTGAGGAGGCTGAGGGCCGGCGCCAGCGGGAGACCAATTTCACCTGGTCCGAGACCGTCCCGCCGGGTAACGAATTGGTGGCGGGGCAATGGTGGGCCCCCGACAGTGGAGCAGGCCGAAGTATCGGTCGAACAGGATTTTGCCGAGCGCATGGGTATTGTGCTGGGTGATCGCCTCGAATTCCTGGTGGGCTCGCAGCCGCTGGAGGCGACCGTGACCAGCCTGCGCTCATTGGAGTGGCAGTCCATGCGCCCCAACTTTTTCCTGATCTTCCCGCCAAAGCTGTTGACGGATTACCCGGCCACGTTTATGACCAGCTTTCATCTGCGGCCGGAGGACAAGCCCTTTCTAAACCAGTTCATTCGCAGCTTTCCCACCGTGACCGTTATCGAGATGGATATTGTTATCGACCAGATAAGGAGCATTGTCGACAAGGTCTCTGCGGCCATCGAGTTGGTGCTGCTGGTGATTCTCGCCGCGGGCGCTCTGGTGTTGATTGCCGGTGTGCAGGCCAGCGTCGATGGGCGAATGCGCGAAAGCGCTATTCTGCGTGCCCTTGGTGCACCCCGGCGGCTTATTCTCGGCGGTTTACTGATCGAGTTTATGGCGATGGGGTTGTTTGCGGGCTTGCTGGCAACGGTCGCCGCCGAGTGCAGTGTGTTTGTACTGCAGACCTACGTGCTGGATATGCAGTACGCACCATCCCCTTGGATCTGGCCTCTGGGCGTGCTCGCCGGCATGGTGTTGATCGGCGCGCTGGGCGTGTACAGTTGTCGCAGCGTAGTCTCCACACCTCCGGTAGCGGTATTGCGGGAGCTGTAACTCAGCGTCGCTTCCATGACGGTCAGCATGGCGGGCATGACCCGCCAGTCCAAACCGCCATGAACGAATCTCTGTTTGGTGCTGAAGCCGCGCATGACGTTTTGCAGCGAGGGGCTGTTCAGACGCTGATCTGCCATGGGATAAAGTTTCACCAGACCACCGCGAATCAACACCCGCTGGAACTCTTCGAGAATCTCGGCGAGCATCGCGGCATCATCAATCCACACGAACAACAGGAAGCTACAAAGGATCTCATCAATACTCTCGTCCGCAAAGGGCAGTTGTTGGCCGGAGGCGGCAATGGCCCGGGACAGGCCAGAGGGCTCCGTGCTGAAGCAGGCGCTGCTCCCGGTTGCCAGGGCCAGTGCACGTTCATTGAAGCCCAGGGACACCGGTTCTGTCAGCAGCGGGTCCACGGCGAAAAATTCGACCTCGGCGTCGTGGCAGGCGCGAAACATGGAATCCCTGGCGTAGGGCGTATAGCCGCAGCCAGCCGGGGGGGTGACCGCAGTCCCGACCGGCGCAGCAGGCGGCAGGTTTTCCAGCGTGGTCAGTTGTCGCAGGCATTATTCCAGTCCCGAGCCGTCCTCCGAGTAGATCACCCAGATCTTGGTATAGCCCTCGGTGTCCCAGATGCCTGTCCATTCTTTGGGTATGGTCACGCCCTCACCCGCTTCGATGGTTGTGACGGTGCCGTCGCTTGAGGTCAGGGTGACGCCGCCCTCGAGGAAGTACATGAATTCGTCAACGCCATAGGGTTCGGTAATTTCCGACCGTGTCTTGCCGGATTTATACATGCCCGAGGCAAATTTCTTGTCGCTGGACAGCAGCGAGGTCACGTCCAGGGTCACATGGCCGTCGTCGTGAGTGGTTTCAATCATATCGTCGTGATCGAAGATGCCGCCGGCGACGTCCGCCTTATTCATCTCGGCGGGTAGCACGGTGCCGTGCTGGTCTGCCAGTGTGGGCGCCGAAATCGCCAGGGCAGCGACGAGTGCTGTCAGGTATCTCATGGATGTTTCTCCATTGGGTTAGAAAAAGGGTCGTTGGCGGACGCTAAAGCGCCAGCTGTTCGTTGACTGCCCGGTCGGCCGCATCGATGGCGCCGTCCACGTAGGCATAGGCTTCGGAATCTGAATTGGCGATTGAAATGCGTCCCATGCGCGCGCGGCCGGCGATGTGCGGCCCGTTGTAGCGATCATATTCTGCAGGCACGCCAATGCCCTCGAATTCATAGGCATAGCCATGGGGCCAGCGGTTCAGAGTGATCGCCGCGATATCCCGCTCTGCGTCGAAGCCGTGGGGTCCCAGCATGGCATCAAAGTGGTTGAAGATGTCGTCCTCATAGTCCTGATAACTCATCTGCAATAGCTTTGTGCGCCCCGCACGGTACTGATCCTTTGCGCTCAGGCCCCGCGCTGTCGGTGTATGCCACGCAGAGATCACCATCGGTTCGTCCGGACTCTTCGGGTATTGGTACTCGCCCATGCTGACGGGGAAATCCAGGCTTACACGCTTGAACAGTACGTCGCCCGGTGAGTAGAACATTCTATGGCCGCTATCGGCAATGGCCCGCCAGTTGCGCAGAGCAAAGCTGCCGATCACAAACGGAATTTTGGTGGCGTAGCCGATAGCCTTTGCTTGTTCGTCGGGTACATCCGGACAGATATGGGGGATGATCTGGTTGTAGCAGGCGAGCACCACGTGTCTGCCGCGTACCCGGTAACTATCGCCCTTGTTTATGTAGGTGACATCGACGTGGGCGCCATCGGCGCTGTTACGGACGTCGACCGCCGTGCTGTTAAGCCGAACCTGAATATCGGCGCCGTCCCGATCCAGGGCAGCGTAGCGCGCACGCGAGGTAACCAGATCTTCCATGGTGGTGCCGGGCATGGCGTCGGGAATCAGGTCACGCACCAGCAGGCGTGCCACGCTGGCGTTGCCGTCCGGGAAATGATGGATATAGGGTTCTTCCGCCTCATGCTCAACAGGCAGGCCAAGGGCATCGGTGCCCGGGAACTCGTAATACCAGGCCTCAGCTGCTGAAGCGGCTTCCCAGCCGACGCCCACCAGCGGCAGCCAGGAGTCGCGCAGGATCTCACGCACCGACTCGGGCACCCCGGCGTAGCGCTCCAGGTACTCGAGATAGCTGGTGTTGCGCAGCAGATTGTATTTCTTCTCCAGGGATTTTCCCGTCAGGTAATCGACGCCACCCGCAAGCAATCGGATGAACGCGTCCTGGTCAGCGGTAGAGATGGGCATGGACCGCACTGTTGCTGTCAGTTGCTCCGGCGACTGGTCGCCAGACTCCAGGGGGTTGCCAGTGAGCGCCCGTTTGCCGAAAGTGGCCCGGTCGAAGTATATCCCCCCGGTCATGCCGCGCTGGTCGAAAAAGTTCTGGTCGTAGTAGTCGTAGAAGCGGTCTAGCTCAATGCCCAGGTCTTTTAGCAGGCCCGCCGCAGCCCTGGAGTAGGCCGAGGGCCTGTCCAGCGTCTGGCTGCCGCCATAGCCAATCAGGGTCTTGCCATCCACGTCCAGCTCATTGCGACGGGCGTGGCCGCCGAAATCGTCGTGGTTATCCAGTACCAGGATGCGGCTGTCCTTGCCGTTCCTGTCACGGAAAAACTTTGCCGCTGACAGGCCGGAGATGCCGCCGCCAACCACGACCAGATCGTAGGTGGCTTCGGTCTGGTTTCTCGGTATAGCGAAAGAGCGGCCTTCCCGCGCCACCGCGTGAGCTGCATCGAAGGAGCCATCATGGCTGCCACGGATACCGGTCAGTGCCGGAGGATAATATTCCCGACCCACGGCGCTTGCGGGAAGTCTACCGGCCGCCAGTGCTTCAAGGGGACTGAGGTGAAGCGCCGTCGTCCCCAGAGCGATGCCGCTGATGAAATCCCGCCGGGATAGTGTGCGTGGCATGAGTAATCCTGAGGAGTTACACGCCCCGGTATCGGGGCGGTTGGAAGGCGTGGCTTAGCAATCAGCCGCTCAGAACGAGTAGCTGGCCCTCACCCCGGCCGTGCGCGGCCGCGCCGGGCCGAACACATACTGGGGATAGGGGGAACCGTCGAAGCCCTCGCCGAAGGTCCCGTCAGACCAGGTATTGTCGAAGACGTTCTCAACATAGCCACTGATCGACCAGCGATCTGTCTGGTAGCCGATGATGATGTCGGTCTGATCAATCGTTGGTATGATCTGTTCCGCCAGGCTGGGCGGAATCCAGTCGCCGCGCATATCATCCTCCCAGGACCAGGCAATGTTGCCGAAGAGTTCACCATTGCCCAGAGGTATGTTGCCGTTGAGAACCACAAATGCGGTGTATTCCGGTGCCAGGGGCAGTTGCTCGCCCTCACAGTCATCCAGCGTTCCACCGAGGTCCACCGCCGCACCGCAGAAGGCCTGCACGTCATTGGCTTCAGAGTCTAGCCAGGATGCACCTACACGCAGGTTCACATAGTCGGTGAGTGCGACATAGACTTCGAGTTCACTGCCCCAGCCGTCCAGAACACCAACGTTACCAGCGATCGTCTGGAACCCCGGCCCGCTGGGGTTTGGCTGCGTAAAGAAGGACTGCAGGTCCTTATATTCATAGTAGAATCCAGTCAGTGATAGCTGGACGCGACCATCCGCCAGGGTGCCTTTATAGCCTATTTCATAGGATGTTACCGTTTCCTCATCGAAATCGGCAGGACGGTCGATGCCGCGTAAAGCCTCTCCCTCCGACGACTCCCCGGTGGCTCTGTTCTCGAAACCATAAACATCGTAACCCCCGGGTTTGTACCCCGTGGCCACCGATGCGAACAACAGCGTGTCGTCGTTCGGACGCCAATTGAGTGCCAGGCGATAGGTTGTATCACTCCAACTTCCCTTATCGGTCAGGGCGCCATCCGGCGTTGGTAAAACACCCCCGATACCACCTGAGAATTGCGACCCTCCCAGATCAGCCAGGCGTTCATTGGAGTATTCCCGCTCGTCATTCTGGTAGCGCACACCAACCGCTATATCGAACTGATCGCTGAACGCGTAGCCAACTTCGATGTAGGCGGAATAGCCATCATACTTACCCTTGGTCTCGTTGTAGTCGTTGATCAGACCGTTGGTGGACGGCGTGAACTCGTAGCCGGCGTAGTTATAGTACGCCTGGCAGCCGCGATAAGCCTGGCCTGCGTACAGGTAATAGTTCAGGTACAGGTCACAGTAGGTGTCTTCGGACTGCAGTTGCCCGAAAGTAGTGTCGATGTCTTCCTCGTAGTAAGAGACACCGGCGTACCAGTCCAGCGGTCCATCGCTGTGTGAAGTAAGGCGCAGTTCGGTCTCAAAGTATTCTCCGGATTGGAACTGTTCATACTCAAACAGAGTGATCGGCAGACCGTCGAAGTCTTCGCCGTACTCGTAGTCGTGGTCCTTGTAATGGGAGATGGAGGATAAGGTCGCAAAGCCCAGGTCGAAGTCCATAAGCAGGCTCGCGGAATAGACCTCCGCCTGATCGCGGCTGCCGACCTCGTCGTTGATATTCACGTTGCGACTGTTACCCACTTCCCAGGGTGTGCCGCCGCTCAGTAGCAATGAGCGATCGCTGGTGAAGTTGGGGCCTTTCCCGGTTACCCGGTAGATCGACCCTGCCTGATCCCGGTCGTCGTACTGGAAAATCAGATCGCCGTTGAACTTGTCGGTGTTGTAATTAAAGCTGACGCGCAGGGAGTCATTGTCGTGTTCGATAAGGTCGTCGCCACCGAAAAGGTTTTCAACGTAGCCGTCCTCTTCGGTGTGCAGGCCAGCGATGCGCATCGCGAAGTTATCAGTGATCGGTACGTTGACGGCGCCCTCGAAGACAAGCACGCCGCGCTCGCCCACGTCAGCTTCCACGAAGCCGCCTAAGGCTTCGGTATTGGCTTTTTCGGTGATGACATTGATGGCGCCCGTCACGGCGCCACGGGCAAACAGGAAGCCCTGGGGGCCACGCAGCACCTCGGTGCGCTCCACGTCGTAAAGGCCACTAACCGCCGCGCCGGTGCGTCCCTGGTAGGTGCCGTTGACAAAGAAGCCTATGGACGGCTCGGCACCATTACCGAACAAATTGGTGCGGATACCGCGCACCGAGATCGTGTCCAGAAAGGAGTCCTTGGAGTTGCCGGTGATGCCGGGGGTGAACTGGATGAGGTCCTTGATGTCGTTGAGATTGAGCATGCGGGTTTCGGTGCCCGTCATTGCGGTCATAGAGACCGAGACGTCCAACACGGAGGTAGCACGCTTGGTGGCAGTCACGATGACTTCCTCGAGCTGCTGCGCCCTGAGCGGCTCGGTTGCCACGCCGGTAAGCAGTGCTACCGAGACGGCCTGAGCCATGATCGCGCGGCGCGGTCGCCTGGTTTTGCCCTGCGCGGCGGTTCTGGTATTCAGCTTCCAGTGGTGCGACTTTCTTGCCATGGTTTTGCTCCCCTCATTGTTGAACGCTGTATTTGCGGACGCACTGGAGTTTTCTTCTTCTAGGAGTCTGCCGTGCCACCGGGTGCCTCGTCTTCCGAACTTATAGGCGCACAGAATTTGACGCGGCAATCGACTGCGACTGACTTGAGGCTACTACTAAATTCCAAGCACTGCAATGGCACTCGCGGCGTTCGTAACTACCCCATGGAAGATCGTTCGCTTTCTTCATGAATGCGCGGGACAAACTGGAATTCAGTTCTGCAGCGGTATGTTCTCGTCTACGAGGGTCTGGCGCATTACATCGAGCTGGTTTTCATAGCGACGCCAGCGATCGATGGAGCCCGTATGCGCAGGCTGACGCACCTGGATCGCGCTGGCGGTGGTGACCGCGGCGTCCTGCTTGTGAAATTCCAGGCAGGCATCTTCCCAGGGCAGGCCCAGGAAATCGATCAGTGCGCGGGCATTGGGTTCGAGGTCGCGCGCGGTGTCTTCATAGGAAATGTCGAAGAAGCGGCCGCCAAAGCGTTCCCGCCACACGTTCATCAGCTTGTAGTAGCGTGCATGGTGCCGCGCCATCTCGGCCTGGTCGTAGGAGTGCGGGTAAGCATCTGCGAACAACTGTTTGTAGCTGGCGAAGCAGGCATCCATGGGGTTTCGACGCAGGTGTACTACTCTGGCGTTGGGCAGCGCCTTGAGAATAAGGGGAATATACAGGTAGTTGGGCGGCAGCTTGTCGACGAAGCGGGGGAGTTCGCCACGCAGCTTTTCGGTAGTCTGCATGTAGGCCTTGCCCAGTTTTCCCGGATCGATGGCGGCCGCCTCCTCCGCCAGTTTCGCCGATTGGCTCTTGGGTTCAGTGTAATTGGCCAGCCGGCGCACGCAGATACCCATCTGTTTCAGTTCTCCGGCGGAGTAGACCTGGGAGTGGCTGGTAATAATTCGCTCCACCAGTGTTGTGCCGGAGCGTGGCTGGCCCACTACAAATATGGGCGAGGGGTCGTCATGGCAACTGCTCTGTTTTTCCATCCACTCGCGGGTAAATGTGGCTGCGAACGCGTCGAACATCTCGACCTCGGCAGCTTCATCGAAATCGATCACACTCCGTCTCGCCTTGGCGCCGTGTGCAAATGCCTCAAATGCCTTTTCCCAGTCCTCGAGATCCTCGAGTTCCTTGCCCATGCCGTAATAAAGAAATGCGAGGGAGCGGGGGTCGCGTCCCGCCTGCGTCACCAGCGTCTTCAGCGTGGCCACATGCTCGCGATCCTTAGCCTTGCGCAGATTGGACAGCAGCCAGTGCGCATTCGCATTGCCCGGTCTCTGTGAGAGCGTCTGTCGCAGAACAGCCTCTGCAGCGTCAAGGTCGCCAAGGAACATAAAGTTATTGGCCTGGTTGACCTGAAACGCCACGTTATCCGGTTGTTTCGCTAGTGCTTCTGCAAGCCAGTGACCCGCCTCCTGCTGATCCCCAAGCATGCCATAAACCGTGCCAATAACATCCTGTACAACGGGCACCCCATCGTTGTGTTCCACAGCCTTTGCAAGCGCTGCGTCTGCCCGGACGGGCTGGCCAGCCTGCATGAACAAACGGGCGAGATTGGCCCAGGCTGCGGCATGATCCGGTTGCAGTTTGGTGACTGAACCAAAGGCATTGATGCCGTTCCATATCTGCCGTAGCTCCAACGCGATCAGGCCTACCAGGAAATGGCCTTCTACCAGGTCGGGCTTTGCTTCCAGCAGGCGCCTGCAGCAGGCAGCCGCCTCATGGTGGCGTCCAGCCGACAGATGCGCAAAGCCCTCTCTCAGGGTGGACTGCATCCAGGGTGCAATCTGAGCGTGTGACTTGGTATTCATTTCAGCGAA
Source organism: uncultured Gammaproteobacteria bacterium (assembly GCA_963840725.1). Classification (GTDB taxonomy): domain Bacteria; phylum Pseudomonadota; class Gammaproteobacteria; order Pseudomonadales; family Halieaceae; genus CAVWDU01. The sequence continues at coordinate 23,731 of CAWIZY010000035.1, read as the reverse complement.
AGCCTATGAGGATTGGTGGGTAGTGCCGCCAGTAGGCCTCTGACTGCGATGCTGACTGCAGGCTGAGCCATACCCGATTCCTCGGCCGCTCGGCTGAAACTACCGCACGCGACCAGGCATTGGGAAGCTTCGAGTTTGCGTAAATCCATGGTCAGAATTTATCCATACTCCACAGGCTCAGTCGGCAGCAGTTCTGCAGCGTCACCGCTAAACCAACTGACCCAACCCGAAGATATCTCCGGGGTGATAATCCAGGGTGTACCGTACATAGGCCGCGTACAGGGTGGTTTATCGAAATGAAGCGGTTCAGGGCCTCACAGGACAAGTCAGCCATAGGCGGGCCCGGGTGTTGGTCCAAGATGATGCGCAGACACTGCATGGTCTTACCGATTTTGGCTGTGATGATGAGAAGATTACCACAGGGGCTGAGCCTACCGGACTCGGACTGGCTCAGAGACGCCCGCTTTCAGCACGCCATTAACGCGTTATTAACGCGCCAATGGCCAACTGCCTTAGCGGCCGCCATGTGGGTGGGATTCAGCCCGAAGGTTGGCTGGAACCCGGCACGGTGGGTACGCGCGTAGAGGGCTCTGTAGCCAGGGGGCGAGAGACGCCCGGTTTTGCTGTATCGACCTCACAGGCCGCATCCCAGGGCCTGGCGCCGGTCAGTACCGGGGCGATCAACAGCGCACCGATGATCAGCGCGACACGTAAGTGCACGGTTGTGTAACTGTCCCACAGTCGATGGGTGCGAAAGTCCAGGCTCATGCCTTTGTGTCCTCAGTAAGCTTGCCGTGTTTGAGTTGTTCTTTCCAATCTTTCAAGTCCTGCCAGCGGCTATCCGCTATCATTCCTGCTTGCTGCGGCCAGGTGCCGGGGTCTGCCAATCGATAGCGGGGTCCAGCTCGATCAAGAATGTCGCGTATGGCTTTGCTACTGGTGATTTCCAGCTGTCGATAGCTGCTAATGCCAGCTTCCTGCAGAAGGCTGCTGATTTTTGGCCCAATCCCCTCCACATAACTGAAATCCGCCTTGTCACCCGGATCCCGAAATTTGAATCCAAGACTGCGCGCAGCAGCCCAGTCAATGTCGCTGCCGTTGAGTATCCCCGATGCGCGGTCGGTGCTTGATTCTGCCAGCGGACGGAGATTACTGCTGTCAGCAGCTTGCGCTTTCCCGGCGTTGGTAGCGGCCGGGCTGAGGTCGGCAGGTTCCGGTGAGTTGTCCCGAATCTGTGCCTCGTCAGGAGGCCGCTCAGCCTTGCGTGCCGCTGCTGTCAGTGCCGGTTTCTTTGCCACCTGATCCGGCTTTATCTGCACCTGCGTTTTCTGCACTGGCGCTTTTTTCAATGGCTCTGCCGTCTTCTTCGGCTTGATCTCGGTTTCTGTGGGCTCTGCCGTGTGCTCCACAGGCAGTGGTAGCTGTGATTCATCGCGACGGGCAGTGGTGTTTTTGGCTGCCTTTGCCTTCTTGACCGGCGGGGTAGCCGAGGCTTTCGTTCTGGCATTTCTGCCAGTGGTTTTTGCAGCCGCGGGTTTTTTTGTCCTGGCTGGCGTGACGGCGGGTAGATCATCGGCCAGTTTCTCGATTTTGCCGGTTGCCGGCTGGACGCCGGACAGCGTCTCCAGGGCCTTCTCGGATGCTTGCAGGCTTTTTTCCAACTCTGCGAGCCTGGCAAGTAATTCGGGCCGGTCGATCTCGATGACCTTTTCAACGACCTTCTCGACCTCTTTCTCAGCCGGCTTTCCGGCTTTGGAAGACGGTTTCCCGGCTCGCAGGTCGCTCAATTCGACCTCGTAGGTGGCGTTGGTGGCCTCCAGGTCCGCGATTCTGGCAAGCAGTTCCGGTGGCTCTGTGCTGGCGGATGCCAGCTCCACCTGATCAGCGCGCAGCGCGAGGATTTGATCCTCATAATCTCCAATCAGTGACTCCACTTGCGCCAGCCTGTCGATGAGTTCAGGGTTGTCTACTTCGACGATTTTTTCTACCAGCTTCTCGACCTTGATGGTCTTGGCGGAATCAGTGGCATACTTGAATCGATGCGCCAGCCCCCAACTGGCCATCCAGCCAACCAGGGCGCCCATTAAATAAGGCCAGAGCGCACTCAGTAGATCCATGTTTTTCTCCTGTCGGGAACCAGCTAAATCAGACGTTCAGTATAGATGATATTCATTGCGGTGAAAGGGAGTGCGCCACTCAGGGCGCTTGCCACCCCGGCCCGCGTATTGCCCGTCCCGGCGTGGCGCCGGTGTGTTCGCCGTCGGCGAGCACTTGCACGCCATTAACGAATACGTGGCGCATTCCGGTGGCGTACTGATGTGGCTCGACGAATGTGGCGTGGTCTGCAATGGTGTCGGGGTCAAAGATCACCACATCGGCGTAGTAGCCCTGTTTAAGCTCGCCGCGCCGGTCCAGCCTCAGGGTGTGAGCGGGCAGGGCGGCGAGTTTTCGAATCGCTTCCTGCAGTGATAGCAGCTTCTCCTCGCGCACATACTTGGCCAGCACCCGGGCAAAACTTCCGTAGGCGCGAGGATGTGGGTTGCTCAGGAGGAACACCCCTTCCGGTGCCAGAGATGCCTCGTCGGAATTGAAACTCACCCAGGGCAGGGCGACCGCCCTGCGAACGATGTCCTCCGACTGGGTAAAGTAGACGCTGCCAATACGGCTACCGTCCTCCACCAGCAAGTCGAGTATAGTTTCCGCCGGGCTGGTCCCGCGCAGTGCGGCAACCTCGGCGACTGTTTTTCCGGTGAGCGGTTTGAGAGCGTCATTCTTGAAGCCGATCAGCATAATATTGTCAGGCGACCCCGCGCCGAGGAAGAGGTTCTCCCAGTCCTCGGACGGTTCGCGCATCTCCCGGATAATCCGGGGCCGCAGTGCAGGGTCGCTCATGCGGGCCAGAGAGGCTTCAAAGCCACCCTCCTGAACCCAGGGCGGCACACTGGCGTTGAGCCCGGTTGATCCAGCGGGGTAGGTATAGACGTCAGCAGTAATCGCCAGCCCCTCGGCCCTGGCTGCCTCCACCATGGAGACGGCTTGGTCAAAGAGTGGCCAGTTGTTCTGGCCGGAGGACTTCAGGTGATAGATCTCCGCGCGAATGTCCGCCTCGCGCGCTATGGTGATGACTTCATCAACGGCTGCCAGGAGGTGCGCTCCCTCATCGCGCATATGGGAGGCATAGAGGCCGTCATACTCCGCTGCAACGCTGGCCAGGGCAACGAGTTCGTCCGTCGTTGCAAACAGGCCCGGCGGGTACATCAACGAGGAGGCCACGCCCATCGCTCCGTCGGTCATGGCCGCGCGCACCAGCGCCTGCATTCGTTGCAATTCTTCGGCGCTGGGAGGGCGGTCCTCATGGCCGATGACGTACTCTCGCGGGGTAGCGGCGCCGATAAAAGAGGCGACATTGGGTGAGACGCCGCGCCGCTCCAGATAGTCCAGATACTCTGCCAGGGTGGTCCATTCCACTTCGTAGGCGATATCTGCCTGCAGACTAACCATTTCCGCTTTCATGGTCTCGGTGAGTGGGCCCATGGAATTGCCTTCACCCATGACCTCCAGGGTGACACCCTGGCGAATATTGCTCTGGGAGCGGCCGTCCTCGATCAGCGACTCATTGGCCCAGGACATCATATTGATAAAACCCGGCGCCACCGCGAGCCCGGTGGCATCGACTTCCCGTCTGGCGCGAGCGCCATCCAGATCGCCAAGCGCTGCAATGGTATCGCCCTGGATAGCAAGGTCTGCGACAACAGGCGCGCTGCCGCTGCCGTCGTAGACTATGCCGCCCCGTACGATCAGGTCATAGTCGGGGTCGCTGTTGCAACCGCTGAGCAGACCAATGCACAGTGCCAGGTGGAGCAAAGATGATCGCAGTGGAACGGATGCTAACACAGGGTCTTCCTCGTAAGCGGGTGATCGGATTGCTGCGGGCGAGTATAGCAACAAGCGGCCGTGTAGATGGAATAGACAGACTTTTCAGGGCTGTGCGGGCCCGCTCCAGATGCCGGGCCACACAGAGTGGGAGGCGAGCGGCACTGGCCGCTCTCGGGGTTTAATCGCTCTCAGGGTTTAATGGCTCTCCGGGTTTAATCGCTCTCCGGGTTTAATCGCTCTCCGGGTTTAATCGCTCTCCGGGTTTAATCGCTCTCCGGGTTTAATCTTGTTTATATAGGCCCGTGGGGTGGCGGGGTCTTGCGGCAAGTAGCGGTCTCGAAGCAGCGTTTGCCGCGATATCATTGGCGTTGCCACCCCTCCGATAACGACCTGCTCGGCGAGGGACGTAACTTCTAGCGGGTCACCGCTCCAGATGACCAGATCGGCGCGCATCCCCGGCGCTATCGAACCGGTCTCAGCCCCCATGCCAAATATACGCGCCGGGTTTATCGTCAATGCTGCCAGCGCTGCCTGGTGGGGTAAGCCGTGGGCGACGGCGTTGCCCGCCAGTTGCCGCATACGTCTGGCGTTGTGGGTCTCCATATCCGGTGTCTGGGCGAATGCGATGGTGACGCCGGCGGCGTGCAGCAGGGCTGCATTGTCCAGTCTGGCGCCAATGCGGTCGAAGGAGTCCGGCAGGTTGACCAGCGGATCGAGAATGACCGGTATGTCGGCGCCGGCCAGCTGCTCGGCTACCATCCAGGCCTGGGCGCCGCCGACGATAACGGCATTGAGGGTATGAGTTTCGGCGAACTCGATAACTGTCAGGATGTCGCCGGCCCGGTCGACGCTGAATACCACCCGGCCCGTCTTGCGATAGTTGCCGAGAACCTCGCGACCGGCCGGCGTCAGTAAGCTTTGGTCTGATGGGCCTGCGTTGGCGCCCAGCTCGGACAGGGCTTGCTCCAGTAGCATCCACTGTCCGGCTCGGGAGCCACCACTGAGGCCCGAGGCACTGGCACCCAGATCAATGAACAGGGCGGGTTCACCACTGAAGCTGCGGTAGCCGCCATCCAGCGTCACCATCCGGCCCTGGCCGGCAATTATGGTATTGGCGCGGCGGGCCGCCAGTAGCGTGAAGGTATAGCCTTCGATGCGGGTAACGGGAATCAGACTGGAATGAGGGTTATACGCCCGTGTGACGTCGAATTCCGGGCGCATGGCTCCGAGACCGTGCCCGGTCGCCGTCTCAAAGCTGCTGTCCCGCGTCTGCGCTTCTGCGGACACGTCCTCAAGGCCCAGCGCACTGATGCCGGCAAACAGGCCCGGTGTCACAATCCGCGCTTTGGCATCGATAACCCTGACCTTTGACGCTGGTGTCGCCAGCTCGCTACCCACAGCATTTATTCGACCGTCGACAATGAGGATGTCAGCATTTTCAGTAATGCCATCGCCATTCATGCTGTGCAGCAGCGCGTTGCGTACCAGCAGGTCCTGGGCCGCGGCCTGTGCGCTGCTTAGCACACAGGCGGCGAATAGCAGGGTTCTCACCCAGGGTGCTGTGGAGGCCTTGTTCATGGGGCCTCCAGATTCTGGCCCAGCTCGAAATCGGACAAGGGCTGGTGCGCGGGGTCGGCGCGGTCGTAAACCAGTGCGCCGTCTATGAAGACTTGGTCCGGCCTGGCGTAAACGCTGAAGGGATTCGAATTCCACAACACCACGTCGGCCATCTTCCCGGGCTCCAACGTGCCGGTCTGCTCAAGGATGCCCAGAGAGCGTGCGGCGTTTTCCGTGAGCCAGCGGATCGCACGAGCGGGGGATAAATCCAGTCCGGCATGCTGTCCGCGCGCCATGGCCTTAGCCGCCTCCTGATTGAGCCTCTGAATGCCCTCTGCTGAATCCGAGTGCACCACCGCACAGCTGTTCTCGGGCCGATCGACGATGGCGAGGTTTTCCTGAATCCCGTCATAGGCCTCCATTTTGAAGCCCCACCAGTCGGCCCAAAGGGCGCCGCAAACGCCTCGATCTGCCAGGGTGTCAGCGATCTTATAGGCCTCTACGGCGTGATGAAAGGTGCCGACCTGGTAGTTGAACTCATCCGCCATATCCAGCACGGTTAACATCTCGTCGGCTCGATAACAGTGCATGTGCACGAGTATTTCACCCTCGAGCACGGCGGCAAGCGTATCCAGCCGCAGGTCATGTTCGGGCGCAGTGACATCTGCCTTGCCTGCGTCACGGTCGCTTTCGTAGCGCTCCCAGTCATCGATGTATTTTCTCGCCTCAACCCACTGAGCGCGATAGCCCGCAACATTGGCCATGCGGGTGCCCGGCGTTTTATCCTTGCCGCCATACCAGAGCTTCGGGTTCTCGCCACAGGCCATTTTCAGTCCCTGGGGCGCGTCGGGAAACTTCATGCCCTGGTAGCTGGTGCTGGCGATGTTTTTCAGCGTGACCGCACGACCGCCAAACAGGTTTCCGGAACCGGGCAGTATCTGCAGCGTCGTCACCCCCGCGGCCAGGGCGCGCGAAAACCCCGGATCCTGCGGCCAGATGCTGTGTTCTATCCACACATTGGCCTGCACTGGACCGGACATTTCATTGGCATCCTGATGGGCGTCCACGTCCGGGCTGGGGTAGACTCCTAGGTGCGAATGCACATCGATCAGCCCGGGCGTCAGCCAGCGACCTGCGGCATCAATGACACGGGCATCTGCAGGCACTTCTCCCGCACCCAGAAACACGATCTTGCCGCCGGCCATAAGCAGGGAGGTTTTTTCGAGCTGTTCACCGGTGCCGGTTAGTACGGTGGCGTTGTGAATGACGGTCGGCACAGAGGCAAGCGGCTTGTAAGTAGACGGGTAGGGGGAGGCCTGCGGCGTGAGGGCGAGGGTCGTCAGACCGGCGCCCGCGAGCACGAGTAACATCCTGATCATGCGAAATGGGCTCACTCTTGTCGTGGTGTTGTGACTGTAGCTAAGACTAACTTGTTGCCACCTTATCTGCCAGCACTAGAGTGAGCGGGTGTGACCGGGTCGAAACAGTCATATTGACCGAGGCTGGTCCAGGTCACCTCTGAATAACGGCCCGGGCGCATTGCCATTGTTCAGAGGTGCACTAGTCGTGGCTTGGGGATGTGCTGATACCGTTGAGAAAAGTCACCACACCCAGATCCACCTGACGCTGCAGATCAATGTAGCGTTGGAACAGTTCAGGTGCGTCTACCCGCAGCGTTGCGAGACCATGAATACCGGCCCAGGCCGCATTGGCGAGGTAGGCCAGGTCTTCGGCGGGTTTGAACTGACCGAGGTCAATGCCGCGGCGCAAAATCTGTTGCACCAATTGCAGGGTCTCACGACTCGCAATGCGCAGTTCCGGGTAGCGCCCAACGGGCTGTACACTGGGGCCGAACATCAGTTTGAATAGACGCGGGTTTTCAGCCGCGTAGGTAACGTAGGCATGAGCGAATGCGATCAGCTGCTCTCGGGGGCATTCGTCAGCGGCCGCTCCCGCCTGCTGCAGGGCTGACAACAAGCCGCGATAGCCGAAGGTCGCCATAGCGGCCAGGAGTTCGTTCTTATCCGCAAAGTGCCGGTAAGGTGCGGTCTGCGACACGCCCAGGGACCGCGCCAGAGCGCGCAGGCTGAGGTCCTCAGCGCCCTGGTCATCCAGCTGCTGAATGGCGGTATCCAGTAATTCAGCGCGCAGGTTGCCGTGGTGATAGCTTTTGGGGGTCACGTAATCATTTCTTCAGGTGTGCCGGCCGGCAGGGATCGGAGGGGCAATTGAGCGGCGCCCCCGGCAATCGAGTGATAACCGGGAGCACGCGAGGCTTTACGGCAACAGGTGTTGTACCGCATCGCGCTCTTCGGCAAGCTCCTGCTCGGTGGCCTTCATCTTGGTTTGACTGAACTCACCCACCTCTACGCCCTGAACAATTTCCCAGTCGCCGTTGGCACAGCGACAGGGGAAGGAGTAGATGAGTCCTTCAGCGATACCGTATGAGCCATCGGAGTGCACCGCCATGGAGACCCAGTCGTCCCCCTTGGTGCCCAGCGCCCAGCTGCGCATGTGATCGATGGCCGCGTTGGCCGCAGAAGCCGCAGAAGAAGCGCCTCTGGCCTTGATAATGGCTGCACCGCGCTGCTGCACTGTCGGGATAAACGCTTCTTCATACCAGCTCTGCTCGATCAAGTCAGCGGCGGGGGTGCCGGCAACCCGGGCGTTGAAGAGGTCGGGATACTGGGTGGCGGAGTGGTTGCCCCAGATGGTCATTCGGGTCACATCGTTGACCGTCTTACCGGTTTTGGCGGCAATCTGGCTCATCGCCCGATTATGGTCCAGGCGCGTCATGGCGGTGAAATTGCGCGGATTGATCTTCGGGGCGTTGCGCTGGGTGATCAGCGCGTTGGTGTTGGCGGGGTTGCCCACGACCAGCACTTTGATGTCGCTGCTGGCATTGTCATTGATGGCCTTGCCCTGAACGGAGAAGATGGCCGCGTTCGCTTCCAGCAGGTCCTTGCGCTCCATGCCGGGGCCGCGCGGACGCGCCCCTACCAGCAGGGCGTAGTCGGCGTCCTTGAACGCCACGTTGGCATCGTCGGTACAGGTGACGCCGGCCAACAGCGGAAACGCGCAGTCATCCAGCTCCATGCGGACACCTTCCAGTGCCTCCATGGCGGGGGTAATGTCCAGCAGTTGTAGTATCACGGGCTGGTCGTCACCCAGCATGGCCCCGGAGGCGATACGAAACAGCAGCGCGTAGCCAATTTGGCCCGCCGCACCGGTAACAGTCACACGAACAGCGTCTTTCATGGGATCAAGTTCCTTGTGAGGGATAAAGTCGGTCGTTTTCGGGGCGGACATTGTGGTGCCAAACGGCTGAAAAGACAAGCGCTGGCAAAGCTGCAGCTGTCTCCTTCGCCTGGTGCAGCAGCAGGCCCTGCGCGGCTGGACTGCTGCTGGTCCGGAGCTGTAAAATGCGCGCCCGGATGCACAATACAGGCCGCCAGGTGAACGAACTATCCCGCAGGGAAAAAACAGAGTTTAACAAGCTGCAAAAGCGGCTGCGCCGCAACGCGGGGCACGCGATTATTGACTATGCAATGATCGAGGCGGGTGATCGTGTGATGGTGTGTGTTTCCGGCGGAAAAGACTCCTACGGTATGCTCGATATTCTGCTCAATTTGCAGCGTAATGCGCCGATAGAATTTGAGTTGATTGCGGTAAACCTGGATCAGAAGCAGCCCGGATTTCCCGAGCAGGTGCTACCTGATTACCTGGAGGCACTGGGGGTCCCCTACTACGTGCTGGAGCGGGACACCTACAGCATCGTCAAGGAGCTGATTCCCGAGGGGAAAACAACTTGCGGCCTCTGCTCCCGGCTCAGGCGGGGCAATCTGTATGGTTTTGCCCAGGAGATTGGGGCCACTAAAATCGCGCTTGGTCATCACCGGGACGACCTGGTAGAGACGCTGTTTTTGAATATGTTTTTCCAGGGCAGTCTAAAATCCATGCCGCCTAAATTACTTAGCGACGATGGCAGAAACGTGGTAATCAGGCCCATGGTGTACTGCCGTGAAAACGACCTGGCCCGTTATGCGCAATACAAGGCGTTTCCCATCATTCCCTGCAATTTGTGCGGATCACAGGAAAACCTGCAGCGCGTGCAAATAAAGACTATGCTGGCGGACTGGGAGCGACAGTATCCGGGCCGTACCGAGACCATCTTTCGTAGCATTCGCAATGTCGCACCTTCGCAGCTGGCAGACTCCGACCTGTTCGATTTTGCCTCACTGAGCATTGCGGTTGATACGGATCTGCATATTCCCGGTATTCAGGTCGTCAACCTCTAGTGTCGGTAAATCCGCTTGACCCGGGCGATGGAGAGGGCGGTGGCCCTCTGTTGACGGCGGATGCACTGTTTCTGGAGCGGGGCGGCCGCCTATTGTTCGAGGGGCTGTCTTTTGAGATATTGCCCGGTCAGTTGGTGCAGATTGGCGGGGCAAACGGCGCCGGCAAAACCAGCTTGCTGCGAATTCTTGCCGGACTGTCCCGTTATGGCTTCAGCGGGCGAGTCAGTTGCTCTGTACCATTGGTTTATCTGGGCCACCAACCGGCGGTCAAAGGGTTGCTGACCACCCGAGAAAACCTGGCCTGGCATGTCTCCGGCAGTGGCTCTTATAGCGATGAACGAATCGAAGCGGCTCTGGCCCGGGTCGGGCTCTACGGATACGAAGACGTTCCCGCTCATGCCCTGTCCGCCGGGCAGCACCGCCGGGTCAATCTGGCTCGCCTGTATCTCGTCGACAGCCCCCTGTGGTTGCTGGACGAACCGTTCACTGCGATTGACAAGGACGGCGTGGCGGCTCTGGAATCCCTGCTGGTCGAGCATGCGAGAAGCAACGGCGCTGTCATCATGACCTCGCATCAGCCCTTGCGGGTGGACTACCCCCTGCATCAGCTCGATCTGGCCCGGGGTTTGCTCGCTTGACTCAGCCGGGCAATCTGGCCTTTTGCGCGCGTTTGCTAAAAAGGCAACTGGTGCTGGCTGTGCGCCGGCCGATAGAGATCGGAAACCCGCTGCTGTTTTTCGCTATGGTCGTCGCGCTTTTCCCCCTGGGGCTGGGCCCGGCGCCCGACCGGCTCGCGGAATTCGCTCCGGGTATTCTGTGGATTGTCGCTTTACTGTCCAACCTGCTGACCTCTGATGCGGTGTTTCGCAGCGATTTCGACGACGGCAGCCTGGAGCAATTGCTGCTCTCCCCGCAACCCCTGTATCTCTCAGTGCTGGCTTATACCCTGGCGCATTGGCTGGTCACCGGCCTGTTGCTGGCGCTGATTTCGCCTGTCTTTGCACTGATGCTCAACTTGCCTCCTGGCGCGATCGGCACCCTGGCCACAAGCCTGCTGCTGGGCTCTGCGGTACTCAGTCTCGTTGGCGCCATCGGGGCCGCGCTGACCGTGGGGCTCAAGCGCGGCGGCATGCTGATTTCACTTTTGATACTGCCGCTTTACATGCCGGTGCTGATCTTTGGCAGCGCGTCCGTGCAGGCCGCAGTTCGCGGTTCTGACAGCGGTCCCTATCTGGCCATTCTGGCGGCCATGCTTTGTCTGGCTGTCGCGCTTGCACCCCTGGCGATTGCTGCTGGCTTGCGCATTAGCGTAGATGCCTGAACTCTGTCCCCATGCGATTGGGTACGGTGGCCGGTTTAAGTTGTTCCTGCTTGGCCCCTCTGTATAATTGCCGGCGACATGTGGTCTCTCTTTCATAAACTCGGCTCGCCGCCCTGGCTCTACAGGATTTCCGGAGCTATTTTGCGTTGGTTATTGCCGCTCACGCTGATTGCACTGGCTATTGGTCTGGTGTGGGGCCTGCTGTTCACACCCCCTGATTTTCGGCAGGGAAACAGTTACCGAATTATCTACATCCACGTGCCGGCCGCGGTGGTGGCTCTGGCAGGGTATTATGTGATGGCTATTGCCGGGGCGGTGAGCTTGATATGGCGCATGAAAATGGCAGATATAGCGATGAAGTCCTGCGCGCCGGTGGGGGCGGCATTGACGTTTATTGCTCTGGTCACCGGCGCCATCTGGGGTAAGCCCACCTGGGGCACCTGGTGGGTGTGGGACGCGCGAATCACCTCTATGCTCATCCTGTTATTTCTCTACCTTGGCGTTATCGCCTTGTACGAGGCGTATGACAACAAGGAAGCCGCCGCGAAAGCCTGTGCCGTGTTGAGTCTGGTGGGTATGGTGAATATTCCGATTATCTATAAGTCTGTCGACTGGTGGTATAGCCTGCATCAGCCGGCCTCCATCAAGTTCACCGGCGACTCGACGATCGATCCCAGTATGCTCTACCCGCTGTTGCTGATGATCAGCGCATTTTACGCGCTGTTCACCTGCTGCCTGCTGCTGAACATGCGAGCGGAGATCCTGCAGCGCGAATCGCGTACCCGCTGGGTGCGCACCATGGCAGCCGACGGCAAGGCGGTATAATGTACTTTGACAGCCTCGGCGCTGCACTGCAGATGAATGGCCATGGTGGCTACGTCTGGGCGGCGTATGGTATTACTCTTGTCGTGCTGGTTGCGCTGCTGGCAGTGCCACTGCGCAGGCAGAACCGATTTCTCAAACAGCTGGCCGGCGAGCTCAAGCGGCAGCCGCCCACCGGCGGACTGACAGAGGGCAATTAATGCATCCCGTTCGTAAGCAGCGGCTTTTTCTGGTCTTGTTCGTGGTTTTGTTTTCCAGTGCCGCGGTTGGTTTGGTGGCCTACGCCCTGCGGGGCAATATCAACCTGTTCTTCCCTCCGGCTCAGGTTGCAGCGGGTGAGGCGCCGGTCGGGCAGCCTATCCGGGTAGGCGGCATGGTGGTCGAGGGGAGCGTGCAGCGCAGTGCCGATAGTTTGCAAGTCAGTTTTGACGTTACCGACTTTGAGGCGGCGGTCACCGTTGAATATGAGGGTATTTTGCCGGACCTGTTTGGCGAAGGGCAGGGAGCGGTAGCTTCCGGTGAACTCAATGCCGAGGGCGTTCTAATCGCCTCCGAGGTGCTCGCCAAGCACGACGAAAATTACATGCCGCCTGAGGTGGCCGAGGCGCTGGAGGCTTCGGGCCATACTTCGACAGGAGCCAAACTGTGATACCAGAACTCGGTCACTTTTCCCTGATCATTGCGCTGTGTCTGGCGTTGCTGCTGGCGACCGTTCCTTTGTGGGGCGCCTGGCGCGGCAATCTGCGGGCCATGTCCCTGGCGCCGAGCCTCGCCCTGGGCATGCTGGTTTTTGTCGCAATCAGCTTTGCCTGTCTGGCGGTAGCTTTTTTGCAGGATGATTTTTCAGTCAAGGTCGTTGCGAGCAATAGCAACAGCCTGTTACCGCCGATCTACAAGTTTTCTGCTGTGTGGGGCAATCACGAGGGCTCTTTGCTGCTGTGGGTGCTGATCCTGTCACTCTGGGGGGCGGCTGTAGCCATATTCAGCGCCCAGCTGCCGCTTGCTGTGCTGGCAAGGGTGTTGGCGGTTATGGGCGCCATTGCCGTCGGTTTCCTGTCTTTCTCCCTGTTCACCTCAAACGCGTTTGAGCGCCTGCTGCCCGGTATCCCCGCCGACGGCAGCGATCTGAATCCGTTGTTGCAGGATTTCGGGCTGATCATACATCCGCCTTTGCTCTACATGGGTTACGTCGGATTCTCGGTGGCGTTTGCTTTTGCTATCGCGGCGCTGCTGGGTGGTCGCCTGGACGCGAGCTGGGCGCGCTGGTCCCGCCCCTGGACCAATGCGGCCTGGGCGTTTCTCAGCCTGGGGATCATGCTCGGGAGTTGGTGGGCCTATTACGAACTCGGTTGGGGCGGCTGGTGGTTCTGGGATCCCGTGGAAAATGCCTCGTTCATGCCCTGGTTGGCCGGGACGGCGCTGCTGCATTCTTTAGCAGTCACTGAAAAGCGTGGCTTGTTCAAGAGCTGGACCGTGTTGTTGGCGATTTTTACCTTTTCCCTGAGCTTGCTCGGTACCTTTCTGGTGCGCTCCGGGGTGCTCACTTCGGTGCACGCCTTTGCGACCGATCCTGAGCGAGGACTCTTCATCCTGATTTTTCTTGCACTTGTGGTGGGTGGCTCTTTAACGCTTTACGCCCTCCGGGCGCCGGCGGTGAGCAGTCGGGTCAGTTTTTCCTGGGTGGCCCGTGAGTCACTGCTGCTGTTCAACAATGTGGTGTTCCTGGTGTCGACGCTGACGGTGCTGTTCGGCACCCTGTTCCCGCTCATTGTTGATGCCCTGGGCGGCGGCAAGTATTCCGTGGGCCCGCCCTATTTCAACGCGGTGTTTGTGCCGCTGATGGCCCTGCTGGTGCCCTTTATGGGATTTGGGCCGATATCCCGCTGGAAAGGCGACTCGGTGGCTCGCTGGCGGGCCGAGTTACTGCTTCCCGGTATCGCGGCTGTGCTCTGCGCTGTCACTTTGCCGCTTCTGCACGGTGACTACAACGTATGGGTGGCGCTGGCGGTGTTACTCGCCGGTTGGTTGCTGTTTGGCCTGCTGCGGGATCTCTGGCACCGGGTGCGCGGTGCTGCCGGTATGGCCCGCGGCCTGCGACGCCTGACACCAAGCTATTGCGGGATGTTTGTCGCCCATCTGGGCTTTGCGGCGTGCATTATAGGCGTGGTGGTCACCAGCCAGTACAGCATCGAACATGATCTGAAGATGCGCCCCGGGGACACCCGCGAACTCGCGGGCTACGAGTTTCGCTTTGTCGAGTTGGCGCCCGTGGAAGGCCCCAATTATGTCGCTGACGAGGCCCGTTTTCTGGTCTCACGCAATGGTGCCGTGGTGAGCGAAATGGCCGCCCAGAAGCGTCGCTATCTGGCCAGCGGCTCGGTAATGACCGAGGCTGCGATCGATGCGGGACTGTTCCGTGATCTGTATGTAGCGATGGGGGAGCCGATAGGTAATGACGGAGATTGGGCAATTAGATTGCATTACAAACCCATGATCCGCTGGATGTGGTTGGGCGCAATCATGATGGCCATCGGTGGGTTCACCACGGTGGCCGACCGTCGCTACAGGCGTCAGCGCGTGCCGCTGGCTGCGCCAGCAACGGGAGGTGCGCTGCATGGGACATAGGTTGAAGCTGTTTCTGCCGCTGCTTCTGTTTGTGGTGCTGGCGCTGTTTTTGTTTCGCGGCTTGTCTCTGGACCCCAAGGAAATGCCCTCGGCGTTGATTGATCGTCCACTACCAGCATTCGAGTTGCCCGAGCTCTCCGGGGAGCGACAGGTGGTATTGGAGGATGTGATCGGGGAAGTTGCCCTGTTTAATGTTTGGGCGACCTGGTGTATTTCCTGCCGCGTGGAGCATCCTTATCTACAACAGCTGGCAGATCTTGGCGTGCCGATATTCGGTATCAACTACAAAGACGACGACCGGGAAGCCAAACGCTGGCTGGCGGAGCTGGGTGACCCGTATCGTCTCAATATCGTCGATCACGAGGGCACACTCGGAGTGGATCTGGGTGTATACGGTGCGCCGGAAACCTACCTGGTAGACGCCGGTGGCGTCATCCGCTATCGGCATGTCGGGGTGGTGGATGAACGGGCCTGGACTCAGGTACTGGAACCCTTGTATCGCTCGCTAGAGCAGCGGGGAGAGACGCAATGAAGACCCTGTTGTTGCTCGGTTTCTGGCTGCTGGGCCTGTTTATCAGCGTTTCCGCGACTGCGGTCATCGAGACTTATGAGTTCAGTGATCCTGAGCTCGAGCGCCGCTACCAGGTGCTGAGCGCGGAGTTGCGCTGTCCGAAATGCCAAAACCAGAACATTGCCGATTCCAACGCGCCGATAGCGCAGGACTTGCGCAAGTTGCTCTATCAGCAACTGGAAGCCGGCGCCACCGACCCGGAAATCCTCGATTACATGGTGTCGCGCTACGGCGAGTTCGTGCGTTACAGGCCCGGGTTCAGCGGGCCGACATTGCTGCTGTGGCTGGCTCCGGTTATTTTATTGGTCGCTGCCGGATTTATCGTGATTATGCTGCTGCGCTCCCGGCGCGGCAGCGCTGCCGAGCCCGAGATCAGCGCCGACGAACAGCGTCAACTCGACCGGTTGTTAGCGGATACGGAGCCGGATTCTTGATCATGTTTTATGGCGCCTGTGGCGTTCTGTTGTTGCTGAGTGGATTGTTTCTGCTGCTCCCGCGCCGCTCTGTTGACAGTGTGCCTGACGATACCAGGCGTGCTAACCGCGAGTGGTATGAGCTGCGTCAGGCGGAGATCATCCGCGATGGCGACCAGCGGCTTGAGGCTGACGTCGGAGTGCGCTTGCTGGAGGATGAGCAACAGGGCTCGCCCGGCCCAAAAACGCCTGCAGAGGCTGGCACTCAAAGCTTTGCCCTGTGGGTTCTCCCTGTCTTTGTCGTGGTGGCCTCCGGTGTGCTTTACCATCTGCTCGGCGCGGCGCCCGACGTGGCTATCAGTCGCCAGTTGCAAGCACTGGGTGAGGCGCCCCCGGAAGAGCAGCTGGATGAACTGTTGTCCGCTATTGAAGAGCGTGCCGCGCAGCGTCCGGAGAACCTGCATTACATCGCTTTGCTCGGCCAGTTTTATATGGGTCGGCAGGATTATGCCCGGGCCGCGATTGCCTACAAGGAACTCGCCACGGAGGCGCCTGGCGACGCCCAGGCTCTGGCCTACGCCTCTCAGGCGCAGTATCTTGCCAGCGGTCGTAAGCTCACCGATGAGGCGCGTATGCTTGGCGAGCAGGCGCTGGCAGTCAACCCTCACCAAAAGACCGCTTTGGGGCTGCTGGGGATGGCGTCTTTTGAGCAGGGGCAATACAGGGCCGCCATTGAATACTGGCAGCGTCTGGTTGCTATAGAGCCCGCGGGCTCAGAGACCGCCAGGATGATAGGCGGAGTCATTGAGACCGCACGTCAACGGCTGGCAGCGGCAGGGGGCGAGGCACCGCAAATCGCAGCAGCTGGCGATCGGGGAACCCCCCACGTAGCGGCCCGTGGCCTGGCGGCGCCCGACGCAGCGGCGCCCGACGCTGACTCCCTCGGCGTCACCGTGAGGGTGGCCTTCCCCGATGGCGCGGCGGTAACAGCTGCGGATACCGTTTTTGTGCTGGCCCGCAGCGCGGCGTCGGACAGTCGGATGCCAGTCGCGGTGCAGCGGCTGCAGGCCAGTCAACTCCCGGTGACGCTTCGCCTCGATGATCGCAGCTCCATGGCGGGACAAAAGCTGTCCCAGTTAGCGTCGATCATGGTGTTTGTGCAGGTGTCTCCCGATGGGCGTCCGGGAGAGGGCGCGGCAACATGGCTGGGTTCTGCAGGTCCTTTGGCGCCCTCGTTGGCGGTAGAGCCGCTGGAGATTACACTCTCGCCTCGCGGCTGATCAGCCGCGAGCCTTTTTCACTGGCCGCAATCCGTGGCTCTGGAAGATATAAAGTTATTTCTCGCCGCAGGCATAGTGTTGTCTGATTAAGTTCTATACACTATATGTTGTGTTCGCGCGGTTGACCTAGAAACCACTTTATATTGATTAAATCCATATAAAACAATAGTTTATAAAAGATATCTAAAGTAATATGCGATTAAAGTCGATCAAACTGGCCGGATTCAAGTCTTTTGTCGACCCAACGACGGTCAGTTTCCCGGGTAACATGTGCGCCGTCGTTGGTCCTAACGGCTGCGGTAAATCCAATGTCATCGACGCGGTCCGTTGGGTGATGGGAGAGAGTTCTGCCAAAAACCTGCGCGGCGAGTCGATGGCGGATGTTATTTTTAATGGCTCGGTCAATCGACAGCCCGTCGGCCAGGCCTTTATCGAGTTAGTGTTCGACAACAGTGATGGCGGTGTGGGTGGCGAATACGCCAGCTATGCCGAGATCTCTATCAAACGACTGGTCACCCGAGAGGGGCAGTCCGAGTATTTCCTCAACGGCACCCGGTGCCGCCGTCGCGACATCACTGACATTTTTCTGGGTACGGGTCTTGTCCGCGAAGCTACGCCATTATCGAACAGGGCATGATATCCCGGCTGATCGAATCCAAACCCGAAGAACTTCGTGTGTTCATTGAGGAAGCCGCGGGTATATCCAAGTACAAGGAACGACGCAAAGAGACCGAGAGCCGAATGCGTCGAACCCTGGAGAACCTGGACCGTTTGACGGATCTTCGGGATGAGCTGGAGCGGCAGTTGCAGCGCCTGGAGCGTCAGGCTCAGGCGGCAGAGAAATACACCCAGCTCAGGCAGGAAGAGCGTGAGCTGAAAGCTCAATTGCAGGCCCTGCAATGGCACAGTCTGGATACCCGCAGTGCTGCCTGCGGCCGTCAGATAGCCGAGCTGGAGGTGAAGCTGGAAGCGGTCCACGCCGAACATCAGCAGGTGGATACCGCTATTGAGCAACAGCGAGTCCATCACACAGAGCGCAGCGACGAATTCAGCCGGGTCCAGGGAACCTACTACGCGCTGGGCTCAGAAGTGGCGCGTATCGAGCAGACGATCAAACATCAGCGGGAGCGCAGCCAGCAGTTAAATGAGGATTTGCGCCTTACCGAGGAGAGCCTCAGCCAGGCTGAAGAACATCTGACGGGCGACGAGAGTAACGTTGGCAATTGGGACGCAGAGATAGCAGCACTGACGCCCGAACTCGATCAGCTACAGGCGCTTGAGCACAGCTCGGCCGAGGCCCTGGCGTCGGCCGAGGAGACCATGCACCGTTGGCAGCAGCAGTGGGATGAATTCAATCAGCACGCGGCCGAACCGCGCCAACAAGCCGAAGTCCAGCAGTCACGGCTGCGGCATCTGGAGACGGTGTTGCAGCGCATTCAAAGCCGTTGCCAGCAGCTGGAGCAAGAGCGGGCCGGCCTGGCAGCAGATCCAGACGATGTTGATAGCGCAGAGCTGGAACAGGAGCTCGCGGAGCTGGAACTGGTGATGGAGGAGTTCGAAGAGCGTGGCGAGACTTTGGCAGAAGCCTTGGCTCGCGCGCGCGACGAGGGCGGTCAGTTGGGTAACGAGCTCAATGAAGCGCGCTCTCGCCTTCACCAACTGCGCGGCCGTCAGGCCTCTCTCGAAGCCCTGCAACAGGCAGCACTTAATGCGGGCGACGATGGGGTTGGCGAGTGGTTGGCCGACCGCCAACTGGCCGATAAGCCGCGGCTATTGGAGCAGTTGCAGGTTGACGAGGGTTGGCAGTTCGCCGTTGAGACTGTGCTGGCTGATACTCTCCAGGCTGTATGTATCGATGACATAGAGGGTATAGGCGCCTCGCTCGGTGAGTTGGAGCACGGTGCGCTGGCGCTGGTTGAAGCAGGGGCTCGGCAGGCCTGGCCGACAGAATTGCTGGCGTCTAAAGTCACCAGTGGTGGTTTCGCTACCAGTCTACTGGCGGGTATCCGTGTAGCTGCTAACTTGCCCGAGGCGCTGGTGCTGCGTAAGTCACTGGCAGCTCACGAGTCGGTTATCACGCCCGAGGGTCTGTGGTTGGGCACAGATTGGCTGCGGGTGAGCAGGCTGTCCGATGAGCAGGGGGGCGCCATCAAGCGCCAGCAGGAGCTGGAGCAACTGCTGAGGGAAATCGATTTACAGGTGGATCAGCTCGATCAGCTCGAGAGCTCACAACAGCAGTGTCAGGAGGCGCTGCGGTCTCTGGAGGCCCAGCGGCAGACGGATCAGCGGGAGCTGCAGGCGGCAACGCGCAGCCATGCCGAGCAGAGCGCCCGCCAGTCGGCCTATCGCGCCAGGCAGGAGCAGCTGAATGCTCGCCGGGAGCGGATTGCAGCTGAAATCGTCGAGAGTCGCGAGCAGTTTGAGGCAGAGCAACAGGCGACCGCTGAGGCTCGCACACTGCTGGCCGAGGCCATTGAGCATATGGAGGCTGATACACTGCGGCGGGAGGAGTTGCTCTCAGTTCGTGACGAGTCTCGTAATACGCTCGACGCAACGCGTCAGAAAGCCCGCCACGACAAAGACGCAGCGCATCGCATGGCAATGCGCGTGCAGTCGCTTAAAACTCAGCTCAACTCGATGGTGGAGTCGATCGAGCGCACTCGGTCCCAGGTAAATCAGCTTCGGTCAAGGCGTGAGGGCCTGGTGAGATCGCTAGGTGAAAACGACAGCCCGCTGGATGAGCTTCAGGCGCAGCTTGACGAACAGCTGCAGCAGCGGCTGGTCGCTGAGGGAGAGCTTGCTGAGGCCCGTCAGGCGGTGGCAGATGTCGAGCATCAGCTGCGTGAAAGTGAGCGACAGCGGGCGGCGATAGAGCAGCGAGCGGAGGCGCTGCGAGGTGAGCTGGAGCAGTTGCGGCTCACTAATCAGGGGCTGCAGGTGCAGCGGGAACATATTCAGTCGCAGCTGGTCGAAACTGAACACGATGTGGAAGCCGTGTTGGAAGGCATGCCGGCGGATGCCAGTGAGACAGCGTGGCAGCAGGGTCTGGAGCGGGTCGCTGCTCGCATCTCTCGCCTGGGCCCCATCAACCTCGCAGCGATCGACGAGTACAGCCTTCAGTCTGAGCGTAAGAGCTACCTGGATGCCCAGAACGAAGATCTGACGACAGCGCTGGAAACACTGGAGTCGGCGATCCGTAAAATAGACAAGGAAACCCGGAATCGCTTCAGTGAGACGTTTGAGAAAGTGAATAAAGGCTTACAGGAACTGTTTCCGCGTGTATTCGGGGGTGGTAGTGCCTACCTCGAAATGACAGGAGACGATTTGTTGGATACGGGCATTTCGATTATGGCCCGGCCCCCGGGCAAGAAGAATAGCACGATTCATTTGCTCTCTGGCGGCGAGAAGGCGCTGACGGCAATAGCCCTGGTGTTTTCTATTTTTCAGCTGAATCCTGCTCCGTTCTGCATGCTCGACGAAGTTGACGCGCCTCTGGATGATGCCAACGTCGGACGCTATGCCAGGATGGTCAAAGAGATGTCACATAAAGTGCAGTTCATTTATATTACTCACAACAAGATATCCATGGAATTGGCCGATCAGTTGATGGGTGTCACCATGCACGAACCGGGGGTGTCCCGACTGGTGACGGTGGACGTCGACGAAGCGGCAGAGTTGGCTGCCAGTTGATGACGATACGCGGATGCAGCTTTGGGTGGCTGGGAAACAGCCGCGGAGAACGGGGAACGGCGCGAGACGGATGGACTTAACGATACGTGATTTAATGGTCATTGCTGGCATGCTGCTGATCCTGGCTGTGGCTCTTGATGCCGCGCGCAGGATACACAGTGAGCGATACTCCCGATCGCGGGCGAAAGCTCCCTCTGAGGCCCAGCGAGAGCCCGAGGAGGCCGCGTCCCGGGAGGACGAGCAGTTATTCTGGCCGCGAGAGCTTCCCAATGGTCGGGCGCGGGTAGTCCCCCGAGGGCAGGCGGGCAGAAGCGGGTCCAGTCGCACCTTGGAGGCAGGTGACGAAGACACTGCGGACGGTCAGCGGGTTGCACCGAGCAGGCCCGCGACGGACTACAACGGGGCAACCCGGCATCGCAAGCGACTACCCGAGCGTGACGCCGCCAGGGTGCAGGATCGGAACGACCCGGTCACGGACCAAACCAGCGAGAGTCCGGCGGGCAACGACAGCGGCGGTGAAGACAACGTGACGCTGGTGACCGGCATTACGGCTTCAGACGCCACCTCCGACGCTACCCGGTCCCGGAAAAAGCCGGCGGTCTCTGAGCACAGTGAAGAGGCCCGCAAACCGAAAAAGACCTCATCGCGGCGAGCCACTGGCAAGCGCGCCGTAAAAGCCTTCGAGCCCGAGGTGGTTGAGCCTGGAGCGGACACCGATCCCGGGTCTGAAACGCCCGAAGTCGAAGCGGGTGAAGAGCTGGTGCCGCAGAACCTGGACTGGCTGGAGGACATCGCTGGCGAGGAGAGGCGGGCGCTATGGGCCGGTGATGATGGGCCCGCCGGCGCCGGAGGGCTGCCACGCGGTGTGGAGCCAGAGGCCTTTATGCTGAACGTGGTATCGCGCAGCCCCGAGGGTTTCAGCGGCGAAGATATTTTGCATATTTTGCTGGCCTGTGACCTGCGTTTTGGCGATATGGATTTCTTTCATCGCCACGAGCAGGAGGCAGGCCGTGGAGCGATACAATTCAGTGTCGCCAATATGATGCAACCCGGTGTGTTCGATCTTGACGCGATGGCAGATTTTCGCACCCCGGGACTGGTCTTTTTCGTTACGCTGCCTGGGCCTGACGACATGATGAAGGCATTCAATTACATGCTGGAGACCGCCCAGGTGGTCGCCCGCAATCTGGGCGGCGACGTGCTCGACGAATCCCGAAGCGTCGTGACTCAACAGACGCTTGACCACAGTCGGCAGAAAATCCGAGATCTGGAGCGGCGCCTGTTGGCCAGGGCCTCCGGCTAGCTGCGGCGGCATTCTTGTGGCTGGCTCAGGCGGCATTCATGCACAGTTGAAACGCCTGCGCGAACAGATAGAGCAATGGAACTACCGCGTACTATGTCCTCGATGAGCCAGAGGTCCCCGATGCTGAGTATGACCGCTGGATGCGCGAGCTACGGGAACTGGAGCACGCCAACCCCGATCTGTTGACACCGGACTCCCCGTCACAGCGTGTCGGAGGGGTACCGCTTTCTCAGTTTAGCCAGGTGAGGCATGAACTCCCCATGCTGTCGCTGGACAACGCCTTTAGCGAAGACGACATGCGTGAGTTTAATCGCCGCGTGATCGACCGTCTGGGCAATGTCGAGCCACTGGAATATGCGTGTGAGCCCAAACTCGACGGGATCGCTGTGAGCCTGCTCTATCGCAACGGAACACTGGAGAGAGCGGCCACCCGCGGGGATGGGACTACCGGTGAAGATATTTCCCACAACGTGCGCACCATCAGTTCAATCCCGCTGCGTCTGCTGGGGACCGGATATCCTGCAGTGATCGAGGTCCGGGGCGAAATCTATATGACCCGCACCGGATTTGAGGCGCTGAATGAAGCCGCCCGGGCAGCGGACGAAAAACTGTTCGTCAATCCGCGCAATGCCGCCGCCGGCACACTTCGACAACTTGATCCACGCGTGGCTGCCGCCAGGCCGCTGCAAATGTGTTGCTACGGCATCGGTATTGTCGAAGACGGGTCGCTGCCTGAGCGGCACTCGGCACGCGCAGCAGGCCCTGCAGCAGTGGGGCCTGCGGATCAATAGTGAGGCAGCGGTCGTCGAAGGATTGGATGCCTGCAATGCCTACTATGACGCGCTGGCGGAACGCAGAGACAGTTTGCCCTATGAAATCGATGGCATAGTCTTCAAGGTCAACAATCTGGGCTTGCAACGCCGCCTCGGGTTTGTGTCCCGAGCACCGCGCTGGGCTATCGCCCGTAAATTTCCCGCCCAGGAGGAGATCACCCAGGTACTGGATGTGGAGTTTCAGGTGGGGCGAACGGGAGCGGTCACACCGGTTGCGCGCCTGGCGCCCGTTTTCGTCGGTGGCGTGACCGTCAGCAATGCCACCTTGCACAATGCCGACGAAGTGGCGCGCCTGGAGTTGCGCATCGGGGACAGCGTTATTGTACGGCGCGCCGGTGATGTTATTCCACAGGTCGTGGCAGTGGTCAGAGACCGACGCGGCGAGCATACGCGGCCGGTGACTTTTCCCACCCTGTGTCCCGTTTGTGAATCGCCCCTGGAACGTGAGGAGGATGCAGCGGTGCTGCGCTGCACTGGCGGCCTGATCTGTCCTGCCCAACAAAAAGCGGCAATCAGGCACTTCGTCTCACGGCGCGCCATGGATATAGACGGTTTGGGCGATAAATTGGTGGACCAACTGGTCGATCGCGAGCTGGTGCATAATGTTGCTGGCCTTTATGCCCTCAAGCGCACCCAGTTGTTGGATCTTGAGCGCATGGGTGAGAAGTCGGTAGACAAACTGCTGCAGGCCATTGAATACAGCAAAACCACGACGCTGGCACGCTTTATATTTTCTCTGGGTATTCGGAAGTGGGTGAAGCGACGGCGCTGGCACTGGCCCGTTATTTCGGCAATTGGGAGTCACTCACTGCCGCGCCCGAGGAGGTACTGTTGCAAGTGCCGGATGTGGGGCCGGTAGTCGCCGACCACCTGCGTCAGTTTTTTGATTCTGTCTCGAGTATGGCTGTGGTGCAGTCGCTGCGGCAATCCGGTGTTACCTGGCCGGACCTCGAAGTCGCCGAGGACGCAGAATTGCCATTAACAGGGCAGACCTGGGTGGTCACCGGCAAACTCGAGAATCTCAGCCGTGCCGATGCCAAGGCCAGTTTGCAGGCCCTTGGGGCCAAGGTGGCCGGTAGTGTATCAGCGAATACCGATGTTCTGGTGGCCGGCCCTGGAGCGGGATCAAAACTGAGCAAGGC
>CAWIZY010000034.1:0-11410 GCA_963840725.1 uncultured Gammaproteobacteria bacterium | reverse complement strand
TTGAAAGCGATCAGCACAAGCCCGGCTTCGTACCACAGTTCCCGGTGCAGCCCCGGCCCCCGCTCACACTGGCCGATCATCTGCTGCTCGCAGTGCAGCGATATCCGGTCGCGGAACGGGAAGAACAACAGCGAGACGGCGGAGAAGCAGATGATAGCGACCGTCTGAAACAGCATAACGCCGCCGACCTGATGGAACAGGGTCTGGTTGGCGAGGCGAAATGAAGCGAGCCAATCCGCGGGCAGGAACAAACCCAGCAGCTTGTCCAGAATCTCATCCCGCAGCGGCAGCAGTACCAGGCCCGCCGCGGAAAGAAGAATGCTGGAGACAATGCAGAGCCGCAGGCATTGGCGCCAGCTGCCACGGTAGAGTTCGGCAGGGGTGATGGGCTGGTTCAAAGTCGGTATACGCCGGAAATTGCTGCCAGGGCGGAATGATATTTTCGCAGCGGTGGTCTCTAAATACCAGATGAAGGCCGCACCTGGCGATTGGTCGATAGCCTCCCGATAGACTATAACTTTGGGTATGGCCCCGGCCAACTGGCGAGGAGGCCCGCATGGCCACAGTCAGAGCAGCAGCAATAGTAATATCTGCAGTCATCACCGCAGGGCTGCCCGGCGGCGCCCGCGCTTCCGGCGAGGTACTGGACGTGTTTCTCGGCCACTGGCGGGTCACGGTCAATCACCTGCAGCCCGAGCAGATGGAGGTCAGCTATACAGAGACCTACACCAGGGATCTGGACGGCGCCTATATCCGGGGTGAAACCTCGAAGAAGCCCGACGGCAGCCGCGACATAGTATTCGCCACCTACGATGAAAATGCCGGGGGCTATCCGTTCTGGGTCTTTTCCTCCACCGGCACCTACACCTACCTGCCCCCGGCGACCTGGAACGCGCGCAAGAAAGTGATGGACTGGAAAAATCCCGCGCAGTTCGACATCCGTTATCGCTCCTGGTGCGATTTTTCCGACCCGGATCTGCGCTCCTGCTATCTGCTGGTGAAAGACTGGAAGGGCAAGGTACTCAACGAAATGTCATGGACCGCCGCACGCATCGGGGACTGAGTCCCCCGCAGCTGTGATCGAGGAGCTGACCCCCGGGGTCCTGGCCACGTCCCTGGTGCTGATCCTGCTGTGCGCCCCGGTTCTCACCGCGTTGCTGGCGTCTACATTCCTGTGGCGCTACCGCCGGGCGGTCGTGGCGACCATGTCGTCGCACAGCGGGAGCGAGCGATCACTGCACTATCCGACGGTGGCAAAGGACGGTAGCGCCGACACCCTTGGTCCACCTGCCGGGTCCCCGGGGGTATTGTACCGGTACGCCTGCCGCGCCGGCCTGTACGATCTTGCCGGATTCCTGGCCGCTGTGCTGCTGGCAGCCGTCCCGCTCTCATTCGCAGCGCAGCATGTGTACCCGAGGGGGATGGGCATGGCCGGGTTCGCACTGGGCCTGTGGATTTATGCATGGCCGCTGGTTCCCGCCGCAGCGCTGATCCTGCCACTCTCATTGCGATTGATGACGGGAACGGCGATGTTGTGGCTGCTGATCTACGCGCTGCTGGCGTTGTGGGGGAGCACGTACACCAATATTCCGGCGCAGCATCTGGGTGGGGTGACCATGCCGGAACGCTCGGGCGTCACGCCACTGACCATGGGCATGCTGTGGCTGGCTGTCAACGGGGTACCGACAGCCCTGTGCCTGCTCTGCTTCAACCGCCGGGTTCGCGCCGTGGCCCCGCTGGTCCTGCTGCTGGTGACCTTACTGGTCGGGGGGCTCTGGTCGGCGTGGATCTGGGCCAGCATGCCCTTCGGCTTCGGCCTGCTGGTGTCGGTCGCTGAAATGCTACCCCTGCATCCCGCAATAGTGATCGGACTGTACCTGGTGCTGGCGCTGGGCTTGCTGATGTTGGTCGGCTGGGCGCTGGTGCGGGCGGTGGCACGGGCCTACCGTCACAAACGGCTCAGTGACCGTTCCCTGGCACTGGACGCAATCTATCTGGCCTTTCTGGGTAGTTATGGAATGTGGTTGGTATTGGGCGGCCTTGCGTGGCTGATCTGTGTCCCGCTGGCATTCGGCGTCTACAAGGGGGTGCTGGGTCTCGCCGGGGTGCTCAGGCGCCCGCCTGCGACGACGCGAGGGCTGTGTTTCCTGCGAGTGTTTGCGCTGGGACGGCGTAGCCAACAGCTCATGGAATCGCTGGCGCGCTACTGGCGAAGTATTGGGAGTATCCAGCTGATCACCGGCCCGGATGTGGCCACCAGCCTGGTTCAGCCCGACCAATTCCTGGATTATCTCAGCGGGGATCTGCAGCGGCATTTTGTCAGTGACGCCGCGTCGCTGGACCTCGCGATGAGCGGTCTCGACAGGGATGCAGACCCCGACCGCCGGTTTCGCATTAACGGTCTTTTCTGTTATGAAGACACTTGGCAATCTGTTCTGCCCGCACTGGCATCCGGTAGTACCCTGCTGATGGACCTGCGCGGTTTCAGCGCGGACAACAGCGGTTGCCGCGACGAGCTGGACTTCATCGCGACACGAGTGCACACGTCCAACTGCCTGTTTCTACTCGACGAGAGCACCGACCGGGGCTATCTGCAAGGCGTGCTGGAGCACGCGCTGGCAGCGGCGGGGCCGGGCGGCCCCAATGCCCGATTCGGCGCGGGAGACTTCCGGCAGATGGAACTGAGCCGCGGTGATGCGGGCATTCGCAGACTGCTGCGGGTCCTGTTGCCCCAGGGCTGAGCGTCGGTAGGGGTGGCGTGCCGACGATCAACCCGTCTGGCCCACCAGCGACAGCAAGGACAACAGGAAAAATCCCAGCGTGACCGTGACGATGGAGAGCAGCGTGCTCAACACCACGATGTTGGCCGCCAGCACCCCATCTCCCCGCGCCGCGACGACCATGACGAAGCTTGCCGCGGCTACGGGAGCAGACATCAACAGGAACAGCACGCCCAGCGGCTCGCCGCGTACCCCTATAGCCAGCGCCACCAGCACGGTCAGTAATGGCCCCACGCACAATCGCCACACGCTGGCTTCCCAGGCCAGTGAACCCGATTCTCGCAGTTTGGACAGCTGCATGGAGCCGCCTATGCACACCAGCATAACGGGTAGCAAAAAGGCGGACAGCGCCGCGCCGGCCGGGGCGAGGAGCGCGGGTACGGGCAGTGGTGACACCGATAGCAGCAGCTCCTCCGGCGATACCGATGATCAGCGGGTTGCGCGCGATTCCCGCGAGCAGGCTCAGCGCGGACATGCCGCGACCCAGGGTGCTGTTCAAAACCCATACCGCCAGCACATTGTACAGGGCCGTCAGCAGTGCCACGGGCAGTGCCGCCAGCAGCGGCCCGCGCTCACCATAGGCGGACACCGCCAAACCAAGGCCGACGATGGCCAGGTTGGAACGAAACGCCGCCTGCACGAAGATGCCTTGCAGCGCCGTCGGGTGCCCACGCCAGCGGCTGTAAACCCAGGCCAGGCCCAGGGTCAGGCCGGTCCCCAGCACGCCCGCCAGCAGGTAACGGGCGCTGCCCAGGTCTGCGTAATTTACCTGGGCGGCACCGGCAAACAGCATAAGCGGCAGGCCATAGTTGAAGGCCAGGCGCGAGGTGGCGTGGATCAGCCTGGCCGAGACCAGCCCGAACCGGCGCAACAACAGGCCCAGAAATACCCAGGCGAAGGTCGGGACCGATACGGAGAGCGCACTCGATAGCAGCGCCAGGGATTCAGGATTCGTCAACTATCAGGCAGTGCCGGGTCAGCTTTCCGCTGTTGCTTTCCTACATGTTAACAGAGCGAAAACCAGCGTGAACCCTGAAACTGATTCATCAACGGCCCGGCCATGGATACCCTCAGGCCCCGTAATACCCCTCGAGGTCGTGCGTGCGATAGAACAGGTACGCCTCATTGAGCTGGCTGATGGTCGCGTGCGGGAACCCGTCAAACAATCGATGGAACTCGTCCCGCTCGATCTCTATCAGGTCCTCGTGATCGCCCGCTTCGAAGAACAGGCTCGTTTGCTCCCCCAGGTCGTCATCCCAGACAACATCCAGGTTATAGGCCTGGGCGAATCCCGGCACAGCGCCGACCTCGCAGTCGGGAAACACCTCGGCCAGTTCCGACTCGTGGGCCAGAACAGGGTCGGTTCCGGTACCCTCGCTTACCCAGCGCAACTCGATCCGATTACAGGCTGGCGTCAACGCCACCAGGTAGCGGCCTTCCCGCTTGTCGCGTAGCAGTACTGATTTGACGACTCTGCCAGTGGGAATGTGTGCGGCGTGGGCCGCATCCGCGGCTGATTCCGTGTGCCTGTGGTGAACGAGCCTGTAAGGGGTCTGGCTGAGTTTCAGAAAATTGCTCAGGCGAATCGCAGTGCTCATGGTGTTGTGCCTCCGCAGTGCACGACTATCTAAGTATGGCAGAAATTCCGCGGCGCCCGGTGGGGTGTTAGATCATTATGAGCTATCGGGGACTGTCTTCTAGCGCTCAGTCTTTTAATGCTATCTTGGGTAGTCAGTTTGCAGCGCAGGCTGTCATCTCTGGCATGTCAACAAGTGGAAATGTAAGGCCGGGCTCCGGTCGAGCACGGCGGTGCGCTGATTCTTACCAATACTGAATGTATCGATTCCGCGGATGGAGGGCTCGATCAACCGGTACGAATCATGATGTCGCGCCCATGCACGATAAATACACAATCAAAGAGCTTTTCTGCGTTCGGAAGAAGCAGGCGCCAGCAGAACATGCGAATCACGGGGCCCGGCATGTATTGTGGCAGCTATCCCGCCCGGACAGATGGCGCAGCCGGCTTCAGTTCACAGCAATTTCGCTCTGCTTGCTTCGGTATCGACCCAGTTCAGTATTGTAGTCGTCCGCCAGACTTTCGGCCCGATTGACCAGACCATTGTGCACCGAGTAGGGGAGCCTGCCAGTACGACAATCGAGATACTCCTGGATGCTGGCGACATACGCCTCAACCTGTTCCTGCGCGGCCAGCATCTGCTCTGCGGTGGCCTCGCTTCCCTCCGGAATAACGGGCACGGTACCGGGGCCGGGTGGCTCGCAGGTAGCATGGACCTGCAGGGCAAGCAGTAGAGCCGGGATGGATAACAGTGGCTTTGAAATCATGGTGTATCTCCTGTGGATGCGGCGTGTTACCGACGTGTTACCCATATTCACATACTGGTTTCAGAAGACAAGTGAATTTTTCGTTAATAGCCATATATCATGCTTTTTTAGACATTTAACCGCGTTTTATTCAAGCGTTTCAGGCGCATCAAAAGGGTAACATTTGCGCACAAAAAAGTAACATTCGCACTGAAAAAGTGCGGCCTCTGCGTCTGCCGCCGCCCTTTGGGTGCGACAAGCACCGTGACTCCCGGGGCATCTGGAACAGTGGTGCGGATTCTGGGTTGCGCTGCACTGATGCATCACGCGCTGCCGGCTTCCTGTCATGGACCCAGGCGCATCGACGGCACTATCGAGCAGAATCCGGGGAAAGCTCTCGACGAAGTGGGCCGCGAGCACTCATTGTTTGCCGCTCCGGGAGGGGCACGACACGGCTGGCCAGCGCCCCGTCCTGCCTTGACCAACGCTTGGTCGTGGCCGCAAGATCAGCACGTGTTGTAATAGCGCAGTGGAAAAGGAAGCAGGCCCATGACTTACCGGGAGGACAACATTTTCGCGAAAATACTGCGCGGTGAGGCCCCCGCGCACGAGGTCTATGAAACCGACCGAGCGCTGGCCTTCATGGATCTCATGCCCCAGGTTCCCGGTCATACCCTGGTCATCCCCAAGGACCCCGCCGAGGGCCTGCACGATGCGGACCCGGAGATTCTCG
Organism: uncultured Gammaproteobacteria bacterium; assembly: GCA_963840725.1. GTDB lineage: Bacteria > Pseudomonadota > Gammaproteobacteria > Pseudomonadales > Halieaceae > CAVWDU01. The sequence continues at coordinate 5,575 of CAWIZY010000034.1, read as the reverse complement.
GCAGCACGATCCAGGTGGTGCAGACCGTGGCAGCCGCAGTGAAACAGGCATTCAAGGCGCCGGGCATCATGATCGCCCAATTGAACGGGCCCGCGGCGGGCCAAACCGTATTTCACCTGCACTTTCACATTCTGCCGCGCTTCGCCGGCCTGGAATTCAAACTGCACGCGCGCGGGGTCGAGGACGCAGCAGTTTTGCAGGATCATGCTGCGCGAATCCGGGCCTGCCTTGACAGGGCGGTCTAGCAGCTTCTAAAAAACCTCAGTCGGCGCGATGCGGCGTTAACAATCGGCTCAAAATCCTCAAGTTCGGCCGTGGACACTCGTTTTTTTGCCGGTTTATATGTTGCCCCAAACTCTCCTGCGACGTTTTCAACAGGCTGCCAGCCGGGTCGCAAACCGGGCGACATCGCCGTCCCGGCTGCGGCTGAGACCACGCCTGGCCTGCGCGATCTCGTGCCCTAAGCGTCCTCATTGCGCATTTGCGCTTCCACATAACGTCGCTCAAGTTCGTCTAGCCAGACACTGATGCCGGCAACGGCATCCTCGACAGACGGAAACAGCCCTGCCTCGACTTTTTCGTCGATCAGTTTTGCCAGCGTATCGATCGGTTCTTGCATTGCTACATTCCCCCGCAGACCTGCCGGTCTTCAGTCTAGCCGAAGTGTCTGGCCGAGACAGCCACTGCTATTAAGCAGGGCCCGCTGCCACTGCGGCGTGCCCGTGACCAGCACCGGATCGGCCGCAGGCCCCTGCAACACCAGGCGGACCGGGTAGCGTCCGTGCTGCGCTTGCGCGGTGAACTGCTATTCTGTTGCACGCCGGGAGGTACTCCCCGAGTCAATCCACTCCACTGACCAATATGTCAATAACCGTGCTGAGCAATCCCGTGAGGCGGTCAGGGCACGAGAGCGAGGTATGCGCCGGTTCAAGTCCCCCGGTCAGGCACGGCGATTCCGGGGGCCACACGCTGCAGTAAACCTATTCAATCTTGGTCGTCATCTGGTCAGGGCTGAACACGATGGGAATCTCGGGACCGGTGCCTTCGCGAAATGGAGTAGGGCGGTCACTTGAGATCAGGTTCCAGATTTCTGCGGTCGGGAACTATTAACGTGCCGATACCCCCGGAAGGATTCCAGCTCATAACCAGCGCAAGGCAAAAAGACAATGGACTTAGCGTTATCACAGGGAGGGTGTTCGCAATAACTGGCTAACCTGCCCGATACGGTAACAGGGCTCGACCCGGTGCTGTGGGGTACATGGGCCTCCGAAAAAGTTGCCCGCGCCTGCCGTTTGCTTTTCAATACCGGTACATGACTACCAACGCTCCCCCACCCGGCTGGATTCAGGCCACACTGCGCGATGGTTTCGACCACCTGTCAGCCGGCCGACTGAACGAGGCCGGCACCTCCTGTCGCAAGTTGCTGCAGGCCAGGCCGGATCTGGTAGAGGGCCATTTTCTGGTCGGCCTGGTAGCGCTCGAATTACAGCAGACGGGGAACGCAATCAGGGCCTTTGGCTCCGTGACCAAACTGCAGCCTGCGCACGGCGCCGCCTGGGCCAACCTCGCGAACCTGTTCGTACGCCTGGGCCAGGCGGGACGCGCAGACGCCGCTCTGGCCAAGGCGGTGGAACACGCCGATAACAACCCGGTCGTTCTCGACCTGATCGGCACTGTCCACGGACAGCTGGGAGAGCAGGAAGACGCCGGATGCTGGTTTGCGCGCGCGGTGGAGCGAGAACCCCACAACATACCCTTTCAGATCAACCTGGCCAACAACCATCGATTTCTGGATCGGATGGACGAGGCTGAGGCCCTGCTCGAAAGTGTGCTCGAGCGGGCACCGGACCACCCCAATGCGCACTGGCTGGTGTCCGGACTGCGCAAGGCGAAAGATCGCAGCCACGTTGACCGGTTGCAAAAACTGATCGGCAGTACCGACAACCCCCGCGCCCTCGCGTTCCTCGCCTATGGCCTGGGTAAGGAGCTTGAGGACCTGGAAGACTGGACCGGCGCGTTTAATGCCTTTGAGCTTGGTGCTGCAGCGCGACGCAAAACCCTGGCATTCGACGAGGCCAGGGAAGCCGCCATGTACGATGCTTTCGCCCGGACCTTTACCCGCGAGTGGCTTGATCACGGCCCGGCCGGCAACGAAGACCCGTCACCGATCTTCGTGGTCGGCCAACCACGTACCGGGACCACCCTGGTGGAGCGTATCATCGTGGCCCATTCGCAGGTGCACTCGGCGGGCGAACTCAGACAATTCGGTCACTGCCTGCGCCGCCTGGGGGATTACCGCGAGCCAACATTCCAGTCTCCGAAGCTGGCAGAGATCGGTGCCGCCATCGATCCGGACTCACTTGGGAGCGCCTACCTGCAAACCACTGCCACAATGCGGGGGGAAACACCCGCGCTTCGTCGACAAGCTGCCGCCGAATTACCTGTACCTGCCGCTGATTCTCAAGGCCCTGCCCAGGGCAAAGATTGTGCACCTGAGACGCGGCCCGATGGATGCCTGCTTTGCCAGCTTCAAACAGCTGTTTGCCGATGCCTATCCCCATTCCTACGAGCAGAATGAAATGGCGCGCCACCACGCGCGCTACTTCAAACTTATGGAAACATGGCGCACGCGGTTTGGCGATCGCTTCCTGGATATCTCCTACGAGGATACCGCCGCCGACCTTGAGCCCAATGCCCGCGCCCTGATCGAATTCCTGGAGTTGCCCTGGGAAGATGCCTGTCTCGCCTTCCACGAGCAGGCCGGCGCTGTGACCACCGCCAGCTCGGTGCAGGTGCGCCAGCCGGCGCACACCCGCTCCATCGGCCGCTGGCGGCGATACGAGGCGCAACTTAAACCCATGCAGGTCACCCTCAGGGCAGAGGGTATTCCCCTGGAAGCTTGAACTCCCTGCGGCGTCTTCGACCGGGCCTGGCCGGTGGTGTCAGCCGCCCGACGTTGCACAGCGAACTGATTCGGGGTACCTTGGCCGATAGACGCGTCTGCCAGCGTTTCCGGCCTTATAGGCTAGTATTTTCCGGTTCGCAAGGCAGCCAGCGGCATCAAAAAATACAAGAAAGAAATACCCTGCGCGCCCGCGATCAAAGCGTTGAACTATTGGGAGAAAAGTGATGTCCAGCAAGTCGCAGTACCGTGCCCCGGTTTCCGAACGGGCAACCCTGAACAACCCGGCGCGCCGACCGCTGCGCGGAGTGCTCGCGCAAGCGGTGTCCGTCGCCGTACTCGCCGGCATCGCAGCCCCCTCGCAGGCGCAGCAGCTCGAGGAGGTGATCGTGACCGCCACCAAGCGGGCGGTTTCCGTGCTGGACGTCTCGGTGTCCATGACCGCGATGACAGGCACCGAAGCCCGTCTGCTCAATCTCAACGACATCAAGGACCTGATCCAGTTCACGCCGGGAATTACCGGCAACTCCAAGGACTCCTTCCTGGATACGATTTCGGTGCGCGGCATCCGCACCAACCTGTTTGGTAACGGCGCCGAGCCCTCCATTGGCTTCTTTCTCAACGGCACCTACCAGGGTCGCACCGGTGCCGCCGTCAGCGGCCTGTTCGACGTGGAGCGCACCGAGGTGCTGCGGGGCCCACAGGGGTTCCTGTTCGCCCGGGGCGCCGTGACGGGCGCCATCAATGTCATTACCGAGAAGGCCCGTACGGATGCCTTCGGAGGCTTTGCGGAGATCGACGTGGGTGAGCGCGGTGTGCTTGTCGCGGAGGGCGCGGTCAACATTCCGTTTAACGACAACTTCGCGATGCGCATCGCGGGCCTTCACACCGAAGAAGATGGCTACGTGGAAAACCTCTTCGGGGGCGACGACCTGATCGAACACGACAACGACTCACTGCGCGTCAGCTTTAATTTCAACACCGATAGATTCAATGCCGATCTCATATTCCAGTACGACGACCGCGATCAGGCAGGATCGATTTACAGAGTGACCGGCAAGGGGCCTAACTTCAGCAGCGGTCCGTCCCTGTTCCTGAATGGCGGCGAGCCCTGGGATGTGGGTGACAGCCGCAACGTCAACATTAACGACGAAGTAGGCAGCCGCGACCAGGCAGAGGTCAAATCGGTCAGCCTGCTGATGGAGTACGACCTGGGCTTTGCGACTTTGTCGTCCATCTCACACTACAAAGACCATGAGTACGAGTACGGAGAGGACTTCGATGGCCTGCCGATTACCCTGTTTGAGTACGAACAGTTCCAGGAGGGGGAATACTTCGAGACAGAACTGCGCCTGACATCCGAGAGCGACGGGCCTTTGGACTGGTACGCTGGTGTGTCCTATTACGACGAAGATATCGACACTACGTTTGGCCAGCTGCAGTCCGAAGACGTGTACTGTGACCTGTACCTGAACTACTACCTCTATGCAGGCCAGGCCTATCGCGGATGCCAGGCCTACTATGATTACATAGGCTACGAGTTCACCCCGTCCACTAACGGCCTGATCAACGATTACAACCGGACCAGGGGCAAGTACGATGGCTACTCCGCCTATGTCGAAGTGGGCTATGAGTTCAACGCTGAGTTTGATATCGCGGTGGGCGTTCGCTACCAGAGCGACGATCGGGAGTATTCCAACGAGCGGCTCGCGGACCTGGGTGGATCGGCATTCTCAGGCGGCATCGGGGGTGTTTCCCCCACGCCGGACGGTGCACTGACGGATACCGGTAACTGGAGCGATACCACGTATCGCCTGGTGGCCAATTGGCGCCCGAATGACGACACACTGTTGTTCGCGTCGGTTGCCACCGGTTACAAGCCCGGCGGTTACGACGTCTATGCCTTTGAGAATATAGCCTCCGGGGAAACGACCACTGGAGAGGCATTGCGCGGCATCGATCGTCCCGCAGACTTCGACGAGGAAACGGTGACATCCTACGAAATTGGCTACAAGGGTACTCTGGCAGACGGTCGGATCCAGGTATCGTTGACCGGGTTTCTCTATGAATACGAAGACCTGCAGTCCTTCTTTACCCAGCCAAATCCCAACGGGGCCGGTTTCCAGACGGTCGCTGGCAACGTGGGCGTCCTGGACGGCTGGGGCAGCGAGATTGAGGTCTATGCCGCCATCACCGACTATGTGAACCTGCGCTTTGGTGCATCCTGGCTCGATTCGGAGGCGAATGACGTACAGGCCTTCTGCGGGGAGGCGGAAAACCTCGGCGGAACGCTGGACGACTGTGAGGGCGAGCAACTGCCACTGGCGCCGGAATACACAGCGTTTGTGGTACTGAACGGCAGATTACCCCTGGGCAATGGCGAGCTCTTCGGCAATCTTGCCTGGTCCTGGGAGGATGATATGCGCGGCGACTGGATTCCGCCGAGCCTGTCGGAACAGGTCATATCGACCATTGACCAGACCGATATCATCATCGGCTACCAGACAGACAGCTGGACACTCAGTGGGTACGTAGAGAACGTGTTTGACAATACCTGGTCCGACGGCACCTTCGGTGAGGGCTTTGACGGCACCGCGTATCCGCAGTATGTATTCGGCCCCGCAAGGCCCCGGACCGCAGGGGTTCGTTTCGCCTACCAGTTCTGACGATCTT
>CAWIZY010000033.1:0-62481 GCA_963840725.1 uncultured Gammaproteobacteria bacterium | reverse complement strand
CTAGGATTTAATCGCCTTCTTGGTCACAAAAGATCACATGCGTGACCCGATCCGTGGTGAAGTAATTCAACGCGGCCCCCGCAGCAATCCCCAGCGCGAACGCCACGGCCAGCGAGAGGCGGTTGAGCCCTGGCCCCGAGGCTCGTACTTCATCGCGTAGGGTCTCGATCCGTTGACGGTAGCTTTCCAGCTCGGCCACGCGGCGCTGGTATTCCTGATCGTTCATGGCGTCACCTTGTCAGCGTGTGCAACAAATGCGCAATAAAATTGGTTTGTCGTCTCGCTGTTATCTGAGATATCTAGCCAACTGTTTGTATTTATTGCATTTATTGGTCCGCCTGGCAGGAGTCGAACCTGCGACCTGCCGCTTAGGAGGCGGCTGCTCTATCCTGCTGAGCTACAGGCGGTGATCGGGGAGGCGGGATTATTCCGTGGATGGGGTCAGAAGGCAAGCGCGTCTGGTTGTTGACCCCGCCGGGTCGGGCTTAGCTGATCAACATCGCCCGTACGACCCGGTGCAACAGTTGTTTCTGCCGGGCAACACTCTCCGGGTCATTCAGTTCGCCATCGACCATGGCCTCGAAAGCGCGCTGTGACATGAAATAGCCGGTCACGAGGTTGAGCAGGGCGATAACATTGATGGCGAGACTAACCGGGTCCTGCACCCTGGATGCGCCGAGCAAGCCGGCACTGTGTAGTCCCTGCTTGAACAAGTCGGACAGCCACTTTTGCAGCAGTTGTGCACCGACTGAATCAGCCTCACCGTGCAGGGCTTGTTGGAATAGGGCAGCGGATTCCGGCTGGGCGAACATCAGGTCGGTGACCAGGGCCGGCAGGTCGGTGTAATCCCGTAGGGCTGTGGCGCCCCCCAGTTGGGCGGCAACGGCCTGGGCCATGGGCTGCAAAGCGCGGTAAAGCACCATCTCGTAAAGTGCCTGCTTGCCGACAAAGTGGTTGTAGAGTCCGGGTTCACGGATGCCGGCCCGCTCGGCCACCTGACGCAGAGTCGTGCCCTCATAGCCCTGCTGTGCAAACAGGCTCTGTGCTGCGTCGATAATGCGTTCGCGAGTGCGCTGGCCTTTGCTACTGGCCCTGCCCTCGCCGGGCGTAACGATTCGCGCGGTTGTCATAGAAATGATCGCTTGATTGCTATTTTATAAGCGCAAACTAGCAGAATTTCACAGAATTTACGATAAAAACACCCATGCCAGGGCAGAGTAAATTAATAAACGATCATTTTTTTAGATCTTAATAATAGGGGTGTCGGTGCTGCCGGCGCGATGGGCTAAACCCGGGCCGGGCCCAATACTAGCCGGGTCGGGGTAGATAAAAGGCTGCAGGCGGCAAAAGAACCAAAACGGCTGGAGATAGAAACCCCGGGCTGTGTCATGCCGGCGGGTGATTCAAGCGGCCGGTGTTAGTTTGAAAAGTGGTTGCCGAGTGATTCTTCTGAGGCCTGATTGTCATTAGCCTGGATGGTTTTCAGTCGCCGCCACAAGGTGGTGGCGCTGATTCCCAGGTAGTCCGCAACCTGGTGCTTGTTGTTATTAAAACGCGCCATAGCCGCCACGATGGCCTGTTCTTCCTGGTTTCTGAGTGCGCCTCTATGGCTTGCATCGCTGCTGGTCGTCGAACTCAACTCGGGTAGGATCTCTGCTACCCGCTGCGGGTTGATCGCGGCGATCCCACCGTCGGCGCAGTTTACCACCAGGCGCTCGATGAAGTTCTGCAGTTCGCGGACGTTACCGGGCCAGGTGTATGACGTGAACAACTTGCCAACGGCGCCATACAGCGCGGGCTGGTCGATGCTGACGCGGTACTGGTCTGCATAGCGCTCAATGTAGTAGCGGGCAATGGCGGGAATGTCGTCGCTGCGCTGTCGCAGTGGCGGCAGCGCAAGGGAGAACACGTTCAGGCGGTAGTATAGGTCGTCGCGGAATTCACCCCGTTGTACCGCCTCTTGCAGAGCCCGGTTGGTGGCCGCAATGATTTTGAAACTGAGATGAACCTCGCGATTGCTGCCCAGGGGGCGAATACGCTGTTCCTGAAGCACGCGCAACAGCTTCACTTGCTGTTGCATGGGCATTTCCCCGACCTCGTCCAGGTAGAGAACGCCCCCATTAGCCTGCTGGATCAGGCCCACCCGGCCGCCCCGGCGGGAACTGGTGAACGCGCCGTCGACGTAGCCGAATAATTCCGACTCGAACAGTTCGTGGGGGATGCTGCCGCAATTCACCGCGACCAATGGGCCATCGGCGTAGTCGCTCAGACGATGAATTTCGTGGGCGATGTGTTCCTTGCCGGTGCCACTCTCGCCCTGCAATAAGACGGAACCGGGGCCGCGGGCGTAGGTTCTGGCGAGGTTTGCCACTCGCTCCATGTGCGCTGAGCGGATAATAAAACGTGAGGGCGACGCGCTGCCTTCCGTAGTCAGCGCACCGGTGCGATGGGTGGTCTGGCCGGCCTCAATGGCGCTTTCGATCAGTTCTCGGGCCGACTCTTTACTGTAAACCAGGATGGCGGGCACTTCGCGTTGCTCGGCCATATGGCAGGTGAAGGATGGGCCAATCACTACCTGGGTATCTTCCTCGGCAAGTGCCAGCAGCAAACGCTCAGCAGCCTCGTCAGAGGTGCTGTAATTGTGATGGACCAGTTCTATGTCCAGCAATTGGGGCAGGGCCTTGAGCAGCCGCTGCGCTGGAGCATTGTCAGCGTGGTAGGTGAACAGGTGTACCCGTGAGGCGATGCGACGCGCTTTCGTGAGAGCTTCAACGATATCCGTATCGGTGACAGGCTGGCTGATCACCGGGACCGAAAGCGTAGAGGACAGGTAGGCGGCATTGGCCCCCGCGCTGGCCACAACATCTGGCTGGTGCTCTATGATCAGGCTTTTATAGTCGACGTTTTTACTCGCGACGGACTCGACGATCGTAATGTCGGCCTGTTCGCTGAAGTCCGCTCTCACCGAATTGATCAATTCACTGAACTTGCGGTAGCCGACGATAAGAATCCTGACCTTGTCGCTGGGTGCAGTGCTCATGTGGTCATGCTCTCATCAGCCTCGGTGAAGGCCACAGTCAGATCCACGAGCAGCAGGGCAGGGCGTTTCCCTGGCTGCTGCGATTGATGAGCAAGGTCAGGCATGGATCTGGCTCAGCCCGTGCGGGAAGTGCGAAAGGTCGGAGACTCGGGAGCCGGGAGATGGGTTTCTTCCAGGCAACGGGCTTTCAGTTCCTCAATCGTGCCGCCGCGATTGAACAGCTCAATGGCGCCGCGAGACGCTCTCATCTCTGCGCGCAGTGTATCTGTCGCCTCTGCATCCACCTCACCTGATTCCGTTATCACCACCCCATAACGCCTTGCACCCGCCACGGTGACCAGCCTGCGCGCAACGTCTTCGCGCACACGCTCGGGGTCACGCTCCAGCGCATCGCCCCAGCCGCCGCCGCCCCAGGTGTTGAAATACAACACATCGCCCGCCTGTACGGCGATACCTTCAGCCTTGGCGGGCAGCCACTCCTCGCTGCCATCAATGCGCACGATACGCTTGGTGGATCGCATTCCGGTGTCGCCCCCGAGGACGCCCCAGGGGTAGGTCAGCCAGCGCTCATCGTGGATGCCCACGTGGCCGTCACACAAAAAGTGGTAGGCCACGGAGAGGCCGTTACCACCGCGGTGCAGTCCGGCGCCGCCGGAGTCAGGAATGGTGGCGTACTGTTCGATACGCAGGGGGAAGTAGGATTCGATAAACTCATTCGGCACATTGGTGAAGCCGGGCCACAGGGAATGGCCGTCCGGGCCATCGCCCACCGGGCGTCCCGGTACCCCGCCGAAGCCTATCTGGAACAATTGGAACCATTCACCCTTGTCGTCATAGCCGGAGTAGAACAGGTGGGGAGAATCGGAGAAGCCGGCCGCATTGAGCATTTGTTCCGGCGCGCCCATGCCGAGCAGCGCACCCAGTAAATCAAAAATGCGGCCCAGGGCGTGGGTGCGGCCCGACAAGGCAGCAGGGAAGTGCGGTTTCAGCAGCGTACCGGCGGAATACGCACATCCACCAGATCGTAAAAACCGTCGTTGAAAACGATCTGCGGGTCGACCACATTGATGGTAAAGGAGCCGAAGAACATCTTGAACATATCTTCATTGAGGAAGAAGTTCACCGAGCTCTGGGCCTGGGGGTCAGTGCCGTCGAAATCGAAAATGGCGGTTGAGCCCTCGCGCCACATTCGGCATTTGATGCGGTAGGGTCCTTTACCCATGCCATCATCACAGAGGTAGTCCTCGAATTCCCGGGGTTCCTCAGGAATGAACATTTCAATAATGTGCTTCATTGCGTCGTGGTTGCGCTGCAGCATAATGTCCATGGTGGACGCCAATACGTCATCACCAAAACGCTGCGCCAGTTCCACGCAGCGCTTGGCGGCGGTATTGCAGGCCGCCACCAGGGCATTGAGGTCAAAACGGTTCCACTGGGGTGTGCGCACATTGTGGAGGATCAGTTCCAGCAGGTCGCTTTGCAGCTCACCGCGCTTGTAGAGCTTGGTGGGCGGGATGCGAATACCTTCCTGATAAATGCTGGTGGCTTCAATCGGGATGGAGCCGGGCACCATGCCGCCGTTGTCCGACATGTGCCCGAACATGGCCGACCAGGCGATATGCCGGCCGTCCTTGAACACCGGCACCAGCACCACCCAGTCGGGCAGGTGTGACACGGCTGCGTTACACATGTAGGGATCGTTGGTGAGGATGACGTCGCCTTCTTCGATCTCGGCGTCATAGGCTTGCAGGAAAGGCCCGATGAAGGAGCCGAACTGGCCGACTACCATCTTGCCATCGCGGTTGGCGATCATCGGGAAGCAATCCCCCTGCTCGCGAATGCCTGGGCTCATAGCGGTGCGAAACAGCACCGCATCCATTTCCTCGCGAGCATTGCGCAGGGCGTTTTCGATAATATCCACCGTCACGCCGTCTACGGCAACGGTCTGCAGGGCGGTGGTGTTGGTTTCCTTGAGTGTGGCGGCCATTTTAGTGTCCTCCCTCGGTGATGGGCGAGATCAGCAGGTTACCCACCGCGTCAACGTTAGCCTCGAAGCCTGGCAGCACGACCGTCGTGGAGTCCATTTCGCTGACGATGGCAGGGCCGGGCACGACCAGCCCTTCATGCAGGCGGCTGCGGTCGTAGAGAAAAATGTCGTGCCAGGCACCCTCGTAAAAGAACTGGCTCTCGTGTATCCGGCACTCTTCCAGAGAACTACCCGACTGACCTGTGCTGAGCTCTGCAATGGACCTTGGCTCGGGCTTTTGCCACCGCTCGAATCATCAGTATCTCGTGACCATCCCCGAGCTTGAAGGTAAACAACTGCTCGTGTTCGGCGTCAAAATGCTCGGTTAACAACGCCACCCCTTGGGTGTTGATGTCTTCCTCGGTGAAGTCCACGGTAATCTGGAATGCCTGCCCGGCGTAGCGCAGATCGGCCTGGAAGCTGATCTCGTGATCGTCCACCGCAATGCCATCAGCAACCAGGGACTCGCCCGCGCGCAACTGAAGCTCCCGCAGGTCGGCGCGCAATTGCGCGTCGCTCAGATCGGCAGCCATGGTCAGGTAGGTGCGTGCTGCCTCGTCCTGAAGCTGGGTGGTGGCGTCACCATAGGCGCACAGGACGCCGGGCCCCGGCGGCACGATCACCGGCCAGGCGTCGGTGAGTATCCCCAGAGCATTGGCGTGCAGCGGGCCCGCTCCACCAAAGCCGACCAGAGCGAAATCACGCGGATCGTAGCCCTGTTCCACTGACACCAGGCGCAAGGCACCGAACATGGATTCGTTGACGATTTTGATAATGCCCTCGGCCGCGTCCATTAGCTCGATACCCATGGCATCGGCCACTTGCTGTACCGCCTTGACCGATGCCTCGCGGTTGATTTCCATCTTGCCGCCCAGCTGCACATCAGAGGGCAAGTAGCCCAGCACCACGTTAGCGTCGCACACCGTGGGTTGCTCGCCACCCTTCATGTAGCAGGCCGGGCCCGGAACTGCGCCGGCGGATTCCGGACCAACCCGCAGGGCGCGGGTCAGTTCCGGTACGAAGGCAACGGAGCCGCCGCCTGCGCCGACGGTACGTACATCCACCGAAGGCGCCCGTACCCGCACGTCGCCAACAATGGTTTCCCGCCTGACCCGGGCGCGCGCATTCTGGATCAGGGCAACGTCTGTGGAGGTGCCCCCCATATCAAAGGTCAGGATGTCATCGAAGCCAGCGCGGCTGCAAAAATAGGCGGCGCCGGAGACGCCCCCTGCCGGGCCGGACATGAGCAGGTTGACCGGTGATTCCGCTGCCGCTCGGGCGGAGGCCAGGCCGCCGTCGGAGCGCAGGATCGAGAGCTGGGTGTCCGGGCCCATGCGTTCCGCCAGTGCATGCTGCAAATTGTTGACGTAACGTTCGACTTCCGGGCGGACATAGGAATTCACGACGGTGGTCTCGGTACGCTCGTATTCCTGCATCTCCGGCACGACTTCGCTGGAGATGGATATCGGGGTGTCGGTGAACACTTCGCGGGCAATGTCTCGTGCCCGGCGTTCATGGGCGTCATTGATGTAGGCATTGATAAAGCAAATGGTCAGGGCCTCTATGGCACCCCGTCCTTTCAGTTCCTGGAGGCTGACACGCAGCGCGTCCTCATCCAGCGGGGACACGATACTGCCGTCGGCGCCGATGCGCTCATCGGCACCGGTAGTCAACTCCAGCGGAGCCAACAGCGGTTTTTTGACAAAACTCACCCAGCCACCGAGTCCGCCGGGGCAGAAGGAGCGCGCTACTTGCAGCGTATCTTCAAATCCTTTGGTGGTGACCAGTCCCACGCGGGCGCCACGCCCGGTAAGGACCGCATTGGTCGCTACCGTGGTGCCGTGCATGACCAACTCGATGTCGGTCGGGTCTACGCCCGATTGCTCACAGATTCTCGCCACGCCGTTGAGTACGCCAACTGAAGAGTCCTCCGGGGTTGAGGGTACCTTTGCGGTGTGCGTCTGGCCGCTTATCTCGTCCATCAACAACACATCGGTGAAGGTGCCACCTACGTCCACGCCAAGCCGGTAGGCCATACGCTATTTCTCCTGGTTTATTGTTCGTTGCTGCCGCTGTAGTTCATGTTCTGGCTGATCCAGTAGTGGGCTCGCCCACCTTGCTGTACCTGGGTCATTTCACTGATCAGACTTACCGCTGCCAGTAGAGCCGGCATATCGATGCCGGTGCTATAGCCCATCTGTTCGCACATCATGACCACGTCCTCGGTGGCCACGTTGCCCTTGGCGCCCGGGGCAAACGGGCAGCCGCCGAGCCCGCCCAGCGCGCTGTCAAAGCGTCGGATACCGCTTTCGATAGCGGCATAAACGTTTGCCAGCCCCATGGCTCGGGTATCGTGAAAATGGCAGGCCAGGCGGTCGGCACCCAGCTCGGCTGCCAGCTGCCGGGTGAGCGCGCTGACCTGAGCGGGGTTGGCGGCGCCAATGGTATCGGCGATAACGATTTCACTGGCACCCCAGGCGGCAAGCTGTGCGGCCTGCTCGCGGACGATGCCGGCATCGACAGCACCTTCAAAGGGACATTCGAAGGCCACGGCCAGATAGGCCTGCACGGCGACGCCATCGGCCTTGCCGCGTTCGATAAGCTGCCGCGCGACGGCGAAGGTCTCCGCCAGGCTCATATTGATGTTTTTCTGGTTCATGGTCTCCGTCGCCGAAGCGACGATGGCCACCGTGCTTACACCAGCGGCGAGGGCGTTCTCATAGCCACGGAGGTTGGGGACCAGCGCGCTGAGACGCGCTTTGGTGTCTCCAGCGTTTGCGGCTGTCAGCGCTGCAAACAGTTCACCGGTGCCGGCCATCTGGGGTACCGCTTTTGGTGAAACGAAGCTACCGATTTCGATCTGAGGCAGGTGGGCCGCCGCCAGCGCTTCCACCAGGGCCTGGCGTTGTTCCAGGTCCAGGTGCTTGGGCTGGCTTTGCAGGCCGTCACGCGGGCCCACTTCGTTGATGATGATGCGGTCTGTCATACGATAGCGCCCGCTGCGCGCAGGCTGGCGATTGCTTCGGCGTCGTAGCCCAGTAGTTCCCCGAGCACGGTGTCGGTGTGCTGGCCCAAGAGCGGGGCAGGCGAGAAGGATTCCTCGCCCGAGCGCGACAGCTTGATCGGGTTACCGGGCCCCCTGGTGGTGGCCCCGCCGGGATGCTTCAGGTCCACGACCATGTTGCGTGCCAGTACCTGCTCATCCGCCAGGGCATCACTGAAGCGGTTGACACGGGCGCAGGGAATGCGTTTTTCGGTGAGGCGTTTGAGCCAGTAATCCGAGGTTTCGGTGGCGAGAATTTCGTTCAGTTTGCTGTCGATCAGCGTCTTGTCTTCGAGTCGCCCGGGCTGGGTGAGGTATTTTTCGGCGCGGAAAGGCTCGTGGTCTATCACCTCCAGCAGGTTGGTCCAGAAGCTGTCGAAGATCACCGCGATAATGATATGACCATCACGGGTAGTGTAGCTGTTGTAGGGAACGTGGACGAAGTGAGCGTTGCCGATGGGGTGCGGGTCCTGGCCGGATAAAAAGTACATGGTGGCCATATAATTGAGCATGGAAATCTGGCAGTCGAGCATGGAAATGTCCACGTGCTGTCCGCGACCGCTGCGCTCGCGTTCATAGAGCGCAGCCATAACGCCCATGGCCCCAAACATGCCGCCGCCCAGATCACCTATGGGGATTCCAGCGCGCATCGGGTGGTCCGGGTCGGCCCCGGTGATGGACATGCCCCCGCCAAGGGCCTGAACCACCTGGTCAAAGGCCGGTCGCTGAAAGTTGGGACCCGAGGCGCCGAAGCCACTGATCGAACAGGCGATAATCCGCGGATTGATAGCGCTCAAGTTCTCGTAATCGATTTTCAACTTGGTCGCCACGCCGGCACTGAAGTTTTCGATAACAATGTCCGCCTCACGCACCAGATCGTAGAATACCGCGAGGCCCTGCTCTGACTTCAGGTCCAGGGCTACGCTTTGCTTGTTGCGGTTGAGCGTGATGAAGTAGGCGCCTTGTCCATCCAGGGAATTCGCGGGGTCGGTGGCCAGCAGCTTGCGCGTGCCCTCACCGTGCAGGGGCTCCACCTTGATGGTTTCGGCTCCCAGGTCCGCGAGGATCATGGCGCCGTAGGGGCCGGAGAGCATGTGGGTCAGGTCGAGCACCCGAAGACCTGCGAGGGGTTTGGACATCAGTCTTGTGCTCTCCGTTTGGGTGTCGTTGGCGCGACAGCTGATGCGTTGATCATGACGGTGGTCTGTCACGTGCGGCAGCCGGCAGTCGGCAATTCAAAGTGAAAAGTCACTCGTCGGGGGCGTTGCAGGAACAATGCCAACTTGACCCAAATCCACTGATAACTATCCTCGGCCGCAAAAAAAATCATATAAAACAATAATTTGACTTGCGCATACAGGCTCGGCCCAGAGTTACGATAGCGGGTAGTTTCTCACAAAATAATTCAGTATGAAAAATAATCTTTCATACTGAATGAATTGGCGAAGGCATTGGTTGAGCGCGGGGTCCCTCCGGCCGGGGGTTGGGAGCTGGGTGAGTCTGATTGTTTGGGGTGCCCCAAACTCAGTTCTGCTCGCAGAGTTGCAAGCTGGCGCCAAAGAATTGCTCCTTGTCCAGATCGATCACCTGCCAGTCATCGAGGCCGCTGCGGGGTGCCTCGCTGGTGAAATGTCCCCCGCGGGCGTTGATCTCTGATGTGGCCTTATCGAGTGAGTCGACCCCCAGTGAAAGCAGAAACAAGCCTTCGCCGTGGGTTTGTAAATGCCGCCCCGGAACGCCCTGCGGATCGGTGGGTTGCACCAGCACCAGCCAGGTGTCACCGACACGAAAGCGGGCGGTCCTCACTCCGCGCCCGTCCAGTTCGGCGAATTCAAACGTCTCGATACCCAGTAGCTGCCGGTAGCGCGCGACCGCCTGGTCGAGATCTCGAACCAACAGATTAATATGATGGATACCATTGAACACGGCGCATTCCTCAATTGTGACTTCACGGCTTGCTTTTCGACCCCGACCGTATCACTCTGTGAGTGAGCCAACAACCGGGTTTCATGGCGTTGCGGACCGGTAATTATCAGGGGGCCCCCGAGCGAGCTTGAGTGTAGATTGCGCGTCAATTGAGCGGTAATTGAGCGGTAATTGAGCGGTAATTGAGCGGTAATTGAGCATAAAGGGGACTGGTTAATTGCCTGTTTGACTGCCGCAGGGTCGTGACTTGATCGTGAGAAGATCAAGACTCGATCGTGAGCAGGTCGAGACCGGCTGGTGGTACAGGGGAAATAAAAGAGGTAACAAGATGGCTGCGAGCCACGCTACTCACCACTTGATCTGCGCACTGCTGCTGGCGCTGGTGCTTCCTGTCGCACCGGCGTCCGCGGGGATCGCGCCATCACTCGATACGGCTCGCCAGCAGTACGGTGACGCCATGGAGGCTATCGACCGCGGGGAATGGACCGAATATCGGCAACTGCGTCCCGGTCTGGACGACTACCCGCTGGCCATCTACCTCGATTATTTCACGCTGACCCGCCAGCCTGGCGATGTCAGGCCAGCCGATGCGCGCCGCTTTCTCGATGCCAGCGCTAATTCCCCGCTGCCCAACCGATTTTTGGCGATTTACTTGCGAGCGGCGGGCAAGGAGCGGCGCTGGAAGGACTTTCTGGCCGTGATGCCTGATGAGCCGAACGATGTCCGGCTCAAGTGCTACTTCTTTCGCGCCAAACTCGCTGAAGGGGAGAAAAGCGCGGCCTGGGCAGGGGCTGAACGCCTTTGGGTTTACGGTAAGTCACGCCCCGACGAGTGCGACCCATTGTTTGACGCCTGGATTGATTCCGGTGCGCTGACCGACGATATCGTTTGGGCTCGATTGCTCAAGACCTTCGAGGCCCGTCAGGGCTCGCTGATGAAGTATGTGGCCCGTCAGGGTAGCCCGGCGCTGAAGCCCTGGTCAGACAAGTTGAAGGCTGTTTATGCCAAGCCGGATCGAATGCGCTCGATCAATTTACCGGCCTCCAGTGACTACTCCGCCGATATCGTGGCTCAGGGGCTCGCATACCTTGCTCGCTTCAACCCCGAGGCAGCTTTGACACACTGGGAACACTATCAGGCGGCACTGGAATTCTCCGCGACGCAGGTGCAGTCCGTGGAGTATGCGATCGCCTTACAGAGCCTGTTCGCCAAAACCGAAGCGAACACACCGTGGCTCAGCGGTGCCCTGCAGCGGCTGGGCGACGATAAACTGGTTGAAATCCGGCTGCGCTGGGCCCTGGGTGAACAGGACTGGAATACGCTGCGGGACAGCTTGCCGTTGCTGTCACCGACCGCGCGCGCTGACAGTGGCTGGCGATACTGGCAGGCGGCTGTGGATGCGCGATCGGGCAATCGAAAGGCAGCTCAGCAGGCCCTCGAGTCCCTGGCGACGGAGCGCGGCTACTACAGCTTCCTGGCGGCGGATAAACTCGGCGAGCCCTATGCCTTTAATCATCAGCCCCTGGTTTTGGAGTCGGCGCGTCACGAGCCGCTTAAACGCCTCCCCGCCGTGCAGCGTGTTGAGGAACTCTACTATCACGACGAAGCAAACCTGGCCCACTCTGAATGGTTCAAGGTGCTGCAGGACTCGGACGATGCCACTGAGCGTCGCGAGCTGGCCTCGCTGGCTTACGAGCAGGGCTGGCATCGTCTGGCCATTGATGCCGCAAATAAAGCCAAGGCCTGGGATCAACTCGATCTGCGATTCCCCATAGCCTACGAGGACACCTTCAGTCACTACGCCTCGCTTCAACGCGTTCCAAGTACCGAACTGATGGCAATAGCGCGCCGTGAAAGTGCTTTTTTCCCGGAGGCCCGCTCGCCAGTCGGTGCCCGGGGCCTGATGCAGATCATGCCCGCCACGGGAAAGCAGGTGGCTTCCAGTCTCGGGCGCAGACACCGCAATGCAGATCTGTACAAAGTGGAGAACAACGTGCTGCTGGGCAGCGCCTACTATCGCCAGTTACTCGATCGATTCGATGGCAACCGGGTATTTGCGCTCACCGCCTACAACGCGGGCCCCCATCGGGTGGACCGTTGGCGTAAGGTGTCGGAACAAACGCTGCCGGTTGAGATGTGGATAGAGACTATTCCTTATCGCGAGACGCGGAATTACGTGCAAGCTGTCTTGTCGTACAATGTTGTGTTCCAGTACTTGATAGGCGAGCCTCACAGTCTGCTGACCCGTGAGGAGCGGGCGCTCACCTATTGAGGACTGACTCCTATTAATCGCCGCGAGTACCGGAGCTGATGCAAGACACCCGTCCATTGTTGCTGGAGACCGACTTTCCTGCAGTCCAGCGAGGCGCGCTCGAGACACTGCAGGTGAATCTGGGTTACCTCTGCAATATGAGTTGTGTGCACTGTCATGTAAATGCAGGCCCCCAACGCACGGAACTCATGGATGCCGAGACAGTGGACGGGGTGCTGGAATTACTCGAACGCGCTCGCATAACGACGCTGGACCTCACCGGCGGTGCACCAGAGTTGAACCCGCATTTTCGGGAGCTGGTCTCCAGGGCGAGGGCTCTCGGCGTGCGGGTCATAGACCGTTGCAACCTCACCGTTCTGCTGGAACCCGGGCAGGAAGACCTGGCAGAGTTTCTCGCCAGCCAGCAGGTGGAGATCAGTGCTTCGCTGCCCTGCTACCTGGAGGAGAACGTCGAGCAGCAGCGGGGCAAAGGCGTGTTCTATGACAGTATCGCTGCGCTGCACCGGCTGAACGAGATGGGCTATGCCCGTCACCCGGACCTGGTGCTGAACCTGGTCTACAACCCGGTGGGCGCTGTATTGCCGCCGCCACAGGCCGCGCTGGAGGTGGATTACAAGCGCGAGCTGGGCAGTCGTTTCGGGGTTGAATTTAACCATCTGTTCACGATTACCAATATGCCCATCAGCCGCTTTGGCGCGGTGCTACTGGCCCAGGACCAGTACCTTCCCTACATGCGCTTACTGCGAGCCAACTTCAGTGCCGATAATCTGGCCACCCTGATGTGCCGCAACCTGCTCAGTGTTGACTGGCAGGGCTACCTATACGATTGCGATTTTAATCAGATGCTGGACATGCCAATGCTTGCCAGGGACCGGCGCCATATCCGTGATTTGCTGGCCGGCCTCGAGCTTGAAGGGGAACCGGTTGCGATCGGGGAGCACTGCTACGGCTGTGCGGCAGGGCAGGGCAGCAGCTGCGGGGGTGCGTTGGAGGCCTGATGCCCCACTGCAGTTTTATCGTGCCGGTACTTAATGAGGCCGACACCATCCAGCCACTACTGAACGTTCTGCGACAGCGTTATCCCGAGGCGGAGTTGATTGTCGTCGACGGGGGGAGTAGCGACGCCACTGTTGCCCGGGCCGCCGCAGGTTGCGATTGTCTGTTGCAGGGATCCCGTGGCCGTGCGGCTCAGATGAACCAGGGCGCGACGGCTGCGAGCGGTGAATACCTGTTTTTCTTGCATGCAGACAGTCGACCCGGAGTCGATGCCGAGGCCTTGCAGACCAGCCTGCGGGCCGCTCCGGCCTGGGGTTTCTGTCGGGTCAGGCTCAGTGGGCGGCAGCCGGCTTTTCGGGTTATTGAATGGGCCATGAACCAGCGTTCAAGGCTGACCCGGGTGGCCACCGGCGACCAGATGATATTCCTGAGCGCGGCACTGTTTCGGCGCAGCGGCGGCTTTGCAGCGATACCACTGATGGAAGATGTGGAACTCTGTAAGCGTCTGCGGCGGGTCGCGCCACCCACTATTATCCCGGATCCCGTCGTCACTTCCAGCCGGCGCTGGGAGTCGGGCGGCATTGCCGCCACCGTGGCACGAATGTGGTTGCTGCGTCTGGCCTGGTTTGTGGGCGTCTCGCCACAGCGATTGGTGCGCTATTACTACAGGCAATCCCCATGAGCGTGGCACCGAGCACGTTGTTCATCCAGTTTGCTCGGGCACCCCGTGTGGGCAAGGTGAAAACCCGGATGTTGCCCGCGCTATCGCCCGAGAACGCCTGTGAACTGCACCGTCAACTGATGCAGTGGACCTGCCGCCGCCTGGTGGGCAGTGGTCTGGGTGACGTGGAACTCTGGCTCAGCGAAGCGTCCACAGACCCGACCGTCGCACAGTGTCTGCAGTGGGGCGTGCAGGCACTGCGCCAACAGCGAGGTGTGGATCTGGGTGAGCGAATGCATCACGCCATCCGCGACGGCTTGCGACGCTATCACCAGGTTGTGCTGGTGGGCAGTGACTGTCCGGGTATAGATCGCGGCTATTTAGCGGCTGCACTGTCTGTTTTGAGGCATAACGATGTCGTGCTGGGGCCGGCGACAGATGGCGGCTATGTGCTGCTGGGGGTGACGAAATCGCCCCGAGCCTTGTTTACCGGGGTACCCTGGGGCGAGGCCTCTGTGTTTCAGGATACGGTGCAGCGCGCTCAAGAGCTTGATTTATCCTGGCGCGCGCTGTCGCCGCTGTCTGATGTGGACCGCCCCGAGGATCTCAGCGTCTGGGAGGCGCTGCGAAAAGCCGATGACCTCGCATAGAGCAAGTGCCGCGTTCGAGGAGCGCAGTCATTACCCGACGTGCTAACCACCGGCAATCCTGACCTGATAGCCGCGTGTTTCCAGCTCCGGTTTCAACACCTCGCGTTGATCGCCCTGAATTTCAATGACCCCGGATTTAATGGCCCCACCCACGCCACACTTCTGCTTAAGCGCCTTGGCCAGCGTTTTCAGTTCCTCCGGAGGCAGCGACAGACCCGTCACCAGGGTGACTGCCTTGCCGCCGCGACCCTTGGTCTGGCGCTGCAGGCGCACGATTCCGTCACCGATTTCGGCTGCGCCCGGGGCCTTGCCGCAAACGCACTCGGCAATTGCGCGGTGGCATTGAGGACACAACCGGCCGCTGTCGGTAGAATAGACGAGGCGACTGTTTTTTGCTTTGGCTTTGCTCATTGCGGTCGAGTCTTTTGCGGCTGAGACTGGACTAGTTTAGTCTCTATCGCCAACTTGAGAAGGGGTGTTGTGCAGTATTGCAGCCGCAGTCAGTGCATTGGCACTCTCGCCAACGGCGTCACTTCCGCTCACCGCCAGATAGAGGATAGAGAATGACCGAGCCGCCGGGGCCCCAGGCACCAGAGCCCCAGGATTCAGAGCCCTGTGCCACCCAGGAACAGTTGGTTGAGCTACAGAGTCAGCTGGCATTCCAGGAAGATACCGTACAGGCCTTGCAGGATGCGCTGGCCGAACAACAGCAGGCGATTCTGGTGATGCGCCGGCAGCTGGAGTGGTTGCGAGAGCGCCAGGATGCCCAGGCAGCGCAGCTTGAGGAAGGGGGCAATTCGGGTCAGGAGAAACCGCCACACTATTGACGCTGGCTGATCAGGCCAGCCTGCACGCTGTTTGCACCTTGGTCATCAATGCGGACGAATCTCGCGCAAGCCTTCCACGCGGGGCAGTCGGCCGCTAGAATTCAGCAGCGCTCTACTTCAACCCACCCACACCGGGGGATACCCAGTATGTCGACCAGTGCAGAGAAAGATAGCCCGCAACAGGCGGAGTTCCGCCAATACTGCCGCGATTGGCTGCGAGATAACCATCCCGGGGAGCCACCGGTCCGACTGCCGCAATCGCCGCTGGAAATCATGACCCGCGAGCAGTTGGGTTACCTGCAGGCCTGGCAGCAGTCCGCCTACTCGGCGGGTCTGGTTGGCTGTGACTATCCGGAGGCGGTCGGCGGGTCTGGCCGGGAAGACTGCCAACGGGTAGCCAACGAAGAAATGCTGGCTGCCCGGACACCTTTTTTTCCCAATGTGATTGGACTGGGTATGGCCGCGCCCACAGTGTTTTATCATGCCCAGACGGAGCTCAAGCAGCGGTTGTTGCCGCGGTTATTCTCTGGAGAAGACATCTGGTGCCAGGGTTTCAGTGAGCCTGGAGCAGGCTCCGATCTGGCCAGCGTGCAAACATTTGCCGCCAAGAAAGGCGATCGCTGGGTCATCAATGGGCACAAGGTCTGGACGTCGTTAGCTCATTTTGCCGAGTGGATGATCATTCTTTTGCGCACGGACAAGGGCCACAAGTACGAGGGCTTATCGTATTTTGTCGTGCCAATAAAATCTGCTCTGGGTAAGGGAGTGACTGTGCGCCCGCTGATCAAGATCACCGGAGAAACCGGCTTTAACGAGGTGCTGTTTGAGGATCTGGAGGTCGATGACAGCTATCGACTGGATGAACTGGGCAAGGGCTGGCAGGTGGCAATGACGACCCTCCTGCATGAGCGCGGAGCGGGGGGGCTGCAAACCCCTCGAGCCGGTGGCATGCAGGTCAAAGGCGGTACGTCTGCTGGCGCCTCTGGCCTGATTGAGCTGGCTCGACAGACACCCCGTGGGGAAGGCTCTGCTGCCGATGATGCGAGGATTCGCGACCGCATCATACAGCAGCTGATCAACGAAGAGGGCCTGAAGCAGAATCAGCGCCGTGCCCGCGTGCCGGAACTGGTGGACCACCCGATGCGTTTACCACTGCAAAACAAGCTGTTAATGAGCGAAATTGCCCAGCGTAACGCCGAACTGGCGTTGGATATTACCGGCGCTGCGGGCTCCCTGTATCTGGGCGACGATAATGCGCCGGCCGGCGGTCAATGGCCGCTGGCCTATATGAACTCCTTTGGGTTTACCATCGCCGCCGGCACCAGTGAAATTCAACGCAATATTCTGGGTGAGCGAGTGCTCGGCCTGGCCAAGTCAAAATAGGAACTCGCGATGAAACAACCTGACAATTTTGGCTTCGGCGAAGAAGCGGCCATGCTGAAGACCTCAGCTCGAAAGTTCTTTCATGACAATTGTCCCGTCGATCGGTTGCATGCGCTCGTCGCCGACGATCCAACGCCAGACCGGATGCCCGAATGCCGCTGGGATCGGGATCTCTGGCGACAGATGGTTGACCTGGGTTGGTCGGGACTGGCGGTCCCGGAATCCTGCGGCGGCGTTGGCATGCCGCTGGTGGGTGTGGCGGGGCTAGCTGAGGAGTTGGGTCGCGCCGCATGTCCCAGCCCCTTATTGTCCACCCTGAACGCCAGCTTGATACTGGCTGCCTGTGGCGATGGTGGCAGCACAGCACTGGAGGAGATTGCCGGCGGCACGTCTGCAACATTAGCCTGTGCGGACCGGGCGGGCAATTGGGAGCCGCTGCGCAGCGAGGTGGAATTTCGCGACGGGGCTCTGCATGGCAGTGCCTGGTTTGTGCAGGATGCGCGTAAGTCTGAGCGATTTCTGGTTGTCGCCATGGGAGCGCAGGCCTTGCAGTTGTTCTGGGTCGCCAGTGATGCCTCAGGGCTGGAGATTGCCCCGGACGCACTGCTTGATCTGACCCGGGACCAGGCTCACCTGCGGTTTGCCGGGGTTGCTGCAGAGCCGCTGGACGGTGATGCTGAGGCTGCTCTGAGGGCGGCCTTTCCGGCTATCTGGACCCTGCTTGCGGCGGATATGGTAGGGGCAGCGGAGTGGCAACTCCAAACTACGGTCGAGTATGTGAACGCCCGACAGCAATTTGACCGGCCGCTGGGGTTCTTTCAGGCGGTCAAGCATCCGCTGGTCAATGTGATGCTGCAGATCGATGAGAGTAAATCGCTGGTTTACAATGCGGCTTGCGCGCTCGATACACAGCCAGAACGCGCCCCACGCTTTGCGCATATGGCGAAGTCCTCCGCCAGCGACACGGCCGCGTTTGCATCGGCGAGAACGCTGCAGTGTCACGGTGGTATCGGCTTTACCTGGGAGTGCTATTTGCACCTTTATTTCAAGCGGCAGAAGCACAGTCAGTTTTTGTGGGGTGACGGCCCCTGGCACCGTGACCAACTTGCGGCGGAGCTGATATGAACCCGCGCATCCATTACGGGCCAGTGGGTGTCGCCAACGGAAGCCTGTTATGAGTTGGCGCACTGTCTTACTGGTGCTGCTTGCTTTGGCAACGGGCATGGCCGTGTTGTTGAAGATTGCGCTGCGCTTACCTGAACCACCTGTTCATCAGGTGTTTGTCAACGGTGATGTGCTCACCATGGATTCAGAGAATCGCATTGTCGAGGCACTGTCCGTGCGCGGGGACCGCATCGATGCAGTGGGAACCACCGACGAAATTATGGCGTTGGTGGATGCGGAGACGATGGTCACGGATCTGTATGGACGCGCAGTCCTGCCTGGTTTTATCGATGCCCACGGGCATTTTCCCCTCTCTGCTCTGGGGGTTGTCGCCGCTGATCTGAATAGTCCGCCGGTGGGCGACATACAACGCATGGCCGATCTGCTACAGGCCTTGGCAGATCGCGCGGCACAGACGGAGCCGGGTGAGTGGGTGCGCGGTTTCGGCTATGACGACACGCTGCTGGAGGAAGGGCGCCACCCCAGTCGGGAAGAACTCGATACCGTCTCTACGGAGCACCCGATAGCGGTACTGCATGTGTCAGGGCATATGCTGGTAGCTAACAGCATGGCATTGGCCCTGGCGGGTATCGGCCCGGACACGCCCGACCCGGAGGGTGGTGTTATTGGTCGGCGATCGGGCTCCCTGGAACCCAATGG
The DNA here is from genome assembly GCA_963840725.1 of uncultured Gammaproteobacteria bacterium. Classification (GTDB taxonomy): domain Bacteria; phylum Pseudomonadota; class Gammaproteobacteria; order Pseudomonadales; family Halieaceae; genus CAVWDU01. Next base: position 43,833 of record CAWIZY010000033.1, on the reverse strand, counting down.
ATTGCTGGAGGAGACAGCGCGACTGGGCCTCTTGGCACAGACCCAGGATCTGCCTGTGCTGGATGTTTATCGCATGATGAAGTTGGCCGGATTGCAATACGCTGCGGCGGGAGTGACCACGGCCCAGTCCGGCGGGGTCGACCCACGGTGGTTGCGCGGGCTTGCCCTGTTCAGCCGTTTCGGGGTGATCCCCCAGCGACTGGTGGTATTTGCTATGGCGGGTCAATGGGGAGAAGCGTTGCTGGACGGTAGCTTCGATCCGGAGGAGTACGCCACAGAGAAGCTCGTGGTGCCGGCGGTAAAGATCGTCGCCGATGGCAGTATTCAGGGATACACCGGTTATTTGAGCGAGCCTTATCACGTGCCATTCAAGGGTGATTCGGCCTATCGAGGCTATCCGGCAGTGCCCCGGGAAAAGCTGTTCGAGCAGGTCGCGGCGCTGCACGGCCTCGACTATCAACTGGCTATACACGGCAATGGAGACGCCTCGATAGAGGACATACTCGACGCTTTTGCCGAGGCTCAGAGCGCTCATCCGGTCGCCGACCCCAGGCTGATTCTGATCCATGCGCAGATGGCCCGTGAAGACCAGTTGCAGCGCATGAGCAAACTGGGTATCACGCCGAGCTTTTTTTCGGCGCATACCTGGTACTGGGGCGACAGACACCGCGACATTTTCATGGGGCCCGAGCGAGCTGCAAACATGAGCCCTGCACGGTGGGCCGCAGAGGCGGGTCTGCGATTCAGCTCCCATCTGGACACACCGGTAACCCCTATGCAGCCTTTACAGGCTGTGTGGAGTATGGTCCATCGTATGACCACCGGGGGAGACCTTTTGGGACCGGAGCAACGCCTCACGGTTATGGAAGCTCTGCGAGCAGTGACGATTGATGCCGCCTGGCAAGTCAGGCAAGAGACCAATCGCGGCTCACTGGAGCCGGGTAAATACGCGGACCTGGTTGTGTTATCAGATAATCCTCTGTACGACTCTCAGGCCATGCGCGAACTGGAGGTTGAGCTCACGCTGGTGGGTGGCGTGATCATTTATAGCAGCCCCAGGTAGAGGGTGGTAGCCCGAGGTACAGACCAGATGGGTAGTGTCTGCGTTGGCAGCGATCAGGCGCTCCCCGAATGCGCCGCTGTCCTGCGCCGTTGCCAAACTCTCCTCCGCACGCAATACGCGCTCCCGGATACGTTCCGGGATACGTTCCGGGATACGTTCCGGGACACGTTCCGGGATAGTGGCCGGTTGTGCTGCAATCCTGTGACTATTTGCTACTCTCACAATTTGACAAAACACAATTAAACTAGCATCTTACAAAAAAACAACTACAATCCGGGCAGCGCCAAGGTTGAGCGCACTCGGGTGACAGGCTGCAGCGGGATAACAGCCTGAAGCGCAAAACGAATGCAAGATTACAGGGAAGACCAGAATCTACTTATGGTAGTGAAGCCAGGCTTGTTTGCCTTCCGTGCTGGAGAACTGCTTAGTTATGCAGCGGGGGTGCTGTTGACGGGGTTTTTTGCCGTGCAGTTGGCGCAAGGGGAGGTCGAGCGTCGTCAGGGTATTGCAGGGTTCGAAGCCGCCGCGGTTCAGTACGCGGCCAATCAGTCTGGCGCTGTAAGTGAACAGACAGCCCTGAGCCAATCAACAGCCCTGAGCCAATCAACAGCCCTGAGCCAACGGACCGCCTTGAGCAAACAAACAGTCCCACAGTTTCCGCCATCCGGTGAGTTGGTCGCTGTCAATTCAGCCACAGCCGAGCACCCGGTCGTTCATGCATCCAGCGCGGCCTTGGCCATGTTGGAGCAGGTGCCCGATTCCCTGGATCCGCAGCAGTTTGATCATTTACCCACAGTCACAGATGTTGGCCAACCGGACACGACCTTGTGGGCACCCTCTCGCGTGGAAGACTATCAGCGCAGTCTCAATGCCGATTTGCCCTCAGTGCTGGGAGTGCTCGAAGTACCCTCGGTGAAGTTAAAAGTACCGGTCTATTCTGAAGATACCGACCTGACCATGGATCGCGGTGCGGGCATTATCAGTGGTATGGCATTTCCACATGAAGCCGGAAATATTGGAATTTCAGGGCATCGAGATGGCTACTTCCGGGCTTTGAAGGACATCCAGATTGGAGACAGAATAATTCTGCAAACGCTCGAAGGGCACAAATATTTCGTCGTGGAAGCCGCGCATATTGTCGAAATTTCGGACATAGCGCTTTTGCAGGATACAGAAGAACAAACGGTTACCCTGGTGACATGTTATCCGTTTTACTTTGTCGGGCATGCGCCCCAGCGATTTATCGTGACTGCGTCACTCGACACCACCAATGTCAATCAAAACTAAGGAGGAATTGACATGAAAAAGAAGCTGGTAGTAGCTGTGGGAATGGCGCTTTCCCTGTCCATGGGGCAGGCAGCGGTAGCACAGGTTTCAACTTGCGACGATATCAACTGGTCAGCCGAAATGCTGGCAAGCAATCCCGATATCGGTCAGACCTGTCGTGGTGTCTACGAGAGGAACGGTGAACTGTATGCCAAGGCCACCATTGAAGTGGTCCGTGTGCGTGGTAACAACCTCACGTTCCGTCCGGTACATGTCGACGGCAGCCGTGGCGACAGCCGCAACATCACTGTGCCCGCCGACTGGCGTGCAGAGATCGGTGGCCGTAAGTATCGCGCCAGCGATTTGATGCGCGGTCAGGAGCTGAACGTGTACATTCCTAGCGATCGCTGGGCACTGGTGCTCGAAGACGACGATGGCATGGACGACATGGATGCGGTCATGATGGTTGAAGACACCGTCGAAATGCCGACTACGGCTAGCCCGTTGTTCCTGGCTGGTCTCGCCGGTGGTGGATTCCTCGCTCTCGGTGGTCTGCTCAGCAGCATCCGTCGCCGCGTTTCCTAAGCGCACGATAGCAAGCTGTGAAGGGGCTTCGGCCCCTTTTTTTATGGGTGATTTTTATACCCGCCTCTCACGCAGCTTTTACGCAAAGGTCGTGTTCAAAGGTCTTGCTTAAACGTCTGGCGCGAAAGGCTGTCTGTACGAAGGGCCTGTATCAGGAGCCTGGTAAGAGCGGCGTCCATGAGGGTCTGGTACGAGGGGCTTGTAGCAGGGCTGATACGGACAGTGTGCGGGATTGTGAACAGGAACTGGACATCACTGTGTGTCTCCCCGGGCATGATGCTACACAGCAGCGACGGCTGCAGGTTACGAAAAGTGGTGACTACTCTTCGGTCCAGACCTTGCGCAGCGGCTCACCGAAATCATCATAGATGATCTTTCTGCGTGGACGCGGCAGCCGACTGCGCTTCGGCTCAGGCGAGCGTTTGCGCATTGATTGGCGCCGCCCCTCAATGGCGGCGACGACCTCGGGTACGGGTGTTCTGCTGGCGGGGGGCTCGGAGAACAGGCGCCGGTTAAGGAACAAAGGCGCATCCCCGGGGTTTTTGCCACTGGTGCCGGTCGGCACTTGCTGCACCCGGCCACCTTCGCGCAGGTACTGTTGCGTCTCCTGCTCCAGGCTGGCCCTGATATCCGCTTTTGATAACGCTTTTTCCAAGCTGTTCCACCGCCGCTCATCGGCTCATGTCCGCGAGCCAGTATAACTTCATCGGTATCGAATTGCAGTTTTTCGGGGCCGTTTAGTGACAGTATCTCCCTCGCTATCTCCTTCTCCGTCTCCCTATCCCGGGCGGAGAGTTTGAGGCCCCCTCATCTTAACCGTTAGAAAAAACTCTCATCTGAGTTTTATGCGGTCGCCACATTCTGGTTTAATGCACGGGCCTCGACACGGGAAGCTCTGCCATGTCCAAACTGTTCCGAAGCCTCACTCTTCCAACGCCTGCAGTCGCTGACTTATGAATGCGATTCGCTCGAGCCTGGTGTTTATCTGGATGACCATCTCGGTTATTCCCCTGGGGATCTGTCTGCTGGTTTTTTCTCTGTTCGTCAGCGACGAAAAGGTCTGGTGGTGGTTTGCCGTGCCTTACCTAAAGGGTGTAATTGTCGCGGCCAGGGTGATCGGCGGTGTCAAATATCGCTTGCACGGTGAGCAGAATCTGCCGCCCCGGGAAGATATGCGCAGGGTGGTGCTTTGCCCCAAACACCAATCCACCTGGGAGACCTTTTTTTTCCCGAGCATGATGCCGCACCCGTTGGCATACGTATTTAAGAAAGAACTTCTGCAGATACCCATTTTTGGCTGGTGCATGGGGCGTTTGCAGATGGTGCATATTGACCGCAGCAAGCGCAATGAGGCCTGGGCCAAGGTGGCGGAAGAGGGCGAGATTCTGATGGATCGGGGCAAGTGGATCATTATGTTCCCCGAGGGAACCCGCACTGAACGCGGTAGTAAAGGGGTCTACAAGTCTGGCGGAACCCGGCTGGCACTAGCCACAGGCGCCTCAGTGATCCCGATTGCAGTTACTTCGGGCAGGTGCTGGCCGCGGCGTTCCTTCTGGTTTATCCCGGGGACAATCGATGTTTCTTTTGGCGCCCCGATCCCCTCTGAGGGACGATCGCCCGATGAAATGATGTCGCAGGTGGAGAACTGGATCGAAGCAGAAATGCATCGGCTGGACCCGGATGCCTATGCCTCCGCACCCGCCGCAGAAGTTGGCGGAGACCAGAGCTAACGCCTGAATTTGGTCGTCAGTACAATGGCCGTGGTGGTTTTTTCCACGCCGGCCAGGGCACCTATTTTGTCCAGAACACGGTCGAGGGCCTCAGTGGTTTCGGCCTGCAGGGTGGTCATCAGGTCGTAGACGCCACTCACTGTCTGCAGGGTGGTCACTGCATTCATATTTGACAGTGCATCGACGATGCGAGCGCTCTGTTTAGGGTTGATTTGAATCATGACATGCGCACTGATTCTGCGCCCGCCATACTCTGCATGGTAGCGAATCGTGTAGCCGTCTATGACACGCCGTCGCTCGAGTCGGCCGATGCGGTCCTGCACGGTACTGCGTGATACACCCAGTTTTCTGGCCAGTTCACTGGTGCTGGTTCGACTGTTGGCCTGTAACAGGGACAGAAGATTTTGGTCGGTCTCGTCGAGGTCTGTCATTTCAAAGGAAAAATCCGTCAAAGTGCATGAAAGTATACGTCGATCCGTAAATTTTGCTATTCAATAACGGTGTCGCGGCCCCTACACTGTGGCGCTGCACGAACAAATAAAAACTCAAGGAGCGGCAATGGTGTCAGCAATCGTCAGTCATGTGGCGGTGGTTAGTGCAGACAAGGGGCTGCGCAAGCGCTGGGTGATTGCACTTAACGAGTGCGCTGATCAGGTGGCCGGCAGTGATGGCGTGGGTGGTTTGCGGTTTTTGCCCCTGACCGACCCCTCTGAGGCCGTCGCGCTCGCCTCGCGAGACGGGCTATTGCAGGTGGTCATTATCGATAGCGCCGGGGTCGCCGATCCGGCCAAGCTGGTCGCGCGTCTCAAGGGGCTGCGCCCGGAGTTGGACCTGTTTCTCGCTGCTGCGGCCGGTTCCGCAATGCCGGATATGCCGGTTGGTCTGCTGGATCGGAATGACGACAAACCCCGACATCTTTTCAGACAGGTTCAGACCGCTGTTGCGCTGCGGGCCCGCACACCCTTTGCCGATACCCTCAGGGACTATGTTTACAGTGCCAAGGACGCCTGGCACACCCCGGGACACTCTGGTGGCGACAGCCTGCGCGACAGTCCCTGGGTGACTGGCTTTTACCAGATGATGGGGGAGCACATTTTTAATACCGACCTGTCGGTGTCGGTACAGGAACTGGATTCACTGCTGGAGCCACACAGTGTCATCCAGGAATCCCAGGATCTGGCGGCTGTGGCGTTCGGAGCGGACCACACATTTTTCGTCACCAACGGGACCAGTACGGCCAACAAGGTCATTGTCCAGCATCTGTTGGGTAGCGGCGGCAAGATGATCGTGGATCAGGCCTGCCACAAGTCGATTCATCACGCGGTGATACTGTACGGTGTCGAGCCCGTATACCTGGAGGCGTCCCTCAAGGCGGACTACGGGTTTTATGGCCCAGTGCCTCAACAGCGGATTCTGCGTGCTATCGACGACAACCCTGATGCACGGCTGCTGGTGCTCACCTCCTGCACCTACGACGGTTTCTATTACGATTTGGAGCCGATTATCGAATACGCCCATCGAGCCGGTCTGAAGGTATTGATCGACGAGGCCTGGTACGCCCACGGCCGGTTTCATCCGGAGCTTCGGCCCAATGCACTGGAATGCGGGGCCGACTACGTGACCCAGAGCAGCCACAAAATGCTGTCGGCCTTCTCACAGGCCAGCATGATCCATGTCAGCGATCCCGATTTCGACGAATATCGCTTTCGAGAGGATCTGAACATGCATATGTCGACCAGTCCGCAATACGCCATGATCGCCAGTCTCGATGTCGCTCGTAAGCAAATGAGCATGGAAGGCTTTGCGCAAATGTCGCGGTGTATAGCGATCGCCGCGCGGTTGCGAGAGGGGATTGCGGCCACCGGCGTTTTTCGGGTCCTGGAGCTGCCTGATATGCTACCTGCAGAGCTTGCGGACGACGGCATCCGGCTCGATCCGACCAAGCTCAGCATCGACGTTTCAGCTTCCGGTAAATCCGCGCGCCGCTTACAACTGGAATTGTTCGAGAACTACGGTATTCAGGTTGAGAAGGTGACCCACAACGTGCTCCTGGTACTGGTCACCATGGGTGTTACCGAGAGCAAGGTGCTGCGCCTGCTCAGCGCATTACGCAAACTGGCGGGCAAGGCGCCTGCGGCGAGTGGCGCTCTGCGTCCGCGCAAAGTGTCGTCCTTACCTGCACTCAGTTCGCTCGCGGAGTTGCCGCGCAATGCCTATTTTGGAGAGACCGAAAATCTGGCATTGACGGCCGAGCATCACGGCCTCAATCAGGCGCTGATAGGACGAACCAGCGCCAATCTTGTGGTCCCGTATCCCCCGGGTATCCCGGTACTGATCCCGGGCCAACAGATTACCGCCGATATCGCGGTGTTTCTACTGGATCTCTATAACGCCGGTACCGGGATAGAGATTCATGGCTTGTTACACGCCGAAAATGAGCCCTCATTGCGTGTCGTTACTGAGTAGGCGTTTGCGGACTCGGGTGCCGCTCTTGCCTCACCCGATGCTGCCGCGGGCCCGATCTGCCGTCCGTGCCGATTTATGCCTTAATCTGCCCCTGTTCTGGCGGGCCATTACGACGATTATTTCAGGCTTGAAATGTGTTAGTGTAGGCCACAAAAGTCGCGGTAGCGGGCCCTTGCCGGGCCCGTTTCAGCGTAAATGCGGCCAGCAATACAGCTGATAGTGCGTTCTAACAGAGAAGCGATCACTAACTAAGCGCTAACTACAGGAGCCTCAGGTGGCATTGATCTCAGGTATGCGGAGACTGGAAAGAGAACTGGACCAGGCTGAGTCCTATGGGCAGTGGCGGGATGCTGCCGAGGCACTGGACCGCAAGCGAGGTCACCAGCGCTGGCGTTCCATTGACCAGTCTTCGCAATACGATTATGTCTCCATCCGGCTGCGCCTGGACCGATTGCGGTCGCTCAGGGCCCGGCACGATTACCGGGGCCTGTTGTTTACCCTGAATGAAGGTATTCACGGCAACATGGGAGGGATGGGTAAATCATCACTGTATGAGCGAGCGCTGGTGGGTACCAAGCAATTAATCGGCGATTATGTTGAAGAGATCGTCGAGACTCTGCAACTGCTGGCCAGCCCCGAGGTGGACGACATCAGTACGGAGGAAAAAGTGGAGTTTTTCCGCCGGGCTCGCCACTGTTTTGGTCGTTCAGCGCTGTTGATGAGCGGCTCCGGGACACTGCTGTATTTTCATGTCGGTGTGGTGAAGGCGCTTGCTGAACAGCAGCTTCTGCCGCGCATCCTGTCAGGTGCCAGCGGTGGCTCAGTGGTCGGGGCGCTGGTATGCACCCACACCGATGAAGAACTCCTGCATATGTTTGAGCCGGAGTATCTGGTGCATGAAATAGAGAGCGAGCGGGGACTGTTCCGGTCATTGGGGGCGCTGCGACCGCGGCTGCTGCAAATCGATGAAATTATCGAGATGATCAATCGTCTGATCCCGGATATGACTTTCCAGGAGGCCTATGAGCACAGCGGCCGGATGCTGAATGTGTCTGTGGCGCCCGCTGAGACCCACCAGACCTCGCGGTTACTGAATGCCACCACCTCGCCGAACGTATTGATTCACAAGTCCATTCTTGCATCCGCAGCGGTGCCGGGGATCTATCCGCCGGTGGTCCTGGAGGCCCGAGACAAATGGGGCGACCGCCAGCCTTATTTGCCTTCACGCAAGTGGGTCGATGGATCGGTCAGTGATGATCTTCCCACCAAGCGCCTCGCGCGGCTCTACGGTGTGAACCACTATATTGTCAGCCAAACCAATCCCGCTGTGCTGCCGTTTGTCACCGACAACAAACGCAAACGCGGTACACGGGCTATCTTGCAGAACGCGACCCGGCGCACCGCCCGGGAGTGGCTGAACGCCGGCGCCGCCATTCTGCACAAGCCCCTGAGCCGCAATACCGGCTTCTCGCAAATAGCCAACACATTCATTTCTCTGGTCAACCAGGATTATGTGGGTGATGTGAACATCCTGCCCAGTCGACGGATACCCAACCCCTTTAAGGTCTTGCATCACCTCACGCCCGATGAGGTGATGCAAATGATTGCCAATGGCGAGCGCGCCACCTGGCGGAAAGTGGAGATGGTGCGGGTTCAGACCCGGATCAGCCGGGTACTCGATGACATTGTTGCCGGGCAGCAGCGCCAGTTTATCCAGACACAGAGCGGCGCCAAAAAGCGCGCAGCCTGAATTCATTGGATCGGCCAGTGTAAGTCTTTGTCAATTTTCTTTATTGCTCAGGTCATTGTCTCCCAGCGCCTGAGCAGCCACTATCTTGCCTCCACCACCCCAACCATGAGGGCATAGCAGATGAGTAATTCCGCCTATATCTACGACGCGGTCAGAACACCTCGCAGCAAGGGAAAACCCGGCGGGAGTCTCTATCAGGTGAAGCCAGTAGATCTGGGTGCCGGACTGTTGCGCGAGCTGCAACAGCGCCATGATCTGGATACTGCCCGTGTCGATGACGTGATCATGGGGTGTGTCACGCCCATTGGGGAGCAGGGCAGTGATATAGCCAAGATGATTGTACAAAACGCGGACTGGGACGAGTCTGTCGCCGGCGTGCAGCTCGACCGCTTCTGTGCCTCGGGCCTGGAGGCCGTCAACAGCGCCGCGGCCAAGGTGGCGTCAGGCTGGGAGGAATTGGTGGTAGCGGGTGGCATTGAGTGTATGTCGCGCGTACCGATGGGGTCTAATGGCGGGCCCATGGGCGGCGACCCGGGTTTCAGTATGAAAACCGGTTTTGTGCCTCAGGGAATCGGCGCTGACACCATAGCGACTCTGGAGGGCTGGTCGCGCGAAGATGTCGATGCCTTCGCGGTTGAGTCACAACGACGGGCGGCCCATGCCAGAGATTCGGGATTCTTTGACCGATCTGTGGTGCCGGTTCGGGATGCCAACGGGCTGACCATCCTGGAGCGGGACGATTTTATCAAACCCGGTACGTCGTTGGAGACCCTCGCTGGTCTCAAAGCCTCGTTTGCTACCGCTGGGCAACTCGGCTTTGATGACATCATCCTCGACAAGTACAACACCCTGGAGAGAGTTGACCATGTCCACACCCCGGGAAACTCCTCCGGTATTGTCGATGGTGCCAGCGCCGTATTGATCGGCAGCGAGCGGGCGGGGCAGGACCTCGGGCTCACGCCCAGAGCTCGCATTGTGGCCACGGCTGTGCTGGCCACCGACCCGACCATTATGTTGATAGGCCCCGGCCCGGCGGCGAAAAAGTGCCTGCGGACTGCGGGTCTCACGCCAGCCGATATCGACTTGTGGGAGATCAATGAAGCCTTCGCCTCGGTGGCGATGCGCTATATGAGAGACCTGGAGATCAACCCGGAGGTGACCAATGTGAACGGAGGTGCCATTGCGATGGGCCACCCCCTGGGCGCCACTGGTGCGATGCTGGTCAGTACCATGCTGGACGAACTCGAACGCCGCAACCTGAAACGCGCCATGCTTTCCCTGTGCGTCGGTGGCGGCATGGGCATCTCCACTATTATCGAGCGCGTCTAGGGTATAGAGCATCGGGTGCCTGCAGCAAACAGGCCCCGGTCGGCAATTGTAAGCGAGGACTGTAGAGCATGAGTGTATTCAAATACGAGAAAGACTCAGATGGCATCGTAACCGTGACCATGGACATGAGCGGGCCGGTTAATGCAATGAACGGTGAATACCGCAGCGCCATGGGCGAGACCGTTGACAGGCTGGAACAGGAAGAGGGGCTGAGCGGGGTGGTGCTGGCCTCAGCCAAGAAGGTGTTTTTCGCCGGCGGCGATCTCCATGAGCTGGCGGCGGTAGAACCCGGCAGTGAAGGCGAATTCATGGAGATGGTTGTCAGCACCAAGTCGGTGCTGCGGCGCCTGGAAAAACTTCCGGTGCCGGTCGCGGCGGCGATAAACGGGGCCGCGCTGGGCGGCGGTCTGGAAATTTGCCTCTGTTGCAACCACCGGGTTGCCTGGAATGACAAGTCCGTACAACTTGGCCTGCCCGAGGTCAGTCTCGGCCTGTTGCCCGGTGGCGGAGGCGTTGTGCGCATGGTGAATCTGATGGGCCTGGAAAAAGCCTTGCCCTATTTGCTGGAAGGGAAAAAGGTGGCGCCAGAGCAGGCAATGACCGATGGGTTTATCGACGCGACGGTGGATAAACTGGACGATCTGGTGGCCAGTGCGCGGTCATGGGTGTTGGAGAATCGCGGGAATGAGGACGCCGCCATTCAACCCTGGGACCGTAAGGGGTTCAAGATTCCGGGGGGTAATGCGAATTCGCCCAAGCTGGCACAGCTGATTATGGTAGCCCCGGCGCTGTTGCGGCAGAAGACGCGCGGTTTGTTGCCGGCACCCGAGAAAATACTAGACTGCGCAGTAGAGGCTGCGCGGCTGAATTTTGATACGGCCCTGGAAATTGAGTCTCGTGGGCTGACCGAGCTGGTGGTAACGCCACAGGCCAAGAACATGATCGCCACGTTTTTCTTCGGCCTCAACAAGGTGAATGGCGGAGCCAGCCGCCCCGCGAATATCGAACGGCATCGCACCCGTAAAGTCGGGGTGCTGGGAGCCGGCATGATGGGGCAGGGCATCGCCTATGTTGCGGCTATGGCTGGCATTGAGGTGGTACTCAAAGACTTGTCTAAAGAGGCCGCGCTTAAAGGCAAGGCTTACTCGGAGTCGCTGCTTGCCAAGCGCGTTGCCCGCGGACGTATGACTGAAGATCAAAAAGCCGATATTCTCGGAATGATCCTGGCGACAGACAAAGATGCTGATCTCAACGGCTGTGACCTGATTGTAGAGGCAGTCTTTGAAAATATTGCGCTCAAGCAGGATATTACCCGAGGGGCGGAGCGCTATCTCGCCGAAGACGGTGTATGGGGCTCCAACACGTCGACACTGCCGATTACCCAGTTGGCCGAGGCCAGCGAGCGGCCAGAGAACTTTATTGGTATCCACTTCTTTTCGCCGGTTGACAAGATGCCTCTGGTGGAAATTATCTGCGGCGAAAAAACCTCGGATGTCGCTTTGGCGCGCGCTTTCGACTTTGCCCGCCAGATTCGCAAAACGCCTATCGTGGTCAATGATTCACTCGGTTTCTTCACATCCCGCACCTTCGGCACGTTTCTCGACGAGGGTGTGCGTATGCTGAGCGAGGGTGTGCACCCGGTGCGCATCGATAATCTTGGCAAAGCAGTCGGTATGCCAGTGGGCCCGTTGGCGGTTTATGATGAGGTGAGTCTGGAACTCACTCGCAAGGCTCAGGAAACCTGGCGAGAGATGGGTGTTCTGGACCAGTGGGGTGACCAGAGTGTGACCCGGGAAGTCATCGACACCATGGTCACTGAAGAGGGCCGCGGAGGACGACATCACGGAGGGGGGTTCTATGAATATGCCGAGGATGGCAGTAAGTGTATCTGGCCGACCCTGGTTTCCCGCTATTATCGCCCGGAGTGCGCAATCAGTGATGAGGATATTAAAGACCGCTTGTTGTTTCGCCAGGTCATCGAGGCACTGAAGTGTCTGGAGAGTGGGGTTTTGCGTTCAGTCGCTGATGGTAACGTAGGCTCAATTATGGGGATCGGCGCGCCCGTCTGGACCGGGGGCCTGCTTCAGTTCGTCAATGGCTACGGCTTGCAGCGCTTCGTCGATCGCTGTGAAGCACTGGCGGGAATCTATGGCGAGCGGTTTCAGCCACCGCAGATAGCTCTGGAACACGCCCGCACAGGCGAGGCCTTCGCCTGACACAAGCAACCACTCAACAGCAAAAGAGGATTACTGAACATGGATATTAATGGGAAGGTAGCAATTGTTACCGGTGGGGCCTCTGGCCTCGGCGAAGCGACGGTTCGTCGTTATGTAGCCCACGGCGCCAAGGTGGCGATTTTTGATATGAACGAAAGCCGCGGTGCGGCGCTGGTTGCCGAGTTGGGTGACCAGGTTATTTATCACAATGTCAATGTTGTCGACGAGGAACAGGTGCTCGCAGCGCTGACGGCGACCGTTGCCGCGTTTGGCGCGGTGCATATTTGCAACAATTTCGCCGGGGTCGGTGACGCGGCGAAGACGGTCAGCCGCGGCGAGCCTGTGGCACTGGAGAAATTTCGCCGGGTGATAGATATCAATTTGATTGGCACGTTCAACGTGCTGCGCCTCGCGGCTGCCCAGATGGCCAAGCAGGAGCCGGTCAACGAGGACGGCGGCAGAGGTGTGATTATCAACACCGCGTCGGTGGCGGCCTATGAAGGACAGATCGGGCAGGCAGCCTACAGTGCTTCCAAGGGCGGTATTGTGGGGATGACACTGCCAATCGCACGAGACCTCGCCAGTCTGGGTATCCGGGTCAATACCATTGTGCCCGGGCTCATTCATACACCGCTGTTTGATTCGATACCGAAAGAAGCGTTTGACAGCCTCTCCCAGCAGCCTGTTTACCCGAAACGCCTGGGCAAGCCGGCTGAGATTGCACATCTTTCCCAGTACATCGTCGAGAACGACTATACCAATGGTGAGTGTATAAGAATGGATGCAGCGATACGGATGCAGCCGCGCTAGGCCCACTTCGGGAAAAATCAGCTTTCTGTGCCCCGCAGTGGTCAACGCGCACGAACTAGTGCACTATTTGCCACTGTCAGCAGGTCCACTGCGTTGGGGCATTGGAGGCCCGATCGATGATTTGTCATGTGGTTCATTACCTATCGGGGGACGAATCCAGTTGGGGCGTACTCCATAACGGGCGGGTATTCGCACTGGCGGACCACTACCCCGGTACCCGGGCGTTTCTGGCACATGGACGCGGCCCCGCCCGCGCACTGCTTGCTGCGGTAATCGCCGGGGACCACTCTGGCGCAGGTGTGGAACTCGAGCATCTGGCCGTGCTCAGTCCGATCACTGGAGACCCTCGAGTGATCTGTCTGGGGGCTAACTACCGCCAACATATGGTGGAGTGCGGCATGGACCCGGATGCCAAAGATTTCAATATGTTCTTCAACAAATCCTCGGCGAGTATCTGTGGCGCTGCTGATCAGATTGTGCGTCCCGGTCATGTGGCATTGCTGGATTATGAGATCGAACTGGGTTTGGTGATAGACGGCGAGCTGCGCGAAGAAAGAACTATCACGGCTGATAACATTCACCAGTACGTTGCGGGGGTCGTTATCGCCAACGACGTATCCGCCCGTGATGTGCAACTGCCGCAGACGCAGTTTTTCAAGGGTAAGTCCTACCGCAGCTTCTGCCCCATCGGGCCGGTTTTATGCCTGCTGGAGGCAGAGGATATGCATTATCTGGACGAACTGGAACTGCAACTGCAGGTCAATGGCGAGGAGCGTCAGCGTGACAATACGCGCAATATGGTGTTCAAGCCGGCCGAGAGTCTCACCGAACTGTCGCGGGTGTCCGATCTGGTCGCGGGTGACCTGGTGCTGACGGGCACCCCCCACGGTTGCGCCCTGACCATCCCGCGGGGGAAGCTGTCTCGCGCCATGATGCAACTGCTGCCGGAGCGCAAAAAGTGGTCGACTTTTATTGAGCGGCAACTGAAAACAGGGCGTTATCTGCAGTCCGGCGATACGATTACCGCATCGATTAGCAGCGCCGACGGTGCGGTGGATCTGGGATGCCAGCGCAACACGATTACCGCGGACTGACAGTTCCATGTCTGCTGCCGCAACAGAGGCTGTAAATACCGCGCTGATTCAGAGTGAGCCCGTCACGCTGGGTCTGCTGGCGCTTTGCCTGGGTTTGGTTTTTTATACCTCTACCAGTCCCTTGTCCTGGTTCAAGAGTTTCTATCGCTACGTTCCGGCGTTGCTGATGTGTTATCTGCTGCCCGCCCTGTTGAACTCAACCGGGGTGATCAGTGGCGAGCACTCGGCGGTCTATTACGTCACCTCACGCTTTTTACTGCCAGCGGCGCTGGTACTGCTGACGCTGTCGATCGACCTGCGGCGGATTGTCGCACTGGGCCCAAAGGCGATTGTCATGTTCCTGACCGGGACTCTTGGTATTGTCATTGGTGGCCCCATCGCGATTATGCTGGTTGCACTGGTCAGCCCTGAGACCGTCGGTGGCGCGGCGCCCAATGAAATCTGGCGGGGCCTGAGCACAATTGCTGGCAGCTGGATCGGGGGGGGTGCCAACCAGGCCGCCATGTATGAGATGTGGGATGTGTCCGACGAGATTTTTCCGGCAATGATTGCGGTGGATATCATCGTTGCCAATATCTGGATGGCGATACTGCTGGTGATGGCGGGTCGCGCAGATGAGCTTGATCGACGACGCGGCGCGGATAGTTCGGCTATTGAGAACGTGCGTAAGGCGGTGGAAGCGTTCCATCGGGAACATGCCAGGATTCCAAGCTTGCCGGACCTGATGGCAATTCTGGCGGTGGGTTTTGGTGCCATGGGTCTCGCACACCTGATCGCCGATGCCCTGGCGCCGTGGATCTTTGTCAATCTGCCTGCGCTGAATCAATTCAGTCTCGGCAGCCAGTTTTTCTGGCTGGTGGTGATGGCCACCACTATCGGACTGGTGTTGTCATTTACCCGGGTCAGCATGCTGGAAGCGGCGGGTGCATCCCGAGTGGGCTCAGTGTTTATTTATTTCCTGGTGGCATCCATTGGCATGAAAATGGACATTGCTGCGATTGTCCGTCATCCGGGGATCTTTGTGGTGGGACTGATTTGGATTTCCATTCACGCCGGCCTCCTGCTGCTGGTCGCGAAGCTGATCAAGGCGCCGACGTTCTTTATCGCGGTCGGCAGTCAGGCAAACGTCGGCGGGGCGGCCTCAGCGCCGGTGGTCGCTTCGGCTTTTCATCCATCATTGGCGCCGGTGGGCGTCTTGCTGGCGGTGCTGGGTTATGCCCTGGGCACCTACGCTGCATGGCTCTGTGCGGTATTGATGCAACTCGTGGCACCGGTATAGCTGTAGCGCCCGTTCACTCAATCCCGGGTCTGGAAGCGGTTTTCAGCAACATTCTTGATAACGTTGTTGGCCGGGAATACCTGCCCATTCATGGCGATGTATACGCCGGGAGCCTGGCTCTGCACCGCACCGATCGCGCAGCCGATATTGAAGATAGCATCGCTGCCGGCAAATGCGGCTGGTTGCAGAGCGCCGGTCAGCACAATGCACTTGTTCTCAATATCTTCCAGCGCTTGTGCGGTGGCCACCATACCATCGGTGCCGTGGGTAATCAGCACGCAGCGTTCTGAACAGTTCAGCGCGGCCTCCCTGATTTGCAGGCGGTCGGCGGATGTCATATCCAGACTGTCCTTGCGCATTGCCGACTCAACCGTGAACGCGAAGGCGACCTGCATCTGTTTTAGCAGCTGGCCGATCACCGGTTCGCCGACCTGATAGTCGCTCTTGGCGTCAAAGTAGATTTTGTCGATAGTGCCGCCAGTGGTGATGATGTGCAGATTCATTGCATTGTTATCCCGCTTTATGATTCGAGAGCTGCACAGAAACGTTTAAGTATCTCGATGCGTGCGTAGCGTTTGTCATTGCCTGCAATCAGCGTCCAGGGGGCGTACTCGGTGCTGGTGCGGGTGATCATTTCATTGACTGCCTGCTCGTACGCCTGCCATTTTTTGCGGTTGCGCCAGTCCTCACTGGTGATCTTGTGGCGCTTGTAGGGTTCGCGTTTACGCTCTTCGAACCGCTGTAGCTGTGTCTCCGGGCTGATATGTATCCAGAACTTGAGGACTTTGGAGCCGTGCTCTACCAGCTGGTACTCAAATTCGTTGATTTCCGCGTAGGCGCGCTGCCATTCGTCCGCGGAGGCGAAGCCCTCAACCCGCTCGACCATGACCCGTCCATACCAGGACCGGTCAAAAAGGGTCATGCTGCCGTCGCGACCCAGGCGACGCCAGAAGCGCCACAGGTAGTGACGGGCGCGTTCCTCGTCTGTAGGCGCCGCATATTGCAGCACGCGGTACAAGCGTGGATCGATGGCGCCAGTTACTCGTCTGATCGCCGAGCCTTTCCCTGCCGCGTCCCAGCCCTCGAATACGGCGACCAGTGAACCGCTGCGCTCGGGTTGTTTTTTCCAGGCCAGCTCCTGCAGGGTGGCCTGGTACTTTTTCAGCTTTTCCCGGTATTCTCGCTTGTCGAGCCGCAAGTCCAGATCCACGCCGGCCAGCGGCGCGGTTTGCTGCGCCAGCGTTTGCTTGGGAGCAGGTTTTGTCTTTGTACCCAGCTTGCCCTGTTTGTGGCGCTTCTGTGCGTGCTGTTGCATCTGTTCAAGAATGAGGCTGCCTGCTGTGATGTCCCTGTAGTGCCGGTCCTCTGCATCCACAATTAACCAGGGGCAACGCTTTTTATCGGTTTTTTCAAGCAGTCGGCGCGCCGCCTTCATCTGTTTTTTGTAGGAGATTTTGTCATGGTCAAGGGTGATAGGAATACGCGGGTTCTGTTGCTTGCGCGGTGCCTCCTCGGCTAATTGCAGTCGCTGAAATTCAGCACCGACCTGCAGCCAGAGTTTGATAATCAAGGCGCCGTCGTCGCTGAGCATGGCCTCGAAGCGATTGATCTCCTCGCAGCGTCGCGCCAGCGCTTTTTTTGACAGATGGCTCTCGATCAGCGCGTAGCCGGGTCGTCTGTACCAGGCGTTGAGGTACAGGCCGATCTCGCTGGCGGGAGGTAAACTGCGCCAGAAGCGCCAGAAGTATGGCCGCGATTCTTCTTCGTCTGAGTGCTGCCAAAACGCCTGCGTCTCGATGCCGCGAGGATCCATCCACTCGTTGAGTCGGTGCACGATAGACCCCTTGCCTGCACCTTCGAGGCCACCGATAACGATCAGTACCGGATAGTCGGCCTCGGCCAGTTCGAACTGAGCCTCTAGCAGGCCCTGGCGCAGGATCAGTTGAGCCGATTCAAATTTTTCTTTGCTCAGGCTATTGCCGGTGTTCAGGCTTTTGAGTTTTGCTGCAAATTTCCTTTTTTGTTCGCCCATAGCTGCATACTTTTCCGCCCTTCGGGCAGCTATAATAGCCCGCCTAATGCTATGGACTCCAGTCTATGTACTCCAGTGTCGCGCCGACCTGCCTCAGGGTGGCGATCCCGCTATTATGGACCGTGCTGGCGGCCCTTGCGTGTTCTTCCGGGAGTATGGCCGCACAGGTGCTCAAGTATTCGGTTACCGGGGTAGAGGGTGAACTCAAAGACAATGTCGAAGCCTGGTTGGGAGAGCCACCGGAGACTGAGAGCGGCCGCGAGAACTTTGTCAGTTCGGCCGGTGACAAGACGCGCGATGCGCTGAGAGCCCTGGGCTATTACCGCGCAGAGGTCAGCGTGGATGTCGCCAGCAAAAAAAAAGGCATAGGAGGGAGTAAAGGAAGCGGCAAAGGCAGTGTATGGCAGGTTAGAATCGCCGTGGTCGCCAACGAACCGGTACGGATTCGCAAGCTGGATGTGCGCGTGATCGGGGCGGCGGCAGAGGTGCCGATTTTTGCCGAGATACTCGCTGAGCTGCCGTTTGCGACCACAGAAGTCTTCAACCATGGCACCTATCAGGACTTGAAATCGGAGCTGATCTCGGCGGGCCAGAAACAGGGCTACTTTGACGGCCAATTTACCCGCAATCGCGTGGAGATCGACGTCGCTGCCAACGCGGCCGATGTCGCGCTGTATTACGATCCCGGGCAACGCTACAAGTTCGGCGCCATGCAGTTTGATCAGGCGCAGATCAGCCGCGAGCAGCTGTCCGTTATGAGCAGTTTCGAGGCAGGTGATGATTTCGATCTGGCAAAGCTGCAGGGACTTCAGGGCGACCTGCAACAAACCGGTTACTATTCCAGCGTTTTGCTGCGACCCGAATTCAACAATGCCGAAGGGGGGCTGGTTCCTGTCTCCCTTGCACTGGCACCCGCCAAGCGACACAGTTTTAATCTTGGGCTGGGCTACCGTACAGACACCGAGGAACGGGTTTCTCTCACCTGGCGAACGCCCAGAATCAATGCGGCCGGACACAGTCAGGAAACGCGCCTCGAGTATTCTGCCATTAACCCCAGTGGCCGGATTACCTATCATATTCCCCTGACACACCCGCTAAACGACGTACTGCATCTGACTGCGCGGGTTGAAGACAACGAGTTTGGGGATATCGACAGCCGCCAGACCGAGCTGGGTGTGCGACGTGAGTTTCGGCGCAATAAATGGGTCGACAGTTATCTGGTGCGTGCGCTCAACGAAACTTGGGATGTGGCCGATCAGTCGCGGGACAACACTTACCTGCTACCCGGCTTCACTCTGTCGCGGCGTGATTTGAGCGGCTCGCTGGTGGATCCGGCGAGTGGGTTCAGTCAGTTCTACCGGGTGGAGGCGGGTAGTGAACAGTTAGGTTCTGACATCGATCTGCTGCGCGCCTATGCGCGGTTTGGCGGCATCACCACCCTTGCCCCCAGGCATCGACTGGTGGGCCGCCTGGAGCTGGGTACCGCGCTGGTCGCGGACAGCGACAGAGCGCAGTTGGCACCGTCGCTGAACTTTTTCGCCGGTGGTGCACAGAGTCTTCGCGGCTTCGATTTCCAGTCGATCGGCAACGAAATTGAAGTGGAAAACGACGATGGATCAATCAGTACCATCGTCGTGGGTGGTGACAAGCTCGCGGTCGCCAGCATGGAATACCAGTATGACTACAACGACCGTTGGCGGCTTGCCCTGTTTTCTGACTTTGGTGATGCCTTTGATACGGGTGAATTCGAAAGCCATTATTCGCTCGGCTTTGGCCTGCACTTCATCACCCTGGTCGGCGCTATCAAGGCTCAAATTGCCTATCCGTTGAGCGAGGAAGACCCCGCGTGGCGTTTTCATCTCGATATCGGTGCGCAGTTTTGAAGCGTCTGCTGCGGTTGTTGTCGGTGCTGGCATTGGTGGCTTTTTGCCTGCTTCTGCTGGCCCCGTTCACCGATACGGGTTCGCGCCTGCTGTTGCAGTCGATGGCGCGGACCGATGTGTTGGACCTGGACTATACCCGAGGCAGTTTGTTCGGCCACCTCGAGGTGGCGCAAGTGCGCTTGTCCCTGGAGAATCTGTCGCTGCAGCTGTCCGGGCTGAAGAGCGAGTTGACGCCGGCTTGTCTGCTCAAAAGCCGCCTGTGCTGGCAGCGCTTGCAGGCAGATACAGTCGAGCTGAATCTCCTGCCCGGCGATGCAGAGGCGCCTGAGGAGGAGCCAGATGAGACCCTTATTGAACTACCGTTGGCTATCACCATCGATGACCTCGCATTGGGAGCGCTCACAGTGCGTTGGCCCGGGGGTCACTGGGAGAGCGATCTGCGTGGAGCCTTGGCACTAGAGGGGGCCCGGGTGGAACTGCGGGACTTGGCCAGTACTCGGGCGCTATTGTCTTTGGCGGGCGAAGCTCAGCAGGGGACGGCACCGGGCGCCGCAGTTACACCCAAACCCACGCCGGCACCCGCGACGACGGGAGTGGCGGCCAGCACGGACCGTATTGCGCTGCCGCGAGTTTTTTTAGCCTTAGCTCTGGTGGTCGAAAACCTGAAGCTGCATACCCTTGAAGTGGTGCTGCCAGAGCAGGAATTGAACTTTCATGATCTACGGCTCGTTGGTCAGTGGGAGCGCTACGCGCTGGAACTCGAAACTCTGCAGCTGGCTCATCAAGACTGGGGTCGGGTGTCGATATTGGGGGATCTGGCTTTTGTCGATGACTGGCCATTGTCCCTGCGGGCCGAGGTTGTACTCGCCGGGTCTCCGTATCCAGATCCGCTGCAGGGGAGGGCGCTGGATCTGGCGGTGAGCGGCAGTGCAGGCGCTCTTGCAATAGCGCTGGATGTGGCTGGAACAGAAACCATCGCCCTGCGGGGCGACCTGGACGCGCTGGACCCGCAACTGCCATTTTTGGTTCAGGCAGACGCGCGTTGGAGTGACGCTCTGGGTTTGGAACGGTGGGTGTCCATGCCCGACTCGATGTCCGACGTCGAACTGTACGCGCCTTTGCAGTTGCGGGCCGAGGGTAACCTCGAGCGCCAGCAGTTTGAACTGGAAGCCTCTGCTACCGGTCTGGGTTATCAGAATATGCAGCTGCTGCTGCGGGGCGCCCAGAGCCTCGGGGAACTGCGCGTGGATCAACTGGAGGTCAAGGACGGCGCAGATAACCAGCTGGCTCTGCAGGGCACGGCGGTGTTCATGGGGGAGCCGAGTTGGGATCTGGCCATCGATTCGTCCGGCTTGGATCTGCCGCGCTACCCCGGGGTTCCAGTCGGTCGCCTGATCGGTGGCTTGACGACTCGTGGCAGTCTTGCCGGCGGGCATTGGCAGGTGGCTGTCAGGGATGCGGATGTGCGCGGCGAGGTGGCAGGCTACCCCGCCGAGATACGCGGTGGTGCCGAATTGGCTCAGGATAGCCTGATCACCGCAGCGGACCTGCGGGCAACCATCAATGGCGCAGAGCTGCACCTGCAGGCGCCTGTAGGTCCGCGTCGATCTGGTCTCGCCGATGGCGCTGCAGATGTTGCGGGTGTTGATGATGCACTGCTGCAACTCACTGTCGCGGATCTCGGCCGCTGGAGCTCGGACGGCCGTGGGGAGTTAGCATTACAGGCACGTTTGTCCGGAGACGGAGAGAGCCTCTCCGTTGACGGCACCAGCTCCGATCTGCGCTGGGCCCAGTGGCAGATTCCTGCCGCACAAGTGAAGGCCAGCTATGCTCTGAAGGAACAGATTCTCAACGATCTGGACCTGCGCATCGAAAAACTGGACTCAACTCAGTTCCAGCTCGCCGATGTGCGACTGCAGGGTGGTGGTAAAGCGAAGGATCAGCGTTTTGTATGGTCCAGCCGGGGTGACATCGAGGGAGAGTTGGTTCTCGCAGGCGTCTTCACCGACACCGGCTGGCAGGGCGAGTTGGCCTCCACCGTATTAAAAACCCCGTTGGGTAACTGGACCCTGGCTGAGTCGGTTGCAATGCAGTGGCAGGCACAGCGTGAGGTGCTGGTGATAGACAAGCACTGCTGGCTGCAGGAACGCAGCAATCTGTGTGCCGAGCAACTCAGCCTGGGTGAAACAGGCGTAGCGGCCATGACCTTGCGCGGCCCACTGGACTTCGCCGCTCATCTGCTGCCCGAGGATCTGGCTCTGGCTGCGACCATTGATGTGAGCGCGCAGGCCAACTGGTCGGGCGAGGAGGGCTTGCGCGCCAGCGGCAAAGCGGTCAGCCCGGGGGGCAGCTTGCGGCGTGAGTTTCCAGAGCAGCCTGTCACCATCCTGCAGTGGGAGCCCTCCGAGCTCGCGTTCGACTGGCGCAATGGTGCGCTGCAGCTGGATACCCGGTTGGCGATGCTGGGCGGTCAGGCCTCGATGGTGCTGGAATTGCCCGATGACCCGGACCAGGCATTAAGTGGAAAAATGAAATTGCGGGCCCTGCAGTTGGCTGATTTGGAACCGCTTATCCCCGACCTGGAAAGCTTGCAGGGAACGCTGAGCGGAGAGCTCGCGCTGTCAGGCAATGTGCAGGCGCCGCTGCTCGACGGTGTACTTGAGCTGGCCGAGGTGGGTGTTCGCAGTGTTCACAATCCAACCGAACTGGAAGCGTTGACATTACAGATCCGGTTTATCGGATCGACAGCAAGCTTGCGGGGCGAGGGCCTGCTCGGCGGTGGGCCTGTCGATTTTTCGGGTCAGCTGGCCTGGCAGGATGAACCGCGGCTTGCGCTGACGATTACCGGTACGGGCCAGTCGCTGTTGCGCCCGCCATCGCTGCAGATGAAAGTTTCTGAGCAGCTGGAGTTGGTCGCCACGCCCCAGCTACTAAGAATTACGGGCGCAATAGAGGTTCTGGACGGACGCTTCGAGTTCGAGGAACTGCCCCCTGGCAGTGTCGGGCTTTCAGATGATGTGGTGGTGATCGATTATCGGGCCGATGCGGTCGATAAAGGCCCACCGATGGACATAGAGCTGGATATCAATGTCAACATTGATGAGCGCTTCCGAATCGCCGGTAGCAAGCTCAATGCCAATGTGGGAGGCATGCTCAGTCTGATCCAGCGGCCGCGTCTGCCCCTGGAGCTGTTCGGTAATCTCAATGTGTTGGGTGGCGAACTGGAAATCTTCGGACAGCGCTTGCTGGTGCGGCGGGGTACGGTGAGCTTCACCGGGCCGCCTGAGAGCCCGGAACTGAACCTTCGGGCCGAACGGAGTATTACAGCTGACAACGTTACGGCCGGGGTGTCGGTGCGCGGTCCGGCGGATGCTTTGCAGATTGAAATTTACTCCAACCCCACTATGCCGCAAACGGAGGCTTTGTCCTATCTTTCCAGGGGGCGCGGACTGGACTCCGGCGCGGGCGGCGGTGTGGACGCGGCTGCGGTGGCGGTTTCCCTCGGGATGGGGGCGATTAACCGCAGCCGTGTGATCGATGGGCTGGAGCGGCTGCCTGGGGTCAGTAGCGTGGAGTTTGGCACCGGACAGGTTGACACTGAGACAACCGCTACCGTCAGCGGCTACCTGGGTGAGCGGATCTATCTCTCCTACGGCATTGGCCTTAATGAGCCTGTCAGTGTGCTGACCGGCAGGCTCTATCTGCAGACGCGGTTGTGGCTGGAGATGGTTAGTGCCCTGGAGAACTCACTCGACATCTATTATTCCTTCGACATTGACTGACCCGGGTCTCAGGCGCTCTTCGGCAGGATGTAGAGCTCGACGCGTCGATTCTGCTCCCGCCCGGCGGCTGTGCCGTTGTCTGCAATAGGCTGATCGAAACCCTGGCCCTGCACCAGCATGCGATTATTGGCCACATTCCGGGTGGCGAGATAATCGGCGACACTTCTGGCGCGGCGCTCGGATAAGGTCTGGTTATAGGATCTTTGACCGGTGTTATCGGTATGCCCGCTGACCCGCAAGGCGGTGTCTGTATACTTGGCGAGTACGGTTCCCACTGAGTTCAGAACGGGATAAAAATCGCCGCGCAGGTTGTAGGAATCTGTCTCGAAGGTGATGTTGCCCGGCATGATGAGCCTGATATTGTCACCTTCTCGCGCGACGCTGACGCCGGTGCCTCGCAATTCGTTTCGCAACTGGTCCTCTTGTACATCCATGTAGGCACCGATGCCCGCGCCGATCGCGCCGCAGCCAAGAGCGGCATTGCGCGCATGTTGGCTGGAGTCCCTGGAGCCGATGATGCCACACACCGCTGCAGCACCGGCGCCGTAAGCCGCCGATTTGCGGGCTTTCTGTTCGCCGGTGTAGGGGTCGGTGGTACAGCCTGCCAGGCAGGCGCTGAGAGTTATTGCGACAATAGGGGCAATGCGTTTAAACATAAGGGGTTCCATTGGTTGCTGTTGGCTTCCGACCGCAGCGCCTGTGCGGTTTATCATTGTAATTAAAAACCATCGGGCGCTGGAATAAAAATGGGTTTTTCGTTAACTTTACCGCCGTTTTTGGCTTTTGTCTGGGGAGTGAGTGCCATGCTGTTGGTGGGTGTTTTGCGTTCGCAGGCCTGTTTTCCAGCAGCTTGGCCTCGCTGACAGTTGGGGGGTGACAGGCCGTGGATCCGCTGAGCCAGGGCGCTATTGGCGCTGCTTGCGCCCAAAGTGGCAGCCGCAGGGGGCAAGTCGCTGTCGCTGGTTTGCTCGGCTTTCTCGCCGGGATGGCAGCTGACCTCGATGTGCTGATTCGGTCTTCTACCGACCCGCTGTTGTTTCTGGAGTATCACCGCCAGTTCACCCATTCGCTGATATTTATCCCTGTCGGTGGCCTGATCTGTGCACTGATTCTGTATCTGCCCCTGGGCAGGCGCTGGCAGCTGAGTTTTCGTCGTACGCTGCTGTTTTGCCTGTTGGGATACGCCACGCATGCATTGCTGGATGCCTGCACCACCTATGGCACCATGCTGCTATGGCCGTTTTCCCACATCCGTGTGGCCTGGAACTCGGTATCTATCATCGACCCTCTGTTTACCGTGCCGGTATTGCTGGGCGTGGCAATCGCAGTCTGGCGCGGTCAACCCCGGGTGGCGCGGCTGGCGATGATCTGGGGACTTGCCTATCTGGGACTGGGCTGGTTGCAGCGCAACGCCGCGATGGAAATGGGTTACACCCTGGCGGCCGAGAGGGGACACCAGCCGCTGCGCTTGGAAGCCAAGCCCAGCTTTGGCAATATTCTGTTGTGGAAAATTGTGTACGAAACCCGCGACCATTTTTATGTCGATGCCGTACGTGTCAGTCTAAGCCCGACAGTGTATCCCGGGACCCGTCTGGAAAGGCTCGACATTCAGCGCGACCTGCCCTGGCTGGATCCGGGGTCCCAGCAGGCAAGGGATCTGGAACGCTTCCGTTGGTTCAGCAACGGCTATATCGCCCGCGATCCGAAGCTTGTCAATCGCATTATCGACATTCGCTACTCCATGCTACCCAATGAAATAGCACCCCTATGGAGTATCGAACTCAGCCCTGCTGCCGGCCCCGATGCGCATGTCGCTTACCGGGTGCATCGGGATGCCGCGGGAGAAAGCGCCGATCAATTGTGGAAGATGCTGAGTCTGTAAGCAACGGTCGGTTCAGCCGTCCAGCCTGGCTGTTGCAGCCTGCACTGCAGCGCCCACGGTTATATCGCAGCCCTGGGAGGAGAGAACCGATTCCAGTGCGCTCAGGCAATAGAGCACGTTGCGGGGTTGACTGGCGTGGCCCATCAGGCCGATACGCCAGATCTTGCCTGCCAGCGCGCCGAGCCCGGCGCCGATCTCGAGATCGTAGTTCGTTGCAGCAGGCGGCCGCGAACCGCGGCGTCGTCGGCACCCGCAGGAATAATGACGGCAGTTGAGTTGTGGCAAGCGGTGCTCTGCCGCCACCGCCATCGAAGAGGCCCATCGCCTCGAGCCCTGCAACCAGTGCATGATGGTTGTGACGGTGACGTTGCCAGGACTGCTCCAGCCCTTCCTCCTGCAAAATCGAGCAGCGCTTCGTGCAGGGCATAGAGGTCGTTGACCGGCGCCGTGTGGTGATAGGCCCGCTTGGTCTGCCGCCCCAGTAGCCCATGACCAGTTCATGTCGAGGAACCAGCTCTGCACCTTGTGGCTTGCGGCCTGTGATTTCGTTCCATGCGCGCTCGCTGAACGTGATCGGCGCGATGCCCGGCACGCAGGACAGGCATTTCTGAGTCCCCGAATACACGGCATCGATTCGCCCAGTCGTCGACTTGCACCGGTCGATGCCCGCCAGCGAGGTGACGGCATCGACGATCGCCAGGCAGTCGTGTTTGTGCGCCAGTGCACAGAGTGCCGCGCGTCGGACTGCGCACACCGGTGGAGGTCTCGGCATGGACGAAAGCGACAACTTTCGCGTCGGGATTGGCCGTCGAGCGCGTCCTCGAGCTTTTGCGGATCGACCGCGGTCCCCCAGGCATCCTGGACCATGCACCGCGTGGCCACCGCAGCGCTCGACGTTCTCCTTCATGCGGCCGCCGAACACGCCGTTCTGGCAGACGATCACTTTGTCGCCCGGTTCGATCGAGATTGACGAAGCAGGCCTCCATTCCGGCTGAGCCAGGTGCCGAGATCGGCAGTGTCAGCTCATTTTCGGTCTGAAAGGCGTACTGCAGCAGCGCTTTGATCTCGTCCATCAGGTCGATGAAACGGGGGTCCAGATGACCGATGGTCGGGCGCGCCGAGCGCCTCCAGAACGCGCGGCGAGACGTCCGAGGGACCGGGGCCCATCAGGGTGCGTAGCGGTGGGTGAAACTACTGCTCATGGGCGGGTCTCCGCTGCGGTTTAAAAGGGCGCCACGGTACCAGCTTTTGGAGCCGAGCTTAAGTCAGGATCACAAATACACTCTATTGATGGCTGGAATACTACCAGGGCACCTCTGAAAGCCCGAGCGCATTGCCATTGTTCAGAAGTGCCTTGGCAGGCTGTTGATTTTCTATCTGCGTGGCCACTGCCACGTTAAAAACAGGCTCAAATCGGTCATGTATTCACTATACACTCCCTCATTTCGCCTGTTTTTGCCTAACAGTGGCTGCCTCGAAAACGAAAATCAACAACCTGCCAGGCTACAACAGTGCGTTAGCGCAGCAGAGAGCCCAGGACGCCCCGGAACAGTTTACCGCCCAAACCCTTGCCTGCGGCGTTGCCCAGGCTGCGCGCGAGACTATTGACGAATGCCTCCTGGGGGGTCTGGCGGCCTCGCGAGGAGCCGGAACGAGATGTGCTGCGCTCGTTCGTCTGCGCCTCAGCTTCCAGCAGTTGCCGCTCCATACGGGCTTCGAGTATTTCATGGGCTGACTGCCGGTCCCGGCTGGTCAGGTACCGTTGCCGGTTGGCATCGCGTGCGAGCACCGCCTGGCGTTCGGCGTCCGTGGCCTGGCCCATGCGTGACTGGGGCGGCCTGATCAGTGTCCGTTCCACCGGTGCGGGTATGGCCTGGTCCTGCAGTGTTGATACCAGGGCTTCGCCAACGCCCAGCTCCGAAATAGCAGTGACCGTATCAATCTTTGGGTTGGTTCGAAAGGATTGCGCAGCTACCCGTAAGGCCTTTTGTTCTTTGGGGGTGTACGCCCGCAGAGCATGCTGAATCCGGTTGCCTAACTGAGCCAGAACCGCGTCGGGTATGTCTCCGGGACTCTGGCTGACGAAGTAGATGCCGACGCCCTTGGAGCGAATCAGGCGAACCACCTGTTCGATTTTCTCCAGCAGTGCTTTGGGCGCGCTTTTGAACAGCAGGTGGGCTTCGTCGAAAAAAAATACCAGTACCGGTTTTTCGGGATCGCCGATTTCCGGCAATGTTTCAAACAGCTCTGAGAGCACCCAGAGCAGAAAGGTGGAATAGACTCGCGGGCTCATGATCAGTTGATCCGCAGCGAGTACGTTAATCACGCCGCGCCCGTCCAGGGTGGTGCGCATGAAGTCCGCCAGCTCCAGAGCCGGTTCGCCGAAGAAGCGATCGCCGCCCTCGCGCTCCAGCATCAACAGCCGCCGCAGGATGGCGTTGACCGAGGCTCTGGAGACCGACAGTCCCGCATCCAGCGTTTTGCCGTGACTGGCCAGGTATTCAAGGGTGGTGCGGAGGTCCGCGAGGTCGAGCAACAACAGGCCTTCATCGTCGGCAAATTCGAAGACCAGGGTCACAATGCTCTCCTGGGTTTCATTCAGGTCCAGAAGGCGTGCAATCAGCTGCGGCCCCATCTCTGACAGCGTCGTTCTTACCGGTGTCCCTTTTTCACCAAACAGGTCCCAGAAAGCGACGGGATACGGCCTCTGGCGGTAGTTTTCCATGCCGATAGTTGCCACGCGCTGATCAATTTTGGCATGTGGACTGCCCGCCTGACAGAGTCCTGAAATATCCCCTTTGATGTCGGCCAGAAACACGGGTACGCCAAGATCCGAGAACCCCTCGGCGAGGCACTGCATCGTCACGGTTTTACCGGTGCCGGTTGCCCCTGCAACGAGTCCATGACGATTGGCGTAGCGTGCTTGCAAGAATACCTGGCCCGCATCGGAGCCGCCGATCAGAATGCCTTCGGTCATGTTGCTGAGGGTCCTGTGGGGTTTTTGTGTGCTAGTCTCATTGGAGAGTATAATGGAAGACATAAGCACGCCAGTAGTTTTGCCGTGTCGGTGCTGGTCTCGTGTTGGGATCGTGCTGGGGTTGTATTGGGGTTGTATTGGGGTCAAGGAGAGCAATCTATGCGTTGGAAAGATGGCAAGCGAAGCGAGAACGTCGAGGACAGGCGAGGGCAGACCGCCCGGGTCGGTGCTTTAGCGGCCGCTCCGTTTGTGTTGCGGTTTGTACCCTCTCTGTTGCGCAGCAAGACAGGACGCACTCTGCTGATAGGAGGGGTTATTGTGGTGTTCGGCAGTCGCCTGCTAGGGGTCGATATACTGGGCCTGTTGAGTGGCGGCCCGGCCCGCCCGGGCAACTACGAAGCATCCGCCGAGGAGGAGGAACTCAAGGATTTCCTGACGGTGGTACTCGCCGAAACCGAAACAACCTGGCACAAATTGTTTGCCCAGGAGGGCTGGACTTACCGTGAGCCCACCCTGGTATTTTTCAATGACCGGGTCGAATCTGCCTGTGGCCTGGCCGATTCCGCCGTGGGGCCGTTCTACTGCCCGGCGGACCAGAAGCTTTATATCGATATGAGTTTTTTTTACGACCTGGCCCGACGTCACGGTGCCCCGGGTGATTTCGCCCAGGCCTATGTGTTGGCCCACGAAGTGGGACACCACGTGCAGACACTGACCGGTATCAGTGCACAGGTACAAAAAATGGGTCGCGGCAAACGCAAAGCCGACGTCAATGCCCTATCGGTGCGGCAGGAACTGCAGGCTGATTGCTTTGCCGGTATCTGGGCCCATTATCAGAAACGTAAACTGGAACCGGGTGATCTCAAAGAAGCGCTCACCGCGGCGACGGCGATCGGCGACGATCGCCTGCAGCGTGAGGCGGGTCGACGTGTGGTTCCGGACAGTTTCACCCACGGCAGCTCTGAGCAGCGTGCACGCTGGTTTGGCGAGGGGCTTACATCGGGTCAGCTCACTTCCTGTGACACCTTCGGCGCCCAGCAGTTATAGGGCTAATAGTAGGGCCAATAACAGGGCCAATAACAGGGTGAATAAAGGGTACCTCACTGCGGCGAACTGCAGCTCTGATCGTCCGCTGCGTGTCGCGATCTCGCTGGTCCAAGGCCTGTTTCAGGGCCTGTTGCAGGCTAGCGGGCAGGGCGTAACCCGGGTACGCCGGCGCACATCCATAGCCATCCGCCGCCGCCTGCATCTCCCCCTGGTCTATCAATGCGCTCAATTCTTCCAATCGCTGCGCGACGTCAATCCGCGTTTTGCCTGCCCGCTCGCTGAATGGTTACGGGCACGGCGTCGTGAGCTGACGTTTCCATCGCCGGAGCAGCGGGTTGGAATGTCTCGCTGACTGAGGGCGGCGGTGGTTCCGTTGGCAGTGCGACCAACAACGCGAGGCCAACCACGGAAGCCATTGCCAGGCCGGACACCCAGCCGCCACGCTGGCTTTCTCGCTCGGGCCCTTCCTGGCGGAGTGACGGATTCTGCTGTCCAGTGCCTTTGGCGACCGGGGGCTCGGCAAGTCGGTCAGGGCAACTTGGTCGGGCCGGTTGTCCTCGCTCATAAGGCGCCCTCGATATCTGTGCGCAAGCGCTTTCGCCCGTAGCGCAACCTGCTCTTTACGGTCTCCGCCTGCGCCGGTGATGGTGGCAATCTCTGTTACGTGAAACCCTGCGCCTGCAATAATAGTGCGTCCTGCTGGTCGCTGGGCAAGCGGCCTACCGCCGCCAGTATCCGATCAATTCCGCCGCTGCGGCTATCGGTTGCGGCGTTCTCTTCGATTCCGTCCAGTGGCAGGTGATGGTTGTCCCGGCGTCGCCAGTAGTCAATCTGTCGATTGCGCGCGATCCCGTATAACCAGGTACGGGAAGCTGGCGTCGGGTCGGTAGGTCCGGCCCTGTCCACCACGGCCATCCAGGCATCCTGCGCCAATTCTTCTACCACTGCGGGGCGGGGGCAGGAGCGGTAGAGAAACCCATAAAGCCCATCCTTATGCCGAAGGTAAAGTTCATCGAATGCAGTGACGTCGCCGCGCTGGTAGGCCAGCATCAGGCTTTCATCGCCTCGCAAAATGTAGAGCGGATTACGCATCGACGATACCGTCCGATCCAGCGCTCTCATTCCCGGTTGGGGTTAATCGCACTACCGGTCTCAAGGGGGTTAAAGTCAGCCCGGTCATGTGTCGCTTTTTCAACCCCGTCGAAAAGTGGACAGATGGCGGCCAGGGGCCGTTGGGTCCAGCATTAGACCGTCATTAACCACCGGAGGTAGCCACCGATGACAACGACCCGAGCCTGTGAACGTCAGATTGTACAACAGCTGCTGCAGCGTCATCGCCGGCCGCGTCAGTTAGCCCTGGTGGTGCCCATCATTAATGGCTTGGCAACGGCCGCAGGTATAGCACTCTTGCTGACTTACCTGCCGGTGGTGCCCTGGATCGGTCTCCCGGTAGCGTTGGCGTTATGCCTGGGTATGCAATGACAAACGCAGTTTGGGCGCTCAATCCATAACGCCGCGCAGCGCTTGACTCCCTGTAGTTTCCGGGGGACGCTTGGTCATCGCGCCGCTATCCCGGGGACCGACAAAACCCATGGAAAACCCCGTTATCACTCTGTCGCTGATGCAATTGGCGATGGCATTCATACCGGTTGTCATCACGCTGGCAATCATGCTTCGTTGGTCGCCGAATCCGGTCAATGCGCTGTACGCGCTGGCGCGTATGCTCATCCAACTGCTATTGATCGGCTATGTGTTGGGTTGGATATTTGGGGCGCACAGTGGAGGACTGATTCTGCTGGTGCTGTTGGTCATGCTGCTTGCCTCGGCCTGGATAGCCGTGCGCACAGTCCCCCGTCGGCGCCCGGGCCTGCTGCGCGCAGCGCTTATCGCAATCGCCACGGGCGGCGTACTGACCCTCGCGGTAACGACACAGCTTGTACTGCGGCTGGAGCCCTGGTACCTGCCGCGCTACACGGTGCCGTTGGCGGGGATGATCTTTGCCAATGCCATGACGTCCGTGAGTCTGGCGGCAGAGCGGCTCTATGCCGAGAGAGGCCACGGTCTGTCCTGCGAAGAGGCACGCACTGCCGCGTTCCAGGCGGCGATGATACCGGTGTTGAACGCGTTATTTGCCGTCGGTTTGGTTTCGCTACCCGGTATGATGACCGGGCAAATACTGTCGGCGTATCGCCGCTCATCGCGGCGCGTTACCAGATTATGGTGATGTGTATGATTTTTGCCTCTGCGGGTATCTCCGCAGCCGTTTTCTGACGCTGGTTACACGCGAGAAAGGGTCGAAACTGAGGGTAGACGACAGGGTGGCTGGCAGCACAGACAACGGCCAATCCTGGTAAGGACCAGGGCCCTCTGGCGAGGTGCGCCTTGCCAGAAACCTTGGCTGGCACGCTGAAATACTGCGAGTTAAGCGGCGAGCAGGTTGTTGATTTTCGTTTTCGAGGCAGCCACTGTTAGGCAAAAACAGGCGAAATGAGGGAGTGTATAGTGAATACATGACCGATTTGAGCCTGTTTTTAACGTGGCAGTGGCCACGCAGATAGAAAATCAATAACCTGCTTGGGGGGCGATCAGGCTGATGGCACCACGCACATCGCCCAGCGAGTAGCCTGTGGCCCTGTCATCTGGATAGTAGTCTTTCAGCATCGCGCTGACCGATGGGGACAGGGCCTGCCCGTGACAAACCAGGCACAGAGGTTCTGTGGCCTGGGCCTGCATGTAACGGAACTGACCTTTCACGGTTGCGTTGTGATTCAGGCCAGCGGCCGCTTCACCGGCCTCTCGACGGCTGTCAAAGGCTTCCAGCACCTCGCGCTCCCATGGGTCCGGCAGAGCGCGGCTGGCATTGCGCGCTTTCAGGCTTACCCGTCTAACACCCCATCCCGATTCCGCGCTTAGGGCATCGGCAATTTTTGGCGCCTCGGCAGCGCATACTTCGATGGCCTGAGTCGGCCCGCCCGCTTCCATCGCGCTTTTGAGCTGGGGTTTCAGGCGTCCCGCGAACGTTTTGACCAACACTTTTGCCTGCTGATCCAGAGAAACCTCTGAACCGGCGGCCGTGGTGTGGGTGCAGGCGAGCGTAAGTAGCAGAATGGGAATCAGGCGCATGGTAACCGCTCCTTCGGGGTTGGGCTTTAGAAGAGTGACAAGAGCCAGGCTAACCATAGCGCTGTTGCTTTGCAGGTGCCTTGACCTGTCTCAAGCATGGTGCGGGATAGTCTGTTGGGTGGAGAGGGAAGTTTGAGTTTTTGTGCGAGGTGCGAGGTGCGACACAGTGAACTCGTTCGAGGCGGGTGTCAGTGTTAAACTACGGTCGCATCCATTAAGCTGCATCCCATGACCCCATCCAGCCCAAATCCCGGACCAATACTCACGCCAATGCCAAGAACCTGCCATGCCTGCTAGCGCTGCCACTGCCGTTGACCTCGTGCGCCTCTCGGAGCAGATGGAACGCGACCGGGATCGCAGTTGGTCAGAACTGCAGGCGCGTGACAACAAAATCGGGCGTCACTGCAGCGGCGCCGGCAACGACCAGGCGCAGTTGCTGTGTTGGCTGGACCAACTGGAACGCGAGGCCGATGGTGAAGATCGTCAGTCCGGCTGGCTTAACGAGGGCACCGTGGGCGTGCTGGCGGGTGGCGCATCCTTTGTGTTCGGTTTCCTGGCCATGGTGGGCTTCCTGTTCGCGCACGGCCAGGGGATGGTCAACGTATTGTGGTTTTTTGCCATATTCGTCTGTCTTCAGGTTCTGTTCTGGCTGGTGTCCGCCGTGACCCTGGTATTGGTGCTGATGGGGGGCACGCCGGCCAGCATGAATCTCAATCCGGCCCGTTGGATGCTGGCCCGCTCGGTGCCGGGCCGCAGGCATTGGCGCGAGTTTCAGGATGTGATTCAGCTGGTTTTTCTGCGCTACGGGCAGGGCATGGGGGTGGGCTTTTTGCTCGGTTGCCTGAGTGCATTTGTCCTGGTCCTGGCGCTCAATGACTTCACCTTCATCTGGAGTTCGACCTTCAATCTCAGCGATGAGGTCATGTTGGCGGGCGCTGATACGGTGGCCGCGCCCTGGGCTCGGTGGTTACCGGTTGCCACGGTAGACGCAGAGATTGTTGCCCAGAGCCGCTACTACCCAACAGGGGGCAAGTTCTCCACAGAGCAATTGCGCAGCATGCACAGCTGGTGGCCGCTGCTGTTGGCGGCCATGGTGTGCTATTGCCTGCTGCCACGGTTGTTGCTGTGGTTGCTGGCCCGGTATCTGTACCGGCGACGGATCACTGCCAATTTTCTGCATTACCCCGGGGTCGACCTGGTATTGCGTCGCATGAGTCAGCCCCCGATACGCACTCAGGGTTCGGGTGCGAGCGCTGGTGCGGGCACGGACTCGGTTACGGGTGAGGCCGCTGTAGAACTGCCCCAAGAGGGCGTCCTGCTGGTGAACTGGAGCGATGCGATTTCGGCCAAAGAGCTGGGTTTGTTTACTGAACTCCAGGGTCTGGGCGCTGACAATATGGTGGCCGCAGGGCTGACCTTTAGCCAGGACCAGGATGCACTCGCCCGGGCCAGACAGTCCGAGGTCACCCTGGTGATTCTGGTGGTCAAGTCCTGGGAGCCGCCTATGGCGGACCTGGCCGACTTTATCGCGGAGTTGGTGAGCTATGCGTCCTGCCTTGTGTTTCTGCGACCACTGGATGGCGAGGATATTCCCTCAGACCGGATTGAGGACTGGAAGCGGTTTTCCAGCGATGTACCCGGTGGTGTACAGGTCAAGACGCTGAACCGCCAATCCCTTGCACAGGTAACCGAGAGTGCCCATGACCACGCCTAGTTTTGCGGTCGTAGGCCGGCCCAATAAGGGTAAGTCCAGTATTGTCGCCACCTTGTCCCGGGACGATTCGGTCTATATCGACCAGCGCTCGGGATCCACCCGGCGAACCAAGGAATTTCCCATGCAGGTGGGTGAGGAGACACTGTATGTGCTCTATGACACCCCCGGCATGCAGCGTGCGAGGGCAGTCCTTGCCTGGCTTGAGGAACACAGCAGTGACGCCGCGAGCAGGCCTGCTACCGTGCGACGCTTTGTGGAGGAACACGACGGCGACCCGCGTTACCTCGACGAGTGTGAAATGCTGCGTCCGATTCTCGACGGTGCCGGGATTATCTATGTGGTCGACGGTTCCTGCCCCTATGGTGCGGAGTATGAACCTGAAATGGAGATTCTGCGCTGGACCGGAAACCCCAGCCTCGCCCTGATCAACCCGATCCAGGACGAATCCTACGTCGCCGAATGGAAAAACGGCCTGAGCCAGTATTTCCGTACGGTGCGCGTCTTCGATGCGCATCATGCCGAGTTTCGCAAGCAGCTGGATCTCCTATCGCTATTTGGCCATCTGGATGAGGTCTGGCGGGAACCCCTGGACCGCGCAGTAGAGGCCCTGCAGTTGGAGCGGGACCAACAGCATAGAGCCGCCGCCAACCTGATTGCGGAGCTCGTGGTGCTGTGCATCACCCATAGTGATAGCCAGGCCGTGGTTGACGGCGTGCCACAGGAGCCGCTGCAGGCGGCGCTGTTGGCAAAGTACCGGGCGACGCTCTCCAAGGCCGAGCGACGGTGCCGGCGCCAGGTAGAGGAGCTGTTCTACTACCAACATCTGCAGCGACATGAGTCCGCCATAGAACTCAATGAAGATGACCTTTTTAATGTGGAAAACTGGTATCTGTGGGGCCTGAGCAAGAACTCACTGATGGTAGTTGCGGCAACCTCCGGTGCATTAGTGGGGGGCAGTGCTGGATTGGCGGTTGATGCAGCCACCGGTGGCCTGCTGGGCGGCCTGGGCACGGTATTTTCGGGCATTGGCGGGGCTCTGCTGACCGGTGCGGGTGCCTGGAAGTACTCGGAAAATATCGGCGATATTACGGTCAAGGGGATTCCCACCGGCGGTCAGCGGTTGATCATGGGGCCCAGCCCCAACCTGAATTTTCCCTTCGTTGTCCTGGGCAGAGCGCTGGAGCATCATCGTATGTTGGCCCGCCGGACCCATGCGCACCGTGAAGTCATGCAACTGGACAGCCCGTTGCTGGACCACGTCAGCGATAGTGACCGCAAGCAACTGGGCAAATTGTTTGTACAGATTCGCAAGGGCAAGCCGCTGCCTCGGCAGCAGTCCGAGTTGACGGAACTGATTTATGGCTATGCGCTTGCGGTAGATCACCCTCCGCCGAAGAGCTAACAGCATCCCGGTGTGCGTGCACCGTGCTTGCTCTCGTCGCTTACTTGAATACGATGGTCTTACTTCCATCGACAAAGGCGCGATGCTCGATATGTAGTTTGACCGCATTCGCCAGAGCTCGGGTTTCCGTATCCCGGCCCACCGCCACCAGCATCTCCGGCGTGTAGGTATGATCCACTTCTTGCACTGCCTGCTGGATGATCGGGCCCTCGTCGAGTTCGGCAGTTACGTAGTGCGCCGTCGCACCGATCAGTTTGACTCCCCGATCGAACGCCTGGTGATAGGGTTTGGCACCTTTGAACCCCGGCAGGAAGGAGTGATGAATGTTGATCGCTTTGCCCGCCAGGCGCTGGCACAGGGTCTCCGACAGTATCTGCATGTAACGCGCCAGCACCACCAACTCGGTTTCCGTCTCGTCGATTATCTCCAGCAGCGTTTGCTCCTGTCGGGCTTTGGTCTCAGTGCTGATGGGCAAATGAACGAAGCGAATGCCCTCTCGCTCGACCATAGGGCGCAGAGTCAGGTGGTTGGAGACCACGGCGGTGATGGCCATATTCAGTTCACCTTTGCGCAATCGATAAAGCAGGTCATCCAGGCAGTGATCGTATTGACTGACCATAATCAGGGTGCGGGTGGGCGCCTGTGCCTCTGTGATTTGCCAGTTCATGGTGAACCGTTGTGCGACCTCAGTGAAGCCTTGTTGCAGGCCTTTTTTGTCGGCGCTGCCGCTTTCGATGTGAAAACGGCAGCGCATGAACAGCCTCTGATTGCTCTCGTCGTCGAAGTGGTTCAACTCCGAGATGTAGCAGCCCTGATCGGCCAGAAACCCGGTGACACCCGCCACAATCCCACAGTCCGCTGGGCAACTGGCCTTGAGAATAAACTCTGCTGGCTCACTCATACTGGCTCATCAACTCTTTATACCTGACATAGCTGCTAATCATGTCACTAGTTGCGGCGCTTGGCGAATTTCCAGGGCAGGGTTGGAAGGCGTGCTGGCGCGAAGCACGAGGGCTCTACGCCCTTGCCTGGAGCATCTTGTTATGTCGCTTTTGATCGCGTTGCCATGATTCGTGCAGAAGAAATTTAAGCGTTCACTTCGCCCGCGGATGCCGCAGCCATTCCAGCAGTTGCTCGAACCTTTCAAATGCGTAGTCCGCTAATTGAGCGTAGCCGCGGTTATCGGCTTGCAGATACAAGGCCGACCACATTCCGGCGTTGCTCGCTGCCTCCAGATCGAAGCGGAAGTCTCCGATGTAAATCAGTTCATTCGGTTGGGCGTTCCAGCGCCGGGCCAGTTGCAACAGACCGTCCGGGTCTGGCTTGGGCAACGCGTCTTCGCGGGACACCAGATCTATCGGTGGGGCCTCTAGCCGCTGCAGAGTCAATGTGGCGGCCTGGCGACTATTGCGAGTGACAATGCCAAGCGGCAAGGCCCGTGCCACCAGCGAATCGAGGGCCTCTCGGGCCCCGGGCATCCAGGTAGCGGCGGCAGCACCGGCCATTTCATGGCGATGGATAATATCGGCCGTTCGCGCGCGAGCCTGGGGGCTGTTTTGACTCTCTTGAAACTCGAGTAATCCCATGCCATCCGGACAACCGGTCTCGCTGCGCATGGTGTCAAAATCCAGCCTGGAATCTACCAGGGTGCCGTCGAGATCGAAGATGACACCGGCATACTGTGCGGACATAGGAATCCTGTTTAGTCTGTATGAGAGTTAAAAAGTATACGGTGTTTCAAGGCAACACCGTGAGCAAGTTGCGCCGCTTGTCCATGTGCTGCGTCGGAAAACTTCGCGCTGTTGCTCTATTATTGCTCGAGTGCTGCTCTGGTGTTGCCATGCTGTTGAGAGATGATTGCCGAATGCCTGCAAAACAAGTGCGCCAAATCCTGTTTGCATGGCTGGTGCCCGGCTCGTCAATCTGCATGTTTGCCAGCACAGCAGCGGCCGCTGTGCTTGTGGGCGTAGCTGCATTTATGCCGGCGGCGGCAGCCGGTTTTGACCTTGTACCGTGCGTTTCTTGCGGCCGGAAAAACCCTGCAACATCAATGGTGAATACCTCGGCCTTCTGGTAACGTGATGCTTCGGCCATCGCATTCAGACAGCCCCGACTGGATGCTGAGCAGTGCTGGCGTCCCGAAGGAGACTGCAATGAAAAAAATTAAATCGTTACCCTTCAAGTTAAACCCTTTAACACTGGCCTGCGCATCCATTCTGATGTCCGGTCCCCTTGCTGCCCAGGAGTTCTCCGGCCTCGAGGAGGTGCTGGTCACTGCAACCAAGCGAGTACAGTCCATACAGGAAGTCGGTATGTCCATCACGGCGATCTCCGAACGGGACCTTGAAAACATGGGTGTCGACAGTTACCTGGATTTTGCCGTCCGCATTCCCAACCTGAGCACTGCCTTTCAGGCCGACGGCCGCTTTGATGCCAACTCCCCGGCGTTGCGCGGCGTATTCGGCAGTGGCGACAAGTCTTCTGCGGCAACCACGGGTTTCTACATCGACGATGTACCCGTGACATCGGCGCTGCAACCGAGAATCCTCGATCTGGAACGCATCGAGGTACTGCGCGGCCCCCAGGGCTCTCTTTACGGTGCCCGTTCGATGGGCGGTACCATTCGCCTGATTACGCAGCAGCCCAGTCTGGACGAAGCCTACGGCGCGGTGCACAGCTCGGTTTCCATTGTGGAGGACGGCGACGAGAACTATGCCGTTGACGGCAATTTCAATGTTCCCCTGGTCCAGGACACCCTGGGTCTGCGGGTGGCGGGTTACTACGGCTCCGTGTCTGGCATTTACGATCGCGTCTACGATCCTACCTGGACAAATTACCAAACCGGTGAAGAGATATCGGTACAACGCCCGCCTTCTCCGACAACGACAATGTAGACGATGAAGAATACTGGGGCGGCCAGATCGCACTCAAGTGGATGATAACGGACAACCTCTCGATAACCCCAAAGTTCATGTACCAGAAAATTGAAGCCGACGGTCTCCCCTTTGCCGATATCGACGCCGACAACATGGAGACGCCGCGGTTTTTTGATTCCGAGGAGCCGGGGGAAGACGAGTGGTGGATTGCCAGCCTGGTTCTGAACTGGTCACTGGAGGCTGGCGAGATTACCTCCACCACTGCCTACTATGAGCGCGAGACCGAAGAGTTCGAAGAGGAGCACACGTTCCTGGACTTTATCTATGGCGCTGCCGTGGGGCTCCCTGTAGTGCCGGTGGAATCGGTATTGTCGACCACGTCCGAGTATGAGAACTTTTCTCACGAAACCCGATTTACCAGCAGCTTTGACGGCCCCTGGAATTTTGTTGTGGGTATCTTCTATGCAGACAACCAGTTTGTCCGGGGCTACCCACCGGCCCTGCAACCGGGTATCAATGACGCACTCAATGAGGCGGCTGGTGGCCCCGCGAATGTCGTCCCCGGCGACCTGATTTTTATAACCAATCAGCCCGAGGACGTTGAGGAACTGGCGATCTACGGGGAAGTTACCTGGGATGTAACGGAGCGGCTGGCGCTTACGGCGGGCGGGCGCTGGTACGACACCCAGGTCGATTTTGTGTCCGACTCAGACGGTTTTGCCAACGGCGGTCCGAGCCGGTTCGAGGGCAGCCAGAGCGAAAGTGGTTTCAATCCGAAAGTGATGGCCTCGCTGGATGTCAGTGATGACGTCAACGTTTACGCCAGTGCTTCCAAGGGATTTCGCATCGGGGGGGTAAATGGCCAGTTATCGCCCACACTGTGCGGGGACGAGCTGGCGGAGGTCGGCCTGGACCCGGATGCCTTGCGCACCTATGACTCGGATGAGCTGTGGAGCTACGAGTTGGGTGTCAAATCTACCCTCGCTGACAACAGGATGTCCCTGAATGCTGCCGTATTTTTTATCGACTGGAGCGACGCACTGCAGGTGCAGCGTCTGGCCTGTGGTTTCCAGGTCGATGCCAACATCGGCGATGTAGAGAGCACCGGTTTTGAGGTGGAGCTTTCTGCAGCGCCGATCGAGGGCCTGACCGTGCTGCTGGGTGTCGGCTATACGGAAACAGAAGTCAAAGATGCGGCGGGCTTCCCGGATACCTTGATGGCGATGAATTACACGGCATACCGGACTGGACCGGCACCGGATCTATCGAGTATGTATGGCCTGCCTTTGGTGGCTGGGACGGCCGCGTGCGCGCCGACGGCAACTACTACGGCGACAGCACCAGTTTCAACAACGGCGCCGTGGTTGACCGCGAGAGTTGGGAGGCGTTAAACCTGCGCGCTGGCGTGATGAACGAGAACTGGGACATCACCCTGTTTGTCGACAACGTCAGCGACGAGCGGGCTAACCTCGCCGACAATCGTTCCATCGCCGCCGAGATGCCGGGACGTCCGCGTATCGTCACCAACAGGCCGCGCACCGCCGGGCTAGAAGCACGCTATCGCTTTTGAGCGCTGTCGCCTGTCTCTCATCTCCCCCGGTCTTCCGGGGGTAAAGACTCATCGACCTCCACCCGGTGCCAGTCGCTGCCGGCTACGTCTGTAGTTCCCAAGGGCGCGAACATCCACCGCGATATCATCGTGGAATTCGGGCGCTTCCCGCACCGAAATGCTGCTTTGGGCAGGCAAAGCACTGAAGCTGAACGAGCTTACTTCGCTGGAGATGCGCTAACGTTCGGTCAAGCATAAGCCGATACCGGTGTTCGGACTCGCTCGACGAGTGTTCACCCATGCGGTTGTGACACCACCGTCAGCCACCGAGCAGCGCGCGTACGACCAGAAACAACAGGGAAGGTGCCAGCAGGCAGCCAACCCCGGTATAGAAGGTTGCGGTCATCGCCCCATAGGGGACGAGTGCGGGATCTGTCGCCGCCAGTCCGCCCGCGACGCCGCTGGTCGTGCCCATAAGCCCACCATAGACCATCGCGGATCGCGGATTGTTCAGGCCTATCATCGGCGCTACCAGTGGGGTTACGATCATCACCAGTACGGATTTGACCAGGCCGGCAGCAACGCTGAGCGCAATGACCGCCGAGTCGGCACCCAGTGCAAAGCTGACGATGACCGCTACGCCGGCAACAACCGCAGCCACCCCATTGGACACCGCAGCCAGAACATTCTGTTTTCGCCGGCATAGCGACAACAATGGGGATGTAAATGACACTCCAGAAGTGAATGCCCGACTCTGTGAGCAGTTTCAAGCGCATTTTCTCGGAGGACAGGTTAGCCAGCAAAGTAAGCAGCAGCATGGCTATCCCCACACCGCCGACATTTGCCTGAACACCCATCCAGACGCCCAGCAGTTCTCCGGCGACCATGCCGCACAAC
The DNA here is from genome assembly GCA_963840725.1 of uncultured Gammaproteobacteria bacterium. Classification (GTDB taxonomy): domain Bacteria; phylum Pseudomonadota; class Gammaproteobacteria; order Pseudomonadales; family Halieaceae; genus CAVWDU01. The sequence continues at coordinate 3,081 of CAWIZY010000033.1, read as the reverse complement.
ATGCAGAACGCTAACAGCGCGACCCCCCGTAAATCACCATTCAGGTGGGTGCCGTGTAGAACAGGGCGACGGCTAAGAAAATCGGTTATCCCATCGTAGGCAGCGGCGAATGCCAGCACGCTGAGTCTCCACCATGGCGACGCATAATTTGCATACCCATGGGCCTTCCCTGGGGGTCAAAACCCACTGACACATTGACCACAGGAAGGCCTGCGAGGCTGGCCAGATAAAACCTGCCACTGCAACCGAGGGCAAGGCCAAAAAGCCTCCAACGCTATCGCGGATCACCAAAAAATGCCGACGTTTCACGTGGGCTCCATCCCGGGATGCCACTATTCCTGCAGCGGCGCTTCAATACGCCTAATCTTGGGCGTTCACTGACTAACGTCGTCACAATGCTGCGAAGGCATGGTGCCAGCTTCCGTCGCTCTCAATGGAATAATGCACATGTTGGTTTAGTGATCCAGCGGAGCGCTTTGCGGGCGAAGGGTAGGCTGGATGCATTGCGTGACTTCTGCGGCAGAAGCGGTCAACCATGGCTGCTGCCTTCCTGCCTACTGATGCAGATGGACGGTCACTCGCCCTACCGTCGAAACCCCGAGCTTGAACCACGCCGATCGGAGTGCTCGCTGCTGATTGAAACTGCTGTAGAGATAACAGATCGTGTTTTTTGGGTGCTTGCCATAAATTGAACCAAACCATGGCTTGACTGATCGGATGGCGGCCGTGGATGCTTGCTGGTTTGGATGATGAAGTACGGTTTGCTCCAGTCTTCTCGTCACGATAGGGAGGTTGTCCGCGCCCGGTTAGTTGTGGGCTCAGGGTTGGCAATGTTTTCGTGGGCACGCAAGCAACGGGCACTCGAGGTCATGCTCCCCTTCGTTGTGCGGCACGTGAGAATGTGAGGGTAGCGTGAAACAGGTTGGCTGAGGATTGATTTTGATCACTGTAGCTCTCCGCGCAGAAGGAAGTCTGGATGCTCAATTACACTGCTCGGCAGCGCGGTAGCATGTTGGACGACTGCAGACGACCTTTAAAGCCGTGAGCGTGACTGCCCTCAGGATGGGTAGATCAAGATTCTTCACCGTAACGAATCTCTAACGCAGCCGCCGGAGGAGACCACCGGGCTTGCCCCGGGGTTAGGTTTGTCTTGCAGTGATGTTGTTAAATGGCTGAGTAAACAGCCGGGCAAGCGGTCTCACACTGCCTTGAAAAATTGCTCGATTGTTACCCATGTGTCAGCAAATTTTACATCAAACCAGGCAGAAAGCGTGCAAAACATAACCACTTGAATTGTAAGGTAAAGGGTCAGGGTGAGTTCAAAGTTGCTTTGGGTTAGTTAAGGTAGAACGGTCCGAAGCTAGGTTTTCGCTCGGTCCGATCTAACGCTGTAACCCACTTGTAATGTCGAGGAGAAAATCCATGCAACGACTGAGTCTGATGGCACTGGTGCTCTGTGGAGTCATGTCAATTTCACGATATGCAGAGGCCATTCCTACAAATTGTCTCGACCCGAATCCTGATAGAATCAGCGGTCTCGCCAATGTTTTCGTAGATATTAACGTTTCAGGTCTCGATTCCCTGCTGGGTTCATTCGATCTCGACTTTCGGTACGATCCAGCGGTTTTCGTGCCGTTGCTGGGTGCGCCTTTGAGTTCGGGGGCTTCTTAGGCGATACTTTTCTTGGTGAAACAATAGGTGGCGTCGATACGTCTACCCCGGGAGTCATCAACTTGTTTGAAGTCTCTTTACTGACTGCTGCGGAGTTGGACAGCCTCAGGGAGATCCTGCTGGGTCAGGCAATTGTCTGAAAGCTTTACACTGGCCACGATTGGCTTGTATAGGTTTGATACCGCTGCAGGAGGCCCCTCGACGACACTGGATACCGACAACATTGTCTTGAGTGATGAGTTGGGTTTTGAAATCTCCCGGTCGCCAGTCCTACTGTGTCGATCCAACTGGTGCAGCCCGGGACGCTGTTCCTCTATGCTGGAGGCCTGGCGCTGCTTATGCTGACGACCCAAATACGAAGAGTGGCGTCTTAAATGTTTCTGAATTGGGATAGGGTTTTCTGCCGGTGGCATAGTGGGTGCAATCTGAAGCAGTGGCGCCGTTCCCAAGCTTCTCGGAACGAAAGGGTAAATGTTTCAGTATGCTTCTCCCGGTCTCACAGTATCGAGCACAGGCCCTGACTACGTTCGGCATATGCGCGCGGACATTGTTATGCTTTGACTTCGTTGCTCAGGGGTTGCTCTCCTAAGAGTCGCGCCCGCAGCCAGGCCTTGATCCGGTATCGTTGGAGTGGCGGTCGGCTGTAAGTGATGGTGGCGTTGTTCGAAACCTGAAACCACCGCTTCATGCAGAGATGAACTCGGTGGTCACGGGAGAGGAGCCGGAAGTCGATGAACTTTGTGGTTTCCTCGGCGCGCCAGGCAATGGTTGGGACTGAGAGCGATTATTCGGTAAGCCCCCACGGTATCCTAGCATTCCATTAACGTGTTGCTCCGACGACCGAATTGCTTGCAAGATAGCGCTGACCTTGCAGTGATAATAACCAGGTTTTTTGCGGGCTAAGAATAGCTCTAGCAAATGATTAATGGACTAGGTCGCTAATCTGTCCCACACCTGGGCCGGGTACAAAAAAGTACGAGTCTACGTGCATCGAGTACAGTGATTTTTATCTGCGCCATCCTGGTCACGTGGGTCCTCTGGTCCGACGGTATCCAGATTACGGCCGGCGGCAATTATACGTACGTCGTCTCGATCCACATCCCCATCCCCATCCAGATCCAAGGGCGCATACTGCTCGTATGCACCGATATCGCAGTTCGTGTCTCGTGGGCGTGGAAACCCACGCTGGTCTGTATCAGGGCAGTCGGCGTTATCGCCTGCGTTCGCAGCGGGGCTCCCAAATCAAAAGCATGTGTCTCCGTTGGACCGCCATTGTACTGCAGTGGGCCAAGCAAGGGATCGTCAATATCCACCAGATCACCGATTGACGAATCAAATTGACACTGTTCATCTTCCAGATCGAGGTAGTCAGGACTTGGACCGACAAAATTATTGCCCAGCGTAGTAATC
>CAWIZY010000032.1:0-6825 GCA_963840725.1 uncultured Gammaproteobacteria bacterium | reverse complement strand
ATCCCCGTGTCCTCCTCTTTACCGTCCTGCTTATCATTGGCCGGGCTTATTAAGCTAGCGATTGCGTGTGCGGTTGGACTCAGCTTTCTGACTCACCCGATATTACCCCCTGATCTCACCATGACCAACAAAACCGGGGCTTCGGACCTGCCCAAAAGTGTACGACAACCCGCTGTAGTGATTCTACGACAAAACCTGGAAGCCTGGTGATCCGCAGGAATTGAAGTAAGCGCTGTAGCTCGGGGCCTTTAGCAACAGCCTCGCCCCGAGCGACTGTTTCACTCCATCACATAATGCTACTATCCCCATCGCGAAATTTAATACCACCAGTTTCACTCCAGCCCCCATTCGACCTGTCGGGAAGAAAACATCATTGTGATAAAAGACAAAATTCCAGCGATGGAGTACCGCAAGCAATTTTTTAACCACGGCCTTGCCACTGTGCTGGCATCCCTGCTATTGCTGTCTGCCTGTGCCTCCACTGAGCGCTTGCCGGTGCCACAGGAGATATCGGATCAGGCGACCGTTAAGGGTATTCCAGACGCGCGGCAGTGGGGTGATGTCGCCTCCGAAGACTACCTCAACTTCTTACAATTGGACGACGAGCAGATACAGCAACATAAACAGGCGATCTACAACCAGGAGCACAACTACCTGGCGCTGTCCGGCGGGGGCGCCCGGGGCGCATTCGGTGCCGGATTGTTAGCGGGATGGGCGCAGCGCGGTGACCGCCCCAGCTTCACCATGGTCAGTGGTGTTAGTACCGGCGCGCTGATCGCTCCCTACGCCTTTCTGGGCGCAAAATACGACCCTGTCATCAGGGAGATCTACGTCGCTCATTCCACTGATGATCTATTCCGCCGCCGCAACGTTTTTTCTATTGTCACTGGCGACTCAGTGATGGATGTGTCCGGATTCGTCGGCTTAATCAAGCGCTACCTGCCGGATAATCTCATAGACGAAATCGCAGTGCAGTACCGGCTCGGGCGGGAATTGATCGTCGGCACCACCAACCTCGACTCGGAGCGCCCGGTTATCTGGAGTATCGGCGCCATCGCCGCCAGTGATCATCCTGATCGATATCACCTGGTAAGGCGGGTTATTATGGCGTCGGCATCGCTGCCGGTGGCATTTCCGCCGGTGATGATTCCGGTACTGGCTGATGGAGCCCAATACGATGAGATGCACGTGGACGGAGGCGTTGCCAACCAGGTATTTGTCTATCCCCTGGGCATGGACTGGTCCATCATTACCCAAAAACTCAAGGTTGTAGGCAAGCCCAAACTCTATGTTGTGCGCAATGCCAAGCTCAGCCCGGAATGGAGCACCACCGATCGCAATGCCGTGAGCATCGGCACTCGATCGCTGGACTCACTGATGCGCACCCAGGGTCTGGGCGATCTTTACCGCATCTATACCGGCGCCCTGCGTGACGGTATCGACTATAACCTGGCCTATATTCCTGACGACTTTGTCGATACATCGACGGAGACAGTGGATGCGGATACCATGCTGGAGCTCTACAATATAGGCCAGTCGCTGGGTCGCAATGGCTACAATTGGCTCAAAGCACCGCCAGGCACAGAACCGGTGGAGCCTGCCTCCTCAACCGGTTCCCGCTAGCCCAGACGGGTATGTAGCAACTATTTTTTTGCTTTTCAACAATGCATCACGCTCGCTGCAGGGGTTCCGGATCCGCCAGACGCTACTTTACATCTGTAAGGCCAGGGCAAAGCTAACAGGGTCACAGCAGACCGGGTTTCACATCAATATCGATAGTTAAACTGCTATAGACCAACCCCCGATGGGGAAGCATGTAACAAGGTATATCCACCCCTGGTAGCAACGGGTGTAAGCACCTTGCTGGCTGCGCCTGTCACTGCCACAAGCTTATCGCTTTCAATTGCGACAAAGACCGATGCCGCCGCAACGCGCGCTTCCAATTCACTGCGCTCATCGATTTTCTTCGCTTTGCCCCGACTGTAGAAGTCGAACGAGAAACGTCTTTCACCAAAATAGAGCAGCGGTTCATCATCGACCCGCTGCTGCTCATAAAGCTCAACCAGGGATTTAGCCGAATCGACTTCACCCTGCCCGCCTAACACGAGGACGATGACGGCAGTCAAAGTCAAGGCCACCGTCGCGACGGTGCCACCGACTAACAGTTTAACTTTGGCCGACTCGCTTACCCCGCTTTGTCGATTTAGCCAGTGCGAAGCCCATAGTGCCAGCGCCGGAAAGCCAGGCAATAAGTACGTCCATAAAATATTGCCGGCAAAGGTAAAGAAAACCGCAGGCATCAGTCCCCACAAAGCCAGGTAGCTGCGCCATTCCTTCGACCCGGGCCCGGGTTTGACCCGTTCACCTTTGCGCCCAAGATAGAAAAATAACGCTGGCAGGATCAGTGACCAGGGCAAGCCGTCCACTAGCAGCATCAGCCATATTGAGCCTGTCGGTCGATCATGGGCAGTCCCATAGAGATCGCCCCGCCAACCCGGGACAACAAAACGTTTGACGTGCTCTCCAATGATAAAATATTCAGCAAAACCGGGGGTTTTGATTTCAGCCAGAATATACCAGGGCAGGCATAACGCCATCGTAAGCAAGCTGCCACGTATCCAGGGCAGCGATTGCCAACTGGCGCGATATTTGCCGTTGACAATAATCCAGCCCGCGACCGGCATACCCGTCAGCACCAGTGCAATAGGCCCTTTGCTCAGCAAGCCAATGGCCAGGCCGACAAAAAACAACCATTTTTGATGCCCGTTCCCCGTCTGGATATTTTGGACCGACGACCAGAAGCCGAACATGGAAAGCGTGGTGCCCAGCAACAACCACATGTCGGTCATGACCAGACCGGAGGAAAGGAAGTAAAGCAGCGAACCGGCTAAAAGAATACTCGTAAAGCCGGCCTGCCGGCGGGAGACATGGTCCGAGGTCCAGCGCCAGACGATCCAGCTGACCAGGGCACCACACAAATAATGGGGAAACCGAGCCGCAAATTCGTTAATACCCAATAATTTGAAGCTTGTCGCCGTTACCCAAAAGCTCAGTGGGGGCTTGCCCCAGAAAGGTACATCGTAATCGAACCAGGGCGTTATCCAGTCATTGAGTTCCAACATCTTGCGCGCAATCTCGGCGTATCGCGCTTCGGTCGTATCCATCAGCGGATACGCACCCAGCAACAATAGCCTTAAGCCGAATGCGGCAAGTAGTACCACGAGCATCAAGCGGGAAGAATCGTGCTCTTGACTCATCATTTAAGGGCACTTTGCGAATCGATATCAGCAAAGCCCATATTTTCCCGCCCGGGTGGCAGGTACTGATCGACCAGGTACAATGGCCGATTCTTGCTTTCTACAAACATGCGTCCCAAGTATTCACCGATAACCCCGGAGGCCATTAATTGCAGCCCTCCCAGAAATAGAATGGTGATAATAAGGGTTGGAAAGCCTGTCACTGTCTCGCCGACGAGCAGGGTCTTAATCAAAAAATAGGTGGCATATACAAACGCCGAGACTGCACTGATAAAGCCGGCGTAACTGGCGATTTTAAGCGGCGCTGTTGAAAACCCTGCGATTCCCTCAAGCGCAAAATTCCACAATTTCCAATAATTCCATTTTGTTGCTCCTGCGGCCCGTGGATCGCGATCATACTCCAGCGTAATTTGCTTATACCCCACCCAGGCAAACAATCCTTTCATAAAGCGATTACTTTCTGGCAGATGATTGAGTACGTTGACCACGCGACGACTCAAGAGTCGGTAGTCACCGACATCCTGCTGAACCGCCACGTCGCTGACCATATTCATGATGCGGTAAAAGGTGTGTGCTGTTACGCGCTTCGCCAAAGACTCGCCATGACGCTTTTTACGCTGCATATTGACCACCTCAGCCCCCTCTTGCCAGGCGCTGACCATGGCGGGAATCAATTCCGGTGGATCCTGCAAATCGGCATCGATAATGATCACTGCTTCGCCGTTGCTCTCCCGCAAACCTGCGCTCATGGCATTTTCTTTGCCGAAGTTACGACTTAAGCTCAGCACACCTATCTGCGGCGTTACTGCATGCAGCTGACGCAATATCTTGTTGCTGCCATCGCTGCTGCCATCGTCTATATAAATCACTTCCCAGGTTCGCTGTAGACTCGACAAGCAACGTAACAACCTTTGATGAAAAATCAGTAACACCTCCTCTTCATTGAACACAGGAACAATTATCGAGATTGAGCACGCTGCAATCAGATCGAGTGAACCGTCTACGGGTTTTAGATAGCCAGGTTGTTTCATCACAGAGATGTCCATTTTCGAAATACCAGGGCCAGGGCACAAACACCAATACCCGCAAAGAACCTGCCGCGGGCATGATGGAGTTTTTGACAGCAAGCGGTGTGGACCATCAGCAAACGGCAACTGGAACAGCATCGATATCAGCGGCTGTCAGGCGGCCCGCGGGATGCAAACAATGTCACCATCTGGCCAATCGCAGGAAATTACGAGGATAGACCGGCAGCGATTAGCTCGCGGTTAAATCAATGTTAAGAAACCGTCAAGCTCGCCTGTATTTTGACGTTTGTGTATCGAGGAAAAGATATTCACCCATAGTCCGGGGGCAACAAACAAGACCGGTATCAGGCAGCTCTGTTAACCCGGTGTCTCACCAGGATAGAAGCTGATAGAAAATTCGGAGCCACCTGCAGGCCGGGACTGATATTGAAGTTTCCAACCCACATGCTCACACACCCGTTTTACGATACTCAGGCCGAGGCCGGAACCTGACAGCTCATCATCGGAGCCTCGAACAAAACGCTCGAATACATGCTGTTGAATCTCGCGTGGCACACCGCAACCGCTGTCACGGATAAGCAACCCGGTGTTCGACAGTTGGATCATAACCTCGCCCTGGTCGGTGTATTGAAAGGCATTCCTGACCAGGTTCCCGAACGCAATACCAGCTAACTCCACCCGCACAAATGCCGTTACGCCCGCCTTGAGAACGGGCTGGCATATGACGGATTTATTTTTTAGCAGGTAACGATAACGGTCGATTTCTTTCTCAATCAGCGGCGCCAACCGAGCCTGTGTCGCGCTGATAGCGTCGGGCGACCGCGACAGCAATAGCAGGGCTGTTATACGCTCTGAGGTGTCATGGGCGGTATAAAGTATTCGCTCGACATACTCCATCGCAATGGTATCAGCAGCCAACCTGGCCGCAAGCACCTCAGAGGCGCCCAATATTATTGTAAGCGGTGTTCTCAGCTCATGACTGACATCACCGGTGAATAATTTCTCCCTGGAAATAAACCCGCTCAGTTGAACGTCTCGATCCAGGATAGCCTTTAACAAAACCCCGATTTCATCTTCCGCAGAAACCACATCCGTCTTTTGCAAAGTCCCTGACACGACCTTTTGGGTCAGGGACTTTAATGGCCCTATGACCCGATTCACGGTCCCGATGGCGAACAATACGGAAAGCAACAGGCTAACGGCTGTGGCAATCGCGAGGGCCACGGCAACAGCAAACTCAATCGTTTCAAAATGTTCCAGCCCGGCGCTAACGGCATAGGTGAGATCCCCTTTTTGTTGCAGCAGTGCCGTTATCTCCCGGTCATTGAGATGAACTTCATGTGGCAGGCCATCAACGGGCAGATGTTCGAGGTGGCCCGGAATTTCGTTACCCACATAAAATGTCACACCGGCAATGGTTTCAATGCTATTACCGTACTGGTGGTTTTGAATCTGCTGTTCGAGCTCGGCGGACAGCCTGTTGTAGATAAGTTCCTCTTCGACGTACTCTTCAGCAAACAAAAAGATAGTGACGAAAACTCCACAGATCAAAGCACTGAATGCAATGTAGGAATAGATGATCCTGCGGCGCAGCGAGTTCTGTTTATGCATCGGGGTTGACCAGCTGGTAGCCAAATCCGGAAACAGTTTTCAACATGGGCCTATCAAAGGGCACGTCCAGAGCCTGCCGAAGCGTATGTATATGGGTTCTGAGCGCATCGCTGGCAGGAACATCATCGCCCCACACTGCACGCTCCAATATCGCCCGACTCAACACCCGCGGTGATTCCTGCAATAGCTTCTTCAATAACTTGTATGCCGTTGGGGTTAGCTTCAATGGGGTGCCGCTGCGAACTACTTCACAGGTTTCAAAATTTATCTTAAGGGGCCCCAGGCTAATTTCCTGCTGGCACTGCTGGCCGCTCGAACGCCGGACAAGTGCCTTGATCCTGGCCTCCAGTTCAACCAGGGAAAAGGGTTTAACAAGATAATCATCAGCGCCGCTATCGAAACCAGCAACCCGGTCTTCGATGGTGTCCTTCGCGGTTAACATAATGACCGGGGTAGGCTGCCGAAGCTCTCTTCTCAACTTCTGGCAGAGATGAAAACCATCTATACCCGGGAGCATGACATCCAGCACGATAGCGTCGTAATGATTGTCTGCTACCAGTGACAAGCCAGCAAAACCGTTGCGAGCAGAGTCAAGCACATAACCCAGTGGTTCCAGATAGCCGTAAATATTGGCAACAATATCAGGGTTGTCTTCAATAATTAATATATGCATCCAGGGAATCTCGATTTCCTTCGGTGTCACCTCAGGCTTCGCCTAAAGTGCCTGCTGTTGGTGCACCGTGGTACCCCACAAAGCGAGGCCTCGGAGCAAAGTTGGTCGCATGGAAGCGATCACTGCCGGCGCCTTTAAGTGACCACACAGGAGCCGGCGCCGCAGGCAATCATGAGCTTGCGACGTAAAGTCCCTTAGCTGATGCCGGATCGAGCCTCAAGGTCGAAGCCCGACGTAGCGGTCTTTTTTTGATGTC
>CAWIZY010000031.1:0-52300 GCA_963840725.1 uncultured Gammaproteobacteria bacterium | reverse complement strand
TCCCGGAGTTTGCCATAGATATCGAGTTCGGCTCCACTGTCGCACGCGGCACTTTTATCGACGAGGATGAGCTGGTCTATTCAATAGAGGCGAAGACCGGCGGCACTGGCACCCCCAGGGAGCAAAGTGTTGCCTCGCTGGCAATCCGCGACGGCAAGGCCTGGAAAACCTATGGCAGCAACTTAAGTTCCGGGCTGACTTTTTCGCTGGGAGGAGAGGTACCAGAATTGGCGAAAGCCACCCCCTTGCTACAGAACTGCGCAACCTCGGCCTTCCCAAAAAACCGATGTTCACCGTTTCCGTCAAAAGCACCAAAATGACATTTGGTGAGCCCGAATGCGTGGACATTGGCGCGCCGTTTTCAAGTTAGACTGCTCACCCATGAAGTCGGCCACTCGTCGTTCGAACGCACACACCTGTGTGCCGGGCACCAGGCCCATGGGGTCTGACAATACAGCATTGACCGCGTAGATCCCGCTGCGGCCACCATTTACATATTTCATGGAATTCCAATAATTTGAAGTGCACGACTATTACCGGGTGATAGATGACACCCACAGGTCTATAGTTCTTATTCGTATTGTGAGTTCCACGCGCCCGTAGTTCAGTTGGAGCCATTATTACTTCTTTCACTCAGAGAGGAACCTATGAGCCAGAAAATCGAGGTTGAAATCCCAGCACAGTATCACTCCTTTCTGGATACGCACTTCCTGGCAATGCTGACCACGCTTCGCGCCGACGGAATGCTGTCCACCAACCCGGTTGGCTATGTCTGGGACGGTCGGTGTATCCGTATTTCCACGCTAAAGTCGAGAATGAAGTACAAAAACCTCGTTAAGGATGACCGTGTATGTTTCTGCGTACAGTCACCCACCAATCCCATGGACTATATCGAAGTGCGAGGCCATGCGACTGTCGATGACGACACCGACCTCAGTTTTTTTCGTGCTCAGTTCAGCCGCGGCATGGGCGGTAAGGAGCCCCCTGCGGACCTCGACCCACCCGGTGCAGAGCGCGTTGTCATCGTGATTCATCCACAAAAGGTCTCAGCGCCGAAGATCTATGGAGATCGGTTCGATGATCTGGCTGAGCAAGACAAAAACTGAACACGACCTTATTGTCTCGAGCGATTGCCCTGCTCCCCTCGCTGAACTCAACCACCCTGGAAGAACCGGTTGTCCGACTTTGACCTGCTGTATGTGGTGGAAGCGATCGCGGGAATCACCACGCTGCCGGCCGGTCATCTGATCGATATGGAGGGTTGAAGTTCAGGGGGCTTGTACTCTATCCTGCAGCCCCGCCCCAGCCGCTCACAGGAATCCTCCATGACCCTGATCCGCCTCATCCTCGGTAAACTGATTCTGTTCCTCGACTGGGTGTTCACCCCAGGAGCATCGCACGGGAACCAGCCCAGCAAGCCCTCATCGACGGACAAACGGCATGCCTGACCCTTTATCAGTATCAAGCCTGCCCATTCTGCGTGAAGGTAAGACGGGCCATGAAACGCCAGGGCTTGAAGATTGAGACGCGGGATGTGAAACGCAATGACGCAGCCAGGGAAGAATTGCTGGCAGGTGGCGGCGATTTAAAAGTGCCATGCCTGCGGATTGGTGAAGGCGAACATGGCGCTCAATGGATGTATGACTCGAAGGATATTATCGGGTATCTGGAAGGGCGGTGGAGCACCTCTAACGCCCTTTGAAGACGGGGGCGCGCTTTTCCATCCGCGCCATCAGACCCTCGGCGAAATCCTCGCTGTGAAACAGTTCTCCCAGCACCTCGTTCTCCAGATCCAACGCCAGGGTCAGCTCTTGCAGTTGCTGTTTGTGCACGATACGCTTCATCCCGCGAATCGAAGCACCCGCCCCACGCGGAGGAATCAACTGCAGCGCTTTTCTCTGGTGAATGCCAGTAAGTCGTCATGATCAAGCACCGCATTGGCAATACCAAGCTCAAGCGATTGCTGTGCTTCTATTCTATCCGGATAGAACAGCAACTCCTTGGCTTTTTGCATACCCAATAATCGCGGCAGCATATAGGTGGAACCCAGTTCCGCGGATATGCCGAGGCTCGCGAAGGGTAGCCGCGCCCAGGCGTGCTCTGACAGGTAGATCTGATCCGCCACCGCCAGCGGCAGGGTGAAACCACCTCCTATAGCCAAACCATTGACCGCTGCCAGCACCGGCTTGTCACATTGAAAGAACTCCAGCACTGTGCGCTCTCATCGCAATATCGCTCATGTCGATCTGGGCGAGAATTTCTTGCGGCAGATCATCATAGATACCGGGTACGAAATAACCGCCACTGCTGAACGCCTGTTTGCTTGCATCACTGTCCGGATCAGCAGCGCCAGTCAGAATCATCGCCTGGGCGTTGTCGTCTCCCTGGAAGTGCCGGGCCGCCCAGTACAATTCGAGGGCAGTTAAACCACTAATCGCATTCTTTCGTTTGGGAGTGTTCAGTCTGACGGTGACGATGCCGTCGGTATCGAGTTCGTAGCTGATGTCCGAAAAGTCAGTTGTGTCCATGTCTTACCTTTGGCGTCTGTGGAAGGAATTTAGAGCGGCCCGGAACTCTACCAAGTTTGGTAATGGCTCGCCAACCGTTCAGGCGATGCATTGGTGGTGAAAAGTTATTCCAGCCAGGCCTGCCAAATCTCCGTCCGCATCAGGACCACGGTCCTACTCTATTCACTAAATGCCAACTTCCTGAGATTTCAGTCCCCCTACTGAACCCGAGAAATACGCTGAGCGCCTTCGAGTTGATCCAATAAGCGTTGCGTCGACCGGCACGGGGCTGGCATCGCCGTCCAGGCCATGACCTACAATCCATACAGTCGCTAAGCCGAGGATGGTGTTGCGAATGGCAGCGGAGGTAGCCCCAGGCATTACAGAACCGCAGAACCGTTCGCAAGCAATGTCGTAGGGGTTTTGAAAATCGCAGTGCGTTGCGTACGGAATGCGAAAAGCAAGCGCAGCGGGGGGAAGGACCTGCTCCATATTGCTCGCCGCATTGCAGCCCGAGGGTTCGGCAAACAGAAACAGCGCCGGTGCTTTGATATTCTGCGCGCCCATGGCAAGGCCACCACTATCGACCGGGTCGAGGCCGAGATAAGCCACTGCGCGAGGATCTGAAGCCATTGCCAGGAGCGCTGACAGCCCGCCTGCGCTGAACCCGGCATATATCACCGCACCCTGAGGCCCCTGTGAAGCAAGCAGCAAGTCCGTCAAGGCAATCATGTCTGCGGCATTGCGGTCGTGCCTTCCTGCAAGCCAGGAAGAATTGCAGAAGCTGAGCACCGCGGTCCGCACTCCGTGGCTAGCCCATTGCTCAGCCCAGGCCCGCATTCTAGTGAGATCACTCATGAATCCGTGCCCTAAAACAACGCTGACAGTGGCGAGGTCTGAATCGGCGCTACGGATTGGTTGGTAAAGCTCAAAGGCTACCGTGCATCCAAAATCCGATTCCAGCGTCTGGGTGCTCACGGATACTCTGCCAGGCCCGGCTTTCACGTAGGGAGCCAGAGCAGTCGGCATCTCGCCAGGCGCCTGAGAAGAAGGAACGAGGATGGGGGATGTTGCGCAACCGCCGAGGCCCAGTACCACAAACATCATGAAAGACAGGAGATGGAATTTTTTCGTTCGGCCTGCGCTCACCTGTCTACAAACACTGACTGGATTTCGATTGTCAATTGGGCGCAAACCGGGCGCAACGCACTTATCATCAGACCAGGGTAGGGCTGAGCCCTGACCAGAGGCCCGCCAATACCCAATGCGAGGAATTCCCGGCTAACCGGTCCGCAGCTGCAGAGCCGGGTTCATCCAACGGTATTTCCAGTCGGTGAATTGCAGGGGAGCGTCCAGCACCGCCAGGCAGATGCAGTCGCCTGACTGGGTCGCGGTAGGCGCGTGTACGTCTCCCGGCCGGCCCATCAGGAAATCGCCCTGCTGGTAGGCTCCGTTGGCATCGGAAATTTCACCTTCCAGCACCAGGGTAATTTCGCAACCACGATGGGTATGCTCGGGTATTCTTCCGCCGGCCTTTATCCGGTATAGGGAAACTTCATAGCCGGGGTCGCCCGTCTTGAGGTAACAGATACTCAGGTACCGGGTGACTCGCTTCCATGGCAATTCTTTAAGCTTACCGCTCATCAGTCTCTGCAAGATAGCGGGAAGCTCGCCCCGGGGAGGAGTGCCCGGCAGCATTGGGGTAGCTTAGCGGTGCGGACTCATCCAGCCTCGCCAACACGGTATCCAGTATTGAGTCACCCACCGCTGCCCCCTCCAGGCGCTCGAATACGGCTGCGGCACAGCTCTGCAACTGGCAGGATACCCGCTGACACTGCTCACAGTAATAAAGGTGGGCCGAGACACAAGCCGCCTGCGCCAGCGGCAAGTTACCCGCGACGTGTTCAGTCAGGATATCCAGTCCGGGATGAAATCCAGGCATAGTGGGCATGACCTATTCACTTGTAGCGGCCCCGATCAGCCAAGCGGGCTCGCGATTTAAGCGGAACCAGTACCCGCCGCGGACTTGTAAGGCCGCCGAATGCCAAAAATGCACTCCCCGAGGGGCGCCTGGCCTATTTTCCTTCACCGGGACTGTATCGTGCACCACAATGTATGTCAACTATACTTTACGTACACATATGTCTATTTATATATACATTCTGCTGACCTGCAGCGACCGATGTGCTCCTGCTGGTAATGCGCCCTCTCGCTAAGCGTATTCAGGTTACTGTGAAGGTCGAGGAGGAATTCTGTGGCGCAAGGTGCCAGCTAGACCTGAATCCAAGACTGGTTAATAAACTCGGAAAATTAACTGCAGTAACGACAACTACCAGTCACACACCCTGTTGCCAGCGATCTTCTTGCAATGATCGGGTGGCCGCGCTGATCCCACAACTCGAACAAACCGTCTTATTCTGCTAACTCCAGGTACGCAGGATACCTGGTGTAGCCGCTCTGATCGAAGACCACCGCGATTTGCTCCAACACACCGGCATTGCTCCAGCTGCCGCTACCCATATCGCGTAATTTGCGAATTTCCGCATAATATTCATCAAGATAGCCGAATATCAGGTAAAACCGCAGATCGCCAATTCGCTGAACCAAATTGCGAGCACCACCCCAACCCGGGGCAATCCACTCGTCGAGAAATGCTTTACCATCTGCCGGTCGTAGCTTGCCGACCAGACGAGGTAGCCGTCGGCGCAGTTTGTCTCAAGCAAACGCTTCCCTGCGCAAGACTTCAGGCCAACTCATACTCATCAAGGCCACTGTCTTCTTACTTGAACGCAGCTGACCTGTACTTCGACTTTTGCTACCCCGCCCGCTCACCCATTCTAAGAATTTGGCGGACGTCGTTTATCAGTGCCGACAACACGGGTGGGCAGTACGGCCGGGCTTGTCGACCAGCGCCGCGCCAGTCCGCGACACAACACGTAGAATACTGGCGTAAACAGCAGCCCAAATGCCGTTACCCCAAGCATACCTGAGAATACGGTAACCCCCAGCGACTGGCGCATCTCGGCGCCAGGGCCAATGGCGATTACCAGTGGTACAACACCCAGGATGAAGGCCAGGGATGTCATCAGGATCGGACGCAGGCGCAGGCGCGCGGCTTTGACAGCGGCGTCGAAGCGGCTCTGACCGGTAGATTCCTCCTGCCGGGCGAACTCCACAATGAGGATCGCGTTCTTCGCGGCGAGACCAACCAGCACAATCAGCCCCACCTGCACCAGCACATTGTTGTCGAGACCGGCGATCCATACGCCGAACATGGCGGACAGGATACACATGGGCACTATGAGTACGATAGCCAGTGGCAACATCCAGCTCTCATACTGCGCGGCGAGCACCAGGAAGACAAACAGCACAGCAAGGACAAAGGCGCCCATCCCGACGTTACCCGACGTCTTCTGTTGATAAGCGAGATCCGTCCATTCAAAGCCCAGACCATCGGGAAGCCGTTCGGCGGCAAGGGCTTCCATTGCCGCCAACGCATCACCGGACCCTGTGCCGGGCGCGGCACTGCCAAACACGGATACGGATGGATAGAGATTGTATCGCTCCACGCGGTATGGCGCGGTACGATAGTTTGCAGATGCCACCGCACCCAGTGGCACCGCTTCTCCTGCCTGGTTGCGCGTGCGCAGGCTGAGCAGGTCGCGAGGGGAGCGACGGAAGTCTGCGTCTGCCTGTGCAGTGACCTGAAAGGTCCGCCCCAGGAAATTGAAGTCGTTGACGAAGGCGGAACCGAAATAGATCTCCAGCGCCTCGAATACGTTCTCTGACCGGCACGCCGAGCTTCTCGGCTCGTACCCGGTCCACGTCGAGATAGAGCTGTGGGGTGCGTGACTCAAACAGCGTGAATACTCGCGACAGGCCCGGTGTCTGATTCGCTGCGCCCGCCATATCGGCGGCCGCCGTCGCCAGCAAGTCGAGACCGCGTCCACTTCGGTCCTGTAGCATCATACGGAAGCCGCCGGCATAACCCAGCCCTCGCACCGGCGGCGGGTTAATCACCAGCACGCTGGCCTCGTCGACGGTAGCCATGCTCGCGCGCAACTTTGTCAACAGCTCATCAAAGACAATTCCTTTTGCCTCGCGTTCTTCGTAGGGCGCAAAAGAGGCAAAGAGAGTTGCCACATTTGGCCCGGTTGAGGCTGTCAGGGCAGAGAAGCCGGCAAAGCCCACTGCGTTGTCCACCCCTTCGGTGGCCAGCAGCTTGTCGATCACCTCCGCGACCACGTTTTCGGTTCGCTCAAACTTTGCGCCCGGAGGCAGCTGCACCGCTACCAGCGCATAGCCCTGATCGAGTGTCGGGATAAATCCCGTTGGCACCACGGACAGCTGAACCCCGGCCAGACCGATGAGCAGCACATAAATGCCTGCGATGACCAGGCCGCGGCGGACCATCGCCGCGGTCAGGCGGGCGTAGCCCCCCGCCAGGCGATCGAGGCCGCGATTAAAGCCATCGAAGCCGCGCTGTATCCAGCGGGACATTGACGACGCTGGTGGCTCCGTTCCGGAAGGCTTGAGAATCACTGCCGCCAGGGCCGGGCTCAGGGTCAGCGAGACGATGGCCGAAATGATAGTGGCCGAGGCTATGGTCAGCGCAAACTGTTGGAAAAACTGGCCGGTGATCCCGGTGACAAAAGCCGCGGGAATGAACACCGCCGACAACACCAGGGCTATCGCCACCAGGGCGCTCCCCACCTCATCCATGGTCCTGTGGGCCGCCTCCCTCGGGGAGAGCCCTGCCCGCAGGTTTCGCTCGATATTTTCAACCACCACGATGGCGTCATCGACCACGATGCCGATTGCCAGCACCAGCCCGAACAGGGTCAGGTTATTCAAGCTGAAACCGAACGCCGCCATCACCGCGAACGTGCCGATCAGCGACACAGGAATAGCCAGGATTGGAATCAAGGCGGTCCGGAAGTTCTGCAGAAACACAACTATCACCAACACCACCAGTGCAATCGCCTCAAATATCGTCACGATGACGGCATCCACCGAGGCCTGGACGAAATCGGTGGGGTTGTAGACAATCTCGTAGGACAGCCCCCGCGGAAAATCCTGCGCCAGCCGTTCCATGGTGGTCTTAAGTTTACTCGCGGTCGCCAGGGCGTTGGTCCCCGGTCGCTGATCGATCGCGAGCGCGACCGTCGACCGCCGCCCCAGGTATCCGCTGGTGGAGTAACCCTGCGCGCCCAACTCAATGCGGGCGACATCACGCAGGCGCACTATGCCGCCGTCTTGCGTCGCCCGGATGACAACTTCACCGAATTCCTCCGGCTGCACCAGGCGCCCCGGGGTTTGAATGCCGATCTCGAACGCTTCGGGGCCGCTACCCGGAGGCTGGTTCATCACCCCCGCCGCCACCTGCAGGTTTTGGCCGCGCAGGGCGCGTACCACGTCGCCCGCCGTGAGGCCTACCGCATCGACCCGGTCCGGGTCCAACCATATCCGCATCGCGTACTCACTGGCACCCAGCAAGCGAACCCGGCCCACGCCATCGGTGCGCGCCAGGATGTCACGCAGCCGTAACACGGCGTAGTTGGCGATATAGAGCCGATCGTATGTTTCTTCCGGTGAATACAGGTTGATAACCATCAACATGTCCGGCGAGTTTTTCTGGGCACTGACGCCCAATCTGCGAACCGCTTCCGGCAGGCGAGGCTCAGCGAGTGAGATACGATTCTGTACCTGAACCTGCGCATCATCCAGGTTTGTGCCCAGGGCGAAGGTGACGGTGATGCTGAGATTGCCATCGCCAGTTGACTGCGAATGCATATACAGCATGTTCTCCACGCCGTTGATCTCTTGTTCCAGTGGCGCCGCGACCGAGTCCGCCACCACCTGCGCGCTGGCACCGGGGTAGGCTGCCCGCACCTGCACCGTCGGTGGCGCCACCTCGGGGTACTGGGAAACGGGCAGGGAGCGGTAGGCCAGCGCGCCCATAAGGGTTATAAAGATCGACAGGACGGCGGCGAATATCGGGCGATCGACAAAAAAATGGGTGAAACCCACGCTCAGTCCGCCCCAGGCGGCGAGGTGTCGAGCAGGGGCGCTACCCTGGTGCCGACGCGAATTCGGTGAAAACCACCGGCGGCCACCAGTTCGGTGCCCTCCAGCCCCTCGCGCACTATGCGCAAGCCCTCGGCCATCGGCCCTGTGGTGACCCATCTGCGCTCGATAAGCCCGTCGGCCTGAATAACGAAGACAAATTGCCTGGACTGGTCGAACTGTATGACTTCATCCGGTACCAGTACTGCCCGGTGCAGACCGCTGCCCAGGTGTCGCACCCGGCCAAACAGTCCCGGCTGCAGCAGACGGTCGGGGTTCGGCAACAGAGCCCGCGCCTGCACCGTACCGGTGGTGGGACTGAGCTCGTTGTCGACAAAATCCATTACGCCCTCGTGCTGGAAGGCGTCTTCATCAAGCAGCTTGACGCTGATTGCGTTGGGATAGTCACGCGAGGTTTGTCTCGCCCCCGTTTGACCGAGCCGGGCATAGCGCAGCACATCGGCCTCGCTCACCTCGAAATAAAAGTGAATGGGATCTTCCTGGACGATGGTAGTCAGCAGGGTCCCCTGTAAATCCCCCCCTACCACGATATTGCCCACGTCCACCTGGCGGCGTCCGATGCGGCCGGGGATCGCTGCCCGTATCTCGGTAAATTCGAGGTTGAGCCGGGCACGTTCGAGGGTGGCCTGGGCCTGTGACAGCCTCGATGCTGCGACCACCTCCGCCTGCACACGCTGGTCAAGGTCCTCCTGTGAAATCAGGAGGTCCTTGCGCAGGATGCGCGACCGGTCCGCCTCGGTTTTGGCGAGGTTCAGGGTTGCACGCATTTGCTGCACCTCGGCCCTGGCCGCCGTCTCGGCTATCTGGTAAGGCCGCTGGTCGATGACAAAGAGCAACTCTCCCGCCTCGACCCGCTGGCCCTCGGTGAACTCCACCGCCGAGAGATAGCCGCTGACCCGTGCCCGCACCTCGACCCGGTTTACGGGTGCGAATCGCCCTGTGTACTCATCGTATTCCACAAGTTCCTTGACCACGGGCCGGATTACAGGGGTGGGCACTGCCGTTACATCACCGGCTGGTTGGGCCAGCGCCGGGTATTGGGCCCCCGGTCCAAAGCTGGCGAGCAGCGCGTATACAATAGCCGCAAAACGCGCCCGTCCGCGGCGTGTGGGTGATAGTGAAAAGCGGTATCGAATTTCTGGATGGTGCTCATAAAAGGCTTTTAAGTCCTCGCCAATGGCCTACAGGTCGTGCAGTGCCTGCAGGCGATACGGGCCTCGTTCATTGCTGGCAGCCAGGCAAGCTGTGCACTTTTTCGCTGTCGCTTGACTATAGCCCGCCAAGGCGAGGATAGACAGCCGCGGCAAGCGGCGGATAATCACTGTTATGTCGCACTCGGCGCGGGTAAAACCGCCATGGATACGGGCGGCTTTCGCGGACCCAGCGATCGCTACTGGGCCCAGGATTTGGACTTCGAAGCGTCGAAGGATAGCGCCAGAGAAAACCAATGCTATCCTCGAGCGTTTCGTCCGCACCCTGGCTTAGCCTGGCATTCAGTACGCTCATTCATAGCGAGATATTCGCATTGCGAATGGCTTATGACAACGAGCCCGAGTAGACAGCAAAGTCACCGCCAAACAGTCTTTTCACCGCGCAGTAGTTCAGGCCAATTCATATTCATCGAGACCACTGTCTTCCTGAAAACGCCGGTATTCCTTAAAGTTACCCGGAAAGAGGAAGGGCGCGTGACCGGCAGCGTTGCGGTAGTAACTGTGACAGTCGCTGGAACCCCATGAAAAGCGTCCAAAGCGCGCGTCCATCCACTGGTTATACTCCTTGAAGGCAGCACTCCCTGACTTCGATACTGCTGGCTCCCGCTGACGCATCTCGTCCAGCAGCCGCACAATGCGTTTCAACATTTTTTTCTGCCGTGTTGAAGTAGGAGACATTGAGCACCAGCCCATTGGGACCAACGGCAAAGAAGTAGTTGGGAAAATCCGGTACCGAAATACCTTTATGCGCCCTGGGATCGTCACCCATAGTCTCCGCCAGCGACTTGCCACTGGCACCGACCACGTCGATGCGATCAAAATCAAGAATTCGATAACCGGTGCAATAGACAATGACATCGGCATCGATGCTGCGCCCATCCGCGGTGATCAGGCCGGTTGGCGTTACCTCGCGCAAGCCGGAGGCGACCAACTCTACATTATCGCGATTCAGCGTCGGGTAAAAATCATCAGACACCAGGCCACGCTTGCAGCCATAGTGCGTGTCCGGCACCAGCGCTGCCTGCGTTGCCGGGTCATTCACTGCACGCTTGATAAATTTCTTGACCATGTTCTCGAACTGGCCCATGCGCTTGTGACCCAGGGTAACGGCATACTCTACCTGGCCCATAAGGGTTCGCTGCCACTTGCGGGTCGCCGCAATCAGCAACGGGAACCGCCGAGCCATTTGCTTGCGTCTTGAAGAATAGGTTCTCTTGCCGCGAGGCATGATCCAGTTGGCAGAGCGCTGTAACACCGTCAGCTGGCCTGCCACCTTCGCCACTTCCGGCACGATCTGCACCGCGCTGGCGGCGGAGCCAACGATCACAACCCGCTTACCGGTCAGGTCGACATCGTGGTTCCAGCGTGTCCCATGCCAGCTATCGCCTTCGAATAACTCCATACCGGGAACATCCGGGAACAGGGGTGTATGCTGATTGCCCATCGCGTTGATCACCACATCGAATTCGCAGCTTTCACCCGCGCTGGTCTGCAGCAGCCAGGTGCCGCCCTGTTGGTAATGCGCGCTCTCGATGCGTGTATTCAGAGTAATATGAGGGTCGAGGCCGAACTCCGTGGCGCAACGTGCCAGGTAGGCCTGAATCTCAGGCTGGTCAACAAAATTGGCACTCCAATCGGGATTGGGCGCATAGGAAAAACTGTAGGAATGCGCCCAGACATCACAAGCCAGTCCGGGATAGCTGTGTAAACGCCAGGTTCCGCCAGGAGCGTCGAGCGCGTCGAAAATCGTGAACTCACTAAAGCCTTTTTGCAGCAGCTCCCGCCCCGCAGCTAAGCCTGCGGGCCCGGCACCGATTATAGCTATACGCGGTTGCTTACTTTCAGTCATAGGCTGCAGTCTTTTAGAACATATCCGACGGGAATCGGTGAAGCCTATCGGTATTCCTTCACCAACTCTAGCAGCCATGGCAAGTTCACTTATCAGAACCTTACAGTGGTTCTAAAACTTTTACCGCGCGGGGCCACAGTGGCTGGCTGCCAGAGCCGCCTGTTGCCGGTCGCGGTCGCCAATCGCGGAAGCGCGCAACAGAATCATGCCACGCTGGGTCGGTGACTGAATCACCTCGCCGGGGTAGTCGCGCGGGAAATCATCCATCCCTATCAAGGTGACCTTAGCCACTGTGCCTACCCGGTCGCGTTCATCGCGCTGATTGGTAATACCGGCGTAGTTGTCTGTATTCATCTGGTAAAACTGCATTGACCAGTAGCGTGGCGGGATAGGGCCTCTATCGCTATCGGCCCGTCCTCAAGGTTGTAAATGCAACTTGCATACAGCAGATCAGGACTCGGCCGCACTACAGTGCGGGATGTCTCATCGGGTAGCGGGCTGACGGTCATATGGTTGGAACTGTCTGCTGCCCGATAGCGTAGAGTGCTTCCATCATAAGGTTGGGGATAAACAGCGCCAGCAGATACTGCCCCGCCCAGGCGCACACGCAATGCCGAACAACCATTTCAGCATGTCCTTCATTGGCAGGCCTCCAGGGTGACGATGGGCAGCGCAGCGGACTGCGGCTCGTCAGGTAGGCTTCGCCGGGCGTGTAGAGGCGCAACAGTAGGTCAAAATCGTAGTCGCCACTTTGCGCCAGCCGGCGGCGCCGGAGGGACCCACCGGGAACCAGTTGCCCGGTTGTTCGACGGCGGCCACAGTGATCGCCCAGCTGCCGTCGGCATTGCGATCGAGATTCTCGTTATTGAAGGAGTAGCGCTTCTGCTGGATTGGGAATCAGGTAATTGTCCCAGCCGTAAGCGGTGATGCTCCACCAGTTGGCGTCATAGTCATCGCCCTCTATGCGGTAGCGACAGTTCAACCGCAATGGTTCGCCATCCACAGTGCTGAGGCGGTAGTACATGGAGTTTTCCCGGGTGGAGGCCAGCAGCCCCCCCAGCGCAACTGTCGCTTTCAAAATGATGCCGGCATCCTGCGACCCGGTGGCAACGCTGGTTGCCCAATTGCCGTTCTGTACGCTGAGGGTGCCCAGTCCGCCAGTGATGTTGATGGCCAGCAGTGCTGCCGAGAGCAGCACCGTGGCCACGGCAGCGGCGGCCAGTTTAATCATAAATTTGAGCACAGCTACTCCTCTGTGCCTGCCGTAACCCGGCAGACAGTTTACTTAGCGCCAACTGGGGGTTCAGTCCCTGATTACGTTCTGGCTTGCCGGCGGGATATCGGGTATGCGGCTGTGCCAGTCCGTCGCCTGCTCGTAGGCCCGGGCCGCGCGCAACACCAGCGCTTCGTCAAAGGGGCGCCCGGCGAGTTGCAAACCTATAGGCAAACCGGCCTGGGTAAAGCCGCAGGGCAACGAGATCGCCGGCAGGCCGCTGGCATTGAAAGGTGCCGTGCATCGGATCATTGCCGCCAGGATTGGTTCCTCCAGGCCACCGTAGCTCACGATTTCCTGGCCGATCGGGGCCGCAGTAATAGGGGTAGTCGGCGTAAGCAGCAGGTCGACAGATTCCAGTGCCTGCCGTGTGGCTACTGTGAGGGCATCCCGCTCGCGTAAAGCCGCCATGATGCCGGCAGCATCGGGGCCGGGGCTGTGCAGTATCGCAGCCACGTCCGCGCCAAAATTCTCGGGACTTTCGGCGAGCCCGCGGGCGTGGATCTCCTGCGCCTCCGCCAATACGATCCCAAGGATGGCGCCCATTCCATCCGCGACCCCTGGAATCTCAATCTCCCTGATGTCGGCGCCCAGGCCCTTCAGTGTCGCGATGGCCTGTTCGACCGCCCCTCCGATGCCATCCTGCAAGTGGTCAAAGAACCAGCTTCGCGGAACCCCGATACGCAATCCCTCCACCCCATCACCCAAGCCGGACAGGTAATCATCCACGGGAAGGCGTGTCGTGGTCGCATCCAGCGGGTCATAGCCGGCGATGGCGGCAAGGACGATCGCAGCATCTTCCACCGTCCTGGCAATGGGTCCCGTGTGATCGAACAGGTATGACAGGGGGAGCACCCCTGCCTTGCTTACCCGCCCATACGTTGGTTTCAGGCCTACGACGCCGCAGACGGAGGCGGGCATGCGATGCTACCACCGGTGTCGGTGCCAAGGGTGACGGTAGCCAGCCCCGCGGCAATAGCCGCGCCCGAACCTCCGCTGGACCCGCCGGGAATATAGTCGAGGTTCCAGGGGTTGCGGGTTGCGCCGTAGTGGGGGTTGTTGTCGTCACCCCATAGGCATATTCATGGGTGTTGAGCTTGCCCAGCAGGATAGTGCCGGCCTCACGCAGTCTGCGCGCCGCAGTGCAATCAGCAGCGGGGATATAATCGGCATGAAATTTACCGCCACCGGTGGTGCGTATTCCGGCGGTTTCATAGAGATCCTTCAGGGCTACTGGAATACCTTGCAGCATGCCCAGGGTCTTCCTGCGAGCATGTCATCGGTGGCGCGCTTGGCGTCATCGACAGCACGTTCGGCGGTTACCGTGATGTAGGCATTGATCTGCGGACCCACGGTTTCGATGCGTGCGAGGTAGGCCTCGGTAAGCTCCAGCGAAAATATTTCCCCGCTTGCCAACAGCTTCGCAGCCCGGGCAATGGATAATAACGCACACAGTTCTGGTGTTGCCATGCCAGCTCCTCAATTTTGTATTTGCTCGGAATTCAAAGTATAAGGCCGATTAAGCCCATGTTGCCAAGGTTTCGACCGATTCTACCGATGCGGGGGACTTTAACTTGTTAGTACCTGCTCATAACTTGCGGTCATCTACTCTATACTCAACTCCAGGGCTTCACTATCGCACCTAAAACGCCAGCTACACTCGCTTACCTGACTGCAGATCCGGAGATCAACATATATGAACGAGCTCGAAACTGACTATCTGATTATCGGTGCCGGCGCAGTAGGTCTCGCCTTTGCCGACACCCTGATAGACGAGGACCCGGACTGCCATATTACGTTTGTGGATAAGCATGCAAAACCGGGCGGTCACTGGAACGACGCTTATGGCTTTGTTGCTCTGCATCAGCCAGCGCAACTATGGTGTCATTCACAGGAATTTAGTCGACAGATCGACAGCCATGGACCGAACAAGGGCCTGCATGCCCTGGCCAGCGGCACCGAGGTGCTGGCCTACTTCGAAAAAGTCATGAATATGCGCCTGCTGCCGACAGGCCGCGTGTCCGTATCATTGTCTCAGCGAGTATCGCGGCAAAACCGACAGCGGCGATGTAAAAGTAGTATCCATACTCTCCGGCAACGAGACCAACATACGGGTGCGCCGCAAAACCGTGGACCACTTTCTACCAGCTCCGTCCGTCCACGCACCGGCGCAATTTCAGCGTTGACGACGGCGTAGCGGTAGTCCCCCCGGGTGAGCTGCCGCATCTGTGGAGAAACCCCGACCGCCTTCCGGAACACTATGCCGTTCTGGGCGCCGGCAAAACAGCCATGGATACGGTGATCTTCCTGCTCCAGTCTGGCATTGATCCCGATAAAATCAGCTGGGTGAGGCCACGTGAAAGCTGGCTGTGGAATCGCGAAGCACGTACAACCCGGCGAGGAGTTTTTTGAGGCGGTGATGGACATGCAGATCGCCATGCTTGAGGCAGGCGGCAAGGACAGCGCGGATCTCATGCGCATTCTCGGCGAGCAAGGCTATTACCTGCGCATCGACCCGGATATAGAACCGCAAATGTTCCACTACGCGGTAATCTCTCGTGGCGAGATAGACATGCTCCGCCAGGTGAAAAACGTCATCCGCAACGGGCACGTGACCGCCATCACCCGGGGCGTGCTGCACTTTAAGGACAGCGAGGTCGCGGTGCCCGGGAACAGCCTGTTCATCGATTGCACGGCAACTGCCGTGCCCTTCGCGCAGTGATGACCAGGGGCCTATATCCGCGGGAACGCCATTGTTCTAAAACCGCTGCAGGTTCCGCTGGTAGTCTTGAGCGCTGCGCTGGCGGAGCGTTCCCTGGAGGCGAATTTTGACGATGACGATGCTCGCAATGCGATGGCAACGCCAGGGCCTCTTACAGACACACCCGCGACCTTTGCTTACGCACAGACGATCAACATGATGAACCGCGGCGCCTGGTCGCAGAATCCGGAGATCATGGGTTTTCTCGCGAGGTCACGCCTCGATCTGACCACCGGGACTGTTGCCAGGCTGATGGCAGAGGGAAGCCCCAAGCTCGCCAAATTGCAACAGTTCCGTGAGACGGCCGATCGCTGCATGCCCGCACTCATAAAGCTGGGCATGGACGCCAAATCGGTGCATGAAGCCGCGATCAATGACGAAGAACCGCTACGGAGATGATCACAGATGACTGATATTAAATTCTGCACTGTCAAGAATGGCGACACTAGCCTGCGTGTTGCGGTTCAGGGCAGCGGCCCGCTTATTCTGTGCGTGCACGGCTTTCCCGAGCTCTGGTATTCCTGGCGACACCAGATGCGTCACTTCGCCAACCTTGGCTATACCGTGGCGGCAATGGATGTGCGTGGTTATGGCGGCAGTGACAAGCCAGAGTCGATTGCAGCCTACACCCTGGCGGAGCTGGCAGGAGACGCCGCCGCCGTTGTCAAAACGCTGTCTGGTAAACCCGCCATACTGTTCGGCCACGACTGGGGTGCGCCAATCGTGTATGCGACGGCGCTGCTGCATCCGGAACGGGTCTGGCCGTCGCCGGACTGAGTGTGCCCTTTCGTCCGGCCGGCGATATTTCCATGCTCGATGTATTGCGTCAGGTATATGCAGAGCGGTTTTTCTATATGCTCTACTTTCAGCAGCCGGACCTCCCGGAAGCAGAGCTGGAAGCGGACATCACCACAGCGCTGCGCACCATCTACTATTCCGCCTCCGGCGACGCACCCCCGGGAGCCTTCATGCCGGAAAAACCGGTCGATGCCAGGTTCTCGAAGGCATGATAAGCCCCGATGTATTACCTGAATGGATAAGTGATTCGGACCTGCAGATCTGCGCTGAAGCATTTGCCGTGGGGGGCTTTCGCGGACCTATCAATCGCTACCGAGCCCAGGATTTGGACTTCGAGGCGTTGAAGGATGCGGCAGGGATGCTCCTTTCGCAGCCCTCCTGTTTTATCGGCGGCGAAAAACGAGATGTCGTTAAAGAAATGATCCCGGGTATCGATCTGTACGCCGATATCGAATCCGGTTATCAGGATTTACGGATCAATGAGATTGTCGCCGGCGTGGGTCACTGGGTGCAGCAGGAAGCACCGCAGCAAACCAATGCCACTCTTGAGCGGTTCCTGCGCAGCCTGGGTGAGCCCGGCATTTGAGACGCTCAGTAGACACCACGCATAACGTGGCCCAATGTCCCCGGACAATCGGGCGTTTTCAATGGCGACCAGATCAGGCGGTGCTATCCAGTTCTTGCCAGCGATCCCTGAAAGCAGCTTCGCCCGGCTTTTCTTTTTGTGGTCGGCCTCGATTATCAACTCGACCAGTGAGCTGAACAAATCCAGCGATTCTAGCCCGACGCTCTTTGCCTGCGCAAAAGCAGCGTCGATCTCCGGTGGATTCTTGATCAGGTTGTTGATTTGGGCTTTGGTCTCTGCCGACACACGGGTGGAGGTCGAGCTGTTTGAGGAATTCATTGATGCCGGATTTTCTCTTCCCGGGCAATGTCACCGTCGCTGGCGGCGCAGCTTACCGATACAGCAACCATGGCGGCAAGAAGCTGATTGTACTGAGCTTCGTCCTTGAGTTGCCCGACGGCCGGTTTCCTCAAAACTGGAGAGAACCTCCTTGTACTTGTGATCGAGGAAAGCCTTGTCTTTGCTGCCTATCCCTTCGATAACGGCTCCCAACAATCCGCCGCTGAGTGCGCCCAGGCCCAGAGCCACCGGCGCTGCAACAGGAGCAGCGGCGACTACGGCCACCCCCGCTGCAGCACCACCAATGACTTTCCAGACTGACAAGTTAGCTGCTTCTTTTGCCATGTTGATTCCTTCGTTATTTGAATTGTTGTGGTGCGCCGTGGACCAATTATAGTCGCTGAACAGGGGAACTTGAAAGCCCAGGCTCGCCCTGACTAATCTAGACTGCTACAGCAATTCTGGCAAGTAGCCGTATTGGGGCAGCGGGCACCTGTCATCAGGATTCCTGGCCGCGCAAGCTGCGCTGAGGCCCTTCCCCTGCACGGCGGCCGGTGTCATTATGATCAGCGCTTGTCACTGCGGGGAATGTTGTCGTGAATGTCACATCTGAGGGTAAGGTCGAACCACCGAATTCCGCGGAAAAGAGAGTACTCGATGCGTTGGCATCGCGCGGCTTGGCGGATTTCAGCGAGCTGCCCGAGGAGTCCCGCACCCTGCGCGCCACTTTCCTCGAAACATTGATTGCAGACTCAGGAGAGGACCAGGTTCGCTGCCCGCTGCGCATTCGAGGCGCCCGGATCGTCGGCCCGATAAGGGCCCTGCCAAACTCCCGGGAAGGATCCAGCATGACGCTGCTGTTCTGGTCCTGTCAGTTTGATTCTACGGTCGATTTCAGCGGCGCCGAACTTCTGGCACTGCGCCTCGTCGATTGCACACTGCCCGCATTTATCGGTATCAGTCTGACCGTCAAGGCGGACCTGGACCTGTCTGGTTCCCACTTCGCGGGCGTCAGCGGACACGAGTCCGACCTCGCGGGTGTGGGAAATTGTGCGGTCTACCTGAATCATGCGCACATAGGCGGCAGATTACTGCTATCGGCCACCTCCCATTCGCGGTTCGAGACCAACGGCAGTGTGAAACTCGATGGCGCCCACATCAGCAGCAGTGTGTTGCTGCACGGCGCCTTGCTGAAGAACTCCGAGGAAGCTGCATTTAGCGCCCGTTCCGCGGTCATCGGCGGCAATGTGGAACTATCGTCCACGCAGGGCCACCGCTGTGAGGTCCATGGAGAGGTCTCGCTGGTAGCCGCGCATATCACCGGCGACCTGAACTGCGGTTCCGCCCGAATCTTCAACCCCGGCGGGCGCTCGATTCATGCCGAGGACATGGTGGTCGAATCGATTTTTCTCTCGCATGATATCCCCGAACTGCCGTTTGAAGCCTGCGGCCGGCTCAATTTTCTGTCGTCGAGGATAGGCGGCAGCTTCTTCATGACGGATGCAAGAATCTGCCCGGGCCCCGACTATACAGGCATGCTAGGCCGGGGCGGGCCGGTGGCCATCAACCTGCGGCAGGCCCGCGTCTCGAATTCGATGGTGTTTGTCAACGTCGGGGCGCTGGAGCCAGACGGCTCGCTCCAGGAAGCCGGCGAGATCAGGCCGGTGGAGGGGTGGTTTATGCTTGCCGGGGCGCAGATGAACACCCTGATCGATAAAATGGAGACTGGCTGGCCAGCCCCCGGCTACCTCGATATCGACGGCGCGACCTACCAGCGTATTTGGCACGCCGATGGCGGTGACCTGGTGGCCAGCCGCATAAAATGGTTGCGAAAACAGTTTCCCGGCGGCCGGCCGAGCCCGGAAAACTTCCGCCCCCAGCCCTACGAGCAGCTGACCAGGGCGCTTCGGGAAAGCGGCCTGACCCGAGAGGCCGACGAGATCGCAGTGGAAAAGATCCGCATGCGCCTCGCCGCCGGGGTTGACCAACCCTGGAAGCGCCTGTTCCCCCGGCTGCTGATGCTGATCAGCCACCACGGGTATTCCACCAGCCGCGCGGTATACACGTTCATAATTTTTGTCCTGTTCGGAGCCTTGGTGTACACGGCGGCGGTGAGCAATTTCGGTCAAGAATTCTTTCCGTTCGAACAACCGCCGGAGCCGACCAGCTATGCCCTGCCCTTCGGTTTTGGCGAGGTGGCGGTGCCGCTGGGTTGCCCCGGACTTGACACGCTGCACTATGCGTTCGACTTTGCGCTGCCCGTGATCAATCTGGGCCAGGATACGTTCTGTCGTTTTGTGCCAAACGGACCGTCCCGCTGGCTGTGGATGATCTTTCACAGTTTATACGGCCTGTTCGGCGGCGCTTTATCTGCCGTGGTTGTACTTACCCTTACCGGCGTTCTGCGCCGTGACTGAGCAGGCTTAGGGCACGAAAAGAAGGGGGGCGCCAGCCAGGTGATCACCCCGGCAATCACAACCAAAACCATGGTGCCAATTACTATGAATCCAGACGTTCAACTGGTAGAGGCCCTGAACCAGTTCGCCAGAAGCGCACCTTCGATCGACGTTATAATTGTGTTTGTAACCGGCAGCTATCTATTCAAGGGCGGGGTGATGATGACCTTCCTGTGGTGGGGCTGGTTCAGGAAAAGCCCGCAGCAGGAACGACAACAGCAGTTACTGATGTCGGTTCTGTTTGCCGCCCTGGCAACGCTGATAGCCGCGCGACTTCTGGCCTGGGCGCTGCCCTACAGGGCCAGGCCGATGCACGATATGGCCGTTGATATGGTACTGCCAATTGGTATGCCTCCGGCCATGCTCACCGGCTGGTCTTCCTTTCCCAGCGATCACGCGGCCCTGTTCGGCTGCCTGGCAGGTGGCATGTTCCTGGTTTCTACCCGCGCGGGATGGCTGGCTACGGCGTATTGTATTGTCTTCATCATGCTACCGCGGGTGTACTCCGGCCTGCACTATCCTTCGGATCTGCTGGCAGGCTATTTGCTTGGCTCCGTGCTGGCCTGGGGCGCTTCCAGAGAGGCCGTGATGCAGGCAATTGTGCGCCCCGTGTACCGTTGGTTCGCCGACCGTCCCGGCCTCTGGTATCCGTTGTTCTTCTTATTGAGCTACCAGATAGTAACCCTGTTCGACGAGGCACGCAGCGCAGGAACGCTCCTGTACATGATTGTCGACAGGCTGCTGCAGGGCGACAATACGATCATCTCGGGGAGCTGAGCAGTTTACTCAATATGGCAGCGGGTGTCATTGCGTCGATGCTCACGCCAGGTGCACGATGACTTCACGAGTGCCGGCATGGTGCCTGTGCTCCCACAGGTAGATGCCCTGCCAGGTGCCCAGCAACAGTTGACCTGCCTGAAAAGGCACGCTGAGCTGGGTAGACGTCAAGGCACACTTGATGTGAGCTGGCATGTCATCCGGCCCCTCAAGAGTGTGTGTATAGAGGGAGTCGTTCTCAGGCACTAATCGATTCAACCAATGCTCCAGGTCAACCCGGGCGCTGTCGTCGTAGTTCTCCTGGATCAACAGACTGGCAGAGGTGTGGCGGATAAACAGTGTGCATAGGCCCTCCTTCAGGCCGCAGGCAGACACCACGGTGGTGATATTGTCTGTAATTCCGTGCAGACCCTGACCGCGCACTGCTATAGATAAACGTTCAATCATAAGGGGATATTGGCACTGCGGATGGATTATGACAATGGCTCCTGGTGACCCGATACGTACTGCCAAACCGATGGAGCCGGTTTTGTCGATTCTGTTATCATGGGGTCTCCTGACCTTGCCCCACTCCGTTTACACTTCCGATACTTCGCCACTATCAGGATAGCAAGCGACAACACGCACGTGCAGGCATAGGTGACTACCCGACCGAGCAAATAGATGGAGACTCCTTCATGGTGATAGATAAAGCGGACGATCTGGCAACGTTTATGGAGGGGGTGGTTGCCAGAAACCCGGGCGAGACTGAATTCCACCAGGCTGTGCATGAAGTGGCGATGGATATCATTCCCTATATCGCCGACAAACCACTGTACAAAGACCTGAGAATCCTGGAGCGCATGACCGAACCAGACCGCGTAATCAGTTTTCGCGTGGTTTGGGAGGATGACAAGGGCGAGCTCAGGGTTAACCGCGGGTTCAGGGTACAGCAGAACAATGCCATTGGCCCCTACAAGGGCGGTATCCGCTTTCACCCCTCGGTGAACCAGAGTGTGCTCAAGTTCCTGGCGTTTGAGCAGGTATTCAAGAATTCTCTTACCGGGCTGCCGTTGGGCGGCGGCAAAGGAGGGGCCAACTTTGACCCCAAGGGCCGTTCCGACCGGGAGGTTATGCGCTTCTGCCAGTCATTCATGACCCAGTTACACCATTATATTGGGCCAGACACCGATGTGCCCGCCGGCGATATCGGTGTGGGCTCACGCGAGGTGGGCTACCTGTTCGGACAGTACAAGCGCCTGGTCAATCGCTTTGAAGGTGTGCTGACAGGTAAGGCGCTTGAATTTGGCGGCAGTCATATTCGCACCGAAGCCACCGGGTATGGCGCCGTGTACATGATGGAACAAATGCTCTCCCACCATGGCGAGAACATTGAAGGACGCAGTTGCCTTATATCCGGCTCTGGCAATGTCGCTACCTTCTGCGCGGAAAAACTTATTTCCATGGGCGGCAAGGTGCTTACCCTGTCAGACTCCAGCGGCATGATTTTCGCCAAAGACGGACTGACCATGGACCAGTTGCAGTGGATCAAGGAGCTGAAAAACAAGCGACGCGGGCGAATCTCCGAAGCGGCCAAGGAGTTTAAACTCAAGTACCAAAAAGGCAAGGAACCATGGATTATTCCCGGCGAGTTGATCTTTCCCTGCGCCACCCAGAATGAGATCGACGAAGACGAGGCAAAGCTATTGCTGAAAAACGGCGCCCGGGCCGTATGTGAGGGCGCCAATATGCCCACCACACCCGAGGCGATCAAGGTATTTGGTGCTTCGAAGTCTTTACTGCATGCGCCCGCCAAGGCGGCCAATGCTGGTGGCGTGGCGGTGTCGGGCCTGGAGATGAGCCAAAACAGCTTGCGCATGCAGTGGACCGAAGCGGAGGTCGATTCCCGCCTGCGCGCAATTGTAAAAGATATTCACGATGAGTGTGTTCAATTCGGGACCCAGAAGGGCAATCATGTGGACTATTTCAAGGGCGCCAACATCGCTGGCTTTACCAAGGTGGCCGATGCCATGCTGGCTTATGGTGTAATGTAAACAAACGGGGTAAAGCTACTCATTCTCCGTTAGTTCAATTGGCGCGCCAAATTCCAGATTCTCGGCCAGCTCTCCAGGGCGTTAGCGAAATTACCGGCCTCAGCTGCAGTTCGCGACACAAGCTCCAGATCGTCGCACTCTTCCGGCATATCGAACCAGCTTGCCAGCGATGGGGGTGTTTGCAGGCTTTCTGATGCTTTCTGGATGGCATACTTGAAATATGCCTCGAAAGCTGGCGCCATGCCCGAGAAATACGGTAGACGAGCCGACGCCGACATGTATACCGACGCAGCCCGACGAGTAAATTCGACATTTGCCAGAGCCAGCAGCTCATGTTCCGGCCTCTCAGCAAGGTCGCGAATCATGGCTGCTATAAGCATTAATCTTCCGACGGGTGTGCTCTGCCCGCTTAAACTCACTCTATCCCACAGTCCCTTAAAGACACCCAGACTGACTTTAGGAATCACTGCTTCTTCAAGATAGGAGCTTGCCCGGTTTTCCATCGGTTGATGCGGAATTCCCCAGTTGTACATAACCGTTCTCGACCTGGGGTACATTTGTTTCACCAGCCAGCCGAATAGACCATCTTCTGCTCTGAATGCCGGGAAATACGGCGGCAACATGCAGGTATTGTCCAGGCCTGTAATCTGAGATATTCCGGCTAAATCGTAGATCGAAACGGATTGCTGCACCGCCTGGAACTGGCGTTGCCCAAACGTCAAACTGACATCCGGGTCTTTGGCGAGAAGTTCCTCGAGATCACGTTGTGCGCCATGAAGCAGAAATACGTGGCTGGGAAACCCGGGATCGCCAAAGGTGCCACATTCGCTTATCAGAACAGGAGAATCTGGTCCTAAGGATTCGAGTCCGTTACCGGTCATACCCTCAATCCGGGAATCTGTCAGCTCGCCGGAGCCACGTTTTTCGAGACATGTCTGCACGTCATGCCCAAGCAGCTGTAAGTGGCCTGCAAGTGGATCGAAGTCGGCCGGTACCGCTTGATTGCGCCATTCCTGCTCTGTCGCGAAAACCTGTACTTTATTCTTGCTGGCAAAGGTGACCTGGTCATCCGCATAGGGAGGGAATAGCGCTTCACACAGCACATCATCATCCAGCATGATGCAGCGATAGCCTGCGGATAGCATAAGGGCCCAGTTGCGGGACAAGCCATAGGTTTTGTGTTCTCCCCAATGGGAGCGGTCAAGTAACTGTCGAACTACCGGCTCGAGTTGGGGCTCTTGCTCGATCAACTGAGCAATAAAATTGTCCTTCTCGGCTTTACCGTAATAGTGAAGTGGAATAGAAGATTTGCTCTGGTAGCTGTCGAACAATGCTCGATTACGGTGAGCGATCAAATCGTCTCTCGAGTCGTCTAGCAAGTAAATTCCTTCGTGCAGCGATAGATCAGCATTGGAAAATATCGACTCCAACAACCTCTTCAACTCCTGCTCCCTATCGCAGGCCAAGAGGAAGACTCGGCTGGTGCCGGGCTCGGTTTTCGATGCCCTAGCCGCTTCGCTGTAAGTCTGCCTGAATTCCTCGCTGCTCGTAGCGAGGCCAGACTTAACAAGCGCACCCGCAAGTTGTTCCAAAGCTTGCAAACTGGTTTGGTTTTTCAGCTGTGGAGGCATGTTGTCAAAATGAGCCTTGACCGCACGGAAGGAACCCATACCCTGCAAAATACTGACCAAGTGCACTCCCACAGGTAATGACTTTCCCGTCTTCCTGCTGACCAGCAGACTGGTTTTTTCATTCAGAGGCATCACTTCAAAAGGGTGCACACATAACAATGGCTGTGGCGGCCTGCTCTGCTTGTTACTCGCCATATCCTGGGAGTAGGAGAAGCTAATAGTATTGCTCATTGGCGGTAACCTGCGCTCACTGAGGTCTTTTTTGATTGACGTAGCTTATCCTGAAAAAAGTGGTTCTGACACATTGACCGGTCGAAACGCGGGAAGTCTTCTGCGGACAAATCAAAAAGCTCGTGGATTTGCGCGCTGCAGGATCATTTCCAGATCAAGTCCCCTGGGCAGGGTACCGAAATTACGATCCCCCGCCTGGCCCAGCCGGGAGGCGATAAAGGCGTCGGCTACAGCGTGATTACCAGCCTGCAGCAGCAGGCTGGCCTGCATGGTAAGGGCGAGCTGGTCGACGATTCGGCGCGCCCGGTATTCCACCTCGTCACGGTCCAACAGGGCCTCCTGCACCGCCAACACGGCAGCATCGAGGGTGGCGCTGGCGCCGCGGGTCTTGCCCAGTTCGGCGTACCAGGTATCCTGCACTTCCGGGCTACGACTGAGGGCGCGCAACATATCCAGCGCCTGAACATTGCCGGAGCCTTCCCAGATAGCATTTATAGGCGCGTCCCGGTACAGCCGGGCGAGTATGAAATCCTCGGTCACCCCGTTGCCGCCCAGGCACTCCATAGCCTCGTAAGCGTGGAAGGGAGTGCGTTTGCAGATCCAGTACTTGCCCGTGGGCAGGCCCAGGCGCAGCAGCAGTTTTTCATGCTCATCGCCGCCGGGAGCCAGGCTGCGATCAAGCGCCTCACCCATTCGCATGGTCAGGGCCAGCGATCCCTCGACCTCCAGCTGCAGGTCAGCGAGCACATTGCGCATCAGCGGCTGGTCGATAAGTCGCTTGCCGAAGGCACTGCGCCCCAGCGCGTGGTGCACCGCCTGCGCGACGGCCTGGCGCTGTCCGGCAGTGGATCCGATCATGCAGTCGAACCGGGTCATGGCCACCATCTCGATAATGGCGGGCACGCCCCGGCCCTCCTCGCCCACCATCCAGCCCAGGGCGCCGCGCAACTCGATTTCGGAGGAGGCATTGGCGACGTTGCCCATCTTGTCTTTCAGGCGCTGCACCTGAATCGGGTTCTTGCTGCCGTCGGGGCGCCAGCGCGGCACCAGGAAGCAGCTGAGCCCGCCTCGGGCCTGGGCCAGTACCAGGAAGGCGTCGCACATCGGCGCCGAGGTGAACCACTTGTGGCCCGACCAGTTCGTAGGCCTCTGCCGGCCCTTCCGATCGGCCACTGGCCGCGCGGTGGTGGTATTGGCGCGCACATCGGATCCGCCCTGTTTTTCGGTCATGCCCATGCCGATGGTGAGCGCCTCTTTCTCCATGTGCGGGAT
Organism: uncultured Gammaproteobacteria bacterium; assembly: GCA_963840725.1. GTDB lineage: Bacteria > Pseudomonadota > Gammaproteobacteria > Pseudomonadales > Halieaceae > CAVWDU01. The sequence continues at coordinate 26,510 of CAWIZY010000031.1, read as the reverse complement.
GTTGCGGGGGTCGTAACCCCGAGCCAGCACCTTGGGCAGCCACTCCTGCGCAATCTGCGGTGTCAACTTTAGTGTGGGTACCGAGGCGAAGGTCATGGTCACCGGACAGCCATGGCCGGACTCCACCTGCCCCTGCAAATAATACCGCGCGGCCCGGGCCACCTGGGCGCCGGGGCCGGGATCAGTCCACGGACTGCTGTGCAGGGCGGCCTGCTCCAGCGCCAGCTTCATCAGCTGGTGATAGGACTCGTGGTAGCGCACCCTGTCTACCCGGTACCCCTGGCGATCGTGCGACTCGAATCGGGGCTTGTACTCGTTGGCCAGAAAACCCCACTCGATTACCCGGGCACTACCAGTCAACTCGCCGTGCTGCAACAGGGATTCCTCCGCCCAGTCGGCACCGTGGCGCCGCACCGCATCGCGCAGTGCGGTATCGCCCTCGTAGGCGTTGTAATCCACCAGCGTGTCCGCCTGGTTCAAAACTTCGTGGGTCTGGGCGAGATGGTTGACCGAAAAAGTACCGGGGTCAGTGGTCATGGTTACTACCTCCTGTTTGCAAGGCCCCGCGACGGGGCCGCGTTCAGCCAGAATATATGCGGGAAAAATTATAGACAGGCCATGCTTATAGAGTTTGGACGCGGCTTGTCCGTAAAAAGCCCGCACAATCACATATCATTATACGACTCTACCAGAATGTTTCAGACTCCAACCACCACGACCGTAAGAGCTGGCCAGGCGCCGACCGCAACATGTACGACCGGCTCGTACACTTCTGTTACGGATTGTTGCTGGCTTATCCCGTCCCCGAAGTGCTGGTGCGCATTGCCGGCCTGCGCGGGTTCTGGAGCTATTTCTTTCCGGTAGACGTAACCTTCACCTTCTCTTCCATCTACGAGATCGTCGAGTGGCAGGCTGACCGCACCGGAGCTCGGCATGGTCTTTCTCGGCACCCAGGGAGACATCTGGGATACACAAAAAGACATGCTACTGGTAGGCGTTGGCGCCATCATGGCTATGCTGATCGTATTCTTGCTGAATCTCTGGTTAAACCCCAATGCCAAGCTGGAGCTGCGTCACAGCCTCAAGATCCCCGAGGGTGATCATGCGTTGGGGAAGGTCACGGTTGGAGAGTGGCTGGGGAGGAAGCGGCCACATGAATAGACGCAAGGTATCGTGGTCTGTCCCCGATATTACCCGATATTCCCCCGATGACGAGGCTTCCAGCGACTTGAGCGGCGACTTAAAGCCGGCGACGCTGACCCTGCTGGGTCAGCGACCAGACACCGGTAAGCAGTATGAAAAGGGTCAGCACCAGCAGCGCCGGATTAGGTAACGCAGGAATTGGCGTCGAGAAGGTGCCCAACGGTTGTGTCAGACACGATGCAGAGTTACGCGGATAGGCCACGGTGGTTTCCGCAGTTTCGCCTAGTGTTACCCGCAGCACCATTTCGGGCAGACGATCATCGGCAACAGCTGTCCACTCCCCGCCGCTGAATACCCATCCCGGCCAGTCCACGCCCATGCCGGCACCGTCCAACACCACGCCAGGCCACAATAGCGAGCCCGCCGCAGGCTGATCTGCAAGGGTAGCGATCAGGCGATCGTCAACGGTGTACCAGCTGAGAGAGAAAGTGGTGTTGGAGCCGCTGTATGCGGGAATGTTGTAGTTGACAACCGGCGCATCATTGGAGCAGGTCGCGGAAGCATTAATCGCAAGCGCCGCGGCACTTACCAGCTCGCCAAAATTGTATTCGATACCCGCGTCTCCGGGCGCGAGTCTTATGGCGGTGAAGCTGTTATTGGTAGAGTTGTTCCCGTTGGGGATGCCGTCTACGGTACCCAGGGTATCGATACCATCGTTCCACGGACTTGGTTGGGTTTCCACCACCGTGTACTGCCCCGGTGGCAGGCCGGTGAAGTTGTAGCTGCCATCGGAGTTAGTGATCACGCTGGTATTGACTGGACCGGTGAGCGTGACAGTTACGCCGCCGATACCATTTTCGCTGGGATCAAAGATGCCGTTGTTATTGGCGTCATAATAGACGTTGCCGTCGATGCTGGCCGGCAATACTTCGGAAAAATTATTCTCCGGCGAACCGCTGACCTCGTCAGCATTACCGTTGTTGCCGAGCACGATGCCGGCGATCTGGCTGGTTGGTGTGCCGGGGTTGGAGGGGGTGCCTACAGAGCCCGTACTGCCAGCCACACCGACTATAGCGCCCTGGGTAGTGACGCTGTTAAGTGAGCCGTTCGGTTGGGCTGGTTGGCACACACTGTAAGTGCCCGCCGCCAGGCCACTGAAAAGGTAGTTCCCCATGGCGTCGGTCACCACGCTGTTGATTAGCGCTCCGCTGCAGCCCCCGCCGCTGCGCAGCTCGATCAGGTTGCCCCCGATGGGCGTGGAGTCCCCCGGGAGGTAGCTGCCGTTGGGCGATGCCTGGTTGTCCAGAAAAACGCGACCGGAAATATAGCCCAGTGTGCTGACCATCAGCGGCGCTTCAGCCGGTTCTTCGTTCGGCCCAAAGCTGGTGTTCAGCGCGCCTACGGGAATGAAGTTAAGGTAATCTCCCGGCGTAGTTGCCGTAACATCAACTGTCACTGAACAACCACCGGGGGGTACGCTGGCGCCGTTAGCGATGCTAATGCCGCTTGCATCTGCTACCGCGGTGACGATTCCCGGGCCGTCCGGACAGTCGGTCGTCACCGAGGGGGAGTTGGCCACTGTCATCTGGCCCGGTGAGCCGGGCAGGTTGTCTGCCAGCGGTGCCGTCAGGGTGTAGGCGAGATCGTTATCGTTCTCCATCACCAGGGTGAGGGTTGCAGGCACGCCGGGAGCGACTACTGGCGGAGCAATATCCTTGGTGATGCCCGGAGGCGTAATAATGATGATCTGTGCCTGCGTGGGTGGATTGTTGTCGATGCCCTCGAAGCTGGTCACCTCACCCACTGCAATCTCGTTGGTATAGATGCCCGAAATGTTGCTGACGACGCTGGCAGTTACCGTACACACCGCGCCAGCGCCGCCGGTGGCGTCGAGTGTGGCTCCCGTAAGACGAAGCTCCCGTCCGAAGGCGACGCCGTCGACAGCGCCGCCAGTGCAGGTGGTGGCAAGGTTGGGCGTTGGTGCCAGCGTCAGCCCATCGGGCAACTCGTCAACAAATCGCACTTGGCTTAGTGCTATGGCATTGGGGTTTTCAATGCGTATGGTTAGTGGTGCGGCTACGCCGGGCAGGCGCGATGCGGTGCCGGTGGTGAAACCATTGGGGTCGCCCATATCCAGCGTGAGATCGTCAAACGCCTTGTTAACGATCAGGCGCTGGCGCACTTCCAGCTTGGCGTTTGCTTCCGGGTGCGGCACCGGATTCCCGTTCGCCAAAAGCGAGTTTTCCGGGATGGAATTGAGATAAGTGTCCTCAGTGGCAGCCACGACATCAGCTTCAATCACACAAGTGGCTGCTTCATCGCCAGCCGCGCCGCCAATAGAACCGCCAGTCATCAACACGCTGTCCGGAGTGGGGAAGGTAATCACCACGCCGCCACCACAATCCGAAAAGCCCTGTGGATCGACGGCGGTTACCAGCCCCGTCGGGAAGGTATCCGTAAGCGATAGGCCGGTGAGACCCTCACTTTGCGTATTGTATATGGTTATGCGCAGTCGCGACGGCTCGTTTGGGCTTACCACTGTTGGCTCGAACATTTTACTGACACCAATTGCCGTACCGATGTTAAGTGTGGTCTGGGCGAAGGAGGTTGAGTTAGTGGCACCTTGATCGTTGCGGATACTATTAATCGGGATGGTATTGGTGATTGTGCCCGCTGACGTTGAGGTCACATTCACGCGAACCTGACAGGACGCGTTGGCAGGCAGGCTGGCACCAGAAAGTCGAACTGACGTGTCACCCGGCATCGCGGTGACGATGCCGCTGGGGCAATCCGTGCTGGGCGCGGGTGCCGAGGCTAAACGCATGCCGTTAAGCGCTGCGCCAGCGCTGCCGTCGATGGTAAAATAATCCGTTAGTTCCAGATTAGTGAGATCCTGGGCGGCATTGGTAATGTTGATGGTGAGCAGCGCCGACTGCCCGGGAGAAATATTTCCCGGTGATATTGCTTTCGAGATAAGCGGTATTTCGGGCGGAACGAATGTCAGGGTTGCGGTCACCGGGCCGCGGTTGGTAATACCGTTGTCCGCCGTGATTTCGCCGGCTGGAATGGTGTTGACCCAGTCAGTGTTGCCTGTAACGCTGACATCAAACCTGACTTCACATACTGCTGAGGGCGCCAGCGTGGCTCCGTTCAGGAAGACTGCCGTGGTGCCGGGATCCGCGGTAAGCGCTGGATTGCCACCGCAGGTAGAATAGGCGTTCGCGGGCTCAGCGATAAGCATTCCCGCGGGCAGGTTGTCGGTCATCGAGATACCCGTAATAGGCCCGCTCGAGTCGAGATTGGTGAAGCGGACACTGCCTGTTGAGCTTCCCCCGTCCCCAGTGGAGCTTGGGTTAAAGAATTTCTCAACCCGCAGGGCGTCGTTGTAAGTGAGATTGGCCCCGTCACTGTCATTGACGTCAGTGGTCGAGCCGTCGGCATTGTTGCGTACGGCGGCGGCAGCTGCGGTATTGGGATAAACTCCCGCCGGTCCCACAACATCGACTTCCAGAGAACAGGTTCCGGCGCTGCCACCGCTGGTGGCGGGAACTGTGCCACCGTTCATCTCAACAGAGGTGCTTCCGGCCGCTGCAATCACCGAGCCGCCACAGCTATTGCTGACGTTGGGCGGGTTGGCTACGCGCAACTGTTGGAATGGTCCCGCGGAAGGCAGTGTATCGCTGATGGTGGCACTGCTGAGCAAGCTTACCGAGTTGTTGCTCAACACCAGCCGCAATCGCGTGGTGAGGCCCTCAGTCTTACTAACACTTTCCGCGTTATCAAAGGTTTTTGCCAAGCTCATGGTGGCGGTGTTATTAGTGGTGGCGCCGCCGGAGGCGACGTTGTTACACGTAGGAACGACACCAAAGCAGACGTTTCCAGCGGGGATGATGTTAGTGGTGTCTGTGGTTCCGTCGGGATCGAGCATCGCAGAAAAATTGATTACGCAGGTACCGGGAGTGTTGGTTCCGGTGCGAGCGGGCTGTGTGGGAATGGTGAAGTTGAGCGAGCTGTCTCCCTGCGATGCACCGTTCAGGCCCAGTGAGCCGCAGGCTGGTGTCAGAGTGGGATCAAACACGCCACCAATCAGAAAGGTTGCCCCATTGGGCAGGACGTCGAGGACGGAGACATCATTGAGGATTGACGCTGAGTAGTTTTGCAAAGTAATGGTGTAGCGTACCGGATCACCGGCTGTCGCATTGGCCGGCGCTGCAGATTTGAGCACCCGCAGGCGATCAGCGACCAGTACCGTGGCGGAACGCGCCTGGCTGACGATCCCCGGCGTGCCGGTCTGTACATCGCCTTGCCCTATACTGTTGGTATAAGTGCTGGGCTGATCTGCTCCAGGCGTGATTGCAGTGTAAGTGACGGTGATCACGCAGTTACCGCCTGCAGGAATTGAGAACCCGCCTACATTGAAGCCCTGCCCGCCGCTCTCCAGCGTTACAGTGCCGCCTGCACAGCTGTTGGCAACGTCCCCTGCGTTTGCGATCGTCATATTGGCCTGGTTGGGCGCGGCGGCGATAGGATCATCGGTAAAAGTGGTAATCGGCAGTGCTGTCAAGCCGCTGTTAGTTAGCGTCACGGTGAATGTATTGGCCTGTCCGCTGGCGACGATGCCGGGGCTGAAGCTTTTGCCTACCGCCAGTGGTGAACGCGCTCGCACCTGACTGCTGGCGTTTGCTGCGGGGCGCAGACCCTGGTCGCTGCGAAAACCGGTAGCAGGGATCGTGTTTGTAGTGGTGCTGGTGTAAATTCCCGCGGAGTGCCTTGCCCTGGTTTCCACTGTGATCGTGCAGCTTGAAGACGGCATCAGGCTCACGCCCGAAACATCGACCCTCGCCATCGGACCCTGGCTCACCATAGTTGTGCCGCCACAGGTGCCGCCAACGGTTCCTGTGGGTTCAATGGTTGCGCCCTGACCACCGGCCGTTGGAAATTGATCGAAAAACGTGATGCCGCTGAGCGGCACATTACTGTCGTTATTATTGATAGTGATTGTCATTGTGCGGGTGGCGCCGCCCAAAACATGGATATTGTTAGCGCTGAACGATTTCGACCAGGTAGGACGGTTAGACGGACGTAATGTATAGGCCTGTGGGCCGCCAGTGGCGTTGGTGCCCTGGTCAGAATTCACGTCCCCGGCGTTGAGGCTGTAGGCGAGAGAGCCGCTGCCGCCGTCAATGGAAAACGCTGCGATGGGAATGTCGAGATAACACTCCCCGGAGCCTGGGAAGCCAAGCCGGCGCGGCGGCACAGTAAGCCCGACGAGGGAAACGCCGGATGCACCTGCGCTAGTGGTTAGCGTGCCGCCGATACAGCCGGGGTCGCCATTGATCGCGCTGGTTCCAATAACTATGAGGCCATTGCTTGCCGTGGTGGGCAACGCTTTCGTGAAATTTACGCCGGTCAGTGAGGTGACGATATTATTATTGGCCAGTGTCACGCGCACGCTGGTGGCTTCACCGGGGTACACGGTATCCCCATTGGGTGGATTGGGACCAGTGTTGACCGTGACGTTAAAGTCTGCCACCTGCGCAAGTACCGGAACGCTCGCGCTTAAACTCAGGGCAGCGGCAAAAAGCCCTTTGCGCAGAAAATCAATAAATCTGGTATTCCCGACATGCGTGCAAATGCTCTGCACTGCAAACCCATGAGCAGTATCGAAATTATTAATGTCGGTATCCCGGTGGAGCAGCTTGCTCTATTTATGCGTAACGATGACTCTAACCCGGAATCATATAGCAAGATAAGCGGCGTTCAGCCTTTCGCCAGGTTATTTTTACGCTTTTATTACGTTTGTGTTCTGCATGCATACATGCCGTCCACACTGCCAGTGCTTTTACGCGGCAAAAGTGACTCCCAATGGCGAATTGATGATTTGCCATGCACAGCCGACCTGTACACACATCATGACCAGAAAGACGATGATGCCCAGGCCTCAAACGACCGTTCCACTCTGCTATCGCACCCCTTCTGAGCTTTTGTCAGGGGATTCGGGGGCAGGTTACCAATAATTTGGGCAGACAACCAAGAGTGGCCTGGCAGTCAGTTTAATCGTGGCTTGTCCGGCTTTCCCCTTACCGATGAGTATTCACTTGCGCTTCCACGTCAGCACCCCAGTGAACTCCTCGTCACCAAAGCTGATCGGCGGCGTTTTCAGAACAAGCTCGTTGCCGGACAACTCGTAAAAACGTAACTGCTCACCACCCACCCAGTTGGGATACATGCTGCCTTCTACGTGGGTGGTGAGAGTCTGCCGCTCTGTATCAACCTCGCACTGACCATAGTAGGCCACATAACCCTGCAGAGCCGCCTTGACCTCCTCCGGCGTTCCGGATGCCTGGTCACCAGAAGCAAAGGATGGCCGGCCCTGACGCATGAGCTGTCCCGACATGTAACAGGACTCGGTAAAAATTGCCTGGCCTACAGCATCTTCTCCCAGGGGGTAAATCACCTTGCCTGACGACGTCCTGAATTCAGACGACACCAGGCACCAGGCGCCCGCGAGTTGGTGCACTACACTGGCTTGATCTTCATTCATATATGGCCCTCCAGGGCATCAAGTTCTATGGAAGCACCATAATTTAGCACATGAAAAATCTGGGGCAGAGCGCGGTTTCTGCCATATCAAGAACCAATATCCGTTGTTTGGAAAGGCGGGCGCCTGAGTGCGGGGTATTGTGGACTACAGTGATAACAGTGGAGAGGACGCCAGGGCCAGGATATCCAGCCTCTAAGCCCGGGACGAGAAAAGGTAAGACTATCTGGGCACAACCGCTATCGCGACGTCAAGCGCTTGTCCGGAAACCCGAAGATCCAATTGCAGGCCTGATGTGGCCCCTTTGCGATCAATGTTCAGGTGTCAAGCTGTACCGGGTCGTGCCGGCGCATTATTTCAATGATCTCACTTTCAGTCACATCTGGCGACATTACCTGTACCTGCCGCTTGTCCTTATTGACACGGATCTTTTCCTGCGGAATGCCAGTCGAGATGAGATCATCGCGAACATTGGGCAGGGTGTCTTCCGATGCATAGATGGCGGTAACGATCTTGGTCATGGTTTTATCTTCCTGTTCAGCTTGCTTTGGGTTAGGGCACCGCTGTAGCAAGAGTTTTGATACGCAGACCCGAGTATAGTCCTCCCAAAAAGCTGCCACTATTAGACCTAGTCAACGATGGTCGAAAAGATCTGGCGACAGGCAAATTGGGGAACAGAGCACAAATTTGCCAATACCCTATGCGCGCTACCATAATGTTACCGTCAGCCTGGCTGTCAGGGCTTTATGGCAAACCTCGAAGTTTATGCCGCAAGTGGATTTAGTGGAGGCGCTCAATGCCAAGACCAATACACGCGCGCCAATCTACGATGGCTTCGGTGCTATTATCACAGCCAGAGAGTAATGATGCTTTTACATGATCTTAACTGGGACTATCCCGAGCCGCATATCATAGAACACATCGCGACTGATGACGAAGCAGATGGCTATGGGCATATCAATAACAGCGTCTATTTGCAGTGGCTCGACCAATGTGTCTGGGCTCATTGTGAAGCAGTCAACATGACTCCTGATTTATGTCGTAGACTCAATCGCGGGTTTGCGGCCACTCGGCATGAAATAGACTACATGGCTGCAGCCTATCCAGGTGACCGGGTACAGTTGCCAACTGGGTGACCTTGAATGATCGCCGCCTGCGGGCAGAACGCAGATTTCAGATTATACGCGTCGGCGACAAGCGAACACTGTTAAGAGCAAGAAGCTATTACGCCTGCACCGACCTTACAACCGGGAGGCCCGCCCGTATACCTGAGGAATTCAAATCCGGTTTTAAGGTACTCCCTGCCGTGGCGCTATCTTTAGAGCAACCGGCAGATGGATAGATTATCGGGAACAGCTCACCTTTACGGCATTCAGACCTGGTCTGCCCCCTCAACCAGAATCGAGGAACACTGAAAATGAACGAAATCGCAGTCGTATTGGGAGTCAGTGCCACCAATGGCCTGGGGGCAGCAATCGCCCGTAAATTTGCCAGCGAAGGCCTGCATGTTGTGGCTGCAGGGCGCACCGAGATCGCCTGGCCAGGGTTGTAGAAGACATCAAAGCGCGAGGCGGCCAGGCCTCTTTTCAGGTAAGCGATGCAACCGAAGCCGCCGAGCTAGAAAGCCTGATGGCCGGGGCCAATACACTGGGCACTGTAAAATCAGTTATCTTCAATGTAGGTAATAACCAACCGCTTGCATTCGAGGACTTAACAGCAGAGCTGTTCGAGACGTTCTGGCGCACTTGCACCCTCGCAGGCTTTCTGACGGCAAAGGCCGCGTTGCCAACGCTGGAAGAGAACGGCGGATCACTCCTGTTTACCGGTGCCTCAGCCTCCATGCGCGGCCGCCCCAACTTCGCTCATTTCGGAGCTGCGAAAGCTGCCCTTCGCAATCTGGCACAGGCACTGGCCAAGGACTATGGCCCAAAGGGCGTACATGTCGGTCACGTGGTGGTAGATGGTGTGATCAACGGGGAGTCGGTAAGAAAGCGCTTTGGGGAATATCTGGACCAACTGGGGGAAGACGGCTCCCTCGAGCCCGATGCTATCGCGGATGCCTACTGGTTTATGCACTCACAGCCCAGGAACACCTGGACTTTCGAGGTGGACGTGCGGCCTGGAAACCTGGTAGAGAAAAAACCCGTGACAGACTACGTTTAGATCCTATAAACGTCGTCTATCCCCACAGAATTTGCCAGTAACTGCGCGATGGCTGTAGAGTGTTTTTTTCGCAACCGCAGCTTGTAGCCCTTGCGCTATTTCCACCTTACCTGTTGTTTTCGATGCTGATGCCCGGAGGGTACATGGCCGATCTGCCCTGTTTGAGATGAATACACAGAGCCCTGATCCGACACTGGCTGCAAACGGGGAGCATTGGCGTCTGTTCACCGATCGCGTCATGGGCGGCGTGTCCTCGGCTCAACTCGGTACAGATGAGGTGTCGGGCGGGCCTGTCTTAGAATGCGGGGCGATGTGAGCCTGGACAACAACGGTGGCTTCGTGCAGATGACTTTAGACCTGGGAGATAGCCTTCGCCAACAGTTGCCCCGGTATGGCGGCCTGACCCTGAAATCTACGGCAATGCCGAGAGCTATAACGTCCATTTACGCACCGAGACCATGCGCTATCCCTGGCAGTCCTACCGGATCAGCTATATGGCCGCGCCGACCTGGCAGACGATCAGGCCCCCATTCGATGGTTTTGCGCCCCACCGTATAGACGAAGAGCTGGATGTATCACGAATTCGCCGTCTTGGCCTGGTGGCTATTGGTCGACCCTTTGCGGCAGATCTTTGCGTGGCAAGCGTTTCGTTCTACGAGAAATAACACTGGCAGCTGCTTTGCCGGACCGGTGCCCTGCGTCACCCCTTGCCGAGACGGAAAATGCGTTTTACTCGCGCCCATCGAGTGGTTTCGGTGGCACGGCCCTGCACCTGCCTGTGTTCTTCCGGCACGCCATTTTCCCTGTACCACTGCTCCCACTCGAAGGGAGTCATGGTACGAGGCACAGTCTCGTTGAGTGCACGGCGCAGAGCACTGCCGCGCAATGAGTTGTCCGACTGCTCCTCGCGTTCACCAAGCATCTCCTTGATGCGCTTGTGGTTCACTGCCATTGCAAACTTCCCAGGTGATGATTTGTTACATTGATCGTCGTGCCGTCGCAGAAATGCTACTCAAGACACATTGACTACTATAGTAACTACGAAAAAGGCGGCAGGATGGTTCTTCAATCAGAATTGGGGCGCTTAAACGGGTTCTGCCGCCGGTTCTTCGAGGCTTGCGGTGGCTTTTTGCAGAGCCAGGGTGCGACTTGTGGTTATATGATCGAAGCCGATCAGTTCATCCATTTCCAGGCGGGTCAAGGTCTCTCGAGTGACCGCTGATGTCACCACCAGAAATACTGCTTTCTTCATCTCCACAGCCTCCTTAATGGCGTTCTGGATTGACAGCGAGATGGTATGGTCCAGCATGGACACATCCGACAAATCAATTATGAACGCCTTGTGCTGAGCTATCTGTGCATGTTCCCGGCTCAACGCCTTAGCCACGCCAAAAATCATTGGACCACTCAAATACACCAGGAGTATCTGGCCGTTTGCCGCTCGCAACAGTGCTTCTTCCTCGCTGCTGAGCGGTGTTTCGTCGTCAATATCACTAATTGCCCTGATATTCTTTTCCTGAGTCCGGCTGAGCTTGTCAATGGTGATGATATTGGCGACGAACACGCCTACTCCCACAGCTACAATGAGGTCAACGAACACCGTTAACAGCATGACCGCAAACATCACCCCGGTAGACTGTATTGATACCCTGTGTGAGCGTTTGATGAAGCTCCAGTCCAGAATATTCATACCCACTCGAATAGCGATACCCGCAAGCACCGCCAGCGGAATTTTCTCTATCAGGCCAGACGCACCAAACACGGCGATCAGCAGAAATACAACGCGAAATACACCTGAAAACGCCGAGGTGGCACCGCTTTGTATATTCACCACCGTACCCATGGTGGCTCCCGCGCCCGGCAGACCACCAAACAGGCCCGACATGATATTGCCCAGACCTTGCCCGATCAGCTCCTTATCCGACTTGTGTTCGGTACGAGTGAGATTGTCGGCAATAACCGACGTCAGCATGGAATCAATGCAGCCAAGCATCCCCAGCACCATGGCATCGATAATCATTGCGGTAACTTCTGTAGCGGTAAACTCCGGCAGGACAATCGAGGGCAGACCTATGCTTATTTCCCCAATTCGCTGAATGGAACTGTCCGAAAATACCCAGACAGACAATAGCGAAACACCGACCAGGGCTATCAGGTGAGGCGGAATCACCCGGGTAAAACGTTTGGGAGTGAACAGCAAAATCGATAGGGTCAGTACACCCAGAAACAACTCTACAGGGTCGATCTGCCGGACGATGCCTGGCAGTTCAGTCAAGGTACCAATCACGCCACCTGCAGGCGCAGCAGAGCCGGTAAACGGCGCGAGCTGGATAATGATCAAAATCAGGCCGATTCCAGACATAAACCCGGAAATGACACTGTAGGGCATCTGGGTGATGTAACGCCCGAGCTTAAGGGACCCGAAAATAATCTGGAATACCCCCGCCATCATCACAACGGTGAAGGCCATGGCCATGCCTTTTTCAGGATTGGCAGCAATCAAACTGGTCATGACGGTCGCCATTACAACTGTCATGGGGCCGGTAGGCTCTGAAATCAGCGTCGGGGTACCACCGAACACTGCAGCAAAGAGGCCGACGAGCAGGGCACCATAGATACCCGCTTCAGCTCCCGCACCGGATGCCACACCAAACGTCAGCGCCATTGGCAGAGACACAATCGCTGCGGTCAGGCCGCCAAGCAGATCACCCCGCAGTGCCGACCGACTAAAATAGTTAAATGTGTTCACGATACCTGCTACTTCCAATTGCGCTGACGTGAGCTGGTTTATACTGGGATTCTATATGTAAGGCAACGCGACGCCCGGCTTTACCCGTTAATCAATATCTTCAACACCTCCAATCCCTTACTTTTCTACTGCCGCTGCTCTTCTTTGAAACTGCCCGCCTAACCAGAAAGCTATGGCACACCATGCCGCGCCAAGGGCAATACTGATTGCCGCAATGCCTGGACCACCGGCTCCAAGGCTCCTTACGCCGGCAAATATCCAGGCGCTGGAGGTGTTGCCGGTTCTAAGTATTGCGGTATCGATAAAGTTTTTCGCCTTATATTTTTCTTCCCGACTGACAACAGAGAAAAGCATCTCACGAGCGGGTTTCATAATCGCGTAGTCACCGGATCGCCGAAATACCTCAACTCCGATCATAACCACCAGCATCGGTGCAGCTGCCATGAGGCAGAAGCCCAGAGTTATGCCCAAAGGAATCAGCAAGAGGGTAAGGCGATAGCCGATCCAGCCTATCAATCTGCTGGTTAGAAACAGCTGGAACACCAGGGTCAGAGCGTTGGCAGCAAAATCGATTTGTGAAAACAGCCTGGTGCGCTGCGCCGGATCGGAATAGGCTGCCTCAATCAGCTCCGCCTGCTGTATTTGCACAAAGGTAATGCTCACGGCATACAGCAATATAAATGCACAGATTCCGAGCAGGTAATTTGACTTCATCACCAGTGTGAAGCCGCCCCAGATACCACCCTCCAGGGATGCATCTTTCACCTTCCCGGGCAATGGCTGCATACCGCCAACCGCCGGGTCACTATTGTTCCAACGGCAGAGCCAGTTTATGCACAACACGGTGCTGGAAAGCGCCAGGGCTGAAATAAGCAGCAAATAACTTAAGCCAATGGTCTCAACCAGGGTCGTGGTGATGACAGGGCCTGTCAGCGCGCCTGCTGTACCCCCTGCCGCGATAAAGGCAAACAGGCGTTTGGTCTGGGCCTGGCTGAAGACGTCGTTCATGAAGCTCCAGAACAGCGACACTATGAACATATTGAAGACATTCACCCAAACGAAGAAGGCTCGTGTTACAGCCGGCGGCCGGTCTCCAGCGTCAAACAGAAAAAAGAAGATGACAAGGTTTGAAGCAAAGAAAAGGGTGCAGTAGGAAAGAAACTGCCTGGTACGAAAGTGCGTGGTTATCCAACCAAAAATCGGCGTGATGGCCAGTAGCACAGCCATGGTCATCAGCAGTAGCCACTGGATGTTATCGACCCCGTTGGCGATGACCATCTCATCCCGAATGGGGCGGATAATGTAGTAAGCGCAGAGCAACAAATAGAAGTAGAGCGCTGATGCCAGTAAAGCACCCACCTCCCCCGGTTTGACCGTAACAAGGCGGCCGATGAGCTCCAGCAACTTATTACTACTCAAAATTCGCCTGGCGAGCACTTCGAGCTGCTCTTGCCGGGCCAGCTGACGGGCACGATGACTCCTTGCGGGTATAATATGTCGCAGCCCCAGATCTTATCAGAACTGAATGGTGAGATCGCCCGGCGGAACGCTCTGGGGGCAGCCCACAATTTCATCATCTACCCGGACCGCTCGCAGTCCTCCCCGCCGAAACTATGCATGGTTTCTACCCGCCCCCATGAGCTAGACTGGCTTCTCTGCCAACGCTTCCGGGTTATCAGTTAACTTGCCAGTACCCAGCAAACCAGTATGAAGTCGCCTCTGAACCGGTTCTGGTCCGCGTTTGGTCTGTGCCTGCTCGCATTGCTATCAGCCTGCGCTACCGTTCATCCGCAGATTGACAGGCCTCCCGAGTTAGCTCTTGATCCGGCACCGATAACGCATTGGCCCGGTTTGCAGGACCTTACTCGAGACGACATTTTTGTGCCGATGAACATTGGCCCTGCGGCGCTATCCTGGCGCTTGCGGGCTCTGCCAGCCACCAGCAGTATCGACCTGCAGACCTTCATCTGGCAGGACGACACCTCCGGAAAGGCCCTGACACGAGAAATAGTAGCCGCCGCAGAACGGGGCGTAAGAGTCCGCGTATTGCTTGACGACAGTTTCCTGGCGCACGCAGACCCTGCATTGCGCGCGCTGTCAGAGCACCCCTTGATAAACTATAGAATCTACAACCCTGTGGCCAATCGACACGGCGGCACAGAAGTTCGTGAACTGCTGAACCTCGAGGACTTCTCTCGCATCAATCACCGAATGCATAACAAATTGCTGCTGGTTGACGGGCGTGTGGCCATTGTTGGCGGGCGCAATCAGGCTGACGAGTATTTTGGCTATCGGCAAGATCACAACTTCCGGGATTTTGAGGTAATCGTGACCGGCCCAATTACCAGCAGCCTTTCCACTGTGTTCGATCTTTACTGGAACGACCCCTGGACTTTCGCTATAGAGGACCTTGCCAACAGCGAGCTGTCGCGACCTGAAATAGATACATGGCTGGATGAGGGAATAACTTTACTCGATCACCCGGAGCCGGCATCAGAGGAGGAATGGAAGGCTCTATTCGCAGCCGGTCACCAGGGCAGCTTCGATATTATCGTGGACACGCCTGCCGGCGACGATCCAGCGGTTGATTTGCCCATACAGCTTGCCAGCGCTTATATAGATCTCATCGACACTGCAGAGCAAGACCTGCTCCTTGTATCAGCCTATTTTATTCCCACCCCGGAGCTCACCGATGCGATGGAGCGCGCAATAGCTCGTGGCGTAGCGGTCCGTATCCTCACCAACTCACTTGGGTCCAATAACCACGTTCCCGCCCACGCCGCCTATGCCCGGCACCGCCCCGCATTACTCAGGGCAGGAGTGGATGTATATGAGTTGCGCGCCGACGCAAGTACACGGGCGATTTACACATTTGAATCTTTGGAAAATGGGATTCTGGGGCTACACGCAAAACTGGCGCTGTTTGACGAATGTTGCCTGCTGGTCGGTTCATCGAACCTCGACCCACGCTCGCTAAGACTGAATACGGAAATCGGCGTGGTGGTCGACAGCCCCGGCCTCAATCAACATCTGCGTGATTTAATCGCGGTAGACATGCTGCCCGCCAACGCCTGGCGCTTGACCCTGTCCGATGATGACAAGATCGTTTGGCACGGGCCTGCAGGAGAGGTCCGGAACACCCCTCCGGCCTCGTTTTTTATGCGCTCCGAGTCCTGGTTTTTTGGGCTCCTTCCCATCGAAGACCAGATGTGAGAGCCCGATACAACTCAGAAAGTCCACTGCATCCCTAAGGATGCAGTGCGCGGTTTGTTAGGCCGCGCGCCCTCGGGCTGACGGGAGACGACGCGCTGCTGATCAAACAGATTCTCCACCTTCACATAGAGTACTGCTGTTTCTGTCAGTGAGTAGCGACTGATGTAGTCCAGTACCAGCAGATCCTCGGTGCGGTCAAATTTGTCGCCTGCGTTGTTACACCCTACCCGGGTACACATTTCATCCGTGTACTTGATAACCGCGTAGTTGTCCCAGCCGTTTTCTGCTTCAAGCCCCAGGCGCAAACTGAAGATGTTGTCCGGCACTGCCGCCAGCCGGTCGCCGTCACTCACCCCGGTTACCGGGTTATCTTTGCTGATGGTTGCATCGGTGTAGGTGTACATCAGCTCCAGTGGAACGGAGAAGCTGCCTAACTGCATACTGCTGCCCACCTGCAGTTCCAGGCCGCGAATATCAGCCTTGCCGGTAGTAAATGAGCCCGAGGTCTCGCCATTGCTACAGGGGCTCGCGTTGGAGCAGAGCTCCACCTTGTCATTGAAATCGCTGTAGAAGCCCACCGCTTCCACAAACCAACTGCCACGATAGCGCACACCTGCCTCCCAGTTGGCGCTGGTTTCCGGATCTTCATTCTCGCTGGCACCACCGCCAAGAGGCGAAAAACCCCTGTGGACCCCGGCCAAAACTTGCCAGTTGGTGGTCAGATCGTAGGTGAAAGATACTCCGGGTAGCCATTCGTCGCTGTCGTTACTGCGCTTGCTGTCCAGAGTCTGACGCTGCGGATCAACATACTGTTTACGCTCGGATTGCACATCCTCGTACCGCAGTGCGAGATTCAGCAACAGCCGCTCATTTACCTGCCAGGTATCCACCGCCCAGAAGCTTAGCGCCTTGGCGGATTCCTTGCGGTTATCGCTTCCGCCGGGGCGCACCGTGGACACATAGATCAGTTCACCATCGACCTGGTCATAGACGTCTACCGGCTGAAACCTGTCCATGCTATCCTTGTGCGGCCGTGCGCCAATCGCCAACTGGTGGTTACCCCAATCGATGTCGAAGTTCATATCCAGGCCGTAGGATTCGTACTTGCGATTGTTGTGCTTATAGTCGAGCCCAAAGGCATCCACGTTACCTGCAAGAATACCCTCGGCGTTGGCATCACCCCTGTTCGCCGCATCCACCAGGCCACCGCCACCGGCAAGTTTGAACCAGTCACGATTGAATTCATTGTAATAGGCCGTTGTGGTCAGGCTGACACTATTGTTCAGTGCCAGGCGGTAGGTAGCGTTATAGCCCTGGTGATCGTTCTTCATTTTGTCGATCGATGACAGGCCATAGCGTCGGTCGGCATCCCGCCCGAAATCGTCGTCGGTTAACCCCAGGTAGGTCTCATCCGAACGTTCTCTCGAATACTGGGCTTTAAGCAGGACACTCTGGCGCTCGCCTTCCCAGCCGAGTTTTGCCACGTAATCCTGAATCCTGAATCCAGTGTCAGCACTGGAACGGTCGATGTCTTTGTAGCCATCGCTGCTGCGTTGCGCGGTTTCGAGCAGAAAACCAAAGTCGCCGCTGCGGGCGCCATAGTTGGCCAGCATATTCATCTCGTTATTCTGGCCATAGGACAAATCCAGTGCACCCGCACTGGTCTCTGGTATCGGCGTCGACACCAGATTCACAGCACCGCCCGTGGTTTGGGGACCGTAACGTAACAGGGGAGCGCCCTTCAGCACGTCGATGGAGTTCATCCGCAGCGTTGTGGGAAAGTAGTAGGCTGCCGGGTTCGAGTAGGGGGCCGGAGCGATCAATACGCCATCTTCCATCAGCGTGATACGTGATGAGCGCTCTGACACCGCGCCGCGAATACCGATATTGGGCCGCAGCCCGTAACCGTCTTCCTCCATGATGTAGACACCAGGGACGGTCTTCAGCAACTGGTTGATGTCGCCCGTTGCCTCTATCTGCATCTGCTCGGCTGTGATAACCGAACCTGTGCCCGCCAGCGCCCGGGCGGCCTCGGTAGAGCCAACGATGGTCAGCTCTTCCATCACGCCTTCCGCGGCATATACCGCGCCACTGACCAACAGACCTGCAAATGCTGCCGCATACGACTGCCGCTTCATACTTCTTCTCCAGCTAAAACACTAGGTATCAGAGCCCGTCTGGATGAAATCGGTAACGGGTGCCCCTTATCAGACGCAATGTTATTGAGAACGATTCGCATTTGCAACAGTGTTTGAGCAAATATTCTCGATATAGATCGAGGCGAAGAAAACCGGGAACAGACCACGATTAAATTCTTTAATCGTGGTCTGTGTCCCCGTTTCACTGCCAGCCGGCGCGGTCGTAGGCTTTAACGGCCTCTGCCTGGTTTCGCCCGAGCTCCGCAGCATTGAGGGTATCCGGTTTGAACTCTCCCAAACCCATCAGCGCAGGAGAGCCAGCAACGCCCACCACCGCTGGATACTCATGATTGCCATTGGCGAAGTAAGCCTGGGCTTGCTCTGTGCTCAAGTACTCCAGAAAGACAATGGCGTTTTCCCGATTGGGTGCGTTGACCACCAGCCCGGCGCCACTGACATTGATGTGCGTACCATTGCCGCCCTGGTCTGGAAATACCACGCCCACCGCATCCGCGAGTGCCCGGTCTGCCGGATCTTCCGAGGCCGCGAGACGCGCCAGGTAGTAGGTGTTTACGACGCCGATGCCACATTCCCCGCTGGCAACGGCCCGAATCTGGGCGGTGTCATTGCCCTGTGGTGGCCGCGCGAAATTGGCGACCACGCCGCTGGCCCATTCCTCAGAGGCATCAACGCCCTGCCGCGAAATCATGCTGGCCAATAGAGACAGGTTGTAGATGTTGCCAGACGACCGGATGCAGACCTTGCCCGCATGCGCCGGGTTCGCGAGGTCAGCGTAAGTTGACAGGGGCTCGGGCTTGACCCGCCGCCTGGTTGAAAATGATCACGCGTGCGCGGGTTGAGAGGCCAAACCAGAGTCCATCCGGGTGGCGCAGGTAATCGGGCAGGCGGGCCTCAAGCACCTCGGAGGAGACGGGCTCGAATATACCAGTCTGTTCAGCGCGCCATAGTCGGCCGGCATCGACCGTAATCAACAGATCCGCCGAGCTGAATTCGCCCTCACTCTGAATGCGCTCGATCAGCTCATCCGCACCCGCTTCTATCAGGCGGACTTCGATGCCAGTTTGGGCGGTGAAGTTGTCATAGAGCGCCAGGTCGGTGTCGTAATGCCGCGAAGAATAGACATTTACAACCGCTTCTTGCGCGTCTTTCACTGCGTCGGCCTGGTCAGCGGCCTGCGGTGGTGCAGACTGTTCACAGGCGCCAAGAAGAAAGGCCAGCGCGGCATAGAGGGTAAAGCGAAGTCTCATGGAAAACGTTCCGGTGGTGAATCAGGCCGCTATCTTA
The DNA here is from genome assembly GCA_963840725.1 of uncultured Gammaproteobacteria bacterium. Lineage (GTDB taxonomy): Bacteria > Pseudomonadota > Gammaproteobacteria > Pseudomonadales > Halieaceae > CAVWDU01. The sequence continues at coordinate 7,258 of CAWIZY010000031.1, read as the reverse complement.
ATGAGAATCTTTCGCATTAACAACCGCGGATTCACCCGGAAAACAAAAACACACTACCTACCCGGGGCGCCACCCTAACCCGGCAACCCGAGCCACAGGCTATGCGGTCGCGCCAAGCGCGCGAACAAACGGCCACCACGCCCATCATCAAGCTCGGCGACATCATCGGCGCCCGCGATACGAAGCTCGAGAATGGCCCTGCCTGAATCATCCTGCTGCAACATCAGCGCTTCGGGTCGGACACTCAGGCTGAGCTGAGCGCCGGGCTGCAGACGGCTGACATCGGAGTGTGGCGAGATCGAGTCCAGCGGCCAGGGGCCGAAGGCAGTCTGCAGTTGATTATCCGCCAGCACCGCATCCACTGTCTGGGCCTGCCCGAACAGCGCGGCAACCTGTGCCGATCGCGGTTGGTCGAAGAGCTCCCGGGGGGTTCCCGCCTGCAATACCCTACCGTCGCCGAGCAGCACTACCTGGTCAGCCAGCGCCATCACGTCGTCCGGGTCATGAGTAACAAATACGCCAACCGTGCCACTCTGGCGGACCATCTCTCTTGCTTCAACGCGCAGTCCCTGGCGCAGAGCCTGGTCAAGGTTCGCGTAGGGCTCATCAAAGAGCAGCGCCCGTGGCTCGGGCGCCAGTGCCCTGGCCAGGGCGACACGCTGGCGTTGCCCGCCGGACAGGGTGTGTGGGAGCCGCTGGGCCTCGGCACTCAAACCGACAAGGTCCAGCAGCTGCGCAACCCTTGCATTACCCTGGTCGCCACTCACGCCAAAGCCCGTATTCTGGGCCACGGTCATGTGTGGAAACAGCGCACCCTCCTGGAACACAAGGCCAACAGGCCGCTGTTCCGGCGGCAGGTTGAAGCCCTTCTTCCCCAGCAGCGTCCCATCCAGCCGAATTTCGCCCGCCTGCATCTCCAACAGGCCGGCGGCGAGCCCGAGTAGAGTAGACTTGCCGCAGCCGGAGGGGCCAACCACGCAGGTGATTTCGCCGGGGGCTGCGCTGAAACTCAAATCGGTAAGTACCGATTCCTCATCGTAGGCAAAATAGATCGAATCAAAAGACAGCATCGCGGTGCTCGGGGATACGTTTTCAACAAGGCAGTCCGGGCTGACCCCGCCCGCCTCGCCAGTGAGTAGACGAGGATAAGTGCTTCCTCCATTATGAGCAACGTGCCCAGGAGCGAAGCTATGAGACAGAAAATGCGTACCCATCCACCCAGCTTAAAACCTGAGGACGCCGGTTGATGCTGAGACGGAACCACAGCACCAGCCAGCTGTGGCTGATGCCAGCGCTTATTGTCGCGGCCATTGTTGCCGTGCCTCTGCTGGCAGTGCTGACATCGCTTCTTGCGCCCTCCACCGACGCCTGGTCACACATCTGGAGTAATGTACTTGGCGGCTATCTCACTAACACGCTCACCCTGATGGCGCTGGTAGCTGTGCTGTCACTGCTGCCCGGGGTGGGTTGCGCGTGGCTTGTAGCCGCCTGCGAATTTCCCGGGCGCCGCTATTTTGACTGGCTGCTGGTTGTACCCCTGGCCGCACCGGCCTACGTGGTCGCCTACGCCTATACCGACCTGCTCGATGTCTCCGGGCCGCTCCAAAGCTGGGATCCGCGAATTGTTCGGATTGTCGATCAATGAGTTCGCGATCAGTGGCTTCCGCTCTCTGCCTGGCGCTGCGATCGTATTGTCGCTGGTACTGTATCCATACATTTACCTGCTGGCACGAACCAGCTTCTCCAGCCGCTCGGGTGCCCAGTTCGAGGCGGCAAGAGTACTGGGCTTATCGCCGTATCGCGCATTCTGGCAGGTTGCTCTGCCGTCGGCCCGCCCCGCCATTGCCGGCGGACTGGCGCTGGTGCTGATGGAGACCCTGGCAGATTTCGGCGTGGTCGACTACTTCGCGGTACCCACCTTCAGCACCGGCATATTCCGCACCTGGATCGGCCTGGGAGACAAGACTGCCGCGCTCAAGCTGGCCTCAATCATGTTGCTGTTTGTGTTGATCCTGATAACGCTTGAAGGCGCAACGCGCAAGGGCCGCCCGGATGCCCGGGACCATCGTCGGCCAAGTGCGATGAGGCTCAGAGGCCTGCGGGCCGGGCTGGCCTGCCTCGCCTGCCTGACACCGGTTGTGCTTGGCTTTGTTCTTCCAGTAGCGGTATTGCTGGGCTATCAACTTGGCTCAGGCGGGGATCAACTGCTGGGCCGGGGTTTTTGGGAATTTTCCTTCAACAGCGCGCGGGTCTCAGCTATCGCTGCAGTGCTGGCAGCAATGATGGCGCTACTGATGAGCTATTCCAACCGTCAGAATCCCGGCCGCGCCGGTACACTGCTTATCCGTTTCGGGACCCTTGGTTATGCCCTGCCGGGCATGTTGCTGGCCGTTGGTCTTCTCGGGCCGATTGGTGTGCTGGATCGTCACCTTACTGTCTGGCTGCGCGACACGGTCGGCTATGGTGGCGGACTGGTGCTTTCTGGTACCACGGCACTGCTTATTTACGCCTACCTGTGCCGCTTCATGACCGTGGCATTCAACACGGTCGACGCTGGCCTGCAGGGTATTCCAGCCGCACTGGACGCCAGTGCGCGCAGCCTCGGGCGCCACCCCCAGCGAAGTAGTGCGCCGAATTCATCTCCCGCTGCTGCGCCCCAGCCTTGCTGCTGCTGCGCTACTGGTGTTTGTGGACGCTATGCGGGAACTACCGGCAACCCTGATGCTGCGACCTTTCGGTTTCGAGACACTTGCAACCCGCGTCTACCGCCTTGCCAGCGACGAGCGTCTGGCAGAGGCATCAAGCGCGGCATTGGCCATCGTCCTGCTGGGCCTTATACCGGTACTGCTGGTGCACCGTCTCGCAAAACCGCGCGCTTAGTTCGACATCACACTCTACCCGTCCCCGGTATTTTATTCACCCAGCCTTGTCTCGTGCTATCTTTTCAGAGCAACGACAAAAGAGAGGTGTGCTGACATGACCGAAACCGCCCCGCAAACACAAGCTCCAGAGACCCAGAACTCCGCAGCAGCGGCACAGGGAAGCGTGGAGCAAGGGCTCGCTGGCAATTACCAGCTCAGCATAGGCGCCGTGGTAAAGGAGGCCTGGGAGAAAGTCAGTGGCAATAAGGGAGCACTGTGGATCGGTGTTGCCATCTATATAGTCGCGCACTTTGTGATCAGCTTTGTGCTGGGTCTATTCATCGGCGGCGATGCGCCGGCGCCCAGTGCTGCGGCGCAGATGCCCCAGCCGGGAGCGAGCCTCGCCGATACTCTGACCAGCCTGCTTACCCTGCCGCTGGCTGTAGGACTAGTGTTACTTGGGGTGGCCGTCGCCTCGGGCCGGCAGGCGGTTCCAACCAGCATATTCTCCTGGTACGACCGCTTTCTGAAACTGGTGCTCACCTCGATACTCATGACCATTTTGATCCTGATTGGCACTTTTTTGCTGGTACTGCCGGGCATCTATCTTGCCGTTTCCTACCAGTTTGCGCTGCCACTGGTCGCCGACAAGGGTCTCGGGCCCTGGGAAGCGATGGAGACATCGCGCAAGATAGTGAGCCGAAAATGGTTCACCTTTTTCGGCCTGGGTCTGGTGGCCGGGCTCGTCACCACTGGCTCGCTAATCCTGCTGGGAATTCCGCTGATATGGGTGCTGCCAGCCTGCCTGATCGGACTGGGCATCATCTACCGTAATGCCATCGGTGTGGAAGCCAGCACCCTGGCGCGGGTAGGTCCTTAGCCACTGCCAGCCTTCCCCGCCTGCAAAAGCCTTACTCCATTAACCGCTAGTTTCGCTTGGCCATTTATTGGCTAGGCGCCGCGTCTGTCCGGATTGTGACGTGAAGAAACCTGATCTGTCCCGATAAACCGGCCGTAGCAAAGTAAACCCACTCATTGGAGAAATCTATGAACATCGCGTTAGAGACTTTCAAACAGCCGACTACTGATGTGCCTCCCGAAAACATCGGCCGCTCAACGGTCAGCATCGGTGAAGACGGATACCTCGCCCTGTCGCGGTTGGAGCAAGAACTGCTCCAAACCGATCAGGATGAACTGCTGATGGACACTGATGAAAAAACCGTCCAGCTGGATGCACCTGTCGGCCAGGGTGAATTGCATGATAGTAAAGTTCGCGTATTTCTCGACGAAGAAACCAGGGCAGGGGTCTTTCACCTTGTTGCGAGACACTCCCGCGACAACAGCATGATCTTTACCGAGCCCACCATGCTGCGCCTGATTGCGATCTAGGGCGCCACCTGCAACCCGGACAGTAATTAAACTGAATTTCCCAGGGAGGACACCATGAAAGAGCGCCAGTTTTTCTTTGCCCACGATGTCGAGGCGGTGAAGAAAATCATCGAAGACCTTGAGGAATTCGGGTTTGCAGAAGAGGACTTACACGTCATTGCCCGCGAGGATATCGACCTCGCACCACTACCTGAGCCAGACCTCCAGCACCGCAGTGACGTCGTTGACGCCGCCAAACGCGGCGCTGCAACTGGCGGAGCCATTGGCCTTATCGGCAGCATAATCGCCGTGACCGTTCCCGCAGCCGGCCTGACCCTCGGTGGCGGTGCCATTGTCGCCGGCACCGCACTTGGCTCCGCGCTCGGAACCTGGTTCAGCACTCTGGTTGGGGTAAGTGTACCCAACCAGGACGTGGAAGATTATCGCGACCGGATTGAAAACGGGGAATTGATGATCATCGTAGATTGCGAACCCGAGCAACAGGCTGGTCTGGCGGCCATGTTATCGTCCCGGCACCCCCATAGCCTGCTGCTACAGGGTAACCTGGACGCCGCCTGAAAACGGGGTTCAGCTTCTGGCCCCCTGACTCATGCCAAAAGATACGCTTCGGACGCGGCGCGATACCCTCGCTTCCCCGAGAGCCCGTTACCAGATTAAAAAATGCCTGGCCGTTGCATTGAATGGTCCGGGTGCCCTTCTCTGCCGCCAGCTGTAAGCGCTTCGGCCGAGACTGCCAGATAGCCGCCGACAGCAAGCTATCGTTCGGAATCGCTCCCTCGTACTTTTCCCAGATCATACGCCGCAGTGGCATGCGCCCCTTCATGCCGGGTAAAATCCAAACAGCCGGCGGCAGACCACGACCAATTCCAGCAAACAATCGCGCGGCATCCAGCGGCGTTTAAATCGTGGTCTGTCCTGGATTTACCCACCACCCTTGAGCAGAAGATCATGACATCAGATAGCACTCGCGAATCAAGCCTGGCCCTACTCCAACGGATAGAAGCCAGCAAAATATTTCAGCTCTCGGTTATATTTATAATTATTCTCTCCGCGCTGGCCATAGGCGCAAAAACCTATGATTTGCCGCCGGTAGTTGAACAGGGCCTGATTATACTGGACAAGGCTGTCACCCTGTTTTTTCTGGCGGAGATCCTGCTTCGTTTTGCAGTCTGCACTGACAAAAAGCGCTTTTTCCGCAACGGCTGGAACGTGTTCGATACCATCGTTGTTGTTGGCAGCTTGATACCCATCGACGACTCCGAGGCCATTCTGCTTGGCAGGTTGCTCAGGGTCTTCCGGGTGCTGCGCCTGGTATCGGTGGTGCCAGAGCTGCGCTCCCTGATCGACGCATTGCTCAGGGCCATCCCACGCATGGGCTATATCGTCCTGTTGATGTTTATTATCTTTTACATTTATGGTGCCATGGGCTCCCTGTTTTTCGGCGGCATAGACGAGGTATTGTGGGGCGACGTGGCGATCTCCATGCTAACCCTGTTCAGGGTGGCCACATTTGAAGACTGGACAGATATCATGTACGCAACCATGGCAGTGTATCCGCTGAGCTGGATCTATTACCTCACATTCATATTCCTTACTGCCTTTGTCTTTTTGAACATGATGATTGGCTCCATACTGGAAGTGATGGGAGAGGAAAAGAATGCCCTGCAAACACAGCAGGCTCATGACGAGCGGGAAAGAATGGCGAACCAGCTAACGGCCGTGCAGCAACAGCTTGACCAGTTGACGGCGCTGGTAAAGGAGCACAAGACCGGCTCCTAGGAATGTGGGGACAGACCACGCTTAAACTGTTTAAACGTGTTCTGTCCCGGGTTCTACGAAGACCTAGTTTTTAATCGACAGATCCATCAGCGACTTGAGGCCACCCATCGCTTTCTGCCTTTCCAGAGTACCGTAACCAATATTGCTGGCACTTAAAGAGCCACCGGGCTGGAACGGATAGTCTGGAATCGTGTCGAAGAATCTCTGCACAAAGCCCTGCGCGGGAACCATCAACCACATATTGTCAGCGTACCACCGCACATACATACCGGAGTTGCGTGAGGCGCTTTCAAAGGGGTCTGCCCTCAGGTTGGTGATTACCGGCCATTGGGGCGTTTCTCTGAACGCTTCATTGATTGCACCTCTTTCGGTTGCAAATGAGATTTTCCAGTCATCTACCCGTATCGCATTGAGCATACCGCTGGCCGCAAAGTACATGATCTCTCTTCGTGGTCCCTTTTCCTCCTTACCTTCAAAATAGGGCTTGAAGTTATAGCCATCGAGATGCACCCGAAACTTCTTGCCGTTGGCCTGATAACCATTTTTTGATGCCAGCTTTTCTTTCACATCAGGAACGCCGGCCGCAGCCAGTAAAGTCGGCATCCAGTCTTCCTGGCTCATGGTATCGTTAATGATAGTGCGGGGCTTGATCGTGCCGGGCCACTTGGCCATTTGTGGCACTCTCATTCCACCTTCCCAGGTCGTGCCCTTCTCACCATGGTATGGCGTGGTGCCGCCATCGGGCCAGGTAAACTTCTCTGCGCCATTATCAGTCGAGAAGATGACTATGGTGTTGTCCTCTACGCCAAGCTTTTTGAGTTCTTCGAGGAAGCTGCCCACCATGTCATCGAGTTCTACCATACCGTCTGGATAGAGGCCGATTCCGGTAATACCCTGGTATTTCTCCTGCAGGCGTGTCCACACGTGCATACGGGTGAAATTCATCCATACAAAGAAAGGCTTGTCGGCTTTAACCGCGGCGGCCATAAACTTTTTGGCAGCGCCACCGAACTCGGAATCAACGGTTTCCATACGCTTTCTGGACAAGGGGCCGGTGTCTTCAATCTTGCCATCGGCATAGGAATGAATCACGCCACGCGGGCCAAACTTTTTGTGAAACGCGGGTCTTTCGGGTAATAGTATGTTTCAGGCTCTTCTTCGGCATTCAGGTGGTAGAGGTTGCCAAAAAATTCATCAAAACCATGATTGGTGGGCAGGTGCTTGTCCTG
>CAWIZY010000030.1:0-37333 GCA_963840725.1 uncultured Gammaproteobacteria bacterium | reverse complement strand
TAGTCAGCGAGTTCCTGTTTGTCGCTCCAGGTAGACGTTAAAGCAGTAAAAATCAAGAAATGGAAGCTGCAGATACTCGGTAGTTGGAAAGTTTACATACGTGATGAGTGCCTCCGGGTCTTCATCCTTGACGATCCGGTACAGCCGTTTCAGAAAGCGGGAAACCCGCCCCGGACCATGCCAGCGAACAATGGATGCCGGTATCTCGTTGCCCATCGTATAGCCCAGTACCGCCGGATGACCGGCACAGCGCCTGACTGCCTGCCGCACTGTAGACTCGATGCGTTCACGGGTATCCGCTTGATCGAGGAAGGTGACGTGCTGTTCCCAGGCGAGCCCGACCAGCACATAGAGTCGCCCGGCCTCCTGGGCAAGATCCAGAGTCCATCCCGGGGGAGGGGAGTAGGTTCGCATGAAGTCTTATCCCCCCGTTCCGCCATCTGCGAGAAGTCGCTTCTAACGGTCGCTTCCGGGGGGAACGGGTCCCGTCTTCCTGGGGTCTAAAGCTCCCGTAGGTCACTCCCCTGATCCAGAACTTGCCGCGGGGCGAACGAAAAAACTTTGCGGCGATTTGTGGCTTGCCCCCTATCAGAGGCAACGGGGCTTCGAGTCTGAGAGACTGGTTGTCGGTGAGGTCTGACATTCTGTACATGGCCGGGTCAGTGTCCGCCCTCACTCAAGGCGTTGATTCCCGTGGACCTGGCGCGGTGCCAGTCGAAGAGCGGTCTGTACAATGGTATCCAGGCCCGAGTGCTCGGGCACCCACCCCAGAATCTCGCCGGCACGCCCTGGACGGGGCGACCAGCCGCGGCGGGTCGCCTGGTCGCCGATCGGAGTCAACGGCATTGACCTGCCTGCCGGATAAGGTTTCCACCATGTCTATCACCTGTCGTACCGAGTGACCAGTGCCGCTGCCGAGGTTGACCGCGAAGCTGCCTCCACCGCGAAGCAGTCTATCGGCCGCCAGGGCATGGGCCTCGGCAAGATCGGTGACGTGGATGTAGTCCCGGATAGCCGTTCCGTCGGGAGTCGGGTAGTCCCTGCCATACACCCGGATGCTTTGCCTGTGCCCGAGCGCAGTCAGTGCAATCAGCGGGATAAGGTGAGTCTCCGGGTCGTGTTCCTCCCCCAACTCGCCGTCCGGGTCCGCACCTGCCGCGTTGAAGTATCGCAATGCAGCGTGACGGATGCCGTGCGCGGCCTCGTACCACGTGAGCGCTTTCTCGATGAAAAGCTTGGACTCGCCGTAGGGATTTATCGGGCGCCGTGGATGATCCTCCGAGATCATTTCCGCAACCGCATTTCCGTAGACAGTGCAGCTGGAGGAGAACACGATGTTCTGTACACCGGCCGCCACCATGGCGTCCAGCAGGTTGAGTGATCCTGTCACGTTGTTGCGGAAATATTTACCGGGGTCCGTCATGGATTCGCCAACGTAAGCCGAGGCGGCAAAGTGGGCCACCGCCTGGATCTCATGCTCTTTCATTACCTGCTTCAGCAGCTGTGAGTCAGACAGGTCGCCCTCGATGAGGGGGCCCCACTTTACGGCCCACCTGTGGCCGGAACTCAGGTTATCGAGCACGATAGGTGAGAGGCCCGCCCTGGACAGCGCCTTACAGGTGTGGCTTCCGATGTAGCCGGCGCCGCCGGTGACTAGAACATTCACGTTGAATTTCTCCTGGCTCAGATGGCCCGCACGGCCTGGCGTACGTCGTCTTTGGCAACTCCTTTTCGCAGCAACCCATCGAAGTGATCAATCGTTTTTCCCAGCCCGACATCCAGCGGTACCTCCGGGGACCATCCGAGCTGGTTCGTCGCTCGCGTGATGTCTGGCTTGCGCTGGCGGGGGTCGTCCTCTGGCCGAGGCAACTCGATGACCTTCGATGCCGAGCCAGTAGCTGCCAGCACTAGTTCTGCGAGCTGGCGGATCGTGAATTCGCGGGGATTGCCCAGGTTGATTGGCCCGGCCACGTCATCCCCGGTGGCCATAAGCAGGATCAATCCCCTGACCAAATCATCGACGAAACAAAAGGATCTGGTCTGCGAGCCGTCACCATAGATGGTGATAGGCTCCCCCCTTAGCGCCTGGACTATGAAGTTGGATACTACCCGACCGTCCTCGGGCGTCATCCGGGGTCCGTAGGTGTTGAAAATTCGGGCCACCTTGACTTGCGTGCCGTAGTGGCGATGGTAGTCAAAACACAGGGTTTCTGCACTGCGTTTGCCCTCGTCGTAACAGGCCCTTACCCTGTTGGATTGACATTCCCCCAGTAGTCTTCCCTCTGGGGGTGTTCCACCGGGTCCCCATAGACTTCGCTTGTCGAGGCCTGAAGCAGCTTCACACCCGCCTGCGCAAGGTCGAGCAGATTCATCGTACCAATGACGCATGTCTTCATCGTCTTGATCGGGTCGGCTTGGTAGCGGGACGGCGAGGCGGGACATGCAAGATTATAGATTTCGTCGATCTCCAGAGCCAACGGGAGCGTGACGTCCTGCTCGATCAGCCTGAACTGCGGGTGACTCGTGAACTGTGCAATATTGTCCCGTGAGCCCGTGCTGAAATCGTCGAGGCAGTAGACCTGATTGCCCTCGGTCAGCAACCGTTCGCACAGATGTGAACCGATGAAACCAGCGCCTCCAGCCACGAGGATGCGCCTCGGTAAATTCCTAGTCATTATTACCTCCTGTGCGTATCCAGTGTAGTCGTCGCGCGCAGTTACGCAATTCCATTTGATCGCGAACTGGCTCCAGGCGTTGGTGACCGTTCAGGTAACCGGAGCGTTCGCCGCATGCCGGTTCGCAGGACTGCTTCCGCCTGTTCCCGCTGCATGTACCCGACCGGCTACGCGGCTGTCGGTTACTTTTTACCTGTCTGCCAGTCAGAAGGGGGTTGCCCGAGTGATCGGCCCCGGCTTTGCCAGGCGCAGAATTAACAACCAAATATCGTCTCCCGATGGCGGCCGATATCGGCGAGCCAGACTGATCCCATACGATGCTCCCGCAGCGTGTTGAACCGCGGCACGCGTGATTCAGATCGAAGCAAGGGGGAACTCAGGACTGCAGAACCAACGGTCCCCAGAAACTTGAGAGGGGCCTCATCTGAAACATCTGTCGGTTCGATGAAAAATAATTCCTTGACGGGTACAGAATCTGGCGTATCGACCCTCCGGCGGGCACGGAATGGAAGATGCCAGCGACGATCGAGCCAGGCAGGCGGTGATTCGGTACAGCCTGATTCCAGCTGACGGGCCGGATACGTTCTGCTGAAACTGATCAGCTGTGGCATCGATCGGCGCGGCACTCCGGCTCTGTGCCGAGGTGCTGGCCGACGCCCGAACGTTTACGCGGACTCGACGGCTCCACCGGTTGACGGCGCGCCTTGGGGGCGCCAAAAATGGGGACCGATGCCTGAACGCCGTAACCCGATTGACCGCTTCGCCCGCGACCTCGCTCCGGGTACCCTGCGCTGGATCGGTATTCGCCCGGCGCGGCGTGAGCCCATGTACAGCCTCGAGCGGGTCGAGGCACTGGCCGGGCGCGGCCTTACCGGTGATCACCGCACCGGCAAAACCGCCGGCTCGGCACGGCAGGTGACGCTGATCTCGCGGGAGTTCATTGACCAGATCGCGTATTTCACCGGCCGTGCGACCCTGGACCCGGCACTGCTGCGTCGCAACCTGGTGGTCGAGGGCATCAACCTCAATGCCCTGCGCTACCAGCAGTTCACGATAGGGGAGGCCCTGTTCGAGGCTACAGCCATCTGCCACCCCTGCTCACGCATGGAGCAGGCGCTGGGGCGGGGCGGTGTGGCCGCCATGCTGGGCCACGGCGGGCTCTGTTGTTCGATAGTGCGCGGTGGCGAAATCGCCGTTGGTGATGCCGTCGGAGTAATGGCAGGGCAGCGCAGCCTGGAGCTGTTCACGCCGCATTGATTCACGCCCTGCCGCGACCTCGCCGAAGGGGCGCGCGATGAATTGCCCGCCAGTAGGACCAACGCTGGAAATCCGCGACGTCTCGGAAGCCATACCTTCCGGCCCACGGCCAGGCATTTCCCCGGAGACCTGTTATTGACGAATATCAAAACCAGAATCGTGCGCAATTGACATACTGTTCTTGTAGTTATTTTGTAGGTCAGATCACTGAGGGTTGTGATTGTGTCTAGCGGTGCTGGTTTTTTACGAAAGCTCGGCGGCAGGTTCGCGCTGGCACTTTTCTGCGCGGCGGCAATGTACAACTGCAGTGGAGGATGCAGTTCTGGGGAGGCGGTGTCCGACAGGTCGACGTGACGAATGAGGGGCGCTTCACCATCGAGATGGAGGCCGTCCCCGAGACAGTAGCGCCGGGAGAGGAGTTTCGCCTCATTGTCACCATGACCAGCCAGGTCGAAGGTTCAAGTCCTTCTGGGCCCACCATTTTCTATATATTTCATAGACTTATAAATCTTAGAGCGTCCGACTATGGGTACTGACTCATAGACTGGAGTCGGTGGGTGTGACCAGAACTGCTCGAATATAACCAAGCGGTTGGATACTTCGGATGTTCCCCGCCAAAGCTCACGGCCCCACTGTGTTTGACTTCAACTCTGTTGGAGTCGACGCAGCATGCTGTCACCAGGCAACGGAGGGTCTGCCCCTGTTTATGGGCATGCCCTTGGTCACGCCACCTATGAACGCCATCGCCCAGAGCAAACTCTGCTCTACCAACTTGTCGAGAAACACTACCCCGCCCTGGTTGAGCAATTGGAATTTCAGGGCAAAAGTCTGCCGACTCATGTCCATCGAGAGTTTGAAGCGTATCTCAAATGCGGTCGCCTCGAACACGGCTTCCTTCGCGTGCGTTGCGATAAGTGCCACTTCGAGCGGCTCGTGGCGTTTTCCTGCAAGAAGCGAGGATTCTGCCCCAGCTGTGGCGCCCGCCGGATGGCCGAGACAGCGGCCCTTCTCTCGGATGAAGTGTTTCCCGATGTGCCATTTCGTCAGTGGGTCATCAGTTTTCCCTTTCCTCTACGGTACCTGTTCGCTGCCCATCCCCATGCGATGGGTAAGGTGCTGGGCATCGTTTATCGGGCAATTTCTACCCACCTGATCCACAAGGCTGGATATCGGCTCAAGGACGGGCGCGACCGGGGCGGTAACGCTGATTCAGCGTTTCGGTAGTGCACTGAACCTGAATATTCACTTCCATATCCTGTTTCTGGATGGCGTCTACGTGTATCGCGACGATCGTCCGCCCCGGTTTCAACGCGTCAAAGCGCCGGATAAAGACGAGCTGGAGGATCTGGTTCAGCTGATCAGCCAGCGTGTAGGTCGCTGCCTGGAACGCCAGGGCTTGCTGGAACAGGACACCGAGAGCGCCTGGCTGGAACTGGAGCCCGCAGACGACACCGATGCCATGCCTCATCTTCTGGGTAGTTCCGTCTCCTACCGGATCGCCGTCGGCCCGCAACAGGGTCGCAAGGCCTTCATGATTCGCACCATCCGTCCGCTGGACCGACCTGACCCCGGACTGGAGCGAGTGGCCAAGGCCAATGGCTTCTCCCTCCACGCGGGGGTGAGCTGCGAAGGACATCAGAAGGACAAACGCGAGCGGCTTGTGCAGGTACATTGCCCGCCCCGCCGTAGCCGTTCCCCGCCTTTCACTGAGTTCCACCGGCAAGGTGGTCTATACCCTGAAGACGCCCTACCGGGATGGGACGACCCAGGTGGCCTTCGATCCGGTGGATTTCATCGCACGATTGGCGGCTATTTTACTTTAAATTCAATAAGTTACAGGGATATATGGCGGAGAGCGAGGGATTCGAACCCTGAGGAATGCTATTTTACGCCTCGTCATGCCTCCTAATGCCTTGTAAATCAGAGCGTTAAAAAATGAGCGTGGCATTAGGGGGCATCAGAAGGCGTGAGGATGGTCCCATGGTGGTCCCATATTTATCCAGACTCTCGCCATGGACAGCAGTTCGCTAGGCCGTCGCTGTCTTCGCCGCTGCCTTGCGCCCGGCTTTCGACTTTCCACCTTTTACAGCAACCAGACCTTGAGCAGTCACCTGCTTGGTCGGTGTCCATTGCTCCAACTCGGCCTGATATCTTGCGAGTGTATGATTGGCTTGCATCGCCATCCAACTCTCCGCCGAGCGCCCCAGCACCTTGCTCACCTTCACCGCCAGGGCCGGCGACAAGTCGATCTTTTCATGAACCAGACGACTCAAGGTGGACTCTGACACTTCCAGTGCATCCGCCAATTCAGTGGCAGTAAGGCCCAGCTCATCTATATAGTTGCGCTTGATGAATCCGCCTGGGTGTACTGTAATTTTAGCCATCAGTGATAATCCTCCTGTTCGGTATCGACCTCGGTGACAGCACCGTCACCGGCGGTAATTACAGTTACCGCAATGGCGACAAGACCAGCCTCGATACCCGCGTAGACAATACGGCGCGAAGCGTGGAGGCATTTGCCACCGACCGCTGGCAGTTTGCCAGCGAGTGGACTCTGGTATTCGGCCTGCAGGCCCTGTGGACGGAACGTGAAATCTGGAACCAGAGCGTGGCCAGTGGCGCTGTGCGCAACCCTGAAGGTGATTACGACAGTCTCAACCCGCGCCTCGGCCTGATTTACGACGTCAGTAAAAACATATCCCTGTTCGCCAATCTCAGCCGCACCTATGAAGCGCCGACCAATTACCAGTTGGAAGACGATGTCAGTGTCAGTGACGAGTTGCTGGACGCCATGCACGGCACCGTGCTGGAAATAGGCAGCCGCGGCCAGCAATCCCTCGGTGCGCACAGCAACTGGCACTGGGACGTGGCGCTTTACTACGGCCAGATCAATGACGAGATCCTCTCAGTAGATGACCCTGCAGCCCCCGGCACCAGCTTGTCGACCAATGTGGACAGCACCATCCACGCCGGCATCGAAGCGCTGGCCGGTGGCAGCTTCGCCCTCGACAGGAACGGCGTACACAGCCTTGCACCGACCTTGAGCTTTGCGCTCAACGAATTCAATTTTGATGACGACCCCATCTACGGTGACAACCAGTTGCCCGCGGCTCCCGGCTACTCACTGCGTGGTGAACTTCTTTACCGACACGCCAGCGGTTTCTACCTTGGTCCCACCTTCGATGTAATCGATGAGCGTTACGCCGACTTCAGCAACAGCTACAAGGTCGACAGCTACCAACTGCTGGGCCTGCGTGCGGGCTATAACCGCGAGCGCTGGGAGCTGTTCGCCGAGGTGAAAAACCTGCTGGACGAAGACTATATCGCGACCTTAAGCGTTCGTGATTTCGCCGCGCCGGATGCGGCGATACTGGCACCCGGGGCGCCTTTGTCAGCAACAGCCGGGGTGCGCTTCTCACTGTGAACAAGGTCGATAACACGCTCGACAAGAACGTCGATAACAACGTACTCCGTCAGCGCTACCACCGGGCATGGCGCTGGCACTTTTACGCCAGCTTGGTAGTAGTACCTTTTCTGCTGATTCTCGCCCTCACCGGGCTGGTGATGGTCTATAACAGTTCCCTGTCCAGCCCCAGTGGATCCCTACTGACCGTGCAGCCGGCAGACACAAGCAGCAATGCCAGTGAGCTTCTGCACACGGCACAAGCGGCGGTCCCCGCAGGGCGCGCAACACAGTACGTGCCTCCCGGCAGGCCAGACGGCCCCGCCCAGGTTGTGTTCGATAGCGCTGACGGGGCGGTGATCGCGGAACTTGATCCCTACCGCAACCGGGTGCTGCGCCTGGTCAATCGGGACCAGACCGTCTATGCCTGGGCCCATCGTATTCACGGCACGCTGCTACTGGGCGACGTCGGCGACTTTCTTATCGAGATGGTGGCGGGCCTGACCTTATTGATGGTAATCACGGGCCTGTATATGTGGTGGTTGCGACGGGAACCACGAGGCAACAATGAGCGCGCCATCTGGCGCCGCTGGCATCGGGGAATCGGCCTTTACGCCGCTTTGGGGCTATTGTTTTTCATTCTCTCCGGTCTCGCCTGGACCAACATCTGGGGCGGCCAACTGGTACAGACCTGGAGTGCCTTCCCGGCAGAAAAATGGGCACCAACAGATCTATCCACCGATACCCATGCAGCAATGAACCACGGCACAGCCCGCGTTGTACCCTGGGGTTTAGAGCCCACGCCCCTGCCCGCCTCAGCGGGACATAAACACACACCGCTGCCGCTGGCGGAGATTGAAAGCAAAGCCAGTGAACTGGGCTTCGGGCCGCGCTACCGTATCAACCTGCCCCGCGATGCCGAGGGCGTGTACACGCTATCTGCCAACACCATGACCGGCGACATCCGCAATCCCTTCAACGAACGTACCGTGCACCTGGGTCAATACACGGGTGAAGTCCTCGGCGAGGTGGCTTTTACAGACTACTCAGCACTGGCAAAAGCCATGGCAGCAGGCGTTGGCCTGCACCAGGGCAGCCTGGGGCCGCTGAACAGTGTATTCAACGTCCTGGCCTGTGTGGTGGTGATTTTCCTATGCCTCAGTGGAATCCGTATGTGGTGGCTACGTCGGCCAGGGGCTGTCAAAGGACTACACCCCCCACCGCGCCCCGCGCCGGTACTGGGTCACGGTGCACTGGTATTTATCATGTTGCTGTGCGGGATTGCATTTCCGCTACTCGGCTTGGCTCTGCTGCTGGGATTTGCTGCTGATCGACTCTACCTGCGGTTACGAGTCTCTTAGCAATCCCCGGAGCTGGCGCAGACCCGGAGCGCTTAAGGGGAAATAATATTCCCGTAAATCGATATCGCCCCGGCTAGTTTTACTCGGCAGCGATCATCTCGTCGAGAATCTTGCGGGCAAAAGCCCCTCCCCTGTCGATATTCAGGTTCATCAAGGGTCGACCGGGGTTTTCCAGTAACTGTCGTTGTTGCGACTCCAGCATTTCCAGGTCCTCGGTAAAGATTTTCTGCTGGGAATCCCTGATCTGGTTGGTCAATGCATCGTCTTTAACGGCGAAATTGCGCGCCAGACCCCAGAAGTACCAGCAACTGGTTTCTGTTTCCGGCGTTATCAGGTCGACCACGATTCCGGAAGCCCTGTGCTCTTCAGAGGCGCCGAGTGCACCGGTGCCTGTATGGGCAACGCCAACATCGATCATGACGCTTCCAGGGGGCGTAAATCGGCAGATCTGCCAGCGATCAACCGGCAGGGTGTGATCGACGTTGTTACCCTTGAGGGCATCCTGCCAGAATGGCGGTGCGGGAATATTCTCCATCATCCGGCTAACCGTAGCGGTGTTATCCTGGCGAGCGGTGTTGGGTGCCGACTCCTCGATTTCCGGTTGACCGATACTGCTCGCATGGACGTAGGTCTCGTGCGTCAGGTCCATAAGGTTATCGATCAAAAGGCGATAATCGCACTTGATATTGAACATGCCGCCGCCGAACGCCCAATCCGGACTCCGTGACCAGTGCAAGTCCGGAATCAGGTCTTTGTCGGCCAGTGACACATCCCCCGGCCATACCCACACGTAGCCATGGCGTTCCTCTACCGGGTAGCTGCGAATGCCGCGCTTGAAGCGCTCGACTTTCTGCCCGACCATACCGGCACATTTACCATCGGCATTAACCTTCATGCCGTGATAACCGCAGACGATCAGGTCATTCTCGACCTTACCCAATGAAAGCGGTGCGCCGCGATGGGGACAGAAGTCCTCCAGGGCGGCAACCTCGCCGGCTTCGGTGTAGAACAGTACCAGCGAGTCGCCGCAGATGCGGCGCCCCAATGGGCCTTCCCTGATCTCATCCGGGGTGCATGCCACGTACCATGTGTTTTTCGGGAACATAATTTCTATCTCCAACAATTATTGGTTGTCGGCCAGACCCAGAAGTTTTACTGCATTGTCTTTGACTATGGCCTGCAGCACCTCCTCCTTGCCGCCTCTCGCAACATGGATGCTGCCAGCCCCAGGTTGAACATCGCCCAGCCTGCAGTGGCGCCGATTTCGTTCATCATCGCCTCGACAAACTCGGACTGCTTGCTCTGCAGCGCGTCCGCAGCTGCCATGAGCACAGTACGCCGGTCGTTCGGGCCCTGTTGCGACCAGGCTTCAAACCCCTTTTGTGCGGATTCGATGATCGGGGATAGGTCAGCTACCTGCATGGCGGGCGCTGTGCTGGCCAACTCACCGGTCAATGGATTTTTGCGCTCGAAGTTCATGTTATTTTCTCCTGGTGGATAATATCCATTTATACTTAATGTTCTCCCGGGAATCAGGCGTCACTTTCCAGCAACAGTACCCCGGCTCCGGTGTTGGATATTGGGGCGTGGTAGTGCTTGTGGAGGCAATTGACCTTCTCGCCCAACGCCCCTCTCATCACCATCCACATGATGGTTTCAATACCCTCGGTGCCCGCCTGTTCGATGATATGGCTGGTACTCTGTTCGGCAAACCAGTCCGGATCATTGATGATGCTTTCGATAGTTTCCAGGTCGTAATCGACATTGATCATACCGGCGCGTTCTCCCTGCAACTGGTGTGACATGCCGCCGGTTCCAGCTATAACGACTTTCATGTCTTCCGGGTAGGAATCGATCGCCACCTTCAGCGCCTGCCCCAACTTGTAACAGCGCCTGGCACTGGGCAGGGGATGCTGTACCGTGTTCACGGCCAGCGGTATGGCTTTGATCGGCCACACCTCGTGATCGCCGAACAACACGCGCATGGGATTGACGAAGCCGTGATCCACCAGCATTTCCTGACAGGTGCACATATCGAATTCCTGGTTGATCAGGGATTCAGCCACATGCCAGGAAAATTCCGCATCACCGTCAAAGGGTGCGGTGGGCTTGAGCCCCCAACCCTCGTCGGCATTCTGGTAAGCGTCGGCGCAGCCAATGGCAAATGTGGGCACCTTGTCGAGGAAGAAATTGAGGCCGTGGTCGTTGTACACCACGATAATCAGGTCGGGCTTCTTCTCCTCCAGCCATGCGTGGACTGGCTTATAACCGTCGAAGAAACGCTTCCAATAGTGTTCCTGAGTCAACCCGTCGGAGATGGCATTGCCCACCGCCGGGATGTGTGATGTGGTTATGCCACCAATAATTTCAGCCATTCCAGTAACCGCCCTCTTTTTTAAGTCTCTCTTCCAGTCCTTCCCGCTTTTCAAGCAACTTTTCGCGGAACTCGTCACCCGTTATGCCCTGAAATGCCGCGCCGGCATCCTGGACACTCACACCCCGGGGAATGGCAAACTTGGCCATGAAATAGATGTTTGCGCCAGAGCGAAGAACGCCTAGAAAATCCTGGTTCACCACCAGTTTTTTCTGTTCTTCAGTGAGGCCGAACTTGTCGCAGTAGGCTGCCGGGTCCGCATTGAACTCTTCGCGACAGCTTTCCTCGTTAAATGAATAGAACAGCTTGTTCAGGGCGTATGCACTGTGCGCGATTTTGCCATCGAACACATAACTCCCCGGGATATCCTCGTAATCGTGCTTTTTCCAAACCATCGGTTAAAACTCCTCTGTATCTATCTCTGCCTGGGTCGCGGCAGGATAACGTTCGCCAGCCACTGAATTCTGGTCAATGAGTTCACCTGCCCTGGCGAGTATCGTCGGATCGATATTAATGTCAGCTGCCTTTACATTCTCTTCCAGGTGATCCACTGCTCGGGTTCCCGGAATCGGGATAATGTTGTCACCCTGTGCCAGTAACCAGTTAAGCGCCAGTTGCCCGGGTGTACAGCCGGCCTCGGCAGCCAGTTGCCTGAATGCTTCGTAGAGCGCCTGGTTCGCAGTGAAATTCGGTTCCTGAAAGCGAGGCATACCACGCCGAATGTCTTTCTCTGCCATGGCATCAGTACCCTCTACGCCCCCGCTCAGAAACCCCCTGGCGAGTGGACTAAAAGCCACAAAGGCGGCACCCAGCTCGCCACAAGCCTGCAGCAGGGCTATTTCGGGATTGCGCGTCCACAGTGAATACTCGGTTTGCACGGCGACTACAGGGTGTACGGCATGGGCTCTTCGAAGCGTATCGGCAGATACTTCCGAAAGGCCCACCTCCCCTATCTTGCCCTGTTGCACCATCTTCGACAGGGCGTCCATGCTGTCCTCGATGGGAACCGTCTTGTCCCAACGATGGAGGTAGTAAAGATCGATATGGTCGGTCTGCAAGTGCTGCAGCGATTGATCCACAGTTTTCATCAATGTTTCCGGCCGGCCGTCTATGACCCGCACACCATCGACGCCAGTCATACCGCACTTGCTGGCCAGGTAGATATCATTACGCCGGTCCTTCAGCGCCTCACCAACCAGTTTTTCATTGCTGCCAAAGCCGTAAAGCGCGGCGGTATCGAAGTGTCGTACACCGATTTCGAAGGCATGGTGGAGCAGCCGTACAGCATCGTCCTTTGCCGGCGGGTGACCGTAGGCGTGGCTCAGGTTCATACACCCGAGTCCGATTGCCCCGACTTGCCGCTCGCCTATTTTTCGCTGGTGCATCTTCGAGTCCTTCAGCCGGCCAGTTGCTGTTCGAGGTCGTGGAGTACCTTATAGCAAGGCAGCACTTTGCTGACACTGGAGTTGGGTTCGCGTCCATCCTTGATAGCGGCGAAGAACTCCCTGTCCTGCAGTTCGATACCGTTCATGGATACATCGACCTGTGAGACGTCAATAGCCTCTTCCCGACCGTCCACCAGGTCATCATAGCGGGCGATATAGGTGCCGTTGTCACAGATATAGCGGAAGAAGGTGCCCAGCGGACCGTCATTGTTAAATGACAGTGACAGGGTGCAAATCGCGCCGTTTTCAGCCTGCAGCTGGATCGACATATCCAGGGCAATGCCGAGCTCCGGGTGGATGGGGCCCTGAATGGCGTTCGCCTTAACGATGGGAGACCCTGCCTGGTAGGCAAACAGGTCGACCGTATGCGCCGCATGATGCCAAAGCAGGTGATCTGTCCAGCTGCGGGGCTCACCCTTGGCGTTAATATTCTTGCGGCGGAAGAAATAGGTCTGCACGTCCATCTGCTGGATATTGAGTTCGCCTGCCGTAATACGCTTGTGAAGCCACTGGTGCGACGGGTTGAAGCGGCGCGTGTGGCCCACCATGCAGACCAGTCCGGTCTCCTTCTGGGTTTTTACCACCGCCTCGGCATCAGCCCAGCTGTCCGCCAGGGGGATCTCCACCTCTACGTGCTTCCCGGCCTGCATGCACTGGATTGCCTGCGCAGCGTGCATCTGAGTGGGCGTACAAAGGATTGCAGCCTCCGCCTCAGTGGCGGCCAGCGCCTCGCCGAGATCGCTGGATACGTGGCCAATACCATACTCTTGCGCCACTGCCTCGACCTGCTCGGGAACGTCTCCGACCAGAGACACCACCTCCATGCCGTCAATATTCTTGATGCCATCGAGATGCTTGATACCAAACGCACCCGGGCCAGCGAGCAATACTTTCATTCTATGTCTCCTGATTAATCTCTAAGCTGATGTCAATTCTTCTGGCCAGTAGAGTCGCATGGGGTTATCTACCAGCAGTTTCTGCTGCAACTCTGCTGTGGTGGCGATGCGTGGAATATAGTCCACCAGCAAGCCTTCGTCCGGTGTGTGTGAGCGCATATTCGGATGCGGCCAGTCGGTACCCCACAGCACCCTGTCCGGGAAGCTTTCCACCACCTTGCGGGCAAAAGGCACGACATCGTCATAACGGTATTCTTGCTGTTGTGTCAGTCGCTCGGGACAACTCACCTTGCACCAGAAGTTCTGGTTCTCCTGCAACAGCTTGAGGAAAAGGCCAAACTCCTCGCCGTCGACAGGCTTGCTGACATCGGGCCGGCCCATATGGTCCACCACCACATCGGTGGGCAGAGAGGTAAAGAAGTCGTACAGTTCCGGTAGTTCCTGCGCTTCGAAGTAGATGACCACGTGCCAGCCCAGGGGCGCTATCTTCGCCGAGATCTCCTCCAGCGAATCGAAGGGCAATTTATCCACCAGGCGTTTCACGAAGTTGAAACGCACCCCACGCACACCTGCATCGTGCAGGGCCTGTAATTCGTCTGCGGAGATGTCGCGCTTGACCGTGGCCACGCCGCGCGCCAGGCCATTGGAATCCTGCAGTGCGTCCACCAGCGCCCGGTTGTCAGCGCCGTGGCAGGTGGCCTGCACAATCACATTGCGGCTCAGGCCCAGGTGATCCCGTAACGCCCACAGCTTTTCCTTGGGGCCATCGCAGGGCGTGTACTTGCGCTCTGCTGCGTAAGGGAAAGTGTCACCGGGGCCGAAGACGTGGCAATGGGCATCCACGGCTCCCGGCGGGGCGATAAACGTGGGTTTGCTCGGATTCGGATGATAGACCCGCCAGCCGAAATCCATGGTGAAATCGCTCATGGTTTACTTGCCTCTCGCTTCCAGGGCCGCATTCAGGCGTGGATAAACTCGCCTGGCATTGCCCTCGTAGACCTTGTAATGGTCTTCCGCGGAAAGGTCCAGCGCGTCCACATAGCGCTTGGTATCGTCGAAATACTGTCCTGTCTCCGGGTCGATACCGCGCACTGCGCCGACCATCTCCGAGCCAAACAGGATATTGTCGATGTCGATCACCCGAAACAACAGGTCGATACCCGGCTGGTGGTAAACGCAGGTGTCGAAAAACACATTTTTCATCACGTGCTCGGCCAACGGCGGTTGCTTGAGCATATCCGCCAGGCCCCGGTAGCGGCCCCAGTGATAGGGTACGGCGCCCCCGCCGTGGGGAATGATTAAGCGCAGCTCGGGGAAGTCCGTGAACAGATCGCCCTGAATTAACTGCATAAAAGCCGTGGTATCGGCATTGATGTAGTGCGCACCGGTAGCATGGAAATTGTGATTGCAGGAACCTGATACGTGAATCATGGCGGGCACATCGAGTTCGACCATTTTTTCGAAGAACGGGTACCAGCTGCGGTCGGTCAGGGGCGCTGATGTCCAGTGGCCGCCGGAGGGGTCAGGGTTGAGGTTACAGCCGACAAAACCCAGTTCATTGACCGTGCGTTCCAGTTCACTAATGGAATGCTCAATGGAAACGCCGGGCGACTGGGGCAGCTGGCAAACGCCGATAAAGTAATCGGGAAACAGATCGACGACGCGTTTTATCAGGTTATTGCAGGCCATGGTCCACTGCTCTGACACAGCCCGGTCGCCCAGGTGGTGCGCCATGGCGGAGGCACGCGGGGAAAAAATAGTCATGTCGGCGCCGCGCTCCCGCAGCAATCGCAACTGGTTTTTCTCCACGCTCTCGCGTATCTGTTCATCGCTGATATGCGGCAGCTCCGGAAGGGGCTTGCCTGATGCATGGGCTTTCAATTGCGCTTCCCGGAACAACTGGTGGGGCTCGGGCGCCGTGGTGTAATGGCCGTGGCAGTCAATAATCATTGTGGTTTCTCTGCTAGTTTGGTCGTAGATTGTGTGCGGATGGAATCCAGCATTGCATCCAGGGAATCTTCTTCCAGCGCTGCTGCAAACTGCGGCGCCCAGGCCTGGCGCTGTACGCAGCCCTCACTCATCCAGGGCGTGTATCCGGCCTCTTCTACCGTCCTGGCGACCTCGCGCATCTCCGCCGCCCGGCGCTCGCCATGCTGCAGCGAGCGCGAAATCAGGTAGCGGGCCTGCTCTGACCAATCCTGCCCGGGAAACAGGTTTTCCAGTGAGGCCAACACAGTCGCTTCTACCCCGTAATGACGCGCGCTCAGCAGCGACTCGGTAACCAGCGCCTCCATGCCCTTGATGATCACGCTGCGGCACATCTTGGTGGCAGCCGCCACGCCGGGCGTGTCAGAGGCCACCTGCACATTGCTGAAGCATAGCTGACTGCTGATGTCCGCGAATTCGGCCGCGTGGCGACCGGAAACCAGAACCGGCGAGGCTGAGCGCCGCGGCATGATCGGGGACATCACCGCCGCCTCGACAAAACAGCCGCCGGCGCTTGCAATCAGCTCACAGACGCTGTGCTTGGTGCCCGGGGATACCGAGTTCAAATCCACATAAAGGCTATTGGGCGCCAGGCCCGGAAGAATGGATTCAGCCGCACTGCTGGCCTCATCGGCAGTGACTGCAGACAGCATTACCTGGCAGCCCTGGGCGGCTTGTGCTGCACTCGACGCGATGCCGACCCGCGAATCAGCTCCCACTTCGGCAAGATTGTGCGCAGCCACACTGGCTGGGTTATCGAACTGGTAATCCCAGACTTTCACGTCCAGCGTGGTCTGCTCAAGCAGGTCCGCCACCAGAATTCGGCCCACTTCGCCAAGCCCTATGATGCCAACGCAGTCGATCTTCACGCCGGGCCACCGTTGTCGCCCGGCACCAGCACCTCACCGCGCATCAGCAGTCTCGCCGTGCGCAGCAGCGCTGCCCGCTTTACCGTTACGCCCCCTGCTCCGGAAGCATGTTCGATTTCCATCTCCACGGTGAAAAACCCGGTGGGATGCTCCACCTCAAGTGTCAGTCGCCCACTGTCGGCTTGCTCTCGGGCTACCTGCCAGGCAATGGATCCGGGCATAACGCAGGCCGTTGCCACACTGACAGACCCCAGAACGCCAATCGCTTCGTGCACTCGATGGGGAATAAACGTGCGGGTATTGATGTCGCCTCCTGCATCCGGGGCGGACACCAGGCACATTTTAGGGACGGTTTTGTTGCCGACATCAGCCAGCCCCATCATCGGACCGGCCGCCAGGCGGATATCCTCCACCCGGCCTTTGAGGTCATCGTTTGCTTCCAGTTCGGCGGGTGTTTCAGTACCAATCAAGCCAAAATCCCGGGCTTTCAACAGCACCACGGGCATGCCGTTGTCGATACAGGTCAGTGCAACCCCATTGATGGTGTCGACCACATTGCCCGTTGGCAACAAGGCACCACAACTGGACCCGGCGATGTCCAGGAAGTCGATAGGCACCGGGGCGGCCGTGCCGGGCACGCCGTCGATACGGGCCTCGCCCTGGTAATCGACCTGACCGGATGGCGTTTGCACCCTGGCAATCGCCCGGGCTCCGGTATTAACCATACGGATACGCACGTAGGTGTAATCATTATTGGCAGCTACCAGACCGCGCTCAATGGCAAAGGGGCCGACACCGGCGAGGATATTGCCGCAGTTCTGCGCGTCTGACACCTCCGCCCGGTCCACCACCACCTGCAGGAACAGATAGTCCACATCGCTGTCGGGATCCTGCGAGGGGCTGATCACCGCCACCTTGCTGGTCAGCGGGTGGGCACCGCCCATGCCGTCGATCTGCCTGGCGTCCGGTGACCCCATCGCCGCCAGCAAGACTCGATTGCGTTCTTCTTCCGCGGCGGGGAGGTCAGCCGCGAGGAAGTACAGTCCCTTGGACGTACCTCCTCGCATGACCATACAGGGGATCGCCGCTTGCATGAATCAGATGTCCTGCAGTGTTTTCACGTAGCGCAGGCCCTTTTCCGCCAGGCGCTCGCGCATGTTGTAGATATCAAGGCCCAGTTCGCCGCTGGCAAGACGCTCCCGCTTTGCCTCTTCATTGGCCAGCCGCTGGGCCATTTTAGCCTGAACATCTTCTGCCTCTTCCCTGCGCACCACCACCAAGCCGTCGTCATCGGCGACGATCAGGTCACCCGGGTTTACCAGGGCACCGGCACAGACAATGGGAACATTGACGTTACAGACTGTTTCCTTGACGCAGCCCTGGCCGTGCACGGCCCTGGACCACACCGGGAAATTCATCTCGGTGAGGGTGGCGATATCGCGGACACCGGCATCGATGACCAGGCCCAGCACACCGCGCGCCTTGAGCGATGTAGCCAACAGGTCGCCGAAAAAGCCGTCGGTGCAGGGGCTGGTAGGGGTGACCACGAGAATATCACCGGGACGGCACTGCTCTACCGCCACATGCAGCATCCAGTTATCGTTGGGGGCCACCTCGCAGGTGACCGCCGTACCGGCGATAGCAGCCGGACGGTAAATCGGCCGCATATGACTGGCCAACAGGCCCTTGCGGCCCTGGGCTTCATGGACGGTAGCCGATTCGGCACCCTGGTACAGGGCAACGGTTGCTTCCGCTACACGTTCAATGTCTGTCACACAAACAGGCATGGTCAAGCTCTCACTGGAATACACCGGATGCTCAGCATACAAGCAGCGCCGGGGTTTGGGATGTTCACTTCTTGCCTTCGGGTATTAGATTTTACTATAGTAAGAAATCACAGCGAGGTATCAGCATGGCTCCACTACTCAACTTGCGCCACCTCAGCGCGGCGCTGGAAGTACGGAAACTGGGTTCCATCAGCCGTGCAACAGAGACGGTTCACCTGTCCCAATCGGCTATAACACAAGGACTGAACAAGCTCGAGCAAGAGCTCAACTTCGAGATCTTCTCCCGCTCCCATGATGGCCTGAAGCCGACACCGGCAGGCGACATTTTTCTTGAACGGACACAAACAGCCATTAACTTCCTGCGCCGAATGGATAGCTTGCTGGGAAAAAGAGACAACAAAAGCGCCCCGCTTTATCGCTCACTCACCGCCAGTCAACTGCGCGCGCTTATGACTGTCGTCGAGCAGGGCAGCTACACCCTCGCCGCCCGTCAGCTGAAGCTGGCCCAGCCCACCGTACACCGCGCCGTCCAGGATGCCGAAAGCATCTGCGGGTACAGGTTGTTCCCAAAAACCCCATCGGGACTGGAACCGAGCTGGCACGCCAGGCAGCTGGCACGCTATATTGCCCTGTTTTTCGCCGAGCTTTCCCAGGGCATTGAAGAAGTACAGGAGTATCACGGACGAATGACGGGACGCCTGCGAATTGGCAGCCTCCCTCTGGCGAGAACCCGCATGGTACCGCGGGCGGTGGTGAACCTCCTCGGTGAGTACCCGGAAGCCCGGGTCAGCATTATCGACGGCCCCTATGACGAGCAACTCCACGCCTTGCTGCACGGTAGGCTTGATATTATTGTCGGTGCACTAAGGGACCCGGCCCCCAGCCCAGACATCGAACAGCGAGAGCTGTTTAAGGATTCCCTGAGCATTGTGGTACGCCCCGGTCACCCTCTGGAAAAACGCGGCAGCGTCAGCGCCGGTGAACTGCACCGCCTGGACTGGATCGCCCCTCGGGAAGATACCCCCGGGAGAGAAGCATTCACCCAGTTCTTTGAGAATAATGGATTGTCACCTCCGGAGCACGTGATCGAGTGCAGTTCCCTGGTAGCCACCCGAGGGGTATTGATGGAAAGCGACCGGGCTGCCCTGCTCTCAGCGCGACAGGTGGAAGTGGACGTAAGCTCTGGTCTGCTGAGCGTCAGTTCCAGGCACCTCCAGGGCACCGGTCGCACCATCGGCATCACACACCGCAAGGGCTGGAAGCCGACTTTGGTGCAACAGCGTTTTCTCGAAAGCCTGGAGCAGGAAATCTAACCCGCTTGCCTGGCGCTCTCTGAGGCCCTGAAAAACCGACCCTGAAATCGTCGTCTTATTCGGCCGGCGCCGCAGGCGGCGGCCTCGGTGTCACCTCATTCGCTGCAGCGTAACGATCCCAGGCAGCAATGAGCTTCGCCAGCACCTTCGGGTTTCTGTCGGCGAGGTCGTGTTGCTCGCCGGCATCTTCAGCAAGATTGTATAGGCGCCATTTCACACCCGCTGCGCCCGTGCCCGGGTCGCTGCGAAAGCGCGGGTTCATACTCGCATAAACCGCTTTCCAGTCACCCATGCGCACACCCCGTCGAAAGAACAGCTCCCAGGCCAGAATCCGCGGTTCAGCATTCACAGTATCCGCGTGCTCACCGATCAAATCAGCCCAGGAGATACCGGCCGTTTCATCATCTGCCTGGGCATCCACACCAGCATCAACACCAGTCAGTTCCAGCAGGGTCGGCAGCACGTCGCGGGCAGAGAGCGGCTGACGCTCGACCATACCCGCGGCAATGCCAGGCCCGGCGATTATGGCCGGTGCGCGTACGCCTCCTTCATAGGTGGAGCTTTTAAAGCGACTAAAGGGGCCAGCACCGGCCTGGGCCCAGACCGGCCCATACGTATAAAAGCTACCTGCTCTGCCGAGCGTGTCGGGATCGTTATTGAGACGCGGAAAGGCATCCCGCGCAGCTTCAGGTACACCCATTGCCTTGATCAGGTGCGCTAGGCTCTGTTGCGTCTGCCCCTCAGCACCATTATCCGACATGAAAACTACAATGGTGTTATCCAGTTCACCGCGATCCTCCAGTGCCTGAAGAACACGCCCGACATTCTGATCCAGGTTATCCACCATAGCCGCGTAGACTTCCATCCCCCGGGAGGCGACAGCCCGCGCATTCTCATCAAGAGACTCCCATTCGGCGGCATCGGGTGAAGGGGCCGTTAGTGCATTCTCGTTGACAATATCAAGCGCCTGCATCGCCTTGAGGCGCGAACGGTGCAAAGCTGCGGGGCCATCAGCATAACGCCCCTTGTATTTATCGATCACATCTTCCGGGGCCTGTATGGGCCAGTGCGGTGCAGTGAAGGCCAGGTAGGCGAAGAACGGACGCTCGCCACGCTCCTCGGCATTCAGATACTCGAGCATCTTCGAGGTATAGAAATCGCTGCTGTATTGTCCGACCGGGAAGCGCGCCGGTGCGCCATCTTCACGATAGGAGGCCGCTGGCCGGCCTTTTTTACCTGGCTCCGCCTGGTAGGCCCCAAAATGGTCTCCACCTCCCTGCAGCAATACAAAGGAGCGCTCGAACCCGCTGGTGCTGGGGTCGTGCTCAGGACGCATTCCCAGATGCCACTTTCCCGTCATGGCGGTCATATAGCCCGCTCCCGCAAAAAACTCTGCCAGCGTCTTGACGCCGGGATCGAGATGGCCGGTGTAACCCGGAGCCTTGCGCATGGACGGAGTAGCGTAGAGCGCTTCGGCCATCGTGCCCAGTCCAACTTTGTGAGGATCACGACCAGTCAGCAACATGGCTCTTGTCGGAGAGCAAGTAGGCGACGTGTAGAAGCTGGTCAGCTTCACACCTTTCTGGGCAAGACGGTCCAGGTTCGGGGTGTCAATCTCACCGCCGTAGGCCCCGAGGTCGGTATAAGCGAGATCATCCGCAAGGATCAGGAGAACATTAGGACGCTCCTTGCCTTCGGTGGCCCAACTGGCGCCCGGCAATAATAAAGCGAGCACCAGCAGCATGGCGGCGATTGCGAAGTGCTTGACTGACACCCCGTGGCCGGCAGGGAATACGGGTAATCCCCTGAATAGACTCAACTCCATAATTGTCCCCTTGAAACGCGACATGGAGAGCTACTTCGCCACAGTTCTGAGCTGATCTACAATACGGCGGGCCCGATTTGCACCGGCATCTACATGGATGCTTACCAAAGGCGCCTCACCGAAGCTGAGCATATTGGCATACTGGTCTTCGATCACCACTTTGTCCTCGTCGAAAGTCATCGCGGTCTGATCGACAACCTTCTTCAGCACCTCCTCCTCATTGGACTCGGGATTGGTCGCGATAGTCCATATATAGTGAGCCGTAGATTCTGTTTCCGGAGTGACGCCATGGAAGCCCCGCATGTGAAAGCCTACTCTCGCCGGATTATTGATATCTTCACTGCCAGCGTCAACCGCCCCCGTCCAGATGCGCAGATGGCTGGGGTAAAACTCAATCTCCTGCCAACGGTCGATCAGGCCTTTAAAGGGGTAAGCAGCAGTATACGTAGGTGGCGGTGCAGAATTGAGCATGTGCCGGACGACACGCACGCTGTCATCCTCTGCCTTCACTTTCATCTCGGCATTCATGTGCGTATTGGCATCGCCGCCGATGGTTTTCAGGTGGACGTAACCAAGATGGCTCAGGTCAAGCAGGTTATCGTGAATCAGCTGATATGGCGCCTCGTAGTGAAAGGCGGAACCGTCCCAGATGTAATCGCCGCTGCTGTGGACGGTGTAGTCTGGCGGTGCACAACTGGGCGCTGCGGCCTCATCGCGGCCAAACCAGATCCAGATAATGCTGTCTTTTTCTTCCACATGATATTTCTTCACTTTGGCACGTGGCGGTACCATATTCTGTCCCGGAACCTCCAGGCACTGCCCCTGCCCGTCATAGAGCATGCCGTGGTAACCGCAGCGAATACCACAGGCCTCGACGGTACCTGAGGAAAGGGGCAAGGCGCGGTGACAGCATCGGTCTTCGAGCGCAAATGCTTTTCCCTCGCCGTCGCGAAACATAACCACCTTGTTACAAAGCAGGGTACGAGCCAGAGGTTTATCGGTCAGTTCCTTACCGAGAGCCGCCACGTACCACTGATCCATAGGAAAAGGGGTTCTTGTCTCATCTGTCGTGTCGCTCACACCGGGGATATGCATTGTTGGTATTGCCATTATTTTCTCCTCGTTTTGATTTGCAATTATTCCAATAGCGCCTTCATGTGAGGCCATGCCACTGAGCCTGATTCGTTCATCAACTGGATGTAAGATGGATTGCTCCACTCACGTACGCCTACCGTGTAAGCCTGAGTGGTTCGCAGCTGGGCCAACCACTGGTTCAGCTGCGGATATGCCTCCCACCAACCGGATAGCTGCAACTGCTCCAGACGCTCGATATAAGGGAGCATCGCAAAGTCCGCCAGGCTGATTTCTCCGCCTACCAACCACTCGCTACCGGCCAATGCTGCCGCCATGTCGCCAATGAGCTTTTTATACGCCAGGGCCGCCAACCGGAGCCGCGGTGACTCCAGGCCGTTAGTGACAATATCTTCCATGACGGCGCGGCGAGAAGGGTCGGAAATCTGCTCAAAAAAATCTTGCAGCGATTCGCTGGTGGTATGGCGTTGCAACAATTGATGGCGAAACGCCACGCAAAAACTGATAACAGCCACCTGCTCATGCAGGCCGGCATCGAGTCGAATTAACCAGCCTCGGGTCTGCGCTCGCTCCACCGCATTTAGCGACAGCAGGGGCGAGTCGGGAAAGACCTCGTCCAGGTACTGAACGATCGCATTCGATTCGAGAATGACCTCGTCTTCATGAAGCAATACCGGAACCAGGCCGTTGGGGCTGATGCGAAGGAAATCCGGGGAAAATTGCTCCCCCGCGCGCAAGTTCAGGTTGCTTCCTTCCCAATCCAGTGCTTTATGCGCCAATACCATGCGCACTTTCTGCGCACAGACTGACATGTCGTTATGGTACAGATACAACATTATTCTGCCCTGCTTTCATCGACTCCCAATTGACCGTCAAAGGATTCCGCGGGTGACTAAATGGGCTGCGCCAGAGCCTGCATTGACTCTTGCATGATTCTGGCGTGTTCCTGTTTATCACCGCCTTCAATTTCGATCTGGCCAAGGCGGCCTGAGTTCTCCACGACCATGCGGCAGCGCTCCCAGCGACGCTGTTGAAAAGCATCCAGCGCGCCCTCGAGCGTATCCCTGCCGGCCAATTCTTCCGCCAGCACAATGGCATCCTCAATGCCAATACATGCCCCAGACGCCAGATGCGGTGTGGTGGCATGTACCGTATCGCCGATCAGCACGACACGACCACGAAACCAGGGTAGAGGTACCAGCAATCCTTCCAACGGCCTGAGCAGGACCTGTGACGTTTCATCCACCTGGTCGCGCAACAACTGTAAAAGCGGTGCCGGAAACGTGCTCATCAATTCTTTAAGACGGGGAACCAATTCTTCCTCCGCAACACGCTCTTTTACCTTCTTGTCTTCCGTCAGAAACAGATACACCTCGTCCTTCGACATTGGATTAATACCTGCTTTAAGGTGTGGCCCCACCCACATCATGGTGTTTTCTGCTTCTGGTGGGCGCGGCAACACGGCTCGCCAAACCCCCTGCCCGCTATATCCTGGCTTGGGCGCATCAGGCAGCAGCCATTCTCGTGTTTTCGAGTAGAGCCCGTCGGCACCAATCACCAGGTCAAAGCGATCACTACTACCATCTTCGAAGGACACGGTTACACCGTCGTCGTCCTGATCGATACTGCTATAGGTATAGCCCAGCCTTACCTTCGCACCTGCCTCTACCACTTTTCGGGACAGAATCCGGGCAAGAACGGGCCGCATGATAGCACCACCACCGGGCACATCTGCGCCAGCGACGGGGGGATTGGGTATCTTCTGGAGTAGTTGCCCGGTAGGCGCCATAACCTCAAGCGCTTCCTGAGCACTGCCCTGCTCCAGGAACTCTTCCAGCACACCCAGGTCGGCGAAGGCACGCAAGGTTGCGCCGCCGACACTGATACCAGCGCCATCGGCACGCCAGTCGGGGTCAATCTCCAGCAAGTGCGTGTCAACGCCCTGCGCGCAAAGCTTGATGGCTGCGGACATACCCGAAAACCCACCGCCGATAATCAAAACTTTTTTAACTGAAGCACTCATGGGCTTCTCCTCCAATCAGAGTTATGAATCGAGTTCTGCCGTCACATAACCATCGTTACTGAAATGCAGCGCCACTGCCGTTAGCGACTGTCCTAGGCATGGCCCGGAGAGGCACTTTCCGGACTCGATATCGAACCGTGCACCATGTGCCGCACAGACAATAACTTCACCGGCCCTGTCCAGGTACTCGTCTTTTTTCCAGGGCAATGGGGTAGTCCCGTAATGCGGACACAGGTCCCTGTATGCATACAAAGCAGAGTCCTTTTTCACTACAAATACGCTGGGCCGCCCATTTCCGAATGGGTCAAATCCGGTCGCACGCCCTTCCGAAAGTTCATCAAGGTGGCACAGCCTGACCTCACTTTGAGAATCTACCGGCGAGGCAACATCACGCACTGGAACATTATCGTCCAAAACAATCAGTTCTTCCCGGGAGGCGGCCCCATGGGTGCCCACTTTTCTCGATACTCCATCAGGAACACCTGCGAATTATCGGCTGCCATACCTGCTTCTCGGGCAGTCCAGCTCTCATCATGGAGATCCATATCCGCGTCGTATTCCATGTTGCAGCCCAGCGGGCTCTTGAAATACCAGAACCAGTTTGATCCAAAAATATGACGGCCAGGCCCCCAGAAACTCTGGTAGCCCTTGTTCACCATATTGGTTCCGGCCTGCATAACATCGCTGGGGCCGGTCATGTGAAAAGTAAAATGCTCGCAGCCTTGCATATGCGGTGGTGTCTGGATCATGAACATTGTGTGATGATCCTGGGTGCCGGCTGGGCGCATAAAGGGACCGACGTTGGTGAAGCGATCGGTGGTTACAAACCCCAGGCGCTCGCTGTAGAAAGCCTCCCCCTTAGCGAAATCAGGCACAAAATAAACCACATGGGAAAGACTAACAGGCTTGGGCTGTGCGTCGGTGCTGACGGCTACATCGTTGATCGGCCGCAGATCGGATGAACCCGGGAGGTTGGTCTTTACTGCGGGCAGCGACAGTTTTTTCCTTACCGTAACCTGGAAGCCCAACACAAAACCCAGGTCATCCACTGTCTCTAGGGAGCCGTCATCGAGTTTGTGGACTTCACGGTCTGTGCCCAATTCTTGGGCAATAGCATCGAGAGTGGCCTGATCAGCAACGCCATAAACCGTTTTACGTAACATGCTGCCGGTTTCCAGAGCGGCAGGCAGGGATGGATCATCCCTCTCGGCAATTATGACCGCGGTACCATCCAAAGCTTCAAAGCGACCATTACCCGCGTCATCCAGACCATAGTCCAGCAGGAATTGCTTACAGGCTTCAAAATCGTCTACACCAAAAATCAGCGCATCGGGTCCAACAATATTCATGCTCATCTCCTCAAGATTTCTCGACTCGGCCGCCCAGGGTTTCTGCGACCCAATCGGCAATGTAGTGTCCAGCGTTAATGCTGTTATCAAAGCTTGAATGCTGTACTCCGCCTTCACGCTCGGTAAATATTTTTAATTCCCGCTTGGGGCTGTTGGTCAGTTGCTCATAAGTCCGCTCTGCCCACTTGAGCGGAATTTGTGAGTCTTTCTCGCCATGCGTAACCAGAAACGGCACCTTGATTTTCTCGGCTACACCATCGAGATGCACGTCCTCGGCAATCTTCATGAAGTCATCAATATCTTTGGCACCCCAGACCCAGCAAACGTGCGCCCAATAGTGGGGCACGGGGAAGTCACCCTCATTTTCCAGGCGACGTTTTTGCACATCCCGCCAATCATGATTAGCGCCCCAGCAAACACCGCAGGCAAAACGCCGTTCAAAGGCCACAGCGCGCGGGCAAAAATAGCCGCCCAGTGATACGCCTTCCATGCCGATACGCTTGGCATCGACATCGTCGCGTGCCTCCAGCCAATCAAACACCGGGCTTGCCCAATGCTCTGAGTCATAGCGCGCGGTCAGGTTTTGCAGACGCAGGGCTTCGCCGGTACCTGGTTGATCAATAATGAGTGACGACACACCCCGCTTGGCCAGCCATGCGGGCAGGCCAACGCGGTACTTCATTTCCTTGGTTGAATCCAGGCCATTGACTTGCACTAACAGTGGCGCAGGCCCTGTGACATTCTCAGCCTGTACCAATAAGCCGGAAATATGTTTTCCTTCATAAGGGATCTCTACTCGCTCACAGTTTTCACCTGCCAGGTGCGTGCCCTTTTCGAACAGATCCAGCATGCGCTTGTAAAGATCCAGTCGGTTCGGCGCATTGTGGGCCTGTAGACGCTCGCAGGTAAGCAGGTAGGAAGCGGCACGACCGTACTTTTCGCCGGCTGAGAACAAACGCCCTCTGGATTCATCTTCCTGCGCTAACTCACACAGCTGATCGGCCATCTTTTCCCATGTATCACGAAAGGCCTGGGTTCCCTCCGCATCGGGCTTTTTGGCGACTTCCTGAAGCGGTGCGCACATGGCTTCAATTTCGCCAATTCGCGCACCCATCTCGATAGCAAGATCGACTGACAGGTTCCATACATAATTGGTTGGAAAGTATTTAAACATTGGAATTTCCTAGAATGACGTTTGTGCGTGAACGGGTGTTAAAAGCGATCCAGGTCACTGGCAATGACAAAATCACCGTCAAATTCGGACCGAACGCGCTTGGTGTAATAGTCGACTTCTGAAGATTCCAGCATCGCTGGCGCCAAGTGTGTTGCGACCAGCTTTTTTACCTTGGCACGTGTCGCCATCTCGCCCACTTGTTCAGGAGTGACATGGTGTGCGGTCAGGTGAGACCTCATGTTCTTGAGTGCCTGGTCGGGCATATTCGGGTTTGCGCGCCTAACCGCTTCGACCGTCTTGTCAATATCCATCATCTCACTCACCAGGAGATCAGCATTTTGCGCCAGTTTTTCAATGGTGCTGCTGGGACCGGTATCACCGGTGTAAACGATGGACCTGTCAGGTAACTCGAATTTGAAGGCAAACGACTGGAATTTTTTCCACTCTTCACTACCCTCAGGCCAGCTGTAGTGCGTATTCCTGACAGCAGTTAAGGTGAAGTCGTCAGTATCGATGGTTGATCCATCCTCGAGTTCTACCACCTCAACCTGGTAGTTCGCGGGCTTGGGGCTTGCACCCGGCACGCCATAGGCGCCTAAAGCCCCGTACTTCATGAAGGCAAATATGCCCTCTACCGTCTCGCGTGTTCCGGGCGGGCCGTAAATCGTGATCGGCTGACGGGCTGATGTTTGCCAGCGCAGGGCAAGGATGGCAGGAATACCCCCAGTGTGATCAAAGTGCAGATGACTGATAAAGATTGCGCGTACATCTTTGTGGGAATACCCCGCAGTGGCAAGACGACCAGCCGTACCGTCACCCGCATCAGCAAGGTAAACGTTACCACCAACAACCAGCGCGTTCGCGGGCTGGGAGCGCACGGCATCCGGAATCGGACCCGCACTGGTACCCAGTGTTATCCATTCATTGGCAGGGGTGAGGTCTTGCGCATTCAAGGGATAAGAGGCGGCCAGCATTATTACGACCAGCCCAAATAGATGCGAAAACTTCATAATTTTCTCCTTTCTATATCACTCGTGGCGAATCAATGGCGTGGGTCACAGGATGCCAGCGTTAAACCCGGGTGAGGATCGTTATTAGATGGCACCGATCATGCCACTTGACCTTGGATATGAAAAATTGTTTATATGGATTCTAGTTCATACATTTTATTTATAGATAAGAGCCATGCGATTTAAGACCCTGGACCTGAATCTACTTGTGGCGCTGGACGCCCTGCTGGAAGAGCAAAGCGTCACCCGCGCCGCGGAACGCGTCAACGTAAGCCAGCCTGCGATGAGTGCCGCGCTGTCCCGCCTGCGTGAGCACCTCAACGAACCCCTGTTCATCCAGCACGGGAAAAGCATGGTGCCGACTGCAGTCGCCCTTAGAATGAAGGAGCCGCTCAAGGCACTACTGCAGGGCATTGATATCCTGGTGACCGAAGGAAGTCATTTCGACCCAAGCACTTCCCAACGGCGTTTTCGGATCGCGACCTCGGATTACCTGCTGGCAGTGCTATTTCCTGAGTTAATCCACCGGCTGGGGCGGGACGCACCCGGTATCACCATGGACTGCGCCCACCCTTCTGAGCTAACGCAGCCGCTACTGGACCAGGGCGCACTGGACCTGTTTATCGGTCCGGAGGGGCATATCTCCGCTGATCATCCGGCTGAAATTCTTTTTGAAGAAAAGTATGTCGTAGTGGGATGGGCAAAAAATCCCGTTTTCAATAATCGCAGTATCAGCGAGGAGAATTTCTACCGGGCCGGGCACGTAGTGGTGGAACTCGGCCGGCAGTCTCGCAATTCTTTTGCGGAGGCCCATCTTCTGCAGTCCAAGCGAAAACGGCAGATTGATATGCGGGTCTCCTCATTTCTCATCGCCCCCGAGATGGTGGTCAATACGATGAAACTGACGGTAATGCACGAGCGACTCGCGAAAATGTTTGCAAAGCGGCTGGATATCGCGATTGCGCCATTGCCGTTCGAGTTCCCTGTTATGCGTGAAATGATCCAGTATCAGCAGTCTCGCCAGAATGACGACGGCTTGCGCTGGCTTATTGAGCAGATAAAAAAGTCCTCCTGAGCAGCGGCCTGCGCAGCCACCGCCCGCGCTTACAGAGACGCAGCCGGACGGCACGACGCACAATGTATATTTTTTATTGATCATCTGCGATAAAAATAATCGATTTTACCTATAGTGACTTGGAGTGTACGTTAGGCCCTGAAAACGCACACCTACTGCTTAAAACTATAAGGAGATCGCTCATGGCCAAAGTCGCCCTAACTGCATCCAGCGTAACTGCGCTCACACTGGTACTCGGCTTACCGACTGCCTCTGCTCAACAGGCCGATGATCCAGCCGCAGGTGGAAATACCGGTCTTGAAGAGGTGGTAGTCACGGCACAGCGCCGGGAAGAATCACTTCAAGACGCGGCAATACCCCTTCAAACCTTTGATCAGGATCAGATGACCCAGGCGGGAATGGAATCTGCCCAGGACCTGGCATTGCTCTCTCCCGCACTGGGTATCAGTGCCGGCGGCGGCCCGTTGACGAGCTTCTTTGTCAGGGGCGTTGGTGCCCTGACAGTTAACCCGTTAACAGATTCGGCCATCGCGCAAAACTTC
The DNA here is from genome assembly GCA_963840725.1 of uncultured Gammaproteobacteria bacterium. Classification (GTDB taxonomy): domain Bacteria; phylum Pseudomonadota; class Gammaproteobacteria; order Pseudomonadales; family Halieaceae; genus CAVWDU01. The sequence continues at coordinate 7,877 of CAWIZY010000030.1, read as the reverse complement.
GACGGAGTCTATCTGGGTCGATCAAGTGGCGCTGCTGGACAGGGCTTATATGACCTGGAACGGGTCGAACTGCTTAAGGGCCCCCAGGGAACACTATACGGACGGAACGCAACAGGCGGCGTGGTCAATTATATTCCCGTCAAGCCGATCCTGGGTGAAAACTCAGGCTACCTGCAAGCAGAGATTGGCAATTACTCAAAAATCGGTTTGCAGGGTGCAGCAAACATTGCAGTTTCAGACACCGTTGCGATTCGGGTGTCTGGAAACAAGCTGGAACGCGATGGCTATTCGGATGACGACACGAATGACCAGGATGCATACAGCCTGCGTGCTCAACTGCTGTTCGAGCCCACTGACAACCTGTCAATACGTCTGTCAGCTGATTATTCCAAGGTGGATAGCGTTGGCCCCGGCGGCGACCTGATCGGCACCTACGCCAACCCCACCGGTGCTCCCGGCGGACCAGCGATTACCGACTTCACGCGTTCAGGTTTGTCAAAGAACACTGGGCCTACAGACCCAGGTGCCAATGCCATTCGCACAGGCGTTCTGCACACGCCCTCTTTCGCCTTTTTCCAGCCGATTCAGCAGGATGACCTGTACCAGGATATAAGCTGGACAGGTTTCATGGCTGAAGTTAACTATCAGACAGACCTTGGTACCTTAACGTTTATTCCGGCTTATCGTGAATCGGAACAGGACTACCAGTTCGCAGGCCCGGGATTCGCCCCTGCAAAAACGCTGGAGGACAACGACCAGACCTCGTTCGAGTTGCGCTTTGCAACTGATTTGGACGGTCCCTTGAACGGTATTGTGGGAGCGTTCTATTTCGAGGAAGAAATCAGCACCAGCACCGTTTTTTCGCAAAACTATTCATCTCCGATACAGAACTACGACAATGGCGCCGAAAGCTGGGCCGTGTTTGGCCAGGGCACCTTTGAGCTTACGGATACATTCCGCTTAAGTGCCGGGATACGCTACACAGAAGACGAAAAAGACGTGGACGGTATCAGCGATACCTTTGTTACCTTCTGTGGCGGTGCGCCATTCACAGGCAACTTTCTGACGCCACCGGCAAGTTTTGGCAATGGCTGCGCCTCAGGCGCAATGCCTGCGCACCCCATCACCAGCGATCGGGACGGATTTATTCAGTACTTCGTTGATAACGGGTTGATAGCACCTGACTCTGAAGCAGATATTCCCGGTATGGGACCGCCTCCTTTCTATAATATCCTGATACCTGGCGGGATCACCCCCAATATCGGGGCAATTGTGAATGTCGGCGATGGTGCTCTCACATCTGAGCTTGACTACAGCGAGACCACTTACAGGATCGGAGCGGAATGGGACTGGGCTGACGATAGTCTCCTCTACGCCACCTTTGAAACCGGCTATCGCGCAGGGGGTGTTGACCTTAGCATTGTATCGCCGACCTATGACCCGGAATACATTGATGCCTATACCATCGGTTCCAAAAACCGTTTCTTCGACAACACTTTGCAGCTTAACGCGGAGTTGTTCTATTGGGAGTATGACGGGCAACAGGTTACCTACTTCACTACCCTGAACAGTGCTTCGGCTTTCCCCATCGCGAATGCCGATGCGACCATTCAAGGTCTGGACGTGGATATGATCTGGGCCGCGACCGCCAACACAACGCTTGGTTTAAGCATGCAGTTCCTGGATGCCGCCTATGACAGCCTGACCCTGGTTTCCGATCCTGGCGCTGGGCGATTTGGCTGTGCATCTCAGGGAGTCAGCGCCGGCCTCGAAACCTATAGTTGTGCAGGAAACGATATGCTGTATTCCCCGGAATTTGGTGCTGACCTGAACATCAATCACGTCATTACTATGGGCGGCTATGATTTGTCCCTGACGGCTGTAGCCTCGCACCGAACCGAGCAGCAAACCAACTTCCTGTTCCTGGATGATACGGAGTCGGAGGCCTACACAACACTCAACCTGGATGCGACGCTGTTCGGAAACGATGGAGGGTGGTCTATTACGGCATTCGTAAGAAATGTCACCGACGAGCAGATTATCACTAATACGAACGTATCAAACCGTGGTCTTAACTATGCTATTTACTCGCCACCGCAAACCTACGGAATCCGTTTAATGGCTAACTTTTAGTAGGCTGAAACCCGTAGGCTAAGGTGCAAATGAAGTGTTGGCTCCGCTACAGACTCTCGAATTGTCAGCAATGACTAATTGGGGTCTGTAGCGGGCCAACCTATTAACGTTCTATAAACATGCACTTTCACTAACAAGCGGTGCTCGCATAGGAACCACACATGTCACGTACATTTATAGATCTGTCTATTTACCTCGAAAACGATGTCATCACAGATCCGCCTTTTATGCGCCCCAAGATTACCTACCAGAACCATGCGGAAACGGTAGCAGAGGCAAATCACTTCTTCCCGGGGGTGAGCGCCGAGCAGTTTCCCGGTAGTGAGGGTTTTGCGGCGGCAGAAACTGTAGAGCTCTCGACCCACAATGGCACCCATCTCGATGCTCCCTGGCACTTTCACCCGACCATGGACGGCGGCGAGCGCGCTATCACCATTGATGAGGTACCGCTGGACTGGTGCTTCCGGCCTGGGGTGAAACTCGATTTCCGCCACTTCGAAAACGGTTATGTGGTCACTGCGGCCGATGTTGAGGCCGAGTTGGAGCGCATTGGCTATACACTGCAGCCACTGGATATCGTACTGGTAAACACCGCCGCCGGTATGGCCGTGGGTAACCCCGATTTCGTCAATATCGGTTGTGGTATGGGTTATGAAGCCACTATGTACCTGCTCGATCGTGGCATCCGTGTTACCGGCACGGATGCCTGGTCATGGGATGCGCCCTTCAGCTATACCGCCAAGCGGGTTGAAGAAAGTGGTGATACCTCGCTGATATGGGAAGGTCACAAGGCGGGCCGGGATACCGGCTACTGTCACCTGGAGAAGTTACACAACCTCGAGGCATTACCGCCATTCGGCTATACCGTTTCCTGTTTTCCACACAAGGTGAAAGGTGGATCCGCTGGCTGGACCCGGGCCGTGGCGATAATCGAAGACTAGCATCGACGGGTTGTCCGCTTCTCTGGCAGCCAGCCCGGGTTGCGCGTCTTCATGCAGGATCTTGCCAGTGCATTTTCAACTCTATAATGAATTCCGGAGTATTAAGGATGAAACTAGCATCAATTGACGATGGAAGCAGGGACGGTAGCCTGGTGATGGTTTCACCGGATGGGCGCTATATTTCCGCCAGCGACGTGGCGCCAAACATGCAGGCAGCGCTTGAAGACTGGGCGGAGTATGCGCCGCTACTCACTGAGCTCTCGCAGCAACTGGAACAGGGCGGCGGAGTAGACAGCGAGGGTGCGACCTTCCTCTCTCCCCTGCCCCGCGCCTGGCAATGGCTGGACGGTTCAGCTTTCAAAAGCCACGGTGACCTGATGGAGCGAGTTTTCGGTATCGACCCGGTCCCCCTGGATAAACCGCTGATGTACCAGGGTATGTCACACCGCTTTTTTTCCGCCACAGAAGATGTGCAATTTCTTCGGGAAGAGGATGACATCGACTTCGAGGGCGAGCTTGGCATCATCACCGACGATGTGCCCATGGGCACCAGCGCTGCAGCGGCAATGCATCACATCAAGCTCATTGTGCAAATCAATGACTGGTCGCTGAGAAAACTGGCGCCGGCCGAGATGAAAACCGGATTTGGCTGGATTCAGGCCAAACCTGCCTGCTCCATGGCCCCTTTTGCCGTAACGCCTGACGAACTGGGCGATGCCTGGCAGGACGGTCGTGTGCATCTGCCGCTGACGGTAGATTGGAACGGTAAGCGCTTCGGCAACGCGAGCGCGGGCGTTATGGACGTTGGATTTCACGAACTGATTGCGCATGCCGCAGCGACTCGCGATCTCTGCGCCGGCACGGTAATCGGTTCAGGCACTGTTTCGAACGACGATTTTCGTGAAATCGGCTCTTCCTGCATCGCCGAGCGGCGCGGCATCGAAATTGTCGATGAAGGTGCACCGAGAACCCGTTTTATGCAATTTGGTGACCGCGTGCGCATGGAGGCCATCTGCGAGGACGGTAGCTCCCCATTTGGTGCCATCGATCAGCGCGTCACCAGAAGAGAGACAGAACATGGTTGATCCCGTTCGGCGGGTAGTTACCGGTCACGATGACAACGCGTGTGTGGTGTTGAGCTCGGACGAGGCCTTCAAACCACAAAACATCGGCAATGAACTATGGGAGGTTCAACCATGACGGACATTACGCTTTATGCCGCTCCGGGCTCTTGCTCGCGCGTACCGTGCATCGCACTCGAAGAGATCGGCCTGCCCTTCGAATACCGACCCATCGTGTTTATGAAAGGTGAGCATAAGTCCCCGGATTACAAGAAGCTGAACCCAAAGGGAAAAGTCCCCTGCCTGGTAACAGACGGCGATCCCCTGACCGAGAACGTCGCCATCCTCAGCTACCTCAACTCACGGTTTCCAGACGCAGGCCTGCTGCCACCCGCAGCGAATGAACTGGAGCGCATGCGCCAGATAGCCGATCTTTGTTTTTGTTCCGCCACGCTGCACCCGATAGTCACCCGTATTCGCATGCCCCAGTTCTTCGCCGCGCCGGACGCGGCTAGGGGAGTGTTTAACGCAGGCTGCGAAGCGATGCGCGAGTATTTCCAACTTATCGAAGACCGCCTGGCTCATAGCCCATGGTGGTACGGCGACACCTTCAGTGCGATGGATGGCTATCTCAACTGGGTTTTCTGGCGAGTCGAAGGCGCGAATTTCCCCACCGCCGACTACCCCCGTTTCAGCGACCATGCCGGGCGCGTGGAACAGCGACCGGCAGTGCAGCGCGCGCTGGCAAGGGAACAGGCAGCCCAGGCTGAACTGGAATCAGAAGGGCTGGCATTCAAACCGCCACCTCTGCCAGATGTCTGAAGAGTAGCTATACACAGTTTGTCGTCGATAAGGATCGTAACTGCTTCGGATGCCGAAGTTGGTTACAGCAAATTAAATACAATAAATATATAGGAGAGAGAAATGAGCGGAGTCGCTTCCGATCAACTGAATCCAAACGCAGCGTCTACGGTGCAGGGTGTCGTGCTTATGCTTGCCGCAGTGTTGCCGGTGATGGCGGTGGTCTCTTTGGTCCCGGTGTTGCCTCTGCTTTTGGAGGAGTTCGCTGAGGTTGAAGGCAGTGAGTTTCTTGTCCCTATTGCGATTACAGTGCCCGCACTTTGTGTGGCCATTTTTTCGCCACTGGCAGGTTGGTTATCGGACAAAGTCGGGCGCAAGAATTTGCTGCTCTTGGCGTTCATTGTTTACGCAGCGATAGGCGTGCTGCCCTATTTCCTCGCGGATATAAAACATATTATTGCCTCAAGGGTACTACTGGGCGTAGCAGAGGCGACCATCATGACGGTTGCCACCGCCCTGATTGGAGACTATTTCGAAGGTGAACGCCGCGAAAAGTGGGTGGCAATTCAAGTCGGCGTAGCCAGTATTTCGGCTATTATATTGATAGCCATCGGCGGCATTCTGGGTGAAACCCTGGGCTCCCGGGGGCCTTTTCTGCTCTACCTCCTGGCACTGCCCATAATGCTGGTGAGTGCCATCGTTCTGTTTGAGCCCGTTGTACATGAGGAAACTCAATTCACTCATCTCGAGGGTTTCCCTTTCAGGCAAGTACTGCCTCTGGTCGCGATTACGCTGGGCGTATCGTTGCTATTCTACACCATCGTCGTCAAATTGGGCCCCATCCTGATGCTGACGACGGTTGTGACGCCAGCGCTCATTGGCGCTGCTGGTGCCGCGGCAAACATGGGCCATGTCGGCGGAGCAGTAATATTTGGCCGGTTCAAGGGCGCTTCAGGGCCCTCGCTGTTGACGGCAGGTCTTGCGCTGGCCGCTGCGGGATATTTCGGCCTGAGCGTCAGCGGAAGCCTCTACGTCAGTATCGCCAGTGCAATTTGTGCAAGCCTGGGGGTAGGAATTATGTTGCCCACACTACTGGCCTGGATTATGGGAATTTTACCCCCGATATTTCGCGGACGGGGCACGGGTATATGGACAGGCACATTCTTCCTTGGTCAGTTTTTCGCGCCGATTATTGCGGTTGCTTTGGAGGGCGTATTCGGTGGCCTGGATACTCTGTTGGCGGTCTATGGTGGGCTCGCGCTGATCGGCGCTATGATTGCTTTCATAGTAGCCAGAAAACGAGGCTTGCCTGTTGATTAATCTGGATTCGAGTGATCTCCCGTTTACTCTTCAGATAAGCAACACCATGGCGGACAGCATTGGGCGGATGCGTCCGGCAGAAACGGGATTGATCTAGTATGCCAAGACCAGCACCAAGAACCCTGGAGGTGATTCACTCTCACTTCCTTACTCCTCACATGCTACGCGTGACACTCGGCGGCCCGGAAATGGCAAACTTTCCCGAGGACCAGGAAAGTGCCTATGTAAAGCTTATCTTTCCCCAGCCAATTGATGGGCATTCGCTAACGCGGACCTACACCATCAGTGAACAAAGGCAACATGAGATTGACGTCGATTTTGCCCTTCACGGCGAACAAGGAGTCGCGTCAAACTGGGCCATAAACGCGCAACCCGGTAATCGAATCCTGGTTGGTGGTCCGGGCCCCAGAAAGTTGATCCACATGGATGCAGACTGGTTTTTGCTGGCCGGCGATATGACCGCTTTGCCAGCCATCAAAGTTAATCTCGCCCAGCTTCCGCCAGATGCACGCGGCTATGTGGTGCTCAAAATCGTTGATGAGTCAGACATCCAGCCACTGGACGCGCCACCGGGCATTGAGGTGCACTGGGTTGTAAACGCCAGCGCGGACATCTCCGGCAGTACCCTCCTCAAGCGGATTGAACGACTAACCTGGCTACCGGGCCAGCCCGCGGTGTGGGCCGCCTGCGAATTCCACAGCATGCGTGCACTGAGGAAACACTTCAAACAGCTGTGTCAATGGCCCAAAGGTTTTCTGTACGTTTCTAGCTACTGGAAAATTGGCAGTACCGAAGATCAACATAAAATTGCGAAACGAGATGACGCGTAGGCAGCGTAACAGTAGCCCAATACCCCGTTCTGGCAAGAAACCAATTAGAGAGCCCTGATCAAAAGCTAGTGCGAATCGGGCTTTGTCGAGCGCCTTTTTTCTATGCTGCTGGATAACGGCTTCCACGTCTATTTGACCGCGACCATGGCAATGTTGAGGCAGTCGGGATGAGTAGACCTAATCAAGGTGTCGCATACGGAACGCCGGGGGGAGCGCGTCCGCGCCTATCGCAACGAAGCCGTGGTCGCTGAAACTCAAGCAACTTATGGAGATACCTTTCGCCTTGATATAGCTGGGCTACCCGCGAACTTCATGCCCTTATTTGCTGAGGGCCGTCGGTCATTTGTAACCAAGGATGATCAGGTTGTAGTTCATGGCGGAATATCCGTCGAAGAGCTGCTGGTACCCTTTAATAACGTGAGATATGTGAACTGAACTACATGACACCATCGGCACCTAGAATTGGTTTTTGACCGCTTCGTCCCGATCGAATGGGCAGCCGCCGCCGTGCGGGTTCGCGCTGATTTTGGTACCCTCGATAAGTTGAATAACTTGCTGGATGATGTGGGCTTTGGCGCAGCTGCCCGCAGAAAAACGCGGACGGTGTTGAACCGTCTTTGGTTGGAACCGCGCCCTGAGCTTTCTGATTTTGCCTAGAAACGTGTAGAGATATTCAAGGCAGATCCAAGCACGCCTGTAGCTGCTCTTGCCTGGGGAATGGCAATTGCCAGCTATCTGTTCTTCGGGAAATTTACTGAGCGGTTGGGGCGCCTTTCTGCGTTCAAGGGTAA
>CAWIZY010000029.1:0-57250 GCA_963840725.1 uncultured Gammaproteobacteria bacterium | reverse complement strand
CCGCTGAGCGCGATTGCCATTATTCAGAGGTGCCCTAGTAGTCCCTCGGACTCGCGATGACTCCGGCCCTGCTCAATGATCGCATCGATTCCGCAACCGCCCTGATGTGGAGCGTTCCGGTACCAGTTCAGTCAATACCAAGCTGCGGTCGGCTTTGAGCCGGGAGCAAACAAGTTTGAGCGGGCAATTCAAGCGAGTGCTGAATGCCGGGGAAGTGCTCGCGCTTTCGTTTGGCGCGATGATCGGCTGGAGTTGGGTCGCACTGACCGGCAACTGGATCAACGGCGCAGGCAGCGCCGGCGCAATGCTGGCCTTTCTTGTGGGCGGTGTTGTGGTGATTTTTGTCGGCTTTACCTACGCGGAACTCGCATCCGCCATGCCGCAGGCCGGTGGAGAGCATGTCTACTACATCGTGCCCTCGGTGCTACGGCATCATTTTTTTGCACATGGGCAATCCTGCTCGGCTACGTCTCGGTCGTCGCATTCGAGGCCGTCGCCCTGCCGACAGTCGTCAGAATATTTGTTTCCCGGTTTCAGTCGTCGGCTTTCTGTGGACGGTCGCGGGCTGGGACGTCAATTTTACATGGGTGCTCGTCGGCAGTGCCGGCGCGATCTTCATGGCCTGGGTCAACATCCGCGGCGTCAAGGCATCTGCGGTGGTGCAGAAGGTTGTTACTGTGCTGATCATGGTGGTCGGTATCTTGTTGTTCACGGGTTCACTGTTTAATGGTGAGAGCGGAAGGCTCGAGCCGCTATTTGTCGATCAGTCAAAGGGGTTGCTGGCGGTGCTGGTAATGACACCCTTCATGTTTGTCGGCTTCGACGTCATTCCGCAGGCCGCAGAGGAAATCGACCTGCCACATCGGAAGATAGGTCAGATCCTCGTCTATTCCGTGCTCCTCGCGGTGGGCTGGTATATTTTGATGATTCTCGCAGTTTCGCTGCTGATGACGCCGGTCGAACTGACCACCACGACGCTGGCGACCGCGGACGCGATGAGTCTCGCCTATGACGGCAACTGGGCAGGGAAGTTACTGGTGCTGGCGGGCATCGGCGGCATTCTCACCAGCTGGAACGCTTTCCTGGTCGGCGGCAGCCGCGCCGTTTACGCGATGGCGCATGCGCGCATGCTGCCGGCGTTTCTCGGCCATCTGCACCCGCGCTACAACACGCCGGTGAATGCCATTCTGCTGATCAGTTCCCTGTCGATTGTCGCCCCTCTGTTCGGCCGCAAAACCCTGGTCTGGCTGGTGAACGCCGGCGGCCTTGATATGGTTCTCGCGTATGCCACCGTAGCGCTGTCCTTCCTGGTGCTGCGCCACAAAGAACCTGAAATGCCCCGTCCGTTCCGGGTTCGCCGCGGCAAGCTTGTTGGCTACAGTGCGCTGGTACTATCCGTCGGCATTATTGTCCTGTACCTGCCGGGTAGCCCGGCGGCACTGCTCTGGCCCTATGAGTGGGCGATAGTGCTGCTATGGACTCTACTCGGGGTCCTGTTCTACCTGCGGGCGCGCGCAACTACCCGCCGCATGGAGACCGCGGGTTATAGATGATTAGTTTTTACTTTGGCCCCAGATATTGGCGGGAATTCGTGGAGTTGCATGTGTGCATGGCAACATACTATTTCGTCAATAATCTAATAACGCTAGCTATTGCTGCTTCAGGCAGGTGATATTCTGATTGCTGAGTAGACTGCAGTCGATATAGACAGCTACCAATGGGAAAAGCTTTTTCGCGCCCTGTTTTAGCGCCCGGTGGCGGCATGAAGTTGGAGTTCGCCATGGACCGGTGAGCAGCCGGCCGCCTTGACAAAACGCTTATCTCCACTAGTGAAAGAATAACGACTAATAAGAAAATCAAAGGTCTGGAAGTCATCATCCAGACCCGATCGGCACGGAGGCGGGACCCCATGTTCAGAGCTTTCTTAAGTCTTTCGCTGTTTTTGCTCCTTCTTCACATGCTGGTCGAGCCGGGCACGGCGCATGCGGCGGCTCGCGATTGTGACCCGGACCCGGGCACCAACATGGAGATTCGCTACAGCGACTCAATTTCCTGTATTTTTAACGGCCCGCTGCAGGATACTGATACCTTCTACTTCGTGGGCAGTGCTGGTGACCAGCCGTTTATCCAGACCTCGTCCTTGATAACAAATGCGGTGGCACTATACAGTCCCAGTGGCAAAGAGCTAGACAGCAGATGGGGTTACAACAATACCATCAACAATATTGAGCTCGAAGAGGACGGCATCCATACGATAGTCGTAAACAGCTACTATGCGGTCGGCGACGACGACGCGCTGTACACATTGGAATTGCCCTGTTTATCTGGCACCTGCCGCGATTCCATCGCTCCGGACGGGCTGGGTTTTTACGCCGTCACCCCCTGCCGCATCGTCGATACTCGCTACGGTATCGGCGGCATGATGGTGGCGAACTCCAGTCGCAGTTTTCGCAGCTATGGTAATGTTAGCGACCAAAACAAAGCGGCGGGCGGCGCGCCGCTGGAGTATCCCGATCAATGCCCGTTTCCCCTTGGAGAGCACGAAGCCGCGTTACTGAACATCACGGTGGTACCTATGGGCCCGGCGGGACAGCGGGGCTTCGCCACCGTGTGGCCGTGGAATGAGCAGCGGCCCAACTCGAGCTGGCTCAATTACGTGGCGAGCTTGCAGAACATCGCCAATGCAGGGGTTGTGAAGACGACACCCAGCACCGGCGGCAATCCGGATTTCTCTGTGTACGTCGTACGGGACGTGCACCTTATCATTGACGTACTAGGGTACTACAAGGACTGAGTCGCGCAGTGCCAAGACTCGCAGGCGGCGCGCGGTAGCAGGCGCGCGGTAGCAGGCGGGCGGTAGCAGGCGGGCGGTAGCAGGCGCGCCCCAGCCCATGTTGCTCGCTTGTGTTTATCGCATGAGCTTGCGCAGGGCTGTATCGATAGCCGTACAACCCTTGCTGGGGCTCCAGTCTCTCCGGCGAAAACAGTAGCGCAATCCGTGTCGATGCCACCTCACCAGGGTATCCGGATACAGGCCGGGCAACAATTCGAGCCAGCCATCGATGTACCCGGGGGAGGAATGTCCGAAGTAACTTATCGGCTTGAGCGGCCTAAGGATGCCGCATCGACTACCGGAGAGAGCTGGCGTGGCTTTGGCTGTCAGTTTATTTTACAACTACGAAACGACCGAACAGGGCTGATTTCTCAAGCGGTTGTTTTAAATGATTATTCCGATGATGGCTCAGTTATTGCAGCAGATAATCATCGACATCGCCTCGGGTCCTCATGAAAGTCATTCAGAGTTGAATCTTAAAGCCTTGATCCTGGTGTCGTCCTCACCGGCGGCAGGGCAATAGTCCTCGTGTTAAAGCACGAGCTTACTGGCCCAAACTGGAAGCGGAACCGGTCCCATGAGAATTGTCATCATACTCAGCATAGTGCAAACAGCATCTATTGTGCTCTTGCTGGTGAGGGCAGGTCAGCTTGAAACGGGTATTGAGGAAATGGCTCACGCGCAAACGGCGGCATTGAACACGCGGACCGCGGTTTCACCCGAGGCTACCACAACGCTGGTTCAGCCCGACCCGCTGGCTATCGAACCCCTGCTTCGCGGCATCGTGCGAGAAGAACTCGATGCTGCCATGACAACGATTTCTGCGACGCAACTCTCACCGACATCCGCAGCTGAACCTGCTCCAGCTCCTGCGGCTAAACAGGAAGGGGCAAACGATCATTATCGGCTCGATATAGTGTCAGGCGAAATTGACTATTATGTCAGCCAGGGTTCTATTTCCGACCACGAGATGTCTGATCTGCAGATGAAGATATCTGGACTGAACGAATCCGGACGCAAGCTGATGATGCAGCGACTCCTGAGAGCAATGAATTCAGGGGGCCTGCAAGGTCGCCTGTAAACCTAGTACCTGACTGATAACGAAAGGATAAGGCCTATGAAAAAAATACAAGCGTCAATGGCAGCATCGATAATGGTGTTCTACGCCAGCGCGGGAATGGCTGGTGCCGCCGGTGACAGTCCGGTAACTATTGATCTGGAACTCATGAACGCACAGGGCGTTCAGGCCAGCGCAAGATTCTCCGACAACGATGTAGAGGTTATTGGTTGTGGTGCCCGAGTGACCGACTCGGGGAATGGCGAGGTCATGAATTTTGGCTTCTGTCAGGCAACCGATGCAGCTGGAGTCTCGACTACCTGCTTTACCTTTAGTCCTGATCTGGTTGCCGCGATCAACTCAATCGCCAATTACGGATTCATAAGTTTCACCTGGAACGATCTGGAGGAATGCACGTCGGTCAGGAACTCTACGCAATCACTCTACATTCCCGATTTCAGAAGCAAAACGACGATCAAGTCTAAGCAAAAATAACATGAATCGAAGTGTCGGGTTCCTGGCCACCTGGGCCGGGAACCAGACCCTCAGCCACCACCCCTGATCTCGTCGGATCTAGCTCGATTCAGCAAAGACACGCAATAAATAGTCGCTCGGCTGGACAAAGCATGATGTGAACCGCTCCTCGAACAATGCACCGGTGCGGCGATAGGTCTTGTGAAATAGCGTACCTGCTGACGTCCCCGGGTTTGCATTGTTTTCGACAGCGCATGGTCATATCGTCGGCAAAGCAGACCGAGGAATTATTGCCGCGCTGGATGACATACTGGGGCATGCCCGCTGCACAGTATCTTTGCAGTCTGGCCACGATGCTCTTCCTTGAGCGATTACGGAAATTTTGACCGGGGTTGTAGAGTTAAAGACTCAGCAGCGACAGTAGTGGAGAAAACTGCTCACAGAACTGTGTTTATCAGCACTATACTGCCCATTCATTAAATCATGATGCGACGGCAATGATTGCTAGAGTAAGCGGAGGAATGGCTACAGGGTCGAGTTACAGGGCGGCCTCACCATGCTGAGAGCGCTGGGTAGTGTCTTTTCACAGCGCCTGCAGCGCTGGATTCCAGAGCCCTTCGTATTCGCCATTATTCTTACTCTTGGGGTGGGCTTGGCGGCCTTGGTATTCACCGAATCCGGCCTGAACCAGGTGGTGGATCACTGGTACCGGGGTTTCTGGATGTTGCTGGAATTCGGTATGCAAATGGTGCTGATACTCGTCACCGGTTTCGCCATTGCCCTGTCGCCGCCAATCTCCCGTTTAATCGATCGCCTTGCGCAGTTGGCACGCACGCCCGGTAGTGTCTATGTTCTGGTAATCATTGTCGGGGGGCTTTTCAATCTGGTCAGTTGGGGCTGGGCAGTGCTAACCGCAATCTTTGCGCGTGAGTTGGCCAGGCGGGTTGATGGTATCGACTACGCCTATCTGGTCGCGCTCGTGTACCTTTCGGGCCAGCCCTGGGTGGGTGGGCTGTCCAGTTCGATTGCCCTCCTGCTTAATACCCCGGACAACTTCCTGATCGAGGCCGGCGTGTTGTCTGCGCGGATACCGGTCTCGGCGACTCTCGGTAGCCTGCTCAACTGGCTGTATCTGGGCATGATCTTCTTAACGCTACCGGCACTGATGTGGCTGATGCGTCCCCATGAGCATGAGGTGCAATCCATTGATGAGCTGGCAGAAGCAGAGGCAGAACACCACCGGACCGTTGCCGAGGAGGCCGCTGCCCGGGCCAGCCCGGATAATACGGTCTCCGACCGTCTCAACAATGACGTCTGGTTGCAGTCACTGGTCGCCATTGCCGGGCTGTCCTTCTTGGTCAGACACTTCGCCAGCCGCGGTCTTGACCTGGACCTGAATATCATGATTTTCCTGTTTTTCTGTGTCGGCCTGCTGGTGCACCGGACGCCGATGCGGTATGTCATAGCAATGAAGCGCGCCTGCAGCAACGTCTCCGGCATCGTGTTTCAGTATCCCTTCTATGCCGGCATCATGGGTATCATGATGTATAGCGGCCTGGGGGGGCTGATGGCCGACTCGATTGCCAATGGCGCCTCGCTGCACAGCCTGCCATTCTTCTCGCAACTCGCTGGGGCGGTCACCAATTTCGCCATTCCGTCGGCAGGCGGTGAGTGGGCGGTAATCGGCCCGGCCCTGACCGAGGCCGCGATCAGTGTGGGCGCAGGCCTGTCGCCGGAGCAGATGGAAGCCCTCATCGCCAGGGTAGCGATGGCCGCCGCCTATGGCGAAACGTCCACCAACCTGCTGCAACCCTTTTTCCTGCTTGTGGTGCTGCCGATAATGGGTGCCGGGGTGCGCATCCAGGCCCGGGACGTTATGGGTTACCTGGTCATACCGTTTATCTATATCTTCCTGGCCACCGCCCTGCTGGTCACGTACACCCCACTGTAGCGCAGTCTGTGAATTGCAGGCACCTGCAGCGGACGTAGCGGAGTTCCGGGACCAGACCTGCCTGTGCTGCGCAGTCTCCCGGAATGCGGACGCCATCGACCCAAGGCCCCGCAGCGTGTAATGTGCGCAGAGCCTACCCGGGGGAATGCCCTTGCCATGAGCCATGCCGCTCGCCATAACGTCGTCCCGTTTGTCGTCGCCATGCTTGGCATGGCGACCTATGCCGGCATGGACGCGGTAATGAAAAGCCTCGCGATTGGAATCGGGGCCTACAACGCGATGTTCTGGCGAACCCTGATCGCGCTGGCTATCGCCGCCGCATTATTTTTCTGGAAACATGAGGGATGGCCGCGAAAATCGTCCCTCAGGCTGCATCTCTGGCGCGGGGTGGTGACCTCACTCATGGCTTTTCTTTTTTTCTGGGGCCTGGTTCACGTGCCCTTGGCCGAGGCGGTGGGACTGACCTTCATCGCGCCACTGATCGCCCTGTACCTGGCAGCTCTCCTGTTGCATGAGGAGATAGGCGGCCAGGCCATAATTGCCTCGATGGTAGGCCTGATCGGGGCGCTGGTGATTATCGGTGGCAAACTCGGCGGAGAGTACAGCGACGACCTGGGCAAGGGTATTGCCGCGATACTTTGTTCCGCACTGCTCTACGCCTACAACCTGATCCTGCAAAGACAGCAGGCACTGATCGCCCGGCCCATCGAAATCGCATTTTTCCAGAGCCTGACCGTGGTCGTCATTTATCTGATACCTGCCCCATTCCTGGCGATCATGCCGGCGGCGGATATACTGCCGGCGCTGATTACGGCAGCGGTACTGGGGATTGTCTCCCTGCTCTTGATAGCTTGGGCTTACGCACGGGCCGAGGCCAGAATTCTGATTCCGGCGGAATATTCCGCCTTCATCTGGGCGGCGCTATTGGGTTTTCTGGTGTTCGCAGAGGCGGTCACCGCCGCGACCCTCGCAGGTACGGCCCTGATCGTCATCGGCTGCCTGGTGGCCGCCCGCCAACATCCCGGGCAAGTGGACCATGTGGAAACGACAGCGGTGTGAAGACGCTCCCGCCAAAATCCGATCGAGTGACACGCCACTGGTTTCTGGCCCATAAACGTCTCGCTCGCTCTTGAGCCGCTCGATGAGCTTGGGCCCATTTCAGGAAACTGTCTGCTCACAGCATTCACTGCCAGCTCACTGCGGCCGGGCTAGTCGGTCTGCTTGTAGACCTTGCCTCCTTTCATCACGAAAACGACATTCTCCAAATGGCTTACATCGTCCAGTGGATCGCCTGCTACTGCGATGATGTCCGCGAAGTAGCCCGGTGCGATGGCACCTGTGTCACCGGACCAACCCAATGACCTGGCGGCGACGGTAGTCGCCGACTGAATGGCTTCCATGGGTGACATTCCGAGCATCACGTATAACGCAAACTGCTTTGCATTGTCTCCGTGCGGATAGGTGGCGGCATCGCTACCGAACACAACACTGGCACCCTGCTCTATCGCCAACCGGTAATTTTCCAGCCTTATCTTTTTCAAGGCTCGCGCCTTTTCTACAGTCTCCGGGAGCATGCCTGCGGCTTCACCGTGGGCAACCATGTAAACAGGCGTATACGCATTCAACGACAGGAAGGTTCCATTGCGTTTCGCCAGGTCCAGCCCTTCCGCGTCAATCAGGCTGGCGTGTTCAACGGAATCGACACCTGCCCTGATCGCAAAGCGAATCCCTTCGGCGCCATGGGCATGCGCAGCGACCTGCAAACCGAGGGTGTGAGCCTCGTCTACGATGGCCTCAATCTCCTCAAAGGTGTATTGCCGAACACCTGGGTCAGTGCCCTTGCTCGACGTTCCGCCCGTTGCACATATCTTGATGACGTCGACGCCGTACTTCCTGTTCTTGCGCACCTGGCGCCGGACCGCCCAGGGTCCATCAGCGACACCAGAGGCGGTGACATCGTAATCAGCCGGCAGCAGATTATTGTCACAATGGCCACCGGTGCTACTGAGCGCGGGAACGGTCCCGCCCGGAGTCACCGAGACGATTCGATCGCCCTCAATCTCGACCACCGGATTGCGGATTTTCCTTCCTTGTAATGGATCGATCAGCGAGTCAGCAATAAGGTAAGTCGATTCCGCCTGGGCTAGTCCGGCAAATGACCAGGCGACCAGCAACATGGTCACTGAGTAACGCAGATTACCTTTGAGCAGCATTGCATTTCCTTTTTTGGCGGACCATTAGCGGCATCAATACTATAGCGGAATCAGGTTACATTCTGGGTACTTTCGGCGCGATTGATCCTATATTACACAGTGAGGTCGAATCAGGCGTTGAGGGGCGGATACCGTATTCGGGGGCCGATTATGTCGACTCTTTATTTCGACTCTTTACGTCGACCCATAGACCCGATGAGTAAAAGTTCCAGCGCCTGATTAAACCGATTCGGGGCTCTCAATAGCGTACGCAAATGCAGGGATCGGGTGAAGCGAACCACGTATCCCCACGACCGCCTGTACCGAGTGGCGCTGGGCAATTGAACCTGAGGCCAGCTCCGGCCGCCACCAGGGACAATGCTATGAACAGAATTAGATTATCGTTGGTTTCTTGCCTGCTAAGTATGCTGGCAGCGGCGCAGGAAGCGCCCATAGCGATCGTGCCGGACTGGAAGAGCCGCTTCACGTGGTGCGCTATCGCAGTGATCAATTCATGATGTACACGAACTGGATAGAGGCCGGACAATGAATACTTTACCATGCCCACGACGAGGATTTACTTGCCGTGATCGCAGCGACTGCTCGGCGACCTCTCCCAGTTGGGACACAAACAACGTACAGCCCTCCTCCTCGCACGATCAGTGTGCCGGGCAAACGCCGGCAACACTATCATTTAGAGGCTCTCAATCGCAAAATACAGCTGGGTTACGCATCGCAATGGATTCTTCAGCACGCTGATTGCCTGCTGAATTAGCATTCGAGGCCTCTCGGGCAGAGACTTTCGGCGCGGGAAGGAGCGGGCGCATCAGCCGGATTAATAGTTGACTAAATTAGTCGGAAAAGAGACCATTGTGACTTGAGATTTATTCGGAGAGACTTTTTGCTATGCGGCTGACTACTCGGGGGCGTTATGCAGTAACCTCCATTCTCGATCTGGCGCTCAATGAGGGCGGCGGTCCGCGGGCCCTTGCCGGCATTTCCGAGCGTCAGGATATTTCACTTTCCTACCTGGAGCAGCTCTTCGCGCAACTCAGGCGCAAGGGTCTGGTCCGCAGTGTGCGCGGTCCCGGTGGTGGCTACCACCTGGGCAGGGATGCCTCGGAAATCAGTGTCGCCCAAGTTATCGAGGCGGTGAACGAGACCACCGACGCCACCCGTTGCCAGGGTCAGGGCGACTGCCAGGGGGGCGAGACCTGTCTTACCCATCATCTATGGATGGACCTCAGCGAGCAGATTCGCGCTTTTCTCCATCAGATATCCCTGGCCGACCTCGTGGCCCGCCGCGATATTCAGGCTGTCGTCAGGCGGCAGCAGGCGCGCGGGGCAGGCGCAGGCGAGTCATCCAACATCGAACTGTTGTCCGTACCAAACACCGGCCAGTCTGCCGTAAAAGCTTCGCTTTGATTATCCTATAGGTAACCCATGTCACAGGAACAGATTGACAAAGCCATCGTCCGCGAGTACGCCGCCGGTTTTTCTACCATGGTTGAGGCGGAGACCTTCCCGCCGGGGCTGAACGAGGATGTCGTGCGCGCGCTATCGGCTAAAAAGGAGGAGCCGGAGTGGATGCTGCAGTGGCGCCTCGAGGCTTTCCGCGCCTGGGTCGAGATGGTTGAGCCCGAGTGGGCTCATGTAGACTATCCACCGGTGGATTTCCAGGCAGTTTCGTACTACTCATCGCCTAAAAGCCTTGCAGAGAACCGCCCCAAGAGCCTTGACGAGGTCGACCCGGAATTGCTGGCCACCTACGAGAAGCTCGGCATCCCGCTGCACGAACGGGCTGCGCTGGCGGGTGTGGCCATGGACGTCGTGTTCGACTCGGTTTCAGTCACCACCACCTTTCGCGATAAGCTCGCCGAATCGGGCGTGTTGTTCTGCTCCATGTCCGAGGCCGTTCGCGAACACCCGGAGCTGGTTCGCAAGTACATAGGCACCGTGGTACCCCGGAAGGACAACTTTTACGCAGCCCTGAACAGCGCGGTGTTCTCCGACGGTTCCTTCGTCTACATCCCCAAGGGGGTGCGCTGCCCGATGGAGCTGTCAACCTACTTCCGCATCAACGAAGCTAATACGGGGCAGTTCGAGCGCACCCTGATCGTGGCGGAGGAAGGCAGCCACGTGAGCTACCTCGAGGGCTGCACTGCGCCAATGCGCGACGAGAACCAGCTGCATGCGGCTGTGGTAGAGCTGGTGGCGCTTGACGGCGCACAAATTAAGTATTCCACCGTACAGAACTGGTACCCCGGCGATAGTGAGGGTCGGGGCGGTATTTACAACTTTGTCACCAAACGCGGCGTGGCCCACACCAACGCCAAGATTTCATGGACTCAGGTGGAAACCGGCTCCGCCATCACCTGGAAGTACCCGAGTTGCATCCTGCGTGGCGATAATAGCGTCGGCGAATTCTACTCTGTGGCGCTCACCAACAACCGGCAGCAGGCCGATACCGGCACCAAGATGATTCACCTGGGCAAAAACACCCGCTCGACTATCATTTCGAAGGGTATCTCGGCAGGTCGTTCCAGCAATGCCTATCGCGGCCTGGTACGCATGGGTCCGCGAGCCGAAGGAGCACGCAATTACACCCAGTGCGATTCACTGCTGATTGGCGACAAATGCTGCGGCCCACACCTTCCCGTATATCGAAAGCAGGAACCCCAGCGCCGTCGTGGAGCACGAGGCTACGACCTCCAAGGTCAGCGATGAGCAACTCTACCTCTGCCGGCAGCGCGGTCTTGACGAGGAAAAGGCGGTGTCCATGATCGTGAACGGATTCTGCAAGGAGGTATTCAAGGAACTGCCCATGGAATTCGCGGTGGAGGCAGGTAAATTGCTGGAAGTGAGCCTCGAAGGCTCGGTCGGTTAAGGAACAGAATATGAGCATGCTTGAGATTGATAACCTGCACGCGCGGGTCGACGGCAAGGACATCCTCAAAGGGCTGAGCCTGTCGGTAAACCCCGGCGAGGTGCACGCCATCATGGGGCCCAATGGCTCGGGCAAGAGCACCCTGGGCCATGTACTGGCGGGTCGCGATGGCTACGTAGTCACCGAGGGTAGCGTGCGTTTCATGGGTCGTGAACTGCTCGAGCTGAACACCGAGGAGCGGGCTCATCTGGGCATATTCCTTGCATTCCAGTACCCGGTGGAAATTCCCGGGCGTCAGCAACATGGAGTTTCTCAAGGCGGCGGTTGACGCCACGCGCGATAGCCGCGGGCTGGAAGCGTTCGACACGGTGAATTTCATGAAGCGGGCCCGCGAGGCGGGCAAAGCGGTCGACCTGGACGCGAGCTTCCTCAAGCGCGGGGTAAACGAGGGTTTTTCCGGCGGCGAAAAGAAGCGCAATGAACTGCTGCAGATGATGTTACTGGAACCCACGCTGTGCATCATGGACGAGACCGATTCCGGCCTCGATATCGATGCCCTGCAGGTGGTCGCTGGAGGAGTCAATGCCATGCGTTCAGCCGAACGCTCGTTCGTACTGATCACCCACTATCAGCGCCTGCTCGACTTCATCGAGCCGGACCGGGTGCACGTGTTGTCTGGCGGGCGCATCGTGCGCTCCGGTGACAAGCGCCTCGCCCTGGAGCTGGAGGAAAGGGGTTACGGCTGGATCGAGGACGAGGTCGCTTGATGCCGGACTTCATGCAGCGGCTATTGGTCGGGAGCGAGGGCCCGGCCTGGCTACAGACCATGTCGGGAGGCCGGCCGTGCGCGATGGGTCGCGAGCCCCAAGCCAACCCGAAAGACCGAGGCGTGGAGGTACACCAACCTGCAGCCGCTGGAACGGCAATTCGCCGCCGCCCAACAGGGCGCCCCCGCGGTTGACGAGGTGCCCCGTTTGGGTGGCCAGCGCCTGGTATTCGTGGATGGCTTTCTACAGGGCAGCATAGCCGACATCAACCTGCCACCGGGAGTGTCACTGGTGCGGTTCGCCGATGCCGCCGATGAACAGGCCAGTCGCATCGCGTCCCGTCTCGGCGCCGCCCTGGCGAGCGACCGGCACCTGTTCGCCCACCTCAACGACGCCAATCTGTCGGACGGTCTGTACCTCGAACTGGAGGACAACGCCGAACTCAGCGAGCCGCTGCATATCGTGCATCTCAGCAGTCGACGCGAGCCGGCGTTTACCGTCAACCAGCGCCTGCTGGTGGTGCTCGGGCAGAACGCGAGCGCCAATGTGATCGAGCACTTCGGCGGCTCCGCCAAAGCGGCCTTCACCAATGGCATTACCGAGCTGTTGCTGGGTCCCGGCGCCAGGCTAAAGCACTTCCGCCTGCACCTGGAAGAGGGTGGCGCCATGCACATCGGAGGAGTACACGCGCGCCTCGAGCGAGACAGCCTGCTGGAAGGGTTCCACCTGGCGCTAGGGAGTGATCTCAAACGCATCGATATCGCGGTGGAGCATGCCGGACCTGGCGCGCACTGCGAGCTCAATGGTATTTACCTGCTGCGCGGATCCGAGCAGGTTGACTATCACAGTTGCATTGAGCATGCGGTACCGCGTTGCACCAGCGACGAGGTATTTCGCGGCATCATCGGCGACGAGGCGCGTGCGGTGTTCAATGGCCGCATTCATATCCACCCTGATGCCCAGAAGACCCGGGCCGAACTGAGCAACCGCAACCTGCTAACCAGCGCCAGTGCCGAGATATACACCAAGCCGGAACTGGAAATCTACGCCGACGATGTGCAGTGTGCACATGGAGCCACGGTAGCCCAGCTCGATGCGGGGATGATGCACTACCTTCGCACTCGAGGAATTGGCCGCCGGGAGGCGGAAGTGATGCTCAGCTACGGATTCATCAACGAGTTGGTGGAGACCCTCGATAACGAAATGCTCAAGGATTTCCTGCACCCCCTGCTGGCGCAACGGCTGTCTCATGACCCCATGCTGACGAGGCACCTGGCGTGACCGCACTGCAACAGGCCCGTCCCGCCTTCGATGTGGAGTCAGTGCGCGCGGATTTCCCTATCCTGCATCAGGAGGTCAATGGCCACCCCCTTGTTTACCTCGACAACGCGGCCACCACTCAGAAACCGGAGGCGGTGATCGAGGCCATTGCCCACTATTACCGCTGCGACAACGCCAATGTTCACCGCGGCGCCCACGCCCTGAGCGACCGGGCCACCCGCGGCTTCGAACAGGCTCGCGGGAAGGTGTCCGCGTTCCTCAACAGCCCGCGCCCAGAGCAGGTGATCTGGGTGCGCGGCGTCACCGAAGCGGTGAATCTCGTTGCTAACAGCTGGGGGCGCAACCACCTGGGTGATGGCGACCGGGTACTGCTGCCCTATCTTGAGCATCACAGCGATATCGTACCCTGGCAGATGATCTGTGCCGTAACCGGCGCACGGGTGGAGCCCATCCCGGTGCTGGATTCCGGCGATATCGATCTCGAGGCCTTTGATGCCATGCTCGACGAACGCGTCAAACTGGTGGCACTGAACCACGTTTCCAATGCCATTGGCACCGTAAACCCGGTGGCGGACATCATCGATCGCGCCCATGCTGTCGGTGCCAAAGTGCTGGTGGACGGCGCCCAGGCGGTGGCCCACTGGCCGGTGGACGTGCAGGCGCTGGACTGCGACTTCTATGCGTTTTCCGGACACAAGCTGTTCGGTCCCACCGGTATCGGTGTGCTGTGGGGCCGCGACGAACTACTGGAGTCAATGCCTCCGTTCCAGGGCGGCGGCGAAATGATCGAGAACGTCTCGTTCGACGGGACCACGTTCAACAGCCTCCCCTTTAAATTTGAGGCGGGCACCCCCAATATCGCGGGAGCCATCGGCCTCGGTGCCGCCATCGATTACCTTAACGGCCTGGACCGGGTTGGCGCTGCGGCCCATGAGGAGGACCTGCTGGCCTACACCCTGGCCCAGGCCGCAGACATCGAAGGGCTCACACGAATCGGCTCGCCCCGCAAGGCCGTAGGTATATTCAGCTTCCTGCTGGACGGCTGCCATCCCTCCGACGTCGGCATGCTGCTGGACCAGCAGGGTATTGCGATTCGTACCGGCCATCACTGCGTCCAACCATTGATGGCCAGAATGGAGGTGCCCGGGACGGCGAGGGCCAGTTATTCAGTCTACAACACGCGTGACGATGTGGATGCGCTGTTCGAGGGCATCCGCAGGGCCGCAGCCCTGTTCGGCTGAGGCGGATCGCTAACACGAGATCAGGTAGCGTAATGAGCGTTGAAATTTTTGACATCAATGAGGACGTGGTTACAGTCACACCGGAGGCTGCCCGGCACCTGCAACAACAGGCCACTGCCAGTGGTTTATCAGGTGTGCGCATTAGCGTCAGGGAGAGCGGTTGCTCCGGCTACATGTACGTGATGGAAGAGGTAGACGCGAGCGAGTCCGGCGACGTTGAGGTGAAGCTGGACAACGGGTTGTCACTGTATGTCGATGCGCAGTCCGTCGGCCTGCTGCGCGGAACGAAGCTTGATTACGTCCGCGAGGGCCTTAACCGCACCCTCAAATTCCTCAATCCCAATGTAACAGCCGCCTGCGGCTGCGGCGAGAGTTTCAGCGTCGCATGAGTGCCCAGGAGCGTACGATTCTTGACCACCCGCCGCGATTGTCCCGCGCGGCTGGTGCCGGTCGGTGACAAGCTTGTCATACCGGCTGACACCTTCGTAACCCTGACGCAATCCCTGGGCGGTAACTACACCCTCACCTACAACGGCAACATGGTGCGGGTGGATGGCACTGACGCGGATGCCCTCGGGCTGGAGCCCGTGCGCCTGGATTTCGAAGCGCCCGCTGACGGCCGTATCAGTAAGGCGCAGGTGTGGGAAGCGCTGCACACAGTCTACGACCCCGAGATTCCCGTTGATCTGGTTAACCTGGGCTTGATCTACCGGGTCGTGATCGACCAGGAGGCCGGTCGAGTGGCGATCGATATGACCCTGACAGCCCCGGGCTGCGGCATGGGGCCCGTGCTGGCGGGCGACGTCGAGCACCGTGTGGCGCTCGTGCCCCACGTTCGCGAGGTTTCCGTGCAGCTGGTGTTCGACCCCCCCTGGAGTCGGGAGATGATGTCGGAAGAAGCCCAGCTCGAAACCGGCATGTTCTTCTAATATAAAGCACCCTCCCCCGGGACATTCACCGATGCCAGATCCTAACCCTTTCGGCCACTCCATCGTCAGCGACGACATCATCGAGACGCTCGGCTTCTTTGATGGCTGGGAGGACCGCTACAAGTACATCATCGACCTGGGCAAGGAACTGCCGGCCATGGACGCCAGCCTTCACACCGAAGATCGCCTCGTCCGCGGTTGCCAGAGCCAGGTCTGGATCGATACCGGCCTGGCGGATGGCCGCCTTCAAATCACTGTCGATAGCGACGCCTTCATTGTCAAGGGTCTGCTCGGGGTGATACTGGCGGCCTACAATAACAAGACACCTGAGCAGGTGCTCGATTTCGATATCGAGAGTTACTTCGACCAGCTGGAGCTGATGAACCACCTGTCCCCCACTCGTGGCAGCGGTCTGCGGGCTATGGTGGCGCGGGTTCGGTCGATCGCGGAAGAGACGCGGGCCTGAGTTCTCAGGACTTCTGCACTCCGATCAGTCGTTACTCTGTCTATCCGGCATTGAGAAACCGGTACAGGGGTCATCCCGCTGCGCGGGTTGCGCCATGAGCAAGGTATCGCAGGCAGCCAACACCAGGAGCAGCGGTGCCAACCAGACTCTCATGCCCGAGCGCTCAATGGCCGGGTGATTTCGAATGGCGTTACCCTGGTCATGGAAAAATCCACCGGGCCTTGCATATTGTCTCCAGCGTGCTCCTCCAGAGCTTTCGCGAACAGGTCAGATGCTTTCATTCGTCACTTGCCTCGCCGGGGTTTTGGCCTGGTATATACGTGCCGCCGCGGAGTCGGTTTACCCGGGAGCGCCTGTTTCCGGGTAGCCTTGCGCAACAGCCCGGCGGCAACGTGGTACCGCGGGCCGGGGAAAGGCGGCGCGTAGGCACGTCGCTGTTATGTTAACCTTCTGTGCCGTGGCAAATCGAGGAACATGAGTGCTCACAGCAACAGACCTGAGTTACCGGTATCGGGAGGGTGGGCGTGACCATATGCTCTTCGAGGACGTGAACCTGTCCCTGGCGGGCGGGGAGCGCGTTGCGCTATTAGGTGCCAGCGGTTGCGGTAAATCGACCCTGCTCAACCTTCTCGGCACCATCGACAGCCCGTACCAAGGCTGCATCCGTATCGGCGCCGAAAACGTCGCCGGGCTTGCGGAGCCCGCGCGAACCCTGTTCCGGCGCAAACATCTCGGCTTTGTTTACCAGCGCTTCCTGCTGGTGCCCACACTTACCGTGGCGGAGAACGTGCGTCTGCCGCTGGACCTGCTGGGTACTCCTGGCAACCAGGCTCGCGATCGGGTGCAACAGGGCCTGGCAGCGGTCGGCCTGGCGAGTCGGGCCGAGAGCTTCCCCGATCGACTCTCCGGCGGTGAGCAGCAGCGCGTGGCAATCGCCCGGGCCCTGATCCATGACCCGCTGCTGGTGCTTGCCGACGAACCCACAGGCAGCCTCGATCCGACCACGGCCGACGAGGTGCTCGACCTGCTGCTGGAGCAGGCGGCGCGGCACGAGGGCGCACTGCTGCTGGTCACCCACAGCGAGACAGTCGCGGCCCGGGCGGACCGGGTGCTGCGTTTCGAGGCGGGGCGCGTCGTCGAGCAATGACCCGGAGTCGACTGCCGCTGCGGGCGAGCGTTCGTTTTTACCGCCAGCACCCGGCCCAGCTTGTGCTGACGCTGCTCGGTATCGCTCTGGGCGCTGCGGTTATCGTCGCGGTCGCGCTGGCGACACGGGCGGCCGCTGCCTCGTTCGACCGATCCCTGGAAGTACTTGCCGGTCCCATGACCCACGAATTGCACTCGCGCGAGGGTGCCCTGGACGAGGGTCTCTACCGGGAGCTGCGGGTGGAGCGCGGGCTCCGCCTTTCCCTGCCGCTCATCCGGGTCCGCCTGGTGCTGGGCGACGCACAGGTCGAACTCGTCGGCACCGACCCGCTGGCGCTGGCGGGCAACTCGGGGGCCCCGGGTGGCGTGGTCGAGAATCTTGCCGCGTTGCTGACCGCATCGGATGCGATGCTCGTGCTCGCGCCCGCAACGCTGGCGCAGCGCCTGGGCCTCACGGCCGGCGAGTATCTTGAAGCCCGAACCAATGAACGCACGGTCGGGCTGCGACTGCTCGCCGTCTCCGAAGCCGCCACAGGCGGCTGGTTCGGCGATGTGCTGCTCGCCGATATTGCCACGGTCCAGCACCTGTCAGGGCGTCGCGGCGAGCTGGACAGCATCCAGCTCAGGCTCACAGCGGAGGAGGCTGCTGCGCTGCGTCTTACCCTACCCGCTGACCTCGAACTTCAGGCTTATGACGATCAGCGCCAGACCTTTGATGATATGACCCGCGCCTTCCGAACCAATCTCACGGCCATGAGCCTGCTGGCCGCGCTCATCGGCGCCTTCCTGGTCTACAATGCCATGGCCTTCGCCGTGGTTCAACGGACCCCGACCTTCGCCGTCCTGCGCATGCTCGGCACCACACCGCGCCAGCTGTTCAGCCGACTGCTGCTGGAGGCATCCGTACTCGGTCTCATCGGCGGTGTGTTCGGGCTGCTACTCGGAGTTGCGCTGGGTCAATCGCTGCTGCTGCTCGTAGCACGGACCGTATCGGACCTCTACGTCACGATCGAGGCTACCCGCCCGGACCTGGCGCCGGCGCAGCTGCTGGCGGCGCTCGCGGTCACGCTGGGCGCGGTGCTGCTGGCCACCCTCGCCCCGGCCCAGGCGGCCGCGCGAACGGCCCCGGTATCGCTCGAGCGCGAATCCGCCGGGCAGGACACCCACGGCAGTTTCCGGCTTTTCCTCGTCGGCCTGGGACTCGCGATAGCCTGCCCGGTCCTCATTGCCGTATCGGGTCGGTCGCTGGTTGCCGGTTTCATTGCCCTGGCCCTGCTCATCGCGGGCTATGCCCTACTCTGCCCACTGTTGCTGCGCCAGCTCCTGCGGGGCCTGGTCTGCGCTGCGGCAGGCTGCGGCAGCACGCACCTGCAACTGGCCCTGCGCGGCGTGCAGAGCGCACTCCCGCGCACGGGACCGGCCCTGATCGCTCTCGCGGTCGCCGTGTCGGCCACCGTAGGCGTTGCGATCATGATCGGCTCCTTCCGGGCCAGTGTGGTGAGCTGGCTGGACGGCACCCTGCAGGGCGATCTCTATGTTTACCTCGAGGCCGAGGGCGAGCGCCTCGACCCCGGCTGGGAGGGACGACTGAGAGAGCTGGCGGGCGTCAAAGCTGTCTCCGGCGCGATACAGCGGAGATTGCGCCTGGATGACGAGGTGCTGCGCGTGCTCGTACTCGCTGAGGCAACCGGGCACGCAAGGCGCTTCGAGATCATTGCCGGGCCTGCAGACGCGGCGCACCGCATGCTGCAGGACGGCAATGGCCTGCTGATCTCCGAACCTCTGGCCACGCGGCGCCAGCTCACGTTAGGCGATACGCTGAACCTGGAAACCCCGGTAGGTGCAATCGACCTGCAGGTGAGCGGCATCTACCGCGACTATGCCAGCTCCTACGGTGCCGCAGTCATGCCCCTTGCCGTCTATAGCGCGCACTGGCAGGACCCGGGTCTTTCCTCGCTGGCGGTTACCCTGGCTCCCGGCGCAGATGCCGCGGCACTACGGCAACGCATTACATCACTTGGCGCCCGGGATGGGCTCGACCTGGCGGTAGTGTCCAACCACGCAATCCGGGAGCGCACTCTGGCCATCTTTGACCGGACTTTCGTGATCACCGACGTGCTGCGGGCACTGGTCATCGTCGTCGCCTTTGTGGGTATCGTCAGCGCCCTGATGGCCCTCTTCCTCGAACGCCGGCGCGAGTTTGCCGTGCTGCGCGCCGTCGGGCTGACGCCGCGACAGCTCCAGGGCCTGGTCCTCGCCCAAGCGTCGACCAGCGGCTTCCTCGCCGGCCTGCTTGCCCTGCCTCTCGGTGGCGCCATGTCGCTACTGCTGATCGATGTCATCAACCGGCGGTCCTTTGGCTGGACCCTGGCCACTCACGTCGATGGGGCCGTAGTGTTCGAGGCCCAGCTGCTCGCCGTGGCGGCGGCGACGCTGGCAGCGCTCTGGCCCGCCCGGCGCCTTGCCGGCGGCGACCTGCGTGCAGCGCTCTACGCACCGTGATGCGCCGTCTCCTGTGTCTGCTGCTTCTGGCCTGTGCCGGCTGTGACCGCGGGGCGCCGGACGGCATCGACGTGGTGAGTGCCCTCGGGGGTGAACCGGACAGCGGCTTTGCACGGGCAACGGCGCCCCGGCCTTTCCGCTTTCCGGAAGATCACAATGCCCACCGCGCCTTTCGCAACGAATGGTGGTACGTCACCGGTCATCTGCAAGCCCCGGATGGCGAACGCTTCGGCTACCAGGTCACCTTCTTTCGCATCGCGCTGGCGCCCACAGCACCGGAGCGGGACTCGGCCTGGGCGACGCGGCAATTGTGGATGGCACACACGGCACTCACGGAAATCGATGGTGCAGATCACCACCACGCGGAGCGTCTTGCCCGCGGTGCCCTCGGCCTGGCGGGGCAGGACGCGGAACCCTTCCGGCTCTGGCTCGAGGACTGGTCCATCGTCGGCGGCCCCGGCGGCGCCTTCCCCTGGCAGCTGAAGATCAAAACCGATGCCTTCGAATTTGCGTTCACCCTGAAACCGCAGCGAGAGCCCGTACTTCAGGGAGACGGAGGGCTGAGCCAGAAGAGCGCCGAGGCCGGCAATGCCTCCTACTACTATTCGATCACGCGGCTGGCTACAAAGGGCGCGCTGACGCGAGACGACGAGACGGTGACGGTCACCGGTACGTCCTGGCTGGACCGGGAATGGAGCACCAGTGCGCTCGGTGACAACCAGTCGGGTTGGGACTGGTTTTCCCTGCAGCTTGCGAGCGGCGGCGACCTCATGCTTTACCGACTGCGGGATCGCGCCGGCACCACTGATCCGCACAGCGGGGGCAGCTTCCTGGACGGCGAAAATCACCAGCTTGCCCTCAAAGCGGGTGATTTCGAACTCAAAGCCGACCGCTGGTGGGATTCACCCTCCGCTGCGCGCTACCCGGTGGCCTGGCGCGTGCATGTTCCCCGCGCCGGGTTGAACCTTCACGTTGAGGCTCTGGTGGACGACCAGGAAATGCTCACGGGCGTGCGCTACTGGGAGGGTGCCGTTGGGGTCTGGGACGCGGACTCCGGTGATCACCTGGGCCAGGGCTATCTCGAAATGACGGGTTACGACAGATGACGCGCCCGGAGGAACCCGATATCCGTAAGGTCACCGCCTCCAGTGTATGATCGAGGTAGACATCCTTACTATCCGCGCTAGCGGGTTCTTGAGTCTGGTCAAGATCGTCGCCGGCACACCCTGCTCGCGCAAGTAGAGGAATGCTGCGAACAGAAGCGCCGCAGATAGCATCCAGATCGTCAATGTGTCTTGTTCCGAGTGAGAGAACCAGCTGTCTTTAAACGACGCCAAAGACCTGTGAGTTTTTATGCATGGACGCCGTTTTCTCTGCGACCCATCTACAGGTGCTTTTTCGGTCGATTGGCATTATGTCCCGAAAGGCTCAGATCGCTTAAGGTCGGGCCATGATGTCCAGCGTGGTCACGAACCAAAAAGTAGGAACAAAATCTCACGGAGGTTCTGAAAGTAATATTGCTTGCTAAAAGCAGAAACCATCAACCCCAAGTCACCCTATCGCCGTTGTCAAGAGCAGGAAGAACGAACAACTCTATAAACATGGCCATGAGAACTGGAAATTTCCTCACTCGGTGCCAGGACTTAAGGCGTCTAACGACGGATCAACCCGACTCGTTGCACTTGCGCCTGATGTCAGGTGGCCGTAATGCCCCGAAGGTACGCGAGGTGAGTGTGGATAGCCGTTACTGGTAAACCGCATTGCCTGGGTTTCAAACTGCTGCGCCGACCCCGACTGGCCGTGGACGAAAACAATCGGCAGTATCTCGTGTTGGTGGGCGGCTCCACCGCCGCGGCAGAATCGTCGCCTACTGGCTCCGTCGGCTTTCATCCCGGGCGACCTTCTCCTTCTTTTCGCCCTTCCCCTTGGTCCCATTCCTGTCGCCGTCCTCGTCTGTATTCGCGTCTCCACCCTCGTGCTTTTGCTCGTCGCTCTTTTCCTGGGGCGTGTTGTCATTGTCCCTGGCAGTAATGTTCATCCGGATCACGCTGCCTGAGCCCTCCGCCTGGCACTCGCCCGCATACTTGTCGTGGTTTTTCTTCTTCAGGGCACACTTCACGTCCTTGTCGCCCGGCGCCCATGTGAAGGTCAGGCCTGCCTCCGTGGATTCCTGGGCTTTGAATTCAAACGGCGTGCCAGCGTAGATCATCTTCTTGATGACGGGACCATCGTCGGAAATCTCAACCACAAGGGTGATGTTTTCCCGCTGCTTGCCCTGGCGTTTAAGGGTGCCGGGCCACTCCTCGGCTACGGAGGCCTTCGACCAGAGAACTGGAGCGACCAGCGCAGCTATCGTTAGGGCCGCCATCATGGGCCTGCTGGTGATTCTCATGCTCACTCCGACTCCAGGGCCTCAGCGGCCTGTTTCTGGTTTTCGCTCTGTAAACGCGAAATGACATCGTCGAGGAAGGGCTTGTCGCGCTGGCTCGAGTATTTGCCGGGGAACACGATGGCGGAAAAGTGAATGCCCTTGTCCTCGAACTTGGTCATGACCAGGGTAAACCTCTGGTCATCGGAAAGCCGCGTGTTGTCCACCATTGGAAAGTTGTAGAAATCCAACTTGAAGCGCTGCTCGATAGTCTTGAACTGGTCGGCTTTCTGAATCTCCAGCTCGACTGTCACCGTATGGTATTCGCTGTCGATATTGGAGAATCTGAACACGTAGTTCCTGGTGATGCCCTCCAGGGTTTCCTCGTAGAAGTCCTGCCCGTCGGAATCCCTGGGCCATACGTAGGAATCCGACACCTCGGCGGGCTTGCCCTCGCTATCTCTGGGAACCGGGATTTCAAAATCCCAGCTCTTGCCGCCGCTCGACAGAGCGGTAATCTGCTGCTCTGAAACGCGTTTTGCGAGGCCCTCCAGGCGTTTGCGATCGTCAGCCCTGTCCAGTTTTACAAATTCCGTTTCGTAGCTCGTCTCGCGGATGTTCTTGTCCAGTTCGACAAACAGGGGCGACAGGCTCAGGGCTTCCCCAAAATTCAGCGCCAGAATTTCCAGTTTGAGAATGCGGTTCCTGATGAACTCACGCCCGCTCCCGCGGTCGTTGGCACTGAGGAATTCCTTCAGGATGGAGCTGAAGATATCCTTGCGCAGGGCGCTCTCCGCTTCCTCCCGGTTGCTCAGCAATTGGGTGTAAAGCCGGTAGTTCTCCGAGATCTGTGAGCGGCGGGTAATTTCCTTCTCCGCGTTCTGTGCCCGCAATGTCTGTTCCTGGCCTCGCTTGTCTAGCGCCTGCTGCCCAAACCAGCCGATCAACGCGACGGTAAGCGCTGTGAGGAAAGCCGCGACGGGGCGGAGCAGTATCTCGAACTTGTCCCATAGGTCTCGCTGCCGCGCCGGGCTGGCATCCGCTCTGTCCTGTTGAGGCTGGATGGCGCTCTGTTCGCTTGCTCCTGCGGGCTTCTCTGTCGACTCCACATCTTATCTCCTGAGGAGACTGGCACCTTTTACTTCAAGATTGACCCGGGTTCGACCCTGGGAAGTGATTACGGGAACCGGGTTGTCCGCACCGGACACCCGAATCTCGCACGGCTGCTCCCCGGGAGGTCCCGACGAACGATATGCGCCGTTCTGGTCAGTGACTTGCGAATCGCTGTAGCTCCCGCACTGGATAGTAACCGTTGTTCCAGCAGAGACTTTACCGTCCCTGCCAACTCGTCCGTAGATTTCGCCCGCGTGGGCCAACGGTGCCAGCGTCATACACAACGCCAGAATCCAGAGAGACCTGTAGAAGGGGGAGCGGGTCTTTCTCATCGAATTTCTCCATAGCGGCAGCAAAGGCCAGCCTCGTTACTAGGCTACGCGACAGGAATTTCCGACATCATGCCGGCAGCAGCAGACGTCTGCCGCCGTCACGCCTGTTGAGTTAAAAGTAGCACATGCAGAGCGTTGGCGACGGGTTTAATGGTTTGGCGTGGTCGGTGGGCGTACAGGCGAGATTAACGCTTTCTCTTAAGTCTATAAATAGACGCCCTCACCTTCACTAACACCGAGGGGCATCCCTGTATACGGGGTACCTTAAAGCAGTGCGTGATAAACCATAATCGCGCGAATAGCGGAGGCATCTACGAAATGCGTTTTCCAGGCCAATCCTGCCACTGCTTCGAAGGCAAAATTGCCCCGCTACCCTGTTCCCCCTACACTCACCCACATCATGTGAATCCAAAAGGCAGCCGAAAGTGAAAGACTCTGCACTACAATCACACTCCCCCTTGACCTACTTAGGTAATTCCTGAGTATCTGTAAGGGACAGGACAAACCCGCAGCTCACGCACAGCGGGACTATATGCGATCCTGTAGCCAGGGTGGATAGCATGGCAAACACTATAAAGATGATAACCGCCCGATAGTAAAATCGAGCAGGAAAAGCAGCAATCGCTAAGCTTCTGATTTCATCGAGGAAGTAATAATTGGCCAGGGACAGGTATTCCAGGCGGATCGGGGCACACATGATCCGTCCGCACAACCCGGGTGGCGCCCCACCCGCGATGCCGCCGTCCGCTTGCGGGATCGCGAGGTGGCGTAGCCTGCTTCGCGGCAGTCTTCAGGTCTACCTGTTGTCGGGCTCTATCATATTGCTGGCCGGCGGCGTTGCCGCGCAGACGGATGATCGCCTGCGACTGATGCCCCCACAGGAGGGCCAATATCGTCACTCACCACCCACTATCGAATCGCTAAAGACCGACAGCGAGATTCATCCTGAACTCAGGAAAGTCATCCTGCAGGGCTACGATATTTTCACCAACACGCAGCAGTTCCGCGGACGCTATGTCTTCAACGATATGAACTGCAAGAGCTGTCACCCCGGGGGCGGACGGGAGGCCTGGTCCGGACCCGTGTGGCCTGTGGCGACCACGTTTCCCGCCTTTCGTCGCAAAAACCTGCACGTAAACTCGCTGGAGGAGCGCATTTCCGGGTGTTCCCGGCGCTCTGGGGCGATAACTCCTACAACTGGGGCTCCGGGATGAGTCGTATCTTCACGGCTGCTTCATTCATACATCTGAACATGCCGCCGCAGCAGTTTGGCTCGCTCTCGAAACAGGATGCCTGGGACCTCGCGATGTTTATCAACTCGCACGAGCGCCCTCAGGATCCACGCTACGACGGCAGCGCCTCAAGTACGCGTGAACGCTATCTGAGTTTTCACGGGCACACGCTATACGGCACGGAACTGGAAGGTCAGCGGCTGGGCGAACACAACAACACTGGTGCCAAACCGTTCCTGAAACCCGCGGTGCTGCAGCCGAGAAACTTCGACAGTGCCAGAGATCCCGATCATGAATAAGTATAAATGGCAACGGCCAGGCACATCGCCGTTTAGACCGACGAGGAGATCTCTGCCATCATAGGCCACTTCGATGATCCTGAATGGAGAACCTCACATGCTGCTTCGAGCGATAGTCTTGTTTGCTCTGTTTTCCTACCGAGCGGCCGCCGCTGATGGCCCCACGGCAGAAACCGGTCCAGCGGTGGAAGGTTACGGCCCGGTGTTTGCGGTGCCCGATGGCGCCTTTAACCTCAGCAATGACCGGCATTACAAAGTCACCAAGGACGTTTCGAACACCAGCGATAGCCCGCAGGAGATGAATCGGGGTCTTGAGTCCGCCGCCCGTTTTCTGAACATGCAGGCGCGCAATGGAACTCCCACCGATAAACTCGAAATGGCAGTGATCGTGCACGGCGCAGCAGCAAAAGACCTGTTGAACGACGAGGCCTACCGCACTCGCTTTGGTGTCAATAACCCCAACAGTGGATTACTGCGGGGACTGGGTGGTGCCGGCGTGCAGATCTATCTTTGTGGCCAGACTGCGGCCTATCGCGGCTTTGCGCCTGAAGAGTTGAATCCCAATGTTTCCCTCGCACTCTCAGCAATGGCGGCGCACGTGCAGTTGCAGAGTGAGGGTTACACCCTGATTCCCTTTTAGGCATCTTACCTGGCGATGCCGTCCATTAAGCTAACTCCACTCTACCCATAGCTGCTGTGGACCGCGAAACTGCACGGATTCCACTGGCTGCAGACTCTGGTCGGGCACCAGTCGCAAGTCGGGAAGCCGTTTGCTCAACTCTTCCAGGATCAGCACAAGCTCGAAGCGCGCCAGCGGTGAACCCAGACACACGTGACGGCCATAACCGAATGCCACATGTTGGCGGGCATTATCGCGGTGAATGTCAAAGTCTTCCCCCCGATCGAAGCGGGCTTCGTCGCGATTAGCAGAAGGAAGAAAACACAATACCCGCTCCCCCGCCGCTATTTTCTGGCCCTGAATTTCTACATCGTTTATTACCAATCGACGCCAGGCTACAACGGAGGATCGGTATCTCAGGCATTCCTCCACCGCATTGGGAATGCGCGCAGGGTCTGCCACGATTGCCTCCCAACTGCGGGGGTGCTGCAACAGGGTAAGTATCGCATTGGCCGACATATTGGTGGTGGTTTCGTGCCCGGCCAGTAACAGGCCAAAAACCACATTATTGATGTCCTCGATGTTGAGCACACTATCGTCGCCCCCACGGGTAGCCAGCATGTCGCTGGGCAGGTCCTCCCGGGGAGATTTCATGCGTTGCTGCACCAGCGCCAGGCAGTAATCCCAGTAATCCGCGAGATGCCCGGCGGCCGTCAATTGCTCTTCCAGGCTTGGTTTTCCGAATGACAGCAAAAGCCGGCTGTCCGCCCACATCTTTATCTTCTGCACATCCTCCTCGGGTATACCAAGCAGTTTAAACAAAACCAGCGCGGGCAGCTCATACACCATCTGCTTAACGAGATCAGCTCGGCCATCCGCTTCGAAACTGTCCACTGCGTCATTGACCAGCCCACGAATATAAGGCTCAAGACTGGCCGTTCGTTGCGGGCGGAAAGCTTCCTGGGCACTCCGACGAATTCGCGTATGGTCTTCCCGCCTCGTTATTGGACAGCGTAGGTCGAGGTGAGAACCCCCGGCTTTTTAGCAACGCCAGGACCTCGGGCGAATACGGCGTCAACGGTTCCAGCGTGATTTCAGCGGAAAAGTTTTCTTTGTCGCTGAGAATAGTCCTAATGTCGTCATAGCGGCTGACTGCCCAATAGCCGATGTCATCAATATGCGCCACCGGGCTGTCGGACCTGGCGTGCTTCAATATGCTATCCAGCGTTTCATTGGACAGCTTGAATGTATCAGACAATGCCGCTACCGGGCAGCCGGCATGATTCTCCTTATTCGCCTGATTCATAGTATATGCCCTCGCGGTTCCACATATTCACATAGCACCTTGGTAAGCAGCCTAGTGCATGAATGTTGATATGTAAACATAGCTTCGCTATCTTACTGCTCTGAGGTTGCACCCCATTTCAAGGAAAGCAATAAGGAACTCAGACCCGCGATGGCAAAGACGGTTACACCCTACAAGAAAAAAAACGGGCTAAAGGTGATGAATCTTGAAAACTACATCACCTATTACTTAACAGCGATCGCCAATCGTACATCCCGTGGCGCCTCTGCCCTGTTCCGTAAAGAATATGGCGTCGGCGTAGTGGAATGGCGTTGCATGGTAATGCTGGCGATTCTAGAGGGTGTGAGCGCAGCACGTATCAGCGAGGTCAGCGGCATCACAAATGATTGGTGAGTCGCTCACTGGCTAAACTTGAGACGCTCGGGCAGGTTGAAGATTACCCTGGCTCTTTGTCACGCAAGCCAAGGTTGCTCCAATTTACCAAATCGGGCCGCAAGCTTTACAGTGAGTGGTGGAACGGACATTGCTGCGCGAGGCTGTGTTGCGTCGGGGATTGAGTACACGAGAGTCGGTGAACTGTTGCGCATGCTTCGCATCCTGTTTGAGAACACAGACCAGTTGGACCAGTTGGAATATCACATCGATTTAGCCAGGATAGACGACTGACGGTACCGTTCTGGTCACCCGTTAGAAGTCAGATTAAAAACTCTAAACCGTAGTTTTTACTCCGACAGCGAATATTCCAGACACCGGATATTCAAAACAGTCTGGACGACTCTACACAGTTCGACTATTCTTTTTGACTTCGAATGCATGAACAATCACAACACATGAAGAATCATCACGATAGTGCGCCGCCGGGTGCGGACAGCGGCTCGATGCAGGGCTTCGACCCCGAATTCAAGGATATCGTCGACTACATCCTGCGCATCACGTATCGCATCTGGGAGGGTAAACAGGCCGGCCTGTGCCGCGACTACTATTCCGAGGATTGCCCGGTCTACACCCTGGCCGGGTATGCAGAAGGCGCGGACAGGTAACGCAGAACACCTTGCGCACCCTCTCCGGCTTCCCGGATCGGACGCTACTGCAGACAACATCGTCTGGGGTGGTAACGACCAGGACGGTTATCACAGTTCCCACCTCATCTGCACCTACATGACCAACCTTGGCCCCAGCGAGTTCGGGCCCGCCACCGGCCGCCGGGCAAAGATCCATGTGATCGCCCACTGCGTCTGCAAACACAACCGGATCGTGGAGGAATGGCTGGTTCGAGACAATTACGCACTCGCTGAACAGCTGGGTTTCGATCCTCTCTCCTACGCTCGAGAACAGGCGGCGAAGCCCATTGACCCAGGCGGCACCTTTGCCCGCTGGCTGGCCCGCGAGCATGAGCGCGTGCGGGTGGTAGGCCGCGACCGGCTCGCCTATCCCGCAGCCGGTGAAGACCGCGAAAGTTTTGTCCGCGCGGCACTGCACAACATCTGGAACGGCCAGATGCTGGGAGACTGCAGACTGCTCTATGCAGACAATGCCCGCCTGCACGCCTCCGCGCGAGAGGATTACGACGGCGTCGACCAGGTCACCCGCTTCTACGTGGACATCATGGGAGCCATGCCCGATGCCCGCATCAGTGTGGATTACACCTGCAGCAAAGCTATGCGCGACGGCGAATTCGTCGCAGCGCGCTGGGTCATCGCCGGCACCCACACAGGCTCGGCGCTGTGGGGCGACGCAAGCAATGCCCCGCTGGTCATACTCGGCGAGAGCCAGTACCGCCTGTTCGACGGCAGGGTCGTCGAGGAGTGGCTGGTGTTTGACGAGCTCGCCGTCCTCACTCAGGTCGAGCGCGCCAGACTCGCGTCGGAGCGACAACCACTAGAAGTGGACTAAAACATCCCGCAAACCCGTGAGGGAGGGCCGGGTTAAGGATTAACGGGCTTGAAAGCCTGCGCAAACCAGGCGAGGTCGCGCGCAACCGCAGCGCGGAACTGATCCCCGGTGAACAGGTGGTCCGCGCTGTCGTACAGCTCAAATTTCACGGTAGCCCCCAGCCCCTGGAGTTCCCGGACTATAACTTCCGAGCCCGTCACCGATGTCGTTTTGTCACCCCGCGCATGCTGAACCAGCAGGGGGACTCCGGTGTTCGCGAGCGGCCGGACATAGTCGGTGAGCGACATGCTGGACCAGATGGATGCCGCCGCAACCTCGTTGCCCAGTTGCATCAGGGCCGCCAGGGTTACCAGCCCGCCCATGGAATGGCCCAACAGGTACCGGCGTGACGGATCAACACCACCCACCCCGTCCAGCGCGCGAAACGCGGCCACGGCATCGCGAGCATAGTACGCAGGCGCATCATCGCGCCGGGTAAACGCGTGGCCTTCCGACACGTTGTGCCCGCGCAAGTCAGGCACCAGCACCGCCATGCCGCGATCGACAAAAGCCTGCGCCACAACCCGGTAGTAGTCCCCGGGGCGATCGTCTTCCCCACTTGCATTGCGACCGTAATCCGGCGGATTCGGGTGGTAACCGTGAATGAACAGCAGCAATGGCCACCCACCAGCTGGCGCTTCTCCCACCGGCCAGAGCAGCAGCGCGTACTGCACCAGACCATCAGACTCGAACAGCAGGACCTGGCGACGCTCCCCGTTGACCGAGGGATTTTCACGTATAACCTCGAACGGCGGGGCGGCCTCGGCGGCCGCTTGCGTCGCTACGCACAACTGCAGGGCGGCTCCGCCCCACACCAGCAAGATGAGGAGTAACCGGTAGTAAATGTTCATCTAGCTAACGGCCCTGAGGTCGCCATTTGATTGCTCCAGCCCAACGGCGTCTGCTATCCTGCAGCAGGTTGAATTCGAATGCAAACCACTGACGAAAACAGGTCGGATGGATATTCACAACGACAACAAAGCCGTCATTGCAGCGCTGCGTGAGGCCCTGTACAACTACGTGCCGGACACCGTCCAGCGCGCACTTCACCAGGCATTCACAGCAGACGCGACGGTGCACATGGCCTATCCGTTCGAGACCATGGTGGGCCCGGAGGCACTGTATCAAACGGCTTACAGGCCGCTGCAACACTCCATCCCCGATCTTGAACGTCGCGACACCATCGTGATGGCAGGCCCCACCCGCCACGGTGACAACTGGGTCGGTTGCTGCGGTTACTACACCGGCAGCTTCGAATCGAGCTGGCTGGATATTCCCGCCACGGGGCATCAGGTCGCCATGCGGTTCCACGAGTTTTACCGTGTGGTCGATGGCAGGATCGTTGAACTGCAGGCGTTATGGGACATTCCGGAAGTCATGATGCAGGCGAATGCCTGGCCGATGGTGCCCAGCCTGGGCCGCGAGTGGCAGGTACCCGGCCCCGCCCCGCAGAACGGCCATGTGCCCGGCCCCCGCCGCGAAGCCGAGTCCGGGGCCAGCCTGGAGCTGGTGGGCGACATGTGCGAGGCCCTGGGACACTATGCAACCGGTGGTGTCGAGGCGATGCAACTGGAGCGTTACTGGCACCCGCGCTGTTCCTGGTATGGTCCTTCAGGGATAGGCACCGGTCGCGGTATTCGCGGCTTTCGCGACTGGCACCAGATTCCCTTCCTCAACGGCCTGCCGGACCGGGTGGGGGATGCGAGTCGGGGACACCTGTTCGCTGACGGCGAGTTCGTCGGCTTCACCGCGTGGCCGGGTATGCACATGAGTGTGAGCGGCGACGGCTGGCTGGGTATTGCACCGTCAGGCCAGGAGATAACCATGCGCAGCCTGGACTTCTGGCGCTGCGAGAACGGAACGATTCGGGAGAACTGGGTACTGGTCGACCTGCTCCACATCTACCAGCAGTTAAATGTTGATGTGTTCGCGCGGCTGCGCGAGTTCAACAAGGCGCGCCGCTGACTGTGGGTTCAGGGATTGAGTATCGAACGCGTGCGCTCCAGCACATCCAGCCCCTGATGCTTGAGCCAGAACGGGATGTCGATCAGCACCCAGTTTTCCAGCAGCCGCTCACCCTCCCTGCGGTAAACGTCGACGACCCGCATATGCGTGCTCTCGCCTGCGGGTAGCCCCATGAATCCCCCGGTGGGCCTGTGCGACAGGTTGGGCCAGCCAAAAAAGCAGGCGTAATTACCCTCGGCAAAGCGGCAGACATGCCCGTTATACACCTTGTCTGTCAGTCCTTCACGGAACGGGAACTGATGCTGCAGCTGGTAGCGAGGAATGGTGTAAGTAGCACCGATGCCGGCCGGGCCGAACCAGACCATGTTCTCGTTCCAGGTGCGGGCCAGAAATTCGGGCGGGCAGTGATCGTCTCCGGAGGTGTTGAGCAGGTCGAGGTCCTCAATCATCATGTCGAGCAGTTTCAATGTGAAGGCACTTTCTTCGGCGGAGTGCTCCCCCAGTTGGACGCCGTCGTGCGTCCGGGGGCCGGGATAAACGAACGACGCCCCGGTCTGCGGTGGCAGCGGGTTCACGCCCACCTGCTGCATAAGGCTGATGATATCGCAGAACATCCCGCTCTTGACGATCCTGCCACCCTCGACGCAGTGGAATTCCGCATAGCGCAACATAGCCAGTTTGCGGGTCGCGCGAATGCCGAGCCAGTCCCCGTCGAACAGGCCCATAAAGTGACCCATGCTCATAACCCAGCGGTCGCCATCAATTTCACTGGTGCCGGCGATAAAAATATCCTGTCGTCGTTGCAGTCCGGTAAATGCTCTGAGCAATGGCGCCCAGAAGGTGGACGCGACGGCATCAGGTCCGACCAGTTCATTGAAGGGATGACATCCAAAGAACTGGCAATGGTCACTGTGGTAGCGATCGACAACGCTGCTCACGGTCGATGGATGAGCTGCCTCGAGCGCATCAAAATAATCGAGCACGAGTTTCTTTTCAGTCTGGTAGCTACTCATCGCCAGTAAACTCTCTCACGCAATCAGTCTGTTGAACAGATAAAGGAACAGGACCGTGGCGACAAACATTGCCAGCAGCCAATAGCTGACACGATCGACACGACCGGGTATCACAAACCAACCGTCTTCCTGCTCCGGGCGCCCCTCTTCGGCAAACACGCGTTTCTGGCCGCGCACGGTATAGGGGGAGTACTCCGCCTGGCGTCCGTCCAGCACAAGGCTGGCGGTCAGTGACACGCTGATGTTGACCGCGCCGCCGATGGCGCAGTACCAGGGCCATGCAATATCAGTGCGGGTGGCGACAAACCAGACCGCGACAAAGCCCACTGCCACGCCGACCAGGAGACCCCGCTCCGTCGTGTGCCGCGAAAAGAATCCCAACGCGAACATGCTGAGTTTGGCGCCGACAAAATAGGAACCCACTTTGCTCAATATCTCGAGTACCGAGCCCTCACTCCCGGCAAAGAACAGCGCGGGGATTACAATAAGACCCGCCCATACCGCAGTGAATATACGCGATACCTTTAAGTAGTGCTCGCCAGACTGACCGGGGCGCGCATAGC
Source organism: uncultured Gammaproteobacteria bacterium (assembly GCA_963840725.1). Taxonomy (GTDB): domain Bacteria; phylum Pseudomonadota; class Gammaproteobacteria; order Pseudomonadales; family Halieaceae; genus CAVWDU01. Next base: position 24,782 of record CAWIZY010000029.1, on the reverse strand, counting down.
GCTGGTAGAAGTCGACGGTGGAAACGGTGGACATCGAGTTGAAGGCGGAGTCGAGGCTGGACATGCTGGCGGCGAGCACCGCCGCTGCAATGAGCCCCATCAGGCCGGGCATGCCGTAGTCCGTTGCAAACTTCAGGATGATGGTATTGCCATTTTCGAATTCACGCCCGCCGTAGTAGCTGTAAAACAGCACGCCCAGCAGAATGAACAGGAAGTAAATGAAGAAGGCGCCAAAGCCCATCAACATGAAGGATTTCTTGGCATCACCAATGGTCTTGGCCGCGAGTGTGCGCTGCACCATCATCTGGTTGGCACCATAAACGGTGACGTGGAACAGGGTCATCGCGATCACGCCGGACCAGATCGTGGTAACCCGGGTAGGATCGATGCTGAAATCCAGCGCATTGGTCCGCCCCTTGGTTTTCAGTTGTGACAGCGCCTCCCCCAGCGGAATCGACATCTGGTCAAGCAGGGCAAACAAGATGATAAACGCACCGATGAATAGAATTCCCGCCTGGATGACATCAGTCCAGATCACCGCCGCAATGCCGCCCATACTGGTGTATACCAATGCCACCAAGGTGACGATGACAATACAGTACTCGACCTTGATGCCGGTAATGAACTCAAGCACCAGAGAGGTCGCATACAGGACCGCGGCCGACGTCAGTGCCTGAGACACCAGAAATACCGCGGACATGACGCTGCGGGACGCGGGGCCGAAACGTTTCTCCTGGTACTCGTAGATGGACGCCACGCCACTGTTGTAGAAAAACGGCAGGAAAAAGGTCACAACAACGAAAATCACCAGCGGGTAATTCAGGTGAATAGCGATCACCGAGAGGCCCTCGGCATAGGACCAGGCGGGGCCACCCAGGAAGGTCAGCGCGCTGACGTAGGTGCTGATCACGGAGATTCCGATAGCCCACCAGGGAATACTGCGGTCGCCGAGAAAGAAATCCTCCGCCGATTCGATTTTCCTGCCGAGGTAGAATCCGAGGCCCAGGTTGGCGATCACGTAGATCGCAAGGATGGACCAGTTCAGCGCTCCGAATTCATCCATTGGGCGTTCCCACCTGTCGTATTTCTCTCATTTGGGCAAAGACATCCAGGCCCATCTGCAGCAGCACCTGCGCAATGTCTATCGCCACCCAGTTTTCCTTCAGGAGCGCGCCTTCTCGACGCCATATATCCATCACCCGCAGTTCCAGGCGCCTCCCCGACGCCGGCAGCCCCAGCCACCCGGCACCCAGGTGAGTGCCGTGCATATGCGGCCAGCCACCGGTGGCGACATAGTCGCCGCAGGCAACCGTGCAGGCGTGGTGGTCCACGTCGCGGTCGGGGAATGCAGACACGAATGGCCCCTGGTGATGCCGGCGAAAGCCTGAAATACCGCGGGTGGTGCCGATACCGGCGGGGCCATACCACATGAAGTCGGAATGCCAGTAGTTTTCCAGGTCCATGCTTTCCAGCGAGACGCCGTCAAAACGCCGCAGGCAATCGAGCATGTCCATCACCAGTTGTACACTGCTGGCGGCGTAGACCGGGTCGGCATCCTCGGTGCAAAGTCCGTCCAGGCTCGCCGGCGGCAGTATCAGGCCACCGTGGCCCAGCCCGGCGCGCAGAGGATAGACGCCCGCCTGCGCCATGGCATCGAGAAAGTCGGGAATCAGGTAGCATTCGGCAATGCGCTCGCCGCGCATGCGGGTCAGCTCGGTGTAACGCAGATAGAGTGTGCGGCCGGTTGCTGGAATACCCAAGAGCGCTCGGACGAACGTACCGGCCAGGTAGCCGGTTCCGGCGATCCAGCGCTCACCCTGGTACTCACCCGGAATCTCGATGAAGCGGCGCCGCTCAAGGTCGGGAAGCGCTGTGGCCAGGGGCAACAGGAACCCCTCCAGGACCGCGGACCGGCCCTGCAGGTCGTTGATCGGGTGGGCCACCCGCCAGCAGACGTCATCGGTCAGGTGCTGTTCAACTGCGGTGACCGCAGCCCCGCGCCCCTGGGCCAGGGCGGCGTAAAGAGACGCCAGCCCAGTCATGTGCTGCACCGAAACAGGGAATGACAGGCCAGGGTCGGATACCGCCGGGCAAGGTGGGTCAATGCGCAGCCGCGAGGCGGACAGCGGGCTCACCCCAGGTAGCTGCTGCGGGCGCGTCTCCGCCGCGGACGATGTAGGCCACGGCAGGGTCGCTTCCCGAATTGGTATAGCTGTGCATGAGCGACCGGGGCACCGTCAGTACATCCCCTTCCGCCAGCAGCAAAGAGTCTTCTCCCCACTGGAACGCGAGGGCACCGCGGTGCAGGTAAATCACTTCCTCCTCCCCGCGAGCATGCACAGGGAGGTTCGCTCCGGGGGCCAGATCCAGGCGACGCACATGGAAGCCATGGTTCCAGCCAAGCTTACCCGAGCCTATGCCCTCCGCGGGATTGGCGGGTCCGATCACAGCCGACTCACGCACGCCGGACAGCGCCCGGGTGAGATTCGAGTCCGGTGCGTGTGGCTGCTCATGTTCGTGGAGCACGCACTCGAGCATTTCCTCCATGCTCATACGCCGGTGCGCATCGACCTGCGCCGGTGTGGTCGGCGGCATGGGGCTGAGTCCGGCGGGCACCGTCTCGCCGCGAGTGGTATCGACCAGGCGACCGTTTTCCAGCAGGACAAGGCCGTACTCTGCGGCCTTTTCGAAGACCTCTGGCGCCCACACGACATTACCGGGATCACTGCCGCCGAGTACCGCGAACAGGTAGCCGATGTCATCACCGACGTTCTCAAATCCCCTGAATACATTGACGGGAATACTGATGCAGTCGCCCGGCCCCAGCACCACCTCTCCATCCTGGCAGTGATCACCCCAGCGAAACGCCCAGTGGCCCTGGTGTACGATGAAAACCTCCTCGGTCGTGTGGCTGTGCTGCGAATTCGTGCACCCCGGGGGTTGGCGCGCGCCACCGATATTGAAGCCGTGTGGCTCAGTGATATGCACGTGCTGGTCGGGATGCTCAGCGACACCTGGGCCGATCACGGTGAAGTTTTCCTTCTGGTCGCTGCCTGGCGTATAGGTATCGACGAAAGCATTGCGGCAGGGGCGAAGCTCGGTGTAACGCACCAGCCGTTGCTCCATGGCTTCGGGGGTCCACTGCTGGGGCATGGCTGAGTCTCCATTCATACATTTATTATGCTAATCCACGACCAACCCTTGCGGTGGGCGGCCAGTTCTGGAAAATGTACTTCGAATGCAATACTAACTCAAGCGAGACCGGATTACAGCCCATGAGTCAGAGTTTCGGACCCTTTATCGATGCCCACCACCACCTCTGGGACCTGGAGGCCTGCCACTACCCCTGGTTAATGGCGAGCGGCGAACCCAGGTTTTTCGGAGACCCGACACCGATACAACGCAACTACCTGGTGGCCGACTTCCTGGGAGAGTCGCCCCGCTACGTGCCTGATCGCTCTGTTCACATCCAGGTCGGCGTTGCAGCCGGGGACGAACTCAGGGAAAGCCGATGGCTAGATGCCCAGAAGCCCTGCCCCTCCGTGTTCGTGGCATCCTGCGATCTGAGCGCCACCGACGTCCGGGCAACGCTCGACCAGCATAGCGCCCTCAGCGGATTTCGCGGCGTACGGCAGATACTGGGCCGCCACCCCGAGGAAGACCGCAAACACGGCAGCGACGCCCTGCTGGAAAGTCCCGGATTTCTGGCCGGGCTGGGCGAGTTGTCAGCCATGGGTGCCAGTTTTGACCTGCAGATGATTCCACCACAGATGGAGCGGGTGATAGCCCTGTTGAAACAGCTGCCTGAGTTGCCGGTGGCCTTGTGTCACTGCGGCTCACCCTGGGACCAGAGCCCCTCTGGATTGGCGAGCTGGCGATCAGGCCTTGAGGCGCTGGCGGAGCTGCCCCGGGTTTATTGCAAGGTGTCCGGCCTGGGCATGTTCAACCCGGACTGGCGTCCGCAGGAACTGCGCCCGCTCATCATGACCGCGATCGACACCTTCGGGCCCGAGCGCGTGATGTTTGGCTCGAACTTCCCGGTCGACAAACTGTATAACAGCTATGAGGCCCTGTGGGACACCTACGACGCCGCTTGCTCAGGCTTCAGTGCCACCGAAAGGCAGCAGCTGTTCTACCAGAGCGCGGCAGATTTCTACCGCATCGATTGACGATCATTGTCCACGAAAGCGGTTCGCGAGGGCCGCGGCTCCCTGCAGCAGGAACCCGTGATCCGAGGCCAGCAGGAAAAGACTTGCACCCGCCTCCTGCCAGCGGGGCACCTCGTCGAGGTCACCGACAAACATCCCGACAGGCCTGCCCGCATCGCCGGCACTGCGGCAAATCTTCTCCACCGCCGCGATAACCGCGGGGTCTTGAGGCGAGGCCGCACCCAGCGCCACAGTGAGATCAATTCGCCCCACGAACAGACAGTCCACCCGGTCGACCGCGGCGATCTCGTCAATGGCGTCCAGGGCTTCCACGTCCTCGATCTGGGCAATCACCGCGGTCTGCTCGGCGCTATCCGCCAGGTGTGCGGCCATGGCCTTGCGGGTATAGCCCGCGGCGCGGGTGGAGCCCGCATAGCCGCGCCCTCCCGCGCCAAAATGAGTGGCCCGTGCCACCTGCTCAGCGACCTCCGGTGTGGTGACGTGGGGCACTACAATCCCGGTGGCCCCGCAGTCGAGCGCGTTGAGGATATGCTCGGGCGCGCCGGAGGGGACGCGCACCAGGGAAGCCTTGCCGGCGCTGCGTACCGCGTGAATGCATTGGTCCTGGACCAGCCGGTCGAAAGGTGCATGCTCGGCGTCGATACAGAGCACATCCAGCGCTGAACTGGCCAGCACCTCGCACACCATCGGCGCGGGTGTCTTGATGAATGTTCCCAGCAGTTGCTCACCAGCCGCCAGCCGCTGCCTGAAGCTGTGGGTCACGCCACCCGCCCCCAGAGTTGTTCACTGGCGAGGGCAGCGCCCTCCACCATCGAGCCGAGCTTGGCGTAGACGATATCCTCATCTACCGCACCGAAGCCCGCGAAGGTGGAAAACCCGCAATCGGTACCGGCAATAACCCGCTCTCGACCGACGATGTCGGCAAAGCAATTGATGCGCTGGGCCACCAGGCGCGGGTGCTCCACGAAGTTGGTCGTAGAGTCGATCACGCCGGGCACGAGAACCTTGTCTTGTGGAATATCGGCGTCCCGGAACACTTCCCATTCATGGGCGTGTCGCGGGTTCGCGGACTCGAACAACAGGGCCTGTGGCTTGGCCCGCAGGGCGATCGGCAATACGGTTTCCATGGGCGCATCACAGTGGTGGGGCCCCTCGTAATTACCCCAACAAACATGCAGTCGCACCTTCTCTGCCGGTACGTTGCGCAGCGCGTGGTTCAGCACCTCTACATGGAGATTTGCCAGCCCCACATACTCGGCCTCGGGCTTGTCCTTGAACATCATGTGCCGACCCAGGCCGAGGTCGGGCGAATCGAGCTGCAGGATATACCCGGCAGCGACAATGGCCTCGTATTCATGACGCATGGCTTCGCCCAGCGCCTCCAGGTAATCCCGGTGACTCGGGTAATACAGATTGGGCTGGAAGAGCGCGATCACGCCGGGTGAGGCGGCGTTCATGAACCCCTCCACGGGGCCGTGTCGACCAACTGCCGCGGTAAAGTTGGCCAGATCCAGTTCCAGCGGCCCCATGTCCTTGACCGCGATCTCCGCCACGCAGCTTGGGCGGCGATAACTCGGCGTTCCCCCCGAGCCGGCCTGGCGCTTGAGAAAGCCGGGAAACTGCTCCAGGTCCGCCGGCGCGTTGCGCTCACTGTCGCCGGCAAAGCCGGTGATCCGGTCCTTGATATAGGTGGCGTAACTGATCTTGCTCATTTCACCGTCGCTGACCACATCAACACCCGCGCGGACCTGCTTCGAGACCACATCGTCCACCGCGGCGGTCAGGATCGCGGCGAGGTTTTCGCGGTCATAGGGCTGTTCGTTTTCTCGGGCAAACACGCCATCGGTCACTGCCTTGGAGCGGGGTAGACTACCGACGTGAGTAGTCAGGATGCGATCAGTACTTGTTTTCATTGCTCATTCCTCGTCGTGTGCGAGCTAGTGCCACAGCGCGTTCAGGTGCACGGCTGTACTTCGAATGCACTCCGGTTCCAAAAAACAACCCTAGAGCCGAATGGTGCTGCCCTGGCGCAGCACGCCAGAGAACAGACGCTTTTCAGGGGGTAGATCGTGGTTGTCGACCCGGTCCATCAACATCGCCACCGCCGCGGCCGTCATGCTCGCTACGGGCTGGTCGATGGTCGCCAGATCAAAACTGGCCCACGAGGCGACCCGGACTCCATCGAAACCCACCACTGACACATCGCCCGGGACGTCGAGTTCGAGGTGGTAGCGCAGTTCGTCCATGACACCGAAGGCCATCATGTCGTTGGCGCAGATAATCGCGTCGGGGACACTACCTCGCTCGTCGATAAGCTGCTGTACCGAGCGACGCCCTGATTCATAGCTGTAATCACCGGTCACCCGGGAGACGTCATCGATAGCATTCTCGCGCAGGTACTCCAGCGCACCCCGCGTCCGCTGCATGCTCACCACCGAATCCGGCGGCCCAGTGACAACAGCGAATGACCGGTGATCACCCCGCTGCAGCAGCAGGTTTATCAGGACCCGCTCGCCACCCACCTGATCGCAGCTCACGGAGCTGACCTGTATATCTTCATAGGAGCGGTTGTAGAACACGAGGGGGACATCACGCTCCTCGAAAGCAGCGATCTCTTCCGACGACAGATGCGCGGCCACAATCACGCCATCAACCTGGTACTGCCAGACCTGGTCCAGGGTACGGCTGACATCGCTCTCGTGATCCAGGGTGAAAAGCAGTACATGCACCCCGCGCTCTGAAAACCGGGCGTTCAGCTCGGAGACAACCTCCGGGTAGAAATTGAGATTGGAAACTACCACGGCCACCATATTGGAACGCCGGGTTATCAGGCCCCGGGCGATCGCGTTGGGCTTGTAACCCAATTCCTTGACCGAAGCCATCACACGCTCGCGCATCTTTTTCGACACGCTCGCGCCAGGCTTGAAACAGCGGGATACTGCAGATTGGGAAACGCCGGCATGGAGGGCAACGTCGTACGACGTCACGTGCCGTTTGGTGCTCGCGAAGATTTCTTTCCGGGTACTACTGCCCGCCTTTGCCATACCGTCTCACGCGAATATCAGCCTGTTCCTTGTGCCCGGCAAAGCCTTCGACCGCGCACAGCCTGGAGCAATATTCACCCACCATGGCGGAGGCGTCCGGGGTAACACGCTGGAAGGTGCAGGTCTTGATAAACTTGCCCACCCAAAGACCGCCAGTATACCGTGCGGCTTTCTTCGTTGGCAAAGTATGGTTGGTGCCGATGACCTTGTCGCCATAGGACACATTGGTCTCCTGGCCGAGGAAGAGCGCGCCGTAGTTACTCATGTTTTCGAGGAAGTAATCCGGGTCGCGGGTCATGACCTGTACATGCTCGGACGCGATCTCATCGGCGATTTCCACCATCTCCTCGTAGCTGTCCGCGACGATCACCTGACCATAATCTCTCCAGGCAGCGCCGGCGATTTCCGCCGTGGGAAGCACCGTCAATTGCCGCTCGACCTCGGCCATAGTATCGCGGGCCAGCTGTTCCGAGTTGGTGAGCAGCACCGCAGGGGAGTTCGGCCCATGCTCCGCCTGACCCAGCAAGTCTGCAGCGCAAAGCTCACCATCGCAGCTGTCATCGGCGATCACCAGGGTTTCGGTGGGCCCGGCAAAAAGGTCGATACCCACGCGCCCGAACAGCTGCCGCTTGGCCTCGGCGACGAAGGCATTCCCGGGGCCGACTATCATATCTACAGGCGCAATGGAGTGGGTACCAATGGCCATGGCACCGACGGCCTGTACACCACCAAGGCAGTAAATCTCGTCTGCACCCGCCATATCCATGGCGACCACGATGGCGGGTGACGGCTTGCCATTGAAAGGCGGAGCGGCGGCTATGACGCGCTTTACTCCGGCGACTTTGGCAGTAACAACCGACATATGGGCTGATGCCACCAGCGGGTATTTCCCCCCGGGTACATAGCAGCCCACGCTGCTCATCGGGATATGCCGGTGACCGAGGACAACGCCGGGCAGGGTCTCTTCCTCGACATCTTGCATGGAATTGCGCTGAATCCGGGCAAAATTGCGCACCTGATCCTGGGCGAAACGGATATCGTCGATAACCTGTTTGCCCAACGCCTGGTAGCAGGCATCGATCTCTGCCGGGCTGAGCCGGAAGCGCTCCGGCGACCACTGGTCGAACTGTGCGGAATAATCCCGTATCGCCGTGTCGCCCTCTCGCTCTATCCGGCCGAGGATTTCTTCCACGATACCGCGCACCTTGGCGTCCTGGGTCTGGACCTCTTCGACGGGCATCCCAGCCTTCAAATACTTTGCCATTTTGCTGTTTCTCCACGGGAGGTTCGCTGCGCGTGAGGCCGCATGCTAAACATTATTGACTTCGAATGCAATTTATCGGCTATAATCACTCGACCGATGGATAAAGCTTTGCAATCATTGCTTGCCATGACACTGTCACGACTCACCTGGACACGCCTGCTGGGCCTGTGTCTCACATTGCCTGTGGCGGCAGTCATCGCCGCCGGCGCGCAGGCACCGGTTGCAGACTGCGAACACAGCCCCCGGGTATGCCTGAATTCCCTGGCGGACATTTCCACCGATGCATTGCGCAGCCGCAGCTACGGCAGCGAACTGAAACTACTGAAACAACTACCGCAAAGTGGCGGCCGGCGATCCTTTATGCTCGGCTATTCCTCCGACGGACTCGCGCTCTACAGTCGACTGGACCTCCCCGCCGGGCCCGCGGCGGAAGGCGGCTACCCGGTGCTGCTCCTGGCTCCGGGCTGGATCAGCAAAGAGCAGGCGCTGCTATGGGATTTTGGCGCTGACAGCGAGTCCACCCACGGCACGATTATCGCTGCTTTCACCCGGGCGGGTTTTGCCGTGATCACCGCTGGCTATCGGGGCCGAGGCACGGTGGACGGTGTGCCGGCCGCAGGCATGGCATTCCGGGACGCGTGGGGCAACGGCAGCTATCTATCGCCTATTTTCTACGCGATAGATGTGCTCAATCTACTGGCAGGGCTGGGCGGCCTGGAGCGCCTCGACTGGGGCTCGTGGTTACCCGCGAACACTGCAGCTCTGCGCTTCGATCTCGACCGGGTTTCACTGTGGGGCCACTCACAGGGCGGTGATGTCGGCCTGACTGTGCTGGCGGTCTCAGGTCACAACCCCCGTTACCCGCAGAAACTATTCAGCGCGTCACTCTGGTGCGGCAACATTCCCGACCGCTTCACCCAGGCCGACACGTTCGGGGCCATGGCATCAACTACCCAGGCCTTCCTGTCGGGAGACGGAACCTGGACCGGCTCTGCCCGAGGCAAGAACGGCAAGCTCAATCGTGATTTCATTTTCCCCTGGCCCGCAGATTGGATAGGTACGCTGGATACCCGATCGGAGGAATGGACATGGCAGGCCAGGCAGTGGTCCACCCCGACTGTCGCCGCCGCCAGGAAAGCGAAGTATGAGGAAATGTACGCGGCGATAAACCGCTACGTCAACGACATGAGAGACGTTGGCTTTTCCATGGAGCGGGATGCAAACGGCAGGAGCACCGCCCGGCACGCTCCGACGGTCGCGGCGATCATGCCGACACTGGGAGGCTTTCATTACGCCGGCTACATGGAAGCACCCCTGGCATTGCATATATCGGACAGGGATTACTACTCGCTACCGGCCTGGAACCAGGACCTTGCCGAGCGCATCCATCAGCGTGGCGGCGAGGCCCGCGTGTATATCTATCCGGGCAACACCCATGCACTGAAACGCAGCAAACACCGCTGGTTCTCGCCCGAGGGCACAGTGCCCGGTGCACCCATCGCCCTGGCTCGCGACACGCGACTGTTCCAGGAAGGCCGCTTCGCCGACTGATTACCACCGTCAAGGATACGAGCATGAACATGCATGAATACTCCCCATTCAATCTGGGCGACAAGGTCGCACTCGTCACCGGCGCTGGCAAAGGCATCGGGCGCAGCTGTGTCGCAGCCCTGGTCGCGGCAGGTGCCACCGTGATCGCAGTATCGCGCACAGAGAGCGACCTCAAGAGCCTGCAATCTGCTCACCCCGGCAAGGTGCAGGCCTGGGTGGCGGACGTTACCTCAGAGGATTTTCTTCAGCGTATCGAAGCACTGGATACGCTGGACATACTGGTCAACAACGTGGGCACCAACAAGCCCCAGCCATTTACCGAGGTCGAGCGCTCCGCCCTGGACCTCATGCTGGACCTGAACGTTCGGTCAGCGTTCCTGGTCGCCCAGGCAGCCGCCCGCGTCATGCTTCGCCAGGGGGCGGGATCGATTATCCACATGGGGTCACAGATGGGTCACGTGGGAGCCCGCAATCGCACGGTCTACTGCATGACCAAACACGCTATAGAAGGGCTCACCAAGGCAATGGCGGTGGAACTGGCTGTCAGTGGTGTGCGAGTCAATTCAGTCGCACCCACATTTATCGAGACCCCGATGACGCGCCCGATGCTTGATGAACCCGGCTTCCTGGAGGACGTCGTGTCGCGCATCCCCATGGGCAGGATTGGCCAGCCTGAAGATGTGGCCAACGCAGTGGTCTTTCTCGCCAGCTCAGCGTCCGCGATGATCACAGGCGACAGCCTGAAAGTAGACGGCGGTTGGACTGCGATTTAGCCCCCGCGCCAAGCTGGTCCCGACGTCAGACCAGGTTTTTGAACAGCCACAAAAACAGCAGGCAAAAAGCAAAGTAGAGTAGAAGCAGGTAACTGGCCCGGTCGATCTTACCGGGAATGACATACCAGCCCTGTTCCATTTCATCGCGCCCCTGGGCACGGAAAAGCGCCTGCTGGCCGCGCACCGTGTAAGGGTGAAAACTCTCCTGGCGACCGTCGATGAGCAGGCTGGCGGTCCAGGCCACGGGTATACTTACCAGCCCCCCTATGGCCGCGTACCATGGCCAGGCGGTGTCAGTGTTTGATTCAAGCCACCACAGCGCCAGAAAGCCCGCGACGATGCCCACCATCAACCCACGCTCGGATGTGTGGCGCGAATAAAACCCAAGCACGTAGGCCGCAAGCTTGGCACCCACGAGAAACGATCCCACCTTGCTCAGCGTCTCCAATACTGAGCCCGTGCTATCGAGGAACAGGATTGCCGGAATCACTATCAGCACTCCCCACGCTACTGTGAACAAGCGCGAAGCCCTGAGATAATGCTCGGGTGAGCCATCGCGTTTCCAGTACTGCTGGTAGAAATCCACGGTCGTCACCGTGGCCATGGAATTCAGGCTGGAGTCGAGACTGGACATGGCCGCGGCTACCGCTGCCGCCGCGATGATCCCCATCAGGCCAGGAACCTGCATCTGCGCAACAAATTCCAGCAGGATCATATTCCCATTTTCAAACTCCTTGCCGCCAAAATACTGGTAGAGCAGAACACCAATAAGAAAAAACAGGAAAAAGATTAAAAAGGCGACATAAGCCATCAACATGTAGGATTTTTTGGCGTCACCCAGCGTCCTGGCGGTCAGGGTTCGCTGCACCATCATCTGGTTTACCCCATAGACCACCACGTGATAAATCGACATGGCCACCACCCCGGTCCATATCGTGGCTACGGTTTCCGGGTTGCGGCTGGCATTGAAGGGGTCCAGTTTTCCCGCGGCATCCAGTTGTGCCAGAGCCGGGGTCAGCCCGTCAGGCATCGCCGCCAGCAATAATAGCAGCACAATAAACGCACCCGCGAGCAAGATCACGGTCTGGGCAACGTCGGTCCAGATGACCGCTGCTATCCCACCGAGGGTCGTGTAGACAAGCGCGACCGTCGCGACGACGAGTATCGCCGGTATCGCATCAATACCGGTAATGAATTGAATGACGAGGGCTGTGGTATACAGCATGATGCCCGAGTAAGCGATATTGCCGAACAGGAAGACCGCAGCCATCATGGATCGCGTCAGGCGGCCAAAGCGATGTTCGAGATAGTCAAAAATGGAGGCCACGCCGCTATTGTAGAAAAACGGGAGAAACACCGAGACCACCACGAAAATAGCCAGCGGATAATTAACGTGTATCAGGATAACGGACAAACCGTCTTCATAGGCCCAGGCGGGGCCGCCGAGAAATGTCAGCGCACCGACATACGTGGCAACAACCGAAACGCCGATCGCCCACCAGGGCGTCGACCGATCGCCCAGGTAGTAGTCCTGCGCTGTGTGAACGCGCCTGCTGAGGATTGCTCCCAGGACCAGTGTTCCGGCCAGGTAGGCGATGACTATCGACCAGTTGAGTAAGCCAAATTCCGCCATACAGAGTTCCCCGGTTTCAGGTGCGCAGGATTTTTTTCATCCGGGCCAGAACGTCCAGGTCCTGCTTATAGAGGTAGTGGAGAATGTCGATGAAAATCCAGTTCTCCGCCAGCTTGTCACCATCGCGACGGTAGATGTCCACTACCCGCATCTCCGTCTGACGGTCCGATGCGGGCAACCCCAGGAAACCACCGGAAGCCTTCATCTCCAGATTGGCCCAGCCGAACCAGCCGGCGTAGTGACCTTCGGCGATGCGACTGACGTGGCCGTTGAACACAATATCTTCGAGACCATCGGCAAACGGCCCCTGGTGCTGTTGTTCATAACGTTCCCGGGTGTAAGCCGCACCGATGCCTGCCGGTCCGAACCACAACATATCGTCATGCCAGGTATTGTTCAGTTCCCCCGCCCCGGAGTGCATATCCGACGCAGTGAGTTCATCCGTCATCCGATTGACCAGCGCGAGGGTCTTTCTGCCCTCCTCCAGCGGCTGGACGTCATAGAGCAGGCCGTCGTGCGTCATGGGGCCGGGCGTGATAAGCGGCGCACCGGTCTGTAGCGGCAAGGGATTCAACCCCACCTGTTGCATGGCCCCGAGGATGTCCACGAACAGGGCGGTTTCAGCGATCCTGCCGCCCTCCACCCGGTTGAACTCGCAATAGCGAAGAAAAACCAGCTTGCCATTAGCCGGGATTCCCAGCCAGTCGCGGTCGAACAGGCCCATCAGATGCCCCATGGAGCATACCCACTCACTCTGAAACCCATCGGCATCGTTCGAACCCGCCATGAACACATCCGGCCGGCGCTGTACGCTGCTGAAAGCTGCACGAAACGGCTGCCAGAAGTTCTCCGCCACCGCTACGGCACCCCGCTGCTCATAAAAAGGATGCATGCCGCGCCAGAAATAATCACTCGTTACATGATCGGCGATGACATCGGCTATGCGATCGACTGCTGCCGCATCCAGGGCCCCGTAGTAGTCCAATACCAGGGCTTTACTTGCCTGAAAGTCCGCCACCCTATCAAGCCCGGGCTGCTGCGATTTGCATCATCAGGTCCAGTTCGTTGAACAACATCCACTCTTCATGTATGCGGCCATCGACAATGCGGTGTTGCGTAATACCCCAGATCTGCACCTCGATTCCGGTGGGCGCGCCGTATCTGCCGACACCGGTATGTCCGGCGGCACCGCTCCAGCGCTCGGCACTCAAATAGCCGTCCCGGGCATTACCCATCCAATAGACCTCGTCCACCTGCAAACGAAGCTGCGGAAAACACTGCTTGAGCTCACGCACCATTTCGGCGTATGCGCTGGCGCCGGACAGCCTGCGATCCGTCGTACCGGAAAACGGGAATCCATCGACGTAATTCGTCCGCAGCATGGAGAAGTGTTCATCGTTCCAGATCGCCTGCCAATTTGCCCTGGCAAAGGCATCAACATCGAAGCCGGACACGGGCTCAGCTAACGACAGCGGGACATGAGGGCTTGCAGAATTGCGCAGTTGTTGCCATACCTGCGGTGTTCGAGGCCAACCGGCAGGGGACTGCGCCACCATAACCGCAGCCATTTCCTCAAGATTGTGTCCCAGCTGCGTCACAAGGCTGCTGTTGTTGTACAGCACGTGTTCGAGGAATATGCGGTTCCCCAGCGCTACGCAGTTGGCGATCACCAGTACATCCACCTCGCGGCCAGTGGCCGGCCCGTACTTGCTGTCGCCGTCATTGGTACCGCGAATCAGTGTCCGGTGCGAGGTGTGATAGCCGACCTCATCATTGCCCGCCCAGATGACTTCGTCGGCTATCAGTCGGATGTCTGAAAATGCGCCGGTCGTGTGGTGAGTATCGGCAATGATTTTCCGGTTACCGAGTTGCAGACCGTAATCGTCGAAAACCTGCGAGTCCTTTGCGTAGGTAGCGTCAATATACTCGACGTCACGGTCTTCCCAGATGCGGTAGGTGATACGCACGATGTAGTCGATGATGTTCCTGTAGGTGCTTTCGAAGCCCTGCATGGATTGCGGCGGACCAAATTCGGCCGGAACACGGGCCTCCCCCTCCCGATAGCCGCTGCCCCGGCCCTGCCGCCCCAGGTAACTGTCCAGTGATATATCAAAGCCGTCGGGCATGTGGCTCCGACTCAGGATCACCTTACTATCGGGTAACAGCATCGCCAGCCCCCTTCTCGCTCAATCCGAGTGCGCGCAACAGTGGATCAATGGCATCGCCGTAACGCCGCCACATGCCTATAGACGTGGTATAGATCTGTTGTCGGACCTGTTCCGCGCTCGGGGTCAGGACAACGCGGCTGTTATCGTAATAACGCAGCATGGATTGCTCGAATGGCAGGCCGAGGAAAGCGGTTATGCGCCTAACACTGCCTTCTAGGTCATTCACGGTGTCCTCGTAGTCTACCGGGAGAAGGCTACCGCCGTAGTGCGTCTGCCAGAAATCCATGAGGTTGGAGTGCGCGCAGTAGAAGTGCCCCAGTGCTTCCAGATCGTGGGAGTAACCCTGGTTATCATCGAACGGCAAGCGAAAAATCGACACACAATTATCGACGGGATCACGACGACAGTGCAGCAGCTTCGCCTCGGGGAACAGTGTCAGGATGAAGCCGACAAAATTGTAGTTCAGCGGATTCTTGTCCAGCACGTATGCAGCATCGCCACAACGGGCCCGCATATTGGAGAAGTAGCGCTGGCGAAGCCGGGCTGCATCAGTTTGATCAAGTGATGCGAGGCATTTCGGAAACGGAGCGTCACTGGAGTCTACCAACTCCTGTACCAGTTCGTTGATAAAACCGACCTCGCCGGCACCGGCTACCTGGCTATGGCAGCTCAGAATCTGCTCTGTCAGCGTGGTGCCGGAACGTGGCATCCCGATGATAAACACGGGCACCGGATCACCGGGGTCCGGCCCACCGGGGTCCGGCCTACCGGGGGCAGGCCTACCGGGGCAGGCCTCCCTGGCTGCGACTCGACCTCGGGCATGGAAGCAACCGGAAAACAGCGCCGACACGCTTCCAGGTAGGCCTCGGTCGCGCTGTTGTCATAGGGATTACGGGACGCCTTGATGGCCTGGGCCTGTTTGAAGAACGCCATTCCAGCGCGGTAATTCCTGTCTTTTTCGGCCTCACAGGCTAGCGCGAAAAAAAGCGGCGGTCGCAACGCTTCGAGGCAGTCAGGGTCAGCCAGCATGGCCTCGACGGCTCGCACTTCGTCACTCGTGAGTCGCTCGTTACGAAGCTTGGCCAATTGATAATACGCACTGGCATGGCGGGGATTATGGCCAAGCGCCGACCGAAAGGCGATCGCAGCCTCGGCACTATTGCCCATCTGTTCCTGCAGTACACCCAGATGGTGATGGGCTTCTGCATTCCCGGGTTGCTGGAGCAAGACGTCCTGGAGTGTCGAGAGCGCTGCCTCGTAATGACGGAGTTGCTTCAACACGGTGGAGAGATGAATCCTTGCGCGGACGCTACCGTCTTGCGCGATCGCGCTCTCCAGGTTTTCCCGCGCTTCATCGTAGCGCCCCTCACGTATGAGGATTTCGCCCCGGGTGATCAGGAACTCGCCGCGCCCGGGCTCGCCCACCAACGCATGATCGATTGCCGCCAGGGCGGCTTTCGACCGATCGATGGCCAGCAGTGAAACGGCCAGGTTGTGCTGACATTCCGGGTATGCCGGCCGCAATGCCAGGGCCTGCTCAAAACAGGGTATCGCCTCGGAGTGCCTGTCCGTTGCTGCCAACGCGTTGCCGAGGTTATTCAGCGTTTGTGTCTTTTCGCCGCCCGAAGCCAGGGATTTCCGGAACGCGACAATGGCCTCTTCATAACGGTGCAGGCCGCTAAGAGCGAGGCCGAGATTGTTTTGGGTTTCCGGGTCACCGCCGTGGCTATTTACCGCTGTTTCAAGATAGGTAAGCGCCTCGGTGAACCGCTCCATACGCACCAGAGCGACCCCGAGCAGGTTGAGTGCAAACTCGTTTTCTGGATCGGAATCGAGGACGCGCCTGTAGGTTGAAGCCGCTCCTTCGAGATCACCGCGTTGCTGCGCGGCGTAACCTGTTTCCAGGAGCTGTATCAACTCGGGCGTCATGTTGGCTGTGGCACCAGGGCGAAGGGCCACACCGTTGAAGAAATGGCCCGGATGCTTATTGGAACGGAGAGAGGTCTCCCCGCTCATACACTGCTGGCAGGTTGTTGATTTTCTATCTGCGTGGCCACTGCCACGTTAAAAACAGGCTCAAGTCGGTCATGTATTCACTATACATTCCTTCATTTCGCCTGTTCTTGCCTACCAGTGGCTGCCTCGAAAACGACAATCAACAGCCTGCTAGAAATTATAACCCAATCGCAGGCCCCACATACGCGGGTTTTGATAGTCATATCCCACCCGGGCCCGGCTGAATATCTCCGTATAAGTCTGGATCAACTCGTCGGTGGCATTGTTGACCCAGAGCTTGGCGGACAACCTGCCGGTGGGCGACGCCCAGGCGATAGACGCGTTGACCTTGGTGAAGGAGTCCTGTTCGCCGAAGAAAACCGGCGCCCGGTTGGTCATGTAGCCGTCATTGTAGTAAACGAGAACATAGGGGGTTATCGTTCCCAGATCGCCCAGATCCAGCACATAGGAGAATCCTGTGCTCAACGTAAACTCGGGCGAATAAGCCGTGCGTTCACCGTCCATCACGTAGACACACTGACCGGCGATTTCCTCAGAGCCAATCGGGCAAATACCATCCCAGACCAGGTTACCTGCACCCACCACGAATTCGTCGTATTCAGAGTCTTCGAAGGTTGCGCCGAAATCGACGGTAAAGTTTTCTGTCGGGTACCAATAGCCCTCCAGTTCCACCCCTCTCGACGTAATGGACCCCCCGGGCACCTGCACCGCGACCGCCACCCCTGTGCCGCCCTGTTCCACGAACTGGGTGGTATTCAAACCCTCGTACTCGGCGTTGTAAACCGTTGCGTTCAGGACCAGCTTGCCGTCAAAGAGTATGGAACGAATACCCATTTCGAATGTGTCGTTGGTCTGCGGATCCAGCAGATCCTGGGTCACCGTATCAGTGCCGCCGGCGATATAGGCGGTGGCGTAGGAGGCGTAAACCATGGTGTCGTCGTTGATGTCGTAGGAGAGTCCAACGCGATAGTCAACATTGGAATCGTCACCACTCTGCACCGGATTCTGACCGTAGGTGTAGTTGGGCGTAGGGCCCACCCGCGAGGCCGGATCAAAGGGCAGCGGGTCGGATAGCTGAGACTCCCTGTCGTCCTCCGTGTAGCGTAAACCCAGGGTGGCTTTGAGGCGATCGGTCAGGTTGTAGTCTGCCTGCCCGTAGATTGCGATAGATTCCGTGCCGCCACGACCTTCAGAGTTCCAGTACGCCCATGACGGTGTCTGCGGGGTCGCGCCGGCATAGCCACTCCAGGAATCAACAAGACTGGCGAACTGGTAGGCGTTGATGTTGTCTTCATCCTGACTATCGAACCAGTACAGACCCAGGGTGTACTGGAGCGGACCTTCGTGCGATGAGTTGACGGCAAGGTCGACCTGGTAAGACACGTTCTCAATGTAGTTGCCGTCAAACCATTGCGCGTTGCGCGAGAAATCGGCATCAGAAAACTGATCCATCGTGTAGTCGAAGCGCGCCGCCGTCATCCTGATATCGTGATGATCGAGCTGCCAGTTCACGTCGACATAAAGCGCCAGTTCTTCCAGTTCCCGGATCGGGTCGGAGTCGAGGTCGATCGTAAAGGCATCGCGAATCGTTTTCGCCGACTCGTCTCCCGCGCACACGTTGCCGGCCTGAATGCGTCCTCCGGGACGATCACCATCAGGGCAGCCCTCATAAATACCCATTCTGGGGTCGAGAAAACCATCAATCGCATTGATCTGCGTGGGGTCGTCCCGGTCGAGCGGAATGCCGGCGCCCTTGTAACCGAAGTTCAGGTTGCCATTGCCGGTGTCTTTCCAGTGCGTGGCGCCAAAATTGACAGAGAAGCTGTCCGTCAGCTGGAGCAGCAACTGGCCTCGAATATAGGTGTAATTCGAGTCTTTCAGGCCCGCTGACGAATTGACGATATTGTCGACAAAGGGATCCCGTTCTTCATCCAGCGCGGTCACGCGCAGCGCCACCGAGTCGCCGATGGGTATGTTCACAAAGCCCTCCAGGCGCCGGAAGCTGTAGTCGCCGACACCTGCCGAGATGCCGTAGTCGAGTTCTTCGAGATCGGGTTTATTGGTAATAACGTTGATGAGTCCGCCGTAGGTGTTGCGGCCGAACAATGTGCCCTGGGGGCCACGCAGGACCTCTACCCGGTCGATATCCACATAGCCCGCGAGTGCCTGGCCCTGGGTGGGAAGGTACATGCCGTTGTGGTAGATCGGTACCGCGATGTCTGTGGTCCCGGCAGTCCCGGCCCCGCGAATAACCGCCTGCGGGTTGTTGCCGAAGCCACCGACGGTCAGTCCGGGCGCGATGGTCTCGAGGTCGCGTATATCAAAAATCTGTGCCTTCAGGATATCCTCGCCAGATACCGATGTCACAGCAACCGGCACGTCCTGAATACTCACAGCGCGCTTGGTAGCTGTGACGATGACCTCTTCTATCAGACCCTGAGAATCCTGAGCAACTGCGGCGTGGCCGGCGATGGCGGCACTCACCGCAGCCGCAATCACCGTACTGCGCTTACCGGGGCGCTTGACTGATTCGTTCTTTCTCATTGCGCAGGCTCCTCTGCGTTCGTTGATAGCGGTGTACGCCGGGCTGGGATCATTACTCGACCAGCCACACTATAAGGCGTTGTGTACTTCGAATGCAACAAATCGGTAGCTAACTCAGCCCGTGAGTTCATTTAGTTCACTAATATTAGTAGCTTATAATCGAAAATGCGGTGACTTCCAAGTCTAAAAAAGCCCGCAAATCGAGGCATGGCTCCCTCCCCATTGTCATTTCCGGGCTGGGCCAGGCATCTCACCAAGCCGCGCCAACGGGAGCAGATCCTCGCTTGTCTTCCTGCGCTTTTGCGCGGCAACACCGCGCAGCGATTGCCGTTTCAGATGGCGCATGGGCGACGAGTTACGAGCTGGCAGTCGGCAGCAGCGGCAATACCCCGGGCGACCCGCATCCGCCCCATGAACTTAGTCCCGCTGTACCAGAGAGTGCATCCAGTAACGCCTGGCCTGCCGATATTGAAACAGCAGGGTGAACAGTGCCAGCAACAACGCTGCAACCGAGAGCAAAGGCTGATTGTCGACAACCCACAAGGTGCCACCCAGGATAACCAGCCCGATAACAGAGACGATAGATCCCACGTAATCACGCCAGCTACTTGGACCCATATTGCGGAAGAAATACTCGTTTGCCGGATCGGCCCTGGCCCGGCGCATACTGACATGCGTGGTGGCGGTCGTGATGCCGTATACCGCAGCCAGCAGCAGGAACCACGTACTCAGGGGATTGGGATACATCAGGTCGATCATGGCAAACTCAAGCAGCCCGATCAGAAAGGGTGTCAGCGTGTCTTCCAGCGTGGGTAGCCAGGAGAAACGCAGGACGAAGCTCACATAAAACACCCAGATCAGCAAGATGCCCGTCAACAAAACCGCCATCTGCAGCCAGGCTATGGTTGCGTCCCAATCGCCCTGCCATAGGTGTACATTGCCCTCAATTTTGCTCCAGTACAACTCGAGTGCCAGCGCCTGGATCATGCTGAGTACAGTGAGGATGATAGCGGGCACCAGTTCCTTGGCGCGCTCGAGGTTTTTCTTCATAACCGGGACCGTAGATACCCTGTGGTGCCTGCAATAAAAACTTTTTGATCACTCGTCACGGTAGACTTCTCTCCCATCCGACAGTGTCAGCAGCACTCTGGCTTCGTTGATCTCCTCGGGAGGAATGTCAAACAGGTTGCGGTCCAGCACGACCAGGTCGGCACGCTTGCCCGGTTCGACGCTGCCGGTCTTTTCTTCGAGACGCATCAGCCGTGCCCCGTTGCGGGTATACGCATCGATAGCGATGCCCAAGCCAATGCGCTCGCTCTGCTGGTGAATGGGCCCATCCCGGGTGGAGGGATCCTGCCGCCTGACGGCCACCTCGATCGCATCCAGCGGATTCAGTGAGCTGACGTTCCAGTCACTGCCGCCAGTCAGGAGCGCCCCGGAGGCGGCGATGCTGCCGATCGGATAAAAGTGATCCACGCGGTCCTGCCCGACCATCGGCACGGCCAGGTCGATATACTGGTCGGGAAAAGCCCATAGTGACTGGAAGTTGGCAGCCACCTTCAGTTGCGCGAAGCGCGGAATGTCAGCCGGGTCGATCAGCTGCAGGTGGGTAATCACGTGCCGGTTGTCGTTCGGGCCATTTTCCTGCAACGCATATTCGTACGCATTCAATGACGCACGAATGGCACCGTCGCCAATCGCATGGGTGTGTATCTGCACGCCCATCGCATCCAGCTTTTGATAGATGCCGTTCGCCGCCGCCTGGGAGTAGAAATTATCAAAGTTACTCTGGTCGTCGCTGTAGGGCGCAAGCATGTTCGAGGTCCTGGTCTCGATCACGCCATCCATAAATACTTTGACGGCATCCGCACTGACATACTGCCCGCGATAAGCGTCACGCCCTGCCACCAGGTCATAAACGGAATCATCAAACGCGCTGGCGCTGACCCCGATGGGGCTGAGCGCAATCATCACCCGGGCGCTGAGAGTGCCGTCGCGGTCCGCGGCCAGGTAAAGCGTGGCATCAGCACTGGACAGGCCGGGTTCGACAAAGGCGGTAATGCCGAAGCGCGCCGCCTCGGCCAGCCCGGAGGCCAGCGCTTGCGCCTTCTGCTTATCCGTCGCCGGAGGAAGGAGGTCGCTGACCAGGTCCATGGCGGATTCCCGCAGTGTGCCCGAGGCTTCACCGGTGACCGGTTCGCGAACAATCAGCCCGCCGGCCGGGTTCACCGTTCTGGCGTTGATACCAGCCAGCTCCAGCGCCCGGCTGCTGACCCACGCGCTATGCCCGAAAGCGTCAGTAAAGTACGCGGGACGACCCGTGAAAATCTCGTCCAGCAGCCGCCGCGACGGGCCGTCGTCACCGAAAGCGCTGAGCTGCCACTGGCCGCCGATCACCCACTCATCAGCGCCATAGTCCCGGGTGTCGCGACATTGGATCAGCAGGCTGCGGATTACCTCCACATCGTTACTGTCCTGCAAATGGCAGCCACTCAGGGACTCGCCGCCGGAGAGAATATGAGTATGCCCGTCATGAAACCCGGGCAGCAGCATGTGTCCGGTCAGATCGGTGATTTCGGTGGCATCGCCGATGTAGGTCCGCGCCTCTCTATTGGTGCCGACGAATACGATCTCGCCCCCGCGTATGGCAATCGCCTCGGCCCAACTGCGCTGCGCATCGACGGTGTAGACGCCGCCGTTGATGAATACGCGATCAGCGACGGGCCTCCCAGTGCCTCCGCAACCACCGAGCCACAGGATCACCAACAAGGGCACCAGTCTTCGTGTCCGCCCGGCTTCTATTGCCAACATTGGCTTTCTCCAGGGTAAAAGGGCTCGCCAAGTATAGATGATAAGGTTTCCCCCGCCAGGAGGGCATGCCATTCAATGCGTCAGGCATTAACTATCGCCGCCTGAAAGCCATGGAAGTGATGAAGCAGATAAGCGAAAAGGGCGTCATTGCCATCCCCCGCTGATCCTCGAGACAACACAACAGGCGAACACGGGGCTACCATACGGTCGCCCCAATGACCCTACGAGACTGAGGAGACGGGGGCCAGCGCGCTTTGGGTCGCGGTTCAAACGCTCTAGCCTTGAACTGCGATTCGGTTGCATGGCCGCAGATGTATTGTCAAGTTAACTCGGCATATATGAACCATCCCCTTTTGCAAGTCGATTTCCGATGGTTGTTATAGGTCTGAGTTGCAGTCATATATTCGGCATTCAAGCTAGGCTTGTGCCCTGATGTAAATCCGCGCTCCTCCACCTCATCAGTACCATGACCTCTGTAGGCCGTGCCAAGTTCCAGGTTCTAAAAGAGCAGGTATGACCTATTCACCATCATTCAAATCAACGTTAGCAAACTCGTGATTAGTCCTGTTCGTTAATCGAAGCTGACCGATATTGAGTATCAGGCAGCGGCTGCTTGTGCTCCATAGTTAAATTCCTCTCCTGTGCTCAACATCGTCCAGATGATTCTCGCGTTCTTGTTAGCCAATGCGACGGCTGCCTTATTATGGCTCAGCGTCGCCTTTTTCCTGCCAACCCAGCGGGCATAGTCGTTATCCAGGTCTTTATAATGACTCAGTACCGCCCTTGCACCGTGAATCAGCAATGTACGCAAATAGCGATCGCCCCGCTTGCTGATACCCAGGAGAATCTGTTTATCTCCGCTCGAGGATTGCCGTGGAACTAGCCCTAACCATGCTGACATATGCCGGCCATTGCGGAACTCTTTGGGGTCTGGCACGGCTGCTACTATCGCTGTGGCAGTCAGCTCACCAACACCGGGGATCTTCAATATGCGCTGGCAGTTCTCATTCTGCCTGCATAGCTGCCGGATTTTGGTATCCAGATTTTTCAACCGGAGTTCAACGTCAATCAGCTCTTCATAGAGATCGTGCATACACTCGCGTGATGATGGAGTGAGCTCGTTGGTGCTTTCAGCAATAACTGTACACAGTGATAATTTAACTTTGGCGGCACCGGGAGAAATAACGATCCCATACTCCAAACACAGCCCCCTGATTTCGTTGATCAAGGCCGTTCGATTCTTGACGATTCGAGTGCGTACTCGGTGGATCGACTGAATATCCTGTTGCTCTACCTGTTTGATAGGAACAAAGTTCATCGATGGCCTGCTGGCTGCCTCAACTATCGCTTGGGCGTCATTGGCGTCATTCTTGTTTGTCATCACAAACGGTTTTACGAACTGCGGGCTGACTAGCTTTGCGGTGTGACCACTACGCTGGAAAACCCGTGCCCAGTAATTGGCTCCGCCGCACGCTTCCATTACGACTGTGCAGGGTGCCAGATTCGCGACATAGGCGGCAAGTTGGTGCCGAGGCAGGCGCTTTCTCATAACCGCGTTACCAGTGTGATCCGCGCCGTGAAGCTGAAAGGTGTTTTTGGCAATATCAATGCCCAAAATGCAAATAGTATCCATGTCGATCTCCCATCCCAGGTTAAGGTCCTTCAGATAGAAGGCTAGTATGAAGGCTGACACCGCGCTAGCGGTGTGGGTGGGGATGGTTCATTACATTAGTACCGTTTGTTTCGCCCATCCATCGCAAAACCTATGGACGACAGGCAAGGTCGCTGCTGGCTTGGGCGTTCCCACTACGTTTTCGTTGGAGACCTTGATGTTCATTACACGCCTGTTCGCAGGATTGCTTTGTGCCTTTTTTGCGCCGCTCCTGCCGGCTCAGCCAACCTACCTCAATGCTGACGCGAAGATCGATGTGATCGGGGGCAAGACCGTTGAGAACCCTGCGGTAGTTATTGAAAACGGCCGGATTGTGACAGCGGGTGAAGCTGCGGATCTTCAAGTCCCCGAGGGTGCCACGGAAGTTGCCCTCCCCGGGATGACGATCCTGCCGGGGCTGGTGGATATGCATACCCACCAAACCCGCGCGCCTAATATCCATGGCTACAACAGACTGAAATACTCGGTACCACGCAGAGCGATCAAGGGCGTTGCCAACGCCAGGGCGACATTGATGAGTGGAGTCACCACGGTACGTGATCTGGGCGCCCCGGGGTTTGCGGATGTGGCACTAAGCGATGGCATCAACAGTGGTGAGGTGATCGGTCCGCGAATGTTTGTATCCGGCCCCTCCTGGGAATTACCGGTGGTCATTGTTCTGCGGGAGTCCTCAATCTGCTGCCCCCGGGGTTCAGTAGCCCGGATGAATCGGTAATCGACAGCCCCTGGGAGGCCCGAAAGGCGGTCCGTCGCAACATCAAGTATGGCGTTGACGTGATCAAATACTGCGCCACCGGGGGTGTACCCCCACGGCGAAAACCCCAGGCAGCTTGCGGTCATGGTTGAGTACGCGATGTCACCGCTGCAGGCACTGCGGTCGGCCACCATGGAGCCCGCAAAAGTGCTGCGCAAGACAGCGGATTTTGGCGCAATCGAAACTGGCCGCTACGCTGATATCATTGCCGTTGCGGGCGATCCGCTCGACGATATTTCAATCATGGCCGAGGTGAGCTTTGTGATGCGCGAAAGCGTCATTTACAAACAGCCGTGATCGGGCTCACACCCCTTGGCACAGGACTGCTTTGAGGTGACAGCCGACCGTCAGGGAAAAGCTCTCAAGCGCCTGCTTCTGGCCGC
>CAWIZY010000028.1:0-409028 GCA_963840725.1 uncultured Gammaproteobacteria bacterium | reverse complement strand
TCTCTATTGTTGAACTAGTTTTGCAAGCGATTCTCGAGCAAGGTCTCGGCAAGCGCCTCTTTGAGCTGGGCTGCCTGGCTGCGCAACTTTTTGACCTCGTCACTGCTGGCCTCACGCGCTGTGCCTCCAGCCAGACGTTTCTTGCCGGCCTCCAGAAACTCCTTCGACCACCGGTAGTACAGGTTCTGGTTGACGACTTCCTTGCGACAGAGCTCGGCAATACTGGTCCCGCCTCGCAGGCCTTCCAGCACGATCCGGATCTTCTATTCGGCTGAATACCGCCGGCTTGTCGCTCGGCGGATGTCTCGTATCGCCTTCTCGGCGCTGTCTTTCTTCTTCGTCATCATCGTTCCTCTTCGAGGTAACGATGAGTCAAATGTCCCCCTTATTTAAACAGCCTGTGTAGTCCGACTACCGCTGACGGCGCATATTCGCGGAGCTCCGTTTACCTGCACATCACTCCCTGTGAGCAGTGGACTCCTTTTGCTTGCTTTCCAGCTTGCCGAACTCTTTCGCTAGCCGGGTCTTGAGCTTCCTGGCAGCGCCGGTCACCGCAGACTGAATGCTGGCGGCATCGTCTTGCGCCGAGATCGGCTGAATGCCCTTGGGGCGGGCCTCCATGGTGCACTGAATATTCTCAGGGCCCCGCTTGTCACCGTTCTGGTCCTTGAGATGCACTTCGACGCGGGTCAGGTGATCTTCGAGATAGCCGAGGTGGTCCCTCACCTCTTTCTTAACCAATTCTTCAAGCCGCTCATCTCCCTGAATGAAATTGTCGGTGTTTACCTGAATCTGCATGGACCCGTGCCTCCTTTAGCGTCAGGTCCAAGCCTAGTGGTATCGGTCGACAGAGGCAAGAGGTTGAATCACCGACAGCGCATTGACACGGCCGCAGCCGGCCGACATATCGCTATTGCAGGGCCCCAGAAGACGTCCGGGCGGCCCGCTGCTCACAGGAGGCATAGTCGTTCTTGGGCTATGAGAGTTTTCCGCCTATGGCTGGTGGTCAAGAGCTGAGGCTTTTTTGATGGCCGTCCGAGAGACTGCTGTGCTAGGAAGCTGACATCGAGCGAAAGTGTTTACCCAGAGAGCACCTTGTTCGCCGATAATATGCCCTCCGGGTGAACACCTGGAACGGCAGGTATACTTCGTAAAGGAGTCGGCCATCACCAGGGTCGGGCCGGCTCCGCCCGATGGCGGCCTCGACCTGCCGTCGTCGGCCCGGTTTCAGCTCGCTCCAACGGTTTCGCTCCTGACAAAATGGTCCCTTGTACGCACTATCCGCCCAATATTTTTCGAGATTGTGTTTATCTTTGTTGGGTGACGCGCCCAATGTTGCCCCTTTTTACCCCTCCACAAACCCAGGTTAAAATCCATAGACGATGGGAGCCAGCACAACCACAACAATACCGGCAATGATGGTTAAAGGCAGGCCCACTTTTGCAAAGTCCATAAAGGTGTATTTACCGGGTTCCTGTACCATTAGGTTGGTCTGATAGCCGGCCGGGTTAATGAAAGCGTAAGAGGTGCCTAGCATCAAAATAACGGCAAAGGGCAAAAAGTTGACCCCCAGATCATTGGCCATTGTCAGAGCCACCGGAAACATAAACGCTGCGGCTGCCGCATTGGTAATAACATTTGTCATAATAATGCAGCCCGCAAAAATCACGGCCAGCGATATATGCGGATTGCCGCCCCCCAATATTGCCAACATGTTGGCAATGGCCTGAGATAAGCCAGTTGCCGTTACGGCAGACTCCAGGCCAACGGCTGCCCCCAAAACCACCAACGTATCCCATTCAATGCTGCGCCAGGCCCGGTTGATGGAGACACTACCGGTTGCCAGTAGGGCCAGGCTGGCCAGTAAGCCTGCATTAAGCATGCTTATTACATTAAATGCGACCAGTAAAATCATGATCACAGTGATTACGGTGGCTGTTATGGCCCGGTCGATACGTTGCACCTGGTAGCCTTGCAACCGGCGGGTCAATGCATATTCGCTTTCGTCACGGGTCTCAAAGTAGAAATTATCTTCTACTTCAAGAATGGCGTTGTCTCCGGGTTTGATACGAACGTTTGGCAAGGGAATCTCAGGCGGGTTACCATTGCGAGATATAGCCATGATACTGGTTTTGTAGCGGGGATTTTCCCACGTGGGCAATTCGGAAACCAGCCGGCCTATCATTGGATGCTCTTTGGAAGCTACCACTTCAACAAGTTGGTGGTTGTAACGTTCGGTTTTCATTGAAGCGTGGCAAACAACCGGAAGCAAGCCTATTTTTGTCCACAAGCTGGGCATTCCTTCAAAATCAACGGTAAATGTAAGTCTATCGCCGGCTTGTAATACCTGCCGGGCCAGCGCGTTTGTCTCTTCCCTCACTTGTGGAAGTTCCTCTTTGTGTCTCCACTTTTCATGCCGCGGTTTATCCTTATGGAGAAGATCGGGTACCGATGCCGGTTCCAACATTTCCTCGGTATCATTTTGTCGCCCCAATTTTACAAGCTGGTAACCGTTGGACTGAAACAATCCGGCATCGGCCACCGTCTTACCAACCAGGGCCGGACTATCTTCAATAGTAAATTCTGCCCGGTAGAGACGTTTCTTTACCCCTTCACCATCTGTATCTTTGGGTTTGGGCAGCAAACGCGCCCCAATAAAGATCACAAAGGCTATACCTACAATAGCTGCCGGTAACCCGACGGCAGTTGGGGTAAAGATAGAAATGGGGTCCATATTTTCAAGGGTACCCGCGGCCAACGCCTCGAGCACTAACCCGGCGATGATCAAGTTGGTTGAGGTACCAATAAGGGTTGCTGCTCCGCCGAGAATGGAGGCAAAACTTAACGGTAGTAGAATCCTGGAAGCCGCCAGCCGCGCAGTCTGGCTGATGTCACGCACTACAGGAATCATCATAGCAACAAGAGGTGTATTATTGAGAAAGGCGCTGCCCACAGCCACCGGTAGCAAAATTTTTATCTGGGCAGACTTTAGAGTTTTGGGCAGACCAATAAACTTATCGGCAATGATGGTGATAGCGCCTGTGGAGTACATTCCGGCAGCCACAACAAAAAGTACACCTACCGTTGCTACGCCTGAGTTGGAAAACCCCTTGAGTAAATCATCGATTGGGGCCAGGTTGAGGGTCATACAAACCGTTAACGTACCCATAAAAACCAACCATGCCGGCAGTTTGTTCCAAATGAGTAAGCCAAACATCACTAGTAAAATAGCGAGCATGAGCCAGCCTTCAAAGGCCATACGATGTATTCTCCTTATGAAATGATTGTCTTGCTGTATTCTCGCAGCAGTTGCCTCAATATCGTCCCTGTGTCCTTAATCCGTATGGCGTTGTTTTGGGCCACCGGCTACACTAAGGGACCGGCACGGTGGTTTAATTGACAGTCAAGCGAATGGTTGCCGTTTCGTTAACCACCACCGTATATTCGGCGGGTTCGATCTCACTGAGATCAAGGGTAATTGTTTGTTCAAACGGAAACAATCCCAAGGCAGACATGACACCCGGCGGACTATCGGCTAAAGCGGTTACGACAATAGTGTCGTTCGTCACGGCAGTATCAACCTCGCCCGGCGTTGAACAACTGTCCCGGAAATTGCCAACGAGGGTGGCTATGTATTCACCCTCAACCATTTGGTATTCTGCCTGATCAACCCAAACGAGTTTTGGCTCGGCTGTAATGGGAGTTTGTGGCGCTTCTTCAAAGGCGGCTACCAGTTCCTCTACCGCCGCCCCGCCAGGAATGCATAACTTCTGCCCAATTTCGATAACATCGGTATCCGTTGCATTTAAGGCAGGTTTTCCAACCACGTCGCTGCGTTCATGATACTTGAGCCGAGTCTTCGCTGTCATTCGGCACGGGCAACAACGCTTTGATCTCGTAGACTGATGTCGCCTGCGGCCACTCGGTGAACACGGTCCGAAGATACGCGTAAGGCTCTCGGAACGTTTTCATCGAGCCAGCTGCGGATGTCCTCCAGCAACGGCAGGGCACGTTCCTGGCGGATCCGCTGCCGCTCCTCGGCGGACAGGTCCTTGGTCTCTCGCTCGATCCGGTACAGCTGCTGGATCAGTGCCATCGCTGCACCAGCCAGCGAGTCCTTGCGCTTCTCGGGCCCGAGCAGGCCCTGGGCCTTGATCGCCTCATGGAACTTGCGACGGACGTGCGTCCAGCAGCCGACCCCGGTGAGCCTATATTCCGTACAGACCTTGCCGCAGGCTTCATAGCCGTCGGTCAGCAGGTAGCCGGATAAGCCCTCGAGTAATCGGATCGGCGTGCCAGGATACCTTTGCAGGAGTACAGCTCCTTGGCTTCAGGCCCTCGGATCTCGCATAGTCGGCAATGCTGCCGTCAAAGTCCTCGGCAGCTCGAATGTGATCGGGCCAGTACTGCTGTCGTTCGGTGATCGGGGTTTCGCTCATCATCGGCTCCGTTAGACAAACGTCGAGCCTGATCGATCACCGAGAGATCCAAAAGGGTTCTGTTGTCGCACCGCTTACCTAGGGCCCGCCCTGCGGGGCTTTCAGGCAAACCCGCACTCGACGTTGCCACTTTTCGACAGGCAACCAGCCTGCCTTCAAAGCGGCGCCTTGATTGCGAATCTGCCTGAAAGCCTGAGCGCATTGCCATTGTTCAGAGGTGCCCTAGTTTTATATTGCCTGCTCACATCGAAACAGGCGTGTACATATAACCAGAGCATTGGTAAATTGAAAACCAAAGTCGAAATGACAAACAACAGGGCACTTCCGAGCTATGATATTTCACTAATGAAATAGATTGAGTAACTGAAATGAAAAAGAATTTGTTACCACTTTTGGGGATCTTTTTGTTGATGTCTTTTTATGGAGACAATAGTGGAGCAAGTAAAGATAGCCCGACATCTCCCTACCAAACAACAATTTATTTTGGTGGTGATATTCTCACTATGCAAGGAGAAGAGGCTCAATCTGCTGAAGCAGTGGTGCAGCAGGATGGCAAAATCGCTTTCGTCGGTAATTTAGAGGACGCAGAAAAACAATTCCCAAAAGCTGACAAAAAAGACCTGCAAGGCAAAACCCTGTTGCCAGGATTTATAGATGGGCATGGACACCTTTATCTCACAGGTTTTTACAATCTGATGGCAAATCTATTACCACCACCAGATGGAGGTTGTAACAGTATTCAAGGCGTTGTGGATGAGATGAATGCCTGGAAAGATTCAGAAAAGGGTCAGTTCTTCTTAAACAAATTTGGATGGTTGGTCGGCTTTGGGTATGACGATTCTCAACTGACAGAAAAAGACCACCCCACAGCAGATGACCTGGACAAAGTAAGCACCGAGGTTCCAGTAATTGTTATTCATCAATCAGGTCATTTGGGTTCGATGAACCATAAGGCATTGGAGGTTTTCAATATCACCAAAGCCAGTGAAGACCCCGCAGGCGGTCACATCAGAAAAGATGCCAATGGCAACCCAACCGGAGTTCTTGAAGAAACCGCTTTTCAACCCTTACAGCTGCAAATGTTGCCCAAAATAGACGATGAGGTAGATCGGAAAATTATTGAAACCGGGCAAAAAATGTATGCCCAATATGGCTACACAACGGCACAGGAAGGGGGCGGCAATACGGCTTTTAATAACTCTTTGGAAAAGGCGGCAAACAAGGGAGAACTGTACATCGATCTGGTCAATTACCCGGTCATGGATATGGGACTGGAAGCCATGACCAGTAAGTATTATACAAAAGATCATAGTTACTCGAACCACTATCGTGTAGGCGGGGTAAAACTGGTCCTGGATGGGTCACCACAGGGCAAAACAGCATGGCTTACCGAGCCCTATTTAGAACCGCCTTCAGGGAAAGACCATAGCTATCATGGGTATCCTAAATATTCAAAAGAAGACGAGGAAAAGTTCATTAATCAGGCGTTTCAAAATCAATGGCAATTATTGGCTCACACCAATGGAGATGCTGCAGTAGATGACTTTCTTTTTTACATCAATGAAGCCTTGTCAAATCATGGCTACGATGATCATCGTTCAGTCATAATACACGGCCAGGTGATTAGAAAAGATCAGATCCAAAAAATCGCTGATTTAAACGTGCTCGCTTCTGAGTACGCCGTACATACCTTCTATTGGGGAGACTGGCATTTAAACTCCGTGCTAGGCTCACCACGGGCAGAATACATCTCCCCCACTAGAGACCTCATAGATGCGGGAATTAATTTAACCAGTCATTCAGACTGCCCAGTCATACCACCCAATTCATTAAGAATAATCGATGCCACCACAAACAGAGTAACCCGAAGTGGTTTGATACTCGGTCCCGGGCAGAGGACGACTCCTTATGAAGCTTTGCTGACACAAACGCGTTGGGCCGCCTATCAGTATTTTGAAGAAGACCACAAAGGAACGCTTACCGTTGGCAAATTGGCTGATTTTGTGATTTTAGACCGAAACCCTTTAAAAATTGATCCCATGAAGATTCATACCATAAAAGTGGTAGAAACCATCAAAGAAGGGAAGCAGGTCTACGAAAAAAATAGATTCAATTAATTCTGTTCAGAACGGTGCAACCGGCGACGCCACCCGCCTCCAGTTGATGGCAAAGTTCACGTTCTGAGTATTTTGAGCACAGGCCGGCTATGCCAAAGCGCACACTGTCTATCGCGGGCAGAATGCTGCTATCAGTAATCACGAGCTGAGTAACAAGATCTGCATTCGATGCTACGCCAATAAGTGTGCCCGATTGTTACGCTTGCGCGTCCTATGGTTGCAACTATTATTGGGAGTGCTGCCGCGAGAGCCGCGTAGAATTGAGCATGTCTGGCATGTGAGCTTCAATGGTTAGATTCGCCAGGCCAACCGGTCGCATGTAGCGGTTATCTTAGCGGAGCGTATCTCTCCCGGTCATAGGCCAAAGTTATGCTTGACCATTTTTCAGACTGTGGTTTCATCGGTGCGACGTTTTATTTCAGAGGTGTCTCATGATTACCCTGCACGGCTTTTCCTATAGCAATTACTACAATATTGTGAAGCATGTACTCATCTACAAAGGTATTCCCTTCGAGGAAGACCTTCAGTTCGGCGCTGATGAGGCCTACCTGGCGATCAGTCCACTGGGCAAGATTCCCAGTATGACGACGGAGCAGGGCGGGCATCTATCTGAGTCCAGTGTATGCTGTGATTACCTGGAAGAGGCCTACCCGGTGAAGCCGCTGTATCCCGAGGACGCTTACCAGCGCGCCAAGGTGAGACAGGTGATGAAGGTATCTGAACTGTACCTGGAATTGCCCTGCAGGCGGCTGATTGCACATGTTTTTGGCAGGACAGACGCGCCTGACCCCCTGCGTCAGGAAGTGCGCGAGATGGTTGAACGCGGTATTGGCGCAATGAATCGCTTGTGTGAGTTCAACCCCTACCTGCTGGGTGCCGAGCAAACCATGGCCGATATTTACCTGCGTTACGTTCTCTCGGTTGCGGAAATGTGCGCTAAGGCCAAACTCGACTGGGACATCGTGGCCGAGATTGAGGGTCTAAGGGAATGGCAGTCCATGATGGCGGAAACTGATATCGCCAGTCGTATCGACGCTGATATGGAGGCCAACGGGCCCGCCTTCTTCGGTATGCTGAAAAAGCGCTTTGGGTAGTCACATAGTCACTTTATTTACCCATTAAAGCGATAAAAAGTGCGGCGGTATCAGTGGCGTCTGCAGTCGGGCCCGATGCGGCTAAGGCTAAGGTGAAGAGGGAGAGACGTGGGTGGCCGGTTGTTCGCTCAGCCGGTCGCAGATTGCCTTGAGCATTGAACGATGGCACCGGTAATCGACCTCAATCGGGAACAGGTTCTTGCCGCTGGCTAATACCAGCGACGGGAAACTGCGTACACCCAGATTTCGCCGAAGCATGAAGTTCTCCGCCAGCTCTTTCTCAATTGCCGGGCTCGCCAGGTGGTCATAAAACTGCCGTACATCGAGTCCCAGTTCACCGGCGAGCTCGATCAAGACGGGATTGTCTGACGGGTTCATTGCGCGCAGATAGCCAATAGGCCCGCTGAATGGCTTCGATCATCGCTTGCTCAGCGTCCTGCTTACGCGCAGCCAATGCTGTTCCGCGAGTTCTCGGCTCAATCAGCATGCAAGCCACTGAAAAGTCTGGCTCGGCTCTCTGCGTTCTACAGTTCAGCAATGGACGGATGTGAATTGTTCGATGACTGATGCCGGTAAGATTTCAGGGTGATAGACCAGCTGTTCGCGATCTTTTCAGCCCTGGTGACTCGTATCCATGAGGAGATCTGCTCACGATAGCCCTTTTTTTTTGTATCCATACTTTCATCTAAACCACTCTCTGAGCTAGACTCGACGGAGGAGAAGGTCTTGCGCATTCGCCAGGGGCCCCTCTTCGGGGATTCGCACAGCACTCCGCTCTGCAAGATACAGAGGCAGCTGGCATATGTGAAAAAGACCATGGACTCAGGAAATCTAGTTCATTGCAGCGTAAATACCACGGCGGAAATTCGGTAGGTGAACCTCTTTTAGGAACAGTCCGCTTGTTTCCGCCGGGATTTACGAGTCCCGGAATGGGGACATATGGCGCCAGCCAAGGAGCGATCGATCAAACATGACAGCTATATCAAAGCAAGACTATGACATTGTGATTGCCGGCGGGCGGGTCATCGATCCCGAAACCGGACTCGATGCGGTGCGCAATGTCGGCATCAAGGGCGGCGAGATCGCCGCCGTCACCGAGGAGCCGATCGAGGGCAAAGAGACCATCGATGCCACCGGGCATGTGGTATCTCCGGGCTTCATCGATATGCACCATCACAACTGCGCTTACCCGTTTGGGCAGAAACTGGCAATGCACGATGGCGTAACAACACCCATGGAGCTAGAGCTGGGTGTCTACCCCGTGAAGGACTGGTATAACGCTCTAGAGGGTAAGTCGCGGACCAATTACGGCGCGACCGTCGGCTCTCTCCCGATCCGAGAGAGAATCCTCAACCCGGATTTCGAGGAATTGTTCCATGGCTATATCATGCTCGACGCTATGAGTAACCCCGCGGGCTCACGCTTGAGCATGAATTGGTCTAAGGAGCATGCATCTGCTGAACAGATTGAGCAGTTCGAGCATATGATGGAGAAAGGTCTCGAGGAAGGAGCCATCGGAGTCGGTCATCCGGTAGGGTATATGGTGGACGGCTGCTCGCAGCAGGAGTCGGTGATTGTCCAAAAAATGGCGGGCAAGTACAGCGTATCGTCCTTCATCCATGCCCGCTTCTCCAGCCAGATGCCGCCAACGAGCGGTCTGCTCGCGTTCTTCGAGATGATGGCCCCGCAGGAGGTATACGGCGGCGGGATCGTCTTCCAGCACGCCCATGCCCAGGCCTTGCGGGATTTGATGAGCGCTTTGACGCTCTTTGACACAGCGCGCGCGAAGGGGACCCAGGTCATCGGAGAGATCTACCCCTACAACTACGGCGCCACCATCGTCGGCGCCGACTATCTCGTTCCAGAAAACTACGGTCCCAACATGGGCCGGGATTACAGCGACATCATCGAAACCGCGAACCTGGAGCCGCTCACCAAGGAGCGCTACAACAAACTCATGCAGACGGCCCCCATGACGTCGGTCATGTTCTACAACGCTCAGGAAGAGGATATGCTGAAGGGACTGGCCCACCCATCCACAGTTGTCGGCAGCGACGCCTTCCCGTACACCATTCGTGAGACGGGTGAGATGGCGCTTGCCTGGGACACGCCTTTCGATGCGGTCACTGGCCACCCGCGGGGAGCCGGTACGCACGCCCGCATTCTCGCGTTGGTGCGGGACAAAAAGCTCAATATCCCCTTGCCTCTTGCCGTCTCCAAGATGACCTACATGATCGCGCAGTACCTGGAGGAAAACGGAGTTCCGCAAATGGCCGACAAGGGCCGCATCCAAGTGGGTAAGGATGCCGATATCACCATCTTCGATCCCGAGACCGTTCAGGACAATGCCACCATGCAGGCGGGCGCATTGCCCTCCAGCGGCATCCCCTATGTGCTCGTCAACGGCACCCTGGTAATCAATGATTCAAAGGCGGTGGATGACGTGTTCCCCGGCAAAGCAGTCTGGGGTCCGGGCAAGGCCGCCTGATGGGAATTGAAATCGCGGGAAGCCGGAGTCGATCAAGAATTCCGGTCACGCTGATCACCGGTTTCCTCGGAGCAGGGAAGACAACCCTGCTCAACCACATTCTGAGCGAGGACCACGGCGTGCGCGCCGCAGTCCTCGTCAACGACTTCGGGTCGATCAACATCGACGCCAAGCTCATCGTCGGGGTGGAGGGCGACACGGTCAACCTGGCCAACGGCTGCATCTGCTGCACCATCCGCGACGACCTGGTGGGCGCCTGCTTTGAGCTCCTACAGCGACCGGAGCTGCCGGAGCAGCTGTTTGTAGAGATGAGCGGTGTGTCAGACCCTGTGCCTGTGCTAAACACCTTTCTGGAGACCGAACTGGCGCAGGCTTTCGCCTTCAACAGCATCCTGGCAGCGGTGGATGCTGAGCAACTGCCGCGACTGGAGGGCGATATGGCGCGTCTGGCCCGGGCCCAGCTCGGGGCGGCCGACATCGTCGTGCTGAACAAGGTGGATCTGGTGAGCCGGGATGAGCTGAATCGCGTCAAGAAGCTGGTGCAGTTTGTGACACCCGGATCGCGGATTATCGAGGTGATCCAGGGCCGGGTTCCACTGGAACTGGTCTTTGCCGGGCGTGGCGACGCCACAGACCAGAGGCGCCGGGAAACGGCGCAGCAGGAAGAGGAGCACACCCACGAGCATCCGTTCGTCACCTGGAGCTGGACGAGCGACCGGCCCCTCTCGCTGCCCAAACTGCGTTCGGCCCTGGAGCAGCTGCCCGAGACGGTCTATCGCTGTAAGGGCGTGGTCTATCTTGAGGAAATCCCCGTTGTCCGCTATATCCTGCAGATGGTGGGTAAGCGCTACCATCTGGAAGAATCAGGCCCCTGGGCTGATGAAACGCCCCGGTCGGAGATCGTCCTGATCGGGGGCACGGTCGGCATCGACGGTGAAGCGTTGCAACGTGCCTTCGACGGCTGTGTGGGAACCGGCGACGACGCCCAATCGCCGGTCCTCAGGTTGGTGCGCAAACTTGCGCCCGAGCTGCTAGTGCATCGGCAAACTTATTCTGACGGATAGATCAGCCTGCATGTGCCGATGCATTCAGGTTCCGCTGCCGTAAAGCCAGCCGTCAAAACGTGATTGTTGGTGTAACCTTCAGCATACGCATAACCTCCGTCAAACCCGACATCCAATCTCGCTGATTGATGATACTGCAATTGGAGACTGATCGATGACTGCACCAACATCTGATTCACAAGGTGAAACCGGGCGAACACCCTCGACGATCGCTTCCCTGCTCGTTTTTGGCGTGATGATCGGTCTAATCGTGCTGTCGGTCGTCTTGTTTGGCGCTGACGTCGCCGAGGGTCCTCTCCAGGTGAGCATGACCCTGGCGACCATCTTTGCCCTGACGGTTGCCCTTTTCTATGGTTATCGTGGCGCCATGATTTCCCAGGCAATCATGAGCAGTGTGAATGGGACGCTGGGGACCATTTTTGCGCTGCTTGCCATTGGCGCCATCATCGGCACGCTCTATCTCTCCGGGGCAGTGGCAGCCTTTATCTACTATGGCGTAGACTTTCTAAGTCCACATTTCTACTATGTGATCGTGTTTGCGATCGCTTCCATATTGAGTATGCTGTTGGGGAGTTGCTTTACCGCAGCCGCTGCAGTTGGGGTGCCGTTTGTGGGTTTGGCTGCGATTATGGGCGTGTCGCCGGCGATTACAGCGGGCGCGGCCGTTTCAGGCGCGATGCTGGGTGACAAAACGGCCAAAATTTCGGATACGGCGCTGCTCACTATCGCCACCGTGGGCGGCGTCAAGATTGATGAACATTCGCGAATGTTGTTGCGCACCGCGATCCCCACCGTGATCATTAGCGCCCTCCTCTATACGGTATTGGGATTCACCGGCAACACAGCAGCGACTCCTGTTGATCCGGTTCAAATTCAGGATTCAATTTCACAGTACTACAATGTTTCGCTGCTTTCTTTCCTGCCGATCATTGCGGTTGTTGGCTTCTCTGCCTTTCGTTTTTCTGCGTTTATCAGTCTGATGCTGTCTGCGATCGTGGCGGTCATATTGGCGGCCTTTACCCAGCAAGAATTGATCGTTTCGGTGGCCAATGATCCCAGTCTCAGCTACGTTGAAGCATTCCTGAAGGTGGGGATCGATACGCTGGGCAACGGCTTTCACCTGAACAGCGGCGATGCGAATGTGGACAGTCTCTTTTCCGGCGGCGGGGCGGCCAGCATGCTGACGACGATCTGGCTGATTCTGGCGGCCGCCAGCTTTGGCGCTGTGGCTGATTATACCGGCATGCTGAGAAGGATCATTACACCAGTGATCAACTGGACCAGAGGCCCAGCCACGTTGATTCTGAGCACGATGCTAACGTCAATGGGCCTAAATACGGTGGCCGCGGATCCATACGTAAGCATTGTTTTGGTCGCACGCATGTTCCGCAAAGAGTATGAGACAGAACGACTCAAACCTGTAACCTTGTCCACGAGCATTGCCGACTCCGGCACGGTATTTTCGTCTATCGTGCCATGGAATGTGAATGGGGCGTTTTTTGCCGGGACGCTGGGGATCTCGACGCTGGCGTATGCCCCTTATGCGTTCCTGGCGTATCTGACACCGTTGGTTACCGTGATCATCGGCTTCGTCTATTTTCGCAAAGATCACCTGCCAAGTGATGACGACGCCACGTCCGTCTATGGTAAGGAACCCCAAGATCTACCTGCACAGAAATTAGCGGCGTAGGATTCGCCCACGCAGCACATCATTCACATCGGCGCTTTCAACGTCAAAGCAAGGTATGATGTGGAAGAACAAGTTCGGTTTCATCGCGATCAATGCGGCCAATTTACCCTAGGCCGTGGATGGGTGAACGAAACCGGTCTGACCATCGGCGTGTTGTATCTGCCCGGCTTTGCCCAGTACCAGGAAGTGGTGGAGGGCGAAGAGGCATCGACCTTGAACCAGGACGAATTGAGCATGTCTGGCATGTGAGCTTCAATGGTTAGATTCGCCAGGCCAACCGGTCGCATGTAGCGGTTATCTTAGCGGAGCGTATCTCTCCCGGTCATAGGCCACAGTTATGCTTGACCATTTTTCAGACTGTGGTTTCATCGGTGCGACGTTTTATTTCAGAGGTGTCTCATGATTACCCTGCACGGCTTTTCCTATAGCAATTACTACAATATTGTGAAGCATGTACTCATCTACAAAGGTATTCCCTTCGAGGAAGACCTTCAGTTCGGCGCTGATGAGGCTTACCTGGCGATCAGTCCACTGGGCAAGATTCCCAGTATGACGACGGAGCAGGGCGGGCATCTATCTGAGTCCAGTGTATGCTGTGATTACCTGGAAGAGGCCTACCCGGTGAAGCCGCTGTATCCCGAGGACGCTTACCAGCGCGCCAAGGTGAGACAGGTGATGAAGGTATCTGAACTGTACCTGGAATTGCCCTGCAGGCGGCTGATTGCACATGTTTTTGGCAGGACAGACGCGCCTGACCCCCTGCGTCAGGAAGTGCGCGAGATGGTTGAACGCGGCATTGGGGCAATGAATCGCTTGTGTGAGTTCAACCCCTACCTGCTGGGTGCCGAGCAAACCATGGCCGATATTTACCTGCGTTACGTTCTCTCGGTTGCGGAAATGTGCGCTAAGGCCAAACTCGACTGGGACATCGTGGCCGAGATTGAGGGTCTAAGGGAATGGCAGTCCATGATGGCGGAAACTGATATCGCCAGTCGTATCGACGCTGATATGGAGGCCAACGGGCCCGCCTTCTTCGGTATGCTGAAAAAGCGCTTTGGGTAGTCACATAGTCACTTTATTTACCCATTAAAGCGAT
Source organism: uncultured Gammaproteobacteria bacterium (assembly GCA_963840725.1). Lineage (GTDB taxonomy): Bacteria > Pseudomonadota > Gammaproteobacteria > Pseudomonadales > Halieaceae > CAVWDU01. Next base: position 395,040 of record CAWIZY010000028.1, on the reverse strand, counting down.
AAAAAGTGCGGCGGTATCAGTGGCGTCTGCAGTCGGGCTCGATGCGGCTAATGCTAACGCTAAGAGGGAGAGACGTGGGTGGCCGGTTGTTCGCTCAGCCGGTCGCAGATTGCCTTGAGCATTGAACGATGGCACCGGTAATCGACCTCAATCGGGAACAGGTTCTTGCCGCTGGCTAAAACCAGCGACGGGAAACTGCGTACACCCAGATTTCGCCGAAGCATGAAGTTCTCCGCCAGCTCTTTCTCAATTGCCGGGCTCGCCAGGTGGTCAGAAAACTGCCGTACATCGAGTCCCAGTTCACCGGCGAGCTCGATCAAGACGGGATTGTCTGACGGGTTCATTGCGCGCAGATAATAGGCCCGCTGAATGGCTTCGATCATCGCTTGCTCAGCGTCCTGCTTACGCGCAGCCAATACAGCGCGACAGGCCGGATACGTGGAACGACGCGGGCTGCACTTTGCCCAGAAATCAAAATTAAAGGCTGCCCCTGTCTGTTCGCTTACGGACACCCAGTAGCCGGCAATGGTCTTTTGTTGCTCCAGGGGCATGGGCTGATCGCTGTCTGGCGCCAATCCGCCGGTAACGTTGACCACACTGACTGCAGCCGGGAGAGCCTCTCGCAGATCGTCCCAGCACTGGCGAAATCCCCAGCACCAACTGCACATGGGGTCGTGGACGTGGTACAGAATGGCAGCAGTGGAGGTCATAGGGCAAGTATGCCATGCAACGGCTTGTGATGTGATACGAGATCCCCAGGGGACTTAATGGCACTGCGAGGGCCATGGCTGTTGATTCGTGTTTGACCCGTCCCCATCGATCAACCACAATCGGTGCATCGAGTGATGCATCAGACAATGACTTCGCTGGTTTAGCCTGTGGGCAAGCCAAGGTGTGGCAATGGGACTACTGGACGAACTCAAGGAAAAAGCCGAGCAGTTAAAGGCGGAAGAACAGGCCCAGCAGGACGCCCGCGAGGCCATGGAGGCCACCTATCAATCGGTCTTGCGGCCGGTCATGCTGGAAGCCTACCAATTCTTCAAAGATTTGACGGAAAATCTTAATGTCGTCAAGCCGAACACCTGTGCCGTGTATCCGCTGGATCCAGCTCAACCTGCGGGCACTTTGCTGCAGCAGTCAGGCTATCGGCTTGAATACAACGACCCGAAACAACCACGCCAGATCGATATTCTCTGCCAGTGCACACTGCCTGCCCCGCTTGAGTTCGAACTGATCGGAAGGCACGCCGTGGAGCGGCATACGGCGTTGCTCGATGGCTATAAGTTTTTCTACCATCGCAAAGACAAACGCAACCACAAGCATGAGGTAGTCAGTGCGAGCTTCATCCTCGAAGGACCCATGCGGCCCCATATCCGGGTCCTTGCCGACCCCCACGAAAACTGCGTGCATGTACTGTTGCGCAACATCGAGGATGAACCCTTACGACGTTATCGCTTCAATCCAGAACAGTTTGATCAGCAGTTGCTCGAGCGCCTTGCCCGGGTCATGCTCAGAGAAGAGCGCGCGCTGGTGCAGGTTGCTGTCAGCGAATCGGTTCGACAACAGTTGCAGGCGCGTCTCCAGCAGGACGCACTTCTCAAAACGCAGAGGCTCGAGCAGGCTCAGGCTGAAGCAGTTGCCGCCGAAGAGCGGATCAAAGGGAGTATTGCCGACCGCGCCAGACGTGTCGTCACGGCCAGTAGAGACAGGTTGCGAAAATTTAAAGGGAGCTCGGACTAGTCATTAGAAAAAGGGAGCGAATATGAAGGCCGTGGTTCTGGGGGTTTCGTATTGCGGGCATGGGCCTTGCGGCAACACATTGACGCTGAACGGAAGTCGGTATTCCCGAATTGACAGCGAGTTGTGTCAGTCACCAAGACCTTACATCAACGCCTTGAGGCTTGTTGGCCGCGCAGCGGGCACCATTAGATTGTGGTTCAAGTTTGCTATAGTCTGAGCCGCCAAAGAGAGGAGCAAGAAGCATGACGCTAAAACTTACGGTCAACGGGAAAGAGCAAACGCTTGATGCGCCGGCTGACAAACCGCTGCTTTGGGTACTGCGTGAAGACCTCGGGCTCACCGGTTCGAAATTTGGTTGTGGCATCGGCCAGTGCGGCGCTTGTACGGTACTTGTCGATGGACAGGCCACTCGCTCCTGCGTCATGCCGGCCTCTGCAGTCGTCGGGCGGAGTGTTACGACTATTGAGGGCGTCGTCGAGGGTGAGGCTGCGGTTGCCGGGCTGGCGGTACGCACGGCGTGGCGGGAGCTCGATGTGGTGCAATGCGGCTACTGCCAGTCCGGGCAGATGATGAGTGCCACCGCGTTGCTGGCAGACAAGCCGTCTCCCAGCGATGAAGATATTGATGCGGCCATGTCCGGCAACCTGTGTCGCTGTGCCACTTATCATCGTATTCGCGCAGCCATTCATCGTGCCGCCGATTCTCTGGAGGTCTGAGACCATGAACCGCAGATTTGCAGCGCAGCAGTCCGCACCCGGGGTATCCCGGCGACGGTTTCTGAAAGTGGTGGGGCTGTCTGGCGCGGGCTTCATGATCGGCAGCCTGGCGTCTCAACAGGCCGCAGCACTTGATGGGGCCGCAGCGCTTGATAAGGCCGCAGCGCTGGATAACGGGGTGTCGGCCGATAGCGTGACCGATCTCGGCCCGTTTATTCGTATAGGGGCTGACGACACGGTCACCGTGATAGTCAAGCACCTCGACAAGGGCCAGGGGGTGACAACGGGATTGCCTACCATCGTGGCAGAAGAACTCGATGCGGATTGGGCGCAAATGCGCGCAGAGTTCGCCCCTGCGGACGCCAGTCGCTATAACAATCTGTTTTTTGGTGCTGTTCAGGGCACGGGTGGGTCCACCTCAGTCGCCAACTCCTGGGAGCAACTGCGTCAAGCCGCTGCGGGCGCTCGCGTCATGTTGGTGGCCGCAGCAGCGGCACGTTGGGATGTACCTGTTTCCGAGATCAGCGTGCGCAGTGGCGTTGTCCGTCACGGCGGATCGGGCAGGGAGGCACGCTTCGGAGAACTTGCATCCGCGGCTGCCGGGTTTGAACCGCCCGCCGCGCCAGTGTTGAAGCAGCCTGAAGCCTTTACACTGATTGGCAAGCAGCTGCCGCGGCTGGACTCTCCAGCCAAGACGGACGGCACTGCTGAGTTCACCATCGATGTTCAGCGCCCGGGTATGCTCACGGCGGTTGTGGCTCACCCACCTAAATTTGGTGCGAAAGTCGCCTCCTTTGATGCAAAGGCGGCGCTGAAAGTGGCCGGTGTGATTGAAGTGGTCGAGATTCCCCGCGGTGTCGCTGTGGTTGCCAGGGGTTTCTGGGCGGCGAAAAAAGGCCGTGAGGCCCTGAGAGTCGACTGGGACGAGTCCGCTGCAGAGCAGCGCAGCAGCGACGCACTCATGACGCTCTTTGAATCGGATTTTGAGCAGCCTGCGCTGAACGCTCGCAATGACGGCAACGTTGAACAGGCCTTTGCCTCTGCGGATCGCGTGCTTAAACAGCGCTATCGTTTCCCTTATCTGGCGCACGCTGCAATGGAGCCTATGGACTGCGTGGTCGAGTTGGGAGAGGGCGGCTGTGAGATCTGGACCGGTTCACAAATGCCCACTGTGGATCAGGGTCTGGCGGCCGAAATCGCAGGCCTTGAGCCCTCTCAGGTGCTTATTCACACGCAGTTTGCTGGCGGCAGTTTCGGGCGCCGCGCCGTACCCAATAGTGATTTTGTGGCGGAGGCGGTCATGATTGCTACCGCCATGGCAGAGCCCGCCCCTGTGAAACTGATCTGGACCCGGGAGGACGACATGCAGGCCGGGTTCTATCGGCCCATGAGCTACCACGAACTTGAAGGCGCATTGGACGCAGCAGGGCGCATCATCGCCTGGCGTCATCGTGCGGTTGTGCAATCACTGTTGATCGGTACTTCTTTTGAGGCGTTTGTGGAGAATGGACTGGACAGCACGGCGGTGGAGGGGGCTAGCGGCTTACCTTATGCTATTCCCAATCTGCGCGTGGATTGGCAGCCGGTGGAAACCGGGGTGCCGGTGTTATGGTGGCGTTCGGTGGGACATACACAGAATGGTTTTGTAACCGAGGCCTTCCTCGATGAACTGGCAGAGGCTGCTGGGAAAGACCCTTTGCAGCTGCGGCGCGAGCTGTTGGCAGATCATCCCCGCCACCGCGCGGTGCTTGAGCTCGCCGCGGGAAAGGCCAATTGGAACAGCGACCTTGGGCCTGGCCGCGGTCGCGGAATCGCCGTGCATGAGTCCTTTAGCTCGTTCGTGGCGGAAGTCGTGGAGGTGACGGTCCTAGATGGGGGGCGTTTTACGGTAGACCGCGTGGTGTGTGCCGTTGACTGCGGCATCGCAGTTAACCCCGATGTGGTCAGGGCGCAGATGGAGGGGGGCATTGGCTACGGACTCTCTGCCGCCCTGCGCGAGGAAATTACTCTTGAGAATGGCGCTGTGTCGCAACAGAATTTTGATCGCTATCGGCCTTTGCGAATCAATGAGATGCCAGTCATCGAAGTGCACATTGTGCCCTCCACTGAGGCACCCAGTGGCGTCGGCGAGCCCGGCACTCCACCTGTTGCGCCGGCCTTGGCTAATGCACTGCATGCCGCCACGGGTCGTCGTGTTACCCGCCTGCCGATCGGTGATACGGTTCAGGGTTAATCCGTGCCAATGAACTCGAAGCGGGGCAATTCCCGGCCCTCGTGTTGCACTGATTCCTCAAACATGGACAGGGGTCTTACCCAGAGCGCACGCTCACCGTACAAGGGGGTATAAACCACCAGCCGCTCCCCAGTCTCTGAGTGGCGGGCGACACCCTGAACCTGATATTCGCGCCCCTTGAAATGTCGGTATTTTCCAGGCTTCACTCAATCTTGCTCCCTTGTGTGAGATGTGAGTTACGAGATGTGAGTTTCCCCCATGCCATTACAGGCAGTGGAAACTCGTGAACAAGTGGGCGGCCGTTCGCCGCCTCCCAGTATTGCACCGACCCCGCGAAGCTACAAAAGTATTGGCTGGATAATATCCAGCCGGCGTTCCAGAAGCCTGGGCGGATCAATCCTGCGGTGGCATTTTGTTGGGACATGCTTGGAACGGCGCCGTTTGGGGCAGCGTGTTTTGGTGCCCTTGCGAGTGCCGGTATGGTGAGTGTCTGTGCGGTGGCTCGCTTGTAAGTGAACAGGTAACTGCTATGTTGAAGTCTCTGCGACGCGCTTTACCTGTGCTGAGCACATCGAGGGCAACGGACATGACAACAGGCAACCAGAACATCGCAGGCAACCGAGCGATCAGTGTGAGTGGCGCTGACACTCTCAAGGTGGGTAGTGCGCAGTCCGTCGCTGTAGGCACGAGTCGGCAGACCACTGTCGGCGTAGCAGACACGCTGAAAGTCGGTAGTTCGCGTTCCACGTCAGTGGCTCAGAATGAAATAATCAGTGTCGGGGGTGATTTCACTCAGGCAGTGGGTAACAAACTCACCTTGGAAGCCGGGGACTGTCTGGAAATTGTGGTTGGCAGTTCCAGCCTGATCATGAAGAGGGATGGGTCGATCACGCTCAGCGGCAAGGACATCGAGATAAAGGGTGCTGGATCGATCAGTATACGTTCAGCGGGCAAAGTCGTGATCAAGGGCAGTAAGGTGCAGACCAGCTAGAGCGGCGGGTGGTCGAACGGGTGGAAAACAGCATTGAACGTCTCACGGGAGGGTTCGCGGCGGTAGGTGGCTTGGCCGGAACCTTGAGACGGGTTACCGGCTCCGGAGAGCCTCCTGCCCGGTTGAAGGTGGAGCACGGAATCTGTATTTTTACCCAGATTATGGTTCATACGCGGTGCAGATCAAGGCACAGTGATAGTCGGGTGGTCTCTGGCGCATGCAGCAGGCAACGCCTCTGGTGGCTGATTGCCAAGGCTGAGTGCCAAGTATCCGTCCTGCAATGAGGGTGCCTGCACCCCCAACTCTCAAGAGTGCTATGTATGTCTGCTCCTCAGGACCTAGTGTGTTTCGAGCAACTTCATATTGATGTTGCCAGAAACGCTACAGACGACTTCAACCCTTTTCACGATAAACTGCGGTGAAAAAATATCCGGCAGAATCCCTTTGCGGGCCCCATTGTTCTGGGTTTCCAGTTGGAGTCATTGATAGAGAGCCGAATTCGCCGCTACCGCGAGGCCCAGGGGGAGCCCGCTCTAATTCGAGACCATCTGCTTGGCTATAGCAATTACGAGTTCAGGTTCGCCGGTGCCGTTCAGGCGGGTCAGGCGGTTGAAGTCTCCATTCGCAATTCCCGTTTTCGTCAGGGTGAGAGCCCGGTACTTTCCAACCGTGTGAGCTTGTATGCCGATGGCAGGTTGGCATTGACGGGTTACAAACGCGAGTCCCACCACCCCGCCGTTTGGCCCGATTTCGATGTTACCGTACTCGATGGTCTCAATGCCCTTCCTGACCGCACCACGCTGGCCGATGGCTATTTTCTCAAACGGAAGTTTGCAACCACCAGTAATGCCAAAAACTTTTTGTGTGGTTCGCTGGTAGAGCAGTCTGATTACATTGATGAGATCAGTGACAAGGTGCAATTTCCGGAGATGTTCCCCTGTGCACTGTTGTCATGCGCACTGTTGGAGTGCGTTCGGGAGCGCGGGCACGACTTTGAGCACAACCCCATGGTCTACGGATCGCACCAGATAAGTGTGAATCGCGCGGTCCTGGGTAACTTGCGCAGTAATGACCGACTCAATTTGCTGGTCAGGACGACTGTGTCGGAGCCCGGCGTGCAAAACTATGAGTGCTATGTGGTATTGGGTGCAGATCAGGTGCTCGCAAGAGCAAAGATCGGCCTGCTGCCGCTTGCGGTTAGGGATCTTTAGGGCGCATTTCCAGCGTCACCACCCCGATGAAGATCCGCTTGGTGACCGGGCCGTCACCTCGCTCCGGCGTGAGTGGCGAGTAGTCCAAGCTTGGCGGCATCACGGGGCTCTCGAAATAATCTTCGGCGTCCTCTGGAAATAACGCCCTGACTCGGCTATAACATAGGGGTGGTACACCAAAGACCATGTCCGTCTATCAAGTTTCTCTTACAGGAAATCGTACATGTATATATCTAAATCGGTTTTACGACCATTTGTTACAACGCTTTCTGCTTTAGCTCTGACGTTCGCCGGGGTTGCTTCGGCGGCGACCGACAAACCCAATATTCTGGTTATATGGGGTGATGACGTCGGCATGATGAATATCAGTGCCTACCACAACGGCATGATGGGCGGCAGAACCCCGAATATTGATCGTATCGCCAACGAGGGTGCTATCTTCACCGACGCCTATGCCCAGCAAAGCTGCACCGCCGGCCGCGCCTCCTTTATTCTCGGCCAGCACCCTTTCCGCACCGGCTTGCTGACTATCGGTATGCCGGGTGCAAAGCAGGGTATTCAGGATAAAGACCCGACCATTGCAGAACTACTGAAGAACCACGGCTATGTCTCCGGGCAGTTTGGCAAAAATCACCTGGGCGATCGCGATGAACATCTGCCGACCGCTCATGGCTTCGACGAGTTTTTCGGTAACCTTTACCACCTGAATGCTGAAGAAGAGCCGGAAAGCGAGTTTTATCCCAAGGACCCTGAGTTTCACAAGAAGTTCGGTCCCCGCGGAGTGCTGCACACGTTATGCCGACGGCAAGATCGAAGACACCGGCCCCTTGACCCGCAAGCGTATGGAAACCGCTGATAACGAGTTTCTTGATGCCAGCCTCGACTTTCATCGACAAAGCGCACAAGGCAGGCAAGCCCTTCTTCGTCTGGCACAATTCCACCCGGATGCATGTCTGGACGCACCTGAGTGACAAGTACAAGGGTAAATCCGGTTATGGTATGTATGCCGACGGCATGATGGAACTCGATGACGGCGTTGGTATGCTGCTCGACAAGCTGGATGAACTCGGCATTGCTGACAACACCATTGTCATTTTCAGTACCGATAACGGCGCAGAGAAGTTCACCTGGCCTGACGGTGGCACAACCCCTTTCCGCGGTGAGAAGGGCACCACCTGGGAAGGTGGTTTCAGGGTGCCGATGATGGTCAGATGGCCGGGGACTGTCAAGCCGGGCACGGTCATCAACGACATCTTCTCCCACGAAGACTGGATGCCGACCCTGCTGGCAGCGGTTGGTGAGCCGGATATCAAGGAGAAACTGTTAAAAGGTCACCAGGCCAACGGCAAAGACCTTCAAGGCACATCTTGATGGCTACAACCAGACCGAACTGCTGTCCGGCAAAGGTCCGGGCAAGAGAAACGAAATCTTCTACTTTGATGCAGGCGGTAACCTGAATGCTGTTCGCTACAAGGACTGGAAGATCCATTTCACCATCATGGAAGGCGCGATCAACGAAGCCTATCGCAAGACACCGAGCTGGCCCCTGATCGTCAACCTGCGAATGGACCCGTACGAGGTAGGCCCGGATGCCGCACTCTATGTTCGCAATTTCTATGCGGACCAGATGTGGATGTTTGTCCCGGCACAGGCGTTCGTGGCAAAGTTTCTTGAGACTTTCAAGGAGTTCCCTCCGAGCAGGGTGACTCTCTGAGCGTCGACGCTGTTTTGGATAGCTTGAAGTCCTCAAGCAGTCGGCAGTAGTGGGGGCGTCTGCGCGGCACCTTCTGGTCTGATTGCTTAACCAGGCTGGTGTAATGGCTTGACTTTATCTGCGGGGATCACTCCCCGCATTTTTTTACCTGCTTAAGGAGAATGACAATTATGAAATGGACCTTCCCCCACTACCTGGCGGCCATATTATGTCTGATGGCTTTTGGCGCCCAGGCGCAGACCCAGATAGCTGAGTGCCCAAAGAAATACGAGCCGGCAACGCTCAATCTCAAGGTGCTTGTCTCAACCAACCTGGAGGCCTGCCCTCTGCTGGAGGACAAGAAGTTGCGCCAGCTTGTCGATGAAAACATGTTTGGCACAGTATTTTTCTATCCTGCAGTACCAGGCACCTGCGTGAGTGGGGTCATTCAGGAAGGCAGTACTATCGACATAGGCGAGGGTCCGGAAGCCGTCACCGGGTATACCGAGTCCGCACAGCGCTTCTTCCCTGATGGTGCCTCCGTAAACCCCAGCGGGGGCGGTTTGTTCCTGGCCGGTACATCGCAGGACGGCATTCCTTTCGCATCCGGAGCGGCGGCAACGGCGGTGTCTCTCGAGACCGCAAAGGAAAAGTTTAAGCTGACCGTACTCGTATCCGACCGGTTTACCGTTAACGGGCTCACCGGCATCGACACGGAAGACTTTGAAGTGATTGGCGCCAGTAAAGGCGACGCTATCGGTCGCTTGACCGGTATTGCACAGATCACGGCACCACCCCCCGCACCAATTTTCGAAGCCCCGTTTCAAGTGCAGGGGCAAGTCTGTATCAAATAGGGGGGCTGGCGCCCGGCCCCAGAGGTTCCAGGACCACGGATCCGTTAGTCAGGCCGCCTTCCCCGAAGGCGGTCTATCGATCCGGCGGGACTGCCAACCGGGTGGGGGCTAACGCATGTCAGCACTGTACATGATTATATCGGCAGCCTTCATTATTCTGTGTGTGAAGCTCGGACTGCTGCGCGCCAGTGACAACGTTGCCGGCGCCATGCAGTGGAGTCCCAAATTGCGGGGTCAGGTCACCGGCTACGCGACCTCGGTGCCGGATTCGTTTGTCTGGTCGCCGCAGGACTCGCCGGCGTCTGGGACGCGGGACTTTGGAATATTGCCAGTTCCAACATCATCAATTTCAGTCTGATGCTGCTGGCGGTAGTGTTCTATCGCCAGATCGGCGACTTGCTCAATCGTCGGTTTCTCGATGAGATCGGATTCGCAATACTCGCGATCGTCGTGCCCATCTTGCTGATGCAACTGGAGATGGACACTCGTTGGTTTCTGGTTCCCGGTTTGCTGGGCTTATTCATCATCTACCGGTTGACTGATCGTTGGGTCAATCGTACCTCGGCCCGCGATGATACGGCAGAGGAGGCGGTGGGTAACCTGTCCTTCGGGATCATCCTCGGCCTGTCCGCGCTGATAGCCATCTCCATAGCCGGCATCTTCCTCGGCGATGCCACCGCGGCGGTGGTGGAGCAGATGGGAATCCGTCCCGCGATCGCGGGCTGGATACTCGGGGTAGTCACCAGCATCCCGGAAATGGTGAGTTTTTTCGCCATTTATGGTGCAGCACGCCGAGAGGGCACACTCAGGGGACTGAGTGACACCCAGGAATCGCTGGACAACCTGACCGGCTCGAACATGGCTAATGTCGGCGTGGTCTATCCCTTTGGCCTGCTGGCTTTTTTGCTCTCGTCAGCCTTCCTCGTTAGCTAAACAGTTTGGTACTGCAATGGGACTACCTCGCGCTGACTACCGACCCATTCAACACTTGGCAGAGGCGTATCCGGGTGCAGGTGGGCTTACTTTGGTCAGGCGCCGTTTCGGGCCAAGGTCGTTGTCAAGCCACTCTGTTGGCAGTTTCTGCAGTATAGTATAGGGGAGCAGGGAGGTGAGAGGAAAATGACGGTCACCGTAAGACTCCGCATCCGGAATACCCGGAAACAGGTTCGGCCCCGGGGTGCCGCGAAATTTCTTTACCGATGCGGCGCATTTCTGGCGCTCTCTGCGGTGCTTGGACTGTCGTGCCTTACAGGGTCGGCCGCGCTCGCCGCTGCCCAGGATGAGCGTCGTGTGGCGCTGTTGCTGACCGTGGCGGATGCCATCACGCCCGCGACCATGGATTACGTGCAGCGCGGCATCGGCCAGGCCGAAGACCGGGGCGCCGAGCTGCTCATCCTTGCGCTCGATACGCCCGGGGGGCTCGTGACCTCGACTCGAGAGTTGATCAAGTCAATTCTCGCAGCCCGCGTGCCGGTAGTGACCTATGTATCGCCATCGGGTTCCCGCGCGGCCAGCGCCGGCACCTATATTCTGCTTGCCAGCCATGTTGCGGCGATGGCGCCGGCCACGCATCTCGGGTCCGCTACACCGGTACAGCTGGGAGGCCTGCCCGGTATGCCGTCGGACGATCCGGCAGCCAAGCGGTCGAAATCCGAAGGCCCCGACAGTGACGACGAGGGCTCGCAGGCACCGGGCAAAGCGGCCGGTGACGGTAAGAGCGCGATGGAGCGCAAAGTTATGGAAGACGCGGTCAGCTACATCCGCGAATTGGCACAACGGCATAATCGCAACGCGGATTGGGCCGAGCGTGCCGTGCGCGAGGCCGCCAACCTGGGTGCAAGTGAGGCACTGGCGCAAAATGTCATCGACGTGGTGGCGAAAGATACCGATGACCTGCTCGTCCGGCTCGATGGCATGACCGTGAATCTTGCCCGCGGTGATACAACGCTGAATACAGGTGAGCTGGCCGTTGTGCGGTTTGACCCCGATTGGCGCACACGTTTGCTCTCGGTCATTACAGACCCGAATATCGCCTATTTCCTGCTGTTGCTCGGCTTCTACGGGATTGTGTTCGAGCTGGCCAACCCCGGTAGCCTGGTTCCCGGCGTTATCGGCGCTACCTGTCTACTCCTCGCGCTGTTCGCATTCCAGATACTGTCGGTAAACTACGCGGGCCTTGCACTGATTCTTCTCGGCCTGATGTTCATCGTCGCCGAGGCGTTCCTGCCCAGTTTCGGCATACTTGGCGTCGGCGGGGTGGTGGCCTTTGTCGCGGGTTCCGTCATTCTCATGGACGCCGGCAATCAGGCAGTGTCCCTGCCTGTTATTGGCGGTGTGGGCGCCGTCGCCGCAGGCTTTCTGTTGTGGGCCGTGACTCGCCTGGTGAGTCTGCGCCGCAAAACCCCGGTCTATGGCGTCGAGCATCTCGGAGAGGAAGTGGTGGTCGCAATGGAGCGCTTTGAGGCCCATGCCGGGCGCTACCAGGGTCATGTGCGGATGAATGGCGAGCGCTGGCGCGCGGTTAGCGACGAGCCGATAGACGACGGTGATACAGTGCAGGTGGTCTCGGCAGACGGCCTGACGCTGCAAGTGAAAGCCAGCGAGCAGCATTGACAGAACCCCGTAAACCCAGGAGATACCCATGTACGCAAATTTCATGCCTTACTTAATACCGGTGGCGCTGCTGGTCGTTCTGCTGGCGTCGGCGATCAAGATCGTGCCAGAGTACGAGCGCGGCGTCGTTTTCTTCCTCGGCAGGTTCCAGGGCGTGAAGGGGCCGGGGCTGGTGATAGTAATTCCCGGTCTCCAGCAGATGCAGCGGGTGGATTTGCGGGTAATCACCCTCGACGTGCCCAGCCAGGATGTGATCTCTCAGGACAATGTGACCGTGCACGTCAATGCCGTGTTGTACTTTCGCGTCGTCGACCCGGAGCGCGCCATCATCCGCGTCGAGGACTTCGAAGCCGCCACCAGTCAGCTGGCGCAGACCACGCTGCGCTCGGTGCTGGGCAAACACGACCTGGACGAAATGCTGTCGGAGCGCGACAAGCTGAACAATGACATCCAGGAAATCATCGACTCGCAAACCGAGGAGTGGGGTATCAAGGTCGCCAACGTAGAGATCAAGCAGGTCGATCTCAACGAGTCAATGATTCGCGCAATTGGCCGTCAGGCCGAAGCCGAACGTGAGCGGCGTGCCAAGGTTATTCACGCGGAGGGCGAGTTGCAGGCCTCGGAGAAACTGGTGGAAGCTGCACGGGTTATGGCGACGAGCAGCGGCTCAATGCAGTTGCGCTACCTGCAAACCCTGGCCGACATGAGCAACAGCAATTCCTCGACGGTGGTGTTCCCGCTGCCCATCGAACTCTTGGAAAGTTTCACCCGCGCTGCGCCTGCGACCACCCGGCCGGCGGACGAGCCAGCGGCGGGCGATTGAAGCCTCACACTATCACCTGGTAGGCTCTGGTATATGAGCCGCCGCATTCGTCTCGCCCTCAGTTTGCGACGGGCGGCTCCGCACCGCTTTTCTGAGTCCTTGCCACCGTCGCCTGCAGCGCAATCGCGGCGAGGCTCAGTATTAAGATGGCACCGGACTCGAACAGGATGGTTTCCGGCGCCATATCCTTGCTTTGCAGGACAATGAGGCGTGACAGTGCTGTGATCGCGATGAACAGGGGGTACAACACTGGAATCTCGCGGCTGCGGTAAAATGTGCCGACCATCGAGATAACCTCTGTGTAGAGAAACAACAACAGGATGTCGGCGATTGCGATGGTTCGGTTGTTCCACACCGCCGCCAGCTCGATCAGCACCGCACCGACAGTCATGAGCACGATCAGGATAAGAATCGTTTTCTCTATACCTGAGATTATCGTCGAGAAATTCACGCGGACTCCTTCTGGGCCTGAGGCTTGGCAACTGCTAGGTTACAGCGTTGTCGCGATACAGCAAGACTCGTGGGTTCTACAGGTTTACTGTGCCCGGAACCCGTCCGGCGACGACCCCCGCATTGTCCCGTGGGGCACGTCGTGCTTGCAAAACTTTTAAGCTTGCAATATGCTTGAAATATCAAGTATAACGCAAGTGAATGACCGTTATGGAAGAACAGGAAAAGGCTGCCGCGGCGATCGGCCGGCTCTGGGCGGGTAGTGCCTATGTGTCCAGACAATTGGACAATAGTTTGGGAGCGGTGCACGGCATAGGCCTTACCGAATACATGGTACTGCAGCAGTTGGTGAACGCACCCCACAAGACCCTCCGCAGGATCGACCTGGCCGATGCCATCGGTCGCACTGCTTCGGGCATCACCCGCATGTTGCGGCCGATGGAAAAAATCGGTCTGGTTGATAAAGATACCAGTCCCCGTGATGCCAGGGTCAGTCTGGCCCGGATAACCGTCAGCGGGGAGCGCGTCTATGACGAATCCTCGGTGACAGTGAATCAGCAATCACAGTCTTTACTGAGTGGGTTGGATGGCGGCAAGCTCGATGAGTTTCTGAAACTGTTGGAAGCGCTTCCTGGCACTTGATTGTCAGTCTGTGCTCTGCAAAGCCCGCCATTTGGAGCAGCAGGGTATCCCACCCGATCTCCTGCTGCCGTATTGTGCAACCAAAAAGGGCTATCGTGAGGCAGGTCGAGGTGCGCGGCCTGGCCATGTTCGAGCTAGTCCTTCAATAGTCTTCGAACGGGGTTCGCCCGATCATACAAGGAGAAGACCGATCAGGAGCTTACTGTCGCTGCTGCTAGTGGTACTTTTGCTGCCAGCCTGTACTACGACGCTGGGCTTGCGCGGTGAGCCGCTGCCGGCTGACCTTGTGGCATACAGTGAGGCGGGGCGTTTTACTGTGGATGTGCGGGCCGGGAGTTACGAGGGGGCCGCCTGCGTTACTCCTTACGAAATGTTCCTGCCGGCAGGCGCAGGGGTGAAACCGCTTATTGTTCTCGCCCACGGCTTCAAACGCAGTCTCGAGACCATGCGTGGCTGGGGTGAACTGTGGGCCTCGCACGGCTTGGCAACGGTGATTATCAGCCAATGTAATTCGAGTTTTTTGGCCGGGCGCCATACCGAGAATGCTCAGGACATGCTGGGAGTTGTCTCGAAACTGGGCGCGACGCAAGTCATATATGCAGGATTTTCTGCCGGCGGTTTGTCGGCGCTGCTGGCGGCCAATGCGGATCATCGAGCTGTAGGCTACCTCGGTCTGGATCCGGTCGACAGTGGCGAACTCGCCGCCGGGGAGATTGAACAGTTCAGTAGGCCTGGTCTGGTGCTCTTGGGCGAGGCGAGTGTCTGTAACGCCGGTAGCAATATCGAGCCGGCGCTGGCGAGCCTGACGCAAACCACCGTGCGGCGAGTAGAGGGCAGCACTCACTGTCACTTTGAAAATCCCTACGATCGGCGCTGTGAACTGGCTTGTGGACGGGTAAAGCCGCAGGCGGCGGCGCTGGAGCGGCGGCAACTCATTACCCTGGCCGCGACGGTCTGGTTGCTGGCGCAGCAGGGTGATGGTCGAGCGCAGGTCAGTGCTGAGAGCGTCATGGGATTGCCCGGTTTGCTGACAGTAGATTAGCCCAAAATTCAGGCCAGTCAGCCAGCCCTTCAGCCAGGCGGCGGTCTAAGTGGCCTTACTGTGACGTGGCTGGTCGGGTCTCTATTATGAACTGCCGGCCCGCGCTGATTAATACCGTGTCAGGCGATTCAGGACTGGGTTTGACAAGCGGGTATCCCGCTGACCGGAGGCACTATATCCACTGATCAAATGCTGGTTAAGTGAGCGGTATCCTCTATGCTATAGTCGGGCGCGAGAGCTTGAGTAATTCGTCTGAACTGAGAAGAACATGATGGTCGACTGGATATACGAAACACCGATTCGCTCGCTGGCTATCTGGGTTGCGGTTATCTTTGTGGGTTATTGCTGGTTGGGGGGGACTCTGCTGCGCCCGTTTCTGCGCCCCTTTGTGCGCTCGCGTCAGAGTGGCAACGAAATTGTCGGCTACGTGCTGTCTTCTTTTGGTGTCTTCTATGGCTTGTTGCTGGGCCTGATCGCAGTCGCTGCCTACCAGAATTACAGCCGTGTGGAATACAGCGTGGTTCAGGAGGTATCCTCTCTGGAGACGTTGTACGAAGGCGTTTCCACGCTGCCGGAGCCTCACGGGCAGAATTTAAGTTGGTTGCTTCGGGATTATTGTCGATGGGTAATAAAATACGGTTGGCCCGAGTACCGCAAGGGCGAGATACCCAAGCTCGGCTCGACAAAACTCAAGGCCTTTCACGAGAGAATGCTCGCCTTTGAGCCGGGCAACAGAACCGAAGAACTTATCTTTGCTGAAACCCTGCGCCAATTTAACGTGTTTCTGGACAAGCAGAGAGTGCGGGAGCAATCGGTCAAGACCGGCATCCCCGCCATTATGTGGTACGTGGTGCTGGTCGGCGCGATCCTGAATATCGCGTTGTTATGGCTGTTTGATATACGCTACGTTACGATGTTGTTTCTGGGGGGTGTGTTGTCGTTTTTTCTCGGCGCCATGATACTGCTGATTGCCGTAATGGATAATCCATTCAGGGGCGCAGTCAGTATTTCCCCGGAGCCTTTCGAACAGCTGTACTGGGATAGGATGCGGGACTAATTAGCCATGGCAATTTTTGAAGTGCACGAAGTCGAGGGCGTGCATTACGTTGACATGATACTGGATGAGGAGACTGTACGAGCCGAAGCAGGTGCTTTAGCTTATCTGAAGGGAGATGTCAAGGTGCACTCCAAACTGATTCCATCCATCCCCTCTGCCATCAAATCGGTATTGGCAATGCAGGCGGTTTATCGGCCAACGTACTCAGGATCCGGTATTGTAACGCTGCTCTCTTCACTGGGTGGATTTCACGTGATGGATCTCGACAATGAGTCCTGGATTCTGGAACGCGGAACCTACTGGGCCTCCGAGGGCAGTGTCGATGTCAGTTTCCACCGAGTGGGTATGTGGACGGCCTACCTGGCCAGGGAGCCAATCATCTATCTGCAGACCGAGGTCAAAGGCAGTGGCAAGGTTGCCGTGCGTACCCGTGGCCCTATCGAGGAATTGATTCTGGCGGAGGGTCAGAAAGTGGCTGTCGATGGCAAGAGCGTAATCGGCTGGAGTTCCGATGTGCGTTTCAAGGTCCGTCGTTCAACGGAGAATTTTCTCGGTAAGTTCACCTCAGGTCAGGGTCGTTTAAGGGTGTTTTTCGGCCCCGGTCGAGTGTTGATTAATCCGGCACCGCACTGGCGCTATCGCCTTTTTTCCGAGAGCGACGATGACAAGCCGTTCATGGCCTGGCAAGAGTAGACGAGTTGGTTGTGCCGGCTTCAAGCCGGCAGCACGCAAAGGCAACAGGGAGAACAGAACCATCAAAAAAAAACCTGAACTTACCACCCGCCGGGACCTTCTGCGCCGCAGTGCAGGTGCGGCGAGTTTGGCCGCCGCAGCGCCTCTGGCGCCCCTGCTGCTGTCAGGCTGCGACCGGCGGGCCAGCTATGAGCCCGACTCCGTCAAGGTAGGCATCATGCACTCGCTCACTGGTACGATGGCCATCAGTGAGATTTCGCTGGCCGATATGGAGATGATGGCGATCGAGGAAATCAACGCCGCCGGTGGCGTACTTGGAAAAATGATAGAACCGGTTATCGAGGACACCCGTTCCCGGGCAGTGGATATTTTCCCCAAGAAAGCGACCAAGCTCCTGCAGGAGGATAAGGTCGCCGTAGTGTTCGGGTGTTGGACGTCGACCAGCCGGAAAGCCGTACTGCCAATCTTTGAAGAGCTCAATGGCTTGCTTTTTTACCCCTTGCAGTACGAAGGCAATGAGTGCTCACGCAATATCATTTACACGGGTATGGCGCCTAACCAGCAGATTATTCCAGCAATTGACTGGTTGGTCAGCGCTTACGGTGGCGGGAGAAGGCGGTTCTATCTGCTGGGCTCCGGATACGTCTACCCGCGCACCGCAAATCATATCGTCAAGAGCTACGCCGAGAAAGCAGGCGCCGAGGTTATCGGCGAAGTTTACACGGAACTGGGCGAGCGTGATTATGCAGAAATAGTGACGGGAATCCTCGCTTCCAGCCCGGATGTGGTTTTCAGTACACTCAATGGGGACACCAACGTGCACTTTTACCGGGAACTGTCGGCCAGGGGCGTTACCCCACAGCAGTTGCCGGTTTTTGCAACCAGCGTTGGTGAGGATGAATTGCGAGGGCTGCTGCCCCAACACGTCGAGGGTCATCTTGCCGGGTGGAGTTATTTCCAGACGGTGGACACTCCAGCCAACCGGTCATTTGTAGAAAGGTTTCAGGCCGAGCACGGAGAGGATAGGGTGGTTAGTGACCCGATGGAAGCGGCGTATTCGCAGGTTTATCTGTGGAAACTGGCGGTGGAGAAGGCCGGCAGTTTCGAGGTCGACAAAGTCCTGGAAGCATACAACGATGGCATTGAGTTTGACGCCCCTGGTGGCAAAATTATGGTCGATCCCCTTACGCGCCATACCTACAAGCCCTTTTTAATAGGCAGAATACGCGAAGACCGGCAGTTTGATATCGTTTACGAAACGCCCGAGTGGATTAAACCTGAGCCCTACCCGGCGCTGGCCTTTCCCGGCTGGCAGTGCGACTGGACGCAGGGTGGGGTTACCGAGGGCGAGGAAATACACATTCGGTCCGTTTAACCGGCGTAGTCTGCGCTCTGGTGCACGGTCCTTTGCAGGCCCCGGGCGCTCCATATTGCGCTTTGGCAGTGGCGGGGTTCTATCCAGGAACTGCAGCAAGTTTCAGACCCTCGCGGACCGGCGATAAAGACTGGCAAAAACCGGAAACTCTCCTACACTCTCATCTGGGCAAACGATGGTGGCCCCTTGGTGACCGCTATCGTCCAATTTGTTGTTGCCATACCCCTTGGCAATAAGTCACTTAATAGCAGTGAGCAGTTCACTGAAGTTTGGAGTAAAGACTATGAAGCAACTGAAGATTTTTGGCTCAGTATTGGTGCTGATGACGATGGTCCTGGTCAATACCGTAGCGGCTGATAGTGCCACCTGGGCGCAGGCTATCCAGGAGAAAATCACCAGTCTGGATTTATCCGACGTACAGAAAATGGATATCGGTAAAGCCTTTGACGCGGCCGACGCCTCCTATGGCGATGCGATCGCTGACGCACGCAAAGTTATTGCAGAGACGCTAACCGACGATCAGAAGAAGGAATTGGGCGATATGGCCAATGCCCAGCTGCAGAAACGCCTCGAAGGCGACTCGTCAGCGCGCGCCAAGTCCATCGCCGATATTGCCAATGACCTCGGCGTAACCGACGCCCAGTCTGACACGATCAGAAAGGCATTGGGTGGTCTCGGTGACACACTTGATGGGATAGACGCCAACTTGATGAAATCCATCAAATCGATCCTCAACAAGGAACAATTGGCCAAGATCGCTTCCTGGTTGCCCTGATAAATTCAAACCTGATACAACTCTCCGCTCCCTGATCGGGAGCCCCCGCCCGCGCCACACCCGGTTTCACCGGGAGTGTGCGCCGGCAGGCGTTACACCTGGTACGATGTGCGGCAGGACTGGACGCCCGGTTTAACACGATTTTTCGGCACTGGTCTTACCGCATGGCAATGGCGAACTCTTCTTATTTTCTCGGTTTGCCCGCCTGGGGCTTTCCAGGTTGGCTGGATCGCTATTTTCCCAGGCCAGACCCGACCGATACGGTGTTGCGACACTACGCCCGCGTGTTCAATACCGTGGAGGGCAACACCACCTTTTATCAGATGCCCACAGCTGATACGGTGGAACGCTGGCTGGATGCAGTAGCTGGCACGGGTTTCCGCTTCAGCTTCAAGCTGCCACGCAATGTGACACACGCCATGCCTGCCAATCACAGAGAGCTCACGGCATTTATGAAAGTGCTGGAGCCCTTAGGTGAACACCTGGGTCCTTTCCTTGTCCAGTACCCGGCCAGCACAGGCCCCACCATGTTGCCCGAGATGCACAGTCTGTTCGAGCAGTTGCCGGCCGCTTACCGCTATGCTCTTGAGGTAAGGCACAACGGCTTCTTCAAGCAGCCGGAGTTGCTCGAGCCGCTGTTATACCGGTTCGGGATCGGCCGGGTCATGTTCGATAGCCGGCCTATCTATCAGGGTGATACCCATCATCCGGAAGTGCTCGCCGCCCGGCACAAGAAGCCGGATGTGCCTCTGCTCGACAAGGTTTATGGTGACCTCGTCTACGCCCGGGTGGTGCTGCACCCCGACCCCGAACAAAACCACGGCTACGTAGACCAGTGGGTCGAGCGCGTTGCGGGGTATCTGACGGCTGGGCACGACGTTTACTTTATGATGCATTGCCCCAATAATTTTCACTGTCCTGCGTTCGCCGCCGAGTTCCACAGTGCCTTGCACGCGCGTTGCGCAGGACTGACGCAATTGCCCCCATGGCCGTTGCCCCAGCAGGTGAGTTTGTTTTAAGGCGCTGGGGAATCTGCTGCCTGCCATTCACCCAGTCTGTCAGTTGAATCGAGGCCAACAGGCCGGGTTGATTTTACCAGGGTTGCGATATGGGCCGCGAAGTCCTCAGAAAGGGATATCCGAGTCATCATAATTGGGTGGAGCGTCCGGAGTGCCTGAGGGCCATGACTCCTGCGGACCGGGGCCGGTGGCGTCATCCTGGGTAACAATGCGCCAGCCCTGCAGATTGTTAAAGTATCTGCCGTTATACTCGCGCCCCCGGATGTCAAAGCTCACGGTCACCTGCTGACCAATCTCCAGGTCGTCCAGCAAGGTGACTTTGTCCTGAACAAACTCCAGATTAATTTCCTGGGGGTATTTGCCATCCTCGACTACCACCACCATTTCCCGTTTGGTGAATCCACTGTCGAATTGTTTTGCCTCTTGTATCAGCTTGACCTTGCCCGTCAGTTCGTAAGCCATCTGTTCACTCCTTGTCTCAATACTGTCGCCACCGGGGTGACATGTGGGATGAGACTGTAACCCTAATGTACGGCAAGCAACAGTATTGCGATGCATCAACCGGTTACCTGTTTGACACGGATGCTGGCTGAGTGAACGAATTTGCCCTCGAGGCGCCCGATCCAATGCACGCTCGTTTGCTGCGCGGCCAGGCCCTCGAACTATGTTATCTTACGCGGTCCAGAGGAGGGCGGCCCGACGCTATGGATGACAAGCAGATTAGAGAATTCAGTCGACGAATTTCCAGCACCGGTGACAGCAAGCCCGATGGGGAGCTGATTCCCGCAGCGACGGTGGTTTTGCTGCGCGACGGCGATGCGGGACTCGAGACCCTGATGTTGCGTAAGAACTCGAAGATCGCATTTGCTGGCATGTGGGTGTTCCCCGGCGGTCGTATTGACCCTGAGGACGGCGCTGAGGACGAGCCGCGGGAACAGCGAGCCCGGCGGGCTGCCGCGCGTGAGGCGGTTGAAGAGTGTGCGCTGCGGATTGACCCTGCCAGTCTGGTCTGGTTTGCACATTGGACGCCACCGGCTTTGGGCAACCGCCGTTTTGCGACCTGGTTTTTCGTCGCCCCCGCACCTGGGGGTGATGTCTGTGTTGATGATGGCGAGATTACCGAAAGCCAGTGGATAAGCCCACGGGATGCCCTGGCCAGGCATCGGGCAGGTGAAATCGAGTTAGTGCCGCCGACCTACGTCAGCCTGCATTATCTCAGTGAGTATCCGTCGGCGGACGCGGCCCTGGCCGCGCTGGATGCCCAGGCTCCGCGCTTTTACGAAACCCATATCGCCCAGAGTGGCGAAGATCTGGTGGCCCTGTGGGCCGGGGACGCCGGTTACACGGCTTTTGATGCAGATGCGCCAGGCCCGCGGCACCGACTGCATATGAGTAGCGAGGGTTTCTGCTTTGATGACTCGGGGCTCGCATTGAAGACGCATTAGAGTGCGGATAGAGCATTGCAAAAGAAAAAGTCCGATCTTCCCACTAAACTGTGCCCGGTATGCCAGCGTGAGTTTGTCTGGCGCCGGAAATGGAAGCTCAACTGGTCTGAGGTGCGTTATTGCTCAGAGCGTTGCCGGCGCAGTCGAGCCACTCCTCGTAAATCCTGACGGACTCCGCCCAGGCCAAAGAGGCGAGACTGACTGTTTGGCACGGGGGCCGTGGTCCAGGGTCGTGGCCCATATTCCCCGGCGGTAGCTGAAGGCGAGTGCTAGAGTAAGGGCGAGAGCAAGGGCGAGAGTAAGGGCGAGAGTAAGCGCACCGCAGAGTTGGAATTCCCCGAAAAACGCCACTTCCCCGGCCAACCACGATTGACACTGCAGACAAAATCGCGCACATTGTCGCCGCAGTTTTTGACTCCGCTCAAAATATTTATTGTTACACCTCTTCCGCACTTCAGGAACTCTCTTATGAAAAACGCGACAGCGGTTTTGCTTATTGGCCTGTGCAGTCTGACCCTGGTTAACGGTGCCTGGGCGGAGGATCGCCTGGTGATGCAAAACGGTGACATTATTACGGGCAAGATTTCCAAGCTAATCAAAGACGAGGTGTATATCGATCCCGCTTATGCCGACGAATTTGCGGTCAGTGTTGCCGATGTTGCCACCATAGAGACTGATGAAACTTTCGAGGTGGCGCTGGAAGACGACCGCAGAGTGGATGCCCGGCTGGCACGTGGTAGCTCAGGGGTGCAGCTGTTGCTGATTGACGGCGAGGAAGAGGCGACCAGCCTCGATGCGATCGGGGAGGCAGTGATGCCCCAGGAATACTACTCCCGTACCTCGCGGATTGATTGGGGCCTGGTGTCCAATAGCGGTAACACCGAGACTGACAATAACCTGCTATACGGTGAAACGCTGTTCAAAGTCGGTGATCATCGCCACAATCTCGATCTGACTCTCCGCCGTGACGAGACAGACGGCGTGAAGACCAAGGAACAGGACCTTTTTAACTACCGCTACGGATGGATGTTTGACGACCCCTGGTTTGTCGGCGGGTCATTTACCTACGAGCGAGACCCGATTCGGGAGCTTGAATACCGGTATGTCGCAGGTGCCAATGTCGGTAGAGAGATCTTTAATGACGGTGTGAAGTTCATGAGTTTTAGCGTCGGCGTAGGTTATTCGGAAGAAGAAATTGCCGATGTTACCGAGTCCGGTGCTGTCGGTTTATGGGCCTTCACCTACAATCATAATCTGTTCAGCGGAGAGCTGGAATTCCATCATACGGATTCGCTCACCCAGCAAGCCTACGGGGCTAACAATACGATCTTCAAATCGGTCACCGGCTTTCGCACGGAGTTTTTCCGCGGCATCTCTGCCGGGGTCTCCTATCGCTATGACTATGAAACTGAACCGGCACCCGGGGCCAGCAATGATGATACGACGCTCTCTATAGGTATCGGCGCCGCGTTCTAGCACGTGTAGACGGGGCCGGTACAGAGGCCCATCGATTCGGGCGGTTCATCCCAGTGCACACAGAGCCCTGACCAACTTGTCGGTATCCGCACCGGCTCCTGTGAATTCGAAATTGCGTAGTTGCCGGGGTGAGGCTCCAGCGTTGGGCGATTCTGCCGGTACAGAGGCCAGCGTTCTGGTAAGCGATTGCCAAAGGAGGTCACGGTCGGTGTCAAGATCGACCACGACCAGACACTGCGTAAAAGGAACGCGTTCGGCCAAAAAAGTCAACTCCTCCTGACAGCCGCTGTTCTCACGGCTAAAGCCGCGCAAGTCCATCATGACCGTCTCCCCCCGCTGCACCAGGGCAGGCAGTACCGACTGCCAGGTATCTTGGTAACAAAACAGACTGTTGATGCGGAAGCGACCATCTGGATCGGGGGCATAGTCCAGCTGCGCAAGGGCCAGCGTCAGCGATGCGGGGTCTTTGATGAAGTGACTGCCCAGCCTGCCACTGAGGAAGTCCAGAAAATGATGCGGTTGGACGGTACCTGTGGCCACATCGGGCCCGGTGATCATCTGTAGCGGGCCGATTTGACGCCAGTATCTGGCCACTGCCTCCCGGAGTTTTTCGCTGCGTTGTCCCAAGGCAAATACCCTGAGGAAGCACAAGCCACGGGGCGCGTGTTCAGGGCCTTTTACCTGGCGGCCGGTCAGCAGCACCAGCTTGTAGGCGAGGAAGGCCAGGGGTAGGCACACCAGCCAGACCATTCCACCCAAGACCAGCCAAAATCCGTAGTTTGCCAGAAACGCCAGATAGATCGAGTCCAGGCGCAATGACCGGTCGCTGGTCGCTTTATCGCGATAGCCGCGGGCTATCCAGCGCAGGGCCAAGCTGCCTGACAATAGCGGCAGACCGACCACCACCAACAGAAAAGCCAGCCACTGTAGCCAGTGTGTTAACGATGTAGACACCGCCTGCCACCATGACCAGCCCTCGGTCTCTGCAGCCAGCCACAGCCATAAAGCACAGAGGCCGGTCATCAGTATCGTCGTCAGGGCCAGCAGCAGGGGGGCAACGGCGCGCACCCTGCGGTTATAGCAAAGCAGGCACAAGAGAGTAGGTATAGCGTTTGCCGCTGCCCACAATATGGCCATGCGCATCGGCGTTACCCCGGAGCGCGCTGGCAAATGTAGAGCGCCCAGGTGCAGGGCCGGGACGTTGGCGATGGTCCCTGCCCAAACAGAGAGGCCCAGGTAACCCAGCAGATAGCAACTCACGAAAGTTATGGATCGAGCTCTCGACGCAGGCAAAATCAGGATCAGCAACGGAACCACGGGCCAGCCATAGAGCCAGCAGCCGATCAATACGCCGGGTAGACCCAAGCCGCTTGGGTAAACCGTTTGTGCGACCAGGGACAAGGGCAGGATGGGCGCCAGAACCGCTATCATGTAAAGCAGGCCATCTCGATGTACTGCTTTGCTGGCGCGCAGATAAAGCTCGTTACATTGCAGGCGATCTGGGTGATTGGCGCATTCAAGGGTGGCCCATGGTGGATAGTGGGCCGATAGCTCGGGCGGTTGCTGTGGGTGACTGCTCAGTAAAGACATGTGCCGCGCTACAGACCGGTGGTACAGCCACAGAGAGCCGACAGACAGCACCGCGGTCAGGAACAGTGCGGAAAGCAGGATGAATGCCATCGACGAGGCTATTAGCTGTGGCGTGATGCTTTCAATCATATTCGACCTGTCAATGAGCCTGTTTGTGCCCTAGCGGCGCTGTGCTGTCCATTTCATTTCAGTCACTACCTTGCCTTTCCAGTCCTTGACGATGAGATAGCATGAGCGCTGGTCGGCAGTGGGAAACTGACAGGTGGAACTGTAGGCAATATCAAATTGCGCCGGGCTCTTCCAGGTCATAAGGCGACGCCGGGGGTCCCAACTTGCCGGAGGTAGATAGGTGAAGCTCCCGGTAGAAGAGAATATCCAGAATGGATAGCCGTTTGCTGCCTCATCAAAGGTGGCCATGACCACATCCTTGGAGCCGTCGGCCTTTCGGCTGGTCTCTCCACGAACGTACTTGCCGTCCAGTATTCGCTCGTAGCGCTCGGTATAGGTGAGCTGTGCGGGCTCCGGTTGCAGTACGACCACGTCTATTTGCCAGTGACCGACAAACAGGTCCAGTGCGTTATCAGCTTCGCAGTATCCGGGTACCGCAGCCAGCGAGACCGCGCCTGCAAGCAGCATCCACCCTGATCTGAAAAATTCTGACCGCATACCCGCCTCCGGAGATAAAGCGACCTGACGTGTCAGTATAGACGGGTTTCCAGCCCTTTATCGTGACTCGATAATAAGGTAGACAACCGTGGAATCACCGATATTCAGAACCCCATGCCAGGGCACGCCAGCACTGGTGAAAGTGCTTGAGGCGCGGAGATCGACTTCTCGCACACCGGTCGCGTCGGTGATTCTCATGCGGCCACCGGCAATCGCGTAGCCAAAATGTGGAGCATGGTAATGGCGTTCGTGCCCCACACCGGGGGGGAAAGTGCACTCGAGAATTCGCTGCCGGGGGCTTTCATGCAAATTTTTGCAGACAGGCTCGCCCTCCCAGCCCGCCGCCAGGGGGTCGGGCAGGGGCTCTGAGGAGTGGGCGTTTTCCTCGCTCGCCGCACTGGCGGAAGCACAGACGATAACAGAAGCCCCCAGGCCAGCCGAGAGGTGCACAGCGGCTCGCTGTGCGCGGACGATTGTGCTTACTCTTTGCCCAACAAGCATAGGCGGGTCACCCTCAGTTGAGATGCTTCTTGCTTGAATTACCTCCGCAACCTTAAACCACTGAGCAGCAATAACAAGCGCGGTTGTGGAGAATTCCGCAGCGCAGAGGTACCATCGGCGCGAGTGTGCTGAATGGACGACGTGGATGACACATGCGATTCCATAGGACGGTGGGGGAAAAACATCGGACGGCTAGCAGTGTTCTGCGGCCAACCGCCGGGGGTACCCTTGGCTAGTGCCAGCGCGATACTCGCCGAGCCGGCCTTTGTGCGCGAGCTTGACGCCGCGGCAAAGCAGACAGGGAAAACGCCAGAGCAGGCCCGGCATTATGCGAAAAAGTGCCTGCGGGAAATTGAGGCCAATCCGCAGGAGGCCTGGGTGCGGCCGATGGCGAAGATGGCGCGTTTCATCTACACCCGTAGTTATGAGCGGGAACTGGACATTAATCTGGACGCGGTGGAGAAACTGCGAGAGCTGTCCGCCGATCACCTGTTGTTGTTTCTCTGGTCCCACAAGTCACACATGGACAGCTTTGTTTTTCTGCTGTCGCTTTATGAACAGAATTTTAGGCCAACGCCGCTGATTTTTGCAGGCCTGAATATGAACTTTCTGGGTTTTGGCGCTCTGGCGAGGCGGGTGGGAGCGATTTTTCTCAGACGCAGTTTTAACGATGACCCCATCTATAAACTGGTATTCCGACGCTATATCGATTTTCTGATAGCCAACCAGACACCACTGTCCTGGTCTATTGAGGGCACCCGATCGCGCACCGGAAATCTGTCGCCACCAAAGCTCGGAATCCTCAGTTGGGTACTGGAGTCGTGCTATAGTCAGCGCGCCCGCAAGGTGTTGCTGGTCCCGGTTTCTATCGCTTTCGACCAGATTGCCGAGATCGACGACTACGTTGCCATCCAGTCGGGGAAACCGAAGGAAAAAGAGTCATTGCGCTGGTTTTTCGACTACGTCTTTGGTCGGGAGCGTGCCTCAGGAAAAATCTATTTGCGCTACGGTGAACCCCTTGCGCTGGATACCGGGGAACCCGCCATGGACGGTGCAGACACTGAAGCCCTCCAGCGACAGCAGGTATTCGACACCGCCTTCGAAATCTGCCGCAGGATTGAACAGATAACGCCGATAAAATCGGCAGACGTGCTGTCCATGGTCTTACTCGGCGCCAATCAGCGAGCGCTGAGCGCCCGCGGAGATACACGAACAGGCGGCCGAAATTGTCCAGCTTATCGACCAGCGCAAGCTACCTACTGGAACCGGCTTCAGCCTGCAAACTGTCGAGGAAGTGAATGCAGCAGTGCTGGTGATGATGCAGTCCGGGGCTGGTGAAGAGTTTTCAACGCGGTGGCGGTTCCTGTGTACTACATCCCAGGTAAAAAGGAACTTGCGGCTGCGTATTATCGCAATACGATTACCCACTATTTTCTCGCTGCCGCATTGGGGGAGATCGCTCTCGCCATGTGTTCCGAGGATACGGTGCCCCCCAGCCAAACCGTCCTGCGAGATCGGGTAATGGCGCTGCGGGACCTCTACAAGTTTGAGTTTTTCTTCCAGCTGACAGATGCCTTCTGGGAGGAGGTTATCCAGTCAGTCAGCAGTCGATATCCCGGCTGGGATAGTGCAAAGCGACCGGTGCAGATGCTGTTGTCCGCGACACCGCCCTTGTTTGGACACGCGATTCTGCGATCAATTACGGAGGCGTATTTGCTGATCGCTCTGACCCTGTTGGAACGGGGACAGAGCCTCGTGGTCAATGACAAGGCATTGACCCGGCAGTTGCTCACCCAAGGCAAGCAAATGTTACTGAGGCGCAGAATCAGCTGTGAGTCCTCTCTGTCGCAAGATCTTTTTACCACCGGGCTGCGGCTTGCCGAGCATCGGCATTTGCTGGAGGGCGAGCCGGATACCCTGTTGCCCGCCCGCCAGATTTCCGCGGAATTTGTGGTGGCGACACTCTCGGCGATCAACCTGCTGCAACGCAGTTACGACACGGCATGGTTTTCTGCTCTTCCCGCCGGAGCTCTCCGCGAGAAGATTAAGCGGGACGACAATGTCGAACCGGTCAATTTTCCCCAACCACCGGCCTGAACAGCCGCCGGTTTTGAGTTTGGCATCTCTGGCGTATTGCTACTGATGAACCCGTTCGGCTTCCAGGCCCGAGCGTGTCGCAAGAGTCGCGCTGAGCGTATGGCTGGCGGTGAACGGGACTCATTGCAACACCCTTGGCGCCCTCGCGTGGTACCCTTTATCCCGACGTAACAGGAGTAAAGACAGTGTCAGAAGCAGTCATGGATAGGCCCCTTAATGTGTTTGACCAGCCCCTGAAGTCTTGCAGCGAAGCCCCAATGACCGGTTACTTCCGTAACGGGTGCTGCAATACCTCAGACCAGGACGGTGGCTCCCACACGGTTTGTGTCGAGATATCAGCGCTGGTTCTTGAGTGTATGCTGTCACTGGGAAACGATCTCAGTACGCCGCCGGCCTATGGCTTTCCCGGTCTCAAGCCTGGCGACCGCTGAATGCTCAGAATCGCCAGGATAGTGTCACTCGCGCCGTGCGGGGCTCGAGCACATGGTAGTGCTGGTCTTCAATTCCTTCAGCGGGTTCACCTGGAAGCCGCGATGCGTAGTAGTAGTCGATGTCGTGATCGTTACTGTCGGTGAGGTTGAGGATGTCAGCGTAGAGTTCCATACGTGGCCAGCGATACCCCAGTCGAAGGTTCACAGAGCTGCTGCTATCGGACATCACTTCGCCGTCTTCGGTAAGCGGCCGCTCACCGAAATAGCGCACCCGCAGGCTGCCAAACCAACTGTTCTCATAGTCAAAACTGATGCCCGCCTGCAGCACGTGTTCCAGAGACCCGGGTATCTGGTCACCCTCGGGAGCCCGTTCACTGAACTTTGCGTCTGTCCAGGCGTATTCGAGATCTAGTGTCCAATTCTCGAGGATATAGTAGTAAGCGCTTAATTCTAAACCAATTCTTTCACTGGCCCGGTTTGCCTCGGTATTGCCTGCATCACCGACAAACAGCAGTTCGCTGTCCAGTTCCAGGTACCAGAGTGCCGCTGAGGCATTCAACTTGTCCGTCCAGAAAGCACGACCTCCGATCTCTCCGCCAAGTGACTGGACCAGAGGATCTACCGGCTTGACCTGGCCTCCTTCGACGGGGTCTATTCGGGTCGTGGTGCCGCGGGCATCATTGGAGTGGAAGCCCTGGCCAATGGAGGCATAGGCCTCCCAATGCTCATCGAAGGTGTAAACCAGATTGGCATTGAGTGACAGTAAGCCATCGCTGTCGTCGCCGGAGTTGTCCGAGAGGTCCACCCCATTGATATTGCGCTCGATTAGACTGTCGACGTCGAAATCGAAGTAGTCGTAGCGAGCCCCCACTTGTGTTCGCACGTGGTGGTTCCACTGGCGCTCGTGCTCATAGAAAAGCGCGAGGCTCAGCTCGTCAACCTCATCGCTGCGAACGGCGCCCCGCTTCCTGCGGTTCTGGCTCTGGTAGAGGGCCACTTCGTCGATCATGTCGTAGCGCAACTCTGCACCTACCCGGTGCCCTGCACTGTCACTAATGTTGCCATCGCCGAATCGGTACTCGGCCTGTCCACCTACAATCAGGCGATCGTCTACCTGTTGGAATTGGTCGCCATTGACAGGGTTATCCAGCAAATAGGTAAAATTCGACCAAAGATCCAACTCATAGTCGATCGCATAAGCGGTCAGGCTAAATTTTTCGTGACGGAAGTTTGCGCTCAGGCTGTAACGGCTGGAGTCTCCGCCGACCGATGTGTCCAGGGAACCCAGTTCGTCTATCAGCCCCTGGTCGACCGCGCGGGCAGGGATCTGATCGGCACTATTCCAACTGTTTTTGTAG
Organism: uncultured Gammaproteobacteria bacterium; assembly: GCA_963840725.1. GTDB lineage: Bacteria > Pseudomonadota > Gammaproteobacteria > Pseudomonadales > Halieaceae > CAVWDU01. The sequence continues at coordinate 365,549 of CAWIZY010000028.1, read as the reverse complement.
CCCATAAAGTTCACCGACAAGCGCCCATCGCCGACTTCGGTGGTATACTTGAGAAGGCCGTTGAGTTTGTCAACGTCCTCTTCAATGTCTCGCCATGGGCCGTCGTAGCGATTCATTTCCAGTGCATAAACGAATTCGCCATCGGCGGCCGCCACACTGTCCAGTGCGACCAACCGCAGGAATCCGTTTTCGCCCGCTGAAGCGAGTAGCTGGCCCTGATCCAGTCGCTCTGCAGTAAGCATGGATGCAGAACCGACGCTGCTGAAATCACCCTGGTCCGAATAGTGTGAGCCCTTTCGGTACTCCAGTTGCGCCACAGTTTCGGGAATAATAAAGTTGAGGTCTGTGTAGCCCTGGCCGTGGCCATGAGTTCGCATGTTGACGGGCGTGCCATCAACCCAGGTAGCGAAGTCAGTGCCGTGATCCAGGTTGAAGCCGCGCAGGAAATATTGGTTGGCTTTACCTGTTCCCGAATGCTGGGTGACAATCATACCGGGCACCAGCTCCAGTATCTCGCCGGTTCGCAGGAGGGGACGAAGCCTGATTTCCTGCGGTCCGACCAAGCCCTGGGAAGAACTTACTGCTTCGCCAACAAGGTTGATGCGCCGCCCCAGTACTTCGATTTCTTCGAGTTCATGGCCGGACGCGGTCAGGCTGACGGTCGGTAGTAAAACCGCTGTCATAGCGGCCTGTCGAGACCGGGCAATTAAAGAAAGGCGGCTGAAAGACCGGAAAAAAAGTATCACTATTGACTCCTCGTGTGCTGTCTCGTTGAGCGCAGCGGGGCGATGTTACAAGTCTGCGATAGCTCTCCCGGAGTTACAAGCTGCTTGGGCAGCTGGCAACACTACGTAGCTCTCATTTTCAGGCATCTTTGCCCGAACACTACAGATTTGGCGGTGCTGGCTGCTGGTCAAGTTTATACCGATAGTATTTCAACTGCATTGACGCCGGTGTAACGCCTGCGGTTGCCTCGATGGCAAGTGCGGCCTTGTAGCTGTTCTCGGCCTGCAGTGACGCCAGTAAAAAACGCGAAGCCGGTCTAATTGTACCGCCCACCCTGCACTCGTGGCCTGTTGGCAGGTCGTTCGCCGGCACGTCGAAATCCTGTAGCGGCAAGTGCAGGCCCAGGCCACTGGCCTTCAATACTGATTCTTTGCGTGTCCAGAGGTTATAGAATAAGGGTACACGTGAGCGCCCGTCAGCAGCCAGCCACTGTGTCTGTTCGCGAGAAGTGAAGCAGTATCTTGCCAGCCGGTCCATATCTTCGAGTGTTTGTATGTACTCCAGATCTATACCCACCGGGGCTATGGGGGTAATAGCGATCACCGCTTGTTCCGTGAATGGCTCAGATTGAAGTGCAAAGCCGGACTACCGGGCAGATAGGGTTTGCCCTGAGTGCCGGTCTTAAATGTCAGTTTGTGGGCTGCAACACCGAGGTAGATCGAGAGTATTTCCCGCAGTGCGCAATGAAAGTACGACCACTGCTGTCTGAGTAAAGGATTGTGAAACGCCAGCGCCCGACGCTTCTCTTCGGACCCAAGCAGCGTCGATCCTCGGGGGTGCGCCCCTGTTGCGGTGATGGACCATATGTGGATACCGCGGGCCTTGTTGAGTCGAGTTATCAAACAGCGAAGCGGTCTGTTTCCGCAGAAAGACCCAGGCCTGCATAGGGATTGTGAGGGTCCTGGGTCAGATCAGCGAGAGAGACAGGGGTACCGCATCCCAAATCGCGTCCGTATTGGAGCAATAGTTTCATAGTGATGTAATCTTCCAGGGCCCAGCCGGTAGAATCGAACACCGTGGTGCTGTCTCGGTGGTGAGAGTACTGGTCAGGGTTTTGCACCAGGCTCAGCAGGTCAGGTCCGATCTGTTCGCGCCGGAGTTGCTGGCACTCTCCCTCGCGCATAGCTTGTGGGACAAAATCTGGACAAACCAGACTGTGGCGCAAAAGTGACGCAGGAATTTGAGTTTTTCCCGGAAAGTCCGGACCCACGGCATTGATGTGGACCGCGGTTTGCAGCAAGCGTTCACTGAATACTGGCCCTGCGCCAATTTCAACAGAGGTGGCGGTGCAGAGGATATCAGCGCTGCCCCACGACGTTATCCAGCGGAGCGACCTGGATGTCGACACCTCCGAGAGCAAGCCCGGCGATGCGTGATGCGAAGCTGGCTTGTGCGGCTGGATCGATGTTATAACAACACCTGCCGCAGTTTGAACACGCGCGATAATGCATGTAGCTGACTTACCGATTGAGCCCCGCAGCCAATGAGTCCAAGCACCTCGGCGTCTGGCCGTGCGAGAACCTTGCTGGCGACGGCGCTCGCCGCGCCTGTGCGGATGGCAGTGAGAAGATTGCCATCCATGACAGACTGCAGGTGCCCGGTAGTCACGTCGAACCACAATACAGTGGAGAGGATAGTGGGAACGTTCAAGTGCAGAGGGTTTTGCGGATGATAGCCCACCATCTTGACCGTTACGGCCTCGCCACTGGCCAGGGCAGGCATCCACTCTATAAGGCCAATCTGCGGCTGTTGGTAGTCGAAGCCATCCCTGACAGGTATGACGTGTCGCCCGGGGTCGAACTCACGCAATGCGGCTTGCAGACCGGCTATTGTCTCGTCCAGTCATCCGGTGGATCCCGATATGATCAGCGATGTATCGCATATCTTCATGTGTGTAGACGGTAGTTAAGAAATGCGAGCAGTCCCCCTCGTAGTGTCTTCGAACACTAACCCTGATGTCGTCGTTGAAGCCCGAGCCTTGCTGTCCAATGTGTGATCCACGGCACGAATCTGCTGTCACCGGCAGCTAGGGCATACAATCACAGGATGATGAATTGTACAACTTATGAACTGGCGCCGCTGATGATGTCAAATTTGCCTGTTACCCATAGAGTTTTGGAGACCTTGCTTGAGTCTTGAGGTGTCCAGTCGATGTGATCCCGCTCACAGATTCAAGGCACGGGTGAGTATGCCTGGCCGCTGGCGTTTTAATACTGCCCTGCCTACGCTAAAGGCGCCTGGACCACTAGCCTGATAGTCTTTTTTGTAAATCACCGTGACCGGATTGCGGTCGACGGTGAGCCCAAGTTGGTGATGCTGGGTCGAGAAGGCTGTTTTCAAAGCGACGCCATGCTCTTACACTGAGGCGGTTGTGAACGGTCAACCTTGTACCAGGTCTCCAGGCTGGAAGAGCGTGCGCCGGGTTTTTCAGTCAGCTAACGGGAAGGTGCGAGCAGCGATGTATGCATGTTATTGGAGGATTCTGGTCCTTTTTTCGATGATTTCCAGCGCCAGCGCCTGGTCACACAATCTCGGCGAGGGCTATGTTTACCTGACCGTGACTGACGAGGCCCTGACAGGCCGACTCGAGCTCACACTGGGTGATGTGAACAAGGCGGTCCCGCTCTGGCGGCGCTCCAGGGGAGCGACCCGCTGAAGCACAGTTCAACGCGAAGCGGGACGAAGGTGTTTTGAATATCTTCGTAAGCACCTGGCGTTTTTCTCCGGCGACACCCGCCATCAGCCGGTTTTTGGCGACTATGAGTTTATGCACCTGGACATGGCCTCGTTTGTGCGGATTGATTTCCTGTTGCCTGATCTGGGGCCACCCTCGACCGAGATCCCGGTCTACTACAGTATTCTGTTCAAGGATGCGGACAAGAACCACCGTGGCCAGGTCTTGATTGAACGCAACGACACGGCGGGAATCGAGGCTAACGAACCCCAGTTTTCAGCAATTTTCGGGCCTGGCAAAGAGCTGCAGGAAATTAAGCTGGGGCAGAATTCCCTGGTTCGAATACTTTTCGCAATTTCGTGCGTCATGGGGTGTGGCATATATGGATAGGGCTGGACCACATGCTATTTCTCTGCGCACTGCTGTTGCCCTCGGTGATGGTTTTAAGCGCCGGGCGTTGGATTCCGGTAGAGACTTTCAGGGAATCTCTGATCTATGTGGTGAAGGTGGTGACGCTGTTCACTGTTGCGCACACGATCACATTGAGCCTGGCTTCCCTCGGGTTCATCACCCTGCCTGAAAGAGTAGTGGAAGGGATTATTGCGCTGTCCATTGCGGTCGTCGCGCTCAACATTCTGCACCCGTTTTTACACGGCAAGGTGTGGATCATTGTGTTTTTCTTTGGGTTGTTTCACGGGCTGGGGTTCGCCAATGTGTTGGCGCCCCTGGGCCTCAGTGGTGCCAGATCGAAGTGCGGCGCTGCTGGGTTTCAACGTCGGCGTCGGCAGCTCAAGGGCAGCTCGCACTGATTCTGGCCGTGTTTCCGCTGCTGTTTTTACTACGAAAATGGTCTGGCTATCGACCGTTGGTGCTGCAGGCTGGATCAGTTGCCCTGTTGCTGGTCGCCAGCTTCTGGTTTTTTGAGCGCACGATTGATATCCCCTTTCTATCTGCTGACACGTTCAAATTTGCAGCCACAGAAATTCGGGTGCCGGCTGCCGAGGCTGTTGCTCCGGGTTCGCACGGCTAATAGTTAGCAAGTGCTCGTTTATCTTAATCAGCTGTTGGAGCGGTCTGCGCTAAAATGGCCCGATGCACCAGCGGTTCGGTTTCTGGAGCAATCGCTCAGTTACCGGGAACTGGACCTGCTGTCCGGTCGCCTGGCTGCACAATTGCTTGCTGGGGGCGTGCGTCCCGGTGACCGGGTGGGTATTTACCTGCACAAGAGCCTGGAGTGTGCTGTAGCACTCTATGGCATTCTCAAATCAGGTGGTGTCTATGTACCTCTGGATCCCGCGCACCGCTGCGGAGAGTGGCTGGGATACTGGATGATTGCTCAATCGGCTGTCTGGTCACGCACGACCAGAAACGAGCTGAGGTGCAACAACTGGTAAACATGCCGCATTCTCCACTCACCTATGTGATCGGCGCGAGCGATCCTCTTGATTCGCCCTGCGCCCAGCAGAGTTGGTCTGGAGTGAGAGCTGGTCCGCTAGTGCCGATGCCTGATGATGTCCAGCGAGCGGGCGACGACCCCGCCTATATCATGTACACGTCCGGGTCCACCGGTGACCCCAAGGGAATTGTTCACAGCCACAGCAGCGGTCTCAGCTATGCGCTTATGGCAGCAAGGCTCTATGATTTGAATCCTGACGACCGTCTCAGTAACTTGCCGCCGCTGCATTTCGATCAATCGGTTTTCGATTATTTCAGTGGCTGTGCGGCAGGTGCCTGCACTGTTATCATTCCGGAAGCCTATGCCGAGCAACTGCCGGCCAGTTTGTCTGAGTTGATCCAGCGCGAGCGGTTGACGATCTGGTATTCTGTGCCCCATGCTTTAATTCAGATGCTGTTGCATGGCGTGCTTGGCAAGCGCGACCTCAGTGCGCTGAGATGTGTGCTTTATGGCGGCGAACCATTCCCACCCAAGTATCTCACAAAACTGATGGCGGCTTGGCCCGAGGCCAGATTCTGCAACGTATATGGTCCGGCTGAAGTGAATCAATGCACGTTCCATTTTCTTCAGCCTCGCGAGGCGGGAGAAATCGCTAGTCCACCTATCGCTTGCCCTGTCCCGGGGTCGAGCTGCTGATTGTTGATGCCGACGATCGGGAGCTGTCCCTTTCCGAGGTGGGAGAGTTACTGGTGCGTGCACCGACAATGATGAGTGGCTACTTTCAGCGACCTGACCTAAACCGCGCAGCTTTTTACCGGCGTGACAAAGGGGACCAGGTCGAGGGCCGCTTCTACCGCACAGGAGACCTTGTGTGGCAGGATGATGACGGGCTGCTGCATTTCGTTGGTCGCAAGGACAGGCAGGTTAAATTGCGTGGTTTCAGGCTGGAGCTTGACGAGGTAGAGGCGGTAATGACGAGCCACCCTGCGGTGAAAGAAGCCGCCTGCGTGCTCAGTGAGTCCGCGCCTGACGACAAAAAGCTGGAGGTTTCGGTGACCTTAAATGGGTCTGCAGGCTGCGACAAGAATACGCTGCTGCGACATGCTGCGGATCACCTTCCCTACTATGGAGTGCCAGAACACATAACTATCCTGGAGGATTTTCCACGCACCAGCACCGGCAACAATCGACCGGAACCGCTTAAGCAACAGGGAAGCCGCAGAACCCAACGGGGGAGGAACAGGGTGAGTGAGAGATAAACTTCCGTGATTTCATAGTCATTGAGTTGCTGGCGGGTCGCAGTGTAGCGGATGACGAGGATCTGTTGCTCAGTGGCCTGGTGGACTCCTTGGGGGTCATGCGGCTGGTGACATATATCGAGGAACGAACTGGCGACTTCGGTGCCGCCCGAAGATGTGACCATCGATAATTTCGCCAACATTGGCTGTATTATCGCCTATGTTGCGGGGCGAATGGTGTCCTGTCCGAATAACTCGCATAATCTTGGAGCGTGTAGAAAGCTTCACAGTAAGGCGCGTTTTGCCGAGAATACTGGTTGTATTTGCGAGGGAAACCGCAAACCCCGGCAGTAAAGCTTTGTGTAGGCTCCCGGAGGGTGCGCCAGCCGTGGCTTCTGACCGTGTTGCACCCCTTGGAAAGGACTCAGGCCATTCCCGGCGAGGTGCGCCTCGCCAGAAACCTTGGCTGGCATGCTGGAAATCTGCGAATTGATCGGGCAGGACACTAGCGTCGTGGCGGAGCAACCTGGGCCTTGCGGCGGGATGATGGTGACGCTGCGCTATAGTAATTCTTGCCATTTCCTAGTCCTTGGAGGTGGCGGCGTTTTGTTCAATGATCTGCTATCACGGCAGCTTCTTTTTGCACCCTGACAGTGTTGAAAAGACAGCACAAGCCTTTGGGCACAGTGTCAATGCATAGTAGTGACCAGAGAACGCGGGGTTGCCCGCAATGACCAGTAGCCAGTCACTGGTATGGATGAGCCAGCGCCTGGCGCCCGAGTCGTCGCTTTTTAACATGGCGCACAGGTTTGATCTCCGCCGAGAAATCGACTCCGGACTGTTTCGTCGTCGCCTTGCAGGAACTGCTTGATCATTGTGATGCAATGCGCTGCGTGTTTACTGAAAATGGCGAGCAAGTAGAACAAGAGTACTGAGTTACCTATACAGTGTCCGGTTGTAGACCTGTCGGCACAATCAGATCCCGACGCAGCAGCGGAGGCATGGGTGCATGACCGGGCGCAGCGGGTTCTGGACCTCTCCCGATGTTGCCACGAATCTGTGTTACTCAGCTGGGTGATAGTCACTGGGTCTGGTTCTTAAACCTCCATCATCTCATTGCAGACGCCTGGTCTGTCTCGCTGATCTGCAAACATCTGGGCAGCCACGATGACACTCTGTGAAGGGTCCGGTCCCCATTGGCGAGCCCCTTCCGGACTATCTGGATCACCGTCCCGATGAGTACGAATGGCGTCAGGGCAAGTCCTTTGAACGTGCTGAGCAATACTGGCGGGAGCGTCTGGCTGCGCCTTCTGGCCTCGTTGCCCTGGACGTTCGCAAAGGTTCCAGACGGCATACAGAAAGCAAACGGCTAAGTCTGGGCCTCGGGCAGCAGCGATCTCAGCGGCTCAGCGAACTTGCGCAACAGCCAGGTTTCGTGGGCCTGAATATGGATCTGAGCCGCTTCAACCTGCTGGCAACGGTGGTGTTCGCTTTTCTTCACCGTGTCGGTGATGCAGCGCATCTTACAATCGGTACGCCGCTCACAATCGGCCATCTGAGGCCTTTGCGAAACAGTGGGTTTGTTTATTGAAAGACTCCCGTTCAGCGTGGCGTGAATAGCGGGAGACCTTCAGGTCTTTGTACAACAAAGTGGCGAAGGAAGTCCCAGTATTTCTTGCGCTATGCGCAGCCCGGGTGCAGTAGTCCGCCGCTGTCCCGGCTGTTTAATGTGGTGTTCAATTATATCAATGTGGGTTTTGGCGATTTTGCCTGTACGCCCATGTTATCCCGACTCATACACTCGGACTATGTCCATTCGGGGCACGACCTCCGAAGACAGATTCATGATGTCGGCGACAGTGGTCAGTACGGTGTTCACCTGGACTGTAACCTTGCGACTTTTGAGCCGGCACTGCGAGAGCGGATGCCGGGACACTTTCTCAGAACGCTCGATGCATTTCTTGGTGACATCGACAGCGAAATCGCCAAATTCAGTCTGGTTTCACCGCCAGAACAGCAGCTGTTCGAAGCCGACCTGAAACCAGTGGGTTCGCCGCAGCAACCCGAGTCGGTCTTGCAGGCCTGGTCTGAGCGCGTGGCGATAGCTCCGCAACAGACGGCTGTCCGTTGCGCTGATAGTGTGGTTTCTTGCGCGGCGAACTCGATAATCGCTCTGATTGCATTGCGGGCCAGTTGATGGCTCGCGGTGTCGGGGCAGGTACGGTAGTGGGTATCTGTATGCATCGGTCGACGGAGTTTATCGCCGCCGTCCTGGGTGTGCTCAAGGCGGTACTGGTTTTCCCGCTTCCGGGAAGCCCGTCTGCCGCAGAACGTCTGGCCGATATCGCTAAGGACTCCGGCATGAAACTGCTGCTGTCCGAGGATGCTTTGCTGGGACTGGGGCAACAGGGTTGACAGCTGTCTGGTCGTTGATGGAAACCTTACTGGCCAGCCCTGCTGCAACACAGATAGGGGCCTTGCCTGCGGTAACCGGGACCGACAGTGCCTATATTTTTATACTTCGGGGTCTACCGGCTATCCCAAGGTGTATTGGTTAGTCATCGAGGCTTGCTGCATATATCAGCTGGGCCGACCGCAGCTTTGTCCCAGAAGAGCGTTGCGATTTTCCACTCTATTCTTCCATCGGTTTTGATCTCACCGTCACATCACTGTTCGTGCCACTGTGTGGCGGGGGAACTGTTATCGTGTTTCCCGAGAGGGAGAGCGGACCCGATCTGGCGGTGTTGGACGTATTTGCCGAAGATGCTGTGGACGTGGGCCGAGCCGACGCCAGCGCATCTTGCGATGGTGCTGGAGCAACCCGTTCGCGTCACGCGCATTCGCAGTTTGATTCTGGGAGGGGAAAATCTAAGCACTGATCTCGCCACGCGCGCGCTTTCCGTGTTGGGTATCGAGAATATTTTTAATGAATATGGGCCCACCGAGGCGGTAGTGGGCTCGACGCGCCACCGTTCGACCGTGGCACGTAGCCCCGGCTAAACTGTGCCCATTGGGCTAGCGGCTCACCACCATAGAATCTATTTGCTGGACGAGGGCTGTAACCCCGCGCCGAGTGGAGTAACGGGGGAAATTTTTGTCGCCGGCGAGCGCCTTGCAGACGGCTATCTTTATTGTCTGGATCGTGAGCTTCACCCGCTTCACTGAGGATCCGTTTTGCCCCGGGCAGTTCATGTAGATAACCGGGGATCTGGCGCGTTCCGGTGAGGGACTCATCCAGTATCTTGGCCGGACGGATGAGCAGGTGACAATCGCTGGTGTGCGGGTCGAGCCGGCGGAAATCTCGCGGTGCTGGTCGCGTTTCCCGGTATCAGCGGAATCCGTTGGTGAGGGATGTGGTAAGAAGCCACCGAGAGCCAATCGATCGAAGAAGGCCTTCACCACTGCACGCGCTGCGGTTTGAGCTCAGAGTATCCCGGTGTAAGTTTTGACTCGCAGGGCGCATGCAATCTCTGTGTTGATTTTGATAGCTATCGCGATCGCGCTCAAGTGTACTTCGACGATCTGGACCGTTTGCGCGTCGCTGGCAGAGGCCAGGGCAAAGCGCGGCGGCCAGTACGATTGCATTATGCTGCTTAGCGGCGGCAAGGATAGCACCTATGCGCTCTATTGCCTTGCCGAACAGGTCCTTCCATCTGGCACTGACTCTGGACAACGGCTTTATCTCTGCTGACGCCAAAGCTAATGTCGGGAAGTAGGTCGGGTCCATTGGCGTCGATCATCGATTCATCGACACCCCTTATATGAACGATATTTTCCGCGATAGTCTCGAGCGCCATTGAATGTCTGCCAGGGCTGTTTCAAGACTATCTACACGCTCGCCTTGCAAACCGCGCTGGCTGAGGGTATTCCGTATATCGTTACCGGTCTCTCCCGAGGTCAATTCTTTGAAACCCGCCTAACACCGGAGCTATTCCGTGAGGACAGCGTCGACCTGCTCGCAATCGAACGCACTGTGCTCGAGGCGCGTCGGGCGTATCATGGCATCGATGACGCCGTGTCCCGTTGCCTCGACGTCTCAATATTCGACAATGACCGGGTTTTTGACAAAGTGGGCTTCATCGATTTCTACCGATATTGTGATGTCAGTCTGGAAGAAGTTTATCGTTTTCTTGGGCAGAAAGCGCCGTGGATAAGACCACGTGATACAGGTCGCTCGACTAATTGTCTGATCAACGATGCGGGCATTTATGTGCACAAACGCAAGGAGGGCTATCACAACTATGCGCTTCCCTATAGCTGGGACGTCCGGATGGGACATAAAACCCGAGATGCGGCACTGGACGAGCTGAATGACCATCTGGATGTGGTACGAGTGCACCAAATGCTGGACGAGATAGGCTATGCGGAAGAGATGGTTCAGCCGGGTGCAGCTGGTCAGCGCCTGGTAGCCTATTACGTCAGTGACAGCGTTATAGATGAAACGGCTCTGCGGGAACACCTGGCGCGTTATCTGCCCGAAGCCATGCTTCCCAGCTATTTTGTTGCGATGCAGCAACTCCCTCTGACTGGCAATGGCAAGGTAGACCGCGAGGCCTTGCCAGTGCCTAAGATTGGTCGCGCCAGTGGCTACGGTTTATCAGGCGCCGCGTGACTCTGTTTGAAGAGCGTCTGGCAAAAATCTGGCGCGATACGCTGAATGTCGGCCGTGTGGGTATCGCCGACAACTACTATGCACTGGGAGGTGACTCTATCTCCGCAATTCAGATAGCCTCCAGGGCTCAGGACAGCGGTCTTGGCGTGGCGGCGATAGATATTTTCGAGCATTTGACTATCCAGTCTCTCGCTGCCCACCTTCGAACAGTTTCGGTCGCTCCTGTCCAGTCGCAACTGGAAAAGGTGTCACCAGCTTCGCCAAAACCGTTCTCGCTTGGGAACCTTAACGAGGACAAGCTCAGTAAAGTGGCAGCCATGTTGGCGAGGAAAGGTAAATGAAACGGCCGCGCCAACACGGGGTAGGGGGACCTCATGGCACTGGATGATATCGAAGGCCTGTATCCGCTGTCTTCAACTCGGGCTGGCATGGTATTCCATAGCCTTGCTGAACCGGAGGCGGGGATCTTATGTCGGCCAGGTCTGCTTTCAGTTGGCAGGAGACGTTAATCCCGAGTTGATGGAGGAGACCTGGGAGGCGTTGGTTCAGCGTCACTCGGCGCTGCGTTGTTCTATCCTCTGGGAGGATCTGGACGAGCCGCTGCAAGCGATACATCGGCGAGTGTCGGTGCCCTGGCAGCATCTTGATTGGCGGGCGATGTCGGTTGTTGAACAGGCCCAGTCTTTAGAGGAATGGAAAAACCTGGACCGCAGACGGGGCTTCGTCATTGATCTGCCGCCGCTCATGCGTATGACCTTGATCCGACTGCAGGAAGAGCGATATTGGCTGGTGTGGACGAGCCATCACGCAGTGGCGGATGGTTGGTCCGTTTCCGTTTTGCTGGAGGAAATGTGCGAGTTATATAGCGGCCTGGATGGCGGAGAGTTGCCAGCCTTGCCCCCGGCGTTTGCCTACAGCAGTCATATTGGCTGGCTAGGGTCGCGCGATATGGCGGCGGCCAAAACCTATTGGGCCGAAACACTCGCCGGTTTCACGGAACCGACGGAGTTACAAACGCCTCGTCCGACCGCGTCTTCGGCTTCCATCGGCCATGGTTCTGTGCGGCGGCATATCGACCGGGAGGCCAGCCTGGCGTTGCGCGATCTCGCACGGGATTACGAGGTAAGTCTCTACACGGTTATGCAGGCTGCCTGGGGTGTGATCCTACACCGTTACAGTGGTCGGGACGATGTGGTGTTCGGCGTGACGGTCAGTGGGCGCCCGTCACAGCTGCCTGGTATTCAGTCTGCCGTTGGTATGTTTGTCAATACACTGCCCGTCAGGCATGGCTTTTATCGGGAGACAGTCCTGCGCGACTGGCTCAGGGAGCTACAGTCGCGATCGGCAGGGTTTATGGCACACGAATTCGCGCCGTTGCCTCGGTACAAGGAGTGGAGCGATGTTCCGGGTGGAACCGAGCTATTTGACAGTATCCTCGTAATGACCAATTACCCAACGGGCAGCGCCGATGTCGGAGTGGCTTCGAGCTGGTCCGCGGTCGAAGTGGATGTCGTGCACTACAGTAACTTTGGTTTGGCCCTGGATATTACTCCCGGTGAAAAGACTGAAGTAAAGCTCGTTTATGATGCCAGGGTCTATTCGGAAAAGACGGCTCGGCAGTTGCTCGGGGATTTTACGCGGGTGCTGCAGGACTTTGTCACCGGGCTGGATCAACCGGTATTCAGTATCGGGCCTCCGGGTGCTGCCGATACCCGTCTCCTGATCGACGAATGGGGTCGTGGCGATGCGCTGTCATCGCCGCCGGTCGATGTGTTGGATCTCTTTAGGCATCAGGTAGCGCAAAAGCCGGACACTATTGCAGTGTGCTGCGGGACCGACCAGCTGTCCTATGCCGAACTTGACAGTGCTGCCAGTCGGGTGGCCGGTTTGATAACTCAATCCGGCTGTGAAGCCGGTTGTCGGATTGCCGTGTATCTGGAACGAGGCGTGGAGTTTGTAACAACGGTCCTCGCAATTCTCAAGGTGGGCGGGGTATACGTCACGGTGGACCCGCTTTCCCCGCCGGCACGTATCGTGCACATTCTCGATGACTCCGGTTGCCGATTGGTGATCGCTCGCGATGAACTGGCAACTGCAGTCGCCGAGCTTGGGCCGCCGGTGATGCGGCTGGACGACCCGGGTTCCTCTGTGACGGCGGTTACTGGCCATCCCGCTGAGGACCATGCTGGGCTGGCTTATGTCATCTATACCTCGGGTTCCACCGGTGAGCCCAAGGGCGTTGCCGTGACCAGAGCCAATCTGGCGTTTTCCAACCGGGCAAGAACCGATTTTTATGGCGACGACCCGGGGTGTTTTTTGCTGCTCTCGACGTTTTCGTTTGATAGCTCTGTTGCCGGTCTTTTCTGGAGCCTCTGTACCGGCGGGAAACTGGTGATTTCCGAGTACAGGCTGGAGCAGGATATGCGGGCGCTGGGAGCGACCATGGCGTCACACGGTGTGACTCACACCCTCTGCCTGCCCTCGCTTTATCGCTTCATGCTCGAACACCTGGAACCCGCGTCGATGGATGCTTTGCGTGTGCTTATTTTGGCCGGCGAGACACTGACTCCCGCTCTGGTCAGGGAGCACCGGAAGATCTTGCCCAACACCCGGCTATACAATGAGTATGGGCCTACGGAGTCCACCGTGTGGGCAACCGTATTCGATACTGCACCTTGGTGCAGCGCTGATGCCGTACCAATCGGCAAGCCAATACCGGGTGCCAGACTATACATTCTTGACGCTCATCAACGCCTGGCCCCTCTGGGGGTGGTTGGGGAGGTCTGTATAGGAGGGGATGGTCTTGCCGCGGGTTACCTGGGCAGGCCCGGAGATACAGCAACGCGCTTTGGCGATGACCCCTTCCGCTCGGGGGCGCAAGGCAGACTATATCGCACCGGCGACTACGGTCGCTTTCTGGACAGTGGGGATATCGAGTATCTGGGCCGAATTGATGAACAGGTAAAAGTACGTGGTCACCGGATTGAACTTGGTGAGATCGAATTGACGTTGGAGCAGCACCCCGACGTCGCGGAGGCGGCAGTGCTTGTCGCGCAGCTGCCCGGACGGGATGATAAAGTCGGTGGGGGGCAACAAGCCACAGGGGCGCAGCAGATAGTTGCCTGGATCAGGCCAGTGACTGACTCGCGCAGTGCAGGCCATCTCGGCCCCGACACCTGCCGCGAGTTTCTTCGCGGGCAACTGCCTCAGTATATGATCCCGTCACACGTCGAGGTGTTGGAGGAAATCCCCAGGTTGGCTAACGGCAAAATCGACAAACAGACTCTGCGTCGATTGCCCCGGTTGTCGCCGCGACGCACAGCCAAGACCGCCGAACGCGGGCAGGCAGTCAGTCAACTTGTCGAAGCCATGCAGAGTATCTGGTGTCAGGTACTGGATGCTGACGAGGTCTGCGAGGAGCACGATTTTTTTGAGCTCGGCGGCGATTCGCTCACAAGTATCAATGTGGTCGCCCGAGCCAGCAAACAGGGCATTGTTATGAAACCTGGCGACCTGTTTGACTTTCCACGTCTGGGCGAGCTGTGCAGTTATATCGCCGAAGAGGCTATAGAGACGCAGGGGCGGCAGACCTCCGGCGGGGACCCCGCTTTGCAGAGCAGAAATCTGGAGGGAAGCCGTAGGCCCTTGTTCATGATCCATGGCGGTGGCCGACTGCTCGCACAACTCCGGGACATTCTCGGCGCAGAGCAGCCCATTCACCTGCTTGCAGCCCACTGGGAGGAGGCCAATCTTCCTCGCGATGTCAGCCTTGGCCAACTGGCCGAGGAGGCTCTCGGCCTGTTGCTGGAGATACAGCCAGAGGGCCCTTATTACATCGGGGGGTACTCATTTGGTGCGGTTATAGCCTATGAACTTGTCAGACGCCTAGCTGAGCTTGGTCAATCTGTCGACCTATTGTTTATGCTGGACCCACCTGAAAATCCGCGGGCCTTTGGCTCCGTCCCAGCGCAGTGTCGGCACTTGTCACGACAGAAGAGCCAGCAGGTCGAACCGATAGACAGCCATTTCGAACAGCTGCTGCGCCTGGGCCCGTTGGGGGCAAGCCGCTATTTGGTAGATAAACTCGCCAATCATCTCGGTCACTACGCGTCCCGGATGAAGATCAATGCCCGCAATGCTTACGCCCTGGCTTGTGTCAGGATAGGGCTTCCAGTGCCAGCCAGGTTAAGGAAACTCTACGTGTTCAGGAGGTATCTGGCGGCAGCCAGGCGGTACGACCTGCTGCCGATCGACTGTCCGGTGCTGCTATACAGGGCCACGCGCGGACATCATAAATTCGGCCCGGCCCTCTGGCAGACACTGGCTGGTAGTGGCCTCACTTTGGAGGAATTTGACTGCGAGCATGACGATTTGCAATGGGATCCAAAGGCCGTGGAGCAATGGACTGGTCGCTTCCTTAGCCAGTTTGTGCCCGCAAATGCGAATGAGCAATTCACGGAGTGTTAACTGTATGGGAGTGGCAATGATTAAAATGAGAGTGGTGAGATGTTACAGCTGACGGCAAATGGCCACCCGGTTAATACTGCGCCAGACGCTCTTGGGGAACTGCAGGACTCCACTGGCCTGCTGGACAATGCGGGAGCCCTGAAAGAGCGCATGGAGGAAACAGGGTATCTTTTTTTCAAAGCCCTGCTGCCGCGCGAGGAAGTCATGCAGGCGCGCCGGGAGATACTGCTGAAGTACGCCACGATTGGTGAGATTGATCCTATGCACCCCTTGATGGACGGGGTTTACACTGAGGACAACGCCGTTTTGCAGGTCGATCTGCGAGCCTTCAGTCAGTCGGTACGGTCTGGACTGGCCTACGAGAATATTGTGTTGCATAAGCGTTTGCTGGCCTTCTATGAGAGCTTGCTGGGGACAGAGCCCAGAGCCTACGACATGCGGTGGCCGCGGTTCGCAAGACCCGGCGAAGGCTGCGGGTTTCACTACGATGGTCCCTACATGAACCGCGGTACCAGCCGGCTCTTCTCCAGTTGGATACCGTTGGGCGATGTAAGACGTATAGACGGTGGGCTGATGCTGCTCGAGCGGACCAAGGCCCAGCTGAGGCGACTCAGCCACTATGCAGAATCCGATGCGGATCGGGATAAGCTGGAGTGGATAGGAAAAGATCCTGAGACCCTGCGCCAGCGTTTCGGGGGAAGATGGCTAAGTGCAGACTACAAAGCCGGCGACGTGCTGTGTTTTACCATGCAGACACTCCATGGTGCCCTGGACAACAATTCGCCGGAAAATCGGTGTCGCTTGAGTTCGGATAGCCGCTACCAGCCAGCAAACGAGCCGTTTGATGAGCGCTGGAACGGTGAGAACATCGAGGCTCATGGACCGGGAAAGGTCTTTTACCCCGGCTTGGGCGACTGGAACAATCGAGAGTTTCTTGACGAGTGGAAGCCCGTCGACGAGCGTGGTCGATTGAAAACGAATCGATAAACGAGCCACACTATGGATTTTGCCCTCACTCCCGAACAAGAAGAACTCCGCCAGGCGACTATTGATTTCGCTAGCGCCCAACTCAATGACAATCTCGCCGAACGCGAACGCAGCAGCTATTTTAGTCGAGACGATTGGCGTAAATGTGCGGACTTCGGAATCCTTGGACTCAATGTCCCGGAGGAGTACGGGGGCCAGGCCAGAGACATTGTCACCACCGTTGCAGTCCTTGAAGCGCTGGGTTACGGGTGTCGTGATAACGGACTGCCATTCGGTCTCAACTCGCAAATGTGGAGTACCCAGGCTGCCGTGCTTGAGTTTGGCAGTGAGCGACAAAAGAAAGACTATCTGCGACCCATGTGCAGTGGCGATATGATCGGCGCATTTGCGATCACTGAGGCCGATTCTGGTTCAGACACCTACAACATGAAATCGACGGCGCGTCGCCAGGACGAGGGCTATCTGCTCAAGGGTGAAAAAGTCTACATCACCAACGCCCCCGTCGCAGACATTGCGGTCATCTTCGCCGCAACCAACCCCGATGCCGGGCAATGGGGTATTTCCGCTTTTGTGGTAGAGGCTGGAACCCCCGGACTGGAACTCGGTGGTAGTCGCGGCAAAATGGGTCTCAAGACCAGTCCGTTTGGTGAAATATACCTGGATAACTGTTTCGTGCCAGAGGCGAATCGCCTCGGTCCGGAGGGGGCGGGGTTCAGCATTTTTTCACGTGCCATGGAAGCTGAACGTGGCTATATTCTGTCCAGCCAGCTGGGTGCAATGCAGCGTCAGTTGGAGGAGGGGATCAGCTTTGCGAAGGAACGCAACCAGTTTGGCGGCCCGATCGCACGCTTTGAATCGGTGTCCAATCGTCTGGTGGATATGAAACTGCGCCTGGAGACTTCTCGTCTGTTGCTCTATAAGCTGGCCTGGATGGACCAGCAGGGGGAGCGCCTCGCTCTCGACGCCGCCTTGACCAATCTTCATCTCAGCGAATGCTTTGTCGCCTCCGGACTTGACGCGATTCGGCTGCATGGTGCGCAGGGATATCTGCAGGAGGTGGGTATTGAACGTGACCTGCGCGACGGCATCGGTGGTTTGATTTATTCCGGAACCTCAGACATTCAACGCAAAGTGATAGCCCGCCTGCTGGGTCTGTGACAGCCTACTAAGCAGAGCGAGTATTCGCCTGCCCTGTTGCGCTGCTACCAGGACTTCGCCTCAGCCGCCGCCGGCAACATGCAATAGCCTGCGGATAATCTGGTGGGCAATTCTAATGCCTGCTAGCCGCCGGGCACTGGAGTTTGTGCGACTGGATACTATGCGAACATAGGCTGCTAGCCTGAATGAAACAGACCGACACCTGGGCCGACAAACTGATCGTGAGGGGACCGGGTACTACCACCTGTAAGGAAGGGCCCCTATTTGCCGCTAGGCGTGGCCTCACTGAGTCGTGCACTGAATTCCTGCAGATTGGACTTGTCCGTAATCAAAAAACCGGATTGGGGGCGCTCCAGATCGGCGATCAGCCACATGATCAGGGCCAATGAGACGGTCATTGCCCAGGTCGTTGTGAGGCTGCGTTTGCCCTTTATACCGCTGAAGTAGCCCGTCGCAAACATTGATAGGGTCAGGATGACATATAGCATAATCCAGATACTGCCTGGAATCCGGGTGTGCAATCCCGCTGTAATGCGCCGTTCATGGATCTCGAATACCCGATTGACCGAGTCAATCAGCAGCGTCTCCGCTTCGCCGATCTTATTGCCATCCCGCGAAAGGCCCGCCACCTGCGTCCATATATCGAGTCGCAGGACGTCGGCTCTCTGCATAATGGTTTCGTGTTCATCCTTGTCGTAGTTTGCCGCGGCGAGGTCCACGTAGTCGCTCAGCGCCTCGCGGATGGCTCTGCGCGATTGCGGTTCAACCAGGCCTGCACGCAAGTAGGCCGCTTCGATCGCCACGATCTGGTCCAGCATCAATTGCCTGCGTACCGTGTGGTGGTCGGCCGCCTGGCTGAAGGTAAAGGCGAGCAGAAATCCCATCAGTGCCAGCTGCGCACCGGTAGTGGTGTTGACGTGGGACTCATCATCAAAATCCGGATGGCGGCTGCGCCGCCACCCGTATCGGTAACCGATCTCAACCGACAGGACCAGCAGCAGGACGGTAGTCAGGAATAGCACCCACAGCGGCGTGTGTTCAATATATGCTTGTATCACAGATTTTTTCCTTCATGCGCCGTCACCGCCTCAGACGGTATCAGCAGCGCGCTGTTTCACGGCTACGGCCGCGAGTAGAGTAGGCGATTTAAGCGCTGCTGACAATTGTCCCATCGGCCGCGCCCTGGCCCAGACTGAGCTGCGTTTATCAATCAGGCCTGGGTCGGTGGGCGTCGGGAATTGCCTATCGAATCAGGCGCACTCGCTCCGCAACCGGATAGAGCCATTCAACCCCGCGGGCGGTAATCACTGCATCGTCCTCCAGTGGTATCCGCAGCTTGCGGCCACCCCACTCCGGCACGGCTGTGTAGGCGAACAACTCTATCGACAACAAGTTGCCAGGCTGTATCGTATAGGTCATGCGCTCGGGGTTGAACCAGGCGATGGATGGCCCTATGCCGTGACCTAGATTGCCGACAGAGTGACAACCGATGATAACGTCGATCACCTCCGGGTTTTCTGTCGGCTCGTTGAATTTCGTCATAATCTGGAACCCTGATCGATTGATCACGGCGTTCAACTGCTCGTAGGCAGCTGCCGCCGTCACCCCGGGCTTGATGTTTTGTTTGAGAATGTCCCTGACCTGTTTGGCATTGTCGAAGGCTTGTTGAATGCCCTCGGGCAGATGTGTTTCTCCCTCTCGCAACACATAAGCATGACGCTTCATGTCGGTGTAGAAATTGAGATAGCCCACGCCCCAGTCCACCGTCAGAAAATCACCGGGTTGGATGACACGGTCGTCGGATAATGCCGCAATGCCCTCAGGGCCGGTGACATAGACCGATGGCATACCAAAAGACGTCCCCAGACTGTTTTCAAACTGTTGTTCACGCATCCACCAGGCCACATCCGCCAGGGTGGTTTTCCCCGGTGTAATGACCTCGTTCGAAAATGCCCGTTCGGCAATATTGCGTGACATTTCACCAGCTCGGGCGAAAGCGGCAATCTCGGTTGCAACGCGGCGGGAGCGAAAGTCCGATATGAGTTTCTGTGCTGACACAAAGCGCTGACTGTAGCGTTCACCCAATAGCGCCTGCAATTTCAGGTAGCTGGTGTGACTCAGTCCATCTGCCGCGCCGATGTGCTCCGCGTAATTCAGGCCGATCGTCTTCGGGTCGCGAGATTCGACGAACTCGAGGAGGTCAAAATCAGTGGTAACAATGTCGTAGGCGCCGTTCTCCTCAACCAGATGCGTGCCGATGCCCAGCAGAGCGCGTTCAATTCGTTCTCCGCCGCGATTAGTAAAAATATAGTAGCCGTAGTCACCGACATATCCCTTGCCAAGGTCCTCGGTCAAGGGGTCATCAAAGCCCTCGCGATTAACCGTGATCCACATTTCGATGTTGTTTTCACGCATAACCTCAGGTAGCACCAGGTCGAATTTGTCGCGACGAATCTGGTTCATCAGTTCCCAGCGGGTGAGCGCCTCGCCCCCGTAGGCTGTGGCGCTGAGGATTCCGCTGGCGCAGTAAACGATCGCTGCCAACACAGTGAATAGTGCGGTGGTGAAAAAGGGTAGGTGAAGCCGCGTGGTCATTGGATGCGTTTCCTGTTGGCCGTTATCCGGATTAAAACTGTACCATAGAACAGCTGCCAACCCGCCGGGCCTGGTTTCGTGAGCAGGTTTTCTGAGTAGGTCTGCCTGGCAGGCTCATTGAGAGAGTTCAGCCTCGGTCAGTATCTCTTCGCCTGGAGAGGCAAAATGCGCAGGGGTTTGTCGGTCTTACGGGAGGGACGGTGCCGGGCAAAGCAGGCGCTATTTTTTATGGTTGCGGTCGCAGCACCGGCTCGTGTTCTGTCATAATCAGGTCGGAGAATCATTTGGAGATAACATGCGGTTTATTACAGTTATATTGTTTTTTGCAGTCATCGCGTTCAACAGCAGAGCGGACACCCTCTACCTCACGGCCGGCAAGATGGTGGATGTCGTGGAAGGGCGATTGATCGAAAGCCCCGCGTTGATAATCGAGGACCAGCGTATCAAGCAGGTGGCGACACGGCAGCAGTTGGCGCAGCCCGAGGGGTCGATCCATATCGATCTGGGGTCCATGACGATCCTGCCAGGCTTGATGGACATGCATACTCACTTGACCGGCAGCGCTGCGGAGCATGGATACAAACGTCTGAAAAACTCCCTGCCCAGACAGGCTATTACCGGGGTAAAAAATGCACGTACCACCTTGCTGGCCGGGGTTACCACGGTGCGAAATCTGGGAGCAGCAGGCTACACCGACGTGGCGCTCGCCGAGGCCATAGAAGCGGGCGATGTGATTGGTCCGACGGTGTACGCGTCCGGTCCGGCGCTGGGCATTACCGGTGGTCACTGCGACAACAATCTGTTGCCCAGTGAGTACGGTGCCTCTGGAGACGGTGTTGCGGATGGACCCTGGGCGGTGCGAAGCAAGGTTCGGGAGAACATAAAGTACGGCGCCAAGACCATCAAGCTCTGTGCCACCGGTGGGGTATTGTCCCGGGGCACCCAGGTCGGCATACAGCAGTACACCGAAGAAGAGATGGCCGCCATCGTTGCCGAGAGCCATCGGCGTGGCCTGATTGTTGCCGCCCACGCGCATGGCACTGCCGGGATTAAAGCGGCGATCAGAGCGGGCGTGGACTCTATCGAACATGCGAGCTTTATGGATGCTGAGGCGATTGAACTGGCCAAAACTCATGGCACCTATCTGTCGATGGATATTTATGACACCGAATACATCCTCTCTCAGGGAGAAGCCGCCGGCATCTTACCTGAAAGTATTGAGAAGGAGCGCGCCACGGGTAAACGGCAGCGTCAGAGCTTTACCGACGCCTGGAAGGCCGGCGTAAAGATGGTGATGGGAACCGATGCGGCAGTCTACCCCCACGGTGACAACGCTAAACAGTTGTCGCGCATGGTGACCTTTGGTATGACACCCATGGAAGCCTTGCAGGCGGCTACCCTGGAAGGCGCAAAGTTGTTGCAGCAAACCGATAACCTGGGTTCTCTGCGAGTGGGCCGCTATGCGGATATTATCGCTGTAGCGGGTGACCCCGTGGCAGACATTACCCTGCTGGAGGACGTGCGCTTTGTGATGAGGCACGGAGCAATAGTCAAACAGTCCGGAGCCGCAACACAGTAGCGCAGTCAGTTACTGCCTCACGCCATTGCGTGTTGTGGTAGCAACCACTCCCCTTGGTACAGGCGGACCACCTGGTTACTGTCGTCATCAAGCTGAAACAGATAGAGCCAGTCATTGTCGATCAGCTCGCGCACCACCTCGTGCTTGTCGACAATGGATTTGATCGCTTCCCTGGGTGCAGCCAGATACACTGACAGCCGCAACGGTTGGTGCATCCATTGCTTGCCATCGTGCAGGGACTGCAGCGGTAGCCCGATGCGCAGGTCGCCACTATTACCCTCGAATACGCCCAGATTGCCGCCCACGACGTTGTGCAACACTTTATTGCCACTGCCGTAGTGCAGGTTGTCGGTGACAGAAGCGTTGTACTGCATATTGATCCAGTGAGTGACGATCATCGGTGCAGTCATTATCAGTTCGAGTACAGGGTAGCCCTGTTGTGCATCCGGTTCCCAGATGTAGTCGTGGAGGAAGCTGCGACCCTCAAGGTCCAGGTGGCGGGTCCGCGCCCGCGGTGCAACCACAAAACAGGCGTTATTGGCCAGCCCCCACTCTGGCCTGACCTGCGACCAGTCACGGCTGCGTTTGCGGATGGCAGGCGTGCTTTGCTCGGCGTGGCTCCCGAGTTTGCCCGCCCGTTCCCTACGCGCCTGTTCGGAGGCTGCGTGCAGCCAGCTTTCGACAGGCTTGAAGCTCTGAGGCACAGCGCCGAAACAGCGAATGTCATCTGTGGTGGTGTCGTGAAGTGCAGGGATAAACTGCGTTTCATCGGGTACTGCGATGCCCTCGTTCAGCAGCGCCTTGCGCACTGCCGGGTCGTTCAGCACCTGGGCCAGTGCGCGCACGTTGATTTCGCCGGTTTGTCCACCGCAGGCCCCGCAGTCGAGGCTGGCGGCATGGGCGTTGTTGCGCGTGCTACTGCCATGTCCCACCAGCATCACAATCGGTGCAAAATTCTCGGTGAGGGTCATGGCGCCCAAAATGCCGGCAGCAAGCGCGGCTGCGTCTTCGGTGGTCAGGCGCTGGCCGTTCTGTTCCATAGCCAGTGGCATTGAATCCCAGCCGGTGTTAACTGGATGACGGGGTTCTCCGCCGAGAAAGGATTCACGCAGTAACTTGAAGGCAAAAGCGATGCCGGTTGACTCGATGTAGCCAAAACTCGCCGGAGCAGCTTTGCCGAACGCCTGCCAGCGGGCACTGCGATTGAGTTGTGCACTGTGCTTCTGTAGTGCCGTGTTGTCTCCGCCGGTGTCTTCGGTCACTGTGATACTGGGGCTCAACAGGCCCGGCAGTTGCGGCCGCTCGTAGGTTGAGCCGGCGGGGCTGTAGGCCAGGGGTAATCCGAAGAAGCCGGCAAAGCCCAGAGTCTGGATTTGCGGATTCTGAGCCTCTAGTGCGCGCCGGTAAACCTCTGACCGAACGTCGATGCAGAACGCGGCCTGCAGGACTGGTGTAACAATGGCTGCGGCGCGCGTTGAGCTGGCGAACTTTTCCGCCAGCGATTCCTGATAGGCCAGCTCCGCCGCCCGTTGCCAAATCCAAGCCGGGCGCTGGACCTCTCTGTGTTGCCCTATCACTTCCGGTAGTTGCGCAAACTGCCGGCGCCACTGACCGCGTGTCTGGGCGACCGTGTCGGCATGGCGCTCTCCCTGGTGGCGCCATAGTGCCAGTTCCCAGGCCAGCCGAATACCCAGCAGCTGCGGCAGTTGATCTTCGTCGCCGCCTGAGAGGCGCGACTGCCAGCGTTGATAGGCAACCCAGGAGGCCCAGCCGTTGACTTCCAGCAGCAGGGCATGGAAATAGTCCTGGACAGCATCTGCAGGCAGGTCCAGCTCGGCGACGGCGAGAGGAATGAGTGCCTCATGGGAGCTCGGTAGCGCCGCGAACTGGGCATTCAATCCGGGTTCTCCCATCATAATTGCGATACCCCGGTCATGCCGAATAGAGTCCAGCCAGCTGGCGTACAGACCCTGGTGGCTGGCGGAACGCATGGGAGTATCTTCGCTGAAGTAGCTGGCACAGAACTGGCTGATCTGGAAAACGATCTCGTCGTGCCAGCTGACCTGCCGGGCCAGATTGCGGGTGTTGTCTACCTGGTCGCTGAAATGGTGCCAGTGGGAGAGGGTTTCACTACCATTCAGCCAAGCAAGCAGGCCCTCGGTGCCATGGCTGGCGCCAGTTTCAGCTGCTGCAGACTCCAGATGGCGCTCACTGATAACGGATTGCCATAGCTCCCGGTAGTGATCCCGCGGCATCAGACAGCGGGTTTGCGACAGTACCGACAGCCGGGCGGACACATCGGCCAGCGGTTCGCCGCGCATTTCCCACCAGGGATTGACTGCGATGAGTTGGTCCAGAGGCCAGGTGGGCGCGATTCGTCCCCCTGCATCGCGGGCTGTCGCCAGTCCATCGACATCTGCACTCACCGGTTGGTGCTGATCGATCGCCTCAGCTTTATGGCTGCTCATGCTGTTATCTCCTTCTTCTGAATATCGTCGAAAACCTGTTTGGTCCGCTTGCGGCCTGGCAGCCGTGCTGGCCAGATCGCGAGGGTCACTCGGGTGGCCCATTCATCGAGATAGAGGCCGGCAAAGAGGTTGCGATAGAGGCTTCGGCCCGCCTCGCTGTCGGGGCGATAGCGCAATAGCCAGTAAGCAAACAGCAATCCCAGGAAGAGGCAGCCACACCAGAGGGTTGCGGCTAGATCCGCGGAGGCCGTAGCGGGCGGTTCCATGGCGTTGAACAGGAGTTTTTGCAGTGTGTACGCGACACCGAGCAGCAATACCATAGCGAGGGTCTGTACCACGCCGCTGCCCTGAACCAGACTCCGCCGTTCGGTTACCAGAACCAGCAGCATTAGCATGAACAAGAGCCAGAGGCTGCTGTCTGCGGGGAAGCTGTAGCCCGCATAGCCGGCGGCCAGTCCGAGACCGGCGATGGCGACCAGCAGCAGGGCGGGCAGGCCCAGGACCGATGTCCGGTCAGCCGTAGCTAACTGCTCGCGGAGGAAATTTTCCACCTGACTGCCGGTGTCGAGAAAGCTGTAGGCCTTGTAGCACGAGTGCGCAACAAGGTGCAGTAGTGCGAGCCCGTATTGACCCAGAGCACACTCCACCAGCATTAATCCCATTTGCGCCACCGTCGACCAGGCGAGCATGACCTTGACGCTGACCCGGGTCATCATGATCAGTGCGGCGGTGACGCAAGTGCCGCCTGCGACGATCAGTACCAGCCAGCGGGCGATGTCGGCCTGCTGCAGCAAGGGCGCTGAAATCAGCAACAGATAACCGCCGAGGTTGATAATGCCAGCATGCAGCAGTGCGGATACCGGCGTCGGGGCTTCAACGACCTGGATCAGCCAGCCGTGCATGGGGAACTGGGCGCACTTGATCATGGCGGCACTGGCGATCAGAACAGCCGCAAGCTGGTCTTGCCAGGAGAGCTGCACGCTGTCCGTGCTGAAGTGGTCCATGATTTCGCTGATGTAGAGCGAGCCGTGCTGCTGGTACAGGAGCAGGCCTGCAATTAACAGGCAGGATTCAGCGAGGCGGGCAAACAGGAATTTCTTGTGGGCGGCCAGCGCGGCACGCTTGCGCTCCGGATAGAACATCAGTAGCTGGTGCAGGCACAGGCTGATACCGATCCAGGCAAGGACCAGAATGGCGTAATTATTGGCGGTGACGACAATAGCCACACAAGCCAGGGTTAGTTGCAACCAGCGCTGGAAACGAGCCTGGCCGGGGTCTCCGCCCATGTAGTGACTGGAGAACCTGACTACGATCAGGCCAATGAAGCTGACCAGCAGCAGAACGATCACGCTGGGTGCCCCGTTGAGGAACCAGCCCGACTCCGCTGCGGGGCCAAGCGCTGGAACCAGGGCACACAGCAGCGCGGTTGCATTGATGATCTGCAGTAGACGCCAGCCATTTTGCGGGCTGAGCACAGGACCCAGCAGGGCGCCGGCCGCAAATAACAAGGGTACCAGGCCGAGGGCCAGGTCAGTCGGTGTGGTTAGCATGCGTAGCCTCCTAAGCAATTGCGGGAGAGTATCCCGCTTGGCAAGAGTTCTGTAAAATAGATACTATGCGAGTTTTAGTTCTTTAAAAAAGAACGAAACATCCAATGCCGCGACTCAATTACCATCATCTCTACTATTTTTGGCAGGTTGCACGCAGCGGCAACCTGACCCGATCCGCAGAGCAGTTGCATGTGTCCCAGTCCGCCCTGTCGACTCAAATTCGTCAGTTGGAGGAGTCATTCGGCACGCAACTCTTCGCAAGCGAAGGTCGGCGACTGATCTTGACCGAGACGGGCCAACAGGCCCCGTTGCTTGCGGACGATATCTTTTCACGCGGCCAGGAACTGGAGTCGCTGCTCCGCCACGGTGTGCTGGAGGACCAGCAGAGACCGGCCATCGGAATGGTGTCCACCATGTCACGAAACTTCATTGAGGGATTGATCGTGCCCCTGCTGGATCAGGGCAATCTCGCTTTTACCCTGGAGGCCAAGAGCATCAGTGTCTTACTCGATGAATTGTCCAATCATCGCCTCGATGTGGTCTTGTCCAACGCCAATGTCACCGTCAATTCGGACCGGTTGTGGCAGGTGCAATCACTGGCCCGCCAGGCGGTCACCATTGTTGGCCCTCCAGCAGGCCGGCCAAACACACCATTCCCTGAAGGATACGCCCGGCAGCGTTGGCTGTTGCCAGGAGCCCGGAGTGAGGTGCGCGACGCCTTCGACGGCTTGTGTGCACTGCACCAGTTCGAGCCGGATATACAAGCCGAGGTAGACGACATGGCCATGCTGCGACCGCTGGCGCGGGACAGTGGTTCGCTGGCCGTGCTTCCCAAAGTGGTAGTAAGGGACGAGATCGAAACCAGAACATTGGTGGAATATCTGACCATCCCCAATGCCTTTGAATACTTTTACGCCATTACCGTGAAGCGCAGTTTTCAGCCTCAGGCTCTGGCGGGCTTATTGGCCCATGCATAGTCGACCCTGGTGTAGATTGCCATCGGACGGCGAAGTTAGAATTCGTACTCCAGCACCGCTCGCAAGGTATAGTCACCGCTGTCGCTATCCAGGCCAAAGATAAGCCCGGCTTCCCAGCGCAATGCCTTATTGGTTCCCAGTCGCTCTCTGCCGGTTAGCACCGGCCCCAGTCCACTGGTCTCCTCACCGAGATACAGTTCGAGGGCGGGCTCCAGCCTGGGGGAAAAACGGTAGCGAGCCTGCATAGCCAGTTCCGTCTCCAGTTCGTCCTCAATGTCTTTGCCCCATTCGAAAATCAGATTGATGTTTGTGGTGGCACTAAACCGCCCGAACTCGCGCTCCAGCAGCAGCCCGGTCGAGTATTCCCAGATGTCCTCTCCCCGGACTCTTTCGAGTTCGAAAAGCAATCCATAGTCCAGGGAAAACTCCCCCTGTTCTGTGAGTTGCCAAAGCACTTCTACTTCGTAGGCCTCGAGGTTCAGGTCCTCATCAGCGCTGCCCTCTCCAATGAGGTAGAACTCCACGAATACGTATTCCGAGATACCCTTGCCCAGTCCGAGGCGGTGGGACTGCCGACGTTTCTCTGCCGTTAGTGGATTTTCGTTCTCCAATGCCAGTCGCCATTCAAGCTCCCATTCGAGTTGCTCAACGTATGGATGGTAGACCTTGTCGATTGAACTGCCGTCACCGAATGCCGTAACTGATGCTGAAGCCACCAGGAGCGCGGACAAAATGTTTCTCGGCTTTTCAGCAAGCATTTTTAGAGTCATCTGCGCGACGCCCCAGCAAAAACGCGACTGCAACGGCAGTCAGTGACAGGCAATACACTGACACCTGTGCGGCGCCCGGAGTTGCCTCGTAGCCGAACACTGCATAGAGCAGCTCACCCGCGACAGACTGCTCGTCTATCAACCAGGAACTGTCCCAGCAGGGCTTGCCAGCCGGAAGCCAGTCCACTTGTTCCAGTAGCACGGTGGCCTGCATGGACATACCCGCCCCGATCAATGCGAGTAACACGGTCGATACCAAACGGCCAGTAGCAGGCCGTAGAGCGCACAGAGCTGAGTAGATGAGTATGCCCAGGCTTACCCCAATACCTGAACCCACCAGGCTGCCGGCAAAAACGGCGTCGCGGTACTCATCGGAAGCGGCAAAACCCGAGATAAATACGTAAATCTCTGCCCCTTCCCGAGCAAACGCCAACGCGACGGCAAACATCATTAAATTGAGTAGGCCGGTTTTTTTTGTGCCTTCTTTGTTGCAGCCGCTGCGGGCACTGACGGCGACGATCGCTACAATCAGTCCGCAAACGATGAACTGTGCTGTGGCATTGGCGATCTCCTGGCCGCTGCCATCCAGGGCATCTGTAATCCTCTCCAGCTCGCTCGCGAAGCCATAGGTGGCGATCATTCCCATCACCAGGCCATAAATCAGCCAGGTTCCCCGCTGGCGCAACACCCTGGAGAGAGCCAATAGCACGCTGATCAAGGCGGCTGCCTCCAGTACCTCGCGCAGGACCAGAATCACCGAATCAAGTAACACGAGAGTCCCTCACTCTGCGACCACCCGGCCCTGGGCGGTCCGGGGGTTGAACTCGCCAAAAAACGGGTAGATGCCGGGGGCTAGCGGACCTATAAAGATGTTGGCTTTGCGGCCACCCATAATGACTTTTTCCCGGTTCAGCTCATAGCTCTCGAACTCCTCAGGCGTGCCATCGCGGTTGTAAACGATAAGTTTTACTTTGGTATTAGCGGGTATTCGCAATTCCTCAGGATGAAACAGGTGATCGCGAATTTCCAGCTCAAATACCGGTGCAGCGCTCCAGGCTGGCAGTGCAATCAGCCAGACCGTCGATGCATAAAGAAAACACCGCATCACCGGTTGACCTCAGGAGGTGGGAAGTCCACCGTAACCGCGAGGCCGGTTCCCAGCGTGCTGTCACCCAGCTGGATTTGCGTGTTGTGAAGTTGCGCGATGTGCTGTGCGATGGCCAGGCCAAGGCCAGAGCCAGGTATCGGCCCTGACTCGCTTGAAGTCTCAGTGTGCGTAATCTGGATGCTGTCACTGACTCGGTAGAACCTCTGGAATACGCGCTCGCGGTTTTCAGGTTTTATGCCCGGGCCAGAGTCTTCTACCTGCAGCCTGGGTATGTTGTTGTGCAGTCCAGCAAATACCCGAATCTCGCCACCTGCGGGCGTGTATTTGCAGGCATTGGCCAACAAGTTTTGCAGCAGTGTTTCCAGCAAGTCCTCGTCACCCTGCATGTGGGCCTTGTCGCCGTTTAATGACAGCACCTGTGCTCGTTCAGAGAACGCTGGCCAGGCTGTGGCGGTTACTCGTTGGGCGAGGCTGTGCAAGTCCAGTGGCTTGAAATTGGCCTTGATGATCTCGGGGTTGGTTCGATTCAGATCAAGGATTTGTTCTACCAGATTGTGCATTCGCTCAACACCTGCGTTGGCATGCATGAGAGCGTTGTGATTCCGGGGTAGATCTTCGGCCAGATTATGCAGGTGTACTTTCAGAACGCTCAGTGGGGTGCGCAATTCATGGGCGGCATGTGCCGCGAAATGTTTCTCGCGATCAAAAGCGGCGCTCAGGCGAGCGAGAAGCGAATTGGTGGAGCCCACAACCGGCGCCAACTCAGACGGCGGGTCTGAATAAT
Source organism: uncultured Gammaproteobacteria bacterium (assembly GCA_963840725.1). GTDB lineage: Bacteria > Pseudomonadota > Gammaproteobacteria > Pseudomonadales > Halieaceae > CAVWDU01. The sequence continues at coordinate 336,400 of CAWIZY010000028.1, read as the reverse complement.
CCAGTGGCTGCAGATCATCACTGCGTTTGTTATTGATCTGATCGCTCAGATCGCTCAACGGGCGCAGGCCCCAACCGACAAGTACCCAGATCAGTACTGCCGCTGCCGGCAACCACAGCAGTAGCGGTAGCACGGATTCCAGGGCAACCTGTTCAGCCAGAACGTGCCGAAGGTCGGCACGTTCCGCAACGATGTACCAACGCTGGGCCCCGTCACTGACGGTCAGCGTTCGCCAGCGATAGCCGGAAAAGTTGGCATAACGGTAGCCGCTTTCCAACAGATTGAGTGGCTCCGCCGGCGCGCCGGGAGAGGACATGACCAAAACGCCAGCGTCCCATACCTGAAAAGTAAAGCTGCCATCGCGGGTAGCGGTTCGTTTATCGGTAGCCGGGGGGCGGCCCGGAAGAGTCCCATCTGAAGCCCGATCTTCAGTTTGTGGAGACGACAGCAGTAGTATTTCACTGACATAGTTCAGTTGGGAGTCCAGCAGCTTTTCGGCTTCCGCCATGCTGGCAAGGTAGCCATTCAATGCAGCCACAAACGATATCAGCACGAACGCGGCAATCAGCATTGTCACCAGGGACCCGCGGATGGATTTCACTGCGGGGCGACGGTATAGCCAATACCGCGCACGGTCTTGATCAGGTTATCCGGGAGTTTCTTGCGCAAGTGATGGATATGTACCTCCAGCGCGTTGCTGGAAATTTCTTCTCCCCAGGAGTACAGCCGGGTCTCCAGCGACTCCCGGGTTAGCACCTTGCCGGCGCTCTCAAGTAGTGCTTTCAATAGCATGTATTCTCTGCGCGGCAGTTCGATCAACTCACCGGTCACGGCCACCGAATGGGCCGCGGTATCCAGTTCGACGTCGCCTACCACGATTTTGCTGGATGTGGCGGTCGCCAGACGCCTTTCGAAAACTCGCAGGCGGGCTGCCAACTCTTTCATATCGAAGGGTTTCGCGAGGTAGTCATCGGCCCCGCGATCGAGCCCGGCGATTTTTTCTTCCAGCCCGTCGCGGGCGGTCAGCACCATTACGGGCAATTGACCCCGCTGGTCGCGAATACTCGCCAGTACCTGCAACCCATCCATGTCGGGCAGGCCCAGATCGAGTATCACGATATCGGGTAGTTCTGCCTGTATCGCTGCGAGCGCCAGCGTGCCTGTGCTCACATGGTTGACTACGAACCCGCTTTTACTGAGGCCTGCCTGTAATCCGGCCGCCAGGGAGATGTCGTCTTCAACCAGTAGTATCCGCATAGGTTCCAGATGTTAGCGCTGTTGACTGGTACTGGCCAGTGCTTGACGCTGAATCACCGGTAGTTGTCCCTGCACGGCCTTGTCTGCCAGTTCCGGGAACACGCTGTTGAGTTTGACGAAAAACCGCTTCGGCCAGCCCGGGTAGCGATACTGCTGCGGTCTTTTCAGCAGTGCGACAAGCGCTTTCGCCACGTGAGCAGGTTCATCCATCGCCGCACCCGGTTCAGTATCCATCATCACCGGCGCTGCGGAATTCATGGTTGTCCTGGCAGCGCGCTGGCAGCGCCGTAGCAAATATGGAAGATACCGGATATGTACTGCTCAAGCTTTTCGCGTTCGGGTCCATTGTCGCGATAACAGCACAGCTGAGGTTCGGTGTGCGACGGAGTGTGCGAGGATGCAGCTGCGCAAGCGGCTGTAAGGTGCGTTGTTTCAGTTGTCACTGCCATGCCTGTGTTCCTCCACTGACGCCAGTGTAGGGACTCAAACTTAAGACAGTATTAGGACTTGTCGATATTGCAGAATTGGCGGCGCGGGGCGGCCATCCCGGCTGGCACCCGGCACCGGACATTGAAGCCGGTGAAGGTTTGCCGGCCGGATGGCCCTGCCGGGATCAGTCGAGGACCGGGCAGTTTTCATGGAATACCATGTTTTGATGTGTGTCAATTAGATCATACACGCAGTTGTGCTAATTTATGGTGACACTTGAGGAGGGGCCCGCCATGCGCATTGTTTTTATTCACCCCAACTACCGCTCAGGCGGCGCGGAAATCGCCGGCAACTGGCCGCCGGCCTGGGTTGCCTATCTGGCGGGGCATCTCCGTAAAGCGGGCTTCGACGACATTCACTTTATTGATGCCATGACGCATAACCTGCCCGATGAGGAAGTCGCGTCAGCGCGTTGGTGGCACTGCAACCCGATGTGGTGGGCACTACTGCGATCACCCCGTCGATCTACATGGCGGAGAACCTGCTCGAACTGCGCCGTGAGCACGTGCCCCGAGGCACTGCGTGTCATGGGGGGCATTCACGCCACCTTTATGTACAAGCAGGTGCTATCCGAGGCGCCCTGGGTTGATGTGATTGTGCGCGGCGAGGGTGAGGAGATTTTTCTGGAGCTGATGGAGCAGTGCGTCGCGGCGAATACCTGCAGACTCGCGACCAGATACGCGGCCTCGCCTTCCGCGATGGGGATGAGATCGTCGCCACCGGCGCAGCTCCGACCATCAAGGATCTCGATGCGCTGGATCCGGACTGGTCGCTGCTGGAGTGGGACAAGTACAAGTACATTCCTCTCGACACCCGGGTCGCTATTCCGAATATGGCGCGCGGCTGTCCCTTTACCTGCTCTTTTTGCTCCCAGTGGAAATTCTGGCGTGACTACCGGGTACGTGACCCAATTAAAGTAGTAGATGAAATCGAAAGGCTGGTAAATGAACAGCGACGTGGGCTTCTTTATTCTTGCGGACGAAGAGCCGACCATCAATCGCAAGAAATTCATCGAGTTTTGTGAGGAACTGATTGCCCGGGGCCTACCGGACAAGGTCAAGTGGGGGATCAATACCCGGGTTACCGATATTCTGCGGGATGAGGAGCTGTTGCCCCTTTACCGACGGGCCGGTCTGGTGCATGTGAGCCTCGGCACCGAGGCCGCTGCGCAAATGAAGCTCGACCAGTTCAACAAGGAAACCAAGGTCGAGGACAACCGGCGGGCCATTCGCTTGCTGCGCGAGGCTGATATCTTTATCGAGGCGCAATTCATCGTCGGTATGGATAACGAAACCGCCAGAGACCCTTGAAGAAACCTATCGCATGGCCTGGGACTGGCAGCCGGACCTGGCCAACTGGGCGATGTATACGCCGTGGCCCTTTACGCCGTTGTTCCAGGAGCTCGGTGATAAGGTCGAGGTATTTGACTTCTCCAAATACAATTTTGTCACCCCGATCATGAAGCCCGCGGCAATGGATCGCGCTGAGTTGCTGGACCGGGTGATGAACAACTACCGACGCTTTTACATGAAGAAAGCCTTGTTTCACTATCCGTGGCGGGGAACCGGTTTTCGGCGCCGCTATTTATTGGGCTGCCTGAAGGCGTTTGCGAAAGCGGGTTTTACCCGCAGTTCTACGACCTGGGCAAGAACGGTTACTGGGGACCGCAATCGAAAAAGAACGTCGATTTTCACTTTGACAGCAGTCGCAAGATAGCCCGTGCTCAGCTCGATGATTGGGAGGCAGCTCAGGATCGTGCGGCTCGAGCCAGGGCCCACAAACAGGCGCGGGTGACCGACGATTACGCTATGTTGGCCAGTGACGCGATGGCTGAATCCGGTATGGTCAAAGCCTGCGGTGGTGGTGAGCAACAGATGACCGAAGCACAAGCGGATGTCACAGAGCGCGCTTGAAGTTTCGGTACATTCTGCGGGTCACCGAATCGGCCCTAATAGCGTGTTGCAATTGTTACCGGTGCTCGACAATCACCTGGGATGGCAGGCCCGGCATGCGTTACTGCAACAGGCTGGCTTGAGTCAGCCGCCGTCAGATCACGGGCTGATGGATGAGGCTCCGGCCGCGCGGCTTCACCAGGCCCTGCGCCGGGAGTATCCGCAACAGGCGAGGTTACTTGCCCGCGAGGCCGGCGAACGGACCGGGGATTACATTATTGCCCACCGTATTCCGTGGTTGATCGTTAAATTGCTGCCTGTGCTGCCTTCACGGGTAGCCTGTTCCCTGCTCGCCGGCGCTATTGAAAAGCACGCCTGGACCTTTGCGGGCTCCGGTCAGTTTCGCGCCCTGTCCCGCAACCCTTTGGTGTTTGAGCTCGCCGATAATCCGGTGGTTCGCGGTGAGTCGGCCCTGGCGCCCCTGTGTGAGTGGCATTCAGCAGTCTTTCAAAGACTCTTCAATGCACTGGTCGATCCCGGGTTGTCGTGTCGGGAGACCCAATGCTGTGCTTGTGGCCAGCCGGCCTGCCGATTTACTATCAGCTAAGTCAAATGCAAAGGCAACAAGCCCGGCTGCCCCGTCCGGTCAGCAGGTGGCTCGTCCGCGCATTTCCTTTGCTACCGGTCGTGCAGCTGGAATCCGAGATTGCCCAAACCGTCAATCAAACAACTGGAGTATTTTCTCGCGGTCGCCCGCTGGGGGAGTTTGCGCCGCGCTGCGGATGAGCTCGGCGTCAGCCAGCCGACCTTGACTGCCCAGCTCGCGCGGGTGGAACAGGCATTGCTGGTCAATCTGTTTGAGCGCACTCGTAAGGGTGCCCATCTGACACCGGCCGGTCGGCGACTCGAACCGCTGGCGCGGCGGGTAGTGGAATCTGTGGATGAATTGGTCAATGCTGCCGGTGACACCCGGGGTGGTGTAGCCGGCACTTACCGACTGGGAGTCAATGCCACCCTCGGCCCCTATTTGCTGCCTCGGATTCTGCCCAGCCTGCACGGACTCTACAGTGACCTGCAGCTTTATGTGCGCGAGGACTCAATGCACGGGCTGGAAGACGGGCTGGCCCGCAGTGAATACGATCTCATCCTCACTTCGATACCTGTCAGTCATCGTGACACCGTGGTAGAGCCACTGATTCGAGAGGACATCAGGCTGGTTTTGCCTGTGGGGCATGCGCTGGCGGCGCGGGATCGACTCACCGGCGATGATCTGGCTGGCCAGCAGATCCTGACCATCGAACAAGGTCACTTGTTTTCCCGTCAGGTTGAACAGCTCTGTGCCCGACTGGGCGCCCAAATCCAGCGCGATTATGAGGGCACCAGCCTCGATGCGCTGCGCCTCATGGTGATGATGGGCATGGGGATGACGTTTCTCCCGGCGTTGTATATAGCCTCAGAGATTGACACTGACTCAGGGCTAGCCGTGCGAGAGCTCGATTCCGAACGCATTGTGCGCTCTCACGCATTGGCCTGGCGAACGACATCGCCCGCGCGGATTTTCTATCGACGCCTGGCGTCAGACATGCGCAAAATACTGAAGCGGGAGCTGGGTGATGTAGTAGAAGTGCTGCAGTCTCAAGATTAGTAGTGCCGTGCCATCCGTCAGGCCGTTATCAAGCGTGGCTGGATGACAGATTCGTCGACGGAGGGGTTATCAGTTCAGTGCTGCCAGTTTTCCGGCGACTGAGCACCCGCTGAGGACGATAGCCGGGGGTGACGTGTGGATCGTGAAGGGCGCGGCGCGGCCCAGGGCGCTAAGCCCCAGCAGATTGCGTCCGGCCCCGTTCATGACGGCTACCTCAACAGGGCCCAGCTCGCAGGCGTCGCCGACCTGGAAGTGGGCCACCTCATAGACGGTCATGATCTGCAGCCTGTTATTGGCCAGTCGTGCCGCCACGCGCCGCACTTCGCGGATGTCACCGCTCTCGCGCATGCGTTTAAACAGTGTCTTGTCGACCGTTACCATAGCGGCGCCGGTATCGACCAGAAAACTCGCCGTCACTCCGCCAATCTCTGCATCCATGTACAGGCTGCCGGCCCCGCTGCGGGTGAGGTCTACCGAGTAACCGATGTCCTGGGCTGACAATGGCAGCGCAAATACGCTCACGAGAACGACAAGCAGGGCGAAGCAGTGGTTGCGGCGGCTGTTGCGCATCATAGGGTTGGTATCACTAGCTGTCTGATGCAGTATTGGCTGCAATTATCGAGCCAACACGTAAGCCATTGAAAAAAATAAATAAAATTTCGGCGTTTACTCATCGTAGGCACTGTTATGGGGATTGTGCACTAATAAAACGCAGCGGCGCTGGAATTAAGTCAGCACAAATCGTGGGAATATTAGTTAGGTGATAGATAAAAACTATCATATAAACTCAGTAATTTAGCCAGGTATTCGCTGTGGCTGTGGCATATTGGGGTCATCGGGGCGAGCCAATGGGCTGGGACAGCTCGGTCCGGGGGTTTTTCATCAAGGCGTCGGCTTCAGCCGAATGCTCTGACTGAGACCCACAGGCGAGAACGCGAAATTCTTTTTAAGTTGGGCAAACAGACAGAGGAGATAACACTTATGCGTAGTAGAGCTTTGATTCTGGCATTGGCTGCCACGGCTGCCAGCAGTACAACAGCCATTGCTGACAGCAGCACCATCGATTCTCTGACTGAAACGGTCACCGTGTGGCAGGTCGACATGAGCGGCAAGCCGCCCTATAAACGCGAGCGGGTCCAGGTACCTGTGGTCGATACTGCTAGGCTCGAAGTGACTGGGGAACCGGTCGAGATGGTGACGGTATGGACAGTCGACCGCAGTGGCAAACCGCCCTTCAAGCGCACGCGTGAAGAGGTCCCTGTTATCGATGTTGCGGCATTGAGCGTCGATACAGGCGAGGAAGAGGGCACTGTTTTCCGCGGCCGGCCACCGTTCAAGCGTCATCGCTGATCTATTTTGACGACTGCCCCGGCTTGGGGCAGGTCGTCGGTTGATTCCCCTTGTGCGCTGCCCGATAACTTCCGGCGGCGCTTTTTTTTGGCCAAAACTAAATAGGCCAGGGCTTTGGGCCCCGCGATGCAGTCAGGGCAGAACAAGGTCCAGACCGAAGAGGAACTCGTCTTTGACTTCGAAGGGTAAGCTGACATCAGTCGCGCCTCTTACCACGGCGCGATAGCGCCCTGGAGGCAGGTTATCGGCTCGGTACATGCCGAATTGATCGCTGGTTACCTCACGGCGATGTGCCCCGCTCTCGTCGATGATGACAATGTCGCGCGCGGATACAGATTGTCCGTCCCGGGTCATCACTTTGCCCGCCACAGCGTAGGCCACTTCCAGGGCAAAAGGTACATGGGTCGCAGCGGCACGCTCCAATTGCACCCAGAAAACCTGACCGGCCCGGGGCTGCATTTCGATCGGTAAGTAACGGCTATCGAGAGAGACCCGGTGCACGCCGGGAGTGAGTCCTTCTACGTAGTAATGACCGCCCTGTACCGCAGCCGTATGACTGACGCCATCGACCACCAGTACCACGCGGGACACCTGATCAGCGCGCGCCAGGGGTTCACCGTCCAGGAGCAGCGGGCCAGTGAGCGCTGCGCTGTTGGCACTGCCAAAGCTGGTGTCGGCGGCTGCAAAGCGGCCTCCACTCATGGCGAAATCGAAAGTCAGGTCCCACTGCACTGTGAGCCCCTGATCGTAGTCTCCCGCAGCGTTTCCGAAACCGTTCTCTGACACCCGCAGGCGAGAGTACACACCTGGCAGCAACCGGGAATCCATTTGCAGATTGAATCCGAGTTTGCCCTCCAACACCACTGCGCCCGCCTGAAGACGCTCAAAGGCCCGATGCTCCGAGTAGACAATCACGCCGGATTCGTAGCGTTCCGCAAAGTTATCGGCGTCGCGGAAACTGCCGTAGTACTCGTATCCCTTGCCGGTCTGATGGCGGTAGTCCACGAAGTGAGCGCCGTCTTCGTAGGTATAGCGCAGGTTATCTTTGTAGGAGGGTGAGAAGCGGGAATCCAGCCTGTATTTGCCGTCGAAGTTGGGCCAGGCGCTGAAACTCAGACTGCCGCCATTGGTCCAGCTCACCGTTGGCAGCAGATAACGTTCATCCTGATAGGGGGTGCGCGAATCGCGGCCGGCCAAGCCCAGGGTCAGTCTGTCAGAAATTTGCTGGCGATAACTGCCGAAGCGCACCCACTGGCGGGCTTGCTGTCCCGGAAGGTCGACATCGTATTCCCGCGCCGACAAGCTCACTTCCCAATCGTCTTTGCCCCCGTCCAGGGTGATTTCGGCGCTGTCCACGTTGGGTCCGTCGGCATAGCTGAGACCGGCGTACCAGTTGGCGCCAAAAGAGAGGTAGGTGGCCGCCTGTGAACTGGTACCGTCACCATCATGCTGGCTGCCGAGCTCGACGGTGAGGTGCTCACCGAGACCATGCCGCCACTGCAGTGCTGCACTGGTGCCCCGCGAGTCCGAGCGGCTATCCAGGGGGTTGCCCTGCGCGCCGAGTCCGACGAACAAGGTGCTCTGTCCGTTTTCGAGCAGACCGGCACCGCCGCGCCTGGAGTAGTCGAGGGTTTCGGTCAGCACCCCACTGATGCCGTCCAACAGCAGTACTTTGACCTGGGAGTAACCGCTGGTAGAGACGTCGACATCGGTGAATTCAAAGCGGCCATCCAACCGCACCCGCACACGATCGACGACCCCGCCATTGACCCGCAGTTCGGCGATCGCGCCTGGTTCACCGCTGCCGGTGATGCTCCTGGCGCTGCTGCCAATCATTCGGTTGCCGCTGGCTTTGCTCAAACCCAGGGGGTCTGTCGACACCAACGAACGATTACTGAACAGCGCCTGAACCCCGGTTTGTTCTACCACGGGAAGCAGCGGGTGCAGTTGAAACAGGGAGTTGCCGATCAGGTACTGCCCCGACTCCCTGGATTTGAGCCAATAATAGTCGAACGGGCGCAGCTGTCCGTCCGGTGTTTGTGCCGCGCGGGCCTGCCACAGACCGCCGGCCAGGTTGCCCGCCGCGAGGTACTCGGACCAGACGTTACTGCGCTCATCCGAGTGGAAAAAATTCAGGTCCGCGCGCAGATTGCGCAGACTCGCCGACGGAGGCCTGAACTGGGCTTCACGCTGGGCTGTGCGGCTGCCGGCAGAGCTGTCACTGCGCCACCAGGGGAGCCTCAGGCGCAGGGCATAGGAGGTCAGGTCAAACTCCGCCTTTACCATCAGCGCCTCACTCAGGGCCGAGATAAAAATGAGTTGTTGCTCATCGACCCGGCGCAGCCACTGCTGATCGATAACGGCGGTTCCCGCTGGAGTGATGACCTTTAACACGTCACCGCTGTCGTCCAGCTCCGCGCCGATGGCCTCGATAACTGTCTGCAAAGGTACCAGGTAGCGGTTATCGTTTACGTAGGCAAATAGCCCCGGGTGTTCTTCGCCGTCAATGTACAGGCCCAGTAATTGCCTTTGATAGCGGATGCCGGCACCGGAGATGGGCTGGTCTGCACTGGCGAGCAAAATTTGCTCACCCGTGATGCTCAGTGGCTGTGCTGCGGCCGCGGGTTGTGCGCTCAGCAGGCCGAGCATTAGTGCGAGTAGCGCAGTATCCAGGCGATGCCGACAGCGTACCATTGGGGGTGCAAGCCTTCAGCGCTGAGGCTGCGACAGCCTGATAGTATCTTCGATAGTCATGGGGCCGAAAGTGGCATCCAGCTGCACAACCATTCCCGGTTCAGCTGTATCGGGAGGGAGCAGGGCGATCTGGCGTCGGTTGGCGGGCAAGAGCACAGTCTCGGGTAGCATGCCAACCGTATAGCCGGCCTGGGTCATTCTGGATTGTCTGGCATCGCGCATGATCTTCAGGGCCCGATCCTTGCCCGGGAACTGGTCGCGGGGCCACAGACCATAACTACCGCGCAGCCGGGCGTGGCGATTGCCCTGATTGTCAGCATTGAGCACAACCTGCATGCCATCCGGGGTGCTGTGGGCCTCCTGCAGCTGCAGCCGGTCTGCGGGTTCGCCCCTTTGAGCATACACCGGGATGCCGAATCGAATTGACATGCGCAGGGAGGGGTTGTCACTGTGCTCGCGCTCGGGCAGCTCTTCCTCGATGAATATAATCGCGCGGTACTCCCCCGCTTGCGGTGCCTGCTTGGGCAATATGGCCCAGCGTATTGTCTGCGGTGTATCCGGTGGGATAACGACCCGCAGCGGATTGATCACAATCCACTGGTCGAGTGAATTCTCGGTGGGAGGGATCACTCTGACCTGGTTGTTATCATCCAGGTCCCAATTGCTCACGGAGAGTTTGACCGTTACTGGCTCGTCGCTCAGGTTCTTGATCATCAACGACTGGGGCGTGCTGCCCCCGGCCCCGAATTCGACCAGGTACTTGTCGGGCGAAATGCCGAGCCGGGCTGTGGGCTGAGCGACCGTAGAAAGCGACCAGGGCAGGGTGACGGCGAGGCACAGAAAAACGCTGAATTGCCTGAGGCAGAGTTTTGCTACGCTGTTCATAAATAGTTCTTCACGGTTACACAGATATTCACTGTGGCCCGGTGAGTGCCGGGCTCGCTGAGGCTTGAGAGGTCTGAATAATCGAAGCGCACCCTGCCGCGCAGCCTGCGCAATGAGTTGGTTCCGCCCCACCAGGTGGTTCTAATATCGCGAGTAACCGCATTAAGGGTCACTTCGGAACCGCTGGATTCACCCAGGGCCGTGGCCTTGTTACCCTGGATGGTCATTGTGGTCTCTATATCCAGGTCCTGGCGTTGATCGAAGACGTACAGCCCTCTGGGGTAGTTGGCTTCCCAGAACTGGTTTGACTGACGCTGGAAACCCTGGCGCACGTTGTCGGGTGCCGCGTTGCCCGCATCGAGATCGGCAACGAGCTGGCCCCTGCGTGTCCCTGTGCTGGGCCGGCCGGTGCGCAGATTGACTTCACGGTCGCGCTGGTTGGAGTCCGTGATATTTCTGATACTGGCTTCTTTGAGCTCAACGACGCCGGCTTTCTCGTTGCGAATGATCAGCGGTACATCGTTAACGCAACCTGGCTGAGCCCGCCCGGGACCAGCCAGTGTTGCGCAGACAAGGATCAAGTATGCGGCGAGGGCGCGTTGCTGGTTCCATTTAGCCATATCAACGCCCCTGCCACTGCGTCGCGCTTGGTCGCCAGTCTCAGGGCGAGACCACGGTGATGATCAGCGCGTCAGAAGCGACCAGTGGCGTCGCCAGATTGTTCAGATCAACGTCAAATTGCACGTCGCCGATGTTTTGCCCATCTGTCAGAGTGAGTGATGGGGTGGGGTTGACCGGGCTGATCAGTGCGTTGGAGAAGTCGCCGCCATTCAGAGCGACAGACGCTGTCAGACTGGAGGCCAGAGAACGGACGGCCCATGAGTTCTCCAGAACGATAGTGACGTCACTGCCGACAGCAGCGCTAACGGTAGCGTCATTGGCGATGTTGGCGTCGTAGGTGACCGTGCCTGCGGCCACGCCGCTAGCGGTTGCCAGTGCCTTGGGTGACTCGGTGCCCGGACAAGCCAGTTCGGCGGCTGTTCCGGCTCCGGGGGTGCATGCGCCGAGCGATGGATTGCTGGAGGTGATCAGGCTCTCCAGATCATTGGCGTCCATGGCGATGTCGATATTGTCAAAGTAATAGAGAATAATCAGTGGCGGAAAAGTGATGTCTACCTGAGTGGTTCCGGTTGCCGCCCAGGCACCTGAGCTGGCCATGATGCCAGCCGCTATGGCGCCGGTGAAAATCTTGTTCAGTTTACTGCAAGTCATGTTCTGTACCTCTTTCATAGTTTTGCTGCGTCCCCGCGGTATCGTACGAAAGGGTAGGGTGTTCTCAAGCGCCTGCCATCAATTATGTGATCATTTTCGCAGTAAGTTTCGACTATTCTGGAGCCCTCGATGGCAGCGGTTACACCGCCTGAGTTTATTGGACTTTCGGTCAGTTATTTGTTGACCCGGCAGTCGCTTTGTGGTGCGCACAAAAGGCGATAAAAACAGACCGAAACACCCTGTTGCATTGGTTTGGGAGCGGCGCGATTTTACCGCCGCCGGAGCGTTACGGAGCGCAGCGAAAATGGCGGCAAAATCGCAGCTGAGCTTTGCAACCGATGGGCCTGCTTGTTTAACGGTGCGGCGCGGCGGCTTACCGAACTCATCGGCGAGATGTGATGGGAGCAATTGATTTTTGGCGGTGACATTCCTTACGTTTGTACTATACTCGACGGGCACAGACACGACACATGCCCAGCGGAGACAAGCAATTATGATAAAACGTACCCTGACCCTGGCCGGTCTGGCGGCGGGTGTAAGCCTAGCCATCAGTCAGTCGGCAGTGGCCGCACTCTCGGATGTTGTAGTGGAGCCGGCAGAATATGGTTCCTACATCGTCATTATGAACCAGGACCCGGCAGCGGCTTACAGCGGCGGGCTCGCAGGCTTCGCGGCTACCAAGCCGACAGGCAACGCCAAACTGGCGACGAAAAGTGCCTCGGTGCAAAACTTCACCGCAATGCTCAAGTCGGGGCAAACAGCAGCTATGAACGCCGTTGGTGTGCCAGCCTCAAAAGTCGTCCATCGCTATACCTATGCGCTGAACGGGTTTAGTGCACTGATGTCGCCGGAGCAGGCCAAAGCCCTGCAGCTGCGCAAGGATGTCGCCAAGGTCATGCCCGACAGGCTCTACCAAAAGCAGACCGACCGCAGTGGCACGTTTCTGGGTATTGACGCGCCGGCCTTCCCCTGGGACGCCTCCTACGACGGTGAGGGCGTGATCATTGGTGTGATCGATGGCGGCATCTGGCCCGAGCACGCATCTTTTGCTGACGACGGCAGCTACGCGCCATTGCCGATTGCAGATATACCCTGCGAGTTCGGCAACACCGCGCACCGGCCCGACGACCTGCCCTTTGAGTGCAACAACAAGCTCTTGGGCGCTCGGCAGATGCTGGCGACGTATCGTGCAGTCATCGGTGCCACCCCTGAGGAATTTGATTCCGCCCGGGATGAAGACGGTCACGGTACCCACACCGCATCGACGTCAGGCGGTAACGCCAATGTGCCAGCGGACATACTGGGTGGAGACTTTGGTCTGATAACCGGTGTGGCGCCACGGGCGCGCATTATTGCCTACAAGGGCCTGGGCATCCTGGGTGGTTTCGGGTCCGACCTGGCGGCGGCGGTTGACCAGGCCGTGGCTGACGGCGTGGACGTGATCAACTACTCGGTCGGTAGCAGCAGCTTCGCGATCGGTCCCGACGACATCGCGTTTCTGTTCGCCGCTGATGCCGGCGTGCACGTTGCCACCTCAAACGGTAACAGCGGCCCCTTGCCCGCGACCACCGGATCACCGGCTTCTGTGCCCTGGTTGACCAGTGTGGGTGCCAGTACACAGGATCGCACCTATCAGGGCTCTGCGGTTTCCAGCGATGGCTGGGAGTTCTTCGGAGCGTCAATCACCCAGGGCACTGAGGAACTGGAACTGATCGATGCCGCCGATGCCGGCAGTGAGCTGTGTATTCCAGACGAACTGGATCCCGCTGTAGTGACCGGTAAAATCGTGTTGTGCTTCCGCGGTGCTATTGCGCGCATGGAGAAGAGCCGCGCGGTGAATATTGCCGGCGGCGCGGGCATGATTTTATACAATCAGGACGACGGACAGAGTGAGGTCACGGACACTCATTGGGTACCTTCCGTCCATATCAGCAACACGGATGGTCTGGTTATCAAGGACTATATCGCCAATAGTGGTGGCGCCGCAGTGGCCCAGATCACTGCGGGTGCGTACACGGAGATTCCCGCACCCTGGATGGCCGGTTTCTCTTCTCGCGGCCCTAATCGCTTGTCTCCTGACCTGATCAAGCCGGACATCACCGCCCCGGGCGTGAATATCCTGGCGGGTGATTCCGTCGCCAACCGCGGGGAGTTGTTCCAGATGATTTCTGGTACTTCCATGTCAAGCCCTCATATTGCGGGCCTGATGGCGCGGATGAAGCAGGCGCACCCTGACTGGTCTCCGGCAATGGTTAAGTCGGCGATAATGACGACGTCCTATCAGCAGGCCGTCCTCAAGGAAGACGGCGTGCGGCAGGCAGATCCTTTTGACATGGGCGCCGGACACGTCAACCCCAGCCAGCAATACGCCAAAACCAATATGTATGAGCCGGGGCTGGTTTATGACGCAGGGCTGTTCGAGTATGCGGCCTACAGCTGTGGCGCTGCCCTGGAGATCTTCACGCCCGGTACCTGTGCGTTCCTGACGGAATTGGCGTGCCCTCTGACCCCAGCGACTTGAATCTGCCGTCTATCGGTGTGGCCGGCATCGCTGCCAGCCAGACCGTAACCCGAACGCTCACCAGTGTGGTGCAAGGCACCAAGCGGCTGCGCTTCAGGCCGACCGTGTCGGCGCCTCCTGGTTTCAAGGTCACCGTCAACCCCAGGCAGATTCGCTTGCGCGGCGGTGAGAGCGCCGAGTACACGCTCACAATCGAAAACCTGGGCACTACAGGCGAGGACTGGTCATTTGGCTCCATCACCTGGGCTGACACAGGCAAGTTCTACAGTGCTTACAGCCCGATTGCGGTGAGTGGCGCGCGTTTCGCTGTAACGCCTGACGAGATTGTGGGTGAAGGCGAGAGCGGCTCTGCGAGCATTGATCTTGCGTTTGGGTACACCGGCGACTACCAGGCAACCAATCATGGCCTGGAGGCGGCGGTGGTCACCTCGGATAACGTGTTGCAGGATCCTGATCAAACACATGATCCCGCTGATGGTTTCTCCAACCGGCACGATTTCGTGCTCGATGGCAGCGCTTTGTTCAGGGTAGCATTGCCGCCTGAGTCGGTGGCTTCGAGTGATGTCGACCTGGATATCTTTGTCTATGACCCCGATGGCAATCTGGTGGCAAACAGCGTAAACGGGGGCACTGATGAGTTGGTTGACATCTCGTTCCCCGCTGACGGTGTGTGGTCTGTGTACGTGCATGGCTGGCATACAGTCGACCCCAGCGCGGATTACGATATGTACACCTGGGATATCTCGGCGACTCCGGGCGGTAATCTGTCCATCGACAGTGCACCGGCTTCGGCCGTATCGGGTACCAGTGGGACCGTAGAGATCAGCTGGAGTGGCGCCACAGCAGGCCAGTGGCATCTCGGCATCATCGCACACCAGGAAGACGGCGCGATTGTTGACGCGACCCTGGTTGAGGTGGATAACCGCTAGTCGGATTAGCCAATGCAATTCAAGGGCCCCTCGGGGCCCTTTTTTTATGCCCGTGCTTTTTTCTTCTATGGGAGATACCACCTGTCAGGGTGTGTCTCACCATCCACCACCACCACCACCACCACCATCGCGCGGATGGAATCAAGCTCTGATACGGGTCGGCGGCTCTCCCCGGCGTGTCAGAAAATTTTACACTCATCAGGCGCATATATTTTAAGTGATTGATAAATATAACCTTATTTATATGGCGTGCTTATTGCATGTGTTTCAACGTGGCGTGATATTGCACAGGGGTTGGTGTGCTTGACGCTTGCGGTGTAAAAAAACCAACACTATCAGGACTGTCAGTTAAGGAACTCTTTATGATTCATAAACTCTTCAAATCGGCTCGTGCGCTTAGGAGTGCATCCTTCGCGGTGCTGCTAGGTGCCTTGCTCGCCTCGACGCAGGCCTCCGCGGGCCGCATCGATCTGTCCGGCCTGCCAGAGGGCGATCAGGGTACGGACACGATCATCACTCCGGAGGCAGAACTGGTGTCATTGGCCGGTAACTGGTTTAAGGCCGGTGTACCAGCGGGTGATTTCATCTGCCCACTGGCACCTGGGGGCTGTGGTGGTTTTAAGTTAAGCCTGGTCGCAACAACCATGGACCTGATTTTTGATGTAGTGGGGTTCAGTACAGGTGATCAAATCCAGGTGGTTGCGCAGGATGCAAGTGGCGCCGCCCTGCAAACCATCACCCATGCATCTGCCGATCCTGTGCAGTTCTCCGGTGTGGCTGGTTTGATGATGGTAGAGGTGACTGACCAGTCGACAGCGGGCGGTTTTGGCTTCGGCAATTTCCGCTTTGGTGATGATGCCGCCGTTGTGCCGGCACCGGGTGTCTTGTCCCTGATGCTACTGGGCCTGTTCGGGATGCGTCTTTCCGGGCGTCGTAACGCATAGGGTGTAAACCTGTGCCGGGCTCGTTCAAGCCTGGTGTGGAGATGATCTGCAGGGCCCGGCCACTTCTGTTTTTGGCCGGGCTCTGTGTTTTTAGCGCCACAGCATTCTGCTGAGGCGATGCACGCGCCCCGTCCGATCTCTCACACTCACTGTTTCCTAGCGCCGTCTGCGCTGGCGTTCCTTGTTACAACGCATTATGTTCGCGGCTCTCTTCGTGTCAGATGTTTCGGCGCTCCGCTGAGCGC
The DNA here is from genome assembly GCA_963840725.1 of uncultured Gammaproteobacteria bacterium. Lineage (GTDB taxonomy): Bacteria > Pseudomonadota > Gammaproteobacteria > Pseudomonadales > Halieaceae > CAVWDU01. The sequence continues at coordinate 320,277 of CAWIZY010000028.1, read as the reverse complement.
GATTACCACTATTCAGAAGTGACTATTCAGAGCTGCGATTGCCACTATTGAGCGGTGCCCCCAGCAATTTGATGGACTGTTCGCTGGCTGGCATCAACGCCCAGGGAACAAGCGGACTCGCAATATCATCGCTGTTACTTTATTGACGTCTCTGTTTAGGGTAAACCGGTATGAATCAACTACACTGGTGGAAGAGCGCAGTTTTTGTAGCGCCGGGTAGTCAGACCTTAATGGAATACGGATACCGCGAACGGCTAATATACAGATAGGGAAGCTGGAAATGATGAAGAACACGCTGATATTGTCTCTGGCTGTGGCCGCCGCCACGGTGGCCTTGTCCAGCCACGGGGCGACCGACGCGGAACGCATCAGGGTGCTCGAGGAACAGCTTGAGCAGCAAAAAGCGATGATGCGGCAACAGCAGCAAATGCTCGAGACGATGCAATCCGAGCTTAATAGACTCAAGCACGATGACACGCCGGTATTGACCGAAAGCGAGGTCGCGGTTACTGACCGGGCGCCGTCTCCCATCGAGCCTGTCGATTCTCCGGCAGAGCCGGCATCTGATCAATTGTCCATGCGTGTTTATGGCTTCGTGATGGCCGATGCCATTTACGATTTCAAGCGCGTAGACCCGAACTGGGAGGATACCCTCCGGGTTAGCACCATTCCCACCCAGGATGGGCAGTTCGGTGAGGACGGGAATTTCAAGTTCGGGGTGCGCCAGTCCCGACTGGGTATCAAGGGCGGCTATGGGGATGACATCACCTATCTCCTGGAAGCGGAGCTGTTCGGGGTCGGTGGTGACGAGGGTCAGACCACGCCGCGTCTGCGTCACGCCTATGGCACCTACAAGAATTTCGGTATGGGGCAAACCTGGTCCAACTTTATGGACATCGATATATTCCCTAACACCATCGATTACTGGGGACCCACTGGCATGGTGTTCTGGCGTAATATCCAGGCCCGCTATACCTTTCCCCTGGGAGAAGACGAGCTATCCATTGCCCTCGAGGAGCCGAGCACGGCTCTGACCGTCGGTCGCTTTCGCGATTCGAACGCCTGTGATTTGCCGAATCCACCGGCGGATTGTGAGTCCATCGAATCAGGGGCGGGCGATTTGTTCCAGGCTTACAACGACGTGCCGGACCTGAGCCTGCGCTATCGCAATAACGGCGATTTCGGGCATTATCAGGTGGCGGGCATCGTCCGCAAATTGGGCTACGAGCGCCTCTCTGGTGGTGAGAGAGACCATGAGGTCGGCTGGGGTATTAACACCAGCGCAGGACTGAGGACCTGGGGCAGGGACATGGTAAAGCTGCAGGTCGCCTTCGGTGAGGGCGTCGGCAATTACCTCAACGATGGCGGTTTAGACCTGGCGCCGAGTTCAAGCGATATCAATCGCGCCCAGGCAGAGGTGGTGCCCTTGCTGGCTATAAGTGCGTACTATGACCACTACTGGAGCGAAAAGTGGTCTACGTCATTCGGCTGGTCCATGACAGATCTGGATTCTAGTGACGGACAACTCGACTCGGAGTTCTCCAGGGGACAGATTGCACAGATCAACCTGTTGCATTACCCGGCCGATAACATCCTTATGGGTACCGAATTTATCTGGGGTGAGCGTGAGGATGTGGATGGCAGCACGGGTACCGATTACCGCATTCAGTTTTCACTCAAGATCAATTTTGACAGTGGCGACCTGATTTCGCCTCGATAAGTCGCCGCGGCGTGTTGTGCTATCAGAGGTGCCCCAGCCATGCAGCCCGGCCCTTCAGGGTAGGGTAGAGCCCTGGTTTTTGGAGATGCCCAGGCGCGACAGGTCAACCACGGCGGCGTCGTAGTTCGCTCTCGCCAGTCTCGCCTGCAACTCGGCTTCCAGTAGTTTAACCCTGGCATCTGCGGCCTGGTCTTCGCGGATGTTTACCAGAAAGAAATCGCTGGCACCGCTTTCAAAGCGCTGCACCTCGGAGCGGCGCATGGTTTCCGATTGCTGCACCTCGGTCTCCGCCAGCTCCAGCAGTTCGTGAGCGTAGCGAAATTCCAGCAGTATATTGCGCACTTCCAGTTCGATAGCCTCCTCCTGCAGTTGCCGCTCCGCGCGCTGGATATCAATTTGCGATCGTGCCTGGACGATCTCACCCCGAGCGGCACGGCGCTGTAGCGGCACCTTGAACTCGAAACCGATGATGGTGTCGGTGGTGTCTCTGGAAGGCCCGCCCTCGGCGATGTCTCCCAGCCCATCCTGCACCTCCAGGCGCAGGTCCAGTCTCGGTTTCAGTTCGTTCTCCGAGAGGTCCAGTTTGAGCCGCGCTCGCTCTATTGCGGCCTCCAGAATAGCCAGCTCGGGTCGCCGGTTGACCGCATCCGAAACGGCGACCTCCGCCGGTATGCTCAGGGCGTCACGCTCATCGCTGCTCATGTTGCGGGGCAAGCGTTCAGGTGCGACCAGCTTGGGTTTGCCCAGGTCGTCCCGGTAGTAGTAACTGAGGGCATTGGCCGCCAGGGCCAGTTTGCGCTCGGCCCGGGCGACACGAGACTGACGGCGGGTTATGTTCTGCTGATTTTCCACCAGGAATATCGCAGCCCGCGCACCTTTGCGCACCTGCTGTTCCAGACCTTCCTGTCTCAGTACTGCGATGCGTTCCAGATCACGGTAGACGCGTAGCTGCCCGCCGGCCATCACCCACTGCCAGTAGGCTCGCAAAGCCCTTTGCTGCACCCCGATTTTTGTCATCAACACCTCGAAGCGTGCTTGACCTGCACCGAGCCGGGCGTCGTATTCGTTGTAGCGTCGTTGATCGATATCCCGATCGCGCAATAGTGAAAACAGGACCCCGGCCTTCAGTTTTCCACCCGAGTTGGTGTAGTACTGATCCTCGTAGATTGGAAAGTCGCCATCAGAGAGGTCATAGCCTCCATAGATTTCTGCGCCCATGGTGCGCAGCGGTTGTCGCGCGAGGCCGCCGGCTGCGCTGCCGTCGTAAAACCCATCCACGCGGCTGAAGCCATCGGCCTCAAACACCAGGTCAAAAGCGCCCTCGGCCTCCATACGCCGCCCGGCGGCGCCCCGCAAGGCAGCGATACTTTGCAGGATTTCAGGAAAGTGCCGCTCAGAGGATTCCAGCACCTCCTCCGCCGTCAATACAGTGCTTTCTGTGTCAGCGGCGACCACGGCGCCCGAGCTTTGGGCGAGCACAGGCTCGATACCAGCCAGCAGCAGCGGCAAAAGAAGGCTGGCTCTGAGCACACGTGCGAGCGTCATGTACTGCCCTGGCTCGCCATCGGGTCAGCATTGGAGCCAGACTCCGGGAGGTTGGGCGGGAAATTGTTTAACTGACGCCAGATCTCGTAACCGACCGGAACGGTTTCCAGCAGTACCCAGCCCCGGGCGCCGGAGCCGAAGCGGACGAAACGCTCGCCGGGCCACGACTCGGGCGCATCCGGATCTTCGATGACCAAAATCCGAAACCGTCCGGACTGATGAGCGGAGGGGTCTACCGCCGTCACCAGACCGCTGAAGGTGCCAACCGCTTTTGACGGCCAGCCGCTGAATTGCACCGCTGGCCAGCCCTCAAACTGCAGTCTCACAGCATCACCTTTCTGCACCAGTGCAACATCACGGCCATTCACGAAAATCTCTACCGCCCGTTCCACACTGTCGGGCACAAAGGTGGCAACGATATCGCCCGCATTGACAAACGTGGCCGCGTCGCCAGCATTGACCCGCAAAATGACGCCGTTTCTGGGCGCGCGCACAATCTGTTCAGATTGCCGTGACAGGTTCACGTCCACGCGGGTCAATTCGGCTGCGGCCTCGGCGACCCGTGACCGCAATTCCTCCACCTTGATCCTGGCCTGTTCGTACTCACGACGGGAGGCGAGGCCATCTTCAAACAGATCTTCAGTCCGGCGCATATCGATTTCTGCGGTGCGCTGGGCGGCCTTGGACGCCTCCAGTTTGGCGATGACCTGACCACGCTCGGACCGCAGCCGCTCGATGTAACGCGGGTCTATATCCACAACACGCACGATAGGGTCACCCACCTGCACATGCATACCGTCGCGCACATACCACTCCTGAATACGCCCGGAGACCAGTGCATTGATCTCCTGCAGTCTGTCGTTAGGGTTCAGTGCCGTCACTGCCCCGAAGCCGGAGGTGGTCTGTACCCAGGGTACGAATACCATGAAAGCGACGACTAAAGTCAGTGTGATCAGAATAAGCCAGTTGACCACGGGCATAATCCGCGGGATACGTTGCGCATTGAGGGTGGTGAAGTAGTGGCGGATCTGCTCCGGGTTTGGCATGACTGGCGAGCTTCCTAGGGCACTTCGGGTGAGGTCGCACCCGGGTTGGTTGCGAGGCCCTGGGTCAGAGTGCGCTGACTGCTCGCGAAGTCGCACAACACGTCATAGTCCTCGAACAGTCGCTGGGTCTGGTGACCAAGGTAAAGATACAGGTTGAACCCCAGGTCGCGGTCCCGGGTGGAGAAATAGACGACGGTCGTTTCAGATTCCTCCTGAATCAGGTCGAAGGCGCCTCGCAGGTTGTCCCCGTCCACGGTATCGTAGAGCTCGCCGAGGACCAGTACCCGGGGACGGGCGATAATGGCGGCAGCCAGTTTGAGCTGCATGGTCTCGGTGATGGTCAGGGGCCAACCCGTCGCCGCAACCCGCGTCTCCAGCCCGTCCTCCAGTTCCGAGATTGCCGGGTCAAGGCCAACGACCCTGAGAGCGCGCAGGATATGCGCTGAGCTGGCATCCTCGCAACTGAGGCGCAGGTACTCGCGGATGGTCATTTCAATCGCGTTAGGGCGGTCCAGGACAATAATTTGCTGACGAAGTTCATGGGCGCCGACGTTATTGATGTCCTGTCCGCCAACAGCGACATAACCCGCCGAGGGTGACACATGGCCTTTCAAAAACGTGGTGAGCTCGCGCTGCACACCGTGGCTATCAGCGGTGGCCAGGACCCTTGCCCCGCTCGGCACTTTAAAGTTGAGCGTAGCGATGCGGCCCCGGGCCTCACCCCGGGCGTTGACAAACTCGATGGTTCCGTCGGTCCCATCCAAAAGCTCGACCTGGGCGTCAATGTTTTCCTGTCTTACATCGTAAAATAACGAGAGTTCATCCAGTGAGGCGCACAACTCGTAAAAGTAGGCCAGGTAGATACCTAGCTGGGAGATGCCGTAAAACACGCCGGTCATAACCAGTTCTGCGGCTACCAGCTGGCCCAGCGACAGCTCTCCCCGGATTACCAACAGACCGCCCAGACCCAGCAGGATAGCGCTGGCGCTGGCATACAGCAGCACAAAACAGATCGTCTGGGCGTAGTGATGCCGGAAGTGCTTGCGGTGGGCGGTGATGTAATCACCGGTGACCGCGTCAGTGCGTTCGAGCGCCTCGGTAATATGCCGCTCGGACTTGAAAAAGCCATTGGATGCCCCTAACCCTTCGATCCAGGCCGCCGCAGCGTGCTTTTTATGGGATACCTGGATCGCACTCTTTATTGCTCGGGAGCCCCAGACCAGCCAGATTAGCCAGATCAGCAGCAGAACTACCAGGTTCAAAGCCAGAAACAGGGGGTGGTACATGGACACCAGAATAAAGCCCACCGCGGCCTGCAGTACGATGGTGAAGCCTCCGATCAACAGGTTGGGGGTATTTTTCTGGACGATGATGATGTCGAAGTAGCGGTTAAACAGCGCGCCGTTGTTGTAGTCCTGGAAAAAAGGATTAATGGCGTAAATTGACCGCAGCGCGATCTCCGACACCATGCGGGCATAAAACCGGCGCTGGAACAGGTCCATAAGGTGAATGCGCAGGGCATTGAGCATGCCCGCTGCTGCGAGCAAGCCAAACAAGGTCATCGACAACAACACCAGGGGGTAGGTAAGCCCGGTATTGGCGACCGTATTTACCAGCATTTGCACGGAAATTGGCAAGGCCAGGGATAGCAAACTGATGCCTATCCCATAGATCATGGCGATAACAAAGTAGTTGCTTTCGGGCCCCATAATAGAGACAAAAAACGAATAAACCTCCTTGACGGAGGCATTTTTGTTCAGGACCTGATCGCTCATTGTTTGTGCCAACGCTACCTTTTGCCCGGTGGCCGATCGCCGCCATTTGGGCAGCAGTATACGCTAATGATGCTGAATTCCGTGATAGGGTCTTAACCGGGTGAGCATTCTCACAGCGATTTGACTGGAGTTTTTCGCCGTGGGGATGGGCGCTACAGCACCCCCGCCTCTATCGCGCGCTCACTATGTATTGATCGGCGGTGTATACGCCGGATGCGCGGCAGCGGTTTTATCTGCCCTGCAGTATTGGGCAGTAAACTCAACACTGCGGGGCAGGTTCCACAGCCCCCTGCGTGGCGCCGGCTCAGTGCCACTCCAGAAGTATCTCGCCGCGTTCAGCAGCTTCCCGGGCCAGTTCGGCGGCCCTCTCTCCAAAACGCTCTTCAATTTGCTCACGGCGAATTTTCAGGGTGGGCGTCAGCACGCCGTTTTCTATCGACCAGGCTTCGGTGGATACGATGACCGCTCCGATCCGCTCGTGCTTGTCCACTTCGGCATTGACGGCCGCCACCCGCTCATGCAGTGCCGCTTCTATATCTTCTCGCTGCAGCTGCTGCGCCAGGGTGCTTAGAACGCAGGTCATGACGGTCTTGGAATAACCCCGGCCGAGTAGACAAATCTGCTCTGTATGGGGGTTCTCGGCGAAGATGTTCTCGATAGGGGTGGGGGCGACGAATTTGCCCTGAATCGTCTTGAAGTAGTCCTTCACTCGCCCCGTAATATAATAAAAGCCGTCCTCATCGACTTTGACCTTGTCGCCGGTATACACCCAGCCATCGACGAACGTTTCAGCGGTCTTTTCGGGCATATTGTAGTAGCCAGGGGAACAGCCGGCGGCCTTGACTTGCAATTCACCCTCTTCACTGACCCTGACCTCCACACCCGGCATGGGTTTGCCGATAGAGCCCACCCGGCGATCATCGATGCTGGAAACAATCGGGCCCATGCACTCAGTCTGGCCGAAGCCCTCCATCAATGAAATGCCGAACCGGTCATACCAGTGGATCAGGGCCGGAGGGGTCGGAGCCGCCGCCGTCAGCAGGTAGTTGGCCTGGTCGAGGCCAAGCTTTTCCCTGACCATTCTGCCGATGCCTTCGGCATCGGCCTCCAGCGCCGCGTCAACTGCGTCCTGCGAGCCGAACTGGGCGATAATTCCCTGTTGCAATTGTTCCCACACCCGCGGCGGGCCGAACATTACATGGGGGCGACAGAGGGGCAGGTCGCGCAGCAGAGTACCCAGATTTTCGTTGAAATGGACCTCTCCGCAGTTCACCAGGGAGCTGCCCTCGACAATCTGTCGCTCGGCGATATGCGACAGGGGCAGGTAGGAGAAATACCGGGCGCCTTTGTCTACTGCAAACGCGGTGCTGAAGCGGTCAATGGGGATGATGTTGGAAGCATGGGTTTGCATCACACCCTTGGGCACTCCGGTGGTGCCGGAGGTGAAGACCAGTGATGTGAGATCATCGGCCTTGCATTCATACTGGGGCATTTTGCCGCGATAGGGCGCTACGATATCTTCCCAGCGCAAGTGCTCGTCCGCCACTTCCACCCCGGGCAGACAGACCAGCTTTATGCCTTTCGGGAGTACTTCACGCACCTGTTCCCAGTTCTCGGTCTCGCCAACGAATAACAACTTCATATCCGTAAATGACATGACGTACTCGGCGGTCTCCGCTGCGAGCGTCGTAAACATGGGGACCACGAAGTTGCCGGCGGCTATACTGCCGTAGTCGGCAAAGTACCAATGGGCGCGATTCTTCGAGAGCAGGCCTACGCAGTGCCCCGATCCGCCAAAATAAGATTCCTCCCAAGCGGCGAGGGCGTTGATTTCCCGGTGTCCCTCTCCCCAGGTCCAATCGCGGGTCTTGTCACCCGAGCGTTCTCGCAACCATACGGTGTCGGGACACTCTTCGTTCCATTGATTCAGGTATTCTGTATAGGTGTCAGGCATAGCTTATTTCCTGTTACTGTAGCAATCATTATTCTGCGGCGAAGGCCTTTCAGGACACGCTCGCGCATCGGGACGTGTGCGGTCGCACGACACAAACGGAATATAGCGCAATCACACGCAAATTGCTGTCAGATCGAGAGACAAATTTCCGGGAGGTCATCGTCCCGTATTCCAAGAATTCACCGGCGACAGCGCGGGTGTCGTGCTACGGTAACAGCAAACCTGTGGGAACGTGGCTGCAGTCTGTTGTGCTGCCGCTGATTCGTTCTCGGGTGGATGTTCCGATCATCGCCGCTGGCGGCATCTCCGATGGGCCGTCCATGGCCGGTGCCTTTGCCGTGGGGGCCGAAGGCGTGCAAATGGGAACCCGCATGCTGTACTGCGCGGATTCCCCGGTGCACCGCAACTGGAAGCAAGCCGTGGTGCAGTCCAGAGGGACCGACACGGTATTTCTCAATCAGGCCTCACGGCCTGCACTGTGGGCGCTGCGCACCAGGCGCACCGCTGAACTGGCAGGCCTGTCGCCGTTTGTGCGACGCTGCTACCGAGGCTCTACTCTTCCAGTGTCACAGTCTCCCCGATCTGTTGGGCAGCGATATCCTCTTCGCAGAACGGAAAGCGCACCCAGCGCTTGTCGCCGTATTCCACAGTCTGATCGCCGTAGTGGGGTGAAGCGGGGTCGGTGCTTTGGGAGTGAGTCAATATGGTGTCGGCGACAGGACATTCCGATTCATCCCAGGTGACCACCTGAATGTAGGAGTTGCCGGCCCTTGGGTTGATGTAGCCCCCATCCTGCAGGCTGGCACTGATAGCACCGAAAACACCCAGATTGCCGTCGCCACCATGGATGGGCACATTGTTGCCATTGCGTTCCAGGTATTGAACCTCACCCCAGGGGGCGTCGAAAGGCACGCCGGCTGCCTGCAGCCGCTCGCCGGCCTCCAGCAGGGACCGCCCGACCAGTTCTGAAGTCCCCGGGGCTGCGCTGTCGATGCCGGCGGGAGTGACCAGGGGCTGCGCCGGGTCAAAGTCCACCAGCCAGAAATCCGGGTCGTTGATCACGCTCTGAAAGTCGTCCCCAAGCGCGGACCGCAGGTTTCGCCAGTATTCCGTGAAGACCTGGGCTCCGACACTGTCCACATTTACCCGTCTGTCCCAGTCGGCCAGCACCGAACAGGCACTGTCCAGCACGGCGAGTTGATCGGCGTCCACATCCTCCGGTGGGTCGGCGATGAAGGCAGTGCAAATATCCAGGGTGTCGTCCAGCGCCACCTCGGCGCCGTAAACCCGGTTGTCGTACATCAACGCTTTCATGGTCTCCAGGTCGAACAGGGGCGTAGCACTGAGTTCATCATCCCCTGCGAGCCGGTCAGCGATCATCAGGTGGGTGATACGGGTGCGCAGGAATTGCTGCATGTTTTCCCAGCCCAACCAGCCCATGACCACCGGGAAGCCGCTGAACGGATTGGTGGCGTCGGTGAGCCAGTAACTGTTGTTGCTGTTGCCGATAGTGCCGCCACCGGTGATGGTGGGCCGCGCAGAGGCGCCGAACAAATTGCTGTCTGGCGGTGAATCCGGGTCCTCACCCCATTCACAGGCGGCCCGGCTGCCGTCCATTCCTATCACGGCATTGCCGCTGCCCTGGGCCAGAACAGCGCCGAGGCCGTTGACACAGTCCGCGTATTTGGCGGTCGTTACGTGAGGCACCGCGGAGATTTGTCCGTAGTACACATCACCGTTGCGGTCTGCTGCGAACTCATGAAACACCGGGTTCCCAATGTTGGTCAGGGCGGCGGCATAACCCGCCATGTCGGTGGCCTGGGCTTTGGTGATCCATTGGTCCGCGCCGCGGACCCCGGTGAGCAGGTTGGCATCGCGAATGGTCATCAGCGAGCCGTTGAACAAAGGCCATCCGCCCAGGAGTGGATTGAGGCCCTCCAGGTTGAGGATCATCCCATAGTGGGAGCTGTAGAAGGTCTTCTCGCGAGTTTCCATGCTGCCACTGTCTGTCATCACCTGCACTGAGACCGTGTCGCTGGTGATGTCGCGCCATTCGCCCTCGTAGTTATACTGCAGCGGGTTGTCCGGGTTCAGCTGGAGTTCGTACAGCGTAAAGCGTGTGGCGAAATCCACCGTGTGGGTCCAGGCCAGGTCGCGGGTAAAGCCGATACCGATAAAGGGCAGGCCTTGTAGCGAAGCCCCGGCGACGTCGTATTCCCCCGGGATGGTGAGGTGGGCTTCATACCAGCGACCGGATCCGTTCCAGGGCTGATGGGGGTTGCCCAACAGAACGCTGCTGCCGGTTTGGGTGGCGTCCCGCCCCGCCGCCACAGCGTTGCTACCCAGGTCCTTGCTGCGCAGGCTCTCCCCCGCCTCACGCAGTGAAGCTATCGCCGGCGCTTCCAGTGGTTGCAGGGCGGCAGCAGCGCTGCTGACGGTATTCGGTCCGTCCACCGCCAGCAGTGCGCTGCGAATCAGGCCCTGATCCGAGCTGCCGCCCAGCGCGACCCGTCGCAGGTACTGCCAGAGGTCGATGTCATCGATTTCGAAGACCCATCCCGCGCCGCGACAGCCAGCATCGCCCTCGGCCAGGTTGTCCAGCCCGGTGTCACGCAGGTAGCGGTTCATGCCCGCCGCGTAGCCGGCCACAAGGTCGCGCACATAGTCGGGCAACTGGGTAATTAAGTTGTCCCTGAATTCCTCTTTGCTGCCATTGAGAAAACGGAACAACAAATCCTGGTCCGCATTGCCCATGCTCTCGCCCATCAATTCAGCGGAGCGCCCCCCGGCTAACACGATTTCGCGCATCGTCACGCAATAATTATCCTGGGCGTAGGCGTAGCCGTATCCATAGCCGAGGCTGCCCCAGTCTTCTGCCTTGATGTGGGGAATCCCGAATTCGGTGCGGGTTATATCCGCGGAATAAGTGAGCTCTGGCTCGGGCGGAACAACAGGCGGCTCGGTTGGGTTACGGTCCGAGGAGTCGGAGCAACCTACCAACATCAGCAGCGTTAGGGTGGGCAGGGCGAGAGATTGCAGACGTGCCATATAAGAATTTCCTGTGGAACGGCGCCAACGGATTGTAGGGAAGTCTTGCGGGGTAGCGGCGCGCTAGTGGTTCAATATACTGATGGTGGCCAGAAAGTCTATTGAAGATCCATTGCACAGAGCACCTGCTGATCTGAGGCCGTCTTGAGGACTTTATTTCGGGGGCGAGCAGGCAACAGCTTTGCAAGGCAGCCTTGAACCGTCTGAACCAGTATTCTGTGAAAGCGCCGGGGAAGCGCAGTTTGAGTCAGCGAACCGAAAGAGTGAGTCGAATAAGTTGACGATAATGAATGTATACCCGGTAGTAGATGCGCATCGGGCCATCATCTTTTATCCTGTCTCGAGCCAGCCTGAACATCAGGCACATGCCCCTGGCAAACTTTCATCGCAGAACGGAGTGAGAAACCATGCACCCCTTGGTAGAAGAAGTCACGGAACGCCTCAAGCAGCGCAGCGCGCAAACGCGTCAGGACTACCTGGATCGGTGTGCACGCACCCGTGAGCAAGAGCCGCCCAAGCAACGCTTGTCCTGCGGCAATATCGCTCACGGCTATGCGGCCAGCAGTGCGGCGGAGAAGCAGTTGATGGCCGGCCTGGCGACCGCCAATATTGGCATCATCAATGCCTACAATGATATTTTATCCGCCCATCAACCCCTCGCTCTGTACCCGCAACGCATCAAGGATATCGCTGGTGAACTGGGCGTGACCGCTCAGGTGGCCTCGGGTGTTCCCGCCATGTGCGACGGCGTTACGCAGGGCCAGCCAGGCATGGATCTCAGCTTGTTCAGTCGGGATGTGGTGGCGATGGCCACCTCAGTCGCGCTCAGCCACAACCTGTTTGATGCGGTAATCTGCCTGGGTATTTGTGACAAGATCGTGCCGGGCATGCTGCTGGGTGCGCTGCAGTTTGGCCACTTGCCGGTGGCTTTCATTGGTTCTGGCCCGATGGCTTCGGGGATTCCCAATAAGGAAAAAGCGGCCGTCAGACAACAGTATGCGGAGGGCAAGGCGGATCGAGAACAGTTGCTCGCGGTCGAGTCAGCGTCTTATCACAGCCCGGGAACCTGTACGTTCTATGGTACCGCCAACAGCAATCAGGTGCTGATGGAAATGCTCGGGGTGCAGTTGCCCGGTAGTTCTTTCCTGCACCCGGAGGACGGTCTGCGGCCGGCATTAACGCGGCGCACGGTGGAGGAGGTGCTGCGCGCTGCGGGTGAAGACGGTAGTGGGGCATTGTGCAAGATCGTCGACGAGGCCTCGTTAGTCAACGCAGTGGTCGCTCTGCTGGCCACCGGTGGCTCGACCAACCATACCCTTCACCTGGTGGCCATCGCGCGCGCGGCCGGTATCGACCTGACCTGGCAGGATATGGACAGGCTGTCCTCGGTGGTGCCGCTACTGGCGCGGATTTACCCCAATGGCTCAGCCGACATCAACCATTTTCAAAGCGCCGGAGGTATGGCGTTTCTGGTACGCGAACTGCGCGGCGGCGGTCTGCTGAACGAGGACGTAACAACACTACTTGGTGCCGGGCTGGAGTCCCACGTGGCTGCGCCTGAGGCGGATGAGTCCGGTGCCGTGAGCTGGGCCGTCCCGGTGGAAACAACGGGCGATACCGCAGTGCTCACCGGGCTGGCCCAGCCTTTCGCAGCAGAAGGAGGCCTGCGCCTGCTCACCGGTAATCTCGGTCAGGGCATGATCAAGGTGTCGGCGGTGGCGCAGGAGCAGCGGGTGATCCAGGCACCCTGTCGGGTGTTCACCACCCAGGATGAACTCAAGGCCGCGTTTGAAGCGGGTGAGCTCGATTGCGATGTGGTGACGGTGGTGCGTTTTCAGGGCCCGGCGGCCAACGGCATGCCTGAGCTGCACAAAATGACACCGTTTCTCGGGGTGCTGCAGGATCGTGGGCACCGGGTGGCCCTGCTGACTGACGGGCGTATGTCGGGCGCGTCCGGAAAAGTACCGGCGGCGATACACGTGACCCCTGAAGCGGCCCACGGCGGTCCTATCGCTCTGCTTCGGGACGGCGACCTGGTGGAACTGGACTCAGTGACAGGCGCTATTAACGCGCTGGTGCCGGCAAAGGTCTGGCAAGCCAGGAAACCCGCTGCCATGCCCCCGGCAGCCGATACCCTGGGCAGGCATCTGTTTCAGGTGTTTCGTGGCACCGTCAGTGCTGCCACATTGGGCGCTTCCGTGTTTGAGTCGCCGGAAGTTTAGCGCGCGACCGGAAAGCGTCGGGAGCGCGCCCGGCGCTTACTGCCGGCGCGTACGCAGCAAGCTCTGTTGCATGGTGGACGCAACCAAAACGCCCTCGCGAGTGTAAAAGCGGCCCCTGGCGAGCCCGCGTCCGCCACCAATGGCCTCGGCCTCTACCGTATGCAGCAGCCATTCGTCGGTGCGGCAGCCTTGATGAAACCACAGAGCATGGTCCAGGCTAGCGACCTGTAGTCCCGGCTCCAGGAAATGCCTGCCATGAGCGATGAGGCAGACATCGATCAGGAATGCATCGGAGAGATAGGCGAGCAGTGCCTGCTGCAGTCCGCGCTGCGCAGGCACCCGCCCCATGGTTCGCATCCATACCTGCAGGGTCGGTTCGCGCGGCACGGGGTTGGACCAGTCAACGGGTTCCACGACACGGACATCCAGGTCTTCACCCGTGGTGATCATGAATTCTTCGATAATACTGTCGCTCGCCAGTGCCAGCTGCCGCTCTGTGGTCAGGGCCTCCGGCGGTGGCACGGATGGCATGGGAGATTGATAGTCGTCTCCATCCGCCGGCGCCTGAAACGACAGTGAACTCACCAGTATGGGTTTGTTCCGCTGTGATGCCACCACACGGCGGGAACTGAACTGAGTGCCGTCCCTGGCTATCTCGACGGTCAGACTGATAGGTTCCGAGGGGCGTCCGGGGCGCAGAAAGTAGGCATGTTGCGAGTGAATTTCGCGGTCGGGGGGCACCGTATCGGTGGCGGCATTGATACTTTGCGCCAAGACCTGTCCACCGTAGACCCGTTTCGCTTTGGGGTGCATATTCTGGCCGCTGTATTCGCAGGGCGCGATGCGTTCAGGCCTTATGGCCCGCAGTAATTCGTCGAACACGCTGGTGCTCAGCTCCATGGGTTGCGATTGGCGCCATGGTAGCGGGAATTGATGGGGTGGGACACCAGCTGAGGCTTGTTATAGTCGTGAAAACCGCTACGCATGATGCTATCGTAGCCGCAAATGGTGGAATGCGCAGTACAGGAGCAGTCCGACAAAGCGAATGCCGTCAGGTCCGGTAACCGGGTCCGATAACCGGGAGCGGGAATGAGTGATGACAGTGTCCCGTCGCGGCGCAGCAATGGCGCGCATGACCCAATGACAGTTCAGTGACAGTTCAATGACAGGTAAATGAGAGGTTCTGCAGTAATGACTTTGATAACCCGATCAGCAGTCTCGGCGGCGGCAGCCCCGTTGTTCGCGCTTTCTTTCGCCCTGGTTTTCGCTAATGTCCTTTATGCGGCGACACCGGCACCGGAGGGCGCAGAGGTTTATATACTTTCGCCGACGGATGGCGCGGTCGTTGATAGCCCGTTCCCGGTTAAATTCGGCTTGCGTGGCATGGGCGTGGCACCCGCCGGCGTGGATGTCGTCAACACGGGCCATCATCACTTATTGATTGATGTGGTTGAGCTTCCCGAGTCAGGCAAGCCAGTGCCCGCAGATAGTCAGCATGTGCATTTCGGTGGCGGTCAGACGGAAACCACCCTTGATCTGGCCCCCGGCCGGCATACGCTGCAGTTGATGATGGGAGACAAACATCATCTGCCTCACGAGCCTCCGGTTGTCTCACCCCGGATCACCATCGAGGTCAGGTAACGGTTCGCTGACAGGACCGGTGAGCCCATTTTTGGCGCTGGCGCCTCTCGGCCGGGTAGTGACTGTGGGCGGCATGCAATATGGGTGACAGTGCGTGCCCGTGTGGTGTGTGAGAATCCCAGTGCCGGCAATTAAGGATAATTCGTATGAACGGTGCACAATCGCTTTTTCACGTACTGACTGACGCGGGCCTGGATACCTGTTTTGCCAACCCCGGCACCTCGGAGATGCAGCTGGTCTACGAAATGGGCAAATCGGACGCGGTGCGGCCGATTTTGTGCCTGCAGGAGAACGTGGTCACCGGAGCCGCTGACGGCTACGCGCGGATGGCTGAAAAGCCGGCGTTTACGCTGCTCCACGTCGGTTCGGGTTTCGCCAACGGTATCGCCAACCTCCACAATGCGGGCCGCGCCAACACACCGGTGGTAAACATAGTCGGGGCCAACGCCAGCTATCATCAGCCCAATTTTCCCGAGCACGAGATGATCGGCGGCAAGATTACCGATCTGGCTCGCAACGTATCTCACTGGACCCGGGAGGCTAAATCGGCCAGCGATCTCGCTACGTTGGGAGCGGAGGCTGCGCGCACATCGATGATGGGTTCGGGACGTATTTGTACGCTGGTAGCGCCTACGAACTGCCATTGGGACCCGGCGCCCGGTGCACCGGTGATGGAGGAGGCGGTTCCCGCCAATCCCAGGGCTTCTGCGGAGACCATAGCTGCAGCCAGGGGCTTGCTTGTCAACGGCCGCAAGACCGGTCTGCTGCTCGGAGCCCACGGGCTGCGTGAACACAACCTGGAGCTTGCCGGCCGCATTGCGGCGAGTACCGGGGCCCAACTGCTGGCCGAGACTTTCCCGGGGCGTTTATCCCGGGGAGCCGGTCGCGTGCAGGTGCAACTGGTGCCTTACTTCCTCGAGATGGCCCAGCAGTTTTTCAGCGACTACGAGCAAATTATTCTGGTGGGTGCACTGCCCCCTGTGTCGACGTTTGCCTACCGGAATTCCGCCATGTTCAAGGCGCCTGAAACCTGCGAGGTCTGGACCCTGGCATCAGCCGATCACGATGTGAATCGCGCCCTCGTTGACCTGGTTGACGCGCTCGATGCAGGTGCGACCCAGCCGGCACTGGGTGAGCGTGTTGAGGCCGAGTTGCCGGAGGGGACACTGACGGCTGCGGCCATCGGCAAGAGCGTCAATCTGTTGATGCCAGAGGGCACGATCATGGTGGATGAAGCGGCGACCGCCGGGCTCGAGTTGTATCAGGAGACTGGCACCGCGCCCGCTCACGAATACCTTTACGCCATTCCCGGTGCAGCCATCGGCGGTGGTCTGCCAGTGGCGTTGGGAGCCGCCGTGGCCTGCCCCGACCGCAAGGTGATCGCCCTGCAGGCGGACGGAAGTGCCATGTACACCAACCAGGCCCTGTGGAGTCTTGCCCGGGAGAACTGCGATGTCACCATTGTGATTCTCAAGAACGATGCTTACGCGGTGCTCAATGTCGAACTCGCGAGGGTGCGCAAAGAAGACGCGACGCCGAAGATGCTGTCGATGTTGGAACTCGATAAACCCACACTGGATTGGGTACACATTGGAGAAGGTATGGGCGTCCCCTCGGTCGCCGTTGACAGTGCGGAGGCGTTTCATGCCGCGTTTGAAACCGCCATGGCCGAGAAAGGCCCGCGCTTGATTGAGGCCACTATTGCCCAGGACCTGCAACCGATCGTCGATCTTATTCATCAGATGAGCCAGCCCGGCTAAGGAACAGCGAGTGCCAACGATAACACTTATTGAATTCAACGGTGCGGAGCACACCATTGACGCGGACAGCGGTAAATCGCTGATGCAAAATGCCCTTGATCGCTCGGTCCCGGGTATCGATGCGGATTGCGGTGGCGCCTGCGCCTGCGGCACCTGTCATTGCTTCGTTGAGCAGCAATGGCTGGAGGCTTCGGGCGCCCCTGACGCGATGGAGGAAGCGATGCTGAGTATGCGGCCGGACAGGGCCGACAACTCGCGTCTCAGTTGCCAGATCGACGTCAGTGACGCCCTCGATGGCATGATCGTTCGGTTACCTGAATACCAGATGTAACGCCAGTGTAGAAGTTTTGCAGAGTACGGGTTTGCCAGTGCGGATTGCAAAGCCAGCCAGAAGAGGGAATGCCCGTTGCCAATGCTTCACCATTATCCGATGTCGCCTTTCTCGGAAAAAATTCGTCTGGTGTTTGGTTATCTGGACCTTGAATGGCAGTCTGTTGTTACCTCCGAAAGCCCGCCGCGCCCGGTCCTGGATCAGCTCACCGGCGGCTATCGACGCATTCCGGTTGTTCAGTGGGGCGCCGATTGTTTTTGCGACAGCCGGCTGATTTGCAGTGAGTTGGCCGCCCGGGCCGGGCGCCCGGAGCTCGATCCCAACAGTCTCGATGCCGCTGCTCAGGCCTACAGTGAGCACCTGGAGGGAGAGGTATTCTGGGCGGCCGTGGCAGCCATTCCAGTGCGGCGAATCCTCGGTAAACTGTTTCGCGAACTGTCTTTTTTTGATGCTCTGCGTTTTATCCGCGATCGTGCGGGCATCGCGCGTTCTGCGCACAGTAAGCCGATGGCGCCGCAGCGGGCAATAGTCGTGTTTGCGGAGCATCTACTGGAGCTGGAGCAACGATTGGCAGCCGAGGGGGGTTACCTCGCCGGGGAAGGGCCGGGTTATCTCGATTTTGCCGCCTACCACACACTTTGGTTCCAACGGGAAGTCGGCGGCCTACCGGCCGCTGATGAGCTGGCTGCCGTGTTGGCCTGGTACCAGCGGATGACCGCGATAGGGCATGGTCGTATGCATGCCTGCACCGCCGAATCCGCTTTGCAGGCGGCGCGATCCTGCGCGCCTTGTGCGCTCACCGGGCCTGTCTGTGGAGACTTGCTTGCGGGTAGTTTGGTGACCGTTCGACCGCTCGATTATGCACTCGACGGCACCACCGGACGGCTCCTGGTGCATGATCAGCAGAGGATTGTGGTCGCCCGGGAGACCCCTGAGTTGGGTCCTTTGCAAGTGCACTTTCCCACCGCGGGTTTTGAGGTTTTGCCTGCAAGCTGACCGCCTGGAGGTAGTCTGCGCTGTGTGACGGCAGCGGCCTGGATCGTGCTGCGGTCTCGCAATTATGCACTGTCAGTGGCATCATGACAGGGGGCGACGACGCAAGGGCTCTTGCATCGGTGCGCGTGGTTTTGCTGCGGTGCCCTGTTTGTGGTCGCGGCGACGTGAAAACATAATGGTAGGAGATAGCTGTGCTGGATATTTTCGCCTTGATCGTATTGTTGGTGATAATCGCCGTGGGGATCTGGCTGGTGGTGCTCATCGGCAATATCCCCGGCAACATTGCAAGGGAGGCTGAACACCCTCAGGCGGAGGCAATCACTTACCTCGCCTGGATCGGCTTGTTGACCCTGGGCGTGGGTTGGTTTATCGCTTTGGTGTGGGCGAAGATGAAGCCGCTGAGCGTTGACGTCGCCCTGGAGCGCCGGGTCAGTGAGCTCGAGTCCAGGCTCTCACAAGCACCAAAACAAGCCGAGGCATCGGCGTGATCGCGTTTATCAGTATTTGCTATGCCGGGCTTTATTTTCTCATCTTCAACACATTGGGCCTGTTGAAGAAGACCGTGGGCAATATCGTCGCCTTTGCCGGGGTGGGGGTAGCAATTATCGCGGCCATTATTTTTATGTGGTACACCTATGCGCCCATGAGCGGTGACGGGCGGATGTTTCGGTTCGTTATCCCTATCGTTCCCAACGTCAAGGGCCAGGTTGTGGAGGTGCTGGTTGATGCCAACCAGCCGCTGCGCAAGGGGGATGCTCTCTACACCATCGACCCGACGCCCTACGAATTTGCTGTGCGTCAGCTGGAGGCTCAGATTGAGCAGCAAGAGGCGCAAAAGCGTCTGGCCCAAATCAACCTGGACCGTGCCACCAAGCTGGTTAAGACTCAGGCGGCAGCACAGATCGACCTGGATACTTCGACTGCGAACGTCGACGCAGCGACTGCGGCTATCGAAGCCAGTCGAGCGGCGCTGGACAACGCACGCTGGCAGCTTCAGGAGACCACGGTTACCGCGCCCCATGACGGTTATGTGTTAAATCTGCAACTGCGCCCCGGGGGCTACGTCACACCCGTGCCGATGGCCTCGGCAATGGCATTTGTTTCGACTGAGGCCAGTGCGATTCTCGCCAGTTTCAGCCAGAGTTCGGTGCGGCGGATCGCCGTTGACGATCCGGCTGAAATTGTGTTCATCAATAAGCCGGGTCAGGTTTTTGCTGGCAGGGTGGAGCGTGTGGTCGGCACGGATGGCGATTCGCAATTGACGGCGAGTAGTCAGCTTCCTAATTTTACCGGCGCACCCGCCAGAGGTCGCTGGGGCGTGGTGATCGAAATGCATGATGAAGCGCTGGCCCGAGCGCTGCCCCAGGGTACCGCTGGTACTGTCGCGATTTATACCTCGGGCGGTGCCGCTTTTCATATGATCAGTAAGGTGGCACTGCGCATGACCGCCTGGCTGAGCTATCTGACCACCCCCTGAAGATGAACGCCGCACCGCGGATGCATTGCCTGCGTTAATCCATTGGCTGCAAGGCTCCGCTCGATGACCGGGGCGCAGGGTGCTCCGGCCGTCCTTTCACCAGTAATGGCACTGGAATGAGCCCGGTTTATTTCTGCAGGTCGCAGCTGACGGTAAAAACTACCTGTCGATAGCAGTCCTGTCGCTGCGCCACTGCTATAGTCATTAGAACCGGAGTCTAATGCGGCGCGGGTAAACCAATCGCTTATGCAAGCCTTCAGCACCACAATTGCAGAGTCAGTGCTGCCGCTAGTTGCCTGGGCGGCGGTGGCTATTGTGCTCGGTCGTTTTCTTCTGGCCCGCCTGGAGCGACGGGCGAACAAGCGGCACGCCTTTAGTCAGCAGTTCCCGGTTTCTCCGATGAGCTTTCTGGATCGAGAGGTGGTTATTGAGAGCCTTGTCAATGACCCTGAGGTAAAGGATGCGATGCGGGCGTTTGGCGCGCAGGCCGATCTCGAACCAGCAGACGTCGATGTGCGGGTCAGGCGCCAGGCCAGGGAGATCGTGCCGGGATTCCGCTCTGTCTATTATTTTTACCTCGGTTATTGGATGGCCAAGCTGTTATTGCTGACCCTCTACAGAACCCGCAGGGTGACACCGCCCAATGATGCGTACCAGCACATCGGTCGTGATGCGACGGTGGTCCTGTTTATGAATCATCGCTCTAATGTGGATGTGCTGCTGGTCAACTATCTGCTCGCGGGACATTCTACTGTTGCCCATGCGGCGGGCGAGTGGGCAAGACTGTGGCCGCTTAATCATCTCGTCAAGCTGGCGGGAAACTACGTCGTCGACCGCAATGCCAACGATCCGTTATACCGTGTGCTGTTGCGTCGCTACGTGCAGCTTTCCGTCAGCCAGGGCATTCATCTGGGTATTTTTCCCGAGGGCGGGCTCGCTCGCGACGGTCTTATTCAGGAAATGAACTTTGGCCTGCTAAATTATGTCGCCACCGCCCGTTGGCCCGGGATGGATCGCGACGTGGTATTTATCCCGGTGAGCTTTAATTATGACGAAGTGCCAGAGCAAGAGCGCTTGTTGTTTGGGGACACGCGACAGTTTCGGGATAGAGGCAAGCTCTATCTTGCCCTGTCCAGTTTGGGTTTTTGTGTCCGGCTGCTGGGCCATATGCTGCGGCCTGGCCACAAAGCTTTTGGTTGGGCCTGTGCCAGCTTTGGAGACCCGGTGTCCCTGCGCCGCTGGCAAGGTGCCCGGGGCCTCGACCTGGCGTCTCTGACATCAGAGCAGCGGCGCCGTCATATCGAACGGCTGGGCCGGCAATTGATGGGCACAGTAGCGAGCCAAATACCCGTGCTGCCGATTCACCTGCTGGCGTTGGCATTGCTGGATGATGACGGAGCAAGCATTTCCCAGGCAGCGCTTTTCGAGCGCGCCGAGGCGCTGCGTCTGGCGATAGAGTCTGCGGGGGCCCCGGTGTTTGATACCGATCAGTCCTGGCCCGAGGCTTACCTGAGCGC
This sequence comes from uncultured Gammaproteobacteria bacterium, assembly GCA_963840725.1. Classification (GTDB taxonomy): domain Bacteria; phylum Pseudomonadota; class Gammaproteobacteria; order Pseudomonadales; family Halieaceae; genus CAVWDU01. Next base: position 299,245 of record CAWIZY010000028.1, on the reverse strand, counting down.
ATTGGACAGACTGGAAAAACTGGCCGCCGTGCGCACCGCTGGTGACACCGTGTGGTCGCCGGTGCAGGGCAGGGCGGCACAGCTCGATTACTACGCCAATTCGGTAAGACACTATCTCGAGCCCGATGCACTGGTGCAACAGGGCGCAATTGAACAGGCCGTGCTGGACAAGCAAAATGACAACTACCGCAGCGTGGTTTCGCAGAGTTACGCCAGGGTGGTTGCGGAAGGCACAGACACAGAATTCGACGGCTTTTTCGCGAATTTTTATCAGCGATTTGTGGCTACATCTCCGGAGGTCGCAAGCAAGTTTGCCGCGACTGATATGAGCGCTCAACAGCAACACCTGAAGACATCGCTTGAGCACATGCTGGAATTTGTCGCCACCGGCAGACCCAGTGAGCGCATGCGCTCCATTGCCCGGTCACACAACGCGTTGAATCGCAATATTGAGCCGCGCTTGTACAGCTTCTGGCTGGATAGCCTGCTAGCGACATTGCGGTCCTGGGACGAGTCTTATACACCCGCTACCGAAGTGGCCTGGCGGGCTTTACTTGCGCCCGGTATTGCTTACATGACGGATGGGTATGAGCCGGCGGAGCCGATTTCGTCCATCTTGCCGACTGCAAACTCGCCGGTGCGGCGATCATCGTCAGTGCTGCCAGCGCCTGATCGTGCCGGCACCGCGTCACTGCCGTCTGCAATCTCGGGTATTGCCGCTTGGATCGACTACTGGGCCGAGCGGACCCCGAGTAAGCTTGCGGTCCAATGCGGGGATGAGCAGCGCACTTACCGAGCGCTTGCTGAGGAGTCCCTGACTCTGGCGGCCGGCTTACAGTTGCAGCTATCGGTTGAATGCGGCGACCGGGTGGCGATATTGGCCCAGAATCGCATTGAGTTCATCACTTTGTTGTTCGCCTGTGCCCGGCTTGGCGCCGTATTGGTGCCGTTGAATTTTCGCTTGGCAGCCAGCGAACATCGCGCGATGCTCGCACATGCTGAGGTCAAGGCACTGTTCATCGGCCAGACCTGTCTGGAGCAGATGACTACCAACGATCCTGCGAAGGGTACTGCGGCATACACTACCGTGCTGTTGGATGGGGACCAGGCCAATGCAGACGCGCTGACGTTTAAGGGACTGCTCGACAACAAGCTGCCATTGCAATACTGCAGCGCCGGTCTGAGTTTGCCGCTATTGATCGTGTTTACCTCGGGCAGCACGGGCACCCCAAAGGGTGCAGTTCTCACCCAGGAAGCCGTCCACTGCAATGCGCTGCACAGTGCCCTGATGCATGACATGAGTCGCGGCGACCGGATCGCTACAACCTTGCCGTTCTTTCATGTTGGCGGCATTAATATTCAGACGCTGCCAGCCCTTCGTGTCGGTGCGACAGTTACGATCTTCAGCCAGTTTGACCCCGGCCAGTTTATGGACTTTGTGGCCAGTCGCAGACCCACCCTGACCGTGCTGGTCCCCGCACAGATGCGCCAACTAATGGACTTGCCTGCCTGGGACGGCGCAGATATGAGTTCCTTTAAAGCGGTGACTACCGGGTCCAGCGTGGTCGACAAGGGCCTGATAAGGGCCTGGGCAAACAAAGGTGTGCCGGTTATTCAGGTATATGGGTGTACGGAATCTTCACCCATTGCGGCGCATCAGACCGTTGAGGGTATTGGCCCTGGTCTCGGCACTGTGGGTCATGCGGCGCTTTACACCGAGATCAGGATTGTTGACGAGGGGGACGCAGACGCAGCGGCCGGTGTCGAAGGGGAGATCCTCTTGCGTGGACCGAATATCATGAGCCACTATTGGCGTGACCCAGAGGCAACACTGGCAGCATTGCGGGACGGCTGGCTGCGCACGGGTGATCTCGGTTATCTGGATGGCAATGGTCGACTCTGTGTGGTCGGGCGCAAGAAGCAGTTAATCATCTCTGGTGGGGAAAATATCCACCCGGTAGAGATCGAGCGGGCACTGGAGCAGTATGCGGGCATAAGCCAGGCTGCGGTGGTCGGTGTGGCTGACCCCCGGTGGAGTGAAGTGCCGGTGGCAGTGGTTACTCTCTCATCCGGCAATGAACTGGACGAATTGTCGGTTCGCAATCATCTCTCCCAGTGTCTGGGTCGGTACAAACACCCCCACCGTATTATTGTCGTTGATGACCTGCCACACACCGCGCTGGGCAAAGTGGCCTATGCGGAAGTAAGCACCCTGGTCGCAGCGACAGCGCAAGTGACAGGCCCGTGTGGTGAAGGTCCGGTCGGGTCGCCGCTTTGACCCCATTCTGTTGACCCAAATCAGTCTTGCGGGGGTTTGGTATTGGGGGCGCCCCGCCCGGTGCTGTCGGCGCGGTATACTCAAGCAAAGATGCGAACCAACGGTGGGGTATGAGTTCTTCGACGACACATGATCTTGCCGTCAGGGTGATGAGGTCGCCTTTGGGGGCCGTTATTGCCCGGCCATGGTTGGACCGCTGTATCCTCTACTTCCTCGAGCGCTGGTTCTTTCCCCTGTCACGGCTCTGGGGTGCCGCGCGAGCCGCGCAGGGAGATGTGGACGCGTTCATTGCGCATGTGCCGCTCAGTCAACCCAGCCCCCGCCAGCGTGAAAAAATACACGGCTTGCTGCTGGAGTTCGAGCGCTCCCGGTTGAAGGCGTTTTCTACCGAGCAACTCTGGAACAGCTATTTTTTCGGCCGGGAATCGGTAGCCGGGGAACGATTACCGATCGTCGAGGAGATGCGCCTGGACTTTCGAACTGCCTACAATATGACGCGCCGCTCGTTTACGCCCTTACGTCGTCTGGTGCTCACCTCCGCGTTTATGGACCCGCCCGCCCCGGAGGAAATAGCCGCCCGGTTTGGTCCGGCGGGGGAAGGTGTGGAGGCTTTGTTTGCTCTACCCGAGGCCTTCCCGGATGTGGAGGTGTCCAGAAACCTCCCCACAACAGCCGGGCACGATCATTGGATACGATTCTCTTCCCCGGCCCTGACGCAGAACGATATAGCCTATGCCCGGGTGCATTGTCCTGAGGGAGTAGTCGATCCGCCCACACTGATCTTCGGCCACGGGATTTGTGTCGAGTTCGACCATTATAAGCAACTGCTGGATGAGGTGACGGTGCTGGTCAGTCGGGGTATCAGGGTGATCCGGCCGGAGGCACCCTGGCACGGCAGGCGCGTCCTGCCGGGTCACTACGGTGGCGAGCAAATCATGGCCCGCACCCCTAACAGCGTGTTCGATTTTCTCGCCGCACAACATCAGGAATGGGCAACGATCATCCGCTGGGCCCGGGAGACCAGTCACGGCCCGGTGGCGATCGGCGGCAGCAGTCTCGGCGCTCAGTCAGCCAAGGCGATTGCCGTGCGTGCCAAGGCCTGGCCAGAAAATCTGCGACCGGACGCGCTGCTGCTGATAACTCACAGTCCTCACCTTTACGACGGCGCACTCAAGGGCAGTCTGTCGAATGTCTGGCACATGGGAGATGCACTGCACGCCAGGGGCTGGCACCAGGACTCCGTTCAGACCTGGATGGCCAAACTGGACCCACCGGGAAGGCCCTGCATGCCCGGCGCTGCCATCGTGAGTGTGGTGGGTAAGCGGGATACGGTCACCGACAGTAGCCAGGTCGACCGGCAACTGGATAGTTGGGATGTTCCCGAGGCCAATCGCTACCGCTACGAGCGCGGGCATTTCACGGTGCCCCTGGGTATGCTAAACGATGAGACCGCCGTGAATCACTTTGCAGATATCCTGAGCGGCGAGGTCTGGCCGCCAGGGGGTGTGCTAAAGGCTTCCGCTGGGGCAGGCTGAGGTATCAATTGTCAGTGGCGATCTGGGCCCGGCTCTGGCCAGGTGCGCTATTCAGGTCGATCAGTGTTCAGCCAGCAGATGATCTGCGGTGCGCAGTGCCAGGGCATGAATTGTAAAGGTGGGGTTGACCGCGCCGCTGCTGGCAAATAGACCGGGGCCGGCCACGAAGAGATTATCCAGTTGGTGCACACGGCCATAGGCATCACACACGGACGTCGCCGGATCTGCGCCCATTACCGTGCCGCCCATGATGTGCATGCCGAAGCGCGGGCCAGACCAGGGTGTCTGCGCACCGGCGTCTTTAAACACGGCCAGACCCTCCGCCACGGCCTGGTCACAGAGCGCTGCAGTTGCAGGCAATATGTTGTGTACCGCGCTCGCCAACGGCACCCCGAAGCGGTCCTTGCGGCCGCTGAGTTCCACCCGGTTTTCAGCCAGTGCGAGGTCTTCACCCACGAAGGTCATGGTGCCCATGTGCCTGGCCGCCCGGCCCATAAAATCCGCCAGCGCACTGCCGATGATGTCGGGCCGCGTGTTGGCGATACCCAGCAGATCGTTGGGCTTGAGCGCGTTGGCTATCAGCCATTGATAAGAGCCGAAGGCGCCGGACTTTTGCTTCCGGGCATAGTGATCGTGGTTGATCAGTTGGCCGCCTGTAGGGCCGAGATGAGGCTGGGTCTGCTCCGGGAACAAGCCGTAGATGGAGGTTGCCGGATGGGTCATCAGGTAGCGACCGACGAGGCCGTTGCGGTTGGACAAGCCCCGGGGGTGTTGCTCACTGGCGGAGGCGAGCAGCAGGCGCGCGTTCTGCACGGCAAAGGCTGCCAGAACCACGGTATTGGCCCGCACCTGATGGCGGTCACCGGTTTCATCGCAGTACTCAACGCCGGTGACTTTTTGTCCCGACGGATCGTGCAGGAGCTTCACCACGGTGGCGCGGTTGCGCAGTTGCGCGCCGGCATCCAGCGCCCATTGCAGGTAGGTAGCCAAAGGATTGGCCAGCGCGCCGATGGGGCAGCCCGCATCACACCAGCCGTCATACAGGCAGGCGGGGCGACCCTTGTAGACCGTGCTGTTAACCGCCATCGGGATGGGGGCAGTGGTCATGCCCCGTTTGCTGAACCCATTTGCAATCGCCTGGCCCTGAGCAAAAACCGGTAAGGGAGGCATTGGATAGGCGGCACCCGGCGGTCGCCATGTTTCCTTGCTGGCATCGCCGCTGAGTCCCACAACCTCCTGTACCCTATCATAGTAGGGGCGCAGATCTTTATATTCGATAGGCCAGTCCAGTCCGCGGCCGTATTGGGAATACAGTTTGAAGTCGTTTTCGTGCAGACGCGGCCAGACCCCGTACTGATGCAGCGCGCTGCCGCCGCTGCCCCAGCCGGCATTAAAGCCGTGACCAATACCGAGATTGCCGGACTCCTCCACAGGCGCCCCGGACCATTTCAGGCGACGGGCCCAGACTTGCGAGCTGATCAGGTCGGAAAGCTGACGGGGTGGGCCTGCCTCCAGAACCAGGACGCGTTTGCCCGCACGCGCTGCCTGGGCGGCAATAACGCTGCCAGCGGCACCGGAGCCGATGACCAGAAGGTCTGTGGCATCTTCAGCTTTGCGGTCCGACATCACAGTCACCAGGGCTCCGTGGGGGCAATATGCGCCCGGTAGGGCATGTTGAGTCGGGCGAAGCCCTCCGCGCCTCCGTACACGACATCGCAAGCGTCAGAACGGAGAACAAACTGGAAAAAGCTGGCGGGTGGGCCCTGCCACTGGACGCCCGGGTCGGAGCCCATTTGTGTTAGCAACAGGGCAGTCTCCTTGCTGGAAAGAGACTGCCAGGGCCTCTGAAACCGTGCTTCTGCAATGGCGGCGGCACTGTCCAGGCCGGTTCTGTAAAACCCCGGCCTATCGTCCGGCTCCACGCCCAGATACTTGAGCATCAGCAGGCACTCTTCGGGGGGTACAGCCAGCTGTTTATCAATGAACTGACTGACACCGGCCGCTGCACTGCCGGGTACCAGCGCCTCCGCCAGCCCGTCCAGGGTTGCTGCCTGTGCAGCGCTGAGAATTTGGTACGGAATGCCTGCCGCCAGGGCCTCGCGCGGAGAGAGGGCGACCGCCTTGCCGGCCAAGATCACCGACAGCAGTATGCCAGTGTTTTGGATAAACTCGCGTCGTTGTTTTTGCATGGCATTCAGGCCGATGGTCAATGGTTCATAATGTCATAATAGAACAGTGGGCCGCGGAGTCCCACGCTGTCGTCGCCTGATGGCATCTTGAATGCCCTGCGGACGTCGGCATCTTGGCGTCGCAACGCGTCCTGACTATCTTTGTGCTGGCTTGCGCAGGCCCTTGCGTTCCAGTCGGGGTATCACCTCATCCCTGAAATAGGGGAACTCCTTGGCATAATCTACAAAGGCCAAGGTGGTGCCGGCAACGCCCGTGGCGCTGAGTTTCTCCAGCTGATCGGCGACATGATCCGGTGTCCCGACCAGGGGGAAGCCACCGTGGCCTGCGGCGAAACGGTCTCGGAAATTTGCCAGCGCCTCAGGGGTAAACGACTGGGCGTGCAGCCCTTGCAGTTTCATCAGGTAATCGACGGCATCCCAGTCGGCGTGCTGATTGGCGTAGTAGTCGAGGTAGTCCTCGGCCTCCTGCTGCGTGGGTCTGCAGACCACGGTGCAGAATGTGAAGACGCCCATGTCACGACCGGCCGCTGCGGCCTGCCCCTTGATTTCCGCAACCGTGGCCCGCCCCTGGTCAAAGTCGAATACGGGGGTGAACAAAAAGTCGGCATTGCGGACGGCGAACTTTCGGCCCTCACTGGACGCGGCTGCGTTGAGAATGGGCACGTGCGATTGCAGAGGTCTGGGGTTACTGTAAACGCCTTTGCCTTGAAAATACTGGCCGTCCCAATCGAAGGCCTTTTCCTCGTGCCAGAGTTTTTGCACGTAGTCGAACCATTCCTGAGCCCGGGCGTAACGCTCGCCATGCTGCTCAGGCAGACTCACCCCGAAGGCTTCGTATTCCGGTTTGTTCCAGCCGGCCACTACATTCAATCCGATCCGGCCGCCACCCAGATGGTCTATGGTGGCCAGTTGTTTGGCGGTGACGATCGGGTGGTTAAAGGCCGTGTGCACTGTGGCAAACACCTGGATTTTTTTACTGTGGGCCAGCAGGCCGGCGGCCCATGTCACCGTTTCCAACACACCACCGTGGAAGTCCGTGTCGCCGCCATAGCCGATCCAGCGTGCGATAGGCAACATGAACTCCAGACCGGCATCGTCGCAAAGCTGCACCAGCGCTATATTGTTCTCCCAGGTGTTTTGCCAGCGTTCCTCCACCTTGGTGACCGCCATTCCACTGGAGCAGTTGGCGGAGAAAATGCCCAGTTTGAGGGCGTTGTCATTGAACATTGGACCGGCAGCATGCATGGGGTAGTACCTCCTCAGCACTGAATAAATGGGCGATGGTTGCTAGCGTCGCCCGGTGGCGTCATCGCAGTTAATTAGGAAGTTACATTGAATTTAAAACCAAAATTGTCCAGTGACAACTGCAATGCAAAGGTCGATCTGCGGGCAAAGGCTGAAAGCTGGGCCACCCCGGTCGCGGCCGAACCGGAGTGTTGTTGTTTATCTGGCGGCCGCCAATGCCTGTTTGATATCAGCCAGAATATCGTCGATATGCTCAATGCCTATCGATAGCCGCACCATATCCTCGCTCACGCCGGCCGAAGCCAGTTCCGCTGAATCAAGCTGCCGGTGCGTGGTACTGGCAGGGTGGCAGGCCAGGGACTTGGCGTCACCGATATTCACCAGCCGCAGTATGAGTTGCAGCGCATCGATGAAGCGGGTGCCCGCTTCGATACCGCCTTCAATCCCGAAGCTCAGGATGCCTGCCGCCTTGCCGTCGCAGATCTTCTTGCAGGTTTTCCGGTGCGGGCTGCCCTTGAGTCCCGCGTAGTTGACCCAACTGACCTGAGGGTGGTCCTGCAGATACCGGGCGACTTTTTTCGCGTTCTTGCAATGCTGTTTCATGCGCAGAGAGAGGGTCTCGAGACCCTGCATAATCTGGAACGCACTCTGGGGCGACAGGGCGGCTCCGGTATTGCGCAGCGGGACAACCCGGCAGCGACCAATATACGCTGCCTCCCCCATCGCCTCGGTGTACACAACGCCGTGATAGGAGGGGTCCGGTGTGTTCATGATCTTGAAGCGGTCCCCGTGCCCTACCCAGTCGAACCGACCGGAGTCTACAATAGCGCCCCCGATCGTGGTCCCGTGGCCCCCGATGTATTTGGTCAGGGAATGCACGACGATATCGGCGCCGTGATCGAAGGCGCGACAGAGTATGGGTGTTGCGACCGTGTTGTCGACGATAAGGGGCACCCCGGCGGCGTGGGCGATTTCAGCCCAGCGCTCGATGTCGACCACATTGCCGGCGGGGTTACCGATAGATTCGCAGAACAAGGCCCGAGTATTGTCATCGATCAGCGTACGCACCCGGTCGAAGTCGTCGGCGTCGGCAAAGCGGGTTTCCAGTCCCTGGCGGGGGAAGGTATGCGCAAAGAGGTTATAGGTGCCGCCATAGAGCTGTGATGTGCTGACGATATTGCAGCCCACCTCCGCGATGGCTTCGATAGCGTAGCGGATAGCGGCCATGCCGGAGGCCACCGCCAGGGCTCCGACACCGCCCTCCAGTTCTGCGAGACGCTGTTCCAGCACCGCGTTAGTCGGGTTCATGATCCTGCTGTAGATGTTGCCGGGTACCTTCAGATCAAACAGGTCGGCCCCGTGCTGACTGTCATTGAAGGTGAACGACGTGGTTTGATAAATCGGTGTGGTAGCGGCATTGGTGGTCGGGTCGCTCTTGTACCCCGCGTGCAGTGCAATGGTTTGGGGTTTCATGGCGTGTCTCCTGTGTGGCCTTGATTGCAAAGAACTGGCGCAGGGCTGGGAGGGTATCAAAGATGCCTACTGATACCCAGAGTGGGGCGGTGAGGCGAATACGGCGGCGAGCTGGATGGGCATAAAAAAAGCCCTCGCTGGGGTCAGCGAGGGCTTTCTTGTAGAGCAACCGGCTGCGTTACCGGTTCACGGTGCTAGCGGGCGTTACGACGACGCGTCCAGCCCAGGCCTGCCAGGCCAATGCCGAGCAGTGCCAGTGCACCCGGTACGGGCATTTCTTCCGGCGGACGCTCAAGCGCAGTCAGGGAAGAAGACCAGGTCGCGCTGTAAGTGGTGTTATCAGTACAAGCACCGTTTGCGCCAGCACAGCTACCGTTCGCGGTGAAAGTACCCTGCCAGAAGGTATCGTCGAAGCCGCCGCCGGACACCGTGCCGATAAGGGTCAGCTGACGGTTATCGGTGCAGAGGCCGTTATTACACGCCAGCGCACCAACAGCTTCGCCGATAATGTTGTCGAGTGTGAAGCTGAAACCTGGCACGTCGTACAAAACGCCACCTGGCGCGCCGACGTCGATGTCACCTGCAGAATTTACGGTCCCGATACCTGAGAAGTCGCCGGAGCCCGCAAAGGTGACCGTGTTGCCAGAATCAATATCGAAAAAAGACGTGTCGCTGACCACGACCGGAATGGGATCGAAGCCATCGCTAAATGAAATTGAACCGCTGATGAAGTCAGCGTTGGCCGATGCCGCTCCCAGGGTAAGACCTAGAGATGCCACAGCAGCTACCCCTAGCCTGCCAAGTTTCTTGTTGATCGTCATAAGAAGATTCTCTCGTTGTTGGTTTGGTGAAATCTGAGCTTGGCCGTCGCAAGCCAAAATTCAGGTGTCAAGAGAGTTAAAGCAAGCAACATGCCAGGATTTTATTATATTTCAAAAACAGTGACTTAGAGTATATCTTAGGGGAGTGAACTGTGAGCAGGGACACAAGGTGTAAAGAATTCTGACACCTGTGGGCACGGCCTGTCGGCTACGCTGGACAGGTGTGGTCAGTGACCGCTTGCAGGGCCACCGGGGGGCGCGTAACCCAGCTGGGTCAGAGCCTTCCGGTAGCGCTCATGAAGAATGCCGACCCGCTCTACGTAGGTGCGGGTCTCTGCATACGGTGGTACGCCGTTGTGGCGCTTTACCGCCGCGGGACCCGCGTTATAGGCGGCGGTGGCCAGCCGAATGTTGCCCTCGGTCAGGTCCAGCAAGTGCGCCAGATAGCGCACCCCGCCGTCGATATTCTGCTCGGGTTGCCGGGCATCGGCTACGCCCATGTCAGCAGCGGTTGCCGGCATCAATTGCATCAGCCCGATCGCACCCTTGCTGGAAATCGCCTCCGGGCGAAACGCAGATTCGGCATGGATCACTGCTCTTACCAGGGCCGGGTCAACAGCGTATTTTGCAGCGGCTCGGTCTACGGGTTCGCGAAACGGCTTAAGGTACAGGCGGACCTGGTGCCAGTCGATACGGGAGGCCGGATTGCAGGCATAGCAGTCGTAGCGGAGGACCTCGTAGCGCCGGTCTGGTGGGGCCTGATCAGAAAACTCGGTGACGCCGCCACGCCCCTTGTATTTGTAGATTTTGATGGCCGGTGATTGGGAGCTGCCAATGAACTTGCCCACGCCTGCATAGCTGGCACCCCAGTACACCACGGAATCAGTCGCTGCAACCGCAGGCAGGTTCAGGCCGCTCTGGGCCAGGGCACAAAGGCTGCCAACAATGAAATCCCGCCCCCATCTCACGGCTTTGTTCTCCCTGGTTTGCGCTGGAGCTGTCATGGTAGCGCGTTGTGTTTGTGCCCGTGTTGTTATTCTGCCTAAAAGTACTGAAATCTGCCCTGGAGAGGGTGAGTGAGATCGGGCGCCACAGCCGGCTTTCCTCAGGAGCGCAGCGCGCTTATCAGTCGGTTTAACCCCGAGGCGCATTGTGGCAGCGGGGCTGGCCATTCCCTGCGTCCCATGGACTCTTCGGCGGCGAGGGCGAGGCTGGTGGCTTGGTAACCCAACCAGCGGAGGGGTTCGGGGTGCCAGCGACGTAGCACCCGGTCCAGCGGACAGCGGTGTGCCCAGGGTTGTTCAACCAGGGGGGTATTGCGCTTAAGTATCAGGTCGGTCAGCGTTCGGGCCATCAGGTTGGATGCCCCCACGCCCTCGCCACCATAGCCGCCGGCGGTGGCCAGACCTGAGACCGGGTCGTAAATGGCGTGGGGTGCCGGATTGCGCGTTAGCCCAAGGGTGCCGCCCCAACGATGGGTAATTGGCACATTGTCGAGTTGTGGCAGGCAGTCCAGCAGCAGCGCGTGAAGCTGGTCAAAGGCGCGTCTGTCGCCGCTGAAGTCACTGCGCGGATGGCCGCCGAAGCGGTAACCGCCGCGGGCACCAAATACGAGGCGGTCATCGACGCTGCGTTGGCCATAGGTGATGACCGGTGAGGCATCGCTGAACACTTCGCGATCCGCGAGGCCAATGCTGCCCCATTGCTCCGCCGAGAGCGGTGCTGTGGCCAGGATGCGGCTGGACACTGGCAGGACCAGGCGGCGCAGCGCCTTGAATTCATAGTTGAAGCCCTCCACTGCGAGGATGCGGGTGCCGGCGCGCACCCAGCCGCGGTCTGTTTCCACTGCATCGTCACCGATGGAGAATGCCCGGGTTTGTTCATAAACATCCACACCCAGCTGTTCGATCGTCTGTACCAGCTGTCTGGTCAGTGAGCCCGGTTGTATGCGGGCAATATGTGGAGTGAATATTGCACCCATCGGCCGGCGGATCTGCAGCCGCTGGGAGAGTTCGGTGGTGGATAGCCAGCGGTAGTCGGCCTCTGTATAACCGGCGGCATGCAGTTCATCCAGTGCATTGCGTTGAATCATCTCCTGCCATGGATAACGGGCAGCGGCCCAGATGCCGCCGCCGCGCTGGTAGCCGCAGTCAATATTGTGATCTAGCAACACTTGCTCAACCGCCGGTAAAATCCCGTGAATTGCCCGCTGTGCCGCAAGCCTCCGGTGTCCATCAAGCGTAGCCAGCAGCTCTGCTTCGCCATCAATGGCTCCCATCAACCAGCCGCCGTTGCGCCCTGAAGCACCGAAACCGCAGATCTGGGCCTCCAGGACACAGACTGAAAGCGTCGGCGCCAGTGACTTCAGGTAGTAGGCCGTCCAGAGCCCGGTAAAACCGCCGCCGATGATCGCGATGTCATACTCGCGGTCTCCCTGCAGGGGTTTGCGCGGCACCAGGTTGGTCTGGTTGGACATCCACAGACTGACATCGGAGTAAGGCTCCGACGCATCTTCAACCATTTCCGGGTTTTCTGGCTTATTCATAGGTGGGGGAGATTCTGAGGTGCGTTGGTTTGCCCCGCGCAGTGGGCGTAGCGGCCGCAGTTGTGCAGCAACGACCGTTCAGGCAGCCGGTGAGGCATGGTCTGGTTTCTCCTGCATGGGCGCTCATCGAATCAGTTGAGTACAGTTTTCCGCCCGCGATTTGTCTTATTGCTATTTATAATTTTCCTGCCCCGGCCCGGGGGCCGGCTCCGGTCGGTCTACCGGCTCCGAAGCTGCGCTGATAAGTCGATAATGTCGCCCGCTCTCAGAGTGCCCAGCCTGTCTCTGGCACGGCTATTAACCGCACATCAACCGCGTATCAGCCGGGCAAGTAATAACCCGCCCGCGTGCAGGCCCCGTCCGGCCAAGAGTGTACTGGAATCGAGAGCGGAATACTGCGGCCGCCGGTAAAATTGCCAGAGGGTGTCCCGTGCCCGCTAGTTCCGGGGCCGGGGTCATTGGGCAGACTCTGGCGGTTGCGATGGCCGGGTTGGGGGTGCGGATTCTGTCCGGCGGCCAACTGCGGTATAGTCAACACTCCAGCAGTCGGGGTCTGTTTCGGTGCTCCGGTTTCCGTGGGGCGCCTCCCGCGACCGCCCTGAACGGTCCTGATACCTATATGTTGCAACGTTTGCTTTTTGGCCCCCAGCGACCGACTTACAATCTTCGCGAAGCTTTCTCGGACAACCGCATTCCTGCCGCCTCGGTGGGAGTTGTTTCCGCGGGATGGCAGGAGGCGGAGGGCGATTTTGAGGAGCTGAGTGCGCTGGTGCCCAGACCTCTGGTAAACCTTGATCTTTATGCAAGAGCCGAGGCTGTATTCACTGCCGACAGAGCGCTTTATCTCGCCTACCGCGAACGTCAGGACCGGCTACAGGCACTGCAAGGCCTGTACCGGCTTCGACTTCGTCAATTGATGTTGGCCGCACGCCAAATAAGGAAGACTGGCGCCCCCCACGATCTGGTGGCGGCAGAGCAGCGACACGCGGTGGCGCAGCTACGCGCACTGGATCGTCACCACTTGAACCGCATCGAGTCCGTTTATGATGAATTTGCGGAGAGCATCAGTGTCGCGGCTTCCGCGCCATTGGGCGAGCATGTTGCAGCCGTCAGCGACGCCCTGGCGGGTTGTCCCACGGTGTTGCTGACTGGTGGCAATGTAATGGTGTTACTCAATCGGCTACAGCTTTTCGATTTGCGTGACGCCCTGGCCAGTCGCCATCTGGTTGCCTGGTCTGCAGGCGCCATGGCTCTCAGTGAACGGGTGGTGTTATTCCATGACAGTAAGCCCTTGGGACGCCGTGATGCTGAGCTCCTGGGCGCTGGCATGGGAATATTGCCCGGCTACATCTTTCTGCCCGACGCCAAGCGGCGCCTGCAAGCCCGGGATACGGTCCGTATCGGCTTGTTCGGTGGGCGGTTTTCGCCCGACCGCTGCGTTACCCTCGACAGCGGCGCTTCGCTTGGCTTTGCCGACCAGCGCCTCTTTGCATCCCGGGGGGTCGACTGCCTGACCGCTCGCGGCGCCATTACCTCACTGGGAGTGGCATGAACAAGGCGCTGGAGCATCTGTTCGCTCATGGCAACCCGGGAGCTGATGCGGTAGATGCGTTTATTGCAGCGACGGAATTTCCGCTGGTGGACAGCAGTGATATTACCTTTGTGTATCGCGGTCAGGCAGATGCGGTGTTTCTGCGCTGCTGGATCTCTGGCCTGAATACGGCTGAGCCTTTTGAACGGCTTTCGGATTCGGATCTCTGGGCCGTGTCCATTGAGCTGCCCCCGGGTTCACGGATTGAGTATAAGTTTGAGCGGGTCGCTGACGGCGCGCGTGAGCTCATCGTAGACCCCCTCAATGACGTGCTGGCGCGTGATCCGTTTGGGGCTAACTCCGTATGCCAGGGAGCGGGTTACGAACGCCCAGCCTGGTCGCTGCATGATCCGGATGCGCGCTCGGGTTCTGTACACAGCGCAGTTATCGCCAGCCAGGCATTTGGCGACGAGCGCGCATTCCAGATTTATCTGCCGGCCCGGTTCCGGCGCAATCGGCGTTATCCACTGCTGATCGTGCACGACGGTGCGGACTACCTCGAATTTGCGTCACTGAAAACGGTGCTGGACAACCTGACGCATTATCTGGAAATTCCGGAATTGATCGTTGCCCTGACGCAATCTCCGGACCGGCTGGTTGAATACGGTGCCGACGACCGACACGCCAGATTTATTGCAGAAGAATTGACACCGTTTATGGCCAGCAAGTTTCCCCTGGTGGATGAACCCCAGGCCCGCGGGCTTATGGGCGCCAGTTTCGGTGCGGTAGCCGCTTTGCATACTGCCTGGCGTTACCCGCAACAATTCGGCGGTTTGTTGCTGCAATCCGGCTCCTTCGCATTCAGCGATTTGGGCCGGCATCAGCGCTCACCGGTGTTCGACCCTGTGGTGCGGTTTATGAATGCCTTTCGCCAGGAGCCGGGGCTGCTGGCCAGAAAGATCTACATGAGCTGCGGTATCTACGAGTCTCTGATCTACGAGAACCGATCGCTGGTGCCGCTTCTGCAGCAGCAGGGTCTGGAGCTGTACTTTGAAGAGGCCAGGGATGCCCATAATTGGGAGAATTGGCGGGATCGCCTGCAGAATGGCCTGGTTTGGTCGTTTCCGGGTCCATTGTGGATGGTTTACGAATAGGCCCCTGCGCTTTCAGTGCTGTAGCGGCAATGGTTGGTGTATGATCAGGAGATGAACGAGGGGATCTGACTGTGGCAATTAGCACACGAAAAATTGGTTTGTCATTGGGGGCCGACGTCTGTTGGCCAATCTGTTACGAAGCGCTGTTGCAAAAACTTGATCTTGCAGTGCCAGACGGGGATGACGAGATCCGGTTTACTGTCGAACGGGTCGACATAGAGCCCTTTGATCTGCGGCAACCCTGTTCCTATGACCTGGTCATCGATCGCTTGACCCACTGGTATCATCTGTCCAGAGAGTGGATCAAGAAGGCCATACTCACCGACGACCTGTACGTATTCAACAACCCCTGGTCGTTGCAGTCGATGGAAAAGCAGACCAGCTACTGTGCCATGATGCGTCTCGGTTTTCCGATACCGGATACCTGGCTGATTCCACCGAAGGCCTATGCGGAATCCGCCGACCTGCAGCCCACTCTAAAGCGTTATGCCAAGCTCTTTGATCTGGGTGCCATTGGCGACAAAATTGGTTACCCGCTGTTTATGAAGCCCTACGACGGGGGTGCCTGGGTTGGCGTGACCGGCGTTGACGACAGTGCATCGCTCCTGGCCGCCTACAACAGCAGCGGCACTCGGGTCATGCACTTACAAAAGGGTGTGATTCCTCACGATGCCTTTGTGCGCTGCATCGGCCTGGGGCCCCAGTGGCGATGTGTGAATTATGATCCCGACGCGCCACTGCACGATCGCTACCGCATGGACTTCAATTTCCTTCCGGCAGAGCAGGAAAAGCACCTGGCCGATATGACTATGGTTATCAATGCGTTTTTCGGTTGGGATTTCAATTCCTGCGAAGCGTTGCGCAATGGCAGTGTCTGGCACCCGATTGACTTCGCCAATGCCTGTCCCGATTCCCAGGTCACTTCGCTGCATTTTCATTTCCCCTGGCTGATCAAGGCGAATTTGCGCTGGTCCCTGTTTTGTGCGGCCACCCGGCGGCGGATGAAGACCAATCTGAACTGGGACGCCTATTTCGAAATAGCGGACACCGATGCGCCGTTTGAGGAAAAGCTGGCAGGCTATGTGGCGCTGGCAGAGGCCCATTTTGATATACCCGCGTTTCAGGCGTTTTGCAGTGAACACCTGGGTCATCTGGATGAGGTTGCGGATGAATTTTTTGCGTCGAGCCAGGCCAGGGATGCGATCCGGCAGAAGGTAGAGGCTTTGTACCCCGAACATGAGGTGGACTCGTTTACCGAGTTATTCTGGGAGCGGGTGCAGACATCACTGGAAACCGAGCGGAACGCACGCTGATGCCTGCCAAGGAGACGCTGCGCTGGTACTCGCCCAGGGTTGAGCAGGAGGTGCAACTGGTCCGTTGGGGACACTTCGGCACCCCCGTGATGCTGTTTCCCACCGCTGGCGGTGATGCCGAGGAGGTTGAGCGTTTTAAGCTGATTGGTGCTTTGGCGCCGCTGCTGGACGCCGGCCGGATCAAAGTCTATTCGACCGACAGTATCGCCGGTAAAGCCTGGGCCTCCGGTCAACATTCGGGTGAGTATTGCTCAGCGCTGCAAAATGCCTTTGATGGACTTGTTTACCACGAAATCGCGCCCGCCATTCGCGCCGATTGCCAGTCAGAGGCTATCGAGATCATCACTGCTGGAGCGTCTATTGGCGCGTTCAACGCCGTTGCCAGCGTGTGCAGACATCCCGACGTTTTCAAGCTGGCCATTGCCATGAGTGGCACTTTTGACTTGTCCGATTACCTGCACGGTCGCTTTAATGAAAACTTTTACTTTTCTTCGCCTCTGCACTACCTGCCCGGCCTCGAGGGTGAGGCCCTGAGCGCGCTGCAGCAGAGGCTCATCATTCTCCCTACCGGGGAGGGTGACTACGAGGATATCGGCGAGTCATGGCGGCTGGCTGCCCTGCTCGGCAGCAAGGGGATTCCCAATCGGGTGGACCCTTGGGGTACGGACTATCACCACAATTGGGTTACCTGGCGCGCCATGCTGCCCGGGTATCTTGAAGAGTTTGCCTGAGCCCCTGATTTGGCTTGCCCCGGCATACCTGCTCCCGGGGCGCCGGCCGCCGGGGATCGCCGGCCGCCGGATCGCCGGCCGCAATTTATTCTTCCCGTATCTTCAGGGCCATCGCGAACAAGTGCTGTGGCAAGCTATACTGATGGTCCAGCCACCGACCGTGCCGAGTGCGACTTTGTCTGACCCAGATCCCCTGCGAATTTGCCTGGCAACGTCCGAGCTGACGCCCTTGTCCAAAACCGGCGGGCTCGCCGATGTCACGGCATCCCTGTCTGCCTATCTTTACAGTAACGGGCATGATATTCGGGTTTTAACGCCGTTTTATGAGTCCATTGATGTCAGCGAGCTTGGTGTCCTGCCGGTAGACTTTCTGCAGGGCCTGACCATGACACTGGGCCAGCAGCTGATTCAATACTCGATCGACGTCGCGGTTTTGCCGGGCTCGGGCTTGTCAGTCTATCTACTGCGCTGTCCTCAGTTCTACTCGCGAGATGGTCTCTACACCCGCGATCATGACGAGCATTTGCGGTTTATTTTGCTCTCCAGAGCGGCCATCGAAATGTGTCAACGGATGGGGTTCGCGCCGCAGATTTTCAGCTGCCACGACTGGCATACAGCGCTGATACCGCTGTACCTGAAGACGGTGTACGCCTGGGATCAGCTATTCGCCGGGACCCGCAGCCTGCTGACAATTCACAATATTGGCTATCAGGGTGTATTCAGCGCTGACGCGCTGGGAGATCTCGCCCTGGCCGGTGGTGAGGGGCAGCTGCACCAGGATGACCTGGCACTGGGCAGGATCAATTTTCTCAAGACCGGCGTGCTCCATGCGACGGGGTTGAGCACGGTCAGCCCGACTTACGCTGTGGAAATTCAGCGTGAAGAGTACGGGATGGGGCTGGAACCGCTGTTGCGGGCTCGCCGGGACCACCTTTGGGGTATCCTCAATGGCGTCGACTACGCGCAGTGGAATCCAGCCACAGATGCGCTGCTACCAGCCAATTACAGCATGGATGATATGGCGGGTAAGGCGCTCTGCAAGCAGGCACTGATGGACGAGCTGCAGCTCGAGCATGTGCCGGGGCAGCCATTGCTTGGCGTGGTCACTCGTCTGGTAGGGCAAAAAGGCATTGATCTGATGCAGGCGGTTTTACCGGGGGTGCTGCAGCAGGGCGATGTGTCGCTGGCGGTGCTCGGTAGCGGCGAGCCACGCTACGAACAGTTTTTTAGTCTCTTGCAACAGGCCTTTCCCGGGCGGGTATCTTTTTACCGCGGCTTTAACAACAAGCTGGCGCACTGGATCGAGGCGGGCAGTGACCTTTTTCTTATGCCTTCGGCCTATGAACCCTGCGGATTAAACCAACTCTACAGCCTCAAATACGGCACCGTGCCGATTGTGCGTCATACCGGTGGGTTGGCCGATTCGGTGCAGCCTGTCAATCCTGACCAAAGCACCGGCACCGGGGTCGTGTTTCGTGACTACAATGAAGAGGGGCTGAGCTGGGCGATCAACACAGGGCTGGCTCTCTACCGGGACCGGCCGCTGTGGCGGCAGATCATCGCTAACGGCATGGCGATGGATTATTCCTGGGACCGCCAGGGTGCGCTCTACGTGGCGCTGTTCCGTCAACTGAGTTAAAGGCTATGAACATCATTTTTATAGAGCCCGCTTTTCCTGCCAATCAGCGCGAGTTTGTTCGCGCGCTGCATGCTGCGGGTGCCAACGTCATCGGTATTGGTGAGCGTGAAGCCCGACATCTTGATCCACAGCTCAAGAGCTGGTTGAGCGCTTACCAGCAGATAGGCTCGGTGGTGCATGAGCCCTCTCTGCTGGCGGCGGTCCGGGGTGCGCAAGAGCGCGTCTGGATTGATCGGCTCGAGGCGACCGTGGAAGCGCATATATCTGCGGCGGCGGCGGTAAGAGAGGCCGCCGGTATTCCCGGTACATCAGTAAAAACAGCCTTTTTGTGCCGGGACAAACCCGCCATGAAGGAGGCCTTGCGACAGGCGGGTATTCCCTGCGCTCAGTCGATCAGGGCCAACCATGCTCAGGATGCCAGAGATTTTGCAGAGGCTGTTGGCTTCCCCTTGATCGTCAAACCCCCTGCCGGGGCCGGAGCGTCGGCCACGTTTCGTGTAGATGATGATGCCGCGCTGGAGCGGGTGATTGTGGCCTCAGGCCTGGCCAATGGCGAGGCAGTGGCGGTGGAGGAATTTATTGAAGGCCATGAGGGCTATCTCGATACCCTGACGGTTAATGGAGAGGTCGTTCATGAGTTCATCAGCCACTATTACCCGAATGTGCTGACTGCCATGCGCGAGCGTTGGATTTCGCCGCAGATGGTGACTACCAATCGGGTCATGGCCACCGACTATAATGAGCTGCGCGCGATGGCGCGGCAGGTGAACCGGGCGCTGGACATCGGTACTTCTGCGACTCATATGGAATGGTTTGCGAGCCCCCGGGGCTTGCGCTTTTCTGAAATAGGTTGTCGTCCACCTGGCGTTGGCCAGTGGGATGTGTACAACGCAGCCAACGAGTTCGATCTCTATTTCGAGTGGGCCCACGCCCTGGTGCATGGTTGCCCGAAGCAGGCACCCAGCAGACGCTATGCTGCCGGCATGATTGCCTTGCGACCGGAACGGGACGGGCGTATCAGCGGCTACTCGGGTGTCGATGCCATTTATCGCAAGTATGGTGACTCTATCGTCGCCGGCCACTTTCCCGAACCCGGCACGCCGACCCAAGGCGTGGAAGGGGGTTATATGGCCAATGCATGGATGCGCCTCAGGCATCCCGACTATGACCAGTTGCGGCAGATACTCGACGATGTCGGTGAGACCATTGCGGTGCACGCAAGCTGACGCAGGCTGTAGGTAATGCTCGAACTCCCTGTCAGCACGCGCCTGCGGTGTGGTTTTGAATGATGGCGGTTTTTTACCGCAGCTGCTTTAATGACGGCGTCGGGCCATTCGAGACCCGGTCAGGATACCGACCTCACAGGCGGTCTGCAGTCAGCATGCAAAGGGGTTAACCCATCGATATGATTAACGAAATTCAGCAATTCAATGCACTCAAGTCGCGACTACCAAAGATCTGGAACGAGTTGCAAACTGACGCAGACTTTGAGCATACCTCCGTAATAGTTCCGTCGCTGAGTTTCGATCAGGAAGAGTTGGCTAAGGTGCTGGGTTCGTCTTTGTACGAGGAACGCTTGTTGTTTGCGCTGATTCGTCTGTGCAATCCCAACGCGAAGGTGATCTACATTACCAGTCAACCGGTGAGCCCGGATATCGTTGACTACTATCTGCAGTTGCTTGAGGGCGTCACGCTGAGTCACGCGCGCAAGCGCTTGCATATGGTATCGGTTTTTGACGCCAGCTCGCGGCCATTGACCGAAAAAATACTGGAGCGACCGCGCTTGCTGGCCCGGCTGCGCAGTATGCTGGGTAATCCTGAGCGAGCCTACCTGACCTGCTACAACTCGACTGATATGGAACGTAAGTTGGCTGTAGCCCTTGGCATACCGCTTAACGGGGTCGACCCCGAGCTGCTGTTCTACGGCACCAAGTCGGGCAGCCGACAGATTTTCAAGGAGGCCGGCGTTTGCTGTCCGGCGGGCTATGAAAATCTGAAAAGTGAAGACGAGGTGGTTGAGGCGCTGGTCAATCTGGCGGGTCAGCGTCCGGACATTGCGCGCGCGGTGGTAAAGCTAAACGAAGGTTTTGCGGGGGAGGGCAATGGTGTTTTTACCTATCCGCCAGCGAAGACCGATCCGCAGGCGATTCGCGCAGCCCTGCGCGACCTTGAGTGGTCATCTGCTCAGGAGCGGTACGAGGGCTTCATGCGAAAATTCGAGCAGATGCGCGGTATCGTCGAAGAGTTTATGGTGGCCACTGAGGCGCGGTCACCCAGTGTACAAATGCGCATCAGTCCCGACGGCGACAGCGCCATAGTTTCCAGTCATGAGCAGGTATTGGGTGGCTCTACCGGGCAGGTCTACCTGGGTTGCCGGTTTCCCGCCGACGACGAATACCGAGGGCTTTTGCAAGAAGAAGCCGACAAGATAGGCCAGGCACTGAGCGACAAGGGCGTTATTGGACGCTTTGGTATCGATTTCCTGGTAACCCGCGAGCCGGGTGGCAACTGGCAGTCTTTCGCAATCGAGATCAACCTGAGAATGTGTGGTACTACGCCGCCCTTCCACGCTTTGGAATTCCTGACCGGAGGGCAACTCGATCAGCGCAGCGGTTTGTTTTTGACCCCGGACGGCCAGACAAAATACTACAGTGCTACTGATAACCTGAAGTCACCCTCTTATCGGGGCCTGTTGCCTGAAGATTTGTTTCATATCGCCTCCCGCAATGGGGTTAGTTTTCGACATGCCACCGAGACCGGCGTACTGTTCTACATGATAGGAGCGCTGTCCCAGTACGGTAAACTGGGAATGACCTGTATCGGCAATAGCAGCGAAGAGGCGGAAATGCTGTTTGAGAGGGCCGTAGCGCTGCTTGACGATCAAACCGAGGGTGACGATCACGGGGTTGCCGCCTCGATGTTTGATCATTATCTTTCGATGGAATAAAAGGCCCTGCCCGGAGTTCACCGACATGGCGAGTGATCAGTGATCAGGTCGAACAGGCAGTGGCTGGCGTTGGTGGCCTGCGTGCTGCTGCCAGGTCTTGCCTGTGCAGAGCTGGTGCCGACCGGCGTGGCCACATTTACTGGGTCCTTGCAGGGCACGCGGGACCTCAGTGCTGTGCAGCGTTTAGGGGCCTGGCTGACACTGGTCTCTGACGAAAACGCCATGGTGCAGTTTCTGCAGCCGGTCGGTGACCATGAATTCCAGTTTAGTCATGCGCTGGCGCTCTTGCCCGATACCTCTGCTGAACTCGATCTGGAGGCGTTGGCCCTGGATGGCACTACACTGTATGCGCTGGGTTCGCATTCACGCTACCGGCGCCGCGTCAAACCCGGGGCCAGCCAGCGTGAGAATGAGCGCAGATTCTCGCAGGTGGCCTATAAGGCGCTTCGCGACGTCCTGTATCGTATCGAAATTGATCCCGTCACCGGGCAATCGAACTCATTGCCCGAACAACACAGTCTGCGCGCGCTGTTGGATCGCAAGGCCGTATTGCAGCCGTTTCTTGCCGCACCCGGCAAGGAAAACGGGGTAGACCTTGAAGGTATGGCAGCGGTGGATGGCCAGCTGTACCTGGGTTTTCGAGGCCCTGTTCTGCGCCATAACTATGTACCGGTGTTGGTACTGCGCTTTGCGGACATTCAAGACTGTGCGACAAACCCCGAGCCGGCGGATTCTCTCTGTGAGCTGCGTTACCTGAATCTGGGGGGCCGGGGTGTGCGCGCCATGCAGTCTGTCACCGACGGGATTCTGCTTATTGCGGGGCCTGTCGGGGACGGCGTTTTTTCCTATCAACTGTACTTTTGGGACGGCCGCGATTGTTTTCCGCGACCGGGCCGCAGTGGCTGTCGGCTTATGGACCTGGGGGTTATACCCGGCACCAGCGATGCGGGTGCCGAGGGGCTGACGGTGTTAGCCGAGGATGCGACCAGCTGGGATATTTTGATCGTCTATGACGGTGTCGAGGGCGGCAGGCCCACCCGGTTTCGGATCCCACGCCCCGAGGGTTAGGCCATAAAATCCAGTTGTGGGCCCGTTGGCACTATCCCGGTCGGGTTAATGGTGGGATGGCTGGCATAGTAATGGGTCTTGATCTGGTCTATGTCAACGGTGGCGGCGATACCAGGCAACTGATATAGCTTGCGCACATAGGCACTGATTGCCGGCAGGGTGGCCAGCATTTGTCGGTTGGTCTTGAAGTGCCCGAAGTATACCGCATCAAAGCGCACCAGTGTGGTGAAGAGACGCCAGTCCGCCTCGGTCAAGGTCTCTCCGGCCAGATAGGCTTGCCGTCCAAGGATGTCCTCTACCCAGTCGATTGCTTTAAACAATTGCTCGAAGGCGATCTCGTAGGCCTGCTGCGTGGTGGCGAAGCCCGCGCGGTAGACGCCGTTGTTGATATCGCTATAAACCCGCGCGTTGATCTCGTCTATGGTCTGTCTCAATGGCTCGGGGTAGTAGTCGCTGGTGTTACCCGTCAGGTGGTCAAAGGCGCTGTTAAACATACGAATAATTTCCGATGACTCGTTGTTGACGATGGTGGACGTGGCTTTGTCCCAAAGGACCGGGACAGTAACCCGACCTTCGTAGCTGGGGTCGGCATGCAGGTATAACTGGTAAAGATAGTCCAGTCCCGACAACGGGTCGGTCATCTCCCAGCCGTTGTTGAGCATGATCGGCTCTACGATGGTGACGTCGATAAGGTCCTCGAGTTGTTTCAGGCGCCGAAAGATCAATGCCCGGTGGGCCCAGGGGCAGGCCATCGAGACGTAGAGATGGTAGCGTCCCGGCTCAGCTTTGAAGCCGCCGCTGCCCGTCGGTCCGGGTGCGCCATCGGCGGTGACCCAGCTGCGAAAGCGGCTGTCCTGGCGGCGAAACTCGCCGCCGCTTTCCTTTGTTTCGTACCATTGATCGACCCAGTGTCCGTCTTGCAGCATTCCCATGGTGTGTCTCCCTTCTCGATAACTGAAATGTATTGGTTGAGGGCCATCGGCTGATGGCTCTGCAGCGGTTCAGGCCGCTGTAGTCCTCCCGCCCGTCAGCGCACGGTCAACGCTGAAGCTACCCGCACCGCGAAACAGCAGCGCCACGCTGATGACCAGCAAGGCAAGTCCAAATTCATAGCCGTTGTTGGACAGGAAAAGCCCGTTTTGCCAGTGGACTGCGAGGATCGCCACCACCATGGTGACCGACAGGATTGCGGCGGCTGGACGCACCAACAGTCCCAGAATAAGCAGCAGGCCGCCAAAAAACTCGGCGCCGCCAGCCAGGGCGGCCATTGCGATGCCGGGTTCAAGGCCGATGGAGGCCATCCAGCTGCCGGTGGCCTCGAGGCCATTACCATCGAACCAGCCGAATAATTTTTGCGCGCCATGAACCGTAAAAATAAGCCCCGCGCCTAAGCGCAACGCCGTTGCATCTATACCGTTTTGTGTTTTAAATATAGACCTGATTGATAATTTCATTAGTCTGCTCCTGGTTGTTGATGAGATTACGAGTTTTATTTTAGGCTTTTCATGACCGGGAAAAACCCCGGGTATCCGTTTAATATGTTCAAAAATATAGAACAATAATGAGGTGCAGCGATGCACGGGTTTAAACCGATTGCGACGGATCAATTGCAAATCCTTGACGCTATCGAACGTCGCGGCAGTTTTTCCAGCGCCGCGGAAGAGCTGGGCCGGGCCACCTCGGCTGTGTCGTACGGTGTGCAAAAACTGGAGGAGCAACTCGGGGTCGCTTTGTTTCGTCGCCAGGGCCGACGGTCGGTACTCACGCCCGCAGGTCGGCTGGTGCTGGAGGAAGGCCGTCGTATTCTGACTGCCGCCGCGCAGCTGACTGATCGTGCCCGGGAAGTTGCCACGGGCTGGGAGCCGAGACTCAGAATTGCTGTCGAGTCCCTGCAGGATTATCCGGCGCTGTTTCGGATGCTGAGGGGTTTCACCGATGCCCATCCCACCATCGAGTTGGATGTTGCGGAATGTGTTCTCAACGGTGGTTGGGAGGCATTGGAGCAGGAGCGGGTCGACGTCCTGGTGGGCGCACCCGGTCCCGTGCCCGGTCAGCTGGGGTACAGGGCGGTACCGATTGGCAGTACCGATCTGGTGCTGGTTATTGCTGCGGCGCATCCGCTGGCCGGGCAGACTGCCCGCTTCGACGCTGCCTTGTCCGGGTTACGCCGGGTTGTGACTCACGATACCTCCACCGCGGGTATAGTGCGTAATGCGGGCCTTGGTGACAGTGGCACCGTATTGTATGTGCAGAACATGGATCAAAAGGTGGCAGCGATTTGCGCGGGCCTGGGCGTTGGCCATCTGCCGCGCCATCGGATCGCTGCGCTGCTGGAGCGCGGTGAACTGCTGCCCTTGCCCCTGACTCAGGTGAGAGGGGAAGAGCAGCAGAGTTTCATTGCCTGGAAGCTGAGTCGTAAAGGGAAGGGCTTGCAGGCGCTGACCACTTTACTGACCAGCGCCTTGGGCGTGTCCGTTGTCTGAACCGATCAGCTGACCTCGACGCCCTTCCAGAATGCCACTCTGTCAGCGATCTCGCTCGCAGCGGGCTTTGGCGCCGGGTAATACCAGGCGGCGTCGGGGTTGCATTGCCCATCCACTTCCAGAGTGTAGTAGTGGGCGGTGCCTTTCCAACCGCAGACTGAGGTGTGGTCGCTCTCCTTAAAGCAGGAGCGGTCGATGGCTGATGCGGGGAAGTAGTGATTGCCGTCTACCACGACGGTATCCTCTGATTCAGCGATGACGCGATTATTCCAGATGGCCTTCATGGCATACGCTCAATGACAATGGCCGGTGCCATCCCACCCGCTGCACACATGGTGACCAGACCGAATTGCCCGTCTCTACGCTCCAACTCGTCCAGAATGGTGCCAATCAGCACTGAGCCGGTAGCTCCGATGGGGTGCCCCAGAGCCATGGAGCCGCCATTGACGTTGACCACCTCGCGATCGAGATCGAGATCGCGAATGAATTTCTCCGCGACCACGGCGAAGGCTTCATTGATTTCGAACAGGTCGATATCAGACAGTGCAAGGCCGGCCTTTTCCAGGACCTTCCTGGCCGCCGGTACCGGCGCATTGAGCATCAGAGTAGGAGAGTCGCCGACGTTCGCCATAGCGACAATCCGCGCACGCGGTTTGAGTCCGTGCGCTTTGGCATAGTCGGGGGAGGCCAGCAGCACCGCTGCGGCACCGTCCACCACCCCTGATGAGTTGCCCGCATGATGTACATGCGTGACGACAAGGTCAGGGTACGCGCGGCGGATCTCGCCACCGTAGGTGGTGCCGGCGTCATCCAGCGGATAGTCCATCATGGGTTCGAAGGCCGGCTTCAGCCCGGCGAGAGAAGCCAGCGTGGTTCCGGGTCTGGGAAATTCCTCCTCGGCCAGCGCCAGGCTGCCATCGAGGTTGTGCACCGGAATCAGGCTACGAGTGAAGTACCCATTGCGGATTGCCGTGTCTGCGCGTTGCTGCGAGCTCAGTGCCAGGGCATCGAGGGACTGGCGGTCGATGCCCTCCAGTGTGGCGATGGCGTCGGCGCAAACCCCCTGATGCGGTTGGGGGTACTGCTCTCTCAAATGCAGGTTATCACTGTCCAGAAACGGTGATTGGGTCGGGTCCTGACCAAAGGTCGACATCATTTCACAGCCCCCGCCGATGACCAGGTGCTCCATGCCTGACATGATCATCGCCGCTGCGAGATTGACCGCGGTGATGCCCGATCCACAGAAGCGGTCCAGTGTTACCCCGGAGCTGATTGGATCATAGCCTGCATCGAGGGCGGCCATGCGGGCCAGGTCGCCTCCCTGCTGGCCACGCTGGGAGCTGGTGCCGAAAATAATGTCGTCGACATCTGCAGTGTTCAACTGGTTGCGCTCGGCTATGGCCTTGAGCACGGTGGCGCCGAGATGCTGCGGGTGCAGGTGAGCCAGCGCTCCCTTGCCTTTTTTGCCGATGCCTCTCGGCGTTCGACAGGCATCGATGATCCAGGCTTCGCTCATTGGTCCACTCCTCATTTGCCTTTCCAATTGGGCTGGCGCTTCTCGGCAAATGCCGTGGCACCCTCTATAGCATCTTCGCTGGTGAAAACCGGGCGAATAATTTTCATCTGCTCTGTAAACATTTCGGCACTGCTCCAGTCCAGTGCCCGGTCTACCACGGCCTTGCTGGCTGTTACGGCCAGTGGCCCGTTGGCGGCTATTTTTTGCGCCAGGGCTCTGGCCCCTTCTATCGCTTTACCCGAGGCGACCACCCGGTTGATTAGCCCCAGTTCATAGGCTCGTTCAGCGCTGATAAAATCACCCGTCAGGGCCAACTCCTTGGCAATTCGCGGTGAAATTTGCCTGGGTAATCTGGCAAGTCCACCGGCGCCCGCTGCGAGTCCCCGCTTGACCTCTGGAATACCGAATTGGGCGTCCGCTGCCGCCACGATTAGATCACAGCTGATCGCCAGCTCAAATCCGCCCGCCAGTGCATAGCCTTCCACGGCCGCGATAATCGGTTTGGCTGCTGTGTACTCGCAAAGGCCGCCAAACCCCCGGCCTTCAACAACGGGCGTTTCACCGTTGACGAAGGCCTTCAGGTCCATCCCTGAGCAAAAGGTTCCCTCCGCCCCGGTGAGGATAGCGGCACGCAGGCTGTCGTCTGCCTCCAGCTGGTCAACCGCGGCAGCCACCGCGACAGCCAACGCTTTATTGACGGCATTTTTCGCTTTCGGCCGGTTCAAGGTGATGGTCATTACACCCTCTGCGGTTTCGACGATAACGACTTCTTCTGACATGACTGTGCTCCTGATCCGGGTGAATTCGGCCGCTGGCAGCATTGGCCGGGTTAGACCGGGGATAATATCAGGCTAGTCATACGGTGTCGCATAAGCGGGTGAGATGGGCGGACGGACACCGCCCCGCCCTCGCCAGGCGTCAGGCCAGCAGCTGCGGCATCATAAGGGCAGCCAGACTGAGCACCAGGAAGAACCCCGCCATGTCAGTGATGGTCGTTAACAGCGGCCCGCTGGCAACCGCAGGATCCTGACCCAAGCGCTTGAGTAGCAGAGGGACCACGCCACCAATGGATACTGCGATAACGGTATTGATTGCCAAGGCCAGCCCGATGACCAGGCCGAGATAGCCATTGCCTTTCCAAAACCAGGCGACCAGGCCTATGAGAATGCCAAGAACGATGCCGTTTATCACGCCCACGGAAACCTCTTTTAGCCAGACCCGCCACGCGTCCTTGGGCTTGACCAGCCCCAGGGATAATTCGCGCATGGTGACACCGACGGCCTGGTTACCGGAACACCCACTCATGTCTGAGACCATGGGCAGGAACACCGCAATAGCGATGACTGCCGCCAGCGTTTCCTCGTAGGCAGAAATGACGCTGGCGGCAATAATGTTAAGAACAATGTTAGCAGACAGCCACGCGAGCCTGCGGCGTGAGCGTATTGCCAGGGGCATGGTGCGCAGCTCGTCACCAACGATTCCCTGTCGGCGCAGATTGTCGGTTTCCGCCCGCTCCAGAACGGCCGCGTCCACTGCAATTCTCGATACCGCGCCCACCAGTTCACCGGCTTCGCCTACCACCGGCAAGCCCAGGAACTTGTTGTCGTTGAACAGATCCTGCAACTCATCCAGGTCCGCATTCGCCGCAACAGTGACGGGCGGTATCATGATCTCGCTAAGCGCCGCGCTGCGCCGCGCCGTCAGCAGATTGCGCAGCGAAACGACGCCAACTGGACGTCGTTCATCGTCGATAATATAGGGGTGCTGGCCGTTGTAGCGTTCCAGTTCTTCGTCGTCGGCCAGGCTGCGCAGGACGGCACCGACAGTTTGAGAGGCGGTAAAGTTAAATGCGTCCGCCACCATAAGCCCCCCTGCAGTATTCGGGGCATACTCCGCGAGCCGACGCACCTCTGCGGCATCGACTTCACTGATGCCAGCCAGAATGGCCTCCGCGTCCTGCACGTCCAGCTCGCCAATGACGTCCGCCTGCACATTCGACGCCAGCTCGTCAAAGATCTCCACCGCCGTGTTGGTATCCAGGGGCTCCATGAGGTCCGCTGCCAACTCCGCCGGTGCTTCTTCGATCAGCCCGGAGGCGGCATCCGGCGGCAATAGCGCGAGCAGCTCGTTGCGCCGGTCCCTGGGGAACAGTAAAACCTCGCGCAGCGCTTCACTGTTGGTGAGTCCGCTAAGCAGTGCTGCCATGCCCTCCCCGTCGCCGCGGGCAAGTGCGGCTTCCAGAGCTTTTGATACATTGCCCTCAGGCGCATCTCGGCCTGATGGATCGGCGTCTTCCATATGATTCCCCCTGAGGATGTCGATGCCCCGGCGGGGCGTCGGCGTGTCTGTGCGGCTCAGGACTCCTCGGCGACCGCGGTCAGCTGCTCTTGTATGGCCGCGAGCTGCGTGGCTAGTGCGGCCTGCTCTTCAGCAGTTCCGCTCGATGCTTTCAGTTCTTCAATCTGGCCGAGCAGTTGCTGCCTGGCCAGCTCCAGTAATTCTGTCTCTCGGGCTTTGTCGAATACGATCTCTTCTGCACTGGCGCTGCGACTCGAGGTCGACCGGGTCAGCGACTCAGGCAATATTCTGGTCGCTGCATCCATGGTGATGTGGCGCGTGATCGCGGGTGATGCGATCTCGATACCGGCTGTATGCAGTGTGAAGAGCAACTCTCGATTGAGCTCCGAACGCTTTGTTAATATGTGTTCAAGGTTCTCCAGCAGACCGGCCACGCGGTAGTTGACGGCAAAGTCCCCCAGACTAGTGATGTGCACATAGGGCGCAGAGAGGCCGGCCTTTTCGGCAGCTCTGAGGAGCAGGGGTTCCAGTTCACCGTAACTGTTGTCATAACCCAATGAAACGCTTGCCGACACGATTACTCCGGAGGACCTCATCACTGTGACTCCCTGGGTGATAAACGTAGCGTTGGGTATGGCGACCAGCTCCCGGTTCTGTGTTTGTATTTCTGTATCAAACAGACCGCGTGCCGACACTTTACCAAAGAAATCACCGACTTTGATCAGATCACCGACTTTGAACGGGCGAGTAACACGCAGCATGACCGCCGCCATGAAATTGGTGACAAACGCCGCAGCTGATAGGGCGATAACACCCGACAATAAAACCCCGAGTAGTGCGAGGATCTGGTTGCGCGTAGACTCGGGCAGCGGAGCAACAATAATCGTGACCAGAATCGCCACCGCAGTCAGCAACAGTAACGAAAGTTGGCGGGGCAGCTTCGCTTCGCTGCCGAGCTTGCCCGGCCTGACCAGCAACAGGTAGTGGGCCAGCGCCAGCAATAACATAGACGCGAACATCGTTGTCGCCAGCGGTGTGTAGCGCGTGATCAGTTCATTCAGCAAGATTCAGTGTCCAGCCTCCGGTGTGATGCCCTCATGATGTCGGGAAGCACGATCACTGGCAACATGAATAATACCCGGGGTCGAAATACCGAGGGCGGGATTGGGAATTTTTCGTGCTACCTTGATGCGGAAGACTGCCAACCGCGCGGGTCGAGCCGGTAATACTGGCTGAGTTCTTTAAACAGCTCGGGCCGGTGCTCCGCCAGCTGAGTCGGCTTTTCGAAGAACGCCTCGGTGGCCACCGCGAAAAACTCCGCCGGGTTGGTGGCCCCGTAGCTGTCGAGAACGGTTTCCTGTTGGTGCAGAGCTCGCCAACGCAAGTCCTCGAAATTCTCAGTAAACACCTTGGACCAAACCTTGTAACTGTTGCCGCGGAGCTCAGGTGCTCCATTGCCACTGCCCGATGCAGAATCGAGTTGATGGGCGAATTCGTGCAAGACCACATTGCGGCCGTCGGAGAAATCCGCAACGCCCTTGCTGACATCATCCCAGGAGAGTATGACCTTGCCATTATTCCATGACTCCCCCAGCAGGTCATGCTGCTCGTCGGCCACGGTACCGTCATCCCTGTGCTGCGCGCGATGCGCCGTAAAAGCACTCGGGTAGACAAGGATTGAGTAGAGCGATGGGTAAATCGACCCCCCCTGGTTGAGCACCAGTAAGCAGGCCTCCGCAGCGATGGTGAGTTTGATCTCGTCGGTCAGTTGCAGCCCGCCACAGCCGTAAAATTGTTTTTTCGCCATAAAAAGCTGAATCAATTGCTTCAATCTCTGTTGCTCCGCCTCACTCAATGCAGAATAAATCGGCAGTGCCTTACTGACGATTGCCAGCCACTCGGGGGGGAGAGGCCGATTGCGAATGCGTCTGTCTCGCCATACGGTGAGATACAGAAACAGCAGCACCAGTGCGATAATCAATACCAACAGGAGAAATGCAACCATTAGCGAGAGGGCCTCTGAAGTGAAATGTGATGCCCGGGTCGGCTGACTAGGGCGGCGCCAGCGCTGAAGCCGCGTTAGGGCCTTGCTACCGGGTTGTGTCAGGACGAGTATGGCAGACATTGTCGAGGGTTTCATGGTGCCACTGTGAGGGAGGCTAACTGCTGTATGAGAAACCCTCACGCCGAGCCGGCGGGTCAACGGTTGCTTCAGTCCCGCCGTGGTATGCTTTTGGTTCGCATCGAAGACCGTGGTAAAGGTAAAGCATGAAAAAGACTGGATTGAGTGTGATTATTATGAGCGTTTTGTCCGCCTGCGGTGGCGCTGAGTCTGACATCGTCGGCTGCGAACCGGTCGGCGACATCAGGCCGGTGTGCAGCATGCAAACGCCCGAGGACATGGCTGCACTACCCGATGACCGCCACCTGTTGCTGGCACACTTTGGCGGCATGCACGACGCAAGGGGCAGTTTGGGGCTGTTCGACACCACCACCGAAGAGCTGACCCCGTTGTATGCGGGCCGGACTGCCGACGGGGACTCGGATAGCGGGCCCTGGGGCGACCCGGATTGTCAGGCAGAGCAGGAATTCAGTCCACACGGCACCCATCTCGGTCAGTTGGCGGATGGCAGCTGGCGGTATCTGGTGGTCAATCACGGTGGTCGCGAGAGTATCGACATGTTTGAGGTACTTGGCCAGGGGGCAGACAGCCGCCTGGCCTGGCGGGGCTGTATGCTGGCGCCACCCGATACGGTGATCAACGATGTGGTCGGCTTATCGGGGGGTGACCTGGTATACAGCCGCATGTTCCACCACGGCGGCCTCTGGGAAAATCTGCAGAGCATCATCGGTTTCGATACCGGGGAGCTGTGGCGATGGAGCCAGAAGGGCGGAGCCCGGATTCTGCCCGGGACTGCCGCCAGGCAGCCCAATGGTCTGGAGTTGTCGGCGGATGAGCGCCATGTATTTGCCAATATGTATGTCAACAAGGAGCTGTGGAAAATCGATGTCGACACGGGCGAGCTTGTTGCCACCGCCCCCGTCGCCCACGCCGACAACAGTGCCTGGGGTTCCGATGGCAGACTTTGGGTGGTCACTCACACGGGTGGCATCATGAAGACAGCGGCTTGTTTTAGCCGTCAGGAATCGCCCTGCTCGGCACCGTTTGCGATCATTGCAGTGGACCCTGAAACCCTGGCAATGGAGTCTGTCTTCGAGCACGGTGGAGCGCCTATGGGAGCGGCTACCATAGCAGTACCGGTGGCAGGCAGGGTCTACATGGGCTCCTTTGTGGGTGATCGCCTTATCTCGGTACCTGATTTCACCCGCCCACGGTAAAATGAAACTGACGATCTCCCCGGGTCGAACTGCGCTGCTAGGGTCGGTAGGCCTCGGTGCGCATGATTTTGTAACTGCGGCGCTCGGTCGCCGGTTGCAGTGCGTTCGTACCGTTAATGACTGCGGTGAGATCCACCGGCCATTCATTGCCTGAACGGGCACTCACTTGCGACAGGGATTGTCCTGCGGCGCCGCTGACCGCGTGGACCCGCATCCCGGTAATCGAGTTCAGTTCGGCGGTGGAGAGAGCGTGCAGACTGACCGCCGTGTCCCGCAGAGCATTGCGGTAGGTCTCCAGGCCCATGGCCATCATGGTAAACGTTTCCTCGGGGGTGGTGACAAACAGGTAGTAGAGACTGACTCTCTCCGTGTCTTGCGTGCCATCATCGTAGCGCACCAGACTGGCGGGCCAGCCGTCGATTTCGAAGGTACGCTGTTCGGCGGGGGAGAGGTCGGTCTCCTGCAACATTTTCTCTGCCAGTGCCGCGCTTAATTCTGTTGGATCGGCGACTCGCTCGCCGACGCCCAAGGCAATATAGGCATTGCCCTCCGGCTCGTATGCGCCGACCAGAACGGGCGTATTGATCGTTTCCCAGTTGTCTGGAAAGCTTACGCCGATGCCGAGCTCGCTGCTGAGAAAGGTCTGGCCCTGAAAGACACCCTGCTGAGGATTTTGCTCGCCCCACCACAGCCCATCCAGGAGCTGGTAGAGAGAATCCCTGCTGGCGATCGGCGCGACTGGCTGCCATGAGAGTTGCTGGCCCAGTTTGTCTACCTCTGTGACGCGGGTCGGAGTGGTCGGGTGGGTGTCAAAGAACGTGGCCTGGTGACTCTCACCGCTGATCAATTCGACGCTATGCTCTATTCCCTCGAGTGCCGCCCCCAGCTGAATAGGGTCGTAGCCTGCGCCGGCTGCCAGGCGCATCCCGAATTTGTCAGCCTCTGTCTCCTGCCCCCGGCTGTAAGAAGCCAGGTAAATTTCTCCGGCGTCGGCAATGCTCTGGCCCCAGCTTTTGTTTACCACAGCTACCGCCTTGCCCGGCAGGGTCATCAGTTCCGCTCGCACGCTGCGGCCAACCTGTTTGGCGTGATGACGTTGGGTGACGTGACTGATTTCATGGGCCAGCACGCCAGCGAGTTCATCTTCACTGTTAATTTGTGCGAGCAGACCGCGCGATACGAAAACGTAACCCCCGGGAGAGGCAAAGGCATTGGGTTCTCCCTGGTCGACGATATCGAAGTGAAAACGGTAGGGCGTATCCGGCAGCGCGGCCACCAGGCGGCTGCCGACTGCCTGCACGTAGCCCCGCAGGTCAGGGTCCTGATACAGACCCATTTGCGCCTCTATCTCGGCAGAAATCTGCGAGCCCAGTTCCTGCTCCAACTCTGGCGTGATAATCGATGTTGCACAGGCTGACATCATCATGGCCAGCAGACTGACAAGCACTCTAGGTAGCGTTGCGCGAACTGACTGGTTTGCGACTCCTGTGCCGCCGCTACCCTTGCCATCGCTGTTGTAGGGAGCGCGCTGCATTGCCATCGCTGTAGGCATAGATGATTGTCCGGTCAGTGATTGGAAGTTGCAGAGGCTTGCTATGGTAGCTCCGAAGTCCGGAGTCAGCAATTATTCAGTCCTACCTGTGTCCAAATACCGAGAGGGAAGTGAGGTGCCCTAGAGAAAGAACCCTGGCGCACTTCATGCGTGGAGCGGATCGCAAACGCTGTATCGGTCGGGCCGCGCAGGCGCTCGCAGTCACCAGTAACAGCAAAAAAGGTTGCTTATGATAAGCCTCCGCGTACTGTTCGGCCCGCGGTCTTCATCCCCGCTAGCCAGTGCACGTTCCGACAGGTTTGCTGGTCGCGTCAATGGCACTGACTCAGCACAAGCACCCGGGGTCATTGGATGCGCGCAAGTTTGAGAAAATCACAATCGACCTGGGGGTCGCTCCTGTAGCCAGGTCCACAAGCGCCTCACCCAGCGCCGACGTGAACTTGAAGCCGTGACCGGAAAGTCCTGCGGCGTAGGCGACATGCTCCGTACCCGGGTAACAATCGAGAAAAAAATGCTCGTCCGGTGTGCGGGTATAAAAGCAGGTCTGATGTTCCAGCCTTTCCGGGCTGACGCCGGGCAAGTGGTCGCGTACAAAGGCCTCGACCCGCTGATCATCGAGCGGATCCGGCGACCGGCTGGCGTTCAGCGGTTCACTGATCACTTCGCCGCCGGTATGCTCAGCGAGTTTGAGGCGTCCCGCCTGTGACGGGAACCCGTAAAACTGACCGTGGGGCAGGTCAAAGAAAAAGCCGGTGTCGTAGCGGGCGTCCTCACAGCGGAACCAGTGCAGGTGTTTGCGGTGCACAGTCAGCGGCAGCTCCAGCGCCGACAGCAACTGCCCGTTCCACGCGCCCCCCGCAATGGCGAGTGAAGCGGCGCTGTATTCATCGCTGTCCGTGGTCACGCGCACCCCGGACCCATCGACCCGCCATCTGATGACAGACTCCCCCCAGCGATGACTGGCGCCGGCAGCACCCGCCTGCTCCAGGTGCGCAAGTACGCAGCGCTCAACCGGCAGCCAACCGGCTTCAGCCTCGTGTAACACCGTGTAACCAGGTGGTCGGGTTAAATGCGGTGTGGTATCGGGCGCTAAAGCCTCGATAGCGAGCTGGTGCAACTTCGCGGATGCCATGACACCCTCTACAATCTGACCGCCAGCCGGCCCACAGTAAAGCACGCCGGTTCGATTAAGCAGGGATGGGTCCAGCGCGTCCCAAAGTTCATAGCTGCGCCTCAACAGCGGGACATAGTCGCTGTGCTCGAAGTAGGACAGCCGGATCAGCCGGGACTCGCCGTGCGAACTGCCGCGATCGTGGGCTGGCGGGAAACGGTCGATGCCCAGGCAATGCAGGCCGCGTTTTGCCGCGTGATAAAGGGCAGCGCTGCCCACGCCGCCGGTTCCCAGAACGATGAGATCATAATGCTGCATGAAAGGATACCCAGGGGTCGCTCGGTCTGCTCATGGTGGTGTCAGTATAGTTCCGCCGGATTGCGCAGGCGAGTTCCGCAGCAGCTGCGCTACAGAGGGCGCACACGAGTGTCGCCGGAGCCTGACGGGGCCGGAGAAACCGCATAATGGAACCGGACTGTAATGCCTGTTGTCACAGTGACTATGAGAACCCAACCTGTTGCATATTCCGCTTTACGCCTGGCCCTGGCTGCGGTGACGCTACTCACTGCGTTGCTGCCCACGGTTGCGCAGGCTCGCAGCCCACAGCCGGCGACTTTTTATAACGGCTTCGATGTCAGCGACAGCCTGATACCACTCAATACCATCGATCATGGTGGCCCGGGTAGAGACGGTATCCCGGCCCTGGATCACCCCAAGTTTATCAGCGGTGCGGCTCGAGATAATGTGTTGGCGGCTGCCGATCGAGTTATGGGTGTGCACTACAATGGCGTAGCAAAGGCCTACCCCATACGGATTCTCGATCATCACGAGGTGGTTAATGACCGCTATGGTGATGTGAGTCTGAGCATCACTTTCTGTCCCCTGTGTGGCTCGGGCATGGTGTTTTATGCGGGGTCTGGCGACACGACGATGAACTTTGGTGTTTCTGGCCTACTCTACAACAGTGATGTCTTGCTGTATGACAGCGCCACCCAGTCGCTGTGGTCGCAGCTGATGAAAACAGCGGTCACCGGACCGTTGAAAGGCGAGACACTGAATCAGGTGCCGGCCCAGTACACAAGCTGGGGTCACTGGCGCGAGCAGTATCCGGATTCCTTACTGCTCTCAACTGATACGGGCTTCGAGCGTGATTATTCTGGCGAGTTGTACAGCGGATACCGCCAATTGCCCTCGGTGCGCTTTGCCACCAACCATCAGGACCTCCGCCTGACCGCCAAGGAATGGGTGGTCGGGGTTACCCTGGACGGGGCGTCTCTGGCGATACCCTTCACGGTCCTTGCGGCGCAACAAGAAGCTTTGACACTCGCGCTGGCGGGCGAGTCGATCGAGATTCGGTGGAGCCAGACGGGCAAGACCGCTCGGGCCTTTGGTCAGGACGGGCGTGAAATTCCGGTGACGGCTGCCTACTGGTTTGCCTGGGTTGCGTTCCATCCCAAGACCCTGCTGTATCCACAGGACTTTTAGCGCGATCGCGGATCAGCGGGCGAGCGGCACCACGATTTCAGGTCAATTTCGCGGCGGTGTGACCGCGCTGCAGCGACTCCCACAAGGGTTCGCTCCATCGCTTCAACACACCGGCGGGTAGCAACCAGGACCAGGGCGAAGCTGCAAAGCCTTGTTCGGTGTTTGCCAGGTATGATTGACTTGTGGCTTACTTTTCCGATGCCGATCAGGGTCCACCTGGCGGCTGCATGGTCTTAATGATGGAGATGATATGGGTTCAGATGCACAGCTGGCCGGGAAGGTCGCAATTCGTCACGGGCGCGGCGCGGGGTCTCGGGCAGGCCTATGCGGTAGCACTGGCAGCACAGGGCGCACGGGTGTTGGCCTGCGACATTAACGATTGCGGCGATACTGTGTCGGCAGTTCGGGGGATAGGTGGTGAGGCCACTGCCGCCCATACAGATATCGCCGACATGGCCAGTTGCCGGGCAATGGCTGAGCAGGCAATCGCCAGCTATGGTCGTATCGATATTCTGGTCAACAATGCGGCGCTCTATGCCGGCCTTCAGGGTGCGCGGTTTGAGAATCTGGATGAGGCACAGTGGGACGCGGTGATGAACGTTAACGTGAAAGGCGTCTGGCAGTCCTGTAAAGCCGTGGTGGGCGCAATGCGCCAAGCGGGGGGTGGTTCGATCATCAATATCAGTTCGCTGGCCGCCGTTTACGGGCTGCCCTATGGCCTGGATTACGTGGCGTCCAAGGCGGCTGTGATCGGTATGACGCGGGGCATGGCGCGTGAGCTGGGTCGCGACCGGATCCGGGTCAACGCTATTGCCCCTTCTGCTGTACTGACCGAGGGCACTCGCGAGTTCTTCGGCGAAAAATTTGAAAAAGCAAAAGGGGTGATCGCCGCAGATCAATTGATTCAGCGCAATCTTGAGCCCGAAGATCTCACCGGCACCGTGGTTTATCTGGCGTCGGATAGCAGCGCGTTTGTGACCGGACAGACCCACATGGTCGATGGCGGTTCGTGGTTCCTGTGAGTCGCCTGGAAACTGACACGCAACAGGCCTGTCTGGAGGCCTCCACCGCGCTGCGGGAGCAGCTTGACGCGGCTCTCCTTGCCTTGGGTCAGCGCTGCCTTGAGGGTGGTGAGTTCAACCCGTCGCGACTGGATGAGCATCAACTGGTGGCCTACGAGCTGGCGTTTTGTGCGGCGGAATTGGCGGCCACGGATGCCTTGTTACAGCACGCGGCGCGTGTGGGTGAGGGGGATGACTTGTTGCTGCCAGTAACGACCGCCGCGAGTTCGGAGCTGCTGGCTTCGGTCTGGCAGCGATTGTTCAGTCACGCCAGTGCAATGGGGCTGGCCCCTGCTGCGCTCACCGGGGTGGCCCTGGCCGACCCCCTGGCAGTGGTGTTGCGCGAGGCCGGGAATCCGGAGACGCTAGCGGCAATTGGTGAACGGATGCTGCAGCGTGGCGATGTGCGCCTTCCCAGTGGTCTGGACGAAGCGCAGGAAATGGTTCGCGATGTTTTCGCCCGCTTTGCGCGAGAACAGGTGGCGCCTCTGGCCGACTCGATACACCGCAAGAACCTCGATATTCCGGAGTCGCTGATCGAGGCGGCCGCGGCACTGGGTTGCTTCGGGAGTTGCATACCCCAGCGCTTTGGCGGTCAGCAGCCTGATGAACAGGCAGACAGCCTCGCGATGATTGTTATCACTGAGGAACTGTCAGGGGGTTCACTGGGCGCCGCAGGCAGCCTGATCACGCGCCCCGAGATTGCCGCCCGGGCGCTGCTCGCCGGCGGCACTGCCGCTCAGTGCGATCACTGGTTGCCGCGGCTTGCAGCGGCGCGCACTTTGGCAGCCATCGCGGTTACTGAGCCTGATTGCGGCTCAGACGTGGCAGCGGTGGCGCTGCGAGCGACTCCCCATGATGGAGGCTGGCTGCTGAACGGCAACAAGACCTGGTGTACCTTCGCTGGTCGCGCGGATCTGCTGGTCACACTGGCGCGAACCGACCCCGACCCCGCTGCGGGACACCGCGGGCTGAGCCTGTTTTTGGTGGAGAAGCCGGTTTTTTGGGGGGAGAATTCAGCACTGTGCAACCCGGCGGCGGCGAACTGTCGGGCCGGGCTATCGATACCCTGGGTTATCGCGGAATGCATTCTTTTGACCTGCATTTCGAAGACTATGCCGTTGCCGCCTCGGCCCTGGTTGGTGGGGTGCCCGGTCGCGGTTTCTATCATGCGATGGCGGGCTTTGCCGGCGGCCGGATTCAGACCGCTGCGCGAGCCACCGGAGTGATGCAGGCCGCACTGGACAAGGCCCTGTCGTACGCTGCCCAAAGACAAGTTTTCGGGGCGGCGATAGGAGACTACCAGTTGACCCGAGTGAAATTGGCCAGGATGCTGGCGGCGGTCACCGCGGCCAGACAATTCAGTTATTCC
Organism: uncultured Gammaproteobacteria bacterium; assembly: GCA_963840725.1. GTDB lineage: Bacteria > Pseudomonadota > Gammaproteobacteria > Pseudomonadales > Halieaceae > CAVWDU01. Next base: position 260,559 of record CAWIZY010000028.1, on the reverse strand, counting down.
GTCGCCAGGTTGATGGATGCGGGAGAGGGGCAGATGGAGGCCAGTTTGGTCAAGCTGTTTTCCTGTCGGGCCGCTGAATGGGTCACCCGGGAAGCGATGCAGATTCACGGTGGCATGGGCTATGCTGAGGAAACGCCGGTCAGTCGCTTTTTTGTTGACGCGCGGGTGCTGTCGATTTTTGAGGGAGCGGAAGAGACGCTGGCGCTCAAGGTGGTTGCAAGAGGCCTTGTTTCCGATGCCCTTGCCGCGGCCAGGGCCCGCTGAGTGCTGCGGGCGAGTGTCTCGCCAAAATCACGGATCTTGGAGCCAGTGCACCGGTAGCCTTGCAGCCCCGGGTTCATCCATTGGCCACTGGATAGCTACCCCGCCAGACTTCAAACCCTCCATCCATACTGTACACGTCGTCAAAGCCTTTTTCGTTCAGGAAAGCCGCGGCGGGTTGGCTTGAATTGCCGTGGTAACAATAAACAATGACAGGCCGATCCGGATCGCCCTCAAGCAGAAAATCCTGCAGGCTGGTGTTATCGAGGTGTCGGGCCCCTTCAATATGGCCCATTTGATAGGATTGTTCATCGCGTATGTCAACCAGTTGAACGTCGCCGTTATTTAGCATCTGCCGGGTTGTATCGACGGAAATTCGTTTGAACTCACCCATGATTGACTGATCTCTGTGTTGCGATAACGCATTATACCGTTCTCACGGTCAACCGCCGAGTACAGACCCCTTCAAAGTGCCGCTGCCTGGTCGCCATTGCCGTTGCGCCATTCAGTCCCGACTCTGACGAAGGCTAAGATTGCAGGCGCAGAGCTGCTACACTAGTAACGCGCATTAGAATCGATGAAGCGACCTGGAATCGCCTCAGGTTGGTCCTGCAATGTTCTCAGCGAGTGACATACCATGCAAAAACTGAATTTTCTCGATGCCGCGTTCCTGATGCTCGAGAGTCGCGAGCAACCCATGCACGTTGGGGGGTTGCACCTGTTTAAATTGCCCGAGGGCGTTGACGATCAGACCTTTCTACACGGGCTTGCGGACAATATGCGCACGGCCGAGGCGTTTCAACAGCCCTTCGGCGACCGGCTGAAAGTTGGCCGCCTGGGTACACTGGGTCCCGTCTACTGGGAACCCGACCCCTCGCTGGATCTCGACTATCACATTCGGCACTCGGCACTGCCCAAGCCGGGGCGCTACCGGGAGCTGTTTGCACTGGTCTCGCGTCTGCACGGCACGCTGCTCGATCGCAACCGCCCGCTATGGGAGATGCACCTGATCGAGGGTTTGCAGGATCGTCAGTTCGCGGTGTATTCCAAGTTTCACCATGCCGCTATCGACGGTGCCCGCTCGATGCACCTCACCCAGAGCATGTACTCCAACGACCCGGCGGAGCGGATACATGATTCGCCACTCTCAGTGACGGCGCGGGAGCGCTATCGGCAGCATCTGCGACAGGCCCCAGCGACCGAAGGAGAAATACGCAATGTGGCCGATATGCTCAAGTCCACGTTTGACTCCGGTGTGCATATAACCGGTGCGTTAAGCCGGTTTGCCAGTTCCTGGCTGGGCCGTGGCGGCGCTCTGGAGGTTCCCTGGCGCAATGTACCCTCGTCTTCAATCAATACGGAGGTAGATGGTGCGCGGAGATTTGTGGCGCAGTCCTGGCCATTTGCCCGCATTCGCGCGGTCGGCAAGGCCATGGACGGCACGTTTAATGACGCGGTGTTGGCAATGTGCGCGGGCGCTTTGCGGTCCTACCTGTTGAATCACGGCGAATTGCCTGACCAATCTCTCAAGTCGATGGTGCCAGTTTCCCTGCGCCGTGAGGGCGATCTCGATTCCGCCAATGCGGTGGGCGCTATCAGCGCCGACCTCGCAACGAATATCAGGGATCCGGAAAAACGATTTCGCGCGATCCAGGCCTCGATGGTGGCGGGCAAGGACGTCTACCGCAACCTGTCGGCGCGTGAAGCGGCGCTGTTCATGCAGGTGACCTCCCTGCCCGGTGTTGTGCTGATCCCGCTGGGACTGGCCAGCAAGTTTCCGCCCTACAGCACTACGATCTCCAACGTTCCCGGCCCGCGACAGCCCATGTACTGGAATGGGGCCAGGCTGGAGGGTATGTACCCAGCCTCGATTGTCTCTATGGGGATGGCGCTCAACCTGACTCTGGTTACTTATGACCACCAGGTAGATTTCGGCATCATGGCATGCCGCCGCTCGATGCCGCAGGTGCAGCGACTCATTGATTACCTGGAAGATGCGCTGGTAGAACTGGAGGATGTCGTCGGTCAGAGTGCCAGATCGTCCGGCGCGAAAACTGCTGCTGCCAGGACCAGGACTGGAAGTAAGGTCAAAACGAAGGCCAAGAGTAAGTCAAAGTCCAGAGCCAAGGCTACGACGAAAGCAAAAGCCAAGACGAAAGCCAGGGCCAAGACGAAAGCCAGGGCCAAGACGAAAGCCAAGGCCAAGACGAAAGTCAAGGCCAAGACGAAAGCCAAGGCCAGGACCCAGGCCCAGCCGAAAACCAGGGCCAAGGCAAAAGTAAAACACCAAAGCCAAGACGAAAGCCAACGCCAAGACGAAAGCCAAAACCAGGAAAAAGGTCAGGTCTGCAGCCAATGCGCGGGCTGAGTCCAGGTAGTCAGCACGGCTGGGCCGCGTGTCAATCGCAGGTGCCCGTTACAAGTGGCGCCTGACGGTTACCACTTCATGATCATCGGGGTCGGCTACGACACGAAAGCCCAGGTTCTTGCACAGGCGCAACATCTTGCCGTTGCGGGCCAGCACCTCACCTTCCATGATTTGCAAACCACGATCTCGGGCCACAGTCATCAGTCGCTGCATTAGCTGGTTGCCGATGCCTTTTTTTTGCCAATCGTCTGCTATGGTGAGGGCGAATTCGCAAGATTCCCGGTCCGGATTGCTGATGTAGCGGGCCACACCAACTATACGCGCTTCCGGGCTCTGTTCTCCGGTCACCGCAACGAGGGCCATTTCGCGATCGTAGTCGATCTGAGTGAAACGGGCCAGCATTAGCGGGGTCAACTTTTCCATGCGGTTCATAAAGCGATTGTAGCGACTCTCGTCCGATAGCCGTTCTACAAATGTCTGTTCTATGCTGGCGTCTTCGGGTCTGATTGGTCGCACGGAGATATCCTCGCCATTGGCGAGGTGCCAGGTCGTTTCCAATTCTGGTGGGTAGGGGTGAATGCCCATGTGTCCATAGTTGGCGGTACTGGTCTGTGGCGCTGCCACGCTGATACGCGCGTCGACAGCCAGTGCGCCGTTTTCATCGACCAGGATCGGGTTGATGTCCAGTTCCTGTAGTTCCGGTAATTCACAGGCCATTTCCGACACGCGCTGAAGAATGTCAACCAACGCCGCGTTGTCTGCCTCAGGCAGGTTACGAAATCGTCGCAGCAGTCTTGCGGCTCGAGTGCTGGCAATCAGTTCCCTGCTCAGGTATTCATTGAGCGGCGGCAGGGCCACCTGGCTATCCTCGATAATGTCCACAGCGGCACCACCGGCACCGAAGCTGATGACGGGTCCAAAGATCGGGTCGCGAGCGATCCCCATCATAATCTCCCGGGCGTGGGGGCGATCGACCATGGACTCTACGGTGATCCCATCGATTCTGGCCTGGGGTTGTTGCTGCGTGATCTGGTCCATCATCTCCCGGTAGGCGGCGCGCACTGAATGCGGCTCCCTAACGTGTAGCCGTACGCCGCCCACATCGTCTTGTGAGGTATATCCGCCGAATTGATCTTCAGGGCGACCGGCATACCCAGGGTCTGTGCCGCGACCAGGGCATCGGCGGCCGAGGTGGCGTTTGGACAAGGGTGGGGGTGCCTGCAGCAGCGCGCGCTGATTAGCGCGGTATGCAGCGAGGTAGCCAAAGCCGTCTACGCCGCCATCGGGACTGGTGAACTGGGGGATACCCGCCGCGTCGAATCTGCGGCGTCCCTCCTCAACCAGGGCTGCCCCATCCAGCAGGCAAGCACGGGTTTGCTGATGCTGCGGCCGCAATCACCTGTTCGGCGCAGGCGGTTGGGTCGGTCATCGCCTGGGGCGCCAGCAGTACCAGCAATCCGTCGACACCCTCATCGGCCAGCACCAGCCGGGTGGCATGGCCGTAGCGCTCGCCACCGGCATCACCGAGAATGTCCACTGGATCGCTGTGGGACCAGTGCGCCGGGAGCACCTGAGTCAATTGATCGATGGTTGGACGCGAGACTCTGGCCAGCGGTACCTTCAGGTCACTGGCTCGGTCGGCCGCCATCACGCCAGGTCCACCTCCGTTGGTGATGATGGCCAGTCTGGGCCCTTCGACCCGAGTGCCCGATGCGAGTGTGCGCGCCGCAGCGAACAGTTGATTGACGGTCGTTACCCTGACCGCTCCCGCCCGCCGGATCGCGGCGTCGAACACTTCGTCACCGCCCACGAGCGCGCCTGTGTGTGATACGGCGGCACGGGTCCCGTTCTCGCTGCGGCCGGACTTGACCACGATAACCGGTTTCAGCCGTGCCGCGACTCTCAAGCCGCTGAGGAAGGCCCGGGCATCTGCAATACCCTCGACGTAGAGCAGTATGCTCTGGGTCTCCGGGTCGAGGGCAAGAAAGTCCAGCACTTGTCCAAATCCCACATCAGCCGTGGCGCCCAGCGAGGCGACCGCAGAAAAACCGAATCCCGCAGAAGCAGCCCAATCGAGCAGCGCGGTGCAGAACGCCCCGGACTGAGCTACCAGCGCCAGACGCCCGCTACCCACCTTGCTCATAGCGAAGCTGGCGTTGAGGCCGGCGCGAGGCCTGATGACGCCGAGACAGTTGGGGCCTACCAGGCGTACATTGTAGGTGCGCGCGATATCCACGATTTCATTCTGCAGTGCCTGACCGCGAGGGCCGACCTCGCTAAAGCCCGCTGATATCACGATGGCAGCGCCCACCTGTCGCTCTCCGCACTCGCGCATTATCTGCGGTATCGCTGCTGCGGGAACAGTGATGATCGCCAGGTCCACGGGGTGCTCGATATCCCTCATCGAGGCAAACGCCGGTCGACCCTGGATCGTCTCGTGCAGTGGATTGACCGGATAGACGTCACCCCGGTAGCCACCCTCAGTGAGGTTTTTCAGCACCAGAGCGCCGACAGATGACTCGCGGTCGGATGCGCCGATCACTGCCACGGACTGGGGTTCGAAGACCTTGTGCAGGTAGTGCTTTTTCATCGTCGGGTACCGTCCCTAGCCGTGGATCCATGTGCCGCAGATTGCATTATAGTCCGCATTGTCTGCAACAGATTGCGCTCAGTGGCCCCTTGTCGCACTATGCTGATTATCTATTTTCAAGCAGAGGAGTAGACGGTGCTCGCGTACGTATCACATCAGCAGTGCCATTGGCATGAGATGGGTGAACATCATCCGGAGCAACCGGCGCGACTCGCCGCTATCGATGACCGGTTGTTGGCCAGCGGATTAGACATGGCTTTACATCGCTACGATGCTCCGCTGGCAACGCGTGATTTTCTCACCCTTGCTCACGGCGAGGCCTATGTCGACACACTGTTTGACGCGGTGCCCACTGGCGGTCTGGTTTGGCTGGACGGCGATACGGCAATGAACCCGCACACTCTGGATGCGGCGCGGCGCGGTGCCGGTGCCATGCAACTGGGCGTGGATCTTGTCATGACCGGGAAAGCCCGGCAGGTATTCTGCGCGGTGCGGCCACCGGGCCATCATGCGGAACGCGAGCGAGCTATGGGTTTTTGCCTGTTCAACAACGTCGCTCTCGGTGCCTGCTACGCGCTGGAGCACTATGGGCTGCAGCGAGTGGCTATCGTGGACTTTGATGTCCATCATGGCAACGGCACGGAAGATATTGTCGCCGGGGACGAGCGAATTTTGTTTTGCTCAACGTTTCAGCACCCGTTTTATCCGCATTCTGGCCTCGAGTGTTCAGCCGCCAACATTGTCAACTCACCCCTGCCAGCGGGCACCGCGGGAGCCGGATTCCGTGAGGCGGTAGAGACACACTGGCTGCCCAGGCTTGACGCGTTTGCGCCGCAGTTGCTAATTATTTCAGCCGGATTTGACGCGCATCAGGCGGATGATATGGGCGGGCTTAACCTCGTGGATGAAGACTATGCCTGGGTGACACGGCAGCTGGTTGTGCAGGCAACTCGCAGCGCGCAGGGAAGGATCGTTTCATCGCTGGAAGGTGGCTACGAGCTGCATGCACTCGCGCGCAGCGTGGAAGCACATCTCAAGGCCCTGTTGGGCTAGTGGCTTATCGGGCGTGAGGGCCAGACATAAACCTGGTGCAGGCCAGGAATATCGCCAGCCCACTAATCCTCAGTAGCCCTTGTAGCGGCTGTAATCAAACAGGCCAGAAGCAAAGCCCTCGTCGGCGCGCTGCATACTGTGTAGTTTGTCACTGAGCTGCCAGAACCCGGGTGCATTGCGAGCTACCCCATAGTTCGCCAACAAACGCTGATAGTCTGCTTTTGAACTCAATTTGCCGATGGCCGCGGTAAATTCCGCCAACTTGCTCTCGTTGATCTGAAAAAACTGGTTGGGATAGGCACCGATAAATCCCCGCACCACAGTCAGGCTGTCCTCGTTCGGGAGTCTTCGCTTGTCCTCGCCAAACAGCTGGGCAATGTTGGAATACCCTGAATTACGTATCACCGTATAAGTATCGTCACGGGTCTCGCCGACCACATTAAGAAAACTCACGTTAGGCATAAACCGATTGTGTGAGCCGACCCGGTTTTCCAGCTCAGCTAGTGTGGAACTGGCCTCTTCAGCCTGATGACGCAAGTAGTCGTAACCGGCGGCGTCGGCGCCGTAAATTCGCCCCTTCAGGGTGGTCAGGAATTCGCTTTTCGGGTCGTCAGTGGTGAAAGTGATGGCCGTATCGGCGACCTGTGCTATGTCGGCCTTGTTGAGGTGGTCCATCACACCGGAGCGTGCGTCCCGGTACCAGTAGGCCGCCAACGCTTTGCGCTGATCCTTGGGCATATAGACCAGGAAATTGATTTCGCCCTCCATACGCAAAAAATCCATATACAGGCGCGATTCGAGTTGGTGAGCGGTCGAGCCAAAAACATCGAACCCGGCCACCAGCAGGTAATGGATACGTTCCAGCAGGGGGTAGTCAATGACCCAGGCGGTCTTTGGGACCCCACCCACAAAGCCCTTTACTATAGAAGCGGTATCGAAATGTCGGAAGATGGTCAGTGCGGCATTGGGGTTATGGCCATCGCCATCCCAGATCGTGCTGTAGTCGATTTGCAGTCTGTCGCGCGCAAGCTGCGCCGCCATGTATTCCGCTTTCGCCTTCAGATAGGCAGCCTGAGCTTTGGCGTACTGGCGCCATGAAAAAATGTCGATAGCTGTGCCTGTCTTGGGCTGCGGCAAGCGCAGGTTCTCGCTCTCTCGTTCCAGCGCGCTCTGGTCATTCTCCAGATCGATCATTGACGGATCTTCGAACATGACCCAGAAGTGTTCTTCAATAACGCTGAGCGCTATCCTGCCCCGACACACCGGGCCCTTGATAAAATTCATGATGGTGAACTGAGCTTCCTGCAGCAGAAATTCGTAGCGAGAGCTGGGGGGGATTTGCCGGTAGACGTGGAACGGGTTGACGTCCTCAATTGATGTGTAACCGGGCAACTCGGGTACTTGATAGGCAGGTTCGATGAACAGTTTGCGGTACCATGCAAGGCGCTGGTCATCCAGCAGGTAGGGCAGGTGTGTCTTGCGTAGTGGAGTAATCTCCATCTGCCGCAACCGGTAGTAAACTCTGCCCTTACCGGGGTCATCATAGGGTCGTCGGGTACTGATCAGGTCCAACGGCTCGCCCGGCGGGGTTCTGGAACGGACCATACGGAACCATGCCGGTTGGTCGCCGGCTCTGAAGTGCAGGTTGGCCAGGAACAGGTGTTCGTAGAGGTAGCGGGACATCAATTGTTGTCGGTTGGTCTCGCCGTTGAGAAACGACTCCCATTGAGCCAGGGCATCCCGTTCAGCGGTCGACAGCGGTTTGACCGGAGCCTGTGGCGAGCCCTGCTGCAGCCAGGTAATCAGTGTCTCATGCTCGTCAGTATCTAGCCCCGGTAACCCGTAGGGCATACCCCAGAGCGGGTACTTGCTCTGAAAAGCATTAAAGTCTTCGGGTTCAGGGCACTGCTGATCTCTGTTGAGTGAGAAATCAAACCCGGCGGGCAGCGGCCCTTCGCTGGGCAGAGGGTGCGCCTGTTTTTGCAGAAGAGTTCTGAACATCACGCTCTGGCTGGGGTCGTCGGGCTGCAGCACCGGGTGGAAGCCCAACTTGCGCCATTCGCGCTCGGTCTGAGCATCTTCGAACAATCGGGTGGTCGGCGCAGCAACCAGCCTGCCACCATCATAGACCAACGCCTTGCTCGCCCCGCGTCTTATGCCCTCGTGGGCTTCCATCTTCAGTTGGCAGGGTGCGTCGTAACAGCCGTGGCAGACCATACAGCGGCTGGTCAGCACCTCCTGCGCCCGTGCGGCAGTGGCAGCGCGGTCAAATTCTGCACCCGCGACGCTACCGCAAACAAATAGCACTGAGAGCGCCAGACCCAACGCCCGCAGGTGGCGCACAGCCGGTAGTGCTGCCACCAGGAACCTCAACACCTCAGAACATGCGGCTGTGCCGGGTCCCGGATTGGCTTGTTTTTTCATGCTTCAAAATTCAGCTGATGAGCTGCCCCGGTGGGTTTCAGTACTAAATGGGCGTGCCCCTGCGCTGGGGGCTGCCGTGTCCGGCTCTGGCCGGCAGTGAGAAATACCCGGGCCGGCTCAGCGGTCGCCCGGCGATGTGTTTCTACCGCCTGCGGCGAGTTCACTGGGGCGAACCATTAATCCCGGTTACCCCAGCGCTTGATCCTCGTCAGCCTGCCAAGACACGCTGTAGCGACCACGCCTCGACCCTGATGGATCAGCGCCCCGTGGCGGCGTCTAACCCCTCCCGCAGCTTCTTACTCCAGGCTTTCAGTATGCGGTCTGCCTCGGCCTTGTTGGTCACGCCGTTACTCCATTGCATGCTGCCGCCGTAATCGGTTGAGCGCCGTCTGTCTATCGCCCGCACCAGCACGTCTCCGCTGCTGCCATCGAACGCCTCCAGCACCAGCGTCATTCTACCGGCCTCCGTTGTGTAAGTGCGACTCATACCTGAGCTCATGGTATCGGGTGCACTCACGTCAAGGTCGACGATGCTCGGTCTCAGCACCAATACGGCGTCACCCTGTTCGAATTCCTCCACCAGTGTGTAAGCGGGGGGTTGTTCCAGAGCCTCGCGAAAATACTTGTCACACTCCTGTCCAAGTGATTTCTCGATTCGGTCAACATCTTCCTGATTGAGCCGGTTGTTCAGGCTCACCCGGTTGGAGTTCTGGTCGCGTAACCAGTTCTTGCGGAAGGATACCTCGCAGGAAACAATGCCCATCTTCTCGTATTGGGTGAATGTTACACCCGTCTTGGCATAAACTTCGGTAAACTTTGTATCCGGCAGCAGGCTCAGGCCATCGGGGCTTTCAGCCGGGGGCTTGTTGTTGGCGCAGGCGCCCAGCAGGACGAAGACAGCTGATAAAAAAATCGTTGACGTGGCATTGCGGCGCATTTCGCGTCTCCTTTAAAAAAATTTTTACGGATGGACTCTGGTGTCGAAATTCTAGACCATCCTGGCGACTCCTGACAGGGGTTTCCTTCAGCGTGGGTTTTGGGGTCAGCTGCTGACCTGGATCACCAGTTTGCCAAAGTTGTTGCCAGAAAAAAGACCAAAAAAAGCCTCCGGCGCGTTCTCCAGGCCTATCACCATGTCCTCTTTGTAGCGAATTTTACCTGCGCTCATCCAACCGCTGACATCGCCAACGAACGCAGACGCTCGATCCAGGTGGTCGCTGACAATAAAACCTTGCATCTTGATACTTTTGGTTAGCAGGAGACCTTGCAGCAGGCTCATGCGATCGGGGCCGGGGGGCAGGCTGGTTTGATTGTAGTGCGCGATCAGGCCGCAGACGGGGATCCGCGAAAACTTGTTCAGCAACGGCATCACCGCTTCCCAGGAGCTGCCGCCGACATTCTCAAAATACACGTCAATGCCGTCGGGGCAGGCGGCGGCCAGTTGCTCGGCGAGATCATCGTCGTAATGACTGACACAAGCATCGTAGCCCAACTCCTTGACGGCAAACTCACATTTTTCCTGGGCACCAGCGATACCGACGACCCTGCAGCCCTTAAGCTTGGCCAATTGTCCCACGACAGAGCCCACCGCGCCGGTAGAAGCGGCCAGAACGACCGTTTCACCGGCACGAGGTTGGCCGATATCCAGCAGGCCGACATAGGCGGTCAGCCCCGGCATGCCGAGAACGCCCAGTGCGTGGGAGGGGTTTTCAATGCGCGGGTCCAATGGCATCAGCCCACTGGCTTCTGCCACCGCGTATTCTTGCCAACCAGAAAATGCCGTGACCAACTGGCCCGGGGATAACGCCGGGTCGCGCGAAGCGATCACTTCGCTCACGGTGCCGCCCACCATCACGTCACCCAGTTCAACCCGGGCAGCATAGCTCTTACCCGCATTCATGCGACCGCGCATATAGGGGTCCAGCGACAGGTAGCGGGTTTTCAGCAGGACTTGTCCGGCTCCGGGTTGCGGTACCGCTGCAGTCTCAAGACGGAAATTTTCCAGGGTTGGTTTGCCCTGGGGACGTGATGCCAGAACCCAGCGGCGATTTTTTTCATCAGCGGTTGCGCACAGCACGGGCCCCGCAGTGGCTGAGGCGAGGGCACCAAGGGCACTGAGGGTGAATACTCTGCGATTGAGGGCCATTGCGGCGGGCTCCTGGTTTGGTTGTAGGCACCAGAGTACAGCCATCACGACCTATAGCGCCAGCCTGTTGACAGATGCCAGGCCGGGCGCGCCCGGACAACACTGGTCAGTTGAGGCGGGAACACGTTAGTCTAGGGCACCTCTGAATAATGGCAATCGCGCTCAGCGGAGCTCTGAAGCGTTCAGAGCAAGGCGCGTCGCGCAGGTAATGGCCGTAACCCTTGGCAAGCGGCGCAAACGGATGGCCGCCCCCTTGATCTGGACGCTTCAGGGCCCGCCCTGCGGGGCTTTCAGGCAAACCCGCACTCGACGTTGCCCCTTTTCGACAGGCAACCAGCCTGCCTTCAAAGCGGCGCCTTGATTGCGAATCTGCCTGAAAGCCTGAGTGCATTGCCATTGTTCAGAGGTGCCCTAGACGCGTTTTTTTTCTGGAGTTTGATCCATGCGCGCACTTTCGGCCCCGCTTCTGATTTGCTTTCTTGGCGCGTTGCTACTGCCCCCAGCGCATGGGCAGCCTGCGGGGAAGTTGATCGACCCTGCCATGAAAGCGCAGGCAGTATTGCTGTCAGAGCTTGCGCTGACGCAGAATCACGCTTATTCGCTGGTCGAGTCGTTGACGACTGAAGTCGGACCTCGGCCTGCGGGGACGCCGGCGGAGGCCAGGGCCCTGGATTGGGCGGTGCGCAAGTTGACGGCGCTGGGGTTTAGCCATGTTCGTGTCGAGCCGTTCCAGGTGCCGATGTGGCGAAGGGGAGAGGAGCGTGCAGACATACTCTCGCCATACCCTCAGTCGCTGACTATCACCGGGCTGGGCGGCAGCGCTGGCGGGGCCTGATGCAGACCAGCTACGCCGCATTCTCCAGCGAGGCGAAACTGTCAGCCTGCGGCTTTTGATGACACCGCAACTGATGCCGCCCGCCGAATCGGGCAATGTGATCGCTGAAATCCCCGGCAGCGATGCCGCTGGGGAGATCATTCTTGTGGGGGCACATCTGGATTCCTGGGATCTGGGCACAGGCGCAGTAGACGACGGAGCTGGAGTAGCCATTATCATGGCGGCGGGCAAGGTGCTGCTTGAGCAGTTGGCCACATCGCCGCGACGCACCATCAGGCTGGTGTTGTTTGGCTCGGAGGAGGTAGGACTGGTCGGCGCCAAGGCCTATGCCGAGCGGCATAAGGCCGAGCTTCCCCAGCATATTCTGGGCACTGAGTCGGACTTTGGCACAGGCCGGTTCTGGCGGTTCCAGACCGGGGTCGCCGACGACAAAATTTCTCTGGCGCGCGCGCTGGGTGCGGTGCTGGAACCGCTGGGAATCGGTCTCGGTGATAACGCCGCTTATGGCGGCCCCGATGTGTACTATCTAAAGCAGGCCGGTATGCCAGTGGTGAGTCTGAACCAGAACGGTTGGCAGTATTTCGATGTACACCACACGGCGGACGATACACTGGACAAGATTGACCCCGCTGCAATGGATCAGAATGTGGCGGCCTACGCGGCTTTTTTGTATCTCTCCGCCGAAGCCGACGGGAGCTTTCGCTCAAAGCCAGGCCGACGCCCTATTTGCGGTGTGTAACGGTCGCTCCCGCCACTGCCGTGGAGTCCCGCTTCGACAGCTCCCGGTACTGGAGCAGCTGCACTATTCGATGCCACTTAACCATGTCCTCGCGGGTTGTCTCCTGCAGTTCCAGCCCAACCCAATAGTCCTCGCCGCAGTCTACCGGCCTCGACCATTTGGCCTTACCCACGAGGCGAAGCTCTTCTGTCCAATCTTCCAGTGGAGCTGCAATGTTCAGGGTATAACCACTCGGTATCGCCATCGGCACCCGCAACAGCAAGCCACCTACGGACACGTCTACCGTTTCACAGCGTAGAATAGGGTTTTCCGACTCGCTGCGAAAACCGGGTCGGACGATTTCGATGTAGATGGCCAGCTCGACGCTGACTCTACTGTGTTTGCGCCTTTCACTTTCCAATATGATCAGACCCCGGCCAGCTATTTGGTTGTTGTTAGTGCAAGCGAGTATAGTGAGCGAGTTCTCAAAACTGGAGTGAAAATCGATGTTTTCTCCAGAAACCCTGAACCAGTTAGACCGCAGGCCATGGCTCTCGCCCAGGATAAAGACATGATCGCCACTACGTGCTGCACCTTCAATACCAGGGCGAATCCTCACCCGGAACCCGCGAGCGGTATCGCAGGCTGTGCCCTGCATGGCGAGGTACGGGAAGACAGGATCTTTGCCGGTATTTGTGGCGGGGGTGCTGACTCGCACCGTGGCAACAGCCAGCTATGAATGAGTCCGAGCGCGTTTGTATTGTCGGCTGCGGCGATCTCGGTATTCGTCTGGCTGCACGTTTACCGCGCTCGGCGTATCAGGTTACGGGTATCCGCCGTTCACCGCGGCAGCTGCCACCCCAACTGCGTGGCCCCGCCGCTGACTACACCCAGCCGGGTTCGCTGGACTTCCTCGTCGTCCAGCGTCCGGCGGTCGTTATTGCCACGCTGGTGCCAACAGCCTATACCGACGCCGGCTACGACGCCGGTTTTCGCAGAGCCATGGCGAACCTCATTGCGGCGCTGGCCGAGTACCAACCCCGCCTGGTAATCATGGTGTCCAGCACCCGCGTTTATGCGGAGCGCGACGGTGGCTGGATCGACGAGGCGTCCCCTCTGGCTGCCGATGAGCCGAGAGCGGCGGCCATTATCGATGCGGAACGACAATTGCAAGCATCTGGTTTGCCCGCCGCGGTGGTTCGCTTCGGAGGTATTTACGGTGATCCTCAGGGCAGGTTACTTGACCGGCTGGCTGCCGGCAGGCTCAGTGCACCCCAGCCCCTTCGGTTCAGTAATCGCATCCATAGGGATGATGCGGCCGGATTCCTGGCCCACCTGGTCAATCTCGACGCCGGGGGGCTGGCGCCGGTCTACAATGGGGTGGATGATTGTCCCGCACCCCTGCAAGAGGTTGAATCCTGGATCGCCGAACGCCTGGGTGCCGTCGAACTTCAGTATGCTGAAAGCTCCGGGGAGGGCAGCGGACACAAGCGCTGTCGGAATCAACGGCTACATGACTCAGCCTACCCGTTGTGTTATCCGGACTATCGCCAGGGTTATGGAGCGGTCATTGCCGAGCGTCTGGCGTCATCCGCGTAGCCGCCGGGCTAGCGCGGGGCAGAGTAGGAGAGCGCAGGGGGCCGTGCGAAGCGTAAATTCCAGCACGCGATAGTCGGGTGCACCCAGCTTGGCCCGAGAACAGGTCAGGAGGAACAGCGAATGCAAAGGTGGTTAACCCTGCGGGTGCATCAGTGGCCGCGTGATCCGCGGGCGGGCGCCGCCTTCGCGACGGCGCGGCGCGCATCGCGTCAATTGAGCCAGCCGGGCAGGGCAATGGCCCGTTCGGGGTCGCTGGCGCGGGTACTGGCAGCAAGCTGCTGCTTATCGCTTGTTTCAGGCGCTATGGCCGGTGCGGGGGCAGATCGGGTCGCGCCAGATCGGGTCGCGCCAGACCGGGTCGCGCCAGATCGGGTCGCACTTGACCCGCTGAGCGCGGAACCGGTGCCCGACCCCGAGCACCCGCCCGCGATTATGGAATTGAATGTGATCAGTTCAGGGATGCGTTTGCCTGGCCTTATCTACCTGGCCAATGGCCAGGGACCTCACCCCACCATCGTTCTTTTGCACGGTATCCCCGGCAACGAGAAGAATCTGGATGTTGCCCAGGCGCTGCGCAGGGCGGGTTTCAATGTGCTCTTTTTCCACTACCGCGGGGCCTGGGGAGCGGAGGGGAGCTACTCGGTATTGCAAGTCGCAGATGATGCGCTGGCAGCCCTGCAAATGTTGCGTGAAGCAGACAACGCGCTTCGCTATCGAGTCGATGTCGATCGACTTTCATTGCTGGGCCATTCGCTGGGCGGCTTTGCGGCGCTGCGCGCAGGCAGTCAGGATAACGGGTTGGTCTGTGTCGGTGCCGTGTCGCCGGCTAACTTTGCCATGCGGGCGGCTGGCATTGGCCAGGGCGAGGGTGCCGGAGACGCTTTTTTGCGCTATGCGGATACACTGTACATGTTGCGTGACTTCGACGGTGATCGCCTGCGCCAGCAGTTACTGTCAGCGGCTCCGGAGGTAATCGATACGCGCTTGTTCGGCCCCGGTTTACGGGGCAAGACCGTCCTGATGGTGACCGGGGACAGCGATCAGGTGACTGTCCCGGCAGTGACTTTTCATCCAGTTGTGAAAGCCTATAGCGAAGAGCCCGGTATCAATCTGCGCAGCCGGGTGATCAGCGGTGATCACTCGTTTTCCTGGAGCCGCATTGCCCTGACCCGCCTGTTGCTGGACTGGTATCTGGCAGAGTGCCGCTAGCGGCCGACCCGCGCCTCGCTCAGGCCATGGTCATCAGTGAAGCGTTTCCGCCTGCGGCGGTGGTATCAATGGAAACCGTTTTTTCCAGCAGAGTCTGACGCAGTAGCATCTGCGGTGATACGCTGCTGATGAGCGGGATAATTGCACCTTCTCGCTCCGCGATGGCTCGTGCGACGCCGTGCAGGTAACGGCTGCGAGCATGTACGAGGCAGCCGCCCAGTTGCGGGTAGTCCAGTACATCGGGGATGGCATCGAAAGGCAGAACCTGCAAGCACTGACCAGGAAGCCCCGCTTCAATCAGGCCGCTGGCGGTTTCCTGCCAATCAGTAAGGAGTTCATCTGTGGCTACGCCCAGGACCGTATTACCCGCGCTGAGTGCTGATAGCAGTGCCATCAAATACTCGCCATTGTGGCTGGGTTCATCCAGCACTAACAGCAGTTGACCGCGAGGCTCCAGCAGTAGCAGGTTACTCTCTCCGGTGGGTCCCGGAAGCACCCTGGGTTCACTGAGGGTGCGTTGGGCAAACAGCAGTTGCTCGCGGGCCGCGTGCAGGGTGTGCTCGGCATCTTCTGTCGCTGGGGCCGTGTGCGCATAGCGGGCAATGTACTGGCGCAGAATGGACAGGCGTTCACCGAGGCTGCGCTCGGGCCAACTGGCTTGCACGGACTCCTGGAATGACAATAGCGCGGGATGCTTCTGTCCTTCTACCGCGGCCGGCAGTGGCTGTTGATTATCGGCATTTTCTCGTTCCGGTTTGTGACTCACCAGGCGGTAGAGATACTCGGGCCCCCCCGCTTTCGGGCCGGTACCCGACAGGCCATGCCCGCCAAAAGGTTGCACGCCCACGACGGCGCCGATCATGTTGCGATTGATATAGATATTGCCTGCATTGATCCGGGTCGCCAATTTTTCGGTTCGTCGTTCTATACGGCTGTGGATACCGAAGGTGAGTCCGTACCCGGTGGCGTTGATTTGCTCGATCACCAGATCCAGTTCGGCCGCCTTGAAGCGTATGACGTGTACGATAGGCCCGAAGACTTCCCCGCCAAGCAGTGACAGGTTACTGATTTCGTAGAGGTGGGGAGGAAAAAAGCTGTGCTCGCCCTCGACCGGGCCTTCACAGGCATAGAGCAGGCGTCCTGCAGATTCCATAAACGTCTGGTGTTGCTGCATTCTTGCCAGGGCCTTATTGTCGATCAGGGGGCCGATGTCGCTGGCGAGCTCTGCCGGGTCACCCACTCGCAGTTCGCGCATTGCACCGATGATCATGCCGATTACCTTGTCGGCGATATCTTCCTGCAGGAACAGGACCCTCAGGGCAGAACAACGTTGCCCCGCGCTCTGAAAACCCGAGGCAACAACGTCATCAACGACCTGCTCGGGCAGCGCCGTCGAGTCCACGACCATGCAGTTCTGGCCCCCCGTTTCGGCAATCAATGGTATCGGTGCATCGCCGCGCTGTGCCAGGCGCCGGGAAATCCAGGTGCCGGTCTCGGTAGAACCGGTGAACATGACAGTTTGTATCCGTGGGTCGGGTACCAGCCACTGGCCAGCGGTCTTGCCATCAGCCACCACAGTCTCCAGCGCGCCTGGAGGCAGGCCGCTAGCTAGCAACAGATCGGTCGCCCGCAGTGCAATGAGGCTGGTTTGTTCGGCGGGTTTGGCGACCACTGTATTGCCGGTGGCAAGGGCTGCAGTCACCTGCCCAAGAAAGATGGCCAGCGGAAAATTCCAGGGGCTGATGCACAAAACAACCCCGCGAGGCTGTAGTCCCCTGGCGGGAAAATCAGCGGAAGCTGCCTGGGCCGCATAGTAGCGACAGAAGTCGACCGCTTCGCGGATTTCAGCAATTCCATCGGCTATGGTCTTGCCTGCCTCCTTGCAGCACAGAGCCAGTAGTTCATCGCGATGGTCTTCCAGCGTTGTCGAGAAACGCAGGAGGATTGCCTCCCTCTCCTTTGCAGGCACTGCCGACCAGCCGGGAAAGGCCCCATGGGCGCGATCCAGGGCGGCTTCCAGACTTTCTCTGCCCGCCAGAGATACCTGTCCGATAAGCTCGTTGCGGTCGGCCGGGTTGCGAATCTCCAGCCTCTCGCCGACAGTTTCATACTCAAGGGGCAGGGTTTTCAGCCAGTTGTCCATGCGCTCGCGTGCCGGGAGCAATTGTGCGATGTCGGTGAGGTCGATGCCTCTGGAATTGCGGCGCTCATCACCGTAAATACTGTCGGGCGCCGGTATCATCGGGTTGGGTTTTTGCGTCCACCCGCGCACCTCCTCCACCGGGTCATCCAGCAAGGATTCCACCGGAATGGTTTCGTCGACAATGTTGTTGACGAAAGAACTGTTGGCACCGTTCTCCAGCAGCCGGCGCACCAGATAGGCCAGAAGATCGGCATGTACACCCACCGGTGCGTAGATACGGCACGGAACCTTGTCTTGCTGAAGCACCTGGTCGAACAGAGCGTCACCCATGCCGTGCAGACGCTGAAATTCATAGCCGCTGCGGTCAGGGTCCATCTCGAGAATGGTGGCGACCGTGTAGGCGTTGTGGGTGGCGAATTGAGGGTAAATAGTATCCCGATAGGACAAGAGCTTGCGGGCACAGGCCTGGTAGGATAAATCCGTGGAGGCTTTGCGGGTGAATACAGGAAAGTCCTGGTGGCCCTCCACCTGGGCGTGCTTGATCTCGGTATCCCAGTACGCCCCTTTTACCAGGCGCAGCATCATCCGCCGGTCGCAGCGCAGGCTCAGGTCGCGAGCCCACTCGATGACTGCCAGGCCGCGCCGTTGATAGGCCTGCACCGCCATTCCGAAGCCCTCCCAACTGGTGAGGTCGCGGTCGCTGAAGACCGCTTCGATCACGTCCAGAGACAGCTCCAGTCGGTCCGCCTCTTCGGCGTCCACCGTGAAGCCGATGTCCCAGGCCTTGGCCGCCATTGCGAGCTGTTTCAGGCGCGGAACCAACTCACTCATTACCCGCTCGCGTTGGGCGAATTCGTAGCGTGGATGTATGGCCGAGAGTTTTACGGATATGCCCGGGCTGTCGACGGGCCCGCGTCCCGCTCCCGCGCGGCCGATGACTTCTATGGCATTCAGGTAGCTCTCGAAGTAGCGGTCAGCATCCGCCATGGTACGGGCGCCCTCGCCAAGCATATCGTAGGAGTAGCGATAGCCATTGGTCTCTTCTTCCCGTGCCCGTTCGACAGCCTTGTGAATCGTGGTTCCCATGACAAACTGAGTTCCCATCACTTGCATGGCATAACGCACAGAAGCCCTGATCACGGGCTCGCCGACCCGGCCCATTGTTTTCTTGAGCAAACCGAACTGCTCCTTGCGCTCCTCGTCCCGGTAGTTCAGCACCGTACCAGTGAGCAGCAAACCCCAGGCCGAGGCGTTAACGAACAGCGAGTCACTTTTGCCCAGATGAGAGCTCCAGTCACCCTCGGTGAGTTTGTCCTGGATCAAGCGGTCGATGGTCAGGCTGTCAGGAACGCGAAGCAAGGCCTCAGCCAGGCACATCAGAACCACGCCTTCCTCAGTGGACAGGGCAAACTCATTCAGCAATGCATCCACGCCGCCCTTTCCCTCCTGCAGCTCACGGATACGCACCACCAGTTTGCGGGCTCGCTCCCAGGCCCTGCTGCGCGCAGCGGAGCCGATATCGGCGACAGGCAACAGGGCGTCCAGTACTGCAGACTCCGCCTTGCGATAGTCATTGCGCAATGTGGCCCTCACAGCCGAGGTTTGGTCGGGGTGGCTTTCAAATAGCATAACAACGGTCCCAGCTTCGGTGGGCTTACGGCCCAGGATTGTGGATGCCTGATTCGCCTTTTTTCAGAGCCGGAAAGTGGTGTTGCGGCGAGGCGTTTTACGCTCGCAATATCGGCTATATTTGTGCGGATTGCAACGCTGTGATGTCTGGGGCAGGGGCAGTTGATGAAGTGTCTGATCGGCGGTTGGAGGGAGCCCGGGCGCAGTCCCGGCTTTGGCCTTGAGAGTCATCACGGGTCAGGCTGCAGGTATTAAGCCCTGACCCTTGGGGACACTGCTATGGCTGTCTATGGTTGGGGCGACGTCCATTGAGTCGCGCCCAGGTTGACATTGCCATGCCCAGTCCATACAGTGCCGCAGATCAGGTGCCTGCCACGGCGAGTGTAAGTCGTCCGTTGGGTAGGTTAAATGGGAAGTGTGGTGATGTCCCGGCATCAGCCACCGCTGCCCCCGCAACGGTAAACAGCACCGCGCTGTAAGCCCGATACCTGCCTGGTGAACTGCAACGATGAAGCGGAGGGCTGCATCCTGGGTTGCCTGGCGTCTTGATACCCCACGTTTCCTGAGTTTACCTCTCCCGGTCGTCGCTCGTTATCACCAACGTGAGGACCACCCATGCCACGCTCCACCCTGTGTCTGGCGCTAGTAACGAGTAGTTTGTCCGCCGTCTTGTGCACCTCCCTGTGTGCTGAAGAAACCCATCAACTGGAGGAACTGATAGTGACTTCCTCGCGGGTGCCCATGCCCATGCGACAGGTGGCGACCTCTGTATCCGTGGTGACCCAGGAAGAGATTCAGGCGCGTGGTTTCAACTCCCTGTTCGAGGTGCTGCGCAGCCAGCCATCGATCGCCGCAAGCAATGCAGGCGGTGTCGGCAAACCCACAGCGCTGCGAATCCGTGGGGAAGAGGGGTTTCGCACCAAGGCATACATCGACGGGATTGATGTATCGGATACCTCTGGTCCCCAGATTGGCCCGCGCTTCGAAGAGATGCTCAGTTCGGGCATCCAGCGAGTAGAAATCTTGCGCGGTCCCCAGGGGCTGATGTACGGCGCGGATGCGGGCGGCGTGGTGAGTATTACAACCACGGCTCCCGAAGCCGGTCTTGGCGGTGATGTCAGTGCTGAAGCCGGACGCTATGGCACCCGGCAAGTAGCTGGCAATATTGCCGGCGGCAGTGAGACGCTGGATTTCAGTGTGTCAGGGGTGGATCTCGAGACCGACGGATTCAATGCCCTCACAACGGATGATGTGTTGCGCGACGACGATGGTTATGGCAACACGACCTTACATGGCCGCGCGGGCTGGAATGTGAACGATGACTTCAGGCTCGAGGCGGTGCTGCGCGATACCGACAGCGATAGTCAATACGACAATTGCTTTACGGCGGATACCTTTGCGCCCAGCGATCGCTGCGTCAGCGAGTTCGAACAAGAGGCCCGACGGCTGTCAGCGCGGTATCAACACGGCAGTTTCGTGCATGAACTGGCCTATTCCGGTAGCGAAACCGAGCGGCAGGACTACACTGAGGGGCAGCCCAGTTTCGGCTCCTCCGGCGAGCTGGAGCAGTACAGCTATTTGGGTAGCTATGACAGGAGTCCTGCACTGCGACTGGTGTATGGCGTTGATCTGCGCACGGAGTCACTGGATGACGGCACCTTTGACCGGGAGAGAGATCAGGACGGCTACTTTGCAGAGTACCAGGGTGGCTTCAACGACCGTCTGTTCATTACTGCGGGTGCCCGTTACGACGACAATGAGGATTTTGGCAGTCGCGATACCTATCGTGTCAGTGCCGCTTACCTGATTCCCCTGAGCGGCGGCGAGGCGAAAATTCGCGGCGCCTATGGCACTGGATTCAGGGCGCCCAGCCTTTATGAAATTGCCTACAACGGCAGCTTCGGTTTTCCGCCCGCGTCGAATGTCACGCTGGATGCAGAGCGCAGTGAGGGCTACGATCTTGCGCTGGGTTGGTACGGTGAGAATGGACTGTTTCTTGAGGTGGTTTATTTTGATCAAACGGTCCGTGATGAGATTTTCTTCGACCTGTCGGGTTTCTCCGGATACCTGCAGGGAGACGGTGATGCCTTGTCCCGAGGCGTGGAACTGGTGGGTGAGTACACATTTTTCGACAGTCTCAGACTGAGCGGTAATTACACCTATAACGATACCGAGACAGCTGTCGATCAGGTCCGCCTGCGGCGTCCCAGGCAGCTTGCCAATTTAGCCATTGATTGGCGGCTGTTGCAGGGTGCTTTGGTTATGAGCGCTCATCTGCGCGCAGTCGCCGATGCCGAGGGTTTCGGTGGGGAGAGCCTGGACGATTACCAGGTCGTTGATCTCAGAGCCAGCTATCAGTTTCCCGGAGGACTGTCGGTGTATGGAAGGGTCGAAAACCTGTTCGATGAAGACTACGAGGAAGTGCCCAACTACAACACGCCCGGGGCATCCGCCTACGCCGGCTTGCGCTACAGTTTTTAGGAAACCCTCTCATGACTGACTCCACCACTCGGAAAAACGCCCGCCACAAAGCGGCCATGGAGAAGCAGAAGACCCGGGTCGATGCCAGTATCGAGGCTGCCGACACCGAGCGGGGCGTCGCCCTGTTGCTCACGGGTAACGGTAAAGGCAAAACGAGCTCGGCATTTGGTATGGTTATGCGAGCACTGGGCTACGGCATGAAAGTCGGGGTGGTTCAGTTTATCAAGGGGGAGCAGTTGTCCGGTGAGGAAATATACCTGCGTGATCATTGCCCCGAGGTGGAATTCCACCAGATGGGCACCGGATTTACCTGGGACACCCAGGACCGCAGTAAGGACATTGAAGCGGCTGAGCGCACCTGGGCACTGGCCAGACCTATGCTGGAGGATGCCAGTTTTGACCTCGTCGTTCTGGATGAATTGACCTATATGTTCGCTTTCGATTACCTCCCTGAAGAGGACGTGTTGGCAGCTATCGCATCGCGGCCCAGAGGTCAGAGCGTGGTCGTGACGGGCCGCGGTGGCGGCTCCGCATTGCAGGGGATTATGGACACGGTTTCGGAGGTCAAGGACGTCAAACACGCTTACACGGCAGGTATCAAGGCCCGGCGAGGAGTCGATTTCTGAGTCCAAGCCCCGGCCTCGCGCCGACGCCGCCCCTGCAGGCCTCCGATCGCCTGCGCAGCGCCGGAGCGCGCAGACTGCTGCTGGTGCTGGTCATTATACTTCCCGGTTGCCTGCTGCTCGGACTGGTCAATGGTGCGGTGGCAATTTCGCCGGCAGAGATTGCAACCGCTCTGATCGCGGCTCTGCAGGGAGAGAGTTCGGGCCAGGCCGGTTTGATTATTGGCCAGATCCGGCTCCCGCGAGTGCTGCTCGCGGCTGTAGTGGGCAGTATTCTGGCGATCACCGGAGCAGCGATGCAGGGCCTTTTTCGCAACCCACTGGCGGATCCCTCCCTGATTGGCGTCACCACCGGGGCATCCCTGGGTGCCAGCCTGGTGATCGCTGCCGGCAGTGCACTTGGGCTTGGGGTGGGCAGTAGCGGATATGCCGGTATGAGCCTGGTCTCACTGGGTGCTTTTTGTGGGGGGTTGATGACGGTGGTCCTGGTCTACCGACTGGCCACTGCCAGTGGCGTGACCTCGGTGGCGACAATGCTGCTGGCGGGCATTGCCATTGCCGCACTGGCTGGGGCGGCTGGCAATCTGCTGGAATTCTATGCCAGCAACGAGGCCCTCCGTCGTATTAGCCTGTGGCGGATGGGTGGACTTGACGGAGCCGACTATCCGCGGCTCGCTCTCGGCACGGCGACGGCTTTACTGGTGGTGGGCCTGTTGCCGCGTTTCGCTGCTGCGCTCAATGCACTCCTGCTTGGGGAGTCAGAGGCGCGGTATCTGGGTATCGATGTGCAGCGCACGCAACGCCGATTGGTGGTGCTGGTGGCGATCGGCAATGGCATTTCGGTGGCATTGGCTGGCACCATCGCTTTTGTCGGGTTAGTGGTGCCACACCTGGTCCGTTTGTTGATCGGGCCCGATCACCGCTACCTGTTGCCAGCTTCGGCGCTTGCCGGTGCCGTGCTGCTGGTGCTCGCCGACACCCTGGCCCGGGTTATTCTGGCGCCCACGGAGTTACCGGTAGGGGTGGTGACGGCTTTGATCGGCGTCCCTTTTTTCCTCTCGCTGCTGCATCGCGGCAGCCGCTATGGGATGCAATGAGCCCGGTACTGGAAATCCTTTCCGGCGGGGCGGCTCCCTGGGGGAGACCGCTATTGCACGATATCGTTCTATCACTGCCGCCGGGCTGCATTCTGGGGGTATTGGGTCCCAATGGCGCCGGCAAGAGTACCCTTTTACATACCCTGGCCGGTGGCCTGCCGCTCTCGGGCGGAGAGCTTAGTCTGGGTGGTAAGCCGCTAGCCGACTGGGACCGCCTGCGGCGCGCTCGTGCGCTCTCCCTGCTGGCGCAGGCCGCTCCACTGAACTTTCCCTTTGCTGTGGAGGAAGTGGTGCAGTTGGGAAGAATCCCTCACCAGAGCGGCGCCGCGACGGATCGGCAGATAGTCACGGAGGTGATGGCGGCCACCGATACGCGGGCTCTGAGCGGCCGGCTTTACACCACGCTCTCCGGCGGCGAAAAGCAGCGCGTCCAGCTCGCCAGGGCAATGGCTCAGGTATGGCGATCAAAGGACAGCGACCCACGACTGCTGCTGCTTGATGAGCCGACCAGCGCCCTGGATCCCGCCCACCAGCAGCTGACGCTGCAGTGTATTCGCAGCCTTGCCAGCAGTGGCTGCGCAGTTGTACTGGTCATGCATGATTTCAATCGGGTCGCTGAAATAGCCGATCAGATTACCGTGCTCGATGGGGGTCGGCAGGTGATTACGGATACCCCGCAGGCCGTACTGACCAGCGCGATGTTCAGCTCGGTGTTCGGCGTGTCGACACAGATCGAGACACACCCTGTCAGTGGTCGACCGCTGGTGATACTAACCTGACCGCGCGCTCGCGCGAGCCCTTTGCTCAGGTTACACTCTGCAGCACAATTGCTGCCGTGCTTGCGGTGGCAGGCCGAGACCAAGAGCTGACCGATTCGATCCAAATGGCGGTAGGCTTGAGGGTCATGCGGATAACTACAGTTAAAAACGTGGCTGGCCTCGGCCTGAACAGACGCCTTATAACAACAGGAAGGAACATGATGACCGCAAGCTTGGGGCACCGAAAAACACTCTGTTTCTGGGGGTGGGGCTACGCTGATGAGCAGCTTAGCGCGCAGGAACTGGACCGGGCGCGTGAGCTGCGCACCCTGTTGGGCGGCGGCGGTGAATCGGTCGCAACGCCGACACTTGAGGAGTTCACGCTGGCGGCCCCTCGGTTGGCTGTTCCCGAGAAACTTCGTGAGATTGTCTCCACGACGCCCTACGACCGGATCACCCACGCGCTGGGGAAATCCTTTGCCGATCTGGTGAGAATGCAGATGCGCGATGTGGGTCACCCGCCGGACCTGGTCGCCTTTCCACGAACAGAGAACGATATAGAATCGCTATTGGAGTTCGCGGCCAATGCGGGTGTTGCACTGGTTCCCTTTGGTGGAGGCACCAGCGTCTGTGGTGGCGTTGAACCCGATGTCGGCAGTAATTACCCAGCCGTGATCAGTGTTGACCTGCAGTATCTCAACCGGGTAGTGGAGGTGGATACGGTCAGTCGTGCGGCCCTGATCGAGGGGGGCGCGTTGGGCCCTGAACTGGAGTCGGCACTGAAGCCCCACGGTTTGACCCTGCGGCACTTCCCGCAGAGTTTTCAGTTTTCGACCCTGGGCGGCTGGATCGCCACCCGTGCCGGTGGCCACTATGCCACTCAGCACACTCACATCGATGACTTTGTCGAGAGCCTGCGCATGTTGACACCAGCCGGGGTGATGGAGAGCAGGCGTTTACCCGGTTCCGGTGCAGGGCCCTCCCCGGACCGCATGATGATAGGCTCAGAAGGCACTTTGGGGTTTATCACCCGGGCCTGGATGAGACTGCAGCACAGACCCTGTTTTCGAGCCTCGGCCAGTGTGACCTTCCCTGATATGCGCAGGGCCTGCGAAGGGGTTCGAGCTATCAGTCAGTCTGCGCTGTTACCTTCCAATTGTCGGTTGTTGGACCCTGTCGAGGCGTTAATGAATGGGGTTGGCGACGGTAAAACGGCCCTGCTGGTGCTCGCTTTTGAATCTGCAGATCACCCGCTGGACGCCTGGATTCAGCGCGCCCTGGAACTGGTTGCCGACCACGGCGGTAGCTGGGACCAGGAGGCTGTCGAGCGCTCATTGGGAGCAGAGCCTGTGTTGGGTTCCGCCGAGGGTGAACACCGCAGTGGCGCCGCAGGAGCCTGGCGCAACCAGTTCTTGCGTGCGCCCTATCTGCGCAACTATCTGGTGCCGGCGGGTATCATCGCGGATACTTTCGAAACCTCGATCACCTGGGACCGCTTCGAGGCATTTTATGCCGCCATACGTGAGCGCGTGTCAGCGGCAATCCGCGAGGTGACTGGCGCCGAGGGCATACTCAGCTGCCGTTTCACACATATCTACCCGGACGGGCCTGCGCCCTATTTTACGCTTTATGCAGTGGGCACCACGGAGGCTGATATGGCTGCGCTATTGCAGCGTTGGCGCGAAATCAAACTCGCAGCCAATGAGGCCGTGGTGTCCCAGGGCGGAACCGTTACTCACCATCACGCGGTTGGGCGGGACCACCGGCCCCGCGGTTACGATGAACAAGTGCCCGCGCTTTTCAGGCTGGCTTTCGGGGCCGCCCGTCATGCCCTGGACCCCAATGGCACCATGAATCCGGGGGTGTTGCTGGATACACCCCATCGTCAGGCAACTGCTGGCGGGGTGCTGGACGCTCGCCATGGCCCGTTTAAAAAAATGGCCGGGAGCCCGTAATGACTGACCTCGCTGCGTTGCCACCTAATACGCCGGTGCTGGTAAGTGCCGGGCAGGTCGTGCGGCATCAGGCCGATGCGGCATCGCCGCTGCAATTGGCTGCAGCCGCAGCGACGGCTGCACTGCTCAACAGTGGCGGCGAGGGCAAAGCGATCATCGCGGCCATAGACACGGTCTCCGTGACGCGCCTGTTCAGCGATTCCATGGGGTTTCAGCCCTGTCAATTCGGCAGCAGCAATAATCCCCCCATGTCGGTAGCGGCAGCGATTGGTGCTGAACCAGCGCATTGCGTTTATGGTCAAGTGGGTGGTAACGAGCCCCAGTCGCGGATCATCGAATTTGCCCGGGATATCGCCCGGGGGGAACGCTCGGTGGTTCTGCTTGCCGGTGGAGAGGCTGATATACAATCAACGCACCGCCGAGCGAGCGGAGCAGATGCTCAATTGGCACGAGGAGTTCGAGCAACCGGTTGAGGATCGGGGCTGGGGAAAATTGTTTGTGAGTGACCAGGAGCTGGCCAATGGATTGCTGGCACCGATTTTTTATTATGCACTGATCGAGCAGGCTCGGGCCTTTTCAGCTGGTGCTGACAACAGTGCGTGGCGAGAGCAAATGGCAGGCTTGTCCGCGGGACTCAGCACTGTTGCTGCCCAGAATGCTCATGCCCAGTTCCGACAGGCGTTATCACCCGATGAAATCCTGGCTGGCCCGCGTCTTAATCATCTTTACAACAAGTCCATGGTTGCGCGTGACAGCGTCAACCTCGGCGCCGCCCTGCTAATGTGCAGTGCAGGCAGTGCGCAACGCCTGGGCATTCCAGAGCAGAACTGGGTTTACATTCATGGGCTCGCTGAAGGTGAAGATGTCAACCTCAGTCAGCGTGAAGACCCAGGTTCTTCAGACATGATGCGGCAAGTATTCCACCGGGCGCAGGAACAGGCGCAGATCCCAGGCGGCAAGCCGGATCTGCTGGACCTCTATAGCTGCTTTCCCTGCGCCGTGACTGCTGCGGCGGATGTTCTCGGGCTTGCGACCGCGAGGCCCGAGGCTTTGACACTTACCGGTGGTTTGCCATTTTTTGGGGGCCCCGGTAACAATTACGTCATGCACAGTCTGGCAGAAGCCGTGCTGCGTCTGCGTCAGGCACCTGGCAGTTTTGCCATGGTGACGGCGGTTGGCGGTATGCTGTCAAAACATGCTGTTGGCATATACTCACGCACGCCTTCCCTGCATGACTGGAGTGAGATCGATACGGCGATCGAGAGTGCAAGCGTGCGGCGAAGAGAGATTGCTGTAGAGCCGGAGGAGGGGAGTTTGCTCAGCTATGTGGTGAACTTCAGTCGTGGCGAGCCCAGCGGAGCAATGGCGCTGGCCGAAAGCGGGGATGCGCGACGCTTTGTAGCAGCGACTGCGCCGGGGGATTCCAAGACAATTGCGGCCTTGCTCAACGGGTGTCCACGGGGTTTGCCTGTTCAGGTTAAGTCGGCCGGTGGTGGTCAACTGCATTTTACACTGGCACTCTGAGGTGGCTGGTTTTGGGCCGTGGCCACTCGACTCACGGCTGCCGGTGCCGGGCGGCTCCGCCCTCACTTGGCGATCAGCAGCGAAACGATGGTGCCACCCTCGAGATACCTGAAAGGCACCCGCAGCGTTGTCAGCAGCGACATCACGGGCGCTAAAAGAAGATTGAGGTAGATCGCCAGGGCAACAGGCAGCAGGATCGGGGACGCGAAGTACAGGGTATAGAGCACAGCCAAAATCGCCAGAACTGTCACCGATACCGAATGAAGGGGCAGTGATGTTAGACCTGCGTCAGCGGCAGCGAGTGGTTGACTCATCTCGGGTACGGTTCGTTCGCCAGTGAAACCGCAGGGCTCGCGGCTGGTCATGTGGGCGTTTGTCCGGGCCTGACCCGGGTCTGTCCCGGCGACTGGTCGGTATTGTCTCCGGCGCCGGAATCGGATTTACTCAGGCGGTCTGCAAGATATCGAGTCGCCACGCCCAGAGTGAGTGTACGAAGCGTTTTCCACAGCTCCTGGTGCGGCGACGCGGACGCGTTCACGAGATTTGATGTCTTCTCCAAACCATGGACCGTACTCGCCCCGACCAGGCCTCCCGTGACAAATGCTGCCGCGAGAGTGGCCGGTTTGCCACAGACGCACAGACAATGCTTACGAAGCAGGGTTTTCCGATGCCGGATTTCGGCCCGTCTTTGCAGCAACGTCGCCAGCTTCGACTCAACGGCTCTACGTCGTTGGTTCACGATTCTGCTTTAACAGATAACGCCGCAGGTTGCGAAACCCAACATCTTGCGCAAGTGTGCGGATAAATACCATCAGCCCTGCAGCCGCCGCAATGTTGGCAATCGCACCGACAAGCAGAGAAGCAGACAGCGATAGTCCGTGCTCGACAAGAGCTGCAGTCATTGCAGCGATCAGAAAGCCCCAGATTGTGACGGCCAGTCCGGCGAGGACGAGGACAGACCACAGCATCCGCCGGAGCGAGTTCGCCGCCAGGTCCAACTCCAGGAAAGCCAGTTCACTAACGTCTCGCGCCTGAGCGGCGCTCTCATCCCAGAGCCGACGCACATCGGCGACGATGGCTGCGAGGTTTGCATCCTTCCCGGGGTCGTCTCCAGCCACCGAAGCGTCCCCTGCCGCTGCCTGAGTTTTTGGGGAGTCATTCACGCAGGTTTACTTTCGCAGCAGAACGGACGTCAGGAAACCTGCGGCTAGGGCGATTCCTACGGCGCGAAGTGGGTTGGCCTGGATGTATTCCCGAGCACTGTTCAGCGATTCCTCAGTGACAGCCTGAGCCTGGCGGGCGCTCTCACTTGCAGTGATGCCAGCGGCGTGCCGCGCCTCGCGCAGGGCTTCTTCAGCCTGGGCCAGATTTGCCGCGGCGATGTCTACCGCATTGTGGGCTGCCTGGGCCATCCTGTCGGTAGTTGATGATTCGCCGGCAGTGGCCGCAGTAGATGGCTGTCCGCTGGAGATTTTGGCTGCTGGGGTGTTGGCATTCATAATAAAGTTCCTCGATAACGTACACTGGATATGCAATAAACACCGTCATGGTCGACGGCGGTTAGCATGTGGCGACCGGGTCATCAGATCACTAAAGGTAGTAAAGCACATATGGTGCCACATACCACTCTCCGGTTACACCACTTTGGCGTCCACCCCTTTCTTTGCGTTGACCTGACCGCGGCTACTCAGGCCGCAGGACGTTTTCGGACAAATGGTCGACAGCCATAGTGCCAGCGAGCGGCTTTTGACAAATGCAGGATCTGATTGCAAGCGCAACGTCGCCTGGTGGAACAGCCTCCTACGCTGAAGTCACATTAGCGCGGCACTGTAAATTGTTCCACTACCGGTTGTAGAATTTTCCTGCATGTAGCGCTGGGGGGGGCTGGCCGGGGAGTTGTGCTGCCGCTGTTCGAAACGGCGATCCCCCGGTGAGACAGACAGCTTGCTCGGTGGGTGCAGACGATGAATCTCGACACGGTAGCGTCTGAGCTTGGTGGTTGGCACAATATCTGCAGCACAGTATCTGCAAGCTGTCTTGCGCGCAGAGCGCGCAGAGATGATCAATTGTTGGTCGTTGCGAAACAGTAATCAGAGAAGAGTGTATTTGTTGACGCTATGGCAGAGATCACGAACACCCGAGGAATTACTAAAGTGGAGCTGGCCAAGGAGTATCCATTGTTCGGCCTACACGGCCAGCGGCTGGGAGCGGTAGGTGCGTTGGGGTTGTTCTTGACTGGCGGGCGCATCAGTCATCTGGAACTCCGAACCCGCTGGCAGACGATTTGTATTCCCTGGGCAGGAACTGAATTCGACCCGGAGGAAGAGACTTTTCGACTGAAGCCAGGAGTGGGCGGGGTATTATGAATTAGCCGGAGGCGCCGCTGTGTCATCCTCCGTGTAGTCGCGCAACCGGTTATAAAGTGTTTTCAGGCTGATGCCGAGCTCGTCGGCCGTACGCTGTTTGTCCCCTGCGTTTTTGTCCAGTGTCGCTTCGATGAGCGTTCGCTCCGCAGCCGACAGGGATGTTCCAACGGCGATCTCGACAGCGTCCTCATCAGAGGCCGGCGCCGCCGCGCGCTTGGTCGCGTCTGGCAACGTACTCGCCTCGATACTGGAGTCAGCGATGATGTAGGCTCGTTCAATCGAGTGTTTTAGCTGTCGCACATTGCCTGGCCAGCTATAAGCGCGAATTGTCGCTACGGCACCCGGAGTGAAAGTGATCCCGGTATCATGGGTCTGGTTGAGTTCGTTCAAAAAGAACTGGGCGAGCCCCTCAGTATCTCGGCCTCGCTTGCGCAGCGGCGGCACTCGCAGAGGAAATTGGGCAAGACGGTAGTAAAGGTCCTCCCGCAGCTTGCCTTCAGCGACCGCTTGCTCGGGCGATCGGTTAGTTGCAGAGATAACCCTGACATCGGCTACCATTTCGTTTTCGGCACCGAGACGGCGAAAGGTTTTTGTCTCCAGCACTCGCAACAGCTTGGCCTGTAAATCCAGATCCATTTCGGTGACCTCATCGAGTAACAAGGTGCCACCCTCAGCGCGCTCAAAGTAACCCTTATGCATTTTGGCGGCGCCACTGAAACTGCCTTTCTCATGACCGAAAAGCTCGCTCTCCGCCAGGTTTTCGGGGATGGCCGCGCAGTTGAAAGCGATATAGGGCCCATCACTGCGATCCGACATCAGGTGGGCCGTTTCCGCAACCAGTTCCTTCCCGGTACCACTCTCTCCGATGACCATGATGCTGGCGTCCGTTGGCGCAACTTTGCGCAGGAGCCGGTAAAGCTTGCGCATGCTGACTGAATCGCCCCGTAACAGCCCGAACTGGTCGACTGCGCAGGGCGCTTCGTCACCGTCATCATCTCGGGAGACAGGTTCTTCAAACATATCTTCCAGCAGTGTTCGTATGCTTTGTTCATCAAACGGTTTGCAAAAAAAGTAGCTGGCGCCGCGCCTGATCGCTTCGTCTGCGCGAGCCGGGTCGTCGTCGTCGCTCATAACGAACAGCTCAGCCGAGTTGATGCTGTCATCCTCAAGGAACCCCAGGTCAGGCCAGTCGGTCTCCGTGCTGATATCGATGAACGCGACGGAAATTTCGGTGCTGGTAGCTAATTCGCGAGCCTCCGCGCGGCTATTTGGTCTCAGGACCTCGAAACCCACTTCGGCGAGTAGCTGTGACAAGCGTTTGGCGTGGTCGGGGTCCTGGTCTAGCAGGAGACAGAATTGTTGCATGTGTGAGCCACCAGTATAGGGGAGACCGGCCTGTCGCAGTGAGTGAGGCACGCTCAGTGGTTATGGTCAGTTCGAATGCATTCAGCGCGGGTTGTCGGCGACAATTCGTTCATGCCGTGGTCGACCCCGCAAGCGCAGGGAATTTTGAACGCAATAGCCGGTGGTGGCAAGGTCTCAGTGGTGATGCCTGTCAGGCGTTGTTGCACTCACTCCTTGGGGGCGCTTTCGCTGAGCAGGTTTGCGCTACCCCCTTCTTCGCCCTCTGCGGCCTGTGCCTGTGCCAGCACTGCAGACTCCTGGCTATCGTGATCACTGAACGCGTTCTCAATCGGCTCGCGGTCACCAGCTCGGGCGGCTGGTGCCGGGCGAGCGCCCGACGATGGGAGCTGATCCCCGGTCAGGCCGGCGGGCACCCTGTCCTGCAACTGCAGGCGAAAGATGGGCTCCGGCATATCGAAGTCTTCCTGTTCGTAAGCGGTCTTTACACGCCGGATAGCTTCACTGCGCACCGAACTGTAATTTGATTGATCCTGGTCCACCCAGGCAAAAAACTTGAGCAACACGTTGGAATCGCCCAGTGAATCTATCTGCCCCAGAGGAGCTGGTGTGGCCAACACACCAGGCGCGTCTGCCAGAGTCGCTGCGGCCAGCTTCAAGGCTTCTATGAGATTCACATCGGTGCCCACCCCCAGGGTAAATGTAAAGCGACGCCGGGGATTGCGACTGTAGTTGATGATGACACCCTTATAGACCAGCGAATTGGGTATTCTGATGTGGTTTCCGTCGAAGCTCATCAGCAAGGTTGCCCGGGAGGTCAGGCGCAGCACCAGTCCCTCTCGATCCTGGATGATGACATGGTCGTTGGGGGAGAACGGCTGCCGCAGGCTGAGCAGAATACTCGCAATGTAGTTTTCTACGGTGTCGCGAATCGCAAAACCCAGGGCCAGGCCAGCCACGCCCAGGGCGCCCAGGACCGACCCGAGGATGGAGGTCGCATCCGCAACTTCCAGAGCGATAATGAGCCCGCACAGGGTGATGGCAATGCGTACCAGGTGCCGCACCAGGTCGCCGATAAATACATTGGGTGTAACCCGGTCGAAAAAAGCACTTCGCGACGTCGCCCATTTGCCCAGAAACCAGAAAGTTATAAAAATCAGCCCGGCGACCAGTAGCACCGGCAAGTACTGGAAAAAGGTCATGCCCTGTTTGGACAGTTTGCTGAACACAGCAGTGAGCTTCTTTTCCACATCCTGGGTGTAGACCAGCCGATTCTGCACACTGACCACTTCGGCAGTTCGCGCCGCAAGCTCCAGCGCTCGCTGCTCTGCTTCGCGCTCCTGGATCTCGCCACTCAGGGTCACAATGCCTTCGTTGACGGTTACCTGGATCGTAGACAGGCCCTCAAGATTGGAGTAGATGTTGCCGAGTCTGCGCTCGATCTGGCGGTCCAGGGAGGGGTTTGATTCCGCCTCGATGGTGGTGTCCAGTTCGGGCTCGCCTTCAGCCAGAGACGGAGCTGCGAAGAATCCGGTCAGTGTGATTGCTGCTATCAGCGCTGCGGCGAACTGTCGTATGGTTCTGCAGAAACGGCCGGGTACCGTTGCGGTTCTGGCATTGCGGTCGGCGCGGACATTAATACCGACTGGTTTGTAAATCTTGCAAGATGAGCCAGTGATAGCGACGGCTTTTCCGGCAATTGGTGCCCGGAGCCGGGTATCTATGCGCTTTGAAAAAACTGGCATGACTGTTGCTTCCCCATAGTTGCAGTCCAGAACTGCATCGATTTTGACAAAGGAGTAAAAACGGTATGAATACTGACATTGCGGAAGGCAAATGGAAACAGCTCAAGGGCAAGCTGCAGGAAATGTGGGGCGACCTGACCGACGACGAAATTGACCAGATCAAAGGAGAGAAGGAGAAGTTCGTCGGGCTGATGCAGGAAAAATACGGCAAAGGCAAGGCTGAAGCCGAGCAGGAATTTGAGAAGTTGCAAGGCTAGCATTGCCAGCCGCCAGCGGCTCGATCAGGTACCAACTGACGGGCCAGTGTTGAGTTCGCACCGCGCCTCCCCGGAAGCATGCCTGCCGGGTGGGGTGCCTCTGCATTAACCGAACCGCCTGGATACCGGGTAGCGCCGGATTAGAGGTAAGATAGGGGGAGCAGGGCAATGAGGAGTCAATGATGGAAATAGGTGGAATACTGGGATTGGTCATCGCTGTCCTGGATGTGTGGGCAATAATCAGGGTGCTTGGCTCGGGGGCGACCACCGGAGCAAAGATTTTATGGTCCCTGTTGATCATCTTTCTGCCGTTCATTGGCCTGGCGGTCTGGTACTTCGCAGGGCCCAGGTAGCGCGCCGGCACAGCGCGGTGTCGTTCAGGCCTAGATGAAGAAAACGTTCAGCAGGTTGCGGGAGCAACTGAAAACCAGCCTCTGGCCCATTCCGATCACGATATGCCTGCTGATGATTGGCCTGGCGCTGTTTGTTCTCTCGATCGAGAGAACACTCGACTACAAACTGACGTTCCTCGACTCATTTGTCATGTCGGTTGGTTCGGCACGGCAGTTGCTGGGTGTCATCGCCGGGGCGGTTCTCAGTGTCGGTGGCGTAGCCTTTTCTGTCACCATGGTCGCTCTCACATTGACGTCTGGGCAGTACGGTCCGAAAATACTGCGGCAATTTTTGGGTGATACCGCGGGTAAGGTGAGTCTGGGGGTTTATCTGGGCACTTGCCTTTACGCGCTGGTAACACTGGCCGCCTATGTGGAGGGTGATAGACCGCGATTGACCGTGCTGGCAGCACTGATACTGATGGTGCTGGCGCTGGCGGCGTTTATTCAGTTTATCCACAGGACTGCCACAGATTTACAGGCCGATGAGATCATTCGGCGTATTGGCGGCGGTCTGAACAGTCACCTGAGTCAGTGGGCAATCCATGGCCTGTCTCCCGACACAAGTAACGATACCGGCCCCTGGCGGCAGTTGGCGCGAGGCAGGGAGGCCTACACTATCACCGCAGGCAAGTCAGGTTACTTGCAAGCTGTGGACTATGCTGGCTTGGTGGATTGGTGCAGAGACCATGGCTGCGTCGCTATGGTGAGCCCAAGGGCTGGAGATTTTGTGCTGAACAGCACGGCTGTATGCCGATTCTTTGGCTGTGAACAAGCGACTCTGGCAGCCGCGATGCCAGAGCTGCAGGACTATTTCATTACCGGACCGCTGCGCACGCCGGTCCAGGATCCGGAATACCCCATTACCCAGTTGAATCAACTGGCGGCCAGGGCGCTATCGCCTGGAATCAATGACCCGGGTACGGCCGTTACCTGCATCGACTGGTTCTGCATGGCAGTTTCCTGTGTCGTTGATAGAGATCTCCCCGGCAGCGTACTGAGCGATGGCGGGGGCACCCCACGTTTGCTGGTGCGTTTGTCGGGTTTTCGAGGCATTCTGAAGTCTTTCTATGCCCCATTCCGGCAGTTCTCCCGGGGGAACATCCCGGTGGTTGTGAGTCTACTTGAGTCGCTGGTGCGGCTGGCTCTCTTGACTCACAGGGTAGATCGTCTCGCCGCGTTGGCTGCTCATGGGCAATTGATCTGGGATGCGGTTTGTGGCCAGCAGTTGAGCAAGTATGACGTTCAAGACGTTCACCAACGATACATGCATCTGATGCGAGTGACGGGGTCCGGGCCTTTTTCGCCAGCTGCAGGCGACCAGCGGAATGCTTGAGGAGCGCAAGCGCCAGGTCAGCCAAGCGCACTGGTGAGTGCGGGTGTGCCAGCGACAGAGCGGGCAATGTGGCTTAGCGGCGGCTTGTGTTTCGGATTTAATGCACCGCGGGGAAAGAAAATCGTAGCCATGTTTCGAGGCTTGGCCAGGAGCAAAAAGGCCAGGAATAAACAGGCCAAAAACAAAGGGCCCGGAGGCCCTTTATTTTCAGCTTGGTATGGCCCCTAGGGGGTTGGGTAAACCGCCCGGGTGAGAGTTAGTGCGCTTCCAGCTTCATAAAGGGGTTGAGTGCTCGATAGTTCCAGCGGGTGAAACTGATCGGTGCGTCCAGGACGCCAATACAGACACAATCCGCGGACTTTGATGCCGTGGGCGTATGCATGTCCTCTGCATCGCGCATCAAAAAGTCGCCCTCAAGATACACACCCTCTTCGTCCGAGAAACTCCCCTCCAGTACCAGCGTCAGCTCGGTACCCCGGTGTGTGTGCTGGGGTATCTTGCCGCCCGCTTTTATGTGGTAGAGGGCAAACTCATTTTCAGGATCGCCGGTGCGCAATCGACTGATACGCAGGTCGCTATTGACCCGGCGCCAGTCCAGATCCTCATAGTCGCGAGCCATAAGTCGCTGTACCAGGGCGGGATAGCTGTCTTTGCTCTGCTCGGCGGACGCGAAAGCCAGCGGCGGTTCCTCATCCAGACGGGAGAACAGGTTCGACAACATCTTGCTATCAATCGGCTGCGGCGTCAGTTCGTCGAACAGGGTGCCGCCGAGTAGCTGCAATCGCTGATTATTGCGCTGGCATTGATCACAATACTTCAGATGCAGGGAAACACACAGTGACTGTGCCAGAGGCAACGCACCAGACGCGAACTCATTAAGAAGGCGGGTGTCGGGATGATGATTTACCATAACGTCTATTTCTCAACCATAAGCTGTAGTTTTTGCATGGCCAGCCGCACTCTTGATTTGACCGTACCCAGAGGGAGGTCGAGATCTTCTGCGACTTCGCTATGCGATTTGCCCTCCATGTACACTTTGGCCAGTATCTGCGCCTGCTCATGGGGCAGTTGCTGCAACAGTTCTTTTACTTTGACCTCGTCGCGGCGCTGTTGCATCGCCGCCAGGGGGCTATCCTCTACCTCGTCGGGCCAAATATCGTCGGCGTTTACGGGGGTGTCGAATTTCTGCAACCGCCTGAACGCGTCGGTACGGCAGTTACGTGCAATCGTGTAGATCCAGGTGCTTGCGGCGGCCTTGTGAGGGTTGAATCCCGACGCTTTCTGCCATACCTTGATCATCACCTCCTGTACCAGCTCGTCAGCATGGGATGCCGCAATAGGCGATCCGTTCAGCGCGAACGCCTTGATGAGGGGCGCGAAATGAGTGAACAAGCGTGCAAAGGCCTGGCGGTCCTGGTTGCCTGCGATCTGCTGCAAGCAGAGGCTCCATTCGTCATCACGCCGGGTTCCCTTGGCAGGGGTAGCTTTAGGCGGCTTGGTAGATGTCATGGTGGCACTCTGCAGGTTCATGGGCTCTACATTGCATTGTTGTCAAGTTTCGCTTTGTTACGGAGTGGTTGGGCGATCGGATCACCTGCTACTCGAGGTTGGTTTAGGGGTTTGTTTGAATGATCCAGCCCTAATAGGTGGGCGTATGAACCGGAAATGTTCAGGTTGTACCATGCCAAAAAGGGAATGGGAATGAAAGTAGCAATTGTTGGCTCGGGAATTTCGGGATTGGCATGTGGGTACTATCTGCAAAAGCACGCCGAGGTCACCGTATTCGAGGCCAACAAGCGGCCCGGCGGACACACGGCTACGGTGGACGTGGCGATGGGCGGGCGTCGTTTCGCGGTAGACACCGGTTTCATCGTCTATAACGATTGGACTTACCCGAATTTCATTGCCTTGCTCAACGAGCTTGGAGTCTCGACCAAGGCGACCGAGATGAGTTTCAGCATGAGTGACGCCGCCTCTGGCCTGGAATACGCGGGATCGAACCTCAATACACTGTTTGCGCAGCGACGTAATCTCGTGTCACCCCGGTTTTTGGGTATGATCAAAGATATCCTGCGCTTCAACCGGGAGGCAGTAGACGACCTGGATGCAGGTCGCATTGATGCAAGTACCACTTTGACTGATTACCTGTCCAGCAGGGCCTATGGTAAGACATTCAGAGATTATTACCTGATCCCTATGGGTGCCGCGATCTGGTCGGCCGACGCGGCCGTCATGCTGGAATTCCCGGTCGCGTTTTTCGTGCGGTTTTTCCGCAACCATGGCCTGCTCAGCGTTAGCAACAGGCCCCAGTGGCGGGTTATCGAGGGCGGTTCGAGGGAGTATCTGCAGCCGCTGGTAGCCGGTTTCGCCGACCGGGTGCGCACCCAGACCCCAGTGAAAGGGGTGTGTCGGCCGGTGCAGGCCGCAGGGGTGGATATACTATTGGCAGACGGCACTACAGAGCGTTTTGACCACGTGGTGCTGGCCTGTCACAGCGATCAGGCCTTGGCCTTGCTGCAGGATCCCAGCCAGGCGGAGCAGGAGATACTGGCCTCGATCCCTTATCAGCCCAACGATGTCGTGTTACACACCGACGTGCGTATGTTGCCGCGCTCGAGGCGGGCGTGGTCCAGCTGGAATTACCTGCGCAGCGAGGGGCAGGAGCGCGCCACGCTGACCTACAACATGAACCTGTTACAGGGCCTGCAAGCGCCCGAGACGTTTTGTGTGACACTCAACAATACCGCCGCCATCAACCCGCACAAGATATTGGGCCGTTTCAGTTACGACCACCCGGTGTTTACGCTCGACGGCATGCGGGCCCAGGAGCGGTGGGAGCAGATCAACAACGCCAGAACCTGGTACTGCGGTGCTTACTGGCGCAATGGATTTCATGAGGATGGAGTGGTGAGTGCACTGCGAGTGGCCCGGTCGTTGGCCGCCAGAGGCAACCAGGGGTTTGCAGAGGGCCCTCAAACGGCAGTCAGTGCTGCGTGAATAGTGCTATTTATCAGGGTTGGGTTCGTCACAGACGCTATACCCCCCGTTCCCACAATTTCAGATACCGCGTATTCATGCCTTTCCTGCGTCTGGATGAATTACCGGAGCTGTTCGACAATTGCCGTGGATGGTCTTCTCGCGGGCCGGCCCTGGCCTGGTTTCGCCGCGAGGATTTTCTGGGTGACCCTCGGCTTCCGCTCGAACAGGCGGTGAAGGACCGAGTGGAAGAAGTGACCGGATGCCGACCGGGCGGGCCAGTGTGCCTGCTGGCAAATCTTCGCTATTTCGGGTTTTCTATCAACCCTATCAGTTGTTATTATTGCTATGCTGAAGATGGTGAGACCCTCGAGTATCTGGTTGCAGAGGTCACCAATACCCCGTGGAATGAACGCCATGCTTATGTTTTGCCTGCCGCCCCTGGCACACGCTGGCTGAAAACGGAATTTGACAAGGCGCTACATGTTTCACCGTTCAATCCGATGGCAATGCGCTATCACTGGCACTCCAACACCCCGGGAGAAAAGCTGGTCTTGCATCTGGCCAACTCCAGTGAAGGTGAAACAATATTTGATGCAACCCTGTCGCTGCAATCCCAGCCGGTCACCGCCGCCAATTTATCGAAACAGCTGGCCCGCTATCCCTTTATGACCGCTAAGGTAGCAGCCGCCATTTACTGGCAGGCCCTCAGGTTATGGCTCAAGGGTAATCCGTTTCACAGTCATCCCAAATTACCAATAGTGAGTATTGATCATGAATGATACGAGTGTGAGTTCGATAAGGCTGCCGTCGCTGAGCGCGAAGTGGAGCAAGGAAGGCGTATCGCGGCGGGCGCTATTGGCCGTTTTACAACGTCTGAAAGTGGGTAGTTTGACGGTTCACGACGGTGAAGAGGTGCTGCAGTTCGGTGACCAGGAGGACACCGTCGGCCCGGTTGCCGTGGTGAACGTCCACGACCGGGCTGCCTACGCGCACATACTCAGCGGCGGCACTCTCGGGGCGGGTGAATCATTTATGCTCGCGCAGTGGTCCTCGCCCGATCTGGTCTCGGTGATCCGGCTGTTCTGCGCCAATATGCAGATCGTGGGGACCATGGATCAGGGTGCCTCGTGGTGGCGGGAGTTGGCGTGGAAGGCGGCGCACAGCCTGAATAAGAATTCACTCAAGGGCTCACGCCGCAATATCGCTGCACACTATGACCTTGGCAACGAGTTTTTCGAGTTGTTTCTCGATCAAAGCATGATGTACTCGTCGGCGGTTTTTCCGGAGCCCGACGCTTCATTGGAGGCGGCCGCAGAGCACAAACTGGACCTGATATGCCAGCAGTTAGAACTGCAGCCGGACGATCACCTGCTGGAAATCGGTACCGGATGGGGCGGGATGGCCCTGCACGCCGCTACCCGCTACGGATGTAAGGTGACAACTACGACAGTGTCGCGGGAGCAATACGACTACGCACGTAAACGTGTTGCAGAGGCCGGCCTCTCCGACCGGATTACCTTGCTGTGCGAAGATTACCGTGATCTTCGCGGCAGCTTTGACAAGTTGGTGTCTATCGAGATGATCGAAGCGGTGGGGCACAACTGGTATAGCAGTTATTTTCGCCAGTGTAGTGAACTTCTGAAGGCGGATGGGCTTATGGTCATCCAGGCCATTACCATGGCCGATCAGCGCTATGAGGAAGCGAGGGACTCAGTGGATTTTATCAAGCGGTATGTATTCCCGGGTGGCTGTCTGCCATCCCTGGAGGTAATAGGCCGACACACTGCACGCGATACAGACATGCAAATAATTGATTTGCGAGACATCACGGCAGATTATGCCCGCACCCTGGCCTGTTGGCGGGAGCGTTTCATGGCGGCATTGCCTCAGGTTCGGGAGCAGGGTTTCGATACCCTGTTCGAACGGCTATGGGAATTCTATCTCTGTTATTGCGAGGGGGGCTTCAGCGAGCGGGTTATCGGGACCGTGCAGCTCAAGTTTGCCAAGCCGGGTTACCGGTTCCAGGACAATCCGCTGCCTGCCAGCTGAGGCTTGCCCCTTTCAACCAGCGTTTCTGACATTCTCCCAGGCAGCCAGCGCGGCACGTCGCGCATCTTCATGCACAACAATCGGTTTCGGGTAGTTGCCTCCCAGTGACACGCCAGCTGCCCGTAGCACTTCTGCCGGGGCTT
The DNA here is from genome assembly GCA_963840725.1 of uncultured Gammaproteobacteria bacterium. Lineage (GTDB taxonomy): Bacteria > Pseudomonadota > Gammaproteobacteria > Pseudomonadales > Halieaceae > CAVWDU01. The sequence continues at coordinate 220,517 of CAWIZY010000028.1, read as the reverse complement.
TGTCTGGCTGGTGTATATGCTTGTCGGGTAGGTTGGCGATTTCCGGTATCCAGCGCCTGATGTAGCCGCCTTCAGCATCAAAGCGCTTGCTTTGAACAGTCGGGTTGAATATCCGAAAGTAGGGTGCAGCATCAGCGCCACTGCCGGCAATCCACTGCCAGCTGCAGGCGTTATTAGCCAGGTCTGCGTCAACCAGGGTATCCCAGAACCAGGCCTCCCCTTGCTGCCAGGAGATCAGCAGGTGCTTGACCAAAAATGATCCGGCCACCATGCGCACCCGATTGTGCATATAGCCCGTCGCCCACAATTCGCGCATACCCGCATCGACGAGCGGATAGCCCGTTCGGCCTTGTTGCCAGGCATGCAGCCTTGCTTCAGAGCCCAGCCAGGGGAACCCGTTGAAGGACGGCTTAAAGTTTTTTTCCGGTATGGTCGGGAAGTGATGCAAGAGATGGTTGCTGAATTCGCGCCATCCCACTTCAGCAAGAAACTTGTCGATCTGTTCCGAATTCTCTGGGTGTCGCTCCAGGTGCTCGAAGCACGCCTTCAGTAGCATCCGCGGCGACAGCTCGCCATAATGCAGGTGTGGCGACAGTCGCGAGGTACAGTTCTGATCCGGAAAGTCACGCCCACTGGCATAGTCTTCGATGCCTGAGTCAAGAAAAACTTGCAATGCTGACAGCGCGCCGGCCTCGCCCGGCGTCCACAGACTCGTCCAGTTGCTGGCCCAGTCGGGTTTCGTCGGACAAAGTTCAAGTTCAGCTACGGATTGTCCGGGGATGGCGGCGCTGACCCGGGTAAGTTTGCGCGGTGCGTCCAGAACTGTGGGTAGTGGGGCTGCACCAGGGTCAGCAATAGGAGAGTTAAGCGCCAGTTTAGCCCTGCAGTGGCGCCAGAAAGGCGTGAAGACTTTAAAGGGTAATCCGGCCTGATTGGCGACTTCTTCAGGTTGCAGAAGCACGGCTCCGGGATAGCGTTTGAACTGAACACCCAATGTACCCAGCCCGCTATGCAGCCGTTGCTCTAGACTGGCTGACCAGGGCTCATGGCAGCGGCTGCAGAACACCTGCGCTGCGCCCAGCGTCCTCGCCAGCTCTGGAATAATATCTTCGGCGGCCCCGGAGCGGATGATAAGTCGACTGCCCAGTTTGGTCAGTGTATCGGCCAGTGCTGTGAGGCTGTGATGTAGCCACCAACAGCTGGCCCCTCCAGGCGCCCATTGGCCGGGGGTCTCTGTATCGTGCACATAGCAGGGGATTACCGGGGCGCCGGTAGCGAGGGCTGCGTGTAGTCCGGGCAGGTCTCGGGTGCGCAGGTCTTGACGGAACCAGTAAATGACCGGGGTTGTCATGGTTATGGTGATCTCCAGCGCATAACTTGGGGTTGATAAACCGGGCGGCTCAGCGCCTCGGGTGACAGGCATATTCACTATTTGCCAACCGGGTAGTTGGTACGAAAAACCCGCAGTGCTGGTTCACGGGGTAGCAGTGAACCCTATTGCAGCAGTAGCTGAATATGAAAGGTGGTGCCGATGTCTATGTCGGAGGTGACCGCCAATTGTCCACGATGTTGTTCAGTGATTATAAAGTAAGGAAAAGACAGCCTTCGACCTGCATCGTAATCGCCGTTGAATGAGAGCTGAGTGTCAGCGAAGAAGGGTTCGAATATATATTGCTGTTCCTCAGGACTGATGCCCCGCCCATTGTGCTGTATCTTTATCCACAAGGCGTCGTAATAGTGCTGAACCTCGACGGTAATGGTAGGCTCCCGGCCCAGAGTCCCACTATCGCCCAGCGCATGGCAGCAGTGGCGCAGCAAGCTTAGAAAGACCTGCTGCAATTCGGCAGCGTAGCACGGTACCTGTGGGAGATCGGTTGCGTACTCTCGCTGGATTGCCACCTCGGAGAAACTCAGCCCGGAGGGCAGGGAAAGAACAGTTTCGGCCAGCGTGATGCTGTGGTCTATCAGTTCGGTAACATCACAGACCTGTTTCTCACCGACCCGGGCGCTGGAGAACTCGAGCAGGTTATTGATCACGGCTGTGCTCTGGCGGCCGCGTGAACGGGCGTCCTCTAACAGCGAGCGCGCGGCGTCCCCGGTTTCACCGGTCAATCCGTCGGCCATTGCCTGTAGCTGCTCGATGTCACTCAGGATGCCCTGTAAAGGCGTGTCGATGTCATGAGCCATTGAAGCTGCCAGCTCGCCCATCGACGACATTTTGTCACGCTGAATGAGCTTGTTTTCCGCCAGTACCTGCTGGGTCACATCGTCGATCATGACCACTACCCCGGTCTCAGGTTGGTCGTCGAGCGGATAGATGGTCACATCAAAATAAAACTGGCCCCGTTGACTCTGTTTTATGGTGACCGTTTTTTTGCCCTGAACGGCTGCCTGCACCTGGTCGGGAGACACGGTGATGACGGGATAGGCTTCCCACAAATTGGCGCCCATTACGGTCTCTGCTGCCAGGCCGCTGATCTCCTGGGCACGTCTGTTCCATTGGGTAATGCTGCCGTCATTGGCCACGCCGATCAGCATCGACGGCATGGACTCGAGAATGCTTGCGATATAGGCCTGGGATATTCGCAGTCTTTCTGTGGTGCTGCGATGTTCTGCGATCTCTGCTTCGAGAACGCGATTGCTTTCCTGCAGCAAACGGTTGGATTCGTCCAGGGTTGCCGTGCGCTCCCGCACGCGCTGCTCCAGATGGGAGCGGGCTGCTTCTAACTGGCGGTTGTGCCGCTTGGTCCTGCGTTGGCTGTAGAACAGACGCAGCAGTGAGTAGGCCAGGGAGATAATGAGCAGGCTGCCACTGGTGTTTGCCAGGTACTGCCAGTTGGTACTGCCGTCCTCGTACTCAAAGACACTGAATAACCCCGCGTGGGTGACAGGAGTATACAGGAGTGTCAAAAGAGTCAGTTGGGAGTATTTCATCGCCGCCTAGTGTATACCAACTCGGGCATCGGCGGCAGCTCTGGCGGTCAGCCTGGCGCCGACCAGCTGAGGTGACTCGTCCTAGCCGCCGAGAAATTCAGCCCGGGTCGCGGCGTCGGCCTGAAATCGACCTCCAAGCGCGATTGTTCGGGTGCTGGAGTCGGCATCCATGACGCCGCGAGCCTTCACGCAGTAGTGGGTAGCGTTGATAACCACACCGACGTCGTCTGTCTCGAGCAGTGTTTGCAGGGCAACCAACACCTGGCGCGTAAGACGCTCTTGCACCTGGGGCCGTTGGGCGAAGAACCGTACCAGACGGTTGATCTTCGACAAACCGATAACCTTGTCACCCGGTACATAGGCAACACGGGCGGTGCCGTCAATGGTAACGAAATGATGTTCGCAGGTACTGATCAGGGAAATACCGTCCACCGTCACGAGATCATCGACGCCCATTTTGTTTTCGATGACCGATATTTTCGGAAATCGACTGTAATCCAGCCCGGAAAATATCTCGTCCACGTACATTCGTGCTATGCGCTCTGGCGTTTCGGCAAGACTGTCGTCACGCAGGTCAAGGCCGAGGGTCGTGACAATGTCTTTGAACGATTGCTTGATCCGTTCCTTTTTCTCGGTGGGGGTGAGCGTCGAGGGTATCAGCGGCGTCTCGAGGCCCTGTGCTACCAATGCCTGTCTCACCTGCTCTGCTTCACAGCGGAGGTCATTGGCAAGCGTCTTACGGGCCAGTGCAGCTTCCATGGAGTGGTCCTTGGGTTCGGGGGTTGGCTAGAAGTTACGCAGGGCGAAGGTGATCGGATCATGGTCCGGTGGCTGCAGCGCTCTGTCTCGGGTCTCTCTCAGGTCTCTCTCGGGTCTCTCTCGGGTCTCTCTCGGGTCTCTGCCGATCGTACAGTGGCAGGCGAAGGAAGAGGCCATTGAAGGCTACAAAAGGCACACCGTAAGGCATACCGTAAGGCATACCGTAAGGCACACCGTAAGGCACACCGCTGGGCATCAAGCTAACAGCCCCGCCAGCAACGGCCCGCAGTCAGAACTCAGCCGTAGGTCTGCCAGAGGGTCGCCCCTTGTTTGGCCGGGGTTGATGATCCCGATGGGCTTGCTGAGCTTCTCGGCCTGACGGCAAAATCGAAATCCGGAATAGACCGTCAGGGAACTACCTACGACCAGCAGGGCGTCGGCTGCTTCGATCGCACTGCGACACCGTTGCACCCGCTCGGCTGGTACCGAACCACCGAAGAATACGACATCGGGCATTAACGTGCCGGCGCAAGCTTCACAGTCGGGGTACCGCAGCATCTCTATCTGGTGCTGGGGGAGATCGCTGTCGCCATCGGGCCGCGAGGGGGCAGACAGGGACTGCATGTGACCATTGACCCGTTGCAGCTGATGCTGAACCGATTCCCGGCTGTAAATGGCCCGGCAGTCCAGGCAGATCACCCGGTCCAGGCGCCCATGCAGATCGACAACCTGCTGACTGCCAGCGCGCTGATGCAAGCGATCGACGTTTTGTGTGATGAGCAGATTCACATGTCCCCTGGTTTCAAGTTGGGACAGAGCGAGGTGCGCTGTATTGGGTCTGGCGTCCCTGATCAGGGGCCAACCCAGCATGGACCTGGCCCAGTAGCGCTTCCGAGCATCAGATCGTTGCACAAATTCACCATGACTGATTGGTTTACTGTGTAGCCATGTGCCGCTGCGGTCGCGATAAGTCGGGATTCCGGAGGCCGCGCTCAGGCCCGCACCGGTAAGCACCACCAGGCGTGGATGAGCGGCGACCCAATCGCTGAGCTTGGCTATTTCTGGTGCTGGTGCTGGTGCTGGGGCTGGGAAGTTCATGTGCGGGGTATACGCTGCTGAGTGTGAATGCGATCTGTTTCTCGATAATGATCTGGCCGCCGTCCATTGCGTACACTTATAACCAGGCACAACAACAGGCGGAGAGACTTCAATGCACATACTGATTACCGGGGGAACCGGCTTTATCGGCTCGGCGCTGGTGCCGTCTCTCCTGGCGGATGGGCACCGGGTGTCCATCTTGACCCGAGGCAGGGTGCGTGGTGGGGACTGCGACTATATCAACAGCCTCGATGAGTTGGCGACCGACACTGAACTGGAAGCCGTGGTAAACCTTGCCGGGGCTTCTCTGGCTGGTCGTCGGTGGTCCAGTGCGTACAAGCGCGAAATTGTAGCCAGCAGGGTCGGTTTGACGGAGTCACTGGTGCAACTTTTCAAGCGGCTGCGGCGGCCGCCTCGGGTACTGGTCAGTGCCAGTGCTGTAGGTTTTTACGGGCATCACGGCGCGGAGATCCTCAACGAGGATAGCGCTGTGGAGCCGGGGTTTTCCCAGGATTTATGTCAGCGTTGGGAGTCAGCGGCGCTTGCGGCAGAAGATCTCGATGTCAGGGTTTGCCTGCCCCGTCTCGGTGTGGTCCTGGATCGGGAGGGTGGTGCGATGGAGCAAATGGCGCGCCCGTTTCGCTTCGGCATAGCCAATTGGATGGGTAATGGCGACCAATGGTTGAGCTGGGTACACCGGGCGGATGTGGTCGCGGCCCTGCGTTTGTTTCTCTTTGATACCGGGCTGCGCGGTCCCTTCAATGTTACCGCGCCCGAGCCGGTCACGAGTCGGGGTTTTTGTGAGGCGATGAAGACGCGTCGGCAAACGCTGATCACCGCACCGGTGCCAGCCGCAGTGATGCGCTTGATGGTCGGGGAGATGGCCGACGAGCTACTTCTGAACGGTCAGCGAGTGGTACCTGCACGTTTGCTTGCGGCGGGATTTGAGTTCTCCTATCCCACACTGGAAAAAGCCCTGGTGGACATTTTCTAGCAGGCTATTGATTTTCGTTATCGAGGCTGCCACTAAGAGTTAAAAACAGGCCAAATGAGGGAGTGTATAGAGAATACATGACCGATTTGAACCTGTTTTTAACGTGGCAGTGGCAACGCAGATATAAAATCAAATACCTGCCAGGGGTTTACGAGAGTCGATAATCGCCGCATCCTGGAAACTGCAAATGGGCTATGCTTTAGTCTCTGATTCTAATAATTCCAAGGAGGTGACTATGCGCAAGATGCCACTGGCTGATGCGTTTTTCCTGCTGAATGAGTCATCGCGCACACCGATGCACGTGGGCGGACTCAACCTGTATACCCTGCCTGATGGTGTGGATGATGCATCGTTCCTCGCCGAGTTGGGGGAAGTGCTTCGTCATGAGGGCGAAATGCGCCGCCCCTTTGGCGAGAAACTGAAAGTGGGGCCCCTGGGTGTGATGGGGGCGGTGAACTGGCAGCCCGAGGAGTTGCTGGATATGGAATACCATATCCGCCACTCTGCGCTGGCAAGTCCTGGTCGCTACCGGGAACTTTTCGCGCTGGTTTCGCGCCTCCACAGCACCCTGCTGGATCGCTCCCGGCCACTGTGGGAGATGCACCTGATCGAGGGTCTTCAGGACAGGCAATTTGCCACGTATTTCAAGGTACATCATTGCGCCATAGATGGTGTGGGTGCGATGCATATGACCAACAGTATGTATTCACCTGACCGCAGCTCGAGAGTCGAACACTCCCCTTTTTCCAAGGAGGCCTATCTTAAATACCGGGAACAGGTTAAGGCCAAACGTTCCCCGGACATGAAGCCCCGAGAGGACGAAACGCGTACTGTCACCGAGTTGTTGCGGTCCCAGCTCGGGGGCGGCGTCAATGTTGCAAGTGCACTGCGCCAGTACGCCAGTGTATGGTTGGGGAGAGGCGGCAATCTGGCGGTGCCGTGGCATCGGGTGCCGCGCACCAGTCTGACCACTAGAGTCACCGGGGCGCGACGGTTTGTCGCTCAGTCATGGCCCTTTGCCAGAGTACGAGCAGTGGGGAAGGCACTTGATGCCACCCTGAACGACACGGTGCTGGCAATGTGCGCCGGTGCACTGCGCAAGCATCTGCAGGAGCAGGGAGATCTCCCTGGTGAGTCACTGAAGGCAATGGCACCTATCTCCCTTCGCAGCAATGACGATGTGGACTCCGCCAATGCGGTAGGGTTTCTAACCGCCGATCTGGGTACCAACGAACGCGACCCAGAGCGTCGTTTAAAGGTGATCAAGGCTTCGATGGATGCGGGCAAGGCGCAGCTGTCTGGTATGAGTAAGCGCGAGATCGAAATTTATACCATGATCACCCAGGCGCCGATGCTCTTGACCTCGCTGAGCGGGCTGGCGAGTAAGCTGCCCGCATTCAGTACGGTGGTTTCCAACGTCCCGGGACCTCGGGAACGCATGTACTGGAACGGCGCCAGACTCGACGGCCTGTACCCGGTATCCGTGCCTTTCGATGGCTTTGCCCTGAATATCACGTTGGTCAGTAATCACGATAATCTCGATTTTGGCATCGTGGCCTGTCGTCGCTCAGTGCCTCATGTGCAGCGCCTCATTGACTATATGGATGATGCCCTGGTCGAATTGGAGGCCGTTGCCGGCTTGGCATCTGGACGCAAGGCGCAAGCGGCTGATCGTGACCGTTCAGCCAGCGCCAAACAGCAGGGTAGGGGAGCCGATACAGATTCCGGGTCGAAGTCCAAGATAAAGACAAAGCCCAAGGCGAAAGTCAAAGCCAAAACAGCAGCTAAGACCAAAACGACAGCTAAGCCCAAAACGACAGCTAAGACCAAAACGACAGCTAAGCCCAAAACGACAGCTAAGACCAAAACGACAGCTAAGCCCAAAACGACAGCTAAGACCAAAACGACAGCTAAGCCCAAAACGACAGCTAAGACCAAAACGAAAGCTAAGCCCAAAACGAAAGCTAAAACCATCGGAAAGGCCAAAACCAAGACAAAAGCCAGGAAGGCTACAGGCAACTTGGCTAAAGCAAAGAGTGGCTCAAGAACGGCGGCGGCCAGAACCGCAGCGCGGCGTCGGCTCGCCGCCAAGGTCAGGCCCAAAGCCCGACCGAAATCGGTAGTTTGAGCGCGGCTTGACGGGTTCGGCTGTTTTGGCGGCGTGGACCAGAATTGCTGTGCGGTCGGATACAAGGTTGGTAATCCTTGGCGCGTCGGGGTGAGAGACGGCGGTGAGGGGCAGATCGCCACAGCCGGGTGATATACCCCGGGCACAACTTGAATAAACTGAAAGTGATCGCTATGGGAATCATCGCCGAATCGACGCACACTGGGGACCTGATCACCTCACAGGAGCAGAGCCATGAATATGGCTGCCTTTGACAAGCGCGCCGGGCTAAGCCAGGCGCAATTGGATGCGTTCTGGATGCCGTTTACCGGCAACCGCCAGTTCAAGCAGGACCCGCGGCTGATGGTCGCGGCCAGCGGCAACTACTACACCAGTGCCGACGGGCGGCAGATACTGGATGGTCTTTCAGGTCTATGGACTTGTGGCCTGGGCCATGGTCGGAAAGAGATTGCCGAAGCGGTGGGGGCGCAGGCGGCGCAGCTGGACTATGCACCTTCGTTTCAGTTCGGTCATCCCGGCGCATTCAAGCTGGCCGAACGTGTCGTTCAGTACATGCCCGAGGGCCTGAATCGGGTATTTTTCACGGGTTCCGGGTCGGAGTCTGTTGAGACCGCCCTTAAAATTGCGCGCGCATACTGGCGCAAGCGCGGGCAGGCAAACAAGACACGGCTGATTGGCCGCGCCAAGGGCTATCATGGTGTTAACTTCGGAGGCATCTCGGTGGGTGGCATTGGTGCCAACAGAGCCCTTTACGGTAGTGCCGTGGAGGCCGACCATTTGCGACACACCCTGTTGCCCGGGAATCTTTTCAGCAAGGGCATGCCAGAGCATGGTGCGGAATTGGCGGATGAGCTACTGGATCTCATCGCCCTGCACGATGCGAGCAATATAGCCGCCGTCATCGTCGAGCCAATGGCGGGTTCCGGCGGCGTCATGCCGCCCCCTGTGGGCTACCTTGCCCGGCTCAGGGACATCTGTCGGGCCCACGATATTCTGCTGATTTTCGATGAAGTGATTTGCGCCTTTGGCCGGGTCGGGGCTCGTTCCGGTGCCGAGGCTTTTGGGGTCACGCCAGATATTATGACACTCGCCAAACAGCTGACAAACGGCGCTATTCCTATGGGCGCGGTGGCGGTGCAACAGGGTATTTACGATACGTTTATGGAGCAGGGTGGACCGGAATATGCGCTGGAGTTGCCGCACGGTTATACCTATTCCGCCCACCCTGTTGCCTGTGCAGCGGGGCTGGTGACTCTGGACTTGTTGGAACGTGACCAGTTGATCGAGCGGGTCGGCGAATTGGCGCCGTTGTTCGAGAGCAAGTTGCATGAGTTGCGAGGTTGCCCCCACGTAGCCGATATCCGCAACTATGGTTTTGCGGGAGCACTCACCCTGTCCGCTGCACCTGGCGAGCCACTGCTGCGTCCCTACGAGATCGCAATGAGCATGTGGCAAAAAGGCTATTATGTGCGTTACGGAGGCGACACAATCCAGCTCGGTCTGCCGTTCACTATTGAACCAGCAGAAATAGACAGTCTGGTCAGCGCGCTGGGGGACTCGCTCAATGAGCTCTATGGGGCTGCAGGCGGCTGACGGCTCCCGTGACTATTATGGGTTGTGGCAGCAGGCAGAGCCATTACAGTTCGTGGCTGTGGCGTTCCCGCGCATAGGCCTCAATACGATCCAGTGCCGGCTTGAGGATGGTAACGGGCTGTGCGAGTGATACGCGCACATACTCGCTAGTGGTAGCCCCGAAGCCGGCGCCGGGCAGGACCGACACCTTTTTACTGGCCAATAGATCCTCTGCAAACGCGAGGCCATCTGGCGCCAGCTGCGCTACCCTGATCATGACAAACATCCCGGCCTGTGGCACCTCACAGGAAAGTCCGGGTATAGCGTTTACGCGCTGGCAGACATAGTTTCGTCGCTGACGGTATTCCTCTCGAACCCCGCGAATGTACTCTTCGTCATTGGTGAGCGCATAGGCGGCGGCATCTTGGACGAACTGGCAGCACCCGAAAATTGTCGAAGAAGTGAACTCCAGCAGGTGGCGGGAAAAAGCCTTACTGGCCACGGTCCAACCTAGTCGCCAGCCGGTCATGGCATGAGACTTGGAGAGCCCATCAATGATTACGACGTTGTCCAGCTTCTCCGCGGCTTTGCGCAGAGACACGTGATACTCGTCGAAGGTGATCATGGAGTAGACCTCATCGCAGACCAGCCAAATGTCCCGAGCGAGGCAAAATGCGGCCAGTTCGCGCAGTTGCGTGGTTTCGATCATGTTGCCGGCCGGGTTGCCGGGTGTGTTCAGGAATACCACATTGGTGCGCGCAGAGATCGCGTTTTTGATGCCCTCGACATCCAGTGCAAAATTTTGCTGGACCAGCAGCGGGACGGTTACTACCGTTGCGTCGAGTGCTTTGAAAATACCCTCGTAGCCAATGTACATGGGCTCGGCCACAACGACTTCATCGCCCGCATTGAGCAGGCAGGACATAACGCTGTAAATGGCGTTGGTGGCGCCGGGAAAAATGATGACGTTGTCCGGATCCGTCTGCTTACCGGTACTCGTGACTTCGATCTCAGCGATAATTTTGCGCAGCCCCAGCTCACCCCTTCCGGGAGCATAGTGGGTGCGACCCTTTTCCAGGCTGTTGATGGCGGCATGAATAGTGGAGGGCAGGGTGGCCAGGTCGGGGTCCCCGACAGAGAGCAGGTAGACGTCCTCACCCTTGGCATGCTGCTCGCTGGCGCGGTCGTGCACCGCCCAGACGCCGCTGCTCTGGGGCACCAGGCGTTGAGATAGTTCACTGATTCTGCCGTTGAATGTCATCACCGGATCTCCGCTAGGCTTTGCTAAAACGCGTGCGATCATCATAGTGGGGTGCGGTCGCAGTGTATAACGGTTTTGCAGCCGATCTTGTGGCGGGATTGCTGTCTCAGCGAATACAGGTTAGAGTCCGGGGCGGTGTAAAGACCTTTAATTACTAGTGGGTACTTTGGCACCGACAATCGACAAGCTCAGACGACATCTCATATCCAAGAGGAACCACATCATGACAGTTTCAATTCGCTCTCTCATGCTGCTGCTGGTGATGGCTACAGCGACGCCACTGGCAATTGCAGCAGACGATAATGCTGCCTATGCAGACGCCATGAAAGTCTTCAAAGACGCAGGCGAAAGCGGCAAGTTTTTCAGCAGCAGCTATGGCTACGCATTGTTCCCCAGTATCGGCAAAGGTGGAGTGGGCATCGGTGGGGCACACGGTAAGGGCCGCGTCTATGCCGGTGGCAAGCATGTTGGCAATGCCAGCATGTCCCAGTTGACCGTCGGCCTGCAGTTGGGCGGTCAGGTATACAGCCAGGTCATATTCTTCGAGGACAAGCGTGCTTTTGACGACTTTACCTCCGGTAGTTTTGAGTTTAGTGCCCAGGCCACGGCGGTGGCGCTCACTGCCGGTGTTTCAGCAGAGGCGACAACGGGTGGCGGCACGGCCGCGGGTGCCAGCGGTGGCAAAAATAATGCCACTACTGCTGGAGGAGGCTATACCAAGGGTATGGCGATTTTTACCGTGGCAAAGGGCGGCCTGATGTACGAAGCGACACTGGGTGGGCAGAAGTACAAGTATACTGCCCTGTAGAACGGCGGGCTTGTGGCGCTGCAGCAGTCTTGAACGATGCTGCAGCAGTCTTGAACGATGTTGCAGCAGTCTTGAACGATGTTGCAGCAGTCTTGAACGATGTTGCAGCAGTCTTGACCGACGCTTCCCTCCTCCGCTTGGCTGAGACGAGCTGGAATTGATCACTGCCCGGGAAGAGGCACAGCGGCGGCTGCGGGCACCGGGTCCTGATGGATGACTATGTCGGCATCGGGAATGTGAGCAATAACTGCAGTGTGTACCTCGTCGCTGATTCGGTGTGCCTCGGCCAGAGTGAGTGTTTCATCAAGGTCCAGATGGAGTTGGATAAATGCCGTGTGCCCCGAAAGCCTCGTGCGGAGGTCGTGGATGCCTTCGACCCCGGGATGACCGGTTGCCAGCCGAATAATCTCCAGCCTGGTCTCGTTAGGCAGTTCCCGATCCAGCAAATCCTGGAACGCTTCCGCGCCGATATGCCAGGCGCTGTATAGAATATAGATGGCGATGGCCAGGGCAAACAGCGAATCCGCCATAAACCAGCCGAGTTGTGTCAGCAGCAGTGCCAGAATGATTGCGCTGTTAGTGAGCAGGTCCATTCGATAATGCAAGGCATCGGCCTCGATGGCACGGGATTGCGTACGGCGGATCACATGGTGCTGCAGCACCTGCAATAACAGCGTTATTACAATGGCGCCCAGCATGACGACAATCCCCAGACCAGGATCTTCCAGCGGCCGCGGTCGGACCATTCGCGACAGGGATTCGGCGACCAGAAAAAACCCTGAACCGGCAATAAAAGTCGCCTGAGCAAGCGCCGCAATAGACTCGGCCTTGCCATGCCCGAAGCGATGTTTAGCGTCGGGGGGAGCCAGCGCATAGCGCACCGCCACCAGGTTGAGCAGGGAGGCGCCTCCATCCATGAGCGAGTCCACCAGGGACGCCAATATACTGACTGAGTCGCTATACCAGTAGGCGACGAGTTTGGCAATGACGAGCAGGCACGCGGTGGCCACCGAGGCGCGGGTTGCCAGGCTGAGTAGCCGTGCTCGTTCGGCTGTGCTGGTGGATTCGCTCATCGGTTCTTCAGTCTGCGGCATCAGCCGATCCTGCAGTATAGGGCTCATAGTTGCGGTCGTCGGTGTCCAGCCGCCACTGCGCCAGAACACGGCTCATGCTCCTTACCACATCCTGTAACTGTGGCTCGTCGATGCGGTTGTCGAGTACCTCCACTCCGTTGGCGTCTACCGCCAGCAGCTCCGCATCCGGACGCACCGTGGCGAAGCAGGCGGCTTCTGTATCGGTTAGTTTTCCATCGCTGTAGGCCTGTTGGAACTCCCTGAATGCGGCGGAGAAGCCATAGCCGCCGTTGATACAGTCCCCATGCAGGGGAAACCGGTTTTCCTTGTAGGCCCAGTGCAGTGACCTGACCAACCGCTCATGGGCGTTGCGTCCGTGCCAGTTGCGCTGGGCAAAAATATAGTCCCGACTGCGATGGGCGGGGTCGGCAATCATGCCCGCGAAGGACACCCCCTGCATGTACTGAGGTGCCGCCAGCCCAGCCCATTCGAGCACGGTAGGGGCCAGGTCCACCATGCTGATTAATTGCGCGCGACTGTCCGCCGCTGCGATTTGCGCTGGCCAGTGGAGAATAAAGGGGGTCTTGATGCCGGCATCGTAAAGCAATTGCTTGGCGCCAAAAAAGGGCCGTCCATTGTCAGACATCACGATGATCACGGTGTTTTCAAGTACACCCTGTGCTTTTAACTCGGCCACCACTTTGCCGATATCACGGTCAAAGCGACTCACCTCGCTGAAGTAAGCCGCCAGTTCGGCTCGGCCGCCAGGCCCATCGACGAACCCTGGCGGCAGAGAAATGCTGGCGGGGTCATAATTGGGGCCGGCCGGGTCGCCATCTGTCAGCCAGGGCCTGTGTGGATCACGGGATGCCAGCCAGAAAAAAAACGGCTTGTTCCTGGGGCGCTCCCGAAGGCCCTTGACCCAGCGCCCTGCTCCACTGCCCCGCTTGTCTTCCGCTACCTTGGAAAACTGTGCTTTTATCTCCGCACCAATGTGCCACTTACCAAAAGCTGCCGTGTAGTAGCCCGCGTTTCCAAGCAGGGCAGCGATGGTTTTTTCCGAGGCCGGCATAGCCTGGTGCAGGTGCATCAGGCCGTTACTGTTGGGGTATTTGCCCGTGAGTATGCTTGCGCGGCTGGGGCTGCAGGAGCTGGTGGTGAGAAATGCATTGTCAAAACGCAGTCCGCCAGCCGCCAACTGGTCAATATGAGGCGTTTGTACAAAGCGATTTCCGTAAGGGCCTATGTCATCCCAGCCCAGATCGTCAGCAATAAAAACCACAAAGTTGGGCCGCTGATTTTTTTCCGACCGTTGCTGCTTCAAAAGTGGCTTTATCTGTTTTGCAGCTGTAGCGGTCGCTAGTTGAGTATCTTTTTTACTATCGGCCTTCAATTTGGCTTTGTCGAGCATAAAATCAACGGCTTTGCGCAGCTCCACCTCGCTGCAATTCCCGCACAGTCCCCGCGGTGGCATGTCTCCTACCCCGTGCAGGGTATTCTGGTACAACTGGTCGAGGCCCTTGCGCGCTCGTGGTTTCCAGGCTTGGGTATCACCCAGTTGTGGGACACCCGGTGATTGGGCACTATGACAAGTGGCGCAGGCGATACGGTAGACCAACTTTCCTTTGCGGGGGGTTCCCTGGTCGAGATCTTCGCGCTTGAAGTCCCGGTAGAGTCGATACACGGCACCCTCTTTCTGCGTTAGAATCAGTATCGATCCATCGCTCGCCACCTTGATATCGCGTATCCGGTCCTCTAACTCATCCAGAATCGGTTGCTCCGAGATGATGGCACCGTCGCGCCGATCGAGTTTGCTGATGTGCGCACCCTTGAGTGCGCCTACCAACAGGTCGCCCTCCCATTCGGGAAACATACCGCCGCGATAGATCTCCAGTAGCTGCCCCGACTCATGGTCGAACACCAGTCCCTGGGGGTTGCGAACGCCCAGAGCGTAAATACTGTCGTCAACAAGAGGGTCTTGGACAAATGGGTTGTCCACTGGCACCTTTGCTGTATCCGTGAGCCGGAGGATTTTGCCAGTGAGGCGGTTTGGCTCCTGGGCGAGCTGCTCCCGGGAGCGGTCACCCGTACCGAGATAGAGATACCCAAGATCGTCAAAGGCGAGCGCACCACCAAAGTTGGACGGGGATTTTCCGTAGGGCGTGGCGACGAAAATCTGCCGTACTTCATCTAGTTGCTGCCCATCCAGTGTGGCGCGGGACAGGGCGGTAGCGTGCTTGCCGGGTTCCGTGGGACTCTCCAGTGCGTGGCTGAAGTAGACCAGCTTGTTGTCGGAGAACTGGGGGTGTAGGGCGATGTCCATCAGGCCAATCTGGTCCTTTCCCGTCGCCAGGTAATCGGGCAGGCCGGTCACTGTGCTGGCTTTGCCGCTTAGCAGGTTGAGCCTGACCATTCCGCCGCCAAACTCGCTGATCAATAACTCTTCGTCAGAGAGAATCTCCATGGCCCAGGGATGATCGAGTCCGGAGTAGACCTTTTCCAGAACGGCGTTGCGGATGTTTATCCGGGCCATGGAGGGCAGGTCGCCGTTGTAGGGTTTGGGTTGCCCGGGTTGTGGACCCGATTGCTTGCTGAGCAAGGCCGAAGCACTCGCAACCCATTCCTGCCCTGAGTTGAGCCCCAGAGCGACGAGAACGACGGCGATGGCCGCAAGCAAGATGGCTTTCTTCATTCGGTTCCCCGGTGCCTGCACCGCTCAGATCGTATTCCCGCTGTCCGGGTTGGTGATGATAGCTTTTTTCGGCGGGTTTGACAGCGTGTGGCCTCTGGGGGCCGCGTGCAGTGCGCAGGGCTGGCCGGCAATTGCCGCAAAGATCGGCCTTCAGCTGCATTTTGGTCTTGGTAACACTCGGCATTACTTTCCCGTAGTATTTTTATTCTGTTTCGTTATAGAACGAGATAGCTGTGATAATCTCGCGCTCCATCACGCCGTTACAAATCGTTTACGTAGAAGTCTTGCCAGGTCTTTTAGCTTGCTTGTCATCAACGGGTTCACAATGAGCTCAGCTCTTCGCTCGGGTGTTTTGTTGAACTATTTGGCATACTCAGGTCAGTCTTTGCGGATAACTTGAGACCTCCACCCGGGGGCGGTCCGGTAGCAGCGAGATCTCACAGGTCAATATCACGTATAATTCGGTGGCCAGCTCCTTGGGGTGGTCCCCAATGATGATTTGTTTGCCCAATTGCTCGAAGCCAAGCCATGACCCCCAGACAAACTCTGCTAGAACTCGATAATGGTCTGAATGTGCCGCTGTCTGAGCTGGAATTTGAAGCGATGCGCGCTCAGGGCCCGGGTGGTCAGAACGTCAATAAAGTGTCTTCTGCGGTTCAGCTGCGCTTTGATGTCAACAATGCGTCGCTTCCTGACTATGTGAAGACCGCGCTGCTCGCCCGCCAGGATCGTCGTCTCACCCGGGATGGGGTGTTGGTCATCAAGGCACAACGTCAACGCAGTCAGGAAAAAAACCGGGCTGAGGCGATCCAGCGTCTGGTGGAAATATTGAATCAGGCCAGTGTTCGTACCCCCGCCCGGGTCGCCACTCGGCCCACCCGGGCATCGCGTCGGCGGCGTCTGGATGCCAAAGCCCGGCGTGGGCAACTGAAGTCGCGTCGCGGCCGGGTTGCGCCGGAGTAAACCACCACCGGGGACTTGCCCCGGCGCTGAAGAATCCAACATCTGTTTACGGGTGAGGACTAGTGGAGGACTAGTGGAGGACTAGTGGAGGACTAGCGCTGTGGCCTTTGCTCTGGTTGGCTAAGCGCCTCTGCATCATGGGGTCAGAAGCTCAGAGTGCCCAGCAGCGCCGCGTGATCTGACAGGTCTCGCCAGGGTCCGTGGCCCAGCTTTCGGCAGGCCTTGGGCTGCAATCCGCGAAAATAAATCCGGTCCACCGGGAACAGCGGAGCCCACACCGGGAAGGTCTTGGCGTGTCGACCCTCCAATGTACTGAACAGTTCTTCCAGTTCCAGGTCGTCCCGCAACTGATTCTCCGCCTGTCCCCGCCAGTCATTGAAATCTCCGGCGATAATCAGCGGCTCGTCGTGCGGTATGTGCGAGTCGATACGTTCTGTCAGTGCCCGCAACTGGCCGCGACGCTCCTGTTCCAGCAGGCCCAGATGCACACATAGCGCATGCAGGTGTTTACCGGTGTTGGGTATATCCATGACGCCGTGGAGAATACTTCGGCTGGAGCGAGGGAAGATGGACACGTCGATGTTCTCCCAGCGCACAAAAGGGAACTTGCTAAGGATAGCGTTGCCGTGATCGCCCTTGCGATAGATTGCGTTACGGCCATAGGCATAGTGGGGCCACGAGTGGTCAGCCAGATACTCGAAATGTGGCTGATCGGGGTAGGTAAAGCGCTTTTTCTTTGCCTCGCTCTTGATCGCCTCGCCATGAATCTCCTGGAGGAAAACGATATCTGCACCGGTTTCTGCAATCCGCTCGCGCATGCTGTCGAGCACGAAGCGACGGTTGCCACTGCAATAACCCTTGTGGATGTTATAGGTTAGCACTCGGATCTGTTCTGTCATCCAGCGCTGGCCTCCGCTATCTGCGGCTTGCTGCGCTGTGGCGCTGTTCGCACCTGCTCGGGCTGATCTGCCGTCGCTCCAGCAGCGCTGACCGGCTCCCGGGCTCGCTGGCGATGCCGGGCGAGACACCATTCGAGAAAGCGGTGCACGGCGCTGACGGTCTGTTCCGTGCGCAGCGAATGAACCACGTCAAATGCATGTTCTGCGCCCGGCAGTTCGGCATAGACCACGGGTTCGGCAGATAGCGCCCGCAGTTTTTCGGTGAACACTCGCCCTTCTGCCACCACGGCGAGGCTGTCGAGGT
Source organism: uncultured Gammaproteobacteria bacterium (assembly GCA_963840725.1). GTDB lineage: Bacteria > Pseudomonadota > Gammaproteobacteria > Pseudomonadales > Halieaceae > CAVWDU01. The sequence goes on along the minus strand of CAWIZY010000028.1, from coordinate 203,032 downwards.
CACCGTGGACCAACATAAACGGCGGTGCGTCTGCGTGAATCTGTGCGATAGGCGACGCCAGGTCCCAGAGCTCGGGGTTTTCCTCCAGCGTCTGATGAATCACTCTGCCTTTGACGAAAGACTCGTAGGCGTAGCGATTGGGGTGCTGATCGTAGCGCACCAGGAAGTCGTACACGCCATAGAAAGGGATACAGGCTTGCACCGAGGAGTCGGTGCGCGGGTGATCCGGTTGCAGATCCTGGCGGTTTGCCGTGAGACCTGTCAGAGCTGCGAGGTGTCCCCCCGCCGAGCCACCGGTGACGGCCACGAAGTCTGGGTCCATACCGTAAGCCTGCCCCTGTTCCCTAATCCAGCACAGGGCTGACTTGCAGTCCTCCAGGTGGGTGGGAAAGCTGACGCTGGGACTGAGCCGGTAGTTGGCAGCGACGCAAATCCAGCCTTTGCTGGCCAGCAGATACATCAATGGCAGGGCCTGACTGCCCTTGTCTCCCATGACCCAGGCACCACCGTGAATCTGCAATAACACCGGACAGCCATTTTCGGGGAGTTGACGTGGGCGGTAGATGTCCAGCTGCTGGCGGACACCAGCCCGTCCGTAAGGGATGCCACGGATGACTTCGACGTCGTCCCGTTTGAAGCCAATGGGGTTGCGCCAGTCTCCGAACCGTATCGATTCGCGCAACAGGTCGCTCGCAGCCGGGGGTATTGCCTTGCGATAGTCTTCGCCGAGACCCTGCCGCAGGCCGCGCTCCAGCGCCGCTGCCGCCTGGGTGCTCTTTACAATGCTCCAGGCTAGTCCGCACCAACTCAGTAGCAGTAGTGGTGCAGCGCACTGGCCCAGCCAATGATCCAGGGCTCCCCCCCAGACCAACACGCCAGCAATGGCGGCTTGCAGCGGCAGCCAGATCCAGGCCAGCTCGGTGGCGAGCAGGGCGAACGCGAACAGGGCCCAGGGCGCGGCCTTGCGCGGCACTGCGCGCGGCGCACAGACGGTGAGCATGGAAAGAGTATTAAACAGCGCCAAAGCGGCCAGCAGCCAGTGCATAATGACTATCTCTCTCAAATGGGTTTAAGGTGCTAACTTGCTGCGCAAGCACCGGTGACCTTACCACAGCAGTTTGGCTGCGGCGGCGAATATCTGTCACAATGAATTCGCGGCGCCGGTCTCCTTGATCCGCCCTGCAGCCCATTTTTTAGTGCACCGCGCTGGCGGATAGTGCACCGCGCTGGCGGAGCGCAGCCGCCACTAAACGGGAGTAACAGTGTGCCAAAACCTGCCGGACAGGTCACCTCAACATTGACGGAGCAGGCACTGGAAGCGATCGTCCGTGGTGACTGCGGCGATCTGTTTGCGGTGCTGGGGCCTCACTACCGGCCGGAGGCCCGCTGTCTGGAGATTAGAGTATTCCTGCCCGACGCCGAGCGTGTCGCGGTGATCGCTCGCGCTAGTGGACGCAAGGTCACCGAGCTGCAAAGAGTTCACCGGGGCGGTGTGTTTGAGAAAGGCCTTGGCAACCGGCGCAATCCTTTCGACTATTACCTGCGCGCCGATTATGACGGCGTCGAGGCTATCGAGGAAGACGTTTACCGCTTCCCTTCCTGTGTCAGCCGAGATGATCTGTACCTGTTTGGCGAAGGGACCCAGGAACGCTCGTATCGCTGGTTGGGGGCACATTCGCGTCGTTTGCTGGGGGTGGAAGGTGTGGTCTTCACCGTATGGGCGCCCAACGCGCGACGCGTCTCAGTGGTCGGCGAATTCAACTACTGGGATGGACGGCGACATGTTATGCGGCCTCACGCAGCCTCCGGGGTTTGGGAAATTTTCGTACCCGGAGTCAACCGCAATGCCAACTACAAGTTTGAGGTTATCGATAGCAGAGGAGAACCGCTGGCGTTGAAGTCAGACCCTTATGCCCGCTCCATGCAGCATCCGCCTCAGACCGCATCCCGGGTAGTGATGGACGACGGCTTTATCTGGGGTGACGATGGCTGGCTGCAGCGGCGCAATACGCAGAACAGCCGCCGACAGGCCGTGTCAATTTATGAAGTCCACGTTGGGTCATGGCGTCGGCGAGAGAGCGAAAACAACCGCTACCTGAGCTACTGCGAGCTGGCAGATGAGTTGATCCCCTATGTGATAGAGATGGGGTTTACCCATATACAGTTGATGCCGGTCAGTGAGTATCCCTTTGACGGGTCCTGGGGCTACCAGCCGATTGGTATGTATGCGCCCAGCATCCGCTTCGGGACGCCGGACGAATTCCGTTACTTTGTGGACTCCTGTCACCGCAGTGGTCTCGGTGTTCTGCTCGATTGGGTGCCCGGGCATTTTCCGACTGACGAGCACGGTCTGGGCAAGTTTGACGGCAGCTGCCTGTACGAGCACAGCGACCGACGCAAAGGCTTTCACCCCGATTGGAATACGCTGATCTATAACTACGGCCGGGGCGAGGTGGTTAGCTATCTGCTGAGCAACGCGATCTATTGGCTCGATGAGTTTCATCTGGACGGTCTCAGGGTTGATGCTGTGGCGTCCATGCTATACCTCGACTACAGCAGGGAGGAGGGGCAGTGGCTGCCCAATGAACTGGGCGGCCGTGAAAACCTTGAGGCCATAGAATTTTTGCGCACCGTCAATACCCGGGTGTACCGCAACCAACCCGGAGCAATGATGGTAGCGGAGGAGTCCACATCCTGGCCCGGTGTCTCCCGGCCTGCAGACAGCGGCGGACTGGGTTTCGGCTACAAGTGGAATATGGGCTGGATGAACGATACGCTTCGCTATATGGAGCGCCAGCCAGAGCATCGTCGTCATCACCACAACGAGATGACGTTTGGTATTGCCTATGCCTGGAGCGAGAACTTTGTGCTGCCACTCAGTCATGACGAGGTAGTACACGGGAAGCGCTCCTTGCTGCACAAGATGCCGGGCGATAGCTGGCAGCAGTTCGCCAACCTTCGAGCCTACCTGGGCTTCATGTGGGGGCACCCGGGCAAGAAACTTCTGTTTATGGGGGGGGAATTTGCCCAGCGCAGCGAATGGAACCATGATCGGTCTCTGGACTGGCAGCTCCTCGCAAGTCCGCCCCATCGTGGCATGCAACAGCTGGTCAGAGACTTGAATCACGCCTACGTGGGGACCCCTGCTTTACATGAACTGGATTGCGAACACGAGGGATTCCAATGGCTGCAGGTAGATAACCACGAGACTTCTATCTTCGCGTGGCTGCGCCGCAATACGGATGATAGTTCCCTGGCGATTGTGATCAGCAACCTGACTCCTGTGGTCCACCACGGTTATCGGGTGGGTGTGCCATATGATGGGGAGTACCGCGAATTGATCAATACCGATGCCGAGGGGTATGGCGGCAGCAATATCATTAACCCGGTTATCATAGCGTCAGAAGATGACCCCAGTGGTAACCAGCCCTGCTCGTTGACGATCGAACTGCCGCCATTGGCGACCGTTATTTTCGTCTACGAGGGAGCTTGAGAGAACCGACTATGTCAAGTGTAGACAAGGGCCTTCCGGGCCTTGGAATGGATGAGCCTGCCGTCGCAAAAGACCTGCGGCGTCATTTTCACGTCACCCTGGGCCGCGACGCGGTGGGTGAGTCGCGGCGTTACCTCTACCACGCCTTGGGATTGACCGTGCGCGACCGGCTGGTCGAGCGCTGGCGACGAACCCGCGAGCGCGACCGGGAGGAGCAGCCCAAGTCCGTCCACTACATTTCGCTGGAGTTCCTGATGGGCCGGGCAATGAATAATGCCGTTCTTAACCTCGACCTCGAACAGCCCGTGCGAGAGGTCTTGCGTGAATACAGCTGCGAACTTGAGGACGTACTGGCGCCGGAGATGGATGCCGGACTTGGCAATGGCGGGCTGGGCCGACTGGCGGCCTGTTTTCTGGACAGCTGTGCCTGTCTGGAACTGCCGGTTACCGGTTACGGTATTCGCTACGAATACGGGATGTTCCATCAGCAGATCGAAGATGGCTATCAGGTAGAGAGCCCTGACAATTGGCTGCGGGAGGGTCACCTCTGGGAGATTGAAAGCCCCGAAAACACTTGCAGGGTCAAGTATTTAGGGCGTAGCGAGAGTTATCGTGATGCGCATGGGAATCAGCGTCAGCGCTGGGCGGATACCCAGGATGTGCTCGCGGTTCCCTACGACGTGCCGATCCCGGGGTTTCGCAATGACAGGGTGAATACGCTGCGGCTTTGGAAGTCCGAGGCCACCGATGAGTTTGATCTCGAGGAGTTCAACGCAGGTAGTTACACCGATGCGGTGGCGCAGAAGAATCTGGCGGAACAGATCACTATGGTTCTGTACCCCAACGACAGCAGCGAAAGCGGCAAGGAACTGCGGCTGCGCCAGCAGTACTTCCTGGCATCTGCCAGTTTACAGGACGTGTTGAAGCGATGGCGCATACACCACGGGGAGGATTTTAGCGGGTTTGCCGCCAAGACCTGTTTCCAGTTGAACGACACGCATCCTACTGTGGCGGTAGCCGAACTGATGCGGCTGTTGATGGACGAGCATTGCCTGGGTTGGAATGAGGCCTGGGAAATCACCCGCAACACCATGGCGTACACCAATCATACCCTGTTGCCCGAGGCGCTGGAGCGCTGGTCGGTTGCCTCTTTTGGCCGATTGTTGCCGAGGTTGCTGGAGATAATCTACGAAATCAACGCGCGCTTCCTCGGTGAGGTTGCACATCGGTGGCCAGGGGATGTGGAGCGACAGCGGCGCCTTTCGATTGTAGAGGAAGGGTTAGTGCCCCAATTGCGCATGGCTCACCTTGCTATAGTGGGCAGCTTTTCTGTGAACGGTGTCGCTGCTCTGCATACGCGGCTACTGAAAGAGGGCCTGTTTCGTGACTTCTACGCGCTGTGGCCTGAGAAGTTCAATAACAAGACAAACGGTGTCACCCCCCGGCGTTGGCTTGCCCACTGTAATCGCAACCTGGAGTCGCTGATTACCGAGGCTATCGGCGCGGACTGGGTCTCTGATCTCGATCAGTTGGAAGGGCTGCGTCCCTGCGCCGAAGATGCCGCTTTCAGGACACGCTGGATGGCGGTAAAAGAGGGTAACAAACACCGCCTGGCAGCGCTGGTTAAGCAGGAGTGCCAGGTCTCCTTTGAGCCCTCCATGCTGTTTGACGTACAGGTCAAGCGCATCCATGAATACAAGCGTCAGTTGCTCAACGTTTTGCACGTTATTCACCTCTACGACCGTATTTCACAGGGTGATACCGATGGTATGCAGCCTCGCTGTGTGCTGTTTGGCGGCAAGGCCGCACCCGGTTACGTAATGGCTAAACTGATCATCAAGCTGATCAACAACGTGGCGCAGGTGGTAAATCGCGATCCGCGGGCTCGCGATTGGTTACGCGTGGCGTTTGTCCCGGATTATCGGGTGACGCAAATGGAAGTGATTTGTCCCGGCACGGACCTCTCCGAGCAGATCTCCACCGCAGGCAAAGAGGCCTCGGGTACGGGCAACATGAAGTTCATGATGAATGGCGCGCTCACCATCGGCACGCTGGACGGGGCGAATATCGAAATCCGGGACGCGGTGGGAGCCCAGAACTTCTTCCTGTTCGGACTGAACGCGGAACAGGTCAAAGTGACCCGCAGTGCTTACGACCCTGGGGCGCTGATTGCCGCAGACCCGGCGCTGCAGCGGGTGCTGCAGCTTCTGGAGAGCGGCTACTTCAGTCTATTCGAACCGGGGATTTTTGAACCGATTACTGCCGCATTGCGCAGTCCTCACGATCCCTGGATGACGGTGGCAGATTTTGGCAGTTATATTGAGGCGCAGCAGGCTGTAGGCCTGGCCTATCAGGACCAGACAGCCTGGTCTCGAATGAGTGTGCTCAATACAGCCGCCAGCGGCAGATTCTCCAGTGATCGCACCATTCGCGAATACCGCGACGACATCTGGTACCGTTAACCGACGCTGTCACCAAACTGGCGCGTACCCAACTCCAGTCCCGGGGAGGACATCATGCAGGAAAATGATCCGCGATACGTCAGTCGTCTCACCCGCGATACGATGGCGCTGGTTCTGGCCGGGGGCCGCGGCTCGCGGCTTTACGAGCTCACCAATTGGCGGGCCAAACCCGCACTGTATTTTGGCGGCAAATACCGGATTATCGATTTCCCGCTCTCAAACTGCATAAACTCAGGTGTGCGGCGAGTTGGCGTGCTAACCCAATACAAAGCGCACTCGCTGGTCAGGCACCTGGTTCAGGGCTGGAGTCATTTCAAAAAAGAGCTGGGTGAATATGTAGAGATCCTGCCGGCCTCCCAACGCTACTCGGAGGATTGGTACCGCGGCACGGCAGATGCGATTTATCAGAATATCGATATCATCCGTGAAGAGATGCCGAAGTACCTTATTGTCCTGTCCGGCGATCATATCTATAAAATGGACTACGGCCCGATGCTGGTCGATCACGTCGAAAGCGGTGCCGACATGACTGTTTCCTGCCTGGAAGTCCCGATCGATGAGGCGGCCAATACGTTCGGGGTTATGAAAGTAGACACCAACAGCCGGGTGGTCGCATTTGAAGAAAAACCCGCCAATCCCTCCCCGATTCCAGGGGAGCCGGGCCTGGCGCTGGCTTCGATGGGTAATTATGTATTTACCACCGAGTTCCTGTTCGACCAGCTGATCAAGGATTCTACCGATCTGGAATCTTCTCATGACTTCGGCAATGACATCATTCCGTCGGTGGTTGCCGCCAATTACATCAAGGCCTACCCCTTCAGGGATGCCAAAACCGGTGGGCGGGCGTATTGGCGCGATGTTGGCACGCTGGAGTCATACTGGAAGGCCAATATGGAGCTGATAGAGCCGACGCCACCACTGAATATTTATGATCCCGACTGGCCAGTATGGACCTATCCGGCCCAGTTGCCTCCGGCGAAATTTGTGTTTGATCAGGATGACCGGCGGGGCATGGCGGTGGATTCCATGGTTTCGGGCGGCTGCATTATCTCGGGCGCCCTGTTGCGCAAATCTCTCCTGTTCTCGGATGTGTTCATGCGGTCCTGGTCAAAAGTTGAGGAATCCGTGGTGTTACCGGGGGTCAAGATTGGACGCCATTGCAATATACGGCGGGCTATTCTGGATCGCGGCTGCGATATTCCAGAGGGTATGGAGATTGGCTTTGATCCGGAAGCAGATCGGGAAAAGGGCTTCCGGGTGACCGATAGCGGCATCACCCTGGTGACCCGCGGCATGCTGGGCCAGCCCGGCAGTCGCTAGGCTCGAGGGGGTATTTTCAGCCGCTACCATCAAAAATTTGGAGTCACTATGAATATAGAGCGAGTAGCGACCCGCCCTTTCGCCGGTCAGAAACCCGGTACCTCCGGCTTACGCAAAAAAGTACGGGAGTTTCAGCAACCTGCCTATCTGGAGAATTTCGTGCAGGCCGTTTTCAATACGTTGGGCGACATTGCCGGGCAGCGACTGGTACTGGGCGGCGACGGGCGCTTTTATAACCGCCATGCGGTGCAGGTGATTGCGCGGATGGCGGCGGCCAATGGTTTCGGCCAGCTGTTAGTGGGGCAGGGTGGGCTGCTGTCAACACCAGCTGCCTCCTGTGTGATCCGCAAGCACGATGCACTGGGCGGGCTGGTACTGTCGGCGAGTCACAACCCGGGTGGCCCGGATGCCGACTTCGGCATCAAGTTTAACGGTGCCAACGGGGGGCCGGCGACCGAGACGGTGACCGCTGCAATCCACCGGGCCAGTGAGACCATCGACCACTATCTGACGGTGGCGGCAGAAGACGTCGACCTCGATCGGCCGGGCTCGGTTCAGCTGGGTGGGATGGAGGTGCTGGTGATCGATCCGGTGGCCGACTACGCGGAACTGATGGAGACGATCTTTGACTTTGAGGCAATGGGCAAATTGCTCCAGGGCAAGCGGTTCACCTTGTGCTTCGATGCCATGCATGCAGTGACGGGTCCTTACGCCCGAGAGATCCTCGAACGCCGACTCGGCGCGGCACCGGGCAGTGTTATCAATGCCGAGCCCAGGGAAGACTTTGGCGGTGGTCATCCCGACCCGAATCTGGCGCATGCCGCCGACCTGGTGGCCCGGATGAACTCTGATGATCCGCCGGATTTTGGTGCGGCCTCTGACGGCGACGGCGACCGCAATATGATTCTGGGTACCGGCTTTTACGTCAACCCCTGTGACTCTCTGGCGGTGCTGGCTGCCAATGCCGAGTACATTCCGCGCTATGCGGATGGGCTGGCCGGAGTGGCCCGGTCCATGCCGACCAGCCGAGCCGTCGATCGGGTGGCTGCGGCAATGGATATTGACTGCCACGAGACACCCACCGGCTGGAAGTTCTTTGGCAACCTGATGGACGCCGGCAAGATAACATTGTGCGGGGAGGAGAGTTTTGGAACGGGGTCCGACCATATCCGGGAAAAAGATGGACTGTGGGCAGTGTTGTACTGGCTTAACGTGATTGCCGCTCGTGAACAGCCGGTGAGCGCCATAGTGCGCGCCCACTGGCAACGTTTTGGTCGGGACTACTTCACTCGTCACGATTACGAGGGGGTTGATTCCCGCGCCGCCGCCGGGATGCTGGAGACCTTGCGAGGACAGCTCAGCGGACTGCCCGGGACCGAGGTCAACGGCCTGGTGGTGTCTTCGGCAGATGAATTCAGCTATACCGACCCCGTCGATAACAGTGTCAGCACCGGGCAGGGTATTCGCTTGTTCTTCGAGGACGGGGGCCGGGTGGTGTTGCGGCTTTCCGGTACCGGCACTGACGGTGCAACCCTGAGGGTCTACTACGACCGTTACGAACGTGACCCGGGTCGGCTGGAGCTCGCGACTCAGAAGGTTCTCGAAGATCTGACGGTCGCCACCGAAACGCTGATTGGCATTGCGCGTCATTGCGGTCGTGAGCGGCCCGATGTGATTACCTGATAAGGCTCAGAACTTCCTTTTTTGGCATGACACTGTAGCGCCATGCCCCTTGCGCAGATGTCCTTGGGCATCGCCCGCTTCAGCCCGTTCCACTGACACAAGATGGGCCAGCGCTCAGCGCTTGGCATGAGTGCCCTAGTGCTGATCTACATCAACTCTCACATCCCCAAAACCTTCAAAATAGGTGGAGTCATTGGACCCTGGGCTTGGCCCTGAGGCCTGGAGCTAAAGTTCGGGAGCGTGTCGGGATTGGCACCTTATATTATCCCAGGGGGTGTGCAGCGCATGGCGATAGACTCTACCGGGCATTATGTCAGCCGCCTTACCAGCGATACACTCGCGCTGGTACTCGCCGGCGGTCGCGGATCGCGCTTGAAGCAGCTAACCCAGTGGCGTGCCAAACCTGCAGTACCCTTCGGTGGTAAATTCCGCATTGTCGATTTTCCGCTGTCAAATTGCGTTAATTCGGGTATTCGCCAGGTGGGAGTGCTCACCCAGTACAAGGCACACAGCCTGATTCGGCACATTAACCGCGGCTGGGGCTTCATGCGTGCAGAAATGGGCGAATTTGTCGAGGTTCTGCCCGCCCAGCAGCGCCTGGAGGACAGGTGGTATCGGGGGACAGCTGATGCCGTCTACCAGAATATCGACATTATTCGCACCCATGGTCCGCAGTACGTGTTGATTCTGGCGGGCGACCACGTCTACAAGATGGACTACGGCGAGATGCTGAAAACCCATGCGGAGAGCGGCGCAGATATCACTGTCGGCTGCATCGAAGTACCACTTGTCCAGGCCAGTGATTTCGGCGTCATGTCGGTCGATCAGGCGCAACGTATTACTTGCTTCGAGGAGAAACCCGCCCAACCGTTACCCATGCCCGGTTGTGAAGATCAGGCGCTGGCGAGTATGGGTATCTATGTATTCAGCACGGAGGTCTTGATCGAAGAGTTGTTGCGGGATGCAAAGAGCAAAGAGTCCCAGGGAGATTTTGGCCGCGACCTGATCCCCGACAATATAGATCGCCGCCAGGTCCTTGCTTTTCCATTTCGCAATGCACAGACTGATGCTCCGGCTTACTGGCGCGACGTGGGTACTATCGACGCCTTCTGGCAGGCGAACCTGGAACTGATCGATGTGATCCCCGAGCTCAACCTGTACGACAAGGATTGGCCGATCTGGACTTATCAGGACCAGGTGCCCCCGGCAAAGTTTGTCTTCGATGATGATGGCAGGCGAGGCATGGCCGTCGATTCCATGGTGGCTGGCGGATCAATTATCTCAGGCGCCAAACTGCGTCATTCTCTGGTATTCTCCGATGTGCGCGTTAACTCCTACACTGATGTTGAGGATTCGGTCATTTTCCCCGGCGTCGAGATAGGCAGAAACTGCGAAATCAAAAAAGCGGTGATCGACAAGGGCTGTGTTTTGCCCGCCGAGAGCAGGATCGGCATCGACCCCCACGAGGATGCACGCCGCTTTGAGGTGTCACCCTCGGGGGTCGTACTTGTCACCCCGGAAATGCTAGGACAGAGAATCCATTATGCCTACTGACAGCCCCATGAGCGTTGTGCTCTGCTGGCACATGCACCAACCGGAATATCGAGACCGCCGCACTGGCGAGATACATCTGCCGTGGACCTATCTTCACGCCATCAAAGACTATGTGGATATGGCGGCACACCTTGAGGCGTTGCCGGCAGCGAGGGCGGTAGTCAATTTTGCCCCGGTGTTGCTGGAGCAGATCGAGGACTATTGCACCCAGGTGGATGCCTTCATAAACGCCGGGGGTGTTATCCGGGATGGTTTGCTGGCGCAACTGGCGGAACCGGTTTTTCCCGCGCAGGAAGAGGCCCGGCTGGCTCTGATGAACAGCTGCCTGCGCGCCAACCGTCAGCGGATGATCAACCGCTTTGAGCCCTATAAACGCCTGGCGATCATGGCAGACCGCTACCATCAGCACCCGGAGGACCTGATCTACGCCTCCAACCAGTTTCTGGCTGATCTGCTGGTCTGGTATCACCTCGCCTGGATGGGAGAATCCGAGCGTCGGCGCGATGACCGTATTGTCCAGCTGCAGGAAAAAGGGTCGAACTACACCCTGCATGATCGTCGCGAGCTGTTGCAGATCATTCTCGAACAACTCCAGGGCCTTCTGCCGCGGTATCGTGCCCTGGCGGAGCAGGGCAAGGTAGAGTTGTCGATGAGCCCCTATGCCCATCCCATCGTCCCACTACTACTGGACATGAAGTGTGCGCGCGAAGCCATGCCTGAGGCACCGCTGCCGACAGACCCCGTTTATCCCGGCGGGGAGGAGCGAGTCCAGTGGCATATCGAGAGAGGACTCGCCACCTTCAAGCGGGTCTTCGGGCTGTCCCCTCGCGGACTTTGGCCCTCTGAGGGGGGCATCAGTCAGGCTGCACTGGAGCAGTTTGCCCACTCCGGGTTCGATTGGGTCGCCAGTGGTGGCGGGGTGCTTGGCAATAGCCATGACGATACTCACAGCAACTGTCGCCACCGGGTCTATCGGTTCGGCGAGGCGGCTATTGATTGTTTTTTTCGTGACGACGGCCTGTCAGACCTCATTGGTTTTCAGTATTCCGATTGGCACGCAGACGACGCTGTGTCGGATATGGTGTCTCATATGGAGAATATCGCCGACCATTGCCCCGATCGGCAGGACTGCCTGATTACTATTATCCTCGATGGGGAGAACGCCTGGGAGTACTTCCCCGAGAACGGTTACCATTTTCTCAGCCAACTGTACCGCTCCATCGCTGCCCACCCTCGGCTCGAATTGAGCACCTTCAGTCGATTTCAACAGGAGCGGCAACCTCGCCCCGCCCATGAAGCACGGGTAGTTGCTGGCAGTTGGGTGTATGGCACCTTCTCCACCTGGATAGGCGACAGCGACAAGAACCGGGGCTGGAATCTGTTGGTTGAAGCCAAGCAGGCTTTCGACGCCCGGGTAGCCTCGGGTGAGCTCAGCGGAGACGCCTTGCGCAAGGCGCAGGAACAGTTGGCGATCTGTGAAGGCTCAGACTGGTTCTGGTGGTTCGGTGACTATAACCCCTCGGAGACCGTTGGCCAGTTCGAGCAATTGTTCAGAATGCACCTGGTGAATCTTTATCAGCTGCTGGGAGTGGAGCCGCCTCCGAACCTGGCCGAGGTCGTTTCAAGGGGTGGCGGCGACCCCTCTCGCGGCGGCGTTATGCGCCATAGCGACAGCAGTCAGCACTGACACGTGCCCCGACTTCTGACCACTCGCAGTGCCGGTGTGCTTCTGCATCCGGCCAGTCTCCCCGGGCCGGGTTATTGCGGTGAGCTGGGTGCGGAGGCACAGCGTTTTGTCGAACTGATTGCGGCCGCAGGACTGCGCATCTGGCAAGTGTTGCCTCTGGGACCCACCCATGAGGATGGCTGCCCCTATCAGTCGTTTTCAGTGCATGCGGGCAATCCAGATCTGATTGATCTTTTCTGGTTGGTAGAGCGGGGCTGGTTGTCGCGTGACCAGGCACTGGCGTCCCTGACTGATGGTGTCGCCAAGCGCCTGGCGCTGGATGCGGCCTGTGCTGCATTTCAGGGGGAGCGGAGCAGGAACCCCGATTCGCCCATGGCCGGCCGCTACCGGGAATTTCAGCGCCAGGCGGCCTACTGGCTGGAGGACTATGTCCGCTTTCAGGCGTTCAGGGAGGCCAGTGGTCGGGCCCCGTGGAAGCAATGGCCCGAAGGATTGCGTGATCACCAGCCAGACGCTTGCGAGGCAAGGGCAACGCTGCTTGCCAGTCGCCTGGAGGCGCTTCGCTTCCGGCAATTTGTTTTTGATTGTCAGTGGCGAGAGCTGTGCGATTTTGCTCACCAGCGTGGTGTTTATCTATTTGGAGATATGCCGATCTTCGTGCACCTTGAGAGCGCTGATGTCTGGGGCAATCAGGATCTCTTTGATCTGGATGACAACGGAGTGCCGATCACCGTGACCGGCGTGCCACCGGATTATTTTTCTGCAGAAGGTCAGCTTTGGGGCAACCCGCAGTACGATTGGGAGCGCATGCTCAACACCGGTTTTGACTGGTGGCTGAAGCGTTTTGGTAGCGCAGCGCGTCAGTTCGATATCGCGCGCATCGATCATTTTCGCGCGCTGGAGGCATTCTGGGAAATTCCGGCCGGGGCCGCCTCTGCGAAGCAGGGCCATTGGGTGCCCGCCCCCGGCGACAAGCTGTTGGCTGCGGTGCGCGCGCAGTACCCGGAGTTATGCCTCGTGGCGGAAAACCTGGGATGTATCACGCCTGAGGTTGAGTCCCTCAGGCGGCAATTTGCATTACCCGGTATGCTGATACTACAGTTTGCTTTTGACGGTAACCCGGACAACCCGTATCTGGCCCATCGGCACGCCGTCGAAGATATTGTCTACACGGGCACGCACGACAATGACACCACCTTGGGTTGGTTCAACGGTCTGGACGCCGGTCTGCGCCGCAGGGTTTATGAATACTGTGGCAGCCCAGCGGAGGAGATGCCATGGATGCTGATCCGCCAGGCGATGGCGTCGAGAGCCAACACGGCGATTGTTCCCTGGCAGGATTTTCTCGGCCTGGATGGAGAGCACCGAATGAACACGCCCGGGACCACCGAAGGCAACTGGCGCTGGCGGTTTGACTGGGACCAGGTGCAGCCGGAACTGGCCGCGCGCATACAGCATCTGCTAACCGAGACGTCCCGGCTTTAAACAGCGAGGTCTGCGAGCTCAACTGCAGGGCAGGCGGATCGCCCCGTTTGTGATGCCAGTCAAGATTCTGATGAATAAGCCATCCTCAGAAGCCGAGTACCTGTTTTACATGCAGGGGGAAAGCTCGTACCCTGTGGACCCCGAAAATCGCGAGTTTGAAAACAAAGGTATTGCTATGGCTGAACAGAAAGCGACCAACGTACACTGGCACGAGGGCGATATAACCCGTGGGCATCGGCAGAAGCTGCTGGGACACAAGGGCGCTACGCTGTGGTTTACCGGCTTGTCAGGCAGTGGGAAAAGCACGGTGGCAGTGGAGCTGGAAGGTACCCTGCACGAGCTGGGTATCGTCTCCTACCGCCTCGATGGCGACAACGTGCGTTTGGGAATCAACAAGAATCTGGGTTTTTCTGCCGAGGACCGCACCGAAAACATCCGTCGCATTGGTGAGATTTCCAAGCTCTTTGTGGATACCGGGGTGATCGCTCTCAGTAGTTTTATCAGCCCCTACCGGGCGGATCGCGACCAGGTGCGCGCACTGCACGAAGCCGCGGGCATGGACTTTATTGAAATTTTTGTCGACTGCAGCCTCGAGGCTGCTGAGGCGCGTGACCCCAAGGGGCTGTATAAGAAAGCCCGGGCGGGTGAGATCAAGAACTTCACCGGCATCGATGACCCTTACGAGGCGCCGGATCGTCCCGAGATTCATCTGCATTCCGACCAGCAGAACCTGGCCGAGGAAGTTGCCGAGATAATCAAGGTGCTGCGCGAGCGCGGCATCATCAGTCAATAAGCGAGACACAGTAATGATCAAGCCCCACGGTTCCGATGAGCTCAACCCTCTATTCGTCTATAACACTGAGCAGCGGCACGCGCTGATTGCCGAGGCAGAAACCCTGCCATCCATTGTGCTCAATTCCGCTGCTGCCGCCAACGCGGTCATGCTGGGCGGGGGGTATTTCAATCCGCTGTCCGGTTTTATGAATCTCGCCGATTCCCTCAGCGTTGCCGACACTATGCACACGGCAGATGGCCTGTTTTTCCCCGTCCCCATTGTTAACATGACAGAGGAATCCGGCATCGAGGCAGGCAGTCGCATTGCCTTGCGCGATCCCAATGTCGAAGGTCAGCCGGTCCTGGCGATTATGGATGTGGAAGCGGTAGAAGCGGTCAGTGACGAGCAGATCAACGCCATGGCCGAGAAGATATTTCGTACCCTGGACCCCAAGCATCCCGGCGTGGCCACATTTACCGGGCTGGGCCGCACCCTGCTGTCGGGCCCCATTCAGGTGCTGAACTTTTCCTATTTCCAGAGCGACTTTCCCGATACGTTCCGCACCGCGGTGGAGATACGCAATGAAATCGCCGAGCATGGCTGGAACAAGGTTGTAGCTTTCCAGACCCGCAACCCCATGCACCGCGCCCATGAAGAGCTTTGCCGCATGGCCATGGAAGACCTTGAGGCAGATGGCATTCTTATTCACATGTTGCTGGGTAAACTCAAGCCGGGGGATATCCCGGCAGATGTGCGCGATGCCTCGATACGCAAGATGGTCGAAGTGTATTTTCCGGCCAACACGGTGATGATTACCGGTTACGGGTTCGATATGCTCTACGCTGGACCCCGTGAAGCGGTTTTGCATGCGGTGTTTCGGCAGAACTGCGGTTGCAGCCACCTGATTGTGGGTCGAGACCATGCCGGTGTCGGCGATTATTACGGCGGCTTTGATGCCCAGACTATCTTTGACGAAGAAGTGCCTGCGGACGCTCTGGAATTAGAGATCTACAAAGCCGATCACACAGCCTATAGCAAGAAACTCAATAAGGTAGTGATGATGCGCGATGCGCCGGATCACAATAAGGAGGATTTTGTGCTGTTATCCGGCACAGCCGTGCGTGAGATGCTGGGTAAAGGTATTGCGCCGCCGCCTGAGTTTTCCCGCCCGGAAGTCGCCAAAATCCTGTCCGACTACTACCAGTCGCTTGACGCACAGTGAACTACGACCTCTTCAACGGTGATGCCGACGGCATCTGTGCCCTGCTGCAGTTGCGGCTCGCTGAGCCGCTGGACGCTACCCTGATTACGGGGGTCAAGCGCGATATCAATCTGATGGCGCGTCTCGAGCCGGTGGCCGGCGACAGGATTACCGTGCTCGATGTCTCAATGGACAAAAACAGCGTTGCCCTGGCCGGAGCCCTGGATAGAGGCGCTACCGTCTTCTACGTTGACCATCATTTTCCCGGCGAGATACCTGACCACCCCGGCCTGACGGCGTTGATCAACGAGGCGCCGGAGGTGTGCACTGCCGCTTTGGTCAATGGGCACCTGGAGGGTAGCCATGTCGAGTGGGCAGTTACCGGCGCCTATGGCGACAACCTGAAAGAGACTGCCCAGCGTCTCGGCAGGGGCGCGGGGCTCAGTGCAGACCACCTGGCCACGCTGGAGGAACTGGGTACCTGTATCAACTACAACGGCTATGGGCCTTCGATAGCGGATCTGCACTTTGATCCGGAGCAGCTGTACCGCAAACTGTATGCTGCGAATGCACCCATCGAGTTTGTGCAATCCGCAGACTTTCGACAACTCAGTCAGGGCTACCGCGATGACATGGCATTGGCGCGCGCTCTGGAGCCCGTGCATTGCAGCGACACTGCAGCGGTATTCCTGCTGCCCAACGAGGCCTGGGCGCGACGAGTGAGTGGTGTTTTCAGTAATGATCTGGCGACCGATTACCCGCAGCGGGCCCATGCGGTTGCGACCCTCAAAAGCGACGGCAATTATCTGGTCAGTGTGCGCGCACCAATGAGTAACCGGCAGGGAGCGGCCGAGCTGTGTATGCGCTTCCCTACCGGTGGTGGCAGGGCCGCAGCTGCAGGAATCAACGATCTGCCAGAGGCCAGTCTTGGCGAGTTTTTGCGGGTGTTCCAGGAAAGCTATTCAGGCTGCTAGACCGGGCACCCCTCTCCCTGTGGCCGGGCGCCGCGACGCCACCGATAGCAGCGACCATCTGCCCGAGCCGGTTCGCGCTGACGCGCCTGACCAACTACTTACACATCACCTACCGGCACCGCCCACGACCATCGCGAGACCGAACAGGCTGGCCAGAACCGATGAGAGATATACGAGGCCGGCGAACGCGAGCACTGCATGACCCCCCTCCAGGCCTGTTGCTTTGTCAAAGTGTCGCCGCCGGGGCGTGCCCGGGTGCGTCGTGGCGGAACTGTGGCGCTCTGGTTTTTGCTTTGCTACTAACATTAAGGTCCCGCCCCCCCGTCAGTGAATTGGATCGTTAGTGTGCATGTTGCTGCGCGGTGATGGCATGGCCCACAGCGACATCCGGGTGCTCGCAGGCGTCATCTGACGTGCTCAAGTCGCGATCACCCGAGCGCATGTGAAAACTGACTCCAGACCTGATAAGGTTGCCTTCTTGACCAGTCGCCGGTTCTTTTCAATCACGTAACCTTGTGCTGGCTTAATCAGCGGGTGAGGTTTCGCTTTAGGCCGACGTCTGGGGTCGGACGCCCGGTAGCGATCAGCAGTTTCGATAATTTGAACCCAAGGGGATACAGGGGGCACAAGGGTCGACGTGGACGTACCATCAGGCAAACGGCGCCCGCATGCGCCTTCGGCACATGTTGCGCTAGCGCGACAGGACAAGGGAGGCAGTCTGTCGCACTACGTGAAAGTCAGGCGCCTTACCGAGGTCCTGTGCGAACCGTTACAGACAGAGGATTACGGGCTCCAGGCTATGGCCAATACCAGCCCGGTCAAATGGCATTTGGCCCATACCTCCTGGTTCTTCGAAACGTTCGTATTGTTGCCATTCTGCCCAGATTATCGATGTTTCGATCCGGCCTTTGAGCATCTGTTTAATTCTTACTATAACGGGGTTGGCGAACCCTATCCACGGGAGCGTCGCGGGCTGCTCTCTCGCCCTGACGTGGGGGATGTAATGCGTTATCGCGCCCATGTGGACGCGGCGATGAGCGAGCTACTCGACGCAGCCGATAACTCTGGAGGCGGCCCTGACGAGGTGCTGCGCTCGCGCGTAGAATTGGGTTGTCATCACGAGCAACAGCATCAGGAACTCCTGTTCACCGACCTCAAGTATTGTTGGTACCAGAACCCGTTGTACCCGTCCTATGGAGAGGCGCCTGCAGAGACCTCTGTCGCCACTGGGATGGGCTGGCAGACGCTGTCGGAGGGCATCAGGGAAATTGGCGCAAGAGCCGGCGACGCCGATCCGGCGGGCGCTACCGGGTTTTGCTTTGACAACGAGTTACCGCGCCATCGGCAGTATGTAGAGGCGGTTCAGATCGCTGATCGTCTGGTCAGCAACGCGGAGTATCTGGAGTTCGTTGAACAAGGCGGGTATGAGCGGGCCGACCTGTGGCTAGCCGACGGGTGGAGCGGGGTACAGGCAGGCACCGTAGCAGGTGCGCTGCCGGCACCGTTGTATTGGCGCAGAGAGGGTAGCCAGTGGCTTGAATATACCCTGCACGGACTACTACCCTTGCATCCTGACCGCCCGGTCTGCCATCTGTCGGCGTATGAGGCCGATGCCTATGCACGCTGGGCGGGCTGCCGTCTGCCCACTGAGTTTGAATGGGAGGCTGCCTGTGCTGAGCCCGCCTGGCCCGGTGCAGCGGATTCGTCTGGCCCGGCCGGACAGTTTCTTGATGTGGCCGACTTGCAGCCTCGGCAAACGGCGGGCGAGCGCATCGAAGACCGTTTGCTGGGCCGCACCTGGCAGTGGACCAGCAGCGCGTATTCTCCCTACCCGGGATTCACCAGCGCCACCGGCGCGCTGGGAGAGTACAACGGTAAGTTTATGGCTAATCAATTGGTATTGCGGGGTGGTAGCTGCGTTACCAGCCGCTCCCATTACCGCAATAGCTACCGCAACTTTTTTTATCCGCCGGACCAGTGGCAGTTCACCGGTATTCGCCTCGCGCGCAACGCGCGCTAGCGCCCGACTTTTCCAACAACGAGACAGATTCATGCCCCAACCAGCTCTACAGAACCACAGTGTATCCCTCAATGATGTCGAAAAAACTACGGCCGACGAACTCCTTGCCGGGCTACTGGCATCGGCGAAACGCATCGACTCGCGTTTTTTTTATGATGAATACGGCTCGCAACTGTTTGAGCAGATCACCGAATTACCGGAATACTACCCCACCCGCACCGAGGTCGGATTGCTGCGCGACAATTGCGATTCCATTACCAAGGCATTGGGGCGAGGGGAACTTCTCATAGAACCCGGTGCCGGCAACTGCAGCAAGGTCAGGTGGCTATTGCCGGCGCTGCGCCCGGCCTGCTACGTCCCGATAGATATATCTGGCGACTTCCTGATCGCCTCCGCCAGGACACTGCAGCAGGAGTTTCCCGGTATCCGTGTATTGCCGGTGGTAGGAGATATGGGCGCGATGCTCACCTTGCCCCCTGAATACGATGGGCTGCGGCGCGGGGTGTTTTATCCCGGCTCGACGATCGGCAACTACGAGCCTGGCGATGCAGTAGAGTTTCTGCGTCGGATGCAGTCAATGATGGGCAGCGGTGGCAGTGTTCTCATCGGTGTTGATTTACAGAAGGAGCCCGAGGTACTTAATGCGGCGTATAACGACAGCGCTGGCGTTACAGCGCGTTTTAACCTGAATATTCTCTCCCACGTAAATCGGCTGGCAGACGCCGACTTTGATATTGAGCGCTTCCGCCATGTGGCGTTCTACAACGAGGCGGCGGGACGTATTGAAATGCATGTCGAGAGCCTGTTCGCCCAGCAAGTGACAGTCGCGGGGGTGACAATCCCCCTGTTGGAAGGCGAGCGCATCCTCACCGAGTATTCGTACAAGTATACGCGTGAGATGTTCGCGGATTTGGCGTCTCGCGCCGGATTGACGGCCGGCGAGTATTGGATTGATGAGCAGAATCTCTTCAGCCTGCAGCATTTCCGCGTTAGCGGATCGGTTCAGGATCAGAACCCGGCCTGAATTGGCATTGCAGCTGACACAGAAATGGCTTCGGCGATGCTAAACCGCAATACGCAGCTTTGCCATGTAATGGGCCTCGCGGCGCTGATCATCGCCGGTGAGGCGGTATTCTCCCTGCCGTTTCACGTGGTGCGGTTCTTCCGGCCCACGGTGCTCGCGGTTTTTGATATGAGCAATACCGATATCGGGCAGGCACAGGCGACTTACGGGGCGGTGGCGATGCTGTCGTATTTTCTAGGCGGTCCATTGGCTGACCGCTATCCCGCGCGCAATTTGCTGGTCCTGGCCCTGATACTGACTGCCCTTGGGGGACTGTATTTTGCCACAATCCCCAACCAACAAGGCCTGGTGACTCTGTACGCTTTTTGGGGTTTTTCCACTATTTTATTGTTTTGGAGCGCGTTGATAAAAGCAACCCGCGAGTGGGGCGGTGGCGATGAACAGGGCCGCGCTTTCGGTTTTCTGGAGGCCGGTCGCGGTATGTTGGCTGCGGTGCTTGTGTCCATTGCCGTCTGGATACTTGGCCTCTCTATCACTGGAGACTTCGACCAGTTGGATGGAGCGGGGCGGCGACAGGCCCTGCAGCAGATTATCTACCTGTATGTTGTGGTCACGGTGGTGGCGGGGCTGTTGGTGGCGGTCTTCGTGCCCGGTGCTGACCCGCCCGAAACCGTTGCCTCCCATGCTGCCAAACCATGGTCGGATGTGCGCAGGGTACTGGCTAATCCGCTGGTGTGGCCACAGATGCTCATCGTATTGAGCGCCTACGTGGCCTATAAGGGCGTGGATAATTACGTGCTCTATGCGGTGCAGGGCTACGGTCTGGATGAAGTGGAGGGCGCCAGAGTAGCGAGCATGAGCAGCTGGGTGCGACCGGCTGCGGCGGTTCTGGCCGGGCTGATGGCAGATCGGTTGCGCGCTTCGCGGGTAGTGTTTGCAAGCTTCGGCCTGCTACTGGCTGGCTATGGGTTTTTTGTCTTGCTGGAGCCTCGGCCCGATCTCTACTGGGTGCTGATGACCAATATTCTGCTCACCAGTATCGCGGTGTTTGCCCTGCATGCTATCTACTTCGCCCTGTTGGCGGAGTCGGGAGTTCCGCTGGCGGTCAGCGGCACCGCGGTTGGGCTTATTTCGGTGGTGGGTTTTACCCCGGACATCTTCGTGGCACCGGCCATGGGTTTCCTGCTGGACAACAATGCCCCGATAGCGGGGCACCAGCTGGTGTTTCTCGGTCTGTTTCTGTTTGCCTTACTGGGTTTTGTTGCAACCTTGATTTTTATGCGTCAGCTTCGACATAACAGCCGATCGTTGTCTGGCTGAGGTGCCCTAGAGTCTCGCGTCAAAAATCCAGCGGCCATTGCAGGTAAGTGGGAAAGATATAATCCCGGTGCCGCAGCAGTGCCGGGTCCAGCTGGTAGTTCGCAGCCGCAAGGGCCTTGGCAGTGAGACCCCAGGTATCCCGCAGTGACTGGGGCATGGGGTTTACCTCTGGGGGTAGCGGGTCAACCATCTGGGAAAAACAGGCCCAGTAGATGTCCAGTGCGGATAGCTGACCACCGCAAAAATAGTGGGCATTGTCACTAGCTTTTGCTAAGCCGGTTTGCCGCGCTAGCTGTGCGGCCAGTGCGTCCAGAACTGCGATGATTTTTCCCGGCGCACTCGCAACCTCCTGCGGACTGTAGTGATAGTCCCTGAGCATGGGGCTGTTGGCCATCGCCGCTTCGCCCACCGTGTCGATCATTCCCTTGAACATCAGCGTTCGGGCATTCCAGGCAAAGCCGCGCTCGCCGGCGAGCTCGTTGAGCAGCCCAAACATCGTCACTCGTTCTTCGATTCTTTCGGGGATCAGCGAGGGCCCCTCGCCGAGTCGCTCAGCGAGGTTTACCAGATCCAGTGCCGTGACCCGAGGCGGTTCATCGTTGTACACAGCCGTGGGTGCATTGCGATGGCCCGTCCATGCGACCAACTCTTCGTTTTCACCACCGCCGCGCTGCAGCACCGGGATATAGGCTACGTTCCGGACCCGAAACAGGCCCTTGGCCGCCTCGCTCCAGGGGCCGGGCACTCCGGCGGTAAGAGCCAGACGCAAACCCGGGGCGCCCCGAGCTTCCTGTATAGGTGTGTAGTCCATGTCAGTGCCCTCAATAGCCGCCGGCAAGAAACAACTCATCCAGAGGTTTGCGTGTGCGCGGTTGTTTGTCCCGTTCGGCCAGTTTTTCGCTGATGTGGGCGGAATCGCCCGCATACCCAATAGCCAGCCCGGTGAAGGGCTCCAGGGAGCCTTGTAAATCGAATGCCTCACGGGCCCGATCCGGTTCGATTCCAACCATCTGGTGCACGCATAGACCGCGGGCGGTTGCCTCCACCGTCAGCATCGCCGAGGCCGCCCCCAGATCATGTACCGCAGCTTTGTTGGGTTTGCCGTTGTGTTCGAAGCGGTGCTCAACAATACCGAGGGCCAACACAGGCGCGTTGACAGCCCAGCCCTGGTTGCCCTCAACCAGTACGTCGAAAATTTGTTGCCACAGGTCCGCGTTGCGCGCCTTGACACCCACGATGTAGCGCCATGGTTGCGCGTTGTAGGATGACATGCTCCACCGCGCTGCCTCGAACAGTGCGGACAGGTCCTCAACTGAGACATCGCGCGCCGGATCGAAGGCATAGGGACTGTGCCGGTCCGTCAGCAATGGGCTGATCGGGTGGTCTGTGGGTGCGGCTCTGTTCATGGATGGCTCCCTCGTTCATCAGTGGGCGCTAGATTCCAGGTTCTAGCTTCCAGGTCGGACAGCGCTGTCACGAGTCCCTTGGGTTGCAGTCTTTCAGCTGTTGAGCAGTTGCAGGCCGAGCCGGCTTCTGGATTGCCGCCGTTGGCTTGCTCGCCGTGATGGACTTTGTCCATCGCAAACTGCACCGGCAGGACCTTTTGCGCCGCCTTCAAGGCCGTGAGTGTAGCAGTCACAGGGCGGGCAGAGTAGTCCACTGCAACTTATGTCGCGTATCACAGTCCAATCCATCGGTAACGGAAACAGGCATCAGAATGTTGGGAGACAACGATGAAAAGACGCACCCTGGTGAGTTACTTCGCCGCGGCACCCGTGATGGGGCTTACCTTGAGTCACCTGGCTGTGGCTGATAAAACTCCGGCTGTCGGGGAGGGCGGGCCAGGTCTGAACAAAACGCTGGACGACTGGCGCGAGATGCTGGCCCCCGAGCGTTACAGCATCCTGTTTGAGGAGGACACGGAGCGCCCGTTCACCAGCCCGCTGAACGATGAAAAACGCGGTGGTACATTTATCTGTGCAGCCTGTAATCTGCCCCTTTTCACCAGTGAAGCCAAATATGAGAGTGGCACCGGATGGCCGAGCTTTACGGCCCCGATTGAAGGAAATGTATTGACCAAGAAGGACTTCAAACTGGTCTGGCCGCGCACCGAGTACCATTGTGCCCGCTGCGGTGGCCACCAGGGACATGTGTTCAAGGACGGCCCGGCTCCTCGGGGGCAGCGCTGGTGCAACAATGGTCTGGCACTGAAATTTGTCCCCAAGGGGGAGGAATTGCCCCCGTTACGCACGTGACAAGTGGCTGACGCAATCGTTAGCCTCAGGCGTGGTTTACTGTAGGCGGAGCGGTGCGGGTAGGTGTGGGTAGATGGCCAAAAAAAGCCACCCCGAGGGGTGGCTAAAGTCTCTGCCCCGAGAATACTGATCAGGCAGCCAATTGGTCCGGGAGCGACTCCGAGGCGATGAATTGGTCGAGTGCGGCCCGGAATGCCGGACTCTCCGCGGCTGCCCGGTCCACTACCCCGGCATTGCCCCGGTGATACATTGCAATGAAGAATGATTCCCGCAACTGTTCATTGGTCGATCCCTGAAGGCCGCCTGCCCATTCCGGTCTGGTCTCCCAGGCCAGGCGAGCGAGCCCTGCTGAAGTGTTCTGACTGAGCCCGAGCTGATAGTGCAACAGGTCTTCGAGAGCGGCGAGGCGGAGGGATTGTTTCAAACGGTTGATCATGGCTGCGGTCCTCGTAGGCACCAGTCTGTTGATGTCGAGGAGTATGGCGATCGTGGCCTGCTGCCGACATGGCCGGTCGCGACAGCTTGCTGGCCCTGCGCGTCATCAGGGCCCTCAAGCCGCCCTTGCCGCGTTTGAAGTCACGGAAACGCTGCAAATAGACGGGCATAAGCCGGTTCGCGAGGCCCCACTTGGCCGGTAACCAGGCTATCCTTTGGCCCGTCGGCCGGCGGATACACAGGCAGGCAGCGCCAAGTCCTGCAGACGGGCTTAGCGATAACCCCTCGATGGCAGGGGTTTGGCGTAGTGGCTGTCGGTGACGTCGAATTTTTTTGTGGTTCCTGTAGACAGGGAGAAGAGAATGTCCGAATCCAAACTCAATCGGCTCACCGTTTTAGGTGGCGGCGTGCTGGGCGGCCAGATTGCGTGGCACAGTGCCTTTAAGGGCAAACAGGTCGTTGTATACGACCTGCACAGCGAGGGCCTGGATAATTGCCGTGCGGCCCAACTGCACTACGCGGGAATCTACGCGGAGGGCATCGGCGCCAGTGATGAGGTCCTGGATACAACCCGGCAGCGACTCACTTTTACCAATGACCTCGCTGCTGCGGTTGCTGAGGCTGATCTGGTGATCGAAGCTGTACCCGAAATTCCCGAGGTCAAAACAGCCACCTATCGGGAGATGGCCCAGCTGCTTCCGGCACATACGCTGGTTGCGACCAACTCCTCCACCTTGCTGCCCAGCCAATTTGCCGACGACACTGGCCGACCAGACAAATACTGTGCCTTGCATTTCGCGAATCTGATCTGGAGTGCCAATCTGGCCGAGGTGATGGCGCACCCGGGTACCCACCCCGATACCGTGTTAGCCGTTACCCGGTTCGCCATTGAGATTGGTATGGTGCCGCTGGCCCTGCGCAAAGAGCAGAATGGCTATTTGATCAACTCGCTGCTAGTACCATTGGCCAATGCGGCCTTGTCATTGGATAGAGAAGGGGTCGCTAGCCACGAGGATGTCGACAGGGCGTTCATGATAGGCAATCGTGGCGTCGGGGCAGGGCCATTCGGGGTGATGGACATTGTGGGAATGACCACCATTTACAACATATTGAGCTACTGGGGCGCATTGAACGACGATGCAGTCATGAGTGCCAATGCCAGGCATATTAAAGAGCGATTTCTGGATCAGGGCAAACTGGGACTGCCCTCGGGTGAAGGCTACTACCGCTACCCCCAGCCGGCCTTCCAGTCGCCGGACTTCCTGGCTGTACCTGAGCTCTCCAAGGCAGAAGAACTGGCGCGATTGGTGGGTTGAGCGGGCCCTGTAAAGAGCGTCGCCGGCAACGTTGTCAAAACGCTGTCGCAGTGGGCTACACTGCACAGGGTTTACAGTAATCAGAAGAGGGAGAACGGGAATGGCCGCGACATGGGACACGTTAATTTGTGATGCACTGGTGTTTGATGGCACTGGCGCCAGTCCAGAACAAATCGACCTGGCCATCAGGGGCGGCAAGGTCGCCGCCAGGGGACACAAGCTGCCCCGGGAGCAGGCGGATACGGTTGTTGACGGCAGCGGCCAGTGGCTGATGCCGGGGCTGTTGGATATCCACACACATCTCGATCTTGAGGTTGATCTGGACCCGCGCCTTCCGGAGGTCGTGCGTCATGGCACCACCACAGTGCTGGTGGGTAACTGCAGTCTGGGTACCTGTTTTGGCAAGCAGAACACCGGGGGCCAGGAGCCCATCGTGGATTGTTTTACCCGGGTCGAGAACATCCCCAAGACCGTCTTGCGCAAATGCGTGGAGGTGATTGACTGGGACAACACCGGTGCTTATCTCGAACATCTCGATGAGATCCCGCTGGGGCCGAATATTGCGGCCTTCGTCCCCCATTCCATGCTGCGCGTGGAGGTCATGGGCCTGGAGGACAGTGTTAGCCGTGATCCCACCGAGCGGGAACTGCAGGCCATGGAATCCCTGCTGAAGACCGCGCTGGAACAGGGCTACCTGGGTATGAGTACCGACGGGCTGCCGTTTCACTACCTGGCCAACGATCCTAACACGGCTAAGCGCATCCCCACCCAGTTCGCCAGCTTTGGGGAATTGAAGCAACTCCTGAAGGTTGTGCGGGAGCACGACCGGGTATGGCAGACCACACCGATTATCGAAAGTCCTGCTATGGCGTTGTTTTATTTTACCCTGACCAGTGGCCGGCTGTTTGGCAAAACACTCAAAACCTCAGCCCTGGCCGCGGTAGAGCAGGCTTTGGCGCCCAAAGCCATGCGGCCTTTTCTGGGGCTGGCCGGGCTGATGAACTCAAAGTTCTTCCAGGGTGATATTCACTTCCAGGCACTGGGAACCAATTTCCGCATCTGGTCCGACGGCATTGTCAGCCCACTGTATGAAGAACTGGACTCCACGGCAGAGCTTATCGCCAGGGAGTATGAAGATGTCGAAGGCCGGATGGCGTTGCTGCATGATCCGCGCTGGGTCGCGGACTTCCGGCGCGACTGGCACCACGGTCGCCAGGGCAATAACCTGGCAACCTGGAAGGCCAGGCTGGGCCTCCCTGACCACCTGGCAATACGTGACCTGCCGCTGCTGAATTTTGACGGCGCGCCGGTCGCCGAATGGGATGGCGAGACCCTGCAGCAGGTTTATGACCGGGTGCTCGCCTACCAGGGGGGCGATCTCTCTCAGGCGCGCTCGGAAGCAGAGCGCGAAGCCCTGGATTTGTTTCCGGTGCCCCTGGGTGACGATGCAGATTTTATGCTGCATATGCTGCGCACCTATGACAAAAGCTTCCGATTCTGGGCCGAGGTGGGCAACGTCGGCAACCGGGCAACGCTGGATCTGCTCTTGCACAAAAACACCCTGCCGGGTTTCAACGACTCGGGTGCGCATATCACCAATATGGCTTTTTTCGACGCCAATCTGATGTCACTGAAACTGGCCCAGCAGCGCGGTCTGGATACGGTGAGCACTATCGTGAAACGCCTGACCCGAGAACCGGCGGCGTTTTTCGGGCTGGATGTAGGCAGTCTGGAGATCGGCGCTCAGGCGGATATCGCCATGATCAATCCGGACGCCTTGCAGGACTGGAGCAGTGATGCCACCCGCAGGCTGGAGCATCGGGAGTTGTTCAATCACAAGCAGATGCTGAATCGCCCCGAGGGCATTGTAAGTCGAGTCTATATCCGCGGCGAACCGGTATGGGTGGATGGCGAGTTCACCGAAGTGCTGGGCAGTCGGCCGCTGGGGCGAGCACTGCGCGCGGCCTGACCCGCAACGCCGACAAACCGTGACGGCTACGGGCCCTGGCAGGAGCAGGGGGTCGGCCAGGTGTACAGTCAGTCATGTTTTGCGGCGGCCTCTGTTTCGTAGGGTGCGGTGGCGGTCTCTATCGCCAGGGTGTCGCCCGGGCGCAGCACACTGAAGTCTTCCAGCGAGATGCCCTGGGTTGCAAGGGCCTGCTTGAGGTCGATGACCGGTTGATCGATGGCTTCGAAGGTGAGCTGAAAGGTGCCAAAGTGTATTCCGATGCTGTGCTGACTCTTCAGATCCTGATGGGCCTGCACGGCCTCCGCCGGGCTGAGGTGCACGTCTTTCATGAACCAGCGCGGTTCGTAGGCACCAATCGGCAGCAGGGACAGAGCGAAGGGGCCATGGCGCTTGCCTGTTGCCGCCAAATGGGGACTGTAGCCTGTGTCCCCGGCAAAATAGAGATTACCGCGAGAGGTCTTGATCACAAACGAGCCCCACAGGGTTTTCATCTGGTCGGCGATGCCGCGCCCGGATCGGTGTCGACATTCGCTAAAAATGAACTCCACCTCGTACCTTCGGGTGCCTTGTTCGCCCGCACTCTCCACCCGGACCGCTTGCTCCCAGTCGAGGTCGCGGTGGCGCTTTGAACCCAGTTGCGCCAGCAATTGGCCGTTGCCAAGACCGGCAATAATCAGCGGTTCTGGCCCGGGTCTTTGCAGCAGCTCCATGAGAGTCGCCTCATCAAGATGATCATAGTGATTGTGACTGATAAGTATGACATCAATGGGTGGCAGATCTTCCAGCCGAACACCCGGTGCGTGCACTCTTTTGGGGCCTACCCGTTGTGAGGGGCTGGCCCGATTGGAGTATATGGGATCGGTAAGGATATTCAGCCCATCGACCTGGATAAGAAAACTCGCGTGATTGATAAACGTGACCGACAGGCCATCCTCAACCCGCGTTTGCGATACCTGTTGAGGCTCGACTTCTATCCAATCTGGCCACTCGGCTGCATTGTAGAGCGACCCCCACCCCAGGCGCAGCATGTCGCCAGCGCTTTTATTCATCGGTTGCCTGTTCACGAAGCGCTTGCCATCGAAGTGATCACTTTTCGTGCCGGTGTAGGAGGGCGCGGCGAGGCAACTCATAAGCAGGGGTCCAATGGAGAGAACGAGAGAGAGGGTGAGATAAGAACGCATAGGGGCCCTACGGTTATCGGGCTTTGACGGATCATTGTGCGGTGATTATGCGTCCATG
Source organism: uncultured Gammaproteobacteria bacterium (assembly GCA_963840725.1). Lineage (GTDB taxonomy): Bacteria > Pseudomonadota > Gammaproteobacteria > Pseudomonadales > Halieaceae > CAVWDU01. The sequence goes on along the minus strand of CAWIZY010000028.1, from coordinate 174,820 downwards.
TCCCCCTGGCAAAGCGGGGCAGGCCTGGCGACGAACCCCGGTCATCGGGGCAGATTGGTTCCGTGGAGTATGCTTCTGGTGTGCGCCCGGCATGTGGGGAAAACGCCAAATGGAGTCCCTGATGCGGCCGGCGGTGAAAGCACTGGAAATCAATGTTCCCCTACATCCCAGTTTGTTTCTGCGACCTCGAGAGAAACAAGCTGATCCGAACAGCTGTATTCGGGGGACTGCGGGACAGCAATTTCCCTGATTCCGGGCCCCGGCGGGTATTAATGACTGATTTCTGCGATCAAAAGTAAGAGAGCGGCTTATACTGTTCCCTCGACAACAAGTATAGCCAGCTTGCGGAAGGAGCATCGATTCATGTCCATGACTGAACGTCAATGTGGTATCACTGACCCGCATATCAAAGCACTCGAAAATACCATGAAGAAAGAGAACACGTTTCTCTTCGTGCGCCCTACCGAGTATGACTCGACTATTCTTATCAAACAGGGTTATGCCACCAAGAGCATGGATATCCACCACAAATCCTCCAATTGGGGCCCCATGGCGGGCTTTGTTCCCTGCGATCCTGCCTTCAGTAAGAAAGTCGTTGGGGACCCCAACCCCACGGAACTGGGCCACAAGCATGGGAAGGCCTCACCGGTGCAGCTATTTATTACGCCTGCCCTGCTCAGCGCCCACCAGAAAATCCGAGAGGTGAATAATTTCAGCCTGGAAGCCGCGTCTGGCAGCCCTGGCAATGTCAGCGACTACAAGAAATATATCGTCAAACCCCTTAAGGGTGCCGGGGTCTCGCGCCTGGCCGCCAAGTTCAATGCACAGGCGACCAGAGGGTCGGTACTTGAGCATAAATTTGTGATCGACAAAGAGGGGGTTGGCGGCACCAGGGCCACGCCTTTTTGCCTGATTAAGAAGGGCGGCAAGTGGCTGGTATTCTGGGTGGAGATGCAGGGTGATCAGGGCCGCCTGCATCCTCTAAACGTCTTTGCCTACCCGGGTCCCAATGGCCTCAACCCGGTCACCGGTGACTACGATATGTGGATGGTGTCCCCGCATATCAGTCACATGGATAAGCATGGTCACATCGATGCAGTGGTTGACGCACACGGCTCCTCAGCTGCCAGCGAATACATCACCGACCTGATCAAGACTATGAACAACGCCTGTGGGCAGGCATCTACGCCTGTTTTCAATCACGGCGCGGAAGAACAGAACTACGGTTTTACCCAGACCCTCGACAGGCAGCTTGCGATGATTACACCGGGGGGCACATCGCGTATGGTCGATATTGAGCGCATGCCAATGGTCATGGCCGACATCCAGAATGCCGGTTACCTGGTGATCTGGAACAAGAGCTACGGCGAAGTGGATCCGAAGCTGAGTGGACAGCCCAATCCAGAATGGGTGCAGTTTCGAGCATCTCTGGACAAGGCGCTGGGTGCCTTGAAGCAGTTTCAATCGGGAATCGACCTCAAGCGGCAGTCGCAGATTGCTGATGCCTGGAGGTCCGACGCCCAGCACCGGATGCCGCAAACCATGCAAGAAGAATTGGCCCTTGCCGTGAAGGCCCGCGAAGCACGAATGGAGGTCAAGCAGTCGGCGACACCGGAAGCGGCCATATTCCGCTTCCATGAAGACCTGGCGAGATTGCTGGGGGTGGGTCACGTTCAGCTGACAGAATTGCAAAACGAAGATTTCCCTCAGAAGTTTCAGCGCACTAATCTGGAGGCGCTGAACCTGCAGCGATCCCTGCAGAACGCAATCGTCACTGCGACCACCGGGGGCGGGCAATCAGACCGCTCGAAACTGGACAACTGGTACCGGAAAAACGCTGAGGGCTTGCAAACGCTCAAGGCGGCATGGGGTATTGCCTGAGCGCAACGGTATAGCGGCTATCTTGCTTGCATTGATAAGCCGAGCTGGAGAGCCGATCCAACCCCCTGCTTATCCGCAAGCTCGCCCGGCGCCTTCCAACACAGTTCGGCCTGAGCCTGGGCTGATGCGGAGGGATGTGGCGCGGGTCCAGAGCACCAATAATGTTGACACAGTCTGGCCCATCCTTGACGCTGTGGGGGCGTGTCACTCGCTACAAAACGCCGGGCGGCACTGGAATTGTAGAAAGGCCTCGGGAAGCGAGTGTGGAGATCAGTATGTTTAGAAGCGCAGTTTTATTGGCTGTCCTTGCCGTGGCATCAGGGTCCGTTGGTGTCCACAGCGAAACCCAACAAAAAGTAGACAATACTTCTCCCATGTCGGGGGCACAAACCATCTATTACGGCGGCGACATTATTACCATGGAGGGTAGTAAGCCAACCTATGTGGAGGCCGTTGTGGAGCGTAACGGGAAGATAGTCTATGTCGGAGCAAAATCTGGTGCGGTCAGTCACTTCGCGGGTAAAACCGTCGAAATGAATCTGGACGGTAAAACCCTATTGCCAGGCTTGATCGAGCCGCACGTGCACCCGTCAATCGCGGCGATACTTCTATCGGGCGATATTGTAGCTCCCTACGACTGGGATGTGCCGGCGGGCTTGAAAAAAGGCGTAACGGGTCACGATGCGTATATCAAACGCCTCCAGGAATCCGTTGCAAAAAACGGTGCCGAGAATGAAGTTTTGTTTATTTGGGGTTATCACCCTTTGTGGCATGGCGAGTTAAACCGAGAGCTTCTCAACACAATTGCACCCGACGTCGCCGTTGGCATTATCCACCGTTCTTTTCACGAGATTTACATCAATGACAGGGCTCTCGCCTTGTTTGAAATAGAGGAAGATGACTTTAAGGACAATCCGCAGGTGGAATGGGATAAGGGTCACTTTTACGAGGGCGGCTGGTTGGCCCTGGTGCCTAAAATAGCCCCCACACTGATAAACCCGGACAAGTATATGAAAGGTCTTGAAGACATGACCACACTTATACGGAAGAACGGTATCACAACGATAGCAGAACAAGGCTTTCCAAGCTCCGATTTTGCTATGGAACATCGCCTGTTGAAGCACGAAATGGCTAAAAATCCGCCATACGCGGTTTATAACGTACTAAACGGAACGCAGCTCTATGGCATGCTGGGCGGTAATGAAAAGGCCTGGGAATTTATGGAAACAGCCGCAGTAAAATATGATACGAAGAACATATTTATGCTGCCAAAGCAGGTAAAACTGTATGCAGATGGCGCTATCTATTCCCTGGCAATGCAAATGGAAGATGGATACCGCGACGGGTTTGAAGGGCATTGGATGACGCCTCTGCCCCTGCTCGAGGAGCAGATGAATTTTTACTGGGATAAGGCTTACAAAATCCACATTCATGCGAATGGTGACTTGGGTATACAACGCTGTTTGGATATCGTTGAAAAAATGATGAAACGTAAACCCCGCAAAGATCACAGGCTCACACTACATCATGTAGGTTATTTCACTGAAGAGCAGGCCGACCAAATGCAGCGACTGGGTATCGAGGCCTCAGCCAATCCCTATTACCTGTGGGCGTTGGCTGACAAGTATTCTGAATATGGTCTGGGCCCGGACCGCGCGAGAAACATGGTCCACTTGAAATCACTCAAGGATCGCGGCGTGCCGTTTTCATTGCATTCTGATTTCGGCATGGCCCCTCTGGAGCCAATGACGCTGGCCTGGACAGCGGTAAACCGAATCACTGCGCAGAACACACGGGTTTCCCCAGAGCAGCGGCTTGATGTCTTCACCGCTATACAAGGCATCACCATCAATGCCGCGAGGACGCTGGCACTCGAAGATGAAATCGGTTCGATAAAAGTGGGTAAAACGGCGAATTTTACATTGCTTGAAAAGAACCCGTTTAAAGTAGAACCCATGCACATCAAAGACGTACCTGTTGCCGGGGTCGTGTATCGGGGCAAGCTTGCTCTGAACTGAGAGAGCCTTGTCAGTACCGATCACAGCTCGCCCGGTTTCAAAGGCCCGGCGGGCGGATTCCGAGGTGCGTGTACCCATCAGTGCGAGCGAAGCTTACAGTCCCCGCTACTGCTGCCCAATGGTGTTAGCCCGTGAATTGATACCGGAGCCCGTATTCAATAGGCTTAGCCGTTGATTACACTTCGGTTTTTTTGACCATGCATCAGACAGCGACTGCCTGTTCCAGGCAAGCCAATACATTGTTGGTGCTCTCACTGGTTTTCTTGTCAGCCTACCTCCGCTTTCTTGATATTGGAGTCGAATCCCTCTGGAACGATGAGCTATCCAGTTGGCGACAAACTAGCACAACGTCGCTGGCGGAGGCGGTCAACAACGTAAGGGCGGACGTTCACCCGCCTGGCTATCAGATAATGCTGTACTACTTGATGAGGAGCTTTGGTGATACAGCAGCTGTGCTTCGGGCGCCCTCAGCAGTCGCAGGAGTGCTATCCGTACCAGTACTCTATTTTTTTGGAAGGCGAATCTATTATAAGGAAGGGGCAGGGGCAGGGCCCTGAGGGCCGGCTCGTAGTCGCCGATGCCGAGCAGGAATTCTGCCCACTGGCCATCAACAGACACATGGCCATCAGGGCCGGGAAGCGCCAGCACATTGCCTGTATCCGAGCTCAATATGGCAAACTCATCGATGTTGGATTTCATAGCGTCGGGTCAATACCAAGATCATACAGGAGGCCCTTAGCCACGGCGCTTCAGTCGCAGGGGCTTTCCAGGTTCACCGATCCGCCGATGCCAGCAACACCCGTCCAGCTTCGTGAAACTCGTTGCGCTTGGCGTGTCCGCCGAAGTCGTCATGATTGTCAAATAACAGAATTCTGGCATCTGGCCCCATGTGCTTCTGGCAGAACGCGGCAGCCGCAAGACCTCTGGCGCCCGCTCCCACAATCACCAGTTCGTAGTGCTCGGCCAGTTCGCGGTACGCGGCAGGTTTTGCCCCGCTCAATGCGAAGGTGTGCGATACCTCGAAAGAACCGGGGTGGCTGCCTCTAATCCCCGTAAGGGTTGGCGGGTAATTGTACTTCCGCACTGGTGATTGACTTAGCGCCTCTGCCACGCATGGCTCGCGTGACCAAGCCTCGAAAACGAAAATCAACAGCGCGCTAGAAGCTTGCTACTACCATGCGCCGTCGCAGGAAGGATATCTGGGTGGCAAGAGACAAATTCTTTGGGCACATATCCTCGCAACCCAATAGTGTCATGCAGCCAAAAACACCGGACTCGTCCCCTACCAGATGGTAGAAGTCCGCATCTGAGCGTTTGTCCCTCGGATCAAGACGAAACCTCATAATCTGGTTAAGTCCCACGGCGCCTACAAAATCCTCGTGCATCTGTGCCGTACCGCAGGCCGCGATACAACAGCCACACTCTATGCAGCGCTCCAATTCGTAGAGCTTTTCTGCAAGCTCGGGCTCCATGGCTTGTTCCATCCCGTCGATGTCCAACTGGTCCGGATCCTGAACCTGCACCCAGGTTTCCAGACGTTCTGACATGCCGCGCATCCACTTTCCCGTGTTCACTGAAAGATCACCAATCAATTCGAAGGCGGGCAATGGAGCAAGCGTGATACGTTCGGGAAGATTTTTAGTCAAGGTCCTGCAGGCCAGACCAGGCTGGCCGTTAATAATCATACCGCAGCTGCCACAGATGCCGGCCCGACAAACAAAGTCGAACTGTAGTGAAGGGTCCTGGTTTTCGCGAATCTCGTTAAGTGCGATAAACAGGGTCATGGTCTCGGCCTCTTCCACAAGGAAGGTCTGCAAGTGCGGTATGCACTCGGGGTCGCTCGGGTTATGACGCAATATCTGGATGTGAAGCGTACGCGGTTCCGGTGATACTGGAATCTTCTCCATTACTGCTCTTCCAGCCGCTCGTTATGACGGCGCAGGTGCTCCGGCAGTAAGTGCTTGAATGACATAAGCGCTGCCTGGCGGGCATGACGATCTGCACCCGCTATTGAAGCCAGGATGGTGTCGATCTGTTGTTGTCGCCTGGCGGTGTCGGGGTGTGCGATGTAATCCTTCGTACCGTAACCGCGCCAGCCTGGAGGCATTTCCATAGCCATGATATCCAGTTGTTCGTAGGCCAGTGTTGGTAAATCATCCTCGTCTTGCCCCCAGGTAGCAAGAGTCCGTCGCATCCAGTCACGATCGTTGCGTTGGGGGTAGTCGGCGCGAAAGTGTGCTCCCCGACTCTCTGTACGCTGCAAGGCCCCGTAAGTCACGCATAAGGCCAGTTTGAGCATGCCTTGGAGGCGATAGGCGGCAACCAGCTCGGGGTTGGCCCCTGGAGCGCTAACACGCAATCCTATACTGCGGCTTCGCTGGCGCAGGGCGCAGAGCCTACTGACCGCCTCTTGCAGTCCGTCCGCATGACGAAAAATTCCTACTTTGCTGGTCATGATTTCCTGCATCAGCCTGGTCAGCTCAAAGGCACTCTCCCGGCCGCCTCCGTTTGCAAGTCTTTCCAATCGCTTAAACTGCCGGTGACCGAACTGCTCGATCAAAGTGGTGGAAATATTGAGTGTACCTTCGGCTGAATCACAGAAGTCGGCGATACTTTCTCCCACAATCATTCCGGCGACGACGGTTTCCGCTACCGAGTTTCCCCCCAGTCGGTTGAAGCCGTGTATGTCCCAGCAGGCCGCTTCACCAGCACTAAATAACCCTTTTATATGCGGGCTTTGTCCCTGGAAATCCGTGCGCACGCCACCCATGGAATAGTGTTGTGCCGGGCGCACGGGAATAAGATCCGTAACCGGATCAATACCCAGAAAGTACTGGCAAATCTCCTTCACTTCCCGCAGTTTGTGATCGATATGCTCTTGTCCAAGCATGCGAATATCCAGCCACAGATGTTCCCCGAACCGGCTACGATTTCCCTGCCCTGTAGCGATGTGTTCCTCCATGCGACGCGATACGACATCACGGGATGCGAGCTCTTTTTTTTCTGGCTCGTAGTCAGGCATAAAGCGATGAAGCGCGCCGTCCAAGAGCAAACCGCCATCCCCGCGACACCCCTCAGTAACAAGAATCCCTGTCGGGAAGATACCGGTAGGGTGGAATTGTATGGCTTCCATGTTGCCCAATCTGGCAATGCCAGTCTCCAGGGCGATGGCCGCACCCATACCCTCATTAATGATAGAGTTGGTGGAGCTGCGGTATATTCTCCCGAATCCTCCAGTGGCGATACAGGTGGCCTTGGCGACGTAAGCCCGTACCTCGCCATTCATCAAATTGCGCACAATGGCACCGCAGCATCGTTCTCCGTCATGAATGAGAGCCAGCGCTTCCATACGTTCGTGAACCGGTATGCCTGCCGCGATCGCCTGATTGCTCATAGTGTAGAGCATGGCATGGCCGGTACCGTCGGAGACATAACAGGCTCGCCATTTCTGTGTGCCGCCAAAATTGCGGGCGGTGATTAAGCCGTGTGCACGATCCGATTCAGCGATCACTTGTTTTTCGCCGTCAACGCTAATTTCGCGTTTGCCACGCTCCACACGATTCCACGGAACACCCCAGGCAGTCAGTTCCCTTATGGCCTTTGGTGCGGTGTGAGTGAACATCCGCACTACTGCCTGGTCTGCTCCCCAATCACTGCCTCTCACGGTGTCGGCGAAATGCAGGTCTTCATTATCACCATTGGCACCCAGGCAGTTTCCCAGGCTAGCCTGCATTCCTCCCTGAGCGGCAGCGGAATGCGAGCGCTTGGCGGGAACCAGACTGAGCACGATGGTGTCGTGTCCGCGCCGTTTGACGCCGATGGCCGCCCGCTGCCCGGCCAGCCCGCCACCAATGACCAGTACATCGGTATAAATTATCTGCATACCTTAGTTATCTGCCTTTTGGTCTTCTTCAACCGGAACAAAGCGCTCACCAGCTCGATCAGCATGGTCAAAACCAATGCGCATATACACCACCAGACTTGTCGTCCCCAGGGTGGTGAAAAATACGATGATGCACCACATGGCGACTTTCAGACGCGCCCGCGCCACCGAAATATTTCTCCCAGACAGAGGCCACCACTTGAGCGCGAGTCGATAGATGCCAATTCCAGCGTGAACATGCACAGCCACTAGCAACAACGCATAGAGAATCCAGAAGCGCTCGGTCCAGACGCGATCCGAGGAGGCATAGGGGCCAATATTCTCCGGCTGTGTAAAGACGCTGTAAAGATGAACAGGGACCAGAAAAAACAGGCTAAAGCCGGTAACCACCTGGACGTACCAGAGCGTTGTATCCGAGTGGCGAAGAGTACCCATGTGTCGATGGAAGACAGTGTACTGGCGAGTATTGCCCGGAAACTTGCGCATGGCCAAAATTGCGTGGAGCGCGATCAAGAGAAAGATAATCGCGGCCGCGGCCGAGACTAACCATGGGTACGAATCGCCGAACAAATGCTCTCCCTCGAACATTTTGGTTACCCAATACATGGCATCTTTGCCCAGAAGAATACTGGACTCGAAGAACATGTGGCTCCAGACAAAAACCACCAGAACCAGGCCAGAAAGGCTTTGCAATACGTCCATGCGTGCTGGTGAAACATCGGCCTTTATCAACAACGGCGGCTTCCCCCGCAGATCGCCCATTTATGACTCTAAATAGTGCCAGAAATCCTGTGCCCGGCGAATAGGTAATTCCCTCATCATATCTGATAGTTAGCAGTTACCGCCATCACTGGGGTATCGCCAAGTTAAATCACCGAAATTGCTACAATCGTCCCATCAATACCTGTATAGGCCACAGGTTCCCGCCTGACATCATCTCCTTGGCGGTCTGGCTCTACTATCGCTTCAACCTGAGCCATCGTCATATAGGGGATCTTCTCGCTGAGCGAGGTATCACTGTATCCCGGGAAGGCATCTTGTAGGGGCGATGCATTATCGTGATCTCAATGCTGTCCTTGCGGTAACTTAACGTAGAAAGAGCGCGTTTAGTCTCATTGAACTACAGTGCAGAGGCGGGGAGTGCCATACTGCGGGTTCATGTGCAATGTGGTGAGAAGAAATTACCAGTGAAATCTTTTTTTAGCTCCAGCCTTGTTTGGTTAGCCGCGTGGGTGATTGTTACAGCAGCCTCTTCCAGTGCGGCAGCAGAGCCAACGCTATCGGGCAAACACTGGAACCATGGCTCTGAGAACTGTGCAACCAATAGCGATCCGGCTATCGAAGTCTATAGATACTCCTCTTTCAGTTTTATTCTGCGACAGAACAAGTGCCTGAGCTACGAAGCTCCCTTCATGTACCTGCTGCTGGGTGACGATCGAGCGTTACTGGTAGATACAGGAGCTACTGAAGATGCAGCAGAGTTTCCGCTTTATGCGTTGGTGCGCACCCTGGTTGGGGACAAAGAATTACTTGTTGTTCACTCGCATGGTCATCGAGATCATAGTAGCGCAGATAGCCAGTTTCAAAATCTCGAGGGTGTCACTGTTGTTGTGTTGAACAAGACGGGGATGATGGACGCGCTGTCGATAAGCCAATGGCCTGCAGCACATGGCATAATCGATCTGGGTAACCGCGAACTGGTTGTCATCCCAACGCCTGGACATCAGGAAGAGGCGATCACGCTTTACGACCTCCAAACCCGATGGTTACTCACGGGTGATACCGTCTACCCGGGCCTCATATATGTAAAACATTGGGACGACTATCGCGACAGCATAGCGCGGCTGGCGAAATTTTCTGAAAAGCACGAGGTCAGCGCGGTGCTGGGCGCTCATATTGAAGCGACAAATAGGCCGGGAGATTACTACTCGGTAGGTACGCTCTATCAGCCTGATGAAGCATCGTTGCCCATAGACGCCAGCTTCCTCTCCACAATGAACGCTAACTTGAAGCAGTTACCGAACTCGGATGAGTTAGAGTTGGGTCGACTTAAAATAGTGCCTATGAATGCTGTACAGCGCGCGCTGTCGGATTTCGCCCGTTGGGTGAGACAATAGACGGCATCGATGACATACAAAGAAACACATCCACCACCCAAATAAAAAAGGGCTGCATCCCCGCAACCCTTTGATATTTCTCTAATATGGCTCCGCCTGCTGGGCTCGAACCAGCGACCCATTGATTAACAGTCAATTGCTCTACCAACTGAGCTAAGGCGGAATAGTCTGCTACTTACTGCTTAGTACCTAGCAAAGGTCGCGTATATTAATGATGCGGCGCTTGCCGGTCAACCGCTAATTGGTGCTTTTGTGTAGCTCTTGGGCGGTCGAAAGCGGCTGCATTCCGCAATCCTATGCACCATAATGGCAGGTTGATTTACGGCAGTACAGAAGGGGTAGGGGTCGTGGCCAGGGCGTTTGAGGTAAATTCCAAGTTTGAACCGGCGGGTGACCAGCCGGAGGCCATCCGCCAGCTGGTGGAAGGGGTTCAGGCCGGGCTGGCCGCCCAGACTCTGCTGGGCGTTACCGGTTCCGGCAAAACCTTCACCATGGCTCAGGTGATTGAGAAGTTGCAGCGACCCACCATTGTCATGGCGCACAACAAGACCTTGGCCGCCCAGCTCTACGGTGAATTCAAGGAGTTTTTCCCCAATAACGCGGTCGAGTACTTCGTCTCCTACTACGATTATTACCAGCCAGAGGCCTACGTGCCGTCATCCGATACCTTTATAGAGAAGGATGCCTCGGTCAACGACCACATCGAACAGATGCGGCTCTCCGCCACCAAGGCATTGCTGTCCCGGGAGGATGTCCTGGTGGTGGCGACGGTATCAGCGATTTATGGTCTGGGTGACCCCGATTCCTATTTCAAGATGGTGATTCACCTGTCCCGGGGTGAGATCATCGATCAGCGGGGTATCCTGCACCAGCTTGCGGAGTTGCAGTACACCCGCAACGACGTCGATTTTAAACGCGGAACCTACCGGGTGCGTGGTGATGTCATTGATATATTTCCGGCGGATTCGGAGCGCGACGCGGTTCGCATCGAGCTGTTTGATGAGGAAATTGACAACATTTATACTTTTGACCCGCTCACCGGCGCGGTGGAGGCCAAGCTGCCGCGGGTAACGATTTTCCCCAAAACCCACTATGTGACCTCGCGAGATGTCATGCTTAACGCGGTGGAGCAGATAGAGGCCGAGCTGGCACTGCGGCTGGCTCAGTTAAAGGACAACAAGAAGCTGGTAGAGGCACAGCGTCTGCAGCAGCGCACTCGATACGATCTGGAAATGATTCGCGAACTGGGCTACTGCCAGGGCGTGGAGAACTATTCACGCTATCTCTCCGGGCGAGCACCCGGTGAACCACCGCCCACCCTGTTTGAATACCTACCCGACAATGCACTGGTGATAGTGGACGAATCCCACGCCAGCATTCCGCAGATTGGCGCTATGTACCGAGGCGATCGCTCGCGCAAGGAGACCCTGGTGGAGTACGGGTTCCGCCTGCCCTCAGCACTCGATAACCGGCCGCTGCGGTTTGAAGAGTGGGAGCATTTGGTGCCCCAGGCGATCTTTGTCTCCGCCACACCAGGGAAGTACGAAGAAGAGCATTCAGGCCGCACGGTTGAACAAGTGGTTCGCCCCACGGGCCTGATTGATCCTGAGCTGGAAGTGCGTCCAGCCACTACACAGGTGGATGATCTGCTCAGTGAGATACACAAAACCGTCGCGAAAAACCAGCGGGTGCTGGTGACCACGCTTACCAAAAGGATGGCTGAAGACCTGACTGAATATCTGGCCGAGCACGATGTGCGGGTGCGCTATCTGCACTCGGATATCGATACGGTGGAGCGGGTGGAGATTATTCGTGACTTGCGCCTCGGGGAGTTCGATGTGCTAGTGGGCATCAACCTGCTACGGGAGGGTCTGGACATGCCGGAAGTGTCGCTGGTGGCGATACTGGATGCGGACAAGGAGGGCTTCCTGCGTTCTGACCGCTCGCTGATCCAGACCATCGGGCGGGCGGCGCGTCACCTAGAGGGGCGGGCCATCCTCTATGCCGACCGGGTGACCGGGTCGATGGAGCGAGCCATGGCGGAGACCGCGCGCCGGCGGGAAAAGCAGGTCGCCCACAATACCAAGCATGGCATCGTGCCCCGGGGGGTGGAGAAGTCGGTACAGGATATTATGGAAGGTGCTCGCCGTATGCCCACCAAGGCCAAGGCCAAGGCCCGTAAAGTGGCAGAGTCAGAGCTCCCCTACGCCGCCGACGTCATCAACCTCTCGCCAGCAGCACTGTCGCGGAAGCTGCAACAGCTGGAGGCCCAGATGCTGGAGCATGCCAAAAATCTGGAGTTTGAGCAGGCCGCCGCCCTGCGTGACCGGGTAGCGGAAATCAAACAGCAGGTTTTTGTCAGCTGACCGGGGTTGGAATACCTTGTGCTGGGGGTGTGCAAGTAGGGATTTTCGTCTATGCTTAGGGCCCGCACTCGTCTCGATGCAATGCACCTGACTTTACAGGTCTGAGGCGTCGCCAGAGTGGTGGTGAGAGCACGATAGTCGCTGTTAGACAGCGTCCACCGGCTCAGAGTATGCCGAGCGATATTCAACATCTGAGGGAAATAACTATGCAGAAGGCTGTAAAAACACTGGCTGCGTTGGTGCTGGCGGGGACATCCCTGGCGGTGAGCGCAGCCGACAAGCCCAATATCCTGGTAGTGTGGGGTGATGACGTGGGGCAATCCAATATCAGTGCTTACACCATGGGCTTGATGGGCTATCGCACCCCCAACATCGACCGCATCGCCAATGAGGGCATGATATTCACGGACTACTACGGGGAGCAGAGCTGCACCGCCGGCCGCTCATCCTTCATCATGGGTCAGTCAGTGTTCCGCACTGGCCTCAGTAAAGTGGGTCTGCCGGGGGCCGAGCTCGGCATGCGCGAGGAAGATCCGACCATTGCCGGCCTGCTGAAGAACCACGGCTACGTTACCGGCCAGTTCGGCAAGAACCACCTGGGTGACAAGGACGTTCACCTGCCCACGAATCACGGCTTCGATCAGTTCTATGGTAACCTATATCATCTGAATGCCGAGGAAGAGCCGGAGCATTACGACTACCCCAAAGATCCCGAGTTCCGGAAAAAATACGGGCCTCGCGGCGTGATCCGCTCCTCCGCAGATGGCAAGATCGAGGACACCGGTCCGCTGACTCGCAAGCGCATGGAAGTGGTGGATGACGACACCGCCGGTGAGGCGATCAAGTTCATCGAGAAGGCGGTGAAGGATGACAAGCCCTTTTTCGTCTGGTGGAGTGGCACCCGGATGCATTTCCGCACCCACGTAAGTGAAGAAAACATGGCCCTTGCGCAGAAAGTTGTGCCCACTGCCGATGAGTACACAGCCGGTATGATCGAGCACGATGCCGACATCGGTATGTTTCTCGACAAACTGGATGAACTGGGCATAGCCGATAACACGATCGTGTTCTACTCCACGGATAACGGCCCGCATATGAACACCTGGCCCGATGCGGCTATGACACCGTTCCGTGGAGAGAAAAACACCAACTGGGAAGGCGGCTGGCGAGTGCCCTCCATGGTGCGCTGGCCCGGCAAGATCAAGGCCGGCTCGGTATCCAACGAGATTATGCACCACATGGACTGGCTGCCCACCTTCCTGGCGATAGCCGGGGAGCCTGACGTAAAAGAAAAACTGCTTAAGGGCCACAAGGCCATTGGGCGCAACTACAAGGTCCACCTGGATGGCTATAACTTCCTGCCCTTGCTGACGGGCAAGGCGGAAGAGGGTCCGCGCAAGGAGATATTCTACTTCTCGGACGATGGCGATCTGACAGCCCTGCGCTACCAGGACTGGAAGCTGATCTTTATGGAACAGCGAGCTGAGGCGACCCTTCAGGCCTGGATAGAGCCCTTTGTGCCTCTGCGGCTACCGCTCATCTATCACCTGCGTCGCGACCCCTACGAGCGGGCGTCCATTACGTCCAATACCTACTTCGATTGGCTGCTCGATCATGCCTACTTGTTGGTTCCGGCCCAGGACTACGTGGGCCAGTTTCTGGCTACGTTCAAAGACTATCCACCACGCCAGAAAGCAGCGAGTTTCTCTCTGGATCAGGTGATGGAAACACTCCAGAAGCCAGCTGGCCCCAACTGAGTTGCGTCAACTGAAGCGCAGCGATTCAAAGGTCTCTTCGGAGGCCTTTTTTTTGCTCGGCTGTGCAGTTGAGCGCCGATATTTTGGGTCCGGCGTCGAGTCGATCACGCTACTGCTGGCAGTTGCAGCGTGAAGACCGCACCGCTTTTGTCCGTGAGGTTGTCCGCCTTGGCGCGCCCGCCAAGTGCCGTGCAGATCAGTTGCACCACGTGTAAGCCCAGCCCGAGATGAACAGTGCCGGAGCCGCTCTTGCGTTCTGACACCATCGGCTCGAACAGTTGCCCGTTTAACGCGGCGGGCAGCGGCGGTCCTTCATTTGCCACCTGCAGACGCCAGTAGCCGCCCTCGCCATCGAGGTGGATGCTGATACTGCCTGGCGGCGTCGAGAACGAAGCCGCGTTTTCCATCAGTTTATCCATGGCCTGCACTACCAACTCCGGCGTGCCATGAATCCACGCCGTTGCTGGCTCAAGGGTCATGGTCAGGTGGTGATTGGGGTAGATGCTTTGGTAGGCGCCGCCGACCTCCTGCAGCACCGGTACCAGATCGAAGCGGTGCAGCGGCGCATTGCGCACGCTCTCTTCCAGTTGATTGGCCTCACTCATTGCGTTGAGTATGGCGTTGAGCCTCACCAGGCCCTGGCGAGCGCGGTCCCGATAGGTGGCCGCTTCGCCCGGGCTGATGCTGGCAGCTTCCAGGTTGTCCAGTGAGCTCTGGATGATAGCGATGGGCGTGCGCAGCTCGTGGGCGAGTTTGCGGCTTAGCGTGCGCAGATAATCGTGGTAGCCGCGCAACTGGTCCAGTAAGTCGGCGTAGCGTCGTGACAGCTCACCGATCTCGTCTGCGGCGCGGCTGCGGGGAAAGTTCTCCCGCAGGTCGCCCCGGTCGTTGACGGCAGTCGCCGCAGCGCGACTCAGCTTGCGGATACGCCAGGACAGCAGGCTGGCGTAGCCCAGCAATCCCAGTGTAGCCGCTCCCAGCGCGAGTAGACTGACAGCCAGCAGTCGGCTGAAGGCGCGGTCTGTGAGGCTCAGGTACTCCTCGCTGCTCGCCCGCGCAATAACCGCGCCGATGACTTCCCCCACTGCGGTCACCGGCGCGGCCGCTGACAAATAGGTGCCGCCGCTCTGGCGGCTCTCAGGCTTTTCGTGATACCAGCGCGATGCGACTCGGCCACCGAGAGCAAGGTCGATTTCGGCCCCCTGCAATTTGCCCCAGGGTGCCTGAATCGCCGGCGACCTGGGCGGCTGGCGCAGTATGGCGCGGTACAGTGAGCGCAGCAGCCAGAAGGTGTCGGTGTTGGCGTGCTGGTCAGCGCTTGCGACGGCCGGCGCACCGCGACCTCCGGTCTGTCCCGGATTGCCGATTAGCCAGCCCTGAATATCCACCACCTGCAGTGCCTGGGCAGGTTGTGCACGAAACGGTGCCAGGGCCTGTTGCAGGGTCGTAGGGCTGCGGACCAACCAGGGAGGGGGGCTCGTGTCAGTTGGCGCTATATTACCCGCGGTCGCCTGCATCCGCCGCGTTGCGCTGTCCACGCTCACGGCGTAAACCCCCAATCGGTCGCCGGTAAAAGACAGGGGCATTTCCAGTTCTACGGTATAGCCACCGGGTGTGTCCTGCCAATAGCCGCGCAGGCGTTGGGGGTCCATGCCGCGCTCCCGCGGCCCGGCAAATTGTCCACGCACACTGCCCGGTGCTACGGGCGCGATGAGGTAGTGCTGGTCTCGACCCTGCTGTCCGGTGGTGAGGTGTATACGGGTGCCATTGGGGTGAGTCTGCAAGCCAGGAGTGCTGTAAAGCAGATCCGGGTCCCTGACCCGCAACAGCAGGTACAGCCGGTCACCGCGCGTAATCGCCTGGTAGGCCAGCATCAGTGGACTGGTATCAGAGGATGAATGGAAGCGGTGATAATCCTGTTCATTCCAACCATCGGCATAGCCGTCCATGATCACCGTGTTTGGCCCCGGGCTGGTATACAGTGACAGTCGGGGGTCGGCTGCATCATTGAGGCGTTGCGATTGCGGGTATAGTAAATGGGGTCGGTCCTGCATGGCGGTCGCCACGGCCCGGGCGGTAGCTTCCAGAGACTGTTGCTGGCCCTGGCGGAGGGTTGTTTCTATCTCGCGCAAAAATTGACAGCCCGCCCAGGGCAGGCTCAGCAACAGCAGACTCACCATTAGCAGTTGTCGCCGCAGGCTCACGGACTGCGCCAGCGGTAACCGATGCCATAGGCTGTTTCGATGGCATCAAACGCCGTGTCGGCCGCCTGGAACTTGCGCCGAATGCGTTTGATGTGGGAAGTAACCGTGTTGTCGTCGAGAACCACATCGGCCGCATCCATCAGTTGTTGGCGATTTCTGACATGACCGGGATTGCGCGCGAGTGCGTGGACGATCCAGAATTCAGTGACTGTCAGCGCTATCGCCCGATCACGCCAGTGGCTGGTCATGCGCTCGCGGTTGAGGACCAGTGCTCCGCATTGAATCAGGTCTTGCTGTTGTTCCGGGTTGCGCAGGGCGCGCATACGCCGCAGGAGGGCGCTAATACGAGCCAATAGTTGTGCCTGACTGATATCTTTGGTGAGGTAATCGTCCGCGCCAAGGCGCAGCCCGGAAATGATATCGGTCTCCGAGTCCCTGGCGGTGAGCAGCATGATCGGTAGTTCCGGTGCCCGGCTGCGCAGATCCCTGCAGAGCTCAAAGCCGCCTTCCATTTCTTCGCCGAGACCGACGTCGATAATCGCCAGATCCGGCAACGCCAGCGCCAGGCCGGTGGCAGCTGTGGGGCGATCCCTATAGACCGTCACCCGATAGCCCTGGCGTTCCAGCGCCTCGTTGTAGTTGGCCGCAATGACCGGGTCGTCTTCTACGATTACGATATGTTGGGGCATGGGGCAGTCGGTTCGCTCGCTTCGGTCCCCATACTTTCAAAATCCTGCCAGCGGCACAAGCACCCGCCACAATTCGCCATTATTGTTCAGCAGATTGACACGATTCATGCATGGAGCTGCCAGATACGCAGTGTGTAATGGCTTAAAACCACTGCGAGGAATTGCCATGTACTCTTTAAACCCCGGTCGGCGTGCTTTACCACTGCCCGTGTCCAGCACCAAAGGGGCTGGCGAGCTTGTTACTAGCGTCAGTGCGGCTGGCATCAGTTGCGGCTGGCATCAGTGCGGCTGGCATCAGTGCGCTGGCACCAGTTCGATGTGCCTGCTCGTTCTGACCCGTGTGGTAATGACCGCCGTGTTGTTGCTTTTACTGAACGCCAGCCCGGCGCGCTCCCTTGGCTTGCCGGGCGAGCCGGCTGTGCAGTCGGGGAGCGGGCAAATGGCTCTGCAGAGTGATGGCAGCGATAGCGCGCGGCCTGCGCCAATGCAGCACAGCAAAGTGCATTTCGCCATTAGCGGAATGCTGGCTGTGGTCACCCTGGAGCAAACTTTCCTGCATGTCGGCGATGACTGGGTGGAGGGTGTCTACACATTCCCGCTGCCCGACAGGGCGGCAGTGCGTCGCATGGAAATAAAGGTCGGGGAGCGACGTATAGTCGGTAGCATTCGTGAACGTACTGAGGCCGCTGAGATCTACCGCCAGGCCCTGCACGCGGGGAAAAAGGCCAGCCTGGTGTCTCAGCAGCGCCCCAACCTGTTCAGTAACCGGATCGCCAATATTGGTCCCGGGGAGCAGATCACCGTTCAGTTGGAGTATGTCCAACCCCTCGATTATCAGGCCGGTGCGTTCTCGCTACGCTTCCCGATGACCCTGACGCCGCGCTATATACCCGGTGTGCCGCTGCTGGATTCACGTGCAGATAATCTCGACCCAATGACGGTCGGGCCACTGCACGGTTGGGGTCTGGCGACGGACCAGGTGCCCGATGCAGCTGCAATATCACCACCGCAGCATATGAACCCGGGTTCCGCTGCGGCACCACTCAATCCGATTGAGATCAGCGCTACCCTGGACCCCGGTATGCCCCTGGCGAGTGTCGAGGCGAGCTATCACGAAATCACCTTGGCCCGCAGTAGTGGTGTTTATCGGGTTGAGCTATCAAATGGCCCCAGTGAGATGGATAGGGACTTTGTACTGCGGTGGGTGCCCGTGGTGGGCGCCCAGCCCCAGGCGGCCGTCTTTTCTGAATCGGTTGCTGGCCAGCGTTATGCAATGTTGATGCTCATGCCGCCGCAACCCGTGGCGCTGTCCGGTGATGAGAGGGATTCCGGGCCGCCGCGAGAGATTATCTTTGTCATTGATACCTCGGGTTCTATGGGAGGCGTGTCTATCGAGCAGGCACGCAGCAGTCTCGAACTCGCGTTGCGTCAGTTAGAGACCACCGACCACTTCAACATCATAGCCTTTGATCAGCGCGTGAAGCCGTTGCATCGGGCTCCGGTTCCCGCCACTCGTCATTACGTTGCCTCGGCCCGGGAGTTTGTGCGCCAGTTGCAGGCTGGCGGCGGGACAGAAATGCTGCCGGCACTGAGTCGCGCACTTTTGGGCCCGGCGCGCGAGACCCCTGCAGGTCGGTTGCGACAGATCGTGTTCATCACCGATGGCGCAGTCGGCAATGAAGTGGCGCTGTATCGTGCTATCGAGCAAGGGCTGGGGGATACCCGGCTGTTCACAGTGGGTATCGGCTCGGCGCCCAATAGTTGGTTTATGCGCAAGGCCGCGGAGTTCGGTCGGGGCAGTTATACCGCGATCGGTGACCTTGCAGAGGTGGCAGAAAAAATGTCCGACCTGTTTGAGCAGATTGCCAGTCCCATGGTTACCGATATTCAGGTGCGGTGGCCACAGTCTGATGAGGTAGAAATCTGGCCCAAACGAATTCCGGACCTCTACGCCGGTGACCCGCTGGTGATTACCGCGAAACTGCCTGAAAGCACTACGGCAGTGACAGACGTAATAATCAGCGGCCGCAGTGCCGGGGAGCCCTGGTCGACACGGTTACAGATTGAGGCCGACGTCTCAGTCGCAGAGCATGACGGCGTGGCCAGTTTGTGGGCACGGCGAAAAGTTGCGGCGCTGCTCGACCTCAAGGCCACGGGCCACAGTGATGAAGCGGTGCGTGCACGGGTGTTGCCGGTGGCGCTGACCCATCAGTTACTCAGTCCCTATACCAGCTTCGTTGCGGTGGAACAGCAGGTTTCGCGCCCCTCCGACGAAAGCTGGCGGTCACGCCCGGTGCCCAACACCCGGCCACAGGGACAGATCATGCAGGCAGTAGGCTATCCGGCGACTGCGACCACTGGCCCGGCCCGGGCCTACCTCGGGCTGCTGCTGTCGTTTTTGGCCCTGCTCACCTACGTACTGCGCCAACCGGAGGTGGACCGTGATCCGATCCGCCGCGATTGACCACTGGCGCCGCGTCGCGTTTGTTGTGCTGCTTACTGCATCAGGCTGGCAACTGACGGCCGCGGCGTGGATCGATGTGAAAGCCATTGTTGCCCAATATTTGATCAGCTTCGCCTGGTCCCATAGCACGGCCTCGGGCGCGCCGGTGAGGCCATGGCCCTGGGCTGATACCTGGCCCGTCGCCAGGCTGCGAGTCCCGGATCATGGCAAAGATCTGTACGTGCTGGCGGGGGCTGGTGGCCATGCGCTGGCCTTCGGTCCGGGCCTGGAGCTCGCCTCGGCGATGCCGGGTGAACCCGGAGTTAGTGTGATCGGGGGCCATCGCGACACGCACTTTGCTTTCTTGCGTCATCTGCGCCTGGGTACGCTGTTGCAGGTTGAGCGGGCCGGGGGCCAGCGGCAGGATTATCGGGTGACCGGGCGGTATGTCGTAAACGCCTCGCGGGAGACTCTGCCGCTGCAACAGGGCTTGCCCACCCAGCTATTGTTGGTGACCTGTTATCCCTTCGATGCGGTCCGCAGCGGCGGCGCTTTGCGTTACGTCGTTAGCGCGCGTCCGGTGGTTACTCCGCGGCCCGTTAAAGAACGGGCCGCGTTCGGTCGGGCCGCGTTCGGTCGGGCCGCGTTCGGTCGGGCCGCGTTCGGTCGGGCTGCGGCTATGGCCTGGCCGGCCTCCACGCTATAGCTGTCGCGCCTGTTGGGGGAATTCCGTGTTTTGAGGACAGCATCGCATCAGGTATGTCAGGCAATGTGACCGATCCGGTTGGACTCGGCGCTGGCACGCTGTCCCTGCCTTGTTGCTCGCCGATCATTGCCGCGGCGGCGGTCGAAGCTGGGATCGACGGGGTTTTCCGGGTCGTGGCTGCGTCGGTCGCTGCCCGATGCGCGACGGTCTGCATGATAGATGTAACGGCACTGGCACTGGTCCGTCCCGCAACCGGATACCGGGATACTGGGGGCTTCCCAGGCCAGAAAGCGTGTACCCTCCAGTGCTTTGACCGCCGTACAGGCGTCTGCATTATGGACAATGGACGTGGCCGGATAGGGTTTGGGAAAGCAGCGCTGCAGGCGGGGTGCCGGATCAGCCCTTTCCCGTGGTTTGAACAGCCAGTATACCGCCGCGAAAAACAGCGTAATGGTTGCCACAGTGCTCATAAATGATATCCCAAATGGTTTGGTATGTTTCCGCTAGGCCCATCCACTGGCTCGCTCCTCACTTTGTTGACTCGCACGTGGGAGGCCAAGGCTTACCGTTTTAACAATGTTCAATAGTCAGTGCTTGCGATGCAATATATGGACCAGCCCCCGCGCCAGCTGGTTTTTGTCCGTAACCGACACCGCCTCGCAGCCACTGCTGTAAAGATTACTGACACGGCCGGTGCCTAAATTAGCGTTCAGTGGGCGCTGAGCTCTGATGCATACCGTCCAGACCGCAAGCCGGGGCCGGCCAGACAAGGGCCCCGACTACTGCCATTGCCCGGTCTTTTCTTTTCGGTTGCGATCAGGCAAACTCCGCAGCCCGCAGAGGTCCGCACACTGCCCCGCAGAGGTAACGCTCTGTCAGCGAACAGTGTTCTGACCGGACTCAAGCGGTAACAACGCCACGTGCCCTTTTGTAGGGGGCACCACTGACCAAGGAACCGGCAATGCCCGTTATTACGCTCCCCGATCACAGCCAGCGAACTTACGCAGATCCGATCACCGTCCACGATGTGGCAGCAGATATTGGTCCCGGCCTGGCCAAGGCAGCTCTGGCTGGCGTGGTTAATGACGAGACTGTGGATACCTCTTATCTGATTGAGGCCGATGCCTCCCTGGCGATTATTACGGAGCGCGACGAGGAAGGACTGGAAGTTATTCGCCACTCCACGGCGCATTTGCTGGCAATGGCGACTCAGCAGCTGTTTCCCGGTGTGCAGGTCACCATTGGCCCAGTGATTGAAGACGGCTTTTTTTACGACTTCGCTACCGGCAAACCGTTCTCTCCGGAGGACCTGGAAAAGATCGAGGAGCGCATGCGTGAACTCGTCGCCGAGGATCTGCCGGTGGAGCGCATAGTCTGCAGCCGCGACAAGGCGGTAGAGATCTTTCGCAACATGGGCGAGACCTACAAGGTGCAAATCATCGAGGAGTTGCCCGGGGACGAGGAGATCAGCGTCTACCAGCAGGGCGCGTGGATGGACTTGTGCCGCGGCCCCCACGTTCCCAGCACAGGCAAACTCAAGGCGTTCAAGCTGACCAAGGTAGCCGGGGCCTACTGGCGTGGAGATTCCAACAACAGCATGCTGCAACGCATATACGGTACCGCCTGGGCCACTCCCAAGCAGCTGAAGGCTTACCTGCACCGTATAGAGGAAGCCGAGAAGCGCGACCATCGCAAGATTGGCAAGCAGTTGGGCCTGTTCCACACCCAGGAGGAAGCACCCGGGATGGTTTTCTGGCACCCGGCGGGCTGGTCCATATACCAAACCATAGAGCAGTACATGCGAAGTGCTCAAATCGAGCAGGGTTACCAGGAAATCAAAACCCCCCAACTGGTGGATATTTCCCTTTGGGAGCGATCCGGTCACGCCGACAAATTTGGCGATGATATGTTCATGCTCAACGCCGACGAGCGTTCCTTTGCCGTCAAGCCGATGAACTGCCCCTGTCACGTGCAGGTCTTCAACCAGGGGCTCAAATCCTACCGCGACCTGCCGCTGCGACTGGCGGAATTTGGCAGCTGCCATCGCAACGAGCCCTCGGGTTCTCTGCACGGCATCATGCGTGTCCGCGGCTTTACGCAGGACGACGCACACATATTTTGTACCGAGGAACAGGTTCAGCCCGAGGTCTCGGCTTTTATCGATTTCCTGCATGAGGTCTACAAGGATTTCGGTTTCAACGAGGTGATCTACCGCCTCTCCACCCGGCCGGAGAAGCGGGTTGGCACGGACGCGGACTGGGATCGGGCGGAGCAAGCCCTGGCACAAGCGTTGGACGCCCAAAAACTGCCGTGGGAAGAGCTCCCGGGTGAAGGGGCGTTCTATGGTCCCAAAATCGAGTTTTCGCTGAAGGACTGTATTGGCCGGGTATGGCAGTTGGGGACCATGCAGGTGGACTTTTCTATGCCCGGCCGCCTCGACGCCCAGTATGTCGCCGAGGACGGGTCCCGGCAGGTGCCGGTTATGTTGCACCGGGCGATCCTGGGATCCTTCGAGCGGTTTATCGGTATTCTGATCGAAAACTACGAAGGCATGTTTCCCGCCTGGCTGGCCCCAACCCAGGCTGTAGTGCTGAATATTACCGATAAACACGCCCAATATGCCATGAAAGTGGAGGAGTCCCTGAGAAACAAGGGTTTTCGGGTCATTTCGGACTTGAGAAATGAAAAGATCGGCTTTAAAATCCGCGAGCACACGATTGGGCGGGTTCCCTACCTGTTGGTAGTGGGAGATAAAGAAGTCGAATCAGAGACGGTGGCCGTGCGCGCCCGTCGTGGCGAGGACCTGGGAAGTATGGGTCTGGATGCGTTCACAACGCACCTCGCAGACGATGTAGCTCGCCGCGGTCGCATTGCATTGGAAAACCTGGAGAATCAGCATTAAGAGAGACAGCGGCAAAGGTGCCAGCAAGAAAGCGATCATCAACGACCAGATTACCGCAGAACAGGTGCGGTTGGTTGGAGCAGACGGCGAACAGGTGGGGGTTGTCCCCTTGAGCGAGGCCCTGGCGGCGGCCGAGGCGGCCAGCATGGATCTGGTGTTGATAGCTGACTCAGACCCTGTTGTCTGCAAGGTCATGGACTACGGCAAGCACGTATTTGAGGCCAAAAAGCAGAAGTCTGCTCAAAAGAAGAAGCAGAAGCGTACCCAGGTTAAAGAGATGAAGTTTCGTCCAGGGACGGAGCAGGGAGACTATGAGGTAAAACTACGCAACCTTACACGTTTCCTTGAAAATGGCGATAAGGCCAAAGTCACCCTGCGGTTTCGCGGGCGTGAAATGGCTCACCAGGAAATCGGCATGGAGCTACTCAAGCGAGTAGAAGCTGATCTGGCCGAGTTGGGCTCTGTCGAGCAATTCCCGAAAATGGAAGGCCGGCAACTCACTATGGTTATCGCTCCCAAGAAGAAGAACTAGCGGCCTGTGAATGCCCTTGTTTCTTTATTTTTTTCACTTGCGAATGCGGAGTAAATACAATGCCTAAAGCAAAAATTCACAGTGGGGCTGCCAAGCGGTTTAAGAAGACCGCCGGCGGATACAAGCGTAAGAGTGCGAACAAGAGTCACATCCTTACCAAGATGACCACCAAGCGTAAGCGTCAACTGCGCGGTACCTCAATGGTCGACAAGAGCGATACAGTTCTGGTTGATCGTCTGTTGCGTGCCAAGTAATGGTTATCTAAAGGACTAGGGAGAAGACTTATGCCTCGCGTAAAACGTGGTGTGGTGGCTCACCGCCGTCACAAGAAAATTCTGAAGCAGGCCAAGGGCTACTACGGCGCTCGCAGCCGGGTATTTCGTGTTGCCAAGCAAGCCGTTACCAAAGCGGGCCAATATGCTTACCGTGATCGCCGTCAGCGCAAGCGTCAGTTTCGCTCGCTGTGGATCACCCGCATCAACGCCCAGTCACGGGCCAATGGTCTCAGCTACAGCCGGCTGATCAATGGTTTGAAAAAGGCCGACATCGCCCTTGATCGACGGGTATTGGCGGATCTGGCTGTGCATGACAAACCAGCGTTTACAGCGATCGTGGAGCAAGCGAAGGCCGCATTGGCCTGAGCCCCCGAACCGCTGCGGCGGTTTTCGCTGGCGACATGTAGGACAGAAAGGGAAAGGGCTATGCTCTTTCCCTTTTTTTTAGCCACCGCGATGTAGAGATTGAGAGATGGAAAACCTGGAACCACTGGCCAACGAGGCTAAAGCTGCAATCGCTGCGGCCCCCGATGGCGCCACCCTGGAGCAACTGCGGGTTGACTACCTGGGCAAGAAGGGCCATATCACCGGCCTCCTGAAAGGGTTGGGTCAGCTGTCTGCGGATGAAAGGCCCGCCGCGGGGGCACGAATCAATGTGGTCAAGCAGGAAGTGCAGGCGCTTATCGGTGAGCGCAAAACGCAACTGGAAGCAGCGTCCACCGACGCACGCATTGCCGCCGAACGCATCGACGTCACCTTGCCTGGACGTGGCGAACAGACGGGTGGTATCCACCCGGTTACCCGCACCCGAGAGCGGATAGAGGATTTTTTCGCGTCGATTGGTTTCGAGGTGGTCGAGGGCCCGGAAATCGAAGACGATTACCACAATTTCGAGGCCCTTAACATTCCTGCACACCACCCGGCGCGCGCCATGCACGATACCTTTTACGTTGACGAAACCACGGTATTGCGCACCCATACGTCGCCGGTGCAGGTCCGGGTGATGGAGACCGATGAGCCCCCGCTGCGGATTATCTGTCCGGGCCGGGTTTACCGTTGCGATTCAGACCTCACCCATACGCCGATGTTTCATCAGGTTGAGGGTCTGCTGGTGGATGAGCACACCAGCTTCGCGGACCTCAAGGGCGTCGTTGAGGAATTTCTGCGGGTGTTGTTTGAGCGTGAACTGGCCGTGCGCTTCAGGCCCTCCTATTTTCCCTTCACAGAACCCTCTGCGGAAGTGGATATTCAGTGTGTGAACTGCGGCGGTAGTGGTTGTCGTGTCTGCAGCAACACCGGTTGGCTGGAAGTGATGGGCTGCGGCATGGTGCATCCCAAGGTATTCCAGTACTCCAATATCGATGCTGAAAAATATACAGGTTTCGCCTTTGGCATGGGCGTAGAGCGATTGGCGATGCTGCGCTATGGGGTCAACGACCTGCGCCTGTTTTTCGACAATGACCTGCGCTTTCTCGAGCAGTTCTGAGACCAGATCCGGAGTAGATGAACAGTGAAAATCAGTGAAAAATGGCTGCGCGAATGGGTTGATCCGGCACTGGATACCCAGGCGCTGTCGCACCAGTTGACCATGGCCGGCCTGGAAGTGGAGGGTATTGAGCCCGTTGCGGGGCATTTCTCGGGGGTGGTAGTTGCTGTCATCGTTACTGCAACACCTCACCCGGATGCGGATAAATTGCAGGTGTGTGAAGTCGACACGGGCGATGGCCAGGTGCAGATTGTGTGCGGCGCGCCCAATGCCCGGCCGGGTATCAAAGTCCCGCTGGCGACTGTGGGCGCGGTCCTGCCCGGTAATTTCAAGATCAAAAAGGCGAAACTGCGCGGGGTAGAGTCCCAGGGGATGTTGTGCGCTGAGCAAGAGCTGGGCTTGAGTGATGGCAGTGACGGTTTGATGGAGCTGCCGGCTGACGCCCAGCCGGGGACCGATGTCCGCCAGTATCTGCAGCTGGACGACCAGGTGATCGAGATAGGCCTGACGCCCAACCGGGCGGATTGTCTCAGCGTTATGGGTGTTGCTCGCGAGGTGGGACTACTAGCCACTGCCGAGGTGACCCCGCCAGTATTCGAGCCGGCCGCCACTGCGATCGACGCCACCTTGCCTGTGGCCCTGCAAGCACCTGAGAACTGCCCGCGTTACCTCGGCCGGGTAATTCGCGACATCGATCTGACTCGTCCCAGCCCTCTGTGGCTGCAGGAGAAGCTGCGCCGCTGTGGGCTTCGGTCCATCGATCCCGTGGTGGATGTCACCAATTACGTGCTGTTGGAGCTGGGCCAGCCCATGCACGCTTTCGATCTCGATCGACTCAGCGGTGGTATCACCGTGCGCATGGCGGAGCAGGGTGAGGAACTGGTGCTGCTCAATGGACAGAACACAGCTTTGCGTAGGGATACGCTGGTGATTGCAGACGATAGCGGACCGGTCGCCATGGCCGGAATTATGGGAGGGCAACCCACCGCTGTGGGTATCGGTACCCGTAACATTTTTCTTGAAGCCGCCTACTTTGCACCGGAGTTGCTCGCCGGCAAGGCCCGCGCCTACGGCCTGCATACTGACTCCTCACACCGCTACGAGCGCGGGGTTGATTTTCTACTGCAGCGCCAGGCGATGGAGCGGGCCAGTCAGTTATTGCTGGATATCGTCGGCGGACATCCGGGGCCAATCGTCGAAACAGTGGCCGAGGCAGAGCTCCCTCAACGCCCTGACGTCAACCTGCGTGCCGCCAGGATCAAGCGTGTACTGGGCTTCGAGATGCCGGCGAATGACGTCGAGCGGATCTTTCAGGGCTTGGGTTTTTCGGTGGCGACGACCGCAGAGGGATGGTGCTGCGGCATCCCCAGCTGGCGGTTCGATATCGCGCTGGAGGCGGACCTGCTGGAAGAACTGGCGCGGGTCTACGGGTACAATCAGATGCCGGCCAGCCCCATTCGCACGGACCTGATGATACCAGCCCAGCCCGAGGGCCAGCTGCCTGAGCGGCATTTACGGCGCCACCTGGCTGCTCGGGGTTTCCAGGAAGCGATTACCTACAGTTTTGTCGACCCAAAACTACAACAACTGTTCGATCCTGAGATTGAGCCGGTGGCACTTTCCAACCCGATTTCAACAGACATGGCGGTCATGCGCAGCAGTCTATTGCCCGGATTGGTCTCCGCAGTGGTGCACAATACTAACCGGCAGCAGGCCAGGGTGCGACTATTCGAAACCGGCTTGCGGTTTATCCCGGCAGCCAAAGGCCTTGAGCAAACACCGACCCTGACAATGGTCGCCAGCGGCAATCGACTGCCGGAGAACTGGGCCAGTGGGGCTGAGGCCGCTGACTTTTTCGATCTGAAGGGTGATCTCGAGAGCTTGCTGGCCTTAACCCGTTCGTCACCTAAGTTCAGTTTCGCTGCAGCCAGTCGACGGGGCTTACACCCCGGACAAACCGCGCTCATTACGCGCGCTGACCAGACAGTAGGCTATATTGGCGCCTTGCACCCTTTGGTGCTGAAAGAGCTTGGGTTGTCCAGTCAGGTTTGCGTTTGCGAGATTGACCTGAACGCGGTGCTCGAGGTCAGTTTGCCCGTGTTCGCCGAGCTGTCCAAGTTCCCTGAAGTTAGGAGAGATCTGGCTCTGGTGGTGGACCGGGATGTGTCAGCCGGAGATTTGATGCGAAATGTTCGTGTTGCGGCGGGAGCTTACCTCACTGACTTAAGGTTATTTGATGTCTATGAGGGCAAAGGCATTGATCCTAAAAGAAAAAGCTTGGGTCTTGGTTTGACATTTCGCGATCAATCACGCACTCTAAGTGACGCAGACGTTAATAAGTGTGTGGAACAAGTGCTTGATCTAATGAAGAAAAACTATAATGCAGAGCTGAGAACCTAGGTATTCGGAAAAATGACCGCGCTGACCAAATCAGAGATGGCGGAGCGCCTGTTTGAAGAGCTGGGGCTTAACAAACGGGAGGCCAAAGAAATTGTCGAGCTGTTCTTTGAGGAGGTTCGCGCCTCGTTGGAGGGGAACGAGCAGGTCAAGTTGTCAGGGTTTGGAAACTTTGACCTGCGCGATAAAAGCCAGCGTCCTGGCCGCAATCCCAAGACCGGAGAAGAAATCCCGATCTCTGCCCGCCGGGTAGTCACCTTCCGTCCTGGCCAGAAACTCAAGGCGCGAGTAGAAGAATATGCTGGAACCGAGCAACAATAATGAACTGCCGGCCATACCGGGAAAGCGCTACTTCACCATAGGTGAGGTGAGCGAGTTATGTGCGGTCAAGCCGCACGTCCTGCGGTATTGGGAGCAGGAGTTTCCGCAGTTAAAGCCCGTCAAGCGCAGGGGAAACAGGCGCTATTATCAGCGCGACGACGTGCTCACTATCCGCCAGATTCGCAGTTTGCTCTACGATCAGGGGTACACGATCGGTGGTGCCCGCCAGCGCATGACCGATGAAGATGGGGGTATGGCCCCGGCTCAGGTTCAGGCGGTAATTCGAGAGACTATTGAGGAACTCGAGGAGTTGCTGGTCGTTCTCGACCCCGCCGGGTCAGACCCGGACAAATAGCATTTGTATCACCCGCCGCATGACGTATAATGCCGCCCTGTCGCGAAAGCAGGCATTTATCGGGGCGTAGCGCAGTCTGGTAGCGCACTACACTGGGGGTGTAGTGGTCGCAGGTTCAAATCCTGCCGTCCCGACCAAATCAAACCAAAAAGGGCTGCCCACAAGTCAAGGGGTCAGACTCCATGAAAAGTGCACAGGCTCTACCCAATTAACGGGGGACGGGCATTCACCGTACTCGATTGATTGGCTCTACCAATTAACGGGGGACGGGCATTCACCCGTACTCGATTGATTATCCCGTCCCACCCACAGTGGGTCAGTACTCTCGGAAGTCAAGGGGTCAGACTCCATGAAAAGTGCGTAGATCTGAAGCCAAGGGGTCAGAAGCCAAGGGGTCAGACTCCATTAAAAGTGCGTAGATCTGAGCTTCCCCAATAAACCGGCACCGGTCACGCTGGAAACCTCTTAAGAAGCCAAGGGGTCAGACTCCATTAAAAGTGCGTAGATCTGAGCTTCCCCAATAAACCGGCACCGGTCACGCTGGAAACCTCTTAAGACCCACCGTATTGATACATGGTCAGGATGGCCGGACGATAGCCTGGGGTGGCGGAGCCCAGCGATCGCAGCAGATAACGGATGAAGGAAGAGATCAAGGAGTCTGACCCCTTGGAACGTTATCAAGGAGTCTGACCCCTTGGAACGCAGCGATCGCAGCAGATAACGGATGAAGGAAGCGATCAAGGAGTCTGACCCCTTGGAACGCAGCGATCGCAGCAGATAACGGATGAAGGAAGCGATCAAGGAGTCTGACCCCTTGGAACGGTCAGATGCAAATCTGACTGTTACCTTCGACGCGAGTTCAGGGTGTAGAGAGTTCCTCACGTTTGGCTTCCGCCGGGGCTATGACATCGCTCAGCGTTGCCAGTAGGTGCTCTTGGTCTGTGTACTCGTACGGTGTCAGTACCCAATGGTATTTACGCCGCAAATCTCTGAACATGCTCCAGGGCTTCTGGCCCGCGACAATGACCGGCTGTATTGGCACTGCCACGTCGGGGGCGATTGCCTGAATCTCCTGCGGGATGCTCTTTGGATCGGTGAGATCCGCGATGACGAAGCGGGCCATTCGTGCGAGGAGAGTGACCGTCTCGGTGATGTCACGTTCCTGGGGAATGTCGAAATCGAATACGATCGGTGACAAGTCTCTTCTGCGGAGTTCATCGCGCAAGGCGTCCAGCACCGCTTTTCGGTCTGCCGTGAAACGGCCCAGTATCAACACGACCTTGGATGTAATCGTATCGATCACTCCACGAACCTCCTCATTTGCCAGCAACAAGTAAATGAACTGCGCCACCTTCAGGTTATCGACGGTCACTGCAGCCTCGTCGTCGGATGTGATGATCAGGTCCGCCTGGTCCGCCGGAACACCCTCCAGACCCCACGCGGAGATCCCATGTACTCTGGCGCCGGTCAGGTGCGCACCATCCAGGTTTGTTGCCACGAGAACGCTGAAGCGCATATCTGCTCCACGAAGATCCGCTCCGCTCAGATCTGCCCCACGCAGGAACACCCGATCTAGTTCTGCATCCGCGAGATTGGCACCGGTCAGCGTCGCCCGGTTCAGGTTCGCCCGGTATAAACGGGCTCCGCTCAGATCCGCTCCGCTGAGGTTTGCCTCTCGCAGGTTCGCACGACGCAGGTTCGCGTTGCGCAGATCCGCTCCGCGTAGATCTGCATAGCGCAGGTCGGCGCGACACAAATCCGCCCCGCTGAGGTTCGCCAGAGCGAGATTCGCCTTAGAGAGATCCTCTCCGGCGAGGCCCGGATTCAGGCCTGAGTTTTCTACGCGCCAGAAATTCCAGCTCTCAACACTATTCTTCAAGCGCTTCAATTGCTCGTTGTCTGCCATTTCCGGGTGCCTCCGTGGAAATCTGGCTCCTTAAGGTCGTCCGCCTGATCCCCCTGCCTCGCCTGTTCAGGCACCAGTCGCGGGTTTCCTTCGCCGTCAATAGCCTTTCAATCGGGCCTTCAGTCTGCCAACCACTGCTATCGAGCGACAGCGTTGACATCTTATCGGGAAATACATGACCACTGATAGCTAATCGCTGCGAAGGCATCAAGCGACGCTGCATCAGAGTTAAATATATTTTTGATTCACGTGCCGCAAAGTACGACGCTTCTTTCGTTGACGTCTTGCCCTATGACGTCGATTTCTGTTTCAGCTCAATGACCGGAAACGTAACTCCCGGGCCAGAAAATCTGCGCCCAACTCGCTCCCGCGAACAACGCAACGAGCGGCCACTCACCCCGCTCGTCAGTCACTATACTGCAGGGGTGGCGAAGCCCAATGGGTTGACGCGAGCCTCAGCCCGCTATGATGCAAACCTGTGACATTTGATGTTTGAGCGCACAGGGCGGTGCTTTTTCGGTTGACCGGCATAGGCCGCAGTACAAACTTGCATCCCCGCTTTATCTTGTCGGGTGTATCATGGGGCTCGTGAGCTTCGTGTTTGTTGCATATGAGCCCAGCCAGTGGTGCTGCGGCTGGCAGAGCGGGTCCCCTTGACCGCATCAGAACGGTTGCCTTTAATATGATCAGAACCCCCGGGAGAATAGCCAGTGAAAACAGTGAAAGTGAACGGTAAGTCAATGGTAGTGGACACGGAAGCGGATACTCCACTGCTTTGGGTTTTGCGCGAACAACTGGGGCTCACGGGTACCAAGTACGGCTGCGGTATTTCACAGTGCGGCGCCTGCACGGTACACATTGATGGCAAGGCGGTACGCTCCTGTGTCTACCCGCTATCAGCGGTAAAAGAAACCAGCGAGATCACCACGATTGAGGGGCTCTCGGAAAATGGTGACCACCCGGTACAGCAGGCATGGGCTGAGCTCGATGTGCCCCAATGTGGTTTTTGCCAACCCGGCATGATCATGGCGGCGGCGGGGCTGTTGAACGATAACCCGAGTCCCAGCGACGCTGATATTGACGCGCAGATCACCAATATTTGCCGGTGTGGCACGTTCCAGCGTGTCCGCAAGGGCATTCATCTTGCCAAAACCCGGACAGCCTGAGGGATATTGCCATGAGCGAACAACACAGTATCACCCGTCGCGGGTTTATTATCGGCACGTCTCTCGCTGGCGTCGGTTTGTCTATCGGCCTGTTGCCCGCGGCGGCAGTGGCGGGTAAAACAGCGGCGGAGCAGGTCGACGAAGTCAATGCCTGGGTGCATATTGGCCTGGATGATACCGTCACTATCCGTATCGCCCGTTCTGAAATGGGCCAGGGCACATTGACCGGTCTGGCCCAGTTGGTGGCGGAGGAACTCCAGTGCGACTGGGACAAGGTAACCTACGAATTTCCGACACCGGGTGCCAATCTGGCCCGGGAGCGCGTTTGGGGAAGCTTCTCCACCGGCGGCAGCAGGGGCCTTAGAGAAAGTCAGCAGTATGTGCGAGAGGGTGGGGCGGCCGCCCGATTGATGCTGATACGGGCCGCTGCTGATGCCTGGGGCGTTGCCCCCGGTGAGTGCAGCGCCCGCGACAGTGTCATCACCCACCGACCCAGTGGTAAAACCACAACATTTGGCGCCGTGGCGGTAGCGGCGTCAAAACTCGAGGTGCCGGAAAAGATAGCGCTCAAGAGTCCCAGCGAATGGACCGTTGCCGGTCAGCCCAAGCGGCGCCTGGATACGGCAGACAAACTGACTGGCAAGCAGGTCTATGGTGCGGATGTGACACTGCCGGGCATGTTGCTGGCGAGTATCAAGGACTGTCCGGTTCTGGGGGGCAAGTTGGTGAGTTACGACGAGGCCGCCATTAAAGACATGCCGGGGGTCCGCAAAGTGGTCAAAGTCGTTACCTCAAGCGGGACTAACGGCGTCGCCGTGGTGGCAGATACCTGGTGGCGTGCCCATTCAGCGCTCAATAAACTACCCATCGAATGGGACTTTGGACCTAACGCAGACCTCAATGATGAACAGGTAGACGATTTACTGAAGAGCGGCCTGGATGCCGATGAGGCCTTCGCCGGCAACTGGGCTGGGGACCTGAAAGCAGCGTTTGGTTCGGCAGACAGCATGGTTGAGGCTGTATACAAATGTCCGTCCCAGAACCACGCACCCATGGAGCCGATGAATGCCACAGCGCTGTGGACCGAAAGCAAGTGCGAGGTCTGGTGCCCCACCCAGAACGGAGAGTCTGCCCTGGCGGCTGCGTCTGAAGCGGCCGGTATTCCCATTGAGCAGTGCGAAGTGTACAAAATGATTCTCGGTGGTGGATTCGGTCGTCGGGGTATGCCCGACTTTGTGCATCAGGCGGTGACCATTGCCAAGCAGTTTCCCGGTACCCCGATCAAGCTGCAATGGTCCCGTGAGGAAGACCAGATGCACGGGTTTTATCATCCCACCACCATGGCCAAGATGCGCGGCAGCCTGGATGAGAAGGGTAATCTCACCGGCCTCCATATGCGTATCTCTGGTCAGTCGATTCTCGCTGCTTTGATGCCACAACGGCTGGTTGATGGCGCTGACTACGCAACGTTCCAGGGCGTTGTTCGCGGCGATATTCATCCCGCGCTGGTTGATCATGAGATCAGCTATGACTTTCCCAATCTCCTGGTGGATCACGCCATGCGTAATCCGCCGATTCGCCCGGGGTTTTGGCGGGGCGTGAACGTGAATCAGAATGCAGTATATCTGGAGTGTTTCCTCGATGAGCTGGCGCACGCCGCTGGCCGGGATGCGTTGCAGTTTCGGTTGGATCTGATGAAGAACCGGCCCAAGAGCGCGGCGGTATTGAAGGCGGTGGCGGAAAAATCGGGCTGGGGTAGTAAAGATGGCAAGTCGCGCGGGCTCGCTGTGCTGCACGCTTTTGGCAGTTACGTCGCCGCTTGTGCTGAAGTCACCGTTGATAAAGCGGGCAAGCTTAAAATCGATCGTATCGTTGCGGCCACCGATTGCGGCACTGCAGTCAATCCGCAGCAGATTGAGGCCCAGGTCGAGGGGTCCTTTGTTTATGGCTTGTCAGCGGCGCTGTATGGCGAAATCACTTTCGACAAGGGCCAGGTACAGCAACAGAATTTTCACACCTACCCGTCGATGCGAATAGCCGATATGCCCGAGGTGGAAACCATTGTGATGCCCTCCGGTGGTTTCTATGGCGGTGTCGGTGAACCGACAATCGGGGTGGCGGCGCCGGCGGTACTGAACGCGATTTTTGCCGCAACCGGGAAGCGTGTGAGGACGCTGCCATTAAAAGATACCGATCTGAGAGCCTAGTGGACCTTTGTATCAATATGGGCCTGGTGGGCAAAAGACTCCGGGTGGTGGTGACAGTGATGTGGGCGGCGTCGACCTTGACGGCAGCGGTGCAGGCTCTCGCGGCCCCCGGTGGCGATCAGCTCGCAGCGACGCCTGTGGCCGCACTCGGTCAGGCAGCCGCGCTCGCCTCAACCTGCAGCGGGTGCCACAGCGGTAGCGGCGCAGGCTCCGAGCTCGTTAACCTGCGGACGCTTGAAGCACGGGAGATTCAATCCAGGATGGCAACTTTCAAACGGGAGACACAGGGCGCAACCGTGATGCATCGGCTGGCGCGGGGGTATAGCGACGCGCAGATAGCATTGATTGCCCGCCATATTGCCAGCCCCGCGGACCGCTAGCCGCTATGCTGGCATCAGTATCCCGACGACAACTGCTGATCTCGCTTTCTACCTTGGGGCTTGCCGGGCTGCTCGCACCCGCAGCTGTGACCCGCGCCGCTGGCGCCAGACTGGTTGTAGTCGGAGGCGGTTTCGGCGGAGCGACAGCGGCACGATTCGCCAAGCGTCTGATGCCGGGGCTGGCGGTGACGCTGGTAGAGCCCAATGCGCATTATATTGCCTGTCCTTTCAGTAATCTGGTGGTGGCGGGCTCGCGTACGCTCGGGCAGCAAACATTCTCCTATCAGGCCCTGGCCGGAGAGGGTATAAACATCGCCCGCGACAGCGCCCGCGACATCGACCCGGCCAAAAAAACAGTCACCCTGAGTGGTGGAAAAACGCTGGCCTATGATCGGCTGATACTGGCGCCGGGCATCGATTTTCGCTGGGGGGCATTGCAAGGTTACGGCCCGGAAGCGGCGCAGCGCATGCCCCACGCCTGGAAAGCCGGCGCACAAACCTTGTTACTACAGAGGCAATTGCAGGCCATGGACGACGGCGGCGTGGTCGCCATGTCGGTCACCGCCGCGCCTTTTCGGTGTCCGCCTGGGCCTTATGAACGCGCCAGCCTCATCGCTGCCTATCTTGCCCGACACAAGCCCCGCTCAAAGCTGATTATCCTCGACGCTAACGAGCGCTTCTCCAAACAGTCCTTGTTTCTGGGCGCATGGCAGACCCTCTATGGCGACACGCTGGAATGGCGCAGCGGATTCAATGATGGGCGGGTCAATCGGGTCGAGCCGGACACGTTAAGCCTGCATACCGATTTTGATACGCTTACCGCCGACGTGGTGAACGTGGTGCCGCCCCAGCAGGCCGGACTCATTGCCCAGCGTTGTGGTGCCGCCGACGCCAGCGGCTGGTGCCCCATTGACGCCGCGAGCTTTGAATCGCGCCTTTTGTCGGACATTCATGTGATCGGCGATGCCGCTATCGCCGCGCCCATGCCCAAATCCGCTTTTGCCGCCAATGCCCAGGCCAAGGTCTGTGCTATTCAAGTAGTGCGCTTGTTCACTGGCTTGGAGAGTGAGCCCACCACACTAGCGAACACCTGTTATTCGTATATCGCTGATGATCGGGCCATCTCGGTGTCCGGTGTTTACTCCAGTGCCGCGGGACAGTTTGCCACTGTCGAGGGATCGGGCGGCACCAGTCCTGTGGATTCACCGGTCAGCTTCCAGCGGCGTGAGGCGGCCCAGGCCCGGGAGTGGTTCAGCGCTGTAACCGCAGAGGCATTTGGCTGATGCCCAGGAAGCGGGCGATTATCGCCGCTGCTTGCCTGCTGCAATCCTCACAGTTAGCAGTGGAGCAGGCAGCAGCAGAAACCGCAGCGATGGAGACGGTAGTGCGCTATACCGTAGTGGCCGATACCCTGCCGCAAGCCTTGGCGGCACAGCCGGGTTCGCCTGCAGCTGGCCAGGCGCTATTTGTCAGCCGGGACGATGGCCATTGTGTGCTTTGCCATCGGGTCCGTGATTTGAACGCGCCGTTTCAGGGTGATGTCGGCCCGGACCTCTCAGCCGTAGGCGCGCGGCTGACACCCGAGCAGCTGCGACTGCGTATTGTGGATGCATCGTTGCTAAATCCCAACACCATTATGCCGCCCTATTACCGAGTTGCAGGACTCAATCAGGTGGCGGCTGAATACCGTGGCCGGCCCGCGTTGTCCGCGGTGCAGGTAGAGCATCTGGTGGCTTATCTGTCCACGCTTGAGGGGCAGGATCCGTGAAGCCTGTTCTGCCGCCATCGGCACCGGTCCCCTGGACGCTCCGTCGCAGGGCCTTACTGAAAACCAGTGCCGGCGCCCTTGGGCTGGCCCTGTTATCCGGCGGCGCCACAGCGTCACCACGGGATGCAGAGCTGGCCATAGCCGAAGTATTCGGCGATCGTCCATTGCGGCCGGGGCGGGTGACTGTGAAGATTCCACCCATCACTGAAAATGGATACACCGTGCCATTATCGGTGGACGTGGAAAGCCCGATGAGTCCGGAAGATCATGTGGTGCGCCTCGCCGTTTTTGCCGAAGAGAATCCACTGCCGTTACTGGCCTACTTTGAACTCGATCAGCGCGCCGGACGGGCGAAAGTACAAACGCGTATTCGTATGGCTGATTCCCAGCGCATTGTTGCGGTTGCTGAGATGAACGACGGTGTGCTCTGGTGCGGATATGCTTTCAGTATCGTGACCCTCGGTGCCTGCGTTATTTGACGGGTAACTTATCAACAGTAACTTACGAACAGTAACCTATGAATGTGATTCGAATTGCTGCTCCAAAGACTGCCAGCCCCGGTGAGGTCATCGAACTCAAGGCGATGATTCAGCACGAGATGGAAAGTGGTTATCGGCGCGACCAGTACGGGCGGCAGATTCCGCGAGATATCCTCAAACATTTCGAGTGTCTTTATAACGATGAGATGATTTTTCGGGCCGAGTTTTTCCCGGGCGTCGCGGCAAACCCATTCCTCAGCTTTTTCACGACCGCTTCTCAGTCCGGCACCCTGGTGTTTCGCTGGGTCGATCAGGGCGGGCGGGTGTTCACGGACTCGGTTCATCTGGAGGTGGAGTGAGTTCTCCCCGCTGCTCGCCTGAACGCTGCTTCATTGCTCTGATTTCACTGATTATCGTATTTGCGGGGCAGGGACGAGCTCAGGAGCGCCAGTCTTTTGCCGAGCGTAGCGATCTGCCGTCGCAGCGTGTGAAGTCAGGCTTCGAGTTTTTGACCCCCGAGTCGCAGTTGCTACAAGAGGATAGCTTTGCCAACCCGGGCTACCTCTGGGTGGACAAGGGCAGGGCACTGTTTGAAGACGCCTCGGGGGCTGCCAGTTGCCAGTCCTGTCATGGGCAAGACGGCTCGCGCAGGCTGGTCGGGGCCGCTGCGCGCTACCCTGCGTTGGATGGGGTTTCAGGAACACTACTCAACCTCGAGGGACGGATCAATCAGTGTCGCACGCGACAGCAGGGGCTGCCCCCCCTGGAATACGAGTCCGACGAGTTGCTGTCCTTGACTGCTTATGTGGCCAGCCTTTCCCGTGGCATGCCTTACGCGGTGTCCATCGAGGGCGAGTCCCGGGCGTTCTTCGAAACCGGGCGAGCTTATTTCTTTCGTCGCAAGGGCCAATTGAATCTGGCCTGTAACCAATGCCATGACGACAACTGGGGCAAGCGCTTACGGGGGGATATCATCAGCCAGGGGCATGGCAATGCCTACCCGGGTTATCGCATGGAATGGCAGTCTTTTGGGTCTCTGCATCGCAGGATTCGAGACTGCGATATCGGTGTTCGCGCCGCGCCTTACCCAGCGGGATCAGCGCTGTATAACAGCGTCGAGCTTTACCTGGCATGGCGAGCCGTCGGTCTCACACTCGAGTCTCCGGGCATACGTCGCTGATCGGTTCAGAAACACTGCAGTATGCTCCCCCTGCGAATCCCGGAGGCAACGGGTTCCGATGACAAGCTTTCAGGGTGATGAATTGCTCGCGGTACCCCTGCGCCAGTACCTGTATAGCCCAACCAGTGACGCGGCAATCCAGAATATCTCGATGACCACGCTGGCAAGATTAAAACTGAAGCACAGGCTGAAAAGTAAGCAGCCAGCGCCTGTCAGGTTAATGATGTTGTAAGGCAGGCCGCGAGGGTCGATGCGTTCCACTTGCAGGAGGCAATAGGCGATGACAATCAGCGCAGTACCCAACATCCCGATACCGTCCGTGATCCAGGTCGCTCCACTCATAAACCCGTCCTGAAAAATCTCATTCAGGCCAGTTTAACCTGTCTCCGGCAGGGCACGAAGTGGTGGTCGTGCAAGTGACCTCAAATCCCGGAGCCGAGCACGCTCGTCCTGACTGCAGGATCTGCTTGTAAACCCTGGAAATCTATCTGGCCGGGTCGGCCCTCAGGTCCCCAGTCGATCGATGGTCTGTTTAATGTCCTCATGGCTTGTAAGCGGATTGATGGTACACAGCCTGAATACGGTCTGTCCCTTCAGTCGGGTCGACGAGACGCAGGCAAACCCGCTCGAGGCGAGTTGGCGAACCCGCGCTTCATGATCGGCATCGTCCGATGCGCGGTGGGCGAAACACACGATGCCCAATTGCGCGGGGCTGACGACCCGCCATTTTACCGCGTCCTCACGCAGGTAACGCTCGGCAAATTCGGCGAGATCCAGGCCCTGCTCAATGGCGCCCCGAAAACGG
Source organism: uncultured Gammaproteobacteria bacterium (assembly GCA_963840725.1). Classification (GTDB taxonomy): domain Bacteria; phylum Pseudomonadota; class Gammaproteobacteria; order Pseudomonadales; family Halieaceae; genus CAVWDU01. The sequence goes on along the minus strand of CAWIZY010000028.1, from coordinate 136,597 downwards.
CCTACACCGTAGGTCCGCAGGCTCAGCCATAGTTTTGCCGCCCGACTGCGCCGGGTCAGTTCGAGACCCCGATTGCGGAAATCCACCTCCCCGGGGCCGGCGGTCACATCCTTGAGGTACTCGGGGTTCATGTCGAAACTGCGCTCAAGCATACCCGGCCGGATCAACAGGCAGCCTGCATCGTAGGGCTGGAACAACCATTTGTGCGGGTCCAGAACCAGAGAATGTGCTCGTTCGAGGCCAGCAAGTGCGGCACGACCGGCTGGCGCCAGAGCCGCTGGCGCCCCGTAGGCGCCGTCGACATGAAACCACAGGTCTTGATGATCACAGATGTCTGCTATCTCATTGAGCTGATCTACGGCACCGGTATTCGTGGTGCCCGCAGTGGCGATTACCATCAGCGGCTTCAGACCTGCGGCCAGATCGTTGGTGATAGCGGTTTCCAGCGAGTTGACGCACATGCGGTGGTCGCTGTCACAGGCAAGCATGCGCAGCTGCTCAGCATTAAACCCGAGAATTTTCAGCGCCCGCGGGAGGGAAGCATGGGTCTGCTCAGTCAGATAGATTACGCCGGTGCCGAGGCTGGCTTTTACAGCGGCGAACGCGGTCAGGTTGGCGTGGGAACCGCCGCTGACCAGAATGCCTTCTGTGTTCGCGGGCATTCCCATTAATTCCCGAAGCCAGTCTATCACCACCAGTTCCATGGCTGCAGGACCGGATCCTCCTGCCCATGATGCGGTAATGGCGTTGAACCCGGTGCCCAGCCAGTCTCCCAGTATTGCGGCGAAAGAACTGGGGCCGGGTACCCGGGCGAAATAGCGCGGGTGGTCTCCGTGCTGCTGATGCGACAGAATTACCTCGACAAGCAGGGCGATGGACTCGTCCGGATCGATGGGAGATTCAGGCAAGGGGCCGTGCAACCGCAGGGCTAGGTCCCGGGCATCGCCGGTCAGGATGGCCGGCTCACTGTTCCGGTTGCACAAACGATCCACGACCGTATCGACCACGAGATAACCCAGTCGCCGCATCTCCCGGGCCTCCATACCCAGAGTGTCCGCTTGCGGTTGCGATTGTTCGGGTTCAGGGGGGGCTTGCGTCATTGGCGCATACTCCATATAAATTATGAACGACGCGCGCTCGCCCCATGTGTCGTTTGCCGGGGTGGCAGGGTGTCTCTTTTCTTGCCTTCTCTAAAGAGAAGTTATATTACAATCTGCCGGTGATCAACCGAAGAACCGCCAGGAGACTGTATCGTGAGCACTGCCCAACGAAACGCAGGAATGGATGATTTTACCCGCCGCTATCTCTACGTGCTGATTGGCTGCGCGGTGCTGGGTTTCCTGTGGTGGGTGAGTAGCCTGGACTTTCGCGTGAGCGAATTAAACGATCTGCTTGAAGAGGATGCCGAACTCGCCGCTTACCCGTATCCCTTTCGGGTTGAGTCGCTGAACAACGGGGTAGCGCGAATGACCAGCCCCCGTTCCGCAAAGCTGGCGGCAAGCCAGTCGCTACGAGTTATGTATCCCGTCCTGCAGCACAGTGGCGCCGTCTCAGATGAAATGATGGCGGCCCAGGATGAGCTGGCCCGGATACAGTCACACGCCGCGGAGCTGATCTCCACCCAGCCCGACGTGAAGAGCGTCCGCTGGGTGCTGGACGTGCGATGGCTCGAAAATCACGGGGTGCGGATTGAGTAGGCGCCCGCTGCTGTGCTGCGAGAGGCACCTGAGCACTGAGACCCGGGACAAGCCTGTTGTAGAGTACTTGTCCAGCCACTGACATTGTTTTCTCACAGAGGTTGGCTTGACCCTCTGTCGTCGAGAGGACGCGACGCTATGGATCAGGTCAGTGCGGCTATCATTATTGTCGGTGCCGGCGGCCTGCGTGCAGCGATTGCTGCTGCTGAGGCCCAGCCGGATCTGCATATCACCGGCAGGCCGCCCTGGCCGGCGCTGGTCTTCAGCCCTTAGCGGGCGCCCGGTCGACAGCGCACTTATCCACACTTGGTTTAAGGAAATAGCGTATAATACGCAGTCATTGTGATCGGGCACTCTCTCTCCCTGCGTAAGGTGTTCATGAAAAAAATCCTGATAGTGATACTTGCCGCGGCTGCGCTTGCGCTGTTGGCCTGGCCCAGGCTGGCGCCGCTAGTGTCGCCGGTCGACCCCGTGGCTGACGGCGAACGCCCGGGCGGCGCAGCGCCTGTAGTGCGCACCCTGCGCCTGGAGCCTCAGCCCTTCGAAAGCCGACTCACGTTCAATGGTACGCTGATGGCGGACAGGGCTATCAATATTCGCAGTGAGTTGAGGGGCAAGGTGGAGAGCATTCACTTTCGCGACGGGCAGGATGTCGACGAAAACGCGCTTATTGTCGTCATCGAAGCCGGGGAACTGGCGGCGGAGTTGCGCTCCCTGACTGAACAGCTGGCATTGGCCAGCACCAATGAGGACAGGTTGAGCCGTTTGTTCGAGCGCGGTTCTGTCACTGCCTCTGAGCGCGATGACGCGGTCAGCCGGCGCGCCGTGCTGCAAGCGGAGGTTGACCGCTTGCAGATCCGTCTCAGCAAGACCCGCATCCACGCGCCATTCGCGGGCACTTTGGGCCTGCGCGATATCAGCCAGGGTGATCTGATAGAGGCCGACACCCTGATCACAACCCTGCAAACCGTATCCGACCTTATCGTCGATTTCAGTGTACCCGAGCGCTATCGTGCGGTGATAGAGCCGGGTAAGCGTCTGTCTCTGAAAGTGGCCGGCTACGAGCAGCCCTTCGAGGCGAGGGTTCGAGCCATTGATCCGCGCGTTGACCTGGCGACCCGGACCCTGACTGTGCGTGCAAACGTGGCCAACCCGGAGCGCAGGCTGCTCCCGGGCAATTACGCACGGGTGCAGTTTATCAGCCGGAATGAGGCGGCGCTGGTGGTTCCGGCGATCGCGGTTTTGCAGAGCCTGGATTCGGTCTCAGTGTTTACGGTCAAGGATGGTATTGCCGTGCGGCGGGAAGTGGAGACCGGCAATCGCGATGCCAGCCACGTCGAGATTCTCCAGGGGCTGGAGGCTGGTGAAGTGATCATCACCTCCGGAATCCAGAGCGTTCGCGATGGCCAGGCGGTTGACGTGCTCAGTCGGGTAGACCTCGGCTGATGGGTCTTCATGAGCTCAGCATCCGGCGACCGGTGCTGGCGGTGGTCATGTCCATCGTGATCGTTGTATTCGGTATTATCGGGATGCGGGAGTTGGGTGTGCGGGAGTTTCCCCAGGCACAACGACCTATCATAACCGTGCAGACTGTGTATCCGGGGGCCAATGCCACGGTGATCGAAAATCAGATCACTGAGAGCCTCGAGGAAGAGCTCAATACCGTGGCCGGTATCCGCACTATGAAATCGGTCAGTCGCGAGGGTCTGAGCACAGTATCCACGGAGTTCCGACTGGGGGATGACCTGGACCGTGCCGCCAACGATGTGCGCGACCGGGTGGGTTCCGCTGTGCGGCGTCTCCCGACCGACGCCGAAGCTCCAACCGTTACCAAAGCCGAGGCGGATGGGGATCCTATCGTATTTCTCACAGTGCGCAGTGACCAGCGAAGCTTGCTGGAGCTCAGCGCGCTGGCGGACAATCTCTTCAAGACACGGTTTGAGACAATCAGCGGCGTCGGCAAAGTGGAAATGTGGGGGTACAAGGAATACGCCATGAGGTTGTGGCTGGACCCGGACGCCATGGCAGCCCACGGGCTGACTGCTATCGACGTTCGCAATGCCTTTCAGGCCGCGAATGTGGAACTGCCCACCGGGCGTCTGGAGGGGCAGGCCATTGACCTCAATATCCGGACTCTGGGCAGGCTGGGCGATCAGCCGATCGAATTCGCCGACCGGGTGGTCAAGCGAGTTGGCGATAAAGTGGTCCGCTTTCGTGACGTGGGCTACGCTGAGTTGGGCCCCTTGAATGAGCGAACCGTGCTGCGCCGTAACGGTGTCAGTATGGTTGGCGTGGTGCTGCGCCCGCAAACGGGCGCCAATGAAATAGCGATTGCCGACGAGTTCTATCGACGGCTTGCGATTATAGAGCGTGACCTGCCCGCGGATATTGAAACGGCGATCGGCTTCGACGACAGTGAGTTTATTCGCGCCAGTATCCGTGAGGTTATCCAGACTCTGGTGCTGGCGTTGTTGTTGGTGTGCGGGACCATATACGCCTTTCTACGTGAATGGCGTACGGCGATCATTCCTATCGTGACTATCCCCATTGCTCTGATAGGCACCTTTTTCGTTTTATATCTCGCCGGCTTCTCTATTAACGTATTAACCCTGCTGGGCATGGTGCTGGCCATCGGGCTGGTGGTAGATGATGCCATCGTGGTGGTTGAGAACATTTACAAACGTATTGAGTCTGGCGAACGTCCCGCCGTGGCAGGAGCCGAGGGCGTGAAGGAGATATTCTTTGCTGTAATCGCCACAACGCTGGCCTTGATTGCCGTGTTTGCACCGCTGATTTTTCTCGGCGGCCTGACCGGTGTTCTGTTCAGAGAGTTCGGGGTGACTTTGGCAGCGGCGGTGATCATTTCGTCGTTTGTGGCGCTTACCCTCGCGCCAATGCTGTGTGCCCGCTTTTTAAAGAACCGTGCTCAGCACCCCTTGATATACCGTAAAACAGAACCTTTTTTCCTGGGCTTGTCGGAGAGCTACCGTCAATCGTTAAGGGCATTCCTTCGCCACCGGAGTTGGTCGCCACTGATATTGCTGGCCTGCCTGGGCCTGATGGCGGTGATTTATCAAACACTGCCTGAAGAGCTGGCACCCCTGGAAGACCGCAGCATGCTGGTGGTCCAATCCAAGGGTCCGGAGGGCGCGGGCTACGACTACATGTTTGACGCCATGACCAAGTACGACCGCGTGGTGCGCGAGACTGTGGGTGACCAGGTAGCGTCGGTGATTACGGTGACCTCGCCCGGGTTTGGTGCCTCCATGACAACCAACACCGGTTTTTCACGGATCGTGCTCAAGCAGCCTGAGGAACGCTCCCAGACTCAGGCAGAGATAGCGGCGATGGTTGGCAGTAAGCTTGCGGGCATGCCTGAAATGCAGGCGTTTGTGCGCCAGCTCGATACGATCAATGTGGGCGGTCGCGGCCTGCCCGTGCAGTTCGTGGTGCAGAACACAGATATTGAAAAACTGCGCGAGGCGCTGCCGGAATTCCTGGCGCGAGCGCGGGAACATCCCGCGTTCAGCTTTGTTGACGTGAACCTGGTATTCAACCAGCCTGAGCTTTTGCTGGACATCGACCGCGACCGCGCCGATGCCCTCGGTGTTAGCACTCGGGAGATTGCCGACATCGTCCAGGCTTCCTTCAGTGGACAGCGCTTTGGTTACTTCCTGCGTGATGGCGAGCAGTACGAGATCATCGGGCAGATGGTGCGTTCAGCCAGAGATGATCCTACGGATCTGTCGCGCCTGTCGGTACGTGGCAGTGATGGCAGTCTTATACCGATAGACAACCTCGTGACAGTGCGCGAGGAGAGCGCTGCGCCTGTATTGTACCGCTTCAACCGATTCACCGCGGCGACTTTTTCGGCCAACCTGGCGGCGGGTGTGGCCTTGGGCGATGGTATTGAGGCGATGCGTGAAGTGGCGTCTCAGGTTCTCGATGAGTCTTTTGCCACGGAACTGGCGGGGCAATCGCGGGAATTTGACGAGACGGGGAGCAGCCTCGCGTTTGTATTCTTACTCGCCTTGTTGCTGATCTATCTAGTGCTTTCCGCCCAGTTCGAAAGCTTTCGAGACCCTCTGGCAATTATGCTGACTGTGCCTATGGCGATTACCGGCGGCCTGCTGTTTCTGTGGTACTTTGGCCAAACGCTCAACATTTTTTCCCAGATCGGTCTTATCATGCTGATTGGGCTGGTGACTAAAAATGGTATCCTGATCGTTGAATTTGCCAACCAGCGCCGCATGTCCGGACTGAGCATCGCCGACGCAGTGGAGGAGGCGGCCGCTGCCCGCTTTCGGCCCATCCTGATGACCACACTATCCACGGTGCTGGGTACCCTACCCATTGCACTGGCGTTGGGTGCCGGCTCCCAGAGTCGGGTTCCCCTGGGCCTGGCTGTTATCGGGGGCATGTTGCTCGGTTCATTCCTCTCTCTTTACGTAGTGCCTGCAGCCTATCGTGTGCTTGCGCGAAAGGATATGCCAGACGCGGAAAATGTGACTGTAGCTGCAAAAGTGATTGACCCCGGCGTTTAGCGGTAAATTAAAGCTCGTTGCTGCCGTCGGTCGTCATGCCGCTGCCTTCAAGCTGCAATGATGAAATATTCGGGGAGATAGCATCACCAGTTTTCAGCTCTCCCAGTGCCTGATTGGTCTGGCGTTCTGCTTCGATCTGGCCTCATTTCAGTTTCGAGAAAAGAACCGGGTGTTGGTCTGTCTCAGTTGCGCCTCGATACTCATCGCTGCCCATTTCTGGCTACTGGAGACCTATACGGCATCAGTGATCGCCCTGATCGCCAGCGTGCGATTTACCACGGCGATTTTTTCCCGTTCGAAAATCTGGATGCTGGTGTTTCTTGGCTTGATTATGGCCACGGCTCTGGCCACTTTTGACGGGGTCACCAGCGTGCTGGTGACCGCCGCATCTTCAATCAGTACTGTGGGTGCATTTCAGTCCTCGGATCAACGGTTCCGGCTGCTGATGATGCTAGCTACGCTATTGATGGTGGTACACAATCTAATCATCAAGACTCCGGCCGGCGTCTTGCTGGAACTGTTTTTTTTCGGTAGCAATTGTGTGGGCTATTATCGACACTATCTTCGTGGCTATCTCAGAGATCGTCGTCGTTAGAATGCCCCGGACTGGACCCGGCCGGACCGGTGCAGGCAGGACCAAGCCAGGCCAGGCCTGGCTGGACCAAGCCCCGGGTTCGAGGTGACACCGACGCTAAGCACGCGATAGCCTGCGTGCCTCAGTCCGTCAGGTGAGAGATATCGCCGGGTCAAAAAACCCCGAGAGGCGATGGGCCTGTCGGGGTTGATGACCGATGGGCGCTATCTACCCGGGTGGGGATTGCCCATCAGCAGCGGCGGTTTTTTCGTCCATTAGTTCATCTCGCAGATCATGACTGCGCTGGATGACGTATTGATGAATTGCCTCCACCTGCTTGGCTTCCAGAATATTGCCGAAGGGCGGCATGCCCTGATGGGAGCGCAGGCCACCATACACCGTGGGCAGGAACAGCTCGTGCTGCTCATCGGAAAGGTAGCGCAGATCCGGAATGATGCCCGCACTGATAGCCGACAAACCATGACAGGCGCCGCAGTGCTTACTGAACAGGTCCTTGCCTTCCGCCAATGCGGACGCGTCAGCGACTACCTCAGGGGGGCTGGGTGGAGTCAGTTCTCGTCGGGTAACCCTGGGCATTTCGCCTTTGCCGTTCAGCTTGAACACATAGAGCCGGGAATCGGGTACGACTTTGGCGAGTTGCGCCAGCGCGCCAAAGGTAATGGGAAACGCGCCACCCCAGCCCACGTTGAAGGCGACGTATTGCTCCCCGTCGACCTCGTAGCTCACGGGGCCCGCTACCACACCGCTGGACACTTCCCGTTCCCACAGCTTCTCGCCCTTGTCTGCGCTGTAGGCCACTACACGCCCATCAGCGGTGCCTTGAAACACCAGATTGCCAGCCGTGCTCAGGGTGCCGCTGTTGTGAATATGCTCGTGGGGCTGGGTCCAGCGGGCCTCCTGTTTCACCGGGTCCCAGGCCACCAGGTTGCCCCGGTACAGCTGCGACAGCTCGGCGATGGCGGCCTGGGTTTCTGGAACAACAGGCACCTCAATGCCAAGATTGAGCACGCCGGTCCGGATCGGGTCGGCGGTCTCCAGCGGGTCGAAGTTTTCCAGGGTAACCTGTTGGGGAATGTAGACCAGGCCTGTATCGGGGTTGAAACTCATCGGCGGCCAGTTGTGTGCGCCCTGAGAGCCTGGCAGCACGATTTTGGGCTCACCCTTGGTCCAGTAGTCGGCCGCCTCGACGTCGACTATCGGTCGCCCGGTCTTAGGGTCAATTCCCTTGGCCCAGGTGACCTGACCGAACTTTTCTGCCGAAATAAATTCGCCTGTGGCGGCGTCGAGGACATAGAAGAAGCCGTTTTTCGGTGCCTGCATAACGACCTTGCGGGCTTTACCGTCGACCGGAAGTTCCGTGACGATGATGTGCTGTGTCGCGGTGTAGTCCCAGGCGTCACCCGGTGTCGTTTGATAGTGCCAAACGTAGTCTCCGCTATCCGGTCGCAACGCCACGATGGAGGACACGAAGAGGTTGTCGCCCTTGCCTTCTGAGCGCAGCTTGTAGTTCCAGAGCGATCCGTTACCCACCCCGATGTAAAGGAGGTCGAGGTCCGGGTCGTAGGCCATGGAATCCCAAACGGTGCCGCCACCGCCCTGGCTCCAGTATTGATCACCATGCCAGGTCTTGCGGATCATGGTGATGGTGTCACTTTCGTCACCTTTGGCTGGGTCGCCGGGAACAGTGAAGAAGCGCCAGGCCTGGTCCCCGGTGTCAGCGTCGTAGGCAGTGATGTAACCGCGCACGCCGAACTCAGCCCCACCGTTGCCGATGATGACTTTACCCTTGACAACTCGGGGTGCGCCGGAGATGGTGTAGTTACGGTCCTTGTCGATGAGCGTATCAACCGACCAGACTTTCTTGCCGGACTTGGCGTCCAGAGCCTCCAGCCGGCCATCGTAGACCCCCACATAGACTTTGTCCTGCCAGACCGCCACGCCGCGGTTCGCTGCGTCACAGCAGCCGCGACCCTGCACGCCACGCCAGACCTCCGGGTCGTAGCGCCATAGCTGCTTGCCTGTTTTCGCATCCAGCGCATACACCATGCTGTAGGCGCCGGTGGTGTACATCACACCGTCGACCACAATGGGTGTTGCCTCTACCACGCGGTCTAATTCGTACTTGTAGGTCCAGGCCAGGCCCAGTTTATCGACGTTCCCGTCGCTGACCTTGTTCAGCGGCGAGAAACGTTCTTCGCCGTAGGTGCGTCCGTGGCTGAGCCAGTTGCCCGGCTCCGCTGCAGTCAGGCGCTTGCCATCAACCGCTGCGGCCCAACCCGGTGTTGTGGGCAGACAGATCAAAAGGACAGAAAAAAAGAGCGGTAGTTTCACTGGTATTATTCCCGAGTCGGGGCAGCTTCATCGCTGCAGGGTTACAGGCTTATTATCGCCGGACGCGCATTGGCCACCACTCATATGGCAGCTCAACTAAACCCCGTAGCATAGCCAAGAAGGGGCTAAATATCGAGCCTCTCCGTTGGCGCCGAAATAGCGTGTCGGGACAGGGGTTGGACACTCTGTCAATGACGATGCGCTTTGTTAGCGCGTTCCAGCCGTTGCTCGAATGCCGTGCGCAGTGTGCAGCTGGGGAACATCGGCCCGAGCCGATCATGCTGGGGCCGTGTTACCCGATGGCGACGAATCATCAATAATCTGCAGCGCAGTTGGCTTCGGTTCGTGGTAATGTGCAAACCGATGACGCGGGCTTTCGCAGGAGGTTCAGCAGGCTATGATTTATCGAGCAGTCCCAGGCGACGCAGGGAGCAGATGAAGGCGATGACGGCATTGAAAACGTTGGGCTGGCGCGAATGGATCGGATTTCCAGACCTGGGTATTTCGCTGATCAAGGCCAAGGTGGATACGGGAGCCCGCACCAGCTCGTTGCATGCATTCTGGGTCGAGCCCTTCGAACGCGACGGGAAGCCGTGGGTGCGCTTCGCGATTCATCCTGAGCAAAAATCGACCACGGAGGAAATTCGCTGTGAGGCCCCGGTTTTGGATCAACGCCAGGTACGTGACTCGGGTGGACATGAAGAATTGCGCTATGTGATCGAAACTACCCTGGAAATTGCCGGAGTCAGGCAGCTTGCTGAGGTCACATTGACCGACCGGGACACCATGAAATTTCGGGTTTTACTGGGGCGTACTGCAATGCGAGGTCGTTATGTAGTAGACCCGGCGAGCTCTTTTTTGTGTGGCAGGCGCCCTCGAAAGCGTTCCGGGAGCCGCCGCTCCGGGAGCCGCCGCTCCGGGAGCCGCCGCTCCGGGAGCCGCGACTCAGATGAAGCGCCGGGAAAAACGGCCGGGCGCGGCGACCTTCGGGATGATCTGTGATGACCAATGAAGACTCGGGCTTGATGATAGGCGGGCAGCTGGTCAAGCCGGGTGAACGCGTGTCGGTTTCCATCCCGGTGGCGCCTATGTACACCCATGACGATCTCTCGATTGCAACGAAGGTACTGCGTGGCAAGCGGCCCGGTCCGACGCTGTTCGTGAGTGCCGCGATCCATGGCGACGAGATCAACGGTGTCGAGATCATCCGGCGTCTGTTGCAGCACAATGCGCTCAAAGGTATCCGGGGTACCCTGCTGGCTATTCCTATTGTCAATGTCTACGGCTTTGTGAACCACTCCCGATATCTCCCCGATGGGCGCGATCTCAATCGTTCGTTCCCCGGCTCGGGCCGGGGGTCACTGACAGGTCGTGTAGCGGATACTTTTGTGCGGGAGATTGTCGCTAAATCCACCCACGGTATCGACCTGCACACCGGCGCCAGACACCGCAGCAACTTCCCCCAGATTCGGGCAGACCTCGATGATCCGGAGACCTTGATGATGACAGAGGCATTCGGTGTGCCTTTGGCTATTCACGCGCGCATCCGTGACGGCTCCCTGCGGGCCTGCGCTGGTGAGGCGGGTGTCCCGGTTCTCCTGTACGAGGCGGGAGAGGCTTTGCGCTTCAACGAATTGTACATCCGAGCTGGCGTTAAGGGGATCATCAACGTCATGCGTGCGATTGGCATGCTCGGCAAGAGCCGCCGCCGCACGCCACCCGCACCACCGCTAGTGAGCGATGAGACCATTTGGATGCGTTCCCCCGAGAGTGGAATTCTGCGCGCGCTGGTGCCGCTGGGCGCAAAAGTGACCAAGGGCCAGGTCATTGCCATTGTTGCAGACCCGTTGGGCAGTTCCGAAACGGAACTGGTCTCCTCGGTATCTGGCATGGTGATCGGCCGCACCAATCTTCCGCTGGTGTACGAGGGCGATGCAGCGTTTCATGTGGCGGCTTACGGACGCAAGGTCGGCGTGGTAGAGCGGCAGGTTGAAGAGTTTCAGGAGGCCCACGAAGCGGAGATCGGTCCGGACCCCGAGCAGGAGGCCACGGACGCACCAATCGCCTGAGCCGACTATTGGCGGTGTCGCGGCAGCTGCTATGGTCTACACTCCGGGTGGGCCCTGTGAGCGCGGAGCATTTGCTTTGGCACCCGTCCATAAAGTGCTGTGAAATATGCTGGTATTCCTGACTCTCTTGCTCGGCCTGACTCTGCTACTTGTGGGTGGCACGGTTGTGGTCAGCGGGGCATCGGCCATCGCCAGTTACTACGGTGTGCCGCCCCTGGTCGTCGGTCTCACGGTGGTTGCCTTTGGCACCAGTGCGCCAGAGCTGGTAGTCAATGTCGTCGGCGCTGTGGAGGGACAGACAGCGCTCGCTTTCGGTAATGTCACTGGCTCCAATCTGGCGAATATCGGTCTGGTGCTGGGTACCGCCGCGCTGTTCAGTCCTATCTCGATTGAGAGCGGGGTCGTGCGTCGGGAGCTGCCCTTGCTGTTGCTGGGCACGACTATTTTGCTGATCATGGCGCTGGACCGGCCGCTGCTTGGGTTGGATCCAGTGCTCACCCGAGCCGACGCGCTGATTCTGCTGCTGGTTTTTGGCATCTTCATTTACATGACAGCCACCGACTTTTTCCGCAGGCGGGCCGACCCGCTGATGCAGAAAATACTGGATCTGGAGGAAAAGCTGCCCGCGCCTGCAACTGCGGGGATACTACGAGACTGGGCGGCCGTCATAGTTGGCATTATCTGCCTGACCGCAGGCGGGCAAGTTACTATTGATGCAGGCGCTGAACTCGCCACAGTGCTTGGCTTGCAACCGGTGATTGTCGGCCTGGTTATCGTCGCAGTGGGGACCAGTTTGCCGGAATTTATCACGTCTGTGATTGCCGCCATCCGGCGCGAGCCGGACTTGTGTCTGGGCAATGTAGTGGGCTCCAACATATTCAACGCGTTATTTGTTCTGCCGGTGAGCGCGCTGGTCCGCCCGCTGCCGGTGCCCGATGGCGGCCTGGTAGATTTGGCTGTGTCGCTACTGCTCGCAGCCTTCATTATCGTGGTGTTTTTCCTCGGCCAGGGCCGTATGACACGCAGCGTCGGCCTTGGCCTGCTGTTGGCATATTTTGTTTACATGGTGTGGCGGGTCAGCGCTTAGCGTCCTCTTGGTGACCATGGTCTCCCAGTTCAGTATCCAGTTCCTGGACGGTGGGTCGTCTCCGGCGTCTCGTGCGCAGCGGAATCATGCCGCGCATCTCCTCCAACTTGCCAAAGCAGAGCAATTTGTCACCGGCCTCCAGTATGCGGTCGGAACGGGGATTGGGGATGACCTTAGCTCCTCGATAGAGTGTTAGTGTATTGATGTCGCGTTCCAGCAGTTGGGTTTCTCTGATGGTCTGGCCGACAAAATTGGAGCCTTCGGGTACGTATATTTCACTGACCCCGTAACCTCTGCTGACGGTCAATCGCTGGCGAACGTCGATTTCGGGAAAGTCGACTTGTGCTGCGATGTAGTCTATCACCGCTCCGGCCACATCAAGACCGGTGCAGTTTCTATACCCTCCAGGCCGGGCGAGGAGTTGACCTCCATGATCTGCGGGCCATCTTTACCCTCCAGCATGTCGACGCCGGCAACGCGCAGGCCCATTATCTGGGTGCAGCGCACCGCCGTCTCGCGATAGACTTCATCCAGTTCAACGGGCTCGGCAACCCCACCGCGGTGAACGTTGCTGCGAAACTCCTGGCCCTGGGCCACGCGGCGCATGGCCGCTACCACCCGGTCGCCGACGACGAAGGCACGAATGTCCTTGCCCTTGCTCTCGGCAACGAATTTCTGGATCAGTACGTTCTGCTTCTGGCTCTGCAGCAACTCGATGATCGACTCTGCTGCCTTGACTGATTCGGCCAGCAGTACGCCGATACCCTGTGTGCCCTCGATCAGCTTGATGATCACCGGCGCGCCGCCGACCCGCTCGATCGCCGGCAGCACATCTTTTTTGTCGCGCACGAAGGTGGTCGCGGGTATGCCGATATGGTGGCGGCTCAGAATCTGCAGGCTGCGCAGTTTGTCCCGCGAGTTGAGTATGCCGTGGGCGGTAGTTGGCGCAGAACACATCCATCTCCTGGAACTGCCGCACCACCGCCGTGCCGTAGTAGGTGATGGAGGCTCCGATTCGCGGCAGGACCGCATCATAGTGCTGAGAGCGCTTCTGCCGGTAATACAGATCCGGTGAGCCCCGCTCCAGATCGATGGCGAACTTCAGTGTGTTCAGCACCTTGACCTTATGGTCGCGCTGCAATGCGGCCTCCTTTAGCCGTCGAGTGCTGTAGGACGTTGGGCCCGCAGGAGAGAATGGCGAGTTTCATGGCGGTTTACTCATAGTGTTGAGTTAAGTGGCCGTTTTTCTGCAAATCGGCTACTATATAGGCTGTTCTTCGTCGGCCTGAGATGATCAAGCCAGTGGTTCTGACCCATCGGCCTGAAGGGCCAAGCGAGCGAGCCGGAGGCTGACTCCCGCGGCCCTCGTAACAACAACGCGAGGACCAGACTAGCGCAAACCACAGCGTTATGACACAGCAATCTGTCACGTTACAAGGGCTTCCGCGGACCCGGTAGTTCACTCTCAGTCAATTCTTCGATTCCTTGCCAAACAATACGGCACCGCCGATTTCTGCTTTAATGAAGTCGTCACTATAATCAGGGGTGAACTCCATGTCCGACTTCAAGCTGATCATCGATGGCCAGAGGGTCGCCACAGAAGCGCATTTCCCGGTACTAAATCCGGCAACGGAGCAGCCTGTAGCCCAGTGCCCTCAAGCGACCGTGGAGCAGCTCGACCAGGCCGTTGCTGCGGCGCGACGAGCGTTTCCTTCCTGGAGCGTGACTGCCGATAGTGAACGTGCGCGGTTGGTGCATGCCATAGGCGCGGCGCTGGAAGAACACAGCGAGGAGCTATCGCAGCTCCTGACCCTGGAGCAGGGCAAGCCGATGGGTGGGTTTGCCGGCCTTGGTGCAGGGTTTGAAATGGGTGGAACGGTCGCCTGGTGCCATGCAACCGCGGAATTGCAGCTTCCGGTGGAGGTCATTCAGGATAACGATGCGGCGCGTATCGAGGTGCACCGCAAGCCCTTGGGTGTAGTGGGATCCATCACGCCCTGGAACTACCCCTTGTTGATTGCTATCTGGCATGTCATGCCGGCCCTGCGCAGCGGTAACACGGTAGTGATCAAACCCTCTGAATACACGCCACTCACCACCCTGAGGGCGGTGGAGATAATGAACGACATTCTGCCGCCCGGTGTGGTCAATGCGGTCGCCGGAGACGGTAGCCTGGGTGCGGCGATGTCAAATCACCCGGGCATTAACAAGATGGTATTTACCGGCTCCACCGCGACAGGTAAAAAAATCATGCAAAGCGCCGCCGGCAACCTCAAACGAGTGACGCTGGAGCTGGGTGGCAATGACGCCGCTATCGTGTTGCCGGACACCGACGTGGCGGCCGCCGCGCCCAAGATATTCACCACGGCGCTCATCAACAACGGCCAAACCTGTGCCGCGCTGAAGCGGCTCTACGTGCACGAGGATATCTATGAGGAGTTGTGCCAGGCGCTTGCTGACATTGCCAACAGTGTGACCACCGGCGATGGCAGTGGGGCGGTCGATTTCGGCCCCATCCAGAACAAGGCCCAGTATGACAAAGTTTGTCAAATGGCCAAGGAGGCGACTGCCAGCGGTGCTCGCTTTCTCTCCGGCGGTGAGCCCACGGCCGGGCCCGGTTACTTTTTCCCGGTCACCATTGTGGCTGATATCGCGGACGATACCCGGTTGGTGCAGGAGGAACCCTTCGGGCCCATCCTGCCTGTGCTCAAGTTCACGGACGTAGAGGACGCGTTAGCGCGAGCCAATAGCAGCTCCAGCGGCCTCGGTGGCTCGGTGTGGTCAAGCGATATTGAGCGCGCCACCCAACTGGCGGGCCGGTTGGAATGTGGCACCGCCTGGGTCAATAACCACGCAATGATTCAGCCGGATGCCCCTTTCGGTGGAGTGAAGGAGTCTGGAATCGGGGTCGAATTCGGGCGTTACGGCCTTGAGGAATACACCTCAATCCAGACCTTGCAGATCAGCAAGGATTGATCCCCCGGATGCCGACATTGGTCTCCCGCGCCGGGACGCTTATAATCGCTGACTGGTATTACCGCAGCTGAACACAGGAACGAGCCCATGCTGAAGCACACAAAGACCATTGGACTTGCCGCCGCACTGACCGGATTCGGTCTGTGTACCGCAGCCCTGGCAGTTCCACCGCCTTTGCCGATAGAAAAGACGGGCATCATTGAATCCCTCCCCTAGGGTATACCCCGAGAGCTGGTTCCTGGTGCATGACGCCGCTTTTTTCAGTATGTCAGATGGCAAGGTATATGTGATTGATACGGCCGAGGAGACACTGGCCAAGCAAGTCAAGGGAACCTTTAACGTGGCCCTTATGGGTAACATTGCCCAGTCTGAAAAACGTGCCGAAATTTATGGGATTGAGACCTTTCACTCCCGCGGCGTGCGCGGCGATCGCCAGGATATGCTCACCATCTGGGATCAGGAGAACCTCAGTGTGCAGGCTGAGGTGATGCTGCCCGGTGCCAAACGCTTTATGGGTATGCCGCAACGCTATGCCGCCCTGTTGCTAAACGGTGACCGATGGCTTGCGATCAGCAATTTTAGCCCCGCAACGTCCGTCACTCTGGTCGATCTCGATACACGCAAGATTGTACGCGAGATCCCCACACCCGGCTGCGTCTTCACCTACCCCGCATCGACGAGGGGGTTCAGTTCCCTGTGTGCAGACGGGCGCTTTATGACCACCCAGCTGGATGCCAAGGGCCAGGTTCTGGCACAGACGCGCACCGAGCCATTTTTCAGCAGCGACGACTCACCGATATATGAGCGGCCGGCGGTTATCGGTGATACGGCCTATTTCCCCAGCATTGCCGGGTTGATGTTCCCCGTTGATGTCAGCACCGATGTCGCCGAGGTGGGAGAACCCTGGCACCTGGTGCCCGAGAGCGATCGCGCCGAACAATGGGCTCCGGGAGGCATCGGTTTGATTGACCGGGATGACAACGGGCATGTTTATATCATCATGCATCCCGGCGCCGTGGATGGCAGCTACCAGGGTGGCGGCCCTGAGGTGTGGGTTTTTGATGTAGCTAAACGCCAGCGTGTAAAGCGCATTAAACTGAAGGAGTGGGGGCTCTCGTTGGCGGTGAGTCGAGGCGAGAAGCCCACGCTGATGGTGGTCAACCCCGGTGATATGAGCCTGGAGATTTACGATCCGTCAACAGGCGAGTTCCTGCGCACGATTACCGGGTTTGGTCAGCAGACCCCGTTGATGGTCCATCGGGCCCGATAGGAGACTGGCATGCCTGAGTTGATAGTCAGTGGTCTCGCCTGGTTTTTTGCCTGGCTGTTTGCGGTAGCGGCGGTACACAAGCTTCGCGACAACAGCTATTATCGCCGACTGTTGGCCAGCTGGTTTCCAGCGCTTCCCCAGGCTTTTCCGCTGGCCTATCTGGCTGCGGCGAGTGAGTTGGTCGTTGTGATCATGCTGCTGCTGCCCGCCACTCGCTCTGCCGGGTTACTGGCCAGCGCAATGTTGTTGCTGGTCTATGCGCTGGCAATGGGAGCCCAACTGGCGAGTGGTCGTAGAGATCTGAAGTGCGGCTGTGCAGGCCCCGCATCCAATGCGACCATTAGCCCCGCCTTGCTGATTCGTAACCTGTTCTGCGCGGCATTCGCTCTGGTCGCAGTAGTGCCGGTGCAGGCCGTGGCGGCGACCGCGGCGGGGGTCGTGCTCTCATTGGCTTTAGCAGCTTTCATGATTGCCGGGTACCTGACCAGCGAACAACTCATCACCAACGCCCAGTTGATTGGCGGAGACAGCTGACATGGACTTACTGCTCGTTTCCAACATCGTTCTATGGGTCGGCTTCGTCGCACTGGTTTTGATCAACCTGGCGCTGGCGCGGCAAATCGGCGTGCTCTATGAGCGCGTGGCACCCGCCGGTGCGTTGATGATGAACCAGACCCTGGCGGTTGGAGCAGCGGCGCCGACGCTTACCGTGGCCGATATTGCGGGCAACAATCTGCTTATTGGCAAGGAGCAGGGTGGCAAGGCGCAGTTGCTGTTCTTCCTGTCACCCGATTGCCCGGTGTGCAATGAGCTGACGCCGGCCTTGAAATCGGCTGCCAGCGCGGAATCGGACTGGTTGCGAGTGGTCCTTGCCAGCGATGGTGAAAGCCAGGATCATCAGGGCTATATCCAGCGCAAGGCACTGGAGGGTTTTCCCTATGTAGTGTCTGAGCTCGTGGGCAAGACCTTCGGCGTGTCCAAGTTGCCCTACGCGGTGCTCATCGACGAGCAGGGTATGATCGCCTCTATGGGGATCATAAATTCGCGAGAGCATCTGGATAGTCTGTTCGAAGCCAAGGAGCGCAAAGTGGCGTCTATTCAGGACTATATGAGCCGGCGCGAACCGGTACAGTACGTGGAGGCAGACAAGCCATGAATTTCATCGATAAAATGTTTGAGCAACGCACCCGGGATCTTGCCCAGCGCAGTTCGCGACGTGGATTGCTCAAAGGCCTGGGCGGGTTGTTGGTCGGTGGCGCGGCCATTCCGCTGTTGCCGGTTGCTCGCGCCGCAGGTCCTGAGCACCCCGTGGAGGAGGGAGATCCTGCAGATTGTGACTACTGGCGATACTGTGCCATCGACGGCTTTCTCTGCAGTTGTTGTGGCGGTAGCCACAATACCTGCCCGCCCGGTACGGAAATGTCGCCGGTGACATGGATCGGAACTTGTCACAACCCCGCAGACGGCCGCAATTACGTGATTTCCTACAACGATTGCTGCGGCAAATCATCCTGTGGCGCTTGCTTGTGTCAGCGTGACGAAGGCGACCGGCCACCTTATCGACCCGACAAGACCAACGATATTAACTGGTGCCTGGGTACCAGTAACGCGTCCTATCATTGCTCCACGGCGGTGGTCGTGGGCGTTGCGTTTGAGAAAAAATGAAAGGCGCGATTATGATGGCTTTAGTCCTGCTGGCTCTCGGTGTTACTGCCAGCGCTAACGCCAGTGGCTACGACGTTCAACGTGTGCATTACAACTACCAGATGTTCTGCCAGGGCTGTCATACTCCCGACGGAACCGGTGCCCTAAACGTGCCGCGGATGAAGGACCACGTGGGCGTATTCACCACGACCACGGCAGGGAGAGAGTATCTGGTGCGGGTTCCCGGTTCAGCCACTTCGGCCCTGGGTGACCAGGACCTGGCGGACGTGTTGAACTGGATTGTGGTGGAGTTCTCTGGCGGCAGTTTCAATCGGGCCTTTGAGCCCTACACGGCGCAAGAGGTCGGCAGGCTGCGCCAGCGACCGCTGAACGAAGTTGCACAGTATCGCGAGAAACTGCTTATCGAGATCGGCAATGGGAACATGGGAGAGAGTGCTCAACGATGAAGAACTGGATTGCAAGTTGCATTGTTACGATGCTGATATCGCTGGCCGCAGTCGCAGAGGATGTTTCTGTGGGAGCTGCGCCCGCCGCAGCTGCTGCCTGTGTCGCCTGTCACGGTGCTACCGGCGTCTCCACCAACCCCGAATGGCCAAACCTGGCGGGGCAGCACGGTCCCTATCTTGCAGAGCAGCTACATGCGTACAAGATCGGTACTCGTAAAAATACCGTGATGGCGCCCTTTGCAATGAGCCTCGATGACGCGGCAATCGCGGAGTTAGCGGCCTACTACGCGGCCCAGCCACGGGCTCGTGCAGCCAATGGTGACCAGAGCCTGGTGGCGAGTGGCCAGACCTTATCTGCCTACTGTATATCCTGCCATGGTATGAATGGTGTGCCGGCTGCCAAGGAATGGCCGATTCTCTCCGGTCAACACGCGGCGTACCTGAAATCACAATTGCTGGCTTATAAAAACGGTGAGCGAATCAACAGCCATATGCAGGCGGCAATCGCCAGGTTTGGCGAGGCAGAGTTCGCTGCCTTGGCGGCCTACTACAGCCAGGTCGCCCCCTGACCGCTACCGGGGAGTCAGCCGCTATTGATTGTGCGGGCGGCGGCCCCCAGCGGATCTAAGCGAAGTTAACAGCCCGCCGGACCTGCGTCCGGCTCAACCAAAAAGCCAGTATGGCCACCATGGATTTCGAACCCAGTCTCTCGCCACGTTTTGTTGCCTATGTCAGGGATTACCTGATGGATCGGGGTGTGGATCCGGTGCCTGTGTTTGCCGATTGTGGGATTGCATTCCAGCAGAATGAGGAGTTTGATACGCCGGTACCGGTCACTCAGGTTGTGGAACTCTTCGAGCATGCGGCTAGCAGTACCGGCAACCCCCGTATGGGGATGAATATGGGTCAGGATTTTCACTACGAGAACGGCAGTCTGTTAATTCTCGCCATGCTCGCGGCGCCCTCGGTTGAGGGTGGCTTACGCTGTCTGAATCGCTACGACAAGTATGTCGATACCGGTATTGAGACCACTTTTGATTTCAGTGGGCCAATGGCTGAATTTGGTGCTCGACTGATCGTCGACGAACCATCACGTATGGACCAGCTGAACGAATATTTGATGGCCTTCATGGTGCAGACACTCAATACCGCCACTCGTAAACCGGTGCCGCTGTTGGAGGCCTGGTTCTGCCACAACAATAGCCGCAATCGCAGTGAGCTGGAGGCATTTTTCCGGGCGCCGGTAAAATTCTCCCAGGACTACAACAAACTGTGTTTCGATCGCAGTTATCTTAAAGAGCGGTTTTTTTCCAGCAACAACCTGTTGTATGACATTCTGACCAAAGCCCTGCGCACGTATTTCACGTCCATTAACGAGCAGACCGGTTTTGTGGATGTCGTTTCACGCGAAATTATTCGCGGCCGCGGCGACGATTCACCCAGTGCCGAAAGAATTGCTCTGCAATTGGCGATCTCCCCACGCACGCTAAGACGCCGCCTTGCTGAAGAGGGTTATAGCTTTCAGGAGGCCAAAAATCTGGCTCGGGAGAAGCAGGCCAAATACTATCTGGGACAGACCAACCTGTCTTTGTCGGAAATCGCTTTTGAACTGGGATACTCTGAACTCAGCGCCTTCAGTCGAGCCTTCCGGGCCTGGGCGGGGGAGACTCCACAGTCCTACCGAGAGCACGTACGTCTTATTATGTGAGTGGTGTGAGCGGCGTAAGTGTGCTGTCACGGTGTCCCGGGTCCGACCCCCTTTGGCGCTAAAGTGTCGGGTGCTGCCGGTGCCAGGGGACCAGCTGTTCCAGCGCATACGCAACTCGGAGTACGTCCAGGTCGGCTCGGGGTTTGCCCACAATTTGCAGGCCGGTTGGTAGACCGGCAGCGCTGAAGCCACAGGGCACTGAGACGGCTGGCAAGCCGAACAGACTGATGATGCAGCAGCTTGCCATCCAGTCGAGGTAACTGGAAAGACTGGTGCCTTCAATGGACTGCACCCACTCGGTACTGAGGTCGAAAGGCTGCACCTGGGTTGTGGGTAGTACAAGAAATTCGTGGTGCTCAAAGAACTCCAGCAGTCTATGAAAACACTGAGTGCGGGTGGCGTCAGCGCGCGCTACGTCCAGGGCGGACAGACGCAAGCCGTCCTCGATGTTCTCAATCACTGTGTCTTTCATCTGATGTCGGTGAGCGTCCAGCAGCGGCGCACCGAAGTGCGCGTAGTATGTCGCGCGCAAGACCTTGAAAGCCTCCATGGCACCTTTCAGGTCAGGGTGCTCCCTTCGCACTGTGAACCCACAGGATTCCAAGTAGGGTAAGGCCTGTTCGCAGGTGGCTAGTATTTCCGGCTCCATCGGCAGCAATCCCAGATCAGCGGACCAGCCGATACTAACCGGGCCGAAGTCGTGTTGCAGATCCTCTGCGAATTGTGTGGGGTCTTCCTCGATCGACAGGGGGTCGCGACGGTCCGGTCCCGCCAGCACAGAAAGCAACAAGGCACAGTCCTCGACGTCGCGCGCCATGGGGCCTTCCACGCCCAGCCGGGATTGCCAGGCCATTGGGCAGGGGTAATGAGGGACTCGCCCCATGGAAGGGCGCAGGCCGACCACTCCACAGAACGCGGCCGGATTGCGCAAGGAACCGCCCATATCGCTGCCGTCCGCCAGGGGCAACATCCCGGCGGCCAGGGCGGCCGCCGCGCCGCCGCTGCTGCCGCCCGCTGTTTTTTGGCGGTCCCAGGGATTGCGAGTGGCACCAAAGACGGGGTTGAAGGTATGTGATCCGGTGCCAAACTCGGGTGTGTTGGTTTTACCGATTACCAGCGCACCACCGGCCTTCAGGCGCTGTACCAACAGGGAGTCCTCACTGGGAATATTGTTGGCAAATATGGGCGAACCCAGCGTGGTGCGGATGCCTCGTGTGGACGAGAGATCCTTGACTGCGATCGGCAGGCCGTGGATGGGCCCGATAGCCTCACCCCGGCCGCGACGATGGTCCGCGTCTTCGGCCAGTGCGATGGCTGCGTCACGGGGAATCAGTGTACAAATGGCGTTGATGTCTGGGTTGACCCGCTCGATGCGATCGAGAAAAGCGATCATTACCTCTTTGGCTGAGCGCTCACCGCTGCTGATATCAGCAGCCAGTTGTCTCGCCGGCTGGTATACCAGTTCGTCACCCGCACACCGGGTCGCCTCCTGGTCGTGATTGGTCATGGGCGCTACCTGCTAAGTCCGGTGAAGGAGATGACGGCAAGGAATCATCCGCACGAACGCTGGGTAAAAACTCCCGCCAATGTCGCTATCGTAATGCAGGTCTTACAGGCGGGTTTGACATAAGCGGTCATTCTATTGACTCTATATGAACTGTGGGCGGGCCCTGGTACTGTTAGTTCATTCGGTCAACGGATTGACCACATATGTCAACGGCAATTTCTGTTGCAACGTTAATATGAGGACGGCGTAGAGGTAGGTTTCGAGCAATATAACAGCGCTATTCATAATCGAAGAGGAAAACACACCATGCACAATCCGGTACTGATCCGACCGTTCAAACGATGCGCGCTCCCTGTGGCGGTGCTCACAGCCTGTCTCGGGTGGGTCGCACCGGGCTATGCCCAGCAACAATTGGAAGAAGTCGTGGTGACTGCGCAAAAGCGGGCGCAAAGTGCGAATGATGTGGGTATCACGATCAACGCGTTCACTGGCGATCAGTTGAAGGATCTGGGCGTATTGACTGCCGAGGATATAGCGGTATTTACCCCGGGCCTTACCGTGAATGAAACCGCAGCCACGGGCGTGCCTCTCTACACGATTCGCGGGGTGGGCTTTCAGGATTACTCTACCGCCGCCTCCTCGACCGTCGGTATTTATTTCGATGAAGTGGCGATGCCTTACACGGTTATGACCCGTGGCCTGGTATTCGACACCGCTCGTGTAGAGGTGCTCAAGGGCCCCCAGGGCGACCTTTACGGTCGTAACACCACTGCTGGCCAGATCAATTTCATCAGTAATAAGCCCACCCGGGACTTCGAAGCCGGGGTTATCGGTTCCTACGGTAATTTCGAAGCGTTTGAGGTTGAGGCCTATGTCAGCGGTGGTACAGACTTCGTCCAGGGTCGACTGGCGGTCAAGACTACCCAGTCCGGTGAAGGCTGGCAGGAAAGTTTGACCCGCAGCGACGATCTGGGTGAGCGTGATGCCACAGCGGTGCGTGGTATTGTCAATTTCGACTTCACCGATCGACTGCGACTGGAACTGATCGGACACTATATAAAGGACGAATCCGAGAACCGTGCCAACACAGCGTATGACGGCACCCGTATCGGCCAGAACGAATTCAATAACCCCTACACACCCTTGGAGGATTACCGGTTACCCGGTGGCAGCAATCTGGGGGAGACCCCACCGTGGTATTCGGTGGATGATAACGAGGCGGCAGACTGGACTAACCAATACGTGAGCCCCATTACCGGCCGGGTATTCAACCTGCGCCCCCGGCGCGATAACGAACTCATGGGTTTGGCGGCCCGCCTGGAATGGCAGCTGGGCGATACCATGACGCTCACCTCCATTACTTCCTACAACAATTTTGAACGTACAGAGGCCAATGACTGGGACGGTGGCTTCTACAATGATTCCAGTAATATCAACACCACCGATCTGGACGTGTTCTCCCAGGAACTGCGTTTGTCCGGACAGACCGGCGACTTTGACTGGATTGTGGGTGTGTATTACTCCAAGGACGAAATGGATGAGTATTATCACTACTTCATGTCCGACTCGGTCTTCGGCGTAGGCTCCATCCCATGGGGAGTAGGTTTGTTCTCGGGCACGCCGATTCGGGAGCTGGATACCATATATGATCAGGAGACCGAATCCGCTGCGGTCTTCGGGCATGTAGAGTGGCAGTTCACCGACGACTGGCGCCTTACCGTTGGTGCTCGCTATACCCAAGAAGAGCGTGATTGGTCAGGCTGTACTTTTGTGGCAGACGACGGCAGTCTCGCTGGCTTCCTAAATGCCCAGTTTGGCGCCAGCCTGGGGCCAGGGGACTGCGGTACGATCGATGACGACCCCAATTCGCCGACCTATATCTTTTCGCTGCTTGGCACTGAGAATATCAACGACGCTTTCCCGGTCTATCGGGATTCCATCGATACCGATCGCTGGATGGGCAAGATCGGCCTGGACTATGCCATGAGTGACGATGTGCTGTTTTACGGCATGATTTCCCACGGTTTCAAGTCGGGCGGTTTCAATGGCGCCAACTCCAATACCACCCAGCAACTGCAACCCTATACTGAGGAGAAACTGACCTCCTACGAAGTCGGTACCAAGGCGACCCTGCTGGACGGCAGCATGCAGTTTAATGCGGCAGCGTTCTACTACGACTACGAAGACAAACAGGAGCAGGACGCATCAGTGACCTTTGTAGGCAATATTTCGGGGCTGACCAACGTGCCGGAGTCGGAAATCTACGGTGCGGAGCTGGATGTGCAATGGCTCCCCATGGACGGCTTGAGGCTCAATTTTGGCCTCGCCTGGCTGGACACGGAGGTCAAGAAGTGGGATGCAGTGGATCCGGATGCCAGCTCCTGGCCTAACACCGTCAGACGCGACGTATCAGGCGCTGAGTTGCCGATGGCGCCGGAGTGGTCCTACACGCTGATGGCCGCCTATGAGTGGTCGCTCACCGATAGTCTAATGATGGAGATCGCCGGCGATGCGGTGTTTACTGACGATACCACCGGTGGCGTGCGGATTGAGGACGCCACGGAAGACTACACCCTGTTTAATGCGCGCCTCAGCCTCGGCTCTGCCACCGGCAACTGGCGGGCCATGCTCTGGGCGCGAAACCTGACCGATGAAGACTATTACCCGTCTGCTTATGCCGGTGGTAACGGGCCTTTCGTCCGCAGCCAGGGTATGCCGCGCACTTACGGAGTCACGCTCAGCTACTACATTGGGCAGTGAAGCGGCCGCTCTTCGCTTCACAACTTTAGCCCGGTTTTGCCGGGTTTTTTTTGCCGGTAGTATGGCCGCTGACTCGGTGCTGCGCTGGGTGATTGGGGTTCCGTGTGTTGCTGTCAGGTGTTTTTTCGTTTTGAGACGTTTTTCGCTGGAGGGTTTGTGACTACAGAATTGTGCCTGGGACCATCGAGGGTCTACAAGGCGTCGGAAGCCGCGCAACCGCTTGGAGCTGCGCGCCGGTTTCGCGATTCTGGTGCGGCGCTGCTGATCGCGGTCGCACTTCTTACCGTCCCGGTCGCGGCGCAGTCGCCAGCGTCAGGGGAACAAGCCACTGCTAAGGAAACCTTACCGAGAGTTGCCGATACGCTGCTCGACAACGGTCGAATCTATACGGGCGACCCGCAGCAGCCCTGGGCACAAGCCATGGCGCTACGCGATGGCCGGCTCGTCTATGTTGGCGAGCACAAAGGTGCCAGAGAATTTGCCGGACCGCAAACCCGCATCGTTGATCTGGACGGCAAGCTGGTTATGCCGGGCATCAACGATGCTCATTCCCACCCCGCCCAGGGAGGCGTGAAACTATTATACCAATGCGACTTCCCGTTCACCGCTGGCCCGGATGATATAGCCGAGGCGCTGCGCGCTTGTATTGCCCGCAACCCGGGCAGCGAGTGGATTATAGGCGGGCAGTGGACCAGTGATTTCTTCCGTAACCACAGCATCCCCTCACCGCGAGAGTTTTTGGACGCGATCTCTACCGATCACGCCATCGTACTAAGTGATGATTCCGGCCACAACGCCTGGGTCAATAGCCGCGCGCTCTCTGCCGGCGGCATCGGTCGTGAAACGCCAAACCCTCGCGGCGGCACCATTGTGCGTGATGCCACGGGCGAGCCCACCGGACTCCTTTATGAGTCGGGCCGAGCTGCAGTTTTTGCTGCCCGTCCGGACTATACCGTGGCCGAATATGAAGCCGCCATCAGCGAGGCTTTGAGCCGTGCCAGTAGCTTTGGCCTGACGGGAGTGAACGAGGCGCGAGCGGCGGCATCGGTATACCAGGCGTATCGGCGCCTGGATGCGGCAAAAGGCCTGCCATTACGGGTGGTCGCGAACCAGCAGACTCCCCGGGGGTATCGCGATTATCCGCTGGTCATCAGCGATTACATAGCGACCAGAGAGCGCTTCGATGGGGGCCGGCTGCAGGCGGGGTTTGTGAAAATTTTTCTGGATGGGGTACCTACCGCGTCGCGCACGGCGCTGATGTTGGCCGATTACCAGACCGACGCAGATCACCCGAAACCCACCCGAGGTGAACTGATGGTCGATCCAGCTGTGCTGACGCGTGATCTGGTCGCTTTGGACGCGGCGGGTTTTACAGTGAAAATACACACCGCCGGGGACGGTTCGGTGCGGGTGGCGCTGGACGCCATCACCGAGGTGCGCAGAACAAACGGTAGTAGCGGACTGCGTCATGAACTGGCTCATGCGGGTTACATCGCCCCTGAAGATCTGCCGCGGTTTGCCGCGCTGAACGTCACTGCCGACCTGTCGCCCTATATCTGGTTTCCCTCACCGATTATTGATTCGGTAATGGGCGCAATCGGTAAGCGCGGTGCGCATTACTTCCCGGTCACAGACCTGCTGGATTCCGGCGCCAACGTCCTGATGGGCTCCGATTGGCCATCGGCGGCCAGGAATCTGAGTCCCTGGCATGCCATAGAGGCACTGGTGACTCGCCGTAATCCGTTTGGGTCGAATGACGCGACCTTGTGGCCGGAGCAAGCAGTGAGTCTGCAACAGGCGGTCACTATCGCCACTCTGGGCGGCGCGCGCGCAATGCGGCTGGAGGGCGTGACGGGCTCGCTGGTCGCGGGGAAATCGGCTGATTTTATTGTGCTGGACCGCAATATTTTTGATATTCCGATCGATGAGGTCAGTGATACACAGGTCTTGCAGACCTGGTTCGAGGGCGGACAGGTCTACAGCAGGGGCCAATGAGTGATACGGTCTTCCGCTCACCCATTCACCTGCGGTGTGTTGCTCGCCACTTCCCCCTGAATCACTCAGCCTCACCGGCGGCCCTTCGGGTCTGGCGCTGGCCGCCGATCAATGGGGCCCGTTGATAGAAGCCGGGATAGGGTCGCCAGCCTGCGACTGCCTGGCGGGAACAAAAAACCCCGGGCTTTTCAAGTAACTATTTTAAGTTTAAAATAAAGACTTCGCTGGCAAGCAGGTCAAGCTTATGTGGAAGCCTCCACAACGTATCAAGTACCAACCACTGGACCAGCCCTGGCCCTCGGCAGACGCCGCCAGTGAGGCGCGCTTGTTTACGCCGGTTACGGTTGGGTCTTTGGCACTGGAACAACGCACCTGGGTCCCCGCCATGGTGCCCTGGCGGGCCAGTGAGGACGGCTTTGTGACGCCGGAGGTGCTCGACTGGTACGGCCGTTTCGCCCGGGGTCGCCCGGGCGCCCTAGTCGTAGAGGCGACCGGCATCCGCGACGTGCCCAGCGGCCCCTTGCTGCGGATTGGCCATGAGCGTTTTCTCCCCGGCTTGCAGGAACTGGTGCAGCGAGTGGCCCGGGAAAGCGACGGTCACACGCGTTTGTTGATTCAGATTATCGACTTTCTGGGTATTCGCAGACGGCCGCCGCGGGAAAAATTCCTGCAGCGTTTTTTGCGGGTGACCGACAGCCATCGCAAGCACCTGGGTGATGACACCCTGTCCGATGAGCAGGTAAGGGTGCGCCTGCAGGCGATGAACGACGAGGAACTGCAGGCCGTGCT
Source organism: uncultured Gammaproteobacteria bacterium (assembly GCA_963840725.1). Classification (GTDB taxonomy): domain Bacteria; phylum Pseudomonadota; class Gammaproteobacteria; order Pseudomonadales; family Halieaceae; genus CAVWDU01. Next base: position 109,158 of record CAWIZY010000028.1, on the reverse strand, counting down.
CAGCGAACGCGACTGGGCATCCCTGAGCGTCGGTTACCGGGAGCGGGTAACCGATACGGAGCTTGCGCATATCGCCGAGTTACCCCAGGTGCTGCCCGGGTTGTTCGCCGACGCGGCCGGTCGTGCGCAGCAGGCCGGCTTCGACGGGGTGGAGCTGCATTACGCCCACGCATATACCATGGCTTCTTTTTTGTCTGCGACCAATACACGGGAGGATGGCTACGGTGGCACACTGGAAAACCGCTTGCGGCTGCCGCTGGAAGTTTATCAACAGGTCAGAGCGCGGGTTGGCAGCGACTTTGCCGTCGGCTGCCGTTTTCTCGCCGAAGAGTGCATTCCCGGTGGCAATGCGCTGACCGACAGTGTGCAGATCGGCCGAGCCCTGGCCCAGGCGGGAATGGATTTTCTGAGCCTTTCCCGGGGTGGCAAATTTGATGATGCCAAACAACCAAAAGTCGGCGAGTCCGCCTATCCGTACACAGGCATCAGTGGCTATGAGTGCATGCCGGGTTATCTGTCGGACGAGTTTGGTCCCTTTGGCCGCAATATCGAACCCACGGCGGCGGTGCGTCGTGCCGTGAGAGAGGCGGGTTCTGATATCCCGGTAGTCGTCGCCGGGGGAATCCACACATTCACCCAGGCGGAGGCCCTGTTGGCTGACGACAAGGCCGATATTGTGGGTTTCGCCCGGCAGGCACTGGCTGATCCAGACTGGTTTGAAAAAGTTCGAACCGGTTATGGGGAGCAGGTTCGTCTTTGTGAGTACACCAATTACTGCGAGGGGCTGGACCAGAAGCACAAGCAGGTGACCTGCAATTTGTGGGACCGCGTGGAGCGGGACGCGCCCGGTGTTAGCTTGAGTCGTGATGGTAAACGTCGGCTTACCGCCCCGGACTGGAACCCCGCTGAGGCTGGTCACTGACCGGAAATGCCCAGGCATTGGCCGTTTTTGTCCGCCCCGACTCCGCGCTAGCCGGTATAGTGGGGTGCATCCTGAGCCTGTGAGGTGACCTTGCCATGGTGAACGCCCCATCTTATAACCTTTACGCCGCTTTTAGAGAGCGGTTTCCGGCCGACCTTGCAGCGCCGTTGATGACCACTGCTGACGGCCGCAGTTTTAGCTACGCCGATGCAGAGGCACAGTCAGCAAGAGTCGCCAACTTCCTGCGTGCCACAGGCATGGTCTCCGGTGACAGGATAACCGTGCAGGTTGAGAAGTCGCCGGAGATGCTGTGGCTCTACCTGGGGGTGGTCCGCGCGGGTCTGGTGTTTCACCCACTCAATACGGCCTACACGAATGATGAGCTGGCCTATTTTCTGGCCGATGCTGCGCCTGCAATGGTGGTTTGTGATAGTGCCCGGGAGTCGGATTTTGCCGCCCTGTGCGGAGATCAGCGGCAACTATTGACCCTTAACGCCGATGGCAGTGGCACTTTATCCAGCGCCATTGCTGGCTGCAGTGAGGTATTCACCACTGCCGATACCACCGGTGATTCTATGGCGGCACTGCTCTATTCCTCCGGGACCACTGGCAAGCCCAAGGGCATTATGCTGACCCATGCCAACTTGATAGCCAATGCACGGGTACTGGTGGATTACTGGGGCTTCACAGCCGATGACTGCCTGCTTCATGTATTGCCTATATTTCATGTGCATGGGTTGTTTGTGGCTATCGGCTGTGTCCTGATGAGTGGCGCCAGGATGCGGTGGTTACCGCGCTTTGAGTCCAACGTGGTCCTGAAGGAACTGCCGGGCTGTACGGTGATGATGGGCGTGCCAACCTATTACACACGCTTATTGGCCGAATCAGCCTTTGATACCAGCTGTTGCGAGCGGACGCGCCTGTTCATTTCTGGCTCGGCGCCTCTGTTGTCTGAGACCTTCAACGCCTTTGAGGCGCGCTCAGGCCACAGGATTCTGGAGCGCTATGGCATGACTGAAACCGGCATGAACAGCTCTAACCCCCTGCGGGGTGAGCGTCGTCCGGGAACGGTTGGGTTTCCGTTGCCCGGTGTCTCCATGCGGGTCGTAGGCCCCGATGGCGACGAAGTGAAAACGGGTGTAGTGGGGGACCTGCAGGTCAAAGGACCAAACGTGTTTCCGGGTTACTGGAACATGCCCGAAAAAACCGCTGAAGATTTTACGGCAGATGGTTTCTTTGTTACCGGTGACCAAGGCCTGATAGACGCTGATGGTTATGTGTCCATTGTGGGACGCGCCAAGGATATGGTGATCAGTGGCGGTCTCAATGTGTACCCCAAAGAGATAGAGTTGCTGATCGACACCCTGCCTGGTGTGCAGGAGTCGGCGGTAATCGGGCTGCCACATGCGGACTTTGGTGAGGCGGTTGCCGCTGTGGTGGTCCTGGAACCTGGTGCCGACCTGACCGGGGCGGAGATTATCGATCACGTCAAATCACAGGCGGCCAACTTCAAGGTGCCCAAACAGGTGTTCTTCTGCGCCAGTCTGCCACGCAATGCGATGGGCAAGGTCCAGAAGAACGCTCTTCGTGATACCCATGGCTGAAGCGTGCAGGCATGTTTGATTCGCTGCTGAACTCGGTTGCCGATGCAGGTCGCGATCTGTTGCGGGGAGAATGGAAGGGCTTTGGCGGTCGGCGGCCGAGTCTGCCCGCGATCGAGGCTTTGTGCCGTGAACTGTTGTCCAGCAAGGGTGAAGCACTTGGGACTGCTTTGGCTCAGTCCGTGGTGGATGTCTGTGCCCGGATGGATGAGGAGCAGGTACGAGCCTTTTTCTATTTATTACTGGAGCGGTTTTCCGCACCACCGGCCCTCGTCAATGAGGCGATAGCCACGTATCAAGATGAGCCTGGAAGAGCGAATCTCTACTTATTGCATCGTGCCTCGGAGCCGCCCCGACAGGAACTCTTCCGGCGCATGAACATGGCACCTGGGGGTACTCGAGCCGTCGTTTTGTTGCGGGCGCAGCTGCTTGAATTGCTTGCGGAAAACCCGGAGCTGCGCGAAGTTGATCTGGATCTCTGTCACTTGATGTCGTCCTGGTTCAATCGCGGCTTTCTGCAGCTTCAGCGTATTGACTGGCGTACGCCCGCTAATCTCCTGGAGAAACTGATTGCCTATGAGGCCGTTCATGCCATGAACGGTTGGGATGATTTGCGCCGGCGCCTGGCGGAGGATCGCCGCTGTTTTGCCTATGTGCATCCGGCAATGCAGGACGAGCCACTAATTTTTGTTGAAGTGGCGCTGACACGCAGCCTTGCAGACTCGATACAAACCTTGCTGGAAGCACCGGTAGACCCGACCTTGCAGCGCGATGCAAACACCGCCGTGTTCTATTCCATTAGCGATTGCCAGTCCGGCTTGGCGGGTATTTCCTTCGGCAATTTTCTTATCAAGCAGGTGGTGATGGAGCTGCAGCGCGAATTTTCGAACCTGGAGCAGTTTGCCACGCTGTCGCCCATTCCCGGATTCTGCGCCTGGCTGCATCAGCAAATCGACGCGGGCAAACTGGCCGCTGATCAGATCGCCTCGATTACTGGTTTCGATGACCCGGAGCGACATGCGGCACTCAGTGCCGATCCGTTGGCGCGAGCGTTACTAATCGGTCTTTGCACCAACTATTTGTACGGAGCCAAACGGGGTGATAAACCGCTGGACCCGGTGGCTCGCTTCCACTTGCGCAATGGCGCCAATATTCGACGACTGAACTGGGGCGGAGATGTATCCAGCAAAGGTATTCGCCAGTCTGGCGGGTTCATGGTCAACTACGCGTACGATCTCAAACGCGTTGAGCGACGCCATGAAGACTATGTGAATACCCATCGTGTGTCTGCGGAGAAAGATTTTTTGAAGCAACTCAATCGCGACATCACACCGTTCGACGGCGGTTCTAAAGCAGAATCTGGCGATGACAAGCTCTGATTTGCTTGCCGAGGGAGTGTCATTTGAATAGGGGTCGTGTGCTGGATCGGATGACAGCGCCTCTGGTGCGCTTCATGGAGCGCTATTACCCTGATGTGTTTCTGTTCATCATCATTATTACCCTGATCACATTTCCATCCGCGTGGTGGCTGACGGACTATCCTCCACGGGACATGTTATTGACCTGGGGTAATTCGCTGTCATCGATACTGGGCTTTGTGTTGCTGGGAGGGGGTTTGGCGATTGTCTCTTACTTCTATGAGAGCTGCCTACAGACCCCACTGGAGGGCTATGGAGGGGCGACTTAACGAGCTGCCGCTCTGGTGGGCCTCCCTGACTAACGCGTGTGCGGTCTGTCGCGAAAGTAGTTAAATATGAAACTAAATTATGCTAGTTTAACAAAAGCTGGTCGGCTCAGTGCCGCGCCTACAACGCGTTGAAGATCAGTAGCGATCTCGGCGTCCATTCTGATTCAGGTAGTGACCACCATGGCAAAAAAACCGTTTGCGTCATCCGCTGATCTGGGTGATAAAAAAGAAACGCTCGAAGTACTGGCCGAGGGTGTCTATGCACTCACCGCTGAGGGCGACCCGAATGTAGGCGCCATCGAGGCCGAAGATTTCGTTATCGCATTTGAGGCGAGAGCTACGCCCAGGGCCGCCAGTGATTGGCTCGACATGCTGAGGGAACACACTGACAAACCGGTGAAGTATCTGGTGCTCTCCCATTATCACGCGGTGCGGGTCCTGGGAGCGGCTGCTTTTGCTGCGGAATCCATTATTACTCACGAGAAGACCCGGTTTCTGATTGAAGAACGCGGCAAGGAAGATTGGGCCAGCGAGTTTGGCCGTATGCCACGCCTGTTCCGGGAACCCGAAGGTATCCCCGGCCTGACCCGCCCGGATATCGTGTTTAACGACCGCTTGGAGATCCCGCTGGGCGGCGACCGTGGGGATCTGGTGCTGGAGTTTTGCGGGCGTGGCCACACAGCGGGCGATATTGTTGCGTGGTTACCGAAGCACAAAGTGCTCTTTGCTGGCGACCTGGTCGAGGCAGCCGCTGCGCTGTACACCGGAGATGCGTTCCATTTTGACTGGTCTGGCGAGACCCTGGACAAGGTGAAGGCCTATGAGGCCGAGGTGCTGGTAGGAGGTCGCGGTGCGGTCGCGCGCGGGCGCGATGCAGTTGATGCCGCTATAGAGCAAACCCGGGGCTTTCTGACCGGTATGATCGAAATGGTCGGTGAAGTGCACAAACGTGGCGGTACCTTGAAAGAAGCCTTTGAGGCCACCCATGAGCATCTGGGGCCGAAGTTTGGGATGTGGCCAATCTTCGAGCATTGTCTACCTTTCGATGTGCAGCGCTTGTGGGACGAGTTTGATGGGACGGACTGGCCACGTATCTGGACCGCTGAGCGCGATCAGGAAGTCTGGGACAAGTTGCAGGACTGACAATCCAGGATCATTAGCGGCCGACACTCTGCTCTTGCCGTTCATAGCTCGAAGCACAAAGGCCAGACCGTTAATCACTGCCTCTATGCCAACTCGATGCTAGCGACCTCGGGCGGTCACCGCTTGCGAAGGGCGTGGGGTTTCAACCGCAGCAAGCGGTGAGCGTTCGGGGGCGCGGGCTTGAATCGGAACTGGACTCGATGGCTGTCGGTCATGCTGAGCGTCCGGACGGTTGGTCTGGATTGAAGCCAGAATCATCCGCTGCCTCTGCCTCTGCCTCTGCCCCCCTCCTCGCTGCCGCTCACGCTGAGCCTCGACCGCTGGCCGCCTTCGGTTGGAACCCCACGCCCTTCAGCGGCCAGCGGCCGACACTCTGCTCTTGCCGTTCATAGCTCGAAGCACAAAGGCCAGACCGTTAATCACTGCCTCTATGCCAACTCGGCGCTAGCGACCTCGGGCGGTCACCGCTTGCGAAGGGCGTGGGGTTTCAACCGCAGCAAGCGGTGAGCGTTCGGGGGCGCGGGCTTGAATCGGAACTGGACTCGATGGCTGTCGTTCATGCTGAGCGTCCGGACGGTTGGTCTGGATTGAAGCCAGAATCATCCGCTGCCGCTGCCGCTGCCGCTGCCGCTGCCGTCTGCCTCTGCCGCTGCCGCTCACGCTGAGCCTCGACCGCTGGCCGCCTTCGGTTGGAACCCCACGCCCTTCAGCGGCCAGCGGCCGACACTCTGCTCTTGCAGTTCATAGCTCGAAGCACAAAGGCCAGACCGTTAATCACTGCCTCTACGCCAACTCGATGCTAGCGACCTCGGGCGGTCACCGCTTGCGAAGGGCGTGGGGTTTCAACCGCAGTGAGCGGTGAGCGTTCGGGGGCGCGGGCTTGAATCGGAACTGGACTCGACGGCTGCCGGTCATGCTGAGCGTCTGGACAATTGGCCTGGATTGAAGCCAGAACCAGCGAATAGGCCGATCCTCTATTCAATGTATCTCTGTAGATGATCTTCCAAGGTCAGTTATGACCGTTGCTCGCTTCGCCCGGCTGCGTCACTCTGGCTCTGCAGCGATATGTTTCGTTAGCGTTTTCCGGTCCACAGTGAAATGGAATACACGGGGAAAGAAATGGATGACCCGACAGGTTCAGTTTTTTCAGGTGTTGGCAAACGGTTGTTGAGCCCAACAGTTTTTGTTTTCGCGGCACTGACGGCTTCTTCAGCCGGTAAGGCCGAGCCCGAGACGGTCGGTCCGCTAGAGGTCAGTAGGCTTGCCCAGATGACAGTGCTAAACGCAGATTGGTCGACAATCGATATTTATGATCTTAATGCTCCGATCGAAATGCAAGTCACGGTTGAGGGAGTGTTACTACCCGAGGAGGGTTATGCCGAGTTGTTGTTTACGCCCGCTGATGGCACTACCGAACCCTTCAACCGTTTCCCACAGCTCGGGCCGGTGTATCACGCTACGTTGCAGCTGGCAGACGAAGCCAGACGACTCGGCCTCAGTCATCGTAGCTTCAGGGTGGGCAGTCAGGCAGTGATCAGGGGCTGGCCGGCTACTGAACAAAATATCTCCCCCAGCATCCTGCTGGTGGACGAGATCATTTCTCCAGGCGGGAACACGATTGCATTGCATGACTACCCCCAAATGCACTTGGAGAAAGCATGGCGGCAAGAGCAGGCGGCGGGCAAGGCAGCCAGCGACTAAACAGGGCAACGGTTTGTCGGGGCCGGGATGGCGCCAGCATCCGTGAACAGGTGACTCAGGCCAGCGAAGAGGTTCGTACAGGGCCGACGGCAGTTAACCAACTGCAGACTCAGTTTTTTACCACGGATCACTCATGGAGGAGTAGACGATGGTATACCTTATCAAAGGGCTTGGCCTGATCGCGCTGGTGCTGCTTGCAGCATCATTCACGAAAAATGTAGAAGCCGGGACTGCATCACCGCCGGCGCTTACAAGCCTTGATGCGGCGCCGGAAAACCCACTCGGTCCTGAGTACTTTGGCGCTCTCGCGGGTCAGGCCAGGGTTAGCGCTGGTGGCAATGCGGTCTATAGCTTACCAATTAAGCTGCCGCCCGGGATCAACGGTCTGATGCCTCAACTGTCGATCAACTATAACAGCAAGGTCAAGAACGGCATGATGGGGCTGGGTTGGTTTCTGGGCGGTTTGTCGACCTCACGTATTACGCGCTGCCCGCAGACGCTGTCGCAGAATGGTCGCACGCATTCGGTCGATTACACGCCTGATGATCGTTTCTGTTTGGATGGCCAGCAGTTGATGGTGCGGGAACGTTCCTATGGTGAACATTGGGCTGTGTACAGTACGGAGATTGACAGCTTCCAGCGTGTCGAGTCAGTGCACAGTGCCGGTAGTGGCCCCGGTTGGTTTATCGTTCGAGGTAAGGACGGGAGCATCCGCAATTATGGACGTCGGGCTGACGCCAAGATTGAAGCGCAAGGTTCCACTGAGGTGCGAGTGTGGGCTTTAGATGAGGTGAAGGACCATGCGGGAAACAATTACAGCCTTTTTTACAACGAAGACAATGCTGAGGGCAGTTACTCGCTGAGGCAGATACAGTATACCGGCAATTCCCGAAGTGGCGTAACTCCAGCACACACGGTGGATTTTGAATACGAGGATCGGCCGGACAACCGGCTTCATTACCAGGGAGGCTCCAAAATCAGGCCGCATGCGTCCCGCTTGGTCCGTATCCTTGTCAGCCACCAGGGACAATTGTTGCACGAGTATAAAATGGCCTATGGATCTGCGGGGGTCGACGAGCGCTCACGCCTTGTCCGAATCGATTACTGTGACGCGCAGGGAAACTGTCAGGACCCGCTAAAACTCAGCTGGCTCGATGATGGCAATCCGAGATACCAGTCACGGAATGTACCGATGCCCTACACCAACATGCAGGGTGATATGTATCGTACTTCGGCTCATGAGTACACCAGTCGAAGCGGCACGGCACCCCGCTGGCACGATATGAATGGTGACGGCACCGCAGATTACGTCCACGTGGTTCCGGGTTCCTGGGGTCAATACAACGGCCTTGAACTGGACTTCGAGATATACCTCTCTGGCCCCGATGGAAGGCGCACAGAAACGTGGCCCAGTGAACTGTCCGGAGCACCCACTGCGTTTACCTGGGCAGATCTCAATGGTGACGGCATGACCGATGTTATGCGGTCTAACGCCAATGGATCCAACCCACACCTCGATATTGCCCTTTCAACCGGCTCCGGCTTCGATATGCAACGTTGGCCGTTACCGGTAAAAACCGGCACCTTCCTGTACCGCGATATGAATGGTGACACCCTGCCAGATCTTGTTGTTAGATCGTCCAAAATGTCTAACAACAAGGTCCACCAACTCATCAGTGTGTATGTGAATGAGGGAGAGGGTTTTGGACCAGAACAACTATGGGCCGAAGAGACTGTTGGAAAATTCGAGTTGGTGGATATGAACGGGGATGGTTTGACCGATCTTATCGGGGACGATCGCTACGTTTATATCAACACCGGATCGGGCTTCTCGGCCGAGCAAGATTTTGGGTCGGCGGGTTATCAGAAAACCAGTATTTATCTGGACTACAACGGTGACGGTCTGGCAGACCGTCATACACGCGCTACTGACGGCAGTTGCTGCAGTCTGCAACTCAACACAGGTACCGCTTTTACCGAAGGAGTGCGGACCAGTCGCTACGCGGTAACTGATCTGGACGGTAGCGGTATTAACGACGGATACGCACGTCTTAATAGCGCCCCCAGAACGCACATTGACCTGCACCTGGCCAAAGATGGGAGTGGAAAGTGGCATGAGAGAATTAGACGGACTTTCAAGGGTAACCGGGCCTTCTTTTTCCAGGCTGCAGACATCAACGGGGACGGTTTCGGAGACATCGCGCTAGCTGACCAACGCATTTGCCGCATATGGACCTCGGGCGGAAACACCTATATCGGAAGATGTGAAGACGAGACCCATGCGCTGCTGGAGAGTCAGAACAAGCCACTACAGCTGCTTTCCAGAATCGAGTGGGGTAGTCGACTAAAGGTCGAATTCGCTTATCGGCCCCTTACGGATCATGCGATATACAAGCGTGGCAGCGGTGCCACCCTCCCTGCAGTGGATGTGCAGGATAGCACGTATGTAGTTACCCGGTTTGATCAGCCCGATGGAGTCGGCGGTCAAAGCAGCACGCTCTATACCTATGAGTCACTAAGGCGAGACCTTGGCGGCAGAGGTCATCTAGGATTTGGACGTATAACAGCGTCTAATGCCAGGGCTAATCGTGTCACTGTCACTAACTACTCTCTAAGGTTTCCTCTGGCAGGGCAGCCCATGTTGGCCAAGACCTACAGCCTGGAAGGTGATCAACTGCTTGAACTGGTTGAGAATGGGTATGTAATTAAGGGGAGCCTGGGGAGCGGAGGCAGTGGCTTCGCCTACCTGTCAGGCCAGGGGACCAGCCACTACGATGTGGACACAGGAGACGTGCTCTACAGAAGTATAGAACGGCGGCAGGTGGATGACTATGGTAATGCCGTTCGTACCGAAGTGGAAGTGACGGATCTGACTCTGGACAGTAAGCTATTGACCGTTACGGATAGCGATTACACGGTAGATGCCAGCTGGATCTGGCGCCCCGGGCAGCTGAGCTCGAGCACAGTGACCCGATGGCTTAATGGAGAGAGCGCTGTGCCGGGTGGCATTACCAACAGTTACCGCTACGACACAGACACCGGCATGCTGTTGTCCACCACGCGCCAGCCCGGTGGTGCGACCGGTATTGTGTTGAAGATAGATCTCGCCCGGGATTTGTCGGGCAACGTAATCAGTGAGACCGTGTCTGGACCGGGAATCGCCACCCGCACCCGGCTGATCGAATATGACGATCGCCAGCAGTTCCCGGTAGCCGTAGTGAATGCCAAGGGGCACCGCACCAGCCGCTTATGGGACCCGGCGCGGGGCGTTAAACTCCGTGAAATTGATCCCAATGGGCTGACAACGACCTGGACGTACACCGGCTTTGGTCGACTGCGTAAGGAAGTCAGGCCCAATGGGACCAGTAGCGTTATCGGTCTGTATCGGGATGATAGCGGCTCCCTGCCAAATGCAGTCTATTACTCTGAGGTGCAAAGCACCGGTCTGGCGGCCACTCGGGTTTTCTACGACGAAATGGGACGTACATTGCGCACGCGTACCCGGAACTTCTCCGGTGACTACGTGAACCGGGATACTCGTTATGACAATAGAGGCAGGGTGGCCAGGGTCTCCCTGCCATACCTTGCTGGCTCCAATCCCGCCTGGAACGTGAGCAGCTATGATGACCTGAACCGGGTCACCGCTGTTCAAACTGCTGATCCGGCGAATTCGGTCAGTCATCAGTACCGCGGTCTGGACGTCAGCTCGTCGGATGCGCTGGGGCGAATCACCCAGCGGCAATTCAACGCGCTTGGACAGCTGATTGCTACTGTGGACCCGCTGGGTACCGCTATGGCAATGCTTTACGATTCTCAGGGCAACCGCGTTCAGGTAACAACCGGTGTGCTCACGTCAGCTCAGAGCAGTGTCAACTTCACCTATGATACGTTAGGTCGGCTGCTGAGTCAGGACGACCCCAACCATGGACTCTACAGCTATCGTTACGATGCTCTGGGCAATAGGATTTCTGAGCAATCGCCTGGTATGGCGGCTACCAAAAAGCGAGTGAGCTATAAATATGATGTTCTTGGCCGCCTGATAAGGCGAGTAGAGCCCGAGGGGAGAACCACCTGGAGCTACGACAATGTGGCTGGCGGCAATCTGGGCCTCGGAAAACTCCATCGCGAGATCTACCGGGGCTTTCGGCGCACAACGCTGCACGCCCCTTCCGCCTATGGACGACCCACCAGTGTCCAGACAACCCTCGATGGCTTCAGCTATACCGAGGGCATGGTCTATGGAGCCAACGGTCAGCTGGCTACTCGCTCAGGGCCAGCCAGCCCCTTGAGCCCGGGGGGCTATAGTGTCAATTATACGTACAATGCGTTGGGCCACCTGGAGCGACTGAGTGATGGTGAGGGCTCGACGCTGTATCAACTGCTGGCAACAGATGCGGCCGGCCGCACAATTGAGCACTGGCTGGGTGATGGCAGTGTTGTCAGCCGGGACTACCAGGTTCATTCTGGACGAACAGCGAGGCAGGTGGCTGTGAGCCGGAGCGGTACCCTCCAGAGCTTCGGCTACGAATATGATGAGCTGGGGAACCTGGAGCAGCGCAGTGATGCCGTTCACGGCGTGGGAGAAAACTTCAGTTACGATCCACTGTCCAGACTGACCCATTGGCAAGTCTCCGGCGCGCCGCAGAACCGGGCGGCGTTCAGTGCTACGGGTAACATCCAACTGAAATCAGATTTTGCCAGTGATTACGGGTATGACACAGCTCGTATCCATGCTGTCACTAGAGCCAAGAAAGGCAAGAGCCAACTGAGCTATGCCTACGATCCAAACGGCAATCTCGCCAATGGCACAGAAATGCCTGGGATTACCTGGTCGAGCTACAATAAACCTACACGATTGGTGAAGGGCAATCTGAGCTATACTTTTTCCTACGGGCCGGATCGTCGACGCTATCGCAAGGAGCGCAATGGCAATGTCACGCATTATGTGGGGGCGAACTTCGAGCGCAACTGGCTCGATACATCCCAGGAATATCGCCATGTGGTCCGCGTCAATGGCCAGGCCGTTATGGTACGTCGGGAGTTGGCAGGCGGCACTACCAATCTTTACCTGCACCGGGATCACCTCGGCAGTATCACAGCAGTGACTCGAGGCTCAGATGGCGAAGTACTCGAACGGTACAGCTACAATCCCTGGGGGAAGCGGCGCAGCCCGGTCAACTGGAAATCACGTGCGAGCAGCACAAAATGGATGCGCCGGGGATACACCGGCCATGAGCATCTGGACGATATCGGTCTTGTGCATATGAACGGAAGACTTTATTCGCCGGAGTTGGGCAGAATGCTGAGCCCGGACCCAGTGACTCAAGCACCCGAGGAAGGGCGAAATTACAATCGCTATACCTACGCCTATAACAATCCACTGCGTTATACCGACCCTTCCGGATTTAGCACAAAGCGCAAAGTGATCCCGGAAGAGATCACAGTTACCGCCGCTGTCGTCTCCAGTTTCGTTACGGGAAATGTTTCAGCGTTGTCCTTCGGTATAGGCCCATCCAGCATTGCATCAATGGACGCGGTGATGGAAGGCAATTTTCAGTACAGCGTATTAAAGACCGCAATGGATTCAGGTGTCGTTGCAGGTCAGAATGAAAATGGCGAGCTGGTAAATGGCTCGGGAGTTGTTGAGCTTGCTCCGGAACTCCTTGAAGGTATATTGGGTGCTGTTCGCTGGAATAGTTTCAGCCCTGGAAGTACCGCATCCCATGTTCCCTTGCCGCTTATTGGTTTGGATGTCGATGGCGCATTGGCAGAGGACGCATACGCCGTCGCAGGTCCCGGTACGCTCCCGGCATACTCTCGCTCGGGTATCATGGAGGAGGTGGTGGTTCGCGCCCCCTATACGGGTGCAAGGCTGTCGACTCTACCATCCGCAACAGGCATATCACTCAGCGGTGGTGTATACAGGGCCAGCGATCCAGCGGGCAATCAAGCCGCTCGGATGTTGGGGTACACCGGAGCGTGGGTCGGCATTCGCGGGTTAGGGTGTCGGCGCAGCAACATTCGGCTTTCGATGCTTGTCCGGCGATGCTGGAAGCAATCGTCTATGCAACTATTGGAGGGTTTTACTGAGTGATAGGCTCTCTATTCGGGGTAATCATCCAGCTACCGGGCTGCCGATGTACAGCACTGTGAGCGCGGGGCGAACTAAGATTTTGTATAGTTTGATAGCACTGACCTGGTGGTGGGCAGTTTGTCGGAGCTTCGTTTTCAGTGCTGGGAATTCGCCATTGGTATCTTGAGGTTTAAATGGTATGGCGTTTCAATCGCTATGCAGCTCTACATTAGGCCTATTCAATACTCCAGTCGCAGTTGTTCGTCAATTGCCGGTTGGATTTTGGTAATCGGGTTGCTCTGACTGTTTTAACATATTCTCTCGTCTGCGAAGTTATGAAAAATACGTTGTTGAACTACGAAAAGAGCGGGCCTATAGCTGAATCTTACCAGGAAATCTCTCGCGGGTTTCATATTGTCAGCGCAGCTGCTGGAGGTCGATTTGCAGTTGTTTACCGTATGGGTTATACGTAGACAAGACTTGTGTCTTCTAAGTGAATGTGACATTGATAATATGGAAGTAGTGCGTCTATCACGATTCTTAGGTGTTAGTTACCACGTTATTGCTTCTCAGGAGGTCAGTCGAAACCATGATTACTGATTCCATGGCACGAAGAGGTCCAAAAATTCGGTCCCGGCACAGATTATTTGGAGATTTCGAAGTCAGACCTGAATAAACAGTAGCAATTGGACCGATCTTGGGTAGATGTTGCAGTCATCGCCACTGGGACCATTCTTAGTGCATGATCCTTGGAGAAGAACGCTGTAATTTCTCAAACGTCAAGGTGAACCTGTCAAACAGTCGGCAGCATCCAACCGCCAGCCAAAAGTGGCCATTATCTGCTCAAATGCCTCGCCTGGGCTCGCCTGAAGTTGCAATACCTCTCCGCTGCCAGGGTGGGTGAAGCCCAGACCCGTGCAGGCCAGTAATAATCGCGGACAGTTGAGCTGTCGTGCGAAATAACGGTTGTGAATCCCTTTTCCGTGTTTGGCGTCGCCGATGATGGGATGACCGATATGCTTCATATGGCGTCGTAGCTGATGTTTTCGCCCAGTGCGCGGTTCTAGTTGCACCAGGGAATAGCGGGCATGTGGATAGCGGTCTACCGCCTCCGGCCACTCGACCTGTGCAAGCCTGCGAAACTTAGTAAAGGCTTCCTGGGGCGGTTTGTTCAGACTCGCTCGTCTATCCGTAATACGATCGTGTTTTTCTCTGAGCGCGTGGTCAATTGCGCCGTTCTCCGGACAATAACCGCGCACTACGGCGAGATAGCGCTTGAAGACTTTTCGTTGGGTGAACTGATCGGATAGTTGGGTAGCTTTGTCAGGGCTCAATGCAAAGAGGAGTAGTCCCGAGGTGGGTTTATCAAGTCGGTGCACGGGATAGACATGCTGGCCGATCTGATCGCGTAGCATCTGCAGTGCGAAACGGGATTCGTGTCGGTCTATCTTGCTACGATGCACCAGCAGCCCAGGCGGCTTGTTGATGACTACAAGATCAAGGTCTTGATGAATGATCTCAAGGGTGTCGGCTAAGCTATTCACGTCGGGCCTGCACCTCGCCCAATCTAGTGAGATTGGCCTCATGTTGCGCGCGGTCAATACCGTAGAATTTCAGGAAGGCAATCATCAGCATCCACACAGTAAAAATTACCGGCACATAGATCCATCCAAGTCGCTGTAGGACCTCGTCACTGACACTGCCGGGCTCCGCGCCCTCGGGAAATTGCGCTATCGACAACATCACCGTGGCACTAACAACACCAAAACCCTGCACAAATTTACGAGTGAAGGCGATAGTGGCAAAGAACACGCCTTCTGAGCGCCGCTGTGTTTTAAGCTGACTCTCTTCGACCAGGTCGGCAATCATGGCCGACATCAATGTCTGGAAGCAGATGATCAGTCCGACGTCAACGATGGTGGCAATGAGTATCAACGGGAACAACACCGGGCTCCCTGTGGCGGGCATCAGTCCCAGCAGCTTCAGAAGAATCGGCAGGGGTGCTGTGGAGAAAGCGAGTACGCCTATTACTATGGCACCGCGCTTTTTGCCCATGTTTTTTGAAACGATAGGTGAAATCACCAAGCCCAGGATCGCTGAAACCACCACCGACACGGACAGCAAGCTCATCTGTTGGTTGTCGAATTCCCAAAAGAACGTCAGGAAGTAATAGTTCAGTCCGGCAGCGAGGCCTGTTGCTACTGCTCCGAACAGCGCTGAGAGAAACAACGCCAGGAAGGATCGGTTGGCCAGGGTTTCGTATAAGTCGCCGTAGACTCTGGAGACCTTGAGTGGGCGTCGCTCGGGAGGCGTTGCCAGATAGGGAATCCTGTGGTGGGTGCCCGCGGTTGAAATAAGAATAGATAAAAACATACCGACGCCGCCGACTATGCCCATGGTGACGTACCCGTTTATATTGAACAGGCCGTTTTCCACCGACTCTGTTGGGACCAGAAGAACCGCAAGTGCAATCGTTGCCATCAGGGTGCCACCCGTCCAGCCGAAAAAGTAGCGATAACTGAGCAAGCTGGTCCTTTGGTCATAGTCCGTGCTCAGTTCAGCAACCAGGGCTGAGCTGGGTATCTCGTAGAGCGTAATGGTCGTACGCACAAAAATGGCCAACAGCGTGATATACCAGAATAGTTCGTTACCCTGCAGCGTGGCGGGAGGGTTCCAGATAAAGGCATACGTTACGGCGACGGGTACGGCAGCAGCGTACATGAAGGGGTGTCTGCGACCCCATCGTGTGTGTGTATTATCAGAAACATAGCCCATCAGCGGGTCGCTGATGGCATCAAATGCCAGGGCCAGCATCAGGGCCAGTCCCACCAGCCGAGCATCTACACCCAGTACCTGGCTGTAGAATAGCAGGAAGAAATAGTCGAATCCGTTGTTCTTGATACCATAGGCCACTGCCCCAATCCCGTATGCGAGTTTGGTCCAAATCGAGATTGGTGGTGCATTATCCATGCGCTTTCCAGACCCTGTGATCAGGCGTGGTCACGATGGGGAGTGGGCCTCGTCGCATCAGTATTTCACCTGGTAAGAACAGTGGTTTCCCCGGCTACTGTGCATTGCTGTGAACTACGGTGCCTTCATAGGGTGATACCAGATCGGGGAGGTGTAGGCCCGCTCCTGAATGCTATCGGGCTGCTTCTCTGCGTGTTCCCGGTTTAGCGCCAGCGCATCGTAGAGCGAGTGCCTGGGTGTTGGAATCTGCAATACGCGGGCATAGTAAAAAGCTGATTGCGAGGCATCAAACTCCGGGTCAGCCCAGGCCGCGATCAACCGGGAATCTCCGATGTTGTTGCTGTAGGTCCCGGTCTCGCTATCCACCGTATTCCCGACGGGCGACAGGCTGTTATCAGGGCGCTCTCGGCCTTCACCGCTCCAGACGACGTCAAACACTCTTTCGTGGGTTTTGCCGCTAGCGTCCACCCAGCCCTTGACGATTTGCACCCGGTCCAGGTTGGCGCCGACCGGATCCTTTACCGCGTGGACGATAAACCCTGGTGAGTAGACGACAGGATCAGTGGCCCGCAGTTCGCCGCCCATGGGTACGCCGGCCGTTGTGGCCTGAGCATAGAGGTTTTCTGCACCGAGATCTGCTTCTCCCAGACCCCAGCCCGCATAGAATTCCACACCAATGCGAGGCCCGCTGGTGGCATACACCTCGCGGCGCTTCATCGCAGCCAGGATGGCTGCCCGGGTATTGTCCTCGGCCCAGACCGCAGCCAGCCCCGATGCCGACATGTTCCAGCCGGTCACTCCGTTGTTCTTGCCCCATTGGTTCTGCTTGTTCGCCGGGATAGAGTCCGTCGCCATTTTGCCGTGAAAGTTGTCCTCCTCAGCGGAGGCGATGGCTGTATGGGAGTCGGTAGAACCAATCAGGCCAAACTGGTACGGGTTTACCCCGGCACTGCGTTCCAGGGCCAGGCCGCGACGCAAGGCCGATCGAATGTAATCGCCCGGCTTGGGTGAGTACGGAGTGGTCTTCCTTTGAATGTAAAAAGGGTAAAGCTCGAATTCAGCAAACGGGTCTTCTGGTGACAGGTCGGGGTGGGTTTCAGAGTCACCCTTTATCTGGGTAATTTCGGCGAGCATTTCCCATTGCATCCGTCGCGCCGCATAGTCCGCATCAATAGGCTTTCCCCGCAGGCTTTTGTCGTCAAACATATAACCTTTGGAGATATTCGAGTTGTGGGGAATGGCGATAAAGTCCGCTCCGGTCTCCTTGCTGGTCTCGCTCAGCCAGGCCCAGAGATCCTCAGGGAAAGGGCTGTCATCCAGGCCGAAGGGCTGAAACTGTTGTGCCGTAGCGGCATCGGTGCTGGTGATTACTACCCGGTGCAGGTTGGCGCCGCCCGGAATTGAACTCCACTCCCAGCCTATAAACGCAGTGAACTCGCCCGGACGGTTGTATTGCTCAGCCGTGCTGGTGATCGTGTTCCAGGTGTCGATTTCCACTTGCGGTTGTCGCGGCAGCCACCCCACTGGCACGCCTTCATCAAGGATTCGCTGGGCTGCGGCGGGTGGGTCTTCAGCCTCCGGCAGGATATCCACGAACAGGCTGCGTCCATCCTGCTTGTCCATGGCACGCCGCAAGATCCAGGTTGCAATATCGCCCTTTACACCGTCAATAAATCCGATGTCACGCTTGTCTATGCCCTCCAGGTATACGGTGCGGATTACGCCGAGAAATTCGGCATGGTCTGACACCACCAGGAAATCCAGCGGTGTCTGAATCTGCACTCTTGCCTGGTGAAAGGGGTGGAGTACAGGCAGACCACTGGCATAGCGAAACGCAGTTTCAGGATCGGCCCCTAAGTTGTTGTTAGCGAATGCGTCCGACGAATAGGTGGTGTGTAGATGGGTATCACCCCATAGCAGGCGTTTCTCGGCCTGGGATGGCATTGCCAGTACTAGGGCGGTGATCAGGAGATAGCGAAAACTCATGGTACTTGTTCCTGTTTTATTGTTTTTCGATTTCGGCCCCGAAGATTAACGCAGATCGACGCATATCATAGACACAAGCAGCAGTGCCAGTAAATGTTCAGGCTCCAATGAATTCGCGCAAGCCAGCCTTTCGGTCAAAAAGCGCTGTGGCTGCAAGCGCCATCGCCCACCAGCCTTGCTTTTCAGTCCTGTTGGTCTACAAATAGGTATGGCCATATGACCCATACCAACATGAGGACTGAATTCTAGAGCGGACAATACGGAGGCAATGCGATGAGCGATTCACTGAAGACCTATACCTACCGGGGCGGGAAAAAAGTCGAGCTGGAGAAAAGCCCCGAGGAGATGGTGGTGAGGGCCCTGCCGTCAGAGATATCAGACCCCGCCATCACATCGCGAGAGCAGGTGTCCTCTGCGTCGAGTCGCGTTGTTACCCGAGGCGGTGAACTTGAAGCTGTCATGAGCCGCAGTCGCAACAGAGCGCCCACACATCACGCCTACTACGAGGCGGAGTCCGGCGGCGAGTTTCTCATTACCGATCGAATTTTTGTGCAATTCAAAGATCCGCCAGCGGGTGAGGCGGTAGACAATTTTGCTGGCGAATACGGGCTGGTGTTGCAGGCGACTTACAGCGACAGGGATTACCTGTTTCAGTTGACCGAGCATACGGGAATGAACCCGGTAAAACTGGTTGTTCTGCTAACCGAGCAGGACGAGCGTGTAGCGGCCGCCGAACACGACCTTAACCAACGCGCAAGCAAGTACCAGTTCTTTGAGCCGACAGATCCTGCCTATGCGCAGCAGTGGCATCTGCATACCGATTTGCAGAATCCACAGTTCGATACCCGGTCGAGCGCGCGCTGCGAAGACGCCTGGCGGCTCCTGGACGGCTTTGGTAACCGGGATGTTGTGGTAGCGGTCAGTGACGACGGTTGCCGTCTCGATCATCGGGACTTTGACTCGCCGGACAAGTTTGCCAGCTGGGGCTACCTGCGCGGGTCGCGATTGATTGTGGCCGCAGACATCGACTCGGACCCGGATCAGATGTACAAGCCGGGTTCGAATCACGGCACGGCCTGTTGTGGCGTCATAGCCGGAGAAGTGGACGCCCAGTTGACTGTGGGGGCGGCGGCGAATTGCCGGCTCTTGCCGGTGCAATGGGAGTCTGATGGTCCGTCGCTGTTTATCAGCGACTCCAAGTTGCTGACAGTCATCAACTATATCGCCGACAAAGCCGATATCATGTCGAACTCCTGGGGTAATACACCCAGAAGTACCTGGGCGCTACCAGTGATTAACCGGATTCAGACGCTGTCGACTGTCGGCGGCCGCCGCGGTAAGGGCATGGTCTTTCTGTGGGCGGCGGGCAACGAAAACTGTCCCATCGATCACGTGTCAAGCCAGGACGTACCTTACACCCATGGCTGGCGGGTACAGGGCGGTTCTGCATTCTGGGAGGGCCCCAGAACGTCACGCAGTTTCAGCAACAACCTTTCCGGACTGAGCGGAGTGATGCATATAGCTGCGCTCGCCAGCACCGCCCGGCGCAGTCACTATTCCAACTATGGGCCGGGCATCGATCTTTGCGCAGCCAGTAGCAATAGTCACGCTTACTACCGTCTGACTACCCCGGGTCTGGGCATCACCACCGCAACGGGAGAGGCCTCGGAAGTGCGCCCTGATTTTGGTGGCACTTCCAGTGCGACGCCCCTGGTGGCAGGGGTTGCCGCGCTGGTGCTTTCGGCCAATCCTGCTTTGAGTGCTGCCGAAGTCATCGCGGTATTGAAGCGCACCGCTGCCAAGGATCTGGACTTCAACCCTTATCAGCGCACGCCGCCGGCGTCCTACGACCCTGACCCGGATTGGGATGTGTCGCCGGTTGCGCCTTTTGATACCGGTCAGTTTACCGACATCGGGAGTTCCGAGGGTAGTTGGAGCCCGTGGTTCGGCCACGGCAATGTCGACGCGCCGGCCGCTGTTGCCATGGCTTTGGGTCTGGCAACAGGCCAACAGGGCACCAAGTTTGAGGGGTCGTCTTCTCCCGATCGCAGTATCCCCGACAACAATGCGCGTGGCATCAAGGACAAGATCGTTAATGGCAATGCCTTTACGGTAACAAGCCTGGCGGTCAGGGTCGACATTACCCATACCTACATTGGCGATCTGTTGGTGACACTGATTGCACCCTCTGGTAAATCTGTGCCATTGCATAATCGCGCCGGGGGCAGTGCCAATGACCTGCACCGGGATTATGATGCCAGCAGTTTGCCGTCACTGCTCCAGTTCAGGGGCGAGCCCGCAGCCGGGGAATGGACGCTCCAGGTACAGGATCTCGCGGCCGCGGACCGCGGTCGTCTGCGCCACTGGTCGCTGGACGTTCAGGGCGAGAACGCGCGGGTGGTCACCGTCCAGGATTCGCCGGGTATGATTATCCCCGACAATGACCTTGCGGGTATCGAACGATCTGTATCCGTGGCTGACAGCGGGAAGATATCAGAGTTGGAAGTGGATCTTGATCTCACTCACACCTGGATAGGCGACCTGACTGTGGAGCTGAGGTCGCCAGCCGGCACCCGGGTACTGTTGCATAACCGCCTCGGCGGTGCTGCCGACAATCTCATCACTACCTACTCGTCTGCCGATACCGAAGCATTGGTGCCCCTGCGAGGCGAGACCATGACCGGTGACTGGCGTTTAAGGGTTTCTGATCAAGCGGGCGCCGATCAGGGCAAACTGAATCGCTGGGGCCTGACCTTCTTCCCCCAGGCCTGAGCAACGGTTTTGCCGATAAGGCCGCGCGGGTTCATCGCGACGGCACAGCTGGTGTATGATGAAGGCAAGGGGTGGTCGCGAAGGGGTTAGCCCTCCGCCCTGCGCCAGATTATGCCAGTGGGCGGCGTACAGCCCGCACCAGCCGCAACCAAGGATAGCTGAAACAGTGATTTCTTATTGATGAAGCGCTCACGACGCCGGTGGCTGTTGGTTCAGGCGGTGCTGTTTGTAGCCTATGGTATGGTTTTTGCGCTCGTCGCGGCCATCAGCGGTTTGGTCTGGATGCTCAATGCCCGACCAGACCTCCATCCCTGGCACGTGGTCGACCTGGATGAGGAGTTCACCCGACACTCTGCTGTAGCAGACTTTACCCAGTACCGGGCCCTGGAAGATCGCTTGTTCGCCCAGCTCGACGAGACCGTTTATGCCCAAACAGCACCGGCGGGCGATGACAGCGTCAATCGCTACCAACGGGGCAGTTTATCCGATCCGCAACGTTGGCCCCAAAACTGGAACCGCAGCTACGAATTGCCCGCACCACGGCCGTCCGCCAAGGTGTTGCTGCTGCACGGCCTGTCCGATTCACCGTACAGCCTGCGGGAGATTGGCCAGAGCCTGCATGGGGCCAATGCTCATGTGCTCGGCCTGCGCATTCCGGGCCACGGCACAGCGCCGTCGGGGTTGGTGGAGACGCGCTGGCAGGATATGGCAGCCGCAGTAAGGCTCGCCGTCAAACACCTGGCCGAGCTTCATCCGGACGTGCCGTTGTCTATTGTGGGTTATTCCAACGGGGCGGCGCTGGCGGTGCAATACGCCCTGGAAACGCTGGGGGATGCTGCTCTGGATCCGGTGGATCGTTTGGTGCTTATCTCACCCGAAATTGGTGTTACCCCAGCCGCCGCACTCGCCGTATGGCAGGGCCGGCTTGGCCACTTGCTGGGCCTGGAAAAACTGGCCTGGGAGAGTATTGCCCCGGAATACGATCCGTTCAAGTACGGCTCATTCGCGATTAATGCGGGTGACCTCTCTCATCGCCTGACAGGCCGCATCCAGCGCCTGTTGAGCAACTACGAGGACTCGGGCAAGCTGTCTGATATGCCGCCGATCCTCGCCTTCAGCTCGGTGGTGGATGCCACCGTGTTGGTCCCGGCGCTGGTTAACAATCTGCTGAACCGCCTGCCTCCCGAGACACACGAACTGGTGCTGTTCGATATCAATGCCCGGGTGGAAAACGAGCATCTGCTGCGTTGGAAACATGATGAATTGCGAACTTCTATGGGGACTCCCGGTTTTACCGTGAGCCTGATCACCAACCGCTTCGGGGCCGACGGACCCGTTATCGAAAGGCACTGGCCCGCCGGCCAGGCGACGTTCACTGATACCCCACTCCGGCAGACCTGGCCTGAGGAAGTCTATTCGCTGTCACATGTGGCGCTACCTTTCCCCCCGGAGGATCCGGTCTACGGCGGCAGCCAGGCGGCACCCAGCCCTGGTGTGCAACTGGGCAATCTGGTAATGCGCGGAGAGAACGGGGTGTTGACGATAAGCCCGGCAGCCATGCTGCGGATGCGCTGGAACCCGTTTTATTCCTACTTAGAGGGCAGGACAATGGACTTTCTGAGTCTTGACTCGGAATCTGGGGTCGATTGAGCGGGTGAGCCGCTAGCAGGTTTCCGCAGCTATACAAGGGTGCGCTACCAGCGATAGCGAGTTCCCACCTGGCCGCCGTTAATGGGCCGCAGTTTGCAGGGAAGCAGCCATGGCGGCAATCTGTTTTGGCCCAATGCGGCAGCAACCGCCCACCAGACTTGCACCTGCCTCCACCCATGTCGTGACAGCGCGCTCACACTGCACCGGTGTCGCCGTGCCCTGCCAGGAGTTGTCCTCAGCGCAATAGAGTTCGCCGGAGTTGGGATATACGACAATAGGTTTGCCCGGTGCGACCCTCTTCAGTTGACGTATAAGTGGAACCACAAGGTCTGGGGCGACACAATTCGAGCCAATCGCAAGTATGCTGGGGTGATCTTGCAACGAATGTCCAAGGTCAGACAGTAATGTCCCGTCTGCCAGGTGCAGTGCATCGCGGCAGGAAAAACTGATCCAGGCCGGCTTGGGGCTATTGCTCAGGAGCTCGCAGATCACTGCCGTCTCAGCGCGATTTGGAATCGTTTCGAACGCCAGCAGATCGGCATCACTGTGTTCAAAAATCGACAGCCGTTGCTGGTGAAAGTCGCGCAGTAATTCAGCGGAGAGATCGTATGCTCCAGTATACTCAGAGCCATCGTGCAGAATTGCCCCGTACGGTCCCATGCTCGCTGCAATCAATGGTCTGGGTGCACAGGGGTTTTCATCGAGGAATTCAGCGCGCGCCCGTACTGCAAGAGACACCGATGCCAGCATCGTTTGGTCCGCCTCTTCTGCGGACATGCCGACGGCAGCGAAGCCTTGCCGACTAGCCTGGTAGCTCGCCGTGGCAATAATGCGGGCGCCGGCATTGAGATACGAGCGATGTGCCTTGATGATCCCTCCAGGGTCATCACGCAACAGCCTCGCTGACCACAGCGCCCCGTCAATGTTGCACCCCATGGCCTCGCACTGGGTGGCGAGTCCGCCATCGATCAGCACCGGGGCACCCGCTGCGAGCAGGGCGCCGAAGTCAGATCTGTTTATATCCGTGTTGCTCATGGTGGATGATTCTATTCCCTGTGAGGGTAGGCGTGTCAACACCACATTGGCTTGGCTGAACAAGCCCCGGGGCTGGTTGTCAGCGAGCAGGTCCGGGGCCGTGATTCACGACCAGGTTCTGCCAAACCCCCGTAAATTCTCCAGGTTCGCCACCGTATCGTCATCGAGGTACTCAGCCCGGCCAATGCCGGACAGCCCGGTTCCAGTTGCGTGGGAAAATCCGGCTCAGGTGGGTGTTGCGTTGCCGGCACGGGCCTTGGTTGATCCTTGAATCTTCGGATCTACCAGCGCCAGCGCGCAGTATGCGGCGCCCAGCAGTCCTGGTTGGTCGTGGGTGATCAACTGCGTTGGGATCTGCTCCATCAGGGAACGGTGGCGACCCTTGTGCTCGAATCCGGCGCGGAATCCGCTGTTAGGAAGTTTGTCGGGGTAGCGTTTTACAATGCCACCTGCGATGAAAATGCCGTCTTTGCTGCCCAGCGCCAGCGCGAAATCGCCGGCGACCTGTCCCAGTATTTCCAGAAATAGCTCGACCGCCTCACCGGCCCGTTCGTCCTTGTCGTTTTCCGCCGCGGCGAAAATATCGGCAGCGGATAACTGCCCGCGTTTCTCACCGTGCAATTTGCACAGGGCCCAATAGAGGTTTTCGATACCCTGGCCCGAAACGACCCGTTCGCTTGACACCCGCTCGTAGCGTTCGCGGAGCAGCCTGAGTATGTCGATCTGAACGCCTGTTTCAGGCGAGAAGCCGCCATGGGATGCTTCGCTGGGAAGGGGGATATAGTGACCGTCAAAGCGTTTCAGACCAACCGCCCCCAGACCCGTGCCCGGACCGATCACGCCGACGGTGAAATTCTCCTTGTCCAGGGTAACGGGTGTCGGCAGCCCGATGGGTTTGAGATCGCCAGCTCCCAGGAATGGCAATGAGTATGCGATCGCTTCAAAGTCGTTGAGCAGTCGCACCGCGTCGATGTTGAATGCTCGCTTGAGGTCCTGCGTTGCGATTGTCCAAGGGTTGTTGGTGAACCGCACTCGTTCCCCGACGATGGGACCCGCGGCGGCCAGGCAGATAGCCGCAGGTGGCGGTGCATCTGCGGCTTGAAGAAATGCCGCTATCGCGTCCGTAGCGGAGACATAGTCAACACACTGCAGCGTCTGCACTTGCGTAAAGCCGGGTGAATCCCGGTCGGCGAGTGCGAATCGCGCGTTAGTGCCGCCGATATCGCCGATCAGCAAGGAGTGACTGGTCATCGGGAAGCGGCCCCGTTGCCACCGAACGATACCCATTCGGACGTGTCGCTAGTGCGGGAATTATCAATGCTGGCACCGAGTAGCTGGACGCTCGCTTGCTGCACAACAGACGCTTTGAGCTGCAGCAGTGCGAGGCTTGGGAAAACAGTGCGTGAACGTGCGGTCAATGGTGCTTGCCTCCGATGAGGACGCCAATGCCGGAAGCGATGATTCTGGCGCGCCACTGGGTGCCGGGATAAAAGCCGTAATCGTCGGAGCAGACGTCGATATTAATAGTCTGATAAGACTAAGCTAAATCAATTGCCCCTGAGTGCCAGCAGTTTGCGCTGAAGCGGACCACACTCGCGGCGAGGCGGAACCGACGGGCTTGCCGCGGGGTCAGATTCGCTCGCGCATCTTACCAATAATGCGATGCAAATGGGCTGTGAAGGTGTGGCCATGGATTCGTGTGGATTGAGTTCTGGAGGAGAAGATCCAGCCGACCTGCTGCGACTCGCAGAAGGAGCAGCTATCCTCGCACCACAAAACGACAGGCAAGTTCGTTTTTATAGTGTAACGATGGCCTCTCGAATGGCCAGCATATCCTCTTGTAACGCGAGGCTACTGGCGAGGGGGATGATCTCCGACTCGAGCTTGCCCCGCAGAATGTCTCGGGTGGCGGCAGCGATTTCGTATTCGAATCCCAGTGAAGTGCGGCCGTCCTCAAAATGATCGATACGCTCATCTAGCACGAACAGGGAGCAGCAGTCGGCGCGCCAGAAATCGGGTATCGCAATGTATCCCTCGGTGCCAATCACGTAGGTCCAGTTTTGAAGCTTGCAGCGGAAGCTCGTCCCCAGCGTTGCCACGCAGTCGCCGTAATAGCAAACGGCGGCCACATCATCGTCCACGCCGTTGGCGGCCCGCCGACCCAGGGCGTGCACATGATCCGGTCCCCGACCGGCAAACAGTCGGGCAATCGCTATCGGGTAGATACCCATTTCGAGCACAGCACTGCCGCCAAGTCGAGCGTCGTACTCCCGCAGTTCTTCAGTGTAGGGGAGGGGATAACCAAAGTCAGACTTGATGTGCTGCAGAGTGCCGATGCGACCCTCCCGGCACCATTCCAGTGCCTTCTGCACGGCAGGCAAGAACCATGTCCACATTCCCTCCATAATATAGACACGGGTTTCTCTCGCTACTGTGATCAACTGCTGGCACTGGTCGGGGCTTATTACCAGCGGTTTCTCGCACAGTACCGCCTTCCCCTGGCGCAGCGCGTCGACACAGTTCTGCAGATGACAGCTGTGAGGGGTTGCGATATAGACCGCATCGACGCCGTGATGAGTGAACAGCTCCGCGTAACCGGCGCAGGCGAGCGGTATGGCGTATTGCTCAGCGAAGGCCTCTGCACGATTTGCATCCCGGGCAGCAATGGCTACCAGATCCGCGTCGTCGACCTGCGTGATATCGCGTGCGAAAGAATGCGCGATACGCCCCGCGCCGACGATACCCCAGCGCACTCGTTGCTGCGTCATCCAAGCCGCCTTGAGCCGAGTTCGACCTCCAACTCTTCCAGTGTCCTGCCTCGGGTCTCAGGTACCAGCCAGACTACCAGTACGAGACTGATCAGTGCGAACAGCGCATACCCGCCAAACGTTGCGGCAGCGCCCAGATTGGTAAGCTGCCAGGGGAAAATAAACTGAACCCCGAAGCTGACCCCGCCATTGACAACGCCGGTGACCGCCATAGCCATTCCCCTTACCTGGTTGGGAAATATTTCGGGTAGCATGACCCACATTACAGGACCGAGGGAAACGGCAAACGAGGCGACGAACAGCAGTATTCCAATCAATACCAGCGTCGGGTTGATCTTGATCGCCGATTGGATCAACCGGGATTGCAGCTCGCGGGCCTGTTGTTCGTCGAGTATCTCGGCAACAGCTGCCTTGAAGGCCACGTCGTCTGCAAACTGCTTTCCCTGTAAAGGCTGTAGTTGCTGCTCCAGAGCCGAGCCAGAAAACTGCGCCAGTGATCCCTCTTCAATAGCATAGGTGGCATTGTTAAATGACCAGGCGCACAACAGCATGCTGGTGACGATACCGCTAAGCCCGATCAGCAACAGGGGTTTGCGGCCCAGGCGATCGATCAGCAGCATGGCGACCACGGTAAAGGCCACGTTGGTGAGCCCGACGGCTACGGCCTGCGCGAACGCGGCATCCGTGCCGATGCCACTTTGTTCAAACACCGTCGGCGCGTAAAAGTAGATCGCATTCACACCGGTAATCTGTTGGGCGACGGCCAGCAGCAGTCCGATGACCAGAGCGAAGCGCAGCCGTGGGCTCATGACCTCCCGGAAACGCGCACCGAGAGTAGCGATGTCACCATGGGCGCTACGGCGAATGTCTGCGACCTCTTCTTCCAGTTCGCAGTCCAGTTCGAGCTGCCCGAGTACCGCGCGTCCCTCAGCCTCCCGGTTATTGATGATAAGCCAGCGAGGGCTCTCCGGGAGGCGCAGCAATAGTATAAGCCACAGCACCGCGGGCAGCAGTTCAAACCCCAGCATCCAGCGCCAGGTCTCGGTATCAATGCCCAGTGCACTTACCCAGGCGGCGTCCATTTGGCTTATGCGCTGGATCAGAAAGTTGACGAAGTATGCGGCCGACAATCCAAGCACGATGTTGAACTGGTTAATCGCCACAAGCCGCCCGCGGGTGCTTGCGGTGGCGATCTCCGATATATAAATTGGCGCCAAAGCCAGGGAGGCAAAAGCGATCCCGCCGACAAAACGTGCCGCCAGCAACACCTCGTAACTGGGAGAAAAGGCGGAAAATGCCGCTGAGAGCACATAAAGTGCGGCGAGTAACAACAGCATCGCCTTGCGACCATAGAGATCACTCAGGGGGCCGGCGCAGCTTGCCGACAGAATACCACCCAGTGTCGGCGCGCCCACCAGTAAACCCAACTGCAGGTCCGTGGTATCGAAATCTAGCGCAACGAAGCGCATGGCACCCGAGATGACGGAGGCATCGAAGCCGAAGACGAAGCCACCCAGTGATACTGCCAGTGCTATACGCACGGTGTGCGCGTGTTTACCACCCATTCCCATGAACCTCCAGGTCGTCCCGAATCAACAGTTGCGTAGTGTCTTTAACGTCCCTGGCCTTACCGGCCTTACCGGCCTTATGCCATTGCCGTGCAGTCTGACCATTCGGTTATGGACACATGGTGTGTGTCTTAGCTGACCGTCCCGCGCCGCAGCTCCAGGGCCGCGCGTACTTCATTGGCTTTTTCTTCTGTGATCGGATAAGTGGCGATCATCCAGATGGCGATAGCCGAGCCTATCAGTGGGATAGCGATATCGAACAGGCGCATGAGCAAAAGGGTATTTTCTGTCTGGGCCGAGGCCAGGTTGACGTCGAAACCGGTCAGATTAAGCAGCACGCCACCGATTGCCAAAGCGGCAGCCATACCCAGTTTGACAACCCACCAGTAGATCGAACCGAACATGCCCTCCCGGCGCTCATGGGTGTTCAGCTCATCCAGGTCGCAGACATCCGCAATCATGGATCCCATCAACGTGAACAGGCCACCCAGACCAAAGGCGATAAGGGGCGCGGGGACCAGTAGTAGCAGCGGGTACTCCGGTGTGTAACAAAACCATTTCAGCAGATAGCCCAGCATGGACACGCCTGTGGAGAAGAAAAAAGCCCGCCGCTTGCCGATCTTAGTCGATAGCCAACTGACCAGGAAAATCACGCAGAATGTGCCAACCGCGGAGGCGGTACCTGCCCAGCCGGCGTATTCGGCGCCTAGCACCTGGTCGCCTCCAAATATGTAGTAAATGATCACGTAGGACTGGAACGAGGCGACCATCATGAATCCATTGAATACCATAAATGTCGCCAGACACAGTTTCATGAACGGCGAGAATTTCAAGGTGATCATGAAGCCTTTGAGGAAATCCGTGAACGCTCCGTGCAATGACTTCAGCGCACTCTCTTGCGGCTCCTTGGCCGCCAACTCTTCCAGCGCTACGTCTTTGAATCGCTCTCGGAGAAAGATAGCGGGAAGAATTCCGATGCAGATCACCGTCACCCCGACAATGACCGCTAATCCGCGCGCGCCGCTGACCAGATCGTCAAACAGGACGTCATATTGCATGATCCACAGAAACCATGGAGAGATCAGGTAAGCCAGTTGTCCCATGAAGCTCTGTACCGCCATGACCCGTGTGCGTTCATGGTAGTCCGGGGTCAGCTCGTAACCGAGCGCGACCCATGGCGTCGCAAATACCGTGTAGGCGAGGTAGAAAACCAGCGAGCCGATCAGAAAATACCAGAAGTAATAGCTTTCAGATTGGCCGTGGGGCAACTGCCACAAAAGCACGAATATGACGCCCACGCTAATCGCGCCGGCAAAGATATAGGGTCGCCGTCGGCCCCATCGCGAGCGCGTGTGGTCGGAGATGTAGCCCATCAGCGGATCTGTGAAAGCATCGATCAGCCGGGGCAGGGCTCCCAGTAACCCCACCAGGGCCGGGTTCATCCCTAAGCCGAGGTTGAGGACAATCGACATGCCGCCGATCGCGGCAGCCAGCAAGTTGTTAACGAAGGCGCCGAGACCGTAGATGATCTTTTTGGGAAGGGGAATCCGGTCTTTGGGGGCGGTTTCATAGTGCGTTTGAGAGTTCACGGGCCTCTCAGTAACTCAGGCCGAAGCCGACCGGGTGCAGACGATCGTACAAGTCGTCACCCACGTTACAGCCGTTCACCACGCTCCGGGGCCAGGAAAACGAGAGCCGCCCGGTGAAGTCATGTTCACCGAAGAGCACCTCTGCTACTCCGGCGCCTTCCGAGCCCGGGAGCCAGGCAGCGACAAAGGATTTGGAAGCCGCCATCTCTGCGTTGGTTACCAATGGTCGCCCTGAAACCAGGATTGTCACCACAGGGATGCCCTTGCTGGCCACCCTGTTGATGACCTCGAGATCCTCCGGGTGTAGATCGGCGAGAACCAACGAGCGGCCATACGGCTCCAGAACCTTGAGCTTGCCGTTGATCTGAGAGCCTGTCTGAATGACCACATCTTCACCATCACGAATATCTCCCAGGCCCTCGGCGTAGGGCTTTTCCCCGATAACCACGATGGCCACATCGTGCTGCTCCGGGTCCGCTTCCGAGCCGTCCGGGCTCAGTACCGCATGCGGCGCGGCGGCCCGGATTCCTTCCCAGATTGAGGTCCCGCCAACCACGAACTCGTCGCCCGAGGTGCCCTGCCAGGCAATTGTGAAGCCGCCACACTGATGGCCTACATTGTTGGCGTTCTTGCCACTGACGAGTATGCGCGCACCTTTATCCAGCGGCAGCTGGGCTTCTTCATTTTTAAGCAGCACCAGTGAACTGCGCACGGCCTCGCGCGCCACTTCCCGGTGCACGGCCGACCCGAAGCTGTCGTGCCCGGACCAGAGGCGCTCAGCAGGTCGCGGTTTGTCGAACAGCCCGCTATGAAATTTGACCCATAAGATGCGCCTTACGGCGTCGTCAATCCGGTCCATGGACACGGTGCCATGGACGACATGGCTGGACAGGTGTCTGATAAACGGCTGCCAGTGTTCTGAAACCATAAACATGTCGATGCCAGCGTTGACTCCCAGCGCTATGGCGTCGAAATAGTTTTGCGAAAGATAGTCGATGCCGTCCCAGTCGGAGATCACGAAGCCGCTGAATCCCAGCTGTTGCTTGAGCACGTAGTCCACGAGATAACGGTGGCCATGGCACTTTTCGCCGTTCCATGAATTGAATGAGACCATTACGGTCCGTACCCCGGCATCGATGGCTGGGAGGTAAGCCGCCATATGCAGACGTCGCAGCTCAGTCTCCGATAAACGGGAATCGCCCTGCTCGATGCCGTGGCGGGTGCCGCCATCGCCAACCCAGTGCTTGACGCAGGCGATGATGCCGTCGTCGATGGTTTCTCCCTGCAGGCCGCGTACAAACTGACCGGCGTAGCTGCTGACGATGGCCGGGTCCTCCGAGTAGCTCTCGTAGGTGCGGCCCCAGTGAGCGTCCTGCGCCACGGCCAGGGTGGGCGCGAAGGTCCAATCGACGCCCGCAGCCAGTACCTCGCGTGCCGTGACTTCGGCAATTTTCTGTACGAGGCCCGGATCTCTGGCAGCGCCCAAACCGATGTTATGCGGGAAAATAGTCGCGCCCGACACGTTGTTGTTGCCATGTATGGCGTCGACACCGTACAGGATTGGAATCGCCAGGTGCTCGGCGTCTTCCTCCATGGAAGCGGCCCAATAGGCATCGTTCATGCTCACCCAGTCTTCCAGGGTATTGTCGCCCGGACAAGAACCGCCGCCGCTGAGTACAGAGCCAATGTGCCAGGCCTTGACCTGCTGGGGAGTAATGGCCATACGCTCGGTTTGTACCATTTGCCCGATCTTCTGGCTGAGGGTCATTTTCCTCAACAGCGCATCTACCTTGCTGCTTGTATCCGCTTGCATGACTGTTCCTTTATCCTGTAATAACCCTGTTTTTATTGTTGGACGACTTCGAACTCGGCCCATAGTCCGGTCTCCGAACTTTCGCCAATCCATAAGTGGAACTGGCCGACTTCAGTGACCCGCTGCATTTTTCTATTGTGGAAGGCGAGGTCGTCGCTATGAAGGGTGAATACAAGCCGTCTGCTTTCTCCTGGCTCAAGGCGGAGCCGACGGAACCCCTTGAGTTCCTTGACCGGTCGGGTGACGCTCCCGACAAGATCTCTGATATAGAGTTGTACCACTTCTTCGGCAACGCGTTCACCTGTATTCTGCACGGTCACACTGAATTCAATTGACCCGCCCAGCGGCAATTGGTGGCTGGATTGATGCATGTCGCGGTATTCGAATTGGCTGTAAGACAGCCCGAAACCAAAGGGAAACAGAGGCGTAAAGCCTGCATCGAGATGAAACGCGGACATGCCCAGCGAAGTCTGTGGCGCCTTTCCGTCGATGGCGTCGATATGAGTGATCGAATCATGGGTAGGCGGTCGACCTGTGTTCTTCTTTGAGTAGTACATCGGGATTTGTCCGACCTTGCGGGGAAACGACACTGGCAGTTTGCCAGAGGGTGACTCCACTCCGAACAACAGGTCGACGATGGCAGGACCGCCCATGGTACCCGGGTGCCAGGCGTACAACACTGCTGCAACCTTATCGATAACCGGTTCGAGCGTGAGGGGTCTGCCGGCCATGACGACCAGGACAACAGGCTTGCCGGTAGCCGATATGGCCTCAATGAGTTGTTCCTGGCTGCCGGGAAGGCCAATCTCCGCACGGCAATGGGCTTCGCCGGAGAGGATAGATTCCTCGCCCAGAATCAGAACCACTGCATCAGAGTGCGCAGCGGCCTCGACCGCCTCTTCGAAACCCTCGTTTCCGTGGGACCGTGAAGACGACATGCCGGGTGCCCAGCGTATTGTGAGGTCTTCACCAACGAGGTCATGCAGTGCTTGCAGGCAGGTTTGGCTGTGGCGGGACTCA
Source organism: uncultured Gammaproteobacteria bacterium (assembly GCA_963840725.1). Classification (GTDB taxonomy): domain Bacteria; phylum Pseudomonadota; class Gammaproteobacteria; order Pseudomonadales; family Halieaceae; genus CAVWDU01. The sequence continues at coordinate 76,860 of CAWIZY010000028.1, read as the reverse complement.
CCATCGAAGACCCATGTCCCCAGCTGTTCATACCCGTCGTCGGCCAGAGGGCCGATCACGGCAATGGAATCGAGCGTCTTCGCGGAGAGGGGCAGTGTATCCCCGTCGTTTTTCAGCAGTACGCAGCTCTTGATTGCGATGTCTTTGGCGATTTGCCGATGCTCGTCGTTAACAGGCACAGCAAAGTTATGTGGGTCGGTATAGGGACTTTGGAACAGACCAAGCTGCATTTTCACTCGGAGAATGTTTGACACCATTTCATCAACTTGTTCAACGGTAAACTTGCCAGCCTCGATGAGATCGGCAAGGTACTGCGCATAAACGTCGCTCGCCATCTCCATATCAATACCGGCGGTTGCGGCTTCAAGCGCAGCGTCCTCGTCGTTCGCGGCGAACCCGTGCACCTTTAACTCTCGAATGGCGTCCCAGTCGCTGACCACGAAGCCCCCGAATCCCCATTCGTTGCGGAGAATCTGTTTCATCAGGAATTCGTTTCCGGTAGCCGGGACGCCATTCAGATCGCTGAAGGAAGACATGAATGTTACTACGCCGGCATCCAGGGCCGCTTTGAAAGGCGGCAAGTAGACATTGCGCAACTCGTTTTCGGGAATATTCGCCGTGCTGTAATCCATGCCGCCTTCAACGGCGCCGTACCCTGCGAAGTGCTTCGCACACGCGGCGATAGAGTTGGGATCGTCGAGGGCTTCTCCCTGGAACCCCCGAACCATCGCCGCGCCCAGTATCGAACACAGGAAGGTATCCTCGCCGAGGCTCTCCGCTATTCTTCCCCACCTGGGGTCTCGAGTGATATCGATCATCGGCGCGAACGTCCAGTTGACACCAACACTCGCAGCCTCTGTCGCCGCGACCGCTGCCGCCTGTGTGACCAGTTCAGCGTCCCAGGTGGCTGCTTGCCCGAGGGGGATGGGAAAGATCGTCTTGAAGCCGTGGATCACATCGCGGCCTATCATCAATGGAATGCCCAACCGGCTCTCCTCCACTGCCAGCCGCTGCAGTTCATTCACTTCGTTGACATCGACTTCGTTGATAACGGACCCGACTCGCCCCTGGCGGACTGCTTCGTGAAGATCAGGCCCGCCGCCGTTGACCTGACTCATCTGACCGATTTTCTCGGACAGGGTCATATTGGCCACGAGCTCCGTTACCTGTATCTGTTGCTCGCGAGCAGCGTCGATGTTGGAGTTGCTGTTCATAGGCTTTGCTTCCGGGCGGCGTCGATTTCTGAGTTGGTATTCATAGGTATTGATTCCGGGCTTGGGCATGACGGCACCGCGCACTCGGTTTGGGCTACGCTGACTACATAGGTTGGGTATTTTCGACCAAATTGATGATGAAACCAGTGATTATTCGCTTAAACGGACTCTAATCACGACAAGTCGGACCATGTGCCGCTTTCGAAGCGCTACACTGGTCGTATTCACTGCATTGTGGTGCTGGCATGCTGATCCACAAGGACCGGCTTCGACAGGCGCTTTTACTGGTGCTGAGACAGCGGGTCGATCAGGGGTGCGCGCTGGACCTGGCGGTTTACGGCGCTAGGATCGAGGACGCGTGTGGCAGTTATGACGCGCTCTATAAACTGGCTGAAGAGTTGCGATCACCTCCGCTAAGGCAGGACTGGCCCTATGTCGAGCCGGTCGCGTGGGACGATATCGTCACAGAGTCCACGGCGCTGAACCCGCTGAAACACTGGCTGCCGCCCAATCTGGCGCAGGCCGAGGGTCAGGCGCGCACCGGCTTTCTCGGCTCCGTCTGTGGCTGCGTGCTGGGCAAGCCAGTGGAGATAGATCCTACTCTGGCGGAGCTGAAGACCGCCGCAGAGGCGGTAAATGAGTGGCCATTACGGAACTATATTTCAGAAGGCTTGCTGGATCGGCTCGGGCGTCGCCATGCGTCCTGGGCAGAGTGTGTGCGCGGACGCATCGAGGCCGTGGTAGCGGACGATGACATTCACTACACACTGCTTGGCATGCTGCTGCTGGAGAGCCATGGGCCGGGTTTCGAGCATGATGACATTTGGCGCCTCTGGGAAGTGAATATTCCTCCCGGATGGTCCTGGGGGGCGGAGCGCACGGCCCTGCTTTGTGTCGGTATAAATCGGCATCACCTGTTCTCTGCGGCCGGGGATGGGATGGCTCACGATGTGCTGTTTCTCAACCCGGGAGACGAAATGTGCGGCGCTCTGATACGAGCTGACGCGTTCGGCTACGCCTGCCCGGGCAATCCCGACCTGGCCGCCTGGTTGGCCTGGAAGGATGCATCGTTCACCCATATCAAAACGGGTGTTTACGGCTCCATGTTCGTGGCAGCCCTGATCGCCTTGTGTCACGACGCGGATGCCGGCCTCAGTGGGCAGCAACGCCTGCAGATTGCAGTGGAAGCGCTGAAACGAGTGCCCGCGAAGACCCGGTTTGCGGCTGTCGTAACCGATGTCCTCGATTCACTGAGCGCGGTAAGCGATTGGGAGTCCGGGTATGAAGCCGTTCACGGGAAGTATGTTCAGTACAGTCATTGCCAGGTCTACCAGGAGATAGGTACGCTGTTAAACACGCTGAAGTTCGCCGATAGCGTGGACCATGGAATTTGCATTCAGGTCAGCCAAGGGAGTGATACCGACAGTTTCGGCGCTACAGCCGGGTCCATGTTGGGGGTTCTGATGGGTCCCGGCTATCTCGATCAGCGCTGGCTCGAGCCTTTCAATAACGAGATACGACAAAGCCTGGGTGATTTCCACGGGCAGGATCTCGATAAACTGTCCCGCCGAATTGCGCGACTGCCACGAGCGATGTACGGGGCAGTCCGCGACGGGGTTCTCGCGGACGCGATCACGCGCGGTTGAAGATAGTGTCCGGTCATTATCGGCCCGGGGTTGGCCGCGGGTCTCGCTAGTGCTGATGACCGACTCGTTCACCCAAAACTGTTAAATTCTGCCAATTCACAGCTCCCACGGCCAAGGCTGGGTCCGTTCTGCCGCATCGATAGTCCATCTTGTCGGATATGTATGGCATGTCTATCTGAAGTTTGAGATTTTCCATTCTGACAAGTAAAACGGGTGGGCTGCCACTGCATCTATCCCCGTTCAGATTCCGCCAAACGTGAGCATTCACGTGGGCCGAAATAATAAGATGTCAATGGAGATACTGTGTATGAGCAGCGTTCCTTTCAAGAAGAAACTCATCGCCCAGGCGATATCGTCATTTTACCTCCTCGGTAGCGGTGGGCTGGCTATCGCTCAGCAGTCGCCAACAGACTCGGTGCCTACCGTGCTGGAAGAGGTGGTGGTTACCGGTATTCGTAGCAGCCTGCAGAGATCCATGGATGTGAAGCGTGACAGCCAGGGCGTGGTCGATGCGATCTCGGCCCAGGACATTGGCAAAATGCCCGACACCAACCTTGCTGAATCGCTGCAGCGGGTCACAGGTGTGTCCATCGACCGCGCCAACGGTGAGGGCAGTCGGGTAACTGTGCGGGGCTTTGGCCCCGACTACAACGTGGTCACCCTGAACGGCAGGCAGATGCCCGCCGCCAATCTTGAGGATACGACTGCCTCGGGTTCCCGTTCTTTTGACTTCGCTCAGTTGGCAGCGGAGAGCGTCAGCGGTGTGCAGGTATACAAGTCAGGTCGGGCCGACCTGCCTACGGGCGGTATCGGGTCCGTTATTAATATATCGACCAGTCGGCCGCTGGAACTACCCGATCGGGTTCTCAGTTTGACCGGGCGCGCCAATCACGATACGACCAATGAGGATGGTGGCGACGACTGGACACCGGAGGTTTCCGGAATCTATGCGGACACCTTCGCCGATGGTACTTTCGGGGTCGCCCTGTCGGGGAGTTATTCGGAGCGTGACAGCGGTTACGCTCAGGCAGGCACAACCTCTGGCTGGTATACCATCCCCGGCGGGCAGGGCGACTGGGGTTCAGTGGCATCGGATGACCCCAACTGGGAAAATGCGCCGCAGCCGGGGGAAATCTACTCCATGCCACGCAACATCAACTACGCCTTTGGCCAGGTGCAGCGGGAGAGAACCAACGCCCAGCTGACTCTTCAGTGGGAGCCTGTGGATTCAATCACAGCCACCTTTGATTACACGTACTCCAACTTTGACATCGAGCAGCAGGTCAATGACATGGGCGCCTGGTTTAACGGTAACCCTGTGGCCGGTGAGTTCTCCGGCAGCGGTGTCAAGGCGCCGGTTATCTACAACGATTCCACCGGTTCTGATCTGACCTTTGGCGCGGGTGACTGGGGCCGGGAGAACGAACTTAATTCGGTTGGCATCAACCTTGTTTGGCGGGCGACGGACAGGCTGACACTCGCAATTGATTATCATGACTCAGAGGCCGAGGCCGGGGCCAAAGACAATCGCGGGTCGAACAACATCGTTTCCGGAGTCCAGTTTGGTCGATATTTTAATACCGCAAATTACGGCTCCGAACTACCGGTGTTGAATGTGGAGATGGAAGACGAGTTGGATCCGTCGCGGATGCTCTCCTCGGGGACATCCTTCCGCAATAGTTATATGAAGCATGATATCGAACAGGTCCGCGCCTACGGTGTCTACGAATTCGATGATTCCATGGTGAGGAGTATTGACTTTGGTGTGGCGTTTACCGAGTCCACCAACCGATCGGCGTACTCGAATGCCCAAAGGGATACATGGGGTGGCTATGGATCGCCGGAACAGTACGACGACGGCATATTCGAGCGCACCAGCCTTCCTGGGCAGTTTGATGAACTCTCCGGCGCCAACAACCCGGACCTGGAGCAGTTCTTCTATGCCACCAGTTTCTCCGGTCTTCGCGGGGCGATTTCAGACATTGCGGCAGCCAATGGTGAGACTTTGGGCCCATGTGGGACTACTCTTTGCGCCAATCCGCAGTTTGAGGCTGATCGCTCGGTCACCGAGGAGCAGCTGGCTGTCTATGGTCAGGTCAATTTTGCCTGGGAGAATAGAGCGATGCCTATGCATCTGACGGTCGGCCTTCGATATGAAGAAACCGATATCGATTCGAAGGCCTTCGTGCCCATTTTCGACAGACTGGTGTGGGCTGCAGACAACGAGTTTTCGGCATTGTCCACGGGCGGAGGCTTCACCCGGGGTAAAGGTTCCTATGATCACTGGCTGCCCAATATCGATTTCGATATTGAGGTCGTGGAGAATGTCGTTCTGCGCGCCTCCAGCAGCGTCACCATCACCCGACCTGGTTTCAACGATCTCCAGGGCGGTAAGACGATCAACAACCCGGTCCGCTTTAACGGTGGCACCGGTACCTCGGGTAATCCTGACCTGCAGCCGTTCGAGTCAACAAACTTTGACTTCTCCGCTGAGTGGTATTACGGCGATGGCAGTTACGTATCCGTAGGTTATTATCGTAAAGATGTCGACAACTTCATCGGCAACACCACTGTGGACGAGACGGTCTTCGATCTGGCTCATCCGGCGCAGGGGCCGCGCTACGACGAGGCGGTAGCGACGCTGGGAACCAACGACGCCGCAGTTGTGCGCGCGTATATGGAAGAACGGTACGGTGCTCCGGTGACCGGGGATGCAAGCCTGGGAGATCCGTCTACGGTCTTTAGCCTGGTGACGCCGGTGAACGTCGAAACGGCCGAGATCGATGGTTGGGAGATCGCCTTGCAGCACATGTTTGGCGATTCGGGTTTCGGTATGATTGCCAACTACACCACGGTTGACGGCGACATCAGTTATGATAACTCCAACACCAACAAGGGGGAGGGCGTCGAAAACCAGTTCGCCTTGCTGGGCTTGAGCGATTCGGCCAACCTCGTGGCTTTTTACGACAAGAACGGATTTCAGGCCAGGGTAGCCTATAACTGGCGAGATGAATTCCTCAACAATACGCTGGACGGTGGCGGTGAGCGCAATCCCGTGTATACCGAAGACTACGGCCAATGGGATATCAATATCAGCTACGAGGTACCACAACTCGAAGGGCTGACGATTATGGCGGAAGGTATTAATGTTACCGAAGAAACACTGAGAACCTTTGGGCGAACTGAAGACATGGTGATTAATGCGCTGGAGCAGGGGGCCCGTTACAGTATTGGCTTCAGGTATCAGTTCTAGGGCACCTCTGAATAATGGCAATCGCGCTCAGCGGAGCTCTGAAGCGTTCAGAGCAAGGCGCGTCGCGCAGGTAATGGCCGTAACCCTTGGCAAGCGGCGCAAACGGATGGCCGCCCCCTTGCTCTGGACGCTTCAGGGCCCGCCCTGCGGGGCTTTCAGGCAAACCCGCACTCGACGTTGCCACTTTTCGACAGGCAACCAGCCTGCCTTCAAAGCGACGCCTTGATTGCGAATCTGCCTGAAAGCCTGAGCGCATTGCCATTGTTCAGAGGTGCCCTAGTGCTTCAGGCCGGGATGCGAGCCGGGGGGCACCGGGCGCATCCTTGCGCAGCATGGAGGAAAACCACGGTATAGTGCTGGAATGCCCGCGTTGCCGGCAGTCCGCGCCAGCCTCGGGGCACGCGAGGGTGGCTTTATTACTGCAAACCCTTATAGTAACTCTTGTCGACCCGTTTATTCGTGAGTGTGGTGTTGCCTGGTCGTGTCGTGTCGAATGAGTAAAGCAATTAAAAACATTGTAGTTTTGGGCGGTGGTTCGGCGGGCTGGCTGACGGCAGGTATCATCGCGGGCGAACACCGCGAGAACGTGAGGGTGACGCTGGTTGAGTCGCCAGACGTACCGACTATCGGCGTAGGCGAAGGCACATGGCCCTCCATGAGAGACACGTTGAGAAAGATTGGCGTGTCGGAATCCGCGTTTATTCGCGAATGCGATGTATCGTTCAAACAGGGCTCAAAGTTCATAGGCTGGCAAACCGGGCACGGCCAAGAGTTCTATTATCATCCTTTTTCCCCGCCTCAGGGTATCCTCGAGGTCAATAGCATCCCCTACTGGCAGCGCCGTATGTCCGGCACGTCTTTTGCCAGCGCGGTTTCTGCTCAGGAGAGCCTGTGCGAGGCCCGGCTTGCTCCAAAACAGTCGACGACGCCCGACTACGCTGCAGTGGTGAATTATGCCTATCATCTCGATGCTGCAAAGTTTGGCCTTTTCCTGCGAGAGCATTGCACTGCTGCACTGGGAGTCAAGCATATTTCCGATCACGTCATCCGCGTGCGCAGTGATGCCGATGACTTCATTCAGAGTCTGGTAACGAGGAACCATGGCGATCTGGAAGGGGATCTTTTCATCGACTGCTCCGGTGGGGCTTCCATGCTGGTGGGCGAACACTTCAAGCAGCCTCTCGTCAGCCGTCGAGACGTTCTATTCAATGACCGGGCACTGGCGGTCCAGATACCCTATCGCAGCCAGAGTGATCCTATTGCATCTGCGACCCTTGCTACAGCCTGCAGCGCCGGCTGGATTTGGGATATCGGCCTACCCACTCGGCGGGGTGTCGGATATGTCTACTCCAGTGCCCACATCACGGATGAGTGTGCCGAAGCGGAACTGCTGGAATATTTGCGTCCCGCACTGGACCTGGATGAGCTTGGCAAGCTGCAGCCACGACGGCTGCGATTCGAACCGGGAATGCGCGAATCTTTCTGGCGCAGGAATTGTGTCGCGGTGGGCATGTCGGCCGGGTTTATCGAACCGTTGGAGGCCTCGGCGCTGGCAATGGTCGAACTTTCCGCGGCCATGATACGAGATGACCTGCCGGCGGATCGTTCGACCATGCATATTGTCGCGGCGCGGTTCAATCGGCGATTTCGATACCGCTGGGACAGGGTCATTGAGTTCCTGAAGTTGCACTATCTGTTGTCACGTCGCGAAGACACTGATTATTGGCGGGATCACCGGGAGCCGTCCTCTGTTCCCGAGCGATTGCAGGAGTTGATGGCGCTATGGCGCCACCGGCCCCCGTCGCGGCTCGATTTCGAGCAGAGTGAGGAAATTTTCTCCTACGCCAGTTATCAGTACGTTCTTTACGGTATGGATCACGTGACTCGCACGCCCGATTTCCCCCGACGCAGCGAGGACCCTCGAGCCGCTCTGCGGATGTTGGAGGAGAATAACCGCCATACACGCAAACTGCTCAAAGGCTTGCCATCGAACCGGGAACTATTGTCGCGGCTCAACGTGCCGGTCGCCGCCCCCAGCGCGACTGCCGGTCGCGCATGAACCTGGAGTGAGATATGGCTAGTCACGCAATTTTAAATGTCGTTGATCACAAAGACCTTTGCGTTCACACAGGCTATGGAGCCGCCTGGGGGGACGCGATTATGTGTACCCTCGCTATTCCCTCAGAGTTTCATAGTTTACAGGGAGACTATCCGATTTTTCTGCACCAGGATTCGCACAGCGGCAAATACCTGCCCATGGTGATGTTCGGTTTTGAGGAAGGAGAAAACCTGTACCTCGACGGTGAGTATTGGCAAGCCAGCTACGTGCCGTTAATGATTCGGCGCGGCCCATTTCTGATCGGGTTTCAGGAAGGCCTGGCCGGCGGTAGTGGGAGAGGGGAGAAATCCATGGTGATCTCAATTGATATGGATAACCCGCGACTCGGTTCAGGCGGTGAACGCCTGTTCCAGCACTCCGGGGCGAATAGCGAATATACCGATCGTATCGCAGGGATTCTGCAGGAAATAGATCAGGGCCAGGCAGCTATCGAGACGTTCTGCCAGGCGCTGTCCGAGCAGGAACTGATAGAGCCTCTCGCCGTGCAGATTCGGTTGAACAATGGAGAGAAGCATGAACTATCGGGGTTCTCTACCATCAATGAAGAAAAGCTTGCCCTGCTTGATCCTGAGGTACTGGAAGACTTCAGTCGACGCGGGATCCTGTTTGGTGCTTACATGCTGGTAGCGTCTATGGCCAATATCCCCAGTTTGATCGAGTTGAAGAATCGCCGGGAAACCGGCTGAGCGTTTTCGGAGGCAGGCCGTGCCACAAATAAGCACCCGGGTTCGCGAGGTTGCCGTTTGTGCGCGCGAGGATAGTCTCGCGGCTGTCCTCGACAGCCGGCAGCCCGCTGTTATCAGGGGCCTGGTGGCGGACTGGCCCAGCGTGACCGCCGGAAAAGATGGGGCGGCGGCTGCGCTCGATTATTTGAGGAATTACGCCAGGGATCAGGATGTGCTCACATTCCGTGGCGATCCCGCTGCCCGTGGCCGGTACTTTTATAACGAAACCCTGAATGGCTTTAATTTCGAGCGTGTGACCACACGTCTCTGCAGCGTGCTGGGCGAACTGAGTGCACTCGAAAGTAGCGTGGGTGAGGCGCCTCCTTTGTACCTGGGCTCCACCGCCATAGACAAAGTGTTTCCGGGGTTCCGGGACTCTAACGATATTTGCCTCGGCGATGTTGCCCCGCTGGTATCTATCTGGTTGGGCAACCGGTCGCGCATCGCTGCGCACTATGACACGCCGGAGAACATTGCCTGCGTAGTCGCCGGACAGCGAAGGTTTACGCTGTTCCCGCCCGAGCAGCTCAGCAACTTGTACGTGGGGCCCCTGGACTTCACGCCTGCGGGTCAGTCAATCAGCCTGGTTGATTTTGAGTGTCCGGATTATGGCAGATTTCCCAAATTCAGAGAGGCACTTGCAGCCGCGCAAGTAGCAGAACTCGAGGCGGGGGACGCCCTCTATCTACCGAGCATGTGGTGGCATCATGTCGAAGCGGAGGCCCCGCTCAACATTCTGGTAAACTACTGGTGGAACATTGGCAGGCAAGGTGGCGGCAATCCGCTGAATGCGCTGATTCACGCTATGATGACTACCAGAGGCTTACCGATAGAGCAGCGGCGGGTGTGGCGCGACATTTTTGATCATTATGTATTTGGCGAACACGAAGGCGACTTTGGCCACATTCCCGAGGATCGACTGGGCGTGCTGGGTGATCTGGATGCGGACACGATCAGGCGATTGCGCACGGTACTGCGCGGAAAAATCTAGGGCTTCAGCGCGCTATGGTTGCGTGTTCGGCTATTGAAGAGGTGCAGGTATGAATGAACATCCGGTGAAGAAAGTCGTGATCGCTGGAGGCGGCACCGCTGGTTGGATGGCTGCTGCCGCTATATCCAAGCTGATGGGAAAAAACCTCGAAATTACCCTGATTGAGTCGGAGGCGATCGGCACGATCGGGGTGGGTGAGGCAACTATTCCAACCATGGTTTTTTTCAATCGCCTGTTGGGTATCAACGAAGCGGATTTCATTCGTGAAGTTCAGGGAACCTACAAGCTGGGTATCCAATTCGAGAACTGGGGAGAGGTCGATGAGTCGTATCTTCACGCATTCGGTGTTACTGGCAAGGATTGCTGGGCCTGCGGGTTTCAGCACTTCTGGCTGAAAGGGCGTAAGCTGGGTCTGAGCGAGGGGTTCGGAGATTATTGTCTCGAGCGTGCGGCAGCGGAGTCGCGCCGGTTTGCCCACCTGCCCAAAAACGGTCTGAACTACGCCTTCCATATCGATGCGTCCCTGTATGCACGATACCTGCGGAAAATGAGCGAACAGCATGGCGTACGGAGGCAGGAGGGACGAATTGCCCGCGTAGACCTGGACCCGGAGACCGGTTACATCGCCTCGCTGTCGCTGGACAGTGGCGAAAAAATTGACGGAGACTTCTTCATAGACTGCACTGGCATGCGTGCTTTGCTGATAGAGCAGGCGTTGCATGCCGGTTACGAATCCTGGTCACACTGGCTGCCCTGTGACTCCGCCGTGGCCATACAGACCAAGGCCATTGCTGAGCCTATTCCATACACGCGCGCCACAGCCCGCGAAGCGGGGTGGCAGTGGCGTATTCCGCTCCAGCATCGAGTCGGCAACGGCATGGTTTATTGCAGTCGCTATCTGTCTTCGGATGATGCTGAGAAAACTCTCCTGGATAATATCGAGGGAGACACACTCACCAAGCCTCTCCACATTAAGTTCAGCCCCGGCCGGCGGAGAAAACAGTGGCACCGGAACTGTCTCGCGGTGGGGTTGTCCAGTGGTTTTCTGGAGCCGCTGGAATCGACCAGTATTCATCTGATTCAACAGAATATCGTGCGTTTTCTGAGGATGTTCCCGGAGACCGGTATCCACCAGAGTGAGGTGGATGAGTTCAACAAACAAGCGGATTTTGATGTCGAAAGAATCAGGGACTTCATCATTATGCACTACAAGGTCACCCGGCGAACCGATACGGAGTTCTGGCGCTATTGCGGTACGATGGACATACCGCATAGTCTTGAGCATCGTCTCAAGGTGTTCCGTGAAACTGGACACGTGTTCCGGGAAGCGGCCGAGCTGTTTGACGATTCCTGGCAGCAGGTCATGATAGGACAGGGACTCCTGCCAGAGCGCTATCACGCACTGGTAGATACCATGAGCGATGAGGAGTTGGGCGACTTTCTGCAGCACATCAAGTCCAATGTAGATCGCACAGTCTCCGGATTACCCACTCATACCGAGTACCTGTCATCGTTTCTCGCCGAAAAATCGCAACGCAGAATGACGGGTTAAGTGCCCGTTACTTTCTCGATTTTGAAGCTGGGGCGCTCGGCGGGTTACTGCACCAGTTCCAGGGTGCCGAACAAACCCGCATCGATCCAGCCTCTGTCACGGTGAGGCGGTGTCGCATGCTCAGAGCTGATAAAGTTCTCTCGGGTATCGCTGCCGTCATTGTCGCAATATGCCAGCATGAAACCCATGATTTTGCCGGGGTGTAGCTGCACGGGCCTGTTGTGTGAATCATCCAGATACTGATCGCTGTAGATGGCGATACTAACCTCCCAGGTAATCCTGCCGCCCTGCTGTAACCAACGGCTTTCGGCATGAGCGTTGTACTCACGGGGCTGCTGGTCTGGCGCAATATCGATTGCCTGGTTGTCCAGTGAAATGTGATAAGCGAAAGCATTGTGATTGTACTGGTGATTGCCGCCGGAATGGTCCTCGTCGATAAAAATCTCGAGGGTGTCATCGTCCCAGTAACGAAACAGGGGGTCCCGGTAGCGATCTATCAGAATGTCATCGACAAAATCAAACAGGACATACAATCGTTTTGGCGTCCAAACGACCCGGTACCGGCCGCTGAAGTCATCTTCGGTGTACTCGGGGCCCAGCCAGCGATGCTGTAAAGTCCGCCATTGCGCTTCCTGCCACGCGGGATCATCACCGCGTCCGTCAATGGTCGGCGCGGTGTCGGCGCCCGGCGCACGGTATAGGGAACGGTCAGGGTCATGATTGGCCCCCATGGCACACGCCGCTGCGGTTGAAAGCCAGCAGAGAGTTGTAAGTAGAAACAGCTGGCGCGCCTGTGTCATTGGATGCCTCCCTTCTCAGACGTGTACATCATGACATGCTGCCTCCGCACTCTGCCGAGCAACATCCGGCATCACGCTTCCGTCAGGCCTGCACCCAAGTTTAGCGTATTGATGTTGAGCTTGCGCGCGGCGGGACGATCCCTTTTAGTGTGGTAAGCTTGGGCAATCAGGGTTGTTATGATTCGTTGGCGATGTGTATACCGTATGAACGTGACAAAAGCGGCGATGATGACTCAGCGAGAGACTCCCTGGCACATGTTCTCTATACCAGCCGGGATTATCGATTCTGGGTTTGTCAACTGTCAGGCTGGGCCGGGTACTCACTAATCACGTTTTTCAGCATTGCCGTGTTTGCAAGCCAAGTGAGTTGGTTTCAGGTCGAACATGCATTGCTGCAGGGGGTGACCGGCATTCTCTGTTCATGGCCGTTGCGGCCAATTTATCGCTGGTCATTCGGGTCTAGCCTTCCCATACGGATACTCATCGCGGTACTGTGTGTTCTGGTGGCCAGTGCGGTCTGGACTGCTGGGAGAATGCAAACGCTCTCCTGGTTGACGCAGGGCAGTTGGGTCTGGCCCGAGTTCAATTATTGGTATATTGGTTCACTGTTCGTGTTCCTGAGCTGGACAGTGCTCTATTACGGCATTACTTACTACGAGCTTTATCTGACTGAACACCGCCAACTGCTGGAAGCTTCCGCAGCAAGGGAGCGCGAGCGGGTGCAGCGATTACAGGCGGAGTCGATGGCCCGGGAGGCCAGGCTGAGAATGTTGCGTTATCAGCTTAATCCCCACTTTCTCTTCAATACACTCAACGCGATTAATGCCCTGGTCCGCTTGGGTGACGCCGAGCGTGGGGGAGAGATGATACAGTTGCTGAGCCGCTTCCTAAGGGATTCTCTCGACCACCAGAATGAGACCACGACAACTCTGGAACGGGAACTGAAGTCGCTCACGGCCTATTTGGATATTGAGAAAGCACGGTTTGACGAGAGGCTGCGACTGGAGTTCGAGATTGAGGACTGCGCACGCCGGGCCGTGGTGCCCAGTTTGATCTTGCAACCAATTGTAGAGAACGCCATGGAGTATGCGATCAACGCCAGTGAGGAGCCTGGAACCGTGCGGATTGCGGCCAGGCGTGTAGCTGACGAGTTGCAGCTAGAAGTAACGGACACCGGCCCCGGCGGGGATCTTGACGATGAGATAGGCCGTGGAGTCGGTCTGCGCAACACGCTGGAACGGTTGCAAACCCTCTACCAGGCTCAGTATTCGTTTTCGACGTCAAACGTCGAGCCCTCCGGCCTGACGGTAAAGATCTGTTTTCCTTACACTACAGAAACCGAAACCAACGAAACCGAAACCGAAACCGAAACCGAAACCGAAACCGACAGGATATTTATCGCAGGTTGAGCAAAACGATGACAGAGATGCGGGTAATCATTGCGGATGATGAGCCACTCGCGCGCAGGCTGCTTGCGGCACTGCTGTGCGATATGCCCGGTGTCGAGGTGGTGGCGCAATGCGGCGGTGGACGCGAGGCAATCAAACAGACCCTGTCGCTGGGGCCTGACCTGCTGATCCTGGATATTCAGATGCCCGGTATCACTGGCTTCGACGTGGTCAAGGAATTGCAGTCGGACAGCATGCCGAACGTCATCTTTTGTACGGCGTATCAACGCTACGCTATAGACGCATTCGACCTGCACGCCGTTGACTATCTCCTGAAGCCGATCGACGAAAAACGCTTACAGCGAGCGATTGAGCGAGCCCGTCAGCGGATGGTGGAAGCGCGGTCAGATACCGATCCCAAAACCCCGCTTATTGGTGCCATTGATGAGATCGCGCAAAGCGTGTCGGGGCGGCGTGCCGCCGGTGCGGCCGGGCACGCGCGGGTTGACGCGCGGGTAGGTGATCGCAAGATCGCGGTCAAGAACCCTGACGGAACAGTACTTGTAGGTATCGATGACATTGACTGGGTAGACGCTGCGGGAGACTACATGTGCCTGCATGTTCGAGGCGAAACGCTGATAATGCGGTCGACGTTAAAGAACCTCATGTCCAAGCTCGACCCGGACAAGTTCAAACGCATCCACCGGTCCACGGTCGTCAATCTTGAACGCGTGCTTAAGGTGGCCGCTCTGAGCAAAGGCGAGTACATGCTTGATCTCGACTGCGAACAACAGTTGAAGGTCAGCAGAAATTATCGACAATCGATAAAAGTTTTTTTGTCGGAGCGCTGACGCAAGGTACCGTGTAACTTCGCAATTGGTACTTGAGTCTGCTCGCGATTGAGCCAATAGCGTTTGCCGTAACTGTAGCGGGGTTAGTGGCCCGAGCAGGTTGTTGATTTTCTATCTGCGTGGCCACTGCTCCGTTAAAAACAGGCTCAAATCGGTCATGTATTCACTATACACTCCCTCATTTCGCCTGTTTTTGCCTACCAGTGGCTGCCTCGAAAACGAAAATCAACAGCCTGCCAGAGTAGGCCGAAACGCTGAGTTATTCAGTCCTGCCCCGGAGCTGTTATCATGGTAGTGCACCTCATTAATTGATGATCAGGGACAGACCATGATGGAAACAGGTAAGGCAGTAAGAGGTAGCGCGCAACTGGGCTTTGATGCAGTGCACGGTGTTACCAATATCGTCGAGGGCATGTATCGAAACATATCTGCGACTCCCTTCCCGCTGGGTCGGGCCCCGCTGGGTCGGGCCCGAGGCATCGCGGGTCTTGTTCATGAGTCCATCCGACAGATAAATGGCCTGACCAGCACGACCACGGATTGGTTGCTTAGACAAGTTGAGCCAGTGTTGGACCGCAGCTTGCCATCAGGCGCATATCGGGAGTCGGTGATCGCCGCACTGAATGGTGTCTGCGGTGACCATCTGGCAACCAGCGGCAACGGTCTCGCCATCTCCATGCAACTCCGGGTGCTACTGCCGCCCGAGAAAGAGTTCGCCGCAGTTGCGGATGACACAAACACTCAAAACGTCTGTTCAGCAGAGTTACCGATGCCGGATTGTCGGGCGCTTGAAACAGAAACGCACTCAGTGGAAATATTCCCGGCGGCCAACGCGCTGGAGAACGGTGGATTCTCTCCCACGGGGCGGATCCTGGTGTTGGCTCATGGCCTGTGCATGAATGAGCGGTCATGGGACTCAGCGCAACACAATCACGCAGAGGCGTTGGCGCAAGACAACGGCTACACGCCGGTTTATTTGCTCTACAATTCGGGCCGCAATATCTCCACCAACGGGCGCGAGTTTTGCGAGCAACTGGGGGGTTTGCTCAAGGCGTGGCCGGTGCCGGTCGATTCGATAAGCTTTATCGGCTTCAGTATGGGTGGGCTGCTGATGCGCAGTGCAATGCACGTCGCACACGAGGAGGGTCACGACTGGCTGAACAAAGTTGACAAGGCCGTGTATGTTGGGACGCCGCATCACGGGGCTGTACTGGAGCGTGGAGGCTACTGGCTACACAAGCTTCTGGCCTATAGCCCATACACCGCGCCGTTATCAGCCTTGGCTCGAATCCGCAGCGCCGGAATCACCGATCTCCGTTATGGCAATGTTCAGGACGCGGATTGGCAGCACCACGATGAGCACGAGGAAAATGCGGACCGTCGCCAGTCGGCGCCTTTGCCAGAGGGCATCGCACACTATGCGATTGCCGCGACCTTGTCCAAACGCTCCGGTGAGCGAATCGGCAGATTGCTCGGGGATGGTTTGGTTCACCCATCGAGCGCAACGGGCAGGCATGACAGCATCAACCTCCACCTGGACTTCCCAACAGCTCATACGAAGATCTTCTACAATTTGGGGCATGTGGCCATGCTGCATGACGAGCGCGTAACCAGTCAGTTGCAGGAATGGCTGAGCGACTAAAGCGACTAATGACGCCACGGGCGATGTTGCTGAGGCTCAGGGTATAACTATTTGTCGGGAACTGTGTCGGCTTGGCCAATCCGGTGGTGCAGGTGCTGCCCCGCAACCCAGGTATCCAGAACGTTGAACTGCTGGTCAAAGTGCACCAGATCGGCTCTGTGGCCGGCGATAATGCGGCCCAGCTCGTTGTCCAACTCAAGGAATTGGGCCGGATAAAGCGAGGCCATGCGCAGGCATTCCTCCAGAGGCAGTCCAACCTGCTGATGAGTGATGCGGACAGCCTCGATCAGCCCAATGGCACTGCCGGCCAGCACGCCCTCACTATTGACGAGTCTGCCGTCGTGTATCTCGATGCGTTCGTCGTAGAGATCAAAGCCGGTCGCTGCGCTGCCGACCGTGGCCATGGCGTCGCTGATCAGGAACAGCTTGCCGGGGGGTTTGATGCGTGAGGCCAGGCGAATGGTGGCGGGGTGCACGTGATGGCCGTCGGCAATCACGCCGGCCCAGGTTGAGTTATCGTCCAGCGCGGCTCCCACGGCGCCTGGCGACCTGGCGTTGAGCTGACTCATTGCATTGAAGAGGTGAGTGAACCCTCTTAGCCCCTCGGCGATGGCTAGTTGCACTTGTTCATAAGTGGCGTTAGTGTGACCCGCACAGACTCTAATACCTGCCTCGACCAGTTGCGCGATCTGTCCCGGTTGCACCTGCTCGGGAGCCAGGGTTAGTACCACCGGAAACCCGCTAAGCGACTGCAGCCAGCTGATATCAGTGGGTTCAATGCGGCGGATCATTGCCGCCTGGTGCGTACCGCGTTTTGCCGGAGCGAAGAAGGGCCCCTCGATGTGTACCCCCAGCACCCCGGCGTTGCCGGCGGCGATGGCTTGGGCAACTGCCGCAACCCCGGCACGCTGCACTTCGGGAGTATCACTTATCAGGGTGGGCAGAATACCTGTGGTGCCGCACTTGCGATGGCTATGGACGATGCGGTTGATGGTGTCCATGGTGGGTGCATTGTTGAGCATCATGCCGCCGCCACCGTTTACCTGTAGATCGAGAAATCCTGGCGCGATAGTCGCGCAGGCCTGTGTTGGACACGAAAGCGTTCTCGGCAGCTGCGAGCGGGGCAAAACGGCAGCGATTCGGCTGCCGTCGAGCAAAATGCAATGGTCGGCGTACCACTGATCGCCGTCGAACAGGCGCTCGGCAATAATGACACGGGATAATGTTTTCGAGGTAGCATCCGCTCTATTCACCAGCTCCTCGATCGTTGAGTTCATCGGCGTTTCCGGGCTCCTTGTCTACTGCAATGATCACGGGTGATTTGATGCGGTACACGAGCAGTGTAACCCTTGCGAGGAGAAGCAGACAACGGGCTACCGCGCCGGGAAATGATAGCTGGGACAGCCTGTGATCGAGAGCGCGAGTGATAGTGCGCCCTGGCGGGCCGACCATCGCCGGAACAGGTGGGACTCTACGCCCAACGTTGGTACAGCGGCCCCGGTCAGTTAAGCGAAGTGCGTCTAGTGCCGGGCTCTGAAACCCGGTGCCCGGGACTGGTGGACGAGCTGTATGGCCGCAATGATGTCTGGGTGTTCTATGACGCCATGTGGCGCCTGCATATAGTGGACTACCAGAGCGGAGATAACTTCAACAATGTCCTGTTGCGCATTGCCGCCATGTTGACTTTGGCTTTTATGCTGTCTGGCCTGATGCTCTGTTGCTTCGTCGCCCCGCGCGCCTGGGCGCGTGTATAACCGCTCTGCCGGGTGACTCTGAGGAACAGTTCAAACCCTTCACCAGAGCCCTGCTGGAAATTCTAAACCGGGCAGGTTATGTTGCAGCACTGGGCCGCAATACGACCGAATCCCAGCTTGCACCGCAACCAGACCGGAAGCCACCTATGACGGAATTGAATAAGCGTTTGCAAACTATCGCCGATGGCTACACTAACAGTGACCTGTATGCGGGCGTTGCCTGGCAGGTTCAGCAGGCGGGTGAGCTTATAGCCAACGGAACCTCTGGTACGGGTGATGAAGCGCAGGAAAGCCCGTTGCAGGAGGATGCGATCTACCGCATCTATTCGATGACCAAACCCATAGTCTCATTGATGGCCCTGATTCTTGTCGACAACGGCCGCCTGCGGCTGTCGGATTTTGTTTTGCAGTACATACCGGCTTTTGGAGCTACGGAGGTCCTGAGCGAGGGCGGCACCGAGCGGCCTTTACGACCCATCACGGTAGAGGACTTACTGACCCACCGCTCAGGCATCAGTTATGACTTCGTCCCGGATTGCCCGATCGGCCAGCGGTACCGGGAGAACGACCTGCTAAACCGGGTGGACCTGAGTCTTGGCGAGTTTGCTGAGCTGATCGCAACGTTTCCATTGGCGTTTCAGCCCGGTTCACAATGGCGATATTCCTTCTCCATCGATGTGTTGGCTCGGGTATTGGAGGTCGCCAGTGGGCAGCCCATTGATGCGCTGCTGGAGGAACATATCTTCAAACCCCTGGGTATGTCGGATACGGGCTACTCTGTATCGGAGGCAAAGCAGTCTCGCTTGCTACCTTTTTATGGCTTCGAATCGATAGATTTGACCCATGCGGTGCCCCCGGCCCATACGCTGGAGCTATTGGACGGCGAGGCGGTCTATCCTTCGCGACCGGGCCACAAAGCCCTGCGTGGTGGTCACGGTCTGTTTTCAACCAGCGCTGACTACATCAAGTTTGCGACCCTGTTACTGACCGGTGCCGGCCCGGACAAAACGCGTTTGATTTCCCCGGCAATGCATCGAATGATGCAGGCCAATCGTATTCCTGAGCAACAAATGCCCCTGATGCTGGGGCCCATCGTATTTGGCGGATACGGGTTCTGCCTCGTCGGCCGGGTGATGCAGGATCTTGGGCAGGCGATGAGCCTGACCGAAACTGGAGAGTTTGGTTGGGAGGGGGCTGCGGGGACCTATTTCTGGGTTGATCCGCGCAACAAATTGGTGGGGGTAGTGATGACCCAGTTTTTGGCCACGTATCTGCCCATGCGCGATGATATGCGGGTTGCGGTGTATCGATCTCTGGAATAGAAACTGGATCGGCTATTCATCCGACGCTATGGAGGTCTCATTCAGGCGACCAATGAAGGGCACCCCCGCACACCTTCCATGATAGCCTGACAGGTGGCTGCCTGGGTCGTGTTGCCCTTGGGCCAGATGCCAGCAAGGTAGTACTGAAAGACACCGTCGTGCAGTACGTATTGTCTCATCAGGCTCTGCACCTTGTCTGAGCTTTCGCCCACTGACATTTCGCTCTCGCCCATGCCACTCAGCAAGATATCAAAGCGGAAACCCTCCAGCCCGTTGATAGAAACATGCTCCTCTGTATCCACGACCTGCATGACCTTTTTGACAAAGCACGGCACCCGGGGATCCGCCATGGATTCGAACCTGGCCACCGGCTCGCTCTGTGCTACTTCAAGCAGCACCCGACTGTCGACGCCGATGTTGCACAGTTGGACCGTGTTCCAGTCGTTGCATTCCTGAAAGAAAGGGGACACCCATGAAGGGAAAGAAAGGGGACACCCATGAAAAAGAAAGAGCGAAAAGAAAGAGGACACCCATCAATTCGTCACTCGCGGGCAATAGTTTGGGACTGTTTGAAAGCTGGGGTGTTTCACAGGCATGTTCAAAAAGGCACTTACTAGGTGACTATGTGGAACTGTTCATCCCTCCCTCTGGTCGGCCGCGCCGATAGCAGAGTACTAGAACCAAGGTGTCACGGGACGCCAAACTAACGTTAGGCCGGGAGATCTGCCCGGGTTCTACGAATTCAGTGACTCAAGCAGCGTCGTAGAGAAGTCCTAGCTTGCCTGAGCCCTTTATCCAGCAACGCCCGGAGGAGGCCGCGTAACTGCGCATCCGCGCCAGAGCACCAATGGCTTGAAGGGAAGATGCCTGGATATCGCAGACCAGGGCCATCCACTGCTGACTATTCATCGACAGGCTATCTAAGGCGGTAACGGTATCCCGCGGCATGGCGTCCCGGTTGCCAGCGCGCACGCAGCGGCCAGTAGCAGCCACCAGAGCCAGATAATCGTCCAGCCTGATTGGAAGACCTCGGCTACTCTCAAGCGACTCGCCGCCCTCTGAAAACGGCGATAGCGACGGGCTTGACGTGTTGCCTGCTGGCGCAGTCTCGGTAAGCCTTCGCGCCTTTAGGCGTTCCTGCACCGAGGTGAAGTCCGAATCGCGTAAGGTCTCTGCCATCCCGGCCCGGATCGGGTTCAGATCGACATAGGCCATACAGGACAGGACCGCCGCCTCATCCAGCAAGGCTTTGGACTTGAAGCGCCCCTCCCAGAATCGCCCCGTGCAGTCGTCCTCAGCATTCGCCCTGCGCGCAATGTGTTCATTCAGGCAACGCATAAACCAGCTGATGTCATAGAGCCGGGCACGCCACACGGCGGCAATCGCCGCCACGGTGGCAGCCTGGGCCGCCGTGAGCGGCTGCCCGGCCAGTTTCTGTTGGACCAGCAGGGGCCCGCTAAACATCCGGGTCCAGCGTTCGATGACCTCATCGTCGCTCCAGTGCTGTGCCCGGGCCTGATCCACCCGCAACACCACGTGGTAGTGATTACTCATAATGGCGTAGGCACAGAGTTCGATGCCAAAGGCCGAGGCCTGCAGCTTGAGCCGTTCGACCAGCCAGGCGCGGCGGTGATTGAAATCCTGCCCGGTGTACTGATCTTTACCACACAGGAAAGCCCGGCGAACGCAGCGGGCGATGCAGTGGTAGTAGGGTGTCTCGCTGAGCGAGATCTGTGCGGAGCGCCGGATGGTCATCCTTGACCTCCTGGGGTGGCTGAACGACACATCCAGCTTAGCCGTCAGCCTCGCGATGGCCAAGGGATTGGCCGGTTATGGTGGGAGATTGCTGGGTGTCCTCGTTTTTGCGTTTTGTTTTTGCGTTTTTGGTGATGGTGGGAGATTGGTGGGTGTCCTCGTTTTTGGTGGGAGATTGGTGGGTGTCCTCGTTTTGGTGGGTGTCCTCGTTTTTGGTGGGTGTCCTCCTTTTTCTGCTCCTTTTTCGTAGGGGGAGATTCGCGGGATTTTCTGACGCTGAGGTAAGGCTCAAACGCCCATGGCACGAATTGTACTGTGTCGGCATCAAGATCGTGTTAAAGAGGGAGTGAGCTCTATAGCAAGCGACTGGTAAATGCTAAGACGGCTATACCGAGGCGGCTAAAAAAAGCAGGGCTTGACGACAAGAATTTGCCCGCACCTGCAGCCGACCAGAGGAGCAGGGCGATCGGCTTGGTACAATGTTGCGTTGTGATCCCGTCACACATCTGATGTCCGGTATACCCAGCTGCTAACGTCGAACTTATTGCTGGGTAGAGTCGCGTTTATCCGCGCAGGTACCCAGCATGAACGGGCGGCCATTGTGAGTTTATTGTTCGGCCCGTGCAGGCCCGAAGATCGATGCGGCTTCCGTGTAGTAGCCTACAACATCGATTACCAGGTGTGTGCCGCTGCCGTTAGCCTGAAAGAACAGGTCGCCGCCGGCACAGTCATCAACAGACTGACGAGTGTCGCAAATCGCCAGTGACATAGCATTGGCTATCGCACTCATCCCGGTAACCGGCCCGAAATTTGCTATAGACGCCAGTGGCTGTTCCGTTTTAGATGGGTCGTAGGGCCACGCGTTGATGCTGCCTCTGCCATCCCACTGCGTCGTGGTGACATTCACCATGACGGCCTTGGTGCCTCCATAGGGAATGCCGCAGTCGGCCTCGTGACCTCCCTGGGCGCCATAGCCCTGGTTTGCAGCGTAGATCGGGCGAGGGACACCCGCCTCCAGTTTTTCCCAATTGCGAGTGTCAACAATACGGCATGGAACGACGGGGTTGAACAGAAGGTTTGTCGGTTGGGTGACTTCTTCTCTGTCTATCGGTATGTAGTCATTGATCTGTGCTGCAGGTCGGGCGGCCAGTTCCCTGACCAACTTGTCACGGTAGGTGGGTCCAGCATTCTACCTGAACTCGTCTCCTTTTCAGAGATGATGGTCTCTGCCCAATCGGCGCCGACCAGCACTTCGTCTTCGGCGCAGACGGTGGCCGCGGCAAGCATCATCAAACCGGTGCTAACGAGTGATATCAAGCGCATAGTTTTTGTCCGTTTTTGGATTTGTCCGAACACTAACAGAGCCTCACCGCTGTACGCTCGTTGGTTTGGCAGATAACTCCAGAAAATTGGCCGCGGCTGCGGAACAGTGTGGCGTGGTTTACAAAGATTGCATCTCCTTGTGGGCGTCTGACCCATTAGTCATGGCGTAAACGCTACCAGGCTGCGGGAGTTTTCATGGGTTCCGGCGCAAGAAGGGTCAACAGGAATAGTCGGGGCGAGGAGGCAAGTTCCGCCATAGCAGCGAGGTCATTGTCTCATGTTGCCGTATTAAGCCACGCCTGTTCAGGGCCGTGATTGAGAGGGTTCTATACACGTACGCACGCTCACCGTCTGGTGCATACACGGTTTGTGTGGCAAGGCTGGTTGTGGAATGGCCTTATCGAAGGTTTAGCAGTGAGTTTGGTGATGGGTCAGAACCTGCGGTGCTGGCCGAAGCCCGTCATTGCCAGGTAGTTAGCATGCACGTGTCCCGCACTGGTTCAGCTACCCAATCGGTCACTGGTTACCTCAAAAATTGTCTTGCCAATGCACAAGGGTGCTACGATAGCATCGAAACAGTGAGCAGATACTATGCGATTAGATGGGTTGAATTGTGTGATTACCGGAGCTTCCAGCGGTATTGGCGCTGCCACGGCAACACGGTTTGTCGCTGAGGGTGCCCAGGTGCTTATTCTGGACATCAACATGGAGGCGGCTGATGCTCTGGCCGAGGAACTGGGCGCAGCGGCAACGACATTTCACTGCGATGTTAAAAATGAGGCAGCGGTTAAGGCCGCCGCCGCTGCCGCCTACAGCCGGTGGGACAGGGTCGATGTGCTGGTCAATAATGCCGGTAGTGAACTCAATCGTAGCTACGACGAGACCAGCGAAGATGAGTGGGACCGTGTGCTCAATACAGACCTGAAAGGGCCGTGGCTCATGTGTAAGCATTTTGTACCGCCAATGGTAAAAGCGGGCTCCGGCAGTGTGATCAATATTTCCTCCCTGAATGGTCTTGTGGGCTTTCCTTTATCAACCGCCTATGGCAGCGCTAAAGGCGGCCTCGTGGTATTTACCCGTGATATGGCAATCGAACTGGCGGCCTCCGGTGTGCGCATTAACTGTGTGTGCCCGGGTGTGATTGAGACGGGCATGATGGAGCGGTGGACCAGCCAAATGCCTGATAAGGGCGAAGCCCAGGAAATGCTGAAAGGCGTTATGCCGATAGGGCGCATGGGTTCGGCAGATGAAGTGGCCGGAGCGATTCTCTTTTTTGCATCCGCTGATTCCAGTCTCTGCCAGGGATCCGTGCTGGCGGTGGATGGGGGCTTTACAGCCCAGTAGCACGATGGCGCTGAAATAGTTCGAATTAACCCGGCAGGACACTAGCAGGCTTTTTTTTGAGGCAGTCACTGGTAGGGAAACAGGCGAAATGACGGAGTGTGTTGTAGTGGATACATGACCGATTTGAACCTGTTTTCAACGTGGTAATGACCGCGCTGAGCGCGCTCGCCATTATTGAGAGGTGCCCTGGAATTGAGAGGTGCCTGGAATTGAGAGGTGCCCTGGAGAAAACCTGGTACGGGCTGAGAGACTTTCGAGCACAAAAATACCCCCAGGAGCGGGGGCATAAAGTCAGGGATAATGCGTCTTCGAGAGCACAGGGGAGTAACTCCCAAAGACATGTGATTACTATAGCGAGCCTGGGGCGACGAAAGTATGGCTGACTGCGTCAATAGCATGTCCCGCCGCGACAGGGCCGTTACCCCAGCGGCGCTAGGCCACCGTATTCTGGCCGCGAAACAACTGTCTCCGGACCGTCGCTGTGACTACCTGAGAGTCTGCAGTCGACTGATATCAATCGGGGTGCCTTCTGGAAAGTGTAGATCATGGATACCCCGTCAAGGGGCAGCTGTTCAAAGCCATGCACGACTCCCGGGGGCGCAATCCCCGATGCACCGCAGCCGGCGTGAAATACATGAAAAACGCTTGGACGGGGTTCAAGACACAGTGGTCAACAGCTCTACAAGGCTGCGCTTTTCGCGCGAATCGCCGGGTCGTAGATCAGCACATCATCGTCCATGGGCAGCAATGGCAATGTGTCCTTTTCAATGTAGTAATCCGCTATGAAATTCCAGGGCTCATGATCGCCGCGTCGCGGCATCAGGTGCTTCCCGCGCTGCATATAGCCAGCATTGAAGTCTTCCTCATCCACCCAGTAGTTATTGCCCATGTTCTGATCCTGCTCCCGCAGCGTCGGCGTACAAACGCCCGCGCCCAGTGCATCCATGTGGTTGAGCAGTCGGCACACGTACTCAGTGACCAGGTCCACACGCATGGTCCAACTGGTGCGCAGATAACCAAACATCATGGCCATATTGGGCAATCCGGAACACAGTATGCCGTGGTAGCTGTAGACTTTGCCAAAGTCGACCGGCTTGCCATTCACTTCAAAGGCAATATCGCCCATGGCGCAGAGGTTGAAACCGGTTGCGGTGACAATGATATCCGCCGTCAGCAACTCCCCGGACTTCGTCAATATGCCCGCGGGCGTAAAGCGGTCGATATGATCCGTGACCACGGACACCTTG
Source organism: uncultured Gammaproteobacteria bacterium (assembly GCA_963840725.1). Classification (GTDB taxonomy): domain Bacteria; phylum Pseudomonadota; class Gammaproteobacteria; order Pseudomonadales; family Halieaceae; genus CAVWDU01. The sequence continues at coordinate 51,934 of CAWIZY010000028.1, read as the reverse complement.
CCCGACTTGATCCCCTCGAACAGGTCACCGTCAGGCACATAGGCAAGTCGCTGCTGCCAGGGTCGATAGCTGGGGGTGAAATGGCTCATATCAAAGTCATCACCCAGGTACTCCCGGATTACCTTGAACAGCTCTTCCTTGACCATTCCCGGGTGCGAAACCGAGGCGTGCTGAACGTCTTTTGCCTGCTTAAGGATGCTGCGGCGTACAATCTCATGCACCCATTGCTCGGGGACCTCAAGCTCGCGCAACTGATCAGCCAGTTCGTTGCGGTTCTCCCCGGTCCAGAAGTAAGTCGGCGAGCGCTGCAGCATGGTGATGTGTGAACACGCTTCGGCCATGCTGGGTATAAGCGTGGCGGCGGTGGCCCCGGAGCCTATCACTACAACGCGTTTGTCCTTGTAGTCCAGGTCTTCCGGCCAGGTCTGGGGATGCACGATGGGGCCTTTGAAATCATCCATGCCTGCCCATTCGGGAGTGTATCCCTCCGAATGCCGGTAGTAGCCCTGACACATCCACAGGAAATTGCAGGTGAACTGGACTTCGTCACCGGTGTCATTACGCCTGGCCGTAATCAGCCAGCACTGCTCGTCGCCGGACCAGGAGGCGGTCAGCACCTCATGTTGGTAGCGGATGTGCTGCTCAATGTGATCATCCTCCATGACCTCTTCGAGATACCCGAGGATATCGTCGCCGCCGGCAATGGGCTTGCCTGTCCAGGGCTTGAATCCGTACCCAAACGTGTACAGGTCACTGTCGGACCGAATGCCGGGATAGGTGTGCTGTCGCCAGGTGCCGCCGAAGGACGCCTTGGTCTCCAGCATGACAAAACGCTTGTCAGGGCATTTCTCGATGAGTTGATGTGCGGCGCCAATACCGGAAATACCGGCGCCGATGATCAGCACATCAACATGCTCAGTGGTTGCCGGTGCGGTGGCGGCTATCGCGTAAGACTCTCTCATGGTAGACCCTCTCAAGGCAGTTGCAATCACGTGAATGCGAGGTAGTCAGATTAGGCAAGCGAGGGCCATTTAACCATTGCAGTTTGAGTCAAAAAATTGATAAATTGGGCCAACATGGCCTAATCAAACACTATGATTCGAGAAGACACCGTAATCGCCAGCGGCAATCTGGCAACGCCCCGCCGCACTATCATGGGTATATTGGGGCAATGTGCCGTGTTCGGGATTGGCGATGCGCTTACCCGCGATATCTTCACCCGGTCCGGGCTGCCCTCTCGTGCGCTGGAAGACCTGGCATTCCCTATCTCTTTGGAACAGGAGCTGGACATCACCAATGCTCTGGTCCGGACCTTGACCGCCCGGGGGTCACCGCTGGTCACCGTGATCAACGCGAGCGGGAATTTGGGCATTGATACCTTGGGCGTACTGGGTATGGCAATGCGGCACGCCGGCAATGTGGTCCAGGCGCTGGCAGTCTGCCTGAGTTTTCCGCAGTTAACCGGCGGTCACGCCCGGTTTCGGGTCTGTCGGGAGGCCGGTGAACTGGTGTTCTCCTTTTTCATGGATCGTCCCGCTCTTCAGTCGGTGACCGAAATCGAGCTGGACCACCTGATGCAGTATTGCCTGGCGCTGGATCTGGTTATGTCCATGCGCAATATCGACTCCATTCTGAAGCCGGGGCGCAGGCCCCTGCGCATTGGTCTGCCATTCCAGCAACCGGAAGATTGGCATGAATTGCGCGTGCGACTCCCCTGTCAGGTGCACTTCGAGCAGCCACAGGCCGCGATCGCCTATCCGGCGGACATGGAAAACATGCCACTGCCAGATGCCAACCCTCTGCTGTATCGGTCCTACGTTTCTATTGCGCAAAAGCAGTCGCGCTTGCTGGCGGAAGATCTCAGTCTTGCAGAGCGGGTCTCACGGTGGTTGTGGGCCTATACGCCGCCACCAAAACGGCGGGACATTGCCAGCCTGCTCGCGATTTCGGAACGCAATTTGACCCGCCAACTGGGCCGGGAAGGTACGTCCTATTCCAAGCTGCTGGCGGCGGTGCAAGAGGAGCGGGCGAAGAATTTTTTACGGGACCCCGCATACACCGTTGCGGAGATCAGCGACAGGCTTGGTTATGCCGAGCCTCCGGTATTTTCCCGTGCTTTCACCGGCTGGACAGGCTTGTCGCCAAATCGGTGGCGTAAGCTGCAGCGCCCGGCCTGTTAGGGCCAGGCCCCTGTCACCAGGGCATCGCCTTGCCATCAAAGTTATAGAATTTGCCGTTATCGTCTTGATCCAGCCCGCTAATGACCTTGAACAGGCCGGCCGCGCTTTGCTGGGCGGTAATATTGCCTGCGCCATCGTTCATATCAGTTTTGACATAGCCAGGGTGAATAACCACAAAGGTCATGCCCTGTTTCTGCATATCCACAGCGAGGGTTTTGGTGAAGCTATTCAGGGCCGCCTTACTGGCCCGATAACCCATGCAACAGCCGAAGGTGTTCATCTCCATACTGCCCATCATACTGCTGATATTGGCCACAACCTTGCGCTTTCCAGCTAGCAGGTTAGGCAGCAGGGCCTGGGTGACGCGCATGGGGCCAAGGGCATTGACCTGGTGCTCAGTGAGCATTTTCTCGATGTCCACATCCACAAAGTCAGCCGCTTCTTCACTCAGCATGCCCGCATTGTTTATAAGGATGTCAATAGGCTGACCCTTCAAACGGGTAGCGAGCCCTGCGACGCTTGCAGGATCTGCCACATCCAGTGCGACGACCTTTGCACCGGTCCGTTGCAGTTGCTCAGCCCCTGCAGGGCGTCGGGCGGAGCCGATAACCGTGTACCCCGCGCGATTAAAAGCCTGAGCCATGGCCAGCCCTATCCCGCGATTGGCCCCGGTGATCAGCACGGTGCCCTCGCTGTCGCTGGCACGATGAAAGTCGGTATCGGCACTGGCGCCGGTGTTGCCGGTTATGAGCAGCAGCACGGCGGTAAGCAGTTTCAAGAGTTGTTGCGGCACAAGGCGATCCTTTTGTCACTTTCTGCATACGAGTATATCCGCAAGCACTGGTCAAGTTAACCGGAATTCGGGCGCGACCCTTGCTGTTGATCTTCGGGACGCGCCTTGTTACCCGCAGGGTGGCTGGCCGCCGGTGGACTCGGGCGCCCGAAGTAGTATGGCCCCCGCCTGGCGCGCTTTTTGGCGGCTTGCGGCCAGCAACAATTAGCAATGATCCGATAACATTATTCCCGCGTATGCTCGGTGTTGTGATGAATTAGTAGTAGTAACTATATTTTATGTCCTTGTCATTCGGGGACAGGGTGGATCTTAGACGGTATAATGCGGCCGAATTTTGTCCGCGCTTCGGATATTGCATGTCGAAAAACTTGATTACTGCATCGCTGATTGCATGCCTGATCGCAGCCTGGTTGTTATCCGGTCTGTTTACCGGCGAGCCCACACAACAGGAACATCCCACCCTCGCTGCCAGTGCGGAGAACGGGGCTGTGTCTGCTGAGGTGCTGGGGCCCATCCGTGTGCGCGCTGAAGTACGCAAGGCTCAGCGGCGCACCCGGTATATGGTGCTGCGGGGCAGATCAGAGGGCAAGCAGGACGTCGAGATCAAGGCCGAGATTGCCGGTAAAATCGTGGCGCGACCGGTAGAACGTGGACAGCGGGTGGCGGCGGGCGATCTGCTCTGCGAGGTGGCCGTGGACGATCGCGAGGCTGCGGTCGCAGAGGCGGCCGCTGCTCTGCAAGAGGCCAGAATTGAGCACGAGGGTAGCCTGCGGCTAAAACAGCAGGGCTTGCAGTCCCAGACGGCGATTGCTCGCAGCGCCGCGCGATTGGCAGCAGCAACAGCCAGTCTGGAGCGCCAGCAGCTCAATCTCTCGCGCACACGCATCGTGGCGCCCTTTGGCGGTGTGGTTGAGGAGTTGCCGATGGATGTAGGCGACTATGCCGTGGCGGGAGCGCCCTGTGCTCGGCTGATCGCCCTGGATCCCATGTTGGTGAGTGCCGACGTGACAGAGGCTGAGGTCTATAACCTGAGTGTTGGCGATCAGGTTGTAGGTCAAACTCCGATGGGACGCGAGATTACCGGTGAGGTCACGTTCGTGGGAAGTCAAAGTGACCTGGTGACCCGTACCTACCCGGTAGAAATTACGGTGCCGAACCCCGACTACCAGATCCGCTCAGGCCTGACGGTCAACGTGCGTATTGGTTTGGGTGAAGTGATGGCGCACAAACTGTCCCCCGCACTGTTTACCCTCAACGACGCGGGAGAGATGGGTGTGCGGATTGTGGGGAAAAACGATATCGTCGAGTTTCGCCCGATCAGCATTATCGAAGATGGCGCGGACGGTGTCTGGGTCACCGGGCTCGAAAATACGATCCGTTTGATTACTGTGGGACAGGAGTTTGTGTTTGAGGGGCAGGAAGTGGAACCGGTCTATGCCTCCGACCCCAGCGCCCAACTTGCCCAACCATGACCTCGTTAATTGATGCGGCGATAAGCCGCTCCCGTACGACCCTGTCCCTGATGGCGATCGTGATAGTTTGCGGGCTACTCGCACGCGCTGCGCTCCCGATCGCCAATGACCCACATATCGAATTGCCTTACTTTTACGTTGGTATCGTGCATGAAGGAATCTCTCCGGAAGACGCCGAGCGGCTCCTGATACAGCCAATGGAGATCGAGCTGCGTAAGCTGGAGGGCCTGGAAGAACTGCGCTCCACCGCAGCGGAGGGTGTGGCCACGTTCTTTGTGGAGTTCGCCGCCGAGTCTGATCTGGACCAGGCGCTCATCGATCTGCGGGAGGCGGTAAATCGCGGCAAAACTGAGATTCCCCGCACCGCGGAGGAGCCAATCATCCGGGAACTGACGGTTGATGATTTCCCCATTATCCAGATCAACTTGATCGGTACCAATGTTACCGAACGCAGTGTGTATCAGCTGGCACTCAAGCTACGTGATGACATCGAGTCGATACCTGATGTCCTCGCTGCTGATCTGGAGGGACACCGTGAGGAGCTACTTGAAGTCATTATTGATCCCGATGCGCTCAATGCCTATCGCATCTCTGGCGAAGAGCTCCTAAATACCTTAACGCGCAATAATCGCCTGATTCCCGCCGGCAGCATCGATACCGGCATGGGCCGGTTTTCGGTCAAGGTGCCGGCCGTGGTTGAGACCGCCGGCGACGTGCTCGACCTGCCCGTGAGCACAGCCGGTGATACCGTGGTTACTCTCAAAGATGTCGCGACCATTCGCCGCACCTTCAAGGACCGGACCAGTTACGCGCGCTACAACGGGCGCAATACCATATCCATAGCGGTCAGCAAGCGTGGCAATGCGAATATCATCTCCACGATCGATAAGGTCAGAGCGATTGTTGAGGAAGTCCGCCCCAAAGTGCCACCTGGAATCGAGATCATATTTTCCCAGGACCAGGCGGAGTTTGCTGAACTGCAGGTCACTGAACTGCAGGGAAATATTTTTACCGCGCTGGCTCTGGTTATGGTGCTGGTGGTGGCAGCTATGGGTTTTCGCAGTGGGGTCATAGTGGGACTGGGGATTCCGGTGTCACTGCTGTTCTCGGTGATTATTATTTACCAGCTCGGTTACACTTTTAACTTTATGGTGATGTTCGGGATGCTGCTGGGTCTGGGTATGCTGATTGACGGCGCCATTGTGGTAACTGAGTACGCTGATCGCATGATGGGCGATGGCATGGACCACAAAACTGCCTACGCCGAGGCGGTCAAGCGCATGTTCTGGCCGGTCACCGCCTCGACGGCTACGACTCTGGCGGCTTTTTTGCCAATGATGCTCTGGCCCGGCATCTCCGGACAGTTTATGCGCTATTTGCCGGTGACGGTGTTCACCGTTTTGCTGGGTTCGCTGCTGTACGCGTTGTTTTTCGGGCCGGTACTGGGCACTTTGTTTGGCAGGCCTTCCTCCCACAGCCGCAACGTCACCGAGCAAATGCATTTGCTGGAGACCGGTGACCCGACGCGGCTGCGCACAATGACCGGCGCTTATGCGAGGTTTCTGACGGCTGTTGTCCAGCGGCCTCTGCTGACCATGGGCATCATGCTCGCATTGCTGATGAGCATTTTCTGGGCCTATGGCAAGTTCGGGGTTGGCACCGTGTTTTTCTCTGATGGCGATCCGCAGTTTATCCAGGTTACGGTGCGTGGCCGAGGGAATTTCTCCGCGAGTGAAGTCAATGAGCTGGTGTATGAGGTGGAGCGAGAGGTTCTGCAGGTGCCCGGAATCCGGTCGCTGAATGCCAAGACAGTATTGCCTGGCAGCTCCGGTGGCCTGAGCGATACCTCCGACCGCATCGGCTCGTTCTTCCTGGAACTCTACGATGAGTCAGAACGCGAAATGAATGGCCGCGAGACAATGACCGCTATACGCGAGCGCACCGATTACCTCGCAGGTATCACGGTGGACCTTCAGGCTATCGAGCAGGGGCCACCCGTTGGTAAACCCATTCAGATTGAATTGGCTTCCCGGGACCGCTCCTTGTTGGAGCCGGCTATGGCCAGAATTCGCGCCTACATGGATAGCCAGCCGGAACTGTTGGACATCGACGACAGCGCTGCACTCCCCTCGATCGAATGGCGGATTACTGTAGATCGAGCGCTCGCGTCTATTTATCAGGCGGACGTATCGTCGGCGGGGGTGGCGGTGCAACTGGTTACCAACGGCGTCAAGGTGGCAGAGTACCGGCCAGACGGTGCCGACGATGCAGTGGACATTCGGGTGCGTTACCCCCTGAGCGAGCGCGGTATACGCGCTATGGATGAGCTGCGTATCAGTACCAACAAGGGCATGGTGCCGCTGAGTAACTTTGTCTCCATGGACCCGGCTCCGGGGGTGGACAAGCTCAATCGGGTCGATGGTGTGCCAACCGAGCTGATCAGGGCTGATGTGGTGGACGGCGTCCTTGCGGACAGCATGGTAGCGAGAATCGACGCCTGGGTGCAGCAGCAACAGTTTGACCCTGCTCTGTCTATACGTTTTCGCGGTGCGAACGAGGAGCAGTCTGATTCGCTCGCCTTCGTGCAGATGGCATTCCTGCTGTCGCTGGCACTGATGTTTATCTTGCTGGTAACACAGTTCAATAGCTTTTATCAGAGTGGGCTGATTCTGTTGGCGGTTGTCATGTCGACTGCCGGCGTACTGCTGGGGCTACTGATTCTGCAAAATCCCTTTAGCGCGATCCTCAGCGGCACAGGTGTTGTGGCCCTGGCAGGTATTGTGGTCAACAACAACATTGTATTGATTGATACTTTCAACCATGTACGCGGGCTGCACCCGGAGCTGCATTTGCGGGAGGTGATCGTGAGAGCAGCTTCCCAGCGCATACGGCCCGTGCTGCTCACGACGGTAACCACGGTGTTTGGCCTGCTGCCGCTGGCCTGTGGATTGTCTGTGGACCTGCTCAACCGCAGTATCAGCGCAAATGGCCAGATGGCCACTTTCTGGGGCCCATTATCCCAGGCCATCGTATTTGGTCTGTCGTTTGCTACTATCCTGACTCTGATTGCCACCCCGGCTATGCTGGCGTTGCCGGTAACGGCGAGGGAGGCGATTGAACGCTGGCGAGAGCGTCGCGTTGCGAGCGATCAGCCGGCGCCAGCAAAGTTGGCAGAGTCCTGAGGCAGAGCCCCATTGCGATCGCGACTTGATGGACCATTGGATGCCAGCAGACATCATGGTACCGGTGGAAAATCGACCGCACTCTGCTAGCCTGGTAGCGTCGACTTTTTTGATAGGCGGCAGCTGCCGCAGCGTTGGGCGTTGTGGGCACGGCCGAACACTGGGCGACCAATCTGCGCTTTTTCGTCAGTTTCTGAACCGGATAATGGAGCAATTTCATGGAAGATAAGTGGCCATTACTGATCATGCTGGGCATATTTACGACCGTGATCCTGGTCAGCATGTATAACAACTTCATCAAGTACCGAAACACCATTGAAGAGCAGTGGAGCGGCATCGAGGTAGCACTCAAGCGTCGCTTCAACCTGCTCCCCAATATCGTCAAGGTCGTGGGAGGTTACTCCGACTATGAATCGGGTACTATCGCCTCGGTCACCGAGCAACGCCTGGACAGTGCATCGCGGGACGACAGAGCCCAGGAAGAGAGCAAAATCTCTCGCTCTTTCAATGAGTTGATGGCGGTGGCGGAGTCTTACCCGGAGCTGCGGGCCAGCGACAACTACCTTAATCTACAGAACGCTCTCAATCAGGTTGAGCTGGAGATTCTCCAGGCCCGGCGTGGCTACAACAGCGCTGTGCGTCGCTGGAATACCCACGTGCAGTCCTTTCCCAGCAACATTATGGCTAAAATCTTTAATTTCAAGGAGGCTGACTACTTCGAGCTGGAGTTGGCCACCCAGCGGGAGATTCCTGAAATCGCCATCTAGTGTCCTGTCCGCAGTCGATGCCTCACCCGGACGCGCTCTTTGGAATGCAGCGCCGGTCACGGGACGAGCCCACGAAACCGTTGTCGGCATTGCACTCAGAACAGCCGCAGCAGGCCAATCACACTCACCGTAAGTAACCCACAACCCAGTACGCGGTAAAATACGCGGGTATCAGCTGTGAGGCTGTAGCTGTGGAATCTGAGCCCCAGCAGGTGGCCGACGGTTGCACAGGGCAGCAGCCACAGGTGCTGCCGCCACTGCAGGTCGATGCCGCTGTAGGTGAAGGCTGCCAGCTTTACGGCTACCAGCACAAACCACAGCACAAACAGGGTGTCACGTAGTTGGCTGCGCTCAACATGACGGACTGCGACTGGCACCACCAGCGGCGCCGCCACCAGGGAAATGCCACTGACATAGCCACCCAGCAGCAGCGAAATCACATCCAGGGTTTTGCTATTACTTTGTATCGGCCGGTCGACAATATAAGTAAGCGCATAGATTGCCACTACCACATAAATAAAGCCGGTCACGATATCGGTGGGCAGCAGGATGACACCGGCCACTCCCAGCAGTTTGGGAATGATCATCAGTGTCAGTGCGTAGCGCACGAAGGGCCAGTTCACGGAGCCCTCTGCAGCCGGCAGACCCGCGCGCACGGTTTTACGGTGAGAGAGGTATACGGTGACGGATGAGAAAACCAGCATGTGCACTGCGATAATTGGCAGGAACACTAACGGTGCGTTGTCTACCATCAGCAGGAAGGGCAGCGTGAGCACCGAGCCACCAAAACCCAATGCAGAACGCACAAAACCGCTCCATACGAACAGGAGTGCAATAGCCACGTATTGCCAGAGTGCGAGATCAGCCACAGACGTTCAGACGCTGCTGCCGGACGTCCGGTCTATCGCTTCTTCGGACATGCCGAGCCGCGGGGTCACAGATAGATGATCAGTGACCGATGCGGGGCATCGCAATTGATAAGCGTGACCTTTTTATGACGAATTTTGAAGCTGTCTGCGGTCTTTACCAGGTGGTGTTCGTACTTGCCGCCGTATATTCGCTGCTCGTCGCGATAGAAAAGCAGCGTCTGGAAATTGGAGGTGATAATACGGTCACCCTGGTCGGTCGTCCCCGCGTCGCGAATATTACCGATGAGATGAGAACACCTTACTTTGTGATCCTTGGAGGCAGCGCGCGGATGGACGAAGTTACGCCGTCGCACTTCCATCATCACCCGGTCATCGTAGAACAGCGAAATATGATTGATCGGGTCTGCCTGATCCTCTTCAACCGGCATCCAGTAGGTGCCGTCCTCGGTGTAGAGCGTGATCCAGTTATCCAGGTCGGGGCGGTCCAGCAAGTCCGCCTCATCGTAGAGGAAGCGCTCAATCTGTTTCAGGTCAGTCATGTCAGGCGGCCTCCACCGGGTTGAACTCGCCGGTCATATAGCTTTTCCAGGCACCGTACTGGGTGCGCATGTCGAGGTCCGAGGTGCCGCCGCCGACAACCCGGTCAGCCAGTTCCTGGTCTTTGCCGAACTGGCGATACATTTCGATCCAGTCACTGCCCGTGCTCTGCAGTCCTTGCTGTATACGCATGTAGGCCTCAAGGTCGTCGGGGCCGACCATGGAAGCGGAGGAATTAATGAGACGGGAGTACAGCAGGGTTCTTTGTAGCATCTCCTCAGGCGCGCCCTTGAGGCGGAATGACCAGGTTTCAACGATGCATTTGTCTACCGCTATCGGCCGCACTACGCGGATATTCTGCACCGCGCTTTTAATGGTAATAGAGGGGTAGTAGAGCGTGTTGTGAGTATTGAAGGAAAAAATCTCCCGGGTGCGCTCTTCCCCATAGGCGGCGACCATCGCCGCTTGATAGGCGGGCATGACGGTGTAATCGGCGTGTATGCTGGTTTTGCCGCCGTCGTAGTGGTGGCCAAACTTGAAGCCGGTGATACCGGAGTTTTCGAAGTTCTCGTAAGACGCACCAAACGGCGGAATAATCTCGGCTTCAGCACGCTGGCCCACAGCCTCTGGTGGCAGAGTGGCGATATAATCCTCGGCCGCCTGCACCACCGACTGATGGGTGACCATTGGGTGCATGGTGTCGTTGAGGTTTTCCAGAAACAGCTTCCAGTTGCAGTCGTGCTCGTAGCGCAGAACGCCGCCGGCGACTTCTACCTCACCATCGGGCGCTCGATCACAGAGGTTGTCCAGGCAATCAATGGCACCGCCCATCCAGTTTTTCAGATCCGGCGCATTGGGGTTAAGCGTCGCGAATACAAAGCCGCGGTAACTGTCATAGCGGGCTAATTTCTGCAGGTTGTTCATCGGATCATTGACGTCGAAGCCGGTACCTTCGTAGCCCGCCTCGTTGGGAATTTTCAATACCTTGCCGTCCGGGGCGAAAGTCCAGCCGTGGTAGCAGCAGCGGAACGCTCTGGCATTGCCGCAGCGAGTGTCCACCAGTTTGGCGCCTTTATGGGCACAGCGGTTGTGCAGTACGTGTACCTGACCCTCGCGATCGCGGGTCATCATCACCGGTATTTTGTGATTGATGTGGGTGGTGTAATAGTCACCCGGGTTTTTTACCTGACTTTCGTGACCAATAAATATCCAGGCGCTCCCCCAGATTCGCTCCATCTCCAGTTCGAACAGCGCCGGGTCGGTATAAATGCTGCGGTGCAGTCGCGCCGGTTCTACCAGACGTGCGATTTCTTCTATGCTATAGCTCATGGCGGGTCTCCCTGTTGATTCAGGTTAAAGGCTCAGCGAGCCGATGCTGGCGCCACCGCAGACAAACAGTGTTTGTCCAGTGACGAAGCTGTTGTCGGGTGAGAGAAAAAACAGCACTGCCCGGGCCACATCGGCGGGGTTTCCAAGCCGGCCTACCGGGATCGAGTGGGCAATAGCGGCGCGTTTTTCCTCATCTTCGACAGACACTGCACCGTCGAACATTTCGGTCTCTGCGATCGGTCCCGGTGCGACTACGTTGACGGTAACGCCCGCAGTTCCCAGCTCCAGCGCCCAGGTCCGAGCCATGCCCATCATGCCGGACTTGGTCGCGGAGTAGCAGGTGCGTGTCTCCAGGCCCACTGCCGCCCGCGAACTGATCAGCACGATGCGTCCGCTACCGCAGTCCCTGAGTGTTGGTAAACAGGCCTGTGCCAGCGTAATGGCTGCGCCCAGGTGGAGGTGGGTGAGTACGTCCAGGTCGGCAATGTCAACCGCTCCCAGCAGGGCCGGTCGGATAACGCCGGCGTTATGAACGATATCAGTCACTGCATGTTCAGCCGCGATTTGTGCCGCCACGGCAGTGGTGGCGGCGGGGTCGGACAGGTCGGCCGCATAGTTGTGCAGCTCGGCATGCTCACGGGGTGAGGCCCGGCGGGACACATTAACGACGCGATAACCATTATCCAGCAATTCACGACAGAGGGTGTCGCCAATGCCGGTGCTGCCTCCGGTGACCAGTGCGGTTCTCATGATGCTTTCTCCTCGTAGCCAATGCTTCGCAACCAGTCTGCTGCAGCGTTCTCGGGGTCACTCACCGCGCAGGCGACCAGCAGGCGATTGTTTTCCCGGTCACTGCAGATACGCAATACGATGCGGTCGTTCATGTTCAGGCCCGGTTGCAGGTGGGCAAGGACGACCGGCCCGCAGTCGAGCAGGACTGATGCAATAGTCCACGGCAGCTGTTCTGCATAGCTTGCCTCAAGGCTGTACTGCAAGGTGCTTATTGATTGCACGGTACCACCGGCATTTGTGGCTCTCCAGCCGAGGGAATCTGCAAGACAGTAGCCACATAGCTCCCTGCTGGGATAGCTCACTCGGTTGCAGTGCTCGCAGCAAAGCAGCAGGAGTTCACCCCCTGCTTCGGGTAGTCCGGTCGCAAAGCTGACGCTCACGCTGCAGCCCCGCGTGCGAGAATAGCGGCGGCGCTGCATAACCCACGATCGTAATTGATCATCCCGTAACCACTGACCATGCCGTAGTACGCGTTGCGTACCTGATTGTCACCGGCGGTTTCGGTCAGTTGGCGAATGGTCTCCACCACGCCAAGGTAACCGGCAGCGGAACCCGCCTGACCAATCGACAACTGACCGCCAGAGGTATTGTGGGGCAAACCGGCGCCGTCGAAACGAAGATCCGTCTCCCTCACCCACTGTGACGCTTTCCCCGGTGGGCAAAAACCCAGCCCCTCCATCTGCAGCATGCAGATGACGGGGTAGTCGTCATAGGTCTGCAATAAATCCATATCCTCCGGGCCCAGTTTTGCAGCACGGTACAGATCATCGGCGAAGAGTGACCAGCCGCCGCGCAGTTGTACGGGATCATCGGCATAAGCGTTGTGGCGCTCGTCCGCGGCGAGGACTTGCACGTAATCCAGTCCCAGGTCCCGGGCCCGGTCAACGCTCATCAACAGGAAACCCTCGCCACCGGCGCAGGGCATAACGCAATCGAACAGGTGCAGAGGTGAGGCGATCTCCCGGGCTCCAAGGTAGTCGTCCAGGCTCAAGGGTTTTTCACCGAGCAGGGCGGCGGGGTAGTGACGGGCGTTGTGCCGTTGACTCACTGCAATCCGACCGAAGTCTTCGCGGCGTGCTCCGGTACTCACCATATAGGCCTGGGTAATCAGGGCGAAGGGCAGATTGGGGCCGGCACTGCCGTAGGGGTAGGCCGCGCTGTTACTGAAGGTGGAAAAATCTGCCACCAGTTCGCGAAAGCTATTCTGCCCCGCTGTGTCACCGCCGATGCAGGCGACGATGTCCGCATCGCCGGCTTGCACTGCTCGAGCTGCACGCCGCAGCGCGATAATCCCGGAGGCACCGCCAAAGGGCAATTGTTCCAGCCAGCGCAGCGTCATTCCGTAGTGCTGGCTTAAAAAACTCACCGAATCCGGGGCCAGACCGAAACTGGAGACTGCCATGCCGTCAACGTCGGTTTTTTCGATCCCCGCTGCGGCGAGCATCTCTCGCAGCACACTGCCAATGAACCAGCGCGCGCTGTGCTCGCTGGTTTTACTGTAGCCCCAGGATACCGGTGTTACCAGCGCGATACCCCTGTAGCTGGCTGGTGTGCTCACGGGGTTTTGGCCTGACGCTTTTTAAGCTGTCTGAGGTCGTGGCAGGTGGCGTCCTGCAACGCCGTCAGGGCAAGTTGTTTGATCTCTCCGCGTTTGGGTTTTTCCGAGGCGGTGAGCGGCAAGCGCTCAAAAAAGCCCAGATAGCCGGGGACCTTGAAATAGGCAAGCGATCGTAGCGCGCGTTTCACTATCGCCTCGGCCTGTTGCCGGTCGGTGACCGTATCCGGGGCGGCGACAACACAGGCCATGACCTCATCGCCCCTGACCTCGTCGGGCACCGGGCACACCACGACCATGCCGATGGACGGGTCCTGTGAGAGGGCCGCCTCCACCTCTAGCGCAGAGATGTTTTCCCCCGAACGGCGAATCACGTTTTTGCGTCGATCCACGAAGTACATAGCACCTGATGCATCCTGGCGCACCACATCACCGGTGTGGAACCAGCCGTCGGCCCAGGCTTCGTTAGTGGCTTCCTGGTTTTTCAGGTAGCCGGAGAAAAATCCCCGGCGCGGGTCGTCCCCGCTATGACGCAGCAACAGCTCCCCGGTCTCTCCGGCGGCCACGGGCCGACCCGCCTCATCGATCATCTCGATTTCCAGATGAGGGGGCGGTCTGCCGAAGCAGGACTGGCCCACATGGCGCGGCTCTTCACTGGCTACAATAGCGCCGCAGTTCCCGGTTTCGGTCATGCCCCAGGCCTCGATCAGCGGGAAACCGAAGCGCGCCTCAAATGCAGCGTGATGCATGGGATTGACCCCGGCACCAAAAGCGAAGCGCACCTGATCGGAAAAATCATCGTCGGCGGGAGGCAGGTTCAACAGCATGGCCGGCATGACCCCGAGATAATGCGCGATAGTGGCGCGGGAATCGCGCACAGATTGCCACCAGCTGCGGGGATGAAAACGGTCCAACTGCACGATACAGCCACCACTGAGAATCATAGCCAGCGTGGAGCAGGCCATGGCGTTCATGTGGACCAGTGGCAAGGGGGTAATCAAGCGGTCCGCCCCGGGCTCTATGGCGCACAGGCCGCCCAGCGCCAGGTAGCGCTGCCCGCTGAGCAGGAAGTACTCATTACTGAGCATACAGCCCTTCGGTTGACCGGTACTGCCGGAGGTGTAGAGCAGGGCGCACTCAGCGTGAATGCCTCTCGGCCCCGACGCTGAGGTCGAGACGACCGGCAGGGCCTCCATGGCCCCGTCGGCGAGGCAATGAATGTTGTTTTCGAGCAGCGGTACCAGTGCGGGCAGCTGATCGCTGAGGTCGGCCAGATGGACCAGCAGACAGGCTTCACTGTGGTTGAGAATGTAGGCCTGCTCCTCGGCGGACATCTCGTCGTTGAGGGGAACCACACTGACTCCCAGCGCGTTGAGTGCCAGCCAGTGCAGGAAAAAAGCCGGGCGGTTTTGCAGCATCAGCGCGATGCGATGACCGGGACCATAGCCCGCAGCGCTGTATGCCGCGCGCAGATCTTCGATAAGCCTGGCGGCTGCGGCGTAGCTAAGTTCGATACTGCTGTCGTGGTAATGGCGTGTCGCCGCTGCGGGGATATGCAGGAAATCGTGGGTCGGATAGCAGGCCACAGCTCTTGCGAATGCTTCGTAAGCGGTTGTCAGTGGGGTGTCGTTCATTGAGGCAGCAGCCCACGGGGTTGAGCCACTGTCCGCAACTCAGTACGGGCAGAACTGGCTGCTACTCGAATCCAGTCGTCTGTGGGTTGAGTTGGGTCCGCGGATTCTGTCATTTTACTGCAATGGCCTCGATCTCCACCATGGCTTCCGCCTCCATCAAGGCGGTGACCTGCACCACGGCCATGGCTGGAAAATTCCGTCCAATCACCTCTCGGTATGCTTGCCCGATCGCTTTAAGGTTGTTTTGATAAGCCGTCTTGTCGGTGATATACCAGGTCATGCGGACCAGGTGCTCAGGTCCGGCCTCGGCCTCGGCCAGTACCGTCACAATATTCTGCAGCGTCTGTCTGACCTGATCGACAAAGTCAGTGCTTTGAAACTGACACTCGGCATCCCAGCCAATCAGGCCGCCAGTGTAGATGGTCTGATTGCCAGTGGTGACTATGCCGTTGGAATAGCCCTTGGGAGCGATCCATTCGGCTGGCTGTAGAATTCTGCGCATGGCAACACCTGTCCTTGTTGTAACAGCTGCGTCAGAGGTCGACGCCATAATGGAAAGTATTTTAGACCTAAAATAACTGATCTGGCAACCGCTAAAATCCGGGCGCTATTCAGCCGCGCGTTTTTCGTTGTATTCTAGCGATGGAGCAGATAATATTTTAAACGTAAAATATATTGGCGGGTGCCGGAGCGCTGAGTAGACAGACCCGGGCAGACAGACCCGGCCACACGCCCTCGCGAGCGCCTGTCAAGGTCACGGCGGGGCGCCGACTATACCGAAATACCGTCAATACCGAAAAGACAATACCGATAACGTAAAGGAGTAGAGAGGATGAGCGAGTCTGTTCTGGAGGGGTTGGTCAGTGGCGTGACTGGAGGTTCAGTCAAGGTGGTGGATCTCACCGAAACCCTGAGGCCCGAGTACCCGACAATTCAATTGCCCGAAGAGTACAGTCAGGCCTGGGGTTTTCGTAAGGAAACGATATCCCATTACGACGAAAACGGTCCAGGTTGGGCGTGGAGTAATTTTTCGATGAGTGAGCACACGGGAACTCACCTCGATGCGCCGGCCCACTGGATCAGCGGCAAGGACGTACCTAATGGCACAGTAGACACGCTGCCCATGGAGAAGATGATTGCGCCGGTTTGTGTGGTCGACTGCAGTGCGGAGGTGGCGGCTGACAAGGGCTTCATCCTTACCCGGGAATTCTTGCAGGCCTGGGAACAGGAGCACGGTACTATTCCAGCCGGCTGCTGGTTATTCATGCGCTCGGACTGGCGCAAGGTTGCAGATCCGGATAACTACGTGAACATGCAGGATGACGGGGCCCATTCACCTGGCCCGGACCCGGCCTGCACCCTATGGTTGATCGAAGAGCGGGACGTCCTGGGGTTCGGCACCGAATGCGTCGGAACCGATGCGGGCCAGGCGTTTGCGATGGAGCCCGCCTATCCCTGTCATTATTACATGCACGGGGCTGGACGCCTGGGCTTACAGTGTATGACCAATCTCGATCTGCTGCCGCCCAAGGGCGCAGTTATCATCGCCGCACCGCTGAAGATTATTGATGGCTCTGGTAGTCCATTGCGTGTCGTTGCCCTGGTTCCTGGCGAGTAACGCCGCTGACGCCTGCGGGCTCGGGTCAGCGCTGGACCCGTGGGTGTCTCAAGTACCCGGACAGATGTTTTTCGGCGGCTAAACCCCGAGCGCGAAGTGCAACCAGGGGCGGTGACCGGCCACGACCACGACAGCATCAACCGCAATCGCAAAGAGAGTATCGGTAAACAGCATGGCAGAGCGATCATTCAAGAAAGAGGTTGAACATCTCAGGCTCGGTGACGGGGAGTTGTTTCGGGGTGAGGGCATTCTGGCTATCACCAAGGCCTTGTTGCAGTCCGGGGTGGCCTACGTCGGCGGCTATCAGGGTTCGCCTATATCCCACCTGATGGACGTACTGGCTGATGCGCAGGACATTCTGGGCGAATTGGGTGTCCACTTTGAACAGAGTGGGTCAGAGGCTACCGCCGCCAGTATGTTGTCGGCCTCCATCAACTACCCGCTGCGCGGCGCCGTGGCCTGGAAGTCCACTGTTGGTACCAATGTGGCTAGCGACGCACTGGCCAACCTCGCGTCCAGCGGCGTTACTGGCGGTGCCATGATTGTGGTGGGCGAAGACTACGGTGAAGGCTCCAGCATCATGCAGGAACGCACCCACGCCTTTGCCATGAAGTCTCAAATGTGGCTGCTGGACCCGCGACCCAACCTCCCCAGCATTGTGCAGATGATTGAGAAGGGCTTTGAACTCTCGGAAGCCAGCCGTACACCGCTGTTCCTGATGGTGCGTATTCGTACTTGTCACGTGACCGGTGAGTTTGTCGCCAAGGACAATGTGCCGCCACAGTTCAATGCCGAGCAGCCGGTCGTGCCTCACCGGCAGGCGGACCGGATTATATTGCCTCCGCTCATTTTTGAGCAGGAGAAAGATAAAATCCATAACCGGCTCCCGGCTGCGCTTAAGTATATCAGCGACAATAAACTCAACGAGGTGTTCGACGGGGACCTCAGCGATATTGGCATCATCCTGCAGGGTGGACTCTACAACACGGTCTTGCGTGCGCTGGAGCGCCTTGATCTTGCCGATCCCTTTGCCCGTTCGCGGGTGCCGCTGTACGTGTTGAACGTGACCTATCCTCTGGTGCCGGACGAGCTGGTGCAGTTTTGCGCCGGTAAGCGCCAGGTGTTGCTGATAGAAGAGGGGCAACCTAACTACATTGAGCAGGAGTTGAGCCTGATCATGCGCAAGGGAGACCTCCAGACCGTGCTCAACGGCAAGGACATTCTTCCGGGACTTGGCGAGATCACCGGGCAGGTCGCACTGGACGGTATTGCCGAGTTTATCCATCAGAGCGCACCCCGCGGAGTGGATGTGGAAGCCGTTTCCGAACTGCACCGGCGCCTCACACCACAGCTGTCTGAGGACAGTGCCGAGGTTCTCGATAAGGAAGTGGTGGCGCGTCCGGCTGGTTTGTGTACCGGTTGCCCGGAACGGCCGCTTTTTAGTGCTATCAAGCAACTGCAGAAAAATTACGGGGAAGTTTTCCACATTTCTGCTGACATTGGCTGTCACTCTTTTGCCACCTTGCCGCCGTTTAATCTCGGTAGCACAATTATGGGTTATGGGTTCTCCCTGGCATCCTCCAGCGCGATCCGCAGCAAGCTCCCCCATCGTGCTATCAGTGTGATGGGTGATGGTGGGTTCTGGCACAACGGCCTGTCCACCGGAGTCAGCAGCGCGGTTTTTAATAAACACGACGGTGTGCTGATTATCGTCGACAACGGCTATTCCGCCGCGACCGGGGGCCAGGACATCCCCTCGTTTGTGAAGCCTGAGAACCTGATTGCGAGCACACGGGAGGCACGCGTTGACCAGCAGCCGATCGAGGCTGCCGTTAAGGGCGTGGGTGTGGAGTGGGTGCGCACAGTGCGCACTTATGATATCGCAGACATGAAGGCGACCATCGATGATGCGCTCACCACAGAATACGCGGGACTGAAGGTCATCGTCGCTGAAGGCGAGTGCATGCTCAACAAGCAACGCCGCATCAAGCCGCAATTGGCACAGAGAATCAAAGGGGGCAAGCGCACGGTCAAGGAACGCTTTGTGGTCGACAGTGAGACCTGTACGGGTGATCACGCCTGTATTCGACTGTCGGGTTGCCCCAGCCTCACCATTCGCGAGAACCCCGACCCCATGAGGGTCGATCCAGTGGCCTATGTGGACAACAGCTGTGTCGGCTGTGGCGTCTGTGGCAGCAATGTGCATAGCGCCGTGTTGTGCCCATCATTTGCCCGCGCAGAACTGGTGTTTAATCCGGGCTGGTGGGACCGAACGATTGGATCGATTCGCAGCGGTGTTATCGGCTTCCTGCAAGCACGGCTGGAAAAGCGGGAACTGGAGCACGCCCTGTGAGCCGGGCAATCCGCATTGTCATTGGTGCTTTGGGTGGTGAAGGTGGCGGGGTGCTGGGTCAATGGATTGCTGACATGGCTGAGCGCGAGGGCTACCTGAGCCAGACCACATCGGTGCCTGGGGTGGCACAGCGCACCGGCGCGACGATTTACTATATCGAGTTGTTCCCGCGAGCAGAGGCCGAGGAGGCCGGCCGCGTTCCGGTGATGTCCATGTTCCCGACCCCCGGCGATGTGGATCTGGTCATCTGTTCGGAGATTGTCGAGGCCGGGCGACTGATCCAGCGGGGCTTCATAACCCCTGAGCGGACCACCCTGATTACCTCGACCCACCGCACTTACGGGATTACTGAAAAAGAGGCGCTGGGCAACGGGATCATCGACAAGGACGCCATCATTGCTGTGGCCAGGGAGCGCGCCAGCAGTTTTATTGGTTTTGATATGCAGGCTACAGCGGCGCGGCATCACTCAGTGATTAACGCCGCACTGTTTGGCGCACTCGCAGAGACGGGTGTGCTGCCTTTCCATCGTACCAGTTTCGAGGAGACCATTCGCCGCGGCGGCATTGCAGTGGAGAGCAATCTCGCTACCTTCAATGCCAGCTTCGAGCTGGCGGCCGGTCAGCAGGGCGAGAAGGGTGTGCAGGCCCCCGGACCCGTGAGTGATCAGCCGCAAAGCAACGCTGTGCAAATCGTCGACCCCGCGGGTTCCCTGTTGCCGACGATGTTTGAACTGCCAGTCGGGACCACTGAAGCCGGACGAGAACTACTGGGCCGGGTGGCAGGGTTTCCGGGTGCCTGCCAGGAGATGATCTACCTCGGGGTAAAGAAACTCGCGCACTACCAGGACTATCGCTATGCCCACGAATATCTGGATCGGCTGAACCGTATTAGCACTTTGGAACCACCCGGTGGCCACGAACTCACAGCGGAAGTGGCGCGTTTTCTGGCACTTTGGATGGCTTTTGAGGATTTGCCCCGGGTTGCCCAGATCAAGATTGGTAGTGAACGCTTCCAGCGGTTTCGCGACGAGGTTCGGGCCGAGGACGGGCAGCAGGTGGGTATGGTGGAGTTTCTGCACCCACGGGTGGAGGAGTTTTGTGGTGTCATGCCGGCCTGGTTGGGCCGCGCTGTGTTGAACTCCAAAACAGGCTGTGCGTTTCTGGGTTTATTTGCCAGGCCGAGAAATGTTCGCACCAATAGCGTAACGGGCTACCTCAGCTTGTATTGGCTGGCCAAGTTGCGGCGATTCAGACGTTCAAGTCTTATCTATCAGATTGAGCAGCAGCATATCCTTGAGTGGTTGTCGGCGATTGAGGTACGAGCAGCCGCGGACTATTCGCTGGCATTGGAGATCGCTCGCTGTGGCCGCCTGGTCAAGGGCTATGGGGATACCCGTGAGCGAGGCCTGGGCAGTATGCGTGGTATTCTCAGTTGCCTCGGGGAACTGGCACCGGCTCCTGCCGGCGGGGTGGCAGCTCTGCGCGAGGCGGCACTGGCCGACGATGAAGGCAGGGCATTCAGACAGGCGAGGTCGAAACTTTTGGGCGAAGTCTCAGCCGGCTCCCGAGTACAGTGATAGCAAAACCTGCTGACTCGGGTCGGATGAATGGTCTATGCTGATGGGGTCGAGACTGTTTTTTTTTGAGGAGTACCGAATTGCAATATCAGCAGGGTGAAGAGGAAGACCTGGACCCATCCGGGCGCCTGCATGTCGACCCGGCGGACCGGTTGTCCCAGGCAACGCCTGGCGGATTCAAAATGGGCTATCTGATTATTGCGCTGGCGGCAATTGCGGCTATAGCGGGCGTAGTGATGTTCAGTGGCGATAAACCCGAGAGTCCACCGGTCGACCCTGTAGCGGTGCCGGCTGTGACTGCGGTGGAGCCGCCACCTACCGCACCCGAAAGGGTGTTACCGCCTGCCGAGGACATACCGGAGCCCGTGGTGACGCCTGCGGCGACCGTTGAGGAGCCCGGTATTCCCGAGGAGCCACCGGCGCCGGCCATGACCCTCAATGATAGCGACGAGGCCGTGCGGGAGAGCCTGAACGCGGTGGGCGGAGGATTCCTCGTTGACCAGGTACAGACGAACACAGACCTGTTGCTGCGCGGGGCGGCCTATATCGACGGCTTGAGTCGAGGCCTGATTATGAGCAAGGTGCTGCGCCTCTCGCCACCGGCGGAGCGCTTCACAACACTGAAAGCCGACGGCAGGACGGTTATAGACCCAGCCAGCTACAGGCGCTACGACGCTTACGCGGACGCTATAGGCGGGTTGGATACCACCCAGCTGGCGTCATTGTTCCACCGCTTTAGACCCCTGTTGGAAGAAGCCTATTCGGACAGTGGCAACCGCCCCGAAGACTTCGACAATGCGCTTATCCGTGCACTGGACCGCGTTATCGCCACGCCGGAAATAGACGCGCCTATTCCGGTTAAGAAGAAAGAGGCTGTCTATCTCTATAGTGATCCGGAGCTGGAGCAGCTTCCACCCCTGCAGAAACTGTTGTTGCGTATGGGCCCCGATAACCTGCGGCGGGTCAAGCAGCAGGCGCGAGCCCTGCGTGAGGCATTGCTGCAAGGCTGAACAACACCTGCTGAGGCTTAGTCGCCCGGCGGGTGGTATTGCTTGATTCGCTGGTCGATCTTGCCGAAGAGCGGGTCGCCGTCGGCACTGTTCATTTCTATTTCAATGCGGTCGCCGAAAGACATAAACGGCGTGCTGGGTTTGCCATTGGCGATGGTTTCCAGACAACGCAATTCAGCGAGGCAACAGGAACCGTCGGGGCTGCCCTGATTGGCAACAGTGCCGGAGCCGATGACTGTGCCAGCCATCAGGGCTCGGCTTTTGGCAGCATGTTCAATGAGCTGGCCGAAGTCGAAGGTCATGTCCACACCCGCATTGGGTGCTCCGATCCTGACACCGTTGAGAGTAGCAACCAGGGGCAGATGCAGTTTGGCGCCGTCCCAGGCATCGCCCAGCTCGTCCGGTGTGACCGCAACCGGGGTGAAGGAAGTTTGTGGCTTGGACTGATAAAAGCCGAACTGCTTGCCCAACTCAGCGGGAATAAGATTGCGCAAGGACACATCGTTGACCAGCGCTAACAGTTTGATGTGCTTACGTGCTTGCTCCGCAGTGATGCCGGCGGGCACATCGTCGGTGAAAATAACGACTTCTGCCTCGAAGTCGATTCCCCATTCTTCACTCTCGGCCAGCACATCGTCGCAGGGACCGATAAAGGCGTCTGAGGCGCCCATATACATCAGCGGGTCGGTCCAGAATGACGCCGGCAGCTCGGCGCCGCGGGCCTTGCGCACCAGCTCTACATGAGTGACGTAAGCACTGCCGTCCGCCCAGTGATAACAGCGGGGCAGGGGTGCAGCAGCCGCGCGGCTATCGAAGGCAAATTCGCCTTCGACCGGTCCCGCTTGCAGGGCTTCGAAAAGGGCAATGAGCTGGGCTCGCACTCGGCCCAGTTATCCATTGCGGCCTGTAGGGTAGGCGCGATCCCGTTTGCAGTATACTGCCCGGGTCAAGTCACGGCTGACCACGACCAGTTTGCCGTCGCGGCCTGATTTCAAGCTGGCTAGTTTCATCGTTGTCATCCCTGGTGTTTGTACCGTTGAAGTTGCGCTTGATGCCGTCCCAGCAGCTGGTGTAGTCCCGCTGGCGCAGTTCGGTCTCCATTGCCCATTGTGTTGGCTGGATAACGTAACGGGACTCCAGCATAAATGCCATGGTATTCTCGTATCGATGCGGTGCTTCAGCTCGGCGGCGCTGGCCTTTTCGAATACAGAAGCCTCCGGTCCATGGGGGCTCATGCATTGTGTAGGCTTGCCCCTCCTGGCACGAAACCCTTCCTCCTTGGCATCATAATTCCCTTCGATAAAACCCATGAATTCACTCATGACATTGCGGTGATACCAGGGCGGGCGGAAGGTGTCTTCGGCGACCATCCAGCGAGGCGGAAAAATGACGAAATCGATATTTGCCACGCCGGCCGTATCAGAGGGCGAGGATAATACTGTATAAATACTTGGGTCTGGATGGTCGTAACTGACGGTCCCCATCACATTGAAACGTGCCAGGTCGTACTTATAGGGTGCCGAATTGCCGGCCCATGCCACCACATCCAGGGGCGAGTGATTCAGTGGCAGCGCGGTGAAGTTGACCAGCAAATTTGCAGATTAACTCAAACTCTCCCTCAAGGTCCTCATAGGCGGCCTCCGGATGCTGAAAGTCCCGGTCGTTGGCATAGCCGTTGGCACCCACAGGGCCGCGCTCTGGCAGACCCAGCGGTGCGCCGTAGTTCTCCGCAAGATAGCCCCGGGCTGTATCGTCCATAGAGGTCGACGGCGAACTTCATTCCTCGCGGAATGACGGCGATCTCTCCGGGGCGCATATGCAGTTTGCCGCATTCGGTACGAAGCACCAGTTCGCCAATTTGGGGAATAAACAATAGTTCACCGTCGGCGCAATAAAAGTAGCGGTTATCATTGATCGATTGGCCGCGTAGAGATGTATGCCCATGCCAGTCTGGGCCATCGCGTCACCGTTGGCTGCGATGGTGGTGAGACCTTCAACAAAATCTGTCGGTTCCTGTGGAGGGGCGGGGGTCCCAGCGCAGCATATTGGGCGGTGTTGCTACCTCGGTGATGGGTGCTGTGCGCAGTGCCGACTGAGCCAGGGCCGATAGTCCCCCTGCACTGCAGAAGGCCGAATGCGGTAGAGCCAATTACGCCGGTTTTGCGCCCGGGGGCCGTAAAGGCGGTGCTGTTGAATTGCTCTGCGTAGAGCCCGTAGCTACTTTTTGGGGGCTGAAACGGCCAATGGGCAGCGCCCCGGGCAGCGCTTCACTTTCGTGCTCGTTGCCAAAGCCGTTGAGATACTGCAAATCGGTGGCACGGCGGGAAGAGTCACTGGTCATGTTTTGTCTCCCTGTCGATCTGACCGGCTATGGCCAGCGCTTGCTCCAGGGTTTGGTCACCCACCTGGTTTGCCAGCAACATATAAGCCGGCATTGATTTTTTCGCTGGCCTCGGGGCTGCGGTCTCGATGGACCTCCGCGAGCGCTGCGTAAAATGCATCGGCATCGGAGAAGTTGCTGTCCAGATTCAGTGTGCTCATGCAGCATGCTCCATAGCCAATTCAAACCCAGTGCGCGCTGTAACGCCGCGCTTTAGCTGCGGCGTCGAGTTTCGCCAGCGGGCCGCCACGTGCTGATCAGGACGGATCAGATAGAGACCGTCTTGTTGCAGGTCATAACGCTGGGCGAATACACCCTTGTGGTCCTGCAATTGGGTATACTGCTCTGTTGCTCCTGATCTGCGTCGATCTGAATAATGGCCAATCCTATCCCGCGTTCAGCCATCGTCTGATGCAGGGACAGCAGCGCATCGATCTGGTCCGCCTCGTAATATCCTCGCCGCATCAGCGTGAACTTACCGCCCATATGATTCAGTAACCAGCCGCTGTCGTTGCCACTACTTACCGGAGCATCGTACAGGCTGAGCCCGGTCGACATCCGCTGCGTAACATATCGACTTCCGGCGTGTTGAGGGGCTTATGTTATAGCTGCAGGGTTTAGACAGACGGCCACTGTTTACCAAGGATCGAGCAAAGGGTAGTGACGTGCGAAGTTCCAGCACTGTGTCGCGGAATAATTGGGTGATGTGTTTTTGGGGGTCATAAAATCTGTGGCGCGGGTGGAGTTGCAGAATATTTTCTTCCGGGCACCGTGTTGTCGTTCGGTATCGTAGGTAGTCAACAGTTCCGGGCCGAGCGCTGCCGTTTAAAACAGCAGCCAGTTTCCAACCGAGATTATCAACACTCTGCAGTGCGCCGTTGGCGCCACGGGCACCGAACGGTGACACCTGATGCGCAGCGTCACCAATAAAGAACACCCTGTGGTGAATGAATGAATCCATTTTGCGACAGCGGAAAGTATAAACGCTCGCCCAATCCAGTTCCCACGCCATGTCTTTGCCCAGCATGGCTTCAACCCGAGGTCTGATATTGTCGAGCTGCTTCTCTCGTTCCGGGTCCGCATCCCAGCCCAGCTGGAAGTCGATGCGCCAGACGTTGTCGGCCTGTTTGTGCATCAGCGTGGATTGGCCTGGATGAAAGGGCGCGTCAAACCAGAATCGGCGTTCGGCGGGAAAATCAGCCTGCATAATGAGATCGGCGATCAGAAAGCGGTCTTCAAAAATTTGTCCTTTGCTCTCCAGGCCCAGCGCCTCCCGAATCGGACTATTGGCACCGTCTGCAACCAGCAGGTAGTCGCAGCTCAGGGAGTAGTCGCCCTCCTCGGTGGCGACGATAATCCGGGTGCCGCTATCATCTGTGGTCACTGAGGTTACTTTGTGTAGCCAGCGCAAGTCGATCTGCGGCAGCTCCAGACAACGATTGACCATGTACTCTTCGATGTAATACTGCTGCAGATTAATAAACGCCGGGACCTTGTGATCCGGCTCTGGTAACAGGTTGAATTCGTAGATCTCCTGGTCACCAAAATAGACCTTGCCGAGATTCCAGGTGACACCTTTCTCCAGCATAGGCTGGCCACAGCCATAGCGGTCGCAGATTTCCAGGGTTCGCTTGGCCAGACAGATGGCGCGGGAACCGACACTGACGGTGTTGTTGTCATCGAGTACGACTGTCTTAACCCCGTGCATGGCCAGTTCCATGGCCGCTGCCAGGCCAGCGGGACCCGCGCCAACGATGATCACCGGGTGGTGAGCAGCATGTTCAGCGTCCTGGTCTGCGCTGCGCACATAGGGGTATTCGGGGTTAGTGTAACTGCCTGGCATGGGCTTCTCCGACGCCGAGCTGGCGCTAATAGTTACATATGAAACTAATATAAATTAAATGGGCTGGTCGATCAACCGGGACTCCAGCGGCCCGAACGGAGTCAACCAGTGTGGTCTGCCTCTGCTCCTGTTCGTAAGCTTACAAGCCGGTAACGCCCTGAAGGTCGGCCCGGGGTCAGGGTTTAGAACGCACGGCTGTAACTAAATTGGTAGGTGTCGAACGATTCATCGCTGTCATTCAGTGACCCGTGCATGTAGCTGGCTCTGATGATGTGGCCGCGAGCCAACGGAAATGCCATTGTGAACCCGATACGGGAATCGCGTTGCAAGTCATCGAGTCTGCGGTCGCCCACCTTGCTGCGTCCGCCGCTATAGGCGTTCATATTCAGTGCAACCCAGAAATCGGCATTGATCTCGTGGATCAGGTGCGCTTGCAGGGAACTGATCGGCTTTTGCTCGCGGGTTTGGCCGAGAAAGTCATCGTTGTCGCCGAACACCCAGACGCCGGCGTCCAGTTCAAACAGCCAGCCCCGGCTTATGGATTTGATGTAGCCCACTTCTGCTTTCAGCGCCCAGCGATTGGCGCCCACATTAATTAATCGGTCCTGGTCGTATCGACCGGTCGGTGTCACCAGTTTGAGACTGACGCCCAGCAAGGGACGTGGATTGAGAATCAAATCCCGGAAATCCTCTCGGGACAGGCTGGGGGCGCCGACCACGTTGACCGACAGGGTGGCGGCAATATCGCCGATGCCCTGATACGCCCGATCGAGACTCGGGGCGTTCTCCAGTCCGGCCCGGGTGGTGCCATCTGAATAGGGCAATTCCAGTACCAGATTGGCCGTGCGCCCCCACAGATCCAGCGTGTGCCGGTAGCCGAGGAAGAGTGAATTGATGTTGGAATCGAAGCCGGTCACGGGCAGGCTGGGGTCCGGAACAATATCCCCGGAAGTGTGCAGTGCTCCCACGGTGATTACACGGGTGCCTTTCGGGGTTGGCCAGTACGCCCTGGGTGTCAGTTCCTGAGTGTATCCAGGCAGCGCATACAGCAGATAGAAGATTACCAGAGCGGAAATCCGGAGCCCGGGCTGGTAGCGGATCAGTCCTGAGCTCCGCATCGCCTAGTCTGGTATTTGCGCCGGCGTTTGATTGTCAGCGGGGCTGCCATCAGCGGGGCTGCCATCAGCGGGGCTGCCATCAGCGGGGCTGCCATCAGCGGGGCTGCCATCAGCGGGGCTGCCATCAGCGGGGCGACGCTCTGCCAGTATATCGATAACAAAGCTGCAAACCAGCTCACCGTATTGGTTGAAGGCCTCGTTACGGCTGCGGATGATGCCCCACTTCCCGCGCACGACTTTCTCTGACTTTTCAATAATCTCATAGGTAAAAGTCAGTGTATGGCCGGGGCGCACTGGTTGCAGCCAGTTGAGATCCTCGATGCCTACCCCAGCGCCGTTGCGGCGGCCGTCCTGGACACCGGTTGCGAAGCGCTCCATGTAGTCAACCATCATTCTCATCCAGACAGCGCAAATGTGCCAACCCGAGGCGATCAGTCCGCGATAAAGCGTGTCGCGCGCAGCCACAGGGTCTGTGTGATGGATCTGGGGTGCATAGCGCTTGCCAAACTCCACCATCTCCTTTTCGCTGAAGGTATAGCTGCCAAACACATGAAATTCGCCCACCGGGATGTCCTCAAACCAACGATTGCGAATATAGGGAGACTTATCCATGGGCGGCCTCCGGATTGCGGCCGATCATCACAGTGGTAGACAACACAATCACCGATTCGCCATGCTGGTTGTGCACATCGACCTCACACTCCAATGCCCCGAATACAGCATCCGTCGCCGGGGCCGTGCAGCTTGCAATGGTGATGTTTGCTGTCAGGGCGTCCTCGGCAAAAACCGGTTTTCGCCAGCGCAGCCGCGATACGCCCGAAGAGCCCAGCAAGTCAATTCCGGCTTCAACAAAGCGGTCGGTGAGTAGCCGCATCATCACAGCGGTGACATGCCAGCCGCTGGCACATAGACCACCGAAGATAGAGGCATCTGCGGCATCGGGATCGAGATGATAGGGTTGGGGGTCGAACTCGGCGGCGAATTCCAGGATATCCCGACGGGTGATGGTAATCGGTTGGGTTTCGAAGACCTCTCCCGTCTCCATATCCGACCAGTAGCGAATGCTTGCGGGGTTCATGGTGACCAAATTGCAGCTTGCGGAGGCGCAATTGTGGTCAGATCGCCGCGGAAAAACAAGCCTGCTCTATCAACCAGGGCGCTGATCGGCGGGACAGTGGCGTGCTGCAGCAGCTCTGGCGTTCAATCCAGCGTTACACCACGGGCCTGGCGAGTAGCTGCTTGCCAGCGTATAGGGAGTGATTTTATCCCGCGTTGGAAATTGGAGCGCAGGTAGCGTGGCGTCCCCGTGCTCTCGATCACCTCCAGCCGGCGGCTCAGCTCCACAAACAGTGCGCGCATCTGGGCAACCGCCAGCTGGGCGCCGATGCAGTAGTGCGGGCCGTAACCAAAAGCGAGATGAGAATTGGGGTCGCGGGTAATATCGAATTGTTGTGGTGAGCGAAACACCCGCTGGTCGTGGTTGGCCGACAAAAAGGACACCACAACTTTGTCACCGGCAAGAATGTGCGCGCCACTGAGGGTCGTGTTCCGGGTTGCGGTGCGACGGAAATTCATGACCGGCGTCCACCAGCGCAGCATTTCTTCGACCGCTTGGGGTACGGCCCGGGGGTCTCGCCTGATGGCCTGCCAGCTCTGGGGGTTTTCCAGCAGCGCCACCATGCCGCCAGGGATGCCGTTACGCAGGGTTTCATTGCCGGCGACGGCGAATAGCCAGAACATGTTTTCGAACTCCGCAATGCTCAGGGGCTGACCCTGGTCATCCACCTCTGCAAGCAACAGGGACATCACATCGTCTGCGGGTTGTGCACGCTTGTGCTCGGCCAACAGATGCGCGTAGTGATACAGGTCGGCCATGCCCTCGCGGCTGCGGGGGTCCGGCATGGTGCCATCCGGTCCGGCCCGGGGACGCAGACGCAGTGCTTCCCGGGCCATTTCCGTGCCCGAAGTGTCGTCAAAGGTGGCAGAGCCAGCATAGTCGGGGTCCTGATAGCCAATCACCCGGTTGGCCCAGTCCAGCATCAGGTGACGGTCTTCCCGGGGCAGACCAAACAGGTCCGCCAGGCAGAGCAATGGCATATCGGCAGCGATATCAGAGACGAAGTCGCATTGTCCCGCTGTCTGGCCATCGATGACCCTGTCAACAATGCCTCGGGCATGGCTGGTGATTTGTTGCTCCAGACGGCCGATGGCCTTGCGGGTAAAGGCATTGATCAGCAATCGGCGCAGCCGTGTGTGCTGTGGAGGGTCCATATTCAGCATCATCTGTTGCACATAAGCCAGGTCTGCCGCAGTGGCAGGGTTGCGAAGCTGTGTGGCACCCAGATGGGACGAGTACAAGGCCGGATTCTT
Organism: uncultured Gammaproteobacteria bacterium; assembly: GCA_963840725.1. Classification (GTDB taxonomy): domain Bacteria; phylum Pseudomonadota; class Gammaproteobacteria; order Pseudomonadales; family Halieaceae; genus CAVWDU01. Next base: position 22,555 of record CAWIZY010000028.1, on the reverse strand, counting down.
CAGCACCTCCAGACACTCACCATGTCTCAGGACCAGCCAGAATCCGGGGCCGGGGGCCCATTGGGGCAGTGCGTGTTCCTCTACCCACAATACGGCCTGTTGTTCCCGTAGCGCTGCCAGTTCCTGAAGAGGTGCCCCTCGCTCGTAGCGCTGGGGGTCGTAAAGGAAGGTCAGGTCTGATTGCGCCGGGGTCATCAAGCCAGCTGCATGCTGCCGATAATGACTTTCTGGACTTCCGAGGCGCCTTCGTAAATTCGCAGGGCGCGGATCTCCCGATACAAGGTCTCCACCATATTGCCGCTGACCACGCCCATACCGCCGTGGAGTTGCACTGCGCGATCAATGACTTTCTGGGCGGCCTCGGTCGCGTACAGCTTGGCCATGGCGGCCTCCCGGGTAATCCGGGGGGCGCCGCTGTCTTTCTTCCATGCCGCACGATATATCATCAGGGCGCTGGCATCGATTTCCAGGGCCATCTCGCCCAGAGCAGACTGGGTCATCTGCAGATCGGCGAGCCTGCCACCGAACATCTCCCGGTTTTTGCTGTGATTGACGGCCTCATCCAACGCGCGCCGGGCGAAACCTAGCGCTGCAGCGCCCACCGTAGAGCGGAAGACGTCCAGGGTGGCCATGGCAATCTTAAAGCCCTGTCCTTCCTCGCCGACACGGTTGGCGGCCGGAACGCGACAATTGTTAAACTCCAGCCGGGCAAGAGGGTGTGGTGCGATGACCTCGATACGCTCGGCGATCGTCAGGCCCGGGTTGTCCGCGTCGACCACAAAGCAGCTGATGCCCTTGCTCCCTGTGCCCTCGCCGGTGCGGGCAAAAACCGTATAGAAATCGGCGATGCCGCCATTGGATATCCAGGTTTTACTCCCATCCAGGATGTAGTCTTCGCCATCGCGACGCGCTCGGGTCGTCATTGCTGCCACATCTGAGCCCGCGCCTGGCTCTGACAGCGCGAAGGCGGCAATTGCCTCGCCGCTGCCAACCTTCGGCAGATAGCGCTCACACAGTGCCTCGCTGCCGTAAAGTGACATGGAGCCACTGCCCAGCCCCTGCATGGCGAACGCGAAATCAGCCAGGCCGGAATGACGGCCCAGAGTCTCTCGGGTCAGGCATAAACGTCTGACCTGCAGCGTCTCGGTATTGCCACCATAAGCCGCCGGAATGGCGTTGGCGAGCAGGCCGCCCCGGCCCATTTCACTGACCAGCACGCGACACTCTGCATCGACATCACTGTGATCCAATGCAAGGCCGGGGAGAGTTTGCTGTGCCCAACGCTCAACGGCCTCCGCCACGTTCCGATGCTCGGCTTCAAGAAAGGGCCAGTTGAGATAATCGATGTCGCTCATGGTCGGAGTGCTCTAATCGCCGAGGAATTCCGGGGTTTGCTTGTTGACGAACGCGTTGTAAGCGCGCTCGAAATCGCGGGTCTGCATACAAATGGCCTGTGCCTGCGCCTCGGCTTCAATGGCCTGGTCGATGCTCATGTTCCATTCCTGGTGCAGCATGGTCTTGGTAATGCCATGGGCGAAATTGGGGCCCGCGGCGATACGTCGCGCCGTCTCCAGAGCCATTTCACCGGGCTGGTCTGTCAAGCCGTTATACCAGCCCCAGCGTTCGCCTTCATCGGCTTTCATAGCGCGGCCGGTGAAGAGCAGGTCAGCGGCATGACCCTGACCGATGATTCGGGGTAGCAGGGCGCAGGCCCCCATGTCGCAGCCGGCAAGCCCCACCCGCGTGAACAGGAAAGCCACCTTGGCATCCGGGGTGCCATAGCGGAGATCGCTGGCCATGGCTATGATGGCCCCCGCGCCGGCGCAAATGCCCTCAATGGCACTGATCAGCGGTTGCGGGCAGGCGCGCATGGCCTTCACCAGGTCCCCGGTCATGCGGGTGAAAGTCAGCAGACCCTTCATATCCATCTTGGTGAGCGGGCCGATGATTTCATGCACATCGCCACCGGAGCAGAAGTTGCCGCCGGCGCCGCGAATAACCACTGCCTGGATATCCTCGGCATACACCAGATCGCGGAACAGGTCTCGCAATTCGGCATAAGAGTCGAAAGTCAGGGGGTTTTTCCGTTCCGGTCGGTTCAGGGTAATCGTGGCAATGCCGTTATCGACCTCCCAGAGAAAGTGTTCTGCGCGATAGTCTGCACGGTTGGTTGTTTTCATACCTCAAGCCCTTTGATCATTGAAAGCCTTGTCCATTACATGACTTCGCCGCCGCTCACCGAGATCGCCTGTCCGGTGATAGCCGCGCTTTTTTCGGCGCACAACCAGATGACACAGGCGGCTACTTCATCGACCTCCACCAGCCTCCCCTGTGGGTTGCTGCCAGTGAACTGAGCCAGCGCTTCGGATTCTGTCCGTCCGGTTTTTGCCACAATGTTGCGCACACCCTCACGGACGATGTCGGTGTCAGTATAGCCGGGGCAGACAGCGTTGACAGTGATGCCGCGGGTTGCGGTCTCCAGTGCCAGGGCCCGGGTGAGTCCCAGTACCCCGTGTTTCGCCGCACAGTATGCGCTGACGTAGGCATAGCCACGCTGCGCGGCAGTGCTGGCAATATTGACTATGCGGCCCCAACTGCGCTCACGCATGTCGCCCAATACCTGTTGACTGCAGTGAAACACGGAGTCGAGGTTCACCGCCATGACCTGTTGCCAGTCACTGGAGGAGAGCTTGTGAAACGGCGCTGTGGGCGCAGCGCCAGCACTGTTGACCAGAATATCAACGGCGCCCCGTTGTTGCTTTGCCGTCTCGAAGGCACGCTGCACGGATTCGGGGTCTGTGACATCGCAGCACACTGCCATTATCCCATCGTGCTGCGCAGCGAGTGATTCCAGGGGTTCTGCTCGCCTGCCCATCACGGTGACCTGGGCACCTGCCGCGATAAGCGCCAGGGCCGTGGCCCGGCCAATGCCGCTGCCGCCACCCGTGACGACCGCGTGCCGGCCAGCGGCGATTAGCTCACTCATGCATTGATCGCCATGTCAGCCGCCCGGGCGAGATTACGCTGCAATTGATCAAAGCCGGCCTGGTACTGCAAGGGAACCTGCACGGCATCACCGCTGTAGTTTTGTTGCGCGGCGGCACGCAAGGTCCAGTTCGGGTCCATCAAATGCGGCCTGGCCAGGCAACAGAGGTCGGCACGGCCGGCGGCAATGATGGAGTTGACGTGGTCCACTTCGAAGATGTTGCCCACAGCCATGGTCGCAATGTTGGCGTCATTGCGGATCATGTCCGAAAACGGGGTCTGAAACATGCGGCCGTACACCGGTTCCGCATCCGGTGATGTTTGACCCGCCGAGACATCAATAATGTCTGCACCGGCGTTCTTGAAGGCGCGGGCGATCTCGACCGCCTCCTCTGGAGTGACGCCATCGTCGCCCAGCCAGTCGGTGGCGGAAATGCGTATTGACAGTGGTTTCTCAGCAGGCCAGGCCGCCCGCACCGCTTCACAGATTTCCAGGGGGTAGCGCAGGCGGTTTTCCAGACTGCCGCCATACTCATCGCTGCGTTTGTTTAAGGACGGCGTGATGAAAGCAGACAATAAGTAGCCGTGGGCCGCGTGTAGCTCGATCATATCGAAGCCAGCACGCTCGCCGCGGCGGGTTGCTGCCACGAAGTCTGCGAGCACCTGGTCCATGTCTTCCCGAGTCATCGCTCGGGGTACCTGGCAGTATGGCGCGTACGCCGTCGCTGACGCGGAGAGGGTTTCCCAGCCCTGGTCCGCGTCCAGTGGAGAGTCCAGCCGTTCGCTCTCCCAAGGTTTCAAGGTGCTTCCCTTGGGTCCCGAGTGGCCCAGCTGCAGACAAAACTTGGCCTTGCTGTTGCTGTGCACGAAGCCAGTAATGCGCCGCCACGCGGCTTCCTGCTCATCGGTCCAGATGCCGGTGCAGCCCGTGGTGATTCTCCCCTCGGGGCTGACATCCGTCATTTCGGTATAAATCAGGCCAGCGCCACCCTGAGCCATAGACCCGTAGTGGACCAGGTGCCACTCCGACGGCAGACCCGCTTCCGCGCTATACATGGACATGGGTGAAACCACCACCCGGTTGGCCAACTCCATTTCCCTGAGCTTGAAGGGCAGGAACATGGGAGGAATCGGGTGGTCGACGGGCTTGCCCATTGCCTTTGAAGCCAGGTGCTGTTCGTAGCCTTCCAGCCACTGCTGGTCGCGCAGGCGCAGATTTTCATGGCTGACCCGCTGACTCCGGGTGAGCATCGAATAGTTGAGCTGTTTGGTGTCGAAGGCTTCCACGTAGCGCGGCACGTTCTCAAACCAGACCATGGCGTTGCGCGCTGCGCTTTGCAGCTTGAGTGCCTCGACCTCCCGCTCATCCTGGTAGGCTCGCAAAGCGCCGTTCAATGGCAGCTCGCTGTCCAGGTGTCTGGCCAGCGATATGGCATCCTCCAGGCCCAGTTTGGTGCCCGAGCCAATGGCAAAATGGGCGGTGTGCGCAGCGTCGCCGATCAGCACCACGCGATCGTTCATGATCCAGTTGCGGCACAGGACCCGCGGAAAACTGATCCATGCCGAGCCGCGAATGTGCGCAGAATTGGTCAGCAGCTTGTGGCCACCCAGGTATTTCTCGAATATTTTGCGACAGGTTTCTGCGCTCTCTTCGTGATCCATGTGTTCGAAACCCAGCGCGTCGTAGACATCCGGCTGGCACTCAACGATGAACGTGGAGGTCTCGGCATCAAACTGATAGGCGTGAACCCAGATCCAGCCATGGGGCGTCTTCTCAAAGATGAAAGTGAAGGCCTCCTTGAAGCTCTGGTGAGTGCCCAGCCACACAAACTTATTGGGTCGCAGGTCAATATCGCAATCGAAGGCTTCGAGGTTGCTGTTGCGCACCTTGGAGTTCAGGCCGTCGGCCGCCACGATCAGATCAGCGTCGGCAAACCGCGTATCGATATCAGTGACTTCAAACTCCTGCTCGAACTGCAGGTCCACCCCCAGTTCCATGGCACGCCCGTGAAGTATTTGCAGCATGCGCTTGCGGCCTATGCCAATAAAACCGTGGCCGTCTGAACGCTCTACCTCGCCATTGACATGACAATCGATCATATCCCAGTGCACCAATTCATCGATCATGATATTGGCGCTCACCGGATCGTTGGCCTGCAGGTTTTGCATGGTCTCGTCGGAGAACACGACGCCCCAGCCAAAAGTGTCGCCGGGCCGATTCCGCTCGTAGACGGCAATGTCATGGTCCGGGTTGCGCAGCTTCATGGATATGGCGAGGTAGAGACCGGCAGGGCCGCCCCCCAGACACACGATTTTCATAATCAATTCCTTGCAATGCGGGGAACAATACGACAGTTTAGGGGAATATATTTTAAATGTAAAATAAAAAAGATGGAACTTCCGCGAAGCTTTAATTAAGGGCAGAATAGGCGCACGGGGATAAGTAAAAATAAGGAATAGAGGCTGATGGCGGCGCAACTGGATTCAGAGTCAAGGATACAAGATCACGATCATCAGGCACTGAAACTGTGGTTGCGACTGCTGACCTGTACCAACATGGTGGAGGGTGCTCTGCGGGCCCGCCTGCGCGATAGTTATGGCAGTACACTGCCGCGCTTCGATCTGCTGGCCCAACTCGACCGGCACCCCGAAAAACTCACAATGGGCGAATTGTCGTCACTGATGATGGTATCCGGGGGTAATGTCACTGGTCTGGTAAGGCAGCTGGAAAAAGAAGGGCTGCTCAGCCGCACCTCCCGGCCTGATGATCGGCGCACTTTCCAGGTGAGTCTGACTGCAAAAGGCAAGAAACACTTTGATAAAATGGCAGCACAGCACGAGGCGTGGATTGTAGAACTGTTCGGTAAGCTGCCCCACGACGCTCAGGATGAATTGATGGCATCCCTGAAAACGCTGAAGTCCAGTATCAGTCAAACCAGCAATAAACTGTGAGTGGGGATTGACGGCAGGCGGCCCCCGGTGAGTTGGCGGTTCTGGATGCTTCCAGGCAACTGCGCAGTGAACAGCGGGTCCCCGGTTTCTAGTCGCTATTGGCCTCCCGGGCGCGCTCCAGTCGGTCTTCTTCTTCCAGCAGCGCGGCCTTGATCTCCAGCAGCACGGAGTCCACGTCAGCCGCGTTTTCCTCCAGCTCAAAGTCGATATCCAGATCGACCTCGGGATGCAAATCACCTTCTTCGTAGAGTTCCCAGATCTGCTCGGCAAAATGGCGGTTCAGCAGTTCCGGGGCAAATTGGGCGTAGTAGGTGGTCATTTTATTGATGTCGCGGGTCAGCATCGCACGGGCGTTGTTATTGGCTGCGGCGTCTACAGCCTGGGGGAGGTCGATTATCACCGGTCCATTCTCATCGACCAGAACGTTAAACTCAGACAGGTCGCCGTGAATGATGCCCGCGCAAAGCATTCTGACGATGTAGCGCATGACCAGCGCATGGTCCTCAAGCGCCTGTTCCGCCGACATGGTGACATCGTCAAGGCGCGGTGCAACATGGCCATCGCTGTCAGTAATCAGTTCCATCAATAGCACGCCATCGAAACAACCATAGGGTTGCGGAACGCGCACGTCAGCTCGGGACAACCGGTACAGCGCATCCACCTCGGCATTCTGCCAGGTCTCGTCCTGCTGGCGTTTGCCAAAGCGTGAGCCTTTCTCCATCGCCCGGGCCCGGCGGCTATTCTTTACCCGGCGTCCTTCGGTGTATTGCGCCGCTTTCTTGAAACTGCGCTTGACCGCATCCTTGTAAATTTTGGCGCAGCGATCTTCCGAGCCACAGCGGACCACATACACATCGGCCTCCTTGCCGCTCATCAGCGGAAAGAGGACTTCGTCCACGACGCCGTCCTCTACCAGCGGTTGCAAGCGCGCCGGCGTTTTCATTGCTTCACTGCCATTGCGTAACCAGGCATTAGAGTTCTCTCACTTTGAACTTGCGTCCTTTAATCTTGCCGCGGCGCAGGCGATCCAGCGCCTCGGCGGCCTGACCCCGTTCAATAGCGACATAAGCCGTGTGGTCCATGACGGTAATGGTTCCTACCGCCTGCGCGGCTATGCCGGCGTCACCGGTTAGCGCCCCCAGAATATCGCCCGGACGTATCTTGTCTCTGCGGCCAGCGGCAATGCACAGAGACCGATACGGCGGTGGGGGAATCGTTCCGCCGCCCTGGCCCAGGGCTTCAATTGTCTCCAAAACCGGCTCTGTGTCCAGTTCACTGGTGATCTGGTCCAATCGGTAGCGCTCCGAGCCACTCAAGAGGCTGAGGGCGAGGCCGCTTTTTCCTGCCCGCCCGGTGCGGCCTATCCGGTGAATGTAGACGTCCGCGCTGCGGGGTAACTCAAGATTGATCACCGCGGGCAGATCGTCGATGTCGAGGCCTCTTGCCGCCACATCGGTCGCGACCAGGACTGAACAACTTTGCTGTCGGAACTGGACAAGTGCCTGATCGCGATCGCGCTGTTCCATATCGCCGTGCAGGGCAACGGCGCTGACGCCGGATTGAGCTAGATAATCGCAGGTATCCCGCACACTTTGCCTGGTGTTGCAGAAAACGACCGCCAACGGCAACTGAAAGTGGTGTAGCAATGTCAGCAGCCCGTCAGCTCGTACCTTGCGTTCGCAGAAATAGAACCGCTGGTCAATCGCCGCTGCGCTCGATCCGGGTGTAAGGCGCACGGTCTCCGGTGATCGTTGGAAGCGGTCGCTAAGGGCGCGAATGTCGTCCGGGTAGGTGGCCGAAAATAGCAGCGTTTGTCGGTCGCCGGGAGTGTGGGCGATGATGCTCGCAATCTCATCGATAAAACCCATCTCGAGCATCCTGTCCGCTTCATCCAGCACCAGGGTGGTGAGCTGATCGAGGGCCAGGGTTTTTTTACGCAAATGATCGCTGATGCGGCCGGGGGTTCCCACCACGACATGGGCGCCGTGCTCCAAAGAGCCGATCTGGGGGCCTATCGATACGCCACCGCAGAGGGTCACCACCTTGATATTGGCCTGATAACGGGCCAAACGGCGGATTTCGGCCGCCACCTGCGTAGCCAGTTCCCGGGTTGGGCAAAGGACCAATGCCTGGGTGCCGAAAAAGCGGGGATTGAGTTTGTGCAATAGCGGCAGGGCGAACGCTGCCGTCTTGCCACTGCCGGTCTGCGCCTGCGCCAGCAGGTCCGCGCCGGCGAGGGCGGGCGGCAGGCTGGCGGCCTGAATAGGTGTCATATGCTGGTAACCCAGTTTTTCGAGGTTCTCAAGCTGAAGTGACGGGAGTGGTAAGCGGGAAAAGAATTGTTCAGACATCTCGGTAACGGGTTGTGGCCGGTGGCGGGGCGGCATTGTAGCAGTTCACTAACCATCAATGGCATTTTGCTGTCGCACCTCTGAATAATGGCCCGAGCGCATTACCATTGTTCAGAGGTGCCCTAGTGCCTGCCGGGCCAGTCTACCGCTTTAGGATGGGGAAGGCAGCCCGGCACAGTAGCGAACTCAAGCGTTTGCTGGCGGTGCTTGCGGCCATGGCGGTGGAGCGATAAGTCTTGGTTGTGGCTGACGTTTTCCGCTATCCTGCACACAATCTAAAATAAGGTGAAGAGATTTTGAGTATGGCGTATTTCCGCTCGGTCGCGGCAGGCGGCAACAGGCAAAACAGTGATCGCCGCCGCTTTGGTGCTGGTCGCGCTCTCGGTGTCCTGGTGTTACTGTGCTTCATCGGTGCCAGCGGCTGCTCGTCACTGCCCGAAAACGTAGTTCGTGAGCCGTCTTACACAATCACCGATACTGCCTCTACGGGTCTGGGGCTCGCCATCCAGCCCTTGCTTGACGAGCATCCCGGCCTGTCGGGCTTTCTTTTGCTGGACGAGGGCTCCAGAGCGTTTGCTGCGCGTCTGCGGCTGATCCGATCGGCTGAAAAGTCCCTCGATGTGCAGTATTACATCTGGCACACGGATTTGACGGGCAACATTATGTACGGCGAACTGTTGCGTGCGGCAGACCGCGGGGTGCGGGTGCGTATTCTACTTGACGACCTCGACACCGGTGGCAAGGACGATATGTTGCAGCTGGTGGACACTCATCCTCAGATTGCGGTGCGCGTTTACAACCCGTTCACCAACCGTGATGTGCGGGCTCTGGACTTCGTGACTGACACCAAGCGAGTGAATCATCGAATGCATACCAAGACGATCACCGCTGACAACCAGATTACCGTTTTTGGCGGACGGAACATCGGTGACGAGTATTTTGCCGCGGCCGAAGACGTGGGTTTCGGTGACATGGATGCTATGGCCATCGGCCCGATAGCTGGCGAGGTATCGAGTCAGTTCGATCTGTTCTGGAATAGCGAATGGGTCTATCCGATTCGGTCCTTCAATCCCGACCAACTAATCGATGTCAATGAAATTGAGGTGTTTCGAAAAGACATGGACGCCACCATGGCAGAGGCGGCCCAATCGCGCTATGCCTCGGTCTTGCGAGATCTGATCGAGGTCTCCTACGGGACCGTAGCAGAGCAGAATTGGGCCTGGTCGAAATGGTTCCTTGCCTATGACTACCCTGACAATGTGGTCCGGGAGGAACTGGACCCTGACACCAATCTTGCACCCAAGTTGAAGCAGGGTATGGACAAAACCCAGACAGAGCTGGATATCGTCTCACCCTACTTCGTCCCGGGTAAGGCATTTACCCAGTATCTCACCGGGCGGGTGGCCGACGGGGTGCGGGTACGCATTCTTACTAATTCGCTGAGCGCGAACGATGTCGGTCTGGTGCATGCCGGTTATATGCGCTACCGGGAGGAACTCATCGCCGGCGGTGTGGAGTTGTATGAGTTCAAGTCCACCCGCAACGCAAAAGTTGACAAGAAGTTCGGTTTGAACAAGATGGGCACGGATCGAGCCAGTCTGCACGCCAAATTTTTCGGTCTTGACCGCCAGTACATGTTCATTGGGTCGTTCAATCTGGATCCGCGATCGGTCAATCTGAATACCGAGTTGGGCGCCTACTTTGAAGACCCCAAGAGTGCGGGGCAGTTGGCAGCTGCATTTGACCGCAACGTCATGAAGGTAGCGTACCGGGTCCAACTGGACGGCGACGGCGAACTGGAATGGATTACCCTCGGTGACAACGATGAGTTAGTGCGCGTCGAACAGGAGCCGGATACCAGCTTCTGGCAGCGGTTCAATACCCGTGTTCTGTCGCCGATTGTCCCGGAATCACAACTGTAGCGACGCGCCGGGGCGCCCTGTGGGCCAGTCATGGCGCGGCGCCCCCTGGCGCTTGGTTTGCGTCGGCAAAAACGCCTCGGCGTGTTGCGAGCGCTAGCGGCTAACAGGTAGCTAATCCAGGCCAGGGGGTGGGGTAGCCAAAACAGGCGCCGTCAACCCGTCGCTCTGACCCCTGGGCTCATTTTGATTGCACGTAACGCTGCTCGGCCTCGCGCAACACCTTGCTGGGGTGTCCCAGTTGGCGCTCGGCCTCCAGCTTGAGCTGCTTGCCGGTCAGTTTGCCCGCGGCAAGCAATTGCGTAACCAGTAGATCCAGTGATGCCACCCCGGACTGCTGCAGTTCCTGTTGCAGAGCCTGAAGGATAGTGGCCGCTCGCGCCGTATGGGGGCCGGTTGACGGGGACCTGAGGGTGCCGCTGTCGCGATCGGCCCATGCTTGTAATTTAGTCATGGCACCGCTGTAACGCTCCTCACTGATACCACCGCTGCGCAGGAGAATCTGCAGACTATAGTATTCTGCGAGGCCTTCTACGACCCAATCGTCACGCTCTTTGGCCTGCTCGCCGGTCGCAAGGTGCACCAGTTCATGCAGTAGCGTACTGGTGGCATTTTCGCTAATCAACGGTCTCTCGGAGTGCAGGTACAGGGAGTTGGGTCCGGACAGTCCGCCACGCCACATATCTTCCTGCGCGCGAACGACAAGGAAATAGTCCGGGAATTCGGGGAACACCTGCAATAGCTCAGGTAGATTCCAGCGCAGAAAGGCCAGTGTGTCCAGCCGCCGCAGTCCCTGGCCGCTGGGGCCTGCCACCGTCAGTGTGCGGCCTTCGAATAGGTCGCGTCGAACGCCCAGTTCCCCGGCGGCCAGCCATCCCGTGGGTCTGGAAAAACGGCGCCCGGCCGTGTCGGCAGCAACCCGCTCCCGAACCGGGCCGTAGCGGCTCTCAAAGGTCCAACCGCTCGGACCCGAAAGCTCGAGAAAAGACCGGGATTCTGCGCCCGGGGCAGACCTTGCTCTGGCGGCGGGGAAGACATCGTCAAGGCGCAGGATCGCCCATCGCGATGTGATTCTGGCGTCGTAGGCTTTACCCCGGGGGTTGTCTATTGTGACCTTGTAGTGCAGTGTGCCGCCCTTTTTGGGGACCTGCCATTGCAGCCTGTCACCGCTGCGCCGGACCTTCCCGTCACCGTTGAACTCCGTGAAACGCTCCTTCGGCGCTGCAAAGTCGAGTTCGCGTAGTTTGTGACTGCTCTGTTCGATGGTCAAACTGACAATGGCAAGGCCTTCGGTGGGCTCCAGCCGGGCACTGAATACCGCCTTATAGGTGTCTGCAGAATGTGCGGCTGCGGCGCACATGAAGGCGAGCAGTATTAACAATGACAACTGGCGCAATGGTGTCTCCCGGGCCTGGCAGTAGCAAAGTGCAGTCGGCGTACTATACCCTGTCGATCGGCTCCGGGGGCCAAATATTCTGTATGTAACGGCCTGTGACAAGGTCTATCGACGCGGTGTGAATTGCGCAAGCATGAATTATCACTGGTTCGAGGGCGGCCGGGCGGCTAGAATGCGACGCCCCGGGGTAGTGCGCAAGCGAGGTAGTGCACCATGCGATTATCGGCATTTGGCGGTCGATTTGCCAGCGAGTCCGGCATTGGTGAACTGATGTCTGATCTGGGGACCGCGCTCAGCGAGAACCCTGAGATGATTTTCATGGGTGGCGGTAACCCGGCGCGATTGATGGACGTTGAGAAGGTGTTTCAACGGCGCCTGGAGGCGATCCTCGCCGACCCGGCGCAGCGGCACAGCCTGCTGGGTATCTATCAATCACCCCAGGGTGATCTTGCCTTCAGGACAGAACTGGCCACATTCCTCAGTCGTCAATTCGGTTGGCAGGTAACTGAGCGGAACATCGCCATCAGCAATGGCAGCCAGGCCGCGTTCTTCCTGCTTTTCAATATGCTTGCTGGCGAAATGCCTGATACAACTCATCGACGCATTCATCTTCCCCTGGCACCGGAATATGTGGGCTACGGGGACATCGGTTTAAGCGAGGACTTCTTCAGCGCGACACGGCCAACGATCGACTTGTTAGACGACAATCTGTTCAAATATCGGGTAGATTTCACCGGTCTGAATCCGGGTGAAGAGGTGGCAGCGCTGTGTGTGTCGCGACCCACGAATCCCACCGGCAATGTGCTCACTGATGCTGAACTTGCACATCTGGATGAAATTGCCCGGGCGGGCGATATCCCCCTGATTATTGATGGTGCCTACGGAGTGCCTTTCCCGGCTATCCAGTTTGAGCCAGCCACGCCATTTTGGAACGACAACACCATTCTGGTTCTCAGTCTGTCCAAGCTGGGCTTGCCTGGTGTGCGCACCGGTATTGTGGTTGCGCGAGAAGACGTGATACAAACGTTCACCCGCGCCAGCACAGTGGTCAGTCTTGCCTGCGGGACGCTGGGCCCCGCACTGGCCAGGGCCTTGTTTGCCTCCGGCGAAATGACGGCTCTGAGCCGGGATTACATCACGCCATTTTATCGTCAACGATCGCGGGAGGCGTTGGCCCTGTTGCGACAGGAAATGGGCGATCTGCCCTACCGCGTGCACAAGCCTGAGGGCGCCATCTTTCTCTGGCTGTGGTTTGAGGGCCTGCCGATATCCAGCCAGGAACTCTACCAGCGTCTTAAACGGCACGGCGTGCTGGTCGTGCCGGGGCACAATTTTTTTGTGGGCCTGGAGGATGAATGGCGCCACCGGCACGAGTGTATCCGTGTCTCTTATACCCAGGATTCAGAGAAGGTGGCGCGGGGGATTGCGATCATCGCTGCGGAAGTCAGACAGGCCTTTGAGGGCGCTTAGCACGGAACCGGCCGTGCCACGCCGCCCGACGAGCGTGATCGGTGCAAGCAACCGTTTCTAGCAGTCGCGACCGGCATTGAAAACGTCGCGGCTAACAACGGCGCACCCGGTCCCGGGACGCCAGTCTGAACTGCCCTTTTGAATGCGGCCCGCTTTTTTTCATTTGATAGAAGTTTCAGACTGGTCTAGTGTTGGATGAGCGTCTGGCGTTGCCAGAGAAGACGCCGCTAAACAGATGATATCCCCGCACAGGAGAGCTCAACATGTCATTAAAAGACAGTAAGACTGAACAGAACCTGAAGGATGCCTTCGCTGGCGAGTCGCAAGCCAACCGCCGTTATCTTTACTTCGCAGCCAAGGCCGACGTCGAGGGATATAATGACGTTGCCGCCGTTTTCCGCTCTACTGCTGAGGGCGAGACTGGCCATGCGCACGGTCATCTGGAATATCTGGAGGAGACCGGCGATCCGGCCACAGGACTGCCGATTGGCGGCACGGCGGACAACCTCAAGGCAGCGATCGCCGGCGAGACACACGAATACACCGACATGTATCCCGGGATGGCCAAGACCGCGCGCGACGAAGGCTTCGACGAGATCGCTGATTGGATGGAGACGCTGGCCAAGGCAGAGCGCAGCCATGCCAACCGGTTTCAAAAGGCGCTGGATACTCTCGACGCCTGAGCAAGCCTTAACGATACCGGGTCTGCTACAGACCCGCTTTTGCGCGCGCCCTGCAGTCCGCGAGGTCAATCATTGTGAGAGAAGGAAGCCTGGAGGCGCCAACGCGCCACCCGCTGGATTGGAAGTCTGACGCCTTCTGGGATCGCGCTGCTCTTGAAGAGGAACTGGAGCGCGTATTCGATATCTGCCACGGCTGTCGGCGCTGCGTCAGTCTCTGTGACGCCTTTCCGACGCTATTCGACCTGGTAGACGAATCCGATACGCTGGAAGTCGACGGTGTTGAAAAAAGCGATTTCCAAAAAGTATCCCAGCAGTGCTATCTGTGTGACCTGTGCTACATGACCAAGTGTCCCTATGTACCTCCCCATGAATGGAATGTTGATTTCCCTCATCTGATGCTGCGCGATAAAGCCGTCCGATTTCGCGAGGAGGGTGCCAGCCTGCGCGATCGCGTTCTGACCAGTACTGACCGGGTGTTTGGTATGACGTCGATACCGTTGGTGGATGTCACGGTTAACGCGGTTAACAGCAGTGCAAGCCTGCGCAAAGTGGTGCAGTCCACCCTGGGTATACATTGGGAAGCACCCTTGCCGCAGTTTCACAGCAACACGCTGCGCAAGCGCGCCAAGTCGTTGATACAGCCCCGGGAGCCCAGGTTGGTCGGCGAAACGACCGGGAAACTCGCCCTCTACGCGACCTGCTATGGCAACTATAACAGTCCCGAAATCGGCGAAGACTTTATCAAGGTCTTTCAGCATAACGACATCCAGATCGATCTCGTGCCAAAAGAAAAATGTTGTGGCATGCCGAAGCTGGAATTGGGTGATCTCGACGCGGTAGACAAATTGATGCAGGCCAATATTCCGGTGCTTGCAGCTCTCGTTGATGAGGGTTACGACCTCACCGCCCCGATCCCATCCTGTGTGCTTATGTACAAGCAGGAGTTGCCACTCATGTATCCGCACGATCCGCTGGTACAGAAGGTAAAGGCGGCGTTTTTCGACCCTTTTGAGTACTTGTGGCTGCGCCATAAAGGAGGCGCGTTGAATACGTCATTTCCCAGCGCGCTGGGTGATATCGCCTATCAGGTCGCCTGTCACCAGCGGGTGCAGAATATCGGTCTTAAAACGCGTGACGTGCTCAACCTGGTACCTCAGACGACAGTCACCGCCCTGGAGCGCTGCTCCGGCCACGACGGAACCTACGCGGTCAAGCAGGAGACCCGGGAGAAATCAATAAAAATAGCGAGGCCTGTGGTGCGCAAAGTGGACCAGCAAGGGCCGGATTACTTCACCAGTGATTGCCCAATGGCCGCTACCCACATTGCCAACCTGTCAGAAAAAGTCTCTACAGCGCAACACCCCATGACCTTGTTGCGCATGGCTTACGGACTGTAATTGAGGAGATTCAACAATGCCTTCTTTGTCACGCGCGGATTTGTGGTCACTGGAAGAGTATGCCGAAGAGCGTCCCGGCTTCAGGGCCAAGGTGCTCGCCCACAAGAAAAACCGGCACCTGGCCCTGGGTGAACACGCCCGTTTGTATTTTGAAGATGAGCTCACCATCAAGTATCAGGTGCAGGAGATGTTGAGAATTGAAAAAGTTTTCGAAGCTGAAGGTATTCGTGAAGAGCTGGACGCCTATAACCCACTGATACCGGACGGGAGCAACTGGAAAGCGACCTTCATGATTGAATATGAAGACCCGGATGAACGCAGCAGACGTCTCGCCGAGATGATCGGCATAGAAGACAAGGTTTGGTTAAAGGTGGGCGAGTGCACACCGCTGTTTGCAATCGCTGATGAAGATCTGGACCGCAGTAACGAGGTAAAAACCTCCTCTGTGCACTTTTTGCGATTCGAGTTGACGCCGGAGATGGTAACGGCGGTTCGCCGTGGCGAACCCATTCAGGCGGGAATTGACCACCCGGCCTATGCGATCGCGGGATTTACGATCGACGAAGCCGTCCGCGAATCGCTGCTCAATGATCTCAGTGTCGCCCGGTTACACTAATTATTAACCGCATCGGCATCAGGCGGTGTTGCCATGAGCACCCAGTCAGGGTGTGCCGGAGTGCGGCATTGGCTACTCCAGCAAAGAACTGCTGATACTCTCCCCGCCGGTCATGCGCTGCACGCTGTCGCATACAAAAAATCAGAGAGTGACCCGGCTGTTGGCCGGGTTGGCGCGCACGGTGGCTATCGCATACCCCTGCTGGCCGTGCACCGTGATAAGCTAGCGTGTTGGACAAGGTCCCTGCGGGCCTCTAGGCTGGCTTGCAGGCGGGGGTGAAAAACCAGACATGACACTGATTATCATCGGGGCTGATGAGGTGCGGGAACTGCTACCTATGGCGGAGTGTATCGGCCATATGGCAGAAGCCATGATCGCCGTGTCGGCAGGATCTGCGACGGTGCCGCCACGCGTGGGGATGAGCCTGGGTGAGAGTGGCGACGCCCTGCTGGTGATGCCCGGTGCATCTCGCGACCCCGCCGTCTTTGGTGCCAAGCTCATCAGCTTATTCGACGCCAATCCCGCGCACAACCGGCCGGTGGTACAAGGCTTGATCACGCTGTTCGATCGCACGACTGGCGCACCGGTAGCCATTGTCGAGGGTTCCTCGATCACCGCCATTCGCACCGCCGCCGCGTCCGGTCTTGCGAGTGATCGACTGGCACGCAGGGATGCGCGCAGCTGTGGTATTTTGGGTTGTGGCGTGCAGGCGGCGAGTCACATCGACGCGATAGCAGCAGTGCGCAGCCTCGATCAGGTCCTGGTCTGGGGGCGCGACAACATGCGAGCGCAGGCCTTTGCAAGGCAAGAACGGCAGCGCACGGGGCTGGATGTCCGCGCGGTGCCAGATCCAGCCCGGGCAGCCGCCTGCGATATTGTCTGCACGGTGACCGCTGCACAGCAGCCGATACTGCGCAGTAGTTGGGTGCTTCCGGGAACCCATGTCAATCTGGTGGGCGCTCACGCTATCACCGCGCGTGAAGCTGAGACTGCGCTTATTGTCCGGGCCAGGCCCTACGTCGACTTGCTGGCGTCGGCGCAGCGCGAGTCGGGTGATTTGATGATCCCGGTGCAGGAAGGAGCGGTAAGCGAAGACCATATCGTCGGCGAAATTGGCCAGCTGCTTGTCGGGCAGATAGAAGGGCGCGTCAACAACACTCAGATCACACTATACAAGTCACTGGGTATTACCGCCCAGGACCTGTATGCAGCCTCCGCGGTGTACCAGGCCGCGCTGGCCGCCGGCACTGGAACCCGGGTGGCATTCCCCTAGGCGCTTTCATGCGGTCGTTTATAGGCAATCAACTACCTGTCGTCACTCGCATGGCGTTGCTTCGGTATTGTCGATAGCACGATTTGGTGATGCGATCGCTGTCGCGCGAGCGCTGTGTTCGGGTTTTTTGACAGATAAAGACCGGGCAAAGTATCCTAAACGGTATCTGTTTGATCCACTCCCGGGGTAGCTAATGAATGTCTTGCTGCGCAGCACTCTCGTGCTGTGGTTTTTTACTGTTTTCTCTACTGCGCTGTTGGCAGAGACCGAGCAGCCCGCAGTTGCCAAACCGGGGGATGAGATAGCCGCTTATGTCGACGGCATGGAACATCAGGACGGTTTCCTGCCTTTTTATCTCGATCGCTCCAAGGGGCGTGTGTTCCTGCGGCTAGACGACTTTGGCCGTGAAATGATCTATTTGTATAGTCTGCCCCAGGGTGTGGGTTCGAACGATCTGGGCTTTGATCGGGGGCAGCTCTCGGCTGTGGAGCCTGCGCTGGTCAGGTTTGAGGATACAGGTGAGCGGGTCTTGCTGCGGCGACTTAACACGCGATACCGAGCCGATTCCACTCAGGCCTCCGAGCGATTAGCCGTCGAGGAGGCATTTGCCAGCTCGGTGCTGTGGGGGTTCCCGGTGGTAGCCCGTCAATCCAATGGAACTCTGTTGGTTGATGCCACCGAATTCCTGCTCCGGGACAGTCACGGAATTGGCCGGCAGCTCAAGGCGCAGAAGCAGGGAGACCACAGCGTAGACAAGAGCCGGTCGGCACTGTATTACCCAAGAATCAAGGCGTTTCCACGCAACACCGAACTGGAGGCCACTATAACTTTTACCGGTAACGAGCCAGGTGAGTTTTTGCAGCAGGTCGCGCCCGATCCTTACTCTTTCAGTGTCCGTATGCACCACAGCTTCGTGGCCTTGCCGGAGCCTGGCTATCAACCGCGACGGTTTCACCCTGACAGCGGCTTTTGGCCCTTCAGCTACGCTGACTATGCCGCGCCCATAGAAGGGGAGGTGGTGCAGCGTCTAATTCCCCGGCATCGATTACAGAAGAAAAACCCGGGACCCGGTCTCAGTGACGTTGTGGAGCCTATTGTGTACTACCTCGATCCGGGCACTCCGGAGCCTGTGCGTACTGCCCTGCTGGACGGGGCCCGCTGGTGGAACCAGGCGTTTGAAGCTGCGGGCTATCGAGATGCGTTTCGAGTCGAGATGTTGCCCGCTAACGCCGACCCGATGGACGTGCGCTACAATGTTATTCAGTGGGTGCATCGCGCCACCCGAGGCTGGTCCTATGGCTATGGCGTGCATGATCCAAGGACCGGGGAGATCATCAAGGGCCATGTGACCCTGGGATCACTGCGGGTGCGGCAGGACTATCTGATTGCTCAGGGCATGACCTCCCCGTTCACCGATAGAGCAAGCGAAACGGTTGCGCTGAGTGATATGGCGCTGGCACGGATCAGACAGCTGTCGGCCCATGAGGTCGGCCACACCCTTGGTCTGGCGCATAATTTTGCCGCCAGTCAGGGAGGGCGTGCCTCGGTGATGGATTACCCGCACCCGCTACTGGGTCTTACGGCAGCCGGTGAGATTGAACTGACCGGTGCTTACGCCGAGGGGATAGCCGACTGGGACAAGCGCGCAATCCGTTACGGCTACGGTAACTTTGACGGCGGCGACGACGAGGTGGACTGCATTGTCCAGCTTTGTGGAGCAGGGCCATCGGGCGGGGTTTCGGTTTATCTCCGACCCCGATTCGCGCGATGACGGTAGCATGCATCCCGCGGCAAGTCTGTGGGATAACGGTAGCGATGCGGTAGCCGAATTGCAGCGCGTTATGACACTGCGCCAATCGGCTCTGGCGCGCTTTGGCAAAGCCAGTATTGCTTTCGACCGCCCCTATTCTGATCTGGAAGAAATTGTGGTCCCGGTTTATTTTTACCCATCGCTACCAGGCGACTGCGGCGGCCAAGTGGCTCGGTGGCGCTGACTACCGTTACGCGCTGCGTACAGACTCAAAACCCGTGCCGTTTGAGCCGCTACCGGCAGAGGCGCAACGACGGGCGTTACAGGCGCTGCTTGCAACCCTGGACCCGGAGTGGCTGTTGCTGCCCGAATCGGTGTGTCGATTGATTCCGCCCAAGGCCTATGGCTATCGGCGGGACCGCGAAAGCCCGGGTGGTTACACAGGAGTGCAGCTGGACCCGGTGTCATTGGCGGAGGCGGCGGCACAGCATACCTACAACCTGCTGCTCCAACCTGAGCGACTGGCGAGGCTTGCCTTGCAGTCCGCATCAGATAACGCCGCCGTGTCGGTAACGGAGGTTTTTGATGGCTTGTTTGCACGCTGCTTTGGGCCGGCCCAGACCGGATTGAGCGGCATGATCCAGCGACGCAACGGTGCAGCGCTGCTGGCCCATTGGCGGCGTCTGGTGACGGCGGCAGAGGTCTCTCCCGAGGTGCGGGCCGGCGCGCATGCTGCGCTGAGTGCGGGTGCGCAGTGGCTGGGCAGCCAGCAAGGGGCGCGCTCCGAAACGGCGCAATTCTATCGGTATCAGTTGTGGTTGATCGAACAGTTTATGGCGCATCCTGACGCGGAGGAAACTTTGATGCCGCGCACACTGCCGCCGGGGTCTCCGATTGGCTAGTCAGCGGGTGCCCGCCTGGCACGACGAGCGGCCATCCAGCGCCATGTAGTCCGCCCGGCGCTTCGACACCGTCTCGTATATAGCGCAGCACGTTGTCATTCTGGGTTGTCCAACGCATATACGACTGAGCATGCTCCTGTCCACAGAAGAGTATCCTGTCACCGTTTTGCAACAGGGTATCCCCCGGTGGCAGCAGGGTTGCCTCGCTGCCGCGTTTCAATAGCAAGGCAAGAGCCGGTAAGCGGTCTTCTCTGTCACGGGGGTCGTGGCTCAGATAATCCAGTTGAGCTGGCATCCCGGAGGCAATGCTGTAGTGGATGGCGGGGCTTTCCTCGCTGTTGATTCGTGCTGTCCATGCGCTCAATGGCTGGTCCTGGATGACGTCACTGATTTGCATGAGCAGATCACGGGCCCAGTCACTGTCTTTCTCCTGGAGCAGATTCAGAAACTCCATCAATAACGGATTTCTGATCTGTATAAATATCTCATCCGCAATAATCCGCGTTGGCTCCATGATCATGTTCACCTTGGCAGCTCGGAACACCGGTTTGTTGGCCGCGAGGTTCTGTCTGGCCACCGTAATGACATTGCGCTTGATTTCCCTTGAGGTGATGATGATTGACAAGTTGTCGGCGTCGTTTGCCGTGCCGGCAACGATACCCGTAGCGGTATCGATGTCAGCCTGATGCAGGGTAGCCGCCTCGGTGCCTACGCCCCGTACGGTACCCCTGGGTACATCGCGCATTTCCGGGTTCGCCTCAATAAACGTAATGGGAATATTACATTCATTGAATTTTTCTTCGATGGCCCTGCCGAAACGTCCATAGCCACAGACTACCCAGCGGCCCTCCGTGTTCTGATGGGGCGATGCCCATACCTTGTGGTGCGGATTGAAGACCAGGTCACTGATGATGTGTTTGTAGGGCTCAGTGATCGACTGCACCAGATAATCGGCATAAGTTTCGAAGGGGTCGATGATATAGTCAGTGCCGAAAGAGTCGAGATTTGCCGTCATTTCATGGGATTGCGAACGACTGATAACGGGCCGGTCGGGATCAACCAGCTTACTGTTGATGGCCACACAAAGGTTGGTATAGTCATTGTCAGTCAATGCCACTACGCCGATGCAATTCGGGTTCTGGATGCCAGCCCGGTTGAGGATTTCAGGGTCAGCGGCGTCTCCGCATAGCCCGGGCACGGCCAGGCCGAGCTCATGGGCTTCCAACTGGTCGATGACCTCTGGATTGCAATCGATGACCACGGTGCGGGTGCCATGCACGTCCAGCCTCGCTACCAGACGCTTACCTGTTACACCGTAGCCACACACCAGATAAAACGGTTCCTGGATCAGTTTACCTGGCGTGCAAAGGTGTTTTGCGCCAGCAGACGGTTCAGGCTGGGGTCCTGCAGCAGGGCGAAAATCTTACCAATGCTGTAAAGCCAACTGACTACGGTCGTATAAATAGTGATGGTGGCCCAGACGCGCTGGCCCGTGGTGAAGGGGTAGGGCAGTTCGCCGAAACCTATTGTCGTACCCATATAGCTGACAAAATAAAACGCATGGAAAAAATCCATACGCCAGCGATTTCCTTCGTCATCGACTCCCGGTATCAGCACGAAACCCAGGATAGAGATGGCGTACACCACCATAATCAGGATGATTGGCGCCCGCAGGCGTCTCAGGAGTAGATAAAAGACATGTCCCATGGCGGTGACTGCCCCGCTGGGGATCAGTGTCTGACCATGATGGTTTCCAGAATCAGCAACACCACAGAGGTGATGTTGGAGAGCAGGGCCCCCGCCGAGAGCGAGACGATACTCGCCATCATGGCCGCATCCATGCCACCCTCGGTGTAATGTGAGGCGACACCCCAGACGATGGCGGCGATGATCAACTGCAAGTCTGCCACCAGGCTGGTGGCAAGCAACACCGCACCAACATGAGTGCGGTCGCCAAACTTCATCACGGTCGCGATCATGCTGATTACCAGCGCCGCGTAGAGCTCATAGACGTTATGATGGTCCGGGTTGTCGATGTCACCGAGCACGAAACCAAAGTTGACCGTCAATGCCAGGACGATAAAGAATGCAAAAACCACCTTTTCTATATTCATACTGTGTCCCGGTTGTTGTTATGACTATAGGTCTGACCAGTGGAATATAGGTACTGAGTCTATAGGCGTCAACCGTGGGGCTGGTGGCACAATGTCTGGCTTGCCTGCAAAGTTTGCATTAAGCTGGTGATAACTGTGAAAGCTCGCCTTGTCTCTGGCAACAACCTGACTACCCGGAAACCCTATGATACGTCTTGCCACCCTGACTGCCCTGGCAGTTTCCTCTACGTTTGTCCAACCAGTTCTGGCCGACGACGCAGATGCCGTCTTCAACTACATCGACCAGCGCGCTGAGGTGTCAGCAGCGACCGCGCGGCAACTCTGGGAGTGGGCAGAGTTGGGTTATCAGGAAGAAAAATCCAGCCAACTCCTGCAACAACACTGGCCGACGAGGGTTTTTCTGTCGAGTCCGGTGTGGCGGGCATGCCGACGGCGTTCCTGGCTGAATTTGGCACGGCCGGGCCGGTAATCGCCATACTGGCAGAGTTCCATGCCTTGCCCGGCATTAATCAGGATGCGGTCGCACAGCGTGCCCCGATACCGGGGAAAACGCTGCCCACGCCTGCAGACACAATCTGTTTGGCGCCGGCTCGGTGGAGGCCGCTATTGCGGTTCGAAAATGGCTGGACGAAACCGGGACGCCGGGCCGGGTGCGTCTCTACGGCACGCCGGCGGAAGAGGGCGGAGTGGCAAGGTCTATATGGTCCGCGAGGGCTTGTTTGATGATGTGGAGCTTTGCCCTGCACT
>CAWIZY010000027.1:0-29184 GCA_963840725.1 uncultured Gammaproteobacteria bacterium | reverse complement strand
TGCCGGCGAACAGTTGCGTATTGCTACGGTCTGTACCTGGGCTTCGGTTTCCGGCAGTGCTATTCCACCGGGCTCCCGGTAGACGGCGAGTCCGTCGCACTCGTAGGGGCGCATCTGCTCCTCGCCCAGGACCAGACAATGAGACGGCAATGATGCTCGCAAGCGGGCGACAAAGGCCTCGCCGGGCACCTCAAACGCGGTATCGTTGATGAAAGACATGGGGAGGGATTCACGCAGATGTCCACGGGGATGTCAACCGCAGCGAACCCGACCGTTGGTGTCGCGCCGGGTGGCGCATGGCTATGCGGTGGGGCCCATAGTGGACAGGGTGCTTTTTCAGGCTGCAGGCCTGTTATGCTTTGCGTTACGTGGATAAACCGTGCCCGGGGGCAAAGCTGATGAATCTCGAAGGTAAAACACTGGTGGTCACTGGTGCCGCCGGCGCATTGGGCCGGGCTGTGGCGGCAAAGGCCTCTGACTATGGCGCCCGGGTGATCGCTGTGGACCGGGTGGAGGATCCCGGCCTCAAGCAGATTGATGCCTACCACCGGATTGATCTCCTGAATGATGAAGACCTGGCTGGGCGTTTCCGGCAAATGGGTGACATCGACGGGCTGTTGAATATCGCCGGGGGGTTTGGCATGGGCCCGTTTGCACCGGGCCCCGCTGAAAGCGATAGCTGGGACGCGATGTTTGCTATCAATGTAACGACCCTGCGCAGGGCGACTGCGGCGGCTCTGCCGCTGTTACTGGATCGCGGTCGCGGCGCCATTGTGAATGTGGGCGCTCTGGCGGCACTGGCAGGAGCCGCAGATATGAGCGCCTATTGCGCGGCCAAGGCGGCGGTGTTGCGGCTGACCGAAACTCTGTCAGAGGAGTACAAGCGGCGTGGCATTAATGTCAATGCGGTGCTGCCCAGTATCATCGACACGCCGGCCAATCGGACCAGCATGCCGGGACAGGACTTACCGCCTGGGTGGGCCCGGAGGACTTGGCCGAGGTCCTGTGTTTTCTGGCATCAGATGCGGCGGGCGCCCTGCATGGCGCGTTGTTGCCGGTACGAGGGCTGGTGTAGCGTGACGCCCGAAGCCGCTGCAGTCAGCCTGTCAGCTCGCGAGGGCTTCCACCAGCGCTGCGGCAACCGCCTCCGACGAGCCCGGGTTCTGGCCGGTGATCAGCAGGCCGTCCACCACTGCCAGTGGATGCCAATCGTCGACTTTGCGGTAGTGGCCCCCGAGGCGTTTCAACTCATCCTCCAGCAGGTAAGGCACGACATCTGTAAGGCCCACCGCCGCTTCCTCGGAATTGCTGAAGCCGGTCACCTGTTTGCCCTGCACCAACGGGGTGCCTTGGCTATCCCTGGCATTGAGTAGCACCGCCGGAGCGTGGCAGACGGCTGCGACGGGCTTGCCCTGGGCAGCGAACTGCTCGATCAGCGCGATTGAGGCGGCATCATCGTGCAAATCCCAGAGTGGGCCGTGACCGCCCGGGTAAAAAACAGCGTCAAAATCTGCGGCGTTGACACCCTTCAGCTGCCCAGTTTGCGCCAGCGCCTGCTGGGCAGCCGGGTCGGCATCAAAGCGCCGGGTGGCGTCGGTTTGAGCATCTGGCTGACTGCTTTTGGGGTCTAGCGGTGGCTGCCCGCCGGCGGGTGAGACCAGGGTAACGTTCATGCCCGCATCCTGCAGGCAGTAGTACGGGCTGGCGAACTCTTCCAGCCAGAACCCGGTTTTCTCGCCGGTCGATCCCAACTCAGCGTGCGACGTAAGCACCATAAGTACGTTCATGATGTTTCTCCTTTGGGTTGTTTCGGTTTGCGACAGTGGTCAGATCGGGGGTTGATAACACGGGCCGTCGGCAGCCATTGAATGTGAGAGTCATACGGGCCCGGTTGGCTCATTGGACCGCAATTCCCGTTTGGGACCTTTAAAGCCATCGAATAGCTGCCGGTGCGCTCTCAGTGAGCAGTCGTCGTCGCGGTGCGGATAGTTGCGAATCCACGCGATCAGCATCTGCAGGTTGGCGTCCTGAGCGCTCTCATCGGCGTATTTATGGGGCTCCCAGGGTCGCTGGCGGGCATTGTCGATGCAGATTTCGACGCCGGGATTCAGAAAAACCATCTCGGAGGCATAGGGCAGCACGGTAGCCAGCAGGTCTGCATAGCAGCCTTCGATAACCCAGTCGGTATGGTTGTTGACAAAGTCCAGGAGGACCGCGCTGACCTCGGCTACAGGTTTTCTTGTTGGTTCTGGCACCGCTGAAAGCCAGGCCACCGTATCGAGATCCAGATGGACACAGTCCGGGTGAGTGCACTGGCCCCTGGCATAGGTGGACTTCCCGGAGCCTGAGTTTCCGAACACCACGAGTCTGGTCAGGGCCATTGCCTCCGTAAAGCCAGATACCCGTTCTTGCGTGCGCGCAGGCTGAACCAGAACGCGAACACGCTGAGCGCCATAAACAGGGCTTCAACCCAGACCTGTGACGGCCTGATGACACTGGCGACGTCAGCTATCACAAAGCCCCGAAACATGATGACTGTGACGCAAGCCAGAGAGATCCCGTAGAGGGCGACCGACCAGCGGTGCCTGAGCATTAAGCCGACCCCAGCGGTGAGCCGACTAATGGCCGCACCGAGGGTGAGCAGCTTGACCCATAGCGGTATGCGCGCAATGTAGGCGGCGTACTCCGGCAGGATGCGCCCCTGGGCGACCAACCCCGCCCAGTGTTCTGCCCCCGCAAAAAGATAGAACACCACCAGCCCGGCGTAGGCTAAACCCCATAGCAAGAGTAGGGCAGTAACAAACCAGTACCCGATGGACGGTTGCGCGCGAGAGGGGGGTTCATGCAGCGACATAAGTGGGGCTCACAAACGAGGCTGGCAGTATCTCGCGCTTGCCGCTATGACTCAATCCCTGTCAGCCCCGTTTCATTCCTTCGTCGGTGCGTCGGTGCGCCGCTGCGCCGCTGCGCCGCTGCGTTTGAGCTGCCGGGCGATCTGGTCGACCCACGCCACCTGTTTACTGTGAACGGGTGGCAACGGATGGTAGTAGGCGCAGGTGGTGCCCGGCTTGAGCTGTCCCACGGGGTCGTTGATTGCCAGCGCCTTTATCGCCACTTGAGCGTGCGCCGTCAGGGATTTACTGACCCCCCAGGCATAAATAACCGGTACACCTGCCGCCATCACGGTTTTCAGTTCGTCTGCCCGGGAAGGGTCGAAAATCGAGTGATCGACGGTGGCTGATTCTGCAGACCGGAGAAAACTGAAAAACTCGCTGGAATCAGATGTGCGCAGATCGGACAAGTTGATAATCCGGGCATGATGCAGCTTCGCAGCGTTCATCACCCGCATGATTTGAAACTGCGTCTGGTCAGGTTTGGCGTGGGCCGGTTCGCGGCTGTTGTCCTCGCCGTCCAACGGCCCGGAAGCGCCCGGGTTCATCATGACTGCCATGACATCGGGTGCCGCGACGGGGTGGGAGCGCCGGATGATATCCAGTTGGCTGCGCAGCCGATAACCACGGCGCGAGTGGAAACAGCCACTGACCTCGAAGGTCGCGCTCAGAATGGTCGGTTGTCGGGCCACAGGCTTGCGGCTGTCCGGGCTTGGACCTGGTATCGATGTCGCCATGGCATCAAGGTGTGAAGGGGGCTGCTGATTGCCTGTCCAGGCGATAGCACAACTGCGTAAACGTGCCGTTATTCAGTTGCTTCACTTCCTTGTGGCTGAGCACGGCGCCCAGCTTTTCCACAGCCCGTCGGAACCGCAAATTGGCCTCGCTAACATGAAACCAGACCGTATCAGCAACGCTGAATGCGTGGTCCAGCATCAGCGACTTCATCTCCACGTTGGCACCGGTGCGCTGACTCACTGATCCACTGGCCGACTAACCCTGGCTGTCACTTGTACCTCGATCTTGATGTCGTCGTTTATCAGGCGCGATTCGAACATTGTGGCGGCCGGCCTGACTTCTCCCAGCCAGCGATTCATCACCGGCCAACAGACTTCAAAATTGTCTCTGTCGCTCAGGATATAGATGACCCTGACGATGTGCGCGATGCTGCTGTTCGCCTCCGTCAGGGCCTGCTCGATATTTCTGAAACACTGCTCAGCCTGCTCGGTGACCTCATCGCTGATGCTCATTGTCTTGTAGTCGTAGCCGGTGGTGCCGGAAACAAAGACGTAGTCACCATCGATCAGGGCTCGAGAGTATCCCATTTGGCGCTCGAAGTCGGAGCCACTGGATATCAGACGTTGGGACATGCTTCCTCTCCTGTTGAGAACCTTGGGTCAGTCTTGCGCTGAGCTGGCCAGCGCGTCGGCTGCTTCCTGTTTCTGCGCAACCACGGCGGCGAATACGGTGTTCAAGTCGTCTGGTTGCGTGTCGTAGCGCAATACGCTTGTTGGCAGGCTGATCCAGGCTTGCATGTTGCGTGTCCAGATGTGCGCGTCGACTGTAATATTGCGGCTATCATCCAGGGTGCCAGGGTGCAGCTTGATAAGCTCGAGATTGCTGCTGCCAATGCCATAAATGATATTGCCACATCGCTTGCAGCTGTAGCGAGTATTGCTTTTTCCCTGATCAGGAGTTCGTTCCCAGGGAGAGAGCTCCCCACTGAGCGAGAGCGCCGCCAGGGAATAGATAGCCCCCATTGAAAACGCGCTGCCGGTGCGTTTCTGACAGTCGACACAGTAACAGGCATTGACCATCATCGGTTCGCCGGCCAAAGTGATAGCTTGCGGAACCGCACTGACAGGAACCTGATGGCATGGCCTTTCCTCCATTTCGGATGTGCCCCTGGTTACGGGCTCAGCCGATAAAGATAGCTGGCTCTTGCTGACGCGCAAATCGGCAGGTCGTCACACCCTGTGGCCCAGCAGTAGCGCTTCTATGCTCTGGTAGCCTCTGAAACTCTCAATCAGCAGGTAGCCACTGAGAAAAAGCGCGCCGCCAAAAAACGCCAGCAGGCCTAAGCCCAGACCGGCAGGGGAGAACTTTTGACGCCAGGCCACCCACAGGCCGGACAGGATGAGCAGGCACATAAAGTCAAAATTGAACTGGCCGGGCCAGGCCATCTGCACCATGTCCGCAAAGAATATGGCAGCAAATTTAAACCGTGGTTCGATACGACGACAATGGTATACGTCAACAATGAGATAAATATTCCGGTAAGCACTACTCTGAACCCTGTCATACTCGCTGAAACTCCTCTGGTTTACTGGTTTAAATTGTCTGCTACAGGCGCAGCACCGCCTGTAGCAACGATACACACGCGCTCAACATACGGCTGCGAAGAGCCCATCGACCAGTTTCCGCAGGTCTTTCGGATTCAATTCCAGTTCCAATCCTCGACGACCGGCGCTGACAAATATTGTCGGGTAATGGTCTGCCGATGCGTCTATGACCGTTCTGAGCCGTTTTTTCTGGCCCAGAGGGCTTACCCCACCCAGCACATAGCCGGTTGAGCGCTCCACATCGTCTTTGGGTGCCATCACGGCTCTTTTCACACCCAGGGCCTTGGCGATGAGCTTCAGGTTCAGCATAGAGGAAACTGGAACGATACCGACAGCCAGCTCCCTGTTGTCGAGCATGACGACCAGCGTTTTGAACACCCGGGCCTCAGGTACGCCCAATTGTTCGGCCGCCTCGCAGCCGTAAGCCTGAGTTGACGAGTCATGGGCGTACTCGTGAATCTGAAACGGCAGCTTGCTCTTTTTCGCGATAGTGATGCCAGGGGTCATAGTTTTTGCCGAGCGCGCACTTTGGCCTGAGCCGGTTTAACCTTTTCCCGAGTTAGTGCAGGCGTTTTGAATTGCCCTGCTGTCCTGCGGAGTATGGGGCTCTTTCGCTGAACCTGACATTCCATCTGCCGTTATGCTCCTGTTCGCAGTTCTGTTCCGTATCGAAGCGCACATGCTGGCGGCCATCTCTCAGGTTGAGATCTATTGACGCGAGTTTTTCCGATACCAACGCCGGTAGTCTCTCTTCGCAGTTGTTTGCTCTGGCTTGAGTCAGATCCGCATTGGTTTCGAACACGCACACGACCTCCAGTGAACCCGGAAATCGATTGTAATCGACAAGATGGGTAAGCCAAACGAAGCCCTGGTACTCTTCAAGCGCGATTGTACAAACGTCAGTTAAGGCTTTAGCGATCTGTCTTTCGAGTTTCTTGTCGGTCTTTCTCATGCTGCAAAACCTCAGGCCGCCACCCTTACTGGACTCATAAGTCTACAGCTTTTCCTCGCCCCTGATCCATTCGAAGCTCTCTTGATCTACTTCTGCGTAGGCTGAGGCCTGCGAACTGAACGCTTTTCTGCACCGTGAGCAGTGGCAGGAGTGAGCGTTATGAAGCGGGCCCTGCACCTTGTAAGCGAAGGTTCGCAGAAGCATGAGTCGGTGATGACCATGTATAGTCCCGGCCCGTCACGCCCTGTGCTTTACGATAGGGCGTATTGGAAGATGGCCGACTGAACGGAGAAGACTATTTCCAGCCATGAATCCAGTGACTCTGGTCTTTCAACTCATGCCAGTTTATCGGCGCAGCGCGTTTTGACATGACGGGCTCTATACAACACAGAATCACGGCACCTTCTTCATCATATTGGACTTTAGAGACAATGAAATGCTTTTCCTTGTTGATGGGCTTTGTGGCCGTCCATTTGCTATTGAGCAATTGTCTGGGATTTATTTGATTCATCAGTATTTCACTTTATCTGCGCAAAAAGTATAGACCCTGAGTTCCTTGTGGCTAATGCACATACCGTTGCTTCAATATTGCCAGTTTTTTCTTGTCTAGGTTGAGGGCGTTTTCATAGAAGTGCTGCTTTGATTCATGCCGTGCTTTTATTTCGTCAAAACAGGCGCGGATATAGTCCGGCCTGACTTCCAGTAGCGACCGTAATACGTTTTCGGAGACCGGAGACCCGTTCTGGTCTGTCAGCTCTTTAGAGAGTCGTGTGATTTCCTCCTCGATGGGAAGGTATTGGTTAGTCAGCAGGTAGTCTTCTACGATAAGATCCTCGTCAACCCCCAGCACATCGAGTAGCAGGGCGGCGCCGAAACCAGTGCGATCCTTACCTGAAGCGCAGTGGATCAGCATTGGCTGATCTTCGGCCAGCAGTTGTTTAAACATTTCTGCGTACTGTGGCATTTGGTTTGCGACAAAATCCCGGTTGATATGTCTCATCAGTTCCGCAGCGTCATCCACGGCGACAATTCCCTGGTGCAGGTTTTCCATGAAGTTATTGCGACTACCCGGGGTCACCGGCAGGTGGGCAACGCGGTGCGAGCTGGAGGCGCCTAAATAGGTGGGATGGAGTTCGCGCTCCACCAGCTGTCGGAAATCGCAGACGAGTGTTAGACCCAGGCGCCGGACATAGTGCATGTCCTCATCAGTGAGTGAAGACAGTTTTCCAGAGCGAAACAACTTTCCCCATTTGAGTCTGCGGCCATCCACTGTTGCATAGCCTCCCAGGTCCCGAAAGTTTGGTGTCCCTTGCAATGACAATCGACGTTCTGCCAACACGGCGCTCTCGCCCATCTCTGACAGCAGGTAAAAGTAGTGCCTGAGTCTGGGGTTTGGGTTGGCGACAAATACCTCATTGTCAGAAGTGGACAGCACCGGTACGCCGGGATTGTTGTTGCTGTAAAAGTCAGAGAGGTCTTCCAAAATAAAAACTGCAACTTTCTGTGGTGGATGAAAAGCCTGCCACCGCACTCGGTATTCCCGATCGCCGAGCCGCTCCACATGACAGGCGTTCAAATCGAACATGATCTGCTAACGGTGCCGACTGCGGTTCATCGTCATGAGGCGTGCCGCATGGCAATGTCGGTCAGGCGAGCGGCGTGTTTTTCCATGCGCAACAAGGTGCTCAATGAGAGGTCGACCTGCATCAAGCCTACGGCGCGCTGGTGTGGGTCATGTATACCCACTGCCCTGCCCACGTTAAACAGCAACCATTCCACCCAGGTGGCCTGAATCGCGTCAGCCACTGCCATCACTTCGTTGGCAACGATTGTTCCTCCGGCTTCGCGATAGGCTTCAAGAAAGGTCACAAAAGGTCTGGTTTCGAAGTTGGCAGTAATGCCCCCCCAATCCAGGGCTTCGAGCAGCAGCTCATAGGTGGGGTTGAGTCGGCGGGCAGACTCCCAGTCTATCACCAGAGGTTCGCCTGCCGCATCCCACAATACGTTTTTGTGGTCCAGGTCACCGTGACTGATGACCTGATCCTGCTCCAGTAATGCCAGGGCTGGCCCCTGCATCGCTACCACGTCCAGAAGGTCGGTCAGCCTGTCTTCGAGTAGTTGGCTCTCGCGCAGGTTGTGTCGCCGAGCGAGTTGCACAAGGTCTATCACACGCTCGGCTGTTAGCGGGAGTGACGGTACATTGCACAATTCCGGTACACTGATATCACAGCAATGGATGTGCGCCAGGATGCCGGCGACGGTGACGGCGTGCCGCTCCGTGATGCCGTTTCTGTGGCAGGCCCCGGCTTCTGTCCATGGATATACCAGATAGCCCACGCCGTCCAGCAAGTGCAGGTGCTGCTTGCCGCTGGCCAGGGAGTGCAGCGCAGGAACGCCATGGTCTGAGAATGCCCGCGCTGTCAATTCTGTGGCATTCAGGTGCTCCACGGTCGCGGTGTCCTGCATGTCGAGATCGTCTGCCAGTTGCTTGACCGCAAAGCGTCCAGTACTCGTGCTGAGCTGCCACATCCGGTGATGGAATCCGCCGGCCACCGGGGTAATTTTACCGGAAGGCGTTCCCAGCTCAAGCAGGTCGCAGAGCTGATGAAGATGCCCGGCATGATCAGAAAGCGCTGGGATCATGGGCCTGGGTCGCTGCAGGTAACTGGGGCGCCGAACTTGTCCCTTCGCTAGTGGGCACCGGGTTGCTCTCGGTTGAATACCGTTTTGCCGCCGACGATCGTGCGTACCACCTGAACAGTTTTTATTGACTCCGGTGCTATACGGGTCACGTCCTGATCTAGAATAACGATATCTGCCAGTCTGCCGGTGGCGAGAGCGCCTTTCAGGTTCTCCTCGAAGCCTGCATAGGCGCCGTGTCGGGTGTAGGCGCTCAGGGCTTGCTCCACGCTGATTTTTTCCTCGGGTACCCAGCCCCCGGGGTTCTCCCCGTCAAGGGTTTGCCGGGTCACGGCAGCGTAAATGCCAAGCACCGGGCTCGCCGGTGCCACCGACCAGTCGCTACCGAACGCTACGGGTACTCCTGCGTCCAACAAGGATTTGAATGCGTAGGTGTAACGCGATCGCGCTTTCCCTATCACAGACTCGGCCCAGCGGCCGTCATCAATCGCGTGGTAGGGTTGCATGCTGGGAATCACGTTGCTGTGGGCTATTCGGTCGATCTCGGACTTGCGCAGGTGTTGTGCGTGTTCGATGCGCGCGCGCCTGTCCGCGGGGCCATTGGTTTTCTCCACAGCGTCGAAAATGTCGAGCAGAGCGGCGTTGGCGCGGTCACCGATCGCGTGAATGATCAGTTGCAGGCCTGCTCGATCGGCGGCCACCGCCCAGGCCTGAATTTGCGCGGGTTCCTGCAGGAAAAAACCTCGATCATTGGGGGTATCCTCAAAGGGCTCAAAGAAAGCAGCCGTATGGGAGCCGAGGGATCCGTCCATAAACCCTTTGAGGCCACCTAATCTAAGCCAGTTGTCGCCTTTCCCCGACCCGTCGATTTCGGCTTTTAACTCGGGCCAGGAGGAGAGGGGTACATTGGCGTGCAGACGTACCGAGAGTTCATTGCGGGCTTTGGCGCGGCGATACACCGGGACGCTGTTCCAGTCGTAGCCCATATCGTGCACGGTGGTTACGCCGTTTGCCGCCAGGTATTCCATGGCGTGGCGCAGGGCCTCGTCTTCTTGCACAGGTGAGGGTGGCGGGATGATATCCATGACCAGATTCATGGCCTTGTCTTTCAATACACCCGTTGGCCTGCCGTCTTTGTCTCTGACGATTTCGCCTCCCTCTACCGGCGGTGTATCGGCGTCAATGCCGGCAAGACTCAATGCCAGGCTATTGGCCAAAACCATATGACCATCCAGGCGCACCACCATGACGGGTGTCGCAGTCGTTGCCTCGTCGATCCAGGACCGGTGCGGGAGCTGGCCGCCCCAATTCTGGTGGTCCCAGGTGCCACCTGTTATCCACGTGCCCTCGGGTATCGCGGCTGCGAATGCCGCAATTCGCTGGGCAAACTCTTTGGGTGTGCTTGCATCTCGAAGCTGCACAGAGCTGAGCTCAAAGCCGCTGGCCAGCAGATGCACGTGGCTATCGATAAACCCGGGAACAACCAGGCCGGGGGGTGAATCAATGACCTCGGTGGTGGTGCCAATGTGTGCCTCCACACCCTCAGTGGTTCCTACGAAGACAATGGAATCGCCCTGCACTGCCAATGCGGTCGCCCAGGGTAGAGCCGCATCCCCGGTCCAGATCCGGGCATTGCGAATTGCCAGGTCCGCTTTCGGTTCGGCAGACAGCGCAGCAGGCAGCAGGCTGATCAGTAGTGCTGTAATAATGTGAATTGGCCGAGTTGTTTTTGGCATAGCGAATTGTCCTCCGATTCGTGCGGCCTTGCTCGCTGGTACAGATGGGTGTCTTGATAGCAAACTAAACCCCGTTTTTTAGCACCTGATTGGTATTTATTGAGCGCCCGCAGCGCACCGGTAGGGATGGACGGCGTCTGTTATTCGAAGTGTTGGTCCGTGTCGGCGCCCTGATGTCGGACGGTTGCCGGCCTTTGGCTTCATGCGCTTGTGCCAGGTTTTGTTTAGGTTGCGATGACGATTGTTGCAAACGTACCTGTTGAACCTGCATGGCCTGTTGTCGGCTAAGGCAGTTTTGATGCCCAGATGGCCAGCTTGTGCTTCATGGTCAACTGGGATACCTGATCTTGCGGGATAGGCTGAATGACTTTGTCGTGAACCAGCAGGCGATAAATGTACTCGATTTTTTCAGTCGCCGAATCAGTGGGTTCGAATTCAACAACACCTCTGTTCTCTCCGTATTTTACCCCCTCGGCGATTGCTTTTTTTACCAGTTCCTTTTCGTTCTTGAGTTTCTTCATACTCGGGAAGTGCCTTTTGATGTGTAACGAACGCCTAACGCCAAAAGCAGTGGACGACTGAACCGTCCAGCTGCCTTTGTTGTTGGTGTGTTACAGCCTAGACGGGCACAACTTTATTTGCGCATGGGCCTTTTTGACCCTGGCCCACTTCGAACTCGACGGCCTGACCATCGTTCAAAGTTGCATATCCGCCGCCCGCTTGAATCTCGGAGTGGTGAACAAACAAATCCTTGCCACCATCTTCAGGTGTAATGAAGCCGAAGCCTTTGTCGGCATTGAACCATTTAACTGTACCTTTACTCATGCTATTTACTCGTAAGTGTTGGTGAATTTAAAAAAATTGTATCCGAGTTCACCAGTTCGAACACAAATCAGTAGAGGGGTTTTGCTTTGACCTCAGTAGAGTGAAGTTTCGAGCTCCCCGCAGGGCTAGTCCTGCTCAGAATCCGACGCGTTCAGGTTGAGCGTAGGCCGGTATCCCCCGTATTCTTGATCAAGTGCACATATTACACGAAAAATATTGCATTAGTGTTGAAATGACAAGCGATAGCCGCTAATGACTTCCTGCAGCTCGGCGGGCTTGCTGACCGTTTGCTATCCCAAAGCCCCTCGAAAGGGCTCATTCAGTAGCTTGGGGCTGGCCGTGGATCCTCAGCTGGAGGCCAAAAAAATGAGCGTAAACAGTGACCTACTGACGGATCCTCAGTGCAGCGCACAAACTTTGGACAAACCTGGCGCAGACTCCCAGGGCGGGGGTGGTGCATCTAGCGGGTCTTTCAAGTGACGGCTGCTAGGGCACCTCTGAACAATGGCAATGCGCTCAGGCTTTCAGGCAGATTCGCAATCAAGGCGCCGCTTTGAAGGCAGGCTGGTTGCCTGTCGAAAAGTGGCAACGTCGAGTGCGGGTTTGCCTGAACGCTTCAGAGCTCCGCTGAGCGCGATTGCCATTGTTCAGAGGTGCCCTAGGTATAACGCCTGTGGCATCGGCATATGATAGCAGCAGAAACCCGTTGGTCCTTACTGGTTAGCTCCCATCCGCTGCAAGTGCCTCAACTACTCGCTGCTGAAGCTTTGGGAGCAGCTCCTTCTCAAACCATGGATTTCGGCTAAGCCAAATGTTATTGCGCGGACTCGGGTGCGGAAGCGGCACCAGCTTTGGCCAGTAGCTTCGCCAGGCGCGAACGGTCTCGGTAAGTGACCGCCTCTCCCCGCACATGTGGTACGCCTGCGCGTATCGCCCCACAACCAGCGTGACTTCAAGTTGTTGCAGGTGGCCGATAAGCTGATCGCGCCAGGCCGGCGCGCATTCAGGTCTTGGCGGGCGGTCCCCTGAGTTTCCGGTGCCGGGAAAACAAAAGCCCATGGGTAGAATGGCGATCTGCTTTGGGTCGTAAAAAACCTTGCGTGAGATTCCCAACCATTCACGCAAACGATCCCCGCTTGCATCATCGAAGGGCACACCGGATTCATGAGCCCTTCTACCTGGCGCCTGGCCTGCGATCAAGATCCGAGCCTGTGGGTGTATCTGCAGAACAGGACGAACCCCGTGGGGCAGATTTGCCGCGCATAGAGTGCAGGAGCGAACCTCGGCGAGTAGTGACTCAAATGGAGTCATTTGGCGAGGTCCCCGCTATCGCGGCATTTGTCGGAAAAGTGCTGTAGAGTCATCATAAACCCCGGGGCCATATAGCGCCCCGTGACTGCACTGAGAATAGGAGATTGATCAATACCAGCGCTTTTGATTCTACCAAAAATATCTTTTTAAGAACCACTGTGGAGGAGCTGCGTCTCGTAATGCGAGGCAGAAACCGTTGCGAAGGCTGTAAGCAATAGTCTTTTTCCAGTTGCATGGGTTTCCAGTCGCATGTGGCGACATGTCCTTTGAGGTTGGCTTGAAATCCCGTCATCTTCCTATACTGTATGTATATACAGTATAGGAAGGTGTATGTCGTATGGAAGAGTTTTGTCGTTCTGATTGTAAGCATCCACGTGATCCGGGGACAGTGCAGGTGGCAGTTGTAGCCCGGCTGCCTCAGCGGAGCCTGGAAGACGGCTAGCTCGCAGCCTTGTTATGTCCTACGCCGAACTTCACTGCCTCAGCTGTTTCAGCTTCCTGCGCGCTGCGTCCCACCCCCATGAACTGGTGGAGCGGGCGGCGGCGCTGGGCTATCGCGCGCTGGCTCTCACGGATGAGTGCTCGCTGGCGGGGGTGGTAAAGGCGCATGTGGCGGCGCAGGAGCTGGGCCTGCACCTTATTATCGGCAGTGAATTCCAACTGGAGGAGGGCATTAAGTTAGTGGCGCTGGCGCCTTCCCGAGCGGCCTACAGTGAACTGTCCGGTTTGATCAGTATGGCGCGCAGGCGCAGTCCCAAGGGCGAATACCGGGCGGCACTGCGGGATGTTATTTTTCATTTAAAACGTTGTCTGTTGTTGTGGCTGCCGGAGCGGAATGACCCCGCCAGTCGTGGTCACGGGGAGCAATTAGCGCGACTGTGCCGTGGGCGTTTATGGATTGGGGTTACCCACCTTTACGGTAATAACGAGGCAAACCGCTACATGGACCTGCATAAGCTGGCCACGGCCCTGAATATTCCCATGGTGGCTTGTGGCAACGTCCAAATGCACGTGGCCGCGCGCAAGCCGCTGCATGATGTGTTTACGGCACTGCAACACAAAACAAGTATCGAGCAATTGGGGCGTCGTCGCCTTGCCAATAGTCAGCAGCACCTGCGTTCGGTGGGTAAGTTGCAGCGGCTTTATCCCGCCGCACTGTTGGAAGAAACCCTGGTGATTGCCGCGCGTTGCGACTTCAGTCTGGAAGAGCTGCGTTACGAGTACCCGGAGGAGGTAGTGCCCCCGGGGTATGACGCCAACAGCTACCTGCGGGAACGGGTGGCGGCGGGGCAGGCGCTGCGCTGGCCACAGGGTGTACCAAAGGCGATACGCGAGCGCATCGACACAGAACTTACGCTGATCAGTGAGCTGTCCTACGAGTATTATTTTCTTACCGTGTACGACATTGTGCGTTTCGCCCGTGAACGCAACATCCTTTGCCAGGGTCGGGGCTCGGCGGCGAACTCGGTGGTGTGTTATTGCCTGTTTATTACCGAGGTGTCGCCGGAGCAGGTGTCGCTGTTGTTTGAGCGCTTTATCTCCCGGGAGCGCGATGAACCGCCCGATATCGATGTGGACTTTGAGCACGAACGTCGCGAGGAGGTCATCCAGTATATTTATCGCAAGTACAGCCGCCGTCGGGCTGCGCTGGCGGCCACGCTGATCACCTACCGTTCCCGCAGTGCGGTACGTGACGTTGGCAAAGCCCTGGGGCTGGACCCGGTGTTCGTTAATGACCTGGCCAAGTCCCTGGCCTGGTGGGATCGCGGCGCGGATCTGGCGCGGCGCTTCCAGGAGCAGGGAGTCGCCGAGCACGGTCGGCAGGCGGAACTGTTTCACAGCATGGTGCAGCAGATTCTCGGGTTTCCCCGTCACCTGTCACAACACGTTGGCGGCTTTGTGATTACCCGCAGTCCCATCTCTACCCTGGTGCCGGTAGAAAACGCCAGCATGAAAGAGCGCACGATCATTCAGTGGGACAAGGAGGATATCGAGTCACTGGGCCTGCTCAAGGTCGATATCCTGGCGCTGGGTATGTTGTCGGCTATTCGTAAAAGCCTGCAACTGGTGCACCGCTATTGTCCGCAGATCAAGACTGTTGCTGATGTTCCCAGGGAAGATCAGGCCACCTACCGCATGCTGCAGGCCGCCGATACCGTCGGTGTGTTCCAGATCGAGTCCCGGGCGCAGATGTCGATGCTGCCACGGTTACGGCCGGAGTGCTTCTATGATCTGGTGATCCAGATCGCCATTGTCCGCCCCGGGCCTATACAGGGCGATATGGTTCACCCCTATCTGCGCCGCAAACAGGGGCAGGAGCAGGTCACCTATCCCAGCGAGGCTATCAAGGGGGTGCTGGAAAGGACGCTGGGCGTGCCGATTTTCCAGGAACAGGTGATCAAGCTGGCCATGGTGGCGGCGGGTTTCAGTGGTGGCGAGGCGGACCAGCTGCGCCGGGCCATCACCAATTGGGGGCGCAACAGCAAGCTGCTCGGTTTTGAAAAAAAGCTGACTCGCGGAATGATCGAGCGGGGTTATGACGAGGACTTTGCCCGCCGCCTGTTTGAACAGATCAAGGGCTTTGGTGGTTATGGGTTCCCGGAGTCACACTCGGCGAGTTTTGCATTGCTGGCCTATGTCTCCTCATGGCTCAAGTGCCATCATCCGGCGGCTTTTTTTGCTGGCTTGCTCAATAGCCAGCCTATGGGCTTTTATCAGCCCTCACAACTGGTGCAGGATGCCAGCCGCCATGGTGTTACCTTGCTGCCGGTGGATGTGAACCAGAGCGACTGGGATCACCAGTTGTTGGATGGCCGCAGCAGCGGTCAGTCACAGCCGCCGTTGCGTCTTGGCCTGAGGCTGGTCAAGGGACTATGCGAGAAGAGTGTGAAGCGTCTCATAGAGGCGCGCCAGCAGGGGCCTTTTCGGCAGATCAGTGAGCTGCGCCAGCGCGCGCAGCTGGATAAACGCAATATGGAGGCACTGGCGGACGCCGATGCGCTGCAGTCCCTCAGCGGCCACCGGCATCAGTCGCAATGGCAGATTATGGCGCTGGAGCAGGCCAGGCCATTACTGGCTGATGAACAGCTGCGGCCGGCCAGCTATTTCAACGACGATGTGAAGTTACCGGCGCCGGGGGTGGCCGAGGAAGTGCTTGCGGATTACCGTGCCACGGGTCTCACCCTGCGTGCCCACCCGATGAGCCTGCTGCGTGAGCGAGAGCCTTTCAATCGCTGTAAGCGCCAGGCCGATCTGCTGGCCCTGGGCAATAACCGCTTTGTCCGCATCGCCGGGCTGGTCACCTGTCGACAGCGGCCGGGGAGTGCTTCCGGGGTGTTGTTTCTCACCCTGGAAGACGAGACCGGTAACAGCAACGTGGTGGTCTGGAAGCGCACCCAGGAGAATTTTCGCCAGGTATTGATGAGCGGGCAGCTGTTACTGGTCATGGGTACTGTGGAGACCCGTGACAATGTCACCCATGTGATCGCCGGGGCGCTGTTTGATTACACCTCAGAGCTGGAGTCGCTGCGCCTCAAGCCCCGTAACTTTCATTGAGCAGCGGGACGGGCTTGTCAGAGCGTGCGTTTGCGCTGACTACCGGGCGACAGTAGTATGCCCGGGCAATGGCCAGCAGATGGGGTACGCCCGGTACCAATGCAGCGGAAGACAAAACCGGCACGGCCCGGCCAACCAACGCGTTTTATTCCTGCGAGGCAGGTCCTTGTCCGCTAAATTATTCCTCAAGCTCAAGCGATTGACCCTCGCGCTGGTTGTGGCCGAACTGGCCTACCTGGCTCTGTTCAATACCGCTCTGCAATTGCCCCTGACCCAGACCGTGGTCAACATGGTTCGGCCAGAAAAATTTCATGTGTCCTGGGAGCGAGCATGGACCTGGTATCCTTTTCGGGTTCATGCAGAGGGCATCCGCGCCAACGGTCAGTCGCGCACCCAGCAGTGGGAGTTATCCACCCCGCGAGCTTCGGGCTCTATCAGACTGCTGCCGTTGCTGCTTAAGCGTGTCTGGATCAACAATGTCACGACCGTTGACGTCGATTACCGACAGCGGCCGCGCCTCAAGCCGGACAAGAACTATAGTGCCCGCCTGGAATTCTTTCCCGAGATAAGCGACCGGGTCATTCAACCCGCGGAGACCGGGCCGCGCAAGAAACGGCGTCCCTGGCATCTCGCGATGAAGAACATCAGCGCTAGCGGTCAGCATTCGGTATGGATCTACGAGGCCCGTACCCGGCTGGAAGGACAGGCTCGGGCAGACCTGAGCTATCAAACCCGCGGGGGGCCGTTTTCGCTGGATGCCAGGGAGATAGACCTGCAGGTGGAGCGACTACTGTTGAACAACGACCGGGAGGTTTTCCGAGAAGGTCGGTTCAGTGGAGAGCTGGCCTTTGCGCCATTTGTACCCCGGGAAAACAAGGGCCTTTCCGTGCTTGCGTTTTTGATCCTGGACCTGGCTGTTGATGCGCGTGTCGATAGCCTGGCCTTTATTAATGTATTCACCCTGTCCTTCGAAGGCCTTATTGTGGACGGCAATGGTCGGGTCGACGGCCGGTTGCGCTACGATCAGGGCGACCTGCTGCCCGGCACTGACCTGCTGGTAGATGCCGACGATCTCAGGGTGGCACTGCTGGATCACCGCATCAAGGGTGACGGCATCATCGGCCTGGATATGACCGGGGCTGGCGAGGATGCGTTTCGCTTGCTGTTTGAATTTCAAGACCTGGAGGTCATCCAGGCCGAAGAGAACCATCCGGTCCTGGTCGGTCAGCACCTGGAACTTTTGCTTGGTGGCGATAGCTATATTCTGCCCGACCGTGATCGTCTCGATAAACAGCGGCGACTGCGGGCTGTCGTCGATGGGCTCACGGTCCCCGACCTGGCTTTGTTGCAGCGCTATATGCCGCCGCAATCTCCGATGCGGCTTGTCGGTGGCGTCGGGCGGTTGCAGGGGCATGCCGACCTGTCATCGCGGTCGCTATCTGTCGCCGTGCTGGTGGACTCCGATGCGGCACATCTTGCGTCCCGGGATTATCACTTCACCACTGACCTGAAGTCGGCGCTGAAGCTGGAGAACCCCGACTACCCCAGCGTGAGCACAAGCCTGGCCGGCAGTTACCTTGAGCTCGGCCAGGTCCACCTGTCACGGGGGGCGAACAAGCGGGCCGAGTCCTGGGATGCATCGTTGCGTATCGACGAGGGGGCATTCAGCCTGATTTCTCCGCAGCGCCAGGGGGAGGGTGATCTTTTCCAAGCGTTGCGGGCGTCTGATTTCAGGGAGGCGCTTGAACAATCCAAGGGGTACCTTCGTTTTGAGGGTGAGGTGTCGCAGCTGCGGTGGCTGGGTCTGTTTATCGAGAGCGAACTTCTCGGCAAAGTGCGCGGCCACGGCCTCTTGGATGGCGTTCTTCACCTTAGAGGAGGATTGCCGGCAGCCGACACTGATGTTCGAGTGCGCTCCGGCGATCTCTCTGTGGAAGTTCTTGACTATCGCGCAGAGGGTGAAGGCAAGGTTCGGCTGGAGGTCACCGAAGGCAGCGAACAGGTAGATTGGGGGTTTGATATCAGCCTGGACAAGGCCCGCTTGCTGCGACGCGGTGAGTCCGAAGGCGTGGTGGAGGATGTGTCGATCCGGCTCAATGCGGGGGTCGATGATGTTCGCCGTGACAACCAACCCAGGCTAGACAAGCTGCGCTTGCGTATTGACTCGGCAGCGGTGGCGGACATGGCGGTGTTCAATGGTTTTTTGCCCCCGGATGCGCCGCTACAATTTCTCAGTGGGGAGGCGGCTCTGACTGCGGATATTCTGTTGCACCCCGACGATGCCAGTGGCTGGTTGAAGCTGGAGGGCGAGCGCATTTCCGCAAGCGTCGATGACCAGACGGTGGCAGGAGATATCAGCGCCAATATTCTGTTCCGCGGCGGCAGGCCCGCCGACATGGTCTTCGATATCGCCGGTTCATCGTTACTGCTTGATAACGTGCTGGTCCGAGGCCGCAGAGAAGACCTGGCTTTGGCCGCCTGGTCGACGCAGCTGGATCTGAACATCGCCAGAATCCAGTGGCGCAAACCCCTTGAATTGCAGGCCAGTGCGACGCTGCGCATGAGCGACACCCGGCCTTTTGTCGCCATGTTCGACAACCTGAAATGGCGGCCGCCCTTCCTTGCGCCCATGTTATTGGCGGAGAATATCGAGGGCGAGGCAAAGCTGGAGGCATCGGGAGATGTGTTTGTGTTTCCGGATGTAGCCGTGAGTACAGAGCATCTGGAGGTGGCCGCAAAAGGACTGATCGCCGATGGCCGCCGTGACGGCATGTTCTATCTGCGCTACCGCAAGGCGGACGCCCTGCTGAAGATTCACAATGGCGCGAGAAACGTCGATATCATTAAGGCGCGAAATACCTTCGATACCTATCGGGTGCCGTCATTAGTGCATTCGTCAGTGCTGCAGCCAGTCAGGGCCGATAGACCTCGCTGATTAGCAACATCAGTCGGCCGGTTTTTCCGCTGTATCGTGCGCCATATCGTCACGGATAGCTGCTGCGATCTCTTCGCTGAGTAGCAGCAGCAGTTGGCTGTAGGCAGGCGCGATAGCCGCCGCTGAAAATTCGCTGGCGGACATCGGTGTTGTCAGGCTGCTTATCCGATGGCTGACCATGCGCTTGCCGGTTGAGGCCTTGATGCGCCACTCTGCTACCAGGCTGGCCTCGCTCTCATTGGCATCCATGGACAGGACGTTGACCTGTACGCCATAGTCGGGGCTCTGTCCGCGGGCCCAGGGGTAGCTCTGCAGGCTCTGGGTGTTCATAGCGACTGCCAGGTTGAATCCAAGTACTCGTCCTATGCCGTCGCTCAGGGGTTCCGCCCAGCGTTCGTAGCTTGAAATAACCAGTTGATTATCGTCAGTCCCGTACACGATGCCATTGCGGTTGAGGTACTCCGGTACTTCGATCGGTCCGATGCCCAGTGAGGGCTTGCTGCCGGATGGAGTGCCGGCCCCGGACGCTGTGAGCATGTAGTAGGTGCTGGGTGAAGTGGTATTGCATGCTCCCAGCAGGCTGGCGAGCAAGGTGGCCAGTAACAAGGCAGGCCAGTGCCGTGGCGGCCATCGCCGTGGCGGCCATCGCCGTGGCGGCCATCGCCGTGGTAACCGTGAAAGCTTGGTCTGGCTCATGGTCATTCTGCTCCTCTCTTGCCGCGAAGCAGCGCCTCGGGTTGCTCCTCCAGCGTTTTGGCCAGTGCCTGCAGTGCCTTGCCGGCCAGTTCGACTTCTCGCAGCGCCTTGTTGAGGCGGTAAATGGTGGGAGAATCGACTGCAAGCACATCCCCAATACCCGATGCGCTCTGTTCAAGCTCGCTCATTGCCGCCTCCAGTCCCGTAAGGCTGTGTCGCACCGACTGGGAGAGCCGCGGTATTTCGCTATCAAATGTCTCGATGGCGCTACTGGTGCTGTCCAGTAACTGATCGAGTTTAGGTCCCGAACTGACCAACTGCTGGTTCAGTTGCTCCCCCAACTGGCGCAGTATCGTCAGGGATTCATCAAGCTGGGCGGGAAAGTTTTGCAGGGAGTCACTGTTGGTGAACTGCCTCAGGCCTGCCACCACCGCCTGCAGGTCGCTAGCCACCTGGGCAAAGTCAATGGATTCCACCTGCCGTGCGAAGCGCTCCAGGTCAGTGGGGATGGTGGGAATCTGAAAGTAGGGAGACTCGACCTGCCCGAGCGTGAATTTGGTGTCCGGGTGGAAGTCGAGTTGGATCATCAGCAGGCCGGTCAGCAGACTCTGGGAGATGAGTTGGGCGCGCAATCCCTGGCCTATCAGTTCCTCGGTCAGATCCACGCCCCCAAGGCCGCGGCGCTGAATATTTTCTGTGGTGACCTCAGCCTCTACCAGCATAATGAGATCTATCGAATCGGTATCAAAAATAAGCTTGATATCGGTCACCTGGCCGATCTGGACCCCACGCAGTGCAACCGGCGCGCCGACCTGCAGTCCTTTCACTGAGCCATCAAATACCATCACCACCTGTTGGCGATCCGTTCCGATCCCTGAACCGTTGATAAACAGCAGGGCGGAAATCAGGATGATCGCGGCACCGACGATAAAGGCCCCGATGGCCACTGAGTGGCTTTTTTCGCTCATGCTGTCTCTCCTGCCGCGATGCTTGCGCCCCGGGTCAAAAATTGTCTTACCACGGCCTGCTCGCTGTGGTCTCGCAGCTCCCTGGGGTCGCCGTAGGCGATCATGGTGCGTGTTTTGGCATCCAGATAGACGGAGTTGTTGGCGATGGCAAAAATACTGGGCAATTCGTGAGTGACCATGACCACCGTTGCCCGGGTAGATTCCTTGATCTCCAGTATCAGGTCATCCAACAAGCGTGAGCTGATCGGGTCCAGCCCCGCCGAGGGCTCGTCAAAAAACAGGATAGCGGGGTCCAGCGCAATGGCGCGTGCGAGGGCTGCACGTTTGCGCATGCCGCCACTGATCTCCGACGGATAAAAAGCCTGGTACCCTGCCAGGCCCACCAGGGCAAGCTTGTAGGCGACAATGTCAGCAATTTCGTTACGCGAATTCTCTGTATACAGGCCCAGTGGCAGAGCCACATTTTCGGCCAGTGTCATGGCGCTGAACAGTCCTCCAGACTGATAGGTGATGCCCCATTGCCGGCGCATGTTATCGCGTTCAGCGGAACTGGCGCGGGTAAAGCTCTTGCCTTTGTAGCCGATATCACCGGCCGCTGGCGCCATCAAACCCAGCATGTGCTTGAGCAGGGTGCTTTTGCCGCAGCCGCTGCCGCCCATGATGACGAAAATGTCAC
Source organism: uncultured Gammaproteobacteria bacterium (assembly GCA_963840725.1). Lineage (GTDB taxonomy): Bacteria > Pseudomonadota > Gammaproteobacteria > Pseudomonadales > Halieaceae > CAVWDU01. The sequence goes on along the minus strand of CAWIZY010000027.1, from coordinate 7,657 downwards.
CCTCAAAAATGTCAAAATTGAGATGTTCCTGTATTACCAGGCTGCCATAGGCCATGGTCAGGTCGCTGATTCTAATCAGGCTGTGGCGGGTGGGAGTAGGCTCCGTTGGCATAGTTACAAGCCCAGTTGTTGGCAGACTATGTTGATAGCCGCATCCGCGATAATGAGATACACGATGGCCGCGACCACGGCTTCCGTGGCGGCCTGTCCCACGGCCGCGGAGCTGCGTCCTGAGTTAATGCCGGAGCGGCAGCCAGCGATAGCGATCAGGGTAGCGAAGACCACGCTTTTTACCAGTCCTACGGTCAGATGGGAAAAAGACAGCACGGCGCTACCCGCATTGATGTACTGCAGGGGGGCTATGCCCATGCCGCCAGCGACGATACCACCGCCGACTATGCCCAATAGGTTGGCGTACAAAGTGAGCAGTGGCATGACGACGATCAGGGCCAGCATTCTGGGCAACACCAGGAACTCCATCGGTGAGATACCCATGGTGGTAATGGCGTCGATTTCCTCATTGGTCTGCATGGTACCCAGCTGAGCGGCATAGGCCGCGCCGGTGCGCCCCGCCATAACGATTGCGGTCATCAGCACACCCATTTCCCGCAGCATGCCGATCACCACAAGGTCTGCAACGTAGATCTCAGCGCCGAATTGCTGTAGCTGAACCGCCCCGAGGTAGGCCAGTATCATCCCAACCAGGATGCTGGTGAGACTGATAATGGCGAAGGCGTCGGGGCCGGCCTGGTAACAGAAGTCCCGAAAGTCAGTCCATCGAGTGCTGGCCTTCCCAGTGAGCAAATGGCCCATGGCAATGCTCACATCCCCGATGAACGCCAGGAATTCGCGCAAGCCATCTCCGATTTCGGCGAACAGTGGCCTGGGATCCAGCAGGCGGCGCAGGGTTCTGGGTGGGGGTACTTCGGGCCGGTGAGGCTTGACCGCGGTGGCTACCCGCAGCAATTGCTCGGCCGCGGCTGGCAGGCCGGTGGTATTGAAGGTCACGCCAGCGGCTTCAGACGCGTTGTAGCAGCGCAGCAGCAATGCCATGGCCGCAGAGTCCAGTCTTGCAGAGCCGGCGCCGTCGACTGTCAGCCGCTGTACGCCCGTGTGGGACAGAGCGTCCAGCAGTCGTGCGAACGGCTCCTGGCTGGGGCCACCACTCACCAACTTGAGCAGCAGCTCGCCATCCGGCAGCTCGTGCAATTCCAAGCCGGTCGATTTATCTGTCATGCACGGCCATGCCCTCAGTGTTCAGCTGCAGTCTAATTGCAACGGAGCCCGAATGCCATTTTCTATTGGAAAGGCAGCGATTGCCGCAAGGGTGCGATGATGTCATAGGCCTTTTGATAGATAGCCCTGACCGACGTGTCACTGCCAGCCTCGCGGCGCCGGGAGATCATGGTTACCGGAAACAGGTAGTTGTCGCTGTCGCGGTAGCGCAGCGCCCGGCTGCGACCGAGTTTATCTTCGTAAACTACCCAGTGCATACCCAGGTCCTCCGCCAGTCGATCGCCAAGGATAATGCCCATGCCCTGTAGCTCGGGTTTTTGGTCTGCGCGCACCAGTGCGCTATCGAGCAGTGATTGCAGCAGGGCCAGATCGGTGTCGGTGTTACCGTTGAACTGCCTGCCGAAGTGGCGCCGCGCCAGGTCATCCAGCTCGGTTCGCAGGCCCTGCATATGCTGTTTATCCACGAAGGTCAGATCACCTACCTTTACTTCCGCCTGTGTCGAGGGCGACAGTGCGCCCAGCAGCATCGTCGCCAACAGACACAAAAAAGGCAGGGCTCGACTGCGTTCATATAAGTCTTTCATCGGTCCGTCTCCGGGAGTCTTTGAGGGCGCCGGCACGGCGCCGGGGCAGGGGCATTTTACCTCAATCTGGTTGTTATCTGGCCCCTGTCATGGATAATGGCGGTCTTTCCTGGCGGGCCGTTAACGGAGCTTGTGGGCGCCCGACAGTCATTTGCGGAGAACCTGGATGATTACCGGCAGTATTGTGGCCTTGGTAACCCCGATGCATGCTGACGGCAGTATCGATTGGGCCAGCCTTGAGCACTTTTGGACTGGCACCAGAGTGCCGGTACCGATGCCATCGGTGCGGTGGGCACCACGGGCGAGAGCGCCACACTCAGCGTGCCCGAGCACTGCGAGGTGATCAAGCATTGTGTCGATTATGTCGCCGGCAAAATGCCCATTATAGCCGGCACCGGTGCCAATTCGACGCGCGAGGCGATCGAACTGACCACCGCTGCCGCCAAGGCGGGCGCAGATGCCTGCCTGCTGGTCACCCCCTACTACAATAAACCGACCCAGCGCGGCTTGTTTGAGCACTTCCGGGCGATTGCTGAAGCGGTGTCTATTCCCCAGATTCTCTATAACGTGCCCGGCCGTACCGCCGTAGACATGAGTAACGAGACGGTGGCCCGATTGGCGGATCTTGAGCAGATCGTTGGCATAAAGGATGCGACCGGAGATCCGGCCCGTGGCCGCGATTTGGTGGCGCGGTGCGGTGGAGCTATCGCTATTTATTCAGGCGATGACCCCACCGCCATGGAATTAATGCTAGCCGGGGCCCACGGTAATATCTCGGTCACCGCCAATGTCGCGCCAGAAGCCATGGCGCGGCTGTGTCAGCGGGCTCTGGCGGGTGATCGAGCAGCGGCCAGTGTCGAAAACGATCGGCTCGCAGCGCTGAACACGGCGCTGTTTCTTCAAGCTAACCCCATCCCGGTAAAATGGGCGCTGCATCATCTGGGCCTGATCCAGCCCGGTATTCGACCACCCCTCACGTGGCTGGACGCGGAGTATAATGATGCAGTGTTGACGGCGATAACGGCGGCAGGACTCTGATGTTGTCAAAAAATATGACCCTGCGTCTCCTGCTGGTCTCTTCGATACTGGCCACGGCACCGGGTTGCGGCTATCTGTTTGGCGATGACGGGCTGTTTCCGCGACAAGTCGGATGCCTATATCCGGGCGGAAGAAGTGCCCGTTTTGAGCGTACCCGAGGGTAAGAGCACCGAGGGTCTGCAGGAGATTTACGCTATTCCACCGGTGGAAGACGCACTGCTACTAAACAGTCAGTTCGAGGTGCCGCGTCCGGCTCCCCTGGTTTCCGGGTCTGCCGATCAGCTCGTGCGTATCCAGCGTCTGGGGGAAGAGAGTTGGGCATTGATCGCCATGGCTCCCGGTCAGGTATGGCCACAGGTGCGCGGTTTTCTCGCAGCGGCGGGTGCGCAGGTTGCGCGGGTCGATGCGCGGGCGGGCATCATGGAAACCGACTGGGTCAACATCGAAGGTGAGCCCATGGCATCGCGCTTCCAGTTTCGTATCGAGCAGGGCGTGCAGCGCGGCAATAGTGAACTGCATGTGCTGCAGATGCACCAGGCCGGTGATATCAATGCCTGGCCCGCCCGCTCTGATGACAAGGAGCAGGAAGACGACATACTGCATGAGTGTGTCCCAATACATCGCCAACAGTGCAGAGTCCGCCCCGGTATCGATGATTGCGGATCAGGCGATCAGCGCCACGGGCAAAATTTCACTACAGGAGGCGGAGGAGGGCTATACCTACATTTCTCTGGGCTTGCCGTTCGATCGCGCCTGGGCCTCCCTGGCACGTGGTCTGGAGAACTCCAGCTTTGAAGTCGACAGATCGTGACCGCAGTGCCGGGGTCTACTATGTGCGGTTTGTGGGCCCGGAGTCGGAAGAGGAGGAGGGCTGGCTGGATTGGCTTTTCGAAGACGAGGAGCATCCCCTTGCCGGTAAGGAGTTTCGGGTGACCATGGAAAGCGAAGGCGAGCGGGCTGTGCGCATTCGATTGCAGCCCCAGGACCCCGAGGCGACCTTTGGGCAGCGCGAAGAGCAATCGTTGTTGGCTTTGATCAAAGGCAACATCGATTGATGGTGCCAGCTGCGGGTTCGTGGTGATGCGATTTGCTTCCCTGGGCAGTGGCAGCAAGGGTAATGCGACGCTGGTTGAGGCTGGCGACACCCTGTTATTGGTGGATTGCGGGTTCTCATTGCGAGAGACAACCCGTCGCCTGCAACGGCTGGGTGTCGAGCCGGCGCAGATCGACGCCATACTGGTAACGCATGAGCACTCTGACCATGCTTCCGGCGTACCTGCGCTGTCGAGAAAACACACTATCCCCGTCTATCTGAGTTATGGCACCAATAGCACCGGCCGCTGTGACGCTGGCCAGCAAACGCGCTGTTTCAATGGGGGTGATGCCTTCTGCATCGGCGGTATCCATGTGGAGGCGGTGGCAGTGCCTCATGACGCCCGGGAACCCTGTCAGTTTCGAGTCCGCCATCGCAAGCATTCCCTGGGTTTGCTCACCGACCTTGGCAGTATTACACCCCATGTCGTAGCCAGCTATCGTGACTGTGACGCACTGCTGCTGGAATTCAATCACGATCTCGATATGCTGATGGCGGGCGCTTATCCGCGGCAGTTAAAGCGCCGTGTCGGGGGCGACTGGGGACATCTGAACAATCATCAGGCGGCCGGTTTTTTACAGCAACTCGATGGGGCTGCTCCGGAGTGTCTGGTGGTTGCCCATATCAGTGAGCAGAACAACTCGCGCCACCTCGCCGAGCAAGCGTTGGCAACGGTATCTCGACCGCCCTCTGAAGTGCTGTGGGCTGGCCAGGGTGAGGGGTTCGACTGGCAGCAACTGTAGTCGCCAGAGGTGCTATCCGCTTGTTGGGTATTGCTCCGTACTAGTGTGTTAATTTCTGCGACTCTTTGGCTGCTGCTTCGGCGCTCTCTTCTGCTGCGCGATCTCGTTTCCAGCGTCGGTTGCTCCACAGCCAACTCGCCGGATCAGCCCGTATGGCCATCTCAGTCAATGCGACATAGCGATCGGTGATCGCATGGGATGCCTTGTCATAGGGCGGCGCCGCCAACTCGTGAAACTCGATATCGTAATACCCCTTGCCGCGCCTGTGGCATTGGGCAAATAGCACCGGAAAACCGGTCATCTTGGCGATCACTTCAGTGCCGAGAAAGAAGGCGGCCTCCTGGTTCATAAATGTTGTCCAATACGCCCGGTCGTGTCGCGTCGGCGACTGCTCAGCTACCATAACGAAAATTCTGAACTCCTTGCGGCGCTTGAGTATGTCCCGGGTGGATTGCTCCACAGAGAGCGGCCTGGAGCCGAATTGACTGCGGATATCGAAGATCATTGTATCCACGGTATCGTTGTGGAGTGGTTTGTACACCGGGTCAATGGGAATCTGCAATGCCGTGGTGGCACCGTGCAGCATCCACTCCCAATTGCCTTGATGGATGGTCAACACAATGACTGAGTCCCGGTAGTCATTGCTCGCCTGGCGAACCATCTCGGGGTTCATTAGCCGCACTCTTTGCCGAAAATCCGCCGGGCTCATCCGGCGGGCCTTGATAATCTCGCAGGCAACACAGGCCAGGTGCTGGTAGAAGTTTTTTGCCAGAACTGTGATCTCTTTGGCGCTTTTATCTGGAAACGCTCGGGTCATGTTCTGCTTCACCACGGCTTTGCGATAACCTGTCACGTAGTAAAGCAGCAGGTAGCCGGTCCAAGCCAGGCCGTAGAGCAGGGGGAAAGGGAGCCAGCTGACGAGACGGTAGAAGATCATCGGCGGGGGGCGTCGAGTTCGGCTGAGACGCCAGTGGTGAGAGTATTCCGGTCGGGGCAGTGTTCAGGTAACTCAAGCTGTTTCACTCCAGGCAATGTGCCCGGTTCGGGACATTGCAGGGCATTGTTACCTGAGAGGTCTAGTGTCCGCAGCATTCGCAGGGCCTGCAAGGGCACCGGGTCGACAACCCGGTTATTGTCCAGTTGCAGGGTTTCGAGTGCGGTTAGATGTTGCAGTTCCATAAGGTTGCGGATGCTGTTGTCCGACAGCTTTAATTGCGCCAGCGCGTGGAAGGTGCCCAACCCCTCTAGCGTGCTGATGCCCGCATGGCTGCAGTTGAGCCGGGTTAATTCGGGCGCAGCCTTGATTTTCTGATCCAGCATCGCTTGCTGGAGGCAGGCCGCGAGTGCGGCATCGGCAACCTCGTAGTCATCAAACGGTGTTGCGGGGGTGTAGACCAGCGCATCGTTGACGGTTACGTCATAAGTCGCGCAGGCCGCGGTCAGTATTGACAGTAACATCGATAAGCAGAGAGAGAGGCGACGTTGCATGAAAGTAGTGATGCCCCAATGGTGAATTCAGTCGCCCGAAAGCGGGTTCCCCGACAGTCGGGATCCTCGGCGCCGGTGCATGACTGCGCCAGCGAGTCGCCCCTATAATGCTACCGTCTTGGGCGGATAAAAACGAGTACTGTCATGGTTGATCAGCCGGAACACACAAGCGATGATCGCGCTGACGCGCTGAAAGCGATCAGCATTGTTCAACGCGGGAACCTGAAGACCCTGGAGCAGACCCTGCGCAAGCAGTGGCGGCTGGGACAAAATATTGTGCTTTGCTGGAGCGCGGACGAACGCGGTTTGCTGGTTCTGCTGGTGCCGCATTATTTCCTGGGCAATTACTGCGCGGGTGGTGCCGAAGAGGCCGAAACCAGCCCTAACGAAGAGTTCATCCGTGAACTGATCTCCGGTCGCCGTCGCAAGAATCGGGATGAGTTGTTTGCGATCGCCGATAGGCTCGATGTGGCGCCCACCTTTATCAAACTCAGCACGGCGCTGTCCGAGGACGAAGGTGTGTTGCACGCGGTCGAGCAGTTGATCAAGCGCTACGGTTTGAGCTACGTAAACGACCGGGCGGTGCTGCTGTTTGATATCGTCGACTTTTCTCTGGTGACGCCCTTCGAGCAGGCCAGCCAGCTCAACAGCTTGTCCTACTCATTGAATTCGGCGTACAACAAACTGCTCAGTCGTGGTATCGAGGTGAACTTCGCCCGCACTACCACCGGCGATGGGTACTATGTCTGGAACCGCGACCTGGGCCCCCGCGCCAATGAGGATCTGTTTTACTTCCTGGCTCTGGTGGTGGCCGATAACCTCGTCGCCAGAGAAGCCTCCCGGGGTAAAACGGTTCCGGTCATTCGTACTGCTTATCACATTGGCAGCCACTATGAGCTTTACCAGGCAGAGGGCATCAACCCGACTGTCTTCAGTTACATCGTGGGTGATGTGACCATCGAGTTGGCACGCATGGTGGATCTTGCCCAGGGGGGCCAGATACTGATTGGCGATTTCACCTCAGAAATGGCGGGTCGCGAACAAGCGTCCCCAGTAGCGCCAGTAGAGCTTTCCACACCGGAGTTTGTCTCCGCCTGCTACGCCGGCCTTAACATTCTCAAGGGCATTCAGCTGGCTGGAAAACCGCTTTCCGCAATCAACTGTTACCTCACCCAGAACGTGGAACCAGAGGGTAAGCCCGCGCCCAGGCGTTTTCGGATCGTGGATAAACACGGCCTGTCCCGCTACGCCTATAACCTGCAACTGGACTTTTCGCTGGAGGGCAGGGAACTGGGGCTGGGGCTCGCAAACAGCAAGTTGCCGAATCGTCAGGCTCACACGGCAGGGGAGGCTCCGGCAGGGACACCTGAGGCGCCCGACACGGCCCCTACCGCCGAGGAACTCTTTGATGATCTCGCCAGTATGCTCAAAAAAAGCAATAACAGGGGTATGACCGAGGAATGAGTTGTTGAAGC
>CAWIZY010000026.1:0-15975 GCA_963840725.1 uncultured Gammaproteobacteria bacterium | reverse complement strand
TTGATCCTTAATAGGCATTGATCATTTTCAAGCCGTATTTGAAGGCCTGCGACTGCATTTAACACCCCCAAGTGATTGGAGCTTTATAAAAACAACGTTAGATGAATGAGTGATTGTGGACTGCTTGGACTTAACGACGGTACGTGAGCAACGGCTCTATTGCGTTTGCCGATGAGATTTTTTTCATCCAATGGAAAGTGCCCTCTTCCTTCATCTCGCGCGCCCCCTCAATCAGGGCGGCGTAGGCAGCCATCGCCATGGCGCCTCCGATACTTACCCTTCTTGCACCCGCCTCAGCCAGCTTCGCAACCGACAGATCGGGCGACATTGCCACAACGCTCAGGGGTGTACTAATCTCATCAACCACAGCTTTAACTTCTTCCACCGTGCGCAATCCAGGGGCAAACAAGACATCAACACCTGCCGCTTCATAAGCCTGTAGCCGCCGAATGGTGTCATCCATATTATTTTGTTTGCGCAGTAGATTCTCGCAACGACCGATGACAGCAAACGGAAAATCGAGCGACCTCCAGCCTCGACTGCTGCCTCAATCCGCTCGACAGAATGGTTGAAGTCGTAGATGCCCTCACCACTCCAGTCTTCAATTGAGCCGCCAACAACGCCGGTTTCCGAAATCCGGCGGATAGTTTCCGCAACACCTTCTGGGTGGTGAAAATAACCATTCTCCAAATCGGCAGTAATCGGGATTTGAGTAGCCTCTGCAAGAGCACTGCAATGGACCACCTTCTCTTCAAGGGTGACCTCTCCATCAAGCTTGCCTAGGGAGTACGCCAAGCCACCACTTGTAGTAGCCAGCGCCTGAAACCCGAGAGACCCAAATACCCGTGCGGAGGCGACATCCCACGGGCCAGGAATCAGAAAAGTCTCCGAACCCTGATGCAAGTCCCTCATTGTTTGTGCTTTTTCAGATTGCGACGGCACTTAGAATTCCTCCCGAAACAGTAGTGAATGAGTATTTAATGGTAATTACCTGAATTCGCTGGCACAATGCCAGAAAATCAAAGGATCACGCCATTCAATTGCATAAGGTTTTCCAATGCCCCTCTACCGAGTGCCGACGCTGCAGGGTCCCCTGGACCTTGAGAAAACACCGCGCCGGGTCGTCATCGTGACCAACCGCGCGTCCTCATCGCTGGAGTACATTGGCTTTCTGCAAGTCTTCGCAGAAACGACTTTTTTCTTGAGCAATCCGGCTACTGTCCGGCCTATCAAGTTGAAGTCGTTTCCCGCGGTAAAGGCCGCATCTATGAGAGCAACGGCCTTTCTATAACAGCATCCCGATCCTTCGATGAGCTAGAAGGTTTGGTGGACACACTGATCATTCAGGCGGCCGATGACCACGATGAGTGTCTTCATGACAAACAATTCATCGACTGGATCAAGGCGATGGCCAAGAACGCCCGCCGTATCGTGAGTGCCTGCACGGGCTCTTTTATACTGGCGGAGGCAGGACTGCTTGATGGAAAGCCGGCAACCACCCACTGGGCGGCTGCCGAGGATTTCCGAATCCGGTATCCCAAGGTTCGTCTCACTCCTGAGCAAATGCATGTAAAGTCGGGCAATATCCACACAGCAGGCGGGGTCACCGCAGCCACGGATCTTGCTATCGCGCTCGTTGAAGAGGATTTGGGTTCTGAGTTAGCGCGGCGAGTCGCACAGGCAATGGTCGTTTTTATGAAGCGGCCAGGGAACCAGGCCCAATTTAATGGCGCATCAACACAGCGCATAACTGAACACCACCATGATAGTTTCACTGACTATATACAGGGGAATTTGTCAGCGGATCTACGCCTGGAGACCCTGGCAGAGCACTTCAACCTCAGCCTTAGAAGCTTCAATCGCCAATTCAGAAAACGAGTCGGAATTCCGCCCGGTCGCTATATTGAGCAGTGTCGCGTCGATCGTGCTCGTCGCTATCTGGAGGAAAGCACTGCAACCATCTCCCAGATCGCTCAGTGGTGCGGCTACGCAACCTCCGACGGGCTTTGCCTCGCGCTTGAGAGAAACCTCGGTTTAACTCCTCGGCAATACCGAGAACGTTTTACCACTTCGGTTCTTTGGTCCTAATTCCATCCAGCTGACTCAGACCATCCCTAGTCTACCTATACCCGTCGAGTTAAAGGGGCTTATACAGCCGCCGGTTCGGTGCTCTGCCAAGCAAGAATGTAAGCCGGCTGCGCGCCGAGCAAACGCACCTGTCAGCCTGAGCTCCTCGCCGCTGAATCGGCCCGGCACCCAGCCTCCACCGGGTGCCTGCCGCAAGATCGAGCCCGGTCAGTTCACGAGCTTTCTCAATTCCGTCTTCAACACCTTGCCCGAGGGCCCCAGCGGCAGGGCATCCATGAACACCACGTGTTTGGGTATCTTGTAACGCGCGATGCGTCCGTTGCAGGCGGCGATCACATCGGCTTCAGACACTTCACAATCTGCGGCCGTAACGACACAGGCCGCCCCCACCTCGCCCCAGCGTTCGTCGGCCACCCCAATCACGGCCACTTGGGCCACGCCCTCTATATCCGCGATGCAGTTTTCCACTTCTACGGGGTAAACGTTCTCGCCACCGGAGATGTACATGTCTTTCTTCCGGTCGCTTATAAACAGAAAGCCGTCTTCATCGAAGTACCCCATATCTCCGGTGCGTAACCAGTCACCCTCAAAGTTATCAGCCTGGGCTTCCGGCCGTTTGAAGTATTCCGTAATGACGGAGGGCCCGCGGGCATAGATCTCTCCGGTTTCCCCCACGCTGGCGTCGCTGCCGTCGTCACGCACTACTCGCAGGTCCACGTGCATGATCGCCTGTCCGGCAGAGCCCAGTTTGGCGACGGCGTCCTCCGCCCTCAGTACAGTCAGGGTCGGGCCGGTTTCCGTCAGGCCATACCCCTGGATCAGTGGCAGGCCTTTGTCAGCGTACTGCTGCAGCAATGCCCGGGTAGAGGGCGCGCCGCCAACGAAAATGCCTTCCACCGAGGCTGTATTGGCCGATTCGAACTCCGGCAGGGCGGCAATCATTTCGAACATCGTGGGCACACCGCAAAAATGGGTGACCCCGTAATCGGGATCTTCCAGTGCCTGCAGTACGGCCGGGGGGTCAAAACGCTCCATGGTGACCTGCGTGCCGCCGGCGTAAAAGATGGCATGGGCAAACACGTTGAGACCACTGATATGGAACAGAGGCAAAAGGGTCAGATTGCAGGAGCGCGGTGACAGCCCGAGCGGCACGGAATTGCCGATCGCCTGCATCATGACTGCGCCGTGGTTATGCAATACGCCCTTGGGCTTTCCGGTAGTGCCGGAGGAATAGATCAGGGTCCAGCCGTCACTGGCATCGCGTTTCTCCGATACTGCCCACACAGCTTGTGCCTCGATGACGCTCTCGATATTCTCCGGCAGGTCGGCCTTGCCGAGACCGATCAATCGCGGCGGATGCTCGGCGGCGGCTACCGCCTCCTGCGCGATGGATTCGAAGCCGGCACCGACAAACAGCAGTCCCGGCCCGGCATCGTCCAGCTGAAAGGCCAGTTCTGGTGCTGCCAAGCGGGTGTTCATGGGGAAAAACACCAATCCCGCCCGGGCGCAGGCGAAATCGATATCCAGCATGTCGCTGGAGTTGTTACCCAGCACCGCCACCGTATCCCCTACCTTGAGCTGGCACTGCTCACGAAAACAGGCCGCCAGGCGCCCTACCCGCTCGTGCATCTGGCGGTAGGTAAATCGGCGCCCGGTCGCGTGATCGATCTGGGCAATGGCTTGGGGCGTGCGTGCGGCATGACTGGCAATCCAATCTCTTATATCAAGCATATCGGTGGTCTCGCTGTTCGGTGCTACTGCCCCTTCAGGTTAGGGGTGCGCTTTTCCGCGAAGGCCTCGAGGCACTCGCGAAAATCCGCACTGCGTGTCGTCAGAAGCCACTGGTCCTGGTCCATATGCATGATGGATTCGCCCAGGGCCTGGGAATAGCGGTTGATACTGCGCTTGATCATCTGCACCGCAACCGGTGGAAGCCGCGTGTACTCAGCGGCCCACTGCAGGGCCTGTGACTGGAGTTGATCCGCCTCGCAGACCCGGTCCAGCAGGCCCCAGTCGAGTAGCTGTGCCGCATCCAGCAAGCGACCCGACATGGCCAGTTGCTTGGCTCGCGCCGGCCCCAGCAACTCGACAAAGACGGGAATCGCATGCCACATCAGGTTCATCCCCATACCGACCTCACCCAGCCCCAGCCGGGCCTGGTCGCTGGCGATACGGAAATCACAGGCGGCGGCGATACAGGCCCCCGCGCCGGTGGCAACGCCCTGCACGGCACAGATACTGGGTTGAGGCAGGTCGCGCAGGGCTCGCATCATCTTTGCGCCCAGTTCCGCCTCACGCCGGGCGACCAGGAGGGAGGGCTCATCCAGAAGGTTACCGACCTCGTTGAGGTCGGCACCGACCGAGAAGGTGCTACCCCGGGCACAGAGCACCAACGCACGAATCGTCTCGTCGGCGGCGACGATATCCAGCTGCGCCAGCAGCTGCAGCATCATCTCGCGGTTCATCGCGTTGCCCTTGTCGGCCCTGGCGAGCGTGAGCACCGCCACCTGATCCTTCCTGCTGAGTTCAACCAGGCATTGGTCGTTTGATTCGCTCATGGCTTCGGTCCCTGCAAGGTTTTCAACAGCTGAAGAGATGATCGTCAATGGACATTAGATGTACCGCTCCGGCTTCAATCTCCAGCGCCAGGGACTGGGCGCGCGGCAGGATGTGGGCAAGGTAAAGCCGCCGTTTTGGTCTTTGCCTGGTAGAACTCACCGTCCTGCGCCGTCACCAGTTTGTCCCCGGCAACCAACGCCGCCCTGGCCCACAGGTAGCCAACCAGCAGGTAACCGCTGTACATCAGGAAGGGAACCGACGCGGCGCCGACCACATCGGGGTCCTCGGCGGCACTGCAGGCGATATGGGTGGTCAGCTCGCGCCACCGCTGCGTGCGTGCTGCCAGCTCCGCCAGGAGCGGCAGTCGCGCTGCATGCTCGCTGCAGAAGGCATCTATTTCCTCGCAAAGCTGCTCCAGTACCGGCTGGTGTGCTCCAAGTACCTTGCGTCCGAGCAAGTCCAGCGCCTGAACACCCGTGGTGCCTTCATACAAAGTGGCTATACGCGCGTCCCGCAAGTTCTGCTCGACCCCCCACTCGCGTATGTAGCCGTGCCCCCCAAAAACCTGAATCGCGAGATTAGCCGACTCCACACCGACCTCGGTCAGAAAGGCCTTGGCGATGGGGTCAGTAGATCCAGGCGTGCCTGGGCGGCGCGCGCCTTGTCAGCATCACCGCCCGCAGCGCTGTCCAGATCCCGGGCAATGTAGGCATTCAGCAGGCGCCCGCCCTCGGCAAAGGCTTTCTGGGTGAGGAGCATGCGCCTCACATCCGGATGCACGATGATGGGGTCTGCCGGGTCATCGGGATTCTTCGCGCCGCTGAGCGAACGCATCTGCAGGCGTTCGCGCGCATAGGCCAGAGATTTCTGGAAGCCGAGCTCGGCATGGGCAACACCCTGCACCGCAGCGCCCAGCCGGGAAGCGTTAATAAAGGTAAACATGGCCGGCAGGCCCCGGTTTTCCTCGCCCAGCAGATAGCCGACAGCACCGTCGAAGTTCATGGTGCAAGTGGCACTGGCCCGGACTCCCATTTTCTTCTCGATAGCGCCGCAACTTACCGCGTTACCTTCGCCGACCTCCCCCTGCTCGTCCGGCAACTGCCTGGGTACGATAAACAGCGAGATACCATGGGTTCCCTCGGGGGCATCGCACAATCGCGCCAGCACCAGGTGGATGATGTTGTCGGTGAGGTCGTGCTCGCCGCCCGTAATGAAAATCTTGCTGCCAGTGATCCGGTATGCACCGCCATCGAGACGCTCTGCCCGGGTCTTCAGCAGGCCCAGGTCAGTACCGCAGTGCGGCTCCGTCAGGCACATCGTGGCATTCCACTCACCGCTGATCAGGCGCCGCTCGTAGACCTGTCGCTGTTGCTGGCTACCGTAACGCGCCAGTGTCGCAATCGCCCCCGGTATGGCCGAGGTGTAGAGTGCAAACCCCATATTGGCGCTGCACAGAAACTCTGTGGCCAGTTTGGCCAGGGAGGGCGGCAGGCCCTGGCCGCCGAACTCAGTGGCGGCCGCCAGCGAAAACCAGCCCCCACCGGCATACAGCCGGTAAGCCTCTGCAAAGCCCTCGGGCGTGGTAACTGCGCCCGCCTGCCAGCGGCATCCGCTCTCGTCACCGGAGCGATTCAGGGGCGCAATCACCTCCGCACACAGCTTGGCGTATTCCGCCAGCAGCATCTCCGTTGTGTCAGCATCAAGGTCTGAGCTGCTGGCCTCTTCCCGCCAGTGGGCTTCGAAGCCCAGCACCTCGAAGAGGGCAAAGCCAAGGTCTCGCAGGGGTGGTGTATACGCGGTCAAGGAGAACCTCCAGCGTCACGGTGTTGCGCAATGAGTGAGCCATTCTAATTTATTTGTTTTGTGATTACAATTTCAAATTTATATACTGGCACTGGAAAACGAACCGATATATTCAAACTGGAAACACAAGCATGCCCAAGAGCAAAACCACGGTGGCGCGACGCACCCACCGTGAGCGTACCGAACTGTCAGATCGCCTGATGCTGGATGCCGCGCTGGAAATGATTCTCGAGGTCGGCACCCGGGATACCAACCTGAAGGTGGTCGGCGAACGCGCGGGATACAGCCGCGGCCTGGCCCAGGCCCGCTACGGGAATAAAGAGACCCTGTTTCTCCGCCTCGCCGAACGCTGTCTGGGCGAGTGGCTCGCGATACTGCGGGAAACAGAGAAAAGCAGAACCGGGGTGGAGGCGCTGCGCGCCCGACTAGAGGCGATCAGCCAGTTTGCGCAACAGAATCCCGACAGCGCTCGCGTGCTATACACACTCTGGTTCGAGTCTGTGGGTTATCCCTCGCCAATCCAGCAGGGCCTGCAACGCTTTCACGCCGCCGCTCGCGATGATATCAAGAACCTCTGCCAGCAGGCGCAGGAGGCCGGCGACCTGCCCATCGGTCTCTCCCCCGACCTGATGAGCCTGACCTTTACCTCCGCCATCTTTGGCCTGGTCTACCAGTGGCTGATCAATCCCGACGCGATGGATATTCACGAGACCATCGCCATGCTGCGGGGGCTGTTGCCAACGCCAGGCCTGCAGGCGAAGCGCAAACGGAGATAGCGGCGCCGCTATTTCCAGGCCCTGGGCGAATCCATCATGCATATGGACCAGGACCAGTGGCTTCTGACGACACGCAGTGCGGATTTTCGCGAGTGCCTCGAGGCCTTCGCGGAAAAGCGCACCCCTAACCTGAAGGGGCAGTAGCACCGAACAGCGAGACCACCGATATGCTTGATATAAGAGATTGGATTGCCAGTCATGCCGCACGCACGCCCCGAAGCCATTGCCCAGATCGATCACGCGACCGGGCGCCGATTTACCTACCGCCAGATGCACGAGCGGGTAGGGCGCCTGGCGGCCTGTTTTCGTGAGCAGTGCCAGCTCAAGGTAGGGGATACGGTGGCGGTGCTGGGTAACAACTCCAGCGACATGCTGGATATCGATTTCGCCTGCGCCCGGGCGGGATTGGTGTTTTTCCCCATGAACACCCGCTTGGCAGCACCAGAACTGGCCTTTCAGCTGGACGATGCCGGGCCGGGACTGCTGTTTGTCGGTGCCGGCTTCGAATCCATCGCGCAGGAGGCGGTAGCCGCCGCCGAGCATCCGCCGCGATTGATCGGTCTCGGCAAGGCCGACCTGCCGGAGAATATCGAGAGCGTCATCGAGGCACAAGCTGTGTGGGCAGTATCGGAGAAACGCGATGCCAGTGACGGCTGGACCCTGATCTATTCCTCCGGCACTACCGGAAAGCCCAAGGGCGTATTGCATAACCACGGCGCAGTCATGATGCAGGCGATCGGCAATTCCGTGCCGCTCGGGCTGTCACCGCGCTCCTGCAATCTGACCCTTTTGCCTCTGTTCCATATCAGTGGTCTCAACGTGTTTGCCCATGCCATCTTTTACGCCGGCGGCACGCAGGTCACCATGGAGCGTTTTGACCCCCCGGCCGTACTGCAGGCACTGGAAGATCCCGATTACGGGGTCACCCATTTTTGCGGTGTGCCCACGATGTTCGAAATGATTGCCGCCCTGCCGGAGTTCGAATCGGCCAATACAGCCTCGGTGGAAGGCATTTTCGTTGGCGGCGCGCCCTCTACCCGGGCATTGCTGCAGCAGTACGCTGACAAAGGCCTGCCACTGATCCAGGGGTATGGCCTGACGGAAACCGGCCCGACCCTGACTGTACTGAGGGCGGAGGACGCCGTCGCCAAACTGGGCTCTGCCGGACAGGCGATCATGCACGTGGACCTGCGAGTAGTGCGTGACGACGGCAGCGACGCCAGCGTGGGGGAAACCGGAGAGATCTATGCCCGCGGGCCCTCCGTCATTACGGAATACTTCAAACGGCCGGAAGCCCAGGCTGATAACTTTGAGGGTGACTGGTTACGCACCGGAGATATGGGGTACTTCGATGAAGACGGCTTTCTGTTTATAAGCGACCGGAAGAAAGACATGTACATCTCCGGTGGCGAGAACGTTTACCCCGTAGAAGTGGAAAACTGCATCGCGGATATAGAGGGCGTGGCCCAAGTGGCCGTGATTGGGGTGGCCGACGAACGCTGGGGCGAGGTGGGGGCGGCCTGTGTCGTTACGGCCGCAGATTGTGAAGTGTCTGAAGCCGATGTGATCGCCGCCTGCAACGGACGCATCGCGCGTTACAAGATACCCAAACACGTGGTGTTCATGGATGCCCTGCCGCTGGGGCCCTCGGGCAAGGTGTTGAAGACGGAATTGAGAAAGCTCGTGAACTGACCGGGCTCGATCTTGCGGCAGGCACCCGGTGGAGGCTGGGTGCCGGGCCGATTCAGCGGCGAGGAGCTCAGGCTGACAGGTGCGTTTGCTCGGCGCGCAGCCGGCTTACATTCTTGCTTGGCAGAGCACCGAACCGGCGGCTGTATAAGCCCCTTTAACTCGACGGGTATAGGTAGACTAGGGATGGTCTGAGTCAGCTGGATGGAATTAGGACCAAAGAACCGAAGTGGTAAAACGTTCTCGGTATTGCCGAGGAGTTAAACCGAGGTTTCTCTCAAGCGCGAGGCAAAGCCCGTCGGAGGTTGCGTAGCCGCACCACTGAGCGATCTGAGAGATGGTCGCAGTGCTTTCTTCCAGGTACCGACGAGCACGATCGACGCGACACTGCTCAATGTAGCGACCGGGCGGAGTTCCGACTCGCTTTCGGAACTGGCGATTGAAGCTTCGAAGACTGAGGTTGAAGTGGCCGGCCAGGGTCTCCAGCCGTAGATCCGCTGACAAATGCTCCTGAATGTAGTCAACGAAAGCATCCAGGTGGTGCTCCGTAACGCTGTGGGTTGATGTGGCAAAAAACTGGGCCTGGTTACCAGGTCGCTTCATAAAAACGACCATTGCTTGTGCGACTCGCCGAGCTAATTCGGAGCCCAAATCCTCTTCAACCAGAGCGATGGCAAGATCCACGGCGGCGGTAACACCAGCTGCTGTATGGATGTTGCCAGACTTTACATGTATCCGCTCAGGAGTAAGGCGAACCTCGGGGTACCGGGTACGGAAATCCTCAGCGGCCGCCCAGTGGGTGGTTGCCGGCTTTCCATCAAGCAGTCCTGCCTCTGCCAGTATAAAAGAGCCTGTGCAGGCACTCACGATACGGCGGACGTTCTTGGCCATCACTTTGATCCAGTTGATGAATTGTTTGTCATGAAGACATTCATCGTGGTCATCGGCAGCCTGAATGATCAGTGTGTCCACGGAACCTTCGAGCTCATCGAAGGATCGGGATGCTGTTATAGAAAGGCCGTTGCGTTCATAGATGCAGCCTTTACCGCGAGATACGACTTCAACTTCATAGGCGGGACAGTAGCCGGCTTGCTCAAGAAAAAACGTCGTTTCTGCGAAGACTTGTAGAAAGCCTATGTACTCCAGCGAAGAGGATGCGCGGTTGGTGACAATGACAACCCGGCGCGGGGTTTTCTCAAGGTCCAAGGGAGCCTGCAGCGTCGGTACTCGATAGAGGGGCATTGGAAAACCTTATGCGATTAAATGGCATGATCCTTTGATGTTTTGTCATTGTGACACGAGGTGTGGTCGCTTACAGTTGTTGTCGCTAAACCAATACCCGAGCTGTTTGAAACGAAAAGGATAGGCTGATGAATGACGTCCAACAGAAGATACGTGATGAACTTTTCAGGCTCGAACGCGCTGCCAATGAACACTGGCAAGAAGGCGATCTCGATTTTTTAGATAACGAGATTATTACTCCTGAAACTGTTCAGCTTACTCCCGGAATGCCGAAAATGGACGGTATTGGCTACTCGAATTGGATGCGGGAAATTTCTGCGGTTGAAGGTCTCAAATTCAGCTTCGAGCCTACGGACATTGAAGTCAGTGAGTCTGGCGAAATGGCTTATGTCATTGGTGAAACCAAGTTGGAGCAAGCCGGAGAAGAAACCCGTATCGGGAAATTCGTTTCCATTTGGAGAGATATCGATGGAAATGGAAAGTGGCGCTGTGTTGTTGAGGCTAATAATTTCAACGACGCATAGCCTCGCAGAGATATTTGCAGGATTGGGCGACCGCAGAGAAACAAACGGAGAAGGTTGAGATGACACACCAAATTGATACGGCAGACCACATTCTGGAATTGGAACGCATGACCTCGAAGCTCTTGGCGACGGGCGATGTTGACCAGATGATGAAATACATGGCTGATGACGTGAAGCTCCTAAATCCGGGAGCGGAACTTCTTGTCGGCAATCATCACGAAAAAGAAGCCCTGGAGGCGGCCCGGGACACCGAAGGCTTGGACATGTCATTCGAACCAACGGGTGCCGAGATCAGCTCATCCGGTGACATGGCCTTTGCCTACGGTGAAATCTCCATGAAACTTCCGGACGGAAGCCAGCAGACAGAGAAGTACGTCACCATCTGGAGGAAGAACGACGGCAAATGGCAGGTCGTGCTGCAAGCACGCAATTCAAATGGCTGAGGCTAAGAAACGCAGTCGTCGGCATCACGAAGCCATGGAACAGTAAGCGGAGACTCCGCGAAATGATAGCTCACACGCATCTTCACGTTAGCAATTATGAGAAGTCCAAGGACTTCTACACGAAGGTTCTTGCCACCCTTGGATACACCAACAATATGGAAGTTGGCCAAGCGGCTGGCTTTTACGATGGTAAGAACACCGACCTGTGGGTTCTGAAAGAGGAAGTCGTTCCGACGCACCTGGCTTTTGAGGCAAAGACCAAAGAAGAGGTTCGTGCATTCTACGAAACCGCACTGGCCGAAGGGGCGACGGACAACGGTGGTCCCGGCTATCGCGAGAACTACTGGGCAGGCTATTACGCCGCTTTTGTTATCGACCCGGACGGTCACAATATTGAGGCGGCTTATTGGGATTATGACAAAGCCGGCGAGAAAAGGCCTGAGTAACCATGACAACGGCGGATAACGGAAAGATCTCCTACGATCAGGAAATGAAGATCGACGCCAAGACCTGGAACCCGTTTACCGGGTGTACGAAAGTTTCCCCGGGTTGTAAGCACTGCTACGCAGAAACCATCGCCGCGAAACTCCATAAATGGGGCACACCCGGCTACGAAAACGGCTTCAAGTTTGCGGTGCATCCCGACCGCATAGAAAAAGCAGCGCCCCTGAAACGCAAGAAGCCGACGTTCTACTTCATCAACTCCATGAGCGACATCTTTCACGAAGATGCGGACGATGAGAGCATCGACCAGGTGATGGATATTGTAAGAAAAGCCCATTGGCATGTGTTCTACATACTGACCAAAAGAAGCCAAAAAATGCGGGCGTATTTCGATAGAAGAGAAGCTCCAGACAACCTTTGGGCGGGAGTGACTGTTGAAGACCGGGAATATGGCCTCCCTCGCCTTGAAGATCTTAAGAAAACGAGGGTTAGGAACAAGCATATCTGTTGTGAGCCTCTCCTTGGTGACCTTGGTGAGCTGGACCTGTCCGGCATACGACTTGTTGTAGGAGGCGGAGAAAGTGGTCCGGAGGCTCGGCGCGCAATGCCAGAATGGGTAACGTCACTCCGGGATCAATGCCTAGCCCAGAACGTGCACCTATATTGGAAACAATGGGGAACCTATGGCCCGGATGGCTCTCGCAGCAGCAAAAGTCGAGCGGGGCATTTGATCGAAGGTAAGTCCTTCCTGTCCATTCCCGATGAGCTTGTGCTGTGACCAATTTGGTTGTGAACAAGCTCGCTGGATAGCCCTGTGAATACAATGAAGACATAACCTGGTGAACGACCTCTATACCGTCACGTCCTCGACCTATCTTGCCATTTCTGCGGTAGGGATCGCTTTTCTTGTTTATGGGGCAATCGGTCAACTGTTTGAGCGTTTTTCGCTCACCAGTGCGATGTTTTTTACGTTGACGGGAGTTTTTGTCGGCCCTCTGGGAGTTGATGCTGTCTCCAGCGATGGGTCGAGAGCACTTCTGAGAGTTTACGCGGAGCTTACACTGGCCCTGGTGTTGTGCACTCAGGCGGCTCGAATCGATTTCAGGGCATTCAGAAGGGTTTTGACAGTGCCTTTGCGCCTTTTGGCAATCGGCCTCCCAGCCTCCATGATGCTTGGCTTCGTCCTCGCCGTTGCAGTGTTTCCGGATATGATTTGGTTGGAAGCGGCAATCCTCGCTGTGATACTTGCTCCGACGGATGCCGACCTTGCGCGCCCCATCACCTCTACTGATGGCCTCCCGGAAAAAGTGATACTTGGAGTAGAAATTGAGAGTGGACTGAACGATGGTCTGTGTCTGCCGCTACTGTTGGCGTTGGCGGCATTGGCGTTTGCGAGTGAGAGTAGTGAGCCTCTTCCCCCACTATTTGTATTGAACTTTCTGGCGAGTGAGCTCGGTATCGGTCTGTTGGTCGGTGTTGTTTTATCGATGGTTTTTATTGGCATTGCCCGCGGCACCCATGGCCGGTTTTTTGTGGGGGGCAGTTGGCGGGTATTGCCGTTTGCCTCCTTGGCCCTTTCCTCTTTTGGCCTGGCTCAGTGGCTTGGCGGCAGTGGTTTGATCGCGTCCTTCGCTGCTGGGTGCCTGGTGTCGTTTGATGATCAGAAAAGGCGGTTCAAGCTGATTGATGAAACGGAGTGCCTTGCAAACATTGTTTCATCGTTGGCCTGGATTGCGTTTGGGGTTCTGTTGGTGCCTTTGGTTGCCGACAACTTGTCGAGTTCCGTGGTGATTTATGCATTTGCGAGTGTGTTTCTGGTAAGGACTCTATCGGTATTGATTTCACTAGGCTTTTCGGGTTTGCCAAAAACTGACCGTCTGTTTGTAGCCTGGTTTGGGCCAAAGGGGTTGGCGACGGTAGCTTTCATGATGTTGCTCATTGACCGCGGGGTTATCCCAGAAACCTCTCCAACCGTTTCTGTCGTCTCTTTCACCGTTGCCTGCAGCATTTGTCTCCATGGAGTCAGTGCTAGGCCATTCGCAACTTTACTCAAGTTTTCCTCTCAACGGCGCGTTTGAATGCCCTGAACCTGCGCCGTTGACGGAAGCTGACTCTGAAGCCGAACCCGAGTGTCTGAAGTACTTTTTCATGAGAAGGTTAAGCGCTATGAATCAAGAAAAACTCGAACAAGCTGAGCGGGAGTTTTTATCGATCTTTCCCGGTGGCTTTGACAACCCTGCTCTCGTAGCGGAAGGGAAAAAGCATCATGTTTCAACGCAGAACGAAGCAAGCGCAGGAGTGGTTCAGCAAAGAAGCATTCGCCTTGCCGCAGGTTGTTGCGGAGAACATGGTGAAGCTCATTACCCAGTCATCTCTGGTCTCAAGGTTCGAAAAGCCGCGACTCAAGCGACTGGTTGCCGGGATGACGTCAAAAGATCGCGAGCAGTACGCCTTTGCATTGTACGACATGCTACACGGAGATCAGGGGCAGGGTTTCAACACAATGGTGGAATCTCTCAAGCGCCAGAAGCTGGCCAAATGGCCATTGGTTACCGTGATTCCCTATTACTACTCGCCCGGCGAAGAGGTGTTTGTAAAACCAACGACGGTCAAAGCCATTCTCAAGCATTACGAACTGCAGGGGATAAAATACGACCCACTCCCGAATTATGAGTTCTATCGTCTTTTAAAAGAGCAGATCCTGGCCATGAAGAGAGGCGCTGATAGCTCCCTGGGGAAGATAACGCCGCCTTCACTTGGTTTTTGAAAGAGATGGCGTGAAACTATGCGTCCTGGTGGATCTGCATGCTCCGACACTGTCGGTTTGCTGTTCCCTTTACTCTTGCTGATCCGCAGGTTTCATTACGATTTTGCCGGTCGTCCTTTGGCGGTGCCGCAGGCCCACTACAAATCCACCGGTTAGATACATTACAAGGGAATAGATACCGGGCGGCAAAGCCATGGTTGGATTATCCAGAAGCGTTGTAGCGTTCAACATGGCCAAAGCCGAGTTCTGTATGCCAATCTCAAGGCTGATCGACGTGGTCTGAGCCGTATTGAGCCGGTAGGTTCGTGCGAGCCAATAGCCAAACACCATCGTTGAGACATTGAGCAAGAGGGTCGCGGGTCCAGCTGTTTGTATTGCCGCTCCCAGAATTTCACGCTGTTGGATGGGTTTACCCCGTTACTGCGGACACTTCTAAAAAGAGGCACACTGTGCCAAAGGAGTGTTCATGTCCAGACGCAGAAAATATAGCCCAGAATTCAAACGGAGTATAGGAAGTATAAACACTCCTTTTCCCCAAAAGAAGCCTTAGCCGAGTTAATTCCAGGTAGAATTCGCCGGAGCATATTACCCATCAAAACCCTCCCATCGCCTAAACGCTCCTCATCTTGTCACTGAAATTGACCACAAATTGCTGTCATTAGGGCCTCAGCACGCACACCCCCCCTACCAGCGCATAGCAGCGTGATTCATGTTTGTTGATTTAGCTTCTGTCAGTCAAAAAGGCGAGACTGTGAAAGATCGAGAAAAAAGCCATGCTCAGGAGGCGCGCGTTCTGGCGGTAGCGCATGGAGTTTTGTGTCACCGACGATGGCGGCTTTCTGCTTCAGGTGCTTGAGGATATGCGCAATCACCGCTGGGTCTTCAATACTGGCGATGACTTTGACGTGCCCACTGCAGCGCTCGCAAACTTCAATGTCAATGTTGAATACCCGTTTGAGGCGCTGCATCCAGGTCATGGCGCGATGCCGTTCTTCAGGACTCTTATCAGGCCAATCCGCGCTACCCGGTTCAGCCTTTGCTGTCAGCTTGCCGCGCTTAGTAGGTGTCACTTCAACGCGGTGTTTGCTATTCGGAGCGAATACGCCATGGAAGCGTGTGAGATTGATTCGAGGCTTGGGCACCAGCGCTGCAAGCTTAGCCATAAAGTCCAAGGGCTGAAAGATGACATATGTTGTGCCGTTGCGGTACGGGGTTTTGAGTTCATACCGAACCTGTCCGTAAGCCGTCAAAGCCAGGCGCTTCTCAGAGACCGCCGGGCGACTGATGTAACGGCACAGGCGTTCAAGCTTATCGCGCTAAAGGTGGGGGATGCCTGGACTGAGCCACAACGGGTGCCAGGCTCATCTCCACCCCAGAGGGATTACGTTATGGCTCTGCCGCCAGTTCGACGGTGTCACCGACAGGCTCCATGAGCGCGGCTGATTTATTGGCGGGCATTGCCCACGGCGTTCGGCAGTGGCGCAGCCTGCCAGCCAAACTTGAAACGCGGGGCAGCACACGGGATCATCTGCAGCAATAGCCGCTGCTGTTATCCAGCCAGCGCTCGACCTCCTCGCCCGCCAGCAGCACCGGCATCCGGTGAAGCCACGGTTCAAAGGCCTTCGCCGCGGCCGTAGTGA
>CAWIZY010000025.1:0-204585 GCA_963840725.1 uncultured Gammaproteobacteria bacterium | reverse complement strand
TGCCCGAGGCCGGAATCGAACCGGCACGCCTGCAATAGGCGGGAGATTTTAAGTCTCCTGTGTCTACCAATTCCACCACCCGGGCAGGGGTCTGACAGAAGGCGCGGGTGACGTTCCCGCGGGGCCGCATACTACCATAAATCCTGGCTGCGAGAAGCACCATAAGACAGCTCCCGCGGCAAAAGGGCCTGCAGTATGGAAGCGGCTCAACAGTGCTTGGAAAAGCCACCGGCCCTGCGGACAAACCCCACAAACAGGCCAGCCTGGCAGGCTGTTCGTGCTACACTTTGGCGCAAATAAAAAAACGGATACCAGGAAAGCGTATGGCGGCGGCGCGCGGGGAATTCAGCTCCCGATTCGGGTTTGTTATGGCGGCGGCAGGCAGCGCGGTCGGGCTGGGCAACATTTGGGGCTTTCCTACCCAGGCTGCGAGTAACGGCGGTGCCGCCTTTCTTATGGTCTATCTGGTACTGGCCTTCACCCTCGCCTACCCGGCGTTGATGGCCGAGCTGATCATCGGCCGGCATGCCCACGCCAATGCCGTCACTGCGCTCAAGCTTATCTCCAATGGAACTGTAACCCGACGTATCGGCGCCGGCACAGGCATCATCGGCTTTGTCGTGGCGAGCCTGATCCTCAGCTTTTATGCCATTGTCGCGGGCTGGATGATTGCTCATTGCCTGGGCGCGGTGGCAGACCTGATCGGCCTGGGCCGCATATCAACCTGGCTAACTACATTCAGTATGTCTCGTAATCAGCTGTTTATGTTGATTTTTATGGTGCTTACCATTGGTATTATATCGGAGGGAGTGAAAGAGGGTATAGAGCGCTGGTCGGCCCGGTTGATGCCTTCTTTGCTCATCACTCTACTGCTGCTGGTCATCTATGTGATGACGCTGGACGGTGCCATGGAGGGCCTGAAAGTGTATCTGTTGCCGGATTTCAGCGCCGCGCTGTCACCCAAGCTGATTATCGCCGCTCTGGGCTCCGCGTTTTTCTCCCTGTCCCTGGGGGTCGGAACCATGCTGGTCTACGGCTCGTACATCAGTGACGAAGAAAACCTGCCCGTGGTGGGCGGGCTGGTCACCGGGGTCGATATCTTTATTGCGGTATCGGCTGGATTCCTGGTGTTGCCCGCCATGTATGTCGCCGCCAACAACGGGGTCGAGATTTTTTCAGAAACCGGCGCATTGCTTTCCGAGGACACCCTGATCTTCAGTGTTTTGCCAGAACTGTTTGCCACCATGGGCCTGGCCGGCACCATCGTCGCCGCGACGTTTTTCTTTCTGATGAGTGTCGCCGCCCTCACCTCCTCCATTTCCATGCTTGAAGTCCCGGTCGCCTATACCATCGAAGAGCATGGTGTCAGCCGTAAAAAAGCGGTGTGGTGCATAGGCCTGGTGATTGCCATGATGAGTAGCGTCATCCTGTTTAATTTTGACGTGCTGTTCGGGCTGGTGGTGGCGTTCACGACCCGCTATAGCCAGCCGCTGCTGGGCTTTATGTTCTGCATTTACGCGGGCTGGGTCTGGCATCGCGACAGTTTGCTGCAGGAGGTCCGCAAGGGCAATCCGGGTGTAGAGAGCAGCCTGTTCTGGAAGATCTGGCCCTGGTATGTGCGGGTGGTGTGCCCTCTGGTTATATTCGGGATCTTCGCCCAGTCGCTGTGGGGTTAAGGGACCAGGGACTGGGCGCCAGAAGCTAGACGCCAGGCGTTAACGGTAACGCCCGGTTACCAGGCGCCGACTCCAATACCTTGTTCAGGTCAAACACGCCTTTCTCCTCGACTCTCTGGGTTGGAATAAAGCCAGCAAAATCGATTTTCGCGCCGAGTTTGTAAGCGATTTCGTCCTGGGGCTGCAGACCGAGGCTGGCCAACAGTTTGAGCAGATGAAACAGGCTCAAAGACGATTCCAAGGTAACGATTTCTTCGGTATAACCTTCGATGCGCGGGACATCATTGCTGACTCCGCTGAGCAGTTCACTGCCCTGCACCTCCACCGTATAACTGATGCCAGCAATATCGAGGGCCTCAACATTAGGGTTGGCAACCCGGAGCTTAATTTCGAAACGCGGCATGCCCTCTTGACCAGGAAGCCCACGAAAACTGTCCAGGGTGACCTTGGGAGGGTCGAAATCCTGGGTTAAGGTGGAACAGCCAGCCAGCAGCACCAAGGTGATCAGCGCCGTGAAAAATGCCTTCATCAATCATGTCCCTTGCGGTTTGCATCCAGAAAAAAGAACCCGTAGCCGACGCTGCCGGCGGCAAACACCGCTGCCACCCAATCGCCGCTGCGGGAAAACATCCACGCACTGAAGCAGAACATGGCAATTGCAACCACCAACCCAGCCAGTCTTGCGCTACTGGACATAGTCGTACCCCCGAGCATTTGGCGCAGTGTAACCCATCCCGGGCGCAGCCGGCAGGGTCGGTGCAGCGGTCTCGGAGGCGAATCGAGAATTGATTGTATTTGACCCATATCAAGATTTTTTCTCCAAAGCCGTACTAATGTTGATACTCCAGCTACCAACCTGCTTTGGGCACTCACAAACTTGGAGGTCTGGCTTTGAGACGGACTCACCCCCTGACCGCTCTGTGCATCTTTTGCGCATTGAGCACTTCACACGCCTTTGGGCAGGACCCGACTGCGCCGGTGATCGATGAAGAATCACGGCGCATCGTCGATAATCAAAAGGCACAGCGCCGGGTCGATGACGTCTTCCAGGATACCGCCGATCTGGTTGCTGACTTTCAAACCCGGCTAAAAATCGTCGACGGCTTGAAGGTCTATAACGGACTGCTGGCCAAGCAGCTGGCAGGACAGGATGCGGATATCGAAACGCTGCGCGCATCGATTGCTAACGCCACGGTGATCGAGCGACAGATGATTCCCCTGCTGATGCGGATGCTCGATAGCCTGGAAGAATTTATCTCCCTGGACGTACCGTTCCTGAAGCAGGAGCGCGTCGATCGGGTGAACAAGTTGCGCGTGCTGATGGAACGGCCAGATCTCACCATTGCCGAGAAGACCCGTCGGGTGTTCGAGGCCTTTCAGATCGAGAACGACTTTGGCCGCACACTGGAAGCCTACAAGGGCAAACTCAATCTCGCAGACAAAAGCTTCGATGTCGATTACCTCCGGGTCGGTCGCATCGCCCTGCTGTATCGCAGTGTTGGCAACGATCGGTTCGGCCACTGGGACAACGGCAGCCGGGACTGGGTCGAGATGACTGAGAGTCAGTACCAGCGCAGCGTCGATAAAGGCTTACGCATTGCGCGCACCGAAATGGCGCCAGAACTCTTTACCGTGCCGGTAGCGCCACCGGAGGATATGCAATGATCAATCGTCGCAACGAAGCCTCCGTGCGTCCCAACTCCCGCCTTTATTCATGTCTGTACAGGGGATTCCGCTATAGCTGCGAGTTAATTGCGGTGGCGCTGTTTTGCGCACTCTGCGTCTTTCCGGTGAGATCTGCCCTGGCTGCGGACGAACCGGAGCTGGATATTGATGAGTTGCTGCAGGAGGTCAAAAAAGGCCGGGCTAGCGACAACAAGGAAAACCGCCAGCGACTGGCCGAGTTCAAACGCGAGGAGTCCCAGCAGCGCCGGAGACTCGATGAGCTGCGCGCCGAGGAGCAGCGCCAGGAAGGCATCAGTCAGGAACGGGAAGCCACGTTTGAAGAAAACGATCTCCTGATTGACGAGCTGCAGGGGCGACTCGCTGAACGGCTGGGCTCGCTCAAAGAGTTATTCGGTGTGCTGCAACAGGTGGCCGGTGACGCCCAGGGCAAATTCGCCTCCTCCCTCACCCAGATTCACAATCCTGAGCGCTCTGACTATCTGGTTGAGTTTGCGGCTCGTATGGGCCAGACCTCGGATCTGCCCACCATCGAGGAAATCGAGCGGTTGTGGTACGAGCTGCAATGGGAAATGACCCAGTCAGGCAAAGTGGCCAGAGTGACCATGCCGGTGCTAACCCGCCAGGGCGAAGAGAGGGAACAGGAAGTGATCCGGGTGGGCAGTTTTAACCTGGTATCGGATGGCAATTACTACCAGTATATTCCTGAGACCGGCCGTGTGGTGGAGTACGGCCGACAGCCGCCCCGACGCTATACACAGGGGGCAGCCAGCATTGCATCCAGCTCAGAAATGGTGCCCTTCAGCATTGACCCCACCCGGGGCCAACTGCTGTCGCTGCTGGTCCAGGCCCCCGACCTCAAGGCGCGGGTTGCCCAGGGGGGTGTTATCGGCTACCTGATTATCGGGCTGGGTGTGCTCTCTGTTGTACTCGCTGTTTACCTGCTGATCACGCTCACCATTACCAATCGGAAGGTGGAGAAACAGCTGCACGCTATGGACCAGCCCGGAGACAACCCCCTGGGCCACGTGCTGAAGATCTACCAATCGGAAGAAGACTGGAATACCGAAACACTCGAGCTGCGGCTGGGCGAGGCGGTATTGCGGGAGCTGCCAAAGATCAATCGGGGTCTGGGGTTTTTGAAAATTGCCGCTGCCGTCGCTCCCCTGATGGGACTGCTGGGCACAGTCACCGGCATGATCATCACGTTCCAGGCGATCACCTTGTTTGGTGCTGGCGACCCGAAATTGATGGCGGGTGGTATCTCCCAGGCGCTTGTCACCACGGTGCTGGGCCTGACCGTTGCCATTCCCACCTTGTTACTGCATCAACTGGTCCACACTCGGGCCAAACATATCCAGGAGATGCTGGAGCAGGAAGCGGTGGGCCTGGTGGCGATGCAGGCGGAGGCCTGACCCTTGCTCACGGCGATCGACAATCTGTTTCCCTGGTTTGGCGATATGACGGAACTGGGTGGCGACATTCTGCTGGCCATTATTTTCATGGCGCTGCTGATCTGGACCTTCTCGTTCGAACGCCTCGGCTACCTGTACCTGGTATACCCCAGGCAGCGTAAACAGGCCCTGACGATGTGGTTATACCGGGGCGAACACAGCCAGTGGTACGACCAACATTACCGACACCTGTTACTATCGCGATTGCGTCGCAATCTCTATCATAATACGGATCTTACTCGAACCCTGATCAAGCTCTGCCCGCTACTGGGGCTCTTGGGCACGGTACTGGGCATGCTGGAGGTGTTCGACGCGGTGGCCGCCACCGGAGCCAACAACCCGCGTTCAACCGCTTCCGGTGTTTCCAAGGCCACGGTCACCACCATGGCGGGGATGGTGGTAGCCATTGCCGGGATGCTGGTCACCAGTATGGTGACACGTAGACTGAACGCGGAGAGCAACCGGCTCAACGATCTGCTGGACCTGTGGCAGAAGGGTAAAACTCAAAAGGACACCGCCTGATGCGTAGGATGCTGGGAAACAGCCAGGAAGACAGCGAAGCCAGCGTGGACATCACACCGATGCTCGACGTGGTGTTCATCATGCTGATTTTTTTCATTGTGACTGCAACATTTGTTAAGGAGTCCGGTATCGATGTCAACAGACCGAAAGCCCAGACTGCGGTGGTGAAGGAGAAGGCCAACATCCTGGTGGCGATAGACGCCCACAACAAGGTGTGGGTCAACCGGCGTGAAGTCGATGTGCGTTCAGTGCGCGCCAATATCGAGCGACTCCATGCAGAAAACCCCAAAGGCACCGTTGTCATCCAGGCCGACCAGGATTCCACCAACGAAATACTGGTACAAGTAATGGACGCCTCTCGACTCGCCGGCGTCTATGAAATCGCCCTGGCCACCAGGAACTGACGTATGGCCCTGGGCAGCCTGACGCAACTGGAAGATCACCATTACTACCGACGCTTGCTGCTGGTAACTTTGCTGGGTGGATGCTGTGCGCTATTGCTCACCTGGTTCATGCACCAATTGATCGCGTCCAGTCAGCAGCGGTTGGATGAGTCCAATCGCGCCCATATGGTAGACTTCGTGCGCCTCAAGCGGGACGAGTCGTCAGCCGTTAAGGAGCGCAAGCCTATGCGCCCCACTCCCGCCGAAGCACCCCCGGCGCCTGCGGCCCCACAATCGAACCAGTCGGACACCACCATCGCGGTGTCATCCGCAGAACTGCCGTTAGGCATTGGCGACAACTTGTCGATTGGCGGCCTTGGCATGTCAGGTTCCGACGGTGAATATCTGCCGATCGTCAAGGTGGCTCCGATCTATCCCAAACGGGCCGCACTCAGGGGCACTGAAGGGTCGTGCCTGGTCACCTATTCGGTCACCGCCAACGGATCGACCCGCGATGTAGCGGTAGTTGAGGACCAATGCACCGACGCCGTGTTCTACCGCTCGTCCGTAGAAGCCGCCAAGAAGTTCAAGTACAAACCCAGAGTCATCGATGGTGAGGCCATCGAGGTCCACAACGTCAGCAACCGCTTTATTTATGAACTTGACGAACAATAAGCTCGGTTGGCCAGCCGCCCTGCTCTGCCTGGTCTGCTGGGCACTGCAGGCCCAGGAAGTAGACCGCACCTCGGGGCTGAGCCAGCAGGTCTACGACAAAATGCAGGTGATCCAGGAACTCGCTGATGGCGAGCAACTGGGCGAGGCGGAGACGCTGCTGCGCGAACTGCTGGACTCGAAACTCTCGGACTACGAAAAAGCCCAGAGCTGGTTCCTGATGGGGTACATCCGCTACCAGAAGGAAGACATGGACGGTGCCCTGGCAGCTTACGAGCAAGTGATGGCGACCGAGGATATACCGTTGGGCATGCGACTCAATGTAATGCGCACCTTGAGTCAACTGCATATGGTCACCGAGGACTATGAGAACGCACTGCGCTATGTTGATATGCTCATTGAAACTTCACTGGAGCCCAGCGCCGACAATTACACGCTCAAGGCCCAGATTCTTTATCAGATGGAGCGCATGGATGAAGCGATGGCCGCCATCGACACCGGCATCGAGCTGCAAGCCGCTCTGGGTCTGCCTCCTCGAGAGAACTGGCTGCTACTGAAGAATGCGATTTATTATCACCGCAATGATTACGACGGCATGCTGGCAATCGTCCAGCAGTTGATCGATCTGTATCCGCGCGATCGCTACCTGCTCAACATGGCCGCTATCTACGGCGAGTTGGGGGACAGTAAGAAACAGCTCGCTTTGATGGAGCCACTCTATGAACGTGGCAGCCTGAGCAATGTGACTCATGTCATCAACCTGGCCAGCCTTTATTTGCTTTATGACATTCCTGTAAAAGCGGCCAACCTGCTCACTAAGGAAATCGATGCAGAGCGTCTGGATGCCAATAAACGCACCATGGATATGCTGGCACAGGCCTGGCTGCTCTCGGGTCACCCCGACCGCGCGTTGGAACCCCTGCAAGTTTCGGCCCGACTGGCCGAAGACGGCCGCGGGTACGTCGACCTGGCGCGCACTCAGATGAGTCTCCTGCAATGGCAAGGTGCGGAGAAGAGCCTCGCGAGCGCTCTCAAAAAAGGCGGTTTGAGAGACGTCGGTGGGGCTCGCCTGATGTTGGGAATGGCCCAGTTCAACCAGAAGAACTTCCGCGAGGCCAGACGCTCATTCGCTCAGGCCGGAAAGCTCCCGAAAACGGAAAAGCTGGCGCGTCAATGGCTGGCCTACCTTGAACGAGAGGAAGCCAACGAAGCGCTGGCAAGGGAAGTGGCTCCCTGGATGAAAGAGGACGATCAGTCGTCGGCGGGCGAATCCAATATAACAACCAGCCGATAGCGCGGCAGCGTGTTCCAGCTTATCTCCGGATGAGCCGCTATCTTGCTATCAATAAATTCCCGCACCAATTCCGGATTACCCGAGAACAGACTGGCTAACCTGATCTCTCCCGTAAAGGGACCCTCGATAGGACCGATCAGGCTATCCCAATGCACCGGTATGATACGTTCGGGGCTGACCCGAAGCGCCGTCTCCTGCCACAGTTCCTCCCGGTAGACCTCGGTTTGGGAGCCCAGCCCGCCCAAACCTAAAAACAGCAGGTCTACATCGATGCCCTCGAGCTGGCCAGGCAGATAGCCGGCGCTGCCTATCACCAAAAAACTGCCTGCAGGGTGTTCTACATGCAGGATATACGCCTTGCCCAGCTTATAGTCCATGGCGCTGGCGGGCGGTGTCAGGGGTTCATTGATCTGCCAGTCATCGATCAGTTCAGCCACCATTTTCTCACTGGCATAGGTGAAGTGCCGGGACTCCATGGGCGTAATAGTAAACGCTCCCAGTTGAACCGGTACGCCGTCACTGAGCACACGCATCTGAGTTTCTGGTAAGCCCCAACCGCGGCCGATATTGGCCGTTGCCTCCGACCCCAGCAACAAAGCCCCCGTGCGTTTTGCCACCTCCGGGGCGTCCATGGCGTGATCGTAATGGGAATGCAGCGGCAAGACGGCAGCCAGTTGGGTCAATTCGTTCTTCGCCAGTCCGGTGCTTATCGCGTCCAGGTCGGGTTCAATTGCGCCCATCAGCAACGGCCATGGCCCCGGCCGGCTGAACCAGCCATCCGTCATCCAGGCCGTGACGCCATCAGAAAACAGCAGCGTCGTCGTACCGGTGAATCTCACTGTGACCGCACCTGCTGGTGCTGCCGTAACCTCCGGCAACGCCCAGGCAGGGTCGACGGGCGCGGGGGCATACCCCAACAGGCGCCAGAAGGTCACCGCCAGTGAGGCGAACAGAAAGACTAACGCCGCCGCCAGCGGAAAGGTTTTCTTGTCTTGACTCACCTACAGATACTCCAGACTGGCCAAGCGCCGAAAAAACGCCTGGTCGATGTGAAACGCTATGCGATTTGCAGGGCATTGTCCACTTTCCCAAGAGCCTCGCTATCTCGGCCCGACCGCCCGGCCGATGCCGGTGGGATGGACTTGAGTAATCTCGGCGAATGTCCCTCGGTGGTCAAAATCCGCTTTCTACCCTAACCTTTCAGGAGAGTGAAAGAAGTGCGAGTGAGTCCTGGAGGTGCTAATGCCAACATTCAGACCCCCCGACGTGGCTTTTCGGCCAGCGCCGACTTCGCGGCGTATAGAAGCCAGCTACGGACATTTCCCCGCTTTCCTTGGCGGCTGCGCTGCCGGACCGTGGCAATCGCCAACCACCGTGAAGGACTGGGCAGACTACTGTGCGCAGTTTGGCGCCGGTATGCACAGCCCCATGAACCGCGCCGTCTACGCCTACTTTCTGAATACATCGGCCCCCGTTTGTGTCGTGCGCTGCGCCGACACGGCGGTCGAAGCGGATGATGCCATGTTCGAAGACTACCAACGCGGTCTGCAGGCAACCGCCGAGATTGCCGAGGTGCATTCGCTGGTCATGCCGGGTATCACCTGGAAAGGTGCCGGCAAGGCCATTATTGAAACGGCGATGGCCCAGTGCCAGCGGCGCGATGACCGACTGGTCATTGCCGACCTGCCGGCCGGGCTGCGGCTCAAATCCGCAGCCAAGGCCCGCCAGTTACGTCTGCCCGTTGCCGATCATGTGGTGGTCTACTATCCCTGGGCCCGGATAAGCAATCCTGATTACAGCGCCCGGAGTGACCAGCGCGTCCGCCGCTCGCTACTGGCCTCGCCCGCAGCGCTGGCCGCTGCCATGTGGGTCGAGACAGACCGCAATCGCGGCGTTTGGAAAGCGCCCGCCGGAACACATCTGACGCTTGCAGGGGTACACCGATTGCAGTACGCGGTGGATAACGCTACTCAGGATGTACTGAACCCACTGGGAATCAACTGCCTGCGGCGAATGACCGGGCTGGGTACTGTGGTTTGGGGAGCCAGAACTCGCGCTGGCCAAACGAGCAGACAATGGCAATACATCCCAGTGAAACGCAGCGCACAGTACATACGGTCAAGCATCGAAAAGAGCACCGCCTGGGTGATTTTCGAGGCCAATGATCACAACTTATGGGCCAGCTTGCGGGCCTCTGTTGACGCTTTCATGCAGGAGCTGTTTCGTCAGGGAGCCTTTCAGGGGAGTGATCAACGTGACGCCTGGTATGTGCGCTGTGGCCTCGGTGAAACCATGACTCAGTCCGATGTTGATCGTGGCAGGGTTATTATTGAAATCGGCTTTGCACCCCTGAAGCCGGCAGAATTCGTGATTATCAGGGTGGGAAAAAAAGCGGCTACCTGAGCGGCGCGCCTCAGGTACCAGGGCTGTCCTGCATTATCACGCCCTGGCCTCGTTCTGTCCCGGTAATTCCTGCTCCAGCAAAGCCGCGATCACCCGCTTCACCCCTTCATCCTCGGTAGCCACCACAGCGGAGAGTAGCCCGAGCATCGGCAGAGTCAGGTGTTGTTCTGTTATCCCGTAAGCCTCAATCCACCGGTTGATCTCTCGACGACGGGCGGCAGGCAGGCTCAGTAACAATTCAGTGGTTTGGACTTCCCTCATTGTGCTTGCACCCGAACAGCCTGGGCCACCGCTGCGGCAATCGTCGTTTCCAAACTGCTCATCTCATCCATCCAGGCCTTGGGCAGCTCGTGAGTGGTCATATGCAGCAGCTGTGCGCGCCGGGCCAGTGCCTTCCGCACCCGATCTGCATAGTGCTGACTGAATTCGATTTGCATGCCATGTCGCCCCACTGCTTGCAGTTGTCTGATGGCGACAGAATACGGCGTGAGCCGGTATAGCAACATGGCTGCCGACGCCACTGCCATGGCCTGCGGCGACGGCCCGAGGGTGGTATCCATGTACCCCACTGACTATCGGGTGGCGCCAGGCCCGCTTCGTGCAAAGCCTTCACCGTTCATGTTCAAACTCACCGTGCTGTTACGGCCTGTCTGAGCCTTCCCCAGAGACCCTCTCTGTTATAGCGCCAGACCGACCCCGTTGAGGCATGTTCACTGGCTATCTGCGGTGGGGCCAGAACCAGTATTACCGGTGGTTTACCCGCAGTTATCACTTGTAGCCCCGGGCCCATCGACAGTTCGCGAACCCCGAGAGTGAGCTCGCGGAAGCTGTCCTTCGAGCTGCCAGCCATAAACAGACCGGAACGATCGGTGGTGACCATGATTCGGCCGTCTATCAGCACATGAATATCATCGATGGTGGTGCCCTCCGCTACCGGCTCCAGCGTTATTTCACGCCACTGTTCCTGGGAATAGGGGCGCAAAAAATGGGTGGTGCGTGTTTGGGTAACACCCAGTTGCCGAGTCGCGATATCGCGAACCGTCACGGCGGTACTTGCGCCACCCGGGCCGGTACGACTCACGATCACGATCTGTCGCATATGGTCCAGCCACTCGGCAGGTTCCGGCACCCGCTCCGTAATGATCGCTCTCAGCGCGGGGGCCAACGGGTCCTGTTGGCGATACTTCGCCGGTTGGTCGCTGACAACCGAGAGGGCAGGTGGTTGATACCATGCCCATTCATCATTGCCCTGGCCTGTGATCTGTTCCCAGCTCTGTTCACGCTGTCCGTACTCGACAAACCGGTTCGCATAGCCCTCGGACTGGAATACATGCCATTCCGCCCAGGCCGCGTCCCAACCCTCATCGAAGCTCTCCATGTAGGCATCCGCCGCGTCATCACCCTCGATAGCCCTGATTTGCTCGACTTCAAGCTCGTTGAGATAGTTACGGTTGTCCTGCGCCCGAAACAGGATGACGCGCGGGTCACGCTGACTCACGGCCAGGTTCCGCACCACTAGTAGATCCGAATCGCTGCCTTCTCGTGGCACAGGTAGCGGTTCCCAGCGCTCCGCCGGTACGCGACTGATCATCCAGGCGGATATCACCACCAGCATTAGCGCAATGATCACAAGCGCTGCTGAACTTCTGACCAGACGTGCCCTGCGTGCGTCGCGGCGATACAGGACGTCGTAATCGACGTCCAGCACAGCGGCTATGACCCGCAGACTCTCGGCACGAAAATGCCTGCGACCGGCGAAAAACCCATGCTTTGCGCGTAAATCAACGGAGAGTGGTTCATCGGTGACGGCTTGCACACTGGGGGGCAATGCGGCGGGAGGATCGCCCGCCGCCAGCGCGATTACCATTTTGCTGGCGCTATGCTGCCGCAGAAAGGTGTCAGCTTCCTCATTGACATATCGGGATTGCGCAGACACCGGCGAGGCCAGTAAGACCAGGTGGTCGGAAGCCAATATGCGGTCGCGCAGCGCTTCGCTGATACTCGGGTGGGCTGTTAAACGCTCTACATCCCGAAAAATGCGTAACCGCCTGCGGCCTGGATCGAGGCCCTGCGGTACCCGGTATCGCGCCATACGCTCTGCAAGCCGCCGGGCTATCCCGGCGTCATCATGGCTGTAGCTTATAAACGCATCAAATCGCGCGTCGCCCATGCCGGGACCCACCCGGGGCCACCTGATATTGCGACTCGACCCAGGCCATAATCATTCAGGTACGGGAGGCGTCGAATATCGACTGGATTGAGGCGTCCAGCATCGCGTTAAAGTCCTCGTCCGTCTGGGCGGCAGAGAGCCCCTCACTCAAGGCCCGGGAAAAACTGGCGATCATGCCGTGTTGTGCCGTGAGTCGTTTGTCAGCCTCTTCTCGAGAATACCCACCCGACAAAGCGACCACACGCACCACATTCCTGTGCTCGATGCAGTCTTTGTAGAAGTCGGTCTCTTCCGGGAGCGACAGTTTCAGCATCACGCCCTGGTCCTCACCCAGCCTATCGAGTTGGGCGAGAATGTGGGCCTTGAGCATCACCTCAGCCTCAGCTTTCTGCGGGCTGTTGATATCCACCTCAGGCTCGATAATCGGCACCAGACCGCGGGCGAGAATTCGACGGGCGACGTCAAACTGCTGGTCAACCACCGCCGCGATACCGTCATCGTTAGCCGAGTGAATGACCGAGCGCATTTTGGTGCCGAAGATACCGCGGTCGAGAGCACGACTGAGCAGTGCATCCAACTCGGGCATAGGCTTCATCAGCTGGACACCGTTTGACTCTTCCGCCAGCCCTTTATCAACTTTGAGAAAGGGCACCACCTGCTTTTGCTGCCACAGATACTGCGCTGTAGGGTTACCTTCAATCTCACGGTCCATCGTGTTCTCGAACAAAATAGCCCCAAGAATGCGATCGCCAGTAAATGCGGGACTGGTAATTATCCGAGTCCGCATTTCGTGGACCTTCCCGAACATCTCTTCATCTCCGGCATACTCGCTTTCTTCTATGCCGTAGAGACGCAACGCCTTGGGCGTACTACCGCCGCTTTGGTCCAGGGCTGCAATAAACCCTTCCCTGTCACGCATCTTTTCAAATTGCTCTTGATTCATTTCTAATACCGCAGTTGCCCAGCAAAGATTAGCGCCCGTCCGTACAAGGCGCACTTGTCTCATTATAACGTCCATTTCGGGCCGCTGCCCAGTCGGAACCGGGCGTAAATACCACAGTTTCTGGACCTGATCACGCCGTAACAAGCTGAGCACTCATGGCGTTCTGCTCGCCCAGCCCTGCGTTTGCACGCAGCTGCGCGATCTTCGTGTTCCGAGAGCGGTCTGGTGCTAAACTGGCGCCATGATCAGCGCTTTTGAACGGATACTCATTGCGGTGCCAGACCTTGAACAGGCCGCGCCAGATTTTGGCCAATTGCTGGGAATTCCTCCTTCAATGGCATTTCCCGGGCCGCAACGCACCTGGTTCGGCCTGACGAATGTCGTGCTGGAACTGGAGCAGCGCGACGTGGAACAAGCGCATCTTGCCGGACTGGTCTTCACAAGCAATGACCCTGCGGCTAGGAAGATGGAACTCCCATCGGGACCAACACTGGAAATTACAATCGAGAACGGCCAGGGACGTGAGGAATTCGGGGTCGCACGGCCTGAGCAGCAAAACCCTCGCCTGTCCGTCGATCATGTGGTTTTACGCACCTCGGATGCAGACGCCTGCATTGAACTTTACCGGGACCGGCTGGGGATTCGCCTCGCTCTGGACCAGACCGTTCCCGAATGGGGCGGTCGCATGTTGTTCTTTCGTGTCGGCAAGCTCAATCTGGAGATCCTTGCATCAGACGAGCACAAGGGCCCGGACATGCTGTGGGGGATTGCCTTCCAATGCCCGGATATCGATGCAGAGTCGCGGCGACTGGCTGCGGCCGGGGTAGAACTCTCATCTATACGCGACGGCCGTAAGCCTGGCACGAGGGTGGCGACTATCCGCAGTCACCACATGAACATCCCTACCCTGCTGGTCGAACCAGCTGGATCACCTCCACGGAGCCCCTGAGCACCTCATCAAGGTGGTTCCAGCTCTCGCTTTCATCGATTCGACTACACCCACCTCCCGCCTCCGGTCTGCGGTCGCGTCGCTGGGGACACCAGGGTGTTGGATGCACCGGTTTTTAATGCGTACCGAGAATCCGATAGTCTGAATGCGAGTCTTTACTTTGCATCTCGTTGTCCAAAAAATCTCTGAATTCTTCAGAGAAATACTGTTTCCGCTGAGTCCAGAAGTTCTGCAGGCCAGGTGTTCGGAGAACCTCGGTCAGTAGCCGAGAGAACCCCAGAAATATACTCTCGTCCAATTCAACTGATCTATTTTGATAGAACCAATTCTGCCATGCGAAAACGGGCTCTGGCGATGTTGAGTGGGACCTTACAGCGAACATTCGTATAAGCCGGCATGGGTGATCTTTGTGGCCCGCGATCGTCTACCTTGAGATGTTGCTTAAAATCACTAACCAGCTATTAGCTGCAATACAACTCTGCCGATTATCGACCCTGGCGAAATAGATTCTTCAGGGCTCGTAGCGGCGGCAACTTTTCTTTTCGATAGTCGCGATCTGGGTGCTCACAGAAGTGAAAAATTCATGCCCACGCCGCATGGCTTCTACATGCTCTGGAAGACGTGATTTCAAGGGGTCAGACTCCATGAAAGATGCACGCATCTGAGCCACCCCAATAAGCCATCGGCAGTCACTGGCTCTCCAAACCCATCGAACCGACGTATAGCCAGGATTGTCCGGTTTCATGTGCCTTTACTCTAGCGCCATGTGATACCTGGAGGTAATAAACGGGCGCACTCGGTCCGTGCTTTAGAAGACTATTGCTGGTCTCGTTATGACTGAAACGCTCTTGGTACGCCATGCGGCCTTTTAGCACCACAAGTTTTTGCGCCTGGTATTGAGTCAATCTTCTCTGGCGCGGCAGGGCAATTATCTGGGACTGCTGGAGGAGGACACTCTACCAGCACTATTGGACGAGTTGCGATGTACGAAAAACCAGACTTGAGTCTTCGGTTCTGATGGAGTGAAGGTCCTTATCTTCTCGAGCGTGAACCGGCATCCCATTAGCTCAGGTTATGGAGGTGACCGGCGATAGTAGCGGGCAGTGGATGGAGGACCCGATCAAGGAGTCTGACCCGAATGGCACAGCATTCCCTGATGCTGCTTACACTTGACAACGGCCTCATGCAGATTAATTATCGTCTGACGGGGTTGACCGGCCAGTTTAACGGCATGTGCAACATGCTTGACGGTGCTCCCACCCCCTATGTTCAAGCAGGGGTTGACTGGACCTGTCTGGACTCCAACGTGACCGATGGTCCATCCAGCATGGGCTAGTGGTGGGACCCTGGTGGAACTGCACTTGCGGCAACTCGTCTTTGAGGGGAAAAACATGCATAAAAGTCATTTTAACTGGGTTATCGGCATACCGCTTTTGGTTGGCCTGGTTACGGCAATCATTTTACCGGCTGTGTCCTCTGCCGCGCCCGACACCAGCGCTGCCAAGCGTGAAAACCCCCTGCAAGGTATGACGCCGGTGGAAGCCAGCAAAGGCCTCGACTTGCCGATGGGAAGTGACGACGCTGCCGTGGTACAAGGCCGCTATCTTGTGAGCCTTCTGGGCTGTGCGAGTTGCCACACCCAAGGCGCCTTAATAGGTAAACCTGATCCGGCAAAAACTCTGGCAGGCTCCAGCATCGGTATTGCCTACAGCAACCCCATGGTGAACAATTATCCGGGCGCGGTATACCCGCCCAATCTGACACCTGATAATAAGACGGGTTTGGGCGAGTGGTCACTGGAAGAGATCGTCACACTGCTGCGCAACGGTAAGACCCGACACGGCCGTCAGACCATGGCCATCATGCCCTGGACGAGTTATGCACAACTCAATGAAAACGATGCTCGTTCCATAGCCAGCTATCTTAAGTCCCTGGAGCCGATCGAAAACAAGGTACCCAAACAGGTATTACCGGGGAACCCGGCAAAAACGCCACTCGTCCACGTGGGGCTCTACCGGAGCCGCTAATCAGACGCGGGCCTCACGCCTTCGCCGCTGACACCGCCGTCCTTTACGCCACCAAAGGTAAAGTGTTCCCCGAGAAACCCGGGGAGCACCATTACTGGCCAGAAGACCCACCTGCAACTCATTGAACAAAGGTCGGATAATTTCACTCTGGAGTGTGGAGAAAACAGGATTATTTTCGAGATATTGAATTAATATAGCCATATAGCTTATTGATAATAAATAATTTATTTATAAAATATAGGCGGTCGAATTCATAGTTGCCTCCAATTTGTCCCACTCTCCAAGTTGCGCTGGACTTGCTACACTGCGTGTCGCTCGCTGCGCCAGCAGCTTTAGTCTTCACCGAGGTGGTTTTAGTGATATACAAGTCGGCCTGCCATAGTCGTTCAAGGCCCGCGTGTTTTCATCCTTGACTCCCAGCCTTATCGCCTTCGCCAGCGCAGCCCTGATGATCGGCATCGCGGGCAGCCGGCTGGCACGGTTGGCTGATACGCTGGCTGACCGAACCGGCCTTGGCGAGGCGATCTTCGGGGTCCTGCTCCTTGCTGGTGTTACTTCGCTGCCTGATTTCGCCGCGACTCTTAGCGCAGCCTTAGACGCTCGCCCAGACTTGGCTATGAGCAACGTTATGGGCAGCATGGCTGCGAACCTGGCGTTTCTTGGCGTGGCTGACATGGTCTATCGCAAAGCCAACCTGGAACATGCGGCCGCCTCCCCGGTGAACCTGATGCTAGCGGGGTTGCTGATAGTGTTGCTGACTTTACCGCTGCTCGCGATCTTTACGCCAGCAGTCACCCTGTGGAACGTGCACCCGATCACGCCGATGATCGTTGTCGCTTATCTATTTGGCCTGCACCTGGTTCGCCGCACGCAGGCCAAGCCCATGTGGTTCCCGCGCCTGACCCACCAGACAGTTCCGGACGCGCCCAAAAAGCATTCTGCCGGTGCAGCCACTGTGTGGCTGGAGTTCATCGGCATGGCTGCCGTGACTGGATTGGCCGGCTGGATATTGATGGAGGCTGCCAAGGGTATCACCGATCATACCGGGCTTTCCGAAACACTGGTCGGCGGCCTGTTCACGGCACTGGCTACATCTACTCCCGAGTTGGTAACCACCATTGCAGCGATAAGAATTGGGGCGCTGACCCTGGCAGTAAGCAACATCTTCGGTACGAACTGCTTCAACATGCTCGTTGTAGCCGCGGCTGACGCGGGCTATCCTCACGGTTCCATCTACCATGACATGGCACCAGTTCAGATGATGTGGGGTCTGGTTGCCATCTTGATGACCGCCATCCTGCTACTGGGAATGGTGCGACGAGAGACCTATGGAATCGGCCGAATCGGATTCGAAAGTGCGTTGATGCTGTGCATTTACGCCGTCGCTCTTGGCGTCGTGGCGCTGAGTAGCTGAGGTACCCGGCTTCCTTTTCGCTGATGGCGCTTAAATCACAGGGTTTTTTCTCGCCGCTAGAAGGCGTATTGTTTACAAGAGATCGCAATGGAACAGCCGAGCGCGGATCAGAGCAAAACATCATGGCACACACTATCAACTGCATATACGCTGGAGCTTCTTAATGCTCCGGCAGATGGGCTCTCTCATGCCGAAGCGACAAAGCGGCTCGCAGATTATGGCCCCAACCGTCTGCCGGAAGCCGCCCGACGCAGCGGCATCATGCGTTTTCTGCTGCAATTCCACCACATCCTGATCTACGTGTTGCTTGGCTCCGCTGTGATTACAGCGATGCTCGGTCACTGGATCGACACCGGCGTGATTCTGGCCGTGGTTGTCGCCAATGCCGTTATTGGCTTCCTTCAGGAAGGCAAGGCGGAAAAGGCGATGGACGCAATTCGCCAGATGCTGGCACTCCGCGCAAATGTGCTTCGTGAAGGGGAAAGGATCAGCATAGAGGGCGAGGAACTTGTCCCCGGTGACATAGTTCTGCTTGAGGCGGGAGACAAGGTGCCCGCCGATCTGCGCCTGTTAACCGCGCATGGAATATCGATGCAAGAGGCCATTCTGACCGGCGA
Organism: uncultured Gammaproteobacteria bacterium; assembly: GCA_963840725.1. GTDB lineage: Bacteria > Pseudomonadota > Gammaproteobacteria > Pseudomonadales > Halieaceae > CAVWDU01. Next base: position 186,378 of record CAWIZY010000025.1, on the reverse strand, counting down.
GTCGGTGCCTATTGAGAAGCATACCCGGCCGGTCGCCGATGATGTGCCTTTGGGAGATCGTTCGTGCATCGCATTTTCCGGTACTCTGGTCACGACCGGCCAAGGCAAAGGAGTCATCATTGGCACTGGTAGCCGCACCGAGATCGGACGTATCAGTGGGCTGCTTTTAGAAGTTGAAAGTCTAACCACGCCGCTTGTGGCGCAGATGGGTATATTCGCCAAATGGCTGACCAGCGTCATCCTGCTGATTGCCGCGCTATTGTTGGTATATGGCTATTTTGTCGGTCACCACGACTTCGCCGAAATGTTCATGGCGGTGGTTGGGCTATCAGTCGCCGCGATCCCCGAAGGCTTACCCGCTGTACTGACCATTACACTGGCGATCGGCGTCCAGGCCATGGCGCGACGCAACGCCATCGTCCGGCATTTGCCCGCAATTGAGACGCTGGGATCGGTTTCCGTAATCTGCACCGACAAAACGGGTACGCTCACACGCAATGAGATGATGGTGGCCTCGGTGCTTAGCAGTCAGCATCTGTTCTCTCTGGAAGGCGAGGGGTATGCGCCCAAGGGGCTTCTCAAGCTGCAAGATGCCCCTGTGGCACCGTCCGAACATGCCGTGCTGGAGGAGCTCGCCCGAGCAGCGGCGCTCTGCAACGATGCGGACTTGCGCGAGCAGAACGACCTATGGACGGTGGAGGGCGACCCCATGGAAGGGGCGCTTCTTGCGTTCAGCGGGAAAATGAATGTGGATGTCCGCAAGACACAGACCATGTGGACACGCACCGACGCCATCCCATTCGATGCCAAACACCGCTTTATGGCGACACTGAATCATAACCATGAACGCGATGCGTTCGTGTTCGTCAAAGGTGCACCGGAAAAGATACTCGACATGTGCCAGGATCAGCGCGGCATGGATGGAAAGACGGAAGCGCTGGATATTGATTACTGGCATGGGCAAGCTGAGGCCGTCGCCGCGCTAGGACAACGCGTGCTCGCCTTTGCCGAGAGATCGGTGAAGCCGGAACATACGGTGCTCGAACATGGGGATGTTGAAGGCACGCTCACCCTGCTGGGCATGACGGGGATGATCGACCCCCCGCGTGCGGAGGCGATCGCAGCGGTCAAGGATTGCCACGGCGCAGGCATCCGCGTGAAAATGATCACCGGCGATCATGCGAAAACGGCCGCTGCCATTGCTAAACAAGTCGGCTTGCGAAACCCGGAACAAGTCCTTACGGGCCACGATCTCGACGGTATGGATGATTCCGCGCTGCATCAAACCGTTCTGGATTGTGATATTTTTGCTCGTACCAGCCCGGAACACAAACTGCGGCTGGTTATGGCATTGCAATCGCTTGGCATGACCGTAGCGATGACCGGAGATGGCGTGAATGACGCGCCCGCCCTGAAGCGCGCCGATGCGGGCATCGCCATGGGCATGAAAGGCAGCGAGGCAGCCAAGGAAGCGGCGGATCTGGTATTGGCGGATGACAATTTCGTTTCCATTGCCGCCGCAGTGCGTGAAGGCCGCACCGTATACGACAACATCAAGAAGGTAATTAGTTGGACGCTTCCCACCAACGCAGGCGAAGCGATGACTATCATCCTGGCGTTGTTGGCGGGAATGACCCTGCCGATAACTCCGGTACAGATTCTATGGGTAAATCTAATTACCGCTGTAACACTGGGCATCGCACTTGCGTTTGAGCCGACGGAGGAAAACACGATGCGCCGGCCGCCACGCCCGCGCGATGAACCGCTGCTGACGGGCGGGCTGGTCTGGCATATCGTGTTGGTCTCGTTACTGTTTCTCTGCGGCGTCTTCGGCATGTATCAGTATGCCGTTGAGCGGGGCTATTCGGTGGAACTCGCCCGCACCATCGCGCTCAATACGCTGGTGGTGATGGAAATATTCCACCTGTTCTTTATCCGAAATATTTATGGCACCTCGCTGACATGGAAGGCCGTGCGTGGGACCAAAATGGTCTGGGCGGTAGTCATCGTGATTACGGTCGCACAATTAGCCATTACTTATCTTCCGCTCTTGCAGGCAGTATTTGCCACAGAGAACATCCCTCTCCGGGATGGCATGTTAATTGTCGGGGTCGGCATGGTCCTGTTTGCGATCATCGAAACGGAAAAACAGATTCGCCTTCGGGTATCACAGACAATGTTGAATTATCATGCCCAGTCTTAACACTTTTACTCAAGACCATCAGAATTGATGAATAACCCATGTAACCATGAATTTTTCAAATTGAATGGCAATGACATGCAGGGAAACTGCTGGAAGCCGCGCATCTGACCCCCTTTAGGGCAAAATTGGTGCACTGAGGTGTCTTGGAGTGCGAGAAAATGGAGGCTCGGGTCGGAATCGAACCGGCGTACACGGAGTTGCAGTCCGCTGCATGACCACTCTGCCACCGAGCCTGAAAGGGGGATTGGAGCGGGAAACCGGGTTCGAACCGGCGACCTCAACCTTGGCAAGGTTGCGCTCTACCAACTGAGCTATTCCCGCACTCCTAGAGGGCCGATATTGTATTGTCTGTCAGGCGAGAGTCAAGCCATATATCAGGCAAATCGCGCAAGCGTCTGAATTAACGTGCTTTATCAGTGGTCTTGACCGCCGCCCAGGCTGCCCGAAGGTATATCACCATAGACCACAGGGTCAGCACGGCCGCCGCATACAGAAGTATGTAACACAGGGCCAACAACCAACTATCGTCGGTACCGGGATCAATAGCCAGCAAACCAAAGATGGCCACCATTTGCAGTGTGGTCTTCACCTTCCCCACATAGGATACCGCCACCGAGGTCCTCTGCCCCAGCTCCGCCATCCATTCACGCAATGCCGAAATTACAATTTCGCGCCCAATGATCACGCAGGCCGCCAGGGTGAATAACATATTGTCGTGGCGCTCCACCAACAGTACCAGTGCCACGGCTACCATCAGCTTGTCGGCAACCGGGTCCAGGAAAGCACCAAACGCGGTCATCTGGCCCAACTTACGCGCGAGGTAGCCGTCGACCCAATCGGTCACTGCCGCCATGCCAAAAATACCCGCCGCGAACAGCAAATGGTGTGGGAATGGCCAATAGAAGACCACGACCATCACTGGAATCAGCATAATCCTGCCGAGGGTGATCATATTGGGTATGTTGAGGGTCAACCGGGGTGTCCTCGAGTGTTACGCCTGCACGTCGTGCAAGTAATCATAAATCTGCTGGGCCATTGTGCCACTTATACCTGCAATTTTCCTCAGTTCCTCGACGTTGGCGTTCTCTACCGCCTGGGCGCTGCCGAAATGACGCAGCAGCTCGCGCCGACGCTTGGCGCCGACGCCGGGAATGCCCTCCAGAGCAGAGCGTTGGCGCGCCTTGTCCCGCCGCGCCCGATGGCCGGTAATAGCAAAACGGTGGGCTTCATCGCGAATGAACTGTATCAGGTGCAACGCCGGGCTGTCTCCGGGTAACTGCTGCTCTCGACCGCTATCACCCATCACCAAAGTTTCAAAGCCGGCCTTGCGGGTCACCCCTTTGGCCACACCCACGACATCCACTCCAACCACCTGCAGCTCAGACAGCACGGACATAGCCTGTGCGACCTGCCCCTTGCCGCCATCGATGAACAGAATATCCGGGTAGGCCCCCTCGCCATTGCGCAGTCGCCGGTAGCGTCGCTCCAGTGCCTGCTGCATAGCGGCGTAGTCATCGCCGGGAGTGATGCCTTCTATGTTGAATTTACGGTAGTCGGACTTGCGCGGCCCGGTATTATCGAAGACCACACAGGAAGCCACTGTGGCCTCGCCAGAACTGTGGCTGATATCAAAACACTCCATACGCTCTGGCAGTTGTTCAAGGCCCAGGACATCCTGTAAAGCCTGCAATCTATCAGTCATGGTCTGACGGCCGGCCAGATGGGCCTGCAGATTTGTTTGGGCAGTCTGCTCGGCAAGGCGTAACCAGCGGGAGCGGGCATCCCGCACGCGGCTCTTGACCTTGACCCGGTGCTCTGCCTCGATCTCCAGAGCAGCGGCCAGTGTATCGATATCCTCCGGCGCCTCATTGACTATAATCTCCGCTGGAATAGCCCGGGTGCCCGCGAGATAGAACTGAGGCAAGAAAGCCGACAATACCTCGGCCGGCGTTTCTTCAAGCTTCAGGGGTGGATAGTAACTTTTACTACCCAGCACTCTGGCCGCGCGAACAAACAGTACCTGCACGCAGGCCCTGCCTCCGTCGACCGAGGCAGCGAGGATATCCAGATCACCGGTCACACCCTCAATGCCCTGACTGGCCTGCACCTGCTGCAGCTGGCTCAGCTGATCCCGCAGATCAGCGGCTTTCTCATAGGCCAGCTCAGCTGCGGCAGCCTCCATATCATCCGCCAGGGTCATCATTAACTGCTGAGACTTGCCGCGCAAGAACAGGCCCGTATTCTCCACCTGCTCCGCGTAGTCCTCTTCACTAACTAGCCCGACACAGGGCGCTGTGCAGCGTCCGATCTGGTGCTGCAAACAGGGCCTGGAGCGGTTACGGTAGTAACTGTCCTCGCACTGACGCACCTTGAACACTTTCTGCAAAAAGTGCAGGGATTCCCGAACGGCACCCGCACTGGGATAGGGGCCAAAGTACTTGCCCCTGCGGCGCTTGGCGCCACGGTGCATGGCGAGGCGTGGGAACTTGTCGTCGCTCGACAGGTAAACATAGGGGTAGGATTTATCGTCCCGCAGCAGAATATTGTAAGGCGGTTGGTGATTCTTGATCAGGTTGTGTTCCAGCAACAGGGCATCCACCTCGGTGGTGGTCACCGTTACCTGAATATCCTGTATGCGCGCCACCAGCGCCATGGTCTTGTCGGTCAAACCGCTGGCACGAAAATAACTACTCACCCGGTTGCGCAGGTTGCGCGCCTTGCCCACGTAGAGCAGCGCGCCGTCAGCAGCGTACATCTGATAGACACCCGGGCGGGTGGTCAGGTGCTTCAGAAAGGTCTTGTGATCAAACTCGCTCACGCCACTTCACCGTAAACCCGGGGTTCTATATCCAGACTCAGCTCAAATTGTTCCCTGACAGACTCAACAATCTTTCCCGCCAGGGCAAGCAAATCGGACGCATCGCCGCCACCGTAATTTATCAGCACCAGTGCGTGTTGAGGGTGCACACCGACCGAACCACTGCGATAGCCTTTCCAGCCACAGTGTTCGATAAGCCAGGCGGCGGGCAGCTTGACCGACCCATCGCCCTGCTGATAGCGCGGCAGGTCGGCGAACCGTAAGCCCAGTTGGTGAGCCTGCTCCGGGCTAACAACAGGGTTTTTAAAGAAACTTCCGGCATTGGGCAGCTGCGCCGGGTCCGGTAGCTTGCTGCGCCGGATCGCTACCACTGCGTGAAACAGCTGCGCCGGCGTGACCGCAGCGACATTTGTCTTTTTCAAGTACCCGGCAAGGGCCGGATAACTGACATTGGGCTCAGGCCTCCGCGACAACCGCAGGTCGACTGCAGTGATCACTACTTCATCGCGTAACCCGTGCTTAAAGACGCTGTCACGGTAGCCAAATCGACACGCCTGTGAACTGAGCTCGGCAGACTCTCCACCGGCGAGATAACGCACGTGTACGGCCTCGACAAAGGCTGCCAGCTCCACTCCGTATGCACCGATATTCTGGATCGGAGCCGCGCCCACGGTCCCGGGTATGAGAGCCAGGTTTTCCAGCCCGTAAAACCCCTCTGCCAGCGTCCACTCAACCAGGGCATGCCAGTTTTGGCCGGCAAACGCTCGCAGCACCACAGACTCTGGGGTCTGCTGCAGTAGCTGCACAGCCCGGGAAGACTGCCGCAGCACCAGGGCAGACACCCCCGGCGACAGGACCACGTTACTGCCATCTCCTAAAGGCATGACCGGCAAACCTTCGGCAGCGGCCCAACTGATAGCCTCGCCCAGCTCGCGGTCATTGTTCACGTTGATCAGTGCGGCGGCATGAGCGGGCAGTGCAAGGGTATTCAGCGCCTGCAGAGACACATTACGCAGTGGGTGCACGTAACAGCTCCTCCAGGAGCCCATCACAGGCCTGCTCGACCAAGTTCAGCACGTGTGCAAAGCCGTCGCCGGCGCCATAGTAGGGATCCGGCACCTCATCGGCGGAGGCTTGGGGGGCATAGGCCAGGAACAGGCCCAGATGCCCCTGAAAGCCGACGGGGCATTGGGCTTGCAGATCGCACAAATTTGACTTGTCCATGGCAAGAATATAATCGAAACGGCAAAAATCAGCGGGTTCAATCTGTCTGGCACGCAAGGGACTGAGGTCATAACCCCGCCTGTGCGCTTCCTCGGTTGCGCGCACATCGGGCGGCTCGCCGGCATGCCAGCCGCCGGTACCGCAGGAGTCTACCTCGATGCGATCGGCCAGCGACTGTTGTGCCACTCGCTGCAGCATGACGCCATGGGCCGTGGGCGAACGACAGATATTGCCCAGGCAGACAAAGAGTACTTTCGTGGTACCGTCCTGATCTAGTTTTTTCATATCATCAGTTACTTACAGTTATTACTTCCCTGCCCTGTCACATACTCTATCTGGCCATCTTGTACCATGTCTGCAGCACAGGGCAGCAACCGTGTTGATAAAATAAAGCGGGATGGTTGCTTACGACGAGTAGGCCGGTCTTGTTCTACTCCTGATTTTAAAATTTTCCAAGCCACCCTCAGTGCTAAAAATCGTCGAGGTTTCCGAACATAACGTCACCCTCCAGCAAGGTGAGCAAGACCTGAACATCGGAAACGTCATGTATTGGAATGGCAAACAAGTCCCGATCAAGCACCACGAGGTCAGCATACTTCCCGACCTGGATTGAGCCGGTCATGTCGTCTATAGCGTTCAAGTATGCGGCATTGATCGTATAAGCCGCGACCGCGTCTTCCAACGCAATCGTTTCACCTGGCAAAAAAGCTTGCCCCTTGTTGGTGAGCGGGTCCACATGGGTCACTGCGGTCTCTATGCCAATCAATGGATTGGCGGAGGACACAAACCAATCACTACTGAAAGCCACCGTCGCACCGCTGCGTTGAAGTGAGCCGATCGGGTAGCTCCATTTGATGCGGTCCGGCCCAAGTCGAGGGATGTTAAACATCGTGACGTAATCGTCGGCATAGGTCCAGTAAGGTTGAAAGCTGGCAGCAACTCCTAGTTCCTGAAACCGTGGAATATCATCGGGGTGAACAACTTGTGCATGGGTAATGTGATGCCGCGCATCCCTGTGCCCATTGGCCTGCCAGGCGGCTTCGATTGCATCGAGGCTATAACGCACAGTGGCATCGCCGATCGCATGGATATGAACCTGAAAGCCCTCGGCATCCAGCAGGGGGACGCCGCTCATAAGTTGCTCCCGCGGGACCATCATGAACCCGCGCGTTTCAGGTTTGTCTGCGTAGGGCTCGAGAAGCATCGCGGTGTGGGTTTCAAGTACGCCATCGGCCCAAAATTTGACGGTGTTGACCCGCAAACGACCGCCAGACATTTCTCGACGCGCATTCTTGAAAGCCTGGATCTGCTCTGTGCCCTTCTCCGCTTCCCAAAAAAGTGAGGCAGAGACACGGATGTTCAGCTCCCCCCGGTCGTTGAGAATCTTGTACGCCGGTAGTGAGCGATACTCGCTGCGGCCACTCAGCTTGACCATAGGATCCTGGATCGCGGTGATTCCCAATGAGTGATAGTGATTCTCCGAGTACCGGATGCCCGCTATAAAGTCTTCATCCGAATAGGCGGGCCATCGGCTCTTGAGCAGTGCCATGCCAGAGTCTTCGTGCAGTGTGCCCCAGAGTTCACCGCTCTGCGGGTCTCGTTCGATCTTTCCCCCTGGCGGGTCCGGGGTGTCTCGTGTAATGCCGAAAGTTTCAAAGGCTGCCGAGTTCACCCAGAACGCGTGCCCGTCTGCGTCGCCGAATACCAGCGGCCGGCTGGTATCGATAGCATCCAGCAGTTCCTTTCGCGGCGGCTGGCCGTTCTCGAATTGATCGATGGTCCAACCGACACCGCGAATGATTTCAGCTGCCGGATTCTCATCGGAACATTTCTTGATTTCGGCCAGCACGGCCTCTTTGTTCTCAAGTTCGAACACGGGGCATTCGAGATAATGTATGCCTGAGGCTGCAAAATGGCTGTGGACATCCTGGAAGCCGGGGAGCAACATTTTCCCCTGTAGATCGATAAGTTGCGTGTTATCAGTCACAAAAGCTTGCGCTCCCGCGTCGTCTCCGACGTAGACGATTTTGCCCTCGTGAACGGCAACAGCCTGTGCCCAACTACGTTCAGTATCGACGGTGTAGACACGAGCATTGATAAATACGAGATCTGCACTACGGACTTCACTTTCCTGCGGTTGGCGCTCACAGGCACTCAGCAAGAGCGCCGTTGACAAGCATACGATCGTCAGGCCGGCTCGAAGTTTCATATCGGTTCGCATCCAGGGGTCAAAGGCGCCCGGCTGGGCGGACTGAGGATTATCATCCTCGATAGCTTCCATACAGCATAAAGCAAAGGGTGCCGGGAGACGAACAACGCCCTGTTGACCCGGCTAGTCATTCGCGTAGCGGGCCCGCACTTGCTGCAGGTCCGCCTCGGTATCCACACCACCGGGCACTACCTCCGAGGCAACCGCGACGTGAATGGATTCACCGTGGTATAGCGCCCGCAGTTGCTCCAGGCGCTCCAGCTGTTCCAGCGGCGCAGGCTCCCAGCCCACGTAACGATGCAAAAACGCGGCGCGATAGGCATAGATTCCGATATGGCGCTGCCAGTGCCCGCCCGGAGGCAGCACAAAGGGCTCGGTGGAGAATGCATCGCGGGGCCAGGGGATGGGCGCCCGGCTGAAATACACGGCCATGCCGGCTGCATTACTAATGACTTTGACGGCATTCGGGTTGCACAGCTCTTCGGCCGTGTTGATCGGTGCACTCAGGGTTGCCATACCCGCATCGGCATGAGCCAGCAGATTGCCGGCGACCTGGTCGATAACCTCGGCAGGAATCAGCGGTTCGTCGCCCTGTACATTGACCAGAACGTGCGTATCTGCGACGGCGAGCGCGGTCGCCACCTCCTGCAGCCGGTCAGTGCCGGACGGATGTTCGGGCGAGGTCATACACACGGTCGCCCCGAAGGCTTCCGCGACTCTGGCAATCCGGTCATCATCTGTGGCGATGATCACTTGCTCTGCACCGGATTGGCAGGCCTGCTCCCACACCCGCTGCACCATCGGCTTCCCGGCGATATCCAGCAGCGGCTTGCCAGGCAGTCGGGTTGATCCGTGGCGCGCGGGAATAACAACGGTAAATGACATAGCGGGACTCCGAATCAGGTGCGGCTTGCGAATCAGCCGGGACGGCGCGCAAGCGTCTTGACAGCACTCAGCAATGGCGCCGGCAGTTGCGCATCGATGCGCAAATACCAAGCGTTGTCGCCGACCAGGCCCAGGCATTTTACCGCGTCTTTCTCGGTCATGATAACGGGCCGTGAGGAAAAGGCCGCCAGATCCTCCCGGGTGAAGCAATGGTGATCCGGATAGCTGTGGGTCTGGGGCGTGAATCCCTGCCGTATTAGCATGTCGAAAAACTGCTCGGGTTGGCCAATGCCGGCCAGCGCCAGCACTGCTGCACCCAATGAATCTGGCGAAAAAGCGCGTGATTCACCACTGTTGATATTGACCAGCGCCGAGGCGGTATAGCTGACACCGCTGGCCGCATCCGCAGAGCCCCGGTACAGGATAAAATCGACGTCCCCGAGGCGGCTCGGTGCTTCCCGCAGCGGTCCCGCCGGCAGGCAAAACCCATTGCCCAGCCCCGCCGCCGCATCAATCACCGCTATCTCCAGATCGCGCGCCAGAGCATAGTGCTGCAGGCCATCGTCACTGATCACGATATCGATGGCCTCATCATCCAGCAGGCGGGCAACCGCCGCGCTGCGGTCCGGGTCCACCACACAAGGGCAGCCCGTGCGACGGAAGATCAGCAGCGGTTCGTCCCCACAGTCCGACGCCAGGCTGTCGGGGCCAACACGGTAGGGAAAGTCGCTCCGCTCGGCCCCATAGCCGCGACTGACCACACCAGGGTGCAGACCTGCACGCTGCAGGGACTCCACCAGGGCGATCACGATTGGCGTCTTGCCGGTCCCGCCCACTGTGATATTACCGACCACAACCACTGGCCGAGAGGCGTTGTAAGTTTGCCAGAGGCCACTGCGGTAAGCCCAACGCCGCGCCGAGCTTAAAGCCCGAAATATCCACTCCAGCGGGCGCAGCAACCACAACCACCAGGCGCCCCGGTACCACGCTTCAACCAGGGAGCCACGACCGTTTGCCATTAATCAGCGAACGCCTGATGATAAAGCTGCGCGTAGAGCCCCTTCTCGGCCAATAGTGCGGCATGGTTCCCGACTGCGACGATCCGCCCCTCGTCCATGACCACTATTTTGTCAGCATGTTCGATAGTCGACAGCCGGTGAGCAATGACAATCGTTGTGCGATCTACAACCAGTTGCTCCAGAGCCTGCTGAATCCGGTGCTCGGATTCATTGTCCAGTGCAGAGGTCGCTTCATCGAGTATCAGCACTGGCGCATCCTTGAGTATCGCCCGGGCTATCGCCAATCGCTGCCGCTGGCCACCGCTAAGCCCGGCGCCATCGTCGCCGAGGCGGGTTTCGTAGCCTTCCGGCAACGCCTCAATAAACTGTTTTGCAAAGGCCATTTCGCTGGCCTCCTCTACCCGCTCAGGTGATACGTCTACCAGGCTGCCATAGGCGATATTGCGGTAGATACTGTCGTGAAACAGGGTCACATCCTGAGAAACCAGCGCCATCTGGCTGCGCAGATTCGCCAGTTCGTAATCACTGAGCGGCACCGCATCCAGGGTAATCGCGCCGGCATCCGGGTCATAGAATCGTGCCAATAGCTGAACCAGGGTACTTTTGCCACTACCTGACCGGCCCACCAGCGCCACGGTCTCTCCGGCACTGATGGACAGGGACACATTGTCCAGCACACGCTGATCGGTACCCGGATAACTGAAGCTGACCCCTGACAGCGTTATATCACCCCGGGCGCGATCGGTCCGGAAGCTGCCTTCGTCGAGTTCTTCGGGGGAATCCAGTTGGGCGAAGATGTCTTCGGCGGCGGCCAGCCCGCGCTGGACGATGCTCTGGATGTCGCTGAGATTGCGGATAGGCTTGCCCAGTTGGCCTGCGGCGATCAAAAAAGCCACTAACGATCCGGCAGAGAACCCGGCCAATATATTGGGATTCAGGGCGAACCAGACCAATACCGCCAGCGCGATAGCCAACATACTCTGGATGACCGGGGTACTAACCGCATCGGCAAAGGCCAGCTTCAGGCTCTGCGACAGGTTGTAGCCACTGGCGTCACGGAAACGATCGCGCTGTTGCGCCTGGCCCTCGAACAGGCGCACCTCACGATAACCGCCAATGCTCTCGCTGGTGACCTGAGTCACGTCACCCATGGAGGACTGAATCCGTCGGCTGTAACGTCGAAAGTGTTTCCCTACCACAGTGACCACCAGGGCAATGGCCGGCGCAACGGCAAAGAATACCAGACATAAACGCCAGTTCAGGTACAGCATGTAGCTGAGCAGTCCGATCACGGTCAGACCCTCGCGCACCACTATCTTGAGTGCCTTGGTTACCGCGCCGGTGACCTGTTCCACGTTGTAGGTTACCTTTGAGATCAGGGCACCGCCACTGTGGCTGTCATAGTAGGCACTGGGAACAACAAGGAGCTTGTTGAACATATCACAGCGCAGTTCGTGCACCAGATTCCTTGCAATGTGGTTCATGAAATAAGTGCCGAAGAAATACCCCGTGGAGCGCACAGACGCCAGCAACACCATAGTGACCGGCACGGCAATGCGCACAAATTCCAGCTGAGTCTGTTCAGCGGGGTCAAAAAAACGATAAGCGAACCCGGAAATAATTCCAGTCTGTGCCTGATCGGAGCCGTTGAGTGCGTCCAGGAGAAACTGCATCAAATCAGCAAGCAATACGTTGCCTGCCGAATAAACGATGTAACCCAGCAAACTGATAACGAAGAGGTACCAGTAAGGCATCACGTAACGCAGCAACCGCCCATAAAGCTGCCAGTCGCTCATCTCGCCTGATCGCTTCGGTACAACTTCAGCCGTGTGTTTAGCCACCGCCGCCACCCGTTTCCTGTTCCGGTTGACGAGTGGTGATACTCATATGCACAAAGCCCATTCTACCGGCCACGTCCATTGCCCGTACGACGTATTGATGCTCAGCCTGGGCATCGGCAGTGATCGACAAGGGCAGCGTGGTATCACCGGCGGACAACTTATAGATCGCCGCCTGCAGGGTGCGCAGGTTGTTGTCGACCAGACCCTTGCCATTGACGCGATAGCGGCCACTCTCGTCAATCAGGATTTCAATCTGGTCATCTACCGGCTCGCGGGGTTCACCGGAGGCCTCCGGGAGGTCAATACTCAATTGAGTCTCACGGGTGAACGTCGTTGACACCATGAAAAAAATCAACAGTAGAAAAACAATATCGATCAGCGGAGTGAGATTGATGCCCACCTCCTCCACCCGCTGGCGGCGGAATTTCAAGAGCCTGACCCACCGTGCTCGTCACTGTGCAGGGCGTCTACCAGTTTAATGGTCTCCTGTTCGAGCTCTACAACGATTCCATCGATGCGACCGCTGAAATAGCGATGCATCACCAGTGCCGGAATGGCCACAGTGAGACCCGCCGCCGTGGTGATCAGGGCCTCGGAAATACCGCCCGCCAAAGCGCTGGCATTGCCGGTGCCCTGTGCCATGATCTCCGCAAACACCTTGATCATCCCTATCACTGTGCCCAGCAGCCCCAGCAGAGGTGCCACTGCGGCGATGGTGCCCAGCGTATTCAAATACCGCTCCAGGTCGTGTACCACATGCCCCGCCGCTTCCTGGATGCTCTCTTTCATGACATCCCGACCATGTGACGCATTGGCGAGCCCCGCCGCCAGTATCCTTCCAAGCGGGGAAGACTGCCGTAGCGTTTTCAAACGGGCTGCATCCATTTCGCCTGCTTTGAGCTGTTTCCATACGGTCGCCAGCAGGTGCGGCGGCGCAATTTTACGCGCGTTCAGGGCAAACAGTCGCTCAATACAGATCGCCAGTACCAACACTGAGCAGAGCAGAATCAGCCCCATTAACCATCCACCGGCCGCCAACAGTTCCAGCACACTCACATTCCTCATACATTGATCGAGTCGGCCATTATACGCGGCCACCATGGCAGTAAAAGCGCAGATGCTACTTCCAGAAACGTTGTCTCTGGTCCCTGTGTGCCGTCAGGGTGATGTTTCCCGACTGCACATTGAATTCCAGTGCTCCCCGCATAGCGGTGTCCTGCCACGGTACATCGCTATCGTCAAGGCGCCGCACTACAACCGGATGCGGATGACCAAAGCGATTTTGATAGCCTCGGCTGAAGACCACAGTATCCGGATCGACTGACTTGAGCCAACTCGGAGCCGATGAAGTGAGGCTGCCATGATGGGCGGCTAACAGCCACTGGCTGTCCAGTGCCTCGGACTGCCAGTAGCGCTGCAGCTCACGCTCCCGGTCCGCTTCAATATCACCTGGCAGGAGCAAGCGGACCCCGCCGTAGCGCACCTGCAGCACGCAGGAGCTGTTGTTTGAACCCAGCGCCGGCTCGTTGGCCGGTGCCAGCAGTCGAAAAACCACCCCGCCCGGCCAGCGCCATGCGGCCCCGGCGCGACAGTGTTTTGCGCCCTCCACGGGCTTGCGGCCCCCGCTGTAGAGTACGCGCTTAACCGGCAGGGCGCGCAGTATGGTCCCCGCGCCGGCGCTGTGATCGGCATCCGGGTGGCTCAGCAACATCGTGTCCAGAGTGTGTACACCCACATGACGAAGATACGGCAATACCACAGTGGTTGCGAGATTGCTGCCCGCTGGATCACCGCCGCCGGTGTCATACAACAGTGCCCGACGACCGCTGCGGATCACGACCGCCGTGCCCTGCCCTACATCGAGAACAGTGAGCTGTAAGCCGGCTGGGCTGGTGTATGTCGTGCGAGGCGGCAGCACCAGTGGCAGCAGCAACAGAAAGGCAGAACTCTTCAGGGCCACCCCCCCGCGCACGGCGAGCAGGGCTACCGCGAGCAGGCCCAGGACCAGTGGCAGAAGACCTGCGGAAAGGTCAGTGTACAGCAGCCTACCTGCGCTGCCGGCAAAGGCGGCCGCCCCGGGTAACAGGCCCTCCAGTGGTGCCGCCGCCAGGCGCCAGAGGGTCGTATCGCCCGGGAATTTTAACAGCGCAAATACAACCCCAAGCAACGCGACCGGCACCAGATACAAACTCACCAGTGGTATCATCAGGAGGTTGGCAGCGACGGTGGCCAGACTGGCGCCACCAAACCACCAGGCCGCCATAGGAAGAACCGCGACGCCCATATACAGGTGAGTCCCCACCGCCGCACCAATGCGCGTCGAGTGCCGGCGCCAGGCGCTATACCAGAGCAAGCAGGCGACCGCAGAAAAAGACAGCCAGAACCCGCTTGCCAGCGGTGCGAGGGGATTAACCAACAGGATCAGCAGCAGCGACCAACGCAAAGCGTTCCATCCCCCACTGGCGCGACCGGCAGCAACGGCGGCCAGAAAGCAGACCAGCATGAATAAGGCGCGCTGGGTCGACAGGTTGAAACCGGCGAGCGCGGCATAAGCCAACCCAAACAACAGGGCACAGCAGGGACCGCCCCAACTGCGGCGACGGGCTTCGCCCCTAAGCCAACGCAACCGGTCGATCAGAGTTCCCAACCAAAAGCCCAGACCGGCCACCATACCAATGTGCAAGCCGGATATGACCACCAGATGATTGACTCCGTAGTGCTGCAACAAAGACCACAAGGGGTAGTCCAACCCACTGCGATCGCCACGGTAACGGCCTGCAAAATAGCGGTGGCTTGCGCGGATAGGCCAGCGCCGGCCAGGCGCGCGCTCACCCGCTGGCGCAGTCGGTGATGTAGTCCGGCAAGCCCACCCGCCCCGGCCAACTGAACAGGGTCGGTTGCCAGTACCCGCCCCACTGCGTCGACACCGGTGCTGGCGTACCAGGCCTGCATATTGAACGACCCGGGGTTGGCGAGACCCCACGGTCGCTTCAGCCGCAGGGGCAATTGCCACCGCTCTCCGGGGACCAGAAGGGCCGCATCGTACCAGGACAGCAGCACCCGTTGTGGACCGCGGCAGTGTGCCGGTAGCAGCTTGTCGACTCGCAACTCGAAGCGTTGCCGGCTTTGGCCCGAGGGCATGCGGGTGACGCGTGGCAGGGAGATCACCTGCCCCTGCACCCGCAGCGGCACGCCCTCACACGTCACGGGCAGACGACTGGACTGCCACCCGTGGCCATGCAGCAAGCCGATCACAGCCCCGAGCAGTGCGCCACTGGTCCACCGCGTCCAGCCGTGGTCACTGGCAATCGCTAAACCGAGGCTGGCCACTGCGAGACAAGCGATCAGGTACGGGGACGGCAACTGCGGCAGGGCACCCAGCGGTAGAATACCCAGAGCAATGCCGGTAAGCCAAGATCGCATATAGAGGTCCCGGTTGATTGCGGGCATAATAAGAAGACATCATCAGATCCAGGCGCCCAGTTCGAGTCAATCACAACTGCCTCAAAATCGACAGATCGGATTCAGCCATTCAGATATGCCGCGTAAAACCCTAAAGCAACTGGCACCCAGTCCGACTCGACTGAAAGAGATCAAGGCGCTGCGGCTGCTGGGCGATTGGCTCCTCGACCCAAACCTCTGGCATATCAATCGGTTTTCTGCCTCGATGGCATTTTTTGTCGGCTTGTTTGTTGCGTTTCTGCCGCTGCCCGGGCAGACCCTCATTGCGGCGTTTATGGCGATCAAGTTACGCTGCAACTTGCCCCTGTCGGTAGCGCTGGTATGGATCACCAACCCGGTGACCATACCGGCCATCTTCTACCTGGCCTACAAGGTGGGTGCCACCATTCTCGGGGCGCCCGTCACACCGCCGGCGTTTGAACCCACTACCGCGTGGTTGGCTGACAGCATTGCAAACATCTGGCAGCCGCTTTTATTGGGTTCGGTGATCTGTGGATTGCTGTTTGGGTCGTTGGGTTATTTCGTGATTAACATGCTTTGGCGCTGGCGTGTAAGTGTCCACTGGAGGCGCCGCAAGGACCGCCGTGAAACAGCGCGCAGATTGCTAGCTACCAAGCCTTATGTCAGTCCTGATGCAGAATCGCCGCCGGTGCGAGACCGGCCGCTCTGAACGCAGGATAGACCGCCGCCAGCACACACATGACAAACGCGACGCCCCCCACAAGCAGCAGATCCGAGGCCATCAGGTCCACCGGCAGGAAGGAGACCGGGTAAACATCGGTGTTGAGAAACCGCACATCGAACAAGCGCTCAAGCCAAGCCACCAGGTCGGGTACCAACATGCTACTGAGGGCGCCAAACCCCAGCCCACAGAGCACTCCCACCAGGCCGATCATCGCGCCCTGCAATACGAAGATTGAGGCAATATCTGCTGGCGACGCACCCAGGGTTCGGAGAATGGCTATATCGCCGCGTTTATCAAATACCACCAGCACCAGGGAGGAGACGACGTTAAATGCCGCTACCCCGATAATCGAAAACAACAAGATCGTAACGAGATCTCGGGACAATTGGATCGCCGCGTAAAGATTGCCGTGGGTCATCGTCCAGTTGGACAGGTAGTACCCCGAGGGCAGCGAGGTCACCAGGTCCCAACCTATACGCGTCACGTCAAAAATATCACGGGTCACAACGCGCAGCCCAGTGACCCCACCGTCCAATGCAGCCAGGTCAGAGGCCAGCGACAAGTGAACCAGAGCCGCCTGCTGATCCAGTTCAGTACCCGTCTCCAGCACCGCCGATAGCACCACTGACTCAAACCGCGGTGGGTTGTTCTCCAGACCCTCAGCCGCGCCCGGCACGATCAGAGTGAGTCGCTCGCCCGGCACTGCGCCCAACTTTGCCGCGATGCCACTGCCCAATATCAGCCCATCCGGTTCGCTACGAAAACGAGACAGATCGTTCTCTTTCAGGGCTGCGAACACCTGTCCGGCAGCCAGCTCCCGGTCTACATCGAGCCCGATACCCGTGGCGGTTTCGATATCAGGCCCGCGCATGAACAGCGCGTCGAACTGAGCGAAGGGTGCCACAGACACAACATCCGGGTGCTGGACAACATCCCCGGCAACTGCTTGCCAATCGTCAATCGGCAGGTAGGAATACAGTGTGATATGCGGCACCAATGCCAGAATTCGCTCGCGCATCTCTTTGTCAAAACCGTTCATGACCGAGAGTACGGTGATCAGCAGTGTGATTGCCAGGACCAGTCCCAGCATTGAGAGCGACGACAAAAAAGTCGACAGATACCCGCGACCGAAAGCGAAGGTATATCGCCGTGCCAGCCGCAGTATCTCGAGTCGGTTCATGGCGCCGAAGCAAGCTCCGGAACGTCCACGCGGCCCACGGCCAACTCATGCAGTCCCTCAGGGGTCAGTTCCAGGGTCCGGTGCATATGAGCGGCGATGTCGGGGTCATGGGTTACCACCACAAAGGAGGCACTGTGCTGGCGCAGTTCATCAATCAACTCCAGCACCTGGTCAGACGATTTCGGATCGAGATTTCCTGTGGGCTCGTCCATCAGCACACAGTCGGGCTCGGCCACCAGCGCACGGGCGATTGCCACACGCTGGCGCTCACCACCGGACAATTGCCCCGGCCTGTGAGTCAGCCGGTGTTCCATGCCCACCCGTGCGAGCAGCGCCTCAGCTTTGCGCCAGGCCTCGCCACGCGAGAACCCACCAATCAGCAGCGGCATTGCAACGTTTTCACGCGCATCAAACTCGGGCAAAAGGTGGTGAAACTGATACACAAAACCCAGGTGCCGATTACGCAGTTCGCACAGGGCCCCTTCGTCCAAACTCGCGAGATCCTGATTCAACATGATAACCTGTCCGCTGGTGGGAACATCAAGCCCTCCCAACAGATTCAGTAGTGTAGATTTGCCTGACCCGGAAGCGCCGACTATGGCGACTTTCTCACCCGCGCAAAGGGTCAGGTTAATGTCCCGCAGAACAGACACCGAACGCTCGCCGTCGCGATAGCTGCGCGACAGACTGCGGCATTCCAATACCGGTTTACTCATAGCGTAATACTTCCGCCGGCGCGATACGCGCCGCTCGCCACGCCGGGTAGAGCGTAGCCACCAAGCTCAATAGGAGCGAACATACCACCACCGCCAGTACATCTGACCACTGCAGTTGGGCCGGCAACTCACTGATAAAATAGACGGAAGGGTCGAAGAGTTTAACGCCGAAGGTATTCTCTATTGCGGCGACAATGCCTGCGATATTGCTGGCCAGAAACACACCCAACAGGCACCCCATGCCGATTCCCGCGGATGCCAACCCCAGTCCGTGGGCAATGAATATCGCCATAATCCCTCGCGCTCGGGCTCCCATCGTGCGCAGCACAGCGATGTCGCGACGCTTTTCGGCCACTGACATGACCAGGGTTGAGACGATATTAAAAGCAGCGACCGCTACCACACTCAGCAGCAACAGACTCACCATCAACTTCTCCATTTTAACGGCTCGGAATAACGAGCCCTGGGTCTGGCTCCAATCCTTGACTACCGTATCGGCCGGCAATTGTTGCGCCACCGCGAACATTATCTGCGGTGCACTGAAAAGATCTTCTGTCTTGATCTGCAATCCGTCGACCCGCCCCGGCTGGCCCAGCAGTTTTTGCCCGACGCCAAGGCCCACGTAGAGTTGGTACGCATCCGGCTGCGCGCCCACCTCAAACAAGCCGCTCACGGTTAGGCGTTTGCTGCGCGGGAATACCCCCAGGGGTGTTACCGTGAGTCTGGGCAGCGTGACCTCCACCCGGTCGCCAACGCTCACGCCCAGCATCCGGGCCAGCGCAGCACCCATAACTACACTGAACGAACCGGCGTTCAGGTCCGACAGTTTACCGGCTACCAGCGTCTCGGGAATGCGCGAAACCCGCGCTTCTCGCTGGGGGTCGATAGCTGTGAGTACCGCACCGCGTTGCATGCGGTGGCTACCGACAATAACCTTGTCAGAAATGTAAGGTGACACCGCCAGCACCCCGGGCTGCCGCTCCACCGTGGTCTGCAGCGCCTCCCAATCGTTCAAACCACCGCCATCAGTCGCTGCGCCGGGCTCCACATAGCCGTGGGCGACCAGGGAGAGAATACGGCCACGCAATTCGCCAGCGAAGCCATTCATTACCGCAAGTACTGTGATCAGGCTTGCAACACCCAATACCATGCCGAGCATCGACACCAGCGCGATGACAGAGGTAAAACGATTGCGTTTACGGCTGAAACTGTAGCGTAGTCCGACAAACAGGGCGAAGTGATTCACCACCAGTCACCCTTTGGCCCAGGTTCTGGTTCACTCTCTGGCAGACCTTGGGCCACTACTTTCCCCCGGCGGGGTAATACAAGGTTTGTTCAGCAGAATCCGGGCTACCGTCCCCCGTTTCCTCGTCACAGCGCTGCAGGTCGCCACCGCATACTTCGCAGGCACCGCTGACTCCCAGGGCACCAAGACCGCCGCAGGAACCCTTGATCGGAGCTCGCCCCAGCAAGACACCAATAGCCATACCGGCAATCACCAGCGCGACCACCAGCAGGCTAAGTAGAAATACTGTCATTACTATTCTCCCTGCCCATCACGGGCGGCTGTTTCATGTCTATTGTCTACCGACCGGGCAGATACTGCTCCAGCAAATCGGTGTAGCTACTGTCCAGGCCCGAGTCCAGTCTACGGATGAAATAAGCCGCGAGGCCCTGCTCCTTCGCCACCCGCCTGGCGTTCTTCGCGCCCATCACGATCAGCGCTGTCGCCCAAGCATCCGCCAACATAGCATTGTCGTGCACCACAGTCACCGAGACCAGGTCATGGACCACCGGGTAGCCCGTGCGTGGATCGATGCTGTGTGAATAGCGCTGCCCGTCTATCTCGACAAAATTTCGATAGTCGCCCGAGGTCGCAACTGCTGCACTACCCAGTTCAAGGGCCTCGGCAATACCGCCAGAGCCCGGGTCAGGCTGTTCAATGGCAACGCGCCAGAGGTCACCGCGATGACTGCGGCCAGCGAGCCGTAATTCACCACCGACTTCTACCAGGAAGTTGTCAATACCCTGGGCTAGCAGCCAGTCAGCCACAACGTCCACGCCGTAGCCTTTGGCAACAGAGGAAAGGTCCACTCTTACCTGGTTGAATTTGCGCAGACGGCCCCCGGGCAGATCGACCTCAAGCGCCCCCTGACCCACTTGCGCAAGCAAATCAGTGATCTCCTGTGCTTCCGGCAAACGCTGTGCATCGAAACCGGTGCTGGCGCCAAAGCCCCAACGCTCGACCAATGGCGCAACGGTAATATCATAAGCACCCGCGCTGGCATCGCCCACTCTCAATGCGGCCTCCATCACCGTTAAAAAATCGGGGGAGGCAGTAAACCACTCTCCGACTGGCATGCGGTTGAAACGGCTGATCTCCGACGTCTCGCGGTAAGTCGACATGCTCTGTTCAACACGTTCAAGCAGTTGGGCTATTTGGGCTTCCACCGCAGCCCGGTCCAGCCCGGGCCGCCCCTGCTGGACCCGGTAGGTCACGTGCCAACTGGTGCCCATGCAGCGCCCCGCCAGCTTGACAGGTTCGGGGGCTCGCTCGCAGCCCGCCAGGACTAACAGCACCATCGAAAACAAACAAAGCCACTGGGTGCAGTGGCTTTGTCGGGGCATTCCTGAGCGGATGATACTAGCCGCCGAAGTCATCGAGCAGGATGTTCTCCGGCTCTACTCCGAGGTCAGTGAGCATCTGGATCACGGCGGCATTCATCATCGGTGGCCCGCACATATAGTATTCGCAGTCTTCCGGGGCTGGGTGGTTCTTGAGGTATTCCTCGAACAATACATTGTGAATAAAACCGGTCAGACCAGTCCAGTTATCTTCAGGTTGCGGGTCCGACAGTGCGACATGCCAACTGAAATTGTCATTCTCGGCCGCCAGCGTGTCGTAGTCTTCCTGATAAAACATCTCCCGTAAGGACCGTGCGCCGTACCAGAATGAAATCTTGCGCTTACTGTGCAGCCGTTTGAGCTGATCGAACAGGTGGGACCGCATGGGCGCCATGCCTGCCCCGCCGCCAATAAACACCATCTCGGCGTCGGTTTCTTTGGCAAAAAACTCGCCGAAGGGTCCATACACCTTGACCTTGTCTCCGGGCTTGAGGCCAAACACCCAGGATGACATGATCCCTGGCGGAATATCGGTACTACCGGGCGGTGGCGTGGCAATCCGGATATTGAACTTGACTACGCCGCGCTCCTCAGGGTAATTCGCCATGGAATAAGCGCGAATCGTCGTTTCGTTCACCTCCGACTCGAGCTTGAAAAAACCGAAGCGTTCCCAGTCACCGCGGTATTCCTCGCCAATATCAAACTCGCTGTACTTGACCAGATGAGGAGGGCACTCAAGCTGCACATACCCCCCGGCGCGAAAATCGACCGTCTCACCCTCTGGCAGTCGGAGCGTGAGTTCCTTGATGAAGGTAGCCACGTTAGGGTTGGACTCAACCGTGCATTCCCACTGCTTGACGCCAAAGACCCCCTCCGACACCTCGATCTTCATGTCCTGCTTGACGGCTGTCTGACAACTCAGGCGCCAACCCTCCGCCGCGTCGCGCCGGGTAAAATGCGACTCTTCGGTAGGTAACATCGAGCCACCGCCGTCAGTGATGATACATTTGCACTGGGCACAGGTTCCGCCGCCGCCGCAGGCCGACGGTAAAAACAAATCGGCTTCCGACAACGTCTGCAACAGCTTACCACCCGCTGGGACACTTATCGTGCGCTTTCCATTGATCTCGATACTGACCAGCCCACTACTCACTAATTGCGAGCGGGCGAACAGGATAATCAATACCAGGGCCAGAACAATGGCCGTGAACATGCCAACACCGTAAACGATAGTTAAATCCATAGCTCGCTACACCCCGATTAAATATCGATGCCGCCGAAAGACATAAAGCCCAGGGACATCAGTCCCACAATAACAAACGTGATACCAAGACCCTGCAGGCCTTCTGGTACGTCAGAATATTTGAGTTTTTCCCGAATCCCGGCCAGGACCACAATCGCCAGTGCCCAGCCTACTCCAGCCCCGGCGCCAAATACCACACTCTCGCCGAAGGTGTAGTCACGCTCCACCATGAATAGCGAGGCACCGAGTATCGCGCAGTTGACCGTAATCAGGGGCAGAAACACACCCAGGGCGTTGTAGAGTGCCGGCACATACTTGTCCAGAAACATTTCCATGATCTGCACGATTGCCGCGATGACCCCGATATAAGACAACAGGCCAAGAAAGCTGAGATCCACATCGGGCAGCCCGGCCCAGGCCAATGCGCCGTCCGCCAGCAGGTAGTTGTAAATCAGGTTGTTCACCGGCACGGTCACGGTCAGTACCACCACGACTGCAATGCCAAGACCCAGCGCCGCCTGTACTTTCTTGGATATCGCCAGGAATGTGCACATGCCCAGGAAGAAAGCCAGCGCCATATTTTCGATAAATATCGCCCGGACAAAAAGGCTCAGATAGGCTTCCATTTACGCGCCCTCCTCAATTGCCGTGTGCTTCGCTAACCTGTAGTCAGGTTGCTCAACCTGTTCCTTGTTGATGCTACGCAAGGCCCAGATGAAGAAGCCGATGAGGAAAAAGGCACTGGGTGCTAACAAGAGCAAACCATTGGGCGTGTACCAACCACCCTCAGTTACCAGCGGCAAAATCTCGATACCGAACAGTTTGCCCGAGCCAAAGAGTTCTCTCACTACCGCGACCGACAGCAGCACCACGCTGTACCCCAGCCCGTTGCCAATGCCATCGATGAAACTGGGGATAGGCGGATTTTTCATGGCGAAAGCCTCAGCCCGCCCCATCACGATGCAGTTGGTAATAATCAGGCCGACAAAGACCGAAAGCTGCTTGCTGATGTCGTAAGCAACCGCTTTAAGTACCTGATCAACAACAATAACCAGCGAGGCGATAATGATCATCTGTACGATAATTCGAATACTGCTTGGAATATGATTGCGAATCGCCGCGACGAAGAAATTCGAGAAAGCGGTTACGAAGGTCAGTGCAATACACATCACCACGGTAACCTTAAGGGACGATGTCACCGCCAATGCGGAACAGATACCAAGTATCTGCAGCGCGATCGGATTGTTCTTGAATATAGGCCCGACCAGGGTGTCTTTTACCGATTCCATGTCAAGCGTCTCCGGATTTCAGGTTTTCCAAAAAAGGCGCAAAACCATTGTCGCCCAGCCAGAACTGCACCAGATTCGTGACGCCCCGCGAAGTCAGCGTGGCGCCCGACAGGCCGTCTACCCGCCAGTCCGCATCCGGACTATCGGGGTCGACCGACCCCTTGACTAGCTCCACGGCGACGTCACCGTCCTGATAGACCTGCTTACCAGGCCACAGTGATTTCCAGCGCGGATTGTCCACTTCGCCACCCAGCCCGGGGGTCTCGCCGTGCTCATAGAAACCCAGCCCGGCGACCGTATTGGCATCCGCTTCAAGTGCCAGGAACCCGTACAGCGTGGACCAGAGCCCGGGGCCATGCACCGGCAGAATGATCTTGTCGATGTCGCCATTGCTATCATTAACCAGATACACCGGGGCGTAATTTTCGCGCCGGGCGAGGCCTGCTACATCCTCTTCTGGCGTGAGAGCCTGGGAGAGGTCGGGGTCCTTTGCGGCCTTGCGGGAATTGTAATTGTCTTCCCGGACCTCATCGGTGAACTTTCCCGTTCTGAGGTCAACCATACGCGCGGTCACTCTAGCAAACTGCTCATCAATACTCTTGCCTTCTTCCAACATGCCCGCTGCGGCGAGGATGTTGCGCTTGCGGTCCAGCGTCTTGTTGGCTTCCTGGGCAGGCTTGAGCATCACCGCCGCAGTAGAAACAATCACCGAGCAGACGATGCATAACAGCAGCGCAACCGTCAGCGTCTTGAAAGTGCTGTCATTACTGGACACGTGCTAGCCTCCGTTTGACATTCGCCTGAACCACAAAGTGATCCATCAACGGGGCAAACAGGTTGGCGAACAAAATCGCCAGCATGATGCCCTCGGGAAAAGCGGGATTTGCCACCCTTATCAGCACCGTCATAACACCAATAAGAACACCGTACCACCACTTCCCTGTGTTGGTCATGGCGGCGGAAACCGGATCGGTTGCCATAAAAACCATGCCGAAAGCAAAGCCACCGGTGACCATATGCCAGTACCAGGGCATTGCAAAGGCGGGGTTGCTATCCGACCCGATAATATTGAACAACGACGACAATGCCACCATACCCAGCATAACGCCGGCCATGATCCGCCAACTCGCTACCCGGGTCAGCAGTAGCAGCACCCCACCGAGGAAAATCGCCGCGGTCGACGTTTCGCCGATCGATCCAGGCACGGAGCCGATGAAAGCCTGCATCCAGCTCCATTGCTGCTCCAGAGCAGCCATACCATCGGAGGCCACCACCGCCAACGCAGTCGCGCCGGAGTAACCATCCACTGCCACCCAGACGGCGTCGCCCGATATCTGTGCCGGATAGGCAAAGTATAGAAAAGCCCGGCCGGTCAGTGCAGGGTTGAGAAAGTTTTTACCGGTGCCGCCGAAGACTTCTTTGCCGATCACCACGCCAAAACTGATTCCGAGAGCCACCTGCCAGAGCGGAATATCCGGTGGACAGGTCAGTGCAAACAGGATCGAAGTGACAAAAAACCCTTCGTTCACTTCATGACCGCGCTTTATCGCGAACAAGATCTCCCAACTGATGCCGACCAGGAATGTCACGATATAGATCGGCAGGAAGAATACGGCCCCGAACCAGAAGCAATGCCACAGGTTGCCAGCTTCATAACCACCGAGCAGTTCGATCAGCCAACCCCGCCAGCCCTCCACTGCGTAGCCGGCCGACATGACATCTGTAGCCTGAAAACCCAGGTTATACATACCGTAAAGCATCGCCGGTAAGGCAGATAACCACACGGTAATCATGATCCGTTTGAGGTCGATGCCGTCGCGAACAAGGGCCGTGGCCCGGGTTACGGATGACGGCGAATACAGAAAAGTGTCAAACACCTCATACAGTGCATAAAAGTTTTGGAAGCGTCCGCCTTCCTGAAAGTGATGCTCTGCGTTATCGAGTATTCTTCTGAGACCCATGACCTAACCCTCCTTCTCGATTCGCGTGAGATTATCCCTCAGGATTGGCCCATATTCATACTTGCCCGGGCAAACATAACTGCACAAAGCCAGGTCCTCCTCTTCCAACTCCAGGCAACCCAGCGCCTGGGCTGTTTCGGTATCGCCAACAATCAACGCGCGCAACAACTGCGTTGGCAACATATCCATCGGCATGACGTTTTCGTAGCTGCCGACCGGGACCATCGCCCGCTCGCTACCATTGGTACTGGTCGTCATCGGAAGAGCACCGCCTCCCAGCCAGTTGCTGATATAAATACCAAGACTCGAGTGCTTTTTGAACCCGGGCGACAACCACCCCATAAATTCTCGCTGCCGCCCCTCCAGCAGCACTGAGACCTGATTGTGATAACGCCCCAGATAAGCGGTCCCGGCTTGCACCGAACGACCGCCCAACACCGAACCCGAGATGATGCGGTTTTCACCCTCTCGCAACTGGCCGGCGCAGAGCGCCTGCAGGTCTGCGCCCAGACGTGTGCGGAGCAGGCGCGGATCCTCCACTTGAGGCCCCGCCAGGGCTATGACACGTTCACTATAAATACGCCCATCGAGGAACAGCCGCCCGACTGCGATGACGTCCTGGTAGCCAATCGTCCAGACTACCTTTTCGGCGCTGGCGCCCTCGAGAAAGTGAACGTGGGTGCCACTCAGCCCCGCTGGATGGGGCCCATCAAAACTCACCTGCTCAATATTGCTCGCCTCGGCTGCCGGCACCTGGTCGCCGGCCTTGCAGCAGAGATAGAGTCTTCCCGTGGTGAGTTTGGACAACAGCGCCTGACCCAGTACGAACGCTGCGCTCTGCTCATTGATAACAACAGTGGGGTCGGGCGCCAGCGGATGAGTGTCCATCGCAGTGACAAAGATTGCCCTGGCCTCGCTCTCCACGCCTGGCGCTTTGCTGTAGGGGCGAGTCCGGAGTGCAGTCCACTGACCGCTTTCGACCAGACGCTGACGGATCTGCTCTGCAGTGAGTTGCATCGCGGCAGACTCGTCGAGGCGGCCAAAATCCATCGCCTCGTCGCCATCTACATCGATAACCACGGACTGTAACGCCCGCCGTGCCCCACGGTTAATGGCGGCAATCGTGCCAGAAGCCGGGGCGGTATACCGCACGCCCTCCGTTTTCTTGTCACTGAACAATAACTGGCCGGCCAGGACTCGTTCACCCTCCTGCACCTCCATGGTCGGCTTCATGCCGATATAGTCCGGGCCCACCAGCGCCACCGAGCGGGCGGGTGGCGCATCTTCTATCGACTGCCTGGGACTACCTGCGATGGGTATATTCATACCCCGCTTGAGTTTGATCATATGATCGGCCTACTGGTTACATCTGCTTTAAGTGGGTCGACTGAAGAGGCCGCCGGGACTGGAGTAACAGTAATGAATACCCCGGCCCGCTGCCTACAACGCGCGGGTGGGGACTGTACCTGCCACCGGAAACCGAGCCGGGCGCATTATAGCGGAATGCACCCCCGGTATGCCAGAAATCACCAGAGAGTTATTGCCTGCCTTTGACCGATGACAGGGGACTCTCCGCCCGGGATCAGGCCTCGACCGGAAACACCTTATAGTCTATGCCGGCCATCTGCTCCAGAATCCGGTGGACCTGGCAAGTGTAGCCAAATTCATTGTCATACCAGAGGTAGAGAACCACGTGCTGGCCATTGGCAATGGTCGCCTGAGCGTCAAAGACGCAGGCATGGCGCGAGCCCACCAGGTCAGTGGACACCACTTCGGGCGAGTTTGAGTAGTCGATCTGCTTGTGCAGGCTCGAGTGCAGAGCCATGCCACGCATGTACTCGTTGACCTCCTCGACCGTCGTCGCCCGGCTGAGCGTGAGATTCAGAATGGCCATCGACACATTCGGCGTGGGCACGCGGATCGCATTACCGGTCAGTTTGCCTACCAGTTGGGGTAACACCTTACCCACCGCGACTGCGGCGCCGGTTTCGGTGATAACCATATTCAGCGGCGCAGCGCGCCCCCTGCGTGAGGCTTTGTGGTAATTGTCAATCAGGTTCTGGTCGTTGGTGTAGGCGTGTACAGTCTCTACATGCCCAGCCAGAATCCCAAATTCATCATCCATGGCCTTCAGGGGTGGCGCAATGGCGTTCGTCGTGCAAGAGGCCGCTGAAATAATGCGGTCCTCCGGGGTGATCATGTCATTGTTAATGCCCATTACCACATTTTTCAGCGCACCCTTACCGGGTGCGGTGAGAATCACCTTGCTCACCCCTTTCGATTTGAGGTGCATTGACAGCCCCTCCTCGTCTCGCCAGGCACCGGTGTTATCAATAATGATCGCGTTATCGATACCGTAACTGGTGTAGTCAATGGTGTCGGGACCATCAGCATAGATGACTTTCACCTCATTACCGTTGGCGACAAATGACTGCCGCTCTTCGTCAACTCGAATCGTTCCGGCGAAGGCACCATGCACTGAATCCCGCCGCAACAGACTGGCGCGCTTGACCAGGTCGTCAGGCGCCTTGCCCTTGCGCACTACCACCGCGCGCAAGCGCAAACAGTCGCCACCATCAGTCCTGTCAATCAGAATTCGGGCCATCAGTCTACCGATGCGGCCAAAGCCATAGAGGACCACGTCCTGCGGCTGCTCCACCGGCTTGGCGGTAGAGCCTATGAGGCTTGCAACCTCCTCACGCACGTACTCTTCCACGCTCATCCCCGCGCCAGCGCCCTTGTCGTAGTAGGCTACCGCCAAACGCCCTACATCAATGTGGGCGGGACCCAGATCCAGGTTCATGAGTGCAGTCACTACCGGAAAAGTCTCAAACTCCGAGAGTTCGTTTTCCTCCACCTGGCGCACATAGCGGTGATCCTTCATTATCTGCAGAACGGAGGCATTGACCAGCGGCTTCCCGTAGATATAGCACTTCACGCTTTTCTCTCTCGAAAGTCGTCCCACAAGCGGGATCATGCCTTCCGCCAGCGCCTCGCGCTCCTTCCAATCCTTGAAATAGTCATCGGGCCGGGCTCTTCTTCTATCTGTCACGGTGGGTCACCTGTGCCATCTGGAATAAATTTGGCAGCATTATCGGTGTTAAAAAAATCCCACGCAACCGCCCCGCCCCAAACTGTGGTCCGGTTAACGACTGGCTCCCCGAGTGTCAAAGGCATTACAATGTCGCGCCTCGTGGCCCCGACCAGAGCAAGAACCTGACAAGCATGAGTACTCCCAGTTTCCACACCCTGTTGAACAATACACCCTGGCCAGACAAACCGGGCAGTCGCACGGCGATCGGTCCGTTCTTTGGAGCTGCCGAGGCACGCTGTATCGCAGAGCTGGCGTCCCGTGAGCACCTGACAGTGGTCATCACCCCTGATACCAGCAGCGCGCTCACGCTGGAGCGGGAACTACCCTTTTTCCTGCTTGCGCCCACCGAAATTCTGGCCTTTCCTGACTGGGAAACCCTGCCTTACGACAATTTTTCGCCGCACCAGGATATTGTTTCGGAGCGACTGCGGACACTGTATCGCCTGCCTGCCCTGCAGACCGGCATCCTGATCGTGCCGATCTCCACCCTGATGCACCGCCTGCCGCCGACCGAGTACATTGCGGGCTCCAGCCTGCTTCTCGAACAGGGAGAATCGCTGGATCTCGCCAGCTTCCGGCGCAATTTGGAACGCAATGGATACCGTAACGTGGAGAGCGTCTACGAACATGGCGAATTTGCCCTGCGGGGCTCGCTGTTCGATATTTTCCCTATGGGGAGCACGCTGCCCTATCGTATCGACCTGTTCGATGACGAAATTGATAGCCTGCGCACCTTCGACCCGGAAACCCAACGTACCCTGGACAAGGTGACTCGGGTGGAACTGCTGCCCGCCCGGGAATTTCCACTGGATCGCAGTGCCGTCAGCCGCTTCCAAATGAACTGGTACGAGAGTTTTGACGTCGACCACGACAACTGCCCCAGTTACGTCGAAGTCAGCGCCGGACGCTGTCCGCCAGGCTGTGAATACTATCTCCCGTTATTTTTTGACCGCTGCGACAGCTTGTTCGACTATCTGCCGGCTAACGTGGCAGTTATCGCCAGTGGGGACCATCACACCGCCGCGCAGCGTTTCTGGCAGGACGCGAACAGTCGACACGTCGAGTACGGTATCGATCCCAGACATCCGCTTCTGCCACCACCGAGCTGTTTTATCCCGGTCGAGGAGCTCTATCAGCAGTTGGGGCAGCACGCTGTGCTGGAGCTCAAGCAAAGCCCGGACGCGCCCACTCACCGGGCCACCGCATGCCTACCGCCGCCGCAGCTTGCAGAGAGGGCCGATCACAGCTCGCCGGTGGCGCGCCTCGCCAGCTTCCTGACCGAGCATCAGGGGCCACTGTTACTGTGTTCTGAGTCTGCGGGGCGCAGGGAGGTACTGTTGGAGTCCCTGGCCGACGAGGGTCTGCAGCCGCCGCCCGTTGACAATTGGCAGGCATTTCTGGACTCCGGGCTGAGCTTCGCCATTGCCACCGCGCCACTGGACAGGGGGCTATACTGGGGGCCTGAACTGCCCACGCTGATCTGTGAATCGCAGCTGTTTGGTAATCGTGTAGCGCAACGGCGGCGGCGCAAGAGCAGCGAAGACAGCGCGACAGCCGCTATATTTCGCGATATTAATGAGCTGCGGCCAGGCGTGCCGGTGGTACATCTGGAGCATGGCGTGGGCCGTTATCTGGGGCTGCAAAGCCTCAACGTGGAGAGCCAGGAAGCCGAATTTCTCACGCTGGAGTATGCCGAGGGCGCCAAACTCTACGTCCCTGTAGCCTCGCTGCATCTTATCAGCCGCTACGCTGGCGCCGACCCGGACGTGGCACCGCTGCACAGACTGGGCTCCGATCAATGGGAGAAAGCCAGGCGCAAAGCGAGCGAGAAAGCCAATGACGTGGCGGCCCAGCTGTTGGATGTGTACGCCCGCCGGGAAGCCCGCGAAGGTTTTGCTTTTGCCATGGACGACGCCAGCTACCAGCAATTCGCCGCCGCTTTCCCGTTTGAGGAGACGCCGGATCAACAGCGGGCGATTGATGGTGTTATCAACGACATGACCCAGATCCGGGTCATGGATCGGCTGGTGTGCGGCGACGTGGGTTTTGGGAAAACCGAAGTGGCAATGCGAGCGGCTTTCATTGCGACCAGCAATCAGAAACAGGTCGCTATCCTGGTGCCAACCACCCTCCTCGCCCAGCAGCACTTCAACTCATTCAGCGACCGATTTGCGGATTGGCCGGTGCAGGTCGAGGTGATTTCACGCTTCAGATCAGCGAGAGAAGTGGCAGACATCACCGCCAAAGTGAAGTCCGGTAAGGTCGACATACTGATCGGCACCCACAAACTGCTACAAAGTGAGTTCAACTTCCGCGACCTCGGCCTGCTCGTCATTGATGAAGAGCACCGCTTCGGGGTTAAGCAGAAAGAGGCCATCAAGGCCTTGCGAGCGGAGGTGGACATTCTGACTCTCACCGCCACACCGATACCTCGCACTCTCAATATGGCCTTGGGGGGCATGCGTGATCTTTCGATTATCTCTACCCCGCCCGCCCGACGCCTGTCCATCAAGACCTTCCTGCGCGAGCACAATATTGCTCTGATCCGGGAGGCCGTCTTACGGGAAACCCAGCGCGGTGGGCAGGTGTACTATCTCCACAACGAGGTCAAGACGATCGAGGAAACGGCACGAAAACTGCGGGAATTGCTTCCGGATCTCGATATTGCGGTGGCCCACGGGCAGATGCGTGAACATCAGTTGGAGGGAGTGATGTCAGCATTTTATCACCGCCGTCACCACATCCTGCTGTGCACCACGATCATCGAAACCGGCATTGATATTCCCAATGCCAATACCATCATCATTGAACGCGCTGACCGTTTCGGTCTCGCACAACTGCATCAGCTGCGCGGCCGCGTGGGACGCTCACATCACCAGGCCTATGCTTACCTGCTCTGTCCTCCGCGTTCGGCCATCTCTGCAGACGCGCAAAAGAGACTGGATGCGATTGAGGCAGCTGGCGACCTGGGAGCGGGCTACCTGCTCGCCACGCATGACCTGGAAATTCGGGGGGCCGGCGAGTTGCTGGGTGATGAGCAGAGCGGACAGATTCATCAGGTGGGGTTTTCCATGTATATGGACCTGTTGCGACGGGCTGTGGAAGCGCTCAAGCGGGGCGACATCCCGGACATCGATGCCCCCTTTGACCAGGGCACCGAAATCAATTTGCACTGGCCCGCATTAATCCCGGATGAGTATCTGCCTGACATCAATATGCGCCTGGTGCTGTATAAACGCATCGCGGCCGCGGGCAGTGCCGAAGAACTGCGGGCACTTCAGGTCGAAATGATAGACCGCTTTGGGCTGCTACCCCCCTCGGTCAACAATCTGTTCCACACCGCCCAGCTGCGAATTCAGGCGGAAAACCTTGGCATCGCCGGGATTGAGGTTGGCGCTCGAGGTGGTAACATCGACTTCAAAGCGACCACGCGTGTAAACCCCCTCAGCCTGGTCAAATTGGTACAGTCGCACCCGCAACACTACAAGCTCAAGGGTTCGACACGGTTGCGCTTTGAGCGCGATCTGG
Source organism: uncultured Gammaproteobacteria bacterium (assembly GCA_963840725.1). Lineage (GTDB taxonomy): Bacteria > Pseudomonadota > Gammaproteobacteria > Pseudomonadales > Halieaceae > CAVWDU01. Next base: position 154,396 of record CAWIZY010000025.1, on the reverse strand, counting down.
AACAGACTGAACAGCGCCGGCGGTATATAGAAGAACTGCTGTCCTCATTCGCCACAGATGCAACGGAAGATGCCGCCTGATGCACCCATCACTGACTCGAAGCCTGGGCTTGACCCTGTTACTCCTGACGCCAACCTCACCCGTGCCGGCGCAGGAAACCGATGCAGATCCAGATCCGCTCTACAAAATCGAACTGCTGGTGATCCACTATCTCAGCCCCTCAGGGATGACTGCTGAAGCCTGGGACCCCACGCCCGAACTCAGTTATCCCGAGGTGGCGAGATTTCTTACCAACCCGAAACAGGTAGAGGGTATCGCAAGAGAATTCCAGGGCAGTAATGAGACGGACACCCAGGGCAGGTTGTTAATCGCCACCGAACGCCGCAACGACTCAATGTCCGACCCCGGAGCCGAAACCGGAACCGAAACAGAAACAGCGGTAACCCCGTATGAGGTGTTGGCAGCGGATCAGCGGGAACTCGAAGCCGGCGCCAACGCTCTGCAGCGCTCGGGCCGTTACGAGATCCTGTTTCACGAAGCGTGGATTCAGCCGCTACAACCCAAGTCCAGCGCAATACCCATTGTGCTTGATCAATCCGGGAACAACGGCGATTGGCCGCAGCTGCAGGGCAGTGTGAAGTTTTATCTGTCGCGCTACCTCCACCTCGAAACGAACCTGTGGCTAAACACCAGTGGCGACTACCTGCCGGGACGCTGGTGGATGCCGGCGCCTCCGCTGGGACCGCCCTCGGTGCTGATCGACGGGGAGCCGCTCTACATCGCCCGGGGTAGCGAATCCGTTACAAATCCATCTGAACCCAGCACAGTCGCCGCCCGTCCACCGGTTACTCGCAACGCCTGGCCTGAACCGGCCGGGAACAGTAGCGGCGGGTTTCGAGCCGTGGAGCCGGCAACGGCAACAGCGACCGGTTTCGACATCGCACCCGAATGGCAAGCACCCTGGCCCTACCGGCACTCAGTGGTGCTGAACCAGAAGCGCCGCATGCGAAGCAATGAAGTGCACTACCTCGATCATCCCCTGATAGGGGTGATCGTGAAACTGACTCCTCCACAAGATCTTGATCTCGACGGCCTGGCATCGATGGAAGAAAACTGACCGTGACGCTTGCGATCAGGGGGTATAGCGTGCGGTCACCAGCGCCTTGATCAGGTGGAGCACCGTGGCGGCTTCGCTGGCAAGCGTGGCACGCATAGCCGCCGGGGTCAGGGGCGCATCCGACAGGCCCGGCGCCAGATTAACCACCATACAAACCGATGCATAGGCCAGGCCCAACTCTCTGGCAATAGCCGCCTCTGGCATACCGGTCATCCCTACCACATCACAGCCGTCCCTGGCCAGGCGACGCACTTCGGCGGCGGTCTCCAGCCGCGGCCCCTGAGTTGCCGCGTAAACACCCCCAGGTGCATGTGCAATGCCCTCTGCTGCCGCGGTCTCCAACACGGCTGCCCGCAACTCCGGGTCGTAGGGCTGGGTAAAATCGATGTGCTGCAGCGCTCCCGTTGTGCCATCGTCGACGGTATGCGCTCGCCCCCAGGTGTAGTCGATCAGCTGGTCGGGTATCACTAACCGCCCGGGCCTCATCCCGGCAGAAATACCCCCGACCGCGTTGATGGCGACTATCTCGGAGGCCCCCAGCTGGCGCAGAGCCCAGAGGTTGGCCCGGTAGTTGATCAGATGCGGTGGGACCGCCGCGCCCTCACCATGGCGGGGCAGGAAATACATTCGCACACGCTCGAAACACCCGCTCACAATGGTGCCAGAGGGTGCGCCCCAGGGGGTCTCTGGCTCGAGCCGCTCACTGATTTCAAGGCCTGCCAGCTCAGTGACACCTGTTCCGCCAATGATGCCAAGGGTCTTCATACGACTGCCCCGGCGCCATCGCTCACAATCCCGCCCGCCAACATAGCAAGCCACCCGGGCGGCGACGGGCCGTTAGACATAATTCGCATTTAAGACACCTCATAGGAACCGTAACCGCTATATAAAAACCCTGCCACACTGAAGTCAACTCTTGGAGTTGATCGCAACTGGTTGATCTGCCGCCACATATTAAAGGCAAAGACCCGGGGTAATTTCGTGGACACTTTGTTATCGCATTTTCGCATAATGGACAGCGACTCCCAGCGTGATAGTTTGGATGCTGTACCGACAAGCAGAGATATCAAGCGATGAAAATGTTAAGGCCCACCGTGGGGGGATGGTACAAGGATCTACAAACCAGTTCACTGTTTGAGGTTGTTGCCTGGGACTCGGCTGCTCACACCATAGAAGCCCAGTATCTGGACGGTGAGATCACCGAGTATGACCTGAATGAGTGGCGTGACCTGACCCTGCAACATGCGGAGCCGCCAGAGGACTGGCGCACACCGTACGAAATGGCAGATGAGGACGGGCTGGACCCCGACCTGCCAATGCATCCGGAAGACTGGAGTAATCCACTCAACATGATCGAGCCCGATACCATGTACGGGGTCGAGGACTACTGAACACGCCGCGGGACCCGGAGCAGTTTGTACGATCTGGCCATACTGTATATACTTACAGCACCTGTACGTATACACAGAAGTGGTGGGCAAGTGGAACGACTAACCGACCGGCAGCAGCAAGTCTTGGCGCTTATCCGGCAGCATATTGATGAAACCGGCTACCCACCCACTCGCGCCGATATTTCGCGCCAGTTGGGCTTCAAATCAGCCAATGCAGCTGAGGAGCATCTCAAGGCCCTGGCCCGAAAAGGCGCTATCGAGATAGTGCCAGGCGCCTCCCGGGGCATCCGCCTGCCGCAGAGCGAGGGTATTCCTGTTATCGGCAGGGTTGCAGCAGGTAGCCCGATACTGGCCGAGGCGCACATCGACGACTACTGCAGTCTTCCCGGCAACCTCTTCAAACCGTCAGCCGACTTCTTCCTGCGCGTGCAAGGGGACAGCATGACCGGGGTAGGCATCATGGACGGGGACCTGCTGGCGGTCCACAGCACGCCGGTCGCGCAAGAAGGCGACATTGTAGTGGCGCGAATTGAAGACGAGGTGACAGTCAAGCGGCTTCACAAGACCCGTGACCGCAGCATTATCGAACTACTACCTGAAAATCCTGACTACAAGCCTATCAGAGTAGACCTCAGGGAACAGGAATTCGCCGTTGAAGGCCTGAGCGTAGGGGTACTGCGGCGCTAGCCATCTCCGGCGACCGCCGCCTACAGTGTCGTTTGCAGTGCGGCACTCGCAGTGCGGCACTCGCAGTGCGGCACATGCAGAGTACCCATGGAGAGTACCCATGGGTTGTATCAGTTGGTTAGTGCAAAACTCGCATAGGCATTTCTGCGGCTTCGGTCTCGGTTTCAACCTCAACTTCTGCCTGTTCGGAAAGGCTGGCGGCCGCCTGCAGACCAGCCTGTATCATTGCCTTAGCAACTTCCAGCCCATTATCCATAATGTACGCGCGTGATTCGTCCGAGAAGCTAATCGTCACCAGCGGCTCGGAACTATCATCCGCACGCTGCAACACGATCTCTCCGTCGCCGAGATCAACAATCTCCAGTAATGATGTTGACACTGAGATACCCCCTTCATCCCCGAGGGTGGCATTCTAACACATTTGCGCCTACCAATGCGCGGTAGCCCAAAGCCCGGGTTGAGGGCTTTCGAGCGGCATCTGCCATCAATACTCGTCCAGCGAGTCGCTCATGCGGCCAAACAGAGTCTCCAGACGGTCAGCCCACGCCATAAAGTCCTCAGGGCCCAGTGCCGCCGCTTCCGAAGCGAGATTGCCCTGGCTCCGCGCCCGCGCCACCGCCCCGCCTCGCTCACGCAGTAGCTCCCGCAACCAGCCGTGCTGTTCCAACTGCCTGAACTCCAGAACCTCACCCGGAAACACGCGACCCTCCGGCGGTGGCGGCAACTGATCGCATCCTCGCGGCGGCAGTTCGGGAGCGGGCTCCGGCTGCGTGATTTCCAGCAAAAACCAGCCGTAGGCGGCAATCAAATGGTTGCAGGCAGCAGGTTCATAGGCCTGTGCGAGTGATGTCAGGGGTATTTGCCTCTCATCAACAGCCCGCTGCCACCCGGCGGCCAGGATGCGAGCCAGGTAGAGGGCATGATTGGCCTGAGCGCGGTAACCGGCCATTTACTTTTTCTTGCGCTTGGCTTTCGCCCGCGTACCGCCGCTGCGCGACTCTTCCACCTGCCACTTGCCGTCTCGATAGAACGCTTTCCAGCCCGTTGCCTTACCATCAACCTCGGTCATCACATACTGTTCTGCGGTCTTACGGCTATACCGTATCTGTGTCCGGTTACCGTCCCCATCAACCGCTGGTGCGCTGAACAGGAACGTGTACTTGGGGTCGATCTCTTCTTTGTGCGGTACGATCTCGTCGACAAAAGGCGCCCGTGTCTCTCGATTTTTGGGAAACTGGCTCGCAGCCAGAAACAAGCCGGCGGCGCCATCCCGGAGAACGTAGGTATCCTCGACCTTGGCACAGATCAGTTCCGGCATCGGCACAGGATCCATTTTTGGCGGGGCTGCCTGCCCGCTGCGCAACAACTTACGGGTGTTTTTGCAGCCCTCGGCGGTGCAGCCAAAGTATTTGCCAAATCGACCGGTCTTGAGTTGCATTTCGGCGCCACATTTGTCGCATTCCAGTACCGGCCCGTCATAACCCTTTATCTTGAACTTGCCCGCCTCAACCTCAAAGCCAGGACAGTCCGGGTTGTTCCCGCAGACGTGCAATTTTCGTTGCTCATCGATCAGGTAGCTGTCCATGGCCGTGTTGCATATAGAACAGCGATGCTCGGTCGAGCAACTGCCGGGATTCAGCTTCATCGTCGGCGTCTTCGCGAATGGCCTCATCACCAGGAGTCAGGTTGATCGTGTGCTTGCACCGCTCCTTGGGTGGCAGGGCGTAGCCGGAACACCCCAGGAACACGCCGGTGCTGGCAGTGCGCACCTGCATCAGGCGGCCGCACACGCTACATTCGATGTCGGTGGGGGTAGGCTCGTTGCGCTCGCATTCCCGCGGGTTCGGGCTCCTCCGCTGTTTCCAGCAGAGCACTGAACTCTGCGTAGAACTCGTCTAGCAACTTGCGCCATTCAAGTTTACCCTGGGCAACTTCATCAAGCCGCTCTTCCATGGACGCGGTGAAACCATAATCCAGCAATTCAGAAAAGCTCTTTTGCAATCGTTGGGTGACGACATCACCCATTTTCTCAGCATAGAACCGTTTGTTTTCGAGCCGGACGTAACCCCGATCCTGAATAGTGGAAATAATGGACGCGTAAGTGGATGGCCGACCAATTCCCCGCTTCTCCAGCTCTCGAACCAGCGCCGCTTCACCGTATCGCGGCGCAGGTTTGGTAAAGTGCTGCGCCGGATCCAGTTTAAGCAAGCTCAGCGAATCCCCGCTGTTGATATCGGGCAGGACCGCATCATCACCCTTGCGCCCTGCCGGCGGTTGCACCCGCGTATAGCCGTCGAAGCGAATGATCCGCCCCTTCACATTCAACTCGTAGTCACCGGCGCTGACGGTCACCACCGTGGACGTATACTCGGCAGGGGGCATCTGGCAAGCCACAAACTGTCGCCAGATCAACTCATACAGTCGCTCCGCATCACGCTCCATCCCGCTCAGGGCGGTCTGTGGCACGTTAACATCGGATGGCCGAATGGCTTCGTGGGCCTCCTGGGCGCCCTCCTTCGAAGAGTAGATGTTAGCTTGTTCAGGCAGGTAGCGAGGCCGGAAAGTTTGCGCTTATATAGTCGCGGCAAGCGGTAACCGCTTCTTCGCTCAGATTGGTTGAATCGGTCCGCATGTAGGTGATGTATCCCGCCTCGTAAAGACGCTGCGCCATCATCATGGTTTTCTTGACGGTAAAACCCAACCGGGTACTGGCAGCCTGTTGCAGTGTCGAGGTGATAAAGGGTGCCGAGGGCTTGGACCGCGTCGGTTTGTCCTCGCGCTGGCTGACCACATAGGGCAGCTCCTGCAGCTCGGCTTCGGCTTTTCGCGCCGCTTCCTCGCTGTCCGGACGGAAGTTGTCACCCTTGCTACTTGCGCACCTGAAACCGCAGCGATTCCTCCGCCGCCGTGCCCAGATCCGCATGTATCTCCCAGTACTCCTCGGGTATGAACGCATGAATTTCTCGCTCACGTTCTACGATCAGGCGCACGGCAACCGACTGCACCCGACCCGCGGACAAGCCCCGGCTACCTTCGCCCAAAGCAGAGGCGACACCATATAACCCACCACACGGTCCAGAAAGCGCCTGGCCTGCTGGGCGTGAACACGATCGTAATCGATTTGGCTGGGCTGCTCGAAAGCTTCGCCGATGGCCTTACGCGTTATTTCATTGAACACCACCCGCTGATACCGGGATTCATCCCCGCCGATGGCTTCGCGCAGATGCCAGGCAATCGCCTCCCCCTCGCGATCGCGGTCAGTGGCGAGATAAATAGCGTCGCTGTCTGCTGCCAGTTTGCGCAGCTCGCTAACCACCTTTTCCTTGCCGGGCAGTACCTCGTAATGGGCGCGCCAGTCCTGGTCCGGGTCAATGCCCATCCGCCGTATTAACTGTTCCCGGGACTTCTGCTTTTTATAGGCCGCCTTCGCCTCCGGGGCCATCTTGCGGGTGCGTGCCGCCTGGGCAGCCCGCTCCTTCGGGTCTGCTTTGACCCCGCTTCCGGCAGTTGGAAGATCACGAATGTGGCCCACACTGGACTTGACCACAAAGTCAGGCCCCAGGTATTTGTTAATGGTTTTAGCTTTCGCTGGCGACTCGACAATCACTAGTGACTTAGCCATAGCTTCCTTTCATAACTTGCAAATCTGATGCCAGCCGACGACTCCGACCGCCAAAAAACTGGCATATATAAGTCCCCGAACGCCCTCGGTCAAGGAAAACCGGTCAATCGGCAGCTTATAAATCGGTGGCCCAGGCCTTGAGAGCCCCCGCAATCGCATCAATTTCCTGCTCTTCACCCCGCTCCTGCCAGTACACGCCACAACTGCCATTGTCGACGCTGGCAGCTTGCACATCGTCCGGCAATTGCCCCAGACAGGCTGGCACCGCGCGACGCTGCCCCACTGCCCTCCAGCCCTCGGCAGAGCGGGCCCAGACCCCAGCGCGCTGTTCACCGCGTTTTGGGGGCGGCAACCGGTGGCCGTAATAAATCACACTGCCTTTGGAGCCAGAGGTCACTGCCGGAACGCCCCCAGGCATATTGCGAAATTCCACAAACAAGCCGCTGAGTGCGGCGTGCTCACGCAGTCTGGCGACCCGCCTCTGGCGCTTGCTGGGTGCAAAGTGCAGTAGCGGTGCCGCTGCCAATGCGACCACAAGCAGAACGATAAGATAGCTCAACGCGATTCCATTTTCCGGATCAGGGGCCGGAGGACTGATCCAGATCAATCCTCCAAAGGGGGCAGACTATGCTATATATGATAGCTGAACAATCACGGTTACGGAGACATACGATGTCAGACTACAGCATTGTGCTGGTTGCTATCGATCTGAGCGAAGAGTCAGCACGAATAATTCAGCGTGCCCGCAGCATAGCCAAGGACGGTGGCGCAACATTGCATCTGGTTCATGTCATCGAGCCTTTGAGTTTCGCCTACGGGGGCGATATTCCCATGGATTTCTCGGGCATTCAGGAAGAAATTCACCAGCAGGCCGCCCAGCAACTGGCTCGCTTCGGTGAAACTTACGAAGTGCCCGCCGATCATCAGCACATCGTCCTGGGACGCCCTGAAGTGGAGATCCATGCCAAGGCGGAAGAGACCGGTGCAGACCTGATCGTAGTCGGTAGCCACGGCCGTCACGGACTATCGCTGCTATTGGGTTCTACGGCAAATGGGGTGCTGCATGGTTCCAGCTGTGACGTTCTTGCGGTGAGAGTTGGCAAAAAATAGGCAATCAGCAGCCCTGCAGAAACGCCAGCAGGCACTCTGCTTCAAAAGGCCAGTTCAGTTCCCTGCCCTGATCGTCATCTGAACGCAGCACGGGAATGGACAGCGCATAGCGTTCGAACAGGGCGTTGGATTCGCTGATATCGACATTGCGGTATTCGAAATTTATGCCCGGGCCCGTTGCAGCCCAGCGGAGCATATGCTCGGCTTGCTCGCACAGATGGCAGGCTGTGGTGCCATAAAGAATGTAATGGTTCACTGAGACACTCCTGGTGAGGGTGAGGGTGAGGGTGAGACTGAGGGTGAGACTTAATCTTGCAGAGCATCGGCGCACTGGGGCCTGATATTATCATGGAGCAATTGACTGAACCGGCTGACCAGCCCTGCCAACCGGGCGCATACCTGGGCAAGCGCAATCATGGCTGCAGTGACCGCAATGAGCGGCAGGCCGCTACGGCGAAGCTGTGCTATCCGCCGTCAAACAGCCCGGGCAACACGGCACACAAGCGCTGTCATGGCATGGCGGAGACGGGCGCACTCCTTGTCTGACCGGGACGAATACCGCCAGCGGAAAGCCTTCTTCGACCGTATGATCACCGTATACGGGCGCAAACCGGTGCTGGAAACTCTGCTCGACCCAGACCTGGAATGCCACGCTGTGCACCTGGCTGAAAGCAACCATTCCAGCAGCATTATCAAGGACATAGAGCGCCACGCCCGAACTCGGTCGATTACCGTCAAATGGCATAATCGAGCAGCGCTCGCCCGTATTTCAAAGAACGGTAAACAGGATCAGGGCGCGGCGGTTGATGTAGTCTGCCCGGCCTTTTCTGACCTGGAAACCTACCTCGCCAGGCTACCCGATCTCCCGCCGCAGCGGTTATTGGCGCTGGATGGCATCACCAACCCACAGAACCTTGGCATGATTTTGCGCTCTGCGGCCGCGGGCCCTATCGATGGCGTGATCTGGTCAGCCAGGGGTAATGCGGCGCTCGGCCCCCTGGTTATCAAAGCCAGTGCGGGTACACTCTATCGCTCGCCCGTGGTGCGCTGTGAGGAGCTCGTGGCAGCATTGGGTGCCTGTCGAGAACGCGGCATGGAGATATGCACCCTCGCCGCAAGCGCGTCTACCAACCTTTTCCAGCACCGGCCAGCCAGTCACTGCATTTATGTACTGGGCAACGAAACAACCGGGGTGTCGGCTGAGGTCGAGGCAATGGCTGACACCCGCCTGTCTATCCCGATGAGCCGCAGCGTCGAGTCGCTTAATGTGGCGATTACGGCAGGCCTGATCATTTATGCCAATGCGTTGCAGGGCCAGCATGACTGACGTATATTGCATCCCGGAACAGCGGATCAATTCTCATTGGACGGAGTACATAAACCATGAATATTAAGCAGGTAACGGCACTGGTTATCGCAGTCTCACTGGGTAGCTGGCAGATGGCTGCGCAGGCCAAGAAGGAACACGGCGAGCGCTCAACGTCGGTGCAGGTAGAAGCTGAAATCGTTGCAATCAACCAGGAGACGCGGGAAATGAGCCTGCGTACGCCCATGGGCGACGTGGTCACTCTGACAGCCAGTGACGACATCAAGCGGCTTAAGGAGTTCGAAAAAGGCGATATGGTGGTGACCACTTACATTGCCTCCCTGGAAGGCGATTTGCGCTCACCAACCGAAGAAGAAAAAGCCGAGCCCTGGGTAGAACTGGATGCCGCGGCTATAGCAGATATGGATGAACTGCCGGGCGCTGGGCTTGGCCGGGTGATCCAGGCGGTTTGCACTATCGAAGGCATGAACCGGGCCCTGGGGACTGTGACTATCCTCGACCCCCGTGGCAATCTGCACATGATCGGCGATGTTGAGCCCGAAGATATGGAAGGCGTCACCCTCGGTGACACTATTATCGTCACCTATACCGAGGCAGTCGCCATCACGCTGGAGAAGAAGGCAGAAGCCACAGCGGACTAAAACCAGGGTTGCGACCCGGCCTCCCTGGCCGGGTCGTTACTACTGCACCTACCCATGAAAACACCCATAGGCATCCTCCGACACCACAGACAAAGCCTCCTCTAGGGTGCCAACTTCCGGCACAGGCTCATAGGAATGCCATTTCAAATCCTGACGCATCCAGCAGATTTTCCATGTTTTAGTCTTCTTCACAAACGTCGTCCTGGCGAATGAATGCTCCAGAATTTCGCTGGGGTTGTCCCAGCGCGGGCGTATTTCAAAAAGTTCAAGGCTTTGATTGCTGACGCGAAAGCCTATATCCAACCGGGACCTGACATGGGCGGGTGGCCTATGAGCATCCACATACCCGGATGCCAGCATTTCAATACGCCTAATTTCGAATTCACTGACAGCCACGCCGCACCTCCACCAAGTCCTGATAACATTGAGCGAAACGGCCGTTAAGTCAGCGCTACCTCGTTAGGTAAGTCATCGCGTCTTCGAGGCCTTTAAGGGTCAGCGGGTACATGTGCCCGTCCATCAACTGATGGGTTATGGCCACGGACTGGGTGTACTCCCACTCATCTTCAGGCACCGGATTCAGCCAGATCGCTTTATCATAGACCTCCAGCAAGCGACGCATCCAGGTCTCGCCCGACTCTTCATTCCAGTGTTCTACAGAACCGCCCGGCTGCACGATCTCGTAGGGCGACATCGAGGCATCACCCACGAAGATGACCTTGTAGTCATGGGAGTACTTGTGGAGAACATCCAGCAGCGGCGTGCGCTCGCTGTGTCGGCGTACATTGTTGCGCCAGGCGCTCTCGTACAGAAAGTTATGGAAGTAGAAGTTTTCCATGTGTTTGAATTCGGTGCGTGCCGCGGAAAACAATTCTTCACAGACTTTAACGTGCGGGTCCATAGAACCGCCGACATCAAAAAACAACAGGACCTTTACGGCATTGTGGCGCTCCGGGACCATCTTGATATCCAATAGGCCGGCATTGCGGGCGGTAGAGTGGATGGTGTCGTCCAGGTCCAGTTCGTCCGCGGCGCCGGTGCGGGCAAATTTTCGTAGCCTGCGCAGCGCTACCTTGATGTTGCGGGTGCCTATTTCGACACTGTCGTCCAGGTTTTTAAAATCCCGGCGATCCCAGACTTTTACTGCTTTCTTGTTGCGCCCGTTAGGCCCTACACGAATGCCCTCAGGGTGATAGCCCTCCTGGCCAAAGGGCGAGGTACCGCCGGTTCCAACCCACTTATTACCGCCCTCGTGACGCTTCTTCTGCTCTTCGAGACGTTTTTTGAATTCCTCGATGAGCTTCTCAAGCCCACCCAACGACTCAATTTTGGCCTTCTCTTCGTCACTTAGATTTTTAAGAAACTCTGAGCGTAACCAATCATCGGGGATCAATGCCTCAATGACGTCGTCGAGTGCTTCCAGTTCCTTGAAGTGAAGCCCGAATGCGCGATCGAACCGGTCAAAATACTTTTCGTCCTTCACCATGCAGGCGCGGCTGAAATAGTAGAACTCGTCGATGTCCGCAAATACGACGCGTTGGGAAAGGCCTTCGAGCAAATCGAGCAATTCCCGCGTAGTGACGGGCACTCCCGCGTCGCGAAGTCCATGGAAGAAATTGATCAGCATGAAAGGGCTGGAACCTCCTTACTCAATACAATACCTTACAAAAGCCTGATTTCGTCCCGAATAACCCCTAATCAGCGCGTTTCCCGGCGGTGCATAAATGCCAGCCGCTCCAACAGGTGTACATCCTGCTCATTCTTGAGCAACGCACCATACAGGGGCGGAATAGCTTTGCTGGGGTCGCGGTCCTTGAGAATTTCATCCGGGATATCGTCTGCCATCAGCAACTTGAGCCAGTCGATCAGCTCGGATGTCGAGGGTTTCTTCTTGAGCCCTGGGATCGCCCGCACATCGAAAAACATCTCCATGGCTTCCTGGACCAATGATTGGGTAATGTCCGGATAATGCACATCTACAATCGCGCGCATGGTCTCGCGATCCGGAAAGTTGATGAAGTGAAAGAAGCAGCGACGGAGAAACGCATCCGGTAATTCTTTTTCGTTGTTACTGGTGATGATGATAATGGGTCGCTGCCTGGCCTTGACCACCTGGCCGGTTTCATACACAAAGAATTCCATGCGGTCCAGTTCCACCAACAGGTCGTTGGGGAACTCGATATCAGCCTTGTCTACCTCATCGATCAGCAGGACCACTTGCTCATCTGCATCAAAGGCCTCCCACAATTTGCCTTTCTTGATGTAATTGGCGATGTCCTGAACCTTTTCATCCCCGAGCTGTGAGTCGCGCAGGCGGGAAACGGCGTCGTACTCATACAGACCCTGCTGCGCCTTCGTGGTGGATTTGATATGCCACTGAATCAGCTTTTTGTCCAGGCCTGCGGCGACCTCTTCTGCCAGCATGGTCTTGCCAGTGCCGGGTTCACCTTTGATTAACAGTGGGCGCTCCAGCGCCACCGCCGCGTTAACCGCCATCCGCAAATCATCGGTTGCGACGTAACGCTCAGTACCTTCAAATTTCATGCTCAGCACCCAATCCCAAATAGACAAAGCGACACAGATTACAGAAGGAAATCCGGCTTATCAAGGCGCTTGCTTGTGTCCACCCTGGGGCTCGTCTTCAACGGCGCTGAGGCCGGCCACGAGCTCATTGTTGCCGTCATTGGCGGCACTCTCCCGGTTGCGTCGGCGCCAGACATCCAGTCGTCGCTGGCGTCGCCGGCGCAGTACGAGATAGAGCAGGACGGCGCCCAGGAGCAGGACGGTGCCGAAAATGATGGCCGGGGTTCTGAAATCTACCGGAGGCAGGTCTTCTACTCGGGTGCTGATACTGGATGTGGAGGCCGTTGGCGTAACCTCAACATACATGCGCATTTCTCGCTGCAGGGTCTTTCCCTCCAGCCGCGCGGTGACCTGGTAGCGACCCGGGCGTTGTATTTCAGGAATCGCCACACGGTACTCACCATTGGCCGGCACCGGGTAACCCCCGGTCACATCGATGTCCTGCCGGTAGCCCTCTGGCCCCTCAATCTCGACTCGCAACTGGAACAGCTGCAGTACCTCGGGGTCGACAATGATGTCACTGTCCTCTCGCAGCCTGAGGCCCAGTTCAGCGCGCTGACCCGCGGGCAGGTTATTGGGCAAACGGTCAACCTCAAGTTGCAGGTCAGAGATGACCGTAATCCGGGTTCGCGTACTGCCCGGCGCCTGCAGACGCCACAAGCCCGCCTCGGGCTCCTTTACCGTTACCAGCGCGAACTGTTGGTTGCGGAACCACTCTACACCAGCCCGTGCAGAAGCTGGGCCGAATTTGACTCCGGCAGGACTGACCAGGCCGACCTGGTTACGTGCCGTATCGAAAAAAATCAGCGCGGTGAATTCCTCCACACTGGTGTCTATCTGGAAGCTGCTGTCTGCGACGGGCACGGTTGCCGATGGGGCCGCCATTTCCAGTGATTGCAGGTAGATAGAAGTCAGTTCCTGGGGGGAGACGGCCTTCTCAGCGATACCGTCAGTGACTCTGGCCAGTGAGCGCAGAAATTTCCAATCTGCCTCATCCGATAGCGCAATGGTATGCACCGGTATCCCTGTGGCTCCCAGGTCGGGAGCTCGGTTTGTTAACAAACGGCGCGCTGCGCTGGCATTAGCCATCGGCGACTCAGCCACATCGACCTTGCCATCCGTAAGCAGGATAATGCTGACGCGATAATTGGGATCAATGGTGTCGATATCGTAGCTTGCGGCAGCCAACGCTGCCGGGATATTGGTTCGTTGACCAGAGTTGTCTATCTCGGCTACCGCCCGCTGTGCCTGTGCCCGCCACTGCTCATCGACAACCCCGTGGGGGACCAGCTCCTCCACCTGCTCCCCAAAAATCCAAACGCCGGCTTTAGCCCCGTTCGGCAACAAGCGAACAATCAGATCCAGCGCCGGTGCCCGCAAGTTATCCGGGTCTGATTCCTTCATACTGCCGGAAATATCGATCAGCAATCGGACGTCTGGACGCAGTGTGCCACTGGTGACATCTGCCTGGGCAGGTGAGATCTGCAGCAGGAGCGTCAGACAGAGCATCAGGCCAAAACCGATCCCCGAGCCGCCCAAGGCCGCAATTCTGATCATTCCGGGGCGCCGCGCGGCGCGGATGCTGCAGCGGCCATTGTCGGGCGCGCTGCGGTGGTTGATTCCGTAGCCACCCCTGCCCTGGGTCCCGTGGCCTCCAGTTTGCGCTTGCCTGACGCAGATCGCCTCCTGAACACAGTCAACCGCAAGACCATTATCAGACCTATAGCGGCCGCACACAGCAGTATCACAGGCCGCAGGGTCTCCAGGGCGGCTGCTTGTCCCTCCGTCAGAAACTGGAAGGCAGCGACAATCACGGCCGGCGCGAGGGTGCTGGCACCTGCCTCCGGGTAGGCCGGGGTCAACAATAGCGCCGCTGCAACCAGTACTGACGCGACAGCCCAGGGCCAGGACCAACTCCTCATCAACCACCAGCAGAGGTACAGCAGCATGATAGCTGCCGCTCCGGTGTAGCAGTAAATAGCATAGTGATAGGACTGTTCGTCAAGCACAGGAGCTCTCCTCGTCTACCCAGCGCAGGATATGTTCATCATAGCTATCGGGATGAACAAAGTCCTCTGAAATAGCGCGACCCCTGACCGAAATCTGCGCCTGATGCACTGACCCGGGATCACCGCTCTCCAGCGGATGCCAGGCCGGCAGACTGCGTCCCTCACTGCGCAGTCGGTAGGCGCAGGTCGGCGGTAGCCACTGCAGGTCCCCGACGTTGTCGGGATGTAACTGCACACAATCCGGCACCTGCTCCAGACGGTTGGGGTAGTCGCTGCAGCGGCACTTGTCGAGGTCGAGGTTGCGACAGTGGACCGCCGTAAAAAACAGCTCGCCGGTATCCGCGTCCTCTAACTTGTGCAGGCAGCATCTTGCGCAACCATCACATAGCGCCTCCCACTGCCGCCGATTCAGTTCGCCCAGCGCTAGTCTGTTCCACCACCTATCCATCCTGTGGCTTCGCTCGCAGCAGTTCCGCCGGACCAGGCGGCATCTGGAAATAAAAGCCCTGCTCGTCAATTTTGACCATGACCTCCTGCACATCGGCCCGGGCCAATGGCCGTTCGGCACTCAGCACAAGCTTCATAACCGGCTGGGGTTCGCCAAAGCGCTCCAGCAGCTCGGGAGGCACTTTTTCCAGGCCAATCGCGGACTCGACATAGAGATACATCTCTTCGCGGCGGGAACTGCGATAGATCTGGACCAACAAACCCATCAAACCGTCCCTGCAAGCAATTGCGCGCGCAAGGGTGTAATAATCCGGTCTTTACGCCAACCCTGCCAATGGAGTGGTGCCTCTACGGATTCGCCAGCCGCCTCTCGCAGCAGCAGTTCGAAGTCCTTGCCCGGCAGCACCATCTCCGGTGCAATGGCCAGTTCGGCCGCCAGAACACGGGCCTGCTTTTTGAGCCGCTTCAGCGCAGAGCGCTGACTGGCACCGAGGGGAGCCGGCAGGCTCGGGGACAGCTCTGCCACCGGCTGCGATAGCGCGGCCGATACGACGTCAATCAGTTCCTCTCCGTGCCGGCGGAGCACTGGGGCGGGCAGATTCATGCAGGCAAGGGTCTCCGCATTCTGTGGCTGTTCGGTTGCCAACGCCACACATGCGGCGTCATCGATAATCCAGTTGCGCGGTTTATCGCGCTCTCTGGCTGTTCGTTCGCGCCACGCCGACACGCCAACCAGCACCGCCAACTGCCTTGGGTCAAGCCGCCAGGCATTCTTTACCCGTTTATAGTAGTCACCCGCCGTGTTGCTAAGGCCTGCGGCCGCGTGCACGGCGTCGTCCAGCACCCAGTCGAACTTGCCCTCCTCCCGGCAGCGCTCGCCTAACAGCGTCCAGACTGACATCAAATGCGTGACATCCTGCGCGGCATAATCGCACTGGGATTGGGTGAGTGGTCGCTGCAGCCAGTCGGATCGGGTTTCGCCTTTGGGCAATTCAATACCGCACAGGGTGTTGACCAGCGCGGCATACCCCATACCAAAGCCGATATCCAGCAAGCCTGCAGCACGCTGCGTATCAAACAGTGGAGCCGGCAATACGCCCAACCAGTGGTGAAAAACCTCAAGGTCTTCACTCGCCGAATGCAGTACCTTGAGAACATTCTCATCTGTAAGCAGTGAAATCAGTGGCGTGGCATCATTAATGCCCAAGGGGTCGACCAGCCATGCGATGTCGTCAAAGCAGAGCTGCACCAGCGCCACTTTAGGATAAAACGTGTTGCGGCGCATAAACTCGGTATCGACAGCAACCGTCTTGTAGTGCCTGTGCCGGGCAATGAGTTCAACCAGTGCGGCGTCGGTTTCTATCAGTTGCCAGGTCATCCTTCTACCCGTTGTCGGCCGGACAGCGCATGGGCCAGGGTGGTACCGTCAACATACTCAAGCTCGCCGCCCAGTGGAACGCCATGGGCAATGCGAGAGACCTGCACCTGCTTTTCGCGCAATATATCGGTGAGGTAGTAGGCAGTGGCCTGCCCCTCGACAGTCGGATTGGTCGCCAAAATCACTTCGTTGACCCCCTCGTCGGCTACCCGGCGGGTGAAATCATCCAGACCGATCTCGGCCGGACCAATGCCGTCGATGGGCGACAGATGTCCCATCAGTATAAAATATAGACCGCGGTAACTGCCGCTCTGTTCGATGGCCAATACATCGGCTGGTGTCTCCACCACACAGACCGTCGTTGCATCGCGACGCGAGTCTGCGCAGATCCCGCAAACATCGGACTCGCTGAAGTTACGACAGCGGCTGCAATGCCCGATCCGCTCCATCGCCTGCTGTAAGGCTTCCGCCAGGGCCACGGCCCCGTCGCGATTGCGTTCCAGCAAATGCAGGCTCATGCGCTGGGCCGATTTTGGGCCCACGCCGGGAAGACAGCGCAGTGCCTCAATCAGATTTTCCAGCGCCGGGCTGAATTTCATCGCGGAGTGCGGCCGTCAGAACGGCAGCTTGAAGCCGGCTGGCAAGTTGAGTCCGGATGCCAGCCCCGACATCGCCTCGCGATTATTGGCCTCCACTTTACGCACAGCATCATTCACCGCGGCGGCCAGCAGATCCTCCAGCACGGCTTTTTCCTCACTCAGTACCGCGTCGTCCACGGCAACCCGTTTCACGTCATAGCGCCCGGTCATGGTCACCGTCACCAGCCCGGCACCGGCCTCTCCCGTCAATTCGACGCTGGCCGCAGCCTCCTGCGCCTTCTGCATTTCTGCCTGCATTTTCTGCGCCTGCTGCATCAAATCTGTCATGCTGCCTTTCATCTAAGATTCCCGATAATCCAATGGAACAATGGAGCTGCGGTCCAGCTCGCCGTCAAAACGATCAATGAGTCCCTTCAGTCGTGGGTCCTGCGCCAGCTCGGTTTCTGCGGCTGCCTGTCGCTCCAGCGCCCGCTGGGCCCTGGCCATAGACGGCGTCTGGCCCTTCAGATCACCTACTATTATAGTCACTGTCAAGGCCTCGCCGAAAAACTTCTCAAGCGCCGCTCTCAATCCGCCCTCATGTCGCGGGTTAAATAAACCGGCATTGTTACGATCCAGTACAAACCTGAAGACCTGGTTTTCGCGTGAGAGCAGCTCACAGTTGGCCGCTACATTTTCCAAAGCGCCCTTGAGCTCGAGCAAATCGATCAGCTCAAGCCAGTCGAGATTCTTGCGCGCGCCCGTCTCAGATTCACTGGCCGCTCCCGCACTCTGCTCAGGGGCGCTGTCTTCAGGCTCGCTGGCCCGACCTGCGGTCGCTTGCGCAGAGCCGGCCTCATCCCCAACCAAGGGGTCAGACTCCTTGGTTGTGCCTGCTTCGACCAAGGAGTCTGACCCCTTGGTTGGGGTTGTGCCTGCTCCGACCAAGGAGTCTGACCCCTTGGTTGAGGAGTCTGACCCCTTGGTTGACCCCTTGCCACCGGTCGGCGGCGTCACGGGAGCGGGAGACGGAGACGCGGGCATGACCGCCCGGTCCTGTTCAACCAACTTTTTTGGAGTGGGGTCGACCTCCCCTGCGACATTGTCCGCTAGCGACTGTGGTCGCCCTGACACGGGCTCAGCGAGCGGAGCATCGGGGTCTATGGAGGGCGACGGTCTAAACACAATCATCCTCAGCAAGATCATTTCAAAGCCACTGCGCGGGTCAGCAGCCAGACCGATATCACGTTTACCGTTGAGTGCTACCTGATAGAAAAGCTGGGCGTCTTCCGGGCTCATTGACGCCGCTATTTCACTGACCTGAGAGGCGTCTCCCCAACTGTTATCAACCGCGTCAGGCACCGCCTGGGCGATGGCGACCCGGTGCAATAGCGACACCAGCTCATCCAGACTGCCTTCGAAGTCCGGCGCGTGTTCCGCCATTCGGGTAATAGTTCCCAGCACCGCTGAAGCGTCTCCGGCGATGGCATCGCGCAGCAGTTGGTAACCAAAGCTCAGGTCGACACTACCGAGCATGCTGCGCACGTCGGCCTCACGAACCGAGCCGGCGCCAAAGGCAATGGCCTGATCAGTGAGGCTCAGCGCATCGCGCATGCTTCCGGCTGCAGCGCGTCCCAGCAACCACAGCGCGGGTTCATCGTATTCAATCTTTTCCTCGGTCAATACATGCTCTAGATGAGTCGCCACCTGCTGGGGAGGCATATTCTTGAGATTGAACTGCAGGCAACGGGAAAGCACGGTCGCCGGTAGCTTCTGGGGGTCCGTGGTCGCCAGCAGGAACTTCACATGAGGTGGTGGTTCTTCAAGCGTTTTCAGCAGCGCATTGAAGCTGTGGGAAGACAACATATGTACCTCGTCGATCAGGTACACCTTGTACCGTGACCGGGTCGGCGCGTACTGCACATTGTCGAGCAATTCCCGCGTGTCCTCTACCTTGGTGCGCGACGCCGCATCGACCTCCATTAGATCGACACTGCGGCCCTCGGCAATCTCCACGCAGGAAGCACACTCCCCGCAGGGCTTGGAGCTCACCCTTTGTCGCAATTCAGGCACTTGGCCAGAATTCGGGCGATGGTGGTTTTGCCCACGCCGCGAGTTCCGGTAAAAAGGTAGGCATGATGCAGACGATCATGATCCAGCGCGTTCACCAGGGCCTTCAGCACATGCTCCTGGCCGACCAGCTCACGAAAATTCCGTGGTCGCCATTTACGTGCGAATACCTGGTAAGACATGTCGCTATAAACCTTGGGACAGACCGGGCGTTCAGAATACACCAGCGGAGGAAATGGAGGCGGCCCAGACAGCCACACCCCGGCACGCGAATCAGTAACTACCGTTGCTCCCTTCCGGGCCTGGCGGGGTTCACTACCTATCGTTGCGAGGGGACCGCCTGGGCCACCATTGCACTCTGCCAGCTGCAGCAGAGGGCGCGTATTGTGGCCGAATCCGCTCGCTGCTGCAAGGGCCAGGGGGTTTTGACAAGCGACGTAGTGAAGTCGTGCACGGCCAGTGCAGGCCCATTGAGATGGGCTATCACTAAGGCCCTACAGCAGGTACAGTTGCAACGCGGGCAGACTGTCATTAAGCGCGCTGCCTGCTACTATTTGCCCTGTCCAGCGCGAAGCCCGATGCCGGTCACGGCCACGACCCCATCGAAGAGCGCCTGTGCATTTACCGATCCGCATCTAAGCAACGAGGAATAGTCCATGTCGAATCATGCCGCCGCTAGAGGCAGCCAATTTTCTGTCGGCCTCGCCTGTCTGCTGCTCCTGGCCCCGGTCCTTGGCCTGGCAGGGCCAAAAACAGCCAAACCCGTATTACACGGCAAACATTGGGTGGCGATCACCGGTAAGCCGCTGGCGGCAACCGCTGGCGCCATGACCTTCAACCGTGGCGGCAATGCCGTTGATGCCGCCTGCGCGATGCTCGCAGCGACCGCTACGATGTGGGACGTTCTGGGTTGGGGCGGCGAGACCCAGGCGCTCATCTACAATCCCAAAACTGGCGAGTCAAAGGTATCAACGCACTGGGCGTTGCACCCACTGGTGCCACGCCCGAATTCTTCAGAGACCAGGGCATGGTTTTCCCGCCGGAGTACGGCCCCCTGGCCGCCGTTACGCCGGGCACACCCGGTGGCTCTGATGGTTATGCTCGCAGAGTACGGCACCATGAGCCTCGCTGAGGTCCTGGCGCCGGCAATGCAGATGGCCGAAGGCTACCCCATGGAGGAAGCCCAGGCCGACAACATCGAGCGGCACAAAGACATTCTGCAGCAATGGCCCGACTCACGTAGCGTGTTCCTGCCGCACCTGGCTGACGACAACGCCAAGCAACGCGTCCGCGCCCTACCCCGGAGAGATTTTTCGTCAGCCTGATTTGCTGGCAACCCTGCAAAAACTGGTGGATGCCGAAGCCGCAGCCCTGGCCGCCGGCAAAGACCGCAAAGCCGCCATTTACGCGGCTTATGACCGCTTCTATCGGGGCGATATCGCCCTGAAATTGTGCGCAGCAACCAGCGAACACGGCGGACTGTTCACCCTGCAATGACCTGGACCAATGGCAGGTGTACATCGAAGAACCGGTGACCACCAACTACAAGGGCATTGATGTATTCAAGCTCAACACCTGGGTGCAGGGCCCGGTGATGCTGCAGGCCCTGAACATGCTGGAAGACATCGACCTCAAAGCCATGGGCTACAACAGCACCCGCTACATACACACGCTTTACCAGGTATGAATCTGGCCTTTGCCGATCGGGATTTCTACTACGGCGACCCGCTATGTGCCGCCGGAGGAGCCCGTAAAAGGCTTGCTATCAAAACAATATGCCGCCGAACGACGCAAGCTGATCGATCTGGGAGCGCAACGCACCGACATCAGCCCGGTGACCCTTACCAATTCCAGCGCGGCAGTAACCCCTTCCGAGCCTTACGTCAGCGTGGAGCCCCATGCCGCCGGCAGCAGAAGCGGAGGGCACCGAAGGCTTTCAGCAGGCCGGCCCGGTGACCGGCAGGCCGAGGCGTTTCTGGCCGGCACTACCTCCATCCAGGCCGCCGATGCAGAGGGCTGGGTGGTTTCGGTTACCCCTTCTGGCGGCTGGATACCGGCTTTTGTCGCGGGCGACACCGGCGTCGGCTTGAGTCAGCGCATGCAGAGTTTTGTGCTGACCAGCGCATGAACCCCTTTAACGTGTTACAACCGGGCCAACGACCCCGAGCGACACTGACCCCCAGTATCGCACTCAAGGACGGCAAACCGTTGATGGCTTTTTCGGTGCAGGGGGGCGATACCCAGGACCAGAACCTGCTCCAGTTTTTTCTTAATATGGTGGAGTTTGATATGAATGTGCAGGAGGCTGCCGAGGCACATAACATTACCAGCCACCAGATGCAGAGTTCCTTTGGTGCGCACAACGCGCAACCCGGGCGGCTGTCACTAACCAACCGGGTCTCGCCCTGGGTGCGTGGACAGCTTGAGACAATGGGCTACGATGTAGAGAGGTAGAACGCACCTACAGCCCGATCACGGCGATCTATATCCATTGGAAGAACGGCACCCTGTAGGGAGGCGCCAGTGACTATGGCGAGGACTATGGTGTGGCTTGGTAGCACTGCCTGACCGGTTCTCTTGTGTACCGGCCCGCCAACAATAACAATCATGGCAAGCAGGTCACGATAACAGGTGACCACACTTATTTGTACAGAGAGGAACTGGCCGCATGACAGCAGCACAAAGCGCGAACGATGACATACCCCAACTGGATATCGGCATTGTAGGCGCCGGCTTTGCCGGCATGTACCTGGTGCAACGACTGCGTGAACTGGATTTTTCGCTACGGGCTTTCGAGGCGGGTGACGGCGTAGGCGGCACCTGGTATTGGAACCGCTACCCTGGGTGCCGGGTAGACATTGTCAGCCCGGAATATTCCTATGAGTTTTCTGACGCACTACAACAGGAGTGGGACTGGAGCGAGAAATACTCCACCCAGGCAGAGTTATTACGTTACGCCAACCACGTTGCTGACCGCTTTGATCTGCGCCGGGACATCCAGTTCAATACCCGGGTCACTGACGCCAGCTACGATGAGGAGAGCAGCCGCTGGCTGGTGACCACGGACCATGGCGAACAATTCTCCTGCCGCTACTTTATATTGGCAACGGGCATGTTGTCGGAGGCCAACCTGCCGCCCATACCGGGCATCGATGATTTCGCCGGTGAGATCTATCACACAGCTCAATGGCCACAGGAGTCCGTGGATTTCAGCGGGCAGCGGGTCGCGGTTATCGGCACCGGCTCCTCCGGCTGTCAGGCCATTCCCGTCATCGCCGAGCAGGCCCGGCACCTGACCGTATTCCAACGTACCCCGAACTACGTCATTCCAGCCAACAATGCCCCGCTGGACCCGGAGGAACTCAAGGCGATCAAGGCCGACTACAGCAATTTGCGCGAACGCAACAAGACCTATCCCTTCGCCTTCTATTTTGACACCACGGATAAATCCGCCCTGGAAGTCTCAGCCGAAGAGCGCGAACGCGCCTACGAGAGTGCCTGGCAGCGCGGCGGGCTCATGTTTATGGGGCTATTCAATGACCTCCTGACCGACGACGCTGCCAATGCCACGGCGCGGGACTTCTTTCGACGCAAGCTCCTCGACATCGTTGCAAATCCGGATACGGCCGCAGCCTTAACGCCGACTTTCAGTATTGGCTGTAAACGCTTGATCGCAGGCACCAACTACTATGAAACCTACAACCGTCCCAATGTCACTCTGGTCAGCGTTAAAGACAAGCCTATAGAACAGATTACTCCTCGGGGTATCGTCGTTAATGGCGAACTGCACGAGGTCGACGCCATTGTCTTGGCCACCGGTTTTGATGCCATCACAGGCTCCTTTCTGGCCATTGATCCCAAAGGCAGAGAGGGCATCGCACTGAGCGAAAAATGGCGCGATGGCGCCCGGTGCTATCTCGGCTTGATGCCATCAGGCTTCCCGAATATGTTCACCGTAACGGGACCCGGAAGTCCGTCCTATCTGAGCAACGTGATCAAGTCTATCGAACAACACGTCGACTTTATTGCCGAATGCCTGAGTGGGCTCAGGGAGAACGGAGCCGAAGTGATTGAGGCCGACACCGGGGCCGAGACCGCCTGGGTCGAAAAAGTCGATGCCATCGCGGAAGAGACGTTATTCAAATCCTGCAACTCCTGGTACCTCGGCTCCAACATACCCGGGAAACCAAGAGTGTTTACCGGGTATGTTGGGTGGCCCGAGTACGCCGCGGACCTGCGCGAAGTCATCGATAATGACTATCGCGGATTCCAGATCAGCCGCAGCGACGCTTAAACCGTCACGGCATTGCCACGGAAAATCCGCGCCAGGTAACGGCTGTCTGAGGGGCTGGGCGCGGGCACGGAACACTGCAACACCGCATAGACCAGGCGCACCATTTCCTCCTGCAGCTCCTGGTCGTTTGCCGGCTCTTCGGTACGCGCACGACGTGTGAGCTGCACCTGGTTCACCGCTGGAACCGTCGGCAGGCGCTCCGTCTCTACCCCCAGGGTCACCGTGAATGCATGCAGCGCATTTTTCACGAACAAGGCCAGTGCAAACTCCTCCCGAGACGACGCCAGCGATGTATCCGGGGTCAGAAACACAATCTGGCATCTTGGCACCAGGGCAGCTCGCTGGGCTACCCGGAAATGGTGGGTCAGTTGGTCGTTTACCAACTCGGTAAAATCCGCATCCGACAGCACCCGATCCCAATTCTCCCCACGCTCAGCCGCCAGCGCTTTCATCGGCAGGCGCACAAAGGGGCTACTGACCACAACGTCTACACCGTCCTCGTCGCGCAAAATCGTGTCGAGTGCGGATTCAATATCATCGCCAATCGCCCGGATCTGCACGTCGGCTGTGCCGGTCGAAGCGATCGAATGCGTCAGCTCCGAAGCCGCCTCCTCGCTGCGGGTGAGCAAGCGCAAGCTGGCAACACCCTGATCGATGAACCCCTGGGCAATGGCTGCGATCTCCGCCCGCAGGGCATCACCAATCACCACAACCCGCTTGCCCTTGAGCCTGGCGAGGTCTTCCTTCCCCGGGGGCAACAGCAACTCCCCCTCAGTCACCGAGCGATCAAACTTAAGGCCGCCTGAAGGGTGGAACGTCTCCCCACTGACAATCTCGTCCGCGAGGTGGAATACGGTGGACAGGCCGACCTGTTCATCGGTGGGCATTTTGTGCAAATGCAGCCGATTGAGTATGCCCGACTCTATCTGCTCAGCGGAACGCTGGACGGTCTTGCGATCAAAGAACGGCTCAGGTGGCTTGGCAAAGCGCTCAAGAAATTGCTGAGCCATGTCCTCAGTGAACAAGGCCCCCATGACCAGGCGGTTCATCAACTTCCCGGCGAGCCCCGTGTTGAGCAGAAAGCGCGACCCGCTGCCGCCGCCCCGGGAGTCAGCCACCTGGGCAAACAACTTGGCCAGGGGTTTTGGCATGCGGCTGGCGCCGGGCATTTTGGACAGCTCGTTGATCGCAAGTCCGGACAGCTCGGCTACCGGGAACCCACTCTCTACGCTGGCCAGAATGGCAGCATGGACCTGATTCAGGCGCTTGTTCTCCAGTACCAGCAGCCCGCGGCGCTCGAATAGACCTGGCGCACCCCCCAGCCCCCGCAACCTGGCTCCGTCCACTGGCCCCGGGGCCAGTGCATTGATCTGTATTTCCGGGCCCAAATGCCGGGACAGGATCTCTGCAAGCACACGCTGGCCGGCTTTGGAAACCGCGTAATCGGCGCGATTAGGATACGCCACGGCCACGTATTTCTCGCCACCAAAGTAGCTCGATACGTTGAGCACGGACCCACTGCCCTGTTGCTTCATCAACGGGGCATAGCGGCGGATTAACGAATAGTTGGAAATCAGGTTGGCCTGCATGGTGCGGTTCCAGTCAGCCAGGGTCATATCGACGACCATTTCCTCCGCACCTGAAATACCCGCATTGTTGATCAGAAAATCCACCCGCCCAAACAACTCGATGGAATGCTGAAACAGGCGTTCCAGCGCATCATCATCGCCCACATCGATGTCGGAAAGGATGTGTACCCGGTTGCCCGGATTCGCATAGCCAACCCCGCGCAGTTCTTCAACAATCTCGTCTCGGGCTTCAGCCAGCTTGCTTTCGCTGCGGGCGCTGAGCAGCACTCTGGCGCCGGCGATGGCCAGGTAACGACCCAGCTGCAGGCCAATGCCCAGACTACCCCCGGTGATAACTGCCGTCTTACCCTTGTGGAGGCCGGGCAGCACACGCTGGATGGACCCAGGCATCGCCGTCTTGCCGGTGGAGCGCTTGATACTCTTTGGCACCCAGAGGTTGATGGGGTCCATTCGTCGCACCCGGTTGGTCAGGGTAGCGCTCCAGTCCGCCGAGTAGGTCAGGTTATCCGGGTCGGTACTGTCATAGCGCACCAGCTGGTTAGGTAGGACCGCCCAGCCGATGTCTCGCCTTGCCGCCAGCGCCTCGTCCTCGTGACGCCAACCGCGGATCAGTGCTTCGATAGAGGCGCGAACCACTTCATTCATCAGGTTACTGTGTTCGTCATTGGGGTTGGTTACATAGGTAATAGCAGGCGGATCGCATTTGCCGTACCAACGATCGAAATTGCTGGCCAGCGCCGACGCAAACGCCACCGGGGCGACAATTTCATCCCGAACAAAGTTTTCCACGTCCTGGTCGGTGGCCGTGCACAGGGAGTAACCGTGCTGCCCATTGGGCTCCCGCGGTAACACCACCACACCATCGAGACGCCCAAAATGATCCTCCAGAAACTGCATGGTGCGATCGACCGACTCTCGGCGCAACGGGTCCAGGTGTGCCAGCTGAATATGGTCCAGCCCGCGCGACTGAATGATGGCACGGGCATGCCCTAAAGACTGCAGAGTCCGAAATGCAATCAACACCCTGGCGCCACTCTCGATATGACGCTGGGCGAATACCAGTGCCTCTTCGTAGTCCGATCCAGCGAGAACCAGGACCACGCTCCCGCTGAGGTCTTCAAGCCGCTTGTCGGGCCAGGAGGTCAGTTGAGAGCGACTTTGAGCGGGGACCTGCATCCCATTAGTCACCTCGATGGCGTGACCTGACAGCGCCGCGGACTCATCTGAGCACAGCCACACCAGCGTCGAGGCCACATCTGTCGGTGTCGGGTAGCGATAATCCAGCTCCCCATCGCCTTCGTCCCGTGTCGTGATCATCAAATCCCGGAACTCCTGCCCGGTACTGCCCGGCGTCTTGCTTTGCAGCTCGTCCATGCGGGCAAAGACGGTTTCAATGCGCTCGGACTTGATCGGTCCCGGGAACACGGTATTCACCCTGATGCCTTTTTCCTCGCCCAGTTCAAGCGCAAGGCCCTTGGAGAGCGCGTTGAGGCCGGACTTTGGAACCACATAGGGAATCCGTCCGAAGTAGTGGGTGCGGGAAAATATGGTGGAGACATTGATAATGCTGCCGCCCACGGCCATATGATTCGCTGCGGCACGGGCCATGTTCCAGGGCGCCGCCAACAGGTTCATGGCCGAGTCGAACATGGTTTGATCGGCACCGCTGGCGCGCATTTCAACATCGGTAAACGGAATATCACGTAGCGTGAATCGCGGACCGGCAGCACCCGCGTTGTTGATCAACACATCAATGCTACCAAAGGAGTCCACGGCGGTGGCTACAATCCTGCGGCACACCTCCGGGTCGGCGCTGTCACCCACGGCTGTGGCCATTTTCTCCCGCTCGAACCCTTCGGCCACCAGCTCGTCGACAAACTGTTCCAGCTTGGCGCCGTTGCGACCGGTCATCACCAGGCACGCCCCTTCCCGCAGCAGATGGCGAGAGACAAAGCTGCCAATGGACCCGGCTGCGCCGGTGAGTATCACCGTCTTGTCTTTGAGTCGACTGCCGCTGCTACTTTGGATGCCGGTTGAGTCGGCCACTGTCTGCATATCGTTCATCGTAGTGCTCCTGCTGATCCCGTATCAATTCGCTCAAAGGTCTGGCCGCGCGCCTGTGCGTCGCGGATGGCCCAGGCCCGGTATAGTTCGTCCCGCGTCTTCAGCCCCATGCGCGGCAGCGCATGAATGGCGACGTAATTGGCGCCCTCATGGCGGTTTTCCCACATGGCCTGGTGCGCCTCTGCGACTTCGTCCATAGCGACCGGTACGGGCGCCATCACATCAATCAAGCCGGCCGCGATACGCTCCTGCATCTCGGAAAACTCACGCGAGGTGTTGAGGTGTGTGCCGCGAATTTCGGCGCTGGGCATCAGAATACGGCGCTGCCGCATCCACACCTGCGGCGCATAGAAACTCAACCGCACCCCGGCCAGGTCCTCCGCGTAAACCACCTTGCCAACATTCGGTTTGACCAGCGCTGTGGCCAAGGCAAGGCCATCACGACCTCGCCGCTCAAACACCACATCGGGCAGCCCCCGACGGTCCATGGTATTGCGCAGTAAAGGTGCAATCGCTGAACCCACCGGCTTGAGCGTGCGGTCAGAAAAGCGCCGCACCGCCTCTTTGAACGCAGCGGACTCGGTAAACGGGTCTGGCATTGGCGCCAGCGGTCCGGGGGGGTCAAAGTCATCCCCAAGACGACGCTGAATCTCCTCGATACTGACCACGCCGGTCAATCGGGTACCGAAGCCCAATGACCCCACAAACTCCCGCTGGGAAATCGTGTCAGCGAGCACCGCTACCTGGGCGCCCAGTGTGCAACCCACTTCTATCGCCTCGATCGCTACCGGATCGACGATGCCATCTTCCGCGCCCGGACCATAGACAACCAGCAGGCTGTTGCCGGCGCGCAACCCCGCACGGGCAAAAATCTCTGCGGATTTGCAGCTGCCGGGTTTGCCCATAAAGGAAAAACGGTACCCGGAAGAGGCACCGTAGAACGCCAGCACACCGCCATCGCCCAGCAACTGGAACGACCGCGCGAAAGCGCGCTCGCCCGCATGAGAGACCACGTAGTCCACCGGCCCACCAGCCAACTGCTCGGTTTCCGCGACGAATGCTTCACCGGCCGCTTCCCAGGCGGGCCACGCCGCTGGATCGTCAGGAACCGGGGTGAAGATATCGGCCCAGCGCGAATCCTTGCGATTTACCGCCTGGCCGCCCTGCGCCCGCACCCGTTCGGCGCGCTCTTCAGAGGAGACCATGCCCACCGCGCTCAAGCCCGACTTCAGAGCAGACCGCAAGCAATCCAGACCGGTTCCCGTTGCCGCGCCCTCCACGAACAGGCGCCTGGCGGGCTGAATATTGAGGGTCGTGAACAGTGCCCGATGGATGGTACCCAGGGTCAGGCCGTAGGAACCCGCCTCCTCCAGCGTCAGCCCCGGTAATTTGCTGTGTAATTGCGGGCCCTGCACCACCAGGAATTGCGCATGGCTGCCGTCGTTGCGCTCATAGCCCTGGATGCGGAAATCGGCCGCCATGGGGTCCAGCCCCTGATCCGGAGACAGCAATTCACTCTGCCCTGAATAGATAGTGACGATATCCCCAACCGAGAGACGGCCTTCGCGCACCAGTTCCTCGCCCAGTTCTGCAATCATTGCCACACCGCCAGAGCCGGTCACCTGAACATCGGCATCGCGGGCATCGAAGGGCGATACCGGTATACCGGTTATGGCCCAGATATCGTTGAAGTTCATTTCCGAGGCCAGGACGTAAACCAGGGCCTCGGTCGGCCCCGGGCGCGGTGTCTTGAACACCAATAGTCGCTCCGCTTCGACGGGGTCGCCGTGTGCTGGCTCACCATCCTCCGGGTTGCGGCTCACACCCAGCCCGTACTGGTACTCCGGCACGGCTGTGACACCGGCAAAGAAACTGGCCCCCATGGGCAGCAGACTGCCCTGCTCTACCAGCGTCTGGCGCTGCTCTTCGTCCGGGTACGGCGGCACATCAGTATATTTGACAGGCAGTGCGGGACTGCGACGCTCGAGAAACGCCCGAATACCCGGCGGTCCCGCCTCAGGGTCGCAGACCGCCTCCGCAAACAGTTTCGCTTCCAGGGCCAGACCCGCTCGCTGGCCCTCCTTTGCACCCTGGCTTATTGCCTGGAGAATGCGATCGACGGACAAGCCCCGGCCACCGGCTCGCGCCTGAGCCAGCGTGGGCGCCAGGCTTGCGTCAGCCAACAAGGTTTCGTCGAAGGGTAATGGCGCCTCTCTGGCGGCCAGATACACCTCCCTGTCGCTCATGGCTTCGACCAGCGCGCCCTCGCCGGCAAAGTACTGCCGTAACAGCGCCATGGCGACCGATACCGGCCCCCGACCATCACCGCCCACAACCTGATCAACCAGGCCTGCGGCGAGGGCCTCATCCGCATCCATGGGCCTGCCGCTCACAATG
This sequence comes from uncultured Gammaproteobacteria bacterium, assembly GCA_963840725.1. Classification (GTDB taxonomy): domain Bacteria; phylum Pseudomonadota; class Gammaproteobacteria; order Pseudomonadales; family Halieaceae; genus CAVWDU01. The sequence continues at coordinate 125,092 of CAWIZY010000025.1, read as the reverse complement.
AGGCGCGTGGCCTCCAACAAGCCATCTTTCCCGCGGCTGTGATAAAGACGCCGGGGTAACCGCTGGGTACCGCCGTAGCCCGGCAGCAGATTCAGGTTGATTTCCGGCTGACCAAAGCGCGCGTGGCCATCCGCAATCACGTAGGCACAGGCCAGCACGAGTTCATTGCCACCGCCCAGGGCCGGACCATTCACCGCCGCAATCACCGGTTTACCAATATTCTCCAGCGTAGAAAATGCCGTGTGTGCCGCATTGGCTGGCGTCTGCGCGGAAGCGAGATCCCCCTCCTCGCCCACTTCCAGCAATTCCTTGACGTCTGCGCCAGCCACAAACGCACTACGTGCTCCCGTCACCACCACGGCTGCCACATCGTCTTCCTGCGCCAGATGCTGCAGCACGGTATTGAACTCGTCCAGGGAACGCTCGTTCAGACTATTCACCGGCGGGTGGTCGACCACCAGCAGAGCAACGTTCTTACCCGGCGCCACTTCGTGGGTCTCGACCCGCAGATACCGCCAGGTCTGTACGATTTTGCGTGCCTCCGCTAATTGCCCGAAGGACTTCCAGCGCGCTACTACCGCGCTGATTTCCTCCACCACCTCGGGATTGCGCAGTGTCGACAAATCGCCGAGGGGCTCGTCCAGCAATATGGCCCGCAGTGTACGCCGCATATACTTGCCGGAGCGGGTCTCTGGAAACGCAGATACCACGAGAAAGTCCGATGGTACTGCGGTGGCACCCTTTTCGCTGCGCACCAGCCCCTGCAACCTTGATAAATCGTCATCGGCTATTCGGGAACCCGGCGAGGCGACCAGGAACGCCACCGGTGTTTCTCCTTTCTCGTCATGGGGCGCACCCACGACCACCACATTGCCCACGGGAGAGTCGGTGCGCAGTGTTTTGTCGCGCAGTATCGCGCCCTCGATTTCCTCGGTACCGATACGGTGCCCGGACACGTTGATGACATCGTCGGAGCGTCCATGCAGGGTGAAGGCCCCATCATCGTGGCGGCGGGCATAGTCTCCCTGGGTATAGGCAGGCTCGCCCGGCCAGCGGTCGAAATACACGCTCTTGAATCGCTCGATGTCACCCTGCCAGTCCGGCGTACCCAATTGCTCGGGGTCTCCCCAGATAGTGCGCGCCAGATACGGGTAGGGCCGGGTAATCACCAACTCGCCTTTCTCGCCTTCTTCGGCAAGCCGCCACTGACTGGCGCGACCCTCTGCGTCGGTCTCGGTGGTCACCCGCACCTCCGCCTGAATCCACGGTAGCGGCCAGGTTTTGGCATCGGCCGCCAGGGGCTTGTAATCACCCCAGGGGCAGGAAAAAACGATGCCGCCGTGCTCGGTTGCCCAATAGGAGTTGATGTAATGCTGACAAATCCGGTCCATGGCGAACTGCTGCACCGCCGGCGACACCGGTTCAGCGCAAAATGTGCCCACATGCAAGCCGGACATATCATAAGCAGACATATCGCCCGTACTGGCCGGGTCTGTCATCACAGCCTTCAGGAAGGTGGAGCCCGCCTTGAAAACAGTGGCGCCCTGGCGCTCGATAATCGAGGAAAAGCGCCCGGCGTGGGGAAACAGGGGTGAACCCTCGGCAATGATGGTCGTCATTCCCCGGGCGAGAGGCGCCGCCAGCAGGTAGGCCTGCCCGGTAATCCAGCCCGGGTCGCCAATCACATACAGGCTGTCGTCCTGACCCGCATTGAACACGGTGCGCATGGTATGGGTAATCCCCGCCAGCCAGCCGCCGTGAGTATGCACCACACCTTTGGGTTTACCTGTGGAACCGGAGGTGTAGATAATGAAAAGAGGCCAGTCAGCCGCCACGGGCTCTGCCGGGTGGCATTTGTTCAAGCCTCGCCACAGGCTCTCATCGGCGCTCTCCAACAGCTCATCGAGGCTAGCCGCACCCGAGGCCGACAACACGCGCTGGGTGGCCGACTCCAGCAGTTCGTGGGACCATCGGTCGCGGGGCTGCTCTACGACATCCTGGCCGGTGTAGCGGACCACGATCACAGTGTCTACCGCATGAGTCACGCCGGCGAGACACCGTGCTACCGCGGTGCGCAACTCCGCCGACTGCTCCGCGGGAATGCCTGCTTCTGCGGTGATCGCCAGCCCCAGTTCACGCATCAAATCGCTGCGTTCGATGGTGATTTCGCCAGTGAGCCCCTGGCGCACCGAGTCGGTGATACGCGCCTCTGCGGGGCCCAGAGAGAAACTACCCAAACACTGCTCAAAGGCCTCGAGCGCGGCGGTGAGCGGAATGTAGTTGTCCAGCGCGGGGTCGGTATAGGCTTCTTTATAGGGGACGACCTCGGCATTGCGGTAGCCGCCATCGGCGGTGACTACCACCTTGGCGCCCGCGTCGTGAATCCTGTCGGACAGGGTCTTGGCGGAGAAGCCACCAAACACCGGGGTGTAAATGATCCCGAGCCGCTTGGCTGCCAGTGTGTAGTAGATCTGGTCGAGAATGTTCGGCAGGTTAAACGCGACCCGGTCGCCTCGCCCCAGACCCAGGTCCGCCAGCACCTCGGCTCGCAGCACCGTCTCCAGCAGCAACTGCCGGTAGCTGATGCGGCATTCGAAGACCGGGCCGCCCTTGCCATCATTCCGGGAAGGGTCCCAACGGTCCCCTTCGAAGACAATCGCCGTGCGCTCGCCATGGCCTGCCAGCACATGGCGGTCAACCTCATTGAAGCAGGCATTGGTTAGTGCGCCTGAGAACCAGCGATAAAAGGGTGCAGCAGTGTCATCAAGCGCGATCGTCCAGGGACGCCACGACGCATCGAGATCAGCAAGCTCGCGGGTGGACCCGTCGCCGGCGTGTATACCCCACCAGTTGTCTTCCTCCGGATTGCGGTTTAACCAACAGCCCTGCCCCGGGTCAAACCAGTGCAGTTCGCCAGACGCGATGTCTCCGTGGTAGGCACCCGGATCATCCAGGGCTCGCTGGCGTTGCTGGTTTTCTTCCTGCTGGGACTCAATCAGGCCCCACTTCTTATTGGATTCGGCCAAGCTTTTATCTCCGTGTAATCTACCTTCTGACCCAACTTTAGCGGGAATCAGCAAAAAGGGCTATGCCACCGCTACTCACGGCACATAACCCTTAATCCAGTCAAACGGTTTCGAGACACCACTCGGTGCCCCGGTGCGCTGCCCCGAGTTTATCCTGAACAAAAACAGGACAGTCTATAAGGGTATACGGCGTCTGCCGAAATCGGATTACCGCGATTTTCCGCTCTATGCCGGGAATCCGGTGCTGGCCAGGGCACAGTTCAGCAGAGCCAGGTCCGGCTGTCACCGCAGACCTGTAAATTCTGCAACGCCGTTCTCGATAATTGGCCGATTGGATGACGCTGTCGCCGGCACCCGGGAAGGCCCCCAAAAGATATGTGACGGGTCCAGCTTGGTGGATCGCGGGGGCGGAGCAGAAGCGGCGTTCAAGGCCCAGGTCGAAAGCGTTGCCTTGAGGATTGCCTTCAGGCTTGACGTGGTGGCGCTCGATAGCGGTGATCTGCTGTTCAGCGTCGACATCGATAATGCCGCGACGCTACCGATGTCACTGAAGATGGCCACCTGATGAATTACGGTGGCTCATTCATCATGGCCGTAGAGTTTGCTGACAGAGACCCGAAGGCCGACGCGATTCCTGCCTAGTCCCAGAGCGACGACGCGGATTCTCCCCATTTCAGCGACCAGACAGCGCTCAACAGCGGCAAGACCTGGCGTGCGCTGCCCTTCTCCAGGGGCAGATCGAGGCAGCTCCGGCCGGCATACCCCCATTCGTGACTCTGCGGATCCATCTTCTCCATCGGATTCATCAACAAATTGAACACGCAGGGAACACTGGGCTAATACTTCTCGTCCCACCAACTGCCCTCAGGCTTGACGCCGATGTGCATTTTCCAGCCGTCCACCCGGACCGCCATGAGATCGGTTTCGTCGCAGTAGAAATACTCGCGGCGGGCGGATTTATCGGCCTCACCCGACCAGTAATCCAGGTTGTTATAGCCGTCGAGATGCGTCTTGTAGGTGGTGTTCCCCATTTTCTTGCCAGCCAGCAGTTCGGTCTTCGAACCGGGGAGCCCCGCTGCTTGCCGACCCGGCCAAAAACCGCATCAGTGGTGGGATCATCCTCGTCCGTCGCCCATGCGTGCGGTACCCCGCGAGGGCCATATTTTTTGGTGTACGCCGGGTTATTCTGCCCGGGGTAGTCGAGCTGCTCAGGCTCCTCTTCCGCGTTCAAGTGGTCCAGGTTTCCAAACCACTCATCGAAACCATGAACTGTCGGCAAGAATTCATTGCGGTCGCCGAGGTGATTCTTCATGAACTGACCGGTGACATAACCCTGGGATTTAAGAACTTCCGCCAGCGTGGGGTCCTCTTTCTGGATACCCCCGGGTGAACCCGGTATACCGATAGTCGTCATACCGGTCCTGATCGGCAGTTGTCCCGCAATAAAGGCCGCGCGCCCGGCCGTGCAGCTCGGTTGGGCATAGTGATCGCTAAATAGGGCACCCTGCTTCGCGATACTGGCAATATTGGGTGTTCGCCCCATCATCCCTTGGGTGTAAACACCCACGGTCCACATACCGATATCGTCTCCGAATATCACCAGGATATTGGGTTTTGTACTCGCTCCCATTGCGGCCGTCGCGACCAGCATGAGGTGCTGGCGCTTTCACCACGCGCCCGGATCGCCAGACTCTTCCTGCGGCTGGCAGGGGAATCCGGGGTCATCAGCGGAAGGAAAGAGGATCTCGGCAGGTTGATCGGCAGGGACGCCACTGAAAACCTCTTGCAGGCTTTTGCCCGATCACAGCACCTTGGTGAATATCGCGCAGAAAAAGCCCATCAGTGTGCAAAAGCCAACAATGGAACCGCCTTTGATGTAAGCCTCGGGCAACATGGTCTGGGCGATCATAGTAAGCATCGCTCCGGCTGCCAGCCCCTCCAGGAAGGGAAAATACACAGGGTCCGAAAGGTCCATCATCAGTTTCCCCAGAGCCGCACCTACCCCGGTGAGCAGCATGATAGAGGTCCACATGAGTAATATACGACTGCGACTGAATTTCTCATCGGCCATGCCTCGGGAACTGGATAGGGCCTCGGGATAGTTGGACAGGAACAGACCGACCACCAGCGACAGACTGATGCCTGCAGGACTGAGGCTGGCCCCGATCACCAGCGACTCAGGAATACCGTCGAGTAGAATACCCAGCCAGATCGCCACTGGGGCGCCGCTGTGTTCGCTGGACTCAACACCCTCCTCCAGCAGGCTGGGTGGTGGTTTGCCCCCTTTCACCGCCTTCAGTGCGTGCGCTACCCAGTCTTCCACTTTGCCACCATCCAGGTGGTAGCGCTCACGCAGATAATCGCGGATGCCGGGCCCTTGAAGGTAGGCGGCCAGACGATGGCGGATGTCGGGATAGTGGGCGATCAGCTGCTCGAAGTCTTCCCGGCGCAGGGTCCACGCGCCACACTCACGCAATACCCGGGCGGAAACTGTATGACGCACCCCGGCGAGGAATGAGCGCACACCTACGCCATCGCCCGCCTCATAGCGACTGGGCAAAAGGCGATGGGCCGCATCGACCAGGGTAACCCCACCTGCTTCAAGGATGAACAGGCGATCTGCCGGATTGCCCTCACTGAATAGCAGATCACCAGGCTGGTAGCGTCGATAAACCAGATGCATGGCCAACCAATTGGCTTCTTCAGCCGACAGGTCTTCCAGCCAGGGCATGCGATCGAGTTGGTGGGCAAAGGCCCTGAATTCATCCGCGCGGCGCTCTACTGGCCGGGCGTCAGGAAGACGCCCCTCCGCCTCAAGTGTGACATTGGCTTCTTCCAGCCAGCCCTTGGCTTCACTGGCCTGCATACCCTGGTGCTCAGTCAGGTAACGGAAAATCCGAGGGTGGCGCAACCAGCCCTGAACCGCCTGCCTGAATCCCCCGGACTCGGCCAGCAACCGACGCAGGCTGGCCTCAGTAATTCGCCAGCCCCAGGTCGGCTCGGTTGCAGTGGCCTGAAAGCAGTGCGCGGAGCCTGTGAAAAGAGAGTCCACTCCAAACGCCCCGTCCGCAGCTACCCGCCGTACCATCCGAGGCGGGCTAGCTCCATCGCCTATGTCCTCAATCTGAATCTCACCCTTGATCACCACAAACAGCGCGTCGGAGGGATCTCCCACCCGGAACACCTGGGTTCCACGGGCGTAGTACCGTGGCTCTATATCCTCGGCCAGGCTCTTGAGCTCAGCGCTGGATAAACCCTGGATGGCGCCAGTACGGTCCAGTTGGCTGGAAATACGATGCAGCTGGCGCCGGGTTTCCCGTCGGGAGTGGTGGACGGTGGTGGAGATCTTGCGCCGGAATCCACCGTAGTCATTGACCATGTGGTTGAGGCCTATAAACAGCAGCCCGCCGCTGATAAAGCCAGTAAACAAGGCACCGTAGTGTCCCAGCTGCAATACAGGTGCCACCAGATCAATGGTGAGCGCCGCCAGTAGCGCGCCACCGCCAAAGGCCATCAAACCTGCGACTACCCGACCCTCGGGTTTCCAGAAAAAGGATGTCAGCGCCCCCAGCGGCAGGGACAGCGCACTCAACAGGCCAATGCCAAAGGCCATCCACACCAGGTTGTACTCAGTCATTAACAAGCCCATTGACAAGGATTTGGTAGCGAATAAAGCTACCCGCGATTGGTTCGGCCTCTAGGGCACCTCTGAATAATGGCAATGCGCTCAGGCTTTCAGGCAGAGTCGCAATCAAGGCGCCGCTTTGAAGGCAGGCTGGTTGCCTGTCGAAAAGTGGCAACGTCGAGTGCGGGTTTGCCTGAAAGCCCCGCAGGGCGGGCCCTGAAGCGTCCAGAGCAAGGGGGCGGCCATCCGTTTGCGCCGCTTGCCAGGGGTTACGGCCATTACCTGCGCGACGCGCCTTGCTCTGAACGCTTCAGGGCTCCGCTGAGCGCGATTGCCATTATTCAGAGGTGCCCTAGAACAACTATAGAATAACGTACTTTGCGCGCTTATCACTCTGGCTCAGGGCAGAGAAAACTTCCAGACATCGTCATCTATCCTGTGGCCACCGGGGGGCGTTCGGATGGACTCTTCATAGGTGATCTATCCTTTGAATAGGCAGCCGTTCCAGCCTGTCCACGGAACTGGTAGAGGAGCGGGTCACCCCGGCCCCCCCGTTTAAAACCCATCGTGCCCAATTCAGGCAATAGGCTCAAGACAAAGCCATTCACGTAGCCACTGGGTGTGAGTTAGAACAGCGCATGCCAGATCGTAACCTTCGGCAGCGGGTTAGCACTGATATACAAGGCAAACTGCTCCCAGTTGAACGAACGGCGCTGACTGCGCCGGTTTAGCCACCCTGACAGAATCCGCGTCGCTTTCTCCTGGAAGTTTTGTATCGCCCGGAAGTTTAAGGACACCCCGTAATATTGGATGTGCCCCCTCAGCTTCGAGCAAAATACTGCCCAGATATGCTGCAGCGGAAACTGGTTGCGGATTGACCTGCTAGCTGAACTTCGTCAGATCCTTTTGCTCCAAACAAACCGACGCACCCGACGAACCCGACGGCTTTGTATGCTATCCCGGGCCTTGCGCGGTATGGATTGACGTCAGGTATGTCAGGTTCGTCGGATTGATCTGGGATTTTCTCCATGGGTAGCTCCCCTTTTGGTGCTGGATTTGGCCTATAGACTGCCCGGTAGGTCGGGGGCAGACTGTCGGGACTATCCGATAACTTCCGCTGAGGTGCGCCGGAGTGGTCGTCTAAGAACAGATTGCGGGTTGTGCATGGGTATGGTCATGGGTGTTCTGGTGGTGCTCCGCGGGGCCCAGGGTGGCAGGGTTGGCTTGGAATGGGTGGCAGGCTTGGTCTGGGTGCCCCTGGTGACGTTACCTGCACATCCGATCAGGTAAGCCCGTTACATTTGAAGCAGCAGTTATTACGGGAAGCTGGCTACGCGCATACGGGATGCCCTGTTCGTCTAGTTTGGGAAATTCCACAGCATGTTTAGGCTTGGGCGCAAAGAATCACCCGATGGTTCGCCGCGCAAAGGCCGATAAGCGGACATTGTTTCATTTAATGTTTTCAGTGAGCCCCAGTTGAGCTTCGATAAATTCAGCATGCTTGCGGTAATAGAACAATCGATTGGAGAGTTTGCGCCATCCGTGCCCTTCATCGGGAATGCGGATGAACGGTGCTTGGACTCCGTTGGCTCGGAGCGCTTTTACCATGGTTTCGGTCTCCCTAATATCGATTCGCGGGTCTCTCACTCCGTGCGAATATAACACCGGTACCTTGATCTTGTCGGCCTGACGAATCGGCGACTCCCGGGTATAGAACTCAAGCCACTTATCCTCTTCGATATCGCCATACTCGATCTTATCCGATGCCTTGAGCGCAGGCGACGCAATCTCCAGCGCGGTGACCCAGTCTGCCACGCCGAACAATGAAACGCCGACCTTAAAGGCATTTGGGTACTGCGCCAGCACAGCATTGACGGCATAGCCGCCATAGGAGCCCCCCACCACAGCGGCGCGATCGGTATCAACCAGCCCATCCCGGCCCAAAGCTTCCAGTAGGTCGACGAGGTCGCGGATGGAATCAAGCCGCTTCTCGCGATCATCGAGCGTACTATAGGTCCGCCCTAGTCCGGTCGAACCACGAATATTCGGTTCGAATACAGCGACCCCGCGATTCACGTGATATTGCACAATGGGTTTGAAAGTCGCTTGACTCTGCGCCGCTGGCCCACCGTGTACGATGAAGACAACCGGTGGTGGATTGTCATCCTGAGCCGTGCCTTCTGGTAGGTAGAGGAGACCCTGCAGCTGCACGCCATCGCTCGCGACGTAACGCACCACTTGCGGACGCACGAGCCGTTTAGGATCTAACCCGGCGAGGTTCGACTCAAACACCTTCTCCGCAGTACCTCCGACTGGATCGACTATCCAGATTTCACCTGGTGTCTGCCAGCCATTGATCCGCACCATCAGTTTGGGATTGCTGCCTTCGCAATCGAGTTGGTACTTGCCTTCCGGTAGCTCCGGTACGGTGCGTTTGCTACCGTTCTTCGTGTTGAGGATATCGAGCGTATCGAAGCCATCGCGATTGATCGCCAGGGCAATAATTTCGCCATTCCTACCGCATAACTGGAGTTGCTCGACATCGGCATCAGGCTCGAATACTACCTTCATGCGCTCTAACCGCATGTCGTAGCGAGTGAGTGCACCATACTCACGCCCAAGGTTAGTAGAGAATATGAAGGCGCTGCCATCAGGCATCCATTTAAACCCGCCCAGTGTATGGCTAGCACGTTCCTCTAAGGGCGGGGTAGAAATCGTTTTAATCTTCTTGGTATTTAGGTCGAGAAGGTAGAGGTTGTCGGCGTCCTCTCCGACCGCTTCGGTCACTAGCGCATATTTACCATCAGGCGAAATCGAATGCGCAATCAAGCCAAGCTCGCTTTCGACGATTAGCTCGCTATCGCCATTCAGCGTTCCGCGATAGATGTCGAATATGCCAGCTCCGCGAGCGGTCGAAGCAAAAATGAAGCTACCGTCGGCCGCGAAATCACCGAAGATACGAAAGTCTCCGCGCTCCGCGGCTAACACCTCAGCTTCTTTCTTTCCATCAGGCGTCAGCATGAAATATCCAGACTGCTCGCTCCCATCGCGATCGGCTGCATAGAACAGCGCACTGCCATCAGGTGTCCAGATAGGCGCAATGACACCGGTTCGGAACGTGACTTGTTTTGGCTGGCCACCACTTGCAGGCATTACCCATAGCTCGTGATGGCCTGAGACGTTCCAGGAAAAGGCGATGATTTTCCCATCGGGTGACAGGCTGGCCCGCCCTGCACCCGAGGCGAGCAGATAGCGCCCGATATCGACAGGTACTTCACCCGCTAGGCCGATGGTGATCGGCCCATTGTCCGGTTCTATTGCCACCAGCGACATGTCCGCACCCTTGGCACCGCCAAAAGTCTCTTTCTCCGACTCTTGTGCCGTTGCGAGAGAAGATAGCACCACAGAAAGCGTGACACAGGAAAGTAGAGCAGTTCGTATCATGTAACACGCCTCATATTAAATGCGCCATGGGGCGCTCTCGCATACAGCCTGGCGTAGGCAATTTTACGGTGAAGCCGAACTTGCCAGGTTCTGGATATTGATCTGCACAGTGCCAGCATTGGCAGAGCGAAGTGCGGCGGTGTTCTGCTTTATCTGGACTGCAAAATATATCAAGGTCACAAGTACAGTAATCGCCCCCACAAACTCCCCAATATTGCCAATTAGAGCAAATATTTCGACGATAGACATGGTTGGAAACCTGTTTGCGCGATCCAGCATTCGGCGTGTTTGCATACAAGTGTAGACCACGTGTGCATGGCGAATTCGCAATTTATAAATGATATCAGAGACTTGATAGTTGCTGGCCGACTGAAACTTTTTTACCCTCCGTTGGTATGAAAGATGTAATTTACCTTCTGTTTCATCTGCTCGCCACCATCGCCAAGCTGCTCCGACCAGGCGGAGGTCGTACCGTTATCGCGGAGAATCTGCTCCTCAAACACCAACTAATAATCCACAGCAGGTCCAGCAAGCGAGCACCCAATCTGAACACTCGTGATCGCACCCTCCTCGGCTTCATGTCCCTGTTTCTCTATCCGCGCAGAATAGTAAGAGCAGCAATCATGATCAAGCCATCCACCCTGCTCTCTTTTCCACAATGCGCTGAAGAAACGTAAGTATCGTCTGCTCTATTCTACTCGTGGCGGGGGCAAGCCAGAGCCGAAGGGACCATCACAGGAAGTCATCAACGCAATAGTAGAAATTAAGCAGCGTGACCCCCGTTACGGCTGCCCTCGTATCGCACAGCAGATCAACCTGGCGTTCGGACTGGCACTGGATAACGACACTGTTCCCCGGGTACTCGCGGTTCATTACAAACCAGATCCCAGCAATCGTGAACCATCGTGGCTGACTACGATCGGTCACGCCAAAGACAGTCTGTGGAGAGTAGATTTATTCCGTTGCGAGTCCATAGTACTAAATAGCCACTGGGTAATGGTGGTTATGGACCAGTACACACGCAGAATCATTGGCTTTGCCGTACACGCTGGTAACGTTGATGGCCCTGCTCTCTGCCGCATGTTCAACGACGCTACATCGAGGCAGGACTGGCCGGAATATATTAGCTCAGATAACGATCCTTTGTTTCAATACCACCGATGGAAAGCGAATCTTAGGGTGATAGAAATCGAAGAAATAAAGTAAGAGAGCTACACAAAGCCACTCAGCAAGCCGCACAGGGTTGAGTAGAAGATTCATTACAGCCCCGGTACGCGCCATCAGAGCGCCCAGGTCACTCCGACGAGTTCCTCACTGCGGCGCCAGAGTTCCGCCGCGGTCTCCCGGTCGCGCCCGCGCCCGGCGATGCGCGCACTGCCGACCGGTCCTAGTGAGTCCATGAACTTCACCGGGCCGTAATAGCCGCCCGGCTCCGCCTCGTCTCCCGCCACCGCCAGCACGGTGGGGATTGCACCCTTGTAGGAAGACTGGGCCCATAACCGATTGAGTACGCCGTACAGCCCGACCAGAAACCCTTCCGGCCCGGTGGACTGCAGGTTGGTGGCGGAGTAGCCGGGGTGGCAGACGTTGGCCATGACGGGGCTGCCCGCAGCCTCCAGGCGACGGGACAGTTCCTGGGCGAATAGCATGTTGGCGAGTTTGCTCTGGCCGTAAGCCCGGGTGGGGTCGTAGGACTCTTCCAGCATCAGGTCATCGAGGTTGATACGCCCCAGCTTGTGGGCAATGCTGCTGACCACGGTAATACGACCCTCCGCTTTCTCCACCAGGTCGAAGAGCAGAGCGGTCAGCAGGAAGTGTCCCAGGTGATTGGTCCCCAGCTGCAATTCAAAACCGTCCTCGGTGCGGGTCTCGGGGGTCTGCATGATCCCCGCGTTGTTCACCAGGCCATCCAGGCTGTCGTAGCGGGCGCGCACCTCGTGGACCGCCTTGCGCACTGAAGCCAGGGAGGAAAGGTCCAGGGCGATGCTGTCGACGCTGCCTGTGCCTGCCGCGTCGATCTCCCGGACCGCCGCCTCGGCCTTGGCGGGGTTGCGACAGGCGATGATGACGTCGGCACCTTTTTCGGCCAGCATCTTCGCTGCCTCCAGGCCGATGCCGGAATTGCCGCCCGTGATCAGGTAACGTTTCCCGTCCAGGACAGGCAGTCTATCGGGCGTCCAGTTCTTGACCTTGCGCATCTGAAATTCCTCGTGGTGGCTGCTGCTAGCAGTATGTTCCCTGGTTTTTATGCCGTGTGACGCGTTTGGCAGATGGTCCGTATGCCCGGAGGTGCCCTCACCCCCGCTTCACAGAGGGCTCTTCAAACTCGATAGTCCGCCGAATGAGCTTATTTCTTCTGCTGACTGCGGATTCAACCGGTCGACTCTCCGCGGACTGACAAAGCGGTGTACACAGTCTACGCTTATATTCACCGGACGCGTCAACGGAAAACGGGTTTGCACCCGGCGTGGGCATTCTCGTGCCTCAGTGGCGGTCCCATAACTCCATATCAAGGAAGGGATAAATAACATGAGAGCACTACTCGCAATAGCTTTAGGGTTGTTCACTTCACTGGCCGGCGCGCAGGTACTGGAAGTCGATATCTGGAAGCCCAAGATGGGGGGTATGCCGGGAACTATAGCAGCGGCCAAGGAGGCTCAGGCCATCATCGAAAAGGCTGGAGGTGGCGCCAGCATCGGGGTCGACCTCGACGGCAGCGTGCATTTCGCTACCTATCATGACAACTGGGCCGGGTGGGCGAAGCAGGCCGCGAAGCTTGAGAAAGACAAGACCTGGACGGCATTTCTCGCCAAGTGGAATTCGGATCCGTCGGCGGAACTGGTTGAGAACTATCTGCTGAATACGCCCATAAGCGGCGAGGAAGACGGCGATGTGTACCAGGTATTCATCTGGGAGGCTGAGCCGGGACGAGTGGCCGACATGATGGAGGCGGGTGTTCAGGCCAGGGCCTTGCATGAGAAGGACGGCGCCTCGGTTACCATCCATGTCGACCAGATGAACCGCATGCACTACGCCATGAACTTCGCGGACTGGGACGCCTGGGCCAAATTCCAGGATGCGGACCATCCGGAGTTCGAGGCCTGGATGAGCAAGCGGCAGCAGGACCCCACTGCACGGCTGGTTAAGGTCTACACCGCCTCCAGCCCGTAGGCTCGCCTTACCGGTCGGCATGGGGCTAGCAGTCATACGCCCGTTTTCGTCGACCGGTTGCAGCCGCATGCGTAAGTGGCCGAACAGCTGTGCAGTAAGAGGTTTGCAACTGCTTGAGGGGACTGGCCGCGATCACCGGCGCTTCGGTCGGCGATCACCCGAAGGGCCGGTTTAATGACAGTTTTACGCGCAATAAGATTCGCTTTTTTAGACCATGTCTATCAGCGCGGATATCCAGCCCGCCACTGGTTGGGATAGGTGATCGTCTCAGGAGAGGGTGCAGCGAAGATCATTTATTTTCTGAGACGGTGGAATCTCCGCGATCCGGGTGTGGCCCAGCTCGAGCTCAGCAGCATCAGGAGGAGGTCTAATTTCGCCCACGTGGGTTTGATCTTCCGAACGAGTCCTGACGGGCCAGTCGACCGGTAGCTGCACTTGACCCGCGGATTATGGATCTATACCCGGAGCCAATTGCAGAATCCAGGAAGATTTCATGCACTGCGAGATAGGACACTGAAGAAAAAGGATCGATCATGGGACTATTCGAGTTCATCATGGTCATGCTCTCGATCATCGTTGGCTTGGGTATCGCCGAGCTCTTGACCGGTGTAGCGCAAGTCCTGCAGCACCGTCTGACGGTGAGATTCTATTGGGTACATGGGCTGCTGACGACGATTGTATTCCTGGCGCTGGTGCAACAATTCTGGGAAGCATGGGGCCTCCGGGATGTCCCGGAGTGGACCTTTGTCGCACTGCTACAGATGCTTGGCGGCCCCATATGCCTCTACCTGTGTGCCAGGTTGCTCTTCCCGGACCCGGTAGAAAACAGTGACCTCGAAACCCATTACTATAGTGCAATGCGGCCGGTGTGGGTGTTGCTTGGCATTGCCATCATTCTGGCGACGACATTCAGACCGCTTGCGTTCAATCAGTCACTGCTCGCGGCCCACAATCTCACCTCGTTTCTTTTACTGGCGGGGATGGCTATGGCCTGGATTTCACAAAACCGCACTGTCCATGCTTGCGCCGTCTCCCTGGCGTTTCTCCTGGTGCTTGGCGATATCCTGGTGTGGGCAGGAGCCATCGTATCGTGAGAGCCGGGTTAAAACGACACGTCTGGCGCGCACCGTAGGCAACGCTGGAAACCTGCTCTTGAAGCAGCAACTGATCATACACAGCAGGTCTCGCCTAAGAGCGCCCAATTTGACTACCAGGGACCGTGCCCTACTCGGCTTTATGTCTCTGTTTTTGAACCCACGACGGATAATCAGGGCAGCAATCATCATCAAGCCACCTACCCTGCTCTCCTTCCACAATTCACTGAAGAAACGGAAATACCGTCTGCTCGATTCACCCCGGGGAGGCAGGATGCCTGGACCAAAGGGGCCATCCAAAGAAATCATCCAGGCTATTGTCGAGATGAAACAACGTAATCCCCGACTTGGTTGCCCCCGTATTGCTCAACAGATCAACCTGGCTTTCGGATTAGAACTGGATAAAGATATTGTCCGGCGTATTCTCGCTATCCACTACAAACCAGATCACAGCAATCGCCCCCACAAACTCCCCAATATTGCCAATTAGAGCAAATATTTCGACGATAGACATGGTTGGAAACCTGTTTGCGCGATCCAGCATTCAGCGTGTTTGCATACAAGTGTAGACCACGCCTTTTCCTGAAGACTCAGCTCAATGCTTTGGCCGGCCCGATCATCCAGTCGCAGCGAAGGCACTGCGCAAGCCCGCCTCCACAAACTCAGATTCTGCGCCTGTTTTCTGTTCCCGTCTTTCTGTTCCCGTCTTTCTGTTCCCGTCTTTGGGTCACATCATTAAGGCATCAAAGCCGTTGTTTAACACCGTTTACTGCCTACCAGGGATGGACCTTCACCGGCAGCTGTTCGTAGCCGCGCACGAAGTTCGAGTGGACCCGCACCGGTTCACCCACTACTTCAACCATGCGAAAGCGCTGCATGATCTCTTCCCAGAGGATGCGCAGTTGCATTTCCGCCAGCCGGTTGCCCATGCAACGGTGAATACCGAAGCCGAAAGCAATATGGTGCCGCGGGTTCTGGCGATCGATGATAAAGCTGTCGGCGTTATCAATTGCCGACTCGTCGCGGTTACCGCTGAGATACCACATCACAACCTTGTCGTCTTTGCGGATGGTCTGCCCATGCATTTCCACGTCTTCCGTGGCGCGGCGACGCATGTGGGCAAGCGGCGTCTGCCAGCGAATAATCTCTGAGACCATGGACGGAATCAGCTCGGGGTTGGCCCGCAGTTTTTCATACTCTGCCGGGTTCTCATTGAGCGCCAGCACACCGCCCGTGGCGGAGTTACGCGTCGTATCGTTACCGCCGACGATCAGCAGGCCCAGATTGCCGAGGTAGGTCATCGGGTCGTCAACCATGTTGGCGGTTTCAGGGTCGCGCTGCAGCAGTGAGATCAGATCGAAGCCACCCTCTTTGCCCTTGCGCTCGTGCCAGATGCGGGTGAACCACTCCAGACATTCCATCAGACCCGCGTAGCGCTCCTCTTTGCTCACGTTGCCGCCGGCGATTTCCGGCGACCCGGTTGCGATGTCTGACCAGTAGGTGAGCTTGGCGCGGTGCTCAAAGGGGAAGTCGAACAGGCTCGCCAGCATTTGCGTGGTCAGGTTGATGGAGACATCATCGACCCAGTTGAAGGTTTCGCTCACCGGCAGGCCATCGAGGATATCCACCACCCGGGAGCGGATAAGGCTTTCCATTTCCTGAAGGTTTCTCGGCGCGACCACCGACTGCACCGCACGGCGTTGCACATCGTGCTCCGGGGGGTCCATGGAGATGAAGTTGCGGGTGGGCAAATCATCCGTGTTATCGCCGATGATTATAAAAGGCTCTGAGGAAAACTGCTGGTAGTTGCTGTCTACCGCCACGATGTCATCAAACCGGGTGATCGACCAGTAAGGGCCGAATTCGCTGTTGGCGCAGTAGTGCACCGGGGCCTCTTCCCGCAGGCGGGCAAACAATGGGCGCCAGGCGTCCTGGGCATAGAGTCTCGGGTCGCTGACGTCGATATCAGCCAGAGCGATGCTGCCTGGATCCTGTAGCTGTGCTTGCTGGTTCATGGCCGTACTCCTTACATTTGGAATTCAGGAAGACGGACAACCATTCCGTCCATATCCGGGGTTACATCGATCTGGCAGCTCAGCCGTGAGCCGGACTCACGGTCCGGGCGCATACCCAGCATGGATTCCTCCATGATGTCAGCATCGCCGGCAACGGCTTGCCACTGTGCGTCCACATAGCAATGACAGGTGCCGCAGGCGCAGGCGCCGCCGCAGTCCGCATCTATGCCTGGCACGTACTTTTCAATGGCATTCAACATCAGCGACTTGCCTGTGTCCGCGTCTATGGTGTGTGTCGCGCCGCTGAATTCGATCAGGGTAATCTTTGGCATGGTTAGGCCTCCAGGTGTGCAGTCGATAGTGCAAATTCTACACTGGCGCCTGCGTCCGGGGAGGTTTTTTCCGCCACGATAGGGTTATTATCTGCCAATCTACTTATTGCCGAACCCAGTCACAGGCGGTGCGCAATGGCCAACAGGTCTACTACCGGTTGTCTGCAGAATTGAGCTCAACGCCCAACTCAGCGGGCGATGCCGAGGCATTCCGGGTAACCCGTGATCTTTGCCAGTCGCTGCTTCTAAGGCAGCCCGGCGTTGAGGCAATCGCAGCCTCCCTCGGCTACCACGATAGCGCGGCATTCAGAAAGGCCTTTCGGCGCTGGACCGGGGAAACCTCCAGTGACTGCCGCAAGCTGGGTAGTCCGACCCTCAGGCCTGCAGATGGACAGTATCCGATCGAACATTGACGTGGAGACCCCAAGCCCGGACACTCTCGTGAGCCTTATGCAGCATTCTCCGAGGTTACCATGTTGGTTAAAACCCAGAATTTCACTGAGGCGGTGCTCTTGCACTTCCGCGATTTGTAGCGCACGTCATTCGCGATTCTGGAACAAACCGCGGCCAGTCTTTCAGGCGGCGAAACCGAAAAAGAAGTCGCCCGCAAGCTCGTGAAACGCTACCGCGAAGCCGGGGCGGGCTCGTTTTTTCACTTGCCGATCGTGCTATTTGGCGAGCGCACAGCCCTGCCGGGCAAACGGCCTGTGGGCAAGTTCTTCCCGAAAAGCAAAACACTCGAGCCCGGCGACAGCGTGATCCTCGACGCGGCACCTCTGTTCAGTGGTTACCTGGTCGATACGTCTTACAGTTTTTGCTTTGGCAATAGTGATGACCACTGCGCGATGATGCAGCATCTGGCGCATTACCGCGAGAGTGTGCCAAACGCCGTCAACAACGGCGACAGCTTCAAGCGAATTGCTAAGCAGGTCCAGAAGACGATGAATGCAGCTGGATACGAGCCGGTGCACACCAAGCATCCAGGCCAGGTGCTGGGTCACCGGGCGATAAAAACGCCAAAACTGCCTTTTCAATTGCGCTTGCAGGGGTTCGATGCGGTATCGCTTAGCTGGTTTAAACTCAAGGACAGCATGGCAATGAGTGGCGTGGGGCAGAAAAGCCCGTTGTGGAACGGTCTTAAAACCTCCGACCACCAGGCCCATGACGGCCTCTGGTTGGTCGAACCACATGCAGGTTTTGGCGCTGTTGGCGCCAAGTGGGAAGAAATTCTGGTGATCCAAGGCGACAAGGCGCGATGGTTCGATGATTGCCCGCCTCATGTCCGCCAATGGTCACGAATCGCAGCAGGCTCCGACTATTCCCCGTCGGCGAGTGTCGGGTAGAGTCTTTTCGCCTCAGAGCGTTGCTGAATATGGGGCAAAAGCACTGTTTTTATTGTCTTAAGTGGCGCGCCCAGCAGGATTCGAACCTGCGACCGATGGCTTAGAAGGCCATTGCTCTATCCAGCTGAGCTATGGGCGCGTATCGAGCGTTGATTGTACCGTTGGTGCTCTGTCGCGAGACGCCGGCATTACCGGGACGGCAGTATACACAGAGGCTTTGGCTGACACCACAATCGTCCCGCCCCTGGCCAGGCCCGGCGAGCGCGGAGGCGATCCTCAGCAGCCCGCAAGCGAGCGGGTTAACACCTATCCCCTGGCAGTGACTATACTGGAGCGCACAGGGACAGGCCGCTGCGCGCGGCCAAACTATCACAACGAACCCTCACGACTTACCATCAGACTTACTACCACAACCACCACAGGGATACTGCAGTGAACCCAATGAGACCGCTACTTATTCTGTTCTTGGGCGGCCTGATCATGAGCGTGAACGCCGTGGCAGCCAGCGACAAGACTCACGACGACCTGTTGACCCTGTTTGAGGAGTGGCGCGATTTTGAGCGGCCACCGCTGCTTGCGGGTGCCCCGGATTATCGACAGGCCACCAACGACCGGCGCCATAAAGACCTGGCAAACTGGCAGCAACGCCTGCATGCTTTTGATATCAGTGAATGGACGATTCCGCAGCGAGTGGACTGGCATCTGCTGCGGGCAGAAATGAACGGCATGGATTTTAATTACCGGGTGCTGCGCCCCTGGCAGCGCGACCCCGCATTTTATGCCTCTGTCTGGACCTTCAAGAGTGACACTCCCGCCCATGAAGGGCCCACTCACCACGCCATTATTGAGTTGTGGAGCTATGATTTCCCCCTCGATACCGCAGCAGAACAGCGCCTCAGTGCGCAGTTGGCCACCATCGCACCCCTGCTGACCCAGGCGCGCGACAACCTTACTGGCAATGCCAGGGATTTATGGATAGGCGGGATCGAAAATCTGCGGGACCAGGCAGCTGCACTGACCCGGTTGCAGGCCGATACGCCAAAGCTGACCGATACATTCAGGACCAACCTGACTGAGGCCACAGAGGCCACCCGCAGTTTCGTGAGCTGGCTGGAGGCAGAAGCCAGGAACAAAACCGGGCCCTCGGGTATCGGGGTGGAGAACTACAACTGGCAGTTGCAGCATGTGCACCTGATACCCATGACCTGGGAGGACGAGGTACGCCTGCTAAAGCGCGAACTGGACCGCGCTCTGTCTTCACTGAAACTGGAAGAGCACCGCAACCGCAAACTGCCGCCACTCACGCCCATAGCCAGTGAACAGGAGTATGTCCAGCGAGCCGCTGCAGCAATCGATGAGTTTCACCGGTTTCTGGTGCAAGAAGAAATACTCCCGCCCTACGATTATTTGCGCCCGGCGCTGGTCGCACAACAGGGGGCCTTTGTACCCGCCGATCAGCGTAACTTTTTTGCCACCGTGTCTCATCACGAACAAAAAGTGCTCTGGGCCCACTGGTATCACTGGTTCGATCTGGGTCGCCTTGAAACCCGGCCCAACCCCAACCCCATTCGCCAGGGCCCGCTGCTCTACAATATCTGGGACAGTCGCTCAGAGGGCATGTCCACCGGTTTTGAAGAAATGACCATGCACGCAGGTCTGTATGAGAATAATCCCAGAGCCCGAGAGCTGGTGTGGATCATGCTCGCCCAGCGAGCGGCCCGGGGGCTGGGTTCTCTGTATGCGCACGCCAATCGCTTTACCCTGCAAGAGGCCAGGGACTTCCACGTGGAATGGACGCCCCGGGGCTGGATGCGGGAAGATCTGGACCTGCTGGGTTTCGAGCAACTGCTTTATCTGCGCCAACCCGGTTATGGCACCAGCTATGTCACCGGTAAATATCTTATTGAGCGCTTGCTGGGCGAATACGGCAAAACCCGGGGAGATGATTTCAAGTTGATGGAGTTCTTCTCCGCCGTCGATCAAATCGGAGTGATTCCAGTGTCCATGATCCGCTGGGAAATGCTGGGTAAGGGTGACGAAATCGACGCGCTGGTGAACCGCTAAAACAGGCCCTGAACGACCGTCCAGGCCTGCCGAGGATGACTTGGGATCTGGCGTTACAGCAGGCTACCTTTGGTCATTGTCGGTGCCATCGGGGTTGGCGTCATGATTGGCGTCATGATTGGCGTCATGATTGGCGTCATGATTGTCATCAAGGGTGTCATCGACCTGTGCATCGCTCAAGTTCCGCAGGCTGCGCAAGTCGGGAAAAGCAAGGGCGCCCCAGAGCGTGATGGCCCCCGCCATACCGGCACCGATGAGCACGGTCGGCACCGGACCCAAAAGCGCGGCTACTGAGCCGGCCCGAAAGTCCCCCAACTCATTGGAACTGCTGATAAACAGCGAGTTTACCGCACTGACTCGACCGCGCAGCGCATCGGGTGTGGCTATCTGAATCAGGGTGGAACGCAGGTGCACACTGATCATATCCGCAGCGCCGTATACCCACAGCGCAGCGAGACTGAGCCAGAGGACTCGCGACAGGCCGAAGACCGCGATAGACAGGGTAAATACAGCCAGAGCCACGAAAAGTTGTCGGCCCGCATGACGGGTAGCAGGCAAGGTGGCGATCAATACACCCATCATCACGCCCCCCAGCGCCGGCATGGCACGGAGCAGGCCCAGGGCCTCTGGCCCCACCCCCAGGACATCGATGGCGTAAATTGGCATCAGTGCGACCACGCTACCCAGCAATACGATCAGCAGATCCAACAGCAGACTGGGTAAAACAATGGTATTGGCACGCACATAGTGCACACCACTGAGCAGCGTGCGCAGGCCCCGATCCAGTGAGCCCGTCGCCGGAATGTGTGGCAGGAAAACAATACACAGTGTGGCCAACACCGTTAATGCCGCCAGCAACGGGTATATCTGATAATCCAGCCAGGCAATAGCGAGCCCGGCCGCGAACGGCCCGATGGTATCTGCCGTGGTCCAACCCGCACTGACCATAGCCACCGCACGGGGCAGCGCCGGCGCCGTGACGATGTTGGGCAGAATCGCCTGCATCGCCGGTGAGTAGAAAGCCCGGGCGCATCCGTGTGCAAACAGCAGCGAAAACAATACGGGGCGGTTGATCTCACCACCACTCAGACTCAGCGCGAGACCGCAGAATACTGCGATTTCTGCCACTGAGCACCAGAGTAACATTTGCTTGCGAGGAAAATGGTCGACTGCCCAGCCGGTGACAATAAACAGCCCCAGCATCGGCAATACCTGCATTAGCCCAACCAGCGCCAGATCAAATGCGCTGCCACTGGTCGAGTAAAGATGCCACCCGATGGCCACGGACAGCATGGTACCAGCGAGACTGATCAGTACCCGGGCGATGAGAAAAAATGTGAAGGCCGATCCCATGCGCACGGTCGCCGTTTGAATGCGAAGGCTGCCCTGGGCCCGCGACAGTCTACAAGCTCCTGGCGATGATTTAATGGGGTGGCCGACGGGTCTCGAACCCGCCACCTCCGGAGTCACAATCCGGTGCTCTACCTGATGAGCTACGGCCACCACTGCGAAGCTGATACTAGTCGCAGAGAACTAGTTGCATAGAAAAGCGGGTTGACCTGCCTCACCCGGCGGGGCGGGAAGTTGGTCGGGGTAGAGAGATTCGAACTCCCGACATCCTGCTCCCAAAGCAGGCGCGCTACCAGACTGCGCTATACCCCGACACTGTACCCTGACCATTACACCGGATGGCTAACCGCTTCCGTGGAAAGCAACCCGGTTTTCAGGAGCGCGAATAATACTCATAGTGCTGGCTAGCGTCAACGCCCCGGACGAGGGTTTTGCTCGAAGGAGCGAGGGAGGCCTTCCCCTGAAGCCACTTCGGTGGGAAAATATGCGCCCTTCGCGGCGGGCTTACCCGCCGCAGCGCAATCACTAGGGGAATTCCTGTTATGGCGGCATTGGTTCTGGATGGCAAAGCTCTGGCGGCACAATCCGAGGCAGAGCTACTGGCCCGGGTAGACGCCCTGAAGGCCCGCTCCGGAGGCAAAACGCCCATTTTGGCCACCATCCTGGTGGGCGAGGACCCGGCTTCAGCCACCTATGTAAAGATGAAGGGCAACGCCTGCCGTCGGGTCGGTATGGATTCCATGGCCGTGCACTTGCCAACAGAAACAACCACCGAGCAGTTATTGAGCAAAATCGCCGAGCTTAACAACAACCCGGAGGTGCACGGTATTTTGCTGCAGCACCCCGTGCCCGGTCAGATCGACGAACGCACCTGCTTTGATGCCATCGCTCTGAGCAAGGATGTAGACGGCGTGACCTGTCTGGGTTTTGGCCGCATGGCCATGGGCGAGCCAGCCTACGGCTGCGCCACGCCCCAGGGCATCATGCGCATCCTGGCCCACTACGAGGTCGGCATCGAAGGCAAGCATGCTGTGGTCGTGGGTCGCAGCCCCATTCTCGGCAAGCCCATGGCAATGATGCTGTTGCAAGAAAACGCCACCGTGACCATTTGCCACTCCCGCACCCGTGACCTGCCGGCCCTCGTTGCTCAGGCCGATATCCTGGTGGGTGCTGTGGGTAAGCCCGAGTTCATTCGCGCGGCATGGGTAAAGGACCAGGCGGTGGTTATCGATGCCGGCTACCACCCCGGCGGCATCGGCGATATCGAGCTGGCGCCATTACTGGACAGAGTCAGCGCCTACACGCCCGTTCCGGGGGGTGTGGGGCCCATGACAATCAACACCCTGATTGCACAAAGCGTCGAATCGGCTGAAAAGAAACTGGGTTGAGAGGCGGGTTCTCGCGCCGGGGTCTGCTCACCGAGGGCAGTCCCGGACGGACAGTCCCGGACGGGCAGTCCCGGACAAGTAGTCCCGAGCGGGCCGGGCCGGACGGGTAGTCCTACTCAGAGCTGCGCCGCCAGCGGGTGCCCTCACGGGAATCTTCGAGTATCACGCCGGCGTCGCTGAGCTGCTGCCTGATGGCGTCGGCCCCGGTGTAGTCCTTGGCCAATTTGGCCGCTTGCCTGGCTGCTACCAGGGCCTCTATTTCCTCGGCAGCCATGGCCTCGCTGGAAGCCGAACCCTGCAGCCAGTCCTCAGGGTCCTCTTGCAGGATGCCCAACAAACCCCCGGCAGCCAGCATGCGCGCTTTCAGTAGCGGCTTTTCGTGGTCAGGGGCCTTGTGCAACTGCTTGGCCAGTGCATGCAATTCGGCGATGGCAATCGGTGTGTTCAGGTCGTCATTCAGCGCCGTATAGAACGCTTCTTCCTCCAGCGGCGTTGCAGCAGCTGCCTCAATACCAGCTACACCGCGCAGTGTTCCGTAAAGACCCGCCAGGGTATTTTCCGCCTGGTCCAGCAGCTCGGCAGAGAAGTTCAACGGTGAGCGGTAATGTGCGGACAGCAAGGCAAAGCGCAGCACCTCACCCCGGTAGCTACCCAGCAGGTCTCGCACGGTGCGGAAGTTGCCCAGTGATTTGGACATCTTTTCCCCATCGATATCGAGGTACGCGTTGTGCATCCAGTAGCGCACGTAATCGCCTCCGTGAGCACAGCGACTCTGGGCAAGCTCGTTTTCATGATGCGGAAAAATAAGGTCCCGACCACCCCCGTGAATATCGATAGTCTCGCCCAGATGCGCGCGGATCATCGCTGAACATTCAAGGTGCCAGCCCGGGCGACCCCTGCCCCAGGGGCTGTCCCAGCCGGGCTCTCCATCGGCAGCGGGCTTCCAGAGTACAAAATCACCCGGGTGTCGCTTGTAATCGGCCACTTCGACCCGGGCGCCCGCCAGCATATCCTCGAGGCAGCGCCCCGAGAGCTTGCCGTAGTCGGCCATGGATTCCACCGCGAACAGCACATGGCCTGCGGACTCATAGGCATGCTCTTTTTGGATCAGCGTCCGGGTCAGTTCGATCATTGCCTCTATATTGTCTGTTGCCCGCGGTTCCAGCGAGGGCGGCAGAGCGTTCAGTGCCGCCATGTCCTCCCGGTAGCAGGCCGTGAACTCTTCGGTCACCGCAGCAATGCTGGTGTCACTTGCAGCCGCAGCGGCGATGATCTTGTCATCAACATCGGTAATGTTGCGGGCATAGGTCACAGTCGAGAACCGGGTCTGCAGCAGCCTGAACAGGGTATCGAACACCACCACCGGTCTGGCATTACCGATATGGGCCAGGTTGTACACGGTGGGACCACAGACGTACAGTGTTACCGTATCCGGCACCAGCGGTTCGAAGCGCTCCTTGGCCCGGCTCAGGGTGTTATAAAGTGTCAGGCTCATTGCTCGTTCCAGGTATCCCGCAGGCCGATGGTTTTGTTAAATACGGGTGTTTCACCGCTGTGGTCGAAGCGATCGGCCACAAAGTACCCCTCTCGCTCGAACTGAAAACCCTGTTCCGGCTCGGCGTCCGCAAGTGCGGGCTCGATCCAGGCGGCCTCCACCACCTGCAAGGAATCAGGATTGATACAGTCGGTCAGGTCCCGATCACCACGATCCGGCTCCGGGTCATTAAACAGTCGGTCGTATAACCGCACCTCAGCCCGTTTCCCCCCTGCGGCAGACACCCAGTGGACCACACCCTTGGGCTTGACCCCGTCTTCCGGGTCCTGGCCCAGAGTCCCTGGAATCAGCCTTGCGTGTACCGCTACTATCTTGCCCTCATCATCCTTGACGGCCTCATCGGCCTCAATGACATAGGCATTGCGCAGACGCACCCGTTTGCCTATCACCAGTCGCTTGTACTTTTTATTGGCCTCCTCACGGAAGTCGTCGGCGTCGATGAACAGTTCGCGCCCGAAGGGCAGCTGCCGGGTTCCCAACTCCTCGCGGCTGGGGTGCCGCGGGGCAAGCAACTGCTCGACCTCACCCTCCGGGTAATTAGTGATAACCACCTTGAGGGGGTTGAGTACGCACATGGCGCGCGGGGCGTTCTGATTGAGATCGTCACGGATGGCGTGTTCCAGCATTGCAACATCGACCACCCCATCGCTGCGGGTGGTGCCCACCGCTTCGCAAAAGCTGCGTATGGATTTTGGCGTGTACCCGCGCCTGCGCATGCCTGCAATCGTGGGCATGCGCGGGTCATCCCAACCGTCCACCACGCCGTCCTCCACCAGCTGCCTCAACTTGCGCTTGCTGGTGACGGTATAGCTGGTATTGAGGCGACCAAACTCATATTGTCGTGGCCGTGCTGGCACCGGAAGATGGTCCAGCAGCCAGTCGTACAGTGGCCGGTGATCCTCAAACTCCAGGGTGCAGATCGAATGGGTGACCCCCTCTATCGCGTCTTCCTGGCCATGAGCAAAATCGTAGGTCGGATAGATCACCCAGTCGTCGCCCGTCTGGTGGTGCGCAACTTTGCGGATGCGATACAGGATGGGGTCACGCAGGTTCATATTCGGCGCAGCCATATCGATTTTGGCCCGCAGTACGCGAGCCCCCTCGTCAAACTCCCCGGCCTTCATCCGTGCCAGCAGATCAAGGTTCTCCGCCACTGAGCGGTCACGCCAGGGACTGTTGCGACCGGGTTTAGTCAGTGTGCCCCGGTACTCCCGCGCCTGCTCAGCATTAAGATCACAGACATAGGCATTGCCCTGCTCAATAAGGTGGACCGCCCACTCGTAGAACTGCTGAAAATACGCAGACGCATAGCGCACCTCACCATGCCACTGATAACCCAGCCAGCGCACATCGGCCATTATCGATTCGATATATTCCTGGGTCTCTTTTTCGGGGTTGGTGTCGTCGAAGCGCAAATGACAGCGCCCAGCGTAAGATTCCGCCAGACCAAAGTTGACGCTGATAGACTTGGCATGCCCAACGTGGAGGTAACCGTTCGGTTCCGGCGGAAAGCGGGTAACGAGCTCCGCTACCCGGCCGGCTTCCAGATCGGCGGTAATGACCGCACGCAAAAAATTGTTGGCGGGGGTGGTTTCCATGATGTCCTTTTATCGTGATCCTGGGCAGCGACGGACTCCTGAGAGCCGCCGAGAGGGCGCGTATTATACGCATAGCGGCGTGACGCCGGTAGCTTTTGCCTGTCACCGCCTTTACTCGGCCGCAAAAGCCCGTATTATTACCTGCCTTAATCTTTCATCGACAGGACTTATGCATGGTCATCGTACGTACAACTTTTGGCGAAATAAAACTGGAACTGGATGCTGAGAAGGCACCCAAGACTGTGGAAAACTTTCTGCAGTATGCGCGCGACGGTTACTACGACGGCACCATTTTTCATCGGGTTATCAACAATTTCATGATCCAGGGCGGCGGCTTCGACACCAATATGCAGCAAAAGCCCACCAAGGACCCGATAGAGAACGAAGCTGACAACGGTCTCAAGAACGACTTTGGCACTGTGGCCATGGCCCGCACCATGGAACCCCACTCGGCCACGGCCCAGTTCTTTATCAACGTCACCGACAATGACTTCCTCAACCACACCGGCAAGAACATGCAGGGCTGGGGCTACACCGTTTTCGGCAAGGTGACCGACGGCGCGGAAGTGTTGGAAAAAATTCGCGCCGTACCTACCGGCAACACGGGCGGCCATCAGGATGTGCCGACGGATCCGGTCATCATTGAGAGCGTCGTCGTAGTCGAAGACTGAGTCGAGGGCTGAGCCCGGAATCGGCCGCAGCAAGAACCCGGCAAGCGCGTGGGCCGCTGCCTCTTCATCTCTGACCTGCATCTGGACGCGGCCAGACCACAGCTCACCCAAGCACTGGCCAGCTTCCTGGCCGCAAGCCGCGATTGCGACTCACTCTATGTGCTGGGGGATCTCTTCGAGGCCTGGGTGGGCGACGATGACGATTCCCCGGTGGCAGCCGAAGTACGGCAGCTCTTCTCTGAGTTCAGTCAAGCGGGCCCCACCGTTCACTTTATGCGCGGCAACCGCGACTTTTTACTGGGCGAGAGCTTCTGTGCCGACGCCGGCGGCACCCTATTGCCGGATCCCACTGTTGTCAGCCTGGGCGGCAGGCGCACACTGCTGATGCACGGTGACAGTCTTTGCACTGCAGATTACGACTACCAGCGTTTTCGCACCATGGCCCGGGACCCGGCATGGCAGGCTGAGTTGCTGAGCCGGAGCCTGGGGGAGCGCCGCGCACTGGCACAGGAATTACGGGAAATGAGCCGCGACGCCACCAGCAACAAAGCTGAAGACATCATGGATGTAACAGCGAGCGAGGTAACGCGTGTTATGCAACAGCATGGCGTCGATTGCCTGGTGCACGGCCACACTCACAGACCGGCCAGACACCAAACGGGCTCTGGAGAGCGTTGGGTATTGGGAGACTGGGGCCACAGCGGCTGGTATCTGGAGGCCTGCAGCGACCAGATAAAACTCATAGAATTTACTATATAACAGATACTTATAGAGTTTTAATAAAGTCATTTATTAAAACTAGCTCCGGCCGATCAACACCCGCTCGTTTTGGGCACTGGAGCATCATCCGCTGCGACCGCCGGTATGCCGGAGTGAAACCGGAACTCCCCATCCTCGCTCTCGATCAGCTCGCGCTCGACATTCAGCAGTTCTGCCAGGCGCGACTCCACTTCAGTGGCCGAGGCGACCGTCCTGGCGAGTTTGAGATAATCGGCAAAGTGGCGCGCTTCGGATTTAAGTAGCGACGCATAAAAATCCGCCAGCTCCCGATCCAATACAGGCACCAGGCGCGCAAAACGTTCGCAGGAGCGCGCTTCGATAATGGCGCCGGCCAGCAGCGTGTCTGCCAAGCGAGCAGGTTCCTCGGTTCTGACCTCCCGCCGCAAACAGCCTGCATAGCGCGAAGCCGATAGCTGCGGGTAGGCGATGCCACGCCGCTTCATAATCGCAATCACCTGCTCAAAATGCCGCAGCTCCTCTCTCGCCAAGCGCGACAGACGCGTCAGTAACTGATGTCGGTCGACATAACGGTACATCAGATTGAGCGCTGTCGAGGCGGCCTTCTTTTCGCAATTGGCATGGTCTATCAGCAACAGGTCCTGATTAACCAGAGCCTCCTCCACCCAGGCCTCAGGTGTCGCGCAGTAAAGAAAGCGCTCTATGGGGCTAATGTCCACTGCCGCTGTCATTGACGCGCCGCAAGGGGGTTAGGCCAGACGAAATAGCGCTCATAGTGGGCACTGGAGAGCGCATAAAACTCCAGATCGATCTGCTCCAGCAGGCCGGGCAACGCGATACCCTGGTACTGGGGCCGCAGTTCAAACCCGTAGTCCCGACAGTGGGTGATTTGCCTGGCACCGGCTTTGAGCAGGCTGAATACCCAGCAGTATTCACTGTGTTGAGGCACAAACCTGACCTGTTGCAGCTCCAGCTGCCGGCGCAGCAGAGCAGTGTTTGTCACCTGCAACTTGTTGCTCACACACTGGGCGAGGAACTCGCCGAGGCGTCGGTCGATCAAGCGTTTCTGCTCGAGGCTGTAGCTGTTCCAATCGATCACTTCGTGCGAAAAGCGCTTGCAACCACGGCAGACGGCGTCACCGATCCCGGTGGAGCAGACCCCTATACAAGGTGTTTTGACGGGTGTATCGAGCATGATTCCTGCTGCCTTCCGAAGTACCATCTGGCAGCGCCAAGTGTACACATATCAGCGCCATGAATGCACGGTATCTGCACAGGCTGCGTTTAATTCGGGGGCTTTCCGGGATATACTACGCCCCCGAATTTGCCAGCCCCGGACGCGTCATTCCAGCTGTCGACAGCGCCCGCAACGACACTCAAAGGAGCCCTACCGTGCTGAAAGCATACCGCGACCATGTGGCCGAACGCGCCAGCCAGAATATCCCCCCGAAGCCCCTCAACGCCGAGCAGGTGGCCGGCCTGGTGGAGCTGTTAAAGGCCCCGCCCCCAGGCGAGGAAGAAGCGCTGCTTGAGCTGATCACCGAAAGAGTGCCCCCGGGCGTGGACGAAGCGGCGTATGTCAAAGCGGGTTATCTTTCGGCAGTGGCCAAGGGAGAAGCCGAGTGTCCGGTTATTGATCGCCTCAAGGCGGTTGAGCTGCTGGGCAACATGCACGGGGGCTACAACATTGAAACCCTGGTCTCGCTGCTGGAAAGCGCCGAACTCGGCGAGGCTGCGGCGCGGGAACTAAAACACACCTTGCTCGTTTTTGAAGCTTTTCACGATGTAGCCGAACTGGCCGCCAAGGGCAATGCGAATGCCCGCTCAGTGTTACAGTCCTGGGCCGACGGTGAGTGGTTTACCTCTAAGCAGGATGTCCCCGAGTCCATCAAGGTCGCCGTTTTCAAGGTCACCGGCGAAACCAACACCGACGATCTTTCCCCGGCACCCGACGCCTGGTCGCGACCGGATATTCCCCTGCACGCGCTGGCTATGTACAAGATGACCCGCGACGGCCTCGACCCCCGAGGAACACGGTACCACTGGCCCGATGCAGCAAGTGGCGGACCTCCAGGCCAGAGGCCTGCCAGTGGCCTTCGTGGGCGATGTGGTCGGCACGGGCTCATCGCGCAAGTCCGCCACCAACTCGGTACTGTGGTTTTTTGGCGAGGATATCAGCGGCGTTCCCAACAAACGCGGCGGCGGTATCTGTATCGGTGGCAAAGTTGCGCCTATTTTTTACAACACCATGGAAGATGCGGGAGCGCTGGTCTTTGAAGCCCCCGTAGACGACCTGAACATGGGTGACGTGATCGAAATTCGTCCCTATGAGGGCAAAATCCTCGCCGAATCCGGTGAGCTCATCAGCGAATTCCAACTCAAGTCCGACGTACTCCTGGACGAGGTGCGCGCCGGTGGCCGGATCAATCTGATCATCGGCCGGGGCTTGACTGCAAGAGCCAGAGAGGCGCTGGGGCTGGGAGAAACAGACTTGTTTCGTATCCCGGAGCAGCCGCTGGATACAGGCAAGGGTTTTACCCTCGGACAAAAAATGGTCGGACGCGCCTGCGGTACCGAGGGTATCCGACCGGGTACCTACTGCGAACCTCGCATGACCACCGTAGGTTCCCAGGACACCACGGGGCCCATGACCCGCGACGAACTCAAGGATCTCGCCTGTCTGGGTTTTTCTGCCGACCTGACCATGCAATCGTTTTGCCATACTGCGGCCTACCCGAAGCCGGTGGATATCGACACCCAACACACCCTCCCCGACTTCATTATGACCCGTGGCGGCGTATCCCTGCGCCCGGGTGATGGCGTCATCCACTCGTGGCTGAACAGAATGCTGCTGCCAGACACGGTAGGTACGGGCGGGGATTCCCACACCCGATTTCCAATGGGAATCTCATTCCCGGCAGGCTCCGGCCTGGTCGCCTTTGCCGCCGCCACCGGAGTGATGCCGCTGGATATGCCCGAATCGGTGCTGGTTCGATTCAAAGGTGAGATGCAGCCGGGTATCACGCTTCGCGACCTGGTC
This sequence comes from uncultured Gammaproteobacteria bacterium, assembly GCA_963840725.1. GTDB lineage: Bacteria > Pseudomonadota > Gammaproteobacteria > Pseudomonadales > Halieaceae > CAVWDU01. The sequence continues at coordinate 94,638 of CAWIZY010000025.1, read as the reverse complement.
CACGCCATTCCCTATTACGCGATTAAAGAGGGCCTGCTCACAGTCGAGAAAAAAGGTAAAAAGAATATTTTTTCGGGCCGCATCCTGGAAATCGAAGGGCTGCCCGAGCTCACCGTAGAACAGGCTTTTGAGCTCTCCGATGCCTCTGCCGAACGCTCTGCCGCGGGCTGCACAATTGCGCTTTCCGAAGACTCCATCAGCGAATACCTGCGGTCAAATGTCGTTCTGCTGCGCTCCATGGTCGCCGACGGCTATGGCGATCCGCGCACCCTGGAGCGCCGCGCGGCGAAGATGGAGGAATGGCTGGCAGACCCGACCCTGATGAAGGCCGATGCCGATGCGGAGTACGCCGCGGTCATCGAGATCGATCTGGCCGAGGTGACCGAGCCCATCGTTTGCGCCCCCAATGACCCCGACGACGCACGCCGCCTTTCAGAGGTTGCCGGCGATAACGTTGACGAAGTCTTTATTGGCAGCTGCATGACCAACATCGGCCATTTCCGTGCAGCGGGCAAGCTCCTGGAGCAACACAAAGGGGGAATCTCAACCCGCCTCTGGCTGGCGCCGCCAACCAAGATGGACGAGCACCAGTTGATGGAAGAAGGCTACTACAACATCTTTGGTGCGGCAGGCGCGCGCACTGAGATGCCCGGCTGTTCCCTGTGCATGGGGAACCAGGCCCGGGTAGCCGCAAATTCCACCGTACTATCCACCTCGACTCGAAACTTTCCCAATCGGCTGGGCGATGGCGCCAATGTGTATCTCACCTCGGCTGAACTTGCCTCTGTAGGCGCGATCCTCGGCAAACTGCCAACACCAGAGGAGTACCTGGAATTCGCCGGCAAGCTGGACTCGATGTCTGCGGAGATCTACCGCTACCTGAACTTCGACCAGATTGCGAGCTACCAGCGCAACGCCGAAGAAGGGGCCCGAATCGCTGCGGTTGAGATCGAGGAATTGAGAGCCTGACGCCTCAGGTTGCAGCGGAACTCAGAACACGCGCCGGGGTTCCCTGCGGCCTACTCCTCGTGCCGCACGACTGAAATCGCGCTGCAATGCCTGGCGGCGCAGCGAGTCGAGACCATCGCTGTAAGCGAGCTGGTTGTACATGCGCGTCACCTGTCGCACTCTGGCGGCACTGCCGGGCAACGCCTCAGCGGCACGCTCTGAGTAGGCCGCCGGGGTTTCGCCCGGCAGTCGCGCCACGCCCCGACGCGCCAGACGCTCACAAAATAGCAAATAATCGCGCTCCAGCACGCCCAGTTGGCGAGTAGGTCTGCGAAATAGCAGCATAATAGCCACCGGGATCAACACCGCCGCAAAACTGCCCAGGATCACCAGCGCGAATTTACGCGCACTGGTTTCGCCCATAAAACGCTGCAAGAACTCAAATTGCTGCTTACTGTTGAATCCGATCACCCATTTCTGCCATTGAAACGTCAGTGCGTCATAACGCAAACGCGCATTATTCAGCCAGCTGATGCCTCGAAAGCGCAGCGGCGAAAGCGGAGAGTCAGACAGGAAGCTACCCTCTCTTGAGACTGCCCTCTCCAGGCCCCACTCGATTCGTTCGGGTGCTACCTGAGCTGTGGGGTCTACCCGCACCCAGCCCTCACCAGCCAGCCATACCTCGGCCCAGGCATGGGCATCAAATTGATGGACAATAACGGTTCGATTCACCGGGTTCACCTCACCACCCTGGTACCCTGCCACCACTCTGGCTGGCACCCCTGCGGCTCGCATCAACACCGTAAAAGATGATGCAAAATGCTCGCAGAAGCCCTTGCGCGTTTCGAACAGAAACTGGTCGACCCGATCGTTGCCCTCCAGACGCGGTGGCTGGAGAGAGTAGATATAGGGTTCCTCCCGGAACTTTCTCAAGGCCGCTTTTACCAGTGCGGCGTCATCTGCCGCACTCTCTCTGAGTGTTGCGGCCAATGCCCGTGTTCGAGGGTTGTCACTCCCTGGAAGCGTTGACTCGAGCTGCCTGCGCCACTCGGGTATGTCGGTCTCCAGCTTCACCCGCGGCCAGGAGCGCACGCGATACTGGTACTCGTCCTCCAGCTCCACCAGGTTGTGCAGGCGATAGTCCGCGGTTTCGAGCAGGCCGGAAGACATGGCCCTCGCGTAGCGCAGGCTGTAAAGCCAGTTCTGCTGAGTGGGGGCCATAATGATGCTGTATTCGGTGGAAGGACCGGTGATCGTCACCTCCGCTGGACGGAGCTGCCCGGCAGGTATTTCCTGGTACTTCAGGCTGCGCCAGGTGCCATGCTCCAGCTTACTGAACACCAGGCCGCGCCAGTAAAGCTGCGAGGTGGTGGGGATGGCTCCGGAGAACTGCACTCGAAAAGCCACCTCATCAGATTGACTGAGATCAGATATATCACCCGGGCGCATGAAATCACTGACCCCGGTCTTCGCCGCCTGGCTCTTGATAGGAACTTTCCACAGTGGACCGAAACGAGGAAACAAAAAAAACAGCACCAGCATCAACGGCAGCGCCTGCAGCAACATGACCCCGGCCTGCCGCAGGCTGAGCAGATTGAACCGGTGCTCACCGGGCTGGTGCAGCGCCAGAAGAGCCGTCGTCACCAACAATATGTTCAACAACGAATACAGCACCATCGGCAAGCTCTGGCTGAACAAAAAAGCGGTCAGGCAAATGAAATAACCAAGGAAAAGCAGAACATAGGCGTCTTTACGACTCGCCAGTTCGATCAATTTGAAAGCAAAGGCAGTCAATAACAATGCCACTGTCGGCTCAAGACCAATCAGCGTGCCGAAGCTTAGATAAATGCCTGCGGAGGCTGCGATGATGAGTACAAACTTCACCAGCCTTCCGGGAAAAGACCAAATGCCCCGATAGACCATGATGCGCCACAGCGCCGCCACCACGTAGACTGCCACGACCCACGGGGGTATGCGCGTCACATGAGGTGCAGCAAGCGTGAACACGCTGACGATCATCCATACCAGCGCATTGCGGGGCACCTGCTGTTCAAGCTTCACAGGAGGCGCTCCCCGCGGCCATAGAGCGCAAGTGCTTTGAGAATTTGACCACGATGTTTCTCGCCACTATCGGGCTCGATCAGCACACCGGGCAGACGCAACCCGTACTCCTCCCGGTTGCGTTCGAATTCCAATGCCCAGTAGCAAAGATGTGAGAGGCGCTGTTCGGTGCCTACACCCGGAAACATATCCCAGTCCAGCCAAACGCTGCGATCAGCGTAGGCGATGTACTGCTTGGTTTGTATCGCTTGACCACGGGCCAGACCTTTCCAGTGCAATTGCCGTAACGAGTCTCCGGGCCGATAGGGCCTGAAACCGTGAAAGTCATCATTGCCGGGCACCATCGCTGCAGAACCATCCGGTTGCGCGCTATCCATTCCCTGCAATTCGGTCGAGGGCACTGCACTGGGGTAAACCAGCGCCTCGAGATCAAGGTCGATCCATGTCCAGCAGCGCAGCAGCCCCAGTGGATAGCGCGATTCAATCAACAGTCTGCCGGGGGAGTACCAACCGCGGGCACCCAGTGGCGCATGCAACTGCACACGCACACTGTCCTCCTCGATAAGATTCACCAGGGCCTCGGAACTGCTCGGCCATCTGAGGTAAAGCGCATAATGCGCACGCTGGCGGCGGCGCTCAAGAAGCAGCTCAAAGACCGCCTGCTGGCCGGGGAAACCGGGTTGAGCCCGCACGCCCTGTATGGTCAGCCCGGATAAATTGGCGTAGGTATGCAGCACTGCAACAATGAACAGCGTGGTCAGCAGAAACGTCAGAGCGTAACTCATATTGTTCTGGTAATTAATCGCGGTCAGCAGCATCAACAGCAGGCACAGACCAAAAAATACCCCAACCCGGGAGGGAAAAATAAAAATTCGCTTCTGGTTCAAGGTCACCGAACGGGCGGGAGGAATTCGCCGGTCGATCCAGGCTCGATAGCGGCTGCGCACCCGCTGGCGAAACACGTTGGCTGTAGTGGCGACGGTAGTGGCGACTCTAGTGGCGATCATGGAAAGCGACTCAGGGTTTGATAACGTCCACATTGCGCAACAACAGGTCCACCAGGGCCTGACTGTCCCCGGCGTAATCGCCACTGGGAATCAGGCGGTGCCCCGCCACCGCCGGCAGGACCACCTGCAGGTCTTCCGGCACCACGTGCCCACGATTGTGCATCACGGCCCAGGTCCTGGCACTGTCGAGCAGCGCCAGAGCGCCCCGTGGCGACAGACCCACTGTGAACTCTGGCGACTGGCGGGTAAACGCCACGATACGCTGCAGGTAATCAAGAAAGTTTTCGGACGCATGCACGGCCGCAACAGCGGTGCGGATGGCGTCGAGTTGCTCACCATCGATACATCGCTGTAGCGCCTGGCTCACGCCACCGCGGTGCTGTCGTTGAAACAGTTCTCTCTCGGCCTGTGGGTGCGGATAACCCAGTTCCAGACGCATCAGAAACCGGTCCAACTGTGACTCTGGTAGCGGGTAGGTGCCGGATTGATCCACCGGATTCTGAGTGGCAATCACAAAAAAGGGGTCGGGTAATGGCCTCGTGGCTCCCTCTGCCGTGACCTGCGCCTCGGCCATCGCCTCCAGCAGGGCGCTCTGGGTGCGAGGCGTAGCCCGGTTAATCTCATCGGCCAGCAGCAACTGGGTAAAGATGGGGCCGGGGTGGAAGGTAAAACTGCCGTCATTGCGATCGTATACCGATACACCGAGAATATCTGCCGGAAGCAGGTCACTGGTGAACTGCACTCTCTGGTAATCCAGCCCCAGCACCTCGGCGAGTGCATGGGACAGAGTGGTTTTACCCATACCCGGCAGGTCTTCAATCAACAGGTGCCCGCGGGCAAACAGGCAGCACAGCGCCAGCCTGATCTGGGGCTCTTTACCCAGTAAGACACGGCCTACATCCGCTATGGCTTTGTCAATCGCCCCCTGATACCCCATGAAAAACCCTCTTATTGTTATTATTGTCGGTATGGCCTTGCCGTACTGCCAGCGTCCGGTTGTTAACTCAGCTCCGCAAGGCCGCGCTGCAAGTCGGCTTTCAGATCGTCAATGTGCTCCAGCCCCACAGCGACCCGAATCAGGTTTTCACCGATCCCAGCGGCTGCCCGCTCGGCTTCGCTGAGACGGCTATGGGTGGTGGTCGCAGGGTGCACTATAGTGGTCTTGGCATCGCCGAGGTTGGCCGTCAGGGAGAGGATACGGGTAGCATCGATACAGCGCCACGCAGCCTTCCGTCCGCCCTTGACCCGGAACGACAATACGCCCCCAAAGGCGCTTTGCTGCTTCGCGGCCAATGCGTGACCCGGGTGGGATTCCAGGCCCGCGTAGTGCACTTGCTCCACAGCGGCTTGTTGCTCCAGCCACCTGGCAAGCTCCAGGGCCGAGCGACTGTGCGCCTCCATACGCAAGCGCAGCGTCTCCAGACCCTTGAGAAAAACCCAGGCATTGAACGGGCTCATGGTGGGTCCACAGGTGCGCAAAAACCCGAGAACTTCTGCCATATGTCCGGTGGAGCCCACCACGGCGCCGCCAATACAGCGCCCCTGCCCGTCCAGGTATTTTGTCGCTGAATGAATCACCAGATCCGCTCCCAGGGACAGGGGGGTTTGCAGCGCAGGCGTACAAAAACAGTTATCGACCACCAGCAGGCAATCGTACTCTCGTGCCAGTGCGGCCATTACTTCGAGGTCGGCAACTTCGCTGAGCGGGTTGGACGGAGTCTCCATAAACAACATGGCTGTCTCAGGTCTCATGGCGGCCCGCCAGCCCCCCAGATCAAGCAAGGGCACGAAACTCACCTCGATACCAAATTTGGTCAGGTACTTGCCGAACAGGTTGCCCGTGGTCCCGAATACGTCCCGGGAACAGATTACGTGATCACCCGCACTCAGCAGTGCCATACAGGTGCTCAATATAGCGGCCATGCCTGAAGCGGTCGCGACCGCATCTTCGCCGCCCTCCAAAGCCGCTAGACGTTTTTCGAAGCTACGCACCGTGGGATTGGTGTAGCGCGAGTAAACATTGCCCGGCTGCTCACCCGAAAACCGCGCCGCCGCCTCTGCCGCACTTGCAAACACATAACTCGAGGTCGTAAAAATGGGCTCGGAGTGCTCGCCTTCGCCGGTTCTCGCAAGGCCTGCCCTTACCGCCAGCGTATCCAGATGGGCACCTGCGAGTGCAGGATCTTCGAACTCACTCACGGCGACACGTCATTATGTAAGCCAACCACCACGCCGTCAGACTCTTGCTCACCGCGCTGTCGGGATTGCGCCTTGTCATTGCGCAGAACGTCAATACGCTCAAGATAACGGGCGTCGACATCACCGGTCACATATTGACCGTCAAATACCGAGCAGTCGAACCCATCGGCCTGAGGATTACCCTCGGCGGAACAGGCTATCAGTTCATCCAGATCCTGGTACACCAACCAGTCAGCACCGATAAGATGACAGACTTCCTCCTCGGTTCGATCATGAGCGATCAGTTCGTTCGCCGACGGCATATCGATACCATAAACGTTGGGGTAGCGAACCGGCGGGGCAGCCGAAGCGAAGTAAACGTTCCTCGCTCCGGCATCGCGTGCCATCTGGATAATCTGTCGGCAGGTGGTACCGCGAACTATCGAATCGTCCACAAGCATGACGTCCTTACCCTCGAATTCGAGAGGGACAGCGTTGAGCTTCTGACGCACTGATTTCTTGCGCTGGCTCTGTCCGGGCATGATGAAAGTTCGGCCAATATAACGATTCTTCATAAAACCTTCGCGAAACTTGATTCCCATTGTCGTCGCCATCGACAGCGCTGCTATGCGACTGGTATCCGGGATGGGAATTATCACATCCAGATCGAGATCCGGCCGCAGTCGAGCAACCTTGCGTGCCAGCCCTTCGCCCTGTCGCATACGGGTCTTGTAAACTGAAATCTCGTCCATCAGAGAGTCCGGCCGCGCAAAGTACACGTGTTCGAAGATGCAGGGCCTCAAGGTGCTCTGCTGCGAACACTGCTTACGATGCAATTTACCCTTCATGTCGATAAAGACCGCCTCTCCGGGCGCAACATCGTTGATCATAGTGAACCCGAGCACGTCCAGCGCGACGCTCTCGGATGCCAGCATGTATTCCTTTCCCGAGGCCGTCTCGCGGGACCCCACCACCAATGGCCTGATACCAAACGGATCGCGGAAACCCACCACACCGTAGTTCACCAACAGTGCAACCGCAGCATAACCACCGCGGCAGCGGCGGTGCACGGACTCCACCGCTGTAAATATATCGTCTGCACACGGATTCAGTTTGCCCAAAATCTGCAGTTCATGCGCAAACACATTGACCAGCACTTCGGAGTCGGAATCTGTATTGAGATGCCTCAGATCGTCCTGGAATAGTTCCCGGGTCAATTGCTCGGAGTTGGTCAGGTTGCCATTGTGAGCCAGTGCGATCCCGTAGGGAGAGTTCACATAGAAGGGCTGAGCGAGCGCCGGACCGGAACTCCCGGCCGTCGGGTAGCGAACATGGCCTATTCCAACGGTGCCCTGGAGACGCTGCATCTGGTGCTGGCGGAAAACATCTCTCACCAGGCCCTCGCTTTTGCGCAGGTTAAACCGCCCGCCACTGCAGGTCACGATTCCCGCCGCGTCCTGACCGCGATGTTGAAGCACAGTCAATGCATCATAGATATCGGGAGCGATATCACTTTTACCTACCAAACCCACCAGGCCACACATTGTGCAATTACCCCATCGCGCCAAAATTTCCTGAACGGTATGCCAACCCCGGCACCCAGGCAGTGTCAAATTTACCAAACACCGACTCCACCCACTGCGCCAGGTAGTCAATATGCGGCATGAGTTGCGAGCCTTTCAAAACCTGCAGGTTATCGGAGGGTAACAGCTCCCTCGCCAGCAATACCGCAACCAGTATCAAAAGGACACCGCGAGCAAAGCCAAACACCGTACCCAGTATACGATCCAATACTGTCAACCCGGTCATCCAGACTACCTGTTTCAACAGAAAACTGATCAGATTAGTCGCGACCAGCACGGCAACGAACACGATGACATAGGCCGCTACGTGTCGGGCGCTCTCATTATCGATCGTACCCGCCAATTGCTTCGCGAGAACGTCAGAGTACAGATTCGCAAGCACGAAAGCGATGACCCACCCCAGTAGGGACATGGCCTCCCGCACAAATCCACGCCAAAGACTCAATAGTATCGATAAACCCACTACGGCGACTATTGCCCAGTCCAGCCAGTTAAATTGGCCTACATCAATTACCATGTCGAGCCCTGTCGGGTTTCCTGTTCCGGCAGTGTGAGGCTGTCAAGCGCGCTACCCGGGTATTGGCGGTGGAACGGTCTCACGGAAGATAGCGTATCAGCATTGAATCGACCTTGAATTCAGAGTCAATACGTGGTTTCAGGTTTTCGAGTCGAATGCGCTCAAACTTGGGGCCAATGTAAACGCGATAGAGGGTCTTTCCGCCTTTGCGCACCCGTTTCACATAGGCTTTTTCATCGATGGACAACAATTGTACCCGCAGCTGTTCGGCCTTGGCCTGACTACTAACGCTGGCCACTTGCAGAATCCAGGCTATCGGCACCCCATTGGCATCCAGGGCCGGCGAGACGGGCGCCTCCCGGCGTGTACGCGGCACCTCCAGACCCGGGGAGGACGCACTGCCCGGGGCTACGACTGCCGGCCCCCCAGCGGCCTTCTCATCGTTTGCGACCACCGGCTCCGGGCTCACGGCACTGTCTCTCGCCGCGCCCCGGTCATCATGGTCTGTGTCAAGAGTCGTGCCTGGGCCAGTCCCGGGTTCACCCTCCTGCGCCTGCAGTTCCGGCGATCCGCGCAACTTCGTGGCAGACGGCCGCGCAAGCGGCGTCGTTACGACATCCGGACGTGCAGGAATCGCTGTCCTCTCCACATCATGTTGGTGTTGTTCAACAAAGATCAGAGGCCAGAAAATGACGCCCAGCGCGACCAGAATAAGTGCGCCAATCAGCCGTTGTTTGAGGACGTCTCTCACGCTCAGTGATTCCCAGGATGATTATCCAATTCCGAGAGCGCAGCGGCCACGGTGTGGAAGGAGCCAAACACAACCAGGCGGTCACCCGCGCTTAGCGCAGCTCCCGCCGCCGCCACCGCTCTGTCGACGCTTTCGAAGCTCCCAAGCACAGCTTCGGCTTCTTCAAGCAGTAGCTCACGGATCACAGCGGCTGACGCCGCCCGGGCAACCGTCGGCTGGTCTGCCAGATACCAGCCATCGAAGACCCCCTGGCAGGCGCGGATGATAGCACGTATGTCCTTGTCGGCCATCGCTGAAAACAGCGCCATGGTGCGACCCGCGACCGGATGTTGCTCCAGGAATTGACCCAGAGCTCCCGCTGCAGAGGGATTGTGCGCCACATCCAGCAGATAGTTCCGTCCCTGAATACTGCGCTGCTCGCGCCGGCCCCCGGGCTGCAATCCGGGGACAACCGCTTGCACCACCGAATCTTCAAAAGTCTCACCAAGGAGCAAGATAGCCTGGAGCCCCGCAGCTATATTGATGGGGAGCAGCGCGCCTCTGATAACTGCAGGCAGCGACCGCAAACCGCCATCGGGCCGGCGCAACGCAGCTGACCATTCGCTTTCCGTCTCCTCAATCGTAAAATCGGAGCCCAGGTACACGGCCCGCGCACCCAAGGTATCAACGCAGGCCTTCAGAGCAGCAGGCGGGTCGGGGTCGGCAATAACAGCGGGGATGCCCGGCCGCAGAATGCCCGCTTTCTCCCGACTGATCGCATCGCGTGTGTCACCCAGCCACTGCTGGTGATCCAGGGCGATAGTGGTAATAACGGCAACATCAGGATCGACGATATTGGCAGCGTCCAGTCGTCCACCCAGACCGACCTCCAACAGAATGGTGTCTGCGCCTCGCTGCCTGAAGATCAGCAGCGAAGCCAGCAAGCCGAACTCAAAATAGGTCAGTGTCACTGACCCTCTGGCGGCTTCTATCGCCTCAAAGGCGTCAACAATTTCCTCATCGACAGCAGGCTGTCCTGCGATTCGGATGCGCTCATTGAAACGCAGCAAATGTGGCGATACGGCGGCACCGGGCATTTGACCCTGCGCCGTTAGCATTGCCTCCATGACCGCGACGCAGGACCCCTTGCCATTTGTGCCCGCAACCGTCACTACCGGGCAGCCCGGCGGGAGCAGGTTCAGTTTGTCAGCGACGCTGGCAACACGCTCCAGACCAAGGTCCATGGCCCGAGGATGAATGGTCTCAAGTCGCTCCAGCCAGCTGTCAAGGTTTGAACTATTCATCTCCCTTGGCTGGACTGGTGGGTGTCCGTTTGGTCTGTTTTGGCGGCTTCACAGGTTTACTGTCGCTGGCTACAGTGTCGTCATTCGCGCTGTCGTCCACCCCGGATGTTTCTTCCATCGGCTCGGTCGGCGGCTCGGCGGCAACCGGCTCTTCAGCTTCAGGCTCAGGCTCACCGTTGCTCTGCGGCGCTGTTGCATCATTGATTTCGACCGCTTCGTCCTCTGCGGGGGGCTCGGGCGCCGCAACCTCCGCCTCGCTGGAGTCAACAGACAACTCTGCAGCGGTGTCCTCCATCGCAGAATCTGCGAGCGGTACATGACTCAACTTTGACAAGAGCCTGGCAACAACGGCGCGCATATCGGTCCGGTTTACGATCATATCGATCGCACCGTGCTCGAGCAGAAACTCGCTGCGCTGAAAGCCCTTGGGCAGTTTTTGACGGATGGTTTGCTCAATGATATTGGGGCCCGCGAACCCCGCCCGGGCATCGGGCTCAGCAATATTCACATCACCCAGCAGCGCCAGCGAAGCAGATACCCCCCCGAAAATGGGATCAGTCATGACCGATATATAGGGAACACTTTGCTGTTTCATGCGCTCAATGACCGCACTGGTCTTGGCCATCTGCATCAGTGATATCAGAGCTTCCTGCATCCTGGCCCCACCCGATGCAGAGAAACAGACCAGTGGGATGTGCTCATCCAGTGCGACCTGGGCGGCGCGAGTGAATTTTTCGCCCACAGCGTAGCCCATCGAGCCACCGTGAAAATCGAATTCGAAGGCAACAACAATAAGAGGAAGTCCATGCACTGACCCTCGCATGGCAATCAGGGCGTCCTTTTCTCCAGTGTTCTTCTGTGCTGCAGCCAAGCGATCACGGTAGCGCTTCTTATCTTTGAACTTGAGTCGATCGATCGGCTCAATATCACTGAAGATTTCTTCCCGCCCGACCGGGTCGAGAAAAATATCAAGTCGTCGCCGGGCGCCGATGCGCATGTGGTGCTCGCACTTCGGGCAGACATCGTCATTGCGTTCAACGTCGGGTCGATACAGCACCGCTTCACACTTGACGCATTTGGTCCACAGACCCTCGGGAACATTGACGCGGCGTTGATTACTATCTCTGCGGACCCCCGATGGTAGAATTTTGTCAATCCAGCTCATGGCTCGCCCCTGGTCTCAAGAGCAGCCATTATAAACACCGGCAGCCCGATCTAGGAAGCGAGACCGTCTATCCCTTTGCGCAATGAAGCCAGCAGGCTCACTGCGGACTCGATCGCGACATCCGTTTCTGCGCCCTCGGCGATTGCTTTCGCCACTGTGTCAACCAGTGCGCTGCCCACCACTACACCGTCGGCGACAGCGGCAACGGCTGCTGCTGAGGCGGCATCCTTGATGCCAAACCCGACCGCCAGTGGCAAGTCTGAAAATCGTCGGATACGTGACAAATGAGCCGCGACATCCTCTGCGTCCAAATGCCCGGCACCCGTTACTCCCTTCAAAGCCACATAGTAGATAAAACCGCTGGCCTCGCCGGCTATGCGTTCGATTCTCTCGTCCGGTGTGGTGGGAGCGACCAGGAAGATGTTGTCCATACCCACGCGCTTGAGCTCCCGATTGATCGCGGCGACCTCTTCCGGAGGCACATCAACCGTTAACAGCGCGTCAAGACCCGCCTCGGCGGCGGCATCGGCAAATACATCGTAGCCCATGTGCTCTACCGGGTTCGCGTACCCCATCAATAGCACCGGGGTTGACGAATCGCGCCGCCGGAATTCTCTCACCATCGCCAGCGCGTCGCGCAAACTGGTGCCGCTGACCAGGGCGCGCTCATGGGCCTGCTGAATCACCGGTCCCTCTGACATGGGGTCGGAAAACGGCACACCCAACTCGATAATATCGGCGCCCGCATCCGCCAGGCGGTGCATAAGCGGCACCGTCATGTCACGACCTGGATCACCGGCCACCAGATACGGTATCAATGCCTTACGTCCCTGGCCGGCCAGTTCCCTGAACCGTTCCTTGATGCGACTCATACGGATACGTCCCCTGCTCTATAACTCAATACCGTCTATCTCCGCAACGGTGAGAATGTCCTTGTCGCCACGCCCGGAAAGATTGACTACGATCATTTGCTCTGGCGTCATGGTGGCAGCCAACTTTTCCGCGTAGGCCAACGCATGCGCCGTTTCCAGAGCGGGCATAATGCCTTCTATGCGGGTGAGCGTGTGAAAGGCGGCCAGCGCTTCATCGTCATCCGCGACGACATAATTAACGCGACCTATATCCTTGAGCCAAGCGTGCTCTGGACCGACTCCCGGATAATCCAGCCCGGCAGAGATCGAGTGAGTGTGCATAATCTGCCCGTCAGCATTTTGCATCAGGTAGGTGCGATTTCCGTGCAGTACGCCCGGTGTGCCCGCAGTCAGCGGGGCGGCATGCTCCTGCGTGTCTACGCCATGACCACCAGCCTCGACACCAAACATGGCCACCGACTCATCGCCGAGGAAGGGATGAAACAGTCCAATGGCATTGGAACCTCCGCCTACGCAAGCAACCAGCGCGTCGGGCAATCGACCCGTCTGCTGCAGGGACTGGGCCCTCGCCTCGCGCCCTATGACACACTGAAAATCACGAACCAAAAGGGGGTAAGGATGCGGCCCGGCAACTGTGCCGATGATGTAAAATGTGTTGTCGACATTGGTGACCCAATCTCTCATGGCCTCGTTCATGGCATCTTTGAGAGTCCGTGAGCCAGACGTGACCGGTATGACCTGGGCCCCGAGCAGCTTCATCCGGTAGACGTTGAGCGCCTGCCGGCGCACGTCTTCTTCACCCATAAAGACATGGCATTCCAGACCAAGGCGCGCTGCGATCGAGGCTGTGGCGACACCGTGCTGCCCGGCACCGGTTTCAGCAATAACCCGCTTCTTGCCCATATGGCGAGCCAGCAGCGCTTGCCCCACCGTATTGTTGACCTTGTGAGCGCCAGTATGGTTCAGGTCTTCACGCTTGAGATAGATCCGCGCGCCGCCGATCTGATCAGACCATCTGGATGCCTCATAGAGGGGTGAAGGCCTACCCACATAATGGGCGAGATCGTGGTCCAGTTCGCGCTGAAACTCGCTGTCATTGGACAGGCGGCGATATAGCGCTTCCAGATCGGTAAGGGCGGACATCAGGGTTTCGGCAACGAACTTGCCGCCATAACTGCCAAACCGCCCGTCCGCGTCGGGCATTGAAGCGAAAACCTTGTCATTGAGATCAACTGTCATCGGTGTCACCTGGTCCGTTTTTTCTGTTCATGGGTTGCTGGTCGTCGGTTGCTGTTGAATGTTTGCTGCTGAACGTTCGCTGACAATTGCTTGCTGGTCAGCGCGGCGAACCGCTGCGACAAAACGCTGGATCATCACGCCATCTTTTAGTCCCGGCTCCGTTTCCACACCCCCACTGATATCGACAGCTGCGGGCGAAAGCTTCGCAATGGCCTCACCCACGTTCCCGGCATCGAGCCCACCGGCAAGTATCATGGGCCGAGTCAGCACGGCAGTGGCAAGGTCCCAGTCAAAGCGCTGCCCAGTGCCACCCGGGGTGCCGGGCTGCCAGCTATCCAGCAGCAGCCCCCGGGCTGAGCGGTAGTGCATGCAGGCGGCGCCGAGATCGACGCCCTCCCGCATCCGCAGTGCTTTCAGGTAAGGCCTACCGAACTGTTCACAGAACTGTGGCGTCTCCTCACCGTGAAACTGCAGCAGGTCAATCGGCACTTCGGCCAGTACCTGCCGAATGACAGTTTCCGGGGCGTCGACAAACAACGCCACCAGGGACAACAGAGGCGGCGCTGCGTTGGCGATCGCAACAGCCGATGCAAGAGTGACCGACCGCGGGCTGGGTTCGTAAAAAACCAGACCCAACGCGTCAGCCCCGCTGTTGGCAACCGCTAGCGCGTCATCGGGTCGCGTGATACCGCATATTTTGACACGGGTATAAGCCAATGGTGCAAAGCGCCGGCTGTAAACGAGGGGCGCATGATAGCAGCCCCTTCACCAATTCCCAAGCGGCGTGGGCACGGGCGGCGGGCCGGGCAAACCAAAGCGCTCCGGGTAGGTAACCTCTGCCAGATAGAGCCCGCTTGCGGGAGCTGTATCGGCTGCCTCGCGTCGATCGCGAGATGCCAGCAATTCGGCGAGCCAGCCCGGGTCCTTGCGGCCACTGCCGATCGCGAGCAGCGAGCCCGCAATATTTCGCACCATGTGATGCAGGAAGGCGTTGGCCTCGATCTCGATGACTACAGAGCTAGCGCGGCGTGTCACTTGCAGCGCGTGTACTCTGCGCACAGGGCTGACAGACTGGCAACTGGATGCGCGGAAAGCGCTGAAATCCTGCTCCCCAAGCAGGCATTGCGCTTCCCGCTGCATCAGTTCGGCGTCCAGCGGATAACGGTACCAGGCAATCTGATTGCGCATCAGCCCGGGCCTCACAGCTGTGTTGGCGATGAGATAACAGTAACGACGGGTGAGCGCGGAGAATCTGGCGTGAAAGTCCGCCACCACAGGGACCGACCAATGCAGGCGGATATCAGGCGGCAAGTTGGCGTTGGCACCCATCACCCACGCCTTGGGACTACGCGCTACCGGCGCATCGAAATGCACTACCTGAGCGCAGCCGTGAACCCCGGCGTCGGTGCGTCCTGCGCAATGCACCCGTATGGGCGCATTGGCTACGCTGGCCAGGGCGCTTTCGAGCCTGGCCTGAACGGTGGAGTCGCCCTGGTGAGGTTGTGCCTGCCAACCGTGATAGGCGCTGCCATCATATTCGATGGCGCAGGCGAATCTTGTACCCGGCGACAGCAGCCGCCGATCGAAGGGTGTTTGCCCGTCAGCCAACGCGCTGCAGCAGAAGTTTGGCCTCTTCCCTCTGGTCTTCGCTGCCCTCGCTGGCGACTTCCTCGAGAATTTGCTTGGCACCCTCTTCATCGCCCATATCCATATAGGCTCTGGCCAGATCGAGCTTCGTAGACATTTCGCTGCCCTCGGCGGCAAACACCATGTCTTCGCCATCCTGATCCGGACCCGTCCCCTCACGATCGAAGTCGACCGAGAGATCCAGGTCGCCGGTACTCGCTTCGGCGCCGTCCTCAATTTCAAGACCGCTGAAATCTGCACCAAGGCTGTCGCCACCGTCTACCATAAGGTCAGGCAAAACGGACGCGCCGGTATCCACCTGGCTGTCAGACTCGAAATCATCGAGGTCCAGGCCCGGCGGCGGAAGATCGACCGCGGTATCGCCCTCGGGTGCACCTGAGGGATGCAGTTGGGTAACATTAGTGGCTCCGATCTTGCGGAATGCCTGTTCTGCCTGTGACACCACCTCCTGACTGCCGACACGGCGCAGATGATCCAGGTGCTCCTGCGCTCGCTTGCTGTCGCCAAGTTCCGCGTAGAGCTCGACCAGTTTGAGCCTGAAGGCAGCATTATCGGGCTCGCCTCGCAGCGCATTGTTAAGCAGTTCGACGGCCTGGGGGTAGCGACCATAGGCCATGTATATATCGGCTTCTGCCAGCGCATCGCCGGCGTCGTCATCCGAGGCATACTCATCGTGCTTGCGTTCGCCGTAGCCGCGATTCTCACCGCTCGGGTCGGCGTCTTCGGGCTGGTCAATCTCAGCGGCTTCTTCCGCATCGAGCGGGTCCCTGGGCTGCGGATCGCTAGCCACTGCTTCAGCCTCCGGCACAGCACCTTTGAACTCGACAGGCTCTTCACTGAGTTCAACATCAGCAAATACGTCGTCGGCATCCAGACCATCAGCCTGCGTGCTCTCGTTGCGACGTCGACGAAGCCACCATGCCCCGCCGCCGCCTAGCACCAGAGCGCCGGCGGCATACCCCAGCCAGCCGGGCAGACCGTCAGTTGCACCGGAGTCTGCGGCCCGTGAAGGCGTGACTTGCTTGCCGGTATCCTTGCCGGCATCGACATCGACAGTATCTTTGGCCGCCGCAGCCGCTGCATCAGCGGATGGTCCATTGGCTGCGGTTTGCTGGACCGCCGTCGTGTCGGCGACCGTCTGATCCGTTGTCTGCCCCAAATCCGTATCGGCGGCGCTCTCAGCGTCGGCATCCTGGGCACTGACTCCCAGGGGACTGACTCCAGCCTCGGCCAAAGCAGCCTGCAATGCCGCGATCTGATCATCTTTTACGGAGACGATCTGCTCAAGGGTATCCAGTTGCTCCTGAACCGCCGCAAGACGCCGCTCGCTATCCGCTTTTTCCAGCTCCGATTTTTCGAGGTTTTCCTGCAGTGCGGAAGTCGCCGCAGCCACCCGTCGGTCCAGCGCGGCCGCATCCGATGCCGCACCACCCTCGTTGTCGAACTCATCGGGTTCCGCCGAAAGTCGCAACGCCGGACCACTGTCGACCACACTGGATTGTGTCGGTGTCTGCTCCCGCCATGCCTGGTTCTGTTGCCGGATTTCCTCGATGACCGCCGCTTCATTGACCGAACTGATCTCAGACGAATCGGGAAGATAAACCACGTACCCCGCCTTAATCCGATTTATGTTGCCGTCGATAAAAGCATCGGGATTGAGGCGCTGGATATCCAGCATTGTCTGGTGAACACTCGCGCCCTGAGGTCTTGCTGCGCTGGCGATCTCCCAGAGGGTGTCATTGCGGCTGATCTGGTAGCGGCTGCCCGGAGCGGGGGCACCGGCGGCGCCGGCGCCATAACCGCTTGCTGGGGCATTCGCGGCACTACCACCCTGCCGACTGCCAGAGGGTGCCCCACCGGAGGGTGCGGCCCCGCCGTCTAAGGCGGCGACTCGATCACTGGCCGATACCACGGTGGTGGATTCGTCAAACACCGGAGGATCAACCAGAACCGTGTATTCCCGCAGCAACCTGCCCGCCGGCCATCGCGCTTCGACAATAAAATCCAGGTACGGCTCCAGTACGGGATCTTCGGAAGTGATCAGGATTTTACCCTGGCCTTTGCCGTCAATCACAACCTCAAAGCTGATGCCTGTTAAAAAGTAGGCCCGGTCGACGCCGAGCCGCTGGAAGTCCTCTTTGGTGGCCAGCCGGATCTTGACCTGGTCTTCATTGAGACCCGCGGCGTCGAGCAAATCTACCCTTGCCTTCAGCGGTTCATTGAGAAACGAATCGAGTGACAGCTCACCCAATCCCAGCGCCATTGTTGCACTGGTGTGGATACATCCGAGAGAAAATACTGCAGCAGCGATCTTGCGAGCCATACCCGAGCCTTTTTATTGTGACCTGTGACGACCAGCCTCCCCTGGACCGGCCTTGCACGGTGGGCAGTTACAGCGTCAGCATTCTGGCTAAAAACGGATAAACCAGGGTCGGACACGTGCGTGATAAAGCGACGTACACAGCACCGCAATGCCACTGTGACTACCTCCGTCTGCGAGGCAGTATCTGGCATCGATTGCCATTAAGCAAGACGCTAAATGGGCTTTAGTCGAGATAAGTAGAGATAAGCTTTTCGGCTATTTGAACACTGTTCAGGGCGGCCCCCTTGCGCACGTTATCGGCAACAATCCAGAGGTTCAGGCCCGTGGGGTGCGAGATGTCTTCTCTGACCCGCCCCACAAATACCGCATCGCTGCCAGCCCCCTCGCCCACAGGCGTCGGGTAGCCACCATCGACCGCTTCGTCCAGCAAGGTAATGCCGGGCGCAGCGCCCAGCAGCTCGCGGGCTTCCTCCGCGCTCAGCTTGTCCACCGTTTCGACATGCACCGCTTCTGAGTGGCCGAAAAATACCGGAACACGGACACAGGTTGGGTTAACCTGCAGCCCGGGGTCCCCCAGAATTCTGCGCGTCTCCCAGACCATCTTCATTTCCTCCCGGGTATACCCATTGGGCTCAAAGCTATCGATGTGAGGAATCGCGTTAAAGGCAATCTGCCGCGGATAGACCTCGCACTCGATTTCCTGCCCGTTCAGCAGGCGCGCCGTCTGCCCGGCCAGTTCTTCGATGGCAGCTTTACCGGTTCCCGAGACGGCCTGATAGGTCGCCACATTGATTCGTTCAATACCCACCGCGTCGTAAATTGGCTTCAACGCGACCAGCATCTGTATAGTCGAGCAGTTAGGGTTGGCGATGATATTGCGGCGACTGTAGTCCGCCAGGGCCTCGGGATTGACCTCAGGCACCACCAGTGGGATGTCCTCATCGCGCCTGAAATGCGATGTATTATCAATCACCACACAGCCGGCTGCGGCCGCTCTGGGCGCATGCTCTGCAGACACACTGCCGCCCGCTGAAAACAGTGCGATCCGGGCTCGGGAAAAATCAAAACTCGCCAGATCGCCCACTTGCACGGACTTTCCACGAAACCGCACCGTCTTCCCCACTGAGCGCTCGCTGGCCAGTGGATAAAGTTCCCCTACGGGAAATTCGCGCTCTTCCAATATTGCGATCATTGCTTCGCCGACAGCCCCCGTGGCGCCGACAACTGCCACGTCATATGTGTCCGTCATTGTGTTCTCCTGCTGTTATCCGGCCATCAGCTCGGTAATCTGGTTTGCTACCTGGCTACCTTAATCGAGCATCAACCCATTCGCCCCTGTGAATTAATCCGGGGTTTCCAATGCGGCTAAGACAGCCTCGCCCATTGCTTTCGTCCCTACCAGTGTCTCGCCAGGACGATGGATATCCGCCGTTCGCAGGCCCTGATCCAGCACGCGACTTACGGCCTGCTCGATCGCAGTCGCGGCCTCTGGCACATCGAGCGTATAGCGCAGCAGCATCGCTACCGACAGGATAGTCGCCAGCGGATTAGCAATACCTTTGCCGCTGATGTCAGGTGCTGAACCGTGACAGGGCTCGTACAGGCCGCGACCGCTCTTATCCAGTGACGCGGAGGGCAACATTCCTATCGACCCGGTCAGCATCGCCGCCGCATCAGAGAGAATATCTCCAAACATATTGCCCGTGACCATCACATCGAACTGCTTGGGAGCCCTGACCAGTTGCATCGCGGCATTGTCGACGTAGAGATGACTGAGAGTCACATCCGGATATTCAGTACTCACGGCCTCTACGACCTCACGCCAGAGCACCGTAGCCTCGAGCACATTGGCCTTGTCCACGGAACACACCCTGTTATCCCGCTTGCGGGCGAGCTGAAACGCCAGGTGGGCAATCCGACGCACCTCGGACTCGCGATACACGTAGGTGTTAAATCCCTCGCGCTCACCAGACTCCAGCGTGCGAATGCCGCGAGGTTCCCCAAAATAGATGCCTCCGGTCAGCTCACGTACGATGAGAATATCCAGACCCGACACGATTTCCGGTTTCAGACTGGATGCATCGGCCAGTTGCGGGTACAAAATTGCCGGTCGCAAATTGCCAAACAGCTGCAGCTCAGACCGAATAGCCAACAAGCCCCTCTCCGGGCGCAGGTGGCGCTCAACACCATCCCATTGCGGCCCACCTACAGCACCCAGCAGAATCGCCGCACTCTCCCTGGCCGCCGCGAGGGTTTTCTCTGGCAGGGGTTCGCCGTATTGATCCAAAGCAGCGCCGCCGATTGCGCCGTGCTGGAGGGTCAGGTCCAGCGCGTATCTGGCATCGACAAACTGCAGAATCTTGACCGCTTCAGCGACAATTTCCGGGCCGATATGGTCTCCGGGCAATACGAGAATCTTGCGGCTCAAGGGGATTGTTCCGGGAGGCTGGTGATAACATCAAACAACCACGGCGATCGCTCCCGCCAGGCCTGCTCATGGGCCCGGATTGCCTCCTCACTCTGCAGCGTTAACCCGATCTCGTCGAGGCCATTCAATAGACAGTGACGACGGAACTGGTCGGTGACAAAGCTGATCTCTCGGCCATCGGCTGTCCGGACCTGTTGCTGCACAAGGTCCACAGTCAGGGAATAACCTGTTTCGGCGTCCAACTCGCGAAACAAGCGGTCGACCTCGTCATCGGGCAGCACCACGGGCAGCAGCCCATTCTTAAAGCAATTATTGTAAAAGATATCGGCAAAACTTGGAGCTATGATGCAACGGAAGCCATAATCCGCCAGCGCCCAGGGGGCGTGTTCCCGACTCGACCCACACCCGAAGTTCTCCCGTGCCAGCAGAATACTCGCCCCCGCATAGCGCGCCTGGTTGAGTGGAAAATCGGGATTGAGGGGCCGCCCAGCACAGTCCTCTCCGGGCTGGCCTTCATCAAGATAGCGCAGCGCATCGAACAGGTTAGGGCCGAAACCACTGCGCTTGATGGACTTCAAAAACTGCTTGGGAATGATCACGTCGGTATCGACATTGGCCCGATCCATGGGCGCTACCAAGCCTTCAACCACGGTTAAACTCTGCATCGTCAAATCTCCTGCCACTGGCGCACATCGACAAAATGACCGACCACCGCAGCGGCGGCCGCCATAGCCGGACTCACCAGATGGGTGCGTCCGCCAAATCCCTGTCGCCCCTCGAAGTTTCGATTGGAGGTCGAGGCACAGTGTTCTCCCGCGCCCAATTTGTCGGCATTCATAGCCAGGCACATTGAACAGCCGGGCTCTCGCCACTCCATACCCGCAGCGACAAAAATCTGGTCCAGACCTTCTTTCTCAGCCTGTCGCTTGACCTCTCCTGAGCCCGGCACGACCAACGCCTGCTTGATTGACGCGGCTACCTGACGACCCTTGACGATTTCAGCTGCGGCGCGCAGATCCTCTATCCGCGAGTTAGTGCAGGATCCGATAAACACCCTGTCGGGACGGATATCCGTAATCGCCATACCCGGCACCAGACCCATGTAGTCCAGTGCCCGCTGAGTGGCTTCGCGGGCGGCACTGGTCTTCATCGAGGCGGGGTCGGGCACATGGCCGTCCACCGGTAACACCATCTCGGGGGATGTTCCCCAGGTGACCTGGGGCTTGATATCTTCACCGGCGAGCACCACCGTCTTGTCGAAGTGGGCATCGGCATCGCTGTGCAGGTCACGCCAGGAGGCGACAGCCGCATCCCATAAGGCCCCGGTGGGCGCATAAGGGCGATCGCGGACGTAATCGATCGTTGTCTCATCGACTGCGATCATGCCCATTCGGGCGCCCGCTTCGATGGACATATTGCACAGGGTCATCCGGCCTTCCATACTCAGTTTGCGCACGACGTCGCCACCAAATTCTATCGCGTAACCGGTGCCACCGGCGGTGCCGATGAGTCCGATCACAGCCAGTGCCACGTCCTTGGCTGTAACACCGTGCTGCAGCTGCCCGTCAATACGCACCAGCATATTTTTCATGGGTTGTTGCACCAGGCACTGTGTCGCCAGCACATGCTCCACTTCAGAGGTCCCGATACCATGAGCCAGGGCCCCCAGAGCACCGTGTGTAGAGGTGTGTGAATCCCCGCAAACGACAGTCATGCCCGGCAACGTGGCACCCTGCTCCGGCCCCACGACATGGACGATACCCTGCCGCCGATCATTGATCTCGTATTTGACGATTTCGAAGTCCCGACAGTTATCGTCCAGGGTTGACACCTGCAGCCGCGAGACCGGGTCGATAATCGCCGCGACACCACCGCGGCGTTCTTCAACGGCAGTCGGCACATTGTGATCGGGCACCGCCAGGTTGGCGTCGCGCCGCCAGGGCTCTCGACCGGCCATACGCAAACCCTCAAAGGCCTGAGGCGAAGTCACTTCATGAATCAGATGGCGATCAATGTAAATCAGGCAGCTGCCATCTTCCCGTGCTTCCACCAGATGGTTTTGCCATAACTTGTCGTAGAGGGTTTTTCCGGCCATTGCGAGCCTCGCGCGGTGTCTGTTGGGAACGAGGCGATATCTTATGCCGGTCTCTTTTATAACTCCAATTTATTATTTTTATAGTTTGAATTCCATACTAGAATACCAAGACCGTGCCAACCTTGCACAGTCAGCGGAGGCGCTATGATCGATACACAGAACTTGCGGGCTTTCGCACAGGTGGCGGAGTCAGGCAGCTTTTCCCGAGCGGCTGAGTGCTTGCACCTGACCCAGCCAGCGGTGAGCAAGCGGGTCGCTATTCTGGAGCAGCAACTGGGTTCAACGCTGTTTGATCGCATTGGGCGAAAGGTTTCCCTGACCGAGGCAGGGCGCGCTCTACTGCCCCACGCCAGGGCAATTGCGCAGGCCCTTGGCGCTGCGGAGCAATCGGTGCTGGATCTCTCCGGGGATGTCTCGGGACAACTGCGACTCGCCACCAGCCACCATATCGGCTTGCATCGGTTACCGCCTGTGTTGCGGGCTTTCAACGATGCGGCCCCTGCAGTGGATGTAGATATCGAGTTCATGGATTCTGAGCAGGCCTATGCCAGAGTTCATAGGGGCAGCATTGAACTGGCTGTGGTTACACTGTCGCCGGTACCCGACGATACCATCATCACCCAGCCACTGTGGCGTGACGAACTGCTGTTCATGGCGGGTCGCAATCACCCCCTGGGTGGTTCCAGCGCTTCACCTGCACAACCGGTTCGACTGGCTGAGCTAAGCGCCATGCCCGCCGTATTGCCCGGCTTGAATACCTACACAGGGCAGATAGTCAAACAACTGTTCGATGATCACGGTCTATCGTTAATGGTCTCGCTGACAACAAACTATCTCGAGACGATCCGCATGATGGCCTCGGTTGGGCTCGGTTGGACCTTGCTGCCCCGCTCCATGTGCGACGACTCCCTGACGGTATTGACGGTGGGTAACCCACCCGTCACCCGAAACCTGGGTTTGGTGCATCACCGCGACCGCAGTCTGTCGCGAGCCGCTTGCGCATTTATCGCTCAATTGCGCCGTTTCAGCGAGAATCCGGCCTGAAGTAGACGCGATCTGACAATGCCCGCACCTCCGAGACAATCAGTAGATACCCATAATCAGTCCCGCTGCCAGGGCCTGGCCAAGATCCGCACATTCCCGCGTATGATCGGGCCGGGTTTCACCGCGTAACACCAGTGGCTCAGCAACCAGTTTGCAGGGAATTCCCGACAGGATTTTTTCCGCTTGCCGGGCGGCATTGCGCCCGTCATTGCCCGCGCTGATCACCAGCGCATAGGGTAAAACAAGCTGTCGCGCTATCATCGGATAAAACACCCGGTCCAGAAACTCTTTCATACCACCGGCCAGATAGCCGGCGTTCTCCGGTGCCACCAGCATCAGACCGTCGAGCCGCTCCAGCGCAGAGACATCCGCGTCACAGGCCCGCAGCAGTTCTACGGCGACCCCGGATTCGCGTCTCGCACCGGCACAAGCGGCACGGGCGTATCCAGCACTGGTGCCACTTTGACTGTGATAAATAATTGCCAGCGAAGTCACCGTCTACCCCCCCTCCGCTGCAGCTGCGGCGCAGAGGCCAAGACAGGGGACAGTTCGGCGGTGCGCGGCATCCACTCCAGCCCATATCGTGACTTATCCACATCCCAGCCTGTGGATAAGTCCGGGGACAGAGTTATCCACACCTGTATTGGCCTGCCGAAAACAGCCATCTGGCACCTCGCCGGGTATAAAAATACAATCTGTCTTTATAAATCGAAATCAATCACTTAGCCCAGAACAGGTGAAAGTCCTCACCGCAGCGGGTGTAAAACACTGTATGTACAGTCGAGCTACACGCCTGATGTGGATAGTGTCCACCGTAAAATGTTTGCGGTCACTCACAATACAAGCTCGATTAGCTAAGGCCCTAAGCGTCTCGGCAGCACTCGCTCAACCCTTGAACAGCTATCCTGGGGCAGGCCATCCTGGGGCAGGCCATCCTGGGGCAGGCCATCCTGGGGCAGGCCATCCTGGGGCAGGCCATCCTGCGGCAGGCGTCTGGGGCAGGCGGAGGGTTTCGCCATCAGCCGCGCCTCAGCGCGGCTGCAGTCGCCAACAACTATGGATTTTCGGACTGCGAATGAAATCGCGATCGAGGGTCTCTGCCGTTATCTGTTCACACTCATATTCTGCCGCGAGTTCCGGGTCTAACTTGAAGCCCCGGCGATTACAGGAAAAATAGAGGGTACCTCCACTGCGCAGCAACCGCATGCTGGCGCGAACCAGTTCCGGATGGTCGCGTTGCACATCAAAGCTGCCCACAACGGCTTTAGAGTTCGAGAAAGACGGGGGATCCAGCAACACCAGATCGTAAGCAGCCGTCTGCTCCCTCAGCCACTGCAGGCAATCCTGGCGATACACCAGGTTGCTGGCTTCTCCCAGGCCATTGTGAGCCAGGTTCTTGCGCAACCAACCCAGATAGGTGTTGGAGAGATCGATGCTGGCGGTGGAACGGGCACCGCCCAGGGCGGCCTGAATGGTTGCGGCGCCCGTATAGCAAAACAAGTTGAGAAAGTCCTTACCGGCCGCCTGTTGGGCTATCCTGCGACGCAGCGCCCGGTGATCCAGAAACAGCCCGGTATCCAGGTAATCGTGCAGATTGACCAGCAGTTTGGCCCGCCCCTCCGTGACACTGATGAATTCACCGCGGTCGGCTTGCTTTTCATATTGCTGTGAGCCGCGCTGTCGCTGACGCTGCTTAAAAACGATACGGTCCGGAGGCGTATCGAGTACGACCGGCAACGCCGCTCGAACTTCATCCAGACGGGCCGCCGCAACATCAGCCGGAATACTGTCCGGCGCTCGGTACTCGGCGACCTGAACAAATTCACCATAAATATCAACCGCTACCGCGTACTCAGGCATATCGGCGTCGTACAGGCGATAGCAGTCAATACCCTCGCGCTTGACCCAGCTTTTTAGACGACGCTGATTCTTCCTGATACGGTTGGCAAACATGGTCGCTCCCGGGGACAAACTTCCCGCGTCCACCGGGGCCAGCGCTGCCGCAGGGGGGCCATCCTGGCCTTTCGTCGCCTGCGGATCACGCCATTCATTGTTATTGAGGTCAAACAACAGCAAGGTCGCAGGCAGCGCACCGTTCCACATTGAATACTGTCGATGGCTGCGCAAACCGGTTGCCCGACCCAACTCCGGGTCACCCGTAAAGATGCCCGCCCGCCAACCCGGGCACTCAGTTGACATGACCTGACCCAATTCGCGATACAGATAAGCGAGGGCGTGCTTGTCGCCGAGGCGCTCGCCATAAGGTGGGTTGCAGATCAATAGCCCATGCGCCAGGGGTTTGTGGGTGGGTTTCTTAAATTCATGCAATGACCTGGCGGCTACCCGCACAATCTTTTCCAGGCCCAGTGCGGCGATATTCTGTTGCGCCATCCGCACCACTTGCGGATCTGCATCATAACCGCGGATCTCGGGCGTCTCTTCGCCTGAGCCACCAGCCATGCCACGCTCCGCACGACCTCGGGCATCTGCAAGGATTGCCTGCCACTGCTCCGGCTTATGTCCGGACCAGTGTTGAAAACCGAATCGCTGACGCCGCAGACCAGGGGCCAGGTCCAGGGCCATCATTGCCCCTTCGAGTAATAGTGTCGCCGAGCCGCACATCGGGTCGATCAGCGCCCCACCTTCGGCCGCAACCGCTGGCCAGCCAGCGCGCTGCAGTATCGCTGCGGCCAGGTTTTCCTTCAGCGGGGCTTCCCCGGCATGCAACCTGTAACCGCGACGGTGGAGACTCCCTCCCGAGAAATCCAGCGCCACATGGGTGCGACCCCTGGCGATCCTGACGTTCAAACGAATATCAGGATCACGCCGTGCGACACTGGGTCGGCGACCGACTTCGGCACTGAACCAGTCGACAATGGCATCCTTACAACGCTGAGCACCGAAGTGAGTATTGCGAATCGAATCACTGCGGCCCGAAAAGTCGATGCTGATACTACAATCTGCACTGAACCAGTGAGTCCAATCGATGCGGCGGAGCGCCTGATACATCGGGTCGGCCTCATCGGTCTCGAGCACCATGACAGGCATCAGTATCCGGTTGGCAAGGCGTGACCACAGGCAGGCCCGGTAGCCCAGGGCCAGTGGTCCGCGAAAATAAACGCCGGCAACGGTCTCCCGGACCCCTTCCGCGCCAAGCGTTTGCAGTTCATCCTGAAGTAGCGACTCAATTCCCTTGGGGCAGGCAGCAAACCATTCGCGCTGTTCGGTACTGACAGTGCTCACACCACCCCACCCCTGGATGGGAGAACATGCAACAGTGCCCCGGCCTGCTGCCGCGCCGGCCTATATCCCATTGCCGGGCTTTGGCGCGAGCGATACCGAGCTCATGACCGCTTGCCTGCCGACCCGCCTTTTCCGCCGGCAGGGTTTTTTGCTCGCGCGGATTTGGCCTTGGCAGCGGGTTTGCGTTTCACCTTGCGTTTGGCTTTGCTCTTGACCTTGGCGGCCGCTTTGGCGCGCCGCGGCGCGTTGGCTTCTTTTTCCTTCAGCATCAGATCAAGCACCAGATTGGTTGAGCTGTCCATGTAGCGAACAAAGCGCTCAAATTCGTTGTCGGTCAGACTGCGCAATATATCGTGCTGGCGATAGATGTTGATAAACCGGCGCTCACGCTCATATTGCTTGGGCAATGCAAGCACGCCCCAGGCTTCAAGCCGCTTTTCCAGCGCAGGGTTGTAGGTCCGCATAAACTTGATCAGAAAGGGGATCGGGTCGTGACGAGCAACCAGCGAAGCCGAGCGCAGCATCAATTCCAGCGGCAGTATGCTTTCTCCGCTCTCTACCTCCTTGAGCATGGCGTCGTCAGACATACCGAGACTGTCGGCCATATCCTTCAGGGAAATCCCCGCCGTTTCACGCGCATCTCGCAAAAAATGTCCGGCATCGGCCATAGCCTCCAGGCGTTCTGGCTCGAGCTTGTTCATCAGCGACTGCCGCAGCCGACTCTCGCCAAACATTGCGCTCATCGTGGCCGTGCTTCTTGCCAGCTCTACCGTACCACCAGCGACCTGCCCAGTCAGCTTTACCAGGGAGTCAACCAGGGAACCGGACTGACCGTTGTCGTCATCGTCATCATTCATAGCCTGTGTCCTGGCTTATCGCTCTGCTGAACCGGCCCCTGAGGCCCTCTGCTGTCCGGGTAACCCCGGCCACCACAATACTGCCCGCCGCCGAAGTTTGGGGACAACCCCAGTAGCATAGCCCATAGCCGCCGGAATTACCTGAATCCCAAGGCACCCCGCGGCGCAGCCCGGCCGTCACATGGCGTGTCGAAGCCTGATCAAATTAGCGGCTCTCCAGCCGCGCGCAAGGCTCTAGGGCAACCCGGTCTCGAGGGCAAAAATGGCCCGCAGTATTTCTCGCCACTCCCGATATTGGCTCTCCAGTGTCCCATTGAGTTCAAACACTTTGCCACTGGCTTCCATGACGGTGGGCTGCACTTCATTGTTGAAGCCGGTAGCCAACTCGTCGAGGTCCTGGTCCTGGATCTTGCTCCACTTATACGCATCGTAAGTACGTTGCATCGCAAAAAAACTGCCGCGACGCCCCTCCCGGTCGCGGCCCGCGACGCGGCGTTGGTACTCCTCACGATAAATCGCCTGTTCACGCCCATACTGTCGCCACAGGTTGTAAGTCGGTGCCATTTCTTCATAGAGATCGGCGTACTGCTCATCCACGGTATCCACAAACAGGTGCTCCTGATTGCGGATTCGGTCCACCCGGGACAGCATAGGGTCACCTTCTGCTGGCAGGCGCTGCAGTTTATAGCGCCCGCTCCTATCCACCACCAGATAACCGGCGAAAGCCTCCGGAGACAGCTCCTCGGCGTAGCGTATCAGCGCCAACTCGCGGATCGCAGCGGCCTCGGCACCGCCCAGGTCGCGTTTTACCTGCAGCATATCGTTCGCTACCTGGTGATACAGGTCCGCGTAGGGTTCCTCACCAGCGCGGACCGGATAGTCGCTCTCCGCTGACTCATCCCGATAGAGCTTGTCCAGCCACAGCCTGCCGCTGGCGTCTGTGACGCTGATGTGCAGGACCAGGGTGAGACCGTCCGAATGAACGATGGTGCCCGCTACCAGCAACTCTGCCGATGGCTCCGGGTCGGGCAGTACCCTGACCACACCCCAGTTGCCGGAAGCCATCAGCGCCTGACGCAGCACTACCGGCATGTAGCGCGCCTCGGCTTTGCGGATGGCCGGGAAAATTCCCTGCTCACTGTGGGTGGCCGGATCTGACGGGATGCCCGGGTCAAAAATAACCAGGCCCACGTCGAGTCGCACAACCTCACCATCAGTCGAATCACGCACCAGTTCCACCTCACCCACCGATGGCGGCCACTGCTCCGGCTCAGCCCCCACGGCTCCGCCGACGCATCCTTCGACCACTGCCATGAACAGGAAACTGCCAGCGAATAATAGGAGCAGCAATCTCATTGAGCCTCCGTGGTGCAAACTTTGCCCCGCGTGAGGGTCATCTCGCAGGTAATGCCATCCGCCTCCGGGTCGTATCGGTGGTAAACCCGGTTTAAGGTAAAGGGATAAGTGACCCGGTCAGAATAGACTGTTGTGGCGATGTTAAGCCGCTCACCCTCGGGACCCAGGCTGAGCCGGTGATTGATCCTGAGCCCCTCTGGCAATACGACCCAAAAAACCAACTGGTGGTCATCCCAGCCGCAGACTTCTCGGCCCAGCGGGTTTTTCACGGTCCGAGATTCCGCACCAAAGAACTCACAAGTCAGCGCAAAGTTCTCCTCACGCTTGATCCGAATATCCGTTCTGCTCTGCTCGATCTCCAACAGTTGCGAGCGGGTGACGTAATCAGCCATTCTCGCCAGACCCACCACAGAGGCACCGTCGATCCCAGCGCTATAAGTGGGGCCGGACCGGGAATCGCCGCGGGCCTGCGCTCGTCGCTGGGCCTGCCGCTGCAGTTCACGTACCAACCGGTCCAACTCCAGCTGGATATTGTCGCTCTGTGCCAGGTCCAGTTCCCAGGAGCCGCTCAGATCAGCCCCGGGGGTGCTGCTCCCGACCTCCACGGGTTTCTCCTGATTTCCTCCGCAGGCGCACAGTACTGCTGTCAGAACACTGACAGACAGGCGGCGAAGAGAGGGGATAAGAATCAGACGGATCATAAGGGCGCCTAGTGTACCCGACTGCAGCGACAAAACTAGGGCCAGTTCTCACTGGCCGCGCATCTCTGGCCGTGAGCGCGAAGGCTTGCAGTGCAGGCCCAAGGGCAGACCCGATAGCAAGCAAGTTAACAGGCACCACCCCCTGCGTTGAGATTCCCCATAGCAGCCGTAAACAGCTATACTCGCCGCGACAGTAGGATCGAACCCAGGGAGACAGCATGGCGAAGCGCGTATACCTTTTCAGCGAAGGCGGTAAGGATGATCGGGACCTGCTCGGTGGCAAGGGAGCCAACCTCTGCGAGATGACTTCTCTGGGGCTACCGGTGCCATTCGGTTTCGTGATTACCACCCCAACCTGTCGCGAGTTCTTTCAAAACGGCAATCAACTGCCCAGCCTGCTGGAACAGGAGTACCGTGTTGC
Source organism: uncultured Gammaproteobacteria bacterium (assembly GCA_963840725.1). GTDB lineage: Bacteria > Pseudomonadota > Gammaproteobacteria > Pseudomonadales > Halieaceae > CAVWDU01. Next base: position 64,919 of record CAWIZY010000025.1, on the reverse strand, counting down.
ACTGGATCTGGTGGAAAAAGAAATGGGCGCCCGCTTCGGAGACCCTGAAAATCCATTGCTGTTTTCGGTGCGCTCGGGTGCGGCCGTGTCCATGCCCGGAATGATGAACACGATTCTCAACCTGGGACTTAACGATCAGATTGCCGAGGGTCTGGCCCGCAAGACCGGCAACCCAAGGTTTGCCTACGACTGCTATCGGCGGTTCATACAGATGTTCGCAGATGTGGTAATGGGCGTAGACGGTTCCCGGTTTGAGCACGAAATTGAGTCCTACAAGGCGGCCCAAGGTAAAGTCCAGGATGTGGACATGGATGCAGAGGACTGGCAGCAAATTGTCGCCATCTACAAGACCCTGGTGGACTTTCCCGAGGACCCCTTTCAACAGTTGAAGATGGCAGTGGAGGCGGTCTTTCTCTCCTGGCATACACCTCGGGCCAATGTCTACCGGGAAATGAATAACATACCAGAGAGCCTCGGCACCGCGGTCAATGTTCAGGCGATGGTGTTCGGCAATTTCGGCGAGGACTCTGGATCGGGGGTAGCGTTCACTCGCAACCCCTCGACCGGAGAGTCGCTGTTCTTTGGTGAAATACTGTTCAATGCCGCCGGGGAAGACGTGGTGGCCGGCATCCGCACACCACTGCCCGTGGCAGAACTCCAGCACCGGATGCCAGCGGTCTATGACGAGCTGTTTGCGACCCAGGCGCAACTGGAGAAACATTACAGGGATATGCAGGACCTGGAGTTCACTATTCAGGAAGGCCGTTTCTACATGCTGCAGACTCGCAGCGGCAAACGCACCGGACGGGCCTCGGTAAAGATCGCCGTGGACATGGTCCGGGAGGGGCTGATCACAGAAAGCGAAGCACTGATGCGTGTGTCTACCGAACATGTTGAAGCCTTCCTGCACCCCATGGTGGACCCCAGTGCAAAAACTGACATCGTAGCCAAGGGTCTGCCGGCCAGCCCCGGCGGAGCCACCGGCAAGGTGGTTTTTTCTGCCGAGGAGGCCGTAGAGGTAGCAGCGGACGGCTCCAGCGTCGTTCTCGTGCGCAGAGAGACCACCCCCGAGGACATCCACGGCATGAAGGTCGCGGCGGGCATTCTGACCGAGCTGGGTGGTATGACTTCACATGCCGCCGTGGTAGCCCGAGGCATGGGTGTTTGCGCCATTACTGGCTGCACAGCGCTCTCGATAGACTACGCGGCGGGCACCGCGACCACCGATGACGGCGTGGTAATACGACGCGGAGACACCATCACCCTGGACGGCAGCGCGGGTGAAGTCATGCTGGGAGATATTCCCAAGACCGAGGCCAGTTCCAGTGACGATTTTCAACAGCTGTTAGCCTGGGCCGACGATCATCGCCGGCTCAAAGTCAGGGCCAATGCTGAAACCCCCGAGGACGCGGCCAAGGCGCTTGAACTAGGCGCCGAAGGCATCGGCCTGTGTCGCACAGAGCATATGTTCTTCCAGGCTGAGCGCATCGATATGATGCGCGCCATGATTCTCGCAGAAGACCGCGCGGAGCGAGAAAAATACCTCGACAAGTTGTTGCAATACCAGCATCACGACATGCTGGAGCTGTTCAAAGTCATGGACGGCTTGCCGGTAACGATCCGCCTGCTGGACCCGCCTCTGCACGAGTTTCTGCCCCACGGCGATGAGGAGGTCGAGGCCCTGGCGGGGCATATTGGCAAGTCGGCAGAGAGAATTCGCGCGATAACCGCCAATCTCAGTGAAGTGAACCCGATGCTGGGTTTCCGGGGTTGCCGGCTGTCAGTGGTCTATCCGGAGATCACCGAGATGCAGGTCAGGGCGATTATCAGCGCCGCCGCAGATGCCATTGAACAGGGTTACAAAGCGTTCCCGGAAATCATGATCCCGCTGGTCGTGAACGTCCGGGAGATCCGTCTGATCAACAAGATTATCGAGCGCGGCATCCATGAGGTACTCAAAGAAAGGCATGTATCCGTGCCCTATAAGGTCGGCACCATGATGGAGACTCCGAGGGCCGCACTGGGCGCAGACCGACTGGCACCCGAGGTAGAGTTCATGAGTTTTGGCACCAACGATCTCACCCAAATGACCTACGGTTTTTCCCGGGACGACGTCAGCAAATTTATTCCGCAATACCTGGACAAGAAACTGATAGAGTACGATCCCTTTGTGTCGCTGGACCAAAGAGCCGTCGGTCGGTTAATGGAAATGGCAGTAGCTGAAAGCCGGGCAGTCAAGAACGGGATCAAGTACGGTATCTGCGGAGAACACGGCGGCGACCCCAGATCGATCAAGTTCTGCCACGATATCGGTTTGGACTATGTGTCCTGTAGCCCTTTCCGTGTGCCGGTGGCTCGCATTGCCGCAGCGCAGGCCAATGTTGCCAAGGCTGTGGCCGAGTGAGTACCTGTGCAGAGTCGAGGCCCCCGGGTCGGTGCGGCGCCAGCCCTGCGCAAACACCGTGTTATTCATTGCGCGAAAATCCACCTGAAACAAGCGTGGGGCAACCCACTATGGAAACCACCTGATGACTGATGGCAGCTGGCAGCTCTTTGACCTGGAAGCGATAAAAGGCAAGCTCAAGGGGGACCCGGTAGAGTACCTTGAGTTCCTCAACGTCTCGGGGTTGAGTTGTGGGATCTACACACTCACCGCGGGCAGTACCGATATGCAGGCGCCCCATGATGACGACGAGGTCTACCTGGTTCTGAGTGGCAGGGCACGGATGCGGCTAGCCGGTGAAGAACGCTCTGTCGGTCCCGGGACCTTGCTTTACGTTGGGGCCACAACCGAACACTCATTTTTCGAGATTGAAGAGACCATGACCCTGCTGGTGATTTTTGCCGCCACGCCGCGCTCAAACTAATAGGCAGCGCCGTTGCATATCTTTTGCAAGCGAACAGCGTGATTGCTGAACACCCAGTCCACGCCTCGGTTGAGCTCTCGATACAAACAATACCGTGAGGCGACAAAGCCGGTACCGATGCCCTGCCCCGCGCGCCGATGACGGGCCAACAGGTCCTTTCCAGTAGCAGATAGTGCCCAGCCAACCCACCGCATCCCAAATCCAGGCAGGCTTTGCTCAGCGCCGCCACGTTCAGCTCCGCAACCAGATAGCAGTACTGTCGAGGCACGAAATCCACAGCAGCCAGCAATTCTGGAGCCAGCGCCAATATGTGATAATCCCGGCCCGGTACCAGACCCGCCAGATGCTCACGAAGTAGCTGTCCCTGTATGGCCGGTTGTGGGAAATCAGTGGCCTTGATTTCCAGCATTAAATGCGTGTTGCCTCCAAACTCGGCAACCACTTCATCCAGCGTGGGGATCAGTGGCATTCGCCGGCGTAACTCGGCAAACTTCAAGTCGCCCAACTTCAGCGGTAAGTCAAATAGACGCTCCCCGGTGGCATCATGACAGATAACGGGTACCTGATCCGAGGTCCAGCGTATGTCGCATTCAATGCCCCAAACGCCGTTTGCTCTGGCGCATTCGAAAGCACGCAGGGTATTCTCTATGATGAGATCATTGTCGTGTTCACCGCGATGGGAAATTATCTTGCAGCCTTTCAGTACGGCATCGGGCGGCACAGGCTGTGGCACAACCGCTGTCAGCCGGTCGACTATCTCAGTTGCAGCCTGTTGCAGCCATTGACGCATAGCCTTCCTGCCCTGTGCTTGCCGGTATTGTGCCTTGACGGCTGATCATAAACCCACGCGGGATAGACTGTCAGCTTTCACAGGGCGACCAACATGAAAGACAAACTCGTCAGCCGGCCCACCGGGAACCCTGCAAGCACACGAGAACTGCTGTCTTGGGCGTTTTACGATTTCGCCAATTCTGGCTATACGACGGTGGTTTTGACAGCTGTTTACAGTGCTTACTTTGTTGCTGTGGTCGCCGGTGGCCACAACTCGCCTGATCCCGGAACCGGGACCTTGCTCTGGACTGTGGCGATCGCGCTGGCCAATCTCATCGTGCTCATCAGTGGACCCCTGGTCGGGGCCGTGGCGGACTATCGCGCGAGCAAAAAGGCGTTTCTGCTGGTGACGACCCTGCTGTGTATCGCGAGCACTGCGCTTTTGGGTCTCGCTGGACCTGATCAGGCTGGCTGGGCAATACTGTTGGTCGTCATATCTGCCATAGCCTTCGCCAGTGGCGAGAACCTGATTGCTGCATTCCTGCCTGAGATAGCTGCACCTGAGAATATGGGTCGCATATCGGGCTACGGCTGGAGCCTGGGTTATTTTGGCGGACTGCTGACCCTGGGCATCTGCCTGGCCTATATCAATACTGCGAGTAACCAGGGACTGTCAGCACAAGAGTATGTACCAATCACTCTGCTGATTACCGCGGTGATTTTTGCCCTGGCGGCTGCGCCGACCTTCATTTGGCTACGGGAACGCGCCACCCCTCAGCAGCCAACCTCAGCCCCGGCTTATCTCCGGCAAAGCTACGCAAAGGTACACGACACACTGGCCCATGCCCGCAAACTCCGCGATCTGTTCCGGTTCCTCATCAGCCTGACCCTGTTCCAGTCAGGGGTCGCCACGGTGGTCGTCGTAGCCGCTATCTATGCCCAGGAGGTGATGGGCTTTAACGCGCAACAGTTAATCATGCTGATTATGGTGGTAAACCTGACGGCCGCGGCCGGTGCCTTCGCGTTCGGTTATGCGCAGGACCGTTTCGGTTCCGTACCCAGCCTGACGGGAGCTTTGTTGGTCTGGATAGCGGCGATACTGGTAACACTCTTTGCAACCAGCCCAGCCGATCTCTGGCTGGCCGGTAACCTTATGGGGCTGGCCATGGGTGCTACGCAGTCGGGAGGCCGGGCACTGATCGGGCGTCTTACCCCGGTGGCCCAAAGTGGCGAATTTTTTGGTCTGTGGGGCATGGCCAGTCGCGCGGCGGCTATCCTGGGCCCACTCAGCTACGGTCTGATGAGCCAGTTCAGTTCCGGTGATCACCACCTGGCCCTGCTCACTACCCTGACCCTCTTTGTTGCTGGTCTGTTGCTGTTGCTCGGGGTGAACGAACAGCGCGGCATTGCGGCGATTACTGAAGCCGACTGAGTGCAGGAACGGGGATACCGGGCAACAATGATCCAGACAGGGCCGATTTCAGGCGGGGCTGGCAAAGCGATTGCGGAGCGCTTCCCAGATACTGAACAAGCCGACCAGGACCGCCCCCGCCAATAATCCCACCACGACAGTCAACAGGGTCGGCGTAATGGCAACCAGAGTGGGCCCAATGACATCTACGTCGGCCAACTGCGCAGCGGCGTGCTTGATCTGTTCATCCAGGACATGCACGCTGTGCACCAGAATCCCGCCGCCGACCATGAACATGGCGGCCGTTCCAAGTACCGATAGCGCCTTCATCAGCCAGGGCGCAAATGCCAGTAAACGTGCACCCAGCCAACGTCGAAAGCGGCTCCACAGACCATCGCCCTCGGTGGCAAGCAAATGCAGGCCAAGGTCGTCCAGTTTGACGATTCCAGCGACCAGTCCATACACACCGATGGTCATGATCAGAGCCATTACCGAGACTACAATCACCTGTGTGACGAAATCTGAATTGGCGACAATGCCGAGGGTGAGAACGATAATTTCGGCGGACAAAATGAAGTCCGTGCGTATTGCACCGCGAATTTTATCCCGCTCCAATGTAACCGGGTCGACCGCAGGGTTAGCCAATTGATCAACCAACTCCTTGTGATGCTCCTCCTCTTCGGCACTGTGCAAGACCTTATGCGCAATTTTTTCGAAACCCTCGAAGCATAGAAACAGGCCGCCCAGCATCATCAACGGCGTTATCAGCCATGGGATAAACGCAGAAATCAACAGAGCAGCGGGGACAAGAATGAGTTTATTGCGAAACGAGCCCTTGGCTACCGCCCACACAACCGGTAGTTCCCTGTCGGCCTTGACCCCGGTAACCTGCTCCGCGTTCAGCGCCAGGTCATCACCCAGGACTCCGGCTGTTTTCCTGGCGGCAACCTTGCTCATTACTGCAACGTCATCCAGGACAGCCGCGATGTCATCGAGCAGTAATAACAAACTCCCTGCAGCCATGGGTTCCAGCTCCTTTTTTACGCATTGGTTCGCCAGCGAGTATGCCTGCCTTGGGCACGATTGACCAGAGTGTCCGAGACCTGCAAACCCAGCCCAATGGGCACCCTTAATTCAGGATTTGAGCCGACCGCGTTTGGTCTTCCCGCGCTTGGGCACATCCCCGATAGTTCGCGGATAACGCGGCAACTTCCCGGTTGCCAAATAGTCGTGAATCCGCTCCTGTGAACGAATGCGTGTTGTCCGGGGGCGGTGCTCCACGTAGGCGTTTGTCTGGCGCTGGTCAATTACCCGCGCCTTGATGTTATCGTGCCACTGCAAATCAAGGATCGATTGAATAGTGCGCTGGGCATCGGCGTCAAATATCGGGCACAGAGCCTCGACCCGAAAGTCAAGATTGCGAGTCATGAGATCGGCGGACCCGATCAGGTACCGGGGGTTGCCTCTGTTCAAGAATACGTAGACACGTGGATGCTCCAGAAAGCGATCCACAATACTGATGGCAGTGATATTTTCTGAGATATCAGCGACACCCGGCAACAGCGAGCACATCCCTCGCACGATCAGCTTTATCTCGACCCCTGCCTGGCTGGCTTCGTAGAGCCGCGTGACCAACTCCTTATCCACCAGGTTGTTACACTTCAACGTCATTGAAGCCGGATAGCCTGCACGCGCATTGGCCATCTCCTGATCGATCATCTGGAGCAGGCCGGGTCGGGTTGTGTGCGGCGATACCAGCAGCACACGATACTGGAAGTGCTTGTAGTTGTATTGCAGGAAATCAAAAACGTTATAGACATCCTTACCGATATTCTGATCGTAGGTTATCAATGTGAAGTCGGTATAGATCCGCGCCGTTTTCTCGTTAAAGTTACCTGTACCAATGTGGCTGTAGTAGCGAACGGCAGAGCCCTCTTTGCGCTCTATCAGAACCAGCTTACTGTGCACTTTGAGCCCGGGGATTCCGAATATGACGTTGATCCCATTCTCGGTGAGTCGCTGCGCCCAGTCTATGTTGGCCTGCTCGTCGAACCGGGCCGCTAGTTCCACCACCGCCAGCACCCGTTTGCCGTTGTGTACTGCGTTGACCAGCGCATCAATAACCCTTGAGTTGCGCGCGACCCGGTAGAGGCATATTTTGATATCCGTAACATCAGGGTCAAGCGCGGCCGTCTTCAGCAGGTCAATCACATAGTCAAAAGGATGGTAGGGGTAATAGAGAAAAACGTCCTTGTCTCTGATAGCGTCGAATATACTGTTCCTGGTGTCGAGTCGCTCAATTCGTATTGGCGGAAGCGGCTTGAACTCAAGGTACTTCCTGCCTACGTTGGGAAAGCCGATGAAGTCCTTCGAGTTATGGTAGCGGCCGCCAGCAATCAAACTGTCGTACTTGCCAAAGCCGAAGCGGGCGGTCAGGTAGTCCAGCAAGCGCCCCGGGATATTCTGGTCGTAGACCATGCGGACGGCATCAGCTTTGCGTCTCTGCTTTAGGCTGCTGGCCATTTTGTCGATCAGACTTTGCAAAATTCCGGTATCAATATCCAGTTCAGCATCGCGCGAAAACTTGAAACAGTAGGCAGCCGTGTCATCAATATCAAGAACGCCCCTGAACATTTGGGGCAGGCAGGCCCGGATAATGTTATCCAGTACGATGAACACCTTGCCGCCGCGCGCTCGACGCCGCGGAATCTCTACAAACCGATCCAGGCGGTCTGTGGGCACCTCTACCACCGCATAGTAGTATTCGTCTCCGGATTTGATGTCCACAGCGAGATAAAGCGACTCATCGTTGAGAGTTGGTATAGGCTGACCGTCGCGAAGCATAATAGGCTCCAGTTCTGGTAACACCTTCTCGCTAAAGTAGGTCTGGACAAAGGCCGCCTGTCCCGGATCTAGTTGCCGTTCATTAATCAGATACATGCGCCGCGTCGCCAGTTCCTCCATCAGCGCTCGATAGATGCGATCAAACTCTTTTTGCAGGGTAACGACCCCGTCCATGATAGCTGCCAGCAACTCCTTGGACTGTTGCTTGCTGGGACCACTCGATACCGAGATCAGGCGCCGGACCTCCGCCACCCGAACCCTGAAAAATTCATCGGAATTATTGGAGAAAATGCCCAGATATCGAACGCGCTCCACCAGGGGCACGGTCTCGTCCGCTGCCTCCTGCAACACCCGCGCATTAAACGACAGCCAGCTCAATTCACGGGGCATGAACAGATCTTGATCCAGCAGATCTGCCAGACGGGTGGTGATGGGATTAATCATCGCAATTACCGGTTCAGGTGTTCGGGACAAGCGGGAGTTTCGCGGCGCAACCCACTCGCGCGCCCGCGAAAACACGTCCCTATAATCTAAACCAGTTGTGGCAAGAACAATAGACTAGCAACCACAAAAAAAGGCCCGACATACAGTCAGGCCAAGCCAGGGAAACAAACAGAGTCGACAGGAACAACTCTAGAAAAGAGCCCGAAACCTCTCAAGCGCAAGCAGAGGACCGGGCAAACCGGGCGTCACAACAGGGTTCAGGCCGCGCGCTTGAAGGCTTCTGGATAGGCCTCATGGATGGCGTCAAAACTGTAGTCTGCGAGTTTGAGTTCCTCCAGGGCCGCTGTCACTTCCGGTGAACTGCGGGCCGCGAGCCGCTTGCCTATGGCGGCCACCAAACCGTGCCGATTGACAAGCTGCCAGGTGCCAGTGGCCCGAGTGCGTTTGCCCTTGATATGACTGAGCGCCTCTTCGTAGGCGTAAATTGCGCGCAGTCCTGCCAATTCAGTATCATCTTGTGGTTCGTGCTGGTCGGCCCGTAAAACTACCGCCTGCCTCAACGCCTGTAGCGCAAGATCCGGATGACCTTTGCGGTTTGCGTTCCGGGCAAACACATAACAGAGTTCAGGAACCTTGATTCTTGCTACTAATTCATGCATTGCGTTTCTCCCAGCAGCCTGGCGCAGAATGCGCAGTGCCGACAACAGCGCCAGGATACAAAAGCGCGTGTGCCCCGGACATTGCTGCAGGCGCCAGCTACATGGCTACCGACGCCAGTGACCGCACCACATTAATAGGATTTAGAGCAACATGCTTTAACTTATTGTTTCTATTGCATTAAAAAAGCCCGCAACCAAGAGTGGAAGCGGGCTAACAGCCGTATGTTTCGGGGCAGAAACACCGGCAAGGGGACGTGTCACGCACACCAGACAGTGTGCGCACTCTAAAGCGTAGACCGCTTGACGAAAAAATCAATTAATTGAAGCTATTTTCTGTCTGCTGGCGGCCTGAAGCTTGTCAGGGCTTCAGCGTCAGCACATCGGTGCGCAGGTGATTGAGGACCAACTCGGCCGTGTTCCCCATCAGCTTGGCCTTGACCCCACTGCGAGCCACCGTTCCCATAACAACCAGCTGTGCCTTTACGGAGGCGGCCTCGCTGGTGATCACTTTTTCGACGGGACCGCGCTTGGACCGAAACAGCTTCTCAGGCAAATCATGGGCCTGGGCCAGTTTGCGGACCTGCGGGGCCATGGCCTCTTTCGCATCCTGCACGTATTGTCTCGGGTTTACGAGGTCCATGTCGGCCAGAAGCACAGGTATCTCTATGGCGGTGATGATCTTGAGTTCGGCATCCAGAGCGCTGGCCAGCTCTTTGGCGGAGGCCAAAATCTTGTGATTGAGCGCCCGTTTGGTCCGTGATTTGGAGGCGAGATCAACCGCCGCCAGTATGGGCTTGGTTTTGTGCCACTTGCGGTCGGCCACCAGTAGAATAGGTGCCGGGCAATTGCGCAGCAATTGCCAGTCGGTCGGCGTGTACACCAGTGATTCACTGCGATGGCCGGTTTTTACAACCGCTTCGTAATCCTGTTTGGTGCAGCGCTCGACTACCCATTCGCTCACATCTCGCTCCCAGACCACCTTCAGCGTCACTTTCTGACCGGGCTCGGCGTACTTATCGATCTGCGCCTGCACCAACTCGCGATGTTCTGCGATCAGCCGGCTTTTGACAGAAGCCTGTTCGCTGGCGCGAATTTTCAAGCGTGAAAGCGGGGCATGAACAAAGCCCAATACTTCTGCGGAGTGGCCAAGCTTGCCTGCCAGTTCGAGACCACGAGGCACGGCAACGCATCGCTTTTCACTCTGGTCTGCAATTATTAATACTTTACTCATTTGCAACGCCCCCTTGTATTTCGCTACGGGGATTATAATCGTTACTAGCACGTAAAGCAGTGCCAGGCATCAATTGGGCCTCAATAATTCACTCGCGGGCTTGAAATCCGCCTGGCACTGGCCACAGATCCATTGGGATGCCCAGTCTCGATACTGGCGGTGAGTGACCAGCAGATCACCCAACAGGCAAAACAAGATGGCGACCAGCACCATACCGCCGACATTTAGCAGGGCCTCCATCGTAAACTCAAACGAGTAAGCGACCAATGCAAGCGGCAGTGCGCAACCGCCGACGGCGATCAGCAGTAGCAAAAACATGGACTTCGGGGGCAGCGCGTAGCGCGCACTCGGGTCATACCAATCGAAACCCCAGGGCAGCTCGTTGTGGTGCATTTTACAGAGAAAGAGCTGGCGCCTGGAGGCGACCAATGTGGCGCTGCACTGTGGACAGCGAATCACGTCGTGACACCAGGAACATACCACCTGACGCCCGCTCTCTTGACGACACCATCACTGTGTAGTTCCTGCAGCGCCAGTTCAACCATACCGGCATGAAACCGGTCGAGAGCTGAGCGCTTATTAATAAAGCGGGACAGTTCATCAGAACTGACGCCATGCGCGGGCTGCGATTTCATAGCCAGATAGACTATCGAACGAACCATTCGCGTTACTTTGTCGCTGATTGCTGTTAGCGGCCTGGCCATTTTGACCTCCTCTGTTCACAGAAGACCACTGTAGCCGGGGAGCATAGCTGCGAACATGGCAAAAGCCGTCAGTCGCATGGCGGCAGCCGACAGGGCTGTCGGTTATTCAGGGTTGCTGCGGTCGCTCTCGGTACTCCGCCGGGGCGCGACCGGTCCAGCGTTTGAACGCTCGAGAAAAGGTGCTGGGTTCCGAAAACCCCAGCATATACGCGGTTTCGACGACTGAGCGATTGCGCTGACCAAGGTACTTCCGGGCCAACTGCAGGCGGGTGTCTTGCAACAAATCCATAAAACTGGTGCCCTCACTTTTCAGCCGCCGCTGCAGGGTCCTGTTACTGACGTGCAGGGCCTTTGCGATCTGCTGCTGGCTGGGCGGTCCGTCAGGCAGCGTCTGGACGATCTGATCAACCACATCGCGAGTAATCGAGTCATTCAGAAAACTGTCCAGGTGTGCCTGCGTTTGCTCATCATTAACCCGCGCCAGTGCTGGATCACCGGTGGCCAATTGTTCGGTAATATCCGACTTTACGAACACCACCTGCGCCTTGTCACAGGCAAAACTGACGTGAGTCGCCAGCATATATTCCCAGCGCTCCGGGTCTTCAGGGCCAGGCCTCTCCATGTCAATACGCAGCGGCGCGATGAACTCACCCAGGGTCAAACGGCACATCCGCAGCAACAGAGCGACGGAGAAATCGCGACTCGCAAAAACAAAGTCCTCATCCCGCACCGGCGGACCCAAAGACACTTCTACGAGATCATCATTTTCGATCAAACGCAGCTCGACACCGGTATTCATGAGCTTGCTGAAACGCACATTGCGCTTGAGTCCGTCGTATATTGAGTCACTGGAGAGCCAGGCAAGGCCCAGGCCATGCAGCACCTGGGGCTGCAGTTGCTCCGCGGCGACCAGGCCAAAGGCCTCATCGCCACTGAGATCAACACATCGACCCCATAGCCGTTGCATGGCACTCGCCGGAATTCGTCGATCCGCATTTACGGTGCTGGCAGGATCGATGCCCACGTCTTCGATCACGGCCATCGCATCGATGCCATAGTGTCTCAGGGCCTGGGCGATAGGCAGCAGGAAAGTAGCCAATACTGAATGTTCGGTCATCGACTCAATCCTCCGGACGCGATTTGCAAGGGCTTCATACTATTGCAAGTCAGCCATAAAACCAGTAGGCCACTACTATAGCAGCAATGATGCCGGCAAAATCTGCCGCCAGACCGCAGGCCAGTGCATAACGCGGATGACGGATTCCTACCGAACCAAAATAAACCGCGAGTACATAGAACGTGGTTTCTGTCGAACCTTGCAGTGTCGCTGCCAGGCGCCCTTGAAATGAATCCACGCCAAAAGTATTCATGGTATCGATCATCATGGCTCGCGCGCCAGAGCCGGACAAAGGCTTGATCAAAGCCGTGGGCATCGCGTCCACCCATCGATTGTCCCAGCCGCCCCTATTGACCAGAAATCGGACCGACTCCAACAGCAGATCCAGCGCGCCGCTGGCGCGGAACACACCGATGGCCACCAGCATAGCCAGCAGATACGGAATAATACCAATGGCGGTCTCGAAACCCTGCCTCGCCCCGCCAATAAAAGACTCGTAAACATCCACGCCGCGACGGTGAGCTGTGACCAGGAATAACATAATCAGAGCAAAAATCAGCAGATTGCTGAGCAGACTGGATTGACGTTGCAGCTCTTGCGCGCTGAGTGTGGCCAGCCAGCCCACCAGCGCCAACAACACCGCAAACGCGGCACCCAAAGACCCCAGCACAACGCTATCCCACAGCCGGATGCGCTGCACCCTGGCCGTGACCAGCAACCCGGCCAGCGTTGAGCAACTCGTGGCTATCAGTATGGGCAAAAACACCGCGGCGGGATCGGGCGCCCCCAACTGGGCCCGGTACAGCAGGATCGTGACGGGAAAGAGCGTTACTGATGAGGTATTGAGCACCAAAAACAATATCTGGGCATCGGTGGCTACTTCGGGATTTGGATTCAGGCGCTGCAAATCCTGCATCGCCTTGATACCCAGTGGCGTCGCCGCATTGTCCAGGCCGAGAATATTTGCTGACAGGTTGAGCGTCATGGAGGAGATAGCCGGGTCACCCGCTGGCACGCCCGGCATCAGACGCGTGAAGAGAGGCGACAGGGTTCGTGCCAATCGATCAACAAGACCACTGGCTTCGCCCACCCCCACTACGCCAAGCCACAGAGCCATAAGTCCGACGAGGCCGATCGCCAGATCCACCGAAAGACCTGCCATCTCAAACATGGCCGTTACCATTCGCTGGAATACCTCAGCATCCCCCAACAGCAGCCATTGGTAGAGGCCGCTGAGGAATGCTATGGCGAAAAAAGCCAACCATATCCGACGCAACATTACACCGGCGCCCCGGGGTGGCCGTCACAACAGCGCTCAATGTCGTTGTTTATCATGATGATTAAATAACCGGAGTCCTATTAACTGATCTACATTGCCTGACTGAAAGGGACAGCCCGTACCGCAGACTAATGCAAAAGCTTGCGCCAACCCAAGCCATGGGTATACTTTTTGGTCCGCAGAGTACGGCAATAAAGTGAATGGCAGGAACCTCCAAAGGCTCAGGCCCCGGATCTTTACCCACCCAACGAGCAGGCCCAAGAGCGAGACACTATGCGTAAGCCCAAACCCAAGCCAAAGCCCAAAGCAGCATTGGAGACCTTGTCTGAGCACCGCTGTTTCGAAGGCCGTCAATTGCGTGTGCGCCACCGATCGGCCAGCCTGGACTGCGACATGAATTTCTCAGTCTACCTCCCTCCTCAGGCCGCAATTGGCAAAGTACCCATGCTGTACTGGCTGTCGGGATTAACCTGCACCGACGAGAACTTCGTGCAGAAAGCGGGTGCACAGCGGTATGCGGCAGAACTCGGCCTCGGTATTGTCTGTCCGGATACCAGTCCACGAGGGGAAGGCGTACCGGATGATCCCGATGCTGCCTGGGATTTTGGTCTCGGGGCGGGATTCTATGTCAACGCCACAGAAGCGCCCTGGAACCAGCACTACCGGATGTACGACTACATCGTGGAGGAGCTGCCGGCATTGGTTGAAGAGAACTTCCCGGCGGACGCAAACCTGCGTTCGATATTCGGTCACTCCATGGGAGGCCACGGAGCGTTGACCATTGCCCTGAAAAATCCGCACCGCTACAGTTCCGTGTCAGCTCTGGCGCCGATCGCATCGCCGAGTCGCTGCCCCTGGGGTGAAAAGGCTCTGGGTCAATATCTGGGGAGTGATCCATCAGTCTGGCGTGATCATGACAGCTGTGAACTCATTCGCAAGGCCGAGGTTCAACTGCCGATACTGGTAGACCAGGGTGAGGCGGACGAGTTTCTGGAGCACCAACTGCGTACCGAACTATTGGAAGAAGCCTGCGACGAGCGCGGATTCCAGGCAACCATCAGACGCCAACCCGGTTACGACCACAGCTATTTCTTTATTGCCAGCTTCGTGGGCAGTCACATCGGCTTTCACGCCCATGAGCTCAAGCTCGCCGCAAGCTAAGCGGCAGACTTTTCAGTGCACTCTGGGGTAGAGCAGCCGCGACCAACTCTCCGCCTCAAAAGGCTGCCACTCACCCAATGGCTGTGCCAGACGTTCAGCCACCAAAAACCAGATCGTCGGATTGAGGGTCATTCCGCAATGGCTGCCACGCACCCGGATACTCTGGGTTTCCTCGTGGCCATTGACTTGCACCGTCGTCTGCCAATTGACAATACCGTCACCGCGGGAATAAACAGCGGTCGTTGGCACCGGGGGCGCCACTGGCAGTATGTCCTGTTCGATCGGCAGTTCCTCCACCGGATTGAGTGCAATAAAGAGTCTGGCTGGAATCGAGGCACTCATACGTCCCTCTCCGAACGGGCTGCCCAGCGAGATAACCTGCCGAACCCGGTCCGGAAACCGACGCGCGATCTCCCGAGCGAAAATACCGCCAAGACTGTGACCGATCAGTGAGATGGGGCCCTGATAATGCTCAGAGAGTTCAATAATCCGCTGTTCAAGAGCCTCAAGCACCCCATCCCTGGGCCCCAGGTTACGGCCCAGACCCCAGCCGTGAACGGAGTAGCTGCGCTTGCCCAGAAAGCGGCGAAAGGCCGCATTGTAGCCATCGCTAGCCATGAATCCCGGCAGCACCATTACCGGATGCCCATCGCCCATCGGCGCCCGGTTCAATAACCGGCGGGTAATTCGCAGCGAGATCAGTTCACCCAATGCGCGATGCGCCTCAGTGAGTGCCAGAAACGCGCTGGGTGGAGGCACATAAGGATCCGTATACTCCGGAATAGCCCTCTCGGGTGCCTCAGGTATCTGCGCTGCCATATGTTTTTATTCCCGTCGCAGGCATTTTGAACTGCAATCAAGTCAGGATAGCGGAGATTAACCTCCTCGCAAAGTCCCCGCCCCTATACTGCCCGGCAAATACCCGGGGCCTGCTCACTGGATCACGGTTTAGCCAGCCCCGGGCGGCGTTACTTCAGAGTCTGGAAAACTCTTTATTCAAATTATACTGACGCGAGGTCACATAGGACTCCATGTCTTCCACTCGCGCGAGTGCGGCGTCAAGGCGATCTCGGGCGCGTCGCAGACGGACACTACTGTTATCACTGTAGCGAAATACTTTGCGAGGCCTGTATTTGTGGTACCGCTCGTCATACTCCATATCTACCGGTACCTCTTCATAGACGGGCTCATCATTATAAGCCGCTGCAGCGGCCTGGCGCCGGGGCCTCGGAGCCAGCAGCATCCATGCGCCGAGGTAGGCCCAGACGGCCAGCATGCCGGTAAACAAAAACGCACCGAACCACATCAAGCGCACCACCCAGGGAGCGATATCCCAGTGGTCTGCAAGGCCGGCCGCTACACCGCCGAGCTTCCCATCCCGCGTGTTCCGATAGAGGTTCATACCCCAGCCGGCCCGCCGCCTCTCTTTGAAGCGAGCACTGTCTGACCGGTGCGCTGCCCGACGCTGTTTGCGATCGCGAAATTGCTCCATGACTACTCTCCTCCCCGCGCTCGGCGGGTGGCCTGTTGGCGCCAATCCGGATGATCAGCCTCCAATATCGATTCCAATGTGCCGATGCGCTCGGTGAGCTCATCAACGGTCTCCAGCATTTGCTCTATCGATTCCCGGTCCTCTTCCGTCAGGCTTCGGGCCGAGCGATTCACGCTGCGATAGTGCATGGTGAGCCAGACCGGCATTACTACGACCATAAACAATATGGTCGGCACGAACATAAATTCCCAAATTTCCATCAACTCAATCCTTGGGCGGCACATGCAAATACATGCTGGCCGCCAGTGTGTTGATTATCAGCCAATACAGTCTCGCGGACACATTCACCCCTGGTCTTTGGTGCCGGACATTTCCGCCTTGAGACGGTCCAGCTCCTCGTTGATCTGCTCGTCCACGGCCAGGGAGTCGATCTCTGCGGCCAGGTCCGGTGTGACATCGCGACCGAGGTCCATGGATTCCAGTTGGCCTTCCATGTTGTCCATGCGTCGCTCAAACCGATCGAAACGCTGGAAAGCATCATCCAACGCCTCCCGGTGCACCTGGCGCTTCACCTTGATGCGCGATTCAACTGTTTTGCTGCGCATCACCAGGGCCTTCTGCTTCGCGCGGGCATCGTCCAGCTTCTGCTGTAACTGGCCCACTTCGCCGTCGAGCTGCTCAATATGCTCGTCGGTCGCCTTCAGCTCGGCCTCCACCGCAGCCACCTCGTCCTCGATCGCTCGCTTTTCCTGCAATGCGCCCCGCGCCAGGTCCTCACGGCCCTTGCTGATTGCCAGCCTGGCTTTGTTTTCCCAGCTCTCTGCGTCCTCAATAACACGCTCCAGCCGGCGCGCGGCAGCCTTGCGATCTGCCAATACCCGGGCAGAGGAACTTCTGACTTCCACCAGTGTATCTTCCATCTCCTGAATAATCAGGCGAATCATCTTGTCCGGGTCCTCTGCCTGGTCAAGCAGGGAGTTGAGGTTTGAATTAATGATATCTGTCATACGGGAAAAAATACCCATGATTACTCTCCTTTAAGAATAATTACTTTACGTTCGCGGCCGTGCCAACGACACGAAAAGCAAACCAGTAAACAAGCTCTATAACTGCAGCGACTTGCACAAAGCTACAGATGCAGGCCGTCAGGCCCAGAAACGCGCCGCTGGTCGCGCATACCACCAGCAGCGCCGTGTAAATCAGAAACCTCTCCTCCAAAGCTGCCACAATGAGACTCCCTGCCAGTGGGCCTTATCGGCCCGATTTGTCATTCGCACCTCTTGTGGGTGCATGGCTGTAGTAATACAGATTTCGTGCCAATATCCGTATCCTATTGTTTTTTAAAGATTATATTGGATTTTCAAGGTTTTGAGTTTCAAAAATATAGGATTTTTGCGCGCAGTTTACCTATAGTGAGTTTTTCTCGCCTACGCATTAAGGCTATATTTACCTCATGAGGAATCGCGAAACCATTATCGGCAACTCTGCGGCGCTCGCTCTGGCGCTTGGTGAGATCTCTCGACTGGCGCCCATCAATCGTCCGGTGCTGATAATCGGCGAGCGTGGCACAGGCAAGGAATTGGCTGCAGATCGGCTTCACTATCTTTCCCCACGCTGGGGCGCTCCACTGATCAAGATCAACTGCGCTGCGTTGGCCGAACCCCTACTGGAGTCTGAACTCTTTGGTCACGAGCCGGGCGCGTTTACCGGGGCTACCCAGGCCCGTCAGGGTCGCTTCGAACGCGCTGATGGGGGCTCCTTGTTCCTGGATGAGTTGGGCACCATGTCGCTGCGCTTACAGGAAAAACTCCTGCGGCTGGTGGAGTATGGAGAATTTGAACGTTTAGGCGGACAAAAGACCTTGCAGGTCGACGTCCGGATCATTGCCGCGACCAATACCGACCTGCGTCAGCAGGCCGCAGCGGGCGAATTTCGACGGGATCTTCTGGATCGACTCAGTTTTGACGTAGTGCACCTGCCCGCGCTGCACGAGCGGCCAGAGGACATCGAGGAACTCGCCGACCATTTTGCAGTTCAGTGGTGTGCGGAGTTAGGCTGGGAACTGTTCCCGGGGTTCACCCCTGACGCCTTGCAGGCACTGCGCGAGCACCGCTGGCCCGGCAACGTGAGGGAGTTGAAAAACGCCGTTGAGCGATCAATTTACCGCTGGGGGAATCCCGAAGAGCCGGTGGCGAGCATCGTAATTGATCCATTCAAGTCGCCCTATTCTGCGCCCGCCACAAACACACTCACCCCTATAGCCGACCAAACGGAGCCCTCAACAGAACTGGACTTTGCGGGGCAGATGGCAGCCATAGAACGCCAGCTGCTGGAACAGGCGCTGGTCGCCCATGCCTACAATCAAAAGCGTACCGCAACTCATCTGGGTCTCAGTTATCACCAGTTGCGGGGCATGGTCCGCAAATACGGTCTCAGTAAACGCAGGCGACAGAGCGACACAGACTAGCGGCCGCATTGTCGCCAGATCAGTCGAAACGATTTTCCGGTGGGCAAGGTTCAATGCATTGCCTACACTGTATTGCCTGAGCCCCCGGGGCGCACTCCAATAATTGGTAAGAGAACCCAACTATGAGCCTTGAATTAACCGACACCGGCCTGCTAAAGCACCAGGCCTATATCGATGGCCAATGGATCGATGCAGATAGCGGCGAAACATTTACCGTGAGCAACCCAGTGGATGGCCAGCCGGTTGCGACGGTGAGCAAGGTCGCTGCGCCTGAGACAGCGCGGGCCATCGCAGCCGCCGCCCGGGCCATGGATACCTGGAAGCTGCTACCCGCCAAGACGCGCTCGGGTTTTTTGCGCAGCTGGTTTGAGTTAATGATGACACACCAGGAGGACCTGGCACGCATCATGACGGCAGAACAGGGCAAGCCATTGGCAGAGTCTCGCGGCGAAGTGGCTTATGGCGCTGCCTTCGTAGAGTGGTTCGGCGAAGAAGCCAAACGCATCGATGGCGATGTCATACCAGGGCCTTCCGCTGATCGGCGGATTGTCTGTATCAAGCAACCTGTTGGCGTCGTCGCGGCTATTACTCCCTGGAATTTTCCCAATGCAATGATAGCCCGCAAAGCCGCGCCAGCGCTTGCGGCGGGCTGCAGCATCGTTATCAAGCCGGCAACAGAGACGCCGCTCTCCGCGTTGGCAATGGCTGAACTGGCCGATCGCGCAGGAATTCCTCCCGGCGTTGTCAACGTTGTGGCCGGCAGCTCTGGCCCTATTGGCGGCGAGCTGACCTCCAACCCCCTGGTTCGTAAGCTGACATTCACCGGGTCCACGCCGGTTGGCAAGAAGCTGGTGGAACAGTGCGCGCAAACCATGAAGAAAACCTCGATGGAACTGGGTGGCAACGCCCCGTTTATTGTCTTTGAGGACGCGGATATTGATGCCGCCGTGCAGGGTGCCCTTATCTCCAAGTACCGCAATGCGGGACAAACCTGCGTCTGTTCCAATCGCCTGCTGGTGCAGGAATCGGTGTACGAAGAATTTGTCGAAAAACTGGTGGCGGCTACGGCAGCGTTAACCGTCGGTGATGGCATGCGCGAAGGCGTCACTATTGGTCCGCTGGTCAACAGTGGAGCGGTGCGAGATGTGGACCAGCTGGTGAAGACATCGGTGGCCGCTGGCGCGAAAGTGGCTCTGGGTGGTGCTGCGCACGAACTGGGCGATTGTTTCTACCAGCCTACGATTCTGACCGAAGTAGACGCCAGTATGTCGGTATTTCGCAACGAAATATTCGGTCCTGTCGCGCCTGTCATCCGTTTCTCAACTGAAGCGGAGGCCATTGCGATGGCCAACGACACCGAGTTTGGCCTGGCGTCCTATTTCTATACCCGGGACATCGGCCGGGTATGGCGTGTCGCTGAAGCGCTGGAGTACGGCATCGTCGGGATCAATGAAGGCATCATCTCCAATGAAATGGCACCCTTTGGCGGCGTGAAAGAGTCCGGCAATGGTCGAGAAGGCTCCAAGTACGGAATCGAAGACTACGTCGAGATCAAATACATACTGATGGGCGGTCTAGCCGAATAGAAAGAGAGGAAGGCGCGCCATCAAAAGCCGCCCTGGGTCTGGAGTTCGCTAAATAAACGCAACCAGGGTTTGAGATGGCTTAACCGCTGTTGCCGTGGTGCGGCCGCTGCCCGGTCGGTGAAACTGCCACTCAAAACGAGAAAGCGCAGACGTCCCTCGCGTCGTTGTTGCAGAACATGCACGGGCGCGGCAAGTCCCTGTTCGGCGATAAACCTCACAGCTGACCCCGCTTCGCTAAAAGCGCCTACCTGAATCGTATAGTTGTCGGCGGGCTGCGCCTGAACCCAGGCCTCACCCGCAGTGACTGACGCAGCGGCAGCCGTGCCGGGGACGGTGGCAGGCACCGGGGCTGAGACGGGGGGTGACGGGGGCGTTGGCGCTTTCTTGACGGTAACAGCCGGAACTGAGGCCGCGGCAGCAGCTGCTCCGGGCCCTGATGCCGACGCTTGAATCCGGGCCGGGTCAGCAAACAGCGCGAAATCTCCACCCAGGCATTCCACCACCTTGAGTTCGTTACCGATGTCCACCTGCTGAAATTTTGTCCAGAAGGCGGCATCGACTTTCTTCCAGGCCGGGGCCACGTCTGACCGGCGGTAGCGAGTCACCTGGCTGGGGCCACCGTTGTAGGCCGAATAGCTGGCCCTGGCAAGGTTGTTCAGGCCACCCGCGCGCTGGTGCTCTGCTCGTTTCAATGCGTACTTTACCAGGTAGTCCAGCAACACCTCTGCGCCAGCATCGCTGTTGTAACCGATGTCCCAACGCAGTTTTTGCAGATTGTAGATGCCGCGCCAGACCCGTTCATTGATCTGCATCAGTCCCACGTCACCAGAACCAGATCGCAGCGGTTCCAGCTTTTTGCTTTTGACCACATACTGGCGCCAACAGCTCTCCTGCCAGGCGGTAGCGAGCACCATCTTGTGAAACAATCGGCGCTGCTCCGGGTCAAGCGGATACTTGTCCAGCATTTTATCGGCGCTGGCGCCCAGCAGCTGCGCCACCGTCGGCAGGTATTCCGGTAACTCGTCTCGCCCCGGAGCCCACTGATTGAGCCTGTCTTGCGGGGCAGCTGCCACAGCACGAGGGAACGGCGACAAATCGAAACGCCAGGCGGACGGCTGACTACCTACCGGTTGCAGCTGCTCGCGAAACAACCGCTGCAATTCCGGGTCGACCTCGTCGCTGTAGCGCAACAACACATCGCTCTGGCCCTTGCTCACCAAACGGGCCAGGCGACGCAGTCCGTCCTCGGAGATATCCAGACCAAAAGCGGGACCCAGTCGATCCAGTGCCGCAAGCGCATCGCCCGCAGTGAGCACGGTAAACCAGAGCAGATCCTCCTGACCTTCCTGGCGGGTGCCAATCTCGCGAATGATGGGAGCGAGGTTTTGCCAACTGGCCACAAACCACTCCCTTACCCTGTCAGGCGCCGCACCATCCGAAGCAGCTGGCTCTCCATTCTCCCCGCTGAGCACATCGCGCAGTCTGTAGCGACTGTCCAGTAGCACGTCCAACAAGGCAGCGCGCAGTTCAGCCAGGTCTGTGGCCGCCGCATAGCGCTTGACCGCAAATACCATGAGGGCATCCATGGTCTGCCAGAGTGTGTCCAGCTGTGCTAACTCGGCGGCTGACAAGGTCGACTCGGGCAGCGAGGGGGGGGCCTCTGCCACCTCGAAATCTATCGCGACCTCCATTCCCTCTCGCTTTACCTCGATGGTGTTCAATCGGAGACTGTCTATAACCGCCTGCAGCTGCAGCGCCGAATGCCTTGGCAATACCTCCGGCAACAGGCTCTCAAGACTGGTCACGTAGGGGTCCAAATCGAGGCTGAACCGGCCCACTAACGTCTTTAAGCTGCCGCTGGCCATATCCCACAGTGGCCCGGAACTGACCGTGTCGGCATTCGCCCCGGTTAACCAGATACGACTTGGCTCCAGCCCGATCGCGGTGGCGCCGGGCTGAATAACGGGTTTACCCAGGAGGCCCAACCCGCCCTGCCAGTCCAGCAGGACTCTGCAATTACTGGCCGTACCGATACCGAGCTGCGCCCGCACCTTCGCCAGCAATTCCAGCGTCTCGCCCTTTGGGGCGATCTGGGGCTCGCTGAGTACTACCCGGTTGCAGCTGGCGGGGTCGTTCAGTAGCTCCAGCGTCTGCGACGGATCGCGAAACAACTGGGTCACCATGACCTGTCGAACCAATGCATAGTCTAACTGTACAGGGACGGTGACCGTCACAGCCGGTGGCGCGGCAAAGCCCGGACCTGAGAACGGCACCAGTGCCAGACCAGGCAGCCACCACAGACAGCAGCGCAGGCCGACTATCTTGCTAAAAGGCAGAGCCATAGGGGTCACCGGAAAGATACATACTGAAGCAAGGGTAATCACGCGAGGTCAAAACGATGGCGGTGAGGGAGGGATTCGAACCCTCGATACGTTTCCGTATACACACTTTCCAGGCGTGCGCCTTCGACCACTCGGCCACCTCACCGTTGAGGCGGCGAATCATACCACAGGAATCATTGCTTGCCACATTCAACGGCGGTGTTATCCGCGGTTACTGAGAGCTCTACTGACGGTTGAGGCGTCCCAGTGGGGAGCCAGCGGAATCACTGCAGCGATAGGGATTAATGTCGAGACCACCGCGCCGGGTGTAACAGGCCTGCAGGCACAGATATTCAGCCTCCAGCTGACGCTGCAGATCGCAGAAAATGCGCTCCGCACATTGCTCGTGATATTCCTGATGCTGCCGGTAGGACAGTATATAACGCAACAAGGCCTGATGATCCAGCGCTGGACCGCGATAGTGAATCCAGAGCGTTGCCCAGTCAGGTTGCCCGGTCACCGGGCACAGGGACCGCAACAGATGCGAAAACAGGCGTTCCTCCACCCTGACGCTGGAATCGACCACCAGCAGCGATGCCGCCGGCGTACTCTCATCCACCGCAATGGAACAGGTATCGATGCAATGACCTGTCAGGCTGACACCCGCCAGGCTCTGGTCATCCACCGCAAACAGTTGCAGCTGAACTGCTGTGCCTGCCACCCGGGCAAGGTCCGCCTCAATAGTCTTCACAGCGTCGGCCTCACTGGCGAATCGATGGTTATTCAGTGAGTTGAGATAGAGCTTGAATGACTTGGACTCGACGATATTTGGCGAGTTGGCGTCGATAAAAAACCGGCCCACTCGCGACACGGGCCGACCGCTGGCTTCGAGCCAGGACAGTTCGTAGGCATGCCAAACATCAACACCGAAAAACGGCAACCCGGCTTCCAGACCGAGGGTGTCCCGAGCCAGACTTCGCGCGATGGGATAAAGCAGCTCAGGTGCGTAACCCTCGACCGGCGGTGTAGTTTTGCCAAGCAATAATTCCGGTGGCTGCATCGAAGATTCTCGCTACTGACGTAGTCGCTTGCCAGAATTAAGCAGGTGCATGCTGTAGGTAAATGCGACCAGAGTGAACAGTGCGATCATCCCGAAAGCCACCATCAGGTTCACGTCAGACACCCCCAGCATGCCATAGCGGAAGGCATTCACCACATAGACGAGTGGGTTGAGCCTGGAGACATTGGCCCAGAATTCCGGCAACAGATCCATGGAATAAAAGACGCCACCGAGGTAGATCAGGGGCGTCAGAACAAAGGTAGGAATGAT
This sequence comes from uncultured Gammaproteobacteria bacterium, assembly GCA_963840725.1. Taxonomy (GTDB): domain Bacteria; phylum Pseudomonadota; class Gammaproteobacteria; order Pseudomonadales; family Halieaceae; genus CAVWDU01. Next base: position 41,235 of record CAWIZY010000025.1, on the reverse strand, counting down.
GGAGATGTCGTCAAAACTGTTGGCATAGACCGCGTTGACGAAGCCGGCCAGGGCAAACAGGGTGGAGGTCATTAACACGGTAATCACCACCACCGCATAGCTATGTACCTCTATACGGGTGAAAAACAGCGAGACCACAGTGACCACGATGGCAACAAAAAGCCCTCGGGATACACCACCCAGCACATAGCCCATCAGAATCACATAATTGGGTGTGGGGGAAACCAATAGCTCTTCCACACTGTGATTGAATTTAGAGCCAAAAAAAGATGATACGACATTGGAATAGGAGTTGGTTACGATAGCCATCATGATCAGGCCTGGCACCACAAACTGCATGTAGCTGAAGCCGCCCATGTCACCGATGCGGGAACCAATAAGCGAGCCAAAAATGACGAAGTAAAGCGACATCGTGATAGCAGACGGTAATAAGGTCTGGGGCCATATCCGAATGTAGCGCTTTACCTCCTTGCGGAATATCGTCAAAAACGAAGTCAACTGTTCGCGAGGTGTCATGCGGCACCCTCGACCAGATTAACAAACATCTCCTCAAGCCGATTGGCCCGGTTACGCATGCTGCTGACCTCGACGCCATGTTGTTCCAGCGCCGCAAACACCTCATTCAGATTGCGCCCCTTTTCCACCTCGACCTCGAAGCTGTGGGCATCTACTGTTCGAGTGATAAACGCCGGTATAGCAAAATCAGCCGCCAGTTCATCGACACAATCGAAGATGAACACCTCTCGATGGAGACGTCGCAGCAGCCCCTTCATGGAACTGTGCTCGACAATAGCGCCGTGATTGATGATCGCGATATTGCGACACAGGGCCTCGGCCTCTTCGAGATAGTGAGTGGTCAGGATAATTGTCGTCCCACCCGCGTTGATCTTCTTGAGGAAATCCCACATGGAGCGGCGCATTTCTATATCCACACCCGCTGTGGGCTCATCGAGAATCAACAATCGCGGCTCATGTACAAGAGCCCGTGCAATCATTAGCCGACGCTTCATGCCGCCGGACAACATGCGCGAGGCCTGATGGCGCTTGTCCCACAGGCCCAGTTCCCGCAGGTATTTCTCCGCTCGCTCCTGTGCTACCTGCCGGGACAAGCCATAGTAGCCAGCCTGATTCACGACAATATCAAATACCTGCTCAAACTGATTGAAGTTGAATTCCTGAGGCACGATTCCCAGATAGGTTTTTGCAGCGGCGAAGTCGGTATCGATGTCGGCATCAAAGACAGCCACTTTGCCTCCGCTCTTGGCCACCAGTGAGCAGATAATCCCAATCGTGGTCGATTTACCAGCGCCATTGGGCCCCAGGAGGGCAAAAAAATCGCCCTGCTCTACTGCGAGGTCGATGCCCTTGAGAGCTTCAAACCCGTTGTTGTAGACTTTGCTCAGGTTTTGTATCGTCAGTGCTGGTAACATAGCCGCTCGTAAAACTACCGTGATGCCCGGATCGACGCGTCATTGTAACGGCAATTGCACCGGCAAACGACTAATCATGAACGATGTACAGTATCTGCACTACAACCAGGCGCTGATGACAGGCCTGGCCCAACGCCTGCAAGCTCATGCTGACAAACTGGCCAATGAAGATGACCCGTTCAAGGGGCTGTGCTCAGCTTTGCAGCGGGTTGCCGAAAACCCGGCACTCCTGCATGAGGAAGCCCCTGCCCTGATCCAGCGGCTATTTACCACTTACCCGGAGCTGGCACCGGACATTCCTCGAGACTTGCTTTGGTTTTTAGGTGGCGACTGCCTGCACTACATGCCAGACGAGGAAATAGCCTTGCATCAGTCGCTGGATGAACTGCGCGAGGAGGCGGCCACGGCCGGAGAAGTTCTCGACTACCCTGCGGCCCATGCCAAACTGGCCAACCGACACTGAGGGTCTGGACGGCCGGCTGGCCCGATTGACAGCGACTGGGATAAGCACTGCACAGAAAAACCGCGCACCGGGCTTGACGAATCGATTACCGCTTCCTACAATGCGCCGCTCTTGACTGAGTACTGCTGCGTCCCCTTCGTCTAGTGGCCTAGGACACTGCCCTTTCACGGCGGTAACAGGGGTTCGAACCCCCTAGGGGACGCCACTCATCAAGTCCTCGCGGAGGTAGATTCCCACTTGCGGCACTACACCGGGAATGCAACTTACCCAACGCGCAACGTACCAACGATAGTTACCGCGGTACTCGTGCGGGAATAGCTCAGTTGGTAGAGCGCAACCTTGCCAAGGTTGAGGTCGCCGGTTCGAACCCGGTTTCCCGCTCCATCCCCTCGTTCAATCCGACGATTTATCTTCCATAGCAATCGAAAGACTATTGATGCAGTACCTGAGCCCGCTGTCTGTGGGGCCGTCGGTAAACACATGCCCAAGGTGGGCATCGCAGTGTTTGCAGGTGACTTCGGTCCTGATCATGCCGTGGCTGGTATCGCGATGCTCGGCGATACTATCTGCATTTGCCGGCGCGGAAAAACTCGGCCAACCACAGCCCGCGTCGAACTTGCTGTCAGACAGGAACAAGGGCTCGCCGCAGCAGCGACAGTTATACACCCCCTCCTTCTCGCAATCCCAATACTCACCGCTGAACGGCCGCTCAGTGCCTTTTTCACGACAGACGTGATACTCATCAGGGGTTAGTTTGCCCCGCCAATATTCGTTGTCTTTCATCGGTTTTCTCTCTCGACTCAGTTTGCAATAGATTACACTAGGGTATTAGCCCGCTCCACAACAGCGGCATTATCAATGCAATGTTGCCCCCGTGGCGGTTACAGGGACTGTCTACGGGGTACGCCCGGGAACCGTCACAGGAACTTGCACAGGCGCTATTCAAAGTACTATGGCAGACCTACATATCGAAGACTTCTACCGCGACGTGGCAACCATTCTGCTGCGTCTTTACGCCAGCTTTCCGCGCAAAATCACCCTGTATGTGGATGATGTCTGTGGTCCGGATCAACCGGATGAATTCGGTTTACATCACCCCCGCTTTCAGGCCGGTTTCGGCGCCATGGTCTGGCTTGCCGAGCAGGGCTACCTGCAGTTTGAAGAAACGATTCGGCAAGAGGCGATCGATCAGGCGGTGCTTAGTCGGCGCGGCTTTTTACTTCTGTCCTCCCGTGTTGATCCAGACCTGTTGCCAGACAACGATGCCGTGGTGGCTCTGCCCCCCAGCGTACAGGAAGAGGCACAACAGACCATTGCCTCCCTGCGTCATGCGGTCAAGCATGGATCCAGCATCGATATTCGGCACTGCGTCAGCGCCCTGCTGGCACGGGTACCGGTCGGCGAATAAAGCGAGGCAAAAAACCGACTGCCTGGGCGAGCACATGAAGCTGAACGGGTGGGAGCAGTGTCAGGCAGCGCCTCCCACCCGGTACAGTACTTGATCTTCATAACCGGTAATGACCGATCGGAAGCCGCTGAGATCCTGGTCGAGCTGCGGGTCATTGGTATCCACCAGCAAAGGACGGCCTTCCAGCGCCGCCAGTTTCGATTTCGCAGCAACAATGCGTATATTGTCCAAACCCACTGTTCGGATCACAGTGGGCGTAAACTGCTGGTTGCCACGACCAAAGATATGACCCTGCCCGCCAATGGCTGTGACGATAATTTCTGCGCCCTCCGGTGCGTCGGCGAGCATCTCGAGCAAGGCCTGCTCGTTACAGTCTGATCGCAGTACAACGCCGTCCCGGATAACATCCACACCCAACAGCGTGTTAGGAAGGTCCAGCGCGGCCATGATTGCCGCCGTCGTTGATCCGGGGCCTATGCAATAAACACGGCCCGGCGCCATCTGCTCTACCAGCCAATTGGCGATGTCCGCCGCGACGAGTTCGTGGCTTTCCCGGCCTCCAATTTTGGTTTGCTGCAAATAACTGCCATCCCCTGGCACCCTCAGGTCACCGTAAAAGCGGCTTCTCACCTGATCGTGGCGAAACGCTTCCTCATCAATATCGCGCACCTCTCGTGTCAGTAAGCCCACCAGTTCGCCAGCCGCCAGTTTTGCCAGCAGCTCCGCGGCCGCCTCCGGCGATACGGCGAAGACCCCGGAGTGCATTTTGACGCCGGCAGGAATTCCCAACACCGGAACGGCGTCACCAACCGCATCAAAAATATCCCTCGCCGTGCCATCTCCCCCGGCAAACAGCAGTATATCGATACCTGCAGCCGTCAGCGCCCGGGCCGCGGCGCGGGTATCGTCCGCACTGGTGACTCGGTCATCGGAACCGCCCAGCACGCTCACGGGCACCGGTGCACCGGCCAGGCTCAGTGCGCCCATGGAGCCAGCCCAGGTACTGAATTGCACCGCGACCGGCTTTTCTGCGAGGCGAGCCAGGACCCGCTCTACTCGCGCCATAGCGCGGGTAGCAACCCCGGGTGCCAACTGGCTCGCGATTTCTCGAACCTCACTACCGTCGCTGCCCTTCAGTGCCAGACTTCCACCCAGCCCGGCCAACGGGTTTATCAGCAGGCCAATATGCAGCGCCTTCACAACACAAGCTCACGCTGAGAAAGTTCATAACAGCCAAGAGCCTGCAGCGAATTGATATCGGTCTGATCGAATCCCGTGCCATGAACCGCAGTGCCGCGCAATTCCCGCCGCACCGGGTAGTGACGCCGCAGCCGATCGAATCCCCCCGCGGCGATACGGGGATGCAGCCCCAGAGTTGCATTGCGCAATGCGCAGTCGTCAGCCCGAATGTCGTACTGGCGCTGCAACAAGTGTCTGATCAGCTCAGCCCCGTGAAGTTCGCCACTCACCCGGATAGGCGGACGAGACTGGGCTTCCTCTGAACCCGCAGGACCCTCCCGATCAAAAAACGCCAGAACGGCATCCCACAACATACGGGTTGCCAGCAGCTTAGCGTCCAAGCTGTAGCCTGCGATATGCGGCGTGCCACAGTGCACTCTCCGCAGCAGGGCGTGGTCTATCCCCGGTTCGTTTTCCCAGACGTCGATGACCGTCTGTGGACCCGAGCCATCGGCGAGCAAGTTCCGCAGCGCCCGGTTGTCAATAACCGGACCTCTACTGGCATTGACCAGCAGAGCATCACTGCGTATTGTCGCGAGCTGCTCAGAGCCCAACAGATGGCGGCTGGGCCAGGGTCTTCGTTCCGTGAGGGAACAATGCAAGGTGATCACATCCGCCCTCAAAACCCGCTCCAGTGTACTCGCATGCGCGATGCCAGCCTGAACCAACCAGGGATCATAGACACGGTAATTGATACCCAATGCAGCCAGTACTGTGGCCATTTGTTTACCAATGATACCGAAGCCAATAATTCCAACCACAGCACCAGCCAGAACCTGTTCCAGGCAGTCATCTGAAGCGGCAATGGCGCTGAGTACGTACTCCACGACAGAGTTGGCATTGGAACCCGGTGCATGGGCATGACCAATACCCGACCGTTTCAGGTAGTCCAGGTCCAGATGATCGGTCCCGCTGGTAGCAGTACCGACAAATCGCACCCTGGTGCCCGACAGCAATTTCGCATCCACTCGCGTCACGGAGCGGACCAACAGGACATCGGCACCTTCCAGATCACTGGCAACCAGTTGGCGTCCGTTTACCGTGTGCACCGAACCCAGCGGCGCAAAGGTGGTGGCTGCTTCCGGAATATTCTCATCAGCGACAATAATCACGCTGCGCCATCCGTGCTATTCATGCAGGTGGTCGGTTTTATCCGCGCAATCACGTCAGTTCAGCCAGCCGCAAGTCCAGCTCGGCCACCGGACAACAGCGCCCAAATGCTCTGCCAAGCCGGGAGTAAAACCGCTCTGCTCGCAGAGGTAGACCCTCGCGCTGCCATTGTCGCGCTCGCGCCAGTACGGCAGCAGCAAAGCTCTCAGCCGCCGGCGCGCCGGCCTGGTCCGGATTGTCGAAGCTGAGCTGAAACCTGTAGCCACAGGCGCGAGAAAACAGCCATTCCAGCGCCTGGGGTTTAGTTTCGACCTGCTGAAACTTTTGTTGCGCCACCCAGTCACGATCTTCCGGTGTGTACCAATACCCGAAATCAACCTGACGACGCCTCGCCGCGCCCGCTATACACCAGTGGGCAACCTCGTGCAGGGCACTGGCAAAGAAATCTTCTCGATAGTGCAAAACGCTATCACTATCGTGGTCCTGAAGCGAGGAAACACCGACCCGGGTGGCTTGACCCGGCACATAGAGCGGTTCCACGGCGCCACCCACCAGCCGGGTTCGGTACTGTTCAGCGAAACAACCGGCAAACACCTGTTCGAGTATGCTGGCATCGAAAATCGCGGGGGCAGGCTTGCTCGACACAGCGGCTGTCATTCAGAGGCCCCGCACTTTCGCAGCAGATACCGATACGTGCCCGCTTCTACCGACTGAGCAAGGAGATCGTGCCCAAGAAACCCGCAGAACCTGGGTATATCGCGCTCGGTGGAGGGGTCAGTAGCGAGCACCAACAGGGTCTGCCCGACAGCCATATCGCGTACTTTGTTGTGCAGCAACATGACCGGCTCCGGACAATACAAGCCGCAGGCATCCAGGCGATGGTCCGGGGTCTGGAGCGGTTTATTCACTGGCGTGCTCACTGGTTCAATTCACTGCCATCAGCTGTCGGGCCTCGTCACTGGGCGTAATGTCCCAGTGCTCGCTATCGGCGTCGAACAGGATCAGCAGATCACCTCGCTCGATTTGTCGGCGCAAATTCAACACTTTTTGCTCCAGGCTTAGTTCGACCCGGCCGTAGTCTGTGCCATCTCTGCTCGCATAGTCTTCCAGCAAAGATTGCAATACATCGGGATGCAATCGACCGTGGGGAACCTCTACGATGCTAGCCATAGCATACCCTTCTGAATTTATTGAATGCGAGTTAATATAAAGCCTGTGACAACGAAAGTGGAGTCTATTTGGTGGATACAGCCTACATACTGACCTTCATCGGTGACGACCGCCCGGGACTTGTGGAAGAACTGGCCCAGGTTGTGGAAAACAATGCTGGCAACTGGCACGAGAGTCGTTTGTCACAGTTGGCGGGTAAATTCGCCGGGCTGGTGCTGGTCTCCGTGCCACCGCAACAAGCCGTCGGTCTGGAGGCAGATCTCAGTGATCTGACGAGTGCCGGGCTGGAAGTCAAAATGACACCAGCGACAGCTGGTGGCGAGCGGACGGCAACTGTCGTGGATGCTTCGGGCAAGCCCATTGTGTTGTCGGTAATGGGCCCCGACCGGCCGGGTATCGTCCGGGAAATATCCCGGGCCCTGGCACAGCGCCAGATCAACGTGACCAGCATGGACAGCCATGTCGACAGCGCGGCCATGAGCGGTGAAATGCTGTTCAGCGCCAGGATCGATGCGCAGATTACCCATTCAACAGATCTGGAAGACCTCTCTGACACCCTCGATGACATCGCTGAGCAAATGACCCTGGAGATTGATCTGGAGCTGTAGTGCTGAAATCGATCCGGGGAAATATCAACTCCGGCCGATGAGTCGCCGCAACAACTGCCAAATCGCCACGCCCAGCCCCGCACAGACCATGATAACCAGGACTCCGATCAGGGTGACTACAAACAGTTGACGTATTTCTGCCCAGGAAATTGCAAACTGGTCCACCGCCGCCCAAATCAGCGTCGCCATCGCGGCGACACCCAACAGCACAGTGCGCAGGTAGCGCCTTTGGGCGCGGCTCATACGGTTACTTCCCTTCCTCGCCCGGGGCAGCGGCGGGAAGCACGGGTGTAGCGGAATCGACATCCAAATTCTGGGCTCTGTGGCGCAGAGCGTGATCCATCAGCACGATGGCGAGCATCGCTTCGGCAATGGGTGTGGCCCGGATACCCACACAGGGGTCATGCCGACCACGGGTTATCACCTCCGTCGGCCGCCCTGCACTGTCGATGCTCGCACCTGGCTGTCGGATACTCGAAGTGGGTTTGAGCGCGATACTGACGGTAATGTCCTGCCCACTGGAGATTCCCCCCAGCACGCCGCCGGCGTTGTTACCGACAAAGCCCTCGGGAGTCAGCAAGTCTCGATGCTCACTCCCGTGTTGCTCAACACTGGCAAACCCGGCGCCAATCTCCACACCCTTGACTGCGTTGATGCCCATCATCGCCGCGGCGATATCGGCATCCAGCCGGTCAAAGACGGGCTCGCCCAAACCGGGCATGACGCCTGAGGCAACCACGTTTATTCGCGCACCCACTGAGTCACCCCGTTTATTGAGCGCCACCATAAAAGCCTCCATATCCGCGACCTTGTCTGGGTCCGGACAGAAAAACGGATTGGTTTCGACCGTATCCCACTCCAGTCGCTCTGCTTTCACAGGTCCGAGCTGCGCAAGGTAACCGCGAATCGTCATGCCAAAACGCTGTTGCAGATATTTCTTTGCGATCGCGCCAGCCGCCACCCGCATCGCAGTCTCTCTTGCTGATGAACGGCCGCCCCCACGATAATCGCGCTGCCCGTATTTTTGTTCGTAGGTGTAGTCCGCGTGAGCAGGGCGAAAAGTGTCCTTGATATCAGAGTAATCCTTGGACCGCTGATCTGTGTTTTCGATAAGCAGTCCGATTGACGTACCGGTCGTTACACCCTCAAACACCCCTGACAAGATACGCACCTCGTCAGCCTCACGTCGCTGGGTTGTGAACCGCGAGGTACCGGGCTTGCGCCTATCCAGGTCTGGCTGCATGTCTGCGGCAGACAGCGGCAACCCCGGGGGGCAACCGTCCACGATACAGCCAATCGCAGGGCCATGGCTCTCCCCAAAACTGGTGACCGTAAACAGTTTTCCTATTGTGTTGCCTGCCATTTCACCCTTTCCGTCTCAGCTATTCAGCGCTGTATTATAAGGCTATGCTCCGAGGCTTGCTGCGTATTCCTGCAACTCGCTTGCGGTCAGCGCAAAGACCCCGTGGCCCCCGTGTTCAAATTCCAGCCAGGTGAAGGGAACTGACGAAAACGCCCGCTCCAGCGCCAGGTTGCTATTACCTACCTCCACCAACAAGAGTCCATGGGGACGCAGATACTGGTCAGCTTGCGCAAGAATCCTGCGCGTTATCAGCAAACCGTCCTGGCCGGACCCCAACCCGATCTCGGGCTCGTGATGATACTCATCGGGCATCGCTGCGAGATCGGCAGCATCGACATAGGGTGGATTGCTGACAATAATATCGTACTTTTCACCGCGCACAGCCGCAAAAAGGTCTGAGTGCAGGATTCTGGTTCTTGCAGCCAGGTCCAGCAGCTCCGCATTTTCCCGCGCCAGCTCCAGCGCGGCTTCATCCACGTCGAGCAAATCCACCTCCAGCCCGGGTGAGTAAAATGCTGCTGCCAAACCGATACAACCACCACCGCAGCCCACATCCAGCAGTTTCTCTGGCGGCGGCCCACTGTACCAGGGCAGAAAAGCGTTCTGAATAACCTCGGCCAGGGGTGAACGAGGCACCAGGGCTCGCCGGTCGCAGCGAAACTCCAGTCCCGCGAACCAGGCCTTGCCAAGCAGGTAGGGCAAGGGGACGCGGTTATCGACCCGCTGCTTCAACAGCGCCAGGGCCCGCGACTGCTGGGCCGGGGTCAATGGGTGCGACAGGACCCGGTCATCTGAAGCCAGAGACAACTCCGCCACCGATAACACCAGTTGCACAGCTTCGTCCCAGGCATTGTCTGTACCGTGACCGAAACACAGCGCGGCTCTCGTCAGAGCGCGCTCACACTGGAACAGTGCTTCCTCCACTGTTTCGCCCACTCGATCAACCAACCACTCCGTGCCACTACTTTCATCGCTCATGCCCCAGTGTAACCCGCTGCGACCGCGACGGTATATGGGCAGCCAATTGCCACAGAATTTCGCAGTTGGTACCATCCCTGCTTACAGGGGCTGACCCTCGGAGCGACTATGGAAGACAGCTGGGCTAAAATTATTGAGGGGGTCGGCGAGGACTTGAGCCGTCCCGGGCTTGCAGACACACCGAAGAGAGCCGCCGCCGCCTTCCAGTTCCTGACCAGAGGCTACACCCAGTCGGTTGACGAAGTCGTCAACGATGCCCTGTTCCCGTCTGATTCGAGCGAGATGATTCTGGTGCAGGATGTGGAGCTCTACTCGCTCTGCGAGCACCACCTGTTGCCATTCATCGGCAGATGCCATGTGGCTTACATACCCACCGGCAAGGTCCTGGGCCTGTCCAAGGTAGCGAGAATCGTCGATGTGTTTGCCAGACGATTGCAGATACAGGAGTCACTCACCACCCAGATTGCTGAGACCATCATGACCGTGACAGACGCGGAGGGTGTCGGTGTGATCATAGAAGCCAGGCACATGTGCATGATGATGCGCGGCGTGGAAAAACAGAATTCGTTGATGAAAACGTCAGCGATGCTAGGCAGTTTTCGCGATGAACGCAAAACCCGTGACGAATTCCTCTCGCTACTGAATATGCGCCGCTGATCAGCCTTCCAGTCTCACCAATTCCACATGGAGATACTGCCTGTCGGCGGTACGCGCTGAATTGTAAATTACCAGCCGGTACTCTACCGACTGGGTCAGTGAATAGGCACGATACTGCTGCAGCGATTCCTGACCATAGAGCAGGCGCTGCTTGAATACCCGGTTGGCCCACTGGACCCCGGGACCGCAGGCCCGGCTCTCACAAGAGAACAGCAGGACATTAGCGGGATCACCTTCGATAATGCCGCTCAATTCCTCGGCCACTTCCCGGGATGTAAATCCGTCGATGATTTGCCATGTGTAGGTCTGCAACTGCCCCGTCACCCGTTCGCTGTGCTTGAGACGCCAGGCCCCCTGCGATTTTTGAATAGCTCCCAGTCCAATTTCGTAGTCGATCACCTGGGTGTTGGACGAGTCGATCATCTCTGCATGCGGGTAGGCATCAAAGCGTTTCAATAATTCCTCGGGAGAGGCTGATTTTTCAGCGACTGTTTTGACCACAATCGCTGCACTTTCCTGTGCAGTGCTCTGCGATACAACACCACAGGCAAAAAGCCCAACCAGCAGGGGCAGCAGAAAGCGACCCTTATCCATAACTTCTCCCGTCATTTCAGATTTCTTTGGCGACCCCAGACCCGGCAGCCGACAGCGTCACATACCTGAGCAATTCATCGATATCGCCGTCCATATGGAAGTGGTGGCTGCCGCGCACCGTCGAGGCACTTCCCTGCGGCATTTCGGCGATCGATGCCCTGGCGCTCTGCCTCTGTTCTTCGCTCGCCGACGATGCCAATAGTAACAGGGTGGGCATGGTGAGAGCCCGTAAAATCACTCGACACTGAATGGCCGTCAGTTTCATCGCCGATGCCCCCGAAGGCGGGGGTCGGTACTCCAGCTGAACCCACCAGCCACCGGCACCAGGTTCCTGAGCGCCAGAAGTCTCGCGGCATCGGCCGTCAATCCACGCTGCTGACGCGCAGCGACCGCCTCCTGCCTGTTGGCGAATACTCGCTGCTGGCGGTTGAGCAGCAACTTCCGGTCGGCAATAAACTGTCCCAGCTGCTGCACCACCGCGTCTTCTGGTACAGGCCGGGGTAGTACGGCGTCGAGCAACACCAGCTGCTCCACCGCTGTGGCAAGCGTGCTCGCCAGCAGAACAGCAATGATCGCGCCCCGAGAGTGTCCCATAAGGCTGAAACGTTCCCATCCCAGTTGCAACAGCAGCTCATGAAGATCGGGCAAGTCGTCCCATATCTGGTATCCCCCGTCGGCGGAACGGTGTTCACTGCGACCGTGACCACACAGGTCCGGTGCCACCACATAATAATCGTTGAGCAGCGGAGCTAATACCGCGAAACTCTCCGAATTATCCAGCCAACCGTGCAATGCCAGCAGTGGCCGCTGGCCGGGATCGCCCAGCACTGGCCGGCTAGTATCCGACCATTGACACACCACTGGATATCTCTGGCGGTGCGGTCGATCAACTATTTGCCTCGAAATCAGGGGGCATGGCCCAAAACAGCAGCTCGGCAACCCCCGCAGCTGCAACTGCAGTAGCCATTGTCACGAATCCACCCGGCGTCAATCCGGGTACGCGTCCGGGGTCACCCGTATAGTGATCAACCAGCCGCGACACCAGCGGCTGATGCGAGATAATCAGCAAGTGACCCTCATCGCTTCTGGCCAGAATCCCATCCACATCCGCCGTGCCAGCGCCCGGGATAAGGGCCTCCAGGGCCCTCGGCGCATCCAGGCCCAGGACTTCAGTCACCTGTTCGGCAGTTTCCCTGGTGCGCACCCAAGGGCTGCAAAGAACGCTATGGGGCGCCAGTACCGAGTTCTTGTCACACAGTTCCCGCAATTGCTGCGCCGCCAGGCGGACGTCCTGAGAGCCGCGCGGCGTGAGGCGACGCAGGCGGTCACTGACCGCCGTACCCGCCTCTCCGTGCCTCATCACCGTGATGATCACGATCGAGTCCGTTTGCGCTCTGGCGAAAACGACAGCCCCACTCAGCGTTTGCCCATTTCCAGCAACAGCTTGTTGAGTCTGGCGACGTAGGCTGCCGGATCATCCAGATGGCCGCCTTCGGCGAGACTGGCCTGGTCGAATATCACACAGACCCAGATCTGCAAAACGGTCCTCGTCAGGCTCCTGATCAAGCATAGCCAACAGCGGGTGCTGTGGGTTTATCTCCAGGATAGGCTTACTCTCGGGCACGGGCTGACCTGCAGCCTCCATAATACGGCGCATCTGTGCGCCCATATCCTGCTCACCCACAACCAGACAGGCTGCAGAATCGGTCAGGCGATGGGTCACCCGGACCTCGGTCACCTTCTCGGCCAGCACTTTGCCCAGGCGCTCCACGACGGCTTCGCTGTCTTTTTCCAGCTTCTCCAGCTCGGCCTTTTCTTCCTCGCTGTCCGCATTCAGGTCAAGCGCTCCGCGAGCCACATCCTGAAACTGTTTCCCGTCGAATTCCTGCAGGTGGTTCATCAACCAGTCATCAACGCGATCCGAAAGCAGCAGGACCTCAATACCTTTCTTACGGAACACTTCCAGGTGCGGGCTGTGTTTGGCCGTATTGAAGTTCTCAGCTACCACGTAGTAGATTTTTTCCTGCCCGTCCTGCATGCGCGAAACATAGTCTTCAAGAGACTGGTCCTGCACTGCCTTGTCGGTATGAGTGCTCGAGAAGCGCAATAACTTGGCGATTTTTTCACGATTGGCAAAGTCCTCTGCCGGGCCTTCTTTCAGTACCTGGCCAAACTCCTTCCAGAACCCGGCGTAATCGTCTCCATCAGACTTGGCCACTTTGGAGAGCATATCGAGAACCCGTTTGGTCACTGCATTACGCATGGACTCGACCGAGCTATCCTGCTGCAGCAACTCCCGGGAAACGTTCAGCGGCAGATCGTTCGAATCGACGATGCCACGGACAAAGCGCAGATAGAGCGGCAGGAACTGCTCCGCATCGTCCATGATAAAAGTCCGCTGGACATAGAGCTTCAGTCCGCGGCTCATATCCCGGTTCCACATATCAAACGGCGCCCGCTTGGGAATGTAAAGCAAACTGGTGTAGTCCACTTTACCCTCGACCTTATTGTGGCTCCAGGTCAGAGGGTCCTCAAAGTCGTGGGAAACGTGCTTGTAAAACTCTTTGTACTCTTCGTCGCTGACATCGCTGCGACTACGGGTCCAGAGTGCAGTCGCATCGTTGACCGCCTCGTACTCGGTCTCAACCGCCGCGGGTGTCTCCTCGCCCTCGCTCTCACCGTCAACCGCCGGCGCTGGAGGCTTGGGCATCATTACCGGCACTGAAATATGGTCGGAGTACTTTTTGATGACGCTGCGCACGCGCCAGTCATCTGCGAATTCCTCACAACCTTCTTTCAGGAACAACGTAATGCTCGTACCGCGGGTGTCCTTATCGCGGCTCTCGATAGAAAATTCCGATTCACCATGAGACTCCCAGACCACACCCTCGTCAGCCGGCTCGCCCGCCTTACGGGTATGCACCTCCACACGGTCGGCCACGATGAATGCTGAATAGAAACCCACTCCAAACTGGCCGATCAACTGTGAGTCCTGCTGCTGATCTCCGGTGAGATTCTCCAAAAACGCAGCGGTACCCGACTTGGCTATCGTACCCAGATTTTCAATGACCTCTTCCCGGTTCATGCCGATGCCGTTGTCGCTAAGGGTGATCGTTTTCGCGTCCTTATCCACATCGACATGAATATGGTAGTCACCGCCCCCCTCCAACAGCTTGTCATCAGCGAGTGCGGCAAAACGGAGCTTGTCGATCGCATCACTGGAATTCGATATTAGCTCCCGTAGAAAAATCTCCTTATTACTGTAGAGCGAGTGAATCATCAGGTGCAGAAGCTGCTTGGCCTCGGTCTGGAAGCCCAACGTCTCTTTGGTAACATCGGTAGTCATGGTTTCTCCTATACTGTAAGGCATTGATTTAAATAGAATTCAGACAGGATGAAGATATGGGGGCAGGGTCGGTCAATTTCAAGCATGCGCCATTCAGATATTTACCATCTGTCGCCGCAGGGATCCGTGACTGGCTTTCTCCCCGGTAGTGATTTAGTCTCATTTCGACTAGCAAGGCGTTGCTACTAACCAACGGAGCCCCCTGCTCACCGATGTCAGGTCGTATCTTACTGCCAGCCACTCTGTTGTTACTTGCCTACGGGTTCTGGCTGAGCGACAACTTCAGGGATATCGCGGCCGGTGTGGCCCTGTTCCTGTTCGGAATGCAGTGTATGGAGCAGGGATTTACCGTCTTTAGCGGGGGTTCGCTGCAGCGAGTACTTGCCGCCAGCACGGACAGACTGTGGAAAAGCTTGGGATTCGGCCTGGTCTCTACGACCCTTATGCAGTCTTCGTCGCTGGTATCGGTCTTGACTATCTCATTTCTCAGCGCCGAGTTAATCGGCCTCAGGGAGGGGATGGGTATTATTTTCGGTGCCAACCTCGGCACTACCACGGGCGCCTGGATCGTCGCGGGCTTCGGCCTCAAGGTAAACCTCTCCAGCTATGCCATGCCATTACTGGTGTTTGGTGTGGTGCTGTTACTGCAATCGGCCAGATCGCTGCGGGGAATCGGCTGGGTTCTGGCGGGCATCGGCTTTCTGTTCCTGGGTATTCACTTTATGAAGCTGGGGTTTTCGGCCTACTCGGACCAGATCGACCTGACGCGCTTTGCCATGACAGGGCTGGTGGGTCTGGCCGTATTTACCTCGATTGGCGTTGTCGCCACCGTGATCATGCAATCCAGTCATGCCACCCTGACTTTAATCATCACCGCGCTGGCTGCCCAGCAGATCACCTACGAGAACGCCCTCGCGCTGGCGATCGGCGCCAATATCGGCACCACGGTAACAGCAGTGATCGGCGCACTGGGCGCAAACATCAATGGCAAACGGCTCGCGGCAGCTCACCTGGTGTTCAATGTGTCTACCGCGCTGGTTGCGCTGCTGTGCATAACGCCCCTGCGCATCGCAGTCGATTCCATGAGCAGTTGGATCGGTATCGCCCAGGACGATTACACGCTGAAGCTCGCCGTATTCCATACCCTGTTCAATCTGCTGGGCGTACTATTGATGCTGCCGCTCATTAACCCCCTGGCCGATTGGTTAGAGACACACCTGCGCGATAAAAAGAGCAACGTGGATCGACCACGCTATCTCAGTGACGCGTCACTCGCTTTGCCCGATGTTGCCGTGAAGGCGGTGACCCAGGAGACCCGTCACCTGTTTCACAACGCATTTACGGTTATCGCTCACGGTGTCAGCCTGCGTCGCGCCCTTGTCACCGGGTCGGAAGATCTGAATCAGCTACTCGAGACGCCGGGCAAAGTCATTGAGATAGATCTCGATGACCAGTACGAGCGCAATATAAAACACATCTACAGCGGTAACATAGAGTTCCTGAGCCGCGCCCAGGCCGCGGCCCCGCCGGAGTACGCCCCGGCGTACAACGCCTTGCGACGAGCCAACCTCGACGTGGTGGTCGCGATCAAGGCTGTGAAACATCTGCGCAAAAACCTGCTGCGCTCCATGCACAGTCAAAACACCCATGTACGTCGCGAATACAACCACTTCAGAATCAGAATCGCTGAGGCACTCAGGGAGCTGTCGACCCTGCAGGATGGCGATGATACGGTTGTCACACTGTTGTCACTTGATCAGATTAAGGTGGGTGCGAGAGCCGCTGCCGGTGAGTCTGCCAGTCGCGTGGATCAATTAATCAGGGCGGGCGTGATCACCTCCCAGATGGCCACTTCCCTCATCAATGACGGCATGTACGTCAATGAAGTGGTACAAAAGCTGCTGGATATGGTCGAGCAACTGCTCAAAGCCGATCTCCCGCCAGATGACTTGCTCAGTGAGGAACTTGCTCTGCAGCCGGACGAAATTGCCAGTGTCGCCGACGACACATGAATCGACTCGCGGCTCTTACTAGTCGCCAGGAGTCAATATGACCAATAGTAAACTCTACGAGAAGCTGTCTGCGCTCCTTGACAAGCAGGACGATGCGGACAAAAAGCACGTAAAAAAGTTGCGCAAGGTGCTCCAAAAACTGAAGAAAAATCAGCGTGAGATGGAGTCGACTCTGAAAGAAAAGCTCGACGAGAAACAGCGCGACAAGCTCAATCGCGAAATAGCCGTACTTAAGCGTCAGCGCCGCAAGGGCGCTGAGGTTTACAAGCAATTGAAACGGGAGATGGACAAAAGCCGGACAAGCGAGGAGTGCGGCCCGACAACAGAGTCGGTGTAGGCCGCAGGACGTTTACCAACCGGTTACTTCGGCCAAACCACTGCCGATTTCAGCCAGGCTTCGGACTGTTTTCACACCCGCATCTTCCAGAGCGGCGAATTTCTCATCTGCGGTGCCCTTGCCACCGGAAATAATGGCACCAGCATGCCCCATCCGCTTGCCCTTCGGCGCGGTCACGCCAGCGATGTAAGACACGACAGGCTTGGTCACCTGGCTCTTGATGAAAGCCGCAGCTTCTTCTTCAGCGGTACCGCCGATCTCACCAATCATGACGATAGCCTCCGTCGCAGGATCGTCCTGGAACATGGTCAGAATATCGATAAAGTTGGAACCCGGGATGGGGTCGCCACCGATACCGACTACTGTCGATTGCCCGTAGCCCGCATCCGTCGTCTGTTTCACTGCCTCATAAGTGAGGGTACCCGAGCGAGAGACGATACCCACCTTACCGGGCAAGTGAATATGCCCGGGCATAATGCCTATCTTGCACTCGCCGGGGGTTATAACACCCGGACAGTTAGGGCCGATGACCCTGACTCCGATGTTATCGCAGTAGACCTTTGCCTCGAGCATGTCCAACGTTGGAATACCCTCGGTAATACAAACGATCAGCTTGATCCCGGCACTGGCGGCTTCCAGGATGGAATCCTTGCAAAATGGCGCCGGCACATAGATGACAGATGCATCTGCGCCTGTCTTTTCGACCGCTTCCGCAACAGTATTAAATACCGGCAGGCCGAGATGTTGCTGCCCACCTTTACCCGGGGTGACCCCGCCCACCATCTGTGTGCCGTACTCAATTGCCTGCTCAGAATGAAAGGTGCCCTGAGAGCCGGTGAAACCCTGGCAGATGACCCGGGTGTTTGTATCGATCAGAATACTCATTGTGCTGCTCCTCCAGCCGCTTTCACGGCCTGCTCGGCGGCGTCCGTAAGGCTGGTAGCGGCGATAATATTCAACCCGCTGTCCTCCAACGCCTTCTTGCCCAGTTCGGCGTTATTACCCTCAAGCCGGACCACCACCGGGATACTGACACCGACTTCCTCCACTGCACCTATCACGCCCTCGGCGATAAGGTCACAACGCACAATGCCACCAAAAATATTAATCAAAACGGCTTTTACCTTCTCGTCTGAGAGAATAATTTTGAAGGCTTCACTGACTCTTTCCTTGGTTGCGCCGCCGCCAACGTCAAGAAAGTTAGCGGGAAACCCGCCATGCAGCGCCACAATATCCATGGTACCCATGGCCAGACCGGCGCCATTGACCATGCAACCGATGTTGCCATCCAGTGCGACGTAGTTGAGTTCCCACTTTGCCGCATGAGACTCCCGCGCATCTTCCTGGCTGGGATCATGCATCTCCTGCAACGCAGGTTGCCGATACAGCGCATTGCCATCCACCCCGACCTTGGCGTCAAGACAGTGGATATTCCCCTGCTCAGTGATCACCAGAGGGTTGATCTCAATCAGCGCCAGGTCCTTGTCGACAAACATCTGCGCCAGCCCCAGGAAAACCTTCACAAACTGCTTGATCTGATCGCCCTTGAGCCCCAACTTGAAGGCCAGTTCCCGTCCCTGGTAGGGCTGAGCTCCCACCAGGGGGTCTATGGTGGCGCGTAATATTTTATCGGGTGTTTCCTCGGCTACTTTTTCAATTTCAACGCCGCCCTCCGTGGATGCCATGAAAACAACCCGCCGACTGGACCGGTCGACCACGGCGCCGAGATACAGTTCTTCAGCAATGTCCGTGCAAGATTCAACGAGAATACGGTTTACAGGCTGACCGTTGGCGTCAGTCTGATAGGTGACAAGATTCTTGCCCAGCCACTGCTGGGCAAACTCGCGAATCTCATCCTTGCTTTTCACCAGTTTGACCCCGCCCGCCTTGCCGCGCCCTCCGGCATGCACCTGAGCCTTCACCACCCAGATGTCACCGCCAATGATGTCCGCCGCCTCGACCGCTGCCTCGGGGGTATCTACCGCATAGCCCTGTGACACGGGCAAACCGTATTCGGCAAACAAATGTTTACCCTGATATTCATGAAGATTCATGCTTCTACCTGCTGTCTGATTACTACGAAAAAAATGAGTCGCCGGCCGGCTCGCAGCTGCCTGTGGACTCTCCCGTCTCTTTTTTGGTCAGCCCGACTTCAACCCCTGCCAGCCACTGACTCTCTATCATGCCGGCCGAGTCCTGGCAGGCTGTCCAAGCCCGCTCCTATGGAGTACCCCGCCCTCCACCACACTGTGGGTCGGACGCCATAGAGTTACCTATTTGCGCTTTTTTCGATTTGCGACGTGAATCGCATGACCGTCAACAGCCAGAGCGGCCTCGTGCACTGCCTCGGACAGGGTCGGATGACCGAACACCGTAAGTGCCAGATCCTCGGCACTGGAGCCGAACTCCATAGCGATCACCACCTGTTGCACCAGGTCAGCGGCCGAGGGTCCCACCACGTGACACCCGAGGATTCGGTCGGTTTTCGCATGAGCCAGAATTTTGACCAAACCCTCCGAGTCGTTCGCTGCCAGCGCTCTACCGCTGGCCGCAAAGGGAAATGTGCCAGACTTGTATTCCACACCATCGGCCTTCAGTTCCTGCTCGGTTCTGCCGACTGCAGCCACCTCCGGGTGTGTGTAGATAATTGACGGAATACAGTCATAGTTCATCTGTGCTGCCTTACCGGCTATACGCTCGGCAACCATGATGCCCTCTTCCGAGCCCTTGTGCGCAAGCATCGGGCCACGCACCACATCGCCCACCGCATACACATGCGGGGCCTCGGTTTCACAGTGGTCATTAACGAAAATGAACCCCCGCTCATCCAGGGTCACACCACTCCCGGAGGCGAGCAGTTCCCCTGACCGCGGCCTGCGCCCGACCGCAACAATCAACTTGTCGAACACCTCCGTATGTTCGGTCTCACCGGCGCTGTAGGTGACCTCAACCTTGTCATCCTTGACGACAGCCTTGGTGACTCGCGTGCCCAGACGGATGTCGAGACCCTGCTTCTTGAGAATTTTACCGGTCTCCTTGGCAATCTGGGCATCCATAAGGGGTAAAAACTCGTCCAGGGCCTCCAGTACCACAACCTCGGAACCGAGACGTACCCAGACGCTGCCGAGTTCGAGACCGATAACGCCGGCACCAATGACCCCCAATCTCGCTGGCACCGTGTCCAACTCCAGGGCACCAGTGGAGTCTATAATATACTTGTCATCCACGGGTGCCGGGGGAATCTGCACGGGCACCGAGCCGGCCGCAATGATCACATTCCGTGGCTCCAGAACCTGAACATTGCCATCACTGTCGGTCACTTCGACCTTGGCGCCAGCCAACACCTTGCCGGTTCCGGAGATCGCAGTAACGCCGTTGTGCTTGAAAAGTCCCGCAATTCCCCCGGTCAGCTGACCGACTATCTTTTCTTTGCGCTGCAGCATTGCCGGTACGTCGATGCTTGGACTGACCGAGATACCGTGCTCAGAAAACGAGTCCCGGGCTTCGGCAAATTTCTGACTACTGTCCAGCAAGGCCTTGGAGGGTATGCAGCCGACATTGAGACAGGTGCCACCCAGAAGAATCTTGCCACTGTCGTCAAGCCACTGTTCTACACAGGCGGTTTTCAGGCCAAGTTGAGCAGCCCGTATCGCCGCCACATAACCTGCCGGGCCTGCGCCAATTACCACCACGTCGAATTTTTCAGCCATTGTCTTTGTCCAATTCCGGTTGCGGGCGATGCCACCCTTCACAGGGCGGCACTGCGCCAATGAGTTTATAACTGCAGCAATATCCGCGCGGGATCTTCGATGAGGTCCTTGATGGCCACCAGAAACTGCACTGCCGTCTTGCCGTCAATCAGGCGGTGATCATAGGAAAGCGCGAGATACATCATAGGCAACACCACAATCTCGCCACCCACGGCCATAGGTCGCTCCTGAATCTTGTGCATGCCGAGAATTCCGGTCTGTGGCGGATTCAATATCGGTGTCGATAGCAACGAGCCGAAGACGCCACCGTTGGTCACGGTAAAGGTACCGCCGGTCATATCATCTATGGTCAGCTTGTTGTCCTTGGCTCGCAAGCCCAGATCCTTCACCGCTGCCTCCACATCTGCGAGGCTCATGAAATCCGCATCCCGCAGCACCGGCACCACCAGCCCTCCCTCAGTGGAGACGGCAACACCGATATCCTGATAGCCATGATACACGATGTCACTGCCGTCGATGGACGCATTGACCGCCGGGAACCGTTTCAACGCCTCGCAGGCGGCCTTTACAAAAAACCCCATAAAACCCAGCCGTGTTCCCTTGTGGGTTTTTTCGAACTGGTCCTTGTATTTACTGCGCAGGGCCATGACCGGCGCCATGTTAACTTCATTGAACGTGGTCAGCATCGCTGTCTGCTGGGTGGCATCGAGCAGGCGCTCAGCGATCTTCGCCCGCATCCTGGTCATGGGAACCCGTTTCTCAACGCGCTCACTCGACGGGCCTAAAGGGGAGTCAGTGGGTGGGTTCGACACAGGTGCGGAAACGGCCGCGGGGGCAGGTGCGGAGGCAGGCTGCTCGAGGTGCGCCAGAACATCTTCCTTGGTGATCCGACCGCCCTTGCCCGTGCCGGAAATCCTGGCCGGGTCCAGCCCGTGTTCTAGCATCAACTGCCTGACAGCAGGGCCCAACTGGTCGGTCGAGGCGGGTTGCGCCACCGAACCGCTTTCACTGGCGCCGCCGGGTGCGGCTGGCGCAGCGGCAACCCCACCGGGCTCAAGCGTGGCCAACAGTTGTTCGCTCTGTATCGTCTCACCTTCCGCGGCCACAATGGACACTATGACACCGTCCTCCGGTGCAACCACCTCCATCACGACCTTATCAGTCTCGATTTCTACGATGAGCTCATCGCGAACCACAGACTCCCCTTCCTGCTTATGCCAGGCAGCGATTTCGCCATCGGCCACAGACTCGGGGAATGCTGGTGCCTTAATTTCAATAGCCATTCCGTTTCCTTAAGTTGAAATGCCAGTTGCTATCAAACATCTGACGGGCTGAACGTCAGTGCTTCATTGATGAGCCGTTCCTGCTGCTCTACATGCAAAGCCATATAGCCTGCCGCAGGTGCCGCGGACGGGTCGCGGCCTACATAATAGAGATAGACTCTGGGGTGATCGGTAAAGAGCGCACGGCGCATATGATGCTGGCTCGAATACCAGGCACCCTGGTTCATCGGTTCTTCCTGACACCAAACCGAGTCCACCAGGTTGGGGTAGCCCCGCAACATCTCCATCAGTTCCGTTTCCGGAAACGGGTACAGTTGTTCTATTCGCAGAATCGCGATGTCCGTAATACCCCGCTCACGTCGCGCTGCCCGCAGGTCGTAGTACACTTTGCCACTACAGAGCACCACGCGCTTGACTGCAGCCGGGTCTAACTGATCAGTCTCTTCCAGGACATTGTGGAATCGACCATCGGCCAGATCCTCCAGTGTAGAGATGGCCTCTTTGTGACGCAGCAAGCTCTTTGGTGTCATGACCACCAGCGGCTTGCGTAAATGCCTGATGGCCTGACGCCGAAACATATGGAACACCTGAGCCGGCGTTGTCGGCACACAGACCTGAATATTATGTTCGGCGCTGAGCTGCAGAAAACGCTCCAGTCGCGCGGATGAATGCTCCGGCCCCTGCCCCTCGTAACCATGGGGCAGCAGCATTGTGAGGCCGGACAAACGCGACCACTTGTGTTCGCCACTGGTAATAAACTGATCGATGACTACCTGAGCGCCGTTGGCAAAGTCGCCAAATTGCGCCTCCCAAATCACCAGACCCTGGGGCATGGTGGTCGAGTATCCGTACTCGAAAGCGAGTACCGCTTCCTCTGACAGCAAAGAGTCGTAGATAAGGAAGTTAGCCTGGTCATCCGCCACATGTTCCAGAGGCACATAAACACTGCCGTCCTTCTGATTGTGCAGTACGGCGTGGCGGTGCGCAAAAGTGCCCCGCCCGACATCCTGCCCGGTCAAGCGCACCGGGTAGCCGGCTTTGAGCAGCGACGCATAGGCCAGGGTTTCGGCAAACCCCCAATTGAGCGGCATGGCACCAGCGGCCATTTTACGGCGATCTTCGAGAATTTTCGCAACCTGGCGCTGCAAAGGAAAGTTATCCGGTGAGATGTTAATCTCGCTGGCCAGCGCTTGCATCTCATGGATATCCATGCGGGTATCGGCCTGAAGCGTCCACTTGTGTCCAATGTAGGGAGACCAGTCGACAAAAAGGCTCTTGTTGGGTTCTGACACCAGGCTGCTGACCAGGGGTTCGCCTCGATCCAGAGACTCCCGATAAAGATCGACCAGTTGCTGATCCTCAGCTTCGGTAATCAGGCACTCGGCAATCAGCTTTGCAGCGTAGAGATCCCGCGTGGTTTTGTGCTTACGAATCACCGTGTACATCAGCGGCTGAGTGACCGATGGCTCGTCGGCCTCATTGTGGCCACGGCGCCGGTAACAGATGAGATCGATTACCACGTCTTTATTGAAATCCGTGCGATAATCAACGGCCATCTGGGTAACAAACAGCACCGCCTCCGGGTCGTCGGCATTGACATGAAAAATAGGCGCCTGAACCATCTTGGCGATATCGGTACAGTACTCAGTGGAGCGCGCATCTTCCCGCTTGTTGGTGGTGAATCCCACCTGATTGTTGAGAATGATGTGAATAGTGCCCCCGGTCTTGTAGCCCCGGGTCTGGGACATCTGGAAGGTTTCCATCACCACACCCTGACCGGCAAAGGCCGCATCACCGTGGAGCACGATAGGCACTACCAGCTCGCCCTCATCATCTTTACGACGTTCCTGCCGCGCCCGAACTGACCCCTCAACCACCGGCGATACAATCTCAAGATGCGATGGGTTAAACGAAAGCGCCAGGTGAACCTCGCCACCGGGCGTCATCATATTAGAGGAGAAGCCCTGGTGATATTTGACGTCGCCCGAGCTTTCATATTCGACCCTGCCCTCAAACTCGGCAAACAATTCCGACGGGTTCTTGCCCAGTATATTAACAAGCACGTTCAGGCGACCACGGTGCGCCATACCAATGACTATTTCCTTGGCCCCGGAAGCCCCACACCGCTGTATCATGTCGGACAGCATAGGAATCAGGCTCTCGCCCCCTTCGAGACCGAAGCGCTTGGTGCCGGGGTATTTCGAGCCTAGTGACTTCTCCAACCCCTCGGCCTTGATGAGCTCCTTGAGCAACCCCAGGCGCACCTCTTGACCGAAATCCGGTGCTGAGCGCACGGATTCCATGCGTTGCATTATCCAGTGGCGTTCCTCGGTATCGACGATGTGCATGAATTCGGCGCCAATGGTATGGCAGTAGGTGCGCTCCATTGCCGCATGAATCTCTCCCAGGGTCGCATCGGCCTTGCCAATGTGCAGACTGCCGGTCTGGAAAACGGTATCGAAGTCCGCTTCGGACAACTGATGAAAAGACAACTCCAGATCGGGAACGTGCTCCCTTTTGGCCAGGCCCAACGGGTCAAGACTGGCTTTCTGGTGTCCTCGCTGTCGGTAGGCTGATATAAGCTGTACCACACGGACCTGCTTGCGCTCGTAGTCAGTGGCCTGGGAGTCGTGCTGCACCGTGGCTTCAGTGCGCACGCGCATTTTACTGATCTGGGCAAATCGATCACGGATAGTGGAGTGCGGCACATCCTGAATTTGGGTGAACTTGGAATCGACTCTGGGCAGTTTGTCGAAGTATTCACGCCACTGTTCGGGCACGCAATTGGGATCTTTCAGATAGGACTCGTACAGGTCCTCGACATAGGTGGCGTTGCCACCGGCGATATGAGAACTTCTCCAAAGAAGTTCCATCGAGTTCTCTTGCATTGCGACCCTTCCGGAAGTGATGGTGGCTAGCAGGCTGTCAGCCAAACAAGATTGATTCTAGCAGTGCTCGAGCCGCACTGCTCACCTACTTGTCGGCAGCTTGTTGGCAGCGTCTGGCTGGTAGCGTCGTGTCCGTTGCCGCACCGCGCCGCCACCCCTACACACTAAAGCCATCTATTCCTTATTATTCAGTGACTTAACCTTGTTATCACGTGGCACGCGATAACAACATGTTGCGGATATGGCCGATCGCCCGGGTGGGATTCAACCCCTTGGGACACACATTGACGCAGTTTTGAATACCGTGACACCGGAACACACTGAACGGGTCATCCAGGTTGGCCAAGCGCTCGTCGGTCGCAGTGTCGCGACTGTCCGCCAGGAACCGATAGGCCTGCAACAGACCCGCAGGCCCGATAAATCGGTCCGGGTTCCACCAGAATGAAGGACAGGCAGTCGAACAACAGGCGCACAGTATGCACTCGTACAAGCCGTCGAGCTTCTCCCGCTCTTCTGGGCTCTGCAGTCGTTCGATGGCCGGTGCAGGCGTGTTGTTCTGGAGGTAAGGTTGTACTTTCTCGTACTGGGCGTAGAACATGCTCATGTCTACGACCAGATCGCGCACAACAGGAAGTCCCGGCAAGGGTCGCACCACCAACTTGCCGTTTTTGACAGTTGACGATAGCGGCGTGATGCAGGCGAGCCCATTGACGCCATTCATATTAAGCCCATCGGACCCACACACGCCCTCTCTACAGGACCGCCGATAGGCTACTGTCGTGTCCTTGCCCTTGACCATTTCCAGGACGTCCAGAACCATAAGGTCTTTACCACCGGTATCGACCTGGAAATCCTCCATATAGGGCTCGTCATCCCGTTCCGGGTTATAGCGATAGATACTGACTTGCAACATAATTTCTATCCTCAGTAACGGTTCGTGGCCGCGCGCTCTTCACTGCGTTCTACTACCAGTTCTGCTACTGCTAACTAGTAGGTGCGTGCCATCGGTTGAAAAGTGTCTACAGTTTGGGGCTCAAAATTAACGCCCCGCTTGGCAACCCGCTTGTCGCCCGGAAAATAGACGGAATGACACAGCCAGTTCTCGTCGTCCCGCTCGCTGAAGTCTTCACGGGCATGCGCCCCGCGACTCTCTTTGCGCTCCTCGGCGGCAATTGCGGTGGCCTCGGCGACCTCAAACAGGTTGTGCAATTCCAGTGCTTCGATGCGCGCGGTGTTGAAGGCCATGCTCTTGTCTTCCAACTGGGCATTGCCGATGCGATCACGCAGATCCGCCAACTTGCGGATCCCTTCCTGCATAAACTCACCATTGCGAAACACGCCAAAATGGTTCTGCATGGTGCTCTGCAACTCCTTGCGCAGATCGGCGACTTTTTCACCACCGCTGGAGCTATTCAGCGCTTCAAGCCGTGATCCGGCAAACTCCAGGTCACTGGCTGAGGCGTCGCGCATCTGCACGCCCTCTCGCAGTGACTGCTCGATGTGCAATCCCGATGCGCGCCCGAATACAACCAGGTCCAGCAGTGAGTTGCCGCCCAACCGGTTAGCTCCATGCACGGAAACACAGGCTACCTCTCCACAGGCATAGAGACCCGGGATGACCTGATCCTCACCGTTGCTATCGACTATCAGAGCTTGCCCGTGAATATTGGTCGGAATGCCGCCCATCATGTAGTGACAGGTGGGGACCACCGGGACCGGTTCCTTGACCGGATCTGCATGAGCGAACGTCCTGGACAGCTCACAAATGCCGGGCAGCCGGCTCTCCAGCACTTCTTCGCCGAGATGGTCGAGCTTCAGGAATACATGATCTCCTTCAGGGCCACAACCCCGGCCTTCAAGAATCTCCAGCACCATCGAGCGAGCCACGACGTCCCGCCCGGCCAGGTCCTTGGCGTTTGGCGCATAACGTTCCATAAAGCGCTCGCCATCCTTGTTTATCAGGTAACCGCCCTCTCCGCGGCAACCTTCGGTAACCAGGACCCCGGCACCCGCAATTCCGGTGGGGTGAAACTGCCACATCTCAATATCCTGAACAGGGAACCCGGCACGCAGTGCCATCCCGATACCATCACCGGTATTGATGTGGGCGTTCGTGGTCGATGCATAAATACGACCTGCACCGCCGGTGGCGAAGACGGTAGCTTTGGATTTGATATACACGGTTTCGCCGGTCTCCATGCAGATCGCCAGAACCCCGACCACATGGCCATCCTGATTCTTGACAATATCAGTCGCATACCACTCGTTGAAAAACACCGTGTTGTTCTTCAGGTTGCCCTGATAAAGAGTGTGCAGCAGGGCATGCCCTGTACGGTCTGCTGCGGCACAAGTGCGCGCTGCCTGACCGCCTTCGCCAAAATTCTTTGACTGGCCACCGAAGGGCCGCTGGTAGATTCGCCCCTCTTCGGTGCGAGAAAACGGCAGCCCCATGTGCTCCAGCTCAAATACGGCCTCCGGGCCGACACTGCACATATACTCGATCGCATCCTGATCGCCGATGTAGTCGGAGCCCTTGACTGTGTCGTACATATGCCAGCGCCAGTCGTCCTGGGGGTCAGCGCTGGCAATAGCGCAGGTAATACCACCCTGAGCTGACACGGTGTGTGAGCGCGTGGGAAACACCTTGGTAATGACCGCCGTTTTATAGCCCGATTGCGCCAATTGCAATGCTGCGCGCATGCCCGCCCCGCCGCCGCCGACTATTACACCGTCGAAGGAAATTGTACGAAAAGCCGTCATTATTCAACTACCCCACAGGATCTGGATTCCCCAGACCACATAAATGAACATTGTGACTGCGCAAACTCCCTGCAAACAGAAGCGCACCACGTCTCCCTTAGGCCCCATCATGCGCGGGGTCACATAATCCGTCAGCACCGACCACAGACCCACCCAGGCATGGATACCCAGTGAGATAAGTGCGAGCAAGCTGAAAATACGCATCCACGTCTGGGAAAAAAGGGCTTTCCACTCGACGTAATCGACACCACCGAGTAATACGACGCCGATAAACAGGAAGTAGCCAAGCAGCACCACCGCAGTGACCCGCTGCATCAGCCAATCATAGAGGCCCGACCTTCCCATGCTGGTTACTGAAGTCACCATATCCATATCCCCGCAAGCAAGATCAGCACCGCAGAGACGCCAAATACCAATCGCGCGCCCAGGATGCCGCCGGCCATCGATTCACCGATACCAAAATCCATGATGAGATGCTTGATGCCAGCCACTGAGTGGTAAATAAGACCGGCCAGAATGGCCCATACAACCAGTTTCACCAGTGGGCTAGCCAGCCAGTCCTGAACAGCCGAGAACCCTTCAGGGCCGCTGAGACTACTATCCAAACCCCAGATCAGGACACCCATTCCGGCAAATATGAACACACCTGTCACGCGGTGTGTGATGGAGGCCCAGGCGGTTATGGGTAGCCGCATGGTACCGATATCCAGATTCACGGGACGCTTGTCGTTCACAGTAGAGTACCATCGCTGTGGCGCCGCTGAAGCGGCGGTTAATGGGTCTGACCCTTGGCCAGGGCGTTGGCTGGCGTCGATCCAGCCGATAGCTCAAAACGCGCGAAATTATAGGCAGTTAACCAGGCAATTACAAATAGGCCAGAGCTGTCTCGATATTTTTAACCCAAACACTCGCATCAAGCTTGATCTGTCGCAAACAACGTTGATCTCCGCTCAAGTCGATGATGAGTTTTCCACGTCATATCGCCGCGTTTCGCCCCCTGTGGCCTCCGTTCAATTGACAAAAGCTGACGAAACTTTATAGTGATCGACCCCACGTCAGACTGCGCAGGACCCCCTAATGAGCGAACGCAAGGCAACCCTAAAAGTCGATGGAATCGACCAAGTCATGGAACTGCCGATCTATTCCGGCACCTTGGGGCCCGACGTGATTGATGTCGGTGGTCTCACGGCAGAAGGGATGTTTACCTACGATCCCGGCTTCGTGTCCACAGCGGCTTGCGAGTCGCAGATCACCTATATCGATGGCGGCAAGGGGGTGCTGCTGCACCGGGGTTACCCCATCGACCAGCTCGCGGAGCACTCTGACTACCTGGAGACCAGCTACCTGCTTCTCTACGGCGAGCTGCCGACTGCAGAGGAGAAAGCAGAGTTTGTCGATACGGTTACCCACCATACGATGGTACACGAACAGTTGGTCCATTTTTTCAATGGCTTCCGCCGAGACTCTCACCCGATGGCAGTCATGTGCGGTGTTGTCGGAGCTCTGTCTGCGTTTTATCACGACTCTCTGGATATCTCTGATGAGCAACACCGGGAAGTCGCTGCGTTCCGGCTGATCGCAAAAATGCCGACCCTGGCCGCAATGAGCTACAAGTTCAGTATTGGGCAGCCATTCATGTACCCGGACAACAGTCTGGGCTACGCGGAAAATTTCCTGCACATGATGTACGGCAACCCATGCGAGCCCAGCGTAATCAGCCCCGTACTCGCCAAGGCCATGGATCGGGTATTTCTGCTGCACGCCGATCACGAGCAGAACGCCTCCACCTCCACGGTGAGGCTGGCGGGTTCCTCAGGTGCCAACCCATTCGCCTGCATTGCCGCCGGCATTGCAGCACTCTGGGGGCCCTCTCATGGGGGAGCCAACGAAGCGGTTCTCGAGATGCTTGAGGAAATCGGCGATGTGTCCAACATTGACGAGTACGTCGCTCGCGCCAAAGACAAGGAAGACCCGTTCCGCCTGATGGGTTTCGGCCACCGTGTCTACAAGAACTTTGACCCGCGGGCGAAGGTCATGAAGGAATCAGCTGATGAAGTGTTGGCGGAATTAGGCATTAACGACCCCCTGCTGGCGATCGCCAAGCGACTGGAAGAGATTGCCCTCAACGACGAGTACTTCATCGAGAAAAAACTCTACCCCAATGTGGATTTCTACTCGGGGATCATCTTGAAAGCCATCGGCATTCCCACCAGTATGTTTACCGTCATTTTCGCGGTGGGCCGCACCGTCGGCTGGATCGCGCATTGGAATGAGATGATCAGTGGCAGCTATCGCATTGGTCGACCTCGACAGCTGTACACGGGCCACAAGCAGCGGGACTACGTTCCGGTCGCGAAGCGCTGATCATCGGCCGCATTTGCACGGGGGACGGTAACGCTATGAGTGCGATGAAAAAGACAGTGATCAGCGGTACCGGGCTCTACACGCCGGCGTATTCCATCAGTAATGAAGAACTGGTTGTTTCGTTTAACACCTACGTAGACCAGTTCAACCGGGAGAACGCCGAAGCAATCGCCGCTGGAGACATTGTCGCCCAACAGCATTCTTCGGCTGAGTTCATTGAGAAAGCCTCGGGGATCAAGTCGCGCTATGTCATGAACAAAGCGGGCATCCTCGACCCTGACCGGATGGTACCTGAGCTGCCGGACCGCCCTAACGACTCGCATTCCATACAATGCGAAATGGCCATTGAAGCCGCACATGAGGCGATGAATCAGGCGGGCAAGTCAGCCGAGGACATCGATGCTGTGGTCGTGGCAGCCTCGAATATGCAGCGAGCCTACCCCGCTATGGCCGTTGAAATACAGGGCGCGCTGGGGATAAAGGGTTTTGGTTTCGATATGAACGTCGCATGCTCTTCTGCGACATTCGGTATCCAGCAAGCGAGAGATGCGGTCTTGTCCGGAAGTGCAGACTGCGTGCTGATGCTAAACCCGGAGATCTGCAGTGGGCACCTGAATTTTCGCGACCGGGATTCTCATTTCATATTTGGCGATGTCTGCACCGCCGTCATCATCGAAGCGGCGGACACAGCGACTTCGGCAGAACAGTACCAAATCATCGACACCAAATTACAGACGATCTTCTCCAACAACATTCGCAACAATTTCGGCTTCCTCAACCGCGGAGACGAGTCAGGTGTCGGGCAGCCAGACAAGCTGTTCGTGCAGGAGGGGCGCAAAGTCTTCAAGGAAGTGTGCCCCGCCGTTGCGAAACAGATCGCTGAGCAACTGGAGCGACTTGATATAGCTCCCGCCCAGCTCAAGCGGCTATGGTTGCATCAGGCCAATCTCAGCATGAATCAGCTGATAGGGAAGCGAGTACTGGGGCGGGATGCTACACCCGAAGAGGCCCCTACCATCCTCGATCAGTACGCCAACACAAGCTCCGCAGGGTCAATTATTGCGTTTCACCTCCATCGGGACGACCTGTCCAGCGGCGAATTAGGGGTACTTTGTTCTTTCGGTGCCGGTTATAGCATCGGCAGTGTCGTACTACAAAAGCGCTAGACCAGCGCCCGCAGCGCGCTCACGAGCTGCTCGCACTCTTCCTCGGTCCCCACCGAAATACGCAAATAGTTGTCTATCCGCGGCTTGTTAAAGTAGCGCACGATAATACCTCGCTCCCGCAGGGCCTCAAACAACGCCTTGGCACTGTGATCGGGATGCCGGGCCAGGACGAAGTTTGCGGCCGAAGGCAACACCTCAAAACCCATGCTCTGAAGCCCTGCACTCAGCTGCTCGCGGTTGTCGACAACGCGTTTGCAGCAGGTGCGAAACCAGGCCTCATCTGCAAGAGAGGCCAGCGTGGCAGCCTGTGCGGGCGCGTCCACCGGGTAGGAGTTAAACGAATTTTTGACGCGTTGCAGGGCTTCGATCAGTCTCTCGTTGCCCATGGCCAACCCCACCCTCAACCCTGCTAAGGCCCGTGACTTGGACAAGGTATGTACAACCAACAGGTTATCGTATTCATCGATGAGCCGGATGGATGATTGCCCACCAAAATCAATGTAGGCCTCGTCAATCACCACAACGGTGTCCGGGTTCGCTTCGAGAAGCTGCCGAACCTCGGCCGGTGACATCAGCATTCCCGTGGGAGCATTGGGATTGGGCAGTATGATACCGCCGCAGTCGCCCCGGTACAGCCCGACATCCACCGAGAAGTCTGACGCCAACGGCACCTGCTTATAGTCAATGCCGTAAAGCTGGCACCAGACCGGATAAAAGCTGTAGGTTACATCAGGATAAAGTATCGGCTTGTCGTGCTTCAGTAGCGCCTGAAAAACATGTGCCAGTACTTCGTCAGACCCGTTCCCAAGAAACACTTGCTCAGGCCGCAATCCGTGGTAGCTCGCGAATGCGCTGCGCAGCCTACTGGACTCCGGATCGGGGTATCGGCGCAGGCGATCACCGTCGATAGCAGCCAGCGCGGTCATGACCTGGGGCGATGGCGGATAGGGGCTTTCATTGGTGTTGAGCTTTACGAGACTATCGAGGCGCGGCTGTTCACCGGGACTGTAAGGGGTCAGCTCGTGGACCAGCTCACTCCAGAAGCGGCTCATGTCGTGCTCCTAATGATGCCAGCAAGCGGTGTTGAGGCAGATGAATTGTCAAAGGGATAGCCCCTGCAGCACTGTGACGTCCTGGACTAGCCCGTGGACCCAACTTGCGCCGCGAGCGGGGCTGGTACTCGTTGATTGGCTAGCGTTGTCTGGTGGCCATTTAGAAAAAACGCTCCCTGGCCGCACGGTCTGTGGGAGCCAGGTGACCAGCGGCCATATTGTAGCCGAGCTCTCAGCTGATGCAACCTGATGCAGGGTGGCGGGAGCGTATGCTGACAGTGCTCTCGGGAGAGAGACTTCAGGGGGACTAGCTGAAAAACCCGACCAACAGGTAGCTGACCGCTACCAGCCCTACCATCTCAAGCGCCAGAATCGGTAATCCAATTTTTGGCGGGTCATTCAATTCGTTTCGCGCGGTGCGAAGATTCATAAAAGGTCTCGTCTGACAAAAGGTATCGTTTGTGTACACATAAGATAACTTATGTGGGACCTGATGACAACAGACCTTGCTATGGTAATATTGCGATTTTTCACAAATTGTGAACATAACAATGTCAAAGACCAAAGTGCTCAATCTTCGGATAGACCCTGAACTGAAGAAAAAAGCAAAGAAACTGGCTGAAGCCGATGGTCGCTCCCTGTCTAACTGGGTCACTCATCTGATATCAAGTACCGTGCGCGATGCCGAGCAAGGAAGCTCAGACGCTAAACGGAAATAGCTGAGCGCCAAACCACCGGTCGAATGCGAGCCACCGATCAGCCAAACCGGCCGGTGATGTAATTTTCCGTCAATTCGTGCTTGGGCAAGGTGAAGATCTGCTTGGTGTCGCCCACCTCGATCAGTTTGCCAAGATGGAAATAGGCGGTGCGATCTGACACCCGTGCAGCCTGCTGCATGGAATGGGTGACGATTGCGATCGTGTAATTGCCTTTGAGTTCATCGATCAGTTCTTCTATGCGCGCAGTGGCAATGGGATCCAGTGCTGAGCAGGGTTCATCCATCAGAATCACTTCCGGGCTGACTGCGATAGCCCGAGCGATACACAGGCGCTGCTGCTGACCCCCTGATAGTCCCGTACCCGGCTTATCCAGCATATCCTTGACCTCGTCGAACAAGCCTGCCCGGCGCAGACTACGCTCGACAATCTCGTCCAACTCCGCCTTGCCGTGCGCAAGTCCGTGAATCCGCGGACCGTAGGCAACGTTTTCAAAAATGGTCTTGGGAAATGGATTCGGTTTCTGAAATACCATCCCAACTCGCGCTCGCAACAGCACGATGTCCTGATCACGCCCATAGATATCTTCACCATCCATGGTCACGCTACCCTCAACCTTGCAGATGGGTATGATGTCATTCATCCGGTTTAGTGTTCGCAGAAAGGTCGACTTGCCACAACCGGAGGGTCCGATCATTGCAATGACCTCATTGGCCCCAATATCCAGCGAGATATCAACAATCGCTTGTTTGTCGGCGTAGAAAACGTTGACGTTACGAGCGGCCATTTTGGCACTCTCAACATACGGTTGGCCAATCGTCTCATAGCGACTGACATCGGTATGGTCGTGAATGTTCAAACCGCTCGACTTGTCAGTGCCACCCGCGCTTTGCCGAGGGGTGGTGGTCGTCGCGTAGGTATTCATTTCCGTCACCTCTCACATCCCGCTCACGATCGAACTACTTCAGTTCGAACCGCTTGCGCAGATAAATCGCCACTGCATTCATGGCTATCAGAAAAGCCATCAGCACCATAATTGCAGCGGACGTCTTCTCGGTGAAACCCCTCTCGGGGCTATCAGCCCACAGGAATATTTGCACCGGCAGTACCGTAGCCGGGTCCGTTACACTGGCCGGTACGTCCATAATGAACGCTACCATCCCAATCATCAACAGGGGTGCAGACTCACCCAGGGCCTGCGCCATGCCTATGATGGCCCCGGTTAAAATACCCGGCATGGCGACTGGCAAAACATGATGAAAAACTGTTTGCAGCGGCGACGCGCCAACGCCAAGTGCAGCTTGCCTGATGGAAGGCGAAACCGACTGAATCGATGCCCTGGAGGTGATGATAATGGTGGGCAGAGTCATCAGCGACAGCACGATGCCGCCGACAAGAGGCGCCGATCTGGGCAATTCGAAAAAGTTGATAAAAACTGCCAATCCCAACAAGCCGAATACGATCGATGGTACGGCGGCAAGATTGTTGATGTTGATCTCTATGAGGTCGGTGAGCCGGTTGCGCGGTGCAAACTCCTCGAGATACACCGCAGCAAACAAGCCGATGGGAAACGCCAGAAGAAACGTCACCAGCAAGGTATAAAACGATCCGTGCAATGCCGCCTTCACGCCGGCAAGCTCCGGCTCTCGCGAGTCTCCGGATGTGAAAAACGTGGTATTGAAACTGGAGCGCACGCGCCCCTGTGCCGCTAGCGCATCGAGCCAGTCCATTTGCAGATCGGACACCCGCCGGTCGGTTTCGGGTACTTCGCGAGTGACCTGCCCCTTCAGGTAGCTACCGGCTTCCGAGTGCGCCAGGACCCAGAACTCAATGGTTTGTCCGAGCATCTCTGGATGTTGCTCCAGATAGTCACGCAATTCATATTCTGCACCGACGGAGACCAGCCGATAGAGTGCTTTTTTGTCTCGCCGCCCACTGACATCAGGAAACAATCCGCGCAGGCTATGCTTGATCAGTCCGTTGAAGTCTCCCTGGCGGAGGTCCGCTGTGTCGGTATTGCCAACGATACCCAACCGATCAGCATCCAACACCACCGGAATGCGCAGTTCCTGCCGCGTGAAGGCGGGATAACCTTTGCTAACAATATCCGCCAGCAGAATGAACAGGAACACAAAGCCCACCAGCACCGCCAGCCTGCCATACCATTGAAAGCGGCGTTCCCGAGCGTAGCGCTTGTTTAAGGACGCCTTGATTGTCGCCGTGGTTTCCGCTGAATCACCCTTATTCATACTGCTCCCGATATCGTCTCACAACGTAAAGTGCTATGACGTTCAGCACCAGGGTGACAAAGAACAGCACCAGGCCCAGAGCAAACGCGGCGAGGGTCTTGGGGCTGTCAAACTCCTGATCGCCCACCAGCAGCGTAACAATTTGTACGGTGATGGTAGTGACAGCCTCCAACGGGTTGATCGTCAGCTTGGCCGAGAGTCCCGCGGCCATCACGACTATCATCGTTTCGCCAATAGCCCTGGATACGGCCAACAGAATGCCGCCTACGATGCCCGGCAGAGCGGCCGGTA
The DNA here is from genome assembly GCA_963840725.1 of uncultured Gammaproteobacteria bacterium. Taxonomy (GTDB): domain Bacteria; phylum Pseudomonadota; class Gammaproteobacteria; order Pseudomonadales; family Halieaceae; genus CAVWDU01. The sequence continues at coordinate 6,041 of CAWIZY010000025.1, read as the reverse complement.
TAACCACCCTGAGAATGGTTTCGCTCATCGTCGCGCCCATCCCCAGTGAGGCCTCGCGCATGCTGTCCGGGACGGCACTGATGATGTCATCCGACAGGGACATGACGAAGGGAATGATCATGATTCCCATCACCAGCCCGGCGGCCAACGCACTCTCTGATGCCACACTCAGCCCGACGCTCTCGCCAAGATTCCGGATAAAGGGTGCCACCGTAAGCGCCGCGAAAAAACCATAGACCACCGTCGGAACGCCCGCAAGAATCTCCAAAACCGGCTTGGTAACAGTCCTGAACCCCCGACTGGCATATTCTGACAGATAGATTGCCGACATCAGCCCCACCGGCACTGCTATGGTCATGGCCACGGCCGAGATGAGCAGAGTGCCAACTAACAGAGGCAGAAAGCCAAAAGAACCGGACGCGCCGACCTGATCGGCACGGATAGCCATTTGGGGGCTCCACTGCAGACCGAACAGAAAGTCAGCTACCGGCACGGCCTGGAAAAAACGAATCGCCTCAAAGAGAACAGACAACACGATACCCAGCGTAGTCAGTACAGCGACGAAGGAGCAACTGAAAAGGCCCCAGAGAAAGATTCCCTCAACATGATTGCGCGCCTGCAGCCCGGGGCGAATACGCCGCAGAGCCAGCAGGCCACCTACAAGCGCAACCAGACAGATCAAGCCGATTTTTGCCAGCGAGCCGATTTTCACCAACCGCTGATAGTGCTCTGCCGCCTGCACCTGTGTGGGGTCCAGATCTGACGCGTCACTGCTCCCTGAGGCAAAGCTGACTACCTGGTTGTAATAAAGATCCATGGCGCTGGCAGGCAGCGCCTGTACCTCGGCTGGTAGCTGTCCCTGCACCATTGCCGCGATGGCCCTGTCCTCCAGTGCCAACCAGCACACCAGTAGCAACAAGGCGGGCAAACCTGCCCACAGCGCGGCCATGTAGCCGTAATGTTTGGGCAATGAGTGCAGGGCTTCAATGTTACCGCCACCGTCACCGGCACCCCGTGCCATGGCCAGAGAACGCTGGCGCCCGGCAAAGAAACCACCCAACGCCAACCCAGCCAGCACCAGAATGACCGTCGAGGTCTGCATCATGACTCAGCCCTTGCTCGACTTACATTGCCAGTGGCTGCAGATTTTTTACCGCCGCCTGGACCTGCGCCAACTCCTCATCGTCCAGGGGTATCAGGCCTCGTTCAGGCAGGTAGCCGTCTTCACCCATTGAACGATTAGACACAAACTCCCGCGCGTACTCCGCGATTCCGGCAATCTTCCCCACATGTGCCGCTTTTATGTAAAAATATAGCGGCCGGGACACCGGGTATTCGCCGTCAGCGATCGAGTCGAAGCTGGGCGTTACGCCATCGATCTCAGCGCCCTGAACCTTGTCGCCGTTCTCATCGAGAAAGCTGAACCCAAAAATACCCAGTGCATCTGGGTTGGCCTCCAGCTTTTGCACGATCAGATTGTCGTTTTCTCCGGCCTCAATGTAAGCGCCGTCCTCACGCACCGAGTAAGCGATGGATTTGAACAGGTCCGAGCCCTTTGGAGCTCTACCCTTCTGCTGCTCCAGCGCTGCATAGAAAGTCGCGGGAAGGCCGAGCTCGGCCATGACGGCCTTGATCTCATCTACCTGATCAGCATTAAAGTTCTTGAGCCGTTTCAATACGTCTATCTGTGCTGCCCCCCCGCCCAGCGCGAGCTCGGCAAAGGCGTCCCGCGTTCCCGACGTCGGCGGTGGTCCAAGCACTTCGATTTTCGTCGCTGGTAGTTTGGGATTCACATCCTTCCAGCTGCGATGGGGGTTGGGAATCAACTTGCCGTCAGGGCCGGGGATATCTTTCGCCAACGCTCGATAGAGGTCCGCACGGCTGAGCGTGTATTTGACGGAGCGCTTGGAATTGGCGACCGCAATGCCATCATAACCAACCAGCACCTCCACGATATCCTTTACCCCGTTATTCTGGCAGTCGTCGTACTCGCTCTTTTTGATTCGCCGAGAGGAATTGGTAATGTCGGGCGTATTGGTACCAATGCCTTTACAAAACAGCTTCAGACCGCCCCCGGACCCGGTAGATTCGATTTTCGGTGTCTTGAAGTCGGTGGAGCGGCCAAACCGCTCCGCCACCACGGTGGCAAAAGGATAGACCGTTGAAGATCCTACAACACTGACACTGTCTCGACCGGCCGCACTCACTAGCTGAATCGCGACCGGGTTTATCAGGCACAGGCTGATTATTGCAATGGCTTTTTTCACGTCTGAGGCTCCGTGTGGGCAGATGAAGCAGGCCGTTCCCGAAGGGGGCCCACGAAACAGGGCTGCAGTCTATGGGCTAATGATGACGGAATTGTTACAGTCAGTCAGGTGCCGGATCGGACAACTTGACTCGCTCTTCAAACACCTCGAGACTCTGGTGACGCAGATCTAGACCGCGCACCAAATAGACTACATGCTCAGCGATATTGCTGGCGTGATCACCAATGCGTTCCAGGCTGCGCAAAGCCCACATCTCATTGAGGATCGCGCCGATATCGCGGGGATCTTCCATCATGAAGGTCATCAGACTGCGCAGCGCACTGCCATACTCCTTGTCGACGTTGCTATCTTCGCGCACCACCTCAACAGCCATATCGACGTCCAGCCGGGCGAAGGCATCCAGCGCCTTGTTCAACATGCTGCCAACGTGACTGCCAATATGCCTGATTTCCACAAAACTGGTCGGCGAGGTGCCCTCCTCGGTCAGGCGTATCGCCTGGCGTGCGATCTTTGCGGCCTCGTCGCCTATGCGTTCCACATCGGTATTGATTTTTATCACGGTCACCACCAGCCGCAGGTCACTCGCGGCTGGCTGACGTCGAGCGAGAATGGTGGCACACTGGTCGTCTATGGCCATTTCCATGTTATTGACCTCATGATCACCGTCAATCACCGCCTCTGCTGCACCTGAATCACGGGCCACCAGTGCCTCCACGGCCGCCGAGAGCTGTTGCTCCACTCTTCCGCCCATTTCCAACAGATGGTTTTTGATCTCTTCCAGTTCGGTGTTGAACTTCTCTGAGATATGCTGCTTGTAGTCTTCCTGCTTCAACATCTTGTTATCCTCCCGATTCTCGCCGGTAAAGTTGTTCTATACCCGGTGACGCTGTGCTCGCGGGTGCCGGAAAACGCAGGCTGAAAGTACTGCCGTGACCAAGACGGCTATCGACCTGCAATCGCGCACCATGAGCGACAGCCACATGCTTGACAATGGCCAGACCAAGGCCAGTGCCACCGGTACTGGAACTGCGACTGTCATCGACCCGGTAGAATCGCTCAGTCAGTCGTCCAAAATGGGCAGGGTCTATCCCCATGCCACGATCGGCGACCGAGAGCAGATATTCATCATCATCCCGTCGCCACTCTACCGTCACCGGGGTGTCCTCGGGGCTATACTTGAAGGCATTATGCACCAGGTTGCTTACGGCGCTGTAGAGCTGGCGGTAATCGCCAGTCACCGCATAGCGACTCTCTATGGCCAACTCCATAGTGCGCCCCGGATAGACGCTGCGCAATTCCTCCTGCAACTCCTCCAGCAGTGCGGCCATGTCTATCTGCTCGTCCCGGGGTATTTGCTCTTCACTCTCTATACGTGACAGCCAGAGCAGGTCTTTCAGCATGGTTTCCATGCGGCCGGCCTGCTGGGCCATCTGCCGGAGTGGCTTGTGATAGAGCACGGGCAGGTTTCCAACATCGGCCAGGATAGTGTCGAGATACCCGATGATCACCGTTAGTGGCGTGCGCAACTCGTGGGAGACGTTACCCACGAAGTCGCGTCGGGTCTGCTCCATTCTCACCAGGGCCGTCACATCGTGAAAGAACAACAGCCGGTCGCCCTCCGCAAATAGCGTGATCGTTGCCTGCAGATGAAGCTTATGTTCACCGTTGGTGTAGAACCTCAGAGCCTCCTCAAAGTCACCTGCGTTGAAATACTCGGTAAAGGCGGGCTGGCGTACCAGGCTGGTTACCGGTCTGCCCGTATCGGCGGGGTAGTGAAGACCCAGCATCCGGGTAGCAGCTTCGTTACACCACCTGATGCCTCCGCCGGCTTCGACGATAACCACGCCATCGTGCATTGAACCATAGGAGGCGAGCAGGTAATCGACCAAAGACTGCAAGCGGCCCTGCTCCTCCTTCGCATTCTGTTGCCCCTTGAAAATCCGTGAAACGATATCGCCCCAAAGCCCCGGAAGGTCCGGCGGCGGTGCTGATGAATCCCGCAACCACCGCCGCAGCCGGAGCCCCTGCACAGACCAGAACACAACCACCGCGAACAGGCTCGCAGCAACCCCAACCAGCGGGTAACCCAGCCACCAGCCGGCTAGCAGACCCGATAGCGCCACCAGTGCGATTCTGGGTATGAAAGCATAGTCCGTCATTGGTGCTCTACCGAAGTGCTAAACAAAGCCACGGGCAGAGAATCTGTAGCCGGTCCCACGCACGGTCTGGATCAGTTCGGCATAGTCATGCCTGGACGTTTGCAGCGCCATCCGGAGCCGGCGAATATGGACATCAACAGTACGCTCTTCCACATAAACGTTCGCACCCCAGACCTGATCCAGCAGCTGCCCACGGGTATAGGCCCGCTCCGGGTGCGACATAAAGAAATTGAGAAGCTTGAACTCCGTGGGGCCCATTTCAATCACCTCATCACCGAGGAAGACACGCCTGCTTTCACCATCCAGCACCAGTTCTCCAACTTCCAGTCTTGCATCTGCCTGACCCCCGGGTGTTCTGCGCAGCAGCGCCTTCACTCGAGCGAGCAACTCTCGGGGCGCAAAAGGTTTGGTAATGTAATCGTCTGCGCCCACATCGAGGCCCTGAATAACGTTGTCCTCGGTCGTCTTCGCAGTGAGCATAATCACCGGGATCTCCTGGCTGGCCTCAGCTCTCTTCAGTCGCCGCAACAACTCCAGCCCCGACCCGCCAGGCAACATCCAGTCCAGCAAGATAATGTCCGGGCGTTCATCCACCGTCAGCGCGAACGCGTCCTGGATGTTCTCGGCCTCGATACAGCGGTAACCGGCTATTTCCAACGCCATTCGCAACATATCTCGAATGGCGAATTCGTCATCGACTACCAAAACTGTACGTTCGTTCATGCTTCAAATTACCGTTGCCACTGCTGTTGGCGCTATTAGATGAGGAAAATATGACAATACAGTGACAATCCTCGGCTTAGACCGCTTTTAAGCGGCAACCGAAACACGCTGAGCACTGTTCAGCCTGCACGCAGCCAGTCGGGCACTTCAAGTGCCGTTCCGCGGCAGTTCCACTGCGACAGTTCCACTGCGGCAGTTCCACTGCGGCATTAATCACGAAACCAGCCGGAGAACCAACCTTTCTTCTTGAGACTCGGTTCGCAGGCATTGAGTTGTCGCTGGTAGGCGGCCGCCTGCCGCTCGACTTTTCGAGCCACCTCCGTTAACCAGGGTTTTTTGTTAAAACTTCCGCGGCTATAGCCCCCGTGGCCCTCGTGGTAGGCCAGGTAGAGTCGGTACACATCGCTGCGTGAGATGCCGTTGCGGCGATGTGACTGATAGTTATACCAACCGATAAAATCTATTGCGTCAGTAAAGTCGTCCCGGTCAGCCCCATAGTTACCGGTACTGCGCCGGTAGCCATCCCAGGTAGAGCCGAATGCCTGGCTGTAGCCATAGGAATCCGATGGTCTCGGGCCCGGGATAAAACCAAGATACTTTTTACGCGGCGGTTTGGCACGGGCTACAAACCGCGATTCCTGATGCATAATCGCCATCATGCCAGCTATCGGGCTGCCCCATTCATCCCGGATCTGGCGGCCTCACCGTACCACTTGCGCTTCTGCTCAAAGATAGAACAGAGATTGTCCACAAGGGTAGGTTGCGAAGTGGCACAGCCGCTTAGCATCAGCGAGACGCACAGAAACGCCAATAATCTCATCCGCTACCTCCCTGCTCACGCAACAGTGAGAGCAATTCCTGTTCGTCGATGACCTCAACGCCCAGTTCTTTT
>CAWIZY010000024.1:0-43235 GCA_963840725.1 uncultured Gammaproteobacteria bacterium | reverse complement strand
GTCTTCACACCGCTGTCGTTTCCACATGGTCCACTTGCCCGGGATGTTGGCGGGCGGCCACCAGGCAGCCGATGACGATCAGGGCCGTACCTGCGAGGGTCGCGGCGGTGACCGCCTCTGCGAACACCAGAAAACCCAATAGCGCCGCCCAGATGAAGGCGGAATATTCCGCCGGAATCAGAATTCTGGCCTCGGCCCGTGCGTAAGCCCAAGCTATCAAGAGCAGGGAGACAATCCCCAGTACCGCTGCCGTAATCAGCGCCGGCAGTATATCCGCCGCCGGCATGATCGCCAGGAATGGGGCAGGTATCAGATAAATGACGACCACGGTCAGGCTCTGGAAAAATGCGATTTCGATGGGCCGGGCGATCAGTGCCTGCTGTCTTTGCAGGATCAGGTTGTAGGCGTAGAGCAGTGCGGAACAAAGTATCGCGGCAATACCCTTGCCCAGGTCGTCGCTGTACTCTCCGCCGAGTTTGCCACCGATAATCACCAGCGCCCCGATCAGGCCTACCATCGAGGCAATTATGGCCTGGCCGCCTATCTCCTCATGCAACAGGAGAGCTGCCAGGTACAGGGCGATCAGTGGCGCGATGAAGGTCAGTCCCACCGCCTCGGCCAAGGGCACGTGAACCAGGCCCCAGAAAAAAAGAAAAGCCATGAGTGAGGTCACCACCCCGCGCCAGAGATGCAGCCTGAGGGACGATTTTCGCGGCCATCCCTCATGTTTCCAGAAAAATAATGCGGCGGCGATAGCCAGCGCGATCAGGGTTCGCCAGAACATCGCGTTGTAGGCCCCGATTCCAATCGCGAGGCTTTTCATTACCGCGTCCATGCCTACATAGGTCGCCATGCCAAGCATGGCGACGACAAACGGGACGACGTTATGGCGAGCGGCATAGCTCATGGCAAGGGCATTCCCCCGGGTAGGCTCTGCGCACATTACACGCTGCGGGGCCTTGGGTCGATGGCGTCCGCATTCCGGGAGACTGCGCAGCACAGGCAGGTCTGGTCCCGGAACTCCGCTACGTCCGCTGCAGGTGCCTGCAATTCACAGACTGCGCTACAGTGGGGTGTACGTGACCAGCAGGGCGGTGGCCAGGAAGATATAGATAAACGGCACGACCAGGTACCCAGCACGTCCCGGGCCTGGATGCGCACCCCGGACCCATTATCGGCAACACCATAAGCAGGAAAAACGGCTGCAGCAGGTTGGTGGAGGTCTCGCCGTAGGCGGCGGTCATCGCGACCCTGGCGACGTAGGCGTCCCTCGTCCGGCGACAGGCCTCGCCCACAGCTCGCGGTCGCGGTCAGTGCCGGCCCGATCACCGCCCACTGGCCGCCGGCCGACGGGATCGCGAAATTGGCGACCGCCCCAGCGAACTGCGCGAGATGGCAGGCTGTCAGCGTGGCGCCATGGCAGTCGCGTCCGCCACCAGCCCCCCCAGGCCGGAAAACATCACGATACCCATGATGCCGGCATAGAACGGATACTGAAACACGATGCCGGAGACGTTGCCGCAGGCGCGCTTCATCGCCACGACATACCGCATCGGCGTCCGGTGAACGAGCAGGCCGACACAGATAAACAGGAAAATCATGAGATTGAGGTCGATGTCAAGACCGCTGCGCGCCACGTGCCGGACCACGACGACAGCCCGGCAATGGCGACCAGCGCTGCAACCGGACGTCATTGTTGAGACGGTCGGAGACCGGATTATCGGGCTGCCCCGGGCAGCGGCCTCCGCGGCCACGGTCCGGTGGCGTTCTGCCTCGCTTCTGCCAGTTCCTCATTGGCGTGACCTCATGCCATGGGGACGGAGCAGCCACATCAGCGCCGGCAACGAGACGACGACAGCCCAGATACAGCCGTTGAGCACGCTACCGAGAGTCGCCGTGACCGGTACCGCGAGACAACACGCCGGCCTCGATCAGGAAATTGTCCGTGGTATTAAGCAGGAGGGCAATCGAACTGAACAGGCCACCGACCCAGGGCTGGCCCGAAAGGTACACGAGGCGACCAGATACGCGTAGTCGATACCGTCAACCCGCCGGGCCACTCACGCGCCAACACCGCGGTCAGCACGCCCAGCCCCAGCTGACCAGACTGAAAAGCCCCCCGACAATGATCACCAGAACATAGACACTACCGGGCGTGCGTGCCACCGCGCAAGGCGATCGATTAGACGGCAGATCGGCGGCGACAGCGCAATGGCGAAACCGGTGATGAGGATCAGGACCATCTGCATACCGAATTCGAGCAACATCCAGAAGCCCCGGTACCAGTGGTCCACCACCTGGTTCAGGCCGGATTCGGTGAATACCAAGGCCGCCAAGCCCACCCCAAGAGTAAGAATAATGGCGAATACGAAGGGCTCTGGAATCCAGCGCTGCAGGCGCTGTGAAAAGACACTACCCAGCGCTCTCAGCATGGTGAGGCCGCCCTGTAACTCGACCCTGTAGCCATTCCTTCGCTTACTCTAGCAATCATTGCCGTCGCATCATGATTTAATGAATGGGCAGTATAGTGCTGATAAACACAGTTCTGTGAGCAGTTTTCTCCACTACCGTCGCTGCTGAGTCTTTAACTCTACAACCCCGGTCAAAATTTCCGTAATCGCTCAAGGAAGAGCATCGTGGCCAGACTGCAAAGATACTGTGCAGCGGGCATGCCCCAGTATGTCATCCAGCGCGGCAATATTTCCTTGGTCTGCTTTGCCGACGATATGACCATGCGCTGTCGAAAACAATGCAAACCCGGGGACGTCAGCAGGTACGCTATTTCACAAGACCTATCGCCGCACCGGTGCATTGTTCGAGGAGCGGTTCACATCATGCTTTGTCCAGCCGAGCGACTATTTATTGCGTGTCTTTGCTGAATCGAGCTAGATCCGACGAGATCAGGGGTGGTGGCTGAGGGTCTGGTTCCCGGCCCAGGTGGCCAGGAACCCGACACTTCGATTCATGTTATTTTTGCTTAGACTTGATCGTCGTTTTGCTTCTGAAATCGGGAATGTAGAGTGATTGCGTAGAGTTCCTGACCGACGTGCATTCCTCCAGATCGTTCCAGGTGAAACTTATGAATCCGTAATTGGCGATTGAGTTGATCGCGGCAACCAGATCAGGACTAAAGGTAAAGCAGGTAGTCGAGACTCCAGCTGCATCGGTTGCCTGACAGAAGCCAAAATTCATGACCTCGCCATTCCCCGAGTCGGTCACTCGGGCACCACAACCAATAACCTCTACATCGTTGTCGGAGAATCTTGCGCTGGCCTGAACGCCCTGTGCGTTCATGAGTTCCAGATCAATAGTTACCGGACTGTCACCGGCGGCACCAGCCATTCCCGCGCTGGCGTAGAACACCATTATCGATGCTGCCATTGACGCTTGTATTTTTTTCATAGGCCTTATCCTTTCGTTATCAGTCAGGTACTAGGTTTACAGGCGACCTTGCAGGCCCCCTGAATTCATTGCTCTCAGGAGTCGCTGCATCATCAGCTTGCGTCCGGATTCGTTCAGTCCAGATATCTTCATCTGCAGATCAGACATCTCGTGGTCGGAAATAGAACCCTGGCTGACATAATAGTCAATTTCGCCTGACACTATATCGAGCCGATAATGATCGTTTGCCCCTTCCTGTTTAGCCGCAGGAGCTGGAGCAGGTTCAGCTGCGGATGTCGGTGAGAGTTGCGTCGCAGAAATCGTTGTCATGGCAGCATCGAGTTCTTCTCGCACGATGCCGCGAAGCAGGGGTTCGATAGCCAGCGGGTCGGGCTGAACCAGCGTTGTGGTAGCCTCGGGTGAAACCGCGGTCCGCGTGTTCAATGCCGCCGTTTGCGCGTGAGCCATTTCCTCAATACCCGTTTCAAGCTGACCTGCCCTCACCAGCAAGAGCACAATAGATGCTGTTTGCACTATGCTGAGTATGATGACAATTCTCATGGGACCGGTTCCGCTTCCAGTTTGGCCAGTAAGCTCGTGCTTTAACACGAGGACTATTGCCCTGCCGCCGGTGAGGACGACACAGGATCAAGGCTTTAAGATTCAACTCTGAATGACTTTCATGAGGACCCGAGGCGATGTCGATGATTATCTGCTGCAATAACTGAGCCATCATCGGAATAATCATTTAAAACAACCGCTTGAGAAATCAGCCCTGTTCGGTCGTTTCGTAGTTGTAAAATAAACTGACAGCCAAAGCCACGCCAGTCTCTCTCCGGTAGTCGATGCGGCATCCTTAGGCCGCTCAAGCCGATAAGTTACTTCGGACATTCCTCCCCCGGGTACATCGATGGCTGGCTCGAATTGTTGCCCGGCCTGTATCCGGATACCCTGGTGAGGTGGCATCGACACGGATTGCGCTACTGTTTTCGCCGGAGAGACTGGAGCCCCAGCAAGGGTTGTACGGCTATCGATACAGCCCTGCGCAAGCTCATGCGATAAACACAAGCGAGCAACATGGGCTGGGGCGCGCCTGCTACCGCCCGCCTGCTACCGCCGGTGGGCCTGCTACCGCGCGCCTGCTACCGCGCGCCGCCTGCGAGTCTTGGCACTGCGCGACTCAGTCCTTGTAGTACCCTAGTACGTCAATGATAAGGTGCACGTCCCGTACGACGTACACAGAGAAATCCGGATTGCCGCCGGTGCTGGGTGTCGTCTTCACAACCCCTGCATTGGCGATGTTCTGCAAGCTCGCCACGTAATTGAGCCAGCTCGAGTTGGGCCGCTGCTCATTCCACGGCCACACGGTGGCGAAGCCCCGCTGTCCCGCCGGGCCCATAGGTACCACCGTGATGTTCAGTAACGCGGCTTCGTGCTCTCCAAGGGGAAACGGGCATTGATCGGTATACTCCAGCGGCGCGCCGCCCGCCGCTTTGTTTTGGTCGCTAACATTACCATAGCTGCGAAAACTGCGACTGGAGTTCGCCACCATCATGCCGCCGATACCGTAGCGAGTATCGACGATGCGGCAGGGGGTGACGGCGTAAAAACCCAGCCCGTCCGGAGCGATGGAATCGCGGCAGGTGCCAGATAAACAGGGCAATTCCAATGTGTACAGCGCGTCGTCGTCGCCGACCGCATAGTAGCTGTTTACGACTATCGTATGGATGCCGTCCTCTTCGAGCTCAATATTGTTGATGGTATTGTTGTAACCCCATCTGCTGTCTAGCTCTTTGCCACTGGGACTGTATAGTGCCACCGCATTTGTTATCAAGGACGAGGTCTGGATAAACGGCTGGTCACCAGCACTGCCCACGAAGTAGAAGGTATCAGTATCCTGCAGCGGGCCGTTAAAAATACAGGAAATTGAGTCGCTGTAGCGAATCTCCATGTTGGTGCCCGGGTCCGGGTCACAATCGCGAGCCGCCGCATGCGCCGTGCCCGGCTCGACCAGCATGTGAAGAAGGAGCAAAAACAGCGAAAGACTTAAGAAAGCTCTGAACATGGGGTCCCGCCTCCGTGCCGATCGGGTCTGGATGATGACTTCCAGACCTTTGATTTTCTTATTAGTCGTTATTCTTTCACTAGTGGAGATAAGCGTTTTGTCAAGGCGGCCGGCTGCTCACCGGTCCATGGCGAACTCCAACTTCATGCCGCCACCGGGCGCTAAAACAGGGCGCGAAAAAGCTTTTCCCATTGGTAGCTGTCTATATCGACTGCAGTCTACTCAGCAATCAGAATATCACCTGCCTGAAGCAGCAATAGCTAGCGTTATTAGATTATTGACGAAATAGTATGTTGCCATGCACACATGCAACTCCACGAATTCCCGCCAATATCTGGGGCCAAAGTAAAAACTAATCATCTATAACCCGCGGTCTCCATGCGGCGGGTAGTTGCGCGCGCCCGCAGGTAGAACAGGACCCCGAGTAGAGTCCATAGCAGCACTATCGCCCACTCATAGGGCCAGAGCAGTGCCGCCGGGCTACCCGGCAGGTACAGGACAATAATGCCGACGGATAGTACCAGCGCACTGTAGCCGACAAGCTTGCCGCGGCGAACCCGGAACGGACGGGGCATTTCAGGTTCTTTGTGGCGCAGCACCAGGAAGGACAGCGCTACGGTGGCATACGCGAGTACGATACCAAGGCCGCCGGCGTTCACCAGCCAGACCAGGGTTTTGCGGCCGAACAGAGGGGCGACAATCGACAGGGAACTGATCAGCAGAATGGCATTCACCGGCGTGTTGTAGCGCGGGTGCAGATGGCCGAGAAACGCCGGCAGCATGCGCGCATGCGCCATCGCGTAAACGGCGCGGCTGCCGCCGACCAGGAAAGCGTTCCAGCTGGTGAGAATGCCGCCGATGCCCGCCAGCACCAGTAACTTCCCTGCCCAGTTGCCGTCATAGGCGAGACTCATCGCGTCCGCGGTCGCCAGCGTCGTGGTGGTCAGTTCGACCGGCGTCATCAGCAGCGAAACTGCGAGAATCATCAAAATATACCAGCCCACCGCGAGGAGCACGGAATAGACGAGGATCTGACCTATCTTCCGATGTGGCAGGTCGATTTCCTCTGCGGCCTGCGGAATGACGTCGAAGCCGACAAACATGAAGGGTGTCATTACCAGCACCGCCAGCAACCCCTTTGACTGATCGACAAATAGCGGCTCGAGCCTTCCGCTCTCACCATTAAACAGTGAACCCGTGAACAACAAGATACCGACCACCATGATCAGCACCGTAACAACCTTCTGCACCACCGCAGATGCCTTGACGCCGCGGATGTTGACCCAGGCCATGAAGATCGCGCCGGCACTGCCGATCAGCACCCAGGTGAAATAGACATCCCAGCCAGCGACGCTCCACAACAAGCCGACTTTGTAGTTCGGGAACAGATGTTCGATGACTGTCGGTAGTGCGACCGCCTCGAAGGCGACCACCGAGATATAGCCGAGGATGATAGCCCAGGTGCAGAAAAACGAACCGCCCATGCCTAGTGCACGGTGGCTATAGACGTGTTCGCCCCCGGTCAGCGGCATCGCCGCGGCCAGCTCGGCATAGGTCAGGCCAATCAGAACGACCGCGATACCGCCAATCAGAAACGCAAGCATTGCGCCGGCGGTGCCAGCCGTTTGAATCCAGTTGCCGGTCAGTACTACCCAGCCCCAGCCGATCATCGCGCCAAAGGCCAGCGCCAGAACTTCCCCGGCATTCAGCACTCGCTTGAATTGCCCGCTCAAACTCGCTTGCTCCCGGTTCAAAGCCGACCGCAGCTTGGTATTGACTGAACTGGTACCGGAACGCTCCACATCAGGGCGGTTGCGGAATCGATGCGATCATTGAATAGGGCCGGAGTCATCGCGAGTCCGAGGGACTACTAGGGCACCTCTGAATAATGGCAATCGCGCTCAGCGGAGCCCTGAAGCGTTCATAGCAAGGCGCGTCGCGCAGGTAATGGCCGTAACCCTTGGCAAGCGGCGCAAACGGATGGCCGCCCCCTTGCTCTGAACGCTTCAGGGCCCGCCCTGCGGGGCTTTCAGGCAAACCCGCACTCGACGTTGCCACTTTTCGACAGGCAACCAGCCTGCCTTCAAAGCGGCGCCTTGATTGCGAATCTGCCTGAAAGCCTGAGCGCATTGCCATTGTTCAGAGGTGCCCTAGTCTTCATAATGATAGCTGTACTTGTGGTCATCCTCACTCTCATGCTCATCCTGATCCTCCAGCAGCAGGTTGCTCATCTTTCGGTAGAGCCTTTCGATCAGTTCCTCCTGGAATTCGATCATCCACACCACGTTGGTGTTGCCCGCAGCTCCGGCGGCGATCCTGCTGACCATTTCCAGCACTTTCATTCGCTGCTCTGTGGATAATTCGCTCATAACTTGCTCCGGCTTGGGATAGATGTAAGACGCCTCACAGCATTCACTACGGGCCCCCGAAGTGCTGACGTCCGGTATCGAAAGCGAGTTGGCCCGATCACAATGATGGGGAGATTTTCTGAGCCCCCTGTGACTGCAGCCTTCACCACCTGATCAAGCGGAGGAGTCCGGGTGCCAATCCGCGCTGTATACAGAATCTTAGCATGCTTCATACCGCAGAGACGGCGATCCTGTCGTCGATTCTCCCCCTATGTCTTGAACCCCTCCGACCGCCAAGCCGACCAACCGCACGCTGTCGAAAACAATGCATAGCCTGGGATGTCAGTAAGTACGTTTTTTCGTTAAGACCTATCGCCGCACCGGCACCTTGCTCGATGGCCGGCTAGTTCAGCTTAGGTCCGGAGTTGTTACTCTGCTCCCAAACTTCTGCTGACCCAAAACTTCGACAGATGCAATTTACACTTCTGCTGTGCGAGTTTCTTGCTATTGAGACACACCGTCTGTAATGATATGGCATCATGTCACTTTCAGAAAATGCCAGGCGCCTTTCTGCTGAGCATGTGCCGACTCTGAAGATCGGCCGCGCTTAAGGCACACGTGCTCAAATACTCGACGCAGCACTCGAGTTTCTGTGGTCGCACCCGTATCGGGATATGACGGTGAACTCGCTGATGTCCTCGACGGCAATCACCCGTTCCGCCTTCTATCGGTATTTTGATGAAATCCACGGACTCGATGGAGCAGCTGCTGATGAGACTGGATTCCAAGATTCTCCATGGTACAAGCTCCTGGCGTACTGACAATGGCGACCCGGTCCCCCTGCTTTATGAGAGTCTCGCTTCATGAGAGTCTCGCTTCGACCGCAATGCCGGGAACCAGCCTCTATTAGCTGACTGCAAGCAGACTCGCCGCAGAGGTAAGCCATAGCTATTCGACAGACCGACCTGTTATCTTGACAAAGCATCGATTTCTCTGCTGCGACGGTGCTTTCAAGCGAGGTAGTATCAACCGATTGTGTTAGATGAAATTTGCCTTTCCCGGGTCTCCCGGTTCTGACTTGGCATCTCCGACCGGGACCATGGCCGTGATCTCATTGAGAGTTTTGTTGAAAGTATTTGGCGCAGTCGCTCGCAGTGCGTACATGTTCCGGTCCGCTGTGACCACGCCAAAATTGGTGGCTGTGCCAATTTTCGATTCTGCTAAGTACCGGTGAGGTTGAAAAGCGGAAATTGGTTGGACCGTCCCGGCCTGAAACGCGGCCGACCAAGCAGCCTTTACCTGCAAAGTCTCGACGGAGCCAGGAGCGGCTGTGCCTATATGTGCAACGTAATTGACCCCAGCCATGGAAAAAATCACAACCCAGCAACCGGACATAGGTCCTGTAAGGATATCTGGACCAGCCACGGGCAGATAGGTGATCTTACCCTTCTGCCAGTGCAGCCACCGGAAGTTCCTGTGTGCTTTGCCGGCATGCTGTCCCTGCGAGATTTGACTGGTACGGTGTCTGTGCATGAAACCCGACCCCTCCGAAACCCCGATCCTATAGTTACGGCCTGGTGTTGTGACGAAGTGTGCCGGGCCAGGATTGTCTATCGAAGCTGGTTCTGTTTGGGATACATCGTATAGATTTGTACTCCGTGCGGATGTAAGGAATAGATTTGACGGTTGATTTGCCCATAAATTACGTTCAGGTAGGCTGATGAAATATTGCTCACGAAACGGTGCAGGAGTGTGATGCCTGTACGGTCTTTACAGTTTTGATCCCGTTTGAGCCACCTGCATGTCTGAATGCCCGGGTGACTTACATTGCACTTTGGCTATAACAGCATAAGCGGGTTTCGGCGCTTTTCGTCCACAACTAACTGACTAAAACCGATTGAGATACCCTGGGACCAGTCTTGCGTATGTTTTCAGTGGACTAGAGCTGGCGATACAGTCGCTTCACAAGCGTGTTGAGGCTTCTGGGGCCAGCCTGCAATCGCTGATCTGGCCGAACAGCAGTTTCTATCGGCTGCACAGGTGCAAAGAGAGCAGACGCCGACGGGCAGTGTCGACCTTGCCGCCACTCTCTCGGTGCTTGGCCGGTTGTACACACTGACCGGTGACTTCTCCGCGGCCGAGGCCAGGCTGCATGAGTCAATTGCCATGTATACGGCAATCCACGGGCGCGCGCACCCCGACACGTTACCCGCTATCAGTGCACTGGGTACCCAGTACCAGTCACATGGAGAGACGGTTGCGGCCAGGGACACCTACACAGAGGTGCTCACCCTGCGCCGTAAACTGCTGGGCGATGATCACCCGCGAATCGCTTTCATTAAAGAGAATATAGCCAACATCTATCTCGCCACCGGCGATGAGGTAATGGCCTACCAGACCTGTCTCGAATCCATCGAACAGATACGGCAAATCTTTGGCGACGTTCATACCGAAACGGCAATGACTACCTCCAACGTGGGCGGGGCCCTGATTGTGATGACGGTGATGATACTGTCATATAGATTTGCAGCGAAGGGGCCTTAAGCGGCGCAATTGTAGTAGAAGGTGCTGGTCCCAGCCTCTACCGGGTAAGCTCCAGTAACAGCAATACCCGAGGACAGGTACGCTTGGGTGCTACCCACTCTGGCCAGCACTGTAAAATCCGTGGGGTCATCTTTTTTCAGTGAACATTCGACGAAGACTTCTGGAGAAGTGGTCAGTCGCGATGACGCGTTAACGATGACGTGACCGGGGTGGGGTGTAAACATTCTCAACTTGACTACGTTCAATGAAACGTCCGTTCTGGGCAGAATCACCCGCTCACTGCGGGTTTCGTATTGCAGGCCATTGAACAGCTCCCCGGTGTCCGCACGGTAGTAATATCCCTGGACATCCGCCAGTACCTGGGTATTCCCCCTACCAGCAACAGCCGCCTTTTATTTTTAAGCAGAACAAGAACCAGGGTTTGCCCAAAAATTGTGAACAAAGATGAGAACGGACAAACGGGTAGGCAAAAAATGGGTAGGCAAAAAACGGGGCGCAAAAAACGGGGCGCAAAAAAGGGAGCACGCGACTTCGCACCCGGGCTCCTGAGCAGCATCTACCTGGTAGCGAGTCGTCTCAAGGGTGGCGGGTGAGTAAAATTTTTGCTTGCTGCATGGGCATTAATTCGCCCTGTTCTTGCTTAACACTGTGAGGGCAATATTTTTTGCCCACCGCAGCAGGAGCAATCGTATGAACCATGTATTTTCAGCACTTTCCCTGGAGGCCATCCGCTCTCAGCTTGCATCCACACTGAAGGCTGGGCAATGATGAGGATGCCGGTGCCATTGTGACCCCGGAACCCTCTTAAAAGTCAGTGAGGCCGGGAGCCTCGCGGTAATCAACCGGATCTTGCTCGCGCGTTGAGCGGCGCCCTCAAGCGTCCAGAGCAAAGCGCACTCTTGCAACTTGCCCATGCGGCGACAGTTGTCTGCGGCGAAATGCTAACTCAGGCGGTATCCGGTAACTCGAAAAATTCGCTACAATACGCCCTGCATTGGTTGAAGTTAACAGTTTTTAACCTCCCAGAATTCAAGTCACCCATTCCTGTCGCTGCTGCTAGCCGCGGCGGGTGTGCGGGTGTTGTTTGCCTGCATTACACCCATGAAGCAGCCGGGGTGGGTCGCGCCATGGTATGCTGCTATCGGTCTTTCAGGGTCGTCAACACGATCTCGTATGCAACTGGATGGAACACAGTACTTTGAATGGATTACGCTTGCTATGTTTGCTCTTCGCCCTTCTGGGCAGTCTGGGTGCTGTCGGGGTATATGCAGAGGATTTGCCCCCGGACCCCTCCCTGCTGGAGGCGGCCTGGTGGGATTACTTCGTCCCCGATGCTGAAGACCCCCCCGAGTTAATCGGCCAGAGAATAGAAACCGCAACAGCGCGACTGACTGTGCTGAGAGAGCAGTTCCTGGCGGACCAAAAAACCAGTCTGGTGGCGCTGACAGATGCTGTGATCAGCAACCTTGTTCGTTATCAGAAATTTAGTCAGGCACCCCTCCCGGTACCGGAGCTGGCGCTGCCGGCTCAAGAGAGTTATACCCTTGAAGAGATCCGCGAGTTGATCGAGGCGCTGCGCAAGGCCGGTGTTGAGTACGCGGAGGAATCTCAGGAGATCGACCTGTTGGAGCGAGCTATTGCGGCCGGTCAACGAGGATTGAACCAGTTGAAGGTTGACTATCGGGCGCTGGATGTGGCCTCTCCGAAGCGCACGCGGCGTGGCCTCGAACTGATGCAATCCAGGCTGCAACTCGAGCTGGGCAAACGAGAGCTGGCCTGGCGGCGGGCGAAAAACGCGTCCAAGAGCAACGAAATCGACAATCTGCAGGGCCTGGTTGAGTCTGCGGCCCAGCGGCTAACGGCATCTGCTGAAGCGATAGAGTCAGCTGCCCTCAAGAGAGCGGAAGCTGAGCAAGCGGCTGAGGCACTGAGGATAAAGCTTCTCAAGGCTCAATTGGCCCAGAGCGGAGCGCTGGCCCTGACACCCGATGAACAGGCGCGTGACAAGCTGGCGGCACAGCGCCTCGTTGCGCTTGATGTCCAGGCTACGCAGCAGGAAATCGTCGGCGCCCAGAGCAGTATCGTGGAACGAATACTGACGCGCATCCGGGCCGAGAATAATGCTGATCCGGGGGCTGATCGCGACTACTTGCGAAGCTATCAGCAGCAACTCGAGCAGGTGCAATCAAAGCTGGTTGATTGGCGAGCAAGCACATCCCGGAGTCGCGAGACAGCACTTGCACGGATCCCTGATGAGGGCGACCAGAACCTGGCCGAATTACTCAAACTGCGGGCCGAGATGGCGGTATCAACCGAAACGGACCTGCGTGACATAGAAGAGCAGCTCATCCGTGCCAGGCAGTTCGGTGACCTCCTCGATTCGCTGCTGCGCACACGGGAGAGCACCATGTCGCGCGGTTTGCAGGTGGCCGAAGATCTGGCCGACCTCAGCTGGGTGCAAGTAAACGAGTGGGTCAGTACCAGTCTCTTCGAAGTGGGCGGCGCACCGGTAACCGCGCTCGATATCTTCAGGATGGTGATCATTCTCACCATCGCGTGGTGGTTGTCCAAACTGCTTCGAGGTGCACTCCAGAGAATCGCCGCCAAGCGCAAGACGGTCAACACCGGGTCGATTTATACGCTGAGTAGAATTCTGCACTATGCCATTCTGTCCATAGGATTGATGATCGCCCTTTCTTCCATCGGGATCGATTTCACCAAGTTCGCGTTGTTTGCCAGCGCGCTGGGGGTTGGCATCGGATTCGGGTTGCAAACCCTGGTAAGCAACTTTGTTGCGGGGCTGATCATACTGTTTGAGAAGAGCCTTAAGATCGGTGATTTCGTAGAGCTCGAATCCGGGGTCACCGGGGAGGTCAGGGAAATCAATATGCGCAGTACGCTGGTGACTACCAACGACAACATTGACATCGTGGTGCCCAACTCCGAATTCGTTAATAGCCGGGTGACTAACTGGACCATGCGCGAAGCTTACCGGCGGATTCACATCCCGTTTGGGGTGGCCTACGGTACCGATAAGGAGTTGGTTCGCAAAGCGGCCCTGGAAGCCGCGAGCGAGGTGCCGCTTACGCTCACCGGCAATACGCAGCGGACCGCGCAGCTCTGGTTTGTCGAGTTCGGTGACAGCAGTCTGAACTTCGAATTGGTCGTGTGGTTAAACCCCGATGCCGTGAAACGGCCCGGCGCTGTGCAGGCGCGGTATTTATGGGAAATTGACGACATGCTGCGCAAGTACGAGATCGAGGTGCCTTTCCCTCAGCGGGATCTGCACCTGCGCAGCGGATTCGGCGCAATTGGCAGCGAAACCCCTCCCTGACGGCGCGCCAGTCCACTGGCCTGCCGGGCGCCAGAAGGACCAATACCTTGATGTGCCAGCACAGTTGGTGTAAACCTGCGCATTGCGAGGATGCCACCGCCGCGGTTTTGGGAGTTATTAGTTTGATAAGATCAATGATACGGCATGGGGATGGGAGCTACAGTGAAGGTGGCGAAGAGCTCGTCGCCCGCTGGCAGGATGAGCCTGGTAGTCACTTGTGGCTCGATGTTGAAGGAACTCTCACCCCGGAGGTAGCCGAATTACTGGCGACACTGGATTGTGATCAATTGGCAATAACCGATTCCGCCCGGCTTCGCCATCCACCCAAGATCGAACACTTTACCGACAATACCTTCATCCTGTTTCGGGGTATTGCTCGACTGGACCTGGACCTGGAGCTGGAACCGCAGCAAATAGGGATGTGGATCGGTGCTAATTCCGTCATTACAGTGCATCGGGGCAAATCAGTCAGCGTCGAGTATTTCTGGAAGCGCGAGGAGAAACAGCACAACCTGGAAAATCCGGGTCAATTGGCGCTGCGACTGTTTCATTATGCCTGTGGTCGTTATCTGAATACCCTGCTTGAGTTTGAAGAACGGTTGGCGGAGCTGGAAGACGGCCTGTTGGCAGACATTTCAGAAGTGGATATGAAGGAATTGGTGGCCTATCGATCGCGGTTGCGCAAGTTGCGGCGGATTTTCAGCTATCACCATGCGTTAGCTGATTTGATCTGGCGCCAGGGCAGTCCCTTCCTGGGCGAGGGTGACGACGAGTACAGTCATTTTCGGCGTGATGTTTATGATCGCTGTGAACGCGTATATAGCCTGTGCAACATGTACTATGAATTGTGCAGCGACTTGGTGGAGGGCCATATTTCGCTGGCGTCCCACCACCTCAACCAGACCATGAAAATTCTCACCATCATTTCGGCAATTTTCGTGCCGCTGACTTTTATGGCCGGAATCTACGGAATGAACTTTGAGCACATGCCGGAGCTGGGTTGGCGATACGCGTATTTTTCACTGTTGGCGTTGATGGTGGTGATGGCGGTTTCCATGTTGTTCCTGTTCAGAAAAATCCGGTGGCTCTGACCGAATGCCCGCTATCGTGGTGAAAGTAGAAACTCTAACCACCCAACCCTGGTGCGACCGCTGCTGCCTCTGATTCCGGGGCAGCAGCAGCCGAAAGCTATAGCTCAATCCCAATCATCATCGTCGCAGAACTCGTTGTGATATTCGCAGAGGTCTTCCAGTAGCTCCTGTGGGTCCTCGATCCCACATTCTTCCTCAAACAAGACGTCCAGGGAGTCGCCGGTGCACACCAACTCCTCGCGGCCGTCCTCTTCGATCTCACCGTCTTCCATTGATACTGCCAGCACAAAACCGACGCCGGGCAGGTAGTATTTGTATTCCGTGCTCTCCGGTTCAAGGGGAGAGAAGTCAAAGGTTTTCAGGCAGCCGCCATCGCAGGGAAAGACTTTGTTCTCTCCACCTTCTTCCTCTGAGGGCATAGCGTCGTCTACGGACAGGTAGGCAACAATGTCCTCAGCCTCTCCCAGCAGATATTCGCCTCGATGGATGTCGCCTACGGAAGGCATCGCCGACGTCAGCAAACCACCTTTGGCCAGGTCCAGACCGGATTCAAAGGAGCCATCCAGATCGCGCAACACTCCGTCCTCAAAGTTTTGTGCGACTTCACCGCAATAGTAAACATTGCTATCGACATCCTGGGCAAACCAATCGTCTGTAACCTCTATCGGCGTATACTCCCACTCGTCCTCCTCTTCATCATACTCCTGTTCAACGACCACATCGGCCACAACCCGGCACGGCACGCCCTGTATTTCGCGAATCTCTTCTGTTACATACACAACCACGATCTCCTCCTCGCTGGCCAGCACATGCGTATGGCCCTGTTGAAGGATCACGTAGGGGTTATTGGCGTAAATATCGCCCTCACCAATATCGTCTGGGTCGACGAAACTAATGCTTTCATTCACCAGAGGATCGTCGTAGAACGTTTCTCCCAACAGGTCGCAGGCATCAAGCCGCGCCTCCTGTTGATCCGAACAGTCATCGGCTGCGTTCCGCTTTTCCTCCCTCGCTTCGGACTTGCACTCATCGCGTTCTTCTCGATCACTTATCCCGTTACAGGCTGCGAGAGTGGCGGTGAGTTCCTCGGTTGTTTCAGCACTACAAGACCGGGCCATCAAGCGTGCGCTCTTTTCGCAGCCCGGTGCTGCGAGGGCTGAATTCAGTGGAACCAGGGCAGCTATCGCCGCGCCCAGCAGAGTCATTTTAAATTCAGGTTTGAACATATCCGTATCCTCCGTATTGTTCACCTATGTAGAGGCACAGCCTTGAAGCAATCTGTCGGAATTTATGAATGATATTTTAAATGATGCTCGTCGCAGTACACTTTGACGTCGCTGCGTTCGGCACCTAAAGTCAGAACATGGCCTTTCGCGTAGCTATCGCTTCCATGCTGTACCTCGCCCAAACTCAATGGGTGGTGGCGGAATCGCAGCAAGTGTTACTGGTCGAGCTGATTGAGTCACTCCAATCGAGCGGGACGCGCATCGTATACAGTTCCGCTCTTATCAACGACGACCAGCTAGTTACCGCAGAGACCCGCGATCTGGAATCGCTGCGTCGTGAGCTTGAGAAGCTGGGGCTTAAGCTTAAGCGGGTCGACTCGGTCTGGGTCGTGAAGCGCACCGCAGCCAGCGCAGAGCCACCATCCCCAGAAAGAGAACTTGTCCGACCGCAGCTGGAGACGATGATCGTGACCGGGAGCTTACACCAACTACCTTATATCGGTATGACGCAATCGGCTTTTTCCTTTACACCAGCAGACCTGACGCTGGTGCCCACCCTCGGCTCGGACGCACTGCGCGCTACCCTGCGCCTCCCCGGGGTCTCATCCTCAGGCGTATCTGCCAAACCGCGAATTCGAGGCGGCCTGCAGGACGAACTGCTGGTGATGCAAGACGGCGTTGAACTACTGGAACCCTTTCACCTGGCGGATTACCACAGTGCTTACAGCAGCATCGACTACCACACCATCGAGTCACTGGATGTGTATACCGGTGGCTTCCCCTCACGATACGGCAATCGCATGAGTGGCGTGATGGATATTCGCAACCAATGGACCGAGGACGACTACAACACAGACGTCGGTATCTCCTCCTTTTCCAACTTCGTCCACACACGCGGTGAGCTTGGCGAGGAACGTCCCGCCAGCTGGCTGTTGTCACTGCGCCATGGCGATCTCACAGCTCTTACTGACTACATTGACACCCGCTCCGGCGACCCGGTGTACAGCGACGTAGCCGCCCGCATCAATTTCGATATGGCGGACAATCTGGAGATTACCGCCGGCCTGGCGTGGGCGGAGGACGACATAGTCTTTAAAGATACTGAAGAACAGGCCTCCTCCTTGATTGACACCCGCTATGCATGGGCAGGTGCTAACTGGCGGCTCAATTCTAAACTGGCGAGCCGTTTCACTCTGTCCTGGCTAGACTTTGCGCGCGACAAACAACAAGCGAGTTTCGAATTGGATGAAGAAGACCCGGGGAAGGGCGGGTTCCTTGATCATCGGCAGCGGGTAGAACGCCTGGCACTGCGTAATGACTGGTCCGCTATCACTGCCGACACTCTCTGGGAATTCGGCTGGCAACTGGAGTACAACGACGGCGACTACCGGCACCGTGCGCTGATCGATCGGGGCGATCTGGCTACAATTTTGGGTGCCGAGGAAGAAATCGTACGCAACATAGACGTGAATCCAAACGGCTGGTCCGGCGGGGGCTATGTACAATTGGACTGGGACATCAGCCCCCGCCTGACCATTCAGCCGAGCCTGCGTTGGGATTTTCAGAATTACTATCTTGAACAGAGCAGCGAACAGCAGCTGTCCCCTCGATTTGGCATTGGCTACCAGTGGAACGACACGACCCAACTTCGCCTCAGTGTTGGACGCTTTCACCAGCAAGAGGGGATACATGAATTACAGGTGATCGATGGCCTTACACAGTTCTTCCAGCCTCAGCACTCGGACCAGGCCGTTGCCGGCATCCAATGGCAAGGCGAGGGGTTGGAACTGGTCGCTGAGCTTTACTACAAGCGCTACGGTGACCAAAAAGGTCGCTTCGAAAACATCTTCAACCCCTTCGTATTGCTACCGGAAATGGAACCGGATCGAGTCGCACTGTGGCCAGATAAGGCCGAGGCGAAGGGCATGGACCTGGATGCCAGGGTCTCGTTTTCGGCCCCTTTGAGTGGCTACTTTCGGTATAGCTATATGGATGCGCGCGATCGAATCAATAAGGAGTGGGTAGATCGTCGCTGGTCACAGCAGCACACGGTCAATACGGGTCTGGTTTGGCAGCAAAGCAGTTTCAGTTTTTCCGTGGCGCTCACCTGGCACTCAGGCTGGCGATCCACGCTAATGCCTTCTTTCGTACCGGAAGACACGGTGATACCCGCAGAGAGCGTGCTCAACAACACTGAGTTGGACGACTATGTTTCATTGGATATCAGTGCGCGCAAGCACTGGCAGTCGCCACGCTGGCGGGTGGAGATTTACGCAGATATCGTCAATATCACGGATCACAAGAATATCGCTGGCATCGATTTCGATGTCGAGGAAGTCGAAGGCGGTTACGAATTATTGCCCGACTACGAAAGCTTGCTGGGGCGTGTGCCCTCGGTCGGAATTACCCTCTCGTTCTGAGTGCCTCACCATCACCGCTGGAGGGAAATCAGCAAACTGTCGCCTCGCACTTGCGCGCCGAGATCAGTAGTGCCCAGGACCAGGTTGACAGCCCGCTCAGGGTCCAGCCCAGTGCTGGAACCGTGTAGCACTATACTGCGCGCATACCGCTCAGCGCTGGCAGAGGCGAACTCCAGCTTATGTCCACTCTCGCCCACAGACCAGGTTAAAAAGGCGTAAACGCTCTTGCCCTCGAGCTCAAAGTCCGGCGCTATATCATAAATCCACCGCCACTCCTCGCCGGAAGCCGGTACCCGTTTGGTATTGACCTCTCCGCTTGTGGCGAGCGTCACGCGCGCAGCTTGGCCCGTCGGAGCGTTCGCCTCAATCTCGCCATCGTGGGTATCGACCAGAATCGTGCCCCGTCGCACGGTTGCGATGGTGCCCTTTGCGTCTACTTGCACCGTGAACTGGGTACCAATATCCCTGACCTCGCCCTGGGGAGTGATAATCCTCAGCTGGATATTTCCGATCCGGTGCGCTTTATCGCTGACGTAGATCTGCCCGGAATGCACGGTGATCCTCGCATCACCGAACTCGAACCGGCCGCCGGCGTCCAGGCGTAGATCGTATCCGGCGTATGCCACAGCGACGCGGCCACTGGCCTGGGTTTGCACTGTGCTGCCCGAAGCTATTTCCATGCCGGCCAAGGCCTCGACAACATTGCCCGCTGTACTCACGATCTGGTTTGAACCTGAAATGCTGCTGATGAGAATCTGGGCGGCGATGGGACCAGGTGAGCGCCCCAGCAGTGACAGAGCTACCGCACAGACCGTAACGCTGGCCGCCACCGCCGCCAGAACCTTGCGTCTGCGTAATTTCCGTTTTGCAGTGGCGGCCTGCAACTCCTCTCGGAATCGCGCCTCCCAGCTGTGTTTAAGCTCATCCGGGATCTGCTCGCGCGGCCCGGCCGCCCGTAGCAGGCGGGCGATAGCGCGCTCTTCGTGATCCGAATTCTCAGTGTTATCCATAAGCCAACCTAGAACGCAGTGTGCAACGCTTCACCACACACCTCCTTGAATGCCCGCCTGGCCCTTGCCAGCAGGGACTGGGTTGCCTCATCGCTGATCTGCATGCGATCAGCAATTTCCTTCGAGCTGAATCCTTCAATATATTTGAGCTCCAGCGCGCTGGCGTAGCGCTCCGGTAATTGGTCCATAGCGAACTGGATCAGGCTGATCATCTCGATGCGACGGTTGTCCGCCTCCGGCGTGCTGCCCCCATCTACCTCTATCGACTCTACCACCGCGCGCAGCAGTTCGTCGTTCAGGAAGGGGCTCATCATGTCCGCATCCCGCGTGCTCTCATGCAACTGCCTGGAAATCTCATGCCGGCATATTTGCACCAACCAGGTGAGCAGCGTCGACTCTGCGCGGTAAGTCTCCAGCCGCCGGGCCGCCTGGGCTAGCACGATCTGGACCACATCATCCACATCCGAGGGATTGCGCAGCCGATGATGTGCATAGCGGTACAGCCGCGGGAAATACTCATCGAAAAACTGGCGCAGGGCCTGTTCATCCCCCGCAAGTATCTGCTTCGCCAAACGCTTGTCGCGGCTCAGTTGTATTGAGACTGTGGGTGGCGCTTTATCGCTCATAATATGAGTATAGAGGGGTGCTCCACCTAAAAACTGTCGCTGTATGATGGCAGCGGCTATCTATATGGCAACGGCTACCTACACCAATCACTGTCCGTATAAAAATACCGCGAACCATCCAGTGTGGTTTTCTTGCCATCATAGAGCAGATCGTACTCCTGCCGTTCGCCGTCATCGAAGGCGAGCACCAGTAGTACGGTGTCACCATTGCCGGGCTCGATCGCCCAGGTGCCTTCCCCCGCGCCGTTGCCGGCAATCCTGCCAAAGCCGCCGCTGTTGTCGAAGGAGGTACTTGCACTATTGGAGGCAGAGAAGCGGCCATTGCCGCAGAAATGGATTGAATGCCGAGAACTGGTGCCGCTGTAGGAACTGTAGACTTGCCCCGAGGAATCGGTGTAGCTCGAGCCAGCCCCGCCCGTCGTGCGCATATAAGTCAGCTTGCGGTTGGGCAGCTTGCGATTCCAGTCGGTGACAGCCTGGGGCTCCACCGGCTGGGCGAACTGGAGACCGTCTGCGATCTCTTTCACCAGTGCAACCTGGGCCGGGCCGTAGCTCGTGTGCGACGTGATCGCGGCGATGGTCACCCCTCTGCCAAAGGGATTGATAACGCCGGCGACAAAAGCCTTCGCTGCCACACCGTCGTATGTTCCGGTGAATTCAGCACCGAGGCCCTCTATCCCGACCTGCTCAAAATCGCCGCTGCGGTGCAGGCTGACGCCGTCGTCTTCGATGCCCTGCCCGGCAGTCGCCTTCAACTGCGTGACATCTGTCGCACGATTCAGGGTCAAGGCTACCAGACCCGGCTCGGTGTCGGAGATCATAAGCAGATAGTCGCCAGACTCCTGCGCCCGCCACTTGTCCGGGACAGCGATAGAGATACCGTATTGGGGATAGATTTTCCTGGTCTGGGCTTGAGCCGGCAGGGCACAACAGAGGATAACGGTGATCAGAGCACGAAACATGTCGCTCTCCTTTTCGCAGCAACGTGATGCGAAGTAAGTATAGGCCGGATTAACGGAATGTCGTGAGTGATGGGCGTGTCGTTGCCGCTTGCTTGCCTTATTGAAGTTACTTTCGGTATTCTCAAGGTGCAGAGGACTCTCTGCGTGACTGCTGCGACAACGCAGGCATATGGGGTATCATCGAATTCACGGCCAGGTGGTTGGCTCCCAACGGGGGATGTTCTTGATGCGGTATTTTGCTGCTATGCTGGCGCTCGCACTGAGCGGATCGGTTTTCGCGCAGGACCTACCACCGGATGCGTCCGACTCTGTCATGACCGGTCGGCCCTATTCACCCTATGCCGATAGAGCCTTTCCCACGCGAGCCCTGTTCGGCGATACGCATGTTCATACGGCGCTATCGGCCGACGCCGGCGGTGGCGGTACCAAGCTACTTCCACGCGACAGCTATCGGCTCGCGCGCGGCGAAGAGATCCTCTCGAACACAGGCCAGCCGGTCAAGCTGTCGCGCGCCCTCGACTTCTACATGATCACCGACCATTCCGACGGGATGGGGGCGATCACTGATATACTGTCAGGCGCGCCTAACATTGTCGCCGACGAGCAGGGGCGGCGATTCCACGAGGCCTTTGCCAAAGGCGGGCAGGCCGCACGCAAGGCCGCGCAGGAACTCACCAAGCAGTTCGCTCAGGGCACGCTCTCCCCGGTGCTGAATTATCAGCCCGGCAACCCTGCTTACAAACGCGTATGGGACGATATCATTGCAGCTGCGGAGGAGTTCTACGAGCCGGGCGACTTCACTACGTTCATCGCGTACGAATGGACGTCGCTGGTGTCGGGCAATAACCTGCACCGCAACGTCATTTTCCGCGACGGGACGGAGCGCGCCAGCCAGATCGTGCCCTATACCACGACGCCGCCGCTCGGCTCGCGCGACCCGCGCGATTTGTGGGCCTGGCTGGAGAAATACGAGGCCTTGACCGGCGGCGACGTGACAGCCATTCCGCATAACGGGAACCTGTCCAGCGGCATGATGTTCGCGCCGGTCGACGATTTTGCAGAGGGCGCGCCTCTTCGATGCCCCCTATGCGGAGGCTCGGCAGAAGTGGGAGCGACTGTACGAATGGACTCAATTCAAGGGGGATGGAGAGACCCACCCGCTGTTGTCGCCCGAGGATGAATTCGCTGATTTCGAGACCTGGGATTATGGCAACCTCGATGCGACCATACGCAAGACACCCGAGATGCTGCCCGGTGAATACGCCCGCTCAGGGCTCCTGCGAGGGCTTGAGATGGCTGCAGATCTGGGCGTCAACCCGTTCAAATTCGGGGCCGACGGAGGCACCGACACCCACACGGGTTTGACGACGGTGCAGGAGGACAACTTCTTCAGCAAGTTCACTGCCTATGAGCCGGGACCGGAGCGCGCTGCCCACGTCGGGCGGAAATACCCGGACGGCGAGGTGGCCTACAAGTCCTGGATTTACTCCGCCGCCGGTCTTACCGCCGTCTGGGCCACCGAGAACACACGCGGCGCGATCTTCGACGCGATGGAGCGGCGCGAGACTTATGCCACTACCGGCACGCGTATGGTTGTGCGATTCTTCGGTGGCGACTATGTGAAGGAGGCCCTGGGCCGGCGCGATCTGGCGCGGGTTGGCTATCTCGGGGGGGTGCCTATGGGCGGCGATCTGGCGGCTCCTGCGAAGGGTCAGGCGCCCGACTTCCTGGTCTACGCCTTGCGCGATGCGGCGGGAGCTAACCTCGACCGTGTGCAGATCGTCAAGGGCTGGGTCGACGCCAAGACAGGTGAAGCGATGGAGAAGGTCTATGATGTGGCCTGGGGCGGCGATCGGGCGCCTGGCGCCGATGGCAAACTGCCGCCCGTGGGCAACACGGTTGACCTGTCGATCCCGTCCTGGAAGAACGACATCGGGGCACCAGAGCTTGGCGCGGTCTGGACTGATCCGGATTTCGATCCGGCCGAAGCGGCCTTCTACTACGCTCGCGTGATCGAGATTCCCACTCCGCGCTGGACAGCCTACGACGCGGTGAAATTTGGTGTGAAGATGGATCCGGAAGTGACAATGATTACCCAGGACCGCGCTTATACATCGCCCATCTGGTATACCCCGCAGTGAAGTGCATCGATGGGAACGAGTCCATCGGCTTTTGAGCGTTGGTCCGGGATGATTTAATCCTTAAGCCGCGCCGGGCCAGAGTCGCTGGGTCGCCCGGCGACCCGGGCGGTGAAGCAGGCTCGGCGGCGAGCCATGGCTCAGACAAGTCCGACCTTGAGGTGACAGGTCATTATCAGGTGATGGAAGCGTTGAGATAAGGGTCCGATAAATGGCAGTGAAACTGAAGATAATTCCCTCTGTATTCGTCATAGCGTGTTTGGCGTTTGGAGGCTTGGCCTCTGCTCAAATTCATAAGATACCTGAAGAGGTTCGTCTGGCTGAAATCAGGCAATTGGCGGACGTTGAAAAATTTGTCATGGTGGAAATGCGTGATGGCGTTCGCCTGGCAACGGACGTGTATCGCCCCAAAAATACCCAGAGTCGTTTGCCAACGATTTTCTGGCGCACGCCTTACAACTTTTCCGACAATCGAACCCGCGACCCCAATCATCCCAGTGCGCTGGTTAAATTCGCCCAGCACGCGGTCAAGAATGGCTATGCATTTGTGGTACAAAACGAACGCGGTCGATTTTTCTCAGAAGGGGAATGGGAAGTTATGGGCAGACCGAGAACCGACGGCTACGACGCCCTGTCCTGGATAGCCGAGCAACCCTGGTCTGATGGCAGGGTGGGAACGCTTGGTTGTTCATCAACAGCGGAATGGCAGATGAGTTTGGCAGCCATGAACCATCCTGCCCACAAAGCCGCCGTACCGATGGCAGCCGGAGCGGGTATTGGCCGTGTCGGACCTTTCTATGAGCAAGGTAATTTCTATCGCGGCGGGGCCATCATGCTACCGATGGCCTCATGGTTTTATGGGAACACCAATAATCAAAGGCCCGCGCTGCCAGCTGGAACGACGGACGAAGACCGCAGGCGTCTGGGAAAATATTATGACCTTGCCGCCAAGATGCCAGCAGTAGATTGGGGTAAAGCTTTTTATCACTTGCCTGTTCAGGACTTGATGAAGTCGGTAGACGGGCCAGATGGCCTGTTTGAAAAAGCAGTGCGCCGCGGTCCAAATCATGAAGATTGGTATAAAGGCGGTCTTTACCACGACAATGAAGATTACCATGTACCAACGCTGTGGATGAACAGTTGGTATGATTTATCGGTAGGGCCTAATCTGGCCCTGTTTAATCATGTACGTAAAAATGCGTCAAAGAAAACTGTGCGTGATACCCAGTACATGGTGATAGCCCCTACCTTGCACTGCCAGTTCTATCGCCTGCAAGACAATCACCCCGTTGGTGAGCGAGAGTTGGGTGATATTGACTTTGGATTGGATGAAATGCTGTTGAAGTTTTTCGATCAATACCTGAAGGGCAAAGACAGCGGCTTTGAAGATGAGTACGCCCGCATTCGTTATTACGCCATGGGCGGCGAGAGGGAAGGGGAATGGCGTGATGCCTCAGAATGGCCACCAGAAGATGCGAAAATGGTCAGTTACTACCTTGATAGCCAAAAAGGCGCCAACAGCCTATTCGGTGATGGCATTCTGGTCACTGATAAACCCGATGCCGATGCCGAGGGCAGGGGCATTGACAGCTACACTTATGACCCGGCCGTTCCTGTGCCGACGGTTGGCGGCAACTTTTGTTGCATGGACAGCGCTGTCAAACCCGGTGTGTTTGACCAGCGTGGAGTCGAGGCCCGCCAGGATGTGCTTGTTTACACCTCTGCAGTTTTAGAAGAAGACGTGGATGTAACGGGCTTCATTGAACCCGTGCTCTATGTGTCCTCAGATGCAAAAGATACCGACTTCACGGTCAAGTTAGTTGACGTATTTCCGGACGGAAAAGCGTATAACCTCGACGACACCATTCTTCGGGCGCGCTACCGGGAGGGTTTTGAGAAGGAGGTGTTTATGGAAGAGGGTAAGGTATATAAGCTGAACCTGGGGCCCTTATCGACCAGCAATGTCTTTAAAACAGGCCATAGAATACGGGTTGAAGTCTCGAGCAGCAGCTTCCCTCACTATGATCGAAATTTAAACACCGGGGGAAATAATTTTGATGAGGCAGAACCTGTAGCGGCCCGTAATAGTATCCACCACTCCAGTCAATACCCCTCCCATATCAAGTTGCCGATCAGGCGTTAAAGCAATAGGCTTCGCTCTTCCGCAGGACATTCAGGTCACAAATGCCGCGGCCGTATTGAATAGATCGCAGTGGGAGTTCACGCTGTACTGGCGAATTGGCTGATTGTGAGCACATGCTGATTGGCAGGCCTTAGCCGCGCAGTAGTCGTGATATCGCTACATATAACCTGTGAAACGGGTTCACCGCATAGTAGAGGAAAAGGCTGGAAGAGTCTTCCTGCAGGTTGAACCGATCGGCGATGTCTTGTCGACTGGGAAAGAGTACTGGAATTAGGAGAGCCCACTTGATCCGGTCTTTCCATCTTTTGCCGAAAATAAATGGGCATGCCACCCGATAGGCCAGTGCGGGAAATGCCGCGGAATCGTCAAAATCCACGAGGCATAGCCGATGAAGCTCACACATTTTCAGTTGAATCGGGCTGCATTGCTCGCGCAGTCGCGTCAGTACCTGCGCGGGAACATCCGTTCCCATCAGCGTTGCAGACAGTTGCAGGGAAAAGTATATATAAGCTGACATCCCCAGAATCCTCGCATCCTCCACGATGGAATCCCAGGAAACGCCTCTCTGACAGGTGCGATCGACGTCTATCAGGTTGCGCATGCAAAACTTGTTTTGCGCCGGGGAACGTTTGATAGCAATGTGAAGACACATAAGGACGACCAGACTTTCACTACTGAGAACCCGGTAGCCAAGTGCCTCGTCATAACGGCTTTTATCCCAGAAGACATCTATCCCTTGCCATAGTTGATCGAGATCCTCGACGAATATGTTCTCTCGGGGGAAGAGATTGGTGTGGAGTTCGACAAGCAAATCGACATCGTCGTTTACCATCAGGAATTGATTATCCCAGCCCAATCGAGACGATATCCATTCCTCGTCTAGTGGTTGGTCCGTGATCGGTGGTGAGCCCGACTCCAGTTCGAAGCCCAGAGCTCCGAGCAATCGCACAGCCTCAGCCAACCGATCAGGGCGAATGAGCAGATCCAGGTCACCGAATTCTCGAAGGTTCGAGTGGTCCAGCGAAAATCCTTTGATGAGAACAAAATCCAGATCCGCTTCACGCAGCTTGTTACCGATCAAGAGTAGGTGCGCTTGCAACAATTTTCGACGAGCGGCCGTGTGTTGTTCAATGACGAACAAGTGAATAGCGAGATCGTGACGCACTGGATCGGGAATGGTAAAACTTTTCAAACTATGCAGGATAAAGAGGCGAATCATGTTCCGAGAGGCAATTCGCAAAAAATGGTCCCAGTCAAACTGCGGAGACGCGATTTTGGACTGTACTGAATCAGACTCCGTTTGTCTTTTGCTGAGATCGAGTAACACCTCGCTTTCGATTCTCATTGGGTTAGAGCACCTCTGAACAATGGCAATCGCCCCCAGCGGAGCTCTGAAGCGGTCAGCGCAAGGGGGGCGGCTATCCTTCAAAGTGGCGCCTTGATTGCGGGTTTGCCTGAAGGCCTGAGCGCATAGCCATTATTCAGAGGTGCCGTAGTCTTTACTCGGAGGTGCCGTAGTCTTTAATAGCTGTGATCGAGATGCATATTCCTGAGCACATGACCGCGAGGTCCGCTCTTCGGCAGCGGGTTGCGGGATGATCATTTCAGGTGCCATGATCTCTTTTACACGTACCGGGCGCGTGAAGTCAATTTGCCCTTCGGTTTCTGTGGGGCTTTACCGGGCAGGATAAGACGGTGCAGCATTTAAGGCTTGGGCAACTTGTTCAGAAATGTGATGCAGGTCTCATTATGGTGATCTATATCAGCCCGACCAGTATCGCCGAGCAGTGGGTTGCTGAACTGTTAGTTGGACTTAAGGAATTTCAAGGCAATGTCCAGATCGGTTTCTGCGTCACGATAACAAAAACTGCACACCTTCGATCCCGCGAGTATGTCCACCAGATCCGGCCAGACCTCTCTTACGCGGCCCTTGATATCGAAAGTGGAGCACATAAGCATCGCGCTGGCTTCTGCAGTGCCTAACCCGCGCACCGACACGTTTTCTTGTTGACTGTGGGTCGGAAATACGATCAGTTTGTTTTCTGCAATCGCGACGGAGTCCAGACCCCCGCGATGATTCGGTAAGCAATACGCGCGGTGGGCTGAGCCACTCTGAATGACAAGATTCGCGCCAGCGGGGAGTGGTCCCTTGAACTTTTGTGTTGCGCTGCGTGGGAATGGCTGCAATCTCTGACCATGTATGATCGCAAACTCATCTGTTATGTAGCGCATGCCGCGCCGGACAAGTTCCAGACCAAGTGTTGTTTTACCCGATCCTGACGGACCGATCAGGAATATCGTGTGACGATCATCGTGCGCCACCGCGGCGTGCAAAAGCAGTGGATTTCCAATTTTAGGCAGGAGTCGGTCCGCTATGGCGTCCTTGAGCTCTTCGACCGCGAGGTAAAACTCGGTAAAGTGATAGCATTGACTGTCCACGTATGCGCACAAGTCACCGACGCTGGAGGGAACTGAAGCTGCAGCCAGGTCAGGAAGCGGTTCGACCGCAAAGGCGCGGTAGATGTGGCCAAGGGTCAGCCAGAGTTGTAAATGGTCTGTAGCGATATCCACCGAAGACGTCCCCACGCGCAACCGTAGGGAGTACTCGTGATTCATAGGGATTCGATAAGATTCTTTTTAGCAAGTACGGCCATAGCTCGATAAACCTCTCGAGCGGAGTCGTCGATGCTGATAGCAAACTCGTCTGCAAATGCCAAAACAATCTGTTCGCAGCTATTTTCGCCATCGCAGAGACGCGCAATTGCAGCCATGGAAGCGTTGAGTTCGTGAACTTCAAGGTCATCAGGCTCAAAAGCAAGCAACTGCCCGTCCACCTCCTTCAACATGAGGTCCTTGAGAAGACGGTACTTGCCTGTTGTATCAAGAGGCATCGATAGTATCTGTGTGTAGCAGTTCGTATCCCCACCCGATACCGATTTATGGCGTATCTATTCGACGCGCTAAGGCCTGGTCGGCTTAGGCTTCTTGGGCTTCTTGGGCTTCTTGGGCTTCTTGGGCTTCTTGGGCTTCTTGGGCTTCTTGGGAGTGCCTGATGGGCTGCCCGACCCCGTCGAACCCAGAGCGTCTGGAGAAATTGTGAACGTTGTGAGCGCCGGCAACATGAACGCCAGGACCGTTGCGGAGGTACCGAGGAACGTTCTTCTGCCTATCGACTTTGAGCGCGTTGCCAGTCGCTCTATTTCAGCCTGATCTTCGACAGACAAAGGCGTCTGGTTGTCGTTGTCTGATTGTGTCATATCTAGATGCCTCTATCGCATACATCAAGGCAGGGCCTTACACCGGCAATGCTGTTGACTACCTTCCAGCAAAGTATAGATCATAGCTACCAAAAAGCCAATTACCGGGCTGAACACGGGTGTGAATCGCGTCGTGAAGACTAGGGCACCTTTGAATAATGGCAACCGCGCTCAGCGGAGCCCTAGTTGGAAGCGCAGTGCGGTCGCCAGGGCCGTATGCATCATGGCCGAACGCTTTTGGTTGTCGACGCGATCGTATATGACAAGCCAGCACAGTGGAGTAGTGAATTAGCGGGACTGGGTCACACAAATGACATTTCCTCCCACAGCGCGGACCTCTATTGAGTGATCGCTCGACTATACTTGGGTTTATGTTGACAGTTCGGGGATAGCTGATGCTCCAGTGTTTGTTTTTTTTCAGGGCGGGTTTGGTGTTACTGGGGCTGTTCTATTCAATGGCCACCTTGTCTGAATCCTACTTCGTCAATCCGGGCGATACGTTGCGCATTGATGTCTGGGATGAGGAACGCCTCAGCCGCGAGGTACTGGTCCGCCCTGACGGTATTATCAGCCTCCCGATGGCGGGTACGATTGACACCAAGGGCAGTACACCCTCGGAGGTAGAAGGAAAAATATCCGAGGCGCTGGGCAATTTTATGAAGGAACCGCCCCGGGTAGTGGTGTCGCTGGTTAACGTCGATGGCAACAAAATCTACGTCATTGGCAAGGTGACAGAGCCCGGCGAGTATGTCGTAACGAGTGCTATCGATGTGATGCAGGCGCTCTCGTTGGCTGGCGGTCTTGCTCCGTTCGCGGCAGAAAACGATATCATCATCCTGCGCCGTCAGTCTGCAGGCAAACAAGTGGGTATTCCGTTTCGCTACGGGAAAGTGAAGTCGGGTAAAGAACTCGAGACCAACATCCTCCTGCGGAGTCGGGACGTGGTTGTGGTGCCCTGAGTTTCATGCGGGTGCAGGCGATGATTGACAGGTGCCGAAAGCTGCTCTTCTTTGGAGCCCCGTGCGTGTTAACGCTTGGGGCAGGTGCCACGCTGGCTAACGACTATTCGATCGAATATGGGATTGAGGCCGGTTATGAGTACAACGATAACATCAACCTGAGCTCGATTAACCCCACTGCCGTCTCTGGCGGACGGTTCAGCATTCCTGTCACCCTTGTCGCGGAGAATGACCGCCTGGAGGCCATGCTAGCGGGTGGAGTTACTCTCTACCGTTTCGATGAGGACGCCTACGATAGCGACGACTACAGCATTGAGGGCCGCGTAAAATACCGGTTTGAATACAGTGAGCTGCAGGGCTACGCGGGTTACTTGCGCGATTCCACCAGGACCAGCGAATTTCTTGATACCGGTGTGGTCGGGCTGGAGGCGACCCCGCGGGAGGTTGCCAGTCTGGGGGGCGCCTATTCTCACCTGCTCAGTGAAACAAACAGTCTTATTCTGGAGCTCGACTATTCCGCAATCGATTTTGAATCTGGACTCTATCAGGATACCAAATTTGCCGAGGGACGGTTCGGCTGGGGCCATCGCCGCAACGAGAACCTGCGCCTGCGGCTGCAGGGTTACCTCAATCGGTTTGAGAACGAGGGCAACATAATACAGGTAGAGACCGATAGTTTCGGGGCCGAAATCGGCTTCGACTACGAGATTTCAGAAGTGTTAAACGCCGAACTTCTAGCTGGCTGGGTCTGGTTTGATAGTGATTATTCTACCGGTTTGTCAGCAGTCTCCGATGAAAGTGAAGCCGATGGGCTCTTGTTAGAGGCCTCGCTCAACTATTTGCGGGAGTATCATGAGTTCGGAGCCGAGATCCAGGCGCGACCAAACCCCAGTGGTAATGGCACCTTGCAATATGTCAGGCAAATTGACCTGGGCTATCGGTATCATTTATCCGAGCGTAGTAGCTTCGACCTGAGTCTTATCCTCGGCCAAAATGAATCAGTCGATGACCGTATCGAGAATGGCCGCGATTATGCCAGTGTCTCGCTGGGCCTGGAATATCGTTTAGCTAGCAACTGGTTGTTGTCTGCCAGCTACGTGCACTCCTATCAGAAATTCGATAGGGAGGGAGAGTCGGCGGACGCTGATGGGGTGTACCTCACTCTGGCTTACAGGCCCGAAAAATCACTGTGGTCACGTTAAGGCAATTGTGCACTGCTGGATATTCCACTTAAGCCCTTAGATGTAAGCCCTTAGATCTAAGGGCTTCGAATACACGCGAAGTAAACTGTCGCAGTCTCCCACGGTATGGGCTCACCGTTGCAGTGTTTACGCTCGCGTGACTGAGCAGCCGGGGCCAGGGCACCTCTGAATAATGGCAATCGCGCTCAGCGGAGTTCTGAAGCGTTCAGAGCAAGGCGCGTCGCGCAGGTAATGGCCGTAACCCTTGGCAAGCGGCGTAAACGGATGGCCGCCCCCTTGCTCTGAACGCCTGAGTGCATTGCCATTGTTCAGAGGTGCCCTAGCAGGTTGTTGATTTTCTATCTGCGTGGCCACTGCCACGTTAAAAAAGGCTCAAATCGGTCATGTATTCACTATACACTCACGCATTTCGCCTGTTTTTGCCTACCAGTGGCTGCCTCGAAAACGAAAATCAACGGCCTGCTAGGTATTCTGGCCCTGCCAGTCAATAGCGTGTTGCTCCATCAGCCGGTAAAGCGTAACGCGCGAAATGCCGAGTTTACGAGCAGTCTTGGAAACATTGTTGCGCATATGGCACAGCGTGTGTTCGATAGTCTCCTTCTCCATTTTGGCCCGAGCTTCAGCCAGTGTGCAGAAGTCACCCGTATCGTCATCGTCGAGGCCCAGGTCCCTGATGGAAATGAACTTTCCCTCGCACATGACCACAGCCCGTTGAATACGGTTGATCATTTCTCGCACGTTGCCGGGCCAGTTGTGGGCTTCTATGGCCTGAATTGCCCGGGTGTTAAACCCCTTCAAGCTTGGGTTTATGCTGCTGGAGAATTCCCTGAAAAAAGAGTCAGCCAGAAGTTGTATGTCCGTTTCGCGTTCTCGAAGCGGCGGCGCCTCCAGTTGCAGAACATTGAGTCGATAATACAGATCTTCCCGGAACCGGCCTTTCTTTACAGCCTCTTCAAGATTGACGTTTGTCGCTGCAACTACGCGCACATCGATGAATATCTGGCCGGTGTTTCCCACGCGTTCAATGGATTTTTGCTGCAGAAAGCGCAACAGGTTAGTTTGTAGTTCGAGTGGCAGATCGCCAATTTCATCCAGAAAGAGGGTGCCGTTCCGGGCGGACTCAATTCGGCCGATGTGGCTGCGGTCCGCGCCTGTGAAAGCGCCTTTCTCATGGCCAAAGAGCTCAGTCTGAATCAAGTCCCTGGGGAGGGCGCCACAATTCACCGGCACAAAAGGGCCATCAGCCCGCTTCGACATGCGGTGAATGGCTTCGGCCGTCAATTCCTTGCCGGTGCCGCTTTCGCCACGTATCAGGACGTTGAGGTCGGTGTTGGCTACTCGCTCTACCTTCCGCATCAAACTCTTTATCGGCCTGGACTCGCCAAGCATGCCATGGGTATTGGGGTTGGCACTTGTACTACTGACGACGCCGTTGGCGACTTTTGCCATGCCGTAAGCTTGACCGAGGGTTACCAGGAGTCTGTTCGCATCAATTGGGCAGGTATGATAGCTGTAAAAGTACTTGGCGATCGTTGAGGCCAGGCTGCCATTGATATCAGCTCCATTGGATACGAGCGCCACAAAATTTGCCCGGGAATTTGCATCGTTGAGGCCCTCAGCCAGCTTCTCAAGCCTGTTTATATCGGCACTTGAGCCGTCACAACGAACCAGGCCAACCGAATAGTTTTCCCGGCCTATTAATTCGTTAGCCTCATCGGGATCCCGGGCCAGGTCGATCCGCCAGCCGTTTTCTGTGATGGTGTCGGGCAGTAAATCGTCAGCTTTGGTTGAATTCAGGTAAAGAAGGTTCCTACTTTCCGTAGTGTTCGTGCGTGCATCCGTGATCATGGGGTCTCCTTTGCGACCAGCGAGTTGTTCGTTTCCCCTTATCGGTTCATTCGCCTGTGAACAAAGCAAATTACATGCCGGGTGTAACAATCGACACTCATTTCAATGGCTTAGTTATTGCTTTTACAAGTCACTTTCGGCCATTACTGGGAAAGTGTCAAATTTGCCGACAAAAATTTGTGCGCAGGAGCACAAGTTGGTAAAACAATGACTTATTTTAGTGAGGGAGCAGGAGCAGAGCCCGGCTTTAACAGAATTTAGAGAGGCAGCATTGAATGCTTGATGGAGCCGCTTTCTGTGGCGGATTCGCACGAAATTTCGGGCTTTAGTCCATAGAAGAAACTGTATTTTTGAGTTTTGGGGCTGGCGCTGAGGTAGTTCGAGCATCTGATCTCGTCGAAACGCTCAAACAGTACTTTCAACCCTTTTGCGTAAACCGCCAGTAAGGTAGCGGAAGGTCGGGGCCATCAGAGTGGCTCAGGGGTTCGTTGAGCAAACACTGCGACCACACCTGGCCTCGACGCTTCAGGACCCGCCGGATTTCGGCCACCAGGCTTGCTGGGCGCGCAATTTTATCCAGGTGGAGCAGTAGGCCATATCGAAAGACTCGTCCTCGAGATCGAGTGTCACCCTGCATGCCTCCCTGGCGCTTCGTTCGATGGTGTCCAGGCTGATTTTGAGCCAGTTTTTTCCAAAAGATTGGGCCTCAGGAGTGTTGAAGGAGAGGTGCAAGCCTTTCCGGCGCCCGCTGTCTCCGAGGAAGCGGGGGAGCAAGTAGCCTGCATCATCGATATCGTTCGGCTTTGCCGGAATGACCGCAGTCGGCTCAGATGAGCCATTTCCCAGTCGGCAGCTGTTCGTGCACTGAACCAAGTCGTTCATCTGGCCTCTCCTCAATCCGTGTGACCCTGCTACCAATATGACAGCAAGTTCCATGCCACGTTATGAGCTTGTGAATGCTTGAAGCTCACAGATGTGAACGGTTATAGATTTGTTTAACTGGTCCCCGAAGTTTACAGCTTGTTCGTCTTGATCTCGGCCTGGCGGTTTTGCCGGGTTTGTCGATATCACCGGGCTCTTCTGATAACCGGAGCTTCATTCGATTCGACTGCAATGGTATTAAGTCGGGTGGGCAGAAAGCACGCCTTGTTGAAAATGGCAAGGACCAATGCGAGGGCGCGGGGATGATTCAGTTCAGGTCGCGGGGCAGGGCGCAGCGATTCGCGGCGGTTCATCCAGCAGGTTGTAGTAGACTAAGCTAGCCGAAAGCCATTATGCACCTGGCGCACGGTTGCCGGGGCTCCAAGGTCAGTGCGTTGATGAATGGCGTGCGGCGGTGGCCTGTGCGCGGGCAGTCACTCTGCAGATTGCACAGCCGTCAGTTTGCTGCTACGTCGGCCGTCTCATCGTGCACAATCCGGTCACGTGAGGGGGTCAGGAATCGTCGCTCCCGCAGATAGATTGCCGCAGTGCGAGCCCCGTCAAGCAGCGACTGATGACGCGGCACCGGGCAGTCGACGGCCGAGCGACAGAAATCAGCCAGCCGCGTGGAAATCGTTTCCAGTGAATGGTGTTGTACGACAAATTCCCGTCCGAGGCGGCCAAGCTCTTCCAGGCCTTGGGGCCCGGTCGCAAGCCGCCGGATGCACTCCTCCAGGCGAAGGCCATCGGTCGCACCACGTCCCAAACCATACATGCCTTGCCGGTAGAAATACTCTGCGGTGCTTCGGTCAAATACCTCGGCGAAGCCCTGCTCACCGACGACGATCACGGGTTTGCCGAAGGCCATGCCCCGAAGAGAGGACCCCCCCATGCCGATGATGATGTCTGCCGCGGCATATGCAGGACGTGGATCCACTAACTCGCCCGTGAGCGTCACGGCCTTTCGGCCAAGCTCGCGGTTGACTTCATCAGCACGGCACTCCAGTTCCGCACGTGCCGCACCCTCGCCCACGATGATCAGTTTGATAGGGAGATCATGCCCCAGGGCCTTAACCGCATCGATACTCCGGTGCAGGCTTTCTCCCTTCAGGTTGTTAGCGAGCCGGGAGACAGTAGTCAGCGTAATTTCACTCTGTGTGCAGGCAAACTGCCGCCGGAAACCTGCTGGATCGACGGCCTCCATCGAGTTTTCCGACACGTCGACCGGCGGCAGCAGCAATTCCACGCGCGATCGACCAGTGTGGCGGGCCTCATCGACCAGCCCCGGTACCCCGAACGTGGTCGGCAAATGTTTGGGCAGATATCCGGGTTAATTCCATCATCATGTCGGTGACGACCAGGGGCACGCCGTTGCGTAGATGTACGGGGTAGAAAGCGTCGAGGAGCTGCCACCAATCCCAGACCTGCACGACATCCGGTTTCTCGCGATCCACGAGCTCCGCCAGCGCCTGTATGCGTGCTCGAGAGGGATGTAAGCGTGCCTCAGGGGCGGGAACAAACCTGAGTCGCTTCTTCTCGACCAGGTGGACCATTGGCCCCGGCGTCGCGAACAATGTCACCTGGAAACCGTGCAAGTCACGAAGCGCCGCAGCGAGTTCGATCGCGTTGGTCTGCGTCCCTCCGACCTCGAGGCGGTGTGCGAAAATAATGATCTTCATGACCCGCGTTCCGTTAGGGGAGGGCTGGTTCGCCGCAAGTGGCGCAGCAGGCCGCGCAACCGGGTGGGTATCTGATCTTCTTCAACCAGATCGACCAGGTGCTTCAGGCAATAAATGCTGACGCCGATCAGCGTGAGGGTTCCGGCGGGATAAATGAGCCAGGCGGGTGTTGAACGAAAACCAATGAAGATCAAAACCACAAGTGTTATGAAAAACGCCACAAGCCTCCTATTTTCTCGCGTCCAACGGAACCCTGTCAGCCAGCGACTGACGCCATAGATCATGGCGAGATGGAAAACGTAGGCACCGAAAAATGCCATACCTGCGCCGTTCACACCGTAGCGGGGAATGAGGATTGCTGCGAGCCCGACGTTGACAACAGTCCAGGCGAGCTCTGTGCCGAAGAACAGCCCGTTGGCGCCCTTGGCGAGGATGGTGTAGCCCATTGGCCAGGAAATCACGCGTATCGCCATGCCCAGGCAAACCCAGCGCAGCACGTCCGTCGCCTGACTGAACTGGGCGCTGTAGAGCAAGAAAATCGCAAGTGACGCGAATGCGAGAGTGGCTATGACACCGGGGGCCGCGAGTAACAGTCCTACCAGTGTCTGCTCGTTGACCAGCCGATTCATCAAGGCATGGTCGTGTGCAGCACCGGTCAGCCGTGGATAGAAGTCCGTGCCCATAGCCTGCAGGATGATTCCCACGTACATCCCGCCAATCGTCCATGCCGCCTGGTAGTAGCCTGCGGCCTCTGCGCCATCCCACTGCAGCACCATGGCTCGCACCACAAAGGCGGCCCCCATCATAAGGAAGCCACTTACCATGAATGCGGAACCGAGCTTTAGCAGGGAGACGATCTCAGCCCTCGCGACGGCTGCATCCAGGTCGACGTTCGCCACCCGAATGCGCCTGCTGTACCACCACGACGCCGCAAAGGTCCCGGCAGCCATGGCCCCGATAGCTGGAATGATGCCTGCCTCACCAAGCATCCAGACGAGGGTGACGCCACCGAGGGTGCCCAGCACCGCGCCAACGAGTCCGATCATTGCAACATCGGCGATACGCCTGCATCCCCTGAACCAGGGCGCCCTGGCCTGCCGCAACTACTCGAAAGGCCACTGCCGCTCCGAGGCCTGCCACCGCCCAGCCATATTCTTCGCTGCCGAAGGTCATGGCCGAGATGTCATTGCGCAACAGCACCATCGCGCCCGCGCCCAGTAAGCCGAGAACAAGCGACAAGCCCCTGAGTACTCGCGTCGTAGTGGCAATGCGAGCGTCATCGTCCGATGCTGCGGCCGCAGCGATCTGCCGAACTCCACTGCCGCCGATGCCGGCACTTGCAATGGCCGCGGCCAGGTCAACGATTGAATTGAACACGCCCATGAGTCCGAAACCGGCAGGTCCCAGCATCACCGCCATGAACTTGGTGCGGATGATGCCGATAGCTACGACGATAACGGTTGATGCGCCGATCAGTGCCGAGGACTTCAGTATCTCTGTATGTGAGCGTTGTTCCGGGTCGCTACAGTTGGCTTCACGCTCTTTATGTTCCAAAACAGTTGAACCTGTCGAGCACGGATCGCGATTGCAAAAAACCGGGCGTCCCATACAGTGTCTGAACTGTCACTTGTAAAGGCAATTTGATGGTTACCCGTTCAGGCTGCCAGCTCTGCTTTACAAGCCGCTCGCAGTGCCGCTGAGGTGGTCTCCTGATCATCGACTGACATGCCGGGAAACAAGGGCAGCAGCACACAAAAATCCTGAGCGTGTTCCGAGTTCAACA
This sequence comes from uncultured Gammaproteobacteria bacterium, assembly GCA_963840725.1. Taxonomy (GTDB): domain Bacteria; phylum Pseudomonadota; class Gammaproteobacteria; order Pseudomonadales; family Halieaceae; genus CAVWDU01. Next base: position 6,298 of record CAWIZY010000024.1, on the reverse strand, counting down.
AGTGCTGTAGCTGTGTCGGGTCGGAATACGCCGCTTCGCGATGGCTGCACATAATTCCCCGACGCGCACTCACCCCGGCGTCGAGCATTGCCTGCATGACCTGACGCTGATCGCAGCCTGGCGATAGGCGCACGCAGTAGCTCTGCCAGTTCGAGTGGGCCCACTCAGGCTCCCTGGGTAAGGTCAGCCCGGGTATATCAGCAAGCAGAGTGGCGTAACGCGCCGCCAGGGCCCGGCGTTCTTCAACAATTGCGGGCAGGCGGCGCAACTGCTCCCGCCCGACGGCCGCCTGAATGTCGGTCATGCGATAATTGTAGCCGAGCGTCGGGTATGACTCGAAGATCACCTTGTTCGACCCATGCCGCACCGTATCCGGCACGCTCATTCCATGCTGCCGCAGTAGCCTGAACTGCTTGTCCCAGTCGGAGTTCGTGGTGGTTAGCATGCCCCCGTCGCCCGTGCTGATCACTTTTCGGGGGTGGAATGAAAAGCAGGCAATATCGGCATGTGGGCGCCCGATTTTCTCCCATTTGCCGTTCCATTGGATCTCGCTGCCGATGGCGCAGGCCGAGTCCTCTACCACTGGAAGTCGGTTTTTTCTGGCAACGTCAAGGATGCCGGCGAGATCGCACGGCATGCCCATCTGGTGCACGCAGAGAACCGCTCGCGTACGCTCGGAGATTGCCCCGGCTATTAGCGCCGGGTCGAGATTGAACGTGCGGGGGTCGATGTCGACAAACACGGGCGTTGCGCCGCAATAGCGGATACAGTTTGCGGTTGCGATGTAAGAGTGGCTTACGGTGATGACCTCATCACCGGGCTTAACGCCTACGGCGAGCAGTGCGAGGTGCAGTGCCGTCGTGCAGTTAGAAACGGCGCAGGCATGTGGTGCGCCTACGTACTCGGCAAATTCCTTCTCAAACGCCGCTACCTCAGGCCCCTGGGTGATCCAACCGCTCAGAATCACCCGCCGGGCCGCATCCGCCTCTGCCTCGCCCATGACGGGCTTTGTGATGGGGATCATACTTTCGCCACCGTTTCCGTGTTTTCGCGCCACCATGCAACCAGGCGCTCAAGTCCTTCATCGAGGCCGATGGTAGTTCGAAAATCGAGCATGCGGGCGGCCTTGTCAACATCTGCCAGGCGTCGCTGCACCGGATTGACCTTGCGTTCGTCCCGATGCTCCGGTCGCTGGTCGCCTTTCATCACAGATGACAGCATCTCGGCGAGTTCGCTAAGACTCGTCTCGGTGCCGCTCGCGACATTGAACACCTCGTCAGTGACATCGGATTTGGCGGCGAGGATATTGGCTCTCGCGATATCGTGAATATCGATGAAGTCCATGGTCTGTTTGCCGTCGCCGAAGATCAGCGGCGCCTCGCCAGCGGCAATCCGCTCCATCCAGCGGACCATGACCTCGGTGTAAACACCATGGATGTCCATGCGCGGGCCGTAGATGTTGAAGAAGCGAAGCGCGACATAGTCGAGCCCATACATTTCGTTGAAGGACCGCAGCAACCCTTCGTTGAAAGCCTTGGCGGCGCCATAGAAGGTTCGGTTATTGTAAGGGTGATGTGACTCAGTAATTGGGAACTCATCCGCCATGCCGTAGACCGACGCTGAAGATGCCACGACGACTTTCTTTACCTTGTGACTGACACACATCTCGAGTAAATCGAAGGTTGCATCGACCATCACCTCGAGGCCCTGCCGCGGGTCTTCCGCACACTGGGTAATGCGCAGTGCCGCGTGGTGGAATACAAGGTCACTGCCGCTCACCAGTTCTTCCATCAGGTCGCGATCGCGAATATCGCCCTCGCGCAGGTCAACGCCGCCCGGTCTCCAATGCAGTGGCCAGATTGGCACGACGCCCGCGTTCCATGTTGTCGATTGCAACGATGGCGGCGCACCCCTCTTGCAGCAAATGGTCGATGACATGGGAACCGACAAAACCGGCGCCCCCCGTGACCAGAACTCTCTTGCCTTCAAGCTTCATATCGACAATTGGACCCCCAATAATGCTGCTGCCAACAAATTTGTTGCCGATCTAAGTGTCGGCACTTTCTTGCACATTTGTCTGTTCGCGCCAGCCTATCATTTGGCCGGCGCACCTGCCACCTTGGCCATCGGCGGCACGTCGTGTGTTACTACAGCGCCTGCCCCGACGATGGCGCCGCGACCAACGGTGACCCCGGGCAAGAGCGTGGCGCTGGTACCGATGTCGGCCCAGGCCTCAACCCGGACGGGCTTGATCACCAGATCTGTTTCGATAATAGGAACATCGACCGGGATGCCGGTATGTGCCGAGCCCAAGTACCTTTGCCCCGGGACCCCAGCCGACGTGGTCTTCCAGCACCAGGTCACGCGCATCGAAATAGCTCTGGGGGCCGATCCACACGTGATCGCCAATCCGGCAACTACCGTCGAACCGACCCTGGATGAAGGCCTGACTGCCGACAAAGACGCCGTGCCCGATCTCGAATGTCTCGGGATGCTTGAAACTGGCGCCGGGTTCGATCCGCAAGCCAGCCCCGCAGCTGCGTGCGAACGCCGCCCAGATTACCTGGCGCATGCTGTTATCCAACATACCGTATCCCTGTACGAAGCGGCCGTATAACTCGATCAGGCCTGCACGGTCATACTGCCGCTGCAGTTCTGCTGCGAGTCCTGCTATAAAGGCTGGGTCGGCGTCCACCTCGCGGCGCCCGTGGACAGCTTTTACCGTGCGTTCTCCCGCTTCATTGGGCACGCGTGACCACCTTGTTTTTCTCAGCTATCCGGTTGATGTATAGCGCATTTAGATCAGAAAACGGGATCATAAAACGGTTCCGGAGTTCCAGCGCTGCAGCAAGATCTGACGCTCCTGGTTTACATCAGTCACCCTGCTTAGCCGTTTATCCAGGATTGCAGAAAAGTACGTTAGCAGCCCGGGCTTTCGGTAACCGTGGCCGACGAATCCTGAATCCCACATGTCTCTATTTCCGCTCCCTGCGACTGGGATCCATCGTTGGATCAAAGTATAGAAAATATAGGGTCTATTGCAAGAGACGCTATCTGGAACATCCAGGTTTAAGCCTTCAAAATGACGATCAATAGTCATAATTGAGCTCGATCTTGGGGCCCTGAGGGCCCGCCCAAGTTCGGTACTACGTCAGAAGCCGTGTTAAGCCAACTTGCAGGCGGTGTGCTATTCACCAGCACTACCTACTGTGATACCAATGCCGTCTCCTGGAAGCTCGAGGTTCCCGCTGTCATCCGCCGCGCGCACGAGCAGGGTCACATTCCCACTCGCGACAGGCGTCCACGAATAACTCCAGTTCTCTCTTCCATCGGCCGGGTGCCAGCTTGCACCTCCGTCTACGGACACCTCTACAGCGCCGACCACACCACCACCCGAATCGGCCGCTGTCCCTGCGACTACCATCGGTTCGCCTGCAGGAATGTTGGTGCCAGCCACAGGTGAGACAATTGCAGTCACGGGTGCGCTACCATCGGTTGATGCTATTGCCTGTGCCAGACCGGGTTGTATGGTGGCCGGTTGCACCGTCATATCAGCAAGCAGGTTGACCGTCGCCTGTTGCATGCGCGAATCCGCGGGATCGCCACCGCGCCCGGACCTGTCTTCATAGTTATCATCCAGGCCCCATGACCATTGGACAGTCCCTGCGCCGAATACCAGTGCACCGCTATCATGGCGATAGAGAGTGAGATGGTGAGTTGCCGTGCCTGATGCAAACGTAGAACCAAAGTCGATCAGCACCGGTGCACCGGATACCGTAGTGGTCGACATGCGTACCAGGCCAGGCGGACGGAACCCGTTGTCCAGGTCTTCGTCCCACTCGTAGCCCAGTGTGCCTCTGGGCAGGCTTGCTACCTGCCCGTCTGCCAGGTTGGCGACGCTGGTGTCGCGCCAGAGGCGCATCTTTCCATCAGCTGCCGGTACGAGGATGCGTGTGGTCGCTCCTGCATTAACAGAGAAAGTCGTGCCTGTGAGGACATTTTCCGGCCGGCCGCCATCCGCAGGAGGGCTATTGCGTGGGTCACGCCAGGTGCCGGTCCATGAGAGCGGGTCGGGGTCCTGGCTGTTGGGGTAGTCGTGAGTTTCCTTGTAGCAGACCAGGGTTCGGTAGGGTGTTGCGCTGGCATCAATGCTCTGTTCCCAGCGGGTCTTCCAGTACACTTCGTTGCCGCTGAAGAAGGCAAGACTAACACCTGCTGCGCGGGCGGCCTCCACCTGACTGCGCTGCTGACCAGACCAGTACTCGTCGTGGCCGACGGACATGAAGACCCGGTGATCCTGGATCAGCGCGCCGTAGCGGTCACTGTCTATGCCGGCAATGTAACTGACGTCATAGCCGTTGGCTTCCAGCCAGCGCAGCATGGGGTATTCGGCCGCGAACAGCCAGTCCTGACCGCCATCGACGCTGCGAGTACTGAACGGGCGGTTATAGCTCACCTTGAAGGCCCGGCCGTCGCTGCCCGGGCCATTGCCACCATAGAGGCTTGTGCCCCCATAGTTGTTGTAGGCCTGCCACGTAGTGTCAGCGGTCTGGAACAGGATGTCGGAATTGCCGTTATCGTCGCGCACGATGAACACGATATGGCTTGCGCCCCCGGTATCCTCGCGTACTGCCCTGGCAAAGTAGATGCCAGAGACTGCGTCAGCAGGTACAGCCCATGCCGCGGAGTTGGCCCAGTTACCGCAGTCAATCAATCCGGAGGCAGCGTCCGTCAGGCAGTCAGGCTGGTCCTGCGGCAAGACCGCCGCAGGCTGGACAGTAGTGATCTTGCGCGCGCCATCGCCACCGTAGTAGCCCAGGCGATAAATATCGAGCCGGTAAGCATCGGCGTCGGTCTCCAGCTTGAATTGCACGGTGTCGCCACGATTGACGCTGAAGTCCGATGCAAAACCCTGGATGGAGGGATCGCCGATGCCGTTGATCTGCCATTGAGCCTGCGGACTGCCTGCGAGGCAGTTTTCGGCGACGATCAGATTTGCCGGATCGAGGCAGGTTGCATCGGCGGTCGAGGTGAAGGCCCAGGTGACATCTGTCGGCAGGACATTGCCGGCAACATCCGCCACACCGGTGCTGCCGCCAGCGATACGGACGGTGTATTGGGTATTCAAGGCGAGTGGCGCTGCCGGAGTGAGGGTGACAGTGCGGCTGACTGCGTCGTAAGCAATGGCTGACGCTACCGGCGCGCCGCTAGTGTCGGCCAGTTCGACTGTACTGCTGTTGACCGTGGATGCATTCATTGGTTCGCTGAATGACGCGGTGAACGCCGCATTCAGGCCAACGTTAACCGCGGCATCGACAGGTGATGTTGCAAGTACAATTGGTGGCGTAATGTCGGGCCCTGCGTTGGAAGTGACCACTACATCAACCCAGTAATTGGAGGCGTTATAGGTGTTGCTGGGGAATCCTCCCGGCCCGTACAGGTAAACGCCGTTGCCGCCGCTGGTGCCGGAAGCCGGCGCTTGCAGCGGGCTATTGCTGTAGGCTGAGGCGAAGAAACCGGAATCTGTTGAATAGCCTCCCACCTGGGTGTGGTACGAAATCACATAGACCGTGTCAGCCAGGATAGCCACGGCTGAGGTGAAGCTGGCCTCCTGCCAGCCAGAATCCGTCTCATTGTTGAAGGTAGTCTGGGCCAGCAGTTGGCCGCTGCTGGTCCACAAGCTGCCCACGTGGATACCCGTGTTTTGTGGGCTCTTGTAAAACCGGATGCCGGTGACGAATCCTGGCTCTTCGCTCTGGAACTTCATCCCCAGCTCAACCGCGCTTGCATCCTGGGAGTCAACGGTGCCCGGAGTAGCCACTGTGTCCCAGAGGCTGCAAGGAGTATCGCAAACTCCAGGGACCGTAAGTGCGGTGGTGAACGTCCAGTCTACAGCAGCCAAGAGTGGGTTGCCGGCCGGGTCCGAGACTCCACCGGGGCCGCTGACAAGTGATGCGGTGTATACGCCGCCCGTAATCAGGTTGCCCGTTGGCTCAAGAACAACGGTCCGTGTCGGGGCATCATAGGAGATCGTCGACGGTACCAGCGTGCCGCTGGGATCGCGCAGTATAACGGCACCGCTGTTGACAGTTGCCGGATCAAGGGGTTCATCGAAGCTGGCGCTAATGCTCGTTCCGATGCTGACCTCGATTGCACCATCGACGGGGGATATCGAGGTCACCGTCGGGGAGGTGACGTCAACTGCTGCCGTGGTAAAGCTCCACACCACATCCTGCGCCAGCGCGATCCCTGCCTCATCGGTTGGGCCAGTGAGGGTGGCGGTGTAGAGTGTGCTGCC
>CAWIZY010000023.1:0-62711 GCA_963840725.1 uncultured Gammaproteobacteria bacterium | reverse complement strand
GGATGGCCAGTTTCATATCTTCTACATCCGTTTCTACAATGTAGATACTGTATCAGTGGGCAACCGGTGTTGCAACAATGTTGATACGAAAGCCGGCGGGGCATTTTATGCTATTGATAAATATGGAATTAGGGCAGCTCTGAAAAACGGCCCATTACTGGCACAATAGGGTTTTCCACCAATGGGATCAAGAAATGAGCCAACCGACGTTTGCCGAAGCAGAGTATGAAGGCAAGAAGCGCAAAACCCGGCGGGAGAAGTTCCTGGAGCGTATGGATCAGCTCATTCCGTGGGAAAAGCTGGAGCGGCAGTTAGCGAAGAAGTATTCGAAAGGCAAAACCGGACGTAAACCGACCCACTGTCAGTCATGCTGCGCATCCATGTCATGCAGTTGCTCTACAACCTGAGCGATCCGGCCATGGAAGATGCGCTGTACGAGATTGAGTCAATGCGCCGTTTTGCCGGGCTTCGCATGTCGGACAATCTGCCCGATGAAACAACTATTCTGAATTTCCGCCATTTCCTTGAGCGGCATAAGTTCGGGCAGCGCCTGTTTGACACCATTCAATCTCACCTGGAATCACAGGGTCTGAGACTTCAGGAAGGGAGCATCATTGATGCGACGATTATTGCAGCGCCGTCATCCACTAAGAACCGGAAAGGCGAGCGTGATCCCGAGATGCACCAGGTAAAGAAAGGTAACGAATGGCACTTCGGCATGAAGATGCATATCGCCGTAGATGATTCATTGGGGCTGATTCACAGCCTGACGACAACACCAGGGAATGTGCACGACATAACTCAGGTCGATCAGTTGTTGCACGGAGAAGAAGAGCGGGTGTGGGGTGACGCCGGCTACCAGGGCATTGAAAAGCGGCCAGAGCATGAACAGCGAGATGTGGACTGGTTAAACGCCAGTTCGGATACGACAAAGTTCGTTATCGTGGCCTGGCGAAAAACACCAACCGGCTGTATCTGCTAGCTGGCTTCACAAACCTGCTGCGAGCCGAGCCATATATGGCGACATAGCGGGATAACTCCGTCTGGAGTTTGCTGAAAAGCAGATTCCAGGCGGAAAAATAGACAAAACCACGGGGCAAATGGCCCCTGGAAATCAGAAATGGAGGCAGCATGGAAGAACTACGCAAATTTACGAGTTTTTCAGAGCTGCCCTAGATAAATATGCGACTCCAGAATGAGTCCGATGCTCGTTGAAATAGCCCTGATAATTCAGAAGCTTGTTTTCAAGGTTAGTCACAGTCCAGAAGAAGGTCTGATCGATTAGCTCTCGTCGGATACTACCGATCAATCGTTCAACGAACGGATGCGACATTGGCACATGTGGAAGTGATTTGATTTCTTCTATTTCAAGTACGCGTAAGTTGGCTTTCCAGCGGTGGTATTGAAACAACGGATCATTATCTGAACTGATGTGTGTCGGCCAGCCTTGTCCAGAAGACGCATCATTCGACACAATGCAGGCCCATCCACGTTACCCGCATGCACCTCAAAGCCGATGATCCTGCGGGTATACTGATCCATGACCACCATTACCCAGTGAGTCTTCAACAGAATCGATTCGCATTGGAAGAGGTCACCGCTCCACAACTTGTTGGACTGATTGCCCTGGCGTTTGCCAGCCAGGGACAGGCTTTTATCCTCGACTTCCAGAAGCTGGCAGATGAAAAGCATGGCGAAAGTGCGTGGCAGCCGTTTACGGATGTCTTTAGCGAGGCCGGTTTTGAAGGCACGGTGACCGTCAGCGCGAACGGCGGCGGCTATGCCTACCTGGACGCCCGCATCGGCAGCGCGCGAGCGGGCATGGGCGTGTGCCCCAAACTGCTCGCCGGCGCAGCTACCGGGGCACGCCCCGGGATGAGCAGCAATATCTGCGACCCCTCCGACGACGACAATATCAGGTCAGGAGAAGAGCTGACCTTTGAATTCGATGTGACGGCCGTCCCTCCAGGGCAAGTGCTCGCGAGCATCGTAGTGTCGAGGCTATGGATCAGCGGTACCCATGATGGCGATGGCAGCGTTGCCGGTGACACGGTGTTAATCCGGGGCGCGAGCCAGGCACTGGCGGGGAATGGCTGGGCGACCGGCACCGCGGCGGAAGTCGCCAACTTTATCCAGGGACCGTCACTGACGCCCGCAGAGGCAATGACCGTCGGCTATGGCGGTGATTCATCGGAACAGTTTTACGTCAGTGCGATGGAGGTTTTTATCAATGGTCGTCGAGATTTCTGTGACCCCATCATTCAGGACTGCTCGGTCCCTATCGTGGGCGTCATCCCGTTGTTGGGCATTGGTTTACTTGGCATGATGCTGATAAACCGCCGGACCCTGTATTCCTGACGGAGCGCTCAAAACAACAGCCCTTCCGTTGGAGCGGTGGGGCTGGCCTCTGGTGGAGGTCTATCAATGCATTTCTCGCCGGGCTCGTGGGAGATTGATGTAGCCAGGTAGTTAGCGAGCTTCGCGGGGCGGCCGTTGGGTCGACGTTCCCAGCACTTTGGAAGCGGCGCTGGATTGCAGACGGAAAGCACTCGCACCAACCCCGGCCAGGAATGCCACCGGGGCAATCCCCCTGGCAGAACTTTGCTGCTATAGTGCCCACAGTGCCAGCCTGCACCGACCGGAGCTCTTCGCATTTTGTCTGAACCAGAGCACAAGCCCTTCGACGCCCGCGGTTATGCCGCCGATAAGATCCGGGCGGAGCAGCTTGAACTGCTGATTGACCAGTCCTACCCGGCCGCTTACATGAGTCTGGTGGTGGCGGGATTGCTGGTGATGATACTGTGGCCGGCCCAGGACCATCGCACGCTCCTGTTCTGGCTCGGGGCCGCCGCACCGCTGCCCATGCCCGGTGGCGAGCTGGTAGTAACTGCCAGTCTGGGGGTAACAGAGGGCAACAGTGGGGTAGGGGAGCTCATGCAGCAGGCGGATACCGCACTCTATCTGGCCAAGGCCAATGGCCGGTACCGGGTGGAACCATACCAGCAGGCCGAGGTAGAGCCGGAGGAGCAGAACGCGGTGACGGGGTGAAGACCGCAACACCAGCCGAACCCGCATGCGCATTGCCCGGAAGAACTCATGCCCAATCCAATGATTGATACCCGCCAGCTGCGCCATGTGGCTCTCCTGGTCAAGCACCGGAATTTCGGCCGTGCGGCCGGTGCGCTGTTTATCTCACAGCCTGCCCTGACCAAAAGCATCCGTAATCTTGAAAACCTGCTGGGCGTGCCACTGTTCGACCGTCAACCCCATGATGTGAGCCCCACCGCCTACTGCGATGTGTTAATGGAACATGCTCACCAGGTGTTTGTAGAGCTGGAATCTATCCACCACAAGCTGGACCAGATGTCCAAACTGCAGCGTGGTGAATTGAGGATTGGCAGCGGGCCGCTGGTTGCAGAGGCACTGGTTGCCGACGCCGTAAGTCGCCTGCTGCGTCAACATCCACAACTGAAGATTCATATCACCATTGACAGCTGGTACACCCTGGCACGAATGCTGCGACAAGGGGATATTCATCTGTTTATCGGTGACGTGGAAGAGTTGAAGGATCAGCCTGACCTGATTATCGAGGAACTCCCGACCACCAGTAGTATCTTTGCTTGCCGGCCCGAGCACCCCCTGGCCAACGCCAGCAAATTAACCCCTGAAGATTTGCTGGAGTACCCATTGGCGATTCCGGCGCTCCCGCAACGATACGTTAACTGGTTTATGGAAAATGCCCCTGAAGGCATTGATCCTGAGGTGTACTACCAGCACATCTCCCGCATTACCTGTGAAAGCTACGGGGTATTGCGCAACATCGCACGCAACACCAACTATATTACCAGCGGCATTGAAATCCTGTTTCGCGAGGAAATCAGCAATGGTTTATTAGTGCCTCTTGTACTCGAAGGGTTCAGCGAAATTGAAACCTGTGCCGGAACCGTTTATCTCAAAAATCGCACGCTGCCGCCCTCGGGGATGGCGTTGATAGAGAGCCTGTCGTAGGGCAGGGGAGCAACAACATTGTTCGTTAATCCCGTCCCTCTGCAACATCGTGGGCCCGCTTGATGAGGTAGGCGTGTATCGCCTCCACGTCGTTGACATCGATCTTGCCGGCGAAGCCAACCATGCCCTGCTCATGGCGAATTCCGCCCAACACAATCGGCCCGAACAGTTCGTGGGTGTCCGCGTCCATATAGCGAAGATCCGGAATCGAACTGGCCGAAATAGCGCGGTCGCCATGGCACACGTGGCAAAAACGCATGTATCCACGGTGTCCTTCCGCGATCTTCTCCTCAGTTGCGGTCGCAGCCGGCGGCTCAGGCAGTCCCCTTGCCAACTGCTCGGGTGACGGTAACTCGGACTTACTGCCCAGCTTGTAAATCAACACCCGGCTGTGGTTGATTACGCCACGGCTGCGGCTCGCGATTTCGCCGGCGGTGAGCGGAAAGCCGCCCCCCAGCCGGCGGCGACGGCTATGTACTGTTCGTCATTGATCGCGTAAGTGATTGGCGCTGCCACGATTCCAGTTTGCGCAGGTGTCGCCCACAGCCGCTCGCCGGTACTTGCGCGGTAGGCGACGAATTCGCCCTCCGCATTGCCCTGGAACAGCAGGTTTCCGGCGGTCGAGAGCAGGCCGCCATTCCATATGTTGGCGTGCTGAACCCGCCAGACCTCACGCTGCGCAACCGGGTCCCATGCGCTGATATGCCCTTTGACCATCTGCGCAACATCTCTACGCACGACCTCGTCATCCGGCAAGCCGGCCAGTTCAAGTTTAATGCCGGTGTTCCAGGCGCCCGGGAGATAGTCGAAGCTCTCATCATGGGCATAGGTCAGCGGTATTTCCTGGGCCGGTATATACACCAGCCCCGTCTTGGGGCTGAAGCTCATGGGGTGCCAGTTGTGCCCACCGAGTGGGTGCGGCCAGACCAAAACGGGTTCACCATCGGTGTACCGGGCCTCAGGTATTTCCACCGGGCGTCCGGTTTCAGGATCAACATGGCTCGCCCAGCTCACTTTGGTATACTTTTCTGCCGAAATGAACGCGCCGGTGGCGCGATCAAGGACGTAGAAGAATCCGTTTTTGGGCGCCTGCAGAATGACCTTCCGCAGCTTTCCTTCAATCTCCAGGTCCGCCAGGATCAAATGTTGGGTGGCGGTATAATCCCATGTTTCTCCGGGTGTTGTCTGGTAATGCCACACGTACTCCCCGGTATCGGGTTTAACCGCGACGATAGAGGAGAGAAACAGGTTGTCGCCACCCCCTGGGCTGCGGATTTGGCGATTCCAGGGTGCGCCATTGCCCACCCCGAAATAAAGCAGGTCGAGCTCGGGGTCGTAAGCCATCGAATCCCAAACAGTGCCGCCACCGCCAATCTGCCACCACTCGCCTCCCTTCCAGGTCCTCGCGGCGGTCTCAAGAATCGGGTTCTCAAAGGGCTTCGACGGGTCGCCCGGCACCGTGTAGAAGCGCCAGACCTGCTTGCCGGTCGCCGCGTCATAGGCAGAGACGAAACCCCTTACGCCGAGCTCCGCCCCGCCATTTCCAATAATTACCTTGTCCTTGATAACGCGCGGAGCGCCGGTTATTGAGTACGGACGATCGCTGGGCGTGGTCTGTACTTCCCATACCGGGGAACCGTCGCCGGCATCAAGCGCTATCAGCCGACCGTCCAGGGTGCCAAAATAGACTCTGCCGCGCCAGACGGCAACGCCCCTGTTGACGACGTCGCAACAGACGTTGGCCGCCCATTGCTTCGGGACCTCAGGATCAAATTGCCATAGCAGCTTGCCCGTCTCGGCGTTCAGCGCATACACCGTGCTCCACGACCCGGTCACATAAATAACCCCGTCCACGACAATCGGCGTGGCTTCAATGCCTCGGTTGGTAGGAAAATCGAAATACCACGCCAGACCGAGTTGTTGCACATTATCGGCGTTAATCTGATCCAGGGGACTGAAACGCTGCTCGTTATAGGTGCGTCCGTGACTGAGCCAGTTTTGAGGCTCGTTATCGGCATTGATGATACGGTCGGTGTTAACAGTCGCAAGCGCCAACGAGCCCGCCGTTGCCGCCAGCGGCAGATTATCGGCGGGGGCAGCCTGGTGAGTCTCGTTTACCGACTTGTCGCAGGCGCTCATCAGCAGAGAGAAAAAAATGAGGGCCAAGGAAAGAAAACGCATCGAACTACTCCTGCTGATTTGGTGGTGTAGGTTTGTTTATCGTACGAATCACGTACAGCGTGGTAAGGCCAGTACCAGCGCCATATAGAAAAACGATGCGGCGCTACAGGACAGTTGTTTTCCGGTAGTAAAAGACCGGGCCAGGGCGAACGGAGGCCCCTCAGGAAAGGGGCCTGCCGCTACAGTAGCGTGCCGGGCTTCGGTCAATGGCGGCATGAATGCCGGGGTTCAGAACCGGTATCTGCCCTGAATGGCAACCGTCGCCGGGCGCTCTACAAAAGCGAAGTAGCTCTGCACCGGGCCGGTAAGAGGTACATCGTTGCCGAAGGATATAATCTCCTCATCGGTCAGGTTCTTGCCCACCAGCGCCACGTCCCAGGTGCCGTCGACACTGCCAATACCCAACCGCGCATTGATCTTGGTAAATGAGTCCTGCACCAAATTGGGATCCAGGTCCGGTGCCGCAAAGTACTCGTCGGAATAGATCACATCAAGGGTTGCGCGAAGCTCCAGGTTGCCCCAGACCGGGTAGACGAAATCGGCGCTGACGGTAGCACTGAACTCAGGTGTCAGTTGGTTGGTATTACCAGACCAGTCACAGAACGGTACCCCGGATTCTACCCGATCTGGCGTCTGCCCTTTGTAACAGGCACCATCAGGGTAGTTTTCAAATTCGAAATCGGTATAGCCCACGGCCCCGGAAAACATCAGGTGGTCCGTCGCCTGCCAACGACCGTCAAGCTCCACGCCCTGGGAGACCGCTTCGGCAGCATTTGCCACGTCAAAGCCAAGCACGCCGTCGAAAACGCTGACTTGCAAGTCATCAAACTCGGTCCTGAACAAGGCGATGTTCAGCTCAGCCGCGCCATCAAGTAACTGGAGTTTGCCTCCGACTTCAAACGCCAGCGCCTCTTCCTCTTCGAATTCCAGTGCCGGAGATCCATCAGGTAATGCTGCGCGGTTGCTGCGTGCGTCGAACCCACCGGCTTTGAAGCCGGTGGAAGCGCTGGCGTAGAGCATCGCATCGCTGCCGACATCCCACTGGACGTTGATCATGGGCGTGAAACTTTGCTCATCGCGATCGCCGCGGAGGTCGTGTGGAACGACACCGAGGCCCGGTAGCGGCATGCCGAGTTCTGCAAATTCCGGCAGATTCAGCGGGTTGAAAATCGAGCCATCTACATTTCGGACCGGTAACCTGCGAAAGCCGTCTTTACTCTCCTCGGTGTACCGAGCGCCCAGGGTTATGCGAAAGGTTTCGGTCGCGTTCCAGGTGCCCTGGCCAAATACGGCCCAGGCGTCACTTTCAGACCCGTAATCGCGATCCAGGATGACCTGTATGGCGGGCAGGGTAATGGCGGCAGGTTCCCGATAGGAAATATCATTGGTTTGGTAGAACAGGCCAACGATGTAGTCAAAAGTCTGGCCTTGCGGCGACACCAGGCGCAACTCCTGGCTGAACTGGTCAAAATCCTCGGAGGAGGGCGTCTGTACTGTGCTGCCGATACCGAAGTCGGTATCCACGGCTTCCTGATACTCGTAAGCGGAATAGCCGGTAATCGAGGTCAGGGTGAAATCGCCCATCTGGTAATCCAGGGTGAGGGTGTAGTTGTCGTATTCGTTGTCGCTGTATTCCTCATCATTAACGGCTTTTTTCTCGAACTCATTTACGATCGGCGTCGCCCCACCCGGGGCTGGATCGTTGAGGATCACCAGATTACGGCCCTTGGTGTTAAACTCCCCGGTCTCCGCTTTAAAGGTTACCGCCAGACTGTCGGTAGCGTCCCAGACCAGGGTGCCGCGTACCACCCACTCGTCGGTTTCCATCTCATAACTGTCCTTGGCGATGTTGTCGAGATAGCCATCCATGTCGCGCTTGCGGAGCGAAAGACGCCCCCTGAGACTGTCGGAGAGCGGTCCTGACAGTGTCGCGTATGTTTCCAGTTCCTCGTGATCAGGTTCATAGTAAAGCGACACATCCCCCTCGAATTCATCACTCGGCTTTGCTGTCGTGAGGCTCAGCGCGCCGCCAATGGAGTTCTTGCCAAACAGGATCGCCTGCGGACCACGCAGCACTTCGACCCGTTCCAGGTCAAAGAATGGCGCCCGTAACTGGCGTGGGCGTCCGTAGTATATGCCGTCAACATAGGTGCCCACCGATTGTTCGAAGCCCTGGTTAACCTGGGAGCCGACACCGCGAATGTAGATATTGGAACCAATTGCCGCCTCCGTCATGGTCAGGTTTGGCACATAGGCGACCAGATCCGCCATACGCGTAATCCCTGCCTCGTTCAGCTTTTCGCCAGACATCGCTGCGATCGAGATCGGTACGTCCATCAGGCTCTCGGTTCGCCTCTGTGCCGTGACGACGACCTCCTCCAGCGCGGCCGCGCTCACCTGGCCAGAAATCAACGTGATGGCAACCGGGAGTAGTTTTGGGGTAAAGAACTTCATTACTCGCATAGGTAGCTCCTGAGGCGAATATCCAGTGAATTATATTTTTTGAATACTTTGGGCGGAGTATAGGGAGTGTGAAGATGACCGGATAATGACTAATTCTTATCGGGGCGATAACCCGAGGTATAGCGGCTCGACGTCTGCGCGTCCGTTGCGCACCCTCTGGTAATCCCCGATTTTTCGCTACGCTCAAAAGCAGACCTTGCGAGGCCTGAGCCAACTTTTTATAGCGGGTAATGCCTCCAATGGTCGTGTTTGGCCTTGCTGTTTTGTAGCGCCAGAGCCATTCCATTGCGGTCTGTGGTCGAGGCCCCGTGCCTGATGAGATGGAGGGTTCGGATATCCCGGCAGGCCACAGCGAGTTCTACTACGCGCTGAAGTTATCCGGCAGCGCGTGCAGGTGGAATGCTTCTGTGCACGGGGCTTAGACGGGTTTTTTACGCTTGACTAGCCGCCATATCTCACCGATTCGGCGGTCAATTTTCATGGGTAGCTGCTATTTTCGCGCGATATGCCTATTTGGTTTCTCGCCGGATCTTGCACGGTGTACGAAATTTTCCTCCCGCGGCAATAGCTACAGCTATGGCCTCAGTCGTAAAACCCCGTACACCGCACAATCTCTCGCCGAGAATTCCAAATATCGGTGACATATGGCGGCTAGGGGAATTGCTTCTCCAAGAGCTGATCTATGGTGAAAGTGGCGGGTCTTTGCCGGGGCGGGAATTCTTCAAGGCTTTCCAGGAATCTGCCGACCGTCAACTTGCTGAGTCCGATAAATGGCCCGGCCCTGCGAGCCCACCATTCGTTATAGGTATTGGAGTCGGTGTCGGCGCGCTCAAAAGGATCCCGCCGCAAGTTAAATAGCTTGGGAATGCGCAGTGGCACGAACGGTTCTCGCCATACATCAAATTCCTTCGCGCGCTGTTCTGCAAAGACTATCTTCCAGTCGCCAATGCGCAAACCGGTTAACAAACCATCATCACTCCAGTACAGAAATTCATTACGCGGCCCCTCAGCTTCGCCTCCGGTCAGAAACGGCAAAAAGTTGTGTCCGTCGATATGGACTTTGAACTCTCTCTCGCCGACGCGGTGGCCTTTCCTGAGCTTCGCTTTGATATCGGGTTCACCGACTGCCGCCATCAGTGTCGGCAACCAGTCCATGTGCGACATAATGTCATTGCGGATTACCCCGGCAGGCAACTTGCCTGGCCAGCGCAGCATGGCGGGAACCCGATAACCGCCCTCCCAATTGGTGTTTTTCTCACCTCTGAAGGGCGTAATACCAGCGTCTGGCCAGGTATTGTAGTGCGGGCCGTTGTCGGTGGAATAAATGACTATCGTGTTGTCGGTGATTCCCAATTCATCCAGTTTACCCAGCAGTCGCCCCACAAGCTGGTCATGCCCCACCATCGCATCGTTGTAGAAACCTTGTCCTGACAAGCCAGCTTCCGTGTCCGCCGTATGGGTATAGAAGTGCATTCTTGTGGCGTTGAACCAAACGAAAAAGGGCTTCCTGGCCTTGTAGGCTTTATCAATAAACTTGAGACTGGCCGCAAGAAATTCGTCATCAATAGTCTCCATGCGCTTTTTGGTGAGGGGGCCGCTGTCTTCGATTCTCCCGTCAGTAAAGCTGTGAATGACCCCGCGCGGACTGAATGATTTAAGGAAAGCCGGGTCAGTAGGGTAATCAGGGTTCTCAGGCTCCTCTTCTGCGTTGAGGTGATAAAGATTGCCGAAAAACTCGTCGAAACCGTGTTGGGTGGGCAGGAACTCATCCTTTTCTCCGAGGTGATTCTTGCCAAAATGTCCGGTTGCATACCCTTTGCTCTTGAGTAATTCTGCCAGCGTCGGATCTTCTTTTTGTAGGCCGAGATCAGCCCCTGGCATGCCAACCTTGGTCAGCCCGGTCCGGATTGGGCTCTGCCCGGTAATGAATGCCGAGCGTCCGGCAGTACAACTCTGTTCCCCGTAGTAGTCAGTAAATTTGATGCCTTCGTTGGCGATCCGGTCAATGTTGGGTGTCTGGTAATCCATCATCCCCATGTTGTACGTGCTGAGGTTCCAAACGCCTATATCGTCACCCCAGATCACCAGAATGTTAGGCTTCTCACCCTGCGCAAGCAGGTGCGATGCAAACAGCATTCCTAACAGGGCGATGACGCCGCGGCGGGTTGTAAGCCAATGCTTATGTATGTCGAGGGTACTCGGCATCTCCTCACTCCTGAGCGCTATGTTGTAGTGACTTGTTAAGCTAATACCTGCCCAGGGGCCCCGGCGTCGGCAAATAAAAAAAAGGATTGAACTAGTGTACGAAGAACTGGCCGATAAAGAAGTGGCATTTTCTTATGGCGGTGATTCCAAAAGGTTATGGAGGAGGGCGGGCAATGTACCAGGTGGTGCTCTGGTCGGTGGTGCCAGGTGTGGCAGTGCGGGGGTGTTCTGTTCTTTATCGCGCAGATGAGCCAGAATTCCTTCGAGAGCCTGCCCCGCTTTATCGGGCATGACGTCCTGATCTTCGATGCAAGCGATCACCCCTATAGACCCACCGCAGCGGGCGCAGACCACGATCTCTATATTGAATACGCGCTTGAGCCTTTGAGCCCAGGTCATTGCTGCATGTCGCTCCGCTGTAGAGCGGACCTCGGGATTGGAAACAGGCTTGACACCTTTTCCGCGCCTGGCTGGCGTGACCAGCCCACGCCAGCGGTGGTTTGGCGCCAAAATGCCGTGATAGCGGGTGAGGTTGACGCGGGGTTTGGGTCGATCCGCGCTCGGACCAGGGCCGCCAATCGGGCCATGAAATCCACCGGCGGATGGCCGCCCCGCTCGAATGGCACCTGTGTCGTCCCATACCCAAAGCACCCGCTCCAGTCCGGGATCAGGTCTGTCCAGCGGGCGGATGGTGCGGCTCATGAACGCTTTACGTCCCTGCTGCGGGCCGACGGCTATGCGGTAGGATATGGAACTACCTAGAAGCTGTGGCAGGGCCCACCCCTCTTTATGGGTGTGGCATCGGTATCTTCGGCGGGTTCGAGGTCCAGCCAGGCACTCTCGGTGTCCTGTTCCAGCAAGCCCTGGCGCTCAAGGCAGCGTCCGACGCGCTGGCTGATCAGTTGGACCAACTCCTCCAACTCAGCTTTGTCCGGCGCCTTGACGCGTTGAAATCGGGGTGGGCGGTTGTCGCCATAGACGTAGACGCCATCCAGGAACAGGATGTGGAAATGTATGTTGAGGTTCAGGGCAGCCGGGATGCCGTACCATCCGAAGCGCTGGATCAGTCGGGCCGCGCAGGCGTGACTGCTCCGGCGGCGCCATCCTTGAGCGAGAATCCGGCCTTGTGGATCAGGTGGGTGGAGATCGCCCGGTAAACGATGCCCAGCACCTTGCCCATGGCCTGGGGGTGGGCCGCAAACAGGTACCGTAAAGGAAAAGGAGAGCCGGCCCCGCGAGCGAAGCGAGTGCTTTGGGTCAAACTGATCACCCATTGGCGCAATGGCACATCGGGGAAGACTTCATCCGCGAGCAGGGCGGCGGTTTCTGCCATGCGGCGTGCTCCGCAACTGGGACTGGGCGTCCCCGACAGAATCCGCGCTTCTTACAGGAAAACGCCACCAGCCGCTCGAAATGGCATTTGTCGCAGCGCACCCGTAGAAAGCCGTGCTCGAGGCGACCGCACTTCAGGTAGGCCTCGAATTCCTGGTGTGCATGCACGGGCAGGGATTTACCCTGCTGGGCCAATTGGTCCACGAGGGCAGGGTAGTGCGCTTCGACGAGCTGGTAGAGTAGTGTCTGCTCAGGTTGATGGCGCTCTTAGGTGGTGTGGCCAAAAAAGCATGCCCATAAACAGGGGCAGACCCTCCTTGCCTGGCGACAGCATACTGACTTGACTCCAACATCTGTGGTGCCGAAGTCACGTACCTTGAAGCATTCACTGTTGGCCGGGAACATCTGATCTGAGGCACCTTTGACGGCAACGCGGGCTTTAATGTCGGCAATGCCGCGGAAACGGAAACGCACGGTATCGAGTTCGATGGCTCGGTAGCGGTTACCGACGGCCTTACCCTCAGCGGCGGCCTTGCGTATCTGAACGCCGAGTACAAGTCATTCGAGGGTGCTGCCTGCAACGAGCCCCAGGTTCTCGACTGGATAGCGGCCGGCGGCGCCCGCAATACCTGCACCCAGGACCTGAGTGGCAAGCCCCTGCAGTTCTCCCCGGAGTGGTCAGCTAGTTTCGCCGCGGACTACTATTTCAGCCTGACCGATAACTTGGAAATGAAGCTGGGGTTGGATGCCATGTTTTCTGAAGAGTACGTGGTCCCCAATGACGCCGACCCGGTACTGAATCAGGATGCATTCTGGAAAATCAACGCCCGGATTCAGCTTCTCAGTGTGGCCGATACCTGGAGCCTGGCAGTCATCGGCCGCAACCTGACTGATGAAAAGACCACGGTGTGGGGTAACGACGTGCCGCTCGCTGCGCAGGGCTTCAGCCAGACCTATTTCCAGCATATCGATGCGCCGCGCAGCTTCGAGTTACAGGCACGTTATCGCTTCTGACATTGCCGGGACGGATGAGCGAGTCGCAGCAGGGCCGGTCTGCAGACTAGCTCGCTGCGAGCGCTCGCCGTCAGTCAGGTAAGAGCAGCCCCGGCTGGTCAATACCAGTGGC
This sequence comes from uncultured Gammaproteobacteria bacterium, assembly GCA_963840725.1. Lineage (GTDB taxonomy): Bacteria > Pseudomonadota > Gammaproteobacteria > Pseudomonadales > Halieaceae > CAVWDU01. Next base: position 49,396 of record CAWIZY010000023.1, on the reverse strand, counting down.
TTCTCCCTGGTAAATCAGCGCCGCCCGGCCGTGCGGGGTCCGGGGCCGGGGACATCACCCCGGGTCTCCCGGGCATGGGCGAACTTTGCCGATACGCGTTCAAACCGACCCGAGCTCTCGCTTCCGTGCTGCGGGCGTTGTAGCATCTACGATGCCTGAACAACGAGGAAAACCGGGAGCACTCATGCGATTAATGGTCTGGATCAGGAATTTTTCCCTGGCGTCGCTTCTGGTCAGTGTTTTCGCCCTGGCCGGAGAGCCGCAAACCGGCCCGGTGGTCATTGATTATGGCCCTGTTTTTGCCGGCCCCAAGGGCAGCTTCAACCTGGATCCGGCGCAAAAGTACAAGGTCATCATGGATGTCGGCAAGGGCCCGGATGATCCGGCGGAGCTGAATCGCAGCATCGACAGCGCGGCGCTGTCGCAGGCGGCGCACGAAAAGCGCTTCGGCGTCGCCAACAGGAACAGCGGCCTGCTGGAGGCGCTGGGTGAGGCGTGGGTCGACATCTACCTGTGTGGACAAACAGCAGGCTACTACGATTATGCGCCCGCCGACCTCCTGCCGGAGGTCATTATGGCGGTGTCGGCAATGACGGTTCACGTGCGGCTGCAGCAGCAGGGCTACCGGGCGATTCTTTTCTGAGCTTTCGAAGTAAACCCTGCGGGGGATATGCACAGCTGAGGATCCCGGGATTTCAGGCGCATGTCGTAGTGGCAGTACAGGGTAGAAAGCAGCATCAACCGATTTCGATGGCGGTTGGATTTGTCGTCATTTCGAGGTAACCAATATGGGTCTCGCGTTTCGCCCTATGACCTTGCAGGATATCGAGGCCGTCTTCGACGTCCGTGCTTCCACGGCTGAAAATGCGCTCAACAGGGATCAGCTCAGGGAGGTCTACGGGGTTACGCCGGCGTCGATGGCATGCGCAATGGCGTCGGACGCAAGCGGATGGGTCTGCACGGACTCGGACAAGGTTGTGGGGTTTGTCATGGGAGATCGGGTGGCCGGAGAGGTCACGGTGCTGGCGGTACTTCCTGATTACGAAAAGCGGGGAGTCGGCGCCGCGCTGATGGACCGGGTGCAGGGCTGGCTGTTTTCGAACAGACATGACACGCTCTTCCTGCTGACCAACCCGGACCCGGATACCCGGTCGCACGGGTTTTATCGAAAGCTCGGCTGGCGTCCCGCCGGTGAGCAGGTCGGAGATGACGAAAAACTGATTCTGGAGCGGGGTTGGTGAGCCGTTGCCGAGTACAAAGGCTCCGATAGGCCTGCAACCGGTTTATTCGTAGAACACCATCAGTCTGGATTCCATGCTCTCCCGGGGCGGGGCATCCGGCGGTGCTGCGGGATTGGCGAAAGCCGAGTGGATTGAGCGCCTGGCGGGTCCGGAGCAGTCGCTATCGAAGGTCTTGATCAGCAGCGCCTCGTCGCGGGTCATTTGCGGGTAGTAATACCACCGATGAGCGGTATTCCAGGTGGCCAACTGGAGTTCTCCGGTGCGCTCCCTGGCGCGACGCTCGCTGGTCACGAGGTCGCCGGGTGCTATAGTTCTTGCATCGCAACAGGCCAGCGGGCTCTTGAGCACCGGGTTGCCGACCGAACGCCAGACATTGACGATCGCGAATCGATGTTGCTCCCGCCGCCGGGCTTCATCGGTCGGCAGAATCTCTCGCAGCCGCTTTGCCGCCGAAGCATCCGTATAGTCGTTGTGAATGACATTAGCCGGCTCGCGGGTGGACCGCTGGCCGCGGATGTCGCTGGAGTCGGAGCGCAGGGTGTGGTCGAACACCTGCGCGGCGGCGGCCCCGGTCGCCGCCAGCACGAGGTCGGTGATCTCGCTTTCATAGGCTTCCCGCACCTGCTCCAGCTCATAGAAGTCGTTGATGGAGGTTTCATGACCGACCAGGGCAAACCCCTGCCGGTCGAGAGTTGCGGGCGGGGCCAGCTGCCTGGCGTCGTGCACCGGCAGCTCACGTTCCTCGAATTCGGCGTCGATGGACAGTGCCGCGTCGGCACCACCGCGAGACGCGATGTAGACCGGTCTCTCGATGCCGGGCACAAGGTAGCGCAATCTGGCCATCACCTGAGACATGGGCCAATGATATCCCGGGCCGATGAACATCGCCACCGGCTGATTACCGGTCGCAGCGGCTTCGAGGCTGATAGAATTGATTTGCAGGGACCCGTGCCCGGGCCTGAGAATAGAGGCCAGCCGCTGTTTCGATAGCGGGTACCAGTACCGGTGCGAATCAACCTGGCCGAAATGGTCACTGTTCGGGATTTTTTCGTCGTTGAGGATTCAGCCACTATTATCCAACCGTAGGGCACTCAGCCGGGGCAATGAAGCCCGGGCGTCATTGAGATCGCTGCTGTTGTTGCCGATTCTGGCTGGCATGCTGGCGGGTTGTGAATCATTGGCCTATTACGCTCAAGCCGCTTCCGGGCAATGGTCGCTGCTCAGCCGGCGGCAGCCGATCGAGGAGGTCATCGCGGCCCCGGACACGTCCGAGGCTCTCAGCAGCCAACTGCAACTGGTGCCGGCTTTGCGTGATTTCGCTCGGGAGTCCCTGCAGCTGCCTTTGAACGGCCAGTTTCTTGACTATGCCGATCTGCAACGCGATTACGTGGTGTGGAACGTGCTGGCGGCACCCGAGCTGTCATTTCAGGCCGAAACCTGGTGCTTCCCACTTGTGGGTTGCGTCGCCTACCGCGGCTACTTCAGTGCAAGCGCGGCGCGGGAGTTTGCCGGTGATCTGGCGGTGAGGGGCTATGATACCCACGTGGCCGGCGTGGCCGCCTATTCCACGCTGGGGTGGATGCATGACCCGGTCCTGAATACATTCGTCATGCTGCCGGAGCCTCGGCTTGCGGACCTGATCTTCCATGAACTCGCTCACCAGTTGCTGTTCATACCCGGCGATACCGGGTTCAACGAGAGTTTTGCCACCACCGTGGCCCGCGAAGGTGTGCGCCGTCGGCTGCATACGCGCGGGGAACCTGATCAGTACGCAAATTATCTCGCGGAAATCGACAGGGAGAATGACTTTAAGGGCTTTGCTCGCACACTATCGCGGCGAACTCGAGCGCCTGTATCAATCCGATGCTGCTGCTGAGGTAAAGCGGCTTGGCAAGGCGCGCCTTATCGGCGAACTCCGCCAGCAGTACGGTATTCTGGAAGCGTCCTGGGGCGTGGGTCAGGTATAGAAGATATAGACGCCCCCACCTTCGCCAGCATCGAGGTCTATCCTCATAGGTGGGTACCAAGACGTGGTGGCCATACCACGTGATCCAGCAATAAGCGGAGGCGTCTATGAACAAGAAAATAGTCCATATCGGCCTGGATGTCGATGATACGCAGTACCACGGTGCTGCGCTGAATAAAGCGACCGGTGAGCTTTTCCATTTCAAATGAAGGCCCACCCTGAAGGGTTTGTTGGGGCAATTGACCAAGGTCAACAAACAGTTTCCCAGGCACGTCCTTCAGGTGGTGTACGAGGCCTCGTACATTGGTTTTACCCTGCAACGGGACCTGGCCGACAAGGAGATTCACTGCGATGTGGTGGCACCTTCCAGTATTCCCAGGCAGGGCGGTAAAGCCGTTAAGACCGACAGCATCGATGCTGCGCAACTGGCACAGTTTTATGCCAGCGATCTGCTCACCATCGTGCAGGCGCCGGAGTTGGAGGTGGAACAGGACCGGGATCTGCTGCGTTCCCGACAGCGTCTGATGCATCAGCGGGAACAAGTACGCCGCCACCTACAGGCGATCCTGCGTCGCAACGGCCTGCATTACAAAGGCGAGACCCAGCACAAAAGCCACTGGACGAAAGTGCATCACAGCTGGCTGGAACGAACGATTGCCGCGAAACCGGGCAGTCTTAAGGCCAACCTGGAACTCCAGTATCGTCAGTTGCAGGATATCAACCGGTCGCTGGCGGAGTACAACCAGTGGATCGAGGAACTGGCGCAAACGGTTCGGTATCACCAAGCACGGTAACCGCTATATGCGTACGGCCTTCATCGAGGCGAACCAGCGGGGCTACCGCACCACGCGGCTGAGTAAAGATGTTAGGTTAAGGCAGGCGGGCTCGGTGCCGGAAACTGGTATGACCGACTTGACGAATGATCCATTCTTTCGCGATGCGGGCGGTCAGCAATTGGCTGATGAAAGTGTGCCGTGTAGTGTTCGGCCCGCGGTAGCGTACTTTGGCTTGCTTGGATCGGCGCAGTTACTCGGGCTCAAGTTTGTTCGTCACTCCAGGGTAGTAACAGATCCTCCAGGAAATAGGCGGAAAGTTCGGCTCTGCCAGAGAGTCCCGATTTTCTGTACAGCGCACGAGCCTGTTCCCGAATAGTCCGCTCGCTGGTCTGCCGTATCTGGGCGATTTCTTTGTGGCTAAGGCCTTTCAGGATGAATAGCCCGATCTCTGCCTCGGCTTTGGTAAGACACCAGATGCCAAATTGCTTTTGGATCGCCGCACCAAGGCCCTGGAGAAGCTCGCGATTATCTCTGGACCACTGCTCATTCTCTACCAGCGCCTGGGCCAGGTCTGACTGAGCCCGGCGAAGCTGAAGCCAAAGAAGTACGGTGCCACTTGCCGCGACTGACATGGCGAGTACCTCGATGATCATGTGACTGAAATTGACACTATCTCGATGGTCGGCAGCAACGTCCCACCCAATGAGGAGCACGATGATTGCAAAAAGTAAGATGGCAACTCTTGTGTGCCATTCATGTACGTCATTAGACATATAGGGTGTTATCTCAGGCTAATAAGGTTCGGTATTGGGCATATGTCGTATGGTACCAGAGGAAAATTTAGACCATCTTATGCCTGCACAAACGACAGAGATAGCCTTATGAAAAACGGCAGTGGTATGACAAAGGTCTGGGATCCGGTTGTCCGAATTGGGCATTGGACCCTGGTAGTGGCGTTCTTTACGGCCTATTTCACCGAAGATGACTTCCTGACGCAGCACGTCTATGCCGGATATGTCGCAGGTGTCATTGTGTGCCTGCGGGTGCTTTGGGGGCTTGTGGGAACCAAATATGCCAGATTTAGCAACTTTGTCCGCTCTCCCATTGTTACGCTGCATTATATCGGCGATCTATTGTCCAACCGGGCAAAACGCTTTATTGGTCACAATCCAGCGGGGGGTGCCATGGTCGTTGCCCTCCTGCTGAGCATGACCGGGACGATAGTTTCCGGGCTTTACCTTTATGCCCTTGAGGAGAATATGGGCCCGCTCGCAAGTTGGGTAGCAGAGGCCCCGGCGCCCGCTGGAGCCTCCATACTGGTGGCGAAAGCCTATGCGGATGACGATGGTGACAAGCGTCATAGTGCCAATGGAAGCAAGGATGAGGCCAGTGAGGAATTCTGGGAGGAGACTCACGAAGTCTTTGCAAACCTGACGCTATTGCTGGTGGGGCTTCATGTCGCCGGGGTACTTTTCTCCAGCTATACACACAGGGAGAACCTGATCAAGTCGATGTTTACAGGTCGAAAACCGAACGAACTGTAATTGTGACTAGACAATCCTGTCGACTGGGAATTTTACGATGAAGCACGAACCTGACATGACCGACTTCAAGTCCTACCGCGTATGGGATGTGCCCACGCGGGCGTTTCACTGGATCAACGTGCTCTGCGTGCTCACACTCATTGGGCTGGGCCTGGTAATTCTCAATGCCGGCGCACTGGATATCTCCAATGCCGGCAAAATTCTGCTGAAGACCTTACATGTATGGGCAGGCTATGTGTTCGCGCTCAACATCGCCGTGCGGCTTGCCTGGGGGTTCTTTGGCGGCTTTTATGCCCGGTGGCGTCAAATGTTGCCGGGTGGCAAGGGCTATTTCCGGCGCCTGCGTCGCTATAGCAGGTCTTTTGTCGAGGGCAAGCCCGAACCTTACCTCGGCCACAATCCGCTGGGGCGCATAGCCGTCACCGGGTTGCTGGTGCTCATGATCGTACAGGCGTTAACCGGACTGGTGCTGGCCGGCACCGACATCTACTTTCCGCCCTTCGGTTCCTGGGTTGCAAACTCGATCGCCGCGGCCGGGGTCGACCCCGCCACGCTGATGCCGTACTCACCCGAAATGTACGATGAGGCCGCATACGCGTACATGCGCTCATTGCGCAAGCCCATCGCGCTGGTCCATCTGTACAGCTTCTATTTGCTTACCATCGGCATTGTGATCCACGTTGCCGGGGTGGTGATCACGGAATTGCGCGAGGACGGCGGGCTGACCTCGGCCATGATAAGCGGACGCAAAGTATTGAAGGGCAGGCCGGTCGATGCCGTAGATCCCGTGTCCTCCAATGCAGAGCGCAACAGCTGTGGGTCCTGAATATTCGATTGTTTTGAATTTCTTGATTATTTTCCGTTACGGATAGAGGATGGCAGGCATGCCATTTGTTCTCCACATAGCCGCTTTCGTTCATTCTCTATTCAAGTCACGCCGTCAATTGACACTGGAGAATGTGGCACTCCGCCAGCAACTCGCAATGATCAAACCATCGGTAAAGCGCCCGCGTGTATCGACTCTCGACCGCCTGTTTTGGATCTTGTTCTCCAGATACGTCGACGGATGGCGAGCGATGTTGCACGCGTTGCATCCCGATACGGTTGTACGCTGGCATCGGCAGGGCTTCCGCCTATATTGGCGTTGTAAGAGTCGAGGCCCTAAGCCGGGGCGACCAGCTATTGACAGGGGCCTGCCCAAGCTGATCCGAGAAATGCAGGCAACCAATGTGGGCTGGGGTGCTCCTGCTACCGCGCGCCACGAATTCATGGGGAATTGCCCAAGCTGGGCGTAGAGATCTCTCAAGCTACCGTATCAAAGTACATGGTTCGTCACCGGAATCCGCCCTCCCAGACCTGGCGTACGTTACTCGAAAACCATGCCGACGGTATCGTCGGGATTGATTTCTTCACCGTTCCGACCGCTGGATTTCGAGTGCTATATGTATTCATCGTGCTCAGCCATGGTCGCCGGCAAGTTGTACACTTCGACGTGACAGCGCACCCCCCAGCTCGATGGACAGCACAGCAATTGGTGGAAGCATTGAAAGAATCATAGGATCCATACGTCGGGATTGTCTGGATCACGTCATCGTTTTCAATGAGCGGCATCTGCGCAGAACCCGTCGCGAATATTTCAAATATTACCATGCCTGCAGAACGCATTTGTTGCTGAAAAAAGATCCGCCTAATACCAGACGAGTTGAACCACCAGAGATGGGAAATATTGTGGCGCTCCCCTGTGTCGGTGGTCTGCACCATCGTTACACAAGAGTAGCAGCCTGATGGCGATAGCAAGAAATGACCAATCTATCTGCACGATTATGTTTTCAGAAGGGACAGGGCTTCTCTCACGCAGCAGTTCTTCGTCGCATCGCCAGCAGGCCGAGTGCCAACAGGGCGAGGGTTGGCGGGAGAGGAACAGACCTGGAAATGAATCTTCCATCGAAATCGGCTCCAGTATATAGCGTATCATCTATTCGCAGACCATGAGCGTTAGATATTCCGTCAGTGAAACGAACCGCGAAATCAGCACCAACTGCTCCTCCGAAGAATGAGACATCCGGCAGCCCACCGATAACCAGCCCGGTGAGAGCCCCGGCGGTAAAGCGAAGATCGAGCCCGGTATTTAGTGTGTCAAAGGCCACTCCATTAATCGGATTGGTATCCAGGGATAACGTGGTGAGTATCGCCAGGTCATTGAAGTTTTCAATGCCAACGCCGGTTACTACACTGTCGTCGAACAGGGCTGAAAACGCACCAGAGAACAGGGGGCCTGGTGCGAACTGAATCGAGAAATCCCCCTCTATTATCAGGCTGGCACTGGCCACTGGTGCTTGAACAGGGATCAGGAAGAGTAATGCTACTGCTAGCCGGTAGGCGTTTGTCATTGGATGTCCTCTTGGTTTTCCTTGCTTATGGCAGGCAATTAACATGCCACCCTAGTAAACCGGCACCTTCCAGCGGGTCGGAATACAGTGGCTACCCGGCAACTGTAAAGAAAGCTGACAGTCAGAGAAGCGCATTGAGTCGAAAGCGGCACCCAGAGCCGGTGCAGCCAAAAACGATCGCTCTTGTAGCCAAAGCGACAAGCTGCAGAATATTCAACCAGATGACAAACCGTTGACCGCTTCCACTTCGTCAGCTACCGATTCGGGAGATCAAGTTGACCCTAGCTGATATCAGCAGTTCAAAGCGGCCCGTTCGAGTTTGCGAAAGTACCTCGCCAAAACATCGGACACTTAGACCTGTCATTTAAGTATGGGTGGGATAAAAGAGGTGTTGTGAGAAGATTTTCTGCGCTTAGTTGCTGAGTCTTAAATCCTCGCGAAAAGTTAGCCTATTCTCCGGGACGCCGGACCGCTGAAGTAGTGCCCGCATCGGTGAGCTTGCAACTCATGTTCGTCCATCCCTGGACTGCAGCACGGCGGAGGGCAAGCAATGACCCTGGCAGACCCGCCACAGCGACCGCAGAGCTCGATATCGACGGAAAAAACGCGTTTCAGGCGCCGTTACCACGCGCCTGTTACCACGCGCCTGTTCACGCTTCACGCGCCTGTTACCACGCGCCTGAGCCCATGTCATACCCGATAAAGCGGGGCAGGCTCTCGCCGCTTGACGCTCAGCAGGTGAAGCTACTTCCTTGCTGGGGAGGCGCTTCGCACCTTTGCCCCGCTTTATCGGGTACACAGCCGTTCTCGCTTGTGCCCCAGGGCAGTCTCTCGGTCCTTACCAGCCCTTACCTTCTCCTTTTGATGCCCTTCGCAACTCACCCCCGCGTGAAGTGAGAACCCGTTAGCCTTGGCCACCCGCTCCAGTCCGGGATCAGGTCTGTCCAGCGGACGGATGGTGCGAATCATGAAGGCCTCGCGTCCTTGCTGAGGACCAACGGCGCTCCGGTACGACTGCATGGATGCAGGAGGTAGAGCAACGCAGGAGCAATTGCCGAGGATACCAAACTGCCCAAAATCTGTGGCAGGGCCCACCCCTCTTTATGGGTGGAGCATCGTCGTCTTCCGCAGGGTCGAGCGCGACATCGGTCGAGCGCGACGATGCCGAGCACCTTGCCCATGGCCTGGGGGTGCAGGTCCAGCATGTCTCCCCGGAACACGTGGACACGACACTGGTACTGGCTGAGTTGGGCGTTTATATCCCGAGGCGACTCACCAACGAAAAGCCAGTGGCGCTCGGAGTAGTGCGGGTCGTCCATCAGCTCGGACTCAAAGCAGTAGAGCATCAGGACAGGGCGGCCAGCCTTTATCGCATCTGCCTGCGGCTGGTGATCCTCCAGCCGCAGGTCACGTTTGAACCATTCCGGCGAAATACTAATGGCGGATCACCCTGCAGGCCAGGTCACCGCTTCTGCGGAATCAAGCCGATATAGCCCGAGATTACCCTGACGCAAGATACCGCGCAGGATACGGTGTGTGTCCCGATCGAACATGAACGTGTTGTCCTGCCGCTCACGACGTGCGAGGTCCAGCGAGGGATAAGTGCCCAGGTACATCCAATTATGCAGCAGGTGCCATTGCTCCGCCGGCTGACAGGCCAGCGGCTCGGCTGCGCATTCGTGGAGCACCAGTGGCTCCGTGGAGGGCCAGGCCGATAACTGACGGGATGCCAGCGCCTGCTGCAATCGAGCACTGTGGCCGGCCAGTGATTCCTTGCCCTCACAGACGCCACGGCAGCGGCTTATCTGTCGTTGGAAACAGGGTCCTTTGCCGCTTTCCAGGCCAAGGGCAATGGGACATAGCGCCTCTGACCGCGCAAGCGTATCGAGCGCCTTGCGAGCCGCGAAGCGGCTGGCGTAAAAACCGTAAGCACCGCGTATGTCGGGGTTGTCCAGATTAAAACAATCCAGAACGGGACGCAGGGAGCCGGCATCATCGGGCTCCAGGACAATTGACCACATCCGCCGCACTGCGCGCTGGCGGCGGTTATAGGTCGGCATCTGTTGTTTGATTGCGGCGTTCTCAAGCAGCAATGCACCCGCTTCGCCTGCGGTCGGCTCACTGTCGATACGACGGGTGGCGTGGAGCAACCTTCGCTGACGGTTTGTCTGGCTGGACTCGGCAAGGTGACTGCGCACCCGGTTGCGAATGTTGATGCTCTTGCCGACGTAAAGCACCTGGTCATTCTGGTCGAGAAAGCGGTACACGCCCGGGCAGGCGGGTGGCGCCTCTGCGGCCTCATCGGCCAGGGTATAGTGCAGCGACTGCATGGGGTAGCTTTTGGGTTTTCCGCAGAGACAGATTCTTCATTGTTTACGACAGCCGGCTTCAATTGGACTTACGCGATGGGCAAGCTTCACGCTCATTCAAAAAAGCTGATTCGCCGGTGTTTAAGCATCGGGAGTAAGAGCCGGCCGGGGGCTGCAGCGAAGCAGTTTTTCAAGCGTCTGTTACGAAGTCATGGCGGTCAGCCAAGGAAGATCGTGACCGACAAGCTGAGGAGCTGTGGAGTCGCGCACCGGGAACTAATTCCTGAGACAATTCACCGCACACAGCAATATGAAAATAATCGGGCAGAGCATTCTCATGAGTCGACCAGGGTGAGAGAGCGAGGGATGAGGCGGTTCAGGTCGATGATGCAGGCCCAGCGATTTCTGGGTGCCCATGCTGCTGTCAGTAATTTATTCAATCTTGGTAGGCACCTGGTCAGAGCACAATATTATCGGGATCTCAGGATCAGTGCGCTCAGTGAATGGAGTAGGGCGGTAGCATGAAGAGAGAGGTGGCCCCTGTTCTTTGAACAGCAAACCCGATTCTATAAGTGGATACCTGAACTGGGTTTAAGCTGCCATGGGTAGCGGCAGCCCAACACTGTCAATATTGTGGTCAGCGAGAGGGGCGTCAATGATTTAATTGAATGATGGTTGAGCGCTTCCTTAAATTTCGGATTGGAGCACTGGAGATTTCAGCGGTGACTGCACGATTCCTTTTACGATCCCCAAAAGCCATCCCTTACCTGCAACTGCACCACCTCACCTTCAGCCAACGTCACGCGGCAACCATTGCGCCCCAGGTTAACCAGACTAGAAACCTCCCTGACCCGGCGCTCGTCCTCGCGAATCTCCTCTACCTGCAGAAAACTGGCTGTGCCAATAATCCGGTCCATTTCCGCCTCAGGGGTTCCTGGCTTGAACAGGCCGCACAGAATACGCACCTCTTTGTCCGCCTCTACCGCGTAGACTGCGCCCACCGCGATGGCCAGGATCAGCCCGGTGAGGATTACGATACGCCAACCGCGTGAGCTCAACATTTATTCTCGAAATTAATGGGGTCTGAGTGCATACAGCCTGCAGTTAGCCCCGAATCCCAATGTACTCAGGCCCAATATCCGCCACACGCTCCACACCCATCTGCCCCATCACCATCGCCAGTTCAGCATTCAGCATCTCCAGCACTTTCTCCACACCAGGCTGACCAAAAGCGGCCAGCGCCCAGATATAGGCGCGGCCGATGCTCACCGCATCCGCCCCCATGCCCAGCGCCTTGAAGATGTCCGTTCCTCTCCTGAACCCACTGTCAACGATGATCGGCACGCGGCCGTCAACAGCTTCCACCACCTCGGGCAAGCTCTCAATGGCGCCCCAGCCACTCGCTTCAGCCCGGCCGCCGTGGTTGGACACATACACCGCGTCAACGCCGGTCTGGACTGCATTGGCGGCATCCTCGCTAGTGACCAGGCCCTTGATGACGATTTTCATTGAGGTGGCTTCACGCAACTGGCTGATGTAATCCCAGGTCATGCTGGAGGTGTTGAAGTTATCAAAGGTGACCCGGGCCCCTTGATACATCGGGTTCATGCGCACGAAGTCCTCGGCACTGTTGGTGCCGTGACAGTCGGAGCAGTCGCGGTCGTCAGTGCGCGCAAAGCGTTCCAGCAGCACCCGGTTACTGCCCGAGTTGAGGTCCACGGTCAACACAACCACGCGGGCACCGGCGTTCTCCGCCCGCTTCAGCATCATTTGCGCCACCGACCAGTTGTCCGTTGGGTAGAGCTGAAACCACACGGGCTTACCCCGTGCCGCGATAACATCATCAATCGAGCTGGATGATACGTTGGAAAGGATCTGCAACTGGTCATGCACTCTGGCGGCCCTGGCGGTCGCAATTTCTGCGTCCGGGTGAAAGGCCTTTTGACTGCCGACGGGCGCCAGCACGATCGGTGATTTCAGCGGCTCGCCGAGCAGGCTGGTTTCAAGGCTGACCGCACTGCTGTTCACCATGCGCATGGGCCTGAGGTAGATATCCTCAAACGCCCGTCGATTGGCGGACAGGGTCTCGTTGCCATCGGTGCCGGTGGCGATGTAACCGTAATGGGCCGGTGGCAAGGTGTGTCGGGCCACTGCATGAAAGTCAAAAACGTCCAGCGCCTCGTCCGGTGTCTTGATGAGAAATTCCGGCAGTTCGATGGTGTCGAGGGATTCTTCTGCCATAACGCGCCCGGCCGTCGTGCTGAGCAGCAGTGGGCTGGCGGCTAAAAACTCCAGAAAACGGCGCCGGGCGATGCGATTCAATTGCTTATTTCCCTTATTGGCCAATATCGGCACTATTTGATGACTGTCATTCGTTAGAGTACCTGAGCGAAGTATAGGCCGTATTAAAAACCTATTGAAAGTACACACGCTCGCTGATTCTGTCGACCGGGCTTTCTGACCTACTGAAGTTCTCGGTTATTGACTGGGAAACCCTGTTCGCGGTGGTAGGCATGTCATTCATATCCGTCCAATCCTGGACGGGAGCACGCAACAGTTCATGCCATGCGGTGTTCACTGGCGTCCCCGTTCCATTGGCCCTCGGCTTGGGTGCTAATGCTGCCAAACGGGTCATGAAATCGACCGGCGGATGGCTGCCCCGATCGAAGGCCACCTGGGTTGTCCCATACCCAAAGCACTCGCTGCGCTCGTGGGGCAGGCTCTTGCAGGCAGCGGCCTACACGTTTACTGACCTGCTGAACCAGAGCCTCCAACTCGTTTTTGTCCGGCGCTTTGACTCGGAGAAAGCGGGATGGCTGATCGTCGCGATACACATAGACGCCGTCCAGAAACAGAACATGCTGTAGCCTCGCGGGCTTACGAGGCATAGCGCCCGCAGCTTATTGATCTTTAGTAAGTCCCGGTGGGAAGGGAGGTGACTGTTCTCGTTCGATGTTTCGGAAAAGCATAGGCGGGGTATTGCTGTGGCGATTTTTGGGCAGGTCGCGGGTACGAGCGGGAATCGCTGGCGAAGCGAAATAATGGATCAAGGTGCCCTGGTGAAAGCCAGGGCCATGATCAAACGAAAAATATGCAACCCGCAATTAGTCGGCTAGACTGAGCGAACAACTGGCAGAAAAATGTCTCTTATAAAGCGGCCTGATTGTTGGCATATCTTTTTACGAAGTACACAACGCGGACCTGACTTTGTGAGTGACCTGACAACAGACTTCTGCATTATTGGCGGTGGCATCGCAGGGCTTTCTGTCGCCTGTCATTTGAGTTGCAGGTCTGATGTGTGCTTGCTGGAGCGAGAGTCCGATCTGGCCTACCACACCAGTGGGCGCTCGGCAGCAGTTTACTCCCGGATATATACCGATGGCCTGGCGGGTCTTTTGAGTGAGCTGAGTCGCCCCTTTTTTGATTCACCGCCCGCAGAATTTACGCAACAAGCGCTGATCGACACCAATGGCTGCCTGCACACCGCAACGCTTGAAGATGCGGACCAACTGCAGTGGCTCTATGAAAGCAGGGTCGATGAGGTGAAGGGTCTTGAGTTGCTCCATCAGGCAGAAGTATCAGCGCGGGTACCGATTGTTCGAACGAGAGACGGCACCATCCAGGGTGCGCTGTGGGAACCTTTGGCAGCGCGTCTTGATGTTGCCGAGTTGATTGCCGGGTATCGCAAGCAGACGCTGTGCCACGGCGGGCAGATTTTATGTGGCGCTGAAGTGATTGCGATTGAGCGCGAGCGAAATTCCTGGGCGATTTACCTGGGTGATGGAGGTAAAGTTTCCGCCGATAAAATAGTAAACGCAGCCGGTGCCTGGGGAGACAGGATTGCGGAAATGGCCGGGGTTAACTCCCTCGGTCTGGCCCCTATGCGGCGTACCATGATTACTTTCGATGGTCCAGCGGAAGCGGATTTCGATGACTGGCCGGCAGTGGGCGGAATCAGCGGCGGCTACTACTTCATGGCTGAAGCAGGTAAATTGATGGGGTCCTCTGCCGATGAAATCCCCTCACCGCCCTGCGATGCCCAGCCAGAAGAGTACGATATTGCGTTGGCCGCCTATAATATCGAGGCCGCCACTACACTTGAGATAAAACATATCCACCACAAGTGGGCTGGCCTGCGTACTTTCTCGCCTGATCGGCAGCCGGTTATCGGATACGATCCGTCCAGCCCGACATTTTTTTGGTTGGTAGGGCAGGGGGGGGTCGGTATCCAGACCGCTCCTGCTGTGTCGCAACTGGCTGCCGACCTGGCTATGCATGAACCCATTGGCGCAGAATTCGCTGAACTGGGCATAACAGAACAATCAGTGGGGCGCGCAAGATTTGACTGATACCGGGTCAGGCAATTTTGAAGGCAGGTAACTTTTTCCAGCGCTTCCTCTTGCCTGGCTTTGTATTTCAGTCTGTCATTATCAGTGGTGGCCACTCCACGGGTCGTGAACTTGTCGAGTTCTTTATGGGCGCGGGCCCCATCGCCACCACCGCTATGGATGCCTTAAAGTTCCCACGCAACGTCAACGCCACGGTGGCGTGCGCTCTGGCGACGGTGGGGCTGGATGCAGCACGAGCCCGATTTATTGCGGACAGGCGTTTGCAAAATAAAGTGCGAGGTGAGTTTGAATTCACCGCTAAGGACGGTGCGCTGCTTGCGATTACCAAGGAGGAGCCCGCTTCCGGTGTATCGAGCACCGGTATGATCGGGTCACTTAAGGGCCGTGTGCTTCGTGCCCTGGAGCTGCCCAGCTTCAGGATGAAATTTGTTTAACAATAGAGGGGATTTCGGCTGAATGGAAAGACGACATCTGTTCCCAGTTTGGAATATATGTGCAGGTCTAGGGGTACTGCCAGGATAATCGCTTGAAATTGCTGGAATCAACGGGAAGCAGCATTATCCTTGGCGAGCTGTCGATCAGGAGAGCTTGCCCCAGGAAGTGTTTTGGTTATGCCAATAATCGGGCTGAGCAGTCTCACGAGGCGACCAGGGCCCGGGGCGGCGCAACGCGGTCACCTGATCACCGCTAAGCCAACACAGGTACGCTGGCCATAGCTTCAGCGATGGATTCATCGGATAGCTCCAGATCGACCATCTCGCCGCTCAGGTACTTTTCGTAAGACCCCATGTCAAGATGGCCGTGTCCGCAAAGCGCCGTGAGAATGGTTTTCTCCTCGCCGCTCTCCCGGCAGGCCAGCGCCTCTCTTATGGCGGCGGCAATCGCATGGGTCGGCTCGGGGGCCGGCACAATTCCCTCGCTGCGCGCGAACTGGATAGCACCGGCAAAACACTCGGTTTGCGGAATGGCGATCGCCTCCACCAGGCCCAGTTCGTAGGCATGAGACACCAGCGGTGCCATGCCGTGGTAGCGCAAACCACCGGCGTGAATGGGTTCAGGTATGAAGGAATGACCCAGGGTGTGCATTTTCATCAGCGGAGTGAGCCCGGCGGTATCGCCAAAATCATAACGGTACTGACCCTTGGTTAACGTTGGGCAGGCCGTGGGTTCCACACAGCGTATCACCGGGTTAATACGGCCAGCCAGCTTCTCGCGCAGGAACGGAAATGCGAGGCCTCCAAAATTGGAACCGCCGCCGGTACAGCCGACCAGCACATCAGGTGTCTCACCCACTTTTGCCATCTGCAGCAGTGCTTCCTCACCGATCACGGTCTGGTGCATCAACACGTGATTAAGGACGCTACCCAGCGCGTAACGGGTCTGCTCGTTACCAACGGCCTCGCTGACAGCCTCCGAAATGGCTATTCCCAGAGAGCCTGGATGGTTGGCATCCTCTGCCAGCAGGGCACGACCGAACTCGGTTCGCGTGGAGGGGCTTGGATGCACCTCGCCACCCCATATCTCCATCATGGTTCGGCGATGGGGTTTGGCCCGGTAGGATGCAGCCACCTGCCAGATCTCGCACTCCAGACCAAACTGGGCACAGGCAAATGCCAGTGAACTACCCCACTGCCCCGCGCCGGTTTCAGTAGTGAGCTTGGTAATACCTTCCCGGGCGTTGTAATACGCTTGGGGTACTGCCGTATTGGGCTTGTGCGAACCCGCGGGGCTGACGCCTTCATACTTGTAAAAAATCTTCGCGGGTGTATCCAGGAGTTTTTCCAAGCGCCGCGCCCTGAACAGTGGACTCGGGCGCCACAGCCGGTAAACATCCAGCACCTCGCCCGGAATATCAATATAAGGATCTGTGCTCACCTCCTGCTCGATCAACGCGCTGGGGAACAGCGGCGCAAAATCTTCAGCGCTGGCAGGCTGCAAGGTTCCCGGGTGCAAGGGTGGGGGTACGGGGACTGGCAGATCAGCAACAATGTTGTACCAGCGGGTAGGAATTTCATCTTCCTCCAGAAGAACCTTTGTGTAATTGTCCATGTAATTACCTCGGATATCTCGGTGACAGGGCGCAGGCACGGAACTGCAGGAAATAGAACAAAAGTGCTATTTTATATGCTGGTTATGTCTAGGGACAGTTGCTAAGGTGACGATTGAAGACAGTTGAGCAAAAAATGCCAAATTCTGCGCAAACACCGACTTTTACCTCCTTCATAACAACAGTATTAACGCTGCTGGGGGTAGCGGTGGGCCTGGGCAATGTATGGCGCTTCCCCTACATGATGGGCACCTATGGCGGTAGCGCGTTCCTGCTGTTGTTTATTGTCCTGATGATCGTTATCGCAGTGCCGGCGCTGATGTGTGAGTTGGCCCTGGCCAGAGCCCACCGCGGCGCAACGATAACGGTATTGCACAAGAGTTTCGGTCCGGCTGGACGACTACTCGGTTACATTCTCGTAGTCGGCGTACTGCTCTCAGGCTCTTACTATACGCTGGTAGTCGGCAATGTTTTCTACAGTGCCTGGTATGTCGTGGTGCGCGGTTTCTCTCCTGAAAACCTCGCGGGTTACAGTCGTATGCTGGCGAATTCGGGACTCCAATTCACGGTGGGCGTTGCCGTGCTATGGGCTGCAATTTTTGTTATCTGGCGGGGGCTAAAAGGCGGCATCGAGCGGGTCAGTGAAACCTTTGTCCCGTTTTTTTTCCTGGTGGCTATTTACCTGGTGTATGTGGCGCTTAATCTGCCAGGGGCCGTCGCAGCAATGCGTGAGTTCATGCGACCCGACTTCTCACAAATCGGTATCACCCAGCTGTTTGCCGCTCTGGGGCAATGCTTCTTCTCGGTTGGCCTGGGCGCATCCTTTGCGCTGGTCTATGGTAAGTTCATCAGTAACGATACCAAGCTTGGCAGCGTAGCCATACTGTCGGCCAGTGGCGACACTCTCGCATCACTGCTGGCCACGCTGTTCATCGTGCCAACTGTCATCGTGTTTGGCATGGAGCTCAATGGCGGCCCCACACTTTTGTTCGAGACGCTACCGACCCTGCTCACTCAGATGCCGGCGGGACGGATTTTTGGTAGCTTTCTGCTGGTGGCACTGGCACTGGTATCCTTTCTCTCAGCAGTGGCTGTATTTCAGGTCGTAACCGTATCCCTGGAAGAGGAGCCCATCGGGCAATGGTTGGGCAGGCCCAGACTGCTGCTACTCGTTGGCCTGATAGAAACCAGCATAATGATTTATCCCGGTTGGCACCCGGAAATTATCGGCATCCTTGATCTTATTATTGGTTCGGGCTTCATGGTTACCGGGGGCTTGCTGGCGGTGCTTGCAATCACCTGGTCCTATGGCAAGGCCAATGCCCTGCAGCAGATTTTTACCAGTGAGAACCCCGGCCCGATCGACAGGCTGATTTTCCTGTGGATGCGCTATGTCATACCGGTCGCCCTGGCTGGCATTTTGATTGCCACCATTGTCGGTGCGATCAGCGGAGAATAAGGAATATAAATGAACGAAGATATTCGCGGGCATTTTCCCATATTGGAGAACAAGGCTTACTTTAACGGTTGCTCCTATGGGCCCATTTCACATGAAGTGAAAGCGGCCATTGAGCAGTACATCACTATTCGCCTGGAAGAAGGCGCGCGCTGGGATATCTACTGCGACAAGATAGAAAGCGTACGTGAGCTGATGGCCGCTGTCCTGCAGGCCCCCGCCGATGACGTTTCGATATCGACCTCGGTCACTGAATCACTCAACAGCCTGATGACTGCGTTCAGGTTTGACGGTGAGCGTTCCCGGATTGTCACCACGGACTTCGATTTTCCCACGACCTCACAGATTATGTTGGCTCAGGAAGCGCGTGGCGCAGAAGTCGTGCGGGCCAAGGCAGACAACAGCGGCACCGACATACCCCTCGCCGAATTCGATCGACTGATCGATGACAAGACATTGCTAGTGGCAATACCGTTGGTTTGTTATCGCAACGGCGTCTGGGTAGATACGGCGCCGATCGTCGAAATGGCCCACGCAAGGGGCGCTATGGTACTAGTGGATGCTTACCAGGGTATCGGTACAAGGCCATTGGATGTAGCCGGATCCGGTATCGATTTTCTGGTCGGTGGCTGTACCAAATATCTGATAGGTACGAGCGGTGTTGCCTACATGTATATTCGCAACAGCGAAAGCAACGGCCTGATTCCCACGTCCACCGGCTGGTTTGCCCAGGAAAATCCCCATGCAATGGACATCTACCATCATCTACCTCACCCCACTGCGCGACGTTTC
The DNA here is from genome assembly GCA_963840725.1 of uncultured Gammaproteobacteria bacterium. GTDB lineage: Bacteria > Pseudomonadota > Gammaproteobacteria > Pseudomonadales > Halieaceae > CAVWDU01. The sequence continues at coordinate 30,526 of CAWIZY010000023.1, read as the reverse complement.
GAAGCGGGCACACCCAACTCCTGCGGCTTGTTTGCCGCTGAGGCAGGGCTTGAGTTATTGCTGTCTGTCGGGCTGGAGACTGTTGCCCGGCGCCTGGAAAAGGTCACCGACCTGATCAAGGAGGCAGTGGACGCACATGGCTGGACACTGATGACACCCAGAGACAGGCATGGTGCGATGTTGGCTATAAAGTCGAAGGATGCGGCAACGCTGGTATCACGCCTGGAGGCGCGTGACATTATACTTACCGCTCGCGATGGTAATATCCGAGTGGCACCGCACTTTTATAATAATGCCGAGGACGTTGAGAAACTGGTCAGGGCTCTGGAGGCGGAATCTGATCTGTTAGCCTGACCCTCACAGGGTCAAGTGCCCAGTGTAAATAGGCACTGCCTGTCCGCAGATCGCTATCGCACCGGCACTGGTCTGGCGTGCCGTCAGCCTGCCATCGCTGCCCATTTCCACCCCCTGCCGGACGTCCAACTTCCCCGTTGGCTCCATGACTCCATGGTGTATGAGATAAGCTGCAAGTGCACCGCTTGCGGTACCGGTGATGGGATCTTCGGCAATACCGAATTTCGGTGGACAGAAAAATCGGCCCTGGCTCTGCAACGCGTTTTTATCGCCGCCCCCGCCCAGCAGTACAAACGGGTAGATACCAGCGAACTCAGGGTTCCCGGGCCACAGGCTTTCTATAAGAGCATAATCGATATTTATCGCGGCCAGTGCCTGCCGATCAACCAAAGGCACATAGGCACTCCAGATACCGGTACTGGCACACGCCACAGGCAGGTCGGTGCGTATAGCGGTCTGCTCCAGGCCGAGCACCTCGGCAACACCAGCCAGGCCAGGCAGTTCGTGAAATTCAGGCAATGGCTGGGTCATAGTGACCAGGGCCAACTTGCCAGCAACAAACTCCAGTGTGAGCCGCAGAATTCCAACACAGGTTTCTGCCCTAATCTCACGGATCTCAGCCGAGCCGGTAATTCGACCGCCGTGAGCCAGGGCAAAGATGGCCGCAATTGTCGCGTGGCCGCACAAATCTACCTCCCTGGTTGAGGTGAAGTAGCGCAGCCGGATATCAGCTGATGAATCAATCGGGCTACAGACATACACCGTCTCTGAAATACTGTTGAGCTGGGGTGCTATAAGCTGCTTTTGCATATCGTTCAGCTTATCTCCATCCAGGACAACCCCCGCGGGATTACCGTGAAACGGGGTAGCTGTGAACGCGTTCATGCGCCAGATTTCTATATCAACTGTCCCGGACTGGCTCACTTCAATCGGCCAGTGCTTCGCGCACCGCGACAATTGCATATTCGCAATCGGCGCGGCTGACCAGCATGCTGGTCACGAAACGCAACCGGCCCGCCAAATTCCAGGCCCTGACACCTTTATTCGCCAGTTGGGCAATCAACCGTTCCGCCCTGGCAGCACCGGCCTCGACATCGGCATACACCATATTGGTCTGCACCGTTTCCAGCTCCACTGCCAGACCCTCAATTCCCGCCAGACCCTGTGCCAAACATCTGGCATTGGCATGATCTTCGGCCAAACGCACACGATTGTGCCGCAGGCCGTGCAACGCTGCAGCTGCCATGAAACCGGCCTGACGCATCGTACCCCCCAGCAGGGAGCGCAACCTGGTAGCCTCTTTTATAAACTGTGCATCACCAACCAACGCAGCGCCCATAGGGGCACCCAGCCCCTTGGAAAAACACAGCGATATCGAGCCTCGCCCTGGCAGTACTTGTGTCGGCATTATGTCGGCCCCGGTATGTCGATAATACTCCAACGCGTTGAAGATGCGCGCTCCATCAATATGAACAGGTAGTCCATGACTGGCAGCGAGACTGTAAATTGATTCGAGCATGGCGCGCGGATACACCGTGCCACCGCCGTAGTTCGAGCTGTTTTCCAATACAATCAGACCGGTCCGGGCGTAGGGGTTTTCCGGGTGCTGCACGGCTGCTGCCAATGTTTCTGCGCAGAGAATCCCGTGCCGCCCGCGGATTGTGCGCGCCTGTGTGCCTGAGATAAGCGACATAGAACCGGTTTCAAAATAGAAATTATGGCCGTATTCCTCTATCAGCACGAGCTCCGCCGGATTGCACCAAACCGCGATAGCGGCTTGCCCGGCCATGGTGGCCGAGGGGAAAAATAAGGCTGCGTCCTGTCTGAAAAGCTCCGCCAGAAATAATTCCAGTTCGCTGACGCTGGGATCTTCGCCGTACGCGGAGTTGCCGACTTCCGCCTCGTAAATAGCGCGGCGCATGGCCTCATCCGGCAAGGTAAAAGTATCAGATCGAAATTCGGCGGAGGGTCTGCTCATCATGTGGCCTCAAGACGTTTCGGCAAGCTCATCCAGACAGCTACCTAAACGTTCCAGCGCCTGCGCCAGATTAGCACCGGCCCCACCGCCGACGCCTACACGGAGATGCTGTGGGTAGTTATAGGCTGACCCGGGCATGACAAAGGTTTTGTAAGGCGGTTGTAGTAGCTGATCCGCAAGGAATTCAGCGGTAAAGGGCGTATGCAGGTGACAAAAGCCGATTAACCCGGCGGCGGGACGTATCCAGGATATTTCAGGCCGGCCAGCTATCCACGTATCAACAATATCCATATTGTCCAGGCCATCAGCCCTGGCCACAGCAACTGCGGCTGTGTAACGCGGTTCGCGCAGGGCTATCTCGGCTATTGCCTCGCCCATGATATTCATGATCTCGCTGGTATCCTCACGCAGCACCATGGCGTCGAATATTGTTTGCCGATCGCGGCATATCAGCCACCCTGTTCTAAGCCCCTGCAGGCCCAGCACTTTTGAAACACTGCCAGTACTGATACCCCTGTCATAAAGATTAGCCACACGAGTGATTGGAGTCCCGTCCCATTCCAGTCCGGCGTAAACCTCGTCACACAGCACATAGGCACCGACCTGCTCAGCGATTGTTACCACTGCTGTCAGTTCGTCCTCGGTCATGAGCTGGCCTGTGGGATTATTGGGATTGCAGATAAAAATCAGCCGGGTTTTAGCACTGACCATGGAGGCCAACTGGTCCATATCAAAGCGCCAGTTGTTAGCCTCATCTCGCGGCAGTGTGGTAACCGTGGCACCCAAGGCCTCGCCAAGTACCAGTGGCTGCGGCCAACCGGGTATATCGACAATTATCTCATCGCCAGGCTGAACCAACTGACTGATAGCGAGGAAGTTGGCCTCTGCCGCGCCGGCCGTAATCAGGACGTCACTAACGCCGCAAGTCGGTGCAGTGCCAGTACGATGGAGTATGTTTTCACGAAGCGCGGGCAGGCCCTGAAAAGACTGCCCGGACCAGTCCAGCGACAGACCGGGATCCAGCTCAGCCAGAAAATCACCCAATGTTGGCGCCTGGGCCATCGAGTGCACAGCAGAACTTTCTGGCCCGGCAGCCAATCCCGCCATAAATCTTTCAAACAATGTATGCGGACGAACGTACATCCGGTCTCCCAAAAATGATAACCCGGGAAAGCCCGGGTTATCGTGGATCTAACAAAACCACGTCGCTTTTATAGCTGCCAGCGCAGTGTCGCTCCGTAAGTACGCGGACGATTGGCAACAACGGCCTGAGGATCCTGGAAAGTACCGATACCATCGTAGAGCGCCAACTCATCCGTAACGTTCTTCACGTACAAGCCAAGAGTGAAACTATCGGTAATCTCGAGATTGGCAAACAGGTTAACGACTGTGAACGAATCCAGCTTGATATTAAAAGGACTGCTGGTACGAAACTCAGTGTCGCTGCTATCTCGATATGTGACATCACCAATCAGCGATAATGGCATATCGAATACCTCAACCTGATAGTCAGCAGAGAAATACAGCTGTAATTCCGGCACGTTGGGTAACTGGTCACCATCAAGACCGGTGATTACGGTGGGAGAAGCACCTGGCAACAATGGCTGGTCCTCTGACAGTTCGTGGGTGAAATAGTAGGTACCGTTAAAGTCCAGTCGCAGAGAATCCAGTGGCAGGAACGCCACGGACCATTCCAGGCCACCCACTTCCGCCGCGCCGCCATTGGTGGTAAACGGAATGTTACCAGCAGGGTCCCTGGGTTCCACCTGAATGTCCTCCCAGTCAATCCAGAACACGGTGGTGTTCAGCTGCAACTGGTCATCCATCCAACGCGACTTGAACCCCAACTCGTAATTTTTCAGTTCGTCGGAGTCATAGGTGTCAGGGATACCCGGAGCAAAGGGTTGGTTACCGTTATTAATGCCGCCAACCCGAAAGCCTTCCGAATAAAGGCCATAAACCATCATGTAGTCATTGAGGTCATAGGCCAGGCTGATTTTCGGTACCACCGTCTTGTCAGACTGCTTCAACAGCCCGATATCATTGCCGTTGAGCGTTTGGCCAATGATTTTGCCAGCCACTTCAGATGGCGCACCACCAAAGGCGTGAGTGGTTGCCTGTATCGCCTCGATTTCAGCATCAAACCAACGCAGACCGACCAGCAGCCTCAGGTTGTCAGTGAATTCGTAGGTTGCCTCACCAAAGACGGCTGTCTGTTCGATTTCATCCTCACGAAAACGCCCAAAGAATGCCGTACCGCCACCGAAGAAGTCGTTGGAGTTAAGCTCATTCCATGGCTGTGGATTGCCCCGTCCATCGGTCGCGACGACGTTGACCTCGAATTCATTTTCATCCTTCTGATAGTACGCGCCCATAACAAAGTTAAAAGGACTGTCGAAATCCGAAGCGAAACGGGCTTCAATCATATTGGTTTCATACGTTTGCGGCTGGACGGTCACACCCGTGGCCGGCACACCGAAGAAGGACAGAATCGGCGTACTGTCGAAGACAAACTCGATTTCATGCTCATAATAACTGGAGGCCAGAGAAAAGGTACCGACATCAGCACGGTACTGCAGCGTGCCGCCAATCAGGGTGATGTCGTCGTCGCGATTGGTCGCGGTAACATCTGTATTCTGGAAGTCGTCAGTAGTATTCCCCAGCGGTAGTCCGGGCAGAGGCGTAAACGGCAGGCCGAATTCAGCTATCGCATCGGACTGGTCAGTCCAGGCGGGTGACCCTTTACCAGTAAAACGAGAAGAACCACCGATTTCCATCTCCTGCCACAGCACCAGGCCATCAAATAACCAGCGATCGTTGGGGGTCCAACGGATACCAAGACGGGCACCGGACGTCTCCTCAGTATTGATATCGTCTTGCTTACTGTAGCTTTCCGGCGCATCCTCTCGGCGAAGCTGGTCAATCCAGCCATCGTTGTCGGTATACCAACCCACTAGCCGGACGGCAAACACATCTTCTACCACCGGCAGATTAACCATACCAGTAACGGTATAGTTGGAGCCGCCCTCTTCAGTTTCAGAAAAGTCTCCGCTTACGAAAGCGTCAAGGCCCTGCGAGTCGGCTTTCTTGGAAATGTAGCGAATATTACCTGCCATCGAGTTGGCCCCATACAGCGTGCCCTGCGGCCCGTTGAGGACCTCAACCCGGTCGAGGTCAATCAGTTTAATCGGCGCATTCTTGCCGCCACCGTCCTGCTGGTCATTTGCGGTGATCACATATTCGTCATAGTAAGCACCAACCACGGCAGGGCCGTTGCCGTTGATCCCACGAATGATGTACTCCTTGTCGCCCGGTCCGAGGTCCTGAAACTGCAGACCCGGCACACTGCCGGCAATATCCTCGAAATCCAGTTGGTTCTTGGACGTCATGGAGCCACTGTCTATCGCATACACTGACTCGGCGAGGTCTTGAACATTGAATTCACCACGCTTGGTGGCGGTAACAATGACTTCCTCAAGTTCGGCAGCCGTGACTGACAATATCGGGGCGCTCGCCACCAAGGCGGCGATGCTTGCTGAAAGTAAAGATCGATTCATGGCGTATTTCCTCTGTTTATTAACGTTTTAGGGACTTGATGAGTCAAAATCGATAAACGCGTTGCAGCAATTAACCTCCAATTTCCCCAACTTAACATCTAAGGCGTGTAAATGTGGCGCGTTATTAGAGGTGTAATTTCATATTTTTAGCCCTTTAGGGCTAGCCGGCAAAGGTCATCAGGTCAGGGATTAGAGGCTGTTTTTCGGAGATACTGGACGATCGACCGCGAAAATTCGGAACGAATCCGGTATGTCTGCCCTGGCTTCCCCGGAAAGCAGTGGTTGGGCAAGTTGCAACGTCAGCTGGTTAGGGCGCGACCAGGCCACTGGCACGCATTCAGTAATTTATCGACGGATTATCACCGGGATAGATAACCCCTGCCAGCAGCATCCCGTCCGGGTCCGTGCACTCCAGGGAATGGATCTGTTTGCGAGGCAGGAAAATAACATCGCCAGCGGTTACAGGGGTCTTGCAGTCTTGGGTCCACATACAGCCCTTGCCCCTTAGAACCACTATTGACTCCTCATACAGGTGCCTGTGAGGCGCGGCCTTGGACAGCGGCACATCACCGATAAACTGGGTAACTAATTTGGAGCCAATACTTTTATCAACCAGCATCTGGAAAAAACGGTCTGCCATTGCCTGCCGGTTTTCTTCATCTATACCCACCGTGCGCTCTGGGTACTGTTTATCAAAATTGGCAGGCATGGCGGCAAGGTATTCCGGCGCCTGAGCCAGGGGACATGCCGACACAAATAGCGTTACAGCCAAATCGGTTTCATTAGTGATGGAAAACGCCTCACCGGCTTTGACATAGATGCCGGTTTCCGGCGAAAAATCGAACAACCGCCCGCTGATATTAATGATACCAGCGCCCTGGGTTACCAGGATAATGACTTCCCGATCCCCAAAGCTGACCACCGGCGATTCGCCCCGGGCAACTTCAACGTAGAACTGGGATTGGTGCAACGCACCAGTATCAGCCGAAATCAGCGTTCCAATACTGAGCACCCCATGGGAAGCCTTCTTGATACTGGCTACTCTGGCCACATAGCAGCCACCATCGAGCATCGCGAAACCATCGGGATCCGGTCCAATTGCAGGGATCGCGAGGTTCTCGGATGACTGGGGGTCGTCGACATCGTAGACATCTTTCAGGTTGTTATGGGCACCATCACAGAAAGGTTGATCAGCGCTGTGTTTACAGGCGCAAAACAAGACCTCCTCACCATCCTCCCTGGCCACATAACGCACCGGCTTGAACCGGGTGCCTTGATGCGACTGGTCGCAAAATGGCTGCTTTTTGCTCAGACCACAGCTACACCACAGGTAGCTCTTGTCTTTCTCCAGCTCCATATAGACGGGTTTGTAAGCCGCTATACGGGGCATGTCAGTAGTCTCCTTGCTCATTGTCCGCCTCCGTCGCCATTACGTTACCTGCCTTTTATTCTAGCGCCTTGGAAGTATAAGAAGTATTAATGGGTTGTCGACAGTAATTGGTCGTCCAGAAAATGATCGCGGGACCTGAGATCGCGGGTGCACGTTCGCGCAGTGTCTGTGCGGTTAGTACCCGCGCTGCTGGTCTTGTAAATCTTTTTCGCTCACCTTCGGAGCCTGGCACGAGCAACCCTATACCAATTGATTTCTCAGTGGCTTCCTTGCTGATTTAGTGCTGTTGAACTGGATTCCTGCCCAGCGAAAAGAGGCAAGAGCCTGCCCCGCTTTATCGGGTATGTCTCCGGTGGAGCTCTGGTTGGTGGTGCCAGGTGGGGCAGGGTGGGGGTGTCCTGTTCCTTATCCTGTTCCTTATCGCGCAGATGAGCCAGTGTCCTGTCTATGATGTCCTGATGCTCCATGCAACGGTTCGACGCATCGACGATAACCCTCACGGAACCACCGCAACGACCGTAAACCTCGATATCGATGCGGATGGCCGCCCCATTAATACGCGCTTGAGCCGTTGAGCCCAGGTCATACCCGATACAGCGGCGGGGCACCTATAAGCCGCTCAGTGTCGCACCAGGTCGGGGCCGTAGACTTTGCCCGGTGTTTGAAAACCGGGTTCCCATTGGCCCGAAATAATCTTTTTTGCGATTAGAAGCGCGCTGTTAAATGTCAGTCGATAGGGCTCCGGGGTGATGAGCTCTGCAGAGGCGCTCTCGCCATCCCGATTGGTGGCGGTGGCTACTATGCGTGTTTTGCGCTGTGTCTGTGCCTCCGGTGGCGGCCCTTCCGGGAGGAAGGTATCTATCGCCCAGGCCAGTAATCTCTTGCCACGCTCAGACTGGGCGAGTTTTAGCATCCATCGCTTACACCGAGTAATAAGTGATCGAAATTTAATCAGGGGTGGGGAATTTTACTCTGGCACTAATGGGGAGAATTACTGCGGTATTGACAACCAACCGTTCAGTGAATGGGATCAGGTCTTCCCAGACAGCATGATGACGGTGGCCGCCATTGATCGACTGATCCACCACGCGACAATTATCGAACTGGAGGAGGAAAGCTATCGAAAACAGCAGCAGCTAAAAAAGGCTGGACACAACAAATAGCAAAAGCACCTGACCGGCCATCATAGTTGCCGCGAACCGAACAGGACACTAGCCGATACCGTCGAAGACTATGCCTGTAGCCAGTTCTCCACTTTGAGCCCCGGCACCCGGGAGAATTCCCCGACATTGGCGGTTATAACTGTAAGGTCACTTGCGAGTGCATGTGCTGCAATCAGGAGACCATTTGGCCCAATGGGTGTTCCCTGACGCGTGAGGTGATCGCGTAATGATGCATACTTGTGGTCGGCGGGTGTTTCCAGTGGCAGGATTTCCAGTGCCGAGAGGATCATGTTAATGCGTTCTGCAAGTGTTGCAGAGTTTGACTTGATTGCGCCATAGCGGAGTTCTGCCGCTACAATGATGCTGGTGCAGACAGTATCGGCGCCAGCCCTGGTGATCTGTGCTGCTACCACGCCTTGCGGATTGCGGACAAGATCAGACAGGATGTTGGTATCCAGTAAATACGCCAGGGATCGACTCATAGCTGCACGTCATCCAGTGGAGGCAGGTCATCATCGACATCGGGGAAGGGCTCTGTCAAGGAATCCATAGAGGCCAGCAGCGCCAGCAGCCTGCCTTTGCGGATCGGCTCCACGATCAGCCGATCACCCTCCTTGTAGATGAGTGCTTCCTCACCCTCCAACTCGAACTCGCGAGGGATGCGTGGGGCCTGGTTGCGCCCATTGCGAAAGAGACGTACATGGCGTTCAGAATTTGACATTCGAATATCCTCTGGCTTTTTTGGCAGAGGCCAAAGCCCATGCCTGCAGTTCCAGTAAGTCAACTGAAACCGCAGTAGACCATGTGCGCATGGGACCACCATGGGACTGCGCAAGCGCTCCCCCAGTTACGGCGCCTTCAGGCACGGGTGAGGCAATGGCAAAGGACTTTATTTCCGCTTCATTCTTATCCGAGAAGATAGGGTGGCCGGCGCGCGCTACAGTCGTAAAGCTGTCTTCAATCAATGGGAACCCCGCCAGATCAGGATGCTCTGCTGCGCGAAACGGGCCGGCAATAATATCAAGATCGGCACTGTGTAGGCGCGCGAGTAATTTCTCCGCATGATCCGTGAAAATCGAAAAGCGAACGTTTCCAGTTAACTCGACAAATCGCAGTAAAAGCTCGGGCAATAGTACCTGCTCGATAATAGGGCCTACGCCCAGCCGTATCTCCCCCGTTGCCAACTCGCTCATCTGCTCAACATGGCGCTCGATTCGCATGATTTGCGCCTGTATCGAATGTGAGCTATCAACTATGTAGCATGCGATCTCTGTGGGCGATGCCTTCGCCAATCTGGAAAGCCACTACAGTGCGTTCAAACGTAGGCGGCGCGCGTCAGTGCTTGAGCTTGTCGCGTAGTCGCTGGATATGCTCCTGGTCGGCCAGCGCTGCCTGTTCGTCGTTGGGCTCATGCTCTTCGATGCCCCTCGCGACGGCGTACCGATGACGTACAGTTGCCGCCGCGTAGAGCACGATGGTTGATACCGTGGTACCCAGCAGTCCCTCTGCAGACCCCATCAACAACGAACTCGACAGTCCCGGCACCAGTAGAATTGGTCCCAGCGCGAAATAAGTGGGAACAGGCGGCCCTGTTCGAACGGCGAACGCGAATAGGACGGCAAGGCCAACGGCGTTGAAAAAATACAGCCCCAGAGTAAGCAGACCGTCTGACTCCTCGAGTAAAAGGACAGGCGCCACGAAGTAAGTTGCGCTACCCAATGCTGAGAGTCCGAACAGTGTACCCACCGCGCGGGTGCCGCGGGTCCCGGGCACTATTTCAGTCAGGCGAGCCTGGCCAATCCAGGCCAGCAGACCCCCCAATAAAACCGTCGCATAACCCAGCATCGCAGGCCACCACCAGGCTGCGGCGACCAGTGCGCTTGGGTCTGGCGCCGAGTGTCCCACAATCACTATGCAGATCACGGCGAACCCCCTCCCGAAAAGGAAGAGAGCGAGCCCTATTGACGCACGAAACAGCGGCTTCAGATGATGTACAGAACTCCAGCGCATTTTCAGCGCCACGATCACGGCAATTAGCAGCATTGTCACCTCAATGGCTAATATTGGCCAGAACTGGTCCCGTCGATCAAGTACGGTGCCTATCGAATGGTAGTCACCGACTTTGACCGCCGGCGTTGCATCCACTGCACTACCTTGTATGACTTCCCCATCCTGGTAGAGCTCGGCGGTCATCCCGTACTTGATCAGGTCATCACCATCCCCGGTCAATCGGTTGATAGTGACAACCAGCAGGTTGGTCACATTCAACTCCCGGATGAGTAGCGAAAGCAGTTCCTGGTCTATATCCCCTGCATCGAAACGCTCGAGACCGGCGGGCCCGAGCACGTTGAGCAGCCCCCGTCTGTTAACAGGAATGAGCCTGCCCTCCTGCGCCAATACCGAGTGGGCGAGATTTTCCAGCTCGACCTTTCGAGGATTACTGCGCAGGACCGCGGTGGCAGGAGAGGGAGTATCGACCTTGGACGACAATCCCCGACCAGCGATCTCGATGGCCGCAACGTCGGGTGGATGGAAGAGTTGTTCCGTCAGTCCAAATCCGTCATCCGCAAGCAAGGTGGGGCGCAACAGTCTTGCCAGGGGGTAAACGCCGTAGAAGCGGTCTCTGTATATTTCGATGTTGGCTTGCAGTTGTTCTCGAACATCGCCAATCTGCCTCGAATGAAAGTCCACCCGGTCCGGCGGCAATCGGGCATTCTCCAGCGCGGTCTCAGCTTCCTCAACAAAGGCAAGTCCCTCCTCGAAGGCATCACTCGCTCCCTTGTTGGCGATGCCCAGCCAGACCTGGGCTTCCGCCCGGTTCAGCAGAAGATCGATACTGTGTTCAACATCTTCGGCTGCCAGGAGCCCCGTTGGCAGTAACAACAACAACAAGCTGGTGGCTATGACGTGATGGCGCGGCATCGTTGTACCTTCCAGTTATTCTCGATGACCACTATCTTCACCGAAGGGGCTCGCAGCCCTTTGATTGAGGTCAACTTATGATGCTATAACAGCCGCCTGGCAGAAATCCGCCGAGATCATGGCTTTCATGGGCCGACTGGTTTTCTACAGGTTAACTGAGACAACACTGACTCTCACGTCAAATCGCGGCCCACCACACCCCGTGGCTGAATACTGCGTGCCGGCTGATACGCGCATTAGAGGCTTCGTGCACGATGGCGACGACTGACAAGCTTAGTGGCTTAATCCTGATCGAGCCCGGCGTGCGCCACCTGCCAGGCCTGACACACAAGCAAGCGCGCCCCCGTTTTCGGCATTCTTGCCTGGCTTGTGTCATCAGGGCGATAAGTCTGCACGCAAAAAAACCAGTCTGCCGTTCTCCGTGTGAAATTCGACGATGTCAGACATGAAGCTGTTGACCGTATAGCGAACAATCTCGTTCGGCACCAAAGAACCGTCCGTGACTGAATCACTCATTCTCACAAGGGCAGGATCGTTGAGTACGAGGTTGAGGATCGAAAAGAGGTTTTCCGCTGTCTGTGCGTCCACCTGACCCCGAGCGAAGTGCTGTCCTGACTATTCCGATGCTTTTTCATCCTGAAGGTTGGCCATTACGCAGAACGTCGGGAAGTTGCCAGGTTCCGTCGAGAAAGGATTGCTCCGGCCAATAGAGCCGCAGCATCATGTAGAACGGCCCACGTGGCGCTGGCAACCAGTTGCTTTCCAGGCCTGCACCGGGAGAGGCTTCCTGCACGTAGAGCGTGAGCGAACCGTCAGCGTTGCGCTTGAGATCAGGCAGCATCGGCGAATTGATAAGATAGCGATCCAGCGGATTCTCGATCATACCCTGAGTCTTGCCGTCATAGAGGGTCAAAGACCAGAATGATTTTACAGGGGGCAATCCGCCAGCCGGAAACGTGAGCGTATAGTTGTAGCGGGAAGCATCGAGGGGCTCACTGTGCTCGTCGACCTGAAACAGCGGGTATGAAGCTTCCTCGGCCACGTTCGCTCCACGGATAGGCGAAACAAACCCTGCTTTTCTGCAGTGGCCAGTCGCTGCCCGCCCCTCACACCCCCGGTCATCATCGATCAGGTCACCGAGCCTGCCCTTCCGCATGCATGCCAGATCGAGCCGTACTGCGCTCCTTCTGATCGCTATAGATGGTTTACCTGAAGCCGAGACACGGTCGACCCCACCAGACCATTCCTGATGTAGCGAAAAGTGAAGCGAGGTTTGGAAGGTCCTACAGCCAGTCGTCGATCTCGAGCTGCGGCGGCGCACGGGACGGCGGAAGCATGGCCACCTCCGGTTGCAGAACCTTCGCATCGATGTGCGCCAGGATCTTCTCTAGGGCCTGCCCCTCTTTATGGGCATCACCGCATCCTCTTCGATGCTGGCGAGGGCCTGCCCCGCGAGCGCAGCGAGTGCCTTGGGCATGATCTTCACAGTGCCGCCGCATCTTGGGCAGGTCTCCACATCGACAAGGTGAATTGAGAAGGTGAGACCGCGCAGCGGTCGAGAGGCTGGCCTGGGCCATGCGAAGCGTCAAGAGAGGGTGCCCTGGGGCATCCGGAAAACCCGCCTCAGCCGCTGCGCCCAGGTCATGCGCTGGGCGGGTGTCGCACCCTCTGCACGTCCATTGCCGGCATCGGTCAGCCTACCGCCTGCAGCAGCACTCCCTTTGCCCCGCCCCGCCGGCGTCACCCGCGCTCGAAAACGACTGTTTGGGGCAAATACTCCGTAGTAGCGAATCAGGTTTACACGCGGGCGCGGCACCAGTGCTGCAAGGCGCGCCACAAGGTGAGATCGCGAAGCGATCGAGAGGGTGCCCTGGGGCAAGAAGTCCAGCGGCTGAAAGATCACATGGGTAGTACCGTACCCAAAGCACTCGCTGCGCTCATGGGGCAAGCTTTCCCGGTACGGCGTCTTCAGCCGGTAGCGGATGTCGCCATTGGACGTCAACGATAACCGTGACTCGGCCACCGGCGGCCGGCTCACGTAGCGGCACAGGCGTTCTACCTTGTCGCGCTCGTGGGCACGAGCAGCGACCCCGGCGTGCAGGGAGAACCCGGCTTCCCTGCCGACCGTACTCGGTATGTCATCCTCGCAGGCCGGCAGGGTTTGCAGAGTAAAGACCTTGCGCCCCTGCTGGGGACCGAGCGCGATGCGGTAGGTGATAGAGGCACTGTGCAGCGGCGTCAGTGCATCGCTCTCGAAGGCATCCTCCGTAAGGTAGTCGTTCTCCACATCACGCTGCAGCAGGCCCTGCCGCTCAAGGTGTCGGCCGAAGCGCTGCGCCAGGCGGTGGACCAACTGCGAGAGTTCCTCGCCCGTCGGCGCCGCGACCTGGTGGAAGCGCAGGCTCCCATCGGCGCACTCGGTGTAGACGCCGTCGAGGAACAGAATATGCCAGTGGATGTTGAGGAACAACCACACTAAATACCATGCCGTCGACAGTGACGGTGCATTATCCTTTTCACCCGCTTCACAACCGCTGTCTCGACGTGATCGCCTGGCCACGCCGGGACACCGGTGCAGCGACCGTACGGCACCCTGATGGGAAGGCGCTGAAGATTCCATTGTGGATGCTGCAGCCAGATGCCGGGCGCTTGTGTCTCAGTGAACAAGCGGAACTTGCTGCCTCCGCGTTGCTGGCACTGGTCGATGCGATCCAGGTGTGCTCTAAAGTGACGGCAACGAAGCAGCCGGAGCAGAGCCATGCAGCAAGTCACTCTCGATCTCGACAGCAACGAGGATACCCCGCCGGAGACGTCGATGGAGCCGGAACGGAAACAGCAGCTCATCGCGCTGATGGCAGAAGCCATCCTCGCGGTCGTGCAACGCCAGCCAGGAGAAGACCATGAACAGGACTGATACCACTCAGAAAATTACCCCCGAGCACCTATCCCGTAAAGCAGTGGTCTATCTCCGCCAGTCTTCAGCGGCGCAAGTCAAACAGAACAAGGAGAGCCAACGCCTGCAGTATGCCCTGCGCGATACCGCGAAGGCCTATGGCTTCAAGCACGTCGAGGTCATTGACTGTGATCTGGGGGCAAGTGCGGCGCCCGGCGCGCAGGTGCGTGACGGATTCAAACAACTGTTGGCCAGTGTCGCCCTGGGCGAGGTCGGTCTTGTGCTCAGCCGTGAACTCTCGCGACTGTCGCGTACCGACAAGGACTGGTGCCACTTGCTGGAACTGTGTCAAGTCTTCAATACCCTGATCGCCGATGCCGAGAATCTCTACGACCTGAGTCGACTGGACGACCAACTGGTGCTGGGTATCAAGGGCACGCTGAGCGTGGTCGAACTCAAGACCTTGAAGTTCCGCCTGCAACAGGGTCGGGAAGCCAAAGCGCAACGGGGTGAACTTGGCCGTTGTCTGGCCCCCGGTTATGTCGCAGACCTCAACGGCCAGATTGTCAAAGATCCCAACTTGCGGGTGCAGGAAGCCATCGCACTGGTGTTCAAGAAGTTTGGCGACCTGGGCAGTATTCGCCAGACCCATCGCTGGTTCCACGAGGAGAAGATCGAATTGCCGGTCAATAAGGCGCGCGCAGGCCGCTATCAATTGGTCTGGCAACTGCCGACCATGAGCTTTCTCACCGATATGTTGCACAATCCGCTTTACGCCGGCGCCTATGTGTATGGGCGCAGGCCGATCGAGGTGGTGGTCAAGGACGGCCAGGCGCGTAAACGTCAGGGCAACGCACGGGCTGCCGAGGAGACCAGTGTCTTTCTCCCGGACCATCATCCCGGTTATATTAGCTGGACTCAGTACCAGCGATACCAGGACGTCATGCGCAGTAACGGTGGCAATTTTACACGGGATGATTCGGCATTGGCGGTACGCAGTGGGCAGGGGTTATTGACGGGACTGCTGCGCTGCGGTCGGTGTGGTCGCAAGCTGCATATTCGCTACTGGGGCAAGAGCGGCACCGCAGCGCGGTATGTGTGCAGCGGGGATTTTGCCACGGGTGGCCAGTATTGCCTGGGCTTCGGCGGCGCCACCGTCGATAAGCGCCTCAGTGAGGAAATTCTCAATGCCATCTCGTCACAGGGGCTCGCTGCCAGTGTTGCGGCGATCGAGCAGTTTGACACGCAGGACAGTGATCAGCGCGCGGCGTTGCAGCGCCAGCTGCAACAAGTGCAGTACGAAGCTCAACGGGCGTTTGAGCAATATGACCAGGCTGATCCCGCCAACCGCCTCGTGGTCGATGTGCTTGAGCAACGCTGGAACGCCAAACTCGAAGCCCTGGAGAAGTTACGAAGTGAACTGGACGCACAAAGTGATGCTGTCGCCTCGCTTACTGCCGCTGACAAGAAAGCCATCCTGGAGCTGGGTCAAGACTTTGCGGTGGTATGGGGTGACCCGGCGTGCCCGATGGTGCTGAAAAAGAAGATCACCCGCACGCTCATCCACGAGATCGTGGTAGACCTCGATGATGCCGCGCAGCAACTTCGGCTGATCATCCACTGGCACGGTGGCTGCCATACCACCGTGATGATGCCCAAGCCACAATCCGGCGCGGTAGCGCACAAGACTGCACTCGAGGACCTCGAGTTAATTACCAGGATGGCCTGCCGGTATCGAGACGATGAGGTCGCGCGGGTGTTGAGCAAATTGGGACGGCGAACCGGCAAAGGCAAGCGCTGGACCCAGTCACGCGTCGCCTATGTGCGCAAGAAGTACGCGATTGATCCCCCTGATGAAGAGACACGCGACACCGACATTTTGACTTTGGCGCAGGCCACGCAGCATAGCGGTGTCAGTGATACGACACTGATGAGGCTGATTAAGGAGAAACTCTTGACCGCCGGGCAGATCGCGCCGTATGCGCCGCTGGAGATCAAGCGGGCGGATTTGGACAGTGAGCCAGTATCGAGCATACTGAAGCGCCTGAAGGAAACGGGTAAACTGGTTCTCGACGGGAATCCGTTGGCCAATCAACAGAGCCTGTTCGAAGAAAATCAATAGCTTGCACAACGAGGGTATTATGTCTGCTTCTCTAGGTTCAGTGCGCTGCCAAAACGCTGCACTTGCGTGACTGCGCCCGTGCAAGCGGATCTGCGCGTAAATCCCGCTTTGCGAATCAGGTGCGTGGCGATGGCGCGGTGCACAATGGCCAGCACACGACCCATGACGTCGGGGCGACTGGCAAACAAGAAGCGCAGCGGATAGGGGACACTCAGCACCCACTGGCGCAGCGGTTGGCGGGGCAGGATCTCGTCGACCAGCAGCGCCGCGGTCTCGGCCATGCGCCGGGCACCGCAACTGGGGCTAGGCGCCCCCGACAGAATCCGCGCTTCTTGCAGCTGAAGGCAACCAGCTGCTCCCTGTGGCACTGCTCGCAGCGCACGCGCAGGAAGCCGTGCTCCAGGCGGCCACAGGCCAGGTAGGCGTCGAGCTCCTGCTCGACGAAATCCGGCCCTGCGCTGCCTGCAACACGGCCGCCCCGGCGTCGAGCTGCTCCTGGCGTGTCCCGTTGGTCAGCCGCAGCAGCTCTTCGTTGGCCGAGTCCAGGAAGGCCTCGGCTTCATCCCGGACCGCCAGCGCGGTGTCCAGCTGCGCCTTCGCGGCAAGCTTCCGCTCTACCAGCGACACCGCACGCTCGTAACTGGCGGTCGCCTCAACCAGAGTCGCGCGCGCCGGCCACGCGTGCACTGGCGGCGGCTATGTCCTCGGGCCTGGCGCCGTTGCGCAGCTCTTCCAGCTGCGCGGCGGCGCGGCTGACCTCCGCCCTCGCGTGCGCGACCGCGACTTTCTGGCGGGAGTCGTCGAGCTGCACCAGCAGGCGGCCGCTCGTCACCTGGCTGCCCTCGGGAACCGGCTGGGCAACGATGATTTCACCGGCAGTGGCCCGCAGGATGATGCGGTCGCGCTCCAGGGTGCCAAGGGCTTCGTCGCTGGACCGTTCGGCACAGGACGCAAGCAGGGCCACGACCAGAAGCACAGCCGGTGTGCGCATGAACTCACCTCGCAGGGACGCCAAAGCCTCGTTATACGGTGAGTGAGTGACCCTTGCAATGGGCGGGGTAATGGACGGGACAACGGTCGCGCCGAGACTGGGCTATACTCCAGCGCCATCGACTCGAACAACACCAACGGAGTAAGCCTATGCCGATCGAACTGACCGTGCTCGCACTGGCCGCGCTGTTGGGCATCGCCCAGCTGGTGCTCCTCGCCATCGCCGCCAACCTGCAGCTCAGCTCAAAGTACCTCGCCGGCCCCCGCGACGAGGGACTGCCGTTGGAGGGCCGGGCGGCGAGACTCGAGCGGGCCTACAGGAACCACCTCGAGGGGCTGGCGTTTTTCACGGTGGCCGTCGTGGTCATCGTGCTCACCGGCAAGGATTCCGAGCTCACCCGGAACTGCGCGCTGGTCTACCTGGCAGCCCGGGTTGTCTACCTGCCGGCCTACTTTTTCGGCTGGGCGCCCTGGCGCTCGGTGATCTGGGGGTTCGGTTTTCTCGCCACCGTGACCATGCTGGTTGCGGGGTTGCGATGACCCTCGGGGACTCGAGCGCTATTGCGGCCTCTCGTAGTCATCATCCTGCCCGGATCTCAATGCCTCTTCCCGGCGCTTTATCCGGCGCCTGATAAGCTCGAGTTTTCGCTCGTGATCCTTCCTGTCCTCACGCCGGCTGATGAGCCACAGAATCGCCGCGACTGCCAGCCCGGCAAGCAGGCCCGCCATCCGTCGGACCTGCCTCAGCCATCCAGCACGTCGCGCGCAATCAGCTCGCGCATGATTTCCGAGCTGCCGCCGTAGATTCGCTGTACCCGGGCGTCGGCGTAGAGGCGGGAGATCGGGTACTCCTTCATGTAGCCGTAGCCACCGAACAATTGCAGGCAACCGTCTACCACCCTGCCCTGGGCCTCGGTACTGGCAAGCTTTGCCATCGACGCGGTCGGCGCGTCCAGCTCTCCGGCGTTGTAGGCGGCGATGCACTCATTGATGAACGCACGGCTGAGACGGAACTCGGTCTGCATGTCCGCCATGCTAAAGCGCGTATTCTGCATGTGCGCCAGTGGCGCGCCGAAGGCTTTGCGCTCGTTCACGTAATCCGCGGTCATCGCCAGCGCACCCTCCATTGCAGCCACGGCACCCACTGCCAGCGCGAGGCGCTCCCGAGGCAGCTCTGTCATCAGCACGATGAACCCACGGTTCAACTCACCCAGCAGGGCGGAGTCCGGAACCCGCACATCCTCATAGAACAGTTCCGAGGTATCCGCCGCATGCAGGCCCAACTTCTCCAGGTTGCGGCCACGGCTGAATCCTGGCGTATCGGTATCTACAAGGAACAGCGAGAGCCCTCGGGAGCCGGGCGCATCGGGGTCGGTGCGAGCGACGGTAATCACCACGTCGCAGTGCTGGCCGTTGGTGATAAACGTCTTGGAGCCGTTGATCACCCAGTCATCGCCATCCCGCCGCGCCGTAGTGCGCACGCCCTGGAGGTCCGAACCGGCTCCGGGCTCGGTCATGGCAATCGCGCCCACACACTCCCCGCTCACCATTTTTGGCAGGTAGTGCTGCTTCTGGGCCTCGGAACCATGATTGAGGATGTAAGGAGCGACGATATCCGAGTGCACGCTCATGTTGCCCCCCAGAGAACCATACCCCGGCCCAATAAAGGCCTCACAAACCAGCATGCTCATGTCGAAACTCGCGCCGGGGCCGCCGTAGGCCTCGGGGATATCGACGCATAAAAACCCCGCCTCCCCAAGCCTGCGCCAGATGTCGCGGGGCATGATCTCGTCCCGCTCCCACTGCTCGTAGTGCGGCGCCACCTCGGTGTCGATAAAGCGGGCAATCATGTCCCGCAGCACCTGCTGCTCACCGGCGTCAATTTCGTTGATTGCGTTCATGTTGGCTCCTCACAGGATTGGTCCAGTCGCCCTATTGTAGCCGCTCGGTAGCGAGGGCACACGGGGCGAACTATGAACGCTGGTCCCCCTTTCGGACAGCGACGGCAGGCGCTGTCACGCTGGTAGGGGAGGAGCACGGCGGGAGCACAGGTTACGGTGGGAGTCTCACTGGACGAGTCCCCAGACGCAAATTAAACTGCCTGAAGAGAGTTCAGTCTGTTACTGAGGAACCCAGACCATGACCCATCGACCCACAGAGAAACTGCTCATACCTGCCGCGACTGCTGCCTTGCTGCTCAGCGCCGCCGCACTGACACCCTTGGCAACACATGCCGACAGCCATGCCAGCGAACCCGAGCCACATGCCAGCGAGCATGAGCATCACCACGGCGAGGACGGTCACGCTGGCGAACACGAACACCACCACGGCAAGGATGGCCATACCAGCGACCACCAGCACCACCACGGCGATGACGGTCACGACAGTGAGCACACGCATCACCACGGCGACGACGGTCATGCCAACGAGCACGACCACCATCACGGCGGTGAAGAGAGCGACCACCACCACGACAAGTAGGATTCGGTCGCACACCGCGGGGTTTCGCTTGGCCCACCAGGTGGACCTGCCAGGTGTCAGTCAGGAAGCGGGTTGGCGCAGGCGCAACAGCAACGACATAAGGGCGATCACCACGAGTCCGGCTGCGGCCGCCAGCAGGCTCTCGGCCATACTGAGCCCCCAGGGCATCGCCGGCGAATAGGAACACAGGTTGCGCACTTCAAACACGGCCGGCAGCCAGGCGTCCAGCGCGAACCACGGCGGGAACCCGAGGTAGAACTCGCAGCTAGCATCGCCCATGCCGTTCTCGATCTTGTAGAGGAACCACGCCCGCTCCCCGAGGCCGATGGCGCACAGCAGCACCAACAGGTTACCAAGGGCACCTATCAGCCGCGTGTTCGGTAAACAAGCCATCGCGAGGGCGACCAGCGTCATCGCGACGACCCAGATGCGGGTATGGATGCAAACCTGGCAGGGTTCGTCACCGATGCCGTACTGGTAATACAGCGCCACTCCAAGCATGGCCATCCCCAACAGGGCGAGCCCGATCCAGTACCAGCGGGATGTCAGGGCAGCGGTTATCAATCGCATCGGGTCGGTTCCGGATCATTGCTGGAGTGGACAACACTGTGCGCGGTCGTGACACGACGACGCTTCGCACACGGCTGCAATCGTTCGCGCGCCGGTGCTGGCGCATGTTACACCACTCGCCCCTGCAATGCGCGAAGTATGAGAAGTATAAAAGGGGTGTCGAGAGTATCTGATTGCCCAAAGAATAGTCGCGGAACTTGAAGTGGCGGAAGACGGCTCGCAAGACGGCTCGCGCGGTGCCTGTGGTTAGTACTGGTATTGCTGGTCTCGTAGATATTTCTCGCTCACCTTCGAAACTCAGCACGAACAACTCTATACCAACGAATTCCTCAGCTGTTACCACGCGCTGGCGTCCGTGCTGATTGAATGCTGTTGAACTGTATTCGTTCCCAGCGAAAAGAGGCAAGAGCCTGCCCCGCTTTATCGGGTATGTCTCCGGTGGAGCTCTGGTTGGTGGTGCCAGGTGTGGCAGTGCGGGGGTGTTCTGTTCTTTATCGCGCAGATGAGCCAGAATTCTTTCGAGAGCCTGCCCCGCTTTATCGGGCATGACGTCTTGGTCCTCAATGCAGGCGATAACTTTTACTGATCCACCGCAACGACCGCAAACCACGATATCGATACGGATGGCCGCCCCATTAATACGCGCTTGAGCCTTTGAGCCCAGGTCATTGCTGCATGTCGCTCCGCTGTAGAGCGGGCCTCAGGATTGGAAACAGGCTTGACACCTTTTCCGCGCCTGGCTGGTGTGACCAGCCCGCGCCAGCGGTGGTTTGGCGGATGGCCGCCCCGCTCGAATGCCACCTGTGTCGTCCCATACCCAAAGCACTCGCTGCGCTCATGGGGCAAGCTTTCGCGGTAGGGCGTCTTCAGGGTATAAACCACCTTGCCAGTGGAACTCAGTGAAAGACGAGGGACAACAACGGGGGGCCTGGCAATGTAGCGAAAAATTCGCTCCCGCTTGTCTTTTTGGTGGGCTTCGCAGCTCACCCCGGCATGGAGTGAGAATCCATTAGCCTTGGCCACCCGCTCCAGTCCGGGATCGGGGCGATCCAGTGGTCTTATGGTGCGAATCATGAACGCCTTGCGCCCTTGCTGAGGGTCGAGCGCGACACCGGTCGAGCGCGACACCGGTCGAGATCCAGCCAGGCGCTCTCGGAATCCTGCTCCAGCAAGCCCTGGCGTTCCAGGCAGCGGCCTACGCGCTGGCTGATCAGGTGAACCAGACTTTCCAGCTCGCCTTTATCCGGTGCCTTGATACGCTGAAAGCGGGGCGGTCGATTGTCGCGATACACATAGACGCCATCCAGGAACAGGATGTGGAGATGTATATTGAGGTTGAGGGCAGCCGGGATGCCGTACCATCCGAAGCGCGGATATCAGCGCCACCGCACCGGTGGCGCCATCCTTGTGTTGCAATCCAGCCTTGAGGATCAGGTGGGTCGAAATAGCCCGGTAAACGATACCCAGTACCTTGCCCATCGCTTGAGGGTGGGCGGCGAAAAGGTATCGCAAAGGGAAAGGAAGACTGATGACCCACTGGCGCAATGGTACATCGGGAAATACTTCATCCGAGAGAAGGGCCGCTGTCTCGGCCATGCGGCGGGCGCCATAGCTGGGACTGGGCGTCCGACAGAATCCGCGCCTCTTGCAAGAGAATGCTACAGGTCGTTCGAAATGGCATTTGTCGCAGCGCACCCGGAGAAAGCCGTGTTCGAGGCGGCTGCACTTCAGGTAGGCTTCGAATTCCCGGTGAACATGGTCGGGCAGGGATTTGCCCTGTTGGGCCAGTTGGTCCACTAGGGCGGGGTAGTGCGCTTCGACGAGCTGGTGGAGTAGTGTCTGCTCGGGTTGATGGCGCTCGTAAGTGGTGTGGCCAATGTATCCTGGCCTGGCGACGCCATACTGACTTGACTCCAACATCCGTGGTGCCGAAGTCACGTACCATGAAGCAATCAGTGCTGGCCCGGAACATCTAATCTGAGCGACCGGGCATTCTTGCATATTGCGCAATATGCAATATATCTATACACTGCTCGCGTACTCAGAAGGAAAACTGGGCATTGATCAAGAGCATAGGCACAAAGGGCTGAAGAAATTCTTCAACAGCGGTGGCAACGATACCCGGGGCATCAATTCCGACCATGCGGACAAGTTGCGCGACCAGTTGGCCGCTTTGGACTCGCTAATGACATTGTGGATATGGATCTGCCGGGGTGGCGCCTCACTCCTTGAAGGGAAAGGATAGAGGGAGGCACGCGATCTGGGTCAGCGGCAACTGGCGAATGACCTTCGAGTTTGAGAACGGCGATGCGTATGTCGTGGATTATGAGGATTATCATTGATGGCTAAAATTACTGTACACCCGGGCGGGTTCATCAAGCGCAACTATATAGATAAGCTGGGCCTCACGGCCACCGAATTGGCGGATGCGCTGGAAGTGTCAGAGTCCACCTTGAGCCGTCTGGTTCATGAAAAGATCGACTTGTCTCCGGCCCTGGCGGTGAAGTTGAGCAAGGTGCTGGGACGCTCGGCGGAGAGTTGGATGGCGATGCAAGCCAATCACACACTGGCAAGATATCAGGCCGAGTTGGAGCAATGGACACCGACCAAGCAGGTGACTGCTGAAGGCCTGGTTGCTGTAAAAGGCGGCAAGTCGAAAGCCAGGCGCAAGGCAGCGGCGAAGACAGCGACGGCCTAGCGAACTGCTGTTCATGGCGAGAGTTTGATGATATATATGCGACTCCAGAATGGTACTAATGTAATGAACCATCCCCACCCACGCCGCTAGCCCGGTGTGAGTCTTCAGACTAGCCTTCTATCTGAAGGACCTTAACCTTGATGGGAGATCGACATGGATACTATTAACATTTTGGGCATTGATATTGCCAAGAACACCTTTCAGCTTCACGGCGCTGATCACTCGGGTAAAGCCGTTTATGAGAAAGCGCCTGCCTCGGCACCAACTTGCCGCCTATATCGCAAATTTGGCACCATGCACCATCGTAATGGAAGCGTGCGGCGGAGCCAATTACTGGGCGCGGGTTTTCCAACGTAGTGGTCATACCGTAAAGTTGATCAGCCCGCAGTTTGTAAAACCGTTTGTTAAAACCAACAAGAATGACGCCAATGATGCCCAGGCTATCGTTGAGGCAGCCAGCAGACCATCTATGAACTTTGTGCCGATCAAACAGGTTGAGCAACAGGATATTCAATCAATTCATCGAATACGCACTCGATTGTCAAGAACCGAACGGCGTTGATCAACGAGATCAGGGGGCTGTGCCTGGAGTATGGGATCGTTACTTCTCCCGGTGCCGCCAAGGTTAAATCTTCACTCTGCGCAGTTATTGCCGACAGCGACCAAGGAGCTCACTCCCTCATCACGCGAGTGTATGCAGGATCTCTATGAAGAACTTGATTGACGTTGAAGCTCCGGTTGAAAAATCTGGATACCAAGATCCGGCAATTATGCAGGCAGAATGAGAACTGCCAGCGCATATTGAAGGTCCCGGGGGTTGGTGAGCTGACTGCCACAGCGATTGTCGCAGCCGTGCCCGACCCCAAAGAGTTCCGCAATGGCCGCCATATGTCAGCCTGGTTAGGACTGGTTCCGCGGCAATCCTCCAGCGGAGATAAACAGATTCTCCTGGGTATCAGTAAACGAGGTGATCGGTATTTACGTACATTGCTGATTCACGGGGCCAGGGCAGTACTGAGTCACTATAAAGACCTAGATAATGACTATACCCGCTGGGTTGGCAGGAAAAAGGCGACGCTGAGTCATAACAAGGCAGCTGTCGCATTGGCCAACAAGAATGCACGGATCATCTGGTCGATGTTGAGTACAGGAAAGGAATTTAACTATGGAGTACAAGCAGCCGCTGCCTGATACTCAATATCGGTCAGCTTCTTTTAACGAACTGGAAACTATCACGAGTTTGCTTAACGTTGATTGGAATGATGGTGAATAGGTCATACCGGCTCTTTTAGAACCTGGAACTTGGCACGGCCCACAGAGGTCATGGTACTGATGAGGAATGGAGGAGCGCGGATTTACATCAGGGCACAAGCCTAGCTTGAATGCCGAATATATGACTGCAACTCAGACCTAAAACAACCATCAGAAATCGACTTGCAAAAGGGGATGGTTCATATATGACAAATTAACGGCCAGGCGAAGGTTGAGCTGCACATCACCAGGCAGGATGTGGCTGAACTCGTGGGCGACCTTGAGAACAGGGGCCGATGGCCTGCCTCTTCCCTGCGGTTGCACCCTGCATGTGCGATCGACCTAACGAATGCAGTGGGTTTGGAGCGGATGCAGCGGCCCGGGACGACGAGGGGTGCGCTTGAGATTGGCCCCCTGGTCAGCAGTAGCCCCGTGAGTTATTCGCTCAGGCTGGCGTCGGTGTCGCTGATAGGCTATCTTCTAAATGCCCTTGCCCGGAGTGTTCCCAACTGGCGGCCAGGGCTCGGGCAACGTTGCCCCGCATTTCAGGGACCTATCCGATTGAGAGTATTTACTGATCAGGGCAAGGGGCGGCGAGGGGCGTGGGTTTGCGCCGCTCTCGGTATGGCCGCTCTCAGTATGATAGTGGGCTTCGCTGTATCACAGAGCGCGGTCGGATCTGAACGGGCAGTACCGGGGTACCCGAGTAACGTAGAGAGAACCGTGACGACAACTCCGAAAATCCCTGACAAACGATTGCAGGCCATGGTCAATAGCGCCCGAGAAGACCTGCGCAAGCGGCAGGGTGCCGTGGCTCTGGCGGCCGAAGACATCGCGGTGTTGCGGGCAGAACGCGTCACCTGGCGTTCGAAGGCAATGGGCTGCCCGCAACCGGATCGCGCGTACCTGATGGTGCTGACACCTGGAGTGCTGATCCTGCTCAGTGTTGGCGGGGTAAATTATGAATACCACGGTGGACCTGATGGCACCCCCTTTCTATGCGAGGCTCCCGCTCAAATAGAGACGCCGGCACCTGGCGGCGCCAGCTCTGACCCTACCTGATCCATTGTTATTGTCCCTGTTGCGCTTCTGCGGCGTCTTGACCGCCGCACGCTGAAGTACGACTTTCGATATATTTGCAAAATCCGACATTCACGATATAGTTAGTTGACACAAGACTATCACGACGAAACTGTAGACTATTTCACTAATTCCGAAAAAACGAGCCAGGAAACCCTCAGCGTGGAGACGTCTATCCGCCGTCGCCTGCGCAGGGCAACTCGCTCCAGAGGGTGAGTTGGCCCACAGGCTTGTTTTTTTTTCTTCCCGGCAACAGGAATCAACTGGAGTATAACTCGATGATTCGAACGTTCCTGACTCTACCGCTCGCAGCTGCCTTGACGGTCCTCCCGTTTTTGTCGACTACGGCTCTAACACAGTCGGCAAAAGACGAACCGGCGTTGCAGCAAGCTACCAGCGCTAAAAAAATCTCCAAAGCATCTCCTCAGGGCCGCAACGCTCTGCCGGACGACAGTGGCCGGAACGCCCGCTACATCGTGCAGTTTGAAGGGGACGCCGTGCCCCTGGCGCTGGTAGCGAAGAACAGCACGAGTAAAGATCCCAGCTCCAGTTTCATGGGCTCGGTAAGCGCGCAGACAACCGCGGCACGCGCCGAAGCCGGGGCGCTGCAGACCTATCAGAACGCTATGCTCTCGAAGATGTCCGCCGCGGCGGGTGCGATACAGGTGCTGCGTACGCACCAGCATGCGTTGAATGCGGCCGTCGTTCGCATGTCAGCATCGACGGCAAGAAAAGTGCAGGGCATGCGTGGCGTGCGATCCGTTGAGCGTGATCAGGTAGTCGAACTCACGACGCCTACCAGCGTGCCGTTCATTGGAGCGGATCAGCTGTGGGATGGCAGTGCGACTGGCGGTGTTCCCTTTCAGGGAGAAGGTGTCGTGGTCGGTATTATCGACAGCGGCATCAATCATTCGCACCCTTCATTTGCGGCCACAGGTGCTGACGGTTTCACCATAACCAACCCTCTGGGCGAGGGCGTCTACCTCGGCGAATGTGCCACCATCGATGGGCTGTGTAACTCCAAGCTGATAGGCGCCTACACCTTCCTGGATTCGCAGGATAGTGACCCTTCCGATCAGATATTGATACCGGGCGACCCGCCCTCATCAGATACTGATGGCCACGGCTCCCACGTCGCAGCTACGGCGGCAGGTAGCGTTGTCACAGGCGCGGTTCTGCCGGATGCTGACGGCAATCCTGGGTCCGTTGTGTTTGACCGGGTTTCTGGCGTTGACCCCACGCCAACCTGGTTGCTTTCAAGGTATGCGCCCCCTCCTGCTTCTTTGCCGACATCGTAGCCGCCGTTGACCAGGCCATCCAGGACGGCGTCGTGGATGTACTTAATCATTCAATTGGGTCTCGGCAGGCAGCCCGTGGGCATCGGCTCAAGCGACGGCGTTTCTGAACGCGCGTGCCGCTGGGATTTTTGTTGCCAATTCTGCGGGCAACAGCGGTCCGGGCGCCGGCACCGCTGAGGCGGCCGGTAACGCGCCCTGGTGGCGGCAGTTGCTGTTTCACGCATGATCGGTCATTCCCGCCCAAGTTCCTGCAAGACATGACCGGCGGAGATACCGCGGTTCCCGCTGACATTACCGGTCGTTCTGTCTCTGGCGGCATTACCGGCACCGTCGTCTACGCCGCTGACTATCCAACATCCAACGGTAGCGAGAACGATACGCAGCCGGAGCAATGTCTCGACCCATTTCCGGCAGGCACCTTCACTGCCGATCAGATCGTGATGTGTGATCGCGGTGCGATTGCACGGGTTGCGAAAGGGCAGCACGTCCGAGATGGTGGCGCCGGTGGTTTCATTCTCGGCAATACCGAGGGCGGCGCGACCTCGGTCAACAACGATTCACACGTCATCCCTTCTATCCATATCAACGCCGCCGAACGCTTCGATTGTCAGGGCCTGGCTTGCATCGGGCGACAACCATACAGGCACCATCACGGCGGTGGACACCCCGATCAGCGATCCTGCAGCAGGCGATAATCTCGCTGACTTCAGCTCCCGCGGGCCGTATACCGGCTACGATATTCTGGCACCCAACACCGGTGCGCCGGGCGTTGATGTGTTTGCTGCGAGGTGCTGAACTCCCGGAGCGGGTCAACCTGATCGCCGAACTCTACGCCGGTACGCCCTCGGAAACGCCCGCAGTACGCGGTGAATACGGTGCTATTGGGGTACTTCGATGGCCAGCCCGCACATTGCGGGCACCGCTGCACTTCTGAAACAGGCCCACCCTGACTGGACCGACGCCGAAATACTGTCGGCGATCATGACCACCGGTACCTGGGAACTGGTCAAGGAAGATGGCGTAACGCCGGCTGACCCCTTCGACTTTGGTGGTGGCCGCGTGCAGGTCGCACAGGCCGTTAACGCGGGACTCCTGCTTGATGAGTCCAGCGCCAATTTTGAAGCGGGAGATCCGGCCCTCGGTGGTGACCCGAAAACACTCAATGTCGCGGGGCTGGTCAATCGTAGCTGCGTGCTTGTTTGTAGCTGGACCCGCACCGTGACAGCCACGGAAGGGGGCTCCTGGAGCACATCAAGCTCAGATCCCGCGTTTAGTGTCAGCCCCAGCAGTTTTACCCTGGGGGCAGGTGAGTCCGAGGTGCTGGAAATCACGGCAAATGCAGTCGGATTACCCTCAAACGTCTGGTCACACGGGCGCGTTAACCTGATCCCGGCTGACACCGGGCCCGAGCAGCACCTGACCTTGTCGGTCATCCCGACCGGCGGTGAAGTACCCACCGAGCTTTCAATTGTTGCTCGACGGGACGCTGACTCCTGGCTGGTTGAGGGCCTGACGGCAGTCGAAATCACTGATCTGCAGGTGTCTGTAAGTGGCCTGGCAGAAGCCACGCGTACTCAGATGAGCCTCGATCAGGACAGTGACAACTCCTCTGCGTACGACGACCTCACTGATGGTGTTGACTTCATCCTGATACCGGTCGATGGCGGCATGGAGCACTTCGTCGCGATCACGGACGACCTGACCTCGGAATCACCGGATCTGGATCTCTTCGTTGGCTTTGACACCAATGGCAATGGAATGCCGGATGCAGATGAGGAACTCTGCGGCAGTGCCACGGCAACGGCTAGCGAACGCTGCGATGTCATCGGTGAGTTTGAGGCAGGTAACATGTGGGCATTGGTGCAGAACTGGAGAGCTTCCGATACTCCCCCGGACGCTGTCGAACTGACCACAGTGCTCCTGACTGATGAGGATCTCGGTAATCTGACGGTTGACGGCCCCTCCTCGGTGCCACAGCTGACCCCCTTCGATGTCCGCCTGATCTGGGACCTGCCTGGGGCTGAACCCGGTGATGTGTTCTTCGGTTCGATAACGCTGGGCTCAGACTCGTCGAATCCGGATAACATCGGCACCATTCCGGTTACCATTACCCGTGGCACTGACGACGTGATTTACACGGCCAGCAGCGGCAGGGGTGCTCCTGGAGATGTCCTCACTTTCTCCATTGAGGTGGTACCTGACTCCACCTTAGAAGACCGAACCTACGACATAACGACTGACGTGCCTGAGGGATTCACGCTGATTCCTGGGTCTGTCACCGGTGGTGGTGTCGTTTCGGATGAGAGCATCGAGTGGGGCGTCACCATGGCGTCGCTGCTCAACTCGCCGCCCGGTTACGAGGTTACGACTAGCAACGAGACGGCCTCCTGTGAGGTGCCCTTTGCCAACAGCGGCGGCTATACCGACCTGGAAGTCTTCAATATCTTCCCCGACCCTACGATCGAGGGAGATGAGGTGACCTTCAGTGCCTTCGCCGGCCAGAATTTCAACTTCTACGGCGAGAGCTTTACGGGGGGGTTCAACTTCATGGATAACGGGTTCGCCTTCTTTTGGTGACCCGTCGGCTACGGGGCCGTTCCCCTTTGCCAACCAGCCGATTCCGAGTACGGATGACCCCAACAGCCTGATGGCGATTCTGTCGGCGGGGGTTGCCGCTCATTCCTCCGCCCAGTTCAACACCAGGAGAAGTAGTGGGGGTTTCTCTGGCCTCAGCCGGGGCCGACTTGTCCATTATCGAGTACGACAACCTCGTGCAATGGCCCGGTACCGGCGGTGACAGTATCGATATCCAGCTGGCAATCCGTGGTGAGGTCAACGATGCGCCCGGGGTCTACGAGATCTTTATAGCCTTCGATAACGTCAACGACTTCGGCAACCCGTTTGGGACCATCGGTGTCGAGAACGCCACAGGCACCGCCGGTACTCAATATGCCTTCGACGATGTGCAGATTACCGACGGTATGGCGATCTGTTTCGACCTGGTCGGACCTTCGGCTGAGTCCACTGTGTTGACCTACCAGGTCGTGGTGGACGAGGACACGGATACTTGGCAGTGTCATCACGTCGGAGATGGACAACACGGTCGACAGCATTGGGTCGGAGTTGGTTGAGGAGATTCTTGATACTGTCATCGCAGCGAATGGCGATATAAACCTTGACGGTGTTAGTAGACCGTCGAGGACGTCAATTCTCGTCATGGCGGCGCGCAATACACCTGCGGATGTACCGAGTGATCCGCGGGATATGAATGGCGATGGTGTTATTGACGTCGTGGACGCGCGGCTTGTGGTTCTGGCGTGCACCCTACCCGGTTGCGGGACACCTTAAACCCTCCTGGCACAAGTCCGGGGTGAGCATGAAAGTGCTCACCCCTTTTTTTGTTACTCGCAAAAGGCGAGAACGACGCGTAGCAGGTAAGCAACGAGCCGGGTTGAGATTGAAGTTTGCGCCCTCCGGTCGCTGATCGAAATTTCGCAGGCCGACTCCACCGTCTGGCGAGAGGTTCACCCCTTCCTCTTGACTTCTTTCCGGAGGGAGCCGGTCTTCGCTCCACCCAGACTTATCTAGCCCTGCGGCTCTCGGTTCTAGTCTACTTGTCTTTTGACAGAGTGTTCTTCTCGACCCACACGTCCCCTTCGACCTTGTAGTTCCTCTGACTGTGCCTTCAACCCGTCTTTCACTGGTCCGAGCGCCCCCGCCAGACAAGCGGCATGCCAACCTCCCGCGACGACAATCGGTGATCGTAACCGACTTACCGT
>CAWIZY010000022.1:0-82348 GCA_963840725.1 uncultured Gammaproteobacteria bacterium | reverse complement strand
CTTCGCTGCGGTTGACATCCCCGTGGACATCTGCGTGAATCCCTCCCCATGTCTTTCATCAACGATACCGCGTTTGAGGTGCCCGGCGAGGCCTTTGTCGCCCGCTTGCGAGCATCATTGCCGTCTCATTGTCTGGTCCTGGGCGAGGAGCAGATGCGCCCCTACGAGTGCGACGGACTCGCCGTCTACCGGGAAACCCCGGTGGCAATAGCACTGCCGGAAACCGAAGCCCAGGTACAGACCGTGCTCAAACTGTGCCAGGAAATGTCCGTGCCGGTGGTCCCCAGAGGCGCTGGCACTGGTCTTTCCGGTGGCGCACTGCCCCACCGCCAGGGCCTGCTGTTATCACTGACCCGAATGAAGCAGATATTTCGCGTAGATCCAGTGGCCCAATCCGCGATTGTACAACCGGGCGTGCGCAACATAGCCATATCCGAGGCCGCTGCAGCCCACGGGCTTTACTACGCACCCGACCCCTCGTCCCAGATCGCCTGCACCATTGGCGGCAATGTCGCAGAAAACTCCGGCGGCGTGCACTGCCTGAAATACGGCCTGACCGTCCACAACGTGCTGCGGGTGCGGGCCGTGCTGATGGGCGGCGATATTGTCGAGCTGGGCAGCGAGGCGCGCGACCAGACAGGTCTGGACCTTTTGGCACTGATGATCGGCTCGGAGGGGCTGCTGGGCGTGGTCACCGAGGTCACTGTGAAGCTCACCCCCACGCCGGTGTGCGCGCAAGTGATCATGGCTTCCTTCGATACCGCGACTGCAGCGGGCGACGCGGTCGCGGGCATCATTTCTGCCGGCATTATCCCCGCCGGACTCGAGCTTATGGACGCCGCGACCACTGCAGCAGTGGAGCCTTTCGTCAACGCGGGTTATGACCTGCAGGCCGCAGCTATCCTCCTGGTCGAGTCGGACGGCACCGAGCCTGAGGTCGCCGCCGAAATGGAGCAGATCGCCAGTGTCCTGAATGCATCGGGGGCACGGTCACTCAGGGTCTCTGCCAACGAACAGGAGCGCTTGCTGTACTGGGCGGGTCGCAAGGCAGCTTTCCCCGCCATCGGCCGAATTTCGCCCGACTACTACTGCATGGATGGGACCATACCGCGTTCGCGTCTGGGCGACATGCTCACCGCGATCAGCGCGATGGAGGCCAAATACCAGCTGCGCTGTGCCAACGTGTTCCACGCCGGGGACGGCAATCTCCACCCCTTGATAATGTTTGATGCCAATCTGCCGGGCGAACTGGAGCGCGCCGAGCAATTTGGTGCCGATATACTGGAGCTTTCAGTCGCCTACGGTGGTTCTATCACTGGCGAGCATGGCGTCGGCGCCGAAAAGATCAACCAGATGTGTGTGCAGTACAGCGAAGACGAACTAAGCGCCTTTCATGCCATCAAGGCCGCCTTCGATCCGGCCGGACTGCTCAACCCCGGCAAGGCGATACCGTCCTTGCATCGCTGTGCCGAGTACGGCGCCATGGTGGTGCACAAGGGTCAGCTCCCGTTTCCCGAACTCCCCCGGTTCTAGGGTCCCCTCTGAATAATGATTGAACAATGGCGGCAGCAGATTGCGGAGGCGAGAGCCTCGGGGCAAGCACTGCAGATTCGGGGTGGCGGCAGCAAATCGTTTTACGGTCAAACACCGATTGGCAGCATCCTCGACACCCGGAGCTACCGCGGCATAGTGGATTATCAGCCCAGCGAGCTGGTGGTCACCGTCCGAGCCGGCACGCCGCTGGCCGAACTGGAGCAGGCCCTGGCAGCGAGGCGGCAGATGCTGCCGTTTGAGCCCCCGCACTTCGGCCCGGCGACTATTGGCGGCTGCGTCGCTGCGGGCCTCAGCGGGCCACGCCGGATGCGCAGCGGTGGCTTGCGAGATTTCGTGCTGGGCGCTGAGTTGCTGGACGGTCAGGGACGTCAGCTCTCCTTTGGCGGTCAAGTCATGAAAAATGTCGCCGGCTACGATGTGTCGCGGGCATTGGCGGGCAGTCTGGGCATTCTGGGCGTCATCACCCAGGTATCGTTGAAGGTACTCCCCCTGCCGGAGCAGGAGCAAACGCGTGAACTGTTCTGTAGCCAGGAGCAGGCACTGGGCTTGCTCCGCCAGTGGGCCGCGCTGCCGCTACCTGTCTCCGCCACCGCCTGGCAGGAGCAAATACTGCGCATCCGGTTGTCGGGGGTAAGCACTGCAGTGGCAGCTGCAGGACGTGAACTGGGCGGCGATGTATTGTCCGAGGACACCGCCAGCAGCTTCTGGCGACAGCTGCGGGAACAGCAACTGCCTTTTTTTCAGTACCAGGACGTGCCCCTCTGGCGGGTCGCCCTGCCAGCTTCGGCGGGGGTGCTGGCGGGTATTTCGCAGCCTGACAGCGATGTTCTGCTGGAGTGGAACGGCCACCAGCGCTGGTATCGCGGGGAGGCGCCTGCCCGCGACCTGCGCGAGCGAATCAGTGCGCTGGGCGGAGAGGCCACCCTGTTTCGCGGGGGTGACAAAACCACGGGCGTATTCAACCCTCCGACAACCACCCTACTGACCCTCCACCGACGCCTCAAGCAAGTGTTTGACCCCCATGCGGTTTTCAATCCCGGCCGGCTGTACCCGGAGCTATAGTGATTATCCCGGTCACTCTTCCACCGGCGGTTCCAGGGGCAGTTCCAACGATGCGGCCAGAACCCACCAACTCGCCTGAGAAGATGCTGCCATGCAAACCCGACTGACCGAGGCCTTTGCCGCGTCACCCGAGGGCCGCGAGGCCCAGGCGATTTTGCGCAGCTGTGTGCATTGTGGGTTTTGCCTCGCCACCTGCCCGACCTACCAACTATTGGGAGAGGAGGATGACAGTCCGCGCGGCCGCATTTATCTGATCAAATCGGTTCTGGAAGGCAGTACGCCGACCGCCGCTACCCAAACCCATCTCGACCGCTGCCTCAGCTGCCGCGCCTGCGAGACCACCTGCCCCTCCGGGGTGAACTACCATCGACTGCTCGATATCGGTCGCAGTCAGGTTGAACAGCAGGTTCCAAGATCACTCACCCAACGAATCGTTCGCGGCCTCATCCTGCGCATAATGCCTGAGCGACAGCGATTTACCCCACTGCTACGACTGGGCCAGTGGTGCCGGCCACTGCTTCCGGCTGCGCTGCGCGAGAAGATACCGCCTCCTCTAACGGGCCCGTTGCCACCGTTACCGACCGGCCAGCATCCGCGCAAGATGCTGCTGCTGGAGGGCTGCGTGCAGCCCGCGATGAACCCCAACATCAATATCGCCACAGTGCGGCTACTGGACAAGCTGGGCATCAGTATTGTGCCTGCACCCGGAGCGGGCTGCTGTGGAGCGCTCAGACATCATCTGCACGAGCAGACAGGGGCCCGCAACGATATGCGCCGCAATATCGACACCTGGTTACCGGCACTCGAACGCGGCGCTGAGGCGGTGGTAATCAACACCTCCGGCTGCGCACCCCAGGTTAAGGAGTACGGCGTCATGTTGGCCGATGACCCCGCCTACGCCCAGCGCGCTAAAACCATCAGTGAGCGCAGTTTTGATATCGCCGAAATTCTCTTGCAGGAGGAACCCCGATTGCTGGCCAGGCTGGGCGCTACTGAGCCGCCGACCACCGGCTTGAAGGTGGCCTTCCACTCACCCTGTACCCTGCAGCATGGCCAGCGTATTACCGGGGTGGTCGAGGGGCTGCTGCGTGCGGCAGGTTGCGAGCTGACACAGGTTGCAGACGGCCACCTTTGCTGTGGCGCGGCCGGCACCTATTCCCTGTTCCAGCCCGAGCTGGCAACTGAACTCAGGGCCAATAAAATATCGGCCCTGATCGCAGGCGGGCCCACGGTGATCGCCACCGCCAATATTGGCTGTCTCAGCCACCTGCAGGGCAGCGCCGCACTGCCCGTGCGGCACTGGGTCGAGATACTTGACGAGGCGCTGAGCGAGTGACTGAACCTCCATCACAGCCGGCGAGACAAGCGCTCTCTCTACTGGTTTCGCCCGCTGCCAAAGGGGCATTTTTCGATCAAACCGTTGCGGTCGCTACGGCCGAACTGGCAGGAATGGCGAGCGACCGGGCGATAGCGCACCGTCGTATTGGTGCTATGGATTTTCTCGATGTGGAAGCCGCCGAGGCAGAGCTGCCAGAACTGGCGAGATTGGCGTGCATTCACGGTGTTTTTCAAAGGCAGGGCGAGCAGCTGCTGCCTCTCGCGACTGCGCATCATTTTGCGCTGCATGAAGACTTTGTCTTTGGCAGCAAGTACCGCGGCAAAACCCATGAGTTGCTCACTCAACTGCTGATCAATACGGGCTTGCGTTACATGGACCACCCACCCGATGACGGGGTCAAGCTCCTGGACCCCATGTGCGGTCGCGGCACCACCCTGCTCTGGGCGATGCGCTACGGGATGC
Organism: uncultured Gammaproteobacteria bacterium; assembly: GCA_963840725.1. GTDB lineage: Bacteria > Pseudomonadota > Gammaproteobacteria > Pseudomonadales > Halieaceae > CAVWDU01. The sequence goes on along the minus strand of CAWIZY010000022.1, from coordinate 77,931 downwards.
GCAGCAAAGGCATCGAGCAGGACCCGGCGGCGCCTGCGGAGGTCCGTCGCCACCTGAAGAAATGGTGCAAGCTGCACCGTCAAAAGCATCGGCTGGACCAGGGCAGTATCAGCCGGTCGGGCGGCCGGGGAAATTCCGGCCGCTTCCTCGAATTCGAGGCCGCCGGCAGCGACTTGCGGATTATCAGTGGCGACGCCAGCAATGCCCGTGCGCTCCTCAACGGAGAGCGCTTTGAGCTGATCGTCAGCGACCTGCCCTACGGCATCCAGCACCTGACCAGTGCTGGCGCTCGAAACCCGCTGGACGCGCTCAATAACTGTGCCGCCGGGTGGCGCGACAGTCTAAAGCCCGGGGGCGCCATTGTACTGGCGTTTAACGCCAATCAACCGCGCCGCAAAGACCTGATTGCCGCTTTTGCGGGGCACGGTCTGCAGGCACAGCCATTTTCGGTCCCACATCGCATGAGCGAGTCCATCGTGCGGGATGTGCTGGTGCTCAAGCAGAGCAACAGCAGCTAGCTGCGCAGGCCACGGCGAGCTACCGCTCGCTGTGCGGGCCGGTTCGGCCCAACGACCGACGTGGCCAGTCCAGCGAACCTCGTCTATAGTCAGTCGAGGGCAATAAGGCCCGACGAGGAACACCGCGCATGACAATCCCGGTTCGCACCACCCCGGTGCTGGGTGCACTCCTTCTGTGCCTGGTGTCGGTAAGAACGCTGCCATCGGAGCAGGGGGTGCCGGACGACATCGCGCTCGGTGCCCTGGCTTTCTCCGACAACTGTGAAAAGTGCCATCAGGCCGACGGCGGTGGCGAACAGGCACTTTATCCGTCGCTGCACGACCCCGCTTTGTTACAGGACAAAACAGTGCTGGTGCAAACCATACTGCATGGCAGGACAGGTCCTTCCGCCGGTGAACAGCACCGGCCCCAACCTCTGATGCCGTCACTGGATTACCTGAGCAACCACGAAATTGCCGCCATTATCGCGTTCATCAGCAGCTCCTGGGGCAAGACCACATTGAGGGTCTCGGAGTCAGATGTGGAGGCGGCTCGCCGCTCAATGTCAAAGCAGGATATGGGCTCAAAACCCTAGCGGACCCTGCTACACTGGGCGTTCACCAACACGGAAGGCCGGCCTCCGGGAACCCGAGACGGCAGAAGGAGATCACGGTATGGAGCTCGGTGCGTTTTTACTCAGCCTGACTGTCAAGAACCTGGAGAAATCCAGAGACTTCTACCAGAAACTGGGGTTCGAGGTGGTCGGCGGCGAGCTCTCTCAGCAGTGGCTCATACTCCGCAACGGTGATCACACTATCGGCCTGTTTCAGGGCATGTTCAGCAAGAACATGCTGACTTTTAATCCCGGGTGGGACAAATCTGCTTCGGCATTGGATGAGTTCACCGATATTCGTGAACTGCAGCGGCAACTGAAAGACGCGGGCGTGGAATTGCTGACTGAGGCGGAAGACAATGGCTCGGGGCCTGCGAGCCTCATGATGATGGATCCTGACGGCAACCCGATTCTGATCGATCAGCACGTGTAGCGCGTTCAAGTCACCACTCAGACCACGCCACATACCGCTGAAAGCCCCGGCTGGAACCTCCGACTCTGTACGCCACCGGGCCCGGCCGGTGGCACAGGAATGAGAGACCTCAGCCGGCAACACTCAGTAGTCTTGCGCGGCGGACTCCGCGATCACCGACTCAGTTGCGGCGATCATGGTCTCCTCGCTATTGCCACTGTCGTCGGTCTTGGCCCAACCCGCCTGCGAGTCTTCTGACGCGACCCAGCAGGTGGCGAAACGGCTGCGAGTGTAGCCGGATTCAGCATCGTGACTGCGCACCGCTACCTTCATACGTGTACCATCCACATACTGCCGCTTGCTCACCAGACGCAAATCCGCAGCCTCGCCATAATACCCCTGGACCTGAGACTTACATTGCTCCATGGCCTGTCCGCTTTCAGCGTAGGTGGGTAGCGCCAGCACTGAACCGGCGACACACAGTATCAAGCCCGCATTACGAATAGTGTTCATGGTGGTACTCCTTTGGGTTTGCTTTGGTACCAGGGGGTCATTCCCCTGGCTTGTGATGCAGTATAGGTTCACGAGCGTGAAGCAGTGTGGCGGACTATGATGAATTATGAAGGCACCTGAATACACTGACTTCATATCCATTCTCTGTGCCAAAGTCCTGATACAAAGGCGCTGGCGCGGTTGCAGCCTCCAGAACGCAGAGCCGCACTCCCGGTAGTTTTGCTACGGCTGCTGTATTACCATTTGCCGAGCCATCACGGACCAGCCAGAGCACCCTGAATGCCGCGCAGAATAGCCTACGTAGAGGACAAGGACGCTACCCGGGAGAACTATGCCCGGCGGCTGCGCGATGAGGGTTTCGAGGTCACAGATTATGCCAGTAAGGCACTCGCTCTCGCGGGGTTCAGCAATGACCCCCACGACCTCGCTCTACTGGATGTTTCCCACCAGGGAGACCGAGAGGCGGGCTACGAGATATGCAGTCAACTGCGACAGTTATACCCCGAACTGCCAATCATTTTTCTCACTCACCGCAACAGCGAGATCGATAAAATTTCGGGCCTCCGGCTGGGCGCCGATGACTACATCAGCAAGGAAGCCTCGATGGAGTATCTGGTGGTCAGGATAGAGACGCTGTTTCGTCGCCTCGACACCCTGCGCAACAACGCTCACGGCGAGGGCTCGCCGCCGCCCACTGACCGGGCGTCAGCTCAGAACACGATCACCCTGGACGACAATCACCTGCTGGTGCAGTGGAAAGGTGAGCGGGTGGACCTGCCCCTGACCCAATACTGGATCGTGAAAGAGCTATGCAGTCGCCCGGGGCAGGTCAAGACTCATCGGGAACTGATGAGAGCCTGCAACCTGGTTGTAGAGCCAAACACCATCACCGCTCACGTCAAAGCCATCAGGGCCTGCTTCCTGCGTTCTGACCCGCAGTTTAACTGCATAAAGACCGAGCGCGGGCGCGGTTATCGCTGGGTACCGCCCGCCTAGCAGGCCATAAGCCTCGATACCCTCAGGATGCCACTTTCATATCAGGCGCCACTTTCGTATCAGGGTGCCACTTTCTGCCTTATAAAGGTGGTGAACTTGTCCTGCATTCGCACCACCATCCGTGGCGTCGCCGGGCCGTCGCCCGCGGCCTGTAGCTTTGGATGCCGGGCCACCACACTGCGCATGATGGCCTCCTGCTCATCTTCAACATCAACAAACAAGATGTGCTTGCCGGCCTTGAGGTCATCCTGAAAGCGACGGAAATCCATATGTGGCTCATGCATACCAATCAGCCCGCCCTCCCAGGTGCAAAATCCCAAAACCACGATAGCGAGAAAAATCGGCGGCACCCAGGTAAATGTTTCGGTCAGGCCCGACACCCAGGCCAACACCAGGATAAGCAGCGCCGCCAGCGCGCCGACGATCGCCCCCCGCTCGGTACCATGCACGACATCTTTTTTAAGCACCGGTTCGACTCGATTGACCCGGTGGGTATCCAGTCCGGCCTCATCTTCACTGAGTACATGTATCTGCGGCGTACTCACCCCCGCCTCTTCCAAACTCAGTTCCACAGCTTCCAGATCATCCAGGTCGTCACTTATGAAGTAGTGCCGTTTCATCCGCCGCTCTCCCTCTGTTGTTCCCGTTGAACGTTCCGCGATGCAGAGCTGGCGACGGGTCCGCCCCTGCATGCCCCTGAGTATAGCAAGGGAGATGATAACCTCGGGTCGACGCATCCGTGCAGACAGATCTATAGAGGCTTTCAATCTATGAGCACATCTGGTCTATGTGAATAGGGTATAAAAAGGCGTGATTCAGGCTTACTCTCGCCAGTACAGCGGCGCTGAGCTGACGCTTTGTCGAGGTTTTAGGATCGTTTGGTGTTTACAAAACTATTTTTTAACACGCTTGCGTCTAAAAAACCGGGTTTCAGTCCCTCATTTCCAGGGTCTGCTGGCCGATTCCGCGCGGTGTACCGCGTTGCTGAACACCCGAACCACCCATATCCGGGCGCGAGGGCGTATTGAGAGCTTCCGGCAGTCGCCGCAGCCAGGCCGCGCCCCGACTCGTGCTGTGGCAATGCTTCGATGAGGTCATCGACATCGGTGAGTGTCGCCAGTCCCACCAGTGGCTGCAATGCCGCCCCTGCGCCGGCACTGCTGTCCCAGCGGGCGAAAGACCCACCGGTCAGCCGGCGACCCGCATCAAAAGTCAGCAACAAAAACTCTCCGGCCACCTGCACGGCGCCAAAATCCACGGACAGGATATCGGCACCGGCGGCGCCGAGACTGAAACCCAGACTGGCATCCCGGACCTGCCAGTACTCCCAGCCCAACACGAAACCACGGTCCAGCGCCGATACCCGCAATGGCGGGCCCAGCTGTTCCAGAACATCCTTCAATGACGCACCACGGGCATCGACCATCCCAGCTCCTGACAGAGGCAGGCCCAGCTCATACTCCCATACTGTACACGCCGGGCTCAGTGCCAGCATGCTCAGCACAAACAGGGTTCTGACGAGCTTGCTAGCCATCGCTGTCGACTACCGCGCGAGTTGAGTAGTCACTCAATACATCGTTGCTGTCCAGGAAGAATATAGCCCGGTCGTACCGTGTATCGACATCAAACTGGTTATACAGCACCAGCACCAGGCCGACCCCGGCGGAGCGTTCGAACAGATAGTACAAAACGGTCTCGTCCCCCAGGGCAATCACCTGTGAAGGCGGCCCTAACCAGTCGAGGATTTCCGCTCTGGTGGTCTGGCCCCTGAGGAGCTTGCCGGGTGGTGCGTCCCGCCAGTCGGCTTCGACCCCGCGCTGGTTGTTGTACTGAGCACAGCCACTCAACAGGACCAGACCCAGCAAACCGGCCAGAAAAACTCTCATAGCGTGCACCCCTTGTTGCTCGATAACTCCGGGGTCAGCTCAAGCCAAACCCGCCTACAGCGACAGGGGTTGCGACGCAGCCGTCACCTCCGGGCCAAGTTCCTGGTCCCCGTCTTCCGGTAATGTACGAGTCCCGCACGGCTATTGGACGTCCAGAGGCGACAAAAAAGATTCAGTTGCCAATCACCGAAGCACCAGCCCCGGGGCGGAGTGCAGCCTGCAGCGACCTGCCTCCCGTCCTGGCCCCCTGCCAGCCCGGCGCAGCGGTGCCTGCTGCCTGCGTCAAAGTAGCGCATGACACAGGCATCGTGCAGGTTCAGTACAGCACGACCGAGCGGATACTCTCGCCAGCATGCATCAGATCGAAGGCCGTGTTGATCTCTTCCAGCGGCATCGTGTGCGTAATCAGATCGTCAATATTGATCTTGCCGTCCATATACCAGTCGACGATCTTCGGAACATCTGTACGCCCGCGGGCACCGCCGAATGCACTTCCCCGCCAGGAGCGGCCAGTGACCAGTTGGAACGGCCGGGTGCTGATCTCCTGCCCGGCACCAGCAACGCCGATAACACAGCTCTCTCCCCAGCCCTTATGACAGCACTCCAGTGCCTGTCGCATGACATTCACGTTACCGATGCACTCAAAACTGTAGTCCACGCCGCCGCCAGTCAGTTCCACCAGATGACCCACAACGTCGTCCACCTCAGCAGGGTTGATAAAATCGGTCATGCCGAACTTCCTGGCCAAGGCGACCTTGGATGGGTTCAGGTCGACACCTATAATTCGGGTTGCACCGACCATTTTGGCACCCTGAATAACGTTTAAGCCGATGCCCCCCAGGCCGAATACCGCCACCGTTGAGCCGGGCTCTACCTTCATGGTAAAGGCCACTGCCCCGATTCCGGTGGTGACGCCACAACCGATGTAGCAGATTTTATCGAAGGGCGCGTCTTCTCGTACTTTCGCCAGCGCGATCTCGGGCAGCACCGTAAAATTGGAGAAGGTAGAGCAGCCCATGTAGTGCAGAATCGGCTTTCCGTCCAGCGAAAACCGGCTGCTGCCATCGGGCATCACGCCCTGACCCTGGGTCTCGCGAATAGACTGGCACAGGTTAGTTTTGGGATGCAGGCAAAAATCACAGCTGCGGCACTCGGGCGTGTACAAGGGTATGACATGATCCCCCGGTTTCAGTCCAGTCACCCCGGGACCCACATCGACCACTACACCGGCACCTTCGTGGCCAAGGATCGCGGGGAAAGCGCCCTCGGGGTCGTCCCCGGAGAGCGTGAATGCGTCAGTATGACAAACTCCGGTGGCCTTTATCTCTACCAACACCTCACCGGCTCGCGGCCCATCCAGATCAACTTCAACGATCTCCAGCGGCCTGCCGGCCTCCAGCGCTACTGCGGCTCTCGATTTCATCGTGCAAAACACCTCGCTTCAGTACCTATACTTTCACGTCCGCCCCGGGAGAACACCGGCAGACCAACGCGCTGATGACATAATAGCAGGATGCTCGCGCCCGGGTGTGACTGGCTTTCGCCCCGGTCCGCCGGGCCTCGACCGGGGCTTACCAGACAGGCCGAGGTCTGATACCCGGGACAGCAGTCACCAGCTACAAGTGCAGGTCATCAAATTCTCCGAGGTTGATCAGAAATTTATGGGTAGCGAATGTAACAGCGGCGTTATCGGTGGCCTCCGCGAGGTGTCCGGTGCTCTCTGCAATCGACAACCACCAGCGCATATGGTCAGCGCTCAGTTGCGCAGCCACCGGTATCAGATCACGCAATACACTCGAGTTCCGGGCCGCTGCATCCTTGAGTTGGCGCATATTGTCCAGATCCATATCTACCTGGTTCAATTTCTCGAACAGTTTCGCCACCATCTGAGGGTCCCGCTCCAGCGCCTTGGAGCTGGCCGGTTCCGCATACTCATCCAGCAGCGCCACATCGAGATGGCTGAGAATCTCTCGCAACGCACCGCGCAGACTCTGACGCAACTGCTGTTTTCTGTCCCGCTCCAGGCGTCTCTGAATCAGGGAAAACAAACCCACAAGGAAAAACCCCTCGAGACAGAAACCAATTAGCTCGGGGAACAGGTTCTCCGCGAAAGCAGGGCCGCTGACCAGGCGATGATAGTAAGACAGCAGGACAACACCCGCCGCACCAAACAGCAGCAAGGGCGCGAACAACAGCAGGCGATTCATTGGTCGCCAGTCTCAGCGGGGACAGCAAGGGCCTGGATGACCGCGGCGATTTTCTGCGCCTCCTGAGGCGTGAGGTCAAGCGGTATATTCTGTATGTAAACGACCAGCTCCGGGCGCAGTTTGATCGGCAGTATATCGAAAGGGCTACGAGGAGGATTGAGCACCAGCTCCTCCCGCGCTCTGGCCTGGCCCGGCGTGTCGCGGGCGGCGACCAACTGGGCATCAGGCAGTTCATTCTCGAGACTGATAAATCCGGCCGGATCCCCGGTCCAGCTGATAAAGTCCTTGAGACCCGCCTTCAGGCGCTGGTTATGAATCTGCAGCGTCTCAGGCCGGATTGTGGAGCCCTGCAGCTTGTGAAATCGGGAGCATAGTTCGTCCACATCGAGTTGTCGCAGGTCCATGCGCTCGTTGGCCTTGAGTTGTCCCCGTAACTGTTCTGCGGCCAACTTGCGCGAACGGGCAGTAGCCGGCCTGATCACGCCCGCCAGCGCACCCTGACGGAGAAAGTTGTAAAACGCCGTCTCAGAGTAATCCTGGTCTGTCATTCAATTGCACCTCACCGCGACCCTCATCTCCCCAGATGTACCCGCCCGACTGTACACCGGCTGCCGGGCCGGGTCACGCCGCACGAAGGGCTTGACGCAAATCGCGATAGCTCTCCCGCAGCAATTCGCCAAACACCCCCATAGCTGACTCGCCGGCGGGGCAGCTGACGATAGCAAAACAGAGTTTGTTCACGTGACTGACCACCGTAATATTCAGGCCCATCCCATGAGTCACGATAGACAATGGGTACAAGGCCTGCAGTTCGGCGCCGTCCAGATAGAGTTTTTCCCGCGAACCCGGAACGTTGGAGAATATCGCGTTAATCACCGGGCGTAGCCGGGTCGCGTTACCGGTGGCCGTAAGCAAAATAGTGGGCGCCATAATCAGTGCATAGTAATCCTGAGAGGCAGTGACCGAGAGTTTCCCCAAGTCTGACTTGGCACCTTTCGTCACTTTGATAACCCGTCGCAGGCGCTTCAGATCATTTTTTTCATCGGTAAAGAACGGGCTGAGGATGTAACTGAGCTGGTTTCCCGCTGCGGCCTCAGGGCTTTTCAGGGAGACCGGCATACCCGCCACCAGCGAGCCACGTGGCAGCTTGCCGTGCTCAAGTAAATAGCGCCGCAGTGCGCCCCCGCATACCGCCAGCAGCACATCATTGATCGACCCGCCAGCCTGGCGCGCCGTGCTCCGCACACTGTTAAAAGACAGGTCACAGACGGTTATATTGCGCCGGGAGTCCAGTTCCGTGTTGAACGACGAACGCGGCGCAGTAAAGGGCAAGCGCATCACGTCGGTTTTACCCTGCAGCGCTTCTGCTCCCATATGCGCCAACAGGCCGGAAAGCTGTGGGATGGCCCGGTACTGCTGCAGCAGTCCACGAGTGACCTTGCCCAGTTCTTCAAACAAGGAATGGTGCTGTGCAGGGCGTTCGCTTGCAGCACCGGCTCTATTCAGGTCAAGGGCCTCAGTCGGGGATACAGAACACAGACTCTGCAGCATTTTCATAGCGCCCACCCCGTCGACCAGCGCGTGATGAATCTTGCAATAGACCGCAAACCTGTCACCGCTGAGGCCTTCTATAACATGCAGCTCCCACAACGGCTTGGCCCGGTCCAGTGGCTGCTCGTGAGCCCGGGTGACCAGGTTCAACAAGTCATTCATCCGACCCGGCTGCGGCAGCGCATAGTGGAAAACATGCCGCTCGGGCCGATAGTCCGTCGCCTGGACCCAGGCGGCGTTGGCGAGATTTTCCGGGTCTCTCAGCTGTTGATCAAACACCGGCCACAGCTCATTCAGGCGACCGAATTTCCCGGCCAGCCGCCGCAGATAGTTGGCGCGTGCCCGCTCTGGTAGTTTCAGAATCATCAGGCCGGCTACGTGAAAAGGGCATTGTGCCGACTCAATCTTTAAAAATCCCGCGTCCTGGGAACTCAGCTTCTGCATAACAACTCCTGGTGTGACCCAACCGCAACAGTGCTTCGTCAACAGTAGCTGGCTCCGCCCCCGATGAACATCGACTCGATCAATAATTGGTAAAAACGTTGACCCCAGGCATGCAAGCGATCTTCGTGGCGCATCCGCGGTCAGGCCACGGCGGACCGGATGCTAACGATACTGTGACCCACATCGCAAATTAAGGCCCCGCCCACGCCGGCGCCCGCACAACCGGTTAAAGTGGTCTGGAAATAATAATTACAAAAAACCGGGGCTATTGTGGCAGATGCTGCGGACCCATGCGGCAGTTCAACCACGCTGCATCGTCAAGACATACTGGTCCATTTTTCCCAACGCGCGCTCAGTGAAGCAGTCGACCTGATCGACGGCCTGCTCGAGGCATTCGGCGATCACCTGCACACTCGCATTGTCGCGGCGGACAAGCACTCAGCCAGCGTGGACCACGAAACCGCTTACAATCTCGTCCAGGGCCAGCGCGGAGCCCTGCATTCCTCAATCCTGGCGAACCTCGAAGCAGTCGCTTGGGGCGCCCCGGACCCGCAGGTTATGGACCCTCACTATAAGGCCAATGCACTGCTGAACGACCCACAGCTGGACCTGGTGGGCGTTCACGACTTTGAAGATCGACTGGCTATCGAGCGGGCAAGCCGGGTCGCCGACGCTCGCTACGCGTTAGCTGTTGAGTCACTGACACTGAGGCTTGCGGAGCTGGAGCGCTGCGATCCATTGACGGTCAGCCTACCTGTTTTTATGCGTGAGATCTGCATGGCATTGCGCAGTGCTTGTCTGCAGCACGACATACCCCGTCCAGTTGTCCCTCTGCTCTGTGATTTTCTGGTTGAGTGGGGCGAACTGGCGCTGGCGGCGATCTATGCCCGGCTCAACCAGTATCTGTCACAACAAGGCATCCGCCCGGATATTGAGCAGGAACTCACCACTAAGGGGTCAGTGCTGACACCCTTGCGTCAGCCCAGCACGGAATCCCAACACGGCGAGACATCGCCCCAGGTAGGCATTGGCGCGACGACAGCTGCGGGGTGTGAGGCTCAGGAGCTGTCGACCAAAAAACAAACCCCTGTCGCCAATCCGGGCGCCCTGTACACAGCGGTGATGACCGCACCGTACAACTCGTCTGCAGCGCGGTCACCGACACGCGACACTGGACTGTTATCCGCGCAGGGTTCACATACGACAGGTGCCACCAATCCACCATCGACTTTGGACACCGAGACACTCGCTCAATTGCTGCACCAACTCCAGCAGGATCGCACGGTGCGTGAAGAACTGGCCTGCGATGCGATTCTCGGAGGCTGTCTGGACGGCTACCTGGCTCGCCTGGACAGCAACGAGCCACAGCCTGGAATCAGTTCTGAGAACCGCAACCAGATTGAGTTGGTCGATCAATTATTTGCCAATCTTCGCGATGCACTGGACGTCCAACCACAGCTGAAACCGGTCCTGGGCGCGCTGCAGTTACCCCTGGCAAAGCTGGCTATTCTCGAGCCGGACTTTTTTATTGAGCCCGAGCACCCGGCCAGAAAACTCATCGACACGCTCGCTCAGCTATCGATTGCCGCCAACTTTCCCAACCGGTCCCTGGCCCAGCGTCTGCAGGAAATTGTCGCTGCTATCGTTGCGGACTATCACACTGACAGCGACCCGTTCCTGGAAGCCCTGCGGGAGGCCGAGAAGCTACTTTCTCAGCAACGCCGTGCAGTTGCGCGCAACAAAGAATGGGTGGTGCGCACTCAGGAGGGGCAGCAAAAGCTCAGCCAGGCCCAGGCGGATGTGGCGCAGGTGCTGCAACCCCTGCTATGCGCTGAATACCTGCCTCAGGCGCTGCTGGACCTGGTCACAGGCGGTTGGCGTGACCTGATGATCCTGACACACGTAAAGGATGGCCCGCAAAGTGATAACTGGGTAGACGCTGTGGCGGTACTGGTTCAGCTGCAAAGGTGGCTGGCCCAGCCGACAGACATGAATGATTCGGCCATTGGGCTAGAGCGCGAGCTTGAGGCAGACAGCTTTGTCGACATGATCCAGCAAACGCTCGGCACAGCAGTGCCCCCCAGTATCGACAGCGAGCAAATGCTGGCCCGGTTGCGCGAGCTGTTGACCGGCCGGTCGCCTGCGGTCACAGCGACTCCAGGTGCGCCAGTGGCGACGACAGGCAGCCGGACTGATCTTGCAGCAAGGCTGGGCGACTTGCCTCGTTTAAGACGTTGGTTGCGCCAGGTCGATATGCTGGATCGGGGTACGCGTTTCTGCTATCGCGGCCAGGAGGGCCGAGAACACACGATGGAACTGGCCTGGATAAGCCATGACCGCACACGCTTTGTTTTTGTCAACGAACGGGGACAAAAACACGGAGACCTGTCCCGCGTTCAGTTGGCCCGACGATTAGCTCGCGGCATGCACTCTCCACAGCCTGCAGATGAGCTTTCACCGGTTGATCGCAGCCTTTACGATACCCTCGAGCATATCCAGCGGGGGATCAGCCGCAATGCCTATCGAGATGAACTCACCGGCCTGCTCAATCGTGACGGCTTTTGCATACAACTTCAGCAGGCCATTATTCACGCCCGCACCCGGGGTACCGAACACAGTCTGATGGTGCTCGACATAGACCAGTTCGGCATCGCCAACGAGCTGTTCGATCGCGGTGGTGGTGATGAGGTGCTGGGCCAGATGGCGCGGCTGGTAGAAAATGAGGCGGGACAACAGGATTGGTGTGCCCGAGTGGGCAACGACCAGTTTGCGCTGGTCATCTTTAATCGCAATGCGAGCGAGGCCAGGCGGCAGGCCGATGGCCTCCATGAACTGGTTTCCAGGGCCTCAATCGAAGTGGCGGGTGTACCGGTCACTCTCAGCGTGAGTGTCGGCGTGGCGATGATCGCCAGCCCTTATCCGAGCGCCAAGGAATTACTCCATAGCGCCCTGTCCGGAGTCTCAGCAGCAAAAAGTGCTGGCGGGCGCGGAACAGTCATGGCTGAGAAAATCCTGCCGGACTACCAGCGGCATGCAGCGGACAAATCACACTGGATACGTACTGTCGACAATATACTTGCCGACGAGCGACTGATCCTGCGGGCACAGCCCATACAACGCGCCGCAGTCAACAGCGGCGAAGACAGCCACCACTATGAAGTGCTGGTCGCGCTGCTCGATGAATCAGACACGCTCTGCTCCCCCCAGGAATTCATTCTCACCGCCGAACGTTACGGGTATATGACCGTGATAGACCGTTGGGTGGTGGACCAGACATTCTCCTGGATACAGCAACTGATGGACCAACAGCAACGGATTCCTCAGTTGTCCATCAATATCAGTGGCAACAGCATCACCGACGATCTGTTTCTGGAGTTCTTGTTGCAGCAGATCGCCACCCGAGGGATTCACAGCGGTTTATTGTGCTTTGAAATCACCGAAACCGGCACCATATCCAACATGGTAAAGGCAGCAGATTTCGTGCGTACGCTAAGGGCCATTGGCTGTAAGTTTTCTATCGATGATTTTGGTACGGGCATGGCCAGCTACAACTATCTGCGCGAGTTGCCCGTGGATTACGTAAAGATCGACGGCAGTTTTGTCAGCAACATCAATAACAACAAAAGTGACTACGCAATGACCCGATCAATCAATCATCTCGCACAGTTTCTTGGTCAGGAGACGATCGCAGAGTGCGTAGAGAGCGACGAAGTCGCCGCCACCTTGCGAGACATCGGGGTGAATTACCTGCAGGGCTGGGCGGTCGGCAAACCGGTCCTGCTGAAGGACTTGGCCGGGGAATTAGCCGATGAGCGCGATTGCCATTATTCAGAGGTGCCCTAGCAGGCTGTTGATTTTCGTTTTCGAGGCAGCCACTGGTAGGCAAAAACAGGCGAAATGAGGGAGTGTATAGTGAATACATGACCGATTTGAGCCTGTTTTTAACGTGGCAGTGGCCACGCAGATAGAAAATCAACAACCTGCTAGATCGGCAGGGGAATAAATACCCTGGAGACGGCATGAAACGTCCCGGTTATCGCCCGGTCACTCGCATCCCCTCCTATACGGGCCATGAGTTCCTGCATAACAATAAGCTTGCCGAACAGACGCTCAAAACTGAGATTATCCACCACGCCGTTCCGACTGTGGCTCACGAGAAAATAGCGGCCATCCGGCGTGCGATTATTCTTCAATTTCCAGAGCAGGATTTCCACATTACGAGCACTTACCATCAGCGCCTCTGGCTGCAAAGCGTCATAAATAAACAGCTCGGGTTTAAAGCCATAGGCCTCGCGTAACATACCCCCAAGCCCGACGATCAATGAGAACACCCGGTCCCCACGGTAGGCGGGGTCAAAAGTGAGATCCATTGCCTCGATACCCTGCCGACCGCCAAGTTCGTTAAAACGAAGCTCCCGCCGGTTGACCTGCAACTGGGCCAGCCGGCCTTCTACGGTCATGCCGGGAATTTTGCGCAACTGCTGCGGGTTGCGTTTGTAGAGTTTGACCATTAACTCCGTAACGAGGCGGCGGCTCTCGGCAATAAATTCATCCGCCACAAGATCAACATCGGTTTTGGCAAGATTCTTTACCTGATAACCACCACACCCGCCCAATAACAGCGCAAAAAACAACAAGGCCAGGCTGCGCATGAGCGAGAGGACGGTGGACCTGTTGCTCGCTAGAGCTGTGGATTGATCAGGTACTTCTGACCGGTATGCCGCTGCCCGTATACCTTGATGTGGTCGAGATCGAGGGCGCCTGCCAGCGAGACTTCAGCGCTGTAATGACTGGCAAAGGTAGTGCGGATTTCTCGCGCTACACGCTGCTGCAATTGGCCCATTCTCTCAAGCCCGATCTTCTGCAGAAACGGCGTCAACAACCAGCCACTAACACTGAAAGCGAAGCCGTAAGCCGCAGTCAGTTCCATGGGCGAGAGGTCAAGCCGGCCATACACGTAGACCTTTTTCATTGTATCGGAGCCATAGCGATTATATTCCATACCACTGGCCGCGGCGGCTTCCATACAGGTGAGAATGGAATTCGCAGTGCGACCACCGCCGGTCGCGTCGAAGGCCAGATAGATGCCGGTCTCTGCAATGGCTGCAGTAAGCTCGGCATGGTAGCTGTCGCTGCTGGAGTTGACTATCCGGCTGGCGCCGATGTCCCGCAACAGCGTCTCCTGTTCCGGTTTACGCACGATATTGATCAGATTGATGTCATCCGCAAGACATATCCGATTAAGCATCTGCCCAAGATTCGACGCTGCGGCGGTGTGTACCAGCCCAGCAAATCCCTCGTCCCGCATCGTTTCAACCATACCCAATGCGGTCATCGGATTGACGAAACTGGAGGCGGCTTCCCGGGGTGTTACACCGGCCTCCATCGGGATCGCCATAAACACATTGACTACCCGATATTGAGCGAACATATCGCCCCCGGCGACCGCCACGGTTTTCCCCATTAGCGCCTGAGCGCCCTCCGAACTGCCTGCGGCCACCACCACCCCTGCACCTTCATTGCCCACTGCGCTGGGCTGACCAATGCGGCCCTTGACCATAGGGCGCAGTTTCTCCGGAATGGGCGCCCTTAAAATCGGGTCATCAGCTCCCCCGGACACGGTGGCCTTACTGATATCCGCCGGGCCCAGCAACAGGGCCAGGTCCGAGGGGTTAATAGGAGCCGCCTCCATGCGCACCACCACCTCGTCGGGGCCGGGTTCAGGTACAGCAACGGTTTCCAGTGAGAGTTCCAGTTGGCCGTCGGCGGTGATCAGCGATCGTATGCGACGTGATTGTGTCTGCTCTGACATGGTCTTTTCCTGTTGGTTTTTCAGCGGCAACCTTAGCAGGCGGGGTTGCCGCCCTGCAACGGCGGAGTTTACAGAGGCCAAATACTGCAGGTCGATTACCTGGTTTACAGACCCGGTGACGAAGCCGGACCAGCGAAGTCGGCAAGGTGGCACTAGGAGTCGCTCTGCACCCGGCCAGATTTCAGGCAAACCGGCCTGGACACCGGGCGTAACAGTGACGGGTCTTTGTTCCTCGCATTACCAATTGCTGGCGCAAGCGGTGCGAGATGCAGCGGGAATTTCAGCTCACTGCGGAAAAGAACATCATCCTCTTGCACAGGCTGCCGATTGTCCAGCCATCGGTCGCACTCATCAGCGGTCAGTAAAACCGGCATCCGCTTATGCCAGGGGGCAAATTCCGACGTCGCCGCCGTGGTCACCAGCGCACAGGACAAAAGCACGGAGCCCCCGGCCTCATCCGTCCAGAGATCCC
This sequence comes from uncultured Gammaproteobacteria bacterium, assembly GCA_963840725.1. GTDB lineage: Bacteria > Pseudomonadota > Gammaproteobacteria > Pseudomonadales > Halieaceae > CAVWDU01. The sequence continues at coordinate 62,527 of CAWIZY010000022.1, read as the reverse complement.
ACAGGGCGGCGACGGCCAGGGCACCGCTGTCACTGGTGATCAACCAGGGCTGCTTGGCTGCTCCTTCCTGCCGCCATTCGATAAAACTGCTCATGGGAACCACGCCGCGCTGGCGGGCAAAAGGGCGCCGAAATGCCCGGCTGCTTGACAGGGTTTCACTGCGCGCATTGAACATGGCGTATTTCTGATCTACTTGAGGTGCCCAACTGGGCGTCAACCACCAGCGGGCAGCATCCACCCGGGAAATCAGCTCGGCACCCTCACCGATGCCGCCTACCGGTTCGCGACGCACCAACTGGATGGGCTCAGTGGGTGCTATATTGACCCCTGCAGGCATTGCGAGGTCAATACCGAGATCACGCAGCAGCTGACGCAAACCGGGGTTGTCTATGACATTGAATCGTCCGCACATGCTGCAACTGTGCCGAAAAGGCCTCCCTCCCGCAACACCAGTCTTAAGGCTCGCGAGCTACCGCTGCACCCGCAAGGCGGCCAAAAAAACTGCAATCGCCGATAGATAGGCCTCGGGCGGCATAGGGCGCTCCAGGCAGACCCGCGGTAGTGCGACCCGCCGCATACAGACCCGGTATCGTCTCACCGAGACTGCTCAGCACCTGACCGTCTGGCGCGGTGTGCAGCCCGCCCAAGGTATGTGCATGGCAATGATCATCGAAGACCGACAGATCCCACGCGCGGTAAGGTGGCCCCTGCAGTGGTCGCAGTCCCGGCGGCTGCTTGCGAAACAGCGGATCGATGCCATTAGCCGCATGCCGATTGTAGTAAGCCACGGTCTGCTGCAAGATCCCGCGCGGGAGACCCAGTGCAACAGCGATATCGCCGATACTGTTGGCCGTTGCCTGTTGACGTAAACCAGAACTTTCCCCGGGCAACACCAAGTTATTGTCCGTGATCAGCCAGGCCCTCCCACCCTGGTGATAGCCGATGGCATCGCCCAATATGCCCGCGAAGGAGTCTTCCGCCACAAACCGCTGACCCGAGGCATTCACCAGCACACCGGATGCGATGTTTTGATTTCCTGCGGCCGAGATCATAACCAGGCCCTGATGCATACGCTGACTCGCGGCGCCCGCTGCAATACCCATATTGATGCCGCCGCCCTGGTCGCCCGCGCTGCCCCAGAGCCCGGCACAGTCGTACAATTGCGGAGCGCAGCGGCGCACCATCTCGCGGTTGCGAATAAAGCCCCCGGCGGCCAACACCACGCCTCGGCGGGTCCGCACCAGCCGACGCGCACCCGCCACATCGATCAAGGCACCGGCAATACGGCCATCACTCTCTACCACCAGTTGCTCTGCTCGGGCGTTGGCCTGCAGTCCTACCCGGGCTTTGACTGCTCGGCCCAGCAGCGCCTCCATCAGGGTCAGCCCACCGCTGCCCCACAAGCCCTGTGGCACATGACCTCGCGGCGCCGGGGCTGCCAAATCCCTGGCCGGCCAGGCCAATTCATTGCCCGAATAAAACAGGGAATCGGTCTCACCGGGGAGTCCGCCAGCCTCACTCAGCCGGTTCCCGTAGGAAAGGCCCTGGGCGACCAGCCAGTCAAAATGCGCCGCACTCTCTTCGCAGTAGCGCTGCAACTTGTCCAGCGGCTGATGAGGGCTGCCAATCGCCAATAAAAAGTCATACATCGCCTCTACCGAATCTTCGATAGCGAGCGAGCGCTGCAATGCTGTTCCCCCACCCGCATAGACAACGCCTGGAGACAGCGCCGTTGTACCCCCAAATCCCGCCAGGGATTCAATCAGCAGGACCCGCGCATCCTGCGCGCGCGCCCCCAGTGCCGCGCAAACGCCCGCTGCGCCCGAACCCACGACCAGGACATCGGTGAAAATGTCCCAGGAGGACACGGCGGATCGCGGTATAGTCATGGCACCCGCGGCGAGCGAAACCATCGCCGAACCGGCGGCGCACGCCAGGAGTTGCCGCCGGCCGAGACGGCCTCCCGGACCTATCACTGACACGGGTGCACTCGACGATACCGGACCGACACATTGCCCTCAGAGGCAAGGGCTGCGCTGAAGGTACCACCGCTGCGCGACTCGAAACATTGCCTGCCTGACATCAGCGGGCAAACGTCGTGCAAGGCAGGCACCGCATATAAAGGTGCCCGGGATCAGCAAAACCGGTGACTTCGTCAGCCATATGGAGCGCGGACTGCCACATACCAGTCCAAAGTGCTGTTGGCGCAGACGAACGACGCTGGGGCGATGGCAGCCATTGCATACGGTCAAGCAACCGCTCCAGCACCAGGCTGCCGGCGGAGACGGGATAGCCGACATGGTCGACCGCATAATCAGTGAGATGGGCCAGCCCGGCGGCGGCCTCCACCGCATCGTCCAGTCCACCCAGGCGATCAATCAGCCCGTGTTCCAGGGCATCACCCGCACTCCAGACCCTCCCCTGAGCGACAGCATCGACCGCCTCGGTGGTCATCCGCCGGCCGGCCGCCACTCGCTCCAGGAAACCCCGGTAGGTGAAATCCACCGTACTGGTGAGTGCCGCCGCCAGCTCCGGGTTGAGCGGGCGATCAAGCCGCAGTGATCCCGACAGCGCGGTAGTGCCAACGCCATCGGTATACACACCGCCACGGGCCAGCAGCCGCTCGACCGTGGGAAAGGCGGCAAAGACACCAATACTGCCGGTCAGCGTCGCGGGAGTCGCCCATACCTGGTCAGCCCCAGCGGCGATGTAATAGCCGCCCGACGCAGCAATAGCACCCATGGAGACCACTAGCGGCATGCCTTCGGCCTGCACCCGGTCCAACTCACTGCGAATAATGTCAGAGGCGAACACACTGCCACCGCCGCTGTTAATGCGAAGCACCAGGGCCTCGACCCCCTCCCGCTCCGCTGTCGCACGAATCAACCTGACCAATGAGTCTCCGCCAATGCTGCCGGGCGCTTGCTCCCCGGGCAGAATGTCACCCTGTGCAGTAATGACCGCTACACGGGGCTCACCCCGCTGCCCCGCCGCAGCCGACACGTTCGCGGCCAGGTACTGCTCAAAGCCTATTGACTGGTAGTGGCCCGCTTTGTCTGCGGCGCCGACTTTCGCCACCAGGTAGCGGTTGGATTCATCCCGGGTTAGCAGTTGATCCACCAGGTTCCAGGACAGCGCAGTGGCCGCGGGGTCACCTCCTTGTTCCGCCAGACGCTGGGGGTAATCGTTGATATAGGCGTCCAGCATTCCAGGAGCCAGCCGCCTGTGGGTCTCGACCATCCCGGTATACTGCCCCCAAAGGTCTCGCAGCCAGCGTTGCGTGATTTGCCGCTCCGCCGGGGACATGTCGTTGCGAAGAAATGGCTCCGCCATTGACTTGTGCTCACCGGCTTTGAAAACGTGTACGCTCACCGAGAGCTTTTCCAGCGCATCATGATAGTAATTGCGGTAACTACCAAAACCCGCCAGCAGCAGCGCACCCATGGGATGCATAATGACCTCGTCAGCCTGACTGGCCAACAGATACTGGTCCTGACTGAAAAAATCGCCCAGGGCGACTATCGGTTTCCCGCTATCTCTGAAACGGTTCAGGGCGGGCCGTATTTCCTGCGTCTTGCTGAGACCGACCGCCAGAAGGTAATCGAGCTGCAGCACCAGCGCGCTGATAGCGGGATCTTCGGCGGCGAGATCAATGGCGTCGAGCACATCCTGCAACAGGACCTCGGCTTCCATCGGTGCAGCCGCACCCGACAGCAATTCCAGAGGCTCCACGGGGGATCTCTGGTCGACTATCCGTCCGGCAGGGTTGAGCAGCAAAGCGGCTGGGGCGGGTGTCGGTGGGGGAGCCCGGCCTATGACAAGGAGAGCCAGGCAGACCAGCACGACAATAAAAAGCAGGTTGGCAAGCGTCTGGCGTAACCGGGTCAGGCCAGCCCAGGCCCATCCAATCAGTCGCCACACTTTAGCGCCCATGCCCACGCCCGGGCCTGAGCCCGAGCCCGAACCGGAATTCAAGTGCCTCCCTCGCCTGCCGCGGCGCCCTCACTGGCCGCCTGCAGATCCCGTGCTCGCCAGCGGACGTACATCATGGCACTGCAAAAAAGCACCACCACCGCTGTCAAACCACAAATCACGAGGGCGCTACCGGGCTGAGCAAAAATGCGCTCGACCAGAACAACAAAATAGCCGAGGCTGACAAAGCATAACCACAGATAAGTGCGCAGGCGATCGCGAACCATCCCTGGCAGAAAAATCAGTAGCGGCAGTAGTTTCACCAGCCAGATGATCCAGGGCGCACCGTGAATCCAGCAATCGGCTGCTTGCTGTCCCAGCAACACCAGGTAACTCGTCCAGGCCAACCTGCCTGACCAGCGGGCCAGTTTTGTCCAATCCCCCGACATCATGAGCTGTTCCCAAGGGCGATACGAGCAACCCGACGGCCCAAGGCACGACACAAGGCTGATTCTCCCTCGTCAACCGCCCGGCTGTTATCCGCCCCGGCCCAATGGCTGGCACCATAGGGCGTTCCGCCGGACTCCGTCACCATCAAGCCCGATTCACTGTAGGGCAAGCCGACGATCAGCATTCCGTGGTGCAACAGCGGCAACATCATGGTCAGCAGGGTAGACTCCTGCCCACCATGTAAACTGGACGTAGAGGTGAACACCGCTGCCGGTTTATCAATCATTGCCCCACTCAGCCAAAGCGCTGAGCTCTGATCCAGAAAATACTTTAATGGAGAGGCCATATTGCCAAACCGTGTCGGGCTGCCCATCACCAGGCCGGCACAGTCACGCAGATCGTCCAGTTCGCAATAGAGTGGCCCGTCCGACGGAATGTCATCTTCAGTCTGTTCGCAGTTGGCGGATACCGGGGGCACGGTGCGCAATCTGGCACCTATGCCCGACACCAGTTCAACGCCCCGGCACACCTGCTGCGCCATCGTGGCAGTGGCACCACCCCGGCTATAAAACAATACCAAAACATAGGGCTCGGCCATCAGTCGATAAGTTCCAGCACGTTCTCCGGCGGGCGACCCAACACAGCCCTGTCAGCCCGGACGACAATCGGTCGCTCAATCAATTTGGGATGCGTTGCCATCGCCCCGATCAATGCCGAATCGTCAGACTGGGTGCTCAGCCCGCTTTCTTTATAAGCCGGCTCGCCTCGGCGCACCAACTCCGCCGCACTGATGCCCAGACTGGCGATTAGTTTCTCCAGCGTAGCCTTGTCAGGCGGGTTCTCGAGATACAGGCAGATCTCAGGTTCGATACCCTTATCACGCAATAACGCCAGCGTGTTGCGAGACTTGGAACAGCGGGGATTGTGATAGATCAGGTACTCACTCATGGACAACTCCGTCAGTTGACGACGCGGAGTATAGCAAACCTCGAGGCCGTTCAGGCAGACCGTCAATCGTGCGATACTTGGCGCATGAACCTAAAAACCGTGACTCAAAGCGAACTCTGGTCGCGACTTCGCTACCTCATCTTCCGTTTCCAAGAAGACCGCTGCTCGGAGCACGCGGCTGCGCTCACCTATATGAGTCTTTTCGCTCTGGTGCCGCTACTGACCCTGCTGTTCACGATGGCCTCCATGATGCCTGCATCTGAGGGGCTTGAGCAGAGCATTCAGGATCTGCTGTTTACCCACCTGATGCCCGAGACCGGCAACGAAATACAGACCTATCTGGCCGACTTCGCGACCCAGGCAAGGCGGCTTACCGGCCCGGGCATCGCTTTTCTGCTGGTGACCGCAGTGCTGATGCTGCGCAACATCGAGAACGCGTTCAACACCATCTGGCGGGCACCCAAAAACCGCAGCCCCATCTCCAGCTTCCTGCTTTACTGGGCCATGCTTAGCCTCGCGCCACTGACCATTGGTATCGCCCTCGCTTTGGGCACCTATCTGTCATCCTTCTCCCAAATGTTTACCGAGCTGGATATCTTCGGAGCCGGTACACTACTGCTCGGTTTCGTGCCCCTGCTACTCAGCGCCGCGGGGTTCACCCTGCTTTATCTTGCCATACCCAATTGCCAGGTTCCTTTCAAGCATACTCTCATCGGCGGGATGGCCGCAGCATTGGCATTTAACGCGGCACGCTCGATGTTTACTGACCTGATGGTCGGCTCCAATTACACGCTGATCTACGGCACCTTCGCGGCCGTACCGTTGTTCTTGCTATGGATTTATTTGTCCTGGAATATTGTACTGACCGGCGGGGTACTGGTGCATAGCCTGTCGGCCTATGAGAGCAGCGACCAGGCCGCGCGACCAACGGTACTGAAAGCCCTGGATGTACTGTACCTGTTCTGGCAACGGCAAAAGAAAGGCCTTCCACTGCGGGAAGTTGATATGATCAATGACAGTCATGCGGTACTAAAGGGCCTGGACAGCGTTACATGGGGCCAGCTGCGGGATCTTTTTTTGCGCAAGAACCTCATTGCACAGAATGATCGCGGTCAGTATTTTCTAGCCCGGGATCTCACCGGCATCTGGTTTTGGCAGCTAAAGGAATGGGTCAACAACGAACTGCCCCTGGATCAGGAGGACATTCAGGCGCAATTACCCTGGCAGCAACGGGCCTTCACCCTGTTGCGGGATCAGCGCAACCAACAGCGAGAATTGCTGGACATCACCCTGGCGGAGTTATTCACATGTTGAAACATCTGGCGATACTGGCGACTGCTCTGCTGTTGTCGGCCTGTGAACAGGAACCTGAGCTACAGGTCGCACTGGCACTGGATTCGCGGCAGGGACAATGGGTTGTGGTCAACTACTGGGCTGACTGGTGTAAGCCCTGCATTCACGAAATACCCGAGCTCAATGCACTTGATCAGCAATACCCGGGGATCACGGTGCTGGGGGTCAACTACGACGGCCTCACCGGCCCCGAACTGGCGGAACAGGTCACAAAACTGGGCATCGCATTCCCCAACCTGACCGACGACCCCTCGGCGACACTGGGTATCGAGCGTCCGATGGTGTTGCCAACGACAGTGATTGTCGACCCCGAAGGAGCCACTCATCAGGTCCTGATCGGACCACAAACCCGCGAATCCCTAGGCGCTGCCACCGGGCAGTTCAATCAAAGCGCGCCCTGATCACCGCTGACAGAGCGCTGTTTGCGCGGCCCGACCTGCGCGGCCCGACCTGCGTGGCCAGACCTGCGCTGCCCGACTGCTTACCACAGGCGAAAAAAAGCCGGCAATGAGCCGGCAGCGAGAGCTTCGCTCTCAAGGGGATTTCTAGGACCTGGACGGAATCCAGATAAACAACGACGGCGAGCCACTCGCTGACTGCATGCCGCCACTGAATCTTCAGACACCGGGTATAAGTTGCAGTTCCCGGCATCACACACTCATACCAAAAATACGCCACCAGTCCGCTCTCAGATCAGCGAGTCGGAGCGATAAGCCTCTCATTCGCGCTCCGTGTCCAGTATTTGTCCTGATTTTTCGGGTGCAGGCTGTAGAATAGACAGTACAGTGTGCAGCGACTAGGCTTCGTGCATAGCGGACCGGGGCGGAGACTCGCATATGGGCAAACTATTCGCAGATAACGCAGCATGCATTGGCGGCACGCCGCTGGTGAGGATCAACCACATCAGCCAAGGCAATATTGGCGTCAAACTGGAAAACCGCAATCCCGCCATGTCGGTAAAATGCCGCATCGGGGCCAGTATGGTGGCGGCCGCCGAACAGGACGGCAGTCTCAAACCGGGAATGACCATCGTTGAGCCAACCAGCGGCAATACTGGCATAGCGCTGGCATTTGTCGCTGCAGCAAAGGGCTATGGGTGCATCCTGACCATGCCCAATACCATGAGCCTTGAGCGCCGTATGTTAATGAAAGCCCTGGGCGCCGAGATCATGCTCACCGAGGGCGCCAAGGGTATACCCGCCGCGATTGCCCAGGCCGAGGAAATCCTGGCTTCCGACACGAATAAGTACTGGGGACCGCACCAGTTTGAGAACCCAGCCAATCCCGCGGTGCATGAAGAGACCACGGGGCCAGAAATCTGGGACGACACCGACGGGGAGATAGACATTCTGGTCGCCGGGGTCGGAACCGGAGGCACCCTGACCGGCATTTCCCGCTACATCAAAAAACAACGCGGCAGAGCACTTCACACCGTGGCTGTGGAGCCGATTTCCAGCACTATGATTACCGCCACCATAGCGGGCGAGACACCCAGCCACAGCCCGCACAAAATCCAGGGTATTGGTGCCGGGTTTGTTCCCGGCAACCTGGACCTGGATATGGTCGACCAGGTGGAGCAGGTCAGCAATGAAGACGCCATGCAGTGGGCGCATTTACTGATGCAGCGCGAGGGCATTCTCGCAGGCATCTCCAGCGGCGCGGCCATGGCCGTGGCCGATCGTGTTTCCCGCCAGCCCGAGCATCGCGGCAAACTTATCGTCGCTATTCTCCCGGATTCGGGGGAACGCTATCTGACGTCACCGCTTTTCGAGGGACATTTCAGCGACAACGAAACGGTGCAGTAACCACAGGCAGCGATGGCCCGGCAGCCGGCAGCCGGGCTCATGGCAACAAAACGGTAGACCCCGTGGTGCGTCTACCCTCCAGGTCTCGGTGAGCCTGGCTAACAGCCTCCAGAGGATAACGTTGGTTGATCTCTATTCGAATATCGCCACGCTGAACACGCTGGAAAAGGTCATCGGAGGACCGGGCCAGTTCCTCGGGGCTGGCGGTATAACTGAGCATTGTGGGCCGGGTAATGAACAGTGAGCCCTTATTGGCCAGCAGTTGAAGCTCAAATGGCTCAGGGGCACCTGATGCATTGCCAAAACTGACCATCAGTCCCCGCGGGCGCAGGCAATCGAGAGACATGGCAAAGGTATCCCGGCCCACACCGTCGTAAACCACAGGTAATTTCTCTCCACCGGTAATTTCCAGCACCCGCTCCAGCACGTTTTCAGTCCGGTAATTGATCACGTGACGATAGCCGTTAGCACGGGCTAACGCCGCCTTTTCTTCCGAACCGACCGTGCCGATCAGATTGACCCCGATGGCGGCGGCCCACTGGCCAAAAATCAGACCAACACCGCCTGCAGCGGCATGAAACAGGGTCGTCTCTCCAGACTGCAGTGGATAGGTGCGCTGCAGCAGATATTCCGTAGTCTGCCCCTTGAGTAACATGGCAGCGGCGATTTCAAAATCCACTCCCGCCGGTAGCCGAACCAGCCGACTCGCGGGCAGGTTCAAGGCTTCGGCATAGGCGCCAACTCCAGCCGAGCAGTAGGCGACCCGGTCGCCTGGTGCCAGATCGACCCCGTCACCGACAGCCTCTACCAACCCGGCGCCCTCGATACCCAGCCCCGTGGGCAAAGGCAGCGGGTAGAGTCCGCTGCGGTGATAGGTGTCAATATAATTGAGCCCCACCGCCTTGTTGACGATTCGCACCATTCCGGGCCCTGGCGCCTCGAGGGCCACTTCTTCCAGTTGCATCACCTCCGGGCCGCCCGGCTGGTGCATTCGTATTGCTTTGACCATCTCGCTGTCCTCGCACAAAACATGTGTTGCTGGCCCAGTCTGAGCCGCCTCGGGCAGCAGCCCGACGCCGTTTGTTGAACGCAATCGGTGACCGCAGGCCACCGGAGGTCATATCCCGATCCGCTGCCGCACTGTCACCTGATACCGCCGCTGCAGTTTAACAGCTTGGGCACCGACTGATGCAGGGGATGCACTGCAATGATGCATTTATTCAGCGCCTGCGATGAGCGGCATTCGCCGCTTCAATTGGGCGTTCAGCAGGTCTCTGGCCGGAAGGGTATACTCACCGATAACTTGAGATTCTGGCGCTTGCGCATGTCTGCGTTCACACCGACGGAGCGGTTTCTTTCCCTGTTTACTCACCTGCTACCCGGCGAGGGCCGGGCGGCCCTGCGCCTGTGCCTGCAGTCTTTTGCCATCATGTTCGCCTACTACCTGTTAAAGGTCATTCGCGAGCCCATGATACTGGCCGAGGGGTCAGCGGAGCTAAAAGCTTATTCCAACGCCGCCCAGGCCCTGCTGTTGATGCTGATTGTTCCCGTCTTCGCGCACTTCTATCAACGGGTCAGTCCGCGCCAGGGCAAGCACCTATTGCTGCACCGTACCCTGCTGCTGTTTATCGTCAACCTGCTGGGCTTTGGTCTGGCCTACCGGCTGGGCTGGCCTATCGCAATCGTGTTTTATGTCTGGCTGGGCATCTTCTCGGTGATGGTATTGGCGCTGTTCTGGGCGTTCGCCGCCGATTTGTTCAATCTGAAATCGGGACAAAGGATTTTCCCGCTGGTAGCTGCCGCATCAGCCCTCGGCGCTCTGCTGGGGTCCGGCGCTGCCAGCGAACTTGATCTGTATCTCGGCCACGACGGGGTTATGTATTGCGCTGCGCTGTTACTGGCAATCTCATTGCGACTCAGTCACTGGCTGGAGGATACTGTGCCAGACGACTCGCGAGCCCACAGCGATATCGGCGGCAGTCGTGAGCCATATCCTCTGCTGGAGGGTTTTAGCATTGTCTTGCGCAGTCGTTACCTGTACCTGATTACAGGCTTTATCATCCTGATAAACCTGGTGAACACCAACGGTGAATATGTTTTGGCCAGTATCGTATCGGACGCGGCCCAGTCACTGAGCGCAGAACCCGATCACAGGCAACTGGTCGAGAATTACATCACCCATTTTTACTCCCGGTACCTGTTCATCACTACCGGACTCAGCTTCTTGATCCAGCTATTCCTGGTCTCGCGGCTATTCAAATATATTGGAATCAGTGGAGCCCTGCATATCCTGCCTCTGCTGATGATCCTGAATTACACCCTGCTCGCGCTGTTTCCATTGCTGGTTGTTGCCCGCACCGCCATGATCGCTGAAAACAGCGTTAACTACTCCTTGCAGACCACTACCCGCCATGCATTGTTTCTGCCCGTCAGCAGGGAAGAAAAGTACGTGGGCAAGCATACCATCGACACTTTTTTCTTCCGTGTTGGCGATGTGCTTTCCGGGGGCTTTGTGTACCTGGCCAGTGCCATTCTCGGTCTGGGGGTTGCCGGTTTTGCCGCCAGCAACATTGTTCTGGCAGCGCTGCTGCTGTGGGTCTCGAGAGCCATCGGTCGCGAGCACAATGCTGCCGCGAGTGGTCATCCCGACAACAAACCGCCGGTAGCGATGAGCCCCCTGCCAGACATTGAGATCGCCGCGGGAAAAGCATTCCAGTTGCAGTTGGCTGCCGACACTTTTGTCGATCCGGACTTGGGTGATGCGATGAAATACCAGGCCTATGTCAGGCCCTCGGACCGTTTGCCTCCCTGGATCAGGTTTGATCAGCTCAGCCGCTGTTTCTACTTCAGTCCACCACCGGCCAGCAGTGGCCGCGTCGAAATACGCGTGGTAGCGAGAGATTATGACGGACTGGAAGCAGAGGTGTGTTTTACGGTCGACTACGGCGTGTGACTATCGGTTGGGGCGGGCGTGGGAGGCACTGTCTGGGCCGCAAGCAGTCGCTGTCGCTCTCTCAGAATGGCCACCACGATCACCAGATTGATGGCGGCCAGACACAGCGTCAGTGCGATAAAGTCGCTGTCGTTCATAAGCAGCCAGTGCAGGCCGGCGAAAATCAGTGCAGCCTGAAGCAGGTCGCCGATACGCTGTCCGAAGGGGTCTATCACCGCTCGCGCCTCATACTTCTGCTGCCGGGTCAGGGGCAGGTAAAGCATTTGCCGAACTGTATTCTGCAGAGAATAGTCCAGACTGTTTTCCATCATTTTGTAGTAGCGGAACCAGGCCAGGGCCGGCAGCAGGGCAAAAACCGCATAGCCCAGGAAAACCAGCACCGGCGTCAATGCGAAAGCGACACCGAACCCGCCCCAGCGGATCAGCCGCGACACCAGGAAAAACTGAATCAGCACACCAAGCAAATTGACCACAAAATAAAACGTGCTGTAAAACCGGCCGACGTAGGTGCCCTTGTCCACCGCAATTGCACCTTCCGCGCTGCCCTGGGTATACAAATCTTCCAGAATCGCTGCCAACAGGTATTCCCCTGTGGTGTTGACCAGGTTGAGCATAATCACGAAGGCAAACATCAGCATGAGATAACGCTGACTCAGCACCATCTGGAATCCCGCGAAGACAGAAGCCTGCCCCCCGCTCACCTCTCTTTCGGTATCCCCACGTGACCCGGCCGGAACCGAGAGCGTCGCACGTCGCGTGGGTAGCGCTGACAGAAACAGGGTAAATGCGCCACAGACCATCAGTCCGTAGGCATCCATATACTCTACTAATTCCCTGGAAAGCGCCGATCCGATCCAGGCACCCAGTGAAGCCCCCAGAGCGATAATAACGAACAGGCGCTCCCCTGCCTCACGGCTGTATAGCTCAGAAGCGAAGGCCCAGAACTGGGCTATGATGAGAACGCTGTAGGCACCCAGCCAGACAAAATAGGGAACCGAGACCGGCAGTCCGGCCTTGCCCGCAAGGGCAAATAGCAGCAGTGTGGCCACGCACACGGCGGTCACTACTTGCATGTAGCGATAGCTGTCAAAGCGCCGCGAAAACTTGCTGTATATCGGTATGAAAAGTAGCAACAACAGCGCTTGCAGGGCGACCGCGTAGCTGCGGATCTCCGCGGTGCCCTCGGTCAAAATCAGCATTTCCCTGGCGGGCTTGAGCAGGTAGGCCGTAAACAGAATCAGAAACAGGCTGGCAAACATCGCCAGTACGCCCAGCGCTTCGCCCGGGCGCAGCTCGACGCCCAGCAATAAGCTGCGCTTGAGAAAACCCTTTAAGCGTCCTGGCACCCTAGCCCCCCCGCCGACAGGCCACTACCGCTTCTTCGACGGAGAAATGGCCTCTTTCAGGATCAGATCCCTGCGCGCCAGAATCGCGTCTATCTGCTTTGGGTGTAGATAGGGTGACAGCTCGCGGTTGAGGCCGGCCCGATCGAGAGACTCCAGCTTGGAGCGCAACAGATCGGAAACCTCCAGATCGACTTTTCGGTATTGCTTGGGTCGTTTTTCGGTGGTGCGGAACGCCAGAGAGTGGTCGATGAACTTCATCATATAGTCGTCTTTGGTCCACAGGATATTGGTCAGATTTCGGTCATCATTGTGGATCAGGATATCGAACACGAAGCGCAGCCGGTACTGCTCCCACTGCTTGCAGTAGCTGTTGAACGGCAGATCCTGCTCCAGGCGGTCGCGCTCGTTGATAGCCCCTTCAACCCAGTCAGACAAGGCACCGGGCTGTCCCTGCACCTCCCCCAATACAGCCACCGGCACCATCTCCCACCCCAGCATGCGGTCAAGCTTATAAGCGGCTACATCGTAAACATAGCGGTCAGCGTCATTATGCTTGCGCGAATTGTAGCGCTTGGCAGACTCCAGTCCCGGGGCTGTATCCTCATACTTGAATACCGCGTCGTTGCTGATCCCGTTGCGCTCCTGGGTGACACGCTTTGGCTTGGTCACACCGGTGCCGATGTCCTCCACGTTGACCGTCGGCGCCGTACGCATAAAATCTTCGAGCTCGTCATCACTCATCCGTGAGAGTTTCTGCGAGAGGCTCTCCTCTTCGACTATAGGCTGGGCCTTCTGAGCGCCACCCAGATAGTGTACATAGCCATTGCCGCCCTCAGAAACCAGCGCCGACGCCTGCCCCTTGTAGACACTCTTCAACATTCCGGTGTCAAGTCGAATCGCCAGGCCATCCATGCGTTGCTGCACTTTGCCTCTTGTCGGCGTATGTCCCATAACAAGTTGGCTAGCGCCAACCCGATTGAGAAACTGTTCGGTATTAAACGATTCCGAATACGGGTGACACATCGCAGTACCGCGATACCAGTTGGGACTGTCATCGCCGAACACAAACGCCTGTTGCGCATCAAACACGGTTTGCAGCGGCCCAAACCAGTCGGCCCTGGTCTTCGGGTTGGCCGCAGCAAACTCTTCCGCCCTGGCGTTTAGAAAGGGCAGCCGCTGGTCGTAACCCACATGCCAGGGCATCACGCCGGCCGCGCGCAGGGCATCCATGCTCTCCAGGAAGTCGCGCAATTCAGTCTTGAGGCGATTGTTCAGAGCCTTCAGCCCCTCCTCTCCCGCCGCTTTCGAGATACCGCCATGCATGTAAACCTTGTCGTTGACCTTGATGACAAGGGCTGCTCAATAAGCCACCGGCCAAGCTTGCCATCGAGCGCAGTAGGCCTTGCGCAAACCGAGATACCCCGGTGGATAGTCGCCATCAAAGGCCGCTCGCACGGTTGCGTCTGCGCCGCCCGGATTAAAACGCCGATAAGTCAGCGAATATTGCGTCTCGTTCTGCGGCTGTCTCGTCACCCGCGAAAGCGGCGAATTCGGGCTGCCGAGACGTAGCGCAGATCACCGGTCATCACCATCACCTCATGGTTGCCCAGGACCATGTGAACGGCTCCGCCAGCGGCATCCGCCTGGGCGTCGAGCTTCATCAACAACTCCACCACCTGGCGCGACCCGGGACCACGATCAATCAGATCCCCCAGAGACACCAGATGGGTTTTGCCGCCACTCCAGTTGAGCGACGCATCGATCACGCCCAGCTCTTTGAGCAGCGCCGTCCAGTCAGCATAGGCACCGTGCACATCGCCAAAAGCGACCACCCGGGCCGACGTCCTGATATCGTAGGGATCCGCAGCCACCGCCACCACGGAACTCGCAGAGGCTGCGGCTAGCAGGCAAATCGCAATCAGTTTACGCATCGCTTTATCCTCAAGGTATTTTGCGATCTCTTAGTTTAGTCGATCCAGTGCAGGACGTCCCGCACGACAGACCAGCGCGGCTCCGAGGGTCGTGCGGCGCCCCCGAGCATCCAGTATTCGTAAAGCCGGTCTATGGTGCCGTCCTTGCGTTTCAGATCAATCCAATTGCTGATGAACTGCACCATTTCCAGATCACCCTTGGGCAGGGCGTAAGCCGCCGGCAGCCGTGCCGACTGGTCGGAGGTCACCACGCCAAAGTGTGGATAGCGATAACTGTAGGCCGCACCCTCTTCCGCCGATAACAGCAGCGCATCGGCGCCATGGTTGCCGTCCTCGAAAAAGGCTTCGGCAGACTCCAGGTAAACGAAGCTCGCCTGGGGCAGAAGGCGTGACAAACGCGGCTTAAAGTAATGCGTGCCCACCATCGCAATCACCAGCTCCTGGCGCTCGCGCAACTGGTCCATGCTGGCAAAATCCCTGCGCTCATGATCACGCACGATCAGGCCCAGCTTGAGATCGAGGTAGGGCGCGGAAAAGGAGGCACGGCTGTACCTGTCTGGCAGGCTGGCGATACAGGACATGGCGATATCAATCTGCCCGGAGTCCAGCATTGCCTGTAGTGGTTCAAATTCAAAAGGCACAAACTCCAGCACCAGGCCGAGATCTTCTGCCAGTATGTGAGCCATTTCCATATCAAAACCGACCAGCTCTCCGTCTCCGGTCAAGAAACTGCAGGGCAGATTATTGGGCCGGTAGCCGACTTGCAGCACACCAGAGGCCACAACATGGTCCAGACGACTGCCGCCTTGCCGCTCGCCCGTCGGACCCGGCGGTTCCAGACGCACGTTCGCCCAGACCCGGGGTTCCATCATGTGAATGCTCTTCAATACTTCTTCCCGTGGGGGTGGTTCGGGCACAAACAGGGCAAAATAGGCGCGCAGCCCGACCAGCAGAAGGGCCAGAGTGATCCCGGTCACGATCAGATAGCGAACAATGGCCGCGCCGCTGAGCTGTAGTTTGCCGGTCAGTGCCAGAGTGCCGATCACGCTCAGCACGATAATATGCAGTGCAGCCAGCATGGCGCCAAAACGCCCCACCACAATACCGGTGACCAGAAACAACTGAAACATATCCGCGGGTACTCGCAGGGTATCCAGCAGGTAAGGTACGGCAACGTTCAGGCTGCCGAACAGACTGAACAGGCCGTTGACAGCCAGAGCCATGCGGTCGGTAACAGACAGGTCGGTGTCGGTGAACCAGGCCGCAAAGAGTACAAACAACAACACCAGGAGTTTTCCCAACGACGGAAAATTAAAGGACACCGGGACTATGATATCCACGGCAGAATCTGCCTCCTCACCCCCACTGCCGTGCCGTGCCAGCAGCGTTTTGCAGTCCTCCGCTATCTGGGGCAAGACAACGAATTGGTTGCCGGTGGCAAACGCTGTAACCAGCGAATCGCGGAAAGTGTCCAGCACCTCGCGAAACGGTATCCCGCTGAGCGCGGCCACGAGGCCAGGGAAAATCCAGAAGGTGACCAGCAGAGCCAGCGCGACGTAGGTGACCAGATAAACCTGCACCAGGCCGAGCTCTGCAACGGTAATGGTCCCGGCCGCAGCTGCGGCAATCGCAAAAATACCGTAAGGGGTCAGCTGTACAACAACCCCGTTAATCCGAGCGAGCGCCGCTGCAACCGCATCAAAAACCGGGAGCACGCCGTGTTTGTCCTCAACAGAGATCAGCGCCACGCCCATCAGTATTGAGAAAACCACCACCGCCGGAACGAGGTTGTTGGCCAGTGAGTAAAATACGTTGGCAGGCAGATAGAGTTCAATCAGGTCGACCTGGGCGACTTCCTGCGTGGCAACACTGCCAAAAAAGGACGCCGTCTCGAGGTCGGGAAACCCCAGTGAGGCAACGAAAACCAGCAGTAACGCAAGGGCCCAGATCAGTAACAGAACCGCTGTACCCCGCAAGGCCAGGCGCTTGGCTCCCGCCAGATCCATGCGACCGATGCCCGCGATCAGCGAAATCATGATGTAGGGCAGGACGGTGACCTGTAGCAGCTTGATAAAGACATCACCGACCAATTTTAGCGGCGCCGCGAGCTCACCGAAGAACAGGCCGGTTACAATGCCGGCCAACAGGCCAAACAGTATCTTGCTGGACAGACTCATCGAGGGCACCTCTGAATAATGGCAATGCGCTCAGGCCATTACTCAGAGGTGCCACAGGTAAACGCACCGGTTCCGTTGGCTGGTAATGTTGGAGCGACCCGGAAGAATCAGCCTGTCCCCACAAGCCTCGACGTTTCCCGAGCCGGCTGAGAATACGCGAATCCGACTTTAGCCGCCAGTTGAGTTAGAATCGGGACACATTACTTGGGGATAAGACAGTGTTTAAAGACCTCCCATTGGATCGCCGCCTGTTGCTGGGCCTGCAGTCGCTGGAACTCGAAGAACCCACAGAGGTGCAACGACTGACTATTCCCGAGGCCCTGACAGGGGTCGATCTCAAGATACGGGCAGAGACAGGGAGCGGCAAAACCCTCGCCTATTTGCTACCCGTTGCCCAGAGTATTCTCGAGCAGCCGCCCGAAAACTCGGCTGGTACCATCGCCCTGATTCTTGTACCCACTCGGGAACTCGCCCGTCAGATCCTGAAGCAAAGCCGCCGCTTGCTACTCAAGTCCGGTATCGCCATTCAGGGGATCACCGGAGGTGCAGAGTTCAAGTACCAGAAAGCTATCTTCCGTAAAAACCCGGAGATCATCGTGGCCACGCCGGGCCGTATGCTTGAACACTGCGAAAAAGGTAGTGTGGACCTCAGGAGTTTGCGCGCGCTGGTGCTCGATGAGGCGGACCGCATGATGGAGATGGGGTTCCGGGAAGATGTGTTGAAAATAGACGCTTACTGCAGGCCCGATAAACAGGTACTGCTGCTCTCTGCCACACTAAAGAGCCGGCGTATGGATGATATGGCCGCAGCAGTATTGAAGTCTCCCACGACGATACAAGTCGGCAAGATACGCGAGCCCCACGAGGGTATAGAACACCAACGCATTCTGGTGGATGACCAGGGGCACCGGGACAGGGTCCTGACCGCGCTATTGAAGTCCGGAGGCTACCGCCGAGCGCTGGTGTTCGCTAACCGACGCCGCGATGCGTCCCGGCTGGCCGGGATGCTGGGAGAGCAGGGCCTGCGCTGCGCCGAGTTGCACGGAGACCTGTCCACCGAGCGACGGAAACTGGTTATGACCCGGTTTGCCGATGGTAAGCTGGACGTGGTCTGTGCCAGCGATCTGGCCGCCCGGGGTCTGGACGTCAAGGAAATCGACCTGGTCGTCAATTATGACCTGCCACGCAGTGGTGACGATTATCTGCACCGCACCGGCCGCACCGGTCGCGCGGGAGCAAGCGGTGTTGCTGTCTCACTGGTCGGTGCGCCCGAGTGGAACCTGATGGCCAGCATCCAGCGCTATCTGCAGCTGACCCTGGATGAACGCAGCCTACCCGGCGTTAAAGCCAAATACAAAGGCCCAAAAGATCGCAAGAATTCGGGAAAAGCCGCTGGCGCAAGCAAGAAAACCCGGAGCAGCCGCGCTGCCAAAAGCAAGACACGCAAACGTGTTCAGCAGAACAAGGGCAAGCGGCGCCAGGCATCGGCGCCGGATAACGATGGTTTCGCACCGCTGACGAAAAAGAAACCGTCGGACTAACGACCATGCGCCTGTTTTTTGCCCTCGAGTGCCCTGCCAAAACTGCCGTGGCTATTGCCGACTGGCGCGATCGTCAACTACCGGCTTTGTCAGGACCCGTGGCAATGGCTAACTTCCACATTACCCTGGCCTTTTTGGGCGCGGTAGATGAGCACTCCCTGGAGCGATTGTGCCTGGCGGTGGACGAACGTGCCCCCAGCGCAGCCGGCAGTCTGCTGCTGGATCAAACCGGCTATTGGCCGCGGCCGCAGATTCTCTGGCTGGGCCCCACTCAGTGGCCACTCTCTCTGGAGCAATTGTCAGCGGGGCTGCACAAGCTGGGCCGCCGGGGACGCGGCAAGCAAGGGAGCGGTTTTCAACCGCACATCACCCTGTTCAGGCAGTGCCAGCTCCCCCCCCCCGGCCCCCACTGCGCCGCCCCGAATACCCTTCGACTACGATCGTCTGACCCTGTTCGAGTCCAAACAGGGGCGTCACGGGGTCAATTACCATGCCCTGGCTGAATGGCCGCTGGCGCAGGTTCCCCCCGCTGGGAGACGGCCCCGGACAGAGCCTGCTGGCGGGACCGATGATTGGGTTTCGCGCTGACGCAAACAGGCAGAATCTGCGCTAGAATACCGACCCAATCGCACTGCTGAGACCCTCTGCACATGTCCAACCCGCTACTCGAGTCACACTCACTCCCACCTTTCTCGCGGATTCGCGTGGAACACGCAGAGCCCGCGGTCCGGGAGCTGATCGAACGCAACAAAGCCGCTATCGAGACACTGCTGGCGGCCACCGAGCAACACGATTGGGACTCCCTGCTGGCACCCATTGAAGAACTGGACGATGAACTGGCACAGTGCTGGTCACCAATCAGCCACCTGAACGCCGTCTGCAACAGTGATGACTTGCGCTCGGCTTACAATCAATGTCTGCCGCTATTGTCGGAATACGGCACCTGGTTGGGTCAGCACAGTGGCTTGTGCGCCGCCTACCAGCAGATTGCAGATAGCCCAGCTTTCAGCAAACTCGATGAGGCCCGGCAAAAGACCGTTCAGAATGCCCTGCGGGACTTTCGCCTGGCAGGCGTGTCACTCCCGGCGGCACAGAAGCGGCTGTTTGGAGACATCAGAAAACAGTTGTCCGACCTGGGCAGTAGATTTGGCGAAAACGTATTAGATGCCACCAACGGCTGGCGCAGAGCCACCACCGCCGACGAATTGGCAGGTCTGCCTGCAACGGCACTGGCGAGCGCTGCGCAGTTGGCACAGCAGGCCGGTAGCGAGGGTTATTTACTGACTCTGGACTTGCCTTCGGTGCTGCCGGTCATGACCTATTGCGACAACCGCGATATCCGACGGGAAGTCTATACCGCGAATGTCACCCGCGCTTCGGACCAGGGCCCTGACGCGGGCCGCTGGGACAACAGCGCACTCATCAAAGAGAAACTCGACCTGCGACGGCAAATGGCCAGGCTGCTCGGTTTTGGCAACTATGCAGAACTGTCGCTGGCCACCAAGATGGCAGACAGCCCCGAAGACGTTCTGGCATTCCTGGAGCAACTGGCGGAGCGCTCCAGACCTCAGGCAGAGGCCGAATGGAGCGCCCTGTGTAAATTTGCCGCTGAGTGCGGTTGCGCGAAACTACAAGCATGGGATGTAGCCTATTACAGTGAAAAGCTGAAGCAGCGCACCTTCGATATATCGGAAGAGGAGATCCGGCCCTACCTGCCTGTAGATCGAGTGTTAGCGGGCTTGTTCGAGGTGGCGAAGCGACTCTTTGCCATCGATATCACCGAGGTGGAACAGTTTGATCGTTACCATGCAGATGTGCGCCTGTTCGAGGTCCACTCAGACGGTGAGTTGACCGCACGCTTCTACCTCGACTTGTACGCCCGCGAGAACAAGCGCGGCGGCGCCTGGATGGCCGACTGCCGGGTTCGTCGAATGGGTCGCAGCGGCTTACAGCTTCCGGTGGCCTATCTGGTGTGCAATTTTACCCCGCCGGTGGAAGACAAGCCCTCTCTGCTGACCTCCAACGAACTCACCACCTTGTTCCACGAGTTCGGACACGGGCTGCATCACATGCTGACCAGACAAATTGTGGGGCCGGTATCGGGAATCAACGGTGTGGCCTGGGACGCGGTTGAACTCCCCAGCCAGTTCCTGGAAAACTGGTGCTGGGAGCCCGAAGCGCTGAGCTTTATTTCAGGCCATCATGAAAGCGGTGAACCGCTTCCCGAGTCGCTGTTGGAAAAAATGCTGGCAGCACGCAATTTTCAATCAGCGATGGCCCTGGCCAGACAACTGGAATTCGCCCTGTTTGATTTTCGACTGCATCTGGAATGGAACGACGAGGGGGCAGATCGTGTGCAAGCGCTGCTGGATGAAGTGCGGGCAAAGATAGCTGTCGTTCCCGCACCGCCCTTCAATCGGCTCCAAAACAGCTTTTCGCATATTTTCGCGGGCGGGTACGCCGCGGGGTATTTCAGTTACAAGTGGGCCGAGGTGCTGTCAGCCGATGCCTACTCGCGCTTTGAGGAAGACGGTATTTTCAACCCCGATACCGGGCTGGATTTTCGCAGACAGATCCTCGAGACCGGTGGATCGCGGGATGCCATGGAGCTTTTTGTCGCTTTTCGTGGCCGCGAGCCGCGTATTGAACCCCTGCTCATGCACAGCGGCATCGCCGCCTGAACACGGCCCGGTTAATCACTTCGGCACAGCTGCGCTCTGCCGAGTGAGTCGTCGCTGCGCCACAGGGAGCAACCTTTCTGGCCGGGACCAGAGGCGACGCACAGCTCCACCTCGCGCAGGTCGTCGCCCTCGGAGGCCACCAGTAAGCCCTGCAGCAGATAGTGGGAAAACTCTTCTACCGTTGCATTACGGATAGGCAGAACCTGGCTGTCACTGCGCAGAAAGAGCATCTCATCATCGGCGAAACGCACCCGAAACATATCCCCGGCCTCCTCGATTTTCTGATGGGGTGATTCACCCGCAAGCAGCAGGTATTCGTCCAGGGCTTCACAGAGCTCCCGCAGCCGGGATTTGTAGACGTTGTAATCTGCGGCAAAGCCGTTGTCTCCCATGGGCGCGACGATCCGGGCGGAGACTGAATAGTTGTGCCCATGCAGTCGCTCGCGCTCCGTGGCGGAAAAAATAGTATAGTGCGCGACGGAAAATTTGTGACTTTCCTTGTCGATATACAGCGTGGTGAGGCGTTCCATAACGAGTTCCGGTCAGTCGACTGAACCAACATTGTCCCGCCTGGCGGCGGTCACTGCAACTGCAGACTGTACCCGGACTCTGTGACCGCCATGCTTTCAGGGCAGGCTGTGCAGCGACTCGCAGGCCTTGACGCATCACTGGAAATAGCTGAATCTGGCGCTCCAATGAAGCGCCCCGCCCCCGGTCTCCCGGCGTTTTTACGCCAATAGCAGGAGTAGCAACCACCATGATGACAGCAATTATCACTGGCGCCAGTGTGGGTATTGGCGAGGCCACGGCACAGCGTTTTCTCAACGACGGCTACCGTGTCTATAATTTGTCGCGACGCACTTGCCGATTACCAGAGATAGAAAATCTGTGCTGCGACCTGGCTTCGGACCACGCCATCGCCACGGCCTGCGAAACCCTGCGACCGGTTGTAGAAAGCAGTGACAGTGTGGCCCTTGTTCACAATGCCTGCCAGATGCGTAAGGACAGCACCACCGACTGCTCGAGTGACGCCCTTCGCGAAGTACTGGAGACCAACGTGGTCGCCATCAACAGCCTCAATCAACGCCTGCTGCCACTCATGCCAAAGCGGTCCAGCCTGCTCTATGTCGGCTCAACGCTGTCAGAAAAAGCCGTCGCGGGAACCTTCAGTTACGTGATCAGCAAGCACGCGCAACTTGGCATGATGCGAGCCAGCTGTCAGGATCTGTTCGGTACAGGGATACACACTGCCTTGATCTGTCCGGGCTTCACGGACACTGAAATGCTGCGCACCCACCTGAATAACGATACCCAATTGATTGATTCGCTGGCGGCGATGAATAGCTACGGCAGACTGATCACCGCGCAGGAGATCGCGGAGTTGATCCATTGGGCGCACCACAATCCCGTGATCAATGGCGCCGTGCTGCACGCCAACCTCGGCCAGCAGGAGCACTGATTGATGCTCGCCACCGGAGAGCTGCAAGAGCGGCGGGAACGGGTATTCCTGGTACTGGCGGGCACGTTTCTGTGCGCCATGACCCTGCTCAACGTGATCGGCATCACCCGATTTGTGCAACTGGGCCCTATGGCACTGGCCGTTGGCGTACTGCCGTATCCGCTGACTTTTCTGTGTACTGACCTGGTCTGTGAACTCTACGGTAAGGCGCGGGCCAACTTCCTGGTAAGCGTTGGCCTCGGACTCAACTTCTTTATCCTGTTCGTGTTGTTTCTTGGCAATAGTATCCCGTCAGTCCCCGATGCCAGCATGCCTCCCTGGCAGATCCTGCAGCTGTCAGCGCCAGTGGCCTTGCCTAACGGCGCCCTGGTAGAAGACAGCGTGGGCCTGTACCAGCTTATCTACGCCACTACATCCGGGGCTGTATTTGCTTCCATGTTGGCCTACATTGCTGCTCAGTATTGCGATGTGCAGCTGTTTCACTTCTGGAAGCGGGTCACCAGGGGCAAGCATCTCTGGGTGCGCAACAACTTCAGTACGCTGATGAGTCAGATGGTCGATTCAGTGATGGTGATCACTGTGACCTTCGGGGCGGCATTCCTGCGCGAAGAGATCACCGTTAAGGCCTTACTCATCCTGATCGGGAGCAACTACCTGTTCAAGGCCACCGTCGCCTTGTTGGATACGGGGCCTTTTTATCTCTGCGTTCACTACTTGCGTCGCTACCTGCAGCTCCAACCCGAACAACTTGCGACGCCAGAGGGCCAGCAGGCCCCGTAGCGTTGACTCAGTCCTCTACAGGTACAGTCCAGCCAAATGGATCCTCGGCCTGCCCATACTGAATCGCAGTCAACTCCTTATAGAGCCGCTCCGCCACGGGCCCTGCCTGATTGTTATTGATCACGTAATCACGCCCACGGAAGTGCAGCCTGCCTACCGGGGAGATCACGGCGGCGGTGCCGCAGCCGAAGACCTCGGTGATCTCGCCGGACTCGATATCGGCCAGTAACTCCTCAACATCCAGACGCTCCTCGGAAATCGGATGACCCAGGCTGGGTGCGAGATGCAACAGGGAATCGCGGGTAATGCCGGCCAGGATACTGCCCGTCAGTGAGGGGGTAACAACGCTGCCATCGCGGCGCGCGAAACAAATGTTCATCGCCCCGACTTCTTCCACATACCGCCCCTCGATCGCGTCCAGCCACAACACCTGGGTGTAGCCCTCGCTGGCGACCTGCTCACCCATGAAAAGACTTGCAGCGTAGTTGCCTCCGGTTTTTGCCTCACCTACCCCGCCTTTGACCGCCCGCCTGCACACGTCTGAAATATAGACCGAGACCGGATTAAAGCCCTCTTTGAAATAAGGTCCTACCGGACCACCGATCACGAAGTGGAGGTAGGACGAGGCCGCACCCAGGCCCAGTTTGGGCGTAGTCGCGATCATGGCGGGGCGCAGGTAGTAGGCGGCGCCGGGTCGATCGGGAACCCAGGCGCTGTCAACCTGAACCAGACGTTTGATCGCCTCAAGGTGCAGTGCGGGATCCACCGGAGGCATAACCATACGTGTGGCCGAGGCATTGAAGCGCCGGATATTCTCCTGGGGGCGAAACAGGTTTACCCCGCCATCGGGACGTCGGTAAGCTTTCAGACCTTCAAAAATTTCTTGCCCATAGTGAAGCACGGCGGCGGCCGGATGCAGGGTGAAACTATGAAACGGCTCAATGGCAGCCCCATGCCACCCCTCGCCGGCGTCATAATGCTGACTGAACATGTGGTCTGAAAATACGTTGCCGAAGGCCAACTCCTGCGGGCAGGACCCACGAGAATCTACTCCCAGAAGTTCCAACTTGATTGACATACAGTCTCCGTGTTCCGGCTTGTGACGACGCAGCGAGTTATGGGACGGGGCAACTACCCACGTGTGCCCACGTGTACTCACGTTTACCTAGGTACACAGACAAGCCTGCAGCCGTCGCTGACCGTGATATTCTGCCATCGAAACGCCCCGAACGGCCACCGGTTTCGTTGCCAAATAGGCTGAACCACCTCTCAAAGTAATCACAATACAGGGCTCACGCGGCATTAACTACGGTCACCGGGCTGAACTCTTCGTTACGCAACTGCCTCAACAGCTGCTGTTTACGCAGCCCCAGGTTCTCCCGGTTGCGGTCCTTCACATGACCGTATCCACGCAGTTTGGCTGGCAGACGCGCCAGCTCCAGGGCAGCGTCGTAGTTGTCGTCTCCCACAGCGGCAAGAACCTCTTCCATCAGGGCCACATACTCGTCGATATCTGCGCGTTCCTGGCGACGCTCTTCGGTGTAGCCAAATACATCGAACCGGCCGCCACGCAAAGACCGGAATTTGGCCAGCAACCCGAAGGCACCCATTAACCAGGGACCAAACTCCCGCTTTATCAATTGCCCGGTGTTCGGATCGCGCTTACTCAACAGCGGTGGCGCCAGATTAAAGCGCAACTCATAGTCGCCTTCAAACTGCTGCTCCAGTTGGCGCTGGAACTGGCCGTCGCTGTACAACCGCGCCACCTCGTATTCATCCTTGTAGGCCATCAACTTGTGCAGGTTGCGTGCAAAAGCCATGGTCAGCGAATCGGTCTCGTCACTCTGCGGGTCAGCTAGCCGGACTCGCTCCACCCGGGCGCGATAGGTTGCCGCGTAGGCCGCGTCCTGGTAATCACTGAGGCGTGATTCGCGATCACTGATCACCTCTTCCAGGCTGAGCTGGAGCCGTGGTTTCTTTGAGTCAGAGACGACGGCCAACACTTTCTCCGGCTGGTCAGCGCAGCGTCTGCCCCAGAGAAAGGCGTGTTTATTAAACTCGACGGCTACCCCGTTGAGCTCAATGGCCTGCTCCAGGGCATTGGCCGATACCGGCACCATACCCTGCTGCCAGGCAAAACCGAGCAGAAACAGGTTGCTGGCGATGGCATCGCCAAGCAGGCGGGTTGCAATCGCCGTTGAGTCGATAAAATGACAATTTTCTTCACCCATTTCCGCGTTGATGCGCTGCTTCATCGCCGCGGTGGGGAATTTGGCGTCGGGGTCCAGAATAAACGCAGCCGTCGGCACCTCGGCCTCATTGACCACCGCGTGAGTCCTGCCGGTGGAGACCTTGCCCATGGCCTCATAGGTCGTCGTCACTACCAGATCGCAACCGAGCAACAGATCCGCCTCGCCCGCAGAGATGCGCACCGCTTTGATATCTTCCTGCTCCGCGCCCACCCGAACGTGGCTAACCACCGCGCCAAATTTCTGGGCCAGCCCGGTCTGATTCAGCGTTGCGCAACCCTTGCCTTCAATGTGTGCCGCCATGGCGATCAAGGCCGATATGGTCAGCACACCCGTACCACCGACACCGGTAACCACCGTATTCCAGGGGCGTTCCAGTGAGGGCAACTGCGGCTCCGGCAATGGGTCGAATACCGTATCCACACTATCCGTCCCCACCGTGGGTTTCTTCAGTCTACCGCCCAATACCGTGACAAAACTGGGGCAGAACCCATTGGCGCAGCTATAGTCCTTGTTGCAGGAGCTCTGATCTATCTGCCGCTTGCGCCCCAGCTCAGTTTCCTTGGGTACAATCGACAGGCAGTTGGATTTTAGGCTGCAGTCGCCACAGCCCTCACAAACAGCCGCATTGATAAACAGCCGCTTGGCCGGGTCTTCGAGTTCCCCTTTTTTGCGCCGCCGGCGTTTTTCAGCGGCGCAAGTTTGCTGGAAAACAATCACCGAAGTACCGCTGAACTCGCGCAGCTCTTTCTGCAGGCTGTCCATTTCGTCCCGATGATGAAGGCTATAGCCCGGGATGCTGCTGAAGCGACTGCGCCATTTGTCCGGGTAATCGCTGACCAGTGCAATACGCTTCACTCCCTCGCCGCGCAGCTGGTAGATCAGGTCTTCCACGGTCAGGCTGCCGTCGATGGGCTGCCCGCCGGTCATCGCCACCGCGTCGTTATACAGAATCTTGTAGGTAATATTCACTCCGGAAGACACCGCGGCCCGGATAGCCAGCAGGCCCGAGTGAAAGTAAGTCCCGTCGCCGAGGTTCTGGAATACGTGCTGCGTCTCGGTAAAGGGGGCCTGACCGATCCAGGTCGCTCCCTCCCCGCCCATCTGGGTGAAGGTATGAGTTTCCCGGTCGGGCATCCAGGTGGCCATATAGTGACAGCCAATGCCACCCAGCGCATGACTGCCCTCGGGCACCCGGGTCGAAGTGTTGTGCGGGCAACCGGAACAGAAGTGCGGTACGCGCTCGATGCCGCCACCCGGGGAGGCCAGAGATCGTTCTTTGTCTTCAATCCAGCGCAGCCGCCGTTCCATGGTCTCGGATTGGTAGTAGCGCTTGACCCGACTGCCGATGGCCAGCGCAATCGTTGCAGGCGTCAGCTCCCCCAGATTCGGCAACAGGCTCGCACCGAGTTCATCGAACTCACCTATCACCCGCGGCCTGGCTGCTACGGGGTTATTGTAGAGCTGGCCGGTGAGTTGATCTTCGATGATCGAGCGTTTCTCCTCCACAACCAGGATTTCCTCCAGCCCCTCGGCAAACTCGTGTGTTGTGCGCGGCTCCAGGGGCCAACTCATACCCACTTTGTAGACCCTCAGGCCTATCTCGGCGGCCACGGCATCATCAATTCCCATATCCTCCAGGGCCTGCATCACATCGAGATAAGCCTTGCCGGTGGTCACAATGCCAAACCGGGCCCGGGGACTGTCGATCACGATTCTGTTGAGCCCGTTGACCCGGGCAAACTCGCGGGCGGCATAGATCTTGTACTTGTTCAGACGCAGTTCCTGCTCCAGAGGCTTGTCCGGCCAACGGCCATGGACACCGCCGGGCGGCAGTTTGAACTCATCGGGAATAACGATATTGATACGGTTGGGGTCAATGTCGGCGGAGATCGCCGAATCCATATTTTCCGTGATCGCCTTGAGGGCCACCCAGCAACCGCTGTAACGGGATAACTCCCAGCCATAAACCCCCAGGTCCAGGACCTCCTGGACGTTGGCAGGACTCAGGACGGGAACCGACGCGCCGATGAACATATGCTCGGACTGGTGCGGCAGGGTAGAAGATTTACAGGCATGATCGTCCCCGGCCACTGCCAGCACACCGCCGTAACGGGAGGTACCAAACGCGTTGGCGTGTTTGATCACATCCATGCTGCGATCCACGCCGGGACCCTTGCCATACCACATGGCAAAGACGCCGTCGTACTTCGCGCCACCGAAGAGATCGGTCTGCTGACTGCCCCACACAGCGGTGGCCGCAAGATCCTCGTTGATACCGGGCTGGAAGTGCACATTGTGTTTCTCAAGCCAGGGTCTGGCACGCCACATGGCCTGATCGACGCCGCCCACTGGCGAGCCACGATAGCCGGAGATAAAGGCAGCCGTATTCAGGCCGCGCTGCTGGTCTCGCTGGTGCTGAAGCATGGGCAGCCGCACCAGTGCCTCGACACCAGTCATGTAGGCCCGGGCCTTGTCCAACGCGTACTTGTCGTCCAGTGAAATTCGCTTGATCGCTGTTCTGTTATCTGTGCCCATGTGCCCGCCACCTGTAGTTAGAATGCCAGTGTCTCCTAAAAGTATAGAAATTGTTATTTGATTTGACGTGGATATCCGGGTATTGAAGACCATCTATTTCGATTTTTCGCAACGAGGGGGTTAAAATGACCCAAAATCTTGTCAAACAGGATGTAGAAATTCTTAAATTGCTGCAGGCCGACGCCACCGTCAGCACTGCCCGTGTGGCTGAACGCATCAATGTATCGCAATCGCCGTGCTGGCGGCGGATCAACAAACTGGACCAGGCGGGCATCATCAAGCGGCGGGTCGCCATTCTGGACCGGGACGCGCTGGGCATCGACATGGTCGTCTTCGCGACGATCAACCTCACTGCGGCGGGCCGCCTGGACTTGCAGGCATTTGAGCAGGACATCGCACGCTACCCGGAGGTCATGGAGTGCTATACCATGACCGGGATCTGGGATTATCTGCTGAAAATCGTCACCCGTGACATACGCCATTATGAGACCTTCGTGCGCAGCACGCTGACCGCCAGCCCCGCGATTCGCGAATTGCACTCACACATGGCCGTGACCGAAATCAAGAACACGACGGAGCTACCTCTGGAGACGCAGCTTTGATGCAAGCCAATCTGGCGAGGGGTCTATCTCGCTGATGAACAGCAAACTGCCGGACAGCGGCACCACCATATTCAGTCGGATGTCTGCTCTGTCAGCACAGCACGGGGCCATCAACCTGTCCCAGGGTTTTCCGGACTTTGATGCACCACAGGCACTGCGTGAAGCCATGGCCCGGGCCGTGATGGACGGCCACAATCAGTACGCGCCAATGGCCGGCGACCCCGCCTTGCGGGCGCAGATAGCACAACAGATCTTCCGCTATCGTGATGTTGAGTGCCATGCGGAGAGTGAAATCACCGTGGTCCCCGGCGCTACCGAGGGTATCTACTGCGCGATCACCGCAAGCGTGGGACCGGGCGATGAGGTGATTGTTCTCGACCCCTGTTATGACAGTTATCTCCCGGCAATCCAACTGGCTGGTGGCTCGCCCGTGCGCGTGCCACTGACCCGAGGTGACTTCAGAGTCGACTGGGAGCGGGTTGTAGCTGCCGTGACACCGCGAACCCGCATGATGATCATCAATTCACCCCACAACCCCAGTGGAGCGGTATTTTCTGAGGATGACATGCTGAGGCTGCAGTCCCTCGCGACCGAGCACAATTTGCTCATCGTGAGCGATGAAGTCTATGAGCATCTGGTATTCGATGGCGGCCAGCATCGCAGCGTGCTGCAGTATGCGGGGCTGAGAGAGCGCAGTTTCGCCGTCTTCTCATTCGGCAAGACCTATTGCGTGACAGGCTGGAAGACCGGGTATGTGGTTGCGCCACCCGCACTGACAGATGAACTGCGGAAAGTTCATCAATACGTGACGTTTGTTGCCGTAACACCGGTTCAGCGCGCTCTGGCGGAATTCATGGCGACTGACCCGGACTACCCGGGGACACTGGCGGCCTTCTATCAGGCCAAGCGCAATCTATTTTGCACCGCGCTGGCATCATCGCGATTTCAGTGGCTGCCCAGCGAAGGCAGCTTCTTCCAACTCCTCGACTACAGTGCGATAACCGACACCGTCGATCTCCAACTGTGCGAGGACTGGACCCTGCGCTACGCAATCGCGTCGATTCCTGTTTCTCTATTCTATGAAAAGCCGCCGGCACAGCACTACCTGCGCTTCTGCTTCGCCAAAAGCGATGCGGTGCTCCTGCGTGCGGCGGAGATACTATGCGAGATCTGAATATCAGCCTGGTCCAGTGTGCACTGGCCTGGGAACAGCCAGAAGACAACCGTGCCCAGATCAGTGCGTTGATTGACAACCTGCCCGGCGACACCGACCTGATCGTGCTCCCGGAGATGTTCACAACGGGATTTTCCATGAACGCTGTTGCCAACGCAGAAGACCCCGGTGGCCCCACGGAAGGCTGGCTGCTCCGAACTGCCCGGGAGCGGGATTGCGCGGTCACCGGCAGTCTGGCCGTACGCACCGAGCAGGGCGTACACAACCGGCTGTTATTCATCACCCCCGAGGACAAATACCACTACGACAAACGTCATTTGTTCAGAATGGCAGGTGAGCACCGACGCTACCTGGCCGGGAACCGCCGTGTGGTCGTGCCGTGGAGAGGCTGGCAAATCAATCTGCAGGTCTGCTATGACCTGCGCTTTCCCGTGTTTAGTCGCAATCTCGGCGATTACGACCTGATGCTCTATGTGGCGAATTGGCCAAGCACACGACGCGCTCACTGGCGCCAGCTATTAATTGCCAGAGCCATCGAAAATCAAGCCTGCGTGATCGGTGTCAACCGCATCGGCAGTGACGCAAACGGACTCAGCTACAATGGCGACAGCCTGGCGGTGAGGGCAGACGGCGAGTTACTGCTCGACATGAAGGACCGCAGCGGCATCGAAAGCGCGCTTCTGAGCAGTCAGGCGCTAAAAGATTACAGGGAGTCCTTTCCCTTCCATGTCGATAGAGACGAGTTCAGCCTGAGCTGAGCTGCGGCCCGGCGGACAGGCAGCACCCCACCCGTGGGCGTTATTCCTCTTCGAACTCGACTTCGAGGGTGGCCATGACGCGGCGGTTCTCGGCGCGACCCTCTGCCGTGTCGTTACTTGCGACAGGTCGCGTCTCACCGTAGCCCACCGGCTGCAGGCGCTCCCTGGCAATGCCGTGCTCATTGACCAATAAATCCACCACGGCCTGTGCACGGCGCTGAGAAAGCTGCTGGTTGTAGCTATCATCGCCGAGGCTGTCCGTGTGACCTTCGACGTCCACCTGCAGGTCATCGAACCGCTGCAGAAACGCCCCGAGCTCGGCTATGTCGCTGAAGTAGCGTTCCTCGACCCTGTCAGAGTCGAACGGGAAATTAACCTTGAGCTTGATTGAAGCCACCTGCGCAACCGGCATCGGACAACCCACGCTGTCGACACGGGTGCCGGCCGCAGTACCCGGGCACTGATCCCGGTCATCGTAGACACCATCACCGTCAGTATCCACAGGCCCGGTGGCGACCACATCGGCGGCGACCTTACCGAAATAGTAGTTCAGGCCGGCCAACATCAGCCAGTCGTTGTGGCTTTCATCAAGGCTGTGCAGCACCTTGGCCTCCAGGCGGGCGCCAAAGCGGGGCGTCATCATCCAGCGCAGGCCCACCCCGGCATTGATAGTCGTTTCGACGGTATCGAAATCCCGTGCCTCGATATCGATTTCACCCGCCCCGACTGCGAAGTAGGGACGAATTCGCGGTGTATTACCAATGTAACTACCGCCGTAGTACAGCATATCGATCTGCCAGGTGGCGACGTCGGTATCAATCCCGTTGTTGTACTCGGTATCGTCTTGCGCGTAAAAAATCTCCGCTGCCCAGCGGTCCGTGAATGCATATTCCAGACTGACCCAGGGCGTGGCGGTGTCCTCAAGTTCGCGATCGCTGTCAAAGAACCAGTAACCCGCACCGGCGTTCAGTGTTATAGGCAATTCGGCATGACTTGCCGGGGTCAGGCCCATGGCCAGCGCGGTACATACTGCCGTTGTGGCGGTCCCCAGAATGCGATTGGTCATGATGCTGTACTCCCTCATTAAAAGGCCAATAAATAATGTTACCAGTGTAGTCTGCGCGTCGCCGTATGCTACGGTTATTTTGTAGAAATATTTCGTACCGGATGGGGCCCTTTCTGCGCGTGTTGTGCGGTTTAAGTCCGTTTTCCGACGGGTCTCCGCGTATTTTTTTACGCCAGTTTGCTCAGCAATCGCGAGGTCTGCGATACGGGCTGCCTCATTTCCAACCCAGGGCGTGTCTGACAAAGGGAATGGAAAGCCTGCGCTGCTCTGTCAGGGAGGCCACATCGAGCTGCTCAAGTAACTCGATCAGGGTGTCCAGGTCGCGCGGCGCCCGGCTGAGAATATACATCGCCACATCCGTTGGCAGCTTTAAGCCGCGCCGTGCCGCCCGAAACTGCAGTATTTCGATTCGCTGTTGATCGCTGTAAGGCGCGAGTTGATAAACCGTGCCCCAGCTCAGCCGGGACAGCAGATCGGGCAATTCCAGAGCCAGGGTGCGGGGCGCGCCCACGGCCCCGATCAGTAGTCGGCAACTGCGCTCTCGCGCACGGTTGTACAGGTGAAACAGCGCCTCTTCCCAGGCCGGCAGGCCGACAACGGCGTCCAGATCGTCAAGGCATACCAGATCGAGGTGTTCCGCACCTTCCAGAACCTGTTGTGGGCTTGCCTCATCGCCAGCCAAACATCCGTTCACCAAGTCTTTCAAAGGCAAGTAGAACGCCCCCAGACCCGCAAGATGGCAGGCCGCCTGCAGGAGGTGAGATTTGCCACAGCCCGGCGGGCCGGCCAGATGCAGTACCGGATCACCCGCCGCCCCAAGCTGGCGGCACACTGCGTCCAGCAACGCCTCACGCTCGGGGAAAACCAGAAAGTTGTCCACAGTCGCATCGTCTTGCAAGCGAACGTTGAGCGGCAGCTGTCGCTGCAATTGACTAGGACTCATCGGCCCGATCGCCTCTGGCATCAACATCATCAACCGTCTGATCCAGCTTTGGGCCTGCCGGCTCCACCGCGGAGTCACCGCTGCCGTGATGATAAATATCGCTGCTCCGATAATGTGCCACCGCATGGCGGACAAACACCATGATGACCGCAGCCACCGGCAGAGCAACCACCACGCCGATAAATCCGGCGATCTGTCCTCCAGCCATTAATACGAAGATAACCGCTACCGGGTGCAGACCGATGCGATCACCTACTAACAAGGGCGTCAACACCATACTCTCGATAGCCTGCCCGACCCCGAATACCACGGCGACCCACAGCAAAATACCGATCTCCTGATACTGGGCCCAGGCCACGATCCCTGAGATAACGATCCCAACCATAAACCCCAGATAGGGCACGATACTCGCCATACCCGCAATCAGACCAAGCACTAAGGCCAGCTGCACGCCAATCAACCAGAGCCCGGTGCAATAAATCACAGCCAATGAGCACATCACAAGGAACTGACCGCGCAGAAACGCCCCGACCACTTCGTCCGCTTCAGACACCAGCGCTACAATCTCGCCCTGCCAGGCCAGCGGAAACAAATTGAGTGCCTTC
Source organism: uncultured Gammaproteobacteria bacterium (assembly GCA_963840725.1). Classification (GTDB taxonomy): domain Bacteria; phylum Pseudomonadota; class Gammaproteobacteria; order Pseudomonadales; family Halieaceae; genus CAVWDU01. The sequence goes on along the minus strand of CAWIZY010000022.1, from coordinate 29,256 downwards.
AGCTTTAAGCGATCCCAATCGCGCATCAGATAAAACGCCACGACCGGCACCAGGGCCAGATTGGTCAGCCACAGTAAAATATTGGCGCCGGAGCCCGTAAGCTTCTTCAGCGTGCTGGCAGTGACCTTGCCCAGCGAGGCCCAGTTGTCCGCCAGTTGATCGGACCAATCTACCTTGGGCAACTGATCCATCGGGAGGTTAAATCGCAGCTGCAACCAGGGCCCGACAACATCAATCAACCACTGATAAACCAGCGGGATCTTCTGCACCAGAAGGTCCAGTTGCCGCACCAATAACGGAACGGCCAGCAGCACCGCGACAGCCACAAACGCGCTGAAAACCAGAAACACCAGTACCACGCCGGCGGTTCGCTTAAACCGGTGCCTCTCGAGGTAATCCACCATGGGGTCGCCCAGGTACCCGAACAGGATACCCAGCACGAAAGGCGAGAGGATCGGCTTGAGCAAAAAGAAACTGACACCTAACGCGACAATAACGGCCAGAGCCAGTGGCCAGCGCCGGATGGTCTCCTCCTCTAGTTCTGCCACTGGTAGCTCAGACTATCGACACCCGCAGGACCCGGCAGGGGAATGAGACGCCTGTTCATCTGAATCAGACCTGCCAGCTGCGAGGCATCTATCTGGGCAATGACACGAAACTCTACCTTGTCCCCATTCACGTGCACCAGATTAGCCTGATCAACCAGTTCCAGTTCTTCAAGCCACTTCACTACCGCAGCGTAATCCGCATAGCGAGTGATTCCGATTACGCTCATCAACAGCCCATCCGCTTCCGTATCGGTGGGGGCCACCGCCAGACGGGCAGCCATTGCATCGGCAACCAGGTTCACTCCGGCATCCATGAACTGCTGCTCGCTCGTTGCGCTGACTGAGCGATCTCGTTTTGCGCCGTCAAACAGGTAAGTCCATTGACCACTGGCGCGCCCCTGATCGTCGTAGGTCAGCCGCCCCACCAGCACATCGTCAAGCTGGTAAGGCGCTGAGGCTTTTGTAATCGCCTGGGGCGACATACGCCAGAGCTGATTCACAGCTACCGCGCTTGACCCACCCGACGGCAGCTTCACCGGCACTCCACGCCGAGAGAAGGCAGCGGCCAGCTCTTCATCGACTTTCTGCTCTGCATCGCGTCCCGCCAAGCGCTCTCCCCCCGGCCCGCCTTCCTCACGGGGACCACGCAGAGCCAGCCAGGTCAGGACCGCAGGGCGATTGGCCGTCCACAGAGGCGCACCCGCATCGGTAATCAATTCGTTGATCGTGGACCCGGCGAACTGCAATCGCACGCCGACACCCTCGTCGTCAGGCTCTGCAGGCAGATAGGAATACCGTTGCACATAGGTCCGCGCATTCCCCAGCGCCGGTTTGATGCCGGGGTTGTTCAGCAGAGCGCTAGTGCCGGAGACTTTCACCAGCACCTGCTGCAGACCTTCGCGCGCCGCGCGGTTCAGCGCTGCCTGGCTGCGATCCGCCGCCACGACCTCGGCGCTATAGAGGTTGGCTACCGTTTCTGCCACCCCAAGCCCCGGCTGTGCCAACAGTAACAGCCCCAATAAAAACACGCGTATTCTGCTCACGAGCCGATTCCCTGCCCCTGTAAACACCATATTGTATCAGTGTTGAGCCCCTCCGACAGCGCCATGCCACCCCCGGCAAGCGGAATAAATGCACTAAGACCAGGGTGTACCTGCATAGCCATCCCGCTAAAATAGTGCCTTCATTCAATCAGCTCCCATTCCAACTGGACCCCGTGACAATGGCCGACGACCGTGTACCCGTATCGCTGAGCTACAAAGACGCTGGCGTCGACATAGACGCTGGTAACGCACTGGTAGACCGACTCAAGTCAGTCAGCCGGCGTACTCGACGCAGTGAAGTACTCGGCGGGCTGGGCGGGTTTGGCGCGCTCTGTGAGATACCGTCGGGCTATCGGCAGCCAGTACTGGTGTCAGGCACCGACGGGGTAGGCACCAAGCTGCGACTGGCTATGGACGCAGGTGTTCACAACACCATTGGGATAGATCTGGTAGCCATGTGTGCCAACGACCTTGTGGTGGCCGGCGCAGAGCCACTGTTCTTTCTTGACTACTACGCCACCGGCAAACTGAGCGTGGAGACCGCCGTTGCGGTCGTTGAGGGTATCGGCCGCGGTTGCGAACTGGCCGGCTGCGCCCTGGTGGGAGGCGAGACTGCGGAAATGCCCGGCATGTACCACGGCGAGGACTATGACCTGGCGGGTTTTTGTGTCGGCGTCGTCGAGAAGGACCAGATTATCGATGGCAGCGCGGTGCGCACGGGAGACAGCCTCATAGGCCTCGCCAGCAGTGGCCCGCATTCCAATGGTTACTCGCTGATCCGCAAGATACTGGACGTCAGCAATGCTGACCTGCAGCAGCCTTTGGGTGACATTACCCTCGGCGAAGCCCTGCTCACACCTACGACCATCTACGTCAAGGCGCTGCTCGATTTATTTCCGCAGCTGCAGGTCAAGGCGCTGTCCCATATCACCGGGGGAGGCCTGCTGGAAAACCTGCCTCGGGTACTGCCCGCGGGTTGCAAGGCTCAAATCGATACAGGAAGCTGGGAGTGGCCCGCCATTTTCCATTACCTGCAGCAGCACGGCAACGTGGATACGGCCGAGATGTACCGCACGTTCAATTGCGGTGTGGGCATGGTGATCTGTGTCAGCGCAGATGACGCCGCCAAAGCCCTGGCACAGCTCAACAATAGCGGTCACCCGGCCTGGGAACTGGGACGAATCACCAGCGGCGACCAAGAGGTCGAACTACTGTCGTGACCCGGCCGAGTGACAGGCGTATCGCCGTACTGATTTCCGGTCGCGGGAGCAACATGCTCGCCATCGCCGAAGCCTGCAGGGCTGGCCGTCTGGATGCCGAGGTCAAGCTCGTCATCAGCAACCGTCCGGAGGCCGAGGGCATCGGTCTGGCAAAAAAAGCCGGGATCAGCGTTGCCACGATTGATCATCGGGCGTACGACAGTCGCGAGGCATTTGACCAGGCCCTGGTTGACTGCCTGCATGAGCATGCGATCGACGTCACCCTGCTCGCGGGTTTTATGCGCATATTCAGTCCGGTTTTTACCAACGCCTACAGGGGCAGATTGCTGAACATTCACCCGTCACTGCTGCCAAAATATCCCGGGCTCAACACCCATCAGCGGGCGATTGAGGCCGGGGATGACGAGGCCGGGGCGACAGTACACTTCGTGACCGCTGAACTGGACGGGGGGCCGCCCATCCTGCAGGCCCGGGTATCAATAGAGCCCGAGGATACGGCCCATACACTGGCAGGAAGAATTCTGGCGCTAGAGCACGAAATCTATCCAGTCGCCGCCCAATGGCTTGTGCAGGGTCGTCTGCAACTCACAGAACAGGGAGCCTCGCTCGATGAAAAACTCATTCCACACACGGGAATACCCTATGTGCCCGGCGTCCACCAGTAGCTTTTCGCTCGCTGTCGGCGTCGCCCTGCTCTGCGGGTCTCTGGTGCCAGCAGCAGCCCTCGCCCAGCCGAAAGATGATCGGGAACTCGCCACCCTGAGACCCTACAGCGCCCAGTACCAGACCAGTTACCGCGGCATGAAGCTCAGTCTCGACCGCGAGCTGAAGCTTGAGGGCAATAACCGCTACACCCTCACTAATGCCGGCAAGATACTCGTCGCAGGCGTGCAGGAAGTCAGTGTTTTCGTCGTTGAGGGGAGCCGGGTAGTGCCGCGATCGTACATACATCAGGGCACCGGCTTGAACAACCGGCGTCGGGAGGTACACTTCACCCCGGGGTCAGACACCATACGCAGCCTCTACAAAGACCAGTGGTACGAACTACCGTATACAGCAAATACCCTTGATAGAATGAGCCAGCAGGAGCAGCTGCGGCTGAACCTCCTCAACGACCCCACCCCACGTGAAGACATCAGCTTCAGGGTCGCGGACGGCAAGCGGGTGAAGGACTACCAATTCGTCTACGTGGGTGAAGAGACCATTGACACACCCCTGGGGCCGGTCAACACCCTGCACTTCGAGCGTCCTCACAAGGACCCCGACCGTACATCTGATACCTGGATCGCTCCAGCCTGGGACTATATGATGGTAAAAACAGTGCACGTGGAGGATGGTAAACCCGTTGAAGCTGTGCTCACCGGCGCTGTTATTGACGGTGTACCCGTCAAGCCAAACGCCGCCAGATAGGCCGCGTTCACGCCTTGGGCAAGGTCACTCCACGCTGGCCCTGATACTTCCCGCCACGATCCTTGTAACTGGTCTCACAAACCTCGTCCGACTCAAAGAACAGCATCTGCGCGACACCTTCATTGGCGTAGATCTTGGCCGGGAGCGTGGTAGTGTTAGAAAACTCGAGGGTGACGTGGCCCTCCCACTCGGGTTCCAGCGGAGTCACGTTCACAATTATCCCACAGCGCGCGTAAGTCGATTTACCTAAACAAATCGTCAGCACGTTGCGCGGAATCCGGAAATATTCGACCGTGCTGGCGAGCGCGAAGGAATTCGGCGGTATTACACAGACATCGTTAGTGACATCGACAAAACTGCCTTCGTCAAAGTTCTTGGGATCCACTGTGGCCGAATTGATGTTGGTAAACACCTTGAATTCTCGCGAACAGCGAACGTCATATCCATAGCTTGAAGTGCCGTAGGAAATCAGCCGATTACCCTCGCTGGATCGAACCTGTACAGGCTCGAAAGGCTCGATCATGCCGTGCTCATGAGCCATGCGTCGTATCCAGCTGTCAGATTTAATGCTCATCGCTGCGCCTCAGTCATCGCTCACCTGAATATTGGGAAAGACCTGCACGGCAGCATCCGGGCGATTGTCGAGCTGCGCCTGGATTGCGGCGGCAGCGGCCCGGTAAAGATCGCTGGCTGACGAGTCCGGGTCAGCGATTACGGTAGGTGTGCCGGCGTCAGTCTGTTCGCGAATAGCCAGCGACAGCGGTAAACTGGCCAGCAGGGGTACACCATATTGCGCCGCAATGCGTTCGCCACCCCGATCACCGAAAATGTGCTCAGCGTGACCGCACTCGGAACAAACGTGCACGGCCATGTTCTCGATCACCCCCAGGATGGGGACGTCGACCTTGCGAAACATTTCAATCCCTTTCTTTGCATCCTGCAGCGCAATATCCTGGGGGGTAGTGACGATCACGGCGCCGGCAACAGATGCTTTCTGCGACAGGGTCAGCTGAATATCGCCGGTGCCTGGTGGCATGTCGATAATCAGAAAATCCAGCTCGCCCCAGAGGGTCTGCTCCAGCATTTGCGCCAGTGCTCCCCCGGCCATCGGCCCGCGCCAGACCATCGGCGTCCGGTCATTGACCAGGTAGCCCATCGACATCGTTTTCAGTCCGTGGGCAGGCACCGGCAGAAGAAACTGACCATCCTGTTGGCCCGGACGCACTCCATCGGCAACGCCCAGCATTGTCTGCTGGCTCGGCCCATAGATATCGGCATCCAGCAGCCCAACTGCCGCACCCGAGGCCGACAGAGCCAAAGCAAGATTCACCGCAGTCGTGGATTTTCCCACACCGCCCTTGCCCGAGGCGACGGCGACAATATGCTTGATGTCTTTCATAGGTATCCGTGATTTAGCGCATGGCGGGGATCGGGGACCGGCTGCTGCCCGGCCCGGCCGAACCCGCTTAGTATAAGGATATCGCCTGACTTCAACAATGCTCGCCGGAGATGAAAACAGCCATCAAACAGGCTATAGTAGCGCCCTTTTTCCCCTAGCAACGACGGTCCAATCATGGCAGACCAAGCGCCGAGAGACATCCTGGTTACCAGCGCATTGCCCTATGCCAACGGCTCGCTGCACCTCGGGCACCTACTGGAGATGATTCAGACGGATATCTGGGTGCGCTTTCAGCGATCCCGGGGGCAACACTGCGTCTATGTCTGTGCCGACGATGCCCACGGTACGGCCATCATGCTGACTGCTGAGCAGCTGGGAATCAGCCCTGAAGAGCAAATCGCTGTGGTCAAGCAGGAGCATCAGCAGGACGCGGCCGGATTTCTCATCTCCTTCGACAACTTCCACTCCACGCACTCTGAAGAAAACCGCCGCTGGTGTGAGGAAATCTACCGCCGCCTGGTGGCCAACGACCACATTGCAAGCCGCAGTATCGTCCAGGCCTTTGATCCCGAGAAGCAGCTCTTTCTGGCCGACCGTTTCATCCGTGGCACCTGCCCGCGCTGCAAGACGGCCGATCAGTACGGTGACAATTGCGAGGCCTGTGGCGCCACCTACAGTCCCGCTGACCTGATTGACCCGGTATCCGCAATCTCCGGGGCCACCCCTGAACAGCGCGAGTCGACCCACTACTTCTTTCGTCTCCCCGAGTTCGAGGCCATGCTGCGCGAGTGGATAGACTCCGGCACCCTGCAGCCACAGGTCGCCAATAAGTTACGCGAGTGGCTGGATGCCGGTCTGCAGGAATGGGATATCAGCCGTGATGCGCCCTATTTCGGCTTTGAAATCCCGGACGCCCCGGGCAAGTATTTCTACGTCTGGCTGGACGCGCCCATAGGCTACATGGCCAGCTTTGAACAGTACTGTGTCCGCGAGGGGCTCGATTTCAGCGCCTACTGGGAGCCCGGTTCCACTGCCGAGCTTTACCACTTCATCGGCAAGGATATTATCAATTTCCACGGCTTATTCTGGCCGGCCATGCTGCAATCTGCTCAACTGCGCACGCCTACGGCGATCTATGCCCACGGTTTTCTCACCGTCAATGGCACTAAAATGTCCAAGAGCCGCGGCACTTTCATCAAGGCCAGCACCTATCTGGAACATCTTGACCCGGAGTGTTTACGCTACTATTTCGCCGCCAAGCTCAGTGCCGGGGTCGACGATATCGACCTGAACCTGGAGGATTTTATCCAGCGGGTTAACGCCGATGTCGTTGGCAAAATCGTCAACATTGCCAGTCGCTGTGCCGGTTTCCTGCGCAAGGGATTTGACAATCGTCTGGCGGCGGATTGCACAGAATCCGAGCTCGTAACGGAGTTTATTGCGGCGGGCGAACTCATTGGCGCCCTCTATGAATCCCGCGAGTTTAACAAGGCAATGCGAGAGATCGTGGCGCTTGCGGATCGGGCGAACCAGTACATCGATGAGCACAAGCCATGGGTACTCGCTCGCGAGCCCGGACGTGAGGCAGAGGTTCATGCGGTTTGCTCAGTGGGTATTAATCTGTTCCGTATATTGATGACGTACTTAAAACCGGTGTTGCCGGCCATGGCGGAGAAAGCAGAAGCTTTTTTGCAGTGTTCGCTGGACTGGACGGCCCTCGAGGAACCCTTGCTGGACCATAACCTGCAAAAATTTGCACCGCTTCTGACCCGGATCGAAGCTCAATCCGTCGAAACGATGCTGGCGGCCAGTCGCGAGGAGCAAGCGGCCACAGCGGCTACACCCACGGCAGCCGCGGCCCCAGAAAAAACCGCTGCCAGCGCAATAGCTGATGACCGGCCTGCCCCGTTGGGACCCACCATCGCGTTTGATGATTTTGCCAAGATCGACCTGCGGGTGGTCGAAATCGTTGCGGCCGAGGCGGTAGCGGGCGCCGACAAGCTGCTGCAACTTACCGTGGATCTCGGCGATCAGCGCAAGCAGGTATTCGCCGGCATCAAGAGCGCCTACCGGCCCGAGGATTTGACTGGTAAAATGACTATCATGGTGGCCAACCTGGCACCGCGCAAAATGCGCTTTGGCACCTCGGAAGGCATGGTGCTAATGGCCGGTCCCGGTGGTGAGGAACTCTACCTGCTGGAGCCCCACTCAGGAGCCAGACCCGGCATGCAAGTAAAGTGAGCAGGCAACCCCCGGGTCTCGGTCCCAGCGGCCAGGCTCGAAGAGAGACAAAATGATCGCCGATTATTCCATCCTGTTGATTGGGGCGATTCTGGTCAACAACTTCGTTCTGGTTCAGTTCCTCGGACTGTGCCCGTTTATGGGTGTCTCCAACAAACTGGAGACCGCCATGGGCATGTCCATGGCTACCACCTTCGTGCTCACTCTGGCCTCCGCCTGCAGTAACCTCACCTACAATTTTTTATTGCAGCCGCTGGGCCTGGAGTATCTGAAAACCATTTCGTTCATCCTGGTAATTGCTGTGGTCGTGCAATTCACTGAGATGTTCGTCCGCAAAAACAGCCCCTTGCTGCACCGGGTGCTCGGCGTCTACCTGCCCTTGATCACCACAAACTGTGCGGTGCTCGGCGTCGCCCTGCTGAACATCAACAAAGATCACAACTTCATGCAGTCGCTCTTTTATGGTTTCGGCGCCGCAGTTGGATTCTCCCTGGTGCTGATTCTGTTCGCCGCAATGCGCGAGCGACTCAATGTGGCCGATGTGCCGGAGCCCTTCAAGGGCGCCGCAGTCGGCATGGTAACGGCTGGGTTGATGTCGTTGGCCTTTATGGGTTTCGCCGGACTGGTATAGCGCTGCATGATCGATCTGATTGCCAACTACCCGCTCTTTGCCGCCCTGTTGGCGCTGGTCGGCCTGGGTGCCGCTTTTGGCGGCCTGCTCGGGTTTGCTGCAGTGCAGTTCAAAACCGAGGGCAACCCGATTGCCGATCAGATAAACGAAATTCTGCCACAAACTCAGTGTGGACAATGTGGGTTCCCCGGCTGTCGCCCCTATGCAGAGGCCATCGCTAACGGTGAAGCAATCAACAAGTGCCCCCCTGGCGGTGAAGCAGGCATTCAAGCCCTCGCAGACCTGCTGGATGTGGAAGTGATGCCCCTTGATGAGGCTCACGGCGAGGAGTCCGTGACCGCTGTCGCTTTTATTCGCGAAGCAGAATGCATTGGTTGCACCAAGTGCATTCAGGCCTGTCCCGTAGATGCCATCCTCGGTGCCGCAAAACAAATGCATACGGTGATCGTCAGCGAGTGCACCGGCTGTGATTTGTGTGTGGAACCCTGCCCGGTTGACTGCATTGACATGATCCCCCAGCAGGAGTCCTTGCAGACCTGGCACTGGCAGCTACCCGACCCCAACAGCCGCCGACAAGATATCATCGTGTCCGACGCGTCGCGGACAGAAGCCGCATGAGAAAACTGTTCGATTTTCACGGGGGTATACATCCACCTGAGCACAAGCATCCCTCTGCGGATGCACCCATTGTGTCTGCTGGGATACCCCCACAGCTGATTCTGCCGCTGGGACAACATATCGGGGCACCGGCGACCCCGGTGGTCCAGGTGGGCGAAGACGTGCTCAAGGGGCAGATGGTTGCCGCTGCCAGGGGACTGATCAGCGCCGCAGTGCACGCGCCCAGTTCGGGCCGGGTCGCTGCCATTGAGGAGCGGCAGGTCGCCCACCCATCCGGTCTCAGCGCCCTGTGTATCGTGATCGACACTGACGGTCGAGACCGCTGGATAGACCACGCCGGCGTACCCGACTACCGCCAGGCAGAACCCGCTGTGCTGATAGAGCGAATTCGCAGCGCCGGTATCGCCGGCCTGGGTGGGGCGGGTTTCCCCACTGCGGTCAAGGTGTCACCTCGGGCTGGTAGGCCAATCCATAGCCTGATCCTGAACGGCACTGAGTGTGAGCCCTACATCACAGCAGATGACCGGCTGATGAGGGAGCGCGCAGACCTTATCGTCGCGGGAACCCTGATCCTGCAATATCTGGTCAACCCCGGGGAAACACTGATCGGCATAGAAGACAACAAGCCAGAGGCCCTCGCCGCCGTGCGCGCAGCGACGGCGGGCACATCCATCGAAGTCGTCGAGTTTCCGACTAAATATCCCTCTGGTGGCGAAAAACAGCTGATCGAGATACTCACTGGGAAACAGGTTCCCAGCGGCGGCTTGCCCGCCGACATTGGTATACTGTGCCAGAACCTCGGCACTGCGGTGGCCATTCACGACGCCGTCGTATTGGGTCGACCACTGATTTCCCGCCTCACGACAGTCACCGGCGAAGCGGTAGCCCGACCGGGCAACTATGAGGTCTTGCTGGGTACACCCATGGCCTACCTGCTAGCCCAGGCTGGCTACGCACCTGATCGAAACAATCGTCTGATTATGGGCGGGCCGATGATGGGCGTCACAGCACCTGACCTGCAGGTGCCCGTAGTCAAGACCACCAATTGCCTGCTGGCGCCAAGCGTCAGCGAACTGCCGGCACCACCGCCGCCGCAGGCCTGTATCCGCTGCGGTATGTGCGCAGAGGTTTGTCCCGCCAGTCTGCTGCCACAGCAGCTGTTCTGGTTTGCCCAGGGCAAAGAATACGAAAAACTGGAAGAACACAATCTGTTCGATTGCATCGAGTGCGGCGCCTGTTCCTGGGTGTGCCCCAGCAACATCCCGCTGGTGCAATATTACCGCGCCTCGAAAGCTGAGATTCTGCAAATTCGTGTGGACAACGAAAAGGCAGAACATTCAAGGTTGCGATTTGAGGCCCGCCAGCAACGGCTGGACCGCCAGGCGGCAGAAAAGGAAGCCAAGCGACTGGCACGCAAGAAAGCGGCCGAAAGCCGCTCGCGGGAGCAGGCGAACCAGGGCGCTGCAGCAGAGGACCCGATCCAGGCGGCTATAGAGCGTGCCCAGGCCAAGAAAGCCGCACTGGCATCTGCCTCGACGAATGCCGACAGCGACCAACTCCACACACTGGAACAGACTGTCGCCAGCACGGAAAAACGCCTGGCAAAGGCCACGGAACGACTGGAAATAGCGCGTACGGAAGGCGCAGATACGATCGCGGCCCTGCAGACCGGGGTGGAGAAGACCCGCGCCAAACTGGAGACTGCCCGGCAGGCCCTGGTGGTCTATCAGCAATCTGGCGGGGATCGTCCGCCGTCGACATTGCGAAAGACAGCGCTGACCCGGCCCGTCAGGCCATCGCTAAAGCGATGGCAGACAGGGCCGCAGAGGCCTCTCTCGACCCGGGAGAAAAAGCCCGTATGCAATTGGCTAAACTGGAGCAACGCCTGGAAAAGTCGCGCACCCGACTGGCGACCAGTCGGGCCGCGGGCGAAGAAGACAAAATTGTCGAGGCCCTGGAGGCGACAGTCACCCGACTGGAAGAGAAGGTAGCGACGGCCACCGAACAGCTGCAACAGCTGGAGGTAACCTGAGTGGCTTTGCTGCGAGTAACCTCACCCCACGCCCACGGGCCACTCAGCACCGCCAGAGTGATGCAATATGTGCTGCTGGCGACCCTGCCGGGGGTCGCCACCCTGACTTTCTTTTTTGGCTTCGGCACCCTGGTCAACATCGTTTGGGCGGGCATACTGGCTGTCGTCTTCGAAACCCTGGCGCTGGCGCTGCGCCGGCGGCCACCGCTGTTTTACCTGCGCGACTGCAGTGCGCTGGTCACTGCCGTACTGCTAGCCATCGCCTTGCCACCTTATGCGCCCTGGTGGCTAGTTGCAGTGGGGACTGGCTCGGCCATTTTGATCGCCAAGCACCTCTACGGCGGCCTGGGCTATAACCCATTCAACCCGGCGATGGTCGGCTACGTTGTGCTGTTGATTTCATTCCCGCTACAAATGAGCAGTTGGGCTCCACCGCGGGGTCTGGCGGAACCACCAGGCTTGATGGCAGCGCTCACAGCGTGCTTCCAGCCCGGCAGCTTCGATGCTATTACCATGGCGACGCCACTGGATCTGATGCGCCAGAACGACAGCCTGCTGGTGACTGACCTGTGGTCGCAAGAGCCCCAGTTCGGTCTCTGGGGCGGCGTCGGCTGGGAGTGGGTGAATGCGGCATTCCTGCTCGGCGGTGCCGCCCTGCTATACCTGCGGGTGTTCAGCTGGCACGCGCCGTTGGCAATGCTCGCTGGACTGGCGCTGATGGCGGCTTTATTCAACGACGGCGGCAGCTCGGCCAGCGGCGGGTCGCCGCTCTTCCACCTGTTCAGCGGTGCCACCATGTTTGGCGCGTTTTTCATCGTCACCGATCCGGTCACCTCGGCCGTCTCGGTGCGCGGTCGGCTGGTCTATGGCGCACTGATCGGGGTGCTGGTCTACATCATCCGAGTGCGGGGTAACTATCCCGATGCGGTCGCTTTTGCTGTCTTGATCATGAATTTCGCCGCACCGTTCATAGACCACTATACGCAGCCGCGAACCTATGGCCATCGTCAGGGGGACAGCTGATATGCTGGGCCGTTCAATCTCGCGCAACTCGCTGCTCCTGGCCCTGTTTGCGGTAACGACGACGCTGCTGATCGCCGGCACCTATCTGCTGACGCGAGAGCGCATCGCAGACCAACAGCGGCAGGCAGAAGAGAAAGCACTGCTGCAGATCGTACCGCGGCAACAACACGACAACGTCATGCTGGACGACACGCTGCCGGTCACCGAGGCGTCGGGACTGGGACTGCGCGAAGCCAAGCAGATCTACCGGGCGCGACAAAATGGCCAGGTGACCAGCGTGATAGTGCCGGTGACAGCCACTGACGGTTACAGCGGTGATATCGATCTGATCGTCGGGATCAACCGGGATGGGTCTATTGCCGGGGTAAGAACCCTGAATCACCGCGAGACGCCCGGCCTGGGTGACAAGGTGGATCTGAAGAAATCGGACTGGATACTGGGCTTCACCGGTCGCTCACTGCAGGATCCGGGCCCCGATGCCTGGGCAGTCAAGAAGGATGGAGGCGCGTTCGATCAGTTTACCGGGGCGACTATTACGCCCCGGGCGGTCGTCGCTGCCGTACAACGGACGCTGGAGTATGCCGGCGCCCGCCAGGATGCACTGTTCGAACTCGAACGTCGGGTCGAAGAGACAGGAGAGCAGCCATGACCGATGTCAATTACCGGGAGTTGTCACTCAACGGCCTGTGGAAGAATAACCCCGCCATTGTGCAGCTACTGGGCCTGTGCCCCCTGCTGGCGGTCACCGGATCGGTGGTCAATGCACTGGGGCTGGGCATTGCGACTACGCTGGTGTTGCTATGCTCCAACACAGCCGTATCGCTGATTCGCAACATCGTCTCCGATGCCGTCAGACTCCCGGCGTTTGTCATGATCATTGCGGCCGCTGTCACCTGCATCGAATTGCTGATGCAGGCCTTCGCCTATGAACTGTATGAAATACTGGGGATTTTTCTGCCACTGATCACCACCAACTGTGTCATTCTCGGACGCGCAGACGGTTACGCCAGCAGAAACAGTGTACTGCCCGCCATGACCGACGGCCTGATGATGGGGCTGGGTTTCGGTATTGTACTGGTGCTGCTGGGCGGTCTGCGTGAGCTGCTGGGTACCGGCGCGCTGTTTGCCAACATGGATCTGTTGTTTGGCCCTGGCGCTGCGGCCTGGAAAGTGGTGCTTGTAGAGGACTACCAGGCGTTTCTGCTGGCAGTGCTGCCACCGGGCGCCTTCATTTTTACCGGACTGATTATTGCGGCTAAAAACCTGATCGATGCCGGCATCAAAAAACGTCAGGATGCGCTCATGGCAAAACCTGAAAAAGGTGCCAGGCGCGTACGGGTAACCGGCACAGTGTCATGATAAACCCGGCCCGTGACTCGCGTCTTGATGCTTGCGTGCTGATCACCGGCCAGGCCTTGTCACTTAATCGCTGACCATCAGCGTATCGAGTATCTCGTTGACGGCGGAATCGTCCAGCCCCGAGTTTTCCTCATCACAGCTGTAGGTCACAAACAGCAGCAGCGCCCCGCTGGCCAGATACCACTCCCGGATCGCCGCGCCCTCCTCGACAAATGCCGTGGTCAGCCCTTGAAACTCCCCCAGCCGGGCGGGCCGCAGTTCGGCGGCGGCTGCAGATTCGGTCCGGGCAATACCCGCAACCTCAGCCGGGTCAAACTCACCGGCTTCCTTCTGTAGCGTGGTTATCTCAATACAGCCCACGTCGTCCTGGTCACCAATCAGCACGCTCTCTTCTTCCGCCTCGGCCCACCACTCAGTCGGCAGCGCCATGCTCCACCATTCGGTTTCCAACAAGGTCATTTTTTCTCCCCCAGTGCAAGCGACATGAGCAGTGCGTCTTCCGCCCCTTCAGCATGCGGATAGTAATCCTTACGCACCCCGTCGACGATAAACCCGGCCTGCCGATACAGACCAATGGCGGGGAAATTAGATAGCCGCACCTCCAGCAGCAGGCGACGCACCCCCTGCTGCAGTGCGATGGCCACCAGGCCCTTCAATAGCGCCCGACCCCGGCCCTGGCCCTGTTGTGAAGGGTCAACGGCCAGATTCAGGATGCTGATCTCGTCAACTATCCGGGAGTAGATGAGAAAGCCCGCCAGATTATCCCCATGCCAGGCCGCCAGTGCCCGTGAAACGCCCTGTGGACTTTCGTCACAACTGGCCTCCAACCGTGCACGAGGCCAGGGAGCCTGGGAAGTCAGGCCATCGATGCGCAGCATCGCCTCTGTATCTGCCGCTTGCGCAGGCCGGATAACAGGGCCTGTCAACGCTGTACCAATGGCCGCAGATCCCGCCATGCCTGGGCTTTGAGCGTCGGCTGTTCAAGCATCTCTGCGGTGCTCACAGTGCTGATTTGCACGGCCGCAGACAGCTGCGAGGCACTCACTCGCTGCCGGACACTGGCGCCCAATAACACCACGGCACGGCAGGATTGTTCCTCCAATTGACGACTGGCAAAGCCAGTCAAAGCCGCTATCGCTGCCTCTTCGCCCTGATCGAGCTGGCGATTGCGGTGCAGTGGCCAATTGAACTGAGTGACCTCAAAGCGGCTATTGGGGATCCCGAGCGCCGCGGCCATAGCCTGCAGCAACTGTACTTGCTCCGTCGCCAGTGCCGGGTAGCGAAGCTCTTCCAACCACAGCACATCAGCGACCAGCGTTGCTACCACCGTAAAGGTAGGTACCGGGACAGCGGATGGCGCTGTCTGCTGCCCACCGACAGGAGCCTCAGCCTCAGCGCCCAGTCGGCTTTTCGCAGTTAACGCCGCATGCCGGGCCGGATCCATCGCCGGTAGTGCCGCCGACTCGGTCCCGAGAGCCGAGGCCAGCGCCGCCTTTGCATTATCGCCGGTCGGCGTGGACGCGGGCGCCTTCAGTACAAGGCTCGCCAGGGGGTGACTGGGCGCTGCGCCGGGCAGGGGGCTCCTGGCAACGTAGCCCGCTATATCCATGGCCTGTAAATAAGCTAATCGAGTTAATTCGCGCTGACCCGGCGTCATGGTCCGTCCACGGCAATCAAAGCGTGGAGTTTACCAGACCCGGTTGCCGGACTATATCCAACGCCAACCATGATCCTGAAAGAAATGCTTGGCGGAACGAATGAACAGCCACCGGTGCCGCCAGCCTTTGTGGGCTGCATAGCCCCCGTGGTGAACGATGCGAACGCCGGGATCAAACACCACCCGCCCCAGGTGACTCAGCCTCACCGACAGGTCGAAGTCCTCAAAATACAGAAAGTAGTCCTCACTGAAGCCACCCACACGCCGCCAGGCATCAGTGCGCAGCAGCATAAAGCACCCGCTGGCCAGTGGGACCTCACACAGCGCATTCTGTGAACACTGGTCGCGCATCTCATAGTCGTCCAGCCGTTCTCTGAACCTCGCCCGCACAGAGCGCGGAGCGAAGCCGCGCAGCAGCAGGACCAGGAGCGACGGATGGCGTTTGCAGAGGAATTCCTGGCGCCCATCAGCAGCGGAAACCCGTGGGCTGAGCAAGACGATTTGCAGGTCGGACGCCAGCCTTTGCAGGCCACAAACCAGCGTGTCCTCGAAGAGCTCCACGTCCGGGTTGAGTATCAGGTGATAGTCCCCGTCAAGCAGCGGAAGTACGCTGTTGTTGCCCACGGCAAAGCCGAGGTTCTCGGCTGTTTCACTGTAGCGCAGCGGGCAATCCTGCTGATGCGGCCATGACGCTACCTGTTGCTGAATCTGTTCACGATAGTCGCGGTCGGGCGTATTATTGATCAGAAATACCGTAATCTCCCGCAGGCAGCCCGCCGCCTTGGCCGCGCGAGCGGAGCGGTAGAGACTATCGAGAGTACGCTGTAGCATCGTCTCCGCACTGCGGTAGAGGACGATCGAAACAGTCAGACACTTGGCAGATCGGGCGCTGGATTCCATCCACGCTATAGTAGCAGCAGTCCCGTCAGCGAGCATTGTCACAATTGACGGAAACAAACCCCGACTCATTAACAGATCGAGAGCGCGCTCAGCGAGGAACCGAATGAGCCTTTTCAGCAAAATGGGTCCCGGGATTCTGGTCACCGCCGCCTTTATCGGCCCGGGGACCATTGCAACAGCCAGCAGCGCAGGCGCCAATTTCGGCTTCGCACTGTTATGGGCACTCGGGTTTTCAATATTCGCGACCGTCGTACTGCAGGAAATGGCAGCCCGGCTTGGGCTGGTCACCCGGGCTGGTCTGGCTGAGGCCATGCGCAGCGCATTCGTCCACCCGGTAGCAAAAACTGCGGCCATGCTACTGATAGTGGCAGCGATCGGTTTTGGCAACGCCGCTTACGAGGCGGGCAATATCGCAGGTGCCGCCCTGGCTCTGGCGAGTGTCAGTGGTGGCGGCGGCACCGCCTGGGCATTGCTTATCGGAGCTGCTGCCACGGCCCTGCTGGCCTGCGGCCGCTACCATTTGCTGGAGGTAGTGCTGATCGGCCTGGTGTTGGTCATGAGCCTGGTTTTCATCGTCACCGCCTGGCTGGTCATTCCTGAGCCCGCCGTTATCCTCGAGGGGCTTTTCAAACCATCCCTGCCATCCGGGTCGGCCCTGACCGTCATCGCGTTGGTTGGCACCACGGTGGTGCCCTACAACCTCTTTCTGCACGCTAACGCGGTGCGTGAAAAATGGCCTGCCGAACGCCCATTAGGCGAGGCTCTGGCCGAATCCCGGGCCGATACCGGGCTCTCAGTGGGCCTTGGCGGGCTGATAACGCTGGCGATCATGAGTACAGCTGCCGCCGCGTTTTTTCAATCAAACACGGCATTTAGCGGCACCTCCATGGGCTCACAGTTGGAGCCGCTACTGGGCTCCTGGTCGCCCTATGTGTTCGCGCTGGGGCTGTTCGCGGGCGGTTTGACCAGCGCGATCACCGCTCCCCTGGCCGCGTCCTATGCTGTTTGTGGCGCACTGGGTTGGCGGCAGGCTTTCAACGGCATCGGCTTTCGGATGGTGTGGCTGGCGGTACTGCTCACCGGCACCGCGTTCGCCGCGCTGGGCAACAAACCCATGACCGCGATTATTTTCGCCCAGGCGGCCAACGGCTTTCTCCTCCCGGTGGTCGCCGTATTCCTGCTGGTGGTGATGAATCGACGCGAGTTGCTGGGTGAGCACTGTAATGGGCCTCTCGCCAATGCCCTGGGCATCCTTGTGGTCGCCACAGCGATTGGGCTGGGCGCCATCAAACTGGCATCCGTATTCGGTTGGTTGTGACCACAGCCGCGAATTTACACCAGGCTCCAACAAGTAGCTCCCGGTCTGATTATTCAGGGTGGCATGAGGGGCTGTGGGGATTGTACTTATGTACAGAAAATAGTGGATCACCCTGAGCAGATATGCTGTTATTTCCCTGGCGAGTATGTGGGGAGATGCAGCCTGAAGTAAACCGATTGTCGGCCCGGAACCGGCGTCGGTGAGTTTCCGGACAAATCTACAGAAACAGCCGCTTGTGGCGTTGATTCTGCCGGGAAATCCCGCAGAATTAACGGTGAGACCATTTAGACAAATAAGACCCTCTCAGACAGGGGGCACCACGGGGACATAGAATGATCACTCGGTTTGCCAATCTTACCAGCCGGCTGGCGCTTGCGCTCGCCATTCTGTTCACGTTTGCCGCCTGCGGTGGCGGCGGTGGAGGCGGTGGAGGTGGCGGCAACGGCTTCCTCGGCGACGATGGCGACGGCGATGACCAGGCCTACTTCCTGCTCCTGGAACTGCTGGACCCACAGGGAGAACTCACCTCTTCGGTGACGTCCACCGACCCCGCAACACTTCGGGTTCGGGTGACAGAAAACGGCCGCAATGGCAGGCCGGTGCCTGATGTCGTGGTCAGCGCGACAATCGACATCGGTGTACTGGTGCCCGAAAACGGCTCGGCCCTCACCAATGACGACGGTGTCGCCGAATTACAGATCACGTCCGATGGCTCACTGGGCGCAGGCACAGCTGAGGTCACGGTAGACAGCCCCTCCGGCCCGGTTACCGAGACCATCTCCTACCAGATCAACTTCGCCGACGTGCAGTTGGGCTACTTTCAAGGGGACACATTTATCCCCAACGAGATAGGCATCAACGCGGCCACGCTGCCCTCTGGCGGTTCGGCATCGTTGACGGTCAACGTCGTTGACTCAATGGGCGAGAGCATTACCACTGAGGAAGAGGTGGTATTCACCAGTAGCTGCACACGCAGCGGGCTGGCCACTATCGATCCGTCACCCGCTACCACCGCTAACGGTCTCGCCACCGCTACTTACACAGCGGCAGGCTGCAGCGGCACAGACACCATTACAGCGCGCATTGGCGACAGTGAAGCCATGGTATCTCTGGACATTGCAGCGCCGGCAGCGGGTTCGATACGGTTTGTCGCGGCCGAACCCAAACTGATTGCCCTCAAGGGCACAGGTGGCCCCGGACGTCAGGAGAATGCAGCGGTAAGCTTTGAAGTAGTGAATGGCAACGGTGCGCCGATCAGCGGCATCCCGGTAGACTTCACCTTGTCCACTACAATCGGCGGTATTTCCCTGTCCAGCAATTCCGTCTCAACTAACCCGGACGGTACCGCTGCGACCACGGTGCGAGCCGGCAATGTGGCAACCGCTGTGCGGGTAACGGCTACCATCAGTGCAGAGGACGAGAACGGCAACCCACTGCAGCTGAGCACCGTATCCGACGAACTGGTGGTCAGCACCGGTTTGCCCGACCAGAACTCCATCAGCCTTTCATCGGAGTCCCTGAGCGTGTCCGGCGGCCGAGACACCGATGGAGTAACGACGCAGCTGACCGTAAGAATGGCCGACAAGTTCAACAACCCGGTGCCCGATGGCACAGCGGCGACCTTCACTACGGAATACGGCTCGATCCAACCCTCCTGTGTGACCGAGGGGGGCGCCTGCAGCGTTACCTGGACCAGCCAGGACCCGCGCACACCGTCTTTCGGGGCCAACAATAACGATATCGCTACGATTTTCGACGCAGGCTATAACTGCCCCAGCCACAACGGCAACAGCGGTCCCTGCCCCGACTTCATCGGTTCCCCGGGTAGCACCACCGGACTCCTGTCCACTGTCACCGTTACGGCTCTCGGTGAGGAATTTTTCACCGATCGCAATGGCAACGGACTGTTCGACCAGGAAGAAGCGGACGACAACTTGTTCGTCAACTTGCCCGAGGCCTTCTACGACTACAACGATGACGGGGCATTCACCCCCGCCGGCGGCGGCGCCTGCCCACTGCCGATTTCCCTGGCAACCTGCTCTGCCTCTGGCTTTGAGGAAACCTTCGTCGACTTCAACAGCAACGGCGCCTACGATTTCAACGACGACCCTGCGGTCTACAATGGCATCCTGTGCCCGGTGGAGGGCGACGGGGTCTGGTGCAGCCGGGAGCTGATCAATGTTCGCGATGACATCAGGCTCTTGTTGAGCTCATCAGCAGCCGGCAGTTTCTATTTCCAGCTGACTCGCTCAGGCTCGGTCAGACAGTCGGTTTCTGAGGGCAGCAGCTACACCGTCTATATCGCTGACCGGTTCAACAATCCGCCGGCGGGTGGGGATACCGTCTCGGTGACCAGTACGGGTGACTGTTCGATTCTGACCCAGACCAGTTTCAATGTGCCCGACACCAACCGTCCAGCGGCGTTTTCCATCCCCCTGGCGGTTGAGGGGAACGGCACCGGGGAGAACGACACGTCCACCGAGACCGGAACGCTCACGGTCACGGTGAATGCGACTCGGGGCGAAAGCTCTGCGACCTACGCCTGCTTTACCCAGGGCGACCCCGCTGAGCCCGACCCCGACGATGGGGATGACGGGCTGGCACCCGGCGGCTAAAGCCGCTCCACCATAGATTGAAGGCACTGCCTTCGAAAACAGGGCCGTGCAGAGCAATCTACACGGCCCTTTTTTTGTGCTACTGCTATAGTTCAACTTATTACCCTGGATGCTATGCCATGAGCGAGCCTGACCTCGATGCCCTGGACCTGGCCGGTGAGGCGATCTACCGCTATATGTTGCCCTCTCCCCAACTCCACTGGCCGCTACTTTCCGAACGCTGCGGCTGCCCGGTATGGGTCAAGCACGAGAACCACAATCCCACCGGTGCCTTCAAGGTCCGCGGCGGACTTCTCTATATCCAGCGTTTGCTGGAGCGGGAACCGGACACCCGCGGGGTTGTAACGGCAACTCGCGGCAACCACGGGCAGAGCATCGCTTTTGCCGCCAGCCGGTTCGGACTGAATTGCGTTGTGGTCGTGCCTGAAGGCAACAACCCGGAGAAAAACCGGTCCATTGAGGCTCTGGGCGCAGAGCTGGTGATTCACGGCCGTGATTTTGACGCGGCGAGACCCCATGCAAGCCGCCTGGCTGAGGAACGTGGCTTTCACCGCTTACCCTCTTTCCACCACGATCTGGTCAATGGCGTGGCCAGCTACGCGCTTGAGTTTTTGCGGGCGCGGCCCAAATTGCGCCGTGTGTATATACCGATCGGACTGGGATCAGGGATATGCGGAATGATTTGTGCCCGCAATGCGCTGGGTATGACGACGGAAATTATCGGCGTCAGTGCCCAGGGAGCGGACTGCTATGCAAGGTCCTTCAGTGCGGGTCACTGTATCGGCACGGAACAGGCCCATACACTGGCCGATGGGATGGCGGTTCGCGAGCCCAGTCCCGAGGCCCTGCAAATGATGCTTGGGAACGTGGCGCGCATGGTCGTTGTGTCAGACGAGGCCATCCTGGAAGCCATGGCATGCTATTTCACAGACACCCACAATGTGGCTGAAGGCGCCGGGGCGGCGCCATTGGCCGCCCTACTCCAGGAGGGGCCCACCCACTCGGGCGAAGAGGTTGGACTGGTGCTCTCAGGTGGCAACGTCGAGCGCGAACTTTACCGGCAGGTACTATCTCAACAACCTTCCCAACAACCCTCCCAGCAAGCACTCTCCCAGCAAGCACTCTCCCAGCAGGCGCTCTCCCCCCAGGCGCTGCCCAGGTGAATTCAGGCACAGCGGCGATGATCTCACAATGAACCGGCCCGCTCGCAAGCACCACATCACCATCAGGATGACGGTGGTGTCCGCTTTTATTGTTGCCACTGTCTTGACCGCCATGGTTGCCATCGGCCTGCAGTACTACTTTGGTTCACGACTCGCCACAACCTTCACCCAACGCATCTATACCTCCACTGCAAGCGGCATCGCAGCAGAACTGCGCAGCATCGGCGAGAAAACGCGCTATCTGCTTGAACTACTGGGTGAAAACACCGCTCTTGCTGGCATTCAGACTCAGGACGACCAACTGCAGGTCTTCTCCCGCCTGATGCGAGAGAACCCGTTGTTTTATGGCATCTATGTGGGAACAGCCAATGGCAGTTTTTACGAAGTTATCAATCTCGAGTCCAACCGCAATGCACGCACGGCCCTGCAGGCGCGTCCGGGGGATCGCTGGGTGACTATCAGAATTGATGGCAATACCAGCGACCGCTACCGTCATTTCCGTTACCTTGATGCCGGCCTAAATACCCTGCGCGAGCGGCACGAAGCGACAGACTACGATGTACCGACTCGACAGTGGTTTACCGATGCGATGGCGAGTGAGGGCTTTCAGCGCAGTGACCCCTACCGCTTTGCGCAGCTGGGTGCACTTGGGCAAACCGGATCGAAGCGTATCAGCGGTACCGATGCCGTTGTTGCGATCGACATCACCCTCGAAACCATGTCGCGGTTCCTGGGCGCGCTGGACGTCGCGAAAACGAGCGATGTGCTGTTGTATAACCAGCAGGCCCAGGTCGTCGCATCCAGTAATCCGGACACCACTTTCGACTCCCTGGAGGGCGAACAACTGGCCGCCATGGCAAGAGATCCTGGCCTGCAGGAAAAACTGCTGGAGTTTGGCCAACCGCAGGAGCCCTACTACGCTTTCAGCGCCCCACTCACCAACGGTGCGAATGACAATGACGACAGTGATAAATCCGGCCTGTTCGTAGGCATTCTAACGCCGAGAGAGAGTGTCGTTGGTCCGTTTCTGGACAAAGTGCGCTTGTCCATCCTGATCACTGCGGCTCTGTTATTACTGCTATTGCCGCTGTCCTGGTTCTTTGCCTCGCCGATTGTCAGGCCAGTGCGCCAACTGGCGCTGGAGAACGAGAAAGTCCGGCAGCGGCGTTTTGCAGAGGTGCAGCGCGTCCCCTCACACATCGCCGAACTGGACGCCTTGTCGGACTCTATGGTCACCATGGTCGGGGCCATCCAAAATCATGAGCGCGCCCAGGAAGAGTTACTCGATTCCATTATCAAGCTGATTGCCCAGGCCATCGACGACAAGTCTCCCTACACGGGTGATCACTGCGAGCGGGTGCCTGAGCTGGCAATGATGCTGGCCGAACACGCTTCCAGCAGTCAGTGTCCGCCCTTTGACCAGTTCCAACTGACCACCGAGGACCAGTGGCGCGAGTTTCGTATCGCCGCCTGGTTACATGACTGCGGTAAAATCACTACCCCTGAGCACGTGGTTGACAAGGGCAGCAAGCTGGAAACCATCTACAATCGAATCCACGAGGTAAGGATGCGATTCGAAGTGCTGTGGCGTGACGCGGAGCTGGACTACTGGCAGCAGCTGACCCAAGCGCCGGCGGCGCGTGAGCGCCTCGCTGCGAAGCTGGCTGCGCGGCAGGAGAAGCTCAGAGCGGACTTTGCGTTCATCGCCAGCTGCAATGTGGGCGGCGAATTTATGGCGCAAGACAAACAGGAGCGACTCCGCGAGCTGGGCCAGATCACCTGGCAGCGGCACTTTGACAATAGCCTCGGTCTCTCGCCCGGAGAAGAGCTGCGAATGCAGGGTGCCGACACCTCCCTACCGGCTACTGAAAACCTGCTTGACGACCGTCCCGAGCACATCATAGAGCGGACACGATCAACCGACTACCCGGAAAGCTTTGGTATCCGTATGGAGATACCGGAGCATATGTATAACCAGGGCGAGCTGTATAACCTCACCGTATCGCGCGGGACCCTGACAGCCGAGGATCGCTTTAAGATCAACGAACACATGATCAGCACCATCAAGATGCTGGAGAGCCTGCCATTTCCGGAGGAACTCAAGAACGTACCACGCTATGCCTCGACGCATCACGAGACCATGAAGGGTACCGGTTATCCGCGTCGGCTGCGTGGGGATGAGCTCAGTATTCCGGAACGTCTGCTGGCAATAGCCGACGTGTTCGAGGCCCTGACCGCAGGAGACAGGCCCTACAAAAAGGCGAAGACCGTTAGCGAAGCCATTGATATTCTCTATCGTATGGTTCTGGATGGCCACCTGGACAGGGATTCGTTCGAGCTGTTTGTCCGCGAGGACATTTATCGGGAATATGCCGAGAAGTTCCTGCCTCCCAACCAGATCGACGCCGTCGACAAGGCTAAATACCTCGGACCTCAAAACCCAGACCCGCGTGATATCGCAACGACCCAGTCATCGATTACTGCCCATTGAAAACCCAGGCACCGAGTCGCAGCACCTGCACCATCAGCCAAGACGTGGAGACGACATGCTGATCAGCCATCGCAAACAGTTCATCTACACCAAGACGGCAAAGACCGCCAGCACATCGGTGGAGTCCTATTTCGAGCCGTATTGTATGCCTGAGGGTGAATGGTCTTTTCAACATGCCCGGGATGAATATGTCAGTGATGCCGGTATTATCGGCTACCGGGGCAGCGCCGGTGGCGAAGACCAGTGGTTCAACCATATGGCCGCCGCGGATATCCGGGAAAAAATCGGAATGGAGATCTGGAACGCCTACTTCAAATTCACCGTTATCCGTGACCCCTTCGACAAGCTCGTGTCCGGCTACTTTTTCAGTATCAGGGACACTGAGCAACCGCCTGAACCAGTGACGGGGTTCCGCGACTGGGTGAAAAATGGCGGTGACGTAATCGACCGGCACACCTATACCATCGATGGCGCATTGTGCATGGATTACTACATCCGATTTGAATCGCTCACTGACGATATCCGCCAGGTCTGCACGGCACTGCAGCTGCCTTATGAGCCGGAACGGCTGCCGACCCTGAAGGGCGGTTTTCGTGAGCAGGCTATCCCGCTCGCGGCGTTCTACGACCGGCACACCAGGGCCATTGTCGAACAAAAATATGCGTTCGAGTTAGAACACTTCGGATACCGGTGCCCGACAGCTTGAAGACGCCGTTGCAGTTGCGATAGCAGACAGCAGCCCTGGCCACCACCGACATTTCTGTGACGCGAAACCGGCATGGGTCTACACTGGACCGATGAGACTATTGTTCGCCCGTTTTTCCCTGCCCTATCCGGGCTGAACCGGACCTGAAGGAGATGACAGCTATGTCGAAACACGCAAAGCCCCCATCGCATAGAGCCCTCTGGCTGACGGTGATAGGCCTGCTTCTGGCCTTCGGGGCAGTCGCAACCCGCTCGGATCAACTGTTTGTCAACGGCGAAATCATGACGCCATCGGGCTGGGTTGAGGCGCTGGCAGTGCGCGGTGGCGTCATCGTCGCCGCAGGTACCCGGGAAGACGTGCTGGCCAGGAAGACCAAAAACAGCAAGGTAGTCGACCTGCAGGGGCGGACGGTATTGCCGGGTCTCTACGATATGCATGTCCACGCATTTTTTGCCGGGCAGCAGAAACGCGCCTGCAACTTTTCGAGTAGCGCCAGGGCGGACGCAATTGTAGCTGCGGTGAAAGCCTGCGTTACTGCAGCCAAGCCCGGTGACTGGATTACGGGTGGCAGCTGGGTGGGGGCAGTTTTCGACCCGGGCGAGCAGCACAGACGCCTGCTTGACGCCGTATCACCTGACAACCCCGTGGTACTCAATGACGAATCCCTGCACAGTGTCTGGGCAAACAGCAAAGCACTGGAAATAGCCGGAATAGACCGGAACACCCCTGACCCCGATGGCGGGCGAATCGACCGCGATAGCCGGGGGAAGCCAACCGGCGTGTTGCGCGAGGCGGCGGCTGATACGGTTTCTGAACTGCTACCGAAAGCTAACCTGGCTACCCAGGTTGCGGACATCAAGGCGGCGACAGACGAAATGCTCTCCTACGGTATTGTTGCTTTCACTGACGCATCGATTCGCAAGGACTACATTGAAGGCATGTCTGAGTACGCCCGCAGTGGTGGTCTCAAGCAGTACGCCCGTGGCTGCATCGTCTGGGGCCCCGGCTCCGGTGACAGCGAAGGCCTGATACCTCGCCGTCAACAGTATTCGGGAGGGCGATTGAAGCTGGACTGTATCAAGTTATTCCTGGATGGGGTCCCTATCGAGAGTCGCACGGCAGCTATGCTTGAGCCCTACCTGTCCCAGAGCAGCGAAGGGCACCCACACGGCAGTACCGAAGAGCGCGGCATGCTGATGATTCCTCAGGAGACACTCAATAAGGCCGTCGCCGACTTTGACCGCCAGGGCCTGGAAATAAAATTTCATGCCGCCGGCGATGCCTCGGTAAGAGCCGCCATTGACGCGATAGCACATGCCAGGGCGGTAAATGGTTCTGGTGGACCCCGCCACCATGTGGGGCACAACACCTTCATCGACCCGGCAGACCTGCCGCGCTTCCAGAACATCGGTTTTGCCTGGGAGTTTTCGCCCTATATCTGGTATCCAACTCCCATCACCGCGGTAGACATCATGGCCGCCGTAGGCCCCAGGAGGATGGAACGCCTGTGGCCTATCAAGGATGCACTTGATACGGGCGCCCTGGTCACGGCCGGCTCAGATTGGCCGGTCGTGCCCTCGGTCAATCCCTGGCTGGGCATTGAAACCCTCGTCTCTCGACAGCTGCCCGGCACCAAAGGGGCACCGATTGGCGCGGGACAACGGATAACCATGGAACAGGCACTGACGGTCTTTACCCGCAATGGCGCCGCGATGATGGGCCGACTGGACAAAGGTGGCACGATCGAGGTGGGCAAACTGGCAGACCTGATCATTCTCGATCGGAATCCCACCAAAATCGATCTCGGGCAGGTCCACCAGACCCGGGTTTTGAAGACTTTTATCGCCGGTGAGGAAGTCTATTCAGTCGCGGAATAAAGTAACCGGGCGAGGCCGAACCCCGACATGCAAACCCAGCTGTAGCTGCTGTCCACCGAAGCCACGATCTTCGAACAAAGGCAGCACTCGGCCGACCCGTCGTATCTACAGACTCTGGTGAATCTGTGCTACTTGTCGCAGCGTATCTAGTGCTTTCAGGTTGCGAGATGTTTGCCATGAAACTTTCGAAAGCAGAAGAGTCCAGAGTGATAGAGATGGCATGGGAAGATAGAACGCCTTTTGAGGCTATTGCCCTGCAATTTGGATTGAGCGAACAAGAGGTCATTACATTCATGAGGAAAACGCTGAAGCCCGGCAGCTTCAAACTTTGGCGCAAAAGAGTGAATGGCCGTCAAACCAAGCATGCAGGAATCCGGGACCCCTCCGTGACACGAGGCTACTGCCCAACACAATACAAGCAACGTTAGATCCCAATGATGCCCGGACGACAGGAGATACCGGTATGAGCACACAAGCTCTGGCTCTGGGAGCCATTTTGTACCCTGGGTTCGAAATGCTGGACCTCTTCGGGCCGCTGGAAATGTTCTCCATGGTGCCCAGAGAACAGCTGAAACTCTTTATGGTCGCCGAGCAGACCGGCCCTGTAACCGCCGCCTTGGGCATGGAGATCTCCGGCCCACAGGTCATCGCCGACTACAGTTTCCCGGATGCGCCTTCCCTGGATATCCTGCTACTGCCCGGTGGCGTCGGCACACTCCCCGAACTGGACAACGTCCACATGCTGGAATTCCTGAGGACGCGCAGCGACCACGCAAAAATTACCGCCTCCGTTTGCACGGGCTCGGCACTGCTGGCAAAGGCCGGCATCCTGGACGGCCACCGAGCGACTTCCAACAAACAGTTGTTCGCCCTGGCGACCCGGCAGTCTGACAAGGTTGACTGGATCGAGAACGCTAGATGGGTTGACGATGGTCCCGTGGTGACAGCATCCGGTGTCTCGGCGGGTATGGACATGAGTCTGGCCGTTATTCAGCGTCTGTGGGGCGCCGAACTGGCCGTGGAGGTGGCTGCACTTGCGGAGTACAGCTGGCATAGCGATGCCGACCAGGACCCTTTCGTCTCAGACCTCAACAAGGCGGCGGGGGCACTCGGCTTGCTGTGATGGCAGTTCGGCCGGGCGCGCAGGGCAGTTGATCATTCGGTATCGCCAAAGCTCTCCATAGCCGCCCGCGCGATGGCGTCGCCCCACTCCTGCACAAAGTGACCGCCACCCTCGATAAGCAGTGGATCGGGGCAGCCATGTATCATCGTTTGCAATTGCCGCATGACCGGGGGGCCGAGAACAGGATCCGCATCCCCGACCGCCATGAAGGTGTCGCCGCGCCAATCGTTCTGCCAGAACGAAGCCGCCCTGGTGCTGAGCTCCACGCCATCCATTTCGGGCGACACAGGTACCAGTGCAGGAAACCGCCGCGCACCTGCCTGGAAGCTGGCATCGGGGAATGGCGCATCGTAGGCAGCGATCTCGCGTTCGGTCAGGTGCGGTGTACCCGCCGCGATAATCTTGCCGGCCCTGAATTCGGGTGTGTTCACGGCGTATGTTTTCCAGTCATCAAAGCCTTTGCCTGGAGACTGCCCCAATCCCAGCGTTGTGTTCATCACAATTAGACGCGACAGACGTGACCTGAAACCATCATCAACCGGCAAAGTCAGACCAATCAGGCCACCCCAGTCTTGCACGACCAATGTGATATCGGTGAGATTGAGGTATTCCACCAGCCTCAGGATATGGTCCCGATGAAAATCAAACGTATAGGTCTGTGCCTGAGTTGGCTTGTCAGAGCGGCCAAATCCGAACAAATCCGGGCAGATTACCCGGGCGCCACTGGCCAGAAATACCGGTATCATACGACGATAGAGAAAAGACCAACTGGGCTCGCCATGAAGACACAGAAAGGTGCGCGTCGCTGTTTTTGGCCCCACGTCAATCCAGGCCGCGCGCAATCCCTCGTAGCCGGGTAAGTTTTCGGTATAAGACACAGGATAATCAAAGTCAGGTATACCGGTAAAACGTTCATCAGGTGTGCGGAGAGCTGTACGGCTTGCTGAGACATCGTTACCACCCTTGATTGATCGAAACGAGAAACGGCTACCAGGGTGCAGTTAAACACGCGGATACAGCGACCGGTGAAATTGCCCTATCAGCCACAGGGGAACACCTGAACGCATACAACGACATCCAGTCGCAAAAAGTATAGGTCTCGTATAAGCAACGGACCAGTATTTTTGCGCAGTCAGTGCCCGGCGCCAGCAGCCGGTCCTACCCTTGGACCTCCACAACAGGGTGCAAATCAGTCATCATTGCGCTTTCCCGCAAGCGAGTGTCACCACCATGATCCCCGACGCGTTGATCGCTCGCTATCAGTCGCTCCGACATCAGTGTCACCACCACGTGATCGGTCAACCGCCGATGTCGATGACCTCCAGCTCGAGGCCATCGCAGAACAGGCGCTGCATTTCTCCGGTCCGGACCTCTACGGAAAGGGCAAGCTCATCGAGTCTTTCGAAGCTGAGATCGCCGCGCTACTGGGCAAAGCTGCCGCCAACCAATCTGTTTCACCTGCCAGTGCCGGTTGACGCGATAACTTTTTTGGAGCGCGCCTGCGATTGGACCGAATGTAACCGGGTTTTTCTTATGCCTGTGCCGCGCATCAACATTGACGGCCGCTATGTCATGGAATTCAGCATCGGACAAGCCATACAAACGGCCAGCCGCGGCCAATGGCAGGCGTGGCTAGAGGATTTTTTCAAGCGGGTACAAAGACGGCATAAAAAGCCTCGCACAGGCCCACAGTAAAACGCCCTGACCGGTGTATCCGATCAGGGCGTTCGTTTTCAAAGCCTGGCGATGACCTACTCTCACAGGGGGCGGTCCGGCGTCCGGAATCCCACCCATAAAGAGCGGGTTTCCTCATGTGAGAGCATCAGAGAACCACAGTAAAACGCCCTGACCGGTATATCCGATCAGGGCGTTCGTTTTCAAA
>CAWIZY010000021.1:0-18165 GCA_963840725.1 uncultured Gammaproteobacteria bacterium | reverse complement strand
CTTAAACTCGAGTTTCCCGTTCCCGCTTCGGTTTTTACTAGCCAGCTATCCGGAACTCATGAGCAAGGTGCTCGGCATTGTCCAGCGGGTGCTTTCGACCCATTTAATCAATAAAGCCGGATTTATCCGAGCGATGGCGCAAACCGGGGCGGTCACTCTGATTCAGAGGTTTGGGTCGGCCCTTAACATGAATGCCTAGGCGGCCCCATACATTTCCACATGCTCGTCCTCGACGGCCTGTATGTGGAGAATGACTATGGGGGCTTGCGCTTTCACCGGGTAAAAGCGCCCAACGTCGATGAACTCAATTCGATGATCCATGCCATCAGTCACCGTGTAGCCCGATTCATGGAGAAAAGAGGGTTCCTCGAGCGAGATGCTGAGAACAGCTACCTGGCGCTGGAACCGGATGACGACGACGCGATGGCGCAACTCCAAAACCATTCGATTACCTACCGCATTGCTGTGGGCCCGCAGCAGGGCCGCAAAGTCTTCGCCTAAAGCAATGGGATGGACTCCTCCTCACCCTATCATTTCGGCGTCGATGCGCCAGAATGGCAGGTGGAAACACAACCATTCAGAGGATGAGGAGAAGCCCACGATGAACATTACACGAGTAGGTGTTGATATCGCAAAATCTGTTTTCCATGTGCATGCTGTTGATCGTCACGAAAACACTCAGTGGCAAGCCAAGCTCAACGCAGTCAATGGCTTGAATTGTTGTGTGAGCGCGTAGAGCCCGGTGCGGAAGTCGCTATGGAGGCCTGTGCGTCGGCGCACCATTGGGGGCGAGAGCTGCAGAAACGAGGGTATCGTGTAAAATTGATCGCCGCTCAGTTCGTCAAACCCTACGTAAAAAGCAACAAAAATGACCGTGTTGATGCTGAGGCCATTTGCGAAGCGATGAGTCGGCCCGGAATGCGGTTTGTCGCCGTCAAGAGCATCGAACAGCAGGATACGCAGGCAGCGCACCGGATACGGGAGGAGCTCGTCGGTCAACGCACGGCAAAGGCGAATCAGATACGAGGCCTTGTTGGTGAATACGGTATTGTCGCGCCAGTCGGTATCCAGCAACTTCGGTGTGCATTGCCACAATGGCTCGAAGACGCAGAGAACGGCCTGACTGACGAATTTCGATTTTTACTCACCGACCTGGCAGAAGATTTGCGTTACCTGGACAGCCGGGTAAGCAGCCTTGATGAGCGGATCGCGCGGTGTGTCAAGAACGACCCGGTCGCGCGACGGTTGTTAGAACTGCGCGGTGTTGGACCACTCACAGCCAGTGCACTGGCCGGCGCTCTGGGTGATGGCAAGGGATTCAGGAAGGGACGTGAATTTGCAGCCTCCCTGGGGCTCACGCCGCGCCAACATAGCACTGGAGGGAAAGACCGATTGCTGGGCATCAGTAAGCGCGGTGACGGCTACCTGAGGAAATTGCTGGTGCATGGCGCCAGAGCCGTGCTCCGGCATGCAAGGGATCGAGACGATGGGCTGAGTCAATGGCTAAATGAGCTAACAGCGCGGAAGCATGTGAATGTTGCGACGGTAGCATTGGCGAACAAGACGGCGCGAATAGCCTGGGCGATTGTGCACAATGAGGTGGCCTACGACCCGATGCTTGCAGCGGAAAAGCAGGCTGCATAATCGCAGAGTTGTAATTTGGCAGGAGGACATATCACCACGGTTGCAGAGCATTATGCTTGATGGCGAACAGGTTGAACCGACGTCAGAAAACCCCACAGTAGGCGCAGAGCCGAAGAGCTCGTCAAAGCGTTTGGGAGCTGACGTGCGAATAGCCCATCAGGGTCCGATGCCCGACGAGACGGCATCATCAAAGAGACCGGATACACGTAGGCAGTCGTACCTTGACGCAATCGAACAAAGTGCTTGCAAAAGAGGAGGAGTCCATACACGCTTACTGTTGGCACGTTGCAGACGTTGCCCCCTGATGATGACGGTCTGGGCGGCACTCCGCATTGTGGTTCGGACCGAGTGGCGAAGGAAGCGGGGTTCTCATTCGGCACTTCCCTGTGCCCCACCCTTCGGGCAGCGAAGCTGTGCAAATCAGCTTTCCTGCTGATTTGTCGTTGCACGCCGGGGTATCGACCGAGGTTCACCAGCGCGACAAGCGAGAGCGTTTCTGCCGCTACGTCACCCGGCCGGCGGTGCCAGAGAAGCGTTTGGCGTTGAGCTTTGCTGCTCTCGTCGAGGATGCGACGGGCCTTCTATTGGCTGGATGCCGAGAATTGGGTAGAGTTGGGTTGTAATAGGTTGAAAACCGGTGCGTCGGGGGTGAGTTGATGGCGAAAAACGATGGAATGGATGGGGAAGGGTGCCAGTGATGGCGGTTCAGTAGGTGTAGACCGCAGCGATTGTGTGCTTTATCCAAACTCGTTACTCACAGTTATATTAAAGGCCCATCGAGTGACAGCAAGTTACAGCGGGTTATCGATGTCTACTCTGCACTGGCAGGTCGACCGCTCGCAGTGGTGGAGGCGTGGCGGGCAACGCCGCGTGCTTCCAGCTACGCGCTCGCCGATCAGATGCAGCACTATAATCTGCTGCAAGGCGACGTTGACGACACCCTGCAGCGCTATCTGCTGTCCAATATCGTGGCGGTCAATGTAGTTGACCTGGCGAGGATGGGCGCGACTCTGGCCAATAGCGGCATCCAGCCCAATAGCGCTGAGCGCGTGCTCAAACGGGAAACCGTGCGCGCGGTGCTCAGCGCTATGGTCAATGCCGGTATGTACGAGGACAGTGGCCTGTGGTGGGCCGAGGTGGGGATGCCGGCCAAAAGTGGGGTGAGCGGGGCTATTGTCGCCATTGCCCCTGGCTGGGGGGCGATAGCGGCCTACTCTCCGCGGCTCGATGGTGCCGGCAATAGTGTGCGTGCCGGACTGGCCATTCGCCAGCTTTCTGCAAGCTGGGGCCTGCACTCGATGGATCGCCTGCTATTGCCGACCAAAGCTGCTGACTAATTGCCCGCCACCAAAAGTAGCAGGTTTGCCATCGAGTACGATCCGTCGCTGTACTATTGGAACGTCAATCAGGGCATTTTGCGCTATGTTGATACAACTGACAATGCCGACACAACTATCAGCATGGATAGGACAATATTCATGACGCTGTTTGCCCGTCAAACGACCTTGGCAGCGTTTCCGATGGTTCGGTGATGGTCTTCGGCGCAGGCGATATTCAATCGCCCAGAGGTATTAGAGAGTAAGCTGCAGCGCGCTGAAAAGGACCTGGCGGGAGGTGCACCTATAGGTTGCAACCCTCTTGCCACGGATCAAACCCTGCGCCCCGCAAGGGGCGATAGGCTAGTCGCTGAGATCGATTTCCGGCCCACAGCCACCTTTCTTTTCACTCTCCATGGCGGCATTGATAACGTCGTTGTACAAGGTGATAATCTGCACGGCAATTTTCTCCAGTTCCGGATGCCTGCTGATCAGGCCTCGACTATCACCTGCATGCTCCAGCATCGAGCTGAGCTCGATAATTTCAAGATCGGAGAGGGTATGCCCCTCTTGCACACGTTGTTTGATATCAAGCAATAGCGGAATGCGATTCTGCAGTCGTTCGAGCAACACCGTGATCTCGCCCTGGTCTGTTTCTTGCTGGCTTGGATGCTCCATATTTTTCTCCTTTTAATCGTTTTATTGTCTTGAATCCAGAGCTGCGCCCTGACGAATCATTCGCGACGCAGACATCGTCGGTAACAGCGGGGTGTGACATCCCGAAGTGTTGATTGCGTCACAGTATACCTGACTGCGCTCAATCTGAATATTCAGTGCCACACACTTTTTCCCGCCCAATGTTGGTCGCGCAGCACCACGAACGGCTCACTCCGGCCTCGCGGGGTGAAGGCAACTCTGCATCGCAACAAACAACTCTCAAGGTGACAAAACACGTGTAAAGTCGACTTTATCGAAGCGGCCAAATTCGTACTGATTGATGGTGCTTTCCAGACGAATGTCATCGCCAGGCGCGATCTCGATTCCCCTGGCGACCACCCGGCTCCTGAGAGTCTTTTCATTCGGGCTGGCACATTCTCTGCACGCGAGATTCTCATCGGCAAGCGACTGATCCAGTCGCTGATTGTTCAGGAAAAACGCATGCTCGCGCTGGGTGATATCGCTCGTGTGTACATCGAAGATGGACCGCCCGGAATCAAAAGTGAAAATTCTCGAATCAACGGTTGGAGCTTTATCGATATAGAAGGCGTCGATGTCGGTACCTATGTAGAGCGAGCTAGGGCGGTGGTCCGCGATGAGCTGGAGTTGCCCACCGGCTATTCCATCAGTTGGTCGGGTCAGTACGAATACATGCAGCGGGCCAAGCAAAAGCTGGCATATGTGGTGCCTCTCACCCTGGCCATTATCGCCCTTTTACTGTTTATGAATTTTCGGCGTTTTGCCGAGGTCGCGATGCTGATGGGTACGCTGCCCTTTGCACTGGTGGGCAGTCTCTGGCTCATGTATTGGCAGGGCTTCAATTTTTCGATTGCAGTAGGTGTCGGGTTTATTGCCCTGGCCGGGGTTGCGGTTGAAATTGACGTCATTGTGCTAGTTTACCTGAACCAATCCTGGCTTGAAGCTGTGTCACATACCGACAGCAACAAGCAAACAGCGCTGACCATCGATCAGCTTAAAAGGGCAATTGTTCGCGGTGCCGGTTTGCGCGTGCGCCCGGTGATGATGACCGCGGCCGCTGTTATCTTCGGTTTGTTGCCTATTCTATTGGGCACCGGAACGGGGTCCGAAGTCATGAGCCGTATTGCCGCACCCATGGTGGGCGGCATGGTGAGCGCGGTATTGCTGACCTTGCTGGTGCTGCCCGCTGTGTATTACCTGTGGCGCAAGGCTGCGTTGGATAGAGCGATATAATGGATCTTTCATTGCGGAACTTGTTGTAAGCCGGAGTGGCACTGAGATATCGCTGGTCAGTGTCTAAAATTGCTGGCAGCATGTGGTCTCAACCGGGATCATCTCGTCGGTAGTTTTGGAGCAATGTCTTATGTCACTCCCAACGCCATTGGCTAGGCACTCAAGCCGCTTAGCAGTTGTGTTGGTCGGCTCTTTACTCTTCGCAAGCAGTGCTTATACCGAGTCTGGAGCGTCGCAACCCGCCCACTCTAGCCCCACCGAAGAGACGCTGCTCTCTGGCGTAAAGTCGCCGCAGAGTGATTTTTATACCTCAAGCGGATTTCGGCTGAATCAGAATACAATTCTGCTGCAGGCCCAACCAGAAGGCGTATCGACTGTAGAAAGTTTCGTCGTAGACTCTGGAGCACCGATGACAATTGCGCCAGCGCTGGCGCGCGAACTCAGCTTGCAGACATTGGCAACTGCGGACCTCGCGGGACCTGAGGGCGGTCACCTGTTAGTGCCGGTAACCCGCATTCCTGGCTTAAGCATCGCAGGGCTGGAATTTCACGAGGTCGGGGCGGTCGTTGACTGGGAAGCTCCCAATCCTCTTGCTTGCCTCTCCACCGCCGGGCTGCTGGACGCGAGCCTGTTGCAAGCAGCCATCTGGCAAATTGACTCTCAGGCTCAACAGATTGTTATCACAAACACCTTGTCTCAGCTGCCAGCGCTGGCAAAGGCGATGAAGATCCCGTTCAAGCGCTCAGATGCCGCTGGCTCACCACGCATTGCTGTTGGCGTTAGTGACGCTGAAGATGTATCCCTGCCGCTTGATCTCGGGTTCAACGGCTCCATTGCTATGTTGGTTGCGCTACTTGAAAAATCAGGTGATCGGATTGCCGCTACCGCACCAATTGAAGAGGGCCATTCATCGTCGACCGTCTTTGGTCAGAAATCCTCAAGTGCACGTATCGCAAAGCTGCGCGAATTGCGCCTCGGAGATCTTCGGCTGAAAGATTTTCCCGTGGTTACGGGGACAGCAGTCTCGGATTTTCATGTCGGGATTGATTTCCTGCGTCATTTTCGGGTGACGGTCGACTGGCTGCACGACGATCTTTATCTGGAGCCCCGGGGAAAAGCCCGCGCGTTTTATCCCGGCTTCGCGACCTATGGCTTCAAGCCACAACTGCGTGATGAGCAGTTAGTCGTCGGCGCGATCTGGTGCGGTAGTGCTGCAGACAGGGCTGCTATGAGCTTGGGCGACCAGATTATTAAAATAGACGGCAATGACACCGTGGCGGCCGATTTCTCGACGCTATGTGCCGTGTCAGAGATGGTGGGCTTGTTCGCAAGGCATGACGCTCCCCGTCTCCGTCACGTGGATGCACGATGGCGAGCAGAAGACGTCTCGAATCGCCAAAACACAGCTGTTGCAATAGCTCTGTGCGACACCGCGCCCCGGGACATATCCGGGTTTTAGTGATCCTGCATAACGGCGCTTGCATCGGCTTGTGCCACAGGAGGTTCTGCAAAACTGCCGCCAAGTGCCAGGTGCAAATTGGTGCGTTGGCTTAAGCGCTCGCTCTCCACCCGCAGCAATGCCTGGCGCGAGGATTGAAGGCTGATCAGTTGTTGCTGCACCGCGCGCAGGTCAGACATGCCGACGCGATAACTGGCCTCGGTCAACGCCATTGCGCGCTCGTGATCTGCCACTGCCTGGGCCAGCAGTATCTGCCTTTCACGCAGTGTCTCACTGGTTGCCAGGCTGTTTTCAACATCACCGAGTGCTCGCAATGCCATGCGGGCATAATCTGCGATGGCTTCCTTCTGTTCCAGGGAGCGAATTTCAACCTGGGTTTTGAGTGCGCCACCCTGGTAAATTGGCGCTATCAGATTGCCACCAGCACCGGCGCCAGGGTTGGTGTAGTCTTCCGCCAATTGCAGGACGTTACTGGAAAATGCGCTGACGCTGGCGTTGAGTACTATGTTGGGCAGGCGCGCCGCCTTTGCTTCACCCACACGGTCGAATGCCGCGGCCACGCGTTGCTCTGCCGCGACCATGTCTGGCCGACGTTCGAGCATTTGTAGCGGCAAGCCCACGGGGATTGGAGTGGGCATTGTGGTCAAGCTGCGGCGGGTAGCAAGTTCGGCGCCAGGGTAGCGCCCCAGCAACAACTCCAGCGCTCGCACACTTTGGCTGTGGGCCAGTGTTAGTTGCCGGTGCGCGTCGCGAAATGTACCAAGGGTGGCACGCGCCATTGCGACATCCTGTTCATTGCCTGGACCCACACGCCAGCGTGTTTCCTCCAGTTCCAGCAACTGCTGCTGGGCTTTGACCGTCTGTTCGGCAATCTGCAGCTGTAGCCCGCTTTCGCTGGCCGTAAACCAGGCCCTGGCAACTGTGGCGGCGAGGGATTGGCGGCTGAATTCGTAGTCGGCTGCCACCGAAGCGTAAGTCGCATGTGCGGCGTTATGTCCATAACGCAGGCGCCCCCACAGATCGGGTTCCCAATAGACGCCCAGCACAATGCCTTGCAGGGGATCGCCTCCACCGGACTTGAAACCGCCTGTTCCTGCCAGGTTGACAGCCGGCAGCAGCATGGCCTTGGACATTACAACCTGCTGTTCGGCTTGTTCGACAATTGTCGCTGCAACAACCAGGTCCGGGTTGTGGTGCAGGGCTTCGGCGACCAGCGCATTGAGTTGGGGATCGTCGAAAGAGGCAAGCCAGTCATCATCTATAGGCTTGTTGGAGAGATCAGCAGCCTTCCACGGTGCCTTTAAATCCACCTGTGAGAGAGTGCCAGCCTGTGCTTGAATCTCGTCGCGGCTGGGGGGCGGATGGACTGCACAAGACGCCAGGGTGAATACCAGCGCGCTGGCGAGCAAGCCGCGCAATGGCCGAACCAGCGCGAACTTGCCGCTATGTTTCCCGGGTTCAAGCCACATGGCGGTCATCACAGTCTACTCAATGAAGTTTCAGTATCAGCCAATCGAGCTTGGCACTAACCCGCAAGATGATGCGCCGCAATATCTGAATCATCTCGCCGCTCTCGGTATAAACCGCCCCCTGGCCGATTGCTCCTGACGCCAGGAAAAGATCCTTGTCTCTGGCGTCGAGATGGAGGCGTACCGCGAGCGAGGAAGGCGGTATGGGTGCAACACCGCCCGCCGTATTCATGTTGCCAATGGGTAGCTGCCCCTGGGCAGTGGCCCACATGATGGAATCTACGGTGCACTTGACGATACGGCCCGGATACATCTTAAATGCGACTTCCGCTTCCTGGCCTGGTTTAATCTTGCGTACTTCGTTCTGGGCATAAATAGCCAGAAGCCACTGCTCATCCTCGATAAAATTCATTGCGGGCACCATCGGCAGCGGCACTGCCATCGTGCCTGGTCGCAGGGTGAGTGCCACCACGGTACCGTTGGCCGGTGCGCGGTAGGTGGTTTGGCCAAGTTGCCAGTTGGCATCGGCAAGCTGGGCTTCAGCACTGGCTATTTGTGCTTTAACACTGGCAACATCGTCCTGGTCACCATCGGGTGTGAGTGCCGCCAGTTTCTCGCGGGCCTGGGCCTCAGATGCCAGGCTGGAGGCTAGCTGCCCTTTGAGGTTGCTGACCTCGGCTTTGGCCTGTTCGTAATCAAACTTGTTGCCGGCGCCCGATGCGGCCAGTTCCTTGAATTGTTTAAGGCGCATTCGTGCCAAAGCCAATTGCGACTGTATGGCTTGCGTTTGCCCGATTGCACTTTTTAGTTGCTCTGCGTAATTTCGGGAGTTCGCCCTGGCAGTCACCAATTGTGCCTGCAATTGGAGGATTTGTGCTTCGAAGCCCTGCACTGCGATCTGAAAAGGGGTCGGGTCAATCTGGAACAACACATCCCCTTTCTTGATCGGCCTGTTGGGTTCGATAGGAACCTCGGTGACCAGCCCGCGCACCGGTGAATTGATGGGTACGACATAGTTAACTACGCGGATATCGTGCGATGAGGGTGCCACGATATTGAGCGAGAGAATCAATATCGTCAAGCCGATGATGGGCAAGGTGATCGTTATTACCTGGGTGGTTATATTCCATGGCAGCCATTTGAACTTGAAAAAAACCAGCCAGGCGAAAAACGCATAAATACCGAGAAGGAGAATTTCCATGGTCTACGCTTTGCCTGCTTCGGGTGAGTGGTCCAGCCGGGATTCCAGTTCTAAAACCTGCTGCCGCAGCCGTTGTAATTCCGCGGCGTCATCGCTTGCCACCGACGCCTCACTCGGATGATCATCAGCATGGGGCTCCTTGTCGGTACCATAGGCCAGCTTGTGCAACACCGGCTTGGTATAGGCCAATAGCCACGCCAAGGGCCACAACAATCCACCAAAAAATAGCGACAGTATGCAGAGCACCTGAATGGCCTTGGCTTGGGGATGCTGTCTTTTTTCGGCGATTTTTTCCGGCAGAATATGCACCAGCCAAAAGACTATGATGGCTGTTATAGGCGCCACCACCAGTACTACCCAGGACATAATATCAGCGGCTGTATCAAGTGCCTCGCCCTTGAACATCGATGCCTGTGCAAACGTTGGCGTCAATGCCATCAAAACCACTGATAGCCAGCGCAGTAAGGCGAACCCGCCAGTGGGTGAATTGGCGGTGCCGGTGAGGGGCAAGGGGCTTCTCTGGTCGGTCATGACAGCTTTTCCTGCAAACGATTCAGCGCGCTTCGGCATGCTGGATAAAATATTTTCAAGCAATTACTTGGCTCCTGAAGCCGACTGGCCAATGTCTTCGCCAAATTTAGCGCGCTGTGCCTGGCAATGTAACGCGCAATTTTCCGATCACAGGCTAACCGGCTTAGCTACGGTGGAGCGACATCTTACAACAAAATTACCCAATAGGAGATTTTTAGCTAGCATAATCGTAAACAAATAGGCTTGGCGGTCTAACTGTTGTCGGTGACATTCACCAGGGGGGCAGGCAATGGCATTCACTTAACAAAATTGCCCATTCACTTAAGGATTCGGTTCCCGGCGGCTGGCTAGCGGCTAGTCTGGCGGCTAAGCGGGGGCAGGTAGTTGCTTGCCGGTGAGCTTTGCGGGTTTGGGCGGCTTCCATTTTCCAACAGGCTTTCTGGAGCGGCGATCATAGGACCTGTTCGGGCGTAGCTTCTGTCGAGACGAGGAAATGCTTGCAACAATATGGTTAATGGTTTCTGTTACCAATTTTGCCTGTTGAAGCAGCAGGCCCTCGATATGTCTGGCCACTGTAATCAAGCTGTTTTTAAAATTCGCTTTTATTGGCTGTGTTGCATCGGCGCTACTTTTTGTGTTGAAGCCGTCTTCACTGTGATTTGAAAATATCCGTGCTAAGGTGATTAAAATGAAGTGGGCATAGAGTTCCTGCTTTACGCCGCGCTCACTTTTGCCATGAAAGTCTTCTATTCGCATCAACTGTTTGGATATCTTATAAAGCTCCTCCACTCCCCAGCGTGAATGATAAACATTTGAAAGATTTTCAATGGTATATCTTTGCTGATCTAGCAATGTGGTTCCCAGAATGTACGTGGTGCCGGCAACCGTATATTTCACAACACGTAGAGGTATCGGTTGGCAACTTGCCTCCGGATATTTCGCTCGTAATCCTATTTTGCTCTCCTTGCTTGGGAGAATCTGGACAACGTTATCCGTTTCGCTACTGGCAATGAACTTGTCCACAGTGCTGCTCGCCTTGGACTTCATCCTGAATACCGGATGAATGCCCTGTTTTCTATGCTCGTACAGCATGGCGTAAGAGAAATAGCCGCGGTCATAAACCACCACGTCGTTCTCAGACAGTGATGCCAGGTGCGTGAGCGCCAGTTTTCTTTCGTCGGCATGCGCCACAAGCTCAAAATCTACCGGGATCTTTGTTTTTAATTGGTATAAGCAGCTCAGCAGGCCCTGTGGATAGTGCGCATTATCCGATGGAGTTCGATAACCACAGCCAAGCAATTCACGGGGTAAATTCATCCTCGATCCATCAACTGCATAAATCCGATGCGACTGCCACTGATCGGCGCGACAGGGGCTATCGTGGTGTTGGAGAATCTCTGCATGTAATACCTTGAATATTCGTTCATCCAGTTTCGCTCGGGCATTACAAAATGCCGACGGCGCAACCGGGTTGTCTTGAGGTAGTGCTATGTTCATGGTACGACACTGATCCCAAAGCTCGGCAATAGTGATGGCGTATCCTTGTTTGTTGTTTGAGAAAACCAGGCGAAAGATAAAGAGCATGATCAGTAACGTGTTGAGAACCCGTTGGCGTTTTTGCCATTGTCGGTCAAAATCATTGGCAACTGTGGCGACAGTCCCGATGATGTTTTGCCATAGCTGAACAAAAGGGTCGGTTGAAGTTAGCGGTTTCGGTGCGCGATACGATGTCCTTTTGCCTGCTTTTGTTGGGGCAGCGGGACCATTGAGTAGTAGGCACTTGGCATTGTTGACCAATGGGTAAACGTAAACGCCTTTTTGGCTTTTGCCTTGCGTATTCTTGCTGCTTGCGCGCCCCTTCGTCTCGCCAAGATACTGCCAATTAGCGGCCCGATAGCAGGTTGCATCAAATTTTGTGAGGTCGACAAAGGTTTCTAGCAGTACCGGTTTATAACCATGGTGCTCATCCCAGTCATCAGCGAGCTGTTGTGAGGCAATGGACAATGCCTTGGACGCCAGGCATTTCACTTTTACCCAGGGAAATATCAAAAATCGATTGTTATTGACGACTAAATCCAAGTGCTTCTTATGTGATGTGTCTTGCCAGCCAATCCATTCATCGCGGCAAGGTAAGCGCTTGACCGCGTATGAAAACAGTAGGCAGCCTAATCTTCTTGCCTGATTGTCAACAATGAAATAGCGTAGGTGAACGCCTACCGGACGCTTGTAGCCCAAGTAGTGATGCCTGTCGATGAGCTCATTCCATTGCTGGATGTCTTCTTTTTCTGAAACCACTTGAAGACGGATGGGGGTCAATTGATTCAGCTTGTCCTCAATGGCCGGCTGTTCCTTTGTTTGATCGGTCCAAGCGATCGCCTTTTGCGGGCCTCTTTGTTTTGATTTGTCTTTTTTGGGTAAAGAAAGAATGCCCAACGCCTCTAAACTCTCCAGCACACCCAGGCATGATTGAACCTTGTTCTCGCCTTTGGCTGTGTGCCACTGCAGCTGCTCACAAATCGTATGGGCCAACTCTCGACGGCTCAGCGCTGTAAATCTATGAGTAATCTCTTGGATGGAGGCAATTTGATTTCGGGTGAATCGTTTTCCGCCAAAGGTGGTTGACGCTAGATTTTCGATGCGTTGATCCATGTTTTTCTCGGCTCGCAGTGATGCATCGATAGTGTGCCAAGATCAGGGGTGCGAGTCAAGCGTTTTGTTGTATTTGCGATGAGGGCTGATAATTCATGGCGAATCAAACAATTGCACGCGAGTGAAAATAATTAGATAACACCGTCTTAAAATGAATGCCATTGGGGGGCAGGCCAGCAAAAAAATAGAAAGGACACAACCTCATGAA
This sequence comes from uncultured Gammaproteobacteria bacterium, assembly GCA_963840725.1. Lineage (GTDB taxonomy): Bacteria > Pseudomonadota > Gammaproteobacteria > Pseudomonadales > Halieaceae > CAVWDU01. The sequence continues at coordinate 5,759 of CAWIZY010000021.1, read as the reverse complement.
CGGGTGCTGTTTACCGGTTTGCCGGCAAAGCACCGCTATTTCAAAGCGGGCGCGGCCGATGCCATAAACACCTTAAAAACCGGGACACCCATCCACCGCACTAGGAAGGAGAAGCTGGGCACCAATGCTGGATACCCATCAATTGGCAAGGCGGACATCACCTGCGATAGAACCATTCGGCATGGTAATGACCGAAACTCCAGCTGAGATATGGCGGCTGAAATATGGGTGTCCATGATTTATCTGTCAGGTAATAACAATAAGAGGGTGTGCTAATGGATTACCAGGGAAGCTGCCACTGCGGCGCTATTCAATTTGAATTCACCGGCCCGGCAATCGACAAGGGTTTGCGCTGCAACCGTTCGATTTGTATCAGGAATGGCGCCCTGATGACGGCTTACACCATCGCCCGCGAAGCGCTTGCTACCGGAAATGGGGTCAGAGACGAATGGCACTTACTTAGTCGACCCTGAAAAACTCATAACCCATTGAATACTATATGTAAATCCAGGATTATGTGAGATAATTTCAACCAGTTTCACGCGTATTTCACACTAAATCTGGTCGAAATAGAGGTGGCTATTCGATGAAAGATTTTTCCCCCGATCACCGTCAGATGAGTTTTATGGCTGCCGGATTAATGGATCAACTCAATCCGAAACACCCTCTGTTACAGCTTGCACGAACCATACCCTGGGACTTTTTTGAGTCAGAGTTTGCGCCCTTGTATGCGCCTATTGGAAGGCCCGCCAAACCTATACGTTTGATGGTAGGCTTGTCTATTCTCAAGCACATGGAAAACGTTAGCGACGAGGTTGTCGTGCGGCACTGGGTACAGAATCCGTATTACCAGGCGTTCTGTGGAGAGGTCGAATTCCAATGGTCATTTCCCTGTGACCCTTCCGATCTGGTGTACTTCCGCAAGCGAGTGGGTGAGAAAGGATTTGAGAAAATACTGGCATCCTCCATCACCATTCACGGCGAGAAGGCCATCGAAGAGGAAGTCTGTATTGACACCACAGTACAGGAAAAAAATGTCACCTTTCCCACCGATGCAAAGTTGTATCGAAAGATTATTGTTTATTGCCTGAAACTGGCCAGGAAGGAAAACATAAAACTTCGTCGCAGTTACGCGAAGGAAATCAAACAAAGAAAGCTGGAATGTCGTTTTGCAGGACACCCCAGGAATCGCGCCAAGGCCCGCAAAGCCGTTAAACGGCTAAAGACCATTGCCGGTCGTTTAGTTCGGGAATTAGAGCGTAAACTGCCACTCGACATTCTGGAAAATCTGGCAGAGGACTTCGCACTATTCCATCGTGGACTGAACCAAAAGCGAGGAGATAAGCACAAGCTGTACAGCCTGCACGAACCTCATGTTTACTGCATGAGCAAAGGCAAGGAACATAAGCGCTATGAATTTGGCACTAAAGTTTCTATCGCGACAACACGGGATTCCAAAATCATTGTCGGTGCTATGGCCTTTGATACCAACAAATTTGATGGGCATACCTTGCCGGAGGTGCTTCTGCAATTAAAGCGTCTCACTGCGCTAGAACCGGCCGTTGGCATATGTGACAGAGGCTACAAAGGGAAGAGTAAGATCAATGACACGCGGATCATAAGGCCCAGTACAACCACCCGGAATAACAACGGTGCCTACAAGGCACTGATGCGAAAACGATTTCGAAAGCGAGCCGGTATTGAGCCGGTGATTGGTCACCTGAAGTCAGATCACCGACTCAACAGAAGTTATCTTAAAGGATTTGAAGGCGACCAGATCAACGTACTGATGGCTGCGGCTGCGTTCAACTTTAGGAAATGGATGAGATTGTTTTTATTGCCCCCGAAAATGGCTTCCTTCTGGAGCGGCATAACGGGACTTTTTATCAAACCGACCCATCACAGTCATGTAGTGATGACCAGTTAGGCTTTTTCAGGGTCGACTAGTTAGGTTGCACCTGATAGACACGGAGTCATCTAAGATTGAAGGAAAAAACTTACAGTCTCGCTCATCTAAATAGACAAAAAATCTTAGTAGCTGCACGCAGGGCACTTATCGCAGCGGACGCGCACTATTACGCCTGGACAGCACAGGAACAGGAACGTTTCCGGGCAACCATGGGTGAAAATTCAAGGCGTAGAATACAGTGCAAACTGCTAGAAGACTTGCTCGATATTGAGTGCCGGACTGACGAGATTGATGAGGTCTGGAAAAATGTACCGTTAACCGGCATCAACCAGCTTAACTGGGCAAGACTTCTGACGACGGGCATTGGTGAAGATTACATCTATCTTAATGAGTGCATGGCGGAGGGTAAGACTCTCCTGGACTTCCCTACACTCTACGAATTCGATTATGCAGATTACCTGTTTCAGGAAGAGGCACGCAAGCGGGACTTTCTGAATTACAAAGGCATTGAATACTATGCCTACCAAAATCCTTACTGGGTCAGATTGCTCATACAGGAGCGGTTTTACTATGCGACTTTTACCTCCCTGGCTACCTATGCTCTGGATGAGGTCGAATCTGCAGGCAATGAAATTATCAGCCAGCTCATTCCTCATGAATATGTCGATGGAAAAAACCACGGCGAGCAGGAAAAAGGCGGGTTTGTTTGGGATGTAAAAATAGACGCGGCAGGGCAGGAGGCTAAGTTGGATGAACTAAGAAGCCGCTGGAATGCTTATCAACGAGAATGCTGGTTGGCATTGAGTGAATCAAATGTCCATCGACTTCCTGCCGTATATGTACACGACAATGATTGGGATGATGATCCTCACAGGTTTTTTGTTTTTTCTAATGTAAGAACTCTGAAGCAGATTCGCTGGCGTCACTTTCTGTCAGACTGCGAATCACTGTTGGTTGAGTATGCAGAGGTGGAACAACTTTTGGCAGAAGAGATCGAGCAGGCGAATGCCTGGATAGTCGAAAATCACCAGGATATTCAGGAAAACTTTGATCCAACGGTAGTTAAGCTAAGGAAGAAGAACAAGATTATTATGACTGAAAGTGCATTGGACGATCTGAGCAAAATGGACCCTGATAAGGAATGATGGCCTAATCACACAGCCATTACAATCTGCTCGGAGTTGATTTCATACCACGGCAAAATAGTGACATAGGAGCGTGTTTGTCGGGTGTCACCGCCGTAAACCAGCCACGCCTTTCCGGCGGTTTCACCTGCCAGGTTTTTCCAAAACTCCAGCCCCTTGAAGTAATCCTTGTTGATGGTTTGTCCGGATTTGATTTCAAGTGATGACAGATGGGTTCCATGGTCAATCAGCAGATCCACTTCGTGTCCCGAACGATCACGCCAGAAGTAAAGGTTCGAGGTTTCGCCCGCGTTATATCGGGCTTTAAGCAATTCGCCTATAACCCAGGTTTCGAATAGTGCACCTCGTTGAGCATGGGTAGTCAGTTGTTCGTGGTTTTGGATGCCTAGCAGCCATGTCGCAAGACCGGTATCCAGAAAATAAAGTTTGGGCGTTTTGACCAGACGCTTATTGAAATTCTGGTGATGCGGCGGCAATAGATGCACGATGTAACTGGCTTCCAGCACGGATATCCAGGCCTTGGCCGTGTTATGCGTAATACCGCAGTCGTTGGCCAGCGAGGAAAGATTAAGGAGTTGTCCGGTTCGGCCTGCACACAATTTCAAGAAGCGTTGAAAAGTGCCCAGGTCCTGTACCTTGATTAATTGCCGGACATCGCGTTCAAGATAAGTACGCACATAGTTTCCATGCCACGGGTGTGGTTCGAGTCCGCGGTCGTAGATGGGGGGGTACGCCCCATCAAAAAGTATCTTGTCGAGGTTTTTGCCAATTTTTCCTGAGCGTTGTAATTCGCCGTAGGTCATGGGTAACAGCGTCAGCAATGCGGCCCTGCCTGCCAGACTCTGCGTAATGCCTGATAACAGGCCAAACTGCTGGGATCCCGTCAGGATAAATTCGCCGGGTTGTTGCCGTTCATCGACGCGTGTCTGGAGATAAGAAAATAGGGCAGGGCAACGTTGCGCCTCATCCAGGATGGCGCCCTCGTTGAATTGGTTCAAAAAGCCACGGGGGTCCGTTTCAGCAAATTCCCTCTGGTCGAGATCTTCAAGCGATACATAACGATGCTTGGGAAAGGCATGCCTCACCAGAGTGGACTTGCCGGATTGGCGAGGCCCGGTGACCACAACCACTGGATAGCCGCTAGCGGAGTGTTGAAGGCTGGATTCTGCGTTCCGGGGGATGTAGGTCACGGTGGTTTCTGGTTGCTTTACATGTCTGCATTGTGCGTGAAAATGGCTAATTGTCAATGTAATTGCCAATAAGCCTATATATGGTGCCTGTTACGGTGATCTATTATCTGTAGGTGAAGGAGGTTATACACCTGAAAATCAAAGCTCGGAAGGTAACCGTGGGTGCTGCGTGGCAGTGTTCAATCGTCAAATTTTTCGAACATTTTGAAGGATTTTCTGAACATGGTATTTTTCATGGTATTAGGCTGCGGGCTAAAAATAACTTCATGAATATAAAAAAGAAAACGGGCTTATTGACAATAGAATGGGAGTAGGAAGGACTCATAACATATTGAAATATAATAATAAGACAACACCAATCAATAATATGATCTGCATCATCAATGGTATCTATCGCGTGTAGCGACGCAGATAACATCGATACCATGAGAGGAAAATTAAGTCTGGCATGGTATCAGGGCAATTGACCGGCGTATGCGTAACTAATTGTCTTCGTGCCAGACAGTATGCCTCCAACGCCAGAGGCTCACGTTTCCCCAAGCTATCGAGCAATGGACAACATGATCTTCGACGAGGTACCGGATTTCGGTCAGATTTTGGCAGTGCTCCGGGCGCTTCGGGAAGGAATCAATGCATAACGAGTGATTCGATCATGAAGGCCTGTCTGTGGGGGTAGCGTTGAGTTATTCGAGTGGGGTTTTCTGCCAGTCACAAGGGCGGAGGATGGCAGGGATGACTCTGGTGGAGCCTTCAGCATGACGCTCCAACGCCCGTTTCATCTCAATGTCGTAGCAGTAGTCAGAATGAAGGAAGTCTGAACTCACGAGCAGCAGCACGATGTCAGCCGACTCCAGTTGGTTGCTGATCTCTCAGTCGAATTGGTCACCTGGGCCGATCCGGCGGTCTCGCCAGATATCAACCACATCATCCCGTCGAAGAGCTGCAAGGTGCTTTTCCACATCTTTCCGCAGATCTTCATCTTGATGTGAGTATGAAAGAAAACGCCTAATCATTACAACGTACTTTCGCCCATCAGTGTGGTCATTTCACAGTGCTGTTGCGCTGAGTTTGTTGACGCAGGACAGTGCATAATTGGGTTGATTATATTAGGTTAACTCCGATTCTATACCGTTTTATTGGGCAGGGTGTTATGGCGGTAGCTTTAATGGCTGTTCCTGTCGAAAACGCTTTTTATTGGAAATCGGTTGGAGCCAGAGGGCGAGCGAATGATAGAAGACCGCTGGTTGTCGGTAGCGGAAATCGCGGCTCATCTCGGGGGCAAACGCGACACCGTTTATAAGCGGATCGAGCGCAAGGCCATGCCGGCTCACAAGGTTGGCCGACTATGGAAATTTAGAAAAGACGAAGTCGACCAATGGGGCAGGCACGGTGGCGCGAGCGAGGGCTAATGCGTGTGTTCAAGGTGACAGCAGAGGAAGAGGTGAAGGATCGAATTGCTAAAAGGCAGGGTGCGGATCGGCTTGTGACCGCAATATCCACGATGGCCATCAGCTT
>CAWIZY010000020.1:0-39669 GCA_963840725.1 uncultured Gammaproteobacteria bacterium | reverse complement strand
GAATGCAAAAACCACCTTTTCTATATTCATACTGTGTCCCGGTTGTTGTTATGACTATAGGTCTGACCAGTGGAATATAGGTACTGAGTCTATAGGCGTCAACCGTGGGGCTGGTGGCACAATGTCTGGCTTGCCTGCAAAGTTTGCATTAAGCTGGTGATAACTGTGAAAGCTCGCCTTGTCTCTGGCAACAACCTGACTACCCGGAAACCCTATGATACGTCTTGCCACCCTGACTGCCCTGGCAGTTTCCTCTACGTTTGTCCAACCAGTTCTGGCCGACGACGCAGATGCCGTCTTCAACTACATCGACCAGCGCGCTGAGGTGTCAGCAGCGACCGCGCGGCAACTCTGGGAGTGGGCAGAGTTGGGTTATCAGGAAGAAAAATCCAGCCAACTCCTGCAACAAACACTCGCCGACGAGGGTTTTTCTGTCGAGTCCGGTGTGGCGGGCATGCCGACGGCGTTCCTGGCTGAATTTGGCACGGCCGGGCCGGTAATCGCCATACTGGCAGAGTTCGATGCCTTGCCCGGCATTAATCAGGATGCGGTCGCACAGCGTGCCCCGATACCGGGGAAAAGCGCTGCCCACGCCTGCGGACACAATCTGTTTGGCGCCGGCTCGGTGGAGGCCGCTATTGCGGTTCGAAAATGGCTGGACGAAACCGGGACGCCGGGCCGGGTGCGTCTCTACGGCACGCCGGCGGAAGAGGGCGGGAGTGGCAAGGTCTATATGGTCCGCGAGGGCTTGTTTGATGATGTGGACTTTGCCCTGCACTGGCATGCGGATGACGAAAACTCAGCCGCGGCTCGCACCACGCTGGCCAATCGCTCGGCAAAATTTCGATTTCACGGTGTCTCTGCCCATGCAGCGGGGGCTCCAGAGCGGGCGCGTTCGGCGCTTGATGGTGTGGAGGCGTTCAACACTATGGTCAATCTTATGCGCGAGCATGTGCCCCAGGAGACGCGCATTCACTATGTCATCACTCAGGGCGGTATCGCACCCAACGTAGTGCCCGATTTCGCCGAAGTCTTCTACTATGTCCGTCACCCTGACCCGGCTGGCGTTGAGGCTATCTGGGGGCGTGTAGAGCAAGCCGCACGCGGTGCCGCAATGGGTACCGGCACGGACGTCGAGTGGGAGGTTATTCATGGTAACAACCCGCTGCTGGTGAATGAGCCGCTGGCTAAGATGATGGATGCCAAACTGCGCCAGGTCGGTGGGATTACCTACAGCCCTGAAGAGCAAGCATTTGCCCGACAAATTCACGCCAGCTTTGATCAGCCCTCGGCGATGCTGGGCAGCGAGCGAGACATCCAGCCCCATGAAATTTCTCTGGGTTTTGGCTCTACCGATGTGGGCGATGTGTCTTACGCGACCCCGACAGTGGGCGTGCGCACCGCAACCTGGGTGCCGGGTACATCTGCACACAGCTGGCAGTCCTCCGCCGCCAGTGGCATGTCGATTGGCTTCAAGGGCGTTCAGGTCGCCGCCAAAACACTCACCCTGGCGGCTGTGGAGTTGTACAGCAACCCACAACTGCGTAGCGAGGCCAGGACTGAGTTCGAGCGGGCTCGTGGGCCTGATTATCGCTACCGGTCGCTGCTGGGCGATCGTAAACCACCGCTGGACTATCGCCATTAGGCGGCGTTGCTTCGAAAGCGAAAAGCAGTACCCAGCAGCCGATAACAAACAGCAGCTTTTTGCTAAAGCCCCACGGACCCTGTCTGGAATTTCAGGTCTGGAACTGCAGACAGCGCCCGGCAGCTATGGAGTCGTCGCGGTTTTATGTTACCTGATCGATAGATCGGCTGAGTTTGTCGATCAATTCGTCCACTTGAGCGCGGGTGATGATCAACGGTGGACAGACAGCAAGCGCATTGCCTGCCACGTTGCGAACGATCAGTCCATTGTCCTGACAGGCGGCGGTCACCCGTCGGGCCAAATCGACAGCTGGCGTTTTGCTGACCTTGTCCTCCACCAGTTCCAGGGCGCCAATCAAGCCTCTCCCCCGAACTTCCCCGACTGATTCATGGTCTGCAAATTCATGCAGGCGGGTTTGCAGGTAAGCGCCGGTATCTGCCGCATTGGCGTAGAGTCCATCACGCTCGTAGATTTCCAGGGTTTTCAGCGCGGCCGCGCAACCCACCGGGTGACCCGAGTAGGTGTAGCCGTGGCCAAAAACGCCAACCTCGGCGCTGGGCTCAATCATCGCCTGATACATCTCGCCGTTTATCAGCGCGGCACTGATCGGGTAGTAGGCAGACGACAGCTGTTTGGCGAAGGTCATTTGGGCCGGCTGTTTGATGTTCATCGTTTCGCAGCCAAACAGCTTGCCGGTGCGACCGAAGCCGGTAATGACCTCATCGGCCCAGAACATGATGTCGTACTTCTCCAGGATGGCCTGTACCTTCTCGTAGTAACCTGCCGGCGGGACCAAGACACCACTGGCACCGGTTATAGGCTCGGCAATGAAGCTGGCGATGGTGTCGGGGCCTTCGCGAAGGATCAATGACTCCAGGTTGGCTGTTATGCGATCAACGAACTGGGCTTCGGTTTCGCCCGGTTCTGAACCGCGGTAGTAGTTCGGGTGATCGGTGCGCAGTATGCCCAGCGCTTCCAGTGGCGCATCAAAATGTGCCAGGTTGGCCGGCAGACTGGTCAGTGACCCGGAGGCAACGGTAACCCCGTGGTAGGCGCGCTCACGGGTAATAATCTTGCGTTTTTCGGGCTTGCCAATGGCATTAAAGTAGTAACGCAGCAACTTGATGTGAGAGTCATTGGCGTCAGATCCCGAATTGCCGAACAGGACCTTGGCATCGGGCACCGGCGCCATAGCCGCCAACTTGTCGGCCAGATCGATACCCGGTTGGTGAGTTTTGCCACCGAACATATGGCTGAAGGACAGCCGTGATAACTGCTCGCTGATTGTGTCGATCAACTCTTTATTGCCGTAGCCCAGCCCTGTGCACCAGAGGCCTGCCAGGCCCTCCAGGTATTGCTTGCCATCGCTGTCATAGACGTAGACCCCCTCACCGCGGTCGAATAACAGCTGTTCGGTAGCCTTGAAGTTGGTTGTCGGGTAGATCACCGCAGACATGATGCACTCCTGATTAAATCCCGATGGTATCGCAGCGCGCAGTGTGATTGTTTGTTTTTGTCACTGCAACATTATCTTTTGGTTCCGGTTCTTCTCGCTCCGACCTGATGGAAGAGCGTCCCCGTGTGGACACTATCTTTTGCCTGCCGGAGGGGATCGACGATGCAAACTTCAGGTCCCGAGGTTACACTAACTGCCACCGTTTACATGGAGCCCGTTTGGGCGTTGTGACAATCATGAATGAATTTCTGGCCCAGGGGCTCGCTTTGCTGGAGCATGACCCGGTACTGCTCCTGTTTACGCTGATCGGGATTGGTTACCTTATCGGCAATATCAGTTTCGGCGGATTTTCCCTGGGAGCCGTGGCCGGGGTTTTATTTGCGGGGCTGTTTTTTGGCTACTACGGGCTGCGCATCGCGCCCGGGGCTCAAGCGGTGGGCTTTGCCCTGTTTATCTTCTCAGTGGGATACCAGGCCGGCCCGCGGTTTTTTAGCGCCATCAAAGAGGATGGTTTGCGTTATTTCGCCCTCTCAGTGGTGGTCACACTCTCCGCTGTCGCGGTTGCGGTGGCGGCTGCGAGACTGCTCGATCTGGCGCCCGGCATGTCTGCTGGCCTGTTGGCCGGTGGTCTTACCAGTTCCCCGACCCTCGCTGCGGCGCAAGACGCCGTGCGTGAGGGCACCGTCAGGTTGGCCACCGATCTCAGCCCCGATAGCGTCATCAACAACATCGCCTCAGCCTACGCGATCACCTACATTTTTGGGCTCACAGGCCTGATTACCCTCATTAAGTACATGCCAAAGCTGCTCGGTCTCGACATCGTAGAAGAGGCTCGAGCCCAGGAAAACCTGGGCCGGCAGCATCTCAAGCCCCTGAATGTGACGACCCGCTGCTACCGGGTAGAGAACGAGGCCTTCACCAAGCTGACACTGGCTGAATTGCGTGAGCGCTATTGCCAGCGTGTGCCGGTGGTGAAAGTGCTGCGAGAGGAGGAATCACTGGCGATGAGGCCCGAATCGCGTTTGCAGCTGGGCGATCGCATAGAGCTGGTCGGTCCCCGGGAGCTTTTTACCGGGGGTATCGTGGACGTTGGGCCGGAGATTGCACCGGACTGGGACATCCAGGCCAACCGGGACAACGCCCAGATTGTCGTGACCAACAAGACTGTGTTCGGCCACAGTCTTGGCGAACTGCGTATTCCGCAGAACTTTGGGCTGCTGGTGCAGCACGTCGATAAAGTGGGGGTGCGGGTTCCGCATCACGAGGACATTCGGTTGGATAAAGGCGATATTCTCACCGTTACCGGCCCCGCCGGTAATATCGACCTCTTCGGAGAGTACGCCGGAGAAGTTGAACGCGATATCTCGGAAACCGATATGGTTGCCTTCGCGTTTGGCATAGCCGGTGGTGTATTGCTGGGTATGGTGGCACTGACGGTGAGCGGTATTGCTCTCGGTCTGGGCACGGCGGGTGGTTTGCTGGCAGCGGGATTGCTGGTTGGCTATGTGCACAGTATCAAACCCACCTTTGGGCGCCTTCCGGAAGCGGCGCGCTGGTTACTGATGGAGTTTGGCCTGCTCATTTTTATGGCCGGCGTGGGACTGCGCGCCGGTGGCAGCATCATCCCGACCCTGCAGCAATCCGGACCACTGTTGATTGTTGCCGGGGTGCTGGTGACCACGGTGCCGATGGCGGTAGCCTACGTGTTTGGAAGGCAGGTGCTGAAACTGAATCCCGCCATACTGATGGGCGCGCTGACTGGCGCCATGACCAGCGGTGCGGCATTGAGCGTGGTCACCCGAGAGTCTCAGAGTTCGGTGCCGGCAATCGGTTATGCGGGCACCTACGCATTCGGGAACGTCTTGCTGATGGTCGCCGGCCCCCTGATTCTGTTGTTAGCTTGAGAGCGTACTGCGGAGATTGTCTAATAACGCGCCCTGTGAGGTGGGAGCAGGGTAACGCCCTACTTGCTGCCGCAGGCGGGGATAGGGAAGCAACTTAATGGAGAAAGCGATGCGACCAGGGTTAACGTTGTCAGTAGTGTTTCTGGCTCTGTGTGCTCAAAGCCTGAACAGCTTTGCCAGCGAACTGATGCGCGGTTTTCCGCCGCCGGTAGAGGCGCGGGTGACCCGCGATAACTTTATGCAGCCACCCTACAACCGCTGGGCTTTTCAGCACCTGCGAGAACTGCAGCCCTCCCGAGAGGTCTATCGCGGGGATGCGGCCTCGGCCCCGTTGAAGGTCGCTGCGCTCGATCTGGAAGGCTTGAGTTTCGATGTGGGCGGTAAGCAGCCGCTGACCCTGGATGCCTGGCTGGAAGCCTCGGCCACCGATGCATTTATCGTGCTGCATCGGGGCTCGATAGTCTACGAGCGCTACTTCAACGGCATGCAGGCTCATAGCCAGCACCAGATGTTCTCAGCCACCAAGTCATTTATCGGTGCGCTGGTGCTGACGCTGATTGAGGAAGGTAAGATTGAACCCGGGCGTCAGATACAGTCGTATTTACCGGAACTTGCAAACAGCGCCTTCGGTGATGCCACCGTTCAGCAAGTGCTGGATATGACCACCAGTATTGAATTCAGTGAGGACTACGCCGACCCCCGGTCGGACATCGGGCGCTATGGCCTGGTTTTTAATATCGGGAGTCCGCCGGCGGCTTACAGCGGTCCGCAGTCGATTTACGACTACTTGCCCAGCCTTAAGAAGTCCGCACTTCCCCACGGCAAGGCGTTTCACTATGTGACGCCCAATACCGATGTGCTGGGCTGGCTGGCAAGTCGTGTCAGTGGTCAATCGCTGGCCGCTCTTACGGAGAAACGCCTCTGGCGGAAGCTCGGTGTGGAGCGCGATGGTTATTTCTGGCTGGACGACAGTGGTCGTGAAATGGCGGGGGGCGGCTTGAATATCACCGCTCGTGACGCAGCCCGGTTCGGTCAGATGATCCTGCAGGGCGGCAAGTACAATGGTCAGCAGGTGCTTAGCAAAGCTGTCACCGCGCGTATTTTACAGCCCGGCAACCCGGACACCTTTGCGGTCTATCACCGCGATCCCTGGTATAGGGATGTCGGGTTTGCCTACCACGACCAGTGGTGGACCTTTAACAACAGCCACAAGGCCGTTAGTGCCATCGGCGTTCACGGCCAGTTTATCTACCTCGATCCGGCCGCGGAGATGGTCGTGGTGAAACAGTCATCGCACCCCGAGGCCGAAGGCGAGTCCAATGAGGTACACGGTCCGATAATCTGGCATGCCATCGCCCGCAAGTTGATGGGAAGGAAAAAGGCCAGCGACTGAAATAGCCCGCCGAGGAATCAAGTAATGGACTCTTACCTGCTCGACGCCTTCATTTATCTGACGGCTGCCGTGATAGCGGTCACCCTCGCCAAACGCTGGGGTCTTGGATCGGTGCTGGGATACCTGATCGCGGGTGTCGTGATCGGGCCAGCCCTGGGGCTGGTAGGTTATGAAACCCAGACGCTGCAGCACTTTGCCGAATTCGGCGTGGTGATGATGCTGTTCCTGGTGGGTCTGGAGCTGGAACCACGGTTGTTGTGGAACATGCGCGGGCGCTTGCTTGGATTGGGCGGTTTGCAGGTGCTGCTCACTATGGCGCTGTTCACCGCTGCAGGGTTTGCCTTTGGCCTGGAGTGGCGATTGGCCCTGGCTGTTGGCATGATTCTGTCGCTCTCATCCACCGCCATTGTTCTGCAGACATTCAATGAGCGCGGTCTGGCGGGCACTCCCGGTGGCCAGTCGGCGTTTTCGGTACTGCTGTTTCAGGACATCGCAGTGATACCGATGCTGGCATTGATTCCCTTACTCGCGCTCGCCCACCCTGAGACTGTGACCGGCATCGATCATGGCAGTGGTCACAGCTCAGCCAGTCTGGTCGCGGGGCTTGCAGGCTGGGCCTATGCGCTGGTGCTGCTCGCAGCGATAGCGTAGGTAGTGCTGATCGGTCACTTTCTCAGCCTTCCGCTATTTCGTTTTGTGGCCGCCAACGGCATTTCCACCGTGGTGCTGGACCGCGACCCCGGGCAAATCGAAAATATGCGTAAGGTGGGTTTTCGCAGTTACTACGGCGATGCGACCCGTGGCAGTTTGCTGGAGGCAGCCGGGGTGGAACAGGCAGCGTTGTTTATCGTTGCCATCGACGAACCCGGGCAGGCTGTCTTACTGGTGCGGGAGCTCAAACGACGCTGTCCGCAGTTGCGGGTTCTCGCCCGCGCCTTTGACCGTGGCCATCACTACCAGCTGCGTGATGCGGGGGCAGACCATGTGCTCCAGGAAACCCACCACTCGGCACTTGAGCTGGGCACTGAAGCGCTGCGCAGCAGCGGCTTCAGTAACGCCAGGGCGCTGCAATTACGCGATACCTTTGAGGCCGTCGAACGCGAAGGTCACCGCAAACTCTACGCCGCCTGGCAAGACACCACCGAGGGTGAACGCTCGGTCCATAGCTACCGCGACTTGTACATGCAACTCAACGAGGTCATGCGTGATGCGATGACTGACGCTGAGAGCCCGGTTCCCGCGTATGAAGAGCCGCCCGAGGGCCGGAGCGGCTGAGGTTTACGCCGGGGATAAACGCGATTATGGTGGTATTCGCTAAAGTGACTCACCCGGAGGTCCAATGACCGCATCAGTTGATTTGTTTTTCTCTTTCCGCAGCCCGTACTCGTACCTGGCGATGCCGGGCGCGCTGGAGCTTATCGAACACTTTGACATCAACATGCATCTGCGTCCGGTGCTGCCCCTTGCGGTGCGCTCGCCGGACTTTTTCAGCCCGGAGAACCAACGTCGCGCGCGTTACATCATGATTGATTACCCGCGCCGGGCAGAGTTACTAGGCCTGCCCGTGGGTTGGCCCAACCCCGACCCGATCGTGCAGGACATGGAGACCTTTGTCATCGCCGAAGAGCAACCCTACATCTATAGACTGGTCTACCTGGGTGTGGAGGCCGAGCGCCGTGGTCGTGGCGTGCCGTTTGCAGCAGAAGTTTCTCGCCTGCTGTTCAGCGGCACCCCCGGGTGGGATCAGGGTGATCATCTGCACCAGGCGGCGGCCCGAGCGGGGCTGGATCTGGCCGCGATGGAGGCCGCCATCGCTGCGCCCCAGTCGTACGTTGACGAAGTAGACGCTAATCAGGCGGCTCTGGACCTGTCCGGGCATTGGGGCGTGCCGACGTTTGTCTACGAGGGCGAACCGTTTTTCGGCCAGGACCGGCTGGATTCCCTGCGTTGGCGTCTGGAAAAAGACGGGTTGGCCAAGCCTGGTTAAAAGGTGGGTTCTAGTGACCGTGCAGGCGGTAGTAACCCTCTGGATCCAAAAATACAGCGCCGCTACTCACCAGTTCCTGAAGGTGCTGCGCAATAGTGCGGCGTTCCGCATAAGGCGCCCAGGCGATATCGACATCCGGCTTGTAGAGCAGCCCGCCGGCCACGAGGTCGGCCAGCCGCTGAGGCCTTGCTTCCAGTCGAGCTAGCAGTTGCTGTTCTCGCAGTGCTATTTTATCGGTGAACGCAGTGAGATCACGCAGGAAGAGCTCGCGCTCTGTGTAAACACCCCGGTGATGGGAGGTGACCCAGACCTGCGCAGAAATCGTCGGTAGTTTGGCGAGTGTGCGCCTGAAATCTGCCAGATTGGAAGTCTGATCACCGTAATATGGGCCAAACCCACTGAGATCGATATCGCCAATAAAGGCCACACCATCGGGTTCGGTCAGTAATACGCAGTGCCCGGCTGTGTGGCCCGGGGCATGTATTGCGCGTACAGTAACCCCGCCCCCGAGTTCCCAGACAGCGCCATCATCATAGGCTATCGCATCCGGGCGCGGCTGGTAGTGGAAGTCTTTTTCGATGGCTTCGCGCAGTGCTGCATCTATCGCTTCCCCGTAGCCGTAGGCTGCCGACAGGCCTTTCCAGCTGCGGATGGCGGGCAGGTCCTCTCGGTGCACGTGCACCGGCACGTGGGGAAGACGATGCAGCCCCGCCATGTGATCCTCGTGGACATGCCCCTGAATCACCAGGTCCGCCGTATCAAAATCAGCCCCGATCCGGTTGGCCACCAGCGGGCTGTCGAAGACGGCTCTGCTGGTCGTACCCGTGACAATAATCTGATTGCCATCGGGGTATTTGCCGCTTTTGGTGCCGGCATAGACGCGTACAGCACCAAACTCGGCGGTGGGCGCAAGTGTATCCATGGGTGTCCTCACAGTCCTCACTCACAGTCCTCTCTCAGTCCGCTGCGGCTGTCTCAGCACAGCTAGTGGAAGTATGTTCGCAGAGCCAGGGCGAAGACTAGCCCTGGGGAGTCAGGGCCAACTGCCTGGATTGCGCGACCAGCCTGCCGGACTCATCCCATATCTCGGCGTCTTCCTCCAGCATGCCACCGCTGATAAAGCGCGTGCTGAATCGACAGCGCAGCCATCCCGGCACGGGAATGCCCCTTACATGCGCGCTGAGTTCTACTGTGGGGGTCCATTGGATGGGCAGATTTGCGTTGAATATCGTGGGCGGAAAAACATCGACCGCCAGCAAGAGTCCGAATGCATCGATGGGTTCGTCGCGCAGTCGCAGCCAGCCTCTAAAGAGCGGCTTTCCACTGGGTTTACCCGCCATAAACCCGGCATCTTCCGGGTGGAGTCGCAGGTCCACCCGGGACATCAGCGACGGGGCAGTGCCCCCCGGCCCCGAAACGCTCTTTACGCACTGGTCGGGCGGCGGCAGTTCGGGAGGGGCCGCGTCGATGCGCTTTGGCCCCTCGATGCCGGCGAGATCGCTGAAACTGCCCAGCAGTTCTACCAGCGGTTTATCGCCGGCACTGAGCGTACCTCTCATGGTGGTGAAGCGGCGCCCCTGCTTGCACAGGTCTGTCGTTACGGTGACGGCGCCCGGGCTTCCCGGCCTCAGAAAGTGCGCGTTGATGGCCACCGGGTGGGGCTTTCCTGACGCCGCGCCCATCGCCCGCGCGGCGATGGCCATCAGGTAGCCGCCGTTGGCGTTGCCAGCGACTCCCCAGCCATCCTTGATCTCGCCGCTGTAACCGGTTGTGGCAGGTTGTACGGCACTGTCGCTGGCAAAACTCATAACGCTTAACCTCTAATACCTGGCGGGCGAAGGCTGACGAAGGCGAGGATTTGCGGACACCCACGTATTACCCGTCGGATAGGATTTGCGGACACCCACGTATTATCTGTCGCGTAGCTGCCCGATGGCAATGCCTTCAGGACCCGCTTGCCGACGTTGTTCTGGGCGGTTTTCGTTGCTGGGTCATGGCGATGCCACTGCAAATCGCGATCAGACCCAGAACCTGGCTGGAACTGGCCGGTTCACCCAGCAGTACAACCCCGGCGGCAAAAGCCACCGCGGGAATGATGTAGTTGATTACCGACAGAAAACCCGGGCCGCAATCGGCGACCACCTTGAAATAAACCCAGGTGGCCAGGCCGGTAGAAAACACGCCCAGCATGATGACAGCCAGCAGTGACCCGGCAGCGGGGTGTATCCGCCATGGCTGCTCCAGGGCCAGCGTGAACGGCAACAGCATGAGCGCGCCCGTTACCAGCGAGCCGGTTGCGACTACCAGCGTGTTGATGGGCGGGATACGCTTGGTATAGACGGAATTTGCCGCGTAGGAGAGGGATGCGGCCAGTACGGCGAGTTGGGCTAGCAACTGGCCGTTACCGGACGTCGTAAGCCCCTCGCCACCCATTAACACAACAACCCCGGCGAAGCCCATTAGCACCCCCAGGAGGCGGCGAGCCGTCAGTGGCTCATGGCTGATGAAATAATGTGCCATCACCATTGTGCTGATCGGCATCAACGCCATCAATAACCCCGCCTGAGAACTACTGATGCGCGTCTCACCCCAGGTGATTAACAGGAACGGAACCAGGTTTCCCACCAGACTCAGGAGGGCAAAGCGTATCCACCAGGCGGGCTCGCGCGGCAGGCGGTGACCCTGCCAGCGCATCAGTCCGGCCAGCACGACGGCGCCCACCAGAAGTCGGATATTGACCACGGTCAGGGGCGGAAAGCTCTCCAGTCCCACCGCGATGAGATAGAACGCCAGGCCCCAGGAAATGCAGAGGAAGGCCAGCATCGCCCAGTGGATCGGGCGGGGGTGTTCAGATACGGTCATGGCTGGGGCTGATGGCTGACCAGGGGCCCCGCTCACGCTGTGCGCAAACGGAAGCCTGCCGGAGTCTCGCCGGGAGGAACTGCGCCGCTAATGGCGCGAATCGTATTAACCAGCGGCACCACGTGGTGGCTAATCAGGGGAAGGCCGGTGGTAAGCAATGCCACAGAGAGTGCCCGTTGCGGATCTGCCCAGCCAAATTTATTGATCAACCCCAGGTGACCGTATGCATAGCGACTGCGAGCTCCCCAGGCTCCGATGGGTGTGTCCCCCAGCATCAAGCCCGCACTGTAGCGCATGGGTATGCCCAGGGTACGGTCCAGGGTGCGCCCGCCGGTCTCTTGAACGGCCCGGGCGATCGTGCTCTCGGCGCAAATACGGCGCCGGCCCCACTTGCCGCCATTGAGCATCATCTGATAGAAGGCCGCCAACTCGCTGGCACTGGCGATCAGGTTGCCGGCCGGGATAGGAATGCTCTGAAAACGGGGGTCGTTACAAGTATCCACGACCGTATTCAGGTCCGCGCCCAGGGCGCGTTTGACCACGGCCGTCAACAGTGGGCCCTGTCGCGGTCCGGTTGCATAGGTCGGCGCGAGGTCATCGAGGTACTGGGGCTGGATGCCGTAGGTGAAATACTTCATGCCCATGGGCTGGCGCAATTTGCGTTCTATCAGTGCGTTCATATCGCCGCCCGTTACCCGGCGTACTACCCGGTCCAGTACAAAACCGCCGGTAATGGCATGATAGGCAAGCTTGGAGCCGTCCGTGGTTATGGGCCGAGCGTCACAGAGCAGTTCCCAGGTCTTGTCCTCGTCCCACAGCACATCCAGGAGTGCCGCTTTTGGCAGGCCCGGGATGCCGCCCCGATGGGCAAGAATCTGGTGGATGGTGATGTTGGCTTTGCCATTGCGAGCGAATTCAGGGGCATAGAAGGCCACCGGGTCCATCAGATTGATCAGCCCATCTTCGACCAGCATATGCATCAGCACGGCGGTAATGGCCTTGGAGCTTGAGTACAGGCAAATGGGTGTATCCGGGCTGGCCAGAACTTTCGGGTCCCTGGCACTCTCGCCCGGGCCATTGCCCGACGCATGGCCAATGGCCCGGGACATAATGACCTTGCCCTGATGTCTGATGCTCAGGGTAATGGCCGGGTGGGTTCCAGAGCGGTAAAGCGCGCACACCTGATCCCAGATGTGGTCAATGTCATTGGCTTTGAGCCCCACGCTCTCGGGCGCGACTTCCGCTGTTTGTTCAATGGTGGATACACTGGTCAGATCTCTGGGAATGGTGCTCAGGCGCAGCAGCTTGTTACGGAGGGTCTTCATCAATGCGGGTTCCGATCGTTGGTCTGTGTGCGGGCCATAAATCCCCGTCCGAAAAAGCGCGGTAGGATAACACGCGGGGCCGGCCACCGGCATCCTCAGTAGTATGCCCTGGTGGTAAACCCGGTTTCACCTACCGACTGCTAGTGGGCGGCATGGGAGTATTCACTGCAAGACCCGGGCCTCACCGCGGCCGCGCCGGTCGCTGACTGCCTGGACCCCTTTGCCGTCTATGGTGATTGCCTGGATGTCTCCGAGGTTACCCCAACTGTTGGCCTGCACCCGGTAACCCAGCTTTTCCAGTTCGGAGCGGGTCGCCGGGGGTATACCCCACTGATCGTGGCGAATCAACTTGGCCGCTGGTAATTGATGATGGTAGCGGGTTTTGTTGGCCGCCTCCTGCAGGGGCAGCTGATAATCGTAAAGATTGAGAATCACCTGGAACACCGAGGTAAATATCGTACTGCCGCCAGGCGTGCCGATGATCAGAGCAGGTTTGCCTCTGTGCAACAGGATTGTCGGTGTCATGGACGACAGCATGCGTTTGCCCGGCTCAATACTGTTGCGGGCGTTGCCCACCACGCCAAACTTGTTAGGCACGCCCACCTTGGCGCTGAAGTCGTCCATCTGGTTGTTAAGTAAAAACCCCGCACCGCTCACTACCACACCGGAGCCGAATTCCCAGTTTTGAGTATAGGTGAGCGCCACCGCGTTGCCGTCCTTGTCCAGAATGGAGAAGTGCGTTGTATCGGCGGACTCCAGTCCGGCGGTGACAGGCGGGGACAAGGAGATCGCCTCGGGGTTGATATCTGCGGCGCGGCGGGTGAGGTAATCCGTGTTCAGCAGTGCGTCCACGGGGTTGTCGATAAAGTCCGGGTCACCGAGGTACTCCGCCCGATCTGCGAAAACGCGCTTTTCGATCTCCGCCAGCAGGTGAATATAGCGCGGCGAATTGTGCCAGACGCCGCGAAAGTGCTTGTCAGCGAGGTCGCGCATGGTCAGTAGCTGTACCAGCGCGAAGCCACCGGAGCTGGGTGGCGAGGGCGCCAGAACCTCATACTCCCGCCATGGCGCCCGCAGCGGTTCTCGCCAGACCGCCCGATAGTCTGCCAGGTCTGCCAGGCTGATCAAACCGCCAGTGGCGCGCATCTGGGCGACCAGCTGACGGGCCGGTAAGCCCTCGTAAAATGCCTGCGGGTCCTCTGCCAGAAGCTGCAAGGTCGCCGCGAGCTCCGGCTGCTTGAAGGTTTCACCGGCACGCATGGCGCCGAAATAATCATCGAAGTTTGTGTCTCCGGCAAATTCATCGGACATTTCCAGCACCAGCTCGGCGAGGGACGGATGCACGATAAAACCTTCAGCGGCCAGCTTTATAGCCGGTTGCAGCAGACGCTGCCAGGGTAGGGTGCCATAGCGTTTGTGAGCGGCCATCATGCCCTTTACAGTGCCCGGCACGCCCGAGGCTTTGCCACCGATGAGTGACTGGCGCTGCAGGAAAGCTCCCCCCTCATCCAGATACATATCCCGATGTGCCTGCAGCGGCGCCCGCTCACGAAAATCCAGAAAGGCCGCCTCGCCATCAATGTGACTGATCATAAAGCCGCCGCCACCGATGTTGCCCGCCTCCGGGAAGGTCACCGCCAGCACAAAAGCGGCGGTCACCGCGGCATCGACTGCATTGCCACCCTCGCGTAGGACCTGTTCGGTGGCCGCCGCCGAAAAACGGTCTGGCATGGCAATCGCAGCGGGTCCGGCGTTGGCGATCGCGGTGAAGCAAAGCGGCAAGATAAGCGTGAGTGCGCGCAGCATGGTGTTTTTTCCGTGACGAGGTTGAGGACTATTATGCACAGCTAACAAACGCCACACTATCCCCCACGATCTCCCCTGCTAATTTCGCTGGTCACAAGCGGGGTCGCTGCGCATACTAGCGCTTTTTAGCGACAGGGTTTTTAACGATGCAGGAACAGGCAGCGGTATTTGACCGCATTGTGAAACAACGGCGCGCGTTGCGCGCTTTCTTGCCCCAGCCGGTTGACCAGGGGACACTCGATGCGGTGTTTACCCTTGCGGCGCAGGCGCCGAGCAACTGCAATACCCAACCCTGGCTGGTCCATGTGGCCTCCGGTGATAGCATTGCTGCACTGCGTGATAAGCTACCCGCGCTGTTTATGGCAGGCGCCACGAGCCTGGATTTTCCTTACGATGGCGTTTATTCGGGCGTCTACAAAGAGCGGCAATATGGCTCCGCTCAGGCACTCTATGACGCTGCGGGTATTGTCCGCAGCGATAAGGCGCGGAGACAAGAACAGTTCGTGCGCAACTACAGTTTCTTCGATGCACCTCACGTGGCGTTTTTCTTTTTGCCCGAACCCTTCGGCCTGCGGGAAGCAGCCGACCTGGGCATGTACGCTCAAACGGTCATGCTTGCGATGACGGCCCATGGTCTGGGCAGCTGCCCCCAGACCGCACTCAGTTTTCTGGCAGACGCGGTGCGGGAGAATCTGGAAATCTCGTCAGATAACAAGCTCCTGTTCGGTCTCTCCTTCGGCTACCCAGATCAGGATGCTCCGGCCAACCGCTGTGTCACCGATAGAGCCAGTCTTGAGGATACCGTGGTGTTTCATCACTGATCCGGTACCGGGATCGCAAGTCATGGGGGTGCTTAGGTTTGGCTGCTCGGTCGGGCCGCCGCAAACTCTGGTGTGGGCTTGCGCTTGAGTGCTGGACCTGGGTGCTATCTCTCCGATCCTCGGGGGCTGGCCCAATGGGCTTGGCACCCTGCTGACCTACCGGGACGGCAATCTGATGAATCAGCGCGGCCTGGATCGATATGCCCTTTTGCTTGACCGATCAGGAGGCCCCGGAGTTGCGTCGGGAAACGATTTTCGAGTAGTCGAACGTCCCAAACAAGCAGGAGCTGCGCCGATAGCGAGATTCCTGGGGTCTTTAGCTGGCGGGTGTTCGAATAGGCTGAGCTAATAGCCTCAGTGTATTAATCCGGGTGCCTGTCAGTCTTCGGGCTGCACGAAGTCGGTGACTGCGAGCTGAAAGCCGGAGAGGGCATTGAAGTGCACCGGGGCCGACATCAAGCGCATTTTGCCAACGTTCAGCCGTTTCAGAATTTGCGACCCTGTGCCGACAGCACGGTAGTTCTGGGGCTCCTCTGACCCGGACTGCCCAGTAACGCTTAACGCTGTAGGGTAGGCCTGCACCTCTGCCAGGCGCTGATCCGCGGTGGCCGATTGACCGATCAGCACCATAGCGCCGTGACCTTCCTCGGCAATGCGCGCCATGCAGCGGCGATAGGACCATCCCTGTTCAGCCTCCCCCAGTCGTGTGCACAGTACATCGCGGAGGGTGTTAACCGCCTGGACGCGGACCAGGGTTTCCTGATTCTCGCTGAGATCGCCCAGGGTCAGTGCGTAGTGCACCGTATCGTCCACCAGATCGACGAATGTGTGCAGCATAAACTCACCCCACTCGGTGCTCACCGCGCGTGAGTCACGCAGATCCACCGATTGTTCATGCAGGGCACGGTAGGCGATGAGATCTGCAATGGTGCCCATCTTCAATCCGTGTTTGGCGGCGAAGACCTCCAGCTGTGGCCGGCGTGCCATACTGCCGTCCTCGTTCATGATCTCTACGATCAGTGCCGCTGGCTCGAAACCTGCCATTCGCGCCAGGTCCACGCCCGCTTCGGTGTGCCCGGCTCGACGCAACACACCGCCCGGTTTTGCAACCAAGGGGAAGATGTGGCCGGGTTGCACAATGTCTTTAGGCAGCGTGCCAGGCGCGATCGCCGTCTGCACTGTGTGCGCACGCTGAATGGAGCTGATGCCAGGACCGCGATGTTCCGCCGCATCAATGGACACGGTAAAGTTGGTCTCATGTTGCGAGCGATTATCTCGCACCATCAGTGGAAGCTGCAGCCGCCGGGCACGTTCGTCGGTGATCGGCATACAGATCAGTCCACAGGCTTCACTGGAAAAAAACGTGATCACTTCGGGTGTGACGGCTTCTGCGGCGATGATGAGATCGCCCTCGTTCTCGCGGTCTTCGTCATCCATCAGGATGACCATTTTGCCTTCGCGCATATCGTCGAGAAGGTCTGGTACGCTGCTCAGTGCCACAGTGCTGCCTCGGGGATTCAGAGAACTTCGATCGCGACGGCTGTGGCTTCGCCACCGCCGATACACAGAGCCGCAACGCCGCGCTTCTTACCCTGTTGTTTCAGCGCGTGCATCAAGGTCACGATAATCCGTGAGCCGGTGGAACCGATGGGGTGACCCTGGGCGCAGGCGCCGCCGTTTACATTGACTTTACTGTGGTCAAGGCCGAGGTCCTGCATCGCCAGCATGGTGACCATGGCAAAGGCTTCGTTGATTTCAAACAGATCGACATCAGCCACCGACCAGCCGGTTTTTTCAAACAGTTTCTTGATCGCTCCAATGGGAGCAATGGTGAACTCCTCCGGTGCCTGGCTATGCCGTGAGTGGGCGACAATCCTGGCCACTGCCTGCAGCCCGCGGCGTTCCGCCTCGGCGCCGCTCATCAGCATCAAGGCACTGGCTCCGTCGGAAATCGAGCTGGAGTTAGCGGCGGTAATCGTCCCCTCCTTGGCGAATGCAGGACGCAGTTGGGGAATTTTGTCTAACGCCGCTTTGTGCGGTTGCTCGTCATCCTTTACTACCGTCTCGCCTTTACGAGTGGTCACCGTGACCGGGGCGATTTCCGCCGCCAGTGAACCGTCCTCGATGGCACGCTTGGCACGGGTCAGTGATTCTATCGCAAAGGCATCCATCTGCTCTCGGGTGAGGTCACGCTGGTTCGCCGTTTCCTGGGCAAAGGTACCCATGGCGCGACCGGTGTAGGCATCCTCCAGGCCGTCATAGAACATGTGGTCGTAAAGCGTGGCGTGGCCGCTGCGAACCCCGCTGCGCGCGCCGGGTAGGAGGTGAGGTGCATTGGTCATGCTTTCCATGCCGCCGCTGACGACGATCTTGTTGGTGCCGGCGACGATACTGTCATAGCCGTAGATGGTGGCTTGCATGCCGCTCCCGCAGGCCTTGTTTAGCGTGACTGCGCCGGTGCTGCTGGGGATGCCCGCAGCGATAGCGGCCTGTCGGGCCGGGCACTGTTTGAGACCGGCGGGAAGTACGCAGCCCATGAAGACCTCGTCAATGTCGGCGGCTGGCACACCACTGCGTTCCACAGTGGCTGAAATCGCGGTTGCGGCCAGTTGTGGCGCGGTCACAGCGGCCAGACTGCCCTGCAATCCGCCCATGGGGGTACGGGCACCTGAGATTATTACTACCGGGTCATCGTTCATAGTCAGTTTCCATGGTTATTTGCTTGTCATAACAGTTACTTGCTTGTCTGAACAGTTACTTGCGTATCTTTACTGTTGCTTGCTTGTCATAACAGCGGTGTGTTGACGCTGATTTCAGGGGCCAGCTGTACCCGGGCCCTGTGGGCGAGGGGAGCGAGGCCGTCAGGCTGGGACCTGTCAGCGAAAAGGCGCATTATTTAGCCATAGCGCAGACGCTTTCTCAAGGGCTGTTCTGCAGTGCCTCATTGAGCTGTGGCGGAGCAAACAGTTTTCCGCGCACCGCTTCGCGGTAGGCTAACGGCGTCATGCCGCAATGGCTTCGAAACAGCGCCGAGAAGTAGCTGGCGTCCGAGAGGCCCAATTTCCACGCGATATCGCTAACCGGCAGGTTACTGTGTTTCAGCAGGTCCCTGGCCGTTGCCATGCGGATTTTTTGCAGATAGGCCTGGGGTGTGAGCCCGGTGGCTTGACGGAAGCGCCGGTTGAGGGTGCGCCCGGTGAGGCCTAGATGCCGGACCAGCTCCGCAATCGAGACGGGGCCCGCGAGTCGCGATTGCAGCCATTGCTGTGCTTCCAGCACAGTCTCGTCCGGGTGACTACCCTCGGGTTCATCCTCGTAGGCGGCAGAAGAGAAGCTACGGCGTATCTCCGGTGAAAACTGATGCTCAACGGCTCTGGCAACGCGGCGACCAAACCACTCTTCAACCACGTGAACAGCCAGATCTGCCACGGAATTGACGCTGCCGGCGCAGTAGATGTTCTCAGCCTGGGTGATGAGGTGCCGGGTTCTGAGGTTGACGCGCGGATACTTGCGCGCAAAGGTCTCAAAGTAATTCCAGTGGGTGGTGGCCGGTTTGCCGTCCAGCAAGCCCGCTTCTGCAAGCAGGCAGCTGGCGGTGCCCACGCTGCAGATACGTGTCCCCGCGCGCGCCAACTCCCGCAACTGTTGTTGCCAGACCGCCGCTGCCCTCACGGTGGCCCCCGGATTGCGCCAGATGCCCGGTAGCAGGAGCAGGTCCAGAGGCGGCAATTGCCGGCAGGTCATCTCGGGCGTGAGTCGCAACCCGGAGGTAAGCCGCAGGGGCTGTCCATCGGCACTGGCGAGGGTAAAGCGGACTCCGGCAGTGCGATTACCGCTCGCCCGCGCCATCTGGCTGGCCGCGTGCAAAATCTCCATCGGCAGGGTAATGCTGGTGGGGAGTGCATCGGGGTACAGTATAGCGGCAGCCTGGTACATATAAGATATGGGAGTCACAATAGCAGGTGTCAAAAATACCATAGTTTATGTCTTATATGCCATGGCGGTGCTGACAGGCTACCCGTAGACTGAAGCTCGTGATTTAGGGGGTGCAAGGGTATGGGCAGGGAGAACTTACCGCTTATCGTCGGCTACGGGGGCATCAACGGAGCGGGTCGTGCGTCCAGTGACCACGCCTACCGGCGGCTGGTATACCCGGCCCTGAGCCAATCCCAGCGCGCCCGCACACTCGATTCGTTGGCCGCGTTGATGGGGTTCGGGTCCGGGGTTATGCACGAGCAGGAAATTCTTGCCCACACGCTGATCCGCCGGATAGAGCCTCAACACTTTGACGTCGATGCGGTGGCCTGGAATCAGCGCATGCCCACTGAGAGCAACGGCAAGCCGGTCAATTTCGATATCCAGCGCAAGCACCTGCCCGAGGTTGTGCCACCGGATTGGGTGGTGACTGACAAATCGGTGACCCATGCCAACGTGCAAATCGTTGGCCAACAGAATTTCCTGTTGCCGACTCGCAGGGCGTTCGAGGTTAAAGCCGCCGGGCAGCTGCCCACGGGCTTTGAGCCGGGCAAGCTCTACCAGTCACGTAATCATCCCCGTGGATTGCAAATGATGGTTTATGCTGCGTCCGATGCCCTGGGTAGCCTGGGCATCGATTGGGAGTCGGTAGCCCGCCGCGTCAGCCCCGAGAAGGTCAGCGTTTACGCCGGTAGTGCGATGGGGCAACTCGATGAAGCGGGTACCGGGGGCATGATCAAGGCGCGTTATAACGGGCAGCGGGTGACGTCCAAGACCTGCCCCCTGGGTTTTGCCCAGATGCCGGCAGATTTCGTCAACGCCTATATTCTGGGTAGCCTGGGGAGCACGGGCACGAGCATGGGTGCCTGTGCCTCGTTTTTGTACAACCTGCGCCACGGGATAGAGGATATTCGCAGCGGCAGGGCCCGGGTAGCTTTTATTGGAGCTTCAGAAGCGCCAATCGCCCCTGAAGTGATGGAGGGCTATATAGCGATGGGGGCGTTGGCAACCGACCGCAAACTTCGACAGCTGGACGGCCTCGACGAACAAGCCCAGGTTGAACACCGGCGGGCTTGTCGACCCTTCGGAGAAAACTGCGGATTCACGATTGCCGAGTCAGCGCAAATGCTGGTGCTGTTTGACGATGCGCTGGCGATGGAACTGGGTGCCACTGTGTTTGGCGCAGCCACTGATGTGTTCGTTAACGCCGATGGTTACAAGAAGTCCATCTCCGGTCCTGGCGTAGGCAACTATCTCACCATGGCGCGCGCGGTTGCGGCGACGCGTGCACTCGTTGGAGAAGACGCCATTCGCCGGGGCGGTCTGGTTCAGGCCCACGGCACGGGTACGCCTCAGAACCGGGTCACAGAATCGCGGATTCTGAGTGAAACCGCCCGGGCGTTCGGGATCGAGCGCTGGCCGGTGGCGGCAGTAAAAGCCTACCTGGGACATTCGCTGGGCGTCGCCTCTGGGGACCAGGTTAGCAGCACCCTCGGCATCTGGCGGGACGGGATCCTGCCCGGTATTGCCACCATTGAGCGTCCCGCTGACGACGTTGAGCAAGCGCACCTTGATATGCGCCCCGAACATTCCCAGATCGACCCGGAACAGCTGCAGTATGCGATTATCAACTCCAAGGGATTTGGCGGCAACAACGCCACGGCCGCGCTGCTGGCGCCGGCCGTAGCGAGTAAGATGTTGCGCCGCCGCTACACCACGAAAGAGTTCAAGGCCTGGGAGCAGGCCAACGAAGGGGTGCGAGAGAAACAGCGGGCCTACGACGATGCGATGATTGCCGGCGAACGCCGGCCTGTTTATCGCTTTGATCACGGAGTGCTCGGTGATGAGGACATTCAGCTCGATGATCAGTCGATTACTGTGGGCGGGCGCAAGCTGTCCCTGGTGATGGATTCTCCCTATCCGGATATGCAGGACCCTCAGTGAACCCGAACAGGAGCTCGCTGTTCTGACCGATGCAAGCTGAAACAAGCGTGTTACTGCAGGTACCAGACCTGCCGGAACCCCTGACCCTGTACGTGCATGGGCCGCAGGACCAGTTTGTTTCCCGCACCCTGCTGGAACAGGGCATCTGGGAACCCTACGAGACCAGCCTGGTACTGGCGATCTTGCGACCCGGGGCAGTATTCGTGGATGTTGGCGCCAATATCGGCTATTTCTGCGTGCTGGCGGCCCAGCGGGTAGGTGCGCAAGGGCAGGTTTTTGCATTCGAGCCCGACCCGGCCAACTTTCGCCTGCTGAATGCCAGCGCCAAAAAGAACGGTCTATCCGCACAAATCCACGCCGTGAGGGCAGGCTTGGGGGCACGGGATGATGCGGCACGCTTATTTCTCAGCGCCGATAACCTCGGTGACCATCAGGTATTCCCAGGCATTGATAAACGGGACAGTCTGCCGATTGAGCTGCTCAACGGCAGTGATTATCTCGCCAGCCGGCTGGATCGCCTCGATTTGGTGAAAGTGGATGTTCAGGGCGCTGAGTACGCTGCGATGACAGGCCTTATGCCGCTGTTGCGAGCGCAGCTTGAGCCGCCACAGATATTGATAGAACTCACGCCGTATTCGCTGCGGAAAGCGGGTGCCAGCGGCCGCCAACTCATTGGGCTGCTGAGTGAACTGGAGCTGCCCTTCTGGATTGTTGACCATATTGAGCAGCGGCTGGTGCGGAGCTCTGCCGGGGAACTGGCACACTGGTGCGATCAGGTCGACGCTGTAAGCGGTGACCAGGGATTTATGAATATCCTGGTGGGTGCCGGTCTCTGAGTCTGGGTCGGGGTGTTTTGCGTCACACAGAACCTGCTATTATTGCCGCGATTCCATGACCTGACAGACCTGTGGCAATGACCGAAGTTCTCGATTTTCTACAACAGCGCAACTCGGCCGCCCGGCTGACCGAGCCGGCGCCCGACGACAACGAACTGCAGCAGATACTCAAAGCGGCAGTGCGCGCGCCAGATCACGCCTGGCTTCGGCCGTGGCGCTTTGTCAGCCTGCGCGGGGACCGGCGCAGTGATTTCGGCGTTGTGCTGGCCGAGTGTCTGCGGCAACGAGACCCCGAGGCCAACGAAGCCGCCCAGGCCAAAGCGCGACTGGCGCCGCTGCGCGCGCCGCTGCTGTTGGTGGTGGTGGCCAAGATGACCGACCACCCCAAGGTGCCCCATCTCGAGCAGCGGCTCTCCGCCGGTTGCGCGGCATATGGGGCACTGCTGGCGGCTGAGGCAATGGGCTATGCCGGTATCTGGCGAACCGGTGCCCCGGCTTTTGATCGTCGGGTGATGGATGCCCTCGGGCTCGAAGCCAACGAGGAGATCACCGGTTTTCTATATCTCGGGACCAGTGAGGGTCCACGCAAACCTGTGCCAGAACTGCCTGTGGAGCAGTTTATTTCGTCCTGGTAAAACGCGCGCATGCGATCCCTTTGATTAAGCAATAATAAGCAGGAACACACAGTTTATGTCTGATGTCATACCCGATTTCACCACCCTGGCACTTGAAATCTCGGATCAGGTAGCCACGGTCAGCCTTAACCGGCCTGACAAGGCCAACTCGATGAACGAGGCCATGTGGACCGAGTTGCAGGCCTGTTTCGAATGGCTGGATGCGGCGCCCACTGTGCGCGTGGTCATTCTCGCCGGCAGTGGTAAACATTTTTGTGCCGGGATCGATTTGTCGATGTTCGGCGGCCTGCATGGTGCATCCAGCGAGCCCGGGCGCAGGGCAGAGTATCTGCGTCGGACTATCCTCGCACTGCAGGACAATCTGAGTGCCATAGAGAATTGCCGCAAGCCTGTACTGGCGGCTATTCACAACACCTGTATCGGCGGTGGTGTGGACCTGACTTGCTGTTGCGATATGCGTTATGCCAGTGCAGATGCCTTTTTTTCCATTCGGGAGATCGACCTTGGCATGACGGCCGACGTGGGTACGCTGCAGCGGTTGCCAAAAATTATTCCCGAGGCCATGGCGCGAGAGCTTGCCTACACGGGCCGCAACATGAGTGCGGATGAAGCCCGGGAGCTGGGCTTTATCAATCGCGTCTACGAAGACCGTGAAGCGCTGCTGGAGGGGGTGCGAACGATGGCTTTGACGATCGCGGCCAAGTCGCCGCTGGCGGTGCGCGGAACCAAGGAAATGCTGCTCTATACGCGGGACCATTCGGTTCGCGACGGTCTGAACTACATCGCCACCTGGAATGCGGGCATGCTCAGTGAGGCGGATCTGGAAGCGGGTTTGACTGCTCAGATGCAACAACAGGCTGCTCAGTACGACGACTGAGTAGAGCGCTGACCTTAACTGCTTTTTGCCTCCCCAGCTAACTGTTCGCGGAGACCTCTGCATGCGTTTACTGGCCCGCCTGAACCGGCCCTGGTTGCATTTTATGCTGCTGGGGGTGGTTCTTTATAGCGCAAAAGGCTACTTTTTCCCGCCACCTAAACCGGTTGTTGGTCCGCTCAGCGATGCGCGAATCGAAGCCCTGCAGCAGCAGTGGTTTGGTGGTGCTCGCCAAATGCCCACCGAGGAACAGCTCGGCCGTATTATCGATGCCGAACTCGATCGTGACATATTGTTTCAGAAGGGCCTCGAGCTGGAGCTACATCTGCATGACACTGTGATTTACCAGCGTCTGTTGCGCAATATGCGGTTCCTGGGTATCAATGGCGAAAAGAGCGATATAGAGCTCTATGAGCAGGCCCTGGAAATGCGGCTGCATCTGGGCGATGAAGTGGTGAAGCGGCGCATTATCCAGGTGATGGAGCAATTGCTACTCGCCGCTAACCCGCCATCGCCCCCCGGGGAAGAAGAAATTACAGCGGAATTTGAGCGGCGCCGGGACGAATTGCGCCACCCACCGCGCTACTCCATCACACAACTGTACTTTAACCGCGAACGGGAGGCCGAAATCGACTCGGTGGCGGCGCGTATCGATGCCGAGGGCCTCTCGCCTGAGCAGGCCCTTGAGTTCAGTTCGCCGTTCCTCTCCGGCTATCGGTTTACCCGCCAGTCGCCTGATCAACTGGCGCGTCATTTTGGAACGGCCTTCGCAAGGAACCTGCAACAGGCTCATCCACAAGCCGGCCAGTGGAGTGGGCCTGTAACATCCACCTATGGCCAGCACTACGTGTGGGTGGACGACATAGAACCCGCCCGGGATGCCACCCTGGAGGAGGTGCGCCCGGTTTTGCTGCGGGACCTTGAATCCCTCGCCAGGGCTGAGGCACTGGAGGAATCCAAGGCCCGGTTGCGTAAGGAATACGAGGTGAGACGGTGAATATGCTGCGGATCTGTGGCGGGCTGTTTGCGCTTTTAATACTGGCTGATGCCAGCTGGGCGCATCGCTTTGCACCGTCGCTGCTTAAAGTGACGGAGACGGTAGGCGGTGCTTACAACGTGGTCTGGAAAACCCCCGCCCAGGGTGTATCGCCAGTGCCGCTGCGACCGGTCTGGCCGGACAGCTGCGAGATTATCAATGCCAGCCCGATGCAGATGGAGGGTACCGGCCGTATCGGCACGTTTCAGCTCAGCTGTACCGGGCTGGGTAATGACGGATTGGTTGGCGATGTCCTGGGTGTGAGTGGCCTGGGCCCGAACAGCGCGTCTGCCATGGTGATGTTGAGCCTGCTCGATGGACGCCAGTATCAGCAGGTTCTCAATGCCGAGGAGCCTTCCTTTGTGGTGCCGGCGGAGCCCGGTAGTGCGGAGGTGATGGGCGACTATACCCTGCTGGGTATGGAGCACATTTGGGGCGGTATCGACCATCTGCTATTCGTGTTCGGGCTGTTGCTGCTGGTCGGTGGGGGCAAACGCCTGCTGTGGACGATCACCGCTTTCACCCTGGGACACAGCATCACACTCTCGCTGGTCACGCTGGGTTTTTTCGATTACCCCGTCGCCCTGGTCGAATTCGCCATCGCACTGAGCATTTTTGTGCTCGCAGTGGAGCTAACCCGCACTGCCAGGCACGACATGCTGTGGCGCAACCCCTGGTGGCTGGCGGGTGGATTCGGGCTGTTACACGGTATGGGATTTGCCGGTGCCCTGGCGGAAACCGGGCTACCTCAGGACAATGTCCCCCTGGCGTTGCTGTTTTTTAACGTTGGGATCGAGATTGGCCAGATCGCGTTCATCCTCGTGGTGCTGGTGATCTGGCAGTTGCTGAAGAAGCCGCTGGGCCCATGGACGGCGCGCCTGCAACCGGTGCCTGTCTACATTCTTGGCGCTTTGTCCGCCATGTGGTGCATTGAGCGGGGGCTCGAGGCGCTGGCCTGAGCCCCTGCGTCCTCAGGGGTTGCCGGGCCATCCCTTCATAACGATGAAGGGATGGAAGGCCAGCTGGATACCTTCGCTGACGAATGTCTCGTTTTCGAGGATGTTGCGGCGACGGGTAAAGCTGCCACTGGATGACCGGGTGTCGATCGCTTCGGTGGTATCCAGGCCACCGCGGCTGGCGAACAGTCGCTGGAGGTTCACGTCATAGATGCTGATTTGCAGAGAGGCAACAGAGGCGGGCGCGTTCCAGTCAAAGTCAGACGACACGCCGTCTCCCGGGCCCTGGAGGCTGGGTTTGCGGGACACCCCATCCCAGCGCGCAAGGTGCTTGAGTCCGCCGCTGAACGGGACATCGAATTCAATCAGGTCGGTGAATACAAAAGCGTCAAGGTCATTGTTTTCGCTCAACTGATCGCGCACGCTTTGCATGATCTGTGAAAAGGTTTTCATGTTCACCTTACCGGAGGTCGGGTCGATCGGATTACCGAACGCGCGCACGGCCGTGTTCCAATGCTGCTTGAATTCCCGTTGTGGTATGACCTTGTAGCCATTTTCTTTCAGGTAGGTACTAATCATTCCGTCGATTCTTGGTGCTT
Source organism: uncultured Gammaproteobacteria bacterium (assembly GCA_963840725.1). Classification (GTDB taxonomy): domain Bacteria; phylum Pseudomonadota; class Gammaproteobacteria; order Pseudomonadales; family Halieaceae; genus CAVWDU01. Next base: position 13,615 of record CAWIZY010000020.1, on the reverse strand, counting down.
CCTGCTCCAGGTAGCTGCGCGACGGTGAGCCCAGGTTGATGTGGGGAATAACCACGGTCTTGATATCCGCCGCGGCCATACGCTCTTCATCAACTTCGAATGGGAAGGTCGTGGGATTGTAGGACGGTGTGCTGCTGCAGGCATTGAGCAGCAGGAGGAGACCGGCCAGTGAAACGAGATGGATGGCGGGGCTGATGACACGCATAGTTGATTCCAGTTGGTTATAGTGGGAGGCATGTTAGCAAAAACTCTGGCGAGGCACAGTGGTCATGGACGTAAATCTGTATTGTAAGGCCGGTGGTGAGGGCAGTTCGGTGATCCTTCTACACGGTCTGTTCGGCATGGGCGGGAATCTCGGTCCGTTGGCGCGTTCGTTGCAGGACCGTTATCGGACCTACAGTCTCGACCTACCCAATCACGGGCGCTCGTCCTGGAGCGGCGAGGTCGGCATCGGTGCTATGGCGGCCGCTGTGCACGAGTGGATGAACGACCAGGGTCTTGTCACTGCCAGTCTTGTGGGCCATTCATTGGGTGGCAAGGTCGCGATGCGACTGGCGCTGGATTATCCTGAGCGCATTGACGCGCTGGTTGTGGCTGATATCGCCCCGGTCGAGTATTCGCCACGCCACGACGGCGTCTTCGCCGCCCTTAATGCGGTGGTGGACAAGGACTGTCGTTCTCGCTCGGAAGCGGCGGAAGTGATGGCGGGTTTTCTGCCCGAGGACTCGGTCAGACAGTTTCTGTTGTTGAGCCTGCATCGCGACGACGAGGGCCGGTACCGGTGGCGTTTTAATCTTGAGGCACTGTATCGACACTACGCGGCGGTTCTGGAGGGTCTGACGTCCGACCGGCCTTACCCGGGGCCGGTACTGTTTATCAAGGGCAGTGAATCAGACTATATAAAGCCCGAGCATGAGGACGCAGTAATCCGGCTGTTTCCCGCTGCGACACTCAAGGTGATGGCCGGTTGTGGCCATTGGCTGCACGCTGAGCAGCCAGTCATCTTCAATGGTCTGGTCGGTCGCTTTCTCGATCGCGCGGCTGCCGGTCAGGCAGCAGTGAGCGCCGGAGACAATCAGGGGGCCTGGGAGAATGCCGGAGACAGCGGGGCGAGCTGATTGCCAGTCCCTTTGGGCCAGCCTGGTGGCTTCCTAAGACCGGCAAAGCACAGTATCCTGATCGGCACAGTAACGCTGCAGGAGGGCGCGCGTGTATTTCAGTCTTGGGGATCTGTTGATGTTGTTCCTGCTCGGAGCGGTGTCCCTGCATTTTCTGGCCTCGATTCGGGTGCGGGAGCTGGCCATTCAGGCTGTTCGTCGCGCCAGTAAACGGGACGATTTCCAGTTTCTGGACCAGTCAGTAAACCTTGATCGTGTCTCCCTGAGCCGCGACGGGCAGGGGCGCTGGCGGGTCTGGCGGCAATATCGGTTCGACTACAGCCACGACGGTGTGGAGCGTCATCAGGGTCAGGTGACTATGCTTTCCAAACAACTTCAGTCCATTTTGGTCACGGAGCGACAGCCAACCGTGCACTGATTCCAGCGGTTTGGCTGGGCGCAAAAGCTGTCGACCGCATTGATACCCCAACCGTCCAAATGGCCGCTCCTGTCAAGTCTTTTTGTCACCCCGATTTACACATCATTTTTCCACAGATTCTGTGGATAAGTCGGTGGGTAAATTGTTTACCTGCGCCTGCAGGAGGCATGAACTGGCGATTGTTACAAATTGGTTAAAAATCGTTCAGAGTCATAAAAACCTTTAAATACAGAAGGTTACATAGCTTTTATCAAGGAGTTAGGGCAGATGCAAAGCTAACTGCGTGAAACAGTCTTGCAGGTCCCTTGATGTGAATAACCTTTGGCGGTTGCTACGGTTTGTAACCAAACTGACGGGGTTGGAAACACTTCGTGGGGCGCGCCAGGTAACACTTTTTCAGGGGTCTTCTATAACCCCTGTTTTCTGAGGCCTATTTAATTAGTCAAGAAAAATTGCGAGTGTTACCGGAAAAATCGCCTCCCGGCGGTGGCTCACTCGCCACGATAAATACAGCCCGAGGTGCAGGTCTCCCGCAGCTCGATGGCGCTCAATTCCGGCAGTGCAGGTTTCAACCTTTGCCAGATCCAGCGGGCGATATTCTCGCTGGTGGGATTCTCCAGGCCGGGTATCTCATTCAGGTAGTAGTGATCCAGTTGCTCCAGCAAAGGCTTGAAGGCAGTTTTCAGGTCAGCGAAATCCATGACCCAACCGGATGGCTCAGACGCCTCACCATTGACTGACAGCTTCACCAGGAACGAGTGCCCGTGTAGCCGGGCGCATTTGTGTCCCTCGGGTACATTGGGCAACCGGTGTGCCGCCTCAAAATGAAACTCCTTGTAAATTTCCATGCGCAGCGCTCTTTATGGACGGGCAGTAACGGGTGTCAGATCGCAGTGTCTGACCGTGAGAAAATAGCTTGTCTTGGCGCGATTGATTTTACTACTAAAATCAAAGGCTTTTAATGGGTCACATTTTTACAGCAATTAATGGGCTGGGGTTTGACAGGCAAGCAGGAATCTCTATAATGCGCGTTCTCGGATCGGGGGTGGTTAGCTCAGCTGGGAGAGCATCTGCCTTACAAGCAGAGGGTCGGCGGTTCGATCCCGTCACCACCCACCAATTTTTCCGAGATAAGTAGCTACCGTGGACCGGTAGTTCAGTTGGTTAGAATGCCGGCCTGTCACGCCGGAGGTCGCGGGTTCGAGTCCCGTCCGGTCCGCCACATACACGAAAGCCACCCTTGCGGTGGCTTTCGTGTATGTGGCTTACTGGAATGCGGAGAGAACTGACCTTCGACAAACGCGCCAGCGTTTGAGACGAGGCGGGCACCGCCGAAGCCCGCAGGGTCAGAACACGCCAGAGCGTGATCTGATCTAATCCCGTCCGCAGCCAATGTTTCATTCGCCCAGTGGTTTAGATAGAGCCACCCTTGCGGTGGCTTTCGTGTATGTGGCTTACTGGAATGCTGAGAGAACTGACCTTCGACAAACGCGCCAGCGTTTGAGACGAGGCGGGCACCGCCGAAGCCCGCAGGGTCAGAGCATGTTCAATGATGCGACATCCGGACACGGCTGGCCGGGACATACCAGATCAGACAACGGCCCACTGGTTCAATACCACGGAGGGAAAGCCAAGCTCCGAGTGCTCGTAAGAGATGAGATCAATTCACTGCCACATGCACCGGTGTCGCATCCATTTATAGCAAGCCTCGTCGGCAGCATCCGACTGGACTCAGTTAATCAAACATTTCCTTGGGTGGTGGCTGACCTCGAAAACAAGCTGCGTGAATAGCAGTGTTTTTACAACGAGAGCCGGACTCATTTCACGGCAATTTCGCTCTGCTTGCTGCGGTGTTTGCGTAGTTCAGTGTTGTAGTCGTTCGCCAGGCTCTCAGCCCGTATGACCAGTCCGTTGTGCACAGGGTTAGCGAGCCTGCCATGGCGACAGTCCAGATACGCCTTGATGCTGGCGACATACGCCTCGACCTGTTCTTGTGCGGCGAACATCTCGTCAGCCGTGGCCTGATTTCCGTCCGGAACATCGGGCATGGCACCGGGGCCTGGAGCCTCGCAGGCTGCATGGACCTGCACGGCAAACAGCAGAGCCGGGATGGATAACAGTGGCTTTGATTTCATGGTGTATCTCCTTTTGATGTTACATGTTACTAAGTTGTTACCTATATTCACACACTACATTCAGAAGGCAAGAACAATTTCACAAAAGTAGCTATATATACTGTTATATAAGTCTCTTATCCATTTGGCCATATATTTTATATGCGCTAAAAAGTAACATGTGTGCACCATAAGGTAACGTTCGCACGAGAACAGTGCGACCTACACGTCGGCCACGAAGGTATGGGGTCAAAAGACATGGGGGCAGAGTAAAAACTACCCCTGGTGGACGCGCGGTCTCCATGCGGCGGATCGCGGCGCCACACTCTCGGTCGAGAATTCCTCAATCGCTCGGGGAAGAGCGTTTTGGCCTGGCAGCAAGGCTGACGTCACCAAGTGAATAACGGGGTATTGGAAATATCTTTGCCATCCACGTCCGTAGTCGGTTTGGGTGGATGGGATTTGGCCGTCAGCAGTGAGACCGCCACGATCGTGGTGAGGCTGATGATCCAGGCGGGTACGGCAGCGATATAGACGGCGTCCCAGATTTCTCCACTAACATGCGGCAAGCAAACAAAAATCAGGGCGATCCAGGATAGCAGACCGGCGACCATAGAGGCGGAGGCGCCAGCGGCATTGGCTCTTTTCCAGACAATGCCGCAGATAAATGCCGCGGACAGAAGTGGGAATCCGGCCACGCCTGCGAACACCAACAGGCGGTATACATCACCTGCGGCCAGGGCCAGCGCCAGGCCGGCGAGCATGAACAGCCCCATGGCGATGCGGGTCGCAACCAGCCTCTGGTGATCGGTTGAATCCGGCCTCAGTGCGCGCAGTGCGGTATACCCCAGCAACGCGCCCGATACCAGAACGACGTCGCCTGCCGTGCTGACAATTGCTGAGGCCACCGCAACAAAGAACAGCACCGCGATCCACCCCGGCAGGTGATTATCGACGAACCAGGGGAAAACACTGTCCAGTTCCGCCTCGGGGATATCCGGCTTCAAAATGAAGACACACATTCCGACGATGACAGGAATCATGCCCAGCACCAGGTATATCAGGCCCCCATAGACGAAGCCGCGGGTGGCAGCGCGCTCGTTTTTGGCAGCCAGTGCCCGGGCCGTCAGTGCAGAGCCGCCGATGTCTCCCAGAGCCACGGAAAACCAGGCGGCAAACATATAGAGCACACCCAGTATACCGGCATAGCCCGCGAAACCGACTACCTCGCCAGCGTCATTGAGATCGCTGCTGTAAAACAGACTGAAGGGCGGACTGCCGTCGAGATTGCCGGCTTTATCAATAAACGCGGTGATGCCACCCACGCTTTCAAACGCGTAAGGCAGTACCGCAAGGAGCACAAAGGTGAGGATCACAAACGCCAGCATGTCCGAGCGCGACAGTGCCCAGAGGCCACCCGTGAGAGCAATGGTAAGAATAATGGCAGCGCCGAGAAGGGTGGCGGTGACCATGGCCATGCCGGTGACCACGCTGATGATGACGCCAAGAGAAAGCAGCTGCGCGGCGATCCAGGAAACGTAGGCCAAGAGGTGCACGGTCAGCCCCACCATACCCACACGTTGATCGTATCGGGCCGCGTAGAAATCGATGGCCGTCGTGTAGCGCGAACGCCTGAATACAGCCACCATAAAGAAGCCGTAGATGAGCAGCGTCAGCACCGGCGACCAGGGGTCCCAGACGATAGCCTGGAAGCCACCAACGTAGGCCTCGGTAGCCCCGCCTATAATCACCGCACCACCGAGCCAGGTTGCGACCACGGAGCCGGTCACAAAGGGCGTGGACAGGCTGTGGCTGGCCAGGATGAAATCTTCCGTGGACTTGTTTCGACGGGAATAGAAAATGCCCAGCGCAATTATGGTCAGGAAATAGAGCGACAGTATGACCGTGACCAGGGTTGAGTTTTCGCCGATGCCCATGGGAATCCTTTTCGTTATGCAGGGTGCAAATGCACGCGCAGCAAAGTGTACAGCATACCCGGGGCGCCGTGGCTTTGCTCTCACTACACTCGTGCGGTAAATACGGGAAGCGGTAAAGAGATTGCAGACAAAAGCCATCGCGCCCAGGCCGGGTGTACCGAAAGTCCCGGCCACGCTGGGCCTCTGAAGCGCCATATGGGGCCCTTGGCAGCAGGGAAGGGACGCCCTTCCAGCTTTGTTAGCAAGATAGTTTGTCGCTCAGGACCTATCGGCTGGTACATCGGCAAGCTTACGCCGTACGGACCGCCATTTTGCAGGCGTCTCGCAACTCCAGCGTTTGAAAGCGCGGATGAATGAGCGGGCATCTGTGTATTGAAGGCTTAATGCAATGGCGTTGATCGTAAGCCCTGAGTCGGTCAGCAACTGTTTTGCAACTTCAAAGCGGACACCGTCCAACAACTCCCTGTAGGACGTCTGGCTCTCGTTTAATTTTCGCCGCAGCTTCCGCGGGTGCATATCTAAATGCGCTGCCACATAGTCTTCGTTCACAGGCGTATCGAGCAGATCTGTCGCGAGTATACTTCGGACCAGGGCCGGCAAACTATCGGTGTTCTGCTTGAGTTGGGACTCCAGTTCCTTTTTCACCAGCCTGTGCATTTTCCGTTCTGCCTGCGAGACAGCGACATCATCCCTCAAGAACCCAGGCAATCCGTCGTGATATTACGCTCCCGGATTAACAACAACCAGGCTGCATGTCTGCGAGGTCGTGTTACCGTTGCCGTCGTCCGCCTCGACCGTCCACTCAATAGTGTCGCTGACTCCACCAGAATCCAGGATAGTCACCGTGTCGCCGCTGATGGCGACCTGGCAGGAATCTGTTTTGTCGACGCGGCGCCCGGACTTGGTGAACTGAAAGCAATCGTAGGCAGTAATAACCGGGATCAATGGTCCGGCACACTGGTCTTGCGCCGAAGCGGCGAATGCGATCGGAGCGTCAGGCGGAGTGATGCTTGCCGGACTGTTACAGCTTATGGTCGGCGGCAAGGTGTCCTCGATAGTGACCTGCTGCGTTGCCGTAGCGCTGTGCGATTCCGCCACAGCCTGGCCAGTGGCAATAGCAAGCGACGGAAGCCACAAAAAACCGACATTAGAGGACGGAGAAAATACGCGCCAGAGAGCAGAATTATCGACAGATGCCCAAGCACAGTGGGCACCCATAACCCAGGTCATATTTAACTGGAAAAACACAGTCAATGGCTCAGTCAGGCTGGGTTGCGGCACCGATGTACCAAGCTGCAGCATCCTGGAGGAGGTTCAGGTCTCCGTATTCCCGGTACGTTCGATTCAAAATTAACCGGATTATATTAAAGTGGCCTGAAGCCGCCTTTATGCGATTGGTGATAATCAGGTCAGGCCTTTGCAGGCCGGATACCTCGGGAAGAAAAATTTCGCTAAACTTAACGACGCAGGGCTCGTGGTTTGCAGTTGCCTGCCTCGACGAGTTCGGAGACAAATTTAGCTGGTGCGAAAAAAGTATAATAGCCGAAGCGCAGCAGGGCGCTGCAAAGGGAAAAAGGCCGCTACTTTCAAGGTTATTTTCTCCGCCCGGATGGTCTTCGCGATTGCCAATTTTCCGAGGATTTACAAGATGTTAGCAAGACATAACCTCGACAAGGAAACCTCATCGATGCGCATATTGATTGTTCTCGCCGCAACCATCTTCTTCACTGCCGGATCTCTGGCATTTCCAGCCAGTGCCGCTGCTGATGAGCAAGCGGTCGCGGTCTGCGCAGGGTGCCACGGTCCCGGGGGGCACAGCATTGTGGCGGACAACCCGATTCTGGCCGGACAATCCGCCGACTACCTCAAAGCCGCGCTGAACGCCTACCTGGATGGCTCACGCGATTACGGCATAATGAAAACGCTCGTGCAGAGGTTGAATCCGGGCGATATAGAGATCATCGCGCGCTACTATGCAGCCCAGACACGGGCGGGGAGTAGATTCAAGGTGACCACCGGCGATGCACAGCGCGGCGCCCTGAAAGTCGGCACCTGCGGTGCCTGCCACGGGGCCGGGGGTGAAAGCGCTATCGCGCTCTACCCGAACCTGGCCGGTCAACATGCGAAGTACCTGCGCAAGGCGCTCCAGGCTTACAAAAACGGTGGGCGAGTGCACGCCATGATGGCGCCTATGGTTGCCGCGCTGAGCGAGCAGGATATTGCAGATATCGCAGCGTTCTATGCTTCACTACCAGTTATCGTGGAAGGCTCCGCTGCTTCTTCAGGAGGGAACGGACATTGAAAATAGCCGTCAACAACTTTCGAATGCTGGCGCTGGCTGTACTTACGACCTTGCTTGTGCAAGCACAGCCTGCGACCGCGGCAGCGGCCGGTGCAGAGGTTGCCGGAGAAAAATCGACCGGTAACGGTGCGTTTCCTGCCCGAGTGAGACCGGTAACGGGTGACCGCATTCTCAACGCCGACAATGAGCCGGGCAACTGGCTCACTCACGGCCGCACCTACAGTGAACAGCGCTTCAGCCCGCTGGACCAGATCAGCGAGAAAAACGTCGACCAGTTGGGCCTCGCCTGGCACTACGACCTGGATAGCAACCGGGGCCTGGAGGCGACGCCACTCGCACTCGATGGCGTACTTTACCTGACCGGGAACTGGAACGTCGTCTATGCCGTGAATGGCAAAACCGGTGAGCCGCTCTGGCGCTTCGATCCGGAAGTCGATCGTTCGCGAGCGGTGCACCTGTGCTGCGACATCGTCAACCGCGGCCTCGCCGCCTGGGGCGACAAGCTCTATGTCGGCACCCTCGATGGTCGGTTGATCGCCATCGACATGGCGACGGGAGAGAAGATCTGGGATGTACTGACGGTTGACCTTGCCTGGCCTTATTCCATCACCGGTGCGCCCCGAGTAGCGAATGGCAAGGTGTTCATCGGAAACGGTGGTGCCGAGTTGGGTGTGAGGGGTTATGTTACTGCCTATGATGCCGACACTGGCGAACAAATCTGGCGCTTCTACACCATTCCCGGTGACCCCTCGAAACCGTTCGAGTCCCCCGCGCTGAAGATGGCGGCGAAAACCTGGCCGGCAGGGGAGTGGTGGACCATGGGGGGAGGGGGCACGGCCTGGGATTCGCTGGTCTATGAGCCGGAACTCAATCTGCTGTATATCGGCGTAGGTAACGGAGGGCCCTGGAACCAGGGCATCAGGGCAGGCGGTAAAGGCGATAACCTGTTTTTGTCATCGATCGTGGCGGTGGACGCGGACACCGGTAAGTACGTCTGGCATTATCAGACAACGCCCGGGGACACCTGGGATTACACCGCCACCCAGCAGATCATGCTGGCTGACCTGAAGATCGACGGAACGCTGCGCAAGGTACTGATGCAGGCACCCAAGAACGGTTTCTTTTATGTTCTGGACCGCAAAACAGGGGAACTGCTGAGCGCTGAACCCTACGTCAATGTCACCTGGGCGTCTCACGTCGATATGAAAACGGGGCGCCCGGTGGAGCGCCCGGGAGTCCGCTATTATGAACGCGGGGTGCCCTCTTTCCAACTGCCATTTGCCTTCGGTGCCCACGACTGGCCGCCTATGTCTTTCAGTCCCCAGACTGGCCTGGTTTATATTCCGGCTATGGAAGTCCCGATGGCTTACTTTCCTGACCGGGAGTTTGAATACCAGCGCGGATTCTGGAATCTTGGGGCGCTGATACTGGATGACCCACCTGCATTGCATGATGAAAAAGAGGCGGAGCGCTTCATCCGGACCATCTTCGAACTGGAGAAAGACCTGACGCCTGAAACGCTGCAGATGATGGGGGGTATTCTTGCGAAGCTGGAAGATCCAGCCAAGGACATCACCGTGGCAGACCTGATGCAGTTGCAGGAGCTACTGCGCAAACTGGTCCGGGCGAGACTGGTGGCCTGGGACCCCGTCAGGCAGCAGGAAGCCTGGCGGGTAGAGCGAGTGGATGTCTGGAACAGCGGAACGCTCGCTACTGCGGGGAATCTGGTGTTTCAGGGAACGGGCTCCGCCCGGTTCAGCGCCTATGCGGCGGACACGGGTAAAGAGTTGTGGTCGTCGCCGTCGACCCACACCGGAATCATAGCCGGGCCGATTACTTATGCAGTTGACGGAGAACAGTACGTGGCCGTACTGGCGGGTTGGGGCGGGGGCGGGCCATTGACCCTCGGCCAGGCGGCCAACCTCTCCGGCACCAACTCCTGGCGTCGCGGCAATCTCAACCGACTGCTGGCTTTCAAACTGGGTGGTAAGGACAGGCTGCCACCGCTACCGGCCCTGCGACCCGTGCCCGAGGCTCGCCCGAGCATGGCCGGTCTCTCGGCCGAACTGATCCGCAGTGGTGAAAACCTGTACTCGCGTAATTGCGCATTTTGTCATGGCGAACAGGTGCTGGGAGGTGGTGCGACACCGGATTTACGCCACCTCGATCTGGTCAAATACGAGCCGGGCCAGTGGTACGGAATCGTTATTGGCGGGACCGCGGCGCACAAAGGCATGCCCAATTTCAGCGGGAAACTCGGTGTAGACGATGCCGATGCACTGCGCGCTTACGTGGTAAAGCGTACCAACGACGAGCCGGCTGCAGCCCGAGCCATGGCGGGCGGACAGATGCCAGGCGGCACCGCCGGCACTGCAACAAGCGAACAATAGTTCGCGCCCGCTTGCTGTGCGTATGGGGCGTGCCAGTATCAATGGCCTTGAACATCCGTTGTTGCAGTTTCATGCCAGTGCGCATGCCCGATGAAGTACAAGGCGCCTGGCGTCTGCTGGCAGCAGACAGGACAGGCGGTGCAAGCCAGAGGTCCTCGCGTGCCCGGCGAACACCAGCAAGTTCAAGGATCGGGCAAGGCGCGCTCGAACGCCGGACTATAGTGTCACGGTTTCGCAACCTGCCGACGCGTTATTTACCAGGCGAGGCCTTCTCCAGCGACTCCCGGGCGCGCTGTCGGATATACCAGAAGATCTGCTCGATTTCGCGATCGGAGAACTCGTCGTACAAGGGCATCCCCCGATCTTGGCGTATAGAAGATATAGACGCCCCCACCTTCGCCAGCATCGAGGTCTATCCTCATAGGTGGGTACCAAGACGTGGTGGCCATACCACGTGATCCAGCAATAAGCGGAGGCGTCTATGAACAAGAAAATAGTCCATATCGGCCTGGATGTCGATGATACGCAGTACCACGGTGCTGCGCTGAATAAAGCGACCGGTGAGCTTTTCCATTTCAAATGCAGGCCCACCCTGAAGGGTTTGTTGGGGCAATTGACCAAGGTCAACAAACAGTTTCCCAGGCACGTCCTTCAGGTGGTGTACGAGGCCTCGTACATTGGTTTTACCCTGCAACGGGACCTGGCCGACAAGGAGATTCACTGCGATGTGGTGGCACCTTCCAGTATTCCCAGGCAGGGCGGTAAAGCCGTTAAGACCGACCGCATCGATGCTGCGCAACTGGCACAGTTTTATGCCAGCGATCTGCTCACCATCGTGCAGGCGCCGGAGTTGGAGGTGGAACAGGACCGGGATCTGCTGCGTTCCCGACAGCGTCTGATGCATCAGCGGGAACAAGTACGCCGCCACCTACAGGCGATCCTGCGTCGCAACGGCCTGCATTACAAAGGCGAGACCCAGCACAAAAGCCACTGGACGAAAGTGCATCACAGCTGGCTGGAACGAACGATTGCCGCGCAACCGGGCAGTCTTAAGGCCAACCTGGAACTCCAGTATCGTCAGTTGCAGGATATCAACCGGTCACTGGCTGTATAACCAGCAGATCGAGGCACTGGCTCAAACGGAGCGTTATCAGAAGCCGGTGCAGGCGCTGACCTGCTACAAGGGGATCAAAACGATCTTCGCGCTCACCATGATTACGGAGATTGGCGATATCCAGCGCTTTCCCCACCCACGGCAACTGGTTTCATGGATTGGCATGGATATTCGCGAATACTCGTCCGGAGGGAAACACAACCGGTTCGGTATCACCAAGCACGGGAACCGCTATTTGCGTACGGCGTTTATTGAGGCGAATCAGCGGGGCTACCGAGCCACCAGGTTGAGTAAAGATGTCAGGTTGAGACAGGCGCATTCAGCACCGGAGTATGTGGAGATTGCGACGCGTTGCTTACGCCGATTAAGCAAGAAAGGCAATCGCTTGCTATTGGCGGGCAAGCATCCCAACAAGGTGAAAGTGGCGTGTGCCCGGGAAATGGTGGGATTTGTCCGGGAATCGCTGCGGCTGGCGGCTGCCTGACAGACGATGATGATGATGTATAGAGTTTAGAGAGTTTTTGTCAGACTGAGCACACTGTTTGATCCAGAGGTTAAGCCGGAGATTGGGAGGCCCACGAGTTCTTCTTTAGCCAATGCAGTCCCTGAGTATAGGTTGTGGCAACCCCGAATCGGACAGATCTTAATGCGTTAACCAGCACGCGGATACGAGGATGTTAGTCCAAGGTCAAACCCCGCTCAGTGATCAAGGCAGTGATTGTTCAGGTTGACAAAGGGGGCGTCTATACGAGGGAAAATGAACGGCCTAATGGGAGTAGATCTTCTCGCCTATTCTGTTGACTTAGCTGGATAAGTTCGCGAATTAACTGTTTATTGCCCTGAAAATATGTTCGCGGCTTTGAGCTTGCCATTCATATCCAATGGGATGGACTCCTCCTCACCCTATCATTTCGGCGTCGATGCGCCAGAATGGTAAGTGGCAACCAACCATTCAGAAGATGAGGAGAAGCCCAACATGAACATTACACGAGTAGGTATTGATATCGCAAAATCTGTTTTCCACGTGCACGCTGCTGATCGCCATGATCAGACTCAGTGGCAGGCGAAGCTCAAGCGCAACCAGTGGCTGGACGCACTGTGTGACCGCGTTGCCCCAGGGGCGGAAATTGGCATGGAGGCCTGTGCATCGGCACATTATTGGGGGCGAGAACTTCAAAAGCGAGGGTACGTTGTAAAGCTGATTGCTGCTCAGTTCGTCAAGCCGTACGTGAAGAGTAACAAGAACGACCGCGTCGATGCCGAGGCTATCTGCGAAGCAATGAGCCGACCCGGAATGCGCTTTGTTGCTGTCAAGCAAGTCAGGACCTATCGGCTGGTACATCGGCAAGCTTACGCCGTACGGACCGCCATTTTGCAGGCGTCTCGCAACTCCAGCGTTTGAAAGCGCGGATGAATGAGCGGGCATCTGTGTATTGAAGGCTTAATGCAATGGCGTTGATCGTAAGCCCTGAGTCGGTCAGCAACTGTTTTGCAACTTCAAAGCGGACACCGTCCAACAACTCCCTGTAGGACGTCTGGCTCTCGTTTAATTTTCGCCGCAGCTTCCGCGGGTGCATATCTAAATGCGCTGCCACATAGTCTTCGTTCACAGGCGTATCGAGCAGATCTGTCGCGAGTATACTTCGGACCAGGGCCGGCAAACTATCGGTGTTCTGCTTGAGTTGGGACTCCAGTTCCTTTTTCACCAGCCTGTAAATACCGGCATTAAAGGCCGGCAATGGCGTGTCCAGCCACGAATTGCTGAACAGGAGCGCATTGTAGTCAGCGTCAAAGCGTAATCGAGCAGTGAAGAATTTACGGTATTGTTCGACTGATCCGGGTTTACTTTGCATGGACCAGACCTCAATTGGATTCCAACCCGGCCCGCATAATTCTCGCATAATGTTGCGCATAAAAACGATCGCGCCATCGCTCAACTGACGGTTTGTTCCACCGTCGCTTTCCATAATGTGATAACCAAGCACCGCGAAGTCTTCGTATTGTCGCAGGCTTACTGACCCACTCCGAGTATGAAAGCGAAAAAAAGTCAGAAGATTTTGCAGGGCAGAACCTACGTCAGGAGAACTTCTAAGCAACAGTCCCAGGGACCCAAGGGAATCCAGGCCGGTGTGTTCCGCGGCCATCAAACCGAAATGTTCACACCCGGTGGCGTTTGCGCAATGGGTGAGTACGCGGTTTCGTAGTGAATATGAAACGAGGCT
>CAWIZY010000019.1:0-74295 GCA_963840725.1 uncultured Gammaproteobacteria bacterium | reverse complement strand
ACCAATATTGGTCTTTATCCGCTTGTTTGCAATCGAGTGGGAATAGGCCTCGTCAGGGTTTATTGTTCCTTAAAATACAATGAGCTGATCGAGAGTTTGAAAAAAATCATCATGGTAGGGCAGGCGATATTCAGAAAGTAAAATCTCCGGCTACTTCTGTGGTTCAGCAGCAGAGTATCTCGAATCTATCGGGGCTTTGTCCTCAGCCACTTCAAGCTAACGCCCCAAACCAAAGAGATCCAGCAACAGAAAGGCAGCAAGGATAGCTGAAATCCAGAAGACCATGCTCCCGGTCGGCCAACTCTCCGAGAGATGGTACTTGGCCATCGGAGATTTGCCGAATTCGTTTTGCATGCCCTGCATGTGTGTCGTTACCGTTGTCAGCGTAGTTTCTTTTGCACTGCGCAGAAGGTTCAGGGTTCGTTGCACCCCGGCAGGCACTAAGCGGCGATAGAACCACTCCATATCCAGATTGACCGAGTGTAGCTCCGGTGGATACAGCCCCTGTTTATTCAACCAGACAAAGGCCAGGGCGGAGAAGAAGAGTAACTGCAATTGGGCCAGAACATGGGTCATATCATAGGGCCAGTATTCCACTTCCCAGGGCAGCAGCGCATAGAGATATTGGGGCTGGGTACCAATAAAGACACAGAGCACCGCAGCCACGCCCATTGCAACCAGCATGTTCCGGGGCGCTTCTTGGGTACGTATGCCGGAATCATGGTGGAAGAAGGCAAAGTACGGAATCTTGATGCCTGCGTGGTGGAATACACCGGCTGAGGCGAACAGCATCAACAGCCAGAAATAACCATAATCCTCCTGCATCAGTGCGGTCATCACCATCGACTTGCTGACAAACCCGCTGAACAACGGAAATGCAGAGATGGACAGTGCACCGATAATGCAGAGCATGGCTGTTTTGGGCATGGACTTATAGAGCCCGCCCAGGTCCGAGCCATTTATGTTGCCGACCCGATAGAGCACTGCACCCATGCTCATAAACAGCAATCCTTTAAAGATCACGTCACTGAACGCGTGGGCAACGGCACCGTTCAGCGCCAGGGCGGTGCCGATACCAATACCCGTCACCATGAAGCCGACCTGGTTGATCAGGCTATAGGCCAGCACTCTACGCAGGTCATTCTCGATAACCGCGTAGAAAATCGGGAAGCAGGCCATGGTGACGCCGATATAGATCAGGATCTCTTCACCTGCAAAGCCACGCGCCAGTGCGTAGACGGCAACCTTGGTGGTAAAGGCGGAGAGCAAGACCGTGCCGGTCACCGTTGCCTCAGGATAGCCGTCGGTAAGCCAGCTGTGCAGAAACGGAAAGGCGCTTTTGATTCCGAAGGCGATAAAGATCAACCAGCCTGCAACACCCGCATCCAGACCGATGTGGTCAAATGCCAGTGAGCCTGTGTTGTGGTAGTAGACCAGTGCACCGGCCAGCAGCAGTACCCCCGACAGGACCTGATACACCAGATAGCGCATACCGGCCTTCAATGCCCGCTCCGTACCGCGTGCCCAGATGAGAAACACGGAGCTTATTGCCAGCAGCTCCCAGAAAATGAACAGGGTGATCAGATCGCCGGAAAATACCGCCCCCAGTGCACTGCCCGCGTATACCACCCCGGCAATATGCTGTTTCGTGTCCTTCACATGGAGGGAGAAGATGCCCGCAAAAAAGCTGGCGATACAGAACAGATAGCTGAACAGCAAGCTGAGTTTATCCGCCCGCACGACCATCAACTCATAGCTCATCAGGGTATAAGCGACATCGGTTCCGGGATTGATACCCAGCCAGAGATAGAGCCCCGTAACCACCGGGGTTGCCAGCAGTATCAGTTGTCGTGGCAAGCCGCGGGTAACGGCAACTAAAGCCGCCGCTGCAAAATAGAGCAGAAACGGGGGCAGTTCACTCATCGTAATAGTCTTCCTTGCGCATCACGACATTGCGTAGCTTCTTGGCAATGAGAACCAGCAGGACGCAGGCGATAAAGCCGTATAGGGCATAAAAAGCCGGTATCTTCTCCCAGTCAAAGCCGACGTGGCGGTGGAGCACAAAGTCGGCCAGCAGCAGCAGAATGCAGATGGCATAGAATCCCTTGAGCAAGCGTTCAACATTCTCCGGCCGGTCAAATAAATGGATTTTTTCTTTTTCATCCGACATGTCAGTAGCCTCCGGCAGCCAAACCCGCCAGTCGATAGAAGGGATCGGGATAGAAGAAGAGGATGACGCAGGCGCTCGAGGTGATAACCATTGCCAGCAGCATCGGCTTCGGCGCTTCCGCGATCTCCGTATAGTGTTCGCCGCTATCCGGCTTGCTGAAAAAAGCACGGACAGGAATGGGCAGCAAATAGATGATGTTGAGCAGCGAGCTGATCATCAACACGGCAAGCAGCAACAGCTGTGCCGTCTCCACCGCACCCAGGCCAAGGTACCACTTGCTCCACATGCCACCGAAAGGTGGCAAGCCGATGATGCTCAAGGTGCCGATAAAGAAGGCCGCAAAGGTGACGGGCATGGCGCGACCCAGCCCGTTCAGCTCACTGACCCGTTTTTTATGGCTGGCGACGAAAATGGCGCCTGCGGCAAAAAAGAGGGTGATCTTGGCAAAGGCATGCATCGCGATATGCATGGAGGCACCGATCAGCCCCGCTTTGCTGGCCAACATGGCCCCCAGTACGATGTAGCTCAGTTGGCTGACGGTGGAGTAGGCCAGCCGTGCCTTGAGATTGTCCTTGGTCATCGCAACCATGGATGCGATCAATATGGTGGCTGCCGCAACCCAGATCAGGCCGCCGGTCACATCATTGGAGAGGATGAAATCACCCCCGAAGATATAGATCGTCACCTTGAGCAGGGTGAAGACACCGGCCTTGACCACGGCTACCGCATGCAACAGGGCGCTGACCGGTGTCGGCGCAACCATCGCCGCAGGCAGCCAGCGGTGAAAGGGCATCACGGCGGCCTTGCCGATACCGAACAGAAACAGCGCGTAGAGCAGACCGGCCCAGGCGGGATCGATATGGCCGGACAGTATCCCGCCCGCCTGGAAATCGATGCGGCCGGTCAAGGACCATGTCACCAGAATCCCCAGCAGGAAGAGGCCGATGGATGTCCCCAGCAAAATGCCGAGATAGACCCGTCCGCCCCGCTTTGCCTCCGGGGTGCCGGCATGGGTGACCAGTGGATAGGTGGAAAGGGTCAACAGTTCATAGAAGAGAAACAGCGTAAACAGGTTGGCCGAGAAGGCGATCCCCATGGTCGCGGCAATAGAAACCGCAAATGCGGCGAAGAATCGTGTTTGATTCTGCTCATTATGACCACGCATATAGCCGATGGAGTAGATCGAGGTCACCACCCACAGCAGCCCGGCAACCAACGCAAACAGCATTCCCAGCGCCTCGATCTCAAAGGCAATGGCAATGCCCGGTAGTGGCTCGATCAGGGTGAGGGCAAACACCTCTCCATCCATAAACCGGGCAGCCAGCATCACCACCAGAACGGCAATCAGCGCCGAGCGTCAGCAGCGTCACCCCCTCTCTGACATCAGGGGTATGGCGGGTAATGATAATGCCGGCCGCGCCCGCCAGCGGCAGAAGAAGGATCGTCAGCAGCAGTGTCTCGGCACTCATGGCTTCACCCCCCCGAGGACAGCCGCGGCTTTTTCAGCAACCCCCACCGTCAAGTCGGTATCCAGACCAAAATAGATATTGGCGAGCACCAGGCCCCAGGTCGGCACCAGTAATAATACCGGCGCCTCACTTACCACTTTTCCCGTATCCGTGACCGGTTTGAAGTAGAGTGCCTCTATCAATTTGCCGACATACACCACGGCCAGCAGGGACCCGAACAGAATAACGGCAACCGAGATCCACGCCGCCTGCTCCAGGGCCGCCACCACCAGATACCATTTGCTGATAAACCCGGCGGTACCCGGTACTCCGACAAGACTCAGGCCGCCGATAACGATAGCGCCAAAGGTCCAGGGCATCGCTCTGCCCAGGCCATGAATCTGATCCATACGGCATGCGCCGATACGGTAGACAATGGCGCCAACAGCCATGAATAGCGCACCTTTCATCAAGGCATGGTTGAAAAGATGAATGAGTGCGGCTGTCAAGCCGGTTGCGGATGCAAACCCGATCCCCAGTACCATATAACCGATTTGCGCCACACTGGAGTAGGCCAGCAACCTTTTAACATCCTCCTGATAGATGGCATAGATCGGAGGCAATGATAATGCCGGCGATACCCGCTACGATAAACAGTTCTTCAGCCGGTGTTGCCATTGCAAACCCGCTGTGGAAAAACCGTAAACAGTATGCGCAGCATCACATAAACGGCTACCTTGGTGGCCGTTGCCGCAAGAAAAACGGTGACCACCGAGGGTGCGTAGGTATAGGCATTGGGCAGCCAGAGATGCAGGGGAAACAGTGCCAGCTTCAGCGCAATGCCGATCATGATGAAGGCGAAGCCGGTTTCCACCGTTTTAAGATGCAGCACGCCGGGCAGAATGGTTGCCAGATCCTGCATATTCAGGCTGCCGGTTTGGGAATAGATCAGGCCCACGCCGATCAAATAGAAGGTGGCGCCGATCGTGCCCATGATCAGGTATTGATAGGCGGCGGTGAATGCCTGCCGCTGTCTTCCAAGGCTGATCAGCGCATAGGAGGAGAGTGATGATATCTCCAGAAAGACAAATGACATTAAAGATATCACCGGTCTGGGTGATCCCCAGAAGACCGGTCAAACAGAGCAGCATGGCACTATAGAAAAGCGGAATCTTCTCCTCAGGGATCTCCCGCTCCGCGCTGAGCAACGCATAGGGCAGTGTGATTGCGGCGATAGCGGCAACGATCAGGGCCACAAAGGCATTGACCGCATCGATACGGTATTCAATCCCCCAGGGCGGCGCCCAGCCACCCAGTTCGTAACTGATTGCCCCCTCGTGAACCACCGCCCACAGCTGCATCCCGGCAAGCACGGCACACAAGGCCGCAACAATAAACGCAACCGCCCAGGGCAATCGGCCACGGGGCAATACGGCGACGACGGGCGCGGCAATCAGCGGTACAACGACCAGCAACAGGCTGATATGATTTTCCATTACAGCGAATGATCCAGATTATGAATTTCATCCTCTTCAATGGTGCCGTAGGACTCCTTGATGCGCACCACCAAAGCCAGCGCCAGCGCCGTCGTTGCCACGCCCACCACGATGGCGGTGAGGATCAACACATGGGGTAAGGGATTTGAATAGACCTTGACGCCTTCAGCGATAATAGGCGCCGCCCCACCCTCCACGGTGCCCAGGCTGATATAGAGAAAAAAGACCGAGACCTGGAAAATATTCAGGCCGATAATCTTTTTTATCAGGTTGCCGCGGCTTATTACCGTATAGAGCCCGACCATCATTAAAAAAATCACGATCCAGTAGTTATAGTGGCCAATAAAGAAATCCATTACTCTCTACCCCTGCCTGCGAAGGCAAAAAATAGAATCAACATGGCCGAGCCACCGTAATACCCACGCCCAGCTCCACCAGCAGAATACCCAGATGCTGCCCGGCAATCTGATTGCTGCCCAAAAGCGTGTAATCGAGATAGTTACCCCCTAACAGCAAGGACACCACCCCAACCCCGGCATAGATCACCACGCCCAGCGCAGCCAGTATGCGCAACCAGTGTGAGGGGATGATCTTTTCTGCGGCATCAAGCCCGAACACCAGGGCGTAAAGAATGAAGCGCGGCGCTGAATATCACCCCGGCCTGAAAGCCGCCACCCGGGCCCGAAATCACCATGAAACTGGACATAGAGTGCAAACAGAATAATCAGTGGAATAACGAACTTTGCAATAACATGCAGGATAAGATTAGGCCTCATCTGGCTTCCCCTCATCCTTGGTCCTGGCCGCCGGTTTTGAGCGTCTCCCACCGATCAACAGCAGTACGGCCACGCCGCGGTATAAATAACCATGACCTCGCCCAGGGTATCAAACCCGCGATAACTCGCCAGTACGGCGGTCACAATATTCGGCACCCCGGTTTCCGGGAGCGCATTGTCGATGTAGTAGCGCGCAACATGTGTCTGTGCCGGCGCATCGGGAGCACCAAACCCCGGGATATCCCAGGTGCCGTAAACCAGTGCCGAACCGGTGATGGCCACGACGACCAGCGGCAACCATGGGCGGTGGGCCCGCGGCGCCTCTGTCGTAGTAGGGTTTTTGCGGTCTTTTGACCAATGCCAGGGTGGCCAACATCAATACCGTCGAGATTCCCGCACCCACCGCCGCCTCGGTAAAGGCCACATCGGGGGCATCCATAACCACGAACAGACCGGCTGACAGCAGACTGAAAATCCCGAACAGCATGACGATGGCAAACAGGTTTGTCATGCGTAAGATAGCTACCGCGGTGATCGCCAGAAAGGCCAGCAAGGTGACATTGATAACAATATCAATCATGAGTCCAGCCTCACGGTTCATCGCTATCCAGCCTGGGCTTCAGACCGCTGTGCTGCGCCGCGTTTGCCAACGCATGGGAAGCGGTTGGGCTGGTAAAAAAGAGGAACACGAAAATCAAGGCCAATTTAAAGGCGGCGATACTCCAGCCGGCCTGCAGCCCAAGGCCCAGCAGGATCAACATGGCGCAAAGAGTATCGGTTATTCCGGCAGCGTGCAGGCGGCTGTAAAAGTCGGGGAAGCGGTGAATACCGATACCGCCAACGATACCCAGCGCCCCGCCGGCCAACAGACAGAATCCAACTGGCGATATCGATAATCATTCCGGCTCTCCCTTATTTAGCTTCGCTCTCGTCGCTGTCGGAGGAGTGAAAATTACCCTGAGTGACCAGCTTTAGTGCTGCGACGACACCTATGAAATTGATCAACGCATAGACCAGCGCAATATCCAGCAGATCACTTCTGCCGGAGAAAAACGCCAAAACGGCAATCAGCAGCACCGTCTTGGTGCCAAACATATTGACCGCTGCAATACGATCATAGGTCGTGGGCCCGGCAAGGGCGCGCGCGAGGGCCAATCCCATCGTGACAAGGATCGCCAGTAAAGCTGCAATGAACATTATTTGTCGAAAACCCGGTTAGAGATCTCTTTCGACATGGCGCCTGTGGCAAGCTCGCTCGGCCGCCTCCTTGCTGAGCGCATGAACGGTGAGACTGTCTTTCGATAACCTGATCGTGACCGTGCCGGGGGTCAAGGTGATGGAATTGGCGTAAATCACCGCCCCCAGATCGGTTTCTTGCGACTGTGGGATTTCGATCATCTGCGGGCTGATCGATGCCCCCCTCCAGCGCAGGACCCGTTTGGCAACATCGATATTTGCCTTTACGATCTCTCTGAATAGATAAAGAAAAAAGCCGGGGAATTTCGACGAGAGATGCAGCGGATAGCTTTCATGATCGATAACATTCATTCGCCGTGACAAGAAAACCGTGAGCGCGACAGATGCCATCCCCAACCCCAGCAGCAGGGGTTCCAGATGTCCCGACAAAAAGATCCAGAAAAGAAATAGTAGTACGGCAAAGCTGAAAGATTTCATTTCGGTGGCCTGGTGTGTCTGATATAGATTTGCATTAAAATTGCCTTGGGTATTGCATCTGAAAATGACCCGCCTGTCTGGCCAGATTATGGCCTGATTTTATTCTTTTTTTCTAGTTTTTTGTTCTCCTGTTGTTGAGGAGTGGAGTGTCTGAAGCGGTGGCTGTCATTACCGGTTTCGATGATACGACAGTCATGGGTTAACCGATCCGGCAAGGCGGTCGTGGAACTCCGGTATCGTGGTAAGGAAGTCAAAGAGGAGTTACCCAGACTCAATGATTTACATCCGCAGGGACGCAATGGAAAAGCGCTGGATGTTCCCCCGGATGCCGTACGTGAGCAAGATGAAGATCGAGCGCTCACAGCGCCGGTCGGTGCCGCAGATCTTCATCGATAAACTTCACGTGGTTGATTCACGTTATACTCGGTTGAACAGAATTCCTGTTTTGCGTGTTTGGCCATGTAGTAAAATGCCGCAGAATATTTCTTCAAGAATTATTGATCATGGTATTTTTCATGGTATTTACATTTCCTGCAAATGCTAACTTATTGCCAATGCTGTATTTATTCGGCTTATTTACAATCGAGTGGGAATAGATTCCGACGGCGACGATGTTCGCTGGATGCGTTATGCGCTCGAACTCGCCGGGCGGGCCGCTGCCGTGGACGAAGTGCCGGTCGGCGCGGTTATCGTACGGGATGGCGAAATCCTCGGTGAAGGCTGGAACCGGCCGATAGCAGCAACGATCCGACCGCCCACGCCGAAATTGTCGCCATGCGCGCACAGCCGCTCGCTCGATAATTACCGGCTGACCGGCACCACACTGTATGTCACCCTGGAGCCTTGCCTGATGTGTGCCGGGGCGATGGTACATGCGCGTATCGGGCGCCTGGTGTTCGGCGCCTCCGATCCCAAACGCGGCGCCGTGAACAGCACCACTCATGCTTTTGACGCCCAGGGTCTGAATCACCGCGTTGAAGTCAGCGGCGGGGTTCTGGAAAGCGAATGCGCGAGATCCCTGCAGGCGTTTTTCGTGCAGCGGCGCGCTTCAGTATTGCGGTGAATATTCCATGCGCTCGGTCGTCCATTAGCAGCTTTTACTGATAGAGAAGGTTATGCGTACTACTGCTGTTTATCTGGATTTTCTGCTGGCGCTCGACGTCCGAACGCGTGTAACGGATTACCCGCCGGCAGATGTCGATATGAAACTCGAGAAGGTCTCCGAACACGTCTATTTTGTGCAGGGTGCGGCCGGGGTTGCGACTGACAACGAAGGCTTTATTTCCAATGCCGGCGTGATTGTTACCGACGCGGGTGTCGTGGTTTTCGATGCCTGGGAACGCCGTCGCTGGCCAACCTGCTGCTCGGAAAAATTCGTGAAATCACCGACCAGCCGGTGGTCAGGGTCATTGTCAGTCACTATCACGCCGACCATATCTACGGCTTGCAGGTATTCGAAGAGCAGGGTGCGGAGATCTGGGCGCCGGCCGGTGCGGAAAAGTATCTGGGCTCGCCCGAATGCCAGTGAACGCCTGGAAGAACGGCGCGTTATCACTCGACCCCTGGGTTAATGATAACACCCGTCTGGTCGCGCCGGACCGCTACCTGCAGGGCCCAGAAGCATTTACGCCTGGGCGATGTGACATTTACCGTTTCACCGGTGGGTGCCGCGCACTCCGACGGCGACCTGACGCTGTATGTGGAGCCGGACAATGTTCTGTTTTCCGGTGATATTATTTTCGAAGGGCGGGTACCCTTTCATGGGCGACGCCAATTCCGGTCACTGGCTCGAGGTGCTGGAGCATATGGAGAAACAGCCAGCTGGTTGCGCTGGTACCCGGGCACGGCCAGGCGGCCCGGGACCCCAACCAGTCGATCGGTGTTATGCGGCGTTACCTGGCCTTCCTGCGCGAAAAGATGGGCGCCGCAGTGGCTGACTTTGTCCCCTTTGACGAGGCCTATGACGCAACACCGACTGGTCGGACTTCGAGCACTTGCCGGCGTTCGCGGAAGCCAACCGCCGCAACGCCTACCAGGTGTACCTGTCGATGGAGGCAGAGTCACTGGCCGAGTGAGGCCTTACGCCGTCGCCATCCCGCGCCGGTGATTCCGAGCAGGCCTGTGCTGAACAGCCAGACGGCGGCCGGTAGCGGTACCGCTGAGGTCGTCATGGATATCTCGATACCGTACTGGCCAAGATTGCCGTAGCCGTAGTGAGGCGGGTGTCCGCCGAAGTCCCACTCGTGCCAGTCGTTCCCTTCCGCGTGCGGACCTTTATCGTGTCCCCGGCCGGCGACTGCGAAAAAGCTGAGGTAGTATTCACCGGGATCGGCTTCGAAGGTCATTGTGCCCGGTCCCCATAGTGTCAGCAGTGTCTCCGTGGCGGTGGTAATGTTCAGCGCCGATTCCTTAAGTGGTGAAGGGAACTCGAAGTCGGTGAGTATGGCCTGGTAGGTGCCCTTTGTTTCGATAAGGAAACTTTCGGTAAAGTGGGTTTTGTTCCTGAACAGTTCACTGCTTTCAAAAACCGTTGTGCTGCCGGCGGGATCACCTTCGCCGGGAAAGTCATCGTCGTACCTGATTTCGTGGCGTCCGTTTTCGGGTGTCCGGTGCTCTCGCTCATGCCGGCGTTCACGTTTCTCCCTGTCACGGTGCTCCATTGCGTACTCATGCTCGTATTCATGTGCGGGCATCTTGCCGGTGACCTGCGATGCCCAGGACTGTGCTGATGCAAGGCATAACGCAGAAGCCAATAGCGTTAGTCTACTGAGATTCATGGTGTGTTTCCTCCAGATGATTATTCGAATTTCTAGTCGACGCCAGCCGATACGGTTTTCAGTTTTTTCGATTCGGCTGGGGTATCTGTGTCACTCAGCAGGGAATGCAGTCCCTTGAGCGTCTTGAAGGGGTGCCGGGTCTCGGCCTCGACGGATTCGAGCATTCCGGTGACATGATCAGGATTGTCCTGGTCGCGGCGATAGATTCTGACGATATAGTTTTCCACTGCGTTCCCCCGGGTTGTTTTTCTGTCCGGGTCACTATGCGGGAGTGCGACTTACCGATGACTTACAAATGTGCTGGACGTACGGCTATAGCCGCCTGGCCCTGGACGGGGCCGGCGCCGAGCGGCGTTGCGCCTTACTTGAGGGAGTGAAACAGCTGCAGGGTGTCCGCTGAGGGCGCCAGTTGAAGTTGCTCTGACAACATTGTGCGGCAGCGGTGAAAGCACGCAATTGCTTCGGCGCGCTGCCCGGCATCCCGGTAGCAGGTGATCAGCTGGCGATAGAGTTGTTCGGCAAGCGGTTCGATTTCAAGGCCTTTCTGGCAACAACGAATGGCCTGTTCCCAGTCCTGCGCCGCTGCCCAGAATTTGCTGACGTCGAGCAGGTGGCGCAGTAGTTTGCTGCGCAGGCGCTCGCGCATGCTCAGCATCCATGGCTGGACCGCTTCGCGTTCGAGGAAGCCGCCCTGGTAAAGGCTCAACAGGCGCGTACCACAACGCGAAAGCTGCCGGTTTGTATGGGTATCCGGCAGACGCTGCAGCAGGCGCTCGCTATGGTTGACAAGGCGTTCGAAGCTCCATGCATCAACCCAGACCAGGTGGCTGTTCAGCGACAGGCGCTGGTCGCGCAGCAGGAACAGTTCATGCTGCGCGAACTGGCGCCTGAGTCGATGCAGGGTGACATCGAAGTTGTTCCGGGCGCTGTCGCCTTCGCTGTCAGGCCAGAGTAGCTGGGAGAGGATTTCGCTGTGAACCTCGCGCCCGCCGCTGGCAATCAGCGCCTGTAGCAAGGTCATCGGTTTCATCTGCCGCGACTGCGACAGGTTCAGGGAGCGGGTGTTGAACTGTACGCTGAAGCGCCCGAGCGTGTGCACGCGCACCGGCCTGTCGACCCTTGTGATGCCGGTCGAGCGGGTCCAGCCGCTGGCGGGTTGCCGCTGAATCAGGCTGCGAATGCGCCCGCCTTCCAGATTGAGTCCCATAGCGACCAGCCTCCGATGCACCCCGAGCGACTGACAGGCGCCGGCCCGGGTCAGATGTCTTTATTCTTTCTTATCAATTTAACAGTGACCAACGTACAGCAATCGTTGTTTTTTCGGCCCCTGGCAAGAGCACAGGCGGTGGTTGGACCGGAGCGCGATTGTTATGAGACCGTATTATGTAGAGCAAAGCGGCGTCGATTGCAACCGGCCGGGTGCGGCAATCGATGCCTAGCCGGTGTTGCGCATGCCGCTGGCAATGGCATTAATTGAGCGTAGCAGCGGTTTGAGCCAGTGTTCCTGGTTCCGACTCATCGTTGCGGGTACCGGTCCAGCAGTTTGATCTGGATATGATTGAGCGGATCCAGATAGGGGTCGCGCCGCGTCAGTGACAGGGCCAGTGTCGGGGTCTCCTCCAGCAGGCAGCGGATATCGGCAACTTGCAGACCATCTCCAGGGTACGGTCGTGTTCCTCCCGGATACGCGCATAGACGCGCGTGCGCCAGTTCCCTGGTTTTCAGCACAAGCACGATGTATTCCTGGGCGATGTCCATTTCGGCTTTTGCCAGGGATATTTGGGTATTGCTGAGCAGGGCGCGGAAAAACGGCCAGTCCCGGTACATTTCGCGGAGTTTGTCCAGTTTGGCCTCATTTTGTCGACGTGAATGCTGGCAGCGCGCTGCCGATACCGATACCAGGCGGGCAGAGTGTGCCGGGACTGCGCCCAGCCGAATACCCAGGGAATGGCGCGGATGGAACTCTTCGAACGGTCCTGTTTTTTGCGGTGGCTGGGGCGCGAGCCGATATTCAGCAGGCCGATCTCGGAGACCGGTGTGGCTTCGTAGAAGTAATCCAGCAGACCGTCGGTGTGATCGATCAGATCGCGGTAGGCCTGCTCGCCATTTGCCAGTCTGCGCCATGATGGCCGCATGTATTCGTCGCAGTCTTCGCTGTGTTCGACTGCACCACGCTGCGGCTGGCCTTGAGCAGGCCGGTGATGCCCATGGAAAGTTCGTACACAGCTGTTTCCTCGTTGCTGTACTTGTCGGACAGCACTTCACCCTGTTCAGTGAACTTGATCTGGCCGTGCACGGTACCTGGTGGTTGGGACAGTGATCGCGTCGTGGGTTGGACCGCCGCCACGGCCCAGCGTGCCGCCACGGCCGTGGAACAGTCGGCACTCGATACTGTGCGCCCGGGCTATGCGGATGATTTTTTGCTGGGCTTCGTAGAGGTTCCAGCCGGAGGCCAGAATACCGCCGTCCTTGCAGGAATCGGAATAACCCAGCATGATTTCCTGCAGATTGCCGGAAGCTTTGAGCAGTTTGCGGTAGACTGGTTCATCCAGCAGGCGGGTCATGACCTGTTCGATGTGGGCCAGGTCGTCAATGGTTTCGAATAACGGGCTGATGTGGATATGGCAGTACCAGCTGTCGTCCCTACTGTCCCGCCAGTCCGCATAGCGAAGCCAGCCACATCAGTTCCAGAACATGGCTGGCATTGTGGGTCATCGAAATGACATAGGTGCCGAATGCCTCCGCACTGACCTCATTACGCATCTGCGCCATCACATCCAGTACCTCCAGGGTTTCAGCGGTGTGCTCGCCGAGACGCGCTGCGGTCTGACGCGTTACGCGGCTTATCCAGCAGCCAGCAAGCAGTGCTGCATGCGCGCTTCTTCATCGAGTGAGCTGTAGTCGCAGCCATCCCGGCAGCTGGTCACAAAGTTCGTTGACCGCTTCGCTGTGACGAGTTGATTCCTGGCGAATATCCAGGTGCAGCAGGAAGAAGCCGAAGGTTTCCACCAGACGGATCAGGTCCAGTAATTCACCATCGGCGCGATATTTTGGTCACCGTGTGATGCCAGTGATGCCTGGATGAGTTTCAGATCGCTCAGAAATTCCTGTTCGTTGCGGTAGCGGCAGCGGATAATTTGTCCGGGTTGGCGGATCTCCGGGTGTTCGATACGCGCGGTGGTCAGTTTCAGATTATGGCGTAACCGGTTGCGCATGATGTACAGCTTGCGCCGGTAGGGTTCGTGCGAAAAACGGTCCGGGCGTTCACCCATGGCCCCGGGACAGTGCCGTAGATCGTCGTTCCAGTCTGTCCATGAAATTCCTGGCGGGCTGCACCAGTCGCGAGGAGTAGGTCAGTTTGCTGCGCAGTGCCTCGACCCGGCGCAGGTATTCGCAGAGCATTTCGCGCATATGCATGCGCAGCGCGTATTCGGTTGTCTCAGGTTTGACGAACGGGTTGCCATCGCGGTCGCCACCGATCCATGAACCGAACTGCAGCAGGCTGGGAACTTCGATGTCCGATATCGCCGTATACTCGTTGGATGGACTTATCCAGGTAGCGGTAAACGCGCGGCACCGCCTGAAAAAGGCACTCGCGGAAATAAAACAGACCGTTACGGATTTCATCCTCTGACGCTGGGTTTGTGACGCGCGCACTTCGTCGGTTTTCCAGAGCATCTGGATCTGGTTGCGCAGGTCGTTGATGATGCTCTCACGCTCTTGCGGCCCAGGCGCGGCCCGTCCAGTCTTTCGGCGGTTATAAAAATTCCCCGTATCGTGTGCATCACCGCGCGGCGTTTCGATTCGGTCGGGTGGGCGGTGAATACCGGCAGGTACAGTGTCTGTTCAGCAGTTGTCTGTGATCTGGTGGCATCCATGCCCAGGTCGTGAAACTCGCGCAGCGTATGGTCGAACGAACCGCGCCACAGCGGGCCCCCTTGTCGGACCTGGCGTCGTCGCTCCTTGTGCTGGAAGGCTTCTTCGGCGATGATTGACCAGGCTGAAATAGATATTGAATGCGCGGACGACGTGGTTCAGGGTATCGGGTATGCAGCCTGTCGATGTTTGTTGCCAGGCGCTTGCGAAGGCCGGCATTTTCCTCTTTGCGCAGGCGGATATAACCCTTGCGCAGGGTTTCTACGGCGGCCAGTACTTCCGTGCCCGGCCTGCGAAGCCAGTACTTCCCCCAGCAGATTGCCGAACAGGCGTACCCGCGAACGTAGTTCCTTGTCACGAGGTGGCGGGGTAACACCTTGTTAGTAACTGGTATATCCATTAAATTTACCTGGTTTGAAGCAGGTCCCGATGGGCTCACCAGGGGCGGCTGGGCTGAAAACAGCGCGCTATTATACCCTGATCGGGCATGCCAGCAGTCCGTCATCGGTTTGGCAAATGCATAGTGATTAACAACTATTTAGACGGTGCGTTCTGGCGGGTTTTGTAGCGGGCTTGCGCTGCGTCTGTCGGGGCTGCCCGCGCGGCTGTCTCAATCCTGCTCATACAGATCGACATAGGCCGAGGCACTGCGGTACCAGGAGAAATCCTCGCGCATGCCGGCATGCTGCAGGTCTTTCCACACCTCCGGCTGATTGAAGAGGTTGAGTGCGCGGTCAATGGCACGCAGTAATTGCCGGGGTGTGGCTTGTTCAAACAGGAATCCGGTGGCGCTCTGCCGGTAGAGATCGGGCCGTTGGCATCGACCACCGTATCGGCCAACCCGCCGGTGTTGCGGACAATGGGGGGGGTTGCCGTAGCGCAGGCTGTAGAGCTGGTTGAAGCCGCAGGGTTCAAAGCGGGATGGCATCAGAAATATATCCGAGCCCGCTTCGATCAGGTGGGCGAGACTTTTCGTCATAGTCTATTTCGCACGCCGATGCTGTCGGGATGTTGCCGGTGGGCCTTGCGCAGGGCCTGTTCCAGCCTGGCTTCGCCGGTGCCCAGAACGACCAGTTGCATGGGGCGTTTCAGCAGTTCCGGAAGTATAATCCAGTATCAGGTCCAGCCCTTTTTGTTCGACCAGTCGGCCGACGTGCCCGAACAGCGGCTACCGTCCGCTTTGACCGGCAGCCCGAAAGTTTCCTGTAGAGCCACTTTGTTTTTGAGCTTTGATTCCAGGTACGAGCTGTGTAGGTCTGTGGCAGCAGTCGGTCCCGTCCCGGACTCCACACCTGGTAATCGACACCGTTGAGGATGCCGGTCAGTCGATCCTTGCGGTGATTCGAGCAGCCCTTCAAGGCCGCATCCAAACTCGTCGTACGGATTTCCTTCGCGTAGGTGGGACTGACGGTGGTGATCCAGTCGGAAAACACCAGGCCGCCCTTGATAAACGAGATTTTGTCATGGAATTCCAGGGTATCCAGTGACCACCAGTCATGCGGCAGCTGCAAGGCCTTGAACTGGTCCCAGTCAAACAGTCCCTGGTAGGCAAGGTTATGGATGGTAAAGACTGTCGCCGGCCGTTTCGCCTGTAGGGAAAGCAGGGCGGGAACCAGACCGGTCTGCCAGTCATTGCAGTGCACCAGGTCCGGCTTCCAGTCCAGCCCGGCCTGGTTCATGGCTACCGCGCACACGGCACGGGCAAACAGTGCAAAACGTGCGGCGTTATCGGGCCAGTCTTTACCTGCTGGTGAGCTGTAGGGCCCGCCGTCGCGATCAAAGTATTCGGGACTGTCGATCAGGTACAGTTGCACCCGGGTGTGCGGCAGACGCCCTGCAGGATGCGTACCGGGCGTTGTGACCCCGGCAGTGAGATTTCGGACACCAGTTTCAGGACGCCGGCGTTAGCCCTGGCGACAGGATAGGCCGGCAAAATCAGGCGTATTTCCTGTTTCAGGTTCTTTAGTGCGCGTGGCAGGCTGCCGGAGACGTCGGCCAGGCCGCCGGTTTTGACGAGCGGATGGGCTTCGCTGCTTGCAAACAGAATGTCCATGACTGGTACGTTTCCCCGGTTTAAGGTAGGTTGCGTTAACACAATGTACTCGAAGCGCAGGGAGTTCATCAATATCGGTGACGAGGCGCACTGGTATCAGCGTCAGGTTTTGTCAAGACAGGATTGAGAAAGGGTTGGATACAGACATGGAAGATTGCACTTTTGTTATTTTCGGCGCGACCGGTAACCTGTCCCAGGTCAAACTGCATCCCGGCGCTGTATCATCTGGATGTTGCCGGGCGTTTGCCCGCAGGGGCTTAAAGATCGTCGGTTTCGGGCGTCGCGACTGGGATGACGAGACCTGGCGTGGCCAGGTACGCGAGTGGCTGGCCGGCAATGGCGATCGGACGCGGAGGTGCTGGAGCGTTTTTGCAAGCGCCTGTTCTTTCTTCCAGGGTGACCTGGGCGAGATGCAGGTCTATCCCGGCCTTGCGCGACTTATCTGCTCGGCGGTTCGCGTTTTTCCCCCAATCTGATTTTCTACATGGCAATCCGGCCGGCCGATTTCGGTGTGGTCAGCCGGCAGCTCGGGAGATGTGGATCTGAATCACCGAGGACGGTGGCTGGCGCCGCCTGGTGATCGAAAAGCCGTTCGGCTATGACCTGGAGAGTGCCGAAAGCCTCAACCGGCGGCTCAGCCGGGATTTCCAGGAATCACAGATTTTCCGCATCGATCATTACCTCGGCAAGGGCACGGTACAGAACGTGCTGGTGTTCCGCTTCGCCAACCTGATGATGGAGCCGCTGTGGAACCGCAACTATATCGATCATGTGCAGATCACGCATTCGGAATCGCTGGGTGTCGAGGGGCGTGCCGGCTACTATGATGGCGCCGGTGCATTGCGTGATATGATCCAGAGTCATCTGTTGCAGTTGCTGACGCTGGTGGCAATGGAGCCCCCCGCCAATCTGGATGCCGAATCGCTGCGTGACGAAAAGGTGAAGGTGCTGCGCTCGATCCGCCCGATCCCGCAGAGTGCGGTGAATGCGCATGCATTCCGCGCCCAGTACGCGGCCGGTACGCGTCGGCGGGCGAGCAGGTGCCCGGTTATCTGGACGAACAGGATGTGCCGCCACGACAGCGTGACCGAAACCTACGCGGCGCTGAAGCTGTTTATCGATAACTGGCGCTGGCGTAACGTGCCGTTCTACCTGCGCACCGGCAAGCGTATGGCGAAACAGAACTCCATGGTGTCGATCCGCTTCAAACACCCGCCGCAGCAGTTGTTCCGCGAAACCCAGATCGAGCAGCTTAAACCCAACTGGATTCTGCTTAACCTGCAGCCGCAATGAATGCATTCGCATGGAAATGCAGGTAAAGCAGCAGGGACTGGAAATGCGTGCTGAAACCACGCGCCTGGATGCCAGCTTACTGCGGTATCAGTCAGGCGCAGCTGGATGCCTATGAAGCGCTGTTGCTGGACGTGATCGAGGGTGACCATTCGCTGTTCCTGCGCTACGACGAAGTCAGCTGGGCATGGCAAGTGTGGTCGACCCGATCCTGAAAGGTATGGGCCATGGAGCGTGATTACATCCACACCTACGAATCGGGCAGGCTGGGGTCCACCGGAGGCGGACCGGCTGTTCATGCGCCAGGACCAGCGCTGGCGCAATACCATGGAAGACGAGCGATTCCTGACAATGCTGGGATAGTGGAATATTGATGATGGACAGATAACGGAAAACTGAAGGAAAAACCGGCCTGGCGCAAGCTGCAGGAACATTTTCGAGCAGATCAAAGACCTGCACATGAGAGACCTGTTCAGCAGTGATCCGCAGCGTTTCGAAAAGTTCTCCCTGCAGTACGGCGAGTATTTTGCTGGATTATTCAAAGAACCGGATTACCGACGATACGTTGCCGCTGTTGGTCGAACTTGCTGAGCAGAGCCAGGTGCCGGCCTGGATCGACGGATGTTCAGCGGTGAGAAGATCAATTTTACCGAGCAGCGGGCCGTGCTGCACACGGCGCTGCGGAACCGCAGTAACACGCCGGTCTATGTGGACGGTGACGGACGTCATGCCCGAGGTCAACCGCGTGCTGGAGAAAATGCGCAGCTTCAGCGAACGCGTGCGCAGCGGCGAGTGGAAAGGTTACAGCGCCCAACCGATTACCGATGTTGTGAATATCGGTATCGGCGGATCCGATCTGGGGCCGGTGATGGTGACCGAAGCGTTGAAACCCTATGGCTACCGACTCGAACGTGCATTTTGTCTCCAATGTCGACGGCAGCCATATCCAGGATACGCTGGGGAAACTGAATCCCGGAAACCACGTTGTTTCTGGTGGCTTCCAAGACCTTTACCACCCAGGAAACCATGACCAATGCCAGCCAGGCGCGCCGCTGGTTGCTGGAGTCTGCGTCGACCGCCGCGTGGTGGCCCGGCATTTTGTCGCCCTTTCCACCAATCGGGAAGCGGTGCAGGCATTCGGTATCGATCCCGACAACATGTTCGAGTTCTGGGACTGGGTCGGTGGGCGTTATTCGCTATGGTCGGCCATTGGTTTGTCCATCGCCACTTTATGTCGGCATGGAACGTTTCGAAGAGTTGCTGGCCGGTGCGCACGACATGGACATGCATTTCCGTTCCGCGCCTCTGGACCAAAATATGCCGGTCATCGTGGCCCTGCTGGGTGTCTGGTACCGCAATTTTTTCGCGCCGGCACCCACGCCATTCTGCCCTATGACCAGCACCTGCACCGCTTGCCGGCCTATCTGCAGCAGGCCGATATGGAGAGCAACGGCAAACGCGTAACGCGCTGTGGTGAAGTGGCCGATTATGATACCGGGCCGGTAATCTGGGGCGAGCCGGGTACCAATGGCCAGCATGCCTTCTTCCAGCTGATTCACCAGGGCACCGCGCTGATTCCCTGCGATTTCCTGATGGCGGTCAAGCCCACCACACGCTCAAGGATCAGCAGCATATCCTGTTCTCGAATTGTATTGCCCAGACCGAGGCGCTGATGCGGGGCAAGACCGAAGGAGGCCAGTGATGAACTGCTGGCCGAAGGCCTGCCGGATGATGAGTTGTATGCGCTGGCCGCGCACAAGGTGTTTCCGGGTAACAGACCGACCAATTCGTTGCTGTACCCAGGCTGACGCCCTTTATGCTGGGCATGCTGATCGCACTGTACGAACACAAGATTTTTGTGCAGGGCATGATCTGGCAGATCAATTCCTTCGATCAGTGGGGTGTGGAGCTGGGCAAACAATTGGCAAAAGTCGTTCAAAAAGAGCTGGATAGTGGGGAAATTGGTGCAGACCATGATGCTTCCACACGATCTTTACTTGAAATATACCGGGGAATCGTCAAAAATTAGTCACGGCTGCGGGACAGTAGCCATCAAGGGAATTATAAATCGGCGAATGGACCGCCAGGGAAACTGAAAACCAAGGGGCCTGCCATGCGCGGAACCGCCTATCCTGATTTTGCCGAACGCCGTCGTCAAGCGCACGATGAGTATTTACTTGGACTGGAATTCTATAAAAAACGACAGTGGAAAGCCGCTGCCCGACATTTCTCTCTGGCCGAACTGAAATCCAGCTACGACGACACGTTCATGCACCTGTATATGTCCTACCAGGGGCTCTGTCAGTTGCTGGGTGGCGATATCAGCGGTCTGAATTTATGCCGTCACGCCGCGTCCATGGAGACCATCCAGGCGACGGTTTTTCAGAATCTTGCCCTGGCGGAAATGCGTCTCAAACACCGCAAGCGCGCCTGCAGTGCGGTTAAGTTCGGGCTGGACATCGATCCGCACAACAGCGCACTTATCCGCATGCGCCAGAAAATGGGCCTGCGGCGTCCCCCCTGCGTGAAGTTCCTCAAGCGCAACCACCTGCTCAATAAATGGCTTGGCCGCCTGACCTACCAGCGCCTGAGTGCCGCCCATTAGTGGCATTGATCGTCTATATGCTTTAAATACATGGAGTTGCATACCCGTATGCGAGTTCCCGGTTGCCGTGGCGGCAGCCGGCGTCGCCGTTGTTTGATGTATTCGGGTAACGCCCGGCGCCGCTGCCGGACGCAAGTCTTCGCCATCGGTAAACCCTTTCCAGGATTTTTTTTCGGAAAAACGCCGGGTGCGCTTTCGGCCGCTCCGAAGATGACCGATAATGGACCGGAAGCCGGCCGGACAGCCGCTGTGACTTCGGGTCATGGAGGAAAGTCCGGGCTCCACAGGGCAGGGTGCCAGGTAACGCCTGGGAGGCGTGAGCCTACGGAAAGTGCCGCAGAAAATATACCGCCGATGCGTCCGTCAGGCATGGTAAGGGTGAAATGGTGCGGTAAGAGCGCACCGCGCCGCTGGTAACAGGGTGGCAGGGTAAACCCCACCCGGAGCAAGACCAAATAGGGGAACGATGGCGCGGCCCGCGCCGTTCCCGGGTAGGTCGCTTGAGGTGCACGGTGACGTGCATCCCAGATGAATGGCTGTCCACGACAGAACCCGGCTTACAGGCCGGCTTCACCCCAGACCTGCTGATTGGCCTCGCAGTTTACCTGTACAATATTGCACCTGTATTGACGAACCCCCTTATTTGATCTGTGAAGTGATCACACTAATTCCGTCACATGACCGGCAAAGTTATTCATCAAGACCCACGGTTGTCAGATGAATGAGTATGATTCCGGCAAGATGCTGGACGTGCTCAATGCCTGCCCATGGATTGACCCTGACAGATCAGCCGAAGCAGCGGATGTATTGCTGCTGAATACCTGCTCCATCCGCGAAAAAGCCCAGGAAAAGGTATTTTCCCTGCTGGGCCGCTGGCAAAACTGGAAGGAGGAAAAGCCGCACCTGGTGATTGGCGTGGGCGGCTGTGTGGCCAGCCAGGAAGGTGATGCCATCCGTGAACGAGCGCCTTTCGTGGACCTGGTATTTGGGCCCCAGACCCTGCATCGCCTGCCGGCAGATGCTGGATGCGGTGCGCACCCGGCACACAGCCTGTGGTCGATATCAGCTTTCCCGAAATCGAGAAATTCGATTGCCTGCCGGAACCCAGGGCGGATGGCCCCTCAGCCTTTGTGTCTATCATGGAAGGCTGCAGCAAATACTGCACCTTTTGCGTGGTGCCCTATACCCGGGGCGAGGAAATCAGCCGTCCCTTCGATGACGTCATCGCCGAAGTGGTACAGCTGGCCGAGCAGGGCGTGCGCGAAATCAACCTGCTGGGGCAAAATGTCAACGCCTACCGGGGCCTGATGCATGATGGCGACATTGCTGACCTGGCACTGCTGATTCCCTATGTGGCGGCGATAGAGGGTATAGATCGCATTCGATTTACCACCTCGCACCCGGTGGAGTTCTCCGATTGCCTGATTCGAAGTCTATGCCGATGTACCCGAGCTGGTCAGCTTTCTGCATCTGCCGGTACAGAGCGGTTCAGACCGCATTCTCAGCAGATGAAACGGGGCCACAGCGCGTTCGAGTACAAGTCGAAAATCCGGCGCCTGCAGCAGTCACGCCCGGGTATCAGCATGTCTTCCGATTTCATCGTCGGCTTTCCCGGGTGAAACCGACGAGGATTTCGAGCACACCATGAAGTTGATCGAGGATGTCGGTTTCGACCAGTCATTCAGTTTTATCTACAGCCGCCGCCCCGGGACCCCGGCCGCCGACGTGGAAGACGACGTACCCCTGGATGTTAAAAAAGCAACGCCTGGAGCAATTGCAGGCAACGGATCAGCAACATGGCCGCAGCTGATCAGCCGCCGCATGGTGGGCACGTCCAGCGGGTGCTGGTGGAGCGCCATCGCGAAAGGATCCGGCGGAGATCGCCGGGCGCACGGAAAACAACCGGGTGGTAAACTTCGAGCCGGCCGGATGAGCTGATCGGCCAGTTTGTCGACTGCGCATCACCCAGGCCCATGCCGAATTCCCTGCGCGGAGAATTCTGCTATAGACGATCCAGCGCAGCCGACAAAGCGGTCAACGCCCGATAAATACCAGGTATCGATGACTGCACCCCGAACCGAGCACCCCATCCCTGGATTTCACTCTTGCACCCGAAGACAACGAGCGCCTGCGTCAACCTGTGCGGCCAGTTGGATGAACACCTGCGCCTGCTGGAGCGCGGCTGGGTATTGAGATAAACAACCGGGGCAACCATTTTCACCTGATGGGCGGCCGCAGCTGCATCGCAGCGGCCGGCGAAGTGCTGACACGATCTGTACTGAGCAACCCGCGAAGCGCGCTGACGCCTGACGGATGTACATCTGCAGCTGCAGCATCCGGTCGCGAACGGCGGTCAACGAGAGCCCTGGATGACCCTGCCGGACGTGGTGGTAAAAACCAAGCGCGGCCTGGTAAAACCGCGCGGCCCCCACCAGCATCAGTACATGCACAGGATAATGACCCAGGACGATATCAATTTCGGCGTGGGCCCGCCGGCACCGGAAAAACCTACCTGGCGGTAGCCTGCGCGGTGAGGCGCTGGAGCGTGACCTGGTGCGCCGGATACTGCTGGTGCGCCCGGCGGTGGAAGCCGGCGAGCGCCTGGGTTTTCTGCCAGGCGACCTGACCCAGAAAATCGATCCCTATCTGCGGCCCCTGTACGATGCGCTGTATGAAATGCTGGGCTTCGAACAGGTCCACAAGCTGATTGAACGGAATGTCATCGAAATAGCGCCGCTGGCCTATATGCGCGGCCGCACCCTGAACGAGGCTTTCATCATTCTGGACGAAGCCCAGAACACCACCAAGGAACAGATGAAAATGTTTCTTACCCGAATCGGCTTTGGTTCCACCGCCGTGATTACCGGTGATGTGACCCAGGTCGACCTGCCCAAGGCGCAAAGTCCGGGCTGCGCCAGTCAGGATGTGCTGGGCAGGTCGAAGGCATAGGCTTTACCTGGTTTAACGCCCGTGATGTCGTCCGCCACCCGCTGGTAAAGAAGATTCTGCAGGCCTACAGCAAATATGAAGAACAGACGGCCGATGACAACTGAACCCGCCGCCACGCTGGATCTCGAAGTGCAGTACATCGTGAAAATGCAGGGTATACCGACGCAGGCGGATTTTTCTGCCTGGGCCGTGGCGGCATTGCCCGATGATAATGAGCGCCGCGAACTGCTGGTGCGTATCGTCGATGAAGCCGAGAGCCGTTCGCTGAATGCGCGCTACCGTGGCAAGGATGCGCCGACCAATGTGCTTTCTTTCCCCTTTGAAGCGCCACCCGGGGTCGGGTTCGACCACCTCGGTGACCTGGTGATCTGCGCCCCGGTTGTACTGCGCGAGGCCGCGGAGCAAAACAAGCCGCCCGAACATCACTGGGCGCATATGCTGGTGCACGGCGTACTGCATTTGCGCGGTTATGATCACATCGAGCCGGCACAGGCCGCGGACGAGGACTGGTGGCCGACTTCCCTGTGTTTCAACCTCGACACAGGCCCCTTCACGGCCAAGGAAATGCGCAGGGCCGTTCCCATAGCATCAACAAGCCCCAGATTGCGGACGTCGCACTTGGCGGCTCCGCTATCATGGCGGACCTGCCCTTCCCGGCCTATCCGGGCCTCATGCCTTACATCGAGGCGACGCAACCGATGCTCGAGAAATACCCGACCGGCGAGTACAACCTAGAGAAGGCTGCTGCTCTTCTCGAGGGGCTGGGCTATGCCAAGGACGGCGACGGCTTTTGGGCAAAGGATGGCGAACGCATCGCGACAAGCATCTCGGGCTGGCAAGTGTTTACCGACGTCGGCCCAGTCATCGCCGAGCAGTTGCGACAGGGAGGCTTTGAGGCCGAATTCGTGACGCCCGCTGACAACGGCACCCGTATCAGTGAAGGTACCCAAAAGATCTGGCTGAACGGCGTCGCCGCCTCCGGCGTCCTCGATCCGTACGGCACGCTGGAGCGGTTCTCCGGCAAGTATTACAGACCAACCGGCGAAGCGACGCAGAACCCGTTCCGCTTCAACAACCCTGAATTCGATGCGATTCTTGAAGAGATGTCGCTGATTCCTGCCTCCGACCCGGGCTACATGGATCTGTATCTGTCTGCTATAGAAATCTGGCTGGACAATCTCGTCACAGTGCCGATCCAACAGTGGCTGCACCGCATCCCGTACAACACCACGTACTGGACGGGTTGGCCAACAGAGGATCCGCCGTACTGCAATGGCGCGTTCTGGGCCCTGCCGTTCGGGCTCTACATCCACGACCTGAAGGCGACTTCGTAAGTATCGTCGAAGCAAGTATCGGTTAAGGTTCGATAGCTGTAAGTTTGACTGGTTCAGGGGCGGGTATCGCCCGCCCCTGTCCTTCCCCAGGTCCAGAAATCCACGGTCATCACCCAGAGGAATTTCCGGCCAATATTGTTCGTGTTTGGAGTGTAACTATGCGGTCGTTCAACTGGATGTATGTATTGCGCAGGCTTGGGCTGACGCTGCTCATTATTTGGTCAGCGATTACGCTGATCTTCTTCATCCCTCGCCTGACTCCTCGCAATCCACTGCGTGAGAAGCTGCTCGAACAGGCTTCACGCGGCGGATTCATTGACGAGGGCTTTGACGAGATGGTCGCGGCCTATGAAGAGAAGTTTGGTCTGAATGCGCCATTGTGGAAACAGTACCTCAACTACATGGGTGATGTACTTCGAGGTGATCTGGGCGTTTCAATCTCCAACTATCCACGCACGGTCAGTGAGATGATCGGGGAAGCCCTGCCGTGGACCATCGGCCTGCTGGTCTTCACGACCATGATAGCATTCCTGGGGGGGACGTTGCTTGGCGCCTTAATGGCGTGGCCCAAATCGCCCACGATGGTGCGATATGTGCTGCCATCGTTCCTCGTGCTCGGCGCCATCCCCGCCTATCTGATCGGGCTGATACTGGTCTATTTCTTCGCCTTTAAGAACACCTGGTTACCCCCTGCACTGGGGTATACGTCAGGCACCATGCCCACGTTCACCGTCGATTTCATCATGGATGTATTGCGCCATGCGGTATCTGCCCGCCATCGCCCTGATCCTGACCACCATGGGCGGATGGGTGATCGGCATGCGTGGCATGATGGTCACCGTCCAGGGCGAAGATTACATGACTTTTGGCGAGGCTAAGGGCCTCAAGGACCGACGGCTCTTCTATCGCTATGGCGTACGCAACGCCATTCTGCCCCAGGTGACCGGGCTGGCATTGTCCTTTGCCTTTCTTGTCTCCGGCGCCGTCCTCGTCGAACTTGTCTTCCAGTGGCCTGGTGTGGGTACGCAGCTCTACGGCGCTATTCGGCAACTGGACTACTTCCGCATCTACGGCATCGTCTTGATTATCATTATCTCCATTGCGATTGCCATGTTCATTATGGACATGATCTATCCGTTGCTTGATCCCCGAATCTCCTACGACCGAGACTAGACCTAGCGAGCAAACCTATGCGACTTCGTGGCTTCTTCCAATACTTACGGCGCAATGTGACGCTGGGCATCGGCCTCACTATCTTGTTGTTTCTGGTCGTGTTCACGGCCGTCGGATACATCTTCATCGATCCCGACAAGGATCCCTATCCGCTGGCAGCACCTGCCGCCGTTCCGCCTACGCTGAACTATTGTCCCCCCGCCAATCCTGAGTGCGAAGACCCAGCGGTGTACCCGTTTGGAACGGACGGTCAGGGACGCGACCTATATGCCGTCGCCGTCAAAGGTACCTGGCTGGAAATGCGCATCGGTCTCTTTGCCGGCATCATGGGCGTACTGGTAGGGACGTTCCTCGGCTTCACGTCGGCCTTCTATGGGGGTATGTATGATGCCGTTGTTCGCTGGATGGTCGACGTGTTGTTGACCGTTCCGGGCCTGTTGATTCTCGTCGTCATCGCGTCGTCATTGGGTGACAGATCGATGACCGTCAACACGATGGCCATCATCATCGCCTTGATTTCCTGGCGTGGCGCGGCGCGCGTGATCCGCGCCCAGGTCTTGAGTATGCGCGAGCGCGAATACGTGCGTATCGCACGCCTCAACGGCATGAGCGACATGGGCATCATCATCCGCGAACTGATCCCCAACCTCCTGCCCTATCTGGGCGCTACCCTCGTCGGCGCCGTAACCGCAGCCATCTTCGCCTCCATGGGCTTGGCCGCTCTGGGCCTGGGTCCGCTGCGCGAGCCAACGCTGGGCGTTACCATCTACTGGGTATTCAACCAGAACGCCTTTGTGCGCGATATGTGGTGGTGGATCCTGGTGCCCGTCGTCATTGTCGCACTGATATTCGTCATGCTCTTCATGATTTCCATCGGCCTGGATGAACTGGCCAACCCGAGAGTGAGGAAGGCCCGGTGACAGAATACGCACTGCAGGTCAAGGACCTGGACATTCAGTATTACACCGACGCTGGCATTGTCTACGCCAACAACAAAGTAACGCTTCAATCTCAGACCCAAGGAGCGACTGGGTCTTGTCGGCGAATCCGGCTCCGGCAAATCGACCATGGCGCTGGGTCTTATGCGCATGATCCACGCCAGCCGGGGAAGATCGCCGGCGGCGAAATCTGGCTGGGCGACATCGATCTGACCGAGCCTCTCCGAAGAAGAGATGCGCCTGATGCGCGCCAACGAGATCAGTATGATCCCGCAGGGCGCCATGAACTCGCTCAATCCGGTCATGCGTGTGCGCGACCAGTTCATCGACAGCCTGATCGACCACAATCTGCGTCTCTCCAAGGCGGAACTGCGGGAACGGGCAGACGACGCCCTGGACGCTGTGGATCTGGACCGCAAGCGTGGGCAACATGTATCCCCACGAGTTGAGCGGCGGCATGAAACAGCGGGCCTGTATCGCCGCCAGCATCGCCATGCATCCGAAGGTGATCATCGCCGATGAGCCGACCAGCGCCCTGGATGTGGTGACGCAGCGACAGGTGATGCAGACCATCGGGCGCCTGCAGGATGAGCTGGGCAGCGCCGTGATTCTCATCGGCCATGATATGGGGCTGATGGCCCAGTTTACGACCCGCATGGCGGTGATGTATGCCGGCAGTCTGGTCGAACTGGGTTCGGTCGAGGACGTCTTCACCGAACCGCTTCATCCCTATACGCAGATGCTGATCGACAGCCTGCCCAGTCTGGGCAACAAGGGCGTGTTCAAGGGCATCCCCGGCATCACGCCGCTTCTGCGCGACCTGCCGCCGGGCTGCGTCTTCAACACTCGCTGTCCCAAGGCGTTTGAGCCTTGCACGTGGATTATCCTGAACTGCTCGAGCATCGACCCCTTCACATGGCGGCGTGCCACCTATGTATGAGACCGAGACAGTACCATCATGAGCGAATATCTGCTGGAACTCCAGAACGTAACGAAGGAATTCAAGGGCGGCACCGTCGCTCTGGACGACATCTCCTACTCGATCGACGCGGCATCGCCCAGTATCGTGTCCATTGCCGGCGAGAGCGGCAGCGGCAAGACGACCATGGGCATGATGATTCTGGGCTTTCTGGACCCCATCGGCAGGCAAGGTGCTCTATCGCGGCCAGGATCTGCACAAATTTGGCAAGCAGCAGACGCAAGCAATATCGAAAAGAGGTTCAGGCGGTTTTCCAGGATCCTTTTGCGGCCTACAATCCGTTCTACAAAGTGACCACATCATGGAGGTGCCCATCGCCAACTACAAGCTGGCCGAGTAACAAGAAGGAAGGCCGCGAGATGATGGAGCAGGCGCTGGTGTCCGTCGGGTCTGCGGCCTGAAGAGACGCTGGGCCGCTTCCCACACCAATTGAGTGGCGGTCAGCGTCAGCGCATGGTGGTGGCACGCGCGCTTGCTCATGGAACCTCGATTGCTCGTCGCCGACGAACCTGTGTCCATGGTGGACGCTTCGCTGCGGGCAACAATCCTGGAGAGCATCAACGAGCTAAATCGGGATCTGGGGATCACGATTCTCTACATCACCCACGATCTGACTACCGCCTATCATGTGAGCGACTACATCATCGTTCTGTACCGGGGCTCTGTGATGGAGGCCGGTAATGTCGACACGATCATCCTGGACCCGAAGCACCCCTACACACAGTTGCTTATCGATTCTATCCCCTGGCCGGACCTGACTCGCCATGGGGCAAGCAGGAAATCATCTCACTCGATGATGATACGTCAGAGGTATCGCGGCAGGGCTGCAAATTCGCCGGCCGCTGCCCGCATGTTATGGACGTCTGCAAGCAGAGTCCGCCGCCCCTCTATATGGTGGACGATGATCGGCGGCATCATGTTTTCTGTACGAAAGCAACGATGTTCTGCCCGGTGAGGATCTGGGCAGTCTCCTGCACAGCAAGGAGAAGTTCATCAAGCCACCGTCGAACGGTTCCGGCATCGAAACCCCGGGCTGACCTGTTTATCGACGTGCGAGTCTGAGTTCGGAGGCGCTACTACATGTCATTCCTGCGAAGGCAGGAATCCATAGGAAACCGCTGCGAGACCCATTCCGTCTCCGAGTCAGTCAACACTACCCATTTCGAAGGCATCTTCAAGGAGCGCTCCCCCCGGAAGCGCTCCGTTCGCGTAAAGAAGCGAAACATGACCATTGCCACTGGCACACTCGACTTGACCAACTTCCGCAGCCGTTTTCCCATCCTCACGAACAAGGCATACCTGAATAGTTGCTCGCAGGGCGCGCTCTCCAACGATGTCGAGGCCGCCTACGCGCAATACATCGCCGACTGGCACGGGTACGGCTCTCCCTGGGATCTGTGGGTCGGCAAGCTGGAGGAGACACGCGCCGCCTTCGCCGCCCTCGTCAACGCGCAGGTCGACGAGGTTGCGG
This sequence comes from uncultured Gammaproteobacteria bacterium, assembly GCA_963840725.1. Lineage (GTDB taxonomy): Bacteria > Pseudomonadota > Gammaproteobacteria > Pseudomonadales > Halieaceae > CAVWDU01. Next base: position 45,286 of record CAWIZY010000019.1, on the reverse strand, counting down.
TCACCACCTCCGTCTCCGCCGCCGTCAGCACTGTGGCCAGCGCCCTCGACTTCAGTGGACCGCGGAATAAAGTCTGGTCAGCGACTTCGAGTTCCCCACCGTCGGCCAGATCTGGCACGCACAGGAACGCCGCGGTGCAACCGTCGAGCACGTACACGCCGATGGCAATCACATTGACCCTCGATCGCTTCGCCGAAGCCATCGACGAGCGCACGCTCCTCGTCTCCATCACCCATGTCTGCTACCGCAACGGCGCCATGCTCGACGTGCCCGCCATCGTGGATCTCGCGCACGGCGCGGGGCCTTGGTCCTCCTCGACAGCTTCCAGACGCTGGGCACCATGCCCGTCGACGTCATGAAGCTAGGCGTAGATTTCCTCACCGGCGGCGCGCTCAAGTATTTGCTCGGACCGGCCGGGCTGGCCTTCCTCTATGTACGTCGTGAACTGATAGACACGCTGCAACCCACGTGCATGGGCTGGTTCTCGCAGGACGACATCTTCGCCATGGACGGCACGCGGCAATTGTCCGTCGCCCACAGCCAGACGCTTCGAATCCGGCACGCCACCGGTGCCAAACCTCTATGCTGGGTTGGCAGGGCTGCAACTGTTACAGTCGGTTGGAATAGAGCCGATCCAGCAGCATATCGCCATTCTCGACCAGGCGCTCGTCGACGGCGCTGTCGCCCGTGGCTATGCGCTGGCGACGCCCACGACTCCCGATGCCCATGGCGCCATGATCGCTTTACGCAGCACGGACGAGGCGCAGCTTGTGTCCGCGCTCGCCGAGGCCGACATCGTCGTCTCCTCACGCGACGGCAACATCCGCGTCTCTCCCCACGGCTACAACAATCTAGAGGACATCGAACGCCTGCTCGCTGCGTTGGACAGAAATGACTCTCTGCTGGTTCGATCTCGTCATCCGATCTCGTAGGTCACGTTTGCAACGTGACGCTGGTCGGATTCACAGTAACGGGCCATGGCACGCACGCATCTCAGTCCAGTCCGATCCCGTAGGTCACGTTTGTAACGTGACACTGGTCGAAATCACAGAAACGGGCCGTGGCACGCAAGCATCTCAGTCCAGTCCCGATCTCGTAGGTCACGTTTGCAACGTGACACTGGTCGGATTCACAGTAACGGCCGTAGCACGCAAGCATCTCAGTCCAGTCCCGATCTCGTAGGTCACGTTTGCAACGTGACACTGGTCGGATTCACAGTAACGGCCCGTGGCCCGCAAGCATCTTACTCCAGTCCCAATCTCGTAGGTCACGTTTGCAACGTGACACTGGTCGGATTCACAGTAACGGCCCGTGGCCCGCAAGCATCTTATGTCCAGTCCCGATCTCGTAGGTCACGTTTGCAACGTGACACTGGTCGAATTCACAGTAACGACCCGTGACACGCAAGCATCTCAGTCCAGTCCCAATCTCGTAGGTCACGCTTGCAACGTGACACTGGTCAGATTCACAGTAACAGGCCGTGGCACGCACGCATCTCAGTCCAGCCCCGATCTCGTAGGTCACGTTTGCAACGTGACGCTGGTCGGAATCACAGTAACGGGCCGTGGCACGTAAGCATCTCAGTCCAGTCCCAATCTCGTAGGTCACGTTTGCAACGTGACACCGGTCGGATTCACGGCAACGGCCCGTGGCCCGCACGCATCTTACGCCAGTCCCGATCTCGTAGGTCACGTTTGCAACGTGACACCGGTCGATTCACAGTAACGGGCCCGCGGTTTTCAAGCATCTCACGCCAGAGACTTTTGCTACGGGCAGAATAGACCGAGAACGCAAGGTGACGTGTGGGGCAAGATCAAGAATTGACAATTGAGCGCCGGCAGGCAATGAAGTTTCTTGTCGAGCATTACGATCAAGCGCCCTCCGCGGTGGAATACATCGGCGAGGGTGCCTGGTCGCGCTGCTTTGGCTTTCTACTTGGTGATCAAGAGCTGGTGGTACGATTCGGCCAACACGTCGACGACTTTCAAAAAGATCAAAAGGCGTACGCCTTCGCCACGCCGGATCTACCGATCCCCAAAGTGCATAGGATCGGGCGCGCATTCGGTGGATACTATGTGATCTCCACGCGCGTCCATGGTATCGCGCGTAAGAGAGCCTGTCTGCAGCCCAATGGCAACAGACTATGCCCTCGTTGGCGGCAGCGCTCGAAGCCATGCGGACCACTGATCTGTCCGCTACGAAGGGCTATGGAGGGTGGGACAGCGATGGGAACGCAGCATACTCTTCATGGTCAGAGCGCCTGTTGTCCGTAGGCGATGATATTGAGAGTCTACGAACGCATGGCTGGCGCGCAAAAGCTTGCATCCTCCGCGGAGGGATATGCTGCATTCACGTGGGGATTCGAGCTGCTAAACAAGATTGTGACCGATTCTGCTCCCCGCTGCCTGATCCACGGCGATCTGATGAACCGCAATGTGTTTGTAGACGACACCTCCATTGCCGGCATATTTGATTGGGGTTGCTCCTGTTACGGGGATCATCTCTATGATTTGGCGTGGTTCGAGTTCTGGGCGCCGTGGTATCCCGAACTCGACATCGCCACCTTGCGAACTGAACTTGCGCGACGCTGGCAAGACGTGGGATACACCCCAGAAAACCAGGCGACCCGACTTCAGGCGTGTTTTCTGCACATAGGACTCGATAGCCTGGCATACAATGCATGGCTTGAGGACTGGTCGGCACTGTTTGCAACAGCAAAGCGCATGACGAGCCTGGTACATAAAACTGAACTGTGACGCTGGTTGGTATCACGACACAGGTCCGGGCCACGCGAGCATCTCAGGCCAGAGACCTGAGCTACGCGCCGAGTATTTCTTGTCATCCCCGCGAAGGCGGGGAAGCAGGAATCCACAACTTCGTCCATCCTCAACAACACAAACTGACCCGAACCGCCCCTCTGTCATTCCTGCGTAGGCAGGAATCCACTGCCCGCTCGATCCCGAATTTGGATGGGACAAGCGCAGTCATTCGTAGGTCGAATCTCTGTCATGACGCTGGTTGGGATCACGACACCGGGCCGGGAATTGCAGCCATCTCAGGCCAGAGACCTGAGCTACGCGCCGAGTATTTCTTGTCATCCCCGCGAAGGCGGGAATCCACTGTATGATTGCCATAACAATCGCGTGCAACGCAACCCGTAGTAGGTCATGTTTGTCACGACGCGCTGTTTGCACCCCTGATGCTGCGCTGTATAATGGACGTGACTCTTCTGCAAACAATTCATTCGAGCTTGGCACTACGTCCGTTCTGCGTCCCTGTGAGAGGATTTCTTGAACTTGTGTAGCTGGTTCGGCACGCGTCCCATCTTGCCTGGGTAGTACTCCGGCGAGCCGCGAAGCACATCGCGCCCTCGCCGTTCGATTTTCCGGTTCGTAGGTAACCAATGTTTTCTCAGAAAGGAGATACACATGAAGCACCGACGTATTCTGGTCTTCCTGGCACTAGTCGCTGCGCTGGCGATGTTGATTTCCGCATGTGCGGCGCCGGTCGCGCCCGCAGCAGATGACGCGCAGCCGGCGGCGGATGAGCCAGCCGAAGGCGGAGAAGCAACCACAATTACCTTCTGGAACGCGATGAGTGGCAGCCGCGGTGAGGTCGTCGACGATCTCGTCAACAGCTTCAACGAGGCGAACCCTGACATCACCGTCGAATCAGAGTATACGGGTAGCTACGCCGAGACGCTGACCAAGGCCCTGGCCGCCTACAAGGCAGGCGAGGCGCCCACCATCGTACAGGTCTATGAAGTCGGCACACAGACGATGCTCGATTCTGGCGCCATTGTGCCTGTCCATACCCTCAATCAGGGTGAAGTGGACTGGGCGGAAGTGGTGCAGCCGATCATGAAGTACTACTCAGTGGATGGCGAGCTCTACTGCATGCCTTTCAACAGCTCGACGGCAATGCTCTACTACAACAAGGACATGTTTGAGGCCGCCGGGCTCGATCCGAATAGCCCGCCCACCAGTTGGGCCGAGGTAGAGGAATACAGCCAGGCGATCATGGATGCCGGCGCCGCAGAAGGCGGTTTCTCCATGGGCTGGCCTGCGTGGATTCTGGAACAGAGTTTCGCTACCCACGATCAGTTGTTCGCCAACAACGAGAATGGCCGCGCCGGTATGGCTGATGAAGTACTCTTCAACAGCGAGTTTGGCGTCAATGTACTGTCCGAGTGGCAGCGCATGGCGGATGAAGGTGTGCTGGTCTATGGCGGACGAACGTACAAGGCCAATGATCCTTTCCTGGCCGCCCAGTTCCCGTTCCTCTTCCAAAGCACCTCGAGTCTTGCCGGCATCCTGGGTAAGGCCGAGTTCGAGGTGGGCACAACCTTCCTGCCTCGGCTGGGTGATGAATATGGGGCGGGCAATAGCGTAGTCGGCGGCGGTTGTCTCTGGATCATGGACACGGCTACGCCAGAACAGCAGCAGGCTGCATGGGAGTTCCTCAAGTACAGCTTTACGCCGGAACGCTCCATCGTCTGGCACAAGGGCACGGGGTACTTCCCCACGAGCAACACCGCCTACGAACAGTTGCAGGCCGAGGGTTGGTTCGAAGAAGAGCCGAACCACGCCACCGCCTTTGACCAGATCCTGAGCGGCACCGATACACCGGCTGCCACAGGTGTGCTTCTGGGCAACTTCGTGCAGATTCGCGACATCGTGGGCACCGCGATTGAGGAGATCGTCGTCAACGGCGCCGATCCGAAGGAGACATTGGACACCGCAGCTGCCGAGGCCAACCAGGTCCTGGCCGATTACGGCGCGCTGGTGCAATAGGGAACTACAGAATAGGGATCGGCGTTGCACGCGCCGATCCCCATCATCCTCTGGTAGAGCATGCAGACACGTTTCCCGAATCGGGCATTACCCTACATTCTGCTATCGCCCAGCGTGATCGTGGTCCTGATCTTCTTTGTGATCCCGAGCGTGCAGAGCCTCTATTTGAGCTTCTTCCGCGTCAATATGCTGGGCACCAAGCAGATATTCGTCGGGCTGGACAACTTTGTCCGGCTGATTCAGGATCCATCCTACTTCAACTCCGTGATTGTCAGCCTGAAATTCGCGTTCTTCGTGGTCGTCGTCGGTCTGGGTACCAGCCTGGCTATTGCCGTGGTCGCAAACCAGCGCTATCGAGGATTTGCCGTCTACAGGACGATGCTCATATGGCCGTACGCGCTCTCACCTGCCATCGCTGCCCTGATATGGGGCCTGATGATGGACCCGAGCTTTGGCGTAGTCTCCCACATGATCGAGTCGCTGACCGGCCTGCGTTTCAGCTACCTGACCAACGGTTTCCACGCCCTCCTCTTCCTCTCCGTTGCCGCAACCTGGAAGATGCTGGGCTATAACATCATCTTTTTCCTGGCAGGACTACAGAGTATGCAGGTGGAACTGCTCGAGGCAGCATCCATCGACGGCGCCAATAGCTGGAAGCGGTTCTGGCGCATCATCTTCCCACTGCTTTCACCCACCACCTTCTTTCTATTCATCATGAACACGCTGTACGCCTTCTTTCAGGTCTTTGGCATGGTTCATATCACCACGGAGGGAGGTCCAGGCCGAGCCACGGATCTGCTGGTCTTCAAGCTATACCGGGATGGTTTCATCGGCATGAACACCGGTTTTGCCTCGGCCCAGTCGATTGTGCTGTTGCTGATGGTGGCAGCCCTGACGCTGGTGCAGTTCCGCTACGCAGGTCGTAGGGTGGTCTATCGATGAGCGCTCAGAGTACTACCTCCAGTTGGCACAGTCTGCGTAAGAACTTGCTCTCGCCCGTACTGGCACATCTGGTGATGATCATCACCGTGATCGTCATCATGTTCCCGGTGCTCTACGCCTTCCTGCTCAGCACACAAACACCGGCCGAGTATTATCAATTTCCGCCCAAACTCATCCCTGGGTCGTCGTTCTTTGAGAACATGTCCTTTGCCTGGAACCGGGTGAACATGGGGCGGTTGCTGCTGAATACAACATTTATCGCCATCTCTGTTGCCTTTGGCAAAATTATTCTCAGCATCATCGGCGCTTTCGCCTTTGTCTATTTTGATTTCCGCTTCAAGACCTTCTTTTTCTTGATGATCTTGATCACGCATATGCTACCGCTACCAGTTCGTATCGTGCCGACGTTCGAGCTCATCGACCAATTGGGTTGGATCAACACCTTCAACGCGTTGACGATTCCGTTCTTCGCCAGCGCCACCGGTATCCTGCTCTTTCGCCAACTTTACCAGACCATCCCACCATCGTTGGCCGACGCCTCCCGCATCGACGGTGCTGGGCCGCTGCAATTCCTTTGGGCCATCGTGCTGCCGATATCGCGCACCAACATTGCCGCCCTCTTCTTGATTGAGTTCATCTACATGTGGAACCAGTATCTGTGGCCCCTGATCATTGCCAATACGGATCGCACGCGCGTGGTACAGATCGGATTGAAGCAACTGGTCGATACGGACGCCGCCGTCAACTGGCACTATGTGTCGGCCGGCATGTTACTCTCCGCAATACCTCCTTTGATCGTTCTGGTCATCTTGCAGCGCAGCCTGCTGGAGGGGATGTCCCTCTACGAAGAGAAGTAAGCTACGACCGGCAATCCCGCGGAAACCAGCTCACAATCGAATCAATAGGCAGTAAGAGCTACAACACCATACCGAAAGCCTGAGTTACACGTCGAGCTGGCCTTAATCTCGTACGTCACGTTTGCAACGTGACACCGGTCGGATTCACGATAACGGGCCGTGGTACGCAAGCATCTCAGTCCAGTCCCAAACTCGTAGGTCACGTTTGCAACGTGACACCGGTCGGATTCACAGTGACGGGCCGTGGCACGCACGCATCTCACGCCAGTCCCAATCTCGTAGGTCACGCTTGCAACGTGACACTGGTCAGATTCACGGTAACGGGCCGTGGCACGCACGCATCTCACGCCAGTCCCAATCTCGTAGGTCACGTTTGCAACGTGACACCGGTCTGGATCACGAAACCTGACCGGCGAAAGCATCCATCTCAGGTCTCCGACCTGAGCTACGCGCCAACCGCTGTACCACTCCGCCGTTGCCTGCCAAAGACAACACCGAGCAGCACACCGTTACTGATCAGCACCAGCCAATCAATCGAAATGAGCGCGACCTCAAGACGGTCCAGTCTCTCCAGCCCGTAGATGGACGGGATCCCTATGGTAGAGACAATGGCCAACGCGAATCCAATGAGAAAGACCCACCGAATCGCGGATTCCAGGCGACTTCGGTTGGCAAACACCGGCGCAAGAAAGAGAAAAGAGAGGCTCATCACAAGATAGCCCAACTCCTCGAGCGCGATGAACACCCCATGCGGATTGTACTGCGTGAGCAGCGATATGCCGTCCGTCTCTCCATTCATCAGACTGACCGGCACAACCGAGAACTGAACGAAATACAGGCTTGCCAAAATCACAGCAGCAACGATGGCGAAAGAGAGTCCGATCTGGCTGAATATCTTCTTTCTGTCTGCCGCAGTCGCGTGGATCGACGCCACCAGGACGACGTAGAGCAGCACAAGGGCGGTGGCGGGGAACATCCACAGATAGTCTTTGGGGTATTGCGACACCGTATCCAAATACGGATACTGGATACAATCGCCGGGACAGTTAGCGCCCGCTATCGGGATGGCCGTCAGCGCAAGGCCAAACGTGACGACTGTAACGGCCACGGTCAGAATCGCCGAAAAGAAACCCATCTGGGCAGCGGTTGATCGTGGTTCGTCTATTGTATCTGATACCTCAGCATTCATCGTTTCGCTACCCTAAACTACGGACTGTAGATCCGTTTATTCCCCCGCGGCCGGCTGGGCCACGATCTTGGCCGCCCAATCCGCAGAAAACGGCGTGATCGCCATCACGACCTCACCATTGTTTACCTCGATCGGCACAGGCTCGAGCCATTCGGCGCTCTGCGGGTTGAACCAACGTAAGGTGTACACGCCATCGCCCAGGCCGTCGACTGTCACGGTCATGCCTTCGAGCAGCGGCGCCTCGTACGTCCAGTTCGTGAGCTTCGTCTTGCTCTTGATGGCGTCGATTACGGCGGCAGTAAAGGCGTCGCGCGCCGCCTCCACGTCATAGGCGTCGCTCCGAATCCAGACTAGCGCCCGATCGTCGCTCTGCAGAGTCAAGGCGCTGGCACCTTCGGATGAGAGTGTGGCCTGGCCCGGCGTCAACTCGGCGAGGTCTTCATCCCGCAAGAACTCGGCGATGGCGCCAAATTGCCCCCACTGATCCATGGGGTCCACAAACACATCCCACCACCAGTACATAGCCGTGCTGGCATAGCCAGAAAATGGCGCAGCCCACAGCCCATTGTGCAGGTGAACCGAGTCCAGACCCGCGTTGTTGGAGTCGTCACCGGCCGAATAACCCAACTCGCCGAATACCGCTGGTTTTTCTCCGGCATGGTTGGCGAGTATCTCACGGTCTAGCGGATAGTTATCGGCGGGATCTCGGCCGGCGTAGTCATGCTGCTGGGCAAAATCTACCTCCGGCAGCGACCAGATATCCGAGCGCCTGCCGTCAGAGTAGCTGTTCGTTGTCAGGTGATCGTTTGGATCGTACTCATCCAGGACGGCCGACATCTCCTCGATCCAGGGCGCCAGGTCACTGTCCAGGATCGGTGTCCAGTTGACCTCGTTCCACCACTCCCAGGCGAAGAGGCTGGGGAATAGGCCCAGCGCGGCGGCGACATAGCGCAGACGCTGCCTGAAGTACGCCTTCGCTGTTTCGTCGGACACAAAGCCTGCTGGAGAGACCAGCGGACCGCCGTTAGCCAGGTTGTACGGATTGTCCTCCCATTCCGGGTTTACGCTTGTGCTGAACGCGCCGTGGTTGTTCAGTACCAGCATGATGGCGACGCCCCGTTCCTCGGCCATGCCAAAGACCTGATCGAGCAGCCAGGCCTGCTGCATGCGTTTGTCGTAGTTACCCAGACCCGTATCGTCCCACTCGATCAGGAAGGACCACGAGGCCATCCACACCCGGGCCACACTGCCGCCGTTCTCGCTCAGCCGGTCGAGCCAGCGTTCGTAGTCGGCCAGTACGTCACCTCGCGACCAGCCCAGGTTGAGGCCGATGGGAAAATAGGGAACACCAGAATCGTAGACGAAGTAGCGCGGGTTGCGTGGATCGATGCGCACAAAGCCATTGGCTTCGGAAGGCGTCACCTCGAAGGTGACCGTCTCGCTTAAATGATCGCCATCCAGCATGAGGTAGGCGATCCACGGGCCGGGTTGCGTAGGTGTGAATCGCACCTTCCAGCTCGGTTCGCCCACCGGTTGTAGCGTCTGAGGATCGAAATCCTGATACCAGAAGTCGGGAACGATGGATTGATCGCCATCCTGCGCAGTGAAGACGGCGCGTAGATCGATTTCGGCTGGATCAAACGGGTTGTCAACAGCAACTTCGTAATGGACTTCAAGCTCTTGCAGCCCATACAGTGCAACGGACTCGCTAAAGGAGGTGACGGATAGCTGGGACCTGTCCAAAGTCACCAGTACCGGCTCGTATTCTGGCGTCGTCTTCTGCGAATCCGCTTGTGGCGCTGGGGTCGGCTGCAGTGGTTGTCCTGCACAGCCCACCAGAGTAAGGAGTACCCACAGAACACCAACGGAGATCAGCGTACTGCGTTGGGAATCCATCTTTCCTCCGTTCTCGTAGTGGCCGCAGAGAAACGTCGAGATCCACGCCATCCACGCACTATTCTGCCACAAAGGGATAGGTTGGCTATATCATAGCAGGCGGTTGGGTGAGGATGCCGATTATTCCATGCGCGTCCTGCCACAGGCGAGTACTCCATCACAGCGCCAAAGCAATGTACATCTTGGCCAGATCTAGAAGAGAGTGATAGGTCGGATCACCAGCGGCGCAGTGGAATGACTCCCAATCTCGAACGCGGTAGTTCCAGGGCTTCGTTGACCGACAGGTCGGTGAGAGAGTTCGCTTGCTCAACTGGACTGAAGCCCTAGACACCGAGCTACTTTACAGAGTATCAGGTAGTCCCGTGGTTAACTTATAGCTTTGAGGTAGGTCACTGGCATTGAGGGTGACATCGCTGGAGTCGGACGCAGTCTCACGCAGGAGAGCAACCTCGAAAAATGTCCTGTCGCTTCGGTGATAGCCACCTGAGTACTCGATGGGCGTTCCGTCCTCTAGATAACAGACAGTGTTGATGCGAAAAACGGGTATCTCCGCGCCAATGCCCAACAACTCCGCAATATGTGGCGAGGGCAGAATCGCCTCGATTGTTCGCTGTCCTCGGACAATGCGTTGACCGCATGCCCGTTCGATAAAGGAATAGAGTGACGTGTCGGTCAGATCCGCGTCCATTAGTTCCGGGCAGCGCGCCTGCGGTACGTGGCTGATGGATACGTTGATGGCGTTCCCATCCACTAGACGCAAGCGCTCGATCAGCACGAGTGGGTCATTCTGATCGATGTCCGAGAATCGGGGCCACCACGTCTGTAGCCTTACTCGACTCCAGACGCAATATGCGATTGGAGACCTCGTGTCCCTGCTCCTTCATATCGTGGTAAAAGCCGGTCAGGTTCTGCGCCAAGATTTCGTGGACCTTGGGCTCGGATACAAAACTGCCCTTCCCCTTTTTGACTGAAGATCAGACCTTCGTGTTGCAGTTCTAGCAGCGCCCGCCGGATGACTGTGCGACTGATGTCATAGGTGTTGCACAGCTCAGTCTCGCTGGGTATCTGTTCGCCGGGCTGCCAGACTCCCTGCTCAATTTGGTGTTGCAGATGTTCCTTGACCTGGACGTATAGTGGGACAAAGCTATTGCGGTCGATGGGCAAATTGGATTGTGTGTTCATCATGGTTTGGGCAGACAACGACTTCTGCCAGTATTCACTTGCACAAGGACATTTGACAATGTACGACATTAGACCTATCATGATACAACTTATTGTAATAGGTTAATAGGATATTAGGATTCTAGGATTATAAGTCCATTCACCTTGCAACGTCAAGCTTCTTTTTCAGCCAGGCTTGCTCTAACTTCCTTCCCTTCGTTCTTCATGTAGCCTTGATTGATTTGTAACCGATGCCGCGCTACCAGTCAGTCCGGAGAAAGGAGGTAGCCGCTCAACTTCAGAAATGGCCCGAACTTCCGTGCATTCTGGTTTTCGGTTAACAACAGCGTTTCCCCGATTCACCAACAAAGGAGACAAAACAATGGTAAAGCGTACGCGGTTATTTTCCCTGATCCTCGGCTGTGTGCTGGTGGCATCACTGGTGCTGAGCGCATGTGCCCCGGTGGCACAGGCACCGGCCGCCCAACCGGCGGCCGACGAGAAGGCGAGGAAGTCACGATCACATTCTGGCACCATACATACACCGTGGCCACAGAATGGATGCAAGAGAAGATCGACGAGTATGAAGCTGAGAATCCCGGTGTCAAAGATCGAACTGGTCGAGTATCCGCATGGTGACTATGAGGTCAAGTTGCTTGCAGCCATTTCGGCAGGCGATCCACCGGACATCATCAATCTGCTGGACTATCTCTTCCCGAAGTATCAGGAGAAGGGGCTGCTCGCAGCCGTCGATCCTGCTGCCTTCGGCGTGGATGACCAGCAAGGCGTCATCGAGATCTTTGAAGCACCGGCCCTTGAGGGTATGACGTTCGACGGTCAGGTCTATGGCGTGCCGGCCGAGTTCAATACCTTCGTGGTCTTCGGCAATGCAGCCCACTTCGAGGAGATCGGGCTGGACCCGACCGATCCGGCGACCTGCCCGGCCACGTGGGATGATTTCTTTGAATTGGCCAAGCAGTTGGAGCAACGAGATGCGGACGGCAACGTCACGCGCATGGGCTTCAACTGGGTGTGGGGTCTGGATCTTTTCTGGTACGCACAGCAGTTCTGGTCTGGCGCTCGCCAGTATGGCTGTGAGATCATCGGCGAGGACGGCATGGCTGCCATCAATTCACCGGAATGTGTGCAGATGTTCGAAGACACATGGTTGTATCTGGTAGACGAAGGCATAGGCGGACCGGCGATGGCTACCGAGAATCCGGTCTACGCCTTCCAGGACTTCATGGAAGGCAAGCAGTCCATGGTCATCGGTGGTCCGTGGGCGACGGCCGCGTGGCGAGAGAACTCGCCCGAAGTCTACGAGAACTACTTCGTCTGCCCGCATCCGCAGCTTGATCCGGACAACCCGAAGTCCTTCATTCACACCTATGCGCTTGCCGTCAGTGCCGGTTCTGAGCACCCGACAGAGGCGTGGCATTTCCTCGAACTATCTGCTGTCAGAGCCCGGCGAGATGCTGGCACGGGCCGGCTACATCAACGGCCGCAAGGGTTGGCTAGACACGGCCGAGGCCGGTGAGTATAGAGGACCTGGATGTGATGCGCTCAGGACTATGAAAACGGCGCGTTCGTATGGCGCTCGTCAACCTTCAGCGAGGAAGGTGAGGCCATCAAGAACGCTATCGAGACCTTCGTTCAGACAGGTGATGTGCAGGGCGCTCTGGACATAGCAGCTGAAGACATTAACAGTGCACGCGGTCAGTAGCGACGTAGCGGACAAATTGTAGGTTCGTAGCATATCTCCTTCTCCATGGGAGATGCTGATAAGGCATCTCCCATGGCACACCTTTCGCCATAGACGGTCAAAATGCCAAAGTTCCACCTATAGCTACCACCGTCGCATTGCGCTCTGGGGCTTTCTGTTCGCTCTCCCAGCGGCTGCCTATCTGGTGCTGTTCAGCATCTACCCTATGTTCAACGCGTTCTACCTGAGCCTGACCAAATACGATTTACTCAGCCCGCCCGAATTCATTGGTCTTGCCAACTATGGCCGTCTGTTGACGGATCAGAAGCTTCCTGCATTCCCTACGAGTAACGCATTATCTATGTATTTGGCACGGTCGTTCCCGTCTGGTTTTTGTCATTAGGTCTGGCGCTACTGCTTTCCAAAGCTTCCATCTTTTCGTCGGGATGGCGCACTCTTCTCTTTGTCCCGACCATTCTTCCTCTGTTGTCAGTTACTCTGGTCTGGAAGCTGCTCTTTAATATGAACGGCGCGGTCAATGCGTTACTCGCCCCATTCGGAATCGAAGCAATCGCATGGCTGACCGATTCACGTTACGCAAACCTGGCCTTGATCATTACTAGCTGGTGGCATGCGACCAGTTATTACATGATTTTATTGCTTGCCGGCCTACAGGCTGTCCCCGTGGTCTATCAGGAAGCGGCCGCAATCGACGGGGCCAATGCCGTGCAGCGACTCCGACACGTGATCTTGCCCCTTTTACGTCCGACTATCGTATTGGTCGTAGTCCTATCCATCATCAACGGCTTTCCGTACTTTCGCGTTGCAACACGTAATGACCGGCGGCGGTCCTGGTACTGCGACAGAAATCGTACCGCTGTTGATATACAAGACAGCTTTCGCCTTTCTGAAGATGGGAGATGCGACAGCCATATCCATGCTGTATTTTCTTCTGATCCTGGTCTTCAGCCTGATCCAGCTACGAATTCTGCAGGGAGACGAGTAGCTTGACCAGGAAAATCCTATCTGCCACCATCATCTACGCATTACTGGCGCTAGCCACTGTACTAACGCTGATCCCTGTTATCTGGATGGTGAGTACTTCCTTTAAAGCACCTGATCAGGTGTTTACGATGCCCATTCAGTGGCTGCCGGATGAGCTGCGCTGGGAGAACTACACGTCAGCTCTGACCGCCCGACCGTTTGGTAAATACCTATTCAATTCGGTGCTGCAATGTTCTGTCAGTACGGCCATCTCGCTAGTATTGTGTTCCTTGGCGGGTTACAGCTTTGCCCAGTTCAAGTATCCAGGGCGTGACGTCCTGTTCGTACTCGTCCTGGCCACGCTGATGATTCCCTTTGAGGTCATCGCTGTACCCCTCTATCTGCAGGTTCATGGTTGGGGATGGGTCAATACCTATCATGGCCTTATCCTGCCTACGGCACTGTCTGCCATTGGCATCTTCATCATGCGCCAATACATGCTGGGTATCCCACGCGACTTCATCGAAAGCGCGCGCATCGACGGCGCAGGTGAGGTTCAGATCTTTGTCAGAGTAATATGGCCATTGAGCACGCCTGCGCTGAGCGCCGTGGCCATCTTCACCTTTGTCTATGTTTGGAACAGCTATCTGTGGCCGCTGCTGGCAGTCAACGAAGATGTGCTGCGCACGCTTCCGCTTGGTATGGCCATGTTCGCCAATGAATTGACCGTCTCCTATAACCGGATCATGGCTGTGGCGGTCTACGGGGCGTTGCCGCTCGTGTTTCTCTTCCTGATACTGCAGCGAAACTTCGTACGTGGTATCGCGTTGACTGGATTGCGAGAGGGCTAGACGCATGGCAGTGCTAGCGGTCGATATAGGAGGCACAAGCATTCGTACGGCCCTGTTCTGCAAAACGAGCACTATCGGCGAACCTGTACAGATTCCGGTTCGGCAATGGGGTTTTCCGGTACCCGTTCGATGCCTTTGTCGAATACGTCGCGGAGCAGATGGCGGCATATCAGCGACATCGAGGCCGTGGGTGTAGGGTTGGCGGCAGTCGTCGATCACCGTACCGGCACACGTAAATGTCGGCGAGAATATCGGTTGGCGCGATGTGCCGATCCGAGATCTGCTGGAAGCCAGACTGCAGCGACCGGTTGTGGTGGAGGTGGACGCCTACTGCGGCACCATCGCCGAAGCGCGGCTAGGCAGCGGTATGGGGTGCGGAAGTCTATTGTACATCGTCATCGGCACCGGAATCGGCCACGGGCTGATACTCAACGGCGAGTCTTGGCGTGGCCAGCATGACTCGGCCAATGTCTTCGGTCACATACGGGTAGTGCCTGACGGCGCGCCTTGCTATTGCGGTGGACACGGGTGCCTTTGCCAGTATTCATCCGGTGAGGGTCTTGCCCGTCTGGGACGAGCAATACCGCGGTTCAGCGCTCCGCTCCGTGGCCAGGATGTGATCGCCGCATACAACGTACGGTGAAGCGTGGGCAAGTGTCACGGTGGATAGAAGCAACACAGCATCTGGCTACTGCCATCAGCCACGTCTACAATCTGTTGGATATCGAATGCACCATTTTCGCGGGCGGCGCAGTATCGGATACCTATCCGGAATTGAAGAAGCTCGAGCGTCTGGTAACGCCGCTCGTCCACTCACAGATGCGCCCGATCATGTTTCGCAGAGCGGCCTTGGGTAACACCGGTGTGCTACAAGGGGCGGCTCTACTCACCCAAGTGAATGGTGACTCAATGATGAACATATGCGAGATGATTCAGCAAGCCAACGCTGAACACTGGGCGATCGGCCAGTTCAACATCAGCAATCTGGAAACTCTGCAAGCTATCGTTGCCGCAGCCAATGAGGCGAACTCACCTGTACTGGTCGGTGTCTCTATGGGTTCCTTGCGCCACATCGGTCTTTCCTATCTGGAGGGGCTCATCCTCGGGGCTCGATCGGAAGCGACTGTTCCGCTCTACTTCCATCTGGACCATGGCGCCAACTTCGAGGCGGTCAAATCCTGTATTGAAATCGGATTTGACTCGGTCATGATCGATGCTTCGCGTTTTGTCTGGGATGAGAATATCCGGCAGGTGCGTGAGGTCGTCGCGTTCGCCCATGCTCGCGGTGTTGGCGTAGAAGCGCAGGTTGGTGAAACCTGGGATGAGGAGACGGGTGAACAGGTCGAGACCCGCACCGAACCGGCACAAGTGCGACCATATGCAGAGGCAACCGGCATCGACTACCTGGCGATCTCATTTGGCAACACGCCGGGGCGCACACAGGGGGCAGCAGATGTCGATGTTGGTCTGATACAAGCATGCGCCGCAGAATCGCCGGTTCCCATCGTCCTGCATGGCGGCACGAGTATTCCCGATTCGGCCATGCAGACGGCCATCCAGTCCGGCGCGGCCAAAGTTAACATCGACACCGCCATCCGTCAGGCGATCTCTACCACCTTGAGCGATGCCTATGGGCAAAAGGTTGGCCCACCGATCCACGCAAGGTGTTTGCGGAGGTCGCGTCATGCAGTGAAGGAGACCGTGATCGGCAAGATGGATCTGTTTGGCTCCGCCGGACGCGCATGATCCTCGGAGTTAGCTCATGGTGATACTCTTTGTCGGGTTGCCTGGTACTGGAAAAAGTACCTAGCTGAGAAACTGTCGGAGACCATCGACGCCGTTGTGTTGGACCGCGACGCCATCCGCGATGCCATCTTTCCGGTAGACGATTTGGACTATTCAGAGCCACAGAACGAAGTGGCATCACAGGTCACCTATATGGTTGCGCGTACATCTGCTGGAAGAGAATCCCGACCGCATCGTCATTCTCGACGGTCGCCCTTTCTCAAAGCAATCCCAGGTCGCCGAAGTACAGGAACTCGCTCGCAGCACCGGCCACGATCTACGCGTAATTTACTGCTGGGCGCCGGACGACGTCGTGTATGGGCGGTTGGAAGAGGATGCGAAGCGTATGCAGATCGCCGACCGCACGATAGAAAAGTACCGCCGGATACAGTGCAATTTTGAGCCCCTGATTGTAGGCCACCTGGTTCTCGACACTTCCAGCCCCGTCGACTACCTTGTCCAGAAAGTGCTCACCTACATTGGCATGTAGCGTGCCGGCCAGTATCCGTTATTCGATACGACGTACACATTGATCAGCCCCCGACTCGTCCCCCCTTCGCTTCTGCCAAGATTTCATCCAGCAACGCGGGACCCGCAAATTCCGGATCGATCACGGTACCCACTCCACGACCATACGCACCGATCGTTTCGCCTACCCCGCCGTAGAATGTGGGGTAGGCGTATATCAGCCTGCGTAACTCGTCCAGACCGACACGCGGATGCACGGCCAGGGCAAGCATGCCGAGTACCTCACCATCGTGCGGTCCGACCACCGTGGCGCAAACGATCGTCGCATACTTTCGATCGACGTTCAGCTTGATGATCCCAGCCTATGCCGAATGCAGCCACCCGCAAGATGCCGGTACCTGCTTCACCACGACGGCCACGTCGACTCCCGCGGCCACAGCCTGTGATTCCGTCATGCCCACGGCTGTCACCTCCGTGTCGGCGAATGTGACCCGCGGCACGGCGTCATGGTGTGCCGGTGGAACATCCTCGCCCAGAATGTCTGCGCCGATAATGGCGGCTTGGTAGACCGCCACGTGTGTGAGCATTGCCTTGCCGGTCACGTCGCCCATGGCACAGATGCCGTCAGCGGCCCGCATGCGTTCGTCGACCGGGATGAAGCACCCCGAGCCCAGGAGTCGGGGTGAAAGGTCTTCGCCACATGTTCCTACACCAAGTACGATCACGTCGGTGTCACCCATGACCGTGTCTTTGGATAGCGCCGTACCGTCGGATGTACTCATCCTGAACTCCACGCGTATATAGGACAATCGAGCGGGCGCTCACTCTTGGCTGAACACCGCCACGAAGCCACTGCCATGGTCTAGAGGTACGGGGGAGGGTAGACTATATGGGGCTTCATGTCCTGTGTAGGAAAATACTCCATCTCTCGATCCCATGATCTGCGCAACGAATCACCGCGTTCTTCCCGGTTGACACATTCAACAGGGTCGGGCAAACTCTGCCCTTGTTGCCTCGATTCTGTTCCTTGCGTCACGACGAGGCACATTCGGCGGTGAAGGCGTCAACCGGAAGGATGCCGAAGTATCTGAACGCGGGATTCCATGGACAAGGTTATTGAGAGTCGATTGGAGATATCAATGAGTCAAGAAGCCATCTCTCAACTGCTATCACAGGCGGGTGAGGCCCATCAAGACTATGAACAGACTGTCCTTCACGGTGTCTACGACGAGGAGTGGCCGGCCTGGTACGCCGACCACGTGATCGAGCTTGGCCTGAACGTATACTTGCAGATGCCGGTCACCGTAGCCCAACTGGGCCCATTTCTGACCGCAAGCAATCAACGATACGAACAGACCGACAAGAGCGTCACGTGGTCTGATTTCACCGCCGCCGACATTGTTGAGTACTTCGACTGAACGGTGTCATCCATAAGTACGACAATCCTACCCGGGAGAATTGGCGAGATTAGAATGGTCAAAAGGACCCTGTTTCCCCCTTTGTCAGCCCGCGATCTTGCAGCCGTCGCTGGAAACCTTGCAGACTTACGCCCGATTTCTGGGCTGGGTCAGAAGGGCCCTGACGCCCCAGCAAAAGCACTGGTATCACGCCAGCCTTCAGGTTTCCGCCAACGGCCTGACCACGACGCCGATCCCCGCAGGACAGTTCACATTCGATATGACGCTCGATCTGATCCGCCATGAGCTGGCGATCTCGACAAGTAGAGGGGATCGTTGGCACCGTCCCTTGCAGGGTCAATCGGCGAATCAGTTCTGCAAGGAAGGATTGGCTCTACTGGCCTACCTGGGCGTCGAACCGGATATAGACCACAGTCTTTTCACGGACACCACGGCCGGCCGCTATGATGCGAGCGCCGTAGAATCCTATTTCCAGGCTTTGACCCAGATCGACACCGTCTTCAAGCAGTTCAAGGGCGAGTTGCGAGAGGAGACCGGTCCCGTGCAGTTCTGGCCCCATCACATGGACCTGGCGTTGCTTTGGTATTCCGGGCGTCTTGTACCGGGTGTAGATCCGGCAGACGAAGAGAACGCGGATGAGCAGATGAACTTCGGATTTTCGCCGGGAGATGGCGGCATATCCGACCCCTACATCTACGCAACGGCCTATCCGACACCCAATGGCCTGACGGATGCGCCTCTCCCTACCGGCGCAGTTTGGCACACGGACGGTTTCACAGGCGCAGTTATGATGTACGCGTCGTTGGTAGAAGCGGACGACCCCGCAGGCAAGCTGCTCACCTTCCTACGCACGGTTCAGCATGCAGGGGCGGGGCTGATGGGGGTAAGTCCCCTCACGTCGATCCACGGTTTCTGCGTGTAGCAGACCATCTGGACGAAGACGCTCCAGGATTGCCTGTCTACCAAGCGGGGCAATGACCAAATGGTCAGTATGAGTGGAACGGATGACGATGGCACACGTGGTAGTGGCTCAACCGAAAGATATCCCAGCGTGGCTTGTTTTAGCCGCAGAAGTCGAACCTCTATTCGGGCCAATGGTCAATGACCCATCCTTCCATCGTGCCCTTCGTAATAATATCGAGCGGGGACTGCATTCTGTGTACGCGAGGCAAATGGATCACCCGGCGTTCGTCTATTTGGTGGACTTCTGTTCTCGCCGAAGCCACCACGCTACACCATCAGTTGGTTGGCCGTTACACAACAGCATCGCCGGCGCAGCATCGGACAAAGCCTAGTGGAGCATGTTGTGGGTCTGGCAGACACTCCTGCCGAGTTTGTCGTGAGGACTTTTGGGCCAGACATTCCTGCAGGGAAGCCGGCACGTTACTTCTATGTGCAAATGGGATTCCACGCTGCGGAGCCAGCACCCGATGGACCTGACGGCGGCTCGCGGCAGGTCTACCGGCGTACGGTACTTTGACAGTTGCCAGGCTCAGAGCACGTCAATCTGCTTGGGGCTCCCGCTGGCGCCACCGCCCAACGCGGCATCTCCTTCACTGGGCCAACGTAGCACGTATTCCGACTGCTGCCCCCACTTGTAGCCGGCGTTGTAGTAATTGCTTGTCGCAAGCCAGGCAAGCAGGTCGGCCGTCAAACGCTGCCGGGTAGTTGCATACGCGGGTTCGTCCCACAGGTTCACAAACTCAAACGAGTCAACCTGCAAATCGTAGAGTTCTCCCTCTTCCTGTCCGATGTAGTAGACCAGCTTGTAATCGACACTGCGCAACATGATCTGGTAGTTGTCTTCACAGAATACGTACTGGCGCGGTTCAATCCGTTCGTCCTGCAGATAAGGGTACAGCGAACGCCCCTCGAAGTATGCCGGCACGTCTAGTCCGGCTGCCTGCAAAATGGTTGGACCGAGATCAATTAGGGAGACCAGATCGTGGACGTCTGCCGGGTTCCCGATCGAACCTGGATGACGGATGACAAGTGGTATATGCACGATAGGATCGTACATGAGCCATTTGTAGGCCAGACTGTGGTCACCCAGCATCTCTCCATGATCAGAACAGAAGATGATCAGGCTGTCTTCAAGCCAGCCTCTTGCTTCCAAGGAAGATAGCACACGGCCGATCTGCTCGTCCACCGTAGTGATCTTGGCATAATAGTGTCGACGCATATGCTCCATGCCCGCACTATCGATGCGGCGCATATCAATCTGGGCCTCACCATAGCAGGTGGCGAAATACTCCTGGAGGGACAGATGTTGGGCGGCTTGCTCTCCAACTCCCCCTCCTGCCAGACCGCATCAGGCAGAGGGCGGCCCTCGTACATCTCCAGATGTCGCGGAAGCGGATCCCAAGGCTCGTGAGGGCCAGTCAGTCCAACCTGTAGAAAGAATGGCTCCGTACCGCAGTAGCTGTCGATCCAGCTTGTGGCGGCGGTCCCGATGAATACATCACTGTGTAGATGTTCTTCCAGATGCCAGGCGACACCTTGGTATTTGTCCAACCAGTCGGGATCGGTATGGTTGCGCATGTTGGGCCGCGTCGCGCCATGCCATTCCAGGTACCGTCCCCAATCGTCATCCGCACCGCCCTCCAGTTGGGTACGGTTGGTCGGATTCTCCACGATCACACGTTCGTGGTAACCGGCCGGTTCATCCGCGGGCTCAGATGCATCTTGCCCATGTTGACGCAATGGTATCCACTGTCCGCCAGATCTTGTACCCAGAGGCGCTGGTGGGCCCAGGGATGGAAACTGTAAACACCGGTATTGTGTGCATACATCCCGGTAAAAATGGTCGACCGAGATGCGATGCATGTGGCGCCGGCACAATAGGCCTGGCGGAACGAGACACCCTCTCCGACGAGGCGGTCCATATGCGGTGTGATCATATGATCGTGGCCCCAGGCAGATAGGGTATCGAAACGTTGCTGATCGGTCATGATCAGGATGATGTTAGGTCGTTCTTTCGCCGCCAAAATGCCGCTCCTTTCTGGATGCGATTATAGATTCGGCTGGACTTCTTGGGCCCTTGGGACCATTTGACCCAAGACGAGATAGGACAGTATTGCTCTCGCCTAGTATATATGAACCACCGCGGCCGTAAACCGGTCCCAATCCCACTCCGCCCCCCATCCAGGTCCATCCGGTGGGGCAATGTACCCGGCTTCGGGAAGCGGGGATTTAGGATTAACCTTTGAGCTTGCCAGCTGGTGGCCAAAAATCTATGCGCTACGCCAAGCTGCGCCTATTGGCCAAGCCTTTGTACTGATGGGAATATATCTATTCCTACCTTTTATTTTACTGTTTTCCGGTTATTCGATAGAAGTGTTGTTCACGGTAACCGTAGCAGTATATCGGCATCAAGTTCCTGACCCCGATCTGGACACTGGCGGTATGGATCGACAATCACATGATGGAAGGCCTGGGACTCAAGTGGTATAGCTGGATGAACCTGCAAGAAGACAAGGCCGCCACCATGGTTATCTTAAATCTGGTGGCGATGTTGATGTTTGTTAGCAATACGTGGTTATGTGTCATTTTTTCTTCATTTTTAAACTACGTATTGCTGGCCAGATTGCTTCTATCGGGTATTTACAACGCCTGGGTACAGAAGAGCCTCGACCGGCTCGCGGTGACGATGCCGGGGCGTTACGCGAAAACGGAAACCAGCGAAGGATTCCTTGGCTCGATCGACGTTTATGCCTATCGCATGCCGATCGCACCGCCACCACTGGCGGAAGGCGCCATCGACGGTGAAACCGCACCGGATGCTGCGGCGGTGATTGCTGGTGAAACGGCAGGAGACGCGAACTAACGCGCACATGGAACTGGCATGAGACAACACTATCGAACACAGGTTTACAGCAACATGAGGATCGCCGGCTTGCTATTAATCGGTTTCGCCATTGCCGGTTGTGCGACGACCGAGCAGGCGCCACCGACCATACAGGTTGCGGTCGTGGACTCCGTTGGTTTTACGATTACCGAGGGTCAGCCGGTCGATGAACAAGTTCGCCTGCGCTATGACGATGCACAACGGCGACTCGAGCGAGGTTCGCTTGAGGAAGGTGTCGCCGAATTGCAGATTGTTGCCGAAACCGCACCTGACCTCGCAGCACCGCAGATAGACCTGGGTATCGCCTACCACTTATCGGGCGACCTGGAAGCCGCCGAGTCACATCTGCGCAAAGCGCTCGAGCTCAATCCGGAGCACCCGGTGGCGCATAACGAACTGGGCATCATCTATCGGAAAACAGGGCGCTTTGCTGAAGCGAGAAAGAGTTACCAGGCGGCGCTCGCGATTTATCCCGGCTACCACCATGCACGCAGAAACCTGGCGATTCTTTGCGACCTTTATCTTGGCGATCTCAAGTGTGCGATGGAGAATTACGAAGCCTACATGGCGACCGTGCCGGGTGACGAGGAAGCGGAGATCTGGATGGCGGATTTGCGCTACCGCATGGACCAGTAGGTGAATGTATGAATAAGTCGATTTTTTTCCTGCTCGTTTCATTGTGTTTCGCGCCTGCCGCCTTCGCGCAGGATGCGAACGAGTCAGAACCGAACAAAGC
Source organism: uncultured Gammaproteobacteria bacterium (assembly GCA_963840725.1). Lineage (GTDB taxonomy): Bacteria > Pseudomonadota > Gammaproteobacteria > Pseudomonadales > Halieaceae > CAVWDU01. Next base: position 22,657 of record CAWIZY010000019.1, on the reverse strand, counting down.
TGACGAAACAGCAGTGGCCGAGGTAACTGCTTCGGCCGACGAGGCGCCCGCCGTTGAGCCGGGCGGCCCCAAGACCATGTCGGGCATGTCGATTCTCGGTAACGAAGAGACGCCGAAGTCACTGGTCATCGTGCCGTGGAAATCCTCGGAAATGGGCGATGAACTGAGCTTGTCCGATACGCTCGACGAGCGGGCACAACCCGTCGACAAGGAAGTCTTTCTGCGCGAACTCAGTTTCTACGAAATTCGGTCCGACGAACAGTAATTCGCCCGACGAATTTGCAAGCCGGGCACTAAATCTGTGAGGTTTATCCAGGAATTGAACTCCTGCCAGAAAACCATTCCTAGACGAGGACTGGGTCACGTTTCAGCCGAAGCTCCAAGTCTATCCTTAACGCGATTCAATAAATCGGGACGTTTTGTCAAATGAGGATTCGGTAATGGGTTTTTTTTATTCGATTGTCAGCTTCTTTTCGACTGGCGGCATATTCATGTACCCGATACTGATCGTATTCGCGATCGGTATCGCAATTGCAACTGAACGCTACATTACGCTGGCGCTGGTCACGAAAAAAAACCAGGCAGTCTGGAACCAGGTTCAGCCGGTGCTCGCCGAAGGTGACTTTCGAGGCAGCACGCGAATTGACCAGCGAGGACGAGTCCACGATCTCGCAGGTGCTGAATATGGGCCTGTCGCTGGAGGGCACCGTTCGCCGACGCGAAGACATCGAGATCGCGATGGAGGAGAGCATGATGGAAATCGTGCCGCGGCTCGAGAAGCGTACGCCCTATGTGGCGCTCGCTTCCAGCATCGCAACGCTGCTCGGACTGCTCGGCACGATCATGGGCCTGATCCAGGCTTTCACCGCGGTCGCTAACGCGAATCCGGCGGAGAAGGCGGACCTGCTTTCCGCCAGTATCTCGGTCGCGATGAACACCACGGCATTCGGACTGATGGTGGCGATTCCGCTGCTGGTCGTGCACGCGATCCTGACCAGCAAGACGGGCGACATCGTCGACAGCCTCGAAATGGCGACGGTGAAGGCGCTGAATGTGTTCTCGCGGCGCGCGAAGCGGATAGCAGCGGCCGAGGCCTGATCGACATGGCAGAAGGCGACATCACTACCGGCGCAGGATATCCAAACGCCTACGAGATCGACGTCACCACGTTCCTGAACCTGATGGTCGTGCTGGTGCCGTTTCTGCTGATCACGGCGGTATTTTCGAGGATGACCATCGTCGAGCTGACCTGCCGAGTTCGGCGGGCGGCCCGGCCAGCGACGCAGACAGTTTTCGTCTCGAAGTCATCGTCAGGGAAGAAGGCGTCGAAGTCAGCAACGGCACGGCGATCATCGGCAACCATTCCCAAGCAGGAAGAAGAGTTCGACCTCGATACGCTGTCCGACTTGATGGTCGCCCTGAAGCAGGAATATCCCGATCAGGAATGCGCGTCGGTGCTGATGGAGGCGCAGATTCCCTACGACTACCTGATACAGGTCATGGATGCCGTGCGCAGCGTTGAAGTGCCGACAGATATAGAAGACGAGTTCGAACTTTATGCGCTCTTCACAGAGATCTCGGTCGGAGAGGCACCGTGAGAAATTCACGCCGAATGAAGCGGATGTCCCGTAATCGCGTGAAGATTACGAAAGATGCCGCTGACGTCGTTGATGGACGTGTTCACGATCCTGGTGTTCTTCCTCCTCGTGAACTCGGGTTCGGTGGAGGTTATGGAAGCGCCGAAGGACAGTCAAGCTTCCGGAGTCCCAGGTGGAGGCCAAAGCCACGTGAAACGGTCGGTCATATTCGTGAGCCCCGATGAAATACTCGTACAGGGCGTTAAGCAGGCTCGTCGACGATTTCTGACAGGCGAGCGGCTTACGCTGAGTAACGTCGGGAGCCGATTGGCGAGCTGGGAAAATTAATCGGCACCAATACGCTGACCGTCGCGGCCACAAGGAAGTCACGATTCTTGCGGACAACTCAGTACCGTTTACGGTCGTCAGGCAGATCATGTCCGCCTGTACCGCCGAGGGATACGAAAACGTCTCCCTTGCGGTCGTACAGAAAGGCTCATCCCAGGTTGCGGCATTGTAGACCGACATGTACGAGTTCAGATCCAACAATATTGACCTTATCGACGACGAACTGTTACTTCGTCAGAAGCTGGCGGATTCCGAAAAGACGCTCGATGAGCTGGAAGAAGCGCTCGCCGGTGTCGAGGCGCAACTCGAGGAACTGACGGGGCGCAAACAGCAATTCATCGTGCTCGACCAGGTGTGCAGCTCACTGGAGTTGCTCGACGAGGTCGGCGCGGCGCACCTCTTCTGGGAAGACCGGGACTGTGCTCCCCCGGAGCGGTCAAAGCCACTCCCCGACCCGCACTCCCGCGCCTAGCGCGAATAATGGCTCTTTTTTCGCCGCAGTCTCTATGTTTCTGCACTTTCTGAGAAAACGCCTATCCTTCCCAGTTTGGCGCCTAGCCTAGGAAGCGATTCGTTCTCGACAGGCCAGTTATTGACTGCTGCATTGCCAACGATCACGCTGGCCAGCGCATTACCCTTGTTTTGCCGGCCTCCCGCCCATCGGCCTCGCTCATTGGCTAGGCAGGCCTCAATAGGACAGAGAACCCCGTGGACCAAAGCCGGGAAAGCTGGAACGCTTTCAGAAATCGTCGTCGTAACTCGTTTTGTGAGCATGGTATCGAGCATCATTTTTCCGTTCCTCGGCGGGCTGGTTGCAGTCACCGAAAAAGATTGCTCGCAGAAGGTCGACCATGACTTGGACCTCTGGGGAGCTAGGCGGTCTGGGCGTTTTTCAATCCGTGCAGGTCTGTGATCAACGCGCCCGTTCGTATCGAGTCCCAGTTTCGTTCCGGGTTGTTCCGTGCCGAAGGCACAGTCCTAAGTCAGCCCGGGGTGGAGCGACGTGAGTGGAACGAACGTCGCGCAACCCTGGGTCTGAAGTCCGGTCAAAAGCAAATAGCCCCAACGGGGCGGCCCTAATCCATGCGCCAAGGTCACCATTTTCAATCCCAAACGTACCGTTCATCAATGTCGAGCCCATGTCTCCTGCAGAGTTCCCGGATGGCTGGCGAATCAACGTCTTCCTTGAGGATCGTGGCGTTGTATGCGTACAATTCGGATCGAACCATGGGATCGTGAAGCCACGGCTGACGGTGCTTGGTGCTGTAGACGATATGAACGATCACCTTGGCCAATGATTGGGACATGGTCTCGTCTTCCTCTTATTGACTCCTGCATTGCCAATGATCACGCTAGGCAGTGCGTTACCCTGGTTTTGCCGGCCTCCCGCTGGTCGGCCTCGCTCATTGGCTACACAAGCCTCAATAGGGCCACCCCTTCGGGGTTCGCCTGTGAACGATCTTCGCATCCCAGGGTTGCGCAACGTTCGTTCCACTCACGTTGCTCCACCCTGGGCTGTCTTAGGGTCGTCCCTTCGGGACTGGAACAAGAACAGGCACGAAGCAATCCGCTCGATGGCCGCAAACTGAACACTCCAGTCGGTTCCGTAACCTACCATGGAGGTGGCTGTTTTCTCAGAAAGTGCACTATGTTTCTAAAGTACGGCAATAAGCTGGCGACCGGTTATAACGGTTCTTCGGCGTTGTCATGGACTCGTTCGGTCAGAGCCCAGCTTCGGCAAGCTACATTCTTGCGGGTCAATACACCCCGCGAGCCACGCTATGAACGATCGAGATCGACTTTAGTTGACCTATTTTGCCGGCATGGCCGGGATTGGGCTGTTGTTCGCCCTACAATTCGTGTCGCCCTTGGCCGTGCAGGCCGCCGGCTTGCTGTTACTCTGCTGGCATGCCAAATCATTTGTCGATCGAGTCCGATCGTTTGTAGCTGCCGGGACAAGCATGGTTGGCGCGTGGGTTAGCCTGAGGGGGTGTTTTTTCACCCTCTCATGAACAGGAGGCTATCCCAAGATGGCTCGGAAAGTGAATCTGGAACGGCGTAAGTTATGGCATCAGCGGATTGACCGTCAGCGGCAAAGCGGTCTGACGGTGGCGGAGTTCTGCCGGCGGGAAGGCGTGCCACAGGGGAGCTTCTATTGGTGGAAGCGGAATCTGCCAGGCAAGTCAGGTTCGACCTGGAAGCGGCCGGCGAGGCGCCAACCAGGCCAGGCGGTTCGCCCCGTGCCCCAGGCTCGTTCGGAAGCCGCGTTCGTGCAACTTCCGCTGTCATCGACGCGCACGAGCCCATGGATTGAAGTGGTACTAGTCGAAGGCACGATCATCCGGCTTCCCGAGCAGAACCTGACGGCCCTGCAGACGGTGCTACGTGCGCTCGGCGGTGCCTCACGTTGGCCTGCGCGAGAGGAGACGCAGGATGCTTAGCTTGTCTCCGACGATTCGGATCTTCGTCCACACCCAACCGACCGACATGCGAAAGCAATTCAATGGTCTTCACGCCATCGTCATCCATGCACTCGGTCGGGACGTGATGACCGGCGACTACTTTGTGTTCTTCAATCGTCGGCAGCATCGATGCAAGATCCTCTACTGGGATCGTGACGGTCTGGTCGTATGGGCGAAGCGATTGGAACGTGGTCGCTTCCAGATCCCAATCAGCCAAGACGGTGCGATCACCGTCGAGATTGACGGAACGACGTTAGCCATGATTCTGGGAGGAGTCGACTTGCAGACCGCGCAACGACGCAAGCGTTATCAGTTCCCATCGCCACCGCGTATCGATTCGCTTCAAGACCATCCTGATGTGTTTGCGGCGCGTGACATGCCTGCGCTCGTGTGAGTGGAGTGGCGCTTGACAGCGCCTGCTGGCCAAACGCGAATCGATGTCGAACGCGGGCTGAATAGAATCGATCGAATGATCGATTTCTTTGGCCCTCCTCTTTTCTTTTGTCGCACGTCTTGTATAATGCTCATGTCATGGATGTCACGGCACTGGAAGCACAGCTGCAACAGGTCATGAAGCTCAACGAGGAGCTTCGACGGAACAACGACACGTTGCGTCATGACCACGAATCTCTTCTGCGTTCTACGCAGACCTTGCTCGAAGATCGGCAGAAGCTCGAGCAGCGTGTGGCCGAACTGGAAGCGGCCAACAAGCAGCTGGTCGATATGCTCTGGGGGCGTCGTAGCGAACGTCGGACGATCTCTCCCGATCAGTTGTCTTTGGACTTTGCCGCTGATTCCGAGCAGTCACCGAACACTGAGGAGCAAGGTATCCTTGTCGCGCAGCAGAAGGCCGACGAAGCGTTTGATGCGCAGTTGCGGCGTGACTTGGAGGCGCGACGGCGGCGACGACGAGAGCGGCAGCGGCAAACGCAGGAGTTTCCCGAGCATCTGGAACGTCGCGAGCGAATCCTGGACCTGACCGAGGAAGAAAAGGCCGGTCTGAAATACATCGGCGATGCCGTGGCGGAGCGGATGCGGTTCGAGAAGCCGCATGTCTATATCGAGCGCATCATACGGCGCAAATACGTCGTCGAGAATGCGCGGTCGCAAGGGGTTCTGTCGCCACCCGCGCCTTTGGCCATCGTCGAAGGCTGCAAGTACGACTTCAGCGTCGTCGCGGCCGTCGTGAGCCAGAAATTCGCCTTTCACAATCCGACGTATCGCCAACAAGACTGGTTTGCCCAGAGCGGTTGGTTTCCGAGCCGCAGCACGATCAATGATCTGATCAACATGAGTGTCGATACGGTGACTCCCTTGTTCGATCAGGCGTGGCACCTCTTGATGGAACAGCCGATTCTGCTGACCGATGACACGCGCGTGTTGCTGCTGACCCGCAACGCGTTGAGCCGAGAGGAGCAAGAGTTGCTCAGCAGGCGAAGCCAAGCGGGCGGGCGACCGGATGACGATGAGCCGCCGGAATTGGATGACCGCGGTTCGGTCACCAGTTACGCTTGGCTGTATACCGGGCTGGACGGCCTGGCACCGCTGAATGTTTTTCATTGGTCATTATCGCATGAGCATGCGGTTGTGGATCGGCATTTGGAGGACTTCCAAGGCATACTGGTTGGCGATGCGTTCAGTGGGTATACACGGATTGAGCAACGCTCCGGCGGGCGGATTGTGCACGCGAGCTGTAATGCGCATGCGCGGCGTGAGTTCGTGAAGGCCGAAGCGAGTGCACCGATCTTGTCTGCGCAGGCGCTATCCCTCTACCGTCAGCTGTACGATGTGGAAGAACGTGGCAAGATGCTGGATGCCGCCGGACGGCTGACGTTGCGGCAGCGTGACGCGGTTCCGATCTGGGAACGTTTTGGCCGGTGGTTGGGGAGCGATCCGGTGCGGCGTGCCTTGCCGCAAAGCCGGTTTGGCCAGGCGGTTGGATATCTCGACAACCAATGGGACGCTCTGCAGCGATACTTATCCGACGGGCGGTTGCCGATTGACAACGACCAGGCGGAACAGGCAATCCGCCCTCTGGCAATCGGACGCAAGAACTGGATATTCCTGGGCCATCCGCGCGGCCGCTGGTCGTCTGCGACTGGTGAGTATCGTGAGTAGTGCTCAGCGGCACCACTTGGTCGTGCACGATTATCTCGAAGACGTTTTGGCAAAGTTGGCCGAGGCCGCCCAGCATCATCCGAGGGACTTGGCACTCGGCTGCGAGTATCTCCTGGATCTGCTGCCCGACCGATGGGCGGCTGCACACCCGGGATCGATCCGGCACGAGCGCGTCGAGGAAAAGAAAGTCGTTGCGGAAACCAAGCGACTGCGTCGCGCTGGCCAGCGGATGCGCCTCGCAGACGAGCTCGATCCCCCACCTGACGATCCGCCCCTGCCTGGCGCGTGCGTCCGTCCACCGCCGGCCCATCCCCGCTCTCTGCTCCGATCCCGCAATCTCCCGGCCGCCTGCCGCCTGAGGCGTAACATGCCGCTACCGGGCGCTCACATCGGAACGGCCATGCCGTAGTTCGCATCCCAAGCGACTAGGTCAAGAATGACCTTACGTCATTCTTAGTACCAGAGTTTAAGTAGGAGAACCGGTGAGGAGGTCAGGAGGAGGTAAATTATGGGCAGTATGGTACTAGCGATTGTGCCGTTGGCAGATGCCGATTGCCACAAACCCTAGTAGAGATAAGATCCATGTGGATGGTTCGGGGACGAAGTTCAGACGCAGTTCCGGATGATACACGATCCGCCTGACTCACTATCCACCAGCGTGCGAGACGCCGTCTTCGTCGAAGACTGCCTCATCCATTTGCAACCGAAACGCACTCATCGGATTTGATCCGTCTGCCGCATAATCGGCCTTGACCCAATCGGTCACATCCAGATCGATATACCGCCTCACTTCGTCTGTCGGTTGGGCCAGGTCGCCCAAGGTGTCGATGTAACCAGCATTCTCGTAATCAGAGGCCAGCAGGTCCAAGTCGTTGTCGGTCTGACTGTGCCAGACGGACAAAGGACCCGGCGGAGGGCCTGCCATGTCTCGGACATACACTCGGAGCGTGGCATCCTCCAATTTCGCACTGGCTTGAGAAATACCGGGAAGCACGAATTTGAAGATGGCTTTTGAGAGTTCGTTAGAATTGACTGATCGATCTCTCCGACCAACATCCCTGACGAGTCGGAGGCGTTGACAGTTCGGTCACCGCGCCGTTAAACGTAACATCTGAGACGGAGTAGGCGACGGCGTGAGGAACTTCGAAATATCTTGAGGCATCTGGATTAAATGAAGCGACGCGGAATCCAAGAACGGAGGAATGGTCTTCAGTAATATGGATTCCAATACGAGATGTCGCAGACATGCAGTGGAGCGCCTCCACCCCATGCGCCGCCTCGTATGCTACGGATCCACCATTCATCTGCATCTGGATCCTTTTCAGTTTCTTCCCACTCCATTACATTACCCCCCATGCCCATCACACCGTATGGACTCAGTCCACCAGCCTGGTTAATGTCGGCAGGTGATACCTCAATGGACGGTTGTAGATAAACTGCCGTGTACGGATCGGTCCCACTGGCTACTGCTATGGGTTCCAGGTCGCTCCCGGTTGGGAAGTCCCAATAGCCACCGGTGCCATCATTCACATTTGGATCGTAGTAGGCCGCCTTGTACCATTCATCGGCACTCGGCAAAAAATATTGTGCATTGCTGTTGCGAAAGGGATTGGCTGGGTCGTAGCCGGAATCTCCCTCTTGCCAAAATTCAACGTACGCATTTGAATCGTAGCCATCCTCTCCAGGTTCTTGGCTGAATTTGTAGGCCAACGGGAATCCGCGGCTTGCATTTAGCCAGTTCACAAATCGTGCGGCCTCGTTCCAGCTCACTTCTGTTGCCGGCATGCTCGGGACGGGGTTCAAAAGCATAGTTAATCCATTCGTCTAATGTGATTTCCAAATCCCCCACAGTATTCGCTTTAGTCACCATCTCTCGACTAATTTCATACTTACCCATTAGGTAGACGTAGTCCACCGCCCCGGCAGGATTCGGTTTGCCCGTCGTGTCGGCCATGTTTCCCGGATTGCCGATAGTGACAAACTCCAGCTCGAATTGATTCGGACCGCTACCAAACGTATCAGCGATCGTGTTATTGCATAGGCAGGACAGCGCCAATGACAGGATTGCAGTGAATGTTGTCTTCATGAGTCCTCCAAGAGTAAGTGTCTAAATTGGGCGCCGACCATGCGGATCACCACAGAGCAAAAAAAGTTGATTCACCAAGTTCCATAACGTGACTGCCAGCCTGGTCGCAAGTAACTACTGAAACTGTCAGTTGTACGACAACCGTTGCCAGAACAATTAAAATGACCAAATAATGTGACATTTTTACAGTTACCCGATAGCAAACAATTCATCCGGCAGCCCATCGCCATCCGCGTCGTCGTTAGTAAATCCACCGAGACCAAGCCACTGGGTCCAGTCGAAGTCAGTCAGCACCAAGTCAACCACCTCGGCTGTATAAGTGTCGCTATCGAGACCGCGGATCCAGTCGGTGCGGAAGATGCCATTGGAGTCTGTGGTGCCGGTATAAGTGCCGACCGGGGCTCCGGTCGAATCGTACAATTCAACCGTGACCAGCGCATTGACGGCCGCAGCATCTGAGCTGCTGGCCAGACCATCGAAGTTGGAATCCTGGTTCACATCAATGCTGAATCGCACATCGGCATGCTTGCCCCGGTTGCGAGTTTCACTCATCAATTCCCAGGCGTAGACGATGTTTGTGGTGGGTGGCGGGACCTCATTGTCGAGGTTGGTGACCGAGACATCGGCAGCGTCGAGGCCGTTGTAATCGGCGTCAGCGCTCACGGCCGGGGCCAGTTGGATCAAGTAAGCCTGGTCGCCGTCCTGTTGGCCCGTGTCTTCGACACCGATGACGGTGACGGTCTGGGGTGTGTCCCAGTTGGTCCCGTCGAAGTTGAGGGTGAGTACGCCGGCGGTGGCGCCTACAACCTCGCCTTCGGTTGCGTCGCTTGATGAGACATCGACTGTGACGGCGGCTGTGGGCTGCTGTCGAGCACGACGGTGAAGGATGCGGTCGTACCGTCTTCGCTGGTTTCAGACCGGAGGAGGGTGTTACGGTGATGCCCGGCTGGGGTGTCCCGTCGCCAAGGTGGGCGACGAAACCTTCCTCAAAACCGAGTGGATTGAGGCTTCCCCCACAATAGTGAGACCATCGTTCGAGATGTCCTTGATTCGGTGAGCTGCCAGCCCGTCAGGTCGAGGCCGTACTCGTTCGTGAGCACGTCTTGCAGACTACGCATTCCGTTGAGCTTCGTCCCAGATAAAAGCCTCGCTTCCGGCGTCGGTCGCGCGATGCCACCGATGACCGAGCCGTCTCCGGAAACCGCACCGCGCGAGGCTGCTAACACCACCACCGGGCAGGTCGCCCAAACCAACCATTCCGGATCCTCAGTCCAGCGGAAGGCCTCCAAACCGTAGTTGTTTCGAGGTTGTTTCTCTTCAGGATTTTCGCTCCAGCCGACAATCACACTGCCGTCGCCGGATATCTCGTAGGCGCGACTGCCCAAGTTCTTGCCAACGGCGTCACCCAAGGAGCCCAATCCGACCATCCCCGTTTCTTCGGTCCAACGGAACGCCTCCGACTCGTCGTCGGCGTCTCGTCCGTAACCGACCGCGATCGTGCCATCGTCGGAAACTCCATAGGCGAGGCCACCGCCGTGGTGCCAAGATATCCAAGTGATGTTGATACCCACTGGTTACCGTCTGGTGTATCAGTCCTCGCCACACGACTGGGCTGCCATCGAAATAGCCAGAATCGTTTTGCCATCGCTGTAATATCGAATGCAGATCCATAATTACTCGGTTCGCCTGAGGCCCCGGCAGCCCCTCCATCGTTCCCGTCTCTTCGGTCCACACGTAACCAGACGTCTGGCCATTTGGGCTATAGCCGATGATGACCGATCCATCGAAGGAGGCGGAGTTTCCAAAGCTGGTTGTCGCGCCATCCGACGATGCCCAGCGGTTGTATTCCTTCGGCAAGTGTCCACTTGAAGGCCTCATCAAGCCGTCGGCATTGTTGCTTCGCCCCACAACGACCGTGCCGTCGTCCGACACGCCGTAGGCTACGCTTAAAGTTTCTACCTCCCGGCAGGTCGCCGACTCCGGAAAAAAATGGCGCCACACTGAGCATGGCGCGCTGTTCCAGCGATTCGACTCCCCGGCAAAGGCGACGAGAGGTCTCCTGGCGTTCTTTTTGTTTTCTTCTCCCTGCTTTCTTGCGTCCACGGGAGCCAGATTTCAGTTGAGATGTGGTCAACATGGTTCATCCCTCAGTTGGATAGTAATTTGCCGCCGAATGAGCGTATCTTGTCTTTCTGGCGTGCAGGATTGGGCTAAAACATAAACAGTATTGTTCCAGACGCACGCACAGCGAGCGTCTGGGAGATCTCGGGCCGGTGAGTATTCTTGCATGGCGGTAAGGGCTCACCAGCTACACATTTTTGTGGACTTTTACCTCCAATATCTCGTTGACATATCACGGCAGTTCCCCCTTGGTACAGATCGCAGTTTCGGTCGCCTCTCTCAGAAAGTGGCCGAGGCCGCCATTCGGGTGGTAATGCTCGGTTTTGGAGAGTCTCCAGAGCACGAACTGTCGCGATTCCGCTTCGCCGTGGCAAACGGCCCCAGTTGGGCCCTAATTGGAAAAGACGCGAAACCGAGTGGAATAGTCCCGCAGAATCTGGATATTTTCTAAAAATTGTCTGAAAATGGGCGAACGACCTTTTATTTGCGGGACCATCGCCGTACCGAATACGTCTTTCCAAGTAGCGGCGAACTAACTTTTTTCCAAACGGCGGCGAGTTATTGATGGTGACTGATCTGAATCCACCGGCTGTTCTCATCCTTCGGGCCCGCGGTGGCTCCGATGCTGCGCTGGGCGAGTTACTCGAGCTCTATCGCAGCTATCTGCATTTATTGGCCGAGATGCAGATTTCACGCCGCCTGAAGACCAAGGTGGATGCGTCGGACGTGGTTCAAGAAGCGTTCCTCCGCGTGCAGGCTGGGTTTGCGGATTTTGTAGGCAACAGTGAAGGTGAACTGGTGGTCTGGCTGAGGCGCATTCTGGCACGGCGCTGGCCGATCAAGTGCGGCGATTCGGTCGGACAGCCAAGCGGTCCCCGACGATGGAGCGCAGCCTGCACCACGACCTCGACAAATCTTCGATCTGTTTGCAGCAGGCCCTCCACAGCCCCAGTTCCTCGCCCAGCCAACGGGCCTCACGGCGCGAGGAAGCGGTGCTGGTGGCAGATGCCATCGGGCGACTGCCCAGTCATTATCGCCAGGTAATCCTGCTCCGCAGCTTTCAGCAGCACAGTTTCCCGGAAGTTGCCGCGCAAATGCAGCGAAGCGTGTCCAGTGTCAAAAAGCTGTGGCCGCGGGCCCTCGAGCAACTACAGCAGGAGTTGAACGGACTATGAACGGCAATTCACACGGCACGGCGATCCATCGGGCTGGCGATGACAAGGCAGATCGTGACATCGACCTGGCCGATGTCCTGGAAGAGTATCTCGCCGACCTTGAACGCGGCTCGGCGCCCAACCGCGAAAAGTTATTGGCGTGCCACCCCGGCATCGCCGACCAGCTCGCTAGATGTCTCGATGGATTGGAGGTCTCTTGGCGAATGAGCGCCAAGTTCCGAGACGACTCGAGCGATGGTTCTTCGCAGGATTGCGTCGATGGGCCCAAGCAGTTTGGAGATTTCAGAATCCTTCGTGAACTCGGCCGGGGTGGTATGGGCGTGGTCTACGAAGCCCAGCAGATCTCGTTGCCGCGGCGGGTGGCGCTGAAGGTGCTGCCCTTTGCGGCCGTACTCGATCCGAGGCAGTTGGAGCGGTTCAAGAACGAGGCCCGAGCCGCGGCCACGTTGAACCACCCGGCTATTGTGTCGATCTACTCGGTCGGCTGTGAACGGGCCGTCCACTTCTATGCCATGCAGTTGATCGAAGGGCAGTCGCTGGCTGAGGTAATCGCCCAATTGCGGGGCGATCCAGGGGGCGGACCAACCAACGCCGGAACTGAGCCAGCTAACGGCCAAGTTCATCCGCGGTGGCAACGAAACAAGCGAATACCAGGCCGTCAAGGCAACGGTCGAGCACGCCGCCGACGTCACCGTTGCAGACCAGGCCGACCAGTTCTTCGCCCTCGACGCCGCTGGACAGCCTCGAATCAACGCGAAGCCCAGATTTTTTCCGTAGTGTCGCCCAGTTGGGAGTACAGGCGGCCGATGCGCTGGATCACGCCCACGCCCATGGCATCGTCCATCGCGACATCAAGCCGGGCAATCTGCTCCTGGATACAGAGGGTAAGGTTCATGTGGCCGACTTTGGCTTGGCGCGGATTGAAGAGGATGCCGGGATGACCATGACCGGCGACATCCTCGGCACGCTCCGCTACATGAGCCCCGAGCAGGCATTAGCCAAACGCGTGGTGATCGATCACCGCACGGACATCTACTCGCTGGGAGTGACGCTGTACGAACTGATGACGTTGCAGCCTGCCTTCGGCGCGTCAGATCGCAGGGAACTGTTGAAGCAGATTGCCTTTGAGGAGCCGCAAGCTCCACGGCGCATCAATAAGGCAATTCCGTCGGAACTGGAGACCATCGTCCTGAATGCGATCGCCAAGAACCCCAGCGATCGGTACGCCACGGCACTGGAACTGGCTGACGATCTACGACGTTTTATGGAAAACAAACCGATCAAGGCGAGGCGAGTGAGTCGAGTCGAGCGTTTCTGGCGGTGGTCGAGAGCGAATCCCATCGTCTCCGGATTGGCAGGGGCTGTTGCCATTCTGGCAATACTTGTCGCGGCAGTTTCTGCCGTGGGTTACATGAGGACAAGCATCGCACTAGCACAGGTTTCCGCCGAGCGAGACACTGCGAATATGGCACGCCAAGAGGAAAGAACGGCACGGCTGGATGCCCAACAGAAACGCGATGAGGCCATCCGCAACCTCTACGTCGCCCAAATGCGGATGGCCCAAAAAGACTGGGACGACGGCCAGATCACGAGGCTGCAAGAGACGCTGCTCGGTTATCTGCCAGCGCCGGGGGAGCCGGACCTGCGAGGCTGGGAGTGGTACTACCACTTGTCTCGCTGTTTCAGCATAAGAACTCTGCACGGACACGGATACGGCCAAGTGCGCTCCATCGCCTGGAGCCCCGATGGGACTATTTTGGCTTCGGCTCAATGTCACGGGCTTGTAGTTGCGGCAGCGATATCAAGATCTGGAATCTGGAAACGGGAGTCCAGTCGAGACCATACCTCATCGTGGGATCGAAGGGTGTCTGTTCGCCTGGCATCCGGGCGAACGGCGCCTCGCCTGGCGTGTTGATGACACTAAAAACGCGATGGTGGTACAACATGGCCAGTCACGTGTGACTATCGAATTAGATGCCACGATCAACTCGGTGGCGTGGAGTCCTGACGGCAGTCGTCTCGCTTCGAATGGCCCGAACAAGACGGTTATCATTTGGGACGCCATAACGGGCGAAGGCTCCGCGAGTTGATCGGGCATGACACCGAAGTGCTTCACGTGGCCTGGAGTCCTGATGGAGAGAATTTGGCGGCATCGGGTTACGAACCGGGGACGATCACCGATCTGGGACGCCGAATCTGGAGGACAAACAACGACGTTTGAAAGCGGCCAGTTTAACTGGTGCCTGGCCTGGAGCCCCGACAGTCGCCGCCTGGCCGTGGGGACTTACTGGGCTAGCCCTAGTGTGGGATGTGACCAGCGGCGAAAAATTACTTTCCCTGCTCGAACAGGGCGGAGTGAGATCGATCGCCTGGAGTCCAGACGGTTCACAATTGCCATGCAGGAATCAGAGCGAGGCAACATCACGCTATGGGATGCCAGCAGTGGCAAGAGCCTGCGAACGATCCGGAAGACGAGGCAATCAATGCGTTGGCCTGGAGCCCGGACGGCAAATCGATTGCGTCCGGCAACAAGGGATCGTCAATATCTGGGATGTCGATGCAGGAGCAAGGCGTATACACGATCGCCGCACGATGCGGTAGCCATGGCGAAATTGCCTTCAGCCCCGACGATCGACACCTGGCCTATTGGGCGCTGGGACAGACGTTCAAGTCCGCGACGCAGAGACCGGCGAAGAGATTCAGGCCGTGCCTGGTCCGGGAGGCTGACGGCCTCCGATCCAGTGTGGAGCCCTGCGGGCAACATTTGGAGTGCGCGGGCGATGACGGTTCGATTGTCGTCTACGACCTGGGAAAGAACGAGGCTGCAACTGGCAGCACGAAGGTGTCAAAGCGCCAGTTTTCGACAGACCTCTACCGTTGGTCGCTGTAGCCTGGCATCCTGATGGCCGCCAACTGGCTTCGGTAAGCGGTAAAGAACGGACGGTCCGCATCTGGGATGTTTCGACAGGAGAGCAGACTCTCCTCGTTGACGCAGGACTGACTCGAAGCTGGGCCTCGTCCGAGAGCGTGGCCTGGAGCCCGGACGGTGAGCGGCTCGCCACGGTGGTGGAGAGGGAGGTGCATCGACATGTCAGAATCTGGGATGTGGTCGCTTGGCGTCAAACTGCATGCTCATTCAGGGTACGGGGCCCGGTAATCTGGCCTGGAGTCGAGACGGGCGGTACCTGTCTCAGGGTGGGAATCGAGGTGATATCCAGATCTCAGACACGTTGACTGGTCGGCCCGTTCGAACTCCTTTCGGGGCGTTCAGGCCTGTCGAGTTGATTCGCCGGCATGGAGTGACGATGGCCGGCGAATCGCCACGTTTTCGGGAGACGGCTGTCAGGATGTGGAACCCGGACGACAGGTGCAGGAATTGTTCGAACCGGATGATGCGCAATTCGATGGCGCCTGGAGCCACGACCGCAAGCGGATCGCCACGATCTAAGATGGTAGGTTCGCGTTTACGACGCCTCGATCGGCTACCAGTTGGCAAGTGATCCGAGCTATCAGAGCCAGCGTGTGTAGGCTTCTATTAGACGAGGCGAAAACCCTGGACACAAAATGGGAACTATCAGCAGGCAGTACAAGAAACTTGAGACCGCTCTCGAGTTTTGCCAAACAGATGCACAAATCCAGAGTCAGGTCGCCTGGCTCATGTTGACCTTGCCCGATGCAAGGTTCCGCGACATTGCCAAAGCGGCTGTCAGCCGCACGGCGCGGCACGGAGTTATCACCTGAAACGTCATGGAACTGGATGGTGCTGGGAATCGCCCAGTATCGAAGCGGCAAGTGGGCAGCTGCCCGCACGTCGCTGATGAAGCTTGTCGAACTCGATCCCGACAGCGAGCACCCACGCACTAGCTGTTTTCTGGCGATGGCTAGTTGGCAGTTGGGCGAGAAAGAGGCGGCGAGGCAACACTACGATGACGCAGTCGGTTGGATCGAACAGATTCAGGTCGACGATGAAATCCTCTTGGTTTCCGTGACGAAACGGCAAAGCTGTTGGGGATTGACTCTGACGAGATCACGACAAAAGGAATAGCGCGACGGGCATCAAATACAAGCGCGATTCCTACAGGGGGCGTAGTTATCAAACTGTCGCCCCCGGCTGCGAGTTGACAACGATGCTCTTCTCGACCGTCGCCTGTCAGGCGAATGGTCAACCCGGTAGTCTCAAATACGTTGGTTGATGACGTATCCGATCAACTGCCGGCCAGAGATCGGTTCCCGGACTCGCTGGGTCCCACCCAACTGGGGGATATCCCAAGCGGGTCGCCGGGAGTGTCTCAAATGGGTCGTTTGTTGAAGCGTCCCACGCGCGACGAGTTTCTGACACAAACGAGGCCCTTCGCGGAGTCTGCCCGCCGTCGATCCGTTGCCGGCCGAGTTCTGGGATGATACAGGATGAGCAAATGGACCGAACTGGGTTGGCCCGCATGCACTGGCTGGCAAGCAGCCAGTGGCACCCGGCGGATGCTGAGTGTCGTGGCCACTTGTCGGCAGCAGAACCGCAACGTCTTGGAGTTGTTGACCGCGTGTTGCGCGGCACGGCTTGCCGGCTCTGTTGCCCCTTCTCTGCTGCCCGCACAGGCCGAACTGGCCGCCGCCTGATTGGCGAATTCCCTTTTGGAACAGCCTGCTCCGGGGTCCAATTCGGGCCAAATCTAGTCACCGGCGAGGGATTTCTGGCCCGATTCCCAAGGAATTTGGATTTCTTGGGGGGGCAAGAAAACCGTTGCAACGCCGCGCATCTCAGCTAAACTCAGGGGCATGCCGTTTGGGAGGGTTGCCCGGCGTGGCCGGGCCTTGAACGGCTACCTCCGGTAGACTCAGGGGTGTACCGCTGGACGGATTGCCCGTTGCGGGCTAGCACTTTGATGACCACCCCCCGATCTCTCGAACGCGGAGGTGGGGCATGAAACCTCGAATCGCGATTCGGGCGTGGCGTTTTCGGTTGGCCGTGGTGCTTCTCTGCGTTTCTGTTGTGCTGCTTGCGTTACGACCCTTGTGCCGCCGACTTCTTCACGGCGGGAAGCGTTCGTTACGCGGTATGCGATGGCGGTCTCGACACCGAGGAGTTCTTCGACGAGATTCCGGGTACCGAGGGCCGGACGGACGTGAGTTTGGAGGCGGACTACGCATTTGCGTGGGCAACGACGCCGCGGCCCGGGCGTCGGCCAACTTGGCTTCCGGTTCGCTTCTAACGTACGCTTGGCGCAATACACCGACCCGAATCCCTATTGGTTTACAAGGGGTGAGGGCGTTCTCGACTGAGAGAAGGTCTGCTATTTGAGTTGCGCCGGGCCACTACGAGGACGGCGCCGTGGTAAGCACCGAAGTGCGTGGTCCCAAAGAGAAGAGCGGCGATCCGTCTCCACTGCAAGTCAAGAACGTGCAGATCGAGAGGCGGCGTTACGTGGTCTGTGTGAACACGGACCAAGCGAAGAAAGACAAGGCGGACCGCGAAGCGATTGTGGGGGCGCGGCGTGGAACAACTCAAGCGAGGCGACAAGTCGCTGGTGGGCAACCGTGGCTATCGCAAATACCTTCGCGGAGGCGAGACGCACTTTGAGATTGATCGGCAAAAGATCAAGGACGAAGCCCGCTACGACGGCAAGTGGGTGTTGCGAACAGACATGGACGACCTTCCAACGGGAAACGTTGCCTTGCGTTACAAGGAACTCTGGATGGTGGAGGATTGCATCCGCAGCATCAAATGATCTTGAGACCCGGCCGATCTATCACCATCATGACGAGACGATCCGTGGCCACGTGTTCTGCAGTTTCTTGGCCTTGGTGCTTCGCAAGGAGTTGCAAGATCGTTTAACGGCCGCGAGTCATTCACCGGAATGGGCAGACGTGCTGCGTGACCTGGAGTCGCTGCAATGGGTCGAGGTGGAGCATCAACACAAACGCTTCCGCCTGCGCAGTGAAGCGCGTGGCGTGTGCAATCAGGTCTTCCAAGCCGTAGGCGTCGCCTTCCCCCCAACCTTGGAGCAGCAAATGGGCTGAAGCGAAAGACCCGTCGAACGCCATGCGCATGGTGCCAACAGCCATTGCGTTGCCGTAAACAACTACAGAGAAAGTGCTTACAAATCACTGCTGTAGAAAACGAGTCTTGGGCACCGGCACCATCGTTCTGCTGGCGTGTGGCTGGCGGCGGGAGTGGTAGGGGGTTCAACACGTCCGGCGATGCGTGTTTGAGGTCCATCGACATTCCGTTGTCTGGAAAGCTCAACTTGTCCCTCACTCCGCCGACTGATAGCGGTTTCAATCCTACAGCCCCCCTCCCCACTTCTGAGAGCGATCAAGATAATTGATGGGCGACTGATCAAGATAATTGATGGGATTCGGTCGGTTTGACGTAGGAGGAATTGGTACACATTCTCCGCTGCTCGCTCGGGCACTCACCAACAAAGGCACCGTGGTGCGCCTTCTCTGTCGCTCGGCCGTCGCTCGCCAACTCGCTGCGCTCGGACAGGGCGAGCGAGCGACGGCCGGCTCCGACGAAGGCACCCACTCCCGCAGAGCCATGTTCACAGAGAAGAAGCCGTGGCGTTGACCGGTTTGTGTCGTCCGTCGACTCGTTCACTGGAAGAAAGGATCGTTCCGTTCCCTCCTTATATATAGGGAACGGGGAACGGTCCTCCTGGCGGTCAGTCGATGCGGCGCCAACCGGCAGGCGTGCGGCGAATCCGGTCGGCTTGCTCCAGAGACTGCGAGCACATCGCCCAGGCGCTCGTTCTTGACCGAAAGCGCGTCGCGAAGCTTCGCTCGGGTGAGCGTTGTGCCGTTGGTCAGATAAGCGAGCACTTGCTCCTGGAGACAGCGTCGCCGCTCGTTGTGGAGTTCAGCGATGACCTTCAAGTGGGTCCTCTCCGCGTTGTTGGTCACCAGCTCGAGATAGACCGGCGGCGAAGCTGGCGCGTGCCCGATGCTCGCTGCACAGCAGCAAGCGTTCTCTTGTTCGCCGGAGATAGAGGTTCGAGTCGCCGAAGGCATGCAGATCACCCGAGCCACGGAGTCCCTGACCGGCAGCCACTCCTCCCGCGGCGTTTTTTCGCGTGTGATGCACCAGCACCACCGAGAGGTCCAGTCGCCGCTGGAGTGAGCGAAAGTAGGCCAACAATCCGGCTACTTCTCCAGCGTGGTTCTCGTCGATTCGGTGTAGCCTCACCAGAGGATCCAACAGGAGGAGCCGGGGGCGAAGTTGCTTGGCCGTCTCGAAGAGGCGGAAGCGGTGCGGATCACGATCGAGCCGGAGGGTCGGGGCGGTGATCACGTCGATGGGGACGCCATCGAGGTCGAGACCCCGATGCCGGGCCATTCCCTCGACGCGCTCGCGCACGACCGGCAACGCATCTTCAGCCAAGTAGATCAGGACCGGACCCGGCTGCGGGACGGCGTACTTGCCCAAGCAGGCCGTGCCGGTCGCCACGCTCAGGGCCAAGTCCAATCCCAGCCAGGTCTTGGAGCACTTGGGTGCGCCGCCGATCACACCAACAGACGAGTCGCCCCACAGCTGCTCGACCAGCCAGCGTTGGGACTGGTCCTCAAGGGGAATCTGCCCGACGCGGACGACGGGAAGTGGGTCACACTCGGGTGGCATTTTCAAACCCTCGCTTTCTTCTTTGATGTCCGCCGCGGTCGTTTCGGTTGAAAGACGTCGAGGTAGAGCTTCTCGTCGAGTTGCTCAACCTCGTGCGCCATGCCGTAGGCGAGCAGTTCGGCGCCCATGGTCATGAGCAGACGGTAATTGCCGGCGGAGTGATCGACCAATGTGTCCATCAGTTCGGCCGTCATGAGAGTCGCGTTGCCCGCCTTCGATAGCGCGTGGCTTAACAGCTCAAGCAGTTCCTCGCGCGAGGCAACCTCCGTGATCAGCCGCGTACGGATCCTGGTGCCCAGCGGCACAAGGTCCTCATGCCGTAACAACTCGAGAAGCCGCCCGTCTCCCGAAAGGACGACGGTCAGCAGCGAGGTGGCGTCGAAATCGGCGCTGGAAAGGATCCGCAGCTCGCTGAGCACCTCAGGATCCATCTCCTGCGCCTCATCGACCAGCAACACCGGCTTGATGCGTGCGGAGGCCACATGGGCTTTCCAGCGCTCTCGCAGCGCCTTGAAGCCACCGTAACGATTGGAAGGGCTCAGCTTAACCGAAAAAATCTCGCCCAGCTCACGATAGAAGTCGCCGCTTTTCGATTGGGGTCTCTCCAAAACACCGACCACGACGTCCCGCAACGTCGAGAGGCGTTCGGCGACGATGCGCAGCGCCACCGACTTACCGGTTCCCGACTCGCCCGAGATCAGAGCGAATCCGCCCTCCTGGACAAGCTGTTCGACCCGCCAGGCGAAATTCTCGATCCTTGCGGTTACCAGTAGCGCCTCACTGGGAAGCTCTGGTGAAAACGGATTCCATTTCAGTCCCCACAGCGATAACAGCCTCTTGGCATTCATGCTTCTTCTCCTCGGTCGTTTGGGGGATGCGGTTGCTTGGGCAGGTACGCCGGCGGCGTTCCCGTGGCCGAGTATTCGGCGAGAATTCTCTTCAGCAGCGGCGGCATCTGGTTGTCAGGTCGCTGGCTGTCGTCGGTGGGCGCCACGGCCGTGTCGGCCGGGAAGAGCAAACGTTGGCCGTCGGCATTGGCCCTACGGTCGAGAGGATAAATGGGAGCCAGAGTGGCGCCGCTGTTGGCGTCGACCAGATGCACGCGGCCGAGGTCCCAGCGGGCGTAGCGCACCACCACGTCGCGGAAGTGGCGATAGCGCGCCGGGATCTCGAAGCGTACCCCCTCCAACGAGATCGTCCCGTCGCTCTGCCGTTGACGCCTCTTGCTTTGCAAGCGAAACGCTTCGCGAAGCGCCCGACGAAGGGCTCGGGCGGAGTACGTCGGGTGCTTGCGAGAATCGCTCGACTGGCGAGCGGTGGGTCTCGCGGTGCACCGCGCGGTTGTACTCGATTTCAACCCAGGCCTGGGTCACTTCATTGAGAAAGTCGAGCGTCAGCTCCACAAAACCGTCGAGCATCTCCAGCAGACGTCCTTCGAGATTCGCCCAAAAGGCCTCCTGTTTACCATTCTGATAGGGGCTATAGGGCAGCGTTTTCTCGTGTACGATCCCCAGATGCAGAAGACCTTCCTGCACTTCCTCGGCCACCATCGCCGGACCATTGTCGGTCAACAGAGCCGGGCAGACCGCGCTTCTGAATCGCCTGGGAGAGTCCGTGCACGAGATCCTCGGCGGTCTCCGAGAGGTACCACTGGAGGTGGCAACAGAGTCGGGAGTGGTCATCGAGGATGCCCAACACGATAGGGCGCTGCCACTGGCCGTTGGTCGTGAGCACCTTGCGG
This sequence comes from uncultured Gammaproteobacteria bacterium, assembly GCA_963840725.1. Lineage (GTDB taxonomy): Bacteria > Pseudomonadota > Gammaproteobacteria > Pseudomonadales > Halieaceae > CAVWDU01. The sequence goes on along the minus strand of CAWIZY010000019.1, from coordinate 1,417 downwards.
GACCCGTGATGGAAATCAAGATGCCACAACGACCCGACGTATTCGGCTTCATAACTGCGGATCTCTCGGGTCGCACGTCGCTGAGCGGCGCGTGCTTCGCCGGGTCGGCCCTTCGGCACCAGACGCGGCTTGCGCAGCAGACCGTGTGCCTTCATGTACCGGCGGACGGTGGCATAAGAGCGGAGTGGCCCCAGCGAAGCATCCGCTCTTACCAGAGCGGCCAGGTTGTCGTAATGCAGCTGGTAGCTCCAGTGTGGATGCTCACGGTACTGGCGAAAAAGACGCGCGGCCAGAGCCGGAGCAAGAGACACCTTGCCGCAGTCCTTGCGCACCGTGCGGCGCAAGACGCCGACTGGGTCGTCCCTTTCACGCCTCGCTTTGTAGTACCAGCGCTCGATGGTGGCAGCTGCAAAACGAACGTCGCGCCCGCTTACCGGATGCGTCCAGGTTTTCGCGGCAAGGGACTCGATAGACGTCTTGAGCTCTCCGTGCGCAGGGGGCGCACTCAACAGCGAACCCACGACAGAGAAGCGAAAGCGCGCCCACAAGGCGACGGTCGAACGGTGCGATTTTGTGGTCATCACGTCTCCTCGCAAAGCAAGTGAACGACTGTAAGACCACATTTACACCGGTCTGTCGGCACCGTCGACGAGCATCTTCTGCGGGTCGATCGAAATTCATCGTAAGACCTCGATCGCTAGGCCTCCAGTGATCGTGATCGGCGAAAGAAATCGCAGCAGCCGCCCCCAGTCCTCGACATCGATCGTCGCTGTGTAGAAACACTTTCAAGAGCGATAGCGGAAGAGCAACCATCTCGATGGCCGGCACGAGACGTGCGCGGGCGACCTTCCAGAACCGTGTCTGTGGGAAGTGTTCGCGCCAGAAGATCTGCCAGCGAGCGATGCTTCGTCGGTCGGCACCGAAAAGCTCGGAAAGCTCACGGACTCGCCGCGGCGAGGGCCCTTGCCGCATGGCAGCCACCAGGACGACCACCGCACCGAGATAAACCTTGGGCCCAAGGAAACGTACCGACGGTGGCGTTACCCTCTTGCGGCAACCGTCCCGATCGCAGCAGAAGCTAAGCCGGCGGCGGTACTGTTCAGGCAGATCATCGGGACCGCCCCGCGGCTTCCGCGGGTAGTTGGCGCGGTGCAGGCGACCGCCGCACGGGCACGCCTCCTGGCGAGTGGTCTCGGCCAGATCTTGGTCAATTGAAAAAAGAAACAACCAGAACCTGGCATCGCGAAGCAAATCATGATACATCGTGGAGTACTCCGGGGTTTTGCAACAACCATACGGAGTACACCCCTCGGGGACCTCGATCAAGTGATCAGGCTCTTCGAGGGGATTTTTTTGAAACCATCACGTAAGTTGATCAGAATCTGCTCAATTCCCGGCGATTATCTCGGCCGTGCTC
>CAWIZY010000018.1:0-332386 GCA_963840725.1 uncultured Gammaproteobacteria bacterium | reverse complement strand
TGATCCTGCCCGCTGATGATGGACACCCTGTTAAGCGAGTAAACTACGCTACAGAGGTGAACCATGACAAGAAAGACAGGTACGAAGAAGACAACCCGGCGGCAGCACTCGCCAGAGTTCCGGGCAGAAGCGCTGGCCCTGGCCGAGAAAATTGGTATTCCCAAGGCGGCCAAGGAGCTCGGGCTGCATGACTCGCAACTCTATGGGTGGCGTTCAAAGGCCAGGGCAAAGCGAATCAGAGCGATCTGGAGCAGAGCCTGGCGGCCGAGATCGCCCGCCTGAAGCGCCAGTTGGCAGAGCAAGCAGAGGAGCTTGCCATCGTAAAAAAGGCGGCCACATACTTCGCCAAGAGCCTGAAGTGAAGTATGTGTTTATGGAGGAACATCAAGGCACTTTTGGGATAGCGGCGATGAGTCGTGTATTGCAGGTTTCCCGCAGCGGATATCTATGCCTGGCGCCGGCGTCGGGATAACCCTTCGCCCCGGCAGCAGCGCCGGAAACAGCTCGATGAAGCTGTCAAGAAGGCATTTGGCGCCCGCAAAGGCCGTTCGGGGTCACCCAGGTTGGTCAGGGATTTGGCAGATGCTGGCCACCACCATGACCGCAAGACCATCGCCGAGAGTATGAGGCGTCAGGGACTGCGAGCCAAGGCGGCGAAGAAGTTCAAGGCGACGACGAACTCCAGGCACAACCTGCCAGTGGCACCCAACCTGTTGCAGCAGGACTTCACGGCCACCAGGCCAAACCAGAAGTACGTCGGCGACATCACGTATCTTTGGACTGAGGAGGGCTGGCTGTACCTGGCGGTCGTTATCGACCTGTACTCGCGCCTGGTGGTGGGCTGGGCGATGTCGGAGCGAATGACCGCGCAACTGGTCTGTGACGCGCTACAGATGGCCCTGTGGCGACGCCGCATGCCCACCGGGGTCATTGTGCATTCGGACCGCGGGAGTCAGTACTGTTCCGGTGCATACCAGCAGCTGATCAGGGAGCACGAGTTAATCTGCAGCATGAGTGCGAGGGGCAACTGTTACGATAATGCCTGTGCTGAGAGCTTTTTCCATTCGCTCAAGGTGGAGGCCATTCACGGTGAGAGATTCGCTACCCGGGAGGGGATGCGACAAGCTGTATTCGAGTACATCGAAGTGGACTACAATCGAACCCGCCGACACAGCGCCAACGGCTTCATCAGCCCGGAAGCGTTTGAGGCACAACAAGTCGCTTAACTGCGTGTCCACTGTTGGTGGGCAGGATCAAACAACACCCCGGCCCATGTATTTCGCTTCCTCTATCCCGGCGGACAGCAACTCATAGGAATCAGTTAACAGCAGGTCGGAGCCAGGCAGTGCAACACCATGCCCCTCGCGCAGCGCGTGGATGATATCGTCGATCGTGCCGGGAGCAGATACCTGGGCGTAACCCTCGAGGTGATTGCCCAGGATGCCCATTGTCTTGCCGTCATATATCAGTTCCACATCGGAATAGCCGCCAATGCGGTGCGCCCGCAACTTGTCAGGCCGGACCATCACAGCAGTACCCGAGTTGCTGAACTGTATTTTTTCCAATTGAGGCGTGATGACTTCTATATCGCTATCAAAAGCGAGCTCCAGAGACTGAAGGCCGCCGATGTAATCGGACATTGATTGGAGCAAGGCCATGGCCTCTGCTTCAGTGGATTCGGCGCTTGCAAGTGGCGGCGATAGCAGTGCAAGACAAACCGCGGACATGCGGAAAACATTTTTCATGGAATATTGAACACCTATTGGTGGCCCGAAGTGGTTAACCTGATTAGAGCAAAAACGTCAGTCCCGGAATGTACATACTGCGACAAAAGGTGTGCACTTTTGTTCGCGATCCATATAGTGCGTTCGCTTGTAGGTATTCATCCACCGATTGTGCAGAGGTAACAGTCCCCTATCTCTCAGCTCAGTTGCACTCAGCCTTGCCTGTGCGCTTTTCACGCTCTTTGCGGATAGCCGCCACGGTATCCTGCACAGACTTTTCCGCATCCGCCTTTTCCTTAGCAGTCATTTCCGGACTGCCGCTCTCGCGCTTTGCCTGCACCGCGTCTGCGTCTTTACTGCGACCGGCGTCACGCAGAATGGCCTCGTGCTCCAGGAACGCCATAGTAACCAAAAAGCCGTCGCCTTCACCCTTGCTGATGACCTCTACGCCTTATCGATATCGCAATGAACCGCGAGTTTTATGGCTTCACCGATTTTACCGCCCCAGGACCATCCCGTGATGGAAACAAAGACGACAAGAAACAACGCGAATTTTCACAATTTGATCATGACATTTTCCTTGAGAATTAGTTTTCCGGCTGGCAGACCGAATTACTAGTAAATTGCATTCTCTTTCAGGGCTTCAGGCCAAAGCCATTCATACAATGCCAGCGACCCGCTCAGCTTAAGTAATGTACGCGTTCGACGCACATGTTCCCAAATATACTCTGCTTGGCGCGGTGGTCGGAATTTGCCGTGACCCGCGTCTACTAGCAGGCTGGATACCCGTACACAGGGACTATCAACCACCCTTTCAGTCATTCAGACAAGCATCACCTGGGCTATTCTGGCCCCGGAAGGCGAAAGAGGCGTGCCCGAAGAAAGCCGTGACGCATACAGGCGATCGCCCTGAGTTTCCCACCGCACATGGAGCACGTCTCACTGTCGACAAGTTGGATTGATGGGTAGCATCAAGAAGCGGGTGCCCTGGGGCATGACCAACATACACTTCGAACGTTCGCCCAGGTCATGGGCGCCTGCGGTTTGTCTCTGTCCATCCGGTACCGCGGGCGCTGTGGAACCGGTTGCGCCCTTTTTTTACAGTTGCGGGCAAAAATGCCGTGGAAACGGTCAGTCGCTGTACCCAAATATCCATCTACTGTAACAACCAAAATGCAAGCAACAGGGTGGCGCTATAGCTTTTACCTCGCATGTCGAAGCACCTATCTGAAACGCTGTAGAAGTAGGCTGTTAGTTGCACTTGCGATAAGTATAGTCACCGAACTCCAACCAATCTTCATCGCCATCCCTGAAGACAAGAAATTCGGACCGGTCTTCGCCTAGCAACGCGACAATGAAGCCTCGTGGCGGCAGCTGGTTGCTGCCGAAATAGCTGTAGGCAGTCATGGCTCGAATGGTTTCTCCATTCACCGTGACTCTGGCGTCCCACTGGTCCTGTGATTTGTTGAGGATCACATACTCGATCTGACGCTTCACGCCACGGCCGCCGCAATAGACCATGCCTTCCGGCGCCTCCATCGACTTCGAGGTAGTGGCGCTGCCGGATGCACAAGCGGATCGAAGGGATCTGATAGCAGCGCCGGAGCCCTTCAGATCAAAAATGCCGTAACTCACATCCTGGTCAACCATGGACAGGTTTAATACCGCGGTTGCCGCGATTTGGTCGAGTACGAAATTGTAGTCGCCGCTATCGGAGAACACGATCTCTACGGGATATTTGTCGACGATGCTTACAGTCGAGTTTGTCGGGCCAGCCTGGAAAGCACCTACTTCGGTTGCGCCATTCTTCATGAACCGGATGGAAATTCCCTGTTTGTCCGCAATATCCTGGGAGTCCTCAATGCCGGCTGGAGCAAACCTTATTCGGTCGCACTGTAGCTCCAGCGTCATGTTGTTTGTTTGGATGAACGCATTGGGATTGGGAGCACTGCTGAAGCTCCAATCAGCCCAAGCGGTGGTTGCCACCAAGGTCAGGCAAGTCAGGACAAGAGCAGCTCGATAAATTGCATGAAGCATGGCAGCATCTACGCAAATTCAGATTTCACTGACAGAATAATACACGTGAACACTGGGCTTGGCGCATGCATAGTAACTATATAACCAACTTTTCAGTCATTCAGAGAAGTATCACGTGAGTTCTTCCGGCCCCCGAAGCGCGCCCTGCAACAGAGTACACATTCACAACGAAAGCCACATAGACAAAGCCTTACCATGTGGCCACGTAAGTAATGTCAGCTACCCAGAGCTGGTTCGGGTGCTCTACACTCACCTCGCGGTTCACCAGACCCAAGGGTTTATCCGCAAGATCTGACGGGATCGTCGTCACGCAACGCTTATCTCGCCTGACGCCTTCGAGGCCGAGCGTTCCCATTAGCCGCTCCACAGTGCAACGGGCTGTGGGTATCGATTCCCGGTTAAGCTGCTTCCAGGTCTTGTGGACGCCGTACACGCAGTGGTTCGTCTCCCAAACACGCTGGATGTGGGCACAGAGGTGCTCATCCCGCTTCGTCCTGTCGCTACGGCGCTCGGGGTGCCGTTCCAACGCTCTATGATGGTGGTAAGTGGACGGTGCAATCGGTAACACATTGCAGATCGGCTCGACAATGCAGGTCTCACAGTGCTCATCAATAAACGACACTAAAACTTCGGTTTGCGCAGGAGGCCCTGGCCGTCGCCCTTCGCCTCGACGAAAAAAGCGGAGGCCTTGCGAAGGATTTCATTCGCGCACCTGAGCTCGCGATTCTCTCGCTTCAGCTCCTTCATACGGGCGGCATCATCGCTGGTCATGCCAGGCTGGGCGCCACTATTAACTTCCGACTTATTAACCCAGGACCGAAGGGTCTCGGGAATACAGCCAGTTATAGAGGCGACTGACTCAATCGCGGCCCAACGGGACATGTGCTCATGCTCGCCCGTGAGCACCATTCGCCCAGCTCGCTCTCGTACCTCGGGTGAATATCCAGGCCTTCTGTTCATGGGGTATGATTCACCTGCTCAAGAATTATACCCTCCGATGAACCCGGGGCGATTCAGGTCGAGCTTGTGCAGAGGTCGAGTAGAATTTAAGGTGTATGAACATGCCGGAAAACGACGTCAGCCCTGAACGAGCGACCCTGGACAGCCTGGGGGGATTACTCTCGCTTAGTCAAATTATCCAGGCTGTCCTTACGTCTGCGGCGATTCTCGGCGCGGGCTATTGGTTTGTCGCTAGGGATATAGGCAGCACTCGAATGCACATTGCCGATATCGAGACCAGCATCCATTGTATTTCCACCAGTCTCATTTTGCTTAATGCCAGGATCAGGATCGAAAATGTTGGTGATGTTCCAATAAAATTGCAGTCAAGTCGATTTGGCGTAAACGAAGTATTGCCGGGCTCAAAAAATTTCTTTCTAGAGCCAGCAGGACAGCCAGGTGATATTCACTGGCCTGCCATATCGTCGTTTGTACGCAATTTCAAAAAATTGACAATTACACCCAATGAGAGCCATTTCGAGGAAGTAGACTACCTGATATCTTCGAAATATACTTTGGTCGAACTAACGGCGGCATTTACTGAAAGTGACCTGACTAAGCCAAACCCGACGGGTTGGTCTCGAAGCCACTTGGTCGACATGGAGACGATAAAATGCGAATGATTATTTTTGTTTTCATGGCTGCAGCGCCGGCTTTCGCCCAGGAGGCAGAGATTCGTATCGAAACAGAAGAGCGGGCCGTTTCATGTACGGCGGAACCTTTACGTCAGCCCGGAGAAAGCAAGGAAGAATTCGACGAGGCCTTACTCCTGTGGCAGCGTCAGTGCGACAATGATCCAAGCCCCCCTCCAGAGGACTCATCGGACGATTCCGCCGATCAGCTAAAGCGATAAAGCCCTCAATGAGGTGAAAGCGGTTATCCCCGAATCCTCGACGAATACCCACGCGCCTTCATCGAGGTTGTGCGCCGTCCAAGCATGCAAGCCCAAACGACCTGATTCACTAAGAGAGCCTGTTACTACTTTTCACTGAAGCAGAGTAATCTCATTATGAGCATGTCCAACACGGAGAAGACTGTTAAGGAGCTCCGTTGCAAAACCTGCGGCAAGTTCTCCATCGAGGCGAAGGCCCGCATTGTCCTGGATGGCCTGCGGGGAGGGAAGTACGCGGGTACTGGATCGCGCGCCCACGAAGCCCAAGTGGGGTCGCTGCTGCAATTTCCGATGAAGCCATCCCCTTCCCCGGCATTGGAATACTTACGGCAGGCACTGCCTTCGAACTGTACGAAGCTTGCGAGAATACGACGGCACTCAAAACCTTTTCACTGAACAATAAACAAGGCTACGTAGACTTCAACGATGACATACAGATCCCTCTAAAGCCATTTGCAGGTGTCATGGGTGTTGCTCCCGACACCGACAAAATGCTCAACACGACCCCACCCCGAGCTAACGGCGGCAACCTCGACGACCTCAATCTGACGGTGGGTACTACGGTATATTTTCCGGTGTTCCTAGCGGGAGCACTTTTCTCTATCGGCGATACCCATGCGGTTCAGGGCTTGGGTGAAGTTTCAGGAACTGCAATGGAAGCGCCAATGCGCATCGTATACAGGATCAGCGTAGTAAAGAGCGGAACAGACGCGACTGCAAGCTTGCCCTACTCAGCCGAATTTGACCAGGTGAGCGCTGTTCCCCAGTGGCAGTGATCGGTATCGCGAGCAATGCGAATGAGCGCTCTTCGTAATCAGCGGCCATTAACACTGATTCTATCCCAAATGGCGGCTCCTGGAGGACCTACACACAGCGGCACATACTCTATACTATTTGACGGCTTTATTATTTGCAGGAGAGTGAGATGGGATTGAAAATTATCGGTGCAGGTTTTGGCCGGACCGGCACCATGTCACTGAAAGTGGCACTGGAGCAAATGGGCTACCCTTGTTACCACATGGTGGAGTGCTTCCCAAAAGGCCCCGAGCACTGGAAACTTTGGGAAAATGTGGGAAACGGCGCACCGGATTGGGATGCGCTTTTCGAGGGCTTTACGGCGACAGTCGATTTTCCTGCCTGCACCAGCTATGCCGCATTGGCCGAGTACTACCCTGATGCCAAAGTTGTGCTTACCGTGCGGGACCCGGAAAAGTGGTTTACTTCAGTTCAGAGCACGATCTTCGGCAAAGAATGGATAGAGTTCCTGCCCGGCACCGACGCGGGTGCTTACATGAAGGCCACGATTGATGACTACTTCGATTGTCGGATGCATGATCATGATCACCTTATCCGGCGATTCAATGAACATGTTGCCGACGTCAGGGCAAACATAGACCCGGAACGGCTGCTGGTTTTCGAGGTGGCAGACGGTTGGCAGCCACTCTGTCAGTTCCTGGAACTACCCGTCCCCGAACTTACATTCCCACACATCAATGACACCGAGGCGGTACAAGATCTTATCAGAACTACCATGGAAAAAGGGTTTCAAGCGGCGCTTGGCTACAAGGGTTAGCAGGGTCGTATTTGAGAGGTTTCCGGCCATATCCGCCTTCACAGCCTGACGAGCCGAAGCCAAAAACAGGCGCTGTCGAGCCTGGCGTCCCTCCAGGGGTTCGAAAATAATGCGGGGGGGACGGTCGAGGAAACACCGTTGCAATTTTTTGACGTAAAGTCCCTCGCCGGGGAGACCCCTGCCCGATCCTGAAAACCCGGCTGGAATACGACTCAGTTTCAGATACACCTAAAATGCGAGATTGCTAAAAGCCGCTATCTCGGCTAACTTTCAAACACCGCAATAATGGCCCGATGCCCTCGGCCATGGCGGATTCTTTAAGCAGATATCGGAGTTTGTACTATGTCTATCTTGATAAAATCATTACTGCTGACACTCGCAATTGCATTTACGAATCACACCGCGTTGGCTGGTGCTGAAGAAAATGTGCCTTTCCAGAAGGCAAAGCAGGCATTTATTGATGCGGGCGCTGCGGAGATGTTCAAAACGGCGTACGGCTATGCTCTTTTTCCGAGCATTGGCAAGGGTGGCATCGGCATTGGCGGTGCCCATGGTAAAGGTCGAGTATTTGCCAATGGCAAGATGACGGGTACTGCCAGCATGACCCAGGTAACTGTGGGCTTTCAGCTCGGCGGCCAGGTATTCAGCCAGGTTATATTCTTTGAGGACAAGCGAGCCTACGACGACTTCACATCTGGTAATTTCGAGTTTGGCGCACAGGCCACTGCGGTTGCACTGACTGCAGGCGCATCTGCGTCTGCGGGTGGAGGTGGGGGTGCATCTGCTGGGGTCAGCGGTGGCCAGAACAACGCCAAAGCAACCGGTGCATACAGGAAAGGGATGGCAATTTATACCATCGCCAAAGGCGGCCTGATGTATGAAGCCACACTGGGCGGACAGAAGTTTAAATTTACGCCTAATTGATTATCTGCCAGGTTGCCACCGCTCCCAGGGCCGGCGGCAACACTACGGGCCTGTTCATGACCAGAAATGGAGCCCGTAAATTGGACACCAGGGCAAGTGCATCGTCGGGACATGCCGCCAACCCGGCGGCATCTTGATGGTACACATTGTCCGCTGAGCGCCAGCGAGGTGACTTATCTCGCCTGTTCGAATTGTAGACCGTGAAACCTCGGCCCCAAGAGGCGCGCGTAGCGCTGACATGCCGTTCGAAGATAGTGCGGGGGTGGGTTGAGAGAATCCGGTTTCAATTCTTCGACCCACACACAACCCGTTCGGTATTGCCCCCTCCCCGGTTCGGGACAGGTTCGGGAGGTCGCAAGTCTCTCAACTGAATGGCATTAACCCGTTATTTTTCTGTTAGTTGTAAACTATAATTCAGGTATTTTCGCCGCTTCCTAAGCGGCAGGCCTCGGGGGGCCAGCTTCGGATTCAACTCCTGCCAGGCGAACCAACTCCACTGTTGTTAAATGAACCATCCCCATCTGCGCCTGAAGCATTCATACCACGATTCAAGCAATTTCAGACCGCAACCTTGTCGGTACCAGCGGCGGTCGCCGATACCTGCCCGCCCTCGCATCGGACTTGTGAGAAGGCAAGTTAGTGTTTTTCCCTAAAGGACAGCTAAAGCCTGCGCTTTAGGCATCGGATTATGTATCGCCGCTATCTCAGACTGCGGCGCGCCACCTGCCAGAAATAATGCATCGCGTTACCCTCATACACGCCCATACTGGTCTTCGCTCTGCAGGCCTGTGAGCCGGATATGTGGAACGCCGGCGACATCGCCGTTTGGGTGCTAGCAGCAGGCAGTGCAGGACGGCTGTGAGATCGACACCATCGAACTGGAAGATTGGTACCAAAAGACTGATAGAGCGACGCCTGGCATGGCACCTGTCGCAGCGGTTCCGGGGAGTCCATCACTTTAGCTATCGACGTTGACCCGGTCTGCGCAACCCGGTCTGCGCGACCCGGTCTGCGCGACCCGGTCTGCGCGACCCGGTCTGGACACCCTCCGAAGTCTAACAGCCCGGTTATGCTCTCAACTAGCGGCTTAAACACTCGACGGGCTTGCGACAACCATTGGCACCCGATTTTCGTTAGCTAAAAGGCCAGACCAGATTAAACACAAACATGCCTGCGAATATCGCCGCAAACATTCGCCAATCCCACGTCCTGCTGCCGTCTTCGCGACGAGCCTTGATTCCCACTCTTTCCAGCGCCCACAAAATGATGAAGATCAGGACCACCGTGGCCACCGCGTGAGCAAGATCAAAGTGCACGGGTAATCCTCTTTTCAAAATTAATGGTCCAGTCTAGCTTGGGCTACGGTCATACTCCACAACGGATTGGCACGTTAACCAAACAAGGTCGAAGAAACTCGTAATCCGGCCTCAAGCAACCGCCCTGCTCCACTCAGTAAGCGCACTCATTCTGAGCTCACGATAGTGTTCAGCACAACCCGGATACCGCCCGGGCACCGCCTGTGGGATTCGAAATACTGACACATGCGAGAGTCAAACGCTTAGCCTGAGGGGTGGGAGACATCGTTACCCCACCGGGTTCGCTCGTATTGTCGAAATAGCTGCTTTCGCCCGGTAGCGGACTCTTGATACTCTAGACTCAATTCTACATTTTGCGCCCGGCGCAGGCGCTGTAGAATCCAGAAGCACATCAGGAGAGCTATGAATTCGATTGGACGCTATATGGTAAAGGCGCTCGGCGTCGGGCTACTAGCCCCTCTTGCTGTATGTGGCCAGAGCGAACTCAGAGCGCGTGATCTTGGTATTCCATTTAATGGCTCACCAGGTGGCCTGAATTCCATCACGGATGTCGCCGGCATCACCGTTGGGCACAAAACACTGATATCGGGTGATGGCCCACTCGATGTGGGCGCTGGCCCGGTGCGAACCGGTGTCACTGCGATTTTGCCTCGCGGCAAAACCTACGACCCTGTATTCGCGGGTTGGTATGCGCTAAACGGTAATGGAGAGATGACTGGCACCACATGGGTAGAGGAGTCCGGCTTCCTTGAGGGGCCCGTGCTGATAACCAACACACACAGCGTTGGCGTGGCCCGAGATGCGACCATCAAGTGGCAGTTTGAAAATAAGCTATTCGACCCCCTCCCGGATGCACCCGATGTGTTTTGGTCTCTGCCAGTGGTCGCAGAAACCTATGACGGCGGCCTGAATGACATCAATGGTTTTCATGTCACTAAGGAGCACGTCTTCGAAGCACTAGAATCGGCCAGCTCAGGGCCAGTTGCGGAAGGTAGTGTTGGTGGTGGGACGGGAATGATTTGCCACGGCTTTAAAGGGGGCATTGGCACCTCATCACGAAAAGTAACCATTGAGGGCGAAGAATACGTTGTGGGTGTACTCGTGCAGGCAAACTACGGAACCAGGTCCTCGTTGACGATCGCCGGTGTGCCGATTGGTACCGAGATAAAGGATCTAATGCCTGTGTTCCGGCAGAGTGACCAAAGCACGGGCTCTATAATCGTCGTCGTAGCCACAGATGCACCACTGGTTTCACACCAATTGAAGCGACTGGCGCGGCGCGTTCCCATCGGCATTGCAAAAGTGGGAGGGTATGGAGGCAATGGTTCAGGCGATATTTTTATCGCCTTCTCGACAGCCAACCCGGGCGCGGCGACTCGTGAGCACGCGGTAGAGATCACGATGCTTCCCAATGATTTTATGAGTCCCCTTTTTCTGGCAACCGCACAGGCAACAGAAGAGGCTATTGTCAACGCGCTTGTAGCTGCCAACACGATGGTCGGAATCAACGGTAATACCGTGCACGGGCTGCCCGAAGATCGCGTTATCGATCTCATGAAAAAATACAATCGCTTCCCTTAGCGCCTAGCAGGCTGTTGATTTTCGTTTTCGAGGCAGCCACTGGTAGGCAAAAACAGGCGAAATGAGGGAGTGTATAGTGAATACATGACCGATTTGAGCCTGTTTTTAACGTGGCAGTGGCCACGCAGATAGGAAATCAACGACCTGCTAGGGGTGGGGGCAGCTTATAGGACTGCAACCCGCTCAGCCTTCACCACGAAGAATAGCAGCAAGCCCACCGCGCAACCGCGCACTTGCCACGGCCAATCACCCCGTTCTTGACACTCTCGTATATGTCCACTAGTCTAGACATATGGATATAAAGCATGCAATTTCGTTGTTTGACGCCCTGTCTCAGGAAACCCGATTGAGAGCATTTCGGTTACTGGTGGAGGCTGGGCAGCAGGGAATGGCCGCGGGAGCGCTGAGCGAGAAGCTGGAAATACCGCACAATTCGCTATCGTTCCATCTTAATCACCTGTCCAACGCGGGGATTACTCGCTCCCGTCGAGATGGTCGATCAATTATTTATTCGGCAAATTACGATGTGATGCGTGGGTTGATCAGCTTTATGGTGAAGGATTGTTGTAGTGATGACTTTGCCAGCATCCATGAGGACAAGCGCAAAGGCTGTTCGATCATAGAGCTGGCAGACTGCTGCGAAAGTGCATCGAATGAGTAAATGACCTGGAGAGAAGCCCATGAAACGCTTACATATTCACGTTGGTGTAGATCACCTGGATCAAGCCATCACATTTTACAGCGCCTTATTTGGTACGGAACCTGCGAAGGCAAAAGCGGATTACGCGAAGTGGTTGCTGGATGATCCCTGTGTCAATTTTGCAGTCTCTACGCGCTCAGGAAAAACAGGCGTAGACCACCTGGGAATACAGGTAGAGGAAGATCAGGAACTGGGCGAACTGCGAGCGCGACTCCAGGGTGCCGATATGTCTGTGTTCGACGAGGGCGAGACGCTGTGTTGTTACGCCCGCTCCGATAAATCGTGGGTAGAAGACCCGGCAGGCATCGCATGGGAAGCCTACAAGACAATGGAAGAAGCCCGGTTTTACGATAGTAATGAAGAATCCGTCGAGGCCCCATGTTGCGCTCCCGAGCCCGGCTCGGCGGCAACGGAAACCGTTGAGGAAACATCCAGCGGGTGCTGCCGCTAATGCAGAACGTTTTAGTACTGTGCACCGGAAATTCTTGCCGTTCTATCATGGCAGAGGCCCTGATCAATCATCTGGGTGCTGAACGGTATAACGCGGTGAGTGCCGGCAGTGATCCGGCCGGGTACGTGCATCCCCGGTCACTTGAGACCCTGCAAGGTCACGGCATTCCCATTCATGAGCCGCGCAGCAAGTCATGGGATGAGTTTGCCAATCGAACCTTTGATCTGGTAATCACTGTTTGTGACCAGGCAGCCACGGAAAGCTGTCCAATATTGCAGGGCCAATACAAAAAACTGCATTGGAGCACCCCTGACCCAGCCAAAGCCACAGGTTCTGAAGCAGAGATTCACCAGGCATTTGAGAGGGCTTTCACTATCCTGAAAGACCAAATAGAGACAGCACTGTTATGACCTCTGAAAACGCAACCCCCATGGGGCTTTTTGAGCGCTACCTGTCTGTCTGGGTGGCTCTTTGCATTGCCGCAGGCGTAGGACTGGGCATAGCCCTGCCCGGCCTGTTTCAATCGATTGCTGGAATCGAATACGCCAGCGTCAACCTCGTCGTTGCGCTCTTTATCTGGGTGATGATCTACCCGATGATGGTCAATGTTGATTTTGCATCCCTTAAAGATGTTGGCAAAAAACCCAAGGGTTTGTGCATCACCCTGGTAGTTAACTGGCTGATCAAGCCCTTTACGATGGCAGCCCTTGGCATCTTATTTTTTGAGTACATTTTTTCCGGACTGGTAGAGCCAGAGACGGCGAAAGAGTACATCGCAGGAATGATTTTGCTCGGCGTGGCTCCCTGCACCGCAATGGTCTTTGTCTGGAGCCAGCTGGTGCGCGGCGATGCCAACTACACCCTGGTACAGGTTTCGATCAATGACATCATTATGGTGTTTGCTTTTGCACCCATCGCCGCATTTTTGCTCGGGGTAACGAATATTATTGTGCCCTGGGAAACGCTGCTTCTTTCTGTGGTGCTATATGTGGTCATCCCGCTTGCGGCCGGCTACATCACTCGAAAAATGCTGGATGATTCCGAAAATCATGAACGTATCGCGAGCTTTACCGGTAAGATCAAACCGATTTCTGTTATGGGGCTATTGGCCACGGTGATTTTGTTGTTTGGGTTTCAAGCCCAGACCATCCTGGATAAACCAGTGGTTATCATGCTGATTGCCATCCCTCTTCTAATACAGAGTTACGGGATTTTCATTATTGCCTATGGCTGGGCGTATCTATGGCGTGTTCCATTTAACACAGCCGCACCTGCTGCGCTGATCGGGACGTCAAATTTCTTTGAGTTGGCGGTTGCCGTTGCCATTAGCCTCTTTGGCTTAAACTCCGGAGCGGCACTCGCCACGGTTGTTGGTGTACTGGTAGAAGTACCTGTTATGTTGTCGTTAGTGGCTATCGCCAATAAAACACGGGGTTGGTTCGAATAAGCGCCAGGTAACGAGCCGAGACAACTCGGGAGCTCGTGTTGGCAACGTGGACCGCAGCCTGCTGGCTTTCAGCTCCCTTTTCATCCGGGGTCTTCAATGCCGACACGCCTAAAGCTTTGCGTTTTCGCATAGACCCATCTATCGTGGGCAATCACCAACGTCGCCCCAAGCCAGAGCGGGTTCGCTGTTAATCTCGCTTTTTCTATTGATAATCCAGACTTCTGGGTGGCAGCTGCGACGGTCGACTACTTGCCGGGGGTGTCATGGCTCAGGATAGCGAACAGCGGGATTGGAAGGCGATCGAAGACTGGGATCGCAGCTACTATCTTCACAATACAATGGCGGCGTCCGAGTACACATTCACCGGCGTCGAACGTACCGATGGCAATTACATTACCCTGGCCAATGGTACTCGTCTGCTGGATTTTCAGAGCCAACTGGTGTCGGACTCGCTGGGACACCGGCATGACGCGCCCCATGACGCTATCAAAGACGCCATGTCTCGTTACGGGCATGTTTTCTTTGGCATGGCCAACGAATACCGCGCCCGAGCGGCCAAGCTCCTGGTGGAGGATGTGCTGGGTGCGCCAACGTCCTGGGCCTCGCGGGTGCGCTTTCTCACCTCGGGCACTGAGGCGGTGGAGAACGCGGTGCAGGCTGCACGTCTGTACACCGGCAAATCCCTGATCATGACTCAGGCCCACTCTTTTCATGGTATGGCCAGCGGCTCGACGTTTTTACGGGGCTACCGGGGCAATGTAACGCTGCCGGGGCAACAGGGCTTTGCGCAGGTCCGGGATATTCCTGGAATGCCGGCACCGGGGTATATGCCCATACCGCCACCCGAACACACCGATTTTGTTGCCCGGGGCGAGCTGCCCTCACTGGCCGCCACGGAGCAGCTCATCCGCGCCTGCGGGGCTGAAAACATCGCGGCAATTATTACCGAGCCCATGTTCGGCGCCGCGGGGCTTATGCCCCATGCTGACTACTACCGGGGTCTTTACGATCTTATGCAGCGTTACGGCATTTTGTGGATAGACGACGAGGTCCTCTGTGGAGCGGGACGACTTGGCAAGTGGTTCGGCTATCAGCTGACCGACGGCATTGAACCCGACATCATGATTGTCGGTAAAGGCATTAATGGCTCCTCCCTTCCCTCCGGAGGCATGGTGGTAAACAAGGCCATTGGCGACTTTCTGGAGTCTGCCCGCTGGTGGAGTGGCAGCACCTGGGATGGCCATCCCCTGGTATGCGCCAGTATTGTCGGCACGCTCACTTACATGCTTGAGAACGATATCCTGGCTACTGTTCAGGCGCGGGGCAACTATCTGCGCGCCTGTCTGGAGAAACTTGCGCAGAAACACGCATCAATTGGGCGGATATCCGGCGCGGGGCTTTACTACGCGGTCGATCTCGTGGACGGCCAAGGTAAGCCGTTAATTGAGGCGGACCGTTATACGGACTTCAGCGGCGACCTCAGTCACTACCCCAATGCGATCGTGTCGGGAGCATGTGCTGAAAAAGGCGTTTTTCTAGGGGGTTTTGTACCCAACACCATAAAATGTGCACCGCCCTTCACCATTGCCGAGGAAGAGATCGATGTGGCGATGGACGCATTCGACCACGCGCTGCACCGCCTGGCCGAGACCTACAGTGGTTGATCCGCTCAGCAGAGATTTTATGGGTACGAAATGCCGTGGCAACCAAAACTGGATTTGTAATCCGGTGCGGGTTTGGAACCCGCTGAGCACCGCCAGAGTTGGCGCTGACATTAATGCGATGGCCGGCTCTACAGCGCAGTAGCGTAACGGTCCGTTTCGCGCATTGCCCAGTAAGCGCTGTCAATGGCCTGGGTGACCGGGCCCGGCGTGGGACCCTTGATCGTGCGTCCAGCGACCTCCTTAACGGGCAATACACCGCCTGCGGTGCTGCAGGTAAAGACCTCATCCGCCACATAGACGTCGAAGGCGCTGAGCGGGTGCTCCTTCCAGGGAATGTTCAGCTCCGTGGCCAGTTCAAGAATGGTGTCCCGGGTAATGCCTCGCAGAATCCCGGCGGAAGGCGTATACAACACGCCCTTCTTGACGATAAACAGGTTACTGGCTGCAGATTCCGAGACGTGCCCGGCATGATCCAACCACAGGGCATCGTCATAACCAGCCTCCAGTGCTTCAAGCCGGATCAGTTGCGAGTGGAGCCGGTCGAGACACTTGTAGCGAGGGTCCAGCGTGTCGGCCGGGAAACCGCGCGTGGAACTGATCATTAATCGGATACCGGTGCGCCGTTTCTCCTCGTCGGCCAAAAATATATAGGGCGCCACCCAGACGATACAGGTAGGGGTAAAATCCCTGGGGTCCGCGACGACTCCATTGGGCTCGCCGCGCGTAACAATGAAGCGGATAGACGCGTCCGCAAGCCCGTTGCGACGAGTGGTTTCGATGATGGCTTCCTTCCATGCCTCACGACCCATATCGTGGTTCAATCGTGCCGCCTGAATAGAGTCGAAAAACCGATCGAGATGTGCTTCGAGCTTGAAGATTTTACCTTTCCAGGCAGACACCACATCGAAGATACCATCACCGAGCAAAAAGCCCTGGTCGATGGGAGAGACCCGCGCCCTGGACAGTGGGAGGTAATCCCCGTTGATATAAATAATAGGCTCTTCGCTCATCGCGTTTGCTCCAGGTCAGGTTCTATCACAGGCGTTTTTACATAACAGCCAGGGCCGCTCAAAGACGCAGCTGAGGTTTGATCGTTTCACCAAAGCGCTTGCAGCCCTCCACAAAGTCAGGCCAGCTGAACAACAGGCCATCGACATCGGTATCCGCTGCGATTTCCTCGATTTTTCTGGCCACGGTATCTTCACTGCCGTGGATAACCGGAATCCCCATAAAAGCCATATTGCCCTCTTCAACACTTTTCTCCAGTGCCGCTTTGAGTGTATCGCTGGTGCCACCTTTGTTGGTATCGAGCGTCGCGCTGCCAATGATATTGGCAATCGCACCCCGGTCGGCGTTCTCGACGATGTGATCGACCTGCTTCTGGGCGTCTGCATCGGTGTCGCCAATAATCATATGAAACAGTGCATAAATGCCTACGGACCGATCATAGGCCCTGGCTTTCTCCCTGACGTCTTTGACACTGGCGGCGAGGCTCGATTTATCAGTCAGCACAAACTGATGATCGGCATGCCTGGCGACAAAGGCCCTGCCGTTGTCGGACTGGCCGGCGCTGACCAGGGGTATCTCTACCCCGGGTTTCGGGTTCACAATGCAATCATCCAGTTGAAAAAACTCACCGTGATGGGTGAGTCCGTCACCTTTCCACAAGCCCTTGAGCACGGTGACGTACTCGTCTGCATACTCATACCGCCGTCCGTAGTAATCATCGCCTGGCCACATGCCCATCTGGGTGTACTCGGGCTTATTCCAACCCGTAACGATATTGAGACCACAGCGGCCGTTGGAAACGTCGTCAATGGTGGCAACCATTCTCGCTACCACCGCGGGATGCTGGCTCAGTATCGATATTGACGGAAATAAGCCCACCTTGTCGGTCGCCGCGGCAATCGCCGCCATCAGCGTGAAGGACTCAAGGCAACTGTCCCAGTAGCCGGTGTCGCCACCGAAGCCACGGAATTTCATCATCGACAGCACAAAATCCAGACCTTGCCGCTCGGCTTCGATCGAGATATCGAGGTTGTGCTGAAAGGTGGGCAGGTAGACCGGGCTGCCCGCCGAGGGGATATAGCCATTGCTTCCATTGGGCAGAAAAATACCAAACTTCATGGTTTCACTCCTTCAAAACACCAGGGACACAGCACCAACAGGCGACATCCAGAATGCCTTTGTCAATGCTGTGAATTCCATGAACACCCATTAAGGGCCACTACCCGCTCAAGGATAAGACACGTTGCCCCGCAGGCGGCCATCGCAATGGCGATAAAGCTGGCCGCACCCATCACCCGGGTCAGGTCTCTTTTTCCACCTGGGCGACGACTTCGCTGTAGTCCGTGGTATCGGTGTCTTCCAGGCCCTCAAGCTCCGCTGAAACAATCCGGGTGACCTCCCTGAACAGGGTTTGGTGGCGAGCGGCGCGCTCGCTGAGGGCATCGTCATCGAGTTCAAAGGCTTCCAGGTCAGCCTGGGTGAAGAGCCCCTTCGACTGAGCCAACCGCTCAAGGGTATCGAGACGGTCACGGGTGACCGAGAGTTCACCCGCCAGCGCCATAAGCATCGATAGCAATCGGTCGACGTCGGGGTCAGAGAAATAAAACGGCCGCTTGCCTTTGGCCCGGCGCTTGAGCTTGACCTCCGCGTCGGTCATTTCTGACAGCCATAAATAAACCAGACCCCGCCGCCCCCGAAATCACCGCCCTGAAAGGTCATTGATCGCTGGGTTTCCTGGAAAGCACTGGGTGCCATCACTTTGATGATCGGGTTTTCGAACCCCGCGGAGCTGGCCAGTTCATCGAGGTCCAGCTGGTGGCTTTTGCGCCAGAACGGCTCGTTATTGTTTTCGCTGTCCCAGTCAAAAAGAAAGGTATCGAAGGGCGACATGCCCTCATAGGGCGGGGTCTCAACGTGAAGCATCAAGCCGCCGGGCTTAAGTACCCGGTAGCACTCGGCGATAATCTTCTTGATCGCTGCCGACGAGGTCTCATGGAGCAAAATGTGCGAGACGACCAGGTCGAAGGAGTTATCCGCGTAGTTTGTTGACTCGGCATTTTGCTGAGAAAAATGAACGGGCAAGTTCATCGCAGACGCTCGAGCGTGTGCGTAGCGCAGCATGGGCGCCGCCACATCAATCGCGTGCACCTCGGCCTCGGGGAAACTGCTGGCGTAGGGCAGCGTGCTGTGTCCAACCGCACAGCCCATATCCAGGATTTTCTCCGGTGTAAAATCAGGATACTGAGCTTGCAGCCAGTTGATGGTACTGTCGCCCATATCGGCATTGTTTTCGCCCATTTGCCCCATGGCATAGAGGTACACGGCGCGATCGTAAATAGCGCCCTGGGCGACATCGTCGTCCGTATATTCCGTGTGGTACCCACCCGGCTGGCAATGAATGTCAACGGCGGTGTGATAAGCCGGAATCTGCAGGCCGGGGTCCAGACTCAACGAGCCTGTCGGGGCGGCGCTGCGTGCTTTTTCCACCAGTGATGCGAGTGAGCGCTGGACAGGGATCTGGGCGGATGACCACATCATTTCCTGGCTTGTGCGCAGCAGGGAACTCCAGGCCTGATAGTGGCCGTCGTTCTTCATTACCGACCCCACTTCCTGCATGGTTTCCGGAGCACGCTGGTGCTCGGCCTCAAATTTTGGTTTCGCGCGCTTCTCGTAAGCCGTTTCAAGTCCGGGGTGAACGGCGCCCACCAGATACTCTTTGAATGAACGCACGAAGTGCTGTCGCGCCAGTTCATCGTGCGTGGTCTCCGGGAGCGCGCTGTGTAGGGATTGCTCTTTATAGGCTGCTGACATGCTCTTGCTCCTCAGTAGAACGGATCCGATGGTTGCGAACAATCGCTTGACTATAACCCAGTGGTCGAGCAAATTAAACTCGATGCGCGCGAAGCGCTTTTTTTGTTTCAGGCCGTACTCAATTGGCAGCCAGCAAGGGCATCACCATGGGCAATTTATCAGTTGATTTAACAGGCAAAGTTGCATTGGTCACGGGTGCTTCTTCGGGTATTGGGGCTGCGATCGCCCGCGCTTTCGCGGCCGCAGGCGCCAGGGTATTCGTCAACTATCCGGGACCACCGTGTCATGAGGAGGCCGAGTCGGTCGTCGCCGCTATCGAGCACGCGGGCGGCGTTGCGCGTCTGGTCGCCGCTGACGTGTCGCAAGAAGAGCAGGTCCAGGCCATGTTCCGGAGTATCTCGGAACACGAAGACACACTCGATATTCTGGTTAACAACGCCGGTGTCGCCCACAGCGCCCCCATCGAGTCGATTACCGTAGCGCAGTTTCAGCAGGTGCTGAACGTCCACCTCCTCGGCACCTTTCTGTGTACTCGGGAGGCGCTTCCCCTCTTCTACGCCCAGAATAATGGACGCATCATAAACACCGCGTCTCAACTGGCCTATATCGGTGCGCCCGGCTTCGCCCATTACACTGCGGCAAAAGGTGGAATCCTATCCTTCACCCGCAGTCTGGCCCTGGAGATAGGCGACCGCAATATCACTGCGAATTGTGTGGCTCCCGGAGCCACAATGACACCCATGCTGGCCGATGTTCCCGAGGACGTGATCTCGGCCATCAAATCCAATATACCCGCAGGACGTTTAGCAGAGGTCGACGATATTGTAGGGGCCTATTTGTTTCTGGCCAGTGACGCAGCGACTCACTTCAGGGGCCAGTGCATAAGCCCCAATGGCGGTGATGCCTTTCTTTAGGGTACAGCCCGCCCCCGGGTAGTGAAGGGTGGGTGGCAGTGATCACACGGTAACAACGAGGGGGATTGAAAATGACTAAGAAAACGGCTCTGGTGACAGGTGCAGGGATTGGACTGGGAAGGGCGGCGGCTATTGCGCTGGCTGACGCGGGGTACAAAGTCTTTGTTACCGATGTTCTTCGCGCGGAAGGCGAGGATTGTGCGGCGGCCATCTGCAGCACCGGTGGCGAGGCAGAGTTTCATTGTCTCGATGTTACCGACTCTGCAGCCTGCAATGATCTGGTGGCTTCGCTGGAATCGGAACACGGCTCGCTGGCTGCACTGGTCCTGAATGCTGGAATCGCGAAAACCCTCCCCCTCGATACCTTGACGGACGAACAGTGGGATAACACCATCGATGTGAACCTTAAGGGCATGATGCGAATACTTAGAGCCGCCGCGCCGGGTATGAAGCGTTCCCGTGAGGGCGCCGTCGTCTGCCTGTCTTCGATTGTGGGCGCGCTGCTGGGTTGGTCCGAGCACATTCCCTACGCCTCAAGTAAAGGGGGCGTGGCTGGCCTGGTTCGAGCGGCGGCCCTCGAGCTGGCCCCTTATCAGGTGCGTGTTAACGGGATCGCTCCCGGCGTAATCCGCAGCGCGCAAACGCTGGACCCGGTCAACTCCCTGGGAGAGGACGGGCTGGAGGCTTTTGCCGGGGCGGTACCCCTGGGTCGCGTGGGAGACCCAAAAGACATTGCCGATGTCGTGGTGTTTCTGCTTTCGGAAAAAGCTCGCTATCTGACCGGTCAGGTCATTGCCGTTGATGGGGGCAGTACCATCAGTCTCTGATTCATTCTGGTGGAGAAGCGTTTGGGGACGAGCACGCCCACCCGGAAAAACCCTTTATAAGACGCAAAAAAAAGGCCGGTCCGAATCAATCGGGCCGGCCCTTCTTACGCTAGGGGATCAGAAGCTGTACTGGAACTCCACACCCATCCGTCGCTGGGTGCCCGGGCTGATGAAACCACCACCAAACTCGGGAGCCAAAATGACCTCAGCAATAAACTCTTCGTCGAAGACGTTTCTTGCGAAGGCCGTCACGCTCCAGTTGTTGGCACGGAATCCCAGACGCAGATTAGTCAGGCCATAGCCATCTACCTGAGACACATCGTAGTTGGCAGGCGGGCCACCAAAGAGTGTTGCCGGGACTATGTCATCCTGTACCGTGTGGTACCAGGTGTCGCCCTGGTAGGCGTACTCAAGGCGACCAAACAGCTCAAAGTCACCGATTGGCTGGGTGTACTGCACTGCCGCGTTGGCGGTGAACTCGGGATTGTTGGGAACATCATTACCGGCGGTGTAAGGCCGCAAGGCATTTTTGTCGATCTCGCCATCCACCTGTGAGTAGCCAGCATCAATCCGCAGATTGTCGGTCACCGCCCAGGCGGCGCTGAGTTCAAAGCCCTGCAGCGTGACTTCATCGATATTCGATGCTGTTCTGAGGAGACCAAAGGGACCCACAAAAAATTCAAAGAATTGCATATCGTCGACTTCGGTGTAAAAGATGGCACCGTTCAGGTTGAGTCTGTTATCGAACAGCTCGGTACGGAATCCCAGTTCGAAAGCGCTGGAGGTCTCTTCGCGGAACAGCCCCGGTGGTGCAACCAATGCGGCGCCATTATCAACGAGATAAAAATCGATGGTCTCGGTTGAACCCTGGTTGAGGAAGCCACCGGCCTTGAATCCCACACCCCAACTGCCATAGAGGGTCGTGTCATCGGTGACATCCCAGGTCAGACTGACCTTGGGCTGCACTTGATCGAAGGTTTCGCTGCGGCTGGGGAGCCTGGACGAGACCGTGAAGTCGTCAAAATTGACGAAGCCCGGGTTCAATGGAGAACCGTCTAATGGTTCTCCATTGAGCGTACAGTTTCCGCCACAGAAGTCGATGAAGTTGGACAGATTGCCATCGGCGGGGGATGGTACGTTGTTTGAGACCTCCCGCTTCTCTCGGTCATAACGCGCGGCCAGAGACAATTCAATTCTGTCGGTCAGGTCATAGCTAACAGAGCCAAACACTGCAATGACCTCAGTGGTAAACGTGTCGTCTACGATGGCATCGGTCAGTGGGGTGAAAATCTCGGTAGGAACGCCGCCGGCACGATCAGGCCAGTTTTGACCCGTATCGCGCGCCTGGGCCACCGCCTGCCTGCGGTCGATATCCAGATAATACACCCCCGCCTGCCAGCGAAGACTCTGATCCTGCTGCGAGGTCAGCTGAAGCTGAAAGCTCAGGTCTTCCTGAGTCCGCTCCTGGTACTGATAGCCGTCGCACGTGGTAGGGCTGTAGGGTGGCAACACCGACTCACCTGCACCAGAACCGAAAATAAACGTGGGCGCCGGCAACGCCGTCACGCCACCCGGTACATCAGGAGTGTATGAGGGCGACAGTTGATTGAGAGAGTTGATGCACGCGTCAGTTCCGGCATAGAAACCAAACGCTCCCGAGGTGCCGTCGGCGATAAAGGTGTCCTCAGTGTCACTGTAAAAAGCCCAGGTAGACAGTGTCGCCCAGCCCAGCTCCATATCAAGCTTTACAGAGAACTCAAGCACATCCTGCTCGTTGACCGGCTCTACGTTGCCCGCAAAGATAAAGTCGTGGTCGTTGACGTCCTGGTAGAAGGCTTCGGACCCCGGCGTACCAAAAGACTGAAAGCTCGGGATGGCGAAACCCGCGTTGAAGGCAATCGCTGCTGACTCAGACTTGCCATAGCGGAGTTTGGTGTCGATGGAGATGGTGTCGGTCGGATCGAACACCAATCGCCCCTGCACCGAATAGTTCTCGGCGCTGTCTACCACGTCGTCCCTGAGAAAGTTGTTGTTGTAGAAGCCGTCGGTGCTGCGAAAATCTGCTGTAAGTCGCCCGGCTATCGTATCGCTGAGCGGACCCGCGATAGTGGCAAGGCCGGTGTAGGTGTTGTCCTCGGCCAGGCTGAACCTGACTTCGCCCTCCAGGACCTGTGAGGGACGCCTGGTAGACATGATGACCGCACCCGCCGCCGCAGAGCGACCATAGAGTGCTCCCTGGGGACCCTTCAGGATTTCGATCTGCTCCAGGTCAGCGTACTCACGGTTAAATGCGTAGGTGTTAACGTAGAGAATGCCGTCGATAATCAAGGCGAAGTTTGTTTCCGCGTCGCGGGCACCGTTCATGCCACGAATCGACACCGATGAATCGCCCGTCTCTACCGTGTTGACGAAGCTCACACCCGGCGTTTGCGAGATAAAGTCTTCGGCGCGCTGAATGCCCATATCCTGTATCTGACCCGCACTGAATGCGGTAACGGTGCTGGGCACATCTTGCAGCGATTCGGAGCGCGCACGCGCGGTAACCACGATCTCCTCGAGTTGCGCCTGGGCGGCCGCAGGGAGTAGCAAAGAACCTGACGAGGAAGCGATCGCACAAATCGCCGCCGAGAGAAGCCTCGGCTTGCTGACCAGTCGTTGATTGTTCACTTTCGGGTATTTCATGAATAGGTTACCTGTTGTCTGTAGTCGCTACCGGGAAATTACGCTTTCATCGTGATAGTGGCTCATCATGGTTGATCTATCACCCCTCTCGCCAGAGCACACCTCGGACCAACCGTCGTATCGAGCAAGGCTGCAACAGCATCACGCTGCTCTCGCCGTCGGTCAAGTCTCGTGCGAGCCGCTTTTCTGTCCATCAGCGCAATGCCGGATGAGCACGCAATCAAAGACACCTCACCGAAATATACTCTCGACGACACAGCTGGTACAGCAAGAATCGGTCCAACTACTCTCCAAGCCCTGGTTAGTTTTGTTTTTTTTGTTTTAATTCAGTGATTTAGAATTCCGAGAAGACAAACACCGCTACGCAACTGCGTGCCAGTTGGCGGCAAACTAATGTCGTTTTGAAATGATTAATTCGTTTTGAAATGATGTAACTGGGGCACAGGTGGACTTCAGCTTATGCTCGCCGGCAATCTCCTCGGCTTCTGTCGACAGCAACCAAGCGCTATCGATAGCAGCATTTCATTCACAATCACGCTGACTGGTCCCCCGCCCCGTTGCTGCAAAGAGCGCTGATGAAACACTCGTCGAAACATCAGCGGCTCGGCCAGCTCTGGAACCGACTTAATCTGACAGGACACATTGAGGATGCGCAGACTGGAAGCACCGTGGCCGCGAAGCCGCGCGGCGAAAACCTGGCGAGAGCGCTACTGGATTCTGCGCACAGCGGGATTATTACTTTGGCCATAACAAAGGTCGTGCTTGGCCGGGTTTATTTAGATTGATATCGGGCGCGGTGGCCTGTCAGCGGATAGTACGGAAGCGTCCCGGTGCAGTATTCCGGCATTATTCCCTACCGTGGTGCAGGACAGGGAGCTGGTGTGGGTCTATTCTCATTACGGCACATATGTTCAGAACACCACGTCTACTAAAAAATAATCAGTCTGTACGAGGTAGTAATATGAGCCAAAGCAAGTCTCGAGCGCAGTTACGTGCATTTAAACCGGCCCTGCTAGCGGCCGCCGTCTCCCCGCTATACGTCGCCATGTCGACCCAACTCATGGCCCAGGGTGAGCTGGAAGAAGTCCTCATCACCGGTTCCTACATCAAATCCACCAGCACCGAACAGGCATCGCCCGTAGAGGTTGTCAGTAGCGAATACATCGCCAACAGTGGCGCGTTCACTGTGGGCGAACTGACGGCGAAACTCAGCGTCAATTCAGGCTCGGAGAATCAGGCGGATTCATTTACCTCCGGTGAAACGCAGGGCACCAGCAATGTTAATCTGCGTGGCCTTGGCTTGAGTTCCACCCTGGTGCTGATCAATGGCAGGCGTCAAACCATCGCCGCCTCGCGCGCCAATGATGGCAGTGTGTTTGTTGACACCAGCACGGTGCCGATAGCAGCGTTGGAGCGGGTGGAAATTTTGAAGGAAGGTGCGGCCTCTGCCTACGGCTCGGATGCGGTCGCGGGCGTGGTCAACTACATTCTGAGAAAGGATTTTGAGGGCTTCGAAGTCAACGCCGGGTACCAGACAACGGCCGAGGACAGCCAGGACACTACAGAAGCCAGCTTTCTTGCCGGCTTTGGCAATGACACCACCAACGTCACCTTTTCTGGCGCCATTATGCGCCAGGACCCGCTGAGTTCGGCCGACCGGCCGGAAACCGTCGACAATGCGATCAGCACCCTGGGGCGCTCATTTATCCTGACGGCCCCGGATACCGTAACCGGTGGCGATTGGGCCGGCAGTTATGCCCCCGGCGAGAACGTACCCGACCCCAAGTGTCAGCAAAATGGCGGCCTCCTGATTCCACAGGCCTCAGGGTCGCGCTGCGGGTTTGCCTACGGACCCCGATTCAATCTCGTCAATGAGGAGGAGCGCGACCAGCTGTACGGCAACCTGTCCCATGACTTCAGCGATACCTTATCACTATTTGCCGAATTGGGCTGGACCAAACATGAAGTGCTGGACAACCCACAATCACCCTCCTACCCCAACCTGTCTTTCCCGGTGATTTTCCCCGGTCAGGCCGGTAGTGTCTTTAACGTGCCGGTGGTGTGGCTGGGTCGTCCCCTGGGCTCGGATTTCGCCTCCCCGGAGTCGCCCCGGGAGAACACAACCCTGCGCGCATCGCTGGCTTTAGATGGTGCCTTTAACGACAATTGGAGCTGGAACGGTGCGATCACCTACAGCGAGAGTGACCGGGACATCACACAGCCCGATCAGATAAATTCTCGCCTGGTTGCCGCCTTGTCAGGCAATGGAGGGGAAAGCGGCAACGAAACATTCAATATTTTTGATTCTTCAGCCAATAGTCCTGAGCTGATCAACTGGCTCAGCACCAACTCTGAAACCAATCGCAACGCTGAGTTACTGGTAGGCGACTTTGTTGTGACCGGCGATTTGTTCTCAATGAGTGCGGGCCCTGTCGGCTTCGCTGCAGGTCTGCAGTACCGTGATGAGAGTTACTCTGAAAAACGCAATCCGGTGGCCACTCAAAGCATCGATCCCGCAACAGGGGCTATCATACCGGCCGACCTGATTTTCCTGGGCGGCGGATTTCCGGTAGACGAGGAGCGCAGCTCCTATGCCGCATTTGCTGAAATACAGATGCCACTAACTGACTCCATCGACGTCAACCTGGCGGTGCGCTATGAGGATCTGGACACAGACAGCAGCATCGATCCCAAAGCCTCTATTCGCTGGCAGGTAGCGGACTCCCTGATCCTGCGGGCCTCGGCCTCAACCGCTTTCAGAGAACCATCGCTGGCTCAGTTCAATGCCACCGAAACCTCGCTACAGGGAATTCAGGATTTCAATCCGGACGGCACGCCCAAAGGCGGCGCTGTTTTCGTGCGCGTCAACGCGCTTGGTAATCCGGACCTGAAGCCGGAGGAGTCCACCAACTACAACTTCGGCATAATCTGGCAGCCCACCGCAAACCTGGATATGCGAATAGATTACTGGCGTTTCGATTACGAGGATGTCATCACGATTGAGAACGCACAGGGCAAGGTCATCAACGACCTCAACGGCGAAGACATTATTCGGGTGGCTGGGCCCAACAGTCAGCTGGCGGGCATTAATGTCGACTTTATTAACGCCGCCACAGTCGATACCGATGGCCTGGACGTGGGAGCCAGCTATATTATGGATAGCAGTTCGGCAGGGGCTTTTAGTGTCACCCTGAGCGCCACCCATTTCCTGAAGTATGAAATACCCGACCCCCAGGGCGGCACACGCGATGTGGCAGGGCTCTTTAACCACGATAATTTCGCTCGCTCCATTCCGGAAACAAAAGTCAACCTGGCGGCGGATTGGGTTTATGGCAACCACAAGGCCGCTGCTATCGCCTATTGGGTAGACAGCTACAAAACCACCCGGGACACCCCGGCGGGCGAGAGCGCAACCATCGACAGCTGGACCACACTGGACCTGCAATACACGTACAACTTACAGTTTGCAGACAGCGAAGCCGTGTTCAGCATCGGCGCGAAAAACGTCTTTGATGAAGAGCCTCCCCGGGTCTATGACGGCGTAAACTTCAGTTACGATCCCAAGCATCATGACCCTCGTGGTCGCTTGTACTATGCGCGAGTGAAGTACGCGTTCTGAGCCACTGCCCGGTGTCTTGAGTGCGCGTCATGCCCTGTGGGTCGTCCGACGTTGGCCTGATGTCCGCTGTTGACGACCACAGAAGTCATAGCATAATGCCTGCCACGACACACAGCATGACGAGGAACAGCGATGAAAGCATTTGACGGCAAGACTGTCTGGGTTACGGGCGCCTCCTCCGGTATCGGTAAAGCCCTGTCATTGGCTTTTGCTGAGGCTGGCGCACGTCTGATTCTATCCGGCAGGCGAGTCGATGCACTGCAAGCCCTTGCTGATCAGCTCCCTGCCGAATCGCTGCTACTGCCCTTCGAGGTCACTGATTTCGATGCACTGGCCTCCAAAGTGGACCAAGCCTGGAATTGGACCGGCAGGGTCGACATTCTGGTTAACAATGCCGGTATCAGCCAGCGTAGCCTCGCTATAGACACCGAACCCAGCGTGTACACACATTTAATCAATGTAGACCTGATAGCACCGATATGGCTGACCCAGTTGCAGCTCAAACGCATGGCCGATGCCGGGGGCGCCCATATCATAGCCATTAGCTCGGTGGCTGGACGCATCGGTGCCCCCATGCGCACAGCCTACTCCGCCGCCAAACACGGATTAATCGGTTATATGGACGCGCTGCGCTCTGAAGTATCAGTGCCCCATAATATTCATGTGACCAATGTATTGCCGGGTTCAGTGGCTACCGACGTTGCGCGCAATGCCGTTACCGCTGACGGTACCCACAGAGGCAAATCGGACGCCGTTATCGATGCGGGTGATGACCCCATGGATTGCGCCAGGGCGATTCTCGAGGCTGTAGAAAACAATGTTCCGGAGCTGGTCTTTGCCAAGGGCATGGAACTGGATCTGGCCAGAATGCGTCATCAGGAACCGGAAAAACTCTTTGCCCTGGCCGGACAACTGGGCGCCCAGTTGGCGGAGCAAGGCCTGCCCGAGTAGAGTCCATCTGGACACATGCATGACCCGGTCACTCAGCTATACCCGAGTGGCCTGGTCATGCACCACAGGGCAAGGTAATCAGGGCCGGGGTTTAGCGAACAGCAGCACGTGCTGCAGCGGCAGATAGGTCTGGTTCTCGATGAACTCGAAGCCTATTGCCTCCAGCTCCCGACGCGCCTGGGCTTCGGTCATCTTGTGCAGCGGTTTGATGGGCACTGTTCTGTCCTCGCCCCGGTACTCCACCAGCACAACACGCCCGCCGGGCTTCAGGCCCGCCATCACGCCCTGCATCACTTCCCTGGGATAGGAAAACTCGTGATACGCATCGACCAGTAGCACCAGGTCCGCGCTTTCTGCAGGAATATTCGGGTTTTGCTCAGCGGCCAGCACCGTTTCAATATTGGTCACTGACTCGGCCTCGGCACGTTGTTGAATAATGGCCAGCATTTCCGGCTGAATATCAACCGCCAGTACTCTGCCCCGATCTACCCTGGCCGCTATCGGAAAACTGAAGTAGCCGGTGCCAGCACCCAGATCAACAACGGTATCATCGGCCTGCAAATCCAGGTTCGCAATCAGCAGCGCGGTGCGCTCTTCCCTGTCCCGTGTGGGCCGTTCCAGCCAGCCCGCCCCAAGGTGACCCATCACATGGGAGATCTCCCGTCCCATATACACCTTGCCAATGCCGTCCGGGCTGGCCCTGCTGGTACTATAGCCCGGTTCGGTGGCGGCGCTTATTCCACTAAACGACAGCAGAACGGCCGCCAGGAAACCCGGCAGCCGCCACCCTTTGATACCATGATCTCTTTTCATAGTGCTGTTACGTGCTCTCGCCCGCCGCAGATCAGGCTGAACCGCTCAGCAGGCCCCGTGTATACTCCGGATAGGCTGGGCGCCAGCGGTGACCACAGGTCATTACAGTGCGAGGCAATGTACCGCCAGCACCCGTATGGGAGGGAGTTTTCATCAAACACATTATGATAACCGGTGCCAACAAGGGCATCGGCCTGGCAACCGCCGCTGCGATACTCGAGGCCCATCAGGATGTCTCGGTCCTGCTCGGTTCCCGCGATGTGTCACGCGGTGAAGCGGCGCTGGAATCACTGTGCCAGCGGCAGGCGGACTGGGAGGCGCGACTGAGCGTGCTGCAGATTGATGTCGCAGACGACGCCTCCGTACAGGACGCCCGCGATGCAGTGGCCAAACGTCTCGGCCCAGGGCCACAGCCGCTCTATGGCATTGTGAACAATGCAGGCACAGGGTTTGGGTCCACCGATATGGCCGCTGTGCTGGCGGTCAACACTCTGGGGGTGAAGCGCGTATGCGATGCGTTTATCCCCTTGATCGAGGACGCCGGCCGCGTCGTTAATGTAGCCTCCGCCTCGGGGCCCAATTTTGTCAGTCAATGCAGCCCTCGCTGGCAGCAGTTTTTTCAGGACCCGAAGCTGGCGTGGTCGGACATCGCCGACTTGATCAAGGACGCGCTGCACAGGGAAGATGACCCGCAAGGCTGGCACCAACATGGCTTGGGTGAGCGCAACGCCTACGGCTTCAGCAAAGCCTGCGTCAGCTTGTATACCCTGCTACTGGCGAGAGAAACACCCAGGCTGAGCATCAATGCCTGTACCCCCGGCTACATCGAAACCGACCTCACCCGCCCCCACGCGATGAAACAGGGTCTGACGCCTGCCGCAATGGGCATGAAGCCCCCCTCTGAGGGCACCCGGGCGATACTGTTTCTACTGTTTGGTCAGCCACAGGGTAGTGGTCATTTCTACGGCAGTGACGCCAGGCGCAGCCCATTGGATCGCTATCGGGAGCCCGGTAGCCCCGCGTATCGCGGGGATTGAACCCGGCTCACTGTGAACCGTGGCCTCCCGGGCTAGTTACCAGCCGCACTGGCGATCGGCATTCTGTGTTTTCAGGTAGGCCATTAACGGCTGGAAGTAACTGATAATAGCGCTACCGTCCATCTCCCGGGTACCGGTCAACTTTTCCAGCGTGTTTTGCCAGGGCTCGCTCTGGCCCGCCATGAGCATGGCGTTGAGACGGGCACCCGCCTCTTTGCTGCCATAAAAGGAACACTCGTGCAGCGGCCCCTCGTAGCCCGCAGCGTCGCAGAGGGCTTCGAGAAACTGAAACTGCATGATTCTGGCCAGGAAATAGCGCGTGTAGGACACGTTAGCGGGGACATGGTACTTCGCACCCGGGTCGAATTGCTGTTCGGTACGTGCCACCGGCGCAGCGACGCCCTGATATTTCTCGCGCAGCTCCCACCAGGCCTTGTTGTAGTCGCCCGGTGCAATATCACCGGCGAAGACACCCCAGCGCCATTCATCCACCAGCTTGGCCCAGGGCAGCACCGCTATACCGCGCAGCGCTCGTTTCATCTGGTCATTGATCACCGCCTCCGGCGATGAAGAGGCCTCGGCAACCAGGCCCACCTCCTTCAGGTAGGCGGGTGTCATAGACAACACCACGGTATCCCCTATCGCTTCATGAAAACCGCCGTGGGCACCACCGCGTAACAGCGCCGTGTGATGGCCATAGGCACGTTGATAGTAATTGTGCCCCAGCTCGTGATAGATCACCTTGAGTTCATCGTAGGTCTGCTTGATACACATTTTGATGCGCAAATCCTGACCACGATTGAGCCCCCAGGCGCTGGCATGGCACTGCACCTCACGGTCACGTGGCTTGGTAAACTGCGAGCGCTCCCAGAACGTCTCGGGTAAAGGGTCCAGCCCCATGGAGACGTAGAAACTCTCGGCAGAACGCACCATATCCTGCGGACTCATGTCCCGTTCAACCAGAGTGCGGGTCACGTCCAGCGACACCGCATCGGGATAGGGCTCAACCACGTCGTAGATGCGATCCCAGGTCTGGGCCCACATATTGCCCAGCACATGCGCGGGGATAGGGGCATCCAGTGGCACTTTGTCCTCGCCATAAACCGCCGAAAGCTCAGCGCGCACATGGCAGTGTAATTCGTCGTACAGGGGTTTCACCTGGCCCCAGAGGCGCGCCGTTTCAGCCTGGAATGCAGCCGGGCTCATATCGTAGTTAGCGCGCCACATCTCCCCGAGATTGTCATAACCCAGCTCACTGGCACCTTCATTGGCCAACTCGACAAATTGCTGATACTTGGGCCGCATCGGCACGGCGATTTCTCGCCAGCCCTGCCAGTACTCGAGTGCCTTGTCATAGTCTCGCGTCGTCGCCATCCGCTCTTCCAACTCGGAACCCGACAAACAGTCTCCACCACCGGGAGGGCAGTACTTACCGGCACCGTAGAGGCCCGACATCTCGGTGGTAACACTTGCCAGCTGCTTGCGTTTGGCCGGATCGGAAGGTGCAGGGTTGGAGGTGCTGAGTTTTAACAGGGCGAGTGACCGGGCCGTGGTCGGGGACATCTCGGTACCACTGTACTGCAGTGAGTCAGCAACTGCCTTGCTGTGCCAGGCGGCGTATTTCTCCTTGTAGCGGGAGGCGAGTATTGCCGTGTCGTGGTTGATATAGGTAGCGCGAACCCAATTGGTCGCGCCGCTTTCTATCGATAAATCTTCCCTTTCGCTGTTGATGCGCGCAACAAACTGCTCGGCCGTCTTTTCAGGCGCGGCCTGAACTGAGCAACAGCCCGCAAACAAAGCCAGTGCAATGAGCTTCAAAGTATGTGTCATCGTAACCCCGTCAGTCAGTGTCAACGCCCGGATTCTGCAAGAGTGAAACCCGGGTGGCCAAATTATAGCGTGAGTTACGCCGGCTGGCACCGGGGCCTTCAGAACGGCCACCCGAACTTGCGGCATATCTGACTGACCGGAAATTCTGCCCCAAGGCCAGTGGCAGGCAAGCGGACGATCCGAGCCTGGCAATAATGTGACCGGCTCTGCACAAATTACCCGGACCTGCCACCAGAACCCCCTCTGGCGTTGTCGGGGGTGTTCTGATTGTGGCAGCATCCAATGGCGCGGGTGCACATTACCTGGCTGCGCATGGTCGGGCTGTACATGATCGGCCGGTACACAGCCCCGCACAACTCGACAACCTGGACCATAAAAAAGAGAATCTCCTGTGGAAAGTCGTTCATCAGCAAAAATCACTCCCCGGACAGAACAGCGTGTCATTGCCGAAGCAGAAGTCAGGCTGCACATTCCGGCGGCCCAGTCCGCAGACAGCGTTGACCTGATCGCATCCTTCAAGTCACTGGACCTCTCCGCTGGGGGCGTGCAAGTTGGCGTCGATGAACCGTTGCGGCTGAACACAATACTGAGACTGAACATTACAGTGCCCTCCGCGAAGGAAAGCTTCCGCTTGATGGGACGGGTGGCCTGGTGCCACCTCAACGAGGTTAAGCAGCCCTCCTGGCTGGTTGGCATTCACCTGGTCGACTGTGAGCCCTCAGAACTGCACCACTGGCGCAAGACGATCGAGCAGCTGTCATAGAACGCGCGAGGGTCTCACAGCAACACCCGCTCTAGCACCCGAGGTCACAGGGGAGCCTGGCGAGCAAACCACGCATCCCAAGACCTGTGATAATTCCCGAACCACCTCACCCGCTGCCACCCCTCGTGCCTGTTCATAGCCCTCCAGCCCCCAGTGAAACCGGACTCTGGCAATCGTGACAAGCTTGTGATCCTATAACGCAGGGCCGGATGCGCTATGCGCTCCCTCCCGGCCTGAGCGAGCAACGCCTTTCAATCAACAAGCACTCAAAGAGACCGACGGGAGACCCCACACGCTATGAACCATACACCCCGGATCCACCGATACACCCTGTGTAAAGGCCTGCGGGCAGGCGTTGTAACACTGATTATCGGCTGCTCGACAGCCTGGGCTGGCGAGGCACCAGCGGCAATTGCTGCAGACCAGCACCTGCGGCAGTTATACGAGACCGAATACGCCTGGCGACAAACCACCCTGGGCAAGGTCAAGGATGACGAGGGAAAGTGGCAAGATGGCCCCAGCCTGCCCCGTGTCGACCCCAGGAGCCAGGCTCGCAAGCTCATGTTCTGGGACAAGACGCTGATGACGATGGACGTCATCTCGCCAGAGCAGTTGAGTCACGAGGAACAGATCAACGCGGCAGTTTTCCGGCAGATAATCAGTACCCAGGCGGATGAGGTACGCTTCAGAACCTACGAAGCCCCGTTCAACTCAGACACGTTTTTCTGGACCGGGCTCTACCCGCGCATTGGAGGATTCGATGACGCCGAAGGCTATCAACACTACATTGCGCGCCTGCAGGACATTCCGCGTTACTTTGACGAGCATATCGCCAACATGCGCGCCGGACTGGCCCGTGGCTACAGCGTTCCCCAGGTGACTCTCGCCGGCAGAGACAAGTCGATAGAAGCGTACCTCGCAGAGGGAGCAAACAACCCATTCTGGACACCACTCACCGAGATGCCTGATGCGCTCTCTGAGAGCGAGAAAGCCAGGCTGCAGAAAGATGCTGCCGCCGCAATCCAGGATGCCGTGATACCTGCATACAGCAAACTGTTGGGCTTTATGCGCGAGGAGTACCAGCCCGCGGCGCGCACCACGTTGGCTGCACGGGACCTGCCAGACGGCGAGGCCTTCTACCGGGCGCAGATTCTCGGTTTTACCACACTGGATCTGGGGCCTGAGGAAATTCATCAACAAGGCCTGGCTGAGGTGGCCCGAATTCGCGCCGAAATGCTGACCACCATCGCCGAAACCGGCTTTGAGGGAGACCTGGCGGCCTTCCTGGATTTTCTGCGTACTGACCCCCGGTTTTACGCCAAGACCGGCAGAGAGCTGCTGGCCTATTCGTCCTATGTGGCCAAGCGGGTAGACGGCAAGCTGGGCGACATCATTGGTTTTCTGCCCCGGCGGCGATTCACCATACTGCCAGTGCCCGACTCCATCGCACCCTTCTATACCAGCGGCCGCGGCGGTCTGGACAGCTGCCTGATGAATACCTACGACCTCCCCTCCCGACCGCTGTACAACCTCACCGCCCTGACATTGCATGAATGCGCCCCAGGGCATGCCCTGCAGGCCGCTATTGCCAAGGAGGCCCCCGGCGAGATTCCCGAGTTCCGGCGCGACAACTACTTCTCTGGCTACGGCGAGGGCTGGGGCCTGTACACCGAATGGCTGGGTACTGTGATGGGAGTCTACGAGACCCCTTACGAGAATTTCGGGCGCCTCTCCTACGAGATGTGGCGGGCCTGCCGGCTGGTTATCGACACCGGAGTACACCACTTCGGCTGGAGCCGGGACCGGGCCATTAGTTACCTGCGCGAACGCACCGCCCTGTCAGAACACGAAGTCACCACCGAGGTAGACCGCTACATATCCTGGCCGGGCCAGGCACTAGCCTACAAGCTGGGGGAGATGCTTATTCGCAAAAAACGCGCGGAGGCCGAGCAGGCCCTGGGTAGACAGTTCGATCAACGGTACTTTCACGATGTGATCCTGGGGCTGCGTTCGGTGCCACTGCCGGTGCTGGAGCAGGAAATCGATGCCTGGATTGCCGCTGGCGGCAAGAACCCCTACGCAGAGCTGGCTGACAAGGCCTCGTAGCAGCCCCCAAAAAAACCATTGATCCAGCGGGAGATAGAGCGCCATGGGCATGCAGAAACCGCCATCCAGGAGTTTCAGTCAAGTACGTGCCGAACAGCTTGAATACAATACCAAACGCGAGGCTGGCTATCGCGAGCGCGCACTCAAGCTATACCCCTGGATTTGTGGCCGTTGTACACGGGAGTTCGACCGCAGAAACCTGTCGGAACTCACCGTGCACCATGTTGATCACAATCATGACAACAACCCCAACGATGGAAGCAATTGGGAGCTACTCTGTGTTTATTGCCACGACGAGGAACACAGCAAGTTTGAAAGCCATGTGCGCTACGGCAGCTTGAAAGATGCGGAAGTCAAACCCGCAACCCATAACCCCTTTGCCGGCCTGAAGGCCAAGATGGAGGGTGGCGAATAACGGTTGAAGCTGAGCAAGGCCTCAGTTTGGAACTGCAACGCCACCGTTACCCAGGCAATCAGGATCCGGGCCAGGTGGGAGGACGACATGGACCGTCTCCCCCTGACTGCGGAGGTCGCGACTGTAATAGAATGTAAGACCAACGGTGTGAAAGCCCGCTTTTTCCTTTAAGGCACTGGAGCCAAATTTAAGCGATGACCGCTTCCGACCGGCGGCAGGCTGGATGTAAACTGCAGGCTGAGGACGAGCAACCTCGAAGAGACGGGCAGAACAAAACTTACTATTCCTGGTGCAGACCCTGACCTTGTCAACAAGCGAACAGGCGCAAGAGATTCGATGCATGACTGATGACGAGACAGATACAAGCGATGTTGACTCGGTCGGGACTCACGCCTTGCTACGTGCCGAACATCACATCATCCGCCTGACCTTCTGGCAAACTATCCTCTCGGTCGCCGGTGTCTTGATTGCTGTAGTCGCTCTCTATGCGGCACTTACAGAATCTGCTGCGGTTCGCCAGCAGACCGCGGCAGCCGTCTGGCCATTTGTGCAGTTGATGGTTGAAGACTACGACACGGGGGATGCGGCAGGATTCTCGTTGGCATTCACGAATGCCGGTGTTGGCCCCGCGAAGATGAAGGACGTCCGGCTTAGCGTTGATGGCAACGTCACGCGAAACTGGTCCGAGCTGGTTGCCAGTGTAGATGGGGATACTGAAGCCGCGATCAACCGGAACTTTATCAGCGATCGCGTCATTCGACCCGACGAAACGGTTATTGTCGTTAGTACAAAAAATGCAAACCTTGCACGAAAACTGGTTGGTGCCGTCAGTAAGCCACGGGGTGCGCTCACCTACTGCTACTGCTCGATATTCGACGAGTGTTGGCTTGCGGATAGCCGCAAGAATCTTCAGGCGCCGGAGTTAGTCGAGGCCTGCCCGGATTTCGGCAGCGATACGTATATCAACTAGCCCAGGCCCCCGGTCAAAAACCGCGAGCTAAAAGGAGTCAACGGACCGGCGCGCCAAAAAACCATTAGAAATGCGGCAGCTGTAGTCGGGACAGTTCCAGGAGCTGGCGATTAGGGCTGCAGGCCGATTCCGGCAACCACTGTGATCCGCTCGTTCCAACTGCTTTGTTTTTGTAGAAGGCAGGGCTAGCCCTTATGCGCTGTAAAGATATGAGCTGATGTCGGAAAAACTGCCTCCCCTGAGGGTCCGGCATACTTACCCAAGCTCTTGTCTGATTGCACTAATATCGACTCGATTTCATTCTCGTTGAGAACGATGCCGAACAGCGGCAGCCAACCCCGAAGCTCCGCCTCCACCATTTGGCGTGAACTCGGAAATCTCGCGATTTCACTTTTTGCTTCAACCGTGATGCCTGTAAAACCGCTGCTCTCCAGTACAGACGTGACTTTTTCGGCATCGCCCAGACTGTAAGGGAGTCGCAACGCATCAGCCGCCGCCAAGCCGACTCGCTCCTCCAGAACCGAAATAATATCGCTGTACGCAGGGTTATGTTGAATTGACCGCCATACCGCAATTGCAAGCGAGCCTCCCGGCCTTAGTACACGAAACATCTCATCCGCCGATTTCTGCCGATCCTCGAAGAACATCATGCCAAACTGGGACATCACGCAGTCGAATGTATTGTCAGACATAGCCAACGACTCCGCGCCGCACAACACCCATTCAATACGGGGCTCTATCTCCGTTGCTACAGCCAGCATGCCCGGCGCGGGGTCGACTCCGACCACCCGCCCAGAGGGCCTCGTCACGGCCAATGCACTCCGGGCGAGCACCCCCGTGCCGCAGGCAATATCCAACACCTCTGCTCCCTCCCGAACCTGAGCTCCATCAACCAGATGCTTCGTCCAGGTCTCAAACAGGGCAGGCACAAAAAGGCTTTCGTATCCACGCGCTGCCTCGATGAGTTCTTCTGATGTTTTTCTCTCCATTATCGACCCCGCCGTTTAGTCCGCTGCGCTATGTATTTCGCGTACCCATTTCTCCGACCAGACACTGAGACCGGCGAGGTGCAGACCCAGTTCAACGCTCCGTTCAGTTAGACCGAAACCAGAATCGTTGTGATCGACTTGTACGATCCGAGACAAAGCCTATGATACATCCCAATCTGAGTGGAATTTGGACCAGCAACTTGAAATTCTTCGCGCTCTGCGGGCATTACCATTTAATCAGTTTTGTGGCTAATACGTCTCGAATTTCGTTGGAGGGGAACGGAATTCGCTTTCCGATTGCACTGCCCATTGGGGAAACACCGTGCTAGCCGACTTATTTCTTATCGGGAGTACATCATTCAAACTCTACACCAGCCTCATTCTTCCTCGAATCATTGAGTCGATGTGCGGTCATCGGGCATTCACCGAACGACGAGCAAGAGTGATTCCCGAGGCCATCGGTCGAGTGCTTGAGTTTGGTCTTTGTGCACCACCGGGAAACAGACCACCAGAACCGGCAGTTCGGCAGTTCGGCAGTTCGGCCCTTAGGCCTAAGCCTTAGGCCTGACGCCAAAACCAGTAACCGGTTCCGGCACCGCGGCGGTTGGCGTTATGTTTTGAAATTTTCGCTTTTGGGCCATTATGCGTTGTGTCTTCCAATGATAGGAGTGAGATAAATGGCATTGTCTGATTGGAGCGTTATCGTGGAGTTGGTCTCGGCCGTGGGTGTCATTATTTCACTTATATATTTGGCTATTCAGATTCGACATGCCACCAGGCAAAGAGACGCTCAAGGCTGGTATTATTAGTACATCAGGCCTGGACGCAACCCGGGATCAGCTGATTTCGTTGCTGCTGACACCCGGCGGGGGCCATTGGTGGGAGTCTTTTAATCATGTTCCGCCACCGGGCCCCACGGCTGTTCCGGTTCCCTCAAGTCTGTCCGGCAGACAGTTGCCCGGGGCGTCAGGCTCTGTTACCCAGAAAACCGGGCCACACCTGTGTGTACCTAAGTGTCATTAGAGATCGCTGAGAGGGCTGCGTACGCCGTGGGCGCCACGATTGAGTACATGGGTATAGATCGCGGTGGTTTTTACATCTGCCTGGCCCAACTGTTCCTGCACTTTACGTGATATTAGGTTCATCCATATGATGACGACGCACGCAGGCCGTACCGGGTTCCGGGCTGAGGCGACTTCCTGCCGGGTGAGCACCACAGGCAGGCTGCGTTGACGGTTGGACCGCCGAAACTGAGAGACATCACCCAACGGCTGTTGCAAGTACTTGTTGTACAGATACGCCAGTGCATTCAGAGCAATGGCTTGTGTGGCTGCGGATACGTGTCGCTCCACCGCCAGGTGTGTTAAAAAAGCTTCTACTTCCGCTGGCCCAAATGTAGCGGGATGGCCCTTGCCATGATGCAGGATGAAATACTTGATCCAGTACAGATAGGACCCGACAGTTCGTCGACTATAGCGCCGCACCAGCATATGCTCTTCGACGGCACACAAAAAAGGAGATGGCTTCACGACTCCCTCGAGAACAGTCACAACTATTTGCCTTCGGGCGTGTTAAAATCTTGTGTGATTATTGTGAGATATTGCTGGCATTTGGAAGCTTTTGGAGCAATTAGATGAATTTTGGAAGCCACAATACCGGTGGCCAGAGCCTCCCCCCGCCGCAAGATCCCGCTTGCACGATAATATCTTATCAATGCTTCCCGCTATTAATTATTATCAGGCCTTGGGCCTGATGAATGGGCTGTTAGGTTTCAAAAGGTGCGCGAATTGAAGATTGATCCAAACGGTTATGCGCAGAATGAAGCGTGGCTACTATTCCAGCTAAATGATGCGCCGGTCAGAACCGAGGCCGATGGCGACTTAAATGCCCTCGCGATAATGGATGTCGCAACAGGAATGATTCTCGGAATGGAACTGATTGGGTCATCGGAAGATGAGCCATCGGAATTCGTATCACGAAAGCTATTGGCATCGGCCGAGTCCGAGACAGGCCGGAGGCCGCAGCATCTGTTCATCGATTCGGCGGCGAAAATGGTGCAAATGTCTGTGGCAGCGAACTCATTGGGACTCAAAGTGCAATCCGAGACAGCGAGAGTTCTTGACCCTCTTACTCAGGAGGCACGAGAAGGGTTTGCAGTCCATGTTACGGGCGGGCGAAAAAATGAATCCTAACAAGGCGGTCAAGCCGTTCGCTTGCGGCTCACTCGGACGCTCAGCACTCCGCGCCTGCTCGGGTATGGCTTCGCCATTGTTGCCCGAGCAACCGCTCCATGCCGAGCGCCGCTTACTTGGGCGTTAGGGGATCCTACCGTACTACTCCCATCTCTTGTAAAAATATCTATAATGGTATATTTTCTATACCATTATGAAATTCCAGTATGACCAGAAAAAGAGTGCGTCCAATCTCAGAAAACATGGGATTGATTTTGAGCGGGCTCAACTGCTTTGGGATGATCCAAACTTGGTAGAGCTGGCAGCAAAATCTGACGACGAGCCAAGGTCAATTGTCATTGCTCGCCTTAATGACCAGTACTGGTCTGCCGTATTTACGAATCGAGACGACGAGATTCGAATAATTTCTGTCAGGCGATCTCGCGAAACTGAGGTAGAGCTCTATGAAAGCTAAAAATTTCGACGAAAAATTCGATCAAGGCAAGGAGGACATAATCGACGATTTGGATCTTTCTAGCCTGAAGCGCCCGAACCAGACACCGCGCCGAGTTAACGTGGATTTTCCTGAATGGATGATCGCATCTCTAGACAAGGAGGCGGCAAGATTAGGCGTTACTCGACAATCCATAATCAAAGTATGGCTGGCAGAGCGCCTTGAACACGCCCCTAACAAGTAAAGGCTGCGGACGGTTTCACCGCCGCAGCTTTAGGCGTTAAGGCGAGCTGAAGTGGGCGTCAGCATCAATACGTTCATGCAATACACGTATAATTTCAATGTTGTGGCTCCCGGAGCTTCGAAAGAATATGACGTGACGGCCTGAGGAAATTTTCTATAGCCTTCTCGAATATTCTCTACACTTGCCGCGATCTGGGGAGATTCTGCGAGTCGGCCAAATGCATCGAACAACTCACTGATATAGGCGTCCAGCTGTGGCCCACCCCAGTGTTGCAGCGTGTACTCAGCAATTTTTCTCAGGTCAGCATCTGCCGCAACATGAATGCATGTTCTCTTTGTGGTGATCCCGCGACAGTAGTTTCACCTGAATGGAGCGGCGGTAGAATTCTTTTCCAGTGTTCAAGCTGTGGCGATCTTGACGAAAGAGGATTTGCGGAACTACGGGTAAAAATTGAAGCTCAACACCAATCGAATAGATCGCTGGGGCACTTATTCCTGGTCCTCGCTGCACTCGCAGTGACCATGGTGCTGATTTTATGAACCGAACCACAGAACACTTCGCCCAGACGCAGCGCCAGGCCTTGAGGGGCAACTCCCTGGCCACTTCTCGGCCACGTGTTCTGCATTGGCGTTAGCCCGGTGAAATCTGTTTTTTTCTACGGCTTGTTTATGGATAAAGGCATGTTAAGGGCGAAAGGGTTTAGCCCTGACAAAGCCAGACGAGCTCGTTTGGAAGGCTACCGACTCAACATCGGAGAAAGAGCGACACTGGTTCCGCAAAACGGTGCGCCCTCATACGGTGTTGTAATGGCGCAGGATAGCACTGACTTACAGGATTTATATGGGAGCGACGGAGTTGAGGCGTATGTCCCCCAAAGAGTCCGGATTAGTCACTATGGATGGCGAGCACCTCGAGGCCATTTCATATATTTTACCGAGGGGAGTGGTCTCCGGAAGCAATAGCGCGTACGCAATCGAACTGGCAACAACGGCGAAAAAACTCGATCTTCCTCATTGTTATATTGGCGAAATTGAAGGGTGGATTTGAACACACGCACAAATAGCGCATGCAGGCCTGCGGCAGAGTCGTGCCGCTGATGCAAGGCGTTGTATGCCCGGGGACAGTTTTTGGCTTGGCGTTGAGCGGCTTAGTTCGTTGCCCCGCAGAACACCTGGATTTAGACGCGGCCTTGTCAGTACGATTATGTCTAGGGCACCTCTGAATAATGGCAATCGCGCTCAGCGGAGCCCTGCGGGGCTTTCAGGCAAACCCGCACTCGACGTTGCCACTTTTCGACAGGCAACCAGCCTGCCTTCAAAGCGGCGCCTTGATTGCGAATCTGCCTGAAAGCCTAAGCGCATTGCCATTGTTCAGAGGTGCCCTAGAGGGTCTATACTGGGGGTAGCGATTTTTTAACACCTCACGGGGGTTCCAGGGTGCTTTTTTACAACAACCAATACCCCATGACACCGGGCCACATACAGGGACACCATCAAATGCACTATATGACGACATTGAGAAGCACTATTTGCGGTCTGTCATTGGGTGCTCTGCTCCTGCCGGTTGCCATTGCTGCTGATGAACCGGTCCAGGCCGGAGTCGATCGCACCGAACTACCGATCAAGGCACCTTGGTATCCACCTATTACAACGCTTGATGCCCGCGATGCGAAGGCACCGCCGATTTTTGCTGTCGAGGCGCCAAAAGACGCGCCCAACGTCATTGTGATTCTGTTAGATGACCTGGGGTTTGGTGGTACCGGTGCTACCGGCAGTGTGCTGCAAACACCGAATCTGGATCAACTTGCCAGGCAAGGCCTGCTTTACAACCAGTTCCATACCACGGCGCTGTGCTCGCCTACCCGCCAGGCGCTGAAGACAGGCCGCAACCACCACTCCGCCAATCAGGCAAAGATTTCCGAGGTGGCCACGTCCTTGCCAGGCGCCACGGGCATGCTGCCTGATGATGTTGCCGGTATTGGCGAAATGCTGCGTCTCAACGGTTACAGCACGGCCGCCTTCGGAAAATGGCACGAAACTGCAGTCTGGGAGATCAGCCCTTCCGGTCCGATGGCTCGCTGGCCCAACTACCAGGGCTTCGATGAGTTCTATGGTTTTATGGGTGGTGAGACTAACCAATGGGCGCCCGCTGTCTACCACAACCAGAACCGCGTAGAAGTATCGGACGACCCGGACTACCACTTTATGAATGACATGGCGACCAAGTCCATCGAGTGGATTCGATTTCAGCAGGCCCTGACTCCGGACAGGCCGTTTTTTGTCTACTTCGCTCCGGGCGCAGTGCACGCGCCTCATCATGTGCCGCAGTCCTACATTGACAAGTGGACGGGTAAATTCGATGAAGGCTGGGATGTAATTCGTAAACGCATTTTTGAACAACAGAAAAAGCTGGGCGTGATTCCTAAAAATACCAAGCTGGCTGACAAACCCACCGATATCAAAGACTGGGCAGATCTCTCGGAAAAAGAGCAGAAACTGTTTGCCCGGCAGGCTGAGGTCTTTGCTGCTTTCCTCGAGATGACCGATCATGAAACCGGGCGACTCATCCAGGCCGTCGAAGATATGGGTGAAATGGATAATACTCTCATCATATATATTGCAGGCGATAACGGCACCAGCGCTGAAGGAGGTATGGAAGGCCTTTATAACGAGATGACCTACTTCAATGCCGAGCCGCAAGGCTCGGATATTGATTTCATGATGCAACATTACGATGACTGGGGCGGCCCAACCACTTATCCGCATATGGCAGCCGGGTGGGCGGTTGCCTTTGACTCACCTTTCATGTGGACCAAGCAGGTTGCTTCCAACTATGGCGGAACCCGAAATCCGTTAGTGATGCACTGGCCAGACCGGATCAAGGGCAAAGGCGAGATCCGCGATCAGTGGCACCATGTCATCGATATCGTACCGACCATACTGGAAGCTGCGGGGCTGCCACAACCGCGTGTTGTCAACGGTACACCCCAGCGCCCCATTGAAGGGGTCAGCATGGCTTATACATGGGATTACCCAAAAGCGACCGGCAGACACCAGATCCAGTACTTCGAAATGTTTGGCAACCGGGGGCTTTACTACGATGGCTGGTTTGCAGGCACGGTTCATCTGAAGCCATGGGGCGTGGTGGAGAATCGATTCCCGGATGACACCTGGGAGCTTTACCACGTCGCGGAAGACTTTAGTATGTCAACCAATCTGGCGAAGCAGAATCCCGAAATGTTGCAAAAACTGCAGCAGGCTTTTCTGGGTGAGGCGGTCAAGTACCAGGTCTTACCGCTCGATGACCGACGGCAGGAATTGTTCAATCCCAAGTTGGCAGGGCGGCCTGACCTCATGTTCGGACGTAAAAGCCTGACCCTCTACGAGGGCATGGCTGACCTGCTCGAAAATGACTTTATCAACGTTAAGAACACCTCGTTCGAAATCGTTGCTGACGTCGAAAGCGCGGCCGAACCGCTGAACGGGGTCATTGTTGCACAGGGTGGTCGATTCGGTGGCTGGAGTCTGTTCGTTAAAGACGGCGTGCCCAGTTACAGCTATAACTACGTCGGAATTGCATCCACAACCGCCACCGCAAATACGAGTCTGCCCAAAGGCAAGTCGACAGTGAA
Organism: uncultured Gammaproteobacteria bacterium; assembly: GCA_963840725.1. GTDB lineage: Bacteria > Pseudomonadota > Gammaproteobacteria > Pseudomonadales > Halieaceae > CAVWDU01. The sequence goes on along the minus strand of CAWIZY010000018.1, from coordinate 288,843 downwards.
GATGGATTTCGCCTGGGATGGTGGCAAACCGGGTGCTGGCGGCACCGCGACGCTGTATATAAACGGCAAGTCGGTGGCTTCAGCCAAAATTGCAAAAACACAATGCTGCATCTTCTCCGCGGACGAATCGGCCGGAGTTGGCAAGGACATGGAAACAACCGTGTCAGAGGCTTATACCCCCGCAACCAGTCACTTCACCGGCAAGATCAATAAGGTGGTGATTAACCTAAAATAAGCACCCACTAACCCACCCGGTTCTCCGGGTGGGTTTACTGACGCAATCGAATAAAGGCACAGGACAGGCCATGGGCGCTTTATATGTCCAGTACGAGTATTGGATTGCCGTATTTCAACTGGTGATGGCCATGCTGGGCATGGGCGCCACGCTGACCGCGCGAGATTTTCGCGATGTGGTGCGTGAGCCCAAATCCGTCAGTCTCGGGCTGGTGGTCCAGATTATGCTCGTGCCACTGGCCGCTTACGTGTTCCTCAGGGCACTGGGTATACAGGGCGGCGTGGCGATAGGGCTTGCCCTGATTGCGGCGATACCGGGGGGCACCACTTCCAACATATTTACCTTTTTTGCCCGCGGCAATAGCGCGCTGTCCATCACCATTACCGGCCTCACTACCCTCGCCTGCCTGATTACCACGCCCCTGATACTCACTGTATTGATCTCCGACAGTCTCCCCGCAGGCTTTACCATGCCCAGGGCCCAGATTGTCAAAGAGATTGCCCTGACACTGCTGCTTCCACTGGCGCTGGGTATGAGCTATCTCTATCTGTACCCGCGGGCCGCACCGATGGTCTCCAAATGGTGTATCCGCGCCTCACTGCTGGGGATTGTGCTTATTGTGGTTGGGTCAATCTCCGCTGGCCGCCTGGATCTTCAACAGTTTGGCTCCACCAATGTCATGCTGGTCGTGCTGTTTACACTGGTACTGGCCGCCACCGGCGCAATAGCCCCGCGCTTGTTTCGCCTGGCCAGGGTGGACTCTATCGCGATAGAGTTTGAGGTTATCGTGCGCAACACCAATCTCGGTGTATTGCTGAAGGCGTCCCTGTTCCCGGCGTCCGTTGATGCCACCAGTGGCCTCGGGGACACCATACTGTTTACCGTATTGCTGTATGGCGGCCTGCAATTACTCATCGCACCGATACTGATCAAATGGTACCGCCGCCAGCCCACGGCCAGCGGGTCGGCGTGATTGCCAGTAAAATGCGAACACTGTGACCCTTTTCACAGTTCTATTACTGGCAAAAGCACTTTCTCGAGAAAAGTCAGGAAACCGTTAGAGATTGAACTGCCCTTCACTTTCAATAGGCCACACCCGAATACTGTTTAAGAAGGATCAGCCTGCTCGCCGGCTGAAGAGGGATGTGGAATATGCGATCGAGTCGATTGTCGAGGTTCATGAGGCGCTCAGTCTCGCTGGGTATGCTGGGAGTGCTGGTGTTTTCCGTAGCGGGGTGTCGCCTCGTGATCAATACAGATTACAGAGGCGAGGTCAGTAGTGAGTCCGGACGCATGGACTGTGCGCAGGACAGCTGCATCTTCGACATTACGGAACGGGTTTCGGATACCTTCACAGCGGTGCCGGCGGAGGGCTACCGCTTCGTCCGCTGGACCGGAATCTGCGAGCGCACCCCACTGGCCGTTTGTGATGCCACGGTCATGCCTTTACCTGAAGAACTGCTCGAATACGACGGTGATGTCACGCTGGCGGCGGAATTTGAAACCTACAGAAAGCTGCGAACCTGGTTCCGCGATGCCGACGGCGACAATTTCGGTGCAGCCAATGAGAGCATCGACAAACGACGTCAACCTGAGGGGTATGTGGTTAACAACCTGGACTGTGACGACAACGACGCCTCCGTTTACCCCTGGACCGACGAAGTAGAGGATAAAAAAGATAACAACTGCAATGGCAGAGTAGACGAGGGCTTTGTCAAAGTCCGCTTCTGGCGAGACCGGGATAATGATGGCTACGGCGATCCCGCTATCAGCCGCTTGCAGCCAAGGCGCCCCGAGGGCTACGTGCGCAACCGGCTCGATTGCAACGACACCGATGCGGGGATAAACCCCGCCGCTGAAGAGCAACCGGACGGGTACGACAACAACTGTGACGGTGAAGTCGATGACGGCGTTGCCGCCATCTTCTTCCGTGATGTGGATGGTGATGGCTACGGAACCGCATCGGACACGATCGAATCCCTCGAGCCGGTGCCGGGCTACGTCAGCAACGATGAAGACTGCGACGATAACAATGCCAGCGTATCCCCTGCCGCCGAGGAACGCTTTGACAGCGTCGACAACAATTGTGACGGCGCCGTGGATGAGGGGTTTACGCCCAGCAATTACTACGAAGACAGCGATGGCGACGGCTTTGGTGACCCGGAGCGTTCCATCAGTGCCCTGGAGAGACCAGAGGGTTACGTCGCCGATGGCACAGACAATTGCGTCGATATCGCAAACCCCACTCAGGGTGATGTGGACAATGACGGCATTGGTGACGCCTGCGATATGTTCACTGACAGCGATAGAGATGAGGTCCAGGACAGTCTGGATAACTGCCCCGAAAACTATAATCCAAGCCAGTCGGATAGAGACAACGACGGCCTCGGTGATGCCTGTGATGGTCGTAACGACCTGGACCCGGACAACGACGGGGTGAACTCCGAGCAGGACAACTGTCCTGAGGTTTACAACCCTTCCCAATCGGATAGTGACAATGATGGGCAAGGAGATGCCTGTGACAGCGTTGATGACAGTCCCATCGACGACGGTGATCCGGGGGATGGCGGTGATCCGGGGGACGGAGATGACCCGGTTGAGGGTGACGACCCGGTTGGCGGCGATGGCTGCAACATGACCGCGGAAGATCAGGCCATGCTGGCTGCTGTCAATGAATTCCGCTCACAGGACCAAAGCTGTGGCTCAGAGGGCCAGTTCGAGGCAACCACCCCACTGACCTGGAGCTGCAAGTTGGAGGCGGCGGCACTTACCCATTCAATGGACATGGCAACCAACAACTTTTTCGACCACACAGGCTCAGATGGTTCCTCTGCGGCAGACCGCGCGACCCGCGCTGGCTACGATTGGTCCGGACTGGGGGAGAATATCGCGGCTGGAGGCTCGTTCAGTGCAGTGGAAAACGTCATGCAGGGTTGGATCGGCAGTCCCGGGCACTGCGCCAACCTGATGCGGGATCATTACCGTCAACTCGGGGCCGCCAAGTACAGTGACTCAGGCAGTACCTACGGCGTGTACTGGACTCAGGTCTTCGGCAGGCCGCGCTAGTGGCCGACCCTGCCGGTCCCTGAAGGTGCCACTTTAGCCTCGAGTTTGAGGCCAGCCGACGTGGAGCAGACCGGTCAGTTTCCGCTCAAACGCTTGGCAAAGGAAATGGCATAGGCCGGGGAGCGCATTCTCAGCACCGGGTCATCGCTGGGCTCAAAACCGGCCGAAAGCACATTGGGGTCGAAGTTCAGGTCGCGGCATTGCGTGCCTCCGGACGCCGTGACTCTCACTGTACCCAGGGTGACCTGAGGGCGATCCTCCGGCCACTGCACGGAGGGATCAATATCACTATCTGCGGCCTCGCCGATATTGGCCACCAGTTTGAAGCTTACCGTACCCTGCTCCAACTGCTGCGCCAGGGTCTGCGCAAGAAACGCGGCGGGTTTACTGGCGGCGGCTTCTTGATCCAGCACGGCTACCCCGAGATCAGGAACCAACTGCCAGCGGAATTTTGTGCGCTCACCGGCATCCCCCTGAAAGTAGAAGGTGTGCAATCCATAAAACTCCGTATTGGCATAGGAGGCGGCGGTTTTGGCGCTGCGCCGCCAGGCCGCGTTGGCCTGGACACTGGGATGGCTGCGGATGAATGCCAGCGTTTTCTCCGGATGTCGCTCACCGTTTTCATCCGGCAACAAGGTCGAGAGGAAGCCGAAAAACGTGTCCGGGTCTTTGCCGGCAAATACCGGAAAGTTGTTGCCCGTAAAAATATGATTTCCACCCCCGGGAAGCTTGATCCGCAAACCCACACCCCGTGTTCCGGGCTTGCGCTCATCGGCCTTGGGCTGCCCACCGCCTACTGAGAACCGCATGATTGCCGGCAATTCGCCACTGGAGAGCAATGGGGCATCGAGGAAGGCTTTGTTCGCAGCGGGGGTAAAGCGGGCGGCGGCGCATACTCCTTCGGCATGGGCTCTGCGATGTCCCGGTTGACTGCCACTCATCTTTTCGAATAACGCAATAAAGTCATTGGCCTGGACGGCTTTCAGCGGCGGCTCAGCGGCTGTGACCGTACTGAAGCCAATCAAGCCTGTGACGATCGGAAGCACTAGGAATTTCATTAAACGTTCTCCGTTAGTTGATACACCGTGGTCTACCGAAAACTCGCCATTGCGCAGAGATCCTGGCGCGCGCCGCGTCGGGAAACGCCTGCCAGCGGCGATGCCACTACTCAGGTCTCGTTATTACCCAGTAGACCGGCGAGTACCTCCGCATGTGCCAACGCCTCGATACCGGCATCCGTGAGGTAGCCACCATCGTGCTGGGTAACCAGACCCTTATTACACAGCCCCTCACAGGCGGTTATCACCTCCGGACGCGCACTGGAGTGCACTTTTATCCCGTGCTCCTGGCTTGCGGTGTCAAACAACAACAAGAGGTTTAATTCCTCGATATTACTCACTTTAAATGTCACGACTCTCTCCCGGCCCGGGGCCTGCTCACTACCCGGCCCCAAGCGTATCACAGAGCCTGCAACAACGTCCGGATAGTCTCTGTGAGTGTCCCCACTGAAAGCCGCCGGCTTTGCGGATTGATATCACCTGAACTATGCTCAACGACGTACCAACCGATACCACACTGGAGAAACCTACCATGACACAGCGTTTAGCTATAGCCCTGAGCGTCACTCTGGGCTTGTTCGCTCAGAGCGCCCTCGCCGACCTGGAAGAAAAACTGATCAAGCTGGATCGCGAGTGGGGAGAGGCGACCAAGCCCGAACAGCTGGAGGCGCTGCTTACGGAAGACTTTATTCTGCTTACGGAAGATGGCACCAGCAGCCGGAAACAATTGATGGATGAGTTGACCAAGGCACCCCCAGGAGAGCCCTATGTTGCCGGCGGTTACAAGATAAACAAGGTTAACGACAAGGTTGTGATCATGGTTCACACCTCGGGAACCGGCGACAAAGCCCATTCCAGCATGCATGTGTGGCGTGTCCGCAATGGCAACTGGAAAGTAGCAGCATCGGCTGCTGTTGCGGCTGACGACTGAGAGAGTGTGCCCCGTGTGGTGCTGATTCAGGCCATGCGGGAAGGCTAAGCCGATTTGCGGGCATCGCGGATGTACATGGCTGTGCCGTTTCTGAACTCGACGTCAAACAGCTCGCTAGCGCGAATAAGATCACTGACTCTGCGATACCCGTAATTGATTGATGAAAACGAACTGTTGTTGTTTGAGATGTAATTCGCCACCTGGCCCATATTGGCCCAATGATCGTCATCCGAGCATTGTTCGACCGCCGTGCGCAGTAGTTTCACCAGCGAGGCGTTCTGCCTCAGCTGGCCCTTGGTTTTGCGGGCGCGCGGCTTGTCGTCAACCGAGTCATCGGCAGCGGTCTCGAGTAAGTTTTCAACGTAGATAAAGGGCGAGCAACTGTCCACAAACGGTTTCGGCGTCTTTTTTTCACCGAACCCGTAAACCGGAAACCCGCTTTCCAGAATTCTCAGCACCAGCGGGGTGAAATCACTGTCGCTGGTCATCAGGGCAAACGCGTCTACATTGCCGCTATAGAGCAAGTCCATGGCGTCGATAATCATCGCCGAGTCGGTGGCGTTCTTGCCGCGGGTGTAGGCGAATTGCTGCATGGGGCGAATCGCATGGGGGTGAAGTTTTTCTACCCAGCCCGCCAGTGACTGACTATTCCAGTCGCCGTGCGCATGGCGGACATTGACGGTGCCACTTTTTGCCAGTTCCTCGAGCACGCCCTCAATCGCCGTATGGCTGACGTTGTCGCAGTCTATCAGCAGTGCAATTCGTTTCATTTCGGACACTTCACTACCTCCCTGGCGTCATCTCGGGCCCGGATTGTGCCGCTGCAAACAGCAGTTGCTTGTCCGACAGCTTCCGGCAGTTCCCGTTGCGGCTGGCAACAGGGTTCAGCGCGAGGCAATAACATAGTCCAGCCCCCCCTCGATCGCCGCCAGTTGCGCCAGGATACAGTTTTCGCCATCAACTCTGGGGCTATCAGGATAGACTTCGGTGGTGGTGCGATACGCTGCGGAAGTCACCCCGGCACACAAGCCCAGTGAACCGGTGGCATAGTTAATGACGCCCGGCTGTGTCAGCGACACGCCGATCAGTTTGCCCTGATCATCTGCGGGAGCAATATGAGTCACCTGCTGCACCCGGGCGATGATCGCTGCCTGAAACGCATGCGCCGGGACCTCGGTATCGCCCACCAGGTAAAAACCGTCGGGAATGTTCCAGTTATCCTGCTCCACCGCATCGCGGGCAGCGAGCGCAGGCCGAAATTCGTCGTTATCGCTGTCTGTGGTCTCGTGCAGATCGATATGCACCTCCATCGGCCCGGGCGTCGTCGCCAATAGCTGCATCAACGCGGCGGATTCCGGCGCAGGACTGTTCGATGTAAAGGCGCGATTGGGGTCAATCGCTGCGGGGTTCCAGCGGTTGATGGTTTCATAGCCCCAGGGACTGACGCAGGGTGCAACCAGTACGTTGAAGTCGTTGCTGTATACCTCGGCGCTCGTTTCCAAAAAGCGCAGAGCGCCCAGCACACCGCTGGTCTCGTAGCCGTGCACGCCCCCGGTCACCAGTGCCACAGGGCGCCCATCCCGCCATTTCCGGCTCTTGGCCGCCAGCAGCGGATAGTCTTTGCCCGTTCCTGTTCCCGGGTAGTTAGCAAGCCGGCCGTACTCGACCACATCGAAGCGCTCTCGCAACGGCTGCAACCGGGCGAGCACGTCCTGTTCATAGGATCGCTGCAACACCTGCGACTCAAGCCAGGCAGTTTTTTCAGGATCGCCCCACTTTTGTCCTGGTATGCCAATCGGATACCGCTCTCCTGGTGTCATGCCAAACCCCCGTAAACCTGAAAGCGCAAGCATAGGCTAATTCCTGCTCCATTGCAGCGCCTGCGCGGGACGCCCGTCTATACATCTGCCGTCACTCAGGCATAATCAGGCGCCGGCCAGGGTCCCTCACCACATGGTGGCGCGAGTCAGGTCGGCAGGACCTTGTCGACAAAAAACTGCAGGCAACCTCCTCCGCAAAATCGCAGTGTTTACCTTGAACGGACAAGACGGGCGAAGAACGACATGCTGTTCCGATTTTTTGAGAACCTGGTGAATCCATTTCCGGACACCCCTCCGGCTAAATCCCCCCGGAACGTCTACCAGTTCTGCCGGCACTATACCCGGGGCCTGGAGATATACCTGATACTCATGGCCCTGCTGAGCACCGCTGTAGCCATTGTTGAGGTATCGCTATTCGGGCTGATGGGTGAATGGGTGGATTGGCTGGCAGCGCATACCCCGGCGGAATTCAGAGCCGGGGCCGGCGGTCATTTACTGTGGCTGGGTGTCGCTTTGTTGTTCGCCCTGCCCGTGCTGGTGGGATTACAGTCACTGCTGATCCACCAGACCCTTATGGGTAACTTCCCGATGATCGTGCGATGGCAGGCCCATCGCTATCTACTGCGCCAAAGTGTCAGTTTTTTCCACGATGAGTTTGCCGGGCGAATCGCAACACGGGTCATGCAGACGGCGCTGGCGGTGCGCACTACGGTAATGAAACTGCTGGATATACTGGTGTATGTGGGCGTTTATTTCCTGACCACCCTCGGCCTGTTTGCCAGCGTCGACATCCGTTTGGTATTGCCCCTGCTGCTCTGGGTAGCCGTTTACATCGGGATACTCTATCTCGTGCTGCCACGGCTGTTGACGGTGTCCGAATGGCAGGCGGACGCCCGGGCAAGCATGACCGGCCGCATCAGTGATAGCTACACCAACATCTCCACGGTGAAACTGTTTTCCCACGCACGACGCGAATCAGACTATGCCCGCGAAGGTATGGAAGAATTCCTGCAAACCGTACACCCACAGATGCGGTTGGTGACCTGGATGGAAACCGCCGTAACAGCGAATAACGTGGTCATGGTTTTTGCCGTGGTCGCCATGGCGATCTACCTGTGGCTGGGGGATGCGATCTCGCCCGGGGCGATCGCGGCCGCTGTAGCCCTCTGTCTGCGCCTGAATGGCACCTCGGAATGGATTATGTGGGAAGTCTCCGACCTGTTCGAGAACATTGGCACAGTCCGCGATGGCAGCCAGACACTTTCGGGGGATATCAGCGTCTCGGACCGGGACCGGGCCCCGGCGCTGGTGGTGCCGCGAGGTGAAATTCGTTTCGATCATGTCGGCTTCCGCTACGGCGAGAGCAAGCCCGTGTTCAGTGATCTCAACCTGGTGGTCTCCGCCGGAGAAAAAGTCGGAGTGGTCGGCCATTCCGGAGCCGGTAAATCGACCCTGGTCAACCTGCTGCTGCGGTTCTACAACCTGCAGGACGGCTGTATCACGATTGACGGACAAGACATCCGCCAGGTCAGCCAGGACAGTCTGCGCGCCAATATTGGTATGGTCACCCAGGACACCTCGCTACTGCACCGCAGTGTGCGGGAGAACATACTCTACGGCCGCGAGGGTGCCTCCGAGGCAGCGATAGAACGCGCCGTTCGGCAGGCCGAAGCCTGGGACTTTATCCAGAGCCTCAGAGACAGTAGCGGCCGCAGCGGTTTCGATGCCCAGGTCGGCGAGCGCGGGGTGAAGCTCAGTGGCGGACAGCGCCAGCGGATCGCCATCGCTCGGGTGATGTTGAAAGACGCGCCCATCCTGATTCTGGATGAGGCCACCGCCGCGCTGGACTCGGAGATCGAAGTCGCCATCCAGGACAGCCTGTACAAACTGATGGAGGGCAAGACGGTGATTGCCATCGCGCATCGGTTGTCCACGATTGCGGCCATGGACCGGCTCCTGGTGCTGGACCAGGGCCGCATCGTTGAATCCGGCACCCATGCTGAGCTACTCGCCCGCGACGGCATCTACGCCCGCCTCTGGAAACACCAGTCCGGCGGTTTCCTGGGCCTGCAGTAAACCGGTTTGCCGCGGCGCGGGGACCGCCTTTGGGTCAGGGCGCGGAGGCTGGCTTCAGGGCGCAGAGGCCGGCTTCTGCTGCTGCCGCAGCGCTGCCCCACGCTGCGCCTGCTGGATCACGTAGGCGCGCACTGCCTCGGCTTCGGCATCGGTCAGCGCCTTCGCCATCGACGGCATACCCCGTTCCGCTAAAGCGCCGCCCAGCACTACGCTGCGCCAGGCCTTGGCGTCATGCAGATACCCCGAACCGCGCAGATCGGGGATTAACAGGCCGGAGACGGCGTTGAGGCCGTGGCAGGCCATGCAGTTGTCCTGGTAATGGGCAAAGCCCTCTCGCAGAGTCGCCGCATCGGCGGTTTGCTGCGGCGGATTGAAGGTGACACTGGGCCTCCAGTCGACCGCCGGCAGAGTCTTATTGGCCCCCAGTTTGAAAGTCAGCACGCGGCTGACATTGGGCAGGCTTTCCGCCTGCACATATTCGCCGAAAACCAGCGCATAAGCCCCTCCCCAGCCAGCGTTAACCGTAATGTACTGCTCGCCATCGAGTTCATAGGTCATGGCCGGCGCCACAATGCCGGTCTGGGCCGGGAAGTCCCAGAGACGGTCGCCATTGTCGGCCCTGAAGGCCACCAGATTGCCCGCCGCTGTGCCCTGAAAGACCAGGTTGCCGGCCGTAGCCAGGGTGCCGCCGTTCCAGGTGCCGCTGTGCTCTACCCGCCAGGCTTCCCGCTGCGCGCACCGGATCCCAGGCCACCAGGCGGCCCTTGATCAAGGCGCCCAGCGCATCGCGCTCGGCCTGGGAGTCGGGCAGACTGCCGATAATGCCGTCAGTCCCGGTGTTCATAACGCCAGACCGATACTCGAAGACCTCCTGCTGCCCGTAGTTTGCCGGAAAATCCAGCACCGGGATGTACACCAGACCGGTCATGGGGTTATAGGACATGGGGTGCCAGTTGTGTCCACCCAGGTAAGACGGGAAAATCAGGAACGGCTTATCCTCGTAGCGAGCCCCCTTCACCTCCACCGGACGGCCGGTCTCCATATCCACATGCGTCGCCCAGGTGATATCCATGTAATTCTTTGCGCTGAGCAAAGTGCCATCGGTGCGATCAAGTACGTAGAAGAAGCCGTTCTTGGGCGCCTGCATCAACACTTTGCGGGTTTTGCCGTCGAGCTCGATATCCGCCAGGATAATGTGCTGGGTGGCGGTGTAGTCCCAGGTCTCGCCCGGGGTCGTCTGGTAGTGCCAGACGTATTCGCCGGTTGTCGGGCCGCACCGCGACGATAGAGGAGAGAAACAGGTTGTCACCACCGCCGGGGGAGCGTATCTCCCGGTTCCAGGGGGTACCGTTACCGACGCCGATATAGAGCAGGTCCAGTTCCGGATCGTAGGCCATGGCGTCCCAAACCGTGCCGCCGCCACCGCCGATTTCCCACCACTTGCCGTTCCAGGTCTTCGCCGCCATTGCCATGGCGTCGTTCTCAAAGCCCCTTCGACGGATCCCCGGGCACCGTGTAGAAACGCCAGATCAGCTTGCCTGTTTTCGGCCGCATAGGCACCGAGAAAACCGCGCACACCGTATTCCGCGCCCCCGTTGCCAATCAGCACCTTGCCGTCGATGACCCGAGGTGCACCGGTAATCGTGTAAGGCATGAGTGGGTCGACCGTGGCAACTTCCCAGTTCACATTACCCGTGGCTGCATCCAGTGCCACCAGGCGGCCGTCCAGTGCACCCACAAACACCTGCCCTTCCCATACCGCAACTCCGCGATTAACCACGTCGCAGCAGGCATGTCGGGCCTTGTCCTTCGCCACTCGCGGGTCATAGGTCCACAGATGTTTACCGGTTCTGGCATCCAGAGCATGGACAATGCTCCAGGAAGAGGTGGTGTACATCACTCCGTCGACCACCAGCGGCGTTGCTTCTACCCCGCGCTCGGTGTGCAGATCATACGACCAGGCCAGACCGAGTTTATCGACTGTGTCGCTGTTGATGGCCTTTCAGCGGGCTGTAGCGCTGTTCACTGTAGGTGCGACCGTAAGACATCCAGTTGGCGGTATCTGCTTCGGCGGCCAGCAATCTGGAGGAGTCCACCTGCGCCTCCCCGTGGGTATCTACGAGGGAATCAACCCCGCGGTTATCTGCGCCGCTGGCAGCGCCGCAGTAAGCGACGAGGCCGCTGAGAAAAATGCGTGTGAAAGTCCGAGCCATAATAAACGCCTGAGCAATGTAACAAGTCCCCGATGGTAGCAGCGTTTGAACCGCGAGAAAACGCCCGCGCACCGAGCCATCACAGCAGCCCTCACGATTTGTCAGCGTCGCTGTAAAGCGGTACCTTCTTCAATTCTTACCCCGTGCCACTCCGATGGATTCCCTGTCATGCTTTTGCCCCACTCGAAACGCCATGCCGGACTCGCAGCGAGCCCCCCTATCGACACCCGCTGGCGTAGGCATCTGGCCCCCTGGGTCGGCGTGATCATTGCCGTCATCCTGCAGACAACCGCGATGAATACTCAGGCGGCTGATGAGTTGATGGAAACCCAGGGTGATTTTGTGATCTCCGACTTCCACTTTGAAGACGGAGCGGTGATGGAACTGTCCCAGCACTACACCACGCTGGGCTCACCCCAGCGCGACGCGTCAGGGCGTGTCAGCAATGCCGTGCTAATCATGCATGGAACCACAGGAACGGGTCGCGGCTTTCTCAGTGACCGGTTTGCCGGCGTATTGTTTGGCCGCGGGCAGCTCCTCGACGCCTCCCGATACTACATCATTCTCCCGGATGCCATTGGTCACGGTGAGTCCAGCAAACCCAGCCAGGGTCTGGCCGGCGACTTCCCCGCCTACACCTACAACGATATGGTCGAGGCTCAGTATCGTTTATTGACCGAGCATCTGGGGGTCAACCATCTCAGGCTGGTCACCGGCACCTCAATGGGCGGCATGTTCACCTGGATCTGGGGCTATCGCTACCCGGACTTCATGGATGCACTGCTGCCCCTGGCCAGCCTACCGGTTGAAATTGCGGGGCGTAATCGAATGACCCGCAAAATGATTATTGATGCAGTCCGTACCGACCCACAGTGGCATGGGGGCCACTACAAGCAGCAACCCGCAGGTCTTAAGGAGGCCATGTATGGCTTGATTTTCATGGTGTCCAGCCCGCTGCAATATCAGCTCAATGCACCCACCCGGGAATCGGCAGAAGCGCTGATGGACTCTCTGCTGCAACGTTATTTGCCGCGCATGGACGCCAACGATTTGATCTACGCCTTCGATGCCTCGCGCAATTACAACCCTGCACCAGAGCTTGATAAAATAACAGCGCCACTCATTGCCATTAATTCGGCGGACGATCAGGTTAACCCGCCAGAACTCGGCATTCTCGAAGTCGAGACGGAGAAAGTAGCGAACGGGCGGGCAGTGGTACTCCCCATTACCACCCTGACACGAGGCCACGGCACCCACTCGCTGCCGAGCATCTGGGGGCCGTACCTGGCCCGCCTGCTCAGCGAGACCAGCGCCCGCACTCCGCTCGATCGGTCCTTACTACTGGAGCCGGAGGCGGCTCAATGGCAGACCCCGGCACCGGAGCACTTCGATGCCCGCTTCGAAACCACTGAGGGCGCATTTACTGTCCGGGTGAAGCGCGAGCTGGCCCCCATAGGCGCCGACCGCTTCTACCAACTGGTGAATAACGGCTTCTATGACGGTGTTCACATCAACCGGGTTGTCAAAGGGTACATTGCCCAGTTCGGCCTGCATGGCGACCCGGACGTCAGCGCACAATGGAAGCAGCAAACGATCGGTGACGACCCGGTCGTAGCCAGCAATACCCGCGGGACGGTCGCGTTTGCGATGACCGGCTCCGACACCCGCTCTACACAGGTCTACATCAACACGGGCGACAACAGTCGCCTGGACGCTGAAGGGTTCGCGCCATTTGGTCGGGTCATTGAAGGCATGGACACCGTGGACAGGCTCTATCCGTTATACGGTGAAGAAGCCGGCGGTGGCATGCGTGGCGGGCGCCAGGGGCCAATCGAGAAAGCGGGCAGCGCCTATTTACTTGAGCAGTTCCCGCTACTGGATTACATTCTGAAGGCGGAAGTAGACGACCCCGGAGCCGCATAACGGGACGGTTGACTAGCCGCTTCGGGCGGGCTTTATCGCTGACCGGGTACTGCTATACTCCGTTTTTTTGATTGCTACCAACCGAAGGGCCACACTATGGAACTGCTGGATGTTTCTGAAAAACGAAAAATGGCTAGAGAGGAAGCGGCCGCAATGCTGCACCAGATTGCCGACTCGCTGGCCCGACACAACGGACTGGATTTCAACCGAGAGGGTCTGAAATTTCATATCAATGTGCCGAACCAGGTCACCGTCGAAGTTGAGGTTGAAATCGAAAGCGAAGAATCCAGTATCGAGGTAGAGATCAGCTGGTAGCGCCCGTCTCCCGGTCTGGTCAGTTGCGATAGTCAGGGTCAGACGCGGAACCCGCAAGATATACCGCGTCGATTTCTTCAGGGCTGGCTCCCATAGCACTGGCCAACTCCCTGTAACGACTAACCAGCTCACTGTCGCCGCGCAACAACGCGCCTTCCAGCAAGGTAAGATAAGCCGTCTTGATGGCCGCCATCAGCTGGGCCTCTTCAGGCCTGCCTGGCTCGTGAGCAGAAATTCGGCTAGCAAAAGACAAGGCGCTGTCCGCCTCGGGTTTGGTGAGGTGGTAGCGCCGGGCAGCGTCCATGCCGCGCTGAAACCATTCCTCTACCCGTGCTTCACGCTCCGCAATCTGGGCGTCCAGGGGCGTTTGCGGGACCGGTTCCGGTTCCGGTTCCGGTTCCGGTTCCGGTTCCTGATCGAGAACCGATTCCAGGGCAGTTCGGCCAGAACCCTCCTGACCATACTGATCCATGGGCGGTGCCTGCTGCTCTGACGGCAGGCTCCCGGCGGCCTGCGGCTCCGGAACCGGGGCGACCGCCGCAGCCAAATCCGGTGCCCGTGGCGTGACGGCTGCATCGGTTTTCTCTGTGCCATCCAGAGACCCGTTGAGCAACTCTCTCGACTGCAATGGCGGCTGCGTCTGCGGCTGCGACGACGCACGCAGCTGGTAGTAAACAACGACCGCCAGCACCCCGGCAATCCCCAGCAAGAGCCACATTGCCCGACGTCTGGCCCGTGCGGCAGATGGATCAACCGACAGTCGTTCCGCAGCGGCCGGTTCAGGTACGCGAACCTGGGAAGCGCCGGACCCCGGGTCGGTCTGAGCGGTGCTCGAGCTGATTGCCGGACTTGTGACGCATGCTTCCTCAGGTGAGTCTGTCACAGGGGTTGCTGATTGGGTCACAGCGACATCTGATCCCGGCTCCGGGGCTGTGGCCGAACGGCCATTGGCGCTGGAATGACCGGTCGGCGGGACCAATGGGTTCCGGTCCTGATGAGCGTAACTCGCAAGCATCGCGGCGCCAGCGCGCTCCACTGCAGAACGCGAAGGACGCAAACAGGAGAGCGCCAGCGCTAGTTCCCGCAAGCGTGCTTCTACTTCCCGCTGGTCAATGGACCCCGGGGCAAACGCTTCCTGTTGCCGTAAAAGCTGGAGGCGAACCTCTGTACCGCGCGCCGCGACCTCGTCCGCCGAAGCGCCGGCTGGTAGCTGCAGCACCTGCAGAGCTTGTAAATGATCCATATTGCCCGCGTGATAGCCCGGTTTGTATCCCAAGCGACTAATCTAGCGCTCCAGGGCCGGAAGGCAATTCGAGCCCCACCGATGCTTGCGCCAGGTCACAGTTTGAGTTCCAGAAATCGCAATATCTGTCTTTGCATGCTCGGCGCGTCATCTTTATCATAGCGACCTGTTTGCCAACCCTTGTCTTGTCCGCTCCACCTAGAGGTTCTGCTGTGACTCATGTTCTTAGGATCAATTTAGCCCTGTTGACGCTAGCCCTGGTGACCGGGTTTTCTGCCCTGGCCACGGCGGCGGATGAGCCTCCGCCCCCCCAAACGATTGACGACGCCCTGCTCCCGGTGGAAGAGCTGAACTTGCTGTTAAAGCCACTGACCCGCTCACAGCTGTTGGTAGAGGCGGATGCCTGGCAGGGGCTGCTGGAGGACAAGGCCAAGGAAATTTCCGCCCTGGAGATCCTCATCAAACGGGGCAACCGCTATATCGAAGACTCCGACACGGCGCGGGAAACCAGTGCAGACATGGCCGAGGAGCTAAAGGAAGCCCAGGCCGCATTGGATTCTGCCGAGGAGGGAGAGACGGAACGCGCGGCGAAAAAAGCGGCCAAAGCGGAGCAGAAACTGGCGGAGAGCCTCGAGGACCTGTCCGGCACCGAGGAAGCAAAGCAGCTCGCACAGACAGCTGTTGAGAAGGCGGATTCTCTGGCAGAGAAAAGCGAACTGCTGGAAAAAGCGGCTGACATCGCAGCACAGCGGATTGATGCAGGCGAGGAAGCCAAGGTCAATCTGTTGGCAACGCTTACTCGCTTGCGCGAAGAGCGGGCAGGCCTGATAGACCGGCTGGAGTCAGTACTTGACGCGCTCGACAATAAAACTGACCAGGGAGACGCCGACACCCTCACCAAAATCACCGATTACCGGCTCTACTCCAGGGCGGTAGGCGGCATCGATGTCGATGTGGAGGACACCACCTCACTACTGATGGCTGTCAAGGGCTGGGCCTTGTCTGCGGAAGGGGGCAAGCGCTGGGCAATCAACCTGGCCAAGGCCATTGGCACATTGTTGGTGGCCTGGATTATCTCCGGTCTATTCAGCTCGGCGATCCGCCACGGTCTCGCTCGCATGCCGGGCACATCTCGTCTGCTGGAGAACTTTCTGGTCAAGGCAGTCAAGTGGATCATCATGGCGATCGGTATCATCATGGCGCTAGCCGCCATGGAGATCAGCGTTGGCCCTCTACTGGCTCTGTTGGGTGCCGCTGGCTTTGTCATCGCCTTCGCACTCCAGGATAGCCTCAGCAACTTTGCCAGCGGGTTAATGATCCTGTTTTTCCGCCCCTTTGATGAAGGTGACGGTATTGACGCCGGAGGCGTTGCCGGCAAGGTTCAATCCATGAATCTCGTCTCCACCACGATCCTCACCTTTGACAACAAGCGGATGATCGTTCCCAACAACAAGATCTGGAACGATGTCATCACCAACGTCACGGGCGTATCCGAGCGACGCGTCGATATGGAGTTCGGTATTGGCTATGACGACGACATCGATGCAGCCACTGAAATCCTCAACGACATCGTGCTCTCTCATCCCAAGGTTCTCAAGGACCCTGAACCGACTATCAGGATGCATGCACTGGCGGATTCGTCAGTGAACTTTATCGTGCGGCCCTGGAGCCTCACCGAAGATTACTGGGACGTCAATTGGGATATTACCCGGGCTGTCAAGAAGCGTTTCGATGCCGCCGGCATCGGTATCCCCTTCCCGCAACGTGACGTACACCTCTACCTGCAGGAGGGTAAATCAATGGATGAGGTACTCAAGGGCACCTCTGCAGACCAGCCTGCCAAGCGCAAGCAAACGCTGCGTGAGGACGGCGGGCTGGACGACGGTAGCGACTCGGGTGGCGATGACGATGGAGACCACAGTTAGGCTTGTGACCGGGGCCTTAACCGGCACCACAACAGAGTGATGTCCACTCACACCAGGCAACGCAACCGCGCCCGCCACTACCGCTGGAGCTCGTACTGATGAAAAAATTTCTGATCACCACGGCACTCGGAGGCATCTTGTTTCTGGTGCCGCTGGTGTTCGTGGTGCTGTTTCTGGGCAAGGCCTACAGCATTATGCTGCAAGTGGCGGAGCCGCTGAGTCGCCTGCTACCACTCGACACCATCGCGGGCATCGGCATGATCAACATTCTGGCCATTGTGGTCCTGCTCAGCGTCTGCGTGGCAGCAGGCCTGATCGCGCGCAGCCCTCCGGCGCGAAAACTGTACAGCAAGCTCGACCGGATACTGCTGGAAGTGATACCGGGTTACGCCTGGACCAAGGCTTTGGTGAGCAGTTTGGGGGGTGCGGACAAGACGATTGAACAATTCACGCCGGTGCTGGTGCGACTGGACGATCAGATGCAACTGGGCTTCGAAATGGAGCGAACCGATGACGGTCTGGTGGTGGTGTTCTTCCCCGGGGCGCCCGATGTCAGGTCCGGGTCAGTTGCCTATGTGGAGGCCAGCCGCGTCAGCCCGACGGAGGCTAATCTCCTGGCCATCAATAAAAGCCTGAAGTTGATGGGCATCGGCGCCGCCAAACTCGTGCCGACCGCCAAGTAGCTGACCGCTCAGGGCTTCTCCACGATCTCGAAACGCATCCCGGCTCGACGCTGCAAGCGGATGATTAATGGCCCAGCCATCGCCACCGCTGGCGTCAGAAACCCGCCTGTTGCTGGCAAATCATCGTTCGCAAGACAAACTGCCGACTCCCCCAGCATGCGTGAAGTTGCCCCGTAACCGGGATCCCGGTCCCCGCTGACGCGGGTAAACAGCTCATAATCACCGCTGGTGTCCACACCGTGGAAGTACAACTCAAAATGCCCCTGCTCCTGCTGCGCTGGCGAGGGCCCCTGGCCCGGCGCGGGCAGCAATCCCGACACCAGTTTGCGGGTTGGGCCCACTGCCAGGGTCGCCATCCCGGCCAGCGAGGCGGCACTAATACCGGAGGCTCGCAGACCACCCATAGCACCTTTGCCGGTTAGCATGGCCTCGTCGTACCGAAAGTCACGCCCGTATACGAAGTCCTGCAGGGCGTTGCTGCGTCTTACCACGCGCATATTGATGACTCCCATCACAAACGGGGCCGTCCATTGGCCAAACACGCGATCGTAGACCGCCAGCCGCTGATCGCTCTGATCATCGCCTGTCGCTTCTCCTTCGGGGTAGAGCGAGTAAGGGTCGGCCATGGCCTGACGCACTTCATCGTCCACCGCAGCCTGCTCCATCATTCCAATCATGCTGGCGATCGTGCCGCCGCTGGCCGCGCCACTGAATTTACCAACCCTCGCCTTAACACGTTGTGCATAGACACCCCAGCGATCGTGCATGCACTGTTGTAAATACCAGGTGCCCAGGTCCGATGGAATGGAGTCGAAGCCACAGCTATGCACAATCCGCGCCCCGCTGTCCTCGGCCTGTGCCTGATACTTTGCGATCATTGCCACCATCCAGGGCACTTCACCGGTCAAATCGCAGTAGTCGGTACCCGCGGCCACACAGGCCGCTACCAATTCAGTGCCGTACTGCGCATAGGGCCCAACCGTGCTACACACCACACGGGTGACGGCGGCCATCTTTGCGAGGCTCTCCGGATCTCCGCTATCTGCCTGTATCAGGGGCAGGTCTTTGTTGGACTGGTCAGGGAGCAGGGTCGCGCGCAGTTTTTCCAACTTGGCCTTGTCTCGTCCCGCTATCGCCCAGCGCAATTCACCGCCGACTCCGTAGTGAGTGACCAGGTGCCGCGCTACCAAAGCTCCGGTAAAACCGGTGGCTCCCCAGAGCACGACGTCATATTTTCGCTTGCTGTTCACAGCCGGGTTCCCTCGTTAGATGTTCCTGCGCCGGTAAGGCGCTCAAAGCCAGCGACGGCCAGTCACAATAGCTGAGTAGCGGACGGCGGCAATAGCAAACTGCACAGGTGAAAAACACCGCGCCAGTGTACTTGAACCGCGGCGCGATTGTGCCAAACTCTGTAGTTTCCTGCCATGGGCAAATCGCTGAGTCATTACTATGACCACATATTCGCGCGCGTTGATACTGGCCTGTTTGTGCTGCCAGGCTGCGGTGAGCAGCGTCTACCCGTTGCCCTATCAGGCATTTGATCTAGTGGGTAACACTCAAGTCATACGGGCTGCGCATAAAGATACGCTGCTGGATATCGCCAGACGTTACGATGTCGGTCAGACTGAAATCATTCTGGCCAACCCCGAGGTGGACCGCTGGCTGCCCGGCAAGAACACTCCGGTGACCATTCCGGCACGGTATGTGCTGCCACCAGTGCCGCGAGAGGGGCTGATTCTGAATCTTCCGGAGATGCGGCTGTACTTCTATCCGAAACCTGGCGAGGGCCAAACTGCCGAGGTGCAAACCTATCCGGTCAGCATCGGCCGCATGGACTGGGCCACGCCTCTGGGCAGCACCACGCTGGTTGCCAAGCAGAAGCATCCAGCCTGGTACCCTCCCGCAAGCATTCGGCGGGAACACGCAGAAGCCGGTGACCCACTGCCCGCGGTCGTGCCGCCGGGGCCGGACAATCCCCTGGGCAGTTACGCCATGCGACTGGGTATTCCCGGCTACCTCATTCACGGCACCAATAAAGTCTTCGGCGTGGGAATGCGCGTCTCACACGGCTGCGTGCGCATGCTGCCGGAGGACATCGAGACACTGTTCCCGCAGGTGGACATCGGCACGGTAGTAAGAATCATCAATCAACCAGCCAAGGTAGGTTGGTTTGGCGGCCACCTCTATCTCGAGTTACATCCACCCCTGGATGAAGACGAGGCAGGCCGCAGGGATCTGCGCAACACCGTCATGGCTCTGGTTGACGAAGCCCTGTTCAGACGACCGGCAGAACTCAACTCAGAAGCACTGGACCGGGCTATACGCGAGCAAACGGGCGTCCCTACCGCGATAACCGCGTTACATTAATGCAGAGCATGCGCGGCCCATGGTTTACTTGTACATGGACTTTTTGAACATACGATCCAGCTTTTCGTTGGTCTCCATTGCCGTAGCCTGTGCCGCCTCGGCAGCCGCTCTCGCCGCTTCTGCGTCCCGCCGTGCACTGGCTGCGTCGGCCGCTGCCCGATCAGCGGAGGCATTGGCTCGCTGCAAGTCGGCTTTCAGAGATTCGATCTCCGAAGTGGAGGCACAACCACCGAGCCCCAACATCGCGCACATCAGCATCCCGCCTGTAGCTTTTCTCCATTGTGCTTGCATTGTCTACCCTCTCTTTAATTTGGTTACCGCTCAACTCTTTATTTTGTTTAACTTATTTTGTTTAACGCTCAACGTGGTGGATACACGTAATCAGCCGTTGGCCCAACACCGGACCGAGACCCACAGAACGCGCTTCGCAGCGCCTTCCTGCAACCGTATTCTGGTCGAATTCCACTGCAGCCGCAAGGGTTTAACCGCCGCGCCACAGCGCTGCTTAGCGGTCCGCCAACGGTTTTTCAGCCATTTCGTCTAGCGGATAATCACTCGGGTGCCAACGTTGATCGCCTGCAACAGGTCATCGAGCTGCTCATTGCTCAGAGCGATGCAGCCGTCCGTCCAGTTAAACAACTCGTGCACCAGCGTATTCCCTGCACCCAGCCCATGAATCCCCAGATGCCCTCCCAGGCCGGTATTCTGCGGCGGTGTGAGGCCCGCTCGCCAGGCCTGAACCACGCTCTGATGCTCTGCGGCAGTGATGCCACCCTGCTCGAGGGCCCTGCGCGCATCTTCCATGCGTGGATAATCAATAGAGACAAATACGTGAAAACGGCTGCTGGGCCTTATGCCGTTGATTCGATATTCGCCCAACGGGGTTTTTTCATCTCCAACCCGCTTGTCCAGAGTGGCCCCATTGCTGCCAATAGCGATATTTTCATAGCGGCGCTGGTTGCCGGCATCGCCCATGATAGTGAGCGTGAGATCCTCGGTATCGACCAACAGCCAGACCGACTCCTCCGCGCTGGAGGCAACAGGCGAGGCTATAAAACCCGCACCAAGCGCCACGGCCGCACACACAATGGCAGCCAGCGTCCCCAGGTGACTAACGCTCGTCCAGCTCGAGTCACAGTTCAATCTGACCGGCCGTCCGGCGCGGTGAGAACTGATCACCCCCTGTTCCCGTACACTTCAATCATGTTATTTCTGAAACCCTCTGCGCTACTGTCACTGGTGTTCCTGTGCCTGCTCTGTTCTCTTGCCAATGGCCAGCCGCTGGAGGTTGCCGGCGGCGAACTGCAGGTGGAGTGGCGAGGCCACTACACTAATGCCGAGCGGGTAAAGCTGCAACGCTGGCTTCGCCATGCCAGTTACACCGCAGCCACGCTTTATGGCCACTTGCCGCGCAGCCCAATCCGCGTGGTGCTGGAGCGGTCTGATCGTGGGCGGGGAGCGGTCCCCTACGCACAAGTGATTCGCGGTTCACGCCAGGGCGTTCGGTTCTCCCTGAACCCGGGGTTTCCCCTGCGGGCTTTCATTGATGACTGGACTGCCGTGCACGAGCTTGTGCACCTGTACATCCCTTATCCGGGCGATTCAGGTATCTGGTTATCCGAAGGCCTTGCCACATATTACCAGAACCTGCTGCGAGCTCGGGTCGGCATACTCACGCCACAACTCGCGTGGCAGAAGTTGAGTGAGGGTTTTCAGCGCGGCCTTGCAGACGATCAGTTCGACGCCATGACCCTCGAAGAGGTCAGCGCTGCGATGTGGGATACGGGATCCTATATGCGAGTGTACTGGAGTGGCACCGCTTTTTTTCTCGAGGCCGACATGCAGTTAAGACTGGATAGCAATAACCGTTTATCACTGGACACGGTGCTGGAACGTTTTGTCGCATGCTGCCGGGAGCAAACGGAACCTGGCAATGCCGAGCAACTGATCAGCGCCCTCGATCAGGCTCATGGCAGTCAACTGTTCTCGCAACTCTACCGGCGCTACGCGCGCCTGCGTGGCATGCCCGACTACGCAGCTCTGCTGACCCGGCTGGGGGTGGAACAAACCGGAAACAACACCCGCTTGACACCTGTGGAACCGCAGCTGGCGGCCATACGCAGTGGGATGATGCAATCAAGCACGAGTAGTCAGCGCGCTGCCGAGCGTGCCGCTCGCGCACTCAGCGCGCCCTGAGCCGGGCGCTGCAGTTTCCCGGAAAGTCAGCCTCTGTCTGCGCAGCCCGGCTCAAGTCAGGTTGGGGTCGGGCTTGTGATTGCCAAACCCTTAAGGGAAAATACACCGCGTGTCCGCCTCCGCGAGCCCAAACGGCACCGCCGTAAGCGTCGGTCTCGGGACAGCGTCCAAATACAAGGCTGCACACTGCCAGCGGGTACAGGTAACAGAATGCTCAAGTATTTACCGGGAATCTTCATTGTGCAGGCGGCCACCGCCGCACTGGTTTTCGCGTCACTGAAAACCCAGGACCCAGAGCTGTTGCTGGCCATCTCCGCTCTCGCGATCACCATCAGTCTGGTAACGGGATTCTGGTTTGCGTCGATCGCCAGCCATGGACGCAAGGACGCCGTTGCGAAAGTCCGTGCAGACTATGCCCGCGAGCGAGAATCTCTGCGGGTCGATGCGGAGCGCGAGAAATCGCAACTGATGAAGGAGAGCCAGGAGCACATCACCAAGCAGACCAACCGCGCCCATGCCAAGGCAAATTTTAAAGTCGGAGCCGCTTTTGCCGCCATCATGGGTGCCGGAGTGCTAATGATCTTTACCCAGTTTCTGTCGCTGGGCCTGCTCACACTGGCAACAGGGGGAGGCGCCCTGGCAGGCTACCTGGCACGCGTCAAGCAAGATTTCACCAGCCTGAAAAAGCGCCAGTCACCGATGATTATTCAGGCCCAGGACACCGCCAAGCAACTGCCAATGGTGCTTGATGACGAGCGCCAGGCCTGAAGCAACGTCATCCCTGGGTGGCGGAGTCGCGACAGAACTGCGCAATACTGGCGGCTGTTTCACGGCTGATGTCCGGGCAGGCCATGGCAAATATCTCTGTGCCGTGAATGGTACCCATCACCTGGCGACATCGCGCCGGCACACCGGCCTTGAGCAATAAGCGGTAAAAAGCGATGCCCTCATCACGCAAGGGGTCACACTCGTTGACACTGATAACACTGGGAGGCAGACCCGCCACATCCTCCTCGGTGGCAAAGCCCGGCCATGCCAGCGGGTTGCCGTTGTTGAACTCCTCAATGCCGTATGCCATTGCACCGCGGTTGTTATGCAGATCGAGCAGCAGCCCGTTGTTCTCCACTGACGAGGGATACCTTTCCTGGGGCCAGCTGCCCGCGATATAGGGACACAGGGCGTAGAGACCACTGATCAGCCCGATATCGCCATCACGATTCAGTTTCAGGCCGGTTGCCAAGGTAAGATTGCCGCCACCGCTCTCCCCCGCCACCACAATCCGTTGCGGATCAATGTTGAGCGTGGCCGCTTCTGCAACCAACCATTTGAGCCCCGATACACAGTCATTGAGTCCCGCGGGAAACGGCAACACCTCTGGCGCCGACGAGGGCGTGAGGCAGTTGCGAAAATCGACCATCGCCACCGCAACACCCTGCCGGGCGATGATCCGCCCCCAACTGCGGTAAAGACCATTGAAACACGACATGGACTGCATTCCACCCCCGTGAATGTAGTACACACAGGGGACCGGCTCCAGGGTCTGGGGCCTGATGAACTGCAGCTTAATGGTGTTGCCATCCGGGCTGGAAGTGAATTCCCGGGTACTGACATCGAGACCCTGACTGGGCGCAAGGTCGTCGTTGTCCAGCATGTCGAACAGGCCTTCAAGCTGCTCCCGCTGGGCGATCGCCGCCGGTGTGTTGGCTTCATCGAGAGCCGCCTGCCGGGATGCGACATCGCTTAGCGGTACGGCCGGCATTAGATCCATGGTCGCTTTGATTCTCGGATCAATACGGGGGTCTTCAAGCATTTTTGACATGGCTTCACACTCTTCCTGGTTGAATGGACGGGTCTGATTAACTGAGCGCGTGATTATAACGTTCTGAACAGTGTCGGTAACAACTGGCCTGCGTTCGCGGGCGCTGGCTGCCGCAGTGGACCCACGGTCATTGACTCCCCAGAAAGGGCGCACGCTGCTTATAGTCGTGCTCAACACTCTGGTCCAGTAAAAAACTGGCCAATTCACCAGCCCGCAGCCGGAATGCAGGCGGCGTGTCCAAACTGACCAAAGGGGGGTGTTCATAGGGCTCGTCATCGATCACGGGGCAGCGTACCAGGGTCCAGTCCAGGCTGCTGTTTGCCAGTACCTCATACTCCGCCTGCTTGTCTTGTACCGTGCCGTAATAGGCCAGCTGCGCCAGTTTACGAATCGTCCAGCCCAACACATCGCGACGATCACCAGGGGTACTGACAGCCCCCCCAGACACTACCAAATAGCGCCGAATGCCCAACTCCGGCATCAGCTGCGCCATATGGCCGGCTACAATCGTGCTTAGAGAGGCGGCAGCATCGCCATCCGCCCGCACCGGCCCCAGTGCACTGATGACAAGATCAACACCTTGCATGAGCCGCAGCAGGACAGCCGGGTCACGGGCATCGCCACTGACGATGTCTACGCGACCCTCAAATCGAGCGAGCTTGGCCGGCGTGCGCGCCAGAGCCCGCACCTTGAAACCTCTGTCCAGGGCCTGCTCCAGCAGGTGGCCGCCCACCATGCCGGTGGCGCCCAGCAGCGCCAGGGTTGTTTCCTGATTTTGTTGCAGACCGCCGGCTGGCCCGGGGGCTACTGCAGGATTTTGCTCTCCCGGAGCCGCGTCGGGGACAGGTTGGCCAACCCTGGGCACGGCGCAGCCTGCCATCAAGGTCAATGCCAGCGATATCGTCGCTAGCCATTGCCACCTCATGCGTCTGCTGTTTGCCCTCACAACCACTGTGAACTAGCCCTCTTCCCGGTTCGTGACAGGCGGGTTCGTGGCGGGCGGCGGGCGGGGGATTCGTGGCAGGCTGATCGGCAGCGGCAAACAGCGATTCAAACTCCCGCTCCTGCTCATCGATAGATTGCAGTATCTGCGCTTTGAAGTCCTCTCTGGCGTAAAACTCTTCCAGTTCCAGCAGCAGTGCGTCAACCGAGATACCCAGAGCGACGCCGACAGTAAAACCGATAACGGATCCCACCAGGGTGCCCGCTACCGGCACCATTGAGCCCACTACCGCGCCCACAGCTGCACCCGCAGGGCCCGCCGCCACTTTAGTAGCCGCAATCTTCCCGAACCCCTTCGCTGCCATTTTTATAGCGCCCTTGGCCGCGACTTTGGACACGGTTTTGGCAGCAATCAATCCACCGATTGCAGACACCCCGGACAACGCCATGCGTTGTTCAAATTCCATCAGGCCGGCCCCGGGCCGGGTCATGGACAGGGGAGACATCCCCGACGAACCGTCCGTAACCGCCAGCGGCCCGCTGGGTGCCTCAATGCGCTGTCGCTCAAGAATAGCGACCAACTCTGATTCATACCGCTGGCGCAATTGCGGGGCCTTTTCCAGCGCGTCACGCACCCGGCTGTCGAGAGCAGCGATGGCATCGCCGGTCATCAACGCTTCCGTGAGTTCATCGGCTATCACTGCCTCCAGTCGCCCGCTAAGGGCACTGGCTATCCTCAGGTACTCTGCTGGAAGGCTATAGTAGCGGTCCAGATAGACGTCGACGTTGCGCCGCATTTGCGCAAACGCCCGCCGGCTCTGGTCTCTAATCTCTGCCAACAGAGCCTCTTGTTCCTGCAGCACAGCGGCGGCCGTACGCTGAATCTCATCCAGGGTGCCGACGCGGTACAACTGGCCGTCGATCCGCTCCGCGTACTGCACGGTGATTCGCTCGGCATTGGCGACAATATCCTGCGTCGCATAGCGATGCTTCAGGCTATATTCCACGCCGGCTACCCCGGGCAACACCAGGAACACTACAACGATGGTCGTGACAGCCGCCACCATGGCCACCACAGCCGTCGAGGCCGGACCCGGATCATCAGTCGCCGCTACGGGCGCAAAGACCCGACGGTATTCCACCGGCGACACCAGAAACCCGGAGGTCAACAGAGCTGCGTTATAGAACAGACCGAAGGCCACAACCACCAAAGCCAGCCATTGCACAGCAGACCCCGCCTCCGGGGCCGCAAGCAGAAAGTTCTGTAGCGCGCGTAGATAGTCAAATAATTTGACCATAAGCTGAATCAGTAGGCTGTGGCCGCCAGTCAAGGGCACCTCCGCGATGGTCTCCAATCGCGGTGCCAATGGACCCTCGGGCAGCGGTGCCGCCAGAAAGTGCAACAGCAGCAAATAGAGTGGTGTCATCAACAGGGCGTAAAGCAAACGGCTGAGTTTCAAGGCTGCCGCATGGGCGTAAAAGGCCCGCATCTCGGACTGGGTGAGCAGCAATACACGATTGAAAAACAATGGAAAGACCGCCATCGAAACCACCAGTAGCGTCGACTCGAGCAAGGTCAGGGCATGTAACCAGAAGACCGTAAAAAATCCGAAAAACAACGCCCAGAGAGTCCACCCTACGGTGGACAGCAACCGACTCGCAGTGATGCTCCTGAGCACGCCACCACGCTGAAACAGACTGCTGCGGTGGATCAGCTCCGCCGTTGCCGTGTAGAGGGCCGCCATCAATACCGGAGCAGCAACAAGCAGCGCCACGGCGATGACCAGCCACAGCTCCCCGCGCTGACAGGCCAGCCCCGACAGCGCGATGACCAGCAACCACCAGAGCCCTGCGAGAGGAAGGTACCGACTCAGACTGACCATCAAAAAGCTGCGCAACCGTGCAGGCCATCAGGCACCCCAGCGAAGCTGAGCTGCGGGAGTGAGCTAACGCATTTCGTTGACATAAAATACAGTGCCCGCCTCGCCCGCCACATAAACAACGCAATCCCCCCAGTCCGCGGGTACCGTCCACGCAGCCTCGGGTTTAATAGCCAGGGCAGAGCGGTGCGCGGTGCAACGCAGCTCAAAGTCACTCAACTGACCGGATTCCACCAGAAAAGAAAACTTCCTGCGTAATAGCGGGTGCCGGGCTCTTCCACTGGCAGTAATTTTGCGCGGTGTCGAAAAGAACGACAGATCCTCCAGTTTATTGCGGCTTTGCGCGGCATGAGCGAGAATTTCGGCCACACCGTCCCGGGGTGCTCCCAGCTCGGCCAGTCGATCGCTGGTTGCCAGTGCATCTACCAGCCTGCCGGTCTGGGTTTCCACGTTGTATAGCCGCTCCAACGCCTTGCTGTAGAGTGTGTCGGGGAGATAGATGCCCTGATAGGCAATGGCCCTGCGCAGACTGCGGATCTCGCCCTCCAGATTACCTTGAGCGCGCAGTAGACTGGCATCCGCCAGCCAGAAACGCGCATCTTCATAGAGGTTTTTGGGGTAGTCGACGGCCAGGGGCGCAAGTTCCGCGCTCGCTTTGTCGAACTTTTTTGCTTCCGTCAATCGCGTCACCGTCGTCAGGCGGTTTTCGAACTTCCTGGCCACGTGATAGCGATCGGGGGGTATCTGGAAGGTGATCTTCTGCTGGGTGAAACAGCGCTCGGTGGGCTCACCGTCAATGGTGGCAGGTGTGTAACGCAGCCGGGAGACGGAGTCCAGCGCTGCCTTGTCAAAGGCGGCGACTCCACTGGAGTCCTCTATCAGCGGATCTACCACACTGCCCTCACGGGTCACCACGTAACTGAGCACTGCCCAGCCTTCATGGCCGGATTCGTACTTGGCGGGCGGATACACCAGCGCGGCATTCTCCCGCAACTGGGCGTCCTCAAATCTGGCTATGGTCGCCGACGTCGATGGCAACGCGAACAGTATTGTGCACAGCAGTGCATAGAGTCTCGAGGCTTTTCGTTTGAGCATCTGGTCTTTTCTCCGCTTCGATGCCATTCGTGGACGATACCGCGCCGGCGCTCAAAATACAGCGCCGGGTGTTTCGCGACCGGGTTGTTCTGGGGGCCTATGGCCTTCATTCGTCAGAGCAACTGCACAGCAGCGGATCGGCGGCCCATTGCGCAAGGCTATCACAGCCGGGCCAGCTGGCCGAGTGCTGGCAATAACCGCGCAGATACTGCCTGTTTTCCTACCCGAAACTATGCCAGACTAACCCATCTAGCGGCGGCTAGGGCCATCGCAGCCCGGGATCGCGACAAGGTCAACAGGCCAATGTCAGCGCTGCTGGCGCGGCGGTTACCCGTGCGAGCACAAGCAACAGCGATGCTGTTGATCCCGCCTTCCGCGTCACTATTTGTCACTGATGAAGGAGAGCCTTCATGGCATCAGCCAGCAACAGTTTCAACACCGAGTCCACGCTTGAAGTCAACGGGAAGAGCTACCGCTATTTTGCCGTCAATGGAGGCGATTTGGCGGGCCACGCCAGCGTTGCCAGACTGCCCATAACCAGTAAGATTCTGCTGGAAAACCTGTTGCGGCACGAGGATGGACTGGTCTGCACTCCTGACGATATACACGTATTGGCAGGCAGCGCCGGCAAGGGCAGTGCACAGGAAATCGCCTATCATCCCGCCCGCGTATTGATGCAGGATTTTACTGGCGTGCCCGCCGTGGTCGATCTGTCGGCAATGCGCGCCGCCCTCGCCGCGCGAGGCATAGACCCGGAAAAAATCAACCCACTGTCGCCTGTCGACCTGGTAATCGATCACTCGGTCAGCATCGACAACTTTGCGACCGCCGATGCATTCGACCAAAACGTGGCGATTGAAATGCAGCGTAATCTCGAGCGCTACCAGTTTCTCAAATGGGGCCAGGGGGCGTTCGACGATTTTCGGGTTGTGCCGCCAGGCACGGGAATCTGCCATCAGGTCAATCTCGAGTATCTGGCACAGGCGATTTGGCACCAGGGGCAAGGCGATCAGCTCATCGCCTACCCCGATACACTGGTAGGTACTGACAGCCACACCACCATGATCAATGGGCTGGGCGTACTAGGATGGGGAGTGGGCGGGATCGAGGCTGAGGCGGCCATGCTGGGCCAGCCCATTTCGATGCTTATACCCGACGTCGTGGGCTTTGAGTTAACCGGGCAATTACAGGAGGGGATCACCGCAACTGACCTGGTGCTGCGGGTCGTGGAGATGCTGCGAGAGCACGGGGTGGTCGGCAAGTTTGTTGAATTTTTCGGCAGTGGATTGGATCAGTTACCCCTGGCGGACCGGGCGACCATTGCCAATATGGCGCCAGAGTACGGGGCCACCTGCGGCTTTTTCCCCATTGACAAGCAAACCGTGCAGTATCTGCGCCTCAGCGGGCGCGACGAGGACACCATTGCGCTGGTTGAGGCCTATTGCAAGGCCCAGGGAATGTGGCGGGACGAAAACTATCAGGTGCCGGACTTCGCCGCTCGATTGCACCTGGACATGTCTACCGTGGAACCCAACCTGGCCGGCCCAAAACGCCCACAGGACCGGGTTCCGATGCGCGAACTCAATGCCGCCATCGATAAATTCATCGAGTTGGATGGCAAGGCCGCGCAGATGGATACCCAGTACCCCCTGGCGGACTCCGACGAAACCATGCACCACGGTGACGTGGTGATCGCCGCCATTACTTCCTGCACCAACACATCAAACCCGGCCGTTATGATCGGCGCCGGACTGGTTGCCAAAAAGGCCCTCGCCAGGGGCTTGCAACGTAAACCCTGGGTAAAGTCATCCCTGGCCCCTGGGTCACGGGTGGTTACCGAATACCTCGAGAAAGCCGGCCTACAGGATTCATTGGATGAGCTGGGCTTTAATCTGGTCGGCTATGGCTGCACCACCTGCATCGGCAATTCGGGGCCCCTGCCCGATAACGTTGCCCAGGCCATCGAGAGCAACGACCTGGTGGCGTGCTCAGTGCTGTCCGGCAACCGCAATTTCGAGGGCCGGATTCATCCGCTGGTCAAGGCGAACTGGCTGGCCTCGCCCCCCTTGGTCGTCGCTTATTCACTGGCAGGCACTACCCGCATTGATCTCAGCCGTGAGCCGATCGGGGAAGATTCCCAGGGGCAGCCGGTGTACCTGAAAGACATCTGGCCCAGCAATAATGAGATCGCCTCGCTGATGCAGACGATAGACAACAGCATGTTCAACCGGGAGTACGCCTCAGTGTTCGAAGGGGATGAGAGTTGGAAGTCGATCGCCACCAGTGACGACGCAACCTATGCGTTTTCCGCAGACTCAACCTACATCCAGCTACCGCCGTTCTTTGAGCCCCAATACCAGGGCAACCAGGCCAATATCGTGGGGGCGCCGATGTTGGCGATGCTGGGCGACTCGGTCACCACGGACCACATATCACCGGCAGGCGCTATCCCGGGAGACAGCCCCGCGGCAGATTTTCTGCGCGCAGCGGGGGTGGAGGAAAAGGAATTTAACTCCTATGGATCTCGCCGCGGCAATCACGAGATCATGATGCGCGGCACTTTCGGCAACATCCGTATTCGCAACGAGATGACCCCGACTCTTGAGGGGGGTTATACCCGCCTGCAGGGGCAGGACAAGCCCATGTTCATCTACGATGCCGCCATGGCTTATCAGGCAGAGGGCCGATCGACCGTCGTGGTCGCCGGTGCGGAATACGGCACGGGATCCAGTCGAGACTGGGCAGCCAAAGGTACACTGCTGCTGGGTGTGAAAGCGGTTATCGTAGAGAGCTTTGAGCGAATCCACCGTTCCAATCTCGTCGGTATGGGTGTCTTGCCGCTGCAGTTTATGCCCGGCGAAAGCCGCCGAACGCTGGAGCTCGGTGGTGACGAGACCTTTGATATTCTGGGCCTGGACGAACCGCTGACGCCGAAACAGTTGGTGCAGGCGGTTGTGCACTACCCTTCGGGAGAACAGCGGGAAATCACCTTGCAGTCACGGCTGGATACTGCAGTGGAGGTCGAATATTACCGCGCGGGTGGCGTACTTACCTATGTTCTTAACCGGATTGTCAGTGAGGCATGAACGAGACCGCTGGACGCCCGCAGACCCGAACCGAGGTCGACAGCCTGGGACCGGTGGAGGTTCCGACAGGGGCTCTGTACGGTGCCCAAACCCAGCGCGCGGTGAACAATTTTGATCTCAGTGGCATACCGCTGCCGGCGCAATTTATTCGTAGCCTCGGACTGATCAAGGCCGCTGCTGCCCGCGCCAATGTGGAGCTGGGTCTGCTCGAATCGGACGTTGGTGCCGCGATCAGTCGCGCAGCGCTGGCGGTCGCCGATGGCAAACACCTGCAACAGTTCCCTGTTGACGTTTTCCAGACTGGCTCCGGCACCAGCAGCAATATGAATGCTAACGAGGTGATCGCCTGCCTCGCTGGCCGTGAACTCCAGTGTGTCGTGCACCCCAATGATCAGGTCAATTGCTCCCAAAGCAGCAACGATGTCATACCCACGGCCATTCATGTCAGCGCTGAACTGGCCCTGGAAGAGGCGCTAACCCCCGCCCTGATTCGCCTTGAGACCGTCATTCAATCCAGGGAACGTCACCTGGCCGGCGCAATAAAAACCGGACGCACCCACCTGATGGACGCCATGCCTCTGAGCCTGGCGCAAGAGCTCTCAGGATGGCGCAGCCAATTGGCGGACGCCCGCGAGCGGCTCGATGACAGTCGCAAGTCGCTGCGGCGACTGGCGCAGGGTGGCACGGCGGTGGGCACCGGCGTCAATGCCGATCCGGCATTTGCAGAGACATTCTGCCGCCAGATCTCTGCCTGGAGCCCACACCCGTTCCTCCCCGCCAGGAATTTTTTTGCCGCTTTGGCTTCCCAGGACACAGCAGTCGCTCTGTCCGGACAGCTGAAGAGCCTGGCTGTGGCGCTGATGAAGATCGCCAACGACTTGCGCTGGATGAATAGCGGTCCGCTGACCGGCCTGGGCGAGATTCGCCTCAGGCCTTTGCAGCCCGGCAGCAGTATCATGCCCGGCAAGGTGAACCCGGTCATACCGGAGGCCGTCGCGATGGCCGCAGCGCAGGTCATCGGTAACGATACCACCATTGGTATCGCCGGACAGTCAGGCAATTTTCAGCTCAACGTGATGCTACCCGTGATTGCTTACAATCTGTTGCAAAGCATTACGCTACTCAGCAACAGTTGTCTCGCCCTGGCTGAACGCTGCGTGGGGGACTTCGAAGTGATTGAGAGTGCATTGCAGGCCAATCTCGCGCGCAACCCGGTGCTGGTAACGGCACTGAACAGCGAAATAGGCTACGCCAGAGCAGCGGAAATCGCCAAACGCGCCTACGCCGAGGAGCGACCCGTTCTTGACGTGGCGCTTGAAATGACGGAACTGAGTGAGGAACGCTTGGTGGCCCTGCTAGACCCCGAGAACCTCATTTAGACCAGACCTACTGGCTATTGGTGCGCGGGCCGGGCCGGGCCGCGCCAGGCCGGGCCGCGCCAAGCGCCGCACCGGCCCTGACCATAACCCGCTCTAGCCCTTCATTTTCAACATCATATTGTAGACGCGATCGGCCATATCACCATACGGGGGCCGCAGGTATTTCATGGCGCTGAATCCCGGCTGATAGTACACCGGCCGCAATTTGGAAAAGCTCGCAAACCCCTCGTAGCCATGATAATGACCCATACCACTGGGCCCGACGCCACCAAAGGGGATATCGTGCTGAGCCACGTGGAATAGCGCGTCGTTCACCGTCACGCCACCCGACATAATACGCTCGATGTACATGTCCGCCAGCTTACTGTCACTGGTAAACGGATAGAGTGCCAATGGCCGGTCGTGACTATTGACGTAATTCACGACCTCGTCCGAGCTCTGATAGGTTAACACCATCAGCAGCGGCCCAAAGGTCTCCCGATTGCGGATCGTCATTTCATCGGTGGTATCGAGCACCAGATGAAGAGGAAATTTCCGTGTCTCCTGGTTTATCGGCTGATCGCCGCTGAGGTTTATAACCGTGGCGCCCTTCTCGCGAGCGTCCGCCAGGGTATCCTCAAGCCGCTTCACCGAGCGCGCATCGATAACGGCCGTGTAATCATCACTCTCCACATCGGGACAATGAGCGGCTACGTAGGCCTTTGCCTGCTCAATAAAAGCCTCGCGTTGGGACTCGTGAACGAAGACATAATCAACGTTGGTGCAGATCTGTCCGGCATTGAACTGTTTGACGAACATGATACGGCCAACGGCTTTTTCCAGATCGTAGTTCGGGTCGATCACGGCCGGTGCCTTGCCACCCAGTTCCAGAATCACGGGGGTGAGGTTCTTAGCCGCAGAGGCCATGACCGAGCGTCCGGTTTGCCCGGAGCCGGTGAACACCAGCAGGTCGAAGGGGATTTGTGAAAACTCAATTCCCACACCCCCGGTCTCCTCGAAAAACTCGAGTTTGTCCTCGGGAAAGTACCGGCCCGACAGCTCCATCAGCAATCGAGTGAGAGCAATGGAATTCTCGGACATTTTAACCATCGCCCGGTTGCCGGCGGCGAAAGCGGCGGCCAATTGCGAAAAGCTGAGGTTGATCGGGAAGTTCCACGGAATGATCAGCCCGACCACGCCCAACGGCTGAGGAATCACCCGCGCCTTGCCTCCGGGAAACATGCTCTGATCCACGTGCCGCTTCTGAACCTTCATCCACTTTTTGAGGTTTTTGATGGTATCGTTGATGCCATCGGCAACCGAAATCACCTCTGCAAAGAGCGTTTCATGACGCGAGCGATTACCGTAGTCTTCGCTGATCGCGGCCATGATCTCCTCGCGGTTTTCCATCAGCAGGCGCTTGAGGTTAGTCAGGTCTTCCTTGCGCTGCTGGAAGCTGGGAACCGGATCAGCCAGATAAGCGGCGCGCTGTCTTTCGAAGCTGGCCATCAACTGCATGGCAATCGGGTTGTCGAGTTTTTCCTGGATCGCGGTCATCAATTTGTCCTCGTGGAATTAACTGCAGTGCCTGTGCTGGCGCGGTGTGTCATGCTCAGGCTGTCCCGGCTTACCGGGCTGGGTCACCGAACCCCGAAGAAGCGACGAACGGCCTTACAACGGGTACCGAGCATGCCGGGCAAAGGCGTTTCACCCGGAGTCAACAAGCCGGCAATGCTACCATCATTTTAACGAGGATTCACCGGGCTGATACAGGCTGATTGGGGCCCGTCGCTAGCGCGCAGCTGCGGTGGCGGCCAATGTCAGTCAAAAGGCGCAAAGCGCTCGCCTGTTTCCCGACGGAAACGCGGATGCATGCTAGTCTATACAGCCAGGTGGCGAACGTTCCCATCCCCGTATTGCTTCAGTGCTCCGACACGGGTGCAATTCGCGTAGCCCAAAGCACGTTTTGCACCGTGCAGACACGCCGGCGATACTGGCAAGCCCAATTTGAGGAAAGCATAACCATGACCTATCTCGGCCTTGTAGGCAGCGTTACCCTCCTTATCTGGCTCGCTCTGCGAGGGGTCAATATCGTTTTTGCCTCGCTCCTTTGCTCATTACTTATCATTATCACCAATGGTCTGCCGTTGGCGGAGGGTCTGACCAGTTTCTACTCTTTTGGGGCCCTGGGGGCCTTCACCTTTGCCGGTAAGTTCTTTTTGCTATTCGCAGCAGGCGCGGTGTTTGGCCGGGTGATGGGCGACAGCCACGCGGCCTCCAGCATCGCACTGGCTCTGGTCCGCCAACTGGGGGCGCATCGTGCGCTGTGGATTACCACACTGGCCTGCGCGCTGCTCACCTACGGTGGGGTGGTAGTCTTCGTGGTTATTTT
Organism: uncultured Gammaproteobacteria bacterium; assembly: GCA_963840725.1. Lineage (GTDB taxonomy): Bacteria > Pseudomonadota > Gammaproteobacteria > Pseudomonadales > Halieaceae > CAVWDU01. The sequence goes on along the minus strand of CAWIZY010000018.1, from coordinate 254,220 downwards.
CGCGATGTACCCGCTGGGCCTGAAGCTGCTGCAGGAGGCAGATATACCCAAGCGATTGTTCTGTGCTGCGCTGGCGCTGGGGGCCGGCACCTTTACCCTGACCGCACTGCCAGGCACACCGTCGATTCATAATGTGATCGCCTCCGTAGCGCTCGGTACCGATCTTTTTGCGGGATTCTGGATAGGGCTGGCAGGCGGTACGCTGATGTTCGCAGGGGGCATCTGGTATCTCGAACGGCAGCGGCTACTTGCGGCCCGCAACGGCGAGCACTTCACCCCCGGGCCCAATGACAGATTGCCCGTCATCGACGAAAGCGACTACCCGGCCTGGCCTGTCGCCTGTATGCCTCTGGCGCTGGTGCTGTTGACGATACTCCTGCCTCGGGTGATCGTGCTGGTGCTGCCAGAGGCTGTTCTGCAGGGCAGCGGAACCCTGCCTGGGGTACTGAATTTTGCAGCCGTCAATCCGGTAGTTTGGCCGAGTATCGCCTTGTTTGGTGGCTCGCTATTGGCAGTTTTATTGTTCCCGGCCATCCGCACAGACGCGTTGCATGTGTGTGGCAACGGCACTCAGGATTCCATCATGCCCCTGATCAACACGGCCGCCGTGATCGGCTTTGGTGGCGTCGTCACTCATACCCAGGGGTTCACCGATTTTACCAGCCTGATGCTCGATTCAGGACTCCCGCCGCTGCTGTCGATGTTCACATCGGTAAGTCTGATATCCGCGATTACCGGCTCCGCATCCGGGGGGCTGCAAATTTTCATGCAAACCATGGGGCCCGCCTATCTGGAAATGGGTATAGCGCCGCAAGAATTGCACCGCCTCGCCACCATGGCCAGCGGTGGCTTCGATTCACTGCCCCATTGCGGCGCTGTGGTTGCGATGTTAACCATAACCGGCCTGACCCACCGTGAGGCCTACCGGGACGTTGCCATGATCACCGTGGTGATCCCGGTGATGGTGACACTGCTGCTGCTCGCAGCCGTGGCCGTCATCAGCTGACAGCAGCTAATCCGCCTGCCCGTTGTACCAGATGTTCCGGGCAGCATCCCGCCGGGTGCGGGCTCAGGCAGTCGCTGCCGGGCACAGCCGGATCTATCCGAACCGCCCCCGGGGGACCGACTGGTCCCGGACGCTTCGCTCAAGGGTTGCTGTTCACGGGTTGCTGTTCACGGCTTGTCGTTGAGCCCTTCCAGGATGCGGTCGACCGTAAAGGTGCCTGGTCGCTGCCGCGGCGGGAAGGCTCGCAGGGAGCCGACAAACCGCTCGACAGCAATACGCCCCTGGACGCCGGCGATACCGACTTTGTGATCCCACCATTCGTTGTAATTGTTGGAATCGGTATCAGCGCGCTCAAAGGGATCCCGCCGCAGATGGAATACTTTGGGGATACGCAGGGTAACAAAAGGATCGCGCCAGACGTCAAACCGTTTCGAACGCTGCTCTGAAAAAACCAGCTTCCAGTCATCCACCCGCGCGCCCAGCAACAGACCATCGTCACTGAAATACAGAAACTCGCGGCGCGGGGCGGTGTCAGTCTTGCCGGTTAGATACGGTAAAAAGTTGTAGCCATCGAGATGCACCTTGAAATTTTGCTCGCCCTGACGAACTCCCTTTTTAAGCTTGCTGACTATCGCGTCATCACCGGCCGCAGCCACCAGGGTGGGGACCCAGTCCTGATGAGACATGATGGCGTTACTAATGCTACCGGGCTTGATATGGCCCGGCCAGCGAGCCATCGAAGGCACTCGGAACCCCCCTTCCCAGTTAGTATTTTTCTCACCTCGGTAGGGCGTGATAGCGCCATCGGGCCACTGATTAAAATGCGGCCCGTTGTCTGTGGAATAGAGCACGATCGTGTTGTCGGAAATACCCAATTCATCCAGCTTATCCAGCAACTGCCCGACATGGCCGTCGTGTTCCACCATGCCATCGTTGTAAAAGCCCTGCCCGCTGGCACCCAGTTGCGATTCCTTCACGTGTGTGTAGTAGTGCATTCGGGTGGAGTTAAACCATACAAAGAACGGTTTGCCGCTAACGTGAACCTTGTCTATAAACTTCAGTGCCGCCGCCAGAAACTCTTCGTCTACCGTCTCCATGCGCTTGCGCGTCAGGGGGCCGCTGTCCTCTATTTTTCCATCGGCGTAACTGTGAATCACACCGCGAGGTCCAAATTTTTTGCGAAAGGCGGGGTTTTTGGGGTAGTCCGGATCTTCTGGCTGTTCCTCCGCATTGAGGTGGTAAAGATTGCCAAAGAACTCGTCGAAGCCATGATTGGTGGGCAGGAACTCGTCTTTATCGCCCAAATGATTCTTGCCAAACTGACCACTGACATAGCCATGCGGTTGCAGCAGCTCGGCGAGGGTCGGGTCTTCTGCCTGCAGGCCCAGATCTGAACCCGGGATACCGACCTTGGTTAATCCGGTACGCACCGGGTGCTGTCCGGTGATAAAGGCCGAGCGTCCGGCGGTGCAACTTTGCTCCCCGTAGTAGTCCGTGAAAATGACCCCACCATTGGCTATTCGATCAATATTGGGTGTCTGGTATCCCATCTGGCCCATACTGTAGCGACTGATATTCCAGATACCGATGTCGTCGCCCCATATGACCAGGATATTGGGTTTGTCAGCGGCCAGTACCGGGGCCGCGAGGATGAAGGCGCACAGGGAGGCCAAGCATCGCCGCAGTGAATTCTTTCTGCTCATAGTGATTTACCTTTTCGTTGGTGACGGCGTCCAACTCCTCTCGTATGTACTCCGGCAGAGACCCGAGCAGATCGTGCAGTTGGGGGATCGTTTTGATCGCTGCCGGGGACTCTCATGCGATCAAAGTATGCCCGTCAGTATAGCTGACCTGCACCGCAGCGCGCTTATCCGGGCCCGCCGCCGTAGCCCAGCTCCGCCAGGGCCTGAGCGACCTCGCCGAGAATCGCTGGATCATCGATGGTCGCCGGCATCTTCCACGCTTCGGAGTCAGCGATACTGCGCATGGTGCCACGCAGGATTTTACCCGAGCGGGTCTTGGGTAAGCGCTGCACCACAGTGCACAACTTAAACGCCGCCACCGGACCAATTCGCTGCCGCATCTGTGCGATCACCTCCGCTACTATTTCATCGTGATCGCGCTCGACACCGGCGCTCAACACCAGAAACCCCAATGGCAGCTGGCCTTTCATCGGGTCAGCCACACCAATGACCGCGCACTCCGCGACATCGGGGTGATCGGCGAGTACTTCCTCCATCGCTCCGGTAGAGAGCCTATGCCCCGCAACATTGATGACGTCGTCGGTGCGCGCCATAACAAAGACGTAACCTTCCTCATCGATATAACCGGCATCGCCAGTCTCGTAATAGCCAGGATAGGTACTAAAATAGGCATCGACAAAGCGTTGCCGCGCATTCCACAGGGTGATGAAATTCCCTGGCGGCAGCGGCGACTTGATCACCAGCACGCCGATCTCCCCTGCCGCAGCAGGTTCACCGGTCGCGTCGAGAACCTGTACGTCGTAGCCGGGTACCGGGCGCGCGGGAGATCCGGGCACGATCGGCAGCTGTTCGATACCCAGGCAATTGGCGCATATAGGCCAGCCGGTTTCCGTTTGCCACCAGTGATCGATAACCGGAACACCCAGCTTTTCCTGGGCCCAGGCCAGCGTATTCGGGTCACAACGCTCCCCCGCCAGAAACAAAGCCTGCAGCCCTGAAAGATCGTATTGACGCAGCCAGGCGCCCTCCGGGTCTTCTTTCTTTATTGCCCTGAACGCTGTGGGCGCGGTAAACATAACCTTGACCTTGTGCTCGCTGATTACCCGCCAGAATGCCCCGGGGTCCGGCGTGCCCACTGGCTTGCCCTCATAGATAATTGTTGTATTTCCGTTAAACAGCGGCCCATAGACAATATAGGAGTGGCCCACCACCCAGCCCACATCCGAGGCGGCCCAATACACATCGCCGGGCTGTACCGCATAGATGTTCGCCATGCTCCACTTCAGTGCGACGATATATCCTCCGGTGTCGCGGACCACGCCCTTGGGTTGGCCGGTCGTGCCTGAAGTGTAGAGAATATAAAGTGGGTCGTTCGCCGCCACCGGAACGCAGGCCGCCGGCCTTGCAGTTTGCATCCCCTGCGCCCAATCGATATCCCGCCCGGGCAGCAGTTCGGCGACCACCTCAGGGCGCTGCAGCACGACACAGGCGTCCGGTTTATGGGCAGAAAGGTCGATCGCCTGGTCCAGTAGCGGTTTATAGGGGATCACCCGGTTTGCCTCTATGCCGCAAGAGGCCGTAACCACAACTTTGGGCTGCGCATCATCAATGCGCACCGCCAGTTCATTGCTGGCGAAGCCACCAAAGACCACTGAATGCACCGCACCCAGTCTCGCGCAGGCCAACATGGCGATCAAAGCCTCTGGCACCATGGGCATGTAGACAATAACCCGGTCGCCTTTCTCGACACCCTGCGCCGCCAACAATCCGGCGAACCGTGATACTTCATCCAGGAGTGCATGATAGGTGTAGCTGCGCTGGGTACCAGTGACCGGGCTGTCATAAATAACCGCCAGCTGATCGCCGCGACCCTGGTCGATCTGATAATCCAGGGCGTTATAACAGGCATTGGTCACCCCGTCCGGATACCAACGGTAAAACGGTGGATTGCTGTCATCGAGAACCCGCCTGGGTGACTCGTACCAAAAAATGTCCTCGGCCGCCCGTTGCCAGAGTTCGATATCGCTCATGATCATCTCCACCCGTTTACACTGTTCTGCACAATAGCGGCCTGCCCCACGGCTTTCAATTAGACTAAAGTGGCGGCAGCCCAGCGTGACGCAAAGCTGTGCTATCGTAACTTACACCTTCAACGATCTGGAATCATAGGCAATGGATATACGCCAGGTACTGGCCCGGCTACGCGAACGCTGGCGCCCTGTATTGATCGTCCATATCTTTTTTTCCCTGGCCGGTCTGGCAATACTGGCACCCCTGTTCAGCCTGACACTGCGCGCGTTACTGAACTTAACCGGGCGCGCGGCGGCAGCCGATCAGGATATTGCCCTGCTGCTGTTGACACCCGCCGGCCTGATCGGAGGCATATTCCTGGCGGCTCTCTGGTTGGCGATATTTTCGCTGGAGCTCGGTGCTCTGCTCGCCATTGCGGTGGCGGCCGATCACGATAAACGGCTGCGTCCCGGGCAGGCGATCGCTTACGCGCTGCACAACGCCCTGCGGCTACTGCAATTGACCACGCTGCTGACATTGAGAGTGCTGATCTATCTGCTACCCTTTTTACTGGCGCTGTGGCTGGTGGCCAATGCACTTCTGCGCGACCACGATATCAACTACTACCTGACGGAACACCCGCCGCAATTCATGGTGGCCCTGGGTTTGGCTGGACTCTGCGCGCTGCTATTGTTCTGGTTCCTGGGGCGCCGACTGCTGGACTGGTCGCTGGCTCTCCCGCTTACCCTGCTAGGGGAATCTACGCCTCGGGACGCCTTTGCAACGAGCACTCAACTTACCCGGGACACCGCCCATCGACGTCAATTTGCAGGGACCCTGCTGGGCTGGCTGGCTGCGGCCGCGCTGTTGACGTTGGTGCCCCCGCTGCTACTCACCGCTGTCGCCGCCGCGTTGATTGGCCTGGTAGCCGAAAACCTCCCACTGCTGGTTGTGCTGCTGGGCGCGACCATGCTGTGCTGGGTCGCGCTCAACGTCGTGGCATCAGGAGCCGTGCTGGGTAGTTTTGCATTCGCCCTGTCCGCACTGTATGAGCGCCTCGGCCCGCCCCTCAGTAATACCCGCGTCAGCCAGGATTTACAGGCTTCGAATAGCAGGGTTTCCGGCTGGAGCGGCACCGGAATCACAGTAGCGATAGTCGTAGCGGCCGCATTGGCAACCGCAGCAGGCTTACTACTGCTGCGCGGTATTGAACTGGAGGATGAAACCCTGGTGATAGCCCATCGGGGTGCGGCCGGGGCGGCCCCAGAGAACACCCTGGCCGCTATCGAGCGAGCACTTCAGGATGGTGCAGACTGGGTGGAGATTGACGTTCAGGAGAGCCGTGACGGCGAGGTTGTCGTGGTTCACGACAGCGATTTCATGAAACTCGCCGGCAATCCACTCAAGGTCTGGGATGGCACTTTGGCAGACATCCAGGAGATCGACGTGGGCAGTTGGTTCGGCAGTACCTTTGCCGATCAACGAGTGCCCACATTGCGGGAGGTGCTCACCACGGTCCGCGGCAGGGCAAAGCTGGTTATCGAACTCAAGTACTACGGCCACGACATCAAACTTGAACAGCGCGTCATTGATGTCGTCGAGGCGCAAGACATGGCAGACCAGGTGGTGTTGATGTCACTGAAACTCGAGGGGGTGCAAAAAGCCAAGGCCCTGCGACCAGACTGGACCGCAGGTCTGCTGGCGGCCACCGCGGTGGGCGACCTCACGCGACTGGATGTGGACTTTCTCGCCGTCAGTGCCGGCCTGGCAAAGCGGGGCTTTGTGCGTCGCGCCCGAAGCGCAGGCAAGCCGGTGTTTGTGTGGACCATCAACGATGCCATCTCCCTGTCTGACTGGATGTCGCGGGGTGTAGCAGGCGTGATCACTGATGAACCTGCGCTGGCCAGAGAGGTACTGCTGCAACGTGCTCAGCTCACCACGGTCCAGCGCCTGATCCTCAGCACCGCGGGTCTTTTGGGAAAATCCCGGGCTCCGGGGAGCTATCGTGATCAATCACCCTGAGCGGCGATAAAGCAAGGCGGCGTCACCCCGATCCGTACCGGGTCAGCAGCTGGTCCAGCGTGTTGGCAAACGCCTGCAGGTCACGTTGCGAAAGCGGTGGTGGTCCGCCTGTGACTTCGCCGGAGCTGCGCATGGTTTCCATGAAGTCGCGCATATTCAAACGCTGTCGGATATTCGCCGCAGTGTAGCGCTCACCGCGGGGAGTGATGACTCGTGCACCTTTTTCCAACAGTTCCGCTGCGAGCGGGATATCAGCCGTTATGACCAGGTCGTGTTCGGCCGCGTTTGCCACAATATAATCATCGGCCACGTCAAAACCCTGACCCACCTGAACCGCCCTTATCCACGGAGAGGGCGGCACACGCAGTGCGTGGTTTGCCACCAGGACTAACGGCGTTGTCACCCGATTGGCCGCCCGGAACAGTATTTCCTTGACCAAACCCGGACAGGCATCGGCATCGACCCAGAGTGTATTAATAGAAGTCATGCTAAAAGTCAGTAGCTGGAATCCTGGGAGATCTGAGACTGCAATAACGCCCAAGCATGCTATCATCAATTACAGATAAACGCCCGCAAACGCCAAGGCCCACAGGCGCTGAACGAGGCTCCAAAAGGGATCGTAGACGGAGAAAAATCGATGCATCAATGCAAACTGGCGGCACTTTTTATTATCCCTGTGCTCGCCCTCTCTGCCTGCAGCAAAACCGAGCCGGAAGCTAAACAGGGAACACCCCCCCCGGCGGTTGCCTTGCCGGTCTCAGGGACTGCGATCGCCACGGCGCAGTCTCGCATCGTGCGGCCAAAATTCACTCAACCGTCTCTGGTGGAGGCCGTGCAGACCGCCAATCTGCGAGCGGACGTCCCGGCCAACCTCGCCGCCAACCATTTTTCTCCGGGACAGCTGGTCAAACAGGGCGACCTGCTGGTTGAACTGGACCCGTCCCAATATAAAGCGGCTTATGACGCCGCCAATGCCGAGTTGCTGTCTGCCAAGGCCAGCCTGGAGCAGGTCGAGGCCAACTGGAAACGTGCCGAGCAGCTCGGCCCAGATGGCTATATTTCCGACGTTGATTTCGACAAGGCCAAAGCCAATGTCGGTATGGCACAGGCAGCTCTTGCCAAGGCTGAAGCGGGCCTGGAGCGGGCCTCACTCAACCTGGAACACACCCGGATTCGCGCGCCATTCGATGGCCGGATCAGTAAATCAAACTTCGCGGTAGGTGACTATGTCACCCCACTCGCCGGCCCCTTGTTCGAGCTGGTGCAACTGGACCCCATCTATGTAATCACCAAGGTTCCCATTCATACCTACAATGACTTTGTATTACTGCGCAGCGAGCTGCAGGCAAGGGGTATCGAACTCCCGGAACTGGAGTTGAGTATCGAATTGGCCGGCGGACGCGAGTACCCGCACAAGGGGAAGTTCGAGAACTGGGCTCATGCATCTGCTGACTCCAGTGGCATGATTGCCGGAAGGGCTCTGTTCCCCAATCCGGAGGGCTTGCTGCTACCCGGCCAGAACCTCATGCTGGTGGGGCGTGCTGCCCGCGAGCTCAAGCGCGTCATGATTCCGCAAAAAGCCGTACTGCAAGACCAGCAGGGGAAATACGTCTATGCGCTGGATAGCAGCAACACGGTGGTCAGGAAAAACATCGAGGTGGGCATCAGAGACGGGGCAGATTGGGCGGTAAGGTCTGGTCTCGAAGAGGGTGAGCGCATTGTGATCGAAGGCATTCAAGCCCTGCGTCCCGGCGCGGTTCTGAACATTTCCGATAGCTGATTAACCTACCGCGGGAGACACCCTGATGGGCCCACAGTTTTTTATCAGGCGGCCGCGTTTCGCGCTGGTCATCTCGCTGCTGATTACGATTTTCGGCCTGATGGCAGTTGTGGTCATGCCTGTCGACCAATATCCCGACATCGCCGCACCCAAGGTCCGTGTAGTCACCAACTACCCGGGGGCCAGCGCTGAAACCGTCAAGGAAGCGGTAGCGGGTCCCATCGAGGATCAGGTGAACGGGGCGGAGGGTATGGTCTACATGGCCTCTTCCTCCGCCAGTGACGGCAGCTATGCACTGACCATCACCTTCGAGCTTGGCACCGACGCAAACCTGGCGCAAGTGGACGTGCAGAACCGGGTTGCGATGGCAGAACCGAGGCTGCCGCCGGAGGTACGTGCCCGGGGGGTGATGGTGCGCAAGAGCAGTCCGGACATGCTGATGGTCGCCAACCTGTACTCACCCGACAAGAGCCTCGACGGTGTGTTCATGTCGAACTATGCCAGCCTCAACCTGGTGCCCGAATTGGCGCGTATCGAGGGTGTCGGCGAAGCAAAAATCATCGGTGCACTGAATTATGGCATGCGGGTGTGGCTGGACCCCAACCAGATGGCGGTCAACAAGCTCAGCGTTGCCCAGGTGATTGCCGCTATCAAGGAACAGAATCTGCAGGCGGCGGTCGGCCAGTTGGGCGGCGCGCCCAACCCGGATGAAACCCAGTTCCAGTACGTGCTCAAAACCAAGGGCCGACTGGTATCCGAGGAGGAGTTCGGGGATATCATCCTGCGCGCCGACTCTATGGGCTCGGTGCTGCGGCTGCGCGACGTGGCCAGGCTTGAGTTGGGATCAGAAGTCTACAAAGGCTTCGGTGAATTCAATAACTCGCCCGGTGTGCTGTTGGCCATCTACAAGCTATCCGGCGCCAATTCGATGCTGGTTGCCGAACGCATACGGGAAAAACTGGAGGAACTGAGCGTTTATTTTCCCGAGGGGCTGGAATACACCATCGGGCACGACACCACCCTCTTCATTGAGGCCTCACTGGAGGAGACCGTCCTGACGCTGGGATTCACGATTCTGCTGGTCATCTTCGTCACCTATTTATTCCTGGGAAACGTTCGAGCCACACTGGTGCCCACCATCGCGGTGCCCGTGTCCATCATCGGCACCCTGGCAGTCATCTACCTCTTGGGTATGACCATCAACACGGTAACGTTGTTTGCCCTGATCCTTGCCATTGGCCTGGTGGTGGACGATGCCATCATTGTGGTAGAGAACGTCGAGCGCTTGATGGCAGATGAAGGCCTCGCTCCGCGTGCGGCGACACAAAAGGCGATGCATGAGGTGGCGGCGCCCATCTTTGCCACCTCAACGGTGCTGATTGCTGTGTTTGGGCCGACCATGCTGCTGCCCGGGATTACCGGTGAAATGTTCTATCAATTCGGGGTAACGCTGGTGGTATCGGTACTGATCTCGATGATCAACGCGCTGAGCCTCAGCCCCGCTCTGTGCGCTTTGCTACTGAAACCCGGCCATCATGAACCCAACGCCCTGATTCGCGGGTTCAACTGGTTATTTGGCAAGATCAGCCACGGCTATATGGCCATAGTGGGCTGGTTAACGCGTCATTTAGCCGTAAGCGGAGTACTGATCGCCGCCCTGTTTGGTCTGCTATATGCCCTGTTCGCCCTGGTGCCTGGCAGCTTTATCCCGGAAGAGGACAAAGGTTTCTTTATGGTCGATGTGCAATTACCGGCGGCCGCCTCGCTCAACCGCACCGCCGATTACATGGACGAGCTCTACGACCTGATGGAGGGGGACCCGGCCATTGAGTCCATACTGGCCGTGAATGGATTCAGTGCATTGAACGCAGCACTGCAATCGAACGCCGGGATGCTTATTGTCAAGCTCAAGGACTGGCACCAGCGCAAGACAGCGGAACAGCACCAGTTCGCCTTGCAGGCCAAGTATCAGCAATTATTCAAAACCCGCACCGGCGGCAATACCATTGTTTTTGGTGCCCCGGCACTGCCGGGGCTCGGCGCGGTCGCAGGATTCTCTTATGTGATACAGGATACCCAGAGCAAGGGTGCGCAGCCGATGGCTGAGCTGCTTGGGTCATTTATCCCGGCGGCCAACCAGCAACCGGAGGTGTTACGGGCCTTTTCCACATTCCGGGCCAACTACCCGCAAATCTGGCTGGAAATCGACCGAGTCAGGGCCAAGACTCTGGGGGTCGCGGTCAGCGATATATTCCTGACCCTGCAGGCTAATTTGGGGGGGGCCTACATCAACGATTTCAACCTCTTCGGGCAAACCTATCGGGTCATGGTCCAGGCCGACGCCCCGTTCCGGCAAACCGAAGCGGACCTGGCCAATCTCTACGTCGCCAATCGCTCAGGAGATATGGTCTCCATGAGCGCTTTGGTGCGGCCAGTGCCAATCCAGGGCGCCGACATTTTGTACCGCTATAACACCTATGACTCGGCGACCATCAACGGTGTACCCAATGCGCCCGGTGGTTACAGTTCCGGGCAGGCCATGCAGGCCATGGATAAAATCTCGCCCGAAATGCTGCCGCCCGGCTACCGCTACGCCTGGACCGGATCAAGCTACGAAGAGCGCAAGTCAGGAAACATGGCACCGATCGCCCTGGGGTTGTCTCTGGTCTTTGCCTATCTGTTCCTGGTGGCCTTGTACGAATCGTTTATGACACCAGTGGCGATTATATTGTCGGTGCCCATAGCGATGATAGGCGCTCTGATTGGCCTGCTGATCAGCGGCATGCCCCTCAGTCTCTATGGCCAGATTGGCATGATTCTTCTGGTTGGCATGGCGGCCAAGACCGCGATTCTTATCGTCGAGTTTGCAAAAACACTGCGTGAGAATGAAGGTATGGACCTGGAGACAGCCACGCTGGAAGCGGCCCGCATGCGTTTTCGACCGGTGGCCATGACCGGGCTGGCATTTGTGGTGGGGGTCTTCCCACTGGTCATTGCATCGGGCGCCGGTGCCGCAGCGAGAAGCTCTCTCGGGCTGGCGGTCTTTGGCGGCACTATCATGGCCGTCATCGGCGGCACACTGCTGGTTCCCATCTTCTTCAGGATGATTCAGGGGTTGCGCGAGAGGGCCCACGGAGGCCCAACCCCACCCCCTGAATAGAAGCTCCAGCGCAACTACCTGGGCCGGCCGGGCGTAAATACCCTGTAGTCCCGGCTCAGCACGCACTCGACCTGACTGCCGTCGGCCAACATCTTTGGCCGGAAATGGGTGCCCCGCAGCATCTGCCGTAATCCATACGCGCCCCCCTGCCGCTCTGGGTCCGCCAGCGCGATGTCAATATCCGACACATTACCCCTGGCAGACACCCGAAAACGGGCACGGACAGTCGTCGGCCCCGGCGGGTCATCACTTGCGAGGCGGGGTAAAAAAACAGGACGAACCGGCAGTTCTGCTGCCTGACCAAACCACTGCTGCAGGAGTGCGTTATTACCTGATTCGCGCAAGATTACTATCACCTTGCGATAGCGGCTCTCAGCACTTTGCAGTTTGTCGTTCCACTGGTACCAATCGGCCAGCGCGAGCCAGATCTGTGCTGTTTCCAGCGCCGTGCTATCGGGCCATCTTTCCAAATAACCCATCAACAGGTCGCTACCCAGCCCCACTGCAGTCTGTTGTATGCGGGTCATGCGCTGGCGGATGTATTCCGGAGACCGAGTCACACCACCTACCCGCTGGCCTGTCGCGGATCGGCCGGTGACTTGTTCATCAACAGGCAACTCACCAACGATCAGGTAAAGATTATCCAACTGCGCAAAGACGAGCTGGCGATGCCATGCCTGTTCCGTGTCTGGATCAGCTGCGGCTTCATCGAGCAAGCGACGAGTGGTATCAAAGAGCGCAAGCAGGCGCGCATTCCGGTCGCTGTCGATACCGCGCCGAAGTGCTTCCCGCTGCCAGCTGAAATGTGCCAGCACCGCCCGTCGGGCGGTCTCGCGGGACGCCACAGCACCAAGCTCCACAACCCTCAGGTAGTCGTCATAGGCCTGGTCCAGTAGCTCCCAGTCCCCGCTTTTCCGATACAGGACAATCAGTTCCTCCAGCACCGGCAGCTGTTGTTCAGCAAGTAATCCTTCGTTGACCCGGATAGTATGCAGCGCACGCCGGTACAGTGCTGCCGCACCGCGGTAGTCACCACTATCCCTGTGCAAACGACCGAGCATAGTCAGCGGTTCATAGAGGCCAGCAGCAAAGGGACCTCCCTGCTGTTCAAGATCGGCCAACAGCCGCTGGTGGGGGCTGGCCGCCTCTGGCTCGACAACGGTGCGCAATGGCGACGACCCCGTGTCGGTTCTCTCGGCTGCGTCTGTCGGCTGACCGTCCCCTGAACTTGCGGCGGGCGCAACAGGGTCAGTTTCCGTAGCAATGGCAAAATCGCGGCCATAGGAGGCCGGAAAATGAGCCCAGGTCAGAGCGGATGCAGTGGTGACCATCATCAGCATCATACCCTGGCAAACGAACCCTGCGCGGACCAACTTCACCCTGATTTCCCTGTTAACCCGGGTCAGTGATCAGCATAGCGGAATTACGCCAACCAGGCTGCACCATTTACCCCCCGTCTGCAGACTTTACCTGATCGAAAAATCCGCTACACTGCGCCGGGAGCACACGTGCTCTGGTCTACACTCAATCACCAATCAGCAAGAGGGCACCACCATGAAAACACGCGAAGAACTGCAGGCAACAATGAAATCTGCACTGGACGCCAGCGAAAGCAAAATCAATGAAATGAAAGCCAAGATGGACGCGGCGGGAGAGGACGTATCCGATGATGCCGCGGTGGCACTGGCGGAAGCGGAAAAGATGTGGGAAAAAGGCAAGAGCAAGTTCGACGAGCTGAGCAAGGCGTCTGATGAAACATTCGACGAATTGCGGGCTGATGCCGAGGCCAACTGGGACGAGATTTCCAAGGGCCTGGAATCTGGCTGGGCCTCCGTTACCGACAAAGTCAAAGGACTGTTTTCCTGATAAGGCAGACCCGGCTGGCTTGCCCCAGCCGGTGATCTATTCACCGAGTGCTCACAGACACCGTGACCGCCCATGGTGTCCACCCCGTCGCTGCGGCCTCTCCATCGTCAACAGCGCTTGACCCGCAATTGCACATAATTGCACAAGGATAGCCAACCGCTCATGACAGAATCTGCCCAGCCCGCTGCACCCAGACGCAGTCCACTGCACATTTTCTTCATCGTGCTTGCCACCATTCTGGTAACCGCGGGGCTCACCTTCTGGTTTGTACGCGGCTACATATTCCCCGCGGAGTTCAAACCGGTCACTCTCTCTGCCGCCGAAGAAACAGAACTGGCAGCCAAACTAGAGCGCATCGACGCCTTACAGGCCGCCGGGTCGCCCTTATCGCCGGCTGCGGCAACCGGCTCCGCCCCGAGCTCCGGCACCGGCACCAGCACCGACGGGGATTTTCTTGAGCCCCAAGCCTATTCCGAGCTCGGTGCAAGCCGCAGTGTGACGCTGACCGAACGCGAATTGAACGGTATGCTGGCAAAAAATACCAATATGGCCAAGAAACTCGCCATCGATTTATCTGACGACTTGCTCAGCGCCCGGCTCCTGGTGCCCGTGGATGAGGACTTCCCTGTCCTGGGCGGCCAGATTCTGAAAGTGCGCGCGGGCATGGAGCTGATGTACGTGGACAACCGCGCCGTGGCCAGGCTGCGCGGCGTTACGGTCATGGGTGTCGCCATTCCGAACGCCTGGCTGGGCGGTATGAAAAATATCGACCTGGTGGAACATTATGGCAGTCAGGCCGGCTTCTGGAAGGCTTTTTCCGATGGCGTTGAGGACCTGCATATCGAAAATGGCAAGATTACTCTGAAACTCAAGGAGTGAGTGCGGCGGCCGAACAGTCAGCAGCGTGCCCTGTACTGAGTGAATTGCGCAAGCCCGGGCAGACCGGAGTGCCAGTGTCCACGCCACGGCTGCTGGGCCTATTCAAATGGTTAGCATTGGCTGCCCTGGGAGCAGGCTCCGGTATGGCCTTTGCCGATTCCGCCCTGGCGCCACAGACCCCGGACCCAAGACAAGTCCATGACCAGCAGGCAACGCCGTGGATGAGTGCCATTGGGCAGTTGCAGGTGCCGGGGATCCGCTACCGCGATGGCCACCGGCGGCATCACCGCGAGGATTGCAGTGCCACCCTGATCGGACAAAAGGATGCCGAGAACTCGGCGTTTATCATGACCGCATGGCATTGCCTGGCAGACTACCGGGATCTCAGCCAACGCATCACCTTCACTCTGCAGCCCGGCTCTGCGACCAGCCGCACCCTGGAGGCCGTACGTGTCACGGATGGAGGCGGCATGCACGCAGACTGGGCCGTGCTGAGGTTGCTTGAGAACGTTCCCAGGACAGAGGTCAAGCCACTGACTCTCGGAGATGACCGGGGTGATCCCGCTCGCAATATTCAGATGGCGGGCTACTCCCGGGATGCGGGCATCGGCAACCATGGGTCAAGACTCACCTATGACCCTGCCTGCCGTATCACCGCCCAGTTACGTGGCCGTACCGAAAGCGATTGTACCGCGCACAAAGGCGCTTCGGGCGGCGCGGTGGTGCAGCCCGCAGCAGGTCTGCAGCCAGAGCTGCTTGGCGTCATATCAGAGGGGAATGGAACCGACTTGAGCATCTACGTGCCCGCAACAGTGTTTCGGCGGGTGGTTGAGTCTTATATGAGCCAGTGATATACCCCGAGGAAGGACCGGGCATTGAGCGCCCCGCAGTGCGTCACGAACCACTCCCTTCCAGGCGCTGCCCCTGTCGTGCCGGTGGTGGTGCGCCGATATGCTTCTCGTTGCGCGCTGAAGCCAATTCCACCTGTTTCTGGCGCTCCCTGAAACGCATCTTCTGGTCGTCGCTCAGCTCGTCAAAGCAAGCGGGACAGCAAACACCACGCTGGTATACGGGGGACCGTTTATCTTCTTCCGTGATAGGGTGCCGACACCCGAAACACTGGTCATAGCGGCCTTTTTCCAGGCGGTGATTAACCGCAACCCTGCCATCAAAGACAAAACACTCACCCTCCCAGGTGCTCTGCGACTCAGGCACGGTTTCCAGATACTTCAATATACCTCCGCGCAAGTGAAATACCTCCTCAAAACCCTCTGCCAGCATAAAGGCCGAGGCTTTTTCACAGCGTATGCCGCCGGTACAGAACATAGCCACTTTTTTATGCTTCGCCGGGTCCAGGTTTTGGCGCGTGTACGCAGGGAAGTCGCGAAAGCTGGTGGTGTGCGGGTCGATGGCGCCGCGAAACGAACCAATACCGCACTCATAACCATTGCGGGTGTCGATCAGCAGCACCTCCGGGTCATCCACCAGTGCATTCCACTGCTCGGGCTCCACGTAGGTGCCCACCTGACGCGTGGGATCGATATCCGGCAACCCCATGGTCACGATCTCTTGCTTGAGTTTCACCTTCATGCGGTGAAACGGCTGATGATCGCCCCGGGACTCCTTGTGTTCCAGGTCGGCGAACCTAGGATCATCACGCAGCCACGCAAGCACGCTATCAATCCCCGCTCTGGAGCCGGCAATGGTGCCGTTTATCCCCTCTTTGGCCAGCAGCAGCGTACCTTTGATCTCAGCCGCAAGACAAGCGTCCAGCAGTCTTTCTCGGAGGCTATGAAAATCCTCAAGTTCGACAAACTTGTAGAGCGCCGCCACCACCACGTTGTCGCTGTCCAAACCCTTGCTCACTGCTGATCCGCTTTGCTGCCGCCCAGACAATCCGGTGAACTCGGTGCCTCGGCCTGACGGGCGGTCCACTCCGCCGGCGTGTAGGTATGCAGGGCCAGGGCATGCACAGGGCCATCCAGTTGCGGCTGCAGTTCCCCGTAAATGCGCTGGTGGCGGGCAACCTGGCGCTGTCCCTCAAAGGCGCTGGACACGGCAACCACCTTGAAGTGGGTTTCGGAGTTTGCTGGCACACTGTGCATATGGCTTTCGTTGCTGACCTCCAGATACTCCGGCTGCAGGGCCGTTGCCAACTGGGTCTCAATTTCCTGCTGTATCTTCATAGTCGTTGTTTCATCAAAGCCGTTGGGGTTGGATAACTGCTTGCCGAGGCCCGATAACTGGCCGCCTTGCTACGGCCAGGGCTACTGCTATCCCGAGCTGCCGTAAGGCGCTGCGCTGCTATCGCGATTGCTTCGCCAAAAGCTTCATTATACCGAAGCCAGATGCTGTCCGGAACCTCGACCGGAAGCACGCCGACGCGGACTTGCCCACAGTTGCGCCAAAACCAGGGGGCAGGCCCTGCAGACGACCGGCAAGACGTTATCTACATCACATTTGGCGCTTGGCCCCCGGCATGCCTGTCCCTATACTTGCTGGAGACATGCAGGGAATCCCCACTATGGCAGAGCGTTTCAGTGTTTACTTTGCAGGACAGCTCCTGGCCGGGCAGCAGGAGCCCGTCGTCAGAGCCAATCTGGCCCGCCTGTTCAAGGCCGATGCCGCCGCACTGGAGAAGCTGTTCAGCGGTCAGCTGGTGCCGGTAAAGCGCGACTGCGATCGGGCCACCGCGATCAAATACCAGCAGGCCATGAAACAGGCTGGGGCCGTGCCAGTTATTAAAGAACTGCAGCGCGATAACATCGATGACAAGTCTGCAGCCAGGCCCGCCGCACCGACGCCAGCAGTCAGCGAACCGGCCCCGGCCGAGGCACCGGACAAACAGCTCTCCATGGCCGAGCGGCTCGCCGCCATCACCGGCGAGGACAGCCACGCAAGCCCCGACCAGGGTGGACAGCCCGCTGCAGATCACCACGCCCCGGGGAACTCGACGGGAACCGAAGACACCGCCTATACCCTTGCACCGCCGCATACGCCGGTACTTAACCCGGAAGAGCGCAGCAGCGAACCTGCTGCAGCGGTAGATACTTCCAGCCTGGAACTGGACCCGCCCACAGATCGTTTGTCGCCGCCAGCATCGCCGCCACCGCCAGCGCCGGATACCAGCCATCTGTCAGTGGGAGACAGCAACGATGGAGCCGCGACTGCGTCCGTGGTACCGCCGCCGCCCGCCCTACCAGATATCAGCGCCCTGGATCTGAGTGCGGCCGGTACCGACCTGTCTGACTGTGCGCCGCCGCCGGCAACGCCACCGGCGCTGGATCTATCCGGGCTGGAATTGGGCCCGACAGGTGCCGATGTGCTGGAGCAACGCTACCGACGGTCGAATACAGAAAAGGCTCCCGATACGGCTCACTTGAGCCTCACCGAATGACGGATGAACCCAGCGTTGCGTCACCGGCATTACCACGGCGCCTGATGGCACTCCTCTATGACGTATTTCTGGTGCTGCCCTTGATCATGTTAGCGGTATTCATGTGCATGGGTCTGCGCGACCTGATCACCGGAGAAGGCGCTGGTGAGCTGGGTAGCCCGGCGCTGCCAGCGCTGCTGGTACAAGTCGTCGCCTGGGTGACAGGTGCGGGTTTTTTCTGGAGCTTCTGGCTCAAAGGGGGACAGACCCTGGGCATGCAGGCCTGGCGCATCAAGCTGGTCGGCCAGGGCGGTGAGACCCCCGGGCTAAAACAGGCTTGCCTGCGAAGTATCGGCGCTACATTGTCTGCCGTCTGCTTTGGTGCAGGCTACCTGTGGAGCCTTGTAGACCGGCAAAACTGCTACTGGCATGACTACCTGTCCGGCACTCGCCTGATCCTGGTTCCCGCCAAACAACGACCGCCCAAGTAACCGTCGGGGTATAAGCTAGCGGGCCCGACGCAACATCCACACCCCGGCAACAAAACACAGCGCGGTGGGTATAACGGCGGCATAGAGCGGTGAGAAGCCGAATACCAGGCTCGCCGGTCCCAGCAAATCCTGACTGGTGCTGAATACGATCCCGATAATCACGCCGGCAAAGATCCGAAACCCCATTGTACCTTCTCGCAATGGGCCGAAGATAAATGAGATCGCCACCAGTACCAGAGCGCCCACCGCTGCCGGCTGCAACAGCTTGCGCCACAAGGCCAGCTGATAGTCATCAGAATCCAGTCCTTGCTGCGCCAGATAGCGGCTATAGCGGTACAGGTTACTGATGGATAGCTGGGATGGGGAGACCACTTCCAGCGTCAGCACCTCGGGTGTAATGCTGGTATCCCACCGCAATTGCGGATGATTTGATCGGGTAGTCTCCCAGCTGGAAAAGTCGGTTTTGGCGACATTTTCCAGCATCCAGTGGTCGCCCCGGTAAAGGGCCCGCGCCGCCCGCAGAGCCGAGCGCAATTCGAGCCGATCATCGAATTGAAGCAGTTGAACGCCGTATACCACACCCTCTGGGTCCAGCGCATTAAAATGAATGAATGTGTCTCCCTCACGATTCCATAGCCCGCCCCCACCGGTCTTGACCGACTCGGGGTCCTGGGCCAGTGAACGTCGCTGCTCCGCGACCTGATCGGTAACCGGGGCCACGTATTCACCCATCAAAAAACCCAATACCGCCACCAACAGCGCAGGTTTCATCGTGAGCCAGACCAATCGACCGGTAGAAATGCCCGCCGAACGCATCACGACCAGCTCACTGGAGCTGGCTAATTGCCCCAGACCGATCAGGCATCCGATCAGTGCGGCAAAAGGAATGAACTCATAGAAACGACCGGGAAGCGTGAGCAACACATAGAGAACCACCTGCCCGAAGGTATAGGTTTCCGATACGTCCCCGACCTCGTCGACAAACTCACCCACCGCATCCAGTCCCACAATGACCAGCAGCACCAGTCCAATGGCCGCGAGCACCGTCCTCCCGACATAGCGATCAAGCTTGCGCATGAACCCGCCCCCGACGTCTCAGCAGCTGCCGCAAACGCTGTCCATAGAGCATTGTCAATGCGAGCAGAAGGAAGGCACCATGAACCACCCACAGCCCACTGCCAACAGCCGATGCACCCTCCTCCATCGCCGACCTGGCATTGGCCAAAAGCATTAAATAGGCGAGATAGATGATAAATGCCGGTGCCATCTTCAGGTAGCGGCCCCGACGATGATCGGTTCGACTGAGGCAGAGTGCAATGATTGCAACCACTGGCACCATCAGCGGCAGGGATATTCGCCAATAAAGGGCCGCGCGGTCGTCATCGGCGTCCGATGCGATCAGCGTGCGAGTAGTGCGACCGTCTACCGGATCAGCGGTGCGAATACCACCCTCAGGCTCCGGAATTAACTGACCGAAGCGTTTAAAATTCACCGCGGTGTACGCCAGGCCTCCGGGCAGTCCTTCGTAACGATAGCCATCCCGCAACTCCAGATAACGTGCTCCAGAGGCCGGATCGACACGGATTTCACCCTCGCTCGCTATGGTTACGCTCATCGTGGGGCTGCCGTCACTATCTTCGCCCCGCTGTGAGAGAAACACCTCGTTCATCACCCCGTTGTCCGGGTTTATTGACGCGGTATAGCTCACCGTGTCGCTACCACGCCGCGATTGGAAACGGCCGGCCCCGAGGGTGTGCAGGCCAGTGGAGGAACTGGGGTCGTCCAGTAACGCCTCCGAGCGGGCCGCACCCAGGGGCGTAATGAAAAAACTGAGGAACGCGACCAGCGCCATAACCAGTAGCGCCGGCACCAGGGTATAGAGCGCCATGCGACTGGGGCTGATACCGCAGGCAGACAGAATCACCATCTCGCTCTCGACGTAAAGTCGCCCGTAGGACATGAGAATACCGATAAACAGACCCAGCGGGATGATCAACTCAAGGAATCCGGGGAGTCGGTAAAACATAACCGGCAAGAGGATACTTGCGGCGAGGTCACCCGTTGCAGCCTCGGCAAGGTACTTGACAAAACGGCCACTAATAATGATTACCAACAGGATAAAACTCACGGCCACCATATGGGTGAGCACTTCGCGGGTGAGATAGCCAAGAATTTTCATGACGAATACTGTTACAGATTCCTTCAATCTGGACGCCCGACATCATACACTAGCGCATCGGAGCCTGTTCACCCTAACTGGGCCGGCCGCAAACGCCAACTGCAGGGTTGCTTCGCATGACACGAAGACACCCTCGACTTTGACCAAGGACCTGAAATGACTGGAATTACCTTCACCGCGCGTAAAATCACGGCCGCCGAGAAAGTCAGCTGTCAGTGCGCCATTGTGCCGGTTTTCGGGCGCAAGAAACTCTCAGCCGCCGCACAGCAACTGGATGCTGCCGGAGACGGCATGGTCACCGCCGCACTGGCCAATGGCGATTTTGTCGGCAAAGCGGGAGAAGCACAGATGCTGCCGGGCATTGGCCGCGCGAAACGCATTCTACTCATGGGCTGTGGTCCTGCCGGCAAGTTTGATCGCACCAATGCCAGAAAAGTCATCGGGGGCATTTACGAAGCGCTAAATGCCACCCAGGCCGGCGATGCAACGGTACACATTGCGGACCTGCCCCTGGAGGGCGCTGACATCACCTGGTTCCTGGAATACCTGGCGCGGGCGATGACCGCCTCCAGCTACCGCTATACCGCGACTGTCAGTGAACCCAAACCGGCCCTCAAGCTCAGCCGACTGGTGGTGAACACTGGCAGTCTCTGCCCACCAAAAGCAGCCCAAAAGGCATTGGACCAGGGACGCCATACAGGCGACGGGGTCAACCTGGCGCGAAACCTGGCCAACCTGCCTGGTAACATTTGTACACCCTCCTATCTGGCCAGCCAGGCTCGCAAGCTCGCCCGCGCGCACAGCCGGCTGACCACCCGGGTGCTCAGCGAAAAGCAGATGGCTGATCTGGGCATGGGTTCGCTGCTGTCGGTATCCGCGGGATCAGATCAGGCGGCCAAGCTCATCATCATGGAATACAAGGGTTCACGACCTAACAAGAAGCCCCATGTCCTGGTCGGCAAGGGCATCACCTTCGATACCGGCGGCATTTCCCTCAAGCCCGGCGCCAAAATGGACGAAATGAAATTTGATATGGGTGGTGCTGCGGGGGTCTTTGGCACCATGCACAGTCTGTGTGAACTGAAGTTACCCATCAACGTTGTCGCCATTGTCGCTGCTGCAGAAAACATGCCCAGCGGTGGCGCCACGAAACCCGGTGACGTGGTTACGAGCATGTCCGGAAAAACCATTGAGGTACTCAATACCGATGCGGAGGGGCGGCTGGTGCTCTGTGACGCACTGACTTATGCCGAGCGTTACAAGCCGCAGGCGGTTATCGATCTCGCAACCCTGACCGGCGCCTGTGTGGTGGCTCTGGGCTCACATGCTGCCGGCCTGTTTGCCAATAACGATGGCTTGGCAGAGCAGTTGCTCGCCGCCGGGGTAGAGAGTCATGATCGGGCATGGCGGATGCCGCTTTGGGAAGACTACCAGGGTCAACTCAAGAGTAATTTTGCCGACATTGCCAACATCGGCGGCCCCGGTGCCGGCAGCATCACCGCCGCGTGTTTCCTGGCCCGGTTTGCCGAGAATTACCACTGGGCACATCTGGATATTGCCGGTGCCGCCTGGGACAGCAGTCCCAAGGGCGCAACCGGGCGTCCCGTTGCCCTGCTCACGCAATATCTGATCGACCAGTCAGCCGGCCGGTGACCCGGGTAGGGTTTTACGTCATTCAGGCCAGCGGCTCACAGCAGCGCCTGCAAGTAGCAGCGCGCCTGGCAGACAAGGCGTTTCAACGCGGCCATCGTGTGTATATCAATGCGGCTGACGAACAGCAGGCTGGCGAACTGGACCAGCTCCTGTGGAGTTTCAGGCCCGCGAGTTTCCTGCCCCATGCCCTGCACGGTAGAGAGAACGACGAACCGGTAACCATTGGTTGGGGCCAGGATCCTGAGACCCATGATGACCTGCTGATCAATCTGCAACTCGAAATCCCGCGGTTTTTCAGCCGTTTTCGGCGCGTGGCCGAGGTCGTCACCCAAGACTCCGACAGCCTTGAGGCATTGCGCAAGTCCTGGCTGTTTTACCGCGATCGGGGCTACAAACTGGACAAACACGACCTCTAAAAGGCTGCCAGCCGGGTGCGATCACCGGTTCTGCGCTGGTCGGCCTTGACATCACCTCCCAGCCCTAAAGCAGAGTTAACTCCGCTGTGGTTTTTTTGCGTATAATTCCCGCCCTACCGCCTTTTTCATCCAGCTTCGGACACGATATCCATGGAAAAAACATTCCAGCCCGCCACCATCGAAACACGTTGGTACCAGGAGTGGGAGACCAAGGGCTACTTTGCCCCCCAAGGCGGTGAGCCAGCCTACAGCATCATGATCCCGCCGCCCAACGTGACTGGCAGCCTGCATATGGGCCATGGATTTCAGGAAGCCATCATGGACGCCCTGATTCGCTACCACCGCATGGCGGGCTACAACACGCTCTGGCAAGTCGGCACTGATCACGCAGGCATTGCCACTCAGATGGTGGTAGAAAGGCAGCTGGAGGCCGAAGGTGTTAGTCGGCACGAGCTGGGCCGGGAGAAATTCATCGACAAGGTCTGGGAGTGGAAAGAACAGTCGGGGAACACCATTACTCGCCAGCTTCGCCGCCTGGGTTCATCGCTGGACTGGTCGCGGGAACGTTTCACCATGGATCCCGGGCTCAGTCGAGGCAGTACAGGAAGTCTTCATTCGACTCTACCACGAGGGCCTGATCTATCGCGGTCAGCGGCTGGTCAACTGGGACCCGGCACTGCATACCGCCATCTCCGACCTCGAGGTTATCAGTGAAGAGGAACAAGGCAGTCTGTGGCACCTGCGTTACCCGCTCGCTGGCGCTGAAAGCTTTCTCACGGTGGCCACAACCCGACCCGAGACTATGCTGGGCGATACCGCAGTAGCGGTCCACCCGGAAGACGAGCGCTACGCACATTTGATCGGACGATGATAGACCTGCCCTTGACAGGCAGGCAGATTCCAATCATCGCAGACGACTACGTAGACCGGGAATTTGGCACGGGCTGCCTCAAAATCACCCCCGCTCACGATTTTAACGACTATGAGGTAGGTCGTCGTCACGGTCTCCCGATGATCAACGTGTTTGACGACGACGCGGCAATCAACAATGAAGCGCCGGAGGCGTACCGGGGCATGGACCGCTTCGCAGCCCGGCAACAGTTAATCGCCGACCTTGAGGCTGAGGGTCTGGTCGAAAAAGTTGAGGATCATGTGCTCAAGGTTCCCAGAGGCGACCGGTCAGGGGTGGTCATAGAGCCCTATCTGACCAATCAATGGTATGTCGATGCCCGGGAACTGGCCAAACCTGCCATCAGTGCGGTGGAAAACGGCGACATCAAGTTTGTTCCCAAGCAATGGGAAAACACCTATTTTGCCTGGATGCGCGATATCCAGGACTGGTGTATCAGCCGCCAACTCTGGTGGGGGCATCGCATCCCGGCCTGGTATGACGACGAGGGCAATATCTATGTAGGGCGAGACGAGGCTGCAGTTCGCGCAGAGTTATGCCCTGGATTCCGGCGTGACGCTGCGTCAGGACGATGACGTGCTCGACACCTGGTTTTCGTCCGCGCTATGGACATTCTCCACCCTGGGCTGGCCTGAAGAAACTGATGATCTCGCGACGTTCCATCCCAGCTCGGTGCTGGTCACAGGCTTCGATATTATCTTTTTCTGGGTAGCCAGAATGATCATGATGTCGCTGCATTTGCGACAGGAGGTGCCATTTCACACAGTGTATGTCCACGGGCTGGTCCGAGATGCTGAAGGGCAGAAGATGTCCAAATCCAAGGGTAATGTTATCGACCCTATCGACCTGATTGACGGTATTGACCTGGAAAGCCTGGTCACCAAGCGCACCGCGGGTATGATGCAGCCAAAACTTGCAGCCAAGATTGAAAAAGCCACGCGGCGGCAATTCCCTGAAGGCATCGCCGCCTATGGCACAGACGCCTTGCGGTTCACCTATTATTCGCTGGCCTCAACCGGTCGGGATATCAAATTCGATATCGGTCGTATTGAGGGCTACCGTAACTTTTGCAACAAGATCTGGAATGCAGCGCGCTATGTTTTGATGAACTGCGCGGAAGAAGATTGCGGTCTGCGAGCCGACGCGGACGTCGAGCTGAGCCTCGCGGACCGCTGGATAGTGAGCCGTCTACAGGAAACCGAGGCGGCAGTTGCTGACGCCGTGGGGAATTATCGCCTGGATCTTGCCAGCCAGGCTATTTATGAGTTCATCTGGAACGAGTACTGCGACTGGTATCTCGAATTGTCGAAGCCTGTCCTGTGGGATGACGATGCCAGCGCTGCAGCCCAGCGAGGAACCCGCCGCACGCTTATCAGAGTCCTTGAGACCTGGCTCCGGCTGCTGCACCCCTTTATGCCGTTCATCACCGAAGAAATCTGGCAAACGGTCAGCCCGCTAGCCGGAAAAGAAGGCCCCACCATTATGCTGCAACCCTACCCGGTCAGCGACGAGAAAGGCGTGGACAAGTCTGCAAATGCGGATATAGAATGGCTTAAGGGCGTTATTCTCGGGGTCAGAAATATCCGCGGAGAAATGAATATTCCTCCGGGTCGGGCCCTGTCATTGCTCGCCCGAAATGGCGACCAGCTGGACAGAGCCCGGTTGACTCAAAATGCCCCATCTCTCAAGAAATTGGCCAAACTCGACGACATCGAATGGCTCGAAGACGGCCAGGAAGCACCACTTGCCGCCACTGCCCTCGTTGGCAACCTGGAAATCCTTGTGCCTATGGCCGGTCTCATCGACACCCAGGCTGAGCTGGCGCGCCTCGATCGGGAAGTCGAGAAACTTGACACTGAACTCTCCCGGCTACAAAAGAAGCTTGAAAACCCGGCATTTGTTGACCGTGCACCGGCGGCAGTGGTGTCCAAGGAGCGCGAAAAAATGCAGGACCGCCGGCAGGCACTGGAGAAGCTGCACGAGCAGCAGCGGCGCATTCAGCAGCTATGAGCGCGACCGAGCACAATAAAAAAGCTGCTCAAAACAGAGGAAGTCTTTATGGATGATCGTGTGAATGGCACGGTAAAGTGGTTCAACAACGCCAAAGGATTTGGGTTCATTACCCGAGAAAATGAAGAAGCCGATGTCTTCGTACATTTTCGTTCTATTCAAGGTGACGGCTATCGCACACTTAATGAGGGCCAGGAAGTGGCCTTCAAGTTGGTTGAAGGCCCCAAAGGCCTGCAAGCAGAGGACGTGTGCACTATCCAGTCATCGGGTCACAACCTTGACAGTTAACTGCTCCCAGGTGCCGGGCTGGATTAGACGCCGGTCGGCCTCCCGGACCATCCGATTTCACGGTGCGCTGGCTACAAATGAATTGGCATAGACCGCGTTCAGCAGCGCCATAACTATGGGTCAAGGCAACAGAGGTTTTTCATGAGTACAGCGGCAAAAATTGGCATCGCATTGGTCATCGCAGCGGCAATTACAGGGGTGGCGATTGTTTTTCCGATTGCCAGCCAACCACTTGGTCTGTTCGCGCTCCTGGCCATAGCCACCATCGCGACTGTGCTGCTGACTGCTCTGCCGGGAGCTGCGTCACCAGCCCCTGGCAAGACAGCCGGCAAAAGCAATCTGGAGAGTAAGCCCCCCGCCAATGCTGACAGCACCGCTGGCGTGGAACAAGGCTCCGTAAAGTGGTTCAGCACAAAAAAGGGCTTCGGGTTTATCGTGAGTGACAACGGCGATGAAATTTTTGTCCACTACCGAAATATTCTTGGCGATGGACGCCGCAGCTTACGAGACGGCGAGCGAGTAAGCTATCGGATTACCCAAACCGACAAGGGTCCCCAGGCAGAAGATGTGCAGCAGCTTGACTGAGCCAGCTAGCTCAGCGTGGTGAGCGGCGGGTTCAGCGCGAGGAGGTCGCCTGGGGAGGGCATTCCTCGAGTACGTCCAGCCAGTATAGCCTCATCATGCGAGCGCCCTCGACCAGAATATCAGAGGCGGCGTCTGGTCCCTCCTCCAGGGCCATTTCCACAACCGAATAACCCGTCTCGACTGAAACCCGGGCGCGCAACACCAGCGTGTCATCGACCGCTCGTCCGAGCAGTTCTGCGGCTGCTGCCGCAAACTGTCTGGAGACCCGTTGATGAGACTCCATACGCACTTGCTGCAAGGGCACCACAGCGCGTAAAGACTGCACTATCTCAAGACCAGCGGTCTGGTCCAGCGTCACATCGTGGATCCGTCTGAGGACATCGTAGACGGTTTCAAGCAATGCCTCGGGCCGACCACTGGCCGCCTGGGTCGCAAACCATTCGGTAAACACTTCATTCTGTCGATCCATCAACAAGCCACCGAGTGCATGCAGAACGGAGTATTTATTGGGAAAGTAGCGATACAAAGCCGGCACAGTGATGCCCGCCCGTTCAGCGATAAGATTGGTCGATATCCGCTCGACACCGACCTCCAACAACAGCTCTGCAGCGGCCGCCAGAATGCCTTCATAGGTCTTCTTGGCTCGCTCCTGGCGGGGCCTGTTTTTCTCCAGCAGTTCGACCTGACGTCTGATCGCGGTCATCTTTAACTCCCGACAAAATTCGGCCCACCCGGACAGGACATCACCAGTGCGCCTGTTAGCATCAGGCTACATTGCCGCTTACAACCCGAGTTGACTCGTCAAGAATGTCACATAAAAAGCGGGGTTGCACGGGAATAATAACATCGCTTTCAGCTCGATTCCGCCCCGCCGCGCCAGCCCGGACCGGCACCAATCGGACATCTCCATTCACACTTTGTGCGACTCTTTGGCCGCGACCGGTTGCCTGAGCTGTATAGAACGTGCATTCTTGCCGAGGCTGCGCCAGCGGCACCATAAACAGGCGCGTACAGTAAGGTCTCGCAACTCATCAATCGCTCAAGGAATTCGCTCAAGATGGCCAAATCTGGCACCACCAAACGATTTCGCGGCGTTGTCATGCCCACCAATTCACATCCGGAGATTCGGCGGGTAAAACGCAGTGGTGTGCAACCGTCGATTCACGGCACCAAACTCTGGAAATCCAGCGCCCTCCTGATCGACTACATGAAGCGAAATCCACCTGAGCACTGCAACACAGTCCTGGATGTTGGCTGTGGCTGGGGTATTGCCGGTATCTGGTGCGCCAGGCAGTTGAACGCAGAGGTCACCTCAGTGGACGCAGATGGCGATGTGTTTCCCATTTCTCGATGTCGTAGCCGACCTCAACGGCGTGGAAACCGTCCCATTGGTGAGCCGCTTTGAGAAGCTCAGCAAGCGCCAGCTGTCCAAGTTCGACATGCTGATAGCTGCTGATATCTGTTTCTGGGACGAATTGGTTGACCCCGTCTATAACATGGTCAACCGCGCTATGAAAGCTGGCGTCAAGCACATCTTGATTGCCGACCCGGAGCGTCCAACGTTTTTTGAAATGGCCGAACGGTGTGTCGATAAACACGGGGCCGACATCATTGACTGGAACACAAATCGCGGCGTCAAGGCCAGTGGCTCCATCATGGTTATAGAAAACGCCTGAACCGCCGCATCGGTTGTTTGAGGGTCTCAGGTGGGCGGGTTCCCGTTGGGTCGCCTCCCTTACGGCTTGATAATCACCGGATACCGCTCGGAGTCCAGGGCGTCACCCTGCTGCAGGCCTTCGTGCACCAGCGGTTGGCTTAGGCCGGGACGAATATCATAGGTGATGTCATCTCCCGTGTAACGAATCGTATAGCCCCGTCTGCTGCAGTCACTCTTGCGATTGCCTCCGGCACCGTGCACTGTCATTCCATGAAACACGTAAGCGTCTCCGGGTTGCAGGTCCCAGGAGATAATGTCGTAGCTGTCCCGATCCGACTCGATGTCGGGGATATCTTCGAAATCAGGATTGCGTTCGTAATCGATAGCGCCGGTTTTGCCGAACGCCTCGGGTTGAAACCAGCGGTTCCAGCGATGCGAGCCACGAATGAACTCCAGGCGGCCATTCTCTTCGGTGGTCGGGTCCAGCGCGACCCAGACAGACAATATCTGCGAGCCTCTGATCGGCCAGTAGGGCTGGTCGTTATGCCAGCGAGTTCGCTGCGCCATGGCGGCTTCTTTGACAAACAATTGATCGTACAACAGGTTAACTTTAGCCGACTCAAGAAACTGTCGGGCTAGTTGCGGCAGAGGCTCCTTGAGACAAACGGCACGAAACACCGGGTCGTGCTCCCAGAGCCGCAGATTGCCATGGAACCGCCCCTCATCAGAGGCGTAGCCGTGATAGAACGGTCCAGGACTGGCCATATCCCGCTCAATGGCTGAACCCAGTTCCTCCAGCGCCGTTTGATCCAGAACCGCGCGCACGGTCACCACACCGTCGCGCCGAAACGCGGCAACCACCGAAGGATCAACAGGCTCAATCATACCATTCTCCGAGGTTGTCTCAGTCTCTTACAATTTGCAATCTCTGCAGCAGCCCGGGCATATCCTGAACGTATGCCAACGCTTTTGAGTGCTGCACGCTATTGAGAATAGGCGATACTGACCCCAGCTGCCAATGCCCTGACTGTTGTGCTCGGGTCATAACCATTTCGGTGTCTGTCTTCATGCCCGCACAGGCGCCTGTCAATCAATCAGCTCGTATTCGGCCTCAACGTTCTTGACCGCCTCGGCAAACCCATTGAGAAAACGTGGCCGAAACCGTGTGCTGGACAGTTCGCGGCGCAGTCTTCTGGCTACCGGCTCATCGGAGTCCAGCTCGACCAGTGCAGTAACGTTCCGCGCCTGCCCGGTTGCGGTCACATCATAACGAGCAGCAACCGCTACCCGGCGCTCACCATCGCCCAGTGAGCGGGGTTGCCAGAAGGCGCCGTTGGCAGGCAGCTCCAGCGGCTGACCCAACCAAAAGTTCAGCAATTTGTCCTCGCCCGCACTGCGCAACGCGGCGGCAACATCGGCATAGACTGGTGTGGCGCGCCTAACCAGGCCGTTCCACTGGTACCAATCTGCCAGCTCCAGCTGCGCGGCCGCCAGCGCCACCGGTCCCTCTGCAGCAGCTCGCTCCACCAACGTTTCCAGCTCCGCTGCGCCGCGATTGACAGCAGAACGCTGAATCGCCTCGAGCCGGGTTTCCTCGAAATTCTCCTGGCCAAGCATCCCGGTATTGGGGCTGACCAGTGGGTTGTAGCGAACCAGCCCGATCTCATCAATACGCGGCGCTATTCTCGCCTGTACCAAATAGAGATTGCGCAGCTGGCTGAGAACCAGCTCGCGATACCAGTTGTAGGTCACCTGACTGTCGCCTTCTGTCGCGCTCAGCAGTTCCTCGTTCAGGGTATACAGTTCCAGCAAGCGGCGATTGTCACCCTCGCCCCATTCACTGCGCAAGGCTTCTCGCTGCCAGCGCAGGTACTCGACGGCGGCTCGCAGGCGCATCATCGTAAACGGTGGCTGTCCCTGGCCGTAGAGGTGAAAAAAGTAGTCGTACCGCTCGTCCAGTTTTTCCATTTCACCGGCCAAGCGATAGGTATCGAGCAACTCCCGAACCAGGGGCAGTTGACGGTTGCTGTTAAGCCCATCATTGATCCTGACGATGTGCAGCGCTCGCTGGTAGAGCCTCTGGGCCGTCTGCAGATTCCCGTTATTGCGCTGGTAGCGCGCGAGACCGGCGAGGGGCTCGGCAAGGGCCTCCGCGTAGGGACCAGCGCTGATTTCCAGCGCTTCAACCTGCTGCAAATACCCGGCATCGTCCGTGTCTGTGAGTGCGACCGGCGCGGCGTCATCGCCCGCGGAATCGAGGGCTCTCTCCCGTGGGCGACCATCCGGCCAGACTTGACCCACGCGGACAATTTCTTCACCGTAGTGTGCTCCGGGAGACACCGCAAGCGCCGACTGCGCAATGCCAATCAAGAGACCCGCAAGCACGCAGAGGGTGCCACTGTATGCAGCGGCTACCCTGCGGTGTAGCGGAGAGACTCGATTACACTGACTGTACATTTTTCACCCACACTGGTCTCACGGATGCATCAATGATATAACGATTGCCTCTGGCGCTCACCCGGTGCCGGCGTTATCAGCTCGCAATACCATCCACTTACCGGGTATACGAGCAGGGCGGTCGCTACAACAGTCACGACAACAGTCACGACAACAGTCACGACAACAGTCGTTGCAGCAGTCGTTATAATAGTCGCTGCAATAAAAGCCGATGAACGACCGACCCCACCACCACCTTACCCGATCACCCGGTCGGTGACACTGCCAGTCCTGCGGCGAGGCAACCGCCCCATTGATCAAGGTTCGATGTTATGAGCGGCAAGAAGAAACGAGAAATACCCCGGTTTAACACCCCCATCATCGAAACCCATTGCCATCTTGACTATCTGGACGAAGACACTCTGGACGCCACACTCAACAAATCGGCGGAGGTGGGTGTCGAGCACATCATCACCATAGCAGTCGCCCCCGGGAATCTGGAGAAAGTCATGCGTCTTACACGCCGGGCAGCGAACATTTGGGGAACCCAGGGCATTCATCCCCACGAAGCGGAAGGGTTTGATGCTGGCATTGCCAACAAGGTGCGGGAGCAGGCACAGGATCCACGCATTCTGGCTATCGGAGAAATCGGTCTTGATTATTATTATGATCATGCCCAACGCGCCGCACAGCGCGAAGCCTTCGAGCAGCAGCTACAAATTGCCACCGAACTCGATCTACCCGTGGTCATACATACCCGTGATGCCGATGATGACACTCGGGACATTCTCAGGAATTTCAGCAAAGGCCTGCGCAAAAAAGGGGTTATTCACAGTTTCACTTCGGGCATGCCCCTGGCGGAGTTCTGTCTGACAGAAGGTTTTATGCTGGGCTTTAACGGCATCGCAACTTTCAATCGAGCAGACAACGTACGGGCCGTGGTGGCCATTACGCCGCAGGACCAACTGCTGCTGGAAACAGACGCGCCCTATCTGACCCCTGTACCCTACCGGGGGCGGACCAATGCACCGTATTACCTGCCTTTCATTGCCGAGAAAATCGCCGATGTACTGCAGGTAGACACCGAGCAGCTGCTGCAGGCTGCCTACCGCAACAGCAAGGCCTTGTTCTTTCCCCCGCCCCAATGATTCCAGTGCCTGGTGAAGCTGTCTCCGCGGCAACGACCGTGAGTGAAATAGGTGCTAAACTGCTGCTGCATTGGATCTCACGGCGCCAGCATCCAACCCGCTCTATTACCGCGCGCCCATCATCATCTGGATACTATGGAATACCTTATAGGACAACGCTGGGTCAGCCATGCGGATGCACAGTTGGGCTTGGGCATTATCGTGGAGATCGAACCCCGACGGGTCACGGTGAGCTTCCCCGCCGTCGGCGAAGAGCGCACCTATGCGACGGAAAACGCCCCGCTCACCAGACTACGCTTCAAAAAAGGTGACCATGTTTCTACCGTAGGTGGGATAGAACTGGTCGTCACCCAGGTCTCTGAGCAACAGGGTCTGCTGCTCTACTCGGGGCTGGACCACCACGATCAGGAATTGACGATATCGGAGCTGGAACTCGATGCGTTCGTGCAGTTGACCACACCGCAACAGCGACTGCTTAACGGGCACTTTGATCGCAATAGTGACTTTGCCCTCCGGGTCGCTACTTTCGAACACGCCGATCGGCTGCAGCAATCAGCCAGCCGCGGGCTACTGGGCTCCCGCACCAGTCTGTTACCACACCAGGTCTATATCGCCAGCGAGGTGGGTAAGCGCCATGCCCCCAGAGTGCTCCTGGCAGACGAGGTAGGGCTGGGTAAAACCATCGAAGCGGGCATGATCATCCACCAGCAATTGCTCTCCGGGCGCGCCGCGAGAGTTCTCATTCTTGTCCCCCCCAGTCTGCTGCACCAGTGGCTGGTCGAAATGCTGCGCCGTTTTAACTTGTCTTTTGCCCTGTTCTCGGCAGACCGGGTCGCCGCCATGCGCAACGAACCCGCGGAGCAACTGACTGAAGACGATATCGTCTCGCCTGGGACCGAAACAGGCAATTTGTTCGAGACCGAACAGCTCATACTTTGCAGCACCGATCAATTGCTGGAGGACGACGACCTGGCAAGCCAGGCACTGGCCGCGGATTGGGACCTGGTGGTGGTGGACGAGGCACATCACCTGTACTGGTCCGAGGACGACGCGAGCCCGGCATACCGCCTGGTCGAGACCCTCGGCCAGGCTTCCCCCGGCCTGCTACTGTTAACAGCAACGCCGGAACAGGTTGGGCAGGCCAGCCACTTCGCAAGACTCCGACTGCTGGACCCACACCGCTTTCACGATCTTGAGCAGTTCCGCCGCGAAGAGGGAGAATACCGGCGCTGGAGTGAGCTTGCCGACGAACTCGAAGCCGGCAAAAAGCCGGAAGGACTTCCGGCAGACATCGATGCGACCCAACCCGCCGATGTCATCATTGATCAGATCCTCGACCGGCACGGGACGGGTCGGGTGCTGTTTCGTAATACACGAGCCGCTGTGCAAGGCTTTCCCGCGAGAGCGCTGCATGGCTACCCACTAACCACACCTGAGCAGTACAGCCATGCGGAAGTCGAGCTCGACGCCCGGTTACACCCCGAACTGCCCTACCACGATAACAGCTGGCTGGATTTCGACCCACGGGTTGATTGGCTGGTGAAGACCCTCAAAGCGCTGCGCCCGGAAAAGGTGTTGGTCATATGTGCTCATGCCGAGACCGCCGTTTCACTGGAACACCATTTACACCTTCGGGCTGGCATTCGATCGGCGGCTTTCTATGAGGGGCTCTCGATCATCGAGCGGGACAGAGCGGCTGCCTATTTTGCCGACGAGATCAGTGGCGCCCAGACACTGGTCTGTTCCGAGATTGGCAGCGAGGGTCGAAATTTTCAGTTTGCCCACCACCTGGTACTTTTTGACCTGCCCTTGAATCCCGACCTGCTGGAACAGCGTATAGGTCGACTGGACCGGATTGGCCAGACCAGAGATATACAAATACATGCGCCCTACCTCACAGGAACTGCCCAGGAAACCCTGCTGGACTGGTATCACCGGGGTGTCGATCTGTTTCAACAAAGCTGCTCCGCAGGAACCCTGATCTTCGACCGCTTCAGAGACAGACTTGCCGAGCAATTGCTGCAGCGTGGCCCCGATTTTGAGACCCTGCTGACGGACACCGCAGAATTCACCGCACAGACACGGGCAGAATTGCGCGAGGGCCGAGACCGACTGCTTGAACGCAACTCCTGTAAGCAGGATATCGCGGCAACGGTCATTGAGTCGATAGAGGCCAACGAACAGGAACAGGCGCTACAGGAATACCTCGAGGCCTTGTGCGAGGCCTACGGTGTAGATACAGAACATCATTCGGATAAGGCGCTGGTGTTGCGCCCTTCCGAACATATGCTGACCGGCCACTTCCCGGGTGTCAGCGAAGAGGGCACCACCATAACGTTCAGCCGCAGCAAGGCTCTGATTCGCGAAGATATCCAATTCCTCAGCTGGGAACACCCGATGATCCTTGAAGCCATGGATATGGTGCATTCCACCGAGCTGGGTAATGCCGCAATTGGCACCCTGAGACTGAAGGGCATCGCGCCTGGCACCATGCTGCTCGAAGCCCTCTATACCATTAATTGTGTGGCACCACGGGCACTTCAGGTAGAGCGCTTCCTGCCGCTTTCACCGATGCGCCTGCTGGTGGACGCCCGGGGCAAGGATCTCGCCGCACTGGTCCCTCACCAGCGCTTGAACGACCTGGTAGAGCGGGTTCAAAAAACAACGGCAGTGGCTATTATCAAACAGGTTCACAGTGATGTGGAAGCCAAGATGCTGCTGGCCAACGAGCAGGCCCAGAAGACCTTGCAAACCCGTCTGGTCCAGGCAGAGGACAGCATGCGCGAATCATTGGGCGCAGAGCTGGAACGTCTGCAGACCCTGCGCGCGCTGAATCCCTCAATTCGAGAGGAGGAAATCGAGCATCTGCGCTACCGTATAGAGGAATGCGGGCTACATATTCGCCATGCCAACCTGCAGCTGCAGGCACTGCGGTTGATTATTACCAATTAGGGACACCTCAGGACACCTATTGCGATTGCGATAGTCGCTGGGTGAGCAGTTTCGCCATGCCCGGAATGCGTTGGAAAAAGAAGCTTGATCGGAGTAACCCAGGACGAGTGCTATCTCAGTAATCGCAAGCCGCGGGTCGTCCAGATAACGCAGCGACAGCTCCTCCCTGAGCCCCTGCTGCAGTTCCTTGAAACTACAACCACGACGCTCCAACCGTCGCTGCAAGGTGCGACGGGATACGCCCATCACCTGAGCCAAACCATCAATCGTGAGTTTGCCCCCGGGCAGCGCGCGGCGCATGGCGGCGCGGGTGTCGCGCAAAAATACGTCCGTGATCGCAGCGCTCTCGGCAAACAGACTCTCCGGGCCGGCTCTGAGCTCGCGACCCAACTCGAAACCCGGGTCGATCAGAGGATAGCCCAGGCTATCGCGAGCAAAGTAAATACAGCTGACAGGCCGCTGAAAACGCAATCGCGACCCGAAAGCGGCCTCGAGCGCGGAGCAATCATCAGGCTTTGGGTAACTGAACTCTGCGGCCAGCACCGGGACTGGCAAGGCGCAGATAGAGTCGACGATGGTCGCTGAAGAGATCAGAATCTCATCGTGCAGGCAGCGACTCGCAGCGACTTCAGCGCTCAAGGGGTGCCACTCCAATCGAATCCGGTCGTTCTCCGGATTTACCAGTACCCTCCCCTGGTCGCCACGCAGATGGATGGTACTGGGTATGATATTCAGATACTCACGCAGATCGCTGCAAATGGTGGTCATGTAAAGGTGCAGGTTCATGCCCATGAAATAGGTGATATGACCCACCCTGAGACCGAGGTCGGGATTACCCGTTCTCTGCTCTGCCAATCGATACAGCGACAGGTATGTCGCCATCGGCACCCGCTCGCCAGCCAGGCGCAGGAGTTCGGGATTGACCCCCGCGTCCCGCAGCAGTGCCTGACCAGGGACACCCAGCGCGGCTGCGGCCTGAACCACGGCATTGAGACAAAAAACGTAAACGGAACCGGTTGGCGTTGGCATCGACATCAAGCCATCACAGACGGCCCCGTGCTGGCCAGCGCGCGCAACAGCACTGCGCGGGTATCAACAGGGTCAATCACTGCATCAATCTCAAGGTGACTGGCTGCTTCAGTGGCTCGACCGATTTCATAAGCCCGTGCAACCAATTGATTGAACAAGGCCTCTCGCTCAGCAGGGTCACTCAAAGCATCGAGCTCTTTGCGGTAGCCGAGACGTACAGAACCTTCAAGACCCATGCCACCAAACTCGCCGGTTGGCCAGGCCGCAGCGTAGACCGGCCGTAAAAAACTACCACCGGTCATGGCCATCGCGCCTAACCCATAGCCTTTGCGCAGGAAGATTGCCACCACGGGTACCCGCAACCGAGCGCCTGCCAAAAACAGCTTGGACATTCGCCGCACTGCACCTTCACGTTCGTTGTCTGGACCAACCATAAACCCCGGGGTATCGGTGAGAGACACCACCGGCAGGCCAAATGCATCGCAGCGCTCGAGAAAGGACGCCGCCTTTTCGGCGGCCTCGGAGTCCACCGCACCGCCCAGTTGTTGGCAGTCATTGGCGATCAGACCCACCGGCCTGCCCTCCAGGTGCATAAAGCCGGTAACTACGCTGCGCCCGAACAGACGCTGCAGCTCAAGAAACGAGCCTTCGTCGGCGATTATCTCGATAATTTTTCGCACCGGATAAGCGAGGCGACGTTCCGTGGGTACAAGATCCCGCAACGAGGACTGGTCGACGGAGCTCCAGCGCCGCATCGGACCCTGAAAGTAGCCTAGCAACTGCTGCGCCAGCGCGGTGGCATGTGCTTCGTCGTCAGCAACGATATCGATGACGCCGTTTCTTTCCTGAACGTCAACGGGCCCGATATCCCGAGGAGAAAATGTACCGAGACCGCCGCCCTCGATCATGGCCGGCCCAGCCATACCAATCCAGGATTTGCGGGTGGCGATGGTAAAATCAGCGCAGCCAAACAGCGCTGCGTTACCGGCGAAACAATAGCCATTATTGACGGCGATTCTGGGTACGGTTCCGCGCAGCGCGGCCCAGGTGGCGAAAGACTCCACATTCAGGCCCGCAATTTGAGTCGTCACGTCCGTATCGCCAGGCCGGCCGCCACCGCCCTCCGTGTACATGATAACTGGCAGGCGCAACTCCGCTGCCAGTTCACAGATACGGTCCAGCTTGCGATGGTGGAAAAAACCTTGAGTGCCAGCTAATACCGTGTAGTCATTGACGATAACGGCGGCCCGGGCGGCAACACTGCCAACCCGCGCCGCATTGACGGTACAGGTGCCGGTGATGATCCCGTCTGCGGCGGTACTGGATTGCAGCTCAGCGTAATCGCGACGGCTGCGTTGTGCGGCGACTGCCAGCTGGCCGTATTCCTGAAACGTCCCAGGGTCCACCAGATCGTCGAGGTTTTCACGGGCCGTTCGAAAACCGAGACCATGCCGTTTTTGCACTGCCTCCTGCCGCTGCTCGTCTTGGGTCTTGGCAAGCCGCTCCTGCAGGGCAGCAAGCTCAGGTCGGGTTTCCGATTGCATAGGGGGTCGCCGCTGGAAAAACGCGTACTATAACGCAGATAGATTACAACGGATGCAGCCGGGCTCAGTGCTGCGATTTAACATCCGCGCCACTGTGGGGCACGCTTCTCCAGGAACGCCGAGACGCCCTCTGCGGCATCCGCGCTGGTGAGGCAGACATGCTGCAACCTGGCCTCCTCGGTGATCGTCTCAGCCTGACTGATCTCCATAGCCATGTTTACCGCCTGTTTGGCATAGCGCAGGGATAGCGGCGCCTTGTTGGCCAGTTCATCGGCCCAGGCCAGGGTAACAGGCATCAGTTCTTCCACCGGCACAACCCGGTTACACAAACCCAGTTCGAGGCACTTTGCCGCGCTGAGCTTCTCTCCAGTGACAATCAATTCATAGGCGCGCTTCCGACCCAAGGTACGTGCCAGATGCCAGGTTGCCCCGCCGTCAGGGATCAGGCCGATGGCAGCGAAAGCTTGGTAGAGATAAGCGTTTTCCGCCATGACCGTGAGGTCGCAAACCATGGCAAAGGAGCTGGATACCCCCGCGGCAGGCCCCGCAACGGCGCTAACCCAGGGCTGTGGAGCCTCGGTAATCGCCATCAGAATCGGCTTGAACTCGCCATTGAGCTGGTCTTCCACGCGAAAAAAGGGGTCAGCCTGAGTCGCGCTTTCGCTGAGGTCGGCACCGCCGCCAAATGCTCTGCCGGCGCCCGTCAATATCGCCACCCGCACCGATGCGTCGTCATTGACCTCGCGCACTGCACGCAGCAGGTCTCGCCGCAGCGCACTGTCAAAAGTGTTCAAGGCGTCCGGGCGGTTCATGGTTACTACGGCCACACTTTCATGACGCTCGACAATAACCGTCTCGTATTCACTCATTACAGCCTCCATCAGTCGCCACCCTCAGTGGATGACGCCGGCCTCTGTCAATTCATTGATTTCCTGCTCGGCAAATCCCATGGCCCGCATAATCCCACCGGTATCTTCACCGGCGGCATGCACGCCGTGCGCCACCCCGGCAGGGGTGCGACTGAACCGCGGTGCCGGGGCTGGCTGGGTTAGACCATCGATTTCAATATACGTATTTCTGGCGACATTGGCCGGATGGGTTGGCGCGTCCATGAAAGACAGCACCGGCGCAAAACACACGTCCGTACCCTCCATCAACTCGCACCATTGGGCCTGGGTTTTACGAGCAATCACGGCAGCCAGTTGCTCCTTCATCCGGGGCCAGGCCGCGCGGTTATTCTGGTCAGCGAAATCCGACTCCGGCAGTTCAGCAATTTCCATTAACCGGGCATAGAATTGCGGCTCGATTGAACCCAGTGCGATGTACTCACCATCCGCACACTCGTAGGTATCGTAAAAGTGGGCGCCGCCATCAAGCATGTTGGCTCCGCGCTGACTCGCATCCCATATATCAATGGCCTCCAGACCGTGAAACATCCACATCAACTGCGCTGCGCCGTCTACCATGGCCACGTCGATAACCTGCCCTCGTCCGGAGTTGGTAGCCTCCAGCAAGGCTGCCAGCACGCCGGTCACCAAAAGCATGCCGCCACCGCCCATGTCACCTACCAGGTTTAGCGGCGGCACCGGTTTCTCACCTTTTCGGCCCATGGCATAGAGTGCGCCGGTAATAGCGATGTAGTTGATGTCGTGCCCCGCCGCGTGTGCAAGGGGACCGTCCTGACCCCAGCCGGTCATGCGGGCGAACACAATCTTTGGATTGCGTTGTTGGCAAACCTCCGGACCGATACCCAGCTTTTCACAGACCCCCGGACGGTAAGGATCGATCAGCACGTCAGCATTTTCTACCATGCGCAAGAGGGTTTCGACACCGCGCGGGTCCTTGAGGTCCAGCACGACCGATTTCTTGCCCCGACCGCTGACTTTTTCTGTGATGCGCGGATCAGCGCCGCCCACCCGGTCTATACGAATCAGTTCGGCACCCATATCCGCGAGCATCATACCGCCCATCGGCGCCGGCCCGATTCCCGCCAGTTCGATAACTGTGTAACCATTAAGCGGCCCCATGGTGACTCCCTCTTAGAAGTTTCGTGTATTGAACGGAGTATAGTCCTCGGACAGACATTCTCGGCTGAT
The DNA here is from genome assembly GCA_963840725.1 of uncultured Gammaproteobacteria bacterium. GTDB lineage: Bacteria > Pseudomonadota > Gammaproteobacteria > Pseudomonadales > Halieaceae > CAVWDU01. The sequence goes on along the minus strand of CAWIZY010000018.1, from coordinate 215,024 downwards.
GAGTATTTTCATCACCTCAGAACTGCCCGCGTAAATGGTGGAAATCCTGGCGTCAGTATACTGGCGACTGATGGGGTACTCATCCATATACCCATTGCCCCCGTGCATCTGCACGCCGAGATCAGCGGTAGAAATCTGCAGCTCACTGGTTACCAGTTTGGCCTTGGCCGCATCAACGGCGGTCAGGGCGCCGGCGTTAAAAGCCCGCACGCATTGGTCTACATAGACCTGGGCCAGATCGAGCTCGGTACGTTTCTCGGCGAGCTTGAACTGGGTGTTTTGAAAGGCCGCCAACGGCTTACCGAAGGCTTTACGTTCCCGCACGTAGTCCGCGGTGAGATTCCACGACAGTTGGGCAGCGGAAAGATAACCCACCGCGCCAATCAATCGTTCTTCCGCAAGGCCCTCCATCAGATAGATAAAGCCCTTACCTGGCTCGCCCAGCACATTTTGCTTGGGCACTTTGACATCGGTAAAGAACAGTTCAGCAGTATCCTGCGCCTTCAGGCCCATTTTCTTCAGGTTACGGCCACGCTCAAAACCGGGCATCCCGCGCTCCACCAGGAACAGCGTCATATGATGGGGGTTGTGCTCCGGGTCAGTCTTCGCCGCAACAATCACCACGTCCGCGTTGATCCCATTGGAGATATAGGTTTTGGAGCCGTTGAGCAGCCAGCAATCATCCTGCTCCACCGCATTGGCACGCATGCCCGCCAGATCACTACCCGCGTCGGGTTCAGTCATCGCGATTGCCAGAATGATCTCACCCGAGACACAACCCGGCAGAAACCGTTCACACTGTTCCTGACTGCCGAACCGGGTAAAATAAGGACCCACCAGGCGGCTGTGCAGGGTATTATACCAATCGCCAGCGCGCGCGTAGGTGGTCTCTTCAATAATCACCTGATCGAAGCGAAAGTCCTCATCACCTGCGCCTCCGTAACGCTCTTCGGGCCAGACCATCAGAAAACCCTGTTTCCCGGCTTTGGTAAATGCGTCACGACTAACGATTCCTTCCTCACGCCACCCTTCCATATGTGGCACAATCTCGCTGGCGAGAAATTTACGATAGGCATCGCGGAACAGATTCTGTTCATCAGTGAATTCGCGCGGCAACATGGGGCACCCTCCGACTCGTTACTGGACATCAATGGCCAGTATGGTCAGGGGAGTGCGGCTCAACAAGGACCCGTCCCGACAAATTAATAGACAGGAACTAACACAGTAAATACCACAATAACTACCACAGGAACCCACACAGTGGCGGCAACTGTCGAGCGGAAGCAAAGATGACACAACTGCTGGTCGAAAACTCGACGGGGATTCACTACGGCATGATTCTGTCGATGACCCTGGCTCTGATTCTGGTGGTCTACGTGCTGAGTGACTCACGCAACCCACCCGCCGGACTCGGCATGTATACCGTCTACTTTATGGCGTCTTTGCTCGGCTGGGTGGCGGTGACGCTGCAAAAAGGTTCCAGCACGCCTCTGGACCTCGACGTACCCAGTGTGGCCGCAATCATCAGCGCTTACATCCTGTTCCTCGCTGCGGGCCAGCGGGCGGGAATTCTTGCCGGCAGACTGCTATTTGGGTTGCTGGGGCTGGCGGCCTGCCTGAGCGCATTTTTCATCTCCCAGGGCGCAATGTTCATGGTCCAGACAGCGACCATGGCACTCTTTTTTGCCGGCGCCGGAATCATCCTCGGCCAGCGGGCCTGGCGTCAGCGCAACACAGGAGACGCCATTATGACCGGGGCGGCGGTAGTGATGGTGGCCGGGGTGGCGCTTGCCCAGTATCACTATCTAGGCAATGGCGACCTCGAAACAGCCCAGGGTATTGCGCTGGGTCTGCACGGTGTGGCCTATGGGCTGGTCGCCATCGGTTTTCTCGCCAGCGTATTGATTGAATATCAGCAGCAGCTCTCCCACCTCGCCACCGAGGACCCTCTGACTCATCTGCTTAACCAGCGCGGACAGGAGGAGGCCCTGCGCGTGTCTCTTGCCGCCGCCTCGCGAGGGCAATTACCGGTCTCCGCCATCATGGTCGATATCGACCATTTTCATCAGGTCAACGACAGTTTCGGTCACGATGTGGGCGACCGGCTACTCCAGGTCATCGCCAGAATCATGCAGGCGCAAAGCCGTGCGACGGATGTCATCGCCCGGGTCGGCGGTGAAGAGTTCCTGCTGGTGCTGCCCGACACCAACCTGACCGCTGCGCGGGCTGTGGCCGAGAGAATACGAGACGCCGTGGGCGAACAGCCGCTGCAGGTGGACGACCAGGAGATACCTCTTACCGTTAGCCTGGGGGTGTCGGGTGGATATGGCGATATCACCCTCGACGAGCTGCGCCGGCAGGCTGCGCGGGCCATTTATCTCGCCAAGCGGGGTGGGCGGAACCGGGTCTCGTCGGTTGAACGCGCGCCGGTGCATTTGAGCACCGACGGCGACGGCCGCTGATCATGCGCGACCTGTCCATCTCGGTCCATTACGCTCGGGCTGTCCTCCACCACGCCGTCCGCGAGGGTCTGGATCCGTCGGCTCTACTGCGGAAAAACCGGATATCGCCCCGACTGATGCTGGAGAGCCAGGCGCGCATATCCGCAGAACGGTTTGCCGACCTGCAGGTGAGCACCATGCTCGCCATGGGTGACGAAGCGCTGGGATATGCCTCGAGACGGCTACCGCCGGGTTGCTGGTCGATGATGTGCCATGCAGTGATCGGTAGCGAAACGCTGGGGCAGGCCTTGAGCCGCTACTGCCGGTTCTACCAGCTCTTTGAAGCTGACGCCCACCTGGCTATGGAGATCGGTTCGACGACCACGTCAATTCGGCTGCCGCCAACCGACACCGACAGGCCGAGAGAGCCCTACCTGTGCGAGCTGCTGCTATTCAATATGCACCGTTTCGCCAGTTGGCTGGTGCAGGAACACCTGCCCATACAATCCGTCGTCCTCGCCTACCCACAGCAGGCGGATGCCAGCGACTACAGGCAAATGTTCCTGGCCAACCCGGTTTCATTCGAGCAGTACGAAAGCGGCCTTAACCTCTCCTCAGCGCTGCTTGAAAAACGTATCACCCAGAACGAACAATCTCTGCGTCACTTCCTCCGCCACCCCACTCTCATCATGCTGACGCAGGACTACGCACGCAACAGCTGGACAGCACAGGTCCGCGACATTGTGCGCCGCAATCTGGCACAAATGCCGGAGTTGACTGCCGTCGCCAGGTCCATGGATATGCACCCACAGACCCTGCGACGTCGACTGTCGGCTGAAGGGGCTACATTCAAAGACATCAAAAATCAGGTTCGCCGGGACACTGCCCTGCACTTCCTGGGCAAGCAGGGGCTCAGCATAGAAGAGATCGCCCACCGGGCAGGATTCTCCGAATCGAGCGCGTTTATCCGCGCTTTTAAAGGCTGGACCGGAATTACCCCCTATACTTACCGCAAAGGATTGTGAGGCAGGAGAAACACTCTATGACTTGGAAGACACCACTCTGGGTGCTGGCAGGCATCTATCTGTTCTATCTTGCAGTCAGCCTGCTGCTGGTGCTCCCCGCGCTCAACTTCCTGACGCCCTGGGCGGTAGAAAAGTACACGGGCCGAAACTTGCAGACAGACATCATTCTCTTCAACCCCTTCAACCTGACGCTGGAGGTAAAAAACGCCTCACTACCGGAGCAAAACGGTGACCCTTTCGTGGCTTTTGACCACGCTCGCGTGGATTTGTCAATAACGAGCTTATGGCAGCCGGGTATCGTGTTTGACGAGGTGTCTCTGGATTCGCTCTACCTGCATGTGCGCCGTCTTGCCTCCGGTGACTTTAACTTTTCCGATATGCTGCCACCGGACTCGGCGGCAGCAACGACACCGCCTGAACCGCCACCTTCGGATGCAGCGAGGGGCCCCATCCAGTTAACTATCGATGAACTGGCCCTGCATGCGGAGCGCATTGAGGTCAGTGACGAACAACGGGAAAAAATATTTAACACTCACTGGGACGACCTGACGCTGCGTGCGCTGGGTCTTTCAACTGTGGTCGAAGATGGCAAGCCTTACAACTTCCGCTTAACGGATGAATCGGGCGGCGAACTGGCCTGGGAAGGCCAGCTCTCGATCCCCGATGCCAGCAGCCAGGGAAGCCTTGAGCTGACCAATCTGGATTTACAGCCACTGTGGCGCTTTGCTGAACCCTGGCTTGAATTTCAATTGCACTCCGGGCGGCTTCATGCCCGGGGCAGCTATGAAGTGGATTGGGGGGACGCTTTACATTACGCACTGTCCGATGGACTGACGGAGGTCACCGGGCTCTCGATCAAACCCAAAGACGTTGCCTCGCTGCCCGATACCCTGGTTAATCTTGGCAAGCTGGCCATCAACGGTGTCGAGGTCGATGGTACGGAGCAAGCTGCTGTCATCCAGACTGTTGCCTTCACTGGCCTCGATATCGCAGGCTGGAGCGAAGGCGACCGTGTCAGTCTCAGTGAGCTGTTCGCCATCAACCTGCCAACCGAAGAAGTTCCTGAGGAAGAGCCCGAGCCGACACCCTGGCGACTCCAGCTGGGAGCACTCGAGCTCGGCGAAAGCAAGGCCCAATGGCGATCCGAGTACACCGACCCGCCCGTGCTGAAGATATCGCCACTGGAGGCCCGCGTAGCAAACCTGCAGTTCCCGCCTGAGGGAGATACGGATATCAGTCTGAACCTGGCGGTTAACGACACAGCAAAGCTGGAGCTCAGCGGCGGGATCGCTCTGGACACCGGTGCCGGTAATGTGAACTACAAGCTGAGTGAACTGCCCATGGCCTGGTTCAGCCCCAATATACCCGAGGCGTTCAAGGCCGAGATCACCGCGGGCTGGATCAGCACCGCGGGCGACGTGGAGCTGGCAGAGTTCCAGCCCACGCGCCTGGTCACAAATGGCAGCTCCAGGGATGCAGCGGGCGTCATCCGAGGCGAAGAAGACGCGCTGACCAGTTGGGACAAGGTGGAGTGGAAGACGCTGGCGGTAGATCTGGAAAACCGCACCCTCAATCTGCAGAAACTGGCCGTGAACGGCTATTCCGGACGCCTGCATATCTACGAGGATGGCTCGATCAATCTCCAGCGCGTTTTGGAGGCGGAGGTCGACCAGGCGGTGGAGGCCGGCACTCTGGACGAAGAAGCAATGGGCACCTGGGTGTATGCCATCCGTATGATCACCATCGACAACAGCAAGCTCGACTTCATGGATGAATCCATGCCGTTGGTTTTTCGCACCCAGATCGGCGATCTGCGAGGGTTCGTCAGCGATCTTGGTAGCCGGTCCGATGCGAATGCCGAGATTGAAGTACGGGGTTCTGTTGATGGTTATGCGCCAGTGCAGCTCAAAGGCACCGCGAATGCCCTCGCGGAGCAGACCGATGTAGATTTGAGCCTGAGCTTTGAGGGGCTGGACCTGGTCCGACTGACGCCCTACTCCGGCACCTACGCAGGGTATGCGATCGACCGTGGCACCCTCAACGTGGATGTGCGTTACCAACTGGAAGGGTCGCGCCTGAAAGGTGACAACTCGCTCGTCATCGATCAGCTCAAGCTGGGCGAAAAGATCGATAGCGCCAAAGCCATGGATGTGCCGCTGAAGCTGGGGCTCGCATTGCTTACAGATATTAACGGCATTATCGATCTGAAAATTCCGGTCAGTGGTGATGTGGATAATCCTGAGTTTTCCCTGGCCAGCGTTATCGCTGGCGCCGTGATCAACCTCATTACCAAGGCAGCCATGGCCCCGTTTAACCTGCTGGCAGGCCTGGTTGGCAGCGAAGATGACCTGCAGCGAATCAACTTCCCGGCAGGGTCCGCCGAGCCAGATGAGTTGGCTCGCAACAAACTGCTCGACGTCGCGAAAGCTTTGGAACAACGACCGGCTTTGAAATTGATCATCTACGGTCGTCTGCGCCCTGACGCTGACCGGGAAAAGCTACAACGAGATCAATTGCGTGCCACCCTGATTGCGCAAGGGCTTAGCCCCGCGGCGATTGATGCCCGCGACGAATCGTGGATAAACGCCATCACCAGCCGGTACTCGACGCTCGCCGCGGGCGCTGCCGACAACGCAGAGACACCGGTAACCGCACAATACGACAAGGTGGTTGCCAGCATGCCCGTCAGCGACGAGGTTCTGCTCAAGCTGGCGGCAGACCGCGCGGTAACAGTGAAGCAGATCCTGGTCAATGAGGGCGGGTTGGCAGCCGACCGGGCGGTCATTGAGCAGGCGACTATAGCGCCCGCTGACAATAGTTTCAGCGGCGCAGAACTGGACGTGGGCGCCTGATCAGGCGCCAGCGTAAATCAGCTCGCCACGGCAATAGCGGCAGCAGTAGGAACCTCTGCCGGCTCTGGCGCGGTTATGCCGTGTGCTGGAGACAGCGTGAGTGCGGCACCGGCAGTGATAAGCGTGAGTGCGCTGACGCCGCTGGGGGATGCCGTCCAGGTCGAGCCTGAAGGTGACATCAGGGTTGGCATCAAAAGCTTCCATCAGTGCTCTCCACTCCGGCCCGTGGGGTTTGACACGGTGGAGGTCGTAGAGCTCGTGGACAATATAGTGCGCTACCTCATGGGGCACCGTATCACGCAGGTTTTCCGGGAAGTACTTGGCGAAAATCCAGGGGTTAAAACGGATGAGACACTCGGCCTTACAGGCCTTGAACATACCTGCTGTCCGGCCGCCCAAATCAAACACCACGGGTATCAGGTCAAATCGACGATCCAGCAGCTCCTCCGCCAGTCTGATATACCGGACTGTCTCGGCGCAGACCTGCTCTCGCTGTGGCTCACCTATCGGCTCTATCATGCTCCGTCCCGTATTCTCTGCACAGCGTCACCCACTGGCGCATCGCTTCGCTGTGGTATTTTTCGCGGTGGCTAATAATATACAACTCTCTGCCGAATTGGCGACCGGGGGCGGCCAAAGGAACCAGCGAGCCGCGAGAAAAAGCATCCACCAGGCTTATTTTGGATAAACAACCGATTCCCAGCCCGGCCTCAACCGCCCGTTTGATCGCCTCAGTGTGTTGTAACTCCATGGCAATATGCAGCTCGCCGAGCAAACCGTGCATGGCCCGATCAAAGGTCTGGCGGGTACCCGAACCCGACTCCCTGACTATCCAGGGCTGGGCAATCAGCGCATCGTCATCCAGCGCTCCGCCGTCCGCGAGCGGATGATCGGGCGCAGCAAATATTTGCAGTTCGTCGCTGCGCCAGTGCTCAACGTCGAGTTCAGGGTGATAAATTTCACCCTCTACCAGGCCCATACCCAGATCAAACCCGGCCACCCGAGCGGCGATGGTGGCTGTATTCGCCACCGTTAACGCGACCTCCACCGCAGGTTGCCGCTGCCTGAAAGCCGCAATCATGCCCACCGCCAGATAATTGCCAATAGTCAGCGTCGCCCCGACCGTCAGCCGACCGGTTGCCGCCCTGCTGGTGAGCGCTGCTTCGAATGCGGTGGCCTGAGCCAGCAGGTTCTCGGCCTGGGGTCGCAATTGCAGACCCAGATCACTGAGTTGCAGACGCTTACCGATTCGGTCAAATAATTTTACGTCAAACTGCTGTTCGAGATCCCGCAGGGAGCCGCTGGCCGCCGCTTGAGACATCGCAAGACTGGCCGCGGCGCGGGTTACGTTCTGGTATCGAGCCGTAGCCAGAAATACCTCTAGTTGTCGCACGCTGTAACGCATAGCGGCCCCTTAATCGGTTTTACCTATATATTATATCTATAATATCTGTTTTACCAATTAACGGCTGTTGAGTATTCTCTGCTGCATTGCACCCCGATGACATTGGAGAATCAATAATGGCGACCCTGTTGAAAGAGGAAGTGACCGCAGTCCAACATTGGACTGACAGTCTGTTCAGCTTCAAGACCACGCGCAACCCCGGGTTCCGATTCAAGAACGGGCATTTCACCATGATTGGCCTGGAGCGTGAAGGTAAACCCCTGCTGCGCGCCTACAGCATGGCCAGCGCCAACTATGAGGACGAACTGGAGTTCTTCAGCATCAAGGTACCCGACGGACCATTGACGTCAAAGCTGCAGAACATTCAGGTCGGCGACCAGTTACTGGTCAACAGCAAGGCGACAGGAACCCTGGTTCTGGATAACTTGCTGCCCGGTAAAAACCTTTACCTGATAGCCACAGGCACCGGTCTGGCGCCGTTCCTGAGCATCATCCGCGATCCCGATATCTACGAGCAATTTGATCGCGTTATTCTCACGCACGGCTGCAGGTACATTGAAGAACTCGCCTATCAGGAGGCCATTACCCGGGACCTGCCACAGCATGAATACCTGGGCGACCAGATCCGCGAGAAATTGCTCTACTACCCCACCGTGACCCGGGAGAAGTTTCGCAACAACGGTCGGCTTACGGACCTGTTGAAGATTGGTAAACTGCCTCGGGATTTAGGTCTGGAACCGATTGACCCCGCGCGCGACCGTTTTATGATCTGTGGCAGCCCCAGCATGCTCAAGGACATCTGTGCCATGCTCGACAGCAGAGGTTTTCGAGAGTCACGACACGGCGAGTCTGCTCATTATGTCATCGAACGGGCCTTCGTCGAGAGCTGATGGCAGCCCCGCTGATGGCAGCCCCGCTGATGGCAGCCCCGCTGATGGCAGCCCCGCTGATGGCAGCCCCGCGGTCGGGTGCCCACAGCAGGGTTTTGCCTGACTGTGCTATTTGCGATACATTCCGGGCCTGTGAAGCCCATCTCAGCACCCCGGAATCGAAGTGATGACGACGCAACAACTGGATATAGCTCGACTGCAGGACTACTTGCGTGAACAGCTCACTGACTTCTCAGGCCCATTGGTGGCAGAGAAATTTCCCGGGGGACAGTCCAACCCGACGTTCAAACTGAGCGCCGCTGGCAAAAATTACGTACTGCGGCGCAAACCGCCGGGTGAGCTACTCAAGTCCGCCCATGCAGTCGATCGCGAGTTTCGCGTGATCAGCGCACTTCAAGACACCAACGTGCCGGTCCCGCGCGCCTACCTGCTCTGCGAAGATGACAGCATCATCGGTTCGATGTTTTACATCATGGAATGCATGGAGGGTCGCGTATTATGGGATCCGGTGCTGGAAGACGCCGCGGACAACAGCGAGCGCAGCGCTATATACGACGCCATGAACCAGACCCTGGCGGCACTGCATAACGTCGATATTGATGCGGTTGGACTGGGTGACTACGGTCGCGCGGGAAACTACTTCGAGCGGCAGTTGAGCCGCTGGACCAAGCAGTATCGTGCCTCGGAAACAGCGCATATCGACGCGATGGAGACCCTGCTGGCCTGGTTGCCGGCAAATATGCCGGAGGATGACGGCAGCGTCAGCCTGGTTCACGGTGACTACCGGCTGGATAATATGATGTTCCATCCCACCGAACCCAGGGTTATTGCGGTTCTCGACTGGGAACTCTCCACCCTTGGCCACCCGCTGGCGGATCTGGCCAACCAGTGTATGGCGTGGATGCTACCCCGGGATGGCAGCATGAAGGGCCTGGGTGGCGTTGACCGTGCGGCACTGGGCATTCCCAGCGACGAAGCGTACATCCAACGCTATTGCGAACGCACCGGACGTGACGGCATTGCCAACTGGAATTTCTATATTGTGTTCTCCATGTTCCGCCTCGCCGCGATCGCCCAGGGCATCGTCAAACGCGCCCAGGTCGGCACCGCCTCAAGCGCCGAGGCCGACTCGCGAGGTGATCTCGTGACCCCTCTATCTCAAATGGCCGTCGCACTGATCTAGGGCACCTCTGAATAATGGCAATCGCGCTCAGCGGAGCCCTGCGGGGTAATACCCGGTTGGGGTATTAGACATAGTGCGGCGCTGGCTCTATGCTCGCTGTAATCCCATCCGGTAGCACTGATGTTTCCTCTACGCGATGACAATCCGCATTTCCTGACACCCTACGTCACCTATGGGCTGATCGCGGTGAATGTCTTCTGCTGGCTGGTGCTGCAGGGCATGGGAGCCGAACCGGCGCTGTCTCAATCTGTCTGCATGCTGGGCCTCACCCCGGGTGACCTGCTCGGCACACTGCCGCCGGGCAGCAATTTTCAAATCGGGCCCCAGACCTGGTGCGAACTGGGTAATTCGCGGAGCTTCTACACTGTTATCACGTCCATGTTCATGCATGGCGGCTGGATGCACATTATCGGCAATATGTGGTTCCTGTGGGTCTTTGGCAACAACGTGGAAGACTCCATGGGTCACTGGCGCTTCCTTGCGTTCTATCTGCTATGCGGTCTGGCGGCAGCCGCCGGACAGATCATCGCCGACCCCGATTCTGCTATTCCAATGGTGGGTGCCTCAGGCGCGATCGGGGGCGTTATGGGCGCTTATGTGGTTCTGTACCCCAGAGTGCATGTGCACATGTTGATCTTCCTTGGATTTTTCATCACAGTCATCGCGGTACCCGCGGTATTCATGCTCGGCTACTGGCTGTTAATGCAGGTGCTGGGCGGATTTGGCTCACTGGGGCAAGAGGGTGGAGGCACCGCGTTCTGGGCACATATTGGCGGCTTTGCCGCCGGAGCCGGATTGATATTTCTGTTCAAGGATCAGGAACTGGTTGATCGCCACCCCTACCACGGCCTGCGGCAGGGACCGTCGCAAACGGAGAGCTGGCGCAGAGTGCGCTAACGCCCGTGCCAGCTCGTCAGCCCAGCCCACGCCAGCTGTCCTTGTTGTGGCCACGGGGCAGCACATCCCGAACAGTTGGTCAACCAATAGTGGAAAAGTGCCACACTAATTGAGTTGACATGCAACACTGATGCCGTAGACTACGCCGCGAGCTCGAAAGAAAGTCTCTCGTTTATCAGCTACGCTTCGCAGTTTTTAATCTCAGTCGATCTTTTCCTGCTACCACGCCCTTTGTGGGTATTTCAATTATTTTTTCAGGACACAACTATGTCAAACAAAGTCAAGGGAACCGTGAAGTGGTTCAACGAAGCCAAAGGATTCGGTTTTATCGAGCAGGAATCCGGCCCGGACGTTTTTGCCCACTTCAGCGCCATCACTGGCTCGGGTTTCAAAACTCTTGCGGAAGGTCAGCAGGTCGAATTTGAAGTAACTCAGGGCCAGAAAGGTCCTCAGGCTGAGAACATCGTCGCACTGTAAACTGCTCGGGCCATTACGCCAGCCTTGGGGTTAGCGCAAAGCCCATGGTTCGACAGGTATCAGAGGCAGGGCCCACCGGGTCCTGCCTTTTTTTTGCCTGTAAATTGTTAGCTGACAAGTTACTGCCGTCGCGCTTCCCCGGCGCCGACCCACGGCACTGTTGCGGCCAGACGGCTGAAGGCGGCTCGCTGACCCGCGATAACCATGCCACGCGCGAACTTATGCCGAAGCCTTTCTTCCTGCCTTCACCCGCCGGGGCGCACGCTTGCCACTCGCCTTGCTTTTGGTTTTGGTCTTGCGCTTTAGCGGAGCCTTGCCTTTCTTGTCGCGACCGACAGCGCCCTCACTGCGCAAGGCAGCGAGATCCTTGCGAGTGGCCGACGGACGTCGCCGGGACGAACGCGGGCGATGGTACTCAGCGGTATCCGGACGGAGATCACCGTACTCGAAGCGATGGAGAATTTCTTCCATGGTACGACTGATCTTGGTGCACAAGCGAACGGCCTCTATATTCGGGTAACAGGAGTGCTCACCACCCTCCATCAGGGCCAGCAGTTCGTCCTCGCTGAGATGGGATAGAAGCTTGGCCGGGTTGTACCAACGGAAACTGGGAACAATATTGATATCGCCGCTGTATTCCTGGTCTATCAGGGTGTGCACGCCGTTCATCAACATATTGAACCGCGGCCAATTATCCCCCTGCTTCTGCACCACTCCCCGGTAGAAGTTGAGCACTTCGCGGCTCACGCCGACACCGAGACTGCCCAGAGCAGCACTCATTGTGCTGCGCTTTTCACGGCTGCGCAGAAACGGAGTGACCAGCGGATTTACCATACTGACGATATAGTGGTTGGCACTATAGAGCCGCGAGAGACGCTTGGCCGGCAGATCATCAGCGATAGAGCCATCCACCCAACGTCGGGTGGGCAGGTAGGGCTGGGGTTCTCCATGCGCATTCTTACCCAGCAACATAACCGGAGGAAATACGCCGGGAACCGCACACGATGCCATGGTCGCAGACCGGATATACACATTGGGCGAGGTGATAGCATTCAGCAAGCGTGAACGCTGATGCGGTTCCGCCGGTGCAACAGTGATACTGATCTGCCGCCCGGTTTTCTCGTAGGCCTCCTGAAACGTCATATCGGGGATCAGCCGGGCGACAATACGCTCCAGGTCACCCACGTCTATCTGCGGGTTGGCGCCAAAAAACATGCGGCTGAACACGCTCGCCTCGCGCTCCGCCTCAAAGTGTACGCTCGATGGCTCATAAAAATGCTCCAGCTCCTCGTCGCTGTGGGTTCCCAGCACCCCCGCAACCAGTGCACCGGCACTGGAACCCGAGATGACCCGAGGCAACAAGTCCTCTTCCATGAGCGTTTTCACGACCCCCAGGTGGTAAAAGCCCAAAACCCCTCCACCGCTTAGCATCAGCGCTGAGCGGCCGTAGCAAATATTCGCCCGGTAAAAAAAGTCCACCCGTTCCTGTACGCCGATCAAATCGCTATCCAATTCGGCGAGAAACCGCAGTGAATCGTCAACTTCGTCAATGTACTGCTCTATCAGCCGCTTGGTGCCGAACATCGCGTGTCGGTAGAGGCTGCTATTTCCCATACCGCCCATGTTGCCGTGTATGCCTTCATTCAGCGTGTAAAGCAGGCCTGCGTAGTCATTGCGCGCGCGTAAACTCCGCAAGCGATCCAGGCGCAGCCTGATCTGGCTATAGTCATACTGGCGCGTCTGGTCAACTTCCCGCCAGCGCTGGGCACCGGAAATTTCGTCGTGCTGGAGCGCGGCCTCACACCATTGTGCGTAGTTTTGCGCCTGATCCATTGCCTTTTCCAGCTTCTTCAGCTTGCGTGACTTGAGCACTCTTTTCTGACCTCCGGTTGCATTGCTCACGGCTCTGACTGAGCATAAACTAGCGGCAGATAATTCCCAACCGCGACAGGCATAGTCGTGCAGCACATCACGACCTGTCAATATCTGTTTACTTGAGATGATCGGCGTACCCGGACTGCATCCGGAGGTCTTGCATCACTCAACAAGCCGTCAGGAGACTTACCGGCTTTGCGTGCTTATCTTGTTGCAACCCTGATTCTAGTGGCAATATTCGGCAGCATTTTCGGGTATTTCTACTATCGCCTGGCGACTCCTGGCGGCGCAGATTATGCGCCGCCACCCATCGCAGTAAACAGCGAGAGGGCGCTGCTTGAGAGCTGGCAGGCGAAGCTGGAGTCCGTCGGCACGATAAAAGCCCGGCGCGGGGTCTCCCTGAGCACCGAACAGAGCGGTGAGATCACAGCCATAGCCGTGAGCTCGGGTGAACAGGTGAAGGCCGGCGACCTGCTACTTACGCTCAATGATAAAGTTGAACAGGCAAGCCGGGAGCGGCAGATCGCCAACCTCAAGCTGGCGAGACTCTTGTACGAGCGGGATGCGAAGCTGGTCACCCAGAAGTCTATTCCCCAAAGCCAATATGACCGCTCCCGGGCAGATCTGGACAGTGCCGTCGCGCAGCTGGCAGAAACAGAGGCACAACTCGAGAACAAGCGGATTCACGCACCTTTCGATGGCACCGTAGGTATCATCAAGGTCAAAAGCGGTGACTATGTCACGCCGGGAACGCCTGTTACTACGCTTCAGGACCTTTCCGATCTGGAGGTCGACTTTACGCTTCCCGCCCGACATTACCCGGCGCTGCGTCCCGGCCAGGCGGTCAATGTGCAGGTGGACGCTTACCCGGATCGCGACTTCAGCGCCACTCTGCATGCAGTGGATGCAGAGGTGGATCCGGATACGCGCAACCTGCTTCTGAGAGCGACCATCGTCGAAGGTGATGGGCTACTACCGGGCATGTTCGCGAGTCTCACGCTCGAACTGGGCACTCGTCGGGAACTGATCAGTGTGCCCGAAACAGCGGTGACCTTTTCGCTACACGGCAATGAGGTATGGGTGATACACAGTGAAGATGGTGTCCAGAGAGTTCAGTCGCGGATTGTTCGCACTGGCCAGTCCCGGGCCGGGCGCATAGCTGTGCTGGACGGACTGGAACAGGGTGATCACATTGTCACCAGTGGTCAGAACAAACTGTACCGCAACGCCGCGGTCAATGCCGGCCCCAGCCTGGACCTGCAGCCTTGAGATTCACGGACCTGTTCATCCACCGACCGGTACTGGCGGTGGTCATCAGCGGTCTGCTGTTGCTGCTGGGACTGGCTGCGGCCGACCGCATAGCCGTGCGGGAATTCCCCACACTGGAGCGCAGTGTCATCAATGTTACCACCTATTATCGAGGCGCCAGCGCCCGCACTGTGCAAGGCTATGTGACCACGCCGTTGCAGGTCAGTATCGCCGGCGCACGGGGCATCGAGTACATGAGCTCAACCAGCAACCCGGGTAGTTCAAACATCGCTGTGCATGTAAGACTGGGCGAAAACAGCAGCGACGTGCTCACCGAGGTGATCGCCAAAGTTAACGAGGCGCGGAGCGAACTGCCCAATGAAATAGAAGACCCGGTCATTACTACCGGGGCCGGTGAAGACGCACTGATTTATCTGGCGTTTTCAAGCGCGACCATGTCGCTGTCACAGATCAGCGACTATCTGGTACGCACGGTGCAACCGGAGTTGGCCACTCTGGAGGGAGTCGGCAAAGCCGAGGTGATGGGCGGTAAGTTCCTGGCAATGAGGATCCGGCTGGACCCATTGCGCATGGCCGCGATGGGTGTGACTGCCACTGATGTCAACGCGACAATCCGTCGAGACAACTACGTTACCACGGCCGGCGCTACCGAGGGCAATCTCATTCGCGCCACGGTGGACGCCAGCACCGACATCAGTACGCCGGAAGAATTCGCCCAGCTGACAGTTCGCCAAGCCGGGGACGAGCGGGTACTGATGGGCGACATCGCCGACATCGAACTGGCGGCAGAAAACAGTCAATTCAGCTCTTTTTCCAGTGGCAGGGATGCGATTTTTGTCTCCATCGCCACCACCCCCGACGCCAATCCTCTGGACGTCTCGCGAGCGGTCGCCGAGGCACTGCCGCGCATCGAGAACGCAATGCCAGCCGATATGGTCATGGCGCTGGACTGGGACGGCAGCATCTCGATTGAGGCCGCTCTGGACGAGGTTCGCACCACGTTGTTGGAAGCTGTTCTGATCGTGGTGCTGGTGATCTACCTGTTCCTCGGCTCTCTGCGCGTCGTACTGATTCCGTTGCTGGCTATTCCTCTGTCGCTGATAGGTACCGTATTTTTGATTTACGCTATGGGATTTTCTCTTAACCTGCTTACCCTGCTGGCTATGGTCATTGCTATCGGTCTGGTGGTGGACGATGCGATCGTGGTGGTCGAGAACGTGCACCGCCACATCGAAAATGGTGCGACACCCATGCAGGCCTCCTTGATCGGTGCCCGCGAAGTAGCGCTGCCGGTGTTGGCCATGAGCCTCACGCTGGCTGCCGTGTATGCCCCAATCGGGTTCATCGGGGGCCTCACCGGTGCCCTGTTTACCGAATTTGCGCTCAGTCTCGCCGGGGCTGTGCTGATCTCAGGTCTGGTGGCGCTGACCCTGAGCCCGATGATGTGCTCCCGGGTACTCAGGGATCACAGCCATCAGGGACGCTTTGCAGACTGGATGGATGCCCGTTTCGATCAACTAAGCGATCGCTATCGAGCAGTCTTGAGCCACTGCCTGAACAATCGCGGAGCGGTGATTTTTTTTGCGTTCATCATCTTCTGCAGTTTGCCCATCCTGCTATCTATGGCCCAACGCGAACTTGCACCGGAAGAGGACACCGGCGGATTCTACTTCGTGGCCAACCCTCCGCAGTATGCCAATCTTGACTATGTCGATTATTTTCTCGCCCAGGTCGTCGACATATGGCGGGATATGCCCGAGGTGGCCGGGTCATGGCAAGTGGTGGCGCCGGACTTTAATTTTGGCGGACTGAACCTGCGGCACTGGGATGAGCGAGGACGTTCCCAGCAAGAGATCCAGGCTGAGTTTCAGCAGCAGTTGGGTGCGATAACCGGGCTGGAACTGTTTGCCTTCGGTTCCCCGGCACTGCCCGGCGCAGACGCAGGACTCCCGGTGAGTTTTGTTGTCGCCGCCACTGCACCTGCAGAGGAGGTCTACCGGGTCGGTGCAGAGCTACTGCAGGTCGCGCGAGCATCCGGCCTTTTCACCTTCGTGTCCCAGAGTCTGCAGTTCAATCGCCCCGAGATTACCGTAGCCGTGGACCGCAGCAGAGCCGCGCGTCTTGGCATCTCCATGGAAGCCATCGGTGAGACGCTGGCGGTGATGCTGGGTGAGGCAGAGGTCGGTCGATTTACCGTCGAGGGCCGGAGCTACAAAATAATACCTCAGGCGCAAAGAGGCTTCCGCCTGACCCGCGAGGAATTGGAAAAATACTACCTGCGCACTGCCAGTGGCGAGATGGTGTCGCTGTCCACTGTGATACATCTGGGAGCCAGGGTGGAGCCCAATGAACTCGCCCAGTACCAGCAACTCAATGCAACGACCCTCCAGGGCATTATGATGCCGCCGAATAGTCTGGGGACCGGACTGGATTTTCTCAGTGAGAAGTTGACGGAAATAGCGCCCGCTGAGTTCCGCACCGGGTATACAGGCAGCTCGCGCAGATTCATACAGGAGGCTGCAAGCTTTCCGTTGCTGTTTACCTTGTCGCTAACGCTGATCTACCTGGTTCTGGCCGCCCAGTTCAACAGCTTTCGCGATCCACTGGTGGTGCTGGTGGCGGTACCGTTATCCGTTTTTGGCGCTATTGTACCGATTGCACTGGGCTTCGCTACCCTGAACATCTATACGCAGATAGGGCTGTTAACTCTGATTGGACTGATCAGCAAACACGGTATTCTTATCGTTGAGTTCGCCAACCAACAGGTGCTTGCAGGTGCCAGCCGACGAGATGCGGTCGAGCGCGCCGCCGCCCTGCGTCTGCGCCCTATTCTGATGACCACCTTCGCCACCGTGCTTGGGGTTTGGCCACTGTTGGTGGCTTCAGGCGCAGGCGCCAACAGTCGGTTCAGTATCGGCCTGGTTATCACCGCAGGCATGCTGGTTGGCACGCTATTTACCCTGTTCGTGATACCCGCTTTCTACCTGCCGATAAGTCAGCGCGCACCGGATGGCCAAACGGCCGCGGCAAGCTTTGAAGAGCCCGTGGCCGGCCTCGCCCAGCCACGGTAAACCCCGCCTCATTCAGAGCCTGATGGGGGTGGCGCGTCATCGCTGCGACTGGCACCGCGGTATTCCTCAGCCAGCTTTCCCTTGTACAACTTGCCATTGTCCATTCGGGGTAGCTCGCGGGTAAAGTCCACAGATCGTGGCATTTTGATATGCGAGAGGCGCTCCCGCAGCCACTCCATAATCTCGATCGCCACTTCATCGGTGGCATCCACCCAATTCATCGGCTCGACCACTGCCTTCACTTCTTCACCAAACTCCTCGTTGGGCACGCCGAACACCGCCACATCCGCCACCTTGTCGTGGCTGATAAGCATGTTCTCGATCTCCTGGGGATAAATATTGACGCCACCGCTGATGATCATGAAGTGCTTGCGGTCCGTAAGATACAGATAGCCGTCCTCGTCGAGATACCCCACGTCCCCGGTTGTCGCCCAACCCTTGTCGTTAAAAGCTTCAGCAGTCTTTTCGGGCTCGCCATGGTAGTGAAAGTTAGCCTGCTCGCCGCTGAAATAGACAGTGCCGATCTCGCCCGCCGGCAGCTCCTCACCCGCATCATCAACCACATGGACCTTCCCGGCGATTGCCGGCCCTACCGAGCCCTTATGGGTCAACCACTTGGGCGAATCGATGATAGTTGCGCCAATAGCCTCACTGGAGGCGTAGTATTCGACAATCACCGGCCCCCACCAATCGATCATTTTCTCCTTCACCTCGATCGGGCAGGGTGCCGCCGCGTGTATCGCGAATTGCATTGAACTGAGGTCATACTGTTCGCGCACGGCCTCGGGTAACTTGAGCATACGAATAAACATGATTGGCACCCACTGGCTGTGGGTGACCCGGTGCTCCTCGATCAGGGCGAGTGCATTTTGCGGCTCAAACTGTTCCATCACCACCACAGTTCCGCCCTGGTAAAGCGCCATCATGCAGTAATGCAACGGAGCAGCGTGATATAGCGGCGCTGGCGACAAATAGACCGTCTCTTCGCCAAACCCAAACGCCTGGCCGAGAGACCCCACAAGTGGGTGCGGTGCATGCACGTCATCACTGGCTGGAGCAAGGAACACACCCTTGGGTTGTCCGGTAGTCCCCGAGGAATAGAGCATCGCGACGCCGTTGGCCTGATCGGCTATCGGTGAGGTGGGCTGCAGGTCTGTGGCCTCTTCCCAGGACTCAAATCCCGGCTTGATGCCGTTGACCATAAAATAATGGACCAACTCGTCGGCCCCGCCCTGGATTTGCTGGGCAAGCTCAGCCAATTTCAGAGAGCTGACCAACAATCGGGCGCCGCAGTTGTTGAGGATATACAGCACCTCATCCCGCTGCAGGTGGGTACTGATCGGTGTGTAGATCAGGCCGGCCCGTTGCGCGGCCCAGCAGATCTCCAGAAACTGCCGCGTATTTTCCATCAGCAGCGCTATATGGTCACCCTTGACCAAGCCCAGGGAGCGAAACAGCTGGGCGCCCTGGTTGGAATGCTCATCCAGGTCCTGATACGTCAGCATTTCGTCGCTGCCCCCCATTATGATGGCGGGCTTGTGGGGGTAGGTCTGAGCAGTCACACTGGGGTGGGGCATCATCGGCTCCTTTTTACTAAATACCGAGTTATATTGGCCTGGCCCAATCAAAGGTCCGGGCCGAAACCCAGACTATAACAGGCTTTGGCCCGCTTGCCTGCGCAGGGGCGTCTTGAGAGCGTTCCTGGCGGAACTTGCGCGATACGGCCCGTTTCGGGTGTAATCCCTACAGCGGTCAACAGACACGCTGATCTGTGCACCCGGTTCAGCGCAACTGCGGTGGGCAACCGAGGAGACACTATGCCTGAGACAGAACAACCTGCCGAACTGCGCCAACGCATCCGCAGCGGTGAATATCTGGGCAATACCTCGGGGCTGGCGCCGGGCTTCGTGCAATGCAATCTGGTTATCCTGCCGGCAGACTGGGCCAATGATTTCCTTCGCTTTTGCCAGCTGAATCCCAAGCCCTGCCCCCTGATAGCCATGTCGGACCGACCCGGCGAGCACCGATTACCGTCTCTGGGCGATCTGGACATCCGCACCGACGTGCCGTCCTATCGCGTGTTTCGCGACGGTGAACTGTGCGCGGAGAACACCGACATCGAGGCACTGTGGCGAGAAGACCTGGTAAGCTTCGCGCTGGGCTGCTCGTTTTCTTTTGAAGAGGCGCTCATAGCCGACGGCCTGGATGTCCGGAACATCAGCGCCGGGGTCAATGTACCCATGTATCGCACTACCACACCGTGCAAAGCTGCGGGACGCTTCAGCGGCAATATGGTGGTCAGCATGCGCCCCTTTCGGGCGGCAGACGCCATTCGAGCAGTACAGATTTGCAGCCGTTTCCCGTCTGTACACGGAGCGCCTGTGCATCTGGGCAATCCCGAGCTGATCGGAATCCGCGATCTGTCACAGCCCGACTTTGGCGACCCGGTGTCTGTGGGTGCGGATGAATTGCCGGTATTCTGGGCCTGTGGTGTGACGCCCCAGGTGGCGCTGGAGAAGGCGCGTCCGCCGCTGGCCATCACTCACAGTCCCGGCTGTATGCTGGTGACTGATTTGCGCAACAGCCAATTGGCGATACTCTGAGAGGCGGCATTATGTTGCTTAATTGCGATCTGGGGGAGAGTTACGGCAGCTGGTCCATGGGCCGGGACGCTGATGTGATGCCCCACATTGACCAGGCCAATGTCGCCTGTGGGTTTCACGCCGGCGACCCGTTGACTATGCGTGCGACGCTGTCGCTGGCGGCACGCCACCAGGTGCAGGTCGGCGCCCACCCCGCCTACCCCGACCTGGTGGGTTTTGGGCGGCGTTCAATGAACCTCAGTCCCGAAGAGCTGAGCGCCGCCCTGCACTACCAGGTGGCGGCACTTGAGGGCATGGCGCGCAGCTGCGGTCTGGAGCCAGCCTATGTTAAACCCCACGGAGCCCTCTACAACGACATGATGGCAAAACCTGAAGTCAGAGCGGCGGTCATGCAGGCCATCGCCAGCTATCATTTGCCATTGCCCCTTGTGCTGCAAGCTACTGCAGACGCAGACGCGCACCGGGCGGAGGCCCGGGAGGCAGGGATCAGCCTCGTTTTTGAGGCATTCGCCGACCGCTGTTACGATGACGCCGGGCGTCTGGTAGCGCGTAGTGCCCCGGGTGCAGTGCATGACAGGCAACGCATGCTCGCCCAGGTCGAGAGCTTGTTGGCAAATGGCACGGTCACCACCCAATCAGGCAAAGCCCTCACGATCGCTGCCGATACGCTCTGTGTACACGGTGACAATGTAGAAGGTGTGCAAGCCATCACCGCTATTCGCGCCCTTGTCGATGGCAACTGAACTGTGATCGAACTGCACAGTGCCGGCGAGAACGCCCTGATGCTCTGGCTGGGTACCGAAGCCGACCCCAGTATATCGGCCCGGGTTCAGGCGGCTACCACAGCCATTGAGGCGGCTCTTGCCGAAGACCTGGTGGATCTGGTGCCCTCCTACGCCTCTGTGCTGATTATCTATGACGCCATGCTCACCGATCACCTGAGCGCAGGGCACCGGGTGCGTAAGGCGCTGGCCCGACCTGCCTGAGGCTGCCATCAGCGATGGTCGCGAGGTGGTGCTGCCGGTTTACTACGGGAGCGAGGCCGGCGCAGACCTGGAGTCGCTGGCAATGGCCGCAGAACTGTCGGTGGAAGCAGTCATAGATCTGCACTGTGGCACTGAATACCGTGTCTATGCCATTGGCTTTGCCCCCGGGTTCGCCTATCTGGGCCAGGTTGACTCCCGGATTGCCCGTCCCCGCCTGGCGACGCCCAGGCTGCAGGTGCCCCGCGGTTCAGTGGCCATCGCCGACCGCCAGACAGCCGTCTATCCGGCAACCTCTCCGGGCGGCTGGAACTTGATCGGACGCTGCCCGGTGGAGATGTTCAACCCCGCCCGCAAACCTATCATGCCTGTTGCTGTCGGGGATCGGGTTCGGTTCGAACCCATTGATAAAAGCCGTTACCTGCAGTTGGGAGGCGATCTGTCATGAGCCTGCAAATCCTCCAACCGGGGATTCTCAGCCTGCTCCAGGACGGTGGCCGCTATGGCAAGAACCGTATCGGTCTCACGACCGGCGGGCCATTGGATGGCGAGGCCTTCGAGTATTGCAACCGGCTGCTGGGCAACAATCCGGGAGCCAGTTGCCTGGAAGTCAGCTTCGGCGGGTTGCAGTTACAGGCCCAGGTCGACAGTTTCGTCTGCGTCACCGGGGCAGACACGCCATTGCAAATCGACGGAGCCGACCGCTCGCTATGGGAAGTCCACCCTCTACTGGCAGGACAGACGCTTGCTCTGGGGTTTTCCAGGCACGGCTGCCGCAACTACCTGGGAGTCGCCAACGGCTTCAAGGTCGCGCCCAGCTTTGGCAGCACGGCTACGGTGATGCGAGAGAAGATAGGCGGACTGAACGGCGGCAAACTGCAGGCCGGCGACCGTCTGGACTGCGATGAGGTACACAGCAGAAAACGCCTGTATTTGCCGCTGTTTCGCCAGCCCCGCTATCAGGACCAGATCACCGTGCGGGTCGTACCCGGCTACCAGCAACACTTCTTCAGCCGTCTGGATCAGCGCCGGTTCTTCAGTCATGCATTTACCGTCACCGATCGCTGTGACCGCATGGGCTATCGTCTCGAGGGCCCCGCCATTCACTGTGAGCTGGACAGCATGCTCTCGGAAGGCATATGTCACGGGGCGATACAAATACCAGCCGACGGCCAGCCCATCGTGCTGCTCAACGACCGCCAGACTATAGGGGGTTACCCGAAGATCGGCTCCACCCTGTCCCTTGACGCCGCGCGTCTGGCTCAGCTGCGGCCCGGTGGTGTCGTTCACTTTGCTGCCATTACACCACACGCCGCCCACAACGCACTGCATCTCGCCGCCAGTTTTCGACGCCGCCAGATGCTGCCGGAGCGACACTCATGAACGATGCTGAACTCAGTCAGGCCATAGAGGCCCTGCTGGTATCGCGCAACCCGCGGCAGATGCAACTCGCTGGCGCTGCCCTCACACCCGGTTACTATCTGCGCGGTGCACAAACACTGCGAAGTAACGGCCAACGGGTGTTGATCGGCACCGGGTTTCCGGTTGCAGGCACCTTTGAAACCGACGGTCCATTGGGAGCGATTGCCTTATACGAAGCGCTTGAAACCCTGGGCGGCGAGCCCTGGCTGGCAAGCGGACCGCCCCTCTGCACTGCGTTAGAAGAACGATTCCGGGTGCTTCCGCTCTGCGCCCGGACCCTGCCCGCAGCCGAACAGGAGGCAGTGAAGGCACTGGACGAACTAAAACCCACCGTGGTGCTTTCGATTGAACACCCGGGGATCAATAGCGACGGCTGTTACTACAATATGCGGGGCGAGGACATCAGCGATGACAGTGCTATCTTCGATCCATTTCTTGCGCTGGCACCCTGCCCCACCATTGCCATCGGTGACGGCGGCAATGAAATCGGCATGGGCAATATCAGCGAGTTGATTGCCGAACTGGACATACCTGGTTCTGGCACCACCTGCAATGAACTGCTGGTGGCCGACGTATCTAACTGGGGCGCCTACGGGTTGATCAGTCTGCTGGGCTATTGGTCCGGACAGGATTTACTGGGGGCGATTTCGCCTTTGTCCATCCTGCAGTTTCTTTCCGCCCGCGGCAGCGTCGACGGCGTTACCCGCGAAAACACACTGACCGAAGATGGCCTGCCTCTCACCGAAGGTGCCAGCGTCATCCGGGAACTGCGACGGCTAACGGGGTTCTCGGAGGTCGGGTCGAACGGACAGGAGTAAGACACCATGAGCACAGTGTACTTGAACGGCGATTATATGCCGATGAGCGAAGCGCGCATCTCTCCGATGGACCGGGGTTTCCTGTTCGGCGATGGCATCTATGAGGTCATACCCACCTACAACGGCAAACTGGTGGGTTTTGGCCCCCACCTGGAACGAATGCAGAACGGCCTGGACGCCCTCGAGATCGGGCTGCGAGTAGACGAGGCGCTATGGCGTGAAATTACCCGGCAACTGGTCGCACGCAATGGCGGCGGCAATCTGGGCATCTACTTTCATGTTAGCCGCGGCGCGGATATGCAGCGCTCTCATGCCTACCCAACCGGGTTGGAGCCTACGGTATATGCCTTTGCTTTTAAGATTCCCCCGGCACCGGTGCCGAGCAAAGAAGCGGCTCAGACCTTTCGCGTCTCCACGGCAGAAGACCTGCGCTGGAAACGCTGTCACATCAAGTCCACCGCGTTGTTGGGCAACGTAATGCACTATCAGTTTGGCCACGCGCAGGGGAACAACGAGACCATTCTTTACAACACGCTGGGCGAGATAACAGAAGCCGCCGCCTGTAACGTCTTTGTCGTCAAGAATGGCACTGTCGCCACACCGGCGCTGGATCACCAGAAGCTGCCCGGTATTACCCGGCTGATGCTCCTGGCGATCCTGCGCCGCGAGAGCAGTATTGCGGTGGAGGAGCGTGTGGTCACACTGGCTGAGCTCCGCGATGCCGACGAGGTATGGATCTCCAGTTCCAGCAAGGAGGTGGCGCCCGTGGTGGAGGTAGATGGCCAGGCCGTGGGTGATGGCGAAGTCGGCGATGTCTGGCTGGCGGCGCAGACCCTCTATACAGCGCACAAATACGATTTCTGATGGCCAGACCCAATCGAGCAGAGCTCAACCTGTCGGCGCTGCGCAAAAACGTAGCGGTGATTCGCGAGCTGGCCCCCGCTTCCCGAATCATGGCTGTGGTGAAGGCCAACGCCTACGGCCATGGCGCGGTGCGCATAGCCGGGGTACTGGCGCCCTTGACCAATGGCCTTGCGGTGGCCTGCATTGAGGAGGCTATCGAACTGCGCGATGCAGGCATTGTCGGCCCTATCCTGCTAATGGAGGGCGTGTTCGAAGCCGCCGAGCTGGACCTCGCCGCAGAGCTGGGTTTCTGGATCACCATCGATAACGAATCCCAGTTGCGTTGGCTCGAGGAGGCCCGCCTGCCCGCACCCGTGCAGTGTTGGCTTAAAATTGACACTGGCATGCACCGCCTGGGAATCGATCCGAGTTTGGCCAGCGTCTATCACCGCCGTATTCTTGCCTGCGCGGCAGCCTGCGATACTCTGGTGCTCAGCACCCATTTCGCCTCCGCGGATGATCTCGAAAGCGACCAGACGCCGCGTCAGATTCGCTGCTTCGAAGCCGCGACAGAAAACCTGTCCGGACAGCGCAGCGCTGCCAACTCCGCCGGCGTGATAGGCTGGGCGCAGGCGCACTATGACTGGGTCAGACCCGGTTATATGTTGTACGGCAACTCCCCCATGTCCTGTCCGCTACCGGCTGCGGCAGCGCTGCAGCCGGTCATGACCCTGTACTCCGCTGTCATATCCGTCAGCACAGTCGCCGCTGGCGAAACCGTGGGCTACGGCGCTACCTGGCAGGCTCAGCGAGAGTCACGCATCGCCACAGTGACCATCGGCTATGGCGACGGCTACCCTCGACTGGCGGCCAACGGCACACCCGTACTGATCCGGGGGCAACGGGTGCCGCTTGCAGGTCGTGTTTCCATGGATATGATCACTGTGGATGTCACCGACGTCCCAGCTGTAGCAATCGGAGACGAGGTCATTCTGTGGGGGGAGGCACTGTCGGTGAACGAGGTGGCCGCTCAGGCGGGCACTATCGGCTACGAACTGACCACCCGAATGCCCGCCAGGACTCCTCGGGTGATTGGCAGCCAGTGAGTGCGAGTCTGCAGCGAATGTTTTACCATAGATACTTATTACCACCGCAGGAACGCGACCCCCTTGGACAAGCACTCACCACCTCTCGCAGACGGCAGCCTGTTGGCTGCCATTGACCTGGGCAGCAATTCTTTCCACCTGATCATCGCCAAAGTTGAACACGGCGAGATGCGTCCAGTGGAAGCGCTGGCTGAAAAAGTGCAACTGGGTGCGGGGCTGGAAAACGAACGCCTGACCCCCGAAGCCATCGAGCGCGGTCTGGATTGCCTGGCGCGCTTTGCCCAGTTACTGGAGCATGTAGCCACTGAAAGAGTGCGTGCGGTCGGCACCAACGCGCTTCGCCAGGCACAGAACCGCAGTGAATTCACCGGGCCCGCCAAACGTATTCTGGGCACCAAAGTGGATGTAATCTACGGCCGGGAGGAGGCCCGTCTGGTGTATCTGGGTGTGGCCCATACCCTGGCGGATGACGCGAACTCGCGCCTGGTCATCGATATCGGCGGCGGCAGCACCGAGTTGATCATCGGCCAGCGCTTCGAACCGCAGCATCTGGATAGCTTGCAGATGGGCTGTGTTTCCTACGGCCGGGACTGCTTTCCCAAGGGCAAGATCAGCAAATCCAGTTTCAGGCAGGCCTATGATCAGGCCTGCCTGGAGCTGTCACAGATCCGGCACAGTTTTCGTCCGGGCAACTGGGCCGAGTGCGTGGGCTCCTCTGGCACCCTGAAGTCAATCGAGGCGGTGCTGGACTTGCATGGCATGAGCGACGGCGGGATCACCCGTGACGGGCTGGTAAAGCTCGAAAAAACCCTGCTCAAATTCAAAAAAATGGACGACATCAGCCTGGACGGTCTCAGCGAACAGCGCCGCAATGTCATCTTGCCCGGGGTAGCGATTACCCGCGCCCTGTTCGACGTGCTCGACATCGATCACATGCGCACCTCGCCCGGTGCCCTGCGTGAGGGCGTTATCTACGACCTGATGGGTAGACTCAGCCATGAGGACGTGCGGGAGCGCACGGTGAATGCACTGATGCAGCGTTACTCGGTCGACGCTGATACAGCCGCGATTGTAGAACGCCGCGCGCGAACGCTGTTCGAAGGCAGCAGTAAAAGCTGGGAGCTGAATGCTGGCGACTGGGAGCTATTGCACTGGGCTGCCTGTACCCACGAAATCGGCATGGCAATCGCTCACAAAAACTTCAACAGACACTCGGCCTACCTGTTGCGCAATGCCGACCTGCCCGGTTTTTCTCAGGAAGAGCAAGAACAGCTGGCTGTTCTTGCTAACGGTCATCGTGGCAAATTGCCCGATGAACTGTTGGGGCTGATCCCCACAGCGGAACACCCGAGAATGAAGTATCTACTGACGCTTTTTCGTCTCGCGACAAGTTTCAAATACGTCGAACAACTCCAGCGCCTGCCGGACTTTTCGATCACCGCCAAAGACCGGGCACTCACCCTGAACTTTCCTGAGGGCTGGCTGGAGCAACACCCGCTGACCGCCCAGGAATTAAAACGGGAGCAGCAGGTGCTTGCGCGACTGGATCAGAAATTCAAATTCAGTTGAGCGCAGCCTCTCCAGGCCTGCTCAATAACGCAGTCTATAAATCGTACCCGCGTTCATCCTGTAGCACCAGATCCAGACCCTGTGTTTCCTCCTCATCATCCACCCGCAGCCCGATCATCAGATCCGCAGATTTGAGAATCATCCCGCCCGTCACTGCGACGTAAACGCCGGTAGCAAGTACACCGGGCGCCTGCACGGTCAATTGACCGCCGATTCTGGAAATACCGTCCGAAAAGCCATTGCCACTGAGAATACCCAGTTGTGTCGAGCAAAACACTGCATCAAAACGGACAGCACGTTCTTGACCCGAACAAGACCGCTGTAAAACAGTGACAAACCCGGCAAGGTCATAAACAAAACCAGGGCAGTCGAGGTCAGTATCCAGGCGGTATCGGCGCTGCGGACTCCAACGCTGCCAGTCGCGAGGGACACTGCACGTGGACTCGGACGTTTACAAGAACTTCCGGGTTGTGCTATCACAGTGGTTTGGTTCGGGCCAGATTCGGTGTCCAGCCAATGCGCTATCAATACGAGTCATCTCTATGCAGTTCACGACCCTGTTGGCACCATCGTTCGTCGTCACCGTCATCGCGAACCTGTCCTTCACCGCAGCGGCCGCGGCAAGCACGACAGCAGACAATATGCTTGCAGGTCAGCCAGACCCTGCGCCGCGTCATGTCATCCTGCTGATTGGCGACGGTATGGGGGAACACCAGATCACCATCGCGCGCAATTACCTCAAGGGGTCGCAGGGTCGCCTCACCATGGACACGCTGCCGCTGCGGGCCAATGTTCAGGTGCTGGCAGCCGAAGATCAGGCCACTGGCAAACCTGTGTATGTCTCTGACTCCGCCAACACCGCCAGCTCCATGGCTACTGGCATTGTCACCAGCCGCGGCCGCATTGGTACGGCGCCCGGCAGCGGCGACTCAGTCGTCAATATCGTCGAGCTGGCTGAACAGGCGGGTTACCGTACCGGCCTGGTAACCACGGCGAGCGTGACCGATGCCACGCCGGCCGCATTCGTCGCGCATGTCAACCTGCGACGCTGCGAAAATCCGTCGCAGATGAATAAAGTGGTCTACCGCAACATCTATCTGGGTGAATGCATCCGCCACCTCAAGACCAATGGTGGCGGCGGCTCAATCGCCGAACAGCTGGTAGATTCGGATCTCGATGTCATCCTGGGTGGTGGAAGCAAACACTTTCTGCACAAGGCTGAGGCCAGCGATAGCAGCCTCATCGACATAGCGAGAACACGCGGTTTCAAGGTCATAGACGATAAGCAGGGGCTGGCGGCGGCGGTAACGCCTCTGCGACTGCTTGGCTTGTTCTCGCCCAGCACCTTGCCGGTGCGTTTACAGAGCGCTGGCGGCCGCGGCGCGGAACAACCGGAACCCAGCCTGCTCAACCAGGTCAACGATTATCTGGGCGGGGTCACGTTGCCAAAACCGATGACCTGCGAAGCCAACCCTGTCGCCGCAGAAGTTCCCAGCCTGCGCACAATGACCGACGCCGCGCTGGCCCACCTCTCCAGGGACAACCAGCGGGGGTTTTTCCTGATGATTGAGTCCGCCTCGATCGACAAGCAGGCTCACGAGCGTTTGCCCTGCGGCTCTATCGGCGAAGTAGCACAACTCGAAGAAGCCCTGGAGAGTAGTCTTGACTTCGCCCGCGAGCACCCGAACACGCTGGTGTTAGTCACTGCGGATCACTCACATGCGGCGCAGCTGGTTCCTGAAGTGAGCCTGTTCGACGCGTATCCGGTACCCGTTTATACGCCCGGCCGTTTGGCGCGCCTGATCACCCCGGAAGGCAGCATCATGTCGATCAATTACGCTACCAACAATTTCGTCTGGGAGGAACATACCGGAGCCAGCGTGCCCCTGTACGCAAACGCAGTGGGGAAAGATCGCGTGCCCGCGTATATCCAGCAACCCGACCTGTTCGCGATCATGCGCGACTATCTGCTTCTTGCGCCATGACTGCAGTCCCCTGATGACGCCTCATTTCAGAGATTTACCCAGCTGTTCAGGGCCTTTAGGCGAAACTGTATCCCATGGTGCGACAGCACCACCGAATCACTGAGCACCTCCTCGACGCTCAAACCACTGCCGACCACGTCACCGGCTGCCAGCACTTTGCTATTGAGGACAACCGTTGAACGGCCGCCCTCAGTGTAGTCGTGCTTACTGTAATACACGGTCGGGATGGCGTCTTTGTCCACCTGGGACAGATCGGAGAGGAATGGTGCAGGATGCTCAGACAAGCGTTGTTGCACGAGCACTGCCTCGGCCGTAGCCACCAGAGCATCGATATCCAGGACCGGGTCTTCAACGCCTTCTGAGGCCGCCTCTTGCGCCGGGTTTTCGACTCTGCCCGGTGTCACCACTGAACCTGCGCCTGAATCAATTTCACTGCGCGTTGCCGAGGCTGTTTGCGGTCGCTCAAGCTGTGGCTTCTCACCTCGGCGGTAGAGCGCAGCCACTGCAGGATCATCCGCAGCCGATTGCTGTGTCGAAGGCGGCGAGACAGTCTTCGCAGCAACCGGGGGTTTTGCTTTGCTATAGCTCTGAGTGTCTCGATCAGCGACCGCCGACCCGGGCGAGACTGTCCGTTCAGGGCGCTGATCCATGCCTCTAGTACCCGATTGCCCCGGGCGGGGATTTACCGCAAGGGGCGCGGTCTCGCCATCGCTTACAGGTTCGGAGTGGGACATCCGATCGAACAATAACCAGGCCACCCCCACCAGCGCAATCGTCAACGCGATCCAGGGTAGGGCCCGAGGCCAGCGACGCTCCGGCGTCCTCTCGGGCAGATGCGCGGTGGCAACACCGGGCACGTCCCTGGGGTCGCGCGGTTCCTGTTGAGCGCGCTGCAAAGCGTCTAGAATCAGTGACATAGTGACCATCTCCGGGCAGTCCATGCAGATAACAGACTCATGGCTGCGCATTCTCAGCAGAGTAGCCCAGACGGTCGAGTACCTCCGCCCGGGTCGGATCAATACCTAACAGCTCGTTGAGTTTCAGCAAAGTCTCGATGCCGATATCACCGTCGGGGCTCAGACCATAACGACGTTGAAACAGCCTGACGCGGGCCTGAAGGTCGCGGTTAAAAACAGCGCCGGTCAGGGCTGTTGGTTGCTCATCCAGCTCAGCAAACAGTGCCGCGATCTCCGCCACTGCGTCGCTTTCGTCCCACAGCGCAAGAGGCCCCGGGTAATTTGTCGGCGGCTGCCAAAGATAGCTGAAGCGGCCGTCCCATAGCGGTGCCAACATATCGCGGGACACGGTTACCACTGCACCGCCGGCCCACAGCAGTATTTCCTCCCCCTGGAAGCCAAGCACTACGGCCGCGGCGACACGGTCAGCCGCCGACAGAGACAGCAGCAATGGCCGGTCATAGTCTTGCAGTCGATGCCAGGCATCAGCACTGGCATTGACACAAACCGGCCCCAGAGTGCCTTCAGACGATCCGGAAGCACAAAGCTGCGGTGGTTGCGGTCTAGCGGTGGTCAGTGCCCAGAGAACAGCGACTCCCTGCTCCGGGGCCAGCAGCCAATCGGATTCTTCCCGCCCAATGCCCACCGCTGTGGCAGGCTCAATATCCTCGCCGCTCGCCGCAGCGGTAAATCTGTCCTGCGCTTCCGGCATCGATGTCTGTACCGGAGCGGCCTTTACTGCGCGGGATTGAACGGGTGCCTGGCGGGTCGATGAGCTTAACGAGGGCTCAGGTAAAGGACTGGGTGACAGCCAAATCGACCAGACCAGCCAGGCCAACAGCCCTGCCCCGGACAGCCCGCCGAGAATCATAAGCCACCGGGAGCTGCCGCTGGACCTCCTTGCAGTTTCACCCATCACTTCTCGTGCGGCGACTCCCAGCATGTCGAGATCTGGACGTTCCCGGTTGCGCCCATACGCGCCGAGCAGCGCCCGGTCACAGAGCAGGTTGATCAACCGCGGTATGCCGTTTGTCAGTCGATAGATGCGCTTGACCACCGCCGGCGCGAACAGCTCCCGATCCGCGGGAAGACCCGCAACCTGCAGCCGGTGCCGGATATAGGCAGCCGTCTCGCGCTGATCCAAGGGCTCCAGGTTATAGCGCGCAGTGATGCGCTGATTCAGTTGCCGCAGTTCCGGCTGCTCGAGCATATGAGCGAGCTCGGGCTGACCGATCAGGATAATTTGCAGCAGCTTCTCATGATTGGTCTCGAGGTTGGTGAGCAAACGTATCTGCTCCAGCACCTCAAAATTCAGATGCTGGGCCTCGTCGATCATTAGGACCGTATTGCGACCGCGCCGGTGATTGGCCAGCAGGAACGCATGCAGATTGTCAGTGAGCGTCTTGAGGGTATGGTGATCCGCATCGTAGTCGATGTCCAGCTCGTCACAGGCACTGGCGAGCAGCTCCATCGCGTCCAGGGCCGGGTTTAAAATGATCGCTATATCAGTATTTTCAGGGAGCTGTTCCAACAAACAGCGGTTGATAGTCGTCTTGCCGGTACCCACTTCGCCGGTCAGCAGAATGAAGCCACCACCAGCCCCCACACCGTATAGAAGATGCGCCAGGGCATCGCGATGGCGCGCACTCATAAACAAATAGCGTGGGTTTACCGCAATGGAAAACGGAGCCTCGCTCAAGCCAAAATACTGGTAGTACATCCAGACGCCTGTTTCACAGTGATCGGATCAGACCGATTGCGCGGTTATGCCATGGGCCCGACCGGCGCTGCCAATTATGCCCACAAGGCGCGGGCAAAGCTATCGGTGTACACTGCGTGCTGGCACTAACAACAGGAGCAAATTCAGTGCGCATTTTTCTTATCGGCTTGGCGCTAATCGCGCTCCTGGTGGTCGGGATTCCCGCCGTTTTATTACTGACGGGCACTATTGATACAAGCAGTCTGCGCATGATCATGAACGTAATGACCGGAAAAGGTGGGCCACCCACGGATGCGGCCAAGGTGGAACGTCAGCTACAGGTTGCACCGGGTTTTACCGTATCGCTTTACAGCGCTGATGTTCCCAGGGCGCGCTATATGTTGGCCACCGACGACGGGGACCTGCTGGTCAGTCGGCCCCATGCCGGTGATATTCTGGTGCTGCAGCGGGACGCCGATGGAGATGGCCACCCCGACGGTCAACACACGCTTCTGGAGGGATTGAATCGGCCGTTGGGCCTGGATCTGGCTGACGGTTGGCTATACATCGCGGAATCTAATCGGGTCAGTCGTGTGCGGTATGCCGACGGGCGCACAGAGGGTGAAATGCAGGCTGTCGTAGTGGATCTCACCGACGAAGGCAACCACTGGTCAAAGACGGTGAAAATCGGCCCGGATGGTCTGCTTTATCTCAGTCAGGGCTCAACCTGCAATGTCTGCGAGGAGACCGATCCAAGACGCGCGACAATGATGCGCTTCCAGCGCGATGGCAGCAACCCGGAGGTCTTCGCTACCGGCCTGCGCAACAGCGCCGGATTTGACTGGGCGCCCTGGAACGGCGAGCTCTACGCCACCGATAACGGCCGTGACATGCTCGGCGATGACTTTCCCCCCTGCGAGCTCAACCGCTTAACCCAGGGCGGCTTTTATGGCTGGCCCTACTTCAACGGCGCCAATGTTCCAGACCCGGATATGGGCGCCGACCCGCTGGCGGATCGTCGCTCCCCCATCCCGCCGGCTCACGGCTTCAGGGCGCACAACGCACCACTTGGGCTGCATTTTGTTGACGCCGATACGCTTCCCGCGCAATTTCAGCGAAGTGCGCTGGCCGCATTGCACGGGTCATGGAACCGCAGTGAACCCGATGGCTACAAAGTGGTGTCTCTGCACTTTTCAGATCAGGGCATTGAGGAGCGGGACTTTCTCTGGGGGTTTAATAACCAGGGTGAAATCAGCGGCCGCCCGGTCGACATAGCCCAGGGGCCCGATGGCACACTCTATGTCTCCGACGACTACGCCGGGGCGATATATCGTATTACGCGCTCTGAGAAGGTCGCCGCGAGACTCCGGTAAACCCTTGGATCGCCAGCCCTGGCAGGCTGCTAATGGCCCTCTATTGTTGACAGCATCGCCAGTGCATCATCACACCACTGCAGGTACTGTTCTCCGGAACTGATACCCGCGAGCAGGGCCAGGTAAACACCTTTGCGCCTTACCGGCAGCGTCTCGGGGTCGGCGTAGTGAGCGCGACGGATTTTTTCATAGAGATACAGGCGCTGCATCATGTCTTCGCGGCGTGATTGCAATTCTGCACTGAGATGACCGACGTTATGCTCATCGAGGTTATAGAGCTTGATCAGCAATTCGTCCTTGCTGGCTTGACTCCGGGTATCTCTGAACACCCATTCAGCGAGAGCGTCGCGACCGCTTCGGGTGAGGCCATAGGCAATTTTATTGGGCTTGCCGCGCTGCTTGACCTCGCGCTTGTTGAGCCACTTTTTGTCCGCCAGCTTGTGCAGCTCCTGGTAGATCTGCTGGTGGGTCGCCTGCCAGAAGAAACCCAACGATGTCTCAAAGGACCGGGCGAGTTCATAGCCGGACAAGTCATCATCGATAAGCGCGGTCATTATAGCGTGGGCGAGAGCCATGGAACCTCTTGAACTGCTGTTCGGGTTGCTGTTTCGTCGGCGTTCATACGCAGTGCCTGTTCCGCGGCCTGAGCATAACCCCGGTCACGCCGACAGTGCAAATTATTGCATAATGCCTTGATATGCAACTAATTGCACAATAAACTCTCCCCTCGCCCATTGAAGAGGAAGCCCGGAATGGCCCTGCCCCCTTTGCTCGCCAACTCGCTCAGCCTGCCCGTTGTGGGGGCACCGCTGTTTATTATCTCCAACCCTGACCTGGTGATTGCCCAGTGCAAGGCGGGTGTGGTGGGCTCGTTCCCATCGCTAAATGCCCGCCCGGCAGCGGAACTGGAGGTCTGGCTAAAACGTATCACCGAGGAACTGGCCGCTTACAATGAGGCCAACCCCGATAAACCCGCAGCACCCTACGCAGTAAACCAGATTGTTCACGGCTCCAACGACCGGCTGCAACATGACCTGGAGCTCTGTGTGAAGTACGAGGTACCCATCGTCATCACATCTCTCGGCGCCCGGGAAGATGGTCAATGAGGCCGTACACTCCTACGGCGGCATTGTGCTGCATGACATCATCAACAACCGATTCGCCAGGAAAGCCATCGAGAAAGGCGCTGACGGGTTGATCGCCGTGGCGGCGGGAGCCGGAGGACATGCGGGCACCACCTCACCCTTTGCCCTGATACAGGAAATCCGGGAGTGGTTCGACGGACCTTTGCTGTTGTCAGGCTCTATCGCAAGTGGCGATGCGGTACTCGCGGCACAGGCCATGGGCGCTGATCTTGCCTACATCGGCTCGGCTTTCATCGCCACCGAAGAAGCCAATGCAGCCGCAAACTACAAGCAGAGTATCGTTGATCACAGCTCTGCCGACATCGTTTACACCAACCTCTTCACAGGGGTTCACGGCAATTATCTGCGACCGTCTATCGAGGCCGCAGGACTGGACCCTGACAGTCTCCCACAGAGCGACCCGTCCAAAATGAATTTTGGCAGTGGTGGCGAGTCAGATGCCAAGGCTTGGAAAGACATCTGGGGCTGCGGCCAGGGTATTGGCGCTGTGGGTGCGGTGCTGAGTACCGCGGATATGGTTGAGCGTCTGCGGATGGAATATCAAGCGGCCAAAGAGCGGTTGATGACACCGAGCTAGCCTGGCGGCGGGTCTGCCTAGATCAGGTTGCGCAGGGGGAACGATTGACCGACGCTGCGATGAGCCGCCATGGCAATCAGTAGCTCGCCCGTGGCAAGCGCATCCAGCAACGCATTGTGAGCGGGGAGAGTTGGCAGGTTGTAGCGCTCGCGGCAGGCCTGGAGGCGCAAGTCTCCCGGCCTGATCGGCTGATCCCTGCGGGTTAGCAAAGCTTGCTCCTGGCGCATGGTGTCCACTACCGGTAACAGCACTGGCGCATCGAACGCCTCGCGGCTGACCCGGTTGAGGTAGGCCAAATCCAGCTCCGCATTATGCGCCACCAGTACCCTGCCCGATGCTGCGTTTAGAAACAAACGAAAGACCTGATCTGCTGGCAGAGCGTCCCGAAGCTCACAGTCACGAAGACTGTGAATCGCGGCGCTTTGGCCCACGGACTTTTCTGCCTTAAGCAGATAATGCCTGGCTGTGGCCAGCGCGATCGCACCGCGCTCGATACAGACCCAACCGACACTCAGCAACTCACCCTGATTCACGTCCAGTGACGACATCTCTGCGTCGACGACCAGAAACGACACCTGGCGCCAATCGGTCCCAGTGGATGGCCAGGGACCGTTCCAACAGTGCTCCAGCGCTGTGCCCGCCACTCGCCGGCGGTAGGGCAGGCGACGCAGCCAGAGTGGCCACATCAGCCCAGTCCTGCTCGGTAGGTCTGACGCACTGCGGCCTGGGCCTCGTCAATAATGGTGAAGGCATCACGTAACTGCTCCCTGGCCATTTTCGGCAGGTCTCGGGGATTCAAAAAGTTGCTTACACTTTCGCCGCGTACAATCTGCTCGCACTGGTGACGTATCCGCAATTGCTGAATAAAATTCAGTGCATCGGCAAGGTTGCGACTGTCGACGATAGTCATGTGTTTATTCTTTGCCAGAGTTTTCAGCCGCTGTTCAGTGTTGACGACCTTCAGACTGCGGGCCAGTGCGTGCAGTCGCACGATCTCGGTCACAGGCAAGACACCCCGCTTTTTTAGATCGAGACTGTCCCTGTGCTCCCCGTCCCGGTCCACGACAAAGCGACGAAAAATGCCCAGTGGTGGACGGCTGTCCAATGCATTGGCGGCCAGCGCCGCCAGGAATATCGAGTTGCTGGAGGCCTGCTCCAGCATGGTCTGCTGCAGGCTGGCCGCCAGGGCGCTGTCACCATAAATGCAGCGAATATCGAAGAAGATGCTCACTCGCATTACGGCGTCCGGTGTGGGCGTGGCGGCCCAACGCCGCACAGTGCGCTGCCAGACCGCCAGTGACTGACACCAATCTGTAGTTGTGGCCATGATGCCACCCGGGCAGTAAACGTAACCGCAGACGTTGAGCCCGTCGCAGACCCGCCTGGCCAGCTCTTTATACCAACTGAGATGCTCAGGCTGCACCGTATCGGCGATCAATATCCCATTGTCCTGGTCGGCACCCAGCAACTGCTCCGCTCTGGCCTGGGATCCGAAGCCCAGCCAGCACCACGGCACCGGTGCCGGCCCTAACTCTTGCTCAGCCAACTGAATAAGCCGCACGGCAATCGCATCGGAGATGGCGGTGAGAATCTGGCTCACCTGCTGGGCACGCATCCCGGCGTTGACCCACTGCACCATCAGGTTGGACATGCCGGCAACCAGATCGCGGATACCCTCAAGATCATCCTGCCGTGATATATGTTGGACCAGGTACACCGGGTCATCCTGCTTGGCGAGAATCAAATCAGAGGTGGTGACAATGCCTCCCAACGCCCCGTCGACCATCACCGGCAGGTGGTGATAGCCCCTTTGCGTCATTAGTAGCGTAGAGGCGAAAACAGTCTGGCTGCTGTCTATGGTCTCAGGGTCCGCCGTCATGATGTCCTGAACCGGGCTTTCTGGCGACAGGGTGGTCGCCGCAAAACGCACCCTCAGATCGCGGTCAGTAACGATACCGAGCAGCGCCCCCTCAGCGACGACGAAAGCCGACGAAACCCGGCGTTCAGTCATCGCGATAGCGGTCTGCCTGATACTGTCAGTGGGTAACACGGTAAGCAGCCTTGTGCTCATGACCGAACTCACCTCCTGCATCATCGAATTGGTCTCGGGCTGATAACGCGCGGCCCTGCGCAAGCGACGATTGCGTTGGCCGCTGAAGTAGCGATCGAAATCCCGGTTGCCATCGCGCAGTACCCGATAACTTTCATCAGATAACATGTAGATCAGGGCGTCTTCGATGACGCTGGCCTTAACCTCGCCGCGCTCAGCGTTCAGCCCACCAATATGAAAACTCTCACCCTCCCCCAGACGGTCCAGCAGTTTGTTGTCACTATCTCGCAGCTCTACCGCCCCGCTGCGCACAATCCGCAGGCCTTTCTCTGGCGTATCCTTGTCGAAGCTTTCACCGCGACAATGGTATTGAACGACGATTTTTTCCACACTGGTATAGAGTTCCGTGAGTGGCAGATCGTTGAACGGCAGAGTCTGCTGCAGAAACTCCGCAATAGGCAGCAGTTCCGGGACAGAGAGTGCCGGCACCGGATCAGTGCTCATCGACCGAGTTCCTCGCGTTCCGCCATGAACCGGGTGGAAGCCTCGCCGAAGTAGGAGCTGCCAGCGGCGCGGGCAATCAGCCGGATACGCTGGTCAGTCCCGGGTACCTCACCCATTGCCAGACGCCACTGCAGACCCTGGCCATCCACGGCGCGCATCATATTCGGCTCGGTCTCCTCTCCGGCATCAGCGACAGCCAGTAAAACGCCCTGCAAAGCGTGCGACGAGGTCAGCAGCATGCTGGCGCCGGCAGGACTCTCCTCAACGCTAAGTCGCAACCGGAATTCAGCGTTTTCCAGATCACAACGGCTGCTTGGGTAGCGGCAGTTACTTTTTTCTACCAGGGGATAAGACTGACCTGCAACCGCTTTTTGAGGCTTTTCCCCGGTCAACTGCCCGACCGCAAACCACGCCAGCACCGATAGTATGGGGGCCACGATCATGGCTATCACAACGTGTTTATTGGTGAACATAGGTTTTCGCCCCGATCTGCATCATGACATCGCCCCAGTCCTGACCATAAAAAAGCCGTATGGAGTGCCCCCTGGGGCCGAAAGAAAAAGGAGGCATCGTGAGAGATGCCTCCTGAGGGTGGACCCGATCATTCAGTGGGCGCTCGCATCACCAGCACCGACCGGTACACGGATGTGCTCCACCAGTTCCTGGATACGCGCCGGCGGTGACGCCGTGACCTTGGAGACCCCAAAGGCGATGGCAAAGTTCACGATCGCTCCCACCACGCCGAAAGCATTGGGCTCGATCCCGAAAAACCAGTTCTCAGGCGTATCGCCCAGGAACTCAGTACCCGGTATAAACATAATGCCTTTGTGCTGGAAAACATAGAACAGCGTGACACTGAGGCCCGCAATCATTCCCGCAATGGCACCCTCCTTGCTCACAATCTTTGAGAATATTCCCATCATTAGAGCAGGAAAGATTGACGAAGCCGCCAGACCGAAAGCCAGTGCTACCGTCCCCGCGGCAAAGCCCGGTGGATTGAGTCCCAGATACCCCGCACCCACAATGGCGAATGCCATGGCTATTCGGCTCGCCAGAAGCTCCTGCTTTTCAGTGATGTTCGGGGTTAGCATACCTTTGAGCAGATCGTGGGAAATGGCTGAGGATATCGCCAGGAGCAATCCCGCTGCCGTAGATAGTGCAGCTGCGAGTCCACCCGCCGCCACCAGGGCGATCACCCAGTTAGGCAACTTGGCGATTTCCGGATTGGCAAGCACGATAATGTCCTGATCAAGTTTGGTCATTTCGTTGCGATCGGCATCCGCGCTGTACTGGATGAGCCCGTCGCCATTCTTGTCCTCGAAGCCGAGCAAGCCGGTTTTTTCCCAGTTCTTGAACCACGCGGGGCGCTCTTCATACGCCAGGTACTGTCCAGGCTCAGGCTCCATGGTCTGCATGAGGTTGAGGCGGGCCATACCTGCCACGGCCGGTGCAGTGGTGTAAAGAATGGCGATGAAAACCAGTGCCCAGCCCGCCGATGATCGCGCATCCCGTACCTTGGGGACGGTAAAAAAGCGAATAATGACGTGCGGCAAACCTGCGGTTCCGATCATCAATGACATGGTGTAGGCAAACATATTGAGCTTGCTGATTCGCACATCCGTTGTGTATTCATTGAACCCCAGATCCATTACCACCTGGTCAAGTCTGTCCAGAAGAAAAACATCGGTGCCCAACATGGTACTGCCGAGCCCAAGCTGGGGAATCGGGTTACCGGTCAGTTGCAGACTGATAAAAATCGCCGGAATGGTGTAAGCCAGGATGAGCACGCAGTACTGAGCGATCTGAGTATAGGTGATACCCTTCATGCCACCCAGCACCGCGTAGAAGAACACGATAATCATACCGACATAAAGCCCCGTGTCATAATCTACCTCCAGGAACCTTGAAAAGGCGACACCCACACCTTTCATTTGACCGATAACATAAGTCACCGAGCAGATGATCAGGCAGATCACTGCAACTGCACGAGCAGTATTGGAATAAAAGCGGTCACCGATAAATTCGGGCACCGTAAACTTGCCATACTTTCGCAGATACGGCGCCAGCAACATAGCGAGAATAACGTAACCGCCGGTCCATCCCATCAGAAAAACCGAGCCGCCATAGCCCATGTAGGCGATAAGGCCTGCCATGGAAATAAAAGATGCTGCGGACATCCAGTCGGCCGCCGTTGCCATGCCGTTCTGTATCGGGTGTATGCCACCGCCGGCCACATAAAAATCCTTGGTGCTGCCGGCTCTGGCCCAAAAGGCGATGCCAAGGTAGATGGCAAAGGTTATGCCAACAACGATATAGGTCAATGTTTGCAGTTCCACGATCGAGCCTCCTTATTCTTCTTCTACGTTGAACTCGCGGTCCAACTGGCCCATCTTGCGGGCATAGTAAAAAATCAATACTACGAAAACGTAGATTGAACCTTGCTGAGCAAACCAGAAACCTAATTTGTAACCACCGATCTGTATCTGATTGAGCACATCAACCAACAGAATTCCGAAGCCATAACTGACCACGAACCAGACCACAAGGCAGCGGATCATCAGCGACAAATTCCGCCGCCAATACTCCTTGGCCTGTTCTTCCGACAATGGGGACATAGCACACCTCCTCAGGCGTTGTTATCGTTGTTAGCAATGCGACTATACGCGGTCCGTTCAGCGCTTGCTGTTAGACCTTGGTCGACCAGACCCACGTCGACCGCACTAAAAGCCATACTTCACTGAAAGCTGCAGACGGCTCAAATCTCCATCGCGGCCGTCCTCCAGTTCTTTTTGCGCCAGTATGACCGCACCACCAATGACCATATTGGGAGCCGGCACATACTGCAGATTGGCGTGGATGGACTGGTAATTCTTCGCCAGCGAGTCCGCCAGGGCGAACTCGCCAATACTCGGGTTATCGGCACCGGAGACAGACAACGCAAGGTTGCTGCGCCACTGGGGGCTCCACTGGTGACGATAGGCGACAAAACCGCCCCACTGATCAATGGACTTGATCTCACCGCGATCGTTGATATAGCCATCGTTAAACGAATTGAGGCCCATGTAACGACCCAATCCATCGCCATAATTGAACATAAACCGCAAATCATCGGCGCCAAAGTTCCATTTGCCCGCCAGACTGAGTCCGTACACGAAGAGGCTGTCACTATCGCCCTTGGTCGCACTGCTGGGGCGGTCCTCATAAGTCAATTCACGGGCGATACCGGCTAGCGACCAGCCCAGGTTCCCCGCTTTACCGTTGTAGCGCGCCACCAGATCGGGAATGCCCTCATCGAACTGGTCAAAGGAAGTGTTGAGCGACCCGTCGACATCGCGATTCAACCGGGTCAGCGGGTTTTCCGCTGCCAGTTGCAGTCCACCCATCGTCCAGCGAATCATCGGTTGCCGGTCAAAAATCGTGCCGACCGGACCGACGAAATCCTGTACATCAGGAAGCGCGCCAACGTTGAAGAAAGTCGACCAGGTCTGACCTACCAGCAATGCGCGCTCAGGAGCATAGTTCCAGTTGATGAATGCATGACGCATGCGCGAACTCCAGGAGTTGGAGATACGCTCATCGCCCTGGCCGCTGAGAATGAAATCGAGTTCCAAGCGGGTGGAAATGTTCCCCACACCAGTATCGGTGCTGGTTGTGAAGTAGAAGCGCGAGGTCTTGGCGTGCATGTTGGTGGACTGGTAAGAGTCGGAGTCGCCGCTGACGGGCTCCACCGGTATCAGTGATGGCACCATGAAATCCTCTATAAGGCCATTGGTGGGCTTGCCCTCACTGTAGTCCGATGCCAGCAGGTCAAGCTGTATATAGCCGCCGTACTGGAATCGTGTGCCATCCTTTGATGGCCTGACTTCTTCTATCTCCGCCTGTGCGACCACGATGGTTTCCTCATTGGCGTTGATACTGGCCTCATTGGTGGCCACCGCCGCTTTGAGTTCAGCCAATTGACGTTCCAACTCGGCAATACGGGCGTCCACATCAACAGCACTGGCGTTTCCCACTGCACCGAGTGCGAGTAATGCGACAGCGACGGGCTTCATTCTGGACATAATAGGCGCTCCCTACGGGTATTTGTTTATCGAGTACGTACAGTAATACTCGCCAAGCAGTGGTTTACCCATTAGACTTTGGTCACATTAGTGGGGCAATTTCGACTAAAGTCGTAGTCACTTTCAGGCCTGTTATCGCTGAGCGGGGATTATTGTGCTTGCCACCGCCCTTACGAGCGCCAGCTTGTCGCCGTAAAGCACAGTGGTAACGCCAGATGACATGACCAGATAACCAGGCCCGTCGAATAATCGCGCAGTCAAAACATAAGACGTTCAATACATAATAGGGATAGCGCCTTGAGTTCCAGGACACTGGACATCCTGATAGCGGATGATCACCCGTTATTTCGTGCCGCACTGGAGCAGGTCCTGGTCCAGCTCTACCCCGATGCACGTCTGCATCTGGCGGCTAGCGTCGCGGAACTCCAGCAACAGCTTGAACGCATTGGCAGCCAGGATCTGTTGCTGCTGGATCTGCATATGCCGGGAGCACTGGGGTTCTCGGCCTTGTCATGGTTTGTCAGCCAGCACCCCCGCACGCCCGTAGTTGTAGTTTCAGCCAATGTGCACCCCGAGACGGTGCGTCGCGCCCTCGATCACGGCGCCGCAGCGTTTCTTGCCAAATCGGCGGAGGTCCTGGTTATGGAGAGCTGTTTTGCCCAGGTAATGGCTGGAGAGCGCGGACTGCACCCGGGTTTGGATGTCGCCAATACCGGCGCAACTCTGCAATCACTGGACGTCGCGGACGCGCTGGCGACCCTGACACCCCAGCAGTTCAGGGTTGCATCGATGCTGGTAGAGGGGCTTTTAAACAAGCAGATTGCCTTTGAACTCGCCGTCAAGGAAGCCACGATCAAGGCCCATATGACCGAGATCTTTCGCAAGCTGGGAGTTCATTCTCGAACCCAGGCCGCGCTGGCGCTGGGCGCACTCGCGGTAGAGCTTCCCGACGATCTGGCGCGCCCACCGTCCGTCTGATGACGATGACCCGTACTCATTGCGCTCTCAAGTCACCCCTAAACCCGACCGCCGGGCAGTAACCAAGGCGAGAATGAGCCCTCGCAGGCGGCCAACGTTAACGGGCTTTGCCAAAAACCTGAACCCTGCGGCCAGCGCTTCTTCACGCACGAGTTCTCCGTCGTCAGCGCTGATAATAATGCATGGAATATCCGTCTGCTTGCTCTGGTGCAACCGCTGCACGGCTTCCAAACCGGTCTGCTGATGATCGAGATGGTAGTCAGCGAGAATAGCGTCCCAATGAGGCTCGGTTTCATACTGGCCTAACAGGGAATCAAAATCTACGGCGGTGGCCACTTGCGCACCCATGCTCTGCAGTACCTGCTCCATGCCTTCCAGAATCAACGGCTCGTTGTCGATGCAGAGCAGGCGAATACCCTTGAGATCGCCAGCCATAGTGCCAGGGTGCTCGGGCTGAGGCGACTGAACCTCCCCATAAGGTAGCAACAGGGAGAACAGGCTTCCACAACCTGGAGTCGACTCGACCCTCAGACTGTGCCCCAACAGATCTGCGTAGCGTCTAACGATGGCGAGACCCAGGCCCAAACCCTCGTCCTCGTGTCTGCTCTGACGCTGCAAGCGTTCAAACTCCTCGAAAATTCTCACCTGATCCTGCGCAGCAATCCCCGGACCGGTATCGATCACTTGTAGTTCAGCTCCGTCGGTTCGCCTTCTCAGACCGATCAGAATCCTCCCGCTGTCGGTGTACTTGATCGCGTTAGAAACCAGATTCTGCATAATGCGATACACCAATGCCTTATCTGAGAAGAGCCAGACCCGGCTGCTGACATGGCGCAATGACAAGCCCCTGGCGGCCGCTGCAGGTTCGAACTCCTGTGCCAAGGCCTGCAATAGCGCCGCGGCAGAGAAGTTGCCTGTTGTCGTTTTCTGTCTGCCTGAATCCAGTCGCGCAACCTCACGCAGCTCCGCGATTAGCTGTTCTGCGCGTAACAGGGAGTTGTCTATCTGGCGAACAATGCCCATCACATCTGACTCGCCATTGACAGCCAGCCTTGGTTTCAAGGCTGCAGCAAAGAGGCGAGCTGCGTTAATCGGTTGAAGCAAATCATGGCTGGTCGCAGACATAAACCGGGTTTTACTCTGGTGCGCATCCCGCAGCCGCGCTTCGACCTGCGCCCGCAGGC
Source organism: uncultured Gammaproteobacteria bacterium (assembly GCA_963840725.1). Lineage (GTDB taxonomy): Bacteria > Pseudomonadota > Gammaproteobacteria > Pseudomonadales > Halieaceae > CAVWDU01. The sequence goes on along the minus strand of CAWIZY010000018.1, from coordinate 171,783 downwards.
GGTTCTCCTGACGCAGCTGCGCATTGGTTTCGCTGAGTGTTTGACTACCAGAGGCGAGGCGCGCCTCCAGTTCCAGCGTGGCTTCTTCCAATTGTGTGACGATCTCACGATAATCGGTGACGTCGCTATAGGTGGTGACAAATCCACCGTGGGGCATGGGGTTACCCAGGATATCGATGACCGCGCCGTTTGGCATGGTGCGCTCAAAACGGTGCGGGTGGCCCTCTTTCAGCCAGTTTAACCGCTTCTGGATCTCCTCGTCCGCCGAGCGCCCCCGATTGCCGAGAATGCCGCGCTCAGCGTTAAATCGATAGACGCGCTCGATGGGGCAACCCACGTAGAGAAAGCGCTCAGGGTAGTCAAACATCTCCTGATAGCGCTTGTTCCACGCCACGAGGAGGAGCTCGTGATCTACTACCGCCACCCCTTGCACCATGTTCTCAACCGTGGTCTGCAATAGTTCCTGGTTGAAAGTATGTTGCTTGCTGGCATCGGTGACCATACCGGCCAGATCGGTGTAGGCCAGCTGCTGACTCTTTTCAAGCTGTTCCATCGCCTGATGCGCGGAAGTAGCGCCAATAATTCGCGCCAGAACAGACTCTACCCGGTCCACCACAAACTGTGGAGCGCGGTCACCCGGAAGCAGTCGTTGCTGATAACTGTCTTCAAACTCCGCCCACATTTTTTGCAGCGCTGCAGGTTCCATAAAAGGCGGTAGCAGTGCCTGTAACAGGCTCACCCTGATCAGACTGAGTTGGTAGTCCCTATCCGCCGCCTGAGTAGCGCTGTCATCCATGAATATTCGCGCCTGGCGCCTGTCTGCCCCGGAGGGTTTTAAGATGAGTGAGAACACTACCAGGGCTGCAGTATTGACGCCGAGACTCCAGATTGTTGCATAGGCCAGTCGATACTGCCCTGGAAGACCCAATAGATTCATCGGCCGCAGCCAGTCGATACCCAGTGGTCCCGTGGCCAGCAGAGTGCTCTCCCCAGGCAGAATCGCCGGCAACAGCCCACAATAGAACCACAGTGCCAGACCGGCCAGCAGGCCAATAATGGCGGCCACTCCATGGGCACGACGCCAATATAGTCCGGCCAACAGAGCTGGCGCCAGCTGAGCTGCGGCGAGGAAAGAAATAAATCCGATTTCCGCCAACCAATGAATACCCATCAGCTGGCGGGTCACCAGCCAGGCGGCAAGCAGAATACCGGCAATTGTCAGCTGCCGCACCCGCCTCAGGTTATCTCCCAGTTGCAGCACGGCCGATGGGGAATCTGAATTGATCCGCATAAGCAATGGCGCGACGATTTCGTTGGTAATCATAATCGCCAACGCCACAGTCGCCACAATGACCATACCGGTCGCGGCAGAAATACCCCCAATAAACGCCGCAACGACCGCCCAATGGGATTCCATGGCGATGGGCAACAACTGCACATAGGTATCGGGGTTAATACCGCTGCCAGCGGCGAAAATATTAGCGCCCGCAATACTGATAGGTACAACCAACAACATGAACAACAGCAAATACACCGGCAATAACCAGCGCGCCAGTCGGGTATCGCCGCCCTCCTGCGCTTCCACAACCATGACATGGAACTGGCGTGGCAGGCAAAGAATAGCCAATCCACTGAGCAGCGTACGAGCCACAAAGTCAGCGGAAACATCCACTTTTCCCAGCGCTTTGCTCCGGCTCACACCGCCGACGACATCATCCGGCAAACTCGCCAGATACGTCAGTGCCAACCATGCGACCATGGCAAACGCGACCAACTTGACCAGAGACTCCACCGCTATCGCTGTCATGAGGCCTCTGTGCCGCTCACGCCCGTCGAGACGCCGGGTACCGAACAGAATAGTGAATATAGACAGGATGATTGCTGCAAACAGAGCGGTGTCTCCACCTATGGCTTCGACCTCGGCCACTGTCCCGCCGACAATGGTCCATGCCTGTGCCAGGGCTTTGAACTGCAGGGCAATATAGGGCAGTACCGCAGCGGTTGCTACCAGCGTTACCAGAATGGCCAGTGCCTGTCGCTTCCCATAGCGAGCACCGATGTAATCGGCTATTGAAGTCACACGATGTCGGGCACCGACTGCCAGCATACGACGGATAACCGGCCAGCCGAACAAAAACATCAGGATGGGACCCAGAAAAATCGGCGCATGAGCCCAGGCCGACTCTGTCGCGCTTCCGACTGCGCCATAGAATGTCCAGGAGCTGCAATAGACGGCTAAAGACAGCGCATAAACCGTACCCCGCCACCACCGAGTACCCGGGCGACCACGATCGCCGCTGCGATCCGCATACCAGGCCACGGCGAAAAGCGCACAGACATAAAGCAGGGCCAGACTGAGAAGATTGGACGCCGATACCATCGAACGGTTGACCTGCACGACTAAAAACCAACACCATACCTCATTGCGGGAAGGCTTCGAAGCCCCGCTGTGAACCACACAGGCCGACCGTGAATTATCACAACCGGCTATCAGCGGCACAGTCAAACCCGCTACTATGAGATTGAGTTAAAGCAAGCGAGATCTGCACCGGAATCACGGCGGGGATAGGCGATGAATAGAACACCACGGTGGGCCCTGATGCTCTTTATGTTGTCAATGCTGAGTATGCAGGCCGATGCTCATCGCAAGACCGATGTCCTATATTTCTATAATGGCGACCGCCTCACCGGCGAAATCAGACATCTCGAAAATGGCCTACTCAATTTCAAAACTGACTCCATGGGCACTATTGACGTGGAGTGGCAGGATATTGCCAGACTGGAGAGCAATTACAATTACGACATTCGTCTCACCGATGGCACGCGGATCTATGCGTCAATCGCCAAATCGGAGGTAGCGGGCCAGGTCATGGTGGCGGACCTCGGGGGTGAGAAAACGCTGCAGTCGATGGAGATTGTCGAGTTGAGACCGATTGAAGACGAGTGGCAGGAGCGCCTGGATGTCTATCTTTCCCTGGGCTACTCCTACACCAAAGCCAGCGGGGTGACCCAGACCACCTTTAACACCGAGGTCAACTACAATGACGAGGATGCGGCCAATACCCTCACAGCCCGACAGACCCATTCGGTCACCAACGAGGAGGTTACCCGCAGCTCCAAAGCCAATTTCACTCGCTCGGTTTGGACCGATAAATCAGGCCGCTTTCGGTCTTTGTGGGGCAGCTATGAGAGCAACGACGAACTCGGGCTGCAACACCGGTATGCGGCCGGTATCGGACTAGGCAAGATATTTCTGGACACCCACCGTATGCGTTGGTCAGTAACGGCGGGTGCGCAGGTATTAACGGAGCAGGAGAACATGGAAGGTAACGAGGACCAGGCATTTGAAGCCGCTCTCCTCACCGACTTCAAAATGTGGCAACTCAATTCGCCCAAGCTGGATCTCAACCTGACCGCCAGGCTCTACCCCAACCTCTCCAACTTCGATCGTCTGCGCGGCGACACCGATTTGCGGTTGAGTTGGGAGATCTACAAGGATCTGTATTGGGATATAACTGCTTTCGGAACCTTCGACAACGACTCCGAGACAGACAACACATCGGATTACGGCATCACAACCGGCATCGGCTGGAAATACTGAAGACCTGCAGTGAAGGCCAGGATAAGTCTTGGCGCTCAGTCAGCCCCCCGACGACGCTGCACTGCACCAGCAAGGTCCGCCAGTATCGACTCGGTCTGTTCCCAGGCGATACAGGGATCGGTGATGCTCTGGCCGTGAGTCAGAGCCTGACCATCGACAACGTCCTGCCTGCCACCCACCAGGTTGCTCTCCAGCATGATGCCGAAGATACTGCGACTGCCGCGCCCAACCTGGGTCGCGATATCATGCGCTACGTCTATCTGCCGCGCCGGTATCTTGCGGCTATTCGCGTGGCTGGCATCGATCATTATGCGGGCCGGCAAACCGCCCCGAACCAGCATGGCACTGGCATCATCCACAGAAAACATATCGTAGTTGGGGTGCTTACCGCCGCGCAAAATAATATGGCAATCTTCGTTTCCGCTGGTCTGGAAAATTGCCGATCGCCCCTGCTTGGTCACCGACAGGAAGTGATGAGGTTGGGACGCAGACTTGATCGCATCGATAGCAACCTGAACATCCCCATCGGTGGCATTCTTGAACCCCACCGGACATGACAGTCCCGAAGCCAACTCACGATGAGTCTGGCTCTCAGTGGTGCGAGCGCCGACTGCCCCCCAGGACACCAGGTCTGCATAATACTGCGGACTGATCAGATCCAGGTACTCCGTCCCGGCGGGCAGACCGAGATCGGCAAGGTCGGCCAGTAGTTGACGAGCGAGGTGCAGTCCTTTGTTAATGTGGAACGTGTTGTTGAGGTCTGGATCGTTAATCAGCCCTTTCCAGCCCACCGTGGTTCGGGGCTTCTCAAAGTACACCCGCATCACCACGAAAAGATCCTTGGTCCAAATCCGGGCCGCCCGCTGTAAAAGGTGCCCATACTCCCGTGCCGCCTCCGGGTCGTGGATTGAACAGGGGCCGACAACGACCAACAGGCGATCATCATCGCCTGCGAGAATCTGATGGATCGCCTGTCTTGCCTGGCTCACGGTCTGGACAGCTTTTGAGGAGGGATTGACATCCTCGATCAGCTTTTGGGGCGAAACGAGCTCATTCATTCGCTGAATTCTGAGATCGTCGGTATTCATCGGCTTGCTCATGGAGTCTGACCTGCGTAATGCAAACCCGCGAGCAATGCGGGATTTGCGTATGAAAAAACGCCCATTATAGCATTCACTGCGCCAGGTCGGGTCTTCCTGTGGGGCCAAAAACTGTGTCTGATGAGAGGGGCTAAACTGAGGCTATGCCTGATCGCAGCTGCTATCTGCGAAATGTCCATCCGAGCGAACCGGCACAATGAAGTAACGGCTGTCAGTCATCGAGCAGACCGGTTCCAGTGCCGCGAGCAGCAACGACTCATCTGCAGTGTGATGGGGTACCTCGAACCGGTATAGATGCTGGTAGCCGGCGACCTGCTCTCGCGCCGTATAGTGCTGATGCTCGCGACTGTAGCCTGCAATTCTGGTAAGGGTGAAATCCATTACCCATTCAAGCTGGATCAGACAATCCACCACACCCTCCCTGACCGGCTCGGGCACGATAAGGCACAGTAGCTGACAGTCAGTCATGTACCCGCCGCTCCAGCAAGGCATAGAAAAGTGGCAACAGATAAAGCGTCGTGATGGTGGAACTGAAGAGCCCCCCTATCACCACAATGGCGAGTGGCTTTTGCAGTTCAGCGCCAGGGCCGGTGGAAAACGCCAGCGGCATCAAACCAAACATCGCGGTGGTAGCTGTCATTAATATTGGCCGCAGACGCCTTGCGGCGCCCGATTGAACCCGTAGCCAAAGATCTTGATCCCGCGGACGGATCTTTTCCAGATCACTGATCATTACAACGCCGTTGAGGACCGCTACGCCCAGCAGGGCGATCAATCCCACGGATGCTGGCACCGACAGGTAGTTCCCACTCAAAAACAAGGCAATCACCCCGCCCATGATAGCAAAGGGAATATTTCCCAGGATCAAAAAAGCTTTGCTCAAGGACTGAAAGGTCGCAAACAAAATCAAAAGTATCAGCAACAGCGCAACCGGAATCACCAACAGCAGATTTCGGGTTGCGCGGCGCTGGTTCTCAAATTCGCCTCCGAAGGCCAGTGTATAGCCAGCGGGCAGATCCAGATTCTGCTGCAATAAGGCTTCGAGTTCGTCAACGAACCCGACAATATCCCGATCGATAACGTTGGTGGTGACCGCCGCAAAGCGGTTAGCTTTTTCGCGCTCTATCAACAGGGCTCCGCTTTCAAAACGAACATCCGCCAGATCACCCAGAGGTATGGCTTTTCCCTCCGGAGTGGGCACCAGACGGCTCTTCAGCTCGCTGATACTCGCGGGCTTCTGCCGGCCGGCGTCAAGCGCAAATACCACCGGTGTTCTCACTCGCCCGTCAACGATTTCTGCCACCGCCAAGCCCTCAAGCTGGGACCTAAGGTAGCGGGCAAATGCCATGGTGGTCACGCCAAACTGACCAGCCAGCTCCCGGTGCAGATCGATATCGAGCAATTGCCCCCCCTCGATAGTTGAGGTCTGCACATCCACACTACCTGCCAGACCACGGGTTGTGGCTGTGATCTCACGGGCCAGCGCCGCCAGCACTGCCGTATCGCTACCAAATACTTTTATGGTCAGATCGCCGCTGCTGCCAGTCAACATTTCGCCCACTCGCATCTGAATTGGTTGGGTAAATCCGAAATTGATCCCGGGGAATTCGTTCAGCACCTGCCGGATTGCACCGACGAGGGCGTTCTTGTCAGTAAATCGCCAACTGGCCCTCTCATTTAGCTCCATAAAAATATCAGTTTCATTAAGTCCCATTGGGTCAAGGCCTATCTCGTCTGAGCCCGTGCGTGCAACGATTTGATGGATTTCAGGCACGCGTGCCAGCAGTGCCAGCTCGATTTGCTTATCCAGTTCCACGGAAGCCGCTAGCGAAATGGTTGGAGATTTCTCCAATTGAACAATAATGTCCCCTTCATCGAGCACCGGCATAAAAGTCTTGCCCACCAGGAACAACAGCACCAAACTTATGCATAGCAGCATGCTGAACAGCAAAACAAGCGGCGTCGGGTTGTCCATAAACCGACGGAGACTACGCAAATAATTGCGCTGAATGAAAGCGATGCGTGCCGGCAAGGCAAGCACTTCATTGCGGATCAACAAAGAAGCAATAACCGGCACTAAAGTCAGCGAAATGACCAAGGCGGAGAACAGAGCAAGTACGATGGTCACTGCCACTGGCGCAAACAACTTGCCCTCCAGCCCGGTCAGGGTCAGCAGCGGAGAAAAAACAATCAGGATGATCAGGGTTCCCGACACCACCGGCACGGCGACATCCCCAGTGGCCCGGTAAATAATGTGCAGGCGCGGCATTCCCCGTCTCTGGGCCAACTGAGAAACGATATTTTCCACCACGACAACCGATGAGTCCACGATCATACCGATGGCGATTACCAACCCACCCAGGCTCATGAGATTGGCCGAAAGAGCCAATTGGTCCATCAGAAAAAACGTGGCCAAAGCCGCCATCGGCAATGACAAGGAGACGACTAACGCCGATCGCCAGTCGCCAAGAAAGACAACCAACAAAACAATCACCACCAGAATGGCCTGCAGCAAAGCATTAGAGATCGTGCCGATGGCCGTGTTTATCAGCTTTGCCCGGTCATAAAACACATTGATTTCGGTGCCGGCGGGCAAAGACGCCTGCAGTTGGCTCAGTGTTTCTTTCACCCCTTCCACCACCTGGGAGGTATTGCTGTTCTTTAATGCGATAACCAGCGCCTCAACCGCCTCGCTGCCATCACGGGTGACCGCTCCATAACGGCTGAGATGGCCGATTGTCACTTCAGCGACGTCTGCCAGCCGGAGCACCTGATCACCCTCCGTTTTAATGACCAGGTTCTGCAATTCGGAGAGATCCCTGACCAAACCCTGCGCTCGCACGATAAGCACATCGTTGCCCTGCTCTAATCGCCCAGCCCCGAGGTTGAGGTGATTCGATTGGATTGCGGCTGCCAATTGCTCCAGATCCATTCCGGCTGCGCTCAACCGCCCGGGCTGCGGTGAGATCTGGTAGGTCCTGGCAAACCCACCCAACACATTGACATCGGCAACGCCTGCCACGGTGCGCAGCGCGGGTCGGACGTTCCAGTCCAGGAGCAGGCGCAGTTCAAGCAGCGACAGGGATGGGTTGCTCAGGGTAAACATGAACATTTCGCTGAGTGGCGTGCTCATCGGCGCAACACCCCCGGAGAGTCCGACCGGCAGTGATTCCCTGATCTTCGAGAGTCTTTCATTGACCTGCTGGCGGGCCCAGTAAATGTCCGTACCGTCCTGAAAATCCAGGGTAATGTCGGTAATCGCGTATTTGGTAGTAGAGCGAAGCATTGACTGCCGTGGAATCCCCAACAGCTCGGTTTCAATGCGCTGAGTCACCTGGGACTCGACCTCCTCGGCTGTCATCCCGGGCGCCTTGAGAATAATTTTTACCTGGGTTGGCGAAATATCGGGGAAGGCGTCGACCGGAATATTCAGCCAGGAACGAACGCCCAGCGACACCGTCACCAGGGCGAAAATGCCGACAAACAGACGCTGACTCAGGGAGAATCGGATAATACCGTGCAGCACTTACTCCCCCCCCAGCCCGAGGAGAATACCCTGAATCGCGCTTACTGACGTAACGAGTATGTCCCTGCCCCTCAGCGACTCATCCGCCCGAATCAGATAGTCCTCACCGGCTGAATACAGCAACTCCACCGGCCGGGGTGTCAACTTGCCATTACTGCGCAGGATGACAGCCGTCTGGCCCTGCCATTGCATCACAGCGCTGCGCTTTATTGCCAGTACGGGACCGGCCAGCACAGGTTCTACCAACAACTGCTGGCCGGGCAGCAGCCGACAATCCGGCGAAGGCGCCTCACTCCAGGCCGTGGCAAAAAAGCCGGTACTGATTCGCGCAAGGCCGTCAATCGCGACCCGGCACTGGCTCCAGCGCAAGGCGACCAGCTGCGAATGCTGCTCAACAGAGACCTCCACCCGCAGCCGCAGCGACCGCTCGGGAATAATCAGGGCAATAGGCTCGCCCATGACAACACCTTTGCGCCCCGCGCCAAACTCTATAATCCCATCCGCAGGCGCAGCAATCGTAATGGACTCGTGAGCATCGTCAGTGGACAGCACCAGCTGATGAAAGTGCCTGCTGTGCTCATGCTCGAGTTTAGCGGCGTAATAGCGTTCACTGACTTCTATCCACTGGCTCTCCTGAATGGCCTTGCGTTCGTAAAGCTCCCGGTTGCTATCAAAGCGCCGTTTCAGGACCGCGAGCTGGCGTTGGCTGGTTTCAAACGCAAGCAGGAAATGGTGCACTTCCGGACCGCTCAGCACGGCCAGTGGCGCGCCCTGCATTGCTAGCTGCCCATTTTCGATCAGATAGTGCACCTGCTGGACCCTGGTTGGCGCATCCAGAGAAAATGCTTCACCCGGCTTGAAAGTCACCGTGGCCGGTAGCGGACTGCCCGGATACTCATCGACCAGCCGGCCCTGCTGATACCGCAAATCGAGCTTCCCCAGGTCAGACACATCAATCTGTTGTGCACCTGCCGAGGCAAGCTGCAGCAACAGGACGAGCAACAAGAGACTTCTCATAAAGACAGCCCGGCCGCCTGGCGGCGCATAGCGGTATTCTGGCCGATCAGCAATTGGTTGATAGCAACGGCTTCTTCACTGTCGGATGATTCAATGATCCTGCGCAGCACTATTTCCTCTTCGAGCTCATTACTGGTGCGCAACTCCCGCGCCTGCGCGGCGATGTCCCGACTTAGCTTATCAGCGTCAGCGAGCAATTGCTGACGCTCAGCCAACATGAGAGCCTCAACTGCGAGCCCATCCCAGCGGCGCATCAGTTGCGACGCGAGCCTGTCTGCAGCGCGCCGGAAGTCCCGGGCTCCCTGGGCCCATTCGCTGTTATTGGTCTGTTGCGCGAGATTCAGAAACGAGAGGGGAATTTCTACGCCAACCCCATATTGCGTTTCCTCAAACTCGGCGATCTCAAGTTTTTTTGCGGTCACGGAGACGTTCCAGGGGGCTGAGCGAGCGCCTGCCGCCAGAAGCAACTGCTGACGCTGGGACCAGCGCGATGCCAGTGACTGCAGATCCGGATGCTCTGCTGGCCGGAAATGCTCGCCAGGATCCGCCTCCAACAAGTGTTCAGGGATCGTCGAAAGGCCAGTGACCTGGCGATACTGCTGTAACCATCGTCGGGATTCCTGCTCATGGTTGCGCTGGTTTAATTCGGCCAGCAAACGTTCTTTCTTGATCACCAGTAATGAATAGGCCGAAATAACATTGGCCGCGTGAAGCTGCTCTTGACGGGCGGCGAGCTTCTGCAGTATCCGCGCCTTGCGTCCGGCATACTCCGCTCGGGTAATTGCCAGTCGGTGGGACCACACAGACTCGCGTATCAATCCCGAGAGAAACACTGATCGCTGATCGTCGGCCAGCCGGTCGAGCTCACCGACCATACTGGCAAGGGTTCGATTATATTCGCGCTGCCGCGCAGATCTGACCGGAAGGTTGAGGCTCAGCTCTGTTTCGGTGGTTCCCAGACGTTCATCGCTGTCGAGGTACCGGGCACTAAAGGTCGGCAAGCCAGCCAGCCAGGCGCTGGCATGATAAGGCGGTTCGCTGTTGTCGAGATCCAGGCCAGAGTCCAACAGGGCGCTATGCTCCATCGCCGTCGCCAGCACCTCGCTCAGCGACAAGCTGCGAGCTGTCTGGGCATCTGCAGAAGACTGCCACAGGGTCAGCACCAGTAACAGGCTGCCCCAAACCTGGATAAATCTTGATAAATCCGAATCTTTCATCCTGGGAATATAGAGGACCGGAGCTTGGCCCGCATCGGGCAAATGTCCTTGAGTCGGCTATGGTACACTTGTCCCCCATAAACTTAAGTCAATGTTTTAAATAGATATATTATGAAAGACGCGCTAATTGCCGCCGTCCTTAGCGTCATTATGGCGCTGAATCTCGTGGACGTCATCACCGACATCGGTCTGGGAGTCCCCCGCTGGCACATCATCGAGGAGTCGATCATCGTGCTCGCTTCTGCGCTGGGTGTAATCTATCTACTTTGGGAAATGCGCCAGCGTACCCGGAAGCTGGAGCAGCTCGCCCATAACCTCTCCAAAGCGGACCGTGATCTAGCCGATATCACCGATGCAATGCAAACCGCCAGACGCGAGTACAGCGAGGTCATTCAGCAGCAATTCAATCAGTGGCAGCTGACCAAAAGCGAGCAACAGGTGGCGATATTAATGCTCAAGGGATTGAGTTTCAGGGAAATTGCCAGCCTGCGCGAAACCCGAGAAAAAACCGTCCGCCAACAGGCGTCAACCATCTACGCAAAATCCGGTCTCGACGGACGGCACACATTCTCGGCCTGGTTTCTAGAGGATTTTCTCGCAGCAGGAGCAACGACTTTCAGGGGACAATCCGGCGAAGCAGGCTGAGCGATTACTCCGATCACTGCGCACCATAGCGGCAGCCGTCACCGGCCCTGCGACGACTGCTCTGTCAGCTGTTGGAACTGCGCGTTGTCGCGCAATGCCGCAAAACCGGCGTCCACATCCACCAGGTGGCGTGGGTAGCCATGCGCCAGTGCAGACTCCAATGCGGCCACTGCCCGTGCGGGTTCGTTAAGGTGAGTCCAGGTGAGCGCGGCATAGTAGTGGACATACATATCACTCGGGGCTGCCTCCATCGCCTTTGCAGTGTAGTCCTGGGCTGCCTCACGCTCACCCAGGCCGGCGTGATAATGGCCCAGAGCAACCAGCACAAAAGCATCGGCCGGATTGACCTCCCACTGTCTCAGGGCCAGTGAAATAGCATTCCGGTACATCGGTTGAGCAAGGTCAGCATCGCGCTCGGTATGCGTGTAAGCATCGGCGAGATTACCCCACAACTCAAAATCGTCGGGCGCCAGCTCCACCGCACGGTGATACATGGCCACCGAGTCTTCAAATTTACCCAGAAAATACAGGTTTGCGCCGAGGTTGGAATAGGCGACTGCAGTTGGCGCAACCGCGAGGGACTGCTGAAACGCATCAATCGCACCCTGAAAGTCCCCACTCAGATAGTAGGCGGCGCCCAGATCATTCAACGCCGACTCGCTGTCGGGCATCAATTGGGTTATCCGCTGATAATAGGGTATCGCGTCGTCTGCTCGTCCCTGCGCAAACAGGTAGTTGCCCATGCTCGTATAGGCGGACCAGTAGTTGGGCTGCAGCTGTATAGCACGCTGATACATCTCTTCTGCACGTTCATCTTTTCCCTGTTTGGCCAGGGTATCGGCTTGCCCGAGTACGGCATCCACTGCGTCGCCATCCAGCGCCAGGGCGCGTTCAAACTGCTCCAGCGATGCCTCATACTCCCCGGATTCACGATACAGGTTACCGAGGGCGACATGCACCGGACCGGCTGCTGCATCCAGGGCAAGCGCCCGCTCGCAGGCGGTCCGGGCTCGCCTGTAGTTGTCCCCACTAAGGGTGATCCGGTAGAGCGCAAGTTCGCTGTCACAAACCCCTGCCAGGGCATTGGCAAAGTTGGGGCTCATCTCCAGCGCCCGTGAAAACATCTTCACAGCATGACTGAGGGTATTCTGGTCGGCCGGGCGCCGCAGATAGGCCCGGCCCTGCAGGTAATAGTCGTAGGCGCGGGTGTCGATGATGTGCTCCCGGGCGAGCACTTCCCGGGAGTCGCTGGATAGCAGCACTTTGAGGTTCTCGACGACTTTTGCGGCGATTTCGTCCTGGAGCACAAAGATATCCTCCATGGAACGCTCATAAGTATCCGACCACAGATGGTAACCGCTGCTCACGGCAATCAGCTGCGCGGTGACACGCACCCGGTTACCCTGGTGACGGACACTGCCCTCGAGGATATGCGCCACACCAAGCTGCTGGCCAATCGTGGTCAGATCAACGTCCTTATCCTTGAAATAGAAGGACGAGGTACGCGCTGCCACATTGAGTTCACTCAATTGCGCGAGTAGATTGAGGATTTCCTCGGCCAACCCATCGCCGAAGTATTCAACGGCATCGACCCCGCTCATATTGACGAACGGCATCACTGCAATGGACGCGCCTGACACCTCCGCGCGCAGCGAATCAGGCCTGGATGAGGTGCGCCCGGGCGCTAGGCGGTCGAAGTAGAGGTCGCCGACCAACAGCGTCAACACCAGAATCAGGATGATCTCAAAGATTCGCACCGGCGACAGTTTTGGCAACGGGGCTTCGGTCTCGGAGGCGGATGCCCCGACGACGCCCTGGGGCGTCAGATCAAACATCCAGGCGAGAACCAGGGCAAAAGGGAAGCCGAGCGCTCCGAGGACCAGCACCGCTTTGATCGACCAATCAGGCAGCCCCAGCACCGGGAAAAGAACATCGGCCACCTGCAGCAAACCCCAGGCGCCTGCGGCGTAAAGTGCCGCAACGCGGTAAACACCTCGGGCCTTGAGTTCGGCGATAAAGCGAGCCGTTTTCATTGGCGCTCAGTTCCTTTCATGCCAGTGTTCATCCAACAAGCGCCCGATCGTATTGGGAAGGACCAGGTGGGCCGCATACCAGGTATGCAGACACCGTATGCGGGTAAAATCAGCAATGCCACCTACCCCGCGACTGGCAAGGACATCGGCAAGACCCCGTTGTTCCAACTCCGCTTCCATGGCCTCCGTTATATGACTGGCGCGCAGCGCGATGTAAGCCCGATGGTCGTCTGTCATTGAGTGCCGCAGCAGCGAATCGGTGTCGACCTGCTGTTGCATGCTGCCGATCAGCCCACCCGCCTCCTCGCGATCGATCCGGTAGTTCAGCTCCGGGTCAATCAGCCAGAACAAAGTGGGGAAGGGCTTGCCCTCTATCAGTGAAGAGACTCTGATGACCATGGGTCGGCCGTCTGCATGAGCGGCCGCCACCGCCTCCAGGCCTCGCGGCTCTCGACCAAGCAAGCGGGCGATCTGCAACCTCAGTTCCGGGGTGATTTCCACTCTCTGTCCTTTGTGCGTCACCCGAAGGAGGTTCCGGCAGCCGATTGCGGCCGTTCGTAATAGCGCACGGCGCCGGTTCACAGGCACTCCTGCCCTTGTAGTGTGCCCCAACCGTGCTCAGTCTTCCAGCGGTTCACCCCACTGGTCTACTGCATAGGTGTAGACAACATCTGTGCTTGAGTTGAGCGCGGTCTCGGCAGAATCCTGAATCACACTGATAATAAAACCTACCGCCACTACCTGCATGGACACATCCAGTGAGATACCGAAAAGCGAACAGGCCAGCGGAATCAGCAGCAGACTGCCTGAGGGCACACCGCTGGCACCACAGGCAGACAGGGCCGCTATCAGACACAGCACCAGGGAGGTAATAAACGAGACCTCCAGGCCCAGCGTGTGGGCGGCTGCCAATGTCAACGTGGTGATCGTAATTGCCGCACCGGCCATATTGACCGTGGCACCGATAGGGATGGTGACGGTATAGAGCTCTTCGCTAATGCCCAAATCCTCACACAACTTCAGATTAACCGGGATATTGGCCGCCGAACTGCGGGTGAAAAAAGCCGTGATTCCGGACACTTCAAGGCACTTGAAAACCACCGGGTAGGGGTTGCGTCTGGTCACAAAATAAACAATAAGAGGATTAACAACCAGGGCAACCGTCAGCATCGCCGCAATCAGCGCGACTGCCAGGCTCGCGTAACTACCCAAAGCAGACAGCCCGATGGTGGCGACCGTGTAACACACCAGACCGAAAATACCGATCGGCGCCAGTTTGATCACATAGCGAACAATATCACTGACCGCGTTGGCAAGCGTCTGCAAATGCAGCTTAAAGCTGTCCGGCGCTCTGCGAAAACTGACCCCTAGCAAGATAGCCCAGGTCAAACAGCCGAGGAAGTTACCCGAGAGCAGTGCGTTGACTGGGTTGTCGATCAACTTGAACAGCACATCAGCCAACACGTCAGAGACCGCGACCGGGGGGCTGCCCTGAGCCGCCTCGGTCAGCGCGATAGTCTGCGGAAAAAGCTGACTGATCAGCAGCGCCACGCCAGCAGCACTGATCGTGCCCGCAAGATAAAGCAGAATGACCAGAAAGGTTTTGCGCCCGTCCTGCCCCGACTCATGACGATTGGCTATGGCGGACATCACCAGCACCAACACCAACAGCGGCGCTACCGCCTTGAGCATGCCGACAAACAGTTGACCCAACAATCCCAGCGCCTCCGCGAGCCCCGGGGCAAGACTGCCCAATGCCGCTCCCAGCACCACGCCGATAAGTATTTGTGGCACCAATCCCAGTTCGCTCAGGCGCATGGGCTGACTCTCTCCTGTTGACTACGCGTGTTGCACGCTAACACGGCTGTTGATGGCTTCTGCCCTAGCTACGCGACCCCAACAGAGGGGCAATTTCGGCCGGGTCTGCGCCGTCAACCTGCAGACGCATAGCCCGCTCAAGCAGCACCGGACCGGCTTGCGGAGTGACCTCTTCCGGGCGCAACGTTTCTCCACACTCGCTACATGACAGAGTAGCATGGGTTTTGCCGCCACAGCGCTGGTGCAAGTACTCCAGCGGAGGGCCCTCGCCCTTGTCCAGCCATTCGTCGCCCCAACATGCCAGGCTCATCAGCACCGGGTAGAGACCCAGGCCCATGCGGGTCAGCCGATACTCGTGGCGCAAGGGCCGCTGCTGATAGGGAATCTTGACCATCACGCCCTGCTCTACCAGCTTGCCAAGGCGTACCGACAGGCGATGTCGTGTGATACCGAGACTGTGTTGGAACCGGTCGAAGCGACGAATACCCAGAAACGCGTCGCGCAGTATCAGCAGCGTCCAGCGTTCCCCGACAATGGCCAGCGCCCGGGCAACCGAGCAGGTCTGTTGGTCGATTTCGTCCCAGCGCACAAGTCTCACTCCTCTCTATGCATTACGATCAGGGCATCAGACGCGCCGATGCTGCGGCGGCCGGCGTTCCGGCGGCCGGCGTCCCGGCGGCCGGCGTCCCGGCGGCCGGCGTCCCGGCAGCAACAGCCACAACGACCCACCCTTTCACTGGCGGGGTCCAAGTCTCGATCAGATGGGTTAAACTGGCTTCGCGGTCTCGCCGCAATCCATATTATTATCCAATTCTTTGAGTATAGGCCAACCCGGGCGGCCGTGGAGTAAAAGCATATGACAATGGGTATCGGCGGCGCAAAGATGGCAGAAGAACTGGCCGCACTGACCGACATGACGGCGGACGTGAAGCCCGTTTCCCTGGCGGAATTCAGGTCACGCATTCAGCGAGCCAGCACTTTGATGACCGAAGCGGGCCTCGACGCCGTGTTTCTCTGGGCGGGCACCAATCTGTACTACTTCACCGGCACCCGCTGGTCTGCCAGTGAGCGGCTGGTCGGCGCAATCCTCACCGCCTCAGGCGAGCTGCACTTTGTGGCCCCGGCGTTCGAACTCGGAACGCTGCGCGACTTCATGCAAGTCGAGGGTAGCGTGCACTGCTGGGAAGAGCACGAAAGCCCCTATGCGCTGGTCGACCGGGTGTTGTCGGGCCTGGGCATAGCAGATGGCCGCATCGGCATTGATGAATCCGCCCCGTTTTTTGTCTTCGATGGTCTGCGCGAGGTGGCACCCCGACGCGAGTACCTGTCTGCAACACAGGTGACAGCCGGCTGTCGTATGGTCAAGTCGGCGGCCGAGCTCGCACTGCTGCAGCGCGCCAAGGACATGACACTGCTGGTGCACAGGCAAGTCGCCGGAATCTTGCATAGTGGTATTTCGGCTGCCGAGGTCACTGACTTTATCCACCGGGCTCACCTGGCGGTTGGCGCTCCGGCAGGCTCCTATTTCTGCATTGTCTTGTTCGGTGAGGACACCGCCTACCCGCACGGTGTGGCCCGGCCAAAATGCCTGGAGGATGGCGACATGGTGCTAATTGATACCGGCTGTCAGTTGCAGGGTTACAACTCGGATATCACCCGCAGTTACGTGTTCGGAGAACCGACCCAGCGCCAGCGCGAGGTCTGGAACGCCGAGCGAGACGCGCAGCAGGCCGCGTTCGAAGCCGCACAGCCGGGTCGGGCCTGTGGTGAAGTAGATGCCGCCGCTCGGCGGGTGCTGGAATCACAGGGATTTGGTCCCGGCTATGCTCTCCCCGGCTTGCCGCACCGGACCGGACACGGTATTGGGCTGGACATCCACGAATGGCCCTACCTGGTGCGCGGCAACCAGACGACACTGGCACCCGGTATGTGCTTCAGCAATGAACCCATGCTGTGTGTGCCCGGGGAGTTTGGTGTGCGCCACGAAGATCACTTCTACATCACGGAAAACGGACCCAGATGGTTCACCCAACCGGCCCAATCTATCGACGAACCCTTTGCAGGTGTCGCCGCTCCGGGTGAGCGAAAGACCGCTTAGCAGAACACTTGAGATTCGACTCGGCTCGTGCATAATAGTAGCTAAGGGCGACATGCAACAATCGACTACATGCAATGATAAAACCCGCTGACAACCCCTGGCCGATTCGCTGGGAACTGCTACTGCGTTATCGCTATATAGAGACCATAGCGCTTTGGGAGGGAAGACTCACCACCCGGCATCTGTGTGACAGCTTTGGTATCGGTCGCCAACAAGCCAGCAAGGATATCAATCATTACCTACGGGAAATTGGTCCCGGCAATCTGGTTTACGATAAATACCTGAAAGGCTACAAACCCGCTGATGCGTTCGTCCCGAAACTCACCCGGGGACTGGCTGATGAGTACCTGCATCTGATGGCGCGCAATAGTGAACTGACCACGATGTTCGACTCGCTCGCATTAAACGCGGCCAATGTGGATATTCTCAGAGTTCCGGTAAGGGACGTCAAGCCGGGTACCCTGCGACCTATAATGCAGGCGGCCAGACGCCAGAAAAGACTGGAAGTTGACTACGTATCAATCAACAACCCCGACCGCGAGGGGCGAATCATCGTGCCGCACACGCTGGTCTACACCGGACTGCGCTGGCATGTGCGCGCCTGGTGCGAGAAAAACCAGGGCTTTCGTGATTTCGTTCTGAGCCGCTTTCGGGACATACCAGAGATTCTCGACGACTCCGTACACGGCGTCGAGAGTGACACCGAATGGAATACCCGGGTGAGTATTCGCATTGTTCCTGACCCTCGTCTCAGCGCCGCGCAGCGCCAGGTCGTCGAAGGCGACTATGGCATGCAGGCGGGCGCACTGGAAATCAGCACCCGTGGCAAGTTGGTCCCTTATGCGCTGAAATTGCTGCACATCGATCCCAATGAAGAGCTCGAGGACCCCACGGCGCAGCAAATCGTGGTAGAGAACCGCGAATCCCTGCAACACTGGTTGTTCGATTGATGCCCGCCGGGCGCGGGGTTACTGGAACGGGAACACTACCGGCAGCAGAAAAATCACCACCAGCGAATAGGCGATAGACAGGGGCAGCCCCGCCCGAAAATAGTCTTGCAATGAGTAGCCCCCGAGGTTCTGCACCATCAGGTTCGTTGTGTATCCGTAGGGCGTAAGAAAGCTGGCACTGGCGCCGTAGGCAACTGCCATTACAAACGGCATATGATTCAACCCATAGCTCTCAGCCAGAGCAAAAGCAATCGGAAAGCTCAACGCCGCCGCTGCATTATTGGTCATCGCCTCCGTCAGCAACAGCGTACCGAAATAGATTCCTGCCAGCGCTGCATAAGGCCCCAGCGCAGCCAGGTGGTCATGCAGAGTATCGGTCAGCAATGCCACCAGACCAGAGTTTGTCAACGCCTGAGAAAGGGTCAGCGCGGAGGCTATGATCAGCCAGATTTCGAACGGAAAGCGCCGCCGCAGCTCTGAAGACCGGAGCACGCGAAAAAACAGCATACACAGCAGCAGGAAGGCCAGACCCTTGATCAACGGCAGCATGCCGATAGCGGCAAGCGCGATCACCACAACGGCGGTAAAGGTGATAAAGTAGTTCTGAAAGGGTGTGGTTTTCCCATTACCGACAGCCTCGTCGATAATGACGAAGTTTTTATCAAGGTTTTTACGCTCGTTAAAATCCGGGCCGACAGCCAGCATCATGTTGTCGCCGGCCTGTATCGTAATATTGCCCAGTTTTCCCGAAAGACGTTTGCCGCCCCGTCTTATGCCTACCACCGCGGCGTCAAACACCGAACGGAAAGCACTCTCCTTGACGGTTTTGCCCTCGATGGCGGCATTGGGCATGACGATCACCTCCATCATGTTGGCTCGCAACAGCCCCTCTTCCACCGCAAACAGCTTCAGGCCCGGAAATGACTCCAGTGCATCGACCTGATTGATATCCCCGGAGAAAATCAGCTTGTCCCCGCCCTCAATATAGTCGCCCGGCGCCACCGGAGAGATCAGGTGTTCATCCCGGACGATTTCCACCAGGAACAGATCGTCCAGGTCTCGCAGGCGATTCTCCGCCAGGGTCCTGCCCACCAACGGGGAATCATGCATCACCTCGGCTTCGATCACATACTCGTTAATGTCGATTTGTTCCGCACTGTCCCAGGGCAAAACGCGGGAGCTGAACAACATCACCAGCAGTCCGAGCACCGTCGCGCAACCTCCAACCAGCAAAAAATCAAAGAAGGCCAGGCCCTCTCCGGTAGCGTCCTCCAGAAAGCTGCTGACGATAAGGTTAGTGGACGTACCGATCAACGTCATCGTACCGCCCAGAATGGCGGCATAGGACAGGGGGATCAGCAGCCGAGAAGCCGGGTGAAACTTGTTGCTACGCACCGTGTGTGCCAGTGTTGCGACCACGGCAGTATTATTCACGAAGGCGGAAAAAAAGGCAGTGACAACACCCAGTCGCAGTATGCTGCCACTGTAACTCGCCGTGATCAGTTTTCCCGACAGCCGGTTCAGCCAGGACAGTTTCTCGAGGCCGATAGAAACCAGCAGCAGGAGAATCAGCGTCATTAAACCGGTGTTGGTCGCCTTGCTCAGTATCTCCTCGGTATCTACAAGGCCCAGAAAATAGCAGATCAACATCGTGCCGGTAAAGACCCGAACCGCCGGCCAATCCGTGAATATCAGTCCATAAAGCAGGCCACAGAACAGCACGGATATCACTATCTGGTCGATCATTGCGCGGTCCCGGCGGGCTGCCCCTTCAAATCTCACAGGATACGCGCAACAGGGTAATCACTACAACAGAACCCCGTCACAGAAATCGACTCCCGATGCCGGAACACTGCGGTATACTCCCCCGCCATGACCCCAGCTCGACATATTCTCCAGACCACTTTCGGCTACCACGACTTTCGGGCTCCCCAGGATGACATTATCTCCACCGTCATCGACGGCGGTGATGCACTGGTGCTAATGCCCACCGGCGGGGGTAAATCGCTGTGCTACCAGATTCCGTCCCTGGTCAGGCCCGGCTGCGGCATTGTCATTTCACCACTGATAGCGCTTATGCAAGATCAGGTTAGCGCCCTGCGTGAACTCGGTGTCAGTGCGAGCTACCTCAACTCGACCCTGGACACGGGCGCCGCCCAACAGGTGGAGCAGGACCTGCTGAATGGCAAACTGGACCTGCTCTATATCGCACCCGAGCGACTCATTCAGGAACGCACACTGGGGCTACTCTGCCGGGCCCAAATAGCATTGTTCGCCATCGACGAGGCACACTGTGTGTCCCAGTGGGGGCATGACTTTCGTGCCGACTATCTGCAGTTATCGTTGCTGCCTCGACAATTTCCCAATATCCCGCGCATCGCCTTGACGGCGACGGCAGATGCCCGCACTCGCGACGAAATCACCGAAAGGCTGGAACTGGGCCATGCCCGTCAGTTCACTGCCGGCTTTGACCGCCCCAATATCCGCTACAGGATCGCTCTGAAGCAAAACCCCAGGCAGCAACTCTTACGCTTTATGCGCGAGGAACACCCCCAGGACGCCGGAATCGTATACTGCCTGTCGCGCAAAAAGACCGAAGATACCGCGCATTGGCTTCGCGAACAGGGCTTCAATGCGCTGCCCTATCACGCAGGGCTGGAACCCGCGGTGCGCGCCGAAAACCAGACCCGGTTTCTGCGCGAAGAAGCCGTGGTGGTGGTGGCCACCATCGCCTTCGGCATGGGCATCGACAAACCCGATGTGCGCTTTGTGGCCCATCTCGATATGCCCAAGACCGTGGAAGCCTATTACCAGGAGACCGGGCGTGCCGGACGAGATGGCGAACCCGCTGATGCCTGGATGATCTACGGCTTGCAGGATGTGATCAAGCTGCGCCAGATGATGGCATCCTCGCAGGGAAGTGAAGAATACAAGCGTGCTGAACAGCACCGCCTGAACGCAATGCTGGGGCTTTGTGAAATCACCAGCTGCCGTCGCCAGGCGCTACTGAGCTACTTTGACGACACCCTGGCAGAGCCCTGTGGCAACTGCGATACCTGCCTGGAACCGGTCGCAACCTGGGACGGCACGGAGGCGGTGCGCAAGGCCATGTCCGTCACCTGGCGAACCGGACAGCGCTTTGGCGTCAATCACCTCATCGATGTGCTGCGCGGAAGCCAGAACGAAAAGATAGTGCAGTTCGAGCATGACCAACTACCGACCCACGGCGCGGGGAAAGACCTGGACGCCGGCCAGTGGCGGTCGGTATTCAGGCAGTTGGTGGCGCGGGGTTACCTGAGCGTCGACCTGGAACGCTTCGGTGCATTGCGTCTGGAGGAGAAATGCCGGCCACTGCTCAAGGGTGAGGAAAGCATCGCATTGCGCCGGGACATCCAGCAGCAAAGCGCCAGACCTCTCACTAAAAAACCGCTGCCTGATGATATCGATGTCGCGCTTTGGGAAGCCCTGCGTGAACACCGGCGCCAATTGGCAGAGGCGCAGGGCCTGCCGCCCTATGTGGTGTTTCATGACCGTACACTACAGGAAATATGCAGCGCCCTGCCCCGCAGTCTGAATGCCTTCGCCCGGATAAGCGGCGTCGGCGAGCGAAAGCTCGACAAATATGGCGAGGGCTTCCTGCAGGTCATTGAGCGACACCTCAGCGGCTGATTTGACTCGCGCATCCCGCCAGCGTAGCTTTAGCAACCGCCAGACAACGGAGCCCCTCATGAGCAAAAAAATACCTCGCGCAAGCGATAACGACTACAGCGCCAAAGCGGTGGCCGACCGCCAGGCCTTTATTGAAGAGAACACCCCCGCCAAGCTCGATCACACACGACAGTTTTCGTTTGAACCAGAGGCCATGGCGGGCAACATCGAAAACCTGTTCGGGGTGGCACAGGTTCCCATAGGCCTCGCCGGACCGCTGCTGGTCGACGGTGAGCATGCTAAAGGCGAATTCTATGTTCCCATGGCCACTGTCGAGGGCACCATGCTGGCCAGTTACAACCGGGGCATGAAAGTGATCAGAGAGAGCGGCGGGGTAATGACCACCGTAGCTGGTGAGGCTATGCAGCGTGCACCCGTGTTCGTATTTGAAAACGCCCGCGAGGGGCGCGACTTTCGCGCCTGGTTACAGGAGAACTTTGAACGAATTCGAGACGTCGCCGAGGGGACGACTTCCGTCGGCAAACTGCTGGAAATCGAGGCCTATCTCGCCCACAACATGGTGTTTACCCGCTTCGATTACAGCACCGGCGACGCCGCAGGGCAGAACATGACCAGCAAAGCAACCTTCGTTGCCTGCGAATGGATTCGCACCCAGTACACGAACATTTCCCACTATCTACTCTCAGGAAATTTCGACACTGAAAAGAAGACCTCTTCAGTGAACCTTCTCAAGGGCCGTGGCCGACGTGTCACCGCCGAAATCACTATTCCACGGGATGTGATGATTGAACATCTGCGCATCACACCGCAGCAAATGCACTACGGACAGGGTGTCAGTACCATGAGCGCCATCCTTTCAAGTTCATCCAACAATGCAGCACACCCGGCCAATGGTCTCGCAGCACTCTATCTGGCCACTGGCCAGGACATCGCCAACATCGGCGAATCGAACCAGTGCACGACTTACAACAAGGTAACCCGGGAAGGTGATTACTATTTCTCCATTACGCTGCCGGCAATCATCGTCGCCACCTATGGGGGTGGCACGGCTTTGCCCACCCAACGGGAATGTCTGGAGATCATGGATTGCTTCGGTCCCGGCAAGGCACTGAAGCTCGCTGAAATTGCCGCAGCCCTGACGGTAGCCGGGGAGATCTCGCTGGGCGCAGCCTCGCGCATTGATCACAAAACGCGCAAGAACGAATGGGTGGATGCCCACGAAAAACTGGGACGTAACCGCTAGAAAAGCCTCTCTCTTGCCAGACACGACACCCTGCCAGGTCATTCATACCTGGCAGGGTACACCGCTTTAAAACTGGTCTTTGGGCCCGGCCTTCATAATCACGTTCATAACCCTCTGCATGCTGTCCCGGGCCGGCTGCTCGTCGAGTGTCTCCACACTGTTTTGCCAGCGGATATTGTCCTCATCGTCCATGGTGACATGCCAGGCGTTATCCCCGGACATATCACGAAGAATGACTCGGGCCATATCTTCCGCCAGGGCCGGCGAGTCCACAATCACACCCATCTCGGTATTGATTTTGGCTGACCGCGGGTCGAGGTTCATCGAACCGACGAACACGTAACGGCGATCAGCCACCGCAGTCTTACTGTGCAGCCCACTGAACTCAGCGGCCACCGGTGGCACATCGATAGTTGTCGACTGGATAGCGGGATCGGAGCGGAACTCGTACAAATCAACCCCGGCACGAATAAAATCATCCCGCCACGGCTCGTAGTGACTATTGACTGCAGGCACATCGTGGGAGGAGAGCGAGTTGGTCAGTATTTTCACATCGACCCCACCGTCGGTTAGCCCCTGAATGAAGTCCACCGCCTGCTGTGCCGGAATAACATAGGCGTTCATTATCAGAAGCTCCGTCTTGGCGAGACCGAAAAAATTGAACATATTGGACATGACATTCTGGCTGATCTGGCCCTGATCTGCCTCATCGTAGACCATCTTGCTGCGCCCGATACGCAGCTCTGCCGTTTCCCGGGTCAGTTCCTCGGTCCAGTCAATGGGTGCGGTGGGGAACTCTTTTAAGACCGGTGCATTGGCGTTTTGCTGCACCGCCTGCCATTGCTGGGCGGCGATTTCAGGGTCTGGCGCGGTGGTGAGGTTATCCGCAGAGGCCACCCAGTCACTGTTCCAGAACTTGTCGAACATGCCATTGGCCTGCAAAGCGATCTCGCCCATACCGAACAAGTCGGTATCGTGAAAGTTGTAGGTCTCATGTAGTCCAAAATAGTGATCACCAATATTGCGACCGCCCACTATAGCGGCACGTCCATCGGCAATAAGCAGCTTGTCGTGCATGCGGGTGTTAAGCCGCTCCATCTCGGCGACCATTTGCCCGGCCCGGGCCACCATGCCGCCTCGGTCGGTCCACGGGTTGAAAATGCGAAAACTGATATTTGGTTGAGCATTAAGGTTGACGATCAGCTGGTCGTGACCCTGCAGTAACAGATCATCGACGATCATACGGACCTTGACACCTCGACGCGCCGCCAGAACCGCCCTCTCCAGCAGCAGTTTTCCACTGGCATCCGGGTACCAGAGGTAGGTTTGAATATCCAGGGAGGTAGTCGCCGAATCGATCAGGGCCAGACGCCAGTAAAGTCCGGCATGACTGGAATCCAGAATCCTGAAACCCGAATACTCACTACCGTGCTCAGACTGAATCTTATCCGCCAGCTCGGCCAACAGGCCTTCTGTTGCCGGAGGCTCGGCGTAGCTGATCACCGAGGAAACGACATCGGTCTTAAGCCCTGTAGAGGATGAGCAGGCCGACAGGAAAACTGCGAGCAGGCCCGCTAGAACAAGCCTGTTCACCTCGCAAACCCCAGCGGATCTGCGATGTACAGGCTGACTTCCGGTCTCGAAAGGAAACCCCATAAATTTCTCCATTTTCCCATAGGGATACGCTGTTACCGTAAAGCGAAGCTACCGGCGTCAAGCCACCAAGCGGTTTCGCGACGCTTCGGTCTCGCTTTACTTCTGGTTTTCGTTCAGGCCTTTGCTTTGGCCTTTGCTCTGGCTTTTCTTTTCGTATTTGCTTTGGGCTGCGTTTTCGTCTTTGTCTTGGCTTTGGCTTTGGCTTTGGCTTTGGCTTTGGCTTTGGCTTTGGCTTTGGCTTTGGTTTTTGTTTTTGTTTTTGTTTTGGTTTTGGTTTTGGCCCCGGCCGTGGTACTGGCCTTGACCTTCGCTCTCGCCTTCCTCTTCCCGGTGCTCAGTCCGGCGACCGCCTCCAACTCGACCAGGGCCGCTTCCAGATCGTCGATGAGGCGCTGCATACCGGGCACTGACTGACGACAGGCGACGATACCGAAATCGAGGCTGTCATCATAACCCACGAGCGTGATGTTCAGGGCGAAACCATCCAACACCACACTCACCGGGTAGATGCCATCCAGTCGCGCCCCATTCCAATAGAGCGGCTGCCTGGGCCCGGGGACATTGGAAATCACCGTATTGTAACTGGGTAGTTGATCAGCCAGTCCCAACAGCGTCGGCACCAGTGGCGGTATCTGTGTGATTTGTGCAAACAGCGCTGACTCCCTGGGCGAGAGGCTGCCCAGCAAATCTTTGCCGGCGTTCATGGAGCGCTGAATGGCCCGCAAACGACGCTCCG
The DNA here is from genome assembly GCA_963840725.1 of uncultured Gammaproteobacteria bacterium. Taxonomy (GTDB): domain Bacteria; phylum Pseudomonadota; class Gammaproteobacteria; order Pseudomonadales; family Halieaceae; genus CAVWDU01. Next base: position 146,474 of record CAWIZY010000018.1, on the reverse strand, counting down.
GGTCGGCCACGTTGGTAGCGAGGTCGGCGATAATAAAACCGACCGCGTTGGCAGACTCCAGGTCTCCCTCTTGACGCAGGGATACCGGCGCACCGGCCTTCAGCGATTTTCGCGGCAGCTCGTTCTGGGATTTCAGATAAGTGCGCAAGGCGCCGGCACACATCGCCAGAACTACATCGTTAAGGGTAGCGTCCATCGCCCTGGCGACGGCTTTTACCCGATCCATTTCCCAGGACTGGGCTACAAAGCGCCGTGCACCGCCGACATTGGCGTTCAAGGATGTTAGAGGCATTTTGTACATGGGCGCCGAGAGCGCACCACCGCGACCCAGAAACACGCTGCTGTATTTTCTTAGCGCTCCCAGTACGTTCGCCGTAGACTCGAATTGCTCCTTGATCGCCGACGCGACCGCCCTCAGCTCACGTCCGCGAGGCTTGATCTTGGCTGGGCGATCACCATATTTACTTTTCTTATAGGCTTCGTAAGCTTCATTGGAGAGTGGCGAATAAGTCACCCTGGCGGATTTACTGGGTGAGCACATCCCCTGAATCATATGCATAGCACCCACCCCGTCAATTGTCGCGTGGTGGAGCTTTACATAGATGGCGAACTGGCGGTTCTCCAACCCCTCGATCAGGTGAATTTCCCACAGGGGCCTGCTGCGATCCAGCAGGGTACCGTGCAATCTGGAGACCAGCGCAAACAACTCCCGGTAACGCCCTGGCTTGGGCAACGCAGAATGCCTGACGTGGTACTCAGGGTCCACGTTGCTGTCTTCATCCCAGTAAGGCCTTCCGAGCGTGCGACCGCGTCCATACCGCACCAGCTCGCCAAAGGGTTTGCGATAGCTCTCAGCGGAGCGCAGGACCGCCAATTGCCGGGCGAGAAAACGCTGCTCGTTTACGCCTTCCGGTAAGGTGAAGAGGCTCAGGCCGCCTACGTGCATCGGGGTTTGCCGTTTTTCCAGCAAAAGAAAAGCAGCGTCCATGGGTTCGATTGGTCGCATAGATGGTCTCCCTTGTTGGCGCCTTCATCAAACCAGGCCGAAAAGGGCTGCTAGAGAGACTTAAGAACCGAATTGTTATTTGCTTCAAGATAGCCGCTTTTTCGCCAAACTGCCAACCGCAGTCGATACCACAAGCCAGTCGCAGGCCAAGGCTCAGTCTTTAAAATAGAGAACTCTTCTGCAGCACGGAGATGCGACCATATGCATCAAGTGGTTGATCATTTTAAGGCGGCAACCGTTCCCAGGGTTTCCAGATACCAGTGCACAAAGGACTGCAGCGTCGCCTCGTAATCCGGGTGATAAGGACCTGGCTCAAAGAAGCGCGAGTTCACGCCGGCGCTGTTGCGTCTGATAATGTACTCGTCTTCCAAGGTGGTGTGGTGCCAAAGCCAAGTCAGCTTATCCAGCTCGTAGTCAACACCCTCCACTGCATCACCGTTAACAAACCAGACCAGCTCCATCTCGGTCGCAGTCATCGAGCGCGGCAGAAACCGGTACAGTACGCAATGATCAGGATAATTCAGCATAAAGCTGAGCGGACCCATCTGGTAGTCACCCGCCCCCCCGTCGTACGCCTTGATTCGGCCCATCAGCGGAGCCACCGGGCGCCCATCCTCACTGCCGGTCTGGTAGCCCTCGTACAGGCCGTAGCGCTGGGTGCTGACGCAGCTGCCAAAACCCTCCGCTTCCTGGTAGGTCGCGCTGTACTGATCCCCCATACCAGGAATTCCCGTCACTGCCTCCGTGCGCTCCAGCATCGCCTCCACCACACTCTCGACCCGGTGATACAGGTCTTTCAGCGTATGCATGCGGGCATAAGCGCGGTGCGAGGTGGCACAGTGATAGCACTCGAGATAGTTTTCCAGCACCAGCTTCCAATTAGCTTCGACCCGGTAAGTGTGCTTGTGGGCCACCTTGGCGTTTGCCAGGTCATAGGCAGACAGGGGCCGATCAAGATGACTCAACGGGCCGAGAAAGTCGGCGGCATCGGGGTCACAGTTGATAAAAATCAACCCCATGTACACCACCAGTCGGGCCTTCCTCAGACCATGAGACTCAAGATCAAAACCTGCAAGCCGGTCCATTTCCCGCGCCGCCTTAAGGCTGCCATCAGTACGATAGACCCAACCGTGATAGGGGCAGACAAAGCTTTTACGGTTGCCGCGTGCCTGCTCACAAACCCGAGCGCCCCGGTGACGGCAAATATTAAATAGTGCATGCAGCTTACCCGACTCATCGCGGGTGATAATCAGTGAGTCTTCACCAATTGACATTAACAGATAGTCGCCAGAGTCAGGGAGTTCAGACGTGTGCGCGGCATATACCCAACTGCGAAATACCAGTGCATCCAGCTCGTGCTCATAGACACGGGGGGAGCGGTAGAAATAGTTGTCCAGCGCACGACCGGGGTGCATTGCCTGCCCCCGGAGTTTTTCCCTCAATTTGGACGGGGAGTCGTCGATATCAGTAGCGATAAACGTCACGGTTTCTGGTTTCCATTTTCTGTGCTCGACAGCTTGCGTTGGGCGCAGCCATTGCGTGAACTCGATCCGCTGCTGTTAGAACGGCAAAGCAGGCGTCTCGCGCCGTCTCGCCGGGGAAAAGGGTGGCGAGTCGATCACTCGACACGGTGCCAGCGTTCTGGTCCACTGCAACTCACGCTGATAATAGATTTCCGCCACCAGTTCTTCCCCAGTCTGCCCATAGGGCATCTCAAGTTGCGCAAAGGCTATGTTTGACTTGGCAGTGGGACACCAGGCAGCAGAGGTCACCGTTCCGACCTGCTTGTTGCCCTTGAGGATAAAAGAGTGATGCGCGGGTTTGTTGCCGTGCACATCCAGCAATGCGAAGCGATAGCGACACCCCCTGGCCCGCTCTTCAAGGAGAGCTTTACGGCCGTTGAAAACCGGCTTCTCGAAGTCCACCAGCCAGCCCAGGCCAAGCTCAAAGGGAGACCGGGATCGTCCGTTACGCACTGCCGACTCAGCGGGCACAAAGTCTACACCGGCCTGGAGAAACCCCGCCTCGATGCGGGCCAGATCCAGAGCGTGACTGCCAAACGGTTTAATGAGATACAGCTGGCCGGCCTCGAAAAGCCGATCCCAAAGCCTCACCGCCCGTGCCGGATCGATAAACAGTTCATAACCCAGGTCACCGGTGAAGCCGGTGCGGCTGACTAGCAGGTTCCCGCCCTCAAACGCGTACTCTGCCATACCAAATGGCTTAAGCTCTCCCAGACCATCCAGGCCCATAGCCAGCAAAGTGGCGCAGGAGGTCGGGCCCTGCACAGCCAGTGCTGCGACAGCCTCTGTTTCATCCTCGACCGTCACATCGAAACCCAGCGCCGACCAATTCAGCCAGTCTGTAGCACGCGTGTAAGCACAAATCCGATAGTCATTCTCGGCCAGGTGGAAAATAGTGCCGTCGTCCATGACCTGTCCGGCATCGTTGCACCACACGCTATAACCCACCCGGCCCACCCGGATCCGGCTGATATCGCGGGTCACCAGCCGGTTGAGATAGGCGGTGGCGTCGGGGCCCCGGATCCGATACTTGTTCATGGGGGAAAGGTCGAATACCCCTACGGTACTGCGAATAGCGAAGTACTCAAGTTCTACATCGAAATAAGCATCTGGTGTGGTATAGCCTTTCCAACTTCCCCAGTTGTTCAGCTCACAGGCCGCTGCGATGCGCTCGTGAAAGGGGGTTGTCAACATCATTCTGTCGTCGCTGCTCATCCCCGCCGCCTCCGGCTGATAATTTCCCGCGCCGCATTGCGCCCCGCCAACCCCATCAACCCGCCTCCCGGGTGCGTGCCGGCACCGCAGAGATATAGCCCGTCAACCGCCGTCCCGTACTGAGTGGCACCCGGAAATGGCCGCATCATCATAATCTGATCCAGCGCCAGTTCACCGTGATGCCAGTGCCCGCCTCGCATGCCGTACTCCCGTTCCAGGTCAGCCGGCAATAGCAGCTCAGCCGCCATAACGCTGGCACCGAGGCCGGGGGCAAAGCGCTCCAGACAATCGACCAGCACCTGGATGAATGGCTCCCGTTGGGACTCCCACCCGGACTCGTGTGCAAAAGGCGTGAACGGCACAATGGCTGACAGGACATGCCGGCCCTCGGGCGCCAGAGAGGGATCATTAACACTGGCGATGCTGATATCGAGCACCGGCGCCCTGGTGTGCTGATTATATTTGACCGGATTGAACGCGCGCTCGATGTAGTCCATATCGGTCGCGATGAGCAAGCGGTGACCGAGCAAGGCCGTGTCCAGACCGGTAAATGCCGGTAGGTGATCCAGGGCGAGGTGCAGTTTGGCAATGGAACCCTGGCAACGGATTTGACTGACTCGCCGCGCCATATCCGTTTCGATGTTGCGGTAACCCACCAGTCGTTCGAAGGTAGTCACCGGGTCGACATTGGATACCACCGCAGCAGCCCGCAGCTGCTGCCCATCCTCGAGGATAACGCCGGTGGCGCGACCAGCGTCGACCTCGATAGACACAACCCGCGCGCCCGTGCGAATCTCAACCCCACCGGCCCGCGCCCCGGCCGCCATGGCGTTGCCCAGCGCCCCCATCCCGCCGAGGACCTGCGCCGGCCCCTGAAACTCGAAAACCTCTCCCACCAGCTGATAGAGCCAGGCGAACACTGTGCCGGGAGAACGCGGCCCTCGCTGGGCACTGATGACACCGTCGACGCTAAGCAGCGCCTGTATTTTGGGGCTTTCGAACTCTTCCTGCATGAGGTCGTACAGACTCATCGTCACAATGCGCATCAACTCGCGCATGTCCTCTCGGCCAAGGCGCTTCATACCCAGCCCGAGCTTCGCCAGCGTTATGCGATCAGCGAAATTGCCCGCCACCAGTTTCGGCGGCCGGGCAGTAAAAGCGCTCGCCAATAGTCGCGCATACTTGAGCATCCTTTCGCGAAACACGCTGTAGCGGGCGCGATCTTCTGCACAGAGTTCGACGCCCGACAACTCGCCGCCACGCGCCACCAGATGATTACCATCCTGTGCCAGTAAAACCGACGCCAGGTCTCGCCCGGCCCAGCGCAAGCCATGCTCCTCCAGCGCAAGGTCGCGGATGACCTCCGGGTGCAACTGATTAATCCATTGGGCACAGGAGGACACAGAAAAACCGGGGGCGAACTCCCGGGTTGCTGCGCAACCACCCGGTCGATCTGCGGCCTCCAGCACCAGGACTCGCAGGCCAGACCTGGCCAGGTAGCTGGCACACACCAGGCCATTGTGTCCTCCACCGACCAGAACTATGTCGTACTCAGTCATCGGGATAACCGTCGGGTACCGTATTGGTCTTGCGCAAGTCACGAAGAATTTCCCGAGCCGCATTGGCGCCCGGTGCCGCCATCACACCGCCGCCCGGGTGAGTGCCCGAACTGCACAGGTACATACCGCTGACCGGGCCGCGATACTGAGCGTAACCGGGAAACGGGCGGTTGAACAACAGTTGATCAAAGGTGAGCTCGCCCTGGAAAATATTGCCCTCGGTCAATCCGACTTCTGCTTCTATTTCCCGCGGAGTGCGCGTCTCACAGTGCAGAATAAGATCACGAAAATCCGGGCTGTAGTTGGCTATCTGGTCAATCACTGACTTTTCAAACCCGGCCTTGTCCTCATCCGTCCACTCGCGGCCATTAACCAACGGCGGTGCATACTGCACAAACACAGACATCATGTGTTTTCCCGGTGGCGCCATGGTCGGGTCCGCCTGCGTCGGGATCAACATATCGAGATAAGGGTCCTTTGACCAGGTGCCGTCTTTCCAGTCATCGTAGGCCCGTTCCAGACGCTCCAAGGAATCTGAAAAATGCATGTCCCCACACATCAACGGGCTGTGTGGGTCCAGACCGTTAAAGGTAGGCAGGCCGTCCAGGGCAATATTCAACTTGCCTGAAGAACCACGAATCTTGAAGTTCTTTGCACGCCTGAGGACGTCTGCAGGCAAATCCGCCGGGTCCATCACATCCAGAAACGTACGTTTGGGGTCCAGGTTGGACACCACGATATCGGCACGGTATTCGTCTCCGTTTTTAAGCGCAACGCCCAGCGCCTTGCCGTCCCTGACGATGATCTGGTCAACATCGGCATCGCAAATAATCTCACCGCCAAAAGACAGCAGTGCCCGGGACAATGCGGTGGCGACCGCGCCCATACCACCCCGGGCAAAGCCCCAGGCCCCCACATTGCCATCCACATCACCCATGTAATGATGCAGCAACACATAGGCGGTACCTGGCGAGAAAACACCCAAGGCGGTACCGATGATTCCGCTACCCGCAAGATGGGCCTTGATCACATCGGATTCAAAATACTGACAGAGGTAATCACCGACACTGCTGGTCCAGAATTTCAGGGTATCGGCAAGGCCCGTCTCGCCCAATCCCAGAAACGCACCGGCGAAATCGGCCAGTTCGCGCAGATCACGCGGTTTCAGGGAGGTCGGATCGGGAGGGCGCTTAAGCAGAAACGGCCTGATTAGCCGGGTCTGCTTCATCACGTCAGTCTTGTAGCGCTCATAGGCGTTAGCATCGCGCCGGGAATGCCTGGCCATCTCACGATACTGGCGTTCATGATCGAAGTAATTGCCAAAGTAATCCCCGTCGCGTTTGAAGGTCACTCCACCGCCATAGGGTACGACCTGCAAGCCGTGACGCGGCAGCTCAAGATCACGGGTTAGCTCCGGCCGCAACAAAGAACACACATATGAACAATTGGAATAAATCCAACCCTCATGGAGTTCCCGGCTCACGGTGGCACCCCCGATATAAGGGTTGCGCTCAAGCACCGCCACCGAGAGCCCCGCCCTTGCCAGATAGGCGGCATTCGTCAACCCGTTGTGCCCTGCACCGATGACGATAGCATCGTATTTTTTCAACGGGCTACTCCCCTCAATACCAGCGATTCACTGCGGCATAGGTGCTGCTATCGGCCACTAGCCGAAAACGTAGAAGGCCAGCTTGTTGCCGTCCGGGTCACGCACATAGCCACCGTAGAACATGTCCGGAATTCGTTGTCCCGGCTCGCCCTCGCACTGCCCGCCCAATTCGATAGCCTTATGATAAAGCTTGTCCGCCATCTCTTTGCTGCCGGCGCTGATGGCGACCATATTGCCGTTACCAGGCGCGGGATCACCCTCGTTGTAGGGCACACAAATCGACAGCATGGGAGCATCCATCGCTGTACCTACAAATGCGATACGGTCCATATCCATAAGCACCTTGGCACCCAGGTCAGCGAGCAGTGCCGAGTAGTAAGCCTTGGCGGCGGCCATGTCTTTCACGCCGATGGTGACATATCCAATCATGTTGATGACCTTCCAGTTAAGTGAGTTAAAGCCGGGCTAAGCCTAGCCCAATCGCGCACAGAACGGTACCAAAAAAGCTGCGCCGCCTCTGGCAATCATTCAGCGCGGAGACCGTCCAGCCGCGTTACATTCGAATCCCTGATGATACAGATAGAGTCTGCGCTCTTCGCCCGCGACCACCACCTGGTAAAGGCGGTCATAGAGGTTTTCGTCGAAGGCAGCCCCCGTCTCTCCGGCCAACAACCCGGCCAGAACGCCAGTTGTATTACTGTGACCCACAACCACTGCGTCCTCGGCCCGCGCCAGCAGCAGGTTTGCAGTCTCAGTTAGTTGACGGGGGTCATAAAACGCCAGGTCGAGGTTTCGTGAACCCGCCACGGGTTCGGCCGTTGCACGGGTGCGGCGGTAATCACTGCTGTAGACCCGCTGGACAGGTATCGACTCGAGCATCGCAGCAATGTGCTCGGCTCGCCGCTGCCCACAGGCGGTCAAGCTCGGATCTTTTGCAGCCGGATCCGCTGTCTGTTTCTCTGCGTGCCGGACGAGAAACAGGCTAAAACTGCCATTATCCGCAACGACGGGAGCGGCCAGACACAGCGCCATCAGCAGTATCCAATGCAGCTTGCGCGGCACGCCGGGGAGCGGAAAGCTCGCTAGGGAACAACCCCGCGAAGCCGCGCCAGGCCCGGCGCAGACCGGGGGAACGGCAATACCGGAGTTTCTCAGGATGTAGTACATGAAAGCCACTCTGCTCGATTGCCGACTTACCCGTCTACTGGTTTGCCCGCTTGCTCAATTGCCAATATACCGGTTTACCCATTTTCCCATTTACCCACAAAACACCCGGCAAGTCCCGGCGAACTCGCACCCGGCAGGCGCTCAGTATCACTCGACCGAGGGTGAAATTCCACCCGGGCAAGCTGCACCTGGCCAGAAGACTGCGCACCAAAATTGACCCAATCCGTGCTGCGGCGGCACAATGGCGCTTGCCACTACAGCTGCACCTGCGCTCACAGGCGCGATCTGAACCCGAGAAAATGCCATGTCGAAGCGAAAATCACCCCTGCGTTATCTGCTCGACCAGGACTGGCGGATCTCCTTTGGACTGATCCTTACCGTGATCTGGATTGGCGGCGGGCTGATCTATGTCTCCAGTGTGTACGAAATTGATCCGGGCAAGACCTACTCGCCCGAGACGATCGGCAGCTTTCTGGAGGGTGCCTTTGCGCCACTGGCCTTCCTCTGGCTGGTCTTGGGGCTGTTCATTCAGCAGCGGGAACTGGTTAATAATACGGAGGCTATACGCCAGACATCGGAGCAATCGGAAAAGCAGACGCAGGCCATTGCGGCGACAGAAATGAATGCACGGCAGGAGACGTTTTTTCAGATCGCGGAAGGTGTGAAGGGCCAGCTGGCCGGAATATCAGGCATGTTATTTATATCCGGCTTGGGCCCAGTGGGCAGCGGGCGTTTCGATCGTGAACAGGTCGACCACATGTTTTCTCAAACCGCGTTGGGTGACGTCTCCATCTTTGCCCGGCAGTTTATCAGCGACGATTTCACCGAGGAAGGTGGACTACCCACCCTGCTCTACGGGACCGATGTTCGGGAGCGTCATTCCCGCAACTATACCCGCACCTTTGATCGCCTGCGCCGCCTGGCCCAGAATTGTGATATCGACGGCATCATCGAGGACTCGCTGCTGCAATCCGCATTCGGCTTGCTCTACCAACGTATGCGCGACCATGATCCGGGCAGTGCGGTCAAACTCCCCGACAGTAGCGGCTAACGCCGTCAGGCAAGCGGCCAACGAGAATCGACACTATGGACCTTGATGTAGACTTTGTGCAACGCCAGTTTCCTCAGTACAGCGCCTACCCCGGGCAGGTATTTTGCTCCAATGCCGGAGGCAGTTTTGTTGCCCGGCAGGTGCTGGAGCGCTCCCGGCATTACGATGAATTGACCCGGGTGCAGCCCTACTCGCCCTTCACCCCCTCGCGTGAAGCCGGTGAAGCCATGGATGAGGCGCTCAAGGGTTGGGCCGCAGCGCTGAATATCGATCGGCAGGAAATCACCATTGGGCCGTCCACCTCGGCCAACAGCTATGTGATGGCCCATGCCATGGGCACACACTGGAAAGCCGGTGATGAAATCATTGTCAGTCAGCAAGATCATGAATCAAACATCGGCGTGTGGCGGCGCAAGGCTGAAGAAAAAGGTGTAACTATCCGTGAGTGGGCCATCGATCCGGCGTCCGGCCTGCTAGACCCCGGCGACCTCGACACGTTGCTGAACGAAAACACGCGCTGGTTATTCTTCACCCAATGTTCCAATGTCGTAGGCACGACCAACCCTGTGGCAGATATCGTCGCCCGGGTGCGCGCCCGCAGTCACGCCAGGGTTGGCGTTGATGCAGTGGCCTACGCGCCCCACCACATCTGTGACCTCAAAGCGCTGGGTGTCGACCTGTACCTGTTCAGTCTGTACAAGGTTTTTGGTCCCCACCAGGGCATTCTCTATGTGAGCGCAGAGTTGGCTCAGGAATTGGAGGGGCAAAGCCATTATTTTATTCGTGAGGAGAACAGTAAACGCTACAACCCTGCCGGCCCCCAGCACAGCCAGATTGCCGCAGCAGCGGGCGTGCTGGAGTACTTTGAACGGCTCTATATTCACCATCACAAGAACCACGGCGGGTCTGCAGAGGCATCGCCACAGGCGCAAATGCAAGCGCTGTACGCACTCATCCACCAACATGAAACCCGCCTCGCCGCTACCCTGCTCGACTATCTCGGTGAATCTCCTCTGGTGAGGGTAGTGGGTAAAACTCATTGCCGGGATAATGACCGGGCGCCCACTATTGCCTTCAAGCCGCTGCAGCAGTCCTCTGCCGCCGTGGCCCAGGGGCTGCAAGCACTGGGTATTGGTGCGGAGAATGGCAATTTCTACGCCCCGCGGGCACTGGAGCATCTGGGCATCGACACCGACGACGGTGTGGTCAGAATTTCACTGGTCCACTACAACAGCCTTGAGGATGCCCGGCGCATCGTCGAAGCGCTGGACCGGGTCATGCACGGTTAACGGTGACTCATGCAGCAAGCGCACGCTACCCACCGGCCCCTATTCTTCCTCAACCGAAACACGGTAGCGTTCGCTGATCGCCTTGAGCACGCCCAGTGTCGCCCCAAAGCCGCCGAATACCTTGATTACGTTGGCTAACTCGTCCTGCACGGAATAGGCAACAAATAATGCTACCGCGCCCAGTAGAATGTAGAGGGGTGCCCGGAAGATGCGCCACCGGTCATCGTGGTAGCCCGCTGTTGCCGTTTTAAACTGGTCTCGAGGAAACTTCCGCCTAACATAGTCGGCAAAGCGCGGACTCCGGAAGTTCAGTCCCAGCGGTGCCACGGTAATCAAACCACGGTTGTAAAGACTGAACAGGCTGGGCAAATTGGACACATTGGTTACCCCGTTATGGGCCAGGCTGGCCAGGGCAATTCTTTCATCGGTAGAGCACAATTCCCACTGACGATAGTGATCCCGGGGCTCCATCCCACTGCCCACAGCGGCGAGGTACAGCGTATCGTCTGAGTTTTTGCCGGCACTGCGCTGATTGAGCTGAGGCGACTCACCAGCCAGCGCAGCAAACTTATAGAACGGCACATAGGTGGCCCCGGTGAGCAACAATTCCCAGACCTGCTGACCATCGCCGGACAGTTGCTCGCCGCGCATCTGCCGGGTACGCAAATAGCCGACATCCAGCCGGGACACCACCAGCAGGCACAGGCCGCCGCGCCGTTCGGCATCCAGCAGCCATTGACGCACCGGTCGTTCAGCCGGATCACCATCCACCAGTTCTTCAAAGTCACGCAGCAGCGCCACCGTGCAGCCCGCGATCTCGCGAACGGCAAGAAACCGACCTGTCAACTCGTCAGACAACGGTGCCAGCTTGTAGTCCCGGGCAATGCCATCAACCACCTGCCGCCTCTCGGACTCACCCACCTGGGCCGGGATGACCGTATAAAAGCTCCGCGCTCGCGGCGGCACAATGGAGAACTCATGACCCGACTGTGCCCGTATCTCCCGAATAAGGCGGACAGGCGCAATAATGTTGAGAAAGTGCTTTAAGGCGAGCCAGAGAAAACCCAGAAACAACAGCGAGAGACCGACAGTCCACCCCCACTGAGACCGGGTCAGGGTTCGGAATAACTGGGCGTGAGCGCGCATTGCATAGCTTATTCCCTGCTGCGCGTCGGTGATTTTCCAGCAGTCGTTATACTCTTGCTTGTCCTTATCATTCAGCTTTGAGTGGCAAGAGTCTTCAGCGAGCCAGCTGTCACCTGTTTCAGCGAATCGCTCCAGCATCGATCGCATCAGTGTCATATCCGGCAGCCATGCCAGCACGCCCTGCAGCGGATGGGGGCCACTGGACCGTGAATCCGACGGTTGCAGTTTTGCGCCCTGGATGAGGGTAATGTCGGAATGCCTTGGCACCTCACGCTTCGGGCCGATCATTGGGCCCGAAACCGGACAAGGCGTTTTTTGCCAAGCTTTGCAGGAACCCGAGGCCGGGTCTCCAGTCGTTTCGTCCACGCAAGCCTCATCCAGTTGCAGGGTCGTGTCCGGCAGATAGAACCCGCTCTCCACACCCAGAGCCCGGCAAGCTGGCTCTAAGGGCTCGCCCAATGCCGGCCGCTTGTATGGCCGCAGCTCTTCATCGTAGTCCTGAACCCGTCGGGCGATCGCACGACTGCTTGACCAATTGTCCAACTGCCGCCAGCTCCGCTCATAGAGCCCCAGGGATTCATAAAAGATAGCCAGCGTGGGCAGAACCCCCAATAGCAGGGCCAGGAAAAATACTGTCACCCGCGCGCCGAGCACGGTGTTCTGATACCAGGAGGTCACTGTCCTGGAGGGGCCACTCAAAACCCAGGCCAGAAATCTGGCGCCAAACAGCCTCGCCGCGAGATAAACCAGCAGCGGTCCCGCCAATACCAACAGCAGCCGTGGCCAGTCCTCCAGGAACCATATCCCCAGCGTATACAGTAGTGTCAGCAAACCCAGGGCCCCATTCAGCTGCCACATGGACTTTACCGGGGCGTCCCTGTGTCGCGGGGGCGAGATATTCAGCAGCTGATATCCTCTTTCCAGCACTCCGATAACCACGAACTGATAAAGAAGAAAGGCCAGCGCGACCACAAAGCCCGAGACACTGAACTGAAAAATCAGGGTGCGTAGGGGCTGGAACCTATAGTAAGTGACAATACTGACCGGCAAAGACTGGGGCGTCTGCACCGCCGCGCGAATGTTGTCACCCTTATAGGTGAGGTTCATAATCCCCGACAATCCGGTAGCGATATGGGTCTTGAAGGCCAGGTCGTGGCCCACAACATCGTAAAAATTCTCCAGCAGGCTGCGCTCCTGATTGTGATGGAACAACACCTTGCCTGAGCCACTGGCGATGACAACGTAGCCAAATCCGGGCGGCATAACCACGTTTTCCAGTGATCGCATGCGGCTGATCGCCACCAGAGCGGTTGGTTTTATTCGGGCTAGAGCGGCATCCATTTCCGGTGTTTCGTTAGCTGTGCTCTCTTTGGCCTCCTTCGCCTTTTCTTTCGCCCTCACCCACCAACCCGCGTTATCACAGGCGTAGGTAGACAGTACGGTCTCCAGATGCCCGTTACTGCGAGACTTTATGCGATCAAAAAACACCGGCACGGCGGACTCCGATCCTTCACTGTGGCAGCCATACGTGACCGGGTCAGACGCTTGCTGACCATAGCTGCCAGCCGGGTCGCTGATAGACCAGAGTTCGTCCTTCTGTACCCGCTGAAAATACTCTCGGTTAGGCACTTTGATGGGCTTTTTTAAAGGCTTGCTGGTGACCGAGGCATAGATGCCGCGTTGTGTGCCGCTGGCGTCAAGGGAGAATAGGGTCGCAAATTCAGGCAAAACCCTTGTACTGCAGCTGAGCGCCTTATTTGCATGCGGACAGTAGGGATCAGGCTCTAATAGCGGGCATATCAATTCAGAAAAACTGCAGTCCTCAGCACCGGCAAATAATGCCGGGGGGGGCTTTTACATCCCGCGCTGTCCGGTGTGCCCCCCGTTGTATAACAGTCCTCGTTGAATTGATTTTCGACCAGCCGCATCGCCTGGACCCGGTTGTATATCTCGGCCTGAAAATTGGTCGACATTCTGCTGGCGATCAGGCCCAAGTCCTCATCCTGCCATTTACCCAGTCGATACCAGGCACTGCCTGCAGAAAACACCAGAGTGAGCAGTGCCACCAACCCCAAGGCAGAACCGATCAGAATGTAGAGGTTCCAGCGACCGACTATCCCGTTCTCCTCAATCAGCAAGATACGGATAAGGCTCAGTGAAAGAACTAATACGACAAGGACCAACAGGCCAAAGGCGGAGGTCGACAGGGGCACCGAATAACGCGCGGAATCAAAACTGGACTCACGAACCATACCGATGACGTATCGAACCTTGTCGTCCAGGTGTGCCGAAGCCAGGGGTTGCACAAAGCTCAGATAGGGCACGCCCCCCACCACGACGGGAACAATGGTGGACTGTGAAAAGGATGCCGCTTCGGTCCTGGTTTGATCGCCACCCGATCCGGCCTCGCCTGCCGGAGCCCGGGCCGATTCCATCTCACGCCAGCGAGCGATAATACCCGCTATAGTCGCGTAGCGCTCATAGGAGCCGCTGTCGAAGAAATAGGTTTCCGGGGCCCCAGGCTGCGCCTGCAAAGGCAAGGTGGCACTGTTGAACAATACCTCACCGGTTTCGTTATCGGCGATCAGCAAAGTATCAAAAAATTGCACGGAGTTGGCGAGGCTATCAATATTCTCAAAGGGTACCGTCAGTCTCAGCCTGGCTCTTTTTTCGGGATCGTCGGAACTGTCGGAGCTATCAGCATTCTCAGCCTGCAGCTTCTTTTTTTCAGTTTCTTGGGGAATCAAGTCAATGGACAATCCACTCAGATTTACCTCTAGCTGCCTATCACCTGCGCCAGCTGACGACTGTGTGATTTGTCCGGCACTGGTCACATAGGGGCTGCTGTCCACCAGGCGAGCACTCAGACAAGCGAGGGCATCATTGCCGTCACAATCGTAATATTTTACAAAGTCACCCAACTGCCGCATCACTTCGGCAGTCTCAGTGAGTATCTGGGAGACCTCATTCAGATGCACAAAATTGCGTGCTATCAGGTGCGCTGTGGATCGTTTCACCGTGGCGTAATAAAAAAACGCCAGCGCCGCGATCAGGACGAACACCAGAACCACACTCCAGTGCGGTATCAGGGCCTTCAAGGGTTTCAGGTTCAGAGACATTCTCCAGCAGGATTCCATTCCCGAGGCCGCGGCCCCATCTATTCGGCGCGCGAACGTTCGACTGGGGGCAATCCCTCACGCACCAGGGCTAACCGCAGCTCACCACGCCAGACCGCGCACCCGCTCATTCATTGGCGCCACCTAGAGTTAATAGCCCAGTTCCCGTCAAACTGCCAGTTAGACATGAAACTACTCCGGGCGCAGAGCGGGTTGGCGCTATCACCGAGCAGTGACTACACTGCGCTGCAGTCAGGAACGTTTCATTAAAGAGAATCACTGCGGGCTTGGGTTAGCACGAAATCCCGCGCTGCCAGCAGGCTAAAGAGACCCGCCCAGGAGGTTGCCGTGCCCCTTGCCACCCCATCGAAGTGCATTCCCGCCCTGTTCACGCCGGTGCTGCTGGCACTATTGCTCAGCAGCCTGCTCACTGCCTGCAGCGATGGCAGTGACTCTCGCGATGACGGGGCGGGGCCCGACCCGCTGCCGCAGCCCAACTTTATCGCCACAATTGAGCGCACCGAGTTCGGTACGGCCCACGTGACTGCCGATAACTGGGGCTCGCTTGGCTTCGGGCAAGGTTATGCCTTTGCAGAAGACCGTTTCTGTGTGCTTGCGGACCAGATCGTCAAAGTGAGAAGTCAAAGGGCCCGCTACTTCGGCGCGGGCGTGGACAATGCCAATCTGGTGTCCGACTTCGCTTACCTGGGGCTGGGAGTGATCGAAAAGGCTGAAGCCGCTATCGCCGGTCTGTCTGAGGAGGGCCGGGAAATGCTGCAGGGCTATGTTGCGGGCTTTAACCAGTATCTGCAGAACACAGGTGTCGACAGCTTGCCGGGGGGCTGTGCCAGCGCGGACTGGGTCGCCGAGATCGATGAGAGCAGCCTGATGGCCTACTACCTGGATGTGGCCATGCTGGCCGGGTCGAGAAACTTCCTGGACGCCATCGCCAACGCCGCGCCTCCCGGAGGCGTGGCCTTGAGCACCACCGCGCCCGTGTCGAGGCGACTGCCGAAAGGTGCGGCCAGTAACGGTGTTGCCATGGGGGCAGACTACACCGCAAGCGGCAGGGGTCTGTTGCTCTCCAATACGCATCTGCCCTGGGAGGGCGAACTAAAATATCACGAGGTGCATTTGCGCATACCCGACGTTATAGATGTCGCGGGGATCAGCATTTCCGGCGCAATGGGCGTGCAGATTGGCTTCAATCAATCCATGGCCTGGACCCATACGACATCGCCGTCCAACCAGTTCGTTCTTTACACACTGGAGCTGGTACCCGGCAACCCGACGCGTTATCGCTTCGGCGATGAGGAACGGGACATGATCAGCCAGAGCTACAGCGTCGAGGTGCTGAACGCGGACGGCAGCATGGACCAGGTAGAGCGCACACTGTACGGCAGCCAGTACGGCCCCATGCTTGATCCCAGTGCCTTCGGACTGAGCTGGACCGAGAGCAGTGCTTACTCGATTTTTGATATGAATGCAGAGAACGGTGGCCTGATGGACACGTTCCTCAGTATGGCTCGGGCCGATTCAGTGGCTGCGCTGCGAAACGTTTTCGAGACGGTGGGTGGAGTACCCTGGAACCACACCATGGCCACCGACAGTAGCGGCGCACTGCTCTATGCGGACACCACGCTGGTGCCCAACCTGAGCCCTGAAGCGGAGGCCGCTTTTCAGGCCCAGGTAGAAAGCGATGCCTTCAGTTTCGCCAAAATTGCCTTTGGTCTCGGTCTGGTTGCGCTCGATGGCAGCGACCCTCTGTACAGTGTACAGGTCGACGATACGGCAACCCTGCCGGGCGCGATTCCATTCCGTTCTGCGCCAAAGCTGCTGGAACGCAGGGATTTTGTCGCCAATTCCAATGACAGTTACTGGCTGAGTAACCCCGCCCAGCCCCTCGATGGTTACCCGATACGTTATGGCAGCATCGAAACGCCGCGCAGCCTGCGCACCCGAATGGGATTGACCCAGATTCTGGAGTCCGACGCCTGGGATCGCAGCCGGCTCAAAGACATGTTGTTCGCCAACCGCTCCTTCACTGCGGAGCTTTGGCGGGCAAGGGTTGCTGACATCTGCGCCGACAGCGACCAGGTTGCCTCAAGCGATGGCGCGGAGGTCGATATCGCTGTCGCCTGCTCCGCGATCAGCAACTGGGAGGGGCAGTTCAACCTCGACAGTCGGGGAGCTATCAGTTTTCGCGAGATGCTGGGGGAAGTCGACAGGGCCGGCCTGTTCAACGGTATCTCTTATTTTGCGGTGCCCTTTGATCCTGCCGCCGCAGTTACCACTCCCAGTGGCCTAACGACGGAGGGTGAGCAGTACCTGCTCACCCAGCTGGCCGATGCCACACTACGCCTTGCAAAAGTCGGTATAGCACCCGATGCGCCGCTCGGTGATCACCAGTACAGTCTGCGTGGCGATGAGCGTTTTGCCATTCACGGTGGGCAGCAACACAGTGACGGGATTTACAACAAGGTCGATTACACCTTCGACGCGGCGCTGAACAGCAGTCTGTTGCCACAGATTCCCAGGCCGCCCGTGGTCAACGCCAGTACCGACCTCACCGAGAACGGCTACCTGATCAACTACGGTGCGTCTTTTATTATGGCGGTGGGATTCACCGATGACGGCCCTGAAGCCGAGGCGATCCTCACTTACTCGCAAAGCGACGACCCGGCTGCGGCGAATTTCAGCGACCAGACCGCACTCTACAGCAGCAAGACCTGGCGTCCGTTGCCGTATAGTCGCGAGCAAATAGAGTCTGACCCAAACCTGAGCACTACCGAGGTCAACGACCTCTGACAGTTTTTCAGGCCAGCGAGCCGGCCGGATTGCCCGCTGACAGCACCGGCCATCGCGCGACTATGGCATTGTCGCGAACGGCCACCAGATCGCCAAATTGCAGGAGCACGGCTTCCGACTGCCGGGGCCTGAGAAAAATAAAATCGTCAACGTCGATAGCCACCGACCCGGAGGCATTGTATCCCTGCTGGTTGGAGCTGACGTAGGCGAAATGAGGACTGAGCCCGGGGGGTGACTCGCAGTCTGCCAGCCAGTTGCCGCTGTAGCCAAAGTAGGTCTGGGTTCGGTTCCGGTCCCAGGCCCGAATCAGTGGAGCCGCCCAATCGAGTGCCGGTAATCGCGCTCCCGGTAGCCGTTTGAGCACTGGGGAGGCAATGAATGCTGCGGGCTCGAAATCGGCCAGCGAATCGAGGTCATAGTGGGTCGGCTTCAGCAAACAGGTGCCTGCAGACAAATCGTTCACGAGGCTATCGCCTTCATAGTTGCGGAACGTAGGACTCCCCGCGCCGTTGAAACACAGATTGTCCGTCATCAATGCGGGGAACTCGCTGCGCAACAGCCCGACACAGTCGGTGTAGCGCGCTTTTACCTTGGGTATTTCACCCGGCACCATAAACGCTGGTAAACCCATGAGATGGGCGTCGTAGCCCATAAATCCGGCAAAGCTCAGGTACTGCAGATTCTGTTCGATGCTTCGCAATGCCTGCCTCAGGGTATCGTCTGCAATGAACCCCCCTCGATGCAAACCCACGTCTATCTCGAGGTTGACCCTCAGGCGAGTGTGTTTGGCACGCGCCAGGGTCAGATACTGTTGCAGTCTTTCGGGCGTATCGATCAACCATTGCAGTTGCTGCTGTGGATCGAATTCACCTTGATGGTCCTGATAAAACCGGCGAGCAGCGGTCACCGGCATGGGCTTGCCCAGCAGGATATCGGCAGCCGGGTTGAGGCCCGCCATCGCCTGCAGAAAGGGCCGATGGAATACCATCAGTGACTGAGTCCGGGCACGGCGGGCCACGTAGTTAACCAATGCCGGGCTGGGTAGCGATTTGGCCACAACCCGGTAGGTCTTGGCCGGTTCAACCGTGACCGAGGCGACCAACCTGTCGATATTTCGATCCAGCCGGTCAAGATCGATCACCATGACCGGCGTGTCTACTCCCGCCTCCCGCAATCCCTGATTGAGAGCGGCAAAGTAAGGACTGTAGGGGCCGCCTTTATCTGTCGGCCGCGCCCAGGCAGCTCCGCCAACAAGCACTATACCGCCCCACAATACAGTTCTTCTCGAGACCATGGCTAGCCTCCTCAAGGCCGGGCAGTTCGAGTCATTGGTCTGCCGGTCCCAGGACACGCTGCAGCCAGTGGCTGATGTCGCGGATCTCGCTAGCGCACACTTCGTGCCCCATGGGGTAATCGCGCCATTGCACGTCATAACCGGCATCTTGCAGCGTGTTATAGCTCGCGCGTCCCAGGGCCATCGGCAATACAGGATCGCGTTGTCCATGGCACATCAGAATGGGAATATCCGCGTTCGACCCGGTGCCCTGGCGCTGGAGAGACGCCCCATCCGCCAGAAAGGTGGACAGCGCCAACACCCCGGCCAGGGGCTTGGGGTGATGCAGCGCAGTCTGCAGCGCCAGCACGCCACCCTGGGAGAAACCAGCCAAAAGAATACGCTCCGAGGCGATTCCATCGTCGATTTCGTTCTGAATCAGCTCCCGAATGCGCCGTTCAGAACGCCTCAGCCCGGGCAAATCGGCACCGCCCCCCGGGTCAAAATCAAACCAGGCCCTCGTACGCTGGCCAGCAAAGGCCGTTACCGGCATTTCGGGTGCATGAGGAAAAACAAACCGGATCGGCAGTTGCTCTGGCAGCTGCAGTTGGGCCGGCAAGGGCTCAAAGTCGTGCCCGTCGGCCCCGAGCCCGTGCAGCCAGATAACCACCGCCAAGGGTGTATCCGATGGGTTGATCTCCACTGTAGGAAGGGGCGCTGTCAGCATCGGCGTTTCCTTACGATTACCTGTGGGGTGAACTACTGCGCCAGTATAGCAGCGCCACCGGGGCCGAGCGCAGGGATGATAGCCGCAGGGGACCGCTAAGATTGGGGAAACAGCGCCAGACTGTTACACTTGCCATCATTCAGGTATTCACAGGGCTGATCTAACCCGGCTGACCTACGTATTGGCACTTTTGCAACGCATTGGAGCCCAGACGGCACCCCAGTCAAAGGAGTCACACGGCGTGGCGAGCAACAGGGCTGTTTGTATCGTTGACCAGGATGACACTATCGGCAAAGCGCTTTCAACGCTGCTGCGGCGTTACGACATCCCGGTGCAGGCCTGGTCTGATACCGACAATTTCCGCACCGCCCTGGCGGGGACCATGAACCCCGAGTACTGTCTGCTGCTCGGTCTCGAGCCCGCGACAGACATCAGCATACCGCTCACCCGTGAGCTGCGCAGCGAGGCTTATCGTTTTCCCATTATTATCTTGACCTCAGGTACCGCGGAGGCAATACGAGACGAGGCGATTGCCGCCGGTGCCACCGACGTAATCGAGAAAGCGCTGGTTTACCCCTATCTTTTCAGCCGGCTCAATCACCTGTTCCCCGGCAGCCTGACCATGCCAGCCAATGTGCCAAGCACGGTGAAATTGAAGGATGGTACAGCGATGGTCACACGCATGATTGAGCCGGCAGACGCGCAAATGCACCAGAAATTTGTTACTGGCCTGACTCCGCGATCCCGGTATTTGCGCTTTTTCTCTGGCATCAGGGAGCTGTCCCCTTACATCCTCAGGGAACTCACCAGTCCGGACTTCCCCTGCAGCCATGCCATTGTGGGCACCATTGATCAAGATGGCGAAGAGAAAGAGATCGGCATTGCCCGCTACGCGCCGACGGGTGAACCGGGCGTGGCCGAATTCGCTGTGGTGGTCGACGACGAGTGGCAGGGCCTGGGACTGGCCAGGCAGTTGATGCGAGGTATTATTCTCTCTGCAGCGGTAGCGGGCTTCCGCAAACTGGAGGGTGTTGTACTGCGAGAAAACGCCGCGATGCTGGGGCTTGCCAGCCATCTTGGATTTGAGACCGTTGACGGCGACGAGACGGACGCGGAGCTGAACACGATACGGGTAAGCCGCGACCTTGAACCTCAGGCATATGCACCGTGAACCCGTTGACGCTGCCTAGCTACCGCCGTCCGCTATGATATTTGGCAAGCTCATTGCGGGCCTGATCGGGCTTGTCGCCGGTGGTTGGGTAGGATTGATCATCGGGCTCATCATTGGGCACAGCTTCGATAAGGGCCTTAAAAAAACCTTTCTGCTCAATAGCCCCGAGAACATCGCGCGCATCCAGCGCAGCTTTTTTGAAACCACGTTTCTGCTGCTGGGCCATTTAGCCAAAGCGGACGGACGCATTTCGCAGCAGGAAATCGATCACACTGAATCGATCATCGGCCAGATGCGGCTTGATCACGCACTGCGCGAGCAGGCCATCGGCCTTTTCAGGCGCGGCGCAGCGGCGGACTTTCAGCTTGAGGCTACCTTGACGGCTTTTAATCAGGTCTGCGGCTCGCAGCGACAATTACAGCAAACCCTGTTGTCGTTTCTGATTTCTCTGGCGCTTGCGGACAATCATCAGCTCGAGCAGTCAGAATCCATCGCACTGCAACGAATCGCCGAGTTGATGGGTTTCAGTGCCGCACAATTAGCCCAGCTATTGCGAATGATGCAGGCACAGGACCGCTTCCACAGCGGACATCCATCGGGCCAGTCGCTGCTTAACGAAGTCGATGAGGCCTATCTGGCGCTAGGAGTGAACAGTCAATGCAGTGACCAGGAGCTAAAACGCGCCTACCGCAAACTGATGAGTCAACATCATCCGGACAAACTCATCGCCAAGGGAGTTCCTGATTCGATGTTGAAACTCGCCACCGAGAAGTCCCAGGAAATCCAGGCGGCTTATGAGGTAGCACGCAAACATCGAGCCCGGAAAGACCGCTGACCTACCCTGTACCCAAGTCCGATGCACGTATTGGAAATACGCCCGTTTTCGGCCATACTTGGGGTTAGTCTATACCCTTCAATAATAAGAGATTGTGCCATGCGATTCCTGCAAACAACGCTGCTGGGAACACTGTGTCTGGTTCTGGCTACTGCGCTGCCAGCGCACGCGAAGAAAATCGCCGGGGTGTCGATGCCCGATACCATGCAAGCGGGTGACACCCAGTTGACCCTGAACGGTGCCGGCATACGCACCAAGTTTATGATGGATATATACGTGGGCGGACTCTACCTGACTGCCAAGAGCCGCAAGTCCGAGGCGATCATCGCCGCCAACGAACCCATGGCCATCAAGTTACACATGGTGTCCGGGATGATTACCAGCGAGGCGATGGAAGAGGCCACCATGGACGGTTTCAAGAACACCACCGGTGGCAACATGACGGCGCTAGCCAAACCCATCGACGAATTCGTCGCTGTCTTCAGGGAGCCAATAGCCGTGGGCGACATCTTCGACATCGTGAACATACCTGCAAAAGGGGTAGATATTTACAAGAACGGCGCCTTCAAAGGTACGGTCCAGGGCGGCCTCGAATTCAAACAAGCTGTTTTCGGTATTTGGCTCGGCGACAAACCGGCGCACAAGAAACTGAAGTCCGGCATGTTGGGCAAGTAGGCAACACTAATTATCGGGGAGAGTAACATGAGAAAACAGATCTGTTATCCAGGCTTCAATCGCTCACTACTAGCCACTGCGGTGGCTCTGCTGCTGCCAACTCTGGCTGCCGCACAGGACCCGTCACAGGGGACCGTTGTTGTAACAGACGAGGGTAACGCTGTTGTCGTCGCGGAGGGTGACCCTATGCCCGTCATCGTGACCGGCGACGAGCTGGTAGACGGCTGGCAATATGAACTGACACTGTACGGCTGGGCTAAAAGCATTGAAGGCCAGAGCAGTGGTCGCGATGTGGACCTGAATTTCAAAGATGACTTACTGGATATGCTTGAAATGGCCGGCATGGTCTCATTTGAGGCGACCTACGGCCGCTGGCTGGGCTTCGCCGCCTACGAGTACACCAAAATAGGTGTCGATGACGATGATCTGGATGTGACATTGGATATTCCAACCGGTGGCGGCCCCTTACCCCCACCATTCCGGCCCGGGTGCAGGGAGAGTTCGACGCAACCGACCCACAACACATGTTTGAAATTGGTGCGGGCTATAAGGTCATGGACGGTGAAAACCTGGACATTACACTACACGGGGGAGTCCGCTATTACGACTATGATCTTGAGCTCAGGCTGAGAAACATCACGGCAACCTTGCCGCCCCCAATCGGCGAAGTTCAGCCCGAAAACCGCAAAACCAACATCGCAGACGACTGGTGGCAACCGTTTGTCGGTGCGCGCATGGCTACCCGACTGGGTGAGAACTGGCGTCTGCGTGGACGCTTTGATTACGGTTACGGCAGTGGGGGTGAATCCAACGAAATGTGGATGGCGGAGGTGCGGGTTGACTGGCAATTCAATGACTGGGGTGCACTGGAATTCGGCTACCGCTATCTGGTTCAGGACTACGATAACGGCAGTTCTTCCGACCCCTATAGCTGGGATATGGACGAGTTCGGCCCCATCGTGGGGCTCATCATTCACTTCTGATCATTTACCTCTGATCAAGTCAAATCTGGCAGGAATTGAGGGGCACCCGGCGTTGTCCCCCAATCCTTTTGTTTTGACTCCTGCTACACCACCCTTACTCCTGCCAAACCACCTTCTGGCCGGATCCATACCACTCATCCAATAGAGGCACGTAGGTTGCTTCAATAATATCCCGCTTGATTTTCAGAGTTGGCGTCAGAAAATTGTTCGCTGTCTGCCATTCGTCTTTAGCGACGGCGATAAACTGCAGGCGCTCAAATTCCTCCACCTTGCCATTGACCTGCTCAAGCAGGTCCTCCAGATCGCGGGTGACAGACTCGCGCACGGCGGGGTCGGAAAGCTTGGCTCGCAAATCCTCACCCAACTGCACTACCGCGAAGCAGGCGGGCCGACCCAGACCCGACACGCAGGACAACTCGATACCGGCACCTGAATTGAGCAGATTTTCGATGGGCACCGGCGCCACGTATTTCCCCTTACTGGTTTTGAACAACTCCTTACTGCGCCCGGTGATGCGCAACAAGCCCTCGGGGGAATATTCCCCCCGATCACCAGTTTTGAAAAAGCCATCCTCGGTGTAGCACTCTGCGGTTTTTTCCGGCTCCTTGTAATATCCCACCATATTGCCGGGGGACTTGAGCTGTATTTCACCCTCTTCACTGACCCGGGTTTCAACATTTTTCCATGCCACGCCCACATAACCTGGCTTGCGCTTCTCCGGAGTCGACATGTGCGAATAAGCGAAGTCTTCACTCATGCCATAGCCTTCAATAATGGGCAATCCGATCTTGTCATACCAGTCGATCAGGTCGGCCGGCAGCGGCGCTGAACCGCTGCCGACGATACGCGCATCCCCGAGGCCCAAACCCTCACGCACTTTTTTGCTGACCATGGACTTGACCACCGGAATCTTGAGCAGGGTATCCAGTTTTTTCTGGGGGAATTTTTGCAAGACACCCATCTGGAACTTCAGCCACAGCCGGGGCACCGAAATAAACACCGTGGGCCGAGCGCGCTGCAGATCTTGCACAAAGGTTTTGAGACTGTCGGAAAAATAGATGTGGCTGCCCGTATAGAACGAGGCGAACTCCACGGTGGCTCGCTCCATCACATGGGCCAGCGGGAGGTAAGAGAGGATTCTGTCGTCTTTGGTAATTCCCAGCTCGTCGCCGAAGTGCTGCGCAGGGACCGATGCCGATGCGAAGGAATGCATCACCCCCTTGGGGCGGCCGGTACTGCCCGAGGTGTAGCAGATCAGACACAACTCGTCTGCTTTGCGGGTCGGATTGTCGCTTATGGGCTCGCTGCGCTCGACGATATCATCCCATTGTTCGTAACCCGTATCGGGTGACAGTGGCAGTGCAATTTTTGGCATGTCCCCGGGTATTCCCGCTTTTATATCGTCCCAGTCATCGAGTTTGCCGATAAATACAAGCTTCGAATCAGAGTGATCGAGAATGTACTCAACGCTCTCTGTGTTGAGGGTGGGGTAGAGCGCAACCGTGGCGTGCCCGGCCATCCAGATAGCCAGATCACACATCACAAAATGGGCGCAATTTTTCGAAATAAGCGCGATATTGCTATTGGCAGGCAATTCCAGTGAACGCAAGTGGGCCGCCATGCGGCGGGCATTATCGACGGTCTGCCCCCAGGTATACTCCTTGACCTCGCCGCCCCCGACGGGCTGGGTCAGATAGATTCGATCGGGATCATTCTTCTCCCACTCGTAAACAGCTTCCAGCATCAGTTTTGAGGTATCACCAGCCATCTTCGTGCTCCTTATTATGAATCTTGACCCGTTTATGGATCCGCAGGTTGAGGTAGCCCTCCACGAGGCCTGCAAACATCCCATAGGGTAGTTGTCCGTCTTGTCAAAATCTACCCCAGGTCAGAATCTATCCGAATCCAGTTGACAAAACCCGACCAGGCCCCGCAGCGCCGGGCACACAACCACCGCACCAAATTGTCGACGTGGGTCAGCTGGGAGTGCACCCTGGTGGTGTTTGGAGGTGTCAGTCGAACCGCGGATTGCGCCGCCCGGTGACGTCTTGCTGACCCCCGCCAACGGCTATTCCCGGGCTGCGGGAGAGTCTAACGCAGGCTGGCCTCTCCGACGCCCTTGTCATAAACTGAAGCCGAGCTGGCAGCCAACACTGGGACACCCGTCAATGAATACAGCAGCCATACCGCAGTACTGGCCCGGCCAGGTCGATCTGGACCCTTTTACCCAGCCACTGGCGGAACTGGATGTCTCCAACCCCTATCTGTTTGCCGCTGATGTCCATTGGGCCTGGTTCAAGCGCCTGCGGGATGAGGCTCCCGTTCACTATTGTCCACACAGCGAAACCGGGCCCTATTGGTCAGTCACCCGGTATGAGGACATCCGCCATGTCGACACCGCTCATGACGTTTTTTCTTCCGAACCTATCATACTGATTCGGGAGCCCATGAATGACCTGGCGCTGCCTATGTTCATTGCCATGGATCAACCGCGACACGATGAGCAGCGCAAGGTGGTCAACCCGGTGGTTGGCCCGCAAAACCTCAAGCTCTTCGAACCCATCATCCGGGAGCGCACGGCCGAAGTCATAGCCCAGTTGCCGATTGGAGAATCCTTTGACTGGGTGTCTCGGGTATCCATCGAACTAACCACTAGAATGCTCGCCACCCTGTTCGATTTCCCTTTTGAGCACCGGGCCAAACTGACCTACTGGTCAGATGTCGCGACGGCTATTCCGGGCATGGGACTCATAGACAGTGAAGAGCAAATGCAACAGGAATTGCTGGGCTGCCTGGAGTACTTTACTGAGCTCTGGAATCAGCGCGCCAGCGCACCGCCAGGGAACGACCTGATCTCCATGCTCTGCCACGGCGAGGCGACTCGGAATATGACCCCCGAGGAGTACCTCGGCAACCTGGTTCTGCTCATCGTGGGCGGCAACGATACAACGCGCAACACCATGTCCGGCAGCGTATTGGCCCTGCACGACAACCCGGCGGAATTCAGAAAACTGCTGGCCAAGCCGTCACTTATTCCCAGCATGGTGGCCGAGACGATCCGGGTTCAGACCCCTCTGGCGTACATGCGGCGCACGGCCAAGGTTGATACCGAAATCCGTGGTCAGTCGATCAAGGCGGGAGAAAAGGTCGTGATGTGGTATGTGTCCGGCAACCGGGATGAAAGGCATTTCGACCGGCCCGATGAGTTTATTATTGACCGGGACGATGTGCGCAGTCATCTCTCTTTCGGGTTTGGCATTCATCGCTGCATGGGCAACCGCCTGGCAGAGTTGCAATTGAAAATACTCTGGGAAGAGGTGCTCAAGCGTTTCTCACGGGTTGAAGTGGTCGGAAAGCCAGAGCGCAGCTTGTCCAACTTTGTGCGCGGCTATAACAGCCTGCCAGTGGTATTACACCCCCTCTCCGCCTGACTGGGTCAGGTCACGGCTTTCGCGCGGGAAGCGCTGTTCAAAGGGGGCAAAGCGCAAAGCCTTATTGCGGGCTTGTCCATTCACATCACCTATCAGCGGCAGTGCGAAAACACCTGGCGTAATCCCCGGACCCCACTCCAAGCAACCTCCACGCAACAGGCTGACGCTGCGTACTCCAGCGACATCGGTTTCTGCGCCTGTGTCATCGGCCTCTCGTTGCACCGCCGCCACGGGCATGTGTGGGAGCCCTGCGTTCGCGCGACGCGCCCGATTGTCTGGCATGGCTGGCCCTGTTCAAATCAGCACTGCGGCTGCTGGTTGCTGGCCGGGTGCTGGGCCTCGAGGTGGGCACAGTGGCAGGTCGCGCCGCTGGTTTGCTGACCGAGGTCGCGGGCTTACTTGCCGGTGGGGTAGCCGGTTTGGCCTGAGGCATGCTGGTTGGAAGGTCACGGCTCTGGGCGATAGACGCGGCCTTGTCGCGCTGCGCAGGCGTGGCACTGTCACCTGCCTGAGT
Source organism: uncultured Gammaproteobacteria bacterium (assembly GCA_963840725.1). GTDB lineage: Bacteria > Pseudomonadota > Gammaproteobacteria > Pseudomonadales > Halieaceae > CAVWDU01. Next base: position 119,376 of record CAWIZY010000018.1, on the reverse strand, counting down.
CACCCGTTCACGCTGTTCAGGGCTCATGTCGTCTCGGGCCTGGGCGGCCTTGTCGCGCTGATCGGCAGTGAGCGGCTGGTTCAATCGAGGATCATCTTTCCATGCCCCACTCTCCCGCGACTGCCACTTGCCATCTTCCAGCCTGGCCACGTTACCTTCACGGTCCGCAAAGACATTATTGGCCTTGCCGCGGCTGGCTTTGGCCTGCTGCAAGTCTCTCTGAACCAGTGCCTTGTCGGCCTGCCGCGTCCGGTTTTCCGGTCGGTTGTATATATTGTTACGGGTCAACTCGTTGCGGTTGAAATTTCGACTGTTGTCGATGTTGTTAACCATCCGATTGCGGTTGCCCGAGTTAATATTATTGCCGATATTGATGTCACCGGTATTGATCACCGTGGGTCCCCGATAGCGACCACCCCCGTACCAGCCGTTACCGCAGCAGCCGTAACGGCCATGGTTATAACCGCCACCAAAACTGACACCGAAGTTGAAGAAGCCATTGCTCCAGCTAAGGCCGAAGTTCCACCCTGTCCACGGGTTATAGCCAACGTTGAATCCCCAGGTTGGCGGCCGCGGATAGTAGTACGGACCATAGGGTGGATAGCGCCACCCGGTCCCATAGACCGGGACGCCGTAATAGGGGTAAGACCACATATAGCCCGGTGTATAGCCTACATAAACCACTTGTGGGGTAGACTCATAAATATGCATATGGGTGGTGTTATACACTGGAGAACTGGGTGGAATTTTGGCAATTTCCTCCTCCGGCACCGAGTCTGCCACCTGCCAGGGCCCAGTCGGGGACGCGGCGCTAAACCAGACGCCGTTGTCGGCCGCGTAGTACTTGTTGTCTATTTTGAGCACCTGCGTGGCCGTATTGACCGCGTAGGAGACCTGCGTGCCGGTCACCTGCTGGAACGTGGGTGAGCCATCATATTCGACCGTCAGGGTGGTGTTGCTGCGATCGATGGCTGCCGTCTGCGGTATCTGGGCATCCATTACAGCCTCTTCCGCTTCCGGGGTGCCGGCGACGGAAGTCCTCAAGCCACCGATATCAGACGCCGGCGGAATACTGGCAAAACTCGGCGGTAGTTCGTCAGCCCGCACAAACGTCCAGGGGCCGCTGGTGCTTTTGGCGCGATACCAGCGCCCGGACAGTAACACGTACATATTGCCCGTGGGCAAGTCGCGCAACCAGGGTGATTCGGTATTGCTGACATAGAGAATTTCACCGCCAGGCAAGGACTCCCAATTGGGCTTGCCGTCGGTAGCGATCAATTCGGTGGGTTCTGTCGCCACGACCATCTCCGGTGGCACCTTGGGCGGCGGCGGCGCATCGGGATCGGGCTCGGGCATCTGGCTGGCCAGATCCTTGGGCGGTGAGGTCGTCGGCTTCCAGGGACCCATCGCACTGCTGGCCTGATACCACAGCTGGCCGCTGGACAGATAATAACGCTTACCTTCTCGCACCACGGCAAAAGGCGTATTGATTACGCGCTCATACCCGCTGTTCTCAATCTTTTCGTAGCGCGGTTCCCCATCGTAAAGCAGCAGCACAGCCAATTGGTCCCGAAACACGATCACCGGCGGGTCATTCTTCAACTCATCAAGACTCTTCTGTTCAATCTCTGCCGTCGCCAGACTGGCGGAGAGACGCTCCATGGAGATTTCGAAGCCCGCAGTGGGCATGGCCCCCTCCACAACCGCAGTAAAGCGCTGTTCAAACGCATCATTGGAATCGGGCCAGCGCACATTGGTGACCTCGAAATCGCGCACCAGCGCAGTGCCGGAATCCCGATCTGTGTCAATGCGGGCTTTAAACCAAAAGGTACCGAATATCGGATCCGACTGGTCTTTCAGTTCCAGCGACATCGCCGCACGACCGGTCAATACGTTACCCTCAAGCGTTTCGGGCTGCGGCTGGTAAACCACGATGGTGCCCTCAGGTGCAGTAACTTCCTGTGGCCACTCACCAACCGCCGAGCTGGCACTCGCGTAGGCCAACAACAAAAGTATCGACAGGGCCTGGAAAAGTCTCTTTGTCGCAGGCGCACAGTTAGAACTCAACATGGATAGTGTTTATCTCAGCAGCTAGTTAGAGGATAGGAATCAGTGCTTAGTATAGGCAGTATCCGGCCCCTGTCCAGCCACCGTCAACGGCATCGAAACCGCCTGGCGCTGGTGGATTCGCCAACACCTGTAGTACCATCTTAGTAACATTTGGCACCGTAGCGCCCCTGCCCGGCGGCGCCCCACAGGGGTCGGCGAAGGCACTTTTTTTGCGCCCTGCCAAAATTCGGATCTTTATAAACCTGCGTCACTGAAAAACCCAGCCGGGTAGACGTAAATGGCTCAGCAGCGCAGAATAGACACGCCGTCTTCTGCCCACCAAGTGGCGATAACCCATGCAAAAACGCGCAATCGACAAATATTTTCTCACCGGCCTCCCACGGGGCGGACGCCTTTTGCCCCGTTGGCTGTTTGTAATTGCGCTCCTTTTTCCATGCGAGCTGTTCGCCCAGTCTGACCCGACCGAACTGTTGGTGGTGGCGGCACCCTGCCCGCCAGTGGTGATTGAGAAAAGTGGTGCGTTAACCGGCATGGGCATCTTTCTGTGGCAGCGGGTTGCCGCAGAAATGGGGGTAAAATACAAGATCAAGCAAACCGCGCTCGACAATATGCTCAGCAATATTGGCGATACTCAGGCAGAGCGTCGTGCCGATGTGGGTATTTCCTGTGTTTCGGTGACAGCCGAGCGAGAGCGTATTATAGATTTCTCCCACTCGTTCTACGAAACCTATACCGGCATCGCCGTCCGAGAGCGCAGCCTGTTTGACACCTTCAAGCATTTCTTTGCCAACCCGGCCCTCTGGCGGGCCCTGTCAATTGTGCTGGCCGCATCAATTGTAGTGGGCGGCTTGTTCTACCTGCTGGAGGGCAAATTATCGCCAAAACTCTATTCGATGGACGGCCGACTGGGCCGGTCGGTCGAAGCGTTTATCGTGGGCATTCTGTCGGTCACCCAGGGGCCCATCCGCTTCTATGAATTTTCGACCCTTTCTGCGCGCGTGCTGGCCGCGATACTCGCCCTCAGCAGCACGTTTGTCATAGCCAGTGTCACCGCGGTGTTAGCCAGCGCGTTTACTCTGGAGACGCTGCGTTCACAGGTTACGGGGCTACAGGATCTGGCTAACGTGCGGGTGGCCGCTTTGGATTCATCCACGTCTTCCGCATTTCTGAGGGCCAATGGTATCGCTCATCAGACCATGGATGAACTGGACAAAATGATGATCGAGTTGGATGCTGGCCGAATCGACGCCGTGGTCGCCGACGCCGCCTATCTCAAATATGCGATTCACCGGGGTCGCCAGCAGGGGCTATTCGCTTCGCTCTCCGTGCTCCCCTATGAGTTTGACAGTCAAAACTACGGTTTCGTAATGCAGGGGGAGAGTCCCCTGACAGAGACTCTCAACCTGGCTCTTCTGGTGGTGAGGAAAAGTCCGGAATGGCGCCAACAACTGACAGAATACCTGGGCGAGTGAGCACTGTATCCAGGCATGATGCAACGGGCGTCAATCTAATCAACCACTTCCGGCAGCACTTCACCGATTGTACCGGTAGGTGGCGAAGCATCGACCACTGCCGAAAGTGTCACGGCGATATCGTAGGGCGCCACCCGCCGATGTACCTGGGTGCCCGTCAGCCCGAAGCCTGCAAAGATTACCGGCACATGGGTATCATAGCGCCAGGGCGACCCGTGTGTGGACGCCACCGTGAGTCCATCAAAATCGTTGATGAAACTGTTGGGGTCGAGCACCACGTGTATATCGCCAGAGCGTTGTAGCAAGAAGTTATTGTAAACGTGTTCGTCGATCAGAGTTCCGCCCGGACCGCGATCGACAATATCTTGCGCAGTCAACGCGGCGGTGACGCCGTCCAGGGTGGCCAGATGGTCCGCGACAACCCTGGCAACCTCTGCAGAAGACAGTTCTCTTTTTGCAATTTCCACATGGTTGAGATAAACGTAGGGAAAGGCAAAATCCACGATCAGCGCTTTACCGGCGCCAAAGCGCTGGGTAAGCCGCTCCATTAAAGCATCGCTCAGCACGCTGTCGCTATCAAACAAGTGTGCATCGGCATCGCCAAGTGTCGCCAGATAGTCGGGAACTTCCGGTGTGCCGTGGTCGGCTGAAAACACGATCAGAGTGTTTTGCAGACCCACTTGCTTGTCGACCAACGCAAACAACTCAGCCAGACGCCGATCCAGGTGCAAGAGGTTATCTTCGGCTTCCAGACTGGAAGCACCAAACAGATGGTGAACATAGTCGTTGGAGGAAAAACTGATCGACAGGTAATCCGGTATCTCGTCAACACCGAGTTGCTCCTCTTCCAACAGTTTCTTGGCGAAAGCCAGAGTCATCTCGTCACCCGCCGGCGACAGGGTCAAAAACGTGGTGAAATATTTGCTGTCCGCTGGACCAAAGGCGTGGGGAAACACCCGGCCATAACCGGGAAAATTCGTTTCCCAGGGCGAATCGTCTGCATCGCCGAAGCGGTATGCGGAAGGCGCATGCATAAGCTCCCAACGCTTGTCCGCGTAAGCAGCCGTTGGTTTGGCAGCATTGAACCGGTTCACCCACTCCGGATAGACATCATAGTAATAGTTGCTGCTGACAAATTCTCCGGAGGCCTTGGAGAACCAGAAAGCCTTGCCGCTGCTTCCCGCCAGTGGAACAGCACCTCGGTCCTTAACCGACACCGCAAAAATCTTCGACTGGCCATTGAAACGAATGGCGAGTTCATCACTGAAAGTCGAGGTCAGCAACGCGCGAGGCGAGCGACCGTCCGACTTTGCCACCCGCTGAGTCGGATCTATTTCTGTGCTGGCGTCTACACCGGCGCCAGCTGACAGCATATGGTAGCGCGGGTCCTCGATATTGTAGATGCCGCGCCCCAAGGCGCGGTCGTACCAGACATTACCCACCATGCCGTGGATGGCAGGCACGGTGCCCGTGGCCAGGGAGGTGTGGCCGACGATAGTCTCCGTGTTTGCATGGCGATAATGGGCATTGCTGTAATGGATACCCTGCTCCATAAGGTAACGGAAGCCACCCTCACCCATGGCAGGAAGGTACCGAGCGGGCAGATCTCCCCGTAGGGCATCAACGGTAATTTGAAGAATTAACTTCGGGTTGGCAGGCGGGGGCGCCGCGCCCCCGGGTGGGGCTATTAACAGGGAAGCAAGAGCGCCAATGAGCAAACTTAATCTACCTCTTGCAGGATTCGTCATTACATCTCCTCAGCTCATTTACTTCGGGAAAGCTTAGTCGAAATCGGCCGCCATGGGTATGGCCGCGGCAGGCCGCAGGCAACTGCTGAAAAAAATTCTCTGGAATCGCTTGAAAAGCCTGGCGCAAACCCCATCTCAGTAACTGTCAGGATAGGTCCCTCAGGGAATGTCACTGACTCACAACTCAATAGTTTATTGCTTCCTCTGGAGGATACATTATGAAATCTATCGATCTGAGCCCACTTTACCGCAGCACGGTCGGTTATGACCGTCTGGCATCACTTCTCGACACCGCACTGAGCGGTGATTCGGTGGCGCCCGGTTACCCCCCTTACAACATCGAGATGCTCGATGAAAACCGCTATTCGGTTACTGTCGCCGTGGCAGGCTTCGAGAAAGACGAACTCGATATCAACATCGAGAAAGGTGTGCTGACCATTCGTGGCAGCAAGAGCGCCGATGCGGATCGCAAGTACCTTTATCAAGGTATCGCCAATCGCACCTTTGAGCGCAAGTTCACCCTTGCGGACTACGTTGAAGTCAGAAGTGCCGATCTCAACAACGGCCTGCTCACAGTGAGCCTGGTCAAGGAAATCCCCGAAGCGATGAAGCCCCGCTCCATTGCTATCAATCAGGATGACCAGGTACTCGAGCACAACCAGAACGGCGAGCAAGACCAGGCTGCCTGAGCCTGCCAGCCTGCCCCGAACACCGGCGACAGTCTCACTGTCGCCGGTGTTTCCTCAGTAGCAAAGCCCTTTCAGACGCCCCTTCTCGTCGCTGATCACAATTACGCTAATTTAGACTACTATTAACTGCGGGACAGCAGGGAAGCATGCGAAGAATCACTGCGCCCAATCACTCCAGGCCTGATTGAGGAACGTAAAATGAAAATGACTAGAGCCCTACCGCTCGTAGCCGCGCTGATTAGCGGACCGGCGGTTGTCAGCCATGCTGATGAGTTTGAAGTGATCATCACCTTCACCGGCGACTGTCCCACGGCGGTCTCAGAAGACATCGTAACGATAAGCAAAGCGGGGAATGATCGCATCATATGGCGAGCGGTCTCTGAGAGCCCCAACGACGACCGCCCCCCCTATACCGGTGGCTACAGAATTTACTTCGATCCTTTCAAAAGTGGGCCACCGCTAAAAAGTGGCGGCAGAGACACGATCAAGTCCAAGGCGCTCCACGATAATGTGCCGGCGGATGTGGAGTTCAAATACACTATTGTGGGGGACCATTGTCCTCAAGCGCCGCTGGACCCTCGTATACGGGTCCAGTAGCTGCCGCGCTCCATAACCTGCCGTGCTTGCGACCGGGTCAGTCGCCCTCAATGGGCGCGGACCCGGACTTTTCCGCAGCGTGAACACCGGTATGCGGTGACCAGTCGCCCGGCCTTCACATCGAACTGCTTCGCTGTGTCGACCTCCCATTTATGGTGGCCGTTGCGACACAGGGTGTCACCGCCGGGCTTTTCACTGTTGGACGCTTGACTGCTTCGCTCTGCGCGGCTGGCTTTGGCGCCGTCCTGCTTTACACTGGACCGGGGTCGGCGAAACGGAAGAATATCCGCCATATTGCGCACCTCACTGTTGCCCGCTTCCGGCGATTATACCCCGACCAGCTACTTGCGGTGACCCGCCTCGCCAATTGGTGGTTTCAAACCTGCGTTGAGCCGTGCACTATAGGCGCTTATTTCCATCGCTGACGGAGAGTTATCGACATGAAACAAGATCGGGAAATTGGAATAATTGTCTATGGAGCCACCGGCTATACCGGCAAATTGGTGGCCGAGTACCTGAACCGGCAGTACGGGGTAGGAGGCGATCTATCCTGGGCCATGGCGGGGCGCAGTCAGGAAAAACTTGAGTCGGTGCGGGACGAACTCGGTATCGATGCCGCGCTGCCGCTGATTGTTGCCGATGCGGGCAATCCCGACTCTGTTGCCAGGATGGTAGCGAGAGCCGCCATTGTCCTTACGACAGTGGGCCCGTACCAACAGTACGGCAGCGAGTTGTTGGCGGCCTGTGCCAACGCCGGAACCGACTACGTTGATCTTTGTGGCGAACCCAACTGGATGCTGGAGATGATCAATGCACACGCCGACGCAGCCAAAGCCAGCGGCGCCAGAATCGTCTTTTCCTGCGGCTTCGACTCCATTCCTTTCGACCTGGGTGTGTTCTACCTGCAGGAGATGGCCAGGGAAAGCCTGGGAGCACCGGTAGCCCGGGTGAGGGGACGCGTCCGGAGCATGAAAGGCACCTGGTCAGGGGGCACCCTCGCCAGTTTTCGGGCAACCATGGCAGCGGTGGCAGAGAATCCGGCACTGGTCGCAACGCTCACCAACCCCTTTGCCCTCACCCCGGGTTTTACTGGCCCGGAGCAGCCCCATGGCATGAAACCCGTCTACGAGGATGTGCTGGGTAGTTGGTCTGCGCCCTTCGTCATGGCCACTATCAATAGCAAAAACATCCACCGTTCCAACCTGCTACTGGGACATGCCTACGGCGAAGATTTCGTCTACGACGAGATGCTATTGACCGGACCGGGCGAAGCTGGCGAAGCGGCCGCCAAGGCGGTGGCCGCCGACAAATCCATGGCCAGCGACACCACCGCACCGGGTGAGGGTCCGTCCCGGGAAGAGCGGGAAAACGGCTACTACGACGTACTATTCGTTGGCCAGGATACGGCGGGTAAGACACTGCGCGCCAGCGTCAAGGGCGACATGGATCCAGGCTACGGCTCAACCAGCAAGATGATTGCTGAATCAGCCGTCTGTCTGCTGCTCAACCCGAACCTGGCAAGTGGTGGCATCTGGACCCCCGCTGGCGCGATGGGTCATGCACTGATAGAACGACTGCAGGCCAATGCCGGACTACAATTCCAGCCTGAACCAGAATGAGCCGCCCCTCGCCTTCCGGTGGCTGGATTGGGTAGCCGGAAGGCGGAACCGGCCGCCGGTCCCGGCAGCCAAACCTTCAATCAACCTGGAAACCAGGGTCAGGCTGAGTTGCGGCTTGCCCCCGGCGAATCCGGCGGCAAGGTTACATTGAGTTCCAGTACCGAGCAATTGTCGACGCTGTCCATCTGCACGGATACCTGATCTTCATCAATGCTCACATACTTCTGAATAACGGCGATGATCTCCTTTTGCATTTCGGGGAGAAAATCCGGCTGATCGCGTTCACCGCGCTGGTGTGCTACGACGATTTGCAAACGCTCCCTCGCCACCGACGCTGACTGGGCGCTGTTGTCTCTGCGAAAGTAATCCAGCAGCTTCATCATTTCCCACCCCCCATCACGCGTTTGAAGAAGCCTTTCTTGCGGGCTTCGATGAACCGATGTGGCACCTCTTCGCCGATCAGCCGGGAGACTGCATCCGCATAGGCCTGCCCCGCAGGCGCCTTGTCATCAAGAATCACCGGTTGGCCCTGATTGGATGCCTTCAGTACAGCATCGGACTCCGGAATCACCCCCAATAGCTTTATCGCCAATATGTCCTCGACATCGGCGATACTGAGCATCTCGCCGGCAGCCACCCGCTCGGGATCATAACGCGTCAGCAGCAGATGTTCCCGCACCGGTTCACGCCCCTCCTCGGCGCGCAGGGATTTGCTATGCAAAATCCCGAGAATCCGGTCCGAATCGCGTACTGATGACACCTCCGGATTGGTGACCACAATGGCTTCGTCCGCAAAATACAGGGCCATCATGGCGCCCCGCTCTATACCGGCTGGCGAATCGCAGACGATGTAGTCGTGATCCTCGGACAATTCCTCCAGCACCTTGCGCACGCCCTCCCGGGTGAGTGCATCCTTGTCACGGGTCTGGGAAGCGGGAAGAATGGACAGGTTTTCGGTTCGCTTGTCTTTGATCATCGCCTGGCGCAGGGAAGCTTCACCGTTGATCACGTTGACGAAATCGTAGACTACCCGTCGCTCACAACCCATGATCAGGTCCAGGTTGCGCAACCCCACATCAAAGTCAATAACGGCAGTCTTGAACCCACGTAGCGCAAGCCCCGTGCCGATGGCGGCACTGCTGGTGGTCTTACCAACCCCGCCTTTGCCTGAGGTTACCACGATGATTTTTGCCACAACTTTCTCCCAAGATATAACAGACTGATCCGCCACCGATCGGGCGAAACACAAAACCAGCCAGGCGAGCCTGACTATCCAATTCTTTTAAACTGAGACCAACCCGCTGTCACAGGGGGTCCAGGCAAAGCTTCTCGCCTTCCAGATAGATCTGGACCGATTGCTTGTTCATGGCCTCCGGCATGTCATCGCTGAGCATGAAATTACCCGCGACGGAAAGCAGCTCCGCCTCCATACGCTGACAGAATATACGGGCGTCGGTATCACCGCGCACACCGGCAAGAGCCCGCCCTCGCAGGCCGCCATAGATATGAATGCTGCCATCGGCCAGTACCTCGGCACCTTCACTCACCTGAGACATGACGATGAGATCCGAGTCCCGGGCATAAATCTGCTGGCCTGAGCGCACCGGCTGGGTCACCAACTTGCTACCGCGCACTCTCTCCGGAGCTTTATCAGCATTGGAAGAGACAGCCTGCTCCTCGGCCGCAGGACGTTCGGCTGACCGCGCAGGCGTGCCCCGGCCTGCAGAGGCCGGCAGAACAGCCAGGCCCGTGGCACTGATTTCAGACGCGAACCGCTCGCCGCCCCGAAAGCCAATCGGTTGCAGCCCGAGCTCTCGGCATTGCGCAAGCAAGGCTGTCAGATCCAGATTCTGGGCTTGCCCGGAAAACTTTTCCAGATTGAATACCACCGGCGAGTGCAGCAATAACTGTGGTGCCTGGTGGATTTTTTCTGCCAGTTCTTGCGTCAGGGTCAGGGTGGAATCACCCAGCAATTCCAGTACCACCACTGTGACCACACTGCCCTTGATCTGGAAAGAGGGCTCACTCACCTCCGGCTTACCCGTCAATAGTCGAACTCCGTATAGGCCAGCAACTGACCGCTGCTGCCCAGTAACTCCACACGCCACCGGCCACGCATATCTTTGCTCAAGTACTTGCTGCTGTAACTGCGCCAGCTATTGGACCCCACCGCCACCGTCACCTCGGCGAAAACCTGTTCGCCCCGGCTCCAGCGATAAACCACGTTCTCGCCCGACAGGTTCTTGACCGAGGAGAAAGCAAACACCCGCACCAACCCCGCCACCGTGCGATCCTCTTTGATATCGCCAATGGTACCCACCGGTTCGCGCCTGGCGATGGCATTGGTAATCATGAACCTGGACACGTCAGGCGAGACAATTTCAGTCGCCACCGGCGACAGCGCTGCGCCGACGCTGCGCTGCCGCTGATCCAGGTCGGACGGGCCGCGATCAACCGCTTCTGTACGCAGCGCTGGCGCTGCGGCTCTTTTGCTCGGCGCTGGCGTTCGCTCAATCACAGACGGCTGACCCAGCCTGTCTGATGTTTCTTCGATGATCTCTCCGGTTTCCTGCGCGGCATCAGCCTCGGGCTCCGAGAACTCGCTGCCCGCTGGAGGCGAGGGAAACTCATCGTAAAGCGCAGCCTCTGACGTATCCTCGGGGGCAGCCGTTGTCTTATTGGAAGGGGCTGCCGCGGCGTAATCCAGCAGATCTCCCTGTTGTTGCGTCGGCATAGGGCCCGGACCAGACGTTGAAGCAACCCCCCGGGAGCCCACGCCGACATCGTCACCGCTGGAGGTCTGGACGTCAGGCGTCTCGACGGCTGGCTCGGACTGTGCCGAGCTCCGGGTCGCCAGCTCAGCCTCCTCGCCAGCAACGCCTCTTGTTGTCTCTACAGACGCTTGATCTGGTTCAGAATCGGGCCCGAACAACCCTACTATCACCAGCACCAGGCCGATAAGCAGCGCGCCAACCGTGAGAATACGATCCCAGCGATAACGCTTCCAGAATGATGAGCCACCCGCCAACTGCGGGCTCATAACGACCCGTACTTTTAAATTGGATGGTGATGGCGTCATTGGCATGGTGGCAGAATCGCAGGCGACAGAAGCGCGGTCGTGGGTAGTAGGGACGAATCCAGTGCCAAAGTATAGCCGGAACGGCAAGCTCGGAACAGACTTGACGCTTATCGCGACCAGTCACAGCTGATCATTGGTCAAAAATCGCTCCTGTATCAGCTGCGAGCCAGCTTCGATGGCATGAATCGCTGCCCGGCCACAGGCACCGTCGCCAAGACATCGTCCGGCCAGTGTCGCCGCTGACGCGGCGTCTTATCGCCACCGCGGCGCAGACTGCTCAGAAATGATAACCCGCTGTGAAGCCATACATCCGTGGCGGTGCATAGGTCGCGGTCGCACCGAGGATGCCCAGATCCAGCGCGTAGCCCTTGTATTCTTCGTCGGTGAGGTTTTTGACCCAGGCACTGATGCGCAGCTTGTCGTCCATCCCCCACCAGCTCAGCCGGGCGTTGTGGGCACTGTAGGCCTCCTGCAAGGTACCAGCCCCGTTACTGACTTCAAGATAATGGTCATCGTAGTAGACGCCATCCATCTGCAGCGCAATGTTGCCCGCCAGAGCATCGAAGTTATAGCGCACCAGGTAGTTGGCGCTAAAGTTAGGCGTGTTTGGCAACTCAACCCCGTCCAGGAAGTCGATTGGCCAGTCTACAGAAAAGCCCACCGGGGTGACCTGCTGTTGTGGCGTTTGTACCCCGTCCACCTCCGAGTCCTGAACAGACAGCCCGAGGAGCATGTCCCAGTGAACCGTCGGCGTCCAGGTGAGTTCCAGTTCCGCGCCCACGTTGGTTGCATCGGCATTGGCAATACTGGGAGTGCCGTCGGCGAAGGTGAAGGCCTGGTAGTCATCGTAATCGTAATAGAATACCGCGCCATTGAGTCTCGCCAGACCATCTGCAAACTCGGTCTTGAAGCCCAGTTCGTAGGCGTGCAGAACTTCCTCATCGTGGCGGATATTGTCCAGAGTCACGTTGGCAGAAGGGGCAAAGTTGCCGCCCTTGATGCCGCGATTGTAGGCGATATAGGTCAGGGTGTCGTCGCTAATGCGCCAGTCGAGCTGCAGCCGGCCCGCCCAGTCACCGTAGTCGACTTCATCGTTATCCACACCGGCGGCCCCAGCGGCAGATTGCAGATCGAAGATGTCCGGCACCAGAATGCCCTCTTCGGGCGAGGTAAAGCTGGTTTTGAAGTCCATTTCCTTATCGTCCTGAGACCAGCGCAGCCCGGCTATCAGGGTAAAGTTGTCGGTCAGGTCCCACTCGCCCTGGCCAAACACTGACCAGTTGCTGGATTCCAGCAGATAATCCTGCACCACAGCAGGGTTGGTCAGCTCGGTCGGGTCGAAACCCAGGTCCACCGCCACTCCGGCCACCGGCGAGCCGCGGGTAATCACACCAGCATCGGTCTCCATATCGAGGTAGTAACCACCCAAAACCCAACGGAAGCGGTCAGTGGATCCGGACAGTCGAACCTCCTGAGAGAATGAGGTGAAATCGGCAACCGTCGTGAATTCGATGATTGGCACCGGGATGCCGTCACCGTCCTCCGTGTAAAACTTGTCCAACTCGTAATAATTGGTGATCGAAACCAGGCTCATGGTTTCCCCGATCTCCACATCGAGCTTGACCGTATAGCTGTCGGTTTCCCGGTCCATATAGCCGGGATAGTCTGAATAATGCTCGAAGGGCTCGGGGTGGTCACCCTCAAATATCGTGCGCCCCGCCTGGTCCACCGGTGCGAAGCAGTCCAGCTGGCTGGGGCAGAAAAACACCTCCGAGGTAAACTCTTCCAGCGTCAGCCCACCGGGAGGTGGGTTACCCTCCAGGATCACGTCATTGGTGAATGCCTGGAACTCCGGCGGAATATAGGCATCTGCTGCGTTACCGTAGGGCAGGAAGCTGTAGCCCCCCGTTGGCACACCATCGTCCTCACTGTGCTTGTACTGCAGGGTCAGCAACGCCCGCTCACCGAGATCAAACTGCAGCTCACCGCGCAGTGCCCAGCCGTCCAGGCCGCCGATGTCTACACCGCTGGGTGGCAGCGGATTGCCTTCCGGAAAAGGCTTCGACTCCATATAGCCGTCCATTTCCTCCGTGCGACCCGCAAGGCGCCCACGGATGGTGTCGCTGAAGGCCCCACCAACAGCGAACTCGACGCTCTGACGTTCGAAATCACCCACGGTGCCCTCAACATAACCGTTCAACTCGTCGCTATCGGCGCCTACGGTCAGATAATGAATAACGCCACCGGTCGCGTTGCGGCCAAAGAGCGTGCCCTGGGGGCCGCGCAATACTTCTACCCGCTCAATATCAAACAACTGTGAATTGATGCCGTTCATGCTGGCCATGTAGACATCATCGACGTAGACCGCGACCGGGGCTTCGAGGTTGTCGGTGAAGTTGTTCTGGGACACCCCACGAATATTAAAAATAGTCAGATGCGGCGAGAAAGTCACCATCTGCAGCCCGGGCACCTGATCGGTAATCTCCACCGTATTGGTCACCCCCAGGGCCTTCATCTGGTCTCCCGAGTAGGACGTAACAGAAATACCCACGTCCTGCATGCTCTGCTCACGCTTGCTGGCGGTCACCATGATTTCTTCCAGCACCGCCGCCTGACTGATCGGCACACCGAGCAGCATGGCGGTAGCGGCCGCAACGGCCCTCGTAATCGTTCTCACCTGCGTCATGGAGCTTTCCTCTTGTTGTCCTTGAACGTATTGTGCGTTGCCAGCAAACAAAGCCCGACAGTATGGCCCCCATTGAATCAGCTTTTCCCGGGCCTCAGTTGACTGTCAGCGAAATCAAAACTTGACCAAGGGGGAAGCACGCACCTGCAATCAAACGCTCAGGCCCATCACTCCCGCGCCAGATAAGCGCGCGCCAGCCCGCAGGCCTTTTCAATCAGCATCGGTGCCAACTCCCGCGCGGTCTCGGTTTCCTGTCGGGTGTGCACCCAACCCAGGTAGGTAAAAGCGCGGGCCAGCAGAAACAATGGCAACTGCTGAACCTGCCCCTCCGGCAAGTCACGATGCTCGCGATAACCCGCGATGAGAGCCTTGTAGGCGACCGGGTAGTAGTCCTGCTCCATCTCAAAGTAGAGCGCGGTTGCCAGCTCAAAGAGATGCCAGCCGAAGCCGGCATCGTCGAAATCAATCAGGCGCACGGTCTCCCCGTCGACCAGCAGGTTCTCAGAAACCAGGTCGGCGTGAATCATGCTGTATCGGCCGCTGTTCTCGGCGTCGCTCGCGTAGGCGAGCAGGTCGGCTCTGACTCGCGCTCGGGCGGCATTGACCAATTCCCGCTGAGCAGCATCCAGCGCCGCCAATTCCCAGAACGGCCCCCAAAACGGGGCATCACCCACCAGCCCCTCGATATCCCAGGCGTGCCGCGTGAAACCCGCGGGCGGCTGCCAATCGACCGCCTGGTTGTGCAGGCGGGCCGCCTGCCCACCCAGTAGCCGGTACAGATGCTGGATGATCGCCGTATCCACGATGCCAGCCTCCACCGAACCCAACTGCTCACCGGCGACCCAGTGAAAGATATCCACCTGCCGTGGCTCGGGAACACCGGGACTGGACACCACCGCAAAACTGGCTCCATCGGGGTCGAGCAGAGGAACCGGCACTGCTATACCACTGGCGTCCAGCGCGGCCATCCACTGCAGCTCGGACCGCAAGGAGGCATCGGAGTGATAGCCAGCGCGATGGATTCGCAAGGCATACTTAACGCCATTGCCAGCCACCAGTTTGAACACAGCGTTCTCCCGGTACTTGATCAGTTCCAACTGCGGGTCTACAACGCCCCAGTGATCGGCAGCCTCGAAAGCCAGGTCCGCCATCCGCGATTCCTGGCCTGCCGCATCCAGTTGATAGAAATCACTCATCCCATTGACC
Organism: uncultured Gammaproteobacteria bacterium; assembly: GCA_963840725.1. Taxonomy (GTDB): domain Bacteria; phylum Pseudomonadota; class Gammaproteobacteria; order Pseudomonadales; family Halieaceae; genus CAVWDU01. The sequence goes on along the minus strand of CAWIZY010000018.1, from coordinate 104,210 downwards.
CTCAAGAGCAGCCAGGCACTCGGCAAGGGTTGCCAGCAGCAGATCTCCGTTGTCAGCTGAGAACGGCATGGGAGGGCGCATTTTCAATATATTGTCATGGCGACCGATACGGCTGATTAGAACGCCACGCTGGCGCATGGCGTTGACAATCTTGTGCGCAGCATCGGTCGCCGGCGCCTGACTGACCCTGTCCAATACCAGTTCAACGGCAAAAAACAGACCCATATCGCGCACATCACCGATAATTTCATACTGGTCCTGCAGCGCTCGTAGCCCACTGGCCACATGGGTGCCCACCGCCACTGCGTTCTCAAGCAGATTTTCCTCTTCGAGCACATCCAGCACCGCAAGAGCCACCGCGCAGGACACCGGGTTGCCCCCGAAGGTATTGAAATACATGCCCCATTCGCCGAACTGATCAATCAGGTCCCCTCGCGCCACCACTGCGGATATCGGGTGACCGTTGCCCATTGGTTTACCCAGGGTGACAATATCGGGCACTACCTGGCCCCACTGGTGGGCGAACCAGTGTTTGCCGGTGCGGCCAAAACCCACCTGCACTTCGTCGGCGATATACAGACCGCCAGCAGCCCGCACGTGCCCGATCGCCAGGTCCATATACCCCGGCGGCAGGGTCACCAGGCCCTCATTGGCAAACCCCGGGCAGACCAGCATACCGGCCAGCTTGATACCATGGGCTGTGAAGTCTTCAATGGCCGCCGCGACAGAGTTGGCGAAGGCAACCGCCAGATTCTCGGGCGCAACCCCGGGCAAGCCCCGATACGCATCCGGCACCAGCACACCCCGGACGCGCTTGCTGGTTGCCGCCTCAGGCATGAAGCCGGTCCCCAGTTCCGCTACCGCTGCAGTGTTACCGTGGTAGGCAAAGTCGGTGACGATGATGCCTTCAGCAGCGGTGTGCTGACGCGCCATGCGCAGGGCGATTTCGTTGGCCTCACTGCCGGTGCAAGCCAGCATGGCCATGGACAATGAATCGTCGAACTTTGCCGTCAGGCGCTCAGCATAGTTGACGATGTTTTCATGCAGATAGCGGGTGTGGGTGTTTAGCGTGCCCGCCTGACGACACAGGGCCTCGACCACACGCGGATGGCAGTGGCCCACGTGGGGAACATTGTTATAGACGTCGAGGTAGCGTTTGCCATCGGCATCGTAAACCCATACCCCCTCGCCCCGCACGAGTTGCAAAGGTTCATCGTAAAACAACGGCGAGTGGCTGCCGAGTACCCGGTAGCGCCGCTGCAGCAAGGCATTGGTGTTTGCAGGGGTGTTTGGATGGGTGTTTGCATCAGTCATAGAAACCGTCCATCACAACCTGACTTTCAGGCAGTGTAGAGCCGCCATCCACAACGATGGTTTGCCCGGTAATATAGCGCGCCTCATCCGAGGCGAGGAACAGCATCGTGTTGGCGATATCCTCCGGGACCCCGAGGTGGCCCTGGGGAATGCACTTTGCCATGGCCGCAAGTTCGCTCTCGTCGCCCAGGGCCGACATGGCCTGGGTCAGTATGTAACCGGGTTCGACGCCATTGACGGTGATATTCTCGCGCGCGTACTCCAGCGCGGCGGTCCGAATAAAGCCGTTCATCCCGCCTTTGGACATAGCGTAATGAGCCGTGCCGGGCATGGCGACACGCGGCCCGGTGACGGAAGAGGTAAACAACAGCCGGCCACCACCCTGGCTGCGAAAATGGGGCAGACAGCACTGGGTCAGCCAGAATGCAGCTTTCATGTTAACCGCCAGCGTTGTATCGAGCACTTCGTCAGTCAATTCCTCGACCGTATGCAAGGGGTATACAGCGGCATTGTGAACACCGATATCGACGCGACCGAAATGTGCCACAGTGGATGCAACCATCGCCTCAACCGCGGCCCGCGTGCCAACATCGCACTGGACAAGGAGCGCCTCGCCGCCGGCCCCGACAATACGGTCAACCGTTTCCTGGCCATTGCCTGCGGTTCGTGTTGCCACCACCACCTTCGCGCCGGCAGCGGCGAACACTGTCGCAATGCCCTCGCCAATACCCTGGCCGGCACCCGTCACGATAGCTACCCTACCTGCGAGATCTCCGAGCATGTTGTTTCCCCCTGATTGTCATTGTCCCAAACGAGTCTAGTACAGTCGTTTGATGGGGACTATCAGTCAAAAGGATGAGCGCCTCTTCGACATGATGAGCCTCAATCACCCAGCAGCCGCGCACTGAGTATAGCGCGGGAAGGCACGTCCGTTTTCTGGAAGATATGCTGAATATGGGTCTTCACGGTGGCCAGGCTAAGCCCCAGTTCATGGGCGATAGCCTTATTGCTGGCGCCGCCGATCATGAATTCAACCACATCCAGCTCCCGGTCAGTCAGGCCATATTTCGTTTGCGCGCTGTGGCGCTGACGATAGCGTCGCGGCAGATAGAGTCGATTGAGCGTGTATTCCAGAAAGGGCTGTAACTTGCGCAGCAGGGACAATTCTCCGGCGGTGAAATGGCCCTGTTGGGCGTCTCGCAGCATGGTGAGCACGGCAATGATATCCTGCCCATAGCGGAGGAACATATCTGCCACATGGCGATGACCGAGCGGCTGCATAAACTCTCGATAATACCGAGAGGCCAGTAACTCGCGTTCTGGCAACTGTTCATCCAGCGCTGCCACCCTGACATCCGTGCCAACAAAAGCGGTGGGATTGAGTGGGTCAAGCTGACTGTAGTTTTCGCGGTAATCCCGGTCGGTGGTCACGGGCATATCACGCATGACCACATCCCGATGTTGCATATCGGGACCCACCAGGTAAAACCCGGAGGAACTTAACGGTAGCAGACTGTTGACCAGTTCCAGGCTTTCACGCTGGAAGTGGTTGGGGAAATTTTCCTGGGCTGCCGTCTCTGTCATACTTTCGGTCGATGGTGCCGTCGCACTGGCTGGCCCATACTGATTGAGAGAATAACAGCCGGACCTGTCCATGCAAACAGTCAATGCCAGCACATCTACCCGGGTCGACGTCAATAGTCGTTGGTCACTGTTCGCCACCATCTATCTGTCGGTGATCGGCGCTGCGGTTTTTATTGTCCAGCCCGGCTTTATCCAGGGACTGGTGCAGTTTTCCGGCTTCACTGAGCAACAGGCCGGCTACATCGCCTCCGCCGAAATCTGGGGTATCGCCGTCACCACGGTGGTGCTGGCCCTGGGTGGCCATCACTATAATTGGCACCGGATACTGCAGCTGTCTTTGCTACTGTTTGTCGCGGGGAACCTCTTATCACTAGCCAGCCACGCAATGCTCCCCTTCGCAGCCACCCGGTTTGTCGTCGGCCTCGGCTCAGGCGGCCTGGTCTCGCTGAGTTTCACCATCGTCGGCCTGACCCGGCTTACCGACCGCAACTTCGGCTATCTGATTATGGGCGTGCTGACCTACGGCGCCCTGGGGCTCTGGATCATGCCGACTGCCTTCAATCTGGTGGGCATGACCGGGGTCATCCTGTTCTTTGCCATTTTTGGCGCCAGTGGCTACCTGTTTGTGCGCTTCCTGCCCGAGGCGGGCGCTGAACACCTGCAGGTAGAGGCCGACGCCGTAGACCTGAGTGGCACCCTGCGGCTGTTGGCAATCCTGGCCATGTTTACCTATTTTTTTGGCCAGGGCGTGATCTGGGCCTATTTGTTCCTGATCGGCCTGGACGGCGGAGCCAGTGAGCAGGCAGTCGCCAACGGGTTGATGCTATCCCAGTTTCTCGGCATCGCCGGAGCCTTCGTAGCGGCAGTTGTTGGGCGCCGCTTCGGGCGCGCTTTGCCCCTCGCCATCGGGATTATCGGCGGCAGCCTGGTGCTGACCACCCTGCTCGGGCCGTTTTCCGCGCTGCTCTACACCCTCACCGTTTGCGTCTACAATTTTGCCTGGAACATGACCCACCCCTTTCTGCTTGCGGCTATGGCCAGCTTTGACCAACACGGCCGTGTCGTGGTCTATGCGGTAGCGGCACAGATGCTGGGGCTCGCCGTCGGCCCCGCACTCGCGGCCTCGCTGTTGTCAGACGGCGACTACTCGCGGGTTATCTACACCGGCATCGGCTTATTTCTGGCGTCCTACCTGTTTATCCTGATACCCCTGCTCGCTCACCAGCGGGCGGTGACCCATAAATTGGGGCACACGTAAATTGGTGAACACATGTAGTGTGATCACCCACCTGGTGAAGATACATTTGTTGTAACAGGGGAGCGCGGAACCGCCCTGATACTCAATAAGACAGGAGTCGACAATGACCATAAAAACAGCACGATTCGACAACTGGATACGCGGTAACTTTGTCAGTCTGAATACGCAATTAGAGGCACTCTACTTCGAATCCGACAACCCGGAGCTTGTCGATGGCGTGGGCGATGCTTTAAAAGAACAATTGGTCGAAGAAGGCAAAGCGTTCATTGTCGACCTGCTGCAGGAGGGCAATACCGACGAGGGCTTCGAGGCGGGGTTCGACCTGCTGGGCAATGTCGGCTTTTATATGGCCGCCTGCCGGCGACATGGCATTACCGAACCCTCTCGAGAAATCAAATCACCCCTGCTTGAAGCCTCTGCGCTGGCCATGCAGCTGGGTGCCTCCCTGGGGGTGGTGCCGCGCTTCGCGTCCGCCCATTTGGAAACCCATAATCGCTCTGTGGGCGGCCGCTACAAAACCTTCACCGCACTCGCCGATGAGGAGTTGTTTATCACCTATAACACCCGGGCGGCCCTCGCCTATATTCGCGCCTCGGAAGCCCTGCGACGCACACTGCCCCTGGGGGTCTCCCACCCGGTAACAGCCGACTTGTTGCGGGTGGCGACGGATGCCCTGCTGGATGTCGTCCAATCCAACGCTGAATTGTTCGAACGACTCGACACCGACCGCTTTTTCTTCTGTGTGCGCCCCTATTACAAACCTCATCGTGTGGGCATGCACGAATATCGGGGCGCCAACGCGGGGGATTTTGCCGGTATCAATGTGATCGACCTGTTGCTGGGCTTGTGCCGCGCCGACGACGCCTATTACGCACAGCTGTTGGTCGACAAATTCCTTTTCATGACACCCGAAGACCAGCTGGTCCTGCGCGATTGTATGCGACGAGAGAGCCTCATGGACCGCTTTCTGGCCGAGATGGAGGCCCATAGCGATGCCAGTTGGTTTCAAACCAACCTGGCTTTGTTTCTCGAGGCCTGCAAGGCCCACGGACGGACGGCGCTACAGCATCATGAGCAGCTGGTGGCCAAATTTATCGAAGGCCCTGCACACAGCAAGGGATTGGCCGATCAGCCAGGGCTGACCGCCAGCGGACCGCCCCTGCCGGTGATGCTCAAGTCACTGCGCAAGCTGGCGGATCTGCGCTCCTGCGCCGAGCGGGACGACATTCCCAGCCGTTACCGGGATATTCAGACCCTGCGGGCTTGTTTACACTAAATGAGGCCCCAGTGGATCGCATACAACACGGCCTGGGTGCGATCCCGGCAATCGAGCTTTAACAGTATTTCGGAGACGCGGTTCTTGACCGTGCCCTCGGCGAGGTGGACAACCCCGGCAATCTCACGATTAGACAGGCCGCCGGCGATCAATCTGAGCACCTCACGTTCCTTGGCGGAAAGCAGATCACGGTCCGCCGGCGGAGCATCGGCAATGCCAGTGCTGACCTGGGACACTAACCTGGGTTCAGCGATAAACCCACCGGCGGCTACCGTTTCAATCGCGCTCACCAGCTTCTCCAGACTCACATCCTTGAGTAAAAAGCCATTGGCACCCGCCGCCAGCGCATCGAGGAAGAGCTGGTGGTCATCGAAAGTGGTGAGCACCAGCACCGGCTGCACACTGCCCGCGGCTCGCAGTCGCCTGACCAGCGTAATACCATCCATTCCCGGCATCCGGATATCGCAAACCAGCACATCGACTGGCTCGGACTGCAGCTGCTCTAACGCCGCCTCTCCGTTCTCACATTGCCAGACGGTGATCGCCACGCCCGAGAGTTCGATCAGCCGGGCGATGCCCTCCCGCACCAATGCCTGATCGTCTGCCAGCCCGATGCGGATCATCCCCTTGTCTCCGGCGCCAGCCGCAAAGCCAGCTCACAGCCACCCAGCTCGCTGGATGCGGACAAGGTACCATGCCCCTCAAAGGGCGCCAGCCGCTTGTCGATGTTTTCAAGCCCAAAACCCCGCGCAACCCCACGACCGCGCAGGCCTCTGCCGTTGTCCGAGATATGCAAAGCACTGTCCCCCCAGGCAATGATTATCTGCGTTGCACCACCGTGGCGAATTGCGTTGTGTAAGCCTTCCTGAACACAGAACACCAGTTGCTGACCCAGTGGGCCAGGCAGTGTCGGCAGCGGTGGGCGAATCAGCACCTCAACACCCGGTGTCACGGCCGCTAACTGGACAATCGTGGCGGCCAGGTCGTCGCGCTGCTGTTGTGACATACGCCTGACGATCCCTCGAATATTCTCCAGCAGATCCGCCGCCAGAGACTGACATTGACTGATGGTCGGACGCAGCGACTCCGGCGCCTCGTGGTTCGGTGCCGGTGGACAAGGAAACAGCCCATCGTCTCTGGCCTCGGCGGTCGTTCGCATCGACCCCCTTACCGGGCATGAGCAGCGCTTCGACTACGGCAACAGTATTATCGTTGAGGAGCCCTTGTTGATAAACGGTGCAGAGGGCGATTACATCATCCACAGCCTGCTCGACTATAAACGCAAGCGTAGCGGGCTGGCCATTCTCTCTTCACAGCAGCTGGCGAAGGTATGCCTTGCCCCCGGTTTTGACACCCGGGGGGCGGTTCAACGCTTATTTATTCGAGGCGCTTTTTGCCACCGAGACGGTCGCACTGGCGGTGCCGGTGTTGCCCGAGCCGTCGGTCACCGTGTAGGTCACCGTATAGATACGACCATCGCCGGAACCGGCGCGTTCGGCGCGCAATGAGAAGCGGTAATCCTCGGTACCGATCTCGGCGTTCTGGATATCGTTCTCCGTGTCACCATCGCCGGTCCCGTTGTCGGGCTCATTGCTGGTGATCGAGGCCAGGACCACGCTTGGGTTCGGGTCGCAGCTGTCCCCTACTTCGACCGTCGCCCGGATATTGCGCAGCTTGTGGTTGGGTGCGGGGAACAACTGGTCGGGTGTCAGCGATACGCTGATCGTCGGCGGCGTGGTGTCCACGACGCTGACCGTGGCCGAGCACGAACCGGTGTTGCCCGATGCGTCGGTGGTAGAGAAGCCCACCGGGTTGTCGCCCAGGGGCAGCAGGTCGGGCGCGTCGTCTGAGGGCGGCGGCAGAGCCGCGTCACAAGCGTCGGTCGCGGATGCCCCGCTAAAAAAAGCGGTCAGCTGCGAGTCGCTGCGTTCAATGCCGTTGTTACCGGTGCATTCGACCACCACGTCGGCCGGGCAGCTCACGCTGGGCGCCAGGGTGTCCTGGACTGCGATCTGGTCTGAGAGGGCGAAGAACACGTTGCCCAGCGCGTTGATGCGCAATCGCGCATCCGCCACCAGCGAGGCCGGTCCGGGCACGGTCTCGGCCCCGTCGTTGGGGGTATTGGAGGCCAGCACGGCCGGGAAGCTACCGCCGCCATCTATCGACAGCAGCACATCTACGTTCGCCGCCAAGTTACCTCCACCCACGCTCCAGGTCACGTCGCTGGGAGCGTTGCACTCCAGGCCACCGCCCGCAGAGGGCGAGGTAATAAAGAAGGGGGCGCCTACTACCGTCAGTGTGACATCGTCGTCATCCGCGCCGCCACCGCCCGCCCGGTTGTCACGAGCCGTGGCGCGAAACGTCAGCATGCGGTCCAGGCTGGGCAGTTGTTCGCCCAGTTTGTTCGGGAACAGGCTGGATGAACCCGCCAGCAAATCCTCGAAGTTGGGAAATGTGCGGGTCTCCGCCATTGACGGCGGGAAGGAGCGGAACAGCGGGATCATGCCGTCGTCAACGGTGTTTAGCGGGTCGCGGTTGCCGAGGTCCATCTGCTCCCAGGTATATGTTAGGGCATCACCGTCCGGGTCATCGCCCACGGCGGCCAACTCGAATGGAGTGCCGCGTGGAATGGTGTAGTCAAGTCCCGCGTCGACTGAGGGAATGCCGTTGCCGGTGGCAGCCGTGACACCGCAAGCGCTGCCCCCGCCTGCCTGGGTATAGCCCGTGATTTCCTGCCGGCTGCCAGCGTGGAAATACAGGTCGCCTACCTGGCCGCCCAGCACGTTGTCTGCACCGCAAATGCTGGAATAGGACATGATCGTGGTACCGCTACCCGGCTCCCAGGCCGAGCTCGACGACCAGGCTCCGGCGGGACAGGACTGCCCGTTGAACGTGTGCCTGCCGCCGTGCTGGTGGCCCATCTCGTGGGCGACCAGGAAAATGAAGTTACCGTTGGTGGGGTTTGGTCCCTGGCTCCAGGCACTGCCCTTGCTGCCGGTGGTGCATACGCAGCCGATGCAGCCGGCATTGCCGGAGATGCTGTTACCTGCGAGGTGGAACAGGTGGCCGATATCGTAATTCGCGTCTCCGATGTCCATGTCGATGGCTGCCTGAGTTTCACCGTTCTTGTCCGCTAGCGGGAACGGGTCGGTGTCCGGGTCGCCGTAGACGATCTGGTCGTTGTCTGCCACCAGCACCAGGCGCACCGAGACCTCGACCTCGTAGATCGCATTGATTCCGTTGACGACGGTCGCAATCGCACCCAGCGCGGCCTCCGGGTCGGCGAAATTACTGGTATATTCGCCAGTGGCCGCCACTGCGAGCCGATAGGTCCTAAGCGTGTCACCGGCGGGCGCGAGCCCGGCGGCGGCAATCGGGCCTGCGAGTGAGGGGGCGGCCTCGCCAAGGCCCGGTGCGAAGGCATCCACCAGGCACTGGAAGCTCGTTTCCGGCTCATCTTCTATCGTCGTCACCGCGTAGTTGTCCAGGTCGCCGCGGGTAGTGGGTGAGACGAACGTCACCCCACCCGGCCTGACGATCGTGGCCTGAAAACCGTGAACCGTGCGGCTGAAGCGAACGCTGGTGGAGGCATCGCCAACGGCCTGGCCGCTAAAGGTCTCGATGCCCGGATAGCGTGCGGCGAGTTCCGGCGCCATGATCGGTGATTGCTGGACCCGAAATGACACCAGTTTCCCGTCGCTGCTGGGAAGGGAGAGCAGCACACCGCCGCCGCGGGACACCGCTCCTTCCGCCGGCGCCTTGGCCAGCAAGCGCTGCAGGGCTCCGTGGTTGAGCTGGTAGATGCCTTTGCCTGGCGGCAGGTTTGCCCTGTTCGACAAGCCGGGCGGCAACGAAGTCCACACCCCGTCATCGGCGGGTTGCCCATGTACGGTGTTGGCAAGAGAGAACGCAACGAGGGCGCCCGTGAAAAGCGTCTTGACGAGATGGGATAACATGATCACCCCTTGGGAGCGGTTCGGCGAACACTGCCCGCACCCGTTGAAGTTATTGCTTACCCAATCAGTAATAGTGCACCCGCGGACTTTCTGCAAGTGAGCGTAACGAGCGCATTGTGGCATTTCGCGGGGAAACCCGGCGACCAGGGGAGGGGTCGGGTGGTGCCTCCTTCGCCGGGAAGGGTTCCAGCAGAACATCGTCGCCTTGGGCGGTTGCGTTAGACGAACGACGCTGGCAACGGGGTGCCGCGGGCTTTATCATCTGATCCGGCACAGCCTAAACCACGTAACCAGCCCATCTATTCGACTGAACAGCCATCTCCAGAAACCGTTACTCATGTCAATTACCAGCCTGTCACAGACCTGCCCTTACTGCGGAGAACCTATCGAACTTCTGGTCGATGAGGGCGACCTCGGGCAGGAATATATCGAGGACTGCCAGGTCTGTTGTCAGCCCATGGTCGTCGCCGTGTTGGTGGGCGCAGGTGGCGAGCCGATGCTAACGCTGCGCCGGGACAGCGACTGATGGCCCGCGAACACCGGGTCGTCATTGTCGGCGGCGGTTTTGCCGGTCTTGCCTGTGCCCGTGGGCTTGCAGCAAGGCGCTTTGACGTCACCCTGGTTGACCCCAAGCCCAACTTCGAGTTTTTGCCCAATATCCATGAATTGCTGTCAGGGCTGAAAACCGTCAACTCGCTGCAACTGCCCCTGAAACCCCTGCTGGCAGATCTTGGGCACCGTTTCAGGCGCGACCGGGTCGTCGCGATCGACCCGGACATTAAGCAAGCTACGACCACCCGTGGCAAGCCGCTGAGTTACGATTCGCTGGTCATGGCAACCGGTGCGGCAGATGCCACTTATGGGATTCCCGGTGTCTCCGAACACAGCCTGTCGTTCAAGTCTGCGGCCGATTGTGAGCAGATTGCCAAGCGTTTGGCCCGGCTTGGGAAGCGGCGAGCACCAGCACGCGTGGTGATTATCGGTGGCGGCCTGGCCGGCGTGGAGGCGCTGGGGGAAATCTTACGCCGCTACCGGGATGCGGCCTACGGCATCGAGCTCACCCTGGTGGAGGCGCAGGACAGACTGTTGCCGCAGTCGCACGCGGCTCTGGATACACACATACGGGACGTGTGTGCACCTTACCCGGTTAGCCTTTTGTGTGGGTCACCGGTTAAACAGCTGTCAGCAAAGAGCGTCACCCTGGCGAATGGCCAGCAACTGGAAAGCGACCTGACTATCTGGACCGGCGGGCCAGCCCCACCCGAACTGCTGGCCCGCTGTGGCCTGGCGGGGCCCAGTGGCTGGGCACCGGTAGACAAATTTTTACGCAGCACCCGGCAAAAAGCAGTTTATATTGCCGGCGACGCGGCGGAGTTACCCCGGTCTCAGGCCCGGCAGGCCTACCACTCGCTGGATATGGGTGCCTGTGTGGCGAGAAACCTGAGCCGCACAGCCCGCGGCCGTCAGCCCGCCCGCTACTGGCCATCGGGGAAGCCGGTGCTGGTGTCTTTCGGCGATCTCAGCGCGATGCTGGTTGCCGGCAATTGTGCACTGGCGGGTCCTGCCCTGGGCGCCGGCAAGGAACTGATTTTTGAACTGGTCATGGCGCAATTGGATGAGCGGCGCGGGCCGACACCCCTCTACGCTATAGCGGGGCGCGGCGAACAGGCCATTCGACGACTCGTCTGGCCTACCCTCAATTCCCTGTCGTCCCTGCGCCGCCAGACAGAATTCCAATTCCTGACCTGACCTGACCCGGCTTAAGCCAAACACGAGTGAGACCCCAGCGAGACGCTGGCAAAAGAATCTCAATACTCAGTACAATGCGCCCCAGTCAGCTGCACCATAAAACATAACAAGGGATAGCACTATGTATCAGGAGCTTCAGGAAACCATCGCCGGCATGACCGCGTCCGATCAGATGTTCGCTGTCACAGAGGTCACTGTCGGCGGGCAAACAGTGAAAGCCTGGGCGATGGCACCAGGTTCTCTGCGCGATGTCTGGCTGAGCACTGCGGGCCATGGAGACGCTGACTATCTTGTCTACCGCGACGAACGCTGGACCTACGCCCAGGCACACGAGGAAGTCGCCCGGATCACCAACTGGCTCACCGCCAACGGCATCGGGCAGCACGACCGGGTCGCGATTGCGATGCGTAACTACCCCGAGTGGATGCTCTGTTACTGGGCACTCAGCTGTATCGGTGCGGTGTCGGTAGGGGTAAATGCCTGGTGGGTGGAAGAAGAACTGGCGTATGGCCTGCAGGACTCTGACGCCAAACTGCTCATCTGCGACAGTGAGCGACTGCAGCGGTTTAGCGCTCTCAGACCTGCACTGCCGGACCTGAAAGTCGTCGCCGTACGCACCGGTGAGATCCCCGACTGGGCCACACCCTGGAGCGAGGTGATAGCGACCGAACCGGCCATGCCAGAAGTCGTTGTCGATCCTGACGACGACGCGTGTATTTTCTATACCTCGGGAACCACTGGACGACCCAAGGGCGCTCAACTGACCCACCGGGGCTGCGTGAACAACCTGTTTAGCGTAATGTTTGGCACGCTGTCGCAGACCAGCACGCAGGCCCGACTGGAAGGTAAGGAAGCACCCAACCCACTGGCCCCGGGCAGACAGATGGCTTCCATTATTGCGACCCCCTTGTTTCATGTCACCGCCAATAACTGCCTGGCCCAGACCGCCACCATCGCAGGCGGCAAGCTGGTGCATATGCACAAATGGGATGCCGGCGAGGCGCTGCGTCTGATAGAAGCCGAACAGATCACGGTTTTCAGCGGTGTGCCCACTATGAGTCGGGAGATCATCAATCATCCGGATTTTTCACAGCGGGACACCTCCTCACTGAGTTCTATGAGTGGCGGCGGCGCTGCGGTGCAGCCCGACCTGGTGGGCAAGATCGCCGATGGCGGACGCGGGGCGCAGCCCGGCCAGGGCTATGGTATGACCGAAACCTGCGGCATCATCAGCACCTCAATTGGCTTTTTCCTCACAGATAAGCCAGACAGCGCTGGTCGCGTGCCACCGATCTATGAGGTCAAGGTCATCGACGCCGAGGGCAATCCCTTGACCGGCGGTGAGACCGGGGAAATCTGTGTGCGCGGCGCCCAGGTCATCAAAGGCTATCTCAATCGACCGGAGGCCACGGCAGAGGCCATCAGCGATGGCTGGCTGCGCACCGGGGACATCGGTTACATCGACGAAGATAACTTTATTTATCTGGTGGACAGAGCCAAGGACATGGTGCTGCGCGGTGGCGAAAACGTCTACTGCTCGGAAGTGGAATGGGTTATTTATCGACATCCGGGAGTAGCGGAGTGCAGCGTATTTTCAGTGCCGGATGAGCGCCTGGGCGAAGAAGTGGGCGCCGCCGTTTTCCCTGCACCGGGTAGCGAGCTGACGGCAGCGGAACTCCGGGAATTCTGCAAAAGCCACATGGCCGCCTACAAGGCGCCCCGCTATATCTGGATTCTGGATCAACCGCTGCCGCGCAATGCCAGTGGTAAGTTCGTCAAGCGGGAACTGCAGAATCAGCTTAGCCTGACCGAAGCTGGGTGATCGTGGACAATCTGCTAGGGGCAGTCCTTACGGAATCGAGCCGGAGTAGCCCCGAACTCCTTCTTGAAGCTCCGACTGAAATGGGAAGCGTCCTTGAAGCCGGCCCGGTAAGCAATTTCCGATACCGGGTAACCGGCGAAGGACGGGTCGGCCAGGGCCTCTTTGCAGGATTCCAGCCGCAGGCGCTGGATGTAGCGCGACACTGACTCGCTCTCACTCTCAAACAGCATATGCAAATAGCGGGTCGATATGTGATGCGCATCGGAAATCCATTCCGGCCCGAGTCGCTCCTGCTCCAGATTACGTCGGATAAAGTGTTTGATGCGCTGCAGGTACTCTCGCTTGACCCCACAGTGAAACAGGTCCTGGCGCTGAGCCTCGCGGGCGTAACCCAGCGTTGTTGACAGCAGGTCAATCACGTTGGCCTCAAGGCGCTGTGCCAGCACCCCGTCGAGCTGATCCATTCTACAGGCAATAGATGTTACGAACTGCGCGAACAAGCCGTTGGCACCCACCTGTGAATCCATCCGGATGCCCAGATGCTGGGCCGGTTGCTGCACACATTCCTCCATCAGTTGCTCGGGTATGGCGAGTACCACCTGCGAGTACTCACGTTCAAAGTGCAGTTCATAGGGCTCGGAACTGAGACACAAGGTAAAGTCGCCGGGGAGCAGATGCGCCTCCCTACCCCGGTGGCACACACGGCCCTCGCCCTCGACCTGCACCTTGACCAGATAGGCTGCCGCCGAGGCCTGACCGATATGCTGGCGCCTGCGGTACACATCCAGAGGCGAACTCTTGACCGAGGCAAAGCCTACCTTGCCCAGCTGCTGAGCCTGCAATTCGCCGTGGAAGCCGGCTGACCTGTCTGCATTCATTTCCAGCGCCATGGGGAAAAACGTTTCGTCGACCAGTCCACTGAACTGCTCTATCCGAGAGACCGAAACCGACCTGTTGATTGTGCTCATGCATCCCTCCCCGGGCAATCATGGACCTGGTTCAGCTTGAACGCTTCCATGCAGTATCGACAATTTGGCGGCGCCGAACAAGTACCCCGGATCAGTGCCGGGCCACCTCGAGTACACCCGAATCGGGGCCGAATTCAGAGCGTACCAACAGCTCATGGTAGTTGGCGCGGTCGATGGTCGCGCGCGCCGAGCCGTCGCTGACCGATACGATCCAGGTTACGGCCAGCGCCAGAGGCAGCGTAAACAGGGCCGGGTAGTTGTAAGGAAATAGCGCCTCCTCATTACCCAGCACAGACACCCATACCTGTGGCCCGATAACGATCAGAAGCACCGAGGACAGCAGGCCCACAACGGCACCTGAAATAGCGCCTCGGGTAGTCAGGCCCGACCAGTAGAGAGACAGGAAGAGAATCGGAAAGTTTACCGACGCCGCCACGACCATTGGCATGGTGGCGATAAACGCAACATTTTCATTTTCAAACAGAATACCCAGAAGCACGGCAATCACCCCGATCACCACGACCGTAATGCGGGTGGCAATCAGTTCGGTGCGGATATCGGGTTTGCCCTTGCAAATGACTTCAGCGTACAAATCATGGGAAATAGCCGCCGCGCCAGAAACGGTGAGGCCCGCCACAACAGCGAGTATGGTGGCAAAGGTCACCGCCGACATAAACCCGGTCAGGAGATCGCCGCCCAATGCGCTGGCGAGATGGATCGCCGCCATGTTGTTACCGCCAATCAGTTTGCCATTGGCGGCAAAAAACAGCGGGTTGTCGTAGAGCAACCAGACCGTACCAAAGCCAAGAATCACCAGCATGAGATAGAAATAGCCCATGAACAAGGAGGCATAAAAAGCCGACTTCTTCGCCTCATACATATCCGGCACGGTAAACAGGCGCATCAGGATATGTGGCAGACCCAGCGTGCCAAATAACATCGAGACCAGTATGGTGGTTATCTGTATCGGATCATCGAACAACACACCGGGCCCGAGGATAGCTTCACCCTTGGGGTGCTTTGCCACGGCGCCCGCCAACAGCGCATCGAGGCTGAACCCGCTGGCACGCATCACCAGAAACGCCAGGATCGTCACCCCGGTCATCAGCAGGACCGCCTTAATGATCTGCACCCAGGTGGTGGCGAGCATGCCGCCAAAGGTCACATAGGCCAGCACCAGCAGACTTACACTGACCACCGCAAGTTCATAGGGCAGACCAAACAGCAGTTCAATGAGTTTTCCGGCACCCACCATTTGCGCAATCAGATAGAGAACAACCACCACGATGGTACCGAGAATAGCGACAATTCTTATCCGGGTGCGCTCGAGGCGCATGGAAACCACGTCGACAAAGGTAAACTTGCCCAGGTTCCGAACCCGCCGGGCGAGCAGGAACAGCATCAGTGGCCACGCAGAAAAAGCGCCCAGTGCCAATACCAGCCCATCAAATCCGCCCAGAAATATCAGTCCGGTAATGCCGAGGAAAGAGGCAGCGGACATGAAGTCACCGGCAATGGCTGTACCGTTCTGCAGCCCGGTAATTTGCCCCCCCGCCGTATAGAAGTCCTTGCTGTCACGCGTCTTGCGAGAAGCCCAGTAGCTGACCCCCAACGTCGACGCCACGAACACCAGGAATAAAATGATAGCGGTGGGGTTCAGAGCTTGCCGTTCAACGTCGCCGTCAATACTCCCCACAGCGAGTGCCTCAGACGGCAGGCAGGCCAGTGCAACCGCGAGAATCACCGACCAGAGACTGCGGCCCGTCCGAAGAAGACTCATTCACCCCGCTCCTGCCGTCGATTCAACAGCAGAAACACCAGTTCCAGGCCAATGAACAAAAAAATGAGGCCGCTAAACATGACCAGTGAACCGGTGACGTGAGATGCACCCAAACGTTGGCCCAGCACTTCACCCGCGGCAGTGTAGTTCAACACATAGCTGAAATAGAGCACCAGGGTGATCAGGGAAAAGGTGAATCGCCGCCGGGTGCGGCGGGCAATGGCCTGTAGCTTTTGTTCCTGGTTCACGAAACGCCCCCGATTATTATGTTTAGAGTAGTGCCCGGGTCCCCTGGCACAATACAGCAATCAGGATCACCCCGGTACAGAGTTACCCTGCTTCAAAAAGCAGCCTGCTGATCATTATGGTGGCAGAGTGAGCACTGCCGCAAGGGGCCGGACTCCTCCCCGGTCAACCGGGCTTTCAGGTGGCAAGCCCGGCAAAAATCGTGAAACATTTGTTCCATCTCACGATTGATCTCCGGATCCATTTTGTGGCAGTTATAACAGGCTCCACCGCCGCTGCCATCAATAAAATTGTGGTGGCAGTCGGCGCAGCCCACACCAGCGTGGTCTCCGTGCTCGAACGCCACCGGCAGCGGCGGTCGCTCAGGAAGTACACGGTCCCGGTATTCACCGATGGCGAGCGAGCCGACCAGCAGCAACAGACTGGCTATCACCCAGACAGCGAGAGGTCTTCGCTTCATTCGCCGCCAGGCCCCCGCACCACGAGTACAACCAGCCCTGCCAGCAAAAGCGCGGCACCATAACTGACAAAATGGGAGTAGCGTGCGCTGTTGCGCAGCCGGTAACGGCCTGAACCCAACACGCGCGACCTGGGGCCGACGATCAGGTAGTAAGCCGCCAATGTGCAGGCCACCGCGCCCACCACGGCAAGCTTCATCCAGTGATTGAGGTAAAAGGCACTGCCGCCGAGGTGCACCAACGCAAGCGCAAGCACCAGTAATGAAAGCCAACCGTGAAGCTGGCGGAACGACCGATAGTCGGCCCACAGCTTGCGCCGCAAAGGAGTAACGGACGATAGTACCAGCAGCAGGCAGAGTCCGGCGGCTGCCAGTCCGGCCAGCATATAGAGGGGTGCGGTGAGCTTCAGGTGTTCAACCAGCAGCGGCTCGGCAAGCAACAACAGCCCTACATGCAGGCCGATAAACACCAGGGACAGGTAGCCGATATCACGGTGCAGGTTGGCAAAAAATCGACCGCTAAAAGAGGGAAAGCTGCGCGGACGCCCCGTGTAGTAAAGCAATAGCAGCATGCAGGACAGGGAGAGAAAACCCAGCAGGTTGGCGACGTCCCAAACGTAACTGACCGGTGGCGGCCCCCCCACCAGAGCCACTGCCAGAGGCAGGGCCAGCAGCAGCGCAACTAGCAGGGCAAAGCGAACACACAGTGCAGCGGGAGTCGCGGCGGAATCGTGCTGAGCGGACCCGGTATCCTGTGTGCTGCGCCCTTTATTTCTGATCGAAGTCCACCACCACCCGGTCACTGATCGGATGAGCCTGGCAGGTCAAAATGAACCCCGCCTCAAGCTCCTCCGCTTCCAGACCATGCGTAATATCCATATCCACCTGCCCTTCCACCAGCTTGGCTTTACAGGTCGAGCAGACACCGCCTTTGCAGGAGTATGGCAGGTCGACGCCGTGATTGAGCCCGGCATCGAGAACATTTTCACCATCCGCTGACAGCTCAAACTGGCTGCCTCTGCCATCCAGAACCACGGTAACCTGGCTGAGCTTACCGCCGTACTCCCGGGCTCGGGCATGGTGCTTCTCCACCACGGCACGGGCGTCCTCCGCTGAGCTTGCAAACAATTCGTAATGAATATGCTCCTCTGCAACCCCGACGCCACGCAGTCCCCGGGAAACTTCCGAGATCATCGATTCAGGCCCGCAGATAAAGTACTCGTCGTAACTGCCCAGTTTGATCAACTGCCGGTTCAGTTCACCGCCTTTGCGATTATTGAGACGCCCGTTGAGCACGTCCGCACCCTGGTCTTCCTTGCTGAGTATATTTACCCAGTGGAAGCGGCTCAGGTAGCGATTTTTCAAAAAGCTCAGGGTCTCCCGGAACATGATGGTATTCGTGCGCTGATTGCCGAACAGCAAGGTCACCCGGCTGGCGGGTTCCTCCTCAAGAATGCTCTTGATGTTTGACACCACCGGCGTTATCCCGCTGCCAGCTGAAATAAACAGGTAATTGCGCGCAGCCCCCGGGTCCAATTCGGTAAAAAAACTGCCCTGGGGCGGCATCACTTCAACCACCTCTCCTGCTGCCAGCGAGTCGTTGGCATAGTTGGAGAAGACCCCGCCTTCGACCCGTTTGATAGCCACCTGCATCGCTGGATCATTAATGCCGGAACAAATTGAATAGGACCGTCGCACGGTCTCGCCATCTATGCTCGACTGCAGGGTCAGGTACTGGCCCTGCCGGTAACCGAACACGTCGCGCAAGTTGTCCGGGACCGCAAAACTGACCTTGATGGCGTGATCGGTTTCAGCTTCGACAGCCGACACGGTGAGTGGATAAAACTGCGGTGTCGCCATGAACAGCTCCTAGATCGGTTTGAAGTAATCGAAAGGCTCCGCGCACTGAGCACACTGGTAGAGTGCCTTACACGCCGTGGAGCCAAATTCACTCACGGTACGTACATCGGCGGAGCCGCAGTGGGGGCAATGAATGGGACTCTGAGTGCCATCATGTCCACAGCCCGGCGGCGCAATGCCATAAGTGCGCAGCGCTTCCTGTGCAGACTCGGCAATCCAGCTGGTAGACCAGGCCGGCGTCAGCCGCTGGACAATCTCGCAGCGGGTGTAACCTGCAGCAGCCAGCGCGGCAGTCACATCCTCAGCCATAACGGTCATGGCCGGGCAACCGGAATACGTCGGCGTGATGGTCACCTGGACCACACCATCCGTGAGCGTAACGTCCTGCAACACCCCCAGCTCCCAAATACTGATCACCGGTATTTCCGGATCCTTGACCTGATCCAGCAATGCCCACAACTCTGGGACGGGCGACCCGGCGCGCCGATTGCGCCGCTCCAGTTCCTCGACAGGAAGTAACGGAATCCGGTCCACGTTAGACATATGCCCGACTACCACTCCAGTCCCGGGTAAGCCCGCTGCATAAACTGCAACTCGCTGAGCAAATGACCCAGGTGCTCCGTATGCATTCCCTGGCGACCACCGCGGATAGACCAGTCCTCGTCGCTGACCGCAATCGTAGCGTCCGCGAGCGTTGCCCGAACGGCGCGTTCCCAATCCGCGCGCAGCTTGGTGCTATCCACCGCCACGCCGCTCGCTACCAGACCCTGTTCAACGGAATCCAGCTCGAACAGTTCCGGGGTGTAACCCCACAGATCGTCCACTGCGCTCTGCAGGCGGCTCTGACTCTCTTGCGTGCCATCGCCCAAACGCAGCATCCAGTCGCGGCTGCGCCGCAGGTGGTACTGACACTCTTTGACAGCTTTGGTAGCAATTGCCGCGAGCGTTGCATCGCTGGAGCTCATTAACTGCCCCATAAAGGCCAGGTTAAACTCGTCCACCAGGTACTGCCTGGCCATGGTGAAGGCGAAGTCACCCCGGGGCAACTCGTGGATCAGTCGGTTGCGGAACTCGCGGCAGTCCCGACTAAAGGCCAGGGTATCCTCGGTGCAGTCACCGCCCTCAATTTCGGCCGCGTAACTGTAGAACATCCTGGCGCGCCCAAGGTAATCCAGTGACACATTGGTCAACGCCAGGTCCTCCTCGAGAAAGGGGCCTTTACTGCACCACTCGGAGAGGCGATGCCCCAGCACCAGGGCATCATCCCCCAGTCCGATCGCATACTGACTTAGCGCAGCCTGGGCCACGCTCACATTATTGGTATCGATTGCTGACATGACTGTCGCCTCACATATTGTTCACTTCTTCCGGCAGTTGATAATGGGTCGCGTGCCGGTAGGGTTTGTCATCCAGTGGGTCGTAAAAACTCTCGCAGTCGGCTTCCTGGGAAGCCACGATATCCGAGGAATTTACCACCCAGATGCTGACGCCCTCACTGCGACGGGTGTATACATCGCGGGCGTACTCCAAAGCCTGGGCCGGGTCCTCGGCGTGCAAACTGCCGACGTGTTTATGGTCCAGTCCCCGCCTGGAACGAATGAATACTTCAAACAACTGCATATGATCCGACATAAGTTATCTCCCTCAGGCGGCGGCCTTACCGGCGCGCATGCGTTTTTTCTCCTCGTGAGCGGCGATGGCGTCACGCACCCAGGCACCGTCCTCATGAGCACGCTTGTGGTGCTGCATACGCTGCCGATTACAGGGACCGTCACCGGCGATCACCCGACCGAACTCATCCCAGTCAATCTCGCCAAAGTCGTAATGTCCCCGCTCCTCATTCCACTGCAAATCCGGATCGGGAATACTGAGGCCGATCACCTCGGCCTGGCGGACCGTCTGGTCGACAAACTTCTGCCGCAATTCATCGTTGCTCTGGCGCTTTATTTTCCACTTCATGGACTGGGCAGAATGGGCCGACTCGCCATCGTGGGGGCCGAACATCATCAACGACGGCCACCAGAAGCGGTTGAGCGCATCCTGTGCCATGGCCTTTTGCTCCTCACTGCCTCTGGCGAGCACCATCATGATGTGGTAGCCCTGACGCTGGTGGAAGCTCTCCTCTTTACAAATGCGTACCATGCCCCGCGAGTAGGGACCGTAGGAGGTGCGCTGCAATGACACCTGATTGACGATCGCGGCCCCATCGACCAGCCATCCTATCGCACCGATATCCGCCCAGGTTATCGCCGGATAATTGAAAATAGACGCATACTTCGCCTTACCTTCATGCAGCGCGTCAATCATCTCTTCACGACTGGTTCCCAGGGTCTCGGCAGCACTGTAGAGATACAGACCGTGGCCGCCTTCATCCTGAACCTTGGCCAACAGCACACATTTTCGATGTAGCGTTGGGGCCCGGGTGATCCAGTTGCCCTCGGGCTGCATGCCAACCACCTCGGAATGAGCGTGCTGGGACATCTGCCGCACGAGGTTCCTGCGGTATTTGTCCGGCATCCAGTCCTTGGGCTCGATTTTTTCTTCGGCGTCGATACGCGCCTGAAAACCGGCCTCCAGGTGATTCAGTTCTACCTGCGTGTGTTCAATGGTCATGGTTTTCCTCCAGTGAGAATACCCGTCTGGCGCGAGCGCTCAGACACGTTCGATGATCAAGGCAATACCCTGACCGACTCCGATGCACATGGTGCACAAGGCGTAACGGCCACCTGTGCGCTGTAATTGATACAGGGCTGTGGTAACCAGCCGGGCACCACTCATGCCCAGTGGATGGCCCAGAGCAATCGCCCCGCCATTGGGGTTGACCTGTGGCGCATCATCGGCGAGTCCCAGCGCGCGCAGCACCGCCAGACCCTGCGCGGCGAAGGCTTCGTTCAGCTCGATGACATCCATAGCATCGAGGGACAAACCCGCCAGCGCCAGCACCTTCCGGCTCGCCTCCACTGGCCCGTAGCCCATGATTCTCGGTTCCAGGCCACTGCAGGCCATGCCGACAATACGTGCTTGCGGGGTCAGCCCGTTGCTCACCGCCGCGGCCTCGGTCGCCACCAAAAGGGCGCAGGCGCCATCGTTGATGCCCGAGGCGTTGCCTGCGGTCACCGTGCCATCAGCACGAAAGGGCGTGGGCAATGCCGCGAGCGCCTCGGCCGTGGTATCAGCCCGTGGATGCTCGTCGAGAGTAACCACTTTGGGATCACCTCTGCGCTGAGGGATGGTGACCGGCACCAGTTCCTGGTCAAAATATCCGGCCTCAACGGCGGCGGCGGCGCGCTGCTGGCTGCGCAGTGCAAAGGCGTCCTGGTCCCCTCGCTCTATTTTAAACTGTTCGGCGACGTTTTCTGCGGTCTCGGGCATGGAGTCGATTCCGTACTGCGCCTTCATGAGCCGGTTGACGAAGCGCCACCCCATCGTGGTGTCGTACATCTGGGCACTGCGACTGAAGGCCTTGTCCGCTTTGCCGAGAACAAACGGCGCCCGTGACATGGCCTCTACCCCACCGACAATAGCCATGGCGATTTCACCGGCTTTGATGGCGCGCGCCGCAGTACCCACGGCGTCCATGCCGGAGCCGCAAAGACGGTTGATGGTTACCGCCGGCACCGTGACTGGAAGGCCCGCCAGCAAGGCGCTCATGCGCGCAACGTTGCGGTTGTCTTCGCCGGCCTGGTTTGCACACCCGAACCAGAGGTCGTCGACACAAGCCCAGTCGACCCCGGTATTACGAGCCAGTAGTGCCTTGATGGGTATCGCACCGAGATCGTCTGCGCGCACACTTGCCAAACCCCCGCCATAGCGGCCTATCGGCGTTCTCACCGCATCACAAATATAGGCATCTTGCATTACACCGGATCTCCCGTCGTCGCATCGACCAGATGACCACCGATACGTTGTGAATTACCGCGAAACAGGGCAATTACGCTACCCGCCTGATTGCTCACCGACACATCATAAACGCCGCTGCGCTTGCCCTGAGAGTTCTGCTGGGCAACCGCTGTAAGTTGGTCGCCGAGCCTGCCCGGGGCCAAAAAATCGATCCTCGCACCTGCCGCCACGGCACTAAAGTTGTGGCTATTGCAGGCACAGGCGAAAGCGCTATCGGCCAGGGTGAAAATCATTCCGCCGTGACAGATATTGTGCCCGTTAACCATATCGTCACGCACTACCATGGTCAGCACTGCACGCCCGGAACTGATCGTCTCGATAGACATACCCAATGTTCTACTGGCACGGTCGTTGGCGAACATGGTGTCGGCGCAAGCCCGCGCGAGTTGATCTGCATTGAGGTCCATTCACTCACCCCGGTACTGCGGTGCGCGTTTTTCCAGAAAGGCGCTCACACCCTCCTGATAATCAGCCGTCTGGCCGGCGGCACGCATCAGTTCCTTTTCCAGCTCCAACTGCTGGTCCAGCGTATTGGCTGCAGACGCGGCGAAAGCCTGTTTGGTAAAGGCAAAACCGCGGGTGGGCTGCTGCGCCATCTGTGTTGCCAGACCCAGCGCGGTGGCCATCAGGTCGGCGTCGTCCACAACCTGCCAGATCATACCCCAGGCCTCGGCCTGCTCCGCAGATACCTTGGGTCCCAGCATAGCCAGCCCTTTGGCCCGCGCCATGCCCACCAGCCGGGGCAGAATCCAGGTGCCACCGGAATCCGGAATCAGGCCCAGCTTGCTGAAAGATTCGATAAAACTGGCAGAACGTCCGGCAATGACAATGTCACAGGCCAGAGCGATATTGGCGCCGGCCCCGGCGGCGACCCCGTTGACGGCGCAAATGACCGGTTTTTCCATGCCGGTAATGAGCCGGATCAGGGGGTTGTAGTAGTTATTGACCGATTCACCCAGGTCCGGTCTGGCCGCGCCCGGCGCGACGGCCCGATCGTTGAGGTCCTGCCCGGCGCAGAAACCGCGTCCCTTGCCGGTGATCATAACCGCGCGAACCTGGCTGTCCTCGGCGGCCCGCGTTAGTACCTCCCGCACTTCCCCGTGCATCTGGGCGGTAAAACTGTTCAGAGCCTCAGGCCGGTTCAATGTCAGCAGGGCAACGCCCTCGCTGATCACAAATTCAATCGTCTCGTGGGTCATGGTTCATTCCTTCTTGCATCTGCGCCCGCGCACTTCAGGGCTCGCGCCGTGCGACCAGCGTCAAAATGTCGTAGATGGCTACGGGCTCCTGATTCTGGTTAGTGACTTCTACAGCCCAGACCACCACGCCATTGGCCTGCTCATCTCCCCGGGGGGCTTTTTTTACCTTCCGCTTGACCGAGAGCTTGACCTGGATGGTATCGCCGGGGGCAACCGGTTCCACAAACCGCAGATTCTCCAAGCCGTAATTAGCAATGACCGGGCCGGGCGAGGGCTCAACGAACATCCCGGCCGCGGCGGATATGACAAAATAGCCGTGGGCAACGCGCTTGCCAAAAAACGAGTCCCGCGCCGCTATTTCGTCAAAGTGAGCGTAGAAATGATCGCCACTGATACACCCGAAGTTGACAATATCCGCCTCGGTCACGGTGCGCCGGTGAGTGATCAGGGTCTCTCCGATCTGCAGGTCTTCAAACCATTTCTTGAACGGATGCACGCCGTCGCTAAAGGTTTTTGCGCCGGGATGGTATTCAGAAGTGATCGCCATCAAAGTCGTAGGAGACCCCTGCAGGGCCGTGCGCTGCAGGTAGTGCTTAACCGCTCTGGCGCCGCCCAGTTCTTCGCCGCCGCCCGCGCGACCGGGGCCGCCATGCACCAGCATGGCCAGTGGCGACCCATGGCCAGTCGACTCCCCAGCGCAATCCCGGTTAATAACCAACATACGTCCGTGCCAGGGAGCCGCACCCAGGATCACCTCGCGGGCTTCCTGGTCGTCATAGGTAAAGAGTGATCCCACCAGACTGCCGCGACCCAGACGGGCGATATCCACGGCATCCTGCAAATCGGCATAGGGCATCAGGGTGCTCACCGGGCCAAAGGCCTCGACCTCGTGCACCCGTCGTTTGGCGTGGGGATCATCGCAGCGCAGCAGCGTCACGGGAAAGAACGCGCCACTGTCGTTGCCGCAACCGAGGATATCGAATTGCTCACCACCACCAAAGACGATTTTACATTCCTGTGCCAGTTGCTCCATGGCTGAGCGCACATCAGCGGCCTGATCACGCCCTACCAAGGGACCCATGCGCACCGATTCCCGGGCAGGATCACCCACCACCACCTTTTCGAGTCGCTCCCTGAGAGCCGCTTCGACGGCGTCTAACTGCTCCGCTGGCACGATTGCACGCCGGATCGCGGTGCACTTCTGACCGGCTTTGACCGTCATCTCGCGAACCACTTCCTTGACGAACAGATCAAACTCCTCATCACCGGGTTGTACAGATTTGCCCAGAATGGCGCAATTGAGCGAGTCCGCCTCCATGGTAAAAGGAATTGAACGGGCGACAATGTTGGGGTGCGCGCGCAGTTTGTGCCCGGTGCGGGCCGACCCGGTAAAAGTCACCACATCCTGCTCCGACAACTGATCGAGCAGATCACCCACACTGCCGCAAACCAGCTGTATGGCGCCCTCAGGCAAAAACCCGCCAGAGACCATCTCACGCACCATCGCTTCGGTCAGATAGGCCGTGGGTGTAGCGGGCTTGACAATGACGGGCATACCCGCTGCCAGGGAAGGCGCGATCTTTTCCAACATACCCCAGCAGGGAAAATTAAACGCGTTGATGTGCACAGCGACCCCCTGCCTGGGGGTGAGAATATGCCGACCGACAAAGCTGCCACCTTTGGAAAGTCGCTCCATCTCGCCCTCGACCATCACCGTATCATTGGGAAACTCGCGAGCCACCAGGCTGGCATAGGTGAACACCGTCCCAATCCCCCCCTCGATATCAACCCAGCCATCCGCGCGTGAGGCCCCGGTCTGGGCAGAAACGGTGTAAAAGGCCTCTTTATTTGCCATCAGGTGCTTGGCCATGGCCTTCAGTCCGGCCGCGCGCTCATGAAAGGTCATGGCTCGCAGTGCCGGCCCGCCCAAGTCCCGGGCGTAGTTGGCCACCTCAGCAAAGTCGATCCCGGAGCTGCCGACCTCACACACAGGCGCACCGCTTACCGCATTGTTCACCACGATGCCGCTGCCCTGGCCCTCGCGCCACTCACCGCAGACATAGCTGCACAGCTTCATTCCACTTTCTCCATTCCCAGTTTGTGTCGGCACCAACCCCATGCAGACACCTTATTATGATACATAATTAACACCACAAGCAAACATTGTTGTAATGCTTTGGTTGGCGCTGCCTGCTACACTGTCGAATAACCCAAACCAGAAGACTGGATGATTGCGATGAGCGACAACACGGTAAGCTACCAACAACTCGATGGCCTGGGTGTCATCCGCATTGACAACCCACCGGTAAACGCCCTGTCACAGGCGGTTCGAGCAGGTATCGCCGCTGCACTTGAGGAAGCCAGGGATGATGCCAGCAAGACCGTTTTATTGCTCTGCCAGGGGCGTACCTTTATTGCGGGAGCAGACATCACGGAATTCGGGAAACCGCCTCAACCACCCCATCTGCCCGATCTGGTTTCTGCCATTGAAGCTTTCCCAAAACCGGTCGTCGCAGCACTACACGGCAATGCACTGGGCGGCGGTCTGGAGGTGGCCCTGGCGGCACATTACCGCTGCGCCCTGCCCGGCACCCGGCTGGGCCTGCCGGAAGTCAAACTGGGACTGCTGCCCGGCGCAGGAGGCACCCAGCGCCTGCCCCGTGTAATCGGCGTTGAACCAGCACTGGACATGATGATCAGCGGTGCGCCGATACGCGCGGAGAAAGCCCTGGAACTCGGCTTGGTCGATTTTCTGCTAGAGGGCGACCTGGAGCAGGCCGCGATGGACTATGCGCGGCAACTGTCCTTAAAGGGAGCAGCACCCCGGCCCTCCGGTGCGGGCCTGGCCACTGCGCCAGATGCAGCGGACTTTTTTAGCAGCTACGCGAAAAAAATAGCCCGCAAAACCCGCGGCCAGATCGCGCCCGGCTTCATTCTTGAACTGGTTGAACTGGCCACTCATGCAGACGTAGAAACGGGGCAGGCGCAGGAAAGACGACGCTTTCTTGAATGCCGTGACTCGCCTCAGTCAGCCGCTATGCGTCACGTTTTCTTCGCTGAGCGAGCCACCGCGAGGCTGCCGGACATTGCGCCGGACACACCGACACGACCGGTCAACACGGTTGGGATCATCGGGGCCGGAACCATGGGCGGCGGAATCGCCATGTGCTTTGCCAATGCCGGTATACCAGTCACACTCGTAGAGACCAGCCGCGAAAACCTCGACCGTGGCATGGCGATAATCCATCGCAACTATGCCAATTCGGTGAAGCGCGGGCGCTTCTCTTCGCAGCAGGCGGATGCATTCCTGGCTAATTTCTCCGGAACCACAGATTATGCCGATCTTGCTGCCGTGGACCTGGTGATAGAAGCGGTGTTCGAGAATATGGCAGTCAAAAAAGAGGTCTTCCGCAAACTGGATAGCAGCTGCAAGCCCGGCTGCATTCTTGCCACCAACACCTCCTACCTGGACGTCAATGAAATTGCATCGGTTACCGGGCGCCCGGCGGACGTCATCGGTGCGCACTTCTTCAGCCCTGCCAATGTAATGAAGTTGCTGGAGGTGGTTCGCGCGACCCAGACCTCCCCGGAGGTCGTGCAGACGTTTATGAAACTGGCCAGAAAGATAGGCAAGATACCCGTCGCGGTAGGTGTCTGCCATGGCTTTGTCGGCAATCGCATGCTGCGCGGGTATGGGCGTCAAGCGCAACTGCTGTTGCTGGAGGGCGCCAGCCCGGAACAGATCGACGCGGCGATGGAAACCTGGGGCATGGCCATGGGACCCATTGCCGTCGGGGATCTGGCCGGTCTCGACATCGGCTACCGGTCCAGGCGCGACCAGGGCATCGAATCGCGCTCTGTCAAGGAGTCGGCACTGGCCGACACTCTGGTGGACATGGAGCGTTTGGGCCAGAAGAGCGGTGCCGGCTACTACCGCTATGATCCCGAGACGCGACAGCGACAAACTGATCCAGAGGTGGCGTCCCTGATCGAGCAGATCGCCGGTGAGTGGCAGGTAGAACGCCGCGTCATCGACGACCAGGAAATTATCGACCGCCTGACCCTGGCCCTGGTCAATGAGGGTGCAGATATTCTGCAAGAGGGAATCGCAGCCCGGCCCTCTGACATCGACATCGTCTACCTCAACGGCTATGGATTTCCCGCGTGGCGGGGCGGCCCCATGTTTTACGCCGAATCACTGGGGATGGATACGCTGCTGGAAAAACTGAAGCACCTTGCCGAGCTCACTGGCGACCCCTGCTGGGAGCCAGCACCCCTGCTGCGTCAACTCGCCGAGGAGGGCCGCACACTGGGCTCGCTCAACCAATGACAGCCCGGAGCAGCCGCTTGCGGGCTGCCGCAAGCGCCACTCTGACCCTGTTATCGCTGACCCTGTTGTCGCACCCATCCCGGGGTGCGGACCCGCTGGACCCCTACTACGCCAAAATCGAGCAGTCTGCCGACTACCGCGCCTTTATCAGCCTTGCCCCTCGCCCCGCGGCACTGAGCGAAAACCTGCCCCTCAGCGGCATGGTGATCTCGGTAAAGGACAATATCCACGTGGCGGGACTACCCAACACTGCGGGTACCCCGCTACTGCGAGACTTCGTGCCCCATCGGGACGCTGAATTGATTACCCGGCTGAAGGCCGCCGGGGCGTTTATTATCGGCAAAAACAACCTGCACGAGCTGGCCTACGGTATTACCAGTGCCAATCGCGCCTTCGGCACCGTCCGCAATGCCGTCAACCCCGATTACCTGGCTGGAGGCAGCAGCGGCGGCACCGCGGTGGCGGTCGCACTGGGCATGGCCGATGCGGGTATCGGCACCGACACCGGTGGTTCGGTCCGCATCCCTGCGGCGCTTAACGGGCTGGTGGGCTTTCGACCAACCACCGGGCGCTACCCTAACAACGGCATGACGCTGATTTCCAACACCCGCGATACTGCCGGCCCCATCACTCGCAACGTCACCGATGCGTACCGCCTGGATGCCATTCTGAGCGGCGAACACGCGCAGGCGCTGCAACCTGCACCGCTGCGCGGACTGCGCCTGGGTGTACCGCGCGCATTTTTCTATGACAATCTCGACCCGCAGGTCGCGCAGATTATGGACCGGGCGCTGCAGCGACTGCGCCGCGCCGGCGTGCAGTTGGTGGAGGCAAACATTCCGCAGCTGGCTGAGCTTAACGACAAGGTCAGTTTTCCTGTCGTGCTGTACGAGACCTCCCAGCTACTGCCGGCCTACCTGCAGCGCAACTTGCCCAATGCGTCAGTCCAGGACCTGCTGGCGCAAATCGCCAGCCCGGATGTCAGCGAAGTCGTGGGCAGCGCAATGAGTGGTGCCATTGACGAGTCCACCTACCGCCAGGCACTGAACGTTGATCGTCCGCGACTGCAGGCCGCTTATGCCGATTACTTCAGCAATAACCGCGTCCGGGCGATTTTGTTTCCGACCACCCCGCTCCCGGCACGCCCGATCACGGCGGATCTCTCCACCGTCGCGCTTGGCGGACGGCAGGTGCCCACGTTTCCCAGCTACATCCGCAATACGGACCCGGGCAGCAATGCGGGTATTCCCGGCATCAGTCTGCCAGCTGGCGTGTCAAGCGAGGGCTTACCCATTGGCCTGGAACTGGATGGACCCGTTGGCAGCGATCAGCAGCTCCTGGGCATCGCAGTGGCGATCGAAACCCTGCTTGCAGCACGGCCGGAGGGTAGGTAGGGAGATAGGCAGTTTAGGTAGGTAAGATAGGTAGTTTAGGTAGGTAAGATAGGTAG
The DNA here is from genome assembly GCA_963840725.1 of uncultured Gammaproteobacteria bacterium. Lineage (GTDB taxonomy): Bacteria > Pseudomonadota > Gammaproteobacteria > Pseudomonadales > Halieaceae > CAVWDU01. Next base: position 75,061 of record CAWIZY010000018.1, on the reverse strand, counting down.
GTAAGATAGGTAAGTCGTACTTTGGGCGGTCTGCCCCATTTACCGGGGCAGTGACAGGACCGTTTTACGCTTTGCCGCAGCCTGCACCGCCGGTACAGAAAAAGGCAGCGGCTTATCGCCAAACCCGGCATACAGGTCCATCTGGTCCCTGAGGTGCTGGTGCTCTCCTGACGCACCGACAAATCCGGACTGGCCTGGCGGCAGGACATCCCGAGCTTCTATGCCTTCACCGGTGGCAATAAACAGATTATTTTCACTGCCGCGATTCATGTAGGCCGGCAATTCCATCATCGCGGACTCCCGCGCCTGGGGCACACCGCGAAAATTGTAAGGCCGCCACTGCATCGGGTAAGCGCGCAAGCGCCAGCCGCTCATGTCCATGCCCTGCTCTGCACTGATTTCCGCCACCGCCAGGTCAAGACTGCGCAGTAGCACCTGCGCCGGTGCCTCGCCGTTAAAAAAGTCGTAGTCAGCTTCCCCCCAATCGGTCGAAGCCAGACGATCCAGATTACGCACCAGCACTTTTAATCCAACCGGATTGGGAATAGATGGCCCCAGGGGCTGATCGGGGTGATTACTGGCCGCATACAGATGGAAGAAAGCGGGGCCAATATCGTCACTCAAGGTCTCTCGCAACAGGACCCGTGACCAGACCGCCATCAGCGCGGGGGCGGCGCCGTAAAAGCCGCTTTCGTCGACCTGCCATTGACCATCCCAGGCCCGCAGACGCGCCACTGCCTGGTTCAGACGCGCGTCGAGGACCGGCTCATCAGCGGCCGCCGTGAGCAGGGCCGGCAGCAGCGTCGGGGCGCTGACATCGGCAAAACTGCTCATCTGATTGACTGCACTGACAGCATCGACGGTACGCTCGGGCAGATCCCGCAGTGATTCAAAGAGTATATCGGCCCGATCGGCGCGCCCCCAGGTATAGGTCCACAGATCGGAGCTGATCCAGTCCTGCCGGGGGCGATTGTTCCAGTTGGCAATGAAGCCCTGGGCGGGATTGCGCAGCGTGGGATTATCTGAATAGGGCCGCAGACCCTGCCAGTCGCGCTCCCCGTCACCAGGTACAGGCAACCGCGGATCGTGCTCCGGGTGGCGCCGGGGATAACGCCCGGCATGCACGTAGCCCAAATTACCCTTACGGTCCATGGTGTACATATTGATATTGGTGGCCAGCCCACCGATGCGTTGCTGCGCCGCGTCGAGATCCCGGTCGGTGGCCAGCCATACCCAGGCCATTAGCGACGCCAGCTCGAACCCTTCCCAGGCTCGTGCCCGGACCCATGCCACGCCAGCATCGGGCTGATGGGACAGGACCATGCCCTGCGCCGAGCGACGGGCGGTGACAGTGACCGGCGAAGCATCTTTGACTTCGATCACCTCGGACCAACTCTCCAGCGACCGCCAGTCACCTCGATAGCGGTAGCGCTCCGGGTTGGCGGGATCGAGCATTACAGCAAATTCATCCGTCTGATCGCTGATTCCGGCGGTACTGCCCCAGGCGATATCATTATTGTGGGCAAACAGCAGTGCGGGCAAGGCAAGCAGGGTGTTCCCCACCACGCTGAAATCCCCACCGTGCAAGCCGATTCCATAGACATAGGAGGGCACACTAAAACCAAATTGCGGCCCATTGAGCAGGGCTGCGGCGGCATCGTCCAGGCCCTTTACGGCCCAGTAATTGCTGGCTCCGGTGAAACCGGGACTGGGACTGAAACCCGCGCTGGAGAGCACTGCCTGGTAGCCTTCCGCCACATCCGCATCGGTGCTGAAACCACTGAAACGCCCCCGCGTCGAGAGCGCCACACGCCGCTGGGGATCGGCATCCGGCAGGCTATCGAGATAGGCAGGCCGAGACGGCACGGACGGTGCCCGCCATCGATCATCCCTCGGTACGGTGGTCGGCGACTTGTCATCGAGCAACCATTTGCTGGCATTGAAAATACGCCACGCTACAGCGGCCCCATGCTGCTCCTCAAGGCCGCGTAACAACAGCAGGTTGTCCCGCTCCGAGTTAAAATCCGAATAGCGATGCGCGATTGATCCCACAAACAACATCGCCACGTCATAGTCGGTCCAGTGGACCGGCTTAAACCCGTGGTCTACAAACTCCACCGGCAGCTGGGAGAGGTCGTCCAGTACTTCATCAACCCGAGTGTTAAACCCCGCGGCATAAGCCTGCAGGATTTCCCGCTGGTTGGCCGGCAATGCCGCCAGCTGTGGTGCAATGCCGCGATGGTCATAGTGCGTGCGCAGCTGAACATCCAGCGGCAGAAATTCCTTACCCAACACCTGTGCCACTCTGCCCTGAGTAGTTCGTCGCAGCATCTCCATCTGGAACAGACGGTCGTTGGCAACAGCGTAGCCGTAGCCAAAGAAAACGCCCTCATTACTGTCTGCGACGACATGGGGAGTGCCATACGCATCGCGGTAAATGGTCACCGGCTCTTGCTCAGCAACCCCCCTCGGGGCAACGGTGTCGCGGCCTGCATCCTCGGGCCGCTTGTCGCAGCCGGCGACCGCAACCGCCAGAACCAGGGTCAGCAGCTGTTGCACAACGCTATTTCTCATGGCGTATAGACTCTGTTGCGGCCTCAATCCGGCCGCAGCCAGATAAGCTCAGACCGGGTATTCAAGGTAACGCGATTTACATCGACCAGCTCAGCGTCACCCCGTAGGTGCGGGGGGCATTCCAAACGCCGATCACACCCGGCCCGATCACATAGGAATGACTGATCACTCGTTCATCCGCAAGATTCTTGCCCCACAGCGAGGCCTGCCAGCGACCCTCTGCGGAGGTCCAGGCAACCCGGGCATCCCACAGTTCCAGTTCATCGATTATGGTATTCTGATTCGCGTAGTCGTTGATTTGCTCGTCGATGTAGGTGTAATCCGCCCGGAAGTTCAGGTACGCGCCACCGTTAAGCGGCCAGTCATAGTTGGCGGTCAGGGACGCTTTGTTCTCGGGCGCCTGGCGCAGATCAGAGCCGGACACATCCAGCCCACCCCCAGCCACCTGCAGCACCAGATCATCGACCTCAGTATCGAGGTAGGAATAGTTACCCGACAAGGTGAGATTGTCGGTCGCCAGCCAGGTGAACTCCATTTCAATACCCATGATCTCCGCTTCACCGATGTTGTCGGTAATGAAAGAACCGAAATCCGGGTTGGACTCGGTCGGGCCGAAGCGAACAATCTGCAGATCCTGGTAGTCGGTGTAAAAACCGGTCACGTTTAATCTCAGGGTGTTGTCGATAAAGTCGCCCTTCATCCCAAGCTCATAGTTCCAGGCAATCTCCTCGTCGACGGGCACAAGCGCCTGCTCGGGGGTGCCCGGTGCGCCACCAAAGCCACCACTCTTGAAACCCTTGGCAATGGTGGCGAACCACATGATGTCATCGGTCTGGCGCCACTGCAGCGACACCTTGGGCGAGAAATCACTCCAATTGTCATCCGCCTTGACCCGGAAAGTCTGGGCGATAATATTCAGACTGCCACCCACATTCTGACAACCGGGATAGCCCTCGAAGCCCGGCTCCAGCGCCCCGCAATTGACCGAGGTGCTATCGGTTTCTTTTTCGTCATAGGTATAGCGCCCGCCAAGCGTCAGAGTCCAGTTCTCGGCAAAATCCCAGTCGCCCTGCAGGTAGGCGGCATAGCTGGTGGTCTCGTTTTCCTGTCGGGATATTTCATTACCCACATCGATGTAACTGCCATTGGCTCCCGCCGGGGCCAGCAGCCGGAACGCCTCCGTGCGATCGGTCTCCTCGCGCAAAAAGTACAATCCGCCCACGTAATTAATGTTCCCATCGAGACTGGATGTCCAACGGAATTCCTGACTGAAGGTATCGATCTCTTCGTCGATATCATCGAGGATTTCTACCCCGCCACGCCAACCCACACCGATGGAGGCCATGCCCCAGTCTGTCTCGGCGTAGCGCGCTGCCGTGATAGTGGTGAAGGTACCAGAGTCAAAGTCGATATCACCCTGCAGACTGATACCACCGGCCTCGCGATAGGAGGAGCCATCCACCGGCGCAGTCACTTTGCCCTCACGGCCACCGGCAGCGCGCCACAGATCAACCGTATTGGGATCGGCGCCCGGGAAAATCGGCACCCGGCCCATATCCTCCCGGTCATCCTCCATATAATCAGCACTGAGCAGCCAGTAGGAATTATCGGACGAAAAGGACAATTGTCCACGCAACGAGTCGTTGTCCTCGTCCTGCTGCTCTTTATCGAGCACGATATTGTCCACCCAGCCGTCATGTTCCCGGTGATTGAAGGTCAGTTTGGCAGCGAAGTTGTCGCCCAAAGGACCACTGACATAGCCCTGATATCGCAACTGACCCAGGTTACCTACCCCCACTTCAGCCTTCGCCGTCAGCCGGTCGTTATTTGGCTTGGCGGTAGTGACATTGATGGCGCCGCCGATCGCGTTGCGGCCAAACAGGGTCCCCTGGGGGCCCCGCAAGACCTCGATACGCTCCAGGTCAAACATCTCAAAGTTAATGCTGGCGTTGCGGCCTATATAGACGCCGTCGAGAAACAGCACCACAGAATTATCCATCCCGGCACCGTCATCGGCGGAGCTGATCCCGCGCATGGAGATAATCGCCTGTCCCGGTGCGAATTCCGCATAGGCCATACCGGGCACTTTATAGGCAATCTCGGTCGCGCCGAAGATTTGTGCCGCGTTGAGATCTTCACTACTGAGAGCACTGACTGAAATCGGCACATCCTGGAGATTTTCTTCCCGATGCTGGGCGGTGACAACCACCTCTTCCAGCTTATTGGCTCCCTGACCACTGACAGCGAGCGGGTACATCGACGCGACGCCTATACCTGTCACTAACAGGCTGGCGCGCCCTGTCACTAACAGACTGGCGCGCCGGCGGGCGTTGACCGTCATTTTGGAATCGTTGCGGTGGCTCATGGGACTCTCCCTTATTTAGCGTTATGGTCAGGGTCGCCTCGGGAGGCAAGCCTGCACTGCGGTGTGGTGTGAAGCCTATTGGCCAGAACCGGCGGCAGGGCTTTTACCAAGCCAGCGCCACCATCCAGATAACTCAATCGCTGCGTGAATCAATAACCCGTTTCGCCTTGCCCTCCGAGCGCGGCACGCCGCCAGGCTGCAGCACGTCGACCTGCGCCGATATTCCAATGTAGGACTTTATCCGCTGCTGCAGCGCTTTGGCGGCTTCCTCAGACTGCTCGCTGCCCGTGCCCGGCACGGCTTCAACTTGCACCCGCACTGAATCCAGGTGCCCCCGCTTACTGACCTCGATCAGATAGTGCGGCGCCAGGGTCGCAATGGACATCAGTTGCTCTTCGATCTGCGTGGGAAAGACGTTGACCCCACGAATGATCAGCATATCGTCACTGCGCCCGGTGATTTTATCCATTCGGCGCATGGTCCGGCTGGACCCGGGCAAAAGTCGCGTAAGGTCCCGGGTGCGGTACCGGATAACCGGCATCGCCTCCTTGGTAAGGCTGGTGAAGACAAGCTCTCCCGGCTCTCCATCGGCGAGCACTTCCCCGGTCACGGGGTCTATCACCTCCGGGTAAAAATGGTCCTCCCAGATAGTTGGGCCATCCTTGCTAGCCAGACACTCCTGCGCTACCCCCGGCCCCATCACCTCAGAGAGCCCGTATATGTCGACCGCATCGAGGTTAAGGCGGTGCTCCATCTCCCGGCGCATCGCGTCAGTCCAGGGCTCCGCGCCAAATATGCCGGCGCGCAGGGACAATTGGGCTGTATCGACACCCTGGCGATCCATTTCATCGGCTATATTGAGCATATAGGACGGCGTCACCATGATAAGGTCAGGATCAAAATCGCGGATCAATTGAACCTGCTTTTCGGTCTGCCCACCCGACATGGGAATCACCGTGCATCCCAGGCGCTCACCGCCGTAATGAGCCCCCAGGCCACCCGTAAACAAACCGTACCCGTAAGCAACATGCAATTTATCACCGGCATGGCCGCCCGCGGCGCGAATCGAACGCGCCACCACGTCGGCCCAGACGTCGATATCGCCACGGCTATAACCGACCACCGTGGGCTTGCCAGTGGTACCGCTGGACGCGTGCACTCTGACAACCTTGTCCATCGGTAAGGCAAACATGCCAAAGGGGTAGTTGTCGCGTAAATCCTGCTTGGTGGTAAAGGGAAATTTCGCCAGATCCTCAAGCGAATTCAGGTCATCGGGATGCACACCGTGTGATGTAAACTTTTGCCGATATACCGGTGAATTTTCATAACTGTGCCTGAGGCTGGCTCGGAGACGCTCAAGCTGCAGACTGCGCAGTTCATCGAGACTGGCAGTCTCGATTTCATGAAGAGGTTCAAGGCAGGGCTCGTTGGCATTGCTCATACCCACTCCAGTGTTGTTGATATCAGTCCGCCCACATATACTACATAATACGAAGTCATAGCAAGTTTTTTGTATCGTCTTGGCTCGCCCTGGATGGAACTTCGGACCGCGGGCCGGGCCACAGGTGTCATATGGTCTGATCAGGTGTAGACTCAATCAGTAACCGCTACAAAAACGGCATCAACCGCCGAAAAAGCGAGCCGAGAAAGGGTACGTGTGTGTCCCACCCAAGGGCAGTAGCCCGACTTATAGAGGACTTCTCCAGTCGAAGGCCGCTGCGAACTAATTCCTTAATTATCACCCTGTTCGGTGATGTTGTATCACAACACGGCGACACCATATGGCTGGGTAGTCTGGTGCGCTGCCTGCAGCCGCTGGGCATCAGTGAGCGCCTGGTGAGAACCTCGGTGTTCCGCCTGGTCAAGGAAGGCTGGCTGCAGTCCGAGCGAGTGGGCCGCCGAAGCTACTACCGCTTCACACCCTATGGCAGTCACGAATACGCCCGGGCAGCGCGGCGCATTTACAGCATTAATACGCCCGCCTGGGATGGTCGATGGCAGTTACTCATCCCGCAGAATGTGGCCGAAGAACACCGGGAGCGCTTCCGACGCAGTTTGTTTTGGCAGGGCTATCGCACTATCGCTGCCGGCACCTTTGCCAAGCCCGGACAGGTCGGGCCGGAGCTCACTGAAACGCTGGATGAATTCGATGCCAGAGATCGGGTGATTGTCATGGAGGCCGATATGCCGAGCCTGAGTTCGCGGCAGGCGGTGCGCACACTGGTGCATGACAACTGGAAGTTGGCCGAAGTGGCACAACGCTATCGGGAGTTCCAGGACCGTTATGCACCATTGATGAAGTGGCTACAAAAGGCAGGCGAACCCTCACCCCCCTCTGCCTTTATCGCCCGCACTCTTCTCATCCACGACTATCGCCGGGTACTGCTACAGGACCCACCATTGCCCGAAGCCCTGCTACCCCCGGCCTGGCCCGGTGCCGAGGCCATGCAGGCCACGGGAGCGACCTACACCGAATTGGCAGACCCCTCGGTGAACTACATCGTGAGCGAACTGGAGAGCGGCAATGGCCCCATGCCCGCCCCGCTGACGGAATTCTGGCAGCGCTTTTCACCCTCGCCCTAGCAGGTTTGTGGCTGCGCTACAGCGGCAGTTGTTCCCGGGCCGGAGCACCAGTAGACTGCAGAGCGACGGTGCCAGCGGATACGGTGACCGCAACAATAACAAGGGGACTGAAAAATGCACGGGGCTGAGGAAAGCAGAGGCGGATTTACCGAGCGCGCATTGGCCACGGTGGAGCGTGTCGGCAATAAGTTGCCAGATCCGGCGATACTTTTTATTGCCCTGCTGGTTATCGTGTGGATTCTCTCGTTTATTTTTTCCTGGTTTGACTGGGGCGTGACCGACCCCCGCAACGGTGATGCGCTGGTGGTGGTAAACCAGTTGTCCGGAACTTCAATGGCGCTGTTCTTCTCCTCAATGGTGAAAAACTTTGCACATTTTCACCCTATCGGTGTGGTGCTGGTCGCGATGCTGGGCATCGGTGTCGCGGAGCACACCGGCTTTATCAATGCGGGTCTGCGTTCGCTAATGAGCGTTACCGCTCGCTGGCTACTCACCCCCATGCTGATACTGGTGGGCATCATCAGCCATACGGCGGCCGACGCAGGCTACGTCCTGGTCATTCCATTGGGAGGGGTTATCTTCTACGCCGCAGGACGCCATCCCCTCGCCGGCATAGCCGCCGCCTTTGCCGGCGTTTCCGGTGGTTTTTCGGCGAATTTTATCCCCTCCGCGATCGACCCGATGCTGCAGGGTATCTCACAATCCGGCGCGCAGATCATGGACCCGGCCATCACGCTGAACCCGCTCAACAACTATTTCTTCACCGCCTCATCATCGCTACTGATTATCACCGTGGGCTGGTTTCTGACCGACAAAGTGGTGGAGCCTCGCCTGCGCAACAGCAAACTGGACGACAATCTGCGAGATTTGCCGAGCATGGAACCTCTGGAGCCCCATGAGCGCCGTGGACTGCGTGCTGCCCTTTGGGCGATGCTGGCCGCTGTTCTGGTATTGATAGCGACTGCCTGGCCAGAGACCTCAGCCTGGCGCGGGAGTGGAGGATCGTTGACGGAATTGGGCGCACCACTGATGGGCTCCATTGTCTCTCTGATCTTCGTGCTGTTCCTGTTGCCGGCTGTGGTCTACGGGATTAACGCCGGCACTGTGACCAGCTCCAGGGACATTATTAACGGCATGACCAAGTCCATGGAAAGCATGGCCTACTATCTGGTGATCATGTTTTTTATTGCCCAGTTCATTTTCGCCTTCAGTCAGTCCAATCTCGGTGTGCTGCTGGCACTCAAGGGCGCGGCGGGGCTCAAGGCACTGGGACTCTCGGGGGGTCTGACGATAACGGGGATTATTGTACTGACGGGAGTGCTCAACCTGTTCGTGGGTTCGGCCTCAGCCAAATGGGCGCTGCTGTCGCCCATCTTCGTACCCATGCTGATGGAACTGGGCATCTCACCTGACCTCACCCAGGCGGCCTACCGGGTCGGCGACTCCACCACTAACATCATCACCCCGCTGATGCCGTACTTCCCATTGGTAGTGGTCTACTGTCAGCGCTACATCAAGTCCACAGGCATCGGCACGGTGACCGCCATGATGCTGCCCTACAGTGTGACGTTTCTGGTGTTGTGGACGCTGTTCCTGATGGCGTACTGGTCCCTGGGAATTCCACTGGGCCTGCAATCCTCTTACAGCTACTGACCTGGTGACTGCCTGGCAGCAAGTGCTTGTGATCAGTCTCCAGTCAGCACCTGACGAAAGGTGAGATTGACCCGCGGGCCACAAGGCTGCCGCTCTTTGGCGATCCCATGCTTCCAACAGGCCTGGGTGCGGCCGCGCATCAACAGAACACTGCCGTCTTGCAAGGACAATTTGAGCACCCCCACATCACGTCGGTGTTTGTGCCTGAAGGCCAGCGTACGAGTAGCACCCAGACTCAATGAGGCTATGACGGGTTCGGGTCCCAGTTCCCGTTCGTCGTCGCTATGCATACCCATGCTGTCATTCTGATCGCGATAATAATTCAACAACACCGAGTTGAAACGACTCTCACACAGGCTCTCCAGTTTTTGTTTTATCTGCAACAAGGGGCCAGTCCAGGGCAAGGGCTCCATTGCGAGCCCGGAATAGCGATAACCACAGCCCGAATCGCCATACCAGGCCGTCAGACGCGGCTGCAGGTAGCGCTTGCCAAATAGCGTGATTTCCTCAGAGCGCCAGGGTGTTTGTTCCACAAACCAATTCAGCCAGTGATCATAGCCCGGCTCACTGGCACCGGCATTGACCGCGCCAATGTCGGTGGCCTCAAACAGCATGAGATCGGCGTCTGGCAGTGTAAACTGCTGAGGCCCGTCATGTTCGAAAAGGTCTGCCAAAATCCCTAGCGCCGCCGCGCTTTGCGGCGCCCGGCCCGCGCGAAAAACACGGATAAGTCTGCCCGCCGCCCCTCCCGGAACTCCAGGAACTCCAGGAACTCCAGGAACTCCAGGAACTCCAGCTTACGCAGGCTGGCAGGCTGTTGATTTTCGTAGTCGAGGCAGGCACTGGCAGGCATGGATTAACCTCCGTGGTGTCAGGCTAAGGGGCGAAGAGCTACTTGTGGCCCTCGGCGCCGCCGCGGGCCGCGTCACCCCAAAGGCTATCGAGACGCTGATCCCGGCCGCAGTTCCAGCGGTAATACTTGTAGCGGACCGGGTTCTTCAGATAATAGTCCTGGTGGTAGTCCTCCACCGGCCAGAACTTCCCCGCATCGCGGATCTCGGTATGGACTGTCTTGCCAGGAAAGCGTTCGGCGATTTTGGCCAAGGTGTTTTCTGCAATCTCGCGCTCTTGCGTAGTAGCCGGAAACAGGGCGCTGCGGTAGCTGAAACCCTTGTCACAAAATTGGCCCTTGTTGTCCAAGGGGTCAATGTTGACCCAGAACAGGTCCACCAACTCTGCATAACTGATGACAGCCGGATCGTAGGTAACCTCTACAGCCTCGAAGTGGCCACGATGATTACCCGAATAGGTAGGGTTTTTCATACTGCCGCCGGTAAAACCTGAAATCACATCCAGGACACCATCGTGCTCCTGATAGGCAGACTCCATGCACCAGAAGCAGCCGCCTGCAAACATGGCGACAGCCTGCTCAGCCATTGCCGGGGGGGCAACCAACAGGAAAATACTCAGCAATACTCGTTTCATGGTTCGGCTTCTCTTTCGCGATCGACCCTCCCTAGACCCGCAATCCGGGCCAGAGTTCACCCGTAGGCGGGGGAGGAGGAGGTCGTAAACTGGACAATTTGCAAACTTGGCAACAGGCCGGATGCTCTCCACAGGCCTGGCCGTAATCGTGGCCCTGCTCTTTTCCGTACCCTCACCGCCCGGTTAAAACAGGGTATCGGTAGACGTATCGAGCAGGATATAACAACCGACCCCGATCATAATCCATGGCACCAATTTTTCGCCATAGCGTTCAATGTAGCTCAACATACCCCGATGACTGACCAGTAACAGGGAAAGCCCGGACCACAGCAAGGCCATTAACAGGTAGGACAACATCAACAGCCAGTGCGCCGGCTTGCCTGTCTCGGCGAGCAGCGGCAGAAGAACGGCGAGACTGTCGCCGCTGTTGCTCAACATCAGCGCCAGTGTCGCCAACCAGACACTGCTGCCACCAAAGGCCGACAGGCTCTGGACTGTATCCGCCGGCCGGTGTTTGCTGCTCCAGGCCAGGTACAGCATTCGGCAGCCCAGCAGCAGCGGCACCAGGCCCAGGTAACCAAGCCATGCAGGATCCAGCACCTGACCCAGGAGAAGCCCCAGGGCGGCGAACAGTAACAACAGGACAGCCGCACTGAGAAAGCCCAGTTGCACCGCCAGTCGTCGGCCCGGATGACTGCCCTGCAGTGCAACCAGCAGCAACAGGTTATCCAGATTGGTGGCGACAAAGCTGCTGGCGGCAAGTCCGAATACCGTGAAGACGAAGATCGCTGTGGATTCCAATGGAGCACTCCGGGTCAAAACCGTGGCGCTGGGGGGACCCTAGCCCGCACCAGTCACACACTGAGAGCGCAACCATAGAGAGGCCTGTTCCTCGACGCAAGTGCGACCAGCGCTGTCGCGCAACTGTTGTTGCCGTGGCCGACGGTCAGAACACGAGGCTTTGCCCGCGCGCGGGAATCTCTACCGACAGCTCCTGCTGCTCCCAGAGTAGCTCGGCCAAGGCATCCTGGGCACGGGGCTCGCCGTGCACCAGCACCACTCGCGGGGCGGGTTGAAACCGGCTCACCCAGTCGACCAAGCCGGACTGTCCGGCGTGGGCCGAAAATCCACCCAGCGTCTCCACCCGTGATTTGACCGCGTATTCGTCCCCAAACAGCTTAATCTGCCTGGCTCCGTCGACTATCGCCCGACCCAGCGTGCCCTGAGCCTGATACCCGGTGAAAATGAGTGTATTGCGGCTGTCCCAGATACGCTGTTTGAGATGGTGACGAATACGCCCACCTGTACACATACCACTGCCAGCGATAATGATGGCGCCCCCCTTGATTCGGTTGATCGCCATCGATGCCTCGGTATCCTGAGTAAGATTCAGCGTCGGCAGGAAGTTTTCGAGAGATGTCTTGTGGGCATCGCTGAGTTGCCTGATGTCGCTGCTGTCGAGCAGCTTGAGCCAGTGATCGTAGATACGGGTGACGGCAATAGCCATGGGACTGTCCAGAAACACCTGCCAGTGATCGAGTTCGCCCCGGTGATGCAGGCAGCCCAGATGAAACAGAATCTCCTGGGTTCTACCGACAGCAAAAGCCGGAATCATGACACTGCCGCCGTTGGCCCAGGTCTCGCGAAGCACGTCTCGCAACTGGGCGACGGTGTCCTCTTCAGTGCGATGCTCCCGATCTCCGTAGGTGCTCTCCATCAGCACAATGTCCGCTTTCTCCAGTATTGCGGGATCATTCATCAACACCGAATCCCGTTTCCCCAGGTCCCCGGAGAACACCAGTGTTTTATCCCGACCCTGCTCGTGCAGGGTAATCACGGTGATGGCTGAACCGAGAATGTGTCCGGCATCACGAAATGTGACGCTACCGCCCTCCCCCAGCGCGACCTCCTCACCATAGCTTTGCCCCTGGCACTGGCTCAACACAGCGGCCACATCGCTCTGGTCATAGACCGCTTCGACCAGTTCCCGTCCACGGCGCGCATTACGACGGTTAGTGCGCTCCAGATCACGCAGGTAAAGCCCCACCGCATCCTCGAGCATCACCTGCAGCAACGCTGCAGTGGCCCGGGTGCAGATGACACGGCCGGTGAAGCCCTCACGCACCAGCTTGGGCAACAGTCCACAATGATCCAGATGAGCGTGAGACAACACTACGGCATCGATGCTTGCCGGGTCGAAGGGAAATGACTCCTCGCCGATGCGCTCGACGGCATCACCCCCCTGATGCATGCCACAGTCCAGCAGAATGCGACCTATGGCGGGTGATTCCAGCTGATGACAGGAACCCGTCACCTCCTGGGCCGCGCCGTGAAAGGTCAAGGTTGCCATAGCTTGTGTCTCCTTCGGATGTCGAGTGATCAGTGTAGCATCGGCTCGCCTTACGACCCTGATTCAGGTCAAGCCGCAGGACGGTGCAGGCACTCAGCCCATGGCGCTTGCGAGAAGTCGTTCGGGGCATTACCCTCGCCCGACAGTGCAGCTAAACAACCCCTGGTAAAATACCACCCGGGGACAGGTCAAAGCCCGGTCCGTGCTACGCCCGACGCGCCCACCGGGATCTTCCTATACAGGGCCGGAGAGCACCGAATGACCTGTGGCGAATTACTGGCCATCTTGCTGGCTGACCACGGTATTGATACGGCGTTTGGTATACCTGGCACCCACACCATCGAGCTGTACCGTGGACTGCCTCACACGGGCATTCGCCATATCACCCCCCGACACGAACAGGGTGCAGGCTTTATGGCCGATGGCTACGCCCGGGTCAGTGGCAGGCCGGCAGCCTGCATCACTGTATCGGGGCCGGGCGCATTGAATATCGGCACTGCGATGGGCCAGGCGCTGCTGGACAGTATCCCGATGCTGGTGATATCGGCCGACAACGCCCGGCATGAGCTGGGTCTGGGTGAAGGCCGTCTCCACGAAGTGGATAATCTGCAGCAGGCCACCCGTCAATGGAGTCGATGGTCGCATACCTTAATGCGCCCGGATGAATTGCCTCAGGTGCTGGCCAGGGCGTTTACAATCTTTCACAGCGAACGTCCGGGGCCAGTGCATTTGATTTTTCCGCAGGACGTGATCACCGCCAACGCAGATCATGTGCCCAGGCGCCACTGGTCGCTGCCAGCGCCACCTGCGCCCGCCCGGGAGGCGCTGCAGCGAGCCGCCACTCTCATCGCCGGCGCCAGGCGGCCAGTCATTGCGCTGGGCGGCGGCGCGGCCGACGCGGCGGCGGCCGCCAGAGCACTCGCAGAATGCCTGGATGCACCCACCACACTGACCCAGAACGCCAAGGGCATTCTGCCCCCGGGGCATCCGCTCTATGTGGCCGGGAGTCCCTCCTACCAACCGGTACGCGACCTCTATAAACAGGCCGACCTGATTGTCGGCATCGGCACTGAGTTCGCGGAGACAGACTACGACTTCCTGTTTGATGGCGGCTTCAGTCTCGGCGAGACACCGCTGATCCGTATTGATATCGACGCAGCACAACTGACCCGCAATGCGCCTGCGACGATTGCCATCGTCTCGGACGCCGGCGAGGCCCTGACGGCCCTGCTACCTCTTTGCGAGCCCCAACAAGGGCGCGGGGCTGAGCGCACCGCTGAGGTAAACGCCGCGCTACGCCAACTGGACAACCCGGACTATCAGGTGTTTCTTGACAGCCTGCTCAGCGCGCTACCCGATGCCATCCTGATTGGCGATTCGACCCAGCCTATCTATTTCGCTGCCGGACAATACCATCCGCCAGCGCCTCGCTCATTCGCCAACTCCGCAACAGGTTTCGGCACCCTGGGCTACGGCCTGCCCGCGGCATTCGGGGCCAGACTGGCGCAACCGGGTCGGCCCGTGATCTGTCTGGTCGGAGACGGCGGCTTGCAGTTCAGCATCAATGAACTGTCCACCGCAGTGGAGGCCAGCATTGGCGTGGCCGTAGTCATCTGGAACAATAATGGCTACGACATGATCGCCCAGAACTTTCGCAGCGCGGGCATGGAGCCCATCGCCTGCGACATCCACACCCCTGACTTCATCGCTATCGCGGCAGCCTATGGCTGCCCGGGCGTGCGCGTTACCAACGTCAGAGAGTTACAAGCGGCTCTGCAACAAGCCGCGGCGCGGGATATTCCCACGGTAATCGAAGTTATGGAAAAGGACTTCCTGCAGTAAAAGAAGCCTTTAGCGCCGCAACGCACTCGATTTCAACTCCGGCACCCAGAGCCAGCCCACTGGCGGCGAAGGCACTGCGCGCCGGCAAGGGTGGGTTAAAGTAAGAGCGATAGACCTCGCTGGCTGCGGCCCAGTCCTCAATGTTCGCCAGCATCAGTGTGCACTTTAGCAGGTCGTCATGATCCAGCCCGTAGTCCTCCAACACCTGACCGATATTGCGCATCGCCTGGTCCATCTGACCCTCTGCTGACGGATCCGCCAGGACCATGGTGCCCGGGAAATTACCGATCTGACCCGACAGCCAGAGCATACCGCCACCGGCTCTTGCTGTGCTAAACGGGAGACGGGGGTCATCCTTACCGGGGTAAATAATACGGCCATTCTTCAACACGTGGGCCACGGTCAGGGTATGCTCGATGGCGATAGCCGGATTCTCTTCCAGCACAACCAGGTTGGCCACTTTACCAACAGCGATCGTGCCTTGATCAGCCTCGACACCCAGCGCCAGGGCGGCGTTGAGTGTTGCTGTTTGCAGTGCCTGCAAAGGGCTGAGACCCGCCTGATCCACCATCAACTGCATCTCATAGTGCACGGCAGGAAACGGCAGGCCGGCAATATCGCTGGCAGTATCCGTGCCGGCGACCAAAGGTATCCCGCGCAGGTTTGCCCAGCGGGCAAAGTTGATTGCGTAGCGGTACAGCAGCTCCCGGGCAGATCGCGGCTGGTCCGGCTTGCGCGTTAACTCGAACACACTCAAGGTGGTATCGAGCAGGGTGTTGTTGGCGAGCATCTGTTCGAATAAGGGGGTGTATTGATCTTCATTCAATGACGCGGCGACCTCTTCCTCCCCCAATGACCCATTCCCACCGTGCAACCGATAAAAATCTTTGACGTGCTCCGCTGCAAGATAAGCTGAGTGTGACATCACATCAACCCCAGCCGCACTCACCTGGAAGGGCTTAACGGCACGGTGATAGGCGTGCGACCATACCGGCATAGCATGGCGCCTGGCGGCAGCCACAATCTGTTGCAATTGTGCCGGCGTGACGTCCGCGTAGACTTTCAGTCCCGAGGCACCCGCTCCCTGGGCGCTGATAACCACCCGGTCGTAATCGGTAGCGTCATCGATAGCACGCATCCAGTCGACTTCACCGGGCGTTTGACCCTTGGATGAACTCACTGTCCTCGGGTCATCGAAAAAAGATCGACCGGCCAGAATCACCGAGTAGTGGATGTCCGGTGCAGATATAGTACCGATATCGGCCCGCCGCTTGAGTCCGGCCAGCACCCTGGCATCACCCCCCATATCACGGATAGCCGTTACGCCTCCGCGCAATAACTTGCGCAATCGCATCAGCGTCACATCCTCGCGATCGTCCTTCTCGGGGTCGGTGGCCAGGTGCACGTGGGCGTCGATCAGGCCGGGAATCAGATATTTGCCGGTCAGGTCAAGACGCACCTGGCCGGGGGAAGGCCGCCACTGCTCAGCCGGCCCTATATGGGTGATTCGTCCCGCGTCTATGACAACGGTTTGCTTGCTGATTACGGTGAGTCCGGCTACATCCACCAGATTGACATTGTGCAGCACCAGGGACGTCGCCCAAGCGGTGGCATTGAACAGCAGCAAAGCGGGAAGAAACAGGTACCATCGGGCAGACATGAACAGGATTCCAAAGCTAACGAGGGTATTCCGGACACCATGTTAACTCGCAGACACTACTTGATACAGGGCTGGATACAGCGTTTGATAAAAGCCCGGGACAGTTTTGGAAGCCCTTTCGAGGCATGACCGCTCAGTCCAGCAAATGCCTGAAGTGCTCGGAACTGAAGCCGCGATACTGTAAAAAACGAGCTCGGCGCGCTTTGTCCCGGATATCGGCTGGGGGGTCTACACCAAATTTCTTAAGCAATACAGCCTCGGCCAGAGCAGACCAGTCTTCGGTTAGCGAATCCAGGGCCGAGCGTGATTCGTCTTCCGTGATTCCACGCTCGCGCAACTCGCTAACCAGACGCAAAGGTCCGTAGCCGCGACGAATACGCTGATGGAGGAAGCTCTCGGTATAGCGACTGTCACTTTGTAGAGCTTCGTCAGTCAGCCGTTGCAGTTGTTCTTCCACCAGTGCAGGATTCTCAAAGCGTCGGCGTAACTTACGGCGCAGTTCCTGCAAGGAATGCTCTCGTCGAGCCAGCAAGTTCATGGCTGCGAGACGAATGTCTCCTGCTTCAGTCATATAATTAGAATGGACGCCGGAGAGTGGGGGGGAGTGTGGTTAACTCCCCGGCGCCCATGAAAAAACCTGTTGTTATTCGCCGCTCTATCAGTCCTGCTCGGCGGGAGCCTCCGTCTCTTCCTGTTTCGCAGCCGGCGCACCAGTGTCCATCAATTGGGCACGGATTTGGGTTTCAATTTCATTGGCAACAGCCGGGTTATCCTCGAGAAACTTCGCAGAGTTGGCCTTGCCCTGACCTATTTTGTCGCCCTTGTAGGAATACCAGGCGCCGGCCTTATTGATCAAATTCTGCTTAACTCCCCAGTCGATCACCTCACCCATGTGGTAAATGCCCTTGCCGTACATGATCTGAAACTCGGCCTGTTTGAAGGGTGGAGAGACCTTGTTTTTAACCACTTTGACCCGGGTTTCATTACCGATCACCTCGTCGCCCTCTTTGACGGCCCCTATGCGGCGAATGTCCAGGCGCACGGATGAGTAGAACTTGAGCGCGTTACCGCCGGTAGTGGTCTCCGGGCTACCGAACATGACGCCAATTTTCATCCTGATCTGATTGATGAATATCACCAAACAGTTGGTGTTTTTAATCGCACCCGTCAGTTTGCGCATCGCCTGGCTCATGAGGCGCGCCTGCAGACCCACGTGAGAGTCCCCCATGTCGCCCTCGATTTCTGCCTTCGGCGTCAATGCGGCAACCGAGTCCACAACCAACACATCGACAGCGCCAGACCTCACCAGCATTTCCGATACCTCCAGGGCCTGTTCGCCGGTGTCCGGCTGAGACAGGATCAAATCATCCATCTGCACCCCCAGTTTCTCGGCATAAATAGGATCCAGGGCGTGCTCGGCATCGATGAAGGCAGCAGTGCCGCCGGCTTTTTGAGCTTCAGCAATCACCTGCAGGGTCAGAGTCGTTTTACCAGAGGACTCGGGGCCGTAGATCTCGCAGATCCGCCCCTTGGGCAAACCACCAATACCCAGGGCAATGTCCAGACCCAGAGAGCCGGTTGAAATCGCCGGGATGGCTACCCGCTCCCGGTCACCCATGCGCATGACCGTACCCCGACCGAATTGTCGCTCAATCTGCGTGAGCGCGGCTTCCAGTGCTTTTCCCTTGTTGGCATCCATAATGTTTTCTCCCGCTCCCGATTGGTCTCTGTTGGTTGGTGCTGAATGTTTGGTGCTGGCTCACCCGTATCTGAGCCTGTCTGTCCCTTCGTGCACGGCTTCACTGGCGCAGCAATTACCCGCTTTCTACCAGCTTTTACTTAGGCGCCTACTTACGCGTTTACTTAGGCGTTTACTTAGGCGTTTACTTAGGCGTTTACTTACGCGTTTATTCACGTGTGTAAGCGCTTTGCTCGGCATCAGATACTACTGTATATATACTCAGTGCTTTGATGACGAATTGCAAGTCTGCAAAACGATTAAATTAGACCATCGGTCAGGCGCAGGAAAAACCTGTCCGAAAATGCGACATGTCAGGATAATTGGCAGTGCAGGGAACCATCGTCCGCCACCGCATAGAACAAACAATCAGACTGGGCGATGCTCGCATTATTGGTAATCATGAATAGCTTGAGGGGCTGGGCCGGATAGAGCCTGCCATCCTCTATTCGCACCAACTTGCTGACGGCACAGCGGCCGCCCGCATCCTGGGCCGAGAACAAATGACGGGCGTCGCTGGCAGTCCAGCCCAATTGCACATCCGGGGCTACAGCCCCAAAGTTATGGTGCTCTATATCTGACTTGAGCGTAATGTCATAGCTGTCACTGGCCTGCTCGGCATAGGTGAGTGTAACGCCCTGATTCAATTCCAGCCTTATGGGATCGCGCAGCAGTTCCAGTCCCCAGTCAGTCTCGCCCTGGGACAGGACCGTTGGTGCCATGAAATATCGATCTATCCCCTCCAGGGCCAGCGCATGGGCAGCGTCATCGAGACGACCGCCCACCTCAATGGTGACCGTAGGACACTCGCGTTCACTGAGTTCCATCAGAGCGCCGAGGTTGAGATCCGAGATAATCAGTCGTTGGGTAAACAGCGAGACCAGCGCGTCGTGCTCACGATCCATGTAGGTACACACCCCAAAAGCGGGACCTGACCCTGACGTATTGTGCATATCCACGATACTCTCCGGACGGTGAAGCCTCAGAATCTCCAGTATTTCCTCGGCCATCGCGCCCTGGGCGTCATCAAAGGGTGGTCTGAAACAGCGGTTCAGGTCCCTGGCGCGCGGCAGCATGCGATGACTGAACAACGGCTGTTCAAGCGCAGCGGTAACCGACGCGACAATGCACAGCACGTTGACCGCCGGCTTGCGCTCCCATTGCAGCCAGCGGAATAGAGCCATCACGCCCGAGGGCTCATTGCCATGCAATAACGTGACCAGCGCGCGGGTGCGACTGGTGTCCTCACCTTCGATCAGTAAACAGCCAGGACCACCCAGATGCTGCAAAAATTCCTCAACGGTGCGGCCTATCTCTCCGACCACCGGATTGCGAATAAAATTGAAGCGTGTCATACGCGCCACTCGGCCACCGGCTGGTTGGTCATACTGTTGGTTAAAAAATGCTCCAGCATTTCGTGTAGTGCCTCTCTACGGGGCATTGTCTCTCCCAGGCGCGCAAGCATTTTCTGTTGCCAGACGGCGCCGTTCTGGCCGCTCTGCAGGCGACGCTCGATAATTTGCAGGTAGCGCTCAGACTCAGCCCTAGCGATACCGATAGCATCCAGGCCCGCCTGAGCGACAGGCAACAGTGTCTCGATAATGCGAACGATAGGCTGCAAGGTGTAACCGGACTGTCCGGGGCTCGGCCACACCAGCTCCGCACCCATGCCGTGTTGGGCCGCGCGGTAAAAATTATACTCGGCCATGGCGAAGGGCAAGCTCGGCAGGATTTCATTGATTTCAGGTTTGAGCCCTTCCGCTAGACCGATGAGGAAGGCCGTATTGGCAACCATATCAACTGCCGAGGGCCCAGCGGGCAGCGCGCGCATCTCTATGCGCAGATGCCCGCCGTCGACGTCGTCATAGATTGGGCGATTCCACAGCCAGATTGTGCTCTGGTGCAGTTTCAGCTCAGCCAGCGTTGGTGCCTGGACGCCCGCCGCCAGTTCATCGGCGGGAGACTGCCGGGCGCAAATCGGCAACAGAGGTGGATAAATATTCGCCACTTCCACAAAGAGCTCCTCTGCACCCCGGCGGGCCCAGCCCTGGCCGAAGTTAACCCGTGCCGGCTCGCGCCAGTCGTAACGGTCGCGCTGCCGGGTGTCGATAGACTGCTTGAACAGGGGGATACGGGTTTCATGCCACAGTGAATGGCCAAACAGCGTCGGTGAATTGGCGCCGACGGCGATGCCCAGGGGCGTCGCCAGTTGAATGGCGTTAAAGGTATCTGCGTAGTCTGCGGGATTGACCCGGTAATGCACCTGAAAGGAGGTATTCGCGCCCTCCAGGGTGATATCGTTCATTTCGAGTTGCAGCGGGTCTCTACCGTTAATATCAATGAGAAATTTGCTACCGCGCCGCTTGATCAATTGCCCTACCAATGCATGATAGCGCTTGCGCTGGGTGATACAGTCGACGCCAAAGTCCGACTGTCTGAGGGTAGGAAGAATCCCAATGGGAACCACCCTGCCCCCATGCACCGCGGCCGCTGCGCGCAGGTGATCCAGCCGATCAAGGATTTCACGCTCTGTGGTGTCGAAGGGCGCATCAGTCAGGGCGCAAGGCGAGAGGTTGTACTCGAGATTGTAGCGATTCAGCTCCAGGGTCAGCTGTGGGTCATTCGCCGCGGCGAGGATTTCCTGATTGGCGTGCAGTGGGTTCCCGTCCACATCAATCAGATACATCTCCAGTTCCGCGCCCAGGGATCCCGGCCCCAGACCAAAGCCCGGATCCGCCAACCGCTCCCGCAACGCCGCCAGGTTTTCCTCCAGCCGAGTTCGAAACTGCCGATGGTCATCACTGCCAAACTCAGTCCTGTCGATATCGATACCCATCGCACCTTACTCCACAGATTCAGTGATCCGCCGGCTCCAAAAGTCGGCCTAAAAGTCAATTTTCGGCACCACGGCTGAGTCGGTCGTTGGTACTGCCCTGGCGATGGCATCACTGGCACGCCCCCAGCCTTCACAACGAGCCGGCCCCGTATGCCCCCGAAAAAAGTTCAGCAGGCCCTTACAGCGCGCGTAAAAATGGAAAAACCCCACGATGCGTTTCTGCTGTTGATCATCCGGCGGCAGACTGGAACAGATCAGCTTGTCGTCGTACATATTGCGTTCCGTCAAGCCTACAGCGCCCCAGGCTGGCACACGCACCACGGTTCCTCTGGCCAGTCTCGGGCCCAACACAACTGCATCAAGCAAATCGCCTTCGCCGCCGATAAGGCCGGGAACGGACCCATAGTTGTAGGGGCAGGGCAAGGGAGAAACGAAATCAACCTGCCCCCCTGGGCCACGTTTCAAAAAGCTGCCCCGGGGTATTTCGATTTCTACCGTGACCACCGGATGCTGCACACGCCGCTCCTGCCT
This sequence comes from uncultured Gammaproteobacteria bacterium, assembly GCA_963840725.1. Lineage (GTDB taxonomy): Bacteria > Pseudomonadota > Gammaproteobacteria > Pseudomonadales > Halieaceae > CAVWDU01. The sequence goes on along the minus strand of CAWIZY010000018.1, from coordinate 53,444 downwards.
GGATGCCGGCTACCCGAGAGAGCACCGCTACTGAGCCGCTATGGTAGCCGATACGGTGTTATTTTTCAGCCCGAGCCGAAGGGTAAATTCGCAGTCGCCCTGCCAGCCTGCGGCGTCAGCTCCGGCCGCGAGCTGACCCCGGCGCTATCTCCCAACTGCGAGACGCGCTAGGCTCACAACCCCGAGTGATTTGACCAGGACCGACAGGAGGCAGTCTATGAGTTGCTCGAAGACCTGCTGCAACACGGGTGGCCTCATTGGCTTCGGCCCAGCGGCCATGCGAGCGCTGCATAAGGGCGATAGAGACAATTACGACGGCGGCCCCGGGGCGTGAACGAACCCGAAGCAAGCACCCAGCCCGGCCCCGGACCTGATCGCAATCTTGTAGTAGCGGTTATTTGCATGGGCTCATTTTTGACGCCCCTGAGCATGGCCTCGGTCACCATGGCGATCCCAGCCATGGCCGAATCCCTGGCCGCCGATGCGGTATCTGTATCACTGCTGCCCACCCTGTTCTTACTCAGTAATGTCACTTTCATGCTGCCATTTGCAAAACTCGCCGACAATATTGGCAGAAAGCGCGTTTACGCCATGGGCATCGCTATCATTGGCTCTGCTTCCCTGGTCGCCTTTTGGGCTCCAAACATTGAATGGATCCTGTTTCTGCGCTTCGTGCAGGGCGCGGGGTCGGCAATGATTTTTGGCACCAGTCTGGCTATTATCACTGCGGTGTTTCCCGCCAATAAGCGAGGCTTACCCCTTGGCCTCAACACCGCGGCAGTCTATATCGGTCTGACGGTGGCACCCGCCCTCGGAGGGATGATCACCGACAATTTAGGTTGGCGGTCGGTTTTCCTGTTGCCGGTGCCGCTGGTCCTACTGCTACTTGCTGTTATTGGTACTCGCCTCACCGGCGAGTGGCGTCATGAACGGCACTCTGCGTTTGACTGGGCCGGCTCGGCAATCTTTGCCGGCTGGGCTATCGCTCTGGTCGCCGGGCTGAAGAGTCTGCCCGGCTGGCCTGGCGCGCTCATGCTGCTGCTGGCAGCGGCTCTACTCTCGCTGTTTGTGCTCCAGCAATCGCGCAACCCTGAACCGCTGATCCGCATTCAGCTGTTCCGTGAAAATCGCCTGTTCTCGTTTTCCCTGGCCACCGCGTCGCTGATGTACGCCAGCACCTATTCACTGGCATTCCTGCTCAGTTTATATCTGCAATATGCGCGCGGTCTCAGCGCCCTGGAGGCCGGCCAGGTTGTCCTCGTACAGGCGCTGGCAATGGCTCTGCTGGCACCTTTTGCCGGGCGCTTGTCCGATACCGTAGAGCCGCGGATCTTATCGACGCTGGGCTGTTTGCTCTGTGCAGCCGCATTCGCGATGCTGGCCAGACTCGACTTCCACACGGGCCTCATTTACGTCTGTGCTTCACAGTTTATTATGGGCATTGGCTTCGGGCTTTTTTCTACACCCAACAACAACGCGGTCATGAGTGCCGTGCCTGCGACTGAAATCGGGGTCGCTTCGGCGACGGTCAATCTGGCGCGGGTTTCCGGCAACCTGGTGGGAATCAGTCTGGTCAACTTGCTGGTGCATCAATTACTGGGCAACCAGGTGATCACCGCGGCGCAATATCCGGCGCTTCTGAGTACGGTAAACCTGGCGATGACGGCAAGTCTCTGTATGGCTCTTCTTGCCAGCCTGTTCTCGGTGCGGCGCGGTCTAATGCCCGGTCAACAGGACAGCTAGCGGACCAGTCACAGCGTCGCCAGGACTGCACCGATTAGTGGCCAGTGGCGCAGCCTCAAGGTGCCGGTGGCGCGGCCTCAGGTGTCGGAGGCCCCGTACAGGGCCTCCTGAATCCGGTCAAGATGATCCCGAACAGTGGATTCCTCCGGCCCCGACACGGCCATATGACCCAGCTTCCGCCCGGGTCGGGGCTGCTTCTCATACCAGTGCAGTGAGGCACTGCCCGCCAGTTCGGCGTAGCATCCGGGGCCGGGAGGGTCACCAAGAATATTGACCAGGCCGGCAAATCCGCACAAATGGGTGTTGCCAAGGGGCAACCCCAGAATAGCACGCAAGTGGTTTTCAAATTGCGAACTCACATTTGCCTGCTGGGTCCAGTGACCGCTATTGTGCACACGCGGCGCCAATTCGTTGACCAGCACCTGATCATCGAGCACGAAACACTCCATAGTCAGGACGCCGACATAGTCCATCGCTTCCAACAAGCGCCTGATATAACCCTGGGCTACCGCGGCCTGCTCCGCACTCAAGCCCGTCGCTGGCACCATGGAACGAATCAGGATACCGTCCCGATGACTGTTCAGAGTCGGGGGATATAATGCCACCTCTCCGGTGCTGGAACGAGCGGCTATCAGCGACACCTCGGTATCAAAACTGATCCATTTTTCGACCAGCCATTCCGCTTCAGTTTGCGGCGGATCAAACGCCGCGAGATCATCGACAGCCTTGATGCGCCACTGGCTCTTGCCGTCATACCCTTCGCTGGCGTGTTTGATAACGGCCGGTAAACCCAGAGACTGCAGCGCCAACTCGACATCCCGCCGAGTAAACGCTTCTGCAAAAGGTGCTACTTCAATTGCCAGCGAGCGGAGCAGGAGTCGCTCGCGCAGTCGGTTCTGACAATGGCTTACCGCATCCGGGTTGGGGTGAACCGGGGCAAACCGCTGCAAGGCCCGCAGCAGGTCAACGCTGATGTTCTCGCGCTCCACCGTGATAACGTCAGGTTCGCCCATGGCGGCGTAGAGAGCCTGCGGATCGCCCTGATCCAAACGCCAGGGGGTTACGGTACCGAGGCCCTCGACGCACTCTGCTGACTCACCATCCAGGGCCACAATCGCGAAGCGGATACCCATATTGCGACCGGCCAGTGCCAGCATTCTGGCGAGCTGACCACTGCCGATTATCCCAACTCTCATCCGGCGACGGCCTCCTCCACACTGCCCGTCAACTGTTCCCGCCAGGCGCGCAGTCGCTGCGCCAGAGCCGCGTCACCCAGGGCGAGAATCTGCGCCGCCATCAGTCCGGCATTGGCCGCGCCGCCTGGGCCTATCGCCTGGGTCGCCACGGCAACCCCCTTGGGCATTTGCACGATCGACAGCAAGCTATCCATACCGCTGAGCGCTTTACTGGTGACTGGCACCGCGATGACTGGCAGCAGGGTCAGCGCTGCCACCATCCCCGGCAGGTGTGCCGATCCACCGGCACCCGCTACAATCACCTGAACACCGCGTTCCTGCGCCTCGGTAGCGAACTGGTACATGCGCTGTGGCGTCCTGTGCGCAGACACAATACGTGTCTCGTGCGGCACCCCGAGTGCGTCAAGCATTTCGGTTGCGTGGCACATGGTTGGCCAGTCGGACTGAGAGCCCATAATGACACTGACCTGGGGGCCGGGTTGCTGTGCAGCCATAATTTGTTCCCTGATTGATCCGTGTAATACCAGCAGTCTTTACCGACAATATACCAACGACACAAACGGCGACGGGCGGTCCAGGCCAATTCATCGCTGCGGTGCCGGTGGCACTGCGACCGCTGGCAAAAGCTGCGGTGCCGGGCGCTCCTGGCAAGGGCGTGATGATAGCGTCCCGGACCCAGAATAGCGACCGATAGCCGGAGCGTGACAACTTCAGTGATTCATCGGGCTCCAGGCGCCATAGGCTATTAGGCGACCCCGGACCCACAACACATGGATAAAGCACTGTATAAGAACGATGGAAACCGCTACAGTTATCGCCGCTTAACCGGACTCATTTGCCGCATCAGGCACCACCGACAACCTCGAAGTGAACAAAATTTCTCCAAAGCCGCGACCAGCCGAACATACCCCCATGATGCAGCAGTATCTGCGCATCAAGGCAGAGCACCCACACGATCTGGTCTTCTACCGCATGGGCGACTTTTACGAGTTGTTTTTCGATGATGCCCGCCGAGCCGCGGAATTGCTCGATATAACGCTCACCGCCCGTGGCAAGGCTGCGGGTGAGCCGATACCCATGGCCGGCGTACCCTTCCACGCAGCGGAATCCTATCTGGCGAGATTGGTAAAAGCCGGGGTTTCCGTCGCGATCGTAGAACAGGTAGGCGATCCGGCAACCAGCAAAGGGCCGGTTGAACGACAGGTAGCGAGGGTTGTTACCCCGGGGACGCTGTCAGATGAGGCCCTACTTGACGACCGCAAAGACAACCTCCTGCTGGCGGTGAGCCAGGCGGGAACCGCTTATGGTATCGCCTACATGGATATCAGTAGCGGCCGTTTCCGGGTGCTTGAAGTTCAGGGTGAGGAGGGTCTGGAAAGCGAGCTGCAGCGGCTGGACCCGGCCGAAACGCTGTACAGTGAGTCAATTCAGTCAGCCTGCGTGGTCACCAGAAGAGGTGCCCGCCAACAGCCCGAATGGGAGTTCGACACCGACAGCGCGAGACGGGCGCTGAATACCCAATTTCAATGCCACGATCTGCAGGGCTTCGGTTGCGAACAACTGGAGCTGGCCATTGCCGCCGCAGGCTGTTTGCTGCAGTACGTCAAAGAGACTCAGCGCAGCGCTCTGCCGCATATTCGCAGCCTGAACCATGAGAGTCGTGCCGAGAGTGTCATTCTCGACGCGGCCACCCGCCGTAACCTTGAGATCGACAAGAATCTGGCGGGGGGCAGCGAACACACAATATATGCGGTGATGAACAGCGCTGTGACCAGCATGGGCAGTCGCCTGCTGCGGCGCTGGCTGCATCGGCCACTCACTGATATTGAAGAGATCACCGCCCGCCAGACCGCTGTGGAAACTCTCTCCAGCCACTACCGGTATGAAGCAGTGCGTGAAGCGCTGGCGCCGATCGGAGATCTCGAGCGGATACTCAGCCGGGTTGCGCTGCGCTCGGCCCGACCCCGGGACCTTACCCGTCTGCTCAGCTCATTGCGGGCGTTGCCACAATTGAGTGCGGCGCTGGCAGACTGCGAGTGTAAGCCGTTGCAGATGCTGGACCGTCAGGCCAGTGAATACCCTGGACTGTGTGAGCTGTTAGAGAGTGCCATCATCGAAAATCCACCCGTGGTGATTCGTGATGGCGGTGTGATTGCCGACGGCTATGACCCTGAACTCGACGAACTGCGGCAGATCAGTGGTCATGCCGGCGAATTTTTACTCGAAATTGAACAGCGAGAACGGCAAAGAACCGGCATCAACACCCTCAAGGTGGGGTACAACCGGGTGCACGGTTACTACATCGAAATTGGTCGTAGCCACCAGGCAGAGCTACCCGCGGAGTACCAACGCCGCCAGACCCTGAAAAACGCCGAGCGTTTTATCACCCCTGAGCTCAAGTCATTTGAGGATAAAGCCCTATCGAGCAAGAGCCGCGCTCTGGCAAGGGAGAAAATCCTGTACGAGGCACTGCTGGAGCGACTCAACGAGTGTCTGGCAGAACTGCAGGACACGGCCAGCGCTGTGGCGGAAATCGACCTGCTGGCATGCCTGGCAGAAAGGGCCGACCAGTTGGACTTTTGTTGTCCGGAGTTCGTGCAAGGATCGACTTTCGAAGTTGAGGCGGGGCGCCACCTGGTGGTAGAGCAGGCCCTGGATGAACCCTTTATTGCCAACGATACGCTACTCGACGCCAAACGCCGAATGCTATTGATCACCGGCCCCAACATGGGCGGTAAATCCACCTATATGCGCCAGAATGCCGTGATTGCCCTGTTGGCGCACGTTGGCAGCTTCGTGCCCGCAGCCGCAGTTCGCCTGTCACCTCTGGACCGAATATTCACCCGGATAGGCTCTGCAGATGACCTCGCCTCCGGGCGCTCCACCTTCATGGTCGAGATGACTGAAACCGCCAATATTCTTCACAATGCCACGCCACAAAGCCTGGTATTAATGGACGAGGTTGGCCGGGGGACCAGCACCTTCGACGGGCTCAGTCTCGCCTGGGCTGCCGCTGTGGAATTAGCTCGCTCGGTGCAATCATTCACCCTGTTTGCCACGCACTACTTTGAGCTCACCAGCTTACCGGACCACTGCCCGACCATGGCCAATGTCCATCTCGATGCGACCGAGCACCAGGATCACGTCGTCTTCCTGCATCACATTCAGGAAGGACCAGCAAACCGGAGTTTTGGTCTGGAGGTGGCGAAACTGGCGGGCGTGCCTGGCCCGGTGCTGAAAGCGGCCCGGGAAAAACTGGCCGCACTGGAACGTGGTGAACACTTATCTACGCCAACCAACCTGACCCAGGTCGACATGTTCGCGGAGACCGGGCCAAGTCCGGTAGCCACTGCACTGGCCGAACTGGACATCGACGACCTGAGCCCCCGGCAGGCACTGGATACCCTCTACACCCTTCAGTCACTGCTGGACGGTTGATGAGCGCCATGTGGCGGGAAAAACCTTCAATTACGGTTCGCGGACAGGTAAACTGTGCTGCCCCAGCGTCGGGGGACCGTTACCCGCAATACCCGGTTCAGGAGGCAAGATCGGCATGACGTTCGTGGTAGGTGAAGACTGCATCAATTGCAAGCATACAGACTGTGTGGAAGTGTGCCCCGTGGACTGCTTTTACGAGGGCCCGAATTTTCTGGTGATACACCCGGACGAATGCATCGACTGCGCCCTGTGCGAGCCCGAGTGCCCCGTGGACGCCATTTTTTCAGAAGACGAATTACCCGCTGATCAGCAAGTCTTCCTGGAACTCAACGCCGAGTTGGCCGAAGTGTGGCCTTGCATCACGGAGATGAAAGAAGCGCCGGCAGATGCGGAAGAATGGGCCGGTAAGCCCAACAAACTGGCTCTTCTCGAACGCTGAAAGCCCCGCCGATGAAACTCTCGTCACCAGCGGAGCGTCAGGATGAAGGGCCAGAGCAGTTCAGGTGAGGGTTATTGGCTGGATGATTTGATGGCGAGCCGCGGGACCGGCACTCAGTCGAATAATGATTCGCCGCTCAGTCCCTGAGTCTCCATGATGATGCGCAATCTCTTCAGGGCTTCGACCTGTATCTGGCGGACTCGCTCCCGGGTGAGCCCGATCTCACGACCAACCTCTTCCAGTGTGCTGCTTTCGTAGCCGCGCAGGCCAAATCGCCGCGACACCACTTCTCGCTGCTTTTCGGACAACTCATCAAGCCAGGAGGCAATACTCTCGTTGATATTGCTGTCTTGCAATAACTCTGAAGGATCGCAAACTCTGGCATCGGGAATGGTATCCAATACCGCCTTGTCAGAATCGGGGCCTACAGGCACATCTACCGAGGTAACCCGCTCATTCAGACATAACAGGCGCTTAACCTCGTGCGCCGGCTTGTCGAGTAGCTCGGCAATCTCATCGGCGCTGGGCTCGTGATCCAGTTTCTGGGTGAGCTCACGAGCGGCACGCAGGTATACGTTGAGTTCCTTGACCACGTGAATGGGCAATCGAATCGTACGGGTCTGATTCATGATAGCCCGCTCGATGGTCTGGCGAATCCACCAGGTGGCATAAGTCGAAAAACGAAATCCGCGCTCGGGATCAAACTTTTCTACCGCCCGAATTAATCCGAGGTTGCCCTCTTCGATCAGGTCAAGCAGAGTCAAACCACGGTTGATATAGCGACGCGATATCTTGACCACCAGACGCAAGTTACTCTCGATCATTCTGCGACGACCGCTTTCATCACCATCTCTGGCCATGCGAGCAAAATGCTTCTCTTCATCAGCCGTGAGCAAAGGTGAAAAGCCGATTTCGTTCAGATATAACTGGGTTGCATCCAGCGACTTGTCCACTTTTCGGGCAGCCTTGGCGCGCTGGAAACTTTCTTCTTCTGCGGCATCAACACGGGACTCCGCCGCGGCGGAGATAGTCGCTGCCTTGACGCCCTGCTTCTTGATAGACGCATTGGCTATTTTTTTCTTGTCTGCCACTATTACGTCACACGCTTTCGATGCTGTCGTCTTCGCTGTTGCCGATTTGCGTGCCCTACCACTCGCCTTCGCAATCCGCTTGGGGCTGGTCGTCAAATCTCCACCTCCATGGCCACCTCTCTCCGCATATTCTAATTTGAATTATCGAGAGTTTTCCTTACGGGCAGGACAGAGTAACCCAGCACAATACGCAATTTCAAGCAGACCCGAAAAATTAAACCCCGCGTCGCAAGCTGTTCCAGGCCGTATAAAAAAAGATCGCTGTCCCTGCCTTGTATCATATTCGAAAGTCTACAGGCGGCGCATCGATTACAGGCCGAACTGAGGCCAGCATGCCTTACGTTGATTTTTCAGCGCAGCTTCCCGGCCGGGTCATCAGTCAACGTCGCGGCAACCGTTGTTGAGGGTCGATGGGCTTGCCGGCGCGACGAATTTCAAAGTGCAGCTTCACTTTGTCAGTCCCGGTGTTACCTTTGAGAGCAATCTTCTGGCCCGCTTTTACGGTGTCGCCCTCGACCACCAGCAATCGCCTGTTGTGACCATAGGCACTTAGATAGAGATCATTATGTTTGACAATGATCAACTCGCCGAATCCAACAATTCCGGTTCCGGCATAAACCACTTTTCCGGCAGCCACTGCGTAGATGGGATCACCGCTCTCGCCCCCTATATCAATACCTTTGTGTACGGTCGATGAATAGCCGCGAATAACCGGGCCTGATGCAGGCCACCGCCAGCTTGGCTCGTCCCGACCCTTACTGACCGAGGACGGAGGGACTTTTCCCGCCGGCGCAGAGCTGCGTGATGGCTTCGGCTCAACAGGTGAAGTGGGACGTGCAGAGGTGGCTGCAGTACCGGCGGACGGAGCTTGCCGACGGGTTGTAGCCACAGACGGTCTTGTTACGTCCGCCTCACGCAGATACAAGCGCTGCCCCGGATAGATGGTGTAGGGCGATGCAAGCCCGTTCGCCGCGCCCAGTCGCCGGTAATCCAAACCGTAGCGGAAGGCTATGGAATACATCGTATCTCCGGACAGCACGGTATAGATTCTCGCATATTGCTGCTCCGGCCCGGCACGTTCCTCTATCGGTGCCCGCCGGTCATTGCCACCGCACCCCGGGGTGATCAGAACCATCGCAATGACGAGAGCCCAAACAGGCCAGCTGTGGTGACCCCGCCGACAGCGTGGGCCAGCGAAACAGCTGATCGTCTGTCGCATCATGCCCCTGAGCGCTTGGCACCCCAGTAATTGTCGATCAGCCAGACCAGCAGAAATCCCACGGTCACCAATACGATGCACACAACTACCGCTGGGTCTTCCCCCGTTATGGCCTGGTAATCACCCGGGGACACCGGCAGCTGGCGGGCCGGCTTTGCTTCGCCGTGACTGTCCGCAATCCATTCAAGCACTCGCTTCCACGGCCATACGATAGCCAGGGAGCCGAATAGGAAACCAGTGAGTAACGCCATCGTGGCCTGATGATAGCGCCGCAGCAGCCAATGCAGGATACGGGAGAAACAGATCAGTCCGGCCGCCGCACCCGCAGCAAAAGTCAAGATGAAGACTATGTCCAGAGACTTGATAGCCAGCAGAACAGATCCGTACATACCCATCAGGACCAATATAAAACTCCCGGATATGCCGGGTAAAATCATGGCGCAGATCGCGAAGAAGCCCGCGAAGAAAACACCGGCCAAACCCGCATCAAAGGCGCCGACGGGAGACAGGGCAATCGCGAGAGCAATGGCAATGCCTGCTACAAGGCAGACAATGGGTGTCGGCGTCCAGGCGTCTACCTCGCGCAATAGCATCAGCGCTGAGGCCAGGATCAGCCCGAAGAAAAACGCCCATAAAGGCACCGGGTAATTCTCCAGGGCCCAGGAAATCACCCGGGCCAGCGAAAAAATACTGGTCACTATGCCAGCCATCAAAGCCGCGAGAAAACTGCCATTAATGTGCCGCCAGGCGCCCGCAACGTCGCCAGTGAATAGTCTGCGCAGAAAAACTCCGTCCACCGCACGAATACTGTCAATCAGCTGGTCGTAGATGCCGGTGATAAAGGCAATGGTCCCGCCCGACACACCCGGTACAATATCCGCTGCGCCCATCAGCATCCCGCGCAGAAATACACCCCAGGAACCCATCAGCGCACCGTCCCGGGCAGCAGCGGAACAAATCGCACAGCCTCAATAATTTCGGTCTCGAAGCCTTCCCGAGTGCGGGTAACAACCTGGAGCTGCTGAGATTCAACCCCAACCGGAATTACCAGACGACCACCCGGGGCCAGCTGTTGCAGCAGCTCGCTGGGGATGGCGTCGGGAGCGGCTGCAGCCAACACGCCGTCATAGGGCCCTTTCTCTGGCCAGCCCAGTGAGCCATCTGCGTGAGTCATGTGCACGTTGCGCAGTTTCAGCTGACGCATCCGTCGACGCGCCTGCGCTTGTAGCGGTTTGATTCGCTCTACGCTAAACACCTCGGTTACCAGCTGCGCCAGTACCGCGGTCTGGTAACCCGATCCGGTACCAATCTCAAGCACCCGTTCCCGTGGACCTGCTGCAAGGAGCAGCTCTGTCATTCGCGCGACGATATAGGGCTGGGACAGCGTTTGTTGAAAACCTATCGGCAGCGAGACGTCCTCATAAGCTCGATGCGCCATCGCCTCTTCGAGAAACAGGTGCCGGGGGGTGGTGCGAATCACGTCAAGCACAGCCGGATCACTGACACCCTGATCGATCAATCTCTGTATCAACCGCTCGCGCGTGCGCCGCGAGGTCATCCCAATACCATGCAGATCGATCCCGTTCACACCCCTGTTCACTACCCTTATCCTTCTATTGATACTGCACCAGTTCTTTCAGCACTGCCGTGGCATAGCTCCCGGCTGGCAGGGACAGTTTCAGCTGCAGACTGCCATCATCACAAAACTGCCAGCAAAAGTCATCTGCGAACACCCGCGTAGCACGGTAACTCAGCGTCAGACCGCAGCTCACCAGGAACCCCGCAGCAGGGTCTGACTCAATGATACGCAACTGACGCAGGCCCGCTCCTGGTCCGGCCAGTGGATCACCGGCTCCCCACAGCGGCAGGGCTGGGTGAAGATCTCCTGCCGCGGCCCGGGCGGCCAGATCCGTGTCAGACCGGGACCAGGAAAAAACACTGTGCGTGCCACGCAGCATACAGACATCCCCCTCGATAACACGGTCCCAGTCCCGGGCCTTAACCCGATCGGCGAGCAGCGTGTTAAATAACGAAGCGCGCAGAGCAGAGAGATATAAACTGCGCCGGGTTCTGGCGATACGCCGGCCGCCCAGATCCATCCAATGTCGGGCCTGGCGCAGGGTGGAACCATCGGCGCCAAACCGTTGCTCACCAAAGTAATTGGGAACACCGGCAGAGCGGACCCGGATCAGCCGTTGCTCCAGCCCGGATCTATCCCCTTCCAACTGACGCAGCCGAATGACAAACGCGTTGGCCTTGTGGACACCCCGTCGCAGTTTGCGTCGATGCCTGGTCACCCCGAGAACAGTCACGTCACCCCCGGCCTCCAGTTGTCGCCAGTCGGGCTCCGCTCTTCCTGCCAGACCGACCGAGAACCACTGGCGGGTTATTGCGTTGCGATCTTTCAGGCCACTGAGTCCTATATTGGCCCCGGGCACACCCGAGATTCGCGCAAGCCTCTGTACCAGCTCATTCGTATTCAATTCACGCTTCTGCAGGTAGATAAACGCGTGCTCGCCCTCACCGGAGGGCTCGAATCCCAGTTGCTCGGTAACCTGGAAATCCTCGGGGACACTGCGCAGTTGTGCCCGTACTTCGGGCATTGAATCGACCCGGGGGTAGTCCGGTGTCATTTTTCTGACGCTGCGAGCAAAACAACCGCATGGGCGGCGATGCCCTCTTCGCGCCCTGCAAACCCCAACTTCTCGGTGGTGGTCGCCTTCACATTCACCTGTGCTGCCTGCGTGCCCAGGTCAGCGGACAGATTGGTTTCCATGGCGGCGACATATGGCGCAAGCCGCGGCGCCTGCGCAATCACGGTGGCGTCCAGATTGACCAACTGCCAGCCCCGTTCGTTGACGATAGTCATTACTCGAGTCAGAAGACTACGACTATCCACACCCGCATAGGCGGGGTCGGTATCGGGAAAATGCCGACCGATGTCGCCGGCTCCAACGGCACCCAGCAAGGCATCACAGACCGCATGAATCAACACGTCGCCATCAGAGTGGGCCACCAACCCCTGATGATGTGCAATCTCGACACCGCCCAGCACCACACTACTTCCGGGCCCAAAGCGATGCACATCATAACCGTGACCAATACGCATCAGTTGTTGCCCCCTTGCGGATTGATAGTCGGATCACCCAGCAACCACGCTGCAAGCGCCAGATCCGCGGCTACCGTCACTTTGAGATTGTTGGACGTGGACGCCAGTAATTGTACCGGGTGCCCGGCCAGTTCCATCGCCGAGGCCTCATCGGTAACCGCAAGGTCGCGTTCCCGCGCCTGCAACAAGGCAGCGCGCAATTGTCCAAGCCGGAACATTTGCGGCGTTTGTGCACACCACAGTCGGCTGCGATCCAGGGTGTGGCTTACCCTGCCTGCCGTATCTGTCTGTTTGACCGTGTCGACCATTGGCGCAGCCAGAATTGCACCGATAGCGGTTTCACGAACACAGTCAATAAGGCGCTGAATATCGGTCACCGATACACAGGGCCGCGCTGCATCATGTACCAATACCCAGTCACGGTCAGCTGCCTGTTCGCCCAATGCCTGCAAGCCGGCCAGCACCGAATCACAGCGCTCTCTGCCACCGGCGACCACCCGCACCCGTGGCCCTTGGAGACAGGCCATGTGCGCCGGACGCGGGTCATCTGGATGCACAGCAACCACTACACCAGCAACCGACCCACAATCAAGCAATGCGCGCAGGCTGTGTTCCAGCACGGTCGAACCGCACAGCGGGAGATACTGTTTGGGGACATCGGATTCCATTCGGGACCCGCTGCCAGCGGCCGGAATAAGACCCCAGCAAGCCCGCGGATCACTCATTACCGATCTCCTTCAGGTGCCTGCGGCTGCTTACGCGAGGCCGGGGGATCGCCAACCGGCTCAACTGCCGGTGGCAGGGAAGGCTCGGGGATCATGACTTGCCGCTCGGTTTCCGGCTCGGCTCCTTGCTCCGTTCCCCGCTCGCGAGCCGACGGGACAATCTGGAAAAAGGTCTCGCCTTTGCGAACCAGACCCAGCTGCTCTCGGGCCCGTTGCTCTACGGTACTATTACCGGTCTGCAACTCCAGTACCTCGCGTTCCAGTACCGCATTGCGTTCGAGCAATTCACGATTGGCACGTGTTAGCGACTGCAGCTGACTTTCCAGCCGGGTGCGTTCGGCGAGACTTCCCTCGGCGAACCAGAGGCGATATTGCAATCCCAGCAGCAGCAGAACCAGCAACGCGAGCAGCCAACGCACGGCTGTCTCCCCAGGTTAGCGCCTGAACTCAGCCAGGCCACGATAAGGTGCCCGGCCCACGAGTTCCGCTTCTATCCGCAGTAGCCGGTTATACTTGGCAACCCGGTCCGACCGACACAGTGAGCCGGTTTTTATCTGTCCAGCCGCCGTCGCCACCGCCAGATCGGCGATTGTTGTGTCTTCAGTTTCGCCCGATCGGTGGGAGATAACTGCGGTATAGCCAGCCGCTTTGGCCATGGCGATTGCATCCAGGGTTTCGGTCAGGCTACCGATCTGGTTAAACTTGATCAGGATGGAATTGGCAACCCCGCGCTCTATCCCCTGTTTGAGGATTTCTGTATTGGTGACGAACAGGTCGTCACCGACCAGTTGAACTTCACTGCCGATCTTTTCGGTCAAATAGTGCCAACCATCCCAGTCCGACTCGTCGAGGCCGTCCTCAATAGAAATGATCGGGTGATGGCCAGCAAGTTCCGCGAGATAATCGGCAAACTCCGCACTGCTGAACTGTTTGCCTTCGCCCGCCAGGTCGTAGACCCCGTCACGATAGAACTCTGATGCTGCGCAATCCAGAGCGAGCGTAATTTCGCTACCCAGTTTGTAACCGGCCTTAGCCACCGCTTCTGCGATAACCTCCAGCGCCGCCTCGTTGGACGGCAGGTCCGGCGCAAAGCCGCCCTCATCCCCGACAGCGGTGTTCAGGCCGCGCGCGGACAACACCTTTTTCAAGTGGTGAAAGATTTCAGCGCCGGCGCGCAGTCCCTCGGCAAAGGTAGGGGCCGCCACCGGCTGGACCATAAACTCCTGGATATCGACGTTGTTATCAGCGTGCTCGCCACCGTTGAGAATATTCATCATCGGCACCGGCATGGAAAATCCACTGCTACCGTTGATATCTGCGATGTGCTGATAGAGTGGCAACTTGCGCGCCTGGGCTGCCGCCTTGGCGGCTGCCAGGGAGACGGCGAGGATGGCATTGGCGCCAAATTTGGCCTTGTTGTCGGTGCCGTCGGCAGTGATCATTGCCGTATCGAGCTCGCGCTGGGCCCCGGCGTCTCGTCCGATCATCAGATCCCGGATTGGGCCATTGACGTTGGCGACCGCGTTGAGCACCCCCTTGCCCAGGTAACGGTTGGCATCGGCGTCACGCAATTCCAGTGCCTCACGCGACCCGGTAGAGGCGCCCGATGGCGCACAGGCTGCTCCACGCTCACCCGTACTCAGGGTCACCTCGGCCATGACCGTCGGGTTGCCCCGGGAGTCCATGACCTCAAAGCCCTCTATGTTGACGATTTCGTTCATTGCAATAACTCCATAATTGCCCGTAATAACCGCGGTAGACGCCGACCTGGATTGCCCTTGTCCTGTGCGTTCGCGGGACTGTTCACGCTAGTTGACCTCAAGCACCGGCAGTGATTTAACCACATCATCCACGGCTTTCAACTGAGTTAAAAAGGGTTCCAACTGGGCCAGTGGGAGTGCGCTCGGCCCGTCGCACAGGGCATTATCGGGGTCGGGGTGTGCCTCGAGAAACAGCCCTGCCAGACCCACCGCCACCCCGGCTCGTGCCAACTCGACCACCTGTGACCGGCGACCGCTGGAGGCGGCGCCCTGGGGGTCGCGACACTGCAAAGCGTGGGTGACGTCAAAAATCAGCGGCCGGCCACCGCAGGCCTGCTTCATGACCCCGAAGCCGAGCATATCCACAACGAGATTGTCGTAGCCGAAATTGCTGCCACGCTCACAAACCAGCAACTTCTCATTGCCGCATTCGACAAATTTTTCGACCACATTAGCCATCTGCGAGGGACTGAGGAATTGCGGCTTCTTGATGTTGATCACGGATCCGGTCGATGCCATCGCCGCGACCAGATCGGTCTGTCGGGCCAGAAAGGCAGGTAGTTGCAAGATGTCGCAAACGGCGGCCGTCGGGGCTGCCTGCTCCGGCGTGTGCACATCGGTGATCACCGGCACGCCGAAGGTACTCTTGACCTCGGCCAGAATGGCCAGTCCGGCATCCAGGCCGGGCCCGCGAAATGAATGAATGGAAGACCGGTTTGCCTTGTCGAAGGACGCCTTGAATACGTAGGGAATACCCAGCTTCGCACAGACGGTGACGTAATGCTCTGCCACCTCAAGTGCGAATGCGCGACTCTCCAGCACGTTCACCCCACCCAGCAGCACCAGTGGGGCCCGGTTGGAAAAACGGATATCTCCCAGGACCACAGTCTCATTGCTCACGCTTACTACCCCCTGTCATGACTGGTGCATAGCCGCCAGGTACGGATTCAATCGGTGCTGGCCTTTGCCGCTCCCGCGTGGGCGAGCGCCGCTTCGATATAACTGGTAAACAGTGGATGGCCGCCCCGTGGTCGGGAAGTAAATTCCGGGTGAAACTGACAGGCGATAAACCAGGGGTGCGCGGGCAGCTCTATCATTTCCACCAGGGAGTGATCTGCCGACCAACCACCCATGCGCATACCCGCAGCCCGCAGTTGATCCAGGTAGTTATTATTGACTTCATAACGATGGCGATGACGCTCCATCACCTCATCTGCCGCGTAAATATCTCGCACCTGACTGCCCGGTTCCAGGTGACAAAGTTGAGCGCCCAAACGCATTGTGCCACCAAGATCGGACGCCTCATCACGCTGTTCGGTAGAGCCATCAGCATTCATCCACTCTGTGATAAGCGCCACGATAGGGTGCGGCGTGGTGGGCTCCATCTCGCTGGAGTGAGCGCCAGCCAGCCCACACACATTACGTGCGTACTCCACCAGCGCCACGTGCATGCCCAGACAGATGCCAAGAAACGGGATATTGTTCTCACGGGCATAACGTACCGCGCTGATCTTACCTTCCACCCCTCTGTCACCAAATCCACCCGGTACCAATATTGCGTCTACACCAGCTAACAGGGAGGTGCCATCGCGCTCGATATCCTCGGCATCGATATGGTCGACAATGACCTCTGTGAGTGTCTGCAGGCCCGCGTGGGTCAGCGCCTCGTTAAGTGACTTGTAGGCGTCGAGCAAATCCATGTATTTGCCAACCATAGCGACGCGCACCTGGCCACGTGCTTCAGCAAACTCCCGCTCCAGTACTTCGTCCCACTCTGCCAGGTCGGCGGGCGGGCACTCGAGTCCAAACCGCTCCAAAACAAAATCGTCCAACCCATGGGCATGCAGCATTCCCGGGATACGGTAGATAGAGTCCGCGTCGAGCAACGGAATAACCGCCCGGGCCTCGACATTAGTGAACAGTGATATTTTTCGACAGGCACTCTCTTCGATCTCCACAGCACAGCGACAAAGCAGAACATCTGGCTGCAGGCCTATGGAGCGGAGTTCCTTGACCGAGTGCTGGGTGGGTTTGGTCTTGATCTCGCCTGCGGTGGCAATATAGGGCACCAGGGTAAGGTGCATAAGCAGTGCCCGCGAAGAGCCCAGCTCGACCTTCAATTGCCGCGTTGCTTCCAGGAAAGGCAGGCTCTCAATATCACCCACGGTGCCACCGATCTCAACCACGGCCACATCCGCGCCCTCGGCGCCCAGTTCTACGCGGCGTTTTATCTCGTCGGTGATGTGCGGGATAACCTGAACCGTTCCCCCAAGGTAGTCACCGCGACGCTCTTTGCGCAGCACTGCGTTGTAGACCCGCCCGGTTGTGAAGTTGTTAGTGCGCCGCATGGTTGCATGGGTAAAACGTTCATAGTGACCCAGGTCGAGATCTGTTTCAGCACCGTCCTCGGTGACAAAAACCTCACCGTGCTGAAACGGGCTCATAGTGCCGGGGTCGACATTGATATAGGGGTCGAGTTTAAGCAGAGTGACCCGCAGCCCGCGGGCTTCAAGAACAGCGGCAAGTGAGGCGGCAGCAATGCCCTTACCCAGAGACGAGACCACACCACCAGTGACGAAAACGTAACGCGTCATGAAAAGCCTTTATTTACGCTATACCTGAGACACACAAAAAAGCCGCACGCCAGGGTCACAGGATAACCTGCGGGGGAATGGGTAGGAATCCGGCTCGGAGATGGGAAGTCAGGGTAGCAGAAAGGCCGGTTCAGCTCAATCTATTGCTGCGCGGCCTATGGTCTGTTCGCGGCCGTTGCGGGCTGCCAGTCCAGCTGCCATCGGGAGCCCTTTGGCGGCATCCGGAGGTCGGTCGCGGCACACTGACACAAGCAAAGATCAGCCACAGCAACCAGGCAGTCGCCCAGATACAGCAGGGGCAGGCGCTGCCGCCACCAGGGTGGCACGCCGGTTTCTTGCAACAGTTTCTTCAGACTACGACTGTGGCACCGACCGACAGGCTGGCAGCGCTCACCACCGCTGCGCCAGTTCAATTGCAGCGATTGACCCCGTTGCAGCTGGATGCCGCCGGTTGCGACCGGCAGTAACCGGAGCTCGCCAACGCCGCTGACCGTCAGGGGCTCTCCGGGGGTTAATTTCGGGGAGACTGCAGGGCGCTGGAATGTCGCGGGCACCGGGAGTAGATAAACCCCTTGCCGGTAGCGTTGCAGCACGTGGGCACCCCACTGCAAGCGCACCTGGCGGTCTTCGCCAGCCTGCAGCAACTGCCGGGTAAATTCTGTCAGGGGGGCCAGCGCCGGCATCGGCAGGCCGCGTTCCTGCAGCCAGTTGCGCACCAGGGACATAACGGTCCCGGGCGGGAGCGTCAGCAAGCCCGACAAACAGAAACCCGGGTCGCCCGTGATCGTATGCACTGACACCAGTGGCAGGCCCGCCGGGGGAGCGGCAGCCGCGGCGGCGATATGGGCAACAGCGCGACTGACGGTATGCCGGTAGCCCGGCCAGCGCGATGCGATAAGCGGCAGCAGTTCCTGTCGCAGAAAATTGCGATCCATATCCGTATCAGCGTTGGAGGGATCCTCCACCCACAGGAGCCCACGCTCAAGGGCGTATTGCTCAAGATCATGGCGCGATACGCTCAACAGGGGGCGTGCCAGTGTGCCAGCGCCCAGAGGTCGCTCTGCGGGCATACCCGCAAGTCCATCCAGACCAGCGCCCCGCAACAGGCGCAGAAAAAACGTCTCTATCTGATCATCCAGGTGGTGCCCCGTGAACAGGCAATCGCGGGGCTGAACATGCCGCTCAAAAACGCGGTAGCGGGCCCGCCTCGCCGCGTCCTCGACGCCGCCACCCTCTCGCTGCACAACGACCATCTCTGTGATCAGCGGCACCCCCAGACGTTGGCACAGCACTTCACAGTGATCACGCCAGTCACCCGACTGCGACTGTAGCTGATGGTCAACATGAATCGCTGTTAGTGGGGGCGCCTCGGGATATCGGCGGCGCCACTCGCAGAGCACATCGAGGAGCACAGTGGAATCCAGACCGCCACTGAGGGCAAGATACCATTGGGGAGCCTCCATCGCCGCCTGCAACTGTGCGCTGACGGCCGCATGCGCCCTGAGCAGCGCCGCCAGTTCGGCAGGCAAGCCTGCAGGCGAATTACTCGGACAGGACACTAATTTCCGTATGACATCAGCCGTTGATAGCGTTTGGCGAGCAGTTCTTCCAGCGGCAGCTGTTCCAGTTGATTCAACTGAGTAATCAGGTGCGCTTTGATCCGCTCTGACATCAGCTCCACATCGCGATGGGCACCTCCCATCGGCTCCGCGATAGTGGCATCTACAATGCCCAGCTCCTCAAGCACAGAGGATGTCACGCCCATAGCCTCCGCCGCGTCGGCGGCACGCGCTGAATCTTTCCAGATTATATTGGCGCAACCTTCAGGAGAAATGACGAAGTAGGTCGAATACTGCAGCATAGCCAGATGATCCCCCACACCAATACCGAGTGCACCGCCGGAGCTGCCTTCGCCAATAACAACGCATATCACAGGTGTGGCCAGGCGCGACATCACCGCCAGATTCTGGGCAATAGATTCACTGATACCCCGCTCTTCGGAATCAATGCCAGGGTAGGCGCCCGGTGTATCTATCAGTGTGATCACCGGCAATTTGAAACGCTCAGCCAGCTCCATCAAGCGCAGCGCCTTGCGATACCCTTCAGGTTTGGGCATGCCAAAATTACGCATTACCTTATCTTTTACAGCTCGACCTTTTTCCTGCCCTATCACCATCACCGGCCGACCATCCAGCCGTGCTACACCGCCGACTATGGCGTTGTCATCAGCGAAATGGCGGTCGCCGTGCAACTCGTCAAATTCGGTAAATACGCGGGGTATGTAGTCCAGCGTGTAGGGCCGCAGCGGGTGGCGGGCAACCTTGACGATGTCCCAGGCACTGAGATTGGAGTAGATCTTCTCGGTGAGCTTGCTACTCTTCTCCCGCAGTGTCTGGATTTCTTCACTGATGTTGATATCCGCATCAGAGCCAACATGCTGCAATTCCTCGATTTTCACCTCGAGGTCTCCAATCGGCTGTTCGAAATCCAGGTAGTTGGGATTCATGCGGGTTGCTCAGCAGTTGCGGAAGGGCCACAGTCTACAAAAATTCCACCCGTCGCACCATTGGGATAACAACAACCGCCTCGCGGTGGTCATCAAGCGCCCGCGCCCCGCGCGCCCCTGGGGGCCTGCTAGCCGACCTCAGCGATGAAACGACCGATTTCGTCCCAGGCTTCACGCGACTCCTCCAGCTGTGGATAGAACATGTGCCAGACGTGCACCATGTGCGCCCAGGTCTGCAAGCGAGCCGGCGACCCTGCGGCAACCGCCCGATTCACATAGCGTCGCGCATCATCGAGCAGCAATTCCGCTTCACTGGCATGCACCAGGGTGGGGGGCAATCCGGCGAGATCGCCATACACCGGAGACAATACCGGGCTGTTTGGCGGTTTCCTTGCCTGCAGCCAGACAGCCCACCAGAGAGCCGGTTTAGGCACCCGCGCCAGTCCACGGAACATGGGAGCCAACATTGGATCCGTGGCAAGGTTTTTCTGCAGACTGGGTGAAGCCATGGTCATGTCGGTTGCGGGCGATAGAGCAACCACCGCGTTGGGCGCCTGCAGGCCCTGATCGCGCAGCCAGCTGATAAGGCTCAGAGTGAGATTGCCACCTGCCGAGTCACCGGCAACATAGACACGACCCGGCGCCCCTGACCCCTCAGGGCCGTTGTTCAGCAGCCACTGGTAGGCAACGCGGCAATCCTCTATACCGGCCATCCGACTGTGTTCAGGCATCAGGCGATAGTCAATCGCCAGCACCACCGCGCCGGATACCTCAGAAAAGCGATTGGTAATATTGCGATGACTGACCGGGCTGCCCATGGTGAATGCGCCACCGTGTATATAGAGCAAGCGACGCGCGGGGTCGGCCCCGGGAGCCTGCACCCACTCACCGGGCACACCCCCGGCGTCGGCCGGTGTGAAGGTGCTGGCCAGCTCCAGCCCACTGGACATGTTATCCATGAACGCACGCATCAGCTTCAGGCGCTCCCGCACCGGAGCAGCGCGCAGGGGAGCGACCCCCAACTCCAGTGAAGCCACTACCGCATCGTGCTCTTCACTGGGGTCGTGGCCCAGGTCGAAACGCTGGCCTGCGGGCAAATCGAACTGGCTGAGGTCTTCACCTCGAAGGTAAAACACGGTAATCAGCCCGCAGACAATCACAACAGCAACTAAAACAATCAGCCAAGTCACAGACGGCACCCCTCTTTTAATCGGCCTCGATCACACACGCTAACTTGTCTCCACTGACGAAAAAGGGCGGTATTAAACCGCCCTTTCTGGTAAATACCTGACAGGTCAAGGCATCGCCTCGACCCGCCACGGCTTCAGCCGAACTGGTTCATTGTATTGTCTTTACCCCCGGCCTTGAGAGCGGCCTCACCGGCAAAGTATTCCTTGTGATCGTCGCCGATATCAGAACCCGCCATGTTTTGATGCTTGACGCAGGCAATCCCCTCGCGAATTTCCTTGCGCTGCACGCCCAGAACATAACCCAGCATCCCCTGCTCGCCAAAATACTCCTTGGCCAGGTTGTCGGTAGACAGCGCCGCGGTGTGGTAAGTGGGCAGCGTAATCAGGTGATGGAAGATACCCGCTTCACGTGATGAATCGGCCTGGAAGGTGCGAATCTTCTCGTCAGCAACTGCCGCCAGCTCTGTGTCGTCATAGTCGGCATTCATCAGATCGTCCCGCTTATAGGCTGACATATCCTTGCCAGCTTCGCTCATCATGTCAAACACTTGCTGACGGAAACTCAGTGTCCAGTTAAATGACGGTGAGTTGTTATAAACCAGCTTGGCATTGGGGACAACCTCTCGGATTCGCTTGACCATCCCACCAATCTGCCCAATGTGTGGCTTCTCTGTTTCGATCCAAAGCAGGTCTGCACCATTCTGTAGTGAAGTGATGCTGTCCAGTACACAGCGGTCCTCACCCGTACCCTTGCGGAACTGGTAGAGGTTGGACGGCAGGCGCTTGGGACGCACCAGTTGATCGTGGTGCTTGATCAGCACGTCACCGTGATTCATTTCACTGACGCTCAATTCCTCAAAATCCAGGAAGCTGTTGTACTGGTCGCCCAGATCGCCCGGTTCGTGGGTTACCGCTATCTGCTTGGTCAGGCCAGCACCCAGAGAATCGGTACGCGCAACGATGATTCCGTCATCCACTCCCAGTTCGAGAAAAGCGTAACGCACGGCGCGAATCTTGGCCAGAAAGTCCGCATGAGGAACCGTCACCTTGCCGTCCTGGTGGCCACACTGCTTCTCGTCGGACACCTGGTTTTCAAGCTGAATAGCACAGGCTCCGGCTTCAATCATTTTCTTGGCCAATAAATAGGTGGCCTCCGCATTACCAAAGCCTGCGTCGATGTCGGCAATAATCGGCACAACGTGGGTCTGGAAATTGTCGATTCTTGATTGCACGTCCTTCATAGCCACTTCGTTCCCAGCCTCACGCGCCGCATCCAGCTCATGAAACAAACCGCCCAGCTCTCTGGCATCTGCTTGTCGCAGGAACGTATACAACTCTTCAATCAGTGAGGACACCGAGGTTTTTTCATGCATGGACTGATCGGGCAGTGGGCCGAACTCCGAACGCAGGGCGGCGATCATCCAGCCCGACAGGTACAGATAACGTTTTTCCGTGCTGTCAAAATGCTTTTTGATGGAAATCAGCTTTTGCTGTCCGATAAAACCATGCCAGCACCCCAGAGATTGTGTGTACTGACTGCTGTCAGCATCGTAATCGGCCATATCCTTGCGCATGATAGAGGCCGTGTAGCGGGCAATATCCAGGCCTGACTGAAAGCGATTCTGCGCCTTCATCCGCGCCGCATATTCGGGATTAATGCCGTCCCAGCTGCTGCCATGCTGGTCACACAGGCTGGCGACTGCCGCGATGTCTTGTTCGAAATTTGCCATGATGTTGCCTCACAATACTCAGTAGTCAAAACACACGAGACAAAACGCCTGCCAGCGGCAGGGACTTTGTCTTTTCAGGTGGCACCATCCTAGCGACGAAATAACCATAATTGAAATAAATAGAAAGGATTTCTGATATTCACCATATGAATTTTAGTGGTGGTCTGAGAAGCTCGAAAATGGCCGGCGCAAGGCTGAACTGAGGTCGAAACCGTAGCGCGAAGTCGCGCTCACGCGCAGCAGAGTGAACCCTGCATTGTGGCTTTTCCCGGATCAACTAAACTGGTTGCTGCAAAGACCTACATAACTGGAGCAATAATATGGCGTATTTCATTACCGGCGGCACGGGATTCATTGGTGGTAATTTCATCGACAGGCTAAAACAGCGCGAGGGTGATATCTATGTGCTGACCCGTCCCGGGTCCAAAGATAAATTCGCCGCACTCAAGGAGCGCCTGGGTGAGCACGGTGAACGCCTGATCGCGGTGGAGGGGGATTTAGCCAAACCGATGTTGGGTCTTAAAAAGAAAAGCATTAGCGAGCTAAAGGGCAAGATCGATCATTTTTGTCATTTCGCCGCCATCTATGATCTCAGCGCATCAGCCGAGTCACAGATCAGCATAAACATAGAGGGCACCCGAAACGCCGTGGCTCTGGCGGAGGCCGTGGGCGCGGGTTGTTTTCAGCACGTCAGTTCGATCGCAGCCGGAGGCCTTTATCCCGGCACATTCCGCGAGGATATGTTTGAAGAGGCAGAGAACATTTCACACCCCTATTTTGCCACCAAGCATGATTCCGAGGCCGTGGTGCGCAATGAGTGCAGCATCCCCTGGCGGGTATACAGGCCGGCAATGGTGGTCGGTGATTCGAAAACCGGCGTCATAGACAAGGTGGATGGCGTTTACTACTTTTTCAAAACCCTGCAGAAATTGCGCAATGCCCTACCCCAGTGGGTGCCGTTGATTGGTATCGAGGGCGGCAAGTTCAACGTCGTTCCGGTAGATTACGTGGTGGACGCCATGGACCACATTGCTCACAAGAGCGATCTCGACGGCCAATGCTTTCACTTGACGGACCCCGATCACCACAGCATGGGCAATCTGCTCAATATCTTTGCCACGGCGGGACACGCACCGCGGTTCAGCATGCGGCTGGATACCCGGATGTTTGGCTTTATTCCCCGGATGGTGCGAGAAACCATCGCCGGCCTGGCACCGGTAAAACGGCTGACCCGCACCGTGTTCGATGATCTCGGTTTGCCTGATTCGATAACTATGTTCGTTAACTACCCGACCCGTTACGACAACCGCGACGCAGAGCGTGCGCTGAAGGGGAGCGGCATTAGTTGCCCGCCCCTGCAAGACTATGCTGACGTGATCTGGGACTACTGGGAGCGCAACCTGGACCCGGACCTTTTCGTGGACCGCTCATTAGAGGGCAATGTCAGCGGCAAACTGGTCATGATCACTGGCGCATCATCGGGCATTGGCAAAGCGACGGCACTGCGGCTTGCCGCAGCCGGCGCCCATGTGCTGCTGGTCGCACGAACCGCCGAGAAACTGGAGGAGACTGCAACCGAAATCAGCGCCCTGGGCGGCCACTCATCACTTTACCAGGCAGACGTTTCAGTTATGGAAGACTGCGACCGCCTGGTAGCGGAGGTCCTGGAGGAACACGGCTTTGTCGACGTGCTGATCAATAACGCAGGGCGCTCCATTCGTCGCTCGCTGGAGCACTCTTTTGAGCGCTTCCATGATTTTGAGCGGACCATGCAGGTCAACTACTTTGGTGCCATCCGCCTGATCATGGGCCTGGCCCCCAGCATGCTGGCGGCAAAAAAAGGCCACATCATCAACATTTCCTCCATCGCCTGCCTCAGCCCCAGCCCCCGGTTTTCAGCCTACGTTGCTTCCAAATCAGCCCTGGACGCCTGGACCCGCGCGGCGGCGGTGGAGTTTTCGGATCGCAATGTGCGACTGACGACGATCAATATGCCGCTGGTCAGGACGCCCATGATCGAGGCCACCACAGTCTACGACTCTATGCCGGTGCTAACGCCGGATGAAGCTGTCGATATGGTGGTCGACGCGGTAATCAACAAGCCGAAGCGAATCGCGACCCGGTTGGGCATCTCGCTGCAGGTAATGTCCGCTGTGGCTCCCAAGCTGTCTGAAGTGGTGATGAACACCGTGTTCCGGATGTTCAACGATTCTGCCGCAGCCCGCGGCAAGAAAAAGCCCGAGAAGGTGGAGGCCACCAATGAACAGGTTGCACTGGCGGCACTGATGAAAGGCGTCCACTTCTAAAACTCACTCGGGTACTGTCGTTCGCGCCGGCCCGGCGGGAACGGCAATGCCCATCCCCACCCTAATGCACGCGCCAATTAGCATCACTCCAATATCACACTTCGAACCGATAGCGCCGCAAATACACTGCGGCGGTCAGCAGACCTGCCGTAACCACCAACCCCAGGCACAGACTCAGCCAATCCTGCTGCGCCCAGCGTATCCCCTCAAAATAGAACCCTACCGCGCTACCCTCAGATTCGTAATGTGGCAGGTGTTGGTAAATCATGTTGCTCACAAAACTGCCACCGAAAAATAACTCCTCGATAATCACCAGCGCCAGCACCGGTGCGATAGCAAGCAGGAACGGTGAGCGCCGCGCTGCGGCGGAGGCCAGCAGCAACCAGGCGTAGAGTGGAGCCACCCAGAGAGCCGTCAATACCCACCCTCCGATCTGGTTCAGCACCAGTGGACCGATCTCGATCTTGTCGAGGATGACCTCCGTCGGAGACATGTCCATGCGGTAGACAAGCAATAACCCAAGCAGAATGTAGGCCAGCTGCAACAGCATCGCTACGGCAATGTAGATCGCCGGGGCGATCGCCAGGGCAACCACCATCTTCGATAATACAACTTCCCATTCGGACACGGGCATCGACTTCCAGAACAAGATGCTGCGGTCTTTCCGGTCTGCGAACAGGCTGCCTAGCAGATAGTTATAGGTCACCAGGAACAGCACTAACATCAACAGGTAGTACAATATATTCAGCACTGGGTTGAAGCTCTGGATGCCCTCCACGTCATCGCCCTCGACATCGGATTCGGGCTTGGGCGCAAACTGCCATTCCCGCGAGAAATTCCACTCACTCTCATTCAAGGGCGCAGGGTTTTCCTCAATCGTCCAGGTCTGAGTGTCGTTGTTCGAAGCGCTGCCATCGGTCTGCTCCCCCAACTCGATCGAGGGCATACCGTCATCATCCTCGATACTGATACGAATACTGAGACCACTGGCGGACTCTTCTTGCATCATCACATTCATCAATGCGTCGCCGAGAACGGTTATGCGGTCCGACAGCAACACGCTGAGCAACATGAAAAAAATCAGGGCGCCAGCTATCACCACCGGCGTCCAGAACAGGGAGGCCTTGTATTCCTGCATCTCCCGGCGCAACAGCGTGACAAACCGGGTGGAGTGCTCACTGGCCATGATTATTCTCCCCGCCAATTTTCGCGACAAACAGATCCGACACTGAAGGAGACCGCAGTTCCCCCAGCGATTCCAGGGATGAACGGTCGGTGCCCTCGTAAATAATGGCCTTGCCTCCCAATATACTGCGCTTGCCTATATGCGGAATTTCCAATGCCCGAGCCGCAGCCTCGCCCACGACGTGGAGCTCAACGAACTCCTCATCGATTGCAGACATGGGCTTTTGCAACACAATACGCCCATGATCCATAAACACGACATGGGTGAGTATATTCTGCACTTCCTCCACCTGGTGTGTAGAGATAACAATCGTCCGTTCACCATCAAAATAATCGTTCAGCAACTGCTCAAAAAAACGCTTCCTGAACAGAATATCCAAACCCAATGTGGGTTCATCCAACAGCAACAACCGAGCATCAATGGCCATAACCAGGGCAAGATGCAGTTGCACCGTCATTCCTTTGGAAAGATTTTTTACCCGACGTGAAATGGAAACATCGGTGCTCTCGAGAAAGCGCTCGGCGCTCTCTCGGCTAAAACGGGGGTGAACTCCGCTAACATAATCCAGCAGTTGGCCCACTTTCATCCACTGCGGCAGCACTGCAGTATCGGCAATAAAGCAAACCTCCTCCATCAACCTGGCGCGTTCCCGCAGTGGGCTTGCCCCCAGCACTGACAACTCACCACTGTACTGTGTGAGCCCGAGCAATGCGCGTAAAAGGGTCGTCTTGCCCGCCCCGTTCGGCCCTATTAACCCCAGCACAGACCCGGCCGGGATATCCATATCCACACCATCCACAGCGCAGACATCACCGAAATTCCGCACCAGCCCTCTGGCCCTGATCACGCTTTCCATCAACGCCCACTCCCCGACTCAAATAGCAATTCGACCACCTTGTCCACTTCCATACCCAACACTTTCACCCGCTCGGCAAAGGCCGGCACTTCCTCTTCAATAAACCGTTGTTGCTCCAGCCGGGTGACCTCTCCCCGGGCACCCCCGGTGACGAACATGCCTAAACCACGTCGCTTCTCCAGTAAACCCGAATCGACAAGCTCTTGGTAGGCTTTGCCTACAGTGAGATGGTTTATCTGATAATCCGCTGCCACCTGTCGCACTGAGGGCACAGCTTCTCCCTCAGCGAAACTGCCGTCCATAATGCGCTCTACCACCAATTCCCGCAGCTGACGGTAAATGGGTTGATTGTCGTTCCACTCAACAGTCACGGCAATACTCCTGGAAGCTCGCTAACTTCACTGTCAGTCCGATCGCTCAAGGCCACCAGACCCGAGGACCGTGGTGTCGAGTTCGGGGTTGCCAGCATAGCGGACGTCACCGCTGCCAACGATGTTGACCGCCAATTTCTCAGCTCGACCAATAGCAGCATCTCCGGAGCCAATGATATTGATTTCAACCGTCGGGACGTTGACCTTGGCCAGGTCGATATCACCCGAGCCAACCAGGTTTATCTCGAGGGATTCCAACTCGCCGGAATCACTGACAATCACATCACCAGAACCGTTCAGCGAGACTTGAACATCGCCGGCAACCAGTTGTCCGATCGCTATATCGCCGGATCCAGAGCAGACCACACGCAGAGACTGCGCGCTGAGTTCAATCGCCTGTACATCCCCTGACCCGTCCACCGCCAGGCGTATATCATCTCCCTGAATACCAAACATTTTCAAATCACCAGAGCCTTTGACTGAGGCGAAGAAGTCGCGCACTACTAACGGTTTCACGTACACCTCGCCCGACCCTTTCACCTCCAGGTGCTTTAGCGTGCTTGCCGTCAGCTTGAACTTCAAATCGCGGAACTTGGCCTTGCGATGCTCCCTGCTCCGCCCCAACACAAGCACATCGCCATCGACAAAAAAAGGTTGTTTAGCCAGGTCCTCCGCATCACCCCTCAACACCAGCTCCGTCTCCGGGCCCTGACTGACCTCAACCTCCACGCTGCCCGCGACCAGCACGCGCTCAAAAGCCAAACCCGAAACTCGCTGGGACTCAGCAAAAACAGGTGATCCGAATACGATGAAAGCGGACAAAACCATAAACCGATGCATAGTGGGCTTACCTCTTTGATGGTTGGTGTGACGAAGAGCGACGCGTCAGTGGCCGACCGACCCCCAGCGCCGGCACTGCCAGCAATGGCAAAACGACCAACGGGCCCATTGCTGGCCCGCCCAGCGCCAGGCACAGTGCACAAGCCGCAAACAGGAGCGCGCAGAGCAATGACCGCCCGTCCGGGTGTCCCAATTGTGACTTGGAATACCGTGTTTTCAATCGCTGTCTCTGCATCGCCGGGCCCTTTCTGATATGGTGTTATACATAACTATAACACTGAATATGAATAAAACAAGCCTCCCAGAACTTTTTTCGTTTAACCGCCACCCATGCGCCGGCCAGTTTGGGCCTGACCGCGACAGCACCCCTCAGGCGGGAGACTTGAACGCAAGCTGCATATTGGCCGCAATAGTAGCAGCGATACGGCTGGCTTTAAGTGCCCGCTGCCCCGAGTAGTGCTGCTCAAGAGTCTGCGTAAAGCAGTCCAGCCAACGGCTGAAGTCCGCCTCTAACAGTGGACGGCTGCTGTGCAAGCGCCGATGGACCGCCATGGTATGACGACGGTATGCCCTCTCCCCAAGCAGAAGCTTGCACCAATAGTCCTTGATATGTGGCAGATGGACTTCCAGGTCCACCCCCGCGACATCGACAAATATCGGTGCCAGCACAGGGTCGGCCAACAAACGGGCATAGAACAGGTCGACAAATCGCTCCACATTGGCTCGGCAGTCAAGGTCGGGCAGTTTCTGGTCGGTCGTCACAGCGGCTGATAAATCATCGGGTATATTCTCGTCGCTCTGGCCAGCACTCGCGTGGGATATCCGCTGCTTTGGGCAGCCTTGTCATCCGACAGCAGACCTTGTGCTGCCGCAAGGTCCGAGCAAGGTGCGAGCCTGGCTGTTCATGGAATCGAAACCGGGATGCTGATAATGTTAATGGGCGACCACGTCCTTTTCAAACAGGAGCAATGCATGCCGTTTGGCGTATCCGGGAAAACGGCCGTATTGAGCATATTGCCAACAAAGACTGAGAATCTCCGGCTTGACTAAGCGGCCGGCCGCACCCATCGAGGCCAACTCCCTGGACCAGCGCGACTACCCGCCGCGTCCGATCGTCGGGGTCGGTGTCATCGTCTGGCGAGGCAACCGGATATTGCTGATTCGTCGCGGCAAGTCACCAAACAGGGGGCAGTGGAGTCTACCCGGCGGTGCCCAGGAACTCGGCGAGACGGTTTTTGCCACCGCGCAGCGGGAAGTCAGGGAGGAAACCGCCCTGGATATCCGCATCCTGGGCCTGGTCGATGTTGTCGACGGCATCCACCGCGACCCCGATGGTCGCGTGAAGTACCACTACACACTGGTAGATATTGCAGCGGAGGCGCAGGCCGGCACCGCGGTCGCCGGTGACGACGCGGCCGCAGTGGCCTGGTTCACTCTGGATGAAGTGGGCAGTCTGGGTTTATGGGAAGAGACCGAGCGGGTGATCCATCAGTCAGTGGCACTGCACAAGCCAACAGGCTGATCGGGCAGACCGTCCGGTGGCGATTTTGGCCCATGCGCAGGTGGGGCAGGCAGGGTAGGTAGAGAAAGTGCAGGAGTCACGAAAGCTGATCCCGTCGGTGCTATACTGGCACTGAACCACTGTGCTGAAGCAGAGCAACCCTATGAAAGTCGCGCCACAGATGATACTGGCTAGTCTCCTGCTCTCAGGGTTTCCCCAGTCTGCAGTTGCCCAGTTCGACCCGACGCCGGCGGAGCCCGACACAGCGCGCTTGTTGCCCGAGGCCGAGCCGATAGCACTGCCTGGAGAGTCCGGGATGCTGGGCGAGCAGCCGCCAACTTTTCTGAGTAAAGACTGGCAAAAAGATTCCGCAGACAACCGGGCCAAGCCCGAAGTAGAGACGGTTATGCAGTGCCGGGACGGGGTCGATGATAACGGCGACCCAACGAGAATCTGTACGTCGGTGCCCGCTCCCAAGGCAAAAGATCAGTAAGCGGTCAGCGCCTCTGCCGCAATCGCCTTTTTGCATGGGGTTCCAACGGCGTTACTGGCCGCTGACAAAGGCAGGCTATTTTTTCTTTTTGTTCTTTTTAACGTGCGCCATCAGCCGTCGCTTGCGCTGCACCTGCCGTTGGGTCAGCTTGTTGCGCTTTTCAGCATAGGGGTTCTCACCGCTGCGAAATTCTATGCGTACAGGGGTTCCGCTCAGTTTAAGTTCCCGACGGTAGACTTTTTCCAGATAGCGCTGATAACTATTAGGCACGCTGCCGGTCTGGTTACCGTGGATGACGATAAGAGGGGGATTCTGCCCCCCTGCGTGCGCGTAGCGCAGTTTGATACGGCGGCCGTTGACCATCGGTGGCGGATGATCAAATACGGCGCCCTCCAGAATCCGGGTGAGCGCATTGGTGTTAAGTGACCGGGTGGCCGACGCGTGCGCCGCGTCGATTGATCGATACAAATGACCCACGCCAGACCCGTGTAAGGCAGAAATAAAATGGGTGTCCGCATAGTCGGCGAATTGCAGTCGACGCGATAACTCGCCCTTTATCCAATCACGCTGCTCGGGTTCCACGCCGTCCCACTTGTTGACCGCCAGCACCAGGCCGCGTCCGGCCTCAATGCATTGCCCAAGCAAGTGCATATCCTGGTCTACGATCCCTTCATGAGCATCCATGACGAGCACCACCACATGGGCGTCGTTGATCGCTTTCAGCGTTTTGACAATCGAAAACTTTTCGACGGCCTCCCGGATGTTTTTGCGCCGCCTGACACCGGCCGTGTCGATCAGCGTATAGGTGTTATCGCCGCGCTCAAATCTGATATAGATACTATCGCGGGTGGTACCGGGCTGATCGTAGACGACTACCCTATCCTCCCCCAGTAGCCTGTTGACCAGGGTCGACTTACCCACATTGGGCCGACCCACGATGGCGACACGTATACTGTCAGACTCTTCTGCATCCGCTGCCGAATCTTCGGGCGAATCCGGCAACTGTTCGAGAACGGCATCGATCAGGGCCCGCACACCGCGACCGTGAGCAGCGGCGATACCGAACATGGAATCGACACCCAGGCGATAAAAATCCCCGCGTGCGACCTCTTCATTGAGCCCATCTATTTTGTTGACGACGAGATGAAATGGCTTATTGCGCTGCCGAAGGTGCGCCGCCAACGCTTCGTCAGCAGCATTCAGCCCCTCCCGGGCGTCCACAAGAAACAGCACCGCATCGGATTCCTCGATGGCGACCAGGGACTGCTCCGCCATCACTGAATCGATACCCGACTCACCACCGCTGATACCGCCGGTATCAATAACGATATAAGCGGAGTCCCCCAGCCGTCCCTCGCCGTATTTTCTATCTCGAGTCAGTCCGGAAAAGTTGGCTACCAGAGCGTCCCGACTGCGGGTCAGCTGGTTAAACAGGGTCGACTTGCCAACATTGGGGCGCCCGACCAGGGCGATAACCGGAACCACGGTTCAGTCATCGTTCCTGGGCGTGATTTCGTAGGCGACCAATTTACCGCTGTCACCGAAAACATAGAGCACGTTCCCATCGCTGAGCATGTCACCGTGGACGCCATTGCCGTCGACTTTTACCCGGCCGACAAATTGACCGTCGACCTGTGACAGTAAGTGGACGATACCTTCAAAATCCGCAACGGCAATATAGCTGCTGACTGCTGTGGGGTGTGACAAACCTCGAAAAGCCAGCGCGCCCTGTGACCACCTTTCGCCCTGGCCGCTGCGCAGGTAGGCGGTCACTGTGCCATCCTCGTCGGCGACATAGACATTACCAAAACCCAGGGCTACGCCTGAAAACGATGACACGTCCTGTTGCCAGAGCCTGCGGCCGCTGGCGACATCAATGGACACGACACGGCCGTGGTAACTGGCCGCGTACAACTCGCCACCCGCCAGTATCATGGTGCCGTCAATATCGACAATCCGATCTATCTCGGAACGCCCCTGGGATATTGCGACCCGGACCTCCCAGATCAGGTCGCCGGTGTCTGCCCGCAACGCCAGTACCTTGCCGTTCGCCATCCCGGCGAATACCGTGCCGTTGCTGAGAATGGGTGTGCTGGTGCCACGGATTGTGAGAACCGGGACATTGGTGCTGTGAGTCCAGCGTATCTCACCGGTATCGAAATCCAGTCCTTGCACCCGACCGTCGTAGCTCTGCACGATAACGATACTGCCATCGGATTGCGGAGGGGCGAGAATTTCTCCCCGCAACCGGGTGGCCCACTGCTGCTCTCCGGTATCCCGATTCAGTCTGACCGCAAAGCCGTCACTGGAGCCCACAAAAAGGGAATCCTCATAGAGGCCAATTCCACCAGAGATCGGGTGGTCAAGTTCGATCTTCCACAGCCGCTTACCGGTTTCGCGATCAATGGCATCCACCTCGCCATCGGCGCCCGCAGCGTAGATGACCCCGTCCTCGATAACGGGCTGCAGCCGATACAGGCCATCGCCCTGCCCATCGCCAACACCGGTTGACCATAGCTTGCGTATGCGCACCGTCTCCTCGATATCGATGAGTTCCGCGGGCTTGTTGGGGTCGTCGTCGTCTTCTATCTGAAACCAACCCTTCACGGTGCTGCAAGCAGAGATGCCAAACAGCAGCGCAAGGACCAGCGTGAGACGGATAAGCACTATCACAAGATCACTCCTGGCCCTGGCTTGCGGAAACGTCCGGTGATTCGATCGGAACCTGCGGATTTTCTTGGGCCGCAGACGCGGTCAGGCTCTCCAGCTTCTGCCCCAGAGTGCCGCCCGCATTCATTCCGGGAGCCTCGACCGCCGCCAGCGCCTGCGCACTGGCATACGCGTCACGGGCCTCCTGATTGCGCCCGAGGGCCACCAGTACGTCACCGCGCGCCATGGCGTAGGCCGCAGCATAGGCCCCCGCTTCCTTCTGGCCCAGCATCGCCAAAGCCTGATCCGGCTGGCCCCTGGCCGCCATCACCCGGGCCAACCTCAGCTGGCTCACCAGCGCAGCATCACTGCCCTTTGCGGCTTTTCCCAACACCCAGCGCAGCTCCGATTCCGCTTTCTCGAGGTCCCCGGACTGCACCGCGTCGCGCGCCAGCTGCAGTGCAGCAAACTGGGCGTAAGTGGTTCCCGGGAACTCTTTTTTCAGTCTGGAGGCATAACTGCTGACAGTAAGCTGCTGCTCCGCGTTCACCTCTGAGCCCTGACTTGCGGTCAACATTGTCTGGTAAATATCGGCGGCCACCTCGCGCTGGGTCTCAGCATGGTCCCGCCAGGTCTGCCAGCCAAACATGGCGGCCAGAGTGACCACCACTGTGACCAACAGTGAGCGGCCGTTGTCATCCCACCAGCGCCGCAACGCCTCTACCTGTTCTTCTTCTGATCGATACTCGTCCACGTCTACGTTTCCTGTTTATAAGTACTTGTGTTCATTGCGTTAGCCACCGCTGCCGCGAGGCTCTCACGGGGCACGGTTAGCTGCGCCGGGCCCTGCTGAAAATTGGCGCGCAACTGTTTGATGGTAATGGTGTCGTCTGCCAACTCATTGCTACCCCAGATAAGCGCAAGCCTGGCACCGCTCTTGTCGGCTTTTTTCAGCTGGCTTTTGAAACTGCCCCCGCCTGTGTGCTGCACGATTCGCAGGCCAGGCAGCTCCGCACGCAAGGCCTCTACTGCAGCCAGGGACACGCCGTGGGTGCCCTCGCCTGCCGCAACAGCATAGATATCAACACCCATGGATTCCGGGGCCGACCCCTGTAGCTCGGCGAGCAGCAACACCAGTCGCTCCATGCCCATGGCAAAACCGATACCGGGAACCGACTTACCGCCCAGCTGCTCGACCAAGCCATCATAACGACCGCCGGCGCAGACTGTGCCCTGTGCGCCGAGGTTTTCTGTCACCCACTCAAACACGGTTTTGTTGTAGTAATCGAGGCCCCGCACCAGCCGAGCGTTAATCTCGAAGGCCTGGCCGGCTGCGGTGAGCAGCTCACAGAGGCTGTCCTGATGCCGGCGTGAGTCATCGTCCAGGAAGTCCGCCAGCACGGGCGCCTCGTCCAGCAGTGCCTGGGTGTCAGTATCCTTGCTGTCGAGAATTCGCAGTGGGTTGCTTGTGAGTCGACGCTGGCTATCGGGGTCGAGTTTATCGGCGCCGCGCTGCAGGAACTCAACCAGCGCCGCGCGATAGCGGCCCCGGGACTCTGGATTGCCAATAGAGTTGAGTTGCAGACTGACACCCTCGGCGATCCCCAGCTGTCGCCAGAGGCGGGCACTGAGGAGAATCAGTTCAGCATCGATATCCGGGGTCGGAATTCCGAATGCCTCGACGCCAACCTGGTGAAATTGCCGCTGACGGCCTTTTTGAGGCCGCTCGTAACGGAACATCGGGCCCGCGTACCAGAGCCGCTGAGGCACATTCAACAGACCGTGCTGTATCGCTGCCCGTACACAACCCGCAGTGCCTTCAGGCCGCAGGGACAAACTCTCGCCATTGCGATCGTCGAAGCTGTACATTTCCTTTTCAACGATATCGGTAACTTCGCCAATGGAGCGCCGGAACAGTTCAGTGTGCTCAACCAGGGGCAGGCGTATCTCACCGTAGCCATAGCTGGACAGCAGTGACTGCACAGTGGCTTCCAGCAAGCGCCAGGAAGGTGTCTCTCCCGGAAGAATATCGTTCATTCCCCGGACAGATCGGATAGGGCTCACAGTATCTCCCGCGCTAGGCTTCAGACCGAAGACTTGTGGATCAGATTATCATCCTGCGCGGCTTGTTGGCTCTCCAACGCCGCCGCTCGCTGGCGGATAACCGACTCGAGATGATCGATAAAGCCCTCATTGCTCACCTTGTGGTCAGGCTCCCCGGCGATATAGATGAGATTGTTAGGGCTGGCTCCAGTGAGGCCAACATCGGCTTCACGGGCTTCGCCCGGCCCGTTGACGATGCAACCGATTACCGCCACGTCCATGGGCGTGCGCACGTCTTCAAGTCGCTGCTCCAGCGCGTTCATAGTGGCTATGACGTCAAAGTTCTGTCGAGAACAACTGGGGCAGGCTATAAAGTTAATACCGTTGGTGCGCAGTTTCAGGCTCTTGAGAATTTCAAACCCGACCTTGACCTCCTCCACCGGATCCGCTGCCAGAGAAATCCGGATGGTGTCACCTATTCCGTCCATCAGCAGCATGCCAAGACCCACGGCAGACTTGACGGTACCACCGCGTAAGCCGCCGGCTTCGGTGATGCCGAGGTGGAGTGGCTGCTCGATCTGTCGGGCCAGCAGACGATATGCCTCCACCGCCATAAACACCTCCGACGCTTTCACACTGACCTTGAAGTCCTGATAGTCAAGCTTGTCGAGAATATCCACATGGTGCAGGGCAGACTCCACCAGCGCCTCCGCATTGGGCTCGCCGTACTTGCGCTGTATCTCCTTGCCGAGGGAGCCTGCGTTGACGCCGATCCGAATGGGGATGCCCTTGTCCCTGGCGCTGTCAACCACGGCCCTGACTTTCACGTCACGGCCAATATTCCCGGGATTTATGCGCAGGCAGTCCACACCGTATTCCAGGACTTTGAGGGCGATTTTGTGGTCGAAATGGATGTCAGCCACTAACGGTACCGAGACCTGCCGACGAATCTCACGGAAGGCCTCAGCGGCCTCCATCGTCGGAACAGAGACCCTCACAATGTCCCCGCCCGCGTCTGCAATGGCCTGCACCTGGCCAACCGTGGCCGCCACGTCGCAGGTCTCCGTATTGGTCATGCTCTGTACGCTGATCGGCGCATCGCCACCGACCGCGACGTCGCCTACCATAATTTGCCGGCTGACCCGGCGCTTTATCGGGCTTTCAAATGTCATTGCACACCCTCTATGGCCGGATTAGCCGGCACATTGACCAGAGTTGAATAATCCGCGACAGGCCCCCGCTCCAGATGCCTCGAGACGGTCGGCATGTCCACTGCCGGGTTGCCGCGCAACCACCACAGTGCCAATATCAACAGAAACAGCGTGGCCAGTCCAATCGCAACGCCGATGGCCGGGCCCTGGCCTTGCCCCGGGCGCAGCAACAGCCGCCTCCGTCCGCCCGCGCTATCATCGTTGAGTGTTTCAAACGCCAGCTGCAGTGCTTCTTCATCTACACCCAGCAAGCGACCGTAAGCCCGGACGTAACCCTGGGCGAAAGCAGGACTGCGTAGCGCCTCAAAGTCATCGTTCTCGACCAGCCCAACGTAGTGCGGCAGCCAATGCAGGCGCTCGGCCACCTCAGCGGTGGGCATATCTCGCGCCTCTCTGGCCGCTCGCAGTAATGCGCCAGGCGACGACGCCACCCAGCCGTCGTCACTACTGCGCTCAGTCACTGTTCTGCGCCTTAACCAGCGCCTGATACTCAGGGGAGTCCGGAAAACGGTTGCGCAATGCCAATGCATAACTTCCTTCGGCGTTGAGGTCACCCTGGGCTTTGGCCAGGCGCACACCCAACCAAAGGGCGCGGGCGGACTGCTGTCTCACCAGGCTGTTGTATCGGGCGTAGTAGTCGCTAGCGGTGCCGTAATCACCGGCGTCCAGGCGTATCTGAGCGAGCTCCAGCAAAGCCACGGTGTTGGTCCTGTCCATAGACAGCGTGCGCAAAAAGGCCTCTTCCGCACCCTGCGGGTTGAACAGCTGCAGGCGACACAACCCGAGGTTGAGAAACGCTCTCGGCCGCGCCTCGTAGAGCGTATCGGTTACCACGACCTCCAGCTCCTTCTCCGCCTCGGCATAGCGACCGCGAGAAAACAAAAAAGCCGCGTAGTTATTGCGTGCTCTGGAGAAAGACTTGTCCAGCTTGATCGCCTTCTTGAAGTTCTCCTCGGCGAGTTCGTACTCTCCGGTGCTCTGGTAAACCAACGCGAAGGCCTCGTGCACCTCTGCATTATTGGGGTCAATTTCAGCGGCCAGTTTTAGGTTGCGCTTGGCGTAGTCCCAATTGCCTTCCCCGATATATTGACGCGCCAGCTCCACCCTGCGCTCCAGTGCTTTTTCCGGTGACGCCTCCTCGGTAAAGACGGTTTCAGTGTGGGTGATGCAGCCATTTAATGTCAGGCCGAACACCAGACTGAGCAAGGAAACGCGCACCCAATGGGGGCTACTCATAGCTGTTCTCCGGCGATTCTGTAGCGTTCACTGCGACGGGTCCGGTCGACCACCTGACCCACTAATTGACCGCAGGCAGCATCAATATCATCCCCACGGGTGGTACGCACGGTTACGATATATCCCGCGTCTATCAACGTTTGCCAAAAGCGCGAGACCGCATTGCCGCTGGGGCGCTCGTAGTCAGACAAGGCGAACGTGTTGAAAGGTATCAGGTTGATCTTGCAGGGAAATC
This sequence comes from uncultured Gammaproteobacteria bacterium, assembly GCA_963840725.1. Classification (GTDB taxonomy): domain Bacteria; phylum Pseudomonadota; class Gammaproteobacteria; order Pseudomonadales; family Halieaceae; genus CAVWDU01. The sequence continues at coordinate 15,777 of CAWIZY010000018.1, read as the reverse complement.
CCTGCAGCAATTCCGCCAATTCCCGAGCGTGCTCGACCTGGTCGTTGACTCCCTTGATCAGGGTATACTCAATAGTGACAACGCGCTTGGCATCCTGCTGGGCATTGATGTAATTACGCGCACTGCGCAACAGGTCCGCGATGGGGTAACGTCGGTTTATTGGCACAAGCTGGCTCCTCAAAGCGTCATTCGGTGCATGCAGCGACACCGCCAGCGAGGCCTCACTGACCTCCGCCAGACGATCGAGAGCAGGGACGACACCCGAGGTACTCAGGGTCACCCGTCGCTTGGAGATCCCGTAAGCGAGGTCCTCCATCATCAGCTCCATGGCGGCCACGACATTGTCGAAATTAAGGAGCGGCTCACCCATTCCCATCATCACCACGTTGCTGACCACGCGACCATTGCCAGGCTTGAAGGCATCGTAAGAATTGATCGCCAGCCAGACCTGCCCAATGATCTCAGCGGCACTGAGGTCCTTCTCGAAACCTTGTTTACCGGTTGAACAGAAACTGCAATCGAGGCTGCAGCCGACCTGTGAAGATACACACAGCGTGGCCCGGTTGGCCTCAGGGATCAGGACAGTTTCCACCAAGCCGCCACCGTCTACCCGGATGGCCCATTTCCGGGTACCGTCGGTCGAATCTTCCTGACTGACGATCTCCGGCGGGCGGACTTCCGCAACCTGAGCGAGCTTCAGTCGCAGGTTCTTGCCCAGATTGGTCATCGATTCGATATCGGTGACCCCGGCATGGTGGATCCACTTCAGCACCTGCTGGGCCCGAAAGCGTTTTTCTCCCAACTGCTCGAAAAACGCTTCCATCTGGCTACGCGTCAAGCCCAGAAGATTGACTTTCCGAATCGGCTCAGTGGTGGCAATTGTATCGCTCAAATGAAGAACCCTGCGGCAGGGCCGCGGCGATGTATCCTAACGAGCGCACAGCTCGCTGGTCGCAAAAAAGTAGCCGATTTCCCGCTCCGCCGATGTCGCGGAGTCCGAGCCGTGTACTGCATTGGCGTCGATGCTGCTGGCAAAATCCGCCCGGATAGTACCCGCATCAGCCTCCTGGGGATTGGTAGCGCCCATCAGCTCGCGGTTGCGAGCGACGGCGTCTTCGCCCTCCAGCACCTGAACCATCACCGGTCCGGAGGTCATGAACTCGATCAGAGCCGGGAAAAACGGTCGCTCACGATGCTCGGCATAAAACCCGCCGGCAACTTCATCACTCAGATGCAACATTTTTGCACCGACTACACGCAGTCCGTTAGATTCGAAGCGGCTGTAGATCTTGCCAATAATATCCTTACCAACCGCATCGGGCTTGATAATAGACAGTGTGCGCTCTGTGGCCATGAGGTTTTCTCCGAGTGTCTGTGTATCTCTGTGAAGGGTTCCGCTATCACCGGATGCCATTGCCTTTGCTTTGCCATGCCATTGCCATGCCATAGCAAGCCGCGATAGTCGTCGGATTCAAAACCGCGCAATTATACGGATTTTAGCCGCAGGTTTCACCCTGACAGGGGGCCAAAGGCAACATTTTCCCCCTCTTGAATCAGACCCTCGGAAATATCACCCACGATTGAGCAAATTACTGCCGATCAACCGTTTTATTCCCGCTCCTCGATCCAGGCCGCCTGGATAGCCTCGAGGATCTTCTCGCCGCTGTGATCAGGGTCGTCATCAAAGCCCGGCAATGCCAGCACCCAGCTCCTCAGGTCGACAAAATTCAACGCCAATGGATTCGCATCGGGGTGCGCGTCCTCCAGTTCGATGGCGATATCGTTAATATCCGTCCAGCGCATAAATCCTCCTGCGGCAGGCCTCAATGGCTCTCCGACACCATGTTTATGGTATACCTGGGTATCTCAACCACCAGTTCCTCACCGGCAACGACCGCCTGACAGCTCAAACGGGAGTCTGGTTCCAACCCCCAGGCCTTATCCAGGTAGTCATCCTCCAGTTCATCGGGTTCCCCCAGGGAGTCATAGCCCTCCCGCACTATCACATGGCATGTCGTGCATGCACAGGACATCTCACAGGCATGCTCTATGTGAATATCATTGCGCAGCAACGCTCGGCAGATACTTTCACCGGGCTCCGCCTCAACGACAGCACCCTCGGGGCACAGACTTTGGTTGGGTAGCACCACAATACGGGTCATCCCGCCACCTCCTGGTCGAGCGCGTCCAGCGAAACGCCGGTAAGGGCCTCGCTGATACTTTTGTCCATACGCCGTGCAGCGAACTGCTCACTGGCCCGACCCAACTCCTCACTGAGACGTCTTATCAACACCAGTTCCTCGCCCTTCGTCGCTGCGTCCAATGACGCCATGAGCGCCACTAATTCCTCGCGCTCCCGGGCTGCCAGCAGAGCGTCACCGTCCGCTGCCAGCGCGGCATGCAGCCCTGCGAGAAGCTGCTCCGCCTCGACCCGCTGCTCTGCGAGTTGCCGCGCCGCCTTGTCGGTCTCTGCGTGACTGAAAGAACCTTGCAGCATGTCAGTTACTTGTTCATCAGACAGCCCGAAAGAGGGCTTGACGGCCACACTGCTCACCGCGCCTGTTGTCTGCTCCTCGGCCGAGACATGCAGCAAGCCATCCGCATCAACCTGAAACGTCACCCGAATTCGTGCGGCGCCCGCGACCATCGGAGGAATACCGCGCAGCTCAAAACGGGCCAACGAGCGGCAATCATCCACCAACTCACGCTCGCCCTGAACAACATGCACCGCCAGCGCAGTCTGACCGTCTTTGAAGGTAGTAAATTCCTGTGCCCGGCTGACCGGGATAGTGGTATTGCGCGGCAGGATCTTCTCGACCAGGCCGCCCATCGTTTCCAGCCCCAGCGAGAGCGGAATAACGTCGAGCAGCAGCAGGTCGCCCTCCGGCCGGTTGCCCACCAGGCTATCAGCCTGCAAGGCCGCGCCTATGGCAACCACCTGATCAGGGTCAATCTCCAGCAGCGGCTCGCGGTCAAAAAAATCAGCTACCGCGCCGCGCACCAGGGGCACTCGTGTCGACCCCCCAACCATGACGATGTTATCTATGTCGCCATTGGCCAGGCGGGCGTCGCGCATGCAGCGTCGGCAAGCCCGCAGGGTCCGCCGCACAAGTGGCTGAATCAGTTTATCGAACTGCTCCCGGGATAATGTCACCGAGCCGGCACCTGGCAGAACCCGAGAGGCGTCAACCACAGTCTCCAGCGCCTGGGAGAGCTGCTCTTTAGCCGCCCGAGCCAATGCCTGAACCTGCCGATGTTGGGCCGCGGACAATACCGGGGAACCCAGTTCTGCCAGGAGCCAATCGGCTACAGCGGCGTCAAAGTCGTCGCCGCCGAGGGCCGTATCCCCGCCCGTAGCCAGAACCTCGAAAACACCGCGGTGCAAACGCAAGACAGAAATATCAAAGGTGCCACCGCCCAGGTCATAGACTGCGACCACACCCGCTTCACCCGCATCCAGCCCGTAGGCCACCGCGGCGGCAGTGGGTTCATTGAGCAGCCGCAGCACCGGAAGGCCGGCAATCCGCGCCGCATCTTTGGTGGCCTGACGCTGCGCCTCGTCAAAATAGGCAGGCACGGTAATAACAGCACCGTCAATGGCTCCGCCCAGTGTGTCCGTTGCGCGTTGCTGTAGCTGCTTCAGAATCTCGGCAGAGGCCTGTACCGGACTGATCTCGCCGGATGCGGTGACAAACCGAACCATGCCCTCATCGTTATCCGCCAACTGATAATGCGACCGCTGGGCCTCCGTCAGTGCGTCTGCGCGACCGCGACCCATGAATCGCTTTACCGACACCAGAGTATCCGTGGGGTTGGCGGCAGCATCATCCAGGGCCTCGCGCCCCACACGCACAGTGCCGGGCTTGCTGTAGTCGACAACCGAGGGCAGCATTATCTCACCCTCGGCGTCTTGCAATACGATGGGCCCGCTCGCGCGAACCGTCGCGACCAGCGAATTGGTTGTGCCCAGGTCTATCCCCACGCCCCGCCGGGTCTGGTGCGGCCGCGGCGACTGACCGGGCTCGGCAATTTTCAGAAGTGCCATCGCTTAGCGCCTAATCTTCCAGAAATGTAGATTCAAGGTGTTCTGTCTCGTCCAGCAGCTTGCACAAGTACTGCATCTTGACGCAAGCGCTGGCGGCGGCCTCAAGATCGCCAGCACCGTAAGCGAGGGCAAATTCCTGTTCATGTACTTCATTGTCCGTGGTGATCTCTGCGATCAGGTGATCGAGAGCCGCCTCCGGATCTACCCGGCTTGCTATCGACTCAAGCTTCTCGCGCAATTCCATTTGTTCCATCAAAAATCCACCGCTCACCTGCGTAGCAGACACCGCATCCTGATCAATGCCTGCGAGCTGCAACAGGTACAGGGCTCTCGGAAGCGGGTGACTCAGGGTAGTGAAGGCCTGGTTCACGTGAGTGGAATACTGCACTGCTACACGTTGCTCATGGGGGGATGCGGAGGCAAAGCGATCGGGATGTAATTCGCGCTGTAACTGCCGAAAAAGCTCTCCCAGACGCTGCTGATCCAGCTCAAACTGCACGGGCAGTCGAAACAGTTCGAAATAATTCTGTTGCAGGTCTAAGGAGGACATGGCGGGGCCAGTGCACTGCTGGTGCTAAACGGCGAAACTCTCCCCACAGCCACACTCTGCGGACACATTGGGATTGCGAAACTCAAGGCCCTCATTGAGGCCCTCACGAACCAGGTCCAGCTCGGTGCCTTCCAGATACACAAGACTCTTGGGGTCGATAAACACTTTTACCCCGTGCCCTTCGAACACCTCGTCTTCCGGTGCTGGCTCATCCACAAATTCCAGTACATAGGCCATACCGGAACACCCCGACGTCGTGACGCCAAGGCGAATCCCCTCGCCCCGGCCACGACCATCGAGCTGCCCGCGAACATGGCGGGCAGCGGCTGCGGTCAAACTCACACCCATATCAGGATCGCCCCTGTTTCTCGCGCAGGTTCTGCACTGCGGCCTTGATTGCATCCTCAGCCAGAACGCTGCAGTGAATCTTCACCGGCGGCAATGCCAGTTCTTCGGCAATTTCCGTGTTGGTGATCTGCGCGGCCTCGTCCAGCCTCTTGCCCTTGACCCACTCGGTTAACAGCGAGCTGGAAGCAATCGCTGAACCACAACCATAAGTCTTGAATTTGGCGTCCTCAATGACCCCATCATCGCCCACGCGGATCTGCAGACGCATCACGTCGCCACAGGCCGGAGCACCTACCATACCAGTGCCCACATGCTCATCATCCGCGTCCATCTTCCCGACATTGCGCGGGTTTTCGTAATGATCCAAAACCTTGTCACTATAAGCCATGATCTTCTTCCCTCTACCGGTTATCAGTGAGCAGCCCACTCGATCGTATCGAGATCTACGCCATCCTTGTACATATCCCACAACGGGGACAGTGCTCTGAGTTTACCGACCGCATTGCGCAGCTGCGCCACGGCCGTATCTACCTCTTCTTCAGTGCTGAACCGACCAAAGCTGAACCGCAGCGAGCTGTGTGCCAGCTCATCGTTAAGACCGAGTGCCCGCAGCACGTAGGACGGTTCCAGACTTGCCGAGGTACAGGCGGAGCCACTGGAAACCGCGAGATCTTTCAGCGACATGATCAGGGACTCACCTTCCACGAAGGCAATGCTCACATTGATCGCACCCGGCAAATGCGCTTCAGCATCTCCGTTGATATGAACTTCCTCGATATCCTTGATGCCATCCCAGAACCGCTGACGCAGACTCGCCAACCTGGCCGATTCGGTTGTCATCTCCTCAGCAGCCACGCGCGCAGCCTCACCAAGACCAACGATCTGGTGGGTCGCCAGGGTGCCCGAGCGCATGCCACGTTCGTGGCCACCACCGTGCATCTGCGCCTCCAATCGAACCCGCGGCTTGCGCCGCACATACAACGCGCCAATACCCTTGGGGCCGTACATTTTGTGCCCAGATATGGACATCAAATCCACTTTCATTGCCTCGACGTCTATTGGCACCTTGGCTGCTGACTGGGCCGCGTCAACATGGAATAAAACCCCCGCAGCACGTGTCACCTCACCGATTCCAGCAATATCGTTCAGCGTCCCAATCTCATTATTGGCGTGCATTATCGATACCAGAATCGTGTCGTCTCGCAGCGCACCGGCAACCGCCTCGGGGGTTATCAGCCCATTGCTACACGGGTCGAGATAGGTCACCTCATAGCCTTCCCGCTCCAACTGACGGCAGGTGTCCAGTACGGCCTTGTGTTCAATCTTGGACGTGACGATGTGCTTGCCTTTCTTGTGATAGAAGTGGGCAACTCCCTTGATCGCCAGATTATCCGACTCTGTGGCACCCGATGTCCAGACAACCTCCCGGGGGTCCGCATTGATCAGATCAGCCAACTGGCGCCGCGCGGTCTCTACCGCCTCCTCGGCCTTCCAGCCAAACAGGTGGGACCGGGAGGCGGGGTTGCCGAAATTGCCCTCCACCGTGAGACACTGGATCATTTTTTCCGCCACCCGGGGATCCACCGGCGTTGTCGCCAGGTAGTCGAGGTAAATAGGTTTTTGCATACCGCTATCGCTCCGTTAATGCTCTGTCGCTTTTCATTCACAGACGCTTGTTCACACACTGTGGCTTAAAGTTGTCATGCGGTCAGACCTGGGTGACCGGCAGGGTCTCTCCATCGCGGGCTTCCCGGGCAGTTTGGCGACGGGAAATGTGCTGCACTTCTCGCCGCTCGACGAGATTGGCCAGACTGATCTCGCTCAGAAAGTTGTGGATCTGCTCGCTCAGATCACACCAGAGGTGATGGGTCAGACAGACTTCGCCCTGCTGGCAATCGCTTTCCCCGCGACACCCGGTTGCGTCTACCGCCTCGTTGACCGCATCAATAATCTGAGCCACAAAGATTTGATGGCCGCTGCGGCTAAGGCGATAGCCTCCACCCGGCCCGCGCACGCTGCTGACCAGGTCATTGCGACGCAGCTTGGCAAACAGCTGCTCCAGATATGAGAGAGAAATATCCTGGCGCCCGGAAATATCGGCCAGACTGATAGGTCCCTTCTCGCCATGCAAAGCTAAATCAAGCATCGCGGTTACCGCATAACGGCCTTTTGTGGTCAGGCGCATGTCACTTTCCTGTCAACTCTTCCTGACAGCAGTATGCGATAACCAACTATTTTGGTCAAGAATAGAAACCTAGTGATTTAGTCAAGTATTTGCTTGCGCTCTGCCCGTCGCTACAGGCCCCGCCTCCCGGCACCCTGCCAGGGCCCCGGAACACACCTAACCCTGGCGGCGCCGCACCTGCTTCTGGGTCTCGGTGAGTATGCCGCGGAGAATATTCAATTCCATTTCGTCGAGCCGCACGCGGTTGTAAAGTCGCCGCAAGCGCGGCATCAACTGGCGTGGCGCGGCCGGGTCCAGAAACTCGATATCGACCAGGGTCTCCTCCAGGTGCTCGTAGAATTTTTCCATATTCTCCGCCGTGCTGAACGGGCTGTCCCAGTGCTGCTCTGGGCTGACCGGCGCATCGCTCACGGCCATACGCAGTTCATAACAGACAATCTGCACCGCCATCGCCAGATTCAGCGAGCTGTAGTCGGCAGAGGTGGGAATATTGAGATGCAGGTTACAGGCCTGCAGCTCCTCATTGGTCAGGCCTCGATCTTCGCGCCCGAACAGCATCGCTACTTGATCCTGGTCCGATGTCACCGCCAACTTTGCCGCGCACTGTCGTGGATCGAGCAGCGGCCAGGGAATACGGCGTTCCCGGGCGCTGGTGCCCACCACAAACTGGCAGTCGCCGATGGCCTCCTCCAGCGAGCTGACCACCACCGCCGATTCCAGCACATCGAGAGCCGAGGCGGATCGCCATCGCGCCTCCTCATGCGGAAACAACTTCGGTTCCACGAGATAAAGGCGCGACAGGCCCATATTTTTCATTGCCCGGGCAACACCGCCGATATTCCCGGGGTGACTCGTATTTACCAATACGATACGGATATTGTCGAAGTTCATGCAGATTCCGGGCGGGCCAAGCGGCGCAGGATTATAGCAGACTTTTCCTGCTATAATCCGGCGCCGCCGACTTCACGCCTCAGGAACCCAACATGGAACCGATGATCAATATCGCACTGCGCGCCGCGCGCCGCGCCGGAGAAAACATTGTGCGCGCATCAGACGACCTCGATCGGTTCGAGGTTCAAAGTAAGGGTGTGAACAACTTTGTCACCGAAGTGGATATCAACGCAGAAAAGGAAATCATTTACCACCTGCACAAGGCTTACCCTGACCACGCCATATTCGGCGAGGAGACGGGACTGACGGGAGATCCCGATGCCGAACACCGGTGGGTCATCGACCCACTTGACGGCACCACCAATTTCATCAGGGGCATCCCCCACTACGCGATATCTCTGGCCTGTTTGTACCGGGGAAAAATAGAACACGCCGTGGTGCTAGACCCCGTTCGCCAGGAGGAGTTTACCGCCTCACGTGGTCGCGGGGCTCAACTGAACGGTCGCAGAATCAGGGTAAGCAACCGCAAGAGTCTGGACGGGGCTCTACTGGGCACAGGCATTCCCTTTAAGAATCATTGCGACGACCAGCTGGCCTCCTATGCAAAAACGATAGAAATTCTTGCCGCAGAATGTGCGGGCATTCGCCGCGCTGGGGCCGCTTCACTGGATCTGGCCTACGTCGCCGCCGGTCGGCTGGACGCTTTTTGGGAAATCGGGCTGGCGGAATGGGACATTGCCGCCGGCGCGCTGCTGGTGCGTGAAGCTGGCGGGCTGGTCACCGACGTCGACGGAACTGACGGCTACTTGAGCTCGGGTAATATCGTCTGCGGCACGCCAAAGTGTTTCAAGTCGGTGCTGCAGACGGTGAAGCCACTACTGGGCGACTGAGACAGGGTGCATTCAGGGCGATAAATCGTCCTGCTCTGCGCCTTCCCGCACCGGAATCATCAGGTCTTCCTTATTTACACCGAGCACCAACAGCACGTTGGATGCGACGTAGATAGAGGAATAGGTTCCCACCAATACCCCGACGATCAGGGCAATAGCAAAGCCGTTGATCATCTCCCCGCCGAATATCGCCAGTGAAAACAGAACCAGCAAGGTCGTCAACGAGGTCACCAGGGTCCGGCCCAGGGTCTCGCTGAGCGAGATATCAATGACCTCTTCCGGATCAGCTTTGCGCAATTTTCGGAAATTTTCCCGAATCCGGTCGGAGACAACAATCGTGTCGTTGAGTGAGTAGCCTATGACAGCCAGCAGCGCCGCCAGAACGGTGAGGTCGAACTCCATCCCCGTGATCGAGAAAAATCCGAGCGTAATCACTACATCATGGACCAGTGCAGCAACCGCCCCAACCGCAAATTTAAACTGGAAGCGAAAAGCCACGTAAAGCATCACCAGACCCAGTGCCAGCAACATGGCCAATCCGCCCTGTTCACGCAGTTCATCGCCCACCTGAGGCCCGACAAATTCGATGCGCCGCAATTCAACGGTCCCGCTGAAACTGTCCTGCAGCTTCTTTAGCAGTACATTCCCCTCGTCATCTGAATAGCCATCGGGGAGCCGTATCATGACATCCTGATCGCTGCCAAAACTCACCACTACCGCCCCCGGATAACCCTCGGACTGCAGGGTCCCGCGGATCGCGTTCAGGTCTGCGGTTTCACTATAATGGACTTCAACCAGGGTGCCCCCGGTGAAATCAAGGCCCCAATTGAGCTGACGCACGGCCAAAGAGCCAATAGAAATGACCAGCAACACCGCCGACAGCACGAAGGCCGGCTTCCGCCAGGCCATAAACTTGATCACTCTCATGCTTTCGCCCCTCCGATGGACAGGTGTTTCACGCGACGGCCACCGTAGAACAGGTTGACCAGGGCCCGGGTACCCACTATCGCTGTAAACATGGAAGTCACAATGCCCACTGACAGGGTAACCGCAAAGCCCTTGATCGGGCCGGTGCCGACCGCATACAAGATAATCGCTACAATCAGCGTGGTGATATTGGCATCGAGGATCGTACCCACTGCCCGCTCGAAGCCGGCGTGAATCGCCATCTGCGGCGATAGACCATTGCCGACCTCCTCCCGAATCCGGGAAAAAATCAACACATTGGCATCCACAGCCATACCCACAGTGAGCACAATACCCGCGATTCCCGGCAGGGTAAGTGTTGCGCCAATCATCGACATAAAGGCGACCAGCAGTATCAGGTTACAGGACAAGGCAATAACGGCCGCTACCCCGAACACCCGGTAATACAACACCATGAAGAGCACCACCAGAGCGAGGCCCATCTGCACGGATTTGACGCCCATTCTGATATTTTCAGCCCCCAGCGAAGGTCCGACAGTGCGTTCCTCGACGAACGAAATAGGCGCTGCAAGCGCACCCGCGCGCAGCATCAGTGCGAGTTCTGACGACTCCATAGGACTATCAAGGCCAGTAATCTGAAACTGCGCTCCCAGCGCCGACTGAATAACCGGCGCGGTGAGCAGCTTTTTCTCATCGTAGGGCGTGCGCACCGCAACTTCTTCGCCGTCTTCGCCGGTCTCGTAACGGGTGCGGTATTTGCGTTCGATGAACAGCACGCCCATACGCCGCTTGATATTCTTGCGCGTCGCCCTGGACATCATGGTCCCGCCTTCACTGTCCAGGCTGATCTGGACATTTGGCTGACCGTTCTGATCAAAGCTGGCCTGGGCATTGGAGACCCGCTCACCGGTGATAATGATATCCCTTTCCAGCCACTCACTGGCGCCGGCGCGGTCCGCGCTGCGGTACTCGAAACGCTGCTTTTCTGCAGCGGAGGCCTCCAGATTGGCAACCAGCCTGAATTCCAGGTTCGCCACCTTGCCTAAAATACGCTTGGCTTCCGCCGTGTCCTGGATGCCCGGCAATTCGACCACAATGCGATTTTGCCCCTGGCGCTGAACCAGCGGCTCAGACACGCCGAGTTCATTGACCCGGTTGCGCAAGGTGGTGAGGTTCTGGCTAACCGCGTAGTCGATGACTTCCTTAACCGTCGCTTCGGTCATGGTGGCGACCAGAATCCAGTCATCACCCTCATTCAGCCGACTAAGCACCAGTTCGGGGTGGTTATCACTGACGATATCCCGCGCGCGCTCCCTGAGAGCCTCGCTGGCGAAGCGAGATTCCACCTGGTCGCTACCGCTCAGATTAACCAGACCGCGAATTCTCTCTTCCCGCAGCGCCCGCTTGATCGCCTGGAAGTAATACTCCATACGCCTTTCAACGGCGGCCTCGGCATCGACTTCCAGCTTGAAATGCACCCCCCCGGAGAGGTCCAGGCCCAGCTTCATGGGCTGCGCTCCGAGACCGCTCAGCCAGGCCGGGGTCGTCGGAGCGAGATTCAATGCCACGATATACCCATCCCCCAGCGCACGGGCGACCCTCGCCTGAGCCGTCAACTGCTGCTCAGCGTCTTCAAGGCGAATCAGAGCGCTGCGCCCTGAGGGCTCCAGAACTTCACCGAAGTGCACGATTCCCTCCGCCTCGAGGGCCTTGAGTGCGCGGTCTAGTGTCTTGTTGTCCATCTGCTGGGCGCTGCTCTCAGGCGCGATCTGCAGGGCGGGGTCAGGCGCATATAAATTGGGCGCCGCGTAGACCAGACCGACCAGCAGAACCAGCAGAACCAGCAGGTATTTCCACAGGGGGTACTTATTTAGCATAGTTTGCTCAGAAAGAGAGGTTCAGGAATTGGAGACCCGGGTGGAGCCCGGTGAAGAAAACGCGCCATTCTACAGAAAAATACGCCTGACGCCAGCTTGTCAGGCGCAATGGGGTGCTCTGGCCCCTGTAAGCTCACTTTTTTGCGCCCGGCACTTCCCTGCCCGCCCACCCAGCCGGTGCGCGGAGGGTGGGCTGCTCTGGAGCGCGCAAGGGCAGCGGCGCGGGACCCTGTCGCTTATGCGCCGGCGCGCTAAGGCTGATCTGTCGCGCTCTTGTGCCCGTGTTTCTCTTTATGCTTCTCGGCCTTCTCACCCTTCTCGGCCTTCTCACCCTTCTCGCCCTTATCGGGTCCGGCTCTCCCACCGCCGCCACTGGCACGGGGCACGCCACGCCCCGGGGTCCAGGGCACTCCGGCGGCATCCAGGGCTTTCAGCAGATGGTGATACCGTCCCAGCAACTTATCCAACTCACCGCTGATCCGGGCAAAGTCCTCGCTGGCAATCTGCATACTGCGCTCCTGGGCCGGAGTCGGGCCATAGGCCTGCTGCCTCGCGCCGGCACCGGCAAATTGCAACCTGGCAGAGACTGGCACCGGGCCCGGGTCGCCCATCTTGTCGCGCTCCTCGTTCTGGTGGAGCTCGTCAAGCAGACGGTTTGCCCGGGCCGACAGTTTCGAGACCCGATTGTAAAGCGCTGGTGGCGCCGTCGACTCCATCAGGCTCTCCTGTATGGCACCCACAGCAAATTGCAGCTCGGCCACGGCCTTGATGGCGCCGTTGTTGCGGCGTTTCAGCTCGTCAACCGCCAATGAAAACTCCACGCGCCGCTGCTGATTGCTGCCGGGCAGTGTGGGCTCGCGAATCGAATAAACCTCAAAGCTTTGCTGTTGACCCAGGTCCTTTAACTTGCCATCTACCCGTTGCCCCAGTGTCACCGTATAGGTGCCTGGCGCCACCAGCACACCCGCCGGTGTTTGCCACTGCTCGCCCCGCTCTGCGGGTGGAATCCACGGATCGGTAATCGGATAGCGCAAATCCCAGGTCACACGATGAAACCCCGCCTCGGTCGGACCCTCGATGTAACGCACGACCTCGCCCTCTCATTGCGGATGGTCAGAACCATCGCCGGCACCGACTCTTGCGCCTCAGACTCTACTGCGGCCCACCCGGGAAACGGTCGTGTCTTTCCCCTCGGCCTGCAGGGGTTTCTCCTGTTCACGCCGTTGTTGTTGTCGTGACATCAGGGATTCAGGCAAATAGTAAGTCACCGTGGCGCCAAAGGGAGGATTGGGCGCAACGAAGTACGCAGCGCCCTGCTCGCCTCGACAATTGTCGTAGTCGCAGCCCAGTACCTGTCGCGGAATGTACCAGGGGGTGTCTCGCACGGGAAACAGCAGCGTATCGCGCTGCAGGGATCAGCGGACACCGTGCGCAGCGGGCTGTAGTCATCGAGAATATAAATACCCCGACCAAAAGTGGCCCCGACCAGATCGTTTTCGCGGCGCTGAATAACCAGATCACGCCAGGGGATAGTCGGGCTGCTGCCCTCCAGCTTGACCCATGTCTTGCCAGCATTGACGGTAAAAAACACTCCGAACTCGGTCCCGGCGAAAAACAGACCGGGAGCTTCGTGGTCCTGCACCAGACGCCAGACAATGTGCCGGGCGGGCAGATCGCCAGCGATGCTGGTCCAGGTGGAGCCACGATCATCACTTCTGAAAACATAGGGGGCATAATCGCCATTCTTGTGCTGATCCACCACCACATAGACCGTGTCCGGCTTGTGCAGATCCGCCTTGATGTCATTCACAAAAAACTGGCTCGCTACCCCTGGCAGAGTGTCAATTTGACGCCAGTTTTTACCGCCGTCTTCGCTGACCTGAATCAGGCCGTCATCGGTGCCCGCGTACAGAAGCCCCTCTTGCAACGGCGACTCAGCCAGAGAGGTAATCGTACTGAAAGTCGACATGGCATACATGTCCCAGGGCGCATCGAAACTCCAGCGCCGTCCCATGACCGGCTGCTGAAGGCGGTCGATATCGCGGGTGAGGTCGTCGCTGACCGCACGCCAGGAGTCGCCTCGATCATCACTGCGCCAGACCCGGTGACTGGCGAAATACAGGCGCTTGCTGTCGTGGGGGCTAATCAGGATGGGCGCGTCCCAATTGAAGCGCTCGGCTTCCGCTCCCTGTTCGGGTTGGGGCTTTATATACACTGTCTCGCCAGTGCGACGGTCGAAACGGTTCAGATTACCTCTCTGCCACTGGGCGTAGACGATGTCGGGGTTATCGGGATCTGCAAAGGACTGATGGCCATCGCCACCGAGAGTGATAAACCAGTCGGCGTTGCGGATGCCACTGGTGGTGTCCGTGCGCGAGGGGGCCCCCTGAGAACTGTTGTCCTGGGTGCCGCCATAAACATTGTAAAATGGCTTATCGTAGTCCACGCTCACCTTGTAGAATTGGGTCACAGGCAGGTTGGCGATAAAGCGCCAGTTCTCACCCCGATCGAGGCTCTCGTAGATGCCCCCGTCATTACCCACCAGCAAGTAATTGGGATCGCGGGGATCGAAGGCCACGGCGTGATGGTCAACATGCTTGTCCTGGGAGGGCATCTTGACGAAACTCCGGCCCCCGTCGTCGGTGTAGTGCAAATAAACATCGGCCTGGTAAACGCGGTCCATGTCATGGGGACTGGCAAACAGTTCCTGATAGTAGTGCGGCCCAGTGCCGCCGGAGAGATAGTCGCTGCGTTTCTCCCAGCTCTCGCCGCCATCAGCGGACCGCCAGAATCCGCCACTGCGCCGATCCATCTCGATCGTTGCGTAGATGACATCGGGATCGATGGGGGAGATCGCCAGACCGGTCTTGCCCATAACGCCTTCCGGCAAACCCTTGTCCAGTTTGCGCCAGGTAGCGCCGCCGTCGGTTGACTTGTGAATCGCGGTCTCGGGGCCGCCGTCCAGCAGCACAGCGACGCTGCGCAGCCGCTGCCAGGTGACTGCCAGAAGCACATCCGGATCCCGCGGGTCGAGATGCACTTCCGACACGCCAGTGTACTCTCCGCCACCGAGTATTTTGTTCCAGGTTTTTCCGCCATCGGTGGTTTTAAACAGTCCGCGATCGCCACCACCTGACCAGAGGGGGCCCTGTGCCGCCACATAGACAACATCCGAGTTTTCCGGGTGTACGCGGATCATGCCAATATGTTCGGAGTTCTCGAGGCCCATGTTTTCCCAGGAACTGCCGCCGTCGAGACTCCTGTAGACGCCATCGCCGTAACCCACATGGCGTCCGGAAACGTTTTCACCGCTGCCCACCCAAACCGTTAGCCGGTGAGCTTATGGCCCAGCCCGATATCGACGGCGGACTCATCGGTGGTGCCTCGCTGAAGGCAGAAGATTTTCTGGCGGTTTGCTCGGCGGCAAATCGTTGATTTTTGAGGTTTTGTGATGGAATCCGTATTGGTTGTCGTGCATCTGTTTCTGGCTATCGGCTTGGTGGGATTGAGCACCATTTTAGCATGGCAAGGGTGCAGACATGGGGGCCGCGTTCGGCTCGGGCGCGTCTGCGAGCGTATTTGGTGCGCGTGGTGCCTCCAACTTTCTGAGCCGGACAACCGGAATCCTTGCAGCCCTTTTCTTCGCCGACCAGTCTCACGCTGGCCTATTTTGCGATGCAGAGCAATGAACCCGAGACCCTGATGGAGACGGCCCAGCCGGCCGCGGTCGCACGTCGTGCCCGAAGTGCCGGTGGCGAGCGATGTGCCGGTGGTTCCCGGGGCCCCGGCGGCCCCGTCACAGGATGATGTCCCCAAGGTGACCGAGTAGGGGAGGGGGTTTTTGAACTTTTCAGCCGAAGTGGTGAAATTGGTAGACACGCTATCTTGAGGGCCAGCTGGCGCAAGCCGTGCCGGTTCGAGTCCGGCCTTCGGCACCATACGAAGCGGTATCGTCAGTTCGCTGGCGATACCGTTTTTTTATGTCCAAGAAAACAAATAATTAACGTTTAAAAACAACCAGATAGTTATGGGGCTTGATTTGACCTGACGGCCCCCGGTCGCTA
>CAWIZY010000017.1:0-18503 GCA_963840725.1 uncultured Gammaproteobacteria bacterium | reverse complement strand
CATTCTAACTCATTTAAGCCAGGCCAGCGTGAATGCCTGTTGACGAGTAAAGCAGTCATTGAAACCGGCTCGGAACTGGTACCCGCCAACTGGAGCTGTGCGCCAATATGAGACTAAACAAGGTGTAAGCGTCGAAAAAAAGCGGACGTAAAAGAAAGCTGAGTACACGCGAAAAAAAACTTATTAGTGGCTAATCTACCCTAGCCATACGGAGCACGGCAACTGCCTGTATCGGTTGAGGCGGCCGCCAGCTCAAGAATTATGAGCCGGAGCTTTCGAGGCAGTTAAAGGTAATGTTCGCTGCGCTAAAACGCCAAATTCGCCAGAGCATTGGTAATGGTGCCTCTTGGCTAAACGTGGGTTCTGGGTGTTCCGTCCTGTTGTTGAATGTTAGGCCTTAAAGAGGAAAACAATAACTGAATGGGATACAGAAACAGCTGAGTGTTACGCAGAAAAAATAGGGTGATAACGCCACCAACAGGCTTGGTTTGGAAACACTGGCGTTTGCGTCCAATTGTACAGTCGTCGATGTCGGCTGTGGTACCGGGTCTGCGTTGAGCCACGCCTCTGATCAAGTTACCCATGGATCCTTGATCGGCATTGATCCAGCAGCTCGTATGATCGAGATAGCACGGGAAAAAACAGCCGGACTGTTCAGCCGATGATAGTGCATATAAGTGATAGGATGCACGGAGCTATAGGCTGGGTTGGAAACCACAAAAAACAGCAAACAAATAGCCGGGCAAAGGTGGTGCTTGGGTTGGATATTTATTTTTTCTCATACTCCATCATGGGCGATCATTTCTGCCCGGGGAAGGCAATTGTCGTGGGCCCAGGGCACATTAAAGTAGTACCACATGGTTCGAAGGAAAATTATTCAAATTCAGGGTTCTGTGCAGGAACCGATTGAAAAAAATACCAGTGATGCAAGCGCGACTTTTAGCAAAGTATGCCCGGGCCGCCAAGGCTACAACCTATTAGCATTTCGAACCATTAACCAGGCGTTAAGTGACAAAAACAATATGAAGCACGAAGCTAATGCGAACCATGCGCGTTTGAGAATTGGTGAGGTTGCCCGGGGTATGCTTGACGGCTCTGTGCACTATCTGGCAGGGGCGATAGAGTTGGCATCACCGCGGCATGAGGTTGGCGCTTACGAAAATGACCCTGACTTCATCGCCATTATTGCTGTTTTGTCCAGAATTGATCGCATGTCGATTGCTACCTCACGGCAGTACTGGTTTAAAGGCGTCCGGGGCGACGATGAATTGGAGATACAAAAAGCCATTGAATGGGCAAAGGAATTTTCCTGGTCTCAATGTGAATCCCTCGCGCAGCGGTACCGGCCCCGGTAGCTTAATCTATGCGAGGCCTCGAGCAATTTTGGCGAGCGCGGCGTTGGTGGTGGTCTTCTGGCCCCGACATAAGTGAGGGCTGCTACCTTGGTACATCACAAACGCCTCAAGCGGCTACATAACTACCTGTGTTTGTGACCTTATATTCGGATGTTACTGTGACAGGTATAATGGCTCAAACTGCCCCCCTTGTTGGCCGGACACTAACATGAACAATGAAATCAATTACACGAATCATCCCCTACACGGCGTTAGTTTAAAAAACCTGTTGATTGAATTAGTCGATCAATACGGATTTGAAATTCTCTACGCCTATCTCAATATCAATTGTTTTAAGACCAACCCGAGCATTGATTCCAGTGTCAAGTTTCTAAAAAAGACGGACTGGGCGCGAGAAAAAGTCGAAGCCTTCTACCTGTATCAATATAAAAATCTGCCTAGAGCCTCTGCCGAACAATTTGAATTACCACCCAGGGATCGAGTCATTCCAGATGGTCAAACGCCAGGAGATCCTGCTGCGCTAAGTTTGGAAGATGCTGAGCGCTTGCGCGAAAAACGAGCAATAAAAGCGGCGGCACGAGCCCAGGGCTCGGGGTCTGAATCAGATAAGCGTGCCGGTTCTCAAGCAGGCGGCCAGGCGTATAGCCGAGGCAATACCAACTCCCGCAACAGCGGTGGTGATCAAGCGAGCGCTGACAGCGCCACTGCTGATGGCAAAATCGATCCATGGGCGAAATGGAGAACCAAGTCGTAGCGCCAGAGGAAACCATTAATGTTTACCGCCCCGCAGCGCGATGTGCCTTGGGTGCAAAGGGGATAATATGTTCAGCGTCGATGTGCGGCATGGTCAAGCGCAAACAAGTGACGGAGTATGCATTGCATATCAGGTCTCCGGAGACGGACCTGCGCTAGTGTGTTGCCATGCAATGGCAAGTGATCAAAGTATGTGGGATCAACATCGAGATGCCTTTTCTCGTTCGCATACCTTGATCACGTTTGATCAGCGTGGCTCCGGTGACTCAGGTCATCCGCCATTCATAGAGGGGCCGGGCAGCTCATATACCGTCGAAACCTTCGGCAAGGACCTCAAGGCTGTTCTCGATGCGCTTGGCATTGCACGAGCTAGTGTGCTTGGTTTTTCTATGGGCGCGGTTGCGGCGCTTTCGTTTGCGACAAGATGGCCAGACCGCGTTGAACGACTGGTATTGGCGTCAGCCATGGCTTCGCGTTTGCCCCAGGTCATTATTGATCGTGGGCGACTGGTCGAGAAAATGCTTGAAACACAAGGTATTGCTGAAACCTACGACTTTTATTTTTCCGGGGCATTATTCGATGGGCTTTGGGGCAAAAGCGAAGTCCGCCAGCAACTTGCCCACGCCCGCTCAAAGGCAACGTCACACGGGTTCAGGGGCTGCTTTCGAGTAACCATTGATCGCCCGTCGATGGTCGAGAGGTTGATGCGAATTCAATGTCCCACGCTGATTATGGTTGGGGAGAATGATACGCACTATTTGGCAGAGGCAGAGTTGCTGGAGCAAATAATTCCCGGTGCCCAAAGAGTGGTTATGCCCGGCTTAGGTCATCCCATGGCGATCCAGGATCCCGTGGCATTTGATGCGCAGGTCATGACATTTCTTTCAGGAAACTAGTGGCACTGAAGCATTGTAAGAGAGATGCGCTCACGGGCACTCTCCGCGGCTGATTTTGGGTTCAAGTTAGCAGGATTTTTATCCACGTTATCAGTTTCTGAAATATGGAAAATTCTATGAAATTGCCTTTAGTGTCGACAGCGTGGCTGGAAGCAAATCTACACAAGAACAATGTTGTGGTTCTGGATGCCAGTATGAGTAAGGTTATCGGCAGAGAAGCCATTGTTTATGAGCGTGAAGTCCTTATCCCTAAAAGTAAAAAGCTGGATTTGGAAAAAGCATTTTGTGATCTGTCGTCACCGCAGACTCATACTTTTCCTACCCAGAAGCAGTTCACGGTGGAAGCTCAGAAGTTGGGAATTAACTCCGATAGCACGGTGATTATTTATGATAACCAAGGCATCTATTCAGCACCGAGGGCCTGGTGGATATTTCAATCGATGGGGCTGAGAAGTACCTATGTATTGGATGGTGGTCTACCCAAGTGGCTTTGCGAAAAAAGGCAAACCACAGACACTTTAGTTGAAGAAAACACCGCATTGGGCAATATTCAGGGCGATTATCACCCCGCTATGGTGTGCGACTCCAGGTATCTGTTTAACAAATTGGGCGCTGAGCAAATAGCTATTGTTGACGCGCGTTCGCTAGAGCGCTTTAAGGGGCTGGCGCCGGAGCCAAGGCCAGGAGTTCGCAGTGGGCACATTCCCCGGTCACTGAACTTACCGTTTTCTGATGTATTGAATCAACATAGCTTTAAAGATGTCGAGCAACTGCAGCTGCTATTTTCACAGCTGACAGATGTTGAAGGCAGGCAGTTGGTTTTTACTTGTGGTTCAGGTATCACCGCATGCATCATATTGTTGGCGTCGGTCATCGCCGGGCATGAAAATAGTGTGCTCTACGATGGGTCCTGGTCGGATTGGGGAAGTGATCAATCCTTGCCGGTCGCGACATGGGGTTAACTGATTCTGGAGCTTTTCAGGTTAAAATAATTACTGGAGTAATTCCGGATTGCGCACGAGTGTCGCAACTTCTATAAGCGATAGGCAAGGCAAAAAATGCCCCCCCTCGGCAACTGAATAATGCCCCCCTTTCCCATAACCTGCACCTCTACCTGCGGCGCCTGCTCCGCTCATAGTTGGCTCACGGTCATTGAGGTGTACATCGATGCGGCCAACTCATCACTGTCGCCTGAGGGCATCACCAGGACTGCTGGACTCTTCAGCCTAAGCGTTATCTCCCTACAAACGTTTTATCCGTTTTCCAAACAAGGAGCGGCCTGTGGAAATTAATATAAATACCAGGTAACCAGCTGACGATGCAACGCCAGCAACGTAAGTCATCGCTGCCGCCCTGAGAACCTGCTTTGCACCGTCCTGTCCGCCCGGAGATGTCAGTTGCAATAGTTCAAGTTGCTGCAGTGCGCGCTTGCTTGCATTAAATTCTACGGGCAAAACCAGAAAGGTAATCAGGATGGAGCCAACATAGGCCAGTACACCGATCTGCACGAGGGTGTTAAGGCCAAAAATTCCACCTGCAATCGCCAACGGCAGGCCATATCGTGCTCCAGCGTTCGCTATCGGTAAAGCGGCGCCACGCAGTTTCATGGGCAGGTATCCGTCAGCGTCCTGAAGGGCATGACCGCATTCGTGAGCCGCCACTGCCATCGCTGCAACACTTTTACTTGAGAAGTTTGAACTTGAAAGTGCAATGCTTTTATTGCGGGGGTCAAAGTGGTCTGTAAGGCCGCCAGCTACTTCGGAAACAGTAACAGACTGCAACTGGTTAGTATCCAATATCGCACGAGCCACCCGTTCGCCTCGTAAACCACTGGCATTGGATACTGCGTTCCATGAGGCATAGGTTGCAAGCAATTTGCGTTTCACTGCCAAGGAGAACAAATAGACCGCGCCAGCAACAATGTAAAATGTCAAAACTTCCATACGTAACCTTCAGGATAGATAAGTGCGATGTCCGTAATAGTTTCTGCTCGATATAAGCAGGGGGCCTCTAATCTGTGCGTTTTTCAGCGGTGGCTATTGTCAACGTGGCTTTTCCGGGGAGATATTCAAGAGCCACACGGAAGTCTTCGCCGCATGCGCTCGAGCTTGCCAAAGTTAAACGCCTGCCTTCTTTGCATCCCCGCGATATATGTGATTCATAGAGATCGTTTCAATCTTTGCAGTTTCAAATCTACCTTGTAGCTGGCGTCTTGTAAACGCTCCGACCCTGGTTGGCAATTATCGGAAACATCATCGTAGAATGGTGTGTCATTGATCAGTTCAATGAATCTCTCATGAGGCGTCTTGCCATTGTGCGCACTGTGAGGGCGATCCCAATTGTAGAAGTGCTGCCAGAGTGCCAGTTGTTCATCCAGGGGTTTGGCACGTAGATTACCAGTAGCATAAAATTCGGCCTCAGACGTCCGCCGAGCGCCATGCCTCGATGACTTGGGTGCAGCGGAACCTCGGATATGCTGGTCCAGAGAATGGCCACGTCTTTTGGCATGAGTGTTCGCTCTTACCAGCGCAGACCGAAAGACGTTGGAACCACACATTCAGAGTTGATTGACAGCGCAAGGCTCGACCTTGCCCTCAGAATGCTTTCCGAGGAAGAGTATTCCGTTACGGATATAGCCTTAGCGCTCGAATACAGCTAGCTGGGCCACTTCACCCGGTGAAGCCAGGCAAAAGGTCGGTTTGTCGCCAATAGAGTATCGAAGGATTGAATGCAGCGCCTAAGGTACTGAGACCCAAGCTCAGAATTTGCCATTCTCGTTTTTCCATTCGCTGCGGGGAGCGATGGTTTCAATTGTGTCCCAGTGTTCCATGATCTTGCCGTCCGCGACGCGGAAAAGATCATAGAAACTTGTGTGCACGCCCGCCTTGTATCCTTCGCTCATGCATAGCACGAAGTTGCCTTCTGCAAGCACGCGGTGCACCTGTGTATATCGGATGTGCGAGTCTCCACCAACAGTGGCTTCCATTGCCGCACGCAGTGGTGCCACTCCGTCAGCGGTTTCTGGGTTGTGCTGGATCAGCTCGTCGTCGAGGTATGTCTCAAGAAGGTCAAGATGCCGCCCGACAAGAACTTTTTCGGCGAAATCGCGCACCAACTCCCTGTTGTCTTCGGTCTTGTCGAGATCCGTGATGGCTGTGGTACCATCCAACATGCCTCGGCCCGAAGGGTTGGGACCCTTTTGGGATTGTATATTGTCCCAATGCTCTACTGCCTGACCGTCCTCGAACCGAAAGACTTCAAACGCGACGCGCAGGCTGGAGAAATCATACTCGTTATGTGCGAATGCAAAGTCACCATCTTCGAAGACCCGCACAAAAGTCACCTGTGGATCAGTTTTTGAGAGCCGCGCGAAAAGCACTGCAAGGCCCTCACTTCCCTCATGTGTCTGGGGATTATGCTGGATGTATTTCGCTTCGTTTACAACGGCCGCCGCAGAAGATTCCCCGGTTTCAATGCCTTTTAGCAGTTTCTGGATCAGGTCTCGTTTCGCTGCCACGTTATCAACCTCTGCTGTTTGCATCATGTTAGGGCAACTCTGATTAATTCGGTGACACTTCAGGCTTGGCGTCGGGTTTGGCCACAAGGCGCAGTCGTGCAGGAAGGCTGGTTGCCTTTCAAACGGCTGTAACGCAGTAGACAAACGCGACGCAAAGCCCCGCAGGGCGGGCCTCTGACGCCCATAGGACAAGGGGGCGGCCATCCGCTTGCACCACTCGTCAAGGACAACCAGCCTTGACCTTCGCGGCGCGCCTTGCCAATGTACGCCAGAGGCTCCGCTGAAGCATTACCGAATTGATCAGAGGTGCCTTAGGCCATCCGATTGCAATGGCGCAATAACAGTCATCCGCAGGGCAATGCAGACCTCGTGCTTGAGAGATTCGGACCCTTCCCGCAAGTAGAACCAACTTCCGCGCTGGGTCGTTCTCGCCCGATGCAACCAGGCCAACGCAATTGACTGTTGAAGAGAAAAGCAGTCATTGAAATCAGCCTGGCCCGGCGCCCGCCAACTGGAGCTTGTGCCAACTTCGGTCGTTTACCTAACCCACAGAAACGGCATCGGCTTCATGAGAATAAAGGCACTCCTTGATACAGAGAGCGCCGTTGACATGGGTGCTTATCGGCAGCAATGGCGCGACAGGGCTGCTCAGTCATCCTCCGTGCCCACATCGGCACCCAAAACCGCTCAAGGCGAAAAAATTCGCGTAAAGTCGACTTTATCGAAGCGGCCAAATTCGTATTGGTTAACGGTACTTTCCAGGCGAATGTCATCACCGGGTGAGATCTCAATTTCCTTGGCCACCACTCGCTTCCTTAAGGTTTTTTCATTCGGGCTGGCACATGCCCCGCAAATGGGGTTCTCATCAGCGAGCCACTGGTCCAGCAGCTGATTGTTCAAGAAAACCGCCATGTTGCTGATGCCATCATACTCATCAAAGTACGTCACTGTAATATCGTACGTACCCTTGCTGCCCATGAATACAGCACTTGCCTGCCCGGGTGCGGAATCCGCCGGTCCGTTCCCGCGTATGATCTGGCCGCCGCTCGCAGCTGCGTTGGCTTCCACCACAAAGCCATCGTCAAGAGTCATTCTCTCTGCCTCAAGCGTGTTGAAATTCACCGGTGCTAATGTGATTTTGTCGAAGCGCGCATACTCGTAGTGCTCCCCCGTACCCTGCAGGGCGATGTCATCACCCGGTACCAAACGAATTTCTTTTGCGACCAGTCGTGTTCTCAAGGTGCTTTCTCCCGGGCTGGCACAATCCGCGCACAACGGGTCTTCATCGGCAAGCCACTGGTCGAGCATCTCGCCGTTTAGAAGAAATGCCAAGCTGCTGATGCCATCGCTTTCGTCGAAATACGACACGGTAATATCGTAGGTCCCCGCCAGGCCCGCAAATTCAGTAGTTGCGCTTGCTGCATAGCCACCGGAATCCAGCCGCCGGATGAGCTTGCCGCCACTGGCCGCGGCGTTGTCTTCCACCACATAGCCGCCCTCCAGGGTCATCATTTCTGCTTCAAGGCTGTTTAAACCCTCGGGTGATAAGGTAATTTTGTCGAAACGCGCATATTCGTAGTAATCCCCAGTACCCTGCAGACCGATTTCAACGCCGGGCCGCAAAAGCACGCCCCTGGCCACTACCCGGGTTCGCAGCGTGCTCGCCCCCGGGCTGGCACAGTCCCTGCACACCGGATCTTCATCGGCAACCCACTGCTCCAGAGGCTGCCCGTTCAAGAACAATGCCAGGCTGCTCCTACCATCACTTTCATCGAAATAGGACACCGCAATATCGTACCTGCCCGCAGAACCTTTAAATTGCGCGCTGGCGGTTGCCGGCTGCCCGCCGGAATCCAGCCTCCGAATGAGCTCGCCAGCACTGGCCTCTGCATTGTATTCCACCGCATAGCCGCCACTGAGCACCATAGATTCGGCCTCTATGAAAGCCAGAAGCCCATCAGGAAAAAATGAGGGGCCATAGGCCAGGGAGCGAACATCATACTCAACCGGTTTTCCCAAAAATCGCTTGGAGTAGTCGTCGTTGAGCTGATAAATATACCCACCCCTGCTGGCGACGAAAATATTTCCCTCGGGTGTCACTTCAATCGATCTAGTGAAATTTCCTTCCTCATCCACGCCAAGGTCGGTCACATAGGTCAGCGACGGAACATCCGGGTCGAATTCGTATAGCTGCGAGCCATAAACAGTTGTTGCCAGAAAATTTTCTGTTGCAGGGTCATAGGCAAGCCCCCCAATGGGTAGATTGAGATCAGCTATGAGCGTGGGTTTTGCATTCGAGGGGTCGAGCTCATAAGCACGATCAACCGAAAATGCGAATAAGCGCCCCCGCTTATCAAACGCCATAGCCGTCAGGAAAAGAAAACCCACGTTGCCAATACGCTCACTATTTCCAGTTTCCTGATTGATTACGACCAGATCGCCAAGGTTGCCGCCGGCGTAGAGCAGCCCATTGGGGTCAAAAGCCATGCTGTCCCATGTTCCCGGAGGGGGGAATGGTCCGATGGTCGTTGCTGCGCTGCTTGCAGCGGGAAACCGCGCCAGGTGCGTTGCTCCAAAACCCGTTGTTGAAAAGAAGGCATTACTGGGAACAGTCGGAATGGGCCCTTCGGAAGGCCTTACCAGGAATGATCCAAGATCGCGACTGGCTTCATCTATTCGATGAATATACCAGGACATTACTATGTCAGCGGAATCCGATAGCGTGGAATCCGTCCCATCGACCATTTCAGCATCTTGAATCAACCCCCAAGGCAGCATTCTGTCACCTGCGTTCGCATCAAACCACTGTAGCCATCCCGACGTGGCTCCTGCTCCCGTCGGGGAGACCTGGAATCGACTATTCGATTCTTCACTGGATTCTTTCTGCGTGTCGCCTAAGGTCCGTATCATGTACTCGATGATCTCCAGATCCTCTGGGGCCCCCGGTATAGAGTAGTAATCGTCGCAATTTATCAGTCCGAAACCGCAGTCCCAAGTATTGATCGCCACATAACCGAAATTCGTTATCAACTGGTCGAGCTCCTGAACGGTGGCAAAACGCCATCCCTGGAAGGCGCCGCCCTGCGCCAGTTGGGCTTCAACCTCGTAGTAGGACAAGCCTCTCGTTTCTGTGACGTCCAACCAGTCCAAGCCTGTCTCTGTGTCCCGGGTGAATCTACCTGCGTCAATAACCACGGCGTGGGTAGATACTGAAACTGCGAGCATTAACAGGGCGATAGTATTGTTCAACATGACAATCATCCTTATAACTTAACCGCTTTCAACAGGTTGTCAGCAAGCATTTATTGCCGTGCCTTCGTTGCCTTTAGTCGATAGGTCGATAGGTCGATAGGTCGATAGGTCGATAGGTCGATCGACCCTGACAACGACCCTTCATTAAAGCGAGAATACTCTTCCCACTCCTCAAATACACTTACTAATATAATGTATTTACTGCATGGGTTGATTGACTAACGTCAATTCTTGTTAAGCATTGACGGCGTGGATGAGGGCGCGGGCCTTGTAGTTTGAGCGAGTCAGTATCAGCGGGGCTCTCGATCGCGGGATGCTTGTGCCATCTGTCGATGACGAATGGTGCGAGGGGGGGGTATCCCACGGCGGGCCTGAAACAAATCATATGCCGGCAATATAAGCCTTGAAGGGGCATCAATGATATAAAAAATACCGAGGGTCTATGGCATCGCTTCATGCCCATGGGTGGACAGGGACTGGAACAACTGCAAAAATTCATTTCCGGCATGGGCGGCAAGAGTAAAAATGACGAGGGCGGTGACTGATCTCTTCACAGTTAGAATGTCTTCAATTCGAGAACGCTTCTATAATTTTCAATGAACCACGGCAAATGCCATTGATGTATCGCAGACCGCAGCTATTCCTCAGCCTTTTACTTTGCCTGTACCTAACAGGCCTAAGTTATCCCGCTTGGGCTGTTAGCAACTCTTACAACCGGGCCCTCGAAAGTGCCGCTGCATTGTTGCCACCGGGCGCCACTGTCGCCGCCATCATTCGCGACGAATCGGGTAATACCCTGCTTGAGCACAACAGCGAGCGTCTGCTGACCCCAGCAAGTACTCTCAAGCTGCTGACTGCGACCGCAGCTTATTACCAACTCGGCCCCCACTTTCGATTTATCACTGAATTGCGTCAACAAGCGGATGGCGATCTGGTGGTTCGCTTCAGCGGCGACCCCTATTTCGATCGAAGTGACCTGCGCCGCCTGCTCACGGAAGCCAAGGCTAATGGTCTGGGAAACGAAGTTAACAACGTTTACCTGGACAGCAGTGTTTTCAATGGCCATCACTGGTCCGACGCACAGAGCTGGGACAACCGCAACACCTGTTTCGCTGCCCCGGCCACCGCAATCAGCCTCAATCGCAACTGCTTCAAGGCCTCAGTCCGGGCAGGAAAAACCGGAGATACGGCAAAGGTCGCCACCACCACGGCCAATCCCGTTGCCATCAACAGTTATGCCAGGATTGTCAGCCCAGACGAGCGAGCGCGCCTTTTCTGCCGTCTTGAGCTGCGCCATCAACAACGAGGCCTCTACGGGCTGCATGGATGCATCGTCTCTGGAGAACTGCCCCTGTCATTAAAAGTGGCCGTGGTCGACCCCGTACACTACGCTAAGGCAACGCTGCGCCAGGAGGCCAGGGAGTTGGGTATCACCATCAAGGGCGACATTCGCCAGCGCGCTGACAACACCAAATCCAGGTTGCTAGCAGCTCACCAATCCGAGCCACTGGGCTATTATCTGCGGCATATGCTGCAACGGTCGGACAATCAGATCGCTGACGTGCTGTTCAAGACCACCGGCGGCACTCACTATTCAGTTCCCGGTAACTACCGCAACGGGGCAGCCGCCGTACGCGAGATTCTTCAGGACAAGGCCAACGTCTCTCTCAACAACAGTTATCTGGCCGATGGCTCGGGACTGTCGCCGCACAATCAGGTTACGGTAATTAATGTCATCGATACGCTCACCCACATGGCCGGGATGAAAGACCAGAGCCTGGTAAATTCGCTGGCGGTATCCGGGGTCAGTGGCACCCTGCAACACCGTAGCGGCTTTAACCGGCCTCCGCTGCGCGGCAACATCCGCGCCAAAACCGGCCATCTGGCCGGACACTACAACATGGCAGGCTATTTCACCGATCGCAGCGGCCAGACCCTCAGTTTCGCGATTTTCGTCAACGGTTTCAGCCTTGCGAAACCCGACAGTGCCGGACAATCTGCACCAATACGGAAACTCTCTGCCGCACCTTTCTTCGAGCGGCTTTTCGATCGTCTCTACGAAGTGAACGAGACCGTGGCCGTACACTGAAGGAGAAAATCGTGCGATCTCGAGCCGGTACTTGAATGGCGCCTGTCTCGACTAGCCTGCGCTGGTGGCGCACGATTCTGCGGGATCAGGACCGTGTCTGGAGGGCCGGTTTTTTAGTCCGCGTGGGGTCGTTCTCACTCATTTAAGCCAGGCCAGCGTGAATGCCTGTTGACGAGTAAAGCAGTCATTGAAACCGGATCGAAACTGGTACCCGCCAACTGGAGCTGTGTGCCATAAGCAGCCGGTGAGACTTGGTAGTAATCCACTACTTCTTAGTTGACGCAATCCGCATACCAATCATCACTGCAATATGCAAAGGATTGCACCTTGTGTACAGCAAGGATTGCTGCGAACGAAGGCGCGCCCCGAGATGAGCGTCGTCAGCCTGAGAAAACGCTTCTCTACCAGATTATCAAGGAGTATTACCCGCAGTACCTGACCACATGGAGCGGCAGGGGCGCTCCATGTGAGTAAGACCCGACTGAATCAAGAGCCGATCAACCAGGCAAGAAACCCCACCCTGTAGGAGCGAGCTTGCTCGCGAAAATGGTCTAAGCCCACTGCCCCGCTGCAGTTCAAACTCAAGACCGGGTGGGATCGTTCCTGCCGTATTGATCATGACTGGACACCCAGTCGAGCGATGAGATGGCCGCGGCCAGTGATATTTCGCCAGCCAGCACGGTGCCGGCAACAATTTCGGCAAACTTCATGACCTTACCAACGCCGACACAATCCATCATTTCAAGACTTTCATGCTGAGTCGCCAAGCCGGTGCCGCCGCCGCAGGTTGCGATAATCAACGACGGTAGAGTAATTGAAATATACAAATCCTTTTCTTCGGTCAGCTCGGTGTACAAAATGCCGGCTGAAGACTCGGCCACGTTGGCCACATCCTGCCCGGTGGCGATAAATATGGCGGTAATACCGTTGGCCGCATGCGCGCCGTTGTTATTGGCGCCCGACAGCATGCTGCCGATGGTCGCGATCTTTGAGTGTTGATACAGTGATTCGGTATCGGCATCCATCACGCCTCGCAAAACATCGCGCTTCACCACGCATTCGGCCACCACGCGCTTGCCGCGCGTGCGCATGGAATTGATCATTGAGGCCTTCTTGTCGGTGGCAAAATTGCTTTCGAGATAAAAATTCTGGATCTCAATGTCCCGGCAATTCTGCAAAATCCAGTTGCAGGCGGCAAAGGTCGCTTTACCCACCATGTTCATGCCGGCCGCATCACCCGTGGTGAAATTAAAGCGCGTGTAGGCAAACTTGCTGACCAGGTAATAATCCACGTACTTCAGTTTGACGAACGGGTCAGACTCGGCGCACACGGCTTTGATTTCATCCAAGTGCGCAACCAGCCAGTCGGCAAAACGGCGCGCCGTCTTAGCATCATCCAGAATGAATACGGGCGCACGCTGCATATTGTCGCCAACCACTGCACACTTAACGCCGCCGCATTCTGCAATCACCTTCATGCCCCGGTTGTAGGACGCAACCAGCGTACCTTCAGTTGTAGCCATCGGCACGTAGAACTCGCCGCTGGCGTGCTCGCCATTAATGTGCAGTGGGCCGGCGACACCGAGCGGAATTTGCGCTACGCCGGTCAGGTGTTCAATATTGCCCTGGGTGCTGTCTGGGTCAAATGAAAACTGGCTGATGTGCTCCAGCTTGGCGCCGGTGTGTTGGCGCACAAAATCCTGCCGCATGCGAATCATTTTCGCACTGTAATCGTTTTCCGAATCACGCGGCACCATGCCGGGTACTTCGCTGTCTGTGCGCAACTGATCGCTGACTTCAAATTCCAGCGTACCAAATGGATCAGCCTGAAATTTTAGGCCCATACGGTGTTCACCTGCCGCTAAAGCGGGCACATCCATGCTGATTGTCAGCAGCGTGCCCAGCGGGAAATCAACCGCAGCAGCCGCGCCGATTTCATTCATCGGCACCGGCGCATTGGAGTCCACCGCAATCCGAACCTGGCCAGCTTCAAGTACCTGCCCATTCAGAGAAACCTGTTCAACACCCCGTAGCTTGGCCGGTGCCAGCCGGTTTTTGACTGAAAACCGCACGCCCTGGCCGCTATTGCGCAGGCTCGAGCGATTGTAGACCTTCTTTAACAAGGCTTGGGGGATTGAACGCATTCAGACTCTCCTTCTGTAGGGTTCTAGATTTTTTGCTTGCTAGCGAGAGTGTACGGGAAGCGCTGGATTGCATTCCAGCATTTGGGCTGTTTGAAGCGCAAATCGTAACGAGTTGTAAGAGTCGTGTCGCAGGTCAAGTCTTTTATTCAATAGCCGAATTTGATCACATTTTTCATCAGAAGTAGTCATTCAGTGACAATATCCGTCACACAAAATCATCTGCTCTTGGCTTTAATTGGAATATTATGAGCCGTTCGCCTGCCGATCTTGTGGTAGCGCTCGGGCGTACTTGCATTATTTTTTCAGCGTGGTTGGAGCGACCGAAGTGGGTCGACTACCCTCTGATGCTGATGGGCCAGCCCAGGGGCGAACGACAGCTTTCGAGAATAGGAGCCGGTCTGGTTTGCCCAGGGCGTGGCACCGGGAGATCTCTGCAAGGTGCCATGAAGAGACGCTAGCCGCCCAGCAATAAAACATCGAAGCTGGGAGCAATACAGCGGGCAGGTCATAGTAATCGGGTGAAATTGAAGATCCGGCGGTGATGTTGATAATCCTGGCCCACCTGAATGGCAAGGCGCCGAGAGCGAGCTTAGCCCCCCTGCCAAACCATCCAGTAGCGTTGAAATCGCTCGGCGCGGGCATCAGGCCGCTCAGCGAAAACCCTTGCCCCCAATTCATGGGCCTCTAACTGCAGTTGCGCCCGGCTTTGCTTGATCAAGCCCGCCAGATCCTGCCTGTCGCGCTCCCCGCCAAAACGCTCCGGTTCAGCGTCCAGCGTCTGTTGCAATACTGCCAGGTCGTGCTCATCCCCGAGCAGGTTGCCAAGTTCATTGCCAACCCGCCGTTCGACTGCCATCATCGCGGGCCAGATTCGACGCAGCAGGCGTTCGTGATACCAGTGGTATTTGACCCGCTTACGCCATTCATGGAAATTCTCCGTGGTCGGATCTGCATGGGCCTTGCGAAGTGCTTTGCGGCCACGCTGGTAGGTTTTGTTCAAACCGCCATGCACTGCCGAAAACCCGTTGTCATCGATCTTCCACTCAGCGACCCGCTGGCGGGCCTCGCGCATCTGCTCCAGAAAACGGTTAAGCCTGGCGTCCAGGCCGGCAACATCTTCGGCAACCTGCCTGCGGCGGTCGACCAACTCCTTGCGGGTCGCTGCAAACCTGGCGCGGTCAACCTGGTCTTCATAGCGTTTCATGAGTTCGTCAAAGCACGCTACCACCGACTGCGCATCCCGCAGGTAAGACAGCTCACGAGCGGCATCACGAAAAAAAGCGTTTTCCCGCTTGTATTCAGCGAACTGGGGACGCACGATACGAACCAGGGCGCGCAGCTTTTTGCATCGCTTGCGCGCCTGGTGCACGGCTTCATGACGATCAAGTTGGGGGTCGTTGATCTCCGCAATCGACTTCTCGATTTGCTCCCCCGCAATAAGGCGCAAACTTTTCTGGATAGACCTGTTTCTGCGAATACGATAGGCCATGCTTGATAACTCCTTGTTTTTATCAGGCCAGGATGCACTTTTGTGCTGGTGCTCAAGGGCCAAACAAGGCCGCATCCACACCCTGTCTTCTCTCTATTCAAAAGCATGCCGGCGCATGCAAAAACCAACCAGTATGAAGCAACGCCAGATCAGCAAGTACCCTACCCCTGAAGTACCACCCTATCACCAAAATGCTGTTGAAACCTATTTTGCCCGGACCACTCTTTCGCACTGCAACAATCCTGATAACAGAATAATTATAAGCCGCATTGAACGCGCAATCACAAAAAACGGGTTATTGGCAGTCTTGTGGTAAGCCAACCGGTCGCGGTCGCAGCTGAAGACACCTTACCGCGATGGAACCACGCATGTGATATTTGAGCGGGGCGGCCCTCCGCCGCTGGACTTCATTGCGAAGCTGGCAGCCCTTGTACCAAAGCCACTGGTCAATCTACAGACCCGATTTCACGGCCTTTTCGCGCCCATGCAATTCGTGTGCGTGTCACTCCGGCTAGGATGGGCAGTTTCGGACGCAAGACTGGTCCATGGTGAAAATGAAATGGCGACGGAACGCATCATATCCAAAAATAGGGCCAGATCGACAACAGTTCAGTAGATTACTGACTGCGCTATACCTGATAGGATGTGGTGGATTGATACGCAAACGACTAGCAGGTGCAAACTATGTCATTCCACATCCATGTCGGGAGGACTCCCGTCAGCGGTAAAATTGAAACCGATGTCAGCTATGAAATCGAGATTGACGGCCTCATTCACACCATTACCGTCAATACCTGGGTAGAGGACTGCGATTCCCGTAGCGAACTCTATAAGCGGGCCAAGCAGTCCGCGGCGCACTTGCTGACCCTGGCCGCAGATCAAGAACCCGACTGAGCGGGTTTTTTGATATCCGGCTTCCCGCCATCTATGCTGTCGGCAATCGGCGCACTGCCAAGCCGGTAAGGCGGGATCAATCCTAGCTTGGCTGATGCGGCTCCCCGTCACCGCGTTTGCACTCGACAAACGGCGCTTCGGCGACAAGCCTATTGGCCAGCACGCCGGCATCACGTCTAATAAACTCTGCTGCTTCAGCCTCTGCTGGTGTATAGGCCGCATGGAGTTTGACCTGACCGGCCATAGCCCCAAGCCTCGCAGCCCCGTGACAATCAATGAAATCTTTTTTCGGTTCAAGGTGATGGAAAGCATCAGGGGTGTTGATGGTATCTAGCCTGAATCTGCCACATTCGGTTGATGTAAGCCGGCGGCATTGCGCCGTGATTGCGAAGCATAAGTTCCGGGTAGAGCCTGCTGGCCCTGCCAAGGGCTAACGATCGCTTTCGAGAATTGCAGACACTAAGAAAGCACAGCGTAATGCCAGGCATTATATTCGGTATAGTGCCAACTACGGACTCCAGTTTTTTACACTGTAGAAAAATACGAGTGACCCATTGCTATCTTCACCAGCGTTGCATCGAAGAGCGCAAAGTGGTGCTCCTGTTGGCACCGCTTAGCAGGGTCACTTAATTGACATTATTTGGAGGGGCGCAAAAGCCTTCAGAATTGGTCGTCAGACAAATAATCGATATGCTTTATTGCGACTTTCTCTTCAAATAACAGATGCGCGAGCTTTTTTTTCAGTAGCGCTTTGAGTTCCAGTAGTTTTCCTAAAATGAAAGAATGTTCGACCGTACGCCGGCCAATAGTAATTTTCTCCAAACCAGAACCCCCCTAATTTTTCGAAATACAGGAAAAGGCGTGAAACAAAACTGATAAACCTGTATGGCACCTGAGTCATAATCTCGTATCGTTGTTCATCTTCATTGAATAAAAGCAGGATGATATTCGTGTCCGTAAGAGCGGCGACGCCTAAAAAATAAAAATTGTAGCCCACAAAAAAAGGAACTTTATTTGGCCAACTTGTTTGAAAATCCCCCCAATACGCTTCACCAAAAACACGGATCTCTCCTTCGTCTGCAGGTATGGCATTTTTGACAAGATCTGGAAAATACTCAGAGGAAACGGGGCCGATTGAATAGCCTGGCGCTTTCATTTCCAAATCTATATTAACGCCTCAACAACCCGTCAGCGAGATCAGGATGAAAAAACTAACTGCGTGTGCGTAGATTCTAGCCATATGATCTGCAATTAACCCATGGAATCATTGGAATATATTTCATTGGCTAATTGTGAAAAGCAACAATGATTTCGTAACCCATACTTTTCGACGAGACAACCAGTTCTTGCCCGCCAGACCCGTGTGCTTGCTCCTTGCTTTGACCGTTTGTGTTTGCGCATCTAATGCCGGCATATAATGATTCTACATTTTTCGGAGATGTACTACCTATATGGGTAGGATTTGAGATTGTTTTTCAGAAGGGCTGATATAAATCAAATAGATTAATGGTGGAGAATGACCCAGCCAAGGTGCGACCGGCAGGTTTGGGTCGTCTACCGTCTGATGCGCCGGCCCAGGGCGAAAGTCAGCTTTCGAGAATAGGAGTCAGTCAGGTGCAGCCAGAGCATGGTGCTGGCGATTTCGGCTTGGTGCCATAAAGGGACTCTCGCTGAATTAACAAGCCACATTACTGCGCACTGTGCGGTGCAGACCAGGCTCATTATTTGCATTGAAGATGGAGTGTCGCACCACCAGGCTGATCGAAAGGATTATGGCCTGCCTGAAGAGCAAGGCGCCCTCCGCCGGGGCGGCGCTGCGTCCCGAGGACCGTGCGCTACCGCAAACACGGCTTTTCGATTGACCCCGTGACCCCTTGATCATCTCTGTTGTTGCTCCTTCCGAGTAGCGGCAGGTATCAGCTTCGGCCCCGCCGAATGGCTATGGCGAAGCGCGAACAGTTTGTCGTTAAGACCTGGAGCCTGAATAACACTAGGGTGAGGGAAGCTAACAGGCATTATACTTCATGCCATAAACCCATCCCTGGGGGCTCTGCTTACTCTCCTACCAAGGTTGCATAGAATAGACCCTGCACCAGTGTTAACTTACCGCCAGT
>CAWIZY010000016.1:0-1574507 GCA_963840725.1 uncultured Gammaproteobacteria bacterium | reverse complement strand
CTTATACAACAGCCGCACCAGCCGCTCCCTGGCCAGCAGCTCATCATCGACCACCAGAACCTTTATTGCGTCTCAGCCACGGGATAACGCAGGGCGACGCGATAGACCCCTGCTTCTACTGCCGCGGCAAACGATGCTTGATCACCATAGCGGGCTGCCAGCAACTGGCGTATGTTCACTTGCGCCATCCGGTGACCCTGCAGACTGCTGGCTTTCTCCGGCACCGGGTTCTCGACAAGCGCTTCAATACGGCTCCCATCACTGTGGCACACTGACCGTCACGGTGCCTCCCTCAGGCAACTGGGCGACACCGTGGTAAACCGCATTCTCGATAAGTGGCTGCAACACCATGCTGGGCATGGGCTGGTCCGCTGCCTGAGGGTCAACTGACCAGTCCACGGCAAGCCGATCACCGAGTCGCAACCGCTCGATACCGAGATACAGCTCACAGCGGTGTATCTCCTCAGCCACAGTGGTCTCCCGATGCCCACCCTGCAGACTCTCACGAAACAGTTCCGAAAGATCCTCCACGGCCTGTTCGGCAGCGGCTGGGCGAGAAGCTATCAGGCTGGCAATGCTGTTCAGGGTATTGAACAGAAAATGCGGCCTGATGCGCGCCCGTAGCGAATCCAGATGGGCCTGAAGCTCCGACTTTTCACGACGCTGTAACTGCTGCCGCAAGTAAAAGTAGCGCAGCACGATCCCGGTGAGCACCGCTGCGATCAGCGTATTGCGCAACACCCACCAACCGCTTTCAGAGCCCGCTGCTGACTGAGGATAAAATACGCTTGCCGCCAAACTGGTACAGGCGCTGACGGCCATCACCAGTGCCAGACTGCATAGGGTCGCCCAGTGCAGATTTACACGACTCAGCGCGCCGCGAAGCTGGCACAGCAACGCAGCGCTGACCAAAACTACCCACTGAACGAACAGCGATACTGTCGCCAGTGTGTGCCACTTGAAAGCGGGCAGATCACTCACGGCCAGCGCATAGACCAGAACCATCAGCTCCGTCAGTAGCACCATCACCAATACAGATCCCGCGGCGCACAGGTCGGGGACGAAAAACTCCGCTGAAACCTGCTCGCCCAGTGTGTTGGTCCGGGCCTGGCTTGGTCCGGCCTGGCTTGGTCCGGCCTGGCTTGGTCACCGCCGTCGGCTCAGACTTCACTGAATCACCCCCACCGCAGGCGGCCGTTTATTCTTTGCTGATATACTTGCATCCCGGTTCTGCCCGAACAAGCGCTAAAACAGGAATTCTAACGTAATGAGTGATCAGCAGGACACCAGCAAGCTCTGGGGTGGGCGCTTCAACGAAGCCACCGACAGTTTCGTACAACGCTTCACCGCCTCGGTGAACTTTGACCAACGCATGGCCAACGAAGACATTCTCGGCTCGCTCGCACACGCGGATATGCTTTGTGAGGTGGGTGTACTGACCGGGCCGGAACGGGACGAAATCTACCGCGGGCTGGAGCAGGTGAGTGAGGAAATCGCTGCCGGTCGCTTCGCCTGGTCAGTGCAACTGGAAGATGTGCACATGAATATCGAGGCGCGCCTGACCGAAATCATCGGTGTGACCGGCAAAAAACTTCACACCGGACGCTCCCGTAATGACCAGGTCGCCACCGATATCAGGCTTTATCTGCGCACCGCTATCGATCACATAGCCGTCGAATTAAGCCGCCTGCAGACCGGTATTATTGGTCTGGCGGAACAACATTGCGACACCGTAATGCCCGGCTTCACACATCTGCAAACGGCGCAGCCCGTCGCCTTTGGCCACCACCTGCTGGCCTGGAATGAAATGCTGGAGCGAGACTATGGCCGCTTAATGGATTGCCGCGACCGCATGAACCAATGCCCTCTTGGGGCCGCCGCACTTGCCGGCACCACTTACCCGATTCGGCGCGAACACACGGCGCAGGCGCTGGGCTTCACCAAACCCACTGAAAACTCACTGGATTCAGTGTCCGACCGCGATTTCGCGATCGAGTTTTGCAGCTTCGCCGCCCTGGTGATGACTCACCTCTCGCGCATGTCAGAGGAACTGGTGCTATGGGCATCGGCCCAATTCGGGTTCGTGGAACTACCCGATCGTTTCTGTACCGGCTCATCTATTATGCCGCAAAAGAAAAACCCGGATGTGCCCGAACTGGTGCGAGGCAAGGTCGGTCGGGTCAATGGTCATCTCGTGGCGCTGCTGACGCTGATGAAAAGCCAACCACTGGCTTACAACAAGGACAACCAGGAAGACAAGGAGCCGCTGTTTGATGCGGTGGATACCGTACTTGACTCACTGCGCGCATTTGCGGACATGGTGCCCCACGTCCAGGCTTGCCCCGCAGCTATGCGTGAGGCAGCAAGACGCGGATTTTCTACCGCCACCGACCTGGCAGATTACCTGGTGCGCAAGGGCCTGCCTTTTCGCGACGCCCATGAAGTGGTCGGCAGCGCCGTTGCTCACGGCGTTGCCAGGGGGCTGGATCTGGCTGAAATGGACCTGGCTACGCTGCGGGGTTTCTCTCCAGAAATTGCTGCCGATGTCTTCGATGTCCTGACACTGGAAGGCTCACTGGCGGCCCGGAACCACCTCGGCGGCACCGCACCGGCCCAGGTCGCTGCGGCGGCGCAACGCGCCAGGGCTCTATTGGCCACGCGCGCACACGGCTGAGTCCGCCCTCGCCCTCGCTCTCGCAAGCCGGCATTGACGCCTGCGGCGAGCGGCGCTACCGTGAATTCTGCTCTTACCCTAAACCGCAGTGGCACCCTGCCGGAGATTGCAATGACAGAGACCTTTAACGCAATTGTCGCCGAAGAAGTGGCGGGCAAGACCGTGGCTTCGCTCAAGCAGCTGGGCCTGAAGGACCTTGCGGAGGAGCCGATACTGGTAGATGTCAGTTACTCCACGCTCAACTACAAGGACGGTCTGGCAGTCTCCGGGCTCAGCAAGATTTGTCGCAAGCTGCCGCTGATCTGCGGCATCGATCTGGCTGGTACGGTAGCTGAGTCGGCAGACCCTCACTACAAGCCGGGAGACCGGGTCCTGGTGAACGGCTACGGCCTGTCAGAGGTATTCAACGGGGGTTACAGCCAGCGGCAGCGCATCAAGCCAGAATGGATCGTGCGAGTGCCCGAAGCGCTCAGTCTCGAGGAGGCCATGGCGATAGGCACAGCGGGCTATACCTCGATGCTCTGCGTGCTGGCACTGCAGGATGCAGGTGTCCAGCCCGGCGATGGCCCGGTGCTGGTGACCGGCGCCGCCGGCGGCGTAGGCTCGATTGCGGTATCGTTGCTGGCAAGCCTCGGCTACGAGGTACACGCGAGCACGGGTCGTATCGACAGCGAAGGTGAATTCCTCACCCGCCTGGGTGCAGCGGCGCTTGTGCCCAGAGCCGAACTGTCACGAGACTCCAAGCCAATGGAGAAAGAGATCTGGGCCGGGGTGGTTGATACGGTGGGGGACAAAACCCTGGCTACCGCGCTGGCCCAGACACGCTACGAAGGTACGGTGACCGCCTGCGGCCTGGCTGGCGGCATGGCACTGCCCACCTCTGTGATGCCGTTTATTCTGCGAGGCGTCACCCTGCGCGGCATCGATTCAGTCATGGCCAGCCAGGCTCGCCGCCAGCGGGCCTGGGACGCGCTGGCCGAAACACTGGATCGGGATCAGTTGCGGGCCATCTACGAAGTGGTGCCCATGTCCCGGGTACCGGAGCTTGCACCCCTGATCGTGAAAGGTGAGGTTCGAGGCCGTCTGGTGGTCGACGTCAGTCAGTAAGCGGCAAGGGCTGAGCGCCTTCACTCACCCCGGATGAAACCGCAAGCTGGCCTGAAAAATAATATCCGGGGCGGTTTCGACCTGAATGTCCTCAACGAAACTGAAGTCCAGACCCCAGTTGTTGGCCACCCGCCAGCGCACACCGAAGCTCAGCATCCAGGCATCCTCACCCAGCCCGGTCAGGCGGCTGTCGGTCGGTGCGTCGTGACCGTCGAGCTGTGCCATCAGCGAGACCCGATCCCATACTGCCCAGTCCAATGCAAGCCCCGCAAACCAGACGTCGCGATTCTGCAACGCCCCCAGCAGGTCCGAGTTCCCCGCACGCAGATAGCCAACTTGTCCATGCCAGGTCAGTGGCAGATCCGACAGATGGGCACCGGAAAAGCGCAGGGCCAGGTAGACATCATCCGCGCCGCTGCCGGTAAAGTCCCGATCCTCTCCGGTGCCAAACTTGTACCCCAGCGTCAGCCCCACCGCCGTGTTGTCCTGACGATAAAAAGCATGATTGAGTGCCAGGCTGACATCCCCCAGCCCAGAGCTATCATCTGCCAGCTCAAAGCCAGTCTCGGGCCCCTGATAACGGTAATCGAGCAGGTCCCGGGGCACCGTGTCCCGCCCACCGTCGGACATACCAAACAAATCGTGCCAGCCATCGATCAGGCTGTCCAACTGGCCACCACTGTGCCCCAGCCAGGGCACCTCCAACTGCAGATCCCAGTTTTCTCCCAGGCCATAGCGCAACTCCGCCGCCAACCGATGCACCTCACCATCCAGATTGACCGCTTCCGGGCGCTTTATCTCATTAACATAGGTATTGGCCACACTCCCGTGCAGCGCAAACGCGAAACGACCTGCGCCCGGTGTAGACGCGTCACGTTGCGACGGCAGCCCGATCAGACCGGCTACAGGGCT
The DNA here is from genome assembly GCA_963840725.1 of uncultured Gammaproteobacteria bacterium. Lineage (GTDB taxonomy): Bacteria > Pseudomonadota > Gammaproteobacteria > Pseudomonadales > Halieaceae > CAVWDU01. The sequence continues at coordinate 1,569,814 of CAWIZY010000016.1, read as the reverse complement.
CAGATTTTTGACATACAGGGGTTCAGCGGCGGCCAGAGGCCACGCCGGCAGCACCAGGGCTAAAGCGAACGCCAGCCTGAGACGGCGCTGCATCAGGCCGCGCCCCAGGCGAATTCGATACCGGCCTGCTCACGCATCTGACTGATCACGAAGGGACGGAAGTAATTGCCGGTCCGGGTGTCCCGCCAGTCCTGTGCCTCGGCATCATATTCAAAGTGAAAACCACCGCTGCGCGCGGCCAGCCAGAGCTGCCGGGTGGGTGGCTGGCGGCTGAATACCATACTGGTGCCATTTTCAAAGGTGACTGTCAGCACCCCGCCACTAACCTCGTAGTCAAGGTCAGTCTCCGATTCCACCTCGTCCAGCGCGTATTCCAGCCGTTCGAGGGTGGCATCTACCTGTTGATTGAATTCCGATTCGGTCATCGCGGTCACCGCCTGACGAGTTGCGAGACCCATCATCATAAGGGGTGCTCGCACCGGATTCTAGCGGACGTTATACTTTGCGCCTTTACCCTGCGGAAATCTCCTATGCGCTGCGTGCTTATACTTCTGGCATTGCTCCTGTCAGTAATGGCGGGCTGCGGTCAAACCGGACCGCTATACCTCCCGGCAGAGCCCGGAGCACCGGCGCCCGATGTACAAACCGGACCTGTTGAGCGGTCAGACAACACCAATTTGTAGGCTACCCCAATGAGTGAGAGCCGGGCCGGCAGCTCAAGCAACACAGAACCGTCCGCGGCCCGGGACCGAGTAAAAGGAGAACTATTTGTTGTTGCCTGTATCTCATGAGGAAGCGCGAATAATGCAGCGAGAGCCCAGACCATGACCCCTTTTGACTACTGTTGCGGGGAGTTGCACGCCGAACAACTCGGCGTCAGCAAGCTGGCGACTGAGTTCGGCACACCCCTGTATATCTATTCCCGCGCGGCGCTGGAAGCGGCTTTCAGGGAATATCAGGATGCCCTTGCAGGCTGCGATCATTTGATCTGCTACGCGGTAAAAGCCAATTCGAACCTGGCCGTTCTGGACGTGCTTGCGCGACTGGGCGCCGGCTTCGACATCGTATCGGGTGGTGAACTGGAGCGGGTTCTCGCCGCTGGCGGCGATCCCGCACGTATCGTATTTTCCGGCGTCGCCAAAACCGCAGACGAAATGAGCCGCGCGCTGCAGCTGGGTATTCAATGCTTCAATCTCGAGTCGGCCCAGGAACTGGACGTCCTGAACCGGGTCGCCGCCGAGCAAAACACCATCGCGCGAGTATCGGTGCGCGTCAATCCCGATGTAGATGCACGCACCCACCCGTATATCTCCACCGGTTTGCGGGAGAACAAATTCGGGGTTGCCGTTGACGAGGCCCTGCACGTCTATCAGCGGGCTGCGCAGTTAGCCAGTGTTGAGGTGGTTGGGCTGGACTGCCACATTGGCTCGCAACTGACCGAACTGACGCCATTCATCGCAGCGTTACGGCGCCTGCTGGCGCTGGTTGACCAACTGGCGGAGCTGGGTATACCCATTCACCACCTCGACCTCGGGGGAGGTTTGGGAGTGCGATACAACGATGAGTCACCACCCAGTGTCGCGGCTTACATCGAAGCGATTCGAGCCGAGCTTGGCGACCGACCTCTGAAACTGATGTTCGAGCCGGGCCGCTCAATCTGCGCCAATGCGGGTCTTCTGGTCACCCGGGTCCAATACCTCAAATCCACACCGGACCACCACTTTGCGTTGGTGGATGCCGCCATGAACGATCTGCTGCGTCCGGCCCTCTACCAGGCCTGGATGGATATTCAGCCGGTGAAGCCTCACCAGAAAGGGGAGCAGGCACAATGGGATATTGTCGGGCCAGTCTGTGAAACCGCCGATTTTCTTGGCAAACAGCGGGCACTGAACCTGAACAGCGGTGATCTGCTGGCCGTATTCGGCGCCGGCGCCTACGCTTTCACCATGAGCTCGAATTACAACACCCGTGGCCGCGCGGCTGAGGTGATGGTGGATGGGGATCAGGCGCACCGGGTCCGAGACCGCGAAACCGTCCAGGATATACTCCGACTGGAACGCTGCCTGCCGCCGACAGATGACGATACCCGGAGCGGTCAGCTCGCATGATTCTCAAGTTCACCAAAATGCACGGTGCGGGTAACGACTTCGTGGTGATTGATTTGATCAGTCAACGACACCGACTGCGCAGCCGGGACGTGAGCAAAATCGCCGACCGGCACCTGGGTGTCGGTTGTGATCAAGTACTGGTGGTAGAAGCACCCGGTGATCCCACTGTTGACTTCAGCTACCGGATATTCAACGCCGACGGTACCGAGGTCGGCCAGTGCGGCAACGGCGCGCGTTGCTTTGCGCGCTTTGTGCGGGAAAAAAAACTCACCAACAAGCGCCGCATCCGGGTCGAGACCCGTGCAGGGATTCTGGAGCTGCGGGTCCGGGACCGGCACCAGGTCGAGGTCAATATGGGATCGCCGGTCTTCGAACCCACAGCCGTGCCCTTCCGGACCCAGGCCCGAGCAGCCAGCTACCCGATAACGGTGGGGTCCAGGCAACTGGAGATTGGTGCCCTGTCTATGGGTAATCCGCACGCCGTTCTGCGGGTAGAAAACGTACTGGAGGCACCGGTGGCAGAGCTGGGGCCGCTGCTTGAGGCGCACCAGAGCTTCCCGGAGCAGGTTAATGTCGGGTTTATGGAACGGGTATCGGCGACAGACATCCGGCTGCGGGTTTTCGAACGGGGCGTGGGTGAAACCCTCGCCTGCGGGTCCGGTGCCTGTGCCGCCGTGGCCTACGGCATTAGCCGCGGATGGCTGGATGAGACCGTGACAGTGAACCTGCCCGGCGGTAAGCTATCGGTCAGCTGGGCCGGGGAAGGTCACCCCGCCCTGCTGACCGGACCCACGGCAATTGTGTTCGAGGGCAGTATAAGGATTTAGGGGGCACCACCGACAATGTCTGCGAGTAAAAAACCGGCGGCCGCCGGGCCTGAGATCAGCGAGGACATGGTGCGGGCCTACCTCGTCGAGCACGGTGATTTTCTGCAGCACAATCCCGACCTGATGGACCACCTGCACATCAACCACGCCTCCGGCAGTGCTGTATCACTGGTGGAGAGACAGGTGAGCGTGCTGCGCGAACGCAACGTCGAGATGCGTCATCGACTCAATACTTTGACCGGGAATGCGAAGGACAACGAATCGATCTACCAGCAAACCCGGGCATTGGTGCTGCGGCTGCTGGAAGCCGATTCGCTAAGCGCCCTGTTTGACAACTTCCTGGACACCATGCGCAGTGAGTTCGAGGTGGAACACGCCGCGATGATTCTGTTCCACGACAAGCCAGAACAAATGACCGGAGGAAGATTCGAAAACCCCGCTGCGGCCGATGTGGTCGCCGGCCTGCTCCGCGGGCGCAAAGCGGTATGCGGCACTTTGCGGGAAGAAGAGCTTGTCTATCTATTCCCCGAAGCGGGCGCAGTGGGATCTGCCGCAATGATGCCGCTGCACCACAACGGGGATCTCGGTCTTATCGCCGTCGGGAGTTCCGACGCCAACCGCTACAGTGGTGATATGGGCACGGTCTTCCTCAGCCATATCGCTGAGGTTATCGTTCGCCTGCTGCCGCGATTGCAGCCCCAGAACCCGCCTGTCTGAGCGAACAGGCCCGCAGAACAGCCGCTCACATCATGACAGAATCCGCGCTGACCCGTTCCACCGGCGAATTTCTCGATTATTTGCGAGACGTTCGCCAGCTGTCGGCACACACTGTGGACAACTACCGTCGGGATCTCAACTCGCTGACTGAGCACTGCCTCAGAGCGGGAGCGGATGACCCGGCCAACATCGACGAGGTCCATGTGCGCCAATGGGCCAGTGCCAGGCACCGTGCAGGCCTGGCGGGCAACAGTATTCAACGGGGCCTCTCGGCGACACGTTCGTTCTTCAATTACCTCAACCGGCAGCACCGCCAGCAACGCAATCCTGCGGCGGCAGTACAGGCTCCCCGGCAGGCACGGCATTTGCCCAAAACTCTGGACCCGGACCAGATGGGCGAATATCTGAAGTTCAGTGACGACAACCCTCTGTCGAGGCGCGACCGAGCCATGGCAGAGCTGTTTTACTCCTCCGGCTTACGTCTGGCTGAACTGGCCTCTGCCAACTGCAGCGATATTGATCATGGCGCACACCTGATTACCGTTACTGGCAAAGGCAACCGCACCCGAACGCTACCGATCGGCGCTATGGCTATCGACGCCATCACAGACTGGCTGACGGTTCGAGATCAATTGGCCGGTAGCAGTAACACCGGCGATGCGCTCTTTATCAGCCGGGTCGGCAGGCGAATCAGCGTGCGCAACATTCAGTCGCGACTCAAGCTGCAGGGGCGACGCTCGAACATGCCGCAGGATGTTCATCCCCACATGTTGCGCCATTCGTTCGCCAGCCACATGCTGGAATCCAGTGGCGATCTCAGGGCCGTTCAGGAACTACTGGGGCACGCCAATATTGCTACGACCCAGATCTACACACACCTGGACTTCCAGCACCTGGCCAAGGTATACGACGCCGCCCATCCGCGTGCCAAACAACGAAAAAAGCGCTAAAGACCGTGGCACTGAGAGTCATCACCTTCGATCTGGACAACACCCTGTGGGATGTTGAACCAGCCCTGCTGGCGGCAGAAGAGGCACAGCGACGCTGGCTCGTAGCCCATCGGCCTGGCGCTATCGACGCCTACGATCACGCGGGACTGTGGGCGTTCAAAAAGGCACTTTGGCGACGCCACCCGGAACTGGCTCACCACGTGAGCCAGATGCGTATTCAGCTCTTGTACGAATTACAGATTCAGGCAGGCTACGCAGAAGCAGTCGCTCGAACCGGCGCAGAGCAGGCGTTCGCGGTGTTTTTGCAACATCGTCACGCGGTCGTGCTCTACGAGGAGGCACTTGAGGTGCTGAAGGGGCTCGCCAAACGCTACACCCTGGGCGCGCTTACCAACGGCAATGCCGATATCTACAAGACCGATGTCGGCGAGTACTTTGATTTCGCGTTTCTGGCGGAGGAAATCGGGGCCAGCAAACCGGCGCCGGATATGTTTCATGCAGCCCTGGATATGGCAGGCGCCCGGCCTGCTGAAATTGTCCATGTGGGGGACAACCCGGCGCATGATATTCATCCCGCGCAAGCGCTTGGCATGCACACGGTGTGGATGAACTCACAGGGTGAGGAGTGGCCGGGGGGCCAGCCGGCAGACCAGAGCATTGGCAACCTGAGCCAGTTGCCCGACGCCATTGACCGAATCGAGGCCGGTCAACAGACTACCGGGCGTCTGCAGCAGGCGGCAGCAAGCCGGCCAAAAAAAGGCCCGATCTGAACCTGCTCAACAGGCCAGACTGGATCAGCCCTTGAGGATTTTCTTGCGGGTTGACTCGTACTCTTTCTCGGTGATCACCCCTTTGTCATAGGCTTCTTTAAGGTCTATCAGCTGCTGGCCCTGGGATTCTGTCTGCTTGACGGTAGTAGTGCTGCCACCGCATCCCGAGAGGCCGAGGCTCAGAGCAACGACGGTGGCTGCAACCAGAGATTTTTTCAACATGGAGTTTTCCTGTTAGTTAATTGTAAAGTGAAAGGATTAAACAGCAGCTTCGCCCGTATCACCGGTGCGAATTCGGATCACCTGATCCAGGTTGGAGACAAAGATCTTACCATCACCGATCTTGCCGGTAATGGCCGATTTGAGAATCGCATCAATAATGCCGTCCACCTGACCGTCAGCGGCGGCGATTTCCAGTTTGACCTTGGGCAAGAAATCCACCACATATTCAGCACCGCGATACAATTCGGTGTGACCACGCTGACGCCCAAAACCCTTGACTTCAGTCACGGTGATTCCCTGCACACCGATCTCGGACAATGCGCTGCGAACGTCATCCATCTTAAAAGGCTTGATGATCGCTGTGACCAGTTTCATTGCGGCAAATCTCCTCACGGGAAAGACCCACTATTATGGTGTGCATACGCAGAATGGCAAGGGCTAATATTGAGCTGGCCAGCCTCGCAGAAGCCATGGTGGTGCCATCCGAACGGCATGGGCCCGGCAAAAAAAAGGGGACCCGAAGGCCCCCAACTGCGCACCGTCAGGTGCGCCCGCAAAGCGATTTACTTGCCGCTGCCACTGGCCCCCATGAATTCGGGGTAGGCTTCCATGCCGCACTCGGCAAGGTCGACTCCCTCGTACTCTTCTTCCTCGCTGACCCGGATACCAATCACCAGCTTGAGCACCAGCCAGACTATGAAGCTGGTCAGGAACACCCAGCCGAAGATTGTCGCGGCACCAATCAGCTGGCCGCTGAAAGAAGCGCCGCCATCATCGGTCAGAGGGTTGGTCACCGGGACCAGCATCAGACCCAGCAGTCCCACCACACCGTGTACCGAGATCGCACCGACCGGATCGTCGATCTTGAGCTTGTCCAGGGTGATGATCGAACCCACCACCAGCAATCCGCCCGCTGCACCAAACAAGGTGGCTTGCAGCGCCGTCGGCGTGGAAGGCTCAGCCGTGATGGCAACCAGCCCCGCCAGGGCACCGTTAAGCGCCATGGTCAGATCAGCCTTGCCGAACAGCAAGCGGGCAAGAATCAGGGCGGCGATCAGGCCACCGGCCGCGGCGGCGTTGGTGTTCATAAAGACCACAGCCACCGAATTGGCATTGTCGACACTGGCTGTTGCCAATACAGAGCCACCGTTGAATCCAAACCAACCCATCCAGAGAATAAAGGTACCCAGCGTCGCCAGCGGCAAATTGGCGCCGGGGATCGGGTTGATAGAGCCGTCGGCCCGGTACTTGCCCTTACGCGCCCCCAGCAACAACACACCGGAGAGCGCAGCAGCAGCTCCCGCCATGTGCACAATACCGGAACCCGCAAAGTCAGAGAAACCGAGATCGCCCAGGGTATACAGCCCAAATACCGACTGACCGCCCCAGGTCCAGGCGCCTTCCATCGGGTAGATAAAACCCGTCATCACAACGGCAAAGGCCAGAAACGCCCACAGTTTCATGCGCTCGGCCACGGCACCGGAGACAATCGACATAGCGGTCGCAACAAAGACGACCTGAAAGAAAAAGTCTGCCGAGGGTGCGTAGGTCGCAGGCTCATCGGCCCCGGTCACGCCATTTCCTGTGATGGACGACAGGAGCAGGTCACCCTTGTACATGATCATATAGCCGCAGATCATGTACATGGTGCAGGCAACCGCGAACAGCGACACGTTCTTGAGCAGAATTTCGGTCGTGTTCTTGGACCGCACCAGGCCGGCTTCCAACATGGCAAAGCCGGCAGCCATCCACATCACCAGGGCACCGCACACCAGAAAATAAAAGGTGTCCAGTGCATACTGAAGTTCAAAAATATTGTTTTCCATGTATTTCGCTCTCTGCTGAGTGTCTCGAAAGGGTTAGATGGCGGCTTCGCCGGTCTCGCCGGTGCGGATGCGGATCACCTGCTCAAGCTCGGCAACAAACACTTTCCCGTCACCAATCTTTCCGGTATTGGCGGCCTTGGTAATCGCCTCAATGGTTTGGTCTACCAGATCGTCGCCGACCGCGGCCTCGATTTTGACCTTGGGCAAAAAGTCCACCACGTATTCGGCGCCCCGATACAATTCCGTGTGACCCTTCTGGCGGCCAAAACCCTTGACCTCGGTCACGGTAATTCCCTGCACCCCGATCTCCGACAGGGCCTCGCGGACGTCATCCAGTTTGAACGGCTTAACAATGGCTGTTATCAATTTCATACAAAACTCCTCACGTTGAGCGGCTCAGTGCCGGCTCAATCTTGTCCCTGCTGGTGATTGACGGCGTGGTTGATCCGGGAAACTCCGAATGCCCCGGTCGGTGCGGGCTGATGCGCCGCTTCCGGCTGGCATTCCCCGCAGGATCCAGCCCCCGGTGACCCGCCGGCATCAACAATGGTGGGAGGTGATTTGGTGTACCCCATGACTTGCTTCTCCATCTATCTGTGCATAAACGAGTGGCAGAAAATGCATGGCAACGCTTACCGCCACTTGATGAGAAGCGCCGCATACAATCTGTGCCTGTTCCCTAGCAGTCAACGTGCCAAAGCCTGGAAAAATTCGATTTATCAGTGATATAGCGTAAACAGGGTACGCCAGGAGGTCGCCATTAACGATGCCAGGGGCACGGATGTAGCACTAAATTGGTGCATCGCACCCTGATTGTGCACGGTGACGCACTGTGCCCCTCGATAAATTTGCTCTACACTCTCCGCACTTCCTCAATTTCAGATACTACGGTCAACAACATCATGGCATTAAAACCCCCGCCGCTGGGCCAGGTCTTCCAACAGGTCAACGAACTGGTAGGCAATTCGGGCCTCGCTGGCGAAATCGATAAAAGTGCGCGCGCTCTGGCGCAATCAGCACTGGGCAGGCTGGATGTGGTCAGCCGAGACGAGTTCGACGCCCAGTCCGAGATCCTCAAGCGCACCCGCGAGCGGGTCTTGCAGCTCGAAACCGAACTGGCGCAGTTGACCACAGAGCTGGAGGCCCTCGAGAAATAGCCCTTACAATAAAACAGTAACTCCAGCAGGCTGTTGATTTTTGTTTTCGAGGCAGCCGCTCAAGGATGAGCCGTGGAATTATCAGTTCTCTTCAGCCGTGCTCTGGCCGGCATTGACGCACCCCTGGTGCGGGTCGAAACGCATTTGTCGGGGGGCTTGCCCGCTTTTCATGTCGTTGGTCTGCCCGAAACTGCGGTGCGCGAGAGTCGTGACCGTGTGCGCAGCGCACTGATCAACTCCCACTTCCAATTCCCCTCCGATCGTCACATCACTGTCAACCTGGCGCCCGCGGATCTACCCAAGGAGGGCGGCCGATTCGACCTGCCCATCGCTCTCGGCATTCTTATCGCCTCCGGGCAGTTGCCACCAGATCACACCACAGAAGTTGAGTTCCTCGGCGAACTGGCGCTGGATGGTCAATTGCGACCGGTGCCCGGTGTCATACCCGCAGCCATCGCCGCTACCGCCGCCGGGCGAGACTGGCACTGCCCACTGACGGCGCCGAGCTGGCAGCCCAGGTACCCGCCAGCCGGGTAGTGCCCGCGCCCGACCTGCTGCGCCTCTGCGCTCACCTTAACGGCAACCAGCCTATCACCCCGGTTACGGGCGTGAAGCCGATTCCCGTACATCGTTACCCGGACCTGACGGAGGTGGTGGGACAGCCCTCGGCCCGCCGGGCGCTGGAGATCGCGGCGGGGGGCAGCCACAACCTGCTGCTGTTTGGACCGCCGGGCACCGGCAAGACGCTGATGGCCAGCCGGCTACCCGGTATCCTGCCCGCACCGGATCCCGCCGAAGCGCTGACCGCGCTGGCCCTGCACAGTATCAACGGCAGCGGCGACTGGGCGGACCACTACTACCGGCGACCCTTTCGCAGCCCCCATCATTCGGCCACCGCTGCAGCGCTGGTCGGCGGCGGCAGCAGACCACGACCGGGCGAAATATCCCTTGCCCACGGGGGAGTGCTGTTCCTCGATGAATTGCCGGAGTTCAGCCGCCAGGCACTGGAAGTCCTGCGCGAACCCCTGGAATCGGGCCAGGTCACCCTGTCCAGAGCACGACACAAGGTCACTTATCCGGCGCGTTTTCAGTTGGTAGCGGCCATGAACCCCTGCCCCTGCGGCTACCTGGGCGACAGCGATCACGGCTGCCGCTGCTCTACGGAGCAGGTGCAACGCTACCGACAACGGATTTCAGGCCCCCTGATGGACCGCATCGATCTGCACGTCAGCATGCCACGCCTGCCCGCTGCCGAGTTACTGGGTGGCCCTGCCGCGGCGGAATCCTCCGCCCAGGTGCAGCGGCGCGTGGACCGGGCGCGGACCCTGCAGACCTCGCGCCAGGGCTGCGCCAATGCGCTGCTGCCCGCACCCGCTCTGGCTAAACACTGCCCCCTGGGGCGGACTGAACAGCAGCAACTGGAGCGCGCCGCCACACGGATGCGCCTCTCCGCGCGCGGCCTGCATCGCACCCTGCGAGTGGCCAGGACCATCGCCGACCTGGCGGGTGATCCGGAGCTCACCGCGACCCATCTGGCTGAGGCGCTGGCCTACAGGGAGGCGGGGGTGACCGGGTGAATCGGGCGCGGGCGAGGCAGGGCGAACCCCTCCGGGTTGCGATGACCGATACGTCTCGCCGTCTGACCGGGCCTTTGCTAGACTTGCCCGCCCCCGATGACCCGGCGAGCCAGTGACCCGTGAATGACCTGAACCCCCGACAACGTGAAGCGGTGCGCTACATCGACGGACCCCTGCTGGTACTGGCCGGTGCCGGTAGCGGCAAAACCAGCGTCATCACCCGCAAGATCGCCTATCTGGTAGAGCGCTGCGGGATTCGCCCCAAGCATATCGCCGCTGTGACCTTCACCAACAAGGCGGCTCGCGAGATGAAGGAGCGGGTGGGAAAACTGCTGCGCGGCAATACGGCGGAAGGTCTGACAGTCAGCACGTTTCACCAGCTGGGGCTGAAAATTATTCGCGAGGAGCGCCGGGAGCTGGAGCTGAAGTCAGGGTTTTCGATCTTTGATGGCCAGGACACCCAGACCCTGATCCGTGATCTGCTGATCCAGGAGCACGGTGCAGACGGTGATCAAGCCAGCATCATTGCCAAGCGTATCTCCCAGTGGAAGAACGACCGGGTGCTTCCTGAGCAGGCTACGGCCGCGGCCCAGGGCCCGGCGGAGATGCTATGCGCCCAGGCCTATCTGCGCTACAACCGGGCTCTGCGGGCCTATAATGCGCTGGACTTCGATGACCTCATCCTGTTACCCACTGTTCTGTTCGAGCGCTCCCCCGAACTGCTGGAAAAATGGCAAACGCGTATCCACTACCTGCTGGTGGATGAATACCAGGACACGAACTCCAGCCAGTATCTGCTGGTGCGCCAACTGGTGGGACTGAACAATGGGCTCACCGTTGTGGGTGACGATGACCAATCGATCTATGCCTGGCGCGGTGCCCGGCCAGAAAACCTGGTCCAGCTCCAGACCGATTTCCCCGGGCTGAGAATCGTCAAACTGGAGCAGAACTACCGATCTACGGCACGCATACTCAGAGCGGCAAACACGCTGATCGCCAACAACCCCCATGTGTTCGAGAAACAGCTGTGGAGCGAGTTGGGTTACGGCGACCCGCTGCGGGTTATCCGCTGCAGCGATGAGAACGACGAAGCCGAGCAGGTGGTGGTGGAAATACTGGACCACCAGCGGCGCAAAGGCACCCGGTTTGGCGACTACGCGATTCTCTACCGGGGCAACCACCAGTCGCGGCTACTGGAACTCGCATTGCAGCAGCACCAGGTACCCTACCATATGAGTGGGGGCACCTCGTTCTTTGCCCGCAATGAGGTTAAAGACATCATGGCCTATCTGCGGCTGGTGATTAACGAGCACGATGACAACGCCTTCCTGCGTATCGCCAACGTGCCGCGCCGCAAGCTCGGCGCCTCGACGCTGGAAGCGCTGGGAAATTTTGCCAATCAACAGCGTTGCAGCCTCAGCCAGGCTGCGGGCCGCATCGAAAGCCCACAACTGCCAGAGGCCAGCCTGCGTCGATTGCGCGAATTCCGCGACTGGGCCGCCGCGACGCGACAGCGTTGTGCCGCCGACAGCGGTGTCGCGGGCATTCGCCAACTGGTGAAAGACATCGACTACCGGTCCTGGCTGGACCAGCTCAGTTCCAGCGAAGAAGTGGCCCAACGGCGCATGGCCAATGTCGAATTTCTGATCGACAGCCTGCAGCGCCTGATGAGCACCGAAGCCGTAACGCTGGACGAGGCGATCTCGCGGCTGGTGCTGCGCGACCTGATGGAGCAGCAGGAAGAGGACAATGCCGGGCCCGACAGTGTGCAAATGATGACGCTGCATGCCTCAAAGGGTCTGGAGTTCCCCCATGTCACCATCGTTGGCATGGAAGAAAAGCTGTTGCCACATCGTGTCAGCATCGAAGAAGACTCGATAGAGGAAGAGCGGAGACTGGCCTACGTGGGTATCACCCGGGCCCGCCAGACCCTGTGCATGACCCTGGCTGCAAAACGCCGTCAGTTCGGTGACACTGTCAGCTGTGAGCCCAGCCGCTTCATCAGCGAGTTGCCCGATGATGATTTACAGTGGCAGGGTGGCGAAGAGGAAAGCGCCGAGGAGAACCGGCAGCGCGGACGAGAAACGCTGGCCAGCCTGCGCGCGCTGCTGGGCTGATGCCACAAGCCTGGATCGGCATTCCCGCTCTACTGCTGCTGGCATGGCTGACCAGCAGCGATCGCCGCAATTTTCCGTTGCGATTAGTGCTTTCGGGCCTGCTGGCGCAGCTGCTGCTCGGGCTGTTGTTTCTGAAGGCGCCACCTCTGCAGGCACTTCTGCTCTGCATCAACCAGCTGGTACTGGCGATCGAAGCGGCCACGCTAGAGGGCACTGCCATGGTGTTCGGCTACCTCGGCGGGGCGCCCGCGCCTTTTACAGTCACCGCCCCCGAAACCCTGTTTGTACTGGCCTTTCGCGCCCTGCCTATCGTCATCGTTTTCGCCGCGCTCAGCGCCCTGCTTTGGCACTGGCGAGTTATTCCTCTGCTGGTCAGGGGCTTTGCGGTCGGACTGGAAAAAACCCTGGGGCTCAGTGGCGCGGTGAGCGTAGGCAGTGCCAGTTCCGTTTTCGTCGGGATGGTCGAAAGCCCTCTGTTGATCAAGCCCTATCTGGGACGGATGACACCCAGTGAACTATTCATTCTAATGAGCTGCGGTATGGCGACAGTAGCCGGCACCGTGATGGGGCTTTACGCTGGCATTATCGCCCCGGTGATTCCCGATGCCCTCAGCCATATTCTGGTGGCTTCGCTGCTCAGCGCACCCGCCGCGATTGTGGTGGCGGCGATCATGGTGCCGCCCGTTGCGGGAATCGAGGGCGAACCGGTCAGCCTGGCGTCCCCCTATGCGGGCAGCCTCGACGCGATTGTCACAGGCACCGGCGAGGGTCTTCGCCTGCTGGCCAACATTCTTGGCACACTGATCGTATTTGTGGCCCTGGTCTACCTCGTCAACGGGTTGCTGGGGCTGCTGCCCTCTGGCGGGGAACCGCTGACCCTGGTGAGCATCGGGGGTAAGGCTCTGGCACCGCTCGCCTGGTTGCTGGGTGTGCCCTGGACCGAGGCCGCGAGCGCCGGCGAGTTGCTGGCAACCAAGGTGTTTATTAACGAACTGGTGGCCTATCTGGAGCTGGCGGCCCTGCCCGCCGAGGTGCTCAGCGAGCACAGCCGACTGATTCTGACCTACGCACTCTGCGGCTTTGCGAATCTGGGCAGTCTCGGCATCATGATTGGTGGTCTCACGGCTCTTTGTCCCCAGCGTCGCGGGGACATTCTGGCCCTCGCACCCCGGTCCATCTGGGCCGGGCTGCTGGCCACCTGCATGACCGGAGCCCTGGTGGGTCTGCTCTATTGACCGTCCGCCACCTTCATACCCAGGCGGCGCTTTAGCCGCTCCCGCAGCGTTTGGACCACGACGTAGAAGCCTGGAATAAAAAAGGTCCCCACCAACAGCGCTGCCAACATACCACCCATAACCGTAATACCCAGCGAGCGTTGACCAAAGGCGCCGGCGCCGGTGGCGACCACCAGCGGCGTTATGCCGAGGATAAACGACAGGGCTGTCATGCACACGGCACGAAAGCGCAGCCGGGCCGCCTCCCGGGCCGCCACCACGATATCATCCCCGTCCTGCTCCCGGCGACTGCGGGCAAACTCGACGATCAGAATGGCGTTCTTCGCCGCCATACCGATCAATAGCACCAGGCCGATCTGGGCATACAGGTTAAGTGCGGTGCCCGTCAGCAGCAGCCCGGCGATAGCGCCGCCAATGGCCATGGGTACTACAAGAATAATCGCCACCGGCATGGACCAGCTCTCATACTGCGCCACCAGGAACAGGTAGATAAACGTGAGTGCCAGGGCGAAGGCGATCACCGCGGCACTGCTGGCCTCCCGCTCCTGATAGGCCATGCCGGTCCAGGCTATCCGATAACCCGCTGGGAGCGCTTCTGACGCCAGCGTATCCAGCGCACTCATCGCCTCACCACTGCTGTAACCCGGGGTCACATTCGCCCTGACCGAGGCGGCGCGAAACAGGTTGTAACGGGAGGCCAGGTCCGGCCCCAGCACCGGGCGGGTTGTCACCAGGGTACTGAGCGGTATCATCTCGCCTGCCGTCGAGCGCACATAAAAGTTGTCGAGATCGGCGAGGTCGGACCGAAACGATGATTCAGCCTGCATGATGACCCGATAGGTCTGGCCAAATTTATTGAAGTCATTGATATAAAGCGAGCCCATCTGGGATTGCAGGGTGAGGAAAATCTCGCTCAGTGGTACGCCCAGGTTCTTTGCCTTGATTCGGTCCACATCGATGAAATACTGGGGTACATTGGCCCGGTAATTACTGTAGACCTGCTGCAGCTGCGGGGCCTGATTGCCCTCCACCACGAGATTGTTCAGCACCTTTGCCAACTCGGATGGCGGGCGGTTCAAGGTATCCTGCAGCATCAGCTCCAAGCCACCGACAGCGCCCATCCCGGGAACCGCCGGCGGGGAGATAGCGTAAATCTGGGCCTCCGGCACCTGCCTGAACGCCTGGGCGTTAATACGAGCCGCCACATTGAACACCAGATCTTCGCGGTCTTTACGTTCATCCCAGTGCTTGAGTACCACAAACGCCGTACCGCCGTTGCTGGCCATGGCGCCGGTGAGGACAGAGAACCCGGTGATGGCGGTATAACTCTCCACTGCCGGATCGTTTTGCAAAATCGTCACCAGCTTGTCCATCGCCGCCTTGGTGCGGGTCAGCGAAGAGGCATCGGGGAGTTGCACACTCACAAACAAGACGCCCTTGTCCTCATCGGGAACAAAACCACTGGGGATGCTGATCACGCCCACGGCCAGCGCCGCCATCCAGGCCATAAAGATCACCGCCACCAGCAACAGCTTGCGTAACACCCAGCTCACGCCCCGGTCATAGCCCGCCGTAATACGGCTGAAAACAGAGAGAAATTTACGGTACCATCCGGCATCTCGCTGCTCGCCCTGCCGCAGCAGCAGACTGCACAAAGCGGGACTGAGGGTCAGCGCATTCAGTGAGGAGAACACCACCGCCACGCAGATTGTCACCGAGAACTGGCGGTACATCACCCCGGAGATCCCGGGCAGCAGGGCGACCGGAATAAAGACCGCCAGCAACACCAGCGTAGTGGCTACGATCGCGCCGCTCACCTCCTGCATAGTTACCAGAGCGGCTTCGCTAGTGCTCATGTCAGGGTCATCGCGCAGATGCCGGTCGCAGTTCTCGATCACCAGAATCGCGTCGTCAACCACGATACCAATGGCGAGAATCAGGCCAAACAGGGTCACCGTATTGATGGACATACCGAGGGCATACAGTACCGAGAAGGTCGCTACCAGGGAGACAGGCACGGCCAGGGTCGGCACCAGAGTGGCGCGCCAGTTGCCCAGGAACAGGAAAGTAATCGCGATCACCAGCGCCACTGCCTGGAGCAGGGAAATAACCACCTGCCGCACTGCGGTGCCAATATAACGGGTGGTGTCATAGCTGTTGAGGTATTCCATGCCCGCCGGAAAATCCCGGGAAAGTGCTGCAACCGCCAGGTCAACCGCCTCACCCGCCTCCAGCGCGTTGGCATCAGGCAGCAGGTAAAGGGCGATGTTCACCGCCGGCTTGCCGTTGACCTCGCCGTAGAAATTGTAATTCGACTGGCCCAGCTCAACCCTGGCCACATCCCGCAGGTAAATGGCTGAACCGTCCGCCCTGGCGCGCAATACGATACGCTCAAATTCTTCCACATCTTCCAGACGCCCCTGGGTGCGCAGGGTGTATTCGGTTTGCAGGTTACCGTCGAAGGGCGGGGCACCAATCTTCCCCGCTGCGACCTGCACGTTCTGCTCCCCAAGTGCGTTATTGATATCGGTCACAGACAGCCCGAGATTAGCCATACGCTCCGGGTCCAGCCACAGGCGCATCGAGTAGTCCGCCTGACCCAGTATGCTGACCGTCGATATACCGTCCACCCGGGCCAGGGCGCCAACCAGATTGATCTTCACGTAATTGGACAGGAACTTGTAGTCCAGTGATTCATCCGGCGAGGTGAAACTGATGATTTTGAGCATATCCGGTGACCGCTCAGCGATCGTCAGGCCGATACTGGTCACCTCAGCAGGCAATTTGGGCTCCACCAGTTTGACCCGATTTTGCACCCGCACCAGCGCCATATCCGCGTCTGCACCCACCTTGAAGGTCGCACTCAGGGAATAGCTGCCATCGTTGGCGCTGGAAGAAGACAAATAAATCAGGTCTTCCACCCCGTTGACGGCGTCCTCGATCGGAATGCCTATCGTCTGCTCCACGACTTCCGCAGAGGCACCGGGGTAGGAACCACTGACCACAATATTGGGTGGGGAAATGGCCGGGTATTCGTTAACCGGCAAGATCATGATGGCGAGTGTCCCTGCCAGCGTCAGAACAATCGAGATGACCAGCGCAAACTTGGGCCGCTGGATAAAGAAAGCGCTGAACACGGGTAGCTTACTCCTGCAATTCGTTGAGCAGGCGGAATTGCACCGGCATACCCGGACGAACCTGCTGCAAGCCCCGCACGATAACCCGGTCGCCAGCCTCAACCCCCTGACGCACCATCACCAGGTCATCATAGCGGTCATCCAGTTCAACGTTGCGGCGCTCCACCACGCCGCTGCTGTTGACCAGCAACACAAAGCTGCCCTGCTGATCGGCCTGCACCGATGCCTGGGGCATGAACAAGCCCTGCAACGGTTTGGTATTTTGCAGAATCACCCGCACATATTGCCCGGGGACCAGCACATTGTGTGGGTTGGGAATCAGCGCGCGAGCCTCCAGCGTGCCGGTGGTTTCGTCTACCCGATTGGCCAGGTAGTCCAGCCTGCCGACCTCAGGATAGGCAATACCGTTGGTCAGTTCGAGGGTAACCTCGATGTCGCGCACCTTGTCAATATCCTCGGCAGCGGTCATTCTGCTGGTCACCGAGCTCACGTAGGTGAGTTCGGTAATCTGGAACAGGGCCTGGATCGGATCGATGCTCACCAGAGTGGTCAGCACGCCCGAGGTCGGGCCCACCAGGTCGCCGGGGCTGACACGACTGCGCCCGATCCGGCCGCTAATTGGCGCGCGAATCACCGTGTAATCCAGATCCACCTGAGCGCTGGTTATCTCGGCATTGGCCGACTCGATCCTCGCGTCCGCATCCAGTTTCTTGGCGGTCAGGTCATCCATGGCCGACTGGGAAATCGCCCCCTTGGGCAGCAGCTCCAGCCCGCGATTGTAGTTGCGCTCTGCGTTGGCCTGGTTGGCGACTGCCGCGGCCAGGTCCGCGCGTGCTCTTGCCAGAGCGGCCTCGTACTCCGAGCTCTCAATCGTGTAGAGAACATCACCTTCGGTGACCGTATCACCCTCGCGAAAATCCCAGGATTTGAGGTAACCGGTAGCGCGGGCCAGGATCGTCACATCGTGGCGGGCATGCAGCCGGCCAACATAACGGGTGCGAGGCTGGTAGGACTGCTCGATCACCGCGTCGACGACCACCTCAACTATGCGCGGTGGCGGGGCCTCCTCGGTACAGGCCGGGAGCCACATCAGAGTCGCCAGTAGCAGGTAACGCCGTGGGGTTCGCATCGCATTCCTCTCAAATCTGTCTCAACCGCTCATCTGCTGCCACGCCGGGGCAGTCACGGCACACCAGCAGTGCCAAACAGCACGGTTGCGACGCACCTTGGGCAAAGCCGGGGCCACCGGCGCACCGGCATAAAAAAAGCCGCAGTGCGCGAGGCACGACGGCTTTTGCTGGCCTGCCACCATGCGATGACAGCCATGGTAGCAGGAATAAACGTGCTACTGGCTGCCGGCTACCATGTAGTCTACTGCGGCTTTAATCTCTTCGTCAGAGCAATCCATACAACCGCCCTTGGCGATCATGCCAGTACCGGCAATTCCATTGATGCCACTGGCGTAGAGTGTATCCATGCCCTTGGCGATGCGGTCTGCCCAGGCAGCTGCATCGGCGTACTTGGGTGCACCGGCAGCCCCGCTGCTATGGCAGGCCATACAGGCGGCGTTGTAGACCGCTTCTCCAGAGCGCGGCTCGCTGCTGGCAACGGCCGCCGCTCCCCCACAGCTGTTATCGCCCTGCAGGCAAACTTCACCGGCGGGGCTGATGCGTTCCTTGATCGCGGCCAGTTCGCTTTCACTCAGCTCCTGGGCATGAGCGCTGACAGCCAGCACCATGGCGACAAGACTAACGGCTATTCGTAACATCACGTTTTCGTCCTCAGTTTAACGGCCGCGCATTATAGCCACTTCCGAGCGCCATGGAAAACCGGCTATTACAGAGCGACACGTCGGGCCGGCGACACTCCCTGCTCTGGCGCCACAGGTCTATTGCATCTACCCTTGGCTGCCCGCACATTCATCGTGAAACCAAGGAGTAAGCCCCATGAAACTGTATACCTACGACCCGGCCCCAAACCCAAGGCGCGTTACCCTGTTTATGCAGTACAAAGGGCTGGAGATCGACACGCAACAGATCGATATGATGGCAAAAGAGCAGTTGGAGGACAGCTTTCGCAGCATAAACCCCCAATGCACCCTGCCAGCCCTGGTGTTGGACGACGGCACCGTGATGACCGAAGTGATCGGCATCTGTGCCTACCTGGAGGCTCTACACCCGGAACGACCGTTGCTGGGCACCAACGCACTGGACAAAGCGCAGGTGCTGAGTTGGGACCACCGGCTGTTCAACATGGTGATGAGCGCGATCGCCGAGGTGTTGCGCAACACCAGCAAGGGCTTCGTCAACCGCGGCCTGCCGGGGCCGCTGGATCTGCCCCAGATACCGGCTTTGGCGGAACGCGGAACAACTCGCCTTAACCACGCCTGGCCCGCGCTCGACCAGGAACTGGCGGGGCGCCAGTGGTTGGTCGGGGACGCGCTCACGCTGGCAGATATAGACTTTTTGATCGGTGCCGAGTTTGCCGCCTGGGTGAAACTGGGGCCGCCCGAGGGTTGCGAGAACGTGCATGCCATACTCGAGCGCATCCGGGCCGCCCTGGCCTGATCAATCGCCGAGGCCACCCACCGCGCTGCGCCGGGCCGCCGCGATCTCATCGATAATCCTCGCCCCCAGGCGGGCAGTGAGACCAGCGGTGTCAAGCGACGGTGCCAACTCTGCCACGTCCGCCAGTAACCAACGCACCCGGTGTTGTGCGCACAGTCGGCCCACCTCAGCCAACGCACGCAGCGCCCAGCGCGGTTCCACACCCACCGCTGCCGGAGCACTGACACCGGGGGCGGCCGCGGCCGGCAGGACGTCGAGGCAGAAAGTCAGGTAAAGGTAATCAACCCCCGCCAAAAAATCTGCCAGAAAGGGGTCACTGGTGGAATCCTCGCAGGCGGTGTCGAACAGATAGGGCACTCCCAGGGCTGCCGCCCGATCGAACAAAGCCCGCGTATTGGCGGGCCGCGCAATACCCAGACAGGCGTAGCGAAACGGCTGACCCCGGGCTGCGCAATCCTGCGCCACCTGCAGGAAAGGCGTACCCGAGCTGGCTGACGGTGCCGGCTCCCGCAGATCGAAATGAGCATCAAAGTTAATGATCCCCAGCACTTTATCCGGGTCGCGTCGTTCCAGCCAATGGCGGCAACCAAGGTAGCCAGCCCAGCCGATTTCATGGCCGCCCCCGAGGCCAACGACGAAATGATGGCGCGACAGCAGCTCTGCGATACGCTCTGCGTGGGCCTGCTGGGCCGCCGCCAGATCCGTGCCAACGACCACATCCCCCGCGTCGTAGGGTACATCTCGATGATGCCACGCCAGTCCCGCCAGCGCGGTACGCAGAGCATCGGGCCCCGCCGCCGCGCCCGGCCTGCCTTGATTGCGCCGCACGCCCAGATCGCAGGGAAACCCCAGCAGCGCGAGACCTGGCTGCTCGGGCTCCTTGAACGTGATGCACTGGTGCCAGCGCAGGCCGGCTACCCCATCCTCGGCATCTACTCGCCCATGCCAGCACTGCTGATCAGCCGCGCTATACATGGCTGCCCACATGGTGGCCCGCCTGCCAGATCCGGGCGGGGCGATAGAGGTTTATGCCGTAACTGAGCTGCGCCGGGTGCTCGATAGCCCACAACAGCAGATCGGCATCCATGTCCGCCGCCAGCAGGCCTTTGTCGCCCAGACCCAGTGCCAGTGCGCCACCGCGAGTGGCGCCGCGCAGGGCCTCCTCCGGTGTCAGACCAAACAGCACCACGGCCTGATTCATAGCCAGCAACAGCGAGGCGACGGGAGAGGTGCCGGGGTTCAGGTCGGTGGCGACGGCCATGACCACCCCGGCCTCGCGCAATGCCCGCACCGGGGGCGGCTGGTCTTCGCGCAGAAAATAGTAGGCTCCCGGCAACAGCACCGCCACCGTGCCGGCGGCGGCGAGGCCAGGCACGTCGGCTGTGGCCAGATATTCGAGATGATCCACCGACAAGGCGCCCTGCTCAGCCGCCAGCCGCGCTCCACCGAGATTGCTGAGCTGCTCGGCATGCGCCTTGATAGGCAGACCCAGAGCGGTGGCGGCCTGGTAGACCCTCAGGCACTGCGCGGGACTGAATCCCACGCCCTCGCAAAACACATCCACGGCGTCCGCCAGACCCTGGCGGGCCACCTCGGGCAACATTTCCCGACACAGGTAGTCGATGTAGGCGTCAGCACCTGACTCCCGGTATTCGATCGGCAGCGCATGGGCCCCGAGGAAGGTGGCGCAAACGGTCACCGGGTGCGTCTCGCCAAGGCGCCTTGCCACCCGCAACAACTTGAGCTCGCTGTCCAGGTTCAGCCCGTAGCCGGACTTTATCTCTACCGTGGTGACGCCCTCTTCCAACAGGCGCTCCAATCGTGCCCTCGCCAGGGCAAACAGCTGGGCCTCATCCGCCTTGCGTGTAGCGCTCACCGTACCTGCAATACCGCCGCCCTGACGGGCGATCTCCTCGTAGCTCACCCCCTGTTGACGCCGTTCGAACTCCTGCGCCCTGTCACCGGCATACACCAGGTGGGTGTGGCAGTCCACGAGACCGGGCGTCAGCCAACCGCCCTCGCAGTCTATGCAGGTTTGAGCCGCCAGATCGGGCATGTCTCCCGCCGGGCCCGCGTAGAGAATCCTGCCAGCGGCGATCGCCACCGCGCCGTCCTCGATGGCACCGTAGGCATTGCCGTTGTCAACCAGGGTGGCCAGGTGCGCATTGACGAGCAGGGAGTCACAGCGTTGGGTCATTACGGGTTCCACCTCGGCCGCATCGTTGCGGCAGTTATCGCTACCGTAGTCGCTTACGGCAGTCACTGCCGGTCTCGCCATAGAAAGCACTTCACGCTCTCTGATCCGTTGCGGCTGCGCCCGTTGTGCGGGCGCTGAATCAGCCAACGCAAGGCCAATCTGCTGCTACTATTATAGCGGGCGTTAGTAAACAATGTGCCCAGTAAACACCCGGTGAGAACACTGCCTGCGCTGTGTCGGCCTGGCGCCGGACTCATGCCCTTCAATCGGCCAGAGGATCAAATCCATGCCCGCAAAACCCCAACTACCCGACCTCATCGGCAATACACCCCTGGTTTATCTGCGGGAAGTGTCCGAGCTCACCGGTTGTGCTATCTATGGCAAGGCAGAATTCATGAACCCTGGTGGCTCGGTCAAGGACCGTACCGGACTCGGCATCGTCCGCGCTGCGGAAGCGGCTGGTGAGTTGCAGCCCGGCGGGGTGATTGTCGAGGGGACAGCGGGCAATACCGGCATTGGGCTCACCCTGGTGGCCAACGCGCTGGGCTACGAATCAGTGATCGTCATGCCCCAGAACGCCAGTCAGGAAAAAGTCGACCACCTTGAAATGCTCGGCGCTGAACTGCTGCTGGTGCCGGCGGTACCCTACAGCGACCCCGAGCACTATATCCACCAGGCGGAGAATATCGCCCGCGGCCGCGCCGCGACTGAACCACAGGGCGCGGTTTGGGCGCGGCAGTTCGACAATCCCGCCAACCGGCAGATTCACTACGAGACCACGGGGCGGGAAATCTGGGAGCAGACCGAGGGCACTGTGGACGGTTTTATCTGCGCAGTCGGCACAGGCGGCACCCTGGCCGGCGTGGCTACCGCTCTGCGGGAACGCAATCCAGCGGTAAAGATCGGCCTGGTCGACCCAATGGGATCGGCATTATTCAGCCATTTCACCCGGGGGGAGATGCTTGCGCAAGGGAGTTCCATTGCCGAGGGCGTTGGGGTTTCATTTTTGCCCGGCAATCTCGACGGAGTGAGCCCGGACTTTTGCTGCCAGGTAGACGACGACGAAGCCTTGCCCTATGTCTACAGTCTGCTCAAGCACGAGGGCGTATCCGTAGGCGGCTCAGCCGGTATCAACATCGGCGGTGCAGTCGCCCTGGCCAGGGAACTGGGACCCGGGCACACCATTGTGACCATCCTCTGCGACTCCGGGAGTCGGTATCGGAGCAAGCTGTTCAACCCTGAATTTCTGTGGAAGCACAAACTCCCCTACCCCGACTGGGTGGCAAGCTGAGTCGGTTCAGGGACCGCCCAACAGCGCCTTGCGAAAATCTGGCCGGCTGGTCTGCGGCGACAACCAGATGCCGAGAAACTGTCCGGCAAAGGCCTGATCGGTAATACTGCCCAGAGGTTGATCGTTGTGAAAGAATGTACTCACCCCTTTGGTATCAACCTCCAGGGCGAGCACATCGCGCTTCTCAATATCCGGCCATAACTGCGCCAGTTGCTGCAGCCAGGCCTCCTGTTGCTCACGCAGGAGGCCCTGCTGCTCCCACTCCTTTGCGGTGCGCACCACCAGTGCATCGCGTTTCACCGGCAACAGGTATTCAATTTCCATCCGCAGAGGCAGCTGGCCCTCCCGGTAATCGCCATCAGCGCTGTAGAGCCGGGAGTGATAAACTGACCAGAACATGAATTTGAGTTCGGCCTCGCCGACCAGGCGGTAATCGCAGGCCAGGGCACTGCTCGCCACTGTGCCCAGCAGCAGCCCTACCAATCCGTTGACCAAAACACTGAGCGATCCACCCGGCTTCAGTAACATGGTCGTAATTTCTCTGCCGCGGCGCCTCGCGCGGCCAGATGGAACATCAACGGCAGTGCCACCAGCCAGATAACCGAAAGCAGCCCCAGGGTCTGAAGCAGCGGCAGCCCGAATTCCACTGCCCCGAGCCGCTGCCCCGCCCAGTAGTTAAACGGCAGCACAACCGCTCCCGCCACCCAGGCCAGCGCGGAATGGCGGCTGAGAAAACCGAGGCTGCGGTGCAACGTGGTGGCAAAGCCGATCCACAGACACACCAGCCACAAAGGCACGAGAACGCCTCCGGCAAACCGATACACATCGGCGAGGCTGAGACTCGCATCCACGGCGATACCCAGCAGTGCTATCGGTGCGATCCGCAGCAATTCACGCTTCGGATCAGCGACCAGCCAGAAATGCAGCGCCAGCAGCAGAATCAGCAAAGGTAGCAAAGTGGAGCGGCCAAGCACGGCACTCAACCAACAGCACTGAAACCACAGGGCATTGAACCAGAGCTTGTCGACAAGGCCATTGCACCGAGCCACCGGGGGCTGCTGTGTGTTCACGGATTCCCTCCACGTTTTTCCATTACCAGCAGGATCTGCCCCACGGTAACACCCCACTTTCTCATTCGCGACTCGTTAATCAGTACATCCGGGCTCACCAGGTACATACGATCATCAATGCGCAGGTCGAGAGTGCCCTGACGGTAGGGAATGCGCAGCACATAGTCGAGAAACATACTGTTGCCAGCCACCTGCAAAACCCCCTCCCCGATGATATCGGCGGCGGTGCCAATGTAGCGATCCGGGCCATTCGGATTGAGGGTCCACACCCGATGGGAAATTTCTCCGTCGTCGAACTCGAAGTGCTCGTCCAGGGTTCCGGTGCCATCTGTCCAGGAGGCATCGATCGTCGCATTAAAACGCCTTATGACCTTGCCAAAAAGGTCCTTGACCACACCGTGAGCAGTGAGACCGCCATCAAAAAAAGTCTCGGGCACAAAACGGGGATGCTGACCGGCGTACTGACTGACATTCACGTCGGAACACTCGAGAGATGCTGCCACCAACCGCTTGCACCGGCGGGCACACGCACCTCGAGAAGCCGTCTCTCATCACCACCCATAGCCTTTATTTCCCGGTTAAAAACACGCATGTGGATACGCACACTAATCACAGGGGGATCACCGCAGGCTGCCGGCTCCTGTGACGCCGTGGCCGGGCATCCCATCCGTGACTATACTGACCCCAGCTATGCCCTCACTCGCGAGCGCCGCCCAGGAGTTTCCAATGAACCGTCATGACCCAAGCCGCACGATTAGAGCCAGTACCGGCACAGAACTGCAGGCACGTAGCTGGCTCACCGAGGCCCCCCTGAGGATGCTGATGAACAATCTCGACCCACAAGTCGCGGAGCACCCCCACTCTCTGGTGGTCTATGGCGGCATCGGTCGCGCCGCTCGCGACTGGGAATGCTTTGACGCCATCGTGGCGGCACTCAAACGGCTGGAGGCCAACCAGACCTTGTTGGTTCAAAGTGGTAAACCGGTCGGCGTTTTTACGACCCATGAGGACGCCCCGCGAGTGCTGATCGCCAACTCCAACCTGGTACCGCACTGGGCCACCTGGGAGCACTTCAACGAGCTGGACAAGCGCGGTTTGATGATGTTCGGCCAAATGACTGCGGGCTCCTGGATCTACATCGGTTCGCAGGGCATCGTACAGGGCACCTATGAGACCTTCGTCAGTATTGCCCGCACTCATTTTAACGGCGAGGCCCGGGGGCGCTGGGTGCTCACCGCAGGACTGGGGGGCATGGGTGGTGCACAGCCTCTGGCAGCCACCATGGCGGGTTTTTCCATGCTGGCGGTTGAGGTGGACGAGAGCCGCATCGACTTTCGGCTGGAAACCGGCTATCTGGATCGCAAGGCGACTTCACTGGACGAAGCCCTGGCTATCATCGGCCAGGCCAGAGAGGCTGGTAAGCCGCTGTCAGTGGGTCTGTTGGGCAATGCCGCCGATGTGTTTCCCCGACTGGTCGAGCGCGGCATCACACCGGATGTCACTACCGACCAGACCAGCGCCCATGACCCTCTCAACGGCTACCTGCCGCAGGGCTGGACCCTGGAACAGGCGGCCGCCCGGCGACTGGAAGACGAAGCAGCCGTTGTTCAGGCCGCAAAGGCATCGATGGCCGTACAAGTTCAAGCCATGCTGGATCTGCAAGCTGCCGGCAGCGCAACGCTGGATTACGGCAACAACATCCGGCAGATGGCGCTGGAGGAAGGGGTAAACAACGCGTTTGATTTTCCAGGCTTCGTACCCGCCTACATTCGACCCTTGTTCTGTCGTGGTATCGGCCCTTTTCGCTGGGTTGCCCTCAGCGGCGACCCGGAAGATATCTACCGCACCGACGCCCGGGTCAAGGAATTAATACCCGACGACCCCCATCTACACAACTGGCTGGATATGGCACGAGAACGCATCCAGTTTCAGGGCCTGCCAGCGCGAATCTGCTGGGTCGGTCTGGGCCAGCGCGCCCGCCTCGGGCTGGCGTTTAACGAGATGGTGCGCAACGGCGAACTCTCGGCACCGGTAGTGATCGGCAGGGACCACCTGGACTCGGGGTCGGTAGCCTCTCCCAACCGGGAAACCGAGAGCATGCTGGATGGCTCCGATGCAGTCTCCGACTGGCCATTGCTCAATGCACTGCTGAACACGGCCAGCGGCGCGACCTGGGTCAGCCTGCATCATGGGGGTGGCGTGGGTATGGGTTTCAGCCAACACTCCGGGGTGGTGATTGTCTGCGACGGCACCGAAGCGGCGGACCAGCGGCTCGCCCGGGTATTGCACAATGACCCCGCTACAGGCGTGATGCGACACGCCGACGCGGGTTACGACATCGCCATCGATTGCGCCACAGAACAGGGCCTGGACTTGCCCATGGTGAACGATACAGCGCGAGACACTGCATGAGCCGCACACTGGTTATCACCCCCGGCACACTGAGCTTGCAGGACCTGCGCCGGGTGGTCGCGCAAGCGGTGAACATCGAACTGGACCCTGCTGCATTTCCGGACATCGACGCGGCGGCCGCCACGGTGGATGATGTTATTGCCGAGGGCCGCACGGTGTACGGCGTCAACACCGGATTCGGGCAGTTGGCCAATACCCGTATTGCGCCCGATGAGCTGGAAATCCTCCAGCGCAGCATCGTCCTGTCTCACGCGGCGGGCGTCGGCGCCCCACTGGGGACCGAGACCGTGCGATTATTGATGGTACTGAAGGTCAATTCTCTGGCCAGAGGTTTCTCCGGGATTCGGCGCCAGGTGATCGACGCCCTGATCAGCCTGATCAATACCGGGATCACGCCCATCATCCCCGCCAAGGGCTCCGTAGGCGCCAGTGGCGACCTGGCCCCTCTTGCCCATATGAGTGCCGTACTGCTGGGCGAGGGCGAGGCCTTTTACAAGGACAAGCGCGTACCGGCAGCACGGGCGCTGGAGCTGGCCAGGCTGGCACCCATCCGATTGGCACCCAAGGAAGGCCTCGCCCTTTTGAACGGTACCCAGGTATCCACCGCCCTCGCATTGCAGGGCCTGTTTGCGGCCGAAAATGCCTTGAAATCGGCGACCGTGATCGGCGCCATGGCGGTGGAGGCCGCCCAGGGCTCACGGGTGCCCTTTGATGAGCGCATCCACCGGGTTCGGGGGCATCGTGCCCAGGCGGATATGGCCGCCGCTTACCGGAGTCTGCTCAGCACCGAATCGGCAATCAGTGCCTCCCACGAGGACTGCGAAAAGGTACAGGACCCCTACTCCCTGCGCTGCCAGCCCCAGGTGATGGGCGCTTGCCTGCAACAAATCCGCTTTGCCGCAGAGACCCTGCTCACCGAGGCCAATGGCGTATCGGACAACCCGGTGGTGTTTGCCCAGGGTGGAGATATTTTGTCCGGCGGTAATTTTCATGCCGAACCGGTGGCCATGGCGGCCGACATGCTGGCCATTGCCATGGCGGAGATCGGTGCACTCTCGGAGCGACGCACCGCGCTGCTTATTGACGCCAATCTCAGCGGGCTGCCGCCTTTCCTGGTGGACAACGGGGGCGTCAACTCCGGTTTCATGCTCGCCCAGGTCACCGCCGCGGCGCTGGCCAGCGAGAACAAGACCCTGGCACACCCCGCCTCCATCGACTCCATGCCCACCTCGGCAAACCAGGAAGACCACGTTTCGATGGCCACGTTTGCCGCTCGCCGCCTGCAGGACATCTTCGGCAACATCGCTGGCATTCTTGCGGTGGAGTGGCTGGCGGCCAGCCAGGGTGTGGACTTTCGCCGCCCGCTGGCCACTACAAAAGTGCTTGAGAGCGCCCACGAATTGTTGCGGGCAGAGGTGCCTTTTTACGACCAGGACCGCTATTTCGCACCCGATATAGCGCGCGCCACCACGCTGCTGACCCGAGGCGCCCTCGCCAATCTACTCCCGCAAAACCTGCTGGGATTCTGAAAGCCTGCATTCGATGGCCCAGTGGCCTGGCAAATAGGCTATAACAGGGGCCCGATTTGCCTTCGCAAGCTGCCATGGTCCTGTCCCGTTCGCCATTTGCCCGCTATCTGCGCCCCGGTGTGCCGCTGCTCCTGCTCGGCTGCTTGAGCGCCTGTGGCAGCGGCACTCCCGAGGCCAGATTCGACACCTATCTGTCCCGTCTGGAACGAACCTTGGACACCCCGCGCCAGCCCGACATGCCAGCAGCGGACCTACCAGAACTGCCGCGCACCGCCAAACTCCAACTCACGTTCCCGGGCAGTAAGCTGGACACCCTGGATTTTCTGGCGCTCAGCGGCTGCGCCCTGCAGGTTACCATCGGCAAACGCAACAGCAGTCTGGGACGCATGGCCAGCGCTTCCCAGCGCCTGCTGCTGGAACTGGAATACCTGCAGTTGGCTCCCGACTGTGTGACGCAACTCCGGGAAAAAGAGCGCGACAGTCTCGCTGACATGCTGGAGGAAGCCTGGCGACAAAAGCGCGCGCAACTGCCCGGGCGTATTTTTAATGCGACCCTCGCCAGCGCCGAGTACCGGGCGTTCTGGCAGGCACCCATGCACCTCGCCGACTATCCCCGGCACACCAGCAGTGCCGTTGTCACCGCCCTGGCGGAAATCAATGCAGCGGCAAGCCGTTGGCTGAGCGGTGACTACCGCTTTGACAACCTGGGCTTCGAGCTGCAGCTCAGCGAAATCGCCGCCGGAGATGGCGGCGCCCTGCTCAAGGCAGAGGCACTGCAAGCCCAGTGGCTGGAGACCATAGACACGGTTCTAGCAGAACGGGTGCAGCGCCAGCGCGGATTGACCTTCAACCGCAACCCCAATGAAATGACCATTGTGAAAAACGTGGTGGAAAAGTTTTTCATCGCTGAAATCCAGCCATGGCTGGTCGCCGTGGACCGGAGGCGACAACTACTGTTGCCGGAAATACACGCACTGGAAACGCTATTGGCCGCAACACTACCGCCCGATTACCAACGGTGGCAGCAACACAGAGACCAGTCGCTCGAATACTGGTCCACTGGCCCGAAACGCCATGTACACAGCCTGAAAGTGCTGCAGTCGGCCCTCGATTGATCGTTCATCCCGTCCTGGCGATGCAGGCCCGGATTGGCTCAAAGGAAAGCGTAGCCAAACCGCGACATCAAATCCGGGGCCAGATAACGGTTTACGATTGCGATCGAGTCTGCCGACAGTTTCTCCTTCCACAGCTCGTTGACATAGTAATCGCGGTAGTAACTGCTGTCTTTACTCTCGTACTTGGTGGATTCATCGAAGTTGACAAACGTGTCCGAACAGTACTTGATGCCAAACTTGTCGCTGATAGCAGCGATGACTCTCTGGGGATCCTCAAAGATCTTTTCTGAAGTCAGGTTCATGACATCAAATTCGTCTAATCCGAGATAGGAACGATTCTTCACGTTCCACAATTCGACCGGGTTGTACGACTCATCGCCGAGGTTTTCCCGCCCGACTGTACTGCAAGGTAGCTCCAGAAACGTATTGAAGTCCGGTTTCGTGTCCTGATATTCGTGGTATTGGTGATAGGGGCGCTTGTAGAGTGACAACAGCCAGGAATATGGATTCTTGGTGATTGTCACGAATATGACCCGGTGCTTTCGCAGCAGGGGATAACGCCTCAATTCCGCCGCAGTTTTAACTTTGGAATGTTTCCAACCGAGGTTGCTACCAAAGGTCGCCTGGAAATAAAGATCGCGCAGGCGATTCTTGGCCGGCAGCCGGGTCTGGATTCTGCGCATAGTTTTTGGCACCACACCGGGAATATCGGCCAGATCCAGATTGAGCTTGATAATCTCGCCAAGATAGTTGGTGTTGGTGTTTCTCTCGCCGTAAATCTTTACATAATTCAAGCGTTGTCTCTCCGCAGGCCAGCCATGACCAGAAGTTCTCGGCCCGCGATGGTAAGCAGTTTGCCGGGGGCTTGCAATGGCGAGACCGGCGCTTTGAGTGCTGGTGCACAGCTCTGCGGCCCGCATAGCACCGCAGCAGCTGAATCCTCCCTTGGCTGACAAACCGCCCACATCGCGGGGGTGATATTTGACTGCAAATTGTCCGGTTATTAGCTAGACTAGCTGGACAATCGTCACTCATTGGAGAGTCTTATGTCGACATGGATCACAATGCTCCGCGGTGTTCTCATCGCCACAGCACTCGGAGTACTACTGGCTGGCTGCAGCAGCTCGCCGCCCAAACCCACAGTAGACTTTAAGCAGGACTATTCCTTTGCCGGGGCAAAAAAGATCGCGTTTTACCAGGGATCAGGCCAGATCTCCGGCGACAACCCCTTGCGTATCAGCGATATGCAGCGTGACCGCGCTGACCGGGCTTTACAACAGGCCCTGGAAAAACGCGGCTACCAGTTTGTCGATGATCCCGCCGCTGCAGACCTTTTCCTCACCTGGCACCTCGCCACCCAGGACAAAACCGACGTGCGCACCTACGAAACACCCAGTTACGCCGGCGGCTATGGCTATGGGCCCTACAATCGCTATTCCATGTACAACTGCTGGAACTGCATGGGCTCCCAGACTGAGGTATCAGTACAGAATTACACCGAGGGAACCTTCATCGTCGATATGATCGACCCCGAACTGAAACAATCGGTCTGGCGCGGTGTCACCCAGTCCAAGCTCAAGGAAAAGTCCAACCCGGATCAGGCCAGATTTAATGAAGCCGCCGACCTGATCTTCGCCGACTTCCCGCCGAACTAACACACCCGTTCAGGCCGGCCACACCTCGCCGGCCACACCTCGCCGGCCACACCTCGCCGGCCACACCTCGCCGGCCGCACCTCGCCGGCCGCACCTCGCCGGCCGCACCTCGCCGGCGGCCTGCGGGTTTACTTGCATCAAGCAGCTCGCTCGCCGCACAATCCCCCAATTAAACCCTGAGGTTGGCCTCCCTATGAACCACCCCCGATTGATTGCGCCCATTATTTTCACAGCCCTCACCATTACCCTGTTGCCGGCGCCAAATCGGTCCGCGGCCAACGAGGAACACGCAGGACACACCGCTGTAGCTACCGACACGAAGAGCATACAGCTGACCAATGAGGCGCTATTCAAAGACTGGGCTTACAACCCCAAACGCCCGGGGGCAGTGCGCTGGCTTAAGGAGGGCGCGGCGTTTACGGCATTGGAAACAGCGCCCGGTTATGAGGATGCAGTGCTCGAGAAAGATGAGCACGGCGATGATATAAAGACCTTTGAAGAGATCGTCCAGTACGACCCCGCCACGCTGAAACGCACGGTGGTTATACCGCTTGCGCAACTCACGCCGGCCGGCTCGGAACGCGCCCTGGTGGTGGATGACTACCAGTGGTCTGACGACAAGTCCAAGCTGCTGATCTACACCAATGCGGAATATGTCTGGCGCAAAAAAAGCCGGGGCGACTACTGGGTGCGGGAATTTTCTACGGGAAAGCTCTGGCAATTGGGCGGCGACAAGCAGGGACCCAGCCAGCTGATGTTCGGGAAGTTCTCTCCCGATGGCAAGACCTTCGCCTATGTCTGGAATAACAATATCTATGTTCAGGACCTGCAAACACGGGCGGTAAAGGCCCTGACCACAGACGCCTCCGACACCATTATCAACGGGCTGTTCGACTGGGCCTACGAAGAAGAATTTGGCATCCGTGACGGTTTTCGCTGGAGTCCGGACAGCCAACACATCGCTTACTGGCAGCTCGACACCCATGCAGCGAAAGATTTTCTCATCATCAACAACACGGACACGCTGTATCCCGAGGTCACGGCCATTCCGTACCCCAAGGTAGGCGAGGAGAACTCGGCGGCCAAAATAGGCGTGGTCAGCGCCACCGGCGGAGACACGCTTTGGATTGACCTGCCCGGCATACCGAAAGACATGTACGTCCCGCGCATGGAATGGGCCGACAGCAGCAACGCGCTGCTGATTCAACAACTCAATCGCAAACAGGATACCAACACCGTCTGGCAAGCAGACGCTGCAACAGGGGCTATCAAGGCGCTGTTCACAGAACAGGAAAAGACCTTCATCGAAACCGTCGAGGACGTCGAATGGGTCAAGGGGCAGGACAGATTTCTCTGGGTCAGTGAACGTGATGGCTGGCGCCACGTCTACAGCGTTAGCCGCGATGGAAAAACCTTCAGCAAACTGACCCCCGGCTCCTTCGATGTTGTTGAGCCGGTTTCCACGGATGCTGCCAACGGCTGGTTCTATTTTATTGCATCGCCGGACAATATGGCCCAGCGCTATCTCTATCGGGTGCCGCTTGATGGCAGCGGCAAGATGGAGCGCATCAGTCCAGCTAAACGGCCTGGCACCCACAGCTACCAGATATCGGCCGATTCAAGCTGGGCGATACACACGCACTCCTCCTTCATGCAGCCACCGGTTACCAGCCTGGTGTCTCTGCCTGATCACCAACGGCATTATGTGTTCGAAGACAATGCGGCACTCGCCGCAATGATCGCGAAGCTGGGCATCACCGCACCTGAGTTCTACAGTGTAAACGCCAGTGACGGCTTGCGGCTGGATGGCTTCCTCATCCGCCCCGCAGACTTCGACCCGGGAGCACGGTATCCATTGATCAACTTCGTGTACGGCGAACCTGCCGGACAAACCGTGCAGGACAAATGGGGCGGCCACAGACAGCTTTGGCATCTGCTAATGGCACAACAGGGTTTTATCATTTCTTCTGTCGACAACCGGGGTACCAAAGCACCCCGCGGACACGATTGGCGTCGCTCCATCTATGGCCAGGTCGGCGGACCGGGTGCCAGGGACCAGTCTGAGGCCCTTAAAGCCATCTGTGCCCGGTGGCGCTACATCGATTGCGACCGGGTGGGCGTGTGGGGCCACTCCGGCGGTGGCTCGATGACGCTCAACCTGATGTTCCGGTACCCGGAGCAATACCATGTTGGGGTCTCCCGGGCGCCAGTACCCGACCAGCGTCTCTATGATTCCATTTATCAGGAGCGCTACTCGGGGCTACTGAGCCAGTTTGGCGACAGCTACACAGCGTCGTCACCCATCACTCACGCCGCCAATCTGCAGGGTAAACTGCTGCTCATGCACGGCACCGGTGATGACAACGTCCACTATCAGGGCAGTGAGCGGCTGATCAACGAACTGATCAAGCACAATAAACACTTCGATTTTATGGCCTACCCGAACCGGCGTCACGGCATCGTCGAGGGCGAGGGAACCTCGCTGCATATGTACTCTATGATGACGGCTTACTTCAAAGAACATCTGCAAGGCTCCGTGAACTGACACGACCATACCAGCAGCGTGGCTGCATGCCCGCTGGACCTGGGCCGGGCCGAGGGCAGCAGCTGATCAGCCCAGTGGTGGTGTCACTCTGGCCTCAGCTGCGCATTTAATAACGCTCAAAGATTAACTGGATGCCCTTGGAGTCAGCGGTTTTAAGCAGGGCCAGCTTGAGCAAGATCCGCGCTTTGGCGGGATTCAGTTCGCCCGCTGCAATCGTACCCAACTCGTCGTCGTTGACCTCGACATTGCGGCCGGTAGCGCCGCTGGGGACTCGGCTGGAACGCACCACCACCACGCCCTTTTGAACTGCCCGGGCCACAGCCGCCTGGGCCGGGCCGGTCATATTGCCATTGCCAACGCCCGCAATTACCAGGCCTTTCGCACCGCTGGCAACTGCGCTGTCAATCAGATCCGCTGAGAAGCCCGCATTCATATACAGCACATCGACTCGGGGCAGCGTCGTGACGCCCGCCAGGGAAAATTCACTGTCTGCTGTGTGCATACGATAGGGCGGCCGGAAAAACGTATTGACCCCATATAAGGTTGTGCCCATCAAACCGCGCTCCGGCGAGTGGAAGGTTTGCACATCCGTCGTATGGGTTTTGGTAATCGCCCTGGCGCCGTGGATGTCGTCGTTAACGACCACCAGTACCCCACGCCCAGCGGCTGCCGGATCGGCGGCGACTGCCACTGCATTGAAAATATTCAGAGGCCCGTCGGCCGACAGGGCAGTGGACGGGCGCATCGCTGCCGTCAGTACGACAGGCTTTTTGGTGGCGCTCACCAGGTTCAGAAAGTAGCTGGTCTCCTCAATCGTGTCAGTGCCATGGGTAATAACTATACCGTTGACTTCGGGGGACCCCGCCAGTTCATTGACCCGACCGGCCAGACGCAGCCAGATGGCATCATCCATATCCTGGCTCCCCACATTGGCGACCTGCTCGCCGCTAACCCGGGCCACCGTCTCCAGTTGCGGCACCGCCGCCAAAAGTACCTCGACGCCGACCTGCCCCGAGGTATACCCGGCCTGGGTCTGACTCTCGGCAGATCCCGCAATCGTGCCGCCGGTGGCAAGGATGGCCACGGCAGGCTTGGCCGCTACCGTTTCTGGAGTCTGCGTGTCCGGTGCCTGCTTTGCCACCTGCTCAGTGCCGCTTTTTATCACAGGCTCCGCTGTTGCCCCTGGCGCAGTCGGCTGTTCAGCCAGGACCAGGGTGGCGGCCAGACTACAAATCAGACCCAGCGGAATCGCATACCGGTTTCGTATTATGGTTTTTTTCATTGCATCAAGTCTCCACTACTGTATTCGGGGTATAGCGCCTTACTGATAGCGCGACTTATCCATCCCGGTAAGTGCTGCGGGATCCAGCAGGGTCTCTATCTGCTCGTTCGTCAGCACGTTCTGCTCGCGAATCACTTCCAGGATACCCTTATCGCTGCGGTAGGCCTCTTTTGCCAGTTCCGTGGCTTTGTCGTAGCCTATGACCGGATTCAAGGCCGTGACTATACCCACAGTGCGCTCAATATTCGCCTTCAGTGTCGCTTCATTGACCGTGATCCCGGCCACACACTTCTCCCGGAAAGCCCGCATGGTATTGATCAGCAGGTTTTGTGAATCCAGAATCGCGATTGCCTCCAGGGGCTCGTAGGCATTGAGTTGCAACTGGCCGTTGCGGGCAGCCAGCATCACCGAGGTGTCATTGCCGATAACCCGAAAAGCCACCAGGTTGGTCAACTCCGCCATCACCGGGTTGACCTTGCCGGGCATGATAGAGGAGCCGGGCTGTACCGGCGGCAGATTGATCTCCCCCAGACCGGCCCGAGGGCCCGACGACAGCAAAATCAGATCACTGGCGACCTTGGACAACTTGACCGCCAGTGAGCGGGTGGCGCTGGATGCAGAGAGAAAAGCCTGCTGATCCCAGGTGGCACCGATCAGATCACCGGCGGTGGTAAAGGGTTTACCGGTCAGCTCGGCCAGATGAGCGCTGGTTTTTTCAGCGTAACCCGCCGGCGCATTGAGACCGGTACCAATAGCGGTACCTCCCATGTTAATGCTGAACAGGGGCTCCTCGTAACTGCGGATAATGCGAATCTCGCCCTCCAGGGCTGTGGCCAGGGCGTGGAACTCCTGACCCACGGTCATGGGCACGGCGTCCTGCATTTCGGTACGCCCCATTTTCAGAATATCGATAAAGGCCTGGCCTTTGACGCGAAAGGCAGCGACCAGACGCTCCAGCTCCGCCACCAGTCTGTCGTTATTGCTGAGAATCGCCACTTTCAGTGCCGTGGGATAGGCGTCGTTAGTGGATTGGGACATATTGAGATCGTCATGGGGCTCTACAATGTCGTACTGACCGATACTACGGCCGGTCTCGACCAGCGCTACATTGGCCATCACCTCATTGGCATTCATATTGGTTGAGGTCCCCGCCCCGCCCTGATAGGGGTCGACCGGAAACTGGTCGTTATACTTGCCGGTGAGGATAGCTTCGCCACCGGCGAGGATTGCGTCACGCACCGTTTTGGGCATCTTGCCCACGTCGGTGTTGGCCTTTGCCGCCGCCATTTTGGTCAGCGCCAGGCCATTGATCAGCTCCGGATAGTCGGAAAGGGTACGGCCCGAAATAGCAAAGTTCTCAATCGCCCGGGCGGTCTGTATCCCGTAAAAAGCACCGGCGGGTATCGCCTTTTCACCGAGCAGGTCCCGCTCCATCCGGGTCGCCACACCCGCGTCCGCTGCAGCCTGCAAGTGAGCCATCAATAACAGCCCCGCTGCCATAGTTACCAGTGATCGCTTCATCATCCACTCCCGGTTTGTCATAGGAAACGTCAGTATAGTCAAGCCAGCAGGGCACGACTGATCAGCACCCCCACCAGGGTCGCGGTGCCGGTTGCCACCAGACCGGGCACCATAAAACTGTGATTCAACAGGTACTTGCCAATACGCGTGGTTCCGGTCTGATCAAATGAGATAGCCGCTAACACCGTGCCATAGGTGGGCAGGAAAAAGTTACCGTTGACCGCCGGGTATAGCCCTATCAACAGGTAGGCCGGCAATCCCAGCGCCACGCCGACCGGGGCCAGTATGACTATGGTCGCAGCCTGACTGAACAACAGGATTGACAACACGAACAGACCCAGGGCAAACAGCCAGGGCGCGGTGCCTATGACGGCGGCAATGCTGTCGACGATGAAGGCTTCATTGGCGGCAAAAAACGAGGAACCCAGCCAGGACACCCCCAAGATGGAGATGATCGCAACCACCCCGCTGCGCATTAGATCACCCTTGATCGCCGCCCCCGGCTTGGCGTCGAAGACCAGGCCGATCACGCCGGCGGCGGCCAGCATAACAATCATGATCGCCGGTCCCATGGCAATCCGACCCGTCTGCAGGGCACCGTCTGCCCCTGCTGTCGGAGACTGGGTTTCATAAACGGGTCGCAGCTCCGGAAACAGCCCCAGCAGCACCACCAGGGCCACCGCTCCCAGAAATACCGCACAGGCTCCCGCTCCCCGGCGCCTGGCCGCACCGACAAGCGGCTGGGACTGCTCTACCGGTTGCACGGTGCCGGCCGCCAGTCGGGCCTGATATTCCGGGTCTTCCGACAGGGACTTGCCTCGCCAGGCCACCGCCAGGGTACCGGCGATGACCGCGATAATCGTGGCGGGTACCGTCACCTGCATAATATCAATCAGGCTGACCTCCAGGGACGCCAGAGAGGCTACCAGCGCCACCGTCACCGCGGAGACCGGCGAGGCAATCAACCCCTGCTGGGCGGCGATGACACTGATCGATAGCGGTCGCTCTGGCCTCACCCCGGCCTTGCGGGCAACCTCGGCGATCACCGGCAGCAAGGAGTAGACCACGTGCTGCGTCCCGGCGGCGAAGATCAGTACATAGGTCACCAATGGCGCTACGAAGGTGATCCGGGCCGGGTTGCGGCGCAGCAGTTTTCCTGCAGTCTCTACCAAAAACGTGAGCCCGCCCGCCGCCTCCATCATCGACAGTGCCGTAATCACCGCCAGAATCATTCCCAGCACCGTCGCCGGTGGCTGGCCCGGAGGCAGCCCGAGTACAAACACGAAAATCAGCAGGCCAATGCCAGACACCGTGCCGAGTGCAATGCCTCCCAGGCGTGCCCCGATTACGATACAGCCAAGTAGTATCCCCAGTTCAACAATCAGCAAGTCGGCGCGTCCTCTGGTCAGGCCTGCACGCTCATTCTAGCCCAGTCATCTGAGACTGCCTGCAGCGACGTAGACGCGGCATAGCCGGACGGGTATCATTCCCGCACCGCTCGCCTCGAGGTCATCCCGGTCAGTCCTCGCGATGCGAGGCGACACAGTAGAATGATGAGACGGGGCTTCGCTCCCTGAAGCGTTGCCCATCGGGGGCACCAATTCAAGAGCGCCCGCCTCGTTTCAGTCTCGTTCAAGCGCCTGTAGCTCAGCCGGATAGAGTAGTGGCTTCCGAAGCCATTGGTCGCAGGTTCGAATCCTGCCAGGCGCGCCATTTTGTTTCGGTCCGGGACACTGCAGTCCGACACTCGCTGGGAGCTTGAGGTAGGCTGGCAACAAACGCATGGTCTAGAGATCCAGCACGATCTCCCCGCCGGGGTGCGCAGCGCGTGACTGGCACAGGATCATCGATTCACGCCGCTGGGCAGCGGACAGCACAAAATCGCGATGCTCCACCGCCCCCGACAGCACCCCGCATTTGCAGACACCACAGATACCATCTGAGCATTTGAGGTCTACATGCACCCCGGCGTCGAGCAAGGCTCGAGCTGCATCCTGATCGGCGGGTACCTCAATGGTTTGTCCCGAACGCTGCAGCGCCAGCTTGAACGCATGGTTTTCGTAGGCAGGCGCCTCGGGGGCGGAGAAATACTCCCGGTGCAGTACCTCCTCAGGCCAGCCATGGCCCAGTCCGCAGTTCAGCACGGCTTCCATGTAGCGCTCTGGCCCGCAGGTGTAAAGATGATCCCCGGGACGATAGTCACTTAGCAGGCCAGTGAAGTCCGCCCGGGTCCCCTCGGTGGAGCAGTGGACTACCACGCATTCAGACCAGGGTACGGCGGCCAGGGTGTCGAGATAGGCGGCATGTTCTCGATCATGGCAGGAATAGTGCAGCCGGAACACCTTACCCAGGCTGTGCAAGCGGTGACCCATGGCCAGCAGGGGAGTGATGCCGATGCCACCGCCCATCAGCAGCGTGCGGGTGGCTGACTCATCCAGCGGAAAGTGATTGATCGGGCGGGATACAAACACCCGCCGTCCCTCACTGAAGATACGGTGCAGCAGCGCCGAACCACCGCGACCACCGTCCTCGCGCAGTACGGCGATCTCGTAATGACTGCGATCCGCCGGATTGCCCGCCAGGCTGTACTGGCGCAAAAATTCAGGCGCCACAACCACATCCAGATGAGCGCCGGCCGCGAAGACTGGCAGCGGTTCGCCACCGGGGCTGGACAAACGGTAGCGGCTGATAGCCGGTGTCATCACTTCCATCTTTGAGAGCACCAGTGGTAAGACCGGTGCATCGCCCTGTGGCAAACGGTATTCATGGGCCAGCTGTGCTGTGTCTCCCGCCGCCAACCGGGCCCGGTACTCCTCGGGACCAATCAATCGGTCATAGGCTGCAATACCCGCTTCCCGGTCCATCGGAAAGGGGAACGGATAAGGCGGCGGTGCCAGTGAGGCCGGGTAAACTGCCAGGGTCTGGTCCTCAAACTTGAGCGCCAGATCCTGCTGCAGGGCACGGGCCTCGCTGCCGTGGGATGAGGGTTGGTAGGGGCCCTCATCGACCATCTCAAGGTCCCACCACCATTTTTTTACCGGGTTGATACTGCCGTGCCCCAAGCGGTCGTCCAGCGCTGCCAGATGTTTCGCTGCTGCGGGCACATGGCTGGCCAGCCAGCGAAACGGCGCCTCGGCGAACAGACCCTCGAGGTTCCAGGGACAGGTCTTCATGCAGCGTCCGCACATCGCCCCGGCGGCCTGGGTTACCCGGTAGGTGGTGCATTTCTGGCTGTCGGATTTCCAGATCTCGTAGCCATTGAACATCCGTTTGGGGCCGGCGGTGATCGCGCCCGAGGGGCACTCACGCGCACATTTGTTGCACTGATCGCAAAAGCGCTGCAGGCCAAAGTCGATGGGACGGTCATGCGCCAGCGGCATATCGGTGGTGATAGCACCGGATTTGAGCCGTGGCCCGAGGAAGGGGTTGAGTATCACTTCGCCGATCCGGCTCACCTCACCGAGGCCCGCAAGCAGCAACAGAGGCGGTTGCAGCACCTCGCCATCCATCACCGTATGCACCCTTGCGCCATAGCCCAAGTGGCGGATCTGATCGCCGATAATACC
Source organism: uncultured Gammaproteobacteria bacterium (assembly GCA_963840725.1). Classification (GTDB taxonomy): domain Bacteria; phylum Pseudomonadota; class Gammaproteobacteria; order Pseudomonadales; family Halieaceae; genus CAVWDU01. The sequence continues at coordinate 1,530,421 of CAWIZY010000016.1, read as the reverse complement.
GCCCAGCAAGGAGAAGCGCAGATAGGCGCGCATGGACTGGGAGCAGGCAATCCAGTCGTCCCCCGAGGCGCCCTCCATGGTCTCGTGCCCCTGGTCGATAATGACCGAGATGGCGTTGGGGTGATAAGCCGGCAAGGGATCACCGGCGGCATCGTGGGAGTAGTAGGCCCAGTCCGGGCAGCGGGAAATGCCTACGGCGTCGGCCCCCAGAAAATACAAAGCGGCCTTGATGTTGTCCGCATTGCGTCGGGCATCTTCCGTGCCTGCAGCAATGTCCGCTGCAACAGGGCCATTTTGAAGCAGCACGAAGGCCCCCAACGGGCGTCGCGCCGCGAAACTGGTGGCGCTCTTGCGCACGTAGTTGCCGTTGCGTGCGGCATCCTGAAGTTTTGCTCCCATGTCGCCAAAAATGGCGCGGGCAAACATGTCGGTGCGCTTGGGCACCCGCGGAATACGCGGCTCATCGATCAGGGTGGTAGGAACCTCTGCCCGCCGGCTGTTCTCAAAGGGGTAGGCGCCATCCACGTAGCGTCGTTTGCGGTATGCCAGCTGATTGAAGCGATTCTTGGCGAAGCCCATCCCCAACTGCCAGGCCGGGCCGTGACTGCGCCAATAATCCCTGGCTCCACCACCCGCCAACGGGCGGTCCGGGGCGACCTCCAGAACGGTGGTCACCGCGCACAAGCCGAAACGACTGCCCGTGTAGGGGTTCATAAGCCGGGGACCCGATGCGCCCTGCTCCACCCGGGCGAGCCCTGCCGCCACGGCCAGCTTGTTCAGATCCACATCGGCACAGGCGCCCGAATGCCCCCGGGCCTCGTAACCCAGCAGGCGGATGTAGTTCGAAAGTATGGCCCCGGTCTCTGCAGCTCGCACGCAGGTGCGCTCCGCCATGCTGTCCGTCAGCCACTCACAGCCGGCTTCATCCGAGCCCGGCTCTCGCGGGTACTCGTAGAGGAATACCAGGGCGTGGCTGTGGTGGGCGACGGTTGCGGGTGGCGCGTTCATGGATTCCCGCAGCTCCGCCATGATCACATCTATCCCCGCCGCCAGGGTCTTGGTTTGCTGACTGCGCAACAACTCTGCCAAATCGCCGATGTCCGGGTTGACGACAGGCTGGGGCAGAAACATTTCGGGCGTCAACTTGCACACGCCCACCTGGGAGGCATCCTGGTAGTAGCCGAAAGACTTCAGATGCCGCGTCCGCTCCTGCAGGTCGTCGGGGATAAGCGCTTTCTCTTTCTTCACCATACCGTCGCGGATGGCGTCCAGCATGGCCTGGTAGCGGCGCATGGCGTTGACCAGACTGGTGCCCTCAGGGCGATGAAAAAGCAGCGGCTGCATGGCTGGCACAGCGGACAGGTCCGCTGGGGTGTCACTGCGCGGCAGTCGCTCCAGGGGGTATGGGCCAAGATGGAAGGGGCGGTTCTTGTAAGAAAAAAGACGCATCATCGGCGGCCTGTTGTGGTGCAAGCTGTGGTGCAAGTTGTGGTGCACGTCGTTCCCAAAACCCGGTTGAGCATGCCGCCCGCTAGGCCATGGCCGCCACTTGATGACCCGCACGCTCGCCCTCATGAACAGCGCCCTCCCACATCTGCATGCCCATCAGCTCCGCATGCGCAAAGGCGATACGTCCGTGGGGCTTGCGGATCACATCCGAGGGCGCCGGCTGCCCGTTTTTGCCGAAGAAGAACCCCGGCGGCGTGGCGGCGTAGGCGTGCCCCTGCCGGTTAACAATAATGCCGGCAATGTCTCGCTCGGCGTCAAAACCACCTGGCGCGAACATGCGGGTGAATTGCGTCTTCACCTTGTTTTCGATTTCCGCATAGCTCATGCCGAACATTTTCATCCGCGCTGCCACGCACTGCTGATCGATGGGCAGGCCCGGCAGGCAGAAAGAGTTATACATGGTAAGGACCGTGGGTTTATCCGGATCCAGCGGCATAGGCTCCTCGCCATCCAGAATCATCTGCCTGCGCAGGGTCGTAAACCAGCCCAGGTCATCGCCAAACCAGCGCACCGAGGCCACGCCCATTTTATCCATGAAACGCCAGTTCCGCAGTGCCACATTCACCATCATCATGGGCGCGTGCATGAATTGATCCATCGCTGAACGGTGCGCCACAGGCAAGTCAGCCACCACCCGTTTGTTAAGGTGCTGCTGTCCCGCCATCACCACACGGTCCGCTGTCACAGCTGACAGGGTGTCGCCATTGAGGTAGACCACGTTCACGCGGGCAGACCCCTGGTGGCGCACATTGACCACCAGGGAGCCCAGACGGATGCGGGTGCTGTTGCCCTCCCGATCCACCTGATCCCTGTCGATGGGTGCGGATAAAACATCATTGATACCGGATACCTTGCCATAGATACCCGGAATCAGTTTCCAGACCAGATGTCGCAGAGTGCCGGTATTACCGCCCGGCCACTGAGCCAGATACACATAGTCCGTCGGGTCACCGATGCCCTGCTGCCGGCCGTACTGCAATACGCCGGGCTGCAGAAAGTTGTAGGCCTGGTAGGCAGAGATCACATCGGGGCCCAACCCCATGCCCATCGCCGCGCCGAAGGGCTGGAGATATTCAAGTACCGCCTGACTGTCCAGTCCCATCTCGTTCTTGAGGAATTCCTGATAGGTCATGCTGTCCAGCCAGCGATCCCAGTCTTCTCGCTCGGGAGGCTGGCGGTAGGTCTCCATCCACAGGAAGTCGTTCTTCGTCTGCTCATCTATTGGCACATCGGCAAAGCGATTCTGCCACGGGTTCACGCTCATACCGTGACCCGCGTGATACCAACCCAGGTCCGTGCCCTCCCAGGTGAGGTGCATGGGGGAGTAGTTATCGAAGGGAATCTTCACCCTGGAATTTTTTGCCTCCTGCCACTCGAACGCCTGCGGCAGTTTCAGCTCATCCCACAGGGGCGAATACATCTCGATGGCTTTTGCCGCCTTCGGTGGCCACACCACGCCGGTGGAGCCCTGTGGCGCCCAGAGCCGGTACCCGTCTACTTCAAATTCGTTTTGCCTGGCCTCGCCCCCGAACATTTCGTGGTTGTCCAGAATCAGCACCGTCGCTTTGGGGTGCGCTTTCAGAAACGTATAGGCCGCCGTACAGCCGGCGAATCCGGCCCCAACCACTACCAGGTCGAAATGCTCCCCGGTATTCACAGCAGCTTTCACCCGTTGGGTAAAATCACCATTGCGCAGGGTATGCGCAGCATTCACTTCACGGTGGGTGTTGCCATTGGCGGGCGCGTAGTCTCCCAGGCCCCCCGGGCCCGTCCAGGCGCGATCCAGCTCGTTCAGAGGCAGGGGCATGGTCTTGCCTCGCTTGAGGCCCGCTGCCTCTGGCCCGCCGAGGGCTCCTGGCGCTTTGGCCACCAGCAGGCTGGCCCCCGCGCCAATGAGGGTGCCGCCAACGAAATCTCTACGCGTGATCTCCATAATCCCCTGCCTGCTGCTCGCCCTATCGCCTCTAACTCTAGCACTCATCCAGAGCCCGTGCAGGCCGTCTCTTATAGCCATTTACAACTCACGTACAGGGCCGGGGTTCACCTGGCTGAGCATCTTGGTGAGGATTTCCCTGTGGGCGTCGCCGCCCTAAAAATCCCATTGACGGCACCCTACCGACCCGGATTATCCTAGCAGGCTGAATAATGGCAATGCGCTCAGGCTTTCAGGCAAACCCGGTATTTCCCCCAGTGCAAACAAGAGAGGCCCATGACATTAGCAGCAGATAGTCCCATAGACCTGACCTCGCTTCCCCCTAACATCGAGTTCGGGCAGTCGATCGAGGGCAAGGCACAAATCATCGTCACCTGTGACATGCTTGGACTACATCCGCACTACTTCAATGAGGAACGTGCTGCCTACGACCCACTGCCCGCCGGACGCTTGTGGCGTCTTGCTCTGCCCGATTGCAACAATCTCGATGATGCATTGAACATCACACTGCCCGGGATCGGTCAATTGCGCCGATATCGGGAGTCGGGCCTGGATAACCTGGGCTACCAAGCCCGGGTTTTCGATCAGCCGGCGCTCGCTGAGTATCTGGATAACCCGGGCATTCTGATCTTGCTGCTGGAAAATTCAGCAGATATATCGTCAGCGCTGTCGGGACGCCCCAACAGAGTGGATCTGGTGAGGCGCTTAACCGGCAATGCGCTGATAAAACAAGCTCACATCAATTGGCTGAAAAAAGTGCGTCCGGGCAACACGCGCCCCGCAGATCTGGCCCCGGTCATCAGGCATTCGATCCTGCGAATACCCGCATATGACTTTAACAGTGGCAGCAGCGAGAAAGCATTCTTCAAGCTATTTGCTCATCAGCCCCGCTGGACGCCGCAAGGGCTGGCGTTTGCCAGAATGCTGGTGCGTCGTCCCGATATCGACCCGACAGATCTGGCATGGCTACTGCGGGCGCGAAATGGCGACTGTGCGCAGCAAGCCACTGTGATTGCTGCCCTGCGCTACTTTGAGCTGAACAACCCCATCCAGGGGCTGGTGTCGAGAAGAATCACCGAGCTGATCGAGAATCGGGATTTGCTCACGCCGGATATTGCCAGACAACTCACCCGCATCACAATGAGGTCGAACGAGGTAGAACAGCTTGTCGACCTTGCCTGCCTGTTCCTGGTCGATGACGATATACCGGTGCCCATTATCAGCGGCAATGACAAGGTCAAAGCCCTGGATTCCCTGGCAAAAATACGGCGGCACGCCAAATTAGTGAGAAATTGCCTGTGGACTCCTGATATGCTCGCGTACGCGTTGTCACGCAGCATCGATCTGTATTCGGTGGCGGGTGAAAACCTGTATACCATCAGCGTTTGCCGCAGAACGCTCGATATTCAATCGCTACAGCCGCAAAAATCTGTACAGATAAAGCCGGCTGATCTGGCTTTGATCAGCCGGTGGTTTGAGGAGGGTACCCGGCTGCCCAGGTAGCTTGATCCTAACTCGATTCCGGTGGCAGTTGCACCGGTACCTCGAGTTCCAGCGCGGCCATCGTTTGGGTAAAGAGCTCGGGCCTGAGGTCCCCCATCACGTTGACCATCACCACCTCCTCACCATCGGAGTTCAATACCATCAGGCCGGCCACACCCCTCTCCCCGGTTTTAACCAGCATATAAGTGCGCTCATTCGCCTCTCTCACTGCCACCACCGGTTCCCAATGCTCCGCGCGCAGAGCTGCATGCATGGCCTCTAACCGCTGGGCCACTTTGCTCGCATCCCCATCAATTTCGTAGAGACGGACCCGCACACCCTCCAGTTCGCGCAGCAGCGCGCGGGTGGCCGGATCGTCGTCAACCTGTGAGGCGGCGAACCGCAACAGCGAAGGCCCGATGGAAAGCCGCAATGTGACATCGGTGTCAAAAACACCGGGGGATTGCAATCGGGCAAAGCCATCGCTGCCGCGGGGTGCGGTGAGTCCGCAGCCGGTAAGCATCCACAGCGCCAGGCCTGCGGCGCAAAGACGGGCCAGAAAACAGCGGCTCATGGCAGGTCCCCCATATCAACGTCAACATCCAGCTTCTGCATGACTTTCCCCAGCTGCGACGGATCGATATCGCCCAGTATATTCAGAAACACGGCCTCCTCGCCATCAACCGACATCACGGTCAGGCCCTGTACGCCCGTGTCGTCCGCCCTCATAAAGATCTGCACCTCCTCACCATCCTCTTTCACCTGCACCACCGGCTGCCAGTTCGCTGCCTCGAGCGCGGCCCTGGCTTTGGCGATCTGCGCCAGTGCCGGTGCCAGTTGGCCCTCGGTTGGGTAAATGTTGACCCGCACACCCTCCAGTGAGCCCATCAGTTTGGCGGCTTCAGGCTCGCTCTGGCTGGCAGCGGCCATAATTTTCAGCAGCATGGGGCTGATATTGATCATCACCCGGGGCTCCCCATAGACCTGATCCAGCGCGGCGAAGTCAAAATAGCCCGGGGCGACCGCAGGAGCAGGGGCAGCGGGCGGGGCAGCAGGAGCGGGGGGCGCTGCCACGACCGATTCAGCCAGTGGGGCCGCGTTCTGTGCAGCGGCCAACGGTGGCAGCAGCGCGGCCAGCAAAGAGGCGGTAAGACAGACCCGACCAATACACAGTGCTTGCTTCATGATTTACTCCTTGTTCAGATCCAGTTGTTCATCCAACACCGAGGCGACATTACGCGCAACGGGCAGGGTCATTTGATCGTCCAGAGTCAGAGCTATCTGCGACGATGCCCGCAGCGTAGCCCGATCCAGATAGGCCAGGGCGAGCGCCAGGTCCTGCTTGCCCCGGGCAATCTCCCGGGCCTCTGCGGTCGGCTCTCCCGGCAGGTCCAGCAGCAAAGCCGCTATCACCGAGGCGGCTGCGGCCGCAAGCCAGACTGGCTTGAAGTAACGCCGGCGCTGTTCTCGCTTCTGATCGCCGGGAATGCGCCACAGTTTTTCCTGCAGACTGACCGGCGCGGATTCAATCTGCAGAGCGGCGAGTTCCCGGCGCAATTGCTCGGCATCAAACACGGCACGACTGAACTCGGGATCGCCCCTGGCGGCCATTTTCAGCTGTTCAATGCCCGCTGCGTCCAGCTCGCCGTCGACCAGCGCATTGAGCTGGCCTTCCCATTCCGGCAGCGATTGTTTGTCTTCTTTCATCATGGCATGACCTCCGCCAATTGCTCCCGCAGTGTCCTTCGCGCCCGGTGCAGGTAGACTTTGACCTGGGCCAGGCTGAGATCGGTAACGCGCGCGATATCTTCATAGCTCTGCTGTTGCAGGTCCCGCAGCACCACCAGGCTGCGATAAGGCTCGCGCAGCCCTGCAATCGCTGAGCGCAACCCGTTTGCCCTTTCGCCTTGTTCCATGCACTGCAGCGGGCCTTCGCTGTCGACCGCATGCTCCTCGGCAAGCTCCAGATCCTGGCGCCGACTGCGCAAGCGGTCCAGACAGATATTGCGGGTTACCCGCAGCAGCCAGGGCTTTACGCGCTCCTGCGCAACCGTATCGCGATGACGCCACAAGCGGATAAATGCCTCCTGGGCGGCGTCTTCCGCCTCACCAGCATCCTTGAGCAGATAGCGGGCCAGAGACCACACCTGATCCTGATACTGCTTGGTCCACTGTCGGAATTGACTGCTCATCACTAAAGAGTAAACGCAGGGGAAACCAGATAGTTACAACTTATCGGCAGTTTTTTTCCGCCCGGCAGATCGGGGCCAGCAGACGCTGAGCGCCCGGAAGCAGGAAATTCGCACCAATTCCGGGAAAGCGCAGGCCATTTCTCGGGGTGCACGAGAATGGGATATAAGAAAGGCGTACAAGAAAAAAGCGGCGCTGTCCGTTTACGCCTTGCGAGGCCGAGTTCCGCGGCAGCTGGACACCGCTGCCAAAGGACAGTGCAGGCAATGCTCGTGGCTGCGGGAAACAGGGCGCGCTGCCGCCCATCCTGACGCCTTAATCTGTACAGGGTTTATTTAGCCTGGGCTTGCCCCCAGGTCCCCGCATTGCTAGGCTACGCGGCTTTGAGTTCCCGTTCATGCACTTCAAAAACGTTATTATCCAGTCCCTGGCCGCTGTTGAGGCGCCAATCAGCCTGACCTCGCAAGAGATTTCCCAACGTCTCAAACCCACCATGGATCGGCTGGGCATTCGGGAAAACCTGCTGGAGGAAATCTCTGGTATCAAGTCCCGTGGCCTGTGGGAAACAGGGACGCGACCTTCTGACGCCGCAGCACTGGCCGCAGAAAAAGCCATCGAAGAGAGCGGCATCGACCGTTCGCGCATTGGCGTTATCATCAATACCTCGGTCTCCCGGGACTATCTGGAACCCTCCACTGCCTGCATTGTGCATGGCAATCTGGGCCTTGCACCCCACTGCCTGAACTTCGACGTGGCCAACGCCTGTCTGGGATTCCTTAACGGCATGGATATTGCGGCCCGCATGATTGAGCGAACCGAAGTGGATTACGCGCTTATTGTCGACGGTGAATCCAGCCGTCAGCTGATCGAAGCCACCAGCGAGCGCCTGCTGGACCCCAGCGTGGACGAAGAGCAATTCCGCGCAGAATTTGCCTCCCTGACCCTGGGCTCTGGCGCCGCGGCAATGGTCATGGCACGCAGGGAACTGGCACCGGAAGGTCATACCTACCGCGGCAGTGTGACGCGCGCCGCCACCGAATTCAATCAGCTCTGCCAGGGTAATATGGATCGTATGCGCACGGACACACGCACTTTACTGAGTGCGGGCCTGAAGCTGGCGGCACAGACTTTTGAAGCGACCAGTTCTTCTCTTGGCTGGGTCGTTGGTGATCTGGACCAATTCGTGATCCATCAGGTCAGCAAGGTGCACACCGAGGCACTGGTGAATGTGCTGGGGCTTGACCCGGCAAAAGTCCATGCCATTTACCCGCATATGGGCAATATCGGCCCCGCCTCTGTGCCAATAGTCCTGGCCAAGGTCGCAGAGGCAGGCAAGCTCAAAAGGGGTGACCGGGTTGCCTTGCTGGGAATCGGCTCGGGCCTGAATTGCGCGATGGCCGAGATTATCTGGTAAGCGCCCATGACCGTGCCCATGAATGAGAGCCACCGTGCGGGCTATACACCGCCCCGTGACCTTTACCCGTTCGAGTCCCACTGGCTGGAGATAGCAGGCCAGCGCCTGCACTACATTGATGAAGGCCCGCGAGATGCGCCGGTGCTACTTATGCTGCACGGCAATCCGACCTGGTCTTTTTATTACCGCAATCTGGTGATGCGACTGCGGGATCGCTTTCGCTGTATTGTTCCCGACCACATCGGTTGCGGCCTGTCAGACAAACCCGACGACGCCCACTATGACTACCATCTGGCGCGCCGGATCACAGACCTTGATGCTCTGGTGCAGGCGACAATCGGCGATCGGGCGCAGCTGTCACTGGTGGTACATGACTGGGGCGGTATGATCGGTTTCAGCTGGGCGGCAACGCGCCCCGAGCGAATCGAAAGCTGCGTCATCCTCAATACGGCCGCCTTTCCCATGCCGGCAGAGAAGAAATTGCCCTTTGCCCTGTGGTTCGGGGGTCGCACCCGATTGGGCGCGGGTCTGATTCGGGGTGTTAACGCGTTTTCTGGCATGGCGGCGCGAATCGCCTTCAAAAAACCCGTCAGCGATGCCGTGCGCGCCGGCTATACCGGGCCCTATGACAGCTGGGCCAATCGTATCGCTACCGTGCGCTTTGTCCAGGATATTCCTCTGCAGGCGGGCGACCGGGGCTACGACATCGTCGCCGGCACGGCAGCACAGCTGCATCACTTTGCCCCCAAACCCGCCCTGCTGGTTTGGGGGCTGAAGGATTTCGTCTTTGACGAACCCTTCTACCGCGACTGGCAGCGCTATCTCCCCGACGCTGAGCTGTACCCCCTGGAAGACTGCGGGCACTACGTGTTGGAAGACGGCGGCGAGCCGTTATTGGACAGGATCGAACAGTTCCTGGACTCGGCGTATGCCACCCGTGCCGGTAGCGAGTCTGGAAACCAAGCCGGGAGCGATTCTGAAAACGACCTCGGGAATAATGACAGCTCCCCAACCAGTTAAGCCCTGCAACGTCGCAGCTGCGCTTGCCGAACAGGCCCGAGCACAGCCTGAGACCGCGGCGATACATTACCCCGTGGGCGTCCGCAATGGCCTGGTCCAGTACCGCAGTGCGAGCTATGCGCAACTCGATGCTCTGAGCGACCGCTACGCCCGCGGCCTGGCACACTACGGTATCGGGCAGGGGGCAAGGGTGGCGCTTATGGTGCCCCCCGGGCTGGAGTTTTTTGCCCTGTTCTTCGCGCTGTTCAAGGCCGGCACGGTTCCGGTACTGATCGACCCGGGCATTGGCCTCAAACCCTTGAAGCAGTGCCTGGGGGAGGCGGAGCCGGAGGCATTCATCGGGATCACCCGTGCGCAGCTCGCGCGCGTGGTTCTGCGCTGGTCGACCCGGTCCATACGACGCTCGATCACTCTGGGGCCGCGACTTGCCTGGGGCGGCATCACTCTTAAGACGCTTGCGAGACTCGGCGGCGAAACCGGCCCCCCGGTACTGGCCGATACAAGGCCGGATGATAAAGCCGCTATTCTGTTTACGTCGGGCAGCACCGGCATACCCAAGGGTGTGGTATACCGCCATCGGCACTTTGTGGCCCAGGTTGAGATGCTGCGCCAGACCTTTGGCATCCGAGCCGGAGAAATCGATCTCGCGACTTTCCCACCCTTTGCCCTGTTCGACCCGGCGCTGGGCATGACCACGGTTGTGCCCCACATGGATCCAACCCGTCCTGCAAAGGCGAACCCGGCATACCTGGTGCAGGCCATTGAGCAATTCTCGGTGAGCAACCTGTTTGGCTCTCCGGCACTGCTGAAGGTGCTGGGCAAGTACTGCAAAGAGCAAAACCTGCAGCTGCCAACACTCCTGCGGGTGCTGTCCGCCGGGGCTGCCGTGCCCGCGGATACGGTCGCCATGATGCAGCGGGCGATTCCAGACCACGGACTGATACACACGCCTTACGGCGCCACTGAATGCTTGCCCGTGGCCTGTATTTCCAGCGCGGATATCAGCCCGGAACGGGTTGCCGCCACCCGCGCCGGCCACGGCACCTGCGTCGGGCAACCGGTGACCCCGAACCGGGTGGCGATTTTGCGTCTCACCGACGAGGCCGTCGACGAGCTCAGGCCCCGGGACCTGCTTCCGCAGGGAGATACCGGCGAAATCATTGTGCACGGGCCCACCACCACGGATCGCTACTGGCGGCGTGAGGCTCAAACGCGGCTTGCGAAAATCCGCGATCAGGACGGGCGCGTCTGGCACCGCATGGGGGATGTGGGCTACTTTGACGAGGCCGGACGGCTGTGGTTTTGCGGACGCAAATCGCAACGTGTGCAGACCGCAGACGGCGACCTGTTTGCCGATCAGGTGGAAGCCATTTTCAACACCATTGCGGGCGTCGAGCGCACCGCACTGGTGGGTGTGGGCAAGCCCGGCGATCAGGAGCCCGTGCTCTGCGTCGAACTGCAAGGTGCCAGCAATGAACACAACGCTGAACTGAGGGCGTCCGTTAAACAGGCGGTGACAGACCTGGCGGCACAACACCCGGCGCTGCAGGGCCTGAACCGTGTGCTGTTTCACCCCGGGTTCCCCGTTGATATTCGGCACAACTCAAAAATCGGGCGCGCGGCACTCGCCACCTGGGCCACTGAAGCGTCGTGAAAATCCTGGTTACCGGCGGCGGTGGATTTCTCGGCCAGGCGATCTGCCGTCAGCTACTGGCCAGGGGCCATGAACCCATTGCGTTCCAGCGCGGCGACGCAACCGCACTGGCTGGAACCGGCATTGCGCAGCGGCGCGGTGATATTCGAGCGCCCGGGGATGTGCTGGCGGCGGCCACAGGCTGCGAGGCGATTATTCATACTGCGGGCAAAGCCGGCGCCTGGGGCGACCCGGCAGACTACCGGGCAATTAATGTAGACGGGACGCAACACGTGCTGGAGGCCTGCCGGGCTCTCGGTATCGAACGGCTGGTGTTTACCTCCTCGCCCAGCGTCGCCCACGGTGACGGCGATGTGGAGGGTGGTGATGAGTCTCTGCCCTACCCGGATCACTATGCCGCAGCCTACCCTCAGACTAAAGCCGCTGCGGAGCGACTCGTTATGGCCGCCAACGACAACCGGGTGAAAACCGTGTCACTGCGGCCGCACCTGATCTGGGGCCCCGGCGACAACCAGTTACTACCGCGCCTGGTACAGCGCGCCCGCCAGGGGCAGGTGAAACTCCCCGGCGCCAAAAAACTCATTGATACGGTGTATATCGACAACGCGGCCCGGGCACACTTGCTGGCGCTGGCGGCGCTCGACAGTAACCCGGCCTGTCACGGCAATACTTACTTCATTTCCAATGATGACCCCTGGCCCCAGGAAAAAATTATCAGTGCCCTGCTCAGCGCCGTGGGCGAGTCGGCGCCCATTAAGGCCATACCGGCCAGGGCCGCAAAACTGGCTGGAGCGCTGACAGAAATCTGGTGGCAACTGAGGCGACGGGATGACGAACCGCCGATAACACGCTGGTCGGCGGAACAACTTTCGACGGCCCACTGGTACGACATCTCCGCTGCCCGCAAAGATCTGGGCTACGAACCACTGGTCAGCATGGCCGAAGGTCTGCAGCGGCTGGCAGCGGCGAACGAAAACGCCCGGCGATAGCCATGTTAAAATACGCGCTCGCATAAACGACGCAGCGGCTGCACAACAACTCGGGATGACCCCTCTGAATGACCCCTGTGAATGACACCTGTGAATGACCAGCAAGCCTGATGTGATCGTGGTTGGCGGCGGCGCCAGCGGTCTTATGTGCGCCATCAGCGCAGCGTATCGCGGATTGCGGGTACAGGTACTGGAGATGGGCCCCAAGGTGGGCCTGAAGATCCTGGTATCGGGAGGCGGCCGTTGTAACTTCACCAATCGCTGGTCTGACCCCCGGGAACAGTTTCTGTCCCGCAACCCGCACTTTTGTGTTTCTGCCATGAAGCGTTATCAGCCGGAGGACTTCATCGCCATGGTGGAGGCGGCGGGCATTGACTATCACGAGAAAAAACTCGGTCAGCTGTTTTGTGACCACAGCGCCAAAGACATCGTCACCATGCTGTTGCAGCACTGCGAGTGGGCCGGTGTCGACATTCGCCTGAACAGCAAAGTGACTGCCATAGCACCTTCGAACGACTTGGGTTTCACCGTGGAAACCAGCGCTGCACGCTATGTGGCCCCCAAGGTAGTGCTTGCCTCTGGCGGCCTGTCGCTACCCAAAATAGCCAGCGACCTGGCTTTCCGCACGGCCGAGCAGTTTGGCGTGGCGATTGTCCCACCGCGGGCCGCGCTGGTGCCTTTCACCTGGAAACCGGAACAAAAATCACGCTACGCGGCGCTGTCTGGAATCTCTGTCGATACCGTGGCAACGGTTAACGGCGTGAGCTTTCGAGAAAACCTGCTGTTCACCCATCGGGGCCTTAGCGGCCCCGCCATGCTGCAAGTGTCCTCTTACTGGCGCGAGGGCGGTACCGTACTGATCAATCTGCTGCCAGACCTTGATGCCAGCGACTGGCTGCAAACTGCACAACAGCAGAACCCACGGCAGCAGCTGTCGAGCGTGTTGCGGTCGGTTCTACCTCGACGCCTTGTCGATGCAATAAACGGTGATTGGTTTGAAGATGACAAAATAGGCAATATTGCGGGCGCCACGTTGCGGGAGCTGGGAGAGCATCTGAACGCCTGGGCGTTCAAGCCCAATGGCACGGAGGGCTACCGGACAGCAGAAGTGACGCTCGGTGGTATCGATACCAACGCCGTCTCGTCCAAAACCTTCGAGCTTAAACAGCTGCCCGGCCTGTATGCCATAGGCGAAGCGCTGGATGTGACCGGCTGGCTGGGGGGCTACAACTTTCAGTGGGCCTGGGCTTCCGGTTGGTGCTGCGGGCAGCAGCTTTAGGCGACTGCTGGAAGGCTAACAATTTAGGCTCAAAAACCGACGGCCGGTCACACTTGCGCCCACCTCGGGGACAGACGATCCGGGGACTTTGCACAAACTGGCGTTGGTGCACCTTCGTTGACAATACACGCATCCCCGGAGCTTGGAGGATTGGGGATATTGTGCCCGCGCTACCCGTGTCCATGACAGCTTGCGAATGTGTCCTATACTTCGTGTTTGGTCACGGTCTACAGGGAGCTGCAGGCAAGCCTGCAGCCCGCGCGGTAGGAGAGCGATGTCGGCTGAGCGCTACCAGGTCAGTATTGAGGGCTTTCGGACGGCGGTCTTCGATCAAATCGAAGGCCTTTCGGGCGCAATCGAAGTGGTGGAATTTCAGGACGGCGATGACTTGATGTTGCGCAAACGTCCCGGGCGGGTGAGCTTCGGCAACATCACCCTGCGTCGCGGCGCGCTGGACGCAGCAGACTTCTATCGTTGGTGGTACGCCGCCAGCACCGGCAAGGTTGAACGGCGTGGTGTCGACATCGCTTTTTTGGATGCCCGCAATCGCTCGTTGCTGCGCTGGAAAATAGATGCCTGGCCTGTGTCCTGGGAAATAGCGGCCCAGAGTCGGAGCAGCGGTCTGGTCGCGCTGGAAACTTTTATCCTGGCGGTGGAATCCGCCGAATTCGTCGGCTGACCAACAGCCTCATAGTCGGGAGAGACAGATGCCTACTCGCAGAGCGGAACTGGACCACCTCGGGTCCTACAATTTTTCGGTGGAAATCAGCGGCGTCAATGCCGGCAGATTCAAATCGGTGAGTGGCCTCAATGCGGAACTCGAAGTCCTGGAGTTTCAGGACGGCGACGATCTTTTTCTCCGCAAACGCCCAGGGCGAGCCCATTTTGGCGACGTCACCCTGACCAAGGGCTATATCGTCACCAAGGATTTACAGGACTGGTGGCGGGCTGCGCGGGATGGACAATACGACAGGCGCAATGTCTCGATTATTCTCAACGACAACGCCGGCAACGAGGTCAGGCGCTGGAACCTCTTCGGTTGCTGGCCGAGCAAGTGGGAGACTGGCCCGCTGGTGGGTGATAGCAATGTGCTACTGGAAGAATCCATCACCCTGGTGGTGGAGGATATGCAAATCGCTTGAGTCGGTTGTCTGTCCAGCCAACGACCCGAAGCGGGGGCTGTGCGATGACATCTGCGCTCACCTCACTCAAGCGTTACGTTGCCTACTCATTGACCGCGAGCATTTTGGTGCTACCCCGAAACGGCAGTCCCTCCTCCTGACCAGGCAACAGCGGCAGTTGCTCATGGCGCCAGAGAGGCTCCCAGCAAGCATACCTCTCGAGCAATTGGCGGGCATTCTCCCGCGCGTTCTCAGGTAGCGCCTCAAAGTGTGAACGCAATTCCTGCAGGCACCAGACACGGTAGCGTGAGTAGCGTGCACCACGATAGGCCACGCCACCGATTTCCACATCAAACCGTTTGCGGCCCGCCGCCACCGCCTCGACGTTAGCGCAGAGATAGGGCAAATAATTAGCGCCGATATCAACCAGCAGAGGACCCAGGTCATCGGGAATGCCGGGCAGCCACTCGGTGTCGGTATCGAGACGGTGATTCCACAATCTCGCCACCCATTCCAGTACCGCCGGGGCGCGCTGGCGGATGATTTCCAGTGGCACCGGGTCCAGAGCGAAGTGACGAAAAAACGGGCCCGACAAGCCGATGTCGGCCAGGCTCGGCCGGCTGCCAAAGAGGAATGAGCGCCGGGCAAAAATGGCCTGCAGCCGATCCAGTAAATCGCCAAAGGCGGCCTCTACACCCGGCACAGCCGCTGCGGTGATCCCGTCACCTGCGGTGTAGCTCTGCCGTTGCCTGCGGCGCAAGGCATAACGCTTCAGCCAGCCCGGGCCCGGTTGCTCACTCATCAGCTCATCTGCCAAGTGGCGGGATTGCAGGTGCGCACTTTCCGGGTAGTACCAGCGGTAATGCATAGCCGGCCGCCACCACCATTCATCAGCCCAGTCCTCGATCAACAGGGCAATAAAGGCCTGCAGGGGGTCGGTGGGAATCAATCCACTCCGGGGATACTGCACTTCAAACCATTGGATGATCTTGGTGCTGTCGGTCATCCAGCGGCCGTCCCCCAACTGGAGAGCGGGCATTTGCTTGACACCCAGGTCTCTCTCCATCTGACGCCAGGCGCCCGGGAGCTGCATACTGTGCAACTGGTAGGGTATGCCTCGCACCCGGAAGTAGTTCTCCAGCTTGCCGGTAAAATAGGAGATGTTCGACCCGTACAGTGCCAGCGGTTGTAGCGCGGTCGTGTCCAGCCCCGTCCCGGTTGGCTCTGTGCTGCTATGCTCTGTCACGCCTGGCCCTGTAATGGTTGGTTCTGACACAGTGGGTTCTTTTGTTTTGTACCGTGGGTGCTGTTCTTTTGCACAGTGGGTTCTGTTCTTTTCATGCTCCAGGTTCAGAATACGGATGCAACAGTGAATCCGCTAACTCAGCATCACCTGTTGTTGTAACTGTTTCACAACCCACTGCCGCGCCGGGTCAGCATGTGTTCTGCTACTCCAGACCGCAATTGCCTCAAAGCCCGGCACCTCCAATGGGGGCAATGCCATAGTGAGGCGGTCAGAAAACCGCTGGTAGAGCCGGCTGGGTATCAGGGCCAGACGGTCGCTGCCAGACACGACCTCGATCAGCGAATAAAAACTGGAGACTGACATAGTCACGCGTCGCTGCAGACCCCGGGCCGCCAGCGCCTCGTCCGTAGGCCCGTGGAAATGGCCTGCAGTAGGCGACACGATCGCATGATCATAGTGCAGAAATTTTTTTAGGCTGATGCCCCCTGTTGCCAATGGGTGTCCCTTTCGAAACACCACCACGTAGTGCTCGCTGTACAGGTGCTGCGTTCGCAAACGCGCGTCAGAAAACTCAGGAATAGTCAGCGCGATATCGATTGAGCCTTGGTCCATCAGATCGACCAGACCCTCGATCTCGGCCTGACGCACTGCAAAGCGCATAGTCGGGGCTTTTTCTCCCATGGTGAGTATCGCGGGTAGCAACAGCACAAACTGCATGTAGTCATTGGAACTCAGGGTCACGGTCGCGTCACTCGTCGTCGGATCAAAAATCCGGGGAGCGACCAGTGCGTCTACCGAATCCAGGATATGTCTTAGCTCTGGCTCCAGGCTCAGCGCCCGACTGGTGGGCAACAAACCATGCCGGGTGCGGGTAAACAAGGGATCGGCGAACAGTTCCCGGAGTCGAGCCAGCATATTGCTCACCGTCGGCTGGGTGAGGTTGAGCCGTCTGGCACTGCGCGAGACACTGCGCTCTTCCAACAGAATACTCAGCGCGCGCAACAGGTTCAGGTCTACTTTCCTGATATTGCTCATTTTTATATCTTGTATAGGTAAACACAATTTTATTTATAGCTTAGGGGTACCTAAACTACCAGCCAACCATAACAACATTAAAGGCGAGAAAAAGATGACAACGCTTTTCGAGAGGCTTGAAAGACCGATTATGCAGGCACCAATCGGCAGTGCCTGTTCTACCGAATTGGCCCTGGCGGTCGCCAACGCCGGTGGCATCGGGTCGTTGGCACTGACCTGGAGCAGCCCTCGGGAAGCAGCACAAATAGTACGGTATATGAACGAGAACACCCGCGGGTACTTCACGGCCAATTTTGCCCTCTCTTTCGAACCCGTAGCCCTGGTTGCAGCGTTGGAAGCGGGCCTACCTGCCGTAGTGCTCTCCTGGGGCATGTCAGACCGGGCGATTGAACTGATTAAAAACTCAGATGCCGCACTGGGCATTCAGGTTGGGTCGCTCGCGGCAGCCCAGCAGGCGCTCGCCGCCGGTGCCGACTTTCTGGTCTGCCAGGGGCTTGAGGCGGGCGGCCATGTCCAGTCCACCACGGGGCTGGCACTGCTGCTGCAACAAGTCATCGCGGCCACCGACCTGCCAGTCATTGCGGCGGGCGGGATGGCGACCGCCCGGGACGTCGCCCTGACGATTGCTGCCGGCGCAACCGCCGCGTCACTGGGCACGCGCTTTGTTAATGCCCTTGAGAGCCGCGCACACCCTGCCTACCAGCAGGCGATCATTGACGCGGGCAGCGATGCCACTGCCTATACGTGTTGCTTTGACGGCGGCTGGCCCCATTCAAACTCACGGGTATTGCGCAATGCCACCCTGGATCGGTGGGAAGCAGCAGGCTGCCCTCAACCCGGCAACAGGCCGGGAGAAAACAGCGTCGTCGCCACCACGGCGTCGGGCTGGGAAGTGCCGCTGTATCACATTGCCTCGCCGGTGGACACAAGCAAAGGCGAACTGCTCAATATGGCGCTCTACGCCGGCATGGGCGCCAGTCAGATCAATGACGTTCTACCCGCTGCGCAGATCGTCGAGCAATTGTGCGCCGAGCTTCCCTGAGCAATACAAGAGAAACTAGGGCGAGGCCGACTTGCCGTTCAACCCTGTTATTGGAGCCTGAGTATGAGTACGCAAACGTTTACTGCTGCCGGTACTGCTGTCGAGGGCGACTCTACCGAGTGTGCCCCTGTGGAACGAACCCCCGCCGAAACTATCCTGGACGGAGGCTGCAGCTGCGGCGCTGTGCGCTATACGGTGCGAGCCCCCGCCATGATTGTTCACTGCTGTCACTGCAGTTGGTGTCAACGCGAAACTGGCTCGGCCTTTGTAATTAACGGTGTGATCGAGCGAGACAGAATTGACCTGTCGCAGGGTGAGCTCGCGCATTGTCAAATCCCAACGGCCTCTGGCAAGGGCCAGCGAGTAGCACGTTGTGGCGAGTGTCACACAGCGCTCTGGAGTCATTACGCCTTCGCCGGTATTGGCGAAAAAGTGGCGTTTCTTCGCGTCGGTACATTGGACGACCCCGCCATCATGCCGCCAGATGTCCATATTTTTACAGCGCACCAGCTACCCTGGCTGACCGTTCAGGGAAAAACTTTCACCGGCTACTACCGTTCCAGCGATGTCTGGTCCGACGCAGGCCTCGCCCGCAAACGGGCCCTTGGCGCCGGAGACACAGCCGGAAGAAGATAAGACTCCGGGTGCCCAGCTCTATCGACCCGGCCGTATTCACTCCTGGGCGTAATCGATTACCAGCTTGCCGATGAAGCCGCCGCGGTCCAGATCGCTTAACGCGCGGGGTGCTTCGCCGAACGCATAGCGCCGACTGATGACCGGGCGCAATGCTTTCTCCTCTACAAACCCCATCATGGCCTCAAACGCCTTGCGATGGCCGGTCCCGATACCGTGCAGGTTAGCGTTACGAATGATAAGCGGGAACACCGTTGTATCCATGGTCGCACCCGCCATATAACCAATAATATTAATATGGCCCCCGTGGCGAATAGCGCCCAGGGATTGCGGCAGCGTACCGGTGCCTCCGATCTCGATGACCGCGTCCACACCGCGACCAGCGATGTCATGAGCCACCGGGCCCCACTCCGGCGTCTGCCGGTAATTAATGGTTTCGTCAGCACCCAGTTCCCGCGCAGCCGAGAGGCGCTCATCGCTGGACGACAGCACGATAGACCGGGCGCCCAATGCCTGAGCAAGCTGCAGCGATGCCATGGCGACCCCGCCCGTGCCCAGGATCAAAACCCAGTCGCCGGGCCCGACCCCCGACTTCTCCACCAATGAAGTCCAGGCAGTCAAACCGGCGCAGGGATAGCAGGCCAGCTCCGCTGTGCTTAGATGCGCCGCACCTTTGACCAGAGCGGACTCCGGGTAAACGCCGTATTCGCGCAGTACCCCCGGAGCTTCCAGGCCGCCAGAGACGCTGCGCTCATCGTACAGTGCTTCGCCCTCTATCCAGTCAGGGAAGAAGCTGGGGGCGACAAGATCGCCAGCTGCGAAGCGTGTGACGCCCTCACCCACCGCGACGACGCTGCCGGCGCCATCAGACAGGGGCACCAGTGGGAATGGCACGTTGGGCGTAAGCTGCCCGGCTATAATCTGGCTATCCCGCGGATTGACGCTAGCTGCCTCAAAACGCACAAGTACCTCATTGGCACCGGGTTCGGGCTGTGGAATATCCACCCGCTCCATCCTTGCCAGTCCAAAGGAAGTCAGGTGCCATGCGCGCATCGAATCGTCTCCAGAATGCTAACGTTAAACGTCAATTTTAACCGGCTGTGCGCTCGAGCGCAGTCGCCTTTGCCATTTCCTTTTGGGCTTCTTCCAGGCGCCCGAGGCGCATAAGCACCTGGCCAAGTTCCCGGTGAGCGGCGGCGCTGGGCTGATTGCGAACGAGGGCCCGATAAATGGACGCGGCCTCCTCCAGCTTTCCCTGCTGAATGCGGATTGTGCCGAGCTGGTCATAGGCGGTCGCGTTGCCCGGGTCTGCCTCAATGGCTTTCTGCAGCATGACGATAGCCTCATCTTGTTTGCCGAGCTGCCAGAGGACTACGCCCAAACCGGTGTAGGCCCGGGTGTCCGGGTTCTTCTCGATGATGGCACGGAAATTCACCTCCGCCTCGGCAAACTCGCTGCTGCGCGCCAGAGCAACTGCCAGGTTGTAATGTGCCGCCGCTGAATCCGGATCAAGTTCAAGTGCCTTGCGATACATGTCGACCGCTTCATAGGGCATGCCCTGGCGTTCGAGCACAAACCCAAGGTCATTGTAGATCGCCGGTTGCGGCTCGATGGCAAGGGATTCGCGGTAGTGAGCCTCGGCCATCTCCAACTCACCGATATCGATCGAGGCAAGGGCCATGTTGTTATGGGCCTTCCAGTGCGTCGGATCCACCGCCAGCGCTTTTTCCAACACCTGCACCGCCTCTTGACTCTTGCCTTGCTGAAACAAGGCGAAGCCGAGGGAGTTGAGAAGCTCAACGTTGTCGGGCTCAACCTCGAGGCCGCGCTCATAAGCGCTCACGGCGGCGGGGTAGTTGCCCGTGCGCTCGTTTGCCATGCCCGCACGAAGGAACGAGTAGGCATCGAGAAACTGCTCCTTGATCTGAGCGATCGCCTCCGCGGGCAGAGGCACGAATTCCGGGATGTTGGCGGCACCGTAAGTGCCGGTAAATCGATCCAGTACGACGGGCGGCGTGGACGTCCCATCCTCATCGATATGCGTCAGGAACAGCTGCGTGTAGGGTGTGTTGGCCTTGGACGAAAAAACCAGCCAGCGGCCATTCGATGAAAAGCTATGCCAGGAGTTCATGCGCCGCGTGTTGGCGCGCAGACGCCGCGCCTCGCCGCCCTCGGCAGGTACGATGTAGAGTTCGCTGTCGGGCATCAGCAGCATGTAATTCTCGGCCTGGGTGAAGACAATCCATTTGCCATCTGGTGAGAACTTCGCAAAGAAGTTGCTCATCCCGTTGTGTGAGGCGCCCTTTATGGGTTCAGCGACGCCCCCGCGGCCCTCATTGAATGGCACCCGGTACAGGTCAAATTTAAAAGGCTCCTTGTCTTCGATGAATTCAGGGACGTCATTCTCGTTCAGCAGGATAGTGTTTGCATTGACGATGGCGTCACTCCGGTAGACCTTGCTGCGGGCGAATACGATCGATTTGCCGTCGGGGCTCCAGGTCGGATTGCTCTGCACGTAGGCCGGATCATCCGCCCCGGGTAGCGCGTTGTAGGTGCCGGCCACCGTATCGTAGACCACCAGGATGCCCTTGATCGGGAAGAATAACTGTGAGAATTCGATCCCTGGGGTGGCCACGAAAACCGCCCGGTCCTTCACCGTGCTAATGACATAACGACCGTCGGGAGAGACCTGGGAGAGCAGTCCGAAGGTGGCTTCGCCATCGTCTTTCTTGTAATCACTCCAGGTAATGATCTTCTCGTCGTTCAGCGTCATTTGCTCTGAGACGGGCAGAATAGCGTAGCCGCCCTTGTCGTTGCCGTAGTCAACATCGAGACCTAAAACACCGCCGTCACCCGAGAACGAGTGACAGTTCCCGCAGACAGGCAGGTTCTCGAGGACCACGGGGGGCTGTTCCTGGGAGTCCACCGGCCCGTAGCGCCAGCGTATGCGCGAAGGATCCTGGACCGCTTCAATGAAAGGCAGCGGTACCTCTCGATAGAAGATTGAATCGCCCACCGGGTCTGTCGAAGTGCGGATCTGGACACTCGCTGAAGAAAGGGTTCTGCCCTCGGGCCCGATACCGGCGATTGCCAACTCGGCGTCGTGATCCGTGGAGCGGGCCTTGATTTTCGCCCAGTCTTCCTCCGACGGCCGCCACTCGGGCTTGGCTGCCGTGAAACGCAGCACACTCCCCTTGACGCGCAGGGAACCCTGCCACTTGCGCACGCCTGGCGTCTCGTCCTTCCAGGTGACTGTTGGAGCGACAATGTCCAGCGGAAAAAGCGTTTCGTCCAATGGGTAGGTGATCTCCAGCTGGCCAGCAACGCCGCCAACGGGCGCTGGCAGGCCAGCCCCCTGCGCGCACGTTCCAATGCCCAAGCTCAGACAGAGCAGAAATCTCGCAAGACTTGCTGCCGGCAGTAGGCCAGCGCGCCTGCGAGTTTGATGAGTAAGTAATGAAACCATGACGACGGATCTTTATCCTTGACTGATGCGAGGAAGATGCTTCATCGGGCGTGAATACCCTGCTGATGCATTACCTTAAGGCTCCGAATTGTGGGGGGAGTGGCATCGTGAAGTCAATCAACATGCGGGGTGCCGCTACATGTGTGCTGCGGGCTGTGGAGAGCCTTAATTGACAGCTTAAGCAAACCTCGTTATAACACATCACGAGCGGGTTACATCTGTTACCCCGTTGCTGTGGCCTCTCGAAGCTGAATTGGCCCGATAACTGAGTTCGGAGAATAACGATAATGATGAAACGCTACGCCAGTCCAATGCTTGCAGCGGCTGTTTTCATGGTCGCAACTACCGCTGAGGCAGCAATCCACAGGGTATTTCCCAACGAATCTATTCAGGCGGCTATTGATGCCGCCTCACCTGGCGATACGATCCTGGTAGAACCGGGCGAGTACCGCGAAGATGGCAATAGCCGTTACGGCCTGCGCATCACCACCGACAAGCTGCGCCTGATTGGCAAGGTCAGAGAGGGTGAGGGCGATGCAGGCAAGGTGCGTCTTATCGCTAATGGCGATCAAGAGACCGGCGTTCTGGCGGCTCCTGCTGGCTGCGAGTACGACATGGACAGGGAAGAGTGCGAAGAGGCCGTGGGCGGCGAGATCGTCGATCTCAAAAAGTTTTATATTCGCGGCTTCAGCGTGGAAGACTTTCCCGTGAACGGCATACAGACCCGCTGGGTAGACGGCTTCGAGTTCGTGCGCAACGAGTCGGCCAATAATCTCAATAACGGGATCTACCCGACGCTCTCCGCTAATGGGCTGGTGCGCAACAACGAATCCTATGGATCCCTGGACACGGCGATGTGGGTGGCGGGCTCTGAAAACGTGCGAGTGCTCGCCAACGAGCTCCACAGCAGTGTGATCGGCTTCGAAATCACCGTCTCCAACGAGGTTAAGGTTCGATACAACCAGATCTACGGCAACAGCGTAGGTGTGGGTCTGTTTCACCCCAACGGCGCGGGCAACCCACCCCTGCCTGTGATGGAAAACTGGATCATCAAGCAGAATGATGTGTACAACAATAACCTGACACCGAATCCTGCACCGGAAGGCACATTCCAGGCCGATCTACCACCTGGAGTGGGTATCATGCTCCTGGGCGTCAGTGACCATCAGGTCCTGAAAAACAACGTCGAGGGCAATGACTCTGCCGGAATCGCGATTCTTGGCTGGTGCACAGCTCTCGGCGGAACTGAACGGGCCTGTGATCCGGAGGATGGGTCTGGCCTGCGTGCCCCGCCCCAGGCGAACAACAACAGGGTCTACAAAAACTATGCCAGTGGCAACGGGGAAAACCCGGGGCCGGACTTCCCCCTTCCGGGTGCGGACTACCTGTACACACAGCTTGAGGCTGACTCTGGTGGCAACTGCTTCGAGCAGAATACGCCCAAGGGAGAATTTACATTCTTCTCTGCCGAACCCGACGGCGAGTTGCCTACAGACGGCTGCTAGCTCCGCGGTGACTCAACTCCTCCCCGAGGCTGCAGCAGCGGCCCGGGGATTTCGGCCCCAATCAACACTCAGGTAATCCCAGTGTCTCCCCCTCCCCAAGTCGAAAACATCGAGGTACACGGCTGCTCGGTTATCCTGCGCCGACTCGACGGGCCGGTGGCTCGGGAGCTCTACTTCAGCTGCCAGCCCAATGACGGGGCACTGGATGCGGAAAGCCAGGCCAAAGCCATCTACAACGCCCTACTTCATGTGCTGGATAATGAGGGCTGCGGCGCCGAGGCCATTGTCTGCGAGACGCTATTCCTGCGCAGTGCAGAGTCGGACATTGAAACCGTGCGTGGAGTGCGTCAGCGCGTTCTTGGCTCGCACAGAGGCGGGTCTTCGGCACCAGCGATCACTGAGATTCAACAACCCCCATTGTACCGGGGAACCTCTGTCGCGATCACCGCGCAGGCTGTCATCCCGCACGCTTCCCCGCTGCAGGTGGAGCCCATCCACATGGAGCCCGACTGCAGCTGTGCAGAGTGCGCCAGAGCACATGGTCTGCGCATACACCTCGATGGTGAAGACCGTGTCTATGCGGGGGGTCTTTGCGGAGCAGGCGATACGGCCCACGAACAAACCATGAGCATGTTTGGCCTTGCAGAAGCGCTGTTGCAGCAGGCGGGCATGGAGTTTAGTGACGTGGTGCGTGCGTGGATCCATCTGCGCGAAATGGATCGCGACTACGGCGACCTCAATCGGGCACGCCGCGAATTCTTCAAAGCCAGGGGAATTGACCCGGTCCCGGCAAGCACCGGCATTGGTGGCGGGCCAATCTCCAGTGCGCACGACCTCTGCTTGAGCATCTATGCTGTCAAGGCGGGACAACCACCCAAGCGGACAGTAATGACCTCGCCCACTCTTAACGAAGCGGGAGAATACGGTGCCGACTTCGTCCGCGGGATGAAGATGGTAGAAGCCAACAAGATCGCGCTGCACGTATCGGGTACCGCGAGCATCGACGAGGCTGGAAGAACCGCTCACGTGGGCGACTTCGACGCCCAGGCCGACCGGATGCTCGTAAATGTCGCCGCCCTGCTTAACGGGCAGGGTGCCACCTACGGCGATATCGTATCCGCTGTCACCTACGTCAAGGAACGGGCCGACGCCGAGCGGCTCAGGCAGAAGTTTACCGAAGCCGGCTTTGAGGGTTTTCCAAACGTGTTGGTGGAAGCCCGGGTTTGTCGCCCGGGCCTGCTCTGCGAAACGGAAGTGCTGGCCGTCCGGCCATTAGCAGATTGATCGCTGTTCCGCACCTCAACGGGGCGCCGAGATCACTCAATAGAGGTTAGGACACCCACCAATCTCCCACCAAAACCGGCCAATCCCTTGGCCACACGGAGGCTGACGGCTAAGCTGGGTGTGTCGTTCGCCACCCCAGGAGGTCAAGGATGACCATCCGGCGCTCCGCACAAAATAGAAGTTAGGACACCCACCAATCTCCCACCAAAACCGGCCAATCCCTTGGCCACACGGAGGCTGACGGCTAAGCTAGGTGTGTCGTTCAGCCACCCCAGGAGGTCAAGGATGACCATCCCACGCAGCGCACAGATCTCGCTCAGCGAGACACCCTACTACCACTGCATCGCCCGCTGCGTTCGCCGGGCTTTCCTGTGTGGTAAAGATCAGTACACCGGGCAGGATTTCAATCACCGCCGCGCCTGGCTGGTTGACCGACTCAAGCTGCAGGCCTCGGCCTTTGGCATCGAACTCTGTGCCTACGCCATTATGAGTAATCACTACCACGTGGTGCTGCGGGTGGATCAGGCCCGGGCACAGCACTGGAGCGACGATGAGGTCATCGAACGCTGGACCCGGATGTTTAGCGGGCCCCTGCTGGTCCAACAGAAACTGGCCGGGCAGCCGCTCACGGCGGCCCAGGCTGCCACCGTGGCGGCGATTGCCGCCGTGTGGCGTGCCCGGCTCTATGACATCAGCTGGTTTATGCGTTGCATGAATGAACACATTGCGCGCAGGGCGAATGCTGAGGACGACTGCACGGGGCGATTCTGGGAGGGGCGCTTCAAGTCCAAAGCCTTGCTGGATGAGGCGGCGGTCCTGTCCTGTATGGCCTATGTCGATCTGAACCCGATCCGGGCCGGGATGGCAGAGACCTTACGCGATTCGGACTTCACCTCGGTGCAGGAACGCCTAAAGGCGCGAAGGCTTACCGAGACTGCGCCAGCAGGCAACACGTCAAGCCCGTCGCTATCGCCGTTTTCAGAGGGCGGCGAGTCGCTTGAGAGTAGCCGAGGTCTTCCAATCAGGCTGGACGATTATCTGGCTCTGGTGGCTGCTACTGGCCGCTGCGTGCGCGCTGGCAACCGGGACGCCATGCCGCGGGATACCGTTACCGCCTTAGATAGCCTGTCGATGAATAGTCAGCAGTGGATGGCCCTGGTCTGCGATATCCAGGCATCTTCCCTTCAAGCCATTGGTGCTCTGGCGCGGATGCAAAGTTACGCGACGTCTTCCGGGCGTTGCTGGATAAAGGGCTTCGCCGAACTGGGGAATCTTTACAACGCGGCCTGAGTCACGGCGTTAGTGAAACCCGACAAACCTCGGCCGACCGTTCGCTACATACCAAGCGCATAGGGCTAGGTGTTCTACAGTGGCTCAGGCAGCTCGCAATAGCCTATTCACATGCTCTTCGTGTCACGAAACCCGCAGGATCATCCTCAATAGTGCTGTGAGACATCTTCAGTGTTGAAACCATCTAAATAGCTGCCTCAAAAGTAACGGGCGGAGTTGATGAGTTTCCGGAATTAAAACCCTGGGTGTCCTAAATAAAGCACTGGGTGTCCTAAATAAAGCACTAAATAAAGCACGGAATTAAAACCCTGGGTGTCCCAAATAAAGCAAGGCAACCGTAGCGGTGCCATTTTCGTTGTAGGCCGCCGCCCCTTTTACACCGTCGGCGCGAATGTACTCGATACTGGCTCCGCTGATGAAATCCTGCAGCTTTTGACTGTCACTTACGAATGCTCAGTTTTCCCCAAAGCCAGCGAGCTGTTGATGAGGAAGATAGCAATAATGCACGTACGCAGTGGCTTCATGTCTAGGTTCGTGATCGCATAAAAAACCACTGCCCCAGCCGCTCAGTGGCAGGCTATGACAGACCGGTTTACAGTCGTTGGTCCATGCCACTGAGTGAGGACAGGTCAAGGCCACTGCTGAACCCAATGCCGAGGCTTGCTGCGGTTCACCTTGCGAGGGCGTTGATCCGCGTTTGCGACTGTTACAGCAATATCGCTCAAACAAAGCATCTCAATAATCGGCCAACTAAGCACTCCCTTTTGACCTAGGGCACCTCTGAACAATGGCAATGCGCTCAGGCTTTCAGGCAAACCCGCGATCAAGGCGCCACTTTGAAGACAGGCTGGTGCCAAGTGGCAACGTCGAGTGCGGGTTTGCCTGAGAGCCCCGCAGTGCGGATTGGGAAGCGGCCAGCGCAAGGGGGCGGCCAGCGAAACACATTATCTTTGAGGGTGCCCGGTGGCTGTCCAAAAAGCGCCGGCGCACGGCGAGACCGCGTCAATCGCCCCTTCAGTCATCCACACTGCAATACACGACACATCGTTGTAGACGCATGTTATCAGTCCCAATAATTCATTGGCGCCGCTCGTTCTCGCATCAATATCATTGATGAGTTTAGTTTCCGCGATCAGCAACAGTGTGCGGATCTGTGCGCAGCGATCCCCGACCTCATTCCCCGGGCGGAAAAATTTTGTATGCAGTCATCAAATCCCGCGGGCGCGAGGACGTGCTTTGAGCGGGCAATCATCTGACCATCTGGTAGCCTGCAAAGTCATTGTAAGGGTTGCCGGCCTCAAGTTACTGTTTGTTTTGTTGGAGAACACAAGTATGGTATCTATGGTCTGCCCGATCACTTTTAATAGTCATTACCAGAGTACAGAGGGAGCACGCTATGGAATCTAAAGGTATAGCAAACAGACGATCGCCGCTGGCAATTGCAGTCGCCACAATCGTCATGAGTACGGGCACACCCGCCAGTGCCCAGAGCATGCTGGAGGAGATTGTGGTTACCGCCCAGAAGCGGGAGCAATCGCTGCAGGACGTGGGTATTGCGGTCTCGGCATTCTCCGGTGAGCAGCTCCGGGCTTTTAATGTCACCGAGAGCTTCGATATTGCAGCCTATACACCGGGGGTGCATATCAGCGGCAACCTCGCCGGGCAAAATACCCAGTTTTCCATTCGCGGCGTTACCCAGAACGATTTCAACGACATTATCGAATCTCCCAATGCCGTCTACCTGGATGAGGGCTATATCGCCATCGCCCAGGCCCAGACCTTTGCGCTATTTGATATAGACCGGGTAGAAATTCTAAAGGGGCCACAGGGCACCTTGTTCGGCAGAAACGCGACTGGCGGGGTGGTCAGCTATTATTCCAACAAGCCGTCCTTTGATGAATTCGAAGGTTATATAGACGCCGAATACGGACAGTTCGATGTTCCCAACGATGCGTCCCGGTATGCCATAGAAGGGGCGATAGGCGGGCCGATTACCGACAGCATGGCTTTCCGCTTTGCCGCGCGCTATACCGAGCAGGACCCCTACCTTGAAAACCTTTACCCACAGGGGGCGCCGGACTTTAATGTATTCGGTGTTCCCGATTTCAAAATCGGCTCACCAGGCGACAATGCCGGTGCCGACCTCGGGGATGACGATACAATAGCCGGCCGCCTGACCCTGGCCTTTCGGCCTACAGACCGTCTGGAAATTTCGGTCTCGGGCAACTACGCAGACTCGGAACTGAGCACAGGGCCCTATCAATCGAAGCCCACGCTGGCCATCGGTGAAGAAATAGACGGACGCACCGAGGTCTACAATGTCATCGATACCCCTGCGGATGAAAGCCGCCTGTCTATCCTTACGCAGAACGGCGTTGATACCGGGCGCGACGCCGGCGGTGATGCACTGGTGGACTCTCCCTTTGGTCCCGGCAACTGCGCGGCAGTAGGGCTCTGCGAACGACTGGCACCCGGAGCTGACTTCTTCGGGTACATTGATCCGGACGGTGATGACTTCACTTTCTCCAGCGATTTCGCATTTGATGACCAGGGCTCGACTGAAACCTCGGGTCTCAACGTGCGTGTCGACTACGAATTCACGGACACAATGTCTCTGACCTCGGTGACCGACTACAAGGACTATGAGAAACAGCTTTTTATTGACGTCGATGCGGCACCGGTGAACCAACTGGCTAATTATGCTGCCGTCGATGCCGATAGCTTCACCCAGGAACTGCGGGTTACCGGTGGTGGGGATCAATCGAAGTGGGTGGTCGGCTTGTACTATCTCAATATCGATACCGATTCCTCCAATGCACTGAAGGCCCCCCCGTCGAGCCTCTTCGGTACCATCGCGTTGCCAGCCGATATCGTTACCATCTCCTCACTTGAAACCAACTCTTACAGCCTCTTCGGTCAATACGAATACAATCTAACGGAGCAGATCTCCCTGATCGCCGGTGGACGCATCATGCGCGAAGAAAAAGACTTTGATATCGGTATCGGCCTGGCGGCCTCTTCCGGCAACGGGAAGGTAACCACCGACACGGGCGCGTTTATCCCCGACGCAGCTGGTGCCGGCGATCCGTTCTTCTATAAGGATGACTTTTCGGAAACGTTCTGGACCGGCAAACTTCAGATCGAATACACACCAACCCCCGACCTGCTGATGTACGCCGGGGTTAATCGCGGTGTAAAGGCTGGGAGCTACAATGCGCCCCTGCTCGGTGCCTATCTTGGCTCCGGGGCTGACGAGGGCCTGCCCTATGATGAAGAAGTGCTGACTTCCTATGAAGCCGGCTTCAAGGCCACCTTCGCCGATGGCATGGCGCGGTTGAACGGGTCAGTTTACTACTATGACTATGCCGACTATCAAGCGTTTCTGTTTGTCGGTGTTGGCGGTGTCTCCATTAACCAGGATGCTGAGACCTATGGTGCAGAACTCGAACTGCAGGCCAATCCCATAGATGGTCTGGATCTGATTTTGAGCGCTTCTTACGTCGATGCTTCAATCGACGACCTCCCGTTGCGCAGTGGTTCTCCGCTCCCTACCGTCGATGTGGAACCTACCTACACACCGGAGTTCCAGGCCTTTGCAATGGCCCGCTACGGCTTTGACGCCTTCGGTGGGCGCATCGCGATACAGGGCGACGTAAGCTACTCGGACGAATTCTATTACAATCTCAGAAACTTCGATGCAGACAAGTTTGACTCCTACACGCTGGTCAACGGACTGATCAGCTGGAGCACCGTTGACTCCGGCTGGACCGCCACGCTGGGCCTTAGAAACATCACCGACGAGCGAGCTGGCGTACAGGGCTTTGACCTGGCTACTCTCTGTGGCTGCAACGAGGTGTCTTATCGGGCACCACGCAATTGGGCGGTGGGCCTGCGCAAAGACTTTTGAGCAGCTAACCGCCCCCAAGAAGTCCGGCCGCAGCTGAATACACCTTGCGGCTAAAGGAGGTCGCAATCCCGGCTGACTCGTCAGTCGGGGCGTGCTGGCGACGGGAGGGGGACAACGAGCCGGGTGGCGCCGCTTGGTTTGCCGCCCGAGGATCCCGGCCACTGCCTTGTGGCGCGCCGACGTGTGGGCTGGAGTGGGCCTGACAGAGAAAGGTCGGGTGAGACCGGGAAGCGGTCTGGCAAAGCATTTACCGAGGTTACCGATACTGCGCACGCAGCGTGTCAGAGCCAGCCGGATTTAGCCCCGCCGGGTCCATACACTGCTCACCCCTCGGGACCTGACGGAACCCTCTAAACCCTGGATATCCTGCTTACCGTATTTTGCAGGCAGTGGCTATCGCGGCTGCGTCAGGCGGCAACAACCTCGTGAACACCTTCCATCCGGTCTTCCAGCGTCTTCACTGGCGCGATGCAGGGCGTCCAGCATTTCGGCATCGGGCTGCCAGTACTGGCGTTCTGAGGCTTCCAGCAAGCGGTTGGCCACGCGAAACGACGCTGTCGGGTTGAGCTCGGCCAGGCGTTCGCGCATTTCCGGATCGAGCAGGAAGGTTTCGGTCAGCTGCTTGTATACCCAGGGCTGCACCTGGCCGGTGGTGGCCGACCAGCCCATGGTGTTGGTGACGTGCACTTCGATCTGGCGCACGCCTTCGTAGCCGTGTTCCAGCATGCCTTCGTACCACTTGGGGTTGAGCATGCGGGTGCGGGTTTCCAGTGACACCTGCTCTTTGCAGCGTGCGCACCGTGCCTTCGCCGCGGGTCTGGTCGCCGATGTAGACCGGCGGTGCTTTGCCGCCGCGCGCGCGCTTGACTGCGCCGGTGATGCCGCCCAGCGTGTCGAAATAGTTGTCGACCGTGGTCACGCCCAGTTCCACCGAGTCGAGGTTCTGGTAGGTCAGCTCCACATCGGCCAGCGCGCTGTCGCATCAACGCGCCGTGTCTGCTCCGGCCGGCCGTTGCGTCCGTAGGCAAAGCCCTTGCGGCGTGAGTAGGTCTCGGCCAGTTCGTCTTCATCCGACCAGTTTGCACTTTCGACCAGGTTGTTGACGTTGGAGCCGTAGGCGCCCTCGGCATTGCCGTACACGCGCAGTGCCGCCGTTTCCAGCGAGCAGTCGTGCTCTGCCTGGTAGGCCAGCGCGTGCTTGCGAATGAAGTTCTGTTCCAGCGGTTCATCGGCGGCTGGCGGCCAGGAACGACGCTTCGGCCAGCAGCTTGATCTGCAACGGCATCAGGTCGCGGAATATACCGGAGATCGTCAGCACCACATCCATGCGCGGCCGACCCAGTTCTTCCAGCGGAATCAGCGTGGCGCCGGCAATGCGGCCGATAGCTGTCGAAGCGCGGTGCGGCGCCCATCAGGGCCAGTGCCTGGCCGATGGCGCCGCCTTCGGTTTTCAGGTTGTCGCTGCCCCACAGCACCAGGGCGATGGATTCGGGCAGGGCTTGCCGTCTGCGGCGTAGCGATCCAGCAGTCGCTCGGCCTGCTGCGCGCCATCACGAACCGCAAAGGCGCTGGGAATGCGGAATGGATCGAAGCCATGCAGGTTGCGCCCGGTTGGCAGAACCTCCGGTGTGCGCAGGACATCGCCACCGGGCGAGGGACGAATGAAGCGGCCGTCCAGGGCGTGCAACATGCGCCGACCTCGGTGTCTTCAGCCAGCAGGCGGTTGGTCTTGGCCAGTTCGGTAAACGCTGCCGGGGTCTCGCTGGCGTCACTTCCAGGCCGCTTGTGGCCAGCGCAGCTTCCGGTTTGCGCCCTCGACCAGCGCTGATACTGCCGCTCGTTCCGGCTGCATGCCGTGGGAGGCCTCGGCCATGGCCAGCAGCATGTCAACGCGTTCTGCGACACTGAGCGCTGCCCGCGACGTGCAGACCGTGAGGTATCAGGGTGTATTCCAGCTCCAGTATTTTTTCGCCGAGCCGCGTAATGTGGCTCATTGGCGACGTCCAGTGTCCGCCGGTCTCCCACAACGGCTCGGCCGCAGCGAGGTCAAGTTCAGCCGCCTGGGACTGAATCAGCGTGGCCAGTTCGCATGCGCGCTCGCCGTTCGTCAGGCGGCGTATTGCGCCACTGGTCAACGGAGACTTCAGGTCCAGCAGGCCGGTGTACAGGCCGGCCTGCGCCACCGGCGGCGTCAGGTAGCTGATCAGCGTGGCGCTGCTGAACGGCGCTTGGCGATCGCCCCTTCGGACGGGTTGTTGGACGCGTACAGGTACATGTTCGGCAGGTCGCCGATCAGCCGGTCGGGCCAGCAGTTGCCGGACATGCCGGTTTGCTTGCCGGGCATGAACTCCAGCGCGCCGTGGGTGCCGAAATGCAGCACCGCGTGGGCTTCGAAGTCTTCCCGCAGGTAGCGGTAGAACGCCGAGAACGCATGCGTCGGTGCCAGGCCTTTTTCGAACAGCAGGCGCATCGGGTCGCCTTCGTAGCCGAAGGACGGCTGCACGCTGACCAGCACATTGCCAAACTGCTTGCCCAGCACGAAGATGGAGCTGCCGTTGCTCAGCTGCCGGCCCGGGTGCCGGGCCCCACTGTGCTCAATTTCTTTCAGCCAGCGCTCGCGGCGCACGTGGTCATCGATACCGGTATCAGCGCAGCAGACATTGGCGTCGGCGCCGTACTGCGCCGCGTTGCCTTCCAGCAGTCTGGTCGCGCAGCACATCGACGCTGTCGGGCAGGTCGACGTGTAGCCCTGCGCCTGCATGCCCTGCAGCGTGTTGTACAGCGATTCGAACACCGCCAGGAACGCGGCCGTGCCGACATTGCCGGCATTGGGCGGGAAGTTGAACAGCACCATGGCCACTTTGCGCTCGGCGCGTTCGGAGCGGCGCAGCGCGACCAGTTTGCTCGACCCGGCGGCCAGCATGATCGGCCCGTTCCGGGCAGGATTGCATGTCCTGCGCGTGTGTCGGCTTGGTGAATTTGCAGTGGTGTCGCAGCCCTCGCAGGTGACACCGTCGGCCCCCGGGCGGCCGCCGAACACCATCGGGCCGGTGGCGCCATCCAGCTCGGGAATGGCGACCATGATGGTGCTCTCAACCGGCAGCAGACCCCGCTCGGAGCCGCCCCATTGGTCCAGCGTCTGAAACTCGGACGGGTGCGCGGCAATGTAGGGCACGTCGAGTTTGGCCAGCACTTCTTCGGCGGCTTTGGCGTCGTTGTAGGCCGGGCCGCCCACCAGCGAGAAGCCGGACAGCGAGACCACGGCGTCATACCGTGGCTGTGCCATTTTGCATGAAATAAACTGGTCGATCGCCGGGCGGGCATCCAGCCCGGCGGAAAACGCCGGCACGACCCGCATGCCACGCGCTTCCAGCGCGGCGATCACGCCATCGTAGTGGCTGGCGTTGCCCGACAGCAGATAGGAGCGCAGCAGCAGCACACCCACCGTGCCGTTGATCGCGCCTTCCGGCACCGGGAGGCAGTCTCGCAGGTGTGTCCGACAGCCGGCCTTTCATGCGCGGGTGGTACACACCCAGTTCCGGGTATTCGACCGGCTCCGGCAGTTGTCTGCGTCCGCGCAGGGCCGCGCGCGGCCCGCGGCATAGCGGTCGATCAGCAAGCGCACCAGATTGCGACATGTTCTCTTCCGAGCCGCCCAGCCAGTACTGCAGGGTCAGGAAGTAGGCGCGCACGTCCTGGGCTGTGCCGGGAATGAAACGCAGCAATCGCGGCAGGCGGCGCAGCATTTTCATCTGCGCCGCGCCGCCGGGCAGGCCTTGTTCTTGTCGCCGCGCAGGCGCTTGAGCAGGGCCATCGGCCCGGAGCCGGCCTTTGCATGTCGAACTTGCCAAGCCGGGTCAGCTGAACACCTCGCCGGCAGACATCGCACAGACCAGCGCGTCACACTGCTCGCGGCGGGCCTCCAGCGCAGGAAGAATGGGTTGGAAGTGATCTTCCAGGAACAGCATCGCCGCAATAATGATATCGGCCTTTCTCGATGTCATCATACACCGCTGCAAGGCTTCCGGGTTGGCGCCCCATTCGGAAGCCGCATGCATGCTTAGTGTTAACTCTGGAAACTGGCGCTTGAGCTCCAGCCGTGCGCGATCGACCGCACTGGCCAGATGTGTATCCATGGTCACGATAACAACACGAATGGGTGCGCTCTGCCCCGGTGGTTGGCGGGCCGGACTGGCGCCCTTCGATTGCCTTTGCATCGCGTCTACTCGCCTGTAATTAGCTGATAATCAATCTATTCATAGGCCAAATTTAGTTGGTATTCGCATGTGTGTCAACTAAACTGGACACCGATAGTTGTCTTTTAATAGTTACACCTGATCAGTTTCCCGACAAACACCGGAACCCTAATGACCTTGAAGTTCATATTGGCACTCGTCTTCCTGCTCTTTATAGCCGCGCTTATTTGGCTGTGGACGCCCGACAAACCGGTGGAGTCGCTGGAGGCAAAGTATGCCCGGGGACCGGAGGACTTCCTGTCGGTGGGAGGGTTGCGACTGCACCTGCGCGATAGCGGGCCGAGAGATGCGCCGGCAGTGGTCATGCTGCACGGCCTGGGAGGCAGCCTCCACAGCTGGGAGGCCTGGGCGAACGGGCTAGGCAATGAATTTCGGGTGATTCGCTACGATCTCCCGGGCGCGGGACTCACCGGGCCGGACCCGGCGGATGACTACTCGATTGAACACGATATGCAGGTGCTCTCAACCCTCATGGATACCCTGGAGCTGGAGCGGGCCAGCGTGGTTGGCCATTCCATGGGTGGTCGATTGGCATGGAATTTTGCTGCACGCTATCCGGCCCGCACGGAGCGACTGGTGCTGATCGCACCCGATGGCTTCGCCAGCCCCGGCTTCGAGTACAACACACCCGCAGCAGTGCCGGGAACGCTGGCAATCATGCAGTGGATTATGCCACGGCCGTTGCTGCGCATGTCTCTGGCCCCGGCCTACGGCAACCCCCAGTCCATGACCAGAGAACGACTGCAACGTTACCATGACCTGCTGCTCGCGCCCGGCGTCCGACACGCCTTTCTGGAGCGGATGCGGCAGACCGTGCTGGTCGACCCCGTTCCAGCGCTTCAGAAAGTGACCGCGCCGACACTGCTGTTGTGGGGAGAGAAAGACGCCATGATTCCGGTCACCAATGCTCAGGACTATCTGGCAGCGCTGCCCGAGGCCACCCTGGTCGTCCTGCCCGGGGTCGGCCACCTGCCCCAGGAGGAGGCCGCCGAGCAAGCCCTGGCCACCCTGCGACGGTTCCTGAGCGATGGCCATGTGAATTGACGACACCCCTTACGCCGAGTCCACTACCCAGCATGAACTAAGCACCTCCTAAGAACCTTGGGAAAGAACCTTGGGACACCCATTACCTGATGGAGAAACTGGGACACCCATAAAAACCACACAGAAACCACACAGGGACATCCACAAAAGGAGAACCCTGGGACACCCATAAGGGACACCCTGGAACACCCTGGGACACCCATAAAAAAGCACACCGGGACACCCACGAAATGCGCAAAACGGGTGCATCACGCTCGCCCCGAGTGCAGTGAAGCCATCAACCACCCGCCGGACTAACTCCCGAATACACCCCAAGCCATTGATAACCCTGAAGATCAGCACTTGAGCAGCAGTTGGCACCCAATTTGCAAAAACATTAGCAAATTTGCACCGCAAACAACGCGACCAGTTGCCGCACAAGGAGTTGAAACCATGGCACTCGAACCTGATGCTCTCGCCCTGCAGATACCCGATGGCCGTCACGCCGACCAGGCGGAGATGCTTGCCTACGGCCGCGTGTTGCGGGATTTCGTGCGGCAGCAGGAAGCCTCGCTGCCGGAGATCGAAAGCGCCGCCCGTCACAACCAGGTGGTCGACTTTCTCAACGAGCTTGCAACCAGCTACAACCAGCAGTTACGGCTGTTCCAC
This sequence comes from uncultured Gammaproteobacteria bacterium, assembly GCA_963840725.1. Taxonomy (GTDB): domain Bacteria; phylum Pseudomonadota; class Gammaproteobacteria; order Pseudomonadales; family Halieaceae; genus CAVWDU01. The sequence goes on along the minus strand of CAWIZY010000016.1, from coordinate 1,494,474 downwards.
GACGCCGACTTGCAGCGGCGCCAGCAATTGCTCGCTGCAATTCTACAATCGGGCTTACACGGCGCACGATAGTTCTGCACCTGTGACGCGGCCTCCGGTCTCGGGGCACCAGTGACTGGTGCCGTCGGGCATTGCTGCTCGCCGCTAAAAGACTGCTTCACCTCTTCGGGGTCACCTGGCTTCAGCCCCGGCTTGTTGCCATCCACGCCCGGGAAACGCTGATCGGTCTGCAGCAGGCCGCGAGTCTGGTTATCGCAAAGCGTGAAAGACCAGACGTCCTTGGCGGGCACATGCTTTGGCGGATGAATCTTGTAGGTCTTGCTGCCGTCGAGGCTGTTGCCGTCTTTGTCCAGGCAGGCAATCGCGTACTGAGAACCCTTGACAATGTTCTTGATCGCCATCGCGGGGGTGATACCGGTGGCGTAGAAGTGCATGTAGATACCGGAATCCAACAGCCGCTGGCCATCCAACAAAGAGTCATACCGACCGTGAAGGAACGATTGGTCCAGACTCGCTTTCCAGGGTACAAACCGGGCAGCGAGCTCCAGACAGTGACAGTGCAAGGCTCAAAGCTATCCACGCAGCCAATCCCCTGGAGTCGGCGGCGCGACGCTAAACATGCTGCCATTTGTAGCAATACAGGCCCGGCCATGGCCGCACTTATTACCCACGCACAAGATTAACTGCAAGCGATTTCAGAGCACAAATTGCAAAACCATGCTTAAACCAACAAGGAAAAATTACGGTACGGGCGGCAGCTTGAAGCCGCTGGCATCCCTGCCGCTTGCGGTGCCCTTTACCGGCCTGTTGGCAGCGGCTCCCGCTCCCAGAACCGCCTAACCTCGTCATCAAAGCCGGTCAAGTCCCAGCGCAATAATGAGAGAGGTAATCGACCCGCCGTCATCATGTAGTCGTGAAATGCCCTGAGCTCGAAGCCATCGCCCAGCTGCCGCTTGCGGTCCGCCAAAAGTCGCTCCATTTGCCATTTCCCGGCGGCATAGCCAATCCCGTAGCCGGGAGGCCTGCGAAGATAGATTTCCGCGTCTACGCGGGCGACGTTCTCGTCGAGGTAGGGGACACGGGTCAGCCAGTAGTCCACAACTTCCCCAACACTGAGATCCCCGGTTTGCAGCCAGATGTCAGCGGGAACCCGGGCGGCGCGGAATATCCCGAAAACCTGTATCAATTCCCGAGCCCGAGGCAGATCCTCAAACAGTCCGGCCTGCACCATAGCTTCTTCGAGATAGGTGGCCCAGCCTTCGATACGGGAAGAGGAGTCAATACGGCTGCGAACGGGATGGGTCTGGCGTTCCGCCATCAGCTGGTCAAAGCGATGGCCGGGGATCACCGCATGCAGATGATCAGGTGATGGATCGCGGAATTGAATTTCCTCCCAGAAGTTGCGCCCACCCGGTCTCACCAGCCAGGGCACGTTGGTCTCCAGAAACCCGACGTCGTCTGGAACAGTCACTATGGCTCGCTGATCAAGAAATTGGCGAATGCGCGCATCAGTCGCAGCGATGCGCGCTTGATAATCCTTATCGCTGGCAGCCGGCTGTAACTCGGGCAATTGGCGATTGCGGTGACGCTCCAGCGCATAGGTTGCCCACAACCGATCGAGCTCCCGTTCGCCCAAGACCACCAGTTCATCGCTGGTCCAGGGCATCAGCTTCACGTATTTCAGATACCAGTCGAATGCCGGCCTGCCCGAACCGGCGCTGGCGGTCCAGCCGCCTTGCCGGCTCTTGAGCCATGCATCAAACGAACGGGTTGCCGCCCAGGCGGCCCCGATATCCTCAACCAGTTCTGGTTGCGCGAGCGCCGCCCGCGCCTCGAGGTCGGCGTACCATCCCAGCACCCCTGCGGGCGGTGTAGCTCGGTAGGGATAACCGTGACCGACCCCGTCGCTGTTCGACAAGTTGTAGATAGCGAGTGCGACATAGTCGGCCGCGACGTCATCCAGCGTCACTCGCGCCTGTCGCAGAAGTATTGGTATGGCACGCAATTGCTTCAGCAAGCGGCCTTTGTCGGCGTCCGCCACCGGCAGTTCCGTGAACGCGGGCGTCACCAGGCGGTCGATGTAAAAGCCGGGGTCGCGAGCCCAGGGGCGGGACAGACGCAGCCGATATTCCTGTTGGTCCAGACGCGAACGTACCGCCAGCCAGTCCACCTGTTCCGCTCGCGGCCAGGCGGCCACATTCATGGCCTGCATACGAGCCTGGAAAGCCTGCAAGTCTTTGACGCGCCGCGTCACAGCTGCCTCGCTGAAGTCGATGACCCGCTCGATGGGGTGCCCTGCATCATCTACCCAGATACTGCCCGAGTGCTCAGCACCACCGGATCGCCACCCAATGAATTCAGTCAGCAGGCTGACCAGGTCGTCATAACTGCCATGCCCCATTGGCGGTCCCGGGGGTGCTGCTTGAAGCGACGTGGTAAGTAGGGTGAGCAGCAGCCAACGGCCAAGCAGAATCTTGTGCATCAGTATTATCCTCAGATTGAGAACGCATAGGTAGCAAGCCCCGAGAGGAAGCACTTCTCAACCGCCAGCTCTATATCCGCCAGGACAGTTCAAGCCAGGATTGCGCAGGTGCCTGGCCGTTCTGCGTGCGGATAAAACACAGCGGCAGTATAGAGTTGCCCCTGGGCGGGGCGAAAGGAGCGCGCCAGTAGAAAGTCGCGCCCGCGATAAGAACTGTGAAAATTCAACCACCGGTTCGCTACTGATTGTTTGTGCAGGCGACTGTTCGAAAAAAAGCCCCGGGAGAACTTTGTTTCTTCCGGGGCTTTTACGCGGGCCTGCTATCTCAATTTCTATTCCGGTTTTCTAGACTAGATTTCCATTCACATCTTCTGACAAATGCTTTTATTCCAAAGTGTCTCTGCCCCGGTGCGCAAACACCCGTCACCAAAGACACTCATCGCCTTGCTCAGTGGCGCTACTTTCGGCGCCGCCCCAGCCCCAGGCCAAGAATGGCGGAACCTAGCAGAATCAGCGTACCCGGCACGGGCACATTTGTCCCACCGCCATCGAGTTCTATGTCAACACCACTGATATAGAATTCCTCACCCATAGCACCACCGTAACCAATCGAGAAGATGGTATTGGCAGCCACCCTGTAACCGCCCAGGAAATTACTCACATCCGCGTTTAGGTTTCCCTGGGCATTGTAGGCGTTGCCCTCGGCGTAACCGTTGCCAAGTACTACGGTGGATGCGCCGTTAATCAGCACCGTTTCCGGATCAAGGATCTGACCGCTGGGGCTGGGATCATGGGTATTGTTCAACCAGATCTTGTTAATGATGACATCCTGATCGAAGACAAACATCAGCTCTTCACTAACAGTGGTGTTGTCGTCGCTCGCAGGGCTACAAATGTTGCTGCTCTTGCCTGCGCGCGCGGTGTTTCCCTGATCAGTATCACCAGGGCCGCCCTGCACTGCCGCATCAGCCTGCCCGTTCAGCTTTTTACACACGCCCAGACCCGCGTGTCGATAGTCTAGATAGGCCCAGGCAGCATCCCCGGTCGTAGTGTTTTTGGCAGTGATCGAGGTGGTAAAACCGCCGTCGGTAATTGCCAGGGGACCCCAGGCGCTCTCGCCCAAACCATCCGAGGCCTCTGCTAAATCCACAAAGTCGATAATAATGGCCTGTGCGCTGGAAGCCGCTAGCAGCGTTGCACCAAACACCATACTCGTAAAATTTTTCATACCGTCCCTCAATTTTTTTTAGTCGGTTCGCTGCCTGTATCCGGCAAACTGGCCCGCTCCACAGGGACGATGCAAAGGGTATGCCAAGTGCCGTTTTAGACTTTTTTACGCTTTAATTTCAATCGCATATAGAAACAGGCCGAGTTTCACCGGCACCGGGTTTCGCAAGCTTTGTAAAGTTAACCGACATCAAACCCCCAGCGCTGCAACCGGGGGCGCTTGGGCAATCGTGTTTTGGGATAGCCAGCCCCGACACGCTGATGCGGGCTTTACTCTGGGGGCTACTACTCGGGAAGCGGTATAAACTCATCATCTCCGGGAACCATAGCAAAGGCCTGATCGCGCCAGTCCTGTTTGGCCCGATCAATCCTCGCCTTGGTTGTTGATACGAAGTTCCAGAAAATCTCCCGGGGGCCGATATTGTCACCACCCACCACCATCACCCGACTGTTCTTCAAGCCCCGAATACATACGGCTTTATCCGGGCAAGCGACCGCCATCACACCGGCCTCCACAGCCTCGCCATCTACCTCGAGCGTACCCTCGACCACATAGAAAGCCAGCTCCTGTTCACCGCCGGGAAGATCCAGCGCCGCGCCAGCCTGCAGCTCGACATCCAAATAAAGGGTGCGGGAAAAAGTTTGCACTGGGGACCGTTCACCATAGGCCTCACCCATAATAATTCGCACCCGGACGCCCTCCATCGCGACATCAGGCAGCTCACCCTCCGGATAGTGGGTAAAAGCCGCATCGATCTCTTGCTGTTCAGCGGGCAGCGCGATCCAGCTCTGAATCCCGTGCAGTTGGGATGTAACCTCCAGGTCGGAGCCTGCCCGCTCGGAATGTACGATGCCCGCGCCTGCCACCATCAGATTGACCGCGCCTGGAGTAATAGGCTGCTCAACACCGAGACTATCCCGGTGCATGATTTCGCCCCGAAAAAGGTAGGTGATAGTGGCGATGCCGATATGAGGGTGAGGGCGAACCGCGATGCCCTTGCCCGGAGGGAATTCCGCTGGCCCCATGTGATCGAAAAACACGAAGGGGCCCACCATACGCCGCTGACGCGCCGGTAGGGATCTGCGCACCGAAAACTCGCCCAGATCCGCAAGTTTGGGCTCTATACGTAGAGCAACACTCCCCTCACGCGCCCTGCACAGGGCCTCCGCGGATTCAAAATAGCTCATAGTGTTTCTCCATCATTTGATTGCTTGATCACACTGCTTTTGCATCACCTTGTGTCGGTGATGGTCGAATACTTTAAGACCCTCGATTCCGCAGACGCCCAACGCAAGACCTCAGTGGTTCGTGGGCCCGTGCCTCAATTGCCCGAGGTCTCAGACCATATCGAATAAGAGCACTTCCGCCTCCGTCTTGGCACGCAGCTCCAGCGTCGGCATATCCCGCAGTGCCAAACCGTCGCCGACAGAGAGGGCAGTGCCGTTGGCCACGACCTCGCCGCGCAGCAGCTGCAGCCAGCCGCAACGGCCAGGCGTAAACGCGTGCACCAGAGCTACGCCCGCGTCCAACAGCCCGGCATACATGCAAAGGTCCTGATGGATAAGCACAGACCCCTCCCGACCGTCGGTCGAGCCCACCAGACGCAGCTGGTTTTGTCTTGTCAGAGGCGGGAAGGCTTGCTGCTCATAGCCCGGTTCCAGTCCCGCCCGGTCGGGCACAATCCAAATCTGCATAAAATGCACCTCGTCTTCACTGGATGCATTGTATTCGCTGTGCAGCACACCGGTCCCCGCCGTCATCCGCTGGACGTCACCCGGCCGTATCAGTGAACCGTTACCCATGTTGTCTTCGTGCCTCAGCGCGCCATCGAGTACATAGGAAATGATTTCCATATCCCGGTGACCGTGAGCATCGAACCCCCGTCCTGGCTTTACACGATCCTCGTTGATGACCCTCAACGGGCCAAAACCCATCTGCTGCGGGTCGTGGTAGTGGCCAAAGGAGAAAGTATGACGGCTATTCAGCCAGCCGAAGCTGGCCTTGCCGCGGTCTTCGCTATGGCGTATTGCTAACATATTCAGCCTCTCTTCCAGCCTTATCGACAATCGTTGCTGGTTCTAACAGGTAGTGTTCACTGTGGCACTCTATTGAAGCAGTGTCTGGTGGACATAATCAATCTCGCTGCCCCCGGTCAGTGGGGGTCCCGGCTTTCCCGTGGGTGTCCCCGCTTTCCCGTGGGTGTCCGCGCTTTCCCGTGGGTGTCCCGGCTTTCCCTTCCCGTCTCCGGCTTTCCTTATTTCGTGGGTGTCCCGGCTTTCCCCCGTTTCGTGGGTGTCCCGGCTTTCCCCCGGTTCCCGGCTTTCCCGTCTCCGGCTTTCCTTATTTGTGGGTGTCCCGGCTTTCCCCCGTTTCGTGGGTGTCCCGGCTTTCCCCGCGTTTCGTGGGTGTCCCGGCTTTCCCCGGCTTTCCTCCAAACTTGCGCCTCCCGCAGGGTGGAGCCTGCTGGCCGGGGGTTTTCACTGTAACTTCTTCACAGTAAGCGGTCATCGGATTGTGCCTCCGAGGGGCATCCACTAGACTGCGCCACCGCTCCTGTCGTCGCATAACAACCAGCCCCGCCGATTGGTTCATCAATTCCAGCTGCCCGTGCACCTTAAACGGTGACGAGGCACCGGCAGCCTGTTGAGAGTGCTACATGTTTGAGTTTCACCCGAGTAAAGTTGCTACCGTTAAAAACGATGTCCTGTCGGGCCTGACGGTGGCGCTGGCGCTGGTGCCAGAGGCCGTAGCCTTTGCCTTTGTGGCAGGCGTCGAACCGCTGGTTGGCCTTTACGCTGCATTCATGGTGGGCCTGATCACTGCCTGCATCGGTGGTCGCCCCGGCATGATATCGGGCGCGACCGGCGCATTGGCTGTCGTAATGGTCACTCTGGTGGCTGATCACGGTGTCGAATACCTGTTTGCCACCGTGGTGCTCATGGGCATATTACAGATTGCGGCGGGACTGACCAAACTGGGCAAGTTTATCCGCATGGTACCGCACCCGGTCATGCTGGGATTTGTCAATGGCCTGGCGATCGTGATTTTTCTGGCCCAACTCAACCAGTTTGGCGTGGACGGCCAACCAGGCTGGCTGGATGGTACGTTCTTGGAGGGCACCATCCTGGATGTGGCCTGGTTGGAAGGCACGCAGCTCTATCTGTTGCTGGGGCTGGTCATTGTGACCATGCTGATCATTCATCTCCTGCCTCGTTACACCAAGGCCTTGCCATCGTCGCTGGTGGCTATCGTCGTTGTCAGCCTACTGGTATTCGGGCTCGACCTGGACACCCGGGTAGTGGGTGATATCGCGTCCATCAAAGGGGGTCTACCGACATTTCACATCCCCTCTGTACCACTGAATTTCGAGACGCTGGCCATTATTTTCCCCTACGCCGTGGTGCTTGCCGCCATCGGTCTGATCGAGTCATTACTGACCCTGCGCCTGGTTGACGAAATCACCGAAACCCGGGGTCGTGGCAATCGGGAATGCGTCGCCCAGGGCATCGCCAACACCACCACGGGAATGTTCGGGGGCATGGGAGGCTGCGCCATGATCGGTCAGAGCATGATCAACGTGAACTCCGGCGGTCGCGGTCGGCTGTCGGGTATTACCGCGGCCCTGTGCCTGTTGTTGTTTATTCTGGTGGCGTCCCCGCTGATCGAGCAGATACCGTTGGCGGCGCTGATCGGGGTTATGTTCATTGTGGTCATCGGCACCTTCGAATGGAGTAGCTTTCGGGTGCTGCGCAAGGTACCCCGCACCGACGCGCTGGTATTGGTGCTGGTATCAGCGGTCACCGTTGCCACCGACCTGGCCATCGCCGTGGTGGTCGGTGTCATCGTGTCCGCGTTGGTTTTCGCCTGGGAGCACGCCAAGTATATCCGTATCGATGCCAAGGAAGACCACAAGGGTTCGACCGTCTATGCGGTAACTGGCCCGCTGTTCTTCGGCTCAGTCTCGTCTTTTCTCGAACGCTTCGACCCGCAACAGGACAACGATGACGTGGTCATCGATTTCGCCCGCTCCCGAGTAGCAGACCACTCGGGCCTGGAGGCGATTGATACCCTCGCAGACCGCTACCTCAGCGCCGGCAAAACCTTGCATCTGGTTCATCTCAGTGACGAGTGCCGGCGGCTGCTGCGCAAAGCGGGCAACCTGGTCGAAGTCAATGTGATCGAAGACCCGAAATACTTTGTGGCGGATGACGCACTGGGCTGAGCCAGTGGCGTGAGGCCAAACCTATGGTAGCTGCGAGAAAGAGAGCCAACCCCCTGGACCGGTTTGCCCGGGATCTGGCGCCGGGCACGCTGGAGTGGATCGGGCTGAGACCGGCACGCAAGCTCGCCATGACCACACCCGAGCGCACGGTGGCCATTGCGGGAAGCGGCCTCCAGGGCGATCACCGTGCCGGGAAAACACCGGGGTCCGGCCGTCAGGTGACGATTATCTCCCTGGAATTCATCCACCAGACCGCGTACTTCCTTGGTCGCGAGACTATCGACCCTGCCCTTCTACGCCGAAATCTGGTGGTCTCCGGCATCAACCTCAACGCCCTGCGCCACCAGCGCTTTGCAATCGGCGACGCCCTGTTCGAGGCCGGAGCGCTCTGCCATCCCTGCTCCCGCATGGAGGCCGCATTGGGCCGCGGCGGCGTGGCCGCGATGATCGGCCACGGTGGACTGTGCTGCCGGATTCTGACCACCGGCACTATCGCCATCGGGAATCAGGTGCTGGTGCGCCCGGAAGGCGAGAACTTTGACCTGTTCGACTAGACCAGAGCCGCACCCGCACCCGCACCCGCACCCGCACCCGCACCCGCACCCGCACCCGCACCCGCACCCGCACCCAAAAAAGATTGGCGCTCTCCAGATTTAAGGCGCCACTGAACAACGCATCTTAACCCCCCTCGAAACCGGTGGCAGCTTCCGGGCACGACGCCAAAGAACAAAACTCATCGCGTCATCCCTGCACGCGCCGGGCCGGCGGCCTGCATTTAAGCTACCAAACAATTGCTTGGTTGTGACTAAAAGAGAGTGATAGGATTGGACAGCACTAGTGGAATACCCAGTAAATGATAACGGTGAGCGAAACCGCTCCAAGTTGAAAAAGCATGGGAGAACTGTCTATGTCGCACCCCCGCAATAACACCACCAAAAGTCGGGTCAATGCTCTGTTAATCCTGGCTTCGGCTGCTTCTGCCGGGCTGACTCCCACCCTAGCGAAAGCGCAATCCGAAGCGGCTTACACCGGACTGGAGGAAATCGTGGTCACCGCCCGCAAGCGGGAGGAGTCGGTGCAGTCCACTCCGGTCTCGATGGCGGCCTTTAGTCAGCAGGCCCTGGAAGCGCGATCCATTACCAATTTCAAACGAGTCGGCGAAATCGCGCCCAATATCGAGATCAATGGCGGCATCCCCAATGGTGGTGGCAGCGCCACTCAGATTTTTATCCGCGGCGTAGGCCAGGACGACTATTCGTTTCCCAACGAGCCCGGGGTGGGCCTTTACATCGACGATGTCTATATTTCCCGCAGTGCAGCGGCAGACTTTGGTTTTATGGATATCGAGCGCATCGAGATACTGCGCGGACCCCAGGGCACTCTGTACGGGCGCAACACGATAGGTGGCGCGGTGAAAGTGGTCACCCGCAAACCCAGCGGGGAGACCGGTGGGCAGGTGGGCGTGACAGTCGGTGAGTTTGATCGCCTCGATGTCTTCGCCAACTATGAGATGCCACTGTCTGACGCAGTGGCCGCCAAATTTGCAATAGCGACTTTCCAGCGGGATGGCCTGGGCGAAAACTTCATCGGCCAGGATCTCGGTGAGGATGACGAATGGGACGCCAGGCTAACGCTGCGCTGGCAACCCAGCGACACGATGGATGTCGTTTTTTCGGCGGACTATATGACCCAGGAGCAGGCCGGACCGGCAGGATCCATGGTCCGCTTTGACCCGCTGGACCCCACCACCGACTTTCTTGTCAATGGACTCCTGGCACCACCGCGGGCCGAAGAACTGGGCCTGGAACCACCCTTTGATGTGTACGGCGAAGCCTATGTCAAAACGCTGGATGACTGTGATGACTGCGTCTACGATTCCGGAGGCACGGTCAAAACCCGCGATGATGCCGATATCTGGGGCATGTCACTGACCATCGACAAGGACTTCAGCGGCTTTGTACTGAAATCAATCACCGCGGTTCGGGATTACGACATCGATATTCGGCGGGATTCAGAGCACACCCCCTTCGACGTCGTGCAGGTCGACAACCCGGAACAGTTCACCCAGTACAGCCAGGAGTTCCAATTGATCGGCACCGCCATGGATGACCGAATCGACTGGGTGGCGGGCTTTTATGGCCTGCTCGAAGAGGGCGACAGCACGCTGTTCGCTCCGCTGCTGTCGGGTCTGTACGAGGCCGCGGGAGCCGATCTGACGGCCTTGATAGAAACCGAATACGATGCCTATTCGCTCGCGGCCTACGCGGAATTTACCTACCATATGAGTGACCGGCTGGGTCTGACATTCGGCGGCCGGCTAACTCACGATGACAAAGAGTATGTCTACGGTCTGACGCGGCCGGAGTCTGGTGAGGTGCCACTGCCCCCGGAGACCCTGACGGAAAGCTGGACCGAGTTCCTGCCCAAATTCGGCATCGAATTTCAACAATCTGACGATCTGTTGCTCTATGCAAACGCCTCGCGCGGCTACAAGGCGGGCGGCTACAACTCTCGGGCATTGTCCGGCATCGCCCCAAAGGCCTACGACCCGGAATATCTCAACTCTTATGAGCTGGGGGTGAAGTCGACCCTGCTCAACAATACTCTGACGCTCAATGGTGCGGTGTTCTACAACGATTACGAAGACATTCAACTGCTCGCAGTGCTGGACCTCGGGGGCGGCAACGTGGAGACTGTCATCGAAAACGCCGGTCAGGCGACCATCATTGGTGGTGAGCTGGAGTTCGTCTGGGCACCCACGGCCCGGTTCAACATGTCCGGTGGTATCGGCCTGCTGGACGCCGAGTACGACGAGGTTGGAGACTCCGCCCAGAGCGCCGGTATTTCGGAGAGCAACGAACTGATCAACGCACCGGAACTCAGTGCCAACCTGTCTGGCGAATACCTGTTCCCCATCGCGGGGGGTGACCTCAGTCTGCGTGCTGACATGATCTACCGGGACGAGCAGTACCGAGACGCGGTCAATACGCCGGAGCTCAAGGCGGACGCCTACACGATCTGGAACGGCAGAATCACCTGGACGCCTGCATCCGGGAGCTGGATGGTGGCGGGTTTCGTCACTAACATCACTGACGAGCTATACGTAACCAATGGCGTGAGCGTGCTGGGACTGGGCTATGTAGAGGCCTACTACAACAGACCGCGGGAATGGGGCCTGGAGTTTACCCTGAACTTCGGCGACTGACCGGCGCTCTGCCAGCGCGCCGCCAAAGCGCCTCTCCCCTGGGCCGTTGGAACACCGGCCCAGGGTCCTTTGATAAGGTTTCGCAAGGGTATCCTGGAGTGATTCCCTGACTAACCGAGGACCGTTAACCGGTGTTGCGGTTGCAGCCATCACTGCGAATACCGGTATTTTAGCCCGCCGGATCCAGCTGCAGGCGGTATACGTCCAACATTTTACGGGCAATGGTTTTGGGTTGATGCTTGCCTGGGTGATACCAGGTTGGGGCCCAGTTGAGGCTGCCCAGTATCGCCAAACGAAAATACCGGCGGTCCACTGCCCCGGGCAAGGGCAGGTCAACAACCAGACCGGCTATCAAGGCCTCGTAATCATCACGCTGGGCAATCAGTTCGGAGCGCAGCGGTTCACCAAAGCCACGGGTAAATTGCGGCGTAACTACCTGACTGTAGGGGCTGTCGCTGAGCAGTGTCTCCAGATGGGCAGTGCAAGCGGCACTGAAGCGCTCCCAGGGCGTCCCATCGGCAGTGGCCGCCAAAGCCGCCTCAACAGCTGACACAACTTGTGAGACACCCTTCGAGTGGACGGCGACCAGCATCGCCTCCTTGGATTCAAAATGGTAGTACAGTGACCCGGAGAGAATGCCCACCTCATTGGCGATATCCCGAATGGAAGTGCCGGCATAGCCTTTACTGGAGAACAATCTGGCGGCAACCTCCAGGACCCGCTCGCGCTTGCTCTCACGGGTCTTGCCACTGCCGGCCTTGCCACGCCCTGATGATGAGGCCTGCTTGCTCAAGGTCCGGAACAGTCAGGTTTGCAGGTAGGCTTTAAAGAAATCAATGGTCAACACATCCACAATCTCATCGTCGTCATCGAGTATCTCCAGCATGTTCGGGCTGTCGCCCTGAAAACTGGCGTAGACGGTCATGCCCTGCTCTGAGGCAAAGGGTGTATGGGCGCTGCCCGGCGGCTCGTAGGAATAGGTGCCGGGGAAATGCAATTCCTCGCCTTCGCGATAGCCCCACAAACCGGCCAGCGTGTAGGCGATGGCCGTGCAACAGTGGTTGTGTTTGGCGAATTCCGCGTGGGGGTCCTGCTTGAACAGGAAATCGACGCGATGGCGTTTCTCGTCAATGACCAGGACCTTGATATAATTGCCCGGTTGACCCTCGACCTGGGTCCACTCAATCAGGTTGCTGTTAACATTTTCGATTTCGCCATAATAAGTGCGCTTGACTGTCTCGAGTATGTTGTTCGGCTGCATGGCAAACGCTCCTCAGGCAAAGCAATTGCTTGGTTGAAATTAGTATATACTTCTGGTCTTGATAACGATAGCAGGGCCGCCGCGATGGTGTCACGACTCTACGGGCGACTAACGCTGCTGAGTGCCCTGACTGCACTCTCCCTGGCGTTTGCCTCGGTTATTGCCTCAGTCATCGTGGCCGGGTCACCTCAGGCACGCAGTGCGGAGCCGGCGACCGCTCTGACCAACGACCGGCTGCAACTGAAAGTTGCGGATTCCAGCGGCCAACCGGTCGCCGGGGCCATGGTCACTCAGACCTCCCCGCATGGCATCGAGACCACCCGCTTCACAGACGCCGGTGGTGCGTTACTCCTTCCGGCCTCCAGCGCACAACTGCAGGTCCGTGCAGTGGGTTTCCAGCCGATGTGGCTGGACGCCAGGAATCAACTGACTACCGGCGTGTTGCCCACGGTCCAACTTCTCCCTGATGCCGATTATGTTCAAGCCCTGCCCAGCAGCCGCTGGTTGTCGTTGTTGCCGGATGGCCCCGAAAAAAACGAGTTCATTCTCAATTGTGGCACCTGTCACGAGATCACCTACGAGCGGATCTTTCAGGACGGCAAGCCACGGGACGCAAGCGCCTGGGGCGCTGCGATTGCCATGATGCGTGCGATGGATGTTTACGAAGTGATCCCGCCCGACTTTGAAGATAACGAATACGCTGCGTGGCTGGCACAATATCTGTCGGCTGAAAAGGTGGCGGCACTGGCAGCCACGCCAGCTGCGGCTGGCGACGAACTGGCAGGCATCACCATCACTGAGTACCCACTGCCACAAACGGACTCGCTGCCCCATGACCTGGTAGTGGGACCGGATGGAAGGCTATGGGTAACCGCGTTTTTTTATGACGAAATCTGGGCCATCGACCCGGAGACAGGTGCGACTCAACGCTACCCCGTCGACGACGACCCCAAGATCAATGCACAGCCACGGGCGCTGAAATTCGACGCAGACGGTTTCCTGTGGCTTGTCAATGGAGGTACCTTCTCGGTCCTGCGCCTGGACCCAGGCGATGGCAGCTATCGAAGCTTTGATGTGGGCATGTACGCCCACTCACTGGATATCGACGACGCCGGCACTATCTGGGTCAACGATTACTTCGCCAAACAGGAGCGCATCGCCAGGGTGGACAATCCGGGCGGTAAGGTGCAAACGCTATCGGTACCGGCTGCAAACCGACCGGTGCAAGAAGGGCTGCCGCTACCCTACGGCCTGCAGGTCGACAGACAGGGCAGGCTCTACAGTACGCAGCTGGCGGCAAATACCCTGGTCATGTATGACACCCGCAGCGGGCAGGCTGGCAAATTCGAGATGCCCGTTGCCAACAGCGGGCCGCGCCGCCCGGGCCTTGGCCCCGATCTGGCTCTGTGGATTCCCGAGTTTAATACCGGCTACCTGACTCGTTTCGATCCGGCGACGGAATCTTTTCAGCGCTTCCCGCTGGGCGACAGCGCAGTCGGTGCCTACGATGTGGAAGTCGACCAAAACTCCGGGATGGTGTGGGTCACGGGCTCACTCGACAGCAGCCTGCTGCGCTTCGACCCGATTAGTAAACACGTGTTGCGCATACCCCTGCCAACGGAGCCCGCCTACACGCGTCACCTCGCCATCGACCCACAGTCCGGAGACGTCTGGACTGCCTACGCATCGCTCCCGGCCGCCAGCCCGAAGCTGGTCAGGGTGAGCTTCAGCGGTCGGGGGCCTGCAGAATAATCACCGAACAGGCGGCCTCGTCAAATCCCATAACTCCCCCGCCATTCTCCGCCAGCGCCAGGCGCGCATCCGCAACCTGGCGCTCACCGGCTTCACCGCGCAATTGTTCGCAAAGCTCCGCAATCATCGACAGGCCGGTAGCACCCACCGGGTGGCCCTTGGAGACCAGCCCACCGGAGGTATTCACCGGTATCGATCCCTCTGCGCCAGTCTCACCCGCCGCAATGAAGGGGCCGCCTTCGCCCGGCTGGCAAAACCCGAGCATTTCCACCTGATAAAGCTCACAGAAGGAGGTGGCGTCGTGCACCTCGGCGACGTCGATATCCGCCGGCCCCACGGCCGCCTGCTGATACGCTTTCGCCGCCGCAACACTGCTTAGTCCCGGCTCATCCAGCGACCGATACTTACCGCCGGACAAGGCGGTGGCAGCAACCCGAACCGCTCTTTCCCTCACCGCCTGTGGAAATTCTCGAAGCTTTCTCCCGGACACCAGAATCGCCGCGGCGGCTCCGTCGCCCACCGGAGCGCACATGGCCCGGGTCAGGGGAAACGTGATCTCGCGGTCTTGCAACACCTGCTCCGGTGTCATTTCGAAGCGGTATTGGGCGCGAGAATTAAGGGCCCCGAAACAGTGGTTCTTGGCGGCAGCGATTGCGATCTGCTCCACCGTCGTGCCGTAACGCTGCATATGGTAGCTGGCCTGCATCGCGTAAGTATCCATAAAAACCGTTCTGTCCGGCCCGGGCTGAAATGGCTTGCCGGCCTGCTCACCCGCCGCGAGATAATAGTCATGCCATTCCTGGGGGTCGTACTGGTCGATACCGCCCATGAATATCCGCATGGATTTAGCGGCGTCCTCAGGAAAGAAGGTCTTTTCCACACCGATGGCGATACTGACGTCTGCCGCACCACAGGCAATGTCCTTCCAGGCACCATTGAACGCCATCGACGCTGTCGCGCAACCGCCCTCCACATTGACCACCGGCACGCGTTCAGGAAACAGACCCTCTCGGACCAGCGGCGTCAGCGCCACCTGCCCACGAATACTGCCCTGCCCGTCGGTCCACATCCCACAGTTGCCAAAATAGCAACTGGCGATCTGCTGACCATCCATAGCCGCGTCCCGGAGCACCGCCGTGTAAGCCTCCCGCGTCAGTGCCTTGATACTGTCCCCGGCCCGTTTGCCAAAGGCAGTGCTGGCGGCGCCCACAATATAGACATCGCTCACAAGCTGCTCCAGTAGGGCTCGCGGAGCTCTCGCTTGATCACCTTGCCCAGTGCATTGCGCGGAAAATCTTTCCGCACTTCGACCCCCTGAAGGCGCTGGGTCTTGGCGAGCTTTTCATTGCTCCAGGCCATCACCGCGTCCGGATCAGGCGAGCAGCCCGGCGCCGCAATAATCAATGCCAGCGGCACCTCGTCCCATTTGGGATGCGGTACACCGATCACGCTAACATCGGAGACCTCGGGATGTCTGCCGACGATCGCCTCAATATCCTTGGGGAAAATATTGAAACCGCCGGAGAGAATCATGTCTTTTTTTCGGTCGAGGATGTACAGGTAGCCCTCTTGGTCCAGACTACCGATATCGCCACTGCGCAGAAAGGTTCTACCGCGCTCGTCCAACCAGACGGCCTCAGCAGTCGCCTGCGCGTTGTTGTGATAGCCACGCATCAGTCCACCCCCGTAGCCAACGATTTCGCCCGGCTCGTCGGCTGCCACCTCATTACCCTGTTCGTCGATAATGCGCAGATCGAAACCGACCACCGGCGTTCCCACCGAGCCAGCCCTGCCCATCTGCTCAGGGCGGAGTATCGTTGCGAAGCCCTCGGAAAACCCGTACAGCTCGAACAAACCCGGGCCCAGTTTTTCCAGCACCTGCTCCCGGGTGTCCTGACGCAATGGCGAACCGGCGGAAAGAAAGTAGCGGAGACTGGACAGATCGTGCTGCCCGAAAGCCGGGCTCTCCAGCGTCCCTATATACTGGGTGGGTACCATAAAAGAGTGCGTCACTCGATGCGCTTCCACCGCCTGCAGCCAGGCCTCGGGAGTAAACTTCTCCATAATGACCATAGTGGCACCGACAAACATGGGTGGCAGCAACATAAACCAGGTGCCATTGGAGTATAGCGAGGTGGTGGCCAGAGCGACCGCGCTATGATCGAAGCGCAGTTCAATCGCGTTGGAGTAGGACCAGTGCTGGCGTGCCCGGTGGGTCTGCACGATGCCTTTGGGCAGTCCAGTGGTGCCCGACGAGTAGATAATATTAAAGTCGTCAGCGAGCTGGTAGCGCACACTCGGTTCATGGGTTGCCGCGCCATCGAGCCACTGCTCGTAGGCGGTGCCCTCAGAATGCGACCAGCCAACCGTTAGCAGACGGTCCAGTGACCCCGCCACCAGGGACAGGGCGGCGCTGGCCAGGTCCTTGTTGGCAGCGCAGCAAAACAGGCGCCGGGCACCGGAGTCCCCCAGTAAAGTAGCCACCTGGTCCGCTGTCAACAGGGTGCTGATGGGTACGACGCAAGCCCCGGCTTTAACAATACCGAACATGACCAGCAGCGTCTCCGCCGAGTTGCCCATCAGGACGCCTATCTTGTCGCCACTGACCACGCCATCGTCCAGCAATGAGTTCGCAACCCGATTCATGCCGTCGTTGAGTTCGCGCCAGGTGAGCCGACTGGCGCCACAAACCAGCGCCAGCTTTTCACCCCGGAACCGCGCATGGGACGCCCACACTTCCGGCAAATAGACCTGAGTATCGTCGAGCTTTTGCATCCAGCCACCTCAAAACAACCAAATGATCGCTTGGTAAAGTCCTAAGCGCATGCTAGCATATACCGCTGCGCAGGCAAATGCGGAGTCGACGTGACACAGAAGACCAGCGGCGTAACCCAAAAGACCAGCGATGTGACACGAAAGGCCAGCGACGGATCGCCTGATCCCGATGTTGATCAGCCCTCGGGTCAGCGTCGGGATCAACTCCCGGCATACAACCCCCGCGACCCCCAAACCATCAACAACCCGATACCTGCCCTGCGAAAACTGCAGGACCTCGATCCTGTGCACTGGTCCGACACCCTGCGGGGCTGGGTCATCACTCGGTATGCAGACGCCAAAACCGTTCTCAGAAACGACAATTTCTCCGCCGACCGGATTACGCCGTTCTACCAGTCATTGACACCCGAACGCCAGCAACCCATCAGCGAACTGATCCGCTATCTCAATACCTGGGTGGCCTTCAAGGACCCCCCCCAGCACACCCGATTGCGCGTCCTTATGCGGACCATCCTCTCCCCTGACACTGTCGCTCAGATGGACGGCTTCATCATCCGGGCCGTGGACAAACTGATCGACAGGCTGGAGAGCAAGCAGAGCTTCGATTTCATCGACGCCTACGCATTCCCGCTTCCGGCCATGGTGATACTTGAGATGCTCGGCCTGCCCCAGGAACACATGGACGACCTCAAAGACTGGTCAAACAAAATGCAGATGTTCATTGGCAGCGCGACCACATCCCCACAGAAGTATGTGCTTGCCGAAGAGGGCGCCATCAAGATGGCCGAGTATTTTCGTGGCGTTATCCGGGAGCGGGAACTGAAGCCCGGTAGCGATCTCATTACCAAGCTGCTGACAATCCGCGAGGAGGACGACCTGTTGACCGAGGACGAGGTCATCGGCACCTCCATGTTATTCCTGTTCGGCGGCCACGAAACCACGACCAATCTTATCGGCAACGGTATCAGGGCCCTGTTGAACCATCCCGAACAACTGGCGCTACTAAAACGTGATCCCACGCTTATCGATCAGGCCATCGAGGAAATTCTCCGTTTCGACGGACCCACCGGAGCCTCGGTGCGCATTGTCAGTGTCGATCACACGTTTCATGGTAAAAAACTCAAAGCCGGAGATCGGGTATTCGTGATGATCAACGCTGCCAACCACGACCCCCGAGCCTTCGAGGACCCGCAGCGGTTTGACATCAACCGCCGCCCAAACCACCACCTCACCTTTAACTTCGGGCCACATTTTTGCATGGGTGCGCCACTGGCGCGGCTGGAGGGTAAAATTGCCATTGCCCGGGTTATCGAGCGTATGCCCGGCCTTGAACTGGCTTGCGACAGCTATGACTATATGGATACCCTGGTAATGCGCGGAGTGCGCACGATGCAGGTCAAACAGTAACCGGGTTCGCGGCAATAAAACGCACCACCACCTCGGCCAGTTTCTCCCCCTGGTCTTCCTGCAAAAAATGCCCGCCGTTCACAATGGTCGTGTGCTCCTGCCCTGCACAACCGGGGATGACTTTCTGCATCACTTCATCTCCCCCGGCCGTTATGGGGTCAGAGTCACTGAAAGCAGTGAGGAAGGGTTTCTGCCACTGCCCAAGCACGCCCCAGGCCGCTCGGTTTGCATCGGATGCCGGATCATCGGAGGTGATCGGCACCAGTAAGGGAAATTGCCGCGCCCCTTCTTTGTAGGTCTCATCCGGAAACGGTGCGTCGTACGCTGCTATCACGTCGGCACCTAATTCTGTGGTGGTGGCGCCATTAATCAGGAACCCGGCTGGAAATTCCGGCACCTCCTGTGAAAACTTACGCCAATTTTGAAACGCCTCGCCGGGGTCGTGGTCTCCAGTGGGCAACCCGGTATTAGCGGCCACCACCCGGGCGAAGCGCTCGGGGTTATCCGCCACCAGGCGCAGCCCGATCAGGCCGCCCCAGTCCTGACAGACCAGGGTAACCTTGTCCAATGCCAGTTGATCGAACAGCGACTGCATCCAGTCTACGTGACGTTGGTAGGTGTAATCACTGCGCCGGGTGGGTTTGTCGGAGCGACCAAAACCCACCAGGTCAGGTGCCAGAACACGGTGTCCGGCGGCCACCAGTATGGGAATCATCTTTCGATAAAGATAGCTCCAGGAAGGCTCACCGTGCAGCAACAGCACCGGATCCGCCGCCGCCGGACCCTCGTCCAGATAATGCACGCGCAGCGTGCCGCCCTCGGTGTCATCAACCTCCAGGTAGCGGGGTGCAAACTCGTAGCCGGTCAGTCCGACAAAACGCTGTTCCGGCGTTCTCAGGTAGTTCATGATGGATCTCCCCTTGTCTGTGACGGTTATTTTTGGAGCCTGTGGCCTGCGGTCCATGATACCGCGCGACGAGCCCGGACGGCTATCGGCAGGCACCGAGCACACGCGGCGGCTGGCTGTGTCGTTTTTTGTTCGCGGCTACACCCGCGAATTTCCTGCTATGCTTGCCACTCAACAAATCGTTCATTCGAGAGAGCATTACATGCAACAGCTGACTGGCCTCGACGCCTCTTTTCTCTACCTCGAAACCCCGAACTCCCCTATGCACATCTCCGGGCTCGCCATTTACGACCAGAGTTCTGCACCGGGCGGCGCGGTTCGCTTCAAGGATATCATCGAAAATGTGGCATCACGGATCAGCGGCTTACCGAGCCTCACCCGTCATCTGGCCAATGTACCACTGAACCTGGATCACCCCTGGTGGGTTTCGGATGGCAGCTTCGACCCCGAGTTTCATATTCGCCACATTGCCCTGCCCAAGCCCGGCGACTGGCGCCAGCTGTGCATCCAGATTTCGCGGCTTCACGCCCGCCCCCTGGATAGAGGCAGGCCCTTGTGGGAGCTCTACGTGATCGAGGGACTGGATGCGGTAGAGGGCTACCCCCCGGGTTGTTTTGCCATCTTTACCAAGATGCACCACGCGGCGGTTGACGGTGCGTCCGGGATGGAAATCACCGCAGCGCTGCATGACCTCAGTCCCGACGCTGAGATGCCCGCCAGATCCGACACCCCCCGCGTGGACCGCAGACCCAGCAGTCTGCAGCTGCTGTTCAAGGCACAAGTCAACAACATCCGAGAGCCCTTCAGGTTTATTTCCGTGGCCCGCAACACCGTGCCCGGCTTTGCGAAAGCCTATGCACGATTGCGCAAGGGAGAGCTGCGCCGTGTGAAAACGGTGCCTCGCACCCGCTTCAACACGACCGTCTCGCCCCACCGGGTATTCGACGCAGTCCGCTTCCCCCTCGCCGATATCAAGGCCATCAAGAACGCCACCCCGGGCGCCACCGTCAACGACGTGGCCATCGCGCTTTGCGGCGGCGCGCTGCGCCGCTATCTCCTGGCCAAGGACGAGCTTCCGGAGGCCAGCCTGGTCGCCATGGCACCGGTTAACGTGCGCGATCCATCGGAACAAGGCAGCGGTGGCAACATCGTTTCGACCATGACGGTAGAAGTTCGCAGCGACATCGAAAACCCACTTGAACGCCTGATGGCAGTCCATGAAGGTACCAGTCTGGCCAAGGAGCTGAATAATGCGGTCGGCGCCAAGGCCATGACCGATTACACCCAATTCATCCCCAGCACCCTGACCGCTCAGGCTGCGCGACTGGCCAGCCGCTGGGGTCTGGTCAACCAGATGAAACCCCTCTACAACTGTGTGATTACCAACGTCCCGGGGCCTCAGGTCGCTCTTTATAATACTGGCGCAAGATTGTTGTCCAACTTCGGCACCGGACCTGTCAATGACGCGGTCGGCCTGTTTCACGTGATCAGCAGCTACTGCGGTGAATTCACTATTTCAGCTACCTGCTGCCGCGACATGATGCCCGACCCCGAGTTCTACCGGCAGTGCCTGCAGGACAGTTTCGACGCCCTGTATCAAGCGTCGGTTGGCGCAGCTGCTCCGGCTGACAAACAGGCGGCGGCGAAGACACGGCGAAGCCCCGCCAAGACCAAGACCAAGACCAAGACCAAGACCAAGACCAAGACCAAGACCAAGACTAAGGCTAAGGCTAAGGCTAAG
The DNA here is from genome assembly GCA_963840725.1 of uncultured Gammaproteobacteria bacterium. Classification (GTDB taxonomy): domain Bacteria; phylum Pseudomonadota; class Gammaproteobacteria; order Pseudomonadales; family Halieaceae; genus CAVWDU01. Next base: position 1,473,494 of record CAWIZY010000016.1, on the reverse strand, counting down.
ACCAGGGCGAAAGCGAAAACCGGGGTGGCGGCTAGAACGAAGGCGGCGGCTAAAACCGCCCGCAAAACCCCACCAAAAAAGGCGGCGGTAAAGCGCAAAGTGCAACCAAAATCCCGGGCGGGCGCCGAGTGATATGAGGCACCCGGCTGGACTCGCTAATGCTTTGCTGCGGGAACCGTTTCTATCGGGTTTCCGGCATCGCCCCAGGCCCTGAAACCACCGCCAATGTGGGCAACCTCCGGTAGACCCATTTGCTGCACCGTGTGGGTAGCCAGTGCCGATCGCCAACCACTCTGGCAGTAAAAAATCAGGCGCTTACCGGCGCCAAAAACCGGCTTGTAGTAGGGGCTGTCCGGGTCAACCCAAAACTCCAGCATACCCCGCGGCGCATGAAATGCACCCGGAATTTGCCCCTCTCGCTGCAGTTCGCGGATATCGCGAAGATCGATGAATTGAACATCGCCTGCACCGAGCAGTGCACCGGCCTCAGCGGGCGACAAGGTACAAATTTCGCGCTCAGCGCTGGCGAGCAGTTGTCGGTAGCCTGTCTGGAGCGTCATGCTGTCACCGTCTGTCATGAGAACTCATCTCCGTAGAGGTCCAGCACGGCCCCGTGACTGGCAGACGCCGCGTTGCGAGCAAACTTGGCCAGCACACCGCGGCGGTAGCGTGGTTCCGGCCGCTGCCATCGCGCCCTTCGCTGCGACAACTCCTCGTCACTGACATCCAGTTGCAGCAACAACTGATGCGCATCTATGGTGATTTTGTCACCCTCTTCTACCAGCCCAATCAGACCACCGGCGTAGGCCTCAGGGGCCACATGACCGACGACCATACCCCAGGTTCCCCCGGAAAAACGCCCGTCCGTAATGAGCCCAACAGACTCACCAAGCCCCTGGCCCACCAGGGCACTGGTGGGTGCGAGCATCTCCGGCATACCGGGTCCGCCCTTGGGGCCAAGGTAGCGCATAACCACCACGTCCCCCGCCATAACCTTCCCCGCCAGTATGGCATCCAGAGCCGACTGTTCGTCATCGAACACCCGAGCAGGACCCGACATGACCGGGGTCTTGAGACCGGTGATCTTGGCCACTGCGCCCTCCTCCGCCAGATTGCCACGCAAAATCGCCAGGTGCCCCTGGGGATACAAGGGTGACTCCAGCGGACGAATAACATCCTGGCCCGCCGGGCAACCTGAATCGATAGTCACAAGATTTTCCGCGACGGTCTTGCCGGTAATGGTCAGACAGTCACCATGCAAAAGCCCGGCGTCCAGCAGCATTTTCATCACCCGCGGAATCCCGCCGGCCCGGTGCAGGTCAATCGCCATATAGCGCCCGCTGGGCTTCAGATCGCAAAATACCGGTACCCGCTGACGGATACGCTCAAAGTCGTCAATGCTCCAGGGCACCTCCGCCGCGTGGGCAATAGCGAGGAAGTGAAGCACCGCGTTGGTTGAACCGCCGGTGGCCATCACCACTGATACCGCATTTTCGATCGCCTCCCGGGTGACGATATCGCGGGGTTTGATATCCCGCTCTACCGCCTGCACCAGCACTCTGGCGCTCTCCCGGGTACTGGTCAGTTTCTCACCCTCTACGGTGGCCATGGTGCTTGAAAACGGCAGGCTCAGACCCAGTGCCTCGAAGGCGGAGCTCATGGTATTGGCCGTATACATACCGCCACAGGAGCCATTGCCCGGGATAGCATTGCGCTCCACCGCCAGCAGGTCAGCATCGGAAATGCGCCCGGCACTGTGCTCGCCAACCGCCTCAAATACGCTGACAATATTCAGGTCCCTATCATCCAGCCGACCCGGCAAAATAGTGCCCCCGTAGACAAAGACTGCAGGCACGTTGGCTCGCAGCATGCCCATCATGCCGCCCGGCATGTTTTTGTCGCAGCCGCCGAATACGATGACCCCATCCATCCACTGACCGCTGACGCAGGTCTCTATACAGTCAGCAATGACTTCTCGCGACACCAGGCTGTATTTCATCCCCTCGGTACCCATGGACATGCCGTCACTGATTGTCGGCGTTCCGAACAATTGGGCGTTGGCACCGCTCTGTTTCAGTGCATCAACGGCCGCATCGGCAAGAGGCTGAATGCCGGCGTTACACGGGGTGATGGTGGAGTGGGCGTTGGCGACGCCGATCATGGGTTTATCAAAGTCCCCGGCCTCATAGCCAAGGCCGTAGAACATGGAGCGATTGGGGGCGCGCTCTACACCCTGGGTAATATTTCGGGATCGACGGTTGCTGGGCATGGGGACTCCGCTCGCAGGGATGATCAAAACCGGCAGTTTAACCCATAGACGAAACTTGCGAAGACTCAATTCACCCGCTGGCGCCACTTTCCCGGGCGCACAAACCCGCCATCGAAATACAAAACGACTGCACGCCCGACCTGATCTGGCGAGCCCATTGGTCCGAAAAGAATACCCAAACAAAAAAAGGCCCGAAGGCCTTTCTCAGTCACGCAGCGATTCATTGACACCGAGGCTGCGAGCGGTACTTCACCAATCGCCGCTCCAGCTGTCTTTAAGCCCTGGCAGATTGTTGATTTTCTTTCCGCATGGTCACTGCCGCGTTAAAAACAGGCTCAAATCGGTCATGTAGCAACCCTACGCTCCCTCATTTCGCCTGTTTTTGCTGACCGTTGCCTGCCTCAAAAACGGAAATCAACAGCCTGCTAGAGATCAATGTCGACCGAGTAAGAAACAACAAATTTCACCTGATCATTGTCGTAGCCGCCATCAGCTGCCGGACCGTCGACATTGGTATCACTGATCATAAATCCGAAACCACCCTTCGAAAGCGTCACATTGTAGTCGTAGTAGCCGCCGTCCGAGCCGTTAAAGGCTTCGGCGAAGTCACCATCGTGGTAGCCGATGTGAAAGCCCAGTTCCAGACCGTCACGCACTTCAAAGGCATAGTCGGCAGAGGCATAGTAGGTGCTGCCGGCATCGAAGTCCTGACCCGGCCCCTCGTCAGCTTCTGTATTAGTCAGTACCCAGAGGCCGACACTGAAACCGCCCAGGCCGATGGTGCCGTACACCTCGCCAAAATCGAACTCGGCCTCTTTATCGTAGTTGTAGTAAAGATAGCCAATATCAATATCCAGCGATCCCGCCGAGAAGGCGTAGCCGAAATAGATATCGTTCTCGTAGGAATAGACATCCGACGGGCCATAGTTCACGTTGGAAACCCAGGTACCGACGTAAAAGCCGCTGTCGGAAGCCCAGTCGATACCGCCCTGCACCGCCGCCTCGTTTTCAGTCTGCGTCAATCCACGCCAGATGTAGTTGTTGGTAACCGATACGTTGGCGCTGAGTGTGGAATCTGCAAAACCCGGAGCGGCTGCAGTGATACCTGCCAATGCCGCTGCAGCGGCGATGCTCATTTTGATGTTCATTAAATGCTTCTCTCCAAAAAAGTGTCATTGCAATGCTGCCAAGCTCAGCTTCGAATGCAGCAGCCACCAGAGGAATAGCAAGAAGCAGGCCAGTTTTTCCTGACCGGGCTAGATTGTTACAGTTATTGTCCAATTAGCCCTCCAAAGGGGCTATCGAGCACGCACGCCAGAGGACGGTGATAACATCTGGTGCACACCGGGTGCACCTCGTGCCTCAAAACGCACCGCTATGAAGCATTGGCCAGGCGATCAGTCACCCGCGCCCCCAGCTCTCGCAAGAATTCTCTGCTGGATGTACTATTAGCCCATCCCTGATTTACCCCTGCTTAACCGAGAGGCACAACCCATGCTCATGCTGCGCTGCTATCGTCCTTACCTTGCTGGTCTCTTGTTGTGCTGTGCCGTTACCGTCACGGCGGCCACTGAGGAGTGCACTGATGTCGCTGCGTCGACCCTGGCAGAAATTGAGGCCGGTGCCGGTGTGCCACTGAGCGACGAGGTCGCCGCCCTGGTCAGGCGTGCAGCTGGCTCCGCTTGCGTCAAGGCGGTGTCGGGCCGCTACGGCGCCAGACGGACATCGGCCACTGATGCTGAATCTTCAGTCGCCATTGCAGAATCATCTGCGGGTGCTGCTACACCGAGCGCTGAAAACGGTGAGACGGTGGCCACCGAGGAGAAACAGGACAGCTCACTGTGGCCATTCGACGGCTTGAAAATCAACGACGTGTCGGCCTCACCCAGTAAAAAGCCCTACCAGCGCAAGCGCTAGCCCAATCGTTCACTGAGCCGGACACAGCGCTTCCGGCTGGCCTCTTGCACACCGCCCGTTGCACGGCGCCCGTTGCACGGCGCTCGTTGCACGGCGCCAGCTCATAACACCTGCACGTCATACCTTTGTCGAGCATAGCCAGCCGCGGTCCGGGGTCCCGAGTCGCTCCCACTGCCAGCACGGCTGGCGATCATTACAGGATTGTCATGCTCGCTCCACGCGCTGGTAATGCAGCACCCGCTAAAGTAACGCCCATACTGACGACTGCACCGGACAAGACATGGAACTCGCGGAACGCTTTGAGCAGCTCTACTCGACCCTTGGACTGGATTCGATGGCCCTGTTGTCCGACGTTTACCATGAGTCCGTCACTTTCATCGATCCCATAACCAGTCACCAGGGACTGCCCGCACTGGAGGCCTATTTCAAGCGACTGCTGTCCGGCTCCGATATGTGCCAGTTCACTATCAGTCGCTTGCAGTTCACAGACACGGATGGCTGGGTTACCTGGACCATGAACTTTCGTCATCCACGACTAAACCGCAGTCAATGGATTGCCGTAGAGGGTGTTAGCATCGTGGACATATCTGGCAACCGAATTGTGTTTCAAAGAGACTACTACGACCTGGGTGAAATGCTTTATGAGCACGTGCCCCTGTTGGGTCGGGTCATTCGGACTCTGCGAGAGAGGTTAATGTCATGAAAACGATCATTATTACCGGCGCCAGTTCCGGAATCGGCAAGGCCACTGCGTTGAACGCCGCCCAAGCAGGCTGGCACGTCACTGCCTGCGGCCGCAATCTGGAGCGTCTGGCGGCGCTGGCAGAACAGTCACCGAACATCAGCACCCTGGCTTTCGACCTGGCCGACCGGGCTGCCTGTCAACACAATCTCGGTGACCTCCAGGCCGATGTCATTTTGCTGAATGCCGGAACCTGCGAATACGTCGACACGGACAATTGGGAGCCGGAGCTGTTCGAACGGGTCTTTGACGCCAATTTCTTTTCCGTGGTCAACTGCCTTGATGCGCTGCTCCCTCAGATGCAGGCCGGTAATCAGCTGGTCTTTGTCGACAGCCTGGCGCGGCTGCTGCCCTTTACTCGCTCCCAGGCCTACGGCGCCAGCAAGGCCGCCCTGTTCTACCTGGCCAAGTGTATGGACGTGGATCTCAAGGACCGGGGCATTGTCGTCAAGACTCTGTCGCCGGGTTTTGTCGACACGCCACTGACCGGGCGCAATGACTTCGCTATGCCTATGAGCATTACTGCAGACCAGGCCGCCCAGGAGATCATGGATCGCATCTCTAGGGCCGGCCGAACCGGGTATTTCCCGGCGCTGTTCTCTGCCTGTATCCGCCTGCTGTCCAGCCTGCCCACTGCCCTGCAGGTGTGGTTGTGCGGCTATATGCGCCGCCGCGAGGAGGGAACGTCATGAAGCGCCCCAGCCCCGCTATCTGCAACATGCTCTGGTATCAGGCGATCTGGTTCCTGGCAATCCTGGGTGGCGGCGCAACCGTAGCCATTGTCGGCATATTGCTGATCTGGCATCTGGCGCGCTCGGTAAACAGGATAGCGGAGCTCATCATTGTTGTCGGCTGCGGCAGCTGTGGCTACCTCGCAGACACTCTGTTCTCTGCACTGGGCATCTATCAATTCCCTGGCGGCAGCGTTCTGCCAGCACCGCTGTGGCTGCTGGGCCTTTGGCTTGGCTTCGCTGGCACATTGCGCCACAGTCTGGCTTATCTCACCGACAGGCCACTGTTACTGGTAATTTTTGGTGCGGTGGGAGCCCCCCTCAGCTATCTAGCCGCGGCTCGCCTCGGGGCTGTTGTTTTCCCCTATGGCAACGTGGCCACGCTCATCCTGGTCAGCCTGACCTGGGTGACCCTACTGCCGCTTTTCAGCTTGCTCTGCCGTCACGTCGGCCAAATTTCAGCCAGGCAGGCCCGACCGATTCATACCCTCATTCTTTCGCAAAACAGGAGTTGCTTCATGATCTATCGCAACGATCGTACCCACAACAGCATCGGGAACCACAACACGGGCTCGCGCTGGATACGCCAGCTGAGCGTGCTCTGCATGCTACTTGCAAGTGTTGGCGCTGGAGCAAAGTCCACGGATGATATCCCCAGTCCCCTGCTGCACCAGTACATACCGGATGCCTCTCTGGTCGGTACCGCGAGAATGCGGGTATTGCTGTGGGATGTCTACGATGCCCGGCTGTTCGCACCCAGTGGTGAGTGGCAGCCAGGACCGGCCTTTTGCCCTCTCACTAGGCTACCTGCGCGACCTCAAGGGCGATGCCATTGCGGCTCGCGCGGTCGAGGAAATGCGCAAGCAGGGATTTGCTGACGAAGTGACTCTGGCTCGCTGGTTCGACCTGATGAGCGACATCATTCCCGACGTGAATCCGGATACCGAATTGCTGGGTATCGCAGACGCTGATCAAAACACTATTTTTCTGCGCAATGGCGAGTCCATCGGCCGCATCAATGAGCCCGCCTTTACCCGGGCTTTCTTTGACATTTGGCTGTCCGAGGCGACGTCGGCGCCCGCACTGCGTCAGCGCCTGCTGGGAGAGGGCTGATGCGCACACATACCGGGATAGGGTTAGCCATAGCCATCGCTCTGCTTACCGGCTGCGCTTCGGGTATCGACGGGGCGAATTACACCCAGCAGCAGCCGCGCTTCGATCTTTTTGAGTTTTTTGACGGCCAGGTGACAGCATGGGGTGTGGTACAGGATCGTCAAGGCAACGTGATCCAACGCTTTCAGGTGGACATCGTCGGCAGCCGCAGCGAGCAAACCCTCACCCTCGACGAGCATTTTGAGTACGGCCTCGGCGATGGTGTAACGGAAAGAGTCTGGCAAATCGACCGCGATTCATCCGGGGGCTATACCGGACGGGCGGGGGACATTGTCGGTACCGCCGAGGGAACTGCCTACGGCAATGCGTTCCAGTGGCGCTATGAGATGGATTTACCCGTGGGAGAGAGTTCTTACCGGGTGAGTTTTGATGACTGGTTCTGGGCCGTCGGCGACGAAGTGCTGGTCAATCGCTCATACATCAGAAAATTTGGGCTGACCTTTGCCGAGGTCACGATCTTTATGCAGAAACAAGGCGCTTTGCCGCGGTCTCCATAAAACAACCCGGTTAACAGTGACGGTTACAGCAGCAAGGTCTTCCATCATCCGGCTGCGTTTATTGATTTGTCGGGCGTCGTAGTGGCCGGGAATACCATTCGGCAGCGGGTACCCCTGCCAACTGCGGAACCCGGCTCTTTAGGGCCAGCACTGAAGTTTAGCGTCCCCTGATGCAAGCTGACTACGGCGGCCACCAGGGCCAGACCCAAGCCGTTACCCGCTGATGTGCGGCTTTGCTCCAGCCGGTAGAAGCGCCGCGTAACATTTTCGAGCTCTGCCTCGGGTATGCCACAGCCCGTATCGGTAACCTCCAGCACAACCACTTCGGGCTGCCGGGCCAGACGGATTGTTATCTGTCCGCCGGCGGGCGTAAACTTGATCGCGTTGTCCACGACGTTAGCCACGGCCTGGAACAACAGGTCACGGTCACAATAGAGCTCAACCGGTTCGACTTCGGCCTCAATTGTCTGTGCCTGCTCCTCGGCAAGGGGCAGGTAGAGATCGATAACGTCCTCGACAATGGCATTAAAGGATTCCTGGGCAAAGGCCTTTCGACGGCTCACTGAATCGACCGCCGCTATACGCAGCAGCGCCCTGAAAATGTTCAGGATGTCATCCACATCACGCAGCAGGCGGTCACGCTCCTCCTCGGGTATGCGGGCGATTTCTATCTCGCCGCGCAATCTCGCCAGCGGTGTTCTCAGATCGTGCGCAATGTTGTCCGAGACCGACTTGATGCCGCCCACCATGTGTTCCAGCTGGTCCAGCACCTTGTTCAGGGACTGGGACAATTTGCTCATGTCGTCCCAGGAACTGTCGACAGGTAATCTCTGGGCAAGATTCCCCGTTGAGACGATGTCATCCATCGTGGCCGATATTCGATTGAATCGGCTCACGACATAAGATCCGACCCAAAAGCTCAGCACTGAAATCAGCAGCAGTATCACTATCATCACCCAACCCACAGTGCTGGCGACCCACTGGGCGAGTGCCAGGCCATCGACGTTGCGACCAACCAGAAGATCGTAACCGGACGCCAGGCGAACGACCTTGGCCATGATGTCGCAGCGCCCGCTCCTGAGCCGGACAGAACTTGAAGTATCAGACAGCGCCTGACAGTCCACTTTGAGTAGCAGCAGCCCGGCTGCCAGCGTTTCGGTATCGGGTTGGGGCCAGCTCGGCAGGTTTCCGGTCAGAGCGCCGCCTTCAACGTCGCGCAGGCCATAAATAAACCCATCATCCTGGTTCGCGGATCGCCCCGCAACGAGGCGCTGCAAGGCGGTCAGGCCCGCGGCGTCATGTACCGCTGCCAGTCCGCGCAATTCAGCCCGGATCGCAGCCTCCGACTCCTTGAGCAGGGTATCGTCGCTGGCAACCACCAGGAAATAGGCGACGAACACTATCCCCACGCTCAACAGGGCGGTAAAAACAGCGCCAACAACAAAACTGGAACTGCGCCGGAAAGGTCCTATCGCCGGCATCAGGCCTCGCCCGATACCCGGTATCCTGCCCCGCGCACTGTCTCAACAAGCGGTGTACTGAAGCCCTTATCAATTTTTTGACGCAAGCGGCTGATGTGGACATCGATCACATTGGTCTGAGGGTCGAAATGGTAATCCCAGACATGCTCCAATAGCATGGTTCGGGTGACCACCTGTCCCTTGTTCTGCAGCAGGTATTCCAGCAATTTGAATTCCCGGGGGTTGAGGTCAATCACCTGCCCGGCTCGAGTCACTTTGCGCGACAACAAATCCACGGTGAGGTCCAACGCCGACAAGGATGTCGAACGCTCCTCGGTGCGCCGGTCACGCTGCGCTATCACCTCCAGCCGGGCGACCAACTCCTCAAAAGCAAAGGGTTTGGGCAAGTAATCGTCAGCGCCTGCGCGCAGGCCTTTCACCCTGTCCTCCACACTATCGCGGGCCGACAACATCAATACCGGCGTGTGAATCTTCGAGGCGCGCAGGGCGGTTAAAATAGTCATGCCGTCCACCTCCGGCAACATCCAGTCAAGCACAATGACGTCATAGGGCTCAGTCGTGGCGAGAAACAACCCCTGCTTGCCGTCGCTACACAGATCCACCACATGCCCCAACTCGCGCAGCCCCTTGCTCAAGCGCTCAGCGACCGCAGCAGTATCTTCGACGATTAAAATACGCACATGCCCTCCGTGCTCTCGATAATCCAGTTACGCGTCTTCTGTGGTGAAGCACTCGGCGCTGCGCGGCACACTGCAGCCAGCACCAGCGACCGGTCCAGGCAACTCTGATTACCTGCATAGATGACGCTGCACTGGCAACCAGGTCGCTTCAGGTGGGACGGCGCCATTATGCCTGATACCAGCCTCAATGCGGTACCGCAGGTCAGCGACGACAGCCAGCGCTTGTGGTGAGCTTCTTTGCGGCGCTACAATCAAGCCCCTCCCGTCGCACCCGGATTCCGATTGTTCGTGAGTACGCCAGACCCGCAACAGACAAACAGCGACATGCCCACGGCACTGAAAGCCCTGGTGCTCTTTGCCACCTTGTTCCTTGCCTGGCTACTATGGTCGGGCATCTACAAACCGCTGGTCATCGGTCTGGGACTTTTTTCGTGTGCTCTGACGGTTTATGTCGCCTACCGAGTGGAGTTCTTCCGGGGCTATATTCGACTGGCTGGCATATTCCGCCTGCCAGCTTACTGGTCCTGGCTGGTTGTGGAGATCACGAAATCGAGTTTTGATGTGGCGCGAATCGTGCTGTCACCGCGGCTTCCCATCAGCCCCACGGTTATCAAGATCGACGGCCGGGAACTCGGTGATGTGGGCCAGGCGATTCTCGGGAATGCCATTACCCTGTCGCCCGGCACAGTAACCCTCGATGTCTATCAGGGGCGGCTCACCGTGCACTCGCTCACCCGCGAAGGCGCAAGAGCGCTGGAGACCGGCGAGTTCAAACGGCGCACTATTGTACTGAGCGCGGACTAGCCATGTATTACACCGTGTGCGCCGCAATCCTCGTGACCATGGCTATGGCTCTGGTCCGGGCAATTCGTGGGCCCTCGGTCTACGACCGCGTACTGGCCGTCAACATGTTCGGCACCAAGACCGCGCTACTGCTCTCTGTCGTTGCGTTTCTGTTTGGCCGCCCTGATTTCCTGGATCTCGCCCTCGCCTATGCCATGATCAATCTGGTGGGTATTCTCGCCGTGCTGGAGTTTTTCCAGAATCGCGCGGCGGCCCCCGCCAGCAATGATTCCAGCAGCGGAGAGCCCCTTGACTGAGCCTTGGGCAATGGTCATCGACGGACTCAGTTTCCTGCTGTTGACCGTGGGAGGCATCTTTGTGCTGATCGGCGGCATCGGTGCGCTGCGTCTGCCCAATCTATACACCCGCATGCACGCCGCCAGTCTTACCGACAGCATGGCTACGCTGTTGATATTCCCCGGCATTATGCTGCAGGCGGGCTTGTCACTGGCGACCCTCAAGCTGATGGCCATTATGTTATTCATCTTGTTAACCGGTCCCACCGCCAGTTACGCGCTCGCCAACGCGGCCTTGCTGTCGGGGCTGCGCCCGCAAGCAAGCCGCCCGGGTGATGCCGAATGACGGTAGTATTCGCGATCTTCCTGCTCACTCTGCAGGTTATTACGGCACTTGCGATTGTGCACACCCGCAATCTGTTCGTCGCGGTCATGCTGACCTCGATATTCAGCCTGCTGATGGCAGCCAACTTCTTCCTGCTGGATGCAGCCGACGTGGCGCTGACTGAAGCGGCAGTGGGCGCGGGCATAACCACGGTTATTTTCCTGGCCGCACTGGCACTGACCACCGATACAGAGCACATCCGGCGCAGTGGCCGGACCGGCGCGCTGCTGGTCGTCACCAGCACCACACTGGTGCTGCTCTACGCCACCGTCGACAAACCCCGACTGGGTGATCCAGAAGCGCCGGTGCATCAGCATGTAGCGCCCTGGTACCTGGAAAAAACGCCGGAGTTGATTGAAATACCCAACGTGGTAACAGCCGTGCTGGGTACCTTCAGGGCCTACGATACCCTGGGTGAGGTGTTCGTGGTGTTTGCAGCCTGTATCGGTGTGTTGTTCGTACTGGGTGCGGGGCGCCAGACCGGGTCGGCGATCGATGCCAGCGAACGAGACAGTCTCGGATTGCGCCACCACCTGATACCACAAGTGGTAGGTCGACTACTGGTGCCCTTTATCGTGCTATTCGGCCTCTATGTGCAGTTTCATGGCGAGTACGGCCCAGGCGGAGGGTTTCAGGCCGGTGCCATTATCGCCACCGGCTTCATTCTCTACGCACTGATAGAAGGGGAAAAGGCAGCGCTGCGGGCGGTGCCCCCGGCCGCACTGCTGGGGCTTGTTGCTGGCGGTGCGCTGCTGTTTGGAGCAGTCGGCGTAGCCGGTCTGTTGATGGGCGGCAATTTCCTTGATTATTCAGTGCTTATGAGCGACCCCGTCAAAGGCCAGCAGTATGGCATTATTGCGATTGAAGCCGGGGTTGGCATGGCGGTCTGTGGGTCGCTACTGACCATTTTTCACGCCTTTGCCGCGAGAGAACTCTCTAATGGCGTTACTGGGCTACTACAACTACTGGGTTTTCGCCGTGGTGCTGATGGTCGGTTTCTACGCCGTGATTGCCAGAACCAACCTGATCAAAAAACTGCTAGGACTGACGATATTTCAGTCGGCAGTATTCCTGATGTACATCACCATGGACAAGGTGGATGGCGGCACAGCGCCTATCATTCAGAGCAATTCACCCGACCAACTATACTCCAACCCCCTGCCACAGGTCCTGATCCTCACCGCCATCGTGGTCGGCGTATCGACGACGGCTCTCGGCCTCGCCATCGTGGTGCGCATCCACGAGACCTACGGAACCATCGAAGAAGACGAAATCCTGGATCTGGACTAAGCGGCGCAGTGATACTGAGCGAACATCTACCGGCACTTCAGGTTATCGTGCCTCTGCTGAGCGCACCGTTGGTCGTTATGCTTCGCCCGGCGGGCCTGGCATGGGCAGCGGCAACTGCAGTGGCCTCTCTCTGTTTTGCGATCGCTATCGCCATGGCGGGGGCGGTGCTAGGCGGTCAGACCCTGGTTTACGCCATGGGCTCCTGGGCCGCGCCCTACGGCATTGCCCTCGGTGTTGATGCATTCAGTAGCCTCATGACCCTGATTGTCAGCGGCGCCGCTTTGGCCGCCCTGTTGATGGCCCGGGAGAGCATCAATCAGCAGATTGAGGCGCGCAGGCAGCCGCTGTTCTACGCCGCCTGGATGCTGGTGCTGTCCGGCCTGCTGGGAATCGTCGTATCCGCCGATGCGTTTAATGTCTTTGTATTCATGGAAATATCCAGCCTGGCCAGTTATGTCCTTATTGCCGGAGGGCCTGAGCGCAAGGCGCTGCCGGCGGTTTTCAGCTACCTGATCATGGGCACCATTGGGGCCACCTTCTACCTCATCGGCGTGGGGCTGATTTACATGATGACCGGCACCCTCAACCTCGCCGATATGGCGGACCGGGTCGCCGGGGTCACCGAGCTCAAGCCCGTTCTGGTGGCGGCCGGTTTTATCACCGTGGGCATGGCCCTGAAGGCTGCGGTATTTCCCCTGCACGTCTGGCTGCCCAACGCCTACACCTACGCACCCCATGCGGTCACCGTGTTCCTGGCTGCCTGCGGGACCAAGGTCGCACTGTATGTGCTGCTGCGATTCGATTTTCTGGTCTTCCAGCCAAACCTCGACGGACATGCGCTGAAGTTCGGTTATTTCCTGATGCCCCTGGCGCTGACGGGCATCATCATTGCGTCCGGCGTCGCAGTTTTCGAAACCCGGCTGAAGCGTTTGCTAGCCTACTCCTCGATAGCCCAGATCGGCTATATCCTGCTCGGGGCCAGCCTGGTAACAGCACCGGGCCTGAGCGCTGCACTACTGCATATGTTCAATCACGCCCTGGCCAAGGGGACACTGTTCATCGCCGCAGCCGCGATGGCACTGCGCCTGCCCGGTCTGGAACTGTCTGACCTGAGCGGTGTTGGCCGCCGTATGCCCGTGACCATGGGGGTGTTCGTCGTCGGGGCGCTCAGTCTGATCGGGGTTCCCGGCACCGCCGGGTTTACCAGCAAATGGTTGTTGTTGCTCGCTGCCGTGGGTAATGGTCCGCTCAGTCTGCTACTGGTAGTCGCCATCATACTGGGCTCATTGCTGGCGGTGATCTATCTGTGGCGGGTAATCGAAATTGCTTATTTCGGCGCTGACCCGGCTCCGAACATGTCTCGAACAGAGGCACCAACGTCCATCCTGATCGTCGCTGTGCTGGCCGCTGCCAGTAACGTATATTTCGGCATCGATGCCCAGCTCCCCGCCAGTCTGGCGGAGCGGGCAGCAACTGACTTGCTGGGCATCAAGCCTTGACCCCGGCGGAGACTCTCATTGCGACCCTCGTGATTCCGCTGGTCGGTGCAGCGGTGATTGCAGTGCTTGGCAGGGTCAGCGCCAATCTGCGAGAGGCGGCAACGCTCACCACTGCGATCACGCTGGCCTGGGCTGTCTGGAGTCTCACTCCGGGGCTGCTGGCGGGTGAGCGACCCGGTGTCGCGCTGTTCGAAGTCATGCCAGGGCTGGAGGTTGCCCTGGCAGCAGAGCCTCTGGGTATGCTATTCGCCGCCCTGGCATCCAGCCTGTGGATTATCAACTCGGTCTATTCGATTGGGTACATGCGGGCCAACAAGGAGCAGCACCAAACGCGGTTTTATCTGTGTTTCGCTATCGCCCTTGCCGCCACCATGGGTATCGCCTTTGCCGGCAATCTGTTCACCCTGTTCCTGTTTTACGAAGTACTGACTCTGTCTACCTACCCCCTGGTATCACACAAAGGCGATGCTGCTACAGTGCGCTCAGCACGGGTGTACCTCGGTATATTGCTGTTCACGTCCATCGGCCTGCTCCTGCCGGCTATTGTCTGGACCTATGCCATAGCCGGCACCGGTGATTTCACTCCGGGCGGGATCCTCGCCGGCAAAACAAGCGGCCCGGCTGTAGGACTGTTGTTAGCCCTGTTCATTCTCGGGATCGGCAAGGCCGCCGTGATGCCCGTGCACCGCTGGCTCCCGGCAGCGATGGTGGCTCCAACACCGGTCAGTGCACTGCTGCACGCCGTGGCGGTGGTCAAGGCCGGAGTCTTCACCGTCACCAAGGTCATTGTCTATATCTTCGGCGTGGAGTTCCTGTTCAGCGAGCCCAGCAGCGGCTGGTTGTTATATCTTGCCGCGTTCACCATTATTGCCGCCAGTGTGGTAGCGATGCGGCAGCAAAACCTGAAACGGCTGCTGGCCTATTCGACCATCGCCCAGCTGTCCTATGTGGTCATGGCGGCGGCCATTCTGAAACCGCTGGCTGAAATCGGGGCAGCGGTGCATATGGTGGCGCACGCCTTCGGCAAAATTACCCTGTTCTTCGCCGCGGGGGCCATTTACATCGCCTCCCGCAAAACTGAATTGCATCAGCTGAAAGGCATTGGCCGCAGGATGCCCTGGACAATGACCGCCTTCACTATCGGGGCGCTCAGTATGATCGGCGTACCCCCTACCGGGGGCTTTGTTTCCAAATGGTACATCCTGGCAGGCGCCTTTGAGTCTAATAACCTGGTGGCTATCGCCACCATTATTGCCAGTACGGTGCTAAACGCCGCTTACTTTCTGCCGATTATATTTGCCGTGTGGTTTTCGCAGGAGGACGACCCGTCGGCCGCACCGCAGGGGGAGGCGCCGCTGCTGATGGTGGCGGCGCTGACCACCACCGCGGCGCTGACTATCGGTTTTTTTCTGTTCAATGGTCCAGTGCTGGAACTCGAGGCACAGGTGGTCAAGGGGTTGGGATGACACAAGCGCCTGAAAAAAACCATTGGTTGGTGCGACCGCCAACACTGCGCTGGCTTACAGCGCTATCGCTGCTGGTCCTGGCAATGACCATCGCAGCCCAATGGTGGTTTCCCTACCACGGATATTTTGGTTTTGATGGTTGGCCCGCTTTTGCTGCCCTGTTCGGATTTCTATCCTGCCTGCTAATGGTGCTGGTCGCCAAGTTGCTGGGCCTGCTGCTGAAGCGTCCCGAGGATTATTACCGGGCGCATGGCGATGATTGAAACACTGCCGCCGGCCCTGTTTATGATAGCCGGGGCACTATTGCTAAGCCTGCTTCGCGGTCACGCACGCACACTGGTTTTGTTCGCCACCCCTGTGCTCACCTTGTGGGCGATCTGGCAGGTGCCGGACGGGGTAGTGGCTACTCAGCAGTTTCTCTCCTACGAAATCGAGACCGTCGAAGGCAGCGCCGTGCGCCGGTTGTTTGCGACCATTTTTGCCCTGATGACCCTTCTGGGGGCACTCTATGCCTTCCGCCAGGCTCGTTGGTATGAGCTGGCCTCTGCCTACGCCTACGCCGCCGGGGCAATCGGCGTTTGTTTTGCCGGGGACCTGATCACCTTGTTCCTGTTCTGGGAACTGATGGCGTTGTTTTCCACCGTCGTGGTCTGGTGCGGTGGCACCGCGGCCGCCCGCGCCGCAGGTATTCGTTACGCCATCATGCACCTGCTGGGGGGCGTCATTCTCAAAGTCGGTATTGAGGGTGTAATGGTGCACACGGGCTCGCTGGATATTCGGCCCATGCTGGCCACCAACTTCGATACCTGGATGATCCTGATCGGCATCTTGATCAACGCAGCGGCCCCGCCGGTCTCCGCCTGGCTGGCGGATGCCTATCCCGAGTCCAGCCCCACGGGTACTGTGTTCCTGTCGGCCTTTACGACAAAAACTGCCGTGTTGGCG
This sequence comes from uncultured Gammaproteobacteria bacterium, assembly GCA_963840725.1. Lineage (GTDB taxonomy): Bacteria > Pseudomonadota > Gammaproteobacteria > Pseudomonadales > Halieaceae > CAVWDU01. The sequence continues at coordinate 1,457,340 of CAWIZY010000016.1, read as the reverse complement.
CTGATTCTATTGTTTCCGGGTGAGAGCATTCTGATCCCTGTGGGCCTGTTCATGATCATCTACGGTATTATTTACGCACTGCTGGAGAACGATGCACGGCGGATACTCGCCTATTCCATTGTCAACCAGGTCGGCTTTATGGTGTGCGCGGTAGGCATTGGTTCTGAGATGGCCCTGAACGGCGCTGCCGCGCATGCATTTGCACACATTCTCTACAAAGCGTTGCTGTTCATGAGCGCAGGGGTGGTGCTCTACCGGACCGGGTTTTCCCGTTGCACAGATCTTGGGGGTTTGTTTCGAACCATGCCGCTGACCACCGTTTGCGGCATCATTGGTGCACTGGCGATCAGCGGCTTCCCTCTGACTTCGGGATTCACCACCAAAACGATGATCTCCCAAGCGGCGATCGATGGCAAAATGCTCTGGACCTACCTGCTCCTGACAGCCGCCTCGGCGGGCGTGTTCCTGCACGCCGGAATCAAATTCCCCTGGTTCGTATTTTTCCAGAAAGACTCCGGTTTGCGACCCGCCGATGCCCCCTGGAATATGGCGGCCGCGATGGTCATTCTCGCGGCGCTGTGCATCCTGCTCGGTGTCTACCCGGAGTTGCTTTATCAGCACCTGCCCTACCCCGTCGAATTCCAGGCCTACAAAGCTGAGAAGGTCGTGTTTTATCTGCAATTGCTGCTGTTCTCGGGCCTGGCTTTCTTTCTGCTCCTGCCGCTGATGCAACGCACACGCACTATCAGCCTCGACACAGACTGGCTCTGGCGTCGGTTGCTGCCCGCGCTGTGGCAACAGGCCCAACGCGTCTGGGCTGCGGGAACAGGCCAACTGCAGCCGCTAGCGGCCGCTCTGGGCCTTCGGCTCGCCGCAGCACTGAACAACAGCCTGGGGGCAAAGCGCAAGGGCAGCGGCAGAGGGGTGCTCGCCCGCTCCTGGACCATTACCACCACCGGCTTGTGGATTGCGTTACTGCTGACAGGATATGTTCTGGTGTACTACCTTTACGAGGGAAATCAGTAACGCTTGAGACTAGATAAGGGACAGGGATCATGAGCAGAATCAGCAAAATAGCAGTGGAAGAGTGGGACCCCGAATTGGCAGAGTTCGCTCAGGGCCACAGCGCTACCGACATCGAGCAGGGCATTACCCGCATGCTCGCGCATACCCCGGAGATGGCGATGGGTGCACTGGGATTTGGCGCCGCCGTCACAGTCAACCGCAGCTTACCAGAGCGGCTGATCGAGTTGGTTCGGCTGCGCGTGGCTTTCCATAACCAGTGTCGCAGCTGCATGGCGATTCGCTACGCCAGTGCCGCAGACAGTGTTGACGAGGAGTTGGTTTGCTCCCTGGAGCGGCCACAGGAGGCGGCGAACCTGACCGCCCGGGAGCGGGCTGCACTGGCTTTCGCAGACCGCTTTGCCACAGACCACCTCTCGATCACTGACCAGCGCTTTACCGAACTGCGCCAGCATTTCGATGAGCCACAGACCATGGAACTGTTGCTGCACCTTGCGCTGTACGTGGGCATGGGCAGGCTGGCGGCGATACTGGACATGACTGAGGAATTGCCGGCGAGCTTTCAGGCGCCATTTGGCGACACCGTCAGCCCCTGGGGTGGCGATCCTGTGCCGGTTCGCTAACCCGGTGACCCCGGCTTAATCCCGTTTCCCTCACGAAAGCTGTTGTCAGAGCTGGCCGGCTTGTTTTCAATAACCACTTTATTCATTGTCCCGCTGCAGCGGGCAAAACTCAGGCTCATCCGGCCACAATTCCCATCACATCGTGAGGTTACAATGTTCCCCAGCACTTCATACCTTGCCGCTCTGTTTGCACTGAGCCTGATAGCAGTACTGCAATTCGCTGGCGGTCAAGCCGCCGCCAGTGAATCCTCATGGGCTGATCTGTCAGCGGATCAGATCGAGGCACTACAATCTATTGAGCAAAATCGCAGTATCCACGTGTTTGATATCGTCAATCGGTTGGGGCCGGAGGCAGATGCGAGAGGGCTGGTTGGCTGGCGGGACGAGCTCACCGCCGCGCTGTCCTCTGCCGCCGCCGGTCGCCTGCAGACCGCCTTGTCAGCCAGCAACTATGCAGGCGTCCTCGCCGCATTATTGGGGTCCGCAGCAACGCCCCAAGCCGTTGATGGTCAGCTCTTTCACCACGCGTCTATTGATTCAGACACTGCACAATCCGCCGGCTCAGAAGCTGAGCTGGCTTTCACACCACTCACACCCTGCAGGATCGTAGATACCCGGCTCGCTGGAGGTGCGATAAGCGGAGGCTCCAGCCGCGCTTTTGATGCCCGTGGCCAGGACCTGGACTACCAGGGCGGCGGCGAGTGCGCGGATCTCGCTGAAGATGCCCCTGCTATCGCGATCAATGTCACCGTCGCGAACCCTGCGGGGCGAGGTTTTCTCACCCTATACCCTGAAGGCGAAACCCGGCCACTGGCCTCCACCATTAACTACGCCGCCGAGACCCTGACTTTGGCCAATTCCACCATCATCAAAACCGCGTCGCTTACCGGACTGGATTTTCGGGTCTACGCACTGACATCAACCGACGTAGTCATCGATCTACTGGGCGTATTTGGACCAATCGATAGCGGCGGTTCGGCCGGAAGCGGTTCGGCCGGAAGCGGCTCGGCCGGAAGCGGTTCGGCCGGAAGCGGCTCGGGCCGGAAGCGGCTCGGCCGGAAGCGGCCCTGCCGGAAGCGGCCCTGCCGCGACTGAAAATGCCACTGACGAGGCGCTGCAAATTATCACTAAAAGCGTGTCCGTCAGCGAAACCCACAGTGGCGCGTTCGACTTTGTCTCGCCGATCTGCCCTGCGGATACGCACTACGCCGGTGCGGGCAGCGAGGCGTCCGGCAACCCGATCGGGATCTGGATAAGCGGTGCAGACAGGGATGCCGACCGCCAGCGCACCCGGTGTCGCGGAGCGGTCGATAGGGCCGGCGAGGCCGCCAGTATCACCTGTACCGCTCATTGTGTCGGTGTGCGCTGATCACCTCTCCCCTGGGGACAGGGCTGCTGTCATTCGCAACACCACCGCGCTAGCGGCTGAGCAGCAACTCGGTGATACCCCATTTTCTGCCGGCTCGCAGTTGTCGAAACACCACGATGTTTTCCCCTGTGAGTTGCTGGCCTGCAGGAAGACTGAAGCCATCGCGTACCGGGCTCAACGCATTCGCAGGGCTGGGCGACATATGGCCTATCAGGGCGCCATTCAGGTAGACGGCAACGTCCGCATTGTTGTCTATATCGAAGCCTCGGGCGTACAGCACCAGGCTGGATCCATCTGACTGGAATACAACGCTCAGTTCGGTCCGATGCAGGCTGCTACCGTAATCGTATCCGTAGCGTCCGTTTTCCGGGTCGCCCACCGACACTACCACCGGATGGTCGGGAGCCTGCACATCGGGCGTTGGGATGGCGCCTGTGGCGGTCAACGACAGATCCGATACCCCCCAGACCCAATCGGCGTTCTGCTGAGCAAAGGTCACTCTGTTGGTGCCAGTGAGCTGCCATGAGACAGGAATATTAAACTGGTCACCTCTGTTGGTCCCGCCCGGTGTCCCTCTGCTCAACCACCCCAGCGGCTGACCGTTGAGCAGCACCCGGACTTCATCGTCCAGATCAATGTCATGGCCGGTGACCCGCAGCGCCAGCCCCGCACCTACCGACTCGAAGCGCGCGCCCAGCTCTGTTGGGTGGAGGTTACTGCCCAGGCCGTTGCCGTACAGTGAGCGATCGGTGGCGGCCAGAGTCAGGCGGATATCATTGGACTCAACCACATCCGAAACCCAGGCTCGCGCCAACAACAGATCCGTCACGCCCCAGGTATTACCGGGCACACGCTGGGTCAGGAGTAAGCGGTTTTCACCGCTTGACTGCATGCTGGCAGGGATTTTGAAATGGTCGCCGCGGTTGTTGGCGCCTGACGGACCCATGGACAGGCGCCCCAGCAAGACACCATTGAGAAACACCGAGATTTCATTGCTGCGTTCTATATCATACCCGGTAACAGAAAATCTCAAGTCACCGTCATGACCGTCAAACACGATGGCCAACTCACTTTCATGCTCGCCGCTACCATAGCCGTAACCATAACGCCCTCTGTCCAGCTGCCCGGGTAGCAGGCGCAGCGCAGGAGGCGGGGCGTCCGGAAGCGGCGTTCCGGTCATGGTGGCCAAAGCCTGGTCCAGTTGAATCCGCGCTACCACCAGACCATTGCGTGTATCGGTTACGGGCAGACCGCTGGTGACCATGGCTGCCAGGCTCTCTGCGACCGTCGCTGACGGAACAGCTGACCGCAGCAGGGCAAAACTCCCGGCCACATGAGGCGCTGCCATGGATGTGCCATTTTTGCCACCAAAACCGCCGCCAGGCAGCGAGGAGACAATTCCGGTACCTGGCGCCAGCAGGTCCAGCTCGGAAGAGCTGTTGGAAAAATTGGCCACCCCATCGTTTGCGGTGGTAGCTCCCACGCTGACAGCCCGGGCGATGCAGGCCGGGAGACCCAGGCTGTCGCGATAACCAGCATTACCCGATGAAATCACCGTCGCAGTGCCGGCGCTATATAACTGCCCGATCACAGTAGTGAGCGCCCCGTAAGCATCGTCGCAGCTGGCGGTGTATCTACCGCTACCGAGGCTGAGGTTGGCGCTGGCGATGGCATAGCGACCACGCTGGTCAAAGAGCCAGTCCAGAGCCCGCAGTACATCGGAGAAATAGGTGAGAATGCACGGCGCACTACCGCCGCAGGAATTGTTGTCGTCAAACCGGGAAAACACCTGGATCGGAATGAGGCTGGCATCCGGCGCAACACCGCGCATATTGCCATCATTGGCGACCGCTATCCCGGCCACATGAGTGCCATGGTCGCAACCACTGATGCCCTGACAGGGTGCCCCCGCACCCGACTCCAGTTCTTCCTCGCCGCCGCCCGGACACAAACTGGTTGCCACCGAATTGGTGGTGGAGAAACAGGCTTCAGCGACAACTTTTCCGGCCAGGGCGGGATGCGTGCCGTCGGCGCCCGAATCGAGCACGGCTACCGTCTGTCCCAGACCGGTATAACCCGAGCGCCAGAGGACATCGCCCCCAATGCGGGGCACGCTCTGCTCGAGGTCAGGCCGCATGAGAACATCTTCCCGCACAACCGCCACATCCGGGTGAGCCAGGAGCCGCTCCAGACCCTGCCGGTCGATCTCCATGGCCAGTATCGGGGAGTTGCGCAGTCGTTTTACCCCCCTGGGACGGGGAGTAGTGGCCAGCAGCCGCTGCTGCAGGCGGTCGACCGCCTCGCGGCGTCGCTTCAGTCGTGAATTCTTGGGCCGGGGCCCGGTTCGCAGCCGGGCATCGGGCTCCGCCGCAGAGGCCAGTTGCACAATGACCCGGGCCGTATCGCCGCCGCTGAATAACCGCGAGAGTCTCGTCTCAGTCGCTTTATCGAGTTTTGATGCGACCCGGTCTGGCGTGACCCGGTCTGGCGTGACCCGGTCTGGCGCGACCCGGTCTGGCTGCCCCGCCGCTTTCGCCACACCGCTTGTCAGCACCACCCACGCGCACAACACGGTGAGAGCGCGCAGGGCGCGCTGCGCCGTTAGTGCGGAAAGTCCTCTGCCAGTTACCTCTGGCAGCCTGTTCAAGGTCATTAATGCTATCTCCATGATCCTGCCGCAGCAACCCGGTGTGATACGGTGCCGGCGACACCCGAATACTATGCGTGACCGCAGCCCATCTCGCAACGGCCTCAAGGACAGAGCATCCCCTTCTGCGAACAGCTCTGCACTCCGCGACTGCTGCTGCCGCCCCCAGCCCAACTTGTCCACAAGCACTGGCCGGGCGCGTTGCTATTATTCAGGGGTGCCCTGGAGAGTGCCCGGCTCGCTCCACTGCGCCGCAATGGCCAAATCGGCAACCAGCGCCGCGTAGGCCGCTCCGTTTTCGCCGGGCACACGAAGCACTGCCGCCGGGTGGGCGGTTACCAGCAGCGAATAGCTCGCGGGCAACTGGATGACACGGCCGCGCACAGTATCCAGATGGACGGACTTGCCCAGCACTGCACGCGCCGCCGTCCTGCCCAGACAGACGATAAGCCGTGGATTTACCAGCGCAATCTCGCGCTGCAACCAGGGCCTGCAGGCCTGCTGCTCGGCCTCATTGGGCCGCTGGTGTAACCGGCGCTTACCCCGGGGAGTAAATTTGAAGTGCTTCACCGCATTGGTGAGGTATAGCGCATTGCGGTCCAGCCCGACATCAAGCAGCGCCCGGTCCAACAACTGGCCGGCCGGCCCTATGAAGACTTCTCCGCGCAAGTCTTCCTGATCCCCCGGCTGCTCGCCGACCAGCATAATAGTCGCGTCCTCCGGCCCACAGCCGGGCACGGCCTGCGTCGCCGAAGTCCACAGCGGACAGTCGCCGCAAGACTTCAGAGCCAGAGCCAGTCGGCTCAGCGGGGCCTGCCCGACGCACCCCTGAGCCAACTCCAGCCGCTGGGTATAGGTGGACGGGGGCGGACCACATTGCAGATCATCGCTGGACTTGCGGGTCGTGAGCATGCGATGCAACTGGTCATCGCTACCCGTCACCAGCGCAGATATCTCCGTGGCTTCCGGAAGGTTGCGCCAGTATTTCTGCGGCATCTCCGCACGCATCGCGTCCAGTTTTAATCTGGCCGGGTTAAAAATGCTCCGGTAATAGACGCGCCAGGCCTGCTCCAGCTCATCGGACTCGGGCGCCAGTCGGCGCTCAACACCGTCTGTGAACCAGACTTTACCAGCGCCCTCCCAGTGGGCACTGCGCCGGGGTGTAAGAATAGACCAGCGCATGTTGGTAAACCGCTCGCGGAAGAATTCGGCGGTGCGCTCGACAATATGATGTTCGGGCTCAAACCAGGCGACAAAGCGCTCGCCATCGTCGCGGTCCAACACCCGCCTGAAGCGCACGAATGCGTGCATTTTGTGGCAGTCCCGATGCACGGCCTTGGCGCGCTCGTGAAGGCGCCTTACCAGGGGGTCGCCGCGCAGGTCAAGGAGCTGAGGTTCGTTGTGCGTGCAGCGCCAGAGCGCCGTATAGAGCAACGCCCAGCGATCTTCAGTCACATGACAACTGACCGCACGAGCCACATCGACAAAGGCTCGAGGCACCCGGAACCGGCGCTTGGGTTCGTCGTTGACGGGATCGGTGTCCGCTGACTGATCCGCCGGCCCCGGGACATCGCCCGGTCGCGGTTGCGGCAGCCACCATACCCGATCCGGTGCGAGCTCTCTGTCCAGGGCGCAGCGAGCAACCCGCTGCCAGCCTTCGAAATTGTCGATGAAGCGCAGGGTGATCCTGCCGTCAGCACCGTTCTCAGATGCGCCATCGCCAGCCCACCAAACAAGGGATTCTGTTGCACCCGTCCGGCCTCAGAGTTCCAGAGCCAACTGCCCCCCTTGTGGGGCCAGTTGGCTGCGCAGGCGGGCGCTGTCTACCGAATCCTGCGACGGGCGATAATCGGCGCAAAGGATGAAGGGTAAAGCCATTGCCACCCGCGCCCGCAGCGCTGTCAGATCAGCCAGGCACACTTTTTTCCAGCGCCGCATTTTCAGCAGCCGGGCAACCGTTTTGGTACCCAGCCCCGGGACCCGCACCAGGAGTTCCCAGGGAGCCCGATTCAGGTCTACCGGGAACTGCTCGCGATGACGCAGGGCCCAGGCAAGCTTGGGATCGATATCCAGCGCCAGCATGGTGTCCCCTGAGTCGGTCAACTCATCGGCACCAAAGCCATAAAAACGCATCAGCCAGTCAGCCTGGTACAGCCGGTGCTCGCGCTGCAGCGGTGCAGGTATTGCCGGGAGGCGGCTGGACGCGTCAGGAATCGGACTGAATGCCGAGTAGTACACCCGGCTGAGCCCGTAACTGGCGTACAGACCAGACGAGGTCCGCAGTATCTCGCTGTCCGCGGAATCATCGGCACCAATCACCATCTGGGTAGACTGGCCACCGGACGCAAAAGGGGCGGGCAGAACGCGTTTGGGCGACAGACTGGAAACCGTTCGTGCGGCCCGGCGCTCTGCCCGGACCTCGTCCCTGCGCGTCTTGATTCTCGCCATGGATAGCTTAATGGTGCGGTGGTCTTTTTCAGGCGCCAACACGCCCATGGACGCCGCCGATGGCAGCTCCATATTGATACTCAGGCGATCTGCATAGCGACCCGCGTCGGCCAGCAATTCGCCGTCTGCGTCGGGTATGGTCTTGAGGTGAATGTAACCCCTGAAATCGTGCGTTTCTCGCAGCTCCCGCGCCACATCTACCAATTGACCCATGGTGTAATCCGGGCTCTGGATCACACCGGAACTGAGGAAGAGTCCCTCGATATAATTGCGTTTGTAAAAATCCAGGGTGAGCTGCACCACTTCACCCACCGTGAACCGCGCCCGCGGCACATTGGAGGAATTGCGATTGACGCAATAGAGGCATTCGTACTGGCAAAAATTCGTCAACAAAATTTTGAGCAGGGATATACAGCGTCCGTCCGGCGCATAGGAATGACAGATACCCATCCCTCGGGTAGACCCTATCCCCTGGCCCTGCAGCGAGGTGCGCGGGGCGGAACCACTGGAAGCACAGGACGCATCGTACTTGGCAGCGTCCGCCAAAATCTCTAACTTACTCAACAACTCCATAACACACCCTGTCTCCCCCCCGAGAGTCTACCTCTGCCCGTGTCTATCGCGCACTCGCGATGCAGAGACTTTCTGGGCACAAGGCCAACAGCCACGATCACGCGACCGCCTGAGAGGTACTGGCTGCGGTCTGTCGGCCCACCGCACTTTGCACTGTCTACCCAGTGACGCGGGCCGGGCAAGCACTAGCGGGTTGTTGATTTTCTACCTGCGTGGCCACTGCCACGAAAACGAAAATCAACAGCCTGCCAGGTCAGGAATCGAGAGACAAGCGAGCTCCGCGGTCCAAGGCCTCCTGACAATGGCTAGAGGCTGCTGCTCAGTTCTTTGATTTTGTGGTTCAGAATGTGGTCGTTCTCGCTATAGTCCATGGGAAGGTCGATCACGTGCACGCCTGGCTCCTGCTGGCAGCGCCGCAACAGCGGGACAAGATCTTCTGCCGCAGTAACCCGGTGACCATGGGCGCCATAGCTGCCCGCATAGGCAACAAAATCAGGATTGTGGAATTCCAATCCGTAGTTATCAAAGCCCATATTGGCTTGCTTCCACTGGATCATACCATAAGCGTCGTCACGCAAAATCAAAACGGTGAGGTTCAGTTGCAACCTTACCGCCGTCTCCAACTCCTGGGAATTCATCATGAATCCGCCATCGCCACAGACAGCCAACACCGGTCGGTGCGGGTACACCATTTTTGCGGCCATTGCGGAAGGCAGGCCCGCGCCCATCGATGCCAGCGCATTATCGAGCAGCACTGTATTGGGTTGCGCGGCGCGATAGTTGCGCGCGAACCAGAGTTTATACACGCCGTTGTCCAGGGCAATAATGCCTTCCGGTGGCATCGCCTGACGCACGTCAGCGACCGCTCGCTGGGGATAAACGGGGTAGCGATCGTCTGTCGATCCCTCCATCAGGTGCTGGTCATGGGCATCCTTGAAGCGCATGAACTCAGCAAAATCCCAGTGTGGTTGGGGTTCCAGCTGGCCGTGAATCTGCCACACACTGTTGGCAATATCGCCAATAACCTCCACCTGCGGGAAATAAACCGGGTCTACTACCGCGCTGTTGAAACTCACATGAATAACTTTCATGTCCCGGTCCATAAAAAACGGCGGCTTCTCGACGACATCGTGGCCAACGTTGATGATGAGGTCAGCGCCATCGATCACGCGGTGGACGAAATCACCCGATGACATCGCCGCGTTACCCAGAAATAACGCACTGTTCTCATCGATTACCCCTTTACCCATCTGGGTTGTCACGAACGGTATGCCGGTGGAGCTGACGAACTGACTGAGCATCTTACTGGTCAACTTGCGATTGGCCCCGGCGCCGATCAGCAACAACGGCCGGCGGGCTGCTTCTATCATCTCCACCGCGCGACGAATACCTTTCTCCTCGGCTATAGGCCGCCGATGGATACTTGCTGGCATCAGTTCGGCTTGGCTGCTATCGCTGGCGATATCCTCCGGTAACTCCAGATGCACGGCCCCGGGACGCTCTTCCTCCGCCAATCGGAACGCTTCTCTGACACTGGCCGGCACAATATCACCGGACACAATCTGCCGGGTATATTTGGTAATCGGTTGCATCATGTCGCAGACATCGATGATCTGAAAATGACCCTGCTTGCTGGACTTGATCGGTTTTTGTCCGGTAATCATCAGCATGGGCATGGCGCCCAATTGCGCATATGCGGCGGCGGTTACCAGGTTGGTGGCGCCCGGACCCAGCGTCGCCAGGCACACCCCCGCCTTGCCGGTGAGCCGGCCATAGGTCGCCGCCATAAAGCCCGCGGCCTGCTCGTGACGAACCAGTATCAGCCTGATATCCGACTTGCGCAGTGACTCCAGCAGGTCGAGGTTTTCCTCGCCGGGGATGGCGAAAATATACTCTACCTCTTCGGCTTCCAGTGCTTTAACAAACAGGTCCGATGTTTTCATGCGCCTCTCCAGGTCATCCCTCGTCGATATTGCACCAACCTCAGCCCCAACAGCCCATACCGGATTCACAGCGGACTGTGAGTCATCGCCATGCAGGGCAAAATCCCGGGCAGCTTGGCGAACTATACGTCCAATGCCGGCCCCAGGACCACCTGCCCGGGAGGCCGCTGCGCCGACGCGGTCGCCAGCAGAAAAACTGATCCAGGCTATCGGCTGCGAAAGTCACAGCCTTAATTGTGATCTGCATGCCCCTTCGAGCAGTATCACACTCTTATTAGATCGCGCAATTCGCGCCGCAGAGAGTCTCGCTATGTCAACCGAGCTACTGGCCCCCCCAAGCCCCTTGCAGTCCCTGCGTGAGCTGGGGGCGCCGCTGGAAATTGCCCGTGCAATCGCCCTCGCACCCGGTTTGATGAACTGCCCGCGCGGCCGGGGAGAGTCGGTGCTGGTGCTGCCTGGATTCGGTGCAGGAGATCGTTCAACCATCGCACTACGTTTTTTCCTGAATGCACTGGGCTATCGGGCGGAAGGCTGGGGCATGGGCGCGAATCGCGGCGATGTCCAGGCGCTGATGCCGCAGGTCGCTAGCCTTGTGGCGTCGCGCAGTGCTGCAGCCGGAGAGCCCGTGCACCTGCTCGGATGGAGTCTCGGTGGCGTTCTGGCCAGAGAAGCAGCCCGCGACCTGCCCGGTTGTGTGCGCAGCGTCATCACTCTGGGCACACCGGTCGTCGGCGGCCCACGTTACACAGCCGCAGCGCGTTTTTATGCAGCCAACGGGTTCGACTTTGCCACTATTGAGCGTCAAATCGCCGAACGTCAGCAAGTACCTATTCGGGTCCCGGTCACCTCGTTTTACAGCAAATCCGATGGTATCGTCGCCTGGAGAGCAGCGATCGATCCCAGCGAAAATCCGGTCGAACACGTAGAGGTGACCGACAGCCATCTCGGCATGGGCTTCTCGAACCGGGTTTATCGGTTAGTCGCAGAACGGCTGGCAGCGCTGCGCGATTAAACATAACCTGCAACGCTGGCCGACAGCTCTTTACATATCATCACCAGGCCCTCAAGCCCCTTTTCACAGCGAATTGCGAAAGCTTGCGCAACAACGTGCATTTTCTCCGGCCTGTACTAGACTCAGCTATAGTTTTTTGGTCCGGATCGGCACGCCCAGCCTGCGCTGCGACGCTGTCACTGGTACCTTCACTAACGCCACGCGATTGTGCGTAGGACGATACCCTCACAGGAAAGGAGAACATCAATGGCTTTTAACGTCATGGACATGATCACGGGTGCGCTGACACCCGACAACATCGGTGCCGTTGCCGGCGCGCTGGGCATGGATAACAACATGGTTGCCAAAGGCCTGGGGGCTGCCATGCCAGCAGTTCTGGCGGGTGTACTGGGCTCCGCCAGCAAGCCAGAGGGTCGTCAGGCACTCGATTCAGCACTGGATGCCGCCGACGACAGCATGATGGACAATCTGGGTAGTCTGCTTTCAGGCGGCGGCAGTGCGTCGATGATTGCCGCCGGCTCAAAGCTGCTCTCAGGTTTCATGGGCGATAGCAATATGGGCAAACTGGCCGGCGCCCTTGGCTCCAGCCTCGGGGCGCCTAAAGCATCGACCGGATCACTACTGGGACTGGCGGCCCCGATGATGATGAGCATGCTTGCTGGCAAGAAAAAGTCCGAAGGCATGGATATCGGCGGCCTGGTAAGCAGCCTGATGGGCCAGAAAGAGCAGATTGCTAGTGCTATCCCGGACGATGTCACCAAGGAACTGGCTGGCAGCGGCGTATTCGACGATCTGCTGGGCAGCGTCGGTGGCACCGCCAGCGCAGCGGCGGCTTCAGCCAGCAAAGCGGCTGACTCGACCATACGTGCTGCTGCAAATACGGGCCACGAAGTGGCTGAAAAGTCCTCTTCCTGGCTGAAATGGTTGATTATTGCAGCGGTCATTCTGGGCCTGCTCTATTTCCTGTCTGACATGATGGGTAAGGATACAGCCACGCCTGAGCGGACTTCTGCTGTCAGTGCACAAGATCTCTCGGTCGGTGGCGTCAACCTCGGTGACCTGACCAAGGGCCTGGTGGGCGATCTCGGCGATGCCATGTCCGGCATCACTGATGCCGCCTCAGCACGGGCGGCGCTGTCCGATCTGGACGGCATCGGCGACAAGCTGAGCGCAGTCGAGCAGGCTGTCGGGGCCCTCTCCCCGGCGGGCAAGTCCGCGCTGGGCGATATGGTTGAGGGAGCAATGCCGGCGATCAGCGAGGCAGCTGAGCGGCTGCTCGGTGACAGCGCTATTGCTCCGATCGTCAAGCCGACGCTGGACGGCTTGATGAGCCGCCTGGCCTCTCTGGCCGGTTAAAGCCCCCCTCATCGCAGCACCGCCTCCTGCAAAGCGAGGCGGTGCTGCGGTCTTTTCAGACACGCCACACTTGCGCCAATCCGACAAAAAACTGGCAAACCGGTTTGCCCGGCAGCGTGTTTTTGATGTCCCCGGCCGGCCTGCTGCAATCCTTACAGAGTGCTAAACTGCCGGTGCGGCCCTGCACAGATTAACCATGCAATCACTTGATCACCACGTTCTTGAAACTGTCGCCAACTGGCTCCGCCAGGAGCAACACGTGTGGCTATGCACCATTGTCACCGCGTTGGGCTCATCGCCACGACCGGTGGGATCGATGCTGGGCGTACTCGATAGTGGCGAGCAGGTAGGGACGGTCTCTGGCGGCTGTGTAGAGGAAGACCTGCTGCAACAGCTGTGCGCGGGCTCAGTTCCAGCTACCCTCCCCACGTTGCTTGAATACGGCATTACCGCCGAGGAGAACGAACGGCTCGGTCTGCCCTGCGGGGGCCGTCTGGAACTGCTATTACAGCGGCTGGGGCCCTCCGACAACGACTGGATCGGGGCCGCCTTGCAGGCCATTGCAGATCGCGAGTGTGTTGAACGCCATATGACCCTGGCCACGGGCCGCACCCACATGGTTCCAGTATCCCGATTTTCGCAGCTGCAACTCACGGCGGGCGAACTGCGACAGTGCTTTGGCCCCAGGATGCGTATGCTACTGGTTGGCGCAGGGCAGCTGGCCCAAACTCTCTCGGAACTCGCCCTGGGCATGGACTATGAAGTTCTGGTTACCGACCCGAGGCAACAGATTCTTGATCAGTGGGCCGGGCCCTCGGTAGAACTGATCCAGGGCATGCCCGACGACGTCATCAGACTGCGCGCCTCGGACCAACACTCGGTGATTATTACGCTCACCCACGATCCCCGAATCGACGATATGGCCCTGATGGAAGCGCTCGCCACCGAGGCCTGGTATGTCGGCGCACTGGGTTCGATGAAGACAACCGAAAAACGCCTGGTGAGATTACAGCAACTGGGCCTGGCGGATCAGCAAATCGCCCGCCTCCATGCGCCCGTGGGCCTCCCGATCGGCAGCAAAACACCGGCAGAGATAGCGGTGGCGATAATGGCGCAACTGACCGGGCTGCGTCGCTCAGGGAACTCGCAGTGACCGTTGGCGTACTGATGCTCGCAGCGGGCTACTCGCGGCGCTACGGCGCGGACAAACGACTGGCTGTGATCGCCGGCGACCAGAACTTGCTCGATGCCAGTATCGCGCCTGCTCGGCGATCGGGCCTGCCATTGCTGATCGCGCTGCGCGCTGAGGATGCCAAGCTGGCAGCGCAGCTACGGATCCGAGGGGTCAATAGCATCCGTTGCCATCACTCCCGCCGGGGCATGGGCCACAGTCTGGCAGAGGCCATTGCTGCCGTGCCTGAGGACTGGTCCGGCGTGCTCATCGCGCTGGGTGATATGCCCCTGATTCAGGTGAGCACCTTTCAATTGCTCGCCGATAAACTGAACCCGGAGAACATTGTCGTGCCCTGTTATGACGGCCGTCGCGGTCATCCGGTCGGATTTGGCGAGAGCCAGTTTGCCGACCTGCGGCGCCTGAGCGGCGACCGCGGTGCCGGCAATCTGCTGAACGCCCAAGAGCAACGGGTAGTGCGGGTACCGGTGGCCGATGAAGGTATCCTGCTGGACATAGACGAACCCACTCAGCGCGACCGATTGAGCCGGCTGGCCTGAATGCCCACGCTGGTAGCCATCACTGGAGTTTGCGTGGACGCGGGCCGAGCATAGCTATCCCCGGGTCACGTCAACGCCACTCAGACATAAGCTTATAACCCGGGAGGCTGTATCCCCTTTGCTACAACACTTACACTGTCAGGCCATGCAGTTACCACCCGACCTGCAACTGGAGGAGTGATTATGAGTGATGCCGAAACGAGTGACGCTGGCAGAAACGACGTTGGTACCAGCAATACCGAACCCTATGTTCCACCCGCAGTTTGGCACTGGGACAGCGAGAGCGGCGGCAAATTTGCCAATATCAACCGCCCGGTATCCGGCGCCACCCATGAACGAGTGTTGCCCGTAGGCAAGCATCCCCTGCAGCTGTATTCCCTGGCGACACCCAATGGAGTAAAAGTCACCGTACTGCTGGAAGAACTGCTGGGACTGGGCCAAAGGGAAGCCGAGTACGACGCCTACCTGATCGACATAATGGAGGGCGAACAGTTTGGCAGTGGCTTTGTTGCCATTAACCCAAATTCGAAAATACCGGCGCTGGTCGACAGAAGCGGGGAGACCCCGATCCGCATCTTCGAGTCCGGCGCCATTTTGGTATACCTGGCGGAGAAGTTCGACGTCTTTCTACCTCAACAGCCGGCACCGCGCGCAGAGTGCCTGTCCTGGCTGTTTTGGCAAATGGGCAGCGTCCCGTTTCTGGGCGGCGGATTCGGGCACTTCTACGCCTACGCACCGGAGAAACTTGAGTACCCGATCAACCGCTATGCGATGGAAGTCAAACGCCAACTCGATGTGCTGGACAAAAACCTCGCCGAACGCCAATTCCTTTGCGGCGATGAGTACACCATTGCCGATATGGCCAACTACCCCTGGTACGGCAGTCTGGTTTTAGGCAACCTTTACGAGGCACAAGAGTTTCTGGACGTGGAGTCCTACCAACATGTCAATCGCTGGGCCAGAGCCATCAGTGAGCGACCGGCGGTGCAACGTGGCCGCAGAGTCAATCGAACCTGGGGGCCGGAAGAGGAGTGGCTGAAGGAGCGTCACAAGGCCAGCGACCTGGAATGAACCACTGACTGATTCGCGAAGCTAGCGGCTCAACGCGCGCAGCCCATTGCCCTCCAGATCGGAGATCTGGGGCATGTAGAATGCGGGCCGCAGTAATTTTTCCAATTCCTCCGCGGCTACCGGCTTACTGAACAGATAGCCCTGGATGATACTTGCACCGTTGCGGGTGAGGAATTCGTACTGTTCTCGGGTCTCCACGCCCTCGGCAACCAGCTTGAGATTCATGCTCTTGCCCATTGCGATGATGGCCGAAATAAGGCTTGTGTCTGTCTCCGTCTTGTTGAAATCGGTCACGAAACTGCGATCGATTTTCAGATCATCCAACGGAAACCGGCTGAGATAGCTGAGTGAAGAATAGCCGGTACCAAAGTCGTCGATAGACAGGTTGACACCCAGATTCTTAAGGTCGCGCAAGCGCCTTGTCATAGCACCGGTATCTTCTATCGCAATACCCTCGGTTAACTCCAGTACCAGCCTGGTCGGCGCCAGACCGGTTTCCCGCAGGACCCTGTCGACCCGGGCGGTAAGGTTTTCATTGAATTCCAGCGCAGACACATTAACGGCAATCTTAGCCAACCTGTGCCCCTGACGATCCAGCGCGACCATTTGTTCACAGGCAGTCTTCAGTACCCACTCGCCGAGCTCATCTATCAAGCCAAGTTCTTCCGCCAATGGAATAAACTTGAAGGGTGGCACCAGACCCTGATCGGGGTGCTGCCAGCGCAACAGCGCCTCCACCCCGACGACATCACCAGAGCGGGTGTCGACCTGTGGTTGGTAATGCAGTATCAGTTCATCCCGTTCGATAGCGCGGCGCAGATCACTCTCCAGTCGCAGGCGTTCCACGCCCGCATCCTGCATCTCCCGGTCGAAGTAAGTAAAATTGTTTCGGCCCTGCGCCTTGGCCCGATACATGGCGGAATCCGCGGCCTTTAGCAACGCTTCGACATCTTCAGCATCCCGCGGTGCTATCGCAATGCCAATGCTGGTGGTAATGACTACCTCATGCCCGTCTACCATGATTGGCCGGGCCATTGATTCCAGTAGTCGCTGGGCAACAAGACCCGCGTCTTCAGGTTTCTCGATCTGATTGAGCACTACGGTGAACTCATCACCACCCAGGCGGGAGACATCGATCCGGGGATCAAGTTTGGAAAGCTCTTCTTCCTCGACATAGTGACTGACAATATCACTGTCGCGCACACAGCTGGCCAATCTGAGCCCCACCTCGCGCAGCAGGTTATCACCTGCGCTATGCCCCAGTGAGTCGTTGATGCGCTTGAAGTTGTCGAGATCAAGAAACAGCAGTGCAAGGACCTGATTGTTGCGCTTGGCAAGACGCAACAGCAGGGCGAGTTGCTCAGTGAACAGACGCCGGTTGGGCAATGCCGTCAGGCTGTCAAAATAAGCCATTTGCCTCAGCCGGTCCTTGGTTTTGGTAATTTCGCTAACCGCGCGTTTCAACTCGTCATTGCGTTTCGACAACTGCTCAGTGCGCTCATCGACCTTCATGCTAAGCAGACGATGGTCAACGTCCATGCGCTTTTTTTGCACATTGAGGCCACCGATAATCGTGCTCAATAGCGACGCGACTTCTTTCACCTCTCCGCTGGCCTCGAGCTGCAGCGAATCGTCGACCTTGCCCGAAGCAATGTCGTCGGCCATCCTCGCCAGCCGCGACAGGGGGCTGGAAATGCGGCGCGTCAGGGCAAAGGTCACCATTCCGGCGATTGCCATGAACACCAGATACAGCACCAGGGCAAACAACAGGGAGGGCAGCACGCTGGCCAGAAGGAGCGTCCGGCTGATACCCAGGTGCGCATAACTGACCACATGCAAACTCTTGACTGGATCCGGACTGGTCAAGGCTGCAACAAACTCACTGCGGCTGATGTCCGTGCGAATGGGATTGACGCGGGACACGATGGGCAAAGTCAAGTCGTCGATGACTTCACCCAGGGTCAGCGCTGCCAGCCAGCCATAGCCGGGGGGGCTGCGGTCACTGACTTCACGCGACAGGCCAGTATCGAGAGGCGAACCAGCGGCGCGCAAACGGCGTATCTCGGGAATAGCCACAGCGGACGCCGCCGGGTGAATCACTGACGCCAGCGTGTCGCCGGCCGGTGTTTGGATCGCCGCATAAATCACCGCTTCGGAGAGTTCGGAAAATCGGGTCAGGGCTTCCTCCAACACGGCCGTATCATTGTAGTAAATAGCAGTCTGCAGCTGGGGTTGGCTAAGCACCAGGGTAGAGGCACCATCCAACAGTCGATTGCGCTCGTACTGGTATTCGCTTTTCAGCACGTAGCCCAATAGCAGGCAGCCCGCTGCAAGCAACAGCAGTAGCACCAGCAAATTGATTCTGGAGGCGACCGTCAAACTGTCAGCCCAAAACGCCAGGCGCAGCAATGTCGCCCCGCAGTATCGCCCACTCATTCATCTTACAAAATCCCCTGTGGTCCGCCCGTCTGGCGGCACCCATTGTGTGCCGCTGTTGCACCCGGCATCTGTACCTGGCTAGTTCACCCGGGTCCTGTACGCGGCTCTTGTAATCCGGACGCTAGCACGAGCCGCGCGAGGCAGGCAACGACAGAACGCCGGGAAGTGGGGTTTTTCAGTAATCACACCAGCACCATTGGCCAGCGCTAGGGAGGCGGCGAGATGACACCGACACCAAATGTCTCCGCCAACGGCCGTGGATCGCCGTTGGCATCAATCATACAGGCATGACTGCGATTGAGCATGCGCGGTTCGGCGACTCCGCAAGAGTGGGCGATCATCTCCACTTCATGAATAAGATTGCGGGCATAGTCGGCCACTCGCTGGGCCTTGTCGACCGGATCGAGACCCCGCTGCAGATCCTCGTCATGGGTCGTGATACCCGTTGGACAGGTATTCTTGTTGCATTGCAACGCCTGCACACAGCCCAGAGCAAACATAAAGCCTCGCGCCGTATTGACGCTGTCAGCGCCCATACACAGAGCGCCCGCTACCCCGGCAGGGTTGATCATCTTGCCGGCGCAGATAACCCTGATACGCGAGCGCAGCCCGTGTTCGTTCAGCTTGTCCACCAGCAAGGGCAGACTGCTGCGTAAGGGAAGGCCCATATAGTCGATAAGGCTTTGCGGAGCGGCCCCGGTGCCGCCGTCTGCGCTATCGAGGGTAAAAAAATCCGGCGCATACTCCAGCCCACGCACCTGTATGCGTCGGCAGAGCTCATCCAGCCATTCCGCCTGCCCCAGTACTGCCTTGATGCCCACAGGCTTGCCGGTAATATTGCGAACCCGATGGATCATATCGAGTAGTTCATCGATGTTGCCGATGTCCAGGTGGCGGTTGGGACTGATGGAGGATTCACCCACGGGGATGCCCCGGGTGCTGGCGATAACCGGCGTCACTTTGGCCCCCGGGAGTATGCCTCCTTTGCCCGGTTTTGCGCCCTGGGAGAGTTTGATTTCAAACATTCGGACAGATTCGCAGGCGGCGATCTCGGCAAGGCGTTTTTCGCTCAACATGCCAGCCTCATCGCGGACACCGTACTTGGCTGTGCCAATCTGGAAAATAACATCACAGCCCCCCTCAAGGTGATAGGGTGCCAGGCCTCCCTCGCCGGTATTCAACCAGATCCCCGCCTGTCGGGCGCCGTTGGAGAGTGCCGTTACCGCCGGCACCGAAAGCGCACCGAAACTCATTGCTGAGACGTTGAAAAACGCGCGACTGTTATAGGGCTTGGTCGCATAGCCCTCACCGTAGAGCAAGTCATTGCCCTGGGGCTTCTCCCGCTCCAGCGGCGGAAAAGCATCGTTGAGGAAAATGAAACTGCCGGGCTGGTTGAGCGGATGCGTTGATCCAAACGCGACTGTGTTATCAATATTTTTAGCGGCCCGGTACACCCAGGTTCGCTGGGCGCGATTAAAGGGCAGCTCCTCCCGGTCCAAGGCAAAAAAATACTGTCGGAAAAACTCTCCGAGATGTTCGAAAAAATATCTAAACCGGCCAATGACCGGATAGTTTCGCCGGATCGCCTGCTTCTTCTGGGTCACGTCTACAACGTACATATAGATGACGGCCAGCAGACCAGCGATGACCAGTCCAGCGATGACCAGCGCACTGACCTCCAAAAAACGCAGGGTAAAGGTTTGCAATCCGTCCAGATCGGGGTTCATCGCCGGCCTCTGAAAACTCTCTATACGAGGCGACAGTTTAGCGCCTCGAAGGCACAAAGCCATACGAAAGTCGGGAAGTTTAGGGGAGTCTTTTCCGCCGCCAGGGCCTTGTTACAGCACCGTTGCAGCACCAGCCATGGAAGAACAATCTGCCCACACAGGAAGGACGCACTGGCATTTCCCCCGTTTGTTTGCTATTTACAGGAGTACTCGCTATTTTTCTTGCAGGAACCCGAATACCCATGCCTCCCCCGCAATTCAATCCGGTTAAGCCACCGCTGCCGAAGTTGGTACAGTTACTCTGGCTGGCTATCATTGCCATGGCCATAACAGCTTGCGCCATGCGGCCCTACGAACCGGTCAGTGTTGGTGATGCCGGCTTCCTGCAGCGCGCCAAGACTCAACAACAGGGCGATCTGCGCATTACCGCCGCAGTGCCAGACGCCGCAGAAGCCCTCGCGCTGACCAGTCTGGACCTCTACGAGCAGGGGGTACAACCGGTTTGGATCGAGGTCGAGAACCGCACGGCCCAGAACGCCAGGGTCGCATTGTGGAGCATCGACCGAGATTACTTTTCACCCATCGAAGTTGCCTACACGAATCGCAAAAAGTTTAGCCGCCAGGGCTACCGCGACATGGAACGCTGGTTTCACGACAATGCCCTGCCCCGAATAATACCCGCGGGCGAAACGCTCTCCGGGCTGGTATTCACCCACTTCAAGCCCGGCACCAAGGGCTTCAATGTGGATGTTTTCAGCAATACCGACCCCACCACGTTTACTTTTTTCATGCCCATACCCGGGTTCGAAGCGGACTACACCGAGGTCGACTTCGCCGGCATGTATGATGAATCGGAGATACGCCGGTTCAGCCTCAACGAGCTCAGAGAGGCGCTGGAGACAGACCTCGGCTGTTGCGTGACCGATAGCAGCGGCAAGCTTGACGGCGGCCCGCTGAATACGGTGCTGGTTGGCTCGCCGCTTGCGGTGCGGCGCTCGCTACTGCGAGGCGACTGGACAGAAACCCAGCGTGCGGAGATAACTGAGCGAGGGTTGCACCAGCAAATGTACCGGGGCCGTCCCGCAGATGCCACGGTGACTCTGGATCGGAAATACGGCAATGAGCAACTGATCTTACACCTGTGGCTCACCCCCTGGGTGGTGGAATCAGAGCTGGTCTGGGTGGGGCAGGTTTACTACACCACGCTGGACCAGAACTGGTTGGGGGAACTCGCTGGTGGGTCCTACCCTGTCGACTCCAGCTTTCTTGCCACCTTTGCCAGCGAATCACCGTCCGCAGATGTCGACAGCGCGTTGACATTTCTGGTCCAGAACTTCTGGTACAACCAGTCGATAAGCCGCTGGGGTATGGTCGACGGTGTCGGCCAGTCAACGGTGGAAAACCCCCACGCAACCTTTCGAGGCGACGCCTTCTTCACCCAGGGTAAACGTTCAGTGCTGTTCCTCTCCGAGACACCTGTTGCGCTAGACGAAGGCCGCATCATTTTTGACAACCCCCTGACGAAAGCCAGGAAGGCCACAAGTGATGAATAAGCTAACACTGGCCCTGATGCTTAATCTCTGCCTGATGTCGGTGATATCCGCCGGAACCTATGCCCAGGAACCGTCGATGCTGTTCAAGGGCAAACAGGTGCCACCGCCGAACGACCGGCTGCATATCCAGGAAGAACGGGAACTCAGAGTGGCTACGGCTGTACCCAGCGCTGAGGAAACCGAGGCTATTTTTGGCTCTGACCTCTACCGGCGCAATATTCAGCCGGTCTGGGTGCAGGTCGAAAACCTCAGCAACGAGACCCTGGCGCTGACTCCGATGGGGCTGGATATGGCATACTATTCGCCCAGGGAGACCGCCAATCGAAGCCTGCTGGATCTCGCTGGCGACCAACGCAACAAGCTGATAGAAAGCCAGGCTATCCGGCGACTCCGGGTCCCGGGTCGCAGCATTCAGTCCGGCTATATTTTCAGCCGTGTGGATGAAGGCACCAAGTCCTTCAATGTCGATGTCATCGGCGGCGCAGAACCCTACATGATGACCTTTTTTGTCCCTGTACCCGGGCTGAAACTCGACCACTATGAGGTCGATGTGGGTGGCATGTATCCTGAATCAGAGATCGAGCACGTTGACCTGCCAACCCTGGTGGATCGACTGGAGAAAATGCCCTGCTGCGTTCGCGATGCCAAGGGTGAAGATCGCGGTGACCCGCTGAACCTGGTGTTCATCGGGGAGATCAAGGACATGTACTACGCCTTCATGCGCGCGGGCTGGGATGAAACCGAGACCATTTACGGCGCATCGCTGCTCAAAACCGCCGCCTCGGCCGTGAGCGGGGGTCGCTACCGGTACTCACCGGTCAGTGCACTCTATGTCTTCGGGCGCCCCCAGGATGCGGCCCTGCAGCGCACCCGCAGCAGCATCAACGAGCGCAACCACCTGCGCATCTGGCTGACGCCCCTGCGCTTTGAGGGCAAGCCTGTCTGGATCGGCCAGATCAGCCGCGACATCGGGGTGCGATTGACCTGGCGTACGATTACCACACACAAGATCGACCCGGATGTGGACGAGACCCGGGAATTCCTGGTGGAAGACATGGCCTACTCCCAGGCCCTGGAAAAGTTAGGCTATGTCGGGGGTGTGGGCGCGGCACCCTATGAGGCGCCAAGGGGTAATCTCACCGGCGATCCCTACTTTACCGATGGCAGAAGAGTCGTGATGTGGATATCGGGAAACCCGGTCGCTATCGACGAACTGGACGTGGTAGACCTGCGCCCCTATCACACCGGATTTGTGTCCGACTGAGTACCGCAGATGAGCGTGGCCATGGCAACGCTATATCGATGCGCGATACACGATGCCACTGTGGCAAGGCTGCAGGAACCCTGGCAGGCTCAGCCAGGGACGCCGAACAGCGCAGGGTAGTCCCGCCAGTAATACTGCAGACTCTCCTGGGGCCAATCGCGATAGATGCTCTCCCAGTCAAATCCCGCTATCCGGTGACCGTGATGAGGTTGGAGATTGAGGGAGAATACTGGCGCCCCATAATCGCAAAAGCGGGTATCAATGCTGATTCTTACCGTCTTTTCCGAGGTATTGGGTTCAGCCCTGTGCACACAACGGGAGTGAAACAAAATCACATCACCCTGGGCCACGTCGGATACATGCCAGGTCCGTTCACCCGGAAAAATTTCGCACTGGACACCACCCACCCCCTGGGCCCGGTAAACATTGCGCACACCTTGGCGATGTGAGCCCGGCATTAACTGCAGTCGCCCCATGCCCTCAACAACATCATGCAATGCGACCCAGATCCCCACCATAGTCGGACCGGCGCAGTGCGAATGAGCGTCCTGGTGCGGCGGCGTCTCGAAGCCGACCTTGCCCGGCGTCGCCACCCTGCCCATCTTCATGGGATAGACAAACACCCGGTTGCCAGCGACCAGCTGCATCAACCGCCGAACATCACGTTCGTGGAAAAATCGGTGAAAATCATACAGTGACTGTATCCGGGGGTAGACTTCATCCCAGACCGGGTCCGTCTCAAAGAAAGGCTCTCTGCGTAGCACCGGTAACCGCTGTTGCGCATCAAAATCAACGTGAGGCTGCATGCAATTAATCACCTGATGCAGCAGTTCACGGCACCTGTAATTTTCGATAGCACCCGGGAGATACAAATACCCCGAGGCCTGAAAACGTCGTTGCAGTATGGCGACGGGTTCTGTGGCCTGTGAGCTTATCAACGGCTCTGTATCGAACATGATGCGCTAATTCCCGGGATGGAGTCTGACGGTCGCCGGTGTACCCATTCGGCAATCCGTGCCACGTCGACTGGCGCGCATTCTTCCCCACATAATTCTGAAATTCAAGCCCGCACTGGCGCTTGCCGCAGTTAGCCTGCAAAGACCAGGGCAACAATTGTGGCGAAAAGTAGAGATAGCACGGGGCCTGACATATTGCCCCTTGGGGGGCTCTGCTAGACTCGCCAACAATCAAGCCATACCCGGATGGGGCAGAAGATGGCGCAGAATTACCACAGGCAGTACTGACTCAGCCACACGCACTGGGCCAGCCAGGGCCGGGAAAGGCAAAGAGAGAGGAAAAGGGGAGTGGACGATGACAGCGATGCAGATTCCTGCGCCATTGCGCGAGGGGCGCACCCACGCGCCGCCCACATCCGCCAGGACGCCCCGCAAGAAAATACTGATCGTCAACTGTTACTTTCCGGATGAGCGCCGGCCGGTCAAACGCTCCAACCAGGTTCCCAATGCGGTAACGCCGGTTTTGCTGGCTGGTTACTTCAATGACAGTAGCTGTGATATCAAGCTCTATAACGAAGTCAGCAGCGGCTTCATCGAGCTGTTTGCGCCCGACTTGCTGGACTGGCCGGACATGATAGTGCTGACCGGGCTCACCGCAGCCTTTGATCGCCTGCTGCACCTCACGGCCTATGCAAAAACCGCCAATCCCAGCGTCGTATCGGTGGCCGGCGGACACGGTGTTCGCGCTCTGCCCAAATACTCACAACAATTTTTTGACTATACCTGTCTCGGTGATGTCGAGGAGATCAGGAATGTCATCGTCGAGTCCTTTGGCCCAGACTACCTGGCCAGTGAGTTCAATCCACGCTACGACCTGGCCTACTGGATCGGTCGACTGGGCTACCTTGAGTCATCCCGCAACTGTAATTTCCAATGCGGTTTTTGCAGCCTGACCGGGGTCGGTAAAAAATACCAGGTTCCACCACTTGATTATCTCGAAGCTCAGATGGAAAACATGGGCAAGCGGCTGATCTGCTTTTTCCAGGACAATCAGATCATGGGGTCCGGGCAGAAGAGTTTTCGCGAGCGGGTCGAACGAGTGCAGCGGCGTCGTGAAGCGGGACAGTTCAAATACTGGAGCGGTTTCGTCACGGACACGTTCTTTTGGGAAGAGGAAAATATCCGGCTGGCGAGAGAATCGGGCTGTATTTCAGTGTTTGTCGGGGTCGAGTCCTTCGACGACAACGCCTGGCTCGGCGAAGTCAACAAGAAGCAGAACAGTCGGTTCAAACAGGCAGAGCTGTTGCGACGCAGCATCGACGGCGGTGTCCTGGTGCAATACGGGCTGGTTTTCGACCCGACCCGACAGCGGCTCTCACAAATGCATCGGGAGCTGTCCATTATTTGTGAAAACCCCGAAATCCCTACACCAAACTTCATTTTCACCGCTACGCCCTATCTCGGAACACCTTTCTTTCGTGACTGCGTTGAACGGGGCCTTTTACTGCCAAACACCCACGTTCGAGACCTGGAGGGTTCTACCCTCTGCCTCAAGTCGCTCGACCCCCAGCAGGCAGTGTTGGACTTTGTCAGTCGCGGCCGGCATTTCGCGGGCTACCGGCGGCGGTTTCTTCGACACCAGTTCAATTTTCTGCGGCGCTACAACAAATCTCTCAACGCCCATCAGAAAATACTCTACGCACTGACGGCAGCAACCATACTGGCACCCACCGCATTGATGGACCCACTCGGCGTGTTCAAGCGCAAGCGTCAGCGAACTCATCTCAGTACTACCGAATTGCTTGACCCGGTCTACACCCCGGTCAGGCCGGTGGCGGACCGATATCGCCACTACTTTAAACCCACCAACATCATCGACGCCGAGGGGAACCTCAATCCCGCCATTGCGGAGGATGCTCTCGCGATGCCCGCCCGTCCCAGCCCGCACAAGGTGCAGGACGCAGCGCCGGTGCGTCTGCTCGCAGGATAGTGTCCGTGCTGTCAAAAAAGCGGCAGACGGCGCTCGGCATCACAACGCTTCACCTGCTGGTGGTCGTGGCCATCGCAACCGGGACAAAAAAGGCAGACTGGCTGGTATTTGCCGCTGTCTATCCGCTGGCGGCTGTCGGGGTCGGTGTGGCCATGCATCGGTATTTCGCCCATCGGGCATTTCAGACCAGCCGCGCGTTTCAGTTTCTGATGGCCCTGATGGCCTCACTGTCGTTTGGCAACCCCCTGTATTTCGCAGGCAAACACCAACTGCACCATCGTCACTCAGATACCCTGGAGGATGTTCATACACCCCTCTCCGGCTGGTGGCACTGCTGGTTCGGGAGCCTGATGCAATGCGGCTATGCGGAGTCGGAAGTCAGGCGACAGGTCGCCCACTGGCACCGCTACCCGGAGCTTTCCTGGCTCTATCGACACCCCGCCATACCGGGGCTGACCCTGTGCACTGCGTTGTTTATCTGTGGCGGATTTTCCATGATGGTCGTCGGTGGCATGCTCAGCTCGGTCCTGCTTTTGCACCAGAGTTCGGCGGTGAACTATTTCTGCCATTGTGGAGGCAGCCGCCGATTCGCCACCCTGGACGCCTCAAGCAATCACCCCCTGGTCGCTTTTCTTACCTTTGGCGAGGGCTGGCACAACAACCACCATCGCTTTCCCCGCTCCGCCAGAGCAGGACTCAAATGGTGGGAGATCGACCTGTTTTATGGGGTGATCTGCCTGCTTGAGTCAGTCGGCATCATCTGGGCGGTGCACCGTATTCCCGAACAGCGGCTACAGCGGGCGCGGGTCAGTCAATCAATAGGAGAGACCGTCAATGCAAACGGATGACAGTATTTTTTCCCACGTCGCCCTGTCACTATCGGGCGGTGGTATACGGGCAGTAGGGTTTCACCTTGGCACGCTGGATTGCCTGGACCGGGTGGGACTACTTAACAAAGTGCACATACTGTCCACGGTTTCCGGGGGCAGTCTGGTGGGAACCAGCTACGCGCTGAGCCAGCAGTTGGGTCGTGATTTTCAGGATTGCTTTGACAACCTGTACGACTTTCTGCCCCAGCTCAATACCCTGGAGGAAATCTTTTCGCGCCTGACCAGTGATGAGGAGCCATTTCCATCAGGGCGGCGCGATCTGGTCACCTCGATGGCCAACGTTTTTCACGACGCCTACTACAAGAAATACTATAACGCTGCCGAGTTCGGGGTTTTCTGGCAACCCAGTGATTCGCACCTGAAGGAGATCATCTTCAATGCGACGGAGTTCAAAACCGGCACCGCCTTCCGATTCCAGAAAAGCCAACTGGCCTGCCGCATCGGCAATGGCCATGTATCGCTGAAGGAAGAGCACGCAAAAAAACTCCGTATGGGCGACGTGATGGCCGCTTCCTGCTGCATTCCCGCTGGCATGGAGCCGCTGTTTTTCCCCTACGACTTTCACTGGCCTGATGACCCCCTCCTGGGCCGGCCCACCTGCACCGCTATCGCCGATGATCTGGAGCGCCAGACCGGCGACAACAGTCTGGCCATCATGGACGGCGGCGTCTATGACAACCAGGGACTGTCCAGCGTATTGCTGGCCCTGTTACGGCGTCAACACGCCCGCGACGGCGAGGACGGCCTGGTCGCCGCCGAGCCGGCAAACGCAGAGGGCTGGGGGCAGTGGATGAAGCGCATGCTCAAAGCCGGCAACAACACCCGTGACGGCGGTATGACCGACGGCGGCGTCGATCTGGCACCTCTGGACCTGTTTATCATCTCGGACACCCCGTTGCGGCCCGAAACGCTCTACCCTGACGAACCACCCCAGGAGCCAGTTGCCACGCCAGGCTTTTTCGGGCGCAGAACGCTCGGCCAGTACGACAGCTTCGCCCTTATCGTGACTCTACTGGTGTTTCTCAGTGCCATGGAAAACCTCTACACCCTGGTTGACCACCAGCGCAACGCCGGCGAACTGCCAGTGTTTGCGCTGTTGCATGACATCATCGGCTTCGCCATACCTGCACTGGTCTGCGGTGCCGCAGTTGCGGGCTTGCTATGGTTCCGACTCACACTGCGTAGAATGGAGCGCAATATCAGCCAGGCCCTGCCCCGCTTCAGCCACCGCCCATGGCATTATCTGAAAAAACTGAGACTGGCCGATGCAGTGAGAATGGTCAAACTACGAGTGGGGTCGACGGCCGCGCTCACAGCCAAAATCTACATGAACCGTATCCGACAGCTGGGCTACAGCATGGTGTTCGCAGCGGATGAAGGGACCAACCCCCTTTCGGCGCGGATTATGACTAACGAAATATTCACCTTGCGGGATCCAGCCGCACTCTGCGACCAACTTCCGACCCCAACCGATGCCATGATGGCCATTGCCGAGAAGGCTGCCACCATGAAAACCGCTGTTTGGGTAGACCCGGAGGTTACCTATGAGGGCCGACCCGAGTTGGACATACTCATCAGCGCGGGCCAGACGGCTACCTGCTACAACCTGATGCAACACCTGCGGCGGCGCTTCGGCGACTCCCGCACCGGCGTGATACCCCCGGGCCATGCCGCAGGACCCCTGTACCAGCAGTTGCGCTCGCTCTGGCAAACCCTGGAGGCCGACTCGTTTGCATTACTGGATGAACGCAAGGCTGGCCTGCGAGAGGGTGTGCCGTCCTCCTTGCGAATGGCCAGCTGACGCTGCCCCCGTATCCATGCCGCGCCAACAGCTGCAGCCTCCCGCTGCCTTCCTTGTACCGGCCTGTCTGTATCCCGGAGAACGGCGCGCTAGTCCACAAAACCGGGCTGGTAAGCCTCAAACGTTGAACGCAATTCCGGATTAGCCTGCAGCTTGGTCAGTGCGGAATTTTCAAGTTGCCTGATGCGTTCAGTGCTGACCCGCAGCCGGTCGGCCATCTCGGCCCGGCTCAACGGCCGATCGTGATGCAGGCCCCAGCGGGCGATGATCACATCCTGCTCAACCGGCTCCAGGGATTCTCCCAACTCATCCAGAATCAGCCGGTGCAGTGAGTGAATTTCGGCTGGCTTGCTGGCTTCATCTGCTGACGAGGCAGGCAGCATTTCGTAGAGGCTACCGGCATCCTCACCGGGAGATACATCCAGGGAATAGGCCTGGTTGCGCAACTTCAGCAACTCCCGGGTTTCCGCCAGCGATATCCCGCTGGCGGCCGCCAACTCACGGTCACCGGGCTCCGCGCCCTGGCGTGCCTGAATTTCGATTTTTTCACGGTAGAGCTTGCCCACCTTTTCCTGGACATGGGTCGGGTAGCGAATCAGACCGCCGTGGTTGCCCACAGCTCTGCGCACAGCCTGGGTAATCCAGTTGAAGCTGTAGGTGCTGAACCGAAAGCCCTTGCTATGATCATATTTCTCGGCGGCGCGAATCAGTCCAAAGATCCCCTCCTGCACCAGATCGGAAAAGGTCACGCCTTTGCCCTTGTTGCGGCCCGCGATGGTATAGACCAACCTCAAGTTGTGCAGTACCAGAGTATCCCGCGCCTGCAGGTACTCACGACGCTGGGCGAGCAGGCTGCGTGTCGCCGTGCGATCCAGCCGCGCACCATCCCTCCAGGCTGGCCGTGGCCAATGCTGCTCCCAGGCCTGCAAGGCATCTGCCACGTTACAGTTCACCGCGGTACCGGAGTGTCGCAGCAAGACCGCTGCAATACCGGCGGTGAGGCTGGGTGTCATGCCAATTGACTCCGCCACCGCCAGTGGCTCGGCCGGGTTCTGCAGCGCCTGCACCAGCGGGTCGATGTCCGCCGCCCGGGATCCCTTGGCCAGGAAATCCACCATTTCCCGGCGCAGTAGATAGTAGTGATCCCGGGGCCGCACCACCGCCACGTCCGGTGCAAACTCCTGGCAGCCCCTGAGCCAGCTGGCCAGGTAAGTGCGTGCGGCCTCATCGCTCACAAACACCCTTTGCATGCCCTCTGACGCTGTCCACTTCTTTTGGTCCAGTGCCTGCTCCTCGGCTGCGGTCAGCAGCGGAAACCCGCGGGCGACCTCAAACAACTGTTCGCGCTCCAGACCTTCTATATCCAATGCCGATGCGGCCACACTCTGACTCCTCATTTCGGTTTCATGGGATATACGTGAGATTTTTGGCACGTGACGCAGTAATTACCCAGCTTGTACAACTAAATTCACGACAATAGTTGAACATTGCATGGTTTCGCGACATCCGCTGCTGAATTCGCTGCGTATGTTGAACAAAACCTGAGCAGGAATCGCCATGCAAACCATCGAACTCGAAACCAGACCTCTTTACGGCATCGGCACGGTAGCGCGCCTCACCGGACTAAAACCTGACACCCTGCGTGTCTGGGAACGGCGCTACGGCCTCGGTGCCAGCTCCAAGTCCGCCACTGGCAGGCGTCAATACAGCCAAACTGACCTGGAGCACCTGCAGATGGTGTCGGCGCTGGTCGAATCAGGGGCGCGTATCGGGGAAATTGCCTCGTCCGAACGCAAGACGCTGGAGATGATGCTGCGCACCCGGGGTAAGCGTGGTGCTGCGGCCATTCAAAACGACAAGCCCCGCGTTATGTTCGTTGGCGAACAGCTCTGCCGCTGGCTCGATGGACACCAGGGCTGCATCGCCAGAGTCGATGCGCTCCTTGCCCGGGTAGCTGCCAACCGCGAGGATCTGGCGGAGTCGCTGGGGGCCCAAGATATAGACACCCTGGTGCTCGAATACCCCAACCTCAACGCCTCCAGCCTGCAGCAACTCGCCCACTTGATTGAGACATTGCAGCCTCAGCGTATGCTGGTCACTTACCAATTTGGCAACGAGCGCGTACTGGAACAACTCAAAAAAATGGACGTCATCGCCACGCCGTTTCCCCCTGAGCCCGCTTTCCTCGCCTACGAGATGAGCCGCAGCATTGCAGAGAAGGCTGTCAGCCAGGGCAACAGTGATGCCGGTGAGCTAATTGCCGCCAAGCCCCGTCAGTTCAACGAGAAGGAGCTGGCGGCTGCCGCTCAGATGCGCGGGCAAATCGATTGTGAATGTCCAGGCCACCTGTCGCAGCTGATCACGACCCTGACCAGTTTTGAAGAATATTCATCCAACTGCTCGTCGGAAAACTGGCAGGACGCCGCGGTGCACGCCTGCATCTACGCCTACACCAGCCAGGCACGCTGGCTGATGGAAAAAGCCCTGCAGGCGGTAGTGGACCACCACAGTGATGAGTTCAGCCAGCAAATGAATGGGCATGCACGACCCAGGGTGGTCGAAGCCTCGACAAGCTGATATCCGGCGCGCCGGATCAATGAGCCGGCGCGCTGCTTATATCCGCCATGCGGTCACGATAGTCCCAACTAAACCACCGGGAGGGCCTGATCCTGATCAGCATTTCTTCTTCACGGCGGGACAGCAGCCATTTCGCCAGCTGAGATTCTGACCCACCGACGTAGCGCTCCAACAATTGGTCCAGGGTTTCGTCGTCAGCACTGAGCGGACTCACCACAGCAAGCCCCTGTCCACGCACCCCACAATAGGGCGGTTCATTGGGTGCCAGTTCGAAACCCACTTTGTTGTTACCATTAAGGAGCGCCACCAGGCTGGACTTGCCGTGGGACACACAACAGAGATGCTCGCGCTGGTAGCGGTACCACACAGAGACCACCCGCGGATACCCGTCTACCCCCACACAGGAGAGCCGCAACGGCAGAACACTGGCAGCCAGGTACTCTTCGATATCTACAATAGACCAGGGGCCCCGCACTTGAACTCTGGCGACCATTGCGCTTCCTCGCACCGTTACTGTTCGTTTGACTCGCACCCATCGAGCGCGGGTACCGATCGCATCAGTGACGCGTCAATAGCTGGGAATATCGACGATATCTCCCCTGATTGCAACGCTGTGATGGCCTCGGCCATTCCAACGCTATGGGGCGAGGTGTGGGCGACGAGATGGGCGCTGCGAGCGGCAACTGGCGAGGGCGGAGCCCCGTTAAACCCAAGCCCGCCTCCACCCCGACAGCCTGGTGAGTGGCCCTGTCTGGCGGGCTCGAGGTGGCTGCTGGCCAGCCAACGACAGATCGCCTAGACTGGCTTTTTCCTGCAACGCTAAATGTCCCGGCGAACAACATGAATCAACCAAGCAGACGCTTCCCTCAGGCCTTGGCGCTCTGGGCAGATCGGCACTGAACCACTGATGCCAACCCCAGCTATGCGGCCCGCCAAACGCCGGCCACGTTCGTGCACCCAAGCCTGGCTGAAACGCGTTGCGCTGCTGCTGTCACCCGCGCTCGCATTTGCGGTGACAGCGCAACCCGCTCCCAGCGTGGAGGTCGCCAGGATCATACTGGCACCTATTGCCGAAACCGTGACCTTGGCCGGCAGTTTTCGGTCCCCTCAAAACAGCGCTCTCTCAGCCCGTGTGGCTGGCTACATCACTGAATTTGTGGTCCAGGCGGGGGATCGTGTGGAGCAGGGGCAGCTACTGGTCACCCTGGATGACAACATCGCCAGACTCGAGTTGCAACGCCGAGAGGCACTTCTGCGTGAGGCCGAGGCACTGGTGGCTGACCAGCAGCGGCGGGTCCGGGAGGCCGCCGACCTTATCGCTGCCAATAATTTTTCCCGCTCAGAGCTGGCCAGCCTGCGAGCCGAACTGGCGGCCGGTCGAGCGCGGCTGGATCAATTTCGCAGGGAGACTGATATCCAACGCGTCAGGCTGGCCCACCACCGGGTGACCGCACCCTTCGCCGGTGTAGTCACCGCAAAACTGGCAGAAGTCGGCCGTCAGGTGGTCGCGGATACAACCCTGCTTGAGCTGGCTCGGATGGAGCCAATCTGGGCTGAGGTACAGCTTCCGGAACGCTACCTGAACCAGATCAGTATCGGCACTGCGGTACGAGTCATGCCCGGATTCGAGGGCGGTCGCTGGCTCCTTAGCCAGGTCAATCGACGGGTGCCGGTAAGCAGCGACCGGTCACGCACATTCCTGGTCCGCAGTGAGTTGGCCAATGCCGACTGGCAATTGGCACCGGGTATGTCGCTGCGCATGGAGTTCGCTCTGGGCGATGACCAACCCGTCCTGCAAGTGCCAGCAGATGCGATCACGCTCAGTGCCGACGGCAAGCAGCAGGTCTGGGTGATTGATCAACGCGGTGCCGGTGATTTCGTTGCCGAACCACAGGCCATTAGCCTCGGTCGCCGCAGCGCGGCGCGGGTTGAAATTTTAGCTGAAGGTCTTGAAGCCGGGACTCAGGTGATCACTCGCGGCAACGAAACCCTGACACCGGGCCAGTCAGTAACCGTCCTGCAAAACCCCCGGGGCACTCGCTAATGATGACGCTAACAAAACCCGTCAGCGATGGCAGCAGCTACCGTTTAACGTTGGGTCCATGCGGCTTTATGCCATCGACTGTGCCGACGATTGCGGGCCCGTCCGGCCCTCCCCCGAGACCACTGCAGGACGCTGCCCAACCATGCTAAAGACAGCCCTGGACCGACCCAGCGTCGTTGTTGCCGGGGTTTTTATTATCTGCCTGTTCGGGCTGGCAGCCGCGCTGCGCGTGCCCATCCAGATGATTCCAGACCTGGACCCGCGCATCATTACAGTGTCCACTGTCTGGCCCGGCGCCACTCCCCAGGACGTGGAGCAGTTGATTCTTGTTGAGCAGGAGGAGTTTCTGCGGGGCGTGAACGGGCTGGTGAGAATGGAATCCCAGGCCAATTTTGGCGGTGCCGAAATCGAGCTTGAATTTCCCTTTGGCATGGATATCAACGATGCCCTGATCCGGGTCAACAATGCGCTCTCCCAGATGAGCACTTACCCTGAGAACGTCGATCAGCCAAGAATCTCGACCAGCTCTTACTCCGAAAATGCTTTCGCCTACTTCCGCATCATCCCCCTCCCGGGCAATCCACTGAGTGTCGAAGTAACGGAACAACTGGACTGGGCGGAGGACAACATAAAGCGTCGAATTGAGCGTGTACCCGGCGTTTCGGGTGTGGACCTCTCAGGCGCTCCGGGACGTCAGATCAACATCTACGTTGACCCCGGCGCACTGGCCTCTCGCGGGCTGACGCTGCTCCAGGTCAGAGAGGCGCTGCGAGCCCGCAATCGCGATGTTTCAGGGGGCGATATGGACTTTGGCAAACGCCGCTACCTGATCCGCACCATCGGTCGCTTTGAGGATATGACGAGTCTCAACCGCCTGATACTGGCGCAACGAGATGGGGCATTTATCCGTCTTGAGGACGTTGGTCAGGCCGTAATGGGTAAAGAAGAAGAGCGCTTCTATGCCTACTTCGCCGGTGAACGATCACTGACCTTCAGAATCCGCAAACAGTCTGGTTCCAATGTTGTCGCCGTACTGGACGGCGTGCTTGCAGCAGTCGCCGAACTCAACGCAGGGCCCGCCGGGGAGCGTGGCCTGCAAATAGCGGTCAACTCCGAGGACGTGCGCTACGTAAAAGCTTCCGTGCGCACTGTGATTTCCAACTTACTGATCGGCGCCGTCCTCGCCACCCTGGTGCTGCTGCTATTCCTGAGATCCTTTGCCGCCACGTTCATCGGTGCGATTGGGATCCCGGTGTGCACGCTGGCGGCCTTTCTGGGCCTGTCCCTGGCCGGCCGCAGTATCAACGTGATCTCTCTTGCGGGCGTGGCGTTCGCCATCGGCATGACCCTGGACAACAGTATCGTAGCCCTGGAAAACATCTCTCGTCACCTCAGTTCAGGCAAGCCACGTTATCAGGCCACCCTCGCCGGAATCAGCGAGGTCTGGCCGGCGATACTCGCCTCCACTCTGACCACCGTGCTGGTATTCCTGCCAATCGCTCTGCTGCAGGACGAGGCGGGCCAGTTGTACTCAGACATCGCCATTGCGATCTCCGCGTCTATCGTGATGTCGATGCTGGTCGCCATCGCACTGGTGCCTGCTGCAAGCCAGCGCTTTCTCCCAGGCGCAACTATAAAGACCGACGCTGCGGCGCAGGCCAATGACACGGGCACAGGCACAGGTGGGCTGGCAAACAGTATTTTGAAAATTTCGGAGCGACTGCAACAAACTCGCCGCAACCGCTATATCACCCTCGCCATCACGGTGCTGGTGAGTCTGGCGGTATTCCGGTTTATGACACCGGCCACCGCGTATCTGCCGGAGGGTGAGGAAGCCAAGGTTTTCGCCTTTATGTTTGCGCCAGCCGGCTACAACCTGGAGACAGTCCACGGTGTGTTCAAACAGGTTGATGCCCCAATTTCTGCGCAAGTCGGGGCTACCCCCGAGGCATTCAAGGCCGGCACCACGGATATCCCGCCGCTTGCCAGCAGTGTCGCATTTGTAAACGCCTCTCGTGTGCTGTATGTCAGCGAGCCCAGTAATCCAGCGCACACGGCAGCGCTGGCACGCGCGCTGAGTGAGCGGCTGGGGCAGGTGCCAGGCATGCGGGCCTTCGTCAGTCGCGGCTCTATTTTTTCCGGCAACCGCGGTGGCACGCGAAGCATCAACGTCGAGATCAGTGGCCGCAACCTGCAGCAACTTTTCGCCACCGCCCTGCACGTCTTCCAGCGCGCCGATGATCTCTTCGAGGAGGGGCAGGTTCGCTCGACACCATCGCCGACCAGCCTGAGCATGTCGCAACCCATGGCCTATGTGATCCCGGACTGGGACCGAGCGGCGGAACTGCAGGTGTCACAGTCGGAACTCGGATACACCCTCTGGGCCTACTCCGATGGCGCCTTCGTCGACGACTTCTTCATCGATGACGACAAACTGGACATGTATCTCTACTCAGCGCGCGGGACAGTAAACAAACCGGCTGACCTGGAACAGGTCATGCTGCACACCGGCAGCGGCTCACTGGTGCCACTGGCGGCCATGGCCCGGGTGGAAGAACGCGTGGGAGCGGCCAGTATCACCCGCGTCAATGGCCTGCGCACGGTCACTCTGAACATCATTGCGCCGCGAAATATTCCGCTGGAAACGGGCGCAGCACGGGTGCGCACCGAGTTGCTGGAAGCCATGCGCAACAGCGGGGAGATCCCTGACGGAATCAGCCTTCAGGTGAGCGGGGCCAGTAGCAAGCTTGACCAGACCCGTGAGGTGCTGATCGGCAATTTCCTTCTGGCTCTGCTGATAGCCTACTTCCTGCTGGTGGCCGTTTTTTCCAGCTGGGGCTACCCGCTATTGATTATGACCACCGTACCGATCGGAATTTGCGGGGGCCTCATTGGCCTGTGGCTGCTCAATCGGGTTGGTGCCGCGCTCCCTCTACTGGGGCTGGAGCCTTTAATACAGCCATTGGATGTGATCACCATGCTCGGCTTTCTCATTCTGATCGGCACTGTGGTCAACAACCCGATTCTCCTGGTAGACCGCGCAGTGAGCAATATTCAAAGCGGCCAAATGGGGGTTACGGAGGCCGTCAGCGACGCCATCCGGGTGCGCCTGCGGCCGGTGATGATGTCTACGATAACCACGGTATGCGGGCTCTCCCCACTGGTCTTGTTACCGGGCTCGGGCGCGGAGCTATACCGCGGCCTGGGCGCCATCGTCCTCTGCGGTCTGCTGGTGTCCAGCGTGGTGACTCTGCTGGTGCTGCCTGTCCTGCTGCGAGAGATTTTTGAAATAAGACAGTCCAGAAAAGAGCTGGGACCCCTGGGATGAACACGGGTTTCAAGAGTGTCTGGCTGCTGGCCCTGATTAACGCCGTGGCCATGTCTGTCTTTCCGCTGATGGTGCTGATCGGCAGTATCATCGGCTCACAGTTGGCTACGACCGAACAATGGGCAACGCTGCCTATCGCGTTAATGATTATCGGAACGGCCTGCGGTGTAGTGCCAGCAGCCCGCTGTATGTCCCACCTTGGGCGCAAATGGACCTTCATTCTGTTTACGCTGCTTGGCGCAATGGCCTGCCTGCTCGCTGGGCAGGCGCTCAGCTGGAGCAGCTTTCGACTGTTTTGTCTCAGTGCCCTGTTACTGGGCGGCGCCAATGCCGCATTACAACAGATCCGATTTGCCGCCATGGAGACTGTGGCGTTGGACAAGGGCCCGACTGCGGCATCAATTATCATGTGCGCGGGCATTGTCGCCGCATTTTTCGGACCCGAGCTGGCGCTGTGGGGACGCAATCTTTCGGTTGTTGAGTATCGCGGCTCATTCTGGCTGGGTGCCGCCTGCTTTTTAATTGGCGCGCTTCTGCTGCTGCTTTACACCCCGGCTGCACCCCTGAGTGCGGCGCAGATCAGCGCAGCGAGACCCCTACGGGAGATGTTGGGTAGTAATCGTCTGCTGGTGGTTGCGATCGCCAGCGGAGCGGTAGCGTTTATGGTGATGTCTTTTGTAATGACCGCTACCCCCATCAGCATGCACCTGCACCATGGCCATAGCCTGGAAGATACCAAGTGGGTCATTCAGAGTCACATTGCGGCCATGTACCTCCCCTCGCTGATCACCGCCTGGTTATTCAGAGCATTGAGCATTCGCGGGCTCATGATAGCGGGTCTGGTTTGCTACGCCACAACGATCGTGATCGGCCTGTTGGATGTGTCAGTAATGGGGTTTTGGGGTCAGTTGGTGATGCTCGGCATCGGCTGGAACTTCTTGTTTATTTCCGGGACAGCCCTGCTGCCCATGGCCTACCGTGAGGGGGAACAGTACCGAGCCCAGGCCTTGAACGATTCCGTCGTGTTTTCGACCCAGGCTGTCGCCGCGTTGACGGCAGGTTGGGCAATCAGTGCGATCAGCTGGCAGAGCCTGCTGCTGCTCTGCCTGATCCCCGTAATGGTCATGATTACCGCCCTGTTATGGCATCGGGAACGTTTCTAGCTATCTGCTTCTGTCTCCGCAGCCATTGCCTGCATCAGCGCCCAGAGCCGGGCCACATGCGCCCGTTCAGTTCCCTCCACCCCGATAGATACCCTCACCATCCAGCGCCCATCGAGCACAGAGGGGGTGAGGAATGCCGCACCCGAGTCATTGATTTTTGCCACCCAGGCCAGCGTGTGCTCATCCAGTGCAGCCCCGGTCAGCAGTTGACCATTCACATCGCGACCGTTATGTAACACACAGACCGTTTGCAGGGGCACCGGTGCCAGCACCTGCCAGTCCGGTGTCTGCTCCACTTGCTCCGCCAGCCAGCGCGCATTCTCGAGGTCGCGGCGGATTCGCGAGCGAATAGACTCAGGGCCATCCAGATAGAGTTGGAACCACAGTTTTAATGCCCGGAAACGGCGCCCCAGCGGGATCCCCCAATCGCGATATTGGGTGACTTCGCCGTCAGCGTCGGATCGCAGATAGGCCGGGTTGGTCGACATCACCCGCTCGAGGTGCGCCACGTCCCGCACATAAAACAGCGAGGTATCAAGGATCGTACCCATCCACTTGTGCGGGTTCCAGGCCAGGGAGTCTGCCAGCGCCACGCCCTCCCAAAGATGGCGACATTCCGGCAGTAGCATCGCCGAACCCGCCATGGCGGCGTCAACATGCAGCCAGACACCCGACTCGGCTGCAATGGCGGCAATTTCTGCCACCGGATCCATTGCCGTGGTGCCTGTGGTACCCACCGAACAAACGATTGCCGCCGGAGTCCGCCCCAACGCCCGGTCCCGCTCCATTGCCGCAGCCAGTGCCCCGGGTTGCATACCACGGGTCCAGGAATCCTCCTCGACCAGGCGCAAATTGTCGTTACCGAAACCCGCGAGCTGAACAGCCTTGGCCACCGAGGAATGTGCCTCGGCAGTGCTGTAGACGATCATTGGCGACGCCACCGACTGCAGGCCACCGGCATTCTTGCTATAACTGCTGGCGCGCTCGCGGGCCAGCACCATGGCAGTCACACAGGCGGTGGACGCTGTATCATGGATGGTCCCGCGCCAAGCCTTATCAAGACCGGTCAGCTGGCGCATCCACTCACAGACGACTTCTTCTACCTCGGTTAACGACGGGCAGCTCTCCCAGGAAATACCCAGTGTGCCCATACCGGAGCTGGCAATGTCGCCCAAGACCGAGGCGAGGGAAGCATTGGAGGGAAACCAGCCAAAGTGCATGGGATGCTGAACCTGGGTGACCCCTGGCACGACAAGCCGCTCGAGATCGCCGAGCAGAGCGCTAAAATCACCGGGCTCTTCGGGTGGCAGCGGGGAAAACCCGTCGCGGACTTCACCGGGTTCTATCTGGGCCCGCACCGGGAGGTCCGCAATGCGCTCGCGATAATCGGCTATCCAATCGATGAGCTCGTGCCCAGCCTGTCTGAACTGTTCCGGTGTCACTCGACAACCCCTCCCGACAACCTTTACACCCTGCCGACTCAGGCCCTGCGTCAACAGCCTCAGTTCTTGAACAGCCCGACGACGAACAACAGCAGACAGGCACCAACCACCGCAGTGATCAGCGAGCCGATCACACCGCCGGCGGAAACGCCAACGAAGGAAAATACCCACCCACCGATTACCGCACCGACGATGCCGAGCAGCATGTTAAACAACAGGCCTGATCCACCACTTTTCATAAATAATCCCGCCAGCCAGCCGGCGACCGCGCCGATTGCCAAAAACGCGATGAGTGATGTGGCTTCCATAGTAGCTCTCCGTAGGGAAAAAAGCGGCGTCCAACCAGCTGCTTAGGCCAAACTTCTGTACACTCCTATCGTACCATGCAGCAAGGCGAGGCGCCTCACACCGCACGCCCCAGTGCGAGGCAATGGGTTTGCGTTGCGGCGCTCCTGCGCTTTATGCTCCGGGCTCAAGCCCATAAACTCAGTGAACATTCGATGATTGACCTGCGCAGCGACACCGTCACCCGGCCCACCCCAGCCATGCTGGAAGCAATGACCAGCGCGCCGACCGGCGACGATGTCTACGGCGAGGACCCGACAGTCAATGCGCTGGAAGCATTAGCGGCCGAGCTCACGGGTAAGGAGGCAGCCCTGTTTGCCACCAGCGGCACCCAGAGCAACCTGCTTGGCTTACTCAGTCACTGCGACCGGGGTCACGAGTACATCGTGGGCGCAACCGCGCACACCTACATGTACGAGGGCGGCGGTGCTGCGGTGCTGGGGGGCATACAGCCCTGCACGATTCCTTTTAATGCGCGCGGTGAACTCCCTCTCGACGCGGTCAAGGCGGCCGTCAAGCCCGATGACAATCACTTTGCTATTTCCCGTCTGGTTTGCCTGGAAAACACCCAGGCCGGCAAAGTACTGGCGCTGGATTACCTGGCGCGGTACAGCGAGCTGGTTGCAGAGCTGGGGCTGCGCCGACATCTGGACGGAGCACGTATTTTTAATGCCGCGGTAGCGCTGGACGTGCCTGTAAAACAGATCTGTGGGCACTTCGACAGTATTTCGATCTGCCTGTCCAAGGGTCTTGCTTGCCCACTCGGCTCCCTGCTGGTGGGCGACAGCGAAACCATCCGTCGCGCCAGGCGATGGCGCAAGATGCTCGGTGGAGGCATGCGCCAGGCGGGCGTCGTGGCGGCCGCAGGACTCTATGCGTTGCAAAATAATGTTGCCCGACTGGCGCAAGACCATGACAACGCCAAACGTCTCGCCATGGGCCTGCTCGATATCCATGGCTTTCGGCTGGCCGCCACCCCCGAGACCAACATGGTGATGCTGGACAGCTCGGTAGAAACAGCGCCGCTACAGAAACACCTCGCAGACGCTGGCATCCGCATTGCCGGCCATCGCTGGGTGCTGCACCAGGACGTCTCCAGTGCGGATGTCGATAGCGTCCTGCGCGCCTGCCGACAGTTCCAACGCTGATGCCGGGCACAGCATCGCCAGCGCACGCTCGGTGCAGGCTAAGAGTCGCCGCCTGGCGGTCGTTTCGGTCACCCCGCTAAGCTCCACAACAGGCGCCAAAATCTGGACAGCCCTCAGAGGGACGGCTTAACCAAGAGCGATTGATCCTCGCCGTTACCCTCCTGCTGGGCACGCCACAGTGCTGCGTAGTAAGCGTCCGCCACCAGCAGAGACTGATGGGTGCCGGTTTCGACCACTTCGCCCCGGCGCAGCACCACGATACGGTCGGCATCCACTACTGTTGACAGTCGGTGCGCTATTACCAGACTGGTATGGCCCTCCGCTATCTCCCGCAGCGCCGCCAGAATGGCCTGTTCCGACTGGCTGTCCAGGGAGGACGTAGCCTCGTCGAATACCAGCACCGGTGGCCGCTTTAAAATCGTACGAGCAATGGAGACTCTTTGTTTCTCGCCTCCTGAAAGCTTGAGTCCGCGCTCACCCACCAGCGTATCACCCCCCTTGGGCAGCTCTTGGATGAATGCCTCCAGACTCGCCAGGCGAATCGCCTCCCACACCTCGGCGTCGCTGGCCGCAGGGTTGCCGTAGCGCACGTTCTCGAAAATACTGTCGTTAAACAGAACGGTGTCCTGGGGAACAATGCCTATCTGGCGCCGCAGCGAAGCCTGGGTGACCGACCGGATATCCTGTCCGTCAACCGTAATCCGGCCACCGCCCGGGTCGTAGAACCGGAACAACAGTTTGACCAGGGTCGATTTACCCGACCCGCTGGGCCCCACCACCGCCACTTTCTGGCCAGGTTCTATCGTCAGGTTAACGCCCTTCAGGATTTGCCGCTCACTGCTATAACCAAAATCCACCTGCTCAAAGCGGATCAATCCGGCAGTAAACTCGAGCGGCCTGGCGTCCGGGCTGTCGACGACGGACGGCGTCACCGCCATCAACTCAAACATTTTTTCTATATTGGCAAGAGACCCCTTGATCTCACGAAACACGAAGCCAAGAAAGCCCAAGGGCATGAATAACTGAATCATGAACTGGTTTATCAGAATAAAGTCACCGAGGGTGATTTCACCATCTCTCACCTGCCAGGCCGCCAACCCGATCATGATTGTCTGGGAAACCGCAATAATCAGCGCCTGGCCGCCGTTGAGTCCGAACAGCGAGAGTCGGTTATTGCGCCGAGCCTGTTCCCAGCGGCGCAGACCCTCATCGTAACGCTGGGCTTCAAAATTCTCATTGGTAAAATACTTAACGGTTTCAAAATTGAGCAGACTGTCTACCGCCCGCGTGTTGCTCGCTGAATCGGCCTCGTTCATCTCCCGCACGAAGCGGGTGCGCCATTCAGTCGCCCGCAACGAGAACAGCCCATAGACTGTCACCGACGCCAGGGTAATGACCGCAAAGCTAACACCGTAATTCCAGAATAGAATCGTCACCACCATAGCGATTTCAAACAAGGTCGGCGCGATATTGAATACAAAAAAGCGCATCAGAAAACTGATGCCGGTTGTGCCCCTTTCGATGTCACGAGCCAGACCGCCGGTGCGCCGATTGAGATGAAACTCCATATCCAATCGGTGCACATGGCGAAACACCTGCAGTCCGACACGGCGCATCGCATCTTCCGTCACGCGACCAAAAATAGTGTCCCGAAGTTCGCCGAAAAAGACATTGGCAAAACGTGCTCCGCCGTAAGCCAGGACTGCACCCAAAAGCACCGAAGGCGCCAGAGACTGTGCGCTCTGTCCTTCCAGCGAATCCACCAGAAATTTCAGCAGAAACGGAATCAGCAGCACCGCGCCTTTGGCCAGCAGCAGACAACCAAGGGCGAGCGCGACCCGGCCTCTGGAATCGCGCAGGTAGGGCAATAAATGTCTGATGATTCGCCAGTTAATGGGCGTAGCCGGGTCGACGGCCGATTCATGAGGGTGCATTAATTGCTCTCGTCGTGGGGGTGAGGGTAAACGCGATAGTATGATCCGGCAGAGTGAGCAGCCAACACCCGTTTCACAACTGCAGACGCTTGAACAGGGGCTCGGGTATAAGCCGGATTACCCACATGATATAGCGCCAGTAAAACGGCGCATAGATGAGGCCGCGCCCACCCTCGACTGATTTCACAATAATCCCGGCGACGCTTTCAGGTTGTGCCCAGAGGGGGCCTTTGGTGAAATCAGACGTCATTGGAGTGTCAACGAACCCGGGGCGGATATCCAGCACGCGCACCCCTGCGGCAAACAAGCGGTTGCGCAGGCCCTGCAAAAATGTCGACACCATGGACTTGGCAGCGCCGTAGACGTAGTTTGACTGCCGGCCGCGCTCACCGGCAACACTGGTGATCACAGCTATACAACCCGCGCCCTGGGCCTCCAGCCGGTTGGCAAAAAATCCCAGCAGGGACACGGTGCTCAAACCGTTGATATCGATCTGCCGGGTCGCCATGGCGACGGTCTGTTCGCAGGCGCGCTGGTCCGGCAGACTGCCGTAGGCCAGAAGTACCGTGTCAACGGTACCCAGATCACTGAAAGCAGCGTTCACGAGTCCCGCATGACTGGCGTGATCTGTGGCTTCAAACACTGCGGTCGCAACATACCCTGCGCCGCGAACCCTGAGATCGTCGGCCATTTTTTGCAAGCGCTCGGGGTTGCGCCCCAGCAGATAAAGGCGATCCCCTCGCGCCGCCCACAGGCGCGCTGTCGCAACCGCAATGGCAGATTGCGCACCCACAATTACCCGGGAAGGCATCAGAGACCCAGCCGGATCGATTGCATGGAATGAAACACACGATCAGCAGCATAGCGTCGGCGAACATCGGCAAAGGCCTTCCACTCGGGGTAACTGCGCTTGAAAACTGCCTCGGTCATGCGGGCGTCCTTGGTCAGGTAAATCCGGCCGCCGTGATCCAGCACCACCTGATCGAGCTGATGCAATAGCGTATCCAGATGGCGATCGCGCCTGAAATCCAGCGCCAGCGTATAACCGGCCACTGGAAACGATAAATAGTGGTCATTGCCGCGTCCAAAGGCTTTAAGTACCGCCAGAAAAGCGCCGCGCCCGCTGTCTCGGACTTTCGTCAGTATGCGGACCAGCCCCTCCTCGCCCGCCTCGAACGGCAGCACCACCTGATATTGCAAAAAGCCGTGGCGGCCATAGAGTCGGTTCCAGTGGCCAATGGCATCCAGCGGAAAAAAGTAGGGTTCGAGCTGAACTCTGCGAAAGCGACCGGACTCCCTCGCAGCGTGGTAGTAAAACCGATTGAAGATGCGGATGCTGTGGCGGTTGAGCAATCCACCCGGCAAATCGACGGGCACCGATAGCCTGCGCAGCGGTCGGGAGACAAGACCCCCATCGGGGCTGTGCTCACCGAGCATCAACAACGATCGACCCAGTTGCCGACCGCTGGCGGAGCAGTCAATCCAGGCAACCGAGTAGGTCGCATCCGCGTGCTCCCTAAACAACTGCAATGCTTCCCCGAGATTACCGGCTCGCCAGGTA
Source organism: uncultured Gammaproteobacteria bacterium (assembly GCA_963840725.1). GTDB lineage: Bacteria > Pseudomonadota > Gammaproteobacteria > Pseudomonadales > Halieaceae > CAVWDU01. The sequence continues at coordinate 1,413,382 of CAWIZY010000016.1, read as the reverse complement.
GTCGCATTGATAAAAGCGCTATCCACGCGCTTTAACTGCAGGGTCGCACTCAAGATCACACCCGTCAGGCCCATGCCGCCGCAGGTCGCTCGAAACAGCTCCGGGTGCCGCTCTCGCGAACATTCCACAACACCCTCACTCACCGTTGCCACACGCAGGGAGCGGACGTGTTCGCCAAAGCTGCCCTGACGGTGGTGATTCTTGCCATGGATGTCACTGGCGATTGCACCTCCGACGGTGACAAAGCGGGTGCCCGGGACAACAGGCGGAAACCAGCCCTGCGGCAAAAATGCGGTTATCAGTTCGGCCAGACTCAGGCCCGCACCACAGCTCAGTTCGCCGCTTTTTGCATCGAAACGGATAAAGCCGTCCAGGTAGCGAGAGCTCATGACGTGGGGCGCAAGTGCGCTGTCGCCGTAGCTGCGGCCCAGGCCACGGGGTATGAGGCCCACGCCACTGCCGATATCGGCCATAGCACTGATACGCTCAACTACTGCAGCTTCGCTGACCGGCTCCAGTAGCTGCGCCTCTATCTTCGGGTATCGCCCCCAGCCGCTGATTTGCATTCAGAGTCCCGTCCGGCTCGTTTCTGCGCGCTCGAAAACGAACCGCTTGTCCAGAGCGTATTTCAGCATGTACCCGATACCCAGGCCAATCGTCGCACCGAGGTAACGCAAGTGCTTATTATGAAATAGAAACTCAAAACCGAATTCGAAACCCCAGAAAATCGCCGTGGTGAAAACACCCATTAAGGCATACAGTAGGAACGTCCGTGAATCGTGCGCGATACTGGAAGGCACAAAGCGGAAGATATACTTTTTGTCCAGGGTGTATTTGAGCAGTAATCCCGCGAAAGTGCCCACCAGTACAGAGACCAGCAACGCATGATCAGCAGTATACACCCGCAGCGCCAAATCCTGGCTGGCGATGTTGACGGCAGTGGCCAGCAACGCGAAAATCAAATATTTGGTGGCAACGCTCATTAACGGAACCCGGAGGCCTCTCTGACTTTCCCCATCATACTGCAGCGCGACAGCAGCTCGGTAGCGTCCTGACTTTGGCCACCACAGCGAGGGGCTTGTGGCGACTGATGCGACCCAGGCAGTGGGTAAAAAGTAGCTTCGTATTCGCACCTCTTCTGTTCTCTGCAAAATTCACCGAGCCTGCCGCCCTGGCCGATGCACTGCTGGCCGCTGTCATGTTCTGTCTGTTGGCGTCCGCCACCTATATCATCAATGATCTGAGGGATATAGAAACTGATCGTCTGCACCCGATAAAATCCCGCACCCGCCCACTGGCCGCGGGCGACGTCAGCCGGGGCCAGGCCCTGAGCTTGCTGGCCGTCCTCGGTATCCTGCTGATCGGGGGTCTATTCCAGCTTCCGGCGTTAGCTCCGGTGTTGCTGAGCTACGCGCTGTTAAGCATCTGTTATACGCTTTGGCTCAAGCGCCAGCCGGTGATCGATATCTTCACAATTGCCGCGCTTTTCGTGCTGCGGGTCTACGCCGGGGCGGTGGCGATAGATGTAGCGGTTTCGTCGTGGATGTTCGTGACCACACTGTGCCTGGCGCTTTACCTGGCGGCAATAAAACGTCGCCAGGAGTTGCTCATCTGGGGCAGCGATGCACGGGAAGTGCTAAAGCTTTACTCCGTGTCATTGATTGACCGTTACGCCTCGATAGCGGCCACCGGTGCCCTGCTGTTCTACAGTCTCTATATACTGACCGAACACCCCAACATGATCATGACCATCCCTTTCGTTCTGTTCGGGTTTTTCCGCTACTGGTTTCTGGTGGAGCTGCGCCAGGGCGGCGAATCGCCCACGGACGCCCTGCTCTCCGACTGGCAGCTGCTGCTCACTATCGTAGCCTGGGCTGGCGTTTGTGCCTGGTTGCTTACCCGCTCGCCACTGTGAAACCAATGCTGATGTGAGCCGTCAGCCCATTGCGGCCGTCAGCTCACTAACGCCGTCAATTTGCCACCTCTAGCGACAGACGCCTGAATACCTCTTCGCGGCCCCAGGAGGTAACGCCGACGAAGGCCACCTCATACTTGCCATTGGCCAGCTGCCGGGTATCGATCTTGCCTCTGAATCCTACCCGAGGATAATGGGGGTCCTTGATCAGGTGACCCAGAACCCGTTTCACATCCGGTCGCGGATGACCATATTTGACGACGATCTCGCGCCCGTTAACGCGCACCAGCACGCGCTCTATACCCTCTGGTTGCGCCAGAACCCAGCCGTAAAATGGCAGCACGCCCGCCTGAACTTGCTCGAAATCGCCCATGGTATCCACTCGACCCCGCAGCGGTGGGGCGCATAGCCCCTTTAGCCGTTCCCGCTCGTAGCCCGAATCTTCTGTTGCCCCGAGGCCGCGGTACAAACCATAGCGGCGCCGACCCCCGAACCAGGAAAACTCTTCCAGTGTCTCGATAGACTCAAAGCGGCGACAAAGAACGTCAATCTGACGGTAGATTTCCTGCCGGTTGGCGGTCTCAAAATCGAGCACGATCAGACCAGCGGAGCCATCAGCAGGCATGAACTGTTCACTCACTCGCCACAGATACAACTGCCGGGCACGCCCATCCCGGTATACCTTGTCATCATCCAAAACAATAATATCACTGTCGAGAAAGGGGGCCTGGCGCAACTGCGCGGCCAGGTAATACCCGGAGCTATAGAGTGTTTCTCCGGGCTGAATCTGCGATGCCACCTTTGCCCTCAGGTCATCCCAGCCCACCATTTTTACAGAGACTTGATCCTGCAACTTCCGCGGCAGCGCATCGAAATGCAGCGAAGCCAGCATCATGGCCAGGGATGCCAGCACGAATAGCGCGCCCAAAGCGAGACCTGATGAGATCAGCCAGCGCCATACAGCACCGCGTCGCCACCAGGCGGTCAGAAGCGGCGGTAGCACCACCAGCATGGGGACATAGCCGAACCAGGCCCAGTGAATCGTGGTACTGGTCTGGTCTACCCAGGGTGCCAGCAGGCTCAGGCCCACCAGATAGAAAAGGGACACCGACGACAGCAGCGCCTGGCCCTGATCACCACGCAGCGCCTGACGCAGACTCCAGCACAGGGCTATCAGGGAAAAGATGTATAGCAGAGGTGATGCCGCTGCGGCCTGTTGCAAGGGGTAGCGCAAGCCCTCGATGTGAAAGCTCCAGGGATGACGCCTGGCAAAATGAAACCCCAAGGCTTCAAAATCATTAGCCAGGTTGAACCACAGCGCCGGCAGCAAGCCGACCAGCCCGAGCCCCAAAGCTAGCCAGGGCCCCGGGCGCGCAAGATGTCGACGCAACCCGGGGTAGCAGAGGAAGGCAAGTCCCAGCGGCAGGGGGAGAAAAACAAAGCGATAATGCGTCATAAAACCCAGGCAGGCAAAGACGCCCGTGGCAACCCACCAGACCATGTTTTCACTGCGCAGTGCGCGGTCTAGACAGGCCACAAACAGGGTACACTCGGTCAGGAGCAATGCATCAGGCACAGCCAGAATGCCAATAGTGGCTGTCGCCGGAAGCAACAAGCTGAGCAGAGCGCTAAACACTGCACCGCGGTGATTCACGAATGGCCGCGCCAGATAATAGATGGCAAACGGCAGGGCCAGACCGGAAACCAGGAACAGGCTGCGCAGGGCCAGATCGGAGTCGCCGAACAGTCGCTGCCCCACCGCCATGCACAGGGCGGTGAGGGGTGGAAGGTCGCTGTAGGACCAGGCCAGGTTCAGTGATTCCCAGCGATAAAAGGCCTCATCCCCAAACAGTTCCAGGGCACTGGCAAGGTAGACTTTGACGACCAGCAACAGGCAACACCAGAGCGCCGCGAGTAGCCAGAATCTGCCGGCGACAGGTGGGCTGGTGGTCACGCTCTCAACCCCCGGGTACCCCCGCAGCCACATCACTCTCGACCCCTTGGGGGCAGTGGCACCAGGCCACTGGTGCTGGCCATGTACTGGGCGTAACCGGGCTTCTCCCGAGCCAGTTTTTTGTCGAGCGTGCGCTGCCCGGTCACATTGACTACGAGATAGCTGTAGACCAGAGGACCTACTGCGGTAAGCCACCCCAATGGATGCTCACAGGCCACCAGGAAAATACCCCACCATACGCAGAGCTCGCCGAAGTAATTGGGATGGCGCGAATAACGCCACAAGCCCGTATCCAGGACCTTGCCGCTATTGCCAGCATCGGCGCGAAAAACGGTCAGCTGATAATCCGCAATGGCCTCGCATAGCAACCCGATTAGCCAAAGAGAAGCGCCCAACCAGGCCAGCCAACCCAGTTCGGTAGGCTCCGGAGCGAACATGGCAAACTGTACCGGCAGCGAGGCGAACCACAGCACCACACCCTGCAGGGTGAAGACTTTCTTGAGGCTCAGCCAGCGGAAATCCCGCTCCGATGACGCCCAGTTGCGCAGTTTGGTGTAACGCGGATCTTCGCCATGGCCCCAATTGCGACGCACGAGATGCCCAGTGATTCGCAGGGCCCAGATCAGCACCAGGGCAAGCACCAGCTGTTTACGCTCAACAAAGCCGTCGGCCAGCACATAACTGACCAGAGCGATCGCACAGAGGATCACTGCAAAGAACAGATCAATAATACTGACGTCTCGCAGAGGAATGCTGACCAACCAGAGCAGGGTGGTGGCCGACAGCGCAACAGCGGCGTTGATGGTCAGAAGCAGGGTGAAGTCGACGAGTTGCATGCAGGGATTCTCCGAAAGTTCTTATACTGTCCTGACGGGTTCACCCAACAAGCGACACAAAATCTCTGAACAAGGCCACGGCACTGGTGTGGTGCCGGTCGGGTGACACTTGCACCTGTCTTTGCCACCACTGGCTCATTGCCTCTGGCCCGGACTCAGTACCCGTCGGGTGAGTGCTTCCTGGTGTGGTCAGATAGCGCGCGAGGGCGAGGCGGCCGGCCCCGCAAACCACGATTTCTCCATTTAACGGACAGGCGCGATCAATCAGCCAGGCGACCACGGGAGCGACCTGTTCCGGCGCCAGGACCTCGCGTAGTTCATCGGGCAAATGCCCTGCTGTCATCCCCGTCTCGGCAAAGGGTGCCAGCGCATTGACCCGAATACCATGCCCGGCCCCCTCATGGGCGAGGGCGTGCATCAGCCCCACAAGGGCGGCTTTGGAGGCCGAGTAGGCAGGCAAGCCGTGCTCCCCGTAGAGCCCTGCCGCCGAGGTGCTAACGACAATGGCGCCGGCTCCAACCCTGTAGAAATACTGAAACGTCGGGTGCAGGAGATTTACCGTACCGTTCAGATTAATGTCCATAACCCGACCGAAGTCCGCCAGCGTCTGCTTGTGGAAACTCTTGCCTTCGGAAATGCCGGCATTGGCTATCACTGCGTCCAGCCGACCATAGCGCTGCAGGGCTGCCGCCAGCAAGTCCTCGCCAGTAGCAGGGTCTTCAGCGCTGCCATAATGGGCCAGGGCGTCACCCCCGGCCGCACGAATCTCCGCCACTACCTCATCGGCACAATGACTGGCCTCATCACGGTGAATCCGGTTATTCACGATGACCCGCGCGCCGCGCTGTGCCAGCAACAGGGCATAGGCACGCCCCAGGCCTTTGCCGGCACCGGTAACGATTACTACGGGCGCTTCGCCAATGTCTGCATTTTCCATCGTCTCATTCCTCCCGGGTGCTGGCGAAGACTACGCTACCCTGACAATGAAACATAGCAATCGCCAGCACAGTTGCAACCGGGTGAGCCTGGGGTGCGCGCGAGGGAGCAGGCACAGAGTCCGACGCGTGATCACTTTACCGCGCCCGCGGAAGGGCCGATAATCAAGCCTCCAGTCACCCGCTCCCGGATACCCTCATGCCCTCTCTGCAAGAACAATTATTACAGGCCGGTGTTGTCGATAAGAAAAAAGCGCAGCAACTGAAAAAAGAGAAACGCAAACAGGCCCGGCAGCAGCCCAAAGGCGAGCCACAGATAGACGAAAACCGGCAACAGGCGAAGCGCGCACTGGCCGAAAAAGCCGAGCGCGACCGTGCCACCAATCGCGAGCAGCAGGCCGCAGCGGAAAAAAAGGCCATACAGGCTCAGGTGATCCAACTCATCCAGATGAATCGCGTGGCACGCGGTGGCGGAGAGATAAATTATCAGTTTGTCGACGGTAAAAAGATCAAGAAACTGCTGGTAACACCGCGACTCCAGCAACAACTCAGCTCAGGGCAGCTGGCCATTGTCCGTTTCAAGGGGGGCTACGAGTTGGTGCCCGCCGCAGTGGCTGAGAAAATCAGCCAGCGCAGTGACAATACCATTGCACTGCTCAACACTCGCAGCGAAGCCAGCGAGGCCGAGGAAGACCCCTATGCCGCCTACCAGATTCCCGACGATTTGATGTGGTAATGGCGGTCTCTGGACCCGGGGGCGACCCGGAACAAAGCTGCCACTGGGTATTTGGCTATGGCTCGCTAATATACAAGGTGGATTTTCCCTACCTGGAACGTGAGGAAGCCAGCCTTACCGGCTGGCAGCGGCGATTTTGGCAGGGATCCCACGACCACCGGGGCACACCCTGTTCACCCGGGCGAGTCGTCACCCTGGTCCGTAGCCCCGGGGCGCTGTGCCTGGGGGTCGCCTACCGGGTGGTAGATCAGGTGCTGGAGCAGCTGGATCACCGGGAAAAAAACGGCTATCAGCGCTATGCTTGTCCTATTCACCTTCGCGAACGCGGCGCAATGGCAGCCGGTGTAGTGTATATTGCACCCCGTCACAACCCGGCGTATCTGGGGCCGGCGCGGCCAGCAGCGGTGGCAGACCACATTGCGGGCGCCACCGGACCCAGCGGCAGCAATACGGATTACCTGCTGCAGTTGGCCAATGCGCTGCGTGAATTGGGTGATCACGATGAACACGTGATGGGATTGGAAACACTGCTGCTTGGCAAAGTGGCAACCGCGACCCGGAGCGATATGCATCAGAGCGTAGAGTCAACGGTACACACCCACGACGTTCCTGAATAATCCTGCGCGACAACGCGTGCACGCAGCAGACAAACCACCCCAGGAGGTGAACAGAATGCCCTACCCAACTACCATCAAGGACTGCATGCGGCGCAAGCCGCTGACCGTCAAGGCCGACGACAGTCTGGTGGCCGCGATCGACATTATTTCAGAGTACAAACTGACCGGCCTGACCGTCACAGATAGCGAGGGCAACGTGGTCGGGGTTCTGTCGGAGATCGACTGTATCGAATCCGTTTTGGGGGCCATATACAACGACGGCGATCCGGACCACTTGCTGGTTAAGGAAGCCATGACCGCCGACGCAGTAACCTGTGGGCCTGGAGACAGCATCATCGACGTGGCCCAATCCATGCTGAAAACCCGACAACGCCGCCGCCCGGTCGTAAGTGGCGACAAGCTGGTCGGCCAGGTAAGCTCAAGCAATGTCCTCTGGGCGCTGATGGAACACTCTCGTCGACACCTGCGCAAACCGACAACATAGGCTGACCCGGCTGACGGGTCGTGCCATCGTCTTGTCAAACCCGTTTGGCCTGACTCACCCTGATCCTGGCGCCCCTGCCTGCAATGGCTGATGCCGCGCAGGCCATTGAAAACTCTTCTGACATGCAGTCAACCGACATTAGGGCTCACTACTCTGTCCAGATAGGTTCTGGTAATGAAAGCTTTCGTTAAAATTCTTACCGCCATTATTTTCGCTTCTTTTTATATATGGCTTCTCGTTCGCCATGACACAAACGCTGACTTGCCAAGTGCAAGCCAGAAGAATTACCCCAATGCGCTGGTGAGCGGGAATATCGACCGGTATTCAGAGAGCCACAAGTTTGTAAATGGCATCCCACTACAGAAATTAGACGGAAAATGGGTGGAGTATCCGATCGCCATTTCCCAGATAGGGCAAAACTTCTACAAGCACTTTTTTACAACTCAAGCTGAGAGCTCCAGGGAAAAATTCCTGGCGATTGCATACCACCTTCTGGACAAGTGCATTGAATTTCAAGATTTTTGCTCGGTGCTGACTGAACAGGCCCACCCCCCTTACGATCTACCCGAAAATTGGCCATCCGCCATGGCGCAGGGTCAGACGATCTCCGTTTTTTCCAATGCCTACTTGCTGACAGGTGATGAGCTATTTCGAGAAAAAGCCGAAAGAGCGATCCGTGCTTTTGCTTACCCTGTAACAGATTCCGGCGTTGCCTCGGATTTCGAAGGCACGGTCTTTTTTGAAGAGTATGGGCACGCCACAAAACCAACGCATGTTTTGAATGGGTATATCTTTGCGCTGAGTGGACTCTATGATGCCTATGAGAAACTCGGGTCTGAGAAGGCCCGGGAAACAATTCAAATCGGGTTGAATTCGCTTGTTCGAGTGATTGACCTTTATGACTTGTCTCACAGCTCTCGCTATGACTACAGCGAGAAGAACCAAAAAACCTACGGCATTGGCAGTGGACACTACCATGAAATCCATGTTCATCAGCTAATGATGCTCTATAGCATTTCCGGAATCGAAAAATTCAGGGAAGTGGCTGAAGCCTGGCAATCCTATACCTATGGCAGGAAATTCAAGTCAGTGGCTGTTCCCAATGAAAAGTTAGCAGGCATAGAAGCATCAAATACGACCGACCCTGAAAACTTTGGCGTAGCTAATCTGGAAGACGGCAACATCACCTGGGGAAAACACTAGGGCAATCGTCGCAGTACCGCCTCTATCAGCTTGAGTGTAAGGAATATTTTCGCCGGGTTTAATACGCTATCCATTGCCTATGTCGGTAGAGACGAGCCGCATGGTATCGAGGTAAGCATCGACGTTGGCGGTCGGCGTTACCCGCTGAAGCCCGTTGCAAGGGATGGTTATAAAACCGCGCACTACGAAACCACCTATATCACCTACGAAGCACCGTATACCATCGCCGAAAACAACTTTGACCTTATTTTCGAGAATTACGCTGTGCCCGCCCTTCGCTTGAGAGAGCTGACGGTACACTATGTTAACAGGGACGTTATTAGCGAACTGATGCTGCGCTACGGTAAGCTTAAACGAATTGATAGGCCTTGCAGGCGTCGGCACAAACTCGCAAAGCCAATGAATAAATCTGCGACAGCTCGCCTAAAAAAGCAGGCAATCCACCCCAGGAGCTTAGCCGCATGCCCTACCCAAGGACCGTCAAAGACCAATCGCGGGGCGAGTTCCCGGGCGAGCAGCCTGAGGTCAGTCTGGTGGCAGCGCAGGGGGGCGTCTCTGCTACAGACCTGCTGCTGATCACCACCAAAGCGCTGGGGTTTTTCATTGGCGCTGTACTCGTGGCGCGAACCTTGCTGCCCAAGATAGTCAATCTGACTTCCCTGTCCAAACACTCCAGTTTCTGGACCTGTTTTTCCCTTTGCCTGGCCCTGACCGGTGCGCAATTGGCAGCGCTCGCCGGCCTGGCGCCGTTAATAGGCGCTTTTCCTGGTGGCCGTTCTCTCCAAGGGACTCGCCGGCATGGTGGCCAGGGGTCAGCAGTATGATCGGCTGGGTATCGGCATCGGGATGATCCCGCGCGGCGAAGTCGGGCTGGTTTTTGCGTCCTTCGCCTTCACCCATCATATCTTCGACGGCGACACGTTTTCCGCTCTGGTCCTGGTGGTACTGCTTACTACCATGGCGGGGCCCCTGCTTTTGAAGCCCCGCCTGAGCAATTTCGTTCGCAACTGATCAGGCCCGCCGCCACCGTGCTATCAGGTGGCTGTTGGGCCATGCAGGGGTAGCACTACACACATTTCGTCCCCCGGTCACATCCCGCTTACCCCATTTGAAACAGTGCTGGTACACTTGCCGACCTACCTGCGGCTGCGCCGGCATCGCACCGTCGACGCAACCCGCGGATGCAGCAACACTGGACAGACCGGACTGAAATAAATCAACAAAGGGAACACATTGTGACCAGACCCGCTCTCCTATTTTCCGAGCACAGCCTGCCCGGGGTATCACGACCGAGGCTTAAAAGCCGCGCGATACGCGCACTGATGATTGCCGTTTTTCTATGCAGTACTGGCCTCACACGTGCCGAAGAAGGTATGTGGACACTGGACAGCTTTCCCTCTGCCGCGGTCGAAAAGCGTTACGGCGTCGCAATCGACAGCGAGTGGTTGCAACGCGTACAGACCTCCATCGCCAGACTGGACGGCGGCTGCACCGGTTCGTTCGTCTCGCCAGAGGGCCTGGTTCTGACCAACAACCATTGCGTCTGGGCTTGTATTCGCAACCTGTCCAGCGCAACCGAGAACCTGTCGGATCTGGGTTTTCTCGCCACTAATCGTGAACAAGAGCGAGTGTGTCCCGGCATGCGAATTTCGGTGCTGGTCAGTACCGAAGAGATCACCGGCACGATTGAGAAGGCAACCCGGGGTAAAGCCGACAGTGAAGCCAATGACGCCCGCAAGGCAGCACTCACCCGACTCGAAAAAGCCTGCGAGGCCGAGCACGGCACTCAGTTGGCATGTGAGTCGGTCAGTTTGTATCGCGGTGGCCAATACTTCCTCTACAAATACCAGCGCTATGACGATGTACGCCTCGCCTTTGCGCCCGAGCTGGCGATCGCCGCCTTCGGAGGTGACCCCGACAATTTCAATTTCCCGCGCTGGTGCCTGGATATGGCAATGCTGCGGGTCTATGAAAATGGCGAGCCGGCAAAAATAGCCACTTACCTGCCCTGGCGACGGGACAGTGTGACTGCCGGTGAACCGGTGTTTGTCGCCGGACACCCCGGCACCACACAGCGCCTGCTGACTGTGGGCCAGCTCAAACATTTACGTGCCAGCACCCTGCCTCAGCGGCTGCTGCTGTATTCCGAGCTCCGGGGCCGGATGCTGGCCTGGAGTCGCACCGGTGATGAACCTGCCCGAATCGTGCAGCAACGGATTGCTAATGTCGAAAACGCGATCAAAGTATGGCGTAACCAGCTGGCTGCGCTCTCGGACACAGCGCAGATGAATCGCAAGCAGGCCGATGAAACTGCGCTGCGCAAGCAGCTTGCGCAGCGCCCGGAGCTACACAAACGCTATGGCAGCGCCTGGGATGACGTCGATGCCGCCCTGGAACAATACCGCCAGTTCGAAGACCGCTACCGTTTCATCGAAGGTGGCTACGGATTCCGCAGTTCGCTGTTCAACTATGCCCGCACCCTCGTGCGAGGCACTGAGGAGATCGGCAAACCCAACACTGAGCGACTTCGCGAATACCGGGATACTGCCCTGCCCCGTGTAAGGCAACAACTGTTTGCCAATGTGCCGGTGTACCCGGACTATGAACAGCTGCAGCTGGCGTTTTCTCTGGACAAGCTCCGCGAGTGGCTGGGGCCGGACGACCCGACCGTGCAAGCAGTGCTCGGCGACCAGTCGCCTGAATCACTCGCCGCGGCTCTGGTGACTGGCTCGACCCTGGCGGATGCCGGGGTGCGCCGCCAGCTCTGGGAGGGCGGAGCCGAGGCTGTCGCCAAGGCGGACGACCCGTTGCTGGCGCTGGTCAAACGTATCGACAAGGAGGCGCTGGCGCTGAGAACTCACTATGAAAATGCAGTCGAGGCAAGACTGGATGCTGCTGCCCAGAAGATCGCCCGCGCCCGCTTCGAGCTCGGCGGCAGCGATGATTACCCGGATGCGACATTCACGCTGCGAGCCAGTTATGGCTCGGTGAGCGGTTGGAACGAGCGCGGTACGGCCGTCGAGCCGTTCTCCCGCGTCGAACGGCTTTACGCGCGGGCGACCGGCCAGGCCCCCTTTAAACTGCCGGCGCGATGGCTGGAGCAGCGCGGTGCGCTGAGCCCGGAACAGCCCTTTAACCTGGCGGCCACTACTGACATCATCGGGGGTAACTCGGGGAGTCCCATGATCGATGCAAAAGGTCGTATCGTGGGCCTGGTCTTTGACGGTAACATCCATTCCATTGCCGGCTCCTACTGGTTCGACATTGCGAATAACCGGACCGTCGCGGTAGATGCTGGCCTGATGATCGAAAGCATGCGCAAACTGTATGGCGCACAAACCCTGGTGGATGAGCTCACGTTCGCGCAATAACCTTGAGAGGAGTCGCAATGTCACGGGTAATACTATGGTTGGTCGCCCTCACGCTGATTGTCGCGCTGGCGCTGGGCACCATGGCGACACTGCTGCTGGACGACGACAAGCTGATTGCACTCGCCAGTGAAGCCATCGAGCGGCAGACAGGCGCGCAACTCGAAGTCGGCGGCAAGAGCTCGCTATCGTTTTTCCCCAAACTGCAAGTGACTCTGGAAGATGCTGCACTGAACCTGCCTGAGGAACAGGGCGTGTCACTCTCGGTTAAGGCACTGGATATTGGGGTCCAGTTCATGCCACTGCTGAAGCGCGAGATCGCAATCGACCGGATCTCGGTACAGGGACTGCTGGCGATATTACCACGGCAGGAAACTCCCGAACTCGATACCTCCGATTTTACCGATGCGGAACTGGAAGCCTTCTATGCGGCCCGACGGGAGGCCCTGGCCGCTGCGGCACCTGCCAGTGATGCGGCGGCCGTGATGGTGGCGCCATTGGCGCTGCAAGTCGACCGGCTCACCGTGACCGACTCCATCATCCGACGGGTCGATGGCAGTTCTGGCGAGAGCACGGACCTGGAGATTGTCAGCCTTAGCGCCGGGGGACTGAACCTCGAGTCTAATCCGGTGGAGCTGCAGGCCCAACTGCAAATGGCCGCGGGTGAGGACCGAGCTCCGGCCCAGCTATCCTTGAAGGGCGTAGTGAGGTTCGATCAGGCATCCCAATTGCTGACGCTTGAACCGCTGACCATGGCGCTAAAAGGGCCCGTGGCGCAAGCGCTGAAAATCACTGCCCGGGGCGAGATCCGGCTGGCAGCGCAACAGGCGGACCTGAAACTGGAGATCAACAGTGGCGATACCCTTGGCTCAGGTTCAGTGCGCTACGCCAGCTTCGAAAGCCCACAAATCGATGCCAATCTGAAGCTGAACCTGTTCGATCCCGCACTGTTGGCGCTGGCTGGGCCGGAAGCGGGCGCGAAGACCCGGCCAGGAGCCACTCAGACACCCGGCGTCAGTGATACCACCGACAATACGGAAACCGAGCAGGCATTGCCGCTGGATGCGATCCGCAGTATCGATACCCGGGCCAGGCTGGCCATCGACCGGCTGGTACTCCAGGGACAGTCGATCAGCAACCTGAGAATGCAGTTACGCGCCAAGGAGGGCCTGGTCAAAATACGCTCGATGACCGGCGAAGTACACGGGGGGAAATTGAGTCTTCAGGGCACACTGGACGCCAGACGCAGCAAAGCACGACTGGAGACAGAGGGCACGCTGATCGCACTCGATATCCCCAGCTTACTGAATAGCCTGAACCAGGAACCGGTCATGTCCGGTATGGCAGATATTGACTGGAGTCTTGAGAGCAGGGGCGTCACCAGCACCGAACTCATCAAGGCGCTCGAGGGGCCGATCGAAATCGAGGCGCGGGATGCGGTGCTGCAGGATATAGGGGTCGAACAAATGCTCTGTCAGGTGGTGGCATTGATCAACCGCGAACCCCTCAGCAACGAACTGCCCACCAGCAGCCGGTTTGACAAGTTTTCAGCCAAGCTGAAACTCAGAGACGGCAAGCTGCGCTTGTCACCCCTGAATATTGAGTTGCCGCAGGTAAAACTCCGCGGTGAGGGACGGCTGTACCTGTTGGAACAGAACTTCCGCGCCAAGTTTTCGGCCCGTTTGTCACCCGAGCTGTCGCGACTGGATCCGGCGTGTCGGGTTAACGAGCGCCTGACCGCCATTGACTGGCCGATAAACTGTAAAGGGGAGATCGGGGACGACCCGGCGAGTTGGTGCAGCGTCGATAGCGAAGAAATTCTCAGTGACCTGGCCACGGATGAACTGCAGCGCAAAATAAAAAAGGAAGCAGGCAAATGGCTGGACAAGATCATTCCCGACTGATGACCCTGTGTCTGCACCAGCCCGCGGGCACAGCCCCGGCAAAGCCAAGCATTCCGCTGCGAACCACTGGGACCCCGGGGCGTAACGGCGGATGAACAGCGCATTTAGCAAACTCCTGACTGCGATGCTGGGGAGCATTCGCGATCTGCTGCCCATTTTACTGGTCATACTGTTCTTTCAGCTCTTGGTCCTGGGCCAACCTCTGCCTGAGATAGGCCAGCTGGCGGCCGGTGCGCTGTTCGTGATACTGGGACTGACGTTCTTTATTCATGGCCTGGAACAGGGCCTGTTCCCCATCGGCGAATCCATGGCCAATGCCTTCGCTCGCAAAGGCAGTGTTGGCTGGCTGCTGACCTTCGCCTTCGCTCTGGGCTTCGGAACCACTGTCGCGGAACCCGCGCTGATCGCCGTAGCCGCGGAGGCAGCGGAAGCCGCCGCCAACGGACAGCTGATTGAAGCGAGCGAGTCAGCCAAAGAACAATACGCCGATGGGCTGCGCATGACAGTGGCATTGGCGGTCGGGCTCGCCATTGTCATCGGCGTGGTACGCATTCTCAAGGGCTGGCCGATACAGTGGATTATTGTCAGTGGCTACCTGTTGGTTATGCTCATGACCATGTTCGCGCCGCAGGAGATCATCGGCATTGCCTACGACTCTGGCGGAGTCACCACATCCACTATTACCGTGCCGCTGGTCACCGCTCTGGGCGTGGGGCTGGCATCATCTATCCGGGGGCGAAACCCCATGATTGACGGCTTTGGCCTCATAGCACTCGCTTCATTGACGCCGATTATTTTTGTCATGGCTTACGGGATGCTGATATGACAGCCATGCTGGCTGAACTGTTCACCGTATTCATCGATACCATTATCGATGTGCTGCCGATAGCGACCATTCTGCTGGTTTTTCAGCTGCTGGTACTGCGGCAGAAACCCGCTAACCTGGGTTCGATACTGCTGGGTTTTTTCTGGGTTCTGGTGGGGCTCGCGCTGTTTCTGGTCGGTCTGGAGTGGGCCCTGTTTCCACTGGGCAGACTTATGGCAACGCAACTGACCGACCCCACGTTTGTGATGGCCGCCGGCGGCGGAGACAGCTCCGCGGGCAGCGAATGGCTGGCTTAC
Organism: uncultured Gammaproteobacteria bacterium; assembly: GCA_963840725.1. Lineage (GTDB taxonomy): Bacteria > Pseudomonadota > Gammaproteobacteria > Pseudomonadales > Halieaceae > CAVWDU01. Next base: position 1,398,308 of record CAWIZY010000016.1, on the reverse strand, counting down.
TACTGGGTCTACATCTTCGCGTTTCTGATTGGCTTCAGCACCACCATTGCCGAGCCGTCGCTGATTGCTGTGGCCATAAAGGCCAACCAGGTGTCCGGTGGAGCGATCGGCATCTGGGGGCTGCGCAGCGCAGTTGCTGTGGGTGTTGCCGTTGGCATATCCTTGGGGTGTTACCGGATCGTGGTCGGCGACCCGATACACTGGTACATCCTGACCGGCTACCTGGTGGTGGTAGTCCAGACACTTGTTGCACCAAAAATGATCATTCCCCTGGCCTACGACTCCGGTGGTGTCACCACATCCACGGTGACCGTGCCGCTGGTTGCCGCCCTCGGCCTGGGCCTGTCCGAGACAGTGCCCGGTCGCAACCCGCTGATAGACGGCTTCGGATTGATCGCTTTCGCCAGCCTCTTTCCCATCATTTCGGTACTGGCCTACGCGCAACTGTCGGCACTGATCGCAGGCCTGAATCGCAAACCCGATCGGGAGCCCGACCCTAAAACGCGCCCCGCCAGCGAGCTTGAAAAACACGAGTAATCCAGCAAGGAGAGTGCCATGCACTTCAAGATGATCATTGTCTTCGCACAGGACAAAAAAACCGATGCCGTGATGGAGGCCGCGCGAAAGGCGGGTGCCACAGGAGCCACGGTCATCAGCAACGCACGTGGAGAAGGACTTAAGGTGAGCAAGACGTTCCTGGGGCTCACTCTTGAAACACAACGCGATGTGCTGCTATTCCTCGTAGAGGAACATCGCAGTCGACATATCCTGGAGACCATTAGCGAGGCGGGGCAGTTCGATGACAAACCCGGCACCGGTATCGCGTTTCAGGTGGATGTCGAGGACGCGGTCGGAATCGTCCACCAGGCCCAGGAAATCACCAGCGACGTGGAGGAGCAACTGTGATGGACCGAAGAGTTATCAAAGCACGGGATGTGATGCACGAAACTCACCTGGAACTGGACGGTATGGCCACGGTGTCCGAGGCACTGGAGGCCATGCGGCGGGGGAATTCCGACCTGGTAATGGTCAAGAAGCGCCACGAACATGACGCATTCGGTATTGTTCTGCTGGCGGACATTGCCAAGAATGTGCTGGCAAAAGACCGCTCAGCGAACCGCACCAACGTTTATGAGATCATGTCCAAGCCTGTGGTCTCGCTGGACCCCGAAATGGACGTGCGCTACTGCGCCCGCTTGTTTGAGCGCTTTGGCTTGTCCAATGCGCCGGTGATAGAAAATGGCGTGATCATCGGCATCGTCAGCTATCGGGAACTGGTTTTCGACGGGCTTTATCTACTGATGGACTAGTCCGGCATATGGGGTTCATCGTCTTCCAACCGATGCAGCTCCGGTCCGGGCGGCAGGTGTTGCAGTATCTCGATCAGGGCGGCCTCATGCTCAGCTTCCTCGGCGGCGAAAGAGGCCGCCAGGGTGGCAGTTTCGGGGTGCGCCGTCTGCTCGGCGACCCTTGCATAGTAGTCTTTAGCCGCCCGCTCGTTAGCCAGCGCCAGAGTAATCGCCTCGGACAAGCTCATGCGATAATGCACCGCCTCGTAGCTGATGGTCTCCGGCGGCTCAGCCTCAGGCCACTGGAACTCCCAGGCGGGGATGGCGGGCAGTTGCCGACCGGCCGTGTAGCCCTCGATCTCTCCAAGATGCTTTTCGGCCTCGTCTCCCATACGCCTGAAAAAATCGGCTACCTCGGTGTTGTTATGACCGCGCATCGTGGCCTCCAGCTCGCGGTAGCGCTCACCCGCCTCTGACTCCAGGGCCACAGAATGGGCTAGAAACAGCTCCAGCGGTGCGCCCTCTTCTGTCATCGCAGGAAACCCCGTGCCAGTTGTCCCAGCGCATCGGGCTGCGGTGGCGCAGCAGCTGCAGGAGGCCAGGTATCACGGGGCTGTGCATAGAGTATTCCGGTCTGGAAGCCATCCTCGTGGAGAAACAGTTTGGCCGCCGCATCCTCGTCGACCAGCGCCGGTTTTTCGCTTGGCTGGACCACTCCCTTCCAGTCGGTTTGCTCCGGGCAAAACGTAATACACTGGGACAGCACATGTACAAAACTGAATCCCGGATGCTCGATCGCGGCAGCGATCAGACCCGCCATCTGGTTCGGGTTCCCGGAGTAACCCCTGGCAATCCAGGGTGCACCAGCTGCCAATGCCAGCGCCGCCGGTTTGAAAGGCCGCACGCCGGGCCCGTGGGGCGTCAGCTTGCTGTGATCCCAATCAATAGGGGTGGTTGGGGACGCCTGCCCTTTGGTCATGCCGTAGACCTCGTTGTCCATTGCGATATAGGTGATATCCACATTGCGGCGACAGGCGTGCATAAAATGATTGCCGCCGATGGAGAAGCCGTCTCCGTCCCCGCCCAGGGCGAGCACAGTCAGGTCAGGACGGGCGACCTTGAGGCCCTGTGCCACGGCCAAGCCACGACCGTGGACGCCATGAAAGCCGTAGCTGTCCACATAAGCCGGCAGACGCGACGAACAACCGATCCCCGACACCAGCACCGTGTCATCACGTTGAATCGCCAGAGCAGCCATAGCCTTGGTGATGGCATTGAGCACGGAAAAATGGCCACAGCCAGGACACCATATAGGCTTGACTGATGACTTGTAGTCTCTGGCTTTGAGCTGCATTACACCGGTCATTGCTCCGCTGCCTCCTCAATGGCTACTCGGTTAAGGCTCTCCCTGACAAAAGCCGCTATGCGCTGGGCACTCAGTGGCACTGGTCCGGGCATGGCACAACTGTGCACCGGCTGGGAGATTTCGATTTCACCGCGCAGGTAGTGCAGCAATTGAGCCCCGTGGTTCTGCTCTACAACCACCACCTGCTCGGCACCTGCGAGAGCACGCTGGAGATCCTGCAGCGGCAGGGGTGCCAGCAGCCGCAGGCATATAGTGCGGGTTGCTATATCAGCGCGCGCCAGCTCGGCAGCGGTTTCCCGCAATACCGCCGAGGTCGAACCGAACCCGATGAGCGCTACCGCCCCGTCGCCGTTCACTGCCGCCCAGTCGGAGCCAAAATCGTAATTATTGAGCTTGCTTCGGCGTTTCTCCAGTTGCTGCAGATGATCGGATTGACGCGCTGAAGGCGTCCCCGCCTCATTGTGTTCCAGTCCATCTGCGGTGAAGCGCTGGCCCACATCGCCAGGCACAGCGCAGGTGGAGATACCGGACGCCGTCAGCCGGTACCGCAGATAATCGTTAGCGTGCTCCTCACCATCCTGGTCAGCCGCGACCAGCGGTTCCGCTGTTCGCGGCGGCGCCACCACGGCCGTGGATTGACCGAGAAATTGATCCGACAGGACAATGGCCGCCGTTTGCAGGCTCTGTGCCAATTGCACCGCCCAGCCGGTGGTAAAAACGCAATCGGCGATATCCAGCGGGGCCAGCACCAGATGCGGCGCATCGCCGTGCAGTCCATGCAGCGCGATATTGAGATCGCTCTGCTCAGACTTGGTCGGTATGCCCGTGGACGGCCCGCCGCGCATGACGTTGAGCACCGTCACCGCGGTCTCGCTCGCCACCGCGAGGCCAAGGCTTTCGGTCATCAGCGCCAGCCCCGGGCCAGAGGTTGCCGTGAATGCCACCACACCGCCGAATGCGGCACCAATCGCCATATTGATGGCTGCCAGTTCATCCTCGGCCTGCACCAGTTGCCCACCCACGTCCTCCAGGCCCCCGGCCAGCCATTCGAGTACGTCGGAGGCCGGCGTAATGGGGTAAGCCGCGGCAAAGCGCACACCCGCGTGCAGCGCGCCGAATGCAGCGGCCTGATTGCCGCTCAGATACCACAGTTCACTCCCCGAGGGACCGGGCGAAAGCTGTTCGTAACCCTTGCCCAACTCTGCCCCGGCCGCAATACAGGCTGCCGCCGCCTCACGGTAGGCCTCGGGCTTACTCGCCAGCTTCGTCGCCGCAAGCTCGGTCAGGCGGGTTGTCGACAGCCCCAGCACCGCGCCCAGCAGTCCGGTTACCAGCATATTTTCGCGGCCCTCGGAATGCGCCCCACAGGCCAGCGCCGTCAGGGCCAGGGGCACCACGCGCGGGGCACAGGCGGTGACCGCAGCTGGCAGCGACTGCCCCTCCTGGCAGATCACCAGGGTATCGGCAGAAATTCTGATCTCATCCTCGAAGCGCTCGAAATTTACCCAATCCAGAGCAATCAGTACATCGTAATGGCTCGCCGCCACGTAGTGTTCTGCGGCGGTCAATTGCAGCAGTGCAGCGGCCTCTCCCCCACGAATTTGAGGCCCGAAGGACTTGCGCAACAGGCCGAAGCCGCCCTCGCTGGCACGCGCTTGCAGCAACAGTTCGCCGCAGGAAATCACCCCTGCACCGCCGGCGCCAGTAATGGCTACTGCCAATTGTCCGTCTGCCACACTCGCTCCTGCGGATCAGCTGTTTGTCACAGGATACACCACCCTGTCCAGCGTCACGCCGCTGTCATCCTGCCTGCGCCTTCGCGGCCCATGGTAAGGTTAGGGTATTCCCTACCCAGCCCCGGATCAACGGCCATGAATCAGCCCATGCGTATCAACTTTGACAACAGCTACGCCCGCTTGCCAGACCAATTTTATTCCCGCCTTCCCCCCTCGCCGGTCAGCCGCCCGGGACCGATACAGGTCAACCGGGAACTGGCCGGCCTGCTGGGTCTGGACGCGGACTGGCTGGCCTCCCCTGCCGGCACCGAGATGCTCGCTGGCAACCGGGTGCCTGAGGGCGCCGAGCCACTGGCTACCGTCTACGCAGGCCACCAGTTCGGCAGCTACAACCCGCAGTTGGGGGACGGGCGTGCCATATTGCTGGGAGAAATCGTCGCCACTGATGGCGAGCGTTACGACCTGCAACTCAAGGGCGCTGGCCGCACACCATACTCCCGCGGCGGCGATGGCCGCTCACCGCTGGGACCGGTGCTGCGGGAATACCTGGTAAGCGAGGCCATGCACACGCTGGGGGTGCCCACCAGTCGCGCACTGGCGGCAGTCACCACCGGCGATAAAGTCGCCAGAGATGCGTTCCAGCCCGGAGCGGTACTGACCAGAGTCGCCAGGAGTCACATTCGTATCGGCACGTTCCAGTTCTTTGCCGCCCGGGGAGACCAGGCCCATCTCGCCGCCCTGCGCGATCATGTCATCAGCCGCCACTACCCCCAGGCCGCTGACTCTGCCAACCCGACCCAGGCGTTGCTGCAGGGCGTCGTTGCCAAGCAGGCGGCACTGGTTGCCCGCTGGCAACTGCTCGGATTTATCCACGGCGTGATGAATACCGACAATATGCTGGTCGGTGGGGAGACCATAGACTACGGGCCCTGCGCATTCATGGAGGCGTTCGATCCGGACACCGTGTTCAGCAGTATCGATCACGCAGGCCGATATGCCTACCGCAACCAGCCTGGCATCGCGCACTGGAACCTGGCGTGCCTGGCCCAGGCACTGCTACCCCTGTTGCACAGCGACCAGGAACGGGCCGTGGTGCTGGCCCAGGAGGCCATAGACGACTTTCAGCCGCGATTTCTGCAAGCCCACCAGCAGGGCCTGCAGCGCAAACTGGGCTTGACCGCGAGCGAGCCGGTCGAGCGGGAGATGGTCGAAGCCCTGTTCCAACAGATGAAGGAGTCGGGGGCCGACTTTACCCTCACTTTCCGCCATCTGACCGACCTGGCACGCCCTGCGGGCAACCCGGGACCCCTCATCAGCGAGATCTACCCGCTGCCAGCTGGCCTCGAGGACTGGGTAGCGCGCTGGCAAACGCTACTGAAGCGGGATCCCGCCGATCCGGAGACGCGCTATTCGGACATGTGCCTTGCCAACCCGGTATTTATTCCCCGCAATCACCAGGTGCAGGCAAGCATCGTCGCAGCGGTGGACGATGCTGACTTCGGACCCTTCCAGGCTCTACTGGAACGCCTCTACAGACCATTCGGGTTTGAGCCGCAGGACAGCCGTTACGCGCTCCCGGCGCGGGCTGAAGAGGCAGTCCAGCAAACCTTTTGTGGCACCTGATCAAGACACTGGACACGGCTTGGACTAGAATCCCCCTCGGCCACTGCGCCGCTTAACCACAGTAAGGAGGTACCCTATGATCGGCTACTACGAACTCGCCCTGGCCAAAAACGGCCAGTTTCATTTCCGCTTGCTGGCCCCCAATGGCCAGATTGTTCTGACCAGCGAGATGTACAAGTCTCGTGACGGCGCCGAGAACGGCATCGCTTCGGTGCAGAGCAACTGTGAGAATGACGACCGCTATGAACGCAAGCAATCGGAAAACGACAAACCTTATTTCGTGCTGAAAGCCGCCAATCACCAGGTGATCGGTCAAAGCCAGATGTACAGCTCGGAAAACAGCCGGAATGAAGGCATCGCATCGGTCAAAGCCAATGGCCCCAGCACCGACGTTCGCGACCTGACCGCCGCCTGAACAGCCGCTACAACAGACAGCGTGGGCATTGACGAGCACCCGCCCACGCTGTCTGTTCATATGCACCACCGTGGAGCGCCAGCTCCCGCTGTGCGCCACAATACACCCCTCACTACGCATTCAATCACCGCTGTGGCACCCTCGTCCAGGGTCTGTAGAGAACACTGACCATGTTCGGCATTTTTTTTTGCGTAAGGTGACTCCACACTCATCTTTTAACCACGAAATCCTGTATTCTCTTTGGGAGATATCGTTATGTTCAACTGTCTAACAGAGTGGGAGGTTTTTCTGTATGACCATCTTCAATCACTATCAAGGACGCTACGAATCCACTCAGGAAGAAGAATATTCACTCCAGGAATACCTGGATCTGTGCAAGCAGGACTCCAGTGTCTATGCCTCCGCCGCGGAGCGCATGCTGCTCGCCATCGGCGAGCCGGAACTGGTTAACACCGCCAAGGACCCTCGACTCAGCCGCATCTTTGCCAACAAGCTAATCCGCCGTTATGCCGCCTTCACCGAGTTCTATGGCATGGAAGAATGTATCGAGCAGATCGTCAGCTTCTTCCGACACGCCTCGCAAGGCCTCGAAGAGCGCAAGCAAATCCTCTATCTGCTGGGGCCGGTAGGCGGGGGTAAGTCCTCACTTGCCGAACGGCTCAAACAACTCATGGAAAAGCAGCCAATTTACTGCATTAAAGGTTCGCCAGTCTTCGAGTCCCCACTGGGGCTGTTTGACAGCGCAGAGGATGGGGCGATTCTTGAAGAGGAGTACAACATCCCGCAACGCTACCTGAAGGCAGTGATGTCTCCTTGGGCGGCCAAACGGCTGCATGAATATGGCGGCGATATCAGTCAGTTCCGCGTGGTCAAAGTGTATCCCTCGATACTCGACCAGGTCGGAATCTCCAAGACCGAGCCCGGCGACGAGAACAACCAGGACATCTCGGCACTGGTCGGCAAGATCGACATCCGCAAGCTCGAACACTTTGCCCAGAATGACCCTGACGCCTACAGTTTCTCCGGTGGTATGTGTCGCGCCAATCAGGGCCTGATGGAGTTCGTGGAGATGTTCAAAGCACCCATCAAGGTGCTGCACCCCCTGCTGACCGCAACTCAGGAAGGCAACTACAACGGTACCGAGAGCATCGGCGGTATCCCCTTTGAAGGCGTGGTCCTGGCACACTCCAACGAGTCCGAGTGGCAGGCGTTCAAGACCAACAAGAACAACGAGGCGTTTATTGACCGGGTCTATATTGTCAAGGTGCCCTACTGCCTGCGGGTGACCGAAGAAATCGGTATTTATCGCAAACTGCTTCAACACAGCTCTCTGAGTGAGGCGCCCTGCGCACCCGATACGCTTAAAATGCTGGCCCAGTTCAGCGTCTTGTCACGGATTGCAGAGCCCGAGAATTCGAGCATTTACTCGAAGATGCGCATCTACGACGGCGAAAGTCTTAAGGATACCGACCCCAAGGCCAAGTCGATGCAAGAGTACCGCGACAACGGCGGTGTCAACGAGGGCATGGACGGTTTATCCACCCGCTTCGCGTTCAAGGTGCTCTCCAAAGTGTTCAATTTTGATCCGGCAGAGGTCGCGGCCAACCCGGTACACCTGCTCTACGTGCTGGAAAGCGCCATCGAGCAGGAACAATTTCCCCAGGAAACCCATGACCGTTACCTGACCTTCATCAAGGAGTTCATGGCACCCAATTACGTCGAATTCATTGGCAAGGAAATCCAGACGGCTTACCTGGAGTCCTACTCGGAATACGGGCAAAACCTGTTCGATCGCTACGTCACCTACGCCGATTTCTGGGTGCAGGACCAGGAGTACCGCGATCCTGAAACCGGAGAAATCCTCAGCCGTTCATCGCTGAACGACGAGCTGGAAAAAATCGAGAAACCCGCAGGAATAAGCAACCCGAAAGACTTCCGCAGCGAAATTGTCAACTTCGTGTTGCGCTCCCGGGCCAGCAACGAAGGGCGCAATCCCAAGTGGACCAGTTACGAAAAGCTGCGTGGTGTTATAGAGAAGAAAATGTTCGCCAGCACCGAAGACCTGCTGCCGGTGATTTCTTTCAACGCCAAGGCTTCCGCCGACGACCAAAAGAAACATTCAGACTTCGTTGCAAGAATGGTTGATCGGGGTTACACCGAGAAGCAGGTTCGACTGCTGTCGGAGTGGTACCTCCGGGTCCGGAAATCCCGGTAGCCAGCAGCCACTGACTCAACACTGTCGCCAGAGGAGAATTCGTTGGGCTTTCTGATCGATAGACGCAATAACCCGAAGCAAAAAAGCGCGGTCAACCGGCAGCGCTTTCTGCGGCGCTACCGCGCGCAGATTCAGCGGGCGGTTGCAGAAAATCTACGCGACCGCAACATCACCGATCAGGACAGCGGCGAGAAAATATCCATTCCCACCCGAGACACCCGTGAGCCGGTCCTACGCCACGGACGCGGGGGTCTAGTGACCCATGTCATACCCGGCAATGAGGAGTACACCGCGGGAGACCGCATCCAGCGTCCTCCTGGTGGCGGCGGGGGCGGGGGTGGCGGAGAAGCCAGCGATCAGGGCGAGGGCATGGATGAATTTGCATTCCAGATCAGTCAGCAGGAGTTTTTGGAGGTCCTCTTTGACGATATGGAACTGCCCAACCTCACCAAGCGTCAGCTGGGGGGGCTGGAAGAGTTCAAGCGCGTGCGCGGCGGTTTTACCAGTGACGGCCCCCCGGCCAACTTCAGCGTCATCCGCTCCATGCGCTCGGCCACCGCGCGACGAATTGCCCTGGGCGCGAGTCGCCGACGGGAGCTGCGCGAACTCGAAGCGGAGTTGGAGGCACTGACCGATACGCCGGAGACCTCTGCGGCCAGGGGCCTGCTGGAGGACCGCATCCAGGGCCTGCGCGACGCCCTGGCGCGCATACCCTTCATCGACGATGTGGATATTCGCTACCATCGCAATAACAAGGAGCCCGTGCCTCACTCCAAAGCGGTGATGTTTTGCCTCATGGATGTCTCGGGCTCGATGGATCAGGCCACCAAAGATCTCGCCAAGCGATTCTACATATTGCTCTACCTGTTCCTGTCGCGTAACTACGACAAAACCGAAGTGGTATTTATTCGGCACCACACCAGCGCCCGTGAAGTGGACGAAGAGGAATTCTTCTATTCCCGCGAAACGGGCGGCACCGTTGTCTCCAGTGCACTGGAACTGATGCACAAGATCATCGAGGCTCGTTTTCCCCCCAATGAGTGGAACATCTATGGCGCCCAGGCCTCCGACGGCGACAACTGGCCCGATGATGCAGAGCGTTGTATAAAGACGATCAATGAATTGCTGCCCCTGTGCCAATACTATGCCTACATCGAAATCACCGACGCGGGCGACAAGCCCTTGTGGCAGACCTACGCGTCACTAATACAAAGCTGGCCAGACAGCTTCGCCATGCAACACATCACCGGACCGGCAGACATCTACCCCGTTTTTCGTGAGCTGTTCAGGAAACAAACAGCATGAGTAGACAGCCCCTGTCCACAGAATCCGACTGGACCTTCGATCTGCTGCAGGACTTTGAGCGGGAAATCAGCCGTATCGCCGATGGATTCCAACTGGACACCTATCCCAACCAGATCGAAATCATCAACTCAGAACAGATGATGGATGCCTATGCCTCCTCTGCCATGCCCATTAACTACCACCACTGGTCCTTCGGCAAACAGTTTCTCAATGTCGAGAATAACTACCGCAGGGGCCGCATGGGGCTGGCTTACGAGATCGTATTCAACTCCAACCCCTGTATCGCCTACCTGATGGAGGAAAACACCCTCACCATGCAAGCACTGGTGATCGCCCATGCCAGCTACGGCCACAACTCATTTTTCAAGAACAATTACCTTTTCAAAACCTGGACCGACGCGGAATCGATCATCGACTACATGGTGTTCGCCCGTAAATTCATCGCCGATTGTGAACAGCGACACGGGGTCGACGAAGTCGAACGCGTGCTGGATGCCTGCCACGCCCTGATGAACCACGGCGTAGACCGCTACAAACGCCCTTACCCGCTCAGTCTCGAGGAAGAGAAACGCCGCCAGCTCGAACGCGAACAGCAACTGCAACAACAGGTTAACGAACTGTGGCGTACCATACCGGTATCACCCGAGACACTCGCCCAGCATCAGGAAGTTCGCTTTCCTGAAGAGCCGCAGGAAAACATCCTGTATTTTCTCGAGAAAAATGCGCCCTTACTGGAACCCTGGCAGCGGGAAATCATCCGCATCGTGCGCAAAATATCCCAGTACCTTTACCCCCAGCGCCAAACCAAAGTCATGAACGAAGGCTGGGCATGCTTCTGGCATTTTCATATCTTGCACCAACTCCATGCAGAGGGTCTGGTGACCGATGGCTTTATGCTGGAGTTCCTTCAATATCACACGGGCGTAATATTCCAGCCCGCGTTTGATTCGCCCTACTACAGCGGTATCAACCCCTACACACTTGGCTACGCGATGATGCAGGATCTGAAGCGTATCTGTCAGACACCCACAGCCGAAGACCGCCGCTGGTTTCCGGATATTGCCGGCACCCCCTGGCAGGAGACCCTGGATTTCGCCATGCGCGACTTCAAGGACGAGAGTTTTATACTGCAATTTCTCTCTCCTAAACTCATTCGCGAGCTGAAGTTGTTCAGCGTCAGAGATGATTCCGAGCTGGATTATCTCGAGGTCAATGCAATCCACGATGAACGGGGCTACCAGAGCATTCGCGAGGAACTGTCAGGTAACTACAATCTGGGCAACCTCGAGCCGAGTATCCAGGTCTACAACGTCAATGTGCGCGGAGACCGGGCCCTCACCCTCAGGCACGACATGCATCAGGGTCGTCCGCTGGAGACAGAGAACGCTGAGGAGGTTGTACGTCACCTGCAGCAGCTGTGGGGTTTCGATGTCGTACTGGAATCAGTCAGCAACGATACCGTCGTCAGCCGCATTGCTCACAGCAAACTGGCCGCCACTGGCAGCTAAAGCTCCCAGCCTCCCACAGAAACCACCATCAGACCGTCGAGAGTCGCCACGCACGGCGGGCCGGCACACTGCACCCGGCCAACGCGTGAACCTCCAACCGCGGGCGGGAGCAACGTGGCAGCCCGCGATGCGGCAGCCCGAGCCCAAACCACCGATCTAACGTATAATCCCCCCAACGCAAAAACCACCCACCGGCACAGAGCACGCGAACGTGACTACAGAATTTTTGGGCAAAACCCTCTCCGGCCCCTTCACGATTCCCTCGGGCATCGTCACCACTGCGGTACCCATCATCCAGTACTTCCTGGACCACATCCCCGAGGTCGGCGTCATCACCACCAAAAGCATTGGCCCAGACCCCCGGGCGGGCAACCGGGAGCCAATTTTCAGTCAATACGCCCCCGGCTGCTTCGTTAACGCGGTGGGGTTAACCAACCCGGGTGCCCGTCAATCGGCCGAGTTAATGGCGCAGTTGAAGGTCCCGAAAGACCGATTTATCCTCACCTCCATATTCGGCGGCAGCATCGCCGAATTTGTAGAAGTGGCAAAAATCCTCGCGCCCTGTTCAGACGGACTCGAACTCAACCTCTCCTGCCCGCATGCCAAAGGTTACGGCATGGCCATGGGCCAGGACCCTGAGATGGTGCAAGAGGTCGTCGCCGCCGTGAAGGCTGCTGTTAGCATTCCCGTCATTCCAAAACTCACCCCCAACACCCCCGATATAGGACTGATTGCCCGGGCCGCAGAAGCCGGTGGGGCAGATGGCTTCTGCGCGATTAATACCGTGGGGCCAGGCTATACCTCGGCCCACGGCCAACCGGTTCTCAGCAATGGCGCCGGCGGCATCTCCGGCAAGGGCGTGCTGCCCATCGGGCTCAAGTGCGTACGCGAGATAGCCGCCGTCAGTGATTTGCCCATTATAGGCTGTGGGGGTGTAAGTAGCGCCGATGACGTGCGCGCCTATCTGCAAGCCGGATCCGCTGTTGTCGGCGTCGGCTCAGCCCTGACCGGGCTGACCACAGACGAAACGGCAAACTACTTTACCCAGTTGGCCAGCGACCTGGCGGGTCAGGGCAACAGGGCTGAGACGCATATACGCTACGACATTGATATGCACTTTGCACCGGTCGCGCTATTGGAAACCCAGCGCGTTTGCGAGGATATCGCAATCCTGACCTTTGACCGAAAAATCAACGTACAACCTGGAGAGTTTGTCTACCTGTGGATTCCCGGTCTCGGTGAAAAACCGTTCTCGGCCCTCACCGATGACCCCTTCTCACTGGTGGTCATCGATGTTGGAGAATTCACCCATGCACTGATGGACCTGCCGTCGGGGACAGAGGCCTATGTCCGCGGGCCCCACGGCATTCCGGCTTCGCCACCGGAGGATTCCCGCATCTTCGCGGTGGCTGGCGGCACCGGTCTTGCCGCGGTCTATCAACTGGCCAGGGACTTTGGCAACGCGGAGATCTTTACTGGGGCGCGCAGCGCGGAGCGCCTCTACTTCACCGCTGAGTGCGAGAAGATCGCCACAGTCCACGTGGCCACCGATGATGGCAGCGCGGGTTACCACGGCGTGATCACTGAACTGCTGCGTGAACGACTGGCCGGCATGGAGCGCGCAGAAATCGATCGCCTGGTATTCTACAATTGTGGTCCTGAGCCGATGGTCCACGCTGCCATCGCCGTCGAGCGCGAGTACTGCCGGGAGGACCAGATTTTCAGCGCTATCGATTACCTCACCAAGTGCGGGGTCGGTATCTGCGGCGCCTGCGCGACACCCGACGGCCGCCGCCTCTGTGTCGATGGGCCGTTCCTCACCGGCCTGTCGTGACGGAGCAGCCGGCCGAGTGCGGCCGGCGAGGTGCGGCCGGCGAGGTGCGGCCGGCGAGGTCGGCCGGCGAGGCCCGACCTGGCGAGGCCCGACCTGGCGAGGCCCGACCTGGCGAGGCCCGACAGATTCATCTATGTTTACTGGTGGGATAAAGGTCCCGACAGGACGCTACACTGTCATTTACAACGTCATCCACAACAGCAAGGAGAATGCGCGATGATTTACGCCAGGCCCGGAACTGCAGACGCTCTGTTCACATTCAAGGATCGCTATGAAAATTTTATCGGCGGAGAGTGGGTGGCACCATTGGAGGGGGGATACTTTGACAATATCACTCCCGTCACGGGCGAAGCGTTCTGCCAGGTGCCTCGCTCCACTGCCGCAGACCTGAAGATTGCCCTGGATGCGGCCCATGGCGCCGCACAGGCCTGGGGTCAAACCGCTGTGACCGAGCGCTCCAACACCTTGCTCAAAATCGCCGACCGCATCGAACAAAACCTCGAGACTCTCGCCCTGGTAGAGACCTGGGAAAACGGCAAGGGTATACGCGAAACATTGAACGCGGACATCCCGCTGCTGGTAGACCACTTCCGTTACTTCGCAGGCTGCCTGCGCGCCCAGGAAGGCAGCGCCTCCGATATCGACGGCAACACAGTCGCCTACCACTTTCACGAACCGCTGGGCGTCGTGGGGCAGATTATTCCCTGGAACTTCCCTTTGTTGATGGCGGGCTGGAAACTGGCGCCGGCCCTGGCCGCTGGCAATTGCATCGTGCTAAAACCGGCAGAGCAGACGCCCAGCTCCATACTCGTGCTGTTGGAAATGATCGCCGACCTGCTGCCGCCAGGGGTACTCAACGTGCTCAACGGCTATGGTGAGGAAATCGGCCAGGCCCTGGCAAGCTCTGACCGCATCGCCAAAATCGCGTTTACCGGCTCGACGGCCGTCGGCCATATTATCCTCGCCAATGCGGCGAAAACACTGATTCCCTCAACGGTAGAGCTGGGCGGCAAATCGCCAAATATCCTGTTTGAAGATGTGATGGCCCAGGAGGACGAATACATCAGCAAATGTATAGAGGGATTGCTGCTGGGCTTTTTTAACCAGGGAGAGGTGTGCACCTGTCCATCACGCGCACTGGTCCAGGAAAGCATTTACAGCGAATTCATCGAGCGGGTTCTCGAGCGGGCGGGCAACATTGTCCAGGGTAACCCGTTGGATACCGACACCATGGTAGGCGCTCAGGTTTCGCGGGAGCAGTTCGACAAAATAATGTCCTACATGGACATCGCCCGCGAAGAGGGTGCCGAGATTCTCCTCGGTGGCGACAAGGCCACCGTTGGCAGCGACCTCGCGGGCGGTTTTTATATCCAGCCCACGCTGCTCAAGGGCAGCAATGATATGCGCGTGTTTCAGGAGGAGATTTTCGGACCGACCCTGGGAATCACCACCTTCAAAGACGAAGCCGAGGCCCTGGCCATTGCCAACGCCACTGAATACGGGTTGGGCGCCGGCGTGTGGACCCGTGATATGAACCGGGCATTCCGCATGGGCCGGGGCATCAAGGCGGGCCGGGTGTGGACCAACTGCTACCATGTGTACCCGGCTCACGCGGCTTTTGGCGGCTACAAGAAATCCGGCATCGGCCGAGAGAACCATAAGCGGACCCTGGAGCACTACCAGCAAACCAAAAATCTGCTGGTCAGTTATGACACCAATCCGTTGGGGTTTTTCTAAACCGGCGCCGAAGGCGTTCGCGCGGTGACTGTGAGATCACAAACCGGGCTAACCGCGACTTCAGGCGGCTCCCGCTGCCTGCAGCGCTGTGAGTTCCGCACTGACTTCCTGAGGCAGGACAAACCAGCGCAGGCTCTCAGCCTGCGGGGTCAATTCCAGCACCGAGTCCTCGCCGAGGCTAATTTCCGAGCCATTACCGGGGCCGGCGCCAGCCTGGAGAATGGATTCTGCCAGCTCCAGCAGACCGTCCAGTGCCAGCGGTGCGGGCACATTAGCCTCGCCCTGACTGCACCAGTCGACAAAATTCAGCGCCGTCAGTGACGCGGCCAGGTCCCGCGGGCTACCGCGGTAACGCCAACTACCGGTTTGCGGATCAAAGTGATAGGCCGGCAGCAGTCGCCAGCCCTGTTCGGCAACGAGTTCGATGGCATTCAACAGGTATTGGAAATCTTCCTCAGCAAGGAAATAGTTGAAGTTCAAACGCACCCAACCGGGCCTCAGCACAAAGGCACCAGCCTGAATTTGCTTTTCCAGAGCCCGGCTATAGCCCATATCCATGCCCAGCAAACTGTGCCCATAAGGTCCGGCACAGGAGCAACCACCGCGCGCCTGAATGCCAAACAGGTCATTCAGCAGAGCGACCACAAAACCGTAATGCAAATCCCGCTCACCGTGTTTGAAACGCAGAGAGACGATTGACAGACGGGGTGCATCGCTGCCGCCCAACACCTCCAGATTGGGACTGGCATCGAACCTCTCCATGGCTCGGTGCACAAAGTCGTGTTCGCGTCGCTCGATCTCATCGGTGCCCACTTGCTGCTGCAACTTGAATACCAGGCCCGCGCGCACAGCCTCGACAATAGCCGGGGTGCCGCCCTCCTCCCGGCGCTCGTGATCGGCGATAAACAGATGATCCTCCGGGGTCACATAAACCACGGTCCCACCCCCCACCACCGCGGGCACACTGTTAGTCAGCATTGCTTCCTTGACCACAAGGATACCCGGAGTGCCGGGCCCTCCGATAAACTTGTGGGGGGAGATGAACACAGCGTCCAGCGCAGAGCCTGCACCCTGCATATCAATGCCCACATAAGGTGCTGCAGCCGCATAGTCCCAGAAAGCAAGCGCCTCGTAACGCTTGAGCAGGTTCGTCACGCCCTGCACGTCGCTCTTGATACCGGTCACGTTTGAGGCCGCTGAAAAGCTGCCGATGCGCAGCGGCCGATCCCGGTAAGCAATGAGTCGCTGTTCCAATGCCGCCAAATCGATTTGCCCCTCTGTGCTCAGCGGGATAGAGACCACGTCGGCGATACTCTCCCGCCAGGGCAACTCGTTGGAGTGATGCTCATACGGGCCAATAAACACCACCGGACGCGCTGCTGCAGGGATAACAGATTCCAGCTGGTAGCGATCAGCCAGGTCGCGGGGCAAACGCAGGTTCATAATATCAATTAGCTTGTTGATTGCCGCCGTGGCGCCTGAGCCACAAAAAATGATCCGGTCGTCGGCGCTTGCATTTATGGCGGTGCGGATCTGCTCGCGTGCCTGCTCTCGCAGCGCCGTAGTCTGGGCGCCGGTAAATGACGATTCAGAATGGGTATTGGCGTAGTAAGGCAGCACCTGCTGACGGATATAGTCCTCGATAAAACCCAGGCTGCGCCCAGACGCCGTGTAGTCTGCATACACCAGGGGCCGCTCGCCAAAGGGCGTGCGAATGGGGTGTTTGTCGCCGATCACGGAGTGGCGAATGGTATCGATAAGCAGGGTCATAGTCGCGGGCCAGTCATTACCATGGAACACTGATGATAATCCCGTTGCGAGGGAACATTGTGCCCATTTTTGTGTAAAAAAGAAGTTCATCCGAACATTTGTATTGTTTATAACACTATAAATAAAATATTGTGCCGATGTTAGCTATTGTACTGGCACAACTATAGAATAGAGGAATTATGGACAGACACGATCAGGCTATTCTCACCCAGCTTCAAGCCGATGCCGCCTTGTCGATAGGTAAACTGGCGGATATCGTCGGCATGTCAAAATCTGCCTGCTGGCGGCGGGTACAACGACTGGAGACCAGCGGCACGATCCGGGAGCGGGTCACCTTGTTGGACCCCGCCGCACTGGGCCTGTCCTTAAGTGCCTTCATCTCTGTACGCACCAACCAGCACAACGCCGCCTGGGCGGAGAACTTTCGGGCCGTGGTCGAGAACATCCCGGGCATACTTGAAGTCTACCGTCTCGGTGGTGAGGTGGATTATCTACTCAAGGCCGTTGTCAGGGACATGCCCGACTACGACCGCTTATACCAGCAGCTGATACAGGCGGATCTGTTTGATGTCAGCGCCAGCTTTGTCATGGAAAACATCAAGCAGACCACCTCACTGCCGCTGCCTCAGTCAACCAGTGAAGCTGCAGCGGGATGATGTCTGCAAGCCGCCCACAATGGCGTTACCTGCTACTTGCCGCGCTAGTGCTCAGCGCCACCATGACAACCGGTGCGAACGACAGCACCACTGCGCGCTACCGCGGTAACTACACCCTCGGTCATGAAACGAACAGTTTCTGCCCCGACATCAACAGCCAGTGTTACTGGCTGCACCCCGGCACCGGACAAAACGTCCGTCAGGCATTGCGCACCCTGGTTGAGCAACACAGCACCGGGCTCGATGAGCCGGTCTGTCTGATTGTAGAAGGCCGCATCGATAGAGACTCGCCCCGCAGCGGCTTTGCTGCAGACTATAATGGGCTGATGGTTATCGACAAGGTTTATGGCGAGTGCAAAGAGACAGACCTGGTCACCCAGGGCGATCTGCAACATCATCGCTGGATACTCACTGCAGTCGACGGAGAGCCTGTTTCGCGGGCAGGTGCCAGCCCGCACTCCGGCCCCTCATTGGAGATCGGCGAGCGCCTGTTCTTCGAAGTACACGATGCGACAGAATCGCTGAATGGTTTCGCCAGGCTGGACGGCGAAAAAATTCTCTTCACCGCTGACCAGGTCCGCCCCGCCCGGTATGCCGACAGCGCGGACAGCGCGTTTCGGGCATCTACCCTGGCGGCCGGCCCATGGGTCATCCGCATTACCGAAGGGCATCAGCTCCAGCTCGAGAGCGACGCCACGCGACTGGAATTCACCCTGGATGACTGGCGCTGACTGCAGAGCCTACACTGATCTCCTTGATCGCAGCTGCTCGCTGCAATCAATCCAGCTCGTCCCGGGGAACCTCCATCACCACCCGCATGCCAACATCGGGGTTTTGGGTTTTGCGCAATGCGGAGGCGCGGGCACCAGCCCGGATGGACCAGCCATCCGAATTGGCCGAGCCACCGCGTAATTCCCGCATGTCGCAATTGCCAAACAGCTTGGGCATCCCATTGGCGGGGGGCGCTGAGTTGGAATCAATACAGTCCTTGGACCACTCCCAGACATTGCCATGCAGGTCGTAAAGCCCCCAGGCGTTGGCCGGGAAAGAGCCCACAGGGGCCAGTTCGCCGTTATATTTTGATTGACAATTGAGACAATTTGCCTTGTTTTCGCCCAGCTCGTCTCCCCAGAAATACATGGTCGAGGTGCCTGCCCGGGCGGCGTACTCCCACTCCGATGCACTGGGCAGTCGATAATGGTGTCCCGTTTCTCGGCTCAACCAGGTGACATAGGACTCGGCGTCATCCCAGCTGATTCCCGAAACCGGCCGGTCATCGTAACCACCGGGCAAGTCAGCCAGCAGCGGCGATTTGACCGTCTCCAAAAAATGGCGGTACTGAGCCACAGTGACCTCCTTGGCACCCATTGCCAGCCTGTATTCGATCGAAATCACGCCCATATTCTGCTGGCCAGAGGTGCCCCCACCGAGGGTGAAACGCCCGGAGGGAATAATGATCATTTCGGGGCCCTGGCCCCCGGACCGTAGCTCGTCTCTGAACTTTTCACCCACTTCATAGGCGAAAGCCCCGGAAGGAACTGATGCGCCCAGTACGAGCAGGATGATAGCGATCACCGGTTGAATCCGCGGCATAGGAACCTCCTCAAGCATGCTTGCAATGTCCTGATCAGCATAGACCAATCTCCGGGAGGCCGCTATGCGGGTCTGCCTGCCGGCGCTTGCCAGGTAACAGGCCTTGCAAGCCCGATTGCAAGCCTGCACGATACCCCTCGTACCGAAAATTGTGGCAACAGGGAAGCGCATAGCAATCGCATGAACGTCATTCGTTTTGACCTGCCCGCGGCCTTTCGCGCCCCGGGCCTCTCTCTGGGCCTCTCCCTGGGCCTGCTTCTTGGCATGTCGCTGGGCGGCTGTGCTGGCGCATTGCAACCGGTCCAATCTCCCCCGGAGACGACACCCGCTCCGGCGGCAACACCGCTCTGGCAGGCCGTCACCGCGACACGGGACGGCGACTGGTTCAGTCTACTGAACCAGGGTTCTGAGGCACTGGATTGGCGCCTCCGGGCAATAGATGCGGCGACGGATAGCATTGTCCTCCAGACTTTTATCTGGGAACTGGATACGCTGGGCCAGCAGATACAGCAACACCTGCTGGCGGCGGCCGAACGTGGCGTCAGGGTGCGTGTGCTGATGGACGACTCCTTTATCCTCGGTGCCGATGGCGACCTGCTGGGAATAGACCAGCATCCACGGATCGATGTCAGGACTTTCAACCCCTACAAACGCAGGGTCAGTACACCGAGCCTGCAGGAGATTCTGAGTGCGGGCGACTTTTCCCGGCTCGACCACCGCATGCATAACAAAGTCATGGTGATAGACAATCGTATAGCCGTGGTGGGTGGACGCAACCTGGCCCGTGAATATTTCGGCTACCATCCCCAGGACAACTTTCGCGACATGGAGGTTGTCGTCGGTGGCCCCATCGTCAGGGAACTGGCGCAAGGCTTCGACACCTACTGGGGCAACCCCTGGTCATTCCCGATCGCCGCTGTAGCAGCCCAGTCAGTCGAAGGGGAAGACCAAAGGCCTGCCGCCGCACAACTGCCGCAAGCCCCCGACAGGCATCGGGAGCTGGAGGCCACCGAACTGCAAAACGCCTGGGTGACACTGGCAAAGCAGGCGCTACCGGGCAGCGCCCGCCTATTGCTGGACAAGCCGCCCCAGGGCAGGCCGGGCGATGATGGCACCGAACCGGTGCAAGTGGGTAGGGAGCTGGTCGCGGAGATTGATCGTGCCCGGCAGGAACTGTGGCTGATCTCTGCCTACCTGATTCCCACGCCCGTGCTGGAGGAGGCGATCGAGCGGGCGGAGAGCCGGGGAGTGCGGGTGCGCATACTGACCAATTCTATTGCTTCCAATAACCACCTCTCCGCACACAGCGCTTATCGCAACCACCTGAAACAACTACTGATAGCTGGCACCGAGGTTCACGAATTGCGCGCCGATGCCAAGGACAGACAGCGCTACATCGTGTCACCCGTGGCAGACAAGTCCCTGAGCCTGCACGCCAAATTGATGCTTGTCGACAACGATACCGTGTATGTCGGCAGCGCCAATATGGATCCCCGCTCCCTCAATATCAATACCGAAATGGGCCTGCTGATCAACAGCATTCAGCTCAATTCGGCACTGCGGCAACGCCTGGACCCAGACTTCAGTCTGCGCAACGCATGGCGAGTGACGCTCAGTGACGCGGGGCAACTCACCTGGCAATCCGATGACGAAGTTCTGAACCATCAGCCCACTCACTCCTACATGCGTCAGCTGGAAGATTGGGTGCTCAGCCTGTTACCGATAGAAAGTGAGATGTGAGTGGCAGGCTACCGCCTGAACCGTTTTTTCCGCTCAAAAGAGGCAGGAGGACAACCGGGCACATATCGCCTGGCAGCCGTCCGGGGCATCATGAAGGCTCCACATCCGGCAACCGCTCATACTGGGGTAAACGGTCGTCAATCGTGACCCAAGGCAGTTTGTCACAGCACCAGATATGCGCACTCGGTTCGGCCCTTGAAGGATCGTCCAGGGACACCAGGGTAATATCTATCTCTGCGGGCCTTTGCACATTGGCATAGGTGATGGCGGTGCCGCAGCCTGCACAAAAGCCCCGTCGCACGCCCTCGGAGCTTGCGTTAATGGCGAGCTCGCCTGCGGTGATTTCAAAGCTGCTGCCATCTACCGTGCCCCAGGGCACACAGAGGGCGCCCGTCGCCCGGCGACAGCTCTGGCAATGGCAGTAGCAAAGCCCGCGTAATAGCGTGCTGATGCGGTAGCGCACACTGCCACAGAAGCAGCCGCCCAATATCTGAATGTTTTGCATAGGGCCCTGAACAGCAGATAACTGACAGCACCAGTCTAGCATCCGCCTCAAAATTCCATTGCGGATTCATACTGGCTAAGGCAGCGTCACACCCGCGGCCCAGAGCGGGGGCTCCGAAGTCCTGGCACTCAACTTCTCTGGCGATGGTTATCCGCCGCCCGCCAATCTGGGCTATACTCCGAATAACAGCGGCCTCACTCAGGGCTGCACCGCCGCTACTGCAAGCGCTAGCTTAACGCAGCAGCTGCAGAGAGCCTGCCCCACGGATGGCCGCCCCACGGATGGCCGCCCCACGGACAGGCAGTAGCAGAAACACACTAGAGAAAGGAGTGCATCGATCATGCAGCATCACCAATTTGACGATAGTAAGATTCAGTGGCGTCAACTGGAGGGTATTGAGCACCTGCATTACCACCTTCTGGATGTCGACCCGGATCAACAGATCGTTGATGTGTTACTGAAATTTGATGCCAATGAAAAAATTATCCTGCACCGGCACACGGCGCTGAATCACATGCTGGTTATCCAGGGCGAGCATCGCCTGTATGAGCCCGATGGCAGCCTGAAGGAAGTGCGGCCCACCGGCTGCTATACCGTCAGTCCGCCCAGCGACGAACCTCATCGAGAGGGCGGGGGTGACCAGGACGTGGTGATTCTCTTCAGTATCCGCGGTACAAACGGCACCATGTATGAGTTCATGGATGACGCACAAAATGTGATCGGCAGCTTTGGCATGGACGAGTTCAAGGCGTTGCAGGCAGCTGAGGCAGCCGCCTGAGAACCCGATCTGGCTGCCGGGTTGGCTGTACCCCGGGGTGTACCCCAAGGATAACAGCGGCCTTCACGACCGCTAGCGTCTGCCCAGAGCACCGAGGAACCCGCTGAGGAGCGATGCGGTTGACCCAGGAAAACACCCTTGCCGCCGCCATTGCGCAGTTACTCCCGGCGATGGCTGTCGAAGATACCAGTGCTATTGTCTGTAACTTGCCTCGCCTGCAGTCACGACTCGCGCATCTGCGCGCCTGTTTCGCTGCAGATACCCGCCACGCCATTGCCATCAAAACCAACCCACACCCCAAACTGCTGAAATTTCTGGTCGCTCAGGGTTTTGGCCTCGAGGCGGCCTCAATCGAGGAGCTGCGACTGGCCCTGGACGCCGGCTGCCCGAGCGAGGCACTGGTGTTTGATTCACCGGTCAAAACCCGCACAGAAATTGCCGAAGTGGGCAAGCTTCCGGGGGCACTGGTGAACGCCAATTCCCTGCAGGAACTGGCGCGCTTTGCCGAGATATTCCCTTCTCCCGACACATTCAAGGCTGTTCTGGGCCTGAGAGTAAACCCTCAGGTGCATACCGGCGGACCCCAACTGTTCGATGTAAGCAAGAACGAGAGCAAATTTGGTGTGCCCATTGCAGATAGAGACCAGATCATCCCTGCGGCAATTGCCAGTGGGGTAAGAGCGCTGCATATGCACAGCGGCTCACAGATGCAGGATTTATCAGTACAGGAGGATGCCCTTGGGCAGCTGAAAGCACTGGCGGATGACATTAATGGGGTGCAGCCGGGAACAATAAAGACGCTGGATATTGGCGGGGGCTTGCCCTCCGAGCCACTTGGATCAGAGACCGTTATGCACCGCTATGCTGGGGCAGTGGCCGGTGTTTTACGGGACTCGGGGTATCAACTCACCACGGAATTTGGCCAATGGGTACACGCAGAGGCGGGTTTCGCAGTGAGCCGGATCGAATATGTACTGCCGTCCGGCACGGTGTTTATCCATCTCGGGGCTGACTTCTTTATGCGCGACGCCTACACGGGCGCCAGGGATTTCCCTATCTCGATCTGGTCCCGGAATGCCCTCGAGAAACGCACAGGCCGCCGCTCCTATGATATCGCCGGACCCCTGTGCTTTGCCGGCGACTACCTGGCCCGGTCCATTCCCTTACCGGATGACATTAGCGATGAAGACTTTATGATGATAGATCACACGGGCGCCAACACCTACGGCTTGTGGTCGCGCCATTGCAGTCGCAACGTCCCGGTCGTTTGGGCCTGGGATGGGCAGAAGCTCGTTAAATGGAGCGAGCGGCACGCTATCGGGTTCTAAGCCTAAATTCAGTTAGAAGACTTGACCTGCCTCGCCTGACTTGGAAGCTCAACTCACCTCGGATTCTGGGCGCTTAGCCGGATATTATCTACTCGCCCCAGGGCTGGAATTGATTGGGAGTGGCGCAATGGCACGCTCGCGGACTGGTGGTTGACCGGCCCGGACCGGCCAGCTACCTCGGTGACGACGTCAGTGCACTTCCGCGTCCAAAAAAGCGGGGCGGAGTGAAAGCAATGTCTCAGCTTCCCGTGCAGTCCATCACGACGACGCCGTCTTCGCTCCGCGTAGACACGCCAAGAGCACCCAGCTCTTCGCAGGCGTGATGCTGAACAAGGGTGGCGCGGGTCACGCCGCGCTTGCGCAGGGCGTCACGAACGCGCTCCAGCGTTGGGAAGTGAACCACGTCGCCGGCGAGATTTTTAAGCATGCGCGGCTTCACAGCGTTGTTTGGATTAAGTTCCACCACGTACCCGCGACAGGCACTTGAGCGTATTCGAGCCGTAGAGGCGCGTTGTTGGGGACGAAGCAGGGTGACAATTGACATGGTTCGATTCTCCTCAGCAGTAGCAGCAAACCGTTTAACACATCCCAGATTGGTCAGTGGATGGACAAACCAGGGATTCGGCGATACGGAAACCCGTATAGGCCGTAGATAGCATTAACTACGTCAGCACCCGCCGGGTCAGATCTGTTTTGAGGAACCTAATGTAACCCCATGACCATAGCCATTTCGTTTCTTCTTGCCGCCACCTTTGTAATTTCAGTGGGAGGCCTCGCTCTCCTTATCTGGGCGCTCGCCAATGACCAGTTCACTCTCGGGGAACGAGCAGCACGCACGATTTTTGCCGAAGGCGAAGTCGGTAGCATCGAAGATCCGGCCATGCCTGAAGCCGACAGGGCAGATATGCAGCGCTCTCGCGACCACGATGCGGTTGTCGAGCCGGGCGAGGAAGAGAGCAGCAGTTCGGTCGATGCTGCTCTGGCAGCGCGGTGGGTCGCCGATGCCTCGACGCGTGTACCTGTGCTTTGCTGGCTCATGTCCTCACTTTTTTGGCTCACTGCTGCCTCGATTCTGGGCGTGATCGCCTCCGTCAAGCTCCACGTGCCGGAGTGGCTGGTGCACGACGCAGCACTCACCTTTGGCCGCATCCGACCAGCGCACTTGAATGCCGCGGCGTACGGCTGGTCATCCATGGCCGGTATCGCGGTCGGCGTCTGGCTGATACCGCGCTTGTTCAAGGTGCCGCTGGTCGGCGGAGCGTGGGCGACCGCCGGCGCGTTCGTGTGGAATATCGGCGTCGTTGGTGGAATCTGGGCCGTGCTCGCCGGACACAGCGATGGGCTCGAATGGCTGGAGTTTCCCTGGCAGGTGGATGTCTTCCTGGTGCTCGGGGGTGGCTTTGCTGCGGTCCCCCTGATCATGACGCTTCTGCAGCGGCGTGTGCAGCATCTCTACGTCAGTGCCTGGTACCTGATTGCGGCGCTAATCTGGTTTCCAATGCTGTTCCTGACCGCGAATCTGCCCAACCTTTTCGGTGGTGTGGAGCAGTCGATGCTGAACTGGTGGTATGCGCACAATGTGCTCGGCCTGTGGATGACGCCGCTGGGGCTTGCTGCCGCTTATTACATGATTCCCAAGATCGTCGGAGCGCCGATCTATTCCTATGGTCTGTCGCTTATCGGGTTCTGGGCACTGGCGCTATTTTATTCACAGGTGGGCCTGCACCACCTGATCGGCGGGCCGGTGCCGACCTGGGCCGTGACGCTGTCGATCGTGCACAGCGTGATGATGATCATCCCGGTGCTCTCCGTAGCGGTGAACCATCACATGACCGTGGCTCGGCACTGGCGCTTGCTCATTTATTCGCCCACGCTCCGCTTCGTCACTGTCGGGGCCATGTTGTACACGGCCGCAAGCGTGCAGGGCTCCCTCGAGTCATTGCGCGTTGTCAACGCGGTGACGCATTTCACGCACTACACCGTCGCCCACGCGCACCTCGGAGCATACGGTTTTTTCGCGTTCGTAATGTTTGGCAGCATCTATTTCATTCTGCCGCGCGTGACCGGTCGTGAGTGGCCGTCTCCACGGTCGATCGCCGCGCATTTCTGGCTCGTTTTCGCCGGGTTCCTGGTGTATTTCTGGCCCCTCACCATCGGCGGCTGGTTGCAGGGCCTCGCCATGCTCGATGCGGATCGGCCTTTTATGGATTCAGTCCTCGTCACGCAGCCCTATTTGGTCGCGCGGTCCGTGGGTGGCGTTCTGATGACGGCAGGCCATCTCATCTTTGTAGGGCATGCAATGCTCCTGCTCGCGGGCAAAGGCGCCCGTAACTCAGGCGCTGCAATGTTCAGGCAGCAGGAGCAACCGGCATGACTCGCGCGGTCGGAATTATTGCGGGCGCGGCCATGATCCTGCTGTTTGCAACCCTCATGATCGTGGTGATGCCGACGATCCAATTGCAGTCAGGCGCGGTAATCCCCGAAGGTCTTGAACCCTACTCGGAATCCGCGCAGCGGGGACGTGCCCTGTACGTGAGTCTGGGCTGCGTGTACTGCCACAGCCAACAGCCGCGCGACCCATCGTTGGGTCCAGACGGTCTGCGCGGCTGGGGGCGTCCGTCGGTACCGGGTGACTACAGCTACGACTCGCCGCATCTCCTGGGCACCATGCGCACGGGACCCGACCTGCTCAACATTGGCGCGCGGCAACCGAGCAGCGAGTGGCACCTGTCACACCTCTATAACCCGCGCGCACTTATGCCCTGGAGCACCATGCCGTCCTACCCGTTTTTGTTTGCGCAGCGAGACAAGGCACCAGCAGACGGCGTGGTGGTAAACCTGCCACAAGATTATGCCCCGGATTCAGGCGTTATTGTTGCACGCCAAGACGCCATCGATCTTGTGCAATACCTGCTAGAGCTGGACCGAACCTACGAGGTCGACGTCTTGCCACGCGCGGATGTGGATACGCAGCTGTGACGCCGCGGGAAGAGCTGCAGCGCCGCACGCAAGTGCGCGAGCAGGACGAGCCGGAGGAGCTGCGTAATCCCACGCCGATTCCCATGCTTCTCCTGGCCGTAGGAATGGTGTCATGGGGGGTCTGGTATTACTTTGCCAACGCGGGTTTCCCGCTTGCAGCTGGGGACCGGCGCACGCCTGTCGAGGTGCTCACGTTCGATCAGGTGGACGGCGCCCAGGTGTATGCAGCCAACTGCGTCGCGTGTCATCAGGCGAGTGGCGGCGGCCTGGCCGGCGTTTTTCCACCGCTGGCCAATTCGCGCTGGGTTCTTGGGTCCGAGGAGCGCCTGGTCCAAATCATGCTGTACGGAATCCGGGGACCTATTGATGTCCAGGGCACGGTATACAATGGCGTCATGCCCGCGTTCGCAAGATTGTCGGACGCGGAGCTGGCTGCGGTGACTACACACGTCCGGTCCAACTGGGGCAATGACGCCGGGCCCATCTCGACCGCATTGGTGGAAGCTGGCCGCGCGCGCGACCCCGAGCGCAACGCCCCCTGGGCTGGCGGCGACGAGTTGACCGCCGTTTTCGGCGACGATTGAGTCCCTCGTTAGCGATGGCAATCGCGCGGGCTGCGGCCCAACCCTCCCAACCGCTCTCTACTGGGCATGTCGCTTCGTCCTCCACAAAACGCGAGGCCAACGATCTATTCATCGTAGAGGGCATGTTCTGCAGCGCCTGCGCGGTGTCACTGCAACATCGCCTGGCGAAATTACCGGGGGTCGAAGAGGCGGCGGTGGATCTTGCCACGGGCGCTGCCCTTCTGCGCTGGCAACCGGGGTATCAGGATTCGAATCGGGCCCGCGGGGTGATAGCAGCGCTTGGCTACAGCGCTCGCCGGCCCGGCGCAGCAGCGCAATCCGATGCCGCGAATGATTTCGGCCGAGCGCTTCAACTCAACCTTGTAGTAGCGCTGTTTTTCGGGATGTGGACCATGTTGCCTTCAATCGCTCTGTATCTTGGCGCGGCGCCGAATGCCGCAGTGGCGCATGGACTTGCATGGTCTGCTGCCGCAGCCAGTCTTCCGGTGATTATCTACGCCGGCCGGCCTTTCTACGCCATGACTATTTCGACTCTGCGGGCCGGCGTCGCGGGAATCGATGCACTGGTGACTTTTGGCGTGTTGGGCGCGGTGGTGCTCTCGTCAGTGTCCCTGGCGCAAGGTGGCGCGGATGTCTACTTCGAGGTTGCCGTAGCGCTGATCACCTTGCAACTGATCGCGCGTCTCATGGAGCTGAAAATAGCGCGTGCCGGACGCGATGCCCTTGCGGGCATCCTGGATCTTGCCGCGCCGAAGGTGCAGCGACTGACGGACGGCGGACCGGTGGAAACCGTGGCGCTCAGTGAAGTTGTCGCGGGGGATGTGCTTATTGCGGATGTGGGCGAGACGCTTGTGGTCGATGGTATGGCGGAGGGCGTGGGGGCGAGCCTCGACCGGCATCTGCTCACCGGGGAGTCACAGGCCGTGCGCATCGATCCGGGTCAGTCGGTCTGTGCAGGTGAGGTGGTTGTTGACGGCCCACTGAGATTCCGCGTCACCGCGGCGGCCGGAGAGCGTCGCATCGACAACCTCGCCAGGCAGGTGCGCGCACTGCTCATGCACAAGCCGGACTGGCAGCGCGGGGTCGACAGGGTCGCGCGCCACTTCCTTCTTCTCGCAACGCTTGCCGCCGGCGCCGGCGCATTGCTCGCAATTTTCAGCGGCGCCGATGGAATCCGCGTTGCAGAGCGCGCCCTGGCGGTCTTCGTGATCGCCTGCCCATGTTCACTTTCCCTCGCTGCACCATTGGCGGGGCTTGCAGCCACGCGTCGCTCCGCCGACGCCGGCATGCTGCTACGCGATCTGCGTTGCATAGCGAGGCGCGGTCAAATCGGTGCTCTGTTTCTGGACAAGACCGGAACTCTCACCGAGGGACGTCCCGTAATACAAGCGCTGCAACCCGTTGCGGGGGTAGAGGAGCTCGAGCTGCTAGCAACTGCCGCCTTTATTGAGCACCAGTCCGGCCACCCGCTCGCCAAGGCGATTGTACGCGGTGCAATTGCCGCGGACATCAACTGTGATGTGGCACCCCCCGGGATTCGCGACTCCAAAAAACTGCAGTATCGGACGGTGGTGGGCTGCGGGGTCCTCGTAGAGTGCGATGAGGTGGTTTTGCGCGCCGGCAGTGGCAAGTGGTTTGCTCGGGAAGGCGTCAGATGCCCACTACTCGACGGATGGGGTTTCTCCCGCGTCTGGATAGCCATCGATGACAAGGTACTCGGTGCAATTGATTTCGAAGACCCTGTGCGCGCCGGAGCCGCCGCAGCGATTGAGGTCCTCATGGCCGAGGGCGCGCAATTGACGATATTGAGTGGCGACGACGCCGAACCGGTGGCCCGTATCGCCAGACAGCTTGGCATCGAGGGTATTTCGCACTGTTCCCCGGAGGACAAAGTGGCACACGTCAAGGCCGCTGCAGCACGTGGTTGCGTCACCGCCTTCGTCGGCGATGGCCTGAATGATGGACCCGCCATCGCGGCGGCTGACCTTGGCGTCGCGGTGGAAGGCGCGTTGGACGCTGCGCGCACCGCCTCTGCAGTCACTATGCTGCGCGGCGGCGTGGACCGGATACCAGAGCTTTTGAGCATCATCGCCACTGCGCGACGCATACTGCGACAGAATATTACCTGGGCAATTATCTACAACGCATTAGCGGTTCCCGCTGCCCTGGTGGGCTGGGTGCACCCCGCCGTAGCTGCCGCTGCGATGGCGGTCTCTTCTGTCACAGTGCTTATCAATTCAATGCGATGGCGCCGTCCCGCTGTCCGGTGATCCAGCCCCTGAACGGTGCAACCCCGTTGTTGATCAAGGTGAAACAATCTGGCCCGTCCGCTCCACTGTGCTTTCACGTAACCCTCTGGTGAGTGGAAACCTGCGCAGCATAAAGCGAACTGGCGGCAGTGCTCATCCACCGGGACGCCAAACAAAAAAGCCACCCGATGGGTGGCCTTTTTGTTTGGTAGGACCAGGCAGATGAATCAGATCGGCCTCGGGGCCGCTCTGACCCTGCGGGCTTCGCCGCTACGCGCCTCGTTGCCAACTCCCCCGGGGGAGAGTTGGTCGAACTGGCGGCAGTGCTCATCCACCGGGACGCCAAACAAAAAAAGCCACCCGATGGGTGGCCTTTTTGTTTGGTAGGACCAGGCAGATTCGAACTGCCGACCTCTACCATGTCAAGGTAGCGCTCTAACCAACTGAGCTATGGTCCTAACAAGCGCCGCATTATAAGCGGGTAACGGGTGCGAGCTCAACTCCGGATGGCTGCGAATGCCCAAAAGCGTGAATTGAGTCCCGGTACTGGTTCTGCCCAGTTCGATTCATGCGGATTATCCCCGCCTCCAGAGCGCTTCCCACCCGGGCAGGTTTCGCAGACACTACAACGTCTATTTCCGGAGGGCAGCAGGGGCATGTGGCAGGCGATAGAAGAGGCGATACAACAGGCGACCGGGCGTCCATTTAACATTGTCTCCCGAGAGCCGGTGAGCGGCGGCTGTATCAATGAGACGATGCGGTTGCGCGGCGTCGGGGACTCGTTCTTTCTTAAGCTCAATCGTCCCGAGCGACTGGATATGTTTAGCGCCGAAGCTGCGGGACTGTCACTGCTCCGAGCGAGCGGGGCGATTCGCGCACCGGAACCCATTGCCTGGGGTACTGCCCAGGGACGCAGCTGGCTGGCGCTGGAGTACCTTGACCTCCAGACCCCCGATGCGCGCAGCAGCGAAGCTCTCGGGGAGCAACTGGCCGCGCTGCACCGCTCTCAGGCTCCGCGTTTCGGCTGGGAACGGGACAACACCATAGGGGCTACGCCCCAGCAGAATCAGTGGGCCGACGACTGGCCGGCGTTCTTCGCCGACCGCAGAATCGGTGCCCAGCTCCTGCTCGCTGCAAACAAGGGTGCAGGCACGAAGGTGCGGGAGAGAGGCGCCAGATTGCGCGCAGCGATTCCGGCGTTCTTCAGCAGCTACTCGGCCCTGCCCTCCTTGCTGCACGGGGACCTCTGGTCCGGCAACTGGGGGGCCGACGAGAGCGGCAATCCGGTGCTGTTTGATCCCGCTGTGTACTACGGTGACCGGGAGGCGGACATCGCCATGACGGAGCTGTTCGGCGGCTTTGATGAGCGGTTCTACCAGGCCTATAACAGTGCCTGGCCGCTGGACGCCGGCTACCGGATGCGGCGGCAACTGTACAACCTCTACCACATTCTGAACCACTTCAACCTGTTCGGCGGTAGCTACGAGCAGCAGGCTGTCGCTATCATCGACGCCCTGCTGGCGGAATGCTAAGCCTCTCTTTGAGAGGAGACGTCGCGCTGAGAGCCCCGGTTCCGATGACGCTACTTTGCGCCGCTCGCAGGTTCGGCCGCGTACACCTGCTCGCCCGCGACCCAGGTGCCCAGCACCTGATTCTTCCAGATGTCTTGCTCGGGTGACTCGAAATAATCGTCACGCACCAGAATGAAATCGGCGAAGTAACCCGGTAGCAGGCGTCCGATCACTTTCTCCTGGTGGGCCGCATAAGCGGCGAACTCGGTGAACAGGCTCAAACCCACCTCACGGGACAGCTTTTCTTTCGGCAACCAGCCACCGGGTGGCTGATCGTCGTGACTCTGGCGGGTGATCGCGGCATGCAAGCCAAAGAAAGGGTTGGCAGGCTCCACCGGAAAATCCGAACCCCCGGCCATCCGGGCGCCGCTGGCCATGAGTTGCTTCCAGGCATAGGCCCCAGCCAGGCGCGCCTCACCGAGGCGATCACCGGCCATGTTCTTGTCGCTGGTCGCATGGGTGGGCTGAATCGAGGCGATAATGCCCGCCTTCGCGAGACGCGGAATGTCGGCGACGCGCAACACCTGGGCGTGCTCTATGCGATGGCGCAGCGCTCGACTGTCTTCCTGTTTGATCAGTCGCTCGTAGTAATCCAGCACCCGGTCATTGGCGCGATCACCAATAGCGTGGGTGTTAACCTGATAACCGGCTTTCATAGCCCGCTGAATATGGTGTTCCAACTGTTCGTCATTCAGTAGCAAAAGGCCACGCTGACCCGGGGCATCGCTATAGTCCTCGAACAGAGCCGCGCCGCGAGAACCCAGGGCGCCATCGGAAGAAATTTTGACCGCGCGAATATCCAGCTTGTGCTCAGGGTCGATAATCGGTCCCTGTTTGAGATACAGGTCGTTGTCCGGGTTGAGAACGTCCAGCATGGCGTAAAACCGCATCGGCATTTTGCCCTGCTTGCTCAGGCTCTGCAGCGATCGCACATCCTGTGGCGTGGTGAAAGCATCGTGCACCGAGGTCAGCCCTTCCGCCGCCAGTGCCTGCATCGCCTGCAACAAAATCGCGGCGTTCTGCGCATCGGAGTCAGCGGGGATAGACTGCTCTACGCGCAGCATCGCATTATCTATTAATACGCCGGTCGCATGACCCTGGGCATCGCGAATAATCTGTCCCCCATCGGGGTCCGGTGTACTGTCGTCAATACCCGCTGCACGCAGTGCCGCGCTGTTGACCCACATGGCGTGCCCGTCGACGCGATTCAGCGCAGCGGGCCGATCACCGGTCACCCGGTCCAGAGCTGCGAGGGCGGGAAAGGCCTTGCCCGGCCACAACACCTGATTCCACCCCCGGCCAAGCAACCAGCCCTCACCCGGATTCCGGTTGGCAAATTCACTCACCCGCTGCACCGCTTCCTGCTCACTGACGGCACCTACCAGATCCACTGCATTGAGCGCGCGTCCCAAACTGCTGACATGACCGTGGGCGTCGATCAACCCTGGCAATAAAGTGGCACCTGCGCCATCGATACGCTGGGCTGCCTTGCTCGCTGCAGCACTGTCGGCATCCGGGTACAGCATGGTCACCTTGCCTCCATCAAACTCCAGCGCAGCAAAACGTAACAATTTGCCATCGTCCATGGTATAGCCACGAACATTGTGCACCAGGGTTGCTGCGAGCACGGGATTCACCAGGCAAGTCAACAGAAAGAAGGTCAGGCATTTCTTCATGGGTAATTACTCAGGTAGGGACGGGCGAAGTCGATCAGCTCCTGTCCATCATATAGCTTCTGCCCACGCTGATGGAAGTCATCGACCTCCGCCCGGGTGGGGAAACTGTAATAAGCGCCACCCGGAGGCTGCGGCCAGCCCGCCTGGGGCTGGCCGCCCTCAAGGGCCTCTATTGCAGCCAACACCAGCTCTACACCCTCGGGGTAGAGCTGCAGCAGGTTCCAGAGATAGGACTTGTTATAGTCTACCGCGCGCGTAGTGGTGGCGATGATGCCGCCCGTATCGATGCCCGGGTCGGTAATGGTGTGCAGGGTAGCGCCGATCTCCCTGTCGCCCGCGGCCATCGCCCGGAACGTTGCCATCACGCCGCGATAATCCGGCAGCAGGCCGGAATGCAAGTTAATGACCCCCAGACGGGGAATCGCAATCGCTTGCTCGCGCAGAATGCCGCCGTAGCGGATGCTGACAAACAGATCCGGATCACCCGCGGCCAGGGTGGCCAGTGAGGCATCGCTATTGACCTGATTCAGTACCGCGAGAGGCGTATTACAGCTGCAAGCCAGGTCCTCAAAGCCCAGCAGGGACCCTTTGGCAGCGCCCGATTCCAGCGCGGGGAACAGTAACTCGGTAAACAGCGACTGCTCACAAAAACGCAGCATCGCCAGCTCCGGCACCGGACTTTCGGCACCACCCACCCGGCTGGAATAAAACACCCGCAGCTGATGTTGCCCAGCCAATGACGGCAGCAAGTGATTGAGGGCGAAATTGCTCGCCAGATCCCGATTACAAAGCACAGTTATCTTCATGGTAAACGCATTACAAGGCAATAAGAAGGTAACCCAGGGCCGCAATCCCGGCGGCGATCAGAGCATAGGGTAATTGGGTAACGGCATGTTCGAAGGGCGCGCAACCGGCGCCCTGGGCAGTGAGCACAGTGGAGTCACTGTAAAAACAGGCGTGGCTACCGAAGCCGCTGGCGGAGAACAGCGCACCGGCGATCAGTGGCGTGCTCACCCCTACCTGCTCCGCGAGGGGAAACACCACCGGCATGGCAATCGCGAACACCCCCCAGTTGGATCCCGTGGTGAAGGAGACAAAGGCCATGGTGGCGAAGGTGACGATGGGTAACCATTCGGCCGTCATAAAAGGCGCAACCGCGGTGATCACATAGCGGGTCATGCCGATGGCATTATTGGCCTCAATGAAAGTAAACACCGCCACCAGAATCGTCAGTACCGGCACCATCACCTTTAATCCCTCGATGAGGGTATCAAACATCACGGTCGGCTTGAGCACTCCCTTGAGGGCATACTGGATCAGGGTGACAAAAATACCGGCTATCACCCCCATCAAAACGTCGATATCAAACCAGACCGTAAAAAATATCAGGGCTGTGATAGGCACGAAGAACAGCGACGGCGTGGCGTCAGTCCCTGTGCCGGGCTCATAGGTATCCTGTATTTCAATATGCTCGGAGCCGGGCGGCACGACCTGCCCCGTTTCCTGTGCCCGCGCCTCGGCGTCGCGCATGTGGCCGATCAGGGGTATGACACCCATTATGACCAGCGGGACCATCACCACGGCAACAAAGGGGTAAAACATATAGGGAATGGACTGGATAAAAACATCGATGCCCGCTCCGTCCGCTGCCACGCCGTTTTTTTCCAACAGACCGGCGAAGTAGACCGCCCAGGTCGAGATGGGAATAATCAGGCATATCGGCGCCGCAGTTGAGTCCACCACGTAAGACAACATCTCCCGCGACACCCGGTACTTGTCGGTAACAGTTTTCATGGAAGAACTCACGGTGAGCGAATTCAAATAGTCATCCAGAAAAATCACCAGACCCAGCGCCCAGGTCCACAGCAGACTGCCACGCTTGCTCCGCACATGGCGGGTTACCAGATCGCCGAAGGCCTGGGCTCCTCCGCCCTTGACCACCAGAGCGATAAAGGCACCATAGAGCGCGCAGACCAGCAGTACCCAGGCCACATCCCGGTCCTGTATCACCCGGATCATCGCCTCGGAAAACGCGCTGAGAAACCCGGTCCCCGAGGTAATCATAAACCCCACCAGTGCGCCGGCAATGACCGATTCAACAGTGCGATGACTCCAGATCGCCAGGGCGAGCACCACACAGGTGGGCACCAGACTCAGAGCGCCGTATTCAGTCACAGGGTTATCCTGACGGTAGAGATCGGCAAATTGTACGCCGGAAACGCTGCGGCAGCGATTGTTTCCGGTAGCGCAGCTAGTTCACGGGACGCCGCGGCATCCGCTGACCCGCCGGATTGCACTGCATTATTCCGCTGAAAATTGTTCCGCTGATAATTGCTCCCCTGATACACGAAGGACGACACCACGGCACATCGCGACACTTGCGCCACACCAACCGACACACCAGGCCTGCCCGAATACGGGTAGTCGGTGCCCGCCGAGCCCTGAGCGACAACGGCCCGGAAACCTGATCGAAAAACCGCCGCTTGTTGTGAGGCGGCCCAGGTCTTACCATAGGCGGTTGCACTGGAGCAGCCACGAATCAGCCAGCCCGCAACCGCCGGAGGTAGCCATGAGTGACACGATTCCCCTGACCGATCTCAATGCGACCGCCGCCGATAGCGGCGGCGGAGATCAGCTGGAACTGGACAGCATTCACGACTTTGCCACCAAACTCACCCAACCGGGGGCCAGAGCAGCACTGGAACACTACGTGCGCTGGCAGGTAGCCCAGCGCAGCGCAGTCGATACCGACGCGACGGAACTGGACCCGGCAAGGGTGCCCGATTTCGCCCCGGTCTCCATCAACCTCGATCTCACTACCGCCTGTAACTATGCCTGTGACCACTGCGTGGATCTGGATATTCTCAACACCGGGATACGCTTTGATCACGACAAACTGATGTCATCGCTGGAACTGATGGCTGGGCGCGGCCTGCGCTCCGTTATCGTCATCGGCGGTGGAGAGCCGACGCTTTACCCCAAGTTTGAGGAGGTGATCCGGTTTATGAAGCAGCTAAAGCTGCAGGTATCCATCGTCTCCAACGGAACCGGCAATGCCAAGATCGCCCAGGTAGCAGACTGCATGGATGCCCGCGACTGGGTGCGCCTGTCACTGGACTCGGGTAGCGACGAGACCTTCCAGCCCATGCACAAGCCGCGCAAGGGGATCAGCCTGCTGGATATCTGTGCCAGAGTGCCGGACATCAAGGCGGCCAATCCGGACCTGGTGATGGGGTTTTCCTACATCGTTACCTGGCGCGGCGCCTTTATCAATGACACCAATATAGTCGAGAACCTGCACGAGATCGCGCTGGCCACGCGACTGGCCCGGGACTCCCAGTTCGACTACATCAGCTTCAAGCCGTTCCTCACACGCGATGAGCTAAATAACGCCGAAGTTATCGACATCGGGCAACAGCAGAACCTCGCCGGCACCATTGCCCGCATCCAGGCCCAGATAGAGGAGGCGATAGAACTCGAAACCGACAGCTTTCGGGTGCACCGCAGTACCGGCCTGAAGGCCATGCTCCAGGGTCGCACCCAGACCCTGGGTAAACAACCGCAGCAGTGTCACATGCAGTTTTTCCGTCAAGTCCTGAGCCCACTGGGCTTGTACAACTGCCCGGTGTATCGCAACCAGGACCACGGTCGGCTGGGTGACAAAAACGCGGTAGCCGACAAACTCAGTTACGATGCCACCCGAGGCGCCACAGCCGACCTGGTGCGAAGCTTCAATGCCACCACCACTTGCGAAAAAGTCACCTGCCTTTACAACGACGTCAACTGGTGGATAGAGAGCCTGATCGACAACCCGGCGGCGCTGGATAACCTGCCGGCCAATGACCCGGCCGAGCCGGATTATTTTCTCTAGCAGGCTGTTGATTTTCGTTTTCGAGGCAGCCACTGGTAGGCAAAAACAGGCGAAATGAGGGAGTGTATAGTGAATACATGACCGATTTGAGCCTTTTTTTAACGTGGCAGTGGCCACGCAGACAGAAAATCAACAACCTGCTAGGGCACCTCTGAACAATGGCAATGCGCTCAGGCGTTCAGAGGTGCCCTAGCCCCTGCCGGGCTAATCGCTGCCAGTCCTGGCGGCTTCCCGCAGCTGTTGCTCGCAGGCGGCGGCGACCTCCTCCACGGTCACCCGGGTCATGCAGATTTGCTCCTCCAGCGGGCAGCGTTTCTTGTGGCAGGGCCCGCAAGGCACCTGCACCCGCACAATCGTCTCTCGATTGTGACTGGTCTGTGTCCAATACGGGTCGGTAGGGCCGAATACCGTCACCCGTGGCACCGAAAAAGCCCGGGCAAAGTGCCGGGGGCCAGTGTCATTACCCAGCAGCAGGTCACTGCTCGCCACCAGGGACTTCAACTCACCCAGAGTCAGGCAGGGCGCCGTAAGCAGGTGCGAGGAACACTGCATAGCCCCTTGAATGGCCTCGGCCAGCGGCTCCTCACCGGGGCCCGGACTGATCACTATTTCGGCCCCCCGACGGCGCACCAGGTGATCGGCCACAGCGGCGAAACGCGTCGGGTCCCAACACTTGCTGGCGCCAAAATTTGCTCCCGGGCACAGCACCACCAGGGGGCCCGGATACTTGCGAGCATCGCCCTCTACGCCCGATTGCTGCAATCGCGCGGTGACCGAGCGGTCATCTGCGTCCGTTGTAAAAAGTCGCAGCTGGTCCCCCGGATGCGGGCAACCCAACGCAGCGGCAAGGTTGGCGTAGTAATCGACCAGAGGCATCGGTTGGTAGCCCTTGCCCTGGCGGTTGGGCACCGCTACCGGGTCCGTCAGCAACAGTCGGCGCCCATCGCGATCGTAACCCACACGCCTGCGTGCACCACTGCGCCAGCACAGCCAGGCGCTGCGCAGAGAGTTCGGCAGCATGACCGCCAGATCAATATGCAGGCCCCGCAGCTCGGCCAACAGCGCCCGGTGCTCCGCCCTGGTCTCGGCGGTGCGCTTGCGGGGCGGCCAGAAGTGGCACTGGCCTGCCCAGGGGCTGCCTTCCACCAGCGCATATAAATGGCGATTCAGCAACAGGTGAATGCTGGCTCCCGGGAATTGACCGAACAGGGTCTCGATAAACGGCGTCGCCATCACTGTGTCGCCCACCCAGGTGGGCAGCACCAGCAGCAGGGTTTGCGGCCGAGGATGCAGAGAGATCACCGCGGGTTTCACTCCCTGCTTTACCATCGGCTGTACCGCGGGTTCTGGCTTCTCTGACACGCGCGCATCCTCAATCGGCTCGACAGGCGGAAGTATAGTTTCCGCTGTCAATCCCCGCTACACTGACGCTCTGCGCTCCCTCTAACCAGCCGACAATCGCACATGAGCACCTTTGACAAAATATTTGCCGACCCTGAGGCCCTGCTCCCCAAACTGAACAGTCTGCGCGAGGCCGGCGCAACCATCGTCTTCGGCAACGGCTGTTTCGACCTGCTGCATGTCGGCCACGTGCGCTATCTTGATGCGGCCAGAGCGCTGGGTGATGTATTGATCATTGCGGTCAATACCCAGGCTTCAGTCCGCATTAACCCCGACCGCGAGCCGCCTATCAACCCCTGCGAGAAGCGCATGGAGGTGATCGCCGGGCTGCAGTCGGTAGACTACGTTGTGCCGCTGGAGGGCGCCGTGCCGATACCGCTGATAGAGCTCTATCGCCCTCATATTCAAGCCAAAGGCACTGACTACAGTCTTGAGCAGATGCCGGAGCGCTTTGCAGTGGCCCAGGTCGGCGGCCGGATCGAATTCGTGGGTGACGAAAAGACCCACAGTTCCACTGCCTTGCGACAGGCATTGCGGGAGCGAGGCCAGCTATAGAGTGCGACCTGACAGGGTATTGCTTCCCGCAGCGGATTGCACTTTCGGCCGATAACCACAGCACTTTACTTCAATCATTCAAGGAAACCATCCATGAAACATTTCTCGTCGGCTCTACTACTTCTTGCCACCGTAATGACCGCAGGCCCACTGTCGGTGCAGGCAAGAACCGAGGGCATCACACCGCAGCTGGCGGCCGCGATCGAAGCGCGCAGCGCCGAAGACAGTGCGCGCGATTCGGCCCGCCACCCGGCTGAAACCCTGAGTTTTTTCCAGGTGCAGCCGGGAATGACCGTTGCGGAAGCACTGCCGGGCGGGGGTTGGTATACCCGTATTCTGGCGGCCTACCTCGGTGCTGATGGGGCACTCTACGGGGTCAACTATTCGGATAGCATGTGGCCCATGTTCAGCTGGGCAACCGATGACATTGTCAAAAAACGGACCGCAGCGACGGGCAAATTCCCTGGCATGGTGCGGCGTTTCGCAGAAGACTACGCCAAGCTCAAGGAGCTGGATGCAGGCGAGATTACACCCAAGGCAGAGGGTTTCACATTTAACACTGTGCCCCCCCTGGCAGTGGGCCAAGTGGATCGCGTGCTGATGATTCGCGCGCTACATAATCTGGCCCGATTCGAAGAGACCGCGGGCACCCTGAGCCAGGCGCTCACCGCTGTGCGGGCCATGATGAAGGCAAACGGGCTGGTGGGCGTGGTCCAGCACCGCCTGCCGGAATCAGCGCCCGATAAAGGGGCTGACGGCAGCCGTGGCTACCTGAAGCAATCCTACGTTGTCGCTATGTTCCAGAAAGCCGGCTTTGAACTGGCCGCAAGCAGTGAAATCAATGCCAACCCGAAGGATCAGCCCGGCCCGGAAGACATCGTGTGGCGCCTGCCGCCTTCCCTGTCGGGCAGCAAGGAAGATCCCGAGCAACGTGCTGCAATGGAAGCGATCGGAGAATCAGACCGGATGACCCTGTTGTTCAAGCGGGCCGATTAAAGCGGGCCCACCGCCAACTTCCCGCCACCGCTTCCCGGGTGAAGCCGGCTTAATTTCGGGCCCGGGCTGACCGATCTATGGTCAGCGGCGACGGCGGGCATCCAAGCACCGCCTCGTCGACCCCCATCAAGATATAACCCTGGGTTATTGAACGGTATAATAAAATATCATGGGGTAATATCTTGATTGTCACAGCCCGATCCCTATACTTGTTCTCAGACGATAGATCGCTCGCAGTCATGGGGATGCACGGTCTGAGGTATTCGTCGCTACTCGGGGAATTTAGGCCGACTTTCATTCGTGACAGTTTGCCGCCAAGGGGACGTAATCCGGTTGCGGGCCGGCAAGAACACTTGGTAATACAACAAAAATATTATAAGCCTGGATTCAGGCCTTACCCCGAAAACGCTGTCACAGCCTTAGCTTTGACAGCGTTTTTTTTGCCTGCGATTTTTGCCAACCGCGGCAATGCTGCGCGACAACGCTTTTCAAGGGCTGTGCCCAGCGCCAGTAACCCTGTGTGAACAAACAGCCGCCTCCCCTGCCACAGTCAACCGTGTAGTCGCGAGTGCCGATTATAACCCGGCGCTGGCGGCTCCCCTCGCAACTCACGACACCAGCCCGTTCTGCAAGAAAAAACCCCAGCGCCCACAAAGGCGAATAATCAGTCTGTAGCTCTGGGGCCAGAATAAGCTATGCTTGCCTTTTGTCCAGGTTAAGGAGTGTGCATGACCAGTCCGCGACAATTATTGCAGGATATTGCAGAAGCACCGGATGGTCCGACGATCGCAGCGATCTTCGACTTTGATGGTACTTTGATCGCGGGCTATTCTGCGTTCGCATTTATCCGGGAGCAAGTAAGGCGAGGGGATATATCGCCGCGCGAGCTACTGGAACTGGTCAATGCGATGACCAGTTTCGGTCTTGGGAACCTGGGCTTCTCTGGCATGATGGCGGTAACCGCTCAGTTTATGCGCGGCATTGACGAAACCACCTATATCGAGGTAGCAGAAGAGCTCTACAGGAAACAGATCGCGAGACTGATCTACCCGGAGTCCCGCGCACTGGTCAACGCACATCTGGCCAAGGGCCACACAGTGGCTGTGATTTCCTCGGCGACCCCCTACCAGGTGACACCGGCAGCCAAAGACCTCGATATAGAACACGTTTTATGTACTCACATGGAGGTCAAGAACGGCAAGTTCACCGGCAGCGTCGTGCGGCCCACCTGCTTCGGCCAAGGCAAAGTGGACGCAGCGGAGGCGCTGGCAGCACAAACCGGCGCTGACCTCGACCAGAGCTTCTTTTACTCCGACAGTCAGGACGACATAGAACTCCTGGAACGGATCGGCAACCCCCGGGTGCTCAACCCCAGTAAAAAACTCGCCCAAACGGCACGCAGCCAGGGCTGGCCCGTCAGCCGCTTCGGCAGCCGGGGCAGGCCAAGCATCACCCAATATGCACGCTCTGTAGCTGCTACCAGCAGCCTTGTCACCAGCTTCCTCGCCGGCCTACCCATCTACGCACTGACCCGCTCGCGTCGTGAGGCCAACAATTTTTCCCTGTCATTATTTGCCGACACAGCCAGCGCGCTGATTGGCATGAACCTCAATGTGACAGGCGAAGAACACCTCTGGTCGCACCGCCCCGCGGTGTTCGTGTTTAACCACCAGAGCAAGGCCGATGTCATGATCCTCGCCAAGCTGCTGCGGCGAGACCTGGCTGGCATCGGCAAAAAAGAGATCAAACGCGAAAACCCACTCACCGGGCTGGTGATGCAGCTGGGCGGCGTGGTCTTCATTGATCGAGCCAATGCCAAGAATGCCATCGACGCGATTGCACCGCTGATTGATGTGATGAAAAACGAGGGCAAGTCCGTGGTGCTGGCTCCCGAGGGTACGCGGACGGTATCACCCAAGTTGGCCCCCTTCAAAAAGGGGGCATTCCACATCGCCATGCAAGCGGGCGTGCCCATGGTACCCATCGTGATACGCAACGCAGGTGACGTGTCGCCCAAGGGTGATTTCGTGTTGCGGTCGGCCTCCGTAGATGTGGTTGTACTGCCGCCTATCGACACCAGCGACTGGCAACGCCGAACTCTGGACCAGCATGTGCTGGAAGTACGCAATATGTTTGCCCGGGTTCTCGGCCAACCTGAAGAAACGCCTGACGACCAGCCCGACACCGCTCGCGCCGGGCCAAAGACCAAAACCAAAACCAAAGCCAAAGCCAAAGCCAAAGCCAAAGCTAAAGCTAAAGCTAAAGCTAAAGCTAAAACCAAAACAAAGCCCAAGCCCAAGCCCAAGCCCAAGCCCAAGCCCAAGCCCAAGACGCGCACAAGCGCCATTAAACGCGCGTCTGTCGCAGAGGCAGCAACGACTAAAGCAAAAACAAAATCAAAGGTGCGCCAGGTGAAGCAGTCAGTAACCGCGCGAAAAAAGGCCGGTACTGCCAGCCCGAAAGCCACACCCCGAAAATCCCCGAAAGCCGCGGCCAAGGCCAAGAGCACAAAACCGGTTGGGCGCTAGGTGAGTAACGAGAGCGTGGACCCAATCAGTAAACTCCAGGAGAGCAATCCCTGGCCCGACAGGCAGGGTCAGCCAGTGCTGTTTTTACTCGACACCCGCAACAGTTTCGAAACCGACCTGCTGAAACAATGGATACATCACCACATGCCAAGCGGCAGCGAGGAGTTTCTCGCACCACAGATTTGTCTGAACCTGGCTGACGATCGCAAGGCCATAGACAGTGGCCCACTGGTGATGGCGCTGGCGCTGGCAGAAGATACCCTGATCACTCCGCTGCGGGTGGCCTGGTTGCCACCTCAGGATACCGCCAACCATGGCCCTCGGTTGCGTAACCTGATTTTCGGAGATCTTCGCCACCCCAAACCCGGCAAGGGTAAAAAAATCCTCGAGAAGTCCCCGGAACGAATGCAATTGGTCAGCGGCACGCCTGATTCCGTCGCCAATTTGCAGCACCGTTTCGAACGACATCACAATATCGAAGAGGGCGAAGCCCAGCAGCAGGATTTCGCCAATTTCGTGGCGCGCCAAGCCGCATTGGTACTGGATATTGCAGAGAGGCGGCTGCAGGGTGGGCGCTACAAAGTGCCGCGACATGTCGCCGCCAGCTTGCTGGCCAGCAGCAGTTTTAATGAGGCCGTAGACGCTATCGCCCTGGAGAACGGCGAGGACAAATCGGTGCTGATGGCACAGGCACAGGAGTACATGGACGAAATGGTGTCCGTACCCAGCACCTTCTGGCTGGACTTTTTTGCCAAGTTCAACAATTTCTGTCTGGGATTGGGCTATGAAGAAGCCATTGTCTATGACCAGCAGGCTGTCGATGATATGCGGGGTATCGTGCGGGATCACCCATCGCTACTGTTGTGGACTCACAAGACCTATCTCGATGGCATGGTGGTGCCCAAGGTCATGTACGACAATGATTTCCCGATGCCGCACATGTTCGGCGGCGCCAACATGAATTTTCCCGGGCTGGGTTTTCTGCTGAGCCGAGCCGGTACTATTTTCATCAAACGCAGTTTTCAGGACAACGAACTGTACAAGACCACTCTGCGCCAGTACATCGGCTACCTGATGGAAAAGCGCTTCCCCATGAACTGGGCATTCGAGGGCACCCGCTCGCGATTGGGCAAGTTGATGCCGCCGCGGTATGGTCTGCTCAAGTATGTCCTGGAAGCCTGCTACGGCAGTGAGGCCCGCAATATCCACATCATCCCCATTTCGATCAGCTACGACCTGATCAGGGATGTCGATGAATACGCCACAGAGCAGACCGGCCGTGGCAAAGGGGCCGAGTCCCTGCGCTGGTTCGTGGGCTATGTGCGCAGTCTGGCGCGACCGATGGGCAAGGTTTATATGGATATTGGCAAGCCTGTGGTACTGGAGCAGGCCCCGGACCCCAACGACAGCCTCGCCCTGTCAAAAATCGCCTTTGAAGTCGCCGTACAGGCCAACGAGGTGACGCCCATTACCTTCCCTTCCCTGGTCTGTATGAGTCTGCTGGGGGTCGCCCCCAAGGCACTCACAGAGAGTGAACTGATCGCCGACCTCAATCTGCTACTGGGTTGGGCGGAGAGTCGAAATCTGCGGATTTCACCCGATTTTAACCGTGCCTTTGCCGACAACCTGGACGGTCTTCTGGCCATTATGATCGACGAGGAGATTGTCACCCGCTACGATGAGGGGCCGGAAGTCGTCTACGGGATCGCCCTGAATCAGCACCCGGTAGCCAGCTACTACCGCAATACCATCATTCATTTCTTCGTCAACAAGGCCATCATCGAACTCGCCCTGTTGAAGGCCAGCGAAATAGAAGGACAAGGTGCTCTGGAGGCGTTCTGGACTGAGGTGGACGAGTTGCGAGACCTGTTTAAATTTGAGTTCTTCTATGCACCCCGGGAGGAATTTCACCAGCAGATCCGCGCCGAGTTGACCCGCTACAGCCCCGGCTGGGAGTCGGCGGTGGGACAGGGTCCGGCGGGCTTCGGGCAACTGCTGGAAAACATGCACCCGCTGGTCGCCCACGTCACGCTGCAGACCTACGCCGAGGCCTACTCCGTGGTCAGCAGACTTGCGGCCCGCACCGGGCCCGACGCCATCCTGGATGAGACCGAATGTGTCAACCAGGCACTCGCCTACGGGCGTCAACTCTACCTGCAGCGAAGGATCAGCAGTGAATCCTCTATCGGCAAAATCCTGTTCAAAAACGGCTTCAAAATGCTGCAAAGCCGGCACCTGACAGCACCTGAAGACTCACCAGAGTCCGATCGCGCAATCACGCCATTGGGTGAAAGACGCATGCAACAATCCCGACAGATCCGCGAACTGATGCGCCGCCTCGGAATCATCCAGGCCATTGCCGCATCAAACCGTTCCAGCGCACAAGGAGAATAGATCCATGTCTCATCTGAAGGTTGCAGTACTGGGCGGAGGATCCTGGGGTACGACAGTCGCCTCACTGGTCACACGCAATGCGCCGGTCACTCTCTGGGCTCGCAACCCGGACAGTGTCGCTGAAATCAATGCCTCGCATACCAACGAAAAATACCTGCCCGGGGCCGTGCTGCCCGAAAAACTGCAGGCCACCCAATCCATAAAGGATGCCGTGGGTGGCGCAGACGTGGTGGTTATGGGCATCCCCTCACAGAACTTTCGCAGTGTTCTGATGGAGGTGAAGGAACACATCCGACCCTGGGTACCAGTGATCAGCCTTACCAAGGGGCTGGAGCTGGACACCCGCCTGCGGATGACCGAGATTATCGGGCAGGTGCTGCCGGGACACCCCACCGGCGTGCTAACCGGCCCCAACCTGGCACGTGAAATCATGGCGGGACAGGCAGCGGCGGGTGTGATCGCCATGGAGGACGAAATAATCGTTCAGGAGCTGCAAAAATTGTTCAAAAGCGGCCTTTTCCGGGTCTATACCAATACCGATGTGATCGGCTGCGAGTTGGGTGGCGTACTCAAAAATATCATCGCCATCGCCGTAGGCATGGGAGACGGTATGGGCGCCGGAGACAACACCCGGGCGGCTTTGATAACCCGGGGGCTGGCGGAGGTGACCCGATTAGGCGTCGCAATGGGCGGGCAACCGATCACCTTTGCCGGCCTGGCTGGCATGGGCGATATGATCGCGACCTGCACCAGCCCGCAGAGTCGCAACCGGTAC
Source organism: uncultured Gammaproteobacteria bacterium (assembly GCA_963840725.1). Lineage (GTDB taxonomy): Bacteria > Pseudomonadota > Gammaproteobacteria > Pseudomonadales > Halieaceae > CAVWDU01. Next base: position 1,353,331 of record CAWIZY010000016.1, on the reverse strand, counting down.
GTGGGCGTAGAATTGGGTAAAGGCCGGCAGATGCAGGAGATTATCGCCGAGATGGTCATGGTCGCCGAGGGCGCCAAGAGCGCTCCTGCGGTGATGGCACTGGCCGAGGAATACGGTGTGGAGATGCCGATAGCCCACGACGTGTCGCGGGTCCTGTCCGGGGAATATGATGCACGACTCGCCTATCGTGGCCTGGTCAGGGTGAGCGCTGGCGCGGAATCAGATCCCGGTTGAGGGTATCGGTTGCAGCCAACACGGCCGAGCCTTGCCGACCCGCCACCGGCCCCAGCGTCAGTGGCTGCAGAAAACGGCAATGTGGAGCAAGTGCCACTTCGGTGCAGTAATACCAGCGGGCTTGCGGCACAATACAGCCTGCCATGTGCGCCTTGCAGTAGCATAGACCAGTACAAAGATATGAGGTTGGGATCACGGTACACAACAAGCGGCTTACCTAGCGACGCCAACACCGGACCCGATAAGACGCGAATGTTATCGCGAACAACAACACTATCGCCATCAGAGGGTAATGCCATGCGAGCTCCTCGCCGCCCGTCCAGCGCAGTTTCGATCGTACTGGGCACCGCACTGCTTACGGCACTAATTGCCGGCACTACCTCCGCGAAAGCGGCCAGTGACAACGGTTTCAAGATGCTCCCCGGCAACCCGGGCTTGCGCTCGGCCTCTGCACTGATTACCGACGCCGACGGCAGCATTATCTATGGCAAGGATGCCGATACCGTGCGGCCTATTGCCTCTATTACCAAATTGATGACCGCCATGGTCGTGCTCGATGCTGGGCTGGACCTGGACCAAAAAATCACTATCACCAAAGATGATCACGACAGCATCAGGCGCACAGGATCGCGACTGCAGTATGGCGCAACACTGCCCCGCCGCGAGCTGATACTGCTTGCTCTCATGGCCTCAGAAAATCGCGCTGCCAATGCCTTAGGCCGGACCTATCCTGGCGGCATGGCGCGTTTCGTCAGCCATATGAACCGCAAAGCCCAGAGCCTCGGCATGGAGCACAGCCGCTTCGCCGGCCCTGCGGGTTTGCGCGCGGAGAACGTATCGACGGCGCGAGATCTCTCAAGAATGCTGGCGGCAGCCGACGATTACCCGTTGATTACCCAGGCCACAACTACCCGGCGCACAGATGTTCAGCCCTTCACCGATCGCGGGCCGCTGACATTTGGTAATACCAATCGCCTGCTACAGAACGCGACTTGGGATATCGAACTGAGCAAGACCGGCTACCTCCACGCAGCGGGTCGCTGCCTGGTCATGCAGGCAAAAATAGCGGGTCGGGACATATCCATCGTACTGCTCAACTCCTACGGTAAACTCACCCCCTTCGGTGACTCCAACCGATTGCGCAAATGGATGCAGGCCAGCAGCTAGCTCCGGTCTCCTGGCAAACGTGCGGGCAGAGCTGCGGGACCTTGACCCCGCCAGCCACGACTGAAACACTGCGTCAGTGGATCGTTGATTTGTGAGGAACAGGAGCGCAGGCATGATCAATCGCAGGCAGGCAGTACAGTGGGGTGCGGGGCTGGTAGCAGCTAAGGCGCTGGGGCTGGGGGCGGCTGAGGTGTCGGGGGCAACGGGCAAGCAGACATTGATCCAGCGCCCCATCCCCAGCTCCGGTGAACGTGTACCGGTCATTGGCATGGGCACATCACGGACCTTTGATGCCAGCCCCGACGCCGAATCGCTGGCCAAGCTGGCCGATGTTATGCGGGTCTTCGTAGAAGGCGGTGGAACGATCATCGATTCGTCGCCGATGTACGGCAATGCAGAGTCACGGGTCGGCGACCTGCTGCGCGCCGCGCCAGAACGACCGCCGCTGTTTGCGGCCACCAAAGTGTGGACCACGGGTCGCGAAGCCGGGATCGCCCAGATGCAGGAGTCGGCAAAACGGATGGCGGTGGAGCGCTTTGATCTTATTGCCGTGCACAACCTGAAAGACTGGCGCACGCAACTGGCTACACTGAAGGACTGGAAAGATCAGGGTAAAGTCCGTTACATCGGCATCACCACCTCACACGGCCGCGATCACGAGGAGTTCCTCCAGGTAATGCGCGACGAGCCGCTGGATTTCGTGCAGTTTTCCTACAACATCGAAGACCGGGTCGCCGAGGAGGCCCTGTTACCGCTGGCCAGGGACAGGGGGATCGCCACTATGATCAACCGCCCTTATCAACGCGGCGGACTGTTTGGCCGGTCTCGCAATACCGAGCTGCCCGCCATGGCGCGCGAGCTGGGTTGTGCCAGTTGGGGCCAGTTCTACCTGAAGTTCATCCTCGCTCATCCCGCAGTGACCTGCATTATCCCCGCATCTTCCAAAGCCAGCCATATGCAGGACAATATGGGCGCCAACTACGGCCCGGTGCCGGATACTGACCAGCGCGCGGAAATGCTGCGCATCTACCAGTCTCTCTAGGCCACCGCTTATGACAACAGCACCGCCTTCGCGGCTGCAGCGCATGCTGGCTCGGGCCTGCGACATCCAGCCACATGAGGTTCGGGCGACCCTTGCCTCCTTCCTGTTGGTGTTGCTACTGATGGCAGCCTACTACACCCTGCGGCCGCTAAGGGATGCCATGGCCAGCGACTGGAGCGACGCGGAGGTGAGTTGGCTCTGGACCTTCACCTTCGTGTTCAGCACCCTTGCGGTCTCCCTCTACGGCAAGGCCGTCGCCAGTATTCGGCTGCGGCAACTGGTCCCCGCTGTATACGGTTTCTTCGCGGCCAGCTTCGTGCTGTTCTACATCGGCACCCAGACCCTGGCAGAGCGGACCCTGCTGGACAAAGCCTTTTACGTGTGGATAAGCGTATTCAGCCTGTTCCATATCTCGGTGTTCTGGACCTTTATGGCGGACACCTTCTCCAAACCCCAGGCGACCCGGTTATTCGGCTTTATTGGCGCCGGTGCCAGCGTTGGCGGCATCGTCGGCCCGGCGCTTACGGCGCTGCTGGTGGATGATATTGGCACCGACTCTCTACTGCTCATCGCCAGCCTCCTGCTGGTTTTGACTGTGCCGCTTATTCGCCTGCTGCAAGACCTCAAAGCATCGGCGTTGCAGAACGCTTCGATTGCCGCTGATGTGCGCCAGATCGAAGCTATCGGCGGCAACCCCCTGGCGGGATTCAGCGAATTCTTCAAAAGCCCTTTCCTGCTGGGCATCGGTCTGTTTATCTTCCTGTATACCACCATCGGCTCGTTCGTCTACTTTGAACTGAAAAACCTGCTGGCCGATTTCGATCGGGACACCCGCTCGCAGATTTGGGCCACCATGGACCTGGTGGTCAACACGCTGACCATTTTGATCGCCGCATTTGCCACGGGCCGCATTGCTTCCCGCCTGGGCCTGCCCTTCACCCTGGCCTCGGTACCCATGGTGATTGCGGGGGGCCTGCTATTGCTGGCGGCGGCACCCATGGTGTCGGTAGTGATCGCCATTCAGGTGGTTCGCCGCGCCGGGAATTACGCCCTCTCACGCCCCGCTCGAGAGATGCTGTTTACGGCGGTGGACCGCGAAACCCGCTTCAAGGCCAAGCCGGTGATCGACATAGTCATTTATAGGGGCGGCGATATGCTCAATGCCTGGGCGTTTACCGCCCTGACCCAGGGCCTCGGGCTGGGTCTCGCTGCCGTTGCCGTTATCGGCGCCGGTATCGCCGCCGTCTGGGCCGGGGTCGGAGTCTACCTGGGGCGCCAATTCAACCGCATGGAGGACGTTCCCACAGACCTCGTGACACCCGCCAAACCGGCGGCCGAGACCGGCTAGCCTGCCGATCAGCGGCAGCAACCCGCGTTGCGCAAACCCGTGGCTCGGCTCTGTGAATCGCGACGGACCGGCGCGGGCGGTATAATTACCGGCACTGAAACATCGAACCAACAACCCGCGAGGGGATCTAACGTTGTGAGCTACCCTCGCGCGAAGTAATCGGTGTAAAAGCACCCGGCGCGATATTTTTAATCGCGACACTCAATCACGACATCCAACCGCTACATGCAACGACAAACAGAGACTCATCGATGAAACAACTGCTACTCGTCCTGCTCACCACCGCCATAGTGGCCGCCTGCGCCAACAGCCCAACCGGCCGCCGGCAATTGATGCTGATCTCGCCCGATGCGGCGATCGTCGAATCAAAAAAAGCCTACCTCAGCACGGTGAGCGAATTGGACCGGGAGAACAAGCTCGTGGACGACCCTCGCCTGGCGGACAAGGTACAGACCATTACCGGCCGGCTGGTGACAGAGGCAATACTGCTCTACCCGGAATCCGGCAACTGGGAGTGGAGCGTCGCCATCATTGACGACCCCGAGACCGTCAATGCCTGGTGCATGGCCGGCGGCCGAATGGCGGTCTACACCGGACTGTTCGAGAAACTGGGCCTGACCGATGATGAGTTTGCCCAGATCATGGGCCACGAGATTTCTCATGCCCTCGCCAACCATACCGCTGAGCGGATGTCCCGCGCCATGGCCACCACCCTTGGGGTTATTGCGGTGGGCGCTGCCTCCGATAATACCGGGGTTGCGATGATGGGTGCCGCTGCAGCAGCGAAGGTGGCACTGGAGCTCCCGAATAGCCGCACCGCTGAATCAGAAGCAGACCGCATCGGCATCGAACTCGCCACGCGCGCGGGCTACAACCCGGACGCCGCAGCCACCCTGTGGCAAAAAATGGCCAAAGTCGGCGGTGACAGCCCCCCTGAGTTCATGAGCACGCATCCGGCCCCGGGCAATCGCGAAGCGGCTCTCGCAGCTGTAGCGCCGGAGATGCGCCAGCTCAACCCGGGCGGCACCCTCGCCGCCATCCACCCGGTACAAATCGTACGATGATTAACGCGTGGTAGCGCCCCCTTACATGCGCTTGCTCTGCACGATCCGGAAGCGGCTGGCAACAAAGGCTAAATCCGTCAAACAGGCATTGCCGGCGGGGTTCAAGCCGCTCACGTGGTAGTCCGAGTAGGCCGCCGCGAAATTGATCGGCATGCCCACCAGGTTGCAGGCCACCGAGGCCCCCGCCTCGTGGTAGGCCTCAACCGCACGATCAAGGAAAGCCTCGTCCACGGAATACACGTGGGAAGTGATCGCCCCCCGTTCGCGAGCGTTGGTGGCGGCGTCATGCAGGCAGGCGTCGATGTCCTCGCCGCGGATAACAAACGACACCGGGCCAAAGATCTCCTCGCGATAGATGTCCCGGGCAGCCTCGGTCACTTCGAGCATTAGCGGGGAAGCGGTGCGGGCGGCGGGGAAATCCGGGTAGACAAGCGGGCCAGAGTCCCGCAGCAGCCGGCCATGCTCGGCGGCGAGGTCCCGGAAACGCGCAATGGTGGACACGATCTGCTCGTTAACCAGGGTGCCACACAAAACCTGGGGGTTCTCCAAATGGCGCTCTACAGCGGCCACCAGCGCCGCGGCCACCTCATCGAAACTTACCCGCTGACCGCCAGCCAGAATGCCTGCCGCCGGGATATGAATGTTTTGCACGCTGGTGCACATTTGCGCCGAGGCCTGGCACAAGGAATGCGCAATAGCCCCGGTCATGGCCTCCAGATCGCCGCAGGACTCGATCACCACCGAGTTGCAGCCCGCGGTCTCGGTATACACCAGCTTGTCGCTGCAATTCTTCTCGATCCAGGTGCCAAATTGCGGGCTGCCGGTAAAGTCGATGATCGCGGTGCCCGGATGCTGCAGCAATTCCAGCGTAGCCGGCTCCTCACGGGTATCGGCCACCAGGGTCACCAGATTGGGATCGAACCCGGCCTCTGCCAACACCTCTCTGCAGACGCTAACTACCATGGCCACGGGCAGAATCGCACTGGGGTGGGGTTTGAACACCACCGGATTGCCCGTGGCCAGGCTGGCACACAGGGCCGGGTAGCCGTTCCAGAGGGGAAACGTGGCGCAGCATACGGCGACGCTGATACCGCGGGGCATCAGGCGGTATTGCTTCTCCAGTTTGGCGGCACCGCCGCGACCGAACTGCCGCTCCCAGTGGGCGCTGGCGGGCACATCCGCCATGGCCTTCCAGGCATAGACCAGGGCCTCCAGGCCCCGATCCAGGGCGTTGGCGCCACTGCCGGCAAAGGCCATGATGAAACTCTGCCCGGCTGTGTGCATGGTGGCATGGGCGTTCTCAAACAGCTGTTCCGAGCAACGGTGCAGGATCTCCAGGCAGAGGCCCACCCGGACCTCCGGCGCAGCGTTCCTCCAGGGGGGCATACTCGCCTCAATCGCCCGATACAGTTCGTCAACCTGCACTCGGGGGTAGGTAATGCCCAAAGACTCTCCGGTATAAGGAGAGATTTCGGCACCGGTCCGGCCGCGCTCCCCGGGTAACTGCAGCGGATAGTCGTTGTTCAGCATGGCCTCGAAGCGCGCCTTGCCCGCCCGGGGCTTTTCCTCCCCATGAATTTTACTGCTGGGGCTCTCGGGATAGGCCGTCCAGGAATAGCGCTCCTTGCAGGCATCGATGGCCTTGTTGAGGGTCTCACGGTGGCGCTCGAAAAAATTACATCTGGGGAATCTCAGTGCAGCGACTGCGCCCGAGTAGAGGCAACACGGCACATCGCGCAACCCTGAGGCAGCTCTCCGCCTGAGCGCTCCATGAGCCAGGACAAGCTTTCATAAGCCGGAGCAACTGCCAGTGCCAGGGCTAACCCAGGCGACAACTACCTCCCGGCATTGCCACCCATTGGACGAGCGCGACACGGCCCGGTTAAGAAACCTGCTGCTGACCACTTATCTTCAGAGTTTCTGCGAGACCCACCAAACCGATGGCCGATACGTCTGCAGTTGGCCCGCTGAAAGCGCTGGTACCAACCGTGTGCGGTGGCTCTAAAGTAGTTTTCGCTCGTTTTTCAATTCTCAAAAAACCAAAGTGGGCTGCTCGTAATACCCGTGAAGACAGTGTCAGTATTTCTTACACTCACGCATGAAAATTTGTCGCAGCTCCGCATAAGAATTGATACTGGTAATGGATAATCGATAATAATCAAACACTTAAAAATTTGCCCGCTGCTTGCATTAACCATCGCGAGACAGACAAAGCAGCGTCAAGCGGGTAAAAGACTGCCGCTGAGACTAATACACAGAACACTGCGATAAAAAGGCAAAAATATGAACAAGCTCCTTCTTAACCTCTCGCTACCCTGCTGCCTGCTTTTTGCAAGCTCGGCGCGTGGTCTACCGGTTGGCGGCACCGATGTTGCCGCCCTCGACACTTTATTGCCGTCAGAGGCGACCACCGGGCCAACGGGCAATCCCGACGGCGAGGAAGCATGGGCGGAGAGCGTCCATGGGGGGTGGCATCGATCTTATCTTCTCCGGTAAAGCAAATACGGTCGGCATTTTTGAACTGATCACAAAATATCCGCGCCTTCGAATCGCTACTCAACCAGGGTATTTCATCGCCAAAAACGCAAAATTCAGGGGCCGGCTACTTTTTCGAACCTGGCGAAGTCTTAACCGGGATCTAGAGGCAGCGGCCGCAGGCAGCTTCCGATGGCTTGGAGTATCACTACAAATAACGGGTAACATTCGACGGCATCAGCCACTGTCACCGATATTCATTCGCGGTGCTATCTGCGATCCGCAGTGACCCTGTTTGCGACCCCGGCGCACCCAGCATCATGCCCTACTCCGGGCATCTGCTGCTCCTGGGGCTGGGCCTGTTTGGCCTCAGGTGCGCCGCTCAACCAAAGCCTGAACCGAGCCGCCGGCAAGCCGTGTCGACCGCGGCAGCCAGGCTGAAATAACCCGCTGCACCTTTAGCTGCGGGTTTTTTTATGCCCCGGATTCATACGGAACCGTCACACCATCGCCCCTCGCGGCCCCGTATCACCCGAGCCCTCACTCACCCTCCCTCGCGATCAAACCTCCAACACTCTTGCCCAAGCCCCCTGCGGCAGACTTCCACCATATGCGGGCAAGCGGACAGAGTGACAGCATTCAGCTGGCTATGTCCTGTGCTAGGCTAATCAGGACCGCAGAAAAACCGGCACGAGAACAGGTAGGCCATGGAATGGCAGTCCACCGAGCCGGGCGGGCTAACCAGTGATTCCCATCATTCGACAAGGAGGTCGATACCATGGAACAGACCCACAGCTTTATAGCAGGCCGCCCGGCCTATACCCCACCGCCGGAAAAACCGCGCTACTTGCCCCTGTCGCGCACCACCGACCGGGTACTGCAGATACTCATCAATGGCGATTTATACCGGCTGCGGGCCGACACGGTGGCCAGGGAACTGGGCATGAGTGGTACCACGCTGCGCCGCCGGTTGCGAGCGGATCACACCAGTTACCAGTTTTTGCTGGACCGCGCCCGGCAGTACCGTTGCGAGGAGCAACTCAGACAGTTGTGGCGTCCCGGCAAGTGCATGGCAGATGAACTCGGGTATCTTGAGGTTAACAGCTTCTATCGCGCCTTCCGCCGCTGGACCGGCATAACCTACAGCGAGTACAAGCTGCGACTGGGCTGAGCCTCAATTGACCAGGGTCAGACCTTTGTAACCGCCCAGCATGACTTTGTTGCGCCCGGCTTTTTTGCCGTGGTACATAGCGGTATCGGCCCGGGCAATGCACCCGTCGAGGTTTTCGGTGCGCCGGAAGCTCGCCACACCGAAAGTCATGGTGAGATTGACGCTCTCCCCTTCGAACTGGAAGTTGCTGTCAGCGATGATATTGCGCAGTTTGTCGGCGAGGAAGGCGGCCCCCTGGGTTTCGGTCTCCGGGAGCAAGAAGATGAACTCTTCACCCCCCCATCGCGCCGCACGGTCGACATCCCGCAAGCGCTCGTTGGCGATGTCGGCCACCCGGCGCAGCACGTAATCGCCGCAGGCGTGGCCATAGGTGTCATTGATGCGCTTGAAGTGGTCCACATCGCCCAATACAATGGAAAAGGGGCGACCATTGCGGTGGAACCGCTGCACTTCGGTCTCCGCTTCCTCGATAAATCCGCGCCGGTTAAGGAGGCCGGTCAGTGGATCGGCCCGCGCCGCCTCTGCCAACTGCAAATTGGCCTCGCTGAGGTCGGCAGTGCGCCTGGCGACCTCCACCTCGAGGGTATTGAGCATAGTGGTGAAATTATCCGCCAGTGAAATACCCATGGACACCGCAATAGCCGCAAAACCGATGGGGATCAACGACAAGCTCTGCAGCCCGAAATAGTGGATGACAATATCGCCCAGGCCGGACAGACAAAAAATCACCACTCCCGGTAACAGAGTACCGGGCATCCCGATTACCCGAACGCGCACCCTGCATCAATACCCAGGGCCCGTAGCACATGGCCGGCAACAGCGACAAATGCCACAGCGGGCAGTGTCGAGATAATGAATGCGCAGCCCGGGCACCAGCAGGACCACCGTGGCAAAAAGGACGAAACTCAGCTGGTAGACTCGCAGCAGCGGCCCCACAGGCCTTTGCAGCACCACAAACACCATCTGCATCGCCAGTGCAGGCAATATCTGCATACTGGCATATTCGAGCTTCTCATAGGTCAGGAAGTCCCAGCCGAGCAGGTATTTCCACTGCCCCAGACACAGGCTGTATACACCGATATTCAGGGCCAGCAGCCCAAACCAGAGATAGCTGCCCAGCTGCCGATTGCGGTAGTACAGATAGATCTGGTAGAGGCCAAAGGCCAAAAAAAGTACCACCGCGATCTGGCCGGGCGTTTCGCTCACGATCATGCCTTGCATGAGCTGAGAGTACTGGCCTATCCGAAACTGACCGTAGTAGGGCCCGCCATACCAGTAATCGACCATCTCCTGGTGGCCACCCCAGACGCGCAGGGCCAGCACCAGTCGACCATTTTCACTGATCGCTGTGGCAGGCACGTGAAAAACCCGCATACGGTCGTATTGCTCGCTCGGCGCCGGTGGCAGGCTGCCTATAGCGCCGATACGTTGGCCTCCGGCATAGAGCTCAAAAGCACTCATCACCTGGCCGGTGCGAACGGCGAGAACCGGCACCTGCCTCTCAAAATCACTGGCCTGCAGATCGAGTTCCAGCGTCATGCGGTACCAGGCCATTTGGCCGGTGGCTGGATAGCCGCCATCGGGCCATCGCTCCGGGACCCGCTTGCCACGCCAGTGTCCGTCGTCATACTCGGGCATCGCCCAACTGAGATCGTCTCCCGGCTGGAACCGCCACTCGCCCGTCAGAGCGTAGTCACCTTGCAGAATGTCGGCACCGATCCGGCGGGGGGCCGACGGACCCGTTTGGGCACTCTCGGCCACGGCCAGCCCTGCAGCATAATCCGCCGCCACGGCTTCGCCTGCCGCGACCGCAGTTGCCAACAGCAACAGCATTGCGGCCAAGCCGTATCGCCACAGGCGAATGTAATGCCTGTTACTCATCCATGATGCAGCCATGCAACGCCCTGAGGCCAAACTTCAGCCGGGGCCGAACGTCTCATTATAGGCAAACCGGCTGTGACTGGCGTCGTAAAATGGGGAAAAACAGCAGATAGTTGTCTTGACGGGCGCGACGGGCGACTTTCGTCCCTTACCGACCCGCCTTTAAGGGCGCTTTATCGAGGGTCAGTCGATGTAAGGGTGCCGCAATACGATGGTCTCAACTCGGTCAGGCCCAGTGGAAATAATATCGATGGGCGCTCCGGCGACGGCTTCGATCCGGCGGATATAATTCTGGGCATGGACCGGCAGGTCCTCAAGGGATTTGACCCCCAGAGTCGACTCGCTCCAGCCTGGGACCTCTTCATAGACCGGGACTAGACCTGCATAATCTTCCGCATCCAGAGGGTTGGGCATCGCAGCACCGGACTCGTCTGTGTAGGCCACGCAAATACGGATCGATTCCAGACCGTCAAGAACATCGAGCTTGGTCAGGCAAAGTCCCGAGATCGAATTTATATTGACCGCGTTACGCAAAGCGACGGCATCAAACCAACCGCAGCGTCGCGGCCGCCCGGTGGTGGCACCGAATTCGTGACCTTTCTCGGCCAGGTGCACGCCATTGGCATCGAACAACTCCGTTGGAAACGGGCCGGAGCCGACCCGGGTGGTATAGGCTTTGGTAATGCCGAGAACGTAATCCAGATACAGGGGACCGAAACCCGTACCGGTGGCCGTACCGCCCGCTGTTGTGTTGGAACTGGTAACAAAGGGGTAGGTGCCATGGTCGATATCCAGCAGCGTTCCCTGAGCGCCTTCAAAAAGTATATTGGCGCCATTTTGCCGACACTCATGCAAAATCGCCGACACATCCGACATCATTGGCATCAGTTGCCGGCCCTGCTCCAGCGCAGACTGGCGCACCGATTCGTAATCCAGCGGTTCTACCTGATAGTAATGTTGCAGGGCAAAGTTATGGTATTCCATCACCTCTTTGAGCTTGCGACTGAAGCGGTTCTCGTCCATCAAGTCGCCCAGGCGCAGCCCGCGACGGGCCGCCTTGTCCTCATACGCGGGACCGATGCCCCGGCCGGTGGTACCAATCTTTTCGTTGCCACGCTTGGCTTCGCGGGCTTGATCGAGCGCCACGTGGTAAGGCAGGATCAGCGGGCAGGCAGGAGACAGGCTGAGTCGCTCGCGCACGGGGACGCCTCCGGCCTCCAATTCGTTGATCTCCTTGAGCAAGGCATCCGGGGCCAACACCACGCCGTTACCAATCAGGCACTGTACCCCTTCACGGAGAACCCCCGAAGGAATCAGGTGGAGCACGGTTTTTTCGCCGTCGATCACCAGGGTATGCCCGGCATTATGACCGCCTTGAAAACGGACCACTACACTGGCCTGGTCGGTCAACAGATCCACGATCTTGCCCTTGCCCTCATCACCCCACTGGGTTCCCAGCACTACGACGCTTTTACTCATTGCCTTGATTCTCTTATTTGGCTCGGCTTTTCTTGTGGCTTTTCTTGTGGCTACTTTCTTACGAACTTTCTTCCGAACTTTCTTACGGACTTTTCTTACTGGCTCTTTTGCTGACGCTGCACTGGCTTCAGGGCCGTGCCTTCATCGCCGGGCTTTCATTACCGGTCTCTCGTTTGTCCCGCTTTTACTGCTGATTTCCAGCTATATTGCTCTTTCGCCAATGGCTTCTGGTCACTGGATAGCCCAAACAGCGCTTTTGTCGGTAGCCGGTTTCACTTATCGACGGCCAGAGCGCGCAGCTGCCATTCTCCGTCCAGGCACACCAGCTCTCTGGAACAGCGCCTGTCGGCGGGCCCCGAGAGGCGATTAATCACGATTTCACCCTGCTGGCGAAGAGACGCAACCCTGGCAGCGAGCGCCGGCTCGTCACTGTCGGGAACACTGATCGCATCGCCCCTTGCAACCGCCGCCGGCAGCAGCCCGAGCAGGGCCTTCAAGTCAGTGGCGAAACCCGTCGCTGGCCGGGAGCGGCCGAATACAGCACCCACATGATCATAGCGCCCACCATTGGCGAGCGCCCTGCCATGTCCCGGGGCGTAAGCAGCAAATACAATCCCTGTATGATAGTGGTACCCACGCAATTCGGCGAGATCAAAATACAATTTCAATTGCGGGTAGCCGCGAACCAGGGTCTGAGCCACTTCAGCTACGGTATTAACAGCGGCCAATGCCGCCGGAGCCGCCTCGGCGTATAGTGCCCGCGCGCGCTCCAGCACCGAGGCATCACCGTGCAGGTCGATCAGCGCGGTTACCAAATCGGCCGCCTGTGCGTCCATCCCGGCCAGTGCTGACTGCAAATCCGGCAATGACTTGCGCTGCAGAGCGTCGAAAACTTCTGCTTCCCGATCACCGTCACCCTGCAATCCAGCCGCTGCGAGAACCGCTTCACATACGCCAACATGGCCGAGATCGAGGGTAATTTCACTGAGTCCAGCGGCATCCAATGTAGCCAGCATCAACCGGATAACTTCCACATCTGCCGCCAGACTGTCATCGCCGTAAAGTTCCGCGCCGAGCTGGATGGGGGACCGGGAGGCCATTAGTGACTTGGGCCTGGTGTGCAGCGTTGAACCCGCATAGCAGAGACGGGACACGCCGTCTTCGGCCAGACTGTGGGCATCGATGCGCGCCACCTGAGGCGTTATATCCGCGCGTATGCCCAGCGTTCGCCCGCTGATCTGGTCAGTCATTTTAAAGGTGAGAAGGTCCAGATCCTGACCGAGACCAATCAGCAGGGATTCAGTAAACTCCATCAGCGGCGGGATCACCAGCTGATACCCCCAGCCGCGATACAGATCCAGCAGCCGGCGTCTCAGAGACTCGACCATCGCTGCCTGCGCGGGCAGAACTTCTTCCACTCCGTCGGGCAATTGCCAGCGGTCTACGGATGCCATTGCGCTAATTCACCAGATACAAAATTGTCAAACCAAACAACATGCTGCCGAGGCCGAAGTTGCGGATGACCCGGTCATCCATCTGCTCAGCCAGGGCCAGCATATTGCGCCAACGCCCTGGGCTTACAAACGGGATCATGCCCTCGATAATAAACACCAGCGCCACCGCAGCCGGCAATACCTGCCAGAAATCCAATTTATTCCCCCTACTCCGGCTGGGCCCGGCCATTCAGTGTTGTGGCGTGTTGGGCCACCGCCGCATCCGGTACCTGTACCGGACACAAAAAACCGCAGGCCGACATTTGCATGCAAATATCAGTTCCCACGGTCATTTGATACTACCATAGAGCCCCGACCGGAGCATCTGCGGTGAGCGCGTCAATTACCGCCTTTGGGGTCCTTGAGATAGCGGAAAAATTCGCTGTCAGGCTGCAACAGCAGGATGTCCGAGCTACCGCTGAAGGCGTCCTGGTAGGCCCGCAGACTGCGAGTGAAGGAGTAAAATTCCTCATCCTTGTTGAAGGCCTCAGCGTAGATCCGGGTCGCCTCAGCGTCACCCGCACCACGGATGAGTTCGGCGTCGCGATAGGCGTTGGCCTCCAGCACGGTCACCTCACGGTCTGCCGCCGCGCGAATACCCTCTGCAAGCTCCTGACCCTGAGAACGATGCTCCCGCGCCTCCTTTTCCCGCTCGGCGTTCATTCGGCGGTAGACCGACTCTGACACGTCGGGCGGCAAGTCGATCTGCTTGACCCGCACATCAACCACTTCCACTCCCAGTTCTGTCTGGGCGACCTTGGTCAGTTCCTTGGTCAGGTCCATCGCCAACTCATCCCGTTCGCCAGACACTACTTCCTGGATAGTGCGCACCGCCATCTGGTTACGCAAGCCGTTGTTGATACGCTGCGCCAGTAGCGCAGTCGCTCGCGACTCTTCACCGTTGGTCGCTGTGTAGAACTTTTTGGTATCTGACACTCTGAACTTCGCGTAAGAGTCGACGATCACGGCTTTCTTTTCCTGAGTGAAGAAGCGCTCAGGCTGAGAGTCTACCGTCAGCAGACGGCCGTCAAAACGGCGCACGCTATTCACAAACGGCACCTTGACATGCAACCCCGGCTCAATATTGGGATTAACCACCTCGCCAAACTTCAGCAATACCCCGCGCTCCATCTCACTGATTATGTACAGTGAGTTGCGGGCCAGGATACCCACCAGCACGACCCCGATCACTATCAGCATATTACGACTGGGCATTTTAGCGTCCTCCCCTGCGATCGCCGGCGGCAGCGGCATCGCGACGCAGCTGCTCGGTGACCGCGTTGGTCAATTCGCGAATATTGGAACTGTCGATGGTCATCTTGCGCTGTCGAGCAGTGGATGACGCCTGATCGGCCAACTTGTCCAGCGGCAGGTACATCATGTTGTTCCCACCCTCGACATCAACCATGACCTTGCTGGAATTGGAATAGACGTTCTGCACCGCATCCAGATACAGACGCTCACGGGTTACCGCCGGCGCCTTTCGATATTCGGTCAGCAGGCGGTTGAAGCGCTCTGCCTCACCGTCGGCGTTGGCCACCACCTGCTCTTTATAAGCATTGGCCTCTTCGAGCTGTCGCTGGGCGCGTCCGCGCGCCTCGGGGACGATGCCATTGGCGTAGGCCTGGGCCTCGTTCTTCACCCGCTCCTCGTCCTCCCGCGCCTTGATCACGTCATCAAACGCGGCCTGCACCTGGGTGGGTGGCTTGGACTCGTCGACGTTGACTTTAGAGACCAGGATTCCGGTCTCGTACAAATTCAGATAATCCTGCAGCCGCTGCTCCACCTCCAGACCGATCTGCGCTCGACCCTCGGTAAGCACCCGGTCCATGTTGGTGCCACCCACCACATGACGCAACACGCTTTGCGACGCATGCTGCAGCGATCTTTCCGGATCCCGCACCTTGAGCACGAAATTCTTGGGGTCGTCGATCACATACTGCACCGACAGCTTCACCTCGACGATATTCTCGTCCTGGGTCAACATGATCTCGCGGAAACTCGCGGACCGGACTTTGGTGGTATTAACCTTAATGACTTCGTCGATCCCCGGCAGGTTCCACTGCAAACCAGGCTGCACGGTTTCCAGGTACTTGCCGAAACGCAGCACCACAGCCCGCTCCTGCTGATCCACCTGATAGAAACCGGAAAGCGCCCATACCAGCAGCGCGCCGGCGGCGAGAACGCCCAGCATCGTACCGGACACGCCCGGCGACCCGCGTCCGCGTTTGCCGCCGGACCCTCCGCCACTCTTACCGCCGAAGATACCTCCCAGCTTTTCCTGCAGGTTCTTTAACGCCTCGTCAAGATCAGGTGGCCCCTGATCGCCGCCGCCCCATGGGTCTCGTGGGCCCTTGTTACCGCCACCCGGTTCATTCCAGGCCATAATCGACTCCTAGCTAAATCGTCGCGAAAGTCTATCAAATACCGGCCCTGCGGGAACAGTCCCACAGTGCCGCGCTTTAGCCGCCGGGGACAGCGCGCTCCGCGAGTCAGTGGAAGTCGTGGTAACGACTCCTGCGACCCTCAGTGCAGCTGTTCCGGCGACCTCTTCATCAATCGATTCCAGTCCGCCCGGGGCAATCGGACGCTGAGATGAGCGGCGCCATCGTCCCCATAAGACTCCGCAGCAACGGCTCCCAGGCGATAGAGCTCAGCTCGCAACTTGCCCTCTTCGGGCGCCAGTCGCAGCTCCTCATCTACCATATCTTCGCCAAGCAGCTCGGTGATGGCCACCAGCAACAGGTCAGTACCTTCACCCGTGACGGCACTGAGCCACACCCTCCAGGGGCGACCCTGTTCATCCCGGTCTATCCGCGGCGACTGCTCCAGCAGATCGAGCTTGTTGTATACCTGCAGCTGGGGAATTTCGCCAGCGCCAATCTCTGCCAATACCTCCCCAACCTGGGCAATATTGCCATCCCGCTCTTCGCTGGCAGCATCGATCACATGCAACAGCAGGTCGGCGCTGCGAGTCTCCTCAAGGGTCGCTTTGAACGCATCAACCAACTTGTGAGGCAAATGGGCAATAAAGCCCACCGTGTCGGCCAATACAACCGGGCCAAAGCGGGCAAGCTGCAGTCGGCGCAGCGTCGGGTCGAGTGTCGCAAACAGCTGGTCGGCAGAATATACGTCGGCGCCGGTCAACTGGTTGAACAATGTCGATTTACCCGCGTTGGTGTAGCCCACCAGAGACACGCTTGGCACTTCAGCCCGCAGACGCGAGCGCCGTCCCTGGTCACGCTGACGTTGCACTTTTCCCAACCGCGCCTTTATCGCGCGAATCCTCACGCGCAACAAACGTCGGTCGGTTTCCAACTGAGTTTCACCAGGCCCTCGTAGGCCGATGCCGCCTTTCTGACGTTCAAGGTGCGTCCAGCCTCTGACCAGACGTGTGCTCATGTGCTGCAACTGCGCCAGCTCTACCTGTAACTTACCTTCATGAGTCCGCGCACGCTGGGCAAAAATATCCAGTATCAGGCCGGTGCGGTCCAGCACTCTGCACTGCAGTTCCTGCTCGAGGTTGCGCTCCTGGCTGGGTGACAGGGCATGATTGAACATCACAATTTCCGCGTCGTGCTCACGCAGTTGCTCACCAATTTCCTCCAGTTTACCGCTGCCCACAAATGTCCGTGGGTGAGGCGTATGCCGTGAGCCCATGACAAAGGCCGCGGGATCACCCCCTGCTGAGATGACCAGCTCTTCGAATTCGCGCGGGTCCTCCCGCTCGACTTCATTATCCAGCTGCAAATGGACGAGTACGGCGCGCTCGCCCGCCTCGGGTCGGTCAAAAAACAATGCGACCTCTTTGAATCGAGACGGGAATCAGGCGAATGCCGGGCTCAGCTCCCGCCATCATCTTCCGGCGGGTTTTGCATCGGCATGCGCACTACACGCGAAGGCACGACAGTAGAAATTGCGTGCTTGTAGACCATTTGACTCACTGTATTTTTCAACAGCACCACAAATTGGTCGAATGATTCGATCTGCCCCTGAAGCTTGATACCGTTCACCAGATAAATTGATACCGGCACTCGCTCCTTGCGCAAAATGTTCAGGTAAGGGTCTTGTAACGTATGCCCTTTTGACATGTGTTTCTCCTCGGTCGGCTCAAAGCGAGCCATAATAAATTCTGACTGTTCACCCACCCCTTCGGGACTGATACTGCGTCAATAGCTCAATCAGATCAGTGGGGGTTACGGGTACCATTGCTGCCCGCCCATTATACACCACTGAACGGAGCACCGTCGGACGCGACCTGACGCGCCACTTCACCAGCATACTACATGAGGGCAGTGTCGATATATCTCAAGGCCTGGCTAAGCGTCGTTTCCCTGTTTTTTTCGTTCGGGTTGGCGGCGGGCGAGCCAGCTTCAGCAGGCGCCTGACTCAAAGGCGCCGTATTGATAGCCAACTCCCCTGCACGGTCAGTCAGAATCCAGAGCAAATCCGGCCACTTACGCAACCAGGTGAGTTGCCGTTTCGCCAGCTGGCGGGTGGCCGCGATGCCACTATCTACCGCTGAGTCGAGGCTACACCGGCCTTCGAGATGCTGCCAGAGTTGGCGATAGCCTACGGCTCGGATTGCCGGCAGGTCTTCGCTCAAGTCGCCTCTGCCATGCAATGTCTGCACCTCATCCAAAAAGCCCGCCGCCATCATCGCATGAAAACGCTGCTGAATTCGCGCATGCAATACCGAACGCTCCTGGGGGCACACGGCGAGCTGGGTAATTGCGTAGCTTTCTGACAAAGGTCGCTCGCGCGGACCACTGCGCTGCCAGTCACTCATGGCTACGCCGCTACTGCGAAAAACCTCCAGCGCGCGTGCCAGCCGCTGCGAGTGATTGGGGTGGATACGCATCGCTGCTTCCGGGTCGACCTCGGCAAGCTGTCGATGGATACCCGGCCACCCCAGGCGCACCGCTTCGCGCTCAATGTCAGCGCGTATCTCAGGATTGGCGGGGGGCATAGGTGACAGGCCGGACAACAAAGCCCGGAAATACAACATCGTCCCACCCACCAGCAGCGGAATGCGGCCACGCGCCGTAATATCTGCGATCAAACTGCGCGCATCGGCGGCAAATGCGGCCGCCGAGTAGCTCTCCGAAGGATCGCAGATATCAATGAGATGGTGCGGATAATCGGGCTTGGCACTGCCGATATTCAGTCCACGGTAGACCAGTGCTGAGTCGACACTGATCAGCTCACAGTCAAGCACGCCGGCCAACGCAATGGCCAGCGCGGTCTTGCCGGACGCGGTGGGCCCGAACAGGCAGATCAGGGGAGACAAGGGCCTTTCACTCGCCATCAGCGCCCCCGCAAGAACAGCCTGTCCAGTTCCTCAAGCGAGACCGCGGTCCAGGTCGGACGTCCGTGATTGCACTGCCCGGAACGCTCCGTTGCCTCCATATCCCGCAGTAGCGCGTTCATTTCAGGGAGGGTGAGACGCCGATTGGCGCGAACCGAGCCATGACAAGCCATAGTGGACAGAATCTCATCGAGATGCGCCTCGATCCGGTCAGAGCTGCCAAATTCCATCAGGTCTGCCAGCACATCACGCAGCAACTGCTCAACGTTGGTGTCTCGTAATAACACGGGGACCTGGCGAATCAGCAGCGACTCCTCTCCCGCCACATCGACCGCCAATCCCAGCGCATGAAAAAACTCCCGATGGTCTGTGGCCACGGCCACCTCTCGCTGACTGACAGCAACCGCCAGGGGAACCAGCAGCGGCTGGCTGCGGATGCCCTCCAGATCCCGGGCTGCTTTCAATCGCTCGTAGGTCACTCGCTCGTGAGCGGCATGCATGTCGACTAGGATCAGGCCCCGGGCGTTTTCGGCGAGAATATAAATACCCTTGAGTTGCGCCAGGGCATACCCCAGAGGTGGCACCTCGTCCCCAGGCCCCGCTTCCGCCAGGGTCTGTGGTTCTTGTGCGGGACCGTGCAGGGCGCCGTAACTGGCCATCTGTGCCGCGGCAGCACCACTGGGTAGCGCAGCGATGCCGGCCATCCCACCGTAAGGCCTGCCCGAGCCGATGCCGGACGCGCCGACACCATTGGCGGCGGAGCCGGAGTGGGAGCCCAGACCCAGTCCCGGCTGCAATACCTCCCCGGTCCTTGCGTCCACACTGAGGCCATCCTCGGCGACGATGTCGTGATCCTTGAGTTGGTCTGCGGGCCTCACTTCAGCCAGCGCCCGGTGCAGGCTGCTGAAGATAAAGCCGTGTACCGCACGGCCATCGCGAAACCGGACCTCGTGTTTGGTGGGATGCACATTGACGTCTACCAGCGCATGAGGAAGCTCCAGGTAGAGCACAAAGGCGGGGTGCCGGCCATGATAGAGCACGTCGCGATAGGCCTGTTTGACTGCGTGGCTGATCAACCGATCGCGGATCACACGGCCATTGACAAAGAAATACTGCAAGTCTGCCTGACTGCGGGAAAAGGTCGGCTGCGCCACCCAGCCCGACAGATGCAAGCCCCCTGCTTCGTTTTCAAGATAGATCGCCTGCTCCATAAAAGCAGGGCCACACACGGCGGTCACTCGACGCTGGCGTTCGCTATCGCTACTGCCCGCCTTGAGGTTGTGCACCAGCCGCTGATTGTGACGCAGGGAAAAACCCACATCAAAGCGCGATAGCGCCAGCCGCTTCACCACTTCTTCGAGGTGGTTGAACTCGGTTTTTTCGGTGCGCAGAAACTTGCGCCGTGCGGGGGTGTTAAAAAAGAGATCCCTGACCTCCACAGTGGTTCCGGGCGGGTGGGGTGCCGGGCTGACGGCCACCGCCATATCGCGACCTTCTGAGGCGGCACTGCGGCCAGCTCCGACCGCTTCACTCGTGTTGCTGGTCAGTTTCAGCCGCGATACGGAACCGATACTCGCCAGCGCCTCGCCACGAAAGCCAAGACTGCCTACCTGCTCAAGATCTTCCAGCGAGCTGATTTTGCTGGTGGCGTGGCGAGCCAGCGCCAACTCGAGGTCTTCCGCTGGGATCCCACGACCATTGTCCCGCACCCGGATCAATTTGCTACCGCCGGCCTCGACCTCGACATCCACCCGCGATGCACCGGCATCGAGACTGTTTTCGAGAATTTCCTTGACCACAGAGGCGGGGCGTTCCACCACCTCACCGGCGGCTATCTGGTTGGCCAGCCTGGTGCTCAGGCGCTGAATACGGGGCATAGGGTCTATCCAGACTTACGTTGTCGGAATACGCAGCTTTTGCCCTACCATTATCCTGCTGTCGCTCAGCTGATTGTAATGCTGCAGCGAGGAGACGGTCACATTGAACCGCTGCGCGATGCCCGAAAGTGTATCACCCCTGGCGATGACATACTGCTGGCCGCCCTGCTGTTTCTGCCAGGCAATCAGGGTGCCCGATGGCGGATGATCGAGAAACCAGGCTTTGACCGCATCGTGAATCGCAGCGGCAATTTTTTTCTGGTGACTGCGAGAGGCCAGCTTTCTGGACTCTGCCGGATTAGAGATAAAACCGGTCTCAATCAGGATCGATGGAATATCAGGTGACTTCAACACCGCGAAGCCCGCCTGCTCAACTCTGTCCTTGTGCAACTTGGTGACCCGATCCATCTTGCGCAACACGCCATCGCCCAGTTTCAGGCTGGTATCCAGGGTCGAGGTCATGGACAAATCTGCCAGAACTCCGGCGAGGACATCGTCTTTATCGGACAGGCGAACACCCCCTACAAGGTCGGCTGCGTTTTCGCGCTGGGCCAGATAGCCAGCTGCCGTGCTGCTGGCGCCCCGGGTAGACAGGGCGTAGACAGAAGCACCGTGCGCCTCTTTGCGCTTGAAAGCATCAGCGTGAATAGAGACAAACAGGTCGGCCTGCTTTTTACGCGCGAGATCGCGACGCCCTTTCAGGCTGATGTAGTAATCGCCGCTGCGGATCAGCGAAGCCCTGAACCCACGGTCTGCCTTAAACAAGGCATTGAGTTCTCTCGCGATAGCCAGGACAACGTCCTTCTCGCGCAAACGACCGGGACCGGAGGCGCCCGGGTCCTCACCGCCGTGGCCGGCATCTATGGCGATCACGATATCCCGTCGGGCCGACTGCTTGACGCTCTTCTTCACCGCACCGGACTGCTTGCCGCGGTCGTATAAGTCCAGCACCAGGCGGTCGCCGGCCTTCTGGTTGGCACTCAGTGAGAAGCTCCGCGGGTCAACCGGGGACGACACATCCAGCACCACCCGCAAGTCGTCGCCCTCCCGTACTCCGGAGCGAATACCCCGGATAGGCGTGGTTGAGAGATCCACAGCATCAAAGCTCGCCTTGAGACGGGTATTCTGCAAATCCAGCACGATACGGCTGGGATTCTCCAGAGCAATGAGTTTGTGTTCGGCGGGACCGGTGAGATCAAGCACCAGCCGCGTATGATCAGGAGCGCGCCAGAGGCGCACATCATGCACTTCCACCGCCATGCTCACCGCAGCTGACCCGCAGATCAGGAGCGCTAAAACCCAGCGTAACCTGCCCATCTCACTCCTGCCTTGCGCTGCCACCTCGGTCACTGCGCGACGCCCGTCTCACACCCGGGTTTTCATTATTATTTCAGCTAATCCGCCGCCCACCGTGCCACCATCTCACGACCGGTTGTCGTACCCGGCATGGCTCGCAGGCGGCGCCCGCGTCCCTCGGCCTCTATGGTAATCACTAAATCGGCCGGGGGCAAAACCCCAAGACCACGTTCCGGCCACTCCACCAGACAGACTGTCTCCGCCAGAAAGTAATCACGAATACCGAGAAACTCCAGTTCTTCGGGGTCTGCCAACCTGTAGAGGTCAAAGTGGTAGACCGTCATCGCCGGCAATTCATAAGGCTCTACCAACGTGTAGGTCGGACTCTTTACCGCACCCACATGACCCAACGCCCGAATAAAACCGCGACTGAGGGTGGTCTTACCCAGACCCATATCGCCCTGTAAATAGATCACCGTGCCGGGTCGAACCGCCCCGGCAAGCCTGGCACCCAGTGCGACCATGGCTGCTTCATCCGGCGCAGACAAACTGGGTTCCGCAGGACTCATCCCAATAGTCTCTGCAGAGGCACCATCAGGTCGGTGGCCACCAGACCACGCTGCCCGCGCCGTGCCGCGCGATCAGCTGCGGCGCCGTGGAGACAAGCTCCCAGCACTGCCGCGTCGAGTAGCGGCAGTTGTTGCGCCATCAGCGCGCCAATGATCCCGGACAACACGTCCCCCATACCGCCACTCGCCATGCCGGGATTGCCGTAGCGACTCAGCAACAAGCGGGTGCCATCCGTCACCAGAGTACCGTTACCCTTGAGCAGGGCCACGCCGCCACAGCGAACCTGCAGGGCGCGCACGGCAGCAAACCTGTCAGCCTGAACCGCGGCATTGTCGAGCCCCAACAGTCGTGCCGCCTCGCCAGGGTGAGGCGTGAGCACCCAATTGGAGCGCTGTAATGATTCGCAAATCCGCCCACCGGCCAGCAGGTTGAGCCCGTCTGCATCCAGCACCATCGGCTTTTTGCTGGCAACTGCGGCCTGGAGCAGCTGTTCCGACCAGGCCGACTGACCCAGACCGGGTCCCACGACCAGTACATCGGCGCCTTCCACAAGAGGCACCAGCGTCTGACCGGAGTCCACCCCGACCGCCATAATCTCCGGTCGGCGTGCGATCATTGCACTGACATGCTCCCGCCGCGTGGCCGCTCTGACCAGGCCCGCGCCTGATCGCAGGGCCGCCTCTGCGGCGAGCATGGCTGCGCCGCCCATACCGTGGTCACCACCCACTACCAGTACGGTACCGAACAGGCCCTTATGTGCCGTCCCCAGGCGCGGTGCAAGGCCCTCCAATAACGGCGACAGATCAGGCACCGCTGCGTCTGCGGGCAGGCTCTTGTACACTTCGTCCGGTACACCGAGATCAGCAAACAGCAGCTCCCCGACGTAATCCGGCCCATCGAGAGTGAACAGACCGCGTTTGCGGCCGATAAACGTCACCGTCAGGTCAGCACGCACAGCACCGCCGAGGCATCGACCCGTATCCGCACACAGCCCCGAGGGAATATCGATCGCCATCACCGGCAGACCGCTGTTATTCACAGCCATCACGGCCTGTTCATAGACGCCGCGGATATCGCCGCCAAGCCCGGTGCCCAACATGGCATCTACGAGCACGCCATCGGCGGCAATCGCGCCGGAGTCGAACGGCGCTATCGAAACACCCTCAGCGAGGGCCTGCTCTCGAGCCATCAGGGCGTCGCCGGTGATTCTGGTGGGATCACCCAGTTGCAGCACCGACACCGGAACGCCCCTCAGGTGAGCCATTGCTGCCACCAGGTAACCGTCACCGCCGTTGTTCCCGGTGCCGCACAGCACCTGCAATTGCCGCGGCCGCGGCCACTTCCCAAACAGGCCGCTACACGCGGCATCGGCAGCGCGCTGCATCAATCGAATGCCGGGTATACCGTGCTGTTCGATGGCACAGCGGTCGAGTTCACGGGTCTGGGCGGCAGTATAAAGTGCCCTCATCCGGGAAAAGTCCATAGCGTGTCAATCCTGTGTGTTGTGGCACTAATTCTGGCAGACTTGCCGGACAGATTGCCAGCGACGCATTGCATCATGCCAACAACCAGGAGCCAGCAGGACCCAACAGCCCTCCTGGCGCAAATCAGACAGTGGGCCCGCGAACTCGGATTCGCGCAGCTCGGCGTTGCCGATATCGACCTCGGCGAGAACGAAGCTTACCTCGCCAAATGGCTGGCGGCTGGCTACCACGGGACCATGTCTTACATGGAGCGCCATGGCAGCATGCGCTCACGCCCGGCGGAACTGGTCCCCGGCACCTGTCGGGTTCTTAGCTTGCGCATGGACTACCTGCCTCAAAGCACCCGACCCTGGGAGGTTCTGGAGCAAGCAGAAAGCGGCTATATCGCCCGCTATACTTTGGGTCGAGACTACCATAAAGTCATTCGCCGGCGACTTGCAAAGCTGGCGGATCGCATTGCCAGAGAGGCAGGTGGCGGCAAATTTCGAGCCTTCGTGGACAGCGCGCCGGTGCTCGAGCGCGCCATCGCCGAACGCGCCGGCATGGGCTGGATTGCCAAAAACACCATGCTCATCAACGAACAGGCAGGATCCTGGTTTTTTCTCGGGGAAATATACACCGACCTGCCGTTGCCAGCCGACCCGCCTCAGACCAGCAAACACTGCGGGACCTGTACCGCCTGTCTCGACATCTGTCCCACCAACGCCTTTGTCGGCCCTTTTGAGCTGGACGCACGGCGCTGCATCTCTTACCTGACTATCGAACATCGCGGCAGTATCGACCCGGCCTTGAGGCCATTGATGGGCAACCGGATCTTTGGCTGCGATGACTGCCAACTGGTTTGTCCCTGGAACAAGTTTGCACAGCATAGCGAAGAGTCGGATTTTCAACCTCGCCATGGTCTGGAAAACGCCGCGCTGACCGATTTGCTGCTGTGGGATGAACCCACCTATTTGGACAAAACAGCCGGGTCCGCGCTGCGCAGGATCGGCTATGCGTGCTGGTTACGCAATGTGGCTATTGCCCTGGGTAACGCGCCATACTCACCCCACATCGTGCGCGCCCTGCGCAGTCGGGCCAACCACGATTCAGCACTGGTACGTGAACATGTGCGCTGGGCACTTGAACGACACCGGGTAAAGCGGGTCCTTCCGGGTACTCCGGACAAAACACAGACGCAGGCCCGCCCATGAACAGCACCCGGGTACCTGACGCTGGCTAAGGGCTGGAGTATAGTGAGCCTCTTGGCGCGCGGGTCAGCGCTCGCTGCACAGCCAGCACAAAGACCAACCGGAACCAGGAATGAGACAGCTAGGCGCCGACACCCACCCGGGTTATCACCGAAAAAATAATGAGGACAGCTTTGTCGCAGCCCCGGAGCTGGGCCTGTGGCTGGTTGCTGATGGGGTCGGTGGCCACGATGCGGGGGAAATGGCCAGTGCTATCGTGGGGGCAACCGTGCGCGAGAGTATTGCCAATGGCAGATCCCTTGATCAAGCCATCATGGTAGCGCACCAAGCCGTGCTGACAGAAATAGGAGAGAGCCGCGACAGCTCGGACATGGGCTCCACGGTGGTCGCCCTGCTAATGCGAGATGACGAATACGAGATCGGCTGGGTCGGCGACAGCCGGGCCTACCTCTGGGATGGGCGACTGAGCCCACTGACACAGGACCACAACCCGGTCAGTGAACTCCTCGCCAGAGGCCTGATAAGCAACACGGAAGCTGCGCAACATCCTGAGCGCCACGTGCTGACCCAATGCCTCGGAATATCGCGGAATATGCGAGTAAATCCAGGGCTGGTCCACGGCCAGCTGACCGGTCAGCAACAGTTCCTGCTTTGCAGTGACGGCCTCACTGACGAATTGTCCGATGCGGTTATCGCGAGCCACCTGGCCGCACAGGACACCCCGCAGCAGCAGGCCGATGCGCTGCTGGGAGCGGCTCTGGCCGCCGGCGGTCGCGACAATATAACCCTGATCATCCTCGGCACGGAACACGGCAAGGCGTCTGAGATCGGGAAAGTCTCACCCTCGGCAGCCCCGGTCACGCCCCATGCCTGGCCTGCAGGCCATGCCGAAGAACGCCAATCACTCTGCGGGCAGCGGATGCTGGCCGGCGCACTGCTGGCGAGTGTTGTGCTTACCGTGCTTTTCCTGCTGTCCTGAGGGCCAACAGACCTCCCCCGCATTGCAGTAGCGTTATTCGAGTTTATCGAGTGGTTCGGGACTCGGGACCACAGGTTCGATAAATGTGGTTTTGTTCATTGAGGCGATCTCGCTGCGCGGCCGGGAGAAGTTTTCTTTTACTCTGAAAACAATGTCGTAGAATCGCAGCTCATCATCGTGCTTCAGTTGCCGACGGCCATTGAGTCGAACACCGCTCACCAGGGTGCCATTGGATGAGCCGAGATCCTCAACCACCAGTTTGTCGTCTTCCAACTCCAGTCGTGCATGCTGCCGAGACACGTGGGGACTGACTATTGCCAGATCGCACTCCAGCGCCCGACCCATCACCAGCGGTCGGGTTACGGCAAAATCCAGCCCGGCCAAAGGGCCGGTCTCGGCACTGAGGATCCAGCCGTAATCGGCCTCACTTTCCGGGCGCGCCAACGGCGAAACACCCTCCCTGCGGCGATCGTTGATTGGCGGTATATTATTCAGCACCCGGTGTTCGACAAACGCGTTTGTCCTCACAACGCCCGTGGGCGTAATTTGAAAAAACCAGGCGATAAACACCGTAAGAGGGAAACCCGCCAACGCGAGATAGAGAAATGTCGCTGAAGCACGGTCTTCATCGAGACCGATAGCGGGGTAGACGAATTCACCCACCTGCAGTGCACCCCAGCACACCAGACTGTATAGCACACAGGTTCGAATAACCTTGCGTCGCCTGAGTTCCCGCAGGATTGAGCGTGTCGAACTCACTGTTTCTCCCAAAATTTCAGCGCTCGAGCGGGTGACTTCAAGGCCCACATCCGTGCAGCGCAAGGAGCCGTCTACCGGCTCGCTTCACCAAAGCCCCGTTTTACCACAGGCCGCGAGGATATCCCAGTAACGGGGCACTCAGCCGGGCCGGGGTGACCGGTCGTCATGCAAGCAAAGAAAATGCTCCCGGTAGTAGCGCATTTCCTCGATGGAATCGCGAATATCTTCCAGGGCCAGATGGGCGCCTTGTTTATTGATTCCGGCGGTCAAATCCGGTCGCCAGCGCTGCGCCAGAATTTTAACGGTGCTGACATCCAGATTGCGGTAGTGAAACCAACGCTCCAGTTCAGGCATGTGCCGAGCCATAAAGCGGCGGTCCTGACAGATCGAGTTGCCACACATGGGTGACTCGCCCGGACCCGTCCACCGGGCAAGGAACCCCAGCGTCTCTCGGACAGCCGCAGCCTCGTCATACAGGCTCTCGCGCACCCGCTCCACCAGCCCTGAACGGGTGTGATGCGAGGTATTCCATTCGTCCATCGCCGCGAGGACACTATCGGGCTGGTGCACGGCAATCACTGGCCCCTCCGCCAGCGTATTCAGATCGCTATCGGTGATGATCGTGGCAATTTCAATCACCCGGTCGGTGTCCGGGTTTAGGCCGGTCATCTCCATATCGACCCAGATCAGATTGTCGGCGCTTTTTGCGCTGTGGGCACTTTTTGCGCTGTGGGCACTTTCTTCTTCGCTGTGGGCACTTTCTTCTTCGCTGTGGGCACTTTCTTCTTCGCTGTGGGCACTACCCATGGGCGCGGCACTCCTGCTGTATTCATCGGTGGTGGCACACTATTGTCGAACCAGCCGCTGTCGAACCAGCCAAGATGGTACCGATCTGCTGACCGCTGCGGCGCAGTTTGCCACCCCTGGCTGGGACCCCAGTGTAGCAAAATGCCTCGACAGTCATAGCAGACGCGCTCGATAATGCAGTTATGACTAAACGCAGACTGACGCGAAAACAGGCCTGGCGTATTGAAAAGATTCAGCGGGAACGCACAGAGCGCTCCCGTCGCCGGGGCGATGGCGCAGAGGCTGTGTTGCAAGCCGGAAACCTCGGGCCAGAACAGGACGGCATCGTCGTTGCTCATTTCGGCTCTCAGGCCGAGATCGAGGGTGCTGACGAACGCCGCCAACGCTGTCACTTACGCGCCCACCTTGAGGGCCTGGTAACCGGCGACCGGGTAGTCTGGTGTGCCGGCGAACCCACGGGCGTGGTCGTGGCGCGCAAAAACCGACACAATGCGCTGAGTCGCCCGGACAATTACGGGAATCTCAAGCCGATTGCCGCCAATATCGATCGCGTGTTTATTGTCATTGCACCCCTGCCGGAGCCTCACGCCAATCTCATCGACCGATACCTGGTCGCCGCCGAGACGATAGGCGCCCGCCCGGTCGTTGTGGTCAACAAAACAGACCTGCTGGAACGGGATGCAGAGCTGGCCACAAAAATGGCCGATCTGTTATCCGTCTACCCGTCCCTTGGCTACAAGCTGATACCCACCCACAAAGGCGATGGCGGTCTCTCCGGGCTCATTCCGGCACTGGCGGGCAATGTCAGCGTTCTGGTGGGACAGTCGGGGGTCGGAAAATCCAGCCTGATCAATGCGCTGCTGCCAGGGGTGGATCTGCGGGTCGGCGCCCTTTCAGGGACTCGCAACAAAGGTGTTCACACGACTACCACCGCACAGTTGTTCCATCTATCCTGCGGCGGCAGCCTGATCGATTCGCCGGGAATCCGGGAGTTCGGGCTCTGGCATATGGACCGCGACCAGATCGAAGCCGGTTTCATCGAATTCCGTCCCCTGCTTGGCCACTGCCGCTTCAGGGATTGCAAACACCGGGAGGAGCCCGGTTGCGCCCTGTTGGCCGCTGTCGCCCGGGGCGAGGTTAGTGAACTGCGCTTGCACAGCTATCGGCGTATCCTCGCCGACCAATAGCCGGCGTCAACGACTGGGCTAAAGAGCCGAAGGGCTTCGCTCAGCCGCCATCATTGGCCACCGACCGCGGTTGCAGCGTCGCTATAACCAGCCCCGCCAGCGATAGACCAAGTAGCCCACGAACTCATGTATTGCGTAGTGGGTCACGATTAAACCGGACAGGGATGGCAGCCTGTCCAGCCAGTAGCGTTCCTCGGGCATGTCACTGATGTGATGATCGGTCGGAGCGGGAATCACCGTCACCCCCCGCGCCTCGAAGAGGGCGACGGCTCGACGCATATGAAACGCACTGGTTACCAACAGTATCCGGTCCCACCCACGCTCGGTAAGCATTGGCTCACTAAATACCGCGTTGTCATAGGTGTTCCTGCTGGTTTGCTCCAGCAGCATCGCACTCTCGGGGACCTGCATAACGCGCAGGATCTCCCCGGTCATCGCCGCCTCCGTTGCCCGCCCCTCGGGCCCGCCGCCGCTTATCAGGATTACCGGCGCCTTTCCGGCGTGATAGAGCCCTGCCGCAAAAAGCAGCCGGTCAGACCATCGGTTGAGGTTGCCCAGCACATCCTCGGACTTTTTGCTGTGAACACCGCCACCCAGCAGCAGAATGACGTCCGCCTCAGGCAGGGCGCTGACGGCTACCGGGGGATAACGCTGCTCCAGGCTCGTCATTAATCGGTCACCGAGCCAGCAGGTGGAAGCCAGATACAGCCAGCCAACGCTGGCCGCGACCAGCGACACCCCCGTTCGACGCCGGCCGATGCAGAGAGCGAGGAGACCTCCCAGTTGCAACAGGAACACCTGGGTCAGCGGGTAGGCCAGCAACGACAACAGTTTAGAGAACTCGAAACTGATTGGAACACCTCGATAGGCCATGTTCTGCGCCGCCACCCGGGTTTGCGCCCGGCGCAGTGTAAAAGTATCAGCCGCTGATCGTCGCCAGCGCCTCTCCCAACCGGGTAGGGCTGCCCGCAGCGAAGCTGTCGTTCCAGCGCATGCTGCCCTGCGGGAACAGGAGTATGACCGTTGAGCCTAACAAAAAACGACCCATTTCTTCGCCCTTATCCAGCTTCACCGGGGCAGCGGGCAGGGTGGGGTCGACAGCCGTTGGCGCGCGCTGCCTGGCGGGTGCGACCCGGCCTGCCCACACCGTTTCTATGCCGGCAACCACCATCGCGCCTACCAATACCAATGCCATGGGCCCTGCGGCAGTAGTGAAGTGGCAAACCAAGCGCTCATTGCGCGCAAACAGACGCTCCACGTTCTGGGCCGTCACGGCGTTAACCGAGTAAAGGTCACCGGGTATATAACGGGTAGCAACCAACTGACCTGCCAGCGGCATATGTACCCGGTGATAATCCCGAGGCGACAGATAAATCGTGGCGAACTGGCCATTGGCGAATGTGGCGCTGCGCTCCAGGTCCCCACCGAGCAGTTCGCTCACGCTGAATGATTGCCCCTTGGCCTGGAAAACGCGACCGGACACGACGTCCCCCAACTGGCTGATTGCACCATCCGCCGGACAGACAATATCTGCAGGGGCGATGGGCCTGGCTCCGTCTCGCAGCCGTCGGGTGAAAAATGCGTTGAAACTGTCATAGGCGCTGGGCTCAGGCTGCTCTGCTTCGCTCATGTCAACATCAAAATGGGCGACGAAGCGACGAATAACCCAGTTTTTCAGCCAAATAGGGTGACTTAATTCCGCTAACCAGCCCGTACAGCGTGACAGCGCGTGTTGCGGCACGATATGCTGGAATGCAATAAACAGGGAATTCATGGGGCGCTAGTGTAGCCTGAATTCCCCGCGAGGTAAGTACTACTCTACCGTGAAGATCTGGTTTCTCGTTTTTCTGTTTATTCCCGCCCTGGCATGGCCGGATGAACCGCAAACAGAGAACGCAACAGAACCCGCCGCCACTGAAGAACCCCCGGTCAACTGGGTGGACAGCAGCCACGCCTACGCCACCGACCAGGCCCAGGCCCTGACTCTCTGGATGGACAATTTTTTTGGCAACCCGGAGGATGACCTGGATCAGGCAGAATCCTTCCTGCGCCTGATTACCGAGTTCGATTGGGATCAGCAAAACGGCAACGATACCAGTATCAGTTTGCGGGGCAAGGTACAGCTGCCGCGGATCTCCTCGCGCCTGGACCTGGTATTCGCCGGTGAAGAGGACCAGGAAAACCCCGACCCGGACGAAACCCGCACCGAAGACACTGTCGGGGTGCGTTACAACGTCCGCAAGGGCAGCAGTTCCCGTTTCGATGCGACCCTGGGCTTCGCGTCCGGCAGCCTGCGCCCCGGGCTGCGCTACCGATTGGAAGACACTATCGGAGAGGTCTCAAACTACCGTTTCACCCAGCGTCTTCAGTACGAAAACGGTGAAGATTTATACGCTACATCGCAGCTGGAAATGAACCGCTCTATCGACAAAAACACACAACTGCGCTGGGTGAATCGGGGCGTCTGGGGGCAACAGACCGACGGACTGGAGTGGCGCACGCGCGTTTCGGTGCGCCATCGACTGGCGGCTGCAACTAGACGGCCAATCGCGTTGAGCTACTATGCCGCTGTGCGCGGCGAGACCAGCCCCGAATCCTTCGTCAAGAATTATCGCCTGGGTGTCACCGTCCGGCGGCGGGTATACCGCGACTTTTTGTTCCTCGAGCTGGAGCCGGCGATCAATTTTCGCCAGCGCAACTACGACGAACGCAGAGAGACCTCCTGGTCTTTCATGGCGAGACTGGAAATCGCCCTGGAGCGGGATCTGCGGCGCGGCAAACGCCGACCTGACAAGGACGAAATGCGCCCTGTCTCCGCCAAAACCGACTCCCAGCCGCAATAGGCAGGAGGTCGCCAACCGGTGACGGCGAGTTTGCCGCTACAGGTTTTCCTCTGCAAACGCCGCCAACCGGGACCGCACAATTCCCTTGACGTGCATCATGCCCGCGTGAGGGTAGTCCTTGCTCTTTTCAACCAGATAGGTCAGCCCCGAAGTCAGCGGTGAAATGTACTTGTTGTCTATCTGTGCCAGATTGCCCAGCACCACTATTTTCGAATCCGCCCCCACCCGGCTGATGATGGACTTGAGTTGAAACTGGGTGAGACCCTGGGCCTCATCGATGATGATGTAAGCGTTGTTGAATGAGCGTCCGCGCATGAAGTTCAGTGACTTGAACTGAATATTCGCCCGCTCTTTGACATAATCGATACTGCCATTGCATGACTCATCCGTGCCGTGGAGGATTTCCAGATTGTCGTCAAAGGCAGCCAGCCAGGGCGCCATTTTTTCTTCTTCAGTACCCGGCAAGAACCCGATTTCCTCCGCGATGGGCGGTGTGGAGCGCGCGACAATCAACTTGCTGAATTTTTTTTGCTCCAGGATCGCATGCAGGCCATAGGCGAGGGCCATGAGGGTTTTACCCGAACCGGCAGGCCCTGTCAGCACGGTCATATCGACATTGTCGTCATCCAGCAAGGACATAGCCATCGCCTGCTCGATATTGCGTGGCGTCAGCCCCCAGAAGCGCCGGTGCAAGAGATTATCGCGGCTGTCACAGCGCAGAAAAACGTACTCTTTTTCCACTCGCTTCACAAAAGCAATAAACTCCTGATCGTCATAGAGAAACATATTGGGGTAGGCCTGGGGTAGCGATTTACGCGGTATCCGATGCAGGGTGCAATCTCCCTCGCGCAGCGTGTCAACCTCCGCAATACCGGACCAGAAATCCCCCGCGATGTGCTCGTAGCCACGAGCCAGCAGATCAATATCGTCCAGCACACGATCGCGGCGATAATCTTCTACATGCAGGAGACCCGAGCCCTTGGCCTTGATCCGCATGTTGATATCCTTGGTGACCAGACAGACAAATTCATCCGGGTTCTGCGCCTGCAACCGCAGCGCCACGTTGATAATACGGTTGTCGTTTGCCTGATCCTGGTTCACGTCCAGAAACGGGATGCCGGGATCGTCGGCCAGCAACTGATCAGGGAAAATGGCCAGTGCGCCCAATCGCCCATCGAGACCTGATCCGGGGATCTCCACACCCTCCTGTATCTGCTGTGGGCCAGCGGAATCGACCACCCGATCAATGATCCCGATAGCTATTCTCGCCTCGCGACTGACAGTCTTGTCGCGCCTGTCCTTGATATGGTCCAGCTCTTCGAGAACCGTCATCGGAATGACCACCCGGTGCTCGTTAAATGCAGTGACGGCAGTGGGGTCGTGCAGCAGCACATTGGTGTCCAGCACATACGTCTTGTTGATGACGGTTTTCAGGGTTGGGGATTTTTCTACGCGCAGGGCAGAGCCTGAATCCATGGGACATTCCTCGATAGGTACAGAATTTTTTTGAGGGGGGGTCGCTGCGCTCTGCGGCTGAATGCTCGCAGATGCGTGGTAGCTTGAGCCGAACCCTGCTGGACAGCACAGGGGGGACAGCAACAGTTTTCAAACTGGACGCACCGGAGCGAGGCACCAGCCCGCGGCGCGTCGGGAAATTCTTCAAAAGGCGTTTCCCGGCTTTGCACTGCAACGACGCCCCGATTATTAAGTGCCATTCACGGGCCTGTCAACGAGATTTAGCTGAAACTGCAGAGAATCTTTTTATCCGCACCGCTGTCCTGACAGGACCCCGGTTTTTCGTTACGATAGCCGACTGTCTGGCTCCCAACGAAGCTGTCTCAACCATGCTTAACCAAAATGCCCTGTCGCAACTGAAAGGCCTGAAAACGCAGATGGAGGCCGAGAAAGAACGCGCCGAAGCTGTCGTCAAAGGAACCCAGTCCCGCTACGGATTCGCCGTACTCGAAGATGGCAGGGAAATCTTCATTCCTCCGGATGAGATGCTCAAGGCCTTCCCTGAAGATCGGGTGAACGTTTGCATCAGACCCACGGCCGACAACAAGACCATCGCAGATATAGAGTCCCTGGTAGAAAGCCCTCTGGCCGACTTCACCGGACGCTGTGTGCGCAAGGGCAAGGCCGTATTCGTGCAGCCGGATCTGCCCCACCTCAGTCGCTGGCTATTCATCCCTCCCCATGCCCGCAACGGCGTCAAAGAGGGCGATTATCTGCGTTGCGCGATACTTCGCCACCCGATCAGAGATGGCAAGCCGCAGGCCAAAGTCCTGGCAATTGTCGGTGACGACACCACCCCGGGGATAGAAAACCTGTATAGCATGGCCAAACACCAGCTGCCGGTCGACTGGAGCGCGGCGGCCCGCAAAGATCTCGAGCAGCAGCTTGCCAATCGCAAACCCTTGGAGGATGAGGGCCGCCAAGACCTCACCGATCTTGAGTTTATCTCTATCGATGCCGCAAAAACCCAGGACATCGACGATGCCCTGTATGCCGACATCACCAGCGACGGCTGGAACCTCTACGTCGCCATTGCCGACCCCACGGCATATATTGCCGCCGACTCGCAGCTACACAAGGACATCGCCCATCGGGCCACCTCGGTGTACTTCCATGGCGATCTGTTACCCATGCTGCCCGAGCAACTGTCACAGGACACCTGCGCCTTGTCTGAAGGCAGCGACCGCCCCGCACTGGTTTGCAAAGTGGCAGTCAGCGACAGCGGCGCGGTCGGTGAATTCGAGTTCCTCGAGGCCCGGATACGCTCGCGGGCGAAGCTCTCCTACTACGGTGTCGATCGTTACCTGACCGGGCAGGATGACGAACTGATGAGCCATGCCACTCCACTGGAAGCGCTATACAAGGTTTACCAGGCGCTGCGCTCCCATCGTGAGAACCATGAGCTGGTCATGGACGACCGCCGCGAGTTTCGCTGGATTCTCAATGACAACAAGCAGATCGATCATGTCGAGCCACATGAGAAGCTGCTGTCACAGCGCCTGGTCGAGGAGTGTATGGTGGCGACCAACCGCTGCGCCGCTCGCTTCCTGGCCGCCGGGCAAGCCACAGGGCCCTTTGTCAGTCATCCGGGGTTTCGTGCCGACAGGTTGCAGGAGCTGGAAAAGTTCTTCACCACCCATTGCGCCGAACTGCTGGGCAAAGAACCCGCCAGCCTGGAGGGTTATCGGGATATTCTGAAAAAGCTTTCCAGCGCCGGGCAGTCCCTGCCGCTGCGGGCGATGATTAATCGCTATCTAACCCGCGCCACCTTGTCGACCCAACCGGCGTTCCATATGGGAATGTCGCTGCAGTGCTACACCAACTGCACATCACCCCTGCGCAAGTACGTGGATTTTCTGGTCCATCTACAAATCAAATCGCTCCTCCACGGCAACGCCGGCAACCACGTATCCAAGCCTATGCTCCAATCGTTGGCGCAGCGCCTGGCCAATGCGCGACTGGCAAGCCAGGAAGCTGAACACTGGCTGGCCGCGAACTATCTGACCCGCGTCACTCGCGACCATCGTCAGGCCAAGGGGGAAGCCCTGACCTTCGGCGCGCACATCGTTCACGTAAACAGCAGCGGATTCAATGTTCGTCTGGATGACAACGGCCTTGAGGGCTTCGTGGATCTGCGCAAGGACCCGGAGAAATTCAGCTACGATAAATGGACCGCTTCACTGACCAGCACGACCCGGCGCTTCCAGCTGGAGCAGCTGGTCCAGGTGCAGATGCAGGGACTGGACAGGGAAAAGAACCACCGGGTTCTCTTCAAGCCGTTGCCGGATAGCGGCCTGAAACCACCAAAGCCCGCAGTAGGGACAGCGCAGACACAATCAGAGGGTAGTGACCAATAGGCCACTGCCAAACCGACCGCTGAAAGAGGATTGTGCACGCTGGCGGGCTCCCCCGATCAGCAGTGGGGTCGGTCCAACAGCCCGCCTGATATGTCCGCTGGCGCCAAAGACGCTTCTTGCTCCAGCCTCATCCTCACGGCACCCACCAGTTCTATCATCTCGGCAACATTCATCGCCTGCAGACAGGGCCCCCAGTCACTGGCTGGCAGGGGACAACCACCCTGAACAGCTGTAAGAGCCTCGATAATGCGCACTTCCTGGCTGTTAAAGCCCGTATCGTCGCCGAAAATCAGTCTTGTGAACGTATCGACGATAGCCATCTCACTGCCCGGGCCATCACCGTAACTCTGCCTCATAAGCATCCCGACCTAAACCTGATCTCACCCCCATTACGACCCACCCGGAGGACCAAAAGTCCATTCGATCGGGTAAAGGCGCACCCCGCATCGACCTCTACACCACGACACCACGTCAATCACTCATTGTGGCGTGAATCTGTCCGCATGCTCTCTGAGTATGGTTCAAAGCCAATGGGCTGGAGCTCGAAATGATGGCAATATTTCACAAATATTGATCGAATAATGTACAAGCACTGAACAATTACTGAACAAGTAGTGCTCACAGGATGGCGGGTCAGAAAGCGGCATTGCCTGGCGTACGCGGGAACGGGATGGCATCGCGCACATTCTCCATCCCGGTGACATAGTTGAGCAAGCGCTCGAAACCAAGCCCGAAGCCGGCATGTGGCACGGTGCCATAGCGCCGCAGATCACGGTACCACCAGAGTTCGCTGCGCAGTTGTTCATCCATTCGGGAGTCGAGGACCTCCAACCGCTCCTCACGCTGCGCGCCACCAATAATTTCACCGATGCCGGGGGCCAGAACATCCATCGCAGCGACTGTTCTGTCATCGTCGTTGAGGCGCATATAGAAAGCCTTGATATCCTTGGGGTAATTCATTACCACTACCGGCCGCCCAACGTGAGTTTCCGCCAGATAGCGCTCATGCTCAGCCGCCAGGTCCACGCCCCAGGAGACCGGGAACTCAAAGTTCTGCCCGCTGCGCTCCAGCAGGGCGATTGCCTCCGTGTATTCAATGCGCTCAAAGCTGTTGTCGATCACACTGCGCAGCCGCTCGATCACCGTACTGTCAATGCGCTGTTGGAAAAATGCCATATCGTCTTCCCGCTCCTCCATGACCCGGGTCAACAGGTGCTTGAGCAGTCCTTCCGCCAGATCCGCATTCGCCTGCAAGTCGGCAAACGCCACTTCGGGTTCGACCATCCAGAATTCCGCCAGATGACGGCTGGTGTTGGAGTTTTCAGCGCGAAAGGTCGGCCCGAAGGTATAGACCTTGCTCATGGCCAGGCAATAGGCCTCTACCTCAAGCTGACCGGAGACCGTGAGAAATGACTCGCGTCCAAAAAAATCTTGTTCAAAATCGACCGCGCCACTGGCGTTACGAGGAATATTGGCGAGGTCCAATGAGCTGACTCGGAATAGCTCCCCCGCACCCTCGCAGTCACTGCCGGTGATAATCGGCGTATTAATCCAGTGAAAATCACGCTCGAAAAAATAATTGTGAATGGCATTTGCCAGTGTGGTCCGCACCCGGGTAATGGCGCCAAAGGTGTTGGTGCGAGGTCGCAGATGGGCCTGAGAACGCAGATACTCGAAGCTGTGACGCTTTTTCGCGATCGGATAGGTTTCAGGGTCATCTACCCAGCCCAGCACCATCACCTCTGCGGCCTGGATCTCTACCCGCTGCCCCTTGCCCTGGGATTCGACCAGAGTGCCGGTGACGACCACCGAACAACCCGTGGACAGTCCAAGCACCTCCGACTGGTAATTGGGCAGCTCCGCAGGCACTACCGCCTGAATCGGGTCGAAGGAAGACCCATCATGTACCGCAAGAAAAGAGATGCCGGCTTTGGAGTCGCGCTTGCTGCGCAACCAACCGCGTACCGTCACCTGCTGGTCTAGGTCTATATCGCCTCGTAAG
Source organism: uncultured Gammaproteobacteria bacterium (assembly GCA_963840725.1). Lineage (GTDB taxonomy): Bacteria > Pseudomonadota > Gammaproteobacteria > Pseudomonadales > Halieaceae > CAVWDU01. Next base: position 1,315,803 of record CAWIZY010000016.1, on the reverse strand, counting down.
AGCGCGGCTACGCTAGTGGGTGTGGACATTGGAAACCTCGGTTCTGGGCGGCAACAGGCGGCGCAGGATACCGAAAAAGGACAGGGGCTGCCAACAGCCGCGGCTAGCGGACTGCCCGGGGTTCTACCGCGCGATCCGACTGAACTTGCTGCCCTCCAGGCTGAGATCGTACATAAAACCTTTATTCGAGAACACAAACCCCACCACAGTGTCGGCGCTGGCGAGACTGTCAGCATGAACACCCATCGTGTCGTCCAGAAGAGTCACGGTTGCATCGACACCGACCTCCCAACCCTGAGTATTGCGAAAATCGATCAGAGCCTGCCGGGTGAGGAACAGTAAAACCTGGGCTTTGTACTCCAGCCCCACCTGCAAGCCGAACGAAGCGGCCGCCAAAGCATAGTAAGCGACGGGTTCATCGTCTACTAACAGAACACCCTCTCCGTACTCGCCTCCCACCCCGAAACCCATAGCGACCAGATCTGGCAATACCAGGACCCCTGCAGCCCGCTCCACCAACGCCCCCGCCTGCTTATTGCGAGCTACGAGGTTGGCGAGCGCCTCCCGGCTCTTGATTTCGATTTCTGCGGCAGGGTCTGCGCACGCGGTTGCTGCAAACCAGACCTGTATCAGCACAATGGCCGAAAATACTCTCAGGGGATGCATTTTCTGAAACCTCTCAACATGCCTTTCACAGGCTGTTCACAAGCCTGAACCAATCGGAAAAACGCCCTGCCTGAGCCTGTAGCGCACTGTCACGGCACTGCGTTTAGCGGCGATGGCTCCGCAGGAGTTAGACCCAGTGTTGCATACCGCACTTGTCGCGCAAGCGATTTCTGGCTTTAATGCCCGATATCCAGGCAGCTCCTGGATACCGTCAGGGAGACACGGCAACAATGGCCAAAATCAGCGGCAAAGGCGCGAACACACAGGAAATCGATCGCGGCAACTACATCAGCTTTGCCACTCTCAAACGCTCCGGAGAGTTCGTCGCGACTCCAGTCTGGTTCGCGCCTGGCGATGGCGGCTACTACCTTTTTTCGGCGGGTGACGCCGGAAAGGTCAAACGACTGCGCAATTTTAGCGAGTCCCGAATGGCTCCCTGCACCGTGACCGGCAAGGTGACAGGCGACTGGGTTGCCACAGAGGCCCACATACTGAACGATCCGGCGAGCATCCGCATGGCCCTGGCCGCGCTGCGGCGCAAATATGGCTGGCAGATGAAAATGACAGATCTCCTGTCGAGACTCGGTGGCAAAATAGGGAATCGCGCCTATATTCGGGTGGCACTCGCTGCCTGACGGCGCTGAGATGCAGTTCGCAAGCCGGCAGCGAGGCCTTGCTTTCTGATGCTGCTGTGTGAGGGCGCCGCTAACGCCACCAAGGTTTAGCCGAGCCTACTCAGGCCGGCTCGCTGTCAGACCCCTGCAAGCTGATCGCGCCTGACCAAAGCCAGTTGTTCGCGGTAGCGCTCCTGATCACTGATCAGGGCGGCGGCTTCGATAGCACGATTGAGATAGCGCCTGGCAGCGCTGTAATCCCGCAGCCGGTAAGATGCCGTCCCCGCGGCATACATCAAATAGCTGTCTGCGGGTTCCAGTGACAGCGCCCGCTCGAAATGGCGCACTGCGCTGGCCCACTCTCCCACTGCTGCGGCCTCCTCCCCCAACCAGGCATGATAATAGGGGTTGGCCTCACGGTAGCGCGCTACCCGCTCAGCCCATTGCTCGCGCTCAGCTGTGCGGCCCTGAATGTCATACAGTATCACCAGATTGGTCATCGCGGAACGGTCCTGCTCGTCCAGCGCCAGCGCCTGCAGATAGCTGCTCTCGGCAGCATCATGCTGACCCGCCATCCGGTAAACAGCGCCCAGGTTCACCCACAGCAACGGCAAGTCGGGACTGAGCTGTAGCGCTCGCACCAACTGCAACCAGGCCTCGCCAAGCTGCTCCTTGGTCAGCGCCTCGATCGCAATATTGTTATGGTGCAGGGCCGTCGCCTCGTTGTCGGAGATGCGCCGACTGCCAGTAATGTCACGGGACTCCAACGGGTCGATATCGGCCATGAACTGCTCGCCGCGGGCCGTGTCCACCACCACATTTACATGCAGACTCACCGCAACGCGTTCGCCCAGTCGAGTCCACTGGGGTCGCACTTCCAGCCACTGATAATCAGCCTCCAGCCCCGCCTCCCTGGCCAGAGCCACAAACAGGTTGGCATAGGAAAGACAATTGGCAGTACCGCGATAAAACACCTCTATCGCACTGCCCTCTGCATGCGGGTCATACTGCAGGTCCAGCACCGCCGGGCTCCTCACCGCCCGGTGCAGCATATGCAGCCGCTGGCGCTTGCTGCCCAGCTCGCCGGTATACAACTGCACAAACTCGCGCATCCGCGCATCGACGCGCAGAAGATCGGGGGAGGCAACCCGAGAGGCGATCTCGGTGACCTCCAGGCGCTCCCCGGGCAAGACCAGGGGCTCGATACGACCCAGTTCTACCGGCTCACTACCCGTCGAGGCACAAGCGGCGAGCCCTGCGAGAACCCATATCACAACAAGCGACCGGTATCCCGTCACTAATAGCGCATAGCTGCTGCCAGTCGACCTGACAGGCATCTTCACCTCCCACCGGGACCATTGGGGCCGAACGGAAGCCTGTCCCGAGTATAGCCATGGGATCGCCGGGCCGCCTGCTCCCGGGCCCCTCCTGCCCGCTATCTCAGTGCTCAGCCAAACTGCAAGCGGCAGAATTCTGCGGCGAGCACCTCCAGGTATTCGACATCGCCAGGACTAAATCGATCCGTTTCCGGACTGTCCACATCCAGTACGCCCACCACGCGCTCACCATCGCGAAGCGGCACCACCACCTCTGAACGGGACTGGGGGTCGCAAGCAATGTGCCCGGGGAAATCGTGCACGTCCGCAACCACCTGGGTGCGACCGCTCACCAATGCTGTGCCGCACACGCCTCGCCCCGCGGGAATCCGCACACAAGCCGGGCGACCCTGAAAGGGCCCCAGCACCAGCTGGCCATCCTTCAGAAAATAAAACCCCAGCCAGTTGATGCGATCCAGCTGTCCGGCCACCAGCGCCGAGAAATTCGCCGCATTGGCCACCAGATCGGACTCCCCCTGCATCAATCCGCGCACCTGGAGGCGGGCATCCGCCAGGGACAATGGCGTACTCTGATTATCCATTTTATCGTCCTGCTCCCGAAAACGGTGTTTATCCTGCGCTTGATCTGGATCAATGCAGCTGGCCAGCTGTTGCGCAACTCTGCTATGCAGCTAACCCTTGCGCGGCCCGGTCGCTCGCCTTGTGGCACTGAATACTGCGGCGGATGGGCTGCAATAAGGCTGCAGATAAAGAAAGGAGCATCGCAATGACTCAACATCTCGTCCAGGAGCAAGAGCTCGAAGACAAGCGCACACTGCGGCGTCTCGGCCTGATTGTGCTGGGTTTTCTGATTGCTACCGCGCTGTTGGCAGTGTCCGTCGGCGCTATCATGGGCTGACATGGGCTGACATGGGCTGCCATGAGCTGACAACTACCTGCACAAGCTCTGGCCCTCAGGCAGCGGTGTGAAGCCCGCATTCTCTGCCGTCGTGCACCTTGGTGGGGTCAAAATAGTGGCGGCAGCTCGGCAAACTATGGGTTGCCATGTAGCGCTCCACGTCCTCATCTGACCAATAAAACAGCGGTGCAACTTTCACGATACCGCGATTATCAAGCGACACAATATCCAATGTCTTGCGATGCTCTGTCTCCTCTCGACGCAGGCCGCTCAACCACACCCGGGGAGAAAATTCCGCCAGCGCGCGGTCGAAGGGTTCCAGCTTCACCTGCCGGGTAAATTCCTCGTGGCGATCCGCCTCGTCTATCGTCGGGATGCCGCCCATAATCGCATTGCGTCGCTCCGACGTCATCTGCGGCGAGTAAACATGAACATTTAGCTCGAGGTCACGGATCAATCGCTCCGCTACGACATAAGTATCCCTGAGGTTGTAGCCCGTATCGACCCAGATTGTGGGTATTTGTTGGTCGACCCCATTTACCAGGTGCAACATCACAGCGGCATTGCGACCCATGCTGGTCGTCGCAATGCTCTTTTCACCCAGGGCCAGTGCCCACCGCACGATGTCCTGCGCGCTGGCATTGCGCAACTGGGCGTTAACGCTGTCAAAATCCAGATCCAGCAACTCGCCGCACCGATTGTCCACACAGCCCCGGACTCTAATGAATTAAAAAATCGATGACAAATAACTAGATTTTATATGGTTATACTGACGGTCGGCTTTTAGCCTGCCCCAGGACGGCCCCGTTCCTAGGCAGCCTTTGACAGGGTTGCCTCCAACTCATCGTGCAGGTCAATAAACTGCAGAGTAAGTTTGTGGCTGGGGGCGAGATCAATCAAAGGTCGGTGGTCCCGGTGGGATTCCTTCATCTTGATCGAAGTGTTCAGGCAACTGTTAAAAACCGGGTAACCCTCAGCTTCCAGCTCTGCAACCAGCTCTCCAGGCAGCCGGGCCTGGGAATTAAACTGATTGATCACTATGCCTTCAACGGCGAGCTCGGGATTGTGGTCCTCCTGCAGTTCGGCAATATTATCCATCAGCGAATAGAGGCTTTGCCGGGCAAAACTGTCACAGTCGAAAGGGATCAGCACCGAGTCGGCGGCGATCAATGCCGACTTGGAGTAAAAGTTGAAGTTAGGCGGCGTATCGATATAAATGCGATCGTATTCGTCTTCCAGCTTGCTCAGAGCGTCCCGCAGCTTGTAAATTTTATACCGTGACTCAAGCTCTTTTTCCATGTCTGACAACACCGGGCTGGAGGGCATCAGATAGAGATTTTCGTACGCGGTTTCCCACACGAACGAATCCGGATTTTGGCGCATTTTACGCGAACCCACGGTCTGCTTGAACAGTCCGGCCACACCCTGGGCCTCGGCCGGGAAAGCGTCGGCGTCGATCTCCCCGACCAGGTAGTGGGTGCTGTTTCCCTGCACATCGAGGTCGATGACCAGCGTCCGATAGCCCATGGCTGCACCGATAGCAGCCAGATTACAGGTGATACTGGTCTTGCCGACACCGCCTTTTTGATTAAAAACGACTCGTTTCATACCTTTTAACCGCCATAACTAATAGAGTGGGAACGACTGGGTGCGCTGGTAGAGACTGCTAGGGCACCTCTGCAACCCGTTGCCGGCCACAGAACGCTCCGGACATGATTGTAATAAATGACGTCGCCCAATGTAAGGCGAAGCGCTGCTTGCGGGGCGTTTTTTGCCGCAGTGCACCTGTGTTCGGCCCACTGAGCAAGCGCCTGGGCCCCACCAGTGCGCAGCCACAGACTCAGCTTTTGATGTCGATGAGATGAATCTCAAACACCAGCGCAGTGTTGGGCGCAATAGCGTCCCCGGCACCCTGATCGCCGTAGGCCAGGCCGGGCGGGCAGGCAATCCGCCACTTGTCACCCTCCGACATCATTTGCAGCGCCTCGGTCCACGCCGGGATCACCTGGTGTACGCCGAACTCCGCAGGCGTACCGCGCTCCACCGAGCTATCAAAAACAGTGCCGTCCACCAAGGTGCCGTGGTAGTGCGTGACCACCATGCTCTGAGGACCGGGTTTGGCACCGCCACTGCCGGACTCCAACACCTCATACTGGAGGCCGCTTGCGGTAGTGCTCACCTCTTCCCGCGCGGCGTTGGCCACCATGAATTGATCCGCAAGCTGCTGTCTCTTGCCATCCAGCTCCGCTGACTTTGCTTTTTGGCGATCCTGGATTACCTTGTAACTGGGGTTGAGCTCGGCGTCGCCAAGCAGTGCCTGCTGTTGCTCATACCAGTGCCGGATACCGGCCACAACGGCGTCCAGGTTGAGGCCATCGAAGTCGTTGCGACGCAACTGCTCACCAAATTGCAGACCGAAGCCGTAGCTTACTTTCTGCTCGTCATTATTCAGGTCGATTTCTGGAGTCAGTGCCATAGGATGTCCGTTTGAAGAAGCCAGAGAAGCGCTAAATTTTATCACAGCGCGGGGAAAGATGCGGGCCCAGAACGCAGATCACAGCGTTTCGGCGCTACGCTATCGCCCACAGAGATGTCATTGCCCGCTTCGGTCGCTTTTCGCCCAGGAACGCCATCCTCGAGCGCGATTCAACAGCAGCCGAACTGGCCTATCTTGATCGCCACGGGGGCTTCTGATCCGCTTCAGGGCTCCGCCGGATGCTTTGCCCGGGGCGCCGCTTTGGCTATGCTTGGATACGGCATCGAAACCTGGGGCATGGACATGGGCGAAAAGCAGCTGAACGTGCAATTGCTGCTCACTGGCAACGAGATCATGAGCGGTGACACGGTCGACTCCAATTCTGCAACGATCGCGACGCGGCTTGCCGAACTGGCCATTCCCGTGACCCGCAAGGTCACTGTGGGGGACGAGTTCGCGCTGCTGCACAAGGAACTGACGGCCATGACCAGAGAGGCCGACCTGGTTATCATCAATGGCGGCCTGGGCCCCACAGTTGATGACCTGACTGCCGAGGTGCTGGCTGCCGTTGCAGGGGTACCGGTGAGGGAGCACCCGCAGGCTATGGCTCATCTCGAACACTGGTGCGCGAGACGCAACCTGCAACTCAACGCCGCCAATCGCAAACAGGCCCGACTGCCGGAAGGGGCCGCGCTGATTCCCAACCCCATCGGTAGCGCTGTCGGATTCGAAATGACTGTGCACAATTGCCGGGTAATCTGCACACCCGGAGTGCCGGGAGAGCTGGCGGCGATGCTGGACACAATCCTTGCCGACCTCGCCCGGCAACTGCAGCGGCAAGCAGAATACGAGATAATTCGCCTGCAAACGTTTGGGCTCGGCGAGTCTACAGCCCAGCAGTTAATCGCCGATAATTGCCTCGACTGGCCCACGGAAGTGGAACTGGGTTTTCGGGCCGGCGCGCCACAAATGGAGGTCAAACTGAGCATCGCCAACGCCTCCGCCCGGGGCGCTCAGCAACGCTGCAAACGCCAGCTGTACCAACTGTTCGGAGACCATATTATCGGTGAGGGCGATACGCTGCTGGCTGCCAGGGTTCTGGACCTGCTGGTGGAGCGAGGCCAGACCCTGACCACGGCGGAGTCCTGCACCGGTGGCTTGATTGCCAGTATGCTGACCCGAACCCCCGGCTCATCACGAGCGTTTGAGGCGGGCTTCGTGACTTACGCAAACCACATCAAGCGGTCCGTTCTCGGGGTGCGTGAGACAGACCTTGAAGCCTCGGGGGCGGTGAGCGAGGTCGTTGTCCGGCAAATGGCGCTGGGCGCTCTGGAGCGCGCTAACGCAGACTACAGCGTTGCGGTGTCCGGCATTGCCGGTCCGGAAGGTGGCAGTGCCGACAAGCCCGTTGGCACCGTCTGGCTGGCCTGGGGCTGCCGGCATAATCTACAGGCTTGCTGTCTGTGCTGGCCAGTGGAGCGCGGCCTGTTCCAGACCATGGTCGCTGCCGCCGCGCTCGACATGATCAGACGGCAACTGCTCGGCATCGAAGAGCAACCGCGCTACTTCGACCAGCGCCGGGTGACAACGACCCGCTCCGCCTGATCTCAGCTGCCCCGTTTGTGAACCCGCCAGGGGGTGACGAGAGGCGCCACCGTGCTGCACTTTGGCGCTGTCAGTTGATGGGCTGATCGCTCCCTGCCGATACGCGGTGCCAGACCAGCGCATGAAAGCGGGTGTGTTCGCCTTGTTGGTCCTTACCGGTGAGGGCCAGCGTGTGACCATCAAGCTCTGCATGTCGCAACTGCTCAGTGCCAGGAAAGTCCGGATTCAGGCTTTGGGTCACGTAGTGAATCACGTCACCGCCATTGACCGCATAGCGACCGGCATAATGAAAATAGGAACTGTATGCCTGGGCCTGAAGCTCTGCAGAAATTTTACGCGGGCTTTGCTGGTCGGGGAGCCGGGGTCGGTTGCGGCGACTGATTGCAGCACTCATCCAACCATCGGCAGTGTAAATCAACAGGCCCTGAGGGTCTTCCCCGAAAGGGTAGGTCAATTCGTCCCGATTGGAGTAACCAATTGTCCAGGACTGCAGCTGCCAACTGCCAACCAAATCTGCTTCACTGATTCTCTTCACTCTCCCGAAACCCCCCGTTAGTCGATTTGCAGCATTGCCCGGTGCCAGACACGGCGACGGATCACGGCTGCAGCCGTTCGATAAGCCACGAGCCCGTCTCGTCCCGGGTATACAAGAAACGATCATGTAGCCGGCTGGCGCGACCCTGCCAGAACTCAATACGCTGCGGTACCACCCGATAGCCGCCCCAGAACTCTGGTATCGGGACCTGGCCAGCCGCAAACTTTTCCCGCATCAGTTGCACTTCTTTTTCCAGCACGGCCCGGGCCGACAGGCCCCGGCTTTGGCGGGAGGCCCAGGCAGCCAACTGGCTTTCCCGCGGGCGAGTGAGGAAATAACGCGCCGATTCGGCAATCGACATTCTTTCCGCCCTGCCCGCGATGATGACCTGCCGTTCGAGTTCGTTCCAGGGGAATAGCAATGAGACCCGGGCTTCCCCCGCAATGTCCCGGGCTTTGGCGCTGCCATGGTTGGTATAAAACACGAACCCGCGGCTGGAGACGCCCTTCATCAATACCATGCGCTGCGCGGGTTGACCCAAAGGATCTACTGTCCCCAACACCATCGCCGTGGGGTCCCCGAGCCCGGCCTCTACCGCCTGCTCCAACCACTGCTCGAATTGACGCACCGGGCAGTCGGCCAGCGTCTCCCGGTCAAGCCCTCCCGCGAGGTATTCACGCCTGAAGTCTTCGTAAAGCAAGACACCTAACCTTTACTGGGGCGGAAAATCGGCGAAAACTGCCTGCGCAGCCTCGCGGCGACGCTCGGCGTTTTGCTGCGGGTCCGGGTTCGACTTCAATCGGGACTGAATCGTTGAGCGCCATACCGACTGGTTGCGTTCTGGGTCGATAAGATCGACGATGAAAGAACCCTCTGTGTACTGCTGGACGCTGACGTCAGAGACCGAAGGACCGCACATCCAGCAATTGTAGTAGCTCATACTGTTGTAACTGCGCACGTCCACTCGCTCTTCGGTCACCAGGTGCCAGGTCAGCCAACCATCGGCTTCGATATTGCTGGTTACCACCTGATAACCCCGTCGCTGCAGTTCGTCGGTCAACGCCTCGTTGATTCGCTGGACCTGCATATCACTGACTTGCACAGTATTGAGCTGGGTGCGGTCAATAGGCTGGATGGCCACTTTTCTGACCTTGTCAAAGTTAAAGCTGTTGTCGAAGTCACTCACCGCTTCGATTGGAGTAGAGCTACAGCCGGCCAGGATGCCGCTTATCAGCAGCGCCAGCACGCCGTGGACTAGAAATAGTTTCATGGTCAGGATTCCCGGAAGTCAGCCCGTATTATACTCATTCAGCAGTACTGGGATAGACCGGCGCCCGTTGCGCCATTACCGGTATCTGTGGGAACGGGTGGAAGCTCTGCCACTGTTCGCCAAGGTCCTGCTCTATCGGGCGCTGATACACCTCCAGGTAAACGTCAGCCATAGCCGCTTGCAAGCTCTCCGGGCTGACGCTACCGATTAGAGCAGCGGCCTCCATCAGCCCCTCGGTGCGCAATCTCATGCCCGGGGAAACGTCGTCACCGCCAGCCAGTCGGGTAAACATCCCCCGCCAGCGGCTATCGATTTCTTGCAATAATTTATCCATGGTTATTTACTCGGTCTACTCCACTAGATTCGCTGCGCTGCAGCACCGGGAGTATGCACCGACGGCCCACGCAGGCAAACCCCGATCACCATCGGGGCGCAGTGTACGAGCCGGGCGGCGATGCGGCCGCTCTCGGGCTGATCCCGTTGCAGCGGTTAAAGCGTATATACTGGAGTTCAGCGGGTGGCGCCGCCACGGCCGCCCGCTTACTGACAAAGCGGAAACAGACATGATTCGAATGCTGAATTCAGCACGAGTGGCGCCGCTGCTGGTGCTGTTGCTTAATCCAATTCCCGGAGTCCATGCAGATGGCGGTGGAGCCGGACCAACGCTCGATGAAATTGCGGACTCGGCCGACGTTCAGGTGTACCGTGAAGCAATTGCCCGCGCCGAAACCGAGCACGGGGCTTACGGTGCGCCGCTGAGTGAACAACTGCTCAGCCTGGGCCTCGCATTGCAGCGGCAGGAACGCCACCAGGAGGCCGTAGACATCTTCAAACGCGGCGTTCATGTGGCCCGCGTCAACGATGGGCTTTACAGCCGCCAGCAGATCCCGCTATTACGTGGCGAAATATCCAGTCATATTGCCTTGGGGCAACTCAGCGAGGCCGATGACCGCCAGCACAGTTTGTACCGGGTGCAAATGCGCGGCCTCGGTGCCGGAGAGCAGCGTGCCCAGGCCCTTATGCAACAAGCCAGCTGGCAGCTCGACGCTTACCGAGCGGGCATTGGCAATCCCGGGTTCGGCCGGCTGATGAGTATATGGGATCTCAACCGACTGGCCCTCACCGACATAGCCGCCAGAGATGGCGAAACCTCCCCCCGCCTGCTGGAACCTCTGCACGGCATGCTGCGCGCCCAGTACTTGATAGCGGGCTACGAGATGGACTCCGCTGCCGCCAATCCGGGTAGCGAGGCCGATTATCTCAATCGCCAGGATTACAACCGTTTCAATGCCTACAGGGCGCGCAGCTTCAGTAAAGGCAGCGCTGTTATCAGAGCCATCTACGAAATCGAGCAAGAGCAGCCCGAACCCGATCCGGTCGCCAGTGCCGGAACGCTTGCGCAACTGGGAGACTGGTACCTTATCCACGGTGAACATGAGGGCGCCGAGGAGGCCTATCGCGAAGCGCATCGGGAACTTGTGGACCAGAAAGATGCCCAACAAGAGACTGTTCAACGGCAGATAGCAGAGCTGTTCGGTGACCCGGTGGCACTACCCAGCCTCTCTGGGGTCAGACCACTGCCCGAAAACTTGCCGCCGGAAGCGGCAAATGTGGTGCTTGAGTTCGCGGTTACCCGGCGGGGCCGGGTTGTCAATCTGCAACGGGTAGACGAGACTGACGGGATCAACGGTAAAGTAAACCGCCTGATGCGCCAGTTAAGGAAAACGCCATTTCGACCAGTCTTTAAAGATGGTGTACCAGTAGATACGGAGAAGGTAGTCAGGGCTTATGTCGTCAACGGCTGAAAAATCAAAGAGTTATGCCGCCCTAGCGGCAATCGCCTGCGCCTGTCTGGTACTGACCGGCTGCCCCAGCGCCAGCAATCCCACCATGCCTCAGCCGCCGAGCATGCCCAGCGCGACACCACCCAGCGCCTCGAGCCCGAGTTCATCGCCCAGTTCACCCTCCAGCGCATCGGAGCGCCCGCCCTCGCAATCCACAGCTTCTGAACGCTCGGAGTCCTCGTCCTCCGAGACGGCCCAATCGGGTCAACCGCCCGCAAGTTCTGGTGCTCCCGGGTCACCGGGTTCGCAAGGTGCCCAGCCCCCGGGCTCTAATGGCAGCTCTGGCGATGAGACCACAGCCAGCTCTGACACCCAGGGGCAGCAGAATGCGGGGGAAGGCGGCAGGGAAATGGAGGAGTTTCCCCAGGGCGAGGCGCCCGGCGCAGCGGAACCCGGCGCCGGCACCGGCACAGAGCAATCCACGGCGAGTGCCGATGGCAGTGCAGAGGCCGGTGGCGAGGAGCCCGGCTGGGGAGACAGCAGCGGCGCCGGCGCTGCCAGCGAAGAATTGCCCGATCTGCTGGACGATCAATCGATGGAAGAAGTGCTGGCCGCCATGGAGGCAGCCATGGGCGAGGGCGCCCAGGGCGGTGGCCGACCGCCGGGAGATGGTCAGGGCTCTGGGGCACCCGCCGGGACGAGCGGCCAGGGCATGCCCGGCTCGGGGGCCACCAGCAATGGGGACTCCCAGGCTGGCGCCGGCCCCTACGGCTCGGAACAAACACCGTCGGGCGGCAGCCCTGCCGGCACCGGTTCGGGTGTTGGCGGACCGCTCACCCCGGCTGAACAGGTCGCAGTGCTCGACGCTCAGTTGGAGCGCGGTACGGGCGTATTCGATGCCATGATCCTCGAGGAGCAGGCGGAGCAGCGCCGAGAGGCCCGAGAACGCGCGGATACCAACCCGCCTCCGCCGCCCGCTTCACAGGGCGGCAGTACGGCGGGCGACGGCGGCGGCATGGCCGACGCCGGCGAGTACGGTGCCGGAGGTGGGTACAGCACCGGTGGCGGCATGGGTGGCGCTGCGCAAGGGGGTGGTAAAATACCCACGAATACCGCTAAATACCCGCCACCCACCGACATTCCCAACGGCAACGACGACGACGTGGTCGCTCGCCAGTTGCGGGAGGCAGCCATGCGCGAACCAGACCCTGCGGTGCGGGAGAAACTCTGGGATGAATACCGCAAGTACAAAGGAATTGCACAATGAATACAGGGCGAGCACTCGGCTTTCTGCTTGTTTACCTGCTACTGGGCGGCTGCGTCAACCAGACCATCAAGAGCACCTCGGTACCGGCCATCGCGGCGCCCGCCGTGAGCGTGAGCGAAGACTTACTGCTGGACGTCAACATCGTCACCTTTGACCCGGGTCTGGAGGACTACGACGAAGATCAACAGATTTATCCGGAAGTCCGCAAGGCCGAAGCGCGCTTTATGCCCAACCAATTGGCCCTGTCTCTCCAGGATAGCGGCGCCTGGGGCGCCGTACGCGTGATCCCCGAGGAACGGATCAGTGACCTGTTGGTTGAGGGCAAGATTCTCCACTCCGACGGCGAGTCTCTGCAGCTGCATATCACCGCAACGGACGCTCGTGGGGCCATCTGGCTGGATAAGGACTATAAAGGTAACGCCAGTCGCTACGCCTACTCGATGACTACCCGCACGGCACAGGACCCGTTCCAGGCCATCTATAACACGATCGCCAACGACCTGCTCAAGGCCCAGGAGTCACTGGACCTGAGCGCGCGCAAAACCATACGCCTGGTGAGCGAATTGCTGTTCGCACAGAGTTTTTCTGCCGACGCATTCGATGGCTATCTGGACACCAGCGAGGCGGGCAGCTATATGATTGCGCGCTTACCGGCTGATGACGACCCGATGCTGGAGCGGGTGCGCGGGATCCGCAAGCGCGACCATATGTTCGTTGACACGATGCAGGAATATTACGGCAGCTTCTCCAGCGAGATGGCCGGGCCCTATCAGGAGTGGCGCAAACTCAGCTACGAAGAAGCCATGGCCATGCAGGAATTGAAATCGGAGGCACGGCGCCGACTGATTGCCGGTGGTGTGGCGATACTCGCTGGTATTGCCGCCTCTGGCGGCAACGATGTCTCCAGCCGTGCGGCGGCAAATGTGGCCATAATTGGCGGGGGCTACCTGCTCAAGAGCGGACTCGAAAAGCGCAACGAGGCGCAAATCCACGTACAGGCTCTTGAAGAACTGGGCATGTCACTGGAGGCCGAGATTACGCCCCGTGTCATCGAGCTGGAAGACCGCACAGTCATGCTCTCCGGCAATGTTGAGGACCAGTACAACCAGTGGCGAGAGCTTCTGGCTGACATCTATCGCGCTGAAGTCGGCGCGCTGGAACCACCCCCCGCTAGCCAGTCCGGAGCTGATACACTCTGAGCCCCTACACTAGCGAGTAAAGACTCCGAACGGTATGTCCACACACAACGAGCCAGTCAGTCCGGCGCCCTTCGAACCGGCGGCGCCCTCGGGTTCCGGACCGACCCCCGGTGCCATCGAACAACAGGGGGCGCCGCAGTGGGTTATACCGGCGCTGCTGGCGCTGCTGGTGCTGGCAGCGGCAGTGGTATTCTGGTTGCCCTCGAGAGTTGCCGCGCCCCCGGCGGAAACAACCCGGCCGGTCGACGACGGAGTGGAACCAACGGCGACCAGTAAGACGGCTGGCAGCTCCGCGACGGCGGAGCCTGAGAGCTCCCCGTGGTCGGACGCCCAGACGGCAAAACTTCGCAAGGAGGCGCAAGATGTGCTGGCAGAGTTGCTGGACCTGCAGTTTCAGCTCCAGGAACGCGCCGTGGAACGCTGGGCGGAGGAGGCATTCACTGCAGCTGCAGCATCCGCCGCAGACGGCGACGAACTCTACCGCAAGCGAGACTTTGTCGCCGCGAAAACCCGCTATGAACAGAGCCGCGATGCCATGCAAGCGCTGCTGGAGCAGCTGCCAGCCACGATGGACGCCCAGCTGCTCTCTGCCGCAGAGGCCATCGAAGCAGGTGAGCTTGAGCGTGCCAACGGTGCACTGGAGCTCGCTGCACTGATCGAGCCGGAAAACGCCGATCTGGCCGAGCTACAACGCCGCGCCGATCTACTGACGGAAGTGCTGCCCCTGTGGGCAGAGGCGCAGTCAGCCGAGGCTGAAGATGACCTGGCCAGGGCGGAGGCCGCGTTGCGCAAGGCAGTGGAGGTAGATCCTGCGCATCAGCGCAGCGCGACCGAACTACAGCGTGTTGCCGCGGCATTACTGGACCAACAGTTCAATGATGCGATGAGTGATGGTTATATCGCCCTGGAAGACGGGCGCTTCAAGAGCGCCCGCTCCGCCTTTAATCGTGCCGCCAAACTGCAGCCCGGGTCCCGAGAGGCCGCCAGCGCCCTGGCCGAAGTCAAGACCGCTGAAACAGACTATCGACTGGCATCCCTGAAACGCTCGGGAAGCAAATCTGAGCAATCCGAAGACTGGCAGGCGGCGGTAAAGGCCTACGAACAGGCCATATCTCTGGACTCCAGCGTGTTGTTCGCCAAAGAGGGCTTGACGAGAAGCCGCAGTCGGGCGCGCCTGGACCAGCAGTTCCAGTCCGCCATCGACGAACCGGACCGCCTCGCCGACCCTGCTGTTGCCAAGGCAACCGGCGCGCTACTCGCCCAGGCGGGCAAGATTTCGCCGGCCACCCCGAAACTCAGCCGCCAAATGGCCCAGCTACAGGCACTGCTTGAAAAAGCCAACACCCCTGTTGAGGTGACCTTGAAGTCGGACCGGGAAACGGAGGTCGTCGTGTACAAAGTGGCGCGGCTGGGCCGGTTCGACCAGGAGCAACTCACACTGCGACCAGGCACTTACACCGCAGTAGGCAGCCGAGTCGGCTACCGCGATGTGCGACGCACCTTTACCATTAGCCCCGACCGCGCCCCCACCCCGGTTGTCATTGCCTGCACGGAACCGATTTAATGCACGAGGACCCCAAAAATGCGGTGATCCAACCCAGCGCGTTCCAGCCACTGGGCAACGCCACCGAGAAGCCCCCGCGCCGGCTGGACACCATGCGCTGGTTGTTCATCGCCGCAGCCGTCGCGTTTGCAGTGATCATGGCGTTTCTGTTCACGGCACGCTCAGTAGAAATAAACATCGTGGCGGAAACCGAAACCGCACTGGATATCCACGGCGGACTGGCCCTGCCTTTTGGTGAGCGCTATCTGATGCGCCCGGGTCACTACCAGCTCAGTGCCAGTGCGCCCGGCTATCACCCGCTCCAGAGTGAGCTGGTGGTGGATCGGGGAGACAGCCAGACCGCCGAACTGTTGCTGCGCCCGCTCCCGGGAAAGCTCACCATCACCAGTGACCCCGCCGGGGCCTCGGTCTTCATCGACGATGAGCCAGTGGGCAGCACCACTCTCACCGATCTGGCGGTGGAGGCGGGTGAGCACCAGCTGCGGCTGGAGGCACCGCGCTACCTGACCGTCGAGCAGGCAGTGGCTGTGACCGGCAGGGAAATACAGCAACAGCTCAGCATCGCCATGGCGCCCGCCTGGGCCGAGGTGACAGTCACCAGCGAACCGGTCGGGGCCGTCATTCTGGTTGATGGCGAAGCCGCAGGCACCACACCCGCCACGGTAGAAATACTTCAGGGGGAACGCCAGATAATGCTGCAAAAAGCCAGTTTCAGCGACTGGCAACAAGACCTTGAAATTTTCGCTGGCGTGGCACAGGACCTGGGAACCGTGGCCCTGCAGCCCGCGAACGGTTTACTACAATTGAGCAGTGAGCCCAGCGGGGCCAACGTTACAGTCAATGGTGAGTTCAGCGGTCAGACTCCGCTGGAGTTGGAGCTGGTTCCAGGCCGCAGTCACCGCATAAATCTGTCGCGGCCCGGATATCGACGGGTCAACACCAGCGTCGAAATGGCCGCAGGCACCAGCGAGACCCGCAAAGTCACGCTGCGCCCGCAGCTCGGCAAAGTGCAGTTCAGACTGTCCCCGTCAGGCGCGCTCCTCAAAGTGGCGGGCAAGCCAAGGGGAAAAGGCAGTCAGACTCTCTCCCTGCCAGCCTTCGAACAGTCTGTCGAGGTCTCGCTGAATGGCTACAGCACGGTCCGCCAACGGGTGACACCCCGACCGGGCTTGCAGCAGGTTATCGAGATTAGCCTGCAGACGGAACAGGAAGCCAGATTAGCGCGCATCAAGCCTGAAGTCACAACAGCACTGGGACAAACCCTGATGCTCTTCACCCCGGAAGATGCCCCCGGCAGTGACTTCACCATGGGCGCCTCGCGCCGCGACCCCGGACGACGCTCCAATGAGGTGCTCAGGCCCGTCGCGCTGCGGCGCATGTTCTACCTGCAATCTACAGAAGTCACCAATGCCCAGTTCCGACTGTTTCAACCCGCCCACGACTCGGGCCAGGTTCAGGGCAACAGCCTCAACCGCGAGCATCAGCCAGCAGTGCAGGTCAGCTGGCAGCAGGCGGCTCAGTTCTGCAACTGGCTCAGCCGTCGAGAGCAGCTGCCGCCCTTCTATCGCGAAAAAAACGGGATCGTGGTCGGATTTGACCCTGCAGCCACCGGTTACCGCCTGCCCAGTGAGGCAGAGTGGGCCTGGGCGGCCCGGGTCGACGGGGAGGTCCTGCTCAAGTTTCCCTGGGGGGACACGTTTCCCCCTACCAAGCCCCAGGCCAATTATGCGGATAACACCTCAGCCCACGTCACCGGCAGAATACTCAATGGCTACACCGATGGTCAGGTGGTCAGTGCCGCAGTGGCGAGTTATCCGGCCAATCACAAAGGGATATTCGATATGGGCGGCAATGTTGCTGAATGGGTGAACGACGTCTACAGCATACCTCAGGCCAACGCTGCCCGGGCGATCGATCCGCTGGGATCACAAAGCGGCGATAACTTTGTCATCCGCGGGGCCAGCTGGGCACAGAGCAAGCTGTCGGAAATACGCTTGTCCCATCGGGATTATGGCCAGGCGGGCCGCGATGACGTAGGCTTCAGGTTGGCGCGCTATGCCCAGTAAGCGCTTACTCGGGCCGCTGCTGCCACTGCTGCTGATCCTGTGCATCAATATGGCAGCGGCCCAGCAGGAAACTGACAAGTCGGCCGCAGAGAAACCCGCCAGCCGACCATCGAACGCAGAGCCAAAAAGCACCGACCGGCCAGCAGCCGGGGGCACCGACGCAACGCGCAACGACGACCAATCGGCATTCGAATACGAGTCGTCAGAACAGATTTCGGAAGACCTCTCGGTCTCCTTCCCGGTCGACATATAGGAACCGCCCATGAAACAGAGGATGTCTTCAGAGTTCATCTTCCAGTTGTTCGCCCTCCTGATTGCGATCATTGTGGTCCATGCCTTGTACGTGGGCGTGATCAGACCCAGCGCCGATGCAGAACTGCAGGCCCAAATGGAGCGTCAGGCCAGCGGTGAGGATTTTGTGCCGCAGCGAACCCTGGCTGTGGTGATCCGCGATTTTGAACAAGAGGCTTGCTTCATACTGCTTATCTGGGCACTGGCGATCATGGCCTACAAAGCGCGTCAGACCATGCGGGAAAAGCAGCTGCTGGATCAGTCACTGCTGGATATTCCGGAGGGGACCAGCGTCTTGCCAGAGGATGCCAGAGAGTATAGCCGAGCGCTGGAAGCGCTGCCGGCCCAGCAGCAGGACTTTCTGTTGCCGAGAACCTTGCTGGGCTCTTTGCAGCGGTTTGCCACTACCGGCAGCATTCAGGCCGTATCGGATAACATCAAGGAAAACTGCGAAGTCGAGTCGGATCGGCTGGATTCTGAAATGTCTATGGTGAGGTATATTGCCTGGGCTATTCCCTCGATAGGCTTTATCGGCACAGTTCGCGGTATCGGCGACGCGCTGGGACAGGCATACAAGGCTGTTGAGGGGGATATTTCGGGGGTTACCGTCAGCCTGGGTGTCGCCTTTAACAGCACCTTCGTCGCCCTGGTTCTGAGCATCATAATCATGTTCTGCCTTCATCAACTGCAGCTGTCCCAGGAGCGCCTGGTGCTCGATTGCCAGCGCTATGCCGACAAGAGCCTGCTAAGTCACCTGGTAGCCCACTGACATGTCTGTTGCCCTACTGGACATCAACGACAGCAACTTGCAGCTGTGGCAGGACGGAACACCGCTGCGCAGCCCCGGCTATGCCCTGCTCAATGGCGATCACTACCTGTTTGGTAACCCGGCTCGCGCCGCGGCCCGATTGCGCCCGCGGGAAATCAATACCCGCTTCTGGTGGCAACTGAATACTGAGCCACTGCTGCCTGCACTGGGTCCCGCGAGACATTGCGCGGACCTGGCGCATGCGCATTTACAGGATATTCATCGCCAGGCGTCCACCGTAACGGAACTGATACTGGCCGTTCCGGGTAGCATGCAACGCGATCAGCTGGCGCTGCTACTGGGTATCGTGCAAGAGAGTCCTTTTACCGCCGTTGGCCTGGTCAATCGCAGTGTCGCCCTGGGCAGCGCCTTCGCCTGCAGTGGCAGATTATTCCACCTTGAAATACAGCTGCATCAGGGCGTGATAACCGAACTGCGCCAGATCGACGGCCAAACGGAACTGTTGCGCACAACACCCCTGCCCGGCTGTGGCTTGCTCCAGTTACAGGAGCGACTGATCGAACCGATCGCCACCGCATTCATCCGCCAGACCCGTTTTGATCCACGCCGCAAGGCCGAAACCGAGCAACTGCTTTACGATACCCTACCCGACGCGCTGCGGGCCCTGCAGAACGGTACCGAAAGTAATCTGGAAATCGGGGGCTATCAGGCGCGCATCGAACGGGCCGAATTGCACAAGGCCGGTGAGCGCTTATTCAGCGCACTGGCCGAGGCGATGGGATCGTCACAGAAAGGGGACCGGTTGGTGGTCGACCCGATAGCAACCCTGCTGCCGGGGCTGACCAAGCAGCTGCCAGCTTGCGAGGTCGCCGCGGCCAATGCTCTGTGGCAATCCGTGAGCCAACACCGGGATCTGTTGGTGCAACGAGAGCAGGCACTGAATTTTGTCACCGCGCTGCCTTGTCTTGAAGCGGCGCCCGCTGCAGAGCAAACAGCGCCCGCTGCAGAGCAAACAGAGACCAGTGCGTCCGTCGGCGGCCATGCTGAGGCGGCCGCGCAGGTCCCGGTCGGCAGCGCGACAGACCGCGAACCTGACAGCCGCGGGCAGACCGCAACCGCACCCACTCACCTGCTATGCGCCGCAAGCGCAAGACCGCTCGCAGCCGCAGGCACCGAACTCATAGAGGGCTGTGAAGTCAGTCGGGAAGACCAGCGTTGGCTGCTGCGCGGCGCCCGGGCGAGCGCTGTCATGGTTAACGGCGCGCCCTATCGCAGCGGGCAGGCCCTGGGGGCGGGTGACCAACTCAGTTTGGACGACTATCGGGCTACCCTGATCGAGGTTCTGCCCTGAGGGCGCGATTATGGCCAGACGCAAGCGCAATTTCACCACCTTCAACCTGAGTTTCCTGGACATCATGTCCTGTGGCTTCGGGGCGGTGATACTGGTGTTCCTGATCATCGACCACTCTATCGACGTGCAGGCCAAGGAACTCACCGTCGACTTGCGCTCCGAGGTCGATCTGCTCGAAGTGGACGTAGCAGAGGGAACTGAAGGTTTGGTACAGCTGCGCAATGTGCTGTCCGATATGGACATGAAAATGGTGCAGGCCCAGGGGCGTGCCAGCCGGATCACTGAAGAGATTGACGAATACGAAGCGCTGATAGAGGATTTAAAACGAGACGGATATACCGAGCGCCAGGATATCGAATCTCTGAAAGCGGAGCTGCGCTCGCTGGAAGACGAGGTCAAAAAGCTCCGCGAGGCCGCTGAAGAACAAAGTGGCGACAGTGCGCGAACCTATGTCGGCGAAGGCAACCGCCAATATCTGACGGGCCTGAACCTCGGCGGTAGCCATATCGCCATTTTGTTAGATGTCTCCTCGAGCATGCTGGCGGATCGCCTGGTTAATATCATTCGCCTGCGCAACATGGACGCAAAATTGCAGCGCCAGGCGGACAAGTGGAGCCGGGCACTGAATACCGTCGACTGGCTGACGGCGCAGCTTCCGATCGCCAGTCGCTATCAGGTCATCACCTTCAACACCCTGGCTGAGCCAGCACTTCCGGAGACTGCCGGCAAATGGCTGGAGGTGGCCAATCAGGCGCAACTGGAGCAGGTGTCCACGCGGCTGCGCAACATTGTGCCCAAAGGAGGCACCAGCCTGATCAATGCTTTCAGCAGCCTGCAGGCAATGAGTCCGCCACCCGACAACATTTTCCTGATCACAGACGGATTGCCTACCCAGGGCAGTTCGCCGCCCCGGGGCAGCAAGGTATCGGGGCGAGAACGGCAAAAGTATTACCGGGAAGCCATCAAGGAGCTGCCTCGCAACGTACCTATCAATATTATTCTGGCACCCATGGAGGGTGATCCAATGGCAGCCTCGGAGTTCTGGCAGTTGGCCCAGATCAGTAGAGGCTCATTTATGAGCCCGTCGAAGGACTGGCCATGAGGAAGCAGCGCCGCGGGCCTGAAGAGTTCGGGCTGTCTTTTCTGGATGTAATTTGCTGTGGTTTTGGCGCCATCATTCTCTTGTTGATGATCACCAAGACCATGCAACCGCAGATCATAGAGCAGTCTACGATCAACCTCGAGGGCAAACTGGCCGCGCTTCAGGAAACCCTGTTCGAAATTCGCGGCGAAACCACAATTCTCAACCGCGATTTGAACGCCAAGCACGAGCAGCTGTCTGAATATGATGAGAAGATCGCGATCTTGCAGGGAACCCTGGCCAGCGCCCGCTCCCGCTACGACAGCATTCAGGTGCAGACCAATAGCAACGATGTGGTGACCAAGGAGCTGGCGATCGCGAGACAGTCGCTGACCGCGGAGATGCAACGCCTGCTGGGCTCGCAATATCAGTCGAAAAACAACCTGATAGGCGGCATCCCTGTCGACAGCGAGTATATTATCTTTGTTATCGACACCTCGGGGTCGATGTTCTCTTACAGCTGGGAACGCATGCTGAAAGAACTGGAGGCGACTCTGAGTATCTACCCGGAGGTCAAGGGTATTCAGGTCATGAACGATATGGGGAATTACATGTTCAGTCGCTACCGCGGACAATGGATTCCGGATACCCCGGGGCGTCGCAAGGTCATCATCCAGAACCTGCGCAACTGGAACGTATTCAGCAACTCCAGTCCCGTGGAGGGGATAACCCAGGCGATCAAGACCTTCTATGACCCGGGCAAGAAAATCAGTGTCTACGTCTTTGGCGACGAGTTTACCGGCGACTCTATCGCCCGGGTAGTGGACACCATAGATCGCATCAATCGGGAAGATGCCGAGGGCAACCGGCGGGTTAGAATCCATGCCGTGGGCTTTCCCGTACAATTTATTCGAGCACCCCACCTGCAAACTACGGGCATCCGGTTTGCTACACTCATGAGAGAACTTACTTACCGCAATGGAGGCACCTTTGTCGGGCTCAACGATTTTCGCTAGTGCGCGCCGCCGCGGTGCTACGTCCATGGCTGTCGCCGCAATGCTCTCGCTGCTGAGCGCCTGTGGCCCGAACGAAGTGGTTGTACAGGGGCAGTTCCCCACGCCGCTGATGAGCAAATTACCCCTGACAATTGGTGTCTGGTACCCCGAGGAGTTTGCCAACCACGAGTTCTTTGACGAGGCCAAAGGTCGTGCCGAATCGGGTTGGATAGTGCGCACCGGCGAAGCACAGGTGTCTATGTGGGATACCCTGTTCTCCGGCATGTTCGTCGGCCTTGTTCACATGAAAGGGAAACCTGCAGAAGGGCAAATGAATCAGTTGGTGGACGCGGTGCTGATACCCCGGGTGGATGAACTGCAGTACACAATTCCCGCCCACACCAATGTGAAGGTCTACGAAATCTGGTTGCGCTACGGTTTCGATCTGGTCAGTGTTGAAGGCAGCCCCATTGCCGAATGGACAATGACCGCCTACGGTAAAACGCCTACCGCTTTTCTGCAGTCAGACTCGGCCGCGGTCAATCTGGCCGCAGTCGTGGCACTGCGAGATGCAGGTGCCAATTTTGCGGCCAATTTTACCCGGATCCCGGCTGTACAGGGCTGGCTAAGTGAGCAATGGGGAGCTGCCGAGGAGACCGAACAGTGAGGACTGGCCTGCCCCTGCGGTTGTTTTTGTTATCTTGTGCGCTATCGGGCTGCGTGACGTCGACCGTCGATGAAATGGTCTTTAACGAGCCCACCGAGGGGATCGGAGAGTCAACCGTGGTCATACTCGGCCGGCGGCACGCCAGCGACTATGAAACTGAGCCTGACTTCATACGCTGCGTGGGTAAGCATGTTACTTCCCGGGACAAATCGATCGAGGTCATTGGCGAACTGGAGTTCATCAATGCGCTGTACCCCTGGTTTGAGCCCCGCACTGCACCGCTGCGGCCCCAGGACATCGAGCGCCTGCTGCAGCAGGAGCCCGTCGCAAAAAAAATGGTCGAACTGCGCACGGAATACATGATCTGGATAGATGGCAGCACGATCCGCACCGATTCTGCCGGGTCAATGACCTGCGGCATCGGGCCGGGCGGCGCAGGTTGCTTCGGTTTCGGCACCTGGGGTAACGCCTCCGACTATGAGGCAACCATATGGGACTTCACGGACCGCACCGAGGTGGGCCGGATTAACACCAGTACCAGCGGCCAATCCTACATGCCTGCGGTGGTTATCCCCATCCCCATCATTGCACCCGTGCAGGGCACCGCCTGCGATGGGATCGGCGACCAGCTATTGGAGTTTCTCAGCAGTGAATACTAATGTATTCATGCGCCTGATGGCGCTGTTCATGGCACTGGCTATATTGCCCGGATGCAGCAACAACCCCGCCACGGGCGGACCCAGCGTCGTGGTCATGACCCAGGGCAAAGAGACCAGCATCGGCAAGGAAATGTATGACAAAATGATGGCGGAGGGCGCGGCTTATGATGACCCCGAACTACAGGCCTATGTCAGACGCATCGGGCAGCGTCTGGTGGACAACAGCGACCAACCGGACACGGCGTTTACTTTCACCGTCATCGACAGCCCTGACATCAATGCCTTTGCGACACCAGGTGGCTTTATCTACGTCAACCGCGGGCTAATGGCCTACCTCGACAATGAGGACGAACTCGCCGGTGTTATGGCACACGAAATCGGCCACGTCACGGCACGCCACGCCGCGCGGCAGCAAACCGCCAACATCACCAATCAGGTTCTGGCCACCACCGCCTATATCCTCACCGGCAGCGGTGATCTGGCGGAGGCATCGAACATGTATGGCACTGAACTGCTGAGAGGTTATGGTCGCGACCACGAACTCGAAGCAGATGGACTGGGCGCTGAGTACATGCACAAGGCGGGATACGATACCGACGCACTGCTGGAAGTCATCGGCGTACTCAAGGATCAGGAGCAGTTTCAGCGGGTCAGGGCAAAAAGCAGCGGTAAACCTAGCGGCACCTATCACGGTCTCTACGCCACTCACCCGCGGAACGACCAGCGATTGAAAACAGTGATCGGCAAGGCCAGTGAGCTGGACGAGGGTGAGCAGGCCGAGGACCCGGCGGTTCCCGGTGAGTTTCGGCGCCAGATTCAGGGCCTGGCGTGGGGGGCCAGCAGCCAACGCGCCAAAGACCGCTATTTTCACAACAAACTCGGCTTCAGCTTTGCTCACCCCGAGGGATGGACCGTGCAAACCGGCGCCAGCGCTATTGTTGCCACGGCGCCGGACGGCAGCGCCTCGGTTACCGTGGGCATACAAAAACTGGACCCGGCGCAAACCCCGCGCCAGGTACTGGAGAGCGGCGCCAGCGGCACTCTGAGCATCGGCAAGGAGCTGGACCAGGCAGGGCTCAAAGGTTACACAGCGGTCGCCAGCAACGGCAGCGAATCCCGTCGCCTCGCGGCGGTGGACTTCAACCGCCTCACCTATCGCTTTGAGGGTGAAGCGCGCGACTTTGCCGCTGCCGACACGGAACTACTGAGTATCATCGAGAGCTTTCGTCCAATGGCGCCCAGAGAGCGACAGACCAGTAAACCACGGACTTTACACTATATTCAGGTACCTCGCGGGGCAACCATTGCGACCCTGGCAGCCAGCCTGCGTATTCCCGACGCTGAAGCGCAGTTACGTCTGATCAATGGCCTCTATCCCGGCGGCGAACCACGCACCGGGGACTGGATCAAAATGATACGCTGATCCGGATCAGTCATGCCACCACTGCCGCGCTGAAAAGGCGCGTCAATCGGGCAGTTGCACCAGTACCCAGGGTGCAGCAACTACCGTCCACAACACCGGGTTCAGCTCAAACCACTCTCTCGCCTGCGTTTCACTGACTGCGGCGACATCACCTCGCTCGATCCAAGAGGCGAACCGGGCCGCATTGTCCAACCCCAGCTGAACCGCAACTTCCACCAGATCGAGCTGCGCACCCACCGCTACGACACTGCCTCGGGCATAGTGGGTCTGCAGTTCATGCCAGTGAATACGGGCAGTCTGCTGATGGAATTCGCCCCTGAGGCGCTGCGCCCTGGCCTCGATTTGATCAGCCATAGCGGGAGTCGGCGACAAACGGGTTGCTGCGCCTCTCCTGACCGAAGGTGGAGGTCGGTCCATGGCCCGGAACGAAAGTGACATCGTCCCCCAGCGGAAACAGTTTTTCGCGGATACTATCCAGTAACTGCTGGTGATTGCCGCGCGGAAAATCAGTTCGGCCTATTGAGCCCTGAAACAGCACATCACCCACCCAGGCGACCCGTTGCGGGGCATGAAAAAACACCACATGGCCCGGCGTGTGGCCGGGACAGTGCAGCACCTGCAAGCTGAGCTCACCCACGGTGACAGTATCGCCCTCCTCCAGCCAACGGTCCGGCACAAAGACATCAGCGGCGGGGAAACCCGCCTTTTGACACCATTCCGGCAGCTTGTCGATCCAAAAAGCGTCCTCGCGATGCGGGCCCTCAATGGGCACCTCCAACTGACGTCGCAGAACATCCGATGCCGCACAGTGGTCCAAATGACCATGGGTCAATATCACCTTTTCTATCTCGGCCCCCATCTTCTCAGCCGCCGCCAGAATCCGCTCAGTGTCACCACCGGGGTCAACAACCGCCGCCCGATGGGTGCGTTCGCACTTTATGATGGAGCAGTTTTGCTGATAGGGCGTGACCGGTACGATGGTGCATTGTATTGGCATGTCAGGTCTGTCTCTCGTCGCTGGTGACACCAAAGTGTAACCGATGGGCCGTTGCAGAAAACAGCCGCCTCCCTTGCCCGCGAGCCATTTAACCGATGAGTCAGCCGGTCATACTGCTGAAATTGAATCACGATCCTGATGATCGCCGCGCTGGTCGGCCAGGGGGTCGAAGTATACCTCAGCGTCGAACTGACCCTCACTCTTGGCTACTATCACCGATGCCGTCGCATCACCCGTGACATTGACGGCTGTACGCACCATGTCCAGAAGACGATCGACACCGATGATCAGTGCAATACCCTCAACCGGGAGTCCGGCCTGATTGAGTACCATAGCCAGCGTAATCAGACCGACTCCAGGAACGGCGGCGGTCCCGATCGACGCGAGCGTAGCCGTGAGAATGACGGTCAGAAAATCGCCTATCTGCAAGTCGATCCCGTAAACCTGAGCAATAAAGACGGTGGCGACACCCTGCATAATCGCGGTGCCATCCATATTGATGGTGGCACCCAGCGGTACAGTAAAGCCTGCTACCGACTGCTGCACGCCCAGGCGCTTCTCCACAGTGCGCAAGGTGATGGGAAGCGTTGCGCCGGAAGACGCGGTGCTGAACGCAAATGCCCAGACTGGCCGCATCTTGGTCAGCAGAATTTTTGGCGACAAGCCAGCCAGCGACTTGAGCAACAGGCTATAAACAACCAGAGCATGCACCAACAGCACACCAACGACGGTAAAAAAATAGGCCGCCAGGTCAATAATTGCCCCGAGGCCGAGACCGGCAAACAGCTTGGCCAGCAGGGCAAATACGCCCCAAGGCGCCAATTCCATCAGGATCAGCACCATTTTCATCACCACCGCTTCCATATCGCGGAAGAACCCCGCAACCCGGCGACCGGCCTCGCCCGCCAGGGATATGGCATACCCTACCAGCAGTGCAAACACGATGATTTGCAGCATCTTACCCTCAGCGAGAGCCGCGAAGGGGTTGGTGGGAAAGATATTCACGATGACATCAGAGAGCGGGGGGGGCTCCGCAGGGCTGTAGTCGACCTGTCCGGAGAGATCGACTCCGGTGCCCGGCCCGACCAACTCGGCGAAGAACAGCGCCAGGCTGATAGCAATCGCTGTTGTCGCCAGATAAAAAACCAGGGTCTTCAGGGCAATGGGCCCCATGCGCGCGCTATCACCCAGGGAACTTGAGCCACAGATCAGGGAGACCAGCACCAGCGGCACCACCAGCAGCTTCAGGGACGCCACAAAAATCCGCCCCACCACATCGAACAGCCCCTGCACCAGATACTCATCAACCGCCTCAACGACAGGGCCATTGAGGGCGCTGTGGGAGACAAAGTTGAGTGCCGAACCGAGCGCTATACCGGCCATCATGGCGATCAGAATCCGATTAGTAAGGCTCATAGAGTGGGTGATCTCATTATTTTTTTGCCTGGAAGGGCAAATCAGGGCTGCTCAGGGCAAGTTCCAGGCGCATAGGCGACCACAACATCATGTGCACAGGCGTTGCAGGGTGAGGCATATTCTTGCCAGTCTCCCGAGTCCAGCTGGCCACATACCGGGAAATATTCCCGGGTGCAAACATTTGGCCGCGGCTCGGTGCACGGGGTTATTGCGGTCTGCTCACCTGTGGCACAGCCAGTAAGCACCAGGGTCACAAACAGTGCAACCGGTAAGGTCTGCATGAAGTCTCCAGCCTGATAATCAGCAGCACCCAGTATACCCTCTGCAGGGCGCGGTCTGAAGCACAGCGCCGGGCCTACTCGGATCCTCGACGCAGCATCTCTCTGGCAATTCCGATGGAGCGGTTAAAGGCGTCGACACTAACATACTCATCGGTACCGTGCACCGAACTGGCCTGGGAGGTGTCGATCAGCACACCATGAAACCGATACTGGTCGTCGGCGAGGTCGATGTAATGTCGGGTATCGGTTGTCGCTGCCAGCAGCGAAGGGATAACTACTGCCTCTGGATAAGCGGTCAATACCGCGTCGCTGATCACCTGGTAGCCGCCACCCTGATACGCAGCCACCGGAGGGACGTTATCCCAGGTATCAAAGCTGATCTGTATCGCCGGGTCATCCACAATCCGCCGAACAGCGCTGACCACGGTCTCCGGTGTGTCTCCCGGCAGCAACCTGAAATTGACCTTGGCCTCGGCCCGCTGGGGCAGCACGTTTTCCTTCACGCCGGCGTTTACCATGGTCAGCGCCGTGGTCGTTCGCACGAAGGGCTGGGTCAGGCGTTCCCCGGCCATTTGCCTGACGACCAGGGGTCGGGTCAACCAGAGGTTGCTGAAAATCAGACGCCGCTGCCATGGCAGGTGCGGCGCAAGTTGCTCAAACATGGCTTCTACCGGGGCGACCAGGCGCGGAGGCAGGGGATTGTTCTCAATTCGAGCCAGCGCCCCCGCCAGCCGACCGATGCTGCTGACGCGCGGTGGATTGGAGGAATGCCCGCCGTTACCCGTGGCGGACAAAGTCAGGGTGAGGTAGCCTTTTTCAGCAATATTGACCAGTGCCACCGGCCGGTCCGGCAGCAGCGGGTAGTCGGACACCAACATTCCACCTTCATCGACCATCCAGCTGAAGCTGAGGCCAAGCTCCTGCATCCGGGCAGCGAGCTTTCCGGCTCCTTCCCGCCCGCCGATCTCTTCGTCATGGCCAAAAGCAAGCACCAGCGTCCGACGCGGTGAGAATCCCTCCGCGAGCAGACTCTCCGCCGCTTCCAGCAAACCCATGACGCCCAGCTTATCGTCCAGCGTGCCACGGCCATAAATCCTCCCATCCGCAATCACGCCGGCAAAGGCGGGGTGCTGCCAGTCTGACTCAGTGCCGGGCTCTACGGGAACAACGTCGAGATGGCCGGTAAACAACACCGGTCTGGCAGCCGGGTCACTGCCAGGCCACCGCAACAGCAGGCTATAGCCGTTGACACGCTCTACCTGCAGTTGGTCAAAAACCCGGGGATAGCTTAGCCGAAGGTAATCCAGCAGGGTGTCGAACTGCCGGTAATCAATCAGCGATCGGTCTTCGTAACTCACGGTTTTGAAGCGGATAGCCCCGGCCAGTCGCTCGGCAGGGGAACTGGCCCAGGACTCGAGAGCAGAAACAGCCATCATGAACAGGAGCAAACCCGCTATCCAACGAACCACCATGGCCACTCCAGATCAAAGTTGTTTGGGAAACAGCGCCAGTTCTACCTGTGCGCAGCACCGCGGCAGTGCTGACCACTCCTCCAACTGCAGCCGCAGGGCGGTAAAACCGGCCGTGGGCAGATTAACCAGACAATAATCCGGGGCCAGCATATTGATCAGCTCAGTCAGCGCCGGATTATGCCCAATTAAAAACAAAGCAGGCAAGTTATTGTCCTGGGACTGGATGAAGCGACACAGCGCATCAGAGCAAAACGTGTAGAGCAGCGGCTCGCGTCGATGCGACAACTCACCCAGTTCGGGCCAGCCGGCACAAAGGCCGGCGAGAGTCAGCTGCGCTCGCTGGGCGGAGCTGGCCACCACCGGCATGGGCTGCAGGGTGCGGCGCAATGCAGCGCCCATTCTGGGAGCGTCCCGTGCCCCCCGCCGATTCAGGGGCCGCTCGTGATCAGCGAGCCCGGGGTGATCCCAACTCGATTTGGCATGCCGCAAAAGATACAGAGACTTCACCCGGCTCTCTCCATGCGCTTGCTCTCTGTCCAACTCATTCGCACCGTTTGAGGATCTGATGGTGGTCCCAGAAGCCCTTGTAGCCGATAATCACCCCGGTATACATGCTGCAAGGCACCGGTGCAACAACAGGACTTACTTCCATCGGGGCTCTTCGGCTGCGCCAGAGCGCGGACCAGAGCTGACTGCGGCCATTTCGAAAAGGGTTTTACCGGTGGCAAACAGGACTTTGACAGCGCTAACACTTCCAAAATGCTCACCGGTTACGGCTCGGCTCAGCGAGTCGGGTCATGGCGGCGAGCCAAGGACCGAATCACGCCTGGTGCGCTGGGTGCTGGGCGCGCTGATGAGTATCCTGGTGCTAACCGCTTGCGGTGGAGGCGGCAGTGGTGGCGGCGGCAACGGGGCGACACCCAATCTCGCCCCGCTGGCCGAGGCAGGCGCTTCGGTGACCGTCGCCCCCGGCGAATTCGTGGTGCTGGACGGCTCCGGGAGCAGCGACCCCGATGGAACTGTCGCCACCTGGCAATGGGAGCAGGTGCAGGGTCCCGTCGCAGTACTCGAGGGGCCTGATAACACCCAGACTGGTTTTGTCGCGCCCGCGGTCACAACTGACGCAGAGTTGGTATTTTCACTTATCGTCACTGACAACGAAGGCGCATCGGCTAGCGATACGATCACTGTCAGCGTGCGACCTGCAAACCCGGTAGCAGCTTATCGCCTCAGCGGAAGGCTCATCACCTCGGCAAGCCAGGTCCTGGATTCTGATACTAACAACCCCGACTCCCGATCACGGGACAACAACACCCCTGAAACGGCACAAAGCATCAGTAACCCCATTACCCTTGGAGGCCACCTCAACCGCTCAGGTGAGGGCGAACCCGGCAACTCACAGCGCAACGGCGACGAAGATGATTTTTTCCGTATCGACCTCCTCGCCGGCCAGGCGGTGACCATGCTGGTAGCCGACTTTGAAACCGCCGACGCCGATCTGTACCTCTATGACACGGGCGGCAACATCGTGGATTTTTCGATCGAAACCGGTGAACTTGAATCCATCAGTATTCGCTCCAGCGGCACCTATCTGGTTAACGCTTCCATATTTACCGGCGCCACCAACTATATACTTGCCATCGGTAATCAGGGCGCCGGGAATCTCAGCAATCGCGAAGCTATTCCCTGGCAAGCCTACGTCGCCTACCGCAATTCTCCCACACCGCAAGGCGGGGGCCCGGACCTGTCACTGGAGGACCTGGCAGAAACGGTGGGCATGGTAAGGCAAGCCGGAGCACACAACCGGGGAGCTCTCATGGGACTGCACAAACAAGGCCTGGCCCCGGAGCAGCAATTGAATCGCCTGCAGGCGGCGGCAGACAAAAAAGTCGCAATCGCTGATCCAGAGCAGCAGGCCCGCTGGGAAACGCTAATGACCATCAAATCATTGCGCAGCGACCCGCGGGTCGCCTATGCAGAACCCAACTACAGGCTGCAGGCCCTGGGAGAACCCAATGATCCGGCCTATGTCTCTCAATGGCACCTGCCGCTGATCAACCTGCCAGCCGCCTGGGAGACAACCACAGGAGCTGGCGACATCGTGGTCGCCGTCATTGACTCCGGCGTGTTGCCGACTCACCCGGACCTGATTGGGCAGTTACTTGCGGGTTATGACTTTGTGCGTGATCCGCTATCGGCGCTGGACGGTGATGGTATCGACCCTGATCCCACCGACCCCGGCGGCTCAGACCCCGGCAGCAGCAGCTTTCACGGCACCCACGTCAGCGGCACAGTAGCCGCCAGCGGCAATAATCGCCTGGGGGTCGCGGGCGTGGCCTATACCTCCCGGATCATGCCCTTACGCGCACTGGGCAGCGGCGGAGGCGGTACTTCTTATGACGTTCGTCAGGCCATTCGTTATGCCGCCGGGCTGGCCAACGACTCCGGCCTGCTCCCGCAACAGCCTGCCGACATTATCAACCTCAGTCTTGGCGGGGCCTCCTTCAGCCAGGCCGTCAGGCCGGCTGTTCGACAGCTCTGGCGCCCGGTATCACGTCGTTGCGGCGGCGGGCAACGAGGCCACCAGGCGCCCAGTTATCCGGCGGCCTATGTGGAGTCATCTCCGTCAGTGCAGTGGACGCACAGCGCCAAATTACCGCTTAC
This sequence comes from uncultured Gammaproteobacteria bacterium, assembly GCA_963840725.1. Taxonomy (GTDB): domain Bacteria; phylum Pseudomonadota; class Gammaproteobacteria; order Pseudomonadales; family Halieaceae; genus CAVWDU01. The sequence goes on along the minus strand of CAWIZY010000016.1, from coordinate 1,284,456 downwards.
TCCAACACCGGTCCGACCATTGACATTGCCGCGCCCGGCGGGAATAACGGCACAGATCTCAATGGTGACGGATATCCGGATGGCGTGCTCAGCACCGGGGCCAGCCCAAGGCGACTGAAACCCGCTTTGCCTACACGTTTCTCAGCGGCACGTCGATGGCGGCACCACATGTCGCCGGCGTGATCGCACTGATGAAAAGTGTCAACCCGCGTCTCGGGGCCGAGGATATCGAAACCCTGCTCTCGCGGGTGAACTCACCGATGAACTGGGCGAACCGGGGCGGGACGACCTCTATGGCTACGGGCTCATCAACGCGCAGCGCGCTATCAATGCGGCGCTGTCTGCAGCGGGCCAAGCGCCCTCAGAAAACCCACGGCTAGTCGCTTCGGCGCAGACCTTGTCCTTCGCCAATTCCGCAAGCGAGTTGCGGCTGGAGCTCAGCAATGGCGGCGGGGGCAACCTGACGCTGGAGTCAGTGGGCGTGGATCGCGACTGGGTGCAAGTCACAGCGGATGGCATCGGCGCTGACGGATTGGGTAACTACCGGGTCTCGGTAGAGCGGGTCTCGGCGGACGGGGACGCGCTGCCGGTCGGTACCTACGATGCGAGGATTACCGCTGTCTCATCGACTAACACAGTGACGGTTCAGGTGCTGATGAGGGTTGAGGCCCCCGATTCAGCGACGGGCATCGGCGTCACCTACGTCCTGCTCTACGCTGTCGAAACTGACGAACCGGTCGCCCAGTTCACTGCCTCGGGTGATGCGGGTGGCTACCGCTTCGACTTCCGTAATATCCCGTCCGGTCGCTACTACCTCTATGCGGGCACTGATAGCGACAACGACCTGTTTATCTGCGACGAGGGCGAAGCCTGCGGTGCCTGGCTCAACCTCGATCAGCCTATTGTGATCGAGCTGGACTCGGACCTTGAGAGCCTGGAGTTCCCGGTGGAGTTTCAGGTGGCTATTCCCACAGTACAGGGCCTCAAAACAAGCCGCAGAGCAACCGACAAAGGACGCCCACTTATACGCTGACTGCGCTGCGTATCACTGCGTCACATTATCCAAGGCTATTCACTTCACCCGAACAGCCCGGTATTCTGTTTATCCTGATCTTCCCTGGTATTTTCAATGACCTATCAAGCCACAGCAGCGAGAGCCATGAATTGCCCTACGCGATGCTCACTATTGCTGACTCTGCTTTTACTGCTGGCAGCGTGCGGTGATTCTGATCCGGAGAGCCCGGGCCGGGAGAAGGCAGATCTAACGCCACAAGCTGACGCGACCGAAATCGCGTCACCCACCGCTGAGCCCAAACAAGAAGCAGAGAGCGACATCTGGATGCAGGTTGCCGAATTGCCCGAAACCAACATCTTCGGCGACACCTGGACCGGAGATCTGGACGCTATGACGGAACGCAGACTGATCAGAGTCCTGACCGTTTACAGCGTCGGTCGCTATTACCTCGACCAGGGCCAGGAGAAAGGACTGACTTACGAAATGATGGAGATCTTCGAGGATTTCCTGAACAAGAAACTCGGCCGCGGTCACCTTAAAGTCAACGTCGTGTTCGTTCCGGTTGCCCGCAATCAGCTGATACCGGCATTGCTCGAGGGGCGCGGAGACCTGATCGCCGCCGGCCTGTCCATCACACCGGAGAGAGCAGAGCAGGTAGATTTTTCCCTGCCCATCAGCAAGCCTGTGCAAGAGATACTGGTTACAGGGCCCAGCGCGCCACCACTGGACAACATCGAAGAGCTGGCCGGACAGACGCTCTATGTCAGACACTCCAGCAGCTACCGCGAAAGCGTGGAAGACCTCAACCAAAGACTGACCACTGCCGGCAAAAAACCCGTCGCAATAGAGTCTGTCTCCGAATTACTCGAGGATGATGACCTTATCGAAATGGTCGCAGGCGGTCTGCTGCCCTGGGCGATAGTCGACAACTACAAAACCCAGCTCTGGGATGGCGTTTTTGACAGCTTGGTGGTGCGGGAAGATATTGTCTTCAAAGACGGCACAGAGTTGGCGTGGGCGATGCGCAAATCCAGTCCTGGCCTGCTTGCCCTTTCAAACGAATTCGTCAAGAAAAACCGCATGGGCACCCTGACCGGGAACGTTCTGGCCAATCGCTATATCAGGGATTTTGACTGGGCAGCCAACGCCCTCAAACAGGGCGATTATCAGCGGTTTCGCGAATTGGAAGAGATTTTCCGTAACTATTCGCAGCAATACGGTTTCGACCACCTCATTCTGGCGGCACAGGGTTACCAGGAGTCGCGCCTCGATCAGGACATGCGCAGTAAAGCCGGGGCGGTGGGGATCATGCAAGTATTACCCAGCACCGCGCGCGACCCCAACGTGGGCATCGACAACTTCAGAGAAATCGACGGCAACATTCACGCCGGCACCAAGTACCTCGACTATTTGCGTGACCGTTACTTTTCTGAGGACGAAATCGAGGCCTGGGACCAAACTCTACTCGCTCTGGCTGCCTACAACGCCGGCCCCAGACGGATGATCAATCTGCGCAACAAGGCGGCCAAGCAGGGTTACGATCCCAACATATGGTTCGACAATGTTGAGGTAGTGGCCGCAAAAGACATTGGCCGTGAAACCGTTCAGTACGTGTCAAACATCTTCAAATACTACGTGTCGTACAGGCTCTCCCAGGAGCAAAACCAGCAGCGCGAGGCCGCCCGGGAAAAAGTCGGAATCCCACCGCCTGAAACCCTGAATAACTGAGCGACGCTACCCCGGCCCGGACTCGTCCGGGCTCTGACTACCTGCTGGGCCACCAAATCGAGTCGGAGCGCAACACTACCCGCTCAGCCTGACCCCTTGGATCTTGCAGTGGCCGGCCGGTGATCCCTGACCGCAAGACTAACTGGCTGCAGTCTTGCGCTTTGCCGTGGCTTGCTTCTTAGCCGCTACTTTTTTCTTGGCCGCTGTTTTTTTCTTGGCCGCTGTTTTTTTCTTGGCCGCTGTTTTTTTCTTGGGTACGGCCTTGGCTCTCTTAGCTGCTACTTTCTTTTTAGCGACTGCCTTCTTTTTAGCCACAACCTTTTTCTTTTTAGCCGCTGCCTTCTTTTTTCTCACCGTTTTTACTTTGGCACCGGCTTTTTTCTTTGCCGCCGCCTTTTTCTTGGGCGATGCCTTCTTGGCTGCTGCGCGAGCCTTGGTCAGAGCTTTCTTGCGCTTTGCTTTCACCGCCGCTTTCTTCACTGCCGCTTTTTGCACTGCCGCGGCGGCTCGTTCGGCCGCTCGAGTCATTCGCTCTTCAAGAATCAGGTCTGCCTTGAGGGGCAGCAATTTCTCCGCATATTCGAAAGCGGCCTGGCTCAGGGAGCCAATGTTTTCGGCCAAACTCTCAATCTGAGGCACCAGCGATTCAACCTTTTGCTGATTGGCTGTCGTCTTGTTTTTTCGGTGCGCGGCTTTCGCCTTTCTCAATCGATCTTTCAACGCCGCATGTTTTTTGCGTGTTGCAGTGAGCTCACGTTTCGCCCGGGCATGAGCTTTTTCGGTTTCAGACAAAAGCTGCTTTTTTTAGTTGCAGGACTTTCTTGTTGGCCTGCTCGGCCATTTTACTGGCTTTAGCGAGTTCTTTTTCCAACATGTGATCACACTCCGTTTTTTAAAGTTTGCCCGCATTTAGTTTAGGCGTTATTTGCAAAGATGTAACGCCTATTTTTTAATCTACTCCCAGGCAAAATAACATACGACACATTGCCTCTGGCTTTTCTTGCAGACTTTCTCGCCCTCGGGCTGCAAGCTGACACAGCAGGTCTTTCTATTTACCTCCCGGCACGGAGGCAAATGAGAGAGACCATAATCAATATGCGAGCCGCAGAAAAAAGGGTTCGCGGGGCTCATCGCAGTTTAGATAAGGAGATAAAAACATGAACAATGAGCGAACAAAAATTACGGTCGACTACTTCTCTGACATCTTGTGTGTCTGGGCATGGATAGCACAACCTAGGCTCGAAGAATTGCAGGCACAGTGGGGTTCGCGTATTCGTTTACGACATCGTTTTGTCGATGTATTTGGCGATGCGCGCACAAAGATCACGGAGAAGTACGGCGAGCAGGCAGGTTTTGAATTGTTTCACTCGCACATCTTCTCTGCCGCGGAAGACTTTGACGACGCAAAAATCCACCCCGACACCTGGACACGAACACGGCCGTACTCGTCCCTGCCGGCACATCTGGCATTGAAGGCGGCGGGCCGGGTTGCCAGCACCGAACAGCTGGAGGCCTTGGCGCTAAAAATTCGGCAGGCATTCTTTGCCGAGGGAGAAGACATCAGCAACCTTGATCTCTTGTTGGCACTAGCCAGGCAGGTCGAACTCGATGCGAGGGCGATGCACCGCTGTGTCATCTCGGGTGAGGCGCTCGCACTGCTCAGTCGAGACCTGCGAGCGGCAACAGCGCAGGGCGTAAAAGGCAGCCCTACCTGGGTTCTCAACGAGGGACGACAGGTGCTGTATGGCAATGTGGGTTATCGTATTCTGAGCGCCAATATCGAAGAGATGCTTACCAACCCCGACGGAGAGACCAGCTGGTGCTAACGCAGCCCCCGGGCTGCTTTTTTTAGCCTCAGATGAGCCAAAAATCGCGCTTATCAACACCCTGGCGGACCAGCACCTGTCGCGGATCGTTCTGGCAGACTATAATCAGTGTGCAATTTTAACTGGAATGGGGAGTCCCGATGGAATTCAACCCAGATACACACAGCATGGAATGCCCCAAATGTGGGCACGGCATGGACGAAATAACCTATGGTGGTGACGTCGTCATCGACCGCTGCACGAATTGCGAAGGGCTGTGGTTCGATGAAGGTGAGGCCGATCAGCTCAAGAACAAATGGATGGGCGATGTCCTGGACACCGGCAACTCCAGCGAGGGGAAAAAGTGGGACGCGGTGGAAGACATTGCCTGCCCTCGCTGCGGTAAGGATATGGAAAAGTCTTCTGATCCGGCCCAACCGCACATCTGGTTCGAGGTTTGCCGGGAGCACGGCATGTTCATGGATGCGGGTGAGTTCAGCGACTACAAACACGAAACCTGGGCGGACTGGTTTCGCCGCCTCATCAAGGGCAAACGTCCTTGAGCTAACCCGCGGGCCCAGCCGATTGGCCGCGAGTGCTCCGATCTGGCTGAGCTGGCAAATCCCGCAGACTGCATCCGGCCACCCGCAGGGCTTCACCGCCTGGCGAGGGGCCTCGGCATAGCTGCGGCACGCGGCCACGGGACCCAGCCGACGCTTCGCAACAAAGCCAGGAGAAGCCCCATTACGGGCACCGTTGACACACTACACCAGACCACCAGGCTTACTGTCCACCCATCAGCAAGCGTTCTACCCAAGCATAACTCGGCTGACCGCCTCGCCCGGGAGACCTCCCCACTAAAACCAGGGGACAACGCCCCGCCCTCATGCGCGCCAGGCCGGCATCAGAGACAATCACTGTGATGGGCACATGATAGGCGAGGGCAACACTGCTAAACTTGCCGCTCAGCTGGCGGGAGACTTCAGGAATGAGTAATAGAGACTACGATCTTTTTGTAATTGGTGCCGGTTCAGGTGGCGTCAGGGCTGCACGCATGGCAGCAGGGTTTGGCGCCCGAGTGGCGATCGCCGAGGATCGTTATCTCGGCGGCACCTGCGTGAACGTCGGCTGCGTGCCTAAAAAGCTCTATGTCTATGCCTCAGAATTCAGCAAAGCGCTGGAAGATGCCAGGGGGTTTGGCTGGGATACCCGCCCCGCAGACTTCGACTGGGCAACGCTTCGCGATAACAAGGTCACTGAAATCGCCCGCCTCAATGCCGTCTATCGGCGCCTGCTCGAGGGCGCCAATGCGGACTTGATCGATGGCAGGGCGCGAATCGTCGACGCCAACACCGTAGCCGTGGGTTCAAAGTCATTCAGCACCGACAAAATTCTCATCGCGACCGGAGGCTGGCCCCACGTACCGGTATTCCCCGGCAGTGATCTGGTTCTCACCTCCAACGAAATTTTCGACCTGAAACAGTTCCCCAAGCACATTACCATCGTGGGTGGGGGCTACATTGCGGTGGAATTTGCCGGTATTTTTAAAGGCCTTGGTGCCGAGGTCACCCAGCTCTATCGGGGGCCATTGTTCCTGCGCGGGTTTGACGCCGATATTCGCGCACACGCCGCTCAGGAAATCGCCAAGACCGGGGTTGACCTGCGCTTTGAGGTCAATGTCGAGAGTATCGAGCGCACTGCGACAGGGCTGCAGCTGCAGCTTACCGATGGCAACAGCCTGGCCACCGATCAAGTGCTTTACGCCACCGGGAGGGCGTCACACCTGGAGGGCCTGGGGCTCGAAAATGTTAGTGTAGAACTCAGTGAGTTCGGCACCATTGTCGTCGACGGCGAATTTCGCACCACCGAGTCCAACATCTTCGCTCTCGGAGACGTGACCGGTGGCACTGAACTGACTCCCGTCGCCCTGGCCGAAGGTATGGCCTTTGCCCGCAATCAGTTCGGCGAGGGCGAAGGCAAGGTTGGCTACGAATTCATTCCATCTGCGGTGTTCTGCCAGCCAAACATTGGCACCGTGGGCTATACAGAAGAGCAGGCCCGGGCAAAGTTTGGTCATATCCGATTGTTCAAGTCCACATTCAGGCCGATGAAACATACCATCAGTGGGCGGGACGAGAAAACGTTCATGAAGCTCATTATTGACAAGGCCAGCGACCGGGTTGTCGGTATACATATGATGGGCCCGGACGCAGGGGAGATCATTCAGGGCTTTGCTGTCGCCCTGCGCACTGGAGCCACCAAAGCGGACTTTGACGCCACCATCGGCATCCACCCCACCGCAGCCGAAGAGTTTGTCACCATGCGCGAAGCCTGGACCGAGGACTGACCTGGCCCCATGGACATCACCGTAGGGGAAGGTGCAGTTCTCGCCCTGGTGGGTGTACTGGCCGGCTTCCTGAATGTGATGGCGGGGGGCGGTTCGCTGGTGAGCGTCCCGGTCATGGTTTTCATGGGGGTCCCGGGTGCCGTGGCCAACGGTACCAATCGCATAGCAATTCTGGCACAGAACATATCGGCAGCATTGACCTTCTTGCGGCGAGGCTACCACGACCTGAGGCTCAGCCTGACCCTTATGGCGTGCGCCATACCTGGCGCTACCGCCGGTGCCTTACTGGGCGTGCAACTGGACGGACCCTGGTTTAATCGGGTCCTGGCGGGGGTCATGCTCGTGGTCATGCTGGTTATGCATCTTGACCCCGGAGCCAGGGAAAACACCGGCAACCACCAACCAGACCGCCGGCAACTGCTGTGGGGACACCTTCTGATGGTCGGGGCAGGTTTCTGGGGCGGGTTCATACAAATCGGTGTGGGCTTTATTGTAATGCCGATTCTCAACCGGGTGATGGGCTTTGATCTGGTGCGTACAAATATGCACAAGGTCGTGATTATTGCCGGGTACACTCTGGTCGCACTGGCCATTTTTGCCAGCCAACTCGAAATCCTGTGGTTGGTCGGTGGGGCGCTGGCTCTGGGTATGGCGTTTGGCGGCTATCTCGGTGCACATTTCACCGTCACCCGCGGTGAGAAGCTCATCCGCGTGGTCCTCAATGTCGTGCTGGTCGCATTCGTATTCAAGTTACTGGCAGGCGTCTGATGCGCACGCTGTCATGATTGTCGTCGACTCCCTGACCCGCCGCTATGGCGCGCACACAGCAGTAGACAATGTGTCTTTCCGGATAGGTAACAACGAAGTAATTGGCCTGCTGGGACACAATGGAGCAGGTAAAACCACAATCATGAAAATGCTTAGTGGCTATCTGGAACCCTCTGCCGGGGACATCCGAATCGACAATTCGCTACTGGATACAGGCGCCCATGAGGTGCAGAAACAGCTGGGCTACCTGCCTGAAAATCTGCCGATTTATCCGGAGATGATGGTGGCCGACTATCTTGATTACGCCGCGACCTTGAAAGGTATTCCGGCGGGCGAACGCATGCGGGCTATTCGAGCAGCCATCGCGGCCACAGACCTGCAGGCGCGCGCATTGGACCCTATTGCCACCCTCTCCCGCGGTCTCAAGCAACGGGTCGGCGTAGCTCAGGCCATACTGGGCAAGCCCCGTCTGCTGATTCTGGATGAGCCGACCAACGGGCTAGATGTGCAACACACTGACCATATGCGCACGCTCATTCGACAATTGTCGAGGCGTGCCACGATCATTCTTTCAACCCACATCATGCAAGAGGTTGAGGCCGTCTGCGACCGGGTCCTGATTCTTCGCACTGGCGCACTGGTGCTCGATAAACCTCTGCAATCCCTGCGGCACGCCAACAGCCTGCAGCTGAGGACCTGCGACAGCGCCCCGGGCCTGCCACAAGCACTGGTTCAACTGCCAGAAATCGCCAGGGTTCATCATGCTCCCGCCAGTTTCGACTTTGTCCTCGACCTTAAACCCGGTGAGAATCCCGATTCTGCAGCTAACGCTATTGCGCGATGCGTCATTGAAAACGGTGCGCGCCTTTACCAGCTCAACCCGCTGGTGCGGGATCTCGGCGACATATTTCGGGAGGCAATGCGCCCCGCCAGCCAGACAGCCGCAGACAGCATGGATTCAGCTGAAAACGGCCGCGCACCGGCGATCTTACAAGAATCTGAAAATGGCGATTGATGCGATCTCACGCCGCGTCGCGCAGAAGGAACTGCGCCTGGTCTTTGCTTCGCCGGTGGCGTGGCTTTTCCTGGCGGCCTTCGCGGCTATCACGCTGTTCGTATTCTTTTGGGTGGAATCCTTTTTCGCGCGCAATATCGCCGACGTCCGGCCGCTATTTGAGTGGATGCCTCTGCTGCTGATTTTTCTCAGTGCGGCCCTGACCATGCGCATGTGGAGTGAGGAGAGACGCACGGGCACTCTGGAAAGCGTAATGACCCAGCCCGCGGGCCTGTGGCGATTTGTATTGGGTAAATTCACCGCCTGCTTCGGATTGCTATTACTGGCACTGGTGGGCACCCTTCCCGTGCCCATCACAGTCGATACTATCAGCGACCTGGACTGGGGCCCCGTTGCCGCCGGGTACCTGGCCAGCGCCCTGCTGGGTGCAGCCTATTTGAGCATCGGCCTGTTCGTATCCGCCCGCACAGACAACTCCATCGTCAGCCTGATCGGCACCGTGCTGGTCTGTGGCTTACTTTATCTGCTGGGAACTGGCACCCTCACTGATTTTTACAACGACCGCGTCGGCGAGATTCTGCGCATGATTAGCAGCAGCGCCCGTTTCGACAGTATCACCCGGGGCGTTATCGATCTGCGGGACCTGGTCTATTACCTCAGCATTACCCTGTGCTTTCTCGCCCTCAATACCTACACACTGGAACGGGAAGGTTGGGCTACAGACGTGCGCACAGCCCGGCACCGCCGCTGGCAATTCACGATACTACTGTTAGTGCTGAATCTGGTGCTACTCAATGTGTGGCTATACCCCATGAAACAACTGCGCGTTGATGTCACCGAGGGGAATATTTACTCGATCTCACCCGCTACCGAAGAGGCAATACAGCAACTGGGCGAACCGCTATTGTTGCGCGGCTATTTCAGTGCCCAGACCCATCCTCTACTGTCGCCCCTGGTGCCACAGCTGCACGATCTGCTGGAGGAATACGTGGTTGCAGGTGGCGGGGCTATCCGTCTGGAATGGATTGACCCCGCGCAACACCCCGAACTGGAGCAAGAGGCCAACCAGCGCTTTGGCATCCGCGCTACCCCGTTCCAGATAGCGGACCGCTACCAGTCCGCACTGGTAAATGCCTATTTCAGCCTTTTGGTGCAGTACGGCGATGAATACCAGACTCTGGGCTTTCGCGATCTGGTCGAAATTCGTGCCGCCATCAGCAGTGGCGGTTCATCAGCACCTGAGGTGCGCCTGCGCAATCCCGAGGCTGATATTACCCAGGCGATTCGCAAGGTAGTGCGGCAGTTCAGATCAGAGGGCGACGTTTGGGAGGAGATCAAATCACCGCTGGAACTCATTGCCTATGTGTCGGCCGATGAAAGATTGCCTTCAGCACTGCGCGACTACAGGCGAGCAATGACTGATCATCTCGACACGGTGATCGCGACATCCGGTGGTAAGTTCACTAGCCGTTTCATAGAACCCGAAACCAATCAGGGAAGAGTAGCCCGGCAGATTCAGGAACAGTGGGGGTTCACCCCCATGGTGTCACCGCTGCAGGGTGAGAAGCCGTTCTATTTTTACCTGACCCTGGCAAATCGTGGTCAAGTGGTCCAGCTACCGACAGCCCGGTTCGATATCCAGGATTTCCCCCAGACCCTGCAAGCCGGTATCAAACGATTCGCCGAGGGCTTAACTCGCACTATCGCGCTGGCTGTGCCCCAGGTGCACCCCGACATGGCACGATTCAATCTGGGGGGCCCGACCTTCACGCGCCTTGAGCGTACTATCGGTAGTGACTACAGCCTGGTGATGGAAGATCTGAGCGACGGATCGGTAAGCCCTGAGGCCGATATTCTGGCAGTACTGGCACCGCACCAATTGTCCACGGAGGCCCTATTCGCGATCGACCAATTCCTTATGCGCGGTGGCACCGTGGTTCTCGCCACCTCGCCTTACACGATAGAACTGGCCGATGGGAAACTGCGCCTACAGGATTGGAACAGCGGCCTGAGTGCATGGCTGAAGCACCACGGTGTATCCATTGCCGAGACGCTGGTGCTGGATCGCCAAAATGCCGCGATATCCGCACCGGTTGATCGCCGGACAGGGGGATACGCGTTTCGAGACATGCAGATGGTCGACTACCCCTACTTTATTGATATCAGGAATGATGGGATCGCAGCCGGACATCCTGCCACTGAACGGCTGCAACAGGTCACCATGGTCTGGGCTTCACCCCTGCAACTGCAACCCGCGCCTCGGGAGCGACGCATCACTGTCCTGCTGCAATCATCGGCGCAGTCCTGGCTTTCGGCGGATACCGATATCATGCCCCGGGTAAACGCGGATGGCGACGCCGACTTCCAGCCCGCCGGGCCGATGAAAACACAAGCCCTCGCAGCGGTCGTGGAAGGTCGCTTCGAGTCCTGGTTTGTCGACACAGAGGCACCCAGGCTGCCGCCTGCCGCGACCAGCGGAACAGCAGCCGTCACTGCGGAGCCGCTGGTTCGTCGCTCTGCAGAATCCGCAAGGTTGGTCGTGTTCGGATCCAATGATTTCCTGGATGACCAGATGTTGGCCACGACGATCAATGCCAGTGGAGCGCAGTACCTCGGCGCGGTGGAGTTGTTCAGTAATATCCTGGACTGGGCTCTGCTGGATGAGGCGTCGCTGCGTATCCGATCGCGTAGCCACGTTGACCGCACACTCCCGCCGATGGATCGCCGCTCGCAGAAGACGCTGGAGTATATCAATTACGGACTGGCCATCGCCTGGCTGATACTGCTTGCACTCATCTATGCGGTGGGCAAAAAACTGCGCCGTCGCCGCTATAGCCGCGAACTCGCAGGATGAAGGGCGCAGTACATTTTCTCCTGCTACTGCTCGTACTGCAGTGTGCGTTGGCTGCCTGGGTCTATTGGCCACGGGATGACAGGCCGGAGAGCGACAGCGCAGGCCCACTGCTGCTGATCGAACCGAATCTCGTGGACGAAATTCACATCGCCGATGACCGGGACAATGAAATCGTGCTGCGCAACCGTGAGGGACGTTGGCTACTCTCAGGGATGGACGAATTACCTGCCGACGACGACAGGGTAAGAACCTTGATCAAGGGCCTGAGCCAGACAACCCCCGTCTGGCCCGTTGCCAAAACGGCCGCTGCGCGACAACGATTCCAGGTTGCTGATTACCACTATCAGCGGCGGATTATTCTGATCGGCGGGGATAAACTGCTGGGCACCGTTTACCTCGGTACATCCCCGGGGTTTCGCAAGGTTCACGCCCGCGCTGACCGTGAAAAATCGGTCTACGCTATCGAATTCAACAGTTTCGATGCGCCGGCATCAGCCGAGCCCTGGCTGGACAGAACGTTATTGCAAATGCGCGTTCCCATCAGCGTAGCCAGCGATACCTATGACATCTCACGAGCCGGCGATGGCTGGCTGTCCGGCTGGGGCATGCCGCCGGACCAGAGGGAACTGCTGGCTTTACTGGACGCTTTGGAACATATGCAGGTGTCGGGGCTGGCGGGCGAGGAAGCCCAGCGCGAACTGGCGTCGCTGGACCCCCTGTTGACCCTCTACACGGACAGTCTCAGCGGCGACCAGGTCCTGGAGCTTTATACCCTGGACGACACCCACTATGTGCACAGCAGCCGTTACCAGACTTTTTTTGTGCTGCCTGAGGACGATTTTAATCGGCTCAATACCGTCAACGCTGAGCGGATGATGGGTGGGTCGCGGCCAACATCAACGAGCCCTCAGTCCCCTGAGGCCGTCAATCCCCCTGCGCTTTGATCAGCTGTAGAATACCGGAAAAGTCCTGTTCGCCCTGACCGCTCTGCTGATGGCGCGCATAGAGTTCATGGGCCAGCTTTCCCATCGCATTATCGCAATTGCTTTGCCCGGCGATTTCCATCGCCAATCCCAGATCCTTGAGCATCAGGTCGACCATAAAACCGGGCTTGTACCCCTTACTGGCGGGGGCGGCTTCCATCACGCCCGGGTAGGGGTTATACACCTCCAGTGACCAGTTTCGGCCCGAGCTTGCGAGCATGATTTCGGAGAGAACCTTGGGGTCCAGGCCGCTGCGGACCCCCATCTCCAGCGCTTCACAAGTTCCGATCATATGAATGGCCAGCAGCATATTATTGCAGGCCTTGGCGACCTGGCCAGCCCCCGCCGGACCCGCGTGAAAAATATTCTTGCCCATGTCACCGAGAACAATACGGGCTTTTTCAAACGTGGCCTCTTCACCCCCACACATGAACGCCAGGGTGCCCGCGGCTGCCGCTGCGACGCCTCCGGAGACTGGAGCATCCATGAAGCCGATATTCCGAGCGGCAGCAGCAGCCCCAACTTCGCGGGCCGTCGCTGCGTCGATGGTGCTGCAGTCGAGCAGGGTCGTCGCGGGATCAACGATAGCCAGCAGACCGGTTTCGCCCAGGTAGGTCGCTGCGACGTGTTTACCGGCCGGCAGCATGGACACGACATAATCCACGGACGCAGCCGCGCCAGCGGCGGACTCCGCGACACTGGCCCCGGCTGCCTGCAGTTGCTCACAGGCCACCGGCGACAGGTCGAAGACGGTTACCTGGTGTCCAGCACTGAGTAAATTGCCGGCCATGGGGCCGCCCATATTGCCAAGACCAATAAACGCAACAGTCGCCATTTGTGGCATCCTCCGATGGGTAGTTAAAGATCTGTCAGGGGATTTTCATCCCAGGGCGCGTCAAAAAACCGGTTCAGCAGCTCTGTTGGTACCGCCCTGGAACTGGTGTAAAGCCAGGCGGGCTCTCTATCCTTGTCGATGAGCAATGCTCGCACGCCCTCGGCAAATTCCGGGTGGCGAACCACATTGGTCGCCAGCTGGATTTCGGCCTGAAAAACCTCCTTGAGCGAGGCATGTCGCGTTTCCCACAGCTGCCTATCAATCCACATGGCCGCCAGCTTCGAGCCCTTCTCAAGACCGCCCACCGCCCGTGCCAACCAGCGATCGTCTGTTTCCAGACCGATAATGTTGTCTATGACCTGATGCAGGTCATCACCGTCACAGAGGCTTCTAATAATGTCCATGTGAGGCTCGACCTGCCCCGCAGGGCACTGCTCAAGGCTCTGCTCACAAAAGGGGCGCAGAACGTGGCGCAGGAGGCCGCGGTTGGAATCTGCCTCGGCACTCCATTGCTGTTGCAGCAGCGCGGCCAAAACCCCGTCCTTTAGCTCGCTGGCGATAAAACGATCCGCAAGGCCAGTATAGATGGCGTCTGCCGCATTGATCGAGGCGCCGGTTAGGGCCAGGAACTGACCCGACTTTCCGGGCATATGATTGAGAAACCAGCTCCCGCCAACGTCCGGGAACAGGGCGATGCCAACCTCCGGCATTGCGATTCTGGTGGCTTCGGTTACGACGCGTTCCGAACAGCCCGCCATCACACCCAGGCCGCCGCCCATCACAATGCCATGGCCCCAACAAAGCACCGGCTTGGGATAGGTATGCAGTGCGTAGTTCATCCGATACTCGCGGGTAAAAAAACTCTCTGCATACTCGCAAGGTCCGCCTGGTGTAGCGGTGGCCGAAGCGTGAAGCGCCTGAACATCACCCCCGGCACAAAAAGCCTTGGCGCCAGCGCCGTCGATAAAAATCATCGCCAGGGCTGGGTCATCCCGCCATCGGTTCAAATGCTCCTGCAGCAGATCGACCATTTCCAGGGTCAAGGAATTGAGGGTGGCGGGGACATCCAGGGTCACCCGCCCGACTTTACCGACCAGTGCCGACAATTCTGCAAACTTGATAGGTGTCTCTGACATTTGCTCGCCCCGCGGCTCCGCTCCAGACTGATTAACCGTTCTTCCATTGTGGTTTGCGCTTCTCGAGAAAGGCGTTAACCCCCTCGCGCTGATCCTTGGTGGCAAACAACTCCACGAACAGATCTCGCTCGCTCTCCAGACCAGCCGCGATCACCGTATTGCGACCGCTGTGTACAAGTCGTTTACAAAAGGCCACTGACGAGGGGCTCTGTTTCGAGGCCTGTTCGGCCAGTGCCAGCGCCCGGCTCAGGGCACCCCCCTGAGGGACCACTTCCTCAACCAGGCCAATTCGCTGGGCCGTCTCAGCGTCGAGGCGTTCACCACAGAGGATCATCCGCTTCGCCCAACCCTCTCCGACCAGCCAGGACAGGCGCTGGGTGCCCCCGGCGCAGGGCAACAGACCGACGGTCGCCTCCGGCAAGGCCATTTTTGCCTGCTCTTCAGCCACACGCAGATCACAGGCCAGCGCCACTTCAAGACCCCCGCCCATAGCAAAACCGTTGATCGCGGCGATAGAGACACCACGGAAATCCGCCAACGCCTCGAATGCCTCGCCGAACAGGCGAGCCATGGTACGCGCCTTCTCGGGGTCACCATCGGCGAACAATTTCAAGTCTGCCCCGGCTGAAAAAAACTTGTCCCCCGCACCCGTCAGCACCAGCGAGTACACCTCCCGGTTGTCGTTGAGGCTTGCAACCAGATGCCTCAGCGCTGGCAGACTCTCCGTATCCCAGGTGTTTGCCGCCGGGTTATCCATGGTAACCACCGCAACGTTCCCGCGGAGTTCTGCATGCAGTTTGGCAGATTCACTCAGATTCATTTAATTACCTCCAGGGCGCCTTCCATCAATAGTCTCCGGGCCACGATGACCCGCATTATCTCATTCGTGCCTTCCAGTATCTGGTGCACCCGGGTATCGCGCACATGGCGTTCCATGGGGTACTCCCGGATATACCCGTAGCCGCCATAGAGCTGCAGTGCATCGTTGCAGACCGCAAAACCGACATCGGTGGCAAAGCGCTTGGCCATAGCGCAGTAGGTGGTCGCCTGAGGGTCCCCGGCGTCCAGCTTGCTGGCCGCCAGCCGCACCATCTGCCGGGCCGCCACCAACTCGGTCAGCATGTCGGCCAGTTTGAACTGGGTGGCCTGAAAATCTGCAATGGAAGCGTCGAACTGGCGGCGCTCCTGCACATAAGCCGCAGCCTCTTCCAATGCCTGCTGTGCCGTGCCGATAGAACAGGTTGCGATATTAATGCGCCCACCGTCCAGGCCCTCCATTGCAATCGCAAAGCCCTGACCTTCGGCACCCAGGCGATTGGCGACCGGTACCCGGACATTATCGAATGTCACCATACGGGTAGGCTGGGCATTCCAGCCCATTTTCGCCTCCTTTTTGCCGTAGCTGACCCCCTCTGCATCGGCCGGCACCAGCAGTGCCGAAATACCCTTGGGTCCAGGACCGCCGGTGCGCAGCATAACCACCAGCACCTCGGTCGCTCCCGCGCCGGAGATAAACACTTTGCTCCCGTTCACCAGGTAATCGTCACCATCGCGCTCGGCACTGGTGCGCAGTGCGGCCGCATCCGAGCCGGCACCGGGTTCAGTCAGGCAGTAAGAGGCCAGCTTGCGACCCGTGACCAGGTCGGGGCACCACTGCTCGATGACAGCGTCTCCGCAGTACTTGCCGACCATGTTGGTGGCCATATTGTGAATAGTGAGAAATGCGGCGGTAGCCGTACATCCTCGAGCAAGTTCCTCAACGATGAGACTCGCATCCAGCCGCGACATCGACAGGCCGCCGGCGGATTCCGGGGTGTACATCCCCATAAAGCCCAACTCACCTGCCTGGGCAAGCGCATCTCTGGCGAAGATTGACTCTTCGTCCCAGCGGGCCGCATTAGGGGCGAGCGCTCCGTCCGAGAAGGCGCGAGCACTCTGCACGAATGCCTGCTGATCTTCACTGAGCGAAAAGTCCATAGCAACTACTCCTTTTCTACCGTGTGGCAACCAGCCGGAGCTGCCGCTCCGGTCTGCCTGTCAACGCAAGTTGATGCTCATATCCGGATTCTTTGCGGCTGTTTCCTGGTGAGTCCAGCGAGCCGTGATGGTCTTGGTTTCGGTGAAAAAACGGACGGCCTGCTTGCCAAAAGCATGCAAATCACCGCGGAAGGAACCCCGCCAACCGGTGAAAGAGAACATTGGCAGGGGCACCGGTATGGGTATATTGATACCCACCTGGCCCACCAGGATTTCCTGTTGATATTTGCGCGCCGCGCCACCAGAAGCGGTAAAGATCGAGGTGCCATTGCCCACCTCGAGACTGTTTATGAGCTCGATAGCCTCGTCCAGCGTATCCACGTTCATACAGCACAGCACCGGGCCAAAAATTTCCTGCTGATAGATGGCCATGTCCGTCTTGACCCCGGCAAAAAGCGTCGGGCCTATCCAGTTACCCTCGGGCAGGCCCTCGACCGCGCAATCGCGACCATCGAGCAGACACTCCGCGCCCTCTTTAACACCCTGCTCGATCAGGTCCAGGACCCGGCGGTGGGCGGTTTTGGAAATGATCGGCCCGTAGGCCGCACCGCTGTCGTCCCAGGCACCGGGGCGAACGGTAGACATGCGCTCTGCGAGTTCGCCGACCCAGTGACTGGAATCACCGACGAAAACCGCCACCGAGATCGCCATGCACCGCTGGCCGGCAGCCCCAACCGAGGCACCGACAAGCGCATTCAGCGTGGCGTTCTTGTCGGCGTCGGGCATGATGACCATATGGTTTTTTGCGCCCATCATGCACTGCACCCGTTTGCCCGACGCAGTACCGGTTTTGTATATATGCTCCCCAACTCGCGTCGAGCCCACAAACGAGGCAGCCTTGACATCCGGATGATTGAGTAACTGATCGACCTGCTGTGCGCTCCCATGAACCATGTTCAACACGCCAGCGGGTGCGCCGGCTTCAATAAAGAGTTCCACCAGCCGCACCGGCGTCAGCGGAACCTGCTCAGAAGGTTTCAGCACAAAGGTGTTACCGCAGGCAATCGCCAGCGGGTACATCCACAGGGGAATCATGGCCGGAAAGTTAAATGGCGTAATCCCGACACAGACACCAATAGGCTGGACGTAGCTGTAGGTATCAATACCACCGGCCACGTTGTTCACCGTTTCGCCCATCATGTTGGAAGGCACGTTTGCCGCCTGCTCCACCACTTCGATACCGCGCCACACATCGCCCTTTGCATCTTCAAAGGTCTTGCCCGTATCGCGCGCCAGGATCTCGCCCAACTCGTCATGATGAGTCTTGAGCAGATTGCAGTAACGCATCATCAACCTGGCTCGCTCGGAGACCGGCACATCTTTCCAGGTTTGAAACGCCTGTTTCGCGCTGGCAACGGCCGCGTCGACCTCGTCCGCGCTCGCCAGAGGCACCTCGGCCAACACCGATTGGTCGGCCGGGTTGATGACGGGTAGCTTCTCGGCGCTACTGCTTTGGACGAACTCACCGTTGATAAAAAGCGGTACTTGACGGGTCATGATGTCACCTGCGGTCACTGTCTAAAACGGGGAACTACTCTAGCACCCCGGTGAGGCAGTTCATATTGACGAAATTGCGCAGTTCATGGACTATATTGCTATTCATACTGTCCAGCAGCCTGTGCCGAGGTCCCGTCTTATCAGCAGCCCTTCCCAATGGCCATTACCGCACCAGGGAATCCGCTTTCTGACGCCGGCCTTTATGCTGAAAATACTCTCTGACCACCCACTCACCCGGGACTGCTATCCCACCGCCATGGGTTACTATCCCCGGGCCGGCGGGCACCGCATGCAACGCCAGCAACACGACGACAACCTGATCATTTATTGCGTTGACGGCGGTGGCGAGGTCACCGCCGGCGCAACCCGCGTCCGGGTTGGCGCCGGCGATCTTATCCTGTTGCCGCAGAGTGTCAGCCACGACTACACCGCCTCACCAGACCAGCCCTGGAGTGTGTACTGGGTTCATTTCCAGGGCACCAGCGCCCGGATCTTTCTGGACTATCTGGGCTATTGTGAAGCGCAACCCATCGTCAGGGCGGGGCTTGCGCCAGCCCCTCTGGCCGCTTTCAACAGCCTGCTGTCGGTGCGTAAAACGGGTTATAGCACCCGTGGATTTATTAATGCCGCCAATCAGCTGCGGCACCTGATGACGCAGTTGGCCAGCGAGACCCGCCGTCATCAGGGGGGCCAACAGGGCGGGCTTGATCTGGACTCCCTGCGCACCTACATGCTGGACAATATCCACGAGCAACTCAACCTGGACGCCCTGGCCGCAGTCGCGCACCTGTCAAAGTATCACTTTGCCACACGCTACAGGGCCCTGACGGGTTATTCCCCCATCAGGCATTTTCTGCACATGAAGATAGAGTACGCATGCCAACTGCTGGACAACACCGAAATGAGCGTCAAGGCGATCGCCGCTGAACTGGGCTACGCCGACCCACTGTACTTTTCTCGCTTGTTCAGCAAGACCCTGGGTATTTCACCGCGGGCCTACCGCAGTTCGGTGAAAGCCTGAGATGCGGCCTCCGTGGCGCGGCCAGCGTGACCCGATCTGCGCGGCCCGACCTGCGCGGCCCGACCTGCACAGCCCGAACTACGCTGACTCTATCGCGGGATCGAGCTCAGGCTCTGACGTGGCATCCTGCGCTATAGCGGGTTGAGCCCGGGTCAAGTGGCGCATCAGCAAACCACGCAACCATTGATGCGGCGTGCTGCGCGACGTGCGGGTATGGCGCATCAGCGACATCTTGCCCCGGTTGCTGCTGTGGGTATTGCGCACCATGCGCTGCAGTTCTGCTGGCAGCTCCCGGCCTACAATCAACTCCTTGTAAAGCCCCCCTTCCTCGAACCCGGCATTCGCCACCAGAAGTGAGTCGGTCTGGGTCAGGACGCCAACCGCTGACGCAAATTGTGTGGTCTCCAGGCTGATTGTGCGATGCACACCGTACTGCCCCAGAACATCGTCGACCATACTGGTGTTTTCCCGGGTCAAACCGGGCAGGTATAAACGGAGATGGGGGTAGGCCAGGAATTCCTGCAGCCTGAAGTCACTATCGACCAACGGGTGATCGATTCGCATGTAACACCGCGGCGCTATAGCCGCTATCGGCTCAGCGAGGATGTCGCGATCGATATCGACCGCGACAAACGCCGCGAAGTCGGCCTCGCCCTTCTTGAGCTGGTCCTGATAGTTCGGCGCCACCTCTGCAGTGATAATCTGCACGCAGGGAGCGCTATCGTGCAACTCGGCCATCAGTCCCGGCAGCAGTGCCTCACTCAATATGGGCGGTAGCAACAGCTTGAAACTGCCGTCGTAGGTTCGCGGCGAAAAATCGTCGCTGCCCAGCACATGCTCTACACTTTCGAGCACGGAGGGTAGCTCTTTTGCCAGGGCCTCGGCTCGAGGTGTGGGCACCAGCCCATGCGCGGTGCGGGTAAACAGTTCGTCCTCAAAGGAGTCTCGCAGTTTCTGCAGGGTTTTACTCAACGCTGGCTGGGAGACAGAGAGACGCTCAGCGGCGCGAGTGACGTTGCGCTCCTCCAGCAGAATCTGCAGCGCCACCAGCAGATTGAGATCAGTGCGGATCAGTTTGCGCGAAATCATGTACCCTCGACAGAAATAACTATACGTTATACCTTGGATGCTAGCAGACTCATCTGAGCCGCGCACCCGAAAATGGGCAGCTCCCGCGATTAGTCCTTGAGTCGCCCCGCTACCGTCACGGCGGGGGTCCGGGCTGGCTTGCCGGCTTCTGGCTCGGGCTGCCATTGACTGCTACTATAGCCACCTCCGGATCTGGAGAAACAGCATGCACGCAACCCACTACTCGATTCTGCTGCTTGCGGTCTTAGCCATCGGCGGTTGCGCCAGCGTGAACACAGAGCCGACTGACGCTGCTGAGTTCCAGGCTGGCAACTATCACCACTACGCCTGGCGCACACCCCCTCTGGAAAACACCAGCAATTCTCGAGACAGTGTTTACGTTCTCGATAGCATCGTCCGCGAGGCCGTGGATGCGCGATTGCAAGCGCTTGGCTATCGCCGCGATGCAGCCCGCGCGGAGTTCGATGTTCACTTCATCAATGCCCCCGGATCACTCCAGGGCTTTGATAGCGAGGAAGTCACCAACATCAACACCCGCCCACAAGTCATCAACCGGCAGGTCGATCAGGCCACGATAGACAACGCAACTGCCTTGTCAGGGGTCAGGGATACCGAGAATATCCGCATCTCCTTCAACGACCTTGAGAGCAAGCGGGAGGTATGGAGCGTGGTGATTACCAAGATAGTAGAAGACAGCAACATGCCCGACACTGCCCGATTGCGTTCGCTGGTCAATCAGGCTATCAACAAGGGGCTCAGCTCCCTGCCACCGGCCTCCTGATCGCGTCGCCCGACCAGCTCCAGCGTCAAATCAGACCCCCTGATAGACCTCCGGGTTAGCGCAGTGCGGCATGCGCCTCCCGTCAAGGGCGGCGAGGGCATTCTCAACCGCAAGGTCTGCCATTTTTGCCCGGGTCTGGGCAGTGGCGCTGCCTATATGGGGCACAACCAGAACATTGGGCAGGTATAACAGCGGATTGTCGGCAGGCACCGGCTCCTGCTCAAATACGTCGATCGCCGCTGCGTAAAGATGGCCCCGGCGCAGTGCGTCGGCCAGCGCAGATTCATCAACAATGCCGCCGCGAGCCGTGTTGACCAGCACAGCACCGGGCTTCATCAGTCCAATCCTGCTCTCATCCAGCATATTGCGTGTCTCAGGGGTCAGGGCTACATGGACAGAGACGAAGTCGGCCCGGGTCAAGACTTCTTCCAGACTGGCATTGCTCACGCCTGGCACCTCTCGGGGTGTACGGTTCCAGGCCACCACCTCCATGCCAAAAGCTGCCGCCCGGCGCGCTACCGCCTGGCCGATAGCACCCAGCCCGACGATACCCAGCGTGGCACCGCTAACATCCTTGCCTATAAAGAAGTCCGGCGACCAGGCATTTTCTGCGGTCCACTTACCCTGCCGGATAAAACAATCAGCCTCCGGGATCCGCCTGGCGGCCGCCAGCATTAGCGCAAAGGTGGTATCGGCTGTTGTATCGACCAGGACACCGGGCGTATTGCCCAATGGAATTCCGCGCGCACTGAGTACCTCGCTGTCCACGTGATCTACCCCGACCGACATACTGGATACAAATTCAAGTTGGGGCATATCTTCGAGCAGAGTGCGATCGAGACGGTCAGTCAGCAGACAAACCAGGCCCTGACAATCAGCGAGCTCCTCCCGCAGGCACTGCGCAGACAACAAGCCCGGCCCCATCCAGACGTTCATTGAACAGGACTGGCCCAGTTCAAAAATGCGTTTGCCGGGTAACTGATGGGTTACCAGTACTTTTTTAGCCATCACCTATCTCCGCAAGGGCAGCGAAGCCAGCCGAATCTGTGTGTCCATGGCTTGTTCGATGCTCTCTAAAACGGGGCCGGTATCAGCCCGGCCATTTTTTTCAGTTGGTCCCGGTACTCCCGAAGGTCGCGCTGACGGTACGCCGCTTCGGTCTTTAGATTTCCCCAGATCGGCTTTGGCCAGCAGGGATCGTCGTCGCTGCGCCCGATGATATGCAGGTGCATCTGGGGCACAACGTTGCCCAAGCCGCCAAAGTTAACCTTGGCAAACCCCATGACTTCCTTCACGAACGCCGAAACCGTCGCACAATCCCGAATCACAGCTTGCAGGTGCTCCTCAGGCAGGTCCAACAGATCGGGTAGCCGGGTGTCGGGCAGCAGAACAAACCATGGCAGAATCGCGTTGCGGTTCAGCAATACTGCTGTGGCAGGCAAATTGCCCAACAGGTGGCAATCAGCCATCAGCTGCGGGTGTATTTCATCGACTTGCATCACGGGCTAACCCCTGTGACCACCTCATGTTTACAGCAGGATAGGCAAAATTTCAGGCGGGAAACAGTGATTGTTGCCTATTTAACCAATTATTCATCTGGCGACGGGCAGGCAGCTACACGACCCCTGTCACACCGGCATTATCGAGGGCTCACGCAATGCCCACAAAAAGTACAGACAGGCCAGCACCAGACAGGCAGCCCAGGCTGCAGTATAGCCGTAGGTCGAGAGCGCAAGGCCCGACAGCAAAGGACCAATCACCCGACCCCAGGAGGAAGCAGCACTGGTAGTTCCCAACACCCTCCCCCGAAATTCAGGGGGGGTCCGGTAGCTGGTAATGGAGTTCAGCAGCGGCATACAGAGGGTGGCGCCCGAGAGCGCCACAAATGTCGCGGTGACCATCAGCGGTGCTGTGTCGGCAAACAAGGCGACGACCAAACCGGATACCAGGCTGGCAATCGCCAGACGCAAAAAAGTGAGTTCCCCGAGAATATTGGTTATCGGACCGATCAAACCACCCTGAAACATCACCATAATGGCACCCTGAACCCCGAACAACATACCCACTTCGCGAGCACCCCAACCCAACAGATCACCGACCCAAAGCGGAACGATATAAGTAATCGAACTAACGCAACTGTTGTGAATCACATACTGAAATACCAGCAGTCGGTTGCCAGTGCGCTTTAGCATGGCCAGGGTTGACTCACCGCCCCCGGCACGATGCAACTCGCGATTGGCCGCGCGACGCTCCGGTGGCAGAGACTCCGGCAGAAACACAGCGGCGGCAACAATAGCCAATAAAGACATGAAACCCGCGACGATACAGGGCAGCGCGAAACTGCCGTCTTCGCCGGAGAGCAAACCACCCAGCAAAGGCCCCAGCACCAACCCGAGGCCGAATGCCGCGCCAATAACACCCATCCCGCGGGCACGGTTTTCGGCGGTAGTGATATCAGCCATCATCGCCGAGGCCACGCCAAAATTACCAGCCATCACGCCGGCAAAGCCCCTGGCGACGAATATCATCCACAGCTCGTGGGAAAAGCCGAGCAACAAATAGGAAAGCGCTGCACCTGCCAGACAGATCATGATCACCGGCTTGCGGCCCAGCTGATCGGAGAGCCGGCCCCAGAAGGGGCCGAATAGGCCGGCGAAGAATGCGTAGGTGACAACAATCAGCGCGATATCCAGTTTATCGGCGCCCAGCTGAGGCGACAGGAAAGGCAGGATGGGAATCACGATACCGAATCCCACGAGGTCCAGCAGAATCACCCCAAACAGAATCGGCATACTGGAGCCACGCTCGGTGGGTGACAAATCAGCCCCCGTCCCAACGCCTGATTCTGCCGGGCTCGAGGCCGAACAAATCCAGGACCCGACCGACACTCTGATCGACCAGCTCATCAATGGAATCTGGCTTGGTGTAAAAGGCGGGCACGGGCGGGGCGATCACGGCGCCCATCTCCGAGAGCTGGGTCATGGCACGCAGGTGACCGGTATGAAGGGGAGTCTCCCGGACCATCAGGACCAGGCGTCGGCGCTCCTTCAGCACCACATCGGCCGCCCGGGTCAGCAGACTTGAGGTGACGCCTGTGGCAATTTCGGACAGGGTGCGGATCGAACAGGGGGCAATCAGCATCCCCTCAGTGACAAACGATCCACTGGCGATGGCAGCACCCACATTTCTTACCGGGTGAACTTCACTCGCCAGAGCCTTGATTTCCTTCAAAGACAGCTCTAACTCGTGGTGCAATGTGAGCTCTGCAGACTTGCTCATAACGAGATGCGTCTCCACCTCACTCTCGCGCAAAGCCTGCAACGCTCGCACACCGTAAATGATACCGGAAGCACCGCTGATACCCACCACCAAACGCCGTGTCATCACTCCCCATCCTCGTTGTTTCTGTAGCCCGAGACTGTAACACGTAGCCCGGACAATTCACTTACTGCGTGTCCCCGTAGGGCACCTCTCAACCAGCGGGATGGCAACGACCGAAACCCGACTGAAAAACCTGTCGCGAATCGATACTGGGCGGAGAAATAAAACCGGGAAAACACAACGGGCAAGCTTTCAGAGGCTGACAGGCAAGCTCGGCTGCGTTGCGCAGCACAACCCCTGGGTGGCGCAGCTGAGCATGGATCGGCATTCACCGGTGCTTGCGAAGCAGAAGTGCGCCATTAGAGGACCGGCGGCGAGTCTCTCTCGAGGACTTGTCCCCACTTCAATCCTCGTCAGTGTTCCGAATACTGAAACGTGGCCAATTGCGACGGCCCGGACATCAGCACCAGCTTACCGTCCTGCAGTCCGAAGGCGTCCACTTTAGCCAGCATTTTCTGGAACTGTTGCTCCAGTTCCATGCCGTCCACACAGGCCATCATGGTGGCTGCTGCAGGCCCCAGCTGCAGTGCACTGCCATGCTGCGACCCCCCCTCCCTGGTGTAACCCCCGCTAAACCGGTTGCAACCCGAAAAACCACTGTAGCGCTGCTCGGCAGCATCAAACTGAATATCAACCGGCTTACCTTCGGCACCCGTCACCACCTCAGCATCCTCCATAGTAATGAGGACCCAGCGCCCATCCTCCAGTCCGGGTCCGCCGCCAGGAGACTTCGGCACGCCCTTGACAACAATTCCACTGAGATCAGCACTGAAGGGATCAATATAATCCGGATTGGTGAACAGGAGACGCTCACCATGAGTAATTTTTACCCGCAGCCCGTAGTCCTTTCGCGCCTCGATCTGCGCCGGGTCATACTGCAACTCAAATGCGTAGGGCGGCGAACCGGACAAGGTCTGGGTTTGCGACGCGATGACCGTGGCCATCGCATCCGCCAGCGAAACGTCCTCCAACTGTACCAGCATCTCGGCTCCCGGCTTCAACATCATCCGCTCGCGATAAACGACACTACCCTCGATTACAGCCATAACTTCCTCCTCCAAATCAGCGGAATCGGGCGCGGCGACACCTGGGGAGGCCGTGTCCGGCACTTCAGCACCACAGGCTGACAGGCCCAGCAACAGCAATGCAATAAACCCGTATTTCATGACAGTTGCTCCAACATAACTTGCATTTTCTGGTGCAATAAGTGCACCGCTTTCAAGGGGCGGACCATGACTTTGAATTCGACGATCAGACCCTGTTCGTCGAATGTCATAATATCCACGCCGTTGATAATAATGCCATCCAGTTCGCAGACAAATTCCAGGACGGCTTGCTGGCCATCAACGATCTCCTTGGTGTAGTGAAAACTCTGGTTAAACACCTGGGTTGCGCCGGTCAAGTAAAGCCGGGTCAATGCCTTGCCCACCTGGGGCGTATGCACGACGGGGGAATGAAAAACGCAGTTTTCGGCCAGTATTTCATCGAGCCTGCTGTAGTCGCGGTTACTGACGATCTCGTGCCAAAGGGCCAGAGTCTGCATCGATTGCTCCTGTTCACAGAAACCGTGGACTTAAATGTCAGTTACAAAGCCTACAGCGACCGCAGCACTACGTCCATCGCCCCGCACAGCCGCCCCTGGAGACACTTGTGCCCGGTCACGCGCCAGGAAAACCCCCGGGGCAACCGACAACACCTCCCGGATAAGGCTTTAAGCTTCATGCCCAAGCAAGCACCTGGATGATCAAACCGTCCATACTCCGGGTATGGCATTTGAACGCCTGTTCGGCCTGGCGCTATTTTCGCTGGTCTCCTCGATTACGCCCGGGCCCAACAACCTCATGCTGGTGGCATCACTGTATCCCGTGCTGGTAAGCTGGTAGCTGACAGCTCATGCAGGAATTGGAATCACAGATGACAAATCTCGTACTGGTCGACAAGAAGCTGCGTGGAACCCGAATCATCACCTCCCACGGGGCGCAATACGGTGACAACCTGCATGTGGCTGAGGTGGTGCCTACCGAGTTTAGCCAGCTCTCTGCGTTCTATCCCATTCTGCTCTCGGGCGAAGGTGACAGCAGGGGCTACAAGCTGGTCTCCATATTCGGTTTTGAAGCGGGAGAAAATCTGTTTCTTGAAAACGACAGCTGGGATGCCGGCTACATACCGCTCACCTTCCGAAGACAGCCCTTCTCACTGCGCTCGCAAAAGCTAAAAGAAGAAGACGGCACGACCAGCAACGTCCCCATACTCGCCATTGATTTGGACAGCCCCAGAGTCAGCACAGAAGCGGGAGAGCCGATGTTCACTGAAGACGGTGAAGTGACTGAATGGTTCAAGGGCATGAACCAGTTGATTGCACATGTATTGCAAAGCTCCAATCTCGGCGGTGAATTTGTACGCAAACTCGATGTAATGGAGTTGATCAAACCGCTGGAACTCGGGGTGCGTCTCGCCGACGGAACCACTCGCCGCCTTGACGGCTTACATACTATTGACGATACCAGGCTGCGTGAGCTGCCGGACAAAAACGTGCTCGAGCTGCACCAGCTGGGATATCTGGACTACATCTATTCCATGCGCGCTTCAATGGCGCAGCTGGGCTCACTGGCAAGGCGCAAAAATACGCGCATCAAAGCCAGCTAGACCTTCAGTACCGAGACTTCCACCGCGTCAAATATGGTGTCGTTGTACTCCATATGTGCCTCGTGGTTGGTATTTTCATAACGACCGCAGTCGCGCACATAATCCAGGTAGCCGGTGGCATCAAAAATGCCGATATTGTCTGCGACAACAAAACTGCCGCAACCTATCAGGGACGCCTGCTCAATCAACTGAAGGTCGGCCAGGTAGCCGTTTTTGGAATGATCGATGAATACCAGCCCATAGTTGCCATCAAGGGTCGGAATCACGTCTGCTGCCATACCCTCGTGCACAGTAATCCGTTCGCTGAGCCCAACGTGGTCGATAATTGCGCGGGCAACCGCCGCATGGGCGGGGTTGCGTTCCAGTGAATCGACATGTCCTTCGCTACCGAGGTGGCAAGCCATAAGTATGGCCGAGTAGCCACAGTAGGTACCCAGTTCCAGCACATTGCCCGCACCCGACCGCTGCAAAGCATCAACCAGTATCTTCCCCTTGCGGTCACCTACATTCATCAAAAAGCGCTTCTGGCGAGCGAAATCATCCATAGCCTTGAGTGCCAGAACAGGGTCATCCGGTGTAGTCTGCTGTAGCAGATACTCCAATAATCGCTGGGGTCGCGAGGGCTTTCGGGTCAGCGCATCGTAGAGTGTCAATGCACCCTCGCGCACGCCAAACCCAATAATCGCTGGCGTCGGCCTCACTACCATGATGTCGGGCCTCCACAGTGGTATGTCATCGACGCGCTGTGCGTCGCATTATCAAAGATCAGTCTCGCGACCAAACTCTCGCTCTATTTTTTGCTGCAGCTCGTACTGGGCAATGCCTTTTTTCCGTTTGGCATCACGGCTCCTCTGATGATAGCGCTGCCGCCTGTAATACGCCACCAGACGGGGGAAGCGCTCTACCTCGACTTCTCCTGCAATCAGCCCCTCAATAAAGGCGATATCGATGCCCACCCGATAGGCGATTCGACTGGGGCGAATCTTGTGGGCATGAAACTCGGCCACAATATGCAGTTGCTGCTCGCGGGTGTGCAAGCAGGGCTGGGAATACCCGTAGGGCGGAGACGGCGTTCGGGTATCTGCGCCACCAGTAGTGGTGTCACCAGGCATCAGCGCCTCCCGCTTCAGCGAATCCGTCCACCCACCGAGATACTGGTATTCACACGCGGTGAATAGCCGCCACGATAGCCATAGCCGCCGTAGCCGCCGTAGCCGCTGGAGATCCCCACGCTGCCGTAAACCTGCGGGTCTTCACAGCCTGTCAGGCAGGTCACTGCCATAGTCAGCAGAATCATCCGAACCGTATTACTCATGCTCATCCTTCACCCTCCTGTGCTCTCACCTGACTTTTTTCAGGCCAAACCTGCAAGGCAATTCCCTCGCCGGAAGGGCCTGCAATAATTGCCACAATGCCACCGCGGGGGCGCTGTGTCGCCGGTACCAGCACCTCACCGCCCAGTGGCTTGACTCTTGCCAGCATAGCGTTTAACGCCGCCTCATCGGCCACCCTGAGATAGCTGACCCACATGGCGGACATTTCAGGCGCCGGCTTGGAACGAACCCCAAATCGCGGCCTGTCCTGGCCAGTGAACAAGCGGTACTCAATGGCCTCATCAGGGCCCTCAAGAGCAAGCGCCTCCTCATCCAGTGCAGCCAGGCCGCTGTAAAACCGGCTGCTTCGACCGACTTTGTCGGTCCACAATTCGTGCCAGAGAAAATCACCCGTGGCCGGCGGACCGTCGGCGTCTGCCGGATCACCCCCGGTTGTCTCCAGCAAGGCGAGCAGCGCCTGGCCAGGGTCGGCAACAACGGCTATCCGGCCCCGTTCACCCAACGATGTCGGTGGCGTAAGTACGGTGCCGCCAGCGACTTCCACCAGCTTTGCCTGCTGCTCGATATTAACCACAGACATCGCCACCACCCACTGGGAGTGCTCGACTTTACCGGGCAGGCGTGTGTGATCCACCATTCCCCCAATCAGCTTACCCCGGTGCCGGATCAGGACATAGTTGATGCCATTCGGCATCGACTCGTATTCCCAACCAAACAACTCCCCATAGAATGCCTGAGACGCCCGGGGATCACTGGTAAGCAGGTCATGCCAGATAATCTTACCGGGCAATCGCTCACCATTGGCCGAGGCACCCACCGGCGGCAGACTGAACTGCTGGTTACTGCAGGCCGCCACAACGAGCACGCTCACTGCAGCTAGATACATCCATGGTTTACGCACGTTAGACTGCCTCTTAAAAGCTCCAGCCCCCATTAGAGCACAGTCATCGCCGGGAATAAATTACAGTGCTTCCGCAGAGTCTGCTGGCGCCCGCTAGTGGTCGCCGCGATCAATCAAGGCAGCCAAAGATGCCTGGCGTGTGTTTCCATTCGGCACTACACTTGCAGTCCCAGCAAGCAGCGCAAGCCAGCCCCCGGAGAACCTGTTCATGAAAAACCCGAATCGAAGCTCACTGAAGCGCTTCGCGCTCACAGCCCTTTTTGCAATCGCCTCAATCACCCTCCCACTCTCGGGACATGCGGGAGACACCCTGCGCCGGGTCATCGATTTCAAGGTGCTCAACGTCGGCATGTCCGGGGATCAGCCACCGATGAATACTGTCGATCGCAGTGGCGGCCTTATGGGCTTTGATGTAGACCTCGCCCGGGCCATGGCCGCCGCGATGAATGTCAAACTCGAAATAAAAGTTCTGCCCTTCGGAGATTTAATGGGTGCGCTGGAGCGTGACGAGGTTGATATGGTGATATCCGGCATGGCGATCACCCCGGCACGCACAGAAAAAGTTTCATTCGTTGGCCCCTACATGATGTCGGGTAAGTCGATCCTGACCCGCGACTCGGTACTCGCCAAGGTCTCGGAGGCCGGCGAATTCAATCGCAATGATCTTACGCTACTGGCCCTCAAGAATTCGACAAGCACCACCTTTATTCGCGAGGTCGCACCCCAGGCGAAACTCACCGAGGTGAGCAATTATGACGAGGCTGTGCAGCTGATACTGGCTGACAAGGCCGATGCATTGATCGCTGACCTGCCCATCTGCGTGCTATCGGTATTGCGCTACCCGGATGCGGGCTTGGTCACCCTGGAAAAACCACTCACCATCGAACCCCAGGGTATCGCCCTGAGTAAAGACGATCCCCAGTTTCTCAACCTGGTCGAAAACTACCTCGATGCCTACGCAAAAATTGGCGTACTCACCAAGCTGAGAAAAAAATGGCTGGAGGACAAGTCCTGGGTCAAGGAACTGCCCTGACAGGGGGGTGGAACGCACACCAGACCCAGTATGCCTCTTAATCAAGGCGCTGTCCGGGCGTTACTGGTCGCTGTGATGAGTACGCCGCTGAACGCGGAAACCCTGGTGATTGCACATCGAGGCGCCAGCGGCTATCTGCCCGAACACACCCTGGCCGCCAAAGCCCTGGCCCACGGCATGGATGCCGACTATCTGGAGCAAGATGTTGTGCTCACCCGGGACGGCGTGCCCATAGTGCTGCACGACATCTTCCTGGAACCCACTACCGATGTGGCGCAAAAATTCCCCACCCGTCACCGCCGGGACGGTCGCTTCTACGCGATCGATTTCAGCCTGGAGGAGATACGCAGCCTGCGGGTGCATGAACGCAGTGAAAAAGATGCCGATGGCGAGGACCGGGCAGTCTTTCCAGAGCGCTTTCCCCTCGGGCCGGACTGGTCCGGCATTCCGACGCTCGCCGAGGAAATTGCTTTCATCGACGGGCTCAATCGAAGCCGCCGACGCAGCAGCGGGCTATATATCGAGTTGAAGGCGCCCCGATGGCACAAAAAACAGGGGCAGGATATTGCAGACGCAGTCGTGTCCGTACTCAAAGAAAGTGGATATGCAGACCGACGCGACCGGGTGTTTTTGCAATGTTTTGATGACGCGACCCTGCGCTATCTGCGCGACAGCCTGAACAGCCCCCTACCCTTGATACAACTCATAGCCGACAACGACTGGGGCGAAGACAGCGAGGTTGACTACGACTTTTTACTGACCGAAAAAGGCCTGGATGAGATCGCCCGCTATGCGGACGGGATCGGACCGTGGTTGATGCAAATCTATCGGGGCAAAGATGCCGCTGGTGGGCCGCTGTTCACCGACCTGGTGAATCAGGCCAAGGCTCGGGGCCTCCAAGTTCATCCCTATACCTTCAGGGCCGACCAATTGCCCCCCGGGATCGATAGTTTTTCCGAACTGCTGACACTGTTTATTGAAGACCAGCAGGTAGACGGCCTGTTCACTGACTTCCCTGATCTGGTCCGCGAGTTTCTTTCCCAACGGTAATTTTCTACCCCCATCAGGCTGGCGCCGCGAGAACAGAGCAGGCATCATTTTGGCTGCGGTAGGGATAAACCCCACCGGCGCGATGCCGCCGCAGCGGCAACTCAATGGATAACAGTTGTGGCACCTACCGTAAACAGACGCACAAAAATCGTCGCCACCGTCGGACCGGCCAGCGAGTCAGGCGACATGATTGCGCGCCTGGTGGCTGCCGGAGTTGATGTATTCCGGCTCAATTTCAGTCACGGCACGGCCAAACACCATGCTACCGTCGCCCGACGAATACGCAAACAAGCCGCTATCGCAGGACGATATGTCGGCATCCTGGCGGACCTTCAAGGGCCAAAAATCCGCATCAGCAGTTTTCGAGAAGGAAGCGTCGAGCTTGCCAATGGGGACCGATTCCATCTTGATCTCGGTCTCGGTGAGGGCGAGGGTGACCTGCGAGGTGTTGGTCTTGACTATCCGCAACTGTGCCAAAGCGTAACGCGCGGCGACACATTGCTTCTGGATGATGGACGCATTCGCCTTCAGGTCGATGCGGTTGAGGCAACAGAGGGTGGAATGCACTGTCCTTGTCGGCGGCAAGCTGGGATCTCGCAAGGGGATCAATCGGCTTGGGGGCGGACTGGCAGCGCCCGCACTTACCAATAAAGATATCGCAGATATCGACAGCCTCGCCGAAGTGCGCCCGGATTTCGTCGCGGTCTCCTTCGTATCCAGCGCGGAAGACATTCACCAGACCCGAGGGCTGCTGCTCCAGCACCAGCTTGAGCCAGCCATCATCGCGAAAATTGAGCGGGCCGAAGTCGTCGCCGATGAACAAACGCTGAATGGGATAGTGGCCGCCTCCTTTGGAGTCATGGTGGCACGTGGCGACCTCGGCGTGGAGGTAGGTGATGCGCAATTGATCGGGATTCAGAAGGAGCTGATTTCCCGGGCGCGGAAAATGGACCGTGTTGTCATCACAGCCACCCAGATGATGGAATCAATGATCAACAGTTCAATGCCGACTCGGGCCGAGGTCTTTGACGTCGCCAACGCGGTGCTGGATGGTACCGATGCGGTGATGTTGTCGGCAGAAACTGCGGTGGGCAACTATCCGGTAGAGGTGGTTACCGCCATGGCCGACGCAGCGCTCGGCGCCGAGCGTCAGCCTCGGACACGTTTGTCCAGTCACCGCAACGATATACAGTTCACCAGCGCGCAGGAGACCATCGCGATGGCGGCGATTTACGCTGCCAATCACTACGCGAACGTCCGCGGCATCGCCTGCCTGACGGAATCCGGCACCACACCGCTGCTGATGTCACGACTCAGCTCCGGGCTACCTATTTTTGCCCTCAGCCACAACAGTCATACCCTGCAAAAACTGTGCATCTGCCGCGGTGTGGTTCCGCTCTACTTTGACTCCGACGCCTTTGATCAAGACAGTGTCGAGGCACGGGCCATCGAGTTTTTACTCGATGGCGGCTACCTGCAAAAAGGCGATTCCATTCTGCTCACCATGGGCGCCGTCATGGGCCGCCAGGGTTCCACCAATATCATGAAAATCTTGCCGGTATGCTGAGCCCTGAACCGCCCCGCATGGTGGCGGATATCGGTGGCACTAACACCCGCCTGGCCCTGTATGACCCGGCACTGAATCAGCTATCTCATCTGCGAACCTTCACCAACAGTGACCATAGCTCGCTTGAATCTATCATCGATTTCTGGCTCGGGTCCCTGAACAAGCGCCCACCGCGGCGTGCGTGCCTTGCCATTGCCGCGCCACCGGGCACGGACCCCGTGACCATGGTCAACAGTAAGTGGGCTTTTTCCATAGCCGATCTGGCCAAGCGCTTTGGGTTCGAACGCAGCCGGAGGGTAAATGATTTCGAGGCAATAGCGCACTCACTGCCCCACTTGGGTCCTGGGGACCTCTATACCCTGCACCCCGCAACTGCGGCAGCACCTGGACCGCTGGCCACCATTGGCCCGGGTACGGGGCTGGGCGGTGCAACGCTGGATACCCGCGGGGAGGAACCCGGAGCTACAGCCTGTGAACCCGGACATACGGGCCTCTCCCCCGGCAATGCAACAGAGCTCCGTGTGTTTCAATCACTGCTGGTGGACTATCCCGACATTTACACGGAACTGTTGGTTTCCGGGCCGGGGCTCGTTCGCCTGTATGAGTGCCTCGGGTCGGTGATGGGGCTATCTGCGCAAACACTGACGCCGGCCGCAGTATCACAATCAGCACGGGATGGGGACCCACTGAGTGTCGCAGCCCTGAACTGTTTCTGCTCGCTATTGGGGTCGGCTTGTGGCGATTTTGTACTGGCTAACGGCGCATATGGCGGCCTCTATCTTGCCGGGGGTATCGTGCCCGGGATAATTCCGTTCATCACAGATAGCGACTTTCACCGACGTTTTTGCGGCAAGGGCGCGATGCGGGATCGATTGAACGCGGTTTCGGTGTATGTGATCACGCATAGCCAGCCTGGCCTGCTTGGCGCAGCCAGAATAAGCCTGGACCGATAACCCCTTCGTACCGAACGAGAACCAGAACGATCGGAGTGCAGGCATCAATTCCGGGAAGCGCCGGTTAGGGGGGCAGGAATTTTTTGTTGATCTGCCTGCAGACCTGCAATTGCGGTGCTACACTTATTTTTGCTGATTATCAGCGGCGTTTATGATCACGGTCGAAGTTCCCTTCAGTTCCTCGGTACGTAAACCATAAATAAACACTCATCGATGTGCCTATGGGCACGCCAATGCAATACAGGTAAATCTTATGTCTAGTACTACTGGCACTGTTAAATGGTTCAACGAATCCAAGGGTTTCGGGTTTATTGAGCGAGAAGACGGCCCGGATGTGTTTGTGCACTTCAGCGCCATTAAGGGCGACGGATTCAAGACTCTGTCTGACGGTCAGAAAGTCGAATTCGACGTCACTGACGGCCAGAAAGGTCCTCAGGCAGAGAACGTCGTCCCGGTCTGAGACCCGGTCTGATTGCTAGCGACCTATTCTGTGAGCCAAAAATAAAAAAGGGAGCATCTATGCTCCCTTTCTTGGTCTTTCCTGGTCTTTCCTGGTCTTTCCTGGTCTTTCCTGGTCTTTCCTGGTCTTTCCTGGTCTCTCCTGGCGACCTGATGACGTTCTGAGAACAGGTCCTGGAGCCGTTCTCATAGCTGCGTTTGAGCTGCTCTTCAGCCCCGTTGCCAACGTTTCTCAACGCTGCGTTGACTGTCAAATCTGCCGTCCTTATTTACCGATCCGATTCACTGCAGCCGGCACCTGAGCGTTGAGGCAGTCTTGCAACCGCCGCTTCTGCTCGTTTACTTCAGCAGACTTCGACTACTCCTGCAGCTTTTTCTGTCTGTCCAGCTCTGAATCCAGATACTTGATCCACTGCTCGGCATATTTGGAAGAACGCTCGTCACGCCCGGCAGACTCAAAGGCGCTTCGTGCCTTGTCGTACTGCTTGTCATTAAAGTACGCCATGCCCAGCACCAATCTGGCAGTATCCGGTCGCTTAACGCCACCACGCTTGAGCCCTTTGCTGATAGCTGAAATTGCCTTTTTGTTCTGATCGCCGTCCAGATAAACGTTGCCCAGTCGAGCGTAGAGTTCGCCAGTTTCAGCACGAGAGGCTGCGGCTTCCATAGCCGGGATGGCTTTCTTCACCTCCTGTGCCTGCCGGTAAGCATTGCCCTGAATCTCATAGTTTTTTGAGGTCTTCTCGACGGTGCCAGCCTTGAGGCCCTTATCCAGGACCTGTGCCGCCTGATAAGGGATATCTCCATTCAGATAAAGATAAGCCATAGTGACTAGCTCGGTGCCCTTATCCAACATGTTTTGCGCGTAGGCAGTGTCCATAGCTGCAAGCTGCAGGTCTTCCTTCTTCTGCTCACCGTACATGTGCGAGAGCTGCACCCAGTATTGCTTCTTGGGGTAATGGGTCAGCAGTTCTTCGAGTACATCGACCGTCTTACCCGTATTGCCCTTCTCAAAGTAGAGAAAACGGGCGAGGTTGTACCACTGCTCTTTGGGTAATTTACCTGCCGCCTTGTTCATGGAGATAGCCTTCTCCACGTTCACCAGCGCCTTGTTGTAATCCTTCTTTTGATAATAACCTTGCGCCAACAGTACATAAGCATTGGCATTGGGCGTTTCGGTCATATCAAACCACTTGAGCAATGCGTTAATACCTCGATCCCAGTCTTCCTGTACAAAGTACAGCTGGGCAATCGTGAAGCGGGTATTAATTTCCATGGCCAGCGGAATATCTGGCTGCGACACAACTTCCTCGTAGGCTTCCAAAGCCTTGCCGTAATCCTCTCTGGAGTAATGGATGAACGCATACAGGTTATAAACGTTGGCCAACTCGTAGCTATTGAGCTCCCGCTTGCCACCTGCACTGATCATGCCATCGAGAATCTTGGCTGCTCCTGAGAAATCCTTTGCCTCGGCCAGGGCCTGTGCCTCGGCCAGTTTCTCGTAGACCTTATTGCGCAGCGCAGGGGTGCGCCTTGTCTCCCGTTGATCGGGTTTCTTTTCCTGTGCGCTTGCTGAGGAAAAGCCCGCAAAGCCCAGATCGAACTGCACCTGGGTTACCGCAAGCTGCATAACTAAAACCGGCATGGCCAACACGGCCGCGCCAGCCCATCTCTGGGGCTTGAACACTGTCATCTCGTCACAACCCTGTTACTGTTCCAATTCGTAGGTGAACTTGTTTTGCACACCCCCCACCTCAATCGCTTCGCCATCCACGACCCGCGGCTTGTACTTGAATTTGGTAGCCGCCTTCACTGAGGCACTCTCAAATACACCGGAGGGAGAGCAATCAACCGCCTGGGGGTCACGAATCGATCCGGATTTGGTTACCGTGTATTCCACGATGCAATAACCGGTGATACCTCGAGTCTGGGCTCTGCGCGGATATATCGGCGCTACCTTCACAATCGGGAGATACTCACCGTCACCCGAGGACATGCCGCTGCTGGAAATCTCCACATCGATTGCGGCCTGGGGCGCTGTATTCACAATGTCAACGTCCATATCCATATCGATATCAGGCGTCGCCATTTCCGGCGGCGGCTGCTCGGGATCCTCGACTTTCTCGGGTTTCTTCTCCTTGAGATTGGTCTCTATCTCTCTCTCTGGCATGTGAATATCGGCCAGCTTGGTGGTGCCATCATCATCGATATCCGGATCTGCCGAGGCGATAAGATATTGCATCAGAAAAAACAACCCGCCCGCGACCGGAATAGCCAGCAGAGCCCCGAGGAACAGCCTGAATAGACTACTATTCATAATAGGTTACTTGTCTTCTGTGGCCAGAGAAACATCGTACACGCCCGCTTCGCGGGCAGCATCCAGAACAGCCGCCACGGTCTCGGTGTTCGACTGATTGTCAGCCTGAATAACCACCGCTCCTTTGGGGTTTTCAGCATGCAATCTTTCGATATTAGCCCGCACTGCGCGCACATCAATACGTCGCTGATCCATCCAGATCTCATTAGTGGCGTTAATCGCAACCAGGATATTGACGTTGTCCACTGGATTGGACGTCGATGCCTCTGGGCGATTCACCTCAACACCAGCTTCCTTAATGAACGAAGCTGTTACGATGAAGAAGATCAACATGATGAATACAACGTCCAGCATGGGCGTCAAGTCAATCTGTGCTTCGTCTTCTGCGGCCGCGGCCTGAGTATTCCTGCGCATTGCAATAGCTCTCTTAGTGATCGGTCGTCAGGTTATCGGCCAGGAACGCGCTCTCGCGTGCCGCCGTCCGGGTGACGTAAGTGTTGCCGAATACACCCGACAGGGCGGCAACCATGCCCGCCATAGTCGGAATCGTGGCCCGAGATACACCCCCGGCCATGGACTTGGCGTCACCGCCTCCGGTCACCGCCATAATATTGAACACCTCTATCATGCCGGTTACCGTGCCAAGCAAACCCAAAAGCGGGCATAAAGCCACCAGGGTTTTGATAACGGGCAGATATTGATTTATCTGGATCCGCGCCTGCGACACCAACTTGTCGCGGATCTGCAGCGCCTCCCAAGACTTCCGCTCCGGCCTTGACTCCCAGGTATTAATGATCTGGGAGACATCTTTCTTCCAGCCTAACTTGAAGTACCAGATTCGCTCGAAGATCAGCATCCACATCACGAACAGCAACGCAGCAATCAACCAGAGGACGTTGCCGCCCATGTCCATGAACCGGCTGACCGCCTCATATGCACTATCGAACCAATACATATCAGTTCCTCTGGTTGGCTTCGGTGTGCTCCGCGATAATGCCGGTAGTCTGCTCGTTGAGGACATGGATAATACGCTGTGCACGGCCGTTAACCACGGTGTACAACAACACGGTTGGTATGGCGACCAGCAGTCCCAATACCGTCGTTACCAGGGCGCCTGAAATACCGCCAGCCATCGCCTTGGGATCACCTGCACCGAAGATTGTGATCGCCTGGAAAGTGATAATCATACCGACCACCGTACCCAGCAGACCCATCAGCGGAGCGACCGCTGAAATAATTTTCAGCAGAGTGAGGCCGCTCTCGAGCTTGGGCGTCTCCTTCAGGATACCCTCCGACAGCTTCAGCTCCAGCGTATCCGGATCCATAGTCGGGTTGTCCTCGTGGATTTTCAACACCCGGCCCAGCGGATTGTTCTCGTTGGCCTTGTCGCTCTTGAGCTGCTTATTGACCCGAGAACCGACGCCGGTGAGTACAATCAGACGCCAGATTGCCAGCAGGAAGGCGAATGCACCCACCGCGGTAATCGCGTATCCGACATATCCCCCTTGATGCCAACGCTCTTCAAGGCTGGGGCTGTTGATCAGTGCCGCAAGGTAAGAACCGCCCGTCGGGCCGGTCGGGTCAACACCGAATTTGTGCATGCCGTCGGTCGCCGCAGCCAGGTTTTTCGCCCAACCGATGTAGGGTCCCGTCGGCTGACGAGTCAGCTCCTCGAGTGAATCCTTGGAGGCAACATACTGCAGATACTTGCCATCCTCGGACACCACATTGAATGTACCGACCCTGACCACTTTCTGCTCGACTTTTTCACCGTTGGGCTTCGCGACTTCGGCGTTAAAGGCTGCGACTTTGCCCGACTCAACCATTTCGCGCTGTAATTCGTACCAGACCCGCTCGATCTCCTCGATGCTGGGCAGCTTGTCGCTACCGCTCATCTTGGCGATCAGGCCCTCGAGGAACTCCTCGCGGCCGGGGTACTGCGCGCTGATCAGTGAGCTTTCCATATTGGAAGTCAGGTCACCGGCGGTCGAGGTCAGGTGGCCAAACAACTCGGCCAGGCTTCCCAGTTTTTCCTTGAGCTGATCCTGTTTCGCTGCCACCAATAATTCGTTGGCCTCAAACTCGTCTTCAAGCTGCAGAGAGATCTCTTCCTGGCGAGTGCGCTCCGCCTCGGCCTTTTTCAGTTCCGCGGCCTGATTGGCTTTGTCGCTGGCAAACCGTTGTTCCCGCGCACGATTTTCCTTGGCCTCAGCCACTTGGCCACGCTTGACATAATTGAGCAATTCATCAAGGGATTTGGCTTCCTGCGCCAGCGCCGGGCCCGCGGTCAGGCTAAGCGCACCGACGACAACAGCGGCGACGGCGGTGATGGTGATTCTGATGCTCATTATGAAGCCTCCGGGGCGGGGATTGGCAGGTTAAGCAAATCGATAGAGGCTTCTTTGCGTGCGATCCGCAAGCCCTTCATGATGGCGTTGCGATACTCGCCACGCTCCAGTGGTACCCAGGTCCGGTTCGCCTGATCCCAGGCGCCTGACATTTCGGTATCGGTGGTCTGATAAAGCAGTGCAACACGTCCGACGCGGAAGAAGTTGACGTCCCGCTCGACTCCATCGATCTCTACACTGCCCTTGTAGGCATCGATCTTGCGGCCATACTCATTCTCGATCTTGTAAGCCTCAAGGACCTGGCGGAATTTTTCTGCCACGCTCACGTCAGAGCGGTCCAGATTGGAACGCAGAAACGCCAGTCGCTGCTGTCGCTCGTCCATGTGAAAGGGTACGTCCAGTTCCACAAATTTTTCCAGGCCGTCGATCATCCGAATGACAAGCGGCGTCATCTGCCGCTGAATCACGGTTGTTTGAGAGATAGCCTCATCGATCTCACCCAGGCGCACGACCTGATTATCGACCTGGCGCTGCAGTCTCTCGTTGTAAACAACAAGACCATCCACCTGCTTCATGACCGTCTTGTAATCGGTCAGCAGGTCGCGGGTCTCATCTGCCAGCCTGTCTATTTTCTGCTGCGATTTGCGTGCAGCAGCATGCTTGTTCTTGCCGACCTTGAGGACGGAATCCAGTGTGGCGGCCTGCACCGTAACCGCTGCACCCGCTAAGGTGACAGAGGCGGCGAGCGCAGCGATCAATACATTTTTCAATCGATGCATAGTCATGGGAGTCGCGTTTCCTAATTATCCAACAGAATGATACAGATCAAAAAAATCCGGTACGTATGTATATAGTTGAAGATCCCGGGTCGGTAAACCGAGGTAGAGAATTTAAACCCTATCTTGCGTTTATTTCAAACAATTCGCTCGCAGGTCTCTCCGAGAGCCCCTATTGCGTGTATTCAAGTAACACTTTTGCCGTATTGGGGCCGCAAGGTAACAACTAATTCAGGTCGTCGCCCGGTCGAAGACCACAAAGCTGTACGCGGGCTGCCCGGCGTCATCCGAACCCTGACGCTCCCGTTCGATTTCACGCCACTGGCTCCAGTCGACCGTTGGAAAATACGTATCACCCGCCACCTCGGCATGAACTTCGGTAAGGTAGATACGGTCGGCCCGCGGCAGAGCTTGCTGGTATATTTCAGCGCCACCGATGACCAGTATTTCATCAACGCCATCGGCAGCTGCGGCTTCACGCCCGATTCGCAACGCTTCTTTCACCGTACCGGCAACTGACACATCCCCCAGGTCAAGCCCGGTTTGCCGGGAAATGACGATATTGAACCGCCCCGGGAGCGGCTTACCGATCGACTCAAAAGTGCGGCGCCCCATGACGATAGGCTTACCGATGGTCAGAGCGCGAAAATGCTTGAGGTCAGCCGGGAGGTGCCAAGGCAGTTGATTGGCCCGGCCGATGATGCCGTTTTCAGCGGCGGCAACGATTAGCGACAACATCACACGGCCACCGGCGCTTTGATCGCAGGCTGAGGACGGTAACCCACGAGTTCGAAGTCTTCGAACTCATAGTCGTAAATCGTGTCGGGGCGGCGGTGGATGATCAGCTCAGGCAGCTCGCCCGGCGTTCTACCCAGTTGGGTCTGTACCTGCTGCATATGGTTTTTGTAGATGTGGGCATCGCCAATCGAGACCACCAATTCACCGACGCTCAGCTCGCACTGTTGAGCCAGGACATGCACCCACAGCGCCGCCTGGGCAATGTTGAACGGGCAGCCCAGGAACAGGTCGTTCGACCTGATAGTCATCATCAGGCTCAATCGGCCATCGGCTACGTAAAACTGATAGAGCAGGTGGCAGGGCGGGAGCGCCATCTTGCCTGCGCGCACGTTTTCCTGGGGCGAGAGCTGTTCGTCGGGCAGGTATTCCACATTCCAGCCATGAAACAGAATTCGCCGGCTGTCGGGGTTGGTTTTCAGCGTTTTCACCACGTAGTCGATCTGGTTAATAGCGCCGCCTTCCCGGGTCGGCCATGCTGTCCACTGCCGCCCATATATTGGCCCGAGCTCGCCTTCCTCAGTAGCCCATTCATTCCAGATCGTGGCCTTCAGATTTTTGGTATTGGTGCTCCCACTGCAAAACCATTTCCATTCGTGAAACACCGAGGGGAAGTGGACGCTCTTGGTGGTGAGAATGGGAAAGCCACGGGTCAGATCGAAGCGCAGTTGGCGGCCGAAAACAGACAGCGTACCAACACCCGTTCGATCGTCCTTTGCAACCCCGGTTTCCAGCACATCTCTAAGCAGATTCAGGTACTCTCTCATTGGCGTCTGTGTCTCCCTGCTCCTGTTGATCTCTCTTTGTTCGGGCCCTCCTTGCGGTGAGCATAGAAGAGCAAAAACAGACCCAGCAGTATCATCGGTATGCATAAGACCTGCCCGCGGGTCAGCCAGCCCAGGGCCTGAAACCCGATGTGCTGATCGGGCTCACGAAAGAATTCTACGAAGAAACGCAGACAACCGTAGCCCAGCGCGAAGACGCCGGCAACGGCCCACTCCGGACGAGGACGGCGGGAGTACCAGATCAGGATCAAAAACAACAGAACGCCCTCAAGAGCGAACTGATAGAGCTGCGATGGATGACGTGCTAACTGCAATGGATCGTTGGGGAAGACCATGGCCCAGGGGACGTCGCTCGGCCTGCCCCAGAGCTCCTGGCCAATGAAATTGCCCAAGCGCCCCAGACCCAGGCCGATAGGCACCAGCGGCGCGACAAAGTCCATCAGCGCACCGAAACGGATATCGTGCCGACGCGCAAACCAGTACATGGCCAGCAATACGCCCAGGAAACCCCCATGAAAGGACATACCACCCTGCCAGACCTTGAGCAACCAGCCCGGGTCCTGTGCAAACCGACCGCCACCATAAAACAGCGCATAACCCAACCGGCCGCCTATGACCACGCCAAGGGCAGCATAGAAAATCAAGTCATCGACCTGTGAGCGGGCTATCGGGGAATCCTGGCGCCCGCTGCGACGGACGGCGAGCCACCACGCAAAGGCCAGGCCAGCGAGATAAGTCAGGCCATACCAGTGGACCTTGACCGGTCCCAGTGCAATGGCAACGGGGTCTATCTCAGGATAGGGCAACATAATGCGAGTCTTCTTGGATTAACAGGCAGAGCGCGGCGCGCACGCCCGACCCAAAACCGGTATTATCAGACAGTCAGCCGCAATGCACAATTGCTTACCCTTGAGACCCCTCCAACCATGTGCCTGGTTATATTCGCCTTTCAGAGTAACCCCGATTACCCGCTGGTCGTCGCAGCCAATCGCGACGAGTTCTATCACCGCGAAACCGCCGCCGCGGCCTTTTGGCCACAGCATCCGGCGCTGCTGGCGGGCCGCGACCTGGAGCAGGGCGGCACCTGGATGGGCCTGACCCGGTCCGGCCGATTCGCAGCCATTACCAACTTTCGCGATCCGGCGCAAACCGGCGCCGCGCCGCGCTCCCGGGGTGAACTGACGCTGGACTTCTTACTCTCAGCGCTCGATCCCGAGACCTGGCTGGCGCAGATAGCCTCCCGGGCGGACGACTATGCTGGTTTTAACTTGCTGGTGGGTGACCGGCATGCACTCTGGTGCGCAAGCAACAGCAATAGCACCCGCGCCCAGGCCCTGAGCACGAGACGGTTGCAGCCGGGCCTCTACGGGCTGAGCAATGCCCGTCTTGACACACCCTGGCCCAAAGTGTCCCGGGGCAAGCGAGGTCTTGCTGCGGTGTTGGACGAAGGGTCTGTGGATCACGAGCGCCTGCTGCAGGTGGTCGCCGACCGGCGAGAGGCGCCCGTCGATCAGCTCCAGCCTCACGGGCTGGAGCAGGAGGAGATGGATCGCCTGTTATCTGCCCAGTTCATTACTGCCCAGCAGTATGGTTATGGCACCCGCTCCACCACCACACTCTGGCTGGACTCTGATGGCAGAGCCCACTGGCGCGAACTCAGCTTCGATTCCGGGGGGGCTGTGACGACCTCCAGCGAAGAGCTGTTCCTGCTGGAAACTCCCGAGGGTCAGAAAACCGGATTGTGAATAAACTGCTCCATCCCGTGCTCGACCAGGAATCGGTCCAAGCGGGCATGCACAACCGCAGACTGCTCCATTT
Organism: uncultured Gammaproteobacteria bacterium; assembly: GCA_963840725.1. GTDB lineage: Bacteria > Pseudomonadota > Gammaproteobacteria > Pseudomonadales > Halieaceae > CAVWDU01. Next base: position 1,241,382 of record CAWIZY010000016.1, on the reverse strand, counting down.
GCATAACCTCAGCGAGCATTTCGTCGGCCTCGCTGCAGCGCAGATTGCGCAGTACTTTTTTGACCCGGGGCACACTGGTGGCGTTCATTGACAGACCATCATAGCCCATTGCCAACAGCAGCACCGCAGCGCCAGGCTCTCCTGCCAGTTCCCCGCAGATACTCACCGGTTTCCCCTCAGCCTTCGCCGCAATAGCCACGGCGGCAAGAGCCTGTAGCACCGCGGGATGGAAGGCGTGATAGAGATCCGCTACCCGCGCGTTATTGCGATCCACGGCCAGCAGGTACTGGGTGAGATCGTTACTGCCCACTGAGAGAAAGTCCACCCGCCTTGCCAGCGCCCGCGCCTGGTACACGGCGGCCGGGACTTCAACCATGACCCCAATCGGCGGAAGCGCTCTGACCAGCCCTTCCTGACGCAGTTCACGGTGACTGCGGTGAATGAGCTCCAGAGCCTCATCGAGCTCGGCGGTGTTGCAGATCATGGGCAGCATAATGCGCAGATTACCGGGCCCCTCGTTGGCCTTGAGCATGGCCCTGATCTGGGCGAGAAAAATTTCCGGATGGTCCAAGGTGACCCGAATGCCACGCCAGCCGAGAAATGGGTTGTCCTCTTCGATCGGGAAATAAGGCAGCGCCTTGTCGCCTCCGATGTCCAGAGTCCTCATAGTGACCGGCCTCGGGGCAAAAGCTTGCAGTTGCTCGAGATAAATACGGCGCTGCTCTTCCTCGCTGGGAAACCGGTCGCGCAGCAGAAACGGGACCTCCGTTCGATACAGCCCTACCCCCTCAGCTCCCTGCTCCAACGAGCGGGTGGCCTCTACCATCAAACCCGTGTTTACCAACAGCGGCAGACGCCGGCCGTCCAGGGTCTCGCAGGGCAGGTCTCGCAGGGACTCGAGATCGCGGGTCAGGGCCCGGTCGTCGTCCATCAGCTTCTGGAACTGCTGACGGATTTCCTGCAGTGGATTCAGGTGCAGGTGACCGTTGTAGGCATCGACAATAATCTGCCGGTCCTGCAAGCGGGTATAGGGCAGGTCCACTGCACCCATCACCGTCGGCACGCCCATGGCCCGGGCCAGGATAGCCACGTGTGAATTCCCCGAGCCACGAACAGAGATGAGTCCCACCAGCTTGTCTCTCGGCACCTCGCCAAGGGACGACGCAGTGAGCTCCTCTCCGACCAGAATCGTATTATCGGGAAATTGGCGGTCTTCCTGATCAGAAGCCTGCAAATAGGACAGGACCCGCGTACCCAGGTCTTTGACATCGACAGCTCGCTCTTTCAGGTAGCTGTGCTCCATCCGCTCGAAATGACGGATATGCTCAATCATTACCTGACTGAGCGCCCCCTGGGCCCACTCTCCGGCCTTGATACGGGACGCCACCTCAGTACCAATGGCTGAGTCGGCCAGTATCCCCAGATACACGTCGAAAAGGGCATGGTCCTCGGCACTGAGTTCGTCGCGCAGGTTATCCGCCACTTGCTGAATATCAGCTCGCACGCTGGACAACGCCTGTTTGAAAGCGCGCAATTCGGCGCGCCGGTTACTCGCTTGACGACGCGGCACCGCGTAGAGATCCGCCCCGGGAGATACCACCACCACCGTACCGATAGCAATACCCGGAGCGCCTGGCACGCCGTTAAAACGGGCCGGCCCGCCGTGGTCGTCAGACGGCACAGCACCCGTCACTTGAGCATGGGCAATCACCCCCGCCAACTGTGCCGACATCGTGACCAGAAACGCTTCGTCGCTCTCGTCGAAGCGTCGCCTCTGGGCCTGCTGCACGATCAGCACTCCCAGCACATCCCGCTGGTGAATGATCGGAACACCGAGAAAGGCATGAAAGGGCTCCTCGCCGATCCCGGGGAGTAAATGAAACGCGGGATGGGCCTCGGCATTCTCGAGGTTAACCGGCTCCTCGCGTTCCGCCACCAGCCCAACCAGTCCTTCATCAGCGGCCAGGCTTACCCGACCAACCTGCTCGGGGTTCAGCCCCTCGGTAGCCTGAAAAACATAGCGACCCGAGTGCGGGTCCCGCAAATAGACACTGCACACCTCGGTGTTCATCGCCACTCGAACGCGGCGCACAATCACTTCCAGCGCTTCGGAGAGGTCCTCAACTGCATTGACCTCCTGAACGATATGGCGGAGCGTCTCAAGCATACCGGTTCAGTCCTCGAGAAACTGTTCGGTGTGGCGGGAGAGTGGCATGGACAACTCTTTGAGAGCGCGGCGATACACCTCGCGCTTGAAGGCAATCACCTGATTGAGCGGATACCAGTAGCTTACCCACTGCCAGTGGTCAAACTCCGGCTTGTCGTTCAGGTCGAATCGCACGCTACTATCATCGGCCAGCATCCGCAGCAGGAACCATTTTTGCTTCTGACCGATGCAGAGCGGCTTCTGTCCCTTGCGAATGTAGCGCCTGGGCAACCGGTAGTGCAGCCATCCCCGGGTGGAGGCCAGTAGCTGAACAGCATCCTTCGACAGGCCAATTTCTTCCTCCAGCTCACGAAAAAGCGCCTCTTCGGGCGATTCGTCCCGGTTGATTCCCCCTTGCGGGAACTGCCATGCATCACGCCCGCCAAGCCGGCGCGCCCAGAGCAACTGGCCACGATCATTGGCTACGATGATGCCGACATTGGCACGAAATCCGTCTGCGTCTATCACCTCTGGTCCAGCCGCCTCGATAAGAATCACAGGGCATTGTTCCATACTTTGCAGCTCCAGAGAAATTTACTCCCGGTCCATCACAAGCTAAGCTCTCCCGCCTCAATCGGGGAGATCGCGATGGCACTGGTTATTTTTGACCTGGACAACACGCTCATTGCTGGCGACAGCGACAACCTCTGGGGCCAGTTTCTCTGCGAGCGGGGCATCGTTGACAGGGACGAGTTTGCCCCGCGCAACGACCAGTTTTACGCGGCCTATCAAAATGGCACTCTGAACATCGATGCCTACCTGCGCTTCGCGCTGTCATCCCTGGCGGGCCACCCGGCAGCCACGCTGAAAGCCTGGCATCAGGATTTCATGACCAGCAAGATCGCCCCGATCATGTTGCCTGCCGCCGCGGCACTGATAGAACGCCATCGCCAGGCCGGTGATGAATTACTGGTGATAACCGCGACCAACCGGTTTGTGACCGAACCCATCGTCAGAGCACTGGGGATTCGGGACCTGGTCGCTTGCGAAGGCGAGGTCGTAGACGGCCGCTATACCGGCGAGCCCCAGGGCATTCCGTCCTTTGGACCCGGCAAGGTCAGTCGCCTCGAAGCATGGCTGGAGGAACGCGACGTCCCTTTTGCCGGCGCCTGGTTTTACAGCGATTCACACAACGATCTGCCGCTGCTCGAGAAGGTGGACAACCCCGTTGCGGTCGACCCGGATCCCACGCTTCTGGCCCGTGCCCAGCGCGAGGGCTGGCCCATCATCTCGCTGAGAAGCTGACGCGAGAGGACTGTTAGAAGGACTGTCCGCGTCGGGCAAAGACGGTTTTCAGGTACTCGGTTTCCGGTATCGCCGGATGGACAGGGTGATCCGGCCCTTGAGCGCCCTGTTCAATGATCCGTAATTCACAGGATGCGCGCAGCGCGGCACCCTGCATAGCCTGGATCAGGTCAGCGCGCGCCAGTTGCATGGAACAGGATGCGGCCACCAATACGCCGCCGGGCTGCAGCACGCGCAGCGCCAGCTCATTGATGCGACGGTAGGCCGCCATGCCTTTCTTCAGGTCCTTGCGCCGCTGGATGAAGGCCGGCGGGTCGAGAATAATCAGATCGAAGCGCTCACCGGCATCGGCCAGTGCCGCCATGCTTTCAACGGCCGGGCCTTGACGAATAGAGACGCTAGCTTCCAGATCATTAAGCCGGGCATTTCTCATCACGCCATCCAGGGCCCGCTGTGAGCTGTCCAGACACACAACTTCCCGGGCCCCGAACGCCCCGGCCTGGATGCCCCACCCACCGATGTAGGAGTACACATCCAGCACGCGGGCACCGGGGGCGTAGGACACCAGCCGGGCCCTGGACATGCGGTGATCGTAAAACCAACCAGTCTTCTGTCCGGAATAGACCGGAGCGATAAAGCGCACGCCGTTTTCTTGCAGCTCCACCGCCTCCGGGACATCCCCGAAGGCTACTTCTACACGCTCGGTCAAACCCTGCTCACGGCGCGCCCGGCTATCGGCGCGAATAAGCACCCCCAGAGGACAAAGCACCGACACCAGGGCCGCGACAATCGGTGCCTGCCATTGCTCTATTGCGGCATTGTTGAGCTGCACGACCAGATAATCGCCGAAGCGGTCGACCACCAGACCCGGCAGACCATCACTGTCGCCGTAAACCAATCGGTAATAGGGGGAATCAAAAGAAGCCTCTCGCGCCGCCAGGGCCCGAGCAATAGCCTCGGCAAAAAACGCTTCATCGGCAACCCGTTCGACCCGCGGAGCATAGACGCGAGCACAGATTAGGGCATGTGGCTCCATGTAGGCAGAACCCAAAAGCACGCCTTCGCAGCTGCGGACGCGGACAACATCTCCCACCTTGTAGGCTGCCAACGGATTGCGCCCGCCATCAATCTCATTGGAATAGACCCAGAGGTGCCCGGCGCGCAGACGACGCTCGGCTCCCCGTCGCAGATAGAGGTCGGTAAAGGCCCCGGTAGCAACGACCCTGCCGCCGGTACCGTCCCCTTTGCCCGCCACACTTTTATCCACTGTTGTGCTCACTCTGATGCTCTCTCACACCAGCGATGGTGCACATCGGAGGTATCGGGATCGGTCGTTTAGGATGCACTGCGCCTGGCACTGGACCACTGCGCGCCTGGCCGGAAGCTTGTCTAGGGCACCTCTGGACGCTTCAGAGCTCCGCTGAGCGCGATTGCCATTATTCAGCGGTGCCCTAGCTGGCCTCGGCACAGACCTTCCGGTAATCCTCGGCGTTGAGCAGCTGATCCAGCTCAGCGATGTCAGTGGGCTGCACTTTAAAAAACCACCCGTCGTTAAAGGGGTCTCCATTGACGATTTCAGGTTCCTCATCGAGTCGTTCATTGACGGCAACGACCTCGCCGCCCACCGGGGCATAAATATCTGACGCCGCCTTGACCGACTCCACAACCCCGGCGTCATCGCCAGCTGCAAGGCTGTGGCCAAGCTCGGGGAGTTCGACAAAAACGACATCACCCAACGCTTCCTGGGCGTGATCGCTAATGCCGATGGTCACGGTACCGTCCTCTTCAAGGCGCGCCCATTCATGGCTGCTGGCATACTTCAATTCGCTGGGAACATCGCTCATAGTTTCTCCTCAAGAGCTATTTAGCTCGCCGCACGATCAGGGGATGACCGCACTCCGGCCGGGGTGCCTCATTCTAACTCTCGCACCGTGAAAAACAATAATCAGCGACGCTCCAGTCCCATCGCCCGGCGCATCACACCCCGCTTCACTAACCCCACAGCATCCAGGTGGCGCATACCGCTGTTGCGCAACCAGCGAACGGGCAGGGCATTTTGCTCAAACAAGCGTTTGAACCCTTCCATCGCCGTCATCATGAGCAGGTTCTCTCCCTTACGCCGCCGCTGATAGCGCCGCAGGACTGCTAGCGAGCCGGGATCCGCGCCGCGAGCAATAGCATTGATGAGCTCCTCGGCCAGCACCGCCACATCTTGCAATCCCAGATTAATTCCCTGACCTGCCAACGGGTGGATAGTGTGAGCAGCATCGCCGATCAGCGCGACACCAGGCTGGACATAGTCAACGGCATGGCGCTGGCGTAACGGGAAGGCGAAACGCGGGCTGCAGTCGAGTACCGACCCCAGTCGCCACTCAAAGGCCTCCCCCAGCGCTGAACAAAAGGCTGAGTCCTCCAGATCAAGCAGGTCCTGCACTCGCTCATCCTGCAGTGACCACACGATCGAGCAATAGCTACCGCCGGGGGGCCCGCCTCCGGGCGGCCCCCCGGGTAGTGGCAGGAATGCCAGGGGGCCACTGGGCAAAAAGCGTTGCCAGGCGGTCTCTTCGTGGGGCCGCTCCAGCCGCGCCGTGGTGACGATCGCAGTCTGGCCGTAATCCCATTCGCGGGTGGCAAACTGCAACAGAGAACGAACCCTGGACTGGGCACCATCGGCCGCCACCAGTAGCCCGGTATCGATGACATCGCCATCGGCCAATTGCATCCGGAGTTCACCCGTGCTGAGTCTCATACAGCTTTCCAGTGACGCCGGATTGATCAGGGTGATGTCTTGCGACCCTCGCACCTGGCGCAGTAGCGCGGCGTTTATAGCCAGATTCTCCGCAATATAGCCGAGCGCATCAGCACTGACCTCGCTACTATCGAACTCGATCAAACCGGTGCCATCGGCATCCCAGACCGTCATATGCCGATAGGGGCAGCAGCGATAGTCAACGATATCCTGCCAGGCCCCCAGCTGTTGTAATTGTGTTCGAGAGCGTGCGGTGAGAGCGCTCACCCGAGGATCGTAGGATGCCTCGGGGGCCGGCGAAGATAGCGGGCAGGCATCAAGCGGCCGACCCTCCACCAGCGCAATGCTCAAGCCATGCCCCCGCAAGGAAGCGGCGAGCGCCGCGCCGGCGATGCCGGCGCCGACAATCACCAGGTCAAAGCTGCGCGGATCAGCCATGGCCGCCCACTCCCGCTGCATAATGCACGAACTCGCGCTTCAATGGTGGCAGAACATCCAGACCGGCAAGCGCCAGATCACGGGCCAGTGAAAAAACCGCTCCATCGTGCATGAAGACCTCCGGGACACGGTCACTGAAGCGGACGGTTCGCTGCTGGTCGGGTTCGGCTCGCCGGTGGTAGCGCTGCAAATGATTCAGCTCTCCGGGGTCTTCGCCCAGTTCCACCGCCACCGCCACCTCCCTGGCCAGCGCAGCAACGTCGCGCAAGGCCAGGTTGAAACCCTGACCGGCAACGGGATGCAATGCATGTGCCGCATTGCCCATAATCACTACCCCGCGGCGAACCTGTTCAGCTGATTCCACCAGCGCCAGTGGATAGCTATGGCGCTCACCCACCTGGCAAAGTCGACCCAGGCGATAACCGAATCGGGCCTCCAAAGCACCGAGAAATTCGGCAGCCGAACAGTGCTTGAGATGTTCAGCCTGTTCCGGCGCGAGTGTCCAGACCAGCGCAGACCGGTGCTCACCGCCCGGCGCCGGAAGCAGAGGCAACAGTGCCAGCGGTCCCTGGTCAGTAAACCGCTCGAAAGCACAGTTGCGATGGGGCTGAGCCGAGCCGATATTAGCTATCACCGCACATTGCTGATAGGGCTTTTCGGAAACGCCGACCCCCAACTCGCGGCGCAGTGATGAATCCGCACCATCGGCAACCACGAGCAAGCGGGTCTGCAGATGAGAGAGAGTCTCGCCCTGTAACTGCAGGGAAACCCCGTCTGAGCCGGGGCGGGCCGCAGTGACGCGTGCGGGGCTGAGCAATTCCACTCTGGCCTGATCCCTGACTGCCTGCAACAGAACCTGTCCCAGCCAGGCGTTTTCCACCACGTGGCCCAACGCCGGCCAGCCGTAATCCGCAGCAGTCAGCAGACTGCTGCCAAAACGGCTCTTCATTGACACATGGATGGTCTCAATAGGGCATAGCCACTGTTCCAGGGCGCTCCAAATACCTACCGCCTTGTATATGCGCCCGGAACTGTAACTCAGTGCAGTAGAGCGCGCGTCAAAAGAGGGGTGATAGTCAGGGCGATTGGCTGCCGTCGCAGACAGGGGGAAGCCTTCGATCAGTGTGATCCGGGTGGCCGCTGGCAAGAGTTTACCCAGGTACAGCGCCAGACTCAGGCCGACCATACCACCGCCGGCAATTACAATATCCCGTTCTGCGTTCATGAAAACACGTGTCCTGTACGCTCAGTTCGCGCTATCCGGAGGGACCTCAGACTGCGACTGTTTGCCCGCCATAATGGCCTCAATCGCCGCGACCGTTTTGGGTACCCCGCTGCTCAGAACCTCACAACCCTGGCGCGTGACCGCGACATCATCTTCAATTCTGATCCCAATACCGCGCCACTTCCGGGCGACTTTCTGGTTGTCTGGCGCGACATAAATACCCGGTTCAATCGTCAGCACCATGCCGGGCTCAAGCACCCGCCACTCCCCACCCACCCGGTAGTCCCCCACATCGTGCACATCGAGCCCGAGCCAATGGCCGGCCCGGTGCATGTAGAAATCCCGGTATGCCTCGCGCTTGATCAGGCTTGCGACCCTGCCCTTCAACAGGCCCAGGGCCACCAGACCCTCAGTAATCACCTGTACCGTGATCTCATGTGGCAAATTCCAGTGATTGCCGGGCTTTACCGCATCGATCGCCGCCAGCTGTGCTTTTAGCACTACCTCGTACAGTGCCCGCTGCGCCGGACGGAATCGCCCGTTAACCGGGTAGGTGCGAGTAACGTCCGATGCATAATACGCGTATTCACAGCCCGCATCGACGAGCACCAGGTCGCCGGAGCGCATTTTTTCAGCATTGTCCAGATAGTGCAGAACACAGGCGTTGGTGCCGCTACCGACGATAGCAGGGTAGGCCGGGCTGCGGGCTCCGGCCTGGGCGAATTCGTGGTTCAATTCAGCCTCCAGTTGATACTCGAATTGACCTGGCCGACAGCGACCCATGGCGCGCAGATGAGCTCGGGCGGTGATGGCTGCCGCCTGGCGCATCAAGCGCAGCTCCGCCGCACTCTTTTTGAGTCGCAGCTCATGCAGAATATGGTCGAGGTCGGTAAACTCTCCGGGCGGGGAGGCGCCCAGATTCTCCCTGGCACGAATGTTATTCACCCAACTCATCAGCCGGCTATCGAATCCGGCACTGCGACCCATGGAGTAATAGACTCGTTTGCGGCCTTCGATCAGCCCCGGCAGGATGTCATCGGCATCACCAATGGGGAATGCATCGTCGGCGCCAAACCGGGCACAGGCTCCCTCAGGTCCGCTGCGACGGCCGTGCCAGAGTTCAGTTGCCGGGTCACGCTCACGGCAAAACAGCACATACTCTCCCTGCTCCCGCCCCGGGACAAGAACCAGCAGTGACGCAGGCTCGTCGAAGCCGGAAAGATAAAAAAAGTCCTTGTCCTGACAGAACGGGAAGGCCGTATCGCGACTGCGCACCTGCTCCTGGCCTGAAGGTATGATGGCAATGCTGCCGGGCTCCATCAGCCCCATGAATTGTCGCCTGCGCCGGGCAAACTCCACTGCGGGAACGGGCCTCACAGATGCCTGGCTAAACGCTTCGCCGTTCAAGGCGCCTCTCCAGCGCAAATCACGGGCCCAGCGCAAATCACGGGCCCAGCGCAAGTCACGCGGTCACCGAACATCCGGGTGCACAACAACAGCTGCAGCCAGACTCCCTCAGTGAATCGTGTCATCGTCCCCTTGTTGGGCGTCCCCGCGGCGGGCGCCCCCGACCCCTTGGTCCAGATACACATTAAGTGCTGCGAATCGCACATATTCTACCAACTCTGTATAGCTCGCTTCCTGCTCTTCGTCGGGCGTTGTTTCGTCGCTTACCGCCTCCGCAATCGCAGCAAAATCCTGCAGAACCTCGGCACTGTCTGCGGGCGTCGAGGGCGACGCTGCAGCAGCGGCCTGGGCAAAGCCCGCCAAAAATCCGCCACACCAGGCAGCGAGGCCCGCTGCGCGACGCTCAATACTCACTTCATCGGATGGCAGTAAAGGATAAAAATCCAGATCTTCAGACCTGAGGGACATGGCGCTATAACTGTAAAGCAATAAGGTCTGGGCCGCGGTCTCGCCGTGCATTGCCAGATCCAGTGCCTGCATCATCCCGGACAGACCCCATTCCGGCTCCTCCGGAGCTCCCGCGGCCAACAGACCGCAGAGACAGCCATGCACACGGGAAGGGCATACCTCCAAACCCTGCTCCAGCAGGTTGTCAGCGTATTCCTCGAAGTCGATAGTGATTTCCTCACCGGGCAACGGATCGAGCATTCTGTTCTCCCGCACTATGGGATTCAATGGCAGGCTATTGAAAACTATAGTTTTTGTGTCGTTGACCTGAGTGTCTGCCAGCCCTATAGTAGGACGCTTATCGTGCACACTCCAAGTATAACTCAATGGCAGATACTCAACTCAAGATACTCGAGAGCAAGCTCGATGACCTGATCGCGCTCTGTACCCAGCTCAACCGTGAGAACCAGCAGTTGAAGTCAGACAGCCAAAACTGGCAACTCGAACGCCAGTCACTAATTAAGAAGAACGAACTGGCCAGTTCCAAGATCAGCGCCATGATCGATCGTCTCAGGGCCATGGAGTAATTTCGAGTGAGTCAATCCCATACTGTCAGCGTCACCATTCTCGACAAGGAATACCAGGTTGTCTGTCCCGAAGAAGAGGAAACCGCGCTGATCACCAGCGCAAACTACCTCGACAAACAGATGCGCAGCATTCGCGAGAGCGGCAAGGTGATTGGGCTGGAACGGATAGCGGTCATGGCCGCTCTCAATATCAGCCACGAGTTACTGCAGGCCTCGGACCGGGAACCTGCAGTTGCAAGTGTCAACGAGGATCGCGTGACGAACCTGAACCGCAAAATTGACGATGCGCTGTACCAACTTCGTCAATTGCCACTGCAGTAGACTTGCAATTATGATCCGCGTCACGCTTCTGGACAGTTATTTTCGCGGCGAAGCGCCTCAGCCTGCGGTATACTAACGTCGGGTCCCTGGCATATGCGCCAGACAGACAGTCCTCGAGCCGATAATTTCCATCCGGGGGTTCCCAGCCATTACTGGTGTGCATGTCCGGCATGTACCGGAAAGCCTGATGTAATGCGGGGACCACCACCTTGAACCATCGGGTTCAAGGGCAGCACTGTCAGCGGTATGCTGGGAATCCCATCCTGATTTGTGGCCACTACTTTTTTCATGAGACAGAAACCGGTGTCATGAGACAGAAAACTGCCATGCCCCATACCGACAATCCTGAAAGCCAGCTCAGTAAAGCCCAATTGCGCGGGCTCATGCGCTCACGGCGAAGTGAACTATCTGCGACTGCCCGGGAAGCCGGTCATCTGATCGCGCAGCACATCACCAAGCTACCGCAATGGCACGCGGTTGCAAGAGTAGCTCTCTATTACGCCGCGGATGGGGAGGTTGAAACCGACGCTATCGCGAGGCTTTGCAGGGCTCAGGGCAAGCTGACCTATCTGCCGGTGGTCCTGCCCGAAAAGCTTCTGGCGTTCTCACGCTGGCACGAAAACGGCGTCCTGCAGGCTAACCGATTCGGCATTCCGGAGCCTCCTGCTGATGCCGAGCGGTGTGCGGTAGCGGAACTGGATGTAGTGCTGCTGCCCCTGGTGGGCTGGGACCGCAACGGTACGCGACTGGGCATGGGTGGCGGATTCTACGACCGGACGCTCGCGGACAAGCCACAGAATAAACCACTACTGGTCGGACTTGGCTACGGCCAACAAGAAGTCGCCGAATTGCCCCGCCAAAGCTGGGACGTGTGTCTGGACTTCGTGATTACCGAGCGGGGACTCCACTCGGTCGGATCACCGCGCGAGGGCGACTCTGACCACTACTATTGAATAATAATCCCAGCCTGCAACTCGGAGGCCGGCGCGGCGACGGTGTCGCTGGTCGTGACTGGCAGCATTACAGTCAATAACACTCCCATGCCGAATGCGGCTAGCAGTATCAACATGACATCTGGCTTGCTCTTCACTTTAGCTCCCTCCCCAGGGCCTAATTCTCTCAGGAATTTTTATGCCTGCATCCTGCAGTTCGTTTGCAGTGGTTCGCACTTTTCGCAGCAGTTACCATTCTGCGTGCCACTTTACTGTAATTATGTCACAAACTGCCAAAATTCTACTCCAGTGTATTGTCGGATAACAAGCACTATCGTGGATTATCCCCAGAATCCGGCAACTTTCCTAAATACTGCTGGTATGCGGGATTGTCAGTTTCTTCCCAGTAGCGGTAGTCGACCTTCTCGAGCACGGCGTCAAAGTCTCCACGCTCCTGCTCGGGTACCTGCACCCCAACCAGAATGCGCCCATACGCAGCGCCGTGATTGCGGTAATGGAACATGGAGATATTCCAGCGCTGCCCCAGACCCGTCAGAAACTTGAGCAATGCCCCCGGCCGCTCCGGAAACTCCACCCGGTAGACCCGCTCATTGTCGACCACCACGGGTGCATGTCCCCCAACCATATAGCGGACGTGCAATTTCGCCACTTCGTTATGCGTCATGTCGTCGGCGACATAACCCCGGGCACCCAGCTCATCAAGCAGGCCCCGCAAATCTGCGCCGCCCGGTGCAACATTGAGCCCGACAAACACCTGGGCAGCACCTGCATCTGCGTAGCGGTAGTTGAATTCGGTGATGTTGCGTCTGCCCAGCGTACCGCAGAATGTTCTGAATGCACCGGGCGTCTCCGGCAGGCGCACACTGATAACCGCTTCTCGCTGCTCACCAATCTCGGTGCGCTCCGAAATGTACCGCAATCGGTCAAAATTGGTGTTGGCGCCACTGACAATGGCCATCAAGTGCTGACCTGACACCCCGTTCTCCTCTACATACAGCTTCAACCCTGCTAGTGCCAGGGCCCCAGCGGGCTCAGCAATACTGCGCGTGTCCTCAAAAATATCCTTGATCGCGGCGCACATTTCATCGGTGGACACCGTGATGACCTCGTCGACCAATTCTCGAATCACACGAAAAGTCTCCTTGCCCACCTGCGCCACCGCACAACCGTCCGCGAACAGCCCAACCTCTCTCAGCTTCGCCCGCCGCCCTCGCTCCATTGCCAGCTTGAGACAGGCAGCATCCTGCGGCTCGACGCCTATCACGCGGGTCTGAGGCCAGACGTACTTGACGTAGGCAGCGACGCCAGCGAGCAGACCACCGCCGCCGACCGGCACAAACAAAGCGTCCAGAGGCTGTTGATGCTGGCGAACAATTTCCATGCCAATCGTTCCCTGACCGGCTATCACGTCCGGGTCATCAAAGGGGTGTACGTAAACCATACCCTTTTCCTGCACCAGTGTTGCCGCATAATCAGCAGCCTCGTCATAGGAGTCACCGTGCAGCACCACCTTGCCACCGAGGTCGCGCACAGCTTCTATCTTGATCTGGGGTGTGGTGCGGGGCATCACAATGGTGGCCTTGAGGCCCATTCGCTGGGCCGCCATTGCCAGACCTTGCGCATGGTTGCCCGCTGAAGCGGTAACAACACCCCTGGCTCGTTCGGCCTCGGTGAGGCGGCTCATCTTGTTGTAAGCACCGCGCAACTTGAATGAAAAGACCGGCTGCAGGTCCTCCCGCTTGAGCCAGACACGATTATCCAGTCTGGCGGACATTCTTATCGCCTCCTCGACCGGGGTTTCGCGCGCAACGTCGTATACCCGAGCATCGAGTATGCGCTTGATGTAGGACTGAGGCATGAAACTGGGTGCCAGCTGTAACAAAAGACACTCCATGTTAATGGAGCTGCCTGATATTTACAGCAACGGGTGGAACAGGATTTCGGTATTATTCTCGCTCAGCCTATACTATCCGACTCCCAGGACGTCCCGGACGGGCAGTCCCGGACGGGCAGTCCCGGACGGGCAGTCCCGGACAGGCAGTCCCACATCACTCGCTAACTGGAACCAGGAGCCGCAATGGATATTGATAAGCTGAAACAGGCCGCTGCCACGGCGGCGCTTGAGTATCTGCGTCCCAGGCTCGATGACGATACCGTGGTAGGCATCGGCACCGGCTCGACCACCAATCTGTTCATCGATGCCCTGGCGGCCGTCAAAGGCCATATCCAGGGGACTGTGGCCAGCTCGGATGCCTCTGCTGAGCGGCTGCGCAGCCACGCAATACCGGTTTACGACCTCAATACCGTCGATCGAATCGATTTTTACATCGACGGCGCCGATGAGAGCAACGCCATGTTGCAGTTGATAAAGGGCGGCGGCGGCGCGCTGACCCGGGAAAAAATCCTCGCAGCGGTCGCCAGGGAGTTTATCTGCATCGCAGACCAGAGCAAGTTGGTGCACACCCTTGGTGATTTCCCACTGCCGGTGGAGGTCATTCCGATGGCGCGCAGTCATGTTGCCCGGGAACTGGCGAAAATGGGCGGCGACCCCGTCTACCGTGAGGGTGTGATTACCGACAACGGCAACATCATCCTCGACGTTTTCAATTTCGCCATCCCGCAGCCACTAAAGACGGAAACGGCGATCAATGGCATCACCGGCGTAGTCAGCAATGGTTTGTTCGCACTCAAGCCCGCTGACAAACTGATGTTGGGAACCGACAACGGAGTAGAAACCCGCTCGCCCGCACAGGGCCGCCGCTAACGGTCAGTCTGGCGTCGGGCGGCTGTTGCCGGCCAGCATGAACAGCGGCAGCAAATCCCTGGAAATCAGTCGAAAATCTTGCCCGGGTTCATAATGCCGTGCGGGTCAAAGGCCGATTTTATTTGACGCATGATATCAACCTCCAGCGCCGGCCGGCTATAGTGCAGGTAGTCCTTCTTTAAAAGGCCCACCCCATGCTCCGCGGAAATACTCCCGCCGTGGCGCTGTACAATCTCAAACACCCGCTCACTGACGCCACCACAACGGCGCTGAAAGTCCTCCGCCGACAGGGCATCGGGCTTGAGAATGTTCAGGTGCAGGTTACCGTCACCAATATGGCCATACCACAGCACCTCAAAATCGGGGTAACTTGCCGTAACGGTCGCCTCGACCTCAGCGAGACAGTCCGGGACTCTCGACACTACCGTAGAAATATCGTTCTTGTAAGGTGTCCACCGCGATATGGTCTCTGAAATATCCTCCCGCAGCCGCCACAGGGATCGCGCCTGGGCAACGCTCTGACTTACCGTACCATCCACTGCACAGCCGGCCTCGACGCAGCGCTCGAAAAGGCTCATTGCCAGGTCCAATACCGACTCGTCGTGCTGTTCAAGTTCGAGTAAGGCGTAATAAGCCGCCGGCGTCTCAAAGGGCCGCGGGAGTCCCTGGTGGGCCACCACCTTATCCAGTGCGGCCTCAGAGAAAAACTCAAAGGCAGAGAGGTCCATTTCAGTCTGATAGGTGTTGAGAATCTCCATTACTGCGCCCATGGAGGGAGCGCCCAGAACCAGCACCGCTGGATTGCGTGGCGGTCGGCAGAGACGGATTGTGGCTTCAACAATGATGCCAAGGGTACCCTCGGCGCCGATCACCAGCTGGCGCAGATCATAACCCGCATTATTCTTGACCAATCCACGATTGAGGTCCAGCAATTCGCCGGTCCCGGTGACCAACTGCAGGCCGGCCACCCAGTCCCGGGTCATGCCGTAGCGAATGACCTTGATGCCACCGGCGTTAGTGGCAATATTGCCGCCAATTTGACTCGAACCGCTGGAGGCGAAGTCAACCGGGTAGAACAACCCTTGCTGCTCGGCATAGTCCTGCAGCTGGGCGGTTACCACACCTGCCTCGCACTGCACGGTCCTGTCGACCGCGTTGAAGTCCCCGATGCGGTTAAGCCGATCCAGAGCCAACACCAACTCTCCACGGCAAGCCACCGCACCGCCACTTAATCCGGTGCGCCCTCCGGACGGCACTATCGCCACCTCATGAGCAGCCGCCAGCCGGACGATTTCCTGCACCTCTGCCACCGTGCCAGGCAATACCACGGCCATTGGATTGGGATCAAAAACCCGCGTCCAGTCACGACCAAACCGCGTTAACGCCTCCGGATCGCGAAGAACCCGGCCCGCCCCGACAATCGCCTCCAGCGCCGCCTCAAAAGACCCCTCCAGGTCAGTCACTCCTATTCTCCTCTGCTATGGCTCAAGCCATTGTCGATCAACGCCCAAAATCCACTTCCAAACAAGGCCTGATGCAATAGCTATGATACCATACGCGGCTTTTAAATCAGGGATAACCCCCATGGTCCGACGGTCTTTGGAGAAGCACAAAATCAAGTTTTTACTGCTGGAGGGCATTCATCCTTCCGCAGTTTCTGCACTGGCCCGGGCCGGCTATGAGAACGTGGAGAGCCATGCGGGGTCTCTGCCACCGGAGGCCTTGAAAGCAGCCATCTCCGATGCACATTTTGTCTGCATCCGCTCTCGCACTCAGCTCACCGAAGAGATTTTCGCAGCTGCCCGCAAACTGGTGGCTGTCGGCTGTTTCTGCATCGGTACCAACCAGGTAGACCTCGCCGCCGCAAGCCGCCGTGGTATTGCTGTCTTCAACGCGCCTTTTTCCAATACCCGCAGCGTGGCCGAACTGGTCATCGCCGAGGCCATCCTCCTGTTGCGCAGAGTGGCGGACAAAAATGCCGCCGCCCATAGAGGACAGTGGCGCAAAACAGCCGCCAACGCCTTCGAGATTCGTGGCAAAACGCTGGGGATCATTGGCTATGGAAACATCGGTATGCAGCTGGGGGTTATTGCTGAGGGTCTCGGCATGCAGGTGCGCTTTTTCGATGTCGTCAACAAGCTGCCTCTGGGCAATGCCAGACAGGTGCCCAGCCTGGAGCAGCTTCTGGGGAGCGCCGATGTCGTCAGCCTCCATGTACCCGAATCACCATCCACCCGGATGATGATGGCTACCAATGAGCTTGAGCAGATGCGCCCCGGCAGCATCCTGATAAACGCCTCTCGGGGCACCGTTGTCGATATTGAAGCGCTGGCGGCAGCATTAGCCAGCGGCCATCTGGGGGGCGCCGGTATCGACGTCTTCCCGATAGAGCCACGCTCCAATGATGAGGAATTCGTCTCCCCTTTGCGTGACTGCGACAACACCTTTCTCACGCCCCACATTGGCGGCTCCACCGTGGAGGCCCAGGAGAATATCGGCCTGGAGGTCGCAGAAAAACTGGCGCATTACAGTGATAATGGCACCACCATTTCATCCGTCAATTTCCCGGAGGTGGCACTGCCCGCCCACGAAGGCAGCCATCGCTTACTGCACATCCATCACAATGTGCCGGGCATCATGAGCGCCATCAACAACGTTTTTTCTGAGAATAACGTCAATGTCGCCGCTCAATACCTGCAAACAACCGAAGAAATTGGTTACGTTGTTATCGATGTGGACGCGGATTATAGTGATATCGCCCTGGAAAAACTTGCCAGCATCGACGGGACCATCCGGTCTCGAGTGCTCTTTTAAAAGACCACATCACTCTCGACCCGAGTTGAGAGACGGAGATACCCCTTATCAGCCCCTCCGACAGTGACAAGCAGCGGTTTCTCGCCGAGCTGGTTTCCCTGCACGGTTCGCGGCTGGAAAAATACCTGGCGCGGAAGATGGACAACCCGGAGGACGCTGCAGAAGTCGCTCAGGAAGCTTTCCTGCGCCTGCATCGGATGGCGCAACCGGAAAACCTGGACAACGCCCGAGCCTATTTATTCCAGGTCGCAACCAACCTGGCCGTAGACCAGTTGCGCCGCCGCCAGCTGCACCACCGGTTCGTCAACTTCGAAAAAAGCCAGTACACAGAGGGGGAGCCGCTGGATATCAATGCAACCGGAGCTTCGCCGGAGCAAATAGTCAGTGCCCGGGAACGACTGAGCGCTATTTATGCGGCGGTCGACGAGTTGCCTTTTCAGGTCAAACAGGCATTCCTGTTGCATCGTCGCTCCGGCCTGTCCTACACAGAAATTGCCGACCAGCTGGGCGTCTCTGTATCCAGCGTTGAAAAGTATATCCTGCAAGCCCTGAAACACTGCCGCAATCGACTGGCCCCCGCACCCCCAACTGAAACTTCTGTCAAGAAAGAGTAACTTTTCTATGAGGGAACTTGCCGGCCATACGTCACACTAAAACAACGACAATAATTACAACCAAGCGCGACCCTGCGAAGCAACCAATCCCGGGGCCAGTAATAAGGATCAACGCAACCATGGGTCAGCCAGCTACTGACAACGCAGCAACAGCCAGTGATGAAGCCCTGGCATGGGTTGCTCGATTGCGCGCAGACGATGTTAGTGATGACGACATTAATGCCTTCGCACTGTGGCTGGGCTCTGAGCAGCACCGCATCCAGGACATGGACGCAGCACTTGACCTCTGGGACGATCTCGGCAGCCTGCGCCATCTGCCACTGGACGCATCGTCGGAACAATCCCGCGACAAGCCGGCAGCCAACAATGCCTCCTGGTGGGCCCTCACTGCCGTGGCCGCCAGCGTGTGTCTGGCAATTCTACTCTGGCCGCTGGTCAAGGCAGGTGACCCGGCATCACAACTCTACCAGACTGCGCTCGGCGAACGGCGCACTGTTATCCTCGCGGATGATTCGAGGCTGACCCTGAATACCCACAGTCGAGTCAGGGTGACCTACTATTCAGATCAACGACACTTGGACCTGCTGCGCGGCGAAGCCTTCTTTGAGGTTGCCAGCGATGCGGACCGTCCCTTCCACGTGGATACCGGTCAGGCCAGAGTCACAGCCATAGGCACGGCGTTCAATATCCGCCGCGCAGCGCGGCAATCGGAGATTACCGTCACCGAGGGTGTCGTTCGGATAACAGAAACCAGCAACCCCCGCAACCGGGCGCCTGCGGAAGAAATCTTGCGGGCTAACGAATCGCTGCTGGCGTCTCCTGCGGGTTTCAGTTCTGCCGCTGTTCCCGATGTCAGCGACCGACTGGCCTGGCAGCGGGGAGAGCTTATTGCCCAGGAAATGCGGCTGCCGGTCCTGGCATCTGAGCTGGAGCGTTACTACGACATCGATATTCTTATCGCAGACGCGGACGTTGCTGCAATGACTGTTTCCGGGGTTTTTCTTCTCGATCAGCCGGCGCCAGATCTGCTGCGAGCCCTGGAGCTAACGCTAGACCTGGAAGCACGTCGCCTGGACGACGACACGGTCCAGTTGCTCAAGCGGGCCCAGTAAGCTATAAAACTCCCTTGGCAGTCATACGCCTGCTCAGCACTGTGCCCTGATTGGCTGACGGCCAGTTGCCGGGAGCGGGGCGGGGATGTTTACCTTCAGCAACGGATCGAACAGCATCAACTCTCGTCGCACGGGGCTCTGGGCAGTTCTGCTGGCAGCGCTTTGCCTGCTGCCGGGCGTTGGGCACGGGGTTATTCGAGACGACATACATTTTGCCCTTGATGCGCGCCAACTTTCTCCGGCCCTCATCCAGTTCAGCCAGCAAAGCGGGCTGTCCATCGCCTTTTCTGACCGGCTCACACGCGACCTGCCTGCACCAACGGTGACCGGTACCATGAGCAGCGCACGTGCTCTGGATCTTTTGCTCGAAAATACGCGTCTGGACTGGCAACTGGTAAACGACAGGGTAGTCGCGGTTTTCGATACCGACTGCCAAAAACAATACCGGCCAGGCCGCCACTGTGCGACCCCGGAAGAAGCCTTGTCGCGCTATCCGGTCTACGTTCCCGGTATCGAAGAAACCTATATCTACGGCACCCGACTGACAGGCTCCAGAATTCGCCGTATTGACTATAAGGGGGTGGCACCGGTTGACATCCTCTCGGCGCCGGATATCGAGCTCAGTGGCGCCCAGACCATTGGTGAATTGCTCAAATTCGTGCCTTCGGTATCCGGTAACTCTCTCAGCACGGCAATCTCCAATGGCGGCAATGGCACGGCAACCGTCACCCTGCGTGGCCTCCCTGCGAGCAATACGCTGGTGCTAATCAATGGGCGTCGAGTCGCCAATGACGGTCTCGCGGGGGAGTCTGTAGACCTCAACAGTATTCCCCCCGCAGCGGTTGAGCGCATTGAAATTCTCAAAGACGGGGGGTCGGCAATTTACGGCTCAGATGCCATCGCCGGTGTGGTCAATGTGATCATGAAAAAGGACTTTTACGGCGTTCTGGCCGAGGCCTACGTCGGTACCACCGAGCGCGGTGACCTGAATACCCAAACCCAGACCCTGCAGTATGGTACCGGCCTACCCAATGGCTCGTTTTTTCTCAGTGCCACGGCCTACAAACAAGATCCCATCTTCAGCCGCGACCGCAGCGTGTCCGCCAGTGCCGACACCCGAGGCCAGGGCGGTACCGACCAGCGATCCAGTGCGACTCCGAATGCCCGCGCACTGCTCCCCGATGGCGAGACCGTGATCGCCACTTCCGGGGGCTACCGGCCGGTTACCCCGGACGATCTCTACAACTATCAGCAAGCTACTTCCGCCGTGGCCTCCCTCGAACGCAACAGCGTCTACGGCTCTGCCAGCTACGACTTCTCAGAACAGGTCACCAGCCGGCTGGACTTCAGCTACATCACCACCGACAGCACCGCCACACTGGCACCAACACCGGTATTTACCGCCTTCGAGCAAACGCCACTGAGCATCGCGGCCTCCAATATCTACAACCCTTTTGGCTCGGTCATCACAGACGCCCGCAGGCGTCTGGTAGAACTCCCTGCCCGAGAACAACGCAACGAGTCTGAAACCAGTCGCATCAGCGCAGTACTGGAGGGCCTCTATGCCCAATGGAACTGGGAACTGGCCTACAGTCACAGCCGCAGCGACGCGACTGAACGTACCGCCAACCTGATCAATGCAGACAATCTTCGCCGCGGCATTGGTCCGGCCGAGCAGTGCCGGGGCGCAGCCATCGATGGCTGTGTGCCAATAGACCTGCTGGGACCTGCGGGTAGCATCGACCGGCAGCAGATCGACTATCTCAGGGCGTCCGGCAGAGTCGAGGGCCATTCAGAACTGTCCAGCTTTCAGGCCAGCGTCAGCAATGCGCTGCTCAACCTGCCATTCGGCCGCGGCGATGTGGCCTTCGGGTTTGAGCACCGCCAGGAGTCTACCAGCAAGCGTCCCGACGCTCTGCTCGCCACCACAGGAACGATTGGCGCAACCAATTTCCAGCCGACAGAGGGTGATGCGACATGTGTCGGAGCTCTATGCAGAGACCGTTTTCCCCGCCTGGAAGAATCGGTCCGGCCTCTACAGCCTCGATGTCGAGGCCGCGATACGCTACTCCAACTACAGCGATTTTGGTACCAGCACCAACCCCAAATTTGGCCTCAGGCTGCAGCTGGGCCCGCCAATACTGCTGCGCGGCACTTACGCCGAGGGCTTTCGCGCGCCCAGCCTCAACGAGCTCTATGAGGGCGCGACCGAGGAGCAGGCGTTTATCAATGATCCCTGTCAGCAATCGGCAAACGTGGGTACCCTGCCGGGCTGCAAACAATTGGCAGACCCTACGCGCAACCAGTTTCTGGTGATCAAGGGCGGCAACCCGCTGCTGCAGTCAGAGTCGTCGCGAACCTACGGCGCAGGTGTTGTCTGGACACCCCAATTCCTGCCGGGCATGATTCTGTCAGCGGATTATTTTCGCATCGATCAGGAAGATGTTGTCGATGCCAGCGCCCAGTTTATCGTCAACCGTAATGCGCGCAGCGGCGATTTCGATGATCAGGTCACTCGCGATGAACACGGCAATCTGACCCTGGTCGGTGCGCGCAACCTGAACGTGGGAGAACGTCGAATCAGCGGCGTGGACCTGGCATTGAGCTACCATCACCCCCAACGCGCCTGGGGTCAGCTGTCGGTTCTGGGCAGCGCCACCTGGATTGACGAGTATCGGGCTCGACTCGATCCGGATGCATCGTCACTGAATCTGGAGGGTAGCTTTCGGGATGAGGCCTCGGAGGGGCTGGGGGGCATTCCCGAGTGGAAAGCCCGACTGGGGCTTCGCTGGCACCACAATCGATGGCGGGGCAACTATCAGATACACTATGTGGGTCAGATGCGCGAGCTGCTGCCGGGCTCGGAGAATTCCCGCAGTATTGAGCCCTGGATGATCCATGATCTGCAAATCAGTTACAAATTTGACGTCCTGGAGGGCCTGCGCTTGACGCTTGGCCTGGACAATGCCCTGGATACAGAGGCACCCCTGGCCGCATCGGCCTTTAACGACAATATTGACGGCCGAACCCACGAACTCAAGGGCCGTTTCTGGTACACCAAGTTGAGCCAGCGATTCTGAACCGACGCTCGCTCACTCTCCCATTTCAGGCCTAACAACCGGAGTCCCAACATGCCCAGATTATTGCTAAGCCTCGCGCTGTCAGGCTTTATCGCTGCCACAATTGCACAGGACAATAGCTTCCCGGGCATCGAAGGCTTGATGAGTGCAGAACAGTACAAGGCCGCGGGGCTGGATAAACTGACCCCGGCAGAACGGGACGCTCTGAATGACTGGCTACTGAATTACACCGCGGTCGATGCACCGGCGATGCTGCGCGACAACGAAGAAGTGAAGGAAGCCGAGCAATCACATGAGGTACATGCCAGCATCAAGCAGCCCTTCAAAGGCTGGTCCGGTGAGACCATCTTTTATCTCGACAACGGCCAGGTCTGGCGCCAGCGGCTACAGGGCAATATGCACTATCGCGGAGACGATAATCGCGTGGTGATCAAAAAGAACTTCATGGGCTTCTACAAGATGACCCACCTCGCCACCGGCAAATCCGTGGGCGTAAAGCTGGCCAGATAAAATTCATTCAAGTTCAGAGACTTGCCGTGGCTTTTTCGGGTAAAAAATTATGGTAATTTTCCGAGTTCCCCGCTGATAGTGTGAATAAGTCACAAATCCCCCAGGGGCCTTGAGGTTTGGTTCCGTCAATTCGTTTATATTCTGTGTCACGTGGCGTTAGCCATTGCGATAACAGCATGCTTACAATTTACAGGGGTATTACTATGTTTAGGAAAAATTATCTGAGCACCGCCGTTTCGGCTGCTCTGGGTATGACCGCCGCGGCCGCCGTGCCGATGGTGGCCAACGCCCAGGAGCAACTGGTCGAAGAAGTGGTTGTCACCGGATCTCGCATCCAGAAGGCCAACCTCGTCAGCTCCAGCCCGGTCACCCAGGTGGACGCGGAAGAGTTCAAGTTCCAGGGTACTACCCGGGTCGAAGACCTGATGCGCAACATGCCGCAGGTCTGGTCCAACCAGAACAGCAGCCAGTCAAACGGCGCAACCGGTACCGCGACACTTAACCTGCGTAACCTCGGCGATCCACGTACCCTGGTGCTGATCAACGGCCGCCGCATGCCGGCCGGCTCGCCCCTCGCCGGCGGTGTTGGCGCGGACATCAACCAGATCCCCGCCGCGTTGATCAAGCGCGTTGAAGTTCTGACCGGTGGTTCCTCCGCCACCTACGGCTCCGATGCGGTAGCGGGCGTGGTCAACTTCATCATGCAAGATGACTTTGAAGGCATACAGCTGGATTACCAGTTCAGCCAATACCAGCACGACAACGACAACGGCCGTCTGCAGCGCCTGAACGAATCCAATGGCTTCCCGGTACCCGACGGTAGCGAGAGCGGTGGTGACATCCAGGACTTCTCGCTGATCATTGGTGGCAACTTCGATAACGGTCGTGGTAATGCCACTGCCTACGCCACTTACCGTGACGTCGACGCCGTGCTGCAGAGCGAGCGCGACTACAGCGCCTGCGCCTTGAACAACGCGGGCGACGCCTGCTCCGGTTCAGGCACCACCCCCGAGGGTACCTTTAGTGACTTCGGCGTTGGCGATGACTTCTCTTACAAAGTCCAGGGCAACGAGTTCGTACCCAGTGCCGGCAATGTCTACAACTACGGCCCGCTGAACTACTTCCAGCGCCCGGATGAGCGTTACACCGCCGGTGCCTTTGCGCGCTTCGCGGTCAATGAGCACGTAGAAGCCTACACAGAACTGATGTTCATGGACAACCGCACGGTGTCCCAGATCGCACCTTCCGGCGCGTTCTTCGTCACCAACACCCTGTCCTGTGGCAACCCTTTCCTGTCTGACCAGCAGTTCGACGCACTTTGTGGCCAGTTCGGCAAGACTGAAGACGACATCCAGAGCGTCTACATCGGTCGACGTAACGTCGAAGGTGGCCCGCGTCAGCAGGATCTGCGGCACACCTCTTTCCGTGGCGTCTTCGGTCTGCGCGGTGACATCAACGACACCTGGCGCTATGACTTCTTCGGTCAGTACGCCGAAGTCAGCATGGAAAACACCTACCTCAACGACCTGTCGACTACCAATATCATTCGCGCATTGAATGCGGTTGAAGATGAGAACGGCAACATTACCTGTCAGTCCGTGGTAGACGGCTCTGACCCCAACTGTGTGCCCTGGAACATCTTTGAAGAGGGCGGCGTCGATCAGGCAGCCATCAACTACATGGTCCTGCCACTGTTTGCCCGCGGTGAAACCACACAGAAGGTCTTCTCTGGTTACCTGGCCGCCAGCCTTGGCGACTACGGCATCCAGCTGCCCACTGCCGACACTGGCGTTGAAGTGGCCTTCGGTGCTGAATACCGCAAGGAGACGCTGAACTTCAACCCTGATAACGGCTTCCGTAACGGTGAAGGCGCAGGCCAGGGTGGTGCTACCCAACCGGTTCGCGGCGACTACGACGTGACCGAGTTCTTCATCGAAGCAAATATCCCGCTGGTTACCGGTGTGGCCTTCGCTGAAGAAATCACTATGGACCTGGGTTACCGCTACTCAGACTACTCCACCGATCAGGAAACCGACACCTACGGTATCCGCGTCGGTTGGGCCGTGACCAACGGCTTCAAGCTGCGTGGTAGTTACCAGCGCGCGGTTCGTGCGGCTAACATCCAGGAGCTGTTCCTGCCTCAGGGATTCAACCTGTTCGATATGGCCCAAGACCCCTGTGGCGGCGCCACCCCGGTCCGCAGCGCGGCCGATTGTGCCCGCAGTGGCGTGACGCCTGACCAGTATGGTCGAGTGCCGAACTCCCCGGCTGGACAGTACAACTTCCTGCAGGGCGGTAACCCCGACCTCGAGCCGGAAGAAGCGGATACCTACTCACTGGGCTTTGTCTGGACCCCGGAGTTTATCGACGGTCTGAGCTTGTCTGTTGACTGGTACTCCATTGAGATCGAGAAGGGCATCAACAACCTGACGCCTGAGTTCATCCTCAACCAGTGTCTGGACGGTGATCAAGCCTCCTGTGCCAACGTTCGTCGCGGCAACGCTGGCGATCTGTGGCTGGGTTCCGATGTCAACGTCAGTGGCCGAGTTTCGGCACTCAATGACAACCTGGCGATCGAGGAAGTGGAAGGCTGGGATATCATTGCCGACTACTCACTGGACCTGGGCGGCATGGGCAGCCTGAGCTTCAACAACAACATGTCCATCATTGACAGCTGGGATCAACAGGAGCTGGAGGGCGCACCGAAGGTCGATTGTGCCGGTAACTGGGGCGCCAGCTGCGGCTACCCGACGCCTGACTTCCGCAACAACCTGCGGGTCACCTGGCTCACACCGTGGAACATCACCGGTAGCGCCATGTGGCGTCACACCAGCGAAGTCAAGGATCTCAACAACAACCTTGACCTCGACGCCATGGACTATCTGGACCTGGCCGGTGTTTGGGATCTGTGGGATGAAACTGTCTCACTGCGCATCGGTGTCAACAACGTAACCGACGAAGCACCACCCATCGCCGGTAACGCTGCTGGACCGTCCATCAATGGTAACGGTAACACCTTCCCGGGCATGTACGACGCTCTGGGTCGTTACTACTACCTCGGTGTGACCGTAGGCTTCTAAGCCTGATTAGTCCGATGGTCGCCACCGGCGACTATCGGACCGGTTCTACCGCGTTACTAAAAGGCCAACATCCGTTGGCCTTTTTTTTCGCCCGCAACCTCCTTATCCGTTTATCCGGTGCCTGCTTATTAACGGGCAGCCGCATTGGGCCCTGACGTAGCCGGCACAATACCCGGCTAGATGCGAATTGAAACCGGCCACAAAGTGATGCGACAATCGCAAGCCCGGACAGCGGACCACCTTATGTCGACCGAACTGCTTATCCACCCTGCTCACGACCCGGCCGCGCTGGCCACCGCCTTTGCCGCCCACGGGCGGCTGCAAATCCCTGAGTTTCTCACCACAGACAGCGCAGAGTATCTCTATCGCCTCCTGCAGGAGAACAATCATTGGCAGCTGAGTTACAACGAGGGCGGCGAGAATTATGAAAGCAGCCTGGTGGAGTTCGAAGCGCTTTCCCCGGCCAATAAACAACGCTTTACCAGTAATATCTACCACCGTGCCAGAACCGGTTTTCAGTACCTGTTTCGTCAGTATTACATCAGCCAGGCGGTGGAGCTGGGTGAGCAGCCGGGGCACCCTATGCATGAATTCCACGGCTTCGTGAATAGCGCTGGATTTCTGCGGTTCATGCGCAGCCTGACGGGCAGAGACGATATCGCAAAGTCTGACAGCTACGCGAGCTGGTACGGGCCGGGCCATTTTTTGACCCAGCACGACGACCGGCATGCCACCCACGACCGGGTCGCCGCTTACGTGATCAGCATGACCCGGGACTGGAACGAGAACTGGGGCGGCTATCTGGCCTTCTACGATGAATCAGGCAATATCGAGACCGCCTTCAAGCCCAGTTTCAACACGCTGAATATTTTCAGCATACCGAAAGCTCACGCCGTCCAACTGGTTGCACCCTTTGCAGGACATCCAAGAACCAGCTACCTGGGGTGGCTGCAGCGGTAGCAGCGCCGTGCAACGGGCGCCGTGCAACGGCCTCAGGCGAGCCCTGACGGGCCATGCAACTCAGTGAGCATCGGCTCCAGCTCGTCCCGATAATTCAGCCACCGGTTGCAGGCACGGGTGTACAACGGCTGGCGCACCTGGGCAACGCTGGCGGTGCGCACGCGGTTGGCCAGTTTATGGTAATCCAGGCAGCGTTCATCCCACCCCAACCCGAGAAATCCCAGGGCCTGGGTAAGGGTGCCCCGGGGCTGCTCCACCAGCTGTTCGTAATCCAGCGTCAGAATCCGGTCGCCAAAGCGCTCGCCCCAGGCCGCCATCAATCGACGCTGCTGGCGCAGGTAGTGGCCAATATCCCCGAGGTCATTGGCATAGGTGAAACGCCCGTCCAACTGCTGGAAAAACACCGACAGCGCGTTGTCCAGCGGCTGGCGCCGGGTAGCCAGAATGCGCGCATTGGGAAACAGCCTGTTGAGCAGGCCCAGGTAGAGAAAGTTATCCGGCCGCTTGTTGCTGACAGCCAGCGACCCAAAGGTGGTCATCAGATAATCCACATAGTCTGCACCCAAACCCTGCCGGGCCGGTTGCGCAGGGTAGGCGAGCAACAGGTCTAACGGCACACGACGCTGGAAAAAGTCAATTTCACCACCGGCAATCATCAGGGGATGCGAGCCCAGCATCTGCTCCAGCAGCGTAGATCCGGATCGGAACATACCGCAGATAAATACCAGGGGCTCTGTTGATACGGGCTCAAAACCGGCACCGAGATCGCGATCATAGGCGGAGACCAGCGAATCGACCAAAGCCGTGTGTTCACCGCGGCCATAGGGCCCCACACGCTGCCGGGACAAAGCATTTGCCTCGGTGTAGGCGGCAAACGCCGAGCCAAACTCTCCCCGGTCGTCCAGCAGCTTGCCGCGGCCATAGGCCAGGCTCTCGCGCGCCGCGACGGGGGTGTCAGGCTTATCGAGCACGGCAGAGATCTGCTGCAACAGCGGGCCCACATCCTCCGCGGCGCTGCTCCCCTCCGCCAGGCGCGCCAGGGCTTCCGGGTGATCCGGCTGTAATCCCACTACCTGCCGATAAAGATCCCTGGCGCCGGGCCAATTGCCCTGCTCCTGACGCAACAGGGCGAGGTTGTAGAGGGCCGGCACATGATCGGGGAGCAGAGCCAGGGCCCGGTTGAATGCCCCCTCTGCCTCCTGGTCACGATGCAGGTCGGTGAGGATACTACCCATGTTGCTGAGCACTTCCTCAGCGCCATTAATACCGGCGTCCAGGCAGGTCTGGTAGGCTTGCAACGCCTCTTCACGGCGGCCGGCCCGTCGCAACAGCCCGGCGAAGTTAAACCGGCTGGCAGCCAGTTTCGGCTCCAGCATCAGCAGCTTCTCGTAGCATCCACAGGCTTCCTGGTACATGCCCTGGCGCTCCAGCAGCGTTGCCAGACGGTCACAGTACAGTGGTTCGCGGGGATACAGCGCTACCAGGCGCTGCAGATAGTCAATCGCTTGATGCCCCTCGCCGCGCTGCAGCGTCAGCATCACCCCCAGTTCCAGGGCCTCTCGACTTGCGGGTTCGTCAGCAAGCAATCGCTCGAGCAGCAACGCTGCATCGGCATAGCGCTGCTGCTGATAAAGCTGCCGTGCCTGCGTCAGTTGCTGTTGCGCGTGGCTACTAAACGGTTTCAATACTGGTAACGGTACACCCGCTCGAGACTGGCGAAGGGCACTGCACTGCCTTCGCGCACCACCGGGCGGAAGCGTATTTCTTTTAACAGGCGGTAAAGAACCACCCGGGCCCCCATGTCCTGCGGGGGCTGCTGCTCCAGAATCTCAATTTCCCTGGCTCGGCCATCCCGGGTGATACCCAGGGAGACCCGGGCCCTGGCTTGAACATCCTCCGAGGGCTTGGTGCCATCCGACAGGAAGACACCAGTGTCCGGCAATTCCACCGGATGTGGGAACAGCGCATCCGGATCTGTCAGCTTGGAACCATCCTCCGACAGCAGCGCCCAGGCCTGTTCGTAATTTTGCAGTGCCCGGGACGATTTTTTCCACCACAGATACCAGTCACCCTTGGCCAGTTTAGCGCGCGCCATCGCCATGGCGTCCGGGGCCTCCGCAGCGTTTTCGATCCGCTCGATATGGTCCAGGGTTCGCAAGCCGTTGCGAAAATTGTACTCACGCAATTGACGAAACCGTTCCCCGGCCAGCTGGCCGGTAATTATCGGGTCGGATTCTCCCGGACCGCTGACATTTATCTGCAGGGAGGCCTGCTTTTCGCCGTTGTACTGGGCGACGAGGTACTCGACCAGTAGCCGGTTATAGAGGTGCGGTATCAGTGCGGGATCTTCCGGATTCTGCTCCTCAAGAAACTCGATATCCTCGGAATGGACATCATACATATCCAGCAAACGTTTGAATGTATCGCCGCCGATGCTCTGCAGGTAGGCCTGCCGCTGCCATTCTACGTACTCCCGGGTGGCCTCCTCGCGCTCGGGTGATCCCAGCGGGTAAGCGCGTTTCTTCAGGTCATACTGAACTGCATGCAGCCGGTCGGCCTTGTCCAGCTCGTCAACAGCAATGTAGGTTTCAATCAAATCACTCAATATCGGCAACTGGCTGGGACTGTACAGCCCCTGATTGATTCGCTCCACATGCAGCGCTCGCCGAAACTGTTTAATCGCGCGAGTATGGCGGCCGGCGGCCACCTGCGCGCGCCCCAGATCATACAAAGGCTCAGTCAATTTGAAGTCGTAGGGCCCTCCGTCATTCTCCGCTGCCTCAAATTCCTCTAAAAAAGGGGCCAGTGAGGGTAAATCCGAGAAGTCGTCCTCTGGCGCTGGCGGGGCCATGCCATCGTCGCTGCGGGATATCTGCAGCCCATAGGGCGTGGGTTTGGGCGTCCTGGGGTCGATGGAATCGTTCGGATGCTGGGCAAATGAGGGCCCCGGCAGCCAGAGGACGCTGACGGCAATTAAAGCGGCGAGATAAGGCATGGCTGCACCTCGGTTCAACAGACAGATATCAAACTGTTACGCACCCATCAGCGTAGCAGATTTTGGCCCGGTCCCGAAATCGTCCGCGCCTTTGCGACCAAACCTCGCTTCAAGCTCTGTACCCCCTGCGGCAGAGATTCAGGGTCGCCTGCCGCAGGATCGCCTGCCGCAGGGTCGCCTGCCGCACTTGACGGGAGCCAGCGCGGCAGCCACACTCGACCATCACCCAACCCGACCCCTGGAGACGCCTTATGACCCGAGGTTCACGTTCCCTTATTGCCCTGTCACTCGTCACGCTGCTCAGCGCCTGCGCCAGCACTGAAGAAGGCGCCAGCAAGATGGTGGCCATCAATGATCCGCCCGACCCGGATGAAGTCACCTGCAAAACGGTGGTCAAGACCGGCACCCGCCTCAACACCAGGGTCTGCCAAACCAACCGGGCCTGGGATCAGCAGGCGACCGATGCCCGCGAAGCTGCGACCCTTATTCAAACCCAGTCCAAGCAGGGACCGGGTCCTGAGTAGGAGCACGTCGGGCTCAGGGGCACGCCTATCGCCTTGAATCTCACACCGCGCTATCCGGCACTGCGCCGCGCCACCAGCCTCCAGGCTGCAGCCGCATTATTCTCACCCATTGCGAGCGTGCCGGTCTCAATCGTCTCAAAGCCCAGTTGCTTCAGAGCACTGCACTGGGCTGCCAGTACCGGCTCGTCGACCGCGGCCTCCAGCATTGAAGTCATTCGGCCCACGTAGGCGTCGAGCTCTGCCGTCATGCCCTGTAACCAGGCCATAACCTCGCCGGGTTCATAGGCAGACATCCGTTGATACATATTGGCGATGTCCTGGTAGAGCTGCCGGGGCAGTCCGTCTGCCGCCGACGGGCCCCATTCCCGGAGTATGTCCTCAAGTCGCCGCACTGCAGGGGTAAAAGCACGCTCTGCTGCTTTGAAAGATTCGATAGTGCCAGTACCGGCATTGAGGGCAAAGCCCGCGTCAAACGCCTTCCTGGCAAGGGTCAGGACACCCGACGCCCTGATCGCATCGGCGGCACCCCGGTTTGCGGCGCACTCCCGGTAGATTGCGCCATCGCGCAGGTGTAACACCAGCGCCAGCCAGCCATCGGTGGCGACCAGCCGACCGGCAGTGGCGATGGCATCCGGCCCGGCATACTCGACCCCGAACTGGCTGGCGACGATAGCAAAGCTGTTATCAGCAAACGGCGACCGCAGGGCGTCGGCGACCACGCAGTGGCTGCCCGGATGCCGCTTCTGCAGCTCACCCAGGGCGCTCCCCGAATAATCGCAGCACCAGGAGATCAATTCCGGTCGGGGCGCTCTGGCGTAGCCAGTGACGGCACCGTTGCCACAGGCGAGATCCAGCAGATCCATACCTTCATGCGACGGGAGTGTATCCGTAAAGAAACGACCCCAGAAAGCCGCCAATACCGGCTCCTGCGGTCCACCCTGGCGGTGGGCCGCATTCTCGGCGGTACCGCGCCAGTAGACATCCCAGTCCCCGGCGCGATGTCGACCGTCCGGCGCATGCGTAGTCATATCAACCTACTCCCGTCACGCATCGTTATAGGCGTAGACCGCCTGCAACATCCGTGACACCCAATGGCGCTCGTCAGCACTCAACTCGGGGCGCCAGATATCAAACAACAGGACTACTCGGTCCCGATCAGAATTATTCCAGGCCTCATGTTCCATACTGTCATCAAACACAAAGGCCTCGCCCTCTTGCCAGGCCTTCTCGGAATTACCCACCCGCAAGGCACCGCAATCAGACGGCACGATCAATGGCAGGTGACAGATCAAGCGGGTATTGACCGCACCGTGATGTGGCACGATTTTCGCCCCGGCCGCCAGCCGGGAAAACAGTGCCGATGGCATCTGCCCGGGAATCTTGCACAGGGGTACTTCCTCGAGCGCGGCGACAGTCACGGGGCAGCGCACAGCGTTCTCCTCCACCATATTGCCCTCGCGCCAGAGATAGCAGGCACTCCAGTCCATGCTACCGAGGTTACTGCGGTCGTTCAGCTCGGGGCTGTCGCCACCGGCTTCCAGATAGGGGCCAAAGCTGCCATCGACCGCCAACATCGCCTCCAGCTCGGCCCTGATGGAAGCGGTTTGAGCCTCCAGTTGCTCCAGCCAGGGGAACTGTTCCCGCGGGAAAAAAGCTCGCTGGGCCAGACCGGGAAAATAATACCGGGTCGGTTGTTGGTAGTGGACCCGCTTCTGGCCGAAAGTGAGGTCCAGCGATTCGGCAAACCGCTCGGACTCACCCGCCTGGTAACCCTCAGCGGACAGCGCGTCCAGCAGGTAATCCCGGTAGTCCCGCGCATAGCGCTCGCTGAAGCGCGCTGCGCGATGCAGGCCCTGCTCGACATCTGGCGGGACCTGGTCCAGCTGGGAGGCTACCTGCAGGGCACCCCGATAGAAGCCCAGCGCCGACCGCGGCTGGCCCATACGGTCCAGGTGGTCAGCCTTGAACAACAGTGCCCGCATATTCCGCGGGTCCAGGGCCAGGGCCCCATCTACTGCCTCCAGAGCCGCATCGAAATCGTCATCCCCCACACAGGAAAATGCCAGCGCCAGCCAGGTGGGGGCATCCGCTTCGCCGGCCTGGGTCAGCGCGGCAAAAAGTGCTCGTGCTCGGGGCGCATCGCCCGCTTTCAGCGCCGCCAGCCCCTGCTGCCTGCGTTGTTCTCGATCTCCGGTCATAGCTCACCTTGCTATTCAAGCGTCACAGGACGCCTTATTCAGGCACCCGCGAATCAAAAAACGCTTATGATAACAGAGGAAAACGCCACGGTATCTCCCGGAGCAGGGCACGGCAGGTGCAGGACTACGGCGCGTGGAGAAATGCGGCATGGGGGGAGGGAACTGCGGTGTGGAGCAACGCGCCGCAGGTTTTGTCTCAGTGTTTTGCCAGCAATTCCAGCTTGCGGTTATAGTTTTCCCGCTGCTCGTCACTGGCGGCCAATTCAGCCGCTTGCGCAAACTGGTCTTCTGCTTCATCCAGATCGCCCAGCTGAACATAGGCCAGGCCCAGCATCCGATGGAAACTGTGCTCGCCGTCGCGCAGACGGATCGCCGCCTTGGCATGCCGGGCGGCCGATTCGTAGTCCCCGCTGGCGTAGGCACGTTCAGCAAGTTCATAGACATAGAATGGGTTCTTGCCTCGGAACAATTGCACCTTGGCGGCGTAGTACTCAGCCAACTTCGACTCTCCCTGCTCTCTGTAGAGGCGCGCCAGGTTACTCATCGCGGCCGGTTCGGGCGTGATGGATAAAGCTGTCAGGAACGACGCTTTGGCGCCGGCGTCATTGCCCGCATGCCGATAAAGGGTTCCCAGGTTGGTCCAGAAATAAGCCACATCCGGATCAATGTCCAGAGCACGCCTGAAATGCTGCAATGACTGCGGGTAGTCCTCCGAGGCCATGAAGTGCACACCCATATTGTTGTGGTAACGGGCCTCGATATCCGCATCGCTGAGCAACCGATGCCGGTAATCGCTATTGTATTCCTCCAGTGCAAAATCCACCGATATCTGACTGGCGGGCAAGTCCACAACCGCATTCACATGCTTATTGAATAACCAGGTGTCACCCTGCGCTTCCCAGCTTGGGGGCACCTCAACCTCCTGAAAGCGCGCCCGCACCCCAACGGCTCTGGCGAGGGCGACGAACAGGTTGGTGAAGGACATGCAGTTACCCTCACGCGTATAGAACGCCTCCTCGGCGGTATGGGTCTCGAACAGGTTGTAGTCCAGTCGCAGGCCGTCATCCAGAATCGCCGCCAAAATTAACTCGACTTTTTGCTTGGATCCCGCTTTTTTCGGCACATGCGCGTCCAGGAAAGTGCGCATATCCGCGTTGATAGCAAGAATATCGATAGGCGTGAGCTGCTCAATCGAGCTCAGGCCGAGCAAAGAACCATCCAACAGCTGATCGCGACTGATCATCGGCGTTGAGACAGACTGCATCGACGAGGGGACTTGCGGTGAACCTGAGCAGGCGACCAACAGCAGGCCTAAGAGCGGGATCAGCGCTCGCATGATGTTCGTAGTCAACATAGTGACCTCCAAGCTGCACGGTATGAGCCCGAACGTCGTTTGGCAGCGCCCGAGCAGTGTCTCTGCTTTCACTTTTCATTATAGCAGTTCGATCGAGCGTCCCAATGCGGCGCCGCTTCCGCGAGGGCACGGCGACCTCAACCGACACGCCGTAGCAGGCTGTTGATTTTCGTTTTCGAGGCAGTCACTGGTAGGCAAAAACAGGCGAAATCAGGGAGTGTATAGTGAATACACGACCGATTTGAGCCGGTTTTTAACATGGCAGTGCCCACACAGATAGAAAACCAAAAACCTGCTAGTGATCTGACTCGGCATCGGTGCCGGGCAGCTCGCTCGCCTGCGGCTCAGGCCTTGCCAGCAGGTAATCACTGATTATCGACAAATAAGCCTGCATCAGCGGCCCTGACTCATTTGCCAGGTGGTGACCGGCGCCCGCGAGCATCTCGACCCGACTTCCCGGAAAAAGCGTGCCTATCCAGGGCAAATTGTGGCGCCAGTCAACGGTGCCATCCGCGTCACCCTGTATGACCAGCGCCGGCCCGACACCCAGGTCTCGCAGCGGCAGTGTCCGCACCCAGCGGCGCAGTGCCCGCACCCAGGTCAAGGGCACGCGGTGGCTCTGTAGAGGGTCGTCCTTAACAAATGCCAGAAAATCCGTATCGGAGGAATTGACTGCGAAACCCCGTGGCACGCTATTCAGAATCCGGCCGACCAGCGCGTACGCAAGGTTGATCCCAGCCCAGCCAGTGGGGCGTACCAGCGGCGCCAGCAGCACTGCCCCGGTAAACGGCCACGGGTAGCCCCGCGCATACTCCACCACAGCGGCAGCGCCCATGCTCTGGGCAATTACCCAATTGGGAAGCGCAGGCAGCCCAGCGGCCCCCATCGCATCGGCAATGGCGCGACCGTACTGGCTGAAATCGGTAATGGCCGCTGCTGCCCCGGACGAAAGCCCGTGTCCCGGGAGGTCAAAGATGAGCACATTAGCGTTCTGTGTCAGCCCGTAATCTACCAGCTGGCCATAGAGACCGCTATGGTCGAAATAACCGTGCACCAGCACCAGATTGCGGGTAGCGCCGGGCTGCAACCAAAGGTGTGCCAGTAACGAAAAGGCCCCGGATGAGACCGTTCCGACTCGATGCTGAACTGCTGTATACCGCGACTCAGGATCGAGGCCGTACTCAGCGCAATAGTGCGCCATTTGGCCACTGGGGGCTACACCCTCCGCCAGGCAGGGCAGACTACCGCGCAGTGACTGGAGCTCCCCGTAAGTCAGTCGATGGGGCTGGCTACTCACGGGGGTTAAGCAGCCGCTGAGCGGTGCAGTTCAATCGCCGCCATTGTGAGACCCGAACCTTGCCGCGCCGCGCTGTTTCTATGCCCCATTTAATGGCGCCGCAGGCTGGCTCGTTGCTCCAGAACCGCAACCGCTGGCAGGCTCTTACCCTCAACGTATTCAAGAAACGCACCGCCGCCGGTGGAAATATAGGACACTTTGTCTGCGATGCCGTATTTGTCAATCGCCGCCAGGGTATCGCCACCCCCGGCCAGAGAAAACGCGGGGCTATCGGCTATCGCCCGGGACAAGGTCTCGGTGCCGCTGGCAAACTGATCGATTTCAAAGACCCCGACCGGCCCGTTCCAGAGTATCGTCCCCGCCTTGCTGATAATGGCAGCTATATCAGCCGCCGCTTGCGGCCCGATATCAAGAATCATTTCATCATCGGCCACTGCATCTGCGGGCTTCACGGTTGCCATGGCAGTCTCGCTCAGCTCGCTCGCTGTCACCACATCTACAGGCAAAGGCACCTGGGTCCTCGCCAATAAGGCCCTGGCGGAGGCCAGCAGGTCATGCTCACACAGTGACTGGCCCACGGGCATTCCCGAGGCCGCGAGAAAGGTATTGGCGATACCACCGCCCACCACCAGTTGATCGACCTTGTCAGCCAAGGTCTCGAGTACCTGCAGCTTGGTGGACACCTTGGACCCACCGACAATCGCGACCATCGGCCGGGCAGGATCGCGAAGAGCCTGCTCCAGCGCCTCCAGCTCGCCCTGCAGCAGAGGCCCCGCGCAGACCAGGGGCGCATATTTGGCAACCCCGTGGGTGGAGGCCTGGGCCCGATGTGCGGTGCCAAAAGCATCCATCACAAAGACATCGCAGAGCGCCGCATAGGCCTGCGCCAATGCGTCATCATCTGCCGCCTCGCCCGCGTTAAAGCGGACGTTTTCCAGTAAGGCCACCTCGCCGTCAGCGAGGTTCACGCCGTCGCGCCAGTCCGGCAACAGCGTCACCGACGCCCCCAGAAGCTCGGCCAGTCGCGCCGCCACCGGTGCCAGAGAAAAAGCGGCGTCGAACACTCCTTCAGTCGGCCTGCCCAGGTGAGACATGATGAGCACGCGTCCACCAGCCGCCCGGGCTGCCTGAATGGTGGGCAATGCCGCCCTGATCCGCGCGTCACTGGTAACCACGCCATCCTTGACCGGCACGTTGAGGTCCTCTCGAATCAAAACCCGCCTGCCCGCCAAGGCCTGGTCGCGCATCAGATCTACCTTGAGTGCCATAGTATTTCTCCCCTTAGAGGCTGCTCCAGTAGGCAGCTACATCCAGCATTCGGTTGGCATAGGCCCATTCGTTGTCAAACCAGGTCAATACTTTGACCAGGCGTTTTCCACTCACTCGAGTCTGGCTGGCATCAACGATACTGGAGCGGGCGTCATGGTTGAAATCGCAGGACGCCAACAGCTCTTCAGTATAACCCAGCACACCCTCAAAACGGGACCGGGCGGCATCAGCCATCACGGCGTTGACGGCCTGCTCCGTACAGTCATTGTTGACGACGACGCTCAGATCCAGCGCCGAAACATTGACCGTGGGGACCCGCAGGGCCTGCGCCGAAAAACGACCTTCCATCGCGGGCATTATCCGCTCCACACCGCGAGCCAATCCGGTATCGACAGGAATAATCGACTGGGAGGCGGAGCGGGTCTTGCGCAGATCAGTGTGGTGATAGGCGTCGAGCACCGGTTGATCGTTCATTGCCGAATGAATCGTGGTAATCATGCCGTAGTCGATACCCAGGGCGTCATCCAACGCTTTTATTACCGGCACGATCGCGTTGGTCGTACAGGAGGCGCTGGAGACTATCTGATGGGCTGGACGCAATATCTCGTGATTGACCCCGTAGACCACCGTTGCATCCACATCGGCCTGTGCAGGCTGCGAAAACAGAACCCGGGAAGCACCGCGCATCAGGTGCTGCTCCGCCGTTGCACGGTCCGAAAAGGCACCCGTGCACTCCAGCACCATATCCACGCCCAGATCACTCCAATGCAGGTCGTGAATGGCTGGGCTGCGTAACAAGCTGATCTCGTCGCCGTCTACCCGCAATCTATCCCGGTCGCCCTCGATCGCCAGCGGAAAACGGCCATGGGTGGAGTCATACCGGCTGAGATGCAGGACGGTGCGTGCGTCGGCGATCTCATTGATCGCCACGACCTGCATTTGCGACCGCCACTGGCTCTCGTACAGAGCCCGAAATACGCTGCGACCAATCCTGCCAAAGCCGTTTATCCCCAGGTGTAGCACAGTGTCAACCTGGGCATGAGTAAGGGCGTTAGCAGGCGAGTGAAGATCATTCGCGAAACCTGTGATACGTACATCAGGGCACCAGCAGCTGTTCGAGCGCGGCTACTACGGTATCAACGGTAAAGCCAAAATGCTGCATCAATTCGCCTCCGGGGGCGGACTCCCCAAAGCTTGTCATCCCCACCACCCGACCCGTCAAACCGACATACTTGTACCAGTAGTCTGCATGGGCGGCCTCTACAGCAACCCGTGCGCTCACCGCTGCAGGCAGCACGGTTTCCCGATAATCGGCCTCCTGCTGCTCGAATACCTCGGCGCAGGGCAGCGACACCACCCGAACGCGGCGGCCGGATTCATTCAGACGCCGCGCGGCCTGCATGGCCAGCTGCACCTCCGAGCCGGTTGCAATAACAATGGCCTCCGGCGCCCCTCCCGCATCGTGCAGAATGTAACCCCCGCGGCTAATCGCCGCCACCTGCGCTGACTCGCGGTCCTGGTGAGGCATCGCCTGACGCGAAAAGATCAATGCACTGGGGCCATCGTGTCGCTCGATCGCTGCCTTCCAGGCAACTGCGGATTCCACCGTATCGCAGGGGCGCCAGGTATTGAGGTTGGGCGTAGACCGCAACGCCGTAAGCTGCTCGACCGGCTGATGGGTCGGTCCGTCCTCACCCAGTCCCACGGAGTCATGGGTATAGACGAAAATCGATTGAATCCGCATCAGTGCGGCCATGCGCACCGCATTGCGCGCATATTCCATAAACATCAGGAATGTAGCGCCGTAGTTGACGAAACCTCCATGCAGCGCAATCCCGTTCATGATGGCGGACATGCCAAATTCGCGCACGCCGTAGTAAATATAATTGCCTGCGGGTTGCCCTGCTGTAACCGGCTCGGAGCCTTCCCACATAGTGAGGTTCGACCCCGCGAGGTCAGCTGACCCGCCGAGGAGTTCTGGCAGCAGCGGGCCGTAGGCATTGAGACAGTTCTGGGATGCCTTGCGGGTGGCAATACTCTCCCCGGACGACTGGCAGTGGGCAATATAGGCATCGGCCTGGGCGGGGAAATCTGCCGGCAATTGCCCGGCAAACCGGCGCCTGAGTTGCTCCGCCAACTCGCTGTGAGTGGCGGCGTACTCCTCCATCATTGCGTTCCAGTCGCGCTCCAGTTCTGCACCGCGTTGCCGTCCATCCCAGGCGGCGTAAATCTCATCGGGAATAACGAATGGCGGATACTGCCAGCCCAGGGCCTCGCGGGTTGCGGCCACTTCACCCTCACCGAGCGGCGCGCCGTGGCTGGATTCACTGCCCTGCTTGGCGGGTGAGCCCTTGCCGATGATAGTGCGGCAGCAAATCAACGAGGGTCTGCCTGTGTCCTCCCGCGCGGCCTCCAGGGCGGCCCGGACCGCCTCCGGGTCATGGCCGTCCACAGCCGGAATAACCTGCCAACCATAGGCCTTGAAGCGCGCAACGGTGTCGTCGGTAAACCACCCATCGACCTCGCCATCAATCGAGATACCGTTGTCGTCATAGACCGCAACCAGCTTACCGAGACCCAGCGTGCCGGCTAGAGAACACACCTCGTGGGAGATGCCCTCCATCAGGCAGCCATCGCCGAGAAACACGTAGGTGTGATGGTCGATCACGTTGAATCCGGGTCGGTTAAACTGTGCCGCCATCACTTTTTCGGCCAGCGCCATGCCAACGGCATTGCCAATACCCTGGCCCAGGGGCCCGGTGGTGGTCTCGATACCCGGCGCATAACCGTACTCGGGATGACCGGGCGTCTGACTGTGCAACTGACGGAAGTTCTTCAGCTCCTCCAGGGGCAAGGCGTAGCCGGTCAGGTGGAGCAGGGAATAAAGCAACATGGAGCCGTGGCCATTAGAGAGGACAAACCGATCGCGGTTGGGCCAGTCCGGGTTCGCAGGGTTGTGGCGATGAAAGTCGTTCCACAACACCTCGGCGATATCGGCCATCCCCATCGGTGCACCCGGGTGGCCACTATTGGCCTGTTGGACGGCATCCATACTCAGTGCACGGATGGCGTTGGCAAGTTCGGTGCGGCTGGGCATTTTTTTCTCCACGGTAGGGCAATTAACCGGCCTTGGCGCCGGGCGCACATTCTCGCGTAACGGCCGCCTGACAGCAAACTTATGCCGAAAACTAATCCCCTTTCAATCGGTCGACAGGTGCCATTCAAGGATCCCAGCGCGCCACCGGGGGTAGAGAGAGGCCCGCCATGGGCGGGGAAACGCCCGCGGCCCCGCAAGCCAGCGTGACCGACGCCACACTCTATATCAACTTATTTTGATATAGATATGCAAGCCTGCTAGACTCCCGCCCCATGATAGTTACGACCCAACAGAAATCCGGGCCTGCAGGGGCTTCCAGCTCGTCCAAGAGCAGCTCTCGCGCCACAGACACGCGGGCCACAGACAGGCGCGGTGCAGGCAGCGCTCGTTCGGTCACCGATAATTCGCCCGAAAACCAGCTGGATGCCCTGATTGCTCTGTGTAAGGCCAGTGCCGACCCACTGCGCCTGCAGGTGCTTCGGGTCATGTGCAACGACTCCTTTGGGGTCTCGGAGCTATGCGCCATTCTCGATATACGCCAACCGGCGCTCAGCCATCACCTGAAGATCCTTGCCGCTGCAGGCCTGGTAGCAACTCGCCGTGAGGGCAACTCTATTTTTTACAGCCGCAGTTCGCTGGGCCAGCGCCCCGACCTGGAGTCCTTGCACCAGGAGCTGTTCGCCAGTGTCGACAGGCTGCCTCTCTCAGCGGTTATAGAAGCGCGTCTGCAGACGCTCTACCGTCGGCGGGAAGAAAACTCCCAGAACTTCTTTCGTCACAATGCACAGAAATTCCAACAACAGCAGGACCTGATCGCCAGCTACGAGCAATACGCTGATACGGTGGCTACCATCCTGCAGGATGCACCACTCCAGCGTCGGGACATCGCGCTGGAGGTCGGACCGGGGGATGGCGCTTTCCTGGCCAGACTGGCCCCCGGCTTCAAGCGAGTCGTGGCTCTGGACAATGCCGCCGAAATGCTCGCGCGAGCGCGCGACACCTCAGAGTGCGCGGGTCTGGACAATGTGGAATTCATCCATGGAGACACCGGCAGGCCGGAGCTGAGCAATCTGGCGGCGGACTGCGCAATACTCAACATGGTTTTGCATCACACACCATCACCCGGCCAGGTCATTCACGACGTGGCCACCAGTCTCGCCCCCGGGGGCGTCATGGTGGTCACCGATCTGTGTCGCCACGACCAGGCCTGGGCACGGGAGAACTGTGGTGATTTATGGCTCGGTTTTGAACCGGAAGCACTCACTGGCTGGGCCACAGAGGCGGGACTTGACGAACTGGCCAGCGTCTATCTGGCGCAACGTAACGGCTTTCAAATACAGGTGCGGCTTTTCAGCCAGCCCTGACTACATAAGGAAACAACTATGAGCGAATACGCAATTTTCACTTCGGAGTCGGTATCCGAGGGGCACCCTGACAAAATGGCAGACCAGATCTCCGACGCCATTCTCGACTCGATTCTGAGCGATGACACGGAAGCACGGGTTGCGGTAGAGACGTTGGTGAAGACCGGTATGGTCGTAGTGGCCGGAGAAGTCACCACAGATACCTACGTGGACCTGGAGGAAGTGGTTCGGCAGGTCGTCCTGGACATCGGATACAACTCTTCAAAGGTAGGCTTCGACGGTGCTTCCTGCGCCGTACTCAATGCGATTGGCAAGCAGTCTCCGGATATCGCCATGGGCGTAGACGAGGATGCCGAGAAAGAGCAGGGCGCCGGGGACCAGGGGCTGATGTTCGGCTACGCCACCAACGAAACCGAGGTGCTGATGCCGGCGCCAATCTACTATTCCCATCGCCTCGTGGAACGCCAGGCCGAACTGCGCAAAAACGGCACACTGCCGTGGCTGCGGCCCGACGCAAAGAGTCAGGTCACGCTGCGCTATGAAGCGGGCAAGCCCGTAGCGATAGACGCGGTTGTACTTTCCACTCAACACGACGAAGACATCAGCCAGGCCGACATCCGCGAAGCGGTCATGGACCTGATCGTCAAGGAAGTGCTTCCGGAGCACTGGTTGCACGCCGACACGCGCTACCACATCAACCCGACCGGACAGTTCATTATCGGCGGCCCGGTCGGTGACTGCGGTCTCACCGGACGCAAAATTATTGTCGATACCTACGGCGGCATGGCGCGTCACGGCGGCGGAGCTTTCTCGGGCAAGGACCCGTCCAAAGTGGATCGCTCCGCGGCTTACGCGGGACGCTATGTCGCCAAGAACATTGTTGCCGCCGGGTTGGCAGAACGTTGCGAAATCCAGGTTTCCTACGCGATCGGCGTGGCTGAGCCCACCTCTATTTCTGTCAACAGCTTCGGTACCGGCTCGGTGTCCGACCAGCTGCTTTCGGACCTGGTCAGAGAGCACTTTGAACTGCGTCCCAAGGGCCTCGTCGCCATGCTGGACTTGAAGCGCCCGATCTACAGAAAAACGGCAGCCTACGGTCACTTTGGCCGTGAGGATAGCGATTTCACCTGGGAACAAACCGACAAGGCCGAGGCATTGAAAGCATCCGTTTAGCGAGCGGACAGCTCTTGGGCTGCGGGTGCACTGACTGGCCCGTCTCGGAGCACACTCACCATTCACGACACGCACTTCACACTTAGCAAATAGTCCAGAGGACATGAACATGAGCACTGCAGAAAAGATCATCGAACAAGCCGACTATAAAGTAGCGGATATCGCCCTGGCAGAGTGGGGCCGCAGAGAACT
The DNA here is from genome assembly GCA_963840725.1 of uncultured Gammaproteobacteria bacterium. Taxonomy (GTDB): domain Bacteria; phylum Pseudomonadota; class Gammaproteobacteria; order Pseudomonadales; family Halieaceae; genus CAVWDU01. The sequence goes on along the minus strand of CAWIZY010000016.1, from coordinate 1,199,407 downwards.
GGACATCGCAGAAGGGGAAATGCCAGCCCTGATGGCACTGCGCGCCCAGTACGGTGACAGCAAGCCCCTCGCGGGCGCCCGCATCCTGGGTTGCATCCACATGACCATTCAGACCGGCGTACTGATTGAAACCCTCACTCACCTGGGGGCGGAAGTGCGCTGGTCATCGTGCAACATTTTCTCCACCCAGGATCACGCCGCCGCCGCTGTCGCAGCTGCTGGCGTACCGGTTTTTGCCTGGAAGGGTGAAACCGAGGACGAATACGAATGGTGTCTGGAGCAGACTATACTGAAGAACGGTCAGCCCTGGGACGCCAACATGGTGCTGGACGACGGCGGCGATCTGACTGCCATGCTGCACGACAAATACCCCGCCATGCTTGATAACATCCATGGCATCACCGAAGAGACCACTACCGGTGTGCATCGCCTGCAGGAGATGCTGGACAAAGGCGTTCTGAAAGTGCCTGCCGTAAACGTCAACGACTCGGTTACCAAGTCCAAGAACGACAACAAGTACGGCTGTCGTCACAGCCTGAATGACGCAATCAAGCGCGGCACCGATCACCTCTGGCTGGCAAGAAGGCTCTGGTGATCGGCTACGGTGACGTCGGCAAGGGCTCTGCTCAGTCGCTGCGCCAGGAAGGCATGATCGTGCGTATTTCCGAGATAGACCCCATCTGCGCCATGCAGGCCTGCATGGATGGCTTCGAGGTTGTTTCACCCTTCAAGGACGGCATCAATGATGGCACCGACGACTGCATCGATAGCGAGTGTCATGGGCAGCATCGACCTGCTGGTAACCACCACCGGCAACTACAACGTCTGCGACGCAAGAATGCTCAAGGCACTCAAAAGCAGCGCCGTGGTCTGCAACATCGGCCACTTCGACAATGAAATCGATACCGCCTTCATGCGCAGCAACTGGGAATGGGAAGAGGTCAAGCCCCAGGTACACAAAGTATACCGCGACCGCGCCAGCAACGATCACCTGCTGCTGCTGTCTGAGGGACGTCTGGTAAACCTGGGCAACGCCACCGGGCACCCTTCGCGGATCATGGACGGATCTTTCGCCAACCAGGTGCTGGCCCAGATCTACCTGTACGAGCGTCAGCTTCGCCAGACCTGGAGCCCAAGATGAAGCCGGCCGCCCTTAGGTAGAGGTCCTGCCCAAGAAGCTCGATGAAGAAGTGGCCGCCCATATGGTTGCAGGCTTTGGCGGGGTGCTCACCCGGCTGACCCCCGAGCAGGCCGACTACATCAACGTCAATGCCGACGGTCCGTTCAAGCCCGACAGCTACAAGTACTAGGCTAGCGGAGTCATGGTAGCAAAAAGCCCAGTATCAGCTTCGAATACTTCCCGCCGCGCACTCCGGCGGGTAAGGAAAAGCTGATCACCAGACCACGCCGGCGCTGAATGCCCTGGGGCCCGAGTTCTTTTCGGTCACCTATGGCGCCGGCGGTACCACCCGGGATTCAACGCTTGGCGTAGCGTCCCAAATACAGGAGACGGGTGCCACGGTGTGCACCGCATATCAGCTTTGGCGGCGATGATGAGAACGCCATCGCCGCGCTGCTGGACACCTATCGGGAGCGAGGCATCAACCGACTGGTAGCCCTGCGAGGAGATATGCCTTCGGGAATGGGCGGTCCGGCACAGTTGGTCTACGCCAACGAGTTGGTCGCCTTCATTCGCGAGCGAACCGGGGACCACTTCAATATCAAGGTGGCCGCCTATCCGGAAATTCACCCGGAAGCCGACAGCTACGGCAAGGACATCCAGTTTCTCAAGGGCAAGTTCGATGCTGGAGCCAACAGCGCCATCACCCAGTACTTCTTTAATGTAGAGGCCTACTTTTACTTCCTGGATCGTTGCGCTGCCGCAGGTATCGACCAGCCGATCTATGCCGGCATCATGCCGATCGCCAACTTCGCCAACCTGGCAACGTTTTTCAGCCAATTGCGGGGCCGAAATCCCGCGCTGGATCTGCCAGCGCATGGCAGACTTTGGCGATGACCAGAGCAAAGTCGCCAAAGTTCGGCACCGAGGTGGTGACCCAGCTGTGCCAGACTCTGCTTGAGGCGGGCGCACCGGGAATCCATTTCTACACCATGAACCAGGTACAGCCCACCCGGGAAATTTACCAAAACCTGGGCCTCTGAACAGACGGCGATGGCTATACCCCGCATCTACACCGGGCAGGCGCTTGAGGCCGAAGACACGGCTGACACTCGAGCCGGGAGCCAGCCAGCACCTGGCGAAGGCGCTGCGCAAGATCGCCGGGGACCGGCTGATTCTGTTTAACGGTAACGGCACAGACTACGCCGCCGAAGTGGTTGCCCTACAGCGTAAAGAGCGTCGTCGTTCGGGTAATCGATGTGCTACCCCACACCCGCGAGTCTCCCCTGGCGATACACCTGGGCGTGGCAATTTCTCGCGGCGAACGCATGGACTGGGTGGTACAGAAAGCCACTGAGCTCGGCGTCGTCGCCATTTCACCGCTCTACACCGCGCGTTCTGGCGTCAAACTGGCCGGAGAGCGGGTGGACAAAAAGGTCCGGCACTGGCGCAATGTCGCCATCAGCGCCTGTGAGCAATGCGGCCGCAACCGCATCCCCGAGATAAACCATCCCGGGAATGTAATGAGCTGGCTTGCGGACACTGAGGCGTCCCTGCGCCTGGTTCTGCACCACCGGGCCGTTGTGACACAAACTCAACTTGCCGCCCCAGAAAGCCTGGCTCTGTTGGTGGGCCCGGAGGGGGGCTTGGATGCAGCGGAGATCGCCGCCGCGGAGACAGCCGGCTACACATCACTGTCACTGGGCCCCAGGGTGCTGCGCACGGAGACCGCGCCACTGGCTGCACTGGCCATTGTGCAATCCCGCTGGGGAGATATGTAGCGGATAACCGCAGCAATCGGCCGTCCCTGCTTGCACCGTCGCAATGCATTGCGTAATTTATCGAGTCCGTACCAGCGTCGGGTGTACCTGATGACGATCAAGATAGGCGTGGTGATGGACCCCATCGCCGCCATCAACTACAAGAAAGACAGCACTCTGGCCATGTTGTGGGCCGCCCAGGCCCGCGACTGGCAGCTCTACTATATGGAGCAGAGGGATCTGTACCTCAGACCAGGGCGTGGCCAGGGCCAGCATGGCGGAGCTAGGTATTTCGCGACCCGCAACAGCTGGTTCCAACTGGATGCTGCCACAAGACCGCGACCTGGCTGAGCTGGATGTGATCCTGATGCGCAAGGATCCGCCCTTTGACAACGAGTATGTCTACAGCTACCTATATCCTGGAGGCAGGCAGAGCGCCAGGGTACCCTGATCGTCAATCGCTGCCAGAGCCTGCGTGACTGCAATGAGAAAGTGTTTGCCACCCAGTTTCCCCAGTGCTGCCCACCGGTGCTGGTCAGCGGCAGACACGCAAGACTGAAAGCCTTTCACAAACACCACGACGATGTCATTTTCAAGCCACTGGACGGCATGGGCGGCAGCTGCGATATTCCGGGTGAAGCCAGGACGACCCCAACATCAGCGTAATCCTGGAGATCCTTACCGAGCATGGTCACCAGACCATCATGGCCCAGAAGTTCATGCCCGCAAATCGAGCGAGGCGACAAGCGTATCCTGATGATCGACGGCGAGCCCGTACCCTATTGCCTGGCCCGCATTCCGCTTGCGGGCGAAACCCGTGGCAACCTGGCCGCCGGCGGCGACGGCGGGCACAGCCGCTGGCCGACCGGGATCGCTGGATAGCAGAGCAGATCGCGCCCACGCTGCGCGAGAAAGGCCTGCTGTTTGTCGGTTTGGATGTGATCGGTGATTTCCTCACCGAAATCAATGTCACCAGCCCGACCTGTATCCGCGAAATCGACGCGGCTTTGATCAGGATATTGGCGGCCAGCTGATGGACTGTATCGAGCAGAAGCTCGAAGCGCGATAGAGGCGTTCAGAGTCGCCATGTATTATCTGGAAACGGGCTCGTAAACACAGGCGGATGCGAATGCCGTTCTCGCCGGCCTGGTCCTGCACGTCGCAGTATTGCTTTCGCTGTCTCCTTCGAACCCGGCGGTGCATCCCAGTTATTCACCGCAGATCGAAGTGACCCTGGCCACCCGGCCCAGCTATTCAGCCCCCGACGAAGCCAGACACATCGCCCAGTCCAACCAGACGTGGTGCGGGACGCCGCCGACATCACCGCTGCCCACCAGTCCCAACATTGACCTGCAGAGCCATCAGCCGCCGCACGCATCCAGGCGAGCCGCGCACGCAGCCCGGTGGACCGCAAGCCGAATGCTGCTGACCACCGCGGCCGACGCGCGCTGCGTCGCCAGCCAAGCCCGAGCGACGCAACAGGACCGCTGCTGGCGGGGATCAGCCCGGAGGTCGATCGACTGAGCCAGGAACTGGCCGGTCTGGAGGCCGAGCTGGACCGAACAGAACCAGGCCTATTCCGACTGCCCCGGGTACGACGACTGACCTCGGTATCCGCCAAGCAGTCGGCCGACGCGGCCTATCTTCTGGACTGGCGCCAGCGGATGGAGGCAGTGGGCAACAAGTACTACCCGGAGGCATCAGTACGCTACGGTATCTATGGCAGCCTGCGCCTGCTGGTGGTTATCCGCCAGGATGGCAGCCTTGAGGATATCCGGGTGCTGTCTTCATCCGGGTTTGCTGTGCTGGATGAAGCGGCCATCAAAATCGTGCGCATGGCAGCGCCCTTATGCGCCCTTTCCCGCCGAGCTGCGGGCGACCACCGACCGGCTGGAAATCATCCGCACATGGCAATTTCAGGAGAATCGACTAAGCTCAAAGTAGATCGCCGCTGCGTCAGTGCAGGATTCCGTGCCTGCGCGTCAACAGAACCCAACTGTCCTATGCGACAACGGATAGCATGCAGACGTTACTCCGCCAACACCGCCAAAAGCAGCGACTGCCTGCGCGATCATTTCCTGCTGGCCATGCCCAGCCTGAGCGGAGGGTATTTTCTCGCAGAGCATCACCTACATCTGCGAACACGGCGAAAGCGGCGCCATGGGCATAGTGATCAACCAGCCGCTGGATCTGTCGGTTGCCGAAATTTTCGAGCATCTGCAGATCGATACCGAGGCGGGATTTTTCCGATGACCCGGTCATGGCCGGCGGGCCCGTGCAGATCGATCACGGCTTTGTGTTACACCGCAACTGCGAGAAAACCTGGGAGGCGAGCTTGCAGGTCACGCCTGAGATTACTCTCACCACATCTCGAGATATCCTGCGGGCCATCGCCGCCGGCACAGGTCCCACAGAACACCTGATCGCCCTGGGTTATGCCGGCTGGGAGGCCGGCCAACTGGAACAGGAACTGGCGGAAAACAGCTGGCTGACCTTGCCCGCCGACGGCGATATCATCTTTGCCACGCCCTGTCGAACGCGACTCAGCAGCGCCGCCGCCATGCTGGGCATTGACATGAATCTCATCTCTGGCCAGGCCGGGCACGCCTGAGCCCGCCGTCAACAGATCGTGAATACACCAAGGGCACCCCGCACCGTCATGGCCTTTGACTATCGGTCTGCGCCAGATTGGCGTCGCCATCGGCAACTGCCAGCTGGGAACCACCCACCCGCTGCCTGTCCTCAAGGCCCGCGACGGCAGTCCCTGACTGGTCAGCCGTCGAGACGCTGATGCAGGAGTGGCAACCTGACCTGTTGGTCGTCGGGGATCCGCTGAACATGGATGGCAGCATCAGCGAATTGGCCCTGCGCGCGCGCAAATTCGCCCGCCGCCTGGAGGGGCGGCTGGGCATCGCCGTAACGCATGACCGATGAGCGATTGAGCAGTTTCGAAGCCAAGCAGCCAGCAGCCGCGAGCAGCGGCCACCGCGGCGACTATAAGGCCAAGCCAGTAGACAGCTTTGCTGCAGAGCTGATCCTGCAGACCTGGCTCAGTGAAACCGGGTCGGCCTGACCCGATCGTTCCGAGCGTCAGCGGCGCACCCAGCGGCCGCGGTCCTCGGTCTTGTCGTAGCTCAAGCCCATGCCTGAGTCTTCATCAAGCGAGAAACTCCCCTTGTTGTGCATTTTGATCATCAAGCGCACATCGTTGGCTGAATCAGCATGCGGATAGCCTCTTCCTCGCTGATCAGCCCTCCCTCGTAGGCTTTGAACAGTGACTGATCAAGAGTCTGCATACCCAACTCTGTCGATTTGGCCATCAGTTCCTTGATCAGATGCACCTCACCCTTGCGAATGTAATCCGCCACCAAGGGCGTATTCAGCAACACCTCCACCACCGGCGTGCGACCCTTGCCGTCTTGGGTAGGGAGCAACTGCTGCGCGACCATTGCCTTCAGGTTGAGCGACAAGTCCATCCACACCTGGTCGTGCTGATTCGGCCGGGAAAAAGCTCTGGATCCGGTCCAGTGCCTGGTTGGCATTGTTAGCATGCAGGGTGCAAAGACAAAGGTGGCCCGTTTCCGCAAAGGTCAGCGCCTGGGCCATATTGTCAGCAGAGCGCACCTCGCCAATCAGAATCACATCGGGGGCCTGGCGGAGTGTATTCTTCAGGGCGATCTCAAAGGAATCGGTGTCCATTCCCACTTCGCGCTGGGTCACAATGCAGCCCGCATGCTCATGGATAAATTCGATCGGATCTTCAATACTGATGATATGCCCGCGACTGTTGCGATTGCGGTGGCCCACCATCGCGGCCAGAGAGGTTGACTTACCGGTGCCGGTGGCGCCCACAAAAATGATCAAGCCGCGCTTGGTCATCGCCAACTTGTTGATGATCGGCGGCAAGCCAAAGTCCTCGACCCGGGGAATGACCGACTCGATGCGGCGCAGTACCAACCCGCATTTTCCCCGCTGCACAAATGCGCTGACCCGGAATCGCCCCAGGCCGTCTCGCGCGAGAGCAAAATTGCATTCATGGCGCTCGAGAAATTCCTCCTTCTGAGCATCACTCATGGTAGAGAGCACCATGTCCTGGGCCTCTTCCTCAGAGAGAGGGTGGTCACTAACAGGAAAAATCTCTCCGTCAACTTTGATACTCGGTGCCACGTCGGCAGAGATAAACCCGTCCGATGCACCTTCTTTTACCACCCGTTGCAGCAGTTCTTCAATTTTCATACTGGGTCCACCTCTGGCGACGCCGTCGCCGTTCTTTTTATTCTGTTAAAAGTTCTCCGGCACTCGCGCTTTCTCTTTGGCTACCTCGCGGGTAATGGTGCGTTTTTCTACCAGCTCATGCAGACACTGATCCATGGTTTGCATCCCCACAGCCTGACCGGTCTGAATAGCAGAATACATCTGCGCCACTTTGTCCTCGCGGATAAGGTTGCGGATGGCAGGGGTGCCGCGCATGATTTCGTGCGCGGCCACACGGCCGCCGGTAGCACGTTTCATCAACGTTTGCGAAATAACCGCCTGCAGTGATTCGGAGAGCATGGAGCGGACCATGGATTTTTCAGCCGCGGGAAATACATCGACAATCCGGTCAATGGTTTTGGCGGCAGAGGTGGTGTGCAAGGTTCCGAACACCAGGTGGCCCGTCTCCGCCGCGGTCAGGGCCAGACGTATCGTCTCCAAGTCGCGCATCTCACCAACCAGAATGATGTCCGGGTCTTCCCGCAGCGCCGAGCGCAAGGCCTCGGCAAAGCCTAGGGTATCCCTGTGGACCTCGCGCTGGTTGACCAGGCACTTTTTACTCTCGTGTACAAATTCGATAGGATCTTCAATGGTCAGGACGTGCTCATACTTGTTGTCATTGATAAAGTCCATCATCGCCGCCAGGGTGGTGGACTTACCTGAGCCGGTCGGCCCGGTGACCAGTACCAGGCCGCGCGGCATCATGGATATATCGCGAAACACCTGGCCCATGACCGAGATCTTCCATGCTCAGCACCTTGGAGGGAATGGTCCGGAAAACACCGCCGGCACCGCGGTTCTGGTTAAAGGCGTTGACCCGGAAGCGCGCAACGCCCGGCACCTCGAACGAAAAATCAGTCTCCAGGAACTCTTCAAAGTCCTTACGCTGCTTGTCGTTCATGATGTCGTAGATCAGTTCGTGAACCTGCTTGTGCTCCATCGGCGGCAGATTGATTCGACGAATGTCACCGTCCACACGAATCATCGGCGGCAGACCCGCCGAGAGATGCAAGTCCGAAGCGCCCTGCTTGGCACTGAAGGCCAGCAATTCAGTAATATCCATTTAATCCCCTCGTCGGCTTCTGCGGCCGATCTCGTCCAGCTGTGACCGCCTCTCGGAACGGCTTTTACGGGGCCAAGCCCCCATTGACAACATAACTCCAAGTTCACTGTACTGCCGGACTCGCCCTGACGGCTCGTAGCCGCTACCATGCACGGCTATGAACAGCGCAGACATCGCAGGAAATATCGCCCAACTCCATCGGAGAGTACGACTGGCTTCGGAAAAAATCCAGCGAAGACCCGAGGAAATCACAGTTTTAGCCGTCAGCAAGACTCGTCCCGCCCGGGACATTCGTGAAGCACATCAGTGTGGGCTGAATCAGTTCGGCGAGAACTACATACAAGAGGCACTGGAAAAGATAACCGCGCTGTCGGATCTGTCGCTGAGCTGGCATTTCATCGGGCCGATTCAGTCCAACAAGACCCGTGCCATCGCCAGCCACTTCCACTGGGTCCACAGTGTGGACAGGCTCAAAATAGCCCGCAGACTCAGCGAACAAAGGCCGCCAGAGCTGCCCCCCATAGCCGTGTGCTTGCAGGTCAATATCTCCGGTGAAACCAGCAAGTCGGGGGTCGATCTGGATGTGTTACCCGAGCTCGCCCTGCAGACCGCCAAGCTGCCGGGTCTTCGCCTGCGTGGTCTGATGGCTATTCCCGCCCCCAGCAGTGATACCCACGCCCAACACCAGGCTTTCTCGCAACTGCGCAGCGCGCTGGACACACTTAATAATCTCCTCCCTCCCGTTGACGGTAAACCGGCTCTCGATACCTTGTCGATGGGAATGTCCGGCGATCTCGAAGCCGCCATTGCCGAGGGATCAACCTTGATACGAGTAGGTACCGATATTTTCGGCCCTCGCGTTTAATACCATGCCCGCTCCCGGGTGATTTTGCCGCCAACCGCCGTGTATACTGCCGGACGGCGCCAATCCGGCACAATGGCTTGATCGGCGCCAGACCATGGATACAGCGGCGCAAAGCTGTGGCGCCAATCCAACCAATCATGACGATAACGCAAACGACAGGAAGCCAGACGTGAACACCCCTGAGATCGCATTCATCGGCGCTGGCAACATGGCTGCCAGCATTATTGGCGGCCTGATAGCCAGCGGCCACCCAGCCAGCGCTATCCGTGCAGCAGACCCTTTTCCCGAGAGTCTGGAGAAATTGGCAGCCATTGCACCGGTCAGCCTGTTCGACAATAACGCAAAGGCCGCCGCTGGCGCCGACGTGGTTATCATGGCAGTGAAACCTCAAGCAATGGCGGATGCGGTTGAGAGTATCAGTGAGGCCGTACACGGCAGCGCAGCGGTGATCATTTCAATCGCCGCCGGGGTGACCATCGCCAGTATCCAGAGCCGGCTGGGCGGGGCGGCGGCTGTCGTGCGTTGTATGCCCAACACGCCGGCATTGCTGGGCGCAGGCGCGAGTGCACTGTACGCCAGCCCCGAAGTTAACAGCCGCCAACGCGACTATGCGGAGGCGATTTTGTCCGCGGTGGGGATCTGCTGCTGGGTTGATGACGAGCAGGCCCTGGACGCCATAACAGCCCTGTCGGGCAGCGGGCCGGCCTACTTCTTCTTTTTTATGGAAGCGATGATTGACCAGGGCTGCGCCCTCGGCCTGGATCGCGACACTGCGCGCCTGATGACCCAACAAACGGCTCTGGGGGCGGCCCGCATGGCCCAGGAAAATACACTCGAACTGGCGGAATTGCGTCGCCGGGTCACCAGCCCCGGAGGCACCACCGAACGTGCGCTGCAGAGTTTCGAGCAGGACGACCTGTCCGGGGCGGTGAATCGGGCGATGCAGGCAGCCGCCAGGCGCGCCGCAGAGATGGCCAGGGAAATGGGCTGATCCCTGCCAGACCCGAACCATAGACCGGCTCGCGCCCACAGTAATTGACCAACGGCCGCACACCAGGCAGGAGTAAAGAACCGAATGAACGCCATCAATGATATCGCTGTCTATCTGCTACAGACCTTTCTCAGTCTCTATCTTGTGGCTGTGTTGTTACGGTTTCTGCTTCAAGTTGCTCGCGCCGACTTCTACAACCCCATCTGCCAGTTCCTGGTCAAGATAACCAATCCTTTGCTGCTGCCACTGCGACGTCTGATCCCGGGCTTTGCCGGTCTTGATGTGGCTGCGCTGTTGCTCGCGGTCGCCCTGCAAATGGCCGCAATCGCAGTGCTGATGCTACTTAATGGACTGAGCCCGCCCAACATTATCACCCTGTTTATATGGGGCGTGCTCGGCGTAATTGGTCTGCTGGTCAATATTTACTTTTTCGCACTGCTGGGGTCTATCATCATCAGCTGGGTTGCACCCGGCAGTGCCCACCCTGCCATCAACCTGCTGCATCAGATTACTGAACCGATTCTGGCGCCGGTACGCCGGGTGATGCCAGCCATGGGCGGGCTCGATTTTTCACCCATTCTGGTATTCATCCTGATCAATGTGGTGCAGATAGCCCTGCGCCATATGACTGCGGCGGTTGGCCTGCATCCCGCACTCGTCATCGGTATTTGACAGCACAGTGACGGCACTTTTGCAGGCCGGTTCCCTGGGACTGGTCACCCCACAAACCGCCCGATTCGATCAGCCACTGAAGCTGACCTGTGGCCGCGAGCTAGCGACTTACGAGCTGGTTTACGAGACCTACGGCGCGCTCAATGCAGACCACTCCAACGCGATACTGGTCTGCCACGCCCTCAGCGGACACCATCACGCGGCGGGCTATCACAGTGCCGGGGATAAAAGACCCGGCTGGTGGGATCAGTGTATCGGGCCGGGTAAGCCGATAGACACAAACCGATTTTTTGTGGTCAGTCTCAACAACCTCGGCGGCTGCCATGGATCAACCGGGCCGGCATCGGTCAACCCCGATTCAGGCGAACCCTGGGGCCCCGAATTTCCGCCCGTTCGGGTGCGCGACTGGGTGACCAGCCAGGCCAGGCTCGCGGATCATCTGGGAATTGGCTGTTGGGCCGCTGTTATTGGCGGCAGTCTGGGTGGCATGCAGGCAATGCGCTGGTCGCTGGAGTACCCTGACCGACTGCGCCATTGTGTGGTGATCGCCGCTGCGCTGAAATTGAGCGCTCAAAACATTGCTTTCAACGAGATAGCCCGTCAGGCAATTATGTCGGACCCACTCTTTGCCGGGGGCCGCTACCTGAGCAATGACCAGTACCCGGACAAAGGCCTGGCCCTGGCGAGAATGGTGGGCCACATCACCTATCTGTCTGACGACGCGATGGCCAGCAAATTCGGCCGGAACCTGCGTTCGGGCTCGCTGGATCTCGGCCATGAAAACGGCGCGGAGTTTCAGGTAGAGAGCTATCTGCGCTACCAGGGCAGCCAGTTTTCCGGAAGCTTCGATGCCAACACCTATATTCTCATGACAAGGGCGCTGGATTATTTCGACCTGGCTCGTGAATACGGCAATGACGCGGTCAAGGCCTTCAGTCACAGTCAATGCAGCTATCTGGTGCTGTCTTTTTCCAGCGATTGGCGTTTCTCTCCAGCACGTTCCAGAGAAATCGTTGACGCACTTCTTGCGGCAAAGCGGCCAGTCACTTACGCCGAAATTGAGGCCGATGAGGGGCACGATGCGTTCCTGCTGCCTATTCCTCGTTACGTCGCAGTTCTCGATGCGTATCTGCAACGGGTCGGTCGGGAATGATGCGTACCGATTTGACTCATATTCAGCGCTGGATTACCCCGGGCTGCCGCGTACTCGATCTGGGCTGCGGCAATGGGGAGTTCCTGCAGCAGCTGCGCGACAATCGCCAGGTGCAAGGCACCGGGCTGGAGATAGACGCCGAGCAGATTACCCTCGCCATCGCCCGTGGTCTCGATGTGGTTGAACAGGACATGGACGCCGGGCTGGCCAATTTCCACGATCAGAGCTTTGACACGGTAGTGATGGCACACGCACTGCAGGCGGTGCACTTTCCAGACCGGGTACTTGAGGAGATGCTCAGAATCGGCCGCCAGTGTATCGTAACATTCCCTAACTTTGGCCACTGGCGATGCCGGCTTCACCTCGGGGTGAGGGGCCGCATGCCTGTATCGAGATTCATGCCGTATCACTGGTATGATACGCCCAACATCCACTTTTGCACCGTGAACGATTTCGAATCTCTGTGTCAAAACAGGGGGATACAGATTCTGGAGCGCGATGTGGTAGGAAACACGGGGGGCCGCCCGCTGCTGGCCAGCTTGCGGCCCAACCTGTTCGCATCCACTGCAATCTACCTGATAAGCCGAAACTAGCCGGGCTCACCCAGGCAAGTTCAAAACCGGGCCAAAATAGTAGCAACATTGCCGTGTGAAGAGAGAGCTGAGCAGTTTCCAGCTCTACTTCACCCTAATCATTAATGACTCCGGCGCTCAAGATACGCCGCTTCCAGACAGAGGACAGGAAACCATGACCGCAACCACCCGCTCTAACAGGCTCTCGCCTTGCGTCGGTGTCGGGCTGTGTCTGCTGGCGCTGCTGCAGGTAGCCTCGGCTGCAGCACAGCAGTCTGAGCGCTTCGGGCCCTATGAACTGCATTACAGCGTGGTCAATACCACCTTTATTCAACCGGAGGTGGCGGCAACTTATGGCATCACCCGAGGCAAAAAGCGCGCCATCCTCAATCTCGCTGTGCGCAAGCATGTGGACGACAGTGCCGCGGAACCTCTCTCTGATGGAGTGCAGGGCGGGCCGCTCCCTCCGGCCGAGCCGCGTCCGGCCGAGCCGCGTCCGGCCGGGCCCATGGAGCTGCAGGGTAAAACCTGGGACCTCATGCAGAATCAGCCGTTGACCTTTCAGGAAGTTCGCGAGGGTCCGGCGGTGTACTACATTGCTGAATTCAAGTTCATCAATGAAGAGTGGCGGTTCTTCGAAGTCGAATTCCGGCCTGAAGGCGCCGACCGCAGCTATACTTTCAAATTTAAACATCAGGTGTTTATCAACTGATGTCGACCAAAAATTTGCAGACGGTTGTGCTGGCAAGCGGCAACGCGGGTAAACTCAAAGAGTTGCAGCGCATCCTCGCACCCCTGCCAGTGCTGTTGAAGTCCCAGGGGGAGTTCGCCGTGCCGGAGGTCGCCGAAACCGGTCTGACCTTCGTCGAAAATGCTCTGTTAAAGGCGCGCGCTGCCGCTGCGCATACCGGTTTGCCAAGCATCGCTGACGATTCCGGCCTGGAGGTCGATTATCTACGCGGCCGGCCGGGTATTCATTCCGCCCGCTACTCCGGTAAAGGTGATGCTGCCAATAACGCCAGGCTATTGGAAGAGCTTGGGGATCTACCCCTTAAGCAACGCAGCGCGCGCTACCAGTGCGTACTGGTCTACCTGCGACACGAAAAAGATCCGGTTCCCGTGATCTGTCAGGGGGTCTGGGAAGGGTTGATTCTGTTCGAAGCGCGCGGTGCGGGGGGCTTCGGCTACGACCCGTTGTTCTATCTGACCGAACAACACTGCAGTGCTGCTGAGCTGGACCCGGCGCTCAAGAACCGTATCAGTCATCGGGCCCTGGCCAGCGCCAGTCTCCTCGAGAAGCTGGGCCGGGAGTGAGTGTAACCGACAACCCCTCACCCCCGCTGGGACTCTATGTGCATCTGCCCTGGTGCGAGCGAAAATGCCCCTACTGTGATTTCAATTCGCACGAGGCGGACACCGTGCCAGAAAGTGCTTACATCGATAGTCTGCTGATGGACCTGAGGATGCAGTCCCCGTGGGTTGGGGGGAGGGAGGTGCAGACCCTGTTTATCGGGGGTGGCACTCCAAGCCTGTTTTCAGCCTCAGGGATCAGCCGACTGCTCAGGGGCATCGGCGACACGGTATCCCTTGCGAAGGGACTGGAAATCACTATGGAAGCAAACCCCGGCAGCGCTGAAGCAGAAAAATTCGCCGGGTTCAGAGCGGCCGGCGTTAACCGAATTTCCCTGGGCGTGCAGAGCTTTACAGACCCGCAGCTACAAACCCTGGGCCGCGTGCATGATGCCGAGCAGGCCTGCGCCGCCGTCGAAATGGTCAGAACAGCGGGTTTCACCAACTACAACATCGATCTCATGCACGGCTTGCCTGGTCAGACAGCGGCAGACGCAGCCAGGGACCTCGAACAGGCACTGCGCTTCGACCCACCGCACCTGTCCTGGTACCAATTGACCCTGGAGCCCAATACCGTTTTTTACAAGCGTCCCCCCACCTTGCCCGTAGAGGATTGCCTGGCGGACATCCAGGATGCGGGGGAGCAGTTATTGCATGCCAGGGGTTACCAGCACTACGAGGTATCCGCATACAGCAGGCCAGGGGTGCCCTGCCAACACAACCTGAACTACTGGCGGTTTGGCGATTACCTGGCGATTGGCGCCGGGGCGCACGGCAAAGTGACGGGAAGGGATGGAGCGGTAAGGCGTTACCGCAAGACCCGCCAACCGGCGCTCTATATGGCCGATCAGCAAGGGCGTCGGGCGCGGTGGCAATTACTGTCGCGGGAAGATCTCTGTGCTGAGTTCCTATTGTATACCCTGCGGTTGGCCGAGGGTTTCACCCTGACCCAATTCAGCAACCGTACGGGCCTGCCGGTAACGCAGCTGCAGCCACAATTGGGCACACTGATCCGCGAAGAACTGCTGCAGCAAACCGGAAACCGGGTGTCCACAACCACCCTGGGTGCGCGCTTCCTGGATACGGTAATCGGTCGCTTTCTGCCGGGCTGAACCCCGGGCTCGGTTTTTCTAACAACGGGTAAAGATCAGGTCCCAGACGCCATGGCCGAGACGCTGGCCGCGCCGCTCGAAGCGGGTTTGCGGCCGGCTCTCGGGGCGGGGAGCGTAACACCCATCACCGCAGTTATTGGCAAAGTGCTCATTGGCCGAAATCACCGTCATCATCTGCTCAGCATAGGGCTGCCAGTCAGTGGCCAGGTGGAGCACCCCGGCGGGGCGCAGCTTGTTTTCCAACTGGCGTAAAAAAACGGGCTGGATAAGACGGCGCTTGTGGTGTTTCTTTTTGTGCCAGGGGTCCGGGAAAAAGATTTGCACCCTGTCCAACGAGTTATCGGCAATGCAGTCCCGGATCACTTCGACCGCATCATGGCGATAAACACGAATATTATCCACCCCGGTCTCGGCCATATCATGAAACAGCTTTCCCACCCCGGGGGTATGCACCTCGATGCCGATAAAGTCAGTATCAGGTGAGGACTCGGCCATGGCCAGCAGGGACTGTCCCATGCCAAAGCCGATTTCCAGCACTCGCGGCGCCCGCCTGCCGAACAGCTGGTCAAAATTCTGTGGCGTGTCTTGATAGTCGACACCCCAACGGCCCCACCCCAGCTCAAAAGACCGTGCCTGAGCCTCTGTCATGCGTCCGGCACGCAAAACATAGCTCCGAATCGGGCGTCTCTGGGGCGGGGAAATCTTGTCGTCGGTCACGGGAAGGAGTCAGGTTGTAGCAGCGCGTCTGAAGCTAGGCTACAGCCTCCAGCCCACGGCTGCGAGACAGGCCCAGCCGGCGATAAACGCCAGGCCGCCCAGTGGCGTGACGGCACCGAGCCAACGCTGCCCGGTAAGACTCAGCAGGTAGAGACTGCCTGAAAAAACCACAATGCCAATCAGAAACAGCCAGCCGCTGCTTTTCAATAACCCGGTTTGCGGCTGGCTGACAGCAAGAATGCCGACGGCAAGCAGCGCCAGGCTGTGCACCAGATGATATTGAACGGCGGTCTCAAAGACGCCCGTTGCATAGGCGTCGAGTCGGTTGCGCAGGGCGTGGGCGCCAAAAGCGCCGAAACCCACGGCCAGAGCGCCACTGCATGCGGCGAGAGTTATAAAGGGGTTTGCCATTCGGCTAACGTCCTGCTGCGATCAAACGGCGATTGCTGCCCTGAGTTTTTTCATGGCATTTTGCTCCAACTGACGAATGCGCTCGGCTGAAACACCGTAGGTCGCGGCCAACTCATGCAGGGTGGACTTCTCCTCAGCTAACCAGCGCTGTGCCAGAATATCCCGGCTACGCTCATCAAGCTCCGCCAGGGCGGCGTGCAGCTGCTGCTCACTGTTATCCTGCCAATCGCTGGACTCTACCGCCAGCGCAGGGTCTGCACGCTGATCCTCGAGGTAGTACTGCGGTGCCTGCCAACCGTCCTCGTCATCGGAGTCCAGCGGCGAGTCGTAAGCCACATCACGGCTCGTCAGTCGACCCTCCATGCGCTGTACTTCGTGCAGCTCTACACCCAGGTCATCTGCAACTGCCTGCGCCTCGTCAGCTGACAACCAGGCCAGGCTTTTCTTGGCACTGCGAAGATTGAAGAACAACTTGCGCTGCGCCTTGGTGGTAGCGACTTTGACTATACGCCAGTTGCGCAAAATATATTCGTGCATCTCGGCCTTGATCCAATGCACGGCAAAGGACACCAGCCGCACGCCTTTCTCGGGGTTGAAGCGCTTCACCGCTTTCATAAGCCCTACATTGCCCTCCTGGATCAGGTCCGCTTCCGCCAACCCGTACCCTGAGTAGCTGCGGGCAATATGTACCACAAAACGCAGATGTGACATAACCAACTGGCGCGCCGCTTCGACGTTACCGTTATAGTACAGGTCCTCGCCCAGTGCCTTTTCCCGTTCAGGGGTCAGGATGGGCACACTACCGACGGCCTGCACATAGGCGGCCAGATTAGCTCCGGGCACCATTTGGTCTACAGGCAGAAGACTGTGGGTCATAATTGTTGCTCCTTTTTCCGGACGCCGAATTTTAGCACTCTTTGTATTAGAGTGCTAATCGTCGAAAAGTTCCATAACGCACCGGAAAATATCTTAATATTCCAATAAAAAACAATCGCTTAGATCGTATGCCCTGGCATTGGTTCAGTGGGACTGCCAACAGTGGGACTGCCAACAGTGGGACTGCCATCAGTGGGACTGCCATCAGTGGGGCTGCCATCAGCCCGGCTGGATTCTGGACAGGTGGCGGGATACTGCCAGCCAGGCGCCCGCCAGGCCCAGCAATCCTCCGGAGAGAATGACATTGAGTGCGCCCATTAATCCGGGCATTCGCAGGCTGAAGCGACTTCCATAGAGGTTGGCGAGCTCCTCTACGGGCTGCTGCAAAAACCAGAGACAGCAGGTCACCAGAAGGGCGGCGCAGGCTCCACCACCGATGCCGTACCACAGCCCGGTATAGAGAAACGGTCGCCGCACGAAAGGATCACTGCCACCAACCAGCTTGACGATGACAATCTCATCGCGGCGGCCCTCAATAGCGAGGCGGATGGTATTGCCCAGAATGAGGACCACCCCGAAGATCAGCAACAGCCCGACCGTCGTCACCAACCGGCGTCCGAGATCCATCAGCCGATTGAGGCGCTGCAACCACTGCCGATCCATTACCACCTCGGCCGTTCCCGGGTGGTCCCGTAACCGCTGTAGCAACTGATTCACCCCTTCATCGTCAAGCCCTGCGGCCGGTTGCACCAGAATCACCGCTGGCAACGGGTTGTCCTCCAGGCTATCGAGTACATCGGCGAAGCCCGACAGCTCCCGAAACTCTTGCAGAGCATCCTCACGCGACATAAAGCGCGTGCTGTGTACGCTCTCCAGCCCAAGCCACGCCCCGGCCAGATCGTCGGAGGCCTCTACCGAAAGATCCTCCTGAAGGAACACCGAAATTTGCGCGGAACTGTCCAGCTCTGAGCCCAGCTCACTGGCACTTTCCAGCAATATGCCGAGACCAATGGGGAGCGCTAGAGCCACACCAATAGCCAGCCAGGTGAGTAGACTGGACACCGGACTCTGAAGCACCCGGTAGAGACTGTCGGCGGAGGACAATCGGTGGTGCCTGACCCAGGCGGCGAAGTGACTGCGCCATCCGGCCCGGCTGTGGCTGGCGCCAGCCGCTCGTCCCGCGCTCCCCCTGGGCTTCATATCGGCGCTCCTGTTACCAGGCGACCGTCGCGCAGTGTCACGATCCTGTGTTGCAGGCGCGAGATAAGAGCGAGGTCATGGCTGGCAATCAATACGGTAACGCCAACCTGGTTGAAGGCCTCGAACAGACGCATGATTTCGGCAGATAACAGGGGATCAAGATTTCCCGTCGGCTCGTCTGCAAGCAGAATGTCCGGCTTGCCCACCACCGCGCGAGCAATCCCCACCCGCTGCTGCTCACCGCCGGACAGGGCGATTGGCAGGGCCCGTTCACGACCCAGCAGGCCGACCTTGTCGAGTGCGGCGCGAACCCGCCGGCCGATCTCCCGGTAGTCATAGCCGGCAATGGTCAGCGGCAGCGCAACGTTGTCGAACACGGGCCGGTCGAAGAGTAACTGATGATTTTGAAAGACCACACCGATCTTGCGCCGATGCGCGGGAATCCCGCCGGACCCCACACCCGCCAGGTCGACGTCATCTACAATCACCTTGCCCCGGGTCGGCCGCTCCATCAACATGATCAGCCGCATCAGGGTGCTCTTTCCCGCCCCGGAATGGCCGGTGAGAAACACCAATTCGTCCCGGTGGATCTCCAGACTCACTTCTCGCAGCGCGTCATAGCCCTCGTCGTAGCGTTTGCTGACTCGCTCAAAGCTGATCATGCCGCGCGGTCATCCCCTGCGAACAGTGCCTCCACGAACTCACTGGCTACAAACGGGCGCAGATCTTCCGCGGCCTCTCCCACGCCCACAAACCGAATAGGCAAGCCCAGCTTCCTGGCGATGGCAAAAATCACGCCGCCCTTGGCCGTGCCGTCCAGTTTGGTGAGGCTGATTCCAGTCACGCCTACCGCGTCCCGGAAGTGTGCCGCCTGCGCCAGCGCATTCTGTCCGGTTCCCGCATCCAGCACTAACATCACTTCATGAGGTGCCTCCGGGTCCAGTTTGGCCATTACCCGAACGACTTTTTTCAATTCGTCCATGAGGTTATCTTTATTGTGCAAGCGGCCAGCTGTATCGGCAATCAGGACATCGATATTGCGGGCCCGAGCGGCCTGCAGGCCATCGAACAAAACTGACGCACTGTCGGCACCCGTGTGCTGTGCTATCACCGGGACGCCGTTGCGCTCGCCCCAAACCTGCAACTGCTCAACCGCAGCGGCCCGGAACGTATCGCCCGCAGCCAGCATCACCGAATGGCCCTCCGACTGGTACCGCTTCGCGAGTTTACCGATGGTCGTGGTTTTCCCCACCCCATTGACCCCCACCATCAGGATGACAAACGGCTGCTTTCCGCTCACCACAAGGGGTTGCTCAACCGGCTGCAGCAGTTCAAGGAGGCTCTCTTGGAGGGCGGTACGCAAGGCGTCGGAAGCGGTCAGCTCCTGGCGTGACACCCGCCGGGTCAGGCCGTCGATAATGTCGCTGGTCGCCTCAATGCCCACATCGGCCATCAGCAACCGGGATTCAAGCTCTTCCAGCAACTCGGCATCGATCGTCTTGCGGCCCAGAAACAGGTTGCCAAGACCTTCCACGAGGGAGTCACTGGTTCGCCCCAGACCCTTTCGCAACCGGGCAAACAAGCTCTCCCGGGCAGAATCCGCAGTGGCGACCGGGGCTGCCGTGGCGGTACTGGCGCCCCCGGATTGCTCGGCACCGGGTGGGCCGCTCGCGGCTTCAGGCTCAGGTGCTACAGGCTCTGTTGCAGCCCCGGTCACCGGTGCCTCACCGGGCTCCGTCCTGGCAGCCGTTGGCGCCTCTTCAACAGGGTCGCTGGTCGCGGTATCCGCGGGCGTGGGGCCCGGTACCGAGGGAGTCGGGTCAATCTCTCCAGGCTGCGCGGGGCTATCCGCGGGTTTATCCGCGGGTTTATTGCGTTTAAAAAATTTCATAATTCTGGATGCTATTGAATTCGCTTGCGTGAACATACCACCCACACCTTGCCGGGCTTGGCACGTGGTCTTTCCGGTAGGTACACTCGGGTCTGGGGCAGCGGCTTATACCGCGCCATCTTATCATCCCTGGATACAGTGAAGAAGCAATGGCCTCTGGCGGACGGCACGGCAAACCCAGTCAATTGCGGATTATCGGTGGCCAGTGGCGCAGTCGACGCCTGTCGTTCACCCCCGCTACCGGGCTGCGCCCCACTACCGACAGGGTGCGCGAGACCCTGTTTAACTGGCTGGCGCCGATGATCCGGGGTGCCCGCTGCGCCGATCTGTTCGCAGGCAGCGGTGCACTGGGCCTGGAGGCGCTTTCCAGAGGCGCGGCACACTGTGACTTTGTGGACAGTTCCAGTACCGCTTGTAAAAATATCAGTGAGCACTTACATGCACTGAAGGCCAGTGATCGTGCCCAGACAGCGCAGATGCAGGCCGGCCGCTTCCTGATGGAGACACAGCGCTGCTACGATCTGGTGTTCATTGATCCCCCATTCGCTGCCGACCTGATAGAACCGACCTGTCTGCTTCTGGATCAACAAAAGTTGTTGTGCGAGGAAGCGATGATTTACATTGAAACGGGTGCCCGTGAGGAGGCGATCATTCCCATTGCTAACTGGCAGTTGCACCGTGAGAAAACAGCCGGTGATGTTGTCTCAAGGCTGTACATAAGACAATGACCAGCGGAACCATTTTCGCTGCGGAGCAAAATTGTTTACTATCCCTGCCACCCCACACAGTACTGCAGAGTCCGGACCATGCGCACCCAGACCGTCATCTACCCGGGCACCTTCGACCCTCTTACCAATGGGCACGTGGATTTGACAGAACGCGCCGCCCGTCTGTTCGACAAGGTCGTGGTTGCGATCGCCCACAGCGCTAAAAAAACCCCCTTATTTGACCTTGAGGAGCGCGTAGCCCTCTGCGAAGAGTCCCTCGGGCATCTGGACAACGTGGTAGTCATGGGCTTTAGCAATCTGCTCACTGAATTTGCCAAAAGCCAGGGATCAAGCTGCGTATTACGCGGATTGAGGGCGGTGGCCGACTTTGAATACGAGTTTCAATTGGCCAATATGAACCGCGCCATGTATCCGGAGTTCGAGAGTATATTTCTCACACCCTCGGAGCACCTGTCTTACATTTCGTCGTCTCTGGTGCGGGAAATCGCCGCCCTGAATGGTGACATCAGCCCCTTTGTGCCGGAATCAGTCGCCGCGGCCTTACAGACTCGCTTCAGCTGAGTCCGGGGCTGTGGCCATTACCTGCGCGACGGGACGGCCGGCCGCCCCACGGATGGCCGCCCCACGGATGGCCGCCCCACGGATGGCCGCCCCCCCCTTGCGCTGAACGCTTCAGAGCTCCGCTGAGCGCGATTGCCATTATTCAGAGGTGCCCTAGCGATTTTCGTCCAGGTATCGGTTCTCTTCGAGGTTTCGGCTTTCCTCGAGATACCGGTCCTCGTCGATATAGTCGTCATCGCCGCGGCCATCCTTGTCGACATCTTTGTACGTATAGCCCGTTTCACGGCAACCCAGGCAACGCATGAAAGTAGCGGCACCCGGTCCTATCACCAACGTCTCGGCCGCTTCACCGGCAGCCCCTGCCAGCAATGTAAAGGGCAAGCTGACAATATAGGCAGCGGTGCCACCCACTGTCATAACCAGACCCGCCGGCCTGGCAACCAGCAAGTCTGCCACCATAGCGCCCCAACTTGGGCTCTCATCCACTGCACTGCGCGCGTTTGCCGTAGCAGGTAACGCCAGGCAACCCATCATCAGGACAACAGCGAGACGCCGATTTTTTTGATTTTTTTTCATTTTTTATGCTCCCTGAAACACATCCCGTTCCCGTGGTCTCCGCGAGTTGCAGAGCCTCGATCACCAGTTTAGTGTATCGGGTTCACTGCTGGCAGGCCACGCAATACACGGTATTCCGCTGACTAAGTCGACTTTCTCGCAAAATCTCGCCGCAATGTTTGCAGGGCTGCCCTCCGCGACCGTATACAAAGAGCTGCTGGGCGAAATAGCCCGGCTTACCGTCGCCGCCTACGAAATCCCTTAACGTAGTGCCACCCTGCTCTATAGCAGAAGTAAGTACTTGCTTTATGGTCTCGGCCAAACGTTGGTATCGAGCTCGGGAGACCCTTCCGGCACCACGCAGGGGTCTGATTCCAGCCAGAAAAAGTGCTTCATTGGCATAAATATTACCGACACCGACAACCACTTTTGCATCCATGATGAAGCTTTTCACCGCCACCCGGCGACCCCGGGATTGGCGGTAGAAATAGTCGCCATCAAAATCATCGGACAAAGGCTCCGGCCCCAATCCGGCCAGCAGAGGATGCGTCTCGTTTTGCTCTGCCCAAAGCATGCAACCGAAACGCCTGGGGTCGTTATAGCGAAGAACTGCACCGCTGCTGAAACAGATGTCGATATGGTCGTGCCGCGCAGGCACTGTGTCGGGGGCGACCACCCGCAGTGAGCCCGACATACCCAGATGAACCAGCAGCGCGCCGGCATCGGTATTGAAGAGCAGGTATTTTCCCCTACGCTGGACGCTGCGCACCACCTGCCCGGCCAGACGCTGCCGCAGATCGGCAGGGACCGGCCAGCGCAACCTCGACTCCCGTACTTTCAACTCGACGACAGTTTGACCGTGGCTGTAGGGCTCCACGCCTCTGCGGGTGGTCTCGACTTCGGGTAATTCGGGCATGGAAATTGAGCAGGCAGTTTCTACGGTTAAAAAAAACCCCGGTATTTGCCGGGGTTGAAGATGCTTTGAATAGCCTGGTCAAAGGCCGTTACTTGATCTTACCTTCTTTGTAAACCACGTGCTTGCGTACCACCGGGTCATACTTTTTCATCTCAAGTTTGTCCGGGGTGGTGCGCTTGTTTTTGTCCGTGGTGTAGAAATGGCCGGTACCAGCGGACGAAATCATTCTTACTTTTTCTCTCATCGAACTTCTCCTTCAGCGCCTTGCACTTTTAAGCCTTGCCACCGCCCGCACGGATGTCAGCAATGACTTGCTCGATACCCTTTTTGTCAATAATCCGCATTCCCTTGCTGGAAACGCGCAGGGTGACAAACCGCTTCTCCGACTCGAGCCAGAACCGATGCTGGTGGAGATTGGGCAAAAAACGCCGGCGGGTGCGATTCTTTGCGTGCGATACGTTATTTCCTGTGACCGGCCTCTTGCCGGTTACCTGACAGACTCTTGCCATAATACAGCTCTCCCAAGCGCGGGATGGTAAACATTGATGCTTGAGTGGTGATTGCCGGGAGCGCAGCATTCGCACTCTACCGGGGCCCCCACTCCACGGAGCGCGACTTTATACCAGAACACTCGGGCAGTAACAAGCAAAAACCTCATCGACACAGTTACCCGCAAGTACAGCGCCCAGCCCAACGGCGACCTTTCTACCACTGATCGGCACGGGCAACTTACAGCAACCCCTCCTCAGCAAAAGAGTACTCTCGACCCTGGCCGATAATAAAATGGTCAAGCACCCGGATATCCAATAACGCCAGGGCGGTGCAGAGACGCTCGGTAATGCGCCGGTCGGCGCTGCTTGGTTCAGCGACGCCGGACGGGTGGTTGTGAGCAAAAATAACAGCGGCAGCGCTGTATTGCAGCGCCCTGACGGCCACCTCGCGCGGGTACACCGCAGCACCATCCAGCGTGCCGAAGAACAAGTCCTCACAGCAGATAACCCGGTGCTGACTGTCCAGAAAGAGACAACTGAATACCTCCCGGGGCCGACCACCCAGGTGATGCTGCAGGAAAGAGCGGGTCTGCTCAGGGCTGGATAAAACATCGCCGTCCAGCAGGGAGCAGAGGGCGCGGCGGCGGGCAAGCTCCAGCGCTGCCTGCAGCTGCGCGTACTTGGCCAGGCCGACCCCGGAGCAGCTCAGCAATTTACTGCGGTCCGCCTTTAATACACCACCGAGGCCGTCGAACCGTTGGAGTAACTCCCTGGCCAGACCCACGGCGCTGCAGTTGCGATAGCCACTGCGCAGCAATACCGCAAGCAACTCCGCATCCGAGAGGGCGTGAACGCCCCGATCCAGCAGCTTGTCCCGGGGCCCCTCACCGGCGGCCCATTCAGCGATGCTCATGCCTGCGACTCCCTGCAACAAGTGGCTACCTGCGGTGTCAAATCGCCCGGGCCGGTGTTATCGTCCGGACTTATCCCAGTCTCACAGCTCGGGCTGAAAAATGGCACATCTTTTCAATCGCAATATTTTACTGGGCGTCAGCGGCGGTATAGCCGCTTACAAATCAGCCGAACTGGTCCGCGAGTTGCAGGGCCATGGCGCCCAGGTCCGGGTCATAATGACCCGTGGAGCCAGAGAATTTATTACGCCGCTGACCCTGCAAGCACTCTCGGGCAACCCGGTCCACACCGAACTGCTCGATTCGGCAGCCGAAATGGGCATGGGGCACATCGAGCTCGCTCGCTGGGCCGATCTGCTGGTCATCGCGCCGGCGACCGCTGACCTGATCGCGCGCCTGGCAAATGGCCGCGCCGACGATCTCCTGACCACCGTGGCCCTGGCGACTGCGGCACCGATCTTGCTTGCACCGGCAATGAATCAGCAAATGTGGCGAGACCAGGCTACGGCGGACAATATTGCGCTTTTAAACCGCCGAGAGGTCCATCTGATCGGCCCCGCCGATGGCCTACAGGCCTGCGGAGACACCGGCGCGGGGAGGATGGAAGAACCGCAGGTCATCGCCACAGCTGTGACCCGGCTATTCGAGCCCGGCCTGCTCGCCGGCAAGCGTGTCTTGGTCACCGCCGGACCCACCCGCGAACCTATGGATCCGGTGCGTTATATCTCCAACCACAGCTCCGGCAAGATGGGCTTTGCCCTGGCGAGAGCGGCGGCGGATGCAGGCGCCCGCGTCACGCTCATCAGTGGTCCGGTGGCCCTGCGCACACCGGACCATGTCGAGCGCCTGGACGTGGGCAGCGCCAAAGCCATGCTCGAACAGTGCCTGGAAAGAGCGCCAGAGTGCGACATTTTCATCGCTTGCGCCGCCGTAGCCGACTACCGACCTGCGGCCATAGCCGAACAAAAACTCAAAAAGGGAGCGCAGGAAATTACCCTCCGAATGCTGCGCAACCCGGATATTGTCGCGACCATCGCCGCCCTGGACAATGGGCCATTCACGGTCGGATTTGCCGCCGAAACTCAGGCCGTAGAGGATCACGCCAGAGACAAGCGGGTTCGCAAGGGCCTGGACATGATCGTTGCCAATAATGTGGCGGACACTGAAATCGGCTTCAACAGCGACGACAACGCCGTCACCGTTATCGCTTCCAGCGGCGAACACCGGCTGCAGCGGGCCAGCAAGACGACCATTGCCACCCAAATAATCCAATTAGTGGCGAAGAACATTTCCGCAGAATTGTAGACAAATCTCCCCGGCGCCTGTTCCCAGCAATTCACGGGCCGTACTATGATGGCCCCATGACTGCCATCCAAGCTAGCACTATGCTAAACATAAAGCGCGACAAAAAAGGTAAGCGAAGGGAGGCCAGGGCCGAGCCGAACAACAGCAAGCCTCAGGGCATCAGCGCCAAAGGCAATGCCCTGTACCGACTTGCCGTCCAGGCACTGCTGATGGTTGCCCTGCCGCTTGCTGCCGGGTTCGCCTATTTGCTCCTGGTGCGTGACCCAGCCTTGCTCGCCCGCCAGGCAGATCAGATAGCGTCAGCGTTTGCCGCCCAACAAGCGGCCCAGATACAGCACTTCCAGCATCAGTTTTCCCAGCGCCTGAGCGCCGCCGCGCAGTCACCGGCTGCCCTCGCCGCGCTTGTCGAACCGGCAGCGGCAACGCTGGCGCAGCATGAGCAGGCAATCCGGCGCTATTTCCCGGAAGTGGTCAGCCTGCACTTGCTACCCATTGGCGAGATGGGCACCGCAGCCTTTGTAGAGGGTGACAGAGGGCTGCGCAATCATATTGAACTGGACCTGGTTCGCAGGGCGAGCGAAGGGGCCGAAACCCAGCCTGAATCATTCAAATTTGAGAAGCGCTGGCTGACCTCCTTCGCCCAGGTCATCACCGGCACACCCGATACGACTCAGCGAGCAGTGATGCTGGTGAGTGTGGATAATCAGTTCATTGCCCGGCAATTGACCCCAATCCCTGCCGATACGGGCAGGTTTGATCTGGAGCAAAACTTTACCGCAGGGTCGGGGGGAGATCAGGCAGTTGTGGTCGCCTCAGCAGGTCGCGGCGATCAAACCCGCCACACCCGCCGGGCAGACGTACCCGACACCGCCTGGCGAGTGGCTTTTATTCCTTCTTCATCATTTATGGAGAGCCTGGCTATCAGCCGGCTCCCAGTGATTACCGCCCTGGGCCTGTCTTTGCTGGCGGCCCTGATCGCGCTCTATCTGCTGGTGACTCGCTACGCCTCAGCACTGTCTAAAGAGTCCGGCAAGCTGCTTGCTGCGGCCGACAAAAAGACACCGCTGGAGCTGCAGATACCGGAGCTGGTGCCCGTCGCCAAACAGTTGCGGCGAGCGACCCTGCGCGGCAACAGGTCCGCAGGAGCGACCGGCGCCCAGCCGGGAGGATCCCGGACTGCTTCCGCTGGCGAGCTGACCAATCCAATGTTCCAGTCTTCCAACATGTTGGACGGGGAGGGCGGGGAAGTGCTGGAACTGGATGGTGCAGAAGAGTTCGCGCTGGACCTCTCCGAAAGCCATCAGGATGATGGACTGCCCTCACAAATATTCCGCGCCTACGACATTCGCGGCCATGCAGACACCGAGCTGACGGACGACCTGGTTACAAAAATCGGCAAGGCGATTGGCAGTCTTGCCCTGGAAAAAGGTCAGCAGTCATTGATTGTCGGCTGTGACGGCAGGGCGTCCAGCAGCCGCATTCAGTCTACGCTTATCCGCGCCCTGATGGAGAGTGGTCGCGATGTCATCAACATCGGTATGGTACCGACGCCCTTGCTTTACTTTGCCACTCGCCATCTCGACTGCAGGTCGGGCGTGATGATCACCGGCAGCCACAATCCAGCCGATTGCAATGGCTTCAAGATTGTCATTGATCAACAGACTATCGCCGCCGGGGGCATTCAGGACATTCTTGAAAGGGTCCGCGGAGGCGACTTCAGTTCTGGCCAGGGACGGATGATGCGCGAGGACATTATCCCCGCCTACATTGATGAAGTAGTCGGTGACATTGCCATTGCAGTGCCCCTGAAGATTGTTATCGATGCCGGCAACGGCGCCACCAGTAAGATCGCCCCGCTGTTGTTCGAAGAACTGGGTTGCGAAGTCGTGCCACTGTACTGTGAGGTGGACGGCAGCTTTCCAAACCACCCGCCGGACACCAGCAATGAAGACAATCTCGCCGACCTGGTGGAGGCCGTAAAACAACAGGGCGCCGACCTCGGTGTCGCCTTCGATGGCGACGGTGATCGATTGGCGGTGGTTTCCGCCAGCGGTCATATCGTGCGCTCCGATGTACTTTTGATGATTTACGCAGAGGATGTAGTGTCCCGCAACCCCGGAGCCGATGTGGTATTCGATGTAAAGTGCAGCCGCAACCTGACCCAGCTGATCACCCAGCATGGCGGTCGCCCTGTGCTATGGAAAACCGGGCATGCATTCATGAAAGAAAAAATGGCCGAAACAGGTGCTCTGCTGGGCGGCGAGTTCTCCGGCCATATGTTTTTCGGCGAGCGCTGGTACGGTTTCGACGACGGCATGTATGCTGCAGGCCGGTTGGCGGAAATTCTCAGCACGCATGACAGCAGCCTTGATGAAGCTATCGCCAGACTCCCGACGAGCTTCAACACGCCGGAAATACTGATCCCGATTCATGATGAAGACAAGTTTGACACCATGGAGAACATTGTCGCTGGTGCGGAGTTTCCATCGGGGAAAATCAACACCCTGGATGGACTGCGGGTTGATTTCGCCGACGGCTGGGGCCTCGTGCGCGCATCGAATACCAGTGCCGCATTGACGGCCCGATTCGAAGCATCCACTGAAGAGGGCCTGAGCGAGGTTATGGCCGAATTCCGAACCCAGATTGAGTTGTCGGAGCCGGAGCTCGAACTGCCGTTTTAGTGCCACCCTGAACAGGCTCCGCCAGGCGGCGCGGCGGCCTGGTCAGGGCTCGGAAGAATCACCTGACAGGGCTGTGCCTCTTCTACTCTAGACTGCTGCCATGTTTCCGGCGCTGCCCTGGGCTCGCAAGAAAAGCGCATCGCAGCGCTGCCGGACCGGACCAATCTACCGACAAGCTGGACTTGCCAGGGTCAGCTCAGCTAGATTACCTCTGCCCATTTTTCCCCGAGCCCATAGCCATGTCACTCAGTCGTGAATCCGCCCTCAACGTCGCGCATGTTCTGACCGAAGCATTACCCTACATCCAGCGCTTTACCGGCCGAGCCATCGTGGTGAAGTTTGGCGGCAACGCGATGGTGGACCCGAAACTGCACGACAGCTTCGCCCGGGATGTGGTGCTGATGAAACTGGTTGGAATGAATCCCATTGTGGTTCATGGCGGAGGCCCGCAGATTGGCAAGCTGCTGGAAAAACTCAACATCGCTACAGAATTCATTGACGGCATGCGGGTTACCGACGCCGCGACAATGGATGTGGTGGAGATGGTCCTCGGTGGCAGCGTCAACCAGGAGATCGTGACATCAATCAACCGCAGCGGGGGAAAAGCGATAGGGATCACCGGCAAGGACGGCCAGCTGATCCGGGCCCGCAAGCTCAGCGTCAATCGATACAGCCCGGAGCTGAAAGCATCCGAGATCATTGATATTGGCCATGTCGGCGAGGTCGATCAGATTGATACCGAGGTTCTGAAAGTCATTCTGGACAGCCACTTTATACCGGTGATAGCCCCGATTGGCGCAGATGCCGATGGCCAGACCTACAACATCAATGCAGACATCGTGGCCGGCAAGATCGCCCAGGTCATCGGCGCAGAAAAACTGATGCTACTCACCAACGTGCCAGGCTTATTGGATGCCCAGGGCAAGATCCTGACCGGGCTGAGCACTGCACAGGTGGACGACCTGATCGCCGACGGCACAATCAGCGGGGGCATGCTGCCCAAGATCGGCTGCGCACTGGATGCGGTCAAGTCCGGTGTCGCCAGCGCACATATCGTCGATGGAAGAATTCCCCATGCGGTGCTGCTGGAGATTTTCACCGATGAAGGTGTGGGCACACTCATCGATCACCGTCGCGATACACGCTAGCGCTGGCCGAACAACACGCGGTGCCCTGCAAAGTAATGACGGGGTCGCCTAGACGGGGTCGCCTAGACGGGGTCGCCTAGACGCGGTCGCCCAGACGGGGTCGCCCAGACGGGATCACCCAGACCGGGCTGCCTTCTCCGAGGTCACCCTTCCAGGTGCTTTGCGGGCAGGGGTTTGCCAGGGCGACAATTGCCGATCTTTCAGTTATTGCAGGGACTGCAGGTAATCGCTAGCATTAGCACATATGCTTTGACCTCGGATCGTCATGCCTCCCAAGAAATCCCAGCGCAAGCAACAGATACTGGAGGCCCTAGCCCGGATGCTGGAAGCCAACCCCGGGGAGCGCATCACTACGGCCGGGCTGGCGAAAGAGGTGGGGGTGTCAGAAGCAGCGCTGTATCGTCATTTCCCCAGCAAGACCAAAATGTTTGAGGGCCTGATAGAGTTCATTGAAGACACCCTGTTCAGCCGCGTCAACATCATCATCACAGAGGAACCCACTGCGGCAATCCAGTGTGAAAAGATGCTCCTGCTGCTGCTCGCCTTCTCTGAGCGCAACCCCGGCATCAGCCGCATACTGACCGGTGATGCTCTGGCCGGCGAGACAGATCGACTGCATCAACGTGTGGCCCAGCTTTTCGACCGCTTCGAGACACAGCTGAAACAGGTGCTGCGAGAGGCAGAAATTCGTGAGGGGCTTCGACCCAAACTGCCGGTCGCTGCGGCCGCTAACCTGATGATGGCGCTGGTTGAGGGCCGTATAGCTCAGTTCGTACGCAGCAATTTTCGCCAGTCACCGACCGCCCACTGGCCCCAGCAATGGGAGTTTTTGATTGATGGGTTTTTCCGCTCAGCGCTAACCCGGGAAATTCCCGGACAAGCCGGCTCCCTCGCTGGATAAAGGAGAAGTGATGCTAGCGCGGCTGTGGATTGCGGCGCAGTTCAACGACCTCCAGTAACTGCTCGAAACGCTCAATATCGCGCTGATAACTGTCTGCAACGCGCTGGATTTCATCCTGCCTGTCGGCGATAGAGCGATCACTGGAGGTGATTTGGTCTTGCAGGTCTTCTATGGCGTTGAGCAAGGTCATATCCACTGCGCGCCCGGCTCGCTCCTGGTTTGCCGCCTGGCTCTGATAATTCTCTACCTGCTTTTTTAATGAGCGCTTGTTGCTCTGCAGAATGCTCAGCCGAATCCGCAGGTCGCGCAACGCCCGCTCACGGGCAGCCTCTATATCCGCTACCGTGCTGTAGCGCAGCAGCAGGGATTCATCCCACTTGCGCAATCTGTCCTGCTCGGCCCTGGCGGCTTCAGCCCGCTGCTCACGGTTGCTTAACAACGCCTGCTCTTCCGCCGACAACTCCCGCGGCACTACTCTCAGCACCATGCCCTCTTCGTTCAGCACCTCATACCCATTGGCGACGTATTCAGGAGGCACTTGATAGTCGATAACTGTATTGCCTTTCTCATTGGTATAACGATACATATCCCGCGCCTGGGCCCCTGGTCCGTGAACCAGGGTTACAAGGGCGAAAGCCAATAGCGTCAGCGACCAGTGCATGCGTGTCATCCGACCAATATAGGTTCTGCCTCTGCGCTAGACAAGTCAGACACCGTAACGATCTCGGTATTTCTTCATCGCATTCAACTCCTGCCGGGCGGACTCGCCCTCGGACTCCAGATAATCGATGATATGCGCCATTTCAATGATACTTACCACTTGAACCCCATGAGTCTGCTGCAGCTCCTGAATGGCTGATTTATCGGTCTCGCCTCTCTCCTGCCGATTCAGACCTATAGCCACGCCGGCCAGCTCTGCCCCTGCGGTATGCAGCATGCTGATGACTTGCCTGACGGCGGTGCCCGCTGTAATCACATCGTCGATCACCAGCACACGCCCGGTGACCGGCGCCCCCACAAGGATGCCGCCCTCCCCATGGCCCTTGGCCTCTTTGCGATTGTAGGCGAAAGGAACATCCAATGAATGCACTTCAAAAAGGGCTATCGCAGTGGCAGTAGCAAGAGGAATTCCCTTGTAGGCTGGTCCCAGCAGTAAGTCGAATTCGATCCCGGAGCCCACAATTGCATCGGCGTAGCAGCGCCCGAGTGCCGATAGCGCCGGGCCACTGGCAAACGCCCCGGCATTGAAGAAATACGGGCTTATTCGGCCCGATTTAAGGGTGAATTCTCCAAACTTAAGCACGTTATGTCGTCTGGCGAGTTCGATGAATTCCAGCTGGAAAGCCTGCATCAGATTTTTAGCCCCGGTATGATCAGGAAGGCACTATTATACGTAAACCTGTATTATACTGTGGCAGGCTTTACGTTCAGTTGCCAGCCAATACCACCAGATTCATCCGACCTGGGGCCTATACCAGGGCACTTCCGGCGGGCATTTGGCACCCTGAACTCATGCACTGTTGGCTGCCTAGCAGGCTGTTGATATTCGTTTTCGAGGCAGCCACTGGTAGGCAAAAACAGGCGAAATGAGGGAGTGTATAGTGAATACATGACCGATTTGAGCCTGTTTTTAACGTGGCAGTGGCCACGCAGATAGAAAATCAACAGCCTGCTAAGAGCTGTAAGTCGGCTCGGTGGTTACAGGCTACAGAGTCCGGCCACCGACACAGCCCAAATCCCAGACCCTAACAAGAGGCTATTAATGAGGATCATCAGTTTCAGTGCAGACGGCCTGGCCAGCGCCGCTGATGCCGGATTTTACGACTGGGTCCTGGACCAGGATGCCGATTTTATCTGCATCCAGGATTTGCGCTGCTCTGAGTACGACTTACAGGCCGACCGATACTTCCCGCGCGACTATAACGCCTACTTCTTCGACGCCGTTGACGGCAAGACCAACGGGGTTGCGATATATTGCCGAGAGCTTCCCAAAGCAATCATGACCGGCCTGAGCTTTGCCGATTTCGACATGGAGGGGCGCTACATCCAGGCCGACTACGGAAACGTGAGCGTGGGGTGCCTGCTGGCGCCGCAGGTGACGCCCGAAAACCCGGAGGAGCAAACCCGCAAGAACGACTTCTACCAGTTATTTCAATCGCATCTGCAAAAAGTTCGCAACAAGCGCCGGGAATATATCATTTGCGGCAATTGGCAGCTCGCGCACAATGCCGCTGATGTACAGGATTCAGAGCAATGCGCAAGTGCCTCCGGTTTTTTGCCGGAGGAGCGCCAGTGGATGGATGAGTTGTTTGAGTCCGGCTATGTCGACGCATTTCGTGAAATCAACTCCGACCAGGACGAGTTCACCTGGTGGCCGGACGGAGACCGATCCAGCAATGGCTGGCGCAGCGACTTTCACGTGATATCAAAAGGCTTGAAGTACGCCGTAGACTATGGGGCCATCTACAAAACCAAAGTGTTTTCCAGCCATGCACCTGTCATTATGGACTACGACGTCGAGCTGTAGGGCCCCCTTGGGCAGCAGCACGCCTCAGGGCACTCAACCGGCGGCCAGCGCCTGTTTCTGCCTGGCCACCAGGTGCTGAACTCCCTCCGCAGCCAAATCCAGCAAGCTGTTCAGCTCGGTTCTTGAGAAAGGCGCCCCCTCGGCGGTCCCCTGGACCTCGATGAACCCGCCATCCTCACCCATAACGACATTCATATCTGTGTCGGCTGCGGAGTCTTCAGGATAATCCAGATCCAGCACCGGCACACCCTGGAAGATACCCACTGACACAGAGGCGACCATTTGCAACAGCGGGTCCTCTTTGATTTGACGACTCCGTTGCAGGTAATTCAAAGCGTCCACCAGGGCGACACAAGCGCCGGTTATTGCCGCTGTGCGAGTACCTCCATCTGCCTGGATGACATCGCAGTCTATGGTGATAGTAAATTCACCGAGCTTGCGCATATCCAATGCAGCGCGCAATGAGCGACCGATAAGGCGCTGGATCTCGACAGTTCTGCCGCCCTGCTTGCCCCGGCTGGCCTCACGGCCCATGCGCGTACCAGTGGAACGCGGCAACATACCGTATTCTGCCGTCACCCAGCCGCGCCCCTCACCTCGCATAAACCTGGGCACTCCCGGCTCCACACTGGCTGTGCAGATGACCCGGGTATTACCAAAACCAACCAACACAGACCCCTCCGCGTGACAGGTAAAATTACGGATGATTTCGATGTCACGCAGTTGCCCTGGCTGACGCCCACTCGGTCGTTGCATTGCTTATCTCCTTTAAACGCGAAACACCTTAACACAGGCAGAGAGGTTCCCACGCTGATGCCGCGTCTCACCTATGCTACACTGCAAATCACTGCCCAGACCGACCTCGGAACCGCCGCCGCCAATGATCCAGAGCATGACCGCTTTTGCCCGAGAGAGCACTGCGACCGCCGACGGCACCCTGACAGTAGAGTTGCGCAGCGTCAACCACCGCTACCTCGACTGTTCTTTCAAACTACCCGATACGCTGCGGGCGTTGGAGCCAAAACTCCGCGAACAGGCCAGCCAGGCACTAGCCAGAGGTAAGCTGGACTGCCTGCTTCGCTGGCAGAGTCGCAACGACCAACAGCCTACTTTCGATGTCGACCCCGAACAGCTCACTCGATTGCTTGCAGCCGCGGCAAAAATAGCAGCGGAGCTCAAGAGCCCGCGCTCTGTCAGCCCGCTGGAGGTCCTGCAGTTCCCCGGTATCTGTCGTGCACAGGTCAATACAGAGGACAAACTCAAAGACCTTGCCACGGATCTTTTTTCCGCCGCGCTGAGCTCATTAGAAGAGACCCGCAGCCGCGAGGGAAGCAAGCTCTCAGCCTTGATTAGCGATCGCCTGGCCCAGGTCAAAGCGGCGGTGGGCGAGCTGCGTAATCGCCTGCCAGATATGATGCAACAACAACGGGAGCGGGTGCTGACACGCATTCACGAACTGGATATCGAGGTTGATCACAACCGGCTGGAGCAGGAATTGGTTCACATGACCCAAAAGGCCGATGTGGACGAGGAGCTGGACCGGCTGGACGCCCATGTGACCGAAGTCGAACGGACGCTGAAAAAAGGCGGACCCTGTGGCCGCCGACTGGACTTCCTGATGCAGGAACTCAACCGTGAAGCCAACACGCTTTCATCCAAATCTTTCGCCAGCTCAACCACACAAACGGCTGTGGATCTGAAGGTGTTGATTGAGCAAATGCGGGAGCAGGTTCAGAATATCCAATAGCCCGTTGCACCGACCGCAGAACCTCGCCATGGACCTGACTATGAAAAGCCCGGGAACTCTCTACACAATCTCAGCACCCTCTGGCGCCGGGAAAACCACGCTGGTCAACGCCCTGGTTGCCGATGCGGCCGAACTTTCGGTCTCCGTTTCTCATACCACCCGGCCGATGCGCCCGGGCGAGCAGAACGGGGTGAATTACCACTTCGTGAGTGAACCGGCGTTTACAGACATGCTGGAACGCAACGAATTTCTTGAACATGCCCGGGTGTTTGGCAATTTGTACGGCACCTCTCAAGCTGGTGTTCAGGAACAGCTGGCGAGCGGCCTTGACGTAATTCTGGAGATCGACTGGCAGGGCGCTCAGCAGGTGAAACGCCTGCAGCCAGATAGCTGTGCAATTTTCATTCTGCCGCCGTCCAGAGCTACCCTTCGGGAACGGCTTACCGGTCGCGGCCAGGACGATGCCAGCGTCATCGCCGCACGCACCGCTGAGGCGGTTGCGGAAATGAGCCACTATGTGGAGTCCGACTACTTGCTGGTCAATGAGGATTTCGAGACAGCCCTGTTGGAACTGCGAGCGATCATCACCAGTCAGCGCCTGCGCACTCAACGACAGCAAACCTCTCTGGAAGGGCTGCTGACCGAACTGCTGGCGTAGCTTTGACCGCAGGGGCACCCGACCTGCTTAGCCAGAAGACAGGGTGCACACCCTCGCGATTTATTCAGCTGCGGTATTATTTACGGCGGTCATAGCTCTAATCGGGCCTCAATTTCTGGCGTCGTAGCAAGCCTTGGGGGTATAATCGAGTGTTATCCCTTCCGGGCGCGACCCTCCCGGCAGAAAACCCGTCATCCGTCCATGGCTATGGCCAACGCCTCAGCCGTGGATATGACAAACACCCCAGCGTGACGCATTGACCCCCGGGGTCGGAATGCTGTCACTATACAGCACAGGAAGAATTCGCTTATGGCACGCGTAACGGTAGAAGATTGTCTCGATAACGTCGCTAATCGCTTTGAATTGGTCATGGTTGCCAGCAAGCGGGCGCGGCAACTTGCCACCGGCGGCAAAGACCCGATGGTGCAGGACGAGTCAGACAAGCCCACCGTGATCGCACTGAGGGAAATCGCCGAAGGTATGATCACTCCCGATATCCTGGCCCGTGAAGAAGAAATCGAAGCGGAAGACGAACTCGCCGAAGTCATGGAGGGCAGCAGCGAGCAGATGTAGTGCTCTGATGCGCTCAAGGAACAACCATAAACAGCGATGGATCAGTTCAATTCTCATTCCCTGGAAACCCTTGACCGCATCCTCAGAAGCTACCTGGACGCAGATCAGACTCGTT
Source organism: uncultured Gammaproteobacteria bacterium (assembly GCA_963840725.1). Classification (GTDB taxonomy): domain Bacteria; phylum Pseudomonadota; class Gammaproteobacteria; order Pseudomonadales; family Halieaceae; genus CAVWDU01. The sequence continues at coordinate 1,163,583 of CAWIZY010000016.1, read as the reverse complement.
CGGTAAGACGCGCCTACTACTTCGCAGAACAAGCCCACCTGGGGCAGTCACGACGCAGCGGTGAGCCCTACATTACCCACCCACTCGCAGTCGCGGGTATTCTCGCAAAAATGCACATGGACCATCAAAGCCTGATCGCGGCGATGCTCCACGACGTCATTGAAGATACAGGTATCGAGAAAGCCGCCATCGACAGTCAGTTTGGCGATACCGTCGCCGAGCTTGTCGACGGGGTCAGCAAACTGACTCAGATGGAATTCCAGTCGCTGGAAGAAAAGCAGGCTGAAAATTTTCAGAAGATGGCACTGGCGATGGCCCGGGATATTCGGGTTATTCTGGTCAAACTCGCCGATCGGCTCCACAACATGCGTACCCTCGGGGTGCTAAAACCCGAGAAAGCTCGCCGCATCGCCCGTGAAACCCTGGATATCTATGCCCCCATTGCGATGCGCCTGGGCATGAACAACGTCCGTATGGAATTTGAAGACCTGGGTTTCAGTGCACTCTACCCCATGCGCGCCAGGCGTATTGCGGCAGCGCTGCGCAAGGCCCGCGGCAATCGCAAGGAACTGGTCGAGAAAATCGGTCACCAGATCGAGACCACGCTGGAGCAAGAGGGCCATGAAGTTGAGGTCATTGGCCGAGAAAAGCACCTCTACAGCATCTATAAAAAAATGAAATCCAAGCGCAAGTCCTTCTCAGAAATCATGGACATCTATGCGTTTCGAATCATCGTCGACTCGGTGGATACCTGCTACCGAGTGCTCGGCTGCATTCACAGTCTCTACAAACCCGTGCCGGGCGAATTCAAGGACTATATCGCTATTCCCAAAGCCAATGGCTATCAGTCCCTGCACACTATCCTGATGGGCATGCACGGTGTGCCAATAGAAATTCAGATACGCACGCGCGAAATGGAGGCCATGGCGAACAACGGAATCGCCGCTCACTGGCTCTACAAGAGCGACGGGCAAAACTCCAACGGCAGTCATGCGCGCGCCCGTGAGTGGGTGGCGGGACTATTGGAGATGCAGCAACGGGCAGGCAATTCCCTGGAGTTCATCGAAAATGTCAAAATCGATTTATTCCCAGATGAAATCTACGTGTTCACACCCAAGGGTCGAATTCTCGAGTTGCCGCGCGGAGCCACGGCGGTAGACTTCGCTTATGCCGTGCATACGGACGTAGGCAACAGCTGTGTAGCCTGCCGGATCAACAGGCGCATCGCACCGCTTTCCGAACCGTTGCAGAGCGGCCAGACCCTGGAGATTCACACCGCACCTGGAGCCCGCCCCAACCCCTCCTGGTTCAACTATGCGGTCACCGCCAAGGCGCGCACCAATATTCGCCATTTTCTCAAGCACCAGACCCGGGAAGACTCCGTCGCCCTGGGGCGACGCCTGCTGGACAAAGCCTTGCTCAGTCTCGACTCCAGCCTGGAACAGCTCAGTCCGGATCATATCGCCGAGCATCTAAAGCAACACGGATACGCGTGCCTGGACGATCTGCTGGAAGACACTGCCCGGGGCAACCGGCTGCCGTCCATCACTGCCCAGCATTTATTGGGGGGGGGGCAGCAAAACGGGGCGCCCTCGCCGGGAGACACAGACTCACAGCCCGTTGCGATTCGCGGTACCGAAGGTTTCATGCTGACCTATGCGCGCTGCTGCCATCCTATTCCCGGTGACAGCATAGAGGGGTACCTCAGTTCCGAAAAAGGCGTCGTCGTGCACCGCGAGCAATGTAACAACCTTGCCGACAAGCGCGAACATCGCGAGCGGCTGGTCGCGCTTCGCTGGGACGACGGGGTCACGGGAGAGTATGCCGTTGATTTGCGTATAGAGGTGGAAAACCGACGCGGTATGATTGCGGTAATCGCCACCCGCATTAACAGTATGGGCGTCAACATCGAAAAGATATCCACCGAAGACAAAGACTACCAGTTCACTTATGTCGACCTGGAGGTCATGGTCGAGAACCGTGTGCACCTGGCCCGTATTATGCGACGCCTGCGTACGCTCGATTCGGTTCGCCGGGTGGCGCGCGTGAAGAATTAGTAGCCTGTTCATTTCCTGAACCCAACCTTACCCAGCTGAAAACCGCCCACTGCGGCGCGAGGAGCGAACCTTGAGTAACCGTGCTGTGATCCATACGACCGAGGCGCCACAGGCGATTGGACCCTACTCCCAGGCCATCAAGATAGCCAACACGGTGTGGATTTCAGGACAGATCCCACTGGATCCAGTCACCATGGAGGTTGTCCCGGGGGACATAAGCGCACAGGCGACCCAGGTATTTAAAAACCTCAGAGCCGTCGCAGACGCCGCAGGCGCAAGCCTCGACCAAGCGGTAAAGATTAATATTTCCCTCACGGACCTCAATGACTTTACCGCGGTCAACACCGTCATGGCTGAGGTGCTCAGCGAGCCCTACCCGGCCCGGGCCTGCGTGCAAGTGGCCGCACTGCCCCGAGGAGTGGCCATAGAGGTTGAGGCCATCCTGGCGCTTTAAAGCCCAGTCGCGCAACCGGCATTGGTACCCGTGGCCAGCATCGCTGCCATACCCGTCACTGAGCTGCGAGGCGTCGGACCGAAGCTGGCGGAAAAGCTGGCTGTGCTGGGTATCCTGCAGATAGAGGACCTCCTGTTTCACCTGCCACTGCGCTACCAGGACAGAACCCGATTAACGCCTATCGGCGCCTGTCAGGAAGGCCGAGAGGTACTGATAGAAGGCGAGATACAGCTCGCCGACATCGTATTCGGGCGTCGCCGCAGTCTGGTGTTGCGGCTGCGAGATGGCAGCGGCACCATCACCTGCAGGTTCTTCCACTTCTCGGCGGCGCAGAGAAACCGGCTCAGTCGCGGTACCCGAGTACGCTGTTTTGGCCAGGCGCGGCGCGGCGGCAGCGGCCTGGAGCTCTACCACCCCGAGTACAGTCTCGTGGCAAAACCGGGCGAACCGGTTGAGCAAGCCCTCACCCCGGTGTACCCAAGCGCGGCCGGCATCAGCCAGCACCAGTGGCGTAAACTCTGCCACCAGGCACTGGCAATGATTAAAGAGTCGCCCCCTCGAGAGCTATTGCCATCGCACAGTGACAATCTGCTCAGCCTGTCGGATGCGCTGCACTACCTGCACACGCCACCACCGGATGCCCACCTCAGCGCCCTGCAAGATAGTGTTCATCCCGCCCAGCTGCGCCTCGCGCTGGAGGAGCTGCTGGCGCACAACCTCTCATTGCAACGGCTGCGCAGACGTCAGCGAGAAAAAGGGGCGCCTGCGCTGCCGGCAAATCCTGAGATTGCGGACCGGTTCCTGTCCAGCCTGCCATTCAAGCCAACCGGCGCCCAACGTCGTGTTATCGCACAGATCAGTGCGGACCTCGCCCAACCAATCCCGATGCTGCGACTGGTCCAGGGGGACGTCGGCTCAGGAAAAACTCTGGTGGCCGCTGCTGCCGCATTGCAGGCCGTGTGCAACGGCTATCAGGTCGCTATTATGGCGCCCACCGAGATTCTGGCGGAGCAGCACTGGCAAAACTTCAGCCACTGGTTCGCGCATTTGGACATCACCATGACCTGGCTCAGTGGCCGTCGCAAGGGCAGCGCGCGCGCGGCGGCCTTGGACCAGATTACCTCCGGCTCTGCAACAGTGATAATCGGCACCCATGCGCTGTTTCAAACCGATGTTGAGTTCTTCCGGCTGGGTCTGGTCATTATCGACGAGCAACATCGCTTCGGTGTTGACCAACGCCTCACACTGGCCGAGAAAGCGGTGCCAGGGGAGGGTATGCCACATCAACTGGTCATGACCGCCACTCCCATCCCGCGAACGTTGTCCATGGTCGCATACGCCGATCTGGACAGTTCCACCATTGACGAGCTCCCACCCGGCCGTCAGGCGGTAACCACGCTGATGATCGATAACGCCCGGCGACAACAGGTCGTGGAGCGCGTTGCCGGTGCCTGCGCCAGAGGCCAACAAGCTTACTGGGTCTGCACATTGGTCGAGGAAAGTGAGGTACTCCAGGCACAGGCGGCGGAGGCAACGGCTGAGCACCTGCGGGACGCATTACCGCTACTTACGATTGGCCTGGTCCACGGCCGCATGAAGCCTGCCGAGAAAGATGCCGTGATGTCCGCATTCAAACGCGGTGAGATGGCGCTGTTGGTTGCGACCACTGTTATCGAAGTGGGCGTGGACGTTCCCAATGCCAGTCTGATGATTATCGAAAACCCGGAACGCCTTGGCCTGGCACAATTACACCAGCTGCGGGGTCGTGTCGGCCGCGGTGAACAGGCAAGTCATTGTGTGCTGCTCTACCAATCGCCCTTGTCACGCAACGGCCAGCAGCGATTGCAGGCGTTGCGCCAGAGTTCGGACGGGTTCTATATCGCTGAGCGCGATCTCGCCTTGCGAGGGCCCGGGGAGGTCCTTGGCACAAAACAAACCGGTTTAATGACCTTCAGGGTTGCGGCGTTGCCCACCCATGCGGCGTTGCTCACTGACGTTGAGAAATTGTCCCGGTTGGTCCGCGATCGCTTTCCCGAGCTCGAGCAACCACTTATCGAACGCTGGACAGGCACAGCCCAGCGCTTTGGTCAGGTTTGAGCGTCAGTCAGCCATGGAGAGCGAAGCGACCCCATAAAACTAAGCCCAGCGATCCGATACCACCAAGAGTACCACCGTGAAAATTCCCCCGCAGACCCAGAACACACCAAAGCTCTGCAATATGTGGCTTGTTTCGGCCGAGCTGTCTGCTGGTATCCAACCCGCCAGCAAATACACCAGGCTCAATAACACGCCACCCAGGACGAGTTTGGCGATACTACCGGCCGTCCATTCCCGCCTGGCGGGCGAGCTCGGCTCAACAACGGGCCCGTCGAAACCATCTATGGTCGTTTTCATACTCTCAAGTCCTTTTACAGCGCGGGTTAGAAGAATAGACCCAGATTGAAAAATTGCTGTGTTTTCAGTAAAAAAATGTCGACAAGCTCACAGAAAACCGTTGAAGCCCCCACAATTGATTAGTAATTGATCAATTATGAGCTTCCAGGTAACTCGTGAACGTCTCTTTGAACAGCAGAACACACCCAGCTGAGCGGCCCATCCCGGGCGGTCTTCTGGCTAATCGTGAAAAAAAAGCGCCTGCCAGCGCCGCTGCAGCTCATCGCTGCCCAGCGCCTCCAGCACGCGTACATTATGCTCGGGTATGCTCTCCGGTGCAGGGTAGCTGGCCACAAGGCGGGTGATCATGCTCTCTCGCAACAGATGAATCATGGGGAACGGTGAGCGATTGCTGAACTGACCCGGGGCGTCGGCCGCTTCCCCATGGAACTGGTAGTCCGGGTGAAAACTGGCAACCTGCATCAGGCCCTCCAGGCCGGCGGCCTCCAGCAACGACTCCGCATCGGCGACAAAATCCAGGTAATCGTCAAATGATTGCAGCGCGTTACCGAACACCAGCAAGGTGGTTGCCAGGGAAGACTCCGGGTTGGCCTGAAGCAAATCCAATTCACTCAGAAACGCCTGCCTGAGATCCGCGGGTCGGCGTGCCGTAGAGACCTCAATACGCACTGTGCCCGACGCCATCGGCGTTCGCGCGAAGGGACACAGGGACAATCCGATAACAAACTGCTCGCACCACGCCTGGGTGGCAGCTCTTACCCTGGCTGCATCAGTGACCACCGAGTGCCCAGTTCAGTCCAGGATTGCCGGCAGCTCTTTCTGTAGCGCGATCTTGTCGCGCACCGCAGCACCGGTTAGGGCAAAGCCGAGCAATTTCCCCCCGGCATCGCGAAACTCGGCTTTGACATCTGGCCCGTCTGCGGCAATCTGCCACTCACCCTGAGAGCCAGCGGCAGGCGGGGCCACAACGACGGGGCATGCAGGCGTTTTGATTGTAACGGGCATTGCCGGGTAGCTCACCGGGGTCGCTTCCCCGGCCAGTGTCTGACCCAGCGCTCTGGCGGCCGCCATGAGTGGTGCCACGTACACCAGCACCTGGCCGTCAACTTCAGCACAATCGCCCATGGCATACACGTTGGGGGCGCTGGTCTGCAGCAGGCGGTCCGTGACAATACCGCGGTTGGTAGCGAGGCCCGATGCCCGTGCCAATTCGACTCGGGGGCGAACGCCTACGGCAGAAACCACGAGGTCAGCCGCGATGGTCTCACCATTATTGAGACTGACCAGGACGCCATCGTCGGACTTGTTGACTTCGGTGACCAATGGCCCGAAGTGAAATTTGGCGCCTTTCTCAGCGAGCGCCTGTTGCACGGCTGTTGCAGCGGGCGCGGGCAGCAAGGTAGGCAAACAGTGTTCCAATGGATCGACCGTCTCTACCTGGAACCCGCCATTGAGCAGGTCGTTGGTAAACTCACAGCCAATCAAGCCGCCGCCAATGATGCATACCTTGCGTACCTTGTTCTTGGTGACAGCTTTGCGAAAATCATCATAGTCGAGCAAATCGTTGACCGCATACACGTGCTCCAGCGCGTCCCCACCAATCGGCGGACGAATAACCTCTGCGCCCAATGCCAGCACCAGCTTGCCGTAGTGAATCGCAGTCTTCGCGTCCCCTACCTTGACCAGTTGGGCCTCCGTATCGATCTCGCTGACTGCCGTCATTGTCCAGACGCTGGCTTTTAAGGCCTTGCCCATACCGCCCGCATCCAGCTGGCTGAGATCATTAGCCGTCTGATTCTTGGTAAAACCTGTAGATAGCATCGGCTTTGAGTAGGCACGGCCATCATCCGCAGTAATGAGGATAAGCGGTGTTTCGCTGTCGTGCTTACGGAATTCTTTCGCGACACCGTAGCCCGCCAGGCCGGTACCGAGGATCACCACCGGGGGGTGTACTTTATCGACCAGGGGGTCCTCGTGATGCGGAGTCGCCTCGACCTCGGCCTCCTCCAGCAATTCAAAATCTTCCTTACCGACCCCGCAGTCGGGGCACAACCAGTCCTCGGGAACATCTTCCCAGCGGGTTCCCGGCGCAATACCATCGTCGGGCCAGCCCTCTTTCTCATCGTAAACCAGGCCACAGACGATGCATTCCCACTTACTCATGTTAAATCTCGCTCACTACGCAGTCGCTGAAAGCCCACCCGAATTTACTGCTGCAGTCCTGCCGGGGGGGCAGACACGGAAACCCGTCACTATATGGTTGTCGATAAAATGTGCAAGGGATTTCTCCCGCATGGTATCTGCTAAACTAAGCTCTGCCCCATACTGAGCGGCGCGGCGAAACGCACTCCGCGCCGCCCATTGGCAGCCCATTCAGCAGGAAGACTCGTTGCATCGTCCTAATTCCCAACGCCGGTTCATCCGGGAGCCTAGCTGGCAACCGGCACAACAGGCGCCGCTTGGTATTCTTCCTCAGCCGACCAGAGCGTGGCTGCTTGACGAAGGTTCGCTGACGGAACGCCTGAGCAGTCTTGGCGACTTCAGAGTGCAGCGCCTTTATCAGGGCTGGCAGCGACCACTGGCCAGCGAGCGCCGTCTGCTGTCGCAACCGCCGCGGCGAATTGCGCTGGTCAGAGAGGTGCTGCTTCTACTGGGAGACATCCCTGTCGTGTTTGCGCGCAGCGTGTTTCCGGTTACCAGTCTAACGGGGGAATTGACCCATCTCCGCCAACTCCAGAACAGTTCCCTGGGTGCGATCCTGTTCAATCATCCCAGCATGCGCCGGAGCCCCTTTGAGGTGGCAAGGCTGAACGGTGACAGCGGTTACTTGCCGGCCGCCCAGCGGCAATCGTCGCCAGCCTGGGGGCGGCGCTCCCGGTTTCAAATAACGGGCAAAGACCTGATGGTGAGCGAAGTCTTTTTGGAACACTTTTCCCCGTGGCCATTGCGGCTGCCTGCACAGCGGCGTCAGCGCGGAAAAATCCAGACAAGGCCGTAGCTGCGCCCGGTTGGTATCTTACCGAGACTATCAGGTAAACTTGGACGCCCCAGCGGATTGTGCAATACGCGACGAATCTATTGATGCCTACCACCAAGACCAGCGCCCTGCTACAGCTCATCAGATTTGACAAGCCCATCGGCACGCTATTGTTACTTTGGCCGACACTCTGGGCGCTCTGGATTGCGGCCGAGGGGTCACCCGAGCCCGATCTGATCTTAATTTTCGTCGCCGGTACCTTTCTGATGCGCTCGGCGGGATGTATCGTCAACGACATTGCCGACCACAAGTTCGATGGCGCGGTGACCAGAACCCGGGAACGCCCGCTGGTTACCGGCGCGGTGAATACCAATGAGGGCTGGGGTCTGGCCCTGTGCCTCGCACTGCTGGCCTTCGGACTGGTCACCCTGACCAATCGGCTGACCATCATCCTGTCAATCTTCGCGGTGTTGCTGGCCTGCAGTTACCCCTACATGAAACGCCATACCCACTTGCCCCAACTGGCGCTGGGTGCGGCGTTTTCCTGGGGAATCCCGATGGCATTTGCCGCCGAGCGCAACGAATTGCCTGCCCAGCTCTGGTTGCTCTACGCGGGCAACCTCCTGTGGACCATCGCCTATGATACGCAATACGCCATGGTCGATCGTGAAGACGACCTCAGAATCGGCATCAAGTCCACAGCTATTCTGTTCAGTTCCGCCGACCGACTGATCATCGGTGTACTGCAGGGCAGCAGTTTGCTGGCCCTGTACCTGGCGGGTCTGAGCTTTGGCCTGGGCCTGCCTTATTACCTGTCACTGCTGGTGGCCGCGGGGTTCTTCGCCTACCAACAACATCTGATCCGGGGCCGGGATGAAGCTGCCTGCTTTAAAGCCTTCCTCAATAACAACTGGGTCGGACTGTTTGTGTTTCTCGGCGTCGTCTTTCACTTTTTACTAGCGAGTAACTCTGCGTAATACAATGACCCAGCAACCAATGACCTATGTTGCCCGATTTTTATCCAGCCTGGACGACATACCCGCACAGGATTGGGACAGTATAGCTGGCCACGACTACCCGTTTATGCGGCATCAGTTCTTGCTGGGGCTGGAGACGACCGGGTGCACATCGGTTGACTCCGGGTGGCAGCCCTGCCACCTGGCATTGGCCTCGCCGGGAGACGGTGCAACTGCGGCGGTGATGCCGATGTACCTGAAGTCCCACTCTTATGGGGAGTATGTATTCGACTGGTCCTGGGCCGAGGCCTGGCAGCGCAGTGGCCTGCGCTACTACCCAAAACTGGTAACCGCTATCCCTTTCACCCCCGCTACGGGGCCGAGGCTGTGCGTGGCACCGGGAATAGACCCCGTTCAGGCCTGGGCGGCGGCACTGGCTGCAGTAGAGCAATTGGCGGCGGATACTAACATCTCTTCCTGGCATGTCCTGTTTCCCGGTGAGACGGACTCCGACCGACTGCTGGCCCTGGGCATGCATCGCCGCGTTGCCACCCAGTTTCACTGGCACAACGCAGGCTATAGCAGTTTCGATGACTTTCTGAGCCAGCTGAGCAGCCGCAAGCGCAAGAGTATCCGACGCGAACGTCGCCGGGTCAGTGAGCAGGGACTGGAATTAACCACCCTGGTGGGGGACGACATAGGCCAGCGTAACTGGGAGTTATTTCACCGCTTTTATCAGCAGACCTACGCCAAACGCAGTGGCCACGGCGGCTACCTGACTCGTGAATTCTTTACCGAAGTCGCAGCGGGGATGGGCGAGCAAGTGCTTATGGTTCTGGCCAGTCGAGATCATGAGGCCGTTGCGGCGGCGCTGTATTTTCGCTCCGGGGATACGCTGTACGGCCGCTACTGGGGTTGCGAGCAGGAATTCGACTGTCTGCACTTTGAAGCCTGCTACTACCGGGGCATCGACTACTGTATCGCCAATGGCCTGCAGCGCTTCGACCCGGGTGCTCAGGGTGAGCACAAAATTCAGCGGGGCTTCCGCCCGGTGCCCACCTGGTCAAACCACTGGATTGCCGACCCGCAATTATCGACAGCGGTCGCGGACTTTACCCGCCGCGAAGCCGCCCATAGTGACGAGTATCTGCGCGAAACCAGCGCCTTGCTGCCGTTCAAGGCCCGCTAACACCTGACCACACCAGCAACCGGTTGTTGGCTGGCATGGCGTTGTCTTCCAGCAAGCTGTAACCCGCCGCTTTGGCGAGATCGTTTACTCGCTCAAAATCCCGGATAGCACTGTGCGGATTGCGCTGTGCCAGCCACTGATCAAAGCTGGCATTGCTGTCGCTGGTGTACTGCCCACGGTAGTTGAAAGGGCCGTACACCGCGAATCGGGCCGGTTTATCCGCTCGCGCGGCCAGCTCCGCAAACAGTGATTCTACCGCCTGCCAGGGCATGATATGTAAGGTGTTGGCGGTGAACAGCGCATCGGGCAGCGGTGACAACGGCCACGGCCGGTCGTTCACATCGAGCACAACCGGCGCTAGCAGGTTGGCAGCATTGCAAGCCAGACAGCGCGGCAAGAGGACCGGCATGTTTTCCGCCAGCTCCGTAGGTTGCCACTGCAGCCATGGCATAGCGGCCGCAAAGTGCGTCGCATGCTGCCCGGTACCAGCGCCGATTTCCAGTGCCGTGCCAGTCTCCGCCAACACTGATCTGAGAACCTCAAGGATGGCATCCTTGTTGTTGTCACAGGCCTGGGAAAAGGGAAAATCAGACACGCTGAGACCGCAGGGGGCCGAACACCGGCGATGCTCGCAAGAGGGCAGCGACAACCCCTGAGACAGCTTGCACGGTGTCAGGGCGCCTGATCGCGGGTGAAGACCAGCTGGTGGGCCGTTGACTCGGCACCATTGTACCGATAGCCACCGGTCCTGAACTTCTTCAGCCCAGCCACGTCGCTGATTTCCCGCTCGATAATATAGCGCGCCATCTGGCCGCGGGCCTTTTTAGCGTAGAAACTGATAACTTTGTATTTTCCGTTTTTCAAGTCCTTGAATACCGGAGTGATCACTTCAGCGGCGAGCTCTCCAGAGCGCACCGCCTTGAAATACTCGTTCGACGCCAGGTTGATCAGCAACTCATTACCCGACTTCCGCAACTGGGTATTCAGAGCGTCGGCGATATCGCTATTCCAGAACTCATAGAGGTTACGCCGCTCCGCAGCGGCAAAGGGCAGGCCCATCTCCAGTCGGTAGGGCTGGATCAGGTCCATGGGACGCAGCAAGCCGTAGAGGCCCGAGAGAATTCGCAGATGCCGCTGAGCAAACGCCAGCTGCTTGCGGTCCAGTGTCGACGCATCGAGACCGGTATACACATCCCCCTGAAATGCGAAGATGGACTGCTTGGCATTGTCCAGGCTGAAGGGCGCGGACCACTCCATAAACCGACGGTGGTTGAGTTCAGCAATATTGGCGCTGACATTCATCAACTCACGAATATCGTCGGGAGCCAACTGACGCGCCTCCTCCACGAGCAGCGCAGAGCGCTCAAGGAACTGCGGTTGAGTACATGTCTTGCTCGGCGGTGGGGTGTCAAAGTCCAGCGTCTTGGCGGGTGAAATAAGCGTAAGCATTGGTCTTGGGTCCGGCTCAGGAAGCGCTATAAATGATACGGGTGACCCGCTATGATACGCTGCACAACGGGAATCAAAAAGAATTATCAACCATGTCCCCCGTCGGCACACTGATTCAACTCATTGACGCATTCACAGCACGCCTGGGCCATGGGCTGGCGTGGCTGGCGCTGGCAATGGCGTTAATCACCACACTGATTGTGGTGCTACGGTATGGTTTCAATATCGGCAGCATCGCAGCTCAGGAAGCCGTGATTTATATGCACGGCTGCCTGTTTATGCTCGGCGCGTCTTATGCGCTGCAGCAGGACAGTCATGTAAGAGTCGACATTTTTTATCGAAATTTCAATCCCCGGACCCGCGCCTGGGTCAATAGTCTGGGAGCCATCGTATTTCTCCTGCCGCTATGCATCTTCATACTTGTTGGCAGTTGGAACTACGTGCTGGAATCCTGGGTAATTCTTGAACGCTCACCCGAGCCCGGGGGCCTGCCGGCGGTTTTTATGTTGAAGAGCCTGTTGCCATTGATGGCTCTGAACCTGCTACTGCAAGCACTGGCTGAACTCCTGCGCAACGCGATGCTGCTGGTTAGTGGCGATTATGGGTAGTTACATTCCGCTGTACCTGTTTCTGGCTGTCTGCCTGTTGCTCATGCTGGGCTACCCCGTTGCCTTCACCCTGGCTGGAACGGCGCTGGCTTTTGCCGCCGTCGGTGTCCTGGCCGGCTCCTTCGACCCGTCATTTCTGGGGGCACTGCCGGGGCGTCTTTTCGGCACCGTTACCAACATGACGCTTATTGCCGTGCCCCTGTTCATACTCATGGGTGTCATCCTCGAGAAATCCCGAGTGGCAGAAGAGCTGCTTGGCAGCATGGCGAAACTGTTCGGCGGCCTGCGTGGCGGGCTGGGCATATCAGTTGTGGTCGTGGGCATGCTGCTGGCAGCCAGCACCGGCATCGTGGGCGCGACCGTGGTCACTATGGGCTTGTTGTCGTTGCCCAGCATGCTGCGAACCGGCTATCAGCCCTCGCTGGCTGCAGGTACGATCTGTGCCACGGGCACATTGGGGCAGATTATTCCGCCATCGATCGCGCTCGTGCTGCTGGGTGACATACTCTCCAACGCGTATCAGCAAGCGCAGCTCAAGCTGAACATTTTTAACCCCCAGACCGTCTCGGTAGGAGACCTGTTTATGGGTGCCCTGGTGCCGGGCCTGTTGCTGGTTGCACTGTACATTACCTACATTCTGGTATTCGCCTGGCTCAAGCCCTCAGCAGCGCCTGCTGCAAAGGGCGAAAAAGTCTCCGCGGCCGAAATTCTCCGCAGCCTGGTACCACCGCTGCTGTTAATTATGCTCGTACTGGGGTCGATACTCTCCGGCGCAGCTACCCCTACAGAGGCCGCGGGGGTAGGAGCTATAGGCGCATTGCTGCTCGCATTGGCCAAAGGTGAAATGGACATGCCGAGGATGCGTGAGGTGCTGGGCAGTACGCTGCAGGTGACCTGCATGGTATTTATGATCCTCATCGGGGCCGCCGTATTTTCTCTGGTGTTCCGGGGTTTCGGCGGTGAAGAGCTGATTCACCACGCGTTCGAGCAACTGCCAGGGGGTGTCACGGGCGCTACCCTGGCGGTCATGTTGGTGATTTTTCTGCTCGGCTTTATTCTCGACTTTATCGAAATCACGTTTGTGGTGGTGCCTATCGTAGGGCCGATTTTACTGGCCATGGGCGTCGACCCGGTTTGGCTGGGAATCATGATCGCGCTCAACCTGCAAACGTCATTTTTGACGCCACCCTTTGGATTTGCGCTGTTTTATCTGCGCGGTGTCGCGCCGGACACACTGACAACCGGTGCTATCTATCGTGGCGTCGTACCCTTTATACTCATCCAGTTGCTGGCGATGGCTGCCCTTTGGTACTGGCCGTCGATGGCCACCTGGCTACCCGCCTTAATAAGAAACTAATGTCCTGCCTGCAGTCAGATCAGCGCCGAGCATCGGTGATGCCTCAATCGGGCGGCGACCATGGAGCGAGAGACACGCGATGAGCGACATTGACTCAGCACCTGTACCGCAGGGTGAACTCTCCCTGCAAACCATTGCGATGCCGAAGGACACCAATGCCAACGGTGATATTTTCGGGGGTTGGCTGCTTTCCCAGATGGATCTCGCCGGCAGTATCACCGCGGTAGATGTCGCGGGAGGAAAAGTCGCCACCGTCGCTATCGACGGCATGGTGTTTCTCACCCCGGTGCACGTCGGGGCTGTAGTCACCTGCTATTGCGATGTACTGGAGATCGGGCGCAGCTCAATTCGGATTGTGGTAGAGGTCTGGATCAACTCCCTGCACGATGGCGAGCCCATCAAGGTCACCGAGGGTGAGTTTGTGTTTGTCGCGATTGACGAGAACGGGCGTACTCGGGCTATAAAAACCTAGTCGGCCAGCCCCTGGTCGGCCAGCCCCTGGTCGGCACACCGTCATCGCGGGCATTAATATAGGCCTGCTCAGAGATATGGTGGTAAGACTTCACGCCCTCGCGAAACGCCTGATAAGACGCATGTACCCTGGCGGCCATCGGGTCGCTAGCCACAAGCTTACTCATGACCCTTTCACTTTCCCGCGCCAATGCAGCGAGTACATCATCTGGCAGCCGGCGCAACTGGACACCATGGTTCTCAACGAGCTCAGTCAGCGCGGCGTTATTGCGGGCCGTGAACTCATCCAGCATGCTCTGATTTGCGGCACGCGCCGTGATGGTTACCATGGCCTGCAAATCAGCAGGTAGTGCAGCAAGTGCTTCCTGATTGACGATAAACTCCAACATGGCACCGGGTTCATGCCAGCCCGGATAGTAGTAGTACTTGGCCACCTGATGAAGCCCAAGTGCCAGGTCGTTATAGGGGCCGACCCATTCGGTTGCATCAATCACACCCGTTTGCAGCGAGGTGTAAATCTCGCCCCCTGGTATCCGCACGGCTGTCCCGCCAATTGCCGCGAAAACCTCCCCCGCCAGACCCGGGATACGCATTTTAAGGCCCTTGATATCGTCTACGGAATGAATTTCGCGGTTAAACCAGCCCGCCATTTGTACCCCACTGTTGCCGCCCGCGAACGGTACAATACCCGCAGGTGCGTAGGCTTCTCGCCACAGTTCAAGACCCCCGCCAAAATGCAGCCAGCCATTGATTTCCTGTGCCGTCAGGCCAAAGGGTACGGCGGTGAAAAACACTGAAGCCGGAATCTTGCCCTTCCAGTAATAGGCAGCGCCGTGACCGATCTCCGCTACGCCCTGGGAGACCGCATCAAACACTTCGAATGCAGGCACCATCTCACCCGCGCCGTAGACGTGAACCGTGAGTCGACCGTTGCTAACCCGCTCGATCTCGCGAGCGAAGAACTCCGGGCCACTCCCGAGGCCGGGCAGGTTCTTTGGCCAGGTCTGTACCAGTTTCCAGTGAAAGTTTTGTTGCTCACCTGCCCCGAGGGTAATATCCGCATTACGGTTATCGTCGGCGCGATCGGTTGCCCAGAGAGCAATCACCGTCACCAGTGCTGCAACCAGCAGCAGGACGACCAGCGGCAATATGCGTTTTTCCACTGACTCGCGCCCCCGTTGAACAACCCGGTTATTCATGCTCACATCAGCTGCAGGTTGGCGTACTGCAGTACCAACCACTTGCTGCCCTCAGCGTCAAAATTGACCTCTACACGAGCGCTGTTTCCACGCCCTTCGAAGTTTAGCACGACGCCTTCACCGAAGATCTGATGATAGACGCGCTGGCCCAGGCTCAGGCCCGTGTCCGGCACCTCGGTTTGCGTCAGACTGCTGACCGGGCGCGTTATACTGGTTTGCAAGCGCACCTCTTCGAGCAGCTCTGCGGGAATTTCCCGAACAAAACGGGAGGGCGCATTATAGGTTTCCGACCCATGAACACGCCGGGTCTCGGCATAGCTGATGACCAGTTTAGTCATGGCCCGGGTAATACCCACGTAACAGAGGCGTCGCTCCTCCTCAAGCCGGCCGGGCTCTTCCAGAGACATCCGGTGAGGAAACAGGTTTTCTTCCATGCCCGCCAGGAACACGAGGGGAAACTCCAGTCCTTTGGCGGAATGCAACGTCATTAGTTGCACACTGTCCTCATGGGCATCCGCCTGACCATCACCAGCGTCGAGGGCCGCATTGTCCAGGAACTGCTGCAGGGGCGACAAGTCCTCACCCTCCGGGACGAACTGCTTGGCGGCACTCACCAGTTCCTCGAGGTTCTCCACCCGCGCCTGGCCTTTCTCACCCTTTTCCTTCTGGTGATAGGCGACCAGACCACAGGTCTCGATCAGTTGCTCGACGGTCTCCTCAAGCGTGATGTCCATGGCGGCGGAATCCAGCTCATCGACCAAAACTGTAAAGCCTTCCAGGGCCCCCAGGGCCCGGGCGGGCAGCAGTTTCTCCTCTTTTACACAACCGATCGCCTGCCACAGCGAGATATCGCGAGACCGGGCGCACTCTCTCAGCAGTTCGAGGGTCTTACCGCCGATGCCGCGCGGTGGCGTGTTGATCACCCGTTCCACAGCGGCATCATCGCCGCGGTTTTGCAGGAGCCGGAGATAAGCCAGCGCGTTGCGTATTTCCAGCCGCTCATAGAACCGTTGGCCGCCGTAAATACGGTAGGGTATCGCCGCCCGCAGCAACGCCTCCTCCAAAACCCTGGACTGGGCATTCGAGCGATAGAGAATGGCAGCGGATGCCCGGGTGTTGCCGTCTTCCAGCCAGCGCTCAACCTGCTCGACGATAAACCGCGCTTCATCATGTTCATTAAAACCGGCGTACAGCGTGATCGCTTCTCCCGTCTCGCCAGCGGTCCACAGCTCCTTTCCCAGGCGTCCAAAATTATGGGCGATCACCCCGTTAGCTGCCTGCAGAATGGTTTGGGTTGAGCGGTAATTCTGCTCCAGACGAACTGTCCGTACGGGGCGAAATCGTCGCTGAAACGCTGGATATTCTCGATTTTGGCTCCCCGCCAGCCATAGATCGACTGGTCGTCATCACCGACGGCGATGACCGGAATCTTGCCGCCCGAAAGAACACGCAACCAGGCATACTGAATGGTATTGGTATCCTGAAACTCATCCACCAGAATCTGCCGAAACCGGCCCTGATAATGGCTCAGCACGTCCGGCGACTTCAGCCACAGCTCATGGGCACGCAAAAGCAGCTCCGCAAAATCGACCATGCCCGCCCGCTCGCAGGCGGATTCGTAGGCGCGGTAGATACCCAACAGGGTGTGCAGGTAGAGATCGCCCTCCGGGGCCTCGATGTGCGCGGCGCGCAGGCCCTCGTCTTTCTGACCGTTGATGTACCACTGGGCCTGGCGCGGCGGCCAGCGAGACTCGTCCAGCTGCTGCTCCCGGCAAATCCGTTTGATGACCCGGAGTTGATCATCACTGTCGAGGATCTGGAAGTTCTGCGGCAGGCCGGCCTCTTTCCAGTGGGCCTTTAGAAGACGATGGGCAAGGCCGTGAAACGTCCCCATCCACATGCCATACCCCCGAATCTGCAGCATTTCCTCCACCCGGGTCCGCATCTCCCGGGCCGCCTTGTTCGTGAAAGTTACAGCGAGAATAGAGTAGGGTGACAGATCCAGTGCACGCACCAGCCAGGCAATTCGGTGCACAAGCACCCGGGTCTTGCCGCTGCCGGCTCCAGCCAGAACCAGCATGTTCTGGCTCTCAGCCGCGACAGCGTCACGTTGCGCCGTGTTAAGTGGGGAGAGAATATCAGAAACGTCCATCGCACTATTCTAAGTGATTACCTCGCCGCCATACAGGTCTGCTGTCGATCCGTCAGGCCGCGGAGGCAGTCGGGCCATCCATAACAACACCATGAAACGACTTGCTTTGAGCCCTTATAATTGTATCGGGCCAGTCAACAGGTGAGGCAAAGCAGGTCATGCTCTGTTACCATCTCGATGAGCAAAGCAGCATAACGACTTACTCTCATGTCCAACCAGCCGCCCTTCGATGATCCAAGCGATACGACTCCACCGGACAAGGCGGTCGATTCTCCGGTCGACGCCACCACATCGCGCACCTCTGCAGTGCTGAGCAGCGCTACTTCAGGCACCCGTGAGTGGCTGGACGATGATGCAGACGACTGGTCGACCGAGGACCCCTCAGATCTGATGGCGGACACCGCGCCGCGCTGGCCAATGGGATTGGTAGCCGCCACTGTCGTTGCCCTGCTGCTACTGGGCTTCGGTGGTTATGGCGTCATTCAGGAGCGCGAAGAGCTGCGCGAGGAAATCAGCCGCCTGCAGGCAGAACTGGCGACCTCGGCGCAGCCAGCTGATACAGCGCAGACGCGCCAGGCGCTGCGCAGAATAGAGCGCCGCAACGACGAGCTGCGCGCATCCATCGCCAATCTTGAGCTTGAAAATCAGCGCCTCCAGGCTTCACTCTCGGCGCAGCGATCAGCCAACCCCGGCGAGAATCCGGCCCAGCCGTCACCAGCCGGGCAGGGCGCCGCTGACCGGGCAGATGCTGCCGGAGGCAGCTCAACCCGCTCGTCTGACAAGTTGGCCGCTCCAAAACCCGCCACCCGAGAGACGGGCTCTGCGCCCACCGAAACCAATGCAGGAACTACAAGCGGCTGGTTCGTCAATTTCAGCTCTTATAGCCAGCGGTCCGCGGCAGAATCCTGGGCGAAAAAACTGCAGCCTTCCAGTGGCACCGTGACCATCGTCCCCGGGGTAAAAAGCAACAAGACTTTCTACAGGGTCAGAGTTGTTGGACTAGCCAGTAAAGCGGAAGCATCAGCTGTGGCCAGGGCTCTGGAGCGGGAGTACAAGCTCTCGGGGCTCTGGGTAGGCGAACAGTAGCAGCAGCCTTCTCACTTGGCAGGCTCGCGAGGGGCTGCTAATCTTCGACAAAATCGTCGATGAGGCTAAGGTCATGAAATTACTCCCCGCAGCTTGCTTTGTTTTGGTCCTCAGCAGTCCGGTTGCTCTGGCTGATTGTGTCAACCCGAAGGCCCCCAAGGTGCCGGAGGGCGCCAAGTCGACCATGGACCAGATGCTGGAAGGTCAGAAAGCCGTCAAAACCTTTCAGGCCGCCAACATCGAATATATGACTTGTCTGGAAAAGAAATTCACCGCAGCGGAGGCAAGAGCTGCCAAAGGCAGCGACGCGGAAAAGAAAGCGGCACAAACCGAGTACGATGAGACAATTGCAGCCTACAATGAGGCAGTCTCACAGGAAGAGGCCGTCGCTGGGCAGTTCAACAAGGAAATCCGTAAGTATACCGAGGCGAATGCGAAATAGCGTTTAACGCCACCGGGCTCTACCGCGGACAAAAACCTCAAGGGCCATCACTCCTTGCTTTTGTGGGCAAGGCTTGCTGCATTGGCCTCCCAGTTGTCGCCGTCGAAAGCTACGATCTTGACCTCCGCTGGCATCACCTTAAGACAGTTCAGGTTGACATCGATCCCATCGGGATTGGATCTCGGTCTGTAAAATGGCTTGATTCCACAATGCCGACAGAAGTAATGCCTGGCAACACGGGTGTTGAAGCGGTAAGTGGTCAGGTCCTCCTCACCGCTCAGCAGGCGAAATCTTGCCGCGGGCACGATGAGATGCAAAAACCCGCTCTGGCGGCAAATTGAGCAGTTGCACTGCTCTACTTCCACCGACGCCGGCGCTTCGACAACAAATCTCACCACGCCACAGTGACAGCGCCCGTGATATTCCATGTTTCTCCTCCCTCTGCGCGGCCCGCTCTCATGTGCTCGGCCTGGGCGGCCCACAACACTCAATAGTAGACCAGCAAACTGCTTTCGCCTGACGGAAAGTTTCAGACCCGCGCACACGACTGTTGCGGCTGATAGAGAACGCAGAGTTGATGGAGGCCGAAAGACCTGTTGAGACCCGCTGAACCCGGTTTTCGGGAGCGCCCAGGGCAACCGATCTCGGCCGAGGCTTATAGAGTGCTAACCCCGGCGGGTGTTATTCAACCGTGACGGACTTGGCCAGATTACGGGGTTTATCCACATCGGTGCCTTTTTGAACCGCCACATGATACGCCAACAGCTGCAGCGCTACCGTGTAAATGACCGGCATCAGCGGATCCGGGCAGCTGGGCATGGGCATGACGGTTACTCTGGGCTCGTCAGCAAAACCGGATTCGCGGTCAGCGAACACGAACAGTTCGCCACCCCTGGAGCGCACCTCCTCCAGGTTGGATTTGAGCTTCTCCAGCAGGTCATCATTGGGGGCTACCGCCACCACTGGCATATCATCATCGACTAACGCCAGCGGTCCATGCTTTAGCTCGCCAGCGGGGTAGGCCTCTGCATGGATATAGGATATTTCCTTGAGTTTCAGCGCTCCCTCCATGGCAATCGGGTATTGAATGCCACGACCCAGAAACAGCGCATTATGCTTGGGTATAAAGCGCTCTGAAAGCGTCTCGATAGCAGGGTCTATGGCCAGGGTTTCCTGCACCAGCTCCGGCAGAATCCGCAGTGCTGAAATCAGCTCCAGTTCTTTTTCTTCGCTCAGCGAGCTGCGCCGGCCAAGCGCCATGGTCAACATCAGCATCGCCACCAGCTGGGTGGTAAACGCCTTGGTTGAGGCCACCCCGATTTCAATCCCCGCCCGGGTTAGAAACACCAGATCACTCTCGCGGACCAGGGTGCTGTTGTCGACGTTGGCAATCACCAGACTGCCGATAAACTCACCGTCCTGTGCATTGCGCAGAGCGGCCAGTGTATCGGCTGTTTCACCCGACTGGGAGAGCATCACCAGCAGGGTGCCTTTGTGTTGCACACGCTTGCGATAACGGAATTCCGACGCGACTTCTACTTCACAGGGAATACCTGCCAGCTCTTCCAGCCAGTAACGCCCGACCATACCGGCGTGATAGCTGGTGCCGCAGGCCACAATCTGGACTGACTCTACCTGATCAAAAATGGCCGCAGCGTTGGCGCCGAACAGGTTGTCACTGACGCGCTCCCCATGGGGGACAGCAAACGTCGCTGCCAGGGCGGCGGGCTGCTCATAGATCTCTTTAAGCATAAAGTGGTCAAACTCACCCAGCTCAGCCACCTCGACGGCTTCCGAGATACGCGTTTGCCGTCGCGTCACCGCCCTCCCGGCCCGATCAATAATTTCCATGCTGGATGGCGTTATCCGGACCAGGTCACCTTCTTCGAGGTAGATAAACCGGTCTGTCACCTGGCGCAGCGCTATCTGATCAGAGGCCAGGAAGTTCTCGCCGATGCCGACGCCGACGACCAGTGGACTGCCCTCACGTGCGGCGACAATTTCGTTCGGCTGTTCAATATCCAGGGCCGCAATGGCGTAGGCGCCCTTGAGCCGGACCACGACATTCTGCAGGGCCACCCAAAGGCTGTTGCCCTGCACCAGCTGCTGATGCAGCAAATGCACAATCACCTCGCTGTCGGTGGCGGACAGAAACTCATAGCCCGCCGCTTGCAGCTCCACGCGCAGCTCCGCGTGGTTTTCAATAATGCCGTTGTGAACCAGCGCCAGCCTGTCGCCGGATACATGCGGGTGGGCATTTGCAGCCGAGGGCTCCCCGTGTGTTGCCCAGCGAGTATGGGCGATACCGCTGCACCCCAGATGCGGTCTCAGAGCCTGGGATTTCTCCAGTTCCGCTACTTTGCCCTGCTGCTTGTGTAATTGCAGATTGAACTCGTTGTCCACCAGGGCCATGCCGGCGGAGTCGTAGCCACGATATTCCAACCTGCGAAGCCCCTCCAAAAGAATTTCAGAGACTTCCCGCCGCGTTGCTGCTGCCACAATACCGCACATGGCTATCTACCCCCCTGTTGGCTGTCAGGGCGCTTCCAGCCACTGATATTGCGTTGTTTACTGCGACCGACCGCTAGCTCTCTTTCGCCGACTGGCCGAGTAAGCGTTGAACCAGCCGCCACAAAGCCGTCGCTGGCGATCTCTACCGGGGCCACCAGCGTGCTGTTGGAGCCCACAAATACCCTGTCACCCATAATGGTCTGGTGCTTATTTACGCCATCGTAGTTGCAGGTGATGGTGCCGGCACCCACATTGACTCCGGCACCCATCTGGCAGTCGCCTATGTAGCTCAAATGATTGACCTTACTGCCGGCACCAATGGTGGATTTCTTGGTTTCCACGAAATTACCCACCCGGGCTCCTGCTTCCAGCACCGTGCCGGGCCTGAGGCGCGCATAAGGGCCTACGGTACATCCCGTGTCCAGCTGGGCCTCCTGCAAATGGCTCATGGCCTCGATACGGCAACCATCACCGACAGTTACATCCTTCAACACACAGTTCGGGCCTATTGTTACACCGTCGCCGAGACGCACGGTGCCCTCGAATACCGCGTTGATGTCGATGCTGACATCACTTCCACAAACCAGCGAGCCGCGTATATCGACCCGCGAAACATCAGCCACGTAGACACCTTCTGCCAACAATGCCGTGACCTGACGGCGCTGAAACTCCCGTTCGACAGTATTGAGCTGCACTCGGTCGTTAACCCCCTGAATATCGAGTTCGTTTTCCGTCTGGATGCTGTCAATGGGTTTCCCATCAGCTACAGCCAAACCCAGAATATCCGGCAGGTAATACTCACCCTGCCGATTGTCGTTGTTCACCCGCGGCAGGTAGTGATTCAGGTCGGCGGCGGGAGCCGCCAGTACGCCGGTATTAATCTCTTTGATGAGCCGTTGCGAGCTGTCTGCGTCTTTTTCCTCGACGACGCCCAGCAGGGCGCCTTGCTCATCGCGTATAATTCTTCCGTAACCCGAGGAGTCGGGCAGGATAGCGGTCAGCAAAGCCGGTGCCTCTGAGGCTCGCTTGACCAGGCCACCCAGAGTCTCTGCATTGATCAGTGGCACATCGCCGTAAAGCACCAACACCACACTATCTGCTGCGACGGCGGGCATAGCCTGCAGCACCGCGTGACCTGTACCCAGACGCTCAGTCTGCTCTACCCAGCGCGCGTCAGGTGCATCGACTGCGGCCCGCACTTCATCAGCCCCGTGTCCCACCACGATGTGTATTGCTGCTGGCTCGAGTTGCGCCGCAGTATCAACCACATGCTGCAGTAGCGATTTGCCAGCCACCGGGTGCAAAACCTTGGGCAAACAGGACTTCATGCGGGTGCCTTGCCCCGCCGCAAGAATGATGACTTCCAGATTCATAAGGGTTCGTTCTCAATTAAAATAGCGCACTGGGAGTACGAGTCGTACCAGATTATTCTGCGGAGCCGGGCGGAGTAAAGCCCAGTATTCCCAAAACAGCGGGGTGGATCACAAAAAATATCGCCGACTTGGGTGTGGCTCAGTGCGAGCCCGAGAGAAGTGTGTGGCAGCGCGGGTAGGCCCGCTACGGACCCGGCCGGAGCGCTGCCAGAAGTCGAATAAAGACCGGGTGCAGGGCCGAGGCGCCCTAGCCCCGGCCAGCTCTGTTGCGCATTTTTCGCAGGGTAGCCAGCTGTGCAGCGGCCTCTGCAAGCTGCGCTGAGGCGCGGCCATAGTCAAAGTCGCCACTTTGGTTCGCGAGGGCGTGCTCCGCCTCTCTACGTGCCTCCTCGGCTGCCGCTTCGTCGACATCACCGGCTCGCAGGGCCGTATCGGCAAGAATGGACACCACGCCAGGTTGAACTTCGAGAAAACCGCCGGACACGTAGTACACATGCTCCTCGCCGGCCTTGGTCACGACCCGAACCGGCCCTGGAACCAGGGCGGTGAGCAATGGAGCATGGCCGTAGCTCACGCCCATCTCTCCCATTTCGCCCGTGGCCACCAGCATTTCAATCAGGCCAGAGTAGATTTCCTCCTCGGCACTGACGATATCGCAGTGTATTGTCATCGCCATGCTAATTCTCCCGGGAACATTCGTTGGCCTAGCAGGTTTTTAGAGGTTCTTCGCTTTTTCTACAGCCTCGTCAATGCTGCCGACCATGTAGAACGCCTGCTCGGGCAGGTGATCATATTCACCGGCGAGAATGCCCTTGAAGCCGATGATAGTGTCCTTGAGGGACACATATTTGCCCGGCGAGCCCGTGAAAACCTCTGCCACGTGAAAGGGCTGTGACAGAAAACGTTCGATTTTACGCGCCCGGTTAACGGTCTGCTTGTCTTCCTCTGACAGCTCGTCCATCCCGAGGATAGCGATGATGTCTTTCAGCTCTTTATAGCGCTGCAATACCGACTGCACGCCACGAGCAGTGTCATAGTGATCACTGCCGATAATGAGCGGGTCGAGCTGGCGAGAGGTCGAGTCCAGCGGATCTACCGCCGGGTAAATACCCTTGGCAGCAATATCCCGTGACAACACAACGGTGGAGTCGAGGTGAGCAAAAGTCGTTGCCGGGGAGGGGTCGGTGAGGTCGTCCGCTGGGACGTAGACGGCCTGGATCGAGGTAATAGAACCCACCTTGGTCGAAGTAATCCGCTCCTGCAACACACCCATCTCTTCCGCCAGAGTCGGCTGATAGCCCACCGCAGAAGGCATACGCCCGAGGAGCGCAGACACTTCGGTGCCCGCCAGCGTATAACGGTAAATGTTATCGACGAACAAAAGAACATCCCTGCCTTCATCGCGAAATTTCTCAGCCATGGTCAGGCCGGTCAATGCGACCCGGAGGCGGTTGCCGGGCGGCTCATTCATCTGGCCGTACACCATAGCTACCTTGGAATTACTGAAGTTCTCCACGTCGACGACTTTCGACTCCTGCATCTCGTAGTAGAAGTCGTTACCCTCTCGAGTACGCTCTCCCACACCGGCAAATACCGAGAGTCCGGAGTGCTCTGTTGCAATGTTATTAATCAATTCCATCATGTTAACGGTCTTGCCCACGCCCGCACCACCGAACAGTCCCACTTTACCGCCTTTGGCAAAGGGACAAACCAGGTCGATAACCTTGATGCCGGTCTCCAGCAACTCATCGGACGCCGACAGCTCATCATAGGCCGGCGCCTTGCGGTGAATAGAAGCACGCTCCTGCTCGCCTATCGGCCCGCACTCATCAATGGGATTGCCGAGCACGTCCATAATGCGGCCCAGGGTCTCCAGTCCAACTGGCACCATGATGGGGCTGCCGGTATTCTCCACTGCCAGTCCTCGACTGACACCCTCGGACGAGCCCATCGCAATTGCGCGGACTACTCCATCGCCCAGCTGCTGCTGGACTTCCAGGGTCAGATCTTTGTCGCTGACCTTCAGTGCGTGGTAGACCTTGGGAACTTCCTCCCGCGGAAACTCCACGTCGATAACGGCACCGATGATTTGTACGATTCGTCCGCTGCTCATGTTCGGATCCTCTGCTTCATAATTCGAGTCTTCTGATTCAGGCCGTAACCCGGGCGCTCAGCCCAAAAGTCCGGTCCGGGAGTATTCCTGGCGCCACACTAACTGATCGCCGCAGCACCGCTGACGATTTCAGACAGTTCCTGCGTAATTGCGGATTGACGGGCCTTGTTGTAGATGAGCTGCAGGTCATCGATCAACTCTCCGGCATTCTCGGTGGCGTTTTTCATTGCCAGCATTCGCGAGGCCTGTTCACAAGCACCGTTTTCTACCACAGCCTGATAAACCTGTGACTCTATGTAACGGGTCAGCAGGCCTTCCAGCAGTTCCTTTGCATCGGGCTCGTAAATGTAATCCCAGTGATGCTGCATTTCGTCGTCACCGTCCGCCTCCAGGGGCAACAGTTGCGCAACTCTGGGCTCCTGGGTCATGGTGTTAACAAACTGATTCCCCACCAGATACAGCCGGTCAATTGTGCCGGCTTCATAGGCGTCCAGCATGGTTTTGACACCGCCTATCAGGTCGGCCAACGAAGGCTCTTCCCCGATATCACGCACTGCAGCCACGACATTCCCGCCGTAGCTTCCGAAGAAGGCGGCTGCCTTGGCACCGATCAGGCACAGGTCGATCTCTATATTCTGCTCATTCCACTCCTTCATCGCCCGGATGGTGGCTTTGAACAGGTTAATGTTCAGACCACCACACAGCCCCCGATCGGTAGAGACCAGAATGAACCCAACCCGCTTCACCTCCCGTTCCTGCATGTAAATATGCTGGTACTCCGGGGCAGAATTGGCGAGATGGCCCACTACACAGCGAATACGCCGAGCGTAGGGCTTACCCAAATCCATCCGATCCTGCGCTTTACGCATCTTGCTCGCCGCCACCATTTCCATGGCACTGGTGATCTTCTGCGTACTGCGGATACTCGAGATTTTAGTACGAATCTCTTTTCCGGCTGCCATCTTCCGATCCTCTGGATTACCAGGTTTGTGTAGCTTTGAACTTCTCGATTGCTGCCTTGAAAGTGGAGGCAATCTCGTCGTTATAGTCCCCGCTTTCGACCAGGGAGCTCATCAGGTCGCTGTGCTCGGCATGCATATACGACAGCAGTGCCTCTTCGAAGTCACCAATTTTACTGACCTCCACGTCGGCAAGATGGCCTTCGTTGGCGGCATAAAGAAGCAGGCCCATTTCCGCGATGCTCTGGGGAGAGTACTGCTTCTGCTTCATTAATTCGGTCACCCGCTCACCGTGGTCCAACTGCGCCTTGGTAGCGTCGTCAAGATCGGAGGCGAACTGGGAGAAGGCCGCCAGCTCTCGATACTGGGCCAGGGCTGTACGCACACCGCCCGACAACTTCTTCATGATTTTGGCCTGCGCAGCGCCACCGACCCTGGAAACGGAAATACCCGCGTTCATTGCTGGACGAATACCGGCGTTGAACATATCCGCCTCAAGGAAAATCTGGCCGTCGGTGATAGAGATGACATTGGTCGGTACGAAGGCCGACACGTCACCGGCCTGGGTCTCGATAACCGGCAGCGCGGTCAGCGACCCGGTCTTGCCCTTCACCTCGCCGTTAGTGAAGTTTTCTACATAGTCGGCGTTTACCCGAGCTGCGCGTTCGAGCAGTCGCGAGTGCAAGTAAAACACGTCGCCCGGATACGCTTCACGGCCTGGCGGACGTCTCAGCAACAAGGAGATCTGGCGGTACGCCCAGGCCTGTTTAGTGAGGTCATCGTAGATGATCAGTGCGTCTTCGCCGCGATCCCGGTAGTACTCTCCCATGGTGCATCCAGCAAATGGCGCAAGAAACTGCATCGCGGCGGGATCGGACGCTGTCGCCGCAACAACAATGGTATGCTCCATTGCACCGTGCTCTTCCAGCTTGCGCACCACAGCAGCCACAGAAGAGGCCTTCTGGCCTACAGCGACATACACGCATTTGATGCCTGTGCCTTTCTGGTTGATGATGGCGTCCACTGCAATCGCAGTTTTACCGATCTGGCGATCGCCAATAATCAGCTCTCGCTGGCCACGACCGATTGGCACCATGGCATCGATGGCCTTGAGGCCGATCTGTACCGGCTGATCTACAGACTGACGGGCGATAACACCGGGAGCCACTTTTTCCAGGGCATCGGTCATCGCCGCGTCCACTGGACCCTTGCCGTCTATGGGCACCCCCAGTGCGTCAACGACACGGCCCTGCAACTCCGGTCCAACCGGTACTTCGAGAATCCGGCCGGTACAGGTACAGGACTGACCCTCGGCCAGCGTTTTGTAGTCACCCAGGACGACCGCGCCTACCGAGTCGCGCTCCAGGTTGAGTGCCATACCAAAGATACCGCCCTCAAATTCGATCATCTCTCCATACATCACCTCAGCGAGGCCATGTATCCGGATGATGCCATCGGTAACCGATACGACGGTTCCCTCATTGCGGGCCTCAGAGCTGACATCAAGCTGATCAATACGCTGCTTGATGAGATCGCTGATTTCTGATGGATTCAGTTGCTGCATGCTCTGTTCCTCAATCCTACGAATTCATTGCATCGGCAAGCTTGTTCAGCTTGCCACGCACGGACCCATCGATCACCAGATCGCCGGCCCTGATTAATACACCACCCAGCAAATCGCTGTCTGTCGAGGTACTCACCTTGACCTCTCGCTGGAATTTTTTACTCAGTACATCTGCGAGCCGGTCTCGGGTCGCATCCGCCAGATCAAAAGCAGATATCACCTCGACATCGACGGTCTTTTCCAGATTGGCCTTGAGCTGATCGAACTGCTCGCTGATTTGCCGCAGCAGCCCCAGCCTGTCATTCGCAGAAAGAATTGACAGAAAGCTCCGGCTGTCGCTATCCAGTGCATCGCCACAGACATCCGCCAGGATCTCCGCACGCCGTTCACCGGTGAGGGAGGGATTATTCAGCAGTTCTGCCACTGTCTCCGTCTCCGCCACTGCGGCTGCAATATTCAGCTGCGTGGACCACCTCGCCAATGCGTCCTGGTCGCGCGCATGTTCGAATGCCGCACGCGCATAGGGACGAGCCAATGTTCTCAATTCTGCCATGAACGCTAAGCCCTACAGTTCTGCAGCGAGTTTCTCGACCATATCGGCGTGGGCCTCCTGGTCGATTGTCGCGGCGAGTATTTTTTCGGCGCCGGCCACGGACAGAGCAGCGACCTGACCGCGCAGTTGCTCCTTGGCCCGGTTCCGTTCCTGCTCGATCTCAGCATGGGCGGATGCCTTGACGCGCTCGGCTTCAACAACCGCAGCGTCCTTGGCTTCCTCTACGATCTGACCTGCCCGCTTGTTGGCAGAATCAATGATCCCGCCGGCCTCTTCTTTGGCCTGCTTCATCCGCTCTACGGCCTTTTCCTGGGCCAGCTCAAGGTCGTGGCTGGCGCGATCGGCCGCTGCCAGGCCATCTGCAATCTTGTTCTCGCGCTCGCTCATGGCAGCAAGTATTGGCGGCCATACGTACTTCATGCAGAACACGACAAAGCAGACAAATGCAATCATCTGCCCGATAAGCGTAAGGTTAATGTTCACGCCTTGCTCCTCTGTGCTTGGTGGTGCCGAACCTGGAGTCCGGCATTCACGCGACGGTCACTAACCGGCGACAACAAAAATCAGGTACATAGCGATACCCACACCAATAATGGGGATCGCGTCGACCAGACCGGCACCCAGGAAAAAAGTCACCTGCAGCTTGGGTGCCAGCTCTGGCTGCCTGGCCGACCCTTCAATCAGTTTTCCGCCGAGCAAACCCACTCCGATCGCGGCACCCAGGCCACCGAGGCCCATCATGATCGCGGCAGCAACGTAAATTAATTCAGGCATGTTTTTCTCCTAAGGTTTAAGCAATGGTTAGAAAATATTAAATCAATGATCTTCGTGAGCCATGCTGAGATACACGATCGTCAGCACCATAAAAATAAATGCCTGCAGGGTAATCACCAGGATGTGGAATATTGACCATCCGATCTGCAGCAATCCAGCAGGAGCCATCCATGCAATCCCTGCACTGAACAGGGCGGCGATGAGGATAAAAATCATCTCGCCAGCGTACATGTTGCCGAACAGCCGCAGCCCCAGCGAGAAGGGCTTGGCCAGCAGGCCAACCACTTCCATGAACAAGTTGATAGGAATGAACAGCCAGTGGTTGAAGGGATTGAGCGTCAGCTCCTTCACAAAACCAAAGCCCTTGACCTTGACCGAGTAATAGAGCATCAAAACAAAGACACCCAGGGCCATTCCCATCGTGATATTGGGGTCCGTAGACGGCACAATCTTCTGGTACTCGACCCCGACCAGGCTCAGCGCCATCGGTATCAGATCCACGGGTATCAGATCCATCAGGTTCATCAAAAAGACCCAGACAAAGATGGTCAAAGCCAGCGGCGCGATCAGCTTGTTGTGACCGTGAAATGTGTCGCGAACGGTGCTGTCAACAAACTCAACCACCATTTCCATCGCGTTCACCATGCCACTGGGCACGCCTGATTCAGCCTTCTGCGCTACCCGATAGAATATCCAGCAAAAAACCAGACCCAGGCCGATTGACCACAGCATGCTGTCAATATGGATGGCATTGAAACCCATGGCCGCCGCTTCTTCCGCACCATGCGCCATAACCCACTGGCCACCCTCGCCGATCACGCTACCGTCTGCGCGATCAAATCCCTCAGGCAACTTGCCATAGGTCAGGTTAGTCAAATGGTGGACTATGTATTCCGATACAGTCTGGTTATCGCCTGCCATCAATTAACGCTCTTACGTTTGTTCATTGGTGCTGGTAGCTCTCTGAGCAACCACCAGCTGCCGATAATCTGTAGTGCCAACATCAGCACATAACCGCTAAACACTGCCAAGCCATCTATCGGCCTCACAGCTGCAAACACAACCGCAAAACCGGCAATACTCAGCAGAAACTTGCCCACTTCTCCCAAATAGCTGGAGTGGGCAATTTCCCTGGCTGACCGGGCCCCACGCCAACGAAACGCCACTGTCGCGAAGTACGCCTGGGGTATTACTGCCACAAGGCCACCGCACAGAACCGACAAGGCCCCTGTCTTACTAAACGCCAGCATGGTCAGGCTAAGTGGAACTAGGACTGCGAGCTGAACGAGGGTGATTCTGTGGACGGGTGGGCGGGGTATCTCGGCGCCATTTTGTAACGCCATGCCAGGCTCCCGATGCCAAACTTACACGCCCTACGATCCTCGTTTCGAGCGCGCGCATTATAGGGGGGAACCGGGCACGGTTCAAGGCTCCAATGGCGACTGTTGGCGCTAAACGTCATTGCGTCAGCACACCGGGCTTACCCCGCGAAAGCTGGATAAACGGACACCACTCTACCGCACTGGACTATCACACTGGACTATATAGTGGTTGAACCCGCGCTTTGGCCCAACATACTGTGGGGCTTCAAGGCGGGGCCCGCTCCTGGTGTGGCTTATTTTATGTGACTGAGGATCCCGTCCAGCTCATCGAGACTATTATAGGTGAGCACCAGCGTACCCTTGCCGCGGCCATTGTCAGTAATGGCCACACGCGTACCCAGCCGTTGTGAGAGATCGTCCTGCAATCGGCGGATATTCGGATCCACTGCGACTGCCGCGACCGGTGCCGCGTCTCCAGCCTGAAGACGTCGCACCAAGGCCTCAGTCTGGCGCACCGACAATCCGCGCGAAACCACGTTGCGGGCCGCCTGTGACTGATCCGTAGCGTCCAGTCCGAGCAGCGCCCGGGCATGGCCCATTTCCAGGTCGCCATGTTCGAGCAACTTGCGAACATCCTCCTGCAAAGTCATGAGACGCAACAGGTTGGTCACTGTGGAGCGGGACTTGCCTACAGCGGTTGCCACTTCCTGCTGGGTCAATTCGAATTCCTGCTGCAGACGCTGCAGGGCCATTGCCTCCTCAATCGGATTGAGGTCCTCCCGCTGAATGTTTTCAATCAGGGACATGGCCACAGCGGCCTCATCGGGAACGTCCCTGATCAAGGCCGGGATGGTATCGAGTCCGGCGAGTTGAGTCGCTCGCCAGCGTCGTTCCCCCGCAATAATTTCATAGCGACTGTCGGAAATGGGTCGCACCACTATCGGCTGCATTACGCCCTGAGCACGGATGCTGTCAGCCAACTCCTGCAGGGATTCCGGGTCCATGTCCCTGCGTGGCTGGTACTTGCCGCGCTGTATCAGGTCCACGGGCAGCTCCCGCAGGTTACGCTCCGGGTGATCTTCATCGCTCACAGGCGCCAGATCTCCGAATGAGGGCGCCTCCCCGGGAGCGCTTGTGGTACCGTTGTTCGCGCCCAGCAAGGCATCGAGACCACGACCCAATCCGCGCTTCTTGCTCACCATGGTGTTCTCCTTAACCACCGGCCGGTGCCGGTTGGGCCTCGTTGTGGGCCAACTCGGTCTTCATCTCCTGCCGCCGGACAATTTCACCGGCGAGCGCCATATAAGCCTTGGACCCGCGTGAATGCCGGTCGTAATGCATCGCCGGCACGCCGTGACTGGGGGCTTCTGCCAGGCGCACGTTGCGCGGTACCACCGTGCGATACACCTTGTCACCGAAATGACTGTGCAATTGGTCGGACACCTCATTGGTGAGACTGTTGCGGGGATCGTACATCGTTCGCAAAATGCCTTCGATCTGCAAATCCGGGTTGATACGTTCGGCGACGCTGTTGATTGTAGTCACCAACGCAGACAGCCCCTCCAGCGCAAAGTATTCGCACTGCATGGCGATAATAACGCCATCGGCCGCTACCAGGCCATTGAGCGTCAACATGTTCAGCGAGGGCGGACAATCAATCAGGATAAACTCGTAACTGGCCGCAACCTGCGTCAGCGCATCTCTCAGGCGGCGCTCTCGATGCTGCACCTCAAGCAGCTCAACTTCAGCGGCTGTGAGGTCTCCGTTAGCCGGCAACACGTCGAACAGACCGACCTCGGTTGGCCGGCATACAGACGCTACCGGCTGCTGATCTACCAGGACATCATAAACTGTCGATTGCAACTGATGCTTGTCGATACCACTGCCCATGGTCGCGTTGCCCTGGGGGTCGAGATCGACCAACAGCACCCTGTGCTGCATCGCCGCCAGTGAGGCCGCCAGGTTGACGCAGGTTGTTGTTTTACCCACCCCACCTTTCTGGTTTGCGATTGCAAGAATTCTGGCGACCACTATGGTACCCCTGTTGTCGTCAACTGGCCGGGCTAACAGCGTGTTGAAAAAGCCTGTGTCGGCTGGGTTTGGCGTTATCAAACAACTCGACTCTGCAAGCCCAGCCGAGTGCGCCGCACGCATCAACCTGTTGTTGCCTCAGGTGGCGCTCATCTGAAGCCTTTTAACCACTCTGTCGATTCAATGACAGCATAATGATATGTCGCTGCTCTGATAGCCCCGGTACCGTTACAGGGTCCACTTCCAGCACCTTGCACAAATCGCCGATCGCGCTGATTTCATCCGTTGGCAGCATTCCCTTCATCGCCAGGAAGCGTCCATCAACTCCGACCAGGTGCCCACAGGCCGTTACCATATCATGCAGCGAGGCAAATGCGCGCGACAGCACCAGATCATAACCCTGCTGAGGGCGAAAATCCTTCACACGGTGATGATGAATAGCGATATTATCCAAGCCGAGGCGGGTTTTCACCTGAAACAAAAAACGGGTCTTCTTGCCGTTACTATCGAGCAGGTCAATCTGCTTGTCGGGGTAGAGGATCGCCAGCGGCACACCGGGGAGCCCGGCTCCGGTGCCGACATCAATCAGCCGCTCACCGGTCACGTCACTCGCCACTGACAAGCTGTCCAGCAGGTGGCGGGTAACCATCTCCCGCGGGTCCCGCACGGCGGTCAAATTGAACGTCTGGTTCCATTGTTGCAGGAGTGCTACATAGGCCAGCCAGCGCTCGTACTGTTGCGTATCCGGAGTCAGCCCCAGCAACTCGCAACCCGACTGCAGTATTTCTTCAAGCCCGGCCCGCATATCAGGCCCGCTGGCGTTGATCGCGGTCGGTCTGCTTACGTAAATAAATCAATAGCAGCGAAAGGGCGGCTGGTGTCATACCGGGTATCCGCCCCGCCCTGGCCAGGGTAGCAGGCCTGCCTTCACTGAGCTTTTGTTTAAGCTCATTGGACAGGCCATCAACCCCCTCGTAGTTAAGATCGGAAGGCAACTGCATTTGCTCATGGCGACGCAATCGATCGATATCCGCCTGCTGGCGATCGATATAGCCGGCGTACTTCGCCGTTATCGCTACCTGCTCGGCCACATTCGGATCGCAATTCACCACCTCGGTAAGACTGGCGACATCCGCATAGTTCAATTCCGGTCGCTTCAGCAGGTCGGCCAGCGAATACTCGCGGGTAATCGGCTTTTCGATTTTTCCCTCCAGCCTGGCGGCTGCCTCTGAGCCAGGATGTACCCAGGTCGCCGCCAACCGCTGATTTTCCCTGTCGATCGCTTCGCGTTTAACACTGAAGGCTTGCCAGCGATTGTTGTCTACCAGGCCCAGCTCTCGGCCGCGCTCAGTCAAGCGTAAGTCTGCATTGTCCTCTCGCAGTAAGAGCCGATACTCGGCGCGCGAGGTAAACATCCTGTAGGGTTCCAGAGTTCCGCGGGTGATCAGGTCATCTACCAGCACGCCGAGGTAGGCCTCGTCGCGACGGGGACACCAGGGTTCCCTGCCCTGCGACGCCAGTGCGGCATTGGTGCCGGCCAGGAGGCCCTGCGCTGCGGCCTCTTCGTACCCTGTGGTGCCGTTGATCTGTCCGGCAAAATACAGCCCGGGCAGCGCTCGAGTCTCCAGGGAATAGTGCAGATCCCGCGGATCAAAAAAATCGTACTCGATGGCGTAGCCGGGCCGGGTGATATGGGCGTTTTCAAAACCCACGATGGACTGCACCAGCTCGCACTGAACGTCAAACGGGAGACTGGTGGAGATCCCGTTGGGATAGAGCTCATTGGTCGAGAGACCTTCGGGCTCGATAAATACCTGATGCGAGCTTTTATCCGCGAACCGATGGATCTTGTCCTCGACACTGGGACAATACCGCGGTCCCACGCCTTCGATATCTCCCGAGAACAGCGGGGAACGGTCCAGTGCGGCGCGGATAATCTCGTGCGTGCGCTCGTTCGTATGCGTGATCCAGCAACAGCGCTGCGAAGGGTGTTGCTGTGTTGAGCCGAGAAACGACATCACCGGCTCAGGGCTGTCACCCCATTGCTCGCTGAGCTGGCTGAAGTCCACACTGCGAGCGTCGATCCGCGGTGGCGTCCCGGTTTTGAGCCTTTCCACCCGAAATGGCATCTCGCGTAACCGTCTGGCGAGCGCATTCGACGGGGCGTCGCCGGCACGCCCACCGCTACTGTTCTCCAGGCCAATATGCATTTTGCCACCCAGAAAAGTCCCGGTCGCGAGCACGACTCGCGGCGCACGAAAGGTCAGGCCCATCTGGGTAATCGCGCCTGCAACCTTGCCGTTTTCCACCAACAGGTCGTCGACACCCTGCTGAAAAATCCACAGGTTCTCCTGCCCCTCAAGAATTTCCCGGATGGCGTTTCGGTACAGCACCCGATCTGCCTGGGCGCGGGTGGCGCGCACAGCAGGCCCCTTGCGGGCGTTCAACACCCGAAACTGGATACCCGCCCGATCAGTAGCGGTGGCCATAGCTCCGCCGAGGGCATCCACCTCTTTGACGAGATGGCTCTTGCCAATGCCGCCAATAGCCGGGTTGCAGGACATCTGCCCCAGTGTATCGACACTGTGAGTGAGCAGCAGTGTGCTGCAGCCCATGCGTGCCGCGGCCAAACTGGCCTCGGTGCCTGCATGACCTCCGCCAATGACGATGACGTCGAACCCTGTCCCGTATTCCACCTGATTTATCCTCATCAGCAGCATGCGGCCGACCGGTCCGCGGGCGCGAGAGTATACGTGGACGCGAGCGCGTGATCAAAAAACCATCATTGGTTGTAGCACTCCCTGCCACGCGGGGCTGCCTCAGGCACAGGCACACATGCCCACCCTTTGGGCCGACCTGTATGTATCGACCCTAAGGGGTGGGCATTTGCGCTGTCACCACCGCCAGCTATCAAGCAGCGAGGCGTATCTCCTGCCTGTCTACCAGGTCTGATATGGAGAGATAGTGCTCTAAGCCGGAAAACATCCCGCTGGCGTACTCCGGTGCAGGGCGGTGGATCCTGAAGTCCACCCCCAGCGCACTGTGACACCGTCGATAATAACGCGCATTGCGCAGCGAGCTTACCAACAGCGCATGATCAAATCCAAGCACCCTTGAAACGTCGATCAAGTGACTACAAAAATCTCTGGATAGCTGGTCGGTGCGGATATTCGGGTGCAGAACCAGTCTCTCCCATGAACAACAAGCACGCGAGTCGAGATCCAGTTCGTTGTAGTCTTCAACCTGCAGCCGGCGGGGACTGATCCTTGCTCCCCCAATGCACCGCCCACCTTGATGGCCAACTAAAATGTGTCCTTGCCTGTCCTCAGGCTCCTCAGATCCATCGAAGTCCGAGATGCCAATTTCTTCTCTAAAAGCTACTTCGCGCAGATGATAGTACTGCTGTAGCAATGTCTGATCGGTTGTCAGTTCGAAAATGATAGTCATAGTACAACTCCGGTAAAATCCCCTGCTGGCTCAGTTGTCCAAACTAAGCTGCAAAGAGCTTACATACAAGAATCATGCCAATGAAAAAATTGCTTTTTAAATCAATTAGTTATTAAAATATCGTTCCAAATTACCAAATATTTGGCTATGTTTTGTCGCTATTTGGAGACGAATACCAAACCAAATAGGCCTTTTTCCCTTAAATCAGGGAGTTATTTTGTCGTGGTTTTGCGACAAAGGTCTCACTCCTGGTTTTTAAACCGCTCGATATTGATATTATGCCGCTTCAGCAGCTTATAAAAATCCGTTCTGTTTCGCTGAGCCAGCAGCGCAGCATCGGCCACCGAACCACTGGTGAGCCGCAGGACTTTCGCGAGATAATCATGCTCAAACTGTTGCCGGGCCTGATTCAATGAGGGGAGATATTGGTCTTCCACGGTCAACGCCTCGCCTACCAGCATCTCCGGTATTACCGGCGTGGTAGAGAGCGCTGCTGTGCGCTGTACGACATTTTCTAGCTGGCGGACGTTGCCCGGCCAGGGCGCACCGATTAGCACATCCATCGCCGCCGGCGCAAAACTGGTGACATTGCCCATTTGGTAGGCACCCGTCTCCCGGAGAAAATGGTTGGCCAGTAAAGGGATATCCTCTACCCGCTCTGACAGCGACGGTAAATGAATATTCACAACATTGAGTCGATAGAACAAATCCTCGCGAAAGACACCATCAAGCATACCCTGCTCAAGATCACGATTGGTTGCAGTGATAATGCGCACATCTACCGACACGGCTTCCGTGCTGCCGATGGGCCTGATCCGCCGCTCCTGCAGCGCTCGCAGCAGCTTGACCTGCAGTGGGAGCGGGATATCGCCTATTTCATCGAGAAACAAGGTACCCCCGTTGGCGGCCCGGAACAGCCCGGTATGGTCGCTGATCGCGCCGGTAAAAGCCCCCTTTACATGACCAAATAGCTCAGACTCCAGCAGCTGCTCGGGTAGTGCCCCGCAGTTGACCGCAACCATGGGGCCCTTGCGCTCGGAACCGGCCTCGTGCAGCGCTCTTGCCAGCAATTCCTTGCCGCTGCCACTGGCACCGGTGATCAGCACCGTCACGTCGGAGCTCGCCACCTGGCGGACCTGATTGAGAATACGCTCCATTATCGGACTGCGTGTCACGATATGCTCACGCCAGTCCTCAATGACCTCGGTCTGACCGCCACCAGACTGTTGCAGCGCCGCCTCGATAGACCGCAACAACATTTTTTTGTCTACCGGCTTGGTAAGAAACTCGAACACGCCTTTTTGGGTTGCAGCCACCGCCTCGGGAATGGTGCCCTGGGCCGACATCATGATGACGGGTAAAGCGGGGTAAAAGTGGCGAACCTGCTCGAACAATTCCAACCCGCTCGCACCATCCATTCGCAGGTCTGTAACCACGACCTCAATGACCTCATTGCGAAGTACCTGCAGTGCCTCCTCGGCAGAGCTCGCTATGCTGACCGTAAACCCCTCGGCCTTCAGCCTGATCGACAGCAGTTTCAGCAGGTCGGTGTCATCATCCACCAGCAGTAGCCGGCTGGCCATTTCTTTATTGCTCCTTGCGGGTACTGATCACCGCTTCGAGATCTGTCAGGGCTTGTATTTTTTGCTCCAGCAGCGCTTTTTCATCGTCCAGTGTATCAAGTTTTCGCCGCAGCAATCGATTCTTATCCTCCCACTCTTCTTGACGTGACTGGGCGTTAATCAGGCTCTGGTTATAGCGTTCCAGAATACCTGCCAACTGGCGCTGCTCCAGTTCCAGCTCCGGGTCTTTACGAACCTGCCTGAATGCATCGCGAGCCGCTATCCAGTGACTGTATTCTTTCATTTGCTGGTTCAGCAGACCGAAATAGTAGAGCTCGTCTCCGGTATCAGGTGCGCCCGCCATCTTTTCCAGTTCCTCCTGCACGGCTGGGGCTTGCATCTGCAATACGGCTTCCTGCAGGTCCAGCCAGTCGGCCAGGGAATCCGAATAGTTCGGGGGGCCCGGCACTACTGCCTCTAACGACCTGCCGGTCTCAACAGATGGTGGTGCTTGACCAGCACAGCCGATCAACACTGACCCCAGCACAATCAGGATCGCTGCGCGGGACATACGATTCGAAAACAAATGGGAAACCTCTTATGGGTCACAAGTTTCAGACTACCTCCCTGCAGCTCTATACACTCGCGGGCAACACTCAGGCCGATACCAGAGCCCTTGATGGGTCCCGATCGCCTGCTGGCGCCCTGAAAGAACGGTTCGAACAACCGCTTGGCGTCACTTGCTGGAATCGGATGCCCGGTATTCGCCACTTCAATAACCAGACTAGCATTCTCCTCGCGCCATGCAATATCGATTAATCCGTTGTCTGGCGTATACACCACCGCATTCGATAACAAGTTGTCTATCGTGGTGCTCAGTCTCGCTGTATCCGCCTTCCAGGTGTCCACGGTGCCACCAATCTTCAGGCGCAAGGCCTTTTTACGAATGCTAATACTGTAACTGGTGATAAGCTCATCGATCAGACTCTCTATGTGGATATCCGCCAGCCGCAATTCCTGATCGGGAAGCTGATTGTAATCCAGCAGGTTCTCAATCAGGCGCTGGAGTTCAATAGCGTTCTGCCGGACGATCTCTACTATCTCATGCTGCTGCTGGGAGAGCACCCCGGTTACGCGCTCCGCCAACAAATCGGTCCCTTCCCTGAGACTGGATAGCGGGGTCTTCAGCTCGTGTGAAATATGCCGCAGGAACTGCTGCTTTTGTTGGTCACTGTCATGCAAACGGCTGCGCAGCCACTCGAGCTTGCTGCCCAGCATCTGCACCTCCTGGGGGCCGGAAATCTCAATTTTGTGGCTGAGGCCGCCAGTACCCAGCTGATGAATCTCCTGAGTCAGATCCTGAACCGGTTTATTGATCCAGTAGGCAAAAAACAGCAGCAGTGCAAGGGTCGCGAACGCTAGCGCTGCAACCTGGAGAACCAGGGCGTCGATAATGGCTTTGGCATCAGCGGCGCTTTTCTCTAACAGCTGATCCACAGAAGCCAGCAGCCATTTCTCCACCGCTTGTCTCTGGCCGCTAATGACCTCAAATGACTGTTCCAGGGCCTGGACAGCCTCACCGTCTTCAAGGCCCTCCTGATCAGCATTCGCTGCGTCAATCACCTCCAGAGTGAGTTTTTCAAGTGAGGCCTGAAGCCCTGTCACATCGGGGCTGGTGGTTGGCAGCGCGGCGGGCAGTCGCGCGAGCCTGGGCATGGCATCAGGCAACTGGATCAGTTTCTCGAGCAGCAGAGCCCGCTCGCGAGAAAACAGCACGCCCAGATCGTCGCCCCCCAGAGCCAGATATTGCCCCGCCCGGCGCTCCATCTCCAGCACGGCATCCTGTATTTCCTCTCCCAGACGTGTGACATCTACCACCGCTCGGGTTATCTCCCGGTTGTCACGAGCGAGATCTCCAAGCGTCTGAACGGAGAACAATATGGCTAATGAGAGCGGCACCAGGGCCACAAAAAACCCCAGCAACAACAGCTGTAGTACTGATCTCGGTTGCCAAAGGGCCATGCCAACCATCTACCGGGAACGCCAAGGAGCGGCGATTTTAACGTGCATTGCCGGGCCTGTAACCCGCTGATTGTCGGGCACGCGTCCTGCCAGCTTCAGGATCATGGCCCCCGGGATCATAGCCCCCTGGCATCCCGTACCCGGTCACTCGGGCCCAGGCAGCCTCGCATCGCACCAGGTCAGGACATCGGCATACACGGCCGGGTGTTCTGGTTCATTGAAAATTTCATGAAACAGTTCCGGATATATTTTTAATTCCTTGTCTGTGGAACTGATATTATTGTACAAAAACCGGGACCCTTCGGGTGACGTCATCGCATCGGCACCCCCATGCAACAACAGCATTGGCAGGTGTATTTCAGCTGCGGTATTGCGGATCGCTGTCATTGCATTGAACAGCTCACTAACCAGACGCGCGGTCATTTTCCCATTATGAACAAGGGGGTCCTGCAGGTAGCGCTCTACCTCTTCCGGATCGCGACTCACGCCCCTGGCGTCCAGCTGCAATACCCCGGCACTCGGATACAGCAATGCCAGCAGTCGTATCAGCCAGGTCTGCAGCAGGCCGGGCTCAATCTCGGTCATTATCGCCGGCCCGGACAGGACGCAGCCCGCGAAGCCGCTCTGATGCTGGAGCAGATAACGGCTGCTGATCAGCCCCCCCAGCGAGTGGCCCAACAGAAATAATGGCAGATTGGGCCAATCCCTGACCACCTGGCGGTGAAACACTTCGAGACTGTCCAGATAGTCATCGAATCTCTGCACATGGACCCGGGTACCTTCCGATTTGCCATGTCCCCGGTGGTCCAGGGCCGCCACCGCATAACCGTGATCCACGCAGTAAGTGGCTAAGCGCTCATAGCGGCCACTGTGCTCACCCGCACCATGCACCACGATTATCACTGCGCGAGCATCCCCGGGCGGTTGCCAGTACTGGTAGAAGTGCGAGCTCCCATCAGCGGTTGTGAATGTTCCCTGGAGCTGGCTCACGACGTCCTCCGGCTAAACAGCACTTGATG
The DNA here is from genome assembly GCA_963840725.1 of uncultured Gammaproteobacteria bacterium. Classification (GTDB taxonomy): domain Bacteria; phylum Pseudomonadota; class Gammaproteobacteria; order Pseudomonadales; family Halieaceae; genus CAVWDU01. Next base: position 1,123,542 of record CAWIZY010000016.1, on the reverse strand, counting down.
GCATACGGATTTTTTGGGTTGGACCCGGCACTTGTGTGCGCCGGGTAAATTTTGTTAGCTTGCCTGTGTACCAACACACATAATAACCGGGGAACCGACCAATGTCAGAGTACTTTCTAATACCTCCCATTCTCGGGCTTTTAGGACTGGGCGTCGCTTTTTGTATCTACCACATTATGACCCGCCACAATCATGGCGATGGCGTGGTCAAGAAGATCGGTGACCAGATTCACCTTGGTGCCATGGTCTTCATGCATCGCGAATACAAAATGCTGGCAATGTTCTCTGCAGTACTGCTGGTGCTTATCTTTTTATCACCCCTGGGTGTCAATACCGCTCTGGCTTTCCTGGTCGGCGCTATTTCTTCAGCAACTGCCGGTTATCTCGGCATGTTCGCTGCCACCAAGGCCAATGTTCGCACGGCGGTGGCGGCTCATACGCACGGCGCTGCTCAAGCCCTGTCGATTTCGTTCTATGGCGGATCGGTGATGGGTCTGTGTGTAGCTTCGCTGGGCCTGATTGGTCTGGGGGGTCTGTACTGGTATTTCGCGGGCGACGCTGAAACAGTCCACGCCATCCACGGTTTCGGTATGGGCGCCTCTACTGTGGCTCTGTTTTCCAGGGTAGGCGGCGGAATCTTTACCAAGAGTGCCGATGTAGGCGCCGACCTTGTCGGCAAGATCGAGGCTGGTATTCCGGAGGACGATCCGCGCAACCCAGGGGTCATCGCCGACAACGTTGGTGATAATGTCGGCGACATTGCCGGTATGGGTTCAGATATTTTCGAATCCTACTGCGGATCGATGATCGCCTGCATCGCTATTGCTTCCACCATGGCGATTGGTGTCCGCAGCGGCATGATGTTTCTGCCCCTGGCCCTGGCAAGTATCGGCCTGATTGCCTCTTTCGCGGGCATTCTGATTGTGCGAGCCCGTTCCAACGCTGCACCGGAAGCGGCACTGCGAGCTGGCACTCTGTTGGCTCCTGTCATCTTCGTTGCCATGGCCTGGTTCCTGATTGCGGCAATGGAGCTGGATAGCAACATCTGGTGGTCAGTGGTTTGTGGGGCCGTGGGCGGTGTGGCCATTGGCTTGATCACTGAATATTACACCGGCGGTTCGCCGGTACGAAAAATTGCCAAATCCGGCGAAACAGGGCCGGCTACGGTGATGATTACTGGCCTCGCCGTTGGCATGGAGTCAGTAGTGCTCCCCATCCTGAGTCTCGCCGCAATCATCTATCTTTCCACCTCATTGTCGGGTCTGTATGGCGTCGGGATTGCCGCTGTGGGCATGCTGGCTACCGTCGGCATTACCATGGCAATCGACGCCTACGGGCCGGTTGCAGATAACGCCGGTGGTATCGCTGAAATGGCTGGCATGGGAGAAGAGACTCGCAAAATTACTGATGGCCTCGATGAAGTAGGCAATACCACCGCTGCCATCGGCAAGGGTTTCGCCATTGGCGCTGCCGCGCTGGCGGCATTGGCGATCATAGCCGCCTATGTAGAAACAGTGCAGCAACATCAGCCAGGGTTTTCTCTGGAGCTCTCAGATCCTACGGTACTGGTGGGTATGTTCATTGGCGGTACGGTGCCGTTTCTTATCGCGTCCATCACCATGACCGCAGTGGGCGATGCGGCCTTCGACATGATCAACGAAATCAGGCGCCAGTTCCGAGAGATTCCGGGTTTACTCGAGGGCACCGCAGAACCTGACACCGCCAGGTGTGTGGACATCGCGACCACGGCAGCACTGCGCAGAATGATCCTGCCAGGCGCTATCGCGGTCGCTACCCCTGTTATTGTCGGCTTTGCACTGGGGCCCGAATCACTGGGTGGCATGCTGGGCGGGGCGCTATTGGGCTGCGTGCTAATGGCTCTGATGATGGCCAATGCCGGTGGAGCCTGGGATAACGCAAAGAAGTACGTTGAAAAGGGCAATCTTGGCGGGAAAGGCTCTGACACCCATTCGGCCACGGTCGTGGGTGACACGGTAGGCGACCCGTTCAAGGATACGTCGGGACCCTCGATGAATATTCTCATCAATGTGATGGCGATAGTCAGCTTGGTTATCGCCCCCTTGCTCTAGGGGGAAATAGCTGCAGATTCAGGCCGGTACATGCGGTCGCCTGAAAGGCTCAGGGAGCGCAGGTCAGATCGCGTATACCCCCTGCCGGCCCGCTCACAGCTGACTCTTTTCGGCCTGAGCGGGGGTTTATCCGGCACCCCGCCCCACCCCGGCTGAATGCCGGCTATCCTCTGAGGCCAAAGGACACCAGAAACAACCACAATGGTATTCCGGGCTGCTCCAACTGCTACACTGGAAGCGTTCTGGAGGGTAAAGGGAACAGGGATGTCAGCGAGACAAGCCACAACAGGGCCCACACTGCTCGAAACCATTTCGGCCTACCGACAACGCAACATTGATCCGGTGACCCGTGAGCGCGACCTGTGGGAGCAGTACGGGGAGACGGTTGCTCTCATGGTGCTCGATTCCACAGGCTTCTCCCGGGTTAGCCAGAGCCACGGAATCGTTCATTCCCTCTCGAATTTGGTGGCTATGCGCAGTCTTTGCCAGCCTGTGTGTCACGCCCATCGTTCCCTTGCGTTTCACGGCCACGCCGATAATCTTTACGCTGTTTTCGGCCATGTTAGCGATGCCCTCGGCTGTGCACTGTCCCTACACGCAGAAATCCACCGATCGGGACTGATGCTCACGGAAACCGAACCGTTTCGTGTCGGCATTGGAATAGGTTATGGCCGAATGCTGTTCGGTGACGATCTCGAAGGCTACTTTGCCAGCGAGATGAATATCCTGTGCAAGTTGGGTGAGGACCTCGCTGCCGGGGGAGAAACACTGTTGACTGAGAATGCCTACCAACACAGCTCAAGCGCTATGCGCGATCAATTTGAACGGGCCAGGCACACAGTGAGTGGGCTGGAGCTGAGTTACTTCCGCCACAGCTTCCAGGGTTAATCACAAACCGATTCTTTGCCATTGGCGAGACTCCAGAATCCACCTTCCTGCTGAACAAGGCCCAGGTGTTGAAGTTTGGCAAGGGCATCGTTAACCTCAAAATCAATCCGGCATTCCCAGTCTTTCGCCAGCCATGCTTCTATTCGACTATCCAATTCTGCCGCGCTGATCGGCTCAGCGGCCTGAAGCAAATAGCTATAGGCGAGCAGGCACTCCTTACACTCTGAGTCTTCCGCCTCATCGAGCAACCGCAGCAGCACGCCGGTATTATTATCAAGCAACTTGAAATAGAGATTACGGGTCAGTGCTTCGGTGTACTTGAGCTTACGCTTGCGGAATTTACTGAATTGCTTCCAGAAATAGGTAACCAACGTCGCTATTCCGGCCAGTAGTACCAGCACTTCGGTACGACCCAATTCCACTGGCTCGCTATGCACGCCGAACCAAAAACCGAACAGCGATCCCAGCAATACAAGCGTTGCACCGAGTTTCGTGCTGAAGGTTAAACCCCCGGTAATCAGCGCCGGAATACCGATCATCCATTTGTCTCTCGGCTGCATCATCACCCGCGTGTTGGGGAAGAGCATTTCCGCATCGGCGTCCGGCACATTCTGAAAGAGTTTGAGCATGGTGCTGCCAGGCCTGCAGCCCCCGAGAGTGCTGTCCACGTCGATATCCTCTTTGAACCGGATGTAAACCACCACGCGTTCCAGCAAGGTGAAATCGATCTGCACTTTTTTAAGACCGAACCAGCGCTTGACCTGCTCCTGAGCCGGGCGTGAGCCGCGGTAGTAAAGCAGCACTTCCTCGAAATCATCAAAGTCCACGTAGAGCTTGATATGGAACAGAGACTCGGTGGCAAAGGCCTGGCGCACTTCGGCCTCCGTCGCCCGTTCATAGTTGGCTCGCTGAAGCATCGACTCAATAGCGGGTGCAAGCGGCGCGGGCTTGTCGCCTCCAATGGCTGAAGAGGCGACGGTGCGCATGTCACTGTCCGGGTCCAGGGGCGCATAGCTGGACTTCATCCGGTCTTTTATATCAGCAAACTCAGCGCGAAAATGCGCCTCAATAATGGTCCAGGCTGCAGTGAGATCAGTCCTGAGAGGAGCGGTGATCCCCGCGTCATGCAGACACATTTGCAGCAGGTCACTGCGGCGAAATGGAATAAACCGCAAGCGGGCTAGCTCACTCATGGTGGGCTTTCAGCGCGCGTACGACATCTGTCCCGGTAGCGAGTGCCCGCTGCGAGATTAGCCAAGAATCTCGATGGGTTTGCCACCAGGCAACTGCGGGTCGTTTCAAACGGCGTACCCCCAATAAGTAAACCCCGCAAAACGGGGTGTCGATGGCAAATAAAGCGACTCAATATCTCGAATCACAAAACCACCTTGTTTGAGTAGCAGGGGAATATCACGATTCAGGTGGCAGCCTCCAGCCAGTTTCATCCACAGCGGATTGATCCGCTGCTGCCAGTTTCGCACCCCCTGATCGGGAGCCAGACCATGTTCACTGAACAATAGCTTACCGCCTGGCTTCAAAACACGGCGCATTTGTTCAAGAGCCCGCTGCCAGTCCGGTATGGTGCAGAGAGTATAGGTCAGGACCACTGTGTCGACGCTGTTGCTATCCAGTGGGATCTCCTCCCCTGGCAGATCCAGCCACTCCAGGGGAAATGGGGCTTGTGCAACCCGTTGCGCAGCTTGTTCACGCATGCCATGTGAAGGCTCCAGGCCCCAGACTTTTTTCACCTTATCCGGGTTGTAATATGGCAAGTTAAGCCCTGAACCCATACCGACCTCCAGGATTATACCCTCGGCACCGGGGACAACTTTCTGCCGTTGCCGACCAATGGGTTTGGTCCCACAGGCCAGGTTCAAGAACTTGGGGAGTACGTGCTCGTGGTAATAACCCATTTCAGTATTTGCCTCTGAATTTGCGGACTGATGATTTGTGTTCTGTCGTCTGTAACGCTTAAAGAATAAATCATATATTTATATATATGAGTATATTAGGATTATTGTTGTTACTGTTATTAGCGCGCCCTTCAACTGTGGAAAACTCTTCATTCTTCTTTTACATCAATTAGTTAGTGCTTTCTCAAACCGTGGGAAAAGCCCCGTTAGAAGCCGGGGGCAAGACGTGCGTTACCCGGGAGAGAAACTGCATAACTCACGCGCTGGTCACGCGAGACCGTGTTGTTCAGGTTCTATCCACAGCAGATTCGAGTTAATTACAGCTTTACTCCACAGGCTGATCATCGAACGCGCGCCAGGCCGCTATCGGGCTGTTTAGCAGTAATAGGTTGGCAACTGTGGGGCTATCCTGTTGGTCATATGTGAATAACTTGTGATCAAAACTATCTATTTGCCAATGCAAAAACTGGAGAAAATTTCCCCGAGTAACTCGTCGCTGCTTATTGCGCCGGTAATTTCCCCCAGTGCGTTTTGGCAGTGGCGAAGATCTTCCGCCAGTAGTTCGCCGGCACCGGAGGATTCCAGTTGTTGTAGAGCGCTGCTCAGGATTGCCAGGGCCTCTTCCAGTGCGACCAGGTGACGTCTGCGGGCGCTAAAGCGGCCGTCCCCGCCAGGTTGAAAACCCATGCACTCTTTGAGATGTTCGCGAAGAAACGTCAGCCCGGCTCCCGTTCTTGCTGACAGTCTGATTACCGTGTTGCCATCTGTTGTAAGGATCGAGGGTGACTGATCGATGAGGTCGCACTTATTTAAGATCAGAGTGACAGGAATGCGGGTGGGAATGTCTCTACCCAGACCAGCGAGTGTTTGTCCGGGGTCGACAACGGGGTTTGTATCACCTGCGGCATCCACAACCATAAGTAACTGGTCAGCGCTGTCGATTTCCTGCCAGGCACGCCGAATGCCCTCTTGCTCTATCTCATCAGTAGCTTCCCTGAGTCCGGCGGTATCAACAATATGAAGCGGCATGCCATCGATCTGGATGTGTTCCCTGAGAACATCCCGGGTCGTTCCCTCAACGGCAGTGACAATAGCGCTTTCATTACCGGACAGTGCATTGAGCAAACTGGACTTACCCGCATTGGGTCGCCCTGCGATTACCAGCTTCATACCTTCCTGGATCAACTGGCCTTGCTGGGCCTCGGCAAGCACGGCTGCCGACTGTTCAATGAGAGCCATTAATTGCTCTCGTACACGCCCCTCAGCAATGAAATCGATTTCCTCCTCTGGAAAGTCGATAGACGCCTCAATATAGACCCGCAAACGCGTCACGGATTCGACCAGCGTATCCACTTTAGTTGAGAACACGCCTTGCAAGGATCGGCTGGCGTTCAAGGCCGCTTGCTCGGTAGTGCTATTGATAAGGTCGGCAATAGCTTCTGCCTGGGTGAGATCGATCTTGCCATTAAGGTAGGCACGCTCTGAGAACTCACCGGGCCTCGCTAGCCGTGCTCCCAGAGCGGTGCAGCGGTGTACCAGAAGGTCGAGGATGATCGGTCCGCCATGGCCCTGCAGTTCGATCACATCTTCACCGGTGAAGGAAGCAGGCCCCGGGAAGAATAGGCTAATGCCGTTATCCAGGGCACGTTGCCCTTGGCCGGTGAATGTGGCGTAGTGTGCATGGCGGGGTTTTAAATCTTGCCGGCAAACCCGCTGACCGATGTTCAACGCCTTAGGACCAGATAGCCGTACGATACCAACACCGCCGCGGCCGGGCGGTGTGGCAATGGCCACTATGGTGTCCTGATCAAGGGCGTCACTAGGGTTCATTTCCACAGTATAGCCCTGTCGTTGAAGCGGGTTCGACCGCAGCAGGACGCTGCTATCGCCCGCTAGCGCGGGTCAGCGAATGGCCCCGGTCATGGCGGATCAACTGACGAGCACCGTCGCTTTTCAGGTCGGAGAACCAGCGGCCTCGATCTGACGGGTGATCACGTACTGTTGTGCCATGGACAAGAGGTTGTTGACCACCCAGTAGAGTACCAGCCCGGCCGGAAACCAGAGAAAGAAGAAGGTAAATACAATAGGCAACCACTGCATGATCTTTGCTTGCATCGGGTCGGGCGGCGGCGGATTGAGCTTTTGCATAAACCACATGCTGGCACCCATCAATAGCGGCAGTACAAACAATGGATCCATAACTGACAGATCTTTAATCCAAAGTATGAAAGGCGCGTGTCTCAGCTCTACGCTCTCCATCAGAGTCCAGTAGAGGGCGATAAAGACAGGCATTTGGACCAGAATGGGGAGACAGCCTCCCATGGGATTAATCTTTTCCTTCTTATACAGCTCCATCATTGCGTGGGACTGTTTCTGTTTATCGTCCGCATATTGCTCGCGGATATCAGCCATTTTGGGTTGGACGCGGCGCATATTAGCCATGGACCGATAGCTGGTCGCAGACAACTTGAAAAAGGCCGCCTTGATAAGAACAGTCAAGAGAATAATCGCAACACCCCAGTTGCCGACCAGCGCATGAATCTTCGTCAATAACCAGAACAGGGGTTGCGCTATCCACCATAGCCAACCGTAATCGACACTGAGGTCCAGGTAGGGGGAAATCTCTTCCAGCCGATACTGGTCTTTGGGTCCGGCATAGAAACGGGCACCGGTAACGCCCTGTTGTCCGGGATCGACGACCAGCGTCGGGCTGGTGAAGCCGGCAATATTGAAGCCTTTGCCAGTCACCCGGGTGCTATAGGTGTGAGTTTGCTCCGGGTTAGGTATCCAGGCTGACAGGAAATAATGTTGGATCATCGCTACCCAACCACCGGTCAGTTGTCTCTTGAAGGGCTCTTCTGCCATTTCTTCAAAACTGAATTTGGTAAAACGTTTGTCAGGCTGGGTAAGCGCTGCACCCAAAAAGGGGTGTAGACCCATAGCGCCACTGTCGTTGTCGGAGGGAGCCGGACTGCTATCGCGCTTGATCTGGCCGAACAGATTGGCCTGCCACCGCTGGTCACTATTGTTCTGAACCAGGTACTCCACCCGCATGACGTACTCGCCGCGATCAAAAGTGAAGCGCTTGGTCACTGCCACGCCCTTATCATTACGCCATAGAAGATCAACGATAAGTGAGTCTTCACTATCACCGAGAGTATAGCTATCAGCGGAAGCCTCGAACAGGGGCCTCTCGCTGCTGTCGGTGCCGTCGGGTCCAATGAGCCCGCTCTGGGCGACGTAAATCCGTTGCTTGTTTTGCTCCAGCAAGACGAAGGGAACATCAGGTGTGTCGAGTGCCGCCAGATGCTTGGGCAGCGCAAGTTCAATAATATCGCCGCCTTTAAGGTCTATGGCAAGTTGCAACACATCGGTGCGAATCAGGACCAGGCTGTCGCGGCTGTTTGTAACCGTCTCCTGGTCGGGACTTTCAATGTCGGTGCTGATGGCGGCCGGAATATCATCCATGTCTGTTTCCGGGGGCACCGGCATATCGCCCGCTGAGGCGGGTTGAGGCGCAACCGATTCATTCTGGATGATGCGCTCGGAGGCAACCCGGTCGGACTGCTTGGACTCCTTGAAGCCCACCCACTCGGTGAGCAGCATGAAGGACAGTACAGCGATTGCACCAATTAACAGAGAGCGTTGCAGATCCATAGTAACCGTTTGCTATTCAGTAAGAGTTCCGGCACGGAGGTACCGGGTCGATGCCACCTTCGTGCCACGGGTGACATTTTGTCAGTCTGCGCAGCGCCAACCAGCCGCCCTTTGCAGCGCCGTGCTCACTGATAGCCTCTTGCGCGTAAGACGAGCAGGTAGGATAAAAACGGCAGTGCTGACCCAGGAACGGGCTGACCGTTAGTCGATAGCAGCTTATCAGTATGACCAGTAATTTTTTCATCGTTGGGTCGCGGCCGGTAAGTGGCGTCTCGTTATGACACTTTCAGGCAGAGTTTGCGCCATTGTTGCCGCAGCAGCATAGCGAGTTCTCGCTTGTCGAGTTGGTCGAGGCCGCGTCGGGCAAGTAGCACGACATCAATAGTCTGCTCACCATCATCCTGCATTCTGAACATCTCGCGTGCGATGCGCTTGACCCGATTGCGGGCAACGGCCTTGCGAACATTTTTTTTGGCTATAACCAGGCCCAGCCTGTTTCGGGACAGGCCGTTTGGTGATGCCAGCAGTAGCAGATGCTGGTGTGATGCTCTGGCTGTTGCGCTGTCAAAGACCCTACTGTAGTCAGCTGCAGTAAGGAGACGTCTGCAGCTGCCGAAAGTCGTATCAATGGGCGATTGATTGCCAGCCTGCCCCACGTCCGTCAGGCGGCCAGGCGCTTCCGTCCCTTGGCTCTGCGGCGATTGAGTACCTGGCGACCGTTCTTGGTAGCCATCCGCGATCTAAATCCGTGGGTGCGCTTGCGTTTCAGAACGCTGGGCTGAAATGTTCTTTTCATGGCGTTGATCCAACAATGTTGCGCTGGGACAACAAACCGGTATCGACGCCAAAGTTTGCGACGCGGTGTTTGCTGGACAGCACAGATAAAAGGGCGGCTATTCTATGCAAATGCCGGGCCTAATTCAATCTAGATTGACGTTATTTTTGAGCCCCTGCGGGAGACGGAACCCGGGCTGTTCTGCCGCCCCGGGGACGGGCCGCAAGTGGCAAGCTAAGCTCTCTTTGGAACTCTCTGCAAGGCTAGTATTGATAACACTTGCAGCCATCAGCCCACAGTGTAACACCAAGAAATACACAGCTTATCCACAGTAATTGTTGTTCCGCAGAGCCGACTGGAGGATTGTACAAGAAATAGTCGATATTAGCCTAAACCCTTGAATATAAAGAATAATATATTTTCAGAACAGCCGCATATTTTTGTGGATAAGTGTCTGTTGTGCGCGTAGTATTGTGGCTCTGGGTGGCTGTGCTGCCCAACCCAGTAATCATGCGATAACCGTAGGAATTCAACGGCGGGCTGAGCAATTTTGTCAGCCTCAGGGAGGAGGTTTTGCCTGACGTTTTACCTGAGGCAGCCTGGCGAGAGTGTATCGACAGGCTGCAACATGAAATACCGGCCAAGCAGTTTAACACCTGGATAAGGCCACTACATGCGGACCGTCGTGGTGATGTGATCGCGTTGGTGGCGCCAAACCGCTTTATTCGCGATTTCGTGAGTAATAAATTTGGCCCCCGTATCGCTGAACTATTGGCGGAATTGGACCCGTCCCAACCGCTTGACCTGGTAGTGGAAATTGGCGGCGCGCCACCGATGGGGCCCGCTGTTTCGGGTCAGGACCAAGCGCGGCCCTCTCCCGAATCCGGTGGGTGGGCGGGCGGTTCAGCGGCCGGGGCAGCGCGGATGTCACCGCCCCCTCTGTCAGGAAACGCAATCAGTGCGCCGCCGCCCGGAGGGCTGGAGAGAACCCCCGCATCTGCTTCCGGTGGTTCCTTGCAGCCTGGCACTTTAAGAGTTGTCCCGTTTCAGCCGCAGGCGAGTTTTTCCTTGCCTGAAGAAACTCCGGCCGTTCATGATCTACCGGGTGCGGCCCAACCGGGTGCGGCCCAGCCGGGTGCGGCCCAACCGACAGGAACCCAAGCTGCTGCTCAGGCTCGAGCAGACTCTGGGCTGCGAGGGCGTTCCGCTGCGCGCCCGGCGGCAAATCTGGTGGTAAATACGCCTAATCATCAGCACAAGCTCGTTGCCAACTATACGTTTCAGAGCTTCGTTGAGGGCAAATCGAATCAGTTGGCACTTGCAGCTGCGAGGCAGATTGCAGAGAACCCCGGGCATTCTTATAACCCGTTGTTTCTGTACGGTGGAGTCGGGCTCGGTAAGACCCACCTGATGCATGCGGTGGGGAATGCCCTGCGGGAGGAAAACCCACACGCTAAAATCGTCTATCTACATTCGGAGACGTTCGTAGCTGATATGGTAAAAGCGCTGCAATTGAACGCTATTACTGAATTTAAGCGCTTTTACCGCTCGGTGGATGCTCTACTTATCGACGATATTCAGTTCTTCGCCAAGAAAGATCGTTCACAGGAGGAGTTTTTTCATACCTTCAATGCGTTGTTGGAGGGTGGTCAGCAGATGATCCTCACCTGTGACCGCTACCCCAAGCAAATCGATGGACTGGAAGAGCGGTTAAAGTCGCGTTTCGGTTGGGGCCTGACAGTCGCTGTGGAACCGCCAGAGCTGGAAACGCGGGTAGCGATATTGATGAAAAAAGCTGGCGAGTCGGAGATCACGCTGCCGCCGGAGGCTGCCTTTTTTATCGCGCAACGGATACGCTCAAATGTTCGAGAGCTGGAGGGCGCGTTGCGGCGGGTAATGGCGAATGCACGCTTTACCGGTTCACCTGTTGATATTCCCCTGATCAAAGATAGTCTCAAGGACCTGCTGGCCCTGCAGGATAAACAAGTGAGCCAGGATAATATTCAGCGAACAGTGGCAGAGTACTATAAAATCAAAGTGGCGGATTTGATGTCCAGACGGCGCAACCGCTCCGTAGCTCGACCACGGCAGATGGCCATGGCATTGGCTAAAGAGCTGACTAACCATAGCTTGCCCGAAATTGGTGACAGTTTTGGAGGCAGAGACCACACGACAGTGATCCACGCATGTCGTAAAATCAAGGAACTTCGGGAAACAAACTCGGATATTGGCGATGACTACAAAAATTTGCTGCGCTCTTTAACGACTTGATGTTTTGATAAAAATAGAAAACTTTGTTTTGTTAAGTAGTAAAACGACGTCTTGCCTGTTTTATGTGACCAGAAGCCACTGATCGCGGGACTCTACAGTGGCTGATCAGCGTGGTCTTGTCGTTGTTAGCTTTAATCCTGGGTTTGAGGCGTAGTTCAGTATCGGACTTGGACATGCAGTGTCATAAGGGAATGAAGGTTCTATGAAGTTCGCTATTTCGCGGGATATCCTGCTAACACCACTCAACCTGGTGGGTGGTGTGGTGGAGCGTCGGCAGACTTTGCCGATACTGTCTAATGTGCTGCTTAAACTCGATGGAGACAGGCTGTCTTTAACCGGCACCGACCTGGAAGTCGAGTTGGTTGGTCGCGTGCAGTTGACTGAGCCTGGTGAGTCGGGAGAGGTCACGGTTCCCGCACGGAAGCTGGTAGACATTTGCAAGTCACTTCCCGAAGGCAGTGATATTTCGTTTTCTCTGGATGAAAACAAATTGTTGGTGAGGTCTGGCCGGAGCCGCTTCAGTCTCTCGACCTTGCCGGCCAGAGAATTTCCAAATGTCGAAGACAGTATGGGCACTCATCAGTTGAGTCTTCGTCAAGGCCAGCTTAAGCATATGATTGATAGCACCGCCTTTGCCATGGCGCAGCAAGATGTGCGCTACTACCTTAATGGCATGTTGCTGGAGGTTAAAGAAAAGACTCTGCGGGTTGTCGCGACCGATGGCCACAGGCTGGGTATGTGCACCATGCAAGAGCCGGTTGAAGTGGCAGGGGATGTTAAAATCATTGTGCCTCGCAAGGGTATTCTTGAGTTGTCCCGGCTGTTGATGAATGAGGATGAAGAAGTGGTGCTGGTTATTGGCAGTAACCACTTGCGGGCAACAACCGACTCCGTAACATTCACATCCAAGTTAGTAGACGGTAAGTTTCCTGACTATGAGCGGGTTCTTCCTAGAATGACCGACAAGGAAGTGCTCGCATCACGGCTAGATCTCCGCCAGGCATTTACACGGACAGCGATTCTATCCAATGAGAAGTATCGTGGTGTGAGGCTGAAGCTGACTGAGAATAATCTAGAAATAGTGGCGAACAACCCTGAGCAGGAGGAGGCCAAAGAAGAAGTGAGCGTGACTTTCGAGGGCGAACCTGTCGAGATTGGTTTCAACGTCAGCTACCTGCTTGATGTGTTGGGTGTAATTACCTCAGACCAGGTGAAGCTATCACTTGCTGACCCCAACAGTAGTGCACTCGTAGAGGCAGCCGAAGGCGCCGATGCCCTATATGTCGTTATGCCAATGAGGCTTTAACTGTCTCTGGCTGGGCGAAAGGCCCAGCCCGGGGCCCAGCCCTACCCCATCAGCGTGACTGTGCGTTCGAAATCGTGAAAACCTTCAAGTGCTATCTGGTTTGCTAACCAGGGTCGACATACAGAATCTGAGAAATATTCGGCAGCTCAGGCTGGACGGCCTGGGGGCGGTGAACGTATTTTATGGTAGCAACGGCAGTGGCAAGACTTCCATTCTGGAGTCACTGCATATGCTGGCCATGGCGCGATCTTTCCGGATCGGCGGCGTGAAGAGCCTTATTACCCATGAGGAGCAATCCTGTACGGTTTTTGGTGCGTTTCATCTGGGAGATGAGAGCACGCAGAGAGCCCACACCACCATCGGTGTCCAGCGGCAACTGGGCGGCGATGTTCAAATTAAAGTGGCGGGACACACGATCAGACGGGTAGCGGAGTTGGCTGAACTTCTTCCTGTACAAGTGATTAATGCGCAGAGCTTTGAGTTGTTGACCGGGGCCCCCGCCGCCAGGCGTCGCTATCTGGACTGGGGTGTGTTCCACGTGGAACATCGGTTTTACGCAGAGTGGCAGGTATTTCAGCGCTGTATAAAACAACGCAACGAACTGCTCCGCCGTGGTAAAATACGGCCTGAAGAGCTGGATGTATGGACTAAAAAGCTGGCAGACAGCGGTGAGACGGTCGACAAATACCGGAATCAATACTTTCAGACGTTGCTACCCCAGTTTACGCGTGTATTGAATACCCTGCTCCCGGAACTCGCGGCTGATATCAACTTGCAATACCGCAGAGGGTGGGACTCGCAAGCCAGCTATGGGGCGGCTTTAGAAAAGTCGAAGGAAACGGATTGTCAGCAAGGGTATACCCATGTTGGTCCGCAACGGGCAGATATTAGAGTCGCAGTACACGGTAGATTGGCGGCAGAAATATTGTCCCGTGGGCAACAGAAGCTGCTGATATGTGCACTTAAACTGGCCCAAGGCCAGTTGTTAGCGGAGCGTCCGGACGAGAAAAACTTTCTTTATCTGGTGGACGATTTGGCATCTGAGCTGGATGAGGAGCACAGTCGCTATGTATGCCAGACGCTGTCAAGTATGGGCGCTCAGGTGTTTATTACCTGCGTAGAGCGTGCTGAGATTGCGGACATTTGGCCTGAAGATGACGCCGTGATGATGTTCCACGTGGAACACGGGACGGTCATCGTAAGATAGATAGATAGATAGATAGATAGATAGATAGGTAGATAGATAGATAGATAGATAGATAGATAGATAGATAGATAGGTAGTAGATAGATAGGTAAGTAGATAGATAGGTAAGTAGATAGGGCAGAGATTGCGTGGAATTTTCCTCCAGTACTCGCCCAAGTCAAGAGATCATACCGGTTTCCGGGCTAGGGCCGATGCTTGGGCCTGCCTGGTCATGGCTGTGGCAGGACCAGTGGTTATAGGCCGGAACAGTTACCACATTTGTACCTCTGTGGTGAATTTAGCGATTTACCAGGTTGAACATTCACAATAAAGAGCGCTAATAGATGAGCAATGACGCAAATCACTACGATTCCTCCAGTATCAAAGTGCTAAAAGGGCTGGATGCTGTCCGAAAGCGGCCCGGGATGTATATCGGCGATACCGATGACGGTAGTGGACTCCACCATATGGTCTTTGAACTGGTCGATAACTCTATCGATGAGTCCTTGGCGGGCTACTGCGAACAGATCGAAATAGTGATTCACCCGGATGAGTCGGTTACCGTGAGCGATGATGGTCGTGGGATTCCAACGGAAATGCACGAGGAAGGGGTTTCCGCTGCCGAAGTCATCATGACGGTGCTACACGCCGGCGGTAAATTTGACGACAATACTTATAAAGTCTCCGGGGGATTGCACGGTGTCGGCGTATCGGTGGTTAACGCACTCTCCGAAGAGCTGGTCCTGACAATTCGTCGTGAAGGCAAAATGTACGAGCAGATCTACCGCCACGGTGTACCTGAGCAGCCGCTAAAAGAGGTAGGACCCACAGAAGCATCGGGTACTTCGGTCCGTTTTAAGCCCTCTGCAGGCACATTCACTAATATTGAGTTCCATTTCGACCAGCTGGCAAAACGACTAAGAGAGTTGGCCTTTCTCAACTCCGGTGTACGGATAGTCTTGCGCGATGAGCGCAGCGGCAAGGAAGAGGTCTACGAATATGAAGGCGGGCTAAAGGCATTCGTAGACTACTTAAACAAGAATAAAAGCACAGTAAATAAAGCATTTTACTTTCAGATGGACGGAGAAGATGGGCTTGGTGTGGAGGTGGCGCTCCAGTGGAATGATTCCTTCCAGGAAAACCTTTACTGCTATACCAATAATATCCCACAGCGGGACGGGGGTACTCATCTTGCAGGGTTCAGGGCAGCGTTGACGCGAAACCTCAACACGTATATCGAGCGGGAAGGTTTGGCTAAAAAAGAAAAAGTTAACACCACAGGTGACGATGCTCGAGAGGGCTTAACAGCGGTTATCTCGGTTAAAGTGCCTGATCCCAAGTTCTCCTCTCAAACCAAGGACAAACTGGTCTCCTCTGAAGTGAAAACGGCCGTTGAGCAGGCAATGAACGCGCGTTTCAGTGAATATTTGCTGGAAAATCCTCAAGAGGCAAAGCTTGTCGTGGGTAAGATGCTGGATGCGGCGCGTGCCCGGGAAGCAGCCCGTAAGGCGAGGGACATGACCCGAAGGAAAGGTGCCCTCGATATTGCTGGCCTACCCGGCAAGTTAGCAGATTGCCAGGAAAAAGACCCCGCCTTGTCCGAGCTCTACCTGGTCGAGGGAGATTCAGCGGGTGGGTCGGCCAAACAGGGTCGAAATCGCAAGTTCCAGGCAATCTTGCCGCTCAAGGGCAAAATTCTAAACGTTGAGAAAGCGCGCTTCGACAAGATGCTGGGTTCAATTGAAGTGGGTACTATTGTTACTGCGTTGGGATGTGGTATCGGCAAGGACGAGTTTAATCCTGACAAGTTGAGATACCACAGCATCATCATTATGACTGACGCTGATGTAGATGGTTCGCATATTCGCACATTGCTGTTGACCTTCTTTTTTCGGCAGATGCGCGAACTGATAGAGCGAGGGCATATCTATATTGCTCAACCACCGCTGTATAAGATCGCCCGTGGCAAGCAGCACCAATATCTGAAAGATGATGAGGCGCTGAACGAATATCTTACCCAATCTGCCCTGGACAAAGCGGCTATCTATGTCAACCCCGATGCGCCACCCATCAACGGCGGAGCGCTCAATGACCTGGTGGAACAATACCGCAGTGTGTGCACCACGGTTGATCGCCTGAGCAGGCTGTATGCCAGCGAAGTCATGTGGGCCATGGTCTATAACGACCCCATCACCCTGGAGCAAATGCAGAGTGAAGACGAAGTGCTGGCCTACGCAGATAGAATAAGTGAGTACTTACTTACCTCGACGCTCAAGAGCAGCAACTATTCGATCTTTGTGCGCAAGGATCAGGAGCGCCAGCTGTTTTATCCGGTGGTGAAACTGCTGTCCCACGGTGTAGAAACGGATACGGAGTATACGCATGATTTCTTTGCCTCCAGCGAGTACCGCAGTCTGGTCGCCCTCGGGGAGACAATCAATCACCTGATAGAGGAAGAAGGGTATTTTCAGCGTGGCGAGAAGACCCTGGATACCCAGAGCTTTGTCGAGGGATTGGACTGGCTCATGGACGAAGCGCGCAAAGGCTACTCGATCCAACGCTATAAAGGTTTGGGTGAGATGAACCCCGAGCAACTGTGGGAGACGACCATGGATCCCGAAGTGCGCAGAATGCTGCGGGTAACCATCGAAGACGCCATCTCGGCTGACCAGATCTTCACCACGTTGATGGGCGACCAGGTAGAGCCCCGCCGAGACTTCATCGAGGACAACGCACTCTCGGTGGCAAACCTGGACGTTTAAAGCCTCTCTGATTTCTGACTCTATGCTATTTGAAAATGTCTCACGTTAAATGACTCAGTTGCTGGGGACTTTGTGTCCCCAGGCCTTGTTCATCAAACTCGGAGGCGATGGCAGGCCTTTCCCATTCCGGGGGGGCCCAAAGGTGTTTCAGGCGAAGGCTTAGTGGCCCTGGCCTGGAAAAGTCCTTTAACATACGGGCGTATTCCCGGAAGGTCAGTTTAATCGGGTTGTACCCAGGCGTTGAGTTAATCAGGCTGACCACCCCATATTCAACCTGTTCATTGGATGACTCCACGGCATAAGTCCCGAACAGGCGGTCCCAGATCATGAGGACACCACCCATATTGCGATCCACATAGCCAGGGTTCCTGCCGTGATGCACGCGGTGATTGGAAGGCGTGTTGAACACCCATTCGATCGGCTTTGGAAATCGCCCAAACCACTGGGTGTGCGGAAATATCTGGAATACCAGGTTGGCAGCTAACATCAACAATACGGATTCAGGCGAGAAACCTAGCATCACTGCTGGAATAAAAAAGATGTAAACACCCACAAGGGCATAAAGAACACTCTGGCGGAAAGCGACCGTATAGTTGAAGTGCTCCGATGCATGGTGCACTTCATGTACTCCCCACAAGAAGCGCACACGGTGCGCGGCCAGGTGGAATAGATAGAAACAAAAGTCCACTAACAGGAACAGTATCAACAAACTGGCCGGTGTCAGTTCGAGTGAAAGCAATCGGAATTGATAAAGCCATTCATAGGCTGGCAAGACCAGCGCCACAACCATGAACCCTTCAGCGATCAGAACATAGACAGCGCCCATGGCGATACTGGCAGCTGAATCTCGAACTTCGAAGATGTCCGTTCCCCGGAAACGGAACCATTCGACGGTTGCCAGCAGCAAAATGACCGGTAGTGCCGACAGCGTCAGTAATTGGCTGGCTGGCAGGGCAGTGACCAAATTCTGAATAGTGAGCATAGCCCCTCCAAAATGATCCGAAATCATTGCTGGCTCCCGATGGTCGTGCGGTGTAATAGGCGGTTATGTCCTTCGTATCCACCGGTTGCCCGGTGCAGTACGCAGCGGTTGTCCCACATGACCAGCATGCCGCTGGACCACTTATGGCGGTACTGGAACTGTTGGCTTGTTTGCCACTGGTGCAGCTCGAGTAAGAGGTCTGAGGCTGCGCCTTGCTCCATGCCCTCTATACCGATGATATAGCCCAGACAACCGAACAGGCTCTGCCTACCACTTTCCGGGTGTACTTTTATCAGCGGGTGCAAAAGACAGTCCCTTGCAGTTTCACAGGCTTTTACCTGCATACTGCGACCGGACCCCTTATCCGCTTTGCCGTATAGGCCCTCGGGTGCATAACCCCCCGCGGCCGAATGAACTGCATAGCGGCCCTCAATTCTGGCCCTCAGAGCCGCTGGCATTTCTTCAAGTGCCTTGTACTGGTTGGCGAACAGCGTGTCTCCGCCGGATTCAGGAATGGTGATCCCGTAAAGGCAGGTGCCAGCGGGTGGATGATGTTGAAAGCTCCAGTCTGTGTGCCATGCCTCCGCGAATATGGAGGATGTCTCGTCCGCCTTGCGTTGAATGGCGATGATATGTTTTCGGCCAGGTATTGGCAGTACGAAAGGGTCCTCACCAAAATCGCCAAAGTAACCAGTGAACCGCTCCAGGTCATCATCGGTTAGAGACTGATTGGGAAAGGAGAGAACACCGTGCTCAACCCACGCTTGGCGAATATCGGTAACAAGGTGCTCCCCAAGCTCCTTGCTTAAATCCACACCAGTTAGCGTTGCGCCACAGGCCCGGCCACTTGGTTTTATCGTCATACCCACAATTTTGATCCCATACTTTTGCTTTCGCATCCGATAATAGGTAGATCAAACACCATATGATTGACATACTACGCCATTGTTTATACATATAACGCCAAAGGCAGTGGGCACATGGTAATACGAATATCGGGCAGTTTTAGTCAGATCCTCCACCTATGGATGGTTCGTAGGGGGATTGTCTGCGAAAGTCTGGAGACAAGGCTGGCCCTGGTCTCGCAACAAGATACTGTGAGTGTTGAGGATTGGCACGGTTTATTAAATAAGGCGGAAGAACTTTGTCCCGGCGAGTCTGTGGGGCTGCAGATCGGGGCTGAAGTTCAAGTCAAACATGCCGGTGTTCTGGGTTACCTGCTGCTCAATAGTGATAACCTTGCAGACGCACTGGATACATACCTGCTCTGTGAGCGACACTTTTATGGTGTCAATTTTGCGGAGCTATCGCGAGGTGATTCGGTTTGGACGCTCGCCTGGTCTGATCAGCTTGGCAATGACAACGCTACGTTTGTGCAAGTTGGCCTGACTGCGCTGGTTACTTTTCTTCGACAGCGATTCCCCGGCGGTTGTGACCTAATGTCCGTCTCTCTGACCGGGGATGAGCCGGCTGATATCATGCCTTTTCAGCGATTTTTCGACTGCCAAGTCATGTTTAACTCGGACTATCCAGGGCTAACTTTTGATGCCGATACGATCCAACGGTCCAGCCTGGTGGCCTTGCCGGAAAACTTCCGCGCGATGCGCCAGCAGCAGCAGATCGCGTTTTCCACTGTGGCGGGTACCGACGACCCTTTCCTGAAATGTCTGCAATCAGTGTTATTGAAGTCGATTCCAGAGGGTGGCGCAACCCTGCCGACAGTGGCCCAGGGAATGAATCTGTCCACCAGGACGTTACAACGCAGGCTGGCCGGCTATAAGCTTTCCTATCAGGCACTGCATGACGCTGTGCGAGAACAGCTCGCCCGTCGCTATTTATCCCGTACTTCCCTTATGCTTTCAGAAATCCCTCTCTTGCTGGGTTACTCCGATCAAAGCGCATTCAACCGTGCGTTCAAGAGTTGGACAGGCATGACACCAGGCCGATTTAGACAAACAGAGCACCTCTGAATAATGGCAATCGCGCTCAGCGGAGCTCTGAAGCGTCTAGCGCAAGGGGGGCGGCCATCCGCCGCTTGCGCTGGACTCATCAGGGCATTGCCATTATTCAGTGGCCTAGAAACAACGGAAAGATGAAAGCGGATGCTGGTAGATGGTGGCGTTGAGAGCTCGGTCAGGGCTAACCCAATGATAGGAGGCTATCTTAGCAAATAGCCTGAGAATTTCCCGATTGGAGCAAATATCGTGAGAAAATCTCTTTCTGTTTCTCATTCACCTTTGTTAAAGGGGAATGAAAACAATTACTTAGGCATTTCTCTATTTTCATTTATGATGGGACCCAACAATGACATCCGTCTACTTTACGGAAGTGATCTGGACTGACTCGTGAAAGGGTCCCTGATCGTCGCTTGGACTGCCGTCTAGCAACGTGTTATCGGGCACAGGAACTCATTGGCAGAATCGACGCCGGTACATGAGAATTTATCAGCTCCAACACAAGCGCTACGTATCTTACTCAACCGATGTGAGGGATTTTTTGGGATATCCATGCCCCCGCTCATAACCAAAAAACGTTCCTGCGGAAACATCGGGCATCAATTCTGTTCAGCCATGGACCACCCTCCGTGAATCCCTTAAACCTGAAGCGTTATGTAGCGCAAGTCGGGACTGGTACAGCAGTTCAAAAATCAGCAGGAGATAAAAATGCAATTTAGTGACATTGTTCGATCTGAGGCTGAGTTACGAGCGTTAATGGGTGAGCCTATTGCCCCGCCCGTTGTTGAGAAGACACTCTCTTCACTCGATCGACACTGCCGGGCATTTATCAGCCGCGCTCCGTTTGTGCTCATTGCATCCAGCGACTCTAAAGGCCGGATGGACATTTCCCCCAAGGGCGATGCGCCCGGTTTCGTGCGGGTGTTGGACAGTGACACGCTGGTAATTCCGGATCGACCAGGAAACCAACGCTTCGATACTTTCAGCAATCTCTTTCAGTCACCCCGGATAGGATTGATTTTTTTGATTCCAGGGAAGGGAGAAACTCTTCGCATTAGTGGCAGAGCCGAGCTTGTGTGCGATACCCCGGTTCTCGAAAGCATGACTGCTAACGGAAAAACGCCCAATCTGGCGATTGCCGTACATGTAGAAGAAGCCTTCTTCCACTGCGCAAAGAGCATCATCCGCTCACGTCTCTGGTTACCGGAGCACTGGCCCTCCCTCGAGGGTCTGCCGACTTTGGCTGAAACAATGAAGGATGCGGCCGCAATACCAGCCCCACTGGAGGCGGTTGAAGCGTTAATCAAGGACGATGAAGACAAGCGACTCTATTGAGCGCAGAGAATTACAACCCCTGCGAGCAGCGCAACAAAGTCGCTACACCGGAGCCCGGTACTGCGCACTCCCAATGAGCAGATAAGTGAGTGCAAACTAACCCCGGCGGCTCTCCAGTGTGGGGTATGGCCACCTGGTTTGTGCCACCCCTGGCCCAGTGCCATACATGGCGATTCTCCCAAATCACCAGCAGCTGATCGCGGTGTGGCAGAATGCCATGCCTCAATCGGTGATTCTTTACAGCGAGCCTCGCAATAGCCATGCCATTTTCCTTTCATCCCTCACTGCGTTGTCCGCTTGATGGCCTGCCGCTGGCGTTAGAGGGCGGCAGTTTGCGCTGTGGCAAGCAGCATGCCTTTGATGTCGCCCGACAGGGGTATGTGAATTTATTGGGCGTGCAGGATAAGCGTTCGCGTGATCCCGGTGACGATCGGGCCATGATCGGTGCCCGGCATCGATTCCTGCAAGGGGGACATTATCAGCCAATTGCCGACAGTATCGGCGAGTTGCTACTGCCCTATTCCAAGGATGGCTGTCTCGTCGTGGATGCTGGCTGCGGTGAGGGGTATTACCTGCAGCAGTTCAGGGAGATGCTTCGCCAGACAGCCCAGCTTGAGCCCGCTTGTGTCGGGTTTGATATTTCCAAATGGGCTGTGCAAGTGGCTGCACGCCGTTTTCCTGCCACCTGGATGGTTGCCAGCAATCGTGGCATCCCGCTGGTAGACGCGTCTGCCGATATCATACTGGATTTGTTTGGGTTCCCAGACTTTGCTGAATTTGCGCGTGTGCTCAAGCCGTCCGGGCTGCTGGCGCAGGTTCGTTCTGGCGAGAACCACCTGCGCCAACTGCGAGAACTGATTTATCCTGAGGTAAAGTCCAGGTTGGGCGCGGATGCGGTTCCTGGTCAGTTTGATCTGGTGCAAGCGAGGTCACTCACCTACGAAAGCGCGTCGCTGGAGCAGGCAGTACTTGCAGATCTGTTGTTAATGACCCCCCACTTTTTTCGAGCGTCAATGGAGGGCCGGGACCGAGCGCTCGCCCTGAAGGAACTCATGGTGAGCGTTGACGTATCGATTCGCCTTATGCGGAAGGCTTAACCGCTGGGCCGCGAGGTCTCTCTGCGGCGGCACCTGAGGCGGCTTCTTGAGCGGTTTTTGCCGAAATACCCAGTTATCCAGGCGAGTTCAGGTCCAATCGCTTCCCTTCAAGATACGGCTGAGCTACGTTTACCCTGCGGGATTGACCCGCTCAATGAGCCACGCCGCTGATGGATTAACAGCACATGTACCGACCCCTGGATGACCCTCAACTCCGCCTGCTGCAGGAAGAGTTTCCCGACGATGCGACAATCAAGGGCTATGTCATAGACAACATGGAAGGGGCGGTGGATCAGGCCAGGTTTTTGGCCGGTACCGACATCCCGATTGCCGTTATCGGTGCTCGTGGTACGGGCAAGATGTATATCGCAAAAGTTGTGCAACAGGAGAGCCGGCGGGGCGGCGGTGATATTGTTGCCATCGATTGTCGGGAGTTTCGTAATCGAGAAGAGGCGATTTCCCGGATAGGCCAGGAGCTGGCCAATGCGGAGGGTAATACGCTGGTCTTCAAGTCACCGGACCTGATGAATCCCGATGCCCAAAACAAGCTGGCTCGGCAGCTGAGCACGCGAACCCTTGCCGATGTGAGTCCCGCGCGTTACCTGCCTAACGCTAAATTTGTTGCCTTGTTCGGTGACAGTATTGAGCATCTTATGACAAACGGGGGCCTCACGGAAAAGCTCGCCAGCGTGTTCGCCGGCTATCCCATCCACGTACCACCGATAAGAGATCGCAAACAGGCTGTGCTGCGTTGGGCGCATAAGATTTTGGGCCAGGAGTGTGCCGACCGTTCACGGGTCATGAAAGGTTTTACGCCTGACGCTGAGAAAGCAATGCTGTCCTATGAATGGCCAGGCAATATTACTGAAATGCGCCAGCGAATTGTCGCCGCACTGGATAGCAGCCAAAAGGACTGGCTAACCCCGGTGGATCTGGGTATCTACCGGGACGACGGGAACGACACATCATGGTCCCCACCCGAGTTAAAACCTTTTCTGGACGAAGTGGAGAGCGACGCACCCCAGGAAGAAGAATATGTTCCAACGGCCTTGGAGGAGCTGGACCTGGCAATTGCAGAAGCGGTCAGGCGCGTGTTGGGCGGCACCGGGATACTCCCTTTGGGTGACTGGCTGGCCGACGAGGTTATTCTGGCTGTTACCGAGCGCTACAAAGACGATGCCCCAGCGGCGGCCGAGTTTCTGCATACCCGCTCCAGAAACATCAACCGATGGCTGCCAAAGACTTTGGAACGCGAGAAAACACGCAGATCAGAGCAGAGCTGGCGGGAGTGTCGGCGACTGGTCGGCGAGTGGATCCGGGGGATTCCGGTGCCGGAGACCGGCCCACTGGACCAGGTCACAGGGCTCTTGATGGCACACCTTGAGAAGCACGCTGACCAGGCCAGTGTGAAGCTCCGGGCACAAATAATGGCGGTGTCGGTACCCACGTACCAAAAGCGCTTGAAAAACCTGGAGGACAGTACCAATGGCGGTTGAGCTGGGTATCCAGAAATCGAAAAGCCTGCAGGATTATCAGGCGGAATATCGTCAGCTGGCGGTGGATGAATTGCCCGCAGCGCTGGGGTTTTCAGCGCGCCTTAATATGCTCTGGGATCTGTCCGGGGCAGCCCCACCGCAGACTGAGGGTCGAGTGACCAGCATTATGGCGATCAATAGTGAGTGGCGGGAGTCTGACGTGCGCAAATGGCTGCAGCGCGATGTAGTCCCGCCGCCGCTGGTGTTGCGTAATATCGCCAGATTCCTTGTTGCGCAGTTGCAGGGTAATCAGGACTACCGGCATTGGGAGGCTTTTTTAATTTATGGTTCACCGGTGGTTGCATCGCCTGTCAATCATGCCATGTATCGGGAAGACCAGAGCCGTCGCAACATTGCCACCATGATTTTTGCCCAAATCACTGATAAATATGAAATCCCTCCATCAGCTTACCAGGCCGACAAGGTCTTTCAGCGCTGCCTGACTTTTATGCACAAATTAAATATCTATGAGCTGCAGGACTTCCAGCCCGGCCATATGGAGCCGTTCAAAAACTATATGTTCCCCAGTGAGTAAGCGGGTTCACATGGACTCTAACACGCCTAGCAGGGGCTGTAGCACGCTACCAGTAAGCGTGTGAATGAGTTCACGCATATTCTAAACACCACGTGTTTTGAGCGGGGTTCCAATTTTGAGATGAAGGCTCATCCGGGCAACGAACAAGACTCCATTGCCGGAGCTTGCCGTATCGACCGCGAGGTCAGATCAGTGTGGCTTTTAGCCGGCTCAACCGGAGCCGGGGACGCCTTGCAAGCCTTCCTGAACTATTTTCGCACACCGCCACCGGTCGCATTTATATACGCTCAGCACTATGATCCGCTGCATCAGGAGCATCTCCAGGAACTGACGCTCGAGAATCCGGCATTCAGTTTGCAGGTAGCCGACCGGCACCGATGTTTAACCAGGGGTCGTATTCTAGTGGTGCCACCCCGCAATCAGATCAGTATAAATTCAAGCGGTTGTGTCTCGCCGGCAACGTTTGGATGGAGAAACCGCTATACACCGCACATTGACCAACTGCTGAAAACCTTTGCGGATGTCAGACTGCCTGGCCCGGGGGTTATATTTTTGAGTGGAATGGGTGCTGACGGGGTGGAAAGTTTAGGCCTGGTCGCCAGCTCCGGTTTGCGTGCCTGGGCTCAGGATCCGGTGACCGCTGTGTGTGGTGCGATGCCGCAAGCCGCTATCAATACCGGGCACATCCAGCGCACCGCCAGTCCGGCGGGCCTTGCAGCCGCCATTGAGGCTGAACTCTAACAGACCAACACCCGGGTTAAGCCAGATCCTGTCGTCCGATACCTGGCTGGGAAGATCGGGCATTTGAATGTTCGGTCAAGCAAACGTCTTTGCGCTTTCTCTAGAAAACTCCAGTTTTCACTTGCTGCAAAAACCCTCAAAGAAAATACTGTCCTGGCAAATGTAACTGGCTGCCGACACGGGCACGGGAAACACCGAGGGACGAAAATGACGGAGCAAACCGAAGAATTCAACATAGCGGGCGTGAAGGTGGCGATTATTGACGACGCTAAAACTATTCGCATGATGATGTCCCATACGCTGCGCGGAATGGGGTGTGAAGTAGAGTGTGCTGAAGATGGCTACAAGGCACTGGGTATGCTGCGGCGCTTCAAGCCCGATCTTATTTTTCTGGATATTACGATGCCAGAATTGGATGGTTACCAAACCTGTACTCTGATCCGCAACGCTGAGGACACCCGCAATACACCGGTCGTGATGCTCTCTTCGTCGGACGGTATCTTTGATATTGCCAAGGGGCAGGCGCGTGGAGCAAACGCGCATGTCACAAAAATTCCTCCCGAGTCAGTACTGCGTGAGCTGATCTACAACTACACCCAGGCCAGGAAGGCCGCCTAGGCATGGCGGTCACGGCTTTACAGTCGCTGCAGTTGCTGGAGCGACATTATCGTCACGAGGCGGTGTCATCGCCTGAATTCGCCGATCCTGTCATGCGCTGGGCGGGCACGTCGCTGAGCATTGCTGGCGTGCCACTTCTGGTGGGCGAAGGCGAGCTGGAAGAAATCGTCGAGACACCGGTAACGACACATGTTCCGGGTACCAAACCCTGGGTGATAGGCGTAGGCGCACACCGCGGCTTACTGCTGCCCATCATCAGCGGCGATGTACTGTTCAGAAAAGTACCCTATTCCGGCCGTGTGCGGGACTACTGCATGGTAGTGCGCCGCTCCGGCTTCTGTTTCGGCATCACCCTGAGCGACATTGAGCGCAGCCTGCGATTTCCGATTGAAGAGCGAGATATGGATCATGCCATTGATCCTGACTTCAAAGACTTTTGTCTCGGTGGATTCAAACATGGAGATAAATTTCTGGCTGTTCTCGACATAGATAAATTAGTAGCGGACCCGGACTTTGCCAATGCATCGGCCGTGGAAGCAGATTCAACCGAGGGACTAGAGCAATGAGTAATATCAAGAAGAGCGGCAGCTCCACTTTTTGGGTGAGCGTGATCACGCTGGGCATAATTGCTTGCCTGGGCGGGGTCGCGTATACCTTTTTTATGATTCAGGAGGAAGCGGGCCAGGAGGGCGAGTATCGTCTCATCGCCAATGATCTTCGCCTGGTTTCCCAGGAAGTCGCCGTAAAGGCAAGGGAAACGCAAAGTGGTGATGAGCAGACTTTCACCGAGCTGCAGAACCAGCTGAACAAGTTCAATGACTTATTGAACCAACTGCAGCCGGTGGGGGTAGACAAGGAAATAGCCTCTATTCAAAAGCGTTGGGAACCCATTGAGCAGGCCGCGACGACTCTGGTGGAAGCCGGTCCTGGCATCGCCTTTATCAATAACGTGTCTGTTGAGCTTGAGGACAATATCAAGCCGATACAAAGCGAGTTCGCAGCAGTTGTCGACTTCATGCGCGACGAAGAGGTTAGCGCAGACACGGTTGCCGCTGCTCAGAAGACGCTCTGGTTGACGGAGCGCATCGGCCGAAATATCGACAAGATTCTTGCCGGTGGCAGTGAAAGCCAGTCGGCTGCTGACGAGTTCCGCACCGATGCAGCCAGTTTTCTGCAGATAGTAGACGCACTCAAAAACAGCAATCGTGTGATGGGTGTGGAGAAAATTGCGGACCAGGACGTGTTGGCTTCTGTTGACGCAGCTGCAGAGATGTTCTCTGTAGTCTCTGCCTCCATTGAGCAGATCGCGGGTGCATCTGGCGGCTTGCGACAGGCCGCTGTCGCTCGCCAATCTGTCGTCGGCGATAGCGCCGCTCTTGCCGGCCCTATTTCAGACCTCGGGCCAGCCATTGACAGACTGACGAATGCGCGACTCTATGACCGTGGAACACTGATGCTATTGTTTGGCGCGCCCGCAGTTCTTGCCGTCGGCCTCTTGGTCGTCATGTATCGCAGCCAGCGCAGACGCGTTCTCTACACAGAGCAGGGCGTATCGGAAATTAACGGCGCTTTGGTGAAGATCGCCGAGGGTGATCTGACGGTACAGGTTCCGGAAGACAACAGTGTTACCCGGGATATCGCCAGGGAGATCAACGCGTCTACCCAGCGCCAGCGGGAACTGATTCGTAACATCCGCAACCCGTTTGTCGTATCGGTTGAGGAAATCAACAAGATCGGCAAGTCGGCGCGTGGTCAGGTTACCAAGGGTAAAGAGTTGACCCGGTCGGTAGTTGAGTCGACCACGGCCGCCACTGAGATGGTAAGAACCAGTGAAGAGATCAAGAGTTCAACCGTCAAAGCGGCACGCACTTCAGAGCAAAACCGGGAGAAGGTCGCCAGCGGCTACGAGCTGACCAAGGACATGTCCAAGGCCTCGGCGGACGTTCGGGAATCCGTGCAGAAGACCTCCAAATCCGCCAAGCGTCAGGGTGAGCTTATTCAGTCGGTAACCACAGCGGCGGAATATATCCAGGCCTTGAACACCAAGATATCGGTTGTTGCGATCAATACCCGGATTGAGGCAGAAAAAGCCGGTGAATACGGCAGGCCGTTCCTCGGTATTGCCGAGGCCATTGGCGATCTGCTGCGAGAAGCCGAGGAAGAAGGCCGCAAGATTATTTCCGAGGTCAGGATGCTGCAGGATATGTCTGCAGAGAACTTGAGCAGTATGGAGAATACCGTTGGCACGGTTGTGACGATTCTCGAATACATCGACCGCCTGGATAGCTCGTTAGAGGATATCAATGCAGGCTCCGACGCGATCACATCGATCATTACCTCAGTGGATGATGCCGCAGGTCAATCGGCTGACAGCGCCCTGCATATGAACAGCACAATGGCGAGAATCCGTGACCGAAACCTGGAGATCAGTGAGTTCAGTGAATTCACCCAGATAGGTGTGAGTGGATTGCAGAAGTCGATGCGTGAAGTGGCAGAGAACCTCAGCCAGTTCAAGATTGGTGATATCAATACCAGCGAGCCACATAACGTGGTCGAACCGGAAGAGCTGGCTCCCTTGCCTGTGGCATCGCAAGTGTATGCCGAGGAAGAGATGAGCTCTATGGAAGACCAGGTAGCGAAGACTAACGCATCGGTATGACAATCGCACCGGCCCGGCAACAACCAGCGATTACCGGTACCCAGATGCTGACGCTTATGCGTCAGCTGCGTTCCAAGGCGGGCATCAAGATCGAGACGCCTCAGAGCATCATCGAGCGCAACATACAGGATCGGGTAGAAGCACTGGGACTGGGGAATTCCGGAGAGTATTTTTCACTTCTGGAGGACAGTCTTGACGCAAGGGCTGAATGGCTGGCACTGATTGATTTGTTGTCGGTAAAGGAAACGCGTTTCTTTCGTCAACCTGCCGCATTGGATGCGGTCGCCAGCGAGGTGCAAAAGCGCATGGCTGAGCCCGGACAGAAAACGCTGTCCGTCTGGAGCGCTGGTTGCTCCACGGGGCAGGAGTTGTACTCCATGGCCATGGTGATGGAATCCGTGCGGCGCAAGTTACCGACCAGGCTGGACTGGCATGGCGTTGGAACGGACATAAGCTTTCGTGCGGTGAACCAGTCTCAGCGTGGACGCTACCCGACATCAGCTGTGGATTCTGTCCCCACTGAATATCGCGGGGCACTTATTAACGAGTGTGAACCAGGGACGTGGGAGCTATGCGAAAGTATCCGCTCTCGCGCCCATTTTTTCCAAGGCAATCTGCTGCATGTTGATAGTGCGCCGTTTGCCGATTTCGACATCATATTTTGTCAGAACGTCCTGATCTATTTTGAGCATGACACACAGCTCTGGATCATAAATCAACTGGCGGAGCGGCTTACTCGGGGCGGTCTGTTGGTGCTTGGCGCTGGAGAAGACGCCTGGTGGACAAACCCTTTGATGCATCGGCAATCCTGGCCGGGCGTCTGTGCTTATAGAAAGTTGGAGGTTTAATCAGTGGCTAGTAAGACGGATATCGTATCCCTTAAGTGGGTAATCGGGCTGATGAACAAGCAGGCCGAGAATGCCGAGATGGCGCTGGTTGAGTACAGCCAGGATACCGCCCAGAAGAAACCCTTGCTGCAGTGCATGTGGGCGGTTCATCAGATTACCTCCACCCTGAGAGCCCTGGGCATCAAGAAGGCCGAGATGCTCTCTATAGAAATGGAGCGGGGTCTCAACTTCCTGTACAAGGACCGAGTGGTGGGTGAGCGTCGCAAGCTCACCATGGGTGGTTTGATGCAGGCCTTGAAAGTGCTGCCTGCCTACCTGGCCCATGTGCAGAGCGTGCGCGAAGACACCGGCCGCGGCCTGGAGCAGTATGTCAATGACCTGCGGCGCTGGGTGGGCGAGAGGCCTCGCCCCCAGGCTTTTTTCTTTCATATGGACATTGCACCTGATGCGGGCATTACGCCAGATGCCGAGCCGGCTTCTAACGACGAGATACGTAGTCGGGCCAATGTGATGCTGGCGCTTTACCTGGAGATGGCCAAGTCTGCTCTGCGTAAGCGCAATACCCGCGAAAGCATGAAGACAGTCGCCAGAATTTCTCGCAAGATGCAGCTACTGTTTGCCGGTACAGAGCCGGAACGTTTCTGGTTTACGCTTATCGGTATCTGTGAAGGCATAGCCGGTGGCCTGATAGTACCCGACGAGTGTATTGCCCAGATCTTCAAAGGCGGCGCCTTTATGATCAAGCATGCCAGAGAGAAGGGTTCGGAGGTCGACCCCAACACGGATTACGACGAGTACCTGCAGCAGATGTTGTTTTACATAGCATCCTGTAAGTCTCGCCCGGTTCACATTGGCGGCATCCGCGATACCTTTGGGATAAACGAAGAAACGCTGGAGATGTCGCGCAGCGGACTTATCCATCTCGATGCCCTGGTGACTGCACTGAGTGGGGCCCTGGAGAAACTGGATGGCGCGGTAGAACACATTACCGCTCACGACTTGAAAGCCGTTGCGGCAACTAACGGGGAGCTGGATGCCACTGTGGCACTGGAAGGTATTGAGGCCGCCCAACAGCGGCTATTAGCTGCGGGGCAAATGGCCCATGCAGATTCCCTGCAGCAGGTCTACGACAACCTGGAAGAGCTGTTTTCAGGTAAGTTCAGCGGTAACCAGGACAAATCAGAGCGGGTCATATCCGACATCGTTCGAGGCATTGTCGACGTTAAACTTGACCTCGAGCACAAGCTGGAACATGGTGTTTGCAGTTCGTTTTCAAGCCGTGATTTCGAGCTCCGGGAGAGCGTGATCAGCGCGACGTTTAGCCAGATGGGTCTGGTTGAGAACCACCTCCACACCATACTTCGCCGCAAGGCATTGGCCGCCAGCCTGGCGAAGAAGCCGTTGTGTCCCGAGAGTGTCATGCGGCTGACATTTGCGCTGCATCGCTACCTCAATAAGTCTGAGGGCGGCCATGCGGAACTGCGGCAGGCGGTGCAAGATGCCGACAACGGCGAGCCGGATATCGATCTCTTGTTCGAACTCGCGACAGATTTCTATAACGGCCTGGATGACATGCCCGATCGGCAGGCTATACGTTTGTCGCTACAGCTGATGACTGAGATTTCTGGAGCGCTGAGCTTTGCCTCGATGGAACAGGAAGGCGGCATCATAGACCGCTGCCGACAGTGGCTGGAAGCCGCCAGTGAGGCCGGGTGCGTGCGAGAAGACGATGCGTTCCGTTGTTTTGCGGACGTATTTGCCCAGATAGAGCTGCATCTGCAACGGTCGGTGTTGGACCCGCTTGACGATACTTCTCACATGCTGGCCTTCGCCGAGCAAAGAGCAGAGGAACTCATAGGCCATATCGGAGAGCTATCCATTGGCTCTGACGTCACTGACTCGCTGAACGCAGCCGTACCGGCAATTCACAATTATGTGCAGGACGGCGAAATCCCTATTGAGTTTCGCGAGGTATTTATCGAAGAGTCAGAGGAGATTGTCAGCGAGTTGAAGCGCCTGGCTGATGTCTGGATGAAGAACCCCGTGGTCTCTCAGGAGCTGCGCGATATACGCCGGCACTTCCACACCTTTAAAGGCAACGGCCGAGCGGTCGGAGCAAACGTCCTCGGCGAGCTCGGGTGGGCAGCGCAGGATATGCTGGATCGCGTTCTGGAGGCTGAGAACCCATCTGACGAACGCTTGCAGGGTTTGTTGGGCGAGGTGGTTGATGCGTTGCCTGACTTGGTGATGTCGTACAAGCAGGCCAATGGTCTGGATATCGATAGAGTGCGCAATCTCACCAATCGGTGCTTCGAACTGGCCAAGATGAGCGAAGACGATCTCGCTCTTGACCTGTCCCAGGTAGAGAGCAGTTCAGCCAAGACCGCCGAGGTGGCGAAGATGACTACCGCCTCCCCCGCCGTTAGCGGCTGAGCCGTTACGTCAACCTGAAGCGAGGAGAATCCCGTGCAGCATGAAAACGAAGACAGCACCAATAAGCCAGCGGCGGGCAGTGCCGAGGTGGAGTCCTCCGAGGGCGCGGACCTGAAGTGGCTGATAGATCAGGAGTATTCCGAAGAGCCCGAGAAGCTTTTTACCATTCTTGAGGAGGAGGCGCTGGATTGTTCCCTGTCGCCGCTGGAAACCGAGATGGCCGCGCGTCCGATGACTCGGGGAAACCGCGGCCTTGACGATCTCTCGACCTACGTGGGCGAGGAAATAGTGCTGGGCAGTGCGGATTCCAGCAGTGATATCTATGACCGCTCTGACTCAGGAGCTGTGCAACCGGTGGCAACAGCCGATGTACCTATGGCCATTGACCACAAGCACTTCAGTGCCAGCCGGAACCAGGCCAGCAGCGCGCCAGTTGATGAGGGGCTGGATATCCTTGGTCTGTCGGAAGAAGACGATATCGGCGAACAGTTTCTGGTTATCAAGAAGCGGACCGCAGCTGAGGTCGAGGCCATCAGTTCCGCCCAAGGCGCCAGCCAGGCGGCTCAGTTGGGGGCGCAGGAACCAGAACAGGTCACAGAGGCGACAGCGCTGGATGAACCCGAGCAGGTCGATCCGTCGTCCGAGCAAATAGCGACACTCATTGACGCTGTTGATCATGAAGAAGCGGTGGAGACGGCCGCTGAGCAGCCAACAGAGGTGGAGTTGGCGCTTGAACCGGTTGCAATGCAGACCGCTGGTGATGTAATCGAGTACGTGAGCTCCACTCAACCGCCTCTTGATGACGCTGGGTTCGATCAATACTTGCTCGATGGAGAGCATCTTGCACAGGCCGATGATTGTATTGATGAGCTAATGGTCGAGTCCACGGACGGTATTCCATCCGTAGACCCGACACCGACCGAATCTATCGATTATCACGCGGACTTTGCCGTTGAAAACGGCCTCGACAGCGATTCCGTTGCTGCGATCAGCCTGGTTATATCGTCTGCCATGGAAGAGCTATCTCTGTGCGTGTCAGAGCGCCTGGAGCAACTCAAGCTGCAAGCTGATGCGGTCAAGGTAGAGCTTATGCTGGGCGCTGATGCCGATGCAGTGGCCTGCTGTCTGGCCCAGGGCTACGTCCAGGTTGCCACTATTTGCAGTGAACTGCCCACTGCTCTGGCTGAACTGGGTCAAACGGAAATCGATGCCGTCTACGTACGTCTGCTGCACGAGGACTCGGGCGAGCACTGGAACGATTTGCTCGAAGAGAACTTCTGCCGTCACCAGAGTAGCGGGTCTCAGAGCCAGGGCGAGGCTGAAGCCGCGCAACCCTGGTCACTACCGTTCCTGGACGATGACGCCAGGTTGGATGATCTGGAAGACGATTTTGGTTTTGCCGAGGGTCTTGACGACCTGGCGATTGAAGGTTTCGCTATCGACCCTGTGGCTAACGAGCAGGACAGCGACCCCCTGGACGAGGCGCTCAGCGAAGTCAGCAGCGACGGGTTCGAATCCACCTTCGAGCCGGTGTCTGGCGAGCAACTGGAGGCCAGTGATGAGAGCGAGCTGGATGACGCGCTCACGAACCCCTCCCAAGAGACAGTATTGTCAGAGAGTGATGACGAGTTGCAACAGCCGGCTGTGGTTGCGGACAGCGCGGATCAACCGATGCTGGAAACGGGTGCGACCGCAACCTCAACCTCAACCTCAACCTCAACCCAGGCCGACGAGGATGGTGACGAGGCTGATTCAGTCGAAAACGCCACCCGGGCTTCGCAGGAAGAGGCAGCATCGTCGGAGTCGGAATCGATCGAGCCTCTGGCCCAAACTGTGGGCGATTTTGAAGAGGATATATTTGGGCCAGATTTTGCGGACGATTTTGACCCGCAGCTGGGGTCGGCTTCTACCGATCTGGACGCCCTGCTTGACAGCCTTACTGAAAATGAAACCGAGGGCGATGACATTTGCGGAATTGCTGTCGATGAGTTCTCTACCCGGGAGACACTTGCTGCCCGAAAAACCCTCGATACGCAGGAAACGCCTGAGGCAGAAGTTCAGGCCGAGGGAGAAGCGGCCCTGGATTCAAGTGATGATCTGTCCTGGTGTATCCCGGCTGACATCAAGTTCGATTTCACCAGTCAGAGTCAGAGCGAAATATTTGTCGACTTCCTGGATGCCTTTATCGAGGAGGCGGCATCGGGCCTGGAGCAGCTTGAAGATGCAATGGCAGCCTGGGAAGCCGATGTTACGAGTGACGCAGCTTTTGCGCCGATACCCCGAATCCTGCATACGCTGAAGGGTATTGCCAAGGGTGTAGGCTTGCAGCGCTACGGAACGCTCATCCACAATTATGAGACCCTGTTGGAGCGGCTGGCCCGTCCAGAACCCGGTGCGGAGTTGCGCTATTTCCGCATCGTCAATGTATGGCTGGATACCGCAGTCAGCGGCTTCGAGCACATTCAGGAAACGCGCAGCGATGTCGCCAGCGAGTTCCCGACCCGGGGTGCCGGGCTGCCCATAGCGGACGCCGCAATGACGGAGCTTTCCGGCGCCGAGCATGAGAATGCAGCCGAGACCCCGGCCGACGCAATAGCTGCGGGCGAGCAAGATCAGTCAGAGGAGCCGTCGGAGGACGCCAGCACAGCCTCCAACGTGATACCGATTCACGAGGGCGCGGAGCGCAGCGCCAGCTCCCGACAGAAAGACATGCAGCTTGCAGACGAGGGAGCGAAAGTGCTCGCCGCCAAGCAAAGCATCCGTATGACGCCGGAAACCCTGGATCATCTGCTGAACCTGACCAGTCAGGCTCAGCAACTGGGTGTTCGTTCTTCCCAGTCGACCTTGCGTAACAAGGGGGCTGCGGCAGAATTGCAGGGGCGCCTGTCTTCAGTGAGAGCACATATTGCCAAGATTGCCGATCGCGCTCTGCGCAACGTAACGGCCAAGGGAAATCAGAGCAATGACATGGATGCGCTGGAGATGGACCAGTACTCCGAACTGCAGGAAGCGGCCAGTATTCTCCGGGAGGGCGTTGAAGACCTGGATGATCTGATCAACCATTCGATCCGCCAGAACGCACAGGTAGAGGCTCTGCTGAAACAGCAGGCTTCGGTCATTTCATTCCTCGGCTCTTCGATCCAGGCCGCCAGGGTAGTACCCGTATCGCGGTTGATGCCGGGTCTGCGCAGAATCGTGCGAACGGTGAGCTCGGACCTTGGCAAAGCAGTACAGTTCCGAGTGTTGAACGAGGTGGGCAGTCTGGACCGCGACAACCATGCGCGTTGCCAGGTTATTCTGGAGCACATGGTACGTAACGCACTGGATCACGGCATTGAAAGTCCCGCCGAGCGGATTGCCGCGGGCAAGCCGGCTGCGGGGCGGATCACGATTGACGTGAATAAACAGGGCGGCGATTACCTTGTAGAGCTGGCAGATGATGGTCGCGGTATCGATCCCGATGTGATGCGAGAAACGGCCTTCGACAAGGGTCTTGATATCGACGTTGACGCGCTCAGCGACGAAGAGGCGCAGCAACTCATCTTCCACAAGGGCTTCTCAACCGCGGCCGCGCTCAGCGAAATATCGGGTCGCGGCGTCGGGATGGACATCGTAATCAGCGAACTGCAGCAGATAGGTGGCGATATCGACATCGTGTCGGTCGTCGGCGAGGGCACGACTTTCCGCGTCAGGATCCCGTCAAACCTGATACTCAACGGCGCTTTGCTGGTCAGTGCCGGTCGGGCATCCTACGCGGTGCCACTGGACGGTTTGATCGCGGTAGAGCATGTATCTTCAGAGGTTTTCTACGACGCGGTTGAGAATAATCGGTCCATCTCCATTTTTGGCATGGACTGTGAACCGTCTTACCTGGCAACTTTGTGTCATGGTGAAGGTTTGCCAGAGAGAGGCAGCTGGGGTGCCACCGTACCAGTGATTGTCGCGGGATCCGAAGAGCGCCACATGGCGGTAGCCATCGACGACGTTAAAGAGGCACTGGAGCTGGTCATACGTTCACTCGGGGTCCAGTTCTCCATGGTACCCGGGGTAACCGGTGCCGCAACGACCGCCGATGGACAGGCCATTGTCGCACTGGACCTGAATGCTCTGGTGGCGAGTCTCGCGCCTGAGGAGTGCTCCACGATTTCTGTCGAACACCGCTCGGATGAAAACCTTCTGGTGCTGGTGGTCGATGATTCCCGGACGCAACGGCTGGTTGCGACCAGCAGGTTCGATACCCTTGGGGTGGAGACGGTGACCGCCGAGAATGGCATGGTCGCCATGGAATTCCTCAACTCCACCCATCGCCTGCCGGATGTCATTTTGCTGGATGTTGAGATGCCGGTGAAAGATGGTATTCAGACCTTGCGAGATATCAGGGCTTCAACCAGGTTGCGGGAACTGCCAGTAATAATGGTGACCTCAAGGACCGGGGTCAAGCACCGTAAACTCGCTGAAGAGGCGGGTTGTAATGGCTATATGGGCAAACCCTTTAACTTCCCGGTGCTGGTAGAAATGATCGCGGAACTGACAAATCGCGAGCTACAGACAGCGTAAGGAGGTATGATGGCTGACTCAACAACTCAGTGGTGTGTTTTTCTGCCCTGTTCCGCAGAGGAGCTGTGGGCGTTGCCTCAAAATTGTGTGGCGGAGATTGTGACCGTGCCGGCGACCGGGTTTCGACCCCCGCAGGAGATCAACTGGCGGGGCCGCGTGGTCCCCGTGCTGGATCTTGAAGCGGACCCTGAGCGGCCCTGGTCTGATGGTGACGGGCTGATTGCTGTTGTCCTGGGACTCCAGGGCGAGGGCTGTGATTACTGGGGCGTCGCCTTGCGTGGCGATGGTCTGGGTATGATGGACATTGCAACAGAGGAAGTGGAAGACTCTCCGCAGCTGGCGCAGCAGCGCTCAGTGGGTGCCTTCCGGCTCTCGGGTACTGTCTATCAGATTCCGGATTTGCTCGCCTTGCAGCGAGAGATCACCGCCGGCAGACTGACGGCCTGAGCCCCAGTTGTCTCCAGGGGTGTCTGTACCCTTCAACCGCTGTGGAGTTATAGTGGACCAATTGCGTTTAGATAAACTCGTAGATGATATCGATCTCGCCTTCGGTCCCGAGTTGCCGTTTTGCCAAGCCCAGCCCAGCGACACTGAAACCGCTGCCTTGAGTCGCGTTTTTGGCGACCGCGGGTTTCAGGCTTATATGCAGGACCAGGTGAATCGGCAGATTATCCGGGACTACCTCACCAACGCGGTTTTATTGGGTTTCGTTTCTGAACAGCGTTTGGCTGACTACAATCTGCAATCGGCTACGGTAGCGGGTCGGGCTCTCTTGTCACTGCACATGCTGATGAATTCGGTCGAGCAGGCTGAAGACATCCCGCTGGAGGTCTCCTCCAGCCGCCTGCAGACATTGCAGCCCGCCTCAGACTCGCCCCCTCACATGGAACTGGTCCGCAGCTAAACGTATTGGGCCGAGTCCCCGTTCTCTGACCAGCTGCTGCGATTAGCTCTCGCGGCAGCAGCCTTGGTTGCAGCATTAGCCTCCGCGTTTCTCGTTTTAACGCAATCCCCTGGCACGAAAGCCGCGACCCGACTGTCCTGCTGCAAGTCTCTGCAGGGCCCTGTACCGTGCCTCAATCCCCTAAGCCTTGTCAGCTGGCCCTGGATAGGTCTGGCCGTTGCTTGCTGCGGCGCTTCTGCAGGAGCCCGGCTGCGCAGGCTGCCTCAGGCATGCGGCCTGCAATGTGGTGCCTCCCGCCTCCCTGTTGATTCTCCGGGAGGCCTCTTTGGCGCAAGCCGTTTAAGGTACGGCGCAAAAAATTGGCACATCAATAGGGGTTCGATGGAGCGGAAATCGGCCCTTGAAACAAAAAATGGCAGAAAAATAGCCAATATTGAAATCAAGCAAAAAATTGGCTTAACACCCATTGTCAACCGATTCTCCTGGGCTTATAAATACTCTGCATCGCCGGGAAACACCGGTGAGACACCACCAGAAGACAGACCCGGTGGTGAAGATAAAACAACAATGATAGGCAAGGGGACATTCAATGTTGACCATTACACCAACCGCCATGCTGGAAAGAAACCAAACCGACGAACTGGAAGTTTATGCGGTTATCGACGGGAAAAAAGTTTTCTTGCCGCCAGAAGCTACATACGTAATGCAGGACCGTCGTGGTCTCTGGTTCTTTAGCAAGCGCAAGCCCCGCCTGAAGGAAGGCGACTGGACACCGAACAAAACCAGCATTTCCTGTAAGACAGATCGTGGCTACGTGCGGGCACTCAAAACTGACTCGGCTGTGCCCTGGCTAGACACCTGCCAGCGTACGGTGCGTATCGTGGCCACTGAGGGTAGCCGGCGTCCCGCAGAGCATTGCTAAAATTTGGCAGGCTATACAATAAGAATACAAAATTTAGTTCCAGGCCCGGGATAAGACATCGTTAGAGTTTGCCCGCTTGTGTCGTGACGGGAGTGCAAACCTTATCCTCGGGCCTTTTTTCCATCCGGTTTTTGCTTTATTCCACTTCCTGATGATCCGGGTGGCGTGCATAGTCACACCAGCGGTCCAGCGATTCTGCCTGGTCACTCAGCAGCTTCACCAGTGACTCTTCCAGGGGCAGGAAAGCCTCTTCCCATACCTTTATGTGCGCAAGTATGGCGCAGCGATCGCGCATGCTCATGTCTTTTGGCAGGTCTAGCGGGTTGAAATCCTGATTGCGGAAACCGTGACTCAGAACGGCGGACACGACTTCATCATTTTTGTTGTCTCGCAGTTCACCCTCGAATCGACGCAGCGAAGGCAGCAGCTTTTCACGATAGGGAAACCCTGGATCGACCAGCAGGTTATGTACCCATATCGGTAATTGCTCTCTGATGGTGCTCTTGCGTGTCGAGTCATCCAGGGACTGCAGCTTGACCTCGTCGCTAAGAGGCGCCACGCGCCGCATCGTGAGGTCGCCCCTGGAGGTGACGCCCATCGGCTTGAACGCCGACATGCGCGCTGCTATCAAGGCAATCTGGCTAAGTTGGAAGTCTGACATTATCCCGCTCCAGCAGGGGTGTTAGGTCACGCATTCAATCATATTCAGCGCGATAAACGCCACAATTAGCGGCAAGAAAGCGAGGTTAACGGGTGCTGACCGGGCCTCGAGTTGACCTGTGGGCCTGTCTCCCGGTGCCGGCTGTTATCCGACCGGGAGCAGTGCCCGGTGGCGGAAGCGCTAGTCGGTGAGAATGAACGAGACCGGCACTGGTACGACCAGCAGATCGCCCCCTTTATCGCCGTACTCCGCAACTGCGACCGCGTCGATGTTATCCGCCCGGTACCGCTTAAAGGCTTTTTCGGCGGCACTAAGGGCCGATTTATCCAGCATGGCATAGCCGGACGATTGAGCAACTTCGACTTTGATAAGGCTGCCGGACCGGTCCAGGGTCACATCCAGTTCGAGGTTGCCCTGGAGACTGCGTCTGATCGCTGAACGAGGGTAGCGGATTTCGGCATAAACGCGCCTGATAATGTCATTGTTGAAGATACCCAGTTGCTGCGCGTATGCCATTGCATCAACGGCGGCCAGCGCCCCGATAACGTTTTCCGGCGGTGTTGCCATTGCCAGCTGCAGCGCCTCGGCATCCTTGTCACCGGAGTCTGGTGTCACAGCGGCCTTCGGGCGGGATTGCTCCGGCTCTGCGGCCGCTGTTTCAGGATGGACCGGTTCTTCCGCTGGTGACGAGGCGCCGATGGTGTCCGCGGGGGTAAGTGGTAACGAGGCTTTAGTGGCAGCCACTGTCGCAACTGCAACCGCAACCGCCGTATCTGGCTTTACCTCGGGTGCCGGTTTCGCTGCTGATTTGGCCGGCGAATTCACCGGGCCGGGGGCTTTGGCAACTGCCACGGCGTTGCTTGCCGCTGTCGATTCCGGTTCAGCGATTTGCTCCAGCCAAAGGGCCACTTCTGCCTCACGATCAGCAGAGGTGTCATTGGCAGTGTAAACAGTCAGTAGACCCGAATCTATACGAGGGCTGAGAATCGCACTGCGAAACGCTGTTGATGGACCTTTTTCGCCCACCCAGGCACTTAGGAAGTAATAGAACACCCCCTGGTTGCCAGACACCGCCAGTGCGTGCCCGTTGAGCGCTGCCTTGGTCGTTCCCTGGGCGGTCAGCTCGATGGTCAATGAATCTCCTGCATAGAGACTACCGCGAACCAGCGACATGATATCGTCAGCAAACTGAATGGTTGACTGTGTTGGGGTTTTTCCGGTTGCGACCTCGCCTTGCAGCAGGAGTTTTCCCAGCAGGCTTCTGATGCTGGTCCTGCGCGCGACCACCCGGTGTTCCAGAACGCCGGTGCCATCGCCCTTTTGGAGCGCGGTAATCCGCGCTGCCGGGTCATCAGAATACAGGGCCCCCAGAAATATGTTGCGCCCCGTCTCCTGGTGCATGGCCAGACCGACCATCTGCAGGTTTTCATCAACGGCTGCGGATCCGGTGGCGGGAAGCCCCAGTCCGAAGCTAAGGAAAAGTGCCAGGAATTGTCGTTTCATTTCGGTGTTTGCACAGCCAGCTATGTAGGAGCACCAGCTTTGCAAAATGCACCCTGGCGGGGCAACCAAAAAACTGAGAAAAGGTGAAAAGCTGCACTCTTGGGTGGACCAATGGTGCAGGATGTGAATCGAATTGTGACCTTGATCACGAAGCAGATGGCGGGTCTTTGCTGTCAGCATCAACCAGTGCGTCGCCGAGGGCCGGAGAGTCCAGTAGCGAGCTCAGTGGCAGATGGTCGGCATCGGTTTCCACCGCCTCCGGGTGAGGCATGGAGCGGTTGGCGGCGGGAGAAATCTGCCGGAAGCGCTCGATCTTTCCATGCAGCCCCTGTTTTCCCACCAGGGAACGCACCGTCGCGTTGTAGTGTGTACTGGCGGCATTGAGACTCTGGCCGAGGCGCTGTAGCCGCTCCGCCACACGGCAAACCTGGTTGTAAAGATCCCCGGCGCGATGGCTTATTTCACGGGCCTCGGCATTGCTCTTTTCGATCATCCACAAGTTGGAGACCGTGCGCAGAATAGGCATCATGGTGGTGTGCGACACCAGTATTACCCCTTTCTCGTAGCCGTAGTTAAACAGTTCGCGGTCATGTCTCAGCGCTTCAATGTACGCGGGCTCTACCGGCATGAACATGAGTACAAAGTCGGGGCTCTCCATGCCGGGCAGGTTGGCATAGTCTTTTGCCGCGAGGTCATTGACATGATTCTGTACGGCAGTGGCGTGAGCATCGAGCGCCTGGCTCCGTTGCTGTTCCGAGTCTGCGCTGACAGCCTTGTCGTAATCAATGAGTGAGACCTTACTGTCGATTACCAGGTGCTTGCTGTTGGGGAGCTTGACCACGAAGTCCGGGTAGCGCTGTCTGCCCCGGGAGTCGCGAAAGGCGGCTTGTGCCTGGTAGTGCTCGCCGGGCTCGAGACCCGCCAGCTGAAGGCTGCGTTCGAGCTGCGCCTCGCCCCAGTTGCCGGTGGTTTTTTTGTCGCCTCGCAGGGCCTGGCTAAGGTTGGTGGCCTCGCTGCTCATCTGCAGACCGATATCCAATACCTTGCGAATTTCCCCTTCCAGTAAGCCCTGCCCCCGGAGGGATTCCGAGTGTAATTGATCTACCCGTGAACGGAATCCGCTAATCTGCTCCCTGAAGGGTTTGAGCAGCGCCTCCAGTGACTGGTTACTGGAGGCAGTGAGCTGCCGCCCCCTTTCCTCGAAAATTCGGTTTGCCAGGTTTTCGAATTCGCGCTTCAGGGCATCGCGGCCGTCTTGCAGCAGAGCGAGCTGGCGATTGTGCTGCTCTTCTCGCTCGCGGACGGTGGTTTGGGCCGCAAC
Organism: uncultured Gammaproteobacteria bacterium; assembly: GCA_963840725.1. GTDB lineage: Bacteria > Pseudomonadota > Gammaproteobacteria > Pseudomonadales > Halieaceae > CAVWDU01. The sequence continues at coordinate 1,082,089 of CAWIZY010000016.1, read as the reverse complement.
GAGTTCCCGCTGGGCTCTGCCGACTTCGTCCCGCAAGGTAATTATGCGGCGTTCCCGCTCGGTCAGTTGCCGCTCCAGATTGTCGAGCCGGTCGTGCAGCGCTTCGACCTGAAGATGGCTCGCCTGGCCGCGGTCACGCATCCGTCTATACCGGTGTTGCAGTAGTTGTAGTTGGCTGCGATAACGCGTCACGGTACTTTGCAGGGGGCGAAGACGTTGGTAGCTGGCGGCCAGGCCGATTAGCAGGCCCAGCAAAAGCCCTGCCCCCGTGGCCAGTGTCAGCCATACAATGCTGTTGCTTGTCATGTCGGAAGTCTATAGCAATACGACAGGCGAGCGATGTCAGGTGAGCCTGACCTGTCGCTTTTTCATACAGTACCGCGAGGGGGCAGGCGTGCGCGCAGTGACTGGTCTAATGCGCCGCAGCGTCTGCTGCGAGGATGGCTGCCGCGGCCGTGGCGAGGTCCGGGAACACATTGATGGACTCCGGTGCACTGATATCGGCCGTCCCGGATCGCAGCTCGGCGGCAGTGGCCGCGCCTTTGCCGGTGCTGACCAGCAGCGGCCGACAGCCGTGTGATCGTGCCGCCTGCAGGTCCTTCAGGCTGTCGCCGATAAACCAGGCGCCCTGTGCGGTCTCTCCCAGCTCCCGTTCTATAGCCTGCAGCAACCCCGTGCCCGGCTTGCGACAGCCGCAGCCGTCCCGGGGGTGATGAGGGCAATAAAAAATACCGGCAATTGCACCGCCCTGCTCTTCTACCAGCTGGCAGAGCCGCCCATGGATGGATTGCAGTGTATCCAGGTCAAACAAACCGCGGGCCAGTCCGGACTGATTGGTGGCCACTGCGATCTTATAGCCGGCAAGGGACAGCCTGGCAATGGCCGCTATACTGCCGGGTATCGGCTGCCACTGCTCCAGGCTGCGAATGTAGTCGTCAGAATCTTCATTAATGACACCATCGCGATCCAGAATCAGCAGCCCCATGGCCCTAACGGCCGAGGGCCAGCTGGGAAATATCGGCGACCTGCAGAAACAGCTCTCGCATGGCCTTGAGCAGATTGAGACGGTTGGCCCGCAGTGCCGGGTCTTCAGCGTTGACCATAACAGCGTCAAAAAACGCATCCACCGGTGCCCGCAAATCCGCCAGACTGGTGAGGGCCTCGGTATACGCCTCTTTTGCAAGCAGCTGCTCACAGCTCAACGATAGCGCCGACAATTTGTCTGCCAAGTCGCGCTCCGCTGGCTCTGCGAGTAAGTCAGTGTTCACTTCGGCAAAGTGATGACTGGCTTCCAGCTTGGCCAGTATATTGGCGACACGTTTGTTTGCCGCCGCCAGGGCCGAGGCCTCTGTTAATTGTGAAAAAGCGTGCACCGCATGAACGCGCCTATCTATATCCAGTGGCCTGCTGGGTTTGTTGGCACTTACAGACTTAAACACCTCTACCGGAATCTGCTCCTCCTCGTACCAGGCGCGAAACCGTTCCAGCATGTACGCCAGCACCTGTTCTGCCGTATCAACAGCCAGGGCCCCATCCGGATACTGGGCGATGGCGAGGCCCAGGCAATCACGGAGGTCAAGGTCCAGTTTTTTGCCCACCAGGATACGCAGCACGCCCAGTGAGGTGCGTCGCAGGGCGAAAGGGTCCTTCGATCCGGTAGGCGTCTGTCCGATACCGAAAATACCCACCAGCGTGTCGAGTCGGTCGGCCAGTGCCAGTGTGCAGGCCGTGTCGGTTTCGGGCAGTTTGTCACCGGAAAATTTAGGCCAGTACTGTTGAGCCAGGGCAGCGGCAACCGCTTTCTCCTCGCCATCGTTGAGTGCATAGTAGTACCCGGCAACGCCCTGCATATCGGCGAACTCCTGCACCATGTCGGTGACAAGGTCCGTTTTGCTGAGCAGCGCAGCGCGCTCGGCCAGCGGCACGGATGCACCGATCAAGCGGGCCAGCTCACCAGACAACCCGACCAGTCGCCGGGTTTTATCGCCCAGACTGCCAAGCTGCTGCTGGAAGACAATGCTGTCCAGCTGCGGCACCCGGTCGGCCAGGGACGTTTTCTGGTCCGAGCGATAGAAAAACGCCGCGTCCGCCAGCCGGGGTCGAATGACCCGCTCATTGCCGCGAATCACTTCGATGGGGTCGGTGCTTTCGATGTTGCTGATGGTGATGAAATTGGGCAGTAGTTGCCCTTTTTCATCGACCAGATGGAAGTACTTCTGATGTTCCTTCATCGACAGCACCAGGGCCTCAGCGGGTACTTCCAGAAAGCGCTTGTCGAAAGCGCCCGTAAGTGCCACCGGCCACTCGACCAGCCCGGTCACCTCATCCAGCAGTTCTTCGTCGATAACAGCCTCGGCGCGCAAAGCGCTGGCCTCTACAAGGATCTGGTCGCGGATCATCGCGCGGCGCTGCGCGAAGTCCACCACCACTTTCGCTTCCGCCAGCGCCGCCGCATAGGCCTCAGGTCGCTGCAGTGTGATGGGGCCAGGGCTGTGAAAACGATGGCCATAGCTGGTGTTACCCGTAGTGAGGCCCAGGATCTCGCCGTGCGCACAGTCGCAGCCCAGCATTGCGACGACCCAATGCACCGGGCGCACAAACTCGACTCGACTGGTTCCCCAGCGCATCCGTTTGGGTATGGGGAGCTGCTGGACGGCAGCTGTAATGACTTCATTCAGGCACTGCTTGGCTGTCAGTCCCGGCTCGGTTCTGCGCACCCCGAGCCGAGAACCTTTGGGTGTTTCCAGCACCTGCAGTTCTGATGCTTCCAGCCCCTGCTTGCGGGCGAAGCCCAAAGCGGCAGGCGTCCAGTTGCCCTCGGCATCCCGGGCCCGATCTGCCGGCGGGCCGAGCAGCTCCACGTCCCGATCTGCGGCGCGCAGTTGCAGCCCGTGAATCAGCACCGCCAGACGCCGAGGGGCGGCAAACCATTCAGCGTTTTCAAAACCCAGGCCACGCTGTTCCAGCTCGGTCACCAGCCCGTCTCTGAGTCCCTTGCCCAGTGCCTGCAGGGCTTTTGGGGGCAGTTCTTCCGTGCCGAGTTCCAGCAGCAGGTTTTCCGTGCTCATGCTGCAGCCCCCGAGGCAGGCTGCCGGTCCAGCACCTCTTTGCGTATTTCCTCACTGGCCATGGGGAATCCCAAAGCTGCCCTGGCGTCAAAGTAGGCGCTGGCTACCCCCCTGGCGAGGTTTCTTACCCGAAGAATGAATCGCTGCCGTTCGGTGACCGAAATGGCATGTCGGGCGTCCAGCAGGTTGAAGGTATGCGAGGCTTTCATGACCATCTCGTACGCCGGCAGGGGGAGTTGCTTTTCAACCAGGCGCAGCGCTTCGCTCTCGCAGTGGTCGAACTGGGCAAAAAGATACGGGATATCCGCTTCCTCGAAGTTGTACTGTGACATCTCCACCTCGTTTTGGTGGAATACGTCTCCGTAGGTCACAGTGCCGCCGGGCCCGCGAGCCCAGACGAGGTCGTAGAGGCTGTCCACGCCCTGCAGGTACATTGCAATGCGCTCCAGACCATAGGTGATTTCGCCGGTAACCGGGTAGCACTCCAGCCCGCCAGCCTGCTGGAAGTAGGTGAACTGAGTGACCTCCATGCCGTTTAGCCATACTTCCCAGCCCAGGCCCCAGGCGCCCAGCGTAGGGGACTCCCAGTTGTCCTCCACGAAACGGATATCATGGACGGCAGAGTCGATACCCAACGCAGCCAGTGAATCCAGGTAGAGTTGTTGAAACTCAGCGGGCGATGGCTTCATAACCACCTGAAACTGGTAGTAATGCTGCAGACGATTGGGGTTTTCACCATAGCGGCCGTCGGTGGGGCGTCGGCTGGGTTGCACATAGGCGGCATTCCAGTTTTCGGGGCCCACCGCACGCAGGAAGGTAGCCGGATGAAACGTGCCCGCACCGACCTCCATGTCCAGTGGCTGCAGGATGACGCAGCCACGATCTGCCCAAAATTGCTGGAGCTGCAGTATCAGTTGTTGAAAAGTGAGCGCCTCGCTACTGTTATTGGTCACCGGTCTACCTGCTGTTAGGGTGCAAAAAGCCGGGTATTATACAGTCTCTTGAGTCGGCATAATACGCGCTACTCGCAATTCCGGATCTTGTTAATGGATGACCTGAAAGCGGCCCTGTTCAAGGCTCTGCTGAAAATCAGTTCGGTCTTGCCCCTGTCAGTCTCGCGGGCCCTGGGGCGAACGATAGCCCGCGTCTACTGGCCTTTCGGGGGGCGTAGCCGCAATGTGACCGAGCGTAATATCGAGCTGGCTTTTCCAGAACTGTCGGCCCGTGAGCAGCGCCAGCTCGCCAAAAACAGCTTGCTCTCCACCGGCGAGTTGATGGCCGAGATGGGACATGTCTGGCTGCAACCCTGGAGCTATGTGCAGGGTCTGTTCACGGAAATCAGGGGGGAGGAACTGGTACGCGAGGCGCAGACTGCCGGGCGCGGTGTTATTGTTCTGGCGCCGCACCATGGCAACTGGGAAATGGTGGGATTGCACCTGCCTTCGTTGGGTCAGGCGGTGGTCCTTTATGCGCCGCCGAAAATACAGGCCCTCGATCCGTTGATTCAGCAAGGTCGTCAGCACAGTGGAGTAACGCTGGTACCCACCGACAGTCGGGGCCTTGCCAAGTTGCTGCGCTGCGTCAAGGACGGCGGCATTTCCGGGATCTTGCCCGATCAGGCGCCGGGGGATGTCGGTTCCGGAGAGAACAGCCCGTTTATGGGTACCCCGGCATTTACGCCGACCCTGGCAATCAATATGCTGCGCCGCACCGGGGCGCTGGCGGTGTTTGGCTTTGCCCAGCGGGTGCCCGGTGGTTTTATTTTGCATTTTCTGCCTGCTGAGCCGGCAATCTATGACGATGACACGGCGGTGTCATTGGCGGCGATGAACCGGGGAGTCGAAGCCTGTGTGCGGATCTGCCCGGAGCAGTATCAGTGGGAGTACAAGCGCTTTCGTGTCAGGCCGCGTCAGGGCCCCGGGGTCTACGACAATTTATAGCCGCCAGAACATAGGTGTGAACAGCACCAGCAGCGTGAAAACTTCCAGACGTCCCAGTAGCATGGCGAAACACAGGATACCCTTGGCCAGTTCGTTGATGCCGCCGTAGTTGGCTGCCACGTCACCGAGGCCGGGGCCCAGATTATTCAGCGAGGCGGCGGTTGCAGAAAAAGCGGTGGTGAAATCCAGCCCGGTGGCCATAAGCAATAGCAGGATCAGAATAAACACGAACATATAGACGGCAAAAAAGCTCCAGACCGCGCTTACCACTGAGGCCTCCACTCGGCGATTGCCGACCTTGAGCGGGATCACCGCATGTGGGTGCACCAATTGCTTGAGCTCTCGAATACCCTGTTTGTAGATCAGCATCAGCCGCATGGCCTTGATGCCTCCACCGGTGGAGCCCACGCAGCCGCCCATAAACGAAAAGAACAGCAGCATGACGGGCAAGAATGAGGGCCAGACGGAAAAATCCTGGGTTGCGAACCCGGTGGTGGTGGTAATGGAGATGGCCTGAAAGACGCCGTGAATCAGGCTCTGCCCCGGCGCCAGGGTATCGGTGGCAATCAGGTAGAGGCAGGTGATGACAATGCAAACCAGCAATATCGTGAGAAAAAAGCGGGTTTCGGAATCTTTCCGGTAGACCACCGGACTGCGCCGCCGCCAGGCCATGAAATGCAGGCCAAAGTTGATCGCGGAAATACACATGAACAGGCTGCAGATCAGCAGCAGGGTTTCGTTCTCGAAGTAGCCCATGCTGGCGTCGTGGGTGGAGAAGCCACCAATGGCCACGGTAGACAGCGAATGGCTGATGGCGTCGAAGCCGGACATGCCGGCCATGTAGTAGGCAGCCGCGCAGGCGACGGTCAGGGACAGATAGACAATGGCCAGCGCTTTGGCTGTCTCAGTAATACGCGGTGTGAGTTTGCTGTCTTTGGAGGGCCCCGGCGTCTCTGCCTTGTACAGCTGCATGCCCCCTATTCCCAGCATGGGCAGGACCGCAACGGCGACCACAATGATCCCTATCCCCCCCAGCCACTGAAGCAGTTGACGATAAAAAAGCAGGGACTGGGGCAGCTCGTCAAGCCCCACAATCACCGTAGCGCCGGTAGTGGTGAGCCCGGAGATGGATTCGAAAACAGCCTCAGTGGGTGTTAGCGACAGGGTGTCAGTTAGTGCGAAGGGCAGCGCGCCAAACAGGCCCAGTACGGTCCAGAAAAGTGAGGTTATCAGGAAGCCGTCGCGAATTCGCAAGTCATGACTGGCTCGGCGCACTGGCAGCCATAGACACAGGCCGCAGAAGAAAGTAATGCCCAGAGCGCTGGCAAAGCCGGTGATCGTATTGTCCCAGGCAACCAGGGCAAAACCCAGGGGCACCAGCATGGCCGAACTGAACACCATCAGCAGGACGCCGAGGATGCGTAATGAGACCGAGATGTGCACTAGAAAAAACCGAAGCCGACGGCAAACAGTTTCTCTACTGCAGAAATCTGGTGGCGATCTACCAGGAACAGAATCACGTGATCATCGGTCTCTACTATCACATGGCTGTGAGCTATCAGCACCTGGTCATTGCGCACAATCGCGCCGATGGTAACGCCCTCGGGCAGTTTGATCTCGTCCAGGCGTCGCCCCACCACCTTTGACGAACGCGGGTCGCCGTGCGCGATGACCTCGATAGCTTCGGCCGCGCCGCGCCGCAGTGAGTGAACATTGCTGATATCCCCGCGTCGCACATGCGTGAGTAGACTGCCAATAGTGATCTGTTGCGGTGAAATGGCAATATCGATCTCGTCCCCCACCAGGTCGGCGTAGGCCGCATTGGTGATCAGGGTCACGACTTTTTTGGCACCCATCCGTTTCGCCAGCATGGACATCATAATATTGGATTCATCATTGTTGGTCAGCGCACAGAAAACATCGGTGGACTCGATGTTCTCTGCTGCCAGCAATTGTGGTTCCGACGCACTGCCGTTGAGCACTATGCTTTTTTTCAAGCGTTCAGAGAGGACCTTGCAGCGATCGTAGGATCGCTCGATCACCTTGACCTGGTAGTCGCGCTCGATGTTCAGGGCCAGGGTGGCACCAATGTTGCCGCCACCTGCGATCATCACACGCTTATAGGGCTGGTCAATCTTGCGCAGCTCCGACATGACTTCCCGAATGTGTTTTCGGGCGGCGAGAAAAAATACTTCGTCGCCCTCTTCGACTATTGTGCTGCCCTCGGGAATGATCGGTCTGTTCTGGCGAAAAATGGCTGCAACCCGGGTGTCCACCTTGGGCATATGGTCGCGGATTTCCTGAATCTGATGGCCGACAATCGGTCCCCCCGCCACTGCCCTGACCGCCACCAGTTGCAGCCTGCCATCGGCAAAATCAAGCACCTGTAGAGCACCTGGGTTGGCGATCAATTGCTGGATATTCTTGGTCACCAATTGCTCAGGGCCAATAATGACGTCCACCGGGATGTGGTCGGCTGTGAACAACTGCTCCTGGTACGCCAGGTAGCTGGGGGAGCGAACTCGGGAGATTTTTGTCGGTGTATTAAACAGGGTATGGGCCACTTGGCAGGCCATCATATTAATTTCGTCGGAGTTGGTAACGGCGATCAGCATGTCGGCATCGTCAGCGCCGGCTTTAAACAGTGTACTGGGGTGTGAGGCCTCGCCGGTGACCGCTCCGATATCGAGTCGGTCCTGTAGCGCACGCAGTTTCTCGCCGTCGGAGTCAACGACCGTGATGTCGTTTTGCTCTATCGCAAGGTGTTCTGCGAGGGTCCCGCCGACCTGGCCGGCACCGAGAATAATTATCTTCATGGTGAGGTGTATCCCAGTTCCCGGGGAGGGTTTTTTAGCAGCCGGCTGAAAAACAGCCCGTCCGGGCCATCGGGTTGCGGGAGCAATTGCCGACCATAGGGCATTTCCACGCCCCAGGCCACTTGCGGCATCTCGCAGCTGGCGTCCTGATTTGCCTCGATGAACTTCGCGACCACGGCCGAGTTCTCCTGTTCAAGAACCGAGCAGGTGACATAGAGCAGTGTGCCGCCAATTTGCAGTAGTGGCCAGACGCCGTTCAGAATATCGAGCTGTTGTCGGGCGAATTGATCAATGTCTTCCTCGCGGCGCAGCAGTTTGATGTCCGGGTGCCGCCGGATGACGCCGGTCGCGGAGCAGGGTGCATCCACAAGAATTCGGTCGAAGCTTGCGGCATCGAGCGTCGCCGGTGGTGATGCCGCGTCCGCTTCGAGCAACGTCGCTTGCAGGCCCAGACGGCTCATGTTCTCAGCCACCCGCGCCAGTCTCTCAGCGGATACGTCCATTGCGATGAACTCCGCCAGATCCGGCTGCAGTTCCAGGATGTGGCAGCTCTTGCCGCCCGGCGCAGCGCAGGCGTCAAGAACGCGCTCCCCCGCCGCCGCGGCCAGCAGGGGTGCTGCGAGCTGGGCTGCTTCGTCCTGCACGCTGAGACGGCCCTGGTCGAATCCCGGCAGCTGCTGTACATCACAAGCTTGCTGCAAACAGATCCCGTGTTCTCCGAGCTTACCGGCACGCGCTGCGATGCCGGCCGCGGCCAGCGCTTCGAGGTCGGCTTCTCGGTTGCTGAGCCGCACATTGGTGCGCAGGGTCATCGGTGGCTGCTCGTTGTTAGCCTGGATGATCGTGGCAGCTTGCTGTGGCCATTGGCGATGCAGCTGACGGTGCAACCACTCGGGGTGTGCGACGGCGGCGGCCTCAGGCAGATTTGCGCAGAGGGCCTCGGCCTCACGCAGGTAGCGCCGCAGAACGGCATTAACCAGGCCTTTGGCCCAATCCTTTTTCAGGGCCCGCGTGGCAGCCACAGTGGCTGCTACGGCTGCATGTTGCGGGATGCGCGTCGCACTGATCTGGTATAGACCAGCCAGCAGCAGGCCCTGCAAGTCGCGATCTTTTTCGCGTAAGGGTTTGGTTAGTAGTTGTTCAAGTGTGGCCTGCAGCCGCGGGGAGCAGCGCAGGCTGCCATAGCACAGTTGCTGCAGCAGGGCGCGGTCGCGCGGCGCGACGCGCTGCAGCATTGTCGGCAGCGCGCTATTCAGGGATTGCCCCGCCAGCACCTGCCCGATAACGCGGCCGGCGGCGGCCCGGGTATCCATGGCTTTCAATTTGCGGAATCCAGCACCCGACCAAGACGGCTGCCGGGCGTGAAGGTTTCCGCTCTGGCATTGAGAACCTGGTCAACAGCCAGTGGCTTGCCGCCGGCCAGTTGCAGGATTTGTATGCGCAGCTGACCGCTGCCACATTGGACCAGGATACCGTCTCCGTCGGCGGTGATGATGGTACCTGGTGCCAACCCCGAGTCCTTGTTCGAGAGGGGGGTGCATTGCCACAATTTCACCCGATCACCTAGCGCCGTGGTGTAACACACCGGGAAGGGGTTGAAGGCGCGTATGCGCCTGTCCAGCTCGGCTGCATCGCAGCGCCAATCGATTTCGGCTTCGCTCTTGATGATCTTCTCGGCGTAAGTAGCCCCGGCATCCGGCTGGGGGGTAGCGGCTGCCAGGTGGTCCTGCAGCGAGGACAATACCCGGGTTAGCAGGGGTGCCCCCAGCGACGCCAGCGTATCGTGCAGTTCAGCAGCGGTGGTGGTTGGATGTACGGAGCATTCCGCCCGGGCCAGCATTGCGCCGGTATCAAGGCCAGCGTCCATTTGCATAATAGTGACCCCCGAACGTGTATCACCAGCCTCGATCGCGCGTTGGATCGGTGCGGCACCACGCCACCTCGGTAGTAACGAACCGTGCACGTTGACGCAGCCCAGGCGCGGGGTTTCAAGGATCGCAGGAGGTAGAATTAGACCGTAAGCGACCACGACCAGGACGTCGGCGTTAAGCCCCGCCAGATGCCCCTGCTCTGGCACAGCCTTGAGGCTGGTGGGTTGGTGTACATCCAGCGCGTGCTTCATGGCTAACTGCTTGACCGGGCTGGGCTGCAAGCGTTTGCCGCGGCCCGCGGGGCGATCCGGCTGTGTGTACACAGCCTTTACTCGATGGGGGCTGTTGAGCAGGGCCGCGAGGTGGACTGCAGCAAAGTCGGGCGTGCCGGCAAAAACGACGTCCAGTGATTCCTGGCTCATCGGCACTCAGGCCTGGCGTCGCTGGAGTTTCTCCAGTTTTTTGCGAATACGCGTGCGCTTCAGGGGGGATAAATAGTCGACGAAAAGCTTGCCGTCCAGGTGGTCAATCTCGTGTTGCAGGCAAATGGCCAGCAGGCCGTCCAGTTCGCGTTCGACGAGCTCGCCACTGCGATCCAGTGCCCTGACCGCTACTCGCCGGGGCCGGTTTACCGTCTCGTAGAAGCCCGGCACGGAGAGGCAGCCCTCATCATATTCACCCAGTTCCGGGTCGAGAACGGTGACCTCCGGATTGATAAAGACCTGTGGGTCGCTGGCCGCGTCGGAGACATCGATGACCAGAATACGCTGATGCACATTAACCTGGGTTGCGGCCAGCCCGATGCCCGGGGCGTCGTACATCGTCTCTAGCATGTCATCGATAAGCTCGCGGGTTGCGTCTGTCACCGCCGCTACCGGCTTGGCCTTGGTGCGCAGCCGTGGATCAGGGAATTCAAGTATTTCAAGTAAGGCCATGGATTGGATTGCCCAGTCAGTTTTTCTTGCGCCGCGCGCAGGTCCGGTAAATTCGTGTTGTGTCGATGCTATGCGAGTCGGTTCGCTGCGCGCCGGTATCTTCGAATAAGTCACATTTTGGCTTGCCAGTGGCGTATGGCCACAGCAAACTGGGGACATTATACAACTTGCGGTGCTTCGCTGCACAGCGGTGACTGGCAGGTGAGGCCTCGATTCAGTGTGCTGTATCGGGACGTATATAAGGTCGCATGACCAATCGGTAGAGGGCTCGCTGCTAGCGGGTCGGCAGGCTTGTCGTCAGGCGCTATCAGCCAGACTCACAATGTTTGTGGTTGCCGATCAGGACAGATAATAACAAGGTCGAGCAGGGGCAGTACCATGAAATCCAGATCACTTTACGCCAGCCTGTTGGTCGCGTTGCTGTTGTTCAGCAGCTGGCTGGCTGCGGCGGTGGAACTCAACGACGGTGTACCGAAAACCTACACCGTAAAAAAGGGTGACACGCTGTGGGATATATCCGCAATGTATTTGCGTCAGCCCTGGTTGTGGCCGGAGCTCTGGGAAGCCAATCCCCAGATCGAAAACCCGCACCTCATTTATCCCGGTGACGAGCTCTATCTGGTGTGGGTCGACGGTTCGCCGCGGCTCCGGCTCAACCGAGGCAGGAACGTTAAACTGAGCCCAGACATGCAGGTGACCGCGCTGGACCGGGCTATACCGATTATTCCGCTGGACGAAATCGGCGCATTTTTATTGAGCCACAGAATTCTTGGGCCGCAGCAGATCAATGAGTCTGCGTATGTGGTGGCCGGTGCCCAGGGGCACTTGATCAGCGCGCCAGGGGACCGAATCTTCGGCCGCGGGCCTTTCCCGGAGGGTGAGCGGGCGTTCGGTATTTATCGGCCGGGAGACACCTACCGCGACCCCATCACCAATGAAGTACTGGGTTATCAGGCCCAGGATATTGGCAACGCGCAATTGCTGAGCGGCAGCCGCGAAGACGTCAAGGAACTTGAGGTAACCCGGGTTACCGAGGAAGTGCGTATTACCGATCGGCTGATGCCGATGGCCGAGCGCATTCTCGACGCCAGCTTTCACCCTCGAGCTCCAGCCGGCGAGATCGAAGACGCCTTTATGATTGCCGTCGATGGCGGGGTCAGTCAGATCGGTACTATGGATATAGTCGTACTGAATAAAGGCCAGCGGGAAGGTCTCGAGATAGGCCATGTGCTCGCGATCTACCAGGCAGGCGAATTGGTTTTTGACGAGGTTGCTCGCGATAACGTGCGTCTGCCCGATGTCCGGGCGGGGCTCGCGATGGTGTTCGAGTCCTTCGAAAAAGCCAGCTACGCCATCGTACTGAAGGCCAATCGGCCACTTAAGATTCTTGACAAGGTTAAGAATCCGTAGTGTTCTGGGTGCTGCGTCAAAGGAGTTGGCGCAGCTGGGAATCTGTCACCCGATAGCCCGGGTTTGCAGTATGCCGCTAGCAGTTATGATCACGGATGATCAATGGATACAGAACGCATTCGCCAGTGTCTGGCATTGCAGCAATTGCTGCCCCTCTATGATGGCACACTAAGCCGTCTGCTCGTTTATTTCGGTAGTCCCGAGGCGGTCTGGCAGTCGGATTGGCGAAGCTGGAACCGGTTGGGTCTCACCACTCTCACGACCCATGAACTGGGCTATCTGCAGCACAACGGCTGTAGCAGCCACGACCATCGCCAGCAAATAGACAGCTGGCAGACAGCGCTGGGCCGGGTTGATGCACGGGTCATTGCGCTGACTGACGATCAGTACCCTCGATTGCTACGCACACTTTACGACCCGCCACCATTGCTGTACCTGCGCGGTCAGGTTGCAGCGCTTCAACAGCCATTACTGGCGATCGTTGGCAGTCGCCGTGCGAGTGCTGTTGGTCTGCGTCTGGCTGAGCAAATCAGTGCTGAGGTAGGGTCCGCCGGGCTGGGTATCGCCAGTGGCCTGGCGCTGGGGATCGATGGCGCGGCCCACCTCGGCGGTCTGCGAGCGGGTGCAAAGGGGGTTGCCGTCATGGCTACCGGCATAGACCAGGTTTATCCCCGCAGGCACCAGGCCCTGGCGGAACAGCTGTTGGGCAATGGTTGCCTGGTGACAGAGCTGCCACCTGGTATGTCGCCACAGAGGCATCATTTCCCACGCCGTAACCGCGTGATCAGCGGGCTGTCTCTAGGGGTGCTGGTGGTGGAAGCCGCGCTGCCCAGCGGCTCGCTTATCACCGCTGGCACGGCGGCAGACCAGGGCCGGGAGGTCTTTGCCCTGCCCTGGTCACCGCTGCATCGCGGTGGGGCCGGCTGCCTGCGCCTGCTGAGAGACGGGGCGACCATGGTGCAGTGTGTCGACGATATTCTCGCTGAGCTCGGTCCCCTGTGTGAGGTCAATCGGGAGCTTGTTGCTCCGGTAAATTCGGCAGAGGATGACCTGGAGGGCAATCAGCGCAGACTACTGCAGTTATTGGGCCGCGATGCAGTGACTGCCGATGAGCTGGCGATACATAGCGGGCTGCCCGTCGACCGGGTTCTGGTTGAATTGTCAGTGCTCGAACTCGCGGGCCGGGTCGAACGCTCAGACTACGGATACCAGCGCGTCTGACGGCTCGGCCTTGCGTGATCATCCTTGCCAAGTTGAGTTCAGTTGGTAAAATCCCCGACCAATTTTTCGGGTCGGCTCCTGGTGAGGAAATAAAGTGATGAGCACGGGTGCACATCCGCAGTCTCTGCGCATCAGGCGCGCGCTGGAGAGTCTGCTCGCAGGTGGTGTTATCGCCTGCCCAACCGAGGCGGTCTGGGGCCTCAGTTGCGATCCGGACAACCCGGATGCAGTGGAACGCCTGCTGGCCCTGAAATCGCGGCCAGTGGAAAAAGGCCTGATTCTGGTGGCGGGAGACATCAACCATCTCGATGGGCTGCTGGCGGATCTTTCCGAAGCGCAGCGGCAGAAGCTTGCCATGTCCTGGCCGGGGCCCAACACCTGGCTGGTGCCCCATCGAAACCGCGTGCCAGACTGGGTTTGTGGTGAGCACGACAGTGTAGCGGTCAGAGTTACGGCCCATCCGCTGCTGGTCTCACTCTGCAATGCCTGGGGTGGGCCCATTGTGTCGACGTCAGCGAATCCGTCGGGTTGTCGCGCGCCGGTAGAGGCGTTCCAGGTGCGTCGGTATTTCGGTGACCGACTTGACTATCTGTTACCCGGCACCGTCGGTGGCGCCGACCGTCCTTCGGTGATCAGAGACCTCTCTACCGACCGGGTTATTCGGGCCTAAGCTGAGGTTTTATCGATTTTGAGGCAGCCAAACACGGTGCGAAGCGCGTATACTGTCGCGCCGTAGACAAGGGCTGAAAAGGCAGGTTATGCAATTCGACCAGGTCAAATCTTACCTCCTGCAGCTGCAGGACGATATCTGCGCCGAGCTCTCGGAAGAAGATGGCGGTGCGGAGTTTATTGTCGATGAATGGCAGCGCGAAGAGGGCGGCGGTGGCCGCAGCCGTGTGCTCAACGAGGGCGCGGTATTCGAAAAGGCCGGGGTCAACTTTTCCCATGTATACGGGAATTCTCTACCACCCTCGGCAACCGCTGCGCGTCCCGAATTGGCGGGCCGTAGTTTCCAGGCTATGGGCGTATCGCTGGTGATCCATCCGCGTAACCCCTATGTACCCACGTCCCACGCCAACGTCCGACTTTTCGTCGCGGAGAAGCCGGGAGCAGAGCCGGTTTGGTGGTTCGGCGGCGGCTACGATCTCACCCCTTACTACGGCAACCGTGAAGACTGCATCAGTTGGCATCAAGAGGCCCACAATGCCTGCGCACCCTTCGGTGACACGGTTTATCCCCGCTTCAAGCGCTGGTGCGATGAGTACTTTCACCTCAAGCATCGTGGCGAGCCGCGGGGGATAGGCGGACTCTTTTACGACGACCTGAACGAGTGGGATTTTGATACCTGTTTTGCTTTTATGCGCTCGGTGGGTGATTCCTATGTCCGGGCCTATCGCCCCATAGTTGCCAGACGCAAGGATATGCCCTGGGGCGAGCGTGAGCGTGAGTTCCAGTTGTATCGTCGCGGTCGCTACGTCGAATTCAATTTGGTGTTTGACCGCGGGACGCTTTTTGGCCTGCAGTCCGGCGGCCGCACCGAAGCCATATTGATGTCCCTGCCTCCATTGGTCAGGTGGGAATACGAATACCATCCTGAACCCGGAACTGCGGAGGCAGAGTTGACTGACTACTACCTTTGCGACCGTGACTGGCTCAACGAGAGTTAACTGACCCAGATAACCAGGACGCACTGAGACAATGATTACAAAGATTACCGAACAGAATAATTACGCCGTTTTCGGAAACCCGATCAAGCACAGTCGCTCGCCGGTTATCCATGCAGCGTTTGCGGAGCAAACCGGCCAGAAAATGTGTTACCGGGCGGTGCGGGTCGAACTAGACGATTTTGAGCGCGCAGCGGGCAATTTTTTTGCAGCTGGAGGGGCCGGTCTGAACGTCACTGTGCCTTTTAAAGAGCGGGCCTATACGTTTGCTGATCGCCTCTCCGACCGCGCCCGGCGCGCGCGGGCGGTGAACACCCTCACCCGCGCGCAGGACGGTGCTATCTGTGGGGACAATACCGACGGCATTGGGCTACTGCGTGATATTGTTACCAACCTCGCCTGGCCCGTGGTTGGTTTACGGGTTCTGGTACTGGGCGCAGGCGGCGCTGCCAGAGGGATTCTCGAGCCCCTGTTGCGCGAAAACCCCAGGGAACTGCTTCTGGTCAACCGCACCGCGGGGAGAGCGACCCAACTGGCCAACGAATTTGTTGATCTGGGATCGGTGTCGGGCGGTGGTTACGAGCTGCTGGCCGGTCGTCGTTTTGACCTGGTAATCAATGCAACCAGCGCGGGCCTGAGCGGTGAGATGCCGGCATTACCCGATAGTCTGTTGAACGAGCGCAGTTGTTGCTACGACCTGGTTTACGGCTCAGAGCCCACACCGTTTATGCGCTGGGCGGCACACCATGCTGCCTGGGCCGTGTCCGACGGCCTCGGCATGTTGGTTGAGCAGGCGGCGCAATCGTTCTACATGTGGCGCAATGTGCGCCCTGACACGCGGCCCGTAGTCAGTCAGTTGCGGCAGGTGTTGGCCGCCGCCTGAGGCGTCGATCCAGGACAGGCTGCAGGGCCCTCGCTGTGAAACACGGTGACTACCCAGCGGTTTCGCTGAGATAGCGGTCTTTGAGATTGACGTAGTTGGTGGCGCTGTACAGAAAATAATCGTTCTCTTCCTGGCTCAATGCCCGCACTTCTCGCGCGGGACTGCCGGCGTATAAAAAGCCAGAGCGCAGGTGTTTGCCCGGCGTAACGAGTGCAGCGGCGGCAATCACCACACCGTCTTCGACGATCGCACCATCCATTACGATAGCTCCCATGCCCACCAGTACGCGATCACCGATAGTGCAGCCGTGCAGTGTAGCAGCGTGGCCGATGGTGACGTCATTGCCCACCACCAGGGGCCAGCCCTCCGGATTGTAAGGGCCTGCGTGGGTAACATGCAGTATGCAGCCGTCCTGAACACTGCAGCGCGCTCCGACACGAATGGTGTGCACGTCACCTCGAATCGACACCTGTGGCCACACCGACACATCGTCACCCAGAGTCACGTCGCCAACGACGACCGCGCTGGGATCGACAAAAACCCGCTTACCCAGAGTGGGTGTAACGCCGTTCAGGCGGCGGATATTTGGCGTACGACTACTGTCCATGATCTGTGGCTCCCGATGCGCTGTCGCTGGTTCAGGCTGCTACAATAGCGATCACGCGGCAGTATGACCAACACTAATGCCGGGCAGGCAACACGACCCCTCAAGACGGAAGGCGAGCGAGCGATGACGAAGACAAAGATAACGCGTAAGCGCTTCATTGCCGGCGCCGTATGCCCGGAGTGCAAGGTGATGGACCGGATTGTCATCAATCTGGATACTGATACCCGCCACTGCCTCGCCTGCGACTTCGAAGAATCGCGCCCGCCACCACCGGCCTCGGAGGAACTGCCAACCCGGGTCAGCCGGCCAGCGGCGCGTCGGGTAGAGACGCCAGCGGAGGCGGTGACGATTATGGACCCAAACCCGACCCGTAAGTAGCAACCCTTCCTGCAGGCAGCCACAGCCCATCGCGACTGAGCCGCCAATAGCACCAGCCCAGTGAAAGGCCTCTGGCGGCGTTGAACAACGTAAAAGCCAGCCACAAGCCGTGATTACCTAAACTCTGGGTCAGATACCAGGCCGGCAGGTAGACGACAAAGACACTGAACAACATGGTGGTCATCATGTGCCGGGTTTCTGCGCTGCCAACAAAGACACCATCGAGCAGGTAACTCGGAGCTGACATTAGCGGCAGGACCAGTAACCAGGCCAGTGAGGCATACAGTTGACCCCCTACTCCATCCAGCGAGGTGAGCAGGGCGAATAGCTGTGGGTGAAGCAGTCCGAACACCGCAGTGGTAATCAGGGCGCAGAGCCCGCACCAAAAGCTGCAGCGGCGGACCACGCGAAAAAAACCGGTCAGGTCACCTGCCCCGAGGCGGGCCCCCGCAAGCCCCTCTACAGCATAGGCAAACCCGTCCATCGCATAGGCCGCCAGCATCAGCAGGTGCAGCATCAGGGTATTGGCTGCGAGGGTCGAACTGCCCAATTTAGCGCTCTGGGCGGTGAAAAAAGCGAAGCTTGCCAGTAAGCAGACTGTGCGCACAAATAGATGCTGATTGCTGCGCAGGAGTATTCGGTAGGCCTGCCAGTCCCCCAGCTGTCGCAGCCATTGACCGGGTGCGGGAAACGGTTGTTTGCGCCAAACCGCCCACAGAGCCAGTGCACAGCCGCAATACTCGGCCACCACAGTTGCGCCGGCGGCGCCATCACTGGCTAACTGCAGGCCGACTATGAAGAGCCAGTCCAGTGCGACGTTGATCAGATTGGTGGTAATGACGATAGCCATGGGCCAGCGGGTGTTCTGCAGGCCGATAAACCAGCCGACGACGGCATAGGTGACCAACACGGCTGGTGCACTGGCGATACGGATACCGGCATAGCTGGTCGTCAACGGCTGCAGCTCGGACTGCGGAGCCATCAGCGCCAGGCTCAGTGGCAGCCAGGCCGGATAGAGCACGATAACCAACAGTGCAATCGCGACGGCGAGCACGATGGACCTCGCCAGCACCAAACCGGCGGCGGCCGGGTCGCCAGCTCCCGTGGCCCTCGCTACCAGGCCTGTAGTGCCCATACGCAAAAAGCCAAAGCCCCAGTAGAGAAACGTCAGTATCGAGCTGCCAATGGCCACTGCGCCCAGGTAGCGACTGTCTCCCAGGTGTCCGAGTATGGCGGCATCTACCAGCCCGAGCAGAGGGATAGAGATATTGGACAGTATTGCAGGCCATGCAATACGCCATATTTTGTGGTCCAGCTTGGAGAAATATTCCATATGTGGTGTTTGACCCAGATCCAGCAAGCTTGAATGGCGCTTACCGCCAGCCTCTTACTTTGTAGCGGCCATTGGCTGGTATGCTTTGCAGGCAAGTTTCGCTATAATTCCGGCGCCTCGATGGGCCTGCGGAGGGTTGCAGCAATCACGAGGCATTACCAGCTGATTGCGACGCGCTCGCGCGTGGCTAGTGCCGAAGGCCGAAAGCACACCGTGATCACGGTAGCACGGGGCTTTGAACGAGAAGCCCGTCTGCAGTCCGCACGCGGTAATTGTAGGTTATTTGGCCAGTGAATGTGGTGTGCGCCTGAAGCGATACCGAAATAGGTGTCGTTCGAGGCTTACTGCATTGATTGCCTGTCGATAAACGAGAATGAATACGGAGACACGGGGTATGTGTGTTCAAGCTAGGCGGCTGCTTCAGCTCGCGCTTGTTTCTGTGCCAATGTTGCTGAGCGCTGCTGCGCTGGCGAACGGCGGCACTGCGAATGAGATCAACATGCCGCAGGGGGTCACCGAGGTGAGCCGCAGCGTCTACAGTCTGCACATGACGATCTTCTGGATCTCCACTGTCATCGGCGTCGCGGTGTTTGGCGTCATGTTTTACTCCATTTTTTATCATCGTAAGTCCCGCGGCGTAACACCTGCGACTTTCCATGAAAGCACCAAGGTTGAGATTGCCTGGACGGTTGTGCCCTTCCTTATCCTGATCGGTATGGCGGTGCCCGCGACCTCCACACTGCTCGACATTTACGACAACGACGATGCCGAGATGGATATTCTGGTGACCGGGTATCAGTGGAAGTGGAAGTACGAATACCTGAACGAGGATGGCGAGAATGTCAGCTTTTTCAGTAGCTTGCGGACACCACAAAGCGAAATATACAACCTCGAGCAGAAGGGCGACAACTACCTGCTGGAGGTCGATGAGCCACTGGTAATTCCAGCCGATACCAAGGTGCGGTTTCTGGTTACCGCCAATGATGTGATCCATTCCTGGTGGGTGCCGCAACTGGCAGTGAAAAGGGATGCAATCCCCGGCTTTGTGCACGAAGCGTGGACCAAGACCGCAGAAGAAGGGGTTTATCGGGGCCAGTGCGCCGAGCTGTGCGGCAAAGATCACGGCTTTATGCCGATCGTGGTCAACGTCGTCAGCAAAGAAGAGTACGCTAGCTGGATTGGTGGCAAGCAGGAAGAAGCGGCTGTCGTGAAAGAACTGATGGGCCAGACCTTTGGGCTCGATGAGTTGATGGAGCGCGGCAAGGCTGTCTACGACAAGTCTTGTCTGGCATGTCATGGTGCCAAGGGCGAGGGCGGCGTGGGTCTGCCGATCGCGGGCAGTCCAGTCGCCACCGGCGACCTCGCCCGACACCTGGATGTTGGCATTAATGGCGTTGCAGGGTCTGCTATGCAGGCCTTCGGCGGCCAGTTGAATGATGTGGAGATGGCGGCGGTGATCACGTATCAGCGCAACGCTTTTGGCAACAATATGGGCGACCTGGTCCAGCCCATAGATGTTTTCAACCACAAGAAAGGCTAATTGGAGGAGTTAACGATGGGCGATCATCATCACGGTCCTGCCAAGGGCCTCGGCAGGTGGTTATTTACCACCAATCACAAAGACATCGGAACCATGTATCTGTGGTTCTCATTTTCCATGTTCATTCTCGGTGGCGCGTTTGCCATGATCATCCGGGCAGAGCTCTTTCAGCCCGGTATGCAACTCATAGAGCCCGCCTTCTTCAACCAGATGACGACCTTGCATGGCCTCATTATGGTGTTTGGTGCCATTATGCCGTCGTTCGTGGGGTTGGCCAACTGGATGATTCCGATGATGATCGGCGCACCCGACATGGCATTGCCAAGGATGAACAACTGGAGCTTCTGGATTCTTCCGCCGACGTTCTTGCTGCTCGCCTCCACGCTGTTCGCAGAAGGCGGGGCCCCGGCCTTCGGCTGGACGTTCTACGCGCCATTGTCCACGACTTATGCACCGCCATCCGTCACGTTCTTTATATTCTCGGTACACATATTGGGTCTGTCATCAATCATGGGATCGATCAATATTATTGCCACGGTCATGAATATGCGTGCACCGGGCATGACCTACATGAAGATGCCTCTGTTTGTCTGGACCTGGTTGATCACGGCGTTCCTGCTGGTGGCGGTTATGCCAGTACTTGCGGGCGCGGTCACCATGATGCTGATGGACATCCACTTTGGTACCAGCTTCTTCTCTGCGGCCGGGGGCGGTGATCCGGTCCTGTTCCAGCATATCTTCTGGTTCTTCGGTCATCCCGAGGTTTACATCATCATTCTGCCAGCCTTTGGCGTGGTATCGCAGATCATTCCCGCATTTTCGCGCAAGCCCCTGTTTGGCTACGATTCCATGGTTTACGCGACCGCGTCCATCGCATTCCTCTCCTTTATCGTGTGGGCCCACCACATGTACACGGTGGGTATGCCGGTCGCGGGTGAGCTGTTCTTTATGTATGCCACCATGCTTATCGCCGTCCCCACCGGGGTCAAGGTGTTCAATTGGGTGTCCACCATGTGGCGCGGGGCCATGACCTTCGAGACGCCGATGCTGTTTTCCATCGGCTTCCTGATCCTGTTCACTATCGGCGGCTTCACCGGCTTGATGTTGTCTATTGCGCCAGCGGATTTCCAGTACCACGACAGCTATTTCGTGGTCGCTCACTTCCACTATGTGATGGTCGCCGGTGCGGTGTTCAGTATGACGGCTGCGGTGTATTTCTGGCTGCCAAAGTGGTGTGGCAAGATGTACAACGAGAAGATGGGCAAGACCCATTTCTGGATATCATTCATCGGCTTCAACCTGACCTTTTTCCCGCAGCACTTCGTCGGTCTCGCGGGTATGCCCAGACGGATTCCGGACTACGCCCTTCAGTTCGCCGACTTTAATATGATGTCCAGTATTGGCGCGTTTATTTACGGCGCGTCGCAGATCCTGTTCCTTTACAATGTGATCGCGACCATCGTAGCGGGCAAGCCGACCTCGGACGAGAAGGTCTGGGATGGGGCTGAGGGTCTGGAGTGGACTGTCGCCACGCCCGCGCCCTACCATACTTTTGAAACGCCCCCGCTGGTGAAGTAAGAGCCGGTCGTGCTGAAACTGAGCAACACACCGGTTATCGATACCGTCATCAAGTTGGTGGCGGTTGCGATAGCCATGTTTGCTTTCGTATTTGTGGTGATGGTCCCGCTGTACGATGTGTTGTGCGATGTGCTGGGCATCAATGGCAAGACATCGGGAGAGGCCTACAGAGCGGTACCAGCGGCTGTTGATAAAAGCAGGATCGTCACAGTGCAGTTCATCGCCACCAACAACCAGGGCATGCCCTGGGAGTTCAAGCCGGAACAGACGATTATGAAGGTCAACCCGGGGGCGCTGAACGACACGGTGTTTTTTGCCCGCAACCCCTTGTCCCGCGACATGGTGGCGCAGGCAATACCCAGTATTTCACCGGCGCGAGCAGCGGCGTATTTCCACAAGACAGAGTGCTTTTGCTTTAATCAGCAGCCCCTTGCCGCTGAGAGCTCTGCCGACATGCCGCTGAGATTTATCGTGGATCAGGATTTACCGAGAGATATCAGGACTATCACCCTGTCCTATACTATTTTTGATGTGACTGACATGGCCAGTGGCTCGGTGGCCGCGCGCTAGCGCGCGGGTCGGGCCCGCCTACTAATAACGGAGACACACGATGACCACTGAAACCTCTACCGGGTACGAAAAGTACTACGTACCGGACAAGAGCAAACTTGCGGTCTGCGCTACCATCGGCCTGGTTCTGAGCATCTACGGTGCCGCCAGCATTATGAACGATATGACGTTCGGCGACCCTGACCAGCCCAGCAGCTCCTGGAGCATTTTCTGGTGCGGCATGTTTTTCTTTGCGGCGACGTTGTTCAGCTGGTTCCGTATTGCGATCAAGGAAAATATGGCGGGTATGAACAGCGCCCAGCTCAAGAAGTCCTACGTGCTGGGAATGTTCTGGTTTATTTTCTCTGAGTTTATGTTCTTTTTCGCATTTTTTGGCACGCTGTTCTACGTGCGCAACCTCGCGGGGCCCTGGCTGGGTAGTGAGGGTGACGGCGGTAGAATGAATTACCTGCTCTGGGAAGGGTTTGAGTTTGCCTGGCCAATGATGCAGACACCGCAGGAAGCGGTGGGCGGAGCGTCTTCCCAGTTGATAGCTAACAACGGCACGTTTATCAGCCCTGAAACCAGCATGTCTTTTGCGGATGCGCACCATTGGTGGCAATGGTTGCCCATGTGGAACACTCTGGTGTTACTGTCCTCCAGCTTTACGGTTCATATTGCCCATATGGGTATTCTTGATGGTGACCGCAAGAAATTTAATCTCTGGTTGGGTATCACCGTTGCCCTGGGCATGTTCTTCCTGTTCCTCCAGTATGCGGAGTATCACGAGGCCTATGCACAATTCGGGTTGACCCTCAGTTCGGGTATTTATGGGTCTACATTCTTTATGCTGACCGGGTTTCATGGTTTCCACGTATTTATGGGCATGACCATGTTGCTGATTCAGCTACTGCGATCGCTGCGCGGTGGGCACTTTACTGCGAATGATCATTTTGGCTTTGAAGCGTCCAGCTGGTACTGGCACTTTGTGGATGTGGTCTGGGTCTTTCTGTTTCTGTTCGTCTATATTTTGTAACGTTTGCCGCCCGGTGGTGCCGGGCGCGAGGGGCCAGACGGGTTAGGTGCGCTCTAGTCGGCTGTTGGGCTACTCTGGGCGGCTGGCCGCGGGCCGGCATCCCAGGGGTTGCGGTGACCCAGTTGACCCGTGGCAACGCCGTAGATGACCAGGCCCGCCAGGCCGCAGGCCAGAGCGAGTCTCACCCCCAGCGAGTGCAGGGTGCGACGCTTGGTGCCGTCGCCCTGGTCGACCATCAAAAAGTAAAAGCCGCTTCCCAAACTGGCCAGCAGGGCCACCATCAAGATCACGATCACAACCTTTAGCAATGGAATTCTCCGTGTTGAGTAGAGTGCAGTATAAACGAGTGTCCGTCCCTGGTGGGGATTGCCGGTTTTGCGCTCCTGTGACGGGGCTGTTGTGGTGAGCGGGCAAAAGCCGACATTTCACTTTGACCTGGAATGGCGTATTGCGCTGGCAACCGCGCTGCTGGTGCCGCTGTTTATCGGCCTGGGTTTCTGGCAGCGCGATCGGGCGGAGGAAAAGGCCGAACTCGCCGCTGCCTGGGAATTGCGCCAGCAGCAGGCACCGGTTCCCCTGGAGACGCTGCAGGACCGTCCGGTAGCGGAGCTGGCGTACCGTCCCGTGCGCCTGCAAGGGGAGTTTGTGCCCGAGGTCCAGTTTTTGCTGGATAACCGCATAGTTCAAGGGCGCTATGGCAACGAGGTACTTGCAGTCTTGCAACTGGCAGGCAGTGACTTGCAAGTACTGGTTAATCGGGGCTGGGTCAGCGCCGACCCCGGCCGACAGAGCTTGCCGGATGCCCCGTCGCCGACAGGGCAGGTGACGCTTGATGGACACCTTTATGTGCCACCGGGGGACCCTTATCTGCTCGCTGATCAGGTGCTGGAATCCGGTTGGCCCAAGCGTATACAGGCGGTGCAAATGCCGGTGCTGGCGACTGCCCTGGCTGCGGATATCAGCGCTGGCGAATCGGGCAGCACGCCGCTCTTCCCCTACGTCGTGCGTATCGATGCCGAGCAACCGGGCGCGCTGACTGTGGATTGGCGAGTGATTAACGTCAGCCCCGCAAAACATCTGGGCTATTCGGTGCAATGGTTTGCCATGGCGCTGGCGCTGATGCTGGCGTTTCTGTTCAGGAGCACTAATCTCTGGTCCGTTTTGACCAGTCGCAGGGGGGCAGTACATTAGCATGGATACTCAGGAACAGGCCGTGAACAACCGCCTGGTGCTGCTGACAATCATCGGTATTCCGCTGACCATGATCCTGGCGGCCACGTGGATGTGGTATTTTGTGATGCGCGGTGAGCTGGATATCGTTGGCCTGTTGGGTACCGCCAATCGTGGCAACCTGGTGCAACCGCCCCGCTCACTCAGCGCGGTGCAACTGCGCGCGGATGACGGAAGACCGTTCGACCTCTCAGAGCTAGAGCGCCATTGGACGCTGTTGGTTCCCGTTATCGGGAGTAGCTGCGACAGCGCCTGCGAAAACACCTTGTACCTTACTCGCCAGATTCACCTCGCGATGGGAAAAGGATTCCTGCGCATTCAGCGCATGATGGTCAGTGAATATGAACCGGAGCAGATAGCACTGGGGGTGACGGCGCTGAGTGATGGTCATCCACTACCGCTGAGTTTCGAGCGCTATCTGGCCGATGAGCACCGGGGTCTCAGTGCCGTTTCGGTGAGCCACGCAGACCTTGTCGACCTTTTTCCGGAGCGCCTTGCCGATCCCTCCATCTGGTATTTGGTAGACCCCGCGGGCTGGATTATGATGTCTTACAATAGTGAAATTCATTACAAAGAAGTCATGGCAGACCTGAAGTTTCTCCTGAAGAACTCCAATGAGTAGTTCGCTATTGGCAGAGCCGAGCGCCAGCTGGGCTGATTATTGGGAGTTAACCAAGCCAAACGTCGTCGCCCTGATGATCCTGACTTCGGCCATCGGCATGTTTATGGCGGTCCCCGGATGGGTGCCGCTTGACGTCCTGATCTGGGGAAATCTCGGTATCGCACTGTGCGCTGGCGCGGCGGCGGCGGTGAACCACCTCGTTGATCAGCAGATCGATCAGCGTATGGCCCGCACTCACAACCGTCCGCTGGCCCGGGGGCGCATCAGTCAGTGGAACGCGATTGTGTTCGCCGCGGTCCTGGGGGGCCTTGGCATGGCGGTGCTGTTGGTTTACATCAACCCGCTGACAGCGTGGCTGACCCTGGCCTCACTGGTGGGCTACGCGTTCGTCTACACGATGTTCCTGAAGCGAGCTACTCCGCAGAATATCGTTATCGGCGGTCTTGCCGGTGCGGCCCCTCCCCTGCTCGGCTGGACTGCCGTAACCGGTGAAATTCACGGACACGCCCTGCTGCTGGTATTGATCATTTTCGCCTGGACACCCCCGCATTTCTGGGCACTGGCGATACACCGCCGGGAGGAGTATGCGGCAGCGGATATTCCCATGCTGCCGGTGACCCACGGAGTCGCTTTTACCAAGCTGCACATCCTGCTTTATACCCTGATAATGTTCGTCATCACGCTGTTACCTTATGCCACTCGCATGAGTGGGCCACTGTATCTGGTGGGAGCGACGGTGCTGGGGGGTGCTTTTCTTTATTGGGCGATCGAGTTGATGCGCGGCCGGAACTCGAAGGCAGCGATAGAAACCTTCAAATATTCCATCGTGTACCTCATGGCACTGTTTGTCGTGATGCTGGTGGACCACTACCTTTATCCGGTGAGCACACTGTGACCGAGATCGCTGACAGTAAAATCCGTTCCAGCCAGGCCCGTGGGGTGAAACTTACCGTGGCGGCACTGTTGGCCTTTATATTGCTGTTGGTGGCGGGTTTCGTCTATCGAGTGCAGCAGCCTCGCATACTCACCGAGGGTGAGATGAAGGCCAATGGCACCTATATCTTCAGTACTCCTCGGGCACTGGGAGACTTTGCACTGACGAACCACCGGGGGGAGGCGTTTACGCCGGCGTCTCTGCATGGCCAGTGGACGCTTGTCTTCTTCGGTTTTACTCATTGCCCGGATATCTGCCCGACTACCATGGCCTTCCTCGACCGCTTTGTCCGAGAGCTGGAGGGAACGGAGGTCGCAGACACGGAGGTGGTGATGGTAACGGTTGATCCCGCGCGGGACACGGTTGCTGCACTGGCGGCGTACGTGCCTTTTTTCAATCCGGGCTTTACCGGCGTCACCGGTGAGTTCCTGGATATTCACCGCTTCGCCACGGCGCTGAATACGCCGTTTCGCAAAACGACTGTTGAGAATGAAGAGTATCTTATCGACCACGGTTCTAATGTGGCACTAATAAATCCCCGAGGGGATTTCCATGGCTTTTTCAAAGCCCCGCTGGATCTCGCCAAGATGAAGCTTACCTACCGGTCTGCTCGCACCCTCTGGGGTCTTTAGTTTTGGCTTTACTCTTTGCGGCTCAAGGTTCTACAGTTGATAACAGCAGCCGTTGCTGCATTCTATTATAGAACTGATAAGGCGAGCTGTTCTGCCACCCCCGGGACTGGAGCGTGCGATGCACGGTGGCACGACCCTTGACGCTGCTGCTGGGCCGCTGGCTTGCGGTGGTAATTTCGCCCGAGATAAGATTTAATCCTGCCACAGGCGCTTACCCCTCACTGCCATCTTCAAGTAGCTGCTTATGCCTACCACTCCCGCACCGCTGGTCCTCGTCGATGGGTCTTCCTATATTTACCGGGCCTTTCATGCGCTGCCGCCCCTGACCAACTCCAGGGGCCAGGCTACTGGTGCCGTCAAAGGGGTGATCAGTATGCTGCGGAAACTGTGCAAAGATTATCCGGACTCGCCGGTAGCGGTTATTTTTGACGCCAAGGGCAAAACATTTCGCGATGATATTTATGCACAATACAAGGCCAATCGTCCGCCGATGCCGGATGAACTGCGCGAGCAAATCGAACCGATCCACGCCATTGTCAAGGCCATGGGTCTGCCGTTTATCTGTGAACCCGGAGTAGAAGCGGATGATGTGATCGGCACCCTGGCCCGTCAGGCCAGTCAGGCGGGCCAGCACACCGTCATCTCCACGGGCGACAAGGATATGGCCCAGTTAGTGAATACTCACACCACGCTCGTCAACACCATGACGGATACGGTGATGGATGAGACGGGGGTGAAGGAAAAGTTTGGCGTAGGCCCGGAGCTAATCATCGACTATCTGGCCCTGATGGGCGATAAAGTCGACAATATCCCGGGTGTAGCGGGTGTTGGTGAAAAAACCGCCCTGGCTTTGCTGCAAGGTTTGGGCAGCGTTGATGCTATCTATGCGTCGCTCGACCAGGTGGCTTCCCTGGGGTTTCGAGGAGCCAAGACCATGGCACCCAAGTTGGATGCGGAGCGCGACAAGGCTTATCTTTCCCATGCGCTGGCGACGATAAAGACCGATGTGGCCCTGCCCCTGACCCCGGAGCAGTTGCACAATGGCGAGCCTGACCGTGACGCCCTGGCGGAGCTTTTCGGTCAGCTGGAATTCAGGACCTGGCTGGAGGAACTGCTGGAACCGGGGCAGGCCCCGGCTACCGAGGCCCAGGTGGGGACTGCTCACTATGACCTGGTGACTGATCAGGCCGTGTTCGACCAGTGGCTGGAACGGATCAAGGGGGCCGCGCTCTTTGCCTTTGATACGGAAACAACCAGTCTCGATTACATGGTGGCGCAGATCGTCGGAGTATCCTTTGCGGTGGAACCAGGCTCAGCGGCCTATGTGCCTCTGGCGCACGACTACCTGGGCGCTCCGGCTCAGCTGGACCGGGAGAAGGTATTGGCGCAACTCAAGCCAATTCTGGAAGACCCTGAGCGCGCCAAGGTAGGCCAAAATCTGAAATACGATGCCAGTGTGCTGGCGAATCACGGCATCACACTGCGCGGCATTCGGTTTGACACAATGCTGGAGTCCTATGTGCTGGACTCAACTGCAACGCGGCACGATATGAATAGTCTGGCGCTTAAATATCTGGGCCAGAAAACCATTCATTTTGAAGATGTAGCGGGGAAGGGCGCCAAGCAGATCACTTTCGATCAGGTGCCGCTGGAGCAGGCGGGACCCTATGCGGCAGAGGATGCAGAGGTGACCCTGCGTTTGCATCAGCGCCTTTGGCCCGAACTGGAGCAGGAAACCGGTCTGACCTCGGTGTTTCAGAATATCGAAGTACCGCTGGTGCCTGTGCTGTCGCGGATAGAACGTAACGGCACCCTGGTTTCACGGGCGTTGCTGGATGTTCAGAGCGCCGAACTGGGAGAACGCCTGGAGCAGTTGCAAGGTGAGGCCTGGGATCTTGCGGGCGAGGAATTCAACCTGGGTTCACCCAAGCAGCTCGGTGAAATCCTGTTCGAGCGCCTGCAGCTCCCGGTGATAAAAAAAACGCCCAAGGGGGCGCCCTCGACAGCGGAAGATGTCCTGGTGGAGTTGGCGCTGGACTATCCTCTGCCCAAGTTGTTGCTGGAATACCGCAGTCTCAGCAAATTGAAGTCGACTTATACCGACAAGCTGCCGGAGATGATCAACCCCGTTACCGGCCGAATTCATACCTCATACCACCAGGCCGTGGCAGCCACCGGCCGGCTGTCTTCCTCCGACCCGAATCTACAAAATATCCCGATTCGGACCGAAGAGGGGCGCCGCATTCGACAGGCTTTTATCGCCCCGGAGGGCCGCCGTATCGTAGCGGCTGACTATTCCCAGATCGAATTGCGCATCATGGCGCATCTCTCTGGCGACGAGGGTCTGTTGACGGCTTTTGAACAGGGCCTGGACGTGCACCGCGCCACAGCCGCAGAAGTCTTTGATGTCTCGCTGGACCAGGTATCAGGGGATCAGCGGCGCAAAGCCAAGGCAATCAACTTTGGACTGATTTACGGGATGTCTGCGTTTGGCCTGGCCAAACAGCTGCACCTGGGCCGCAATGAGGCGCAGCAATATATAGACCGTTACTTCGAGCGCTACCCGGGGGTTCAGGACTACATGGATCGCACCCGCGCACTGGCCCGTGAACAGGGGTATGTCGAGACGCTGTTCGGGCGCCGCCTTTACCTGCCCGAGATTAATGCTCGCAACAAAATGCGCGCACAGGCGGCCGAGCGCACTGCTATCAATGCGCCGATGCAGGGCACGGCTGCGGATATTATCAAGCGGGCGATGTTGACAGTGGATGCCTGGCTGGAGGAAACCGAGGTGGAGGCCAGAATGATCATGCAGGTTCACGATGAACTGGTCCTGGAGGTCGCCGACTCCGCTGTGGATGAGGTCTGTGACCGGCTCTCTGCACTCATGACTGGGGCTGCCAGCTTATCTATTCCGCTGCTGGTTGAGAGCGGAGTAGGGGACAACTGGGATCAGGCTCACTGACCCGGGATTCGTCCCTGAGACGACCGGGTCTTTTCAGGGTTCCAGTGGCAGATCTGTCTCGTCATCTTCATAAACACTGGCATCAGTCAGCCACCGGTCCAATACCGCGCGCAATTGGTCATGACCCTGGTGTTTCAGGGACGAAAACAACTGCACACTGACCAGTTCTTCATGGGCCTGCAGCTGTTTGCGAACCCCCAGCAGCGTGCTCTTTGCCGGCCCTTTCTTCAATTTGTCGGCTTTGGTCAGCAGAATATGTACCGGCATATTGGCCGCGATTGCCCAGTCGAGAAGCTGCCGGTCATAGGGTTGCAGCGGATGACGCACATCAACCAACAGGATCATTCCCCGCAGCGACTCACGTTCAGCCAGGTAACTCTCCAGTTGCCGGGTCCACTCCGCCTTGATCGCCGCCGGAACCTTGGCATAGCCGTACCCCGGCAAATCGACCAGACGTTGCCGCTCGGCCAGTTCAAAGAAGTTGAGCAGCTGCGTCCTGCCAGGCGTGCGCGATGTCCGGGCGAGTTTTTTATTATTGGTCAAGCTGTTAATCGCGCTTGATTTACCCGCATTGGAGCGGCCGGCGAAAGCGACCTCCCAGCCATCGTCAGGGGGGCACTGGTTGAACTTTGCCGCACTGGTGAGAAACGTCGCCTGGTGATAATCGGGCGCCGCTACACTCGCCTTATTGCCCTCGGAAGTCATCGGGATTGCCTGCCTTTTTTGCTGTGGATAACTCGTATATAATGCCACGGCTTTTGAGTCCAGGCTTAAACCCGGAGTAATGCGCGGAGAATACCCCGTTACTCTGCAAGAGAGGTATTTAATGAAAAAATTGTTCGTTGCTGCAATGGCGCTGGCTGCTGCCGGTGCTATCGCTGAACCCAACATGGACAAGTACAACAAGAGCTGTGCCGTGTGCCATAACACGGGCGCCGCCAATGCACCCAAGACCGGCGATGCCGAGGCCTGGGCGCCGCGGATGGCCAAAGGCATGGACACATTGTTGCTATCGGTCAACAAGGGTCTCAATGCAATGCCACCCAAGGGCATGTGTTTTGACTGTACCGACGATGAGTACAAAGCGCTTATTTCCTACATGGCCACCGCCAAGTAGGTCGAGCAGACGCCTTATCCACCTGATTATCGGGAACTGAAATGAACAGAACTGTTATCACCCTCGGGTTGTTATTGGCCTGGGGTTCATCGATATGCTCCGCAGCAACAGTCATCAAGGGCGATGCCGCTGCGGGAGAGTCAAAAGTGGCCACCTGTGCGGCCTGTCACGGCGCCGATGGCAACAGCATCGCGCCGACCTTTCCCAAGCTGGCCGGGCTCGGTGAGAAATATCTGTACAAGCAGATGGTCGACATCCGTGACGGACGCAGAGTGGTTGCGAGCATGGTTGGCCAGGTCGATGGCAAGTCGGATCAGGATCTTGCCGATATGGCCGCCTATTACTCCGCCCAACAGCGCACGCGCGGCAAGACCGACCCGGATTTGCTGGAGCTGGGACAGAAGGTCTATCGCAGTGGCGTTGCCGAGCGTAACGTGGCGGCGTGTACCGCCTGCCATTCCCCCTCTGGCAAAGGCAACGCGCCTGCTGGGTTCCCCGCACTGGCCGGTCAGCATGCGGAGTACGTAGCAGCGCAACTGCGCGCCTACAAGAAGGGGTATGAAGATCCGACGGGGCGCACCAACGACAGCGAGAGCAAGATCATGCGCCTGACGGCCTTCGGGCTGAGCGATATGGAGATCGACGCCGTGGCGAGCTACATTACCGGGCTTCAATAACGGCGGCGGTCGGTTAATCAAGGTGGCTTTTGCCACCTTTTTTGTAGCCGGGTGTGGCAGGAAACTTTTAACGACAAAAAAACAGCCGCAAAAGCCGCGGATAACAGCGACCTGTAGCGATCTGTAGTGAACTACAGCGAATAACAGGGGTCCTATTCAAGCAATACAATAACCTGTAAATGGAGTGAAGTATGTTGAAGTCCTGGATGCATTCTCTGGTTGCTATGGCAACTGTTGCACTGATGGCTGGTTCATCAATGGGTATCGCCCAGGATGGTGACAAGCAATATGCCGCAGAAACGCACTATGACGTCATAACGCCCCCAATCCGCACCTCGGATCCTGCGAAGATTGAGGTGGTTGAATTCTTCTGGTACGGCTGTGGTCATTGCTACACGTTTGAGCCAGTTATCGGCCAATGGAAGAAGAACCTGAGTGATGATGTGGATTTCCAGGGCTCACCGGCTATCTGGAATAAGCCCATGGAACTGCATGCCCGAGCCTTCTATACCGCTCAGGTATTGGGCGTCTCAGACAAGCTGCATTTGCCAATATTCCAGGCGATGAATGTGGACCGCAAGCCCCTGGGTTCAGAGCGGGACATCGCCACCCTGTTCGCTGATCATGGCGTAGCGGTCGAGGACTTCAACAAGGCATTTAACTCCTTCGGCGTGACCAGCCAGGTCAACCAGGCCAACGCGAGAGCACGCTCAGCCAAAATTACCGGAACCCCGGAATTGATGGTCAACGGCAAGTACCGGGTGAGCACGCGCAAGGCGGGCAGTCAGGCCGAGATGCTCAAGATTGTCGATTTTCTGGTTGAGAAAGAGCGCGCTGCGCTAGGTAGCTGAGGAAAAAAGCCTGGCGGGAGTTCCAAAGGGCGTAACCGGACCAACACCGGTAGTAAATCCCGGGGTAAGACTACAGGCAGTGCGTAGACCCTTACTCCGGGCGCACAGTTCCCAATAAAAATAGCCATCACCCAATTGATTGAGGCCAGATCATTATGACTGCTCTCCAGATTTTAATTGGTCTCTATCTGAGCTGAGATATTTCGACCGGTTGTGCCCGGAAGTTGCATGATTAAACATACGACACAGTGTTGGGCCATCAATATTTGCGGCGTTAACTGCGAAGCCGATGATCCGGCGGGTGTAAAGATCCATCACGACCATTACCCAGTGGCTCTTCAGCAAGATTGATTCGCAGCGATACAGATCTACGCGCCACACGCTGTCTTTTGCGTGGCCACTGCCACGTTAAAAAAAGGCTCAAATCGGTCATGTATTCACTATACACTCCCTCATTTCGCCTGTTTTTGCCTACCAGTGGCTGCCTCGAAAACGAAAATCAACAGCCTGCTAGACATTATGCAGCCTAAAATCAGTGCCTGGGGTTGTTTTTATGGGCTTCATAGTAAGCACGCAGCACGGCATTAATGCGGCTCTGGTAACCCTTGCCCTGGGACTTCATCCACTCCAGCACGTCGGCGTCCAGACGGATGCTCACATGTTTTTTTTCAGGCGGCATAACCACCTCTGCATTCTTGAAGAAGTTGGCGTCGAGCGCGGCGATATCGGACGTGTCGATATCCTCGTCTTTCATCACATCGAGGCGATCCCAATCTGTGCGGTCCTGATCAAGACGGTCACCCGATTGCGTTTTCGTAAGTTTCTTGTTCATTGTTCCGTGCCTTTCTGGCGCTGATTATGCGCCGGTTGCCACCGCGCCAGGTATAGATCACGGCGATGCACCGCCCTTCTAGCTTCCCGATCGCGATGATGCGTTCTTCATTGTGCTGCGTCTGAGGCGACGGTGCTTCGAGCACCGGGCCGCTCCACAGTTCCTTAGCAGCAATAAAGTCGATACCGTGTTTGTTGAGGTTCAGCGCCCTCTTTTCTGCATCCCACTCAAACACCACATATCCTTACTATACATACAATTGTATATACAGTTGTGCGCACAATCAATAAGAAGATATTCCTAACCGTTGTCCCTATCCCACTATTAGGTAGCTCGCCCTGGGCCTCGAGGGAGTACTGGGGACATCCCCGCCGCAAATAACACTTTGCCCTGAAACCCAGGCGCAGCAAGGCTTTCAGACGTACCTTACACTTTTGCTATCATCGGGCAATCTCGGACTTCAGCCACCAATAATCAATGACTTACAGCCACTATGTTATATCTGGCGGGGATGTCCCTGGTAACCCACAACACGACAGCAGCAACTAAGGGCCTCATCCTTATTTACACATAATGTCGGTTAGGCGGCGCAGGCGGACAGTCCGCTGGACTGCGCATAACCCTCCATTATGTTCACCGCCAGGCTCGATAGGGTGAGGGTCAATGGCATTGGCACACTATAGCACTTGGTGCTATAGTGTGCTTTAGCAATCAGGACGCACTATGCGGGTATTGAAAAACAAGGCGTTCAATAAATGGGCGGCTAAGGAAGGTATCAGCGACAGTGCGTTGAAGACTGCTGTTGAGGAAATGGAAAAAGGGCTGGTCGATGCGGACCTGGGTGGCCATGTGTTTAAAAAGCGCGAGGCGACTGGCGGTAAAGTAAAGAGCGGCGGTGTACGCACACTGCTAGCGTATAAGGTCGGTGACAAAGCCTTCTTCGTTTACGGCTTTGCGAAGAATGCCCGGGCCAATATTAAGGCCGATGAACTGGATGGCCTGAAGAAGTTGGCGAAGGCACTGCTGGGGTATACGGACCGCCAGTTGGAAAAGGCCATTGGTGATGGTGCATTGATTGAGGTGAATGGTGATGAAGAAATCAATCCTGGACGTGGTGCATGAGAGTGCCCGGGATCTACGTGATGCCGGTGTTATGGATGACGTTACCCTGAAAGAGTTCGACGCGCTGTGCTTGCCGCCGGTGAAGGTGTACAGCTCGGCGCAGATCAAGCGAATACGGCAGCGATCAAAGGCGAGTCAGGGCGTATTTGCGGTCTACCTGAATACCAGTGTCTCGACAGTGCAAAAATGGGAGAGTGGTGCGAAGAAGCCCAACGGCCCTTCGCTGAAACTGCTGAACCTGGTGGACCGTAAAGGCCTGGAAGTACTTGCCGGATAACACAACCGCATCGAGCCCTGCGGGTGAACATAATGCAGAATTATGCGCAGCCCGGTAGGCTGTACGCCTGCGCCGCATAATTGGCACTATGTGTAAATGCTAATGGCTAAGAAGCCGGACGGGACTCGACCCCGTCCGGGTGGCCGACGGGTCTTGAACCCGTCAGCCTGCAAACCTCAGTACTGCCAGTGTTGCGCTCTCCCTGGTCATGGCAATCGGCCCCATGATGGACTGGAGCGACGGACACTGCCGATAGAGCACTGGGTTAAAAGCCAACTGCTCTACCCAGCAAAAAAAGACCGCCTGGTTCGTAGTTATCGATAGAATTCTTAACCAATTGTTTTAATTGAACTTTATGGCGGTACGCTCGTTGCAAATTGCAGTACCGTTCACTACGGTGCACGACCGACTCCGGCACTATTTCGGCATTGAGTTCTCGCCACGCGCATTGCTTTGGCAGTGCGGAACCGCCCCCCACCGTATCACTCCTGCCTTTACACTTTCGAACCCTTGGGTCTATCCGCTGATGCGGGCCAGGGTCCGAATCTGCGAACGCCCGATCGAGACCTTTTGCACCGGCTGCTGAACGGGACGGCGGAACCGCAAGGGGAGACCCGCAACTCTACACCGAGCAGATCTGATCTCATATAACCATTTCACTGCACGCATCATACGTGGCATTACTCAGATAGCTGCCCCAATCTGGTTCGTTCCGCAAAATGGAAGCCCAAGGCGGGACCCCCATGTTGACACAGGGCGGAGATGGCCTTGGCAAGACTGCCTACGAGCGCCATCAACCCGAGCAGACACTACTCTACCAGCTCGTCGAAGCGCACTACCCTGCCCTTGTGGACCAATTGGCCCAGCAGGGCAAATCCCTGCCAGACCATGTCCACCAGGAATTTGAGGCCTACCTGAAGTGCGGCCGCCTCGAACACGGCTTTCTCCGGGTGCGCTGCGACAAATGCCACTTCGAGCGGCTGGTGGCGTTTTCCTGCAAAAAACGAGGATTCTGTCGGGGGCGCCTAGCCCCAGTTGCGGAGCACGCCGCATGGCCGAGACCGCCGCGTTGCTGGCCGATGAGGTGTTTCCCGATGTCCCGCTTCGCCAGTGGGTCATCAGCTTCCCCTTTCCCCTGCGCTTCCTATTTGCGGCCTACCCCCAGGCCATGGGCAAGGTGCTGCGCATCGTTTACCGGGCGATCTCCACCCACCTGATCCACAAGACCGGATTCTCGCTCAAGGATGGCGCTACCGGGGCAGTGACGTTGATCCAGCGCTTCGGCAGCGCCCTTAACCTAGAGAAGCAGACATAATACCCTCGTTGTGCAAGCTATTGATTTTCTTCGAACAGGCTCTGTTGATTGGCCAACGGATTCCCGTCGAGAACCAGTTTACCCGTTTCCTTCAGGCGCTTCAGTATGCTCGATACTGGCTCACTGTCCAAATCCGCCCGCTTGATCTCCAGCGGCGCATACGGCGCGATCTGCCCGGCGGTCAAGAGTTTCTCCTTAATCAGCCTCATCAGTGTCGTATCACTGACACCGCTATGCTGCGTGGCCTGCGCCAAAGTCAAAATGTCGGTGTCGCGTGTCTCTTCATCAGGGGGATCAATCGCGTACTTCTTGCGCACATAGGCGACGCGTGACTGGGTCCAGCGCTTGCCTTTGCCGGTTCGCCGTCCCAATTTGCTCAACACCCGCGCGACCTCATCGTCTCGATACCGGCAGGCCATCCTGGTAATTAACTCGAGGTCCTCGAGTGCAGTCTTGTGCGCTACCGCGCCGGATTGTGGCTTGGGCATCATCACGGTGGTATGGCAGCCACCGTGCCAGTGGATGATCAGCCGAAGTTGCTGCGCGGCATCATCGAGGTCTACCACGATCTCGTGGATGAGCGTGCGGGTGATCTTCTTTTTCAGCACCATCGGGCACGCCGGGTCACCCCATACCACCGCAAAGTCTTGACCCAGCTCCAGGATGGCTTTCTTGTCAGCGGCAGTAAGCGAGGCGACAGCATCACTTTGTGCGTCCAGTTCACTTCGTAACTTCTCCAGGGCTTCGAGTTTGGCGTTCCAGCGTTGCTCAAGCACATCGACCACGAGGCGGTTGGCGGGATCAGCCTGGTCATATTGCTCAAACGCCCGTTGAGCTTCGTACTGCACTTGTTGCAGCTGGCGCTGCAACGCCGCGCGCTGATCACTGTCCTGCGTGTCAAACTGCTCGATCGCCGCAACACTGGCAGCGAGCCTCTGTGACGAGATGGCATTGAGAATTTCCTCACTGAGGCGCTTATCGACGGTGGCGCCGCCGAAGCCCAGGCAATACTGGCCACCCGTGGCAAAATCCCCGCTGCACACATACCGCGCTGCGGTGCCGCTCTTGCCCCAGTAGCGAATATGCAGCTTGCGACCACACCGACCGCAGCGCAGCAGTCCCGTCAATAACCCCTGCCCACTGCGTACCGCCAATGCCGAATCATCCCGTGTAAAATTGCCACCGTTACTGCGCATGACGTCCTGGTATCGCTGGTACTGAGTCCAGCTAATATAACCGGGATGATGGTCCGGGAGAAAGACACTGGTCTCCTTGGCAGCCCGTGCGTTGCCCTGACGTTTACGCGCCTGGCCGTCCTTGACCACCACCTCGATCGGCCTGCGCCCATACACATAGGCGCCGGCGTAAAGCGGATTGTGCAACATATCGGTGAGAAAGCTCATGGTCGGCAGTTGCCAGACCAATTGATAGCGGCCTGCGCGCGCCTTATTGACCGGCAATTCGATCTTCTCCTCGTGGAACCAGCGATGGGTCTGGCGAATACTGCCCAGGTCGCCAAACTTCTTGAACACCAGTGCGATGGCTTCCTGCACCCGCAAGTTGGGATCTTTGACAATCTGGCCGTTGAGGTCTGCGACATAACCGGGGGCCAGACAACGGCCAAGTTCACCCCGTTGCGCTTTGGCTTCCCGACCCTGTTGCAGGCGGAACTTCAAGGTCTTGAGTTCGACCACGCTCAGCGTGCCCTTGATGCCCAGCACCAGTTGGTCGTCCAGTCGACTCAGGTCGTAGAGATTCTCGGCATCGGCGATCAGGGTATTGAAGACTTGACACAGTTCCAGCAAGTGGCACCAGTCCTTGTCGGTACGCGACAGTCGCGAGAGTTCACGGCTGAGCACAAGACCGACCTCGCCCAGGGCGACACTGGCCAACAGTTGTTTGAATCCGTCACGCACCTGCGCGCCGGGCGCCGCACTTGCCCCCAGATCACAGTCAATGACCTCGACGTGCTTGAAGCCATAGGCCTTCGCGGTATCGCGCAGGGCATACTGCAGGCGTTGGCTCTCCTTGTTCTGTTTGACTTGCGCCGCTGAAGACTGGCGGAGATAGACCACTGCTTTGCGGGATAGGTGCTCGGGGGTAATTTTCTGAGTGGTATCAGTCCTGTTCATGGTCTTCTCCTGGCTGGCGTTGCACGACCGCGAGGATGGCTTCTGCCATCAGCGCGATGAGCTGCTGTTTCCGTTCCGGCTCCATCGACGTCTCCGGCGGGGTATCCTCGTTGCTGTCGAGATCGAGAGTGACTTGCTGCATGGCTCTGCTCCGGCTGCTTCGTTGCCGTCACTTTAGAGCACACCTGGATCGCATCGACCAGTGCCAGCAACGCGGAGGCAGCAAGTTCCGCTTGTTCACTGAGACACAAGCGCCCGGCATCTGGCTGCAGCATCCACAATGGAATCTTCAGCGCCTTCCCATCAGGGTGCCGTACGGTCGCTGCACCGGTGTCCCGGCGTGGCCAGGCGATCACGTCGAGACAGCGGTTGTGAAGCGGGTGAAAAGGATAATGCACCGTCACTGTCGACGGCATGGTATTTAGTGTGGTTGTTCCTCAACATTCACTTTCATATTTTGTTCCTGGATGGCGTCTATGTGCATCGCGACAACCGGCCGCCCCGCTTTCAGCGTGTCAAAGCACCGGACAAAGGCGAGTTGGAGGAGTTGGTTCAACTGATCAGCCAGCGCGTCGGCCGCTGCCTCGAGCGCCAGGGCTTGCTGGAACAGGACACCGAGAGCGCCTGGCTGGACCTCGACCGGTGTCGCGCTCGACCCCGCCGAGGATACCGATGCCACACCCATAAAGAGGGGTGGGCCCTGCCTCAGATTCTGGGTAGTTCCATCTCCTACCGCATAGCCGTCGGCCCACAGCAGGGACGTAAAGCTTTCATGATCCGCACCATCCGTCCGCTGGACAGACCTGATCCTGGACTGGAGCGGGTGGCTAGGGCCAACGGTTTCTCCCTCCACGCCGGGGTCAGCTGTGAGGGGAATCAGAAAGACAAGCGTGAGCAACTGTGTACCCGATAAAGCGGGGCAGGCCCTCGGTACATCGCCCGCCCCGCAGTCGCCATCCCACGTCTATCGCTCAGTTCCACTGGCAAGGTGGTTTACTCCCTGAAGACGCCCTACCGGGAAAGCTTGCCCCATGAGCACAGCGAATGCTTTGGGCATGGGACGACCCAGGTAGTGTTCGATCGGGGCGGCCATCCGCCCGTGGATTTCATTGCGCGATTAGCAGCCCTGGCCTGGCCGGCCGCGTCCGAAGCCGAGGGTCAATGGAACGGGGACGCCCAGTCCCGTTACCACGGCGTGCTTGCTCGGGGCGGCCATCCGCCAAATCACCGCTGGCGTGGGCTGATCACACCAGCCAGGCGCGCACCCCTTCACTAACTCTACTGACACCACCATCCCGGGCACCCCCTGAGACATTACCTCTTTCCGCTGGGAAGGATTCCAGCTCAACAACACTCAATCAGCAAGGAAGCCACTGAGGAATTCGTCGGTATAGAGTTGTTCGTGCCGGGTTTCGACGGTGAGCGAAAATGATCAACAAGACCAGCAATGCAAGCACTGACCGCAGGCACTGTGCGAGCCTGCACCCACGTCCTCAGGTTTCGCGACCATTTTCTGGACGATCAGTTATTCTCGACACCCCGCTTATACTTCTTATTCTTCACCGCCGCTAGAATACTGAACTTGTCCCAAAGATCCTTTTTCTCTGCTTCGAGCTTTTCAATTCGCCATGTAATACTTGATAAATCAGTTTCCGTTGTCATGACTCTCTCCTGCAATACGTGGCGCGAACACGTGGA
The DNA here is from genome assembly GCA_963840725.1 of uncultured Gammaproteobacteria bacterium. Classification (GTDB taxonomy): domain Bacteria; phylum Pseudomonadota; class Gammaproteobacteria; order Pseudomonadales; family Halieaceae; genus CAVWDU01. The sequence continues at coordinate 1,042,856 of CAWIZY010000016.1, read as the reverse complement.
TTCTGACTGAAGTGTACGGACAGTGTGCCTGCAAACTCCACTGGAATCTCCCCGGAGCGCACAGAACACCTATAAATAATGCTGCAACAGACATGGGCCCTGCCGCGCGCTGCATACCCGGCGAGCACTTCGAACCTCGCCTGGTTCTTCGCGGCTGCGATCACGTATGCCGGGGCAAAGCTGCGAAGGCTCTGCACACCACACGCCAGCTGATACTCTTCGTACATCTGGTCATGGATCGGGGCGGGCGATGGGAAATTACCAGGTTCAGTCGCCGTGTGCATTATGATCTACTGGCAGGGACTGTTACAGTGAGCATCACGGCGGACGAGCGGCCCACTGCAACTCCTGGTCGGCCGGCTATACAGAAAAGATGAATTCAGGAGTGAGCTGAATGTTCATAGAGCATAGTGTCAGAACGTTCATGCTCCAACCCGATCCGGGGATACGCGCAGGCGCCGGAAGGAGGTAACCGGTCGATGTGGCAGGAAGCAAATATTTACGGCCTCGACTTTTCCATCTACAGGCAGGACGATGTGCACAGTTGTGGACCCGCCGCGGTCGCCACACTGATGCGGATAGTCAATGATGAGCAAACCTGGCCCCAGGCAAAAATAAAATGGTGGTTTGTCCAGGCCGAAGAAAATCTCATGGGGGAGGGCAAGATATTTAGCCAGCGTCTGGCTGGTGACGTCAGACGTGTTAAAGACTTCAGTGGCGGTGCAAGCTTTACGGCTCTCGGGCGGGTATTGATTGATAACGGTAAGAACTTTTCCGTCGAAAAGGATTACGCGATTAGTCTGGTGCGGCCCCATGCTCCTGCCATTGCCCGATTCTCGTCTCCTAATGGTTCAGGTCACTTTGTAGTTTGCCTCGGAGAAATCAACCCCGTAGGAGCCGGTTACCGGGTATTCCTCGATCCAGCCAATGGTCTCGTCGTCAACAAGAAGGAACACTGGCCTTTCTACGATCCTGCAGGTGGTGACCAAAGACCCGCCATGGCACAGGATCTGATTCGAACGAGACCCAGGGCCTAGCCCGTATCGACGCTACCCATCTGGCAAATGCACTCGCCCTGCTACCGCATTAACGGTGAGCGCAGACCAGATGCCTACCCAGGTTGAACTCTCTCGGAATTCACACTCAGCCGGATGCACCACCGGGTAATTTCAGATTCCGGGAGGAGATTGAGCAGTACTTGCGATGGAAACTGGCCAACCGTCCAGGCAGCGATCTGGGCGAAGCAGTTATTCAGTTTCTTGAGGGTAATAACCCCTTAGCCAGCCGCACCATCAGCGCTTCAGGCGGTGCCGCTGGCAAAAAAGACTAACCTGACTTTGTTTAAACCAACAGATGCCTGTATGCCTGCAGCCGACCGCTTTTACCCTGTTTGGACATTGGCACTACTGGGGTTACTGCTGCCTGCTCTGGCTACAGAGGCCGGAGATCAGATGTAGACGTTTCTACTGGCGGTTCTATGGACATCTTCAGCAATGAACTCATACACAGAATTGCAGACAAGCAGTTATCTCTGGTCGGTAAAGACACGTCCACTATGCCTGACGAGCAACCCTTTAGTAGGGTAAGCGATGAATTGCAGAACTTGGGCGTGGATAGCGAAGGGTTAATTGATCGGCTGAGATAGCCGGTGTCCGCTCGCTTTCCAGTAGTCTTATGTTGGGCGCAAGGGCACGGCGGTCAGATGACCAGCCACTGCGGTACTGGCAGGCCTTTATTCTCCAGAAATACCGGGTTGAATAACTTGCTCTGATATCGATGGCCATAGTCACAAAGGATGGTGACGATAGTATGGCCTGGGCCCATATCCCGTGCCAATCTCACCGCCCCGGCAATGTTTATGGCCGCCGAGCCCCCCAGACAGAGTCCCTCTGACTGCAGGAGATCGAAAATATAGGGCAGCGCCTCTTGATCGCTGATGGCATAGGCTTTATCGACCTTGGCCAGAGCCACGTTGTCCGTCACGTGGTTGATACCGATACCCTCGACGATAGAGGTGCCCTCGGTGGCACGTAGTTCGCCGCTGTCAAAGTGGTGGTATAACGAGGCACCCAGGGGGTCGGCAATACCGATAGTCACTTCCGGCTTATATTGCTTCAAGGCGCTGGAAACACCAGCGAGTGTCCCGCCCGTGCCAACGGCGCAGATGAAGCCATCGACCTCACCGCCAGTCTGCTGCCAAATTTCTGTTCCCGTGGTGTCCCGGTGGATTGCCATATTGGCCGGGTTATCGAACTGGCGGGCCCAGATCGCCCCGCGGCTTTCGTTGCCAGCGAGCTTTTCTGCCAGTCGCTGCGCGGTGTGGATATAGTGTGCCGGGTCGTCGTAGGATGTGCCTGCGACCAGGTGTAAATCTGCGCCCAGCAGCTCTAACGAGTCGATCTTTTCCCTGCTCTGGGTCATGGGCATGACAACCGTGCTCCTGTAGCCCAGTGCATTGGCCAATAGCGTTAGCCCGATGCCCGTATTGCCCGCTGTACCCTCGACGATGACGCCGCCAGGTTTAAGTTCCCCGGCACGCTCGGCGGCCCGGATAATTCCCAGCGCCGTGCGGTCTTTGACCGAGCCTCCGGGGTTCATGAACTCCGCTTTGCCCAGAATGGTGCAACCGGTCTCCCGGGAGACCCGACGCAGGTGAAGTAAAGGCGTGTTACCGATGAGTTGGGTGACGTCTGCGGCGCTTTGCACAGTGAGTTCTCGAGCTGGGGCAGGGGCAGGGTGCCAGTATGCCATAGACCTGCGGTCGCTTCAGTGCTTTGTGGACTGATACTGGCGGTAGGCATGAGTGGCAAACATCGCCGCAATCAGGGCAATCAGCACCATGGTTATCAGCATCGGTTGGGTAGTGTCTTTTAGAAACATCCCCACGGTCGCGCTGGCGATAGCCGACAATGACATCTGGATAAAACCCAGCAACGAGGAAGCGGTGCCGGCGATATGCGGGAAGGGGCGCAGCGCAATCGCCATCGAGTGCGGCAACAGCATACCAAGGGCGACCGTGAAAACGGTCATGGGTAGTACCAGAGCGGCGACACTGTACGGGAAGAGGCTGCCGGACAACCACATGGTCGTTGTCGCGACCAATGCCAGCATCACACCAAACAGCATAATGCGCTCAGAATCATAGCGCGTGCTCAGACGCGCACTGATGCCACTGCCACTGATGTACCCGACTACCCCACTTAAAAAAATCAGGCCGAAGTATTCCACCGGTACACCGAGCATGGTGATATAGACAAAACTGGAGGAGGAGAGATAGACCATCAACACCGCGTAGGCCAGACCGCTCGCGACGGTGACCGACAAATAGAGCGGGTCGGAGAGCAACTGTCCATAGTTGCGGATAATGGCTCGCGGATGAAGGCTCTGGCGTTGCGGCAGGGATTCCGGCAGAAAAGTGGCTATGAGCCAAACCATCAGCGCGCCGTAGATCGCCAGAAAAACAAATATACTGGGCCAGGGCAGGGCGATTAGCATCAGACCGCCCAGCGTCGGTGCAATAGCGGGTGCCAGGGCCATCATCATCGCGATCAGTGACAGCGCCCTGGCCGCACGCACGGGCCCGAACACATCCCGGGTGACTGCTCTGGCCAGTGTCGGGCCGACGCAGGCGCCAACACCCTGCAACAGCCTGCACAAGATCAATTGCTCCACGGTGTTGGACAGGCTGCAACCAATGCAGGCGACGACAAACAGTGCGGTACCCAGAATGAGCAATGGTTTACGACCGTAGCGGTCTGCCAGCGGACCGCAAAGCAGATGAAACAGTGCAAAGCCCGCGAGGTAGGCGCTCAGGGTGACATGCATACCGCTGATATCGGTGCCCAGTGAGCACATCATGGCGGGCATGGCGGGGATATACATGTCGACGCTGAGTGGCCCCAGCGCGACCAGCGCCGCCAGCAGGGGCAGGAGTGCTTTGGAGTCAGGATGCAGCTGTTTTGTCGCCATGTCTGTTTCGAATCCTCAGTGCCGCCGGAGTCGCCGCTTTTAGAAGTAAGTGCTTACTATTGCTTTGCGTAAGTTTTTACAAGGACGGTGAGTGTTATTGGTGCGATCAATGGCTTGCTTGACGGCAGCGCTCGCTAGCCCCCACTGCTGATATGGTCCAGAGGCAGAACGGTGTTCTCAACGACGCGCCGGAGTTCGAAGCTGGAGTGCACACCGGTGACCCCGGGTATGCGCGTGAGCCTGCCCAGCAGAAACTGCTCGTAATATTGCATATCAGGGACCACGGCTTTGAGCAGGTAGTCCGATGACTGCCCTGTCACCACACAGCACTCCATGACTTCGGGGTAGCGGCTGACTTCGGCCTCGAAGGCCTCGAACCGGTCCGGCGTGTGGCGGTCCATACTGATGCCGATGTAGGCGGTGAGTTTCAGACCCAGCATGGACTGATCGAGCAGGGTGACGTGAGAGCGGATCAGCCCGGATTCCTCCAGGCGTTTAACTCGCCGGGAACAGGGTGTGGGGGACAGACCCACCGCATCCGCCAGATCCAGATTACTGATTCTGCCATTGCGCTGCATCTGCTCGAGAATACGGCGATCGGTACGATCGAGGGTAATGGGGATTGTCATGATCAAAGCCTCTTGTCTCGCGATCAGCATGAAAATAGGGAATTAAGGCACTAAATCGCTATATTATAGCGAACCATTGCCGAAATGGGGCCTATTTAAACAGTTTTAGCAATCCTTCTCTAGCCGCACCCCCCTATACTGTGGGTCTTGGCTGGATCATCACCTGGCCGTAGCAGGCAGCCATCGGATTACCGTCCGCTGGCTGCCTCGCACCCCGCCCCACAAGGGTCGTGCCCCGGTTCGCCGGACAGGTGACAGCCAATTCAATTTTGCCAGCAGGTGCACCCCATGAGCATTTTTGACCACCGCAAGTACCAGGCATTCCAGCCGATCAATTTGCCTGACCGGCGCTGGCCGTCCAGAACGATCGACCGGGCCCCGCGCTGGTGCAGCGTCGATCTGCGTGACGGCAACCAGGCCCTCATTGAGCCAATGACCGCGGTGCAGAAGTCACAGCTATGGGATCAGCTGATAAAGATCGGTTTCAAGGAAATCGAAGTGGGCTTTCCCTCCGCCTCAAGCCACGATTTCGAGTTCGTGCGTCAGCTGATCGAAAATAATCGCATTCCCGAGGATGTGACAGTTCAGGTGCTGACACAGGCGCGCCCGGACCTGATTGAAAAAACGTTTCAGGCACTCAGGGGTGTGCGCAGGGCTATTGTGCACGTCTACAATTCCACCTCTACGGTGCAGCGTGAACAGGTGTTCGGTTTGGACCGCCAGGGGATTATCGATGTTGCGGTGCGCGGCGCTGAACTGGTTCAGGCTGGCGCCGAAAAGTACCCGGAAACAGAGTGGATATTCGAGTACTCGCCGGAGAGTTTCACCGGTACCGAGTTGGACTTTGCTGTGGAGGTCTGCGACGCAGTGACCGCAGTCTGGCAACCCACACCCGAGCGCCCTGTGATCATCAATCTGCCTGCCACCGTCGAGATGAGCACGCCCAATATCTATGCCGACCAGATCGAGTGGTTCTGCGCTCGGGTGGCCAGGCGTGACAGCCTGATTATTTCGCTGCATACCCACAATGACCGGGGATGCGCCGTGGCCGCCGCCGAGCTGGGTGTGCTTGCGGGTGCAGATCGCGTTGAAGGTACGCTGATGGGTAACGGGGAGCGGACCGGAAACATGGATGTGGTGACTATGGCGATGAACCTTTACAGCCAGGGGGTGGATCCGGCCCTGAATCTGCAGCACATGGATGAAATCATTCAGACCGTGAAGGAGTGCACCCGTCTGCCGGTGCACCCGCGACACCCCTATGCCGGCGAGCTGGTATTCACCGCATTCTCTGGCAGTCATCAGGACGCGATTAAAAAGTGTCTGTCGCAACAAGATGGCCGTGAGGCCTGGGAAGTGGCGTACCTGCCCATTGATCCGGCCGATATTGGTCGGTCCTATCAGGAAGTGATCCGCATCAACAGCCAGTCTGGCAAGGGCGGTATAGCCTATGTGCTGGCGCGGGACTACGGCCTTGAGATCCCCCGCTGGCTGCAGATCGAGTTCAGTGCGGTGGTACAGGGCTACGCGGAGCAGCACGAGGGTGAGGTGGAGTCAGCAGAGATTCACCAACTGTTCCAACAGACCTACCTTCACAATGAGGGGCGCTGGCGTCTGGGTAATTATCAGGTTCGTCGTGAGGATGGCGTCGACCGTCTGCAGCTGGAGCTGCACAATGGTGGTGTCCACCAGATCAGCGGCTCAGGCAACGGTGTAGTGGCGGCCTTCGTCAATGCCATGGAGTCTGTCACCGGTAAGCAGATCGTGCTGGTTGAATACAACGAGCATGCCCTCAGCCAGAGTGCCGATGCGGAGGCCGTTTGTTATATCCAGCTGAATATTGACGGTGAGCGCCAGTGCGGCGTGGGGCGCAGTCACGACATCATTCAGGCCTCACTGGACGGGATTCTCGGTGCGATCAATCGCGCGCAGCCGAAAGCCGAAAACGCCGCCGCCTAGCTCTGAACGCTTCAGAGCTCCGCTGAGCGTGATTGCCATTGTTCAGAGGTGCCCTAGCAGGCTGTTGATTTTCGTTTTCGAGGCAGCCACTGGTAGGCAAAAACAGGCGAAATGAGGGAGTGTATAGTGAATACATGACCGATTTGAGCCTGTTTTTAACGTGGCAGTGGCCACGCAGATAGAAAATCAACAGCCTGCTAGTATGGGTGTCGGTGGAAGTAGTCTCTCGCGGCAGCCATGACCCGGGAGGCCAGCAGCAGGGTTGCTACCATCGTTGGAATAGCCATCAGTCCGTAGGAAGCCGATATCAGGTTGAACACCACATCGATGCTGACGCTGGCGCCAAACACGACGGTGCCCACGAAAAACCAGCGGTAGTGATGTTGGATGTGGGCCCCGAAGAGAAAACCAAAGCACTTGGCACCGTAGTACCACATGGTAAACATCGTGGTAGTGCTGAGAATAAGCGTCACAATAGATAGCAATACCAGGCCCAGCGCCCCCATGCCCTGGCTGAACGCGTTGGCCGTGAGCGTAATGCCCGAGAGACCCTCGGGGTTTTCCCAATTGCCGGCGAGCAACACCACCAGTGCGGTGCAGGTGCAAACGATAAGGGTATCCGCTACCGGGCCCAGGGTGGCCACCAGGCCCTCCCGAATCGGTTCGTTGGTGCGGGCAGCACCGTGTGCCATCACTTCTGTACCTACCCCCGCCTCATTAGAGAATGCTCCGCGGCTGATGCCTATCAGCATGACGCCGAGAATGCCGCCGCCGACAGCCTGGGGGTTGAACGCGTCGGTCACGATAGTAGCGAGCAGGCCGGGCACTTCCGCCGCGTGCTGAAACAGCAGCAACAGGGTCATGGAAAGATAGATCACCACCATGGTCGGCAACAGTGTTACCGCGACTTTCGCTACCCGTGGCAGGCCGCCGAATATCACCGCCCCCACCACCACCGCCATAACGCAACCGATGACAAAGCTGGTGGCAAAGGGGTCGGTGTCGGGGAACAGGTTCTCGCGGATCAGCGCGGTCAGCTGGTTGGCCTGAAATATCGGCAGCGTGCCCACCAGGCCTGCCAGAGAAAACAGGATGGCCAGCGGGTAAAAAGGACGGGGCAGCGCCTCGCGAATAATATACATAGGGCCGCCCTGGAGATTGCCCTCACTATCGCGCCCGCGGTACATCACGCCCAGGGAACAGGTAAAAAACTTGGTGGCTATGCCAACCAGCGCCGACATCCACATCCAGAATACTGCGCCGGGCCCCCCGGCCACGATGGCCAGTGCGACCCCGGAAATGTTACCCAGGCCCATAGTCCCCGACAGTGCTGCTGCCAATGCCTGGGCATGACTCAATTCGCCGGGTTCATCGGGGGTATCGTGGCGACCCAGCATAATACCGAGCGCATGGCCGAAGTGTCGGTAGGGCAATAGCTGCGAGTAGATCGCGAAGAATATTCCGCCGCCTAGCAGCAACAACACCAGGGGTGTCCCCCAAACGGCATCGACCATCCGAAAAGACAAGGTTTCCAGTAGTTCCATGCCGTTCGCTGCAGCTCCCTGATTGTGTGGGTAAAGTGCTGCGCGACAGTAACATAGCCGAGCGCACAATACCCCGATAAACTCCGCCAATGAACATACGTCCGGTAGCGCTCATTGCCGCCCTGTTGCCGTTTTTTGCGGTACACATGACCTATTTCCTTGCCGCCAGTTACGGCCTTGTGGACTGGTGTAACCCTTACTACGATAGCTGTACATCGATTAGCGCCACCGGACGCAAACCGCCCGCCAGTTATCTGTTTCGCGCCACCATGCTGCCGGCTGCCGTGTTTATGATGGCCTACTGGTGGTTGAATTTTACGTGGTTGCGACACCTCTGGCTGCGGCACTTTCGCCTGCAGGTCCCCGATTGGCCGGACGCCCGGCCCAAGCGCCAGGCGGCGCTGCCGATGAGCGCGCTGTGGATGTTTGGGCTGGGTATTGCCGGTTGCATCGGCCTGATTCTCTATGTCACGGTTCTGGGTGAGCAGGGTGAGGCCTGGGCCTTGCAGCGGCGAACCGGGACGGTGCTGTTTTTTTCGTTCACCTACCTGGCACAGTTGTTGTTGGCCGGGCAGCTGTTGCAGCTCAGGGCGCTGTTGCCGCAGTCGGTGCCGCGTCTGCTGATCACCATGCTGGTCCTGTGTGTGCTGCTGCTCTGCGCCGGGCTGCTCACGGTCATACTGGATGCTTGGGACGAGGTTTTCTACGAATCTGTCGAAGATGCGTTTGAGTGGGTGCTGACGCTGTTGTTGCAGACCAACTTCCTGCTGGGCTACCTTGTATGGCGGAGCGCAGATTGGAGTTTGGAGGTTTGTAATGACTGAGCTAAGTGGCAGCCACCTCACCACGGAGAGATTATGAGCCAGCTTGCAGTGGGGCCGGTATTGGGCGATCTGCAGCGCGCGCACGCGCGTATTGCTCCCCACATCCATCGCACTCCTGTCCTCACCAGCGGGCTGCTCGATCAGCACTGCGGTTGTCGTCTGTTCTTTAAAGCAGAAAACCTGCAAAAGGTCGGTGCCTTCAAAGCGCGTGGGGCAAATAACGCGGTTTGGAGCCTCAGTGAGGATGCCGCCAGGGCCGGCGTGGCTACCCATTCATCGGGAAACCATGGGGCGGCCCTCGCCCAGGCGGCCTCCGCACGAGGCATTCCAGCCTATGTGGTTATGCCCAGCAGCGCCCCCGCCGTGAAAAAGTCCGCCGTTGCCGCTTATGGTGCCGAGATTACTGAGTGCGCTCCTACCCTGCAGGCCAGGGCGGATACGCTGGCCGAGGTCGTCTCGCGTACCGGGGCCAACGTCGTTCACCCCTATGATGACCCACGGGTGATCGCCGGGCAGGGTACGGTCGCGCTGGAGCTCCTTGAGCAGGTGCCCGATCTCGATATCGTCGTTGTGCCCGTCGGCGGCGGCGGCCTGCTCGCCGGTGTGGCGATCGCGCTCAAAAACCTGGCGCCGTCTGTAGAAGTGCTGGCGGTGGAGCCCGCGGGAGCTGACGACGCTTTCCGATCCTTTGGTCTCGGTCGCCGGGTGCTACAGACCGCGCCGAATACTATCGCTGACGGCCTGCTCACCAGTCTCGGCGACATCAACTTTCCAATTATACTGCGGGATGTCGATACGATCGTGACGGTGGAGGACAGCTCAATTATTGAGGCGATGAAGCTGCAGTGGAGTCGCCTCAAGACCGTGGTGGAGCCTTCTGGCGCCACCAGCTTCGCGGGCCTGCTGGAGCACCCGGAACGCTTCCACGGTCGTCGGGTTGGCGTGATTATCTCCGGCGGCAATGTGGATCTCGAGCGGCTGCCCTGGGGTTCCCATGCCTGGGGTTCTCATGCTAGTGGCGGTTGAGGAGACAATGCTTTGACCAGGCTGGCGAAAACCGGGTTGATACTGATGCTGCTGTTGTTGATTGGCGCATGCAGCAGCACCACGTTTCTGTACAATCGCCTGGATTTTCTTATCCCCTGGTACCTGGATGACTACGTCGAACTGGACGCCAGTCAGAGCGAGACCCTGGACAGTCTGCTGGCGCCCCTGCTCGATTGGCATCGGCGCGAAGAATTGCCCCGCTACCGCGACCTGTTAGATCGCATTATCGCCAGTCTGGATGAGCCAGCGACGGCAGATACCATCGCGAGCTTTGCCGCTGATATGGAGGCCGCCTGGTTTCGCCTGGAAACCGAGGCAGTTGAACGCGCGCTGACCCTGGGGGCAGATCTTTCTGATGCCCAGATACAGGAGTTTCTCGAAGGACTGGAGAAAGATCAGGTAAAATACGAGAAAAAATACCTTAAACGTGACCGCAAGGAATATCGCAAGGACGCTTACGAGAGTCTGTTGGACAATGCGCAGGATTACCTGGGCCGTTTGAATCGGGCTCAGAAATCGCTGACCGAGGATACCGCCGCAGGGATGCAGCGTTCCGACAGCGTGTGGCTGCGCGAGCGCGCGGTGTGGATAGAACGCCTGCGGCAGTTGCTGCGCCGCGAGCCCGGTTGGCAGCAAGCGGTGCGTGACAGCCTGGCAGCGCGCGATGAAAGTGTGGCCGCTGATTATACCGAGACACTCGCTCACAATACCGCTTTGGTCCGCCAGTGGATGGCCGAGCTGCTTAATTCACGCACGGACAAACAGGACAGGCGACTGCGCAAAAAACTGGATAATTTGCGGGAGGATCTGCAAACCCTGATCGACGAGCCTGCCTGAGTGGCGCCGGGTTGTCGTTCATCCGCGACTCCTGCTGTCCAGTCGATAGTGCTCAGCGGATCAGGAAGCCATCACAGAGCGGGTCTGCCGGATCCAGCAAAAACTCCTGTCGCGCACAGATATGGGCCTGACCGGCGACTTCTGGCACCACTGCGGCAAACGGCCCGTAAGTCAGTTTGCTGACAATACAGCCGCTGAACTGGCTGCCGATAATACTCTCGTACACTCGCGTTTCCCCGACGGCCAGCTCGCCACGGGCTGCCGCGATAGCCAGCCGCGCGGATACACCGGTCCCGGTCGGGCTGCGATCGAGTTCGCCATCGGCGAAGATACAGACATTGCGGGTGTCGCTGCCCGGTTGTAGTGCTGGTGCGGTGAAGATAGTGCCGTAGAGAAACGCCAGTTGATCATCGAACGGGTGGGCGATCGCCGGGTGGCTGCTGATGGCCTGTTTGATCCGGCGACCGAGGTCGATCAGCTGCGCGGCATTGGACGAGGACGTGTCCAGTGCCAGTTGGGTCGCATCGACAAAAGCGTAGTAGGCCCCCCCGTAGGCCAGATCGAAGCTGATCTCGCCCAGGCCCGGGACTTCAATGCGGCCGTCAAGCAGGGCTGCAAAGGAGGGGACGCAGTGAAAACGTACGCCGGTCACACGGCCCTCTGCAACATTTGCCCAAGCCAGTATTCTCCCCGCCGGTGAATCGATGCGCAGCGGGTTTTCGCCCTCATGGGCGGGTATCATGCCGGTGGTCAGCGCCACTGTCGCCACGGCAATAATGCCGTGGCCGCACATGCTGCTATAGCCCTCGTTGTGCGTGAAGATAACCCCGAAGTGACTATCAGGTCGTTCCGGCGGCGTGACAATGCAGCCATACATGTCAGCGTGCCCGCGGGGCTCCCACACGGTAGCGGTGCGCAAGCTGTCCAGCTGTTGGGCACAGTAACGCCTGCGCTCCATGATGGTGGAGCCTTTGGGTTCGGGAAAGCCGCCGGTGAAGATGCGCAGTGGTTCTCCGCCGGTGTGGGCATCGAGGGCGGTAATTCGACGCCAATCCGCCGGCGGCTGCCAGCTCGTCACCGCTTTTGTGTTCAATGCCGTTGTTTCCTGTTTTGCCGCGCGGCCATCACGAGACACTATTGTGTATCTCGTGTGGGTGTCTCTTGGCTTGCTTTTCGCAATGCCTTGATAAAAACTTTGGAATTGCGCTGCAGGTTGTACAGCTGTTGTTTTTGCGCCGGTAGCGCCTCCCGGCCGGCTGCCTCAAAACCCTGTTCGAGAAACCAATGGGCTGTTTGGGTGGTGAGCACAAAGACGTAATCGAGCTGCTGACTGCGTGCTGCCAGCTCGATCTCGCGCAGCAGACGTTCACCGCGCTGCGCCCCACGGTACTCCGGGTGGGAAACAATACAGGCGACCTCACCGCAGGACTCCTGCGGAAACGGATACAGCGCCGCGCAGGCAAGAATGCGTCCATCCCGTTCCAGCAGCCGGAACCGCTCAATCTCGGTTTCCAGTAGCTCACGGGAGCGCTTCACCAGCACACCCTGCTGCTCCAGTGGTTCGATCAATTCGAGGATGCCGCCCACATCATCGATATTGGCGGTGCGAGAGCGCTCATAGTCATCGTTGGCAATCAAGGTACCGCTGCCATCGTGGGTGAACAGTTCCTCAAGCAGCGCACAGTCGTCTCGGTAACTGATAATGTGACCGCGGGGAACGCCCGCCTGGCAGGCCGCGCAGGCGGTCTCCATAAGACGTAACTGCTCTCCCTGCAGACTGAGCACAGGCAGTTCGTTACCAACGGCTACCTGCCGCAGCAGTCGGCCCTGCTCATCGAGCAGTCCGGGGCTGTCACCGAAGAGAATCAGCTTATCAGCCTCGATAGCCGCCGCGCAGTGCACGGCGATATCTTCCAGGGCCAGATTGAAGACCTCACCGGTGGGGGAGTAGCCCAGCGGTGACAGTAGCACGATGGCCGCGTCGTCCAGCTGCTGATTCAGACCCCGAGCGTCGATTCGACGCACCGCACCGGTGAACTCGTGGTCCACCCCGTCGACTACCCCGATAGGTCGCGCAGTGACAAAGTTGCCGGAGCAAACGCGGATGCGGGCGCCTTGCATCGGTGAATTGGGCAGCCCCATCGACAGCAGCGCCTCGAACTGGGTACGCAGTGAGCCAGCGGCGTCCTTGACGTGCTCCAGTGCCTCATTATCGGTTATTCGCAGGTGCTGGTGGAAACGGGGGGCAAGGCCGGCGCGCTGGAGTCGTTCGGCGATCTGGGGCCGCGATCCATGTACCAGAATCAGCCGCACTCCCAGGCTGTTAAGCAGTGCGATGTCATGGATCAGGCTGGCAAAATTTTCTTGTTGTGCGACCTCACCTGACATGGCCAGCACGAATGTCTTGCCCCGGTGCGCATTGATATAGGGTGCGGTGTTTCTGAGCCAGCGGATGGGTGCGGTGCTTGCGGTAGTCACTGCTTTCCCTGAATGGTTAGTGTGGGTGGCGTCAGGTTACCGAAAGACGGTCTGTCAGCCTAGCAGGTTGTTGATTTTCTATCTGCGTGGCCACTGCCACGTTAAAAACAGGCTCAAATCAGTCATGTATTCACTATAAGCTCCCTCATTTCGCCTGTTTTTGCCTACCAGTGGCTGCCTCGAAAACGAAAATCAACAGCCTGCTAGGGCACCTCTGAATAATGGCAATCGCGCTCAGCGGAGCTCTGAAGCGTTCAGAGCACGGCGCGTCGCGCAGGTAATGGCCGTAACCCTTGGCAAGCGGCGCAACGCGGATCTGTCAGAGGTGCCCTAGTGTCAATAATGCCTCTGATGAGGGAAGGCGGCACTCATGGTTGCAGCGGGGCCCGTCGCGAAGGAGCCTCGTTCATGCTAGAGACAATAGTGTTTTATGCATCGTGCCAGCAGGTCGATACAGGGGGCGATCTGGGCGGTCTCCAGGTATTCGTCAGGCTGGTGGGCGCGATCGATAGAGCCCGGTCCCATGACTACAGTTTCCATGCCCAGCTGTTGCAGGAAGGGTGCTTCTGTGGCGAACGCAACAGGCTGGGCCGTGTACCCGGTCAGGTCTTCTACGGTGCGCACCAGTTCGCAGTCGCCACGCTGTTGGAAGGGCGGTACCGGCTTTACCAGATCTCTTAATTCGATAGCGATATCCAGCTCGCGGCCAAGGCGGGTCAGCCGGTCGGCTATCTCATTGCGAACCACCGTGTTGTCACCATCCGGGGTCATGCGCAGGTCGAAGTGCAACTCGGCGCCACCGCAGATTCTGTTGGGGTTGTCGCCGCCGTGCAGGCAACCGAAATTGAGGGTGGGGAAGGCAACCGCAAATTGCGGGTTGCTGTAGCGTCGAGCAAGTTCCCCCCGGTAGCTGATCAAATCACCCATCACTTTGTGCATCGCCTCAAGGGCGTTATTACCCAGCCCCGGGTCAGAGGAATGCCCTGAGCGCCCGGTAATCCTGACGCTCTGCATCATGATGCCCTTGTGCATAGTGACCGGCTTCAGCCCGGTGGGTTCTCCGATGATGGCCGCTCTGGCTCTGGGCTTGCCCGCAGCCGCCAGAGCGCGGGCGCCGTTCATTGAGCTCTCTTCGTCGGCGGTGGCGAGCAGGATCAGCGGTTGCTGCAAGGGTGTGTCCTGATAACGCGCCGACGCTGCCAGGGCCAGGGGAAAGAAGCCCTTCATGTCAGTTGTGCCGAGGCCGTAGAGGCGGTCATTCCGCTGGGTCAGGGTCAGTGGGTCACTCTGCCAGCGCCCCTCGTCAAAGGGCACCGTATCGGTATGGCCTGCCAGTACCAGGCCTCCGGGTCCGCTGCCCCGGGTTGCGATCAGATTGGCTTTGCTGCCGTCGGCATTGAGCGGCATGATCTCTGCCTTGAACCCCTGTGCCGCAGCCCATTCGGCCAGCAGATCAATGACCCCGCGATTGCCCTGATCCCAGTGGGCATCGGTAGAACTGACGGAAGCAGTACCCACCAGCTGTTGAAGCCGCTGCATTATCAGCTGGTCGCTATGGGGCATGGCGGCTCCGTGCAGTCATGGGCTGACCAGCGGGTTCCGGTCCCGCCAGTTACTTAGTGCCCCTTCAGTTTAGTCAGCGCCCCAGGACTCCACAAGCAGGGCGCTGTCATCGGTGCCTCAAACGGTGAACACTGCTTTGAAAATGAAGAAGAATACAATGGCCAGGCCTGCGCCCGCCGGGAGGGTGATAATCCAGGACATGAAAATAGCGCCGATGACACTGAGGTTGAGCGCGGCTATGCCGCGGGCGAATCCCACCCCCAGTACTGCGCCCACCAGAGTGTGGGTGGTGGAGATCGGCAGGCCGGTAGCTGAGGCGATGACCACCGTGCCAGCCGCCCCCAGCTCCGCCGCAAAGCCGCGGCTGGGAGTCAGCTCGGTAATTTTTTTGCCCACCGTGGCGATCACCCGCCAGCCATAGGTTGCCAGACCAACCACGATACCAAGGCCACCAACCAGCAGAATCCACCAGGGCATCACCGATTTGGCAGCGATGACACCACCGGATTGGACGGTACTCGCAATGGCTGCCAGCGGCCCTACCGCATTTGCCACATCATTGGACCCGTGGGCAAATGCCATGGAGCAAGCGGTGAATACCATCAGTACCGCAAACACCCGCTCAACGCTGGCAAAGCGGTTGCCCTCCACCTCAACCTCTTTGATATTGCGCAGCAGCATAGCGCCAAATCCGGCGACGATCAGGCCGATTACCGCGGAGACGGGCAGGGCGTTGGCAAATTTGCTGCCCAGCCCCAGATCGAACTCCAGCCCGATATGTTTCAGTCCCTTGAGCAGCGTGACCATGGAAATCATAAATCCCACCATCCACATGTAGACGGGGATGAAGCGTTTGGCGCGACTGAAGGGGTCATCCGTATCCAGAATCAGACGCTTGACGCTAACGAACAGCGCGAAGGACAAAGTCCCGGCAAGCAGCGGCGATACCAGCCAACTGGCGACGATATTCCCCACTTTGTCCCAGTGGATGGCATCGACGGAAATGCCCACCGACGCAAAGCCGACGATGGCGCCGACAATGGAGTGGGTGGTGGAAACAGGCCAACCCTTGATGCTGGCGATCATCAGCCAGGTGCCTGCGGCCAGAAGCGCCGAGAGCATGCCGAACACCATCAATTGGGGCTCATTTTCCATCACATCCGCATCGATGATGCCCTTGCGAATAGTGGAGGTGACCTCGCCACCTGCCAGGTAGGCACCGAGAAACTCGAACACCATCGCAATCAGAATGGCCTGCTTGATCGTCAGTGCATTGGACCCGACCGAGGTGCCCATCGCGTTGGCGACATCGTTCGCACCGATGCCCCAGGCCATGAAAAACCCGAACAGACAGGCCAGGACCAGAAATACGAACCCGTAGTTGGCAATGATTTCCATGGTATGTCCCTATTATTGGTCTTTTTATTTAGCCATCAGTATTTGTAGCCGGTCACCGACCGCCTCGGCGTTGTCGGCGAGCTGACCAATCAGGAGCAGCATGCGGTAGTAGAACATCACATCGACAGGGGGCAGATCACCCTCCATCGGGAACAGAATGCCGCGCAGGGTAAAGGCGAGTTTATCGGTGCGTCGCTCCAGCTTGTCCAGCTCCTTGAGCATCCGCTCCACCCGCTTGACCTCAAGACCTGCAAAGCCCACTTCCAGCAGTTCATCCAGCTCCTGAATCGCGATCAGGGCGTGTTGCACCGTGGCCGCACTGGTGGATACAAACTCCATCAGGCCCGGCTGCATTTTTTCGGGAAAGCACATATTTCTGCCGACCACGAGGCCGCTGATATCCTTTGCGCAGTTGGCGACCTTGTCCTGCCGGGCGACCAGATCCAGCAGGTCGGTGCGGGGTACGGGCATGAACAGGCCCTTGGGCAGATGGCGTCGTATGGATCGTTTTAGTTTATCGGCTGCCAGCTCCGCGGCGGCCACCTGTCGGTGCACGTCCTTCGCGGCGACCCAATCCTGCGCGGCGGCGGCCTGAAACAGCCCGGGCAACAACTGCGCCGCCTGATTTGCTATCTGCATATGCTCTTGTATCGGTCCAATGGGTGATCGACCGAACAGCTTGCTCAGAGGGTTGCTGCCTACCATGTGGGGTCTCCAGAGTCTTCCGGGAATGTGAGTGTAGGTGTAAATCGCCCGGCTGTCCCGAATCAGCCGTCGCAGCTTATAGAAACGCCATGTTCAGGGTCTGATCGAAATCAATGGATAATCGATTTGGCAGGCGATAGCATGGCCGGAATCACAGGGTTTAATGAGGCGGACAGATGGTCACCACGGTCGGGGAGCGCTCTCGGGAGCGCCCCCTGAATTTGCCGGCACTGTTGCAGGTGCTGCAGGCGGACGGCCTGCTGGCGCCCGGCAAGCTGCCGGCTGTGGCGTCTGGTGCTGCAGTGAAAGTGCATCCGCTGGTCTATCTGGCTGAATTGAAGCTCCCGGATGCCGGCAAGCCAGGACAGGTCCTCGGTATGGACCGGTTGTTGAGCTGGCTCGGTGAGCGCGCAGGTCAGCCGGTCTATCAAATTGACCCCCTCAAGATCAACGTCACCGCTGTGGCGGAGGTGATGTCACGTCCTTTTGCAGAGCGCCATCGGATATTGGCTGTCGAGGTGTCTGCTGACGAGGTAGTGATCGCCAGCGCCGAACCCTATGTCCATCTATGGGAGGGTAATCTCGAGCATGTACTGCGCAAGCGAATTCGCCGGGTGCTGGCCGATCCCAGGGATATCGCGCGTCTTACCGCAGAGTTTTACACCATGGCAGGCTCGGTGCGCGGGGCCCGGGGCACCGGGCGCGCGGACACCGGCGCCGGGGTAACCAATCTCGAGCAGATGCTGGAAATAGGCTCGCTGAAAGAACCCGATGCCAATGACCAGCATATTGTTCGTATCGTGGACTGGCTATTGCAATACGCGTTTGAACAGCGTGCCAGTGATATCCATATTGAGCCAAGGCGCGACGTGGGAAATGTCCGCTTTCGGATAGATGGGGTGCTGCACTCGGTCTACGAGTTACCCCAGCAGGTCGGCGCTGCTGTAACCAGTCGGATCAAGATTCTCGGGCGCATGGATGTGGCCGAGAAGCGTCGTCCGCAGGACGGGCGGCTCAAAACCCGGACACCGGAAGGCAGTGAGGTAGAGCTGCGTCTCGCCACTCTGCCCACGGCGTTCGGCGAGAAGCTGGTAATGCGCATATTCGACCCCGACGTGTTGCAAAAGAGCTTCGCCGAACTGGGATTGGCAGCAGACGATCTCGCACGCTGGGATCAGATGACGGGAATGGGTAATGGTATTGTGCTGGTAACAGGCCCGACCGGCTCTGGCAAAACCACCACCCTCTACTCGACTCTGCGCAAGCTGGCCACCGCAGAGGTTAATGTCTGTACGATCGAGGACCCCATCGAGATGGTTGAGGGTGCTTTCAATCAGATGCAGGTGAACCACAGCATTGATCTGGACTTTTCTTCCGGTGTGAGGGCCTTGATGCGGCAGGACCCGGATATCATTATGGTGGGAGAGATCCGGGACCTGGAGACCGCAGAGATGGCCGTCCAGGCCGCCCTGACCGGGCATCTGGTTGTCTCGACCCTGCACACCAATGATTCGCCGGGCTCGATTTCCCGGCTGCTGGAACTAGGCGTGCCGGCCTATTTGATCAAGGCCACGCTGCGCGGGATCATGTCGCAACGCCTGGTCAGAATCCTCTGCGCTGACTGTAAATCTTCGGCACCGGTCGATGCAGATGCCTGGATGCAGCTGACGGCACCCTGGTCCGTCGCGCCTCCCGCCGAGCTCATGCGACCCAAGGGCTGCAAACGCTGCCGACAGACCGGCTACGTTGGTCGTCAGGGCATCTACGAGGTGTTGGTTAACAGCAGCTCGGTACAGGCTCACATTCAGCCGCAGATGAATACCACGACAATTCGCGAGGTCGCGATGAGCGAGGGCATGCGCACCCTGCGCCTGAGTGGTGCGGAACGGGTGGCGCGCGGCGAAACCACCGTCGAGGAAGTCATGCGGGTGGCGCCGCTGCTGGATAGCTGAAACGGTGTTTCAGCGAAGAGCAGCGTCCCCCGGTCAATCTACAGGGAACAGGACCTCAGCAGAGTGAACAGCGAGCCCCCGTCAAAGTCACTGGCTGAGCCATCCTCCAGCCCGCCCCCAGAGCCTCTACCGGAGGCACTTGCCCTGCACGCTGCAGCCGCTTGGGAGCAGGTCCTGGGACGAGCCGATGCCGGGCAGTCGGCACAACTGCGGGAGCACACCCAGGACGAAGCGATAGTTGGCCAACTGAATAGAGTGTTGGCCTGTAGCCCATTTGTTGCTGATCTTTCACGGCGCAGACCTGATCTGTTATTAGCCCTGTTTGACAGCGGGCAGTTGCAGAAAGCGCTTGAGCCCGGGGAATTCCGTGCGGAGCTGGTCAGTCAGCTCGATCAACCGGATGTCGATATGAGCGTAGTACTCAGGCGCTACCGACAGTGGCATATGCTGCGTATTGTCTGGCGGGACTTTTGTCGCCTTGCCGATACCCGGGAGACCGTGCGCGATACCTCATTGCTGGCAGAGGCCTGCATTGGGGAGGCCGTCGAGCGTTGCCAGGCGCAGCTTGAGTCCCGCTTCGGCCAGCCGCGCGGTGCGGTCAGCGGTGAACACCAGCTGCTGATCGTGCTGGCAATGGGCAAGCTGGGTGCTCGTGAGCTCAATGTCTCATCGGATGTTGACCTTGTTTTTGCCTACCCGGAAGCCGGCAAGACCGACGGCAGCAGCAGATCGATCAGTAATGATCAGTTTTTTGTAAAGCTTGGCCAGGCGGTGATCGGAATGCTTGATCAGGTCACCGCTGAGGGTTTTGTTTTTCGGGTCGATATGCGCCTGCGGCCCTACGGTGAGAGCGGTGCGCTGGTGCACAATTTTGCGGCCCTGGAAGAGTATTACCAGGATCAGGGCCGGG
The DNA here is from genome assembly GCA_963840725.1 of uncultured Gammaproteobacteria bacterium. GTDB lineage: Bacteria > Pseudomonadota > Gammaproteobacteria > Pseudomonadales > Halieaceae > CAVWDU01. Next base: position 1,023,041 of record CAWIZY010000016.1, on the reverse strand, counting down.
ACTGGGAGCGTTACGCACTGATCAAGGCGCGGCCCTTGACGGGTGCGCCGCGCCGGGCGGTGCAATTGATGCAGGCATTGCGGCCGTTCGTCTACCGGCGCTATATCGATTTCGGGGTGATTGAAAGTCTGCGCGGGATGAAGCAGATGATCAGCGGTGAGGTTCGCCGGCTCGGCCTCGAGGATAACGTCAAGCTGGGCCACGGCGGTATTCGCGAGGTTGAGTTCATCGCCCAGTGTTTTCAGCTTATTCGCGGGGGCCGCGACCGGGGGTTGCAACAGCGTGGGCTGCTCGCGGTATTGCAGGAGTGCGCCGTGCTGGGCTGCTTGCCCCCGAAGGCGGTTGATGAGTTGACTCTAGCCTACCTGTTTTTGCGTGATAGCGAGCATGCCATTCAGGGCTACCAGGACCGGCAGAGCCAGGAGCTGCCGACTGGCGAGCGGGCCAGGCTCGCGATGGCCACGGTGATGGGCAGCGGCGGCTGGCAGTCCTTCGTGACCGAATTGGACCGACACCGCAGTATTGTCGCTGGCCACTTCAGCGAGCTGATAGCTCCACCGGAAGACGAGGCCCCGCAGCATCAGGACAAGCTTCTAGCCTGGGATGAATCCCTCGCGTCCGCTGACTTGGCTGCAGTGGGTTTTACTGAAGCGGACGACGCCATCGAGGCTATCGCCGCATTCCGTCGCAGCAGCCGAGTGATTGCCCTGCAGGCAGAGGGCCGGGAGCGTCTCGATCAGTTTATGCCCCACCTGCTCGGCGTCTGTGCAGAGACAGAACAGCCGGACCTGGCTTTGCAGCGGGTCTTGCCGTTGGTTGTGGCTGTACTCAGGCGCAGTGCTTATCTCGCGCTGTTGCTGGAAAATCCGCTCGCCCTCAAGGATCTGGTGTCCCTCTGTGCTGCCAGCCCGTGGATCGCCGAACAACTGGCGCGTAGCCCTGTTCTGCTCGACGAGTTTCTCGACCGGGTCAGTCTTTATAGCGCGCCGGATAAACAGCAACTGGCTGACGAGCTAAGCCAGCAAATGGCGCACCTGGCGGAGGATGATCTCGAAGCTAATATGGATGCCCTGCGCTACTTCAAGGCCTCTCAGGTTTTGCGAGTGGCGGCGAGCGAGCTGTCGGGCCGGCTGCCGGTGATGAAGGTCAGCGACAACTTGACCTGGATTGCGGAGGTGATTCTCGAACGGGTTCTGGATATTGCCTGGGCCGACTTAACGAGAAAATACGGTGAGCCGCAGCGCGCCGGCGAAGGCCTGGGTTTCGCGGTGTTCGGGTATGGCAAGCTGGGCGGCATAGAGCTCAGCTATAGTTCCGATCTCGATCTGGTGTTCGTCTGTGACACGAAACTTCGGGCGAGGACCGACGGTGAGCGCAGTATCGACAATGCAGTTTTTTACACCCGTCTGGGTCAGCGCATGATCCACATTCTCGAGGCGCGCATGCACCTTGGGCAGCTTTACGAGGTCGATATGCGGCTGCGACCCTCGGGAGATTCGGGGATGCTGGTCAGTGGCCTGGAGGGGTTCAGGACCTATCAGCAGGACTCCGCCTGGACCTGGGAGCATCAGGCCCTGGTGCGGGCCCGACAGGTTGCGGGCGATCCGGCCGTGGGCGCACAGGTCGAAAGCCTGCGCCGACAGATTCTCTGTCAGCGGCGGGATCCGGATGAGCTGGCGGCAGAGGTGGTGAAAATGCGCCGCAAGATGCGCGAGCATCTGTTGCCGCGAGAGGCGAGTGAGCCGCAGCTGTTCCACCTTAAACAGGGGACTGGCGGCATTGTCGACATTGAGTTTATGGTGCAATTTGCCGTCTTGGCCTGGGCGCAGCAGGCGCCCGAACTCGCTGAGTGGTCTGACAATGTGCGCATTCTGGAGACCCTGGGCCGCAAAGGACTCATCGCAGAAGCGGATTGTATCGCGCTGAAAGAGGCCTATCTGGCCTATCGCTCGGAGGCTCACCAGCTGGCGTTGCAGCAGCAGCCGGACCAGGTCGATGTGCAGCACTTTCCCGCTCACCGTGATGCCGTGATTGCCATATGGCGGCAGATGTTTCCGGCCGACACGCCGCAGCAGCTTGCAACAGAATGAGCAAAAAAGGACCGCAACCGCGATGGGCGGGCCAGTGCCTGTGAGCACTGCCGAGCAAGTGCTGGTGGTGGGGCCGTCCTGGGTCGGGGACATGGTGATGTCGCAGTCGCTTTACAGAATTCTCCAGCAAACCCGGCCCGGGGTGCAGATAGATGTACTGGCTCCGGCCTGGAGCGAGCCGATTCTGGCGCGCATGCCCGAGGTGCGTCATGCCCTGGAGTTGCCGGTAAAGCATGGGGAGCTGGCCATAGGGCGGCGGCGCCGATTGGGACGTAGGTTACGCCGCGCAAGCTACAGCCAGGCCATCCTGTTGCCCAATTCCCTGAAATCTGCGCTGGTTCCATTTTTCGCTCGTATTCCACGCCGCACCGGTTGGCGAGGAGAGCAGCGCGTGGGTCTGCTCAATGATATGCGCAAGCTCGATCCCGAAGCATTGCCCTTGATGGTGCAGCGTTTCGTCGCACTGGGGCTGGACTCGGGAGCGCGGATACCAGTCAGCATCCCGCCCCCGCGTCTGGTCGTAGACAGTCAGGCAGCTGATAACTGCCGCGAAAAGTTTGGCCTGGCCGCCGACAAGCCCATTCTGGCTCTTTGCCCGGGTGCGGAATTTGGTAGTGCCAAACGCTGGCCGCAGGCGTCTTACGCGGAGCTTGCCCGCAAATATCAGCAGCGGGGCTGGCAGATTGCTCTGTACGGGTCGGATAACGACCGGGCGGTGACTGCAGAAATTGCTGCTCTATGCCATCCGCATCCCGGCTGCTTCGACCTGGCGGGTCGCACCCGCCTGGCTGAGGCGGTGGATATGCTCTCGCTGTCCGCAGCCGTGGTCAGCAATGACTCGGGTTTGATGCATATTGCGGCTGCACTGGGCAGACCGTTGGTCGCTGTCTACGGCCCGACCTCCCCCGATTTTACCCCGCCACTGGACCCGCGAGCGGCGGTGGTGATGCAGGCTATTGATTGCGCTCCCTGCTTTGAGCGCGAATGTCCACTGGGGCACCACCGTTGCATGCGTGACCTCTCAGTCACCGACGTTACTGCTAAACTGGATGTTCTAATGAATCAGCCCAGCGGGGATATGTGCACGTCCTGATCGTCAAGACTTCCTCGCTGGGTGATGTGATCCACACCCTGCCAGCGCTGACCGATGCTGCCACAGCTTTGCCCGGCATTCGGTTCGACTGGGTTGTGGAGGAGGCATTTGCAGAAATTCCCGGCTGGCACCCCGCCGTGGATACGGTGCTGCCCGTCGCCCTGCGCCGTTGGCGCAAGCAGCTTTTGCGCGATTCCACACGTCAGCAGTGGCGTGGTTTCAGGCATTCGTTGCGACGTCGGCACTACGACGCCGTTATCGATGCGCAAGGTCTGCTGAAAAGCGCTTTTATCACCCGCATGGTGCAGGCACCCCGCTACGGGCTGGATCGACAATCTGCTCGGGAACCCTGGGCCAGCCGGTCCTATCATCACCCCATTGCGGTGCCGCAGGAAATGCATGCGGTGGAGAGAATTCGATATTTGTTTGCACAGGCGCTCAACTACGAACTACCCGGTACCCGGGGAGACTACGGTGTGCGCGCCAATCTGACCGATCGCGGCAGTCAGCTGCCACCCAGCCTGTTGTTTTTTCACGGCACTGCGCGATCTGAGAAGTTGTGGCCGGAACAGCGTTGGAGGGAATTGGCTGAGCTGGCCGCAGACGCAGGCTATAAGGTATGGCTCCCATGGGGTAGCCCCGCTGAGCAGGCGCGAGCCCAACGTATTGCCGCTGGCGCGCGTAACTGCGAAGTGCTGCCTCGCCTGGATCTTGCAGGTCTGGCCGGGCTGCTCCTGGAGGTCGATGGAGCGGTGGCGGTGGATACCGGTCTCGGTCATCTCAGTGCCGCACTGGATGTGCCGACGGTGTCGCTTTATGGGCCGACCCGGATCGAATTGATCGGTGCTTACGGCGCCAATCAGCAGCATATACCGTCTCCCGTGAGCAATTCAGACACTCAGGACCCCGGTATGATGATGCGTTCTATCGAGGCGCCCGCGGTCTGGGCGGAACTGGTCACGCTGCTACCTGAGCGTCAAGACCCGTGACGCTGGCGTTCCTGCTTTATAAGTATTTTCCCTACGGTGGAATGCAGCGGGATTTTCGCAGGTTCGTGGAAGAGTGTCAGCATCGGGGACATCAGTGCCGCATCTATTACCACTCCTGGCAGGGTGAGCCCCTGCCGGGAGCTGACCTGCGCGCCGTGCCCGTGTCCGCTCTGAGCAATCACCGCCGCAACGAGCGCTACCTGCATTGGGTGCAATCCGATCTCGCGGCCGACCCGGTGGACGGGGTTATTGGATTCAACAAAATGCCAGGTCTTGATGTGTATTACGCCGCTGATTCCTGTTACCTGGACGGGGCTTTGCAGAACCGGGGTTGGTGGTATAGACAGGGCAGCCGTTTTCGGCATTTTGCCGCGGCGGAAAAGGCGGTCTTCGCCCCCGGTGGGGATACCGAAATCCTGCTTATCTCTGATACTGAGCGAGAGAAGTTTGAGCGCCAGTACCATACCGAACCGGGGCGCTTGCATATGCTGCCTCCGGGCATCTCTCAGGACCGGCGAGCGGGCCCCGATGCGGGCGCTCGTCGCATTGCGATCCGCCGGTCACTGGGCCTGGCGGAAAACACGCACGTTTTGCTCTTCGTCGGTTCCGGATTCCGGAAAAAAGGCCTGGACCGGGCGATCCGTGCAGTCGCAAGTGTGACTCAGGAGGCTTACGGTCAGGATGTGAGGCTGCTCGTCGCCGGGCAGGATCGGGAAAACCGGTTTCGCAGGCTGGCAAAAAAACTGCAGATAGCTGATCAGGTGGAGTTTTTGGGTGGCAGGGATGATGTCCCGGACCTGTTGCTGGGCGCGGATGCGTTGATTCACCCTGCCACTGATGAAGCGGCAGGTATCGTATTGCTGGAGGCTCTGGTCTCCGGGCTACCCGTCCTGGTAACGGATGTCTGCGGCTATGCGCATCACATCGCTGCTGCGGACTGCGGCGTGGTGCTGGATTCGCCTTTTCAGCAGAGCGACTTGAACGCAGCTGTTCTGCGCAGTCTGGACCCCGAATTTCTGGCGGCTTGCAAAACACGCGCCCTCGCCTATGCCGACAGCGAAGACTTGTATTCCATGCACGCTGCGGGCGCGGCGCTGATAGAACAGTTTATTCAGACAAAAAAAGGGCGCCCCGGTGGCTGATTACTTTGTGCGAGCGGACCTTGCCGACGTTGTCGCTCCCGACACCGACCCAGTGGAGGGCCTGCTGTGCTGGGCCTGCGGGGTGGCTGATCATGCTCCGGCCGAGGACGTCTATCGCAACAAGGAAGGGCGCAAAACGCTACGCTTTATGCGTGCGGGCAGGTCCTACTTCCTCAAGTTGCACCGGGGTATCGGGTGGCGGGAGATCGGCAAGAATTTGCTGCAACTGCGGGCGCCGGTGACCGGGGCGAGGAACGAGTTCGAAGCCGCCAGGGAATTGCAGCGTATCGGGGTTGACACGCTGACGGTTGCCGCCTTCGCCAGTGATGGCAATAACCCGGCACGAGAGCAGTCCTTGTTGGTCACCGACGATCTGGTGGGCACTGTGAGCCTGGAGGACTACTGCGCCGATTGGGCGACGCAGTCGCCACCTGCCGCTGTGCGGCTGCGACTGATTGCCAAGGTAGCGGACAGCGCACGACGAATGCACGGTGTCGGCATCAACCACCGCGATTTCTACCTTTGCCATTTCCATCTCGACGAGACCAGCTTGAGTGAGGCAAATCTGCGCTGTTACCTGATTGATCTGCATCGCGCGCAATGGCGCCGCAAGACGCCGCGGCGCTGGCGGATAAAGGACCTCGCCGGGCTTTATTTCTCCGCGATGGATTGCGGCCTGAGTTCCCGCGACCTGCTCCGCTTTATGCGTCTGTACACCCCGGGTGGACTGCGTGTGGCACTGGGTCAGGACGGCGGGTTATGGCGGGATGTCAGTCTGCGAGCGGTGCGGCTATACCGCAAAGAGCACGGTAGACCACCTCCGGTCAGCGACGCTCCGGCGCTGTGAAAGCGCGGGCAGTCAGTGTGCTGCGGGACGCCGGCTGGGCGCCACGCCTGGGGCAAGTCTTGAACAACTCACCGGAGCCGGCAGAGGCCTGGGTGGAGGAGCACTGCAGGGTTCTGAAGCGCGACGCGCACAGCAGGGCAGGGTTGCTTTTGCTGGACGGGACAGAGCATTTTCTCAAGCTCTACCTGCCCAAATCACCCTTGCAGCACTGGTCTTTCAGATGGGGTCTCGGGCGCGGGGTAGCCGCATTCGACGCCGCTGTGCGGCTCCAACGCGCGGGTATTGCAGTGCCCGCACCGGAGGCTTGTCTGCGGGCTGATGGCGGCGTGATTCTGCTCACCGAGGCGATCAACGGGCGTGATCTCAAGGCCCATTGGAAATCGGCAAGGGACCCAGCCACAGGCGGCGAGCTGATGGGCGCTGCGGGCGCTGCCCTGGGCTCGCTGCATCTGGCGGGATTCTCCCACGGTGATTGCAAATGGAGCAATTTGCTGTGCGCAGCCGAGCAGATTTATCTGGCCGATCTGGAGGCGGTTAAAGCGGCCGGACTGTCCAGTGCCGCTGCGTTGCGCGACCTGGCCCGATTCACGCTTAATGCCGAGGACCTGGCAGTAGCTCCGGAGCTGTACCAGCGATTTCTGGTCAGCTATTCGCGCTGTACCGCTCAATCTGAAGCGGATATTGTGCGCGGCACCTTGCCGGTTCTTCAGGCATTGCGTGCTCGGCACGCGGTGCGTTACGGCGAGCGGGGCCATCATCTGCTGGGCGTGGACTGAGCTTTCGGCTGTACCCCCCGGTTATTGGCTCATGCGTCGCAGGTAGCGGCGCGACTTGAGGTAGCCCCGCAGGGCTTTCTCCGACTCTTTGAGCCAGGGGCGCCGCTCGGGATATCGGCAAGGGAACACCACCGGCGCCACGCCCGCCAGCAATTGCAGCCACTGCTGGTCAGGCTCATAGCCCAGCCGCACCAGGTCGTCGGCCAGTGCAGGATGTCTTTGATACTGCTCCGCGAGCCGTGGTAGATGTGTGCGCCATTTGTCCAGACTCGCCAGGTCGACCTGGCGCAGACCATTCATCGCCCGGCTGGCAGCGCCGGAGGGGTCGGCATGATGATGGTACTCGCTGAATGGATGGCGTTGCCGCATAAAACCAAACCGCGCAGCAATTTGAGCCTGAGTGTTGTCCGGCCGGGTCACCAGGTCTTCGTAGCGTAAAGGCAGAAATCGCTCGTGTGCCCAGTAGCGCTGGGCGGCTTGATCACACTCGCTCCATACGCGGTAATTGCAGAAGTACTGTTCGGGGTTTTCACGGTGTTTGCTGGTGATGACCGCCCTCGGGTCCCGGCCCAGATAAATGATATGCAGCTCGGGGTCGCGATAAAAAATATGCTGAAGCTGTTTGATGTCATTTGGCTGTTTGCTGAAATAGAGTGCACCCGGGTCATGCAGTGGCTCAAAAATACTCAGTTCATGGTCACAGTGACCGGAGCTTTCAAAGCAGGTGGACACCAGTTCCATGAGCAGGGTAGTGCCGCTGCGCGGACAACCAACAATGTGCAGTCGCGTCACAGTTTTCCCTTGGCAGCAAGCCTTTGCATCGCCCAGCGATAGGCATCTGCGGCCAGTTCCCGGGTCTGCTGCTCAGACAGTGTTGTCATCTCGCTGCGCCATTGCTTGAAAAAACGCCAGCGGTCGCTGCGGGTCAGGTCGGAGGGCAGCAACATGTTCAGTTGCATCAGGTTTTTCTTCAGCCCGCGCATGTCGGGTGGCTGCCGTGAAGTGGTGCGCTCGTTGTCGATCAGAGCGAAGTCGAACCGTTCACCGACCGCGACAGCCATTACGTTACTGGGGCGTAAATCCCCGTGGACAAAGCCCGCGCGGTGTAGCTTGCCGATAAACGTTCCCAGTTCGCGCAGTAGCCGTCGTCGCCGGTGTAGCTCCGGGGCGCTGCGCCCGTGTAGGCGCAGCCGTAGCCATGTGGTGACACCTTCGCCGGGTACCGCGCGGGTGAACAGATATTCGCGACCGCGGGGGAGTGGCCCCCAGCCAAGATTGCGCGGTGCATTGAATCCGCTTCGCAGCAGTTTGTCGCTGTTGTTACGGGCGCGCTCACCGCGGCTGCCACGCAGTTTGGCCTTCGCGTGTTCCCAGGGCCCGCGTGGGAGGAACTCCTTGTAATATATATCGTGGGTACCGTGCCGGGCCACTCGTGCGCTCGAGGAACTGCTTACCCAGTTCCAGCCTGGCGGCAGCTCCCCCGCAGCCAGCCTCCGGGCCGCTGTTTGCAACTGTTCAGTGGTCAGGCCCCGCCCGCGGTCAGGCGGCGCTTTGGCGTCGAATTCAGTAATGGTCTCATCACCTTGCAGCCGTTGTACCCGTGCTATTCTACGCGCTGTTTCAGGTCGCGTCTGCGGGTAGGTGGCACAACGATGTGCAGGAACTTTTTTGCTTAACCAGGAGTGTCGTCTATGAGTTTGGCCCGGGAAAGCGCCAGCCAATTCAGGTATTGGCAGCGAACCCTCAGGCAGCGCTATCTGCGCCCCTACGTGTTTATCCATATCAACAAGACCGGTGGCAGTAGTATCGAGAAAGCCCTGGGTATCAGCCTGGACCACAGCACCGCCCTGGAAAAGTATCGCCAGCTCGGGCAGAGCGCCTGGCAGCGCAAGTTTGTTTTTACTGTCGTGCGCAATCCCTGGGACAAGGTTGTCAGCCACTATCATTATCGGGTCAAGACCAACCAAACCGGTTTGGGGAGCCAACCCATTCCCTTCCCCGAATGGTTGCAGGCCTGCTATGTGGAACGCAACCCGGCTTACTACGATGAGCCGCGTATGTTCATGCCACAGAAGCAATGGTTGGTCGATGAGCAGGGTAATATGTTGGTCGAATTCATTGGTCGCTTCGAGCAGCTCGGGGATGACTTTGCCCGTGTGTGCACACGCCTTAATCTGGATGCGCAACTGGGCCATGCAAAGCCCTCATCGCGAGGCAGCTATCGACAGTACTACGATGCCGAGTCGGAAGCCCTGGTGCGGGACTGCTTTGCAGAAGATCTCGAGGCCTTCGGGTATGAGTTTTGAGGGTTTTTCACTACGACAATCCGGCCCATGCGCCCCCCATCAAATACGACCAGTTCGGTCAGGGAATAGGTTTGCAGAAAATGCTGCCAGGCGGGTAGTTGGCGCGGCTTTATTGCGACAGCCAGGTAGTCCACTTCCAGCCATAGCTCCGGGTTTTCTGTGAGCGTACTGGCATCAAACTGGTACACGGCCGGCTTGCCCCGGCGCCATTCCATTTGACGTTGGCTGAAGTAGGCGATGTAACGATCATTGGTCAGCAGGGAGGCGTCGCTGGGGGTATTGCCAGCCAGCCATTGTGCAGCTTCACGAATGTAGGCCTTGCGGTAGTCGTGGTTGTGCAGCATATCTGCAGACATGACCACTAGCAGCACAATGACTGCGCCGCGGGCCAGTTTGCGGCGGCCGCCCGCCCACAGTGCATCGAGAATAAACGGCACGTAGAGCAATGCAAACAAGGCGAAAATGCTGGCATAGCGCTCCAGTACAAATTGCCGTAACAGAGTAAACAAGGCCAGATACAACAAACAGATGATCAGATGGGCATTGATCAATTTCACATCGTCAGGCCGGACTTTTGCCAATAGGCCCCGCTGCCAGCCCCAAAGCAGGGTTATCACCCAGGGCCAACAGATGGCGCGGCATATATTCAATACCAGGATTGCGCCCAGACCGGCGAGCGCGGCGACAGACGCATCCTCACGTGAAGTAAATTTGAGCAGGGCATTGCCGGTGCGAGTCGTCAGCGCCTCGAATTGCTCCGGGAAGGTCAGCAGACCCTGTAGATAGGTTTCAATAGCCGGGAACAGGCGTGCCCCCGGGCTCAATACCTTTTGATACACCCCCACCGCCAACAGTAGCGCTGCGATGACGAGCAATTGCGGCACCAGCAGTCTCAGGCAGGTGTTCAGTCGACTGTGGCGCTCACCGGTAAACAGCAGTGCCAAAGGGGCCAGTGCGGCGAAAAAGAGACCCTCAAAGCGGAACAGGGTGGCAGCGATGATCCACCCGAACCACTGCGCCTGGTGTTGCCAGGAAAGGCGTCTGGAATACAACAGCAGTGCATTGAATGAGAGCAGTATGCAAGCCCAGAAGGCCGGGTCACGCATGATCGAGCTGCGGTAGTCACCGATTAGGGGCTGGGAGAGAATGACGATAGTGGCCAGAATCTGTACCCTGCGATTTCCCCCCATAGTGCGGATGATGGCGACGAAGGCGACGCAGAGCAGGGCGTAAAACAGGGAGTTGAGCAAGAGGCCGGCATGGGCCAAAGAGAGCCCCGTCAGCTGGTGACAAATCGCAATGCAGACCGGCAGAAATGGCCGTCCAAAAATCTGTTGGCCGGCAAAAAAACCGTCCCGCAAGTAGGCCTCGGCTGCACGCAGGTATATGATGGCGTCGCGAGTCAGAATCGGATCAATGGCAATAAGCCACGCCGAGAGCAGGAGGCTGAGCACTGCGATCAAGACAGGGTTCAGCGGCTTGTCGTTAGTGGCTGGAGGATGCGGAAACACGGCGCTAGTCTAGCCGCAGGCCGGGCTGTGCGCCAGCGCAATCTCCGCCTCTGCGGTGCCGTAGCGAGCCCCCGTTTACTCCAGTAGCCAAGCCAGGAGGTGGCGTAAACATGAAAGTTATAGTCACCGGTGCCGGCGGCCAGCTGGCTCGCGAACTGCTGGTCACTGCACCGGCGGCTATTACCTGCATAGCATTGCCCCGGGCTGAACTGGACATTGGTGACCGGGCTGCGGTGGCAGCTGCGATTCAGTGCCATCAGGCCGAGGCGCTGATTAATGCGGCGGCTTACACGGCGGTTGATCGCGCCGAGTCGGAACCATTACTTGCCGAACGTGACAACGCTCTCGGGCCGGAGCGCCTGGCGAGAGCCTGTCGCGATACGGGCTGTCGGTTACTGCACGTCTCTACCGACTTTGTATTCGATGGGCGCAGCGGCCAGCCTTACACCCCATCAGCGAAACCCTCTCCATTGGGGGAATACGGTCGCAGCAAACTGCGCGGAGAGGACGCGGTGGGCCGCCTTGCACCGGGTTCCTTGATCATGCGAACTGGCTGGCTGTACTCGAGCCACGGCGGTAATTTTGTCAGCACCATGCTGCGCCTGATGAGTCAACGACAAAGTCTGTCGGTCGTCTGTGATCAGCTTGGAACCCCAACCTGGGCCCGGGGGCTGGCGGCAGCGCTCTGGGCCGCTGTCATGCGGCCGGAGCTGGCCGGTATTTACCACTGGAGCGATGCCGGTGTATGCAGTTGGTACGATTTTGCGGTGGCGATTCAGGAGGAGGCTTACTGGCTGGGTCTGCTGGAGCGGGCGGTGCAGGTAATGCCAATACCCGCAAGCGAGTACCCCACCGCAGCGCAGCGGCCCGCGTACAGCGTACTGGACAAAACGGCTAGCTGGCGCGATCTGCAACTCGAGCCAGTCCACTGGCGGGTGCAGCTGCGGGCCATGCTGACAGAAGTAACGGAAACAAGACTATGACACGATCACTGCTGGTTACCGGCGCGGCTGGCTTCATCGGCGCGAACTTCGCCCACTACTGGGCGGCGGCGCACCCCGGGGATACCATCGTGGCTTATGACAGTCTCACCTACGCGGGTAATCGGGCCAGCCTGGAAGATCTGTCGCAGTTGCCGGACTTCCACTTCGTGCGGGCAGACATCTGCGACCACGGGGCGGTATTGCGGGCCCTGACCGATTACCGGATCGATACCATTGTGCACTTCGCCGCGGAAAGTCACGTTGACCGCTCAATCAGCGGTCCAGGCGCATTTATTCAGACCAACGTGGTGGGCACCCACACTCTGCTGGAGGCGGCCAGGGAGTTTTGGTTAGACGGACCGGTGCAGCGTTCGCATCGCTTTCACCATGTTTCAACGGATGAGGTCTACGGATCATTGAGTGCCGATGCGCCCGGTTTTTTCGAGGACCAGCAGTATCAGCCCAACTCCCCTTATTCGGCCAGCAAGGCCGCCTCGGATCACCTTGTAAGGGCCTATCATCATACCTACGGCTTGCAGGTCACCACGAGTAACTGCTCCAATAACTATGGGCCGTATCATTTCCCGGAAAAGCTGATTCCTCTCTGCCTGACTAACATCCTGCGCGGTCGGGCTCTGCCGATTTACGGGGACGGCAGCAATATCCGCGACTGGCTCTACGTAGAGGACCACTGCCGCGGTATTGAGCGAGTCCTGGACGGCGGTGTGGTTGGGGAGACCTACAATATCGGCGGCAATAATGAATGGAGCAATCTGGATATCGTCTACTTGCTTTGCGACCGGCTGGATGCCCGGTTCAAAGGCGACAGAACTTTGGCAGGGCGGTATCCCGACTCTCCCTGTGCTGCCGGCAACAGCGCCCGCAGTCTGATCGAGTTTGTCGCCGACCGCGCGGGCCATGATTGGCGATACGCGATCGACGCCTCGAAAATCACGGAAGAGTTGGGCTACGTGCCGCAGGAGAGTTTTGAAACTGGTCTGGAGCGCACCATCACCTGGTTTCTCGAGCGGGAATCCTGGTGGCGGCCGCTGCTTTAGGGCATGGCCGTTTGCGTCAAGGGCTCAGCTGGCGCTCAGGGTACGGAACTGGCTCCCGGCGATCAGGCAAACAACAACCGTGCGGCCAGCAGGAGCATGAGCAGCAGGTAAGGGTAGGCTACGGTTGGGCGCAGGGCCTGACCGAGGTACTCGGCAATGATGGCCGGGCCCCGAGCGCGACTTTGCAAGTAGTTGCTGTGGAACTGGTAAGCAGTAGCCGGAAATGGAGACGCCGGCGCACCAGAATCGGGGGCCATAACCGCCTCGAGCTGCAGCAGCCGCGCTTCAATCCGCGCCTGAAACGTTTTCCAGATGGCGTCCTGCAACCAGAATGTGAGGACGACAAAAGCGAACCATAAATCCAGCCGGTCGGTCATCAGCCCAATACTGAACAGGGTGACCGCCAGCAGCTTGATCAATAATGAGTACTTCTCATAGCTGTCGTACTGATTCTGCAACAGGCACCATTCTGCAGTGGTATCGGGTGCTGGCATGGAGGAACCTCGGGTTCAGTGGGCGCGTGGTGGATTCAATCGTACAAAGGCGCGTTACTCCAGGACAGGCCCTCACGATCCTTGGCCGACAGCCGTGGTTGCTCGCCCGTCGGGAGAGGCCAGGCTATGCCCAGCTCGGGGTCGTTCCAGGCCAGTGATACCTCACTTTCCGGGTGGTAACGGTCAGTGCATTTATAGAGGAAGTCTGCCGAATCAGAGAGCACCAGAAAGCCGTGAGCAAATCCCGGGGGTACCCAAAGCATTCGGTGGTTGTCTGCACTGAGGGTGGTGCCATACCACTGCCCCAGTGTGGCGGAGTGACGGCGCAGGTCGACCGCGACGTCGAACACTTCTCCGGCGCTGACCCGAACCAGTTTTCCCTGGGGGTGCCGCGTCTGATAGTGCAAGCCGCGCAAGGTGCCGCGCCCCGAGCGAGAGTGATTGTCCTGTACAAAGTTCAGATCGAAGCCGGCCTGACGAAAACTCTCGGTGTTCCAGGTTTCCATGAAAAAGCCGCGCTCATCGCCGAATATTCTCGGTTCGATCAGATACAGGTCCCGCAGGGGAGTGGGCTCAAACTTCATCCAGCACTACCCCGTCGTCGTCGAGCAGGTTTTTGAGGTAGGCGCCGTAACCGCTTTTTTCCAGCGGTGCGGCGAGTTGCAACAACTGGTCGGCAGAGATATATCCCATCCGAAAGGCGACTTCCTCCGGGCAGGCTATTTTCAGCCCCTGACGCTCCTCGACCACGCGAATGAAATTGGCCGCATCGAGCAGGCTGTTGTGGGTCCCCGTATCCAGCCAGGCGGTGCCCCGGCTCATGACCTCGACCCGCAGATCCCCCCGTGCCAGGTAAGCCTTATTGATATCAGTTATTTCCAGTTCTCCCCGTTTTGATGGCCGGATCTGACGTGCGATATCAAGTACGTCATTGTCGTAGAAATACAGGCCGGTAACGGCGTAGTGGGAACGCGGATTGGTGGGCTTCTCCTCGATGTCGCGGGCTTTGCCATCAGCGTCGAAGCTGATGACGCCATAGCGCTTCGGGTCCTGCACGTAATAGGCGAATACCGATGCGCCCGTCTGTCGACTGGTCGCGCTCTTCAATCTCTGGCTGAATCCGCCGCCGTAAAATATATTGTCGCCCAGCACCAGGGCGGCTGGCGAGTCGCCGATGAAGGGGGCCCCCAGAATAAAAGCCTGGGCGAGGCCGTCGGGGCTGGGTTGCACGGTATAGCTGATACTGATGCCCCAATGTGCGCCGTCACCCAGTAGTTGGCTGAAAGCAGCCTGATCTCTCGGCGTCGTGATGATCAGAATATCGCGAATCCCCGCCAGCATGAGCGTGGCCAGTGGGTAGTAGATCATCGGTTTGTCGTAGACCGGCATGAGCTGTTTGCTCACGGTACTGGTCAGTGGGTGCAGGCGGGTGCCCGAGCCACCGGCGAGGATGAGGCCCTTGTAGGTGCTACTGGTCATGGTCGCGCTCATCGGTCGGTGCGGTGGTGACGGATTATACGCGCAATGGCGCGTGGGTGACGAACCGTGGCTGCCAATACCCCTGGCAGGTCCTCGTTGGGGTGGTTTTTTGAGCAAGTGCTGGTTAAAATCTGCACTCCAGGCATGGTATCGGCGCTGACAACGGCCGCTGGCGATGCTCCCCCCCGGTCAGGCTCGGTCCCACTTTCCCAATCAACGACGCTTTACCAGCATAAACGGAGGCTGCCATCAGGCATCTCGATACAATTCAGTCCCCCCGGGAAGGCGGGGCGGCCGTGATGGCGGCGCCGACGCTCGATGCCCCAAACAATCGACGGCTGCGAATAGCGCTGCTGGGTTACCGCAGCCAGCCCTTTGGTGGCGGCCAGGGCGTTTACCTGCGTTATTTGAGTAAGGGCCTGGTGGACGCCGGCCACTGCGTGGATGTGATTTCCGGTCCACCGTATCCCCATCTGGACAGCCGGGTTCGGCTGATCAAGTTGCCAAGCCTTGACCTGTTCGAAAATGGCCTGACTTCCCTGAGGCCGCGACACCTGCTTTCGGCCACCGATATGATCGAATGGTGTAGCAAGCTGACCGGGGGTTTCGCCGAGCCCAGGACTTTCGGCCGTCGCGCTTTGAAGTATCTGCGCCAGCACGGCCACGAGTACGACCTGATCCACGATAACCAGAGCCTCAGCTATGGGATGCTGGAGATTCAGGCACTGGGTTTGCCTCTGGTCACCACCGTCCACCATCCGATTACTTCCGACCTGAGAATTGCTCTACAGGCGGCTCGAACACCCTGGGAACGTCTGCTCATCCGTCGCTGGCACAGCTTTCTGGGCATGCAGAAAAAAGTCGTTCGCCAGCTGCGCCATGTGGTCACCGTGTCTGACTGCTCAAGGCAGGACATTGCTCGGGATTTCGGCCTGCAGCCGGCCGGCATCGGCCTGGTGTACAACGGCATCGACACCGAGGTCTTCAGACCCCTGCCCGGCGTTAAGCGTGAGCCGCGTCGGCTGATGGCCACCGCGTCGGCCGACGCGCCCCTGAAGGGCCTGCGTTATCTGCTGCTGGCCTATGCCCGGCTGTTGCGGACCTACCCCGACCTGGAATTGTTGCTGGTCAGCAAACCACGCCAGGGAGGTAGCACCGAAAAACTGGTGAGGCGTCTCGGGCTGTCCGACCGGATACGATTTGTCAGCGGCATTACTACCGAGGAGATGGTGCAGTATTACGCCGAGGCAGCCATTGCCGTGGTGCCTTCGGTCTATGAGGGCTTTGGTCTGCCGGCGGGCGAGGCAATGGCCTGTGGTGTCCCTGTGGTCTCCACGGACGGCGGTGCTCTCGCGGAGGTGGTGGGCGAGGCCGGTTTACTGGTCCCGGTGCGCGATGCTGACGCACTCGCCGACGGCGTCGCCGCTCTGCTTGAAGATCCGGCGCGGCGCCTGGCCCTCGGCACAGCCGGCCGACAACGGATTCTGGAACGATTCTGTTGGAATGTCTGCGCCGGACAGATGACCGACTACTACATGCAGGTGCTGGCCGATGCAAACCGTTGATTTCAGCTATTTCCCGCTGGCGACGGGCGACCGGGTGCTGGATCTTGGCTGCGGGGAAGGACGGCATGTTATTTCGGCTTATCTCGCGGGCGATGTGCACTCGGTAGGGGTTGACCTTTCCCTGCAGGACCTTCAGTCAACTCGAGGCAAGTTTGCGGATTTTGCGCAACCTGATAACCCCGCCAAGGCCTTTGGCTTGTCTTCGGCCAACGCACTGGAACTGCCCTTTGCCGACAACACCTTCGATAAGATCATTTGCAGCGAGGTACTCGAACACATCCCCGATTATCGGGGGGCTCTGCGGGAAATAGAGCGGGTGCTGAAGCCCGGCGGCTTGTTTTGCGCGAGTGTTCCACGACGTTGGCCCGAAAAGATTTGCTGGGCGCTGAGCGATGAATACTACAACGTGCCCGGGGGGCACGTGCGGATCTTTCGTGCCGATGAACTCCGTACTGATATTGAGGGACTGGGTTTCGATCAGTACCATCGTCATTGGGCTCACGCCCTGCACGTGCCGTTCTGGTGGCTGAAGTGCCTGTTCTGGAAAAGTCAGGACAACAATGCGCTGATTGCGGCCTACCACCGGCTGTTGGTTTGGGATCTGCTGGAGCGGCCAACGATTACCCGTTTACTGGAGAAGAGTATGGACCCGTTCATGGGTAAGAGTGTGGTTATGTATTTTCGCAAGGAGGCGGGCGCATGAGTGGCGTATATCTCGGCTCGGGTCTGTTTCCCGAAGAGTTTCTCCGGCCCACGGTTGATTTTATTCTGGATGCTCAGCTGCCTTCAGGTGAAATTCCCTGGTTTGAGGGTGGCTATGCGGACCCCTGGGATCATGTCGAAGCAGCCATGGGGCTCACCATCGGCGATCAGCACGTGGCTGCCGAACGCGCCTACGGATGGTTGCGTGACCAGCAGCTCGCCGACGGTAGCTGGTGGGCTGCCTACCGGGATGGAGCGGTGGACAACAGCGAACGCAGGGAATCCAATTTCGTCGCTTACGTTGCGACGGGCGTCTGGCACCATTATCTGGTAACCGGGCAGCGTGATTTCCTCGCCGCTATGTGGCCCATGGTGGAGCGGGCCATCAACTTCGTGATCAAGCTCCAGACCAAACACGGCGACATTCATTGGGCTGTGGACTCCAGTGGCACACCCAAACGGGACGCGCTGATAACAGGGTGTAGCTCGATCTATAAAAGCCTCGAGTGTGCTGCAAACATCGCTGCAGCTTTGGGCGAAGAACGCCCTGCCTGGTTGCTAGCACGAAAGCAACTCGGCGAGGCGCTGCGCAGTAAGCCGGAACGCTTCGACCGCACCTGGGAGAGCAAGGCCCGGTACTCCATGGATTGGTTCTACCCGGTGCTGACCGGCGTTTACTCAGGCTCAGAAGCCATGGCGAGACTGAATGCGCGCTGGCACGTATTTGTGGACGAGGGTCTCGGCTGTCGTTGTGTCGAGGAGGAGCCCTGGGTTACGGTGGCTGAGTCTTGTGAATTGGTCATGGCGCTGTTGGCGGCCGGAGATCATGCCCGTGCAGTGGAGGTCTACAGTTGGTTGCATCAGTGGCGCGCCGGCGATGGCTCTTACTGGACGGGCTTTCAGATGGTGGACGACATGATGTGGCCACCAGAAAAACCCACCTGGACTGCCGGCGCTATCCTGCTGGCCGCGGACGCGCTCACGGAACATACCCGGGCGTCGAAACTCTTCACCACCGTCGCACTGCCAGACCTGACCGGGACCGGGCGTCCGGCCGAGGACCGACGCCGTTCTACCGCTGACAGGTAGTCTTCGGGGTCACAGCCTTCGCAACAGCGCCAGGGATTCGACCTGCCTTATTTTGGCAAACAGGCCAGAGGCCAGTGCCAACCGATAAATCCCGTAGGGGGCCTGTCCTCCCGCGTGGGCATCGTCGAAAACATCGTGCACCGCCAGCACGCCACCGCGCAGGACTTGCGTAGACCAACACCGATAGTCGGTAAGCGCAGCGTCCAGACTGTGGCCACCATCGATAAATACCATGGACAGTGGCGTCTGCCAGTGGCGGGCCGCGGTCGCTGAGTCGCTGACCAGCGGCACGACCGTATCATTGAGCCCCGCGCGGTCGATGTTGCGGCGGAACTCGCGGAAACTGTCAAATTCTCGGCGTTCGCCATCGTAGAGATCCGGGTCGTGGAAAAATTCTCCGCGCTGGTGTTCTTCAGATCCGCGGTGGTGGTCCAGCGCAAACACGGTAGCGCCATGGGTGCGACAGGCCAGGCCCAGGTAGATGGTGGATTTACCACAATAGCTGCCGACCTCCAGAACCGGCCCCATGGTGCTGGCTTCGAGGGCGGTCTGGTAGAGGGCCTGGGCTTCAGAATCGGCGAGAAACCCCTTGATGGTAACTATGTCAGCCGGCAGGTCGGGGATCATCAGCGCGGGCACTCCGGGTCAATCAACAGCCGGCGAAAGTAGCGGGTTTCACCGGCTTAGGCAAGCGCCAGCCTGCATCCCACCGAGCCTCGGGCGGCCCGTGCTACTATTTTATGTGAGACAATATTAGCAAGTTCGGTCGGCCGCGGAGCTGCAGCAAATGAAACTGGAAATGCCACCTTTTGATGTTGCCCGGGTGCTGGTGTTGGGGGACATCATGTTGGACCGGTACTGGGAGGGCCCAACTTCGCGTATTTCGCCCGAGGCACCGGTGCCGGTGGTAAAAGTCGACCAGATTACCGACCGGCCGGGCGGGGCGGGCAACGTGGCCCTGAACATTGCAGCCCTGGGTGCCGGCGTGAATCTGCAAGGTTTTACCGGTGATGACGAGATGGCAGATTCTCTGGAGGATATGCTGGAGGGGGCCGGGGTGGACTGCAGCTTCAGTCGCGCCAGTGGCCACCCCACTATCACCAAGCTGCGCGTGCTCAGCCGTAACCAACAGCTGATTCGCCTCGATTTCGAGGAAACCGTCACGGCGATGACTGGCACTCGACTCGAGGAGACGATGGGGCGGCACCTGACCAGGGCCGGTGCCGTTATTCTTTCCGACTATGCCAAAGGTGCCCTGGGGATGCCGCAGCCCCTGATCCAGGCAGCACGAGCGGCGGGTGTTCCAGTGCTGGTAGACCCCAAGGGGGCCGATTTCGAGCGCTATCGGGGTGCGACGCTACTGACCCCCAATTTGGCCGAATTCGAATTGGTGGTCGGGCCCTGCAATGGCGAACAGGAGCTGGTGCAGAAGGGCGAAGAGCTGATGGCGCGGCTGCAACTGGAAGCCTTACTGGTAACCCGCGGTGAGAACGGTATGACCTTGCTGCGCCCCGGGGAAGCGGAGTTACACCTGCCCGCTCGCGCACGCGAGGTATTTGATGTTACCGGTGCCGGAGACACGGTAATCGCAGTCCTGGGTGCCGCCGTTGCCGCGGGCGCCAGCTTGCCGCAGGCGGTCGCGCTGGCAAACATTGCAGCCAGCATTGTGGTAGGAAAACTGGGAACGGCGACGGTCAGCGCGCCGGAATTGCGCCGGGCAGTGCTCAGTGACCAGGGCTCCGAGCGCGGTGTGGTGGCCCTGGATCAGTTGCAGATACTGATGCAAGACGCCCGCAGCCAGGGTGAGCGAGTGGTCTTTACGAATGGCTGTTTCGATATCATTCACGCTGGCCATGTGACCTACCTCGAACAGGCGAGAAAGCTGGGCGATCGTTTGATAGTCGCGGTGAACAGCGACGATTCGGTGCGCCGCCTCAAAGGTAAGGGCCGACCCATCAATGCCCAGGACCGGCGCATGGCCGTGCTGGCGGGACTGGAAGCGGTGGACTGGGTGTTGTGTTTCGATGAAGACACGCCAAAAGCGTTGTTGCGAGCACTGCAGCCGGACATTCTGGTAAAGGGTGGCGATTATGGCGACAAAACGGGTGTGGTTGGCTGGGAGATCGTCGAGGCCTATGGTGGAGAGGTTAGCGTGTTAGCTTTTATCGACAGTGTGTCTACGACAGCAATTGTCAATAAAATCAGGGACAACGAGCAGAGCTGACCGCGGCCGCAGGCCACTGCCTCAGCCGGATTCCAGAGCGCGGCGTGCCGCCAGCACATTGGCCTTCAGGTGGGCCTCGGAAATGGTCCCGACGATGGCTGCTCCGGTGCCCGGGTGGCTGAACAATAGATTCATGCTGTCTTGAACCACCTCCGCTGGCGACTTTGCGGCGTCTGCTGTCAAATGGCCGCTGGCGAGGACCTTTTTGATCAGCGTTCCCTTGTTGCGTTGCGCGCACTCGCTCAACACGGGCTCATCATCCCGGCACGACAGGTTGTAGGTGAGCATAACGATATCCGCCTGTGCCGCTGCCGCCATGCCCCCGGCAACAGTCTTGGTGGACATGCCGGTCGCCCGAATAAGCCCCCGCTGTTTTAGCTCTGCCAGCGCCTCGAGGGTACCCAGTCGGTGAATAATATCCAGGTCGTTGCCGTCTGAGTGCACCAGGACAATATCGATGACGTCGGTCTTCAGTCTGCGCAGGCTGCGCTCCACCGACAGGCGGGTGTGTTCCGGGGTGAAATCAAACCGGGAGACGCCGTGCTCGAATTCCTCTCCGACCTTGCTGCAGATAAGCCATTGCTGTCGCTGGCCCTTCAGCAAGCCTCCCAGTCGTGACTCGCTGGAGCCGTAGGCGGGTGCGGTGTCGATCAGGTTGATTCCCAGATCCTGCGCGGTCGATAATAAGTGGCCGGCGGCGGCGTCATCCGGAATGGTAAAGGCGTCGGGGTACTTCACCCCTTCGACGCGGCCCAGCTTTACCGTTCCCAGCCCCAGTGCACTCACCTGTAGCCCGGTGTCCCCGAGGGTTCTGAGCCAACTCATGGGAACCGGGTATCCCACAAAGTCGGCGCTACCGGCGGTTGGCCCAGTGCGGCCAATGGAGTCAAGTCAGGCTGACACTCGGGGAAAATACCCTGCTTCTCCAGGGTGATTTCGATTTCGTCCGCCAGATCGGGGCTGAGCGTCAGTTTGGTGGGCCAGGCTGCCAGCGCGTTGTCTACTGAATCGACTTCACCGACATAGGCCCTGTCGGGTCTGATCAGAACCGATTGGCGAGGCTCGGCCCGATCCAGCTTGAGGGTCTCCCACTCGCAGGTCCCGAAGTCGATCCAGGGCAACAGGTCGTCAAGCTCACGCTTCGCGCGACGGATCAATTCATCGGCTGATTCTTCGCGGCCCTCGGTGGCCAGGTCGCCACCCAGATACCAGACAGGTTGTCCGGCACTGGTGTGGTGGCTGGATATAGTCAGCCGAGGCGAGGGATTGCTGCCCATGCAGTGGGCGTA
Organism: uncultured Gammaproteobacteria bacterium; assembly: GCA_963840725.1. Taxonomy (GTDB): domain Bacteria; phylum Pseudomonadota; class Gammaproteobacteria; order Pseudomonadales; family Halieaceae; genus CAVWDU01. The sequence continues at coordinate 1,001,404 of CAWIZY010000016.1, read as the reverse complement.
GAGCCGTTCCGGGTACTCGTGCTTCAGCAGCACCTGCTGCAGGGGTCGGCGCTGCATTTCAGGCTTGCTGCCATCCAGCCGGGTAATCAGTGACTCATTACCCGTTCCCGCTGTGAGCAGCAGGCGCCGGGGGACCACGGTGCAGCCTGGCAGTTCCAGGGTGGCCTGGCGGTTGTCGTTATGCAGGCCCGCATGCTGCCAATCTATACGGAAAATATACCCTTGCTGCCGGCGGGCCAGAGTGTCCACCAGCGACGGCATGTCCAGCACCAGGTCGACCAGTCTGTAAACCTGGCCACGAAAATCGGGATGTCTGAAGGGGGTGGGATAGTCGCTTGTCGAGAGTTTATCTACTCTGCCTCGCAGCATCTTGCTGGCAAAAAAAGATGTCAGTCTCGACTGCAGGCCGCCACTGGACCAGAGGAAAAAATCTTCGCTCAGTACCCGGCAACCGCTGATATCGACCTTGCCTTGGCCTAGCAGGCAGGCGCGCCAGGTGTCCGGCATCGCCGCAATAGCCTCCGAACCACCACTCAAAGCCCCACTTAGAGCGTATTTGATACCCCCATGGATCATGCCCTGGGAGCCCATGGTCTGGTAGCTCCCCAGTGCCTCCTGTTCAAACAGAACCGCGCTGTAGCCGCGATTGCGCAGCTGGTTCAGGGTCCACAGCCCGGCAATTCCGCCGCCGATAATTGCGACATCAATGTTGATCTTGGGTAGATTCATCATGCCTGATCGTCATTTCGAGCAGGTATTATAGCCCGAATAGTGCGCAGACTCAGCCACGGTGGCCAGACGACTGAGGGCAGCCTGTTGTCGGTAACCATTGCGGGTGGGCCCGACATGGAGATCAGCCCATGACAGGCCCCCGGTTTGTTGAATGAGACGGTGAACGTTATGCTCTTGCGAACATGGACCGCACCGTCACTGGAGCACGGCATGCGCTTGATTTACAGCGGCATATACTATTGCCTGTTACCGGTCATTCTGGGCCGGATGTTGTGGCGGTCCAGAAAATCGCCGGCCTACCGCCAGCGATTGGCCGAGCGCTTTGGGTTTATTGCTGAGGATCCCGAGCGGCATGGCAGGCCGGGGATTTGGGTGCACGCAGTGTCGGTGGGCGAGACGCTTGCTGCGGTGCCCATTGTTGAGGCGCTGATTAGCAAGTACCCGGATCACCGGGTAGTGCTGACGACGACGACGCCCACCGGTTCCGAACGGGCGCAACATCTATTCGGTGAACGGGTATTTCATGTTTACTGCCCCTGGGACTTGCCCGGCGCAGTGCGCCGCTTCCTGCGCGCTACCCAGCCCAGGTTGCTGCTGATCATGGAAACCGAGCTGTGGCCGAATATGTTGCATCAGGCCCAGCGAGCTGATTGTCACTCGCTGCTGGCCAATGCAAGAATGTCCGCACGCTCCGCCCGGGGTTATGCGCGGGTGGGTAGGCTCACCCGCGAGATGCTCGCTACTCTGGATACGGTTGCTGGCCAGTCGGCTGCCGATGGCGAACGCCTGGTGGAGCTCGGACTGCAGCGAGAAAAACTGCATATCACCGGCAGTATCAAGTTTGACCTTGAACTGGATAGCGCGTTGCGCCGTGAAGTCGACGAGTTGCGCCTGGCCCTGGATGCGGATCGGCGGGACATTCTGGTGGTGGCGAGTACCCACCCCGGGGAAGATGAGCAGATACTGGCGGCCTTCGCCGAGCTGCGTCAACACCACCCGGACTGTCTGCTGGTTATCGTGCCGCGCCACCCCGAGCGGTTTGATGATGTTTACCAGCTCTGTGTCGACGCGCACTGGCGAGTCTGTCGTCGCTCTGCCGGGGAGCTGCCCGGTCCCGATGATGACATTCTGCTCGGCGATACCATGGGCGAGCTGCTGATGCTGCTGGGTACCGCCACGATTGCGGTGATAGGCGGCAGCCTGGTGGAGCATGGTGGGCACAATGCACTGGAGGCGTCGGCCTGGGGAGTGCCGGTTGTGACCGGACCCTACATGTTCAACTTTAGCGAGATCAGTGAACTGCTGATCGCAGCCGGAGCAATGACCATGCTCTCGTCCCCGTCGGAACTGGGCTCCGCGCTGAGTGCCCTGCTGGCGGACCCGCAGCGGCGTCGGGCCATGGGCGCAGCGGGATTAAAGGTGGTTGCGGACAACCGTGGAGCCCGGCAGCGCCTGCTGGCACTGATTGATCGGGCAATGCAGGAGTGAGTGCTGCGTTGCGAACAGGGCTTATTTGCTGCCTGAAGCGGTCGGTGGTGGGGGTGGTGAAAGGAAAGAATCCAGCGTAATCACGTCCTCGGGGCTCAGTAGTCCAGCCTGTTCCTTTAAGCGCAGCATATTCAGAATATAGTCATAGCGGCTGTTGTAGTAGTCTCGCTGGGCGGAGAACAGGGTGTTTTGAGCGTTCAGGACGTCGACGACGTTGCGGGTACCCACCTCGTAACCCGCCTGGGTGGCATCAAGGGCACTCTTTGAGGAGACGATCGCCTGGCCTCGCGCGGCCACCCGCGAGGCGTCGCTGACCACCGTCATATAGAGTGAACGCGCATTGGTAACCGTATTGCGAGTCAGGTTGATGCGGTTCTCCCGGGCGACATTAAACTCCTGCGCGGCACGGCGCCGATTGGAACTGATGGCGCCGCCGGTGTAGAGCGGCACGTCCAGCCTTATTTGCCACTGACTGAGATCTAGACTGCCGTCCGGCGGTACTTCCAGGCCGGTTTCGGGGAATCGAGTCAGGTCACCTTCGGTATCGGATTCAGAGTACAGGTAGTTGCCGCTGACCCGAGGCGCGTGCTGCATCTTATTGGCCTTAGCCAGTTGTCGGGCTACTTCCTCGCCGTAAACGGCCGCCTGCAGGTTAAAGTTATTGGCCAGGGCGAAGTCCACCCAGGCGGAGCGATCAGCGGGTGAGGGCAGGTTAGCTTTGAAATCGGGACCCAACACATGCAGGTTGCCATGTTCCTGGCCGGTCAGCACGGACAGTCGCTCCAGCGCGACCAGTACATTGTTTTCATCGACGATACGGTTGACGCCAGCGAGGTCGTAGGCGGCCTGGGCTTCGTAGACGTCCGTGATGGCAATAAGGCCGACCTCAAAGCGCTGCTGTGATTGCTCGAGCTGCCGTTCAAATGCGCGCTCACTGGCCTTGGACGCTTCGAGGTTGTCCTGGGCTCTCAACACCAGCAGGTAGGCCTCCACAACGCGCACGATCAGATTTTGCTGGTTGGCGGCAAAAGTGGCTTCCGCCTGCTTGCTGAATTCTTTGCCCGACTTGAAGGCAAACCAGGCCGGCAGATCGAAAATGGCCTGATTGAGTGACACCTGCCAGGCGTCGGTCTGCGTGTCGATGCTTGTCGACGTGTCGATAATGGGTAAGCCGGGAACCTGGAAGTCCCGGCTGAGGCCTTCTGAGTCCTGGTCGCGGTCGGTGTAGTCGGCGCTCGCGTTGACCTGGGGCAACAGGGCCGAAAGACCGAGTTTTTCCTGCTCCAGGTTGGCCAGGTACTGGGCCTCTTCCGCCTTGAGCTGGGCATCGTTTTCCAACGCCAACTCGTAGATGTCACGCAGTGACTCAGCCTGTAAACCGACTGAGCCTATCAACAGTGCCAGTGCCAGCGGCCTGACCAGCTTAGCTCTCATTCCCTACTCCCAAAAATCATCGTTGCTGCCCACATCGCTTTGCGATGCGCGCCATCCACTCAATTTTGTTCGCGCGCATTCTATCAGTCTGGCGGGCTCGCTGCATGCCCCTGCGCCAGGGCTTGCCGCAGTTGGTGTGCCGTTCATCTTAAGTGCTACACTCGAGCCAGTCCATGGCAGTCACTGGCGTTCGTCGACCCAGCGTGTAGACTGGGCGCAGAATCGGGCAGCTCCACAAGGGGGGCGTTTTGCAAAGGATCAGAAAACAGGGCTTCAAGCTGAGTCTGGTGGATTTACACGCGGTATGCGAGGCCAATTACGCCCGTATGATGCGGCTGTTCCCAGACTACGAGTCCAGCAATCAGCGCGACCTGTTGGTCGGCCGCGCCCGGGTCCGCCTGGAGGTGCACGAGCGCTGCCGGTATACCACCATATTCCGCTTGTACCAGTCCAATGGAGGCGGGCGTTGGCTGGGCCAGCTGCAGGTCGAGGTGCGTGCCTATCACGATGCCGGCATGCTGGAGGTGGGTGCTTTTCAGTCGCACCGCCGCATTCAGGCGCGCTATCACTACCCGAATACCCGGATGTACCAGCAAGACGAAAAATCCCAGCAAAATCGATTCCTGGCCGACTGGCTGGAACACTGCCTACAGAATGGCCGCACACCCCAGGATGTGTTGGCGTCAGCAGCGGACAACTGATCGCCTCTGCAGGCCTCTCTTATGCACAGCAACGAACCGGGTGTCTGTATTTTGGAACGCGAAGGCGCAGTGGTTCGCGTGGCGCAACTGACCGATACCCACCTCGGCGAACAGCCCGGCAGCAAACTACTGGCTATGGATACCGACCATTCGCTGCAGGCGGTGGTCGAGCTGGTCAGGGCGCAGTCTTCACCGCCAGACCTGGTACTGGGTACCGGCGATCTCGCTGACGGGGGCTCGCTGGCCGCATACGAGCGCCTGCGCGACTATTTTTCCGGACTCACTGACCACTGGTTTTGTCTGCCTGGGAATCACGATGACCGCGGGTTTATGGAGCGCACCCTGGGCTTGTTTCCGCGCTTGGCAGGAGAGGTTCGGGTTAACAATTGGCAGCTGATTCTGCTGGATTCTCAGGTGCCCGGACAGGTTGGCGGTACCCTGGGGCCGCAAGAGTTGGCGCGGCTGCGAGCCCGCCTTGAGCTGGCTCGTGAGCAGGGGCTGTTTTCCCTGGTCTGCCTGCATCATCATCCGGTGCCGATCGGCTGCGCCTGGCTCGATGAGCAGATGGTGAGCGACCGCGATCGGTTTTTCGCAGAGATCGATGGGTTTTCAGGTGTCAGGGGCGTTTTGTGGGGGCATGTGCATCAGCAAGTAGACTGGCAGCGCAATGGGGTGAGTCTGATGGCGTCCCCATCGACCTGTGTGCAATTTGCACCGGGCAGTGAGCGGTTTCGGGCGGATGGCCAGGCGCCGGGGTATCGCTGGCTCGAGTTGCACCCCGATGGTCGTATTGTGACGGGCGTCGAGCGGGTGGAGAACGTTCACTTTGAGGTCGATCTGGATTCACAGGGCTATCTGGATTGAAGCTGGAGCCGCTGCAGGGAACGCTGTCGCAGCTTTGACAAGGTAAGATTCCGCTCCACGGCCCGCTTGGAAAACCCGGCTTTTTCAGTGCTTATCGGCGCCGACGGGTTCCCAGGCGGCGGGGCCGGTGTACAATCCTTCGGGAAACCTATCCTATCGACAACGCAGGATCAAAACCCAGGGCATGAGCCAGTACAACGCTGAAGATATCGAGGTCCTAACCGGGCTGGAGCCGGTGCGCAAGCGCCCCGGCATGTACACCGACACGACCCGTCCCAATCATCTGGCTCAGGAGGTCATCGATAACAGCGTCGATGAAGCACTGGCCGGTCACGCCAGCCTGATCGACGTCTGCCTGCACCGGGACGGTTCGATAACGGTCACTGATGACGGCCGCGGTATGCCGGTGGACATCCACCCGGAACAGGGCCGCCCCGGGGTCGAGGTTATCCTCTCCACGCTGCATGCCGGAGGCAAGTTTTCCAGCAAAAACTATCAGTTCAGCGGGGGTTTGCACGGGGTCGGTGTCTCGGTGGTCAATGCCTTGTCCAGTGCTCTGGAAATCACCATCCGGCGCGGTGGTCAGGTCCACCAGATGCGTTTCAGTGGGGGCGAAAAGTCCAGCGAACTGGCCGTTATCGATAAATGTGGTTTGCGCAATACGGGCACCTCGTTAAGGTTTACGCCCGATCCGCAGTACTTTGATTCAATCAATTTCTCGGTGCCCAGGCTGAAACATGTGCTGCGGGCCAAAGCCGTGCTCTGTCCGGGGCTGCGGGTCAAGTTCAACGATGAGAAGAAGGGCGAGTCCGAGGAGTGGTTTTACGAGGACGGGCTGACCGATTATCTGGCTGACGCGACCATCGATTTTCCCTGCATCCCCGAGGAGCCATTCGTCGGGTCTTTTTCCGGCAGCAGCGAAGCTGTGGACTGGGCCGTGCAGTGGTTGCCCGAGGGGGGCGAGGTGGTGGCCGAGTCCTATGTAAACCTTATCCCGACCATTCAGGGCGGCACCCACGTCAACGGCCTGCGCACCGGGCTGCTCGATGCGATGCGGGATTTTTGCGAAATCCGCAGTCTGTTGCCCAGAGGCATCAAGCTGGCGCCGGATGATATCTGGGATCGCTGCTGCTACGTGCTGTCCTCCAAGCTTGAGGACCCGCAGTTTTCGGGTCAGACCAAAGAGCGCCTGTCTTCAAGGGAGGCGGCTGCATTCGTCTCTGGTGTAGCCAAGGATGCTTTCAGCCTGTGGCTGAACCAGCATACGGGAGCGGCTGAAAAGCTTGCTGAAATGTGCATCAGCAATGCCCAGGGTCGGCTACGATTGGCGAAAAAAGTGACCCGCAAGCGGGTGACTGCAGGCCCGGCATTGCCCGGAAAGCTGGCTGATTGTTCCGGCGAAGACCCCAGTCGGAGCGAATTGTTTCTGGTCGAGGGAGACTCCGCCGGTGGCTCGGCAAAACAAGCGCGTAATCGAGAGTTTCAGGCCATATTGCCGCTGCGCGGTAAAATCCTCAATACTTGGGAGGTGGAGTCCCAGGAAATCCTTGGCTCCCAGGAAGTGCACAATATCTCCGTCGCCCTGGGTATCGACCCGGCCAGCGGCGATCTGACCGGTCTGCGCTACGACAAGGTGTGCATATTGGCCGACGCCGACTCTGATGGGCTCCATATCGCGACCCTGATCTGTGCCCTGTTTGTGCGTCACTTCGGTGCCCTGGTCGCCGCTGGGCATGTCTATGTGGCCATGCCGCCGCTGTACCGCATTGATATTGGTAAAGAGGTTTACTACGCGCTGGACGAAGCTGAAAAACAGGGTGTACTGGATCGGATTGAGGCAGAAAAAAAGCGTGGCAAAGTCAACGTCCAGCGGTTCAAGGGCCTGGGCGAAATGAACCCCTTGCAGTTGCGCGAAACCACGATGGATCCGGATACCCGTCGTCTGGTGCGACTGGTGCTCGATGCGGGCGATGGCACCAACGAGATGCTGGATATGTTGCTGGCCAAAAAACGCGCGTCAGACCGTAAGGCCTGGCTGGAGAGCAAGGGTGATCTGGCCGATATCGCGGTCTAGTGTCAAACCCTCAGGCTTGCTCGCATCGGACTAGAAGCGGCTGTTGCCGGCCTATTCGCCGCCCGCTTGTCGGTATAGCGCCTGATAGCTGGTGTTGTTGGGCGCCATCTGCAGCAGTGTTTCGGCGTATCGCCGGGCCTGGGCGGTTTTACCCAGCTCGAGGCTGTAATTGGCCAGAGCGAGAATGACCTGCTGGTCAGCAGGTGCTTGTCGCAGCAGCGACTGCAGCTGTTTTATGGCCGCTTCGGGCTGGCCCAGATCGTGGAGGGCGATGGCGTAGACAAAGCGGTGCCGAGTGCCCTGGGTCTCAAGGGTGGCTGCTTTTGACAGGTACTCCAGGGCCGCTTCCCGATTTCCCGCGCGGGTTTCCAGCAGCCCCAGAGAATGCAGGATGGCACCCTGGTCTGGCGCGATTGACAGCGCTGTCTGTAATTGCTCCCGGGCCTCGTCCTCTCGGCCCTGGCCCCTTAGCAGGTCGGCGAGATTCAGTCTGGCGGCAATCAGCTGCGGATTGATCGCCAGCGCTTCCCGGTAGGCCGCTTCCGCCATCGGCTGATCTCCCCGGGTGGCATAGAAGATACCCAGCTGCATTTGTGCGCTGGGCATGTCTGCATGCTGCCGCTGAATCTCGACATACTCCCGGAACAATTTGCCCAGCGCTTTGGCCTGCTCTGGGGATACCTGGTCCAGGGGCACACCCGCCAGGGAACTGGCGACTTCCAGTCGCACCAGGGTGACCTCATCGTCAAAGAGCGGAGCGAGAAGCTGAAGCCGCTGGTGCAGGGGCAAAAAAGCCAGTGCCCGTATGGTGCTGACGCGGAGCATGGGATCGTCGGAGTAGAGCAGTTGCGTGGCTGTCTGCAGGGCGTCGCGACCGCCGAACTGCCCCAGGGCTTCCATTGCCGTGGCCCGCCAGATAACCGGGTTTGTCTCGTCGGCTGCTAACTGAGCGAGCTGCACCGTGGTGCGGCCGTCACCCTGGTCAGCGCGCTGCAGTGCTCTGGCCGGGTGGGTGCTGGTATCGCGGAACTGCACGCCCCACTGTCGCAGTGCATTCAGCGCCCAATCGGGTTTCTCCTCGCTGTGACATTGGTTGCAGGCATTGGGGGTACCCATCACCAGGCTGAGATCAGGCCTCGGTATTCGGAAACTATGGTCCCGGCGAGGGTCCACACCCATGTAGGTGGTCGCTGGCATATGGCAATTGGCGCACTGGGCGCCGCTAGAGCCCTTGGGGTGGTGATGGTGTGCCTCGGTATCAAAGGTGTCGGGGCGGTGGCATTGAGCGCAAACCCCATTGCCTTCAGCGCGCAATTGCAGGCTGTGCGGCTCGTGGCAATTGCTGCAGACCACGCCTGCCTGGTGCATTTTGCTTTGCACAAACGAACCGTAGACATAGACCTCGTCGAGTATTTGTCCGTCGTGATAGTAGAGCGGCGATTGAGGCAGTGACAGGCGATGGGTATCGAGGAAATCAGCGCCGTAGTGGTAGTCGCCCAGGGTAGCTCGCCGGGCATGACAGCGCGCGCAACTGTCTATTTGTTGGTTGGATTCAAGGGGTTTTGCTCGCTGGGCAATGGTCTCGGACGCCCCCAGCATCCAGTGGCCCCGCTGTGTGAGGTCGGTAGCGAATCCGCCTGCCTGGCTGCCTGCCAGGGCATCTTTGCGGGCCAGTTCAATGTGGGTTTCACCAGGACCATGGCAGGCCTCACAGCCCACATTGACCTCGGCAAACTCCGTACTGAAAGAGCGCTCCGCCTCGTTGTAGTTCTTTTGCAGATCGGTGCTGTGGCACTCTGCGCAGCGGGTGTTCCAGTTCTGGTAAGGGCCTGTCCAGTGCAGGGGGTCACGGTAATCCAGGGACTCGTCCGGATACAGGTGGTACCAGCGCTGCCCACCCTCGGAAACTGGCCTGGCGTCCCAGGCGATGCTCAGCGCCTGCAGGCGCCCGCGACTGAGCGGCAGCAGGTATTGTTGCAATGGGTAGACACCGAATACGTATTCCACCGGGAACGTGGTGAGCTCGCCGTCTTCCCCGTCAGTGCGCACAAAGAACTTGTCGCCCTCCCGGGTGAAGGTGGTGGTGATGCCGCTGTGGATGAAGGTCTGGTTTTCAAAGTTTCCCAGCACGGTCTCCTCGGTGGGCAACTGCATGGCGAGATCGTGGTGTGAGCCGCGCCATTTGGCATGCTCCTGGGCGTGGCAGCCCTGGCAGGATTCCGATCCGGTAAATGCGGCGGCGGGCATCACCAACGTGGCGAAACCCATAACCGTGAGCAGGACCAACAGAGGGTGTTGCAAGGGTTCACCGATGAGTCAAAATGAAAGCGGTACCATAGCTTATGTCGCGGTGTGATAACAGTCGCGACCCGATCTTGACCCGGCTATGGACAAGTCCCCCGGCACCTACCTATCATGGCGTCCCGGGTGCACTCACTGCAGCGATTTCTCCAGGCATTTAAGCTGCCTGACGAAAAGCGGCCGGCAGATTGAAGGGTAAGTATTGAAGGATAAGCAATGAAACTGGGCATTTTGAAGACGGACACGGTGCGCCCCGAATGGGCAGGAGAGTTCGGAGAGTATCCTGACATGTTCATCGCCTTGTTGGGTGATGAAGACCCGGATCTGGTGTTCAGCATCTACGACGTGGAATCGGGAGAGTACCCGGCGGATATTGATGAGGTGGATGCCTATCTTATCACCGGCAGTAAATCCAGCGTCTACGACGACAAACCCTGGATACCGCCCCTGATAGACTTTGTGCGCGAACTGCATAAAGTCGGCAAAAAAACTGTCGGCATCTGCTTCGGGCATCAGCTGATCGCCCAGGCGCTCGGTGGGAAAACCGAAAAATCCCCCAAGGGTTGGGGCGTTGGTCTGCATAGGCACCGTTTCGGCACCCTGCCCGCGTGGCACGACGGCGGAGAGCCAGCCTTTGATGTTCTGGTCAGTCACCAGGATCAGGTGGTGACCGCAGCAGAGAGTGCGCATGTCATTGCGGGCAGCGATTTTTGTGAGAATGCGGTCTGCCAGATTGGCGATACCATGCTCAGCTTTCAAGGGCACCCGGAGTTTCTGCCAGCTTACTCACGGGAGATTATGCAGTTCCGCCGTGAACAGATTGGTGAGCCAGCCTATGAAACCGGTATGGCATCGCTGGCAGAAATGCCGGAGCGGGAGCGGATGGCACGCTGGATCGTAAATTTTCTCAGGTCTGGTCCCGCACCTGGCTCTGCATCGACGCCAGGTAGTCGTCCAGCTCCTGGTCAGTAGCAAAGACCGCCATATCCGGTAACGCCTTCAGTATCTCGAATACCTTGTCGATATGTGGCTTGCGGTTGGCGGCGGCCAGACGCTGATCGGCGGCCCGGGCCTGCTTGGATGCCTTGAATATTACGCGCAGCCCCGCTGAGCTGATGTAGTCCAGGTCCCGCATATCCAGGACCGTCAGGGCGTGGCCCTCGGCCAGCACCGTGGTCAGCCTGTCCTCGAATGCCGGTGCTGTATCCGTATTGAGACCGCCTGCGAGGTGCACCCGTGCCATCGAATGGGCCGGATCGGTAGTGACCGTTGTCGTTAAATCCATAGGTGTTGGCCTTGCGTTATTGCTTGCTGGCGGTAGCGTTATGCGCTCTCCATAACGCCCGGAAAGATCGCGGCTTATGCGCAGATGATTGTAGCCGGCATTTCGCGCGTAGTGTTGATCATCACTGTATTCGATGATCAAGTGTACACCAAGGCCACCGATCTCGGCAGCACTGGACGCCTCACCCATCGTTGCGCGTGACGCTTCTTCCAAGGGGTTGAAGGGTCGTCCCGGATCACTGATTTGCAGCTGCAGTGTGTTGTCCTGAATCTCGACGCTTACCTGTATCTTTTCATCTGGCTGCAATCCGGCGTATTTGTCGATATTGCTGACGATTTCTTCACTGACCAGTGCCAGTTCGCGGCGCAATTCTCCTGCGATGGCCAGTTTGCTCAGTGTGGTTTCCAACCAGTGCAAGACATCGGCGACCGGCGCCTTATCGGCCGCAAAGTGTTGCTGTCGAAGGCAAGGGAGTGGCCTCTCTCCCGGGCGGATGTCCAGCAGCAGTAGCGTGATATCGTCCGACTGGGGCGCCCCGGCCGAAAATGTATCAATGGCCGACAGAACGGTTTCGGTTGCTGCAGCCGCTGAGAGAGCGCAGCTGAGGTCCAGCTGCTGGCTCAGGCGGCTCTCGGTAAACATCTCCCCGTCAGAATTGAAAGCCTCGTCGACCCCGTCCGAAAAAACCACCAGCCTGTCACCGGCTTGCATTTGAAATCTGTTGCAGGGGAACAGCTGTTCCTCCGCCAGGCCCAGTGCGGGACCGGTAGCCTGCTCCAAACCCAGCGAACGTCCGTTGCGCACCAGCTGTGGTGCCGGGTGCCCGGCGCTGCAAAACGTCAGTTGCAATGTCTGCAGGTCCAGCACCCCAAGGAACAGGGTAACAAACATGCAGTTGTCGTTGCCCTCGGTTAATTGATTGTTGAGCCTGGCGACGGCGTCTGCAGGATGAGCCTCGCGATACGCCTGTTGCAGGTGGCTGATCGCTTTCGCCATAAATAGCGCAGCCGGAACACCCTTATCCGATACATCGCCGACGGCCAGAACCAGCTTGCTTGCCTGTTGGTTGTAAGAATAGAGGTCCCCGCCCACAGAGCGTGCCGGTAGCACCGTCGCGCAAAGGCTGTACTCATTTGTTTGCTCCAGCGCCTTGCCTTGCCCTGGCAGCATGGACATCTGGATGGCCCGGGCCGCCGCCAGCTCCCCCTCCAGTCTGCCGCGGCTGGCGGTCGCGGTTTCCAGGTCGGTAATATAGGTCTTGAGATCACCGGTCATGGCCTGAAAGGATCTCACCAGACGGGACACTTCATCGGTGCCCTGTGTTGGGGGTAGCGCCGTATCCAGTTCACCGCGGGCGATTCTGTCGCTGGCTTGTGCCAGTGCCGACAGCGGGTTGGTCAGGCGTCGGCTCACCAGCGCCAGGATCAGTGCACCGACCGCGGCGCAGGCCAGGCCGATCAGCAATGTCCGCAGCAGATAGCGGTGCAGCGGCGCCAGCATGTCGCCCTGGGCATGAAATACCATGACCGGCCAGCCGGTAGATTTGAGCGTGCCCATTTGCAAGGTGCAGTCGCCGGGCATGTCGTCACAGGGAATGACCGCCGAGCCGGGGTTGCCCGCCAGGGCGTTATCCAGCAGGGCGTTGAAAGTGGCGGCGATCTCCGGGTTATTGCCCAGCTCGCTATGGTGTTTCAAAACGTTGTGCGGATAGCGATCACTGATAATCGTGCCGGACCTGCTCAGTAGCATACTGTGTCCATGGTCGCCCAATTGCAGTCGCTGCAGGTAGCCCTGTAGCTCATCGAGAGCCAGGTCGGCGGTCGCCACGGCGTAGAGGACTTTTTCACCGTCGGTAGTCGTCCGATAAGCCGGCACCGTAAATGTTGTCATCAGTATCCTGGCGCCGTAGCTATCGAAGTAGGGCTCGGTCCATATCGGCTCGCCGGCGGCTACCGTGTCCTGATACCAGTCCTCCCCACTGTAGTTGGCTACACCCAGGGCGAGGTCGACTTCTCTCAAGTTACCGTCGCGCCGGTAAAAGTAGGGTGCAAAACCAATAGGCGGCTCTTCCAGCTCAGGGTTGGGTGCAATCTCGGGGTTGAGTGCAATAGTAGCGCCGTAAATGTCGGGGTTTTGCTCCACCAGATCGCGGGTCAGTTGTCGCAGTTCTTCCTGACTGTAATCGTGCGCGGAGAGCACACGGCCCAGCAGCAATACTGAGCTGCGCAGGCTGTCCAGAAGGTTTTCAAGATCGCTGACTGCCGCCTTGACGGTTTCCTGGGATTGCTCCTCGAGCCTTTCCAGAATCACCGCCCGGGATACCCGGTAGTCCAGTAGCAGCGCGACGGTGAGTATAGTGATCGAGCAGAGCGTGACCAGCAGAACCAGCCTTGTGGCTATATTCATCGCCCGGCAGCGTCGGCTGCTGCTACCAGCTGCCGGTATTTTCCATCGACAGCCAGGGTTCTTTGGGCGGCAGGGCTTCGCCTTCCTGCAACAACTCGATGGAGATGCCGTCCGGGGAGCGTATAAAGGCCATATGACCATCCCGGGGCGGGCGATTGATCGTCACGCCGTGGCTTGCCAGCCTTTCACAGGTCGCATAGATATCGCTTACACGGTAAGCGAGGTGCCCAAAATTGCGGCCTGCCTCGTACTGCTCCGGGTCCCAGTTCCAGGTGATTTCCAACAGCGGGCTTTGCCCGCTCCGGGCGGCTTCTGCATCATCCGGCGCGGCGAGAAAGACCAGGGTGAAACGCCCTCCCTCGCTGTCGTGCCGATTGACTTCCACCAATCCTAGCTCATTGCAGTAAAAATCCAGCGTCTCATCGAGATCGCGAGCGCGTACCATCGTATGCAGATACTTCATTGGACAACTATCTCCTGCGGGCCCCTGGAACCTACCGTGTCTGGCTGGACGTTTATAGTGCCAGCCACAGGGCGGTATTATGGGGTACAATCCGTCGCTTTTGCCAGGATCCCAAACCTCCATGTGGTTCAAGAATCTCCGGGCCTACCGCCTGACCCAACCCTTCGCTCTGTCAGCAGAACAATTAGCCGAACAGCTGGAACGACATATGTTCTCCCCCTGCGGCAAAACCCAGGCCCTGTCCGCTGGATGGGTGCCGCCACTGGGTGAGAACACCGAAACCCTGGTGCATGCCGCAGGGGGGCGTCTGCTGCTGCGCCTCAAGCGTGAGGAAAAGCTGCTGCCCTCCACCGTGGTGCGCGAAATGCTGGAGGAAAAAGTTGCCCACATAGAGACGGAGGAGGCCCGCAAGGTCTACCGCAAGGAGCGACTGGATATGAAAGACGAGATCATCCAGGACTGCCTGCCCCGGGCCTTTACCCGCTCCAGTGGGGTCTACACGTATATCGATACACGCAGTAACTGGATTTTTGTGGATTCCGCCAGCGCTGCACGAGCCGAAGAGTTACTGAACCTGTTGCGTGAGTGTATCGGCAGCTTTCCGGTGGTGCTGCCGCAAGTGGTGAAGGCGCCAACAGCGGTGATGACCGACTGGTTGGTGCACCGCAATCTTCCCGACGACTTTGCCCTGGGCGAGGAATGTGAACTGCGCGAGCCCGGCGAAGAGGGCGGCGTGGTGCGCTGCCGCGGAGTCGATTTGCTCAGCGAGGAAGTGGAGACCCATCTCCAGGCCGGCAAGCAGGTGGTTAAACTGTCACTGCAATGGGAAGACCGGCTGTCTCTGGTGATCTCCGAGGATCTTTGCCTGCGGCGCCTGCGCTTTGCGGATGAGTTGATGAAAGAGAACGAGGAGATTTCAGAGGACGACCAGGCGGCGCGCCTCGATGCCGATTTTGCGCTTATGTCCGAGTCGCTGGGTGGCCTGCAGGAGCGGGTACTGGCGCTGTTTGGCGGGGAGGCAGAGTAAGGTGGGAGTAAGATGAAGGTGCAACGGTTTGCAACGCACTGATACACAGGACTACCGCGCGCTGTTCCTCGCCGACACACCGATGATGGATATGCGCTCGCCGGGGGAGTTTGCTCACGGAGCGTTTCCCGCTGCCCACAGTTTGCCCCTGATGACTGACGATGAGCGCGCCCAGGTGGGTACCTGTTACAAGGAGCGGGGTCAGGCAGCGGCGATCGAGCTCGGGCACCAACTGGTTTCTGGCGAGGTGCGCGGTGCCCGTATGGCGAACTGGAAGGACTTCGCGGCGCGGAATCCGCAGGGGTTCTTGTACTGTTTTCGCGGTGGCCTGCGCTCCCGGACTGTGCAGCAATGGTTGCGCGATGAGGGCATCGATTACCCACTGGTGACCGGCGGCTACAAAGCGATGCGTCGATTTCTGATCGACGAGCTGCAGCGCTCAGCGGAGCAGGCGGAGCTTGTGCTGATTGCCGGCAAGACCGGTTCGGGCAAAACCCGGGTTATTGAGGCGATCGACAACAGTGTCGACCTGGAGGGTATTGCTCGGCACCGGGGGTCCACGTTTGGGCAGCTGCTTGAACCCCAGCCCAGCCAGATCGACTTTGAAAACCTGATTAGCATTGCGCTGCTCAAGTTACTCGACAGCGGTGCAGCTCCAATTTACCTGGAGGATGAGGGGCACCTGATTGGCAAGCTTGCGCTGCCGGATGTGCTGCGGGATAAAATGCGCCTCGCGCCCATGCTGGTTGTGGATGAGCCCCTGGGCTCGCGGGTCGAGGTGGTGCTGGCCGATTACGTCGTAGATTTGGGCGAGCGCTATCGTCGCCAGTTTGGCGCCGAGGGCCCGGAACGTCATCGTGAAAAACTCCAGTTTGACCTGCAGCGCATTCGCAAACGCCTGGGGGGCGCCCGGCACGACCTGCTCAGCGCCCTGATGACCCGGGCCTTTGAGGAGCAGTGGCAGCGCGGCGACATGGCGGGTCACCGGGAGTGGATAGCAGCGTTGCTGGAAAAGTACTACGACCCCATGTATGAGTATCAGTTGGCACAGCGCAGCGGCCGTCAGCTTTTTCAGGGCACACGGCAGGCGGTGATAGACCGGGCTGCAGGGCCCGCCTGACGCTGTGCGCGAAGTCGACACACTCAGTCAGGACCTGGTCTTCGTCGGCGGCGGTCACAGCCATGCTCTGGTGCTGCGGGCACTGGCCATGCAACCCATAGCGGGGGTGCGCACAACCCTGATTTCCCCCGCCAGCCATACGCCCTACTCCGGAATGCTTCCCGGTCTGGTCGCCGGCCATTACAACTTCCAGCAGACCCATATTGATCTGGCCAGGCTCTGCCAGTGGGCGGGGGTGCGTTTTATTGCGGCCGAGGTCACGGCTTTAGACCCGGTTGCCCGCCTGCTGTCTGTGGATAATCGTCCGCCTGTTGGCTACGACGTTTTGAGTATCGATATTGGATCCCAGCCGGAGTTGGATTCGGTTCCCGGGGCACGGCGCTACGCCACGCCGGTTAAACCCGTCGCCGGCCTGTGGCAGCGCTGGCAGAGATTACTGGATGAGATCAATCGCGATGACGGACCCCCAAATCGTCGCATCGCCGTGGTCGGTGGTGGTGCAGGGGGGGTGGAACTGGCCATGGCCATCGCCCACACCCTGGCGGGGCGTCCTCTGAGCGTGCAACTGTACTGGTCCGGTCCGCAACTGCTGGAACAATACAACGCCCGCAGCCGCCGCGCCGTCGAGGAGGCGCTGCTGGCGCTCGGGGTTCAACTCTATCCCAATAGCCGTGTCGGCCGTGTCGAGGCCGGTCAGCTTTGTCTGGAGAGTGGGTCCCGTCAGCCCTTCGATCAGTTGTTCTGGTGCACCGGTGCCAGTGCCGCGCCCTGGATTGCCGGCAGTGGGCTGGAAACCGACACGCGTGGTTTTCTCGCCGTGCGCGATACCCTGCAGTCTGTGAGCGACGATAAGGTATTCGGTGCCGGCGATATCGCCACGCAGGTGAACCACCCGCGCCCCAAGGCCGGTGTGTTTGCGGTGCGCCAGGCGCCGGTGCTGGCGGCTAACTTGCGGAGTCTGCTGCTGCAGAAACCGTTGCGCGAATACCATCCCCAGCGGCGCTTCCTGTCGCTGGTTTCACTGGGTGAGCGGCGCGCAGTGGCCGATCGGGGCTGGCTATCCGTAACCGGTGACTGGGTGTGGCGCTGGAAGGACCGCATCGACCGTGAATTCATGGACCGCTTCAACGATATGCCGGCGGTGATGATGGACAAGCTGGATAGCCTGCCGGCGCTGCAACAGGACAGTGGGCAAGCTCATTGCGGGGGCTGCGGGGCAAAGGTAGGGGCTGACACGCTGGGTCGGGTGCTTGCCAGACTCAGCCAGCGTTTCCCCGAACACTGTCGACAGGCCGACCTGGGTGATGATGTCAGCCTGATCTCTCCGGCGCCGGAACACGCGGCACAGTGGCAGCCCGCTAGCGGCATCGTGCAAAGCATTGATGTGCTACGCTCGTTGGTGACCGACCCCTGGCTGATGGGACGAATCGCTGCTAACCACGCACTGAGTGACCTGTATGCCAGCGGCGCGCGACCGGTTTCGGCGCTGGCGTCCATAACGCTGCCCTTCGCCAGTGAGGCCTTGCTGGAGCGCGAACTGGAGCAGTTGCTGGCTGGTGCATTGCAGGAATTCAGTGCGGTCGACTGTCGCCTCACCGGTGGCCACAGTCTGCAGGGTGCCGAGCTCAGCGCGGGGTTCGTGGTTAATGGCGTGGCCTGGAACGCAGACGGCCGGTTATTGACCAAGCGCTCGTTGCGCGCAGGCGACAAACTGCTGCTGACCAAGCCGCTGGGAACCGGCACAGTGTTCGCCGCGCACATGCAGCTGCGTGCCGACGGCCGCTGGCTGGATGGCGCTATCGCCAGCATGTTGTACAGCAATGCCACCGCCTCCCGGCTGGCGCTGGATCATCACGCATCCGCCTGCACCGACATCACCGGTTTTGGCCTCGCCGGACACCTGCTGGAAATGCTGGGCCCTGACCAGTGTGCACGCCTTGATGTGTCCAGCATTCCGCTACTCGACGGTGCTCTGGATAGCCTCGCCGCAGGCATACGCAGCTCGATGCATGCGGCCAATATGGCTCTGGAGCGGCATTTGCAAATCGCCACGGGGGTTGAGCAAACACAAGCAGAAATAGCCTTCGACCCACAAACCAGCGGTGGCCTGTTGATAGGCGTCGACGCTGCCGGTGCGGCTGACCTTTGCGCTGCCCTGCAAGCTGCGGGTTATGGGCAGGCGGCCATTATCGGCACCGTACAGGAACGTCAAAGCAACGCACAGGCGGCGCTGCTGCTTGAAGCTTCTTAGCGACGCAGCGCTGGTCCATCTCCTTAAACGCTTGCCAGATGTGGTTTAAGACCTGCAGGTCAGCGGGAAGCCTGACCTGTGAGAGCTCGGGCGGTAAACCTCAATCAGCTGATTGAGCGCTCCGTGAATCTGGAGCAGCGAATCATTGACATCATAGGCCGACTTACCCGCAGTTGAACCCTCCGCCGTTGAAGCAACAATGCGAAATAAGCATGCCCCCACTCATAACCAAGAAACGTTCCCGCGGAAACGTCGAGAATCAATTCTGTTCAACCATGGGCCAGTCAACGTGGACCTCCCCAACGAAGGCGCTCCATTGACAAGCCACCGTTGCGAACTACCATGGCCGCCTTAACCGGAAGCCAAAGTGGCTGCGCCGATGAACTGCCAATCACCCAATGCGGCTGCCACGGTCTGGTTACAGGCTTTACTCATTGCGGAGTGTTGAATGGTGAATTTACTTGAAGAAAATCCGACCGCAACAGAATATGTGGAGCTGCGAAAACTGATGGGCTGGGGAAAGATCTCGCCCGACAACGCTCAGCAAACCATCGATGCAGCGACATTTACAGTAACCCTGCGTGAAGAAGGCCAGCTGATCGGTATGCTTAGAATGTTGGGTGATGGCATTCTCTATATTGTCGTGGCCGACGTTATGGTCCATCCCGATTACACCGGGCAGGGACTCGGTAATCAATTGATGCAAAGAGCCATAGCCTACATCGACGAAGCAGCCGACCCGGCGGCTACTGTGATGCTAATCCCGATCCGCGGACGCGAAAGCTTCTATGAACGGTTTGGGTTTGTACGCTGCCCCAATGGTGAGTTTGGTGATGGCATGATCTACCGAAGACGCACAACAACATAACAAGTCTCTGAGTCGGAGATTTACTCCGTTCGTTCCTCTATCCGGAATGCCAGGGAATGGCGTGTTACTGAACGGCCGTTCATAGCACATTGTTGCTGGTCGGCAGCTGCTATATCATCGAGTATGACAGGCTGAGAATAGTCTTTGCAGCCGTTTGAAAGCTCGGCGCATCGGCGCATCGGCGCATCGGCGGTATGGCGTTCGTTGAGTATCCAGTGGACTTTTTACATTGTGTTTATCGGGTGATAGCCATGGCCAGCGCTCATAAAATTGCCACCAGTCTTGGTCTGATTCTTCTCTCTGCCTGAAAGCCTGAGCGCATTGCCATTGTTCAGAGGTGCCCTAGTATGAACAGATATCTGGCTAGTTTATTCTGCTGTTTGCTGGCCGTCTCAGGCACAGTTCCCTATGCCCAGAGTCGTGAGGCGGTGGCCGTTATCGGTACAGGTGACATGGGTGATTCGATCGGGCCTAAGCTCGCGGAGATGGGGTATCGAGTCGTGTACGGTAGTCGTGATCCGACCCGCGAATCTGTTCAGGCTCTCGTGAGCCGTTCGGGAGCTGATGCCCGCGCGACAACACAAAAGCGGGCCGCAAAGGAGGCGGGGATTGTTTTTCTCGTGGTACCGTGGCCGGCAATGGAGCAGGTTGCCCAAAATCTTGGCAACCTGGATGACAAGATCGTTATAGATGTCTCGACACCAAGCCGTCAGGCCGAAGACGGCTATCTGGAGAGTATGGTGGAAACGTCCAGTGCCGAAATGATCCAGGGCTGGAATCCAGGAGCGAGAGTGGTAAAAACCTTGTTGGCCGGGTCTAATGTGATAGACGAGCCGTTGACCCTGGGCGGGCGGGTAACGAGTTTTATTGCCGCAGATGATCGCAATGCGAAAGAGGTCGTTGCTGGAATCGTTGCGAAACTTGGACTGCAACCTTTAGATGCCGGGCCTTTGCGCCATGCGCGAGAAATTGAGGCGTTGGCACGCTTATGGTTTGTGCCTGTACTCCAGAAGCGAAAGCAGGGGTTCGAAATGGCTATCCTCCCCAGTAACTACTGGTACTGTATCTGGAACGATGACTGGTTTAAGCCAGTTGGCGATAGCGCCAACCTCGCAACGTTTCCCGAGCTGGAAAACCCACCTGAACCTTGCTCCCCGGATTAAGCGAACATAGAGTTTGGAGTGATGCCCTCTCCAAAGTAGCCGCGGGCAGCATGGGAAAGACGCTACTCAAGCCAGTGATGGTTTATCACCGTAGCGATTGGATAGTGCTTCCTGATGTGGGCGGCCGCTACTGGCAGATTGCGGTCGTGTAGACCACCGAACCAGTTTCTCTGCGAGTGTCCGCTTTGAGGTATGGATTCAATCGGCCATTTCTCATGACACAGGCCAAGTGTCCGCTCCCGGCAAACTGGGTCGGTAAAGCGGCGTCTCCGAGCGTCGTCCGGACGACCGCTGTCGAGCAGTTAGCTGCCGTCTTGGTTATGATGTCTGCGTAGTTCACTCCTGATCACTTACCGGACGCATTAGTTTTTGAGTTAATTTAGCACATTCGTCACCGCCGACTATCTGCGCAGGGGAGTAGCATGAAAGAACGACTCCAAAACTGGGCGGCGGATGTGCCATCACGCTGTCGCCCGTGGCTGGGCTGGCCAGAGACTGTTCCTTCTCCCAGAAGACAACGTTATCGGGATTTTATACGGATGGAATATCCTGGACGGGGCTACCGAATACCCTGATGCTGAATTCCTGAAGCGGCTTGTCCGGGCGTTTCGATAGTTCGCTTGATTGAGACGTGGTGATCGAGAAGGCGATACAGGAATCGATTTCACGAGCGACCGCCTCTGTCTTGCATTGAGTCGATATGACGAAACGAGGAGCAGTAACTATCGCACTCGTTGTTGCCCTCTTTGCGGTTGGCGCCGGCAGTTGGGTATATCTTGGATTCCAAGCTCCTGAGTACTTGCTCAGACCATCCTTTGACGCCGCAAAATGAAGGCATAAATTTGACGCTTCAATTAAGAGGTCACGATCTGGTGCCAGAGGGCTTACGAAAGATTCCCCAAGGCTTCAGCATATTTGAGGCGCTCTGGTGCACCAGGCCAGTTGGCAGCCCACCGGGTTGCTTCGTCCTACGCCGTCTATATCCCGAACAGGCTCGGTCCAAAAAAATATTTCTGCGCCCTGTAACCTTTCACCCGTAGCGTGCGAATACGTTGGTACACCCATCCAATTTATGAGGCAAGTACCATGCGGAAGCACACTCTTTTCTTTTTGGGCGCGGCTGTAGCGAGCGCTGCACTGCCAACCAGTGCCGCGACCTGGGAAGTGACCGTCACCAATATTACCGCCGCCCAGACGTTTACGCCCCTGGTGGTGATCGCTCACAGAAAACGTTACGAGATGTTCAGCCTGGGATCGGCGGCTGACGAGGCGCTGGAGGCCATGGCCGAGGGGGGCGACACCTCAATGATTCAGGCTCAGGCGGAGAACGACGCCAGCGACATCCAGACCAACGGCGCATTGCTGGGCCCCGGCGAGTCCGCTACGGTTACCATAGAGGGTGAGGTCCGGCGCAGCCGCCTCAGTCTGGCGGGTATGTTGCTTCCCACCAATGACAACTTTGTCGCGCTCAATGGTGTCAGGCTGCCCAAAAGTGGCTCCAAGCAGTTTATGGCCCTGGCCTATGACGCGGGCACCGAGGTCAATGACCAGAACTGCCGCAATATTCCCGGTCCACTCTGCGGTGGCGAGGGCGTCTCGGTCGATTCCGGTGAGGGGATGGTGCATATCGGCAACGGCATCCACGATCTCGGCGACATGGATGAAGACGGGTTTCAAATAATCGGGCCAATGGCCTATGACTGGCGGAACCCGGTGGCTGTTGTGAGGGTCCAAATAGTCCACTAAGAGGAGCGCGTGATCCAACCGGGCCGCGCCATCAGGGGCGCGGCGATGGGTGCGAATGGCTGATAGCGACACGATCAGCAGGGACGACGATGAGCAGCGCTGGGCGCTGCTGATGGCCAGCGCCCAGCGTGGTTGTGACGCGGACTACCGGCAGTTGCTCACCGAGGTGGGCGCTGCCATCCATCGTTACCTGTGCAGCCGCTTCGGCCAGCAGCATTTTGTTGAGGATTGTGTGCAGGAATCCTTGCTGGCTGTTCATCAGGCGCGCCATACTTACTCCCTTGATCGGCCCTTTCGTCCCTGGCTATTTGCCATTGTGCGCTACAAGGCGATTGATGCCCTGCGCAAGCAAACTCACCAAAAACAGATCGTGGAACAGCGCCAGCAGTCGGCACAGATCGATGCCGGGGTCAGCCAGTGCGATGCACCGGACTCAGCCCTGGCCAGCGGGCGATTGATGGAGGCGCTGTCTCGCCAACACCGGGAGGCAATTACCCTGACCAAGATTGTGGGCCTGAGCACTGCGGAGGCGGCGGATCAACTGCACATTTCTGAAGGTGCGGTGAAGGTTCGTGTGCACCGTGCCATAGGCAAGCTCAAGCACTTGCTGGAGATGGATGCGCGATGACTGATCGCCAGGCGCTCATCGATGGATTGAGTAACAATGTGCCGCCGGTCAAGCCGGTCGGTGCGATTAATCGACTGGCGCTTATCTGGCTGATGCTGAGTGGCTTGTACGTGATCGCTGTCACCCACTTTTTTGGCCCTTTGCGTCCCACAGCCCTGGAGCAGTTGGCGACGCAACCGCGGTTCCTGGCGGAGACCTTGCTTGGCCTGCTGGCGCTCACTGTGGCTGCCTTGGTGGGTTTCAGGGCTGCCATACCCGGGGCACTGTCGCGTCGAATGAGGCTGCTTGCAACCCTGCTATTGTGCGGCTGGGTCGGGTGCTACCTGTTCGGGCTATTCAGCCCGGCCCTGGAGCCCTCCATGCTCGGCAAGCGACCCCACTGTGTGGTGGAGACTTTCCTGTTTGCACTGGTGCCGCTGGCCTTAGCTTTTCTGCTCGCGAGGCGGCTGTATGCCCTGCAACCGGGGCGCGCGGCGCTTTGGTTGGGCCTCACTGCGGGTCTGTTGCCGGCCCTGTATATGCAGTTGGCCTGCATGTACATTCCCGGGCATATTCTCAAGTTCCACATCGCCCCGGGTCTTGGGGTCGCGGCGCTGGCGGTGCCGCTGGGTTGGCTTATTCTTCGAGGTCGCGATAAACCTGTTCAGTGAAGGGCGGTGTGCACAGCGCCAGGAATACCAGGTCGATGGCGGCCGTGTTGGTGATGCGCTGTGGCACCTCCGGTGGAATAAGCACCACGTCACCCGCGCTTACCTGGCTGGGTGGCAACTCGCCAATCTCGACCAGCCCCGATCCCTCGAGGATCACATAGCGCTCGGCTGTTTGTATCAGGCTGTGCAGGCGTGTGGTTTTGCCCGGCGTGAGTCTCGCCCGGGCGATTGACAGTTCGGGGTCCTGGACGCCGGTCGAGAGCTCGGTGATATAGCAGCCCTCGGCGAAAAAATACTCCTCCAATTGTGCCAGTTGGATAATAGTGGCCTTCATATGATCTCCTGTTGAGTAGCGGCCAAAGCGCAGCCCCTGGTGGCCACCGAATAATAGAACGCGCCCGCACAATCAGCCAGTTTGTCGGCCAGATGTGCTTTCAGCAGTGCGCAGCTACAGAACGATAGCAGCGCCGCCCCGGCGGGGGTCGCCAGCCGCCTGGAGCACGTTGGGGCCACGCCACACCGTGTGCACACCACCAAAGTAGAGATTTTGTGCCTGCCAGTGTCTAACCTGGTCGAATTCGGGCCGCATGTCTGCTGGCGCGTCCGGCCAGGCACCGGGCTCCAGATGCAGCTGCCCGGTCTCCGCGTGCATCCTCGGCGCACTGACCGCATCGTGAATGGTCATGCAGTGTTCCACCAGGTTGAGAATCACCTGCAGAATCGCACTGCGCAGTCGGTTGGAGCCACCGGAGCCCAGCACTGCCTGCCCGCCGTTGAGGTAAGCGATGGTGGGGGCCATCATCGATGTCATACGGGTATTCCCGGGCCAGTGGAAGAACCCGTCGGGATTGATGTCTTCCTCGCCCAGCATGTTGTTCAGCATGACGCCGGTGCCGGGCACCAGCTGGCCGCAGCCCTCGCCATTGCTGACCGTCATCGAGGCCAGATTGCCGGCCCCATCCACCACGCTCATCTGGGTGGTGCCACGGGTAACCAGGGGGTGCTCGCTGATCTCACGGCGGTGCGTCTGCAGCAGCTCGTCATTGAGCAGTGCGTTCATTTCCCTGCTGCCTCCGGTCCCCAGTGCTACGCGTGCCCGGTTGGTGGCGGCCATTGCGACGGCGAGCTGAGCGTGGGTCACCCGTGCCGCGCTCTGCTGTGGCGATGGCTGCACTGACTGGGGCTGTTGTAGCAGAGACTGATCAAGTAGAGCCAGGGCCACCGCAATCAGTGTGCCACCCGAGGAGGGCGGGGGGTTCAGCAGCAGGGTTGCGCCCCGGTATTGCCGGGTCAGGGGTGGTCGAATTGCGACCTCGTAGCCGGCCAGATCGTCAGCGGTGAGCAGTCCACCGTCCCGGCATTGCTGCACGATTTCGCGGGCGATCTCGCCCTGATAAAACAGGTCTGCCCCCTCCCGGCCCAGGGCCTCCAGGGTATCCGCCTGTGCGGGCTGATACAGAGTCTCCCCGGGCTGCAGGGTTTTACCGGGCACTGCCTGACTGCCAAACAGGGCGCGGGTGACTGCCGTGTGCAAATATATGGGGCTGACCACATCGATGATATAGGCCTGCATGGCGCTGATGCGAACGCCCTCTCTCGCCGCCCGCACGGCCGGTTCCATAAGTCGTTGCATGGGCAGTGTGCCCAGGTCCCGGTGAATGGCGAACATCCCCTTTACGCTGCCCGGTGTGGCAATTGAACCCAGTCCGATATGGAACTCCTGACGCGTTGTCCCGAAATCTACCGACACCGGGAAAAAGTCCAGCTCGTGCTGTTGCGAGCTTATGGGAGTTTGAGCGAAGAAATCATAGACCCGGGCTTGCGCGCTCTCGGGTGCCGCCATGAGATAGCCGCCTCCCCCCAGGGAAGCCAGTACGGGTTCGACCACGCAGGCAGTAAAGTGTGCGGCAATAATGGCGTCAAAGGCGTTGCCACCCTCGCACAGTATCTCGGCTGCAGCGGCAGAGGTAACAGGGTGGCCGGTGGCAATGGCGCCTGGCGGGGGCATGGCGATCTCAGGTGGCGGGCGAGGGCCAAATGATAACGTCTTGCGGTCAACAAGCCCATCGGCAGCTGCCAGGGCCGTATTCAGTCGTCGGGCTCAATAGCCCGCGAGGTGGTGCTGAATGATCTTCACTTTCTGCCCTTCGCGCAGGCGCTCTGCGCCGCGGATGACAACCCGGGAACCGACCTGCAAGTCGCCGGTCACGGCTATTGTGTCGTCGTAGCCTGCGCCGGTAACCACCGGTATTTTCACCGCCGTGTCGTCTGCTGCAATCAGATAGACAAAGGTCTGCTCATTGCGCAAAACCAGTGCGTCACGGGGAATGTTAAGCACACTCTCAGGTTGGCCTTCCGGCAGGGCAACGGTCACCGCCTCGCCAATAATCAGCCGGTCGGGCTCGGCCAGCAGTCGCAACTCCATCATCCGCGAGCGGCTGTCTCCCACCGGAACAGCGCCGCGAATGGTACTGACAAAGCGGTGACCGTCGGCCTCGATGTGCACCTGGTCGCCGGGCTGGTTGAATCGCGCCACACGCAGGGGCGCACTGACGCTGATCTCCAGCGCCCGGGTGTCTACCAGCCGCACCAGGGCGCTACCGGTAGTGGTGTACTCCCCTGCACTCATCTCACGGCTGGCCACGACGCCGTCGAAGGGTGCGCTGACCTCACTGCGCTGCAGATCATAGAGGGTGCGGTCCCTGTTTACTTCGGCGATGCGCAGCTCCTGAGCCAGCATAGCCAGCCCGGATTCCATCTGGTCCAGCTCTGAGCGGGCGGTATTGTTCTGTTGCGCCAGCCGCTGCAGCCGCTTTCGCTGTCGTTGGTTATAGTTGATATCCGCCTGGATACGTGCAATTTGCGCTTCGTCGTTGCGCAGCTGCAGGGCCAGCAGGTGAGAGTCGATCAGGGCAACCGGTTCGCCCTTTTTTACCTCCACGCCAACCTCGGCGACCCAGGTCAGCCTGCCGTTAAGCTCTGCCGCGATGTGGGCGTCGCGCACGCTGAGCACTGAGCCGGGCAGGCGAATAACCGGGCTGCTGTTGCCCGCGGTGACGGTCCCCAGTTCGACCCCCGCCGGGGGCGGTTGCCCGTTGGCTGATGCAGCCAGCAGCAGCACAGTAATGAAGCTAGCCAGTTTATGCATAGGGATTCTCCACTCGGTGGCTGACTCAGGCGACCGATTTAAGGGCCGGCGCCGGTTTTTCAGCACCGGCGCCGATGATAACGCCACTGGTCCGTTCGCCCATGCGCAGAAAGCAGGGCAGCAGCAACAGGGTAAAAAGGGTACTGACACACATACCGCCGACGATGACCGCGGCCAGGCCGCGATAGATAACACTGCCGGCGCCGGGCATCAGCAATAGCGGCAACATGCCGAATATACTGGTGAGGGTGCTCATGAAAATGGGCCGCAGTCGGGTAAGCAGAGCCTGTTCTACTGCCTGGTGGCGACTGATACCCTCGCGCTCGGCGCTGCGGGTCTGGTGCACCAGCAATATGGCGTTGTTAACCACCAGACCAAGCAGGATGACAAAACCTATCATGGTCAGCAGATCCAGCGGCTGGAAGGCCATCAGGTTAATGATCCGCAGGGCCAGCATGCCGCCAACCATGGCCAGAGGCATGGCCAGCAACACCAGAGCCGCGTCCTTGGGCGACCGAAACAGCGCCGCCATCAGCAGGAACAGCACTAGCAGGGCCAGCCCGAAATTCATGCCCATGGATTTGATCGCCCGGGTCAGGGCGTTGGCACTGCCGCCATAGAGGATATTGCCATCGGCGGGCATCGCGGCCTGCAGCTGGGGTTCTACCTCCTGCTTGAGGGTCGTCATGATATGTTCCAGGGACATATCGTCGGGTGGACGAATACCCAGGGTAATGGTGCGTCGGCTGTTGAGGCGGGCGAGCTGGCTAGGCCCCACCGTGCGTTCGATATCAACCAGTTCCGCCAGCGGCATTACTGCGCCAGAGGGCGTGGCTACCGGCATCGCGGCCAGTTCCTCGGGGGACTCCCAGGGACTGGCGCGAAGGATAATGTTCATGCGCTTTTCGCCGTCGAAATGTTCACCGACATAGAGCCCGTCGCCCATCGCTCGCACCAGCAGACCCAGGTCGCGTCGGGCCCAGCCCACCTCGGCGATGCGCCGGTCATTGGGCTTGAGGCGTAACTCGGGCTCCGAGAGCTCCAGCCCCGGGTTGACCTGCACGTTCGCAGCGGGCAGCGCTTTCGCCAGCAGGTCTTCTCCCAGCCTTGCGGCCTGGGCCAGGGCATCCCGGTCGCGCGATTGCAGGTGAATTGACACCTGTCGGTCGCCTCCGAAACCGCCGAATAGATTCCCCTGCGAGGCAAAGTGGCGCAAGTCTGGCAGATCCGCGAAGATCTCCTCGTTGATGATCTGCTCCATTTGTTTCACCCGGGTCTGGTCTTTAACCCGGGCGCCGAGTCCCCCGCCGTCACCCCAGGTGAGGATATAGTAGTTTTTTAGTGCGGGCTCGCGCTCACCGCTCATGTAGGGCGCCATGCGTTTATCGATCACCTGCACATATTCCTCGGCGACGGTGCGGTCGCCGATACCGGGGGGAAACTGGAAGTAGGCATCCACTGCGTCCCGTTTCACCGGCGGCAGATAGTCCAGCTCCGGCATCAGGGCATAGCTGGCCACCAGCGGAGTAGCGATCAGCAACGTGGCCAGTGCCCAACGTTTTTTTGGCGAGCCCGTGAGGCGCATGATAAAAGTGGCGATGCGTTGCCACAGCCGGGCATGCCGGTCCTGGGCGGGTTCTCCAGGCAGCCAGATTTTCGCCGCCAGCGGTAGCACGGTGACCGCCACCAACAGCGACACTACCACGGCGATGGCAATCGTTATCGCCAGGTCGCCAAACAGCTGGCCTTCCACTTCGCGCATAAACACCACCGGCAGAAATATTGCTACCGTTGTAGCGGTGGAGGCCAACAGTGCGCCCCAAACCTGGCGCGTTGCCTGCAGTGAAGCCTTGTGTGCGTCCTTGCCCGCCGCGCGCAGCCGCACCACGTTTTCAAGTACCACGATAGCGGCATCCAGCACCATGCCCACCGCAAATGCCAGCCCCGCCAGAGAGATGACATTGAGTGTGCGCCCGCCCAGTTGCAGCACCACGAAGGTAGCCAGAAGCGAGATGGGAATGGCTGCGGCGACAATAAGCGTGGCTCTGAAGCGGCGCAGGAACCACCAGAGGATGCCCACCGCCAGCAAAATGCCCAGCACGATGTTGCTGGTCACCAGATTGATGGCCCGATTGATAAATACCGATGCATCGAAGGACTGCACCAGCACCAGGCCACGCTGCTGGACCTGGCTGGCGTTTAACGTTTCAACCACGGCTTTCACCTGGTTCAGTGTCTGCAGTGCGTTGGCGCTGTTCTCTTTGTCGACGCGTATCGAGATGGCCGGGTTTCCGTTCTGGGTGTTGGTCAGCACCTGATCGCCGCGGGTCACGCGAATGGTGGCGATATCGCCCAGTTTTATCGGTCTGCCATCGCGCCATTCCAGCACGAACTCGGCCAGATCCTCTGGCTCGTAGCGCCCGGTGAATCGCAGCGTATATTGGCGCCTTCCTACTTCCACGAAGCCGCCGCTGACGTCATTGGATTGCCCCAGCCGGGCGGCGGTATCGGGCAGGGGTATCCCGAGTTGCGCTGCCCGGTAGGGGTCAAACAGGATTTCCAGTTCGCGTTCAGCGCCCCGGGTGTTCTCAGATACGCCGACCCGCGCCACGCCGGGCACCGCTTCGATGGCGGGCCGCACGACGTCCTCGACGAACTGGATGTAATCGTGAATGGTGCCAGGTGTCCCCGGCAGGAGTTGCAGAAAGAAGTAGGTCAGGGCCGGGGTGTCGCCGTTCCCACCCCCGAGCATGATGACAGGCTGCGTAGCGTCCCGGGGCAGGGGGTCCAGCCGGTTCATGCGAGCGATGACCTCCATCAGGGTGCGCTGCATATCGGTATCCAGACCAAACTCGAGATTTACCCACGCATTACCGGCATTGGCATAAGCGCCCATCTCCTTGAGTCCGGGCAGGCCGCGTAACACCGCTTCAATCGGCTCAATGATTTCCGACTCCACCTCGCGGGGTGAGGCGGCGCGCCAGGCGGTCTGGATGCTGATGCGCGGATTCTCAATGTCGGGAAACAGCTGTATCGGCAGCTTGTACAGACTGAAAACACCGAAGCACAGAACAATCGCAATAACCACCGCCACCCCGGCGGGATTTTTTAGTGACTGGGCGGTGAGATTCACGGTTGCTCCCTGGCAGTTGCTTGAGCTGCCTGAATTAGCTGTGAGTCTGAAATTAGCAGCTAAACGGTCACTTGGGTGGGTGCTTGCGACAGAGCGAAGACTGGCTGCGATAAAAGGACGGTGAGCCCAGTGCGGGTGCCCTAGCTGGCCAGTAGTTGCTTGATGCGGTCGCGATAGCTGCGACTGACTTTGAGTTGAGTGTCGCCGGCCAGACTGAGCAGGTACTCACCATTGTTGAGGGCCTGTGCCCCCATTATGAAACTGGCATTGGCGATCGTTGACCGGTGGATACGCAAAAATTGCGCCGGGTCCAGCATCGCCTCCAGTTGCTTCATCGTGATACGCATGATGTGCGTAGCACCATCGGCGTGAACACACATGTAGTCACCCGCAGCATCAATCCAGCGGATATCCGCCATGCGCACGAACTGGATGTTACTGCCATCCTTGATGGTGAGCCTTTCGGGGTAGCTGGCTGGCACCTCGGCCCGATCCGCCATTTGTTCTACTGAGCTGGCGCTGGCGCCGGTAATACCCATGACCAGATCAACAAGTTTTTCCTTACTGCGCAGAGAGGCCTCGTGGTCGTGATGGGCTACGGCCCTTTCTATGGCCTCGTGCAAGCGGTCGTCGTCTATCGGTTTGAGTACGTAATCAACGGCGTGGACTTTGAAGGCCTCCACGGCGTACTGATCGTAAGCCGTGACGAAAATGACCATCGGCAGATTATCCGCCTGCAGCTGACTGATCAGTTCAAAGCCATCCATGCCCGGCATCTGGATATCGAGAAACAGCAGGTCTGGGGATAAATTAGCAACAGCGGACAGTGCCTCGCTTCCATTGGCGCATTCTGCGATGACATCAACCTGGGGGATCTGCTGTAGCCGCAAAGCCAGCCCCCGGCGTGCGAGGCTTTCATCGTCGACAATGATCGCGTTCAGTGGTTGTTTCATAGCGTATCGCTCTCTGTGCTGTCGGCGCTTGCGCGTTCCAGGGGCAGTCTTATGTTGATGGTCAGACCATGGGGCTCTGTAGCCGTCAGCCGCATGGATTGATCGTCACCGTACACTTCGCGGAGCCGTTCTCGGGAGTTGTTGATACCCACCCCGCCGCCCTTGGGGGCTTTGCCGTTCCTCAGGTCCAATCCTGGCCCGTCGTCGGCCACCGAAAGCAGTAGTTCCCCGCCGAACACCTGGGCCGCTATCGCGATAGAGCCACCGTGCACTGACTGTGAGATGGCATACTTGATCGAGTTCTCCACCAGGGGTTGCAGCAATAGGCTCGGCATCAGGGCCGTCTCGGCGTCGGGTTCAATATCAAAGTGTAGCGTCAGGCGTTCATCAAAGCGTACTTTTTCGATGTCCAGATACAGGCGCAGGGCCTCGACCTCTTCCGCCACGGTCACCTTCTGCATCGGGTCGCTGTGCAGGGAGTAGCGCAGGAAATGGCTCAGCCGGGTCACCATGGTATTGGCCAGCGCAGTATCCTTGTCAAGAATCAGGGTGGAGATAGCATTGAGGGTGTTGAACAAGAAATGCGGATTAAGCTGGTAGCGCAGCATTTTTAACTGGGCTTCGTGAGCCATTGACATCATTTTCAGGCTGCGCTGCTTTTCCTCCTGCAGAAGCATGTAGTATTTGATGCCAAAGTAGAGACCACTCCATACCAGCATCACCCAGAAGGCTGAGGTTGCGCCATCGAAGTAGGAGAAAAACTCCATCCCCTCCTTCTCATATTCCTTGCGCGTCTCCGGGAACATTTGATGGAAGATGGTTGCTCTGCAGGCCATCCAGATGACCCCGGCGAGGTAGGAAGCCCCGAAAATAACAAACAGGCGGCGCACCACTTCCGCGTTCCAGGTTTTCTGGTAAACCGCCCGCAGCAGCAAGGTGATCAGCATGCCGATCGTGGCTACTATCGGCAAATAGAGGGCGTAGTTTTGCGGGGCCTTGCCCCAGACCAGTACACCGAGGTAAAAAATACTCGCCCAGCCGCTCCAGCCCGCGAGCTGCAGGGTCCAGAACAGATAGTGCTTATTGTCCACAAGGTGCTGGAATCTCATGTTACCAGTATAGGGCTATTCTGCCCCAGTTCCCGTTCGTTGGTCGCACATCGACGGCGTTTCGCCGCAGAAAGGGCTTACCACCACCACATGGGGGTCGGTGACTCAGTTGTCTTTGGCAAATGTTTGCAGGGCTTCGCCAGTAAGGCGGTAGCCCACCCATTCGTTTTGCGGCCTGGCGCCGAAGGATTCGTAAAACTTTATGGCGGGCTCATTCCAGTCCAGAACGTTCCATTCAAAGCGCCCACAACCCTCGTCCACCGCAACTCTGGCAAGGTGTTTGAGCAGTGCTTTGCCGGCGCCGCAGCCGCGCCGGGTGGGTGTGACATACAGGTCCTCCAGATGCAGGCCGTACTGCCCCAGCCAGGTGGAATAATTAAAGAAATACAGGGCAAACCCCACGGGTTCGTCGTCGCTGCAGCAGATGACCGCCTGCGCCCCGCCGGGTCGTTCCCCGAACAGCGCACGTTTGAAATCGGCTTCCGTAGCCACCACCTCGTGCAGCGCTTTTTCGTACTCCGCAAGTTCCCGCACGAAGCGCAGAATGAGCGCACTGTCATCGGCAGTAGCTCGACGAATGGTGAGTGTTTTCATGGGCGAATCCCGGGCGCGTTAGAGTCAAGCTTACTCTAACGGTTTCCCGGGCACCTTGCACCGGAGTCTGTGAGCCGAAGCTGCCAGCGGCGGCCGGACTACTCGCACTGGCTAATAGTCCAGCTCGTGCAGTGCTCGCATCGCAGCCAGATCCGGCAGACCGTTGCTGACCCGGTAGGACTCCACGGCGGCCGCGATGTGTGTCAGCAGGTACTGGTGGGCGGGTGACTGGGCAACGCGCTCGTGGCAAACAATCACAAACTTCACCATGATGTCTTGTTCGCCGGGAATCGGCAGGGCGACAACGGCGTCGCTCAGGTCTGTTTGTTGAATAAAAAAAGGTGGGCCCGGGAAGACGAAGTCAGATGCCTGCAGCACTTCCAGTGCCACCGCAATATGTTGCGTGCGCAGAGCCGGCGGGTGGGCAGCGAGATGCCGTACGAAGTTGTTGTTCAGGTGCGAGTACATTTTTGCCTCGGTGATGTCCGGGATGTGCAGGCGTATCTGGGGATAGGAA
Source organism: uncultured Gammaproteobacteria bacterium (assembly GCA_963840725.1). Taxonomy (GTDB): domain Bacteria; phylum Pseudomonadota; class Gammaproteobacteria; order Pseudomonadales; family Halieaceae; genus CAVWDU01. The sequence continues at coordinate 968,749 of CAWIZY010000016.1, read as the reverse complement.
AGAATCTCTGTCCACGACGGCGTGCTGCCCGCCAGGGGGTGCCCGCTGCGAACCATCAGGCGCGGCGGCGCAAAGCCCAGTGTCATTACCTTGAACTGAGGGGGGTACTCCTCTCGCTCCAGCTGCACGGTAAAGTCCAGCTTACCCGCCGCCATCAGGTCCAGATGGTGCTCATCACCGGCCAGGGTGTTGATCCGTATGCCAGGGGCTTCGCGGGCCAGTTGGCGGAACAGAATAGGGAACGCCCACAATGCAATATAGGCGGGTATTTCAATCACAAACTCGCCGCTGTAGCGTTCCGGGTTGAAATCGGATGGCAGCACGATGCCTTCAACCCCCCGCAATACCCGGCCCAACTCGGTGGCGATTTGCTCTGCCCGGGGTGTCGGGACCATTTCCCCGCCGCTGCGAATGAACAGGGCGTCATCGAACAATTCCCGGAGCCGGCCCAGCGATTTACTCATCGCCGATTGTGTGACGAAGAGTCGTTCGGCGGCCCGCGATACGCTGCGCTCCTCCAGCAGGACCTGCAGTGCCAGCAGCAGGTTTAGATCTATTTTAGCCAGCGATCGGGTATCCATAGGGCAATAGGCAGGGCATCAAGCCGGTCGGGTGTCCGCCGTTCAACGAACACATAAAATGAATGAAATTCATGATAACACTGAAAAATGCTCATTTGAAGAATAGTTGAGGCGCCCCTATATTTGCTGAGGGCCGGAAGTTCCGGTATCGATCCACCATGAAGACGAGGTAACCATCATGGCGATTATCCTTTCATTATATACGGCAGTGCTGGCTATCGGGCTCTATCAGGAATGCCACGGTAACGACACACCCTGATCTGTCCGAGTAACCCGACTGACGCGCGATAGCGCTTAGTGGGGTGGCGGTCTGTCATTCCGGCGAGCTTATCACCCCTCGCCGGCCCCTGGACGCTTGACCTGACCCTGCTCATTACCGCACAACCGATACGGCTACTGACCAGGGCTGCCCGTTGCAATCCCTCCCTGGATAGACGATATTCCCTGCCGCCGCTGCGCGCTGGACGCGCAGCCGGGCAGTACTCTTTTCAGCCTGATGTCGGAGCGGGTAAGCATGGCAACATTCAACGGAAAAACCGTCATTATCACCGGTGCATCTGCCGGCGTAGGGGCGGCCTGTGCGCGCGCGTTTGCGCAACAGGGAGCGAAGCTTGTGCTGGCAGCCCGCGGGCGCCCGGCACTGGAGTCCATCGCGGCCGAGTTGGAGTCTCTGACCGAGGTCGTGATTCATTGTATGGATGTTGCGGACGACGCTGCCTGCCTCGAACTCCTGCAACTGGCCGAAGATCGCTTTGGCGCGCTGCATGTCCTGATCAACAATGCGGGTGTCCACAAACGCGGCAATGTGTCTGACCTGCAACCCGCCGCCATGGCCAGCATGGTTGATGTGAACTTGCGGGCGCCGTTGCTGTTGACCGCAGCTGCGCTGCCGTTTATCGAGCGCGCTGGAGGGGGCTCGGTGGTGATGGTTGGCTCCCTCGCCGGTCGCACGCCGATTCAGGGAGCGGCAACCTATGCGGCCACCAAGGCCGGGTTGCGTGCCTTCACCTACAGTCTGGCTGACGAACTTCAGGGCAGCACTATTCATGTCGGCCTCGTCTCCCCCGGCCCGATCGATACCGGTTTTATCATGGAGGAGATTGATGAAGTCGAGGATATCGTTTTCTCTCAGCCGATGAGCAGCCCGGAGCAGGTCACGGACGCTATCCTCTCAGTTGCTGCGGGCGAACAGACAGAAATTTGTGTGCCGGCACTTAGCGGGCGGCTCACCAGCCTCAGCTATTTGTCTCCCGGTTTGCGGCGTCGCTTGCGACCCAAGCTGTCTGCCAAAGGACGCAAGAACAAGGAAAAATACCGCAACCGTTGAGCGCGATTGCCATTATTTAGAGCTGCCCTGGCCTTGTCATCGGGTGGTATTAACGGCTGTCCGAGTTCTGTCGCTGACCCTGCATAGTCCAACGCCCCCGAGTACACGTAGTATTCCCGGAAGCGAAAGGGAATGATGATGAGTATGAGCAAAGACAGTCTGATTCGTGAGGTACAGGATTCCGGCAGAGAGCGCAGCGATCTCTCTTTGCGAGGAAAAGCCTGGAGCCGGGCAGTGACGCAGCGTCCACCCAGGACGATGACCGCCTGGGAATGGGAAGAGTGGTATGCCCGGCACGGGGTGCCGGAGAGTCACCGCAAGCCCAACACTGATGGTTGGTGGCAGCGAATCGCTGGCAAGTTGATGCCGATGTTAGTCCCTGCTCGAGGAAAGTGACTACTGTGACTGATGCAGCGCCTGGTGCAGCCAGAGTGCCAGCGTCCCGCCGCAACGCATCGGGACCGAATCCCTGTGGCCGTTGAGGCGGATGGCATTTTCGGTGCCGAATCGCTCAATGTGCTGGTCGCCGGGGGGGGTGGCATCAGCGAGGCCCTGATTGCGGAACTTCTGGCTCTCAACAACGTGAGCCGGGTGTTCTGTTTACATCGCAGCGAGGTGCCGCCTGTCGCTGACCCGCGCTATACCCCGGTGGCTTTTGATGCAGAGGATGAGTCCAGCATTACAGACGCTGTCGCTGAGATATCATCGACTGCCACTCGCCTGCACCTGGTTATCAATACAGTGGGTCTGCTGCACAATGACACGCTCAGCCCGGAGAAGAGGCTGCGCGATGTCAGTGCGCGTGCCCTGCAACAGCTGTTCGCGATCAACGCGGTGTTCCTTCCGCTGCTGGCTAGTGCGGTCTCTCCGCTGATGCGCCATGACGAGCCCGCAGTGTTGGCATCACTGTCTGCGCGTGTCGGCAGCATCACCGATAACCAGTCGGGAGGATGGTACAGTTATCGAGCGTCCAAGGCTGCCCACAACATGCTACTGAAGACGCTGGCAAGGGAGTGGCGGGTCAGCCATCGCAATGTCTGCGTTCTCGCACTCCACCCCGGCACCGTTGCGACTCGACTTTCGACGCCCTTTACACCGGCCAACTATTCCCGGCGTGTTCTGCAGCCCGAAGAATGCGCCCGGGCTCTGTTACAGGTTATCGGCGCTTCGCAAGCCTCGGATAGCGGCCGCTTTCTGGACTGGCAGGGAGAAGACATCCCCTGGTAGATGACTGCCATAGGGCTCGAGCAATAGGGCTCGAGCAGGTTCTTCTGCCGCAATTTTACACTTCAACCGCAGCCGCAGGCTGACCTCGGCTCCGCTTGCCGGTATGCTCTGGTATCGTAGCCCGTGAAAAAGCGCCCAAGCTGTTATGCATAACCCGTGTCGTCTCGCCGCAAATTTCCCCATCGGGGTTTGTTGCCTGCTGGCCTTCGTCCTGTGCGGCTGCGCTACCAACCAGATCGAGTTGCCCGACTATCGCCAGCGGGCCGTCAGCCAGACCGATGGCCCCCTGACCATAGCAGTCGCCGCGTTAGATCCGATAGAGAGTGCAGAGCTGTATGGGCGACCCCTGGCGGCCTACGGTATCCAGCCGGTCTGGATCGAAGTGGAAAACCGTGACTCGGCGCCCTATTGGTTTCTGCCCCTGGGTATGGACCCCAGCTATTTTCCCTACTGGGAAGCGGCTGAGGCATTTACGGTGGGCGCCAGCGAATCTCTTAGCGTGGCCGAGAGAGAGCGATTCCGCAAGCTTGCGCTACCTCGGCGTATACCGCCGGGGGTGACCTCATCCGGATTTGTACTGACCCGTCTCGAGGAGGGCTTCAAGTTTGTGCATGCGGATTTCCTGCGCTCCGGCGCCTTGCGTCATACCTCTGCTCTGGTCTACGTTCCGGGTTTTCGCGCCGACTACGAGCAACAGCGGCAAGAGCGAGAGCAGGCCTGGTCTGCCGTTGAAGTAGTCGATCTGGGCGATGACGAGGCTGCTTTACGTGCGGCATTGGAAGCGCTGCCTTGCTGTGTCAGCAACAAGAAAGGCAGTAAGAATGGTGACCCGCTGAATCTGGTGATTATCGGCGGCGAGGAGGACGCTTTCCCGGCTCTGGTTAAACGTGGCTGGCGGGCGACGGAAACCACCTGGGCCGGGTCGCTGCTGCGTATGATGAAGTCAGTGCTGGCGGGAAAGCCCTATCCCTATGCGCCAGTAAGCCCGTTGTATCTGTATGGGAGAGCGCAGGATTTTGCGCTGCAAAAAGCGCGGGACAACATCCATCAGCGCAATCACCTGCGCTTATGGCGTGCACCCTTGCGCTATCAGGGCAACCCGGTGTGGGTGGGTCAGATCAGTCGCGATATCGGCAGCCGACTGACCATTTATTCCCCGTATTTAACCACCCATAAGATCGACCCGGATGTAGATGAGGCCAGGGCCGCGCTGGCCGAAGATATGGTCTATGCCCGCCATCTGTCCCAGATCGGTTGGGTCAAAGGTGTGGGCTCCGCGTCGCCGGAAAACCCGCAACGCAACCTGACCACAGACCCCTATTTCACCGACGGCAGCCGACTGGTCATGATATTCGACGCCGACAATACCCGACTGCGTGACATAGGCTGGCTGCCCTGGGAGAAAGTGGCTGTCGAGCAAGTCAATCGGAAAACTCAAGGGGCGCCGGTCAACAATGAATAGCAGCCGCGTGCTTCTACTGTTTGCCATTTTGGCTCTCGCCGGGTGTGCCACCTGGCAGGCACCGCCTCCGTTTGATGAGAGCGATTTTCGCCGCAGGTCTGCCGCGGGTGTTATCGAGGGAGGTGATGGGTCGGCCGATGTCGAAGTCAGAGCTCTGGTGCTGGCGCCGGCAGACAGTGAGCGTCTGCTGGGCGCAGATGTCTCTGTTCATGGTGTCGAGCCGGTATGGATTGAAATAGATAACCGGAGTGACAAACAGCTGGTTTTTCTCCACTCAGGGGCTGACCCGGACTATTTTTCTCCGCTGGAGGTATCGTGGTTGCTCCACGGTGGTCTGTTGGGTGGCGGTAACGACGCGGTAGATCGTCATATTCACTCTCTGGCATTTCCTCGGGGTGTGATACCGCCGGGGCAGCGCCACAGTGGTTTGATTTTCACCAACCCCAGCCCGGGTTCGAAAATGATTAATATCGATCTATTGGGGGACGATCTGTTCTTGTCCACCACCTTGTTTCCCACGGTCCCGAATCCGTCCGGAGAGCTGACGTATCCCGTGCGACTGCGAGCCCCTGGCGATGTCGTCGAGGACCACGATACAGAGGCGGCGCTGAAACAGGCACTGGAGCATTTCTATGGCTCTGTCGCTGAGGGAGCTGACCTGGAGGCGCCGCTGACTACCGTGATTGTGGGCTGGCAAAATGAAGTTTCCGCTGCTTTTGGTCGACGGGGTTATCGGCGTCTGGGGCCAGCGGAGAAACCACAGCAATTGATGGGGCGAGCGGCTGATGCTCGAATGAAAAAATGGAGTCAGGCGGGTACCCCCGGCAACTGGAGCAACATCTGGGCGCTCCCCTTCACCTTCCGCGGGCGACCGGTGCTGGTTGCGCAAACCGGCGCGCCACGCGGCGGTCGGTTCGCCAGCGGACTGAAAAAACCGACGCCGGACCCGGCGGCAGATTATCTGCGCGATCTGTTGGTGGAGGATATGCTGTTTGCAGATGCCCTGGTCAAGCTGGCGATCTTCGAGCCGGCGGCGAATACGGGTTTTGCTACAGTGACCGATGGCCGTGTTGCCGTGTTGTTCTTCGGCGCCCGGGGAGTAGGGCCCCAGGAGGCCTGGATTACCGACTGGAGTGAGACGGCCCCGATCGGCGAATTCACGCCCTACGACAGGGCAGGCAACGAATAGAGCCCACCGGTTAGGGACAGCCTCTGCATGATCACAGAGGCCTGTCTGGCGCCGGGCTGATCAAAGAGAAACTTCGATCTCTGCGATAACCCGCAGCGCTTTGGCAACGGCATCCTCGGTAGTCTGGTCCAGTGCCAGGGCCACCCCCAGACGCCGTTCACCCTTGACCTCCGGTTTCCCGAACAGACGCAGGTCGGTATCTGGCTCTACCAACGCCTTATCCAGCCCTCGATAAACCATATTGGTGGAGTTGCCAGGCACCAGCAATACTGCCGAAGCTGCCGGCCGCGCCTGGCTTATGATCGGAATGGGAAGACCGAGAATGGCGCGGGCGTGCAGGGCGAACTCAGAGAGGTTCTGGGAGATCAGCGTTACCATGCCGGTATCGTGGGGTCTTGGTGAAACCTCGCTGAAGTATACTGAGTCTCCTTTAACGAACAATTCCACGCCAAAGATCCCGTGGCCTCCAAGGGCATCGGTCACCGCCGTTGCGATGCGGCGGGCCTCTGCCAGAGCAGGGTCTGTCATTTGCTGGGGTTGCCAGGATTCCCGGTAGTCGCCCTTTTCCTGGCGATGACCAATGGCCGGGCAGAAGCTGGTCCCATCGCGGTGCCGGACCGTCAGCAGGGTGATTTCGTAATCGAAATCGATAAAGCCCTCGACAATGACTTTGCCCTCGCCACTGCGGCCACCGGATTGCGCATAAACCCACGCGGGTTCTACATCTTGCACAGACTTCAGTGTGCTCTGGCCCTTGCCGGATGATGACATGATCGGCTTTACCACGCAGGGTAGCCCAACGGTGTTCACCGCATCCAGATACTCCTCACGGCTGCTTGCAAACCGGTAAGGGGAGGTGGGCAGATCAAGCTCCTGCGCGGCGAGGCGACGGATGCCTTCGCGGTTCATGGTTAATTGCGCTGCTCTGGCCGTAGGAATAACCCGCCAGCCCTCGGACTCCAGTTGGACCAACTCGTCGGTGGCGATGGCCTCGATCTCGGGTACGACAAGCTGCGGTTTTTCCTCCTCTACCAGATGGCGGAGGGCAGTTGCGTCCAGCATATTGATCACGTGCCAGCGGTGCGCAACCTGCATCGCGGGCGCGTTAGGGTAGCGGTCAACCGCAATCACTTCGCAGCCCAGACGCATCAGTTCGATGGCGACTTCCTTGCCGAGTTCGCCGCTGCCGAGCAGCATGACACGGGTGGCGTTTGGCGCGAGTGGGGTGCCCAGATTTGTCATGTATACAGCCTCTCTTGTTCGTCACTGCCGCCATCGAACAAAGACCCGGGAAGAGCAGACCCTCGTTGACGAATAAGACAGTGCCGTTAAATAAAACAGTACTAATAATCTGGCCAATCCTGGTAGGCACACGCCCTGGAGCTGCCTTTGCAATGACAGGGCCACATTATCGAGTGAGCTGCCAGAGTGCGCTGCAAGCAGCGGCGATCTGGCGCATCATGCAATAAAGTTGTCGTCAATGACAAGGCAGGAAAGTGGCGACTCCAACCGTGATCGGATGGGTTGTCAGTTTGTGTCGAGTCCGGTTGAGGCTGCCATCTGCTCCCGGGTTCTACAATACAGGATGGATGGCTTGAGGCCGTTGGAGCCAGACGGAGCGTTGGGGCAGCGGCGCTCAGTCCGCACAAGCCGCGGTTTCGTGGTTACCGTCCGCGGGTTTCTGCAACCACAGTTCGACGTCTTCGAGCACCCTCGATTGCTGTTGCCAGTGCATCACCAGGTGGGGAGCGTCTGCATAGATTTTGACCGTCGCGGGCCCCACCATGCTTGACTGGGCAGCGCAAATCGAGCGCTGGTGAATAAGGCCATCCTCCTCGCCATAGAGCAGTAGGGCGGGAACTGTCACACTGGCGGCCGCGGCGCCCGCCGCGTCCGCAAGCCGGGTGACCCCATAGTACGTGTCTGCCCGTACCCGGCGCTGCACCAGCGGGTCGTGTTGCAGTCGTGCATTGGTGGCGGCGTTGATGCGCGGATTGGCATTGCGATGAACCGGCACGCTGGCGGCGGGCAGTAGTTTGTCAGCACTCCACAGCAGGAAGTCCCATAGTGGCTTGAGTGGCAAGTCTTCCCGTACGCCGGGAGCCGCCAATATCAGGCCCGCCGGCCGGTCGCGGGCGGCCAGCTGTCCGGCAGTCAGCAGCGCCACGGATCCACCCATACTTTCCCCCAACAGGAATAGCGGAACGTCATCATCGCCCAGCCTGGTGCGAATGGCGGCAAGGGCGTCCTCGAGATCCGCGGTAAGAATATCGGCGCCCGCCCACATTCCCGCTGCGGGTGCTGCGCCAAAGCCACGCTGATCGTAGGCATAGCAGTCATAGCCGCGTGCTGCGAACCAGGGGCAAATGGCGGCGAACGCCGCGCTGTAGTCCGTGAAGCTGTGCAGTGCGAGGATGATGCCTCGTCGCTCCGTCGCCGTGGGCCAATAGCGCAGTGGCAATTGGGCGCCATCGCGGGTGGAGAGCGTGTTGTCGCTGATGTGAGCATGCATGACGGGTGTTTCCCCGGGAGTTGCTGCAGCGTTAGCGAGACCGATCAGGGCTATTGCCACCGTTTTGCGCGCTGTTCTCGCGGGCCCCTTCGATGCCCGGGCCCATGAGTTCAGGCGTGGTAAATTCAGGAGTCTTGTGGCACTGCGCACGTAGCTGCTGATCCTCTCGGTGGGTGATGCGGCCTTAACGGAGTTGTTACGTCGCCACATTGTGTTCAGATTGGGTAACTTGTAGGCTCTGTCCGCGCATGACAGCCGGTTCTGGCTTAACGATAATGGGACCATGAAGAAAGCGTTTAAATTTCTGCACAGTTTGGGCGCCATCGGGGTCATTGGGGCACTCTGCGCCCACATTATTTTGCTGACAATGACACCGTCGCCTGAATCGCTGGAAGAATATGCCCAGATGCGAGGCGCCATTGGTGCAATTGCCGGCTATTTGCTCTTTCCCTCATTGGCGATGGTGATTGTATCCGGGCTGTTGTCCATGGCCTGGCACACCCCTTTTCATTCGGCCGGGTGGGTGCTGATGAAGCTTGCCCTGGGCATCATCATGTTCGAGGGTACCTTGCTTGGGGTGCAGGGACCGGCAAAGCGCGCGGCGCTGGTCAGTCAGCAGGCGCTGGCTGGTGAGGTGGACCCCGCAAGCCTGAACGAACTCGTGAGGGGAGAGTGGGTATCGCTTTGGGTCATTCTCGCGGTGACCGTGGTCAACGTGGCCCTGGCAGTTTGGCGGCCGCGTTTTGGTCGCCGTCAGCCGGCGCGGCCGTAGTCGGGAGCCGGGAGTCGGGAGCCGGGAGCCGGGAGCCGGGAGTCGGGAGCCGGGAGTCGGGCGCGGCTGCCGAATCGGCCCGGCTGGGCAGTTGCAGCCGCTGCTTCTCGTGTTCTGAACAAGCCGGATTTGACAGTCCTTGCCGCGCTCAGGCACATTGCCTGACAATCTCCTGATGCACCGGCCTGCGGTTTGCACCGACGCCCGGCGTTGATCACCGCGCGCAGGTATCAGGCCGTCCAGTACACCATCACCATCGAGGTCATACATGCCGATCACCAAACTTCTTCAGGTGTTGAGTCTCAGTGTCCTGTTATCAGCTTGCAGTGACAGCAGCGACAGGCAACCTGCAGAGCCGCCTGTGGTGCCGCCAGAGCCCGAATTCCTGCCCATCAGTAATCCCAATGTGGCCCTGCCCCCCGACGAGAGCTCGTTGTTTTTGCTGGCGCAGAACTTTGATCTGGCGGATATTGGCTACGAGGATGCCGAGTACTTTATCGACGGGACCGCGACGGCTTTCAGCAATATCAACGAACTGGACAGTTCTGGCGTCTGGGAGGTGGAGCCCGGTGAGACCGCCGACTATAAAACTCGCATCGTGGTGCACCGTCCACTGGACCCGGCAGATTTCAGCGGCACCGTAGTGGTGGAATGGCTCAATGTCACCTCGGGATTTGATATCCCGCCGAGCTGGGGCGCCGGTCATGTGGAGATCTATCGCGCCGGTCATGCCTGGGTGGGTGTAACCGCCCAGGTAGTGGGCATAGAGGGTCGCGAGGGTGGCCTGGCGCCGCTGCATCTCAAGGCGATAAACCCGGCGCGCTACGGTGACCTGAATCACCCGGGGGACAGCTTCTCCTACGACATGTTTTCTCAGGTTTCTGAACTGCTTCGCGACCCGCAGGATATCGACGTGCTCAACGGCTTGAGCGCGGACCATCTACTGGCAGTGGGAGAGTCGCAATCCGCCAGCCGTCTGGTGACTTTTATCAATGCCGTTGCACCGCTCTATCGCCCCTATGATGGTTATATCGTGCACAGTCGTGGGAATGGTAGCTCTCCTCTGGCACAGGAACCACTGACGCCCATCGCAACACCTGAGTCACCGCGCATTCGCGAGGACATTAATGTGCCGGTAATGACCTTCCAAACTGAGACTGATGTGACCGGATTGGGTTATGCACCGGCCCGCCAGGACGACAGCGAAAATTTTGTGTTGTGGGAAGTGTCCGGTACGGCGCATGCCGATCTTTACACCATAGACACCGGTCGCTCGGATGCGGTGGGAGAACCACGTTTTGCCGCCGTGCGTGAGGTAAGTGCATTGCTGGGCCTGGTGCAGTGTGATTTGCCAGTGAACTCCGGCCCCATGCACTACGTTTTCAAGACCGCAATCCGCGCCATGGACGAGTGGATTCGCGGGGGTGATATGCCACCCCTGGCGCCGCGACTGGATCTGAATGACGACGGCAGCGATTACCTCAAGGATAGCAATGGCAATAGCACCGGTGGCGTTCGTACTCCCTTCACAGATGCGGCCACTGCGGTGTTGGCCGGGACCGGGAATACTGGCGACGGCTTCTGTCGCTTGTTCGGCAGCACAGCGCTCTTCACCCCGGACCAGATGGCCAGCCTCTACGTGGATGAAGCGGGTTACGTGACAGCGGTCAGTGAAGCGACCGATGCTGCGGTAGCCGCGGGCTTCATTCTGCCGGAAGATGCCGAGGATATAAAAGCCTGGGCACCCCAGCAGTGGCGCGACCAAACCGGGCTTTGAGTCTGTGCCGGGACATGCCGGCGGCGCTTACGGCGGCTTTTCCTGGCGTACTTACGACCATCCTGTTTACGGGGGCGCGCACCCGCGAATACTCGTTTTTCGTCGAATGTAAATAGCCTAAGTGTTGAAAACGTGAGCTTGCTCACTGAATAAATTGGCCTGTTCCGTTTTTCCTGACTTTTCTAAAGTTTCCCGGCCGCAGCATCTTCCCCGCTTCGAATACAGCTTGTAGAGTTCAGGCAAGAGCAAAAAAAATACCTGCGCAACGCAGGAGTGGGACGATGAAAAAATCTGTAGAGCTCGCCCGGGGTTTCAGCCTTATTGAGTTGATGATAGTGCTCGCCGTGATTGCGGTGATGCTTGGCGTCAGTGCGCCTGCGTTTACGACTATGATCAAAAACAACCGGATGCTGACCGAGACCTATGCCCTTCGAGCGGCATTGGGTAATGCCCGTTCGGAGGCCATGGCGCGGAGAAGCTTTGTCACCGTTTGCCGCAGTGGCGATGGCACCGGCTGCAACGGTAGCTGGGAGCAGGGCTACATCGCGTTTACCGATGCAGACGGTGACGGCACGATAGATGCGGGTGATGGCGACGAGATTTTCGTTGCCAAATCCACTGATCTGCCGGCGGACTTCGCCGTTGACTTCAGCAATGGCGCCAACCGGGTGCGCTATGACAGCCGCGGGTTTTCACTCAACTTCAGTGGTACCTTCGCCCTCTGTGATGACCGTGGTGCGGGCAGTGCAATGGGCTTGATTGTGACTGGCGTCGGCACGGTGAGCGCTGCGATCGACAGCAACGATCCAACCGATGGCACCGCTAACGATCACACGGGAGCCAACCTTGACTGTTCTTAAGGGCTCTGCCCCACAGCGTCGTACCCGGGGTTTCGGGTTAATCGAAGTGCTTGTTGCTTTTGTCCTGCTGTCTATTGGTCTACTGGGTATGGTGGGTATTCTCACCAAATCCAAAGTTCATCAGCATCAGGCAATCGAGCGGGCGCGAGCCGTGAACCTGGCCGATGCAGTGCTCGAGAGAATTCGCATTAACCCTGCGGCCATAGATGCCTATGACATCGGTCTTGACCCTCTGGGTGGTGGGACTGTTGCCGACGAGCCGGACCCGGACTGCAGCGCCAGCTCCTGTACCCCAGCAGAGCTGGCTGCACACGACCTTTGGCTTTGGGAGCAAGCCCTTGACGGGGCCAGTGTGACCGCCGGCGGTGCCAACACCAATGGCCTGAATACTCCGCGGGGCTGTGTTGTCTTCAACGCCTCCCCTGGCATGGCACGCACTGGCTTGCTGAACGTGATTGTCCAATGGCGTGGTTTGGTTGAGAGCGTCGATGCCGTGGCTGCCGGTGGCGACGTCTGCGGCGGCGCTGCTGCCGGCGCTGATCCCTTTCGACGGCAAGTCTCGATCAACACTTATGTAATCGACGAGGATGACCTGTGAAAACTGCAAAGATTGCCGTACAGGCTGCCCGCGGATTCTCATTGGTTGAGCTGATGGTTGCCCTGGTGCTTGGCCTGATCTTGATGTCCGGAGCGGCTGGTATATACATCGCTTCAAAGCGCTCCTACTCGGAGTTGGAGCAGGTGGCTGGGATCTCTGATAACGGCCGATTCGTGTTGCAGCTGATATCTGAATCCCTGCGCCACGCAGGATTTTTTGGTGAAGTCACCGCAGGTCGTATGACCCGAGACGCCAACCTGAGTGCCATTGCGGGTGACTGCACCGGCGCCGGGGCTGTGTACCAGTACACCAGCTATCTGTTTGCCACGACCAGCAATGGCGGTGGTAACGCCCTTGGTTGTGTCACCGATGCAGTACCCAATACCGACGTGCTGGTCATCAAGCATGCGATTCCGCGACCGCTCTCGGACGGTGACCGTGATAACCCTGACCTGGCTGACCCGCTGGTGGGTGACGGGGTGATTGATACGCCCAGTGCGCTGCAGGCAACCAGCACTTACGTGATGACCAACGGAATAGGCGGCGTGCTTTTCGATGGTGCCGATACTGCGCCTACCATCACTGAAGGTGGCGAGATACCGGGGGGCGTGGCCTGGGAATATGCCTATGAGCTGTATTACTTGCGCGACGGCGACATTCCCTGGCTGGCGCGTAAGTCGCTGGCCTGGGACGCCGGAGCCGGTGCCATGAGCATAGTCACTGAAAACATGGTCCAGGGTGTCGAAAACATGCGCTTCAGATTTGGCTACGACACCTCCGGCGATGGCGAAGTAGACACCTACGGCAATGCTACGGAGGTGGCTGGCAACTGGGATCGTATCGAGTCCGTTGAAGTCTCTGTGCTGTTGCGTAACGCCCTCGAGGATCCCCAGTACCAGAACGCCAAGACCTACAACCTGGGCGACCTGGCGCTGACACCCGCTGACAGCTTTCGACGGATCATGGTCAGCACCAACGTGTCACTGAGAAATCCAAAACTGGTAGTGAGGGGAGACGCATGACAATTTCGCCACGGAGCCGTCAACGCGGAGTGGTTCTGGTAGTCACAATGTTATTTCTGATGGTGATTACTGTGGTCGCTCTGATGACAGCCAGCAACAGTGCCCTGGGTTTGCGGATGTCCGCAAATATCCAGGATAGTTATGAGTCGTTCCAGTCCGCCGAGGCTGGCGTGCTGGCGGTTATGTCCCTCAGTGGCACGGCCTTTGAGCCCTTTGATGGCAATGATGCCCTCACGCCGTTCGCCGCCATTCCAGCCGGTGACCATCCGCTTCGAGACCTGAACGATGGGCCGGCGGCGGTGGATGTCGATGTGTATCTCATTACTTCGGATACCTCCTGCCCCCCGCGGCCACAAGGGTACAGCGCCGACCTGTTTGCCTGCGATTACTACCGCATCGTGTCGGAGCATGAGGTGGCCAGCAAGGCCAGAACCAAAGTCGAACTGGGCGCTGTAAAAACCATCATCGGCAACGCCGCTCGCTAGCGGGCCGGATCCGACCAGAACTATAACCGAGCTGGCTGTCATGCCGGTCTGTGCGAGAAGGGGAACAAACATGGGAACCAACAGGGTGAATGCCCGAAGTTACTGGGTAGTGGCCATTTCACTGGCTATGACTTTGCTGGCATCGGTTGCACAAACGGACGACACCGATATCTACCGCGCTGCGCTGGACCCGGTCGACGCCGGACGGCCTAAAGTTCTGATCATTTTTGATGACTCGGGCAGCATGGGCACTATCGTACCGGGGCAGCGCAAAGCCTACGACCCAAGCGGCACCTATGTCTCCGCCCACGCCAACGACCGCATTTACTGGTCGACCAACGGTCGCCCGCCGGGCACGGCCAGCAACAACTGGTTTTCGGCGTCAAAAAACCGCTGCGCGGAATCCTATGCAGCCCTGCAAACCCAGGGCTTTACTCAGACCAAAGCGAGACGCTGGCGTCCTGTGGTGCTGAGAAACAACGGCCGGGTCAGGAACGCCGCAGCCTGGTTGGGCCTGAGCAGAAACGTGCGCAACCCGGCACACATCGAGTGTCAGGCTGACGTGATCAACGATAACCCCTCGAATGGCCCTGGCATTGGCAACGGGTTTCCCCGCAATACGGTGTCTAACCCCGCCGCCGGCGCCGAGTTTGGCGCGGCGACTGCGGCCGACTCCAATGTCAACTGGGGCGACCGGCCCTACTCGTTTTACAGTGCGCATTACATGGACTGGTACTACGATGCCACCCAGGTGGCGGTCGATAGCTCGCGCATGGAGATCGCCAAAGAGGTGATCACCAGCTTGATAGACGCTAACCGCGATATCGATTTCGGCCTGGCGGTGTTCAACCAAAATGATGGCAATTCCGACGATGGTGGGCGGATAGTCTCTCGCATTATCGAGAATATGGATGATGCCCAGCGGGCTAATCTAACCGCGATTGTCGACGGCCTGGACGACCGGGGTTGGACACCGCTGTGTGAATCCACCTATGAGGCCTACCGCTATCTGGCGGGGGATACGGTCAAGTACGGCCTGGAACGCCGCTTTGGCGTGGACTTCCCACCCCGGGATACGCTCGCTGAATCGCCCGTTCGTACCTACAGTGCGCCCTCCAGCGACTGCGCCTATACGTATATTATTTTGATGACAGATGGCCTGCCGACCCGTGATTGCGACGCCAATGACGAGGTGGAGAGCCTGACGGGCAAGATTTGCGGAGACCTATGCGAACGATAACGGCGGCGGCGGGACCAGCAAAAACTGTTTGCCCCTGCTGGCGGAGTACATGGCCAACACCGATCTGGACCAGGACGCCACCAACGGTAAGCAATACGGGATAACCTATACGGTTGGCTTCACTACCGACCAGCCGCTACTGGAGGACACGGCGCAGAAGGGTAAGGGTGAATACTATACGGCGGACAATGCGGAGGAACTTGCTGCCGCTTTCCAGAATGCGATACTCAGTATTCTTTCTACCAACGCCACCTTCACCTCCCCCGCAGTAGCGGTGGATACCTTTACCCGGACCCAGAGTCGGGATGACGTGTTCTTTGCCATGTTCAAGCCCACCGACGGAGTAGACTGGGCGGGCAATATCAAGAAACTGAAGGTCAAGATCGAAGCTGGCTCTGCCACACTGGTCGATGCCAATGACGAGCCGGCGATCGATCCCGGTGATGGTCAGATCAAGAACGGCGCTACCAGTTACTGGAGCGCCCCGGGTGATGGTCAGGAAGTGCTCGCCGGCGGTGTGGGTGAACTACTGGCCAAGCGTGACCCGGCGACCCGGGTTATTTATTCCAATACAGGCGCGGCGGAGGCATTGGAAGTCTTTGGCGACGACACCATCGATGCCGAGGCCTACGGCCTGGATACCGAAGCCGAGCTCTTCGAGCTGTTCGGCGTTTCGGAGGCCAGTGGCCTGGCCCGCGCCATCGGCTGGAACAAGGGTTTCGACGTAGACGATATTGACGACGATCTGGAAACCGATGATCCGCGTCCCTGGATTCTTGCAGATATGCTGCACAGCAAACCGCTGGTCATTAACTACGGAGCCCGGGGTGCGTTCACTGCATTGAATCCCGATCTGCGCATTGTGGTCGGCACCAATGGCGGCTTTATGCACATGTTTGGCAACACCGATGGGCAGGAAGATTGGGCGTTTTTTGCCAAGGAACTGTCGCCAGTGATTGAAAAACGCCGGGTGGATGCCATCAGCTCTGAGCACGTCTACGGTATCGACGCGCCGCCGGTGGTATTTACCCGGGACCTGAATCTTGACGGCACCATCGATAGTGCGGCAGGCGATAAAGTGTACTTGTACTTTGGCCTCCGCCGCGGTGGTCGAATCTTGTACGCGATGGATATTTCTGATCCGGATTCGCCGCGGTTTCTGTGGCGGATTGACCAGAACTCACCGGGCTTCGAAGAGCTGGGCCAGACCTGGTCGGTACCGGTAGTAACCCGTATCCCTGGATACCGGGATGGTAGCGGTATACCGAAGCCCGTGCTGGCTTTTGGCGCGGGCTATGACCTGAACAAAGATGCTGAGGGTGTGGCAACCGAGGACAGCATGGGTCGCGGAATGTATCTGGTCGATGCGGCCACGGGTGCCCTGGTCTGGAGTGTCACACCGAGTGAGAACACTGCCAGCAATCTACAGGAAGTCGGCCTGCAGCATGCAGTTGCCGCCGGGGTCACGGCCCTGGACAGCAATGGCGATGAATTGACCGACCGGTTCTACTTTGGCGACACCGGGGGTACCCTCTGGCGGGTAGATCTCCCCGGCAATGCCCTGCCAACCATAGCGCAGGATAAATGGCGCATCGTCAAACTGGCGGGCTTCAATGGTGGCACCGTAGAGACCGACCGGCGCTTTTTCAATGCGCCAGACGTGGTACGCAGCCTGAATGGCGGGAAGTTGGTTGATGCAGTGATCATCGGTACTGGCGACCGCACCGACCCCAACGATACGCGTACAGAAAACCGCCTCTATCTGGTCAAGGATGAAGCGGTGCGACCCTATTTCACGGCCCGCCCCCCGGCAGGCGATTGTCTGGGCGCGGACCCCGTTGATGATTTCCGCTGTCAGCTGCCGCTCGATGACAGCGATTTGTTTGACGTGACATCCGATACACTGAATACCGGCACACCGGCAGAACAGACCGCAGCCGCAGTGGCACTGGCGGGCGCCAATGGTTGGCGGCTGGACCTGACAGCATCGGGGGAGAAGAATCTCGCGCGGGCGTTGACTATTGCCGACAAGGTCTACGTCACGACCTTCTCGCCTGAAGCGGAGATTCAGAGTATTTGTGAGCCGCTGCCGGGTGCCGGTCGGCTTTATGTTCTGAACCTGTTTGACGCCAGCGCCGACCGCAACCTGGATGGCGACGAGGACGACTTTGAACGCTTTGTCGTTATCGGTTCGCTGATTCCCGACTCACCCTCGCCTCACTTTGGTAGCGATGGCAAGATTCGTCTACTGCTGCCGCCGGGCGGCAGCGTGGACCCGGGTATCGGTAACCCGATGGAAACGGGCTCAGCACTGCCGCCACCCTATGGCTCATTCTGGTTCCGGGAGCAATACTGAGGATGGCTTTGTCAACCGTTAGCAAGGGCGCTTGTCAAATGCGATCAGTGCGTGGCTTTACCTTGATAGAGCTGATGATTGTGCTGGTAATTGTTGCGATCCTGATGGCTGTCGCAGTGCCTGCGTACCTTGAACACGCTCAGAAGGCACGGCGCAGCGATGGTATGGGTGCACTCATGGATGCCGCTAATCGGGAGGAGCAGCTGATGCTGGACAGGTCCACCTACAGTGGCGACATGACTGAGCTTGGCTTTGCCGCGGACCCCATGGTGTCCCCCGAGGGTCATTATCAAATAGATGGCGTGGACTGCGCCGGTGGCGCTATCACGGCCGCGAGTAACTGCTATGTATTGACTGCTACCCCGATCGCAAGCTCGCCCCAATCGGACGATACGCGGTGCGCATCGCTGACACTGTCCTCCACCGGTCAACGCGGTGCATCCGGGACGACTGGCGACGAGTGCTGGTAACAAATGATGAAAGGAGATTTAGATATGAAAACCGTGCAAAAATTAGCGCTTGGATTGGGCCTGTCGATACTGTCCGGGTTGACTGGCGCTGTCCTGCCTACTGGAGAGTACTCCTGCCAGGTGGAGACGCTGAACAAGAAAGGCGGCCTGGTGATGGTACAAGCCGACACTAGAAAGCAGGCAGAGCGCTCTGCGGTGGGCAAAGCCGCGCGCACCGTTTCCGGGGCCAAGTCACTGGCCACCGAGGTGGTGGAATGCATTGCCCACGACGAAGCGCGATTCCAGGACCTGGAATTCAGGCGCTTTGCTGAAAACGTGCCGCGCTAGCGCGGCCCTAAGTCGGGCAGCCGAGGTGCCTGTGCCCGGCGCTGGACGCTCACTGATATCACAATGAACAGGGCAACACCTGACCCAGGTTATGTGTTGTCTCCCATCCTTCCTTGATCAAGCCCAGGTGAACGGAACGCGGCAAGCTCTCGTTTCCACGCTATTGCCCGTAGAAGACATTTCTCCCCGCTGTCGGTCTTTCCCCAGGGGCCAAAAAAACCTGCAATATAACTGTGATCTGTCGCCCAAAACCAAGTTTTTTTGCTCGACTTTTTGAGCGAAATTAAACCTAAAAACACTATAAAATAAGCACTAAATGCTCATAGTGCAACGATGTGTACTTTTATTAATTTCACGCGTGTAGCCTGCCAATCTCTCCTATATATTTCCCCCTGTTACACCAATTGCACTCGTATCTGAGTGCGCTGCAAAAATAAGAGGTTTGACTATGAAAATACGTTCCAATAAATTCATGCTGTCCGCTATGGCGGCTGGCATGTTAACCGCAATGCCGTTTGCCCAAAGCAATGCGGCCACGGCTGTTACCACCATTGAACTTGCGTTTCCGCAGGTTCTCATTCTGTATACCTATGACCAAATATTTCTGGATATCGATCCCCAGGGTCTTGTGGATTCGCTGACATCTGGCGTAGGCCAGGAATGTACCGAGCAATACTGTGTAAATTCCGGTATCTACTTCGACAGGCTGGACATTTTTGGTGGGATTGCAACCGTCGATGCCGACATACAGTCGCAAGACCTGGGTGTAAGCAGCGATGTTTTTGTCGAAGTGCGTAATGCCTTTGGTGTCAGAGGACTCGGCTTCTCAAACTACACGGCCTCAGTTGCTCCGGTGGGCGGCACTAGTCCCGGCCTGTTCACCAATGAAGGGGTAAGCCAGCCCAACTACAGTGGCCTGGCCTTCGAAACCGGTGATCTCTTTTTCACCCTCGACCTTAACAACGTGTCTGACTTTGGTTTCGAGTCTCAGTCCTACGCGATTACCGTCACCGGTAACTGATACGGCCATGTCGGCAAGGATGCCCAGGTCAACGGAGCGAGGTTCGTCAAAGGCGATTCTCCACGCTGTTGTCTCGGGTATCTTTGTCGCTTCTATTTTTGAGCCTGGGCAGGTGTTGTCTGCCACGCTCTCGATAAAAGGACCGGTCTCTCTATCTCCGGTCAAGCGCAGGGATATCACAGGGGCGCAAAAAGGCGGTCAACAGCGCCTGGTGAGTCTGGGTTCATACAAGCTTGGCAGCGTAAATCTGGCTAGCCCCGTGGTGCTGCCCAATGACGACCCCTCTTGGGCCAACCCGGTTTTGCAACGGTCTGACAATAACACCTGGCAGCTCGATTTCGACCGTAACGAATGGACCGGCCCCATCAATATTAACGTTGATATAGAGGTCATTGGTGGGCGCCTGGTGGGCGTCAATGATCCCCGATCTACTGTAGAAGTATCGGCATTTTCAATCAATATAAAAGAAAACCGCAGAAACAATGGCAGCTTGCAAAGAATTCGTGGGGACACGCTCTACGACATCAGCTATCCCAACGTAAGGGATAGCGGCAAGCATACAGGCAACCTTAGAATCACTGTGACGTTTAACTAGACTATGAAAAAACTTCTGATTATCGCCTTCAACGTGAGCCTCCTGATTGGTGGGCTTGTCCCTGCTATAGGCCAGACCCAGCCCATGGCAGCGCAAAGCAACAATATGCCTAAACCGAGAGTTGGGTTCTCCCCAGCAAGATTTGAACTCGACTGGAATGGTAAAAGCTCAACAGAGTCCCTGGCGATAATTAACGTATCGGATAAGCCATTGTCGGTCACTGTTGCGGTAAAAAACTGGGACCTTGATGAAAACAACAGAACGAGAAACCTGCCGCCCAATGAGCAGTCCCTTGATCAGTGGATAATGATTAATCCGCTATCGTTTAGCATTGATCCGGGGAGCCGCCAGACGCTCAGATTTTCTATTCGTCCCAAGGTGAAGCCAGCTCCCGGCGAGCACAGAGCGATGATTTACATTTCCGAGAACCCCCTGGAAGCTGATGGCAAAAAAGACGAAATGAGTTTCACCTTCAATTTTGGTCTGCCGGTATACCTGCACGTGGGTAAAGAAAACAGAACGGGTGAAGTCCACGACACCAAGATTGTCGCAGCCAGGGAAGGGCGCTACCTGGCCGTTGACTTTGAAGCCACGGGCACTGCATATGCACGGTTAGATGCCAGTTATGCATCCTGGAAAAAGGAGGATTATCCGGGTATCGACGCGGCAATTTCGTCCATAGCGAAACTGGAGAAGCTGGGCGATAAGGAAAAGGGAGAACTTCCATTCATTCACGGAGAGTTGGCCGGGACACCGGTGCTTCCCGGGTACAGAAGAAGCATCTATTCGAAGCTCCAAACCCCGGCAGTGAAAGGCGACTACGTTACAGTGGTATCAGGAAAGATCGGTGAAGTAGACCTGGTAAAGGAACTGTCCTCTTCGTTCTAGGCCGATGACCAAGGCTACCTCAAAATGCTGGCTGATACTGACAGTTTTGCTCTTGCTGTGCACTCCATGGCTGATGGGTGCCGCGACGGCTCAGGCGCAAGTGACAGACGCGACCTCGCTGGAAGCACACGAGGGCGTCAGCCAACACCTTGGCGATGCCTATGACCTCAGGCTAGCAGGGCTTTTTGTCGATGGAGTCGACGTCGATGCCATAGAGTTTTTTTATTCTACAGAGAACATGTGGTTGCCCTTTCCGGAAGTCACCGATCACCTGCAGGTTGCCTGGACCGGCGAAGCGAACAAGCTGAGACTCATCTCTCCTGGCGGTGAGGCAACCATCGGGGTCGACCTGATTCTTTATTACGAGGGCCGGCTGTATATCAGCTCGAAGGCTTTGAGCGATAGCCTCTCTGTTGGCCTGGCGTTCAACGACAGCGAGTATTCAGTCGAAATCACTCTCCCCTGGTGGAAAAGCCAAAAAGTAAGAACTGCGGCAGTCGCCAAGCCATTGATCCCGGATTTTGAACCGGCCCCGTTCTCGGTAAATGCCCTTCGCCTGGATCAGCAAGCAGCCGGCGGGGATGCGAGGGATACCGACTACTTTACCGAGCTGAGCGGTGCTGGAAGGTTGCTGGATGGTACATGGCGCTTCGATCTCAACAAGCGGCCGGGCGCTTCAGTGACACCCCAGGAGTACTTCTGGATAGCCGCAGAGAACAATGCCCAGTGGATGATAGGCAATCAAACAACGAGTGCTCACCCGCTGTTGCCTTTCTCTGAATTTACCGGCGTCCAGGGCGCCTGGAGTAATGAGGCATTTCAGAACTCGTCCTATGAGGACATCACGCGTAACAACTTTACCCGGTCTCTGGGTGTCCCGGTCCGGGATATTACGGGGGTGGCAGAACCGGGCTCTTTTGCTGAACTGGTAATAGAAGGTAGAAGTGCCGGGTTTACACGAACGAGACTCGATGGCACCTATGAGTTTCTCGATGTTCAACTTCCCAGCAGTCAGTTTAATCGTATTGAAGTGAGGGTGCGGCGATCGGCCTCAGGGGCCGTCATAGAAACACAGGACTATTCAAACGTTAACTCCGCGTTGCTTTTAAGCGAAGGCAGGCACTTGCTTTATGCGGGGGCAGGGGTAAAAGGAGATCCGCTGCATCCGACACTCGCAGATAACACTGAGCCGGGGGGACTGTTGCAATGGCGCTACGGAATTTCAGATCGGATGACGCTGGAGCTTTTGCAACAAGACATATCCGAAAACGGCTACAGCCTGGTAGGCCTGACGGCCGGGTTTGGCAATAACTGGCTCGCTTCACTGTCGCTCGCGGCAGGCAGTAATGGCGCACAAGCTTATCTGGCTGAGCTGACGGGCTTTGGCGATGACTGGCAGCTCAGAGCGCGCAGTCGAACCTACGATCCGCAATTCCTGAGCAGCAATACGCTAGCCGAACAATACACCCACGAAATAGACGCTCGTCATGTCCTGACAGATCAAATAACCTGGGGTGTGATCGGCAGGAACGAGCAAATTGGCGAACTGGAGACAAGATTTCTTAAGCCGGGGATACAGTGGAGGCCTGTGAACAATGTCGGATTCAGCCTGTGGCCCAACTACGAGGGCAACTACCGTCTGGATGCCAATGCGTTTATGGGCCCGAAAGGGCGAGTGTCTTACTCCTATGAAGACCGGCGACAAGAAGCGGACTACCGCTTCGACCTGACTGACAACCATATCTACTATGCGTCCGTCCGAGAGTTTGAGGATAGCGCCACCCGGTTCGAGTCGGGGGTGCTTTGGTATCCCGACAGGGGTGATAACAGATCGCAAGTCAGCGCGGCTTTACTGGCCAATAGCGACGGCAACTATGGCTACTCTATCCAGGCAGACTGGAATCTGCTGCCGGGTATATTCTCCCGTCTTGAGCTGCGCGACGAGCCGCTGGACCTCTCGGATATGTCTGGCGGCTTTCGATTTATGGTGACAATCACCGCGGAATACGCGTTCTCTTCGTGGCGACCCCGACCAGCTACAGCGGGCAGAACCTTCAACAGAACAGGATCGATCTCTGGCACCATTCGGCTTCCCGAAGGCGCGCGTCCGGGTGAGCCGATAGAGCGGGTTTCCCTGCAGATGAATGGTACGTCGCACGAGGCCGCAATGTCGGGGGGTTACTTCTCCATAGCGGGTATTGAGCCTGGGATTTACCAGGTGAGACTGGACAACGAATTCCTGCCGTTAGAGGTGGTCGCTGCCAATGATATCCCGGTGGTAAAAATCTCTTCAGGTGCGGTCACCAACCTGGTCCTCGACGCCATCGTTGAGTATTCCATCGCGGGCAGAGTCAGTAACCCTGATGGCAGCCCGGCCGCCGGAGCGAGGGTGACCGTTGAGCACCCGGATGGGTCTACCGACCGATATATGACCGATTTACATGGACTTTACCGGGCGGACAAATTAACACCCGGCCAATACCGGATCTCCGCTGCGATAAAACAGGACGGTCTCGTGTACGTCAGTGAAACTTCCGTGATTGGCGTGCAGGATTTCCTCTTTGGGCAGGACCTGCAATTGTCTCAGAACTCAAAGGCTTGGCCCTCAGACAAAGGTTAGCGGGTTCATCCAGCCCATAAGCCCACTGCTTTGGCAGACAACACCGGGCAGTGCCCGATCCTCTATGCTGCGACCCTTTCATTCGCGGCAGTAGTCAGTTCTAGCTGAGTACCCGGCATCTTGCTCTGGCGGTGATCCTCGGGTAATCCCCCCATTTTTAGCTTCAATCAAAAGTAGACCTTATGCGGCCTGAGCCAACTTCTGATACGGGGTTATCCCTCCAATGGCCATATTCGGCCTTTCTGTGTTGCAGCGCCAGAGCCACTGCGTTGCAGTCTCTTGGGCATGCTGGACCGATTCGAATAAGTGCTGATCCAGCCATTCATGGCGGACAGTCCGGTTGAACCTTTCCACACAAGCGTTCTGCTGTGGCTTGCCTGGCTGGATGTAGTGTAACGCGATTTGGCGCTTTTCTGCCCACTCTATCAGCTGGCCACTGATGTATTCCGGGCCGTTATCACAGCGAATAGCTACCGGCTTTCCTCGCCATTCAATGATCTGGTCGAGGGCGCGGATAACTCGCCCTGCTGGTAGAGAAAAGTCCACCTCAATGCCAAGCCCTTCGCGGTTATAGTCGTCAATGACGTTGAAGGTTCTGAATCCACGACCGTCTGCCAGGCAATCGTGCATGAAGTCCATGGACCACATGGCGTTGATCTGACGAGGAACAGCCAGGGGGTCCGGCACCTCTCGCTTTAACCGCCGCTTCGGCTTGATCCGCAGATTCAGCTCTAGCTCCCTATATATGCGGTACACGCGTTTGTGGTTATAGGGATAGCCTTTCACGTTCCTGAGGTACAGAAAGCACAAGCCGAAGCCCCAGGTGCGATTGGTCGTCGCTAGCCTCAGCAACCAGTCTGCAATCAGTGCATTGTCAGTCGACAGCTTGGCCTGATAGCGATAGCAGGTCTCACTGATGCCAAATGCACGGCAGGCCAGGCGTACCGACAGGCCTTTCTCCTGCACAGCGATCTTGGCCATCTCTCTACGCCGAGATGGCTTCACCACTTTTTTGCCATGGCCTCCTTGACGATCTCCGCCTCCAATTTGGTCTCGGCGTACATCTTCTTGAGGCGGCGATTCTCTTCCTCAAGCTCCTTCATACGCTTCATGAGAGAGGCGTCCATACCGCCGAACTTGGAACGCCATTTGTAGAACGTGGCGTCGCTCATACCATGCTCCCGGCAAAGTTCCGGAACGGGCGTACCTGCCTCGGCTTGCTTGAGGATGGCGATGATCTGGCTGTCTGTGTAGCGTGATTTCTTCATGCAGAATCTCCTGCGTTCATAATACGAGAAAATTCTACTTTTGACGTCAGCTAATTCCGGGGGGGTTTACCACATCAACTGCCATTCAAGCCATCGTTCTAAGTCTAGTCGCCCACTTCAGTAATAAAACTGAAACGAGCTAGTCAGGCGCAGAGCTCCTCTGAGCGCGACTGCCATTATTCAGAGGTGCCCTGGCAGGCTGTTGAATTTCGATTTCGAAGAACGTTTTCGAGGCAGCCACCGGAAGGCAAAAACCGGCAAGAGGTATCCCCTGAACAACAAGCTATGGATTGGTATCAGTCTGTTTGAAGACACAATGCAGGGTTACAAAGATTCAGAAAATGCACATGGTTATCAGGCCATTAACAGCAAGACATTCCTGAAGTAAGTGCACTACGTTCTCCACCCAGCGTGGGCACCGGAAAAGTGGGCGTTCTGTTCTGTCTGGACTGCTGAGCAGCAACCCCTTAGAGTAATAACAGCATGCTTGTTTCAAGTGATTGCCCAATTCATGCAAGTAAGCGACTGCATGACCGAACGGTCATGTGGAAAACTTCAGGTAACAAGCGAGGTTCACGTATTTTGGCTTCGGGCGGGCCTGACTGAAACCGACTCCACAGAGGAACATTGTATGGCCCTGGTCGATCTGAATCACATCAAGCGGCTGTTCAGCGGCAAGCAGGGAGCTGCGCCTGCGCCCGAAGTGTATCGTGAGCTTCTGCTGATGGTCCTCGCCCGCGCAACGAATGCTGACGCTTACACGCATCCCGCAGAAGTCGAAGTGGTTCAAAACGTGTTGGAAGCGCACCTCGGTGAGCGTATCGAGAGCAGTGATGTACGTATTGCGGCCCGCTCAGCTATTTACGAGACCACGCCGCTGGAGAAGTTCATTGCCCGTGTCGGTCCGCAATTGCCGATTTCTGATCGCCGGGCCATCATCAACGCGCTGATCGACGTATTGAAAGCCGACGAACGTGTTGCAGCGTCCGAGGCCAGCTACTTCAACATGGTTGCGGCGGCCTTGCAGCTCGATTTCGCTGATGTCGCAGGGCTGCACAGCGACTGACAAGGCCACCGTCAGCCCAAGTCAGCCGACCCGCTTCACGCCAGGCCTTGCTAGCGCCCAGGGAATACAATCTGAGAACGCATCGACTATCCCGCAGTGCGGCGGGGTAACAGATCAACGACGACCGTCCGGTAGAGCCAACCTTCAGCGGTTCTGATGCAGGATACGCCTGTGACCCACTCGGCTCAGGTTCCGCTGACGTGGCAGCGAATGTTCGGACCCCTGGCCGACAATAGCTTACAAGCCGACGCACTCGCAGACGGACAAGGCCCGGCCACCCCGGTATAATTTTGCGACACCAGTAGGAGCCACAGATGAACCGTTCAGTAAAAACCACCCCTCAGATTCACGGTGTCTCAGCTCCCGGGTTTGATTCCGTGCGGCAGTTGTTTGAGCACGAGATGCGCACCCTGGCGGAGCGGGGTGCTCAGCTGTGTGTCTATCATCGCGGGGAGTGCGTCGTCGATCTGTGGGCCGACATGACCGGCGAGGGCAATTACTCGGCGGATTCACTGGCCAATGTATTCAGCAGCGGCAAGAGCCTGGAGGCGATTGCCATGGCCTCGCTTGTGGGCAAGGGTCTCCTCGACTACGACGCCAAAATTGTCGATTACTGGCCGGAGTTCGGCGCCAATGGCAAGGATGGCGTGACCGTGGCTGACCTGATGCGGCACGAGGCGGGTCTGGCTAACTTCGACACGTCTCTCGATATGGAAGACCTGTTTACCGAGAACATTAAACAGAATGCCGTCGGTCGCGTGATCGAGGGGCACTCTCTGAACTATACTCTGGCCGGCGCTGGCCGACGCGAGTATCACGCACTGACCCGGGGCTGGATCGTCAACGAGCTGTTCCGGCGTGTCGACCCCGCCCGACGAACCATTGGTGAGTACCTCCGCGAGGAGGTCAGCGGCCCCCTGGCCGCCGACGTGTTTGTGGGCGTCAGGGAAGAGGAACTGTCACGTGTTTCAAGAGTGCATTCTCTCGGTATTGGTTACCAGTTGCTCCAGGGCCTGGTGCCGCGTTTCCTGGGCCGGCGCATCGTTCACAATGTTTTTCAGACACTTGGCCGACTCATGCGTGTGGTGCCGGGGGTGCGCAAGGCACGCAAGCTGGGCGCGCCACCCCCGTTTGCTGGACAATCTCTTCTCGGCTATTTCAATAATCCCGCTTTTTCCAGGGGAGAGACACCCTCGGCCAACGCCACCTGTTCCGCCCGGGGGCTGGCGAAAGTTGCCGCCATGATGTCGGCGGGCGGCACCCTGGAAGGCAGGCAAATCCTGGCCCCTGCGGCCTGGGAGGCCCTGCATGAAAAACCCGTGGAGGCTCCGCTGGGCTCGCTGCTCACAACCCGGTTCACTCAGGGTGGGGTGGACAGCTTCAAGCCCTGCACCGCCGACAGCACCCGGCTGGAGCGGGAATTCAATGAGGGCAGGGAAGGCTTTTTCGGGTGGATGGGTTTCGGGGGGTCGATCTTCCAATGGCACCCGGATCTGGATATCGGATTTGCCTTCGTGCCCACCTCCCTGCATGCCCTGGACCTGCTCAATGAGCGTGGCAAACGCTACCAGGCGGAGGTGCTGCGCTGCGTAAGCAATTTGCCGCCGCAGGTGGACCACCGGCCAGACAACGCAACAGGGCTCGACCAAATCAGGTCCGCTGCATCTTCGAACCTTGTGGGCAGTAGGCAGGTGGAATGTCGTGGCGATACGGCTTGAGAGTGAAGGCGACCGCTCGAGCGGGTTGGCAGGTCCTCTAAGCCCGCGAGCACTTAAGCAGGACACCCATCATTAAGCACTTAAGCAGGACACCCATCATTAGAAGGACTTAAGCAGCTGCACTTAAGCAGGACACCCATCATAAATTGTAAGCAACTGGAAAAGCAGCAAAAAAGGCAAGACATCCACCTCAACGCTCACCTACTTTAAATTCGAAGATTTATGCTATTGCGATAGATGTGCAGATACACCTCAGAAAGCTGTTTCGGAACCTCTCTGCTGATGGGTTGCCTGGAAGATCGCTGAACCTTAGTACCACGAACAAGCGCCCGACTGCCGTCGACAGCCGGGTCCGTGGTTTGGAGCGCTACCGTTGATAGACTTGTTTAAGTATCCCCAGCGGCGGTAATCGACTTCGCCCGGTATCCTCGCAGAAACTACGCAACCGGGCCAGATTCCCCACAACTGACAGGCTGGACGCCTGTACGTTTACTGAAAGCAACTGCCACTGATCCGCTGTCAGTGCTAGCCGCTGGAGAATCGGCTCGCAGTGTTCTGACAGTGCACCACGCTTCCCCGGTATTGTTATACAGCCAGTGTCTTCCACCAGCTTGATATAGTCGCAAAGTCGAAACGGTAACTCGGGCTCGTGAGATGGTGGCACAGTTTTGGCGCCTGAAAAAGGCGCCAACGGTACCCGCTGCAATCCACCTTTGCCATCGTCGGATTTTTCTGTCCTTGCCAGCAGCCGCAACCGCTGTTGCACTGAGGTGAAATCGGACTCTTCCAGAGAAGCCGCCAACCCCGCCCTCACCGGGTTCAGGTCCACATAGGCCATGCACGCCAGTAGGGCAGCATCATCCAGGAGGGCCTGACTTTTAAATCGTCCTTCCCAGAATCGGCCCGTGCAGTCGTCCTCCGCGTTGGCGCGACGGGCAATATGCTCGTTGAGACTGCGCATATACCAGCTTATATCAGAGAGGCGCCCGCGCCACACCGCCACGATCTCTCTCACCGTAGCCATTTGCGCTGTAGAAAGCGTCACGCCGGCCATCCACTGCTGCACCAGAATTGGTCCTTTATACAACTGTGTCCAGCGGCGGAGCACTTCCTCATCGCTCCAATCCTTCACCCGAGACGGCTCGACCCGAATTACCAGGTGAAAGTGATTGCTCATAATTGCGTAGGCGCAAATATCGATAGCAAACACGGCGGACTGCTGCGCTATTCTATCCAGTAACCATTGCTTGCGATGTTCAAAATCTTTGCCGCTGTAGGCATCCGTTCCGCAGAGAAACGCCCGCCGCACGCAGCGTGGAATGCAGTGATAGTAGGGTGTGCAGTTCAATGCCACTTGAGCGCGGCGCGGCAGGGTCATATCGAGTCTCGGGAGTTGTTCTCAGTACTGCAGCATAGAACCTGAGGCGGTATTTGTCGGCGCGTTGGATGAATGTGATTGAAATGCGTCGGGTGTCCTGTGTAGCTCCTCGCATGGGTGTCCTGATTAGCTTCCTTTGCATGACGACACAATGACTACTGATCCCGCCGCGTGGCGGGAAAACCTGGAGGCCGTGTTCGATGTAGACGGATTTTTGAAGTACCTGGCGGTCAACGGGATTATCCAGAACTGGGATACTTACGGCCGTATGCCGCACAACTATTACTTGTATAACAATCCCGACACCGGGAAATTGACGTGGATCCCCTGGGATAATAACGAATCCCTGCAAACGGGTAAGCAGGGCGGCGCTGTAGCGCTGGATTTCTCCAATCTGAATGATTCCGAGTGGTCCTTGATTGCCAAAATCTATGCGGATGAGGTGTACAGGGCAAGCTATAACACGTATTTGGCCGAGGTGATGGCTTATGCCTTTGAACCCGGCCTGATGCAGTCGACTTATGATGCCTACTCGGCCTTGACCGAGCCCTATGCGACAACCGAAAAGTCTGGGTACTCATTTCTGGAGGGCAATAGTGACTTCTATAACGCGGTGAGGATGCTCATTTCACATGCTACGGAGCGGGCATCTGCACTAAGCCGTTATTTGAGCGGCCAATAGCTTAGAGGGGCACACGGCCTGTGGGGACAGCTATTCGCTTCCCTGGCGGTCGATCTCGGCCGCTAACGAAGCAAAGTTCTTGTGACCGGTGACAGGCTCCACCTGCTCTGCCCACATTGCGTCGATCTTCTCAGCAATCGCCGGCGCCACCTGCGTCGGGTCGCTGCCTGCCGCCTGCACCTTGGTCGAGTCGCTGTCAGCCGGAATTCCCAGCCTGGCATCGAAGGCTGCGCAGACTATCGCGTCGTCGAACCTGTCTTTATGCTCGAACATGAACTCGCGGGTAGTCATCTGCTCCACCAGTGCTGCCAGCTCTTCGGTCAACTCGATATCACAAAACCCGACAAGGCGAGCGATCATTGCCGGCTTGTTATTCACTGCCCATTGGTAGGTCGCAAGCAGCGTGCCTGATTAATTGCGGCGCGCATGCCAACTCAGCAGATGCGTGTAGTAGTCACAGCCTCCTGGACCACCTGACGTCCACAGCGGGAGAAATTCCTCCAGAGAAATTGCGCCGCGTTCCATGCTCCAGCCGTCGAAAAACCGGTAAAACGAGACATAGGTTTCATGTGGATCGCGTAGCGTAACAACGTAGCGCCTGCCCGCGGGCAAGCGCTCGTATTCCCGGTGCGACTTGAACCCGCGCGGGCTGGCGCATTGCGGCCCGTTTATAGCGTGATCAATGATCGGGGCGCTGTCTTACCAGGGGATCATGCGGCTGATGTCATCGAAATCCATGTCGCCGCCACCGGTCGCCGCACCCATGCGTAGCTGATGGAACATTTGCTGCATCATGGTGGTGCCGCTCTTGGCCCAGGAAGCGATGAAGACATCGCCCGGCTTGCTTTCAAGCGGTCGAAAGTGTTGCAGCGGTATCTGCGCGAGCGCGCCCACGTTGATCCCGAATTCCTTGATGCTACGGGCGCGGCGGCCAACCCCAACGGTCATCTCCAACCCTCTCCCTTTACACAAACCGACATTAAGTGTCGCATTTTGCACCCGGCTTCGACAAAGTGATCCAGCAGCACACTTCGCGTTTTTTCTGCGGTACTGGAGCAAGCAGGACACCTACCTCTAATGATTGGGAAGCCTGGTCTAGACATTTATTGCCCTGGTTTACTGACGACTGAGTAGAGTAGGGCACGTGAAACGGGACGCCCACCATAAAGCGTAAGCATCAAGCCACTAGATGTTCTCGGTGGGCATCACTACAGCTCTTCTTGGCTCGGTGGGTGTCCAACCTTTTTCCCACGACCTATTTCCGCCGGTTAGCTCCCAAACAAATTGTCCCCGTTCACTACCCATTGGCTAATTGACGAAAATCAATACCTCCCCGTGCTGGCTCTGATAGACATACTTACGTGTCGTTTTATGGAATGGAGTGAAGGGGTGATGGTTAATCCAAGACAGTATTTGATAGGCAGGATTAAAGAAAACAAAATATTACTAAAGTGGGCTTTGAGGGCATACTCCATAAAAAACCCACCGCCATACCGTCGAACAAACATGGAATTCGAATCGGATTCTTGGGCTGCTGTGTCATCTCTGCATTGCTGGAACGGTCGTCAGATAGGCGAAGACAATTCAGGGCCTTACCCTTACAGGGAGATTTCCGGCAACATCTACGAAACCTGTCGATTCTCTGATTCGCGCAATGGTCTTCCAATGAACGTGACCAATTTGCGATTGGTTATGCCGGTAGCGAAAGACGCATATGGACTACTTACCGCACTTCGAAACATGTACATCATAAAGAGGCAGCTTGACAGCTCAAGATTCAATCTGATTCAGAGCTACTTATTTTCTAAGTTGGCGCTAAGTCTGCCCGCCTACTTGACTAGGAGAAAACACAACCCGCTCGGTGACGGCAGACTCGGGGCGGCTGAGACAGCGGTGTACATGGTAGGCACTGCACCCTATCTTCTTGTGCGGCAACTGATGGTCAGAGGTGATGCTACTCCTCTGCACCCGCATCCACTGACAGGCCAGAAACTGTATGAATTAGCTGATTCTTCGGGTGTCCTGATATCACTCCGCCGTAAAGCGTGTCCCGCTAGCTCAAAGCTGATCTGCGAGCTGTTTGACGTAATGATGAATGGTAGTTATGAGGGAGAAACAGACTCTCCTGAAATTTTGAGGGCGCTTGATGAGATGGGAAATTGGGAGCAATTTTATGCATACACACTTGCTGCCTCGCGCTTGGAGCTACTTGTGAAACTGAGCCAGGCCCTCACCGCAAAGAGTCTACTTGAGCTAGGAGACGATGGCGGTTTAAGTAATATTGAAGACTACGATATGCTCAAACGGGTAGCAAAGTGCGCGCTTGATTTAAGTCACGCAAAAATTGTTGAGGAGAAGGATTCCCACCATATCCTCGGAAATATCATAGACGTTCTATATGCACTGCTTCTTGACCATGGGGAGGGAAAGACGGTTAAGGAACTTTCGCTGCCACATTGTTTGAATTCACCAGACGCGGCAATCGAAAATAGAATAGGCTGCGACCCTCAGGTCATTCGTCGACGTTATGAGACATTGAACGGTGCCTGTCGGCGCAACTTGCTCGCGGTCCACCATGCACTGGGGCACAGTGAATGGCCATGTTTCAATGACCATGATTTCTTTGAGCGTGCTGGCGGAAGTGAGCTACGTTTACTTCTTCCGAGATTATAGGGTCGAGATAACAATGTTACATGGTTATGGAGACTTCGTAGGGAGTAAGCAGGACACCCACCTCGGGTGATTGAGTTGCTTGATCTAGACATACATCGCCCTGGTTTCGTGATAAATTTTTGGGGTCAGAACATTATAATCAACAACCTGGTGTGGGCTGGTACGCGAACGCCGGCCCAAGGTCAAACCCCGTACAGAGACCAATAGGCCTGGCATCGACGGCTATGGGCTGGGTCGGCGGTAAAGCGGGTGGTAAATATGGTGCCCTCAAACAGTACCTGACCGGGAAAAACCTCAGCTAATCGCTGCTATCCCGCGTGCGCTCGCGAAACCAAGGTCATCCGCTGGACTGTATACCTGAAGTCCAGGTGTGAAGTCCAGGTGTGAAGTCCAGGTGTGAAGTCCTTTCACTAGAGGGCAAAGCCAGAGGCGGAGGAACCGCACATTACAAAGATATTTATCAGCTATCGACGGCAGGACAGTGAATTTCAAGCGCATCTGGTCGCCAATGCGCTGTCGAGCCGCTTTGAGGCCGTAATTGACGTTGACTCGATACCGTTTGGCGTAG
This sequence comes from uncultured Gammaproteobacteria bacterium, assembly GCA_963840725.1. Lineage (GTDB taxonomy): Bacteria > Pseudomonadota > Gammaproteobacteria > Pseudomonadales > Halieaceae > CAVWDU01. The sequence continues at coordinate 936,067 of CAWIZY010000016.1, read as the reverse complement.
ATTTTCGGCATTACCTGGATGAGCAAGTTAACGCCTGTGAGGCACTGATCGCAGTCATCGGTAATCAGTGGGTCTATGAACTGGCACGCAGAGCGAACGACCCCAAGGATTTTGTCCGCATAGAAATCGAAGCTGCATTGAAACGAGAAATTCCAGTGATTCCCGTACTTCTCGGGAACACAGAACTGCCTGCTGAGAATGATCTTCCCACGGCCATTGCATCACTGGTCTACCGGAACGCCGCACGCGTGCGACCCGGAAGAGATACTGAACCCGACTTGCAACAACTGGTCGACGGGTTGGAACGCCAGTTTGCGAGTGCAACGGATGCTCGCCCTGCACCTCCGAAGGTTTCGAAGAAGAATGTTGAGGATTCCAATGCATTCAGTGACAAGTTAGAAGTATTCAGTGACAAGCTAAAGGACGGCAGTTCAGGTCCTGACATGGTCGTTCTACCTGTGGGCGACTTTATGATGGGGGCTGATGATGCCCAAGACTATGCACCTGAGAGCGAAAGGCCCCGACATCGCGTGATGATTACCGAACCGTTTGCAATGGCGCGATGCCCGATCACGTTTGAACAGTATGATCGCTTTGCCAGATCAGCGGATCGCAAACTGCAGAAAGATTACAACTGGGGTCGTGCTGATAGGCCCGTCATAGACGTCACATGGCGCGAGGCAAACGACTTCGCTACCTGGCTTTCGGAACAGACGGGGCGAGAGTATCGCCAGCCAACTGAAGCGGAGTGGGAATACGCTTGCAGGGCTGGCACGGAAACTCCGTGGTTCTGGGGTAGTGATGGAGACAAGGCCAATGACTTCGCTTGGCACGGTATCAATTCAAACCGCAAAACTCAGCCCGTCGGAATAAAGAAACCCAACCCCTGGGGACTATTCGACATGGTTGGTAATGTTTGGGAGTGGACTGCGGACACGTGGCACGACAACTACCAAGACGCTCCAGACGATGGCAGTGCTTGGGTTGGGAGCGGCGCAGGGGCGCACTGCGTGTTGCGCGGCGGCCCTGCCATGATGCGCCCGTCCAACGACCTGCCCATGGTGTATTTGTGCCGGGATGCGGTCGACTTCAGGAAGGGCATTAACGGCCTGAAACCCTGTTCACTGTGTTGATTATGCTATTTCTTAGGTCCTATACTCATCGACTCCCTGACCATGTCAGCATTTTGCCAAGTAGGCTTCATCCATGACGGTGATCCCGCTCCTGGCGGTACTCCTAGTGTGCGCGCTGGTGATCAGCAGTATCGGATTTCTGCGCACCGTATGGTTCATCAGCATCGGCTACGCCTTCTCGATTGTGGTCTTCGTGCCGGTCGTCTTCCTCGGTGCCGACGCGGCGCCCGCCTGGATCAGCTGGGCGCAACTGCTGGCGCTGCTCATCTGGGGCCTGCGGCTGGGCATTTACCTCACGGTACGAGAACGCGAGGCGGCCTATCGCGCTGCCGTCTCGGACCAGACCGATCGCTCCGAGGCCTTGCCGGCGGTGATCCGCGTGCTGATCTGGCTATCGGTGTCGGCGCTTTACGTGTGCATGTTCTCGCCCGCAGTGTTTCTGGCCTACGCCGGGGCTACGCTGAGTGCGGACGCTCTCCTTTGCACCGGAGTCGCAGTAACGCTCATGACGCTAGGCCTTGCGCTCGAGTCCCTCGCCGACCGACAAAAGGCACGACTCAAGGCCTGCGACCCGAATGCCTTCGCCCGCACGGGGCTCTATGGCTGGGTTCGCTACCCCAACTATGTCGGCGAGATGCTGTTCTGGATCGGCAACTTCCTGGCGGGCCTGTTCGCCTACAGCGCCTGGTGGCAATGGGTGCTGGCCGCCTTAGGCTGCATCTGCATCCAACTGATCATGCTGGGCTCCACGAAGCGCCTGGAGCTGAAGCAAAACGAACGCTACGGTGCCGATCCCGCCTACGCCGAGTACGTCCGGTCCGTTCCGGTGCTGTTGCCCTGGGTCCCGCTGTACTCCTTGAAGCGCGTCTGGTTCACCCTCGGCTGAAACTTCGAAGGCAAGAGACCTTCAGTATCGAAACCGTGGCATCCCAAGCCGGTTTCGCCTTTGCATACAGACGCTCTCAATAAGGTCGCAGAGGGGGGCCGCGCAAGCATGGAGCCTGCGGTCTGTTTAGCCCTGCACTCTCGTGCGCGATGGCTGTCTGGACATATTGCGGCAGCGACCGCTACTCCTTCTCCTCCATCTTCGTCCTCAAGTCAGCGAACGGATTGTAGGTTGCCGCTTTCGGTTTGCTGTCTGTAGTGCTGCCGTAGCGCACCAGGTTTTCATACTTGGTGTGCTCCTCATCGTGGCAATAGATACAGAGCAGTTCCCAGTTGCTACCGTCGCCAGGGTTGTTCCCGTGATTGTGATCGACATGATGTACAGTCAGCTCTGATAAGTTTCTACGATCAAATTCCCGGGCACAACGACCGCAGATCCAAGGAAACAGCTTCAACGCTTGCTCACGATAACCCGCTGCTCTTTTGGCGTTGTACTCGCGTTGCTCCGCCCGGACTTGTTCGAACTTACTGGATGACGGTTTTTCCGTGCTCATGATATTACAGTATTCGCTGCCTTCAATTGAAAGTCTGGAAGGGTGCGTGTCATGATTCTTGACCGCCACTCTAGCATGACCCGAACATCGATTGACATGCGACATCACCTTTACGCGTGGAAACCCGCCAAAACCTGCACGGATTCTTATAGTGGAGGTACGCACCCTTAATCCGGATTAACCTTCTATCTCCGCCATTAAGAAAGCAACCCGCAACTCCATAGATGGCAGCGCAACGCTGACCGACTTCATTGGTATTAACGACGTCGATGCGATCCACTTAAAAAGTGCGGAAATCTGCGTCGGCGGACTCCGTATTGACAAGTTAATCCCTCCGGGCGGCCAGGGCACATTTTCAAGCAACCGCCATGCCCAATGAGCGCAGCGAGTGCTTTGGGTAGAGCCGGCCCCACGAAGTGCCTTGGGCACAGCGTAGCTGATTATGTCGGGTGGAAAACTATGGCGTTGATAAGTATTCATGGACGAATCCTGTCAATAAAGGCCCTTCAAGTTGTGAGTACCGTTTTGACGCCTTGTTCCATGGCATGGCGGGCTGACGGTTGCGTAAGCGGCTACAACGCATGGTAATTTATCGACGGCAGCGAACACCTTGTCGCAGGGCACTGGCCTGCCCACTTTAGTTGGACTAGAGTTCAGTATTTCGACTTCGCGTCCAGAGGCCGGTTGTTATGCGCGTTTTACCATCTTTTCTTGTAGTGCTGGGCCTGAGCCTGGCGTCTTCTTCCATAGCCAACACAGTGAATGACTGGAATGCGGATATCGATGCATTTCTTCAAGTTCTGCTCGCTGAGCATGACGATCCCTACTTCTTTACCCCGAAGAATCGCTTCGACGCAGCGGTGCAGGATTATCGGAATCAACTGCCACACCTGGATCGCAGCCAGCGTATAGCCGGTCTGGCACGCGTTGTCGCCATGGTCGGCGATGGCCATACCTGGGTGCCCATGCATCGTCTCCCCTTTGACGGGCTGCCGCCCGGACCGGGCTTTCGGTCGCTCCCCATACGCTTCGATTGGTTCGAGGACGGACTCTACGTCGTTGGCACCACGTCTGAGTATCGCGACCTGCTTGGCAAGCGTGTTCAGGCCATTGGTGGTACCAGCGCAGACGAGGCCATATCCAGGGTACTTGGTTTGTTGCCACAGGATGCAGTCAACTTATCAGCGGAATTTGTCGGCGAGTGGCTGATGCAGGCGGAATTACTCTACGCTTTGGATTTATCGACAAATCCCGATCGTGTGAGCATTACCGTCGGCGAACAGTTGCATGAAGTCGTGCCGTTGGGTGTCGATGAGCTCTACGACTGGGTGTTTTCCATGGACGGCGGTCCTCGCGGTAAGGCATGGCATACCGCAGCGCAAGCGGTACCGCTCTGGCGCCAGCCCTTGCCTGGACCCTGGCGCCACAAGATCTTGGGCGATGCGGTCTATTTCCAATTCCAGGAAATTCGGGACGACGCAGATGCCACGTTGCGCGAAGCCGCCCTTGCCGCGGTACGCAACGCCGAGTCCCTGCCTCGTCCGTCCCTCGTAATCGATCTGCGGCGCTGTCTCGGTGGCAATGGTCAGTTGAACGCCGGTTTCGTCGATGCGCTCGGGTCGTCGGACTTACTGCGGGGGCGTGTGGCGGTAATGACCGGTCGGCAGACACACTCTGCCGCCGTGATGCTAGTTTCGGCACTGGAGGCGCAGGGATATGCGCGGTTTTACGGTCAGGCTACCGCCGACCGACCCAACCACCATGGCGAGACCAACATTTTTATAACCCCTCACTCCACACTGCCGATTATTTACGCCAGCCAGTATTACCAGACGTCGCACGTCAACGATGAGCGTCGCTTTCGGGAGCCAGATGTACGGATTCCCTACCTTTTCGTCGATTACAAGGCCGGACGAGACCCGGTGCTGGATCGCGCACTTGCTGACCTCAGGGAGAACTCGCTATGAAATTATTCAGAGCACTGTCCGCCGCCATGGGTCTTTCAATGTTCAGTATCGCGGCGGCATCTGCCGGCGATTCCTGGACCCATGACGGAGCGGACGACCGCATCGGACGAATCTACTACTATGAGCGAAGTAACAGGGATGGCACACTCGACGAGAGGGTGACTGTGTTCCGCCGCTCGACGGCTGAGCTCGAGGTGTACAAAGAGAACGGCCTGTGCGTCAACGCTGCGCTTGTCACCGCAAGGCTCGATCTCGACACGTTGTCCGCAAAGCAGATAACCGGTGGACGTTTGCTGCCGGAGGCCCAGCACGCGGAGTTTGCCTTTCTCGAGGCGACGCCGGCCAACGATCAGCTGTCCATGCTGGTACAGCTTCCGAATGCGGAAATTCGCAATAAAGCGCCAATCAAGCACCCGCACTGGCAGTTATTTGATTTCGACCTTGCCACGCTGACAGTCGCAACGCCTCACATAGACAATCGTCAGGGTGGCTTTGATTTCGGGATGGCACTTCTCTGGGCTGACCCTTCCGCGGCAGATCCGCTCATCTGGATGGGTGATCTTGAAGCCAATTTCATCGGTGCAGAGCAGCATCTTGCCCGAAACACAGAGCGCTATCGGTTATCCGGAACGGCCTTCGGTGCCAGTGACGGGGTTGACACTGGCGGAACCCTTTGGCTCGACACCGCAGAGGGCTTCGTTGTCGACGCGGAGTTTCCCGTTCCCAATCACCCGGGCTACAGTGACTTCAGGCTGCGGCTGCTGAAGATCAGTGATGGAGGGCTGCAGGAGTGGAACGACCTGCTGACAGCGCATTTTGGCGACTGCGGTGACTAAGCGGCCACTCCACGCAACTCACGCCCGCTTCGGGTTCAATACTTACAACTACCGCGGGAAAAGCTTGATGGTTCGAAACTTATCGCGTTTAGGTACGGCCTTGATCGGCGCCGTCCTTCTCACCAGCACCGTACCGCCGGCGGCCGCTGACGAACAGCGCCAGGGCGGCCAAAGGTATTATTACGAGGATATCGCGCGCTTCGTTGCCGCTTATGACCGCTTCCTCGGCAGTGGTGATGAATCGTCTTTCGCTGATTATCTTGAGCGGGGTACGAAAGGGCTCAAAAATTTTGAGGACCATTTCTCACTATCGCCGGAGTATTTGGCTCAAACGGTCCAGAAGTACCCCATGTTTTTTTCGTCGATCCGCAATGTGGAGAACGTGATAAGAGACAGGGAAGGTGAATTTGACGCAATGTTTGGTCGCCTGCAGGCCCTGTTTCCCAAACATACCATGCCGAGTGTTTATTTTGTGATCGGCGGCCTGCGAGCGGGCGGCCAGGCCGGGGACGGCAATTATGTAATGGTTGCTGCAGAGCTGTATACCCGGACGCCAGAGGTCGATATGAGCGAGCTGCGACCAGGCTCACGGACGTTTACACCGGACGATATCGTCCACATCGTTGCCCACGAAGCGGCGCACGTGATCCAGGAAAAGATCCAGGGCAGCGAGCAGTATCTGTCCATTTACACGGAGAAAGGCGCCGGCACCCTCATGGCGTACTCCTTGCGCGCGGGCGCCGCACCAGTCCTCGCACCTGCCGCACTCTCCCTACTCTGCCTTGCTCTGGCCAGCCTCGCAGGGAGACTCCGCAGGAAACGTAATTCTCTTTCCTGGGTGCAGACATGAAACCGGGCGCGTGAGTTTAAACGGCTGGCAATAGGAAGTTCACCTCGCCACGCGCTTTCAGGGCATGCCGGCCCTGGCGCTGGGCGCAACAAAGGCTTCAATGCGCCCTGTGGCTTCGGCTCGACAACGCTCTGGAGCTGAACTTGCCGCCGTCAGAACGTAGAGTGTGTCGCCGTTTGGCCCGCCCAGCATGCAGGCAAAGGCTCCCTGATCGAGCCCTATTCGGTGAGTAATCTCACCACCCTCGCGTAGTCGAATGCACTCATTCGACCTTGGTAAGGCAGACCAGATGCAGCCATCCGAATCGAGGCAAATGCCGTCAGGCACGCCATCGTGCGGCAGTTCCGCCCAGGTCCTTCTGCTGCCGAGGTCGCCATTTTCCTGCACCGCGAATGCCGTCAGTCTGGCTCCATACGACTCGGCAACTATCAGTGTTTTACCATCGGGCGTGATAACCACTCCATTGGGGAAGGCGAGGTCGTCGGCAACCAGGCGTGATTGACCGTTGGGTTCAACGCAGATCAAGGAGGCGTTGCCTGGCGTGGCTCCACCCCATTTATCAAATCCGAAGTTGCCAACGTAGGCCCGTCCCTTCGAGTCGACGACCATGTCGTTGCAAGGATGACGCGCCAACTCCGACAAGTCGGCATGCTCCATCAGCGTAGATCCGTTCCAGCGCATCAGTTTCCGATCGCGCATGGATACGATAAGCAACTGCCCGTCTGGGAGCCAGCCAAGCCCCGAAGGATCCTGAGGCACAGATACCACGACGTGCAGACTGCCGTCTGATGCAAGGCGCATTACTTGCTGCGCATGCATGTCCGAGAACCAAAGCTCCCCGTTATGCCAGCGTGGTCCTTCACCGAAACGCAGTCCGGTAGCAAGCAATTGCCCTGCGGGTGTCTGTTGAGTCATCTTTCGCTCCAAAGGAGAGGTATGCATAGCATACCGTTCTAAGCCCGACTTGGGGATGTCAGTATGATCCCGCCATTTGCGAAGCAACACTGGGCTGCACCTAGCCCGCAGACAGTGTGCGTTTGTCGGGTTTTTACGTGTTCTCCTGGCCGGTTGTTGCCGATCAGCGACTGTGCGCTCTCGGAAAGCAGACGTTCCCAACGGCCAGGATGGATGACTGTAAACGACCCGGAGGCGCCAGTGGCCACAGTCAAGAAACACGTGCTTCAGGGCCCGCCCTGCGGGGCTTTCAGGCAAACCCGCACTCGACGTTGCCACTTTTCGACAGGCAACCAGCCTGCCTTCAAAGCGGCGCCTTGATTGCGAATCTGCCTGAAAGCCTGAGTGCATCGCCATTGTTCGGAGGTGCCTTAGCTGCTTTTCGATGAAATCAGCCTCTTTCTGAAAATAGAAGATTCGGTTCGAGAGCTTACGCCAACCGTGTCCCTCATCGGCGAAGCGGATGAATGGCGCCTCGATCCCATTTGCGCGCAGAGCCTTTACCACCGTCTCGGTCTCGGATATACCAATCCTTGGGTCCATCGCGCCGTGCGAATAAAGCACGGGAACCTTGATTGTCTCTGCTTTTCCTATCGGTGAATTGATTTTGTAGAATTCGCGCCAACGCGCCTCCGAAATATCGCCATATTCGATGCGGTCCATCGCTTTCAGTGCTGGCGCCGCAATATCGAGCGCATTCACCCAGTAACCGACACCAAAAAGTGATACGCCTGCGCGAAATGCATCTGGGTGCTCGGCGAGTACGGCGTTTACCGCATAGCCACCGTAGGAACCACCAGCGACCAAGGCTCTGTTCGCGTCGACCAGGCCGGCGGCCCCCAATGCGTCGAGCAGATCAACAACGGATAGGCGAAAAAAACCCTATTTTTTGCAAAGGCGAGGCGCTACCCGTCTCTCACACCCCCGGTCATCATCGACCGGGTCGCCGGGCCTGCCCTCCTGCAAGCATTCCAAAGCGATCCGTACCGCTCAGCACCCACTGGCGCAGCGGCTGACGGGGCAACTGAATGCCCTTTTGCGCGAGATGAGCACGAAACTCGGGGAGGTACTCCGCGATGAGCAATTAATAAACTTTTGCCGGAGTGCGGTACTCACCAAAAAAGCCTGGGCAGACAGTCTACTTGCAATCTATCACTATCCCTTCTTACCTGTCTGATATAAGAAATAGTTATATCACTTTAAGGCTTTCTTAATGAAAGCGAGCGATCATCGGTACAAACCGTAGGGAGATTTGCCGGCATGCGCTACCCCAACAAGCTGATCACAATACTCTTTGCTGTCCTGCCAGTCCTGGCTCTGGGCCAGGATTATAGCGTTGACAGGATGATCGCTTCCCAGTGCGCCCAGTGTCATGGCACTGATGGCCATGCCACGGGCGATATCGACCAGATCGCCGGCAAGGACACAGCTGACCTGTACAAGAAGTTGCTGGATATGAAAGGGGAAGATCGCGCTGAGGGAGTGATGGATCACCAAGCCCTGGGCTACACCGACGAGCAACTCTACCGCATCGCCCGTTATTACTCGACTGTGCCCGAATCGAGTCGAGATTCAGAAGACGAAGACGAAGACGAAGACGAAGACAACGACAACGACAACGACAACGAGAAAGACAACTAGTCCGACATTGGCAAGGAGCTATTACCGTGCCCATCAACCGCAGAAATTTTGTCAAGGCAACCGGCGTGGCAGCCGCTGTCTCCTCGGCGCCCGGCCTGCTTCGCGCCGAGACCGCAAGGCCCCGGGTAATCGTTGTGGGCGGAGGCTTTGGCGGAGCCACCGCTGCCAAATACCTGAAACACTGGGGTGGCGACAGTCTGGATGTCACCATGGTCGACCCCAAGGCTGCTCACACGTCTTGCGTGATGAGCGGCCTGGTATTGAACCAACGTCTCCCGCTGGCAGACCTGCGCTTCAATTATGCCGCACTGGCCGGTCTCGGGGTTGCAGTGCTCAGGGATACGGTCAAGGCCATTAACCCTGAGGCCCGCACACTGACACTGAAGAAAGGCGCTTTACAACACTACGACCTGCTGGTGCTCGCGACAGGCATCTCCTTCAAAAAGCCGCGGGGATGGAAGCGCAACGTGATGCCTCATGCCTGGATCGCGGGTGCACAGACCAACTTGCTCAAAAAGAAACTGGCGGGAATGGCGGCAGGACAGACCTTCGTAATGACCATCCCGCGTTCCCCCTACCGCTGTCCGCCAGGACCTTATGAGAGAGCCTGTCTGGTAGCGGATATCCTTAAGCGACGCGGAGGCGGGCGCGTTGTGGTGCTCGACGCCAACGACAAGATTCAGGCCGAGCGCGAGACCTTTGGACGGGCTTTCGGTGAACTCTACCGGGATATAGTGGAGTACTATAGCGATGCCACGCTGGAGGCAATTGACGGTCACGTGCTGCACACCTCGCGCGGGGACTTCTCGGGCGACGTGGTCAACATTATCCCCACCCAGCGCGCGGGCAGCCTGGTTCGAAGCCAGGGGCTCACGGATGACGGTTTTTGGGCGCCGGTGGATGTGACGACTTACGAGTCTGGCCTGGCGGAATTTGCGGGTGTGCACATCATCGGTGACTCCCAAGGCAGCGGCCAGCCCAAGTCAGCTCATATGGCGAACGCCCAGGCGAAGGTGTGCGCAGATGCAATCCTGCGAAAGCTGTCCAGTCAACCCACCGACAACGCAGACAGATTACAGAACCTGACCACCAACTCGGCTTGCTACAGTCCTATCACCTACGACAGCGCAACCTGGCTGACGGCGGTTTATCACTACGACACGACCAGCAAGCAAATGAAGCCTTCACACGTGGGGGAGGCCGGGAAATGGACGCGGGAGAATTACCGCGACATGTTCGACTGGTCCGATAATCTGTTCGCTGACACCTTCGGACCCGCGTGACAGTGAGCGGAAAGTACTGAATTCCGGACTGGCGGGTTCTCCAGATGCATGCTGGGTCCACCCCTCTATGCGACTCCTGATCAGTGTTCGGAGTCGCATTTTTTTGCCCCCGAATGTCACACAGGCAGCCAGTTCGGTGGCGGTCCAGCTGACCGTGCAGGCAACGTTCAACCCTCAACCGCATTCGCAACCAGTTTCATCGAGGTCCAGACCAACGTAAAAAATCTACAACGGCGCGATACTTCACAGGCTGGGAATTCCAACGCACTTTCAAGGCGCACGGTGTCTTTGGATTTGTCCGCCTGCAGGCGCTCGTCGCAATAGCCCGCCACCAGGTCCGGTGTGATGGCCGCGAGGCTGCAGGGCCCGAAGAACTTGCGCAGGATCTTGGACTTCTGACCCTCGGAGTAGGCGGTGCTCGCCCGTTTGGTGCTGGAGACCTCGCTCAGGTAGCGATCCAGCGCCTTGCCGAACAGCAGCCGCTCGGTGCCGCTGCGGTCAATGACACGCCGCGCACCATCTCATTTTCCGTGCGCCGCGCCCAGTCGCTGGCATCGCGGCGCGTGCGGAAGGTCTTGATCGTGGTCGGCCAGCCCTGCTTGCGCACGACGGCTTTCCGGGTCTCCGAGGGGGTGCGGGTGATCGTCGCCACGGCGTCCCGGGGCCGACACACGGTGTCGGCATCAATGAAAAAGGCCCCGACTATTATGGCGAGGCCTTTGAATTGTATGGTGCCCAGAGACAGAATCGAACCGGCCGGCGTCCCGGGGCCGACACACGGTGTCGGCATCAATGAAAAAGGCCCCGACTATTATGGCGAGGCCTTTGAATTGTATGGTGCCCAGAGACAGAATCGAACTGCCGACACGGGGATTTTCAATCCCCTGCTCTACCGACTGAGCTATCTGGGCACTGCAGAAATACAAGAGCGGCGTATTAAACCCGGCTGCGGGTTTTGAGTCAAGGCCCGTAGGGCCTGCGCATGTGGTGGTGCACAGAAACGCGGCCCCTGGATCGACGGGTGCCGCTTATTCCGCCGGCGGCACGTAACCCTCGGCCCGGTCGTAATCTTCGCCAGAGAAATATTTGTCCATCTCCTGCTGCAGGTATTTACGGGTCTCGGGGTCCAGCAGGCTCAGGTGTTTCTCGTTGATGAGCATGGTCTGGTGTGCCTGCCAGTCCTGCCAGGCCTGTTTGGAAACGGTCTCGAACAAGTCCTCGCCCTTGGCCCCCGGGAACGGCGGTGCATCCAGGCCGGGCATTTCCTTGTTAAATTTTTTGCACATAACGGTACGAGACATAAGGGTATTCCTCACTCTGAATTCAGTTTCGCCAGCAGTCTGGTGACGGGGGCAGCCAGGCCGACCGCAGGTGGCTGGCGCATGTTATACCAGAGGCTGTCCGGGGCTTCCATGATCGCGGCCGGCCGCGCAGTCAGCGTGACCGCGACAGGCTGGATGTCGAGGTGGTAGTGGCTGAAGGTATGCCGGAACGGCTCCCAGGGCTCAGTAGACAGGGGCTCGGTGCCCCAGCGATCCAGGCACCAGGTATGGCAGTCCGCTGAGTCATTGACCTCCGGAAAGCAGAACAGGCCGCCCCAAATGCCCGCTCCCGGCCTTTTTTCCAGCCAGGTCTCTCCCTCCGGGGTGCGTATCATCAGCAGGGTCGTTTGTTTTACCGGCAGGGTTTTACGGGGTTTTTTGCCGGGGTACGCGGTTTGCTGCCCGCTGTCACGGGCCCGGCAGTCGGTGGCCACCGGGCAGCGTTGGCAGTCGGGCGCGGCGCGGGTGCACAGCGTGGCGCCCAGGTCCATCATGGCCTGGCTGTAGTCGCCGCAGCGCTGGTCCGGGGTGTAAGTCTCCGCCAGGGCCCACAGCTGTTTGAGAACCGCGGTTTGACCGGGCCAGCCAGCGATTGCGCCGTGGCGGGCCAGTACCCGTTTAACATTACCGTCGAGGATGGCTGCCCGCTGGCCGCCGGCAATACTGATAATGGCGCCCGCAGTGGAGCGGCCGATCCCCGGCAGCGCGCACAGCCCCTCGAGATCGCCTGGAAACCTGCCATCGAGGTCGTTAACAATCATCCGGGCGGCGCGATGCAGATTGCGGGCTCGGGCGTAGTAGCCAAGCCCGGTCCAAAGGTGCAGCACCTGGTCCTGTTCAGCCCCCGCGAGGTCCGCTGTGGTTGGGAAGGCGGCCATAAAGCGTTCAAAGTAGGGAATCACCGTCTGCACCTGGGTTTGTTGCAGCATGATTTCGGATACCCAGACCCGATAGGGGTTGATATCCCGTTGCCAGGGCAGGTCCTTGCGGCCAGCGTCCTCAAACCAGGCCAGTACGCGGCGGGAGAAGTTCAGAGCTTGGGAGTCGTTCAAGGTGTGCTGATGGTCTCTGAGGGTTGGTTTTTGGGGCAGGGCGTTTTGGTGCAGCCGTTTTGCCTGGCGCTGGATGAAGCCGCAACGTGGGTGCCGCCGCGCAGGTCCATCAGTTGCGGAAAAGCCTAACCCCTGCCCGCGCAAACCGCCAGTGAATTCAATCGGGGATTCTTTTATAATGGCGCGCGTTTTGGTTCCCTTGATCGACGAAGCCGCGCAAACCGCCGACCCTCGACGCCCCGATAACGACCCAACCGGAGACTGCAATGGCTGACCGCCAGGCCACGATAACCCGCGATACGCTGGAAACCCAGATTACCGCCAGCATCAATCTTGATGGCACCGGCGAAGCGGCATTCGCGACCGGGATACCGTTTCTGGAGCATATGCTTGATCAGATCGCCCGCCACGGGCTCATCGATCTGGATATCCAGGCCAACGGGGATTTGCACATCGATGATCACCACACGGTGGAAGATATCGGCATCACCCTCGGGCAGGCGTTTGCCGAAGCCGTGGGCGACAAAAAAGGTATCCTTCGCTACGGTCATGCCTACGTGCCCCTGGATGAGGCCCTGTCGCGAGTGGTGATAGATTTTTCCGGTCGCCCCGGCATGGAGTATCACGTGCCCTATACACGGGCGTCGGTGGGCGGTTTCGATGTTGACCTGTTTGCGGAGTTCTTTCACGGCTTTGTGAATCATGCCAAGGTCACGCTGCATGTGGACAACCTGCGTGGCGAGAACACACATCACCAGATTGAAACCGTGTTCAAGGCCTTTGGCCGGGCACTGCGGATGGCCCTCTCGCCGGACCCCCGCATGGCCGGTATAACGCCATCAACCAAGGGCGTATTGTGAGAGCCCGACATGTCTAGCAGGCTGTTTTTGCCTACCATTGGCTGCCTCGGCGAGACTCCGCAGCCTGCCAGGGCTGAGCGTCTGTTTCGGCTAGCGCGGTTATGAGTGGCAGCGTCGCGGTAATCGATTACGGCATGGGCAACCTGCACTCCGTGGCCAGTGCCCTGCAGCACGTGGGCGCGCAGGAGGTGCTGGTCACCCATGATGCCGAGCTGATCCGCACTGCCGACCGGGTAGTATTTCCCGGTGTCGGGGCGATCCGTGATTGTATGGCCGAGATCCGCCGGCTGCACTGTGATCGCCTGCTGCAGGATGCCCTGCTGGCCCAGCACAAACCGGTGCTGGCGATTTGTGTGGGTATGCAGGCACTGATGACCGGGTCAGAGGAGAACGGTGGTGTACCCTGCCTCGATATCATTCCCGGCGAGGTGCGCCATTTTGGCCAGTCCCAGCGAGATGCCGACGGTACCCGCCTGAAGGTCCCGCATATGGGCTGGAACGAAGTCGAGCAAATCGGCCAGCACCCGCTGTGGCGAGACATTCCCGACCGCACCCGATTCTATTTTGTGCACAGCTACTATGTGGCGGCCCGGGATCGTTCGCTGTTGGCGGGCGCGGTGCAATACGGGGTCAGGGCCGATGCGGCGCTGGCCCGGAACAATCTGTTCGCGGTGCAGTTCCACCCCGAGAAAAGCCATACCGCGGGCCTGCAATTGCTGCGTAATTTTATGGACTGGAGTCCCCAATGCTGATCATTCCTGCTATTGATCTGAAAGACGGCCACTGCGTGCGCCTGCGCCAGGGGCTGATGGACGAAAGCACGGTATTCTCCCGGGACCCGGTGGCGGTGGCCGGGCGGTGGGTCAAGGCGGGCTGCCGTCGTCTGCACCTGGTAGACCTCAACGGGGCCTTTGCCGGCGAGCCGGTCAATGGTGAGGTTGTGGCCGCAATAGCGGCTGCCCACCCGCAGTTACCGATTCAGATCGGCGGGGGCATTCGCAGCCTGGAGACGATGGAGGCCTATGTGCGCGCCGGAGTCAGCTTTGTCATTATCGGCACCCGGGCGGTAAAAGAGCCCGAGTTTGTGGCCGAGGCCTGCGCGGCGTTTCCCGGCAAGGTTATTGTCGGCCTGGACGCGGTCGAGGGCCTGGTGGCCACTGATGGCTGGGCCCAGGTATCCAGTGTCGAGGCGGTTGATCTGGCGCGCCGCTTTGAGGCCGATGGCGTCTCCGCCATTGTGTACACGGATATCGCCCGGGACGGCATGATGCAGGGCGTCAATGTGGAGGCGACCGTTACCATGGCGCGGGCCTCCAGCATTCCGGTGATCGCCTCCGGCGGGATCACTAACCTGTCGGACATCGCCGCGCTAAATGCGGTGGCTCACGAGGGTATTTCCGGCGCGATTACCGGTCGCGCGATCTACGAGGGCACCCTGGATCTGGCCGAGGCGCAGCGCCTCTGTGACGGAGACAGCTGAGCGTGGGCCTGGCCAAACGTATTATTCCCTGCCTGGATGTAGAGAATGGTCGGGTGGTGAAAGGGGTCAACTTTGTCGATATCCGCGATGCCGGCGATCCAGTGGAGGTGGCTGCCCGCTATAACGAGCAGGGTGCCGATGAAATCACCTTTCTGGATATCACCGCCAGCCACGAGGGCCGCGAGACGACGGTGCACACCGTCGAGCGTATCGCCGAGGAAGTGTTTATCCCGCTGACAGTCGGCGGCGGCATCCGCAGCCTGGAGGATATCCGCACCATGTTGAACGCGGGGGCGGACAAGGTCAGCATTAACACGGCCGCAATCCACAACCCGGAACTGGTCAGCAACGCCGCCGCCCGCTTCGGCTCCCAGTGTATTGTAGTGGCTATTGATGCCAAGCGGGTTGCCGATGTCGACGGTGAGGCACGCTACGAGATATTCACCCACGGCGGGCGCAAGCCCACCGGTATCGATGCGATCGCCTGGGCCCGCAAAATGGCGCGCCTCGGTGCGGGTGAAATCCTGCTCACCAGCATGGACAGAGACGGCACCCGGGACGGGTTTGAGCTGGGAGTGACCCGGGCAATTACCGATGCGGTCGATATTCCGGTGATTGCCTCCGGGGGTGTGGGCAATCTCGATCACCTGGTCGCGGGTATTATCGAGGGCGGCGCCGATGCGGTGCTGGCGGCCAGTATTTTTCACTTTGGCGAGTACTCGGTCGCCGATGCCAAGGCCTATATGGCTCAACGGGGCATAGAAGTCCGGCTCTGAGCAAGCGATCCGGGGCGAATAAGCCCCGTCGCTGCTGACTATTCCCGGGGCTAACCGGGCCGGGGGTTAACCCGGGTTGGGGCTCGCGCCTCGTTTGCGTTCACCCAGGCCCAGCACATTCAGTCCCTTGAGTAAGGTCAGTGCCTCGTAGAGCTGGTTGTCGCTGGCCAGCAACTCACTGGCGGCCTTGTTGTTGGCAGCGGCTGTTTTGGCCGCATCGGTGTTGTCCAGGTGCCCGGCCAGATCCGCCTCGCGCACCCGGCGGGAGTTGTCATAGGCTGTGACTTTAGCCCGCTCCACTAAAATATCCGGGGCGATACCCTGGGCCTGAATCGAGCGCCCGTTGGGGGTGAAGTAGCGCGCCGTGGTGAGCTTGACCGCACGATCCTCGGACAATGGCAACACGGTCTGCACCGATCCCTTGCCGAAACTGTTGGTGCCCATAACGACGGCGCGACCGCGGTCCTGCAGGGCCCCGGCAACGATCTCCGAGGCACTGGCAGAGCCGCGATTGATCAACACCACCAATGGGATGCCGTCGCTCGCGTCATTGGCCTCAGCCTGATAATTGACGTCTGAGTTGGCCAGCCGGCCCTCGGTGTAGACCACCACGCCGCCGTCGAGAAACAGGCTCGCCACATCGACGCTGGCCCCCAGCACGCCGCCGGGGTTATTGCGCAGGTCAAGTACCAGGCCTTTGAGAGGCTGCTCATCGCTAAGCTTACGCAGCGATTTACCGACATCTTCTCCGGTCTGGCGCTGAAACTGGGCGATGCGGATATAGCCGTACCCGGGTTCCAGCCAGCGTTTGCGCACGCTGGCCATCTTTATAGTGTCGCGGATCAGGGTCACGGTGAACGGCTGGCTGGTGCCGGGGCGGCCTACAGTGAGCTCGACCTTGCTGCCTTTGGGGCCGCGCATTTTTTCAATGGACTCATTGAGGCTCATTCCCTTGACCGGGTTTTTACCCAGCTTGAGAATGACATCGCCGCTTTGCAGTCCGGCTTCGTCTGCCGGTGAGCCGTCGATGGGGGAGATGACTTTGATGAAACCATCTTCCATGCCCACCTCGAGACCCAGGCCACTGAATTCTCCCGTGGTATTATCCTGGAGGTCTTCAAAGGCGTCGCGGGTCAGGTAAACCGAGTGGGGATCCAGCCCGGCCAGCATGCCCTCAATGGCGTACTCGAGCAGGGTGCTGTCGTCGATTTCTTCGACATAGCCAATACGGATCTGGTTGTAGACATCTGCGAAGGTGCGCAGTTCTTCCAGGGGGAGCAGGCCGTCTTCCACGGCGGCGGCAGGCGCGGCCTGCGCCAGTATCGCGGCTGTGGCCAGGGCCATCAAGGTTTGTCTGAACGTTGCTGATTGTGTCATTTCTACCGTCAATGTGGCTGCTCGCCACGGTTGCTGCAAAACCTAAGTGTACCGTATTCCAACCACCTCGTGCTGCGCCCTGCGGGTGGCATTTATCCTTTGCACCAGGCGGCGGGGTTAACGGGTTTGCCATTGTGCCTGATCTCGAAATACAGCGCCGGCTGGTCGAGGCCGCCGCTGCTGCCCGCCGTACTGATGGGCGTGCCGGCGGTGACCCACTCGCCGACCTCGCGCAACAAGCTCTGGTTGTTGGCGTACAGGCTCATATAGCCCTCGCCGTGGTCGATAATCAGCAACAGGCCGGATCCCCGAAACCAGTCGGCGTAGACGACCCGGCCGTGGTGAATGGCCTGCACCGGCGTGCCTTCGCGGGCGGGTATGGTCAGCCCCTGCCAGCGCATTTTGCCCTGGTTCCGGTATTTGCCGTAGCGGTTGCTGGGTTTACCCTTCAGTGGCCAGGGCATTTTGCCCCGGGCGGAGGCAAAGGCCTGGAAGTTGTCAGGCACCTGCAGGTTGATCACCGCCGCCTCTATCGCTTTCAGCAATTCTTCCAGCTTGCCACGGTCACGCTCCAGTTGTTGCAGCTGGTTGCCTTTGTTTGCGATGTCCGTCGAGAGGCTGGCGACGGCCTGTTTGCGTTCGTCCTGGCTTCTGGCCAGTTGCGCCTGTTGTTGCTGCAGCGCCGCCTGCTGCTCAGCCAGGCGCTGGCGGCCAGTATCGATCTCGATTTGCACCTGGTCCAGTTCGAGCAGGGTTTCACGATAGCGATCGAGTAATGTGGTGCGCGCGCCGATAAAGTACTGATAGTAAAGCATCATCCGCGACAGGGTGTGCGGGTCCTGTTGGTTGAGTAGCACCTTGACAGGGGCGTCTCCGCCCATCTGCCAGACGGCGCGCAGTTCATCTCCGACTTTTTCCTGCTGTTGGTCACGCGCTTGTTGCAGCTTTTTACGACGCTGTTCGAGTGCCGCCAGATCAGCCTGGCTGGCGCTTATCGCTGCCCGGTTATCCCCGATGTCGCGCTGCAGTTCTCCCAGTTGCAATTCGGTCTTGCGCAGGGCCTGGCGCAGCGTATCGCGCCGGCCCCGGGCGCTGGTGATTTCGCGGTTGATGCGCTTAATGTCCTGTTGTAACTGACGTAACTGGCTGCGAGCCTTTTCTTCGTCAGATTGCGCCCATACGCAATCAGCCCGGGGCAGTAGCAGCAGCAGAGCGCTGAGAATGCAGCAGTAGTGCCATAGTTGGGAGCGCTGGATCAGGGCTGGACCTCGGCCAGGTTGGTGCCGGTCATCTCAGCTGGCTGCGGCAGGTCCATCAACGCCAGTAGCGTGGGTGCGATATCGGCCAGTTTGCCGGTTTGGGGGCCCAGCTTCAGCGGCCGCTGGCCGATGTAGACCAGCGGTACCAGCTCGGTAGTGTGTTGGGTGTGGGGCTGGCCGGACTCCCGAGTCTGTCATCTGCTCACAGTTGCCATGGTCTGCCGTCACCAGCGCCTGCCCGCCTGTCGCCAGCAGGGCTTTTTCAACCCTGCCAAGGCAGTGATCCAGGGTTTCCACCGCCTTGACTGCAGCTGCGAAAACACCGGTATGGCCCACCATGTCGCCGTTGGCATAGTTGCAGACAATCAGGTCGTATTGACGGGATTCAATGGCCTCCACCAGCCGGTCAGTGAGTTCGGCGGCGCTCATTTCCGGTTGTAAATCGTAGGTGGCAACGTCCGGGGACTGGATCAGTTCGCGGTCCTCGCCAGGGAATAGCGCCTCCCGGCCGCCGCTGAAGAAGAAAGTGACGTGGGCATACTTTTCGGTTTCGGCTATCCGCAACTGGGTATGCCCCGCGCTGCGCCAGGTAGTCCCCCAGGACATTGACCAGACTCTCGGGGGCGAAGGCACAGCTGGCTGGAATATCCGCCGCGTATTCGGTGGTCATCACGAAATCTGCCAGCTTCGGGCACCACACGTCGCGGTAAAACCGTCGAACGCGGCTAGTACGAAGGCCCGGGTCAGCTGGCGGGCGCGATCAGCGCGAAAATTCATGAACAGGACCGCGTCATTGTCGGCTACGCGGGCGCTGTCTTCTCCCTCGGCCTGGATCACTGTAGGCAACACGAATTCGTCGTTCTCATCTCGCTCATAGGCCGCTTCCAGGCCCGCTTGCCGCAGTAGGCGCCTGATAATCGGCGTTGCCTTCGGTCAGCAGCCGGTAGGCGGCCTCGATCCGCTCCCAGCGATTGTCCCGGTCCATGGCGTAGTAGCGTCCAACAAGGCTTGCGATGCGTCCGCATCTCAGTTCCTGAAACAGGGCATCGGCTTTGGCCAGCGAGGCAGCGGCGCTGCGGGGCGGTGTATCACGGCCGTCCAGGAACGCGTGCAGGTAGACTCTGCTGGCACCGCGGCTGGCTGCCAGCTTGATGGCGGCCAGGATTTGCTGCTCATGGCTATGCACGCCCCCGGGCGACATCAGCCCGAGTATATGCACGGCGCCCCCCGGCCTTGTTGGCGTTGTCGATGGCGCCGGTAAAGGCGGGGTTCTGGTCAAAACTCCCGTCACTGATCGCCTGGTCGATCCGAGTGATGTTCTGGTAGATGACCCGTCCGGAACCCAGGCTCATATGACCGACCTCGGAGTTGCCCATCTGACCCTCCGGGAGGCCAACGTCGAGACCGGAACCCGAGACCAGCATATGCGGCGCCTCTGCCCATAGCCGATCCCACACCGGCGTGCTGGCGGTGGCAATGGCATTGTCGCGGCTCTCTTCCCTATAGCCCCAGCCGTCAAGAATGATCAGGACGGTGGGCTTCTTGGCGCTTTCACTCATAGCATTCACTCATAGCGGGGTACCGTGGCGCCGTCATTTGGCGTGCTGAAATGGGCCGCGTATTTTACCCCTTTAGGCGCCTGGCCGCATCGACCAATTGAGCGTCCTGCAACCGGCATCTCGCTCGTTGTTTCAGGGCTGGTTGATTGCGGCACTAAAATGTATAATCAGCGCCTTTTTGCGGGCGGTCACATTGCCGGGGACGTATCCCGGCGTAGCGCCGGTTGCGCAAGCCCGGCAGGTTAATTCAGCACCGCGGCGACCGCCGCCCCCTCGACAGGTAGTAGATTTCGAAGATGGCTTTGTTCCTGGAATTTCTCACCCAGCAATGGATTCTGGTCGCGGCACTGCTGACCGTAGCGGTCATGTTGCTATTGCACGAGACCCGCAAGTCCGGCCCGGCGGTGTCGCCGCACAGGCGATCAATCTGGTCAATGCCGAGCAAGGTTTGTTCCTGGATCTGCGCGATGCCGCCGATTTTAAAAAAGGGCATATCGTCGGGGCGGTGAATATTCCCGCGGCCAAACTGGAGTCGCGGGTAGGGGAGCTTGAAAAGCACCGGGACACCCCCATCGTACTGGTTTGCAAAATGGGCCAGCAGGCGGGCACGGCCGGCAAGCAGCTGCGCGCCAGCGGGTTCGAAAAAGTCTACAAGATGACTGGCGGCATGATGGAGTGGGGAAATCTCCAGCTACCCACCGTTAACTGAGGAAACAAAAACCTATGCAAGGCGAAGTAACCCTGTATTCCACCCGGTTCTGCCCCTACTGTATTCGAGCCAAGGCATTACTGGAGAGCAAAGGCGTGGCTTATACCGATATCGGCGTCGATGCCGAACCGGCACTGCGTCGGGAAATGATGCAACGCAGCGGCCGAAGCACCGTGCCGCAAATCTGGATAGATGATCGCCATATTGGTGGATACGACGACCTTGCCCTGCTGGAACGCAATGGCGAGCTCGACTCATTATTAAAGCAGGCGTCCTGAGCGCCGAATTATTTACACACAGGAGGACGGCTCCATGGCCGATGAACAAGCAGCAGGTCAGCAACAGGCGCAACAGCAATTTGCATTACAGCGGATTTATTCCAAGGACTTGTCGTTCGAGTCACCGGCCACGCCCGGGGTGTTCCAGAAGCAGTGGCAGCCCAAGGTTAATGTTGACCTGAATACCCGCAGCGACAAGATCGATGAGCAGGGCAACTTCGAAGTGGTGCTGACAATCACCATTACGGCCAAGCTCGATGATGAGACGGTGTTTCTGGTGGAAGTCCAGCAGGCCGGCATTTTCATGATTACGGGTTTTGAAGGAGAAGATCTGCGCCGTATTGTTGGAACCACGGCCCCAAATATTCTGTTCCCTTATGCCCGTGAGAATATCGACGCCATCTGCGTCAAGGGCGGATTTCCGCCCATTATGCTGGCCCCGGTCAATTTTGACGCGCTCTATCAGCAGGCACTGGCCCAGCAGCAGGCGGCCCCGGAAGGCGGCGAACCCGCCACTCACTGAGTCTCGGTTTCTCAGACGATCGAAGGGGCCTGTCGGCCCCTTTTTTGTGCCTGCCGTCAATGGCCAGAGGCGTCCCTGCTAACGTATGGGTCTCTCGGTGGTCTTCGGCTCTTCGCGCCGCGTTTTATCGGCAGATTGATGTATCGGCGGGTCTATTTTAGGCGAGGCCGGGCATACCCAGTTGCCGCAGGCTCTCATAAACCACCACGGCGGTGGCGTTGCTGAGGTTCAGGCTGCGACTGTCAGCGCGCATGGGAATGCGGATGCGTTGCGCTGCCGGGAGTGCGTCGAGTACCGCGTCCGGCAAACCGCGGGTTTCCGGGCCGAACAACAGCGCATCCCCCTCCCGATAACTGACCTTGCTATAGCAGGCCGCGCCACGCGTGGTAACAGCCAGTATTCTGGGGTGTTGGTTGGCGGTGTTGAATTCTTCCAGATCGGCATACAACTGTAACTCGGCAAATTCCCGGTAATCCAATCCCGCGCGGCGCAGTTTTTTGTCATCCAGGTCGAAGCCCAGTGGCCTGATCAAATGCAGCGAGCAGCCGGTGTTGGCACATAAACGAATGATATTGCCTGTATTCGGAGGAATTTCGGGCTGGTAAAGAACGACCTTCAGCATGGGCGCATACTAACTGTGCTCTGCAGCCCCCGCCAGCAAGGACTGACTGCGAATGGAGAATCAAGGCCGTCCCGGTTTTGCCGATCGTGGCTGGCTGGGGCGGGAGGCGCTGGTGATGCAGGCACTCTTAATGCAGGTGCAGCTCCTTCATTTTCCGGGTCAGGGTATTGCGGCCCCAACCCAACAGCTCGGCCGCGTCGCGCTTGCGGCCCCGGGTGTGTTGCAGCGCCACTTCGATCATAACCCGCTCGAAAGCCGGGGTTGCCTGGTTGAGTATGCACTCCTTGCCCTGGACCAACTCGTTCCGCGCCCATTGAAACAGCTGTTCGCGCCAGTCGGCAGTTTCACCGCCGGGAGTGGCCGGTGGCGCTTTACCCAGCTCCGGTGGCAGATCGCTGAGGTGAATTTCACGGCCTGAAGCCATCACCGTCAGCCAGCGGCAGGTGTTCTCAAGCTGACGCACATTGCCGGGCCATTCCAACTCCGACAGGAACTTCTCGGTTTCCGGCAGCAGTACCTTGGTTTCACCGCCGAGTTCCTTCGCCGCCCGCTGAAAGAAGTATTGCATCAACCGGGGTATATCCTTGGCGCGCTCCGAAAGCCTGGGGATATGAATACGGATAACATTGAGCCGATGGAACAGGTCCTCACGAAAATCCCCCTTTTGCACCAGTCCCTCGAGATCCTGGTGGGTCGCGGCGATGATGCGTACGTCGACGTTGATCGGCGTGTGGCCTCCGACCCGGTAAAACTCTCCGTCGGCCAGCACCCGCAGCAGGCGGGTCTGGGTTTCCGCCGGCATGTCGCCGATCTCATCCAGAAACAGGGTACCGCCGTCGGCCTGCTCGAAGCGGCCCTCGCGTTTGCCGCTGGCACCCGTAAAAGCGCCTTTTTCGTGGCCAAATAGCTCTGATTCCATAAGGTCTCGTGGGAATCGCTGCCATATTGAGTGCAATAAAAGGGTGTGTGGCGCGGGGGCTGTGGCGGTGAAGTGCGCGCGCCACCAGCTCCTTGCCGGTGCCCGATTCTCCGTTGATCAGCACGGTGATATTACTGTGGGCCAGTCGGCCGATGGCCCGGAACACTTCCTGCATAGCCGGCGCTTCGCCGATGATCTCGGTGTGCTCGGGGACTTCGGCGACGCTGATTTCGCCGCGTTTTTCTCTGGCCTGGGCGATGCCTCGCTCGGTGACAGCGATGACTTCATCGATGTCAAAGGGTTTGGGCAGGTATTCGAAGGCGCCGTGTTGGTAGGAGGCTACGGCGCTTTCCAGGTCGGAATGTGCGGTGGTGATAATGATCGGCATACCGGGATATTTCTCGCTGAAGTGTGCCAGCAGCGCCAGGCCATCGGTGCCGGGCATGCGGATGTCACTTATGATCACATCCGGCTGCTCGGCCTCGATGCGCTGGAGCATGCTGTCTCCGCTGTCAAAGCTTTCGTTGTCAATTCCGGCCTGGGTCAGCGCCCGTTCAAGCACCCAGCGGATCGAGCTGTCATCGTCGACCACCCAGGCCCTGGCTTTTTTACTCATCTTGGCTTATTTCCATTGGTATATAGAGACTGAAACATGTGCGTCCGGGCTCACTCTCGCATTCGAGCAGCCCACCGTGCCTGCTGACAATCGCCTGTGATATAGACAGGCCCAGTCCGGTGCCATCAGCGCGGCCGGTGACCATTGGCACAAAAATAGAGTTTTGCAGGTCGGTGGGCACGCCGGGCCCGTTATCCTCGATATCGACTTGCAAAGCCAGACGATGACGTTTGCTGCCGATGGTGAACTGACGCCGGGAGCGGGTGCGCAGCGAGATGTGGCAGTCCTCGGCGGATTCTGCTGCCTGCAATGCATTGCGCGTAATATTCAGCAGAGCCTGGACTAACTGACTGCGATCCGCCGGGATTTCAGGCAGGCTGGGGTCGTAGTCGCGATCGATGGTGGTGCGATTGTCCGTCTCTGCGAGAATCAGGTTGCGCACGTGCTCCAGGGCCTCATGGATGTTTAGTGGCTGCAGGTCCAGCCGCTGGTTGGGGCCCAACAGCCGGTCTACCAGGTCGCGCAGCCGGTCGGCTTCGCGGATGATGACCTGGGTGTATTCTCTCAGTTCTTCACTGGGTAGTTCCCTCGCCAGCAACTGGGCCGCTCCGCGCACGCCGCCCAGAGGATTCTTGATTTCATGGGCCAGCCCCCGGATTACCGCACGAGTGGTCTCATGAGCATTGAGAAGGGCTTCCTCCCGGCTTATCCGCATCAGCCGGTCCACCGGCTGCAGCTCGACCAGTAACCCGGCGTTGGTATCCTTACCCGGTAGTGGGGTCATCATCAGGTCCACATGGATTTCATGGCCGTTATGCAGCACCAGCGGCATACCGCGCCTAGCCAGCGGACTGCGGTCATCCAGCACCAGCTGAAGATTCTGCACCCACTCTTCGGGCCGCACGACCAGGTCACCGGCGTGCATGCCCATGGTGCGGGCCAGGGAGGCCGCCAGCAGGTCCTGAGCTGCTCCGTTAATAG
Organism: uncultured Gammaproteobacteria bacterium; assembly: GCA_963840725.1. Taxonomy (GTDB): domain Bacteria; phylum Pseudomonadota; class Gammaproteobacteria; order Pseudomonadales; family Halieaceae; genus CAVWDU01. The sequence continues at coordinate 911,631 of CAWIZY010000016.1, read as the reverse complement.
CCGTGACGCGCAGGTCCGCATCGAAGGCGATAACGCCAGTGCTGATTGTGTCGAGTATATCGACGCCCTGTTGCATGTTTGCTCCATGATCGACCACGCCGGCCGTCCCGGCTATTCAGCTAGCAATAATGAAGCCAACGTCGGGCAAGAGACCGAAAAAAACGCGGGTGCTGATAAAACAGGACCAGATCGCAGATATAGATGCGTTTTTATCGTCATCTGGACAGGCGTTCGCGCCGGGCCAGCGGCGGTTGCTGGTTTGCTCGGGGTTCCTTACTTAGCCAACGCACTATTATGGTGCATGGGTCAATAAATGACCAGCAGCGCGCACCGGCGCGCTCCGCGCGAGTGTGCTCGAGTGCGTGCGGCGCGCAGGGTGTGTGTGGGGTGGTCGGTTTAGCGAGGGGCTTCAGTTGCGGAAATTGACCGAGGGGCGAAGCACATAGACCCGGATTGGGTCAGAGATGGCCAGCGGTGAGCCATCAGGGCCGAGAACGGCCACCGTCAGGTCATGAGCACCACGGAAGATGTTGGTCAGCTGCCAACTGTTGATGGTGCCGGGCTCGTCCCAGGGTTCACCGTCAATCTGGAGCAGCAGCGTCTCGCCGGACTGCAGCCCGGGCTCCACCCGGGCCGTTACCGTAAAGTTGCCCGGCCCCATGGGAATGGTCGTTTCATCGGCCGGCGCGGTGATGCTCACGGTGGGGGCGATGGTCTCCTCTGCGGGCTCCAGTTTGTCCAGGGGGCGCGCGATCTCCGGGGGTGGCGCGGCCTGGTTGATCCGTTGCAACTCCACTTCTTCCACACCTTCGGCACCTGGTGGTGGCTGATCGGTAAACACGACGTTGCCGTTTTCGTCGGTAGTTTTAAAAATCTGTTGGGTTGTCGCTACCAGCGGCACCAGCAGCAACAGCAGAAGAGCTATGCGACTCGCCATGTCGGGATCACCTGAATTGCGCAAGAAAAACCTACCGTAGCAGAAATGCCGGGCGGGGTGAGAGCGTGTTCAGGCGGAAACTCCAGATAATCCATAGTCTACTCACGAGACGGGCGGTTATGACACCCAGGGGCCAGCCGCATACAACGGGCATAAAAAAGCCCGCCAGTGGCGGGCTTTCAGGGTGTTGCTGCCAGCTTACAGCGAGTAGTACATGTCGAACTCGACCGGGTGAGTGGTCATGTCCAGACGCTCTACCTCACTCTCTTTAAGTGCGATATAGCCGTCGATCATGTCGTCGCTAAACACCCCACCCGCGGTGAGAAATTCGCGATCAGCATCCAGAGCTTGAAGGGCCATGGACAGGCTGGAGGCAACGGTGGGAATGGCTTTGCCCTCTTCCGGGGGCAGGTCGTAAAGGTCCTTGTCGGCGGCATCGCCAGGGTGCAGTTTGTTTTGAATGCCGTCCAGGCCAGCCATCAGCATGGCCGCGAAGGCCAGGTAGGGGTTGGCCGTCGGATCCGGGAAGCGGACCTCTACCCGCTTGCCCTTGGGGCTGGGCTCGTAGGGGATACGGATGGATGCCGACCGGTTGCGCGCGGAGTAGGCCAGCATGACCGGCGCCTCGAAGCCCGGGACCAGACGCTTGTAGCTGTTGGTGGACGCGTTGGTGAATGCGTTCAATGCCCTGGCGTGCTTGATAATGCCACCGATATAGTACAGCGCCTCGTCGGAGAGCCCTGCATAGCCCTCGCCGGCAAAAATGTTCTCGCCGTCCTTGGAGATGGACTGGTGCACATGCATGCCGGAGCCGTTGTCGCCGACCAGGGGTTTGGGCATGAAGGTTGAGGTCTTGCCGTAGGCATGGGCCACATTGTGAACGCAGTACTTGAGTATCTGTACTTCGTCCGCCTTGACAACCAGCGTGTTGAACTTGATCCCGATCTCGCACTGACCGGCGGTGCCCACTTCGTGGTGGTGCACCTCGATTGGCAGGCCCATCTGTTCCATAGCCGTGCACATGGCACCGCGGATATCGTGCAGAGAGTCGACCGGGGGCACCGGGAAGTAACCGCCTTTGACGCCCGGCCGGTGGCCGATGTTGCCGTCATCGAAGCTCTGACTGGAGGCCCAGGAAGCCTCTTCAGAGTTGATGCTGTAGCCCGCGCCGGAGATGTCTGCATGCCACTTGATGTCGTCGAAAACAAAAAACTCCGGCTCCGGTCCGAAGTAAGCGGTATCGCCGATGCCGGTGGACTTCAGGTACTCCTCAGCGCGACGCGCCACGGAGCGCGGGTCGCGCTCGTAACCCTGCATGGTGGTCGGCTCGACGATATCGCAGCGCACAATCAGGGTACTATCATCGGTGAACGGGTCGAGGACCGAGGCATTGTCGTCGGGCATGAGAATCATGTCTGACTCGTTGATGCCTTTCCAGCCGGCGATGGATGAACCGTCAAACATCTTGCCGTCTTCAAAGAAGTCTTCGTCGACCTCTGTGGCGGGAATCGTAACGTGCTGCTCTTTACCGCGCGTATCGGTGAAACGCAGGTCTACCCAGCGCACGTCGTTCTCTTTGATCAGGTCCAGAGTCTTCTCTGACATCGTGTTTTCTCCATGGAAAGGTAATCGGGCCGGCATCCCCGGTCGGTCTGATAGCACCGAGGGTAAAAGCAAGACCTGTGCCAAATAGGTGCCGGTGTTAACTGACTGATATTTAAATCTATTTTAGTAACGGCTATCCAGTCTTGCAAGAAAATGCACCAATATAGCGCAATCGCGATTCAAAATAGTGCGCGGGTCAGGCAAGGCTGTTGGCTGTTGTCTGTCTGTGCCTGCGCTTCCCGCAGGGCGCCAGGGGCGCGCTTTTGACGCAACGGAGCTGTGTGCTCGTGCGATATCTGCCCGACCGCAGCTTAGCGGTGTTATTTCACAAGCGACAGGGCTGCCGGCTGGGGTATAATCCGCGCCCCCTTTTACGCCGGTGCCCTGATAGCATCGCTAACTAAGCGCGGTTTGCCGGCGCCCGAGGATGTATTTTGATCGAGAAACTTCGCAATATTGCCATTATCGCCCATGTTGACCACGGCAAGACCACGCTGGTGGATTGTTTGCTGCAACAGTCGGGGACCCTGGACCGACGCAACGAGGGCGCCGAGCGCGTTATGGACTCCAATGACCAGGAGCGGGAGCGGGGCATTACGATTCTCGCCAAGAACACGGCCATTCGCTGGCAGGACTATCGTATCAATATTGTCGATACGCCGGGACACGCGGACTTTGGCGGCGAAGTTGAGCGAGTGCTGTCCATGGTGGATTCGGTGCTGCTGCTGGTCGATGCCGTAGACGGGCCGATGCCGCAGACCCGCTTTGTTACCGCAAAGGCTTTTGAGCAGGGCTTGAACCCCATCGTGGTAGTCAACAAGGTGGATCGCCCCGGGGCTCGCCCGGATTGGGTAGTGGACCAGGTCTTCGACCTGTTCGATCGGCTTGGCGCTACAGAACAGCAGCTGGACTTCCCGGTGATTTTTGCCTCTGCAATCGAAGGTACTTCCGGGCTGGACCACGAGGATATGGCGACCAATATGGAGCCGCTGTTTCAGGCGGTGGTCGATAAAGTGCCGGCGCCGGTGGTTAATTCAGAGGGGCCTCTGCAGTTGCAGATCAGCGCCCTGGATTACAGCAGCTATGTCGGTGTCATTGGTGTAGGCCGGATCACGCGCGGCCGCCTGAAGCCCAATACCGCAGTCGCAGTCGTGGATCGTGAGGGTGCCAGCCGCAATGGCAAGGTCTTGCAGGTTATGGGTTATATGGGTCTGGAGCGGGTTGATGTCGAGTCTGCCGAGGCGGGCGATATCGTCTGTGTCACGGGCATAGAAGGCCTGAATATCTCCGATACGCTCTGTGACCCGGCGGCGCTGGAAGCCCTGCCACCGCTGAGTGTTGATGAGCCCACCGTCAGTATGACGTTTCAGGTTAACGATTCCCCGTTTGCCGGAAAGGAAGGCAAGTATGTCACCTCGCGCAACATCAAGGAGCGACTGGAGCGGGAGCTGATTCACAATGTGGCCCTGCGAGTGGAGCCCGGTGATAGCCCGGACAAGTTCAAGGTCTCGGGCCGTGGAGAGCTGCACCTGTCGGTATTGATCGAAAGTATGCGCCGAGAAGGCTTTGAGCTGGGCGTTTCGCGACCAGAGGTGATTCAGCGAGAGGTCGACGGCGAACTGCAGGAGCCATATGAGCAGCTCATGATTGACTGCGAGGAAGCGCACCAGGGCTCCCTGATGGAAGAGCTCGGCTTGCGTCGAGCTGAGCTTGAAAATATGGTGCCTGACGGCAAGGGCCGGGTGCGCCTGGAGTTCATTATTCCCGCGCGCGGCTTGATCGGCTTCCGGTCACAATTTCTCACCATGACCTCAGGTAGTGGGATTCTAACGCACGTTTTTGATCACTACGGCCCGGTGAAGAAGGCGGACGTGGCGGGCCGGGTCAACGGTGTTCTGGTATCCATGGTGAAAGGTAAGACGCTGGCCTATTCACTGTTCAACTTGCAGGACAGGGGCCGGTTGTTCGCCGAGCCCAATGTGGAAGTGTATGAGGGCCAGATTATCGGCCTGCACAGCCGCAATAACGACCTCGCGGTTAACCCGACCAAGGGCAAGCAGCTGACCAACGTGCGCGCTTCGGGCACCGACGAGGCACTGACCTTGACCCCACCGGTGCGGCACACTCTCGAGCAGGCACTGGAGTTCATTGGCGACGATGAGTTGGTGGAAGTTACCCCCGACAGTATTCGCTTGCGCAAGAAACTGTTGCTGGAGCACGAGCGCAAGCGCGCCGGGCGGGGCTAAGAAAGAGACCCCCTGGTACACGGCCATGCGTGCTTTGTTGCAGCGGGTCAGCGATGCCTCGGTCCGGGTGGGCGGAGAGTGCGTCGGTGAGGTGGGCGCCGGCCTGCTGGTGTTTCTCGGACTTGATCGAGCGGATAACGAAGCGCTGGCGCGGCGGATGCTGGACAAAGTGCTCGCCTATCGAATGTTCAGTGATGCCGATGGTCGGATGAACCACAATGTGGCGCAGGCGGGCGGCGGTGTTCTGCTGGTGTCCCAGTTCACTTTGTCCGCCGATACGCGCAAGGGTCTGCGGCCGGGTTTTTCGGAAGCGCTGGCGCCGGATGCGGCGCGGCCTTTGTACGACTATACGCTGGATCGATTGCGCGCCTTGCATCAGCCGGTCGCGGCAGGCGTGTTTGGCGCCGATATGCAGGTTAGTTTGACAAACGACGGGCCTGTCACCTTCCTGATCGAGTTGAGTTAGCGGGCCGCAGAAACCGTTTCTGCAGGAGCAGCGCCAGAGCTACTCAGCCGGCGCGGTGCATCTTCAGATGGGCAATACCGTCTTCCATATAGGGCGGCCCCTCGGTGATAAAGCCCAGGCTGGTATAAAAACCCTCCAGATGCGCCTGGGCGCCGATGGTGATGCCACTACCGGGCCATTGGCGCTGATTGAATTCGATGCCGCGCTGCACAAGTTGCCGGCCCAGTTGTCGGCCCCGACCCTCAGGTGAAACGACGATGCGACCGATAGAGCTTTGCGGGTAGCTCAGGCCTGGAGGCAGGCAGCGCTGGTAGGCCAGTAAGCTCGTGCCGTCACGACACTGCATATGCATGCAGTTCTGGTCCAGTCCGTCCAGATCCTGGTAGAGGCAGTTCTGCTCGATCACGAAGACGGCCTGGCGTAACTGCAGGATGGCATAGAGTTCGCGGCGGTTGAGGTCGTCAAAACTTGCGGTTGACCAGTCGAGATTGTCGATAGTGTGCCCTCCTGGCGTATGGTTGCGGCTGTGACCGAATGGAAGCGGTCAGCGGCCAGTAATACCGTGACAAATGTTACGCCGAGACGTTCTCCGTCGTGCAATAAGTTGCTACTATGACGGGTCGATGCGGCCTAGTGTAACAGGCGCGACATCCACAAAAACAGCACTGGGAGCGACAGCATCCCGGGCAACAAGGGGCAGGGGTACGCGTATGTTGGCAAATGCCGATCTCGCACAGGATTTTGCGCTGCTGAACCAGCAGTACAAGAAGCTGGTTAGTGCATTGTTAGAGGTAGTGTCCATTCCAGCCACAGCCGTGGAGGTGGATGCGACGGAAGAGGGCAACTTCCGGGGTTTTGATGGCGGTAAGTTCTACCGGGTCGAGGCCGGGTCGATCACGGCGCGCTATAAAGGCCGAACCATCTACATTTTAGAGGCAGGCGATATGTTGCTGCCAGATATAACCGGTACCACGGACCGTGAGGTGACGGTTTACTACGGTAGCGAAGCCGGCGCCCGTCTGGCCAGTTACCCGGCGCTGGAGTTTATGTCGCGTGTGTTTTCAGAACCTGCCGCAATCAAACTCTGGACCCGGCTGCTGGTCACTTACGCGGGCCTGATGCTGCGTATAACGGCCGCTCGGACCGAGGAAGACAACATGGCCAGTCCGGGTTTTGAGGTCTATGAGCCCGGCGCCATCATTATTCGCCAGGGCGACAGGGCAGACTACGTTTTCAATATGTCTGAGGGGATTGCCGAGGTGCTGGTAGACGATGTCACCGTCGGGCGTGTCGGTGAGGGTGAGATTTTTGGCGCGATGGCTGCCCTGACTCATGCCGACAGAAGCGCCACCGTGAGGGCGAAAACCCGCTGTGCAGTGGTGAAGGTGCCCAAGGAACAGTTTACCGATCTCATTAAAAGCAATCCCGCGACCATTCACAGCCTGCTGATCGACATGGCGAACTCTATTGTCAATCTCAATGAACAACTCGTGGGTATCAGCGTCTCGAACGGGCCACACTAGCAGGCTGTTGATATTCGTTTTCGAGGCAGCCACCGGTAGGCAAAAACAGGCGAAATGAGGAAGTGTATAGGGAATACATGACCGATTTGAGCCTGTTTTTAACGTGGCAGTGGCCACGCAGATAGAAAATCAACAACCTGCTAAGCGGCCTTCCCGCACGGTCAGCCGCTGACTTGCGGCAGGCGATCCTGCGGCAGGCGCGCTGCAGCATTCAACAATCAGGGTAATCAGGGTTCCATGTCCGACAATCCGGAAATTGATAGCGAAGGCATCGAGCAGGTCTCGATGAAGCAATACACCGAGAAGGCTTACCTCGACTATTCGATGTACGTCATTCTCGACCGCGCCCTGCCTCATGTGGGCGATGGTCTGAAGCCGGTGCAGCGCCGAATCATCTATGCGATGAGCGAACTGGGCCTCAAGGCCAGTGCCAAATTCAAGAAATCAGCGCGCACGGTGGGAGACGTGATCGGCAAGTTCCATCCGCACGGAGACAGTGCGGCTTACGAGGCCATGGTATTGATGGCCCAGGATTTCAGCTACCGCTATCCCCTGATTGATGGGCAGGGCAACTGGGGCTCGTCCGACGACCCGAAGTCCTTCGCCGCCATGCGTTACACCGAGTCGCGGCTTACTGCCTATGCGGATATCCTGCTCTCCGAGTTGGGCCAGGGTACGGTCGATTGGGTGGCCAATTTTGACGGTACGCTCGAGGAGCCCTCGGTGCTGCCCGCCCAGGTACCCAACCTGCTGCTCAATGGGACCACGGGTATAGCAGTCGGTATGGCGACCGATGTTCCGCCGCATAATTTGCGGGAGGTTGTCACGGCCGCCATCAGGCTGCTGGATGCACCGAAGACCACCACTGCAGAGCTTTGCGAGCACGTACTGGCTCCTGATTTCCCCACCGATGCCGAGATCATCACACCCCGCGAGGACATTGTCGCCCTCTACGAAACTGGCCGTGGTGGTTTGAAAATGCGCGCGGTTTGGGAGAAAGAGTCTGGCGATATCGTGATCCGCGCGCTGCCCTATCAGGTATCCGGTTCGAGATTACTGGAACAGATAGCCCAGCAGATGCAGGCCAAGAAGCTGCCCATGGTGGCCGACCTTCGAGATGAGTCAGATCATGAAAATCCCACTCGGCTGGTGATCGTGCCGCGCTCCAACCGGGTGGACCTTGAAGCGCTGATGAGCCATTTGTTTGCAACCACGGATCTGGAGCGCAGCTATCGGGTCAATTTGAATGTTATTGGCATAGATGGCCGCCCAGGGGTCAAGAGTCTGCAGCGGATTCTCAAGGAGTGGATCAGCTTTCGGACGGATACGGTTCGCAAGCGACTCGAGTATCGGCTCGAGCGGGTCTGCCGACGCCTGCATATTCTCGAGGGTTATCTGGTTGCTTACCTCAATATTGATGAGGTCATTCACATCATCCGTACCGAAGACAAACCGAAGCCTGCCCTGATGGAGCGCTTCGGGATCACGGATGTACAGGCCGAGGCCGTATTAGAGATCAAGCTGCGCAATCTGGCCAAACTGGAAGAAATGAAAATCCGCGGCGAGCAGGATGAGCTGGAGTTGGAGCGCAAGTCACTGGAGAAGACCCTCGGCAGTGGCGCACGCCTTAAGACCCTGATCAGGAAGGAATTGCTGAAGGTAGCCCGGGAGTTCGGCGATGATCGTCGGTCCCCGCTGGCTGCCCGGGAGGAAGCGCGCGCCTTCAGCGCGCTGGAACTGATGTCTGCCGACCCGATTACGGTGGTGATGTCCGAGAAGGGCTGGATACGCGCAGCCAAAGGGCATGATATAGACCCGACTGCCTTGAGTTACAAATCCGGTGACGCGTTTAAGATGGCCGCACCGGGGCGCAGTAACCAGCCCGTGGTGATCCTGGATTCTACCGGCCGTTCCTATACCGTGAGCTCTCACGATCTCCCCTCGGCCCGAGGCCAGGGTGAGCCGGTGACGGGCCGAATCAACCCGCCCTCAGGCGCCACTTTTGATGGCATGATGATGGGCCCGGAAGACAGTCTGTATCTGCTGGCCAGTGACGCGGGCTATGGCTTCGTCGCCAAACTGGGAGACCTGCAGACCAAGAACCGATCCGGTAAGGCGGCGCTGACCCTGTCCAGCGGCAGCCGCGTGTTACAGCCCGCGGCACTGGGGGATATCGAAGGGTCATGGGTCGCGGCGGTCTCAAACGAGGGTCGCCTGTTGTTGTTCCCACTGGCAGATTTGCCACAGCTGTCTCGGGGCAAGGGCAACAAAATTATCGGCATACCCGCAGCCCGGGTGCAAAGTCGCGAGGAGTTTGTGGTCGCAGTGCAGGTATTGAATGACCAGCAGTCTCTGGTGATTTTCGCCGGGAAACGGCATCTGAAGCTCAAGTTTGCCGAGCTGGAACACTATCGGGGTGAACGCGGACGACGTGGTAATAAGCTGCCGCGAGGGTTTCAGAAGGTCGACAGTATTCGCGTCGAGTAGCTGTCCCCGGGCAGCGTGCCCCGGGCAACTTGCCCCGAGCGGCGCTGGTCAGGGCGCCTGCAAACTCCTGTTACGGGTTGTCGCCCAGGCGGCGTACAATCAACAGTCGCTGCCGTTCCAGCAGGTCCCGATGAGGCGCTATGAATTCATCCAGGGCCCCGTAATCCTGGAGCTCGGTCGCATGTTGAATCAACCTGCTTTCGATATCGGGGTCGGCGCAGACCGTGGGCGACAGCAACACTTTGGGCGGTTGACTGCCGCAGATTGCCTGCAGGTTATCCAATGTATGCTGCATATAGAGGCCGGGGTAAATATCACCGGCGCTGCCGGCCCCCATCTCACTTTGGTCAATGGCCAGGGCGATAGACATTGACAGCGACATCTCTTTTTCCAGCGCCGTACATACGGCCTGAATCAACCACGCGCATGCGGCGGCCCGAAATGCCGGCGATCCTGCGGCAGGCGATCCTGCGGCAGGCGCACCTGCGGCAGGCGATCCTGCGGCAGGCGATCCTGCGTCGTCACCGCTAGCACCACAAAAATACAACACCAGCCCGAATTGTCTGGCCACCTGTAACTGACCGCCGTAAAAACCGGCCGCGGCATAGATAGCGCGATGCAGTCGCTGGGTATAGGCCAATAGTGCATTGTGGTCCAGGGTGTCCACATAGTTCGAGAGACTGGTGAGGTGCAGGTAGAGCACGGCGGTGTTGTGGTAGCTGTCCTCTGCGGCTTCGCTGCTGCTGCGCGTGCGCAGCAGATCTATCGGCAGCGACTTGATATGGTGCTCCAGTCGGGCCAGTTCATTGACGGCCGGATCTGCGGCTGCTGCGTCCTCCAGCGTGACAGCGTGGGTCAGACGTTTGAGCCGCCTGGCCAAACCCTGACTGAGGTAACGGGTGATTCCGAACACCGCAATGCTCAGCAGCACCGCGAGGCCGCACAGGCTCAGCAGCAGTTGTCGCTGGGTCTCACGGATTTCCTCACTGCTCAGTGTGATCAGCACTTCGCCGGCAACATCGCTGTCGATCCTGACGTCAGCGCGATATTGTGCAAGGTGCGCGCCCGCGGTCTTGCCCGCCTCGCCAATCACCTTTCCCTCAACGTCAAAGACCGCTATTTCTTCTGCCGCTGTCGAAGCGACAAAACGCTGCAGTGAGGCGGTAAGGCCGAGAAGATTGCCGGTTTCCAGTGTGGAGCTGATGCGTCTGGCCAACTGTTCGGCGAGCGCAGAGCCAAACTGATCTTGCTGCTTGAGTTGCAGGTGTTGGCTGGAGACGGCGGCGAGACCGACCAGCGCAACACTGACCAGAAGGCACAGGCCTGCGGTCAGCAGGGCCAGTTGCTGGCTGATACTTGTTCTATCCAGGCGGGCGCTCACGGGTAACGTTTCATGATCCTTGTAAGCGGGGCAGTATAAACCAGTCGCGAGTAAACGGCGCACTGGAGAGTGACGAATTAGCCAGATGTCGGGCGGAGCATCGTTTCGCCCGGCCAATTCACGTTAGAATGGCGCCACTTCCAATGGCAGAGAAACCTGTGTGAACACGATCTTGCTACTGACGGTCTCCGGTGAAGACCAGCCGGGCCTGACTGCCGGTATTACCGCCATACTCGCCGAACGCGGCGTCAACGTGATGGACATTGGTCAGGCGGTTATTCACGCTACGCTGTCGATGGGCATGCTGATGGAGGTGCCTGAAGACGTGGACTGCGCCCAGTTGGGCGCTTCTATCGAGCAATTTGTCGAACAACTGGGCATGCGCTCGCGACTGACGCCAATTCCCGGCGCAAGCTATGCCGCCTGGGTAGAGGCCCAGGGCAGGTCGCGCTACATCATTACCCTGCTGGCGCGCAAAATCACCGCCACCCAGCTCGCCAGGTTGAGCGCGGTGATAGCCAGGCACGGGGTTAATATCGACGGGATAAATCGGTTGTCGGGTCGCATTCCCCAGGGCGAGTTGCCGAAGCTGAGCAAGGCCTGCGTCGAATTCTCCGTGCGCGGGCCACTGCCTGACGCGAGCGCATTTCGCCGTGATTTGCTCGAACTGTGTGGTGAGCTGGATGCGGATCTCGCGTTCCAGGAAGACAACATCTACCGTCGCAATCGCAGGCTCGTGGCCTTCGATATGGACTCAACGCTGATCGAGGCGGAGGTGATCGACGAGCTGGCGCTGATAGCTGGAGTGGGTGAGCAGGTGAGCGCAATCACGGCAGCGGCCATGCGGGGTGAACTCGAGTTCTCTGCCAGTTTCAGGCAGCGGGTCGCTCTTTTGCGGGGCCTGCCGGAGTCCGCTCTGGAGCAGGTGGCCGGGCAGCTGAAGATCACCGAAGGCGCTGAGCATCTGATCTCTACGCTGCATACGCTCGGCTATCGGACTGCGATTCTCTCTGGAGGCTTTACGTTTTTTGCGCGCCACCTGCAGCGCCTACTCGGTATTGATTACGTGTACGCTAACGAACTGGAAATAGCCTATGGCAAGGTGACAGGTGAGGTAAAGGGGCGAATCGTCGATGGCGAGCGCAAGGCCGAATTACTGCGCCAGTTGGCCACGGAACAAGGCATTGATCTGCAGCAGGTGATCGCGGTGGGCGACGGTGCGAACGATCTGCCAATGCTGGGTGCCGCCGGATTGGGCATCGCCTTTCGCGCCAAACCGATGGTCAAGCAGTCGGCCGAGCAATCTATTTCCACCCTGGGGCTGGACGCTATTCTCTATCTGTTGGGGTTGTCAGACCGCCACCATGACGACGGCTGAAACGGGTACTACATGGAGGTCTGACGCGCCACAACGCCTAAATGCTGCTCCACACGGAATCATAGGCCGAATCCAGCGGTGCGCTCATATCTTCTGCCACCACCTCTTCCAGCTGTTTTATGTAGCGAAAGTCAAAGCGCGCATAGTTGCCCGTGATGGCGAGCTGTCGCTGTAGCTGGATTAAAAATTCCTCCCCTTCGCGCAACAGGCTGACCTTCTGGTTCTCCTTGAAAGCGGCGCGGGGGGTGATCAGGGTGTGAGATTGACCCACCAGCTTGATTTCAGGTAGCAGCAATACCCGCATCGGCTCCCCTTCCGCTCCCGTTTTTTGATGGATGATGGCGCCATAAGCCTTGGCTGTGGGGCTCAGCAATTCTATACCAACGACCGTCTGCTCCTGTCTGGGTTGGTCAACCCAGCGCACGGCGGCGACGGACCACTCTTCACTGCTCCCCTCTTTTGCGCAGACGATATCTCCAGTCTTGAGGTTGCCGCTGATATCGCTGGGCCACTCCAGTCCATAGCCCGCCGGGCTGGCATTCACGATTCGCACACACATCACCGGATAACGGGCCTCCGGAGAGAGTTGCTGGCTGTCGAGAAAGCCTGCAGACCCCGGCCCGTCGGCTTCGACCACAATGTAGCCTTCTATCGGTTCCTGTGCGCCCGGTCGGTCCGCATCATCGATGGTAATATCCGAGGCGCCGCCACTGGGCAGAAAAGGGTTGTCATGCTGTTCCGTCGCTGCCGCTGAAAAAGCGTCGCCATACAACAGTTGGTTAAATGTACGTGCACCGGAGAGGTGGTAGTGAACGCTGCTCAGGCCGATGGCAATCCAGAGGTTGCCATCGCCAGACAGGCGAGCGAAGTCTCGCTGGCTCATGGTTCCCAGAGACCAGATCACGTGGTCCAGGATATTGAGCGGGACGCTCTGGCCGGCTTCAAACTGCACCCCTGCCTTGCCCAGCCTGTGGCATTGCTGCCGCAGCGCCGAGAGGTGTTCGACCAGCGCCTCGGTCCTGATGCAGCGATGGTGCTCGCCAGGCTCTTCGCCCGCCAGAGTGCGATAGCTCGGCCGGGAGTCACTGGACAGGTCTACGATGAACAGGCCCGCACAGGCCTCGTGAGCGGAGAGGTGGGCAAATTTGCACCATTGCCGCAGGCCGCGGTGGATACCACCCAGGTCACTCTGGCGCAACTGATTTGGCTTGCAGCAGGCCAGCAACAGGGCCTGAAGGTACACGCAGGCAATAGTTTGGCTGCCTTCGGTAGGCTCTGTGATGGGAAGGCGGGTCAGCTGCTGTTGTTCGGCCAGCGTGAACAACTGATGCAAGGTCAGCCATTGCCCGGATTCAACCGGCTGATAAAGCTGCAGCGACTGGAGAATGGTCTGGCCGCAGAACTGGATGCCCCGATAGACCGCTTCGCACACCAGCCTTGTCTGGCTCCCAGCCTTCATGCTTTGCGTCAGCTCTTTCGCCTGTAGGGCGACCATCGCATAGCCCGTTGTTGCCAGACCGTTGAGAGTGTCCGCCAGTTCGGCCATCTGCCGAGGCTCCTCCGGCATGATCAGGGGCTGGTTGATAAACCGTTTTTTTAAACTGGACAATGCGACTGACAGATTGGGGCGCAATACCTCCAGAATGCCAAAGCGCAACTGCGGTGACAGGCTGACCCGATTGAGGTCGCTGATCACGTGGCGCAGTTGCTGCGCTGCAAGTTGGGCGTTTGCCATGGGCAGGCTGTGGCACCAGCCTGCAGCAGCCTCTTCGTCCAGCTCGAAGTGAGAAAACTCCGAGAGATCAGGCTGCGGTATCTGCAGCCTGATCGGCGTGTTGTCTGTCATTTCAGCGCCCCTGCTGACCCGGATAGATTTTTATTGGTTTTGACTCGGAATGATACGTGCTGTTATTGGATATGCCAAATCGTCATTGCCCTTTTCCGGCGTCTGCCATTGCCGGGATGGGTGGGTTATCATTGGCGGCAACAGCAGCACAAAGAGAGAGCAATGGCTAATTACAGTACCAATGAATTCCGCGCGGGCCTGAAGGTGATGCTGGACGGGGAACCCTGCAGCATACTCGACAATGAGTTTGTCAAACCGGGCAAGGGTCAGGCGTTCAACCGGGTCAGGCTGCGTAACCTGAACAGTGGCAGGGTCTGGGATCGCACGTTCCGGTCCGGTGAGAGCCTGGAAGGCGCGGACGTCATGGATCACTCCATGGAGTACCTCTACACGGACGGCGAGTTCTGGTATTTCATGGAACCGGACACGTTTGAGCAGCACCAGGCTGACGCCAAGGCGGTAGGCGACGCCCACTTGTGGTTAAAGGAGCAGGACCCCTGTGAGGTCACCCTGTATAACGGGGCGCCGCTCTCGGTTGCGCCCCCCAACTTTGTTGAGCTGGAAATTGTCGAGACTGATCCCGGCCTGAAAGGCGACACCGCCAGCGGGGGTACCAAGCCTGCAACCCTCAGTACCGGCGCAGTGGTCAAGGTGCCTCTTTTCCTGAGCCAGGGGGAGATAATCCGGGTGGACACGCGTACCAGCGAGTACCAGGGCCGCGCCAGCAAGTCCTGAGCCGGCGATGCACGGCTGGCGTCCTGGCGCTGATCTCGCCGTTATTCGCGCCCGGGGTGAGTTGCTGGCGGCCATTCGCAGGTTCTTTGCAGATCGGGATGTTCTGGAAGTAGAGACACCGCTGCTGTGCTCCCATGGCGTCTCCGACCCCGCTATCGCGTCACTGCTGGTAGCCGATCCCAGCCCCAGCTCCCGGGACAAGGCCCGCTACCTGCAAAGCTCGCCCGAGTACGCCATGAAGCGGCTGTTGGCCGCCGGTAGTGGCCCCATCTACCAACTCACGCGGGCCTTTCGTGGTGGCGAGGCGGGCGTCAGGCATAACCCTGAATTCTCCCTGCTGGAATGGTATCGACCCGGGTTCGAGCATCATCAACTGATGGCAGAAGTCGCCGACCTGGTGATGCACTGCGTGGGCGAGCGACCCTGGCGCAAGTGTGCCTACAGAACTTTGTTCATTGATCTGTTGGGTCTGGATCCGTTTACCGCTGCTCTGGACGAAGTGGAAGCTTTTGCCCGCACCCGGATTGATGTGGGTGACATGACCGGTAACCTGGATTTGTGGCTTGATCTGTTAATGAGCCACCTGATCGAGCCCCAGCTGGCCGGCCCGGAAATGGTCTTCGTTTACGACTATCCGGTTTCACAGGCGGCGTTGGCGCGCACCGGCAAATCTGGCGACCAGCGGGTGGGCCATCGTTTCGAGCTGTATGTCGAGGGCCTGGAGTTGGCCAATGGCTATTTCGAGCTGGCGGACACGGAAGAACAGCGGCGCCGGTTCAGTGATGACAATCAACGCCGGGCGCAAACCGGCCTGCCTAACGTGCCTCCCGATGAGCAGCTGTTGGCAGCGCTGGCCAGTGGTTTTCCCGATTGTAGCGGTGTCGCGCTCGGTGTCGATCGTCTGTTGATGCTGGCGTCGGGCGCGCGGGATATTCGGAGTGTACTGGCGTTTGACTGGTCCCGCAGCTAGCAGCCCCCTGGAAGTCCTCAGCCGGCACGATATGGCGTTAAAAATGGCCTCAAAATGCTCATGTACTGGCGTGTACACTGCGCTTTTTCGGCCCTTTTCGCCTTGTCTCGTGCTCGTCTGAGGACTTCCAGCTTGAGCCTTCCAAACTGAGGCGATACGGCGTTAAAAACGGCCTCTCAACCCTGCGGCTGACTTGCGGGCAAGATAGCGGGGCCGTAGCCGGCGACAAACTCGGGTGGCAGGCGCCGGGGTCGGCCGCTGCTGATCTCGATGCAGGCGAACCGGACTCTGCCACGCAGCAAGGTGGTGCGGTCTGCCGGGCGCACAATCTGGAAGTGGCGCAGCATGGTCAGTTTCTGGTCCCACTCCGCGATCCAGGTGGCAGCCACCAGCGTCTCGCCCAGCCTGGAGGCCTGCAGGTAGTCGTATTCCGCTTTGATCACCGCCATGGCTCTATCCAGGTGCTGGTAACTGGCCAGGTTCAGCCCCAGTGCCTCCGAATGGGACCAGGCAACCTCCTCACACCAGCTGACATACACGGCATTATTGGTGTGTCCCAGCCCATCGATGTGTGCATTCTCCACGGTTTTCAGCTGGGTGTGTGGGTGCGGGTGATCCCAGATTTCATCGGGTAAATCCACTAGCCGACGGCAGCCTCTGTGCTTGCTATCGGAGGCTCCAGGGGTTTCAGGGCAAATTGGGTGAACCCGTAGATGATGGCGATGATCGGACAGAGTAAATTGAAATAGGCGTAGGGTGCATAGCTCAGAGTGGCCACACCCAGGGTGGCGGCCATGTAGGCACCACAGGTGTTCCAGGGGATCAGTGCCGAGGTGATGGTGGCGGAGTCCTCCAGGGTGCGAGAGAGGTTCAAGGGTGACAGGCCATACTTCTCGTAGGCTTCCTTGTACATGCGCCCCGGCAGCGCCACGGCGATAAACTGATCCGCCGCCAGGATATTGGTACCAATGCAGGTCGCTACTGTAGTGGTGATCAGAGAGCCGGCGCTGGTGACGCCTCGAAGTGCCAATTCCAGCAAATAGCTCAAAACACCGGTGCGCTCAAGAATGCCCCCGAAGCCCAGGGCGCTGATAATCAGCCATACTGTATTGAGCATGCTGCTCATGCCGCCCTTACTCAGCAGGGCATCCAGGAATTCGTTGCCGCTATTCGACGCGTAGCCATTGAACAGTGCAATCCACAGCCCTTTGAGCATGACCATCATGCCCCCCAAGTCTTCGGGATTACCCGCTAACCGGGCCACTGCTTGCGGCTGGAACAGCACTGCGAATACCGCGCCGGTGAGTGCGCTTACGACGATAGCAGGGTAGGCGGGAAATCGCCGGTAAACCAGTACCAGCATCAGCACCAAGGGTAGCAGCAGGTGCAGGCCGATGGTGAATTCCTGGCGCAGGCTGCTCTGCAGTGCCTCGATTTCCTGCGGTGCGGCAGCCGCCGAGCTGCCAATCAGGGTAAAAATCACCAAAGCGATGGTAAAACTGGGCACCGTGGTCCAGAGCATATGGCGAATGTGGTCAAAGAGATCGACGCCGGTACAGGCCGAGGCGAGGTTGGTGGTATCGGACATCGGGGATAGCTTGTCACCAAAATAGGCGCCCGAAATAATCGCTCCAGCGGTAATTTCAGGTGACAGATCGAAGCTGCCGGCAATACCCATCAGGCCGATCCCCAGGGTACCCGCCACGGTCCAGGAGCTGCCAATGCTGATCGCGACGATGGCGCAGATGGCGGCGCTGGCCGCGTAGAAATAACCCGGGTCCAGTACCATGACCCCGTAGTAGATCATGGACGGAACGGTGCCGCTGAGAATCCAGGTGCCTATCAGCATACCCACAGACAACAGGATAAGCGTCGGGCCGAGGCCGATGCTGATGCCATTAATGATGCCTTCCTGACAGGCGCGCCAGTCAATGCCGGTATGGCGGCCGACCAGTGCGGCCACGCAGGTGGCCAACACCAGGGCGATCTGATTGGCCCCGTAAGAGGAGTCGGAACCGAACAGGTAGACGGAACAGGCGAGCATTGTCACCAGGAACACAATAGGTGTCAGTGCCAGTGGCAGGGTCAGGCGCGGATTTTCATGTTTGGGCAAGTTCACGTTAGCAGCGATTTCCTATCGTGTCGAAGCCCGTGGAAGCAACATCGGGCCCAGTCGCGGCGGCTGTGCCGGGTACGCACACTGCCGGGGCGAGACAAAAAATTCAGGATGCCTCAATTGCGGCGCAGCGTACAGTCGGAATTTGTCAGGGGTCTGACAGAGCGGGCACCATCACGTAATATAATCAGGTTTCGCCACGACGTTGAGTATCTTGTATCACCCGCCGTATTCGCCAACCATCGATAGCACCGTGCCGCCCGGCATGGTGCGCGTTCGCGGACGGGCCATGGCAACGGTCGTGGCGCTATGATCGATGATCGCAAGGCGCTGTACCTCGGTTTGGTGGCGATACTGTGGTGGTCGACTGCGGCCACGGCGTTCAAGTTGGCACTGCGCACCATGGACGTGTATCAGCTGCTCGCCTGGAGTGTCTGTTTCTCTACTCTGATTCTGTGGCTGATCGTGCTGCTGCAGGGGAAAGCGCGCGCTGCGCTGCGAGATCTGGCGGCCAGTCCGGGTTACTTTTTGGCGATGGCATGTCTCAACCCGCTGTTGTTTTATCTCGCCGTGTTACGCGCCTATGACCTGCTGCCGGCACAACAGGCCCAGACGATCAACTACACCTGGGCGGTTGCTCTGGCGGTATTAGCGGTGCCGGTGCTGGGGCATCGTCTGGGCTGGCGCGACGTGGTCGCGGTGCTCATGGGCTATACCGGGGTGGTGATTATCGCAACCCAGGGCCGGTTGATGGCGATGGAATTTGACCAGCCTGAAGGGGTGATTTGCGCATTGGCCAGTACTTTTATCTGGGCTGTTTACTGGCTGGCCCGGGCTGCGGACAAGCGCGACCCGGTGACCTCTTTGTGTTTGAATTTCAGCCTCGCGGCCCCGCTGGCGGTGCTGCTGTGCGCGGTGCAGTCCAGCCTCAGTCCGCCCCCCTGGTCGGGCCTGGCCGCTGCACTCTACGTCGGGCTGTTTGAGATGGGGCTGACTTTCGTGATCTGGTCCCTGGCCCTGCGTCTGAGCAGCAGTGTCTCGCGAATTGGCAATCTCATTTTTTTGTCGCCGCTTATTTCGCTGGTATTCATCGCCGTCATCCTGAGGGAAACCATCCACCCGGCGACGCTGGTCGGCCTGGCGCTGATTTTACCCGGCCTTCTGCTACAGCAATCCAGGCCAGCACCACGGCCTGCAACGGACTGAGCAAGCCCTATGGTGACTGTCGATGATTGAACCACCGGAGCTTGAGCCGCATTACTACCGCGATAATTTTTTAGATCTTAGCGCAACGGTGGAGGCACAATATGGCGATCTGCTTAGCGAGGACGAAAGTGATTTTCTGTGTCGATTTCGACAGCTAAGCAGGGATGCCCAGTGTCTGTATGTGCGACTGGTTTCCCGGGTGGGACCGCTATTTCGCCTCAGCAAGCTGGACTACCCCGAGATAGCGTCCGTGCCCGACGCTCTGGGTCAGCTGGCCGCGAATGGTCTGGTGAGCTTTCCCACGGAACTCGAAGTTGCCCATCTGGGGCAGTTGTTTACCGTGGCGGAATTGCGCGGCTTGTTCCCCGAGCTGCCGGCTCAGCCGCCGATCCGACGTAAAGGCGAACTGCTGGAGGCTATTGTGCTGTTGTCACTGGAGCCAGCGGAGTTGTTGGACCGGGTCGGCAAACCCGCTGGCGAGCGGATATTAGTGCCTGGCGGGTCCGAGACAGTGGCCCTGCTGCAATTGCTGTACTTCGGCAACCGGCGACAGAATCTGACCGATTTCGTTCTCAGCGACCTCGGCGTCGCGCGCTACTACCCCTACCCACTCGACCGGGATCAGCGCATGTTTGCGACTCGAGCGGCGCTGGAGGAATACTTGTTCTGTGAGCAGCTCAGTGATGGCTTTTATGAGCTGGCGGTGTCGGAGGAGGGTGACGAAGCCGGGCAACTGTTGGAACTGGCGCAGCAAATGTTGTCGTTCCTCCCCACCCATGCCTCCAGCGAAAGACGCTGGTATCGCTTGTGCAACCGGGTGGCCCGGGAATTGGAACGACAGGGGGAAATGGCGCCTGCGCTGACGCTGTACGAGCGCAGTGAGCTACACCCGGCCCGAGAGCGGCGGGCGCGTATCCTGGAGCATGGCCAGCAGTGGGAGGCGGCCTTGTCGCTGTGCCAGGAAATCATTGCGCAGCCGCACTGCGAAGCGGAGCGGGATGCCGCCCGACGGATCATGCCCCGGCTGCAGCGCCAACTGGGTATGAACAAGATTGTCAGACGGGAGTCGTTTCCGACCGAGACAGTGCGACTGCAGCGCAGCGATATGGGGGTTGAGCGGGCCGCTGGCGAGTATCTGGCGCGATCATGGCAGGCTGTTTATTACGTCGAGAACAAACTGATGAACGGCTTGTTCAGTCTGGCGTTCTGGGAGCAGATTTTCGCACCCGTGTCAGGGGTGTTTCACAATCCTTATCAGAGTGTCCCGACAGACATGTACGAACCCGGCTTCCGTCAGCGTCGCTTGCACGAACTGGAGGCGCGGCTCGAGGTGTTGCGGACGGTTGACTTGCGCCAGGAATTGTTGGCGGCCTGGCAGCGGTATCATACTTACCAATGCCGTTGGATGAACTGGCATCTGGTGAGCGAAGACCTGGTGTCTCAGGCGCTGGCGGTGATTCCCGGGGACCATCTCCAGGCGATCTGGCAGCGAATGCTGTTCGACCCCGGTGAGAACAGGCGGGGCTTTCCCGACCTCCTCGCATTGGGTCGTGCGCCGGGGGAGTATCAGATGATTGAAGTGAAGGCGCCCGGCGATACGCTGCAGAATAGCCAAAAACGCTGGCTGCGCTTTTTTCTGGAGCGGGGGATTGGGGCCGGTGTGCTGCGGGTAGAGTGGCAGGATGATGGCCACAATGAGTGACATTGTGGTGGCTGTGCGCGATCTCGCGCAGTTTTGCTACCGTGGCGGCGATATCGACCATCGCTTTACGCCCTCGCCTACCGGCGTTGAGGGTACGCGCGGCCACCAGCAGGTATATCGCCGCCGTCCGCCATCTTATCAGCCTGAATACCCACTGATCTATCGGCAACTGATAGGCGGTCAGAATCTGTTGTTGCGCGGGCGGGCCGATGGCTACGACCCGGAGCAGAACCTGGTGGAGGAAATCAAGACCTGTCGCGTGCCCTTTACCCATATTCCTCAGAGCTTGTCGCAGCTGCACCTCGCTCAGGCGCGATTGTATGCCGCAATGCTGGCCATGGAGCTGGACCTGGAGCAGGTTGCAGTGCGTCTCACCTGGTTCAATATCGACTCCGCAGAGGAGCGGGCGCTGTCCCAGCTCTATACGCGGGATGAACTGGACACGTTTCTGCAGGCATCCCTGCAGCGGCTGGTGAGCTGGCTTGTCACTCTGGCTGAGCTGCGGCGCGATCGGGATCAGAGTGCGCGGGCCCTGGCCTTCCCCCACGGCGAGTTCCGTCCCGGCCAGAGAGAAATGGCAGAACTGGTCTATAAATGCCTCGATCAGGGCGGCCAGCTGCTGCTTGAGGCCCCCACCGGTATTGGCAAGACCGCCGCGGTATTGTTTCCGGCACTGAAAGCACTGGTCACCAACAAGCATGAAGCAGTGGTGTTTGTGACCGCCAGGACCGTGGGTCGCAGGACGGCGGAACAGACCTTGATCGGGTTCAGAGCGGCGGGCTATCGCGGCGGTTTCCTCAGCCTCAGCGCCCGAGACGATGTCTGTCTTTCACCGGGTAAGGCCTGCCACGGTGAAGACTGCCCCTATGCCCGTGGCTACTACGATAAATTGCCCACCGCCCTGGCTGCCGCTGTCGATGTGGCAGCGCTCAACCAGGAGGCATTGATGGATCTGGGCAGGGAGCATGGCGTGTGCCCCCATCAACTGGCATTCGACCTGGTGCCCTGGTCGGACCTGATTATCGCCGACCAGCATTACCTGTATGGTCTGACCGCCGGACTCGCCAGCCAGTGCATGGATGATCCGCGGCGCTGGACCGTGCTGTTGGACGAGGCACACAACCTGCCTGGGCGAGCCCGGGGTATGTACCGCGCGGAGCTGGCCAAAGCGTCGCTCATGGAGGCGCTGAAAGCATCGCCACAACCCCTGCGGCGCAAGCTCGAGAAGGTCAACAGGGCTCTGCTGGCGCTGCAAAAAGAAGACTGGGATGAAACGGCGTTCGACAGTCGGGAGCAGGTGCCGTCAGCTCTGTCCACGGCGCTGCAGCAGTTTTGCTCCCGGGTGGCGGAGCTGCTGGCGGATCAGCCCCGCCTGCTGCAGCAATCTCCCGGGGTGCGAGACTGGTATTTCGCCGTGCTGCAATTTCAGCGCGTGGCAGAAAACTGGGGCGATGAGTTTCGCTTTGAGATGCAGCGCGGGACCGGGCAGCAGAGTCTGTCGGTGGTGCTGAACTGCCTGGATCCCGCCAGACTGCTCAGCGAGCGACAGCAGCGGCACCACGCCGTAATCGCGTTCTCTGCAACCCTTTCCCCAGCGCAGTGGTGTCGCGAGGCGCTGGGTCTGGCTCCGGAGGCGGTCTGTTCTCGACATTCGTCACCGTTTGCTCCCTCCCAGTTGCAGGTGTTCCTGGCGACAGACATTGATACCCGGTTTCGAGAGCGCGCCGCATCCCTGGCATCGCTGGTGGCGAGGCTGCGGCTCTGGTTGCAGCGTGAACCCGGCAATTGCCTGGTCTACTTCCCGTCTTATCGGTATATGCAAGATGCCCTGGCCGGGCTGGAATCAAGCGGCGGGTACCCCCCGCAGCGGCACTGCTGGGTACAGGTTCCCGATCAGGGCAGGGACGCGAGGGAGGAGTTACTGCAGCTGCTGGCGCGGCGTCGTGATGTGGTGGCCTTCTGCATCCTCGGTGGGGTATTTGGGGAGGGCGTGGATTTACCCGGGGAGCAATTGGCTTCAGTGGTGGTTGTCGGCGTGGGGCTGCCGCAGTTCAATCGGGATGCTGAGCGTCAACGGGCCTGGCATGAGCGCCACCAGGGCGACGGTTTCGCTCACGTTTATCTCTACCCGGCCATGCAGAAAGTTGACCAGGCATTGGGCAGGGTCATCCGGCGAGATAGCGACCGCGGTCGCGCGCTGCTGATTGACAGCCGTTACAATGAATCCCGTTATCGTAATCTGTTGCCGCCCTGGTGGACGTATACCCCCTGGCCGGTGGAGCAGGAGTAAGGGCAGATTGAGCTGCGCAATAGATGCCATAATTCCCGACCCAATCAAGCTGTGCTAAAGTGCGCCGCTGGCTAAGGGGCAGACTGATGAGAGTCCGGGCCTGGGGGTCTGTGCTATCGACCGTCAGGATCGGACTGAAAATACATATAACGGTACAGGGTTAATTCGCTATGCGTATCGCAATACCCAAGGAAACACACCCGGGAGAGAACCGGGTTCCCATGACACCCGATCATGTCAAGAAACTTTGCCGCCTGGGCGCTGAGGTCGCGGTGGAGTCAGGCGTGGGTGCTGGATCGGGCTTCGCCGATGCCGAATATACCGATGCCGGCGCCACTATTTCAAC
The DNA here is from genome assembly GCA_963840725.1 of uncultured Gammaproteobacteria bacterium. GTDB lineage: Bacteria > Pseudomonadota > Gammaproteobacteria > Pseudomonadales > Halieaceae > CAVWDU01. Next base: position 888,397 of record CAWIZY010000016.1, on the reverse strand, counting down.
AGACCGGCAAGCATTGATCAGTGAGGCCGATGTGCTGCTGCGGGTGCGCAAGCCGGAGCTGGCGGATGTCAAGCTGATGCAGCGCGGCTGTATTCACATCAGTTACCTGGACCCCTTCAACGAACAGGAGCTGGTCCAGGCCCTGCGCGATCAGGGCGTCACTGCGATCAGTATGGAAATGATTCCGCGTACCACGCGCAGCCAGAAAATGGACGCGCTAAGCTCCCAGGCCAACCTCGCCGGGTATGTCATGGTGATTCAGGCTGCCGCCCACCTGCCGCGCATTTTCCCGATGATGATGACCCCGGCCGGTACGCTAAAGCCGGCCAATGTGTTTGTGATTGGGGCGGGCGTCGCGGGCCTTCAGGCTATCGCTACCGCCAAGCGTCTGGGCGCCAAGGTTACGGCCTTCGATACCCGGCCAGTGGTGGCGGAACAAGTGCAGTCACTGGGTGCGAAGTTTCTGGATATCGACCTGGGTGAGACGGGTGAAACCGCCGACGGCTATGCCAGGGAACTGACGCCGGAGCAGGTCGAGAAACAGCGTCAGGCCCAGAAAGATACCATTGCCAAATCTGACGTGGTGATCACCACCGCTCAGGTATTTGGCCGCAAGCCCCCGGTGCTGGTGACTCGCGACATGATCGAGGGTATGGCACCTGGCTCCGTGATCGTCGACATGGCAGCCGAGAGCGGCGGCAATGTGGAAGGCTCGGTCCCCAATGAGGTGGTTCAAAGCGCGGGCGTGACTATCATCGGTAAGGGCAACCTCGCGGGGGAAGTCGCGCGTGACGCCAGCCAGATGTACTCCTCCAACCTGTTCAATCTGGTTGAGGATAACTGGCAGGAAGAGCAGAAAATATTTGCGGTGGATTTCGAGGACGACATCTTGCCGGGCTGCATCATCACACACGGTGGTGAAGTGGTGAATGAAACGATCAAGAATATTATGGAAGGGGGTGCTTGAGATGGTTCCGGCAGTAGTTTTTCTGACGTTTATCCTGATGCTGTCCATTTTTCTGGGCTTTGAGCTCATCAATAAGGTGCCGGCCACCCTGCATACGCCGCTGATGTCCGGGGCCAATGCGATTTCCGGTATCACCGTCGTGGGTGCGATCAGCCTCGCCGGTACCGGACAGCAGGACCTGTCGAACTGGCTGGGCGCGGCGGCGGTGGCGCTGGCGTCCATCAATGTGGTCGGCGGCTACCTGGTAACCGACCGAATGCTGGCCATGTTCAAGAAGAAGGAGAGCTGAGCGCCATGGATATTATGATCCAATTCGCCTACGTGGCATCGGCGGCACTGTTTATTTTCGGCTTGAAACAGCTCGGTTCGCCCGCAACAGCGCGGCGTGGCAACTTCATTTCTGCGATCGGCATGCTCATTGCAGTCGTCGCCGCTCTGCTTGATCAGGGCATCGTAGATTTCAAATGGATCGGGATCGGTTTTGTTCTCGGCGGCATCATCGGTGCTGCGGCAGCACGACTGGTGCAAATGACCTCGATGCCTGAAATGGTGGCACTGTTCAACGGTTTCGGGGGTATGGCCAGCCTTCTGGTGGGCTGGGCCGCACTCAGTGCCGACGCCAGCACCTTTACCCTGGTGACCATCATTCTGTCGATTCTGATCGGTGGAGTGACTTTTACCGGTAGCCTCATTGCCTACGGCAAGCTCAGTGAGACCATCGGCAGTGGCGCCGTAATGTTCAGCGGCCAACAGGTGGTTAACAGTCTGATAGTGCTGGGGATTCTCGGCGGTGCGGTGATGTTCTGCATGGACCCGACCAACAGCCTCTGGTTATTCGTGGTGATTGGTCTGTCCCTGCTGTTCGGGGTTATGGCGGTCATTCCCATTGGCGGCGCTGATATGCCGGTGGTTATCTCGCTGCTGAACTCTTACTCCGGGTTGGCGGCCTGTGCGGCTGGCTTCGCGGTAGACAACAATATTCTGATTGTCGCCGGCTCTCTGGTGGGTGCCTCGGGCATTATTCTCACCCAGATTATGTGCAAGGCGATGAACCGGTCTCTCGGCAATGTGCTGTTCAGTGGCTTCGGGAGTGGCAAGGCTGACGAGACGACGGTGGAAGGTGAAATCAAGCCTATCTCCGTCGAAGATGCCTACTACGTCCTTGAAGCTGCCAGTAACGTGGCCATCATCCCCGGCTACGGTATGGCGGTGGCTCAGGCTCAGCATGTGGTCAAGGAGCTCTGCGAACTGTTGGAGAAAAACGGCGCTGAGGTGAATTTCGGTATTCACCCGGTGGCGGGCAGGATGCCCGGCCACATGAATGTATTGTTGGCCGAAGCGGACGTACCCTATGACCAGCTACTGGAAATGGACGATATCAACCCGCGGATGGAAAACGTTGATGTGGCCATCGTTATCGGTGCCAATGACGTCGTTAACCCGGCCGCGCGGGAGTCAGAATCCTCACCGATCTACGGTATGCCCGTGATCAATGTGGACAATGCCCGGACGGTTTTTGTGCTGAAACGTTCGATGGCATCGGGTTTCGCTGGCATTGAGAACCCGTTGTTTTACAAAGACAATACCCGGATGTTGTTTGGCGACGCCAAGGAGTCGATCAGCGGCCTGGTCCGCGAGTTCAGTTAGGGGAGGCCCCAGCTGACTCAGCGCCGGCCTAGCATGCCGGCGTTTTTTTGGTTTTTTTTTGATGTGAGTCCCGGATCTCGGATCGGCGTTGCGGCGTGATTGTCACTGATTCCTGAACCGGCTAGGCTGTTGGTTAAATTGAAGTTAAAAGCGGCGGGCGGAGGCATTCATGGCCACCAAGACAGTAGGTACGGCAAAGCAATCCACGACAGGGGCCAGGTCACCGGCCCAACGCGCTGCGAAATCATCGGCACGGTCCAAGGCCGCAGCCAGTGCTTCCGGCGGAAAGAAAGCCGGCACGACGCGCAAAAAAACAGCGGCAGCCAAAAAACCGGCTGTGAAGGCCGGTGCGGCTAAAAAGCGCGTTAAAACCCCCCGGGCAAAAACCGGTTCCAGCACAAATGGCCACACCTCAGCCGGCCAGCACCTCAGCCGGCCGCACCTCAGCCGGCCGCACCTCAGCCAAAACTGCGGCCAGAAAGCCTGCAGCATCGAAAAAGCCTCGTGCGGCCGCCGCTGGAAAGGGCAAGGCTAAACGGGCTGCATCAGGTCCTGCGGCCAAGCGCGCCGCGGCGGGCGGGGCGTCAGGGGTACGTCGCAAGTTGCCGGCGGTCAGGACAGTTGCGGAGCGTATCGATGAGCAGCCGTTGATGACGGCCCTGAGGGCTGAGCACCGCCATATGGCCAGCGTCATGAAACTGTTTTCGGAACAGCTGCGCGCTATCGAGGCCGGCGAACTGGTGGATACCCATGTGGTCTATGAAATCATGGATTATATGGTGAGCTGGCCGGACCGCTACCACCACCCGCGGGAAGATCTGATTTATGGCCTGGTGGCGGAGATGAATAGTCAGGCCGCGAGCAATGTCAGCAATTTGCAGCATGAACATGATGAAATGCTCCAGCGCGGGCAGAGCGTGCTGACCAATATTGAGGGTTGGCGCGAAGGCCGCGTGAGTGGGGGCGACCTGATCGAGAGTGGTCGTGATTATGTGGAGCGAACCTATGCGCACATGAACACCGAGGAAGAGCAGGTCTTCCCTCAGATCGAATCGCTACTGGGTCCTGAGGATTGGCAAGACCTCGCTGCTGAAGATCGTCTGCGCCCGGTTGCGGATCCCGTATTTGGGCCGCGCGTGCAGCGAGAGTTTCGCAATCTGGCCCGTAAACTCCGCCGCAATGTGAGACGCAAAGTCGAGCGCGGCACCATGGTCGAGTGGATCAGCATCGAGGCGTTTCTGGAATCACTGGAAGTACTTTCGATGGCTAACGATGCTGCTCGCACCGTGACCTCCGATCACATTCGGGGTTCCTGGTATGACAGCATCGATTTCTTTCGCGAATCGCCATTGACCGCGCCCTTACAGTGCGCGGTCAACAACACCCGGCAGACCTTTCGCTGGCTCGGTGAAGTCGCGTCAATTTCCCGTGATACCGTGGACGACCTTGCGCGGGTCAATCGGGAACGAAAGACCCGGATTCGGGTACTGGACCGGGCTTGAGCCCACCGGAGTGGGCCATGCGGGCCACCGGCGTAAGTAGCTCTGTGGTGGCTTAAAGGGTGTGATCAGCCGCGGCTCAGTTTGTCCCTGAGGCGGCGACCGTTGGCGGTTCATCCTCTGTCTCTGCGGCGTCCCGAAACTGCAGCTTGGCCAGGCGCGCGTAGAGAGGACACTCCGCTAGCAGGCTCTCATGACTGCCGGTCGCAACGAGGCCGCCCGCATCCATGACTGCGATGCGATCTGCGTGCAGAATGGTCGAGAGACGGTGGGCGATGATCACCGTGGTCCGGTTTTCCATCAAGGTCTGCAAGGCAAGCTGAACCTGGTACTCACTCTCGGTATCCAGTGCGCTGGTTGCCTCGTCGAGCAACAGAATTTTAGGGTCGTTGAGTATCGCTCGGGCAAGAGCGATACGCTGGCGCTGTCCACCCGACAGGCGCACACCTTGTTCCCCCAGGTGACTCTGGTAGCCCTCCGGCAGCGCTGCGATAAAATCATGGGCATGGGCCGCGGTGGCGGCGGCGATAATCTCCGCGTCACTGGCGTCCGGTCGGCCATAGGCTATGTTGTAGCGCACATCGGCGGTGAACAGGGCTGGTTGCTGCGGCACCAGAGCGATATTGCCGCGCAAATCCTGCAATGACAGGGCGCGAACGTCGCGGCCGTCCAGCAGCACCACCCCGGACTGGGGGTCGTAAAACCGCTGCAATAACTCGAACACGGTGGATTTGCCCGCGCCTGATGGTCCCACCAGAGCCAGACTTTTTCCGGCGGGTATCTCCAGCGAGAATTTGTCCAGTGCCGCCTGGTCGGGTCGGGTCGGGTAGTGAAAGCTTACGGCTTGCAGTTCCATGCGACCATCAGCTGGCACGGTGCTGGCGAGGGGTTGCGGGGGATCTTTGATCAGGCTCTGTGCGTGAATCAGTTCCAGTAGACGCTCCGCGGCTCCGGCTGCGCGCTGCAACTCCCCCCACACCTCGGACACGGTCGCCACACCGCCGCCCACCATCAGCGCGTAGAATACGAAGGCACCCAGTTCGCCGGGGCTCATTTTGCCGGTGATCACGTCCTGGCCACCTTCCCACATCATCCCTGCCATACCGACAAATAACAGTACTATTGCGCCACATATCAGCAGGGAGCGTTGCAGGATTCGTCGCCTTGCGATGGCAAATGCACGCTCGACCTCTGCATCGAATGCCGCGCTTTCAAACCCCTCGCGGGTGTAACTCTGGACCACGCGTATGTGCTGGATAATTTCACCGGCATAACTGCCAACACTCGCGATGCTGTCCTGGCTTTGATTGGAAAGTCGCCTTACTCTGCGGCCAAAAATCAGTATGGGCGCGAGCACCAGTGGTACCGCCGCAGTGATGATCAGGCTTAGCTTGAGGTTGGTAATGAACATCAGGACCAGCGCGCCGGTCATGGTCATGCTGCTGCGCAGTGCCATGCTGAAAGAGGAGCCGATGATGGTCTGTAACAAGGTGGTATCGGTGGTCAGGCGGGACATGATCTCGCCACTTCGGTTGGTTTCGAAATAGCCTGGGTGCAGGCGGACGATATTGTTGAAAACGGCTGTGCGCATGTCGGCACTGACGCGCTCGCCCAGCCATGACACCAGATAAAAGCGCATGAAGGTGCCCACCGCCATAGCGGCGGCTATCGCCAGGAGCACGCCGATGGCGGCGCGCAAATCGGCACTGCTCTGACCGCCAAAGCCTTCGTCAATAAGCAATTGGATACCCCGTCCCAGTGACAGCGTCGCCGCAGCGGTAAAAATCAACGCCAGGCTGGCGAGGATTACCCGCGTTTTATAGGGCTTGAGAAAGCCCAGTATGGGCAGCAGGGAGGCGGCGTTTTTCGGTTTTGATCCGGCCATCAGCTCGCAGCCCCGGTGGGCTGATTTGAGGCTGCCTGCGTGGGCGTCGCGTCCCCGTTCGACTCTGCTGTGGCAACTGGTCCACGGCCCGCCCATAGGCCGTCCGCGCCTCCCTGCATCAGGGTGCCGGGGCCGCTGAAAATTGCGCCGGCAGACTCCACGATCTGGACCAGGCCGAGATTGAGTTGCTCGGCTACCTCGAGGAAAGCCTGGTAATCGGTGGTGTCGATTCCCGCATCCAGACGCAACCAGGCTGTCCCATCTTCTATGGCCTCGAAACGCACGCTAACGCTGTCTACGATCACCATTGGCTGGCTGGCAAACAGCGCCCTGACCTGAACCAGAATCTCTTGCAATTGCACCGCGCTGGCCAGTTGAACTCGGTAACGCCGAAAATAGCGAATCCTGTCGCGGGCGCTGAAGTTCTCGATCTCTGTTGAGGAAAACACCGCGTTGGGAATCACCACCAGAGAGCGGTCAAGCGTGCGAATGGTGGTCGAACGCAGGCCGATCTCTTCCACGGTGCCCGTGACGTTACCAAAGCGACAAAAGTCCCCGGCTTTGACTGGCCGAGCGGTGTAGAGCGTGACCGCACCGATAATGTTTTCCATGGTCTTTTGTGCCGCCAGTGCGATGGCCAGACTACCGACACCCAGGCCGGCCAGCACCGTTGACATGTCATAACCCGCAGAATCAGCCCAGAACAGGGCGATTACCGTTATTACTATGACCTTGATAATGGTCGTGAACGGTTTCAGCAGGGCGACGTACTGCATATTTCCGGCCCGCTGCATTTTGCGCATTTGATAGTCGCGAATAAATGACAACAGGCCCAGCGCCAGAACCGTGTAGGCGATGTAGTCTACACCTGAAGATTCCAGCAGGATTCTGGCGGTCATTGACAGCCCCAGTTGATTGATCAGCAGACGAGCAATCAGCACGAACAGGAAGAAGCGCAGTGGACCTTTAATGAAATTCGCGGTGGCGACCGGAAATCTATCGTAGGTCGCCAGTACCAGTCGTAGCAGGAGGTTACTCGCCAGGGTGGCCAGCGGCCAGGCCAGGATCAGGAACAGAACCGTAGCCAGTAGCTGCCAGTTGTCCATGCCCATGAAACTGAAGTCGGGAAGGATTTTGAACAGATACACGGCCACGGGGCTATAGCCGAGTTCGTCCCACATTTTCGGAATTTGCTCCACCGTGGCGTTGGAGATTTTCCAGACTTTGCCGCCGCGTCCGTCGGGTATGCGCTGCAGGTAGATCGGAATGACCTCGTCCACCAGTCTGACCTCGCCAAACTGGTCCCGGTAGGTGGGTAGCCCGTCATTGAGGTCACCCTCTGGCAGGTCGCTGAGCTCGGACAGTCTGACAATATTCTGTTGCCGAAAGACATGAGCCAGGGCTCGCAGCAATTGCTCGCCGTCATATGCCTCCACCTCTTCAGGCAGGTAGCGCATATCCAGCGATTCCGCCGCCCGTTCATAGTCGTTGTTTTTTATAGCCTGGCGTAATTTCGCCATGGCTTTCATAGGCGTAGACTGTATGGGCTTGCCCTGGTTTTCGGATTCGGCGACCTCTTCCAGTACCTTGTCTGTATCCTGGGTGGTTTCGATCAATTCGCGCATCGACAGGTCTTCGTCCGCGGTGTCCTGAGCCCGGGCGGTTCCCGCCAGTGCCATAAACAACAGCAGGGTGGGGATGCCCAGCGATGTGGCAATCCTGAGCTTGGTGCGGGCTGTGTTCATGACAAGCGACCTGGTGGGCTTTGGGGGCAGTGGCGGATTAGGGAGATTCAGCGTCCTCTGTCTCATCGCGCTCATCGCGCTCATCGCGCTCATCGCGTCGACGGATAATCATCCGGCCAAAGAAGACCCCGATTTCGAACAGTATCCACATGGGGATGGCCAGCAGCGACTGTGAGATGATATCCGGCGGAGTGAGCAGCATGCCAAATATGAAGCACCCGACGATGATGAACGGACGCTTTTTGGCCAGTGCGTCGGGTGTGGTAATACCAGCCCATATCAATAGCACTGCGGCAATAGGAATCTCGAATGCCAATCCAAACGCGAAGAACAGCTTCAGCACAAAATCGAGATAGCTGTTGATGTCGGTCATAATGGCGATGTCCGCGGGCGCCACGCTGGTGAAGAAAGCAAAAATCAGCGGAAACACAACAAAGTAGGCGAACGCTGCGCCGGCATAGAACAGTACAATGCTCGATGCCAGCAGCGGTATGGCCAGTTTCTTCTCCTGCCGATACATGCCCGGGGCTATGAAGCTCCAGACCTGATAGAGCACGTAGGGGATGGCTAGAAAGATAGCGGCCACCAGGGTCAGCTTGAAGGGCGTCAAAAACGGCGATGCCACCTCGGTGGCAATCATGGTGGCTCCGTCGGGAAGAATCGCACGCAGGGGTTTTGAGACGAAAGCATAGATTTCGTTGGCGAAAGGGAACAGGCCGATAAAGACGATCAATACCGCCAGCAGCGCCCGCAGCAGGCGGTCCCGCAATTCCGTCAGATGAGCGACCAGCGGCAACGGCGGATCATTGGTGTCACCGGGTGCGTTCACAGAGGAGGGTTCCGGGCCGCGCTGCTATCGTCGTCCTGGTCAGGTGTCGCTCGCGCAACCCCCTCGGCGTCGCTCTCGCTGGCGCCGTCCGGTTTGGGTTCCGGTTTGCTGTCTGTCGTGTCCTCAGGGCCGCTGTCTGCCCTGCTCTGTGCGCTGCTATCGTCGCCGGGCAGAGGTTTAGTCAGGCTCTCGGCTTGTTGCCTGATGCTGTTTCCCGCGACATTGAACTCTCGGGTGAGGCCATCAGTTTCCCGCTTGATCTGCTCGCCTGTCTCGCGCAATTCCCGCATCATCTCGTCGTTGTGCAGTTCCTGTTGTACTTCTTGCTTGATGTCATTAAACCCCCGGCGCAGTCTACCCAGCCAGGCGCTAACCATCCTCACCGTGCCCGGCAGGCGCTCCGGGCCGATCACCAAAAGGCTTACGACGCCGATGATGACAAGTTCAGCAAAACCGATATCGAACATTCAGCCGCTACTTTTCCTCGGGGGTGCCATTGCTGGCCCCCGGCTCTCCAGCACTCTCTGCGGGTGCTTCACCGGCTTTCGCCGTCTCGTCATCCGTCATGCTTTTGCGGAAGCCTTTGACGGCACTGCCGAGGTCGCTGCCCAGGGTGCGTAGCCGCTTGGTGCCAAACAACATGATGACAATGGCCAAAACAATCAGCAACTGCCAGATACTTATGCCGCCTATACCCATTTCGTTCTCCTAGTATTGATGCCGGGTTTACCGGGTTTGCTCGTCGCCATTGCGTCGGGCCTTTTCCTCAAGTCCTGACAGACCGAAGCGGTGCCCCAGACAATTCAGCACTTCGTCCACCTCGCCCTCGAGGTGGGATAACATTACCATGCAGTGAAACCAGAGATCTGCCACCTCACCCACCAGGGCCTCCCGGTCACCGCTGCTGCCGGCATCCTTGGCCGCGAGAATGACCTCTGTTGCTTCTTCACCCACTTTTTCCAGTATTTTGTTCAGCCCCTGTTGGTGCAGGCTGGCCACATAGGATGCCTCCGGGTCTGCCGTGCGTCGCTCTGAGAGCACTGCCGTCAGCTGTTGCAAAATATCACTCACGGGTCGGTACCGTAGATGTCTTCGGGCGAGCGCATTACGGTGTCAGTCTCCCGCCAGTCGTTGCCCTCAAGGCGCAGGAAAAAGCAACTGCGCCTGCCGGTATGACAGGCGATACCGCCTATTTGTTCAACTTTCATCAACACAGTGTCGGCATCACAGTCTAGCCTGATTTCGTGAAGCTTTTGGATATGCCCTGAGGTCTCGCCTTTGCGCCACAGGGCCTGGCGAGAGCGAGACCAGTACACAGCACGTTGCTCAGTGATTGTGAGCTGCAGGGCCTCGCGATTCATCCATGCCAGCATCAGGACTTCGCCGCTTTGCCAGTCCTGGGCAATAGCGGGTACCAGACCCTGCTGGTTCCATTTCATTTGGCTTGTCACTGTCGGTTGCTCGTTCATTGCAAGTCCCGTTGGCCGGCTATTATGGCACAGCGCCGGGGGCGCGGCATCAGCGGGCGCGAGGCCAGAGCAATGCCAGGGCGATGGCAGCCAGTATCCAGCTGGCGGCGGGAAGTCCCGCCAACAGTTGCCAGCCGTCCGGGAGTGCCACCACCACCGCGAGGCTTGCAGCCAGTCCTGCCAGCAGCCAGCGACGCGCTCGGCCGGCCCGCTTGTCATTTGCCTGAACCGGTTGGGGTTCCGCTCCGAGACTCGGTAGTGGTGTTTTGGATTCCCGAGGCTGCTGCAGGTTGTCCAATACCACGTCGGGCAATTGCGGCAGTTGTTCCAGCCACGAGGGTGCCTGGCGTTGCATACGCTTTAGCAGACTCTGGGGCGAGTAGCGTTCCTGCACCCAATTCTCCAGAAACGGCTGTGCTGTGTCCCACAAGTTAAGCTCCGGGTAGAGCTGCCTGCCCAGCCCCTCGATGTTGAGCAAGGTTTTCTGCAGTAGCACCAGCGAGGGCTGCACCTCCATATCGAAACGGCTGGCGGTACGGAACAGGTACACCAACAGTTGGCCGAAGGATATCTGGCCCAGGGGGCGCTCGAAAACCGGTTCGCAGACGGCGCGCATGGCCGACTCGAAGTCCTGCACCCGGGTTTCCGGCGGTACCCAACCACATTCCACATGCAGTTGGGCGACCTCGCGATAGTCGCGGCGAAAAATGCCCAGCAGGTTGCGCGCCAGGTAGTACTGGTCGGAGTCGCTGAGGCTGCCGATGATGGCGCAATCGACTGCTATATAGGTGGGGTCTGCGGGATCGGTGAGGTCGACAAAGATATTCCCGGGATGCATGTCTGCGTGAAAAAAACTGTCCCTGAACACCTGAGTGAAGAATATTTCCACGCCGCGCTCGGCGAGCAGCTTGAGATCGGTGCCCCGGGTTCGCAGCGTCTCCAGATCGGTCACCGGGTGGCCGTAGATGCGTTCCATGGTGAACACCCTGTGGCAGGTGTAGTCCCAGAATACCTCGGGAATATAGATCAGCTTGCTGTCCTGAAAGTTGCGTCGCAACTGGGACGCATTGGCGGCCTCACGGCCCAGGTCCAACTCGTCGAGAATGGTGTACTGGTAGTCGCTGACCACTTCCGTGGGGCGCAGCCTGCGACCTTCCGGCAGATACTTTTCCAGCAGTTTTGCCAGGCTGAACATCAACGCGATGTCCTGGCGGATCACCGGCTCGATATCCGGGCGCACAACCTTGACGACGACTTCCTGACCGGAGTGGAGTGTTGCGGTATGGACCTGAGCGACTGAGGCCGAGGCCAGCGGTTGGGCATCGAACTGGGCGAATAGCTCGCCCACCGGCTTGCCCAGCGCTTGTTCGATGATATCGATCGATTGCTGCTCGGGAAACGGCGGTACATCGTCCTGCAACTTGGCCAGCTCGTCGGCGATGTCCGCTGGCAGCAGATCCCTTCGTGTAGAGAGCATCTGGCCGAACTTGATGAATACCGGCCCCAGTTCCTCCAGGGCACAGCGCAACCTTGCGCCCCGCGGCAGATCGGGTGGTGATCGGAATTGCCAGGGAGCGATGCCGAGAGCGAGTCGCGGCAGGGCCGGCAGCCTGTCCAGGTCAATGAACTCATCCAGCCGGTAGCGCCCGGTGACGCGCAGGATGCGCAACAGACGACGGCTTCTTGCCATCGGGGTTTTCACTCCCGCAATCGCTGCATGCGCTTGCGCAGGCGCTCCATCCGCGACTGCAGGCGTTCTGTTTTCATCGCGAGTTCCTGCACGTCCCGGTAGAAGTCTTCGAGCTCCAGCTGGGGCGGAGTCAGCCGGGCCTCCTCGTGGATGAATTCACTCAGCTGTCTTGCCAGGCTGCTTGACGCCTGTCGGCCCCACTGGAAGCCGCCTCGCAGCAGTTCAGCCAGCTGGTGCCCGGCGACGTCACCGAGGTGGTCTGTCAGTGGAGACTCCCAGTCGATATCGAGCTGACTCAGGATGCGCTGCAACTCGATGAGCGGCGCGCTGTCGCCACCGATTTCCAGCTCGCCATTGATCAGCGCGGCGGCGGGGTCTGTGGCGCTGGCCAGTTCCGCAAAATCAGAAGCCACGCCTCTGACGCTGGTGGTTGGCTCGTCCTCATAGACGCCCATCAGGCTGATACCGGCGGGCCCCGGTTGCAGGTAGACATCCAGCGGCGGCGCCGTGCAGTGCAATGCGAAGACCTTGCCATCGAGCTTGAGCAGTTCGCTGCGGCCCTCGGGAGCGAGCTCCAGCGCGGTGTTGACGGCTTTTTCCAGGCCGGCAAGCGCCGCGGTATGCAGAGTGGGGTTGAGAATGTGCTCCATCTCAGGCCTTGATGCCCCGGTGCAGGGCGACGATGCCCCCAGTCATGTTGTGGTACTCACAGCGGCTGAACCCCGCGTCTTCCATCATGTCTTTCAGCGTTTCCTGATCGGGGTGAACGCGAATGGACTCAGCCAGGTACTGATAACTCTCGCCATCATTGGCCACGACTCGACCGATGGCCGGTAAGACATTGAAGGAGTAGGCATCGTAGGCCTTGCTCAGCAGCTCGTTCTCCGGTTTGGAAAACTCCAGGATCAGTAATCGACCCGCGGGTTTGAGTACCCGCAGCATGGAACGCAGCGCCGCGTCTTTGTCGGTGACGTTGCGCAGACCAAAGGCGATGCTCACGCAATCGAAGCTGTCGTTCGGGAAGGGCAGGGCCTGAGCGTCCGCCTGCACAAACTCGATTGCACCCAGACGGCCGGTGTCCAGTAGTTTGTCCCGCCCTACCCGAAGCATGGATTCGTTGATATCGGCCAGCACCACGCGACCGTCGGGCCCGACCAGGGTAGCGAAGCGGGCGGCCAGGTCCCCCGTACCGCCGGCAATATCCAGCACGCTGTTACCACTGCGTACGCCGCTCAATTCGATTGTGAAGCGTTTCCAGATACGATGGACGCCGCCGGACATCAAATCATTCATGAGATCGTATTGGCCAGCTACTGAGTGAAAAACGTTGGCGACCAGGCCCGCTTTGTCGCGCTTGTGTACATTCTTGTAGCCGAAGTGGGTGGTGTCCGTGTCCTTCTCGTTGCTGGTGTCACCACCGGCATCTTTACTGGTGTCGCTCATAAGCTCGTCGATTGAGGCGTGAATGGGCCCACATTGTAGCGCGAAGCTGACGCCGGGTCAGGCCTGATGCGGGCAAAGTATCGAGCTGGCTGCCGGTGCAGCAGCTGCGGTATTCAGGGTGTATCGAATTTCACCACCTGAACATCGGGATCGCGGCTGGCGCCCGCCTCTTGCAGACGGTCCAGGTATTCCTGCCACCACTGCTCGCGGTTGACACACAGCTCGTGGAGATAGTCCCAGGAATACAGACCGGTATCGTGGCCGTCGTCGAAGACCAGTTGCAGCGCGTAGTTGCCCACCGGCTTAATCGCGCTGATACCCACGCCGCTCTTCCCGGTTTGCAGGACCTCCTGCCCTCGACCGTGGCCCCGCACCTCCGCTGATGGTGAGTACACCCTGAGGTACTCGCAGCTCAGCTGGTAGGACGTTGTGTCGGCGTATGCCAGCTCCAGCGACCTGGATTTGCGGTGCAAGGTGATGCCCGTTGGCACCTTGTTGGTTCCGGTCATAGCGTGTCCGTTACAGTATAAAGCGCGAGAGGTCCTCGTTGGCACTCAGTTCGCCGAGTTGTTTGTCGACGTAATCCGCGTCAACCAACAGCCTGTCATCTTGCAGACCGGCGTCAGCAGCACTGAACGAGGCCTCTTCGAGCAGCCGTTCCATGACCGTGTGCAAGCGACGAGCGCCGATGTTCTCGGTTTTTTCGTTGACCCGCCACGCGGTCTCGGCAATGCGCCGCAGCCCCTCGTCAGTAAAGTCTACCTGCAGCCCCTCGGTCTTCAGCAGCGCCTGGTATTGCTCCGTCAAGGACGCATCGGGTTCGGTGAGTATGCGCTCAAAGTCTTCGGGAGTGAGCGCTGCCAATTCCACCCTGATCGGCAGCCGACCCTGCAGTTCCGGTATCAGGTCGGACGGTTTGGCCAGATGAAACGCTCCCGAGGCAATGAACAGTATGTGGTCTGTCTTGATCATGCCGTGCTTGGTGCTGACGGTAGACCCCTCGATCAGAGGCAGCAGATCCCGCTGCACACCTTCTCGGGATACATCGGCACCGGCGGTCTCGCCGCGCTTGGCGACTTTGTCCAGTTCGTCGATAAATACGATCCCGTTTTGCTCCGCAGCGGTCAGTGCAAGCTGCTTGAGCTCTTCCTCATTGACCATTTTCCCCGCCTCTTCTTCGCAGAGGGCCTCGAGGGCAGCCTTGACCGGCATTCTGTGACGCTTTTGTTGCGACTTGGACAGGTTGGAGAACATGCTCTGCAACTGGTTGGTCATTTCTTCCATGCCGGGTGGGGCCATGATTTCGACGCCGGTGCTGCGGCTGCTGATTTCCACCTCGATTTCTTTGTCATCAAGATCGCCTTCGCGCAGCTTCTTGCGCAGCAGCTGTCGGGTGCCGCCGCCGGATGTGTCGGCATCGGTATCCCGCGCGGGTGGCAGCAGGATATCCAGAATGCGTTCCTCGGCGGCCTCTTCAGCACGGAACCGGACCCGGGTCATTTCCTGCTCCCGGAACATCTTCATGGCAACATCGACGAGGTCTCGCACGATGGACTCCACGTCCCGCCCGACATAACCCACTTCTGTGAACTTGGTGGCTTCCACCTTCACAAAGGGCGCGTTGGCCAGTTTCGCCAGGCGCCGGGCTATCTCGGTCTTGCCGACGCCGGTTGGACCTATCATGAGTATATTTTTGGGGGTGATTTCGGCGCGCAGCGATTCCTCCAGCTGCATCCGCCGCCAGCGATTGCGCAGCGCGATGGCCACCGCCCGCTTGGCAGCGTCCTGGCCGATAATATGATTGTCCAGCTCGTGGACGATTTCGCGCGGTGTCATGTCAGACATTAGAAATCCAGTTGTTCAATGGTGCGGTTATGGTTGGTGTAGATGCAGATATCCCCGGCAATACCCAGCCCCTTTTCGACAATATCACGGGCTTCAAGTGCGGTGTTGTCCAGCAGCGCCCTGGCCGCAGCCTGGGCAAAGGGGCCACCTGAACCAATGGCGATCAGGTTATCTTCCGGCTCTATAACATCCCCGTTGCCGGTGATGACCAGAGACGTATCCTTGTCGGCCACCGCCAGTAGCGCTTCAAGCCGACGCAGTGCCCGCTCTGTCCGCCAGGCCTTGGCCAGTTCTACAGCCGCCCGCACCAGATGACCCTGATGCTTGTCCAGTTGAGCTTCAAAAAGCTCGAACAGGGTGAAGGCATCGGCAGTGCCGCCAGCAAAGCCTGCCAGGACCTTGTCCTTGTGCAGGCGCCGGACCTTGCGGGCGTTGCCTTTCATGACGGTATTTCCCATCGATACCTGGCCATCGCCACCGATGACGACGCTGTTGCCGCGCCGGACCGAGAGAATAGTGGTGCCGCGATATTGTTCCAAAGTCTTACTCCACGCGGGGGGTGCGCCCCGATGTCAGTTACGGACTCAGGCGGACATGGGGGCGCCTGCGGAGATTTCAAGCGCCGGAGACCCGGTCAGGGGCTGGCGCGCTTTAACAACAGGGTGTCGATATCCCCGCTTGCGGTGAGGCTTTGGGCGCTTTTCATCGCGGCGTGGGACTCGAAGGGGCCCAGGAAGACACGAAACCAGCGCCCGTTGTCGCCGTTGGCTTCCTCGATTCGGGGTGAGAGGCCGAGCAACAGTAGCTCCGCCCGGCGGCGGTCAGCATCGGCTTTCTGACGAAAGGATCCGGCCTGCAACAGATAGGCTTCGCGTTTTCCCGCAGGTTTGTCTGCCGATACTACCTCGGCCGGGTCGGGGGGCACATCGATGCGCTGTTCTGGCAACATGGTATAAAAGTCGAACCGCGGTTTGGGCGGCTCGGCTTCTCCGGCGGGCGAGGTGCCAGAGTGCTCCGAAGCCGGTGATCCAGGTTCCGGAGGCAGGGTGACAAGATAGAGCAGCAGGCTGGCCAGCAGGCCGGTCATCAAACCGCTGAAGTACCATACCCAGCCACCGGTTTTTGCTGGCACGGGCTGCCTGCTCGCTGGAGCCTGTTTGCGGCGCGAGGCATGTTTGGGAGTGCGGGCGAAGTCCCGGGGCATGGGCTACATGGACTCGGGCGCGGAAACACCCAGCAGATCCAGGCCGTTGGCGATCACCTGCCGCACACCCTGGCTCAACGCCACCCGGGCGTTGCGCTGCCCGGGGTCGTCCACCAGCATTTTGTGGGCGTTGTACCAGGTGTGAAAATCACCCGCGAGCTCTCTCAGATAATTGGCAACGGTGTGCGGCTCGCAGTTCGAGGCTGCGGCGGCAACGATTTCGGGGTACTGGTCCAGGCGCCTGAGCAGTGCTTTTTCCTGCTCTTCCCCGAGGGCATCGAGATCTCCCAGGGCACTGGCGCTGTCCCATTGGCGACCCTGCTCTGCCAGTTTGCGCATCACACTGCAGGCCCGAGCATGAGCATATTGAATATAGTAGACAGGGTTATCATTGCTGCGTGAGAGGGCCAGATCGATATCGAAGGTGAGCTGTGAGTTGGGTGCCCGGGCGACCAGGAAGTAGCGGGTGGCGTCCCTGCCGACTTCGTTGATGAGCTCGCGCAGCGTCAGGTAGCTCCCCGCTCGCTTGGAGAGTTTTACCTCTTCTGCGTCGCGCATCACGGTCACCATCTGGTGCAGTACATATTCCGGCCAACCCACCGGTATATCCTGCTCCAGCGCCTGCAGGCCCGCTCTGACCCGGGTTACGGTACTGTGGTGGTCAGCGCCCTGTTCGTCGATCACCCGCAGGAAGCCGCGTTGCCACTTGTTCAGGTGGTAGGCCACATCGGGCAGAAAATAGGTATATCCGCCATCGGATTTGCGCATCACCCGGTCCTTGTCATCACCAAAGCTGGTGGTGCGCAGCCACAGGGCGCCGCCCTCCTCGAATGTGTGGCCATTGGCGATAAGCTGCTCTACGACGGCCTCGACTTCACCTTGTTCGTAAAGGGATGACTCGAGAAAGTAGACGTCGAATCCGACATCAAATGCCTTGAGATCCTGGTCCTGTTCACGTCTCAGGTAGGCCACCGCGAAACTGCGGATATCCTCGAGTTGGTCCACGTCGCCGCTCGCGGTTACCTGCTGGTCTTGTGCGTTGACGCTCTCCTGGTTCAAAAACGCGGCGGCCACCTCTTTGATGTAATCGCCGCGGTAGCCGTCCTCCGGCCATTCGGGACTGGTGGGTTCCAGCCCCCGACAGCGGGCCTGCACTGACAGGGCCAGGTTGCTGATCTGCTGACCCGCATCGTTGTAATAGAATTCGCTGGACACATCCCAGCCCGTTGCCGTCAGCAAGCGACAGAGACTGTCACCCACTGCCGCTCCGCGCCCATGGCCGACGTGCAGTGGGCCGGTGGGGTTGGCGGAGACAAATTCCACCTGCACCTTGCGGCCCGCGCCTTCACTGCAGCGGCCGAAGTCGACGCCCTGTTGCAGGATTCGGCCGATGACCGCCTGGCTGCTGCTTTCGGACAGGAAAAAATTGATAAAGCCCGGACCGGCGATTTCTGTTCGCAGCAGAAACGATGCATCGGGTAAGGCTGAGCAGATTTTCTCGGCCAGGGCTCTGGGCGGCATCGCCGCTGCTTTTGCCAGGGTGAGCGCGATGTTGCTGGCCAGATCGCCGTGGCTGGGGTCGCGGGTACGCTCTATCTGGATGCTGGCTTGCAGGCCCTCGGGGAGCGAGCCCTCGGCGACCAGTGATTCCAGAGCCTGCTCGATAAGCCGGGTGATGTCCTGCTTCATTTTGGGGGGATACCTGCCTGGGAGTATGCTGGGGCGCCGCCTGTTGCGGCGGGGCTATTATCGCCGCATCCACCGCCGTTGGCCAGTCGGACAAGGTACTGGCGACGGTTTTGAAACCTTGCCGGTCCGTTCGGCGTGCCGCTAGAAGATCTCCTGCGGGTCGACATCCAGTGACCAGTTCAGACCCCGCCGGGCTGGGATAGCGTCGCCTTGCCCGGCGATCTGGCTCGCCGCGCGCTGTGCCGACGGGCGGTCCGGTGCGCTCACCAACAGCTGATAGCGAAACCGTCCCGCCCGTCGCTGCATGGGTGAGGGCAGGGGCCCTATAAGGCGACAGCGGGCCGGGAGCTGCGGCTCCAGCAGGTCCCGCAAGTATTGCAAAAACTCTTCTGCGGTAGAGGCGTCAGTGCAATCGCTGCGGACCAGAATGAGTTGTCCGGCGGGCGGCAGGGCCGTTGCCTGCCGCT
Source organism: uncultured Gammaproteobacteria bacterium (assembly GCA_963840725.1). Taxonomy (GTDB): domain Bacteria; phylum Pseudomonadota; class Gammaproteobacteria; order Pseudomonadales; family Halieaceae; genus CAVWDU01. The sequence continues at coordinate 870,018 of CAWIZY010000016.1, read as the reverse complement.
GGGCGAGCAGGGCCCGGGCTCGTTCACTGTAAGACTCGGTCACTATCGACTGCACCGCCGGGTGGTCGGGGTAGTGGGTCTGGAGCAGTACGCTGCCGGGCGCAGTGGCGCGGCCTGCGCGACCGGCCACCTGGGTGAGCAACTGTGCCATCCGCTCTTCACCGCGAAAATCCGTGCTGAACAACATGGCGTCAGCGTCGATAACAGCCACCAGGCTGATCCCGGGGAAATGGTGGCCCTTGGTCAACATCTGGGTGCCGAGCAAAATGCAGGGCTCCCCGCGCTGCAACTGGGCTACCAGGTCGCGCATGGCTGACTGCCCCTGCATGGAGTCACTGTCTACTCTTATTACCGGCCGCTCGGGAAAATGCTGCCGCAGGAACTCTTCGGTCTGCTCGGTCCCCAGTCCCGCAGTGAGCAGGCGAGCGCCTCCGCAGGCGGGGCATCGCCGAGGCAGCGCTGCATTGCCACCACAGTGGTGACAACGCAACTGGCCTCGGCGACGGTGCACAGTGAGGCGTGCGTCGCAGGCGTCACACTGGCTGATCCAGCCGCAGTCGTGGCACCGCAGGGTGGGCGCGAACCCCCGCCGGTTGAGGAATAGCAGCGCTTGCTCGCTGCGCTCGCCGCAGCTTTTGAGGGCCTGCAGCAGGGGTGCAGAAAGACCGGCCTGGAGTGCCTGCTTGCGGATGTCGATGATTTTTATGTCGGGCAGGGCCGCTGCACCGGCGCGCTCGCGCAATCGGTGCAGCTGATACCGGTCTGTGAGGGCATTATGCAGGCTCTCCAGGGAGGGTGTGGCGCTACCGAGCATAATGGGGCATTGCTCCAACTGTGCCCGCTTTACGGCCACATCACGCGCGGAATAACGGAAACCATCCTGCTGCTTGTAGGACTGGTCATGCTCTTCATCGACAATGATCTGGCCCAGTTTGTGCAGGGGCGTGAAGATGGCTGACCGGGTGCCAATGACAATGTGTGCGAGCCCGGTTCGTGCCGCTTCCCAGGCGCGCTCTCGCTCACCCTCGGCCAGACCGGAATGGAATACCACGATGCTGGCGTCAAATCGTTGCTGGAAGCGATCCAGCGTCTGCGGGGTGAGGCCGATCTCGGGAATCAATACCAACGCCTGTTCGCCGCGCTGCAGGCATTGGTCGATTAACTGCAGGTAGATTTCGGTTTTGCCACTACCGGTGACGCCCTCCAGCAGGTGGCTGCTGAATATGCCGGCGGACCCCTGCATGGCTGCCAATACCGCAGCCTGCTCCTCATTGAGTGCCAGCGCCGGGCGGCTCAGTGGTGTTTGTGCCGCGGGTGTGATAGTGCAGCGTTCCACCAGGGTTTTTTTCATCAATTGCTGCAAAATACCCGGTGTTATTCCGTCCGTAGTAAATTTTGCCTGCTCCAGCTCAGGGTTTTGTTGTAATAGAGCGAGGGCCTGGCTTTGCCTCGGCGAGCGAGCGAGGGCTCCCGTGGGCAAGCCCTTACCCCGGTCGGTCAATCGCCAACCGGGGACGCCCGCGCTGCGGTGTGGCTTGCCCTGTCGCAAACGACTCGGGAATGCGGCCGCGAAGACCTCTCCGGGAGGATGATGGTAGTAGCGGATAGCCCAGTTACAGAGTTCGACGACCGCCGGTGGCAGTAGTGACTGCTTGTCCAGCAGGGCCAGTGCCCGCTTCAAAGAGGCCTCGGGAACCGCGCTGTCGGGCGACAGGCCCACCAGCCAGCCGGTGAGTGTGCGCTTGCCAAAAGGCACGCTGAATCGGCAGCCCGGCCGCAGGGCTTGCAGCGCTTCCTCGTCCAGGTCAGCCGGAGGCAGATAGTCGAAGTAGCGCCGCAGCGGGACGGGGACCGCCAGGCGAAGTAAGGGCATGGCGCAGCTTCTCTTGTGGGTCACGGGATCGAGTGGGTCACGCTGCCGGCCGGGGCCAGAGGGGGGTGACAAGGTTGCATTCTAGTGTCCCGCACCATCAGTTCGCAATGACCCAGCGCGGCAGATCCATGCCAGCTCTTGCTTATCGGGCTGTGTCTGGTAAGATGCGCGCCTATTTTTTGACCGGCCAGGTCGTGCGCAATAAAGCGTTGGGTTTGCGAGTGCTGGCCGTGTAGAACCAAAATACAGGTGCGGTGCCTGACCGGGACTATCCCGAGATCAGGTGGCGGCGCCGCTTACGAGGAGCACCATCATGAAAGCTGATATACACCCCAAGTACGAAGCCATTACCGCGACCTGCAGTTGCGGCAACAAGATCCAGACCCGCTCCACGCTCTGCGAGGATCTGCAGGTAGACGTGTGCTCACAGTGCCACCCGTTCTTCACTGGCAAGCAAAAAGTGGTCGACAGTGGCGGCCGTGTGGATCGCTTTAACAAGCGGTTCGGGGGGCGTGGCAGCAAGCGCTAACGCCGCAGGTCCACCTCCATGCTGAGGTCATCTGCAGGCAATACAAGACGCCGTCCCGGTTCGGGGCGGCGTTTTTTTTCTGCTCGAAAATCGTCTCCTCGCAGGGGCCTGCTGCTTCTGTTTGCTCTTTTCATGGCGCTGGCGGGCTGCTCCAGGGCAGCGCCTGAGGCTTGCTACGGAGATCCGGATCGATTGCCGACCCACCGGGTCACGCACGTGGTCGATGGTGACACCGTGCACTTCGCCGGCGGGGACAAAGTCCGTTTGATTGGTGTGAACGCGCCGGAGATGAATCACGACGGCCGCCCTGCAGAGCCGCTGGCCAGGGAAGCGACCGAGGCACTGCGCGAGTGGGTGGATGATCGCACAGTGCTGGTCCAGGATGGCGAGGATGGGAGGGACCGCTACGGCCGCAGACTGGCGCACCTCTTTGACCTCGATGGCAATAGCATCGAATCGATGCTATTGCGCCGCGGCCTCGGGTTTCACGTCGCTGTAGCGCCCAATGTGGCCTTGGTTGACTGCCTTCAAGCTGCGGAGCGCGAAGCGGCTGCGGCCGGGCGCGGGGTTTGGGGTCTGCCTCGCTATCGAGCGGTCCGGGTGAGTGATCTGGCCGCCGGACAGGGCGGATTTGCCCGAGTGCGTGATCGGGTCACCCGGGTGTCGTTTAAAAGCAACGGCTGGTGGATTCAATTGGGCGGTAAGCTCGGTGTGCGTGTCGACCGCTCGATACAGCCCCTGTTGCCGCGCGAGCAGCTGCGGAATCTGGAGGGTCGGCAGGTCGAGGTTAGGGGCTGGCTGGTGTCCCGGGACGGTTGGTGGCAGATGCAACTCACCCATCCGACCATGCTGTCCGAGCACTGATCCTGGCAGAGTAGATCCGGCCCTTGTTTCGCCTTGTGACGCGTCAGGCTTTTCTATATTCTCTGGAACCTTTTTTTGAATGTCGCCGCGCCAGGGGATAACCGCCCATGTCCAATGATTACAAGCAGGCCGCTCTGGACTACCACGCCGCGCCCACCCCGGGCAAAATCAGTGTCGAACTCACTACCCCGGCAGCGACCCAGCGGGACCTCGCCCTGGCCTACAGCCCGGGGGTTGCCGAGCCCTGTCGCGAAATTGCCGCCGATCCGGACAATGCTTACCGCTACACCGCCAAGGGCAATCTGGTTGCGGTGATCAGTAATGGCACCGCGGTGCTGGGCCTGGGCAACCTCGGGGCGCTGGCCAGCAAGCCGGTTATGGAGGGAAAGGCGCTGTTATTCAAGCGATTTGCGGGGATCAACTCGATCGATATCGAAGTCGCCACGGAAGAGGCGACGGAGTTTGTTGATACGGTCGCCAACATAGCGGGCACTTTCGGCGGTATCAATCTCGAAGATATCAAGGCACCGGAGTGTTTTGAAATAGAGGCTGCTCTGATCGAGCTTTGCGACATCCCGGTATTCCATGATGACCAGCATGGCACTGCTATTGTGACGGCTGCCGGCATGATCAGTGCACTTGAAATTCAGGGCAAGCGCCTCGAGGATGCGGTGATTACCTGTCTCGGCGCAGGCGCGGCGGCAATTGCCTGTATGCGTCTGCTGGTCAGCCTGGGGGCCCGACGGGAAAATATTTACATGCTGGACCGGCGCGGCGTCATCTATGCCGGGCGGGAAGGTCTCAATGCCTACAAGGAAGAATTTGCCAACGCCACGGACAAGCGCAGCCTCACCGATGCGCTGCGGGGCGCCGATGCCTTCGTGGGGCTATCTGGCGCCAATTTGATGAACCCGGAAATGCTGCTCTCTATGGCGGATCGGCCGGTGGTTTTTGCCTGTTCCAATCCCGATCCGGAAATCACCCCGGAAGTGGCCCGGGCAACCCGCGACGACCTGATAATTGCCACGGGTCGTTCGGACTATCCCAACCAGGTCAACAATGTGCTGGGGTTTCCGTTTATTTTCCGCGGTGCACTGGATGTGCGCGCCCGTTGCATCAACGAAGATATGAAAATCGCTGCTGTTCACGCGCTCAGAGAGCTGGCCAGAGAGGACGTCCCCGCAGAGGTGCTGGCCGCCTGCGGGGTGGATTCGCTGTCATTCGGGCCCGAGTACATCATACCCAAGCCAATGGACGGTCGGCTCCTGGAGCGTATCGCCACGGCGGTCGCCCGGGCCGCAGTTGACAGCGGTGTAGCCCGCCTGCCCTATCCGGAGAACTACTGCCCCGCGTTATAAGGCTGTGCAGGTGCTTTGTTAGTCGAATATATCCCGGTCCAGGCTGTCCCGATTGCCGCTGCCGGTGTCGCTGCCACGAGCGATGGCGCCGGCTTCCGGTACATTCTCCTCGCGGAAAAATTCAAAGATAGTGTTTTTCTGGCGTGAGTCGGCCAGCAAGCCGGTCTCGGAGTCAATTCGCACGGTGACGATTCCCGGGGGCATTTCCCGTTCGACGTCTTCGCTGTCTCGCAAGGCTTCGCGCATGAAGTTAATCCAGATCGGCAGGGCTGCGGTGCCACCGAACTCCCGGCGGCCCAGCGGGGTGTAACCGTCAAAACCCACCCAGGTTGTGGTAACCACATCGCGGTTGTAACCAGAGAACCAGGCGTCCATGGGGCCATTGGTGGTGCCCGTCTTGCCGGCGAGGTCGTTGCGCTCCAGGACCTTGGCGCGTCGCCCGGTGCCGCGGGTTATAACATCCTGCAGGATGCTATCGATGATAAAGTTGATACGCGCATCCATAACCCTCGGGGCTACAGGCAGGGCGTCGTCTTGCACCGGGTTGTCCATCGAGGCCTCGGCGACCGAATCCGAGGGCTGGCCAATGCCCTGCGTCAGATCCGGGCTTGCGGGCTGCTCGCACACTTCGCAGACCGTGACGGGCCTCGCGCTGAACAGAGCATCCCCTGCCAGGTTAGTGATGCTGGAAATCAGATAGGGCTCAACCCGGTAGCCGCCATTGGCGAGGGTGGCATAGCTGACAGCGAGTTCCAGCGGGCTGATCGAATGGGTGCCCAGGGCGAGGGAGAGATCCGGCGCCAGGCCCGAGGTGTCGAAACCCAGCTCTCCCACATAGTCGATCAGCTCCCTGACACCGAGTTGCTGTAGCAGGCGTATGGAGACCAGGTTGCGGGACTTGGTCAGCGCCAGTCGCAAACGGGTGGGTCCGTAGAATCTCCCACCGTCGTTCTCAGGTCGCCAGATGCCCTCCAGCGATCTGTCATCGACCACCACTGGCGCATCGTTGATGATACTGGCTGCCGTGAACCCGGCATCGAGTGCTGCACTGTAAAGGAATGGCTTGAAGTTGGATCCCGGCTGGCGTTTTGCCTGGGTGGCGCGATTGAATTTGCTCTGGTCAAACTCCAGGCCGCCAACGACGCTTAAAATGGCCCCGTTGTTCGGGTTGAGTGACACCAGGGCAGCTTGTGCGGCAGGAATCTGGGTGAGTTGCCAGTCACCTTCTTCAGTGGGTCTGACCCGGATGAGGTCACCCGGGGCAAACAGCTCCGCCGGCGTTGCGGCGGGCTTCCCCAGGGAGTCTTCGCTCAGGTAGGGTTTGGCCTGAGCGGGGCCCTTATCCCAGTCAAGGCGGTCCAGTTGCCCACCGGGAAGGACAATAACGTAGCCGTCTTCCAGTACCTCATGAACAATGGCCGGGGTCAGGCCTGCTGTCTCGCGGGTCTCTTCAAGGGTTTGCAGCCAACTGTCCGGAATGGCGTTTCCTGCGGTGATGTCCGCAGCGGTCTGGTCTGGCCCGCTCGGGGGTAGTTGACGTTCCGGCCCCCGATAGCCATGGCGTTCGTCGTAGGTCATCAAGCCCTCGACGATTGCCGCCTGCGCGTGTTGCTGTAAATCACGGCTGATTGTGGTGTAGACGTGAAAACCGTCGGTGTAGGCACTCATGCCGTAGCGGTCGAGCATTTCCTGGCGAGCCATTTCCGCTGCGTAGTGGGCCGCGAAACTGATTTGCGCCCCGTGATGACTGGCGGTCACGGGGGCTGCTATGGACGTGTCGTATTGGCTCTGGTCAATGTAGCCAAGGCTGAGCATGCGACCGAGTATCCAATTGCGCCGTTGTTTGCCCGACTGGGGTCCGGTGATGGGGTTGTTTGTCGAGGGCGCTTTGGGGATACCTGCCAGCATGGCATGCTCGGCCAGGCTGAGTTCTCCTATGTGTTTGCCGTAGTACACCTGGGCTGCTGCTTCAAAACCGTAGGCGCGGTGACCGAGAAATACGCGATTGAAGTAGAGTTCGAAAATTTCTTCTTTATCCAGCTCCCGCTCAATCTCCAGCGCGAGAAGAATTTCGTTGAACTTGCGCATGAACGTGCGTTCGAGGCTGAGGAAATAGTTGCGCGCGACCTGCATGGTCAGGGTGCTGCCCCCAGAACCTTTCTGGCCGGTCAGTACCAGTTCCGAAACAGCGCGCATCAGACCCATCAGGTCAATGCCGCGATGGCGGAAAAAGTTGTCATCCTCTGCCGCCAGCAGGGCGTCAACGAATTGTGATGGAACGTCATCAAAAGAGAGCGGGCTGCGCTTCTGTTCACCGAACTGGCCAATCAGGTCCCCTTCCCGGGTATAGACCCGCATCGGCGTCTGCAGTTGTACATCCCGCAGGGTTTCAACGTCGGGCAATCCGGGACTGAGGTACAGGTAGACACCCGCCAGCAGCCAGAGACCACCGAACAGACCGAAGAACGCGAGACGGAAAAGAAGGCGCAGAAAAAACATGTAATCCTTATATTTTCAGCAGCTTACGCGGGTCCTGGAGGCGGCCGGAAGCGGTGGGTTGGAATTATATGCTTTTTTGGACTTTTGATACATTTGGGCTTGTTTTATATCTCGGTGGTACCCAGAATTAAATGGCAACAAGACATAAGAATATCCTAATTAAGCGATACCAATAGGAAATAAAATTGCTGGGGCTAATAGGAAAGAAAAAGACCACGCCGGTGCTGGGGCTGGACGTCAGTTCAACGACAGTCAAGCTGCTGGAATTGAGTTATTCGGGTGATCGCTATCGCGTCGAGAGCTACGCAGTGAGTTCACTGCCGCAGGATGCGGTCATCGAGAAAAACGTCAATGACATGGACGGCGTTGCCAACGCTATCCGCAGTGTAGTGACCCAATCTCGCACCAAACTGAAGACTGTGGCTGCCGCTGTCGCCGGTTCGTCGGTCATCACCAAGATGATCGATATGCCTGCCGGTCTCAACGAAGACGACATGGAAACCCAGCTCACCCTGGAAGCGGATCAGTACATACCGTATCCGCTGGAGGAGGTGGCGATCGATTTCGAAGTGCTGGGCCAGGTGCAGGACAAAGAGGGGCAGGTAGAAGTGCTGCTCGCCGCCTGCCGCCGGGAAACCATTGATGCCCGGGTGGAGGCGATCGAAGCCGCCGACCTGAGCCCCCGCATCATGGATGTGGAAGCCTATGCCATGGAGCGGGCCTACACCCTGATCCAGCATCAGCTGGATCTCGCCGATGAAAGCACGGTGGCCGTGGTTGATATAGGCGCGACCATGACCACTCTGAGTGTGCTGACCAATGGCCAGACGATTTACACGCGGGAGCAGTTGTTTGGCGGCAAGCAGCTCACGGATGAAATTATGCGTCGTTACGGATTGCCTCTTGAAGAGGCAGGCCTTGCCAAGAAGCAGGGCGGTCTGCCGGACGACTACGAACCCGAAGTTTTGCTGCCTTTCAAGGATGCCGTTGTCCAGCAGGTGGCGCGTTCGCTGCAGTTTTTCTTCTCCTCAAGCCAGTACAACGATGTTGATTACATCATCCTCGCCGGCGGCGTGGCCTCCATGGAGGGGCTGGTAGATCTGGTGCAGGAAAAGCTGGGGACGCCAACGGCGGTCGCCAACCCATTTGGCAGCATGGCGATCTCCTCACGGGTCAATGCGGTTGCCTTGAGCAGTGATGCACCGGCGATGATGATCGCCTGCGGCCTCGCCCTAAGGAGCTTCGACTAATGGCACGTATTAACTTATTGCCGTGGCGCGAGGAACGGCGCCAGGAGCTGAAGAAAGAGTTTCTCGCTGTACTGGCGCTGGTCTTTGCCCTGGGCGTCGGCCTGGTGATGTTGGCAGATCGTGTGGTCAACAGCCAGATTGAGTACCAGCAGGCACGCAACAAGTATCTCAGCGACAACATAGCCGAGCTGGATAAGAAGGTCGCCGAGATTCGTGAGCTGCAGAAAAAGCGCAACCAGCTGGTGGAGCGGATGCGGGTTATTCAGGAGTTGCAGGGTAACCGGCCGATCATTGTGAGAATTCTCGATCAGTTGGTGCGCACCGTACCCGACGGGGTTTTCTATACCTCACTGAAGACCAGTGACAAGGAAATCAGCATCGAGGGTATCGCGGAATCCAACAACCGGGTTTCCAGTCTGATGCGTCGACTGGACGGCTCTGATTGGCTGGCCGAGCCCAGCCTGGACAAAGTGCGAGCGGCACCCAAATACGGGGAGTCGGCAACGATTTTTAATCTTACGGTCAAGGTGCAGTTGCCCGAGACCGGTGACGAGGCGGAGGGGTAAGAGATGGCACTCGAAGATACCATGCGCTCGTTGCGCGAGTTTAATGTCAACGATCTCGATTTTGACAACGTCGGTTCCTGGCCGACGCCGATCAAGGTCATCATCTGGGTCTTGTTGCTGGCCCTGGTGCTCGCGGCAGGATACTACTATCACGTCAAGGACCTGGAGACTCGGCTGGCCTCTGTAGAGGCGCAGGAGCTGAAACTCAGAGAAGACTACGAGAAGAAAGCCTTTCAGGCAGCCAATCTCGATGCCTACCGGCAGCAAATGGCTGATATGGAAGAGTCCTTTGGCGCGCTGATCAGTCAACTGCCTAGTGACACTGAGGTTCCGGGCTTGCTGGAAGATATCACCAACAAGGGAGAGCTCAACGGCCTGAAAGTGGCTAGCATCGACCTGAAGCGGGAGTTGAGCAAGGAGTTCTATGTGGAGCTGCCAATATCGATTGTGGCATCCGGCTCCTACCACGACCTGGGCGCTTTTATTTCTGGTATGGCGGGTTTGCCACGGATTGTGACTTTGCATGATTTCAGTATCAAGATGCCCGGAACGCAGGATGCAAACGATTTGAATATGAGCATCATCGCCAAGACCTATCGCTATAAAGATGGGGAGGCCTGATCGATGAAAAAGGTATTTCGAACCGCCGCCATGCTGCTTGCCCCCGCGCTTTTGCTGGCCGGCTGCGGTGGTGACTTTTCTGATCTCGATGCATTCATGGCCCAGAAAAAGGCCCGCCCGGGTGGCGTCATTGCACCGATCCCCACCTTCAAGGCCTACGAGGCGTTTGCCTACAGCGCGACCACGCTGCGCAGCCCCTTTGATCGGCCTCTTGAAGTGCGAGAGATAGCGCAATTGCAGGCAGTGAAAACGCTGAAGCCTGATGACTCCCGGGTCAAGGAATTCCTCGAGCAGTACACATTCGACTCACTGGATATGGTGGGTACTTTGGCCCGGGACGGCACTGACTGGACCCTGATCCGGGATCCGGACGGTGGTGTGCACCGGGTAACGTTGGGGAATTACCTGGGAAGAAACCACGGCAAGATAGTGGATATGACCGACAACTATCTGGCGGTAGTGGAAATAGTAACCGACGGCACCCAGGACGGCTGGGTAGAGCGACCACGCCAATTAAAACTGAGCGGCATGTAAGCCGACGCTAATAATAGTGGGTGCCATGACCATGATAAGTAAAATAGTGAATCTGGGGACGAAAACCTTGAACAAAGGAAGCAGCAGGAACAGGGGTTGGTTGGGGCTGACGCATCACGGTCGGGTTCGGTCTGTTGAGAGCTACCGCGGTAAGGCAGCGCGGCGCAATCGTGGGCGCACTGTGCTGGCAAGAATGGCCTTGTGTCTGGGTATTGTAGCGGGCGCGGTGCAAGCGCAGCCGACCGTAACGGATATCGAGTTCAGTTCGCGACCGGGCAGCAAATTCGAAATCCGTCTGGATTTCAACGAAGTCCCCGGGGACATCAAGGCCTATACGATTGAGAAGCCGGCGCGGCTGGCTATTGATTTTCCGAATACCAGCAGTTCCCTGCCGGAAAAACGTTACTCGCTGCCCTACGGCAACGCCACGGGCGTGGTAGTGCTGGAATCGGGCGACCGCACTCGGATGGTGGTAAACCTGGTCAAGCTGGTGCCTTATGAGACGCGAGTGGACGGCAATAGCCTCTACGTAGTTGTCGGTCAGGACGGTGGTACTGATTATGTGAAGCGCACGGCGGATCCCAACCAGTTAGCTGCTTCGGTAGAGCCGGTGTCCTCGGTGGACTCCCAAATCACCGACCTTCAGTTTCATCGCACCGAAGAGGGAGAGGGGCGTCTGAATCTGGAGCTCAGCAATCCGTCGGTCGATGTCAACGTATTTACCGAAGGTGGAGACATCAAAGTGCAGTTCGTGGATACCAATGTCCCGGAGCGTTTGATGCGGCGTTTTGACGTCACTGACTTTGCCACTCCGGTAAGCACCGTGGACGTAAGCACCTCGGAGCGGGGCACGACTATCAGCCTCAGAACGACAGGTGAATACGATTACCTCGCCTACCAGACTGACAATAGCTATGTGCTCAGCGTCAAGCCCCTGAGTAGTAAAGAAGCGGAGGCGCGCCGCAACGAATTTGCCTATGTCGGCGACCGTATCTCGCTCAACTTCCAGGACATCGAAGTGCGGGCAGTGCTGCAGTTAATCGCCGATTTTACCGAACTGAACCTGGTCGCCAGCGACACGGTTAGCGGGCGCATTACCCTGCGTTTGCAGAATGTGCCCTGGGACCAGGCATTGGAGCTGGTGCTGAAAACCAAGGGCCTGGACAAGCGCCAGATCGGCAATGTGCTGATGGTGGCGCCGGCTGAGGAAATTGCCGAGCGGGAACGGCAGCAGATCGAAGCCAACAAGCAGATTGCCGAACTGGCTCCCCTGCAGTCCGAGTTCATCCGCATTCGTTACGCCAACGCGTCTGAGGTCGTCGGTCTGTTCCAGGCGGGCTCGGAAGAAGGCGGCAGCCTTATCTCCTCGCGGGGTTCGGTTATCGTCGACCCGCGGACCAATTCGCTGATTGTTACCGAGACCTCTGCAAAGCTGGCGGAAATTCGTGGCCTGATCGATCTGGTGGATATTCCGATCCGGCAGGTCATGATCGAGGCGCGCATCGTCATCGCGCAATCCGATCTTGAGAAAGAGCTGGGTATCGAATGGGGTGGTGGTTATCTCAACGACGACGCCAACGGCAATGTACTGTCGGTATCGGGTGATACAGCCAATGTGATTGGTCTCAACGACTCGGTCATTAATGGAACCACTCCGACTCTGGACTATCCGGGGAGCCTGATGGTTGACCTGGGGGTTGCCTCGCGCACGGCAGGCTTCGCTGTAGGCTTTACCAGCCAGGACCTGTACCTGACTGCTGAGCTGTCGGCTCTGGAGGCCGCAGGCAAAGGTGAAGTGGTATCACAGCCCAAGGTCATCACCGGCGACAAGCAACAGGCGAACATCAAGTCGGGTACCGAGGTACCTTACCAGGAGGCCTCGGCCAGTGGCGAGACGACTACTGCCTTTAAAGAGGCTGTGCTTGTCTCTCGATGTGACCCCAAACATCACACCGGATGACCGCATCCTGCTGGACCTGAAAATCAACCAGGACTCGGTCGGTGATCTGGTCCCCAGTGGTCAGCGGTGGCTTTATCCCCTCTATCGACACCACCGAGCTGACCACGCAGGTGCTGGTGGGTAATGGCGAGACCGTGGTGCTGGGCGGTGTATTCCGTACCGAGGACATCGAGTCCATCACCAAAGTGCCGTTCTTGGGCGATATACCTTATGTCGGAGCATTCTTCCGCAATGAGTCTACATCCCGGACCAAGACCGAGACGCTGATCTTTATCACGCCGCGGATTCTGGCCGAGACACTGCTTGATTAGCCCTGGGCAACGTTTTCGAGCAAAATCAACAGATGCGTTCACTTCATAGAGTATTCCTTGTCGGCCCCATGGGGGCCGGCAAGTCAACCATCGGCAAATATCTGGCTCAGCAGTTGAAGCTGCAGTTCGCTGATACTGACACGGAAATCGAGTGAGCGACCGGCGCAGATATCCCGTGGATCTTTGATGTTGAGGGTGAGGAGGGCTTTCGCGACCGGGAACAACAGGTGGTCGAGGAGATGACGCTCTGGGACAATACGGTATTGGCAACAGGCGGGGGGGTGATTACCCGCAGCGAGAACCGCAGTGCCCTCGGTGGGCGTGGATTCGTGGTCTACCTGCACGCCACTGTCGAAGAGCAGGTGCGCCGCACCCGACGTGACAGGCGTCGCCCATTGTTGAATCAGGGTGATCCCGAGCAGGTATTGCGGGACCTGATGGTAACCCGTGACGCGCTCTACCGCGAGATCGCTGACCATGTTATCGATACCGACGGCTGCAGCCCACGCACTGTCGCTCAGCGTCTGGTGAGGGAGCTGCAGTAAAGACAACCCCGGTCGGCGGGCGGTATGATGAGTGCCCGGATTCATGCCAATCGAGGAACCACCGTGTCCCTTCTCATGCATACACTGCACCTCGACCTCGGGGAGCGCAGTTACCCTATCTACATCGGCCGCAATCTGTTTGAGGACAGCGATCTGCTGACCCGGCACCTGGCCGGTTCTCAGGTGGTGCTTGTCAGCAACGATGTCGTGGCGCCACTCTATCTGGACCGGGTGAGAGCCGCACTGGGGGAGCGCTGCCGGATCACCGAGGTGATTCTCCCGGATGGAGAGCAGCACAAGACACTGGACGCGCTCGCCGGCATCATCGACCAGGTGCTGGCTGCCAATCACGACCGGGCCACGACCTTTGTGGCGGTCGGGGGGGGTGTAGTCGGAGACATTACCGGCTTCGCGGCGGCCTGCTATCAGCGCGGCGTCGCATTTCATCCAGGTCCCGACCACGCTGCTCGCCCAGGTAGACTCCTCGGTAGGGGGAAAAACAGCGGTCAATCATCCTCTGGGCAAAAATATGATCGGCGCATTCCACCAGCCCCGGGCGGTATTGATCGATACCAATACCCTGCACAGCTTGCCGGACCGAGAGTTTGTCGCCGGGCTGGCGGAAGTGGTCAAGTACGGGCTGATCTGCGACGAGCCCTTCTATCGCTGGTTGCAAACGCATATGCCCCGGCTCTTGCTCAGGGAGGAGGCTGTACTCGCTGAGGCCATAGAGCGCAGCTGCGCCAACAAATCCCGGGTGGTGGCCGCCGATGAGCGAGAGGGCGGGATACGCGCCATTCTCAATCTGGGTCATACGTTTGGCCACGCTATTGAAACTGGCCTCGGCTACGGCGAATGGTTGCACGGGGAGGCGGTTGCCGCAGGGCTTTTGCTGGCGGCGCGCCTCTCGGCTCAGCGCGGCTGGCTCGCCGATGAGGAGGTCGCTGATCTGGACCAGCTGCTGGCCTCGATGAATTTGCCGCGCCGGCCACCTGAATCCATTGGCGTGACCGATTTTCTGTCCCTGATGGGGCGGGACAAAAAAGTGCTGGATGGACGGCTGCGCCTGGTGCTCCTCAGGGCTGTGGGTGATGCCTGCCTGGTCGACGACTGCAGCGCCGAGGAACTGTCTACCCTGCTCGTTGCAAACCGGTAGTCGGGTAAGTCCTGGCCAAGCACTTCAGCCGGTCTGTCTGGTCTGATTGTCGGCTACCTGCCATCGGTGTAAAATGTTGTTTCCTCCGCTGCCCGTGCCCCGGGTAGCAGCCGGGTACACCGCCGTAACTAATTGATTTTTATTATTATTCTGGACTGACTATGAGCGCAGGCCTTTATAGACCTGAAGAATTCCGCGACAATTGTGGGTTCGGATTGATAGCCCATACGGCCGGCGACGCCAGTCATCGACTGTTGCAGACGGCGATCGAGTCGCTGACCTGTATGACCCACCGGGGGGGTATTGCGGCCGACGGGAAAACAGGCGACGGCTGTGGTTTGCTCCTGCAAATGCCGGACCAATTCATGCGCACTCTGGCGGTGGAGTGTTTCGGTCGCGAGCCCGAGGGTGCCTACGCCGTTGGCCAGCTGTTTCTCAGCACCGAGGACGCGACTGCGGCGGCAGCCCGCTCTGCTGTAGAGCAGGTGATCCTGGCGCAGGGCCTCAAGGTTATTGGCTGGCGGGAAGTCCCCACTGACAAAGATGTTTTGGGTTCAATTGCTCTCGAAAGCCTGCCGCGGATCGAACAGGTCTTCATCGATGCCGGGGAGCACAGTGCTGAGGCGCTGGCTACCGCCCTGTTTGTCGCCAGGCGCAAAGCCGAGATCGCCTGCCAGGATGATCCGGCTTTTTACATTTGCAGTCTGTCCGCGCGGGTTATCGCCTACAAAGGTCTGATGATGCCGGTGGATCTGCCCCGCTTCTACCTCGACCTGGCAGACGAGCGCTTGCAGACCGCTATTTGTGTTTTCCATCAACGCTTTTCAACCAATACCATGCCCCGCTGGCAGCTCGCGCAACCCTTTCGGCTGATGGCCCACAACGGCGAGATCAACACAATCGAGGGCAACCGCAACTGGGCAGATGCCCGCACCGCGCGGTTCGAGTCTGATCGGCTGCCAGACATCCAGTCGATCGCGCCGCTGGTAAATCGGACTGGCTCCGATTCGTCCAGCCTCGACAATATGCTCGATGTGTTGCTCACCGGCGGCGTGGATATGCCCCGGGCGCTGCGTATGCTGATCCCGCCCGCCTGGCAGAATCATGGAATCCATCGATCCGGACCTCAGGGCCTTTTATGAATACCACTCCATGCATATGGAGCCCTGGGATGGCCCCGCCGGTATCGTGCTGACTGATGGTCGCTACGCCTGTTGCGTGCTGGACCGCAACGGTCTGCGTCCGGCGCGGTGGGTGAGGACTAAAGACGGTTTTATTACCCTGGCCTCGGAGACCGGCACACACGGCTACCGCAACGATGATGTGGTTGCCAAGGGCCGGGTCGGCCCGGGTCAGATTCTTATGGTCGACACGCACACCGGAGAAGTCCTCAATACCGACGAAATCGACAATCAGGCTGAAAAACCGCCACCCCTACAAGCGCTGGCTGCAGTGAAAACTCGCAGCGCATTGAGGGTACTTTCGGGGGCGAGACTGGCGCCGGGTATTGAGCGACGCGAGCTCGATGCCTATATGAAAATGTTCCAGGTCAGTTTTGAAGAGCGAGACCAGGTGCTGCGTCCGCTCGCAGAGTCGGGCAACGAGGCGGTGGGGTCCATGGGCGACGACACACCGATGGCGGTATTGTCGCGCAAGGAGCGTTCACTCTACGACTACTTCCGGCAGAAGTTTGCCCAGGTTACCAACCCGCCTATCGATCCACTGCGCGAGACGATCGTGATGTCCCTGGAGACCGATCTGGGGGGCGAGAAGAATGTCTTCCACGAGGGTCCGGAACATGCCGATCGGGTGATTCTGACCTCGCCTGTGCTGTCCCAGAGCAAGTTCAATACGCTGCTGCAATTGGATCGCCCCGGTTTTATCAGGCACGAAATCGACTGCACCTACAACCCCGAGACGCAGGACCTGGAAGGGGCTATTCGCGCGCTGTGTGAGGCGGCGGCCAGTGCGGTGCGAAGTGGCGCCACGATTCTGGTATTGTCGGATCGCGCGATCGCTGTCGACCGGATTCCGGTGCACAGTCTGCTCGCCACCGGGGCCGTGCACCACCACCTGATTCGTCAGGGCCTGCGTGTCGATGCCAATATCCTGGTGGAGACCGCCAGCGCCCGGGATTCTCATCAGATAGCCTGTTTGCTCGGTTTTGGCGCCACGGCCATCTACCCTTACCTGGCCTATAGCCTGCTGGAAGACCTGATCCGCAGCGGCGAAATACTGGGCGAACCCAGTGCCTGCTACAAAAACTACCGTAAAGGTATCAACAAGGGCCTGCTGAAGATCATGTCCAAGATGGGTATCTCTGCGGTCAGCTCCTACCGCGGCGCCCAGTTGTTTGAGGCGGTTGGACTGGCCGACGAAGTGGTTGACCTGGCTTTTTGTGGTGTCGCCTCTCGCATCCAGGGCGGCTGGCTTCGCCGATTTGGAGCAGGACCAGAAAGTGATTGGCCCGCACGCGCCTGGTCCAATCGCAAGACCATCGAGCAGGGCGGTCTGCTCAAGTACGTGCACGGGCAGGAGTATCACGCGTTTAATCCCGATGTGGTGATGACGCTGCAGCAGGCCGTGGCCAGCGGTGATTACGCCGTCTACCAGCGCTATGCAGAACTGGTCAACGAACGCCCGGTGGCGACGATCCGCGATCTGCTGCAAGCCGGTGTAGGCAGAGCAGCCCCTGCCCCTCGACGAAGTCGAGCCGGTGGAGAACATTATGCCGCGCTTTGATTCCGCGGGCATGTCCCTGGGCGCACTCAGCCCGGAGGCGCACGAGGCGCTGGCGGCTGCTATGAACCGTCTCGGCGCGCGCTCCAACTCCGGTGAAGGTGGCGAAGACCCGGAGCGCTTTGGCACCGAGCGGGTGTCCAAGATCAAGCAGATCGCCTCGGGTCGGTTCGGCGTCACGCCACACTACCTGGTGAATGCCGAGGTGCTGCAGATCAAGGTGGCCCAGGGCGCCAAGCCCGGCGAGGGCGGCCAGTTACCCGGCGGCAAGGTGAACGACTTGATCGCCCGGCTGCGCTACTCGGTGCCCGGCGTGACGCTGATTTCGCCGCCGCCGCATCACGACATCTACTCAATCGAGGATCTGGCGCAGCTGATTTTTGATCTCAAGCAGGTCAACCCCACGGCGCTGGTGTCGGTCAAGCTGGTATCGGAGCCCGGCGTGGGCACTATTGCCGCGGGCGTGGCCAAAGCCTATGCCGACCTGATTACCATCAGCGGCTACGACGGCGGCACCGCCGCCAGCCCGCTGACGTCCATCCGCTATGCCGGCTCGCCCTGGGAACTGGGGCTGGCTGAGGTGCAGCAGACCCTGCGCGGCAATCACCTGCGCGGCTATATCCGACTGCAGGCCGACGGCGGCCTGAAGACCGGTCTGGATGTCATCAAGGCCGCGATCCTTGGCGCGGAGAGCTTTGGCTTTGGTACCGCGCCTATGGTGGCACTGGGCTGCAAGTACTTGCGTATCTGCCACCTGAACAATTGCGCGACCGGCGTCGCCACGCAGAACCAGCGGCTGCGCGATGACCACTTCAACGGCACGGTGGAAATGGTGATCAACTTCTTCAGCTTTATCGCCGAGGAGACGCGGGAATGGCTGGCGCGCCTGGGTGTGCCCTCGCTGCAGGCCTTGATCGGTCGCACCGATCTGCTGCAGCGGCTGCCGGGCAACACCGCCAAGCAAATGCGGCTGGACCTGGCGCCTATTCTGCACAAAGATGCCGCAGCCAGCGACCAGCCGGAGTTCTGCCGGGTCAGCTCCAACGATCCCCTTCGACCGGGGCGAAAAGGCCGAGAGATGGTCGCGGCGACACTGCCCGCTATCGAGGCGCAATCAGGCGGTGAGTTTGCGTTTGAGTCACCAACTGCGACCGCTCTATCGGCGCGCGCCTGTCGGGCGAGATCGCCCGCCGGCACGGCAATCATGGGCATGGAGAGTAAGCCCGATCGTGCTACGACTGACAGGGCACCGCCGGTCAGAGTTTCGGCGTCTGGAACGCCGGCGGCCTGCATATGTACCTCGAGGGCGACTGCAATGATTATGTCGGCAAGGGCATGGCCGGCGGCAAGCTGGTGGTCTACCCGCCGCGGGACAGTCAGTTCAAGTCACAGGAGACGGTGATCATCGGCAACACCTGCCTGTATGGCGCGACCGGCGGCAAGCTGTTCGCGGCGGGGATCGCGGGCGAGCGTTTCGCGGTGCGCAACAGCGGGGCCCACGCGGTGGTCGAAGGTGCAGGCGACCACTGCTGCGAATACATGACCGGTGGCGTGATTACCGTGCTTGGGCCCACCGGAGTGAACTTCGGTGCCGGCATGACCGGTGGCTTCGCCTTTGTACTCGATCAGGATCGACAGTTTTATCGACAAGTTACAACAGCGAGCTGGTGGAGATACACCGGGTCAGCGCCGAGTATATGGAGCCTTACCGTCATCACTTGCGCGGCAATATTCGGGAGTTTACTGAGGAGACCAGTTCGGAGTGGGGCGCGCCACCTGCTGGAAAACTTTGAGGATTACGTCGGCAAATTCTGGTTGGTCAAGCCCAAAGCGGCTGATCTGGAGCATTTGCTGTCTCGTCTGCGCAATACCGACTGATGGCGGCATACCGGCAGTCGTTGGAGACAATTTGAGGTGACGTTATGACAAGCCGGATGGTCAATAATTTCCAGTTCATCGATGTCGGTCGGGCGGACCCTGACAAGAGCGGTCTGGTGGCGCGCAAGACACAATATACTGGAGATTTATGAGCAGTTCACCCAGGAGCAGGTTGCCGATCAGTCCCATCGCTGCCTGGAGTGTGGCAATCCCTATTGTGAATGGAAGTGTCCGGTACACAATTTTATTCCCAACTGGCTGAAGCTGGTCAGTGAGGGCAATTTGTTCGAGGCGGCGGAGTTGAGTCACCAGACCAACACCCTGCCCGAGGTCTGTGGCCGGGTCTGCCCGCAGGACCGCCTCTGCGAGGGTGCGTGCACCCTGGATGACGGTTTCGGCGCTGTCACCATCGGGGCGTCCGAGAAATACATCACCGATACTGCGCTGGCGATGGGCTGGCGGCCCGATATGTCGCAAGTGGTACCCACAGACAAGCGGGTGGCGATTATTGGTGCCGGGCCCGCGGGTCTGGGGTGCGCCGACATTCTGGTGCGCAATGGCGTCAAGCCGGTGCTGTTTGACCGCTATCCGGAAATCGGTGGCCTGCTGACCTTTGGTATTCCCCAGTTCAAGCTGGAAAAGGACGTCATGGTCAAGCGTCGGGAAGTCTTCGAGGGCATGGGTATGGAGTTCCGACTCAATACCGAGGTCGGCCCGGATATCAGTATCAGCGAGCTGATGGATCAATACGACGCCGTGTTCCTCGGAATGGGCACCTACAAGGCCATGCGCGGTAATTTCCCGGGAGAAAATCTGCCCGGCGTTCACAAGGCCTTGCCTTACCTGATCGGTAACGTGAACCACAACCTGGGCTTCGAGCAGAGCAGCGAGGACTATGTGAACCTCAAGGGTAAGCGGGTGGTCGTCCTCGGGGGTGGTGACACCGCAATGGATTGTGTCCGCACTGCAGTCCGACAGCAGGCGGAGAAAGTCATCTGCGCCTATCGACGGGATGAAGAGAATATGCCGGGCTCTCGGCGCGAGGTGCGCAATGCCCGCGAAGAGGGCGTAGAATTTCTGTTTAACCGCCAGCCGGTCGAAGTGGTTGAGTATTTCGGACAGGCTTGCGGTATCAAGGTAGTCCAAACGCAAATGGGACCCCCCGGTGAGGATGGCCGACGGCGCCCCGAGCCGATAGCTGGTAGCGAGCAGGTCCTGGAGGCCGACGCAATTATCATCGCCTTCGGTTTCCAGCCCAGCCCGCCGGAATGGCTGGGAGATATCGCCGTGGCAACCAATGACTGGGATGGGGTGGTCGCGGCAGAGGAACAGCAATTCAAGTTCCAGACCAGTAATCCCAAGGTGTTTGCCGGTGGTGATATGGTGCGAGGCTCAGACCTCGTCGTCACCGCGATCTGGGAGGGCCGCCAGGCTGGAGAGGGCATTCTCGATTACCTCGAGGTGTGATTCCCGGGCGGCCCCGGCGCAGCGGTGGCCCCGCGTAAACAACTGATCAAACAAGGCATGAAAATAATGACTGAACTGAAAAATGACCGCTTTTTGCGCGCACTGCTGCGCCAACCTGTTGACCGCACCCCGGTGTGGATGATGCGCCAGGCGGGGCGCTATCTGCCGGAGTACCGGGCCACCCGTCAGCAGGCAGGTTCGTTTCTGGACCTGTGTAAAAACGCTGAGCTGGCCTGCGAAGTGACCATGCAGCCACTGCGCCGCTACCCCTTTGATGCGGCGATTCTTTTTTCGGACATTCTGACTATTCCTGACGCGTTGGGACTGGGCCTGTATTTTGAGGAGGGCGAGGGCCCGCGCTTTCACAAGACCGTTCGCAGCGAACAGGACCTGGCGGGACTGCAGTCAATCAAGGCCGATGACGACCTGGACTATGTGATGAATGCGGTGCGCACAATCCGCCGGGAGCTCAATGGGAAGGTCCCCCTGATCGGATTTACCGGCAGTCCCTGGACGCTGGCCACGTATATGGTGGAGGGCGGTTCTTCCAAGGACTTCCGGCACGTCAAGGCTATGGCCTATGACCAGCCCGAACTGATGCATCAACTGCTGGCGCTGCTCGCCGATGCCGTCACGGATTACCTGACGGCTCAGGTGCGAGCCGGAGCCCAGGCGCTGCAGATTTTCGATACCTGGGGTGGCAGCCTGAGTAATGCTGCCTATAAGGAATTTTCACTGAAGTATATGCAGCGCATTATTTCCCGGCTGCCCTCTGAGTCTGAAGGGCGCAAACTGCCGGTGATCGTTTTTACCAAAGGTGGCGGTCAGTGGTTGCCCGCGATCGCTGATTGTGGCGCCCAGGCTGTCGGGATTGACTGGACCACGGAGATTGGCGCAGCCCGCGCGCTGATTGGCGATCGGGTCGCTCTGCAGGGGAATATGGATCCCGCCATGCTGTTTGCCTCGCCCGATCGAATCCGCGAAGAGGTCGCCACTATTCTGGCCGCCTATGGCCATGGTAGTGGGCACGTATTCAACTTGGGCCACGGCATCACCCCCGGGGTAAACCCCGACCATGTGACGGCCTTCGTGGATGCGGTGCAGGAGCTGTCACCCCAATATCACCAGCAGTAGTTTCTCTGGCAGCCGGGGCCTGCCCCGGCGCAGATCAGCCGTCTCAATGGGCGTCCGGGTTCCTGGCAGACACCTCGTCGAAGCAGAAATCGTGGTCCATATCCAGCGCCGGCTGGTCCGTGGAGGGCCGTCCGACGACTTTCGCGGGTACGCCAGCCACTGTGGTATGGGGTAAGACCGCTTCGAGCACGACACTGCCGGCCCCGATTTTGGCGCCTTCTCCAACGCAAATATTGCCCAGAATTTTCGCACCGGCGCTGATCAATACGCCGTCGCAAATTTTGGGGTGACGGTCGCCTTCATCCTTGCCAGTGCCACCGAGGGTGACGGATTGAAGGATGGAGACGTTATTGCCCACCACCGCGGTTTCCCCGATGACAACACCCGTGGCGTGGTCCAGCATAATCCCGTGACCCAGCTGCGCAGCCGGATGGATATCGACAGCGAACTCCACTGACATCCGGTTCTGAAAAAACAGGGCCAGTGACTCGCGCTCGTGATTCCACAGCCAATGGGCGATCCGCTGGGTCTGGAGGGCGTGAAATCCCTTGAAATACAGAAAGGGTGTGCACAGTTGGGTGCAGGCCGAATCCCGTTCCTCCACAGCGAGCAGATCAGCTCTCACCGACTCGCGAATGCTGGCATCGTTATTCAGTGCCTGCATGATCACTTCACGCAGTAGCAACGACGAGGCCGTGGCGCTGTCGAGTTTGTTGGCGAGGTGGAAACTCAACGCACACTCCAGGTTGGAGTGATTGAGAATCGTGGCATAAAGGAAGCTGGCCAGTATGGGTTCCTTGGACACCAGTACTTCGGTCTCCGCGAGAATACGGTCCCAGACGGGATCGGTTTTTTGGCTGGACATGGTTTGCTACCTCTTTTGTAATCCAGGACATCGCCGGTAGTCGGCCATGCCCCGGCGGTGTCAGTTGAGCACAATGGCAAGCCGTGCCGCGAAGGTCAAGGTTGGTCGCCAGGGCCGGCGTTTGTGGCCACCGGGTTCTTCTCGATCTGCAGACCCCGGCTGGAGCTTCGCGCCGCTTTTACAGTGCCTTTATCCTGCCGAGAAAACGCCACAGCTGATGGCCGCTTTGGCGGTACTTACGTTCAAACAGGGAAATCGGTTGTTGTTCGGGCAATTCGCAGACGACCCCGGGATGCCCCGCAAGATGCATGGCCAGGCCGAATTCCTCGACGTAGAGCTGCCAGTTGGAGCGCAACTCGATCTGGCCGCCCAGCCCCAACAGCCGGGAAAAACCGCCGCCGCCATGAACCCGCCTGCTTAAATGCTTGCCCTTGGGCCAGGGATTTGGGTAGAGCAGATAGTGATAGTCCGGGTGGATGTCATGCTGCAGCAGCAGTTGCCAGATATCTTCACAGTCTGCCTGCAGCAGCAGATAGCTACCATCGTGGGTGCCGGCGTGGCGGGAGAGACGATGGGATGACCGGTCTACTCCCACGACCAGGTGGCTCGGGTACTGCCGGGCCAGTATGGCTGTACTCTGACCGGTGCCACAGAAGGAATCGAGCACCAGTGGCCGGGGTTTGGTCATGGCGACCAGCAGTTGCTGGAAGGCCTGCTCGCTGTGATCGGCCACAGGCCTTGCGTAGTCGCTGCTGAGGTGTCGCTGCACCAGCGCCGGCAGTTGCCGGTGTACCTGTTGCTGGTTGCTGTGCACCGGCTGGGAAAAGGCCTGCAAGCGTTGTTGCTCCTGTAGAAAATACCCGTGCTCGTACCGCGCGTTTGAAGGCGACGTTCGAAGGCAGCGTTCGAAAGCAGCATTCGAACAGGGTACTCGAGAGGGCAGCAGAGAGGGCACTCGAGTGTGACACGCACTTTAGCATTTTAACAGGGTTGCCACGCCTGCGCCGATCCCGGTTTGCCGCGGGCTGTGTCGGCTGCGATGATAGGCACTGATCGATCCAATGCCCGGCAGCCGTTGCACCGCAGCATGCTGTCCGGCAAGGCGTTGTCCTGAAAGTCTGCGGTTTCTCCGTGATGAGGTTGCGATGCGCAAAGACCTGAGGCCCTACTGGGTAAAAAAGCGTTACCTCGCCTTCAGGCGTTGGTACGCCGACTATTTTTTACGTCCACAATGCGTCGCCATGGGTCCCTATGAGACGATTATGAAACCCTGGTACGTGCATATTTCCGGCCCCGGCATTCACATCGGGCGCAATTTCACGGCGATTGGTGAGCCTATGCACAGGGTAGAAATCGGCGTGTGGGGCCGGGGTGAAGGCGAGGGCTGTATCAGGATTGGCGACTGTGTCCTGATGAGCCCCGGGTCGCGTCTCAGCGCCAGTGATGAAATTGTCATCGGCGATGGCGCGATGCTTGCCAATGGGGTCTATATCACCGACTCCGATTGGCACACCATCTATGACCGTACTGCGCGGGATACCCGGGCCACCCCGGTACACATCGGCGCAAACACCTGGCTGGGCGACCATGCGACTGTGCTCAAGGGTGTGCGAATCGGCGCCAACAGCGTGGTTGCGGCGCGGGCTGTTGTCACCCGTGACGTGCCGGAAAACGTGGTGGTAGCGGGCAACCCCGCCCGGGTGGTCAAAGAACTCGACCCGCAACGCGGGTTCACCACCCGCATGGATTATTTTTCCGATCCGGCCGGGATGGAGCGCTTCTTTGATGCGATCGAAAAAGAGGTGCTGGCCGAAAACACCCTGTGGCGCTGGTTGTGTTCGGTGGTCTATCCCCGGTCCATGCAGGGCAAGGAGTGACGGGGAGCGGTCGGGCTGCTCTGTTTTACAGCGTCGGCCGGTGGTGCTGCGTGCTAGAGCAGGCGCAGTGGTGGTTCCTGGAGTGCCGCCAGCTGCTCCCTTAATTGCAGGATATGGTCGCCCCAGTAGCGCTCAGTATTGAACCAGGGGAAACTGCGCGGGAAAGCCGGGTCGTCCCAGCGTCTGGCCAGCCAGTTTGCATAGTGGGCGATACGCAGAGTGCGCAGGGCCTCTACCCAGTTGAGCTGGCGTGGGTCGAAATCGCAGAACTCCGAGTAGCCCGAGATCAGTTCCGACAGCTGCAATTCCCGCTCATGGCGTTCGCCGTTGAGGAACATCCACAGGTCCTGCATAGCCGGGGCCATACAACAGTCGTCCAGATCGACAAAGTGCGCGCAGTCATCGCGCCACAGGATGTTGCCAACATGGCAGTCCCCGTGGACCCGGATCAGATCCTGCTCTCCCACTTGGCCAAAGATCTCGCCAACAGTGGCGAGCAGGTCTGTGGTCAGGGACTCATAGGCCGGCACCAGCGCCTGGGGAATAAAGCCCGACAGCAGATGCTCACGGCTCTCAGCCAGCATCCGCTGCACTGACAGCGACTGGCGGTGCTCAAACCTGGCCGCTCGGCCCACCGCGTGAATACGCCCGATGGTGCGCCCCAGCACCAGTTGATTGTCGAGGTTATCCAGTTCGGGCGGATAGCCACCCCGGCGTGTAAACAGCGCGAAGCGGAAGCCCCCGAAGTCGTGCAGCGTGCGCCCTTCATCATCCGCCAGGGGCGCCACCACCGAAATATCGGCCTCGACCAGCTCCCGGCTGAACTGGTGCTCTTCCAGAACCTGTGCTTCGCTCCAGCGTTGCGGGCGATAAAATTTTACGATCAGCGGGGTGTCATCCTCTATACCCACCTGGTAGACGCGGTTTTCATAGCTGTTCAGCGCCAGTAGGCGGGCGTCGCAGCGATAACCCGCCGATTCGACAGCGTCAATCACCGTATCGGGGGTCAATCGGTCGTAGGGGTGTTCGGTCATATCCTGGCCCGCTGGTGGGTGACGGCTGGTGCGCCATCTTACGCTACCTGACGGCAGACTCGCTCAGCAGCGGAGCACTTTTTATTTGCGCGTACAGACTGTCCCCCACCGTGAGCCCCAGCTCAGCGGCTGATTTGCGGGTGATGCGGGCCAGCAAATGCTGGTTGCCCAGGCTCAGTTGCAGCAGCATCCGCGCCTCACCGGAGGCCTCGATAGCGGTCAGCTGCACCGGTAGGATGTTCAGAATACTGCTGGATTGGGGCCGCTCTCGACAGACACTGACGTCGCGTGCGGGAATGCGCAGGCGCTGGCGCTGGCCGATTTTTCCCGCCAGTTGGTTGACGTAAACCGTCTCGGCCTCTACATCCAGCTCTGTCAGCCCGAAGCCCGTGTCGTGGCGTTTTATGGTGCCCCAGAGAATGGCTGCCGCTTGCTCATCGTGTGCCAGTCGGGTATCCAGTCGGCCGCAGAGGTCCAGCAGTGGCCCCTGGGCTGCAACTTCGCCCTGTTCCAGCAGCAGGAGGTGGTCCGCAAGCTGGCTGACCTCGCCGATATCATGGCTGACATAAATCATTGGCAGGTTGAGTTGGCTCTGCAGTGTTTGCAGATAGGCGAGGCATTGATCTCGAGCGCGGTGATCGAGATTAGCCAGAGGCTCGTCCAGCAACAGCAATTGCGGTGAGCACAGCAGAGCCCGGCCTATGGCGACGCGCTGGCGCTGCCCGGCGGACAGGGATGCCGGGCTGCGCTCCAGCAGCGGTTCCAGTTCCAGCCAGGTAATAACCTGTTGGCGGCTGACCTGACCGGGGTCAGTCCGGCGACGTCGTCCGTAGTCGAGATTCTGATCCGTGCTCAGGTGTGGGAACAGGCGTGCATTCTGGAACACAAAGCCGATGCGCCGTTGCCAGGGTGGTAAAAAGTGCCCCGGCCCCTCCCAAAGCTCACCCCGGTAGCTGACGAGAGACTCATCACCGCCGCGCCGCAGGCCGCTGATACATTCCAGAAGTGTGGTTTTGCCGCTGCCGCTGGGACCGTAGACAGCTGTCACCCCGTGGTCTGGTAAGTCGACATCTACCGTGAGCGCGAATCCGCCGGGCTCGCTGCAATGTAGCTGAAGCGACAGAGTGTTCATCGCTGGGTGCGCCATAATCCGCCCCGGTCGCTGCGGTAGAGAAAAAACAGCAATACCAGTGAAAACAGCAACAGGCCCGCGGCGAGCCGGTGGGCGGCATCAAATTGCAGTGCCTCCACCTGATCGTAAAGCAGAATGGACAACACCTGGGTTTCCCCGGGTATGTTGCCGCCGATCATGAGAATAATGCCAAACTCTCCCACCGTGTGGGCGAACCCCAGACTGGCAGCGGTGATAAAACTGCGCCGGGACAAGGGGACGACCACGCTGCGGAACTGGTCTGCGGGGGTCGCCCCAGGGTTGCTGCTGCCTGCAGTAATTCGGCGGGAATGCGGCGAAATGCCGATTGCAGTGGTTGCACCACAAAGGGCAGTGAGTAGATGACCGAGCCGATAACCAGAGCGCTGAAACTGAATGCCAACCGGGTGCCGGTGAGGGCCTGCCAGGCACCACCGATCGCAGTATCCGGAGCCAGCAGTAACAGCAGGTAAAAACCCAGCACTGTAGGCGGCAGAATGAGCGGGGTAGCTACCAGGGCCTCGATCAGGGCGCCAACGTTACCGCGCTGACGAGCCAGCCACCAGGCCAGGGGCGTGCCCAGTATCAGCAGGATGAGCGTGGTCACCGTGGCCAAGGTCACGGTGAGTCGAATAGCGTCCAGCTCGGTGCTACCTAAGAGCAAAGCTGATATCCAGCGTCCACAATGAGGGAGCGAACGGTAGCACTGTTCAGCCATTCGAGGTAGGCGTCAGCGACAGGGCTGGTGTCCGCTTGCGGCAGTCTCACGGCGAATTGTTCAATCGGTTTGTGCCAGGATGCGGGAATCACCGTTCCGGGTGCCAGCGAGCGTGGTAACAGGGCGAGGGCGACGCCACCGCTATGCCAGAACTGATAGGCCTGCGCGACACTGGCACCGCGCACCAGTTTTCGGCCCCCGCCAGCGGCGAATTCAGGCCGCACCAGTACCTCTGCAGCAGCCCGACCATAGGGCGCGATGGCCGGGTTTGCGATGGCGACGCCGAGCTCCGGGTTCGCCAGTTGGTCGAGGCGACCATTGCCGCCGGCAAGGACCAGCCGGCCCACTGCATAGCAGAACCCTCGCGCGGGGCCAGTGCGTCCAGCGGCCTCGAGCCGGGTAATCGAGTCCTGATCGGCGGCAAAAAATAGGTCAAAGGGCGCACCCGCACTGATCTGGTTATGCAGCGCACCGGTGGCGGCCCCGCTCAACAGGACCCGGTGGCCAGAGCGTTGCTCAAAGGCCTGGCTGATCCGCTCCAGAGTGGGTTTAAAGTTTGCCGCCACCGCAATACGCAGGGTGGCGGAGCTCGCGGGCGCCGCCACAGTCAGCACTAAAAGGCTGAGAATAACGCGGCACAGGATGGCCCGCAGGCCGGGGTTGATGGTGAGAATCGCGAAGCGGGGTATAGCGGGATAAATGACGCAGCTCCTCCGGTTGAGGGGGTCAGCCGCGGTGATGGGCCACAGCGGTAGCGGTATGCACGGGGGCTGGTGTCCGCGCCAGGCACCAACCTCGACCCCCGCGGCGCCAGCCTCGCGCAGCGCGGTGGCAAGGGCGGCGGCGGTGGCCCCGGTAGTCAGCACATCGTCGACAATGGCGACTCGAAGGTTGGCACAGGGTCGTTCCACTGTAAAGGCAGCCCGGAGGTTGCGCCGGCGCTGCGCGGCACCGATCTTCGACTGTGCTGCCGTAGCACGATGGCGCCTAACACCCCGGGTTACGATCTGGCAGGACGACATTGCTGGTTCTCGGTGTTGCAACTCGCTGGCCAGCAGGGTCGCCTGGTTGAAGCCCCGCCGCCACAGCTTGCGCCAGTGCAGCGGCACGGGTACGAGCAGGTCGGGCATGGGTTTGGCCGCCCATGGAGCCAGCCACAGGTGGGCCAGCAGCGCGGTGAGCGATTGCTGGCGCGCATACTTCCAGCGTCCGATCAGATAAGCGAAGTGCGCGTCGTAAATCCACGGTGCTATAACACGATCGAAGGGGGGCGGAGAGTGCAGACAACTGCCACACAGCGGGGAAGCTTCACCCGGCTGCGCGGTCGCCTCACCTGAGGTCGTTACGGGCTGGGGCAGGGGCAGCGCGCACTGCCGGCAGGCATATCGATTGCGCGGCAATGCCGCTTTGCAGTCGAGGCACAAGGGCAGCGCCCCGGGGCACTGCCGCTGGCAGAGACAGCAGTAGCTCGGGAACAGTGCTTCGAGTAAGGTCTCGCCAGCATTGCGCAGCCAGGGTTTCATAGGGGTTATTCTGCCCTGAATCCGACGCGCTCGGGCGCAGAGATTTTCATCAAATGTGGCGAGGCATTGCCACGATTGAGCCTGGCGCTGGCCGCTACGAGGAAACGCCAGCGCCGCTGTAGTTGGCAGGTGTGATCGCGCCGGCTGGGGCTCTGTGCATAAGCAGGCGGAAAAATGGGGGGCTGGAGCCGCCCGAAAACCTGGACACATTAGGCGATAACGGCCGGGCGAGGGCAGCGCATAGCAAGCTGGTCAAGGTCTGTCAGTCGCCGTGTTCTACACGAAATGGCATGCTATCGTTGCCCTGTATTAATAGTAAGCGCTAACTGCTGTGGCGCGTCTTCGAGCCTTTATAACCGATTACGGGTGTGTCATCCGTCGTATTCTGCAAAATAGATATTTGACTTTTGATCCAGGACCCGGATTATGTAAGCGCTGAACACATGGTCCGCTTCGGCACAGCGTGATTCGATAGCGCGAGTTGTCAGTACAATCCGATAGCCCGCTGCAACTTGTCGGTTCAATAGTGTGAGTCAGGAGTCCGAGTCAGGGCTTCGTTGCGCTATTGTCCGACGGGTTGATGCTGTCGGCGGTGTGCGTATGCGATGGCGGCGAGTTCCAATGGTGGAACGTTCCGCTGTCGCATTGTTCCAATACCGTAAAGGTCGGGCCGTTATAACCGAGAGGTAGTTGACATGCCAGAGTACAAGGCGCCGCTGCGCGATATCCAATTCGTCGTTCATGAAATGTTCAATTCCGGGGAACTGTATCAATCCCTGCCCGGCTACGAGGACGCAACGCCGGACCTGATGAACGCCATTATCGAAGAGGCCGCGAAGTTCAGCGAGAACGTGTTGTCGCCACTCAACCAGAGCGGGGATGAAGAGGGCTGCGAGTGGAGTGCGGAGGGTGTTAAGACCCCCGCCGGTTTTGCCGAGGCGTACAAGCAGTATGTCGAAGGCGGCTGGCCTGCGCTGTCTGCAGAGCCCGGCCATGGCGGCCAGGGCATGCCCGGCCTGATGGGCATTATCAATAACGAGCTCGCCGGCACTGCCAATTGGTCCTGGTTGATGTACCCGGGGCTGAGCCATGGTGCGATCCGCACGATTGAGGAACACGGCGACGAACAGCAGAAAGACCAGTATCTCACCAAGCTGATCTGCGGGCGACTGGACCGGCACCATGTGCCTGACCGAGGCCCACTGTGGTACGTGACCTGGGCCTGCTGCGCACCAAGGCAGAACCGCAGGACGACGGCTCCTACGCGATTACTGGCACCAAGATCTTCATCAGTGCCGGCGAGCACGACATGGCCGAGAACATCGTTCATATCGTCCTGGCGCGGCTGCCCGGATGCCCCCGAGGGTACCCACGGTATCTCGCTGTTCATCGTGCCCAAATTCAAGTTGAACGCGGAAGGCGGTGTGGGCGAGCGCAACGGGGTGCACTGTGCCTCCATCGAAAAGAAGATGGGCATCAAGGCCTCCGCCACCTGCGTGATGAACTTTGATGGCGCCACCGGCTACCTGATCGGCCCGCCCAACAAGGGCCTGAACTGCATGTTCACTTTTATGAACACCGCGCGTATCGGCACGGCGATTCAGGGCCTGGCCCACGCGGAGCTGGCTTATCAGGGTGCACTGGCCTACGCCCGTGACCGGTTGGCCATGCGCAGCCTGACCGGCCCCAAGAACCCCGATGGCCCCGCCGATCCGATTATTGTGCATCCGGATGTGCGTCGCATGCTGCTGACCCAGAAGGCCATCGCCGAGGGCAGCCGGGCGTTCCTGTACTTCCTGGCCCAGCAGGGCGATATCGTGCACGCGCGGTACCGAGGAGCGAGGCCAAGAAAGCCGATGATCTGATGGCACTGCTGACCCCGATTGCCAAGGCCTTTGTGACCGAGGCCGGCTTTGAAGCAGCCAACCTCGGCGTTCAGGTCTACGGTGGCCACGGCTTTATCCGCGAGTGGGGTATGGAGCAGATCGTACGCGATGCGCGTATCGCCATGCTTTACGAAGGCACTACGGGCATTCAGGCCATGGACTTGATCGGCCGGAAGGTGCTGGGTAGTGGTGGCAAGTTGCTACTGGGCTTCACCGAGATGATTGATGAATTCTGCGCGGCCAACACTGACGAAGCGGACGCGCGGTACGTTAACGCCCTGAAGTGCCACAAAGACGAGTGGCTGGATATGTCGATGAAGATTGGCCAGTCGGCGATGGAAAACCCCGATGAAGCTGGAGCAGCTGCGGTGGATTACCTGATGTACAGCGGCTATGTCACTCTTGGCTACTTCTGGGGCCGCACCGCGGTTCTGGCTCGGCAAAAAATCGCCGAGGGCAATGGTGACACCTCCTTCTACGAGGCCAAGCTGATGACCGCCCGGTTCTACTTCGATCGCCTGCTGCCCCGCACCCAGGCACATCGCCAGGCCCTGTTGTCAGGCGCGGACAACCTGATGGACATGCCTGAGGCAATGTTCGACTTCTGACCCCTCTGAACGCACACCCCGGGTAAATAACCTTTATCCGGGGTGACTTTCACCTCCGCTCGGCGGAGAATACAGGCACTACCCCTCTAGTTTCGGAGTGTCATGAGCGGCGAGAACCCTGATCCTCACAGTAACGATGAACCCCGGCTCCACCCGGAAGACCAGGCCAAGGTTGACGAATTTGTTACCCGTGGCGTCAACTCGGTGGAGCGCAAACCCTTCCGCCCCTTTCGTCTGTTGCTGCTGTTGATAGTGGTGGTAATGGGGCTGAGCTTCTTCAGTCAATGGCTGGCACGGGTGTCAGGCGTGTTCTAGGGCATTGGCGCCCGGCAGGGCTCCCTGCCCGGTTTTCGTGCCTTTATCAATGGGCAAGTATCAATGGCAAGCCGGCGACGGTGCATGGCGCTTGCAGTCTTTGCGGTAGCAGCCACCTTTGATATATTATTGCCCGGCAAAAATCGGTGTGTGGCGCAGCCTGGTAGCGCACTTCCTTCGGGAGGAAGGGGTCGGAGGTTCAAATCCTCCCACACCGACCAAATACATTCAGGTGCATACCCGACACATGGGTTGCACTTTATACCGAAGACATGGGTAACACTTTTGCGACGAACGGGTTCTCCGCCGGTTCGACCCTGTTTTCGTCCTCGTCAAAGTATCCTAAATCATATTCCATAAAGCTGACCAGCCAGATTTTGTCAGCGACTTCCCTTACACCCACGTGCTGACCGGCCAGAGCCCTGCAAAGGTTGATTTTCCTGCCACCGATGCAGATGCGGCCGCAGTAGGTCACCTGGATCGTGCGGTCGTGATAAGGGTACTCAGGCGGCTCTGGACGCCAGTATTCCCTCGCAGAAGGTGTGTACAGCTCCCCCGGGTACTTCATATTGAGGGACTCGTGAGGCCGCTCATTGTTGAACTCGTCGATGAAGTTATCGAACCGTTCCTGCTGCTGGAGGAAGTTGAAACTCGCCGGCTTGGTTGCCTCCTTTTTGAGTGTCAGGTGCATGCGTTCGTGGCGGCCATTCTGCTGCGGTTTGCCTGGCTTGATACGCTCAAGGCCAATGCCCAGGCGCAACCACCACACCGATAGCTTACTGAGACCGAAGAAAGCGGTGGGAGCTGCAAAGGGGACGCCATTGTCCGTCCGGATTGCCACTGGTAGGCCGAACTCCTTAAAAACACGCTCAAAAATGGTAAATGCGAACACTTCTTTGGTGGACTCCAGGCCTTCACAAGCTAGCAAATATCGAGAGCAGTAATCGGTGATGGTGAGGGGGTAGCAGTACTTCCGATTACCCAGCAGAAACTGTCCCTTGTAATCAGCACACCACAGACCATTGGCCATTTTAGGGTCGGTCAGCGTGGTCCCGCGGGCCTTATAACGAGGGCGTTTACGCCGCTTTACCAGGCCATGGCGTTCCAGCACAGCGTGTACAGTGCTCTTGGCGGGAGGCTTGATCGTAGGGTACTCCCGAATCAACTTCTCGCGGATCTTGGGAGCACCCCAGTTCGGATAGGTACGCTTGAGTTGGAGTATCGATCGCTCTACCTGAAAGGGGAGCTGGTTGGCATAGCGCTGAGGCCTTCGACTGCGATCCTGCAGGCCTTCCAGGCCACAGTCCTTGTAGCGATTGAAGATCTTGTAGCCTGTCTTACGGGATATTCCAAACTCCCGGCACACCTCGGCCATGTTGTGGCCATCCAGCAGTCGGGCAACAAATCTGATGCGTTCATCCATAGCATTACACTCTTTCCAAGGCATCTGGAGCTCCCCCCAAATGCTGTAATGTGTAACCTATGTGTCCGGTATAATCTGTAACCTACGTGTCGGGTTGCTCACCTCCAGTAACATCCCAGAGCATCCGCAAGTTCATGTAATTACCGGCTTTCTCGTCTGAGATGCCCGCAAAAACTATCGTCAGAGCCCGGCTATATACCTGCCTGAAAAAGTGCCAGAGACGGCTCTGGCCCGGTTTCTTTGCTCTTGCTATTGCCGCAGGGTTCCAATTACTAGGGGCCTGAATCGTGGACTTAAATCTGCGGTTTTAAATCTGGACACCCATCGGTTTTAAATCTGGACACCCATCGGTTTTAAATCTGGACACCCATGAACCTGCCGCTAACAGGTCTTAAATCCGGACACCCACCAATCTGCCACCATAACCGGCCAACCCCTTGGCCACCACAAAGCTGACTGCTAAGCCTGAAAAGTCTTTCAGCTACCCGAGGAGGTCAAGGATGACCATCCGAAGCACCGCACAGACCTCGTTCAGCGAGACGCCCTGCTTGATTCCCTCCCGGGGAAACGTTCTATACTGGGGAAAGTGCCTCCGGGTAGTCAGGATGTCTTTATTGCGGTGCAAGATGACGTAATCCAAAGCTGTATCGAACGCTTCCGCGAGTTGCCGGGAGGGCTGCTTCCTTTGCTGCAGGAGGTCCAGGCGGTGCTTGGCTATGTGCCGCCCGAGTCTGTGCCTGCTATTGCAAGCGCATTGAACCTGTCCCGCGCCGAGGTTCATGGTGTCATCACGTTCTACCACGATTTTCGCCAGGCTCCCGGCGGGGGCTGTCGGGTGCAGGTGTGCCTTGCGGAGGCCTGTCAGGCTGCGGGCGCCCGAGCTCTGGAGGCGCATGCCACGGCCACACTGGGCGTCGGCATGGGTGAAACCACAGCGGATGGTCGTATCACCCTGGAATCGGTGTATTGCCTGGGTAATTGTGCCAGCGGACCTTCGGTAAGAGTTGAAGATACAGTGCATGCGAGGGTGGACGCGGGCCGCTTCGATGGGCTGTTGCAGGCAGCAGCATGCGAGGTTGCAGACGATGCCGTAGAAAGTGTTTTTGAAGATGTCGCAGAACCTGCCCCGGAAACTGCTGTGGTAAACCCTTTAAAGCGACGGATGTTCATACCCCGGGACACCACTGCCTGCGCCCTCGGCGCCGATGCTCTTGTGGCCGCTCTGGAGGCCGCTGCAGCGGAGATCGGCCTCGCGCTGGAGCTGGTTCGGAGTGGCTCTCGGGGCGCCTTCTGGCTGGAACCGATGATCGAGGTGGAACACAAGGGGGAGCGGCTGGCATTTGGGCCGATCACTTCCGGCGCAGTACCGTCGCTTATTGCTGCCCTGGCCGGAGACCCCGCAGATCACCCGGCCTGCCTTGGCCCTGTGCACGCTATCCCGTGGCTTGCAGAGCAACGCCGGCTGACCTTTGCGCGCGCGGGAGAGGGTAACCCCCTGTGCCTGGACAACTACCGTTCCCTGGGCGGCTTTCGCGGCCTCGATCGCGCCCTGGCAATGTCGCCGGCGGAGGTGGTGCGTGAGATTACCGAATCGGGACTGCGCGGTCGCGGTGGCGCGGCATTTCCCGCCGGCATCAAATGGCAGACGGTTCTGGATACACCGGCTGATACCAAATACATCGTCTGCAATGCGGACGAGGGCGACTCGGGCACCTTTGCCGATCGCCTGCTGATGGAAGCGGACCCGTATCAACTGCTTGAGGGCATGGCTATCGCCGGTCTCGCTACCGGGGCAAAGCGCGGCTATATCTACCTGCGCTCCGAGTACCCGCTAGCGCAGGCGATACTTACGGAGGCCATCGTCCGGGCCCGCGCCGAAGGCTATCTCGGGCCCGATCTGCTCGGCAGTGGCCGGGCCTTCGAGATCGAACTGCGTATGGGCGCCGGCGCCTATATCTGCGGCGAGGAGACGGCGCTACTGGAAAGCCTGGAGGGTCGGCGCGGCGTCATTCGCCCGAAGCCGCCACTGCCCGCGATTCACGGCCTGTTCGGCCAACCCACGGTGGTCAACAATGTGCTGACACTGGCTGCCGCGACGACCATCCTGGCAGAGGGTGCGCAGAACTATGCCGGCCTGGGCTCCGGGCGTTCCCGGGGTACGCTGACCGTGCAGTTAGCCGGCAACATCCGGCGCGGTGGGCTGGTGGAGGTTCCCTACGGCCTTACCCTGCGCGAGCTGGTGGAACACTGGGGTGGTGGCACGCTCAGCGGCAGGCCGGTAAGAGCGATTCAGGTGGGTGGCCCACTGGGAGCCTATCTGCCCGAGTCCCAGTGGGATCTGCCGCTGGACTATGAGGCCTTTGCCGCGGCCGGGGCAATGATCGGCCACGGCGGCGTGGTGGTGTTCGATGATACTGTGGACATGGCCGCCCAGGCGCGTTTTGCGATGGCGTTTTGCGCGCTGGAGTCCTGCGGTAAATGTACCCCTTGCCGGATCGGATCGACGCGCGGCGTGGAGGTGATTGATCGCCTGCTCAGCGGTGCAGAGCGGGCGGCCAGTCGCAGTCTGCTGGAGGACCTCTGCGCGACGATGGAAGCCACGTCTCTGTGTGCCATGGGAGGGCTGACCCCGGCGCCGGTGCGCAGTGCGCTGAACCATTTTCCTGAGGACTTTGGCCTGTGATCGGAACGAGAGACATAAGGTGGTGCCAGCATGCTGCAGTTTTATGAGCCCGAGCGCGATTTCGGTACCCCGGCCCGTAGCGCCGATGCGTCTGTCTCACTCACCATTGACGGGGTGAGTGTCACAGTGCCGGCAGGCACTTCGGTGATGCGTGCGGGGGCTGTTGCCGGCGTGAAAATCCCCAAACTCTGTGCCAGTGACTCGCTCGAGCCCTTTGGCTCCTGTCGGGTTTGTCTGGTGGAAATCGACGGTGTGAAAGGCTACCCGGCCTCCTGCACCACGCCGGTGACCGAGGGTATGGTGGTACGCAGCCAGTCCGATGTATTGGCGAAGCTGCGCCGCAATGTCATGGAGCTTTATATTTCTGATCACCCGCTGGACTGCCTCACGTGCCCGGTGAACGGCGATTGTGAGCTGCAGGACACGGCGGGGGAGCTTGGCCTGCGGGAAGTGCGCTACGGCTTCGAGGGCGCCAACCACCTGCAGGCTGAGCAGGACGACTCCAACCCCTACTTCACGTTTGACCCGGCCAAATGCATTGTCTGTTCCCGTTGTGTGCGGGCCTGTGAGGAAGTACAAGGTACCTTCGCCCTGACGATCCAGGGGCGCGGCTTTGAATCCACGGTCAGTGCCGGGCAGGCCGAGGCGTTTATGGATTCCGAGTGTGTTTCCTGCGGTGCCTGCGTGGCGGCCTGTCCCACTGCCACCCTTACCGAGAACAGTATTATTGAACAGGGCGTGCCCGAGCACAGTGTGGTGACCACCTGCGCCTACTGTGGCGTCGGCTGTGCCTTCCGCGCCGAGATGCGGGGCAACACGGTGGTGCGCATGGTTCCGCACAAGGATGGTCGCGCCAACGAGGGCCACGCCTGCGTCAAGGGCCGTTTTGCCTTTGGCTACGCCACCCACCGGGATCGTATTACCCGGCCGATGATACGGGACAGTATCGATGACGCCTGGCGCACAGTCTCCTGGGAGGAGGCCATCCACTTCACCGCCCGGCGCTTCAGGGAGATCCAGGCCCTGCATGGCCGTAACAGCATCGGAGCGATCAGTTCTTCCCGCTGCACCAACGAGGAAGTGTATCTGGTCCAGAAGCTGGTGCGAGCGGGCTTCGGTAACAACAACATCGACACCTGCGCCCGGGTTTGCCACTCCCCTACGGGCTATGGCCTGAAAACAACCCTCGGTGAATCTGCAGGCACCCAGACCTTCGCCTCGGTAGATAAAGCCGATGTGATTCTGGTGATGGGGGCCAACCCCACCGAGGCGCACCCGGTCTTCGGGTCGCGACTGAAACGGCGTTTGCGTCAGGGTGCGCGGCTGATCGTGATCGACCCGCGGCGGATAGATCTGGTGCATGGGCCGCATGTTGAGGCCGACTACCATCTGCCGGTCAACCCGGGCAGTAATGTCGCCGTGCTCAATGCGCTGGCCCATGTGATCGCCACCGAGGGTCTGCAGGACCAGACATTTATTGATGCGCGCTGTGAAAAACCGGCCTTTGAGGCCTGGCGGGCGTTTATCAGTGACGCCCGTCACAGCCCCGAGGCCAGTGCCGAGCATACCGGCATTGAACCGCAACAGTTGCGCGCTGCGGCGCGGCTTTATGCCACCGCCCCGAATGCGGCGATCTACTATGGCCTGGGCGTTACCGAGCACAGCCAGGGCTCCACCGCGGTGATGGGCATTGCCAACCTCGCCATGCTCACCGGCAACCTCGGTCGCGAAGGTGTGGGGGTTAACCCACTGCGGGGGCAGAACAATGTGCAGGGTTCCTGTGATATGGGTTCCTTTCCCCACGAACTACCCGGCTATCGTCATATCTCCGACCCGGTCGCACGGGGATTGTTCGAACAGGCCTGGGGTGTGGCGCTAGACCCGGAGCCCGGTATGCGTATTCCCAATATGTTCGACGCGGCGGTAGACGGGCAGTTTCGAGGCCTGTACTGCCAGGGTGAAGACGTCGCCCAGTCCGACCCCAACACCCAACATATCGAGGCTGCTTTAAAGTCGCTGGACTGTCTTGTAGTCCAGGATATTTTCTTCAACGAGACGGCCAAGTTCGCTCATGTGTTCCTGCCGGGTAGTTCATTCCTCGAGAAGAACGGCACGTTTATCAATGCCGAACGGCGTATTTCCCCGGTGCGCAAGGTGATGCCGTCGCTCAGCGGCAAGGAAGACTGGGAGGTTACCGCGGACCTGGCCGAGGCCTTGGGCTGCCCTATGAATTATGCTCACCCCAGCGAGATCATGGCGGAGATCGCGCAGCTCACGCCCACCTTTGCCGGGGTGGATTATGCCGGCCTGGATGCGCGGGGCAGTATCCAGTGGCCCTGCAATGAGGCGGCGCCAGCGGGAACCCCGGTTATGCACGTGGGCGAGTTCGTGCGCGGCAAGGGCTACTTCGGCCTGACCGAATTTGTACCCACGCAAGAGCGCGCCAATCGCCGCTTTCCGCTGTTGCTAACCACCGGGCGAATTCTCACCCAATATAACGTTGGGGCCCAAACGCGGCGTACGGCCAATACCACCTGGCACGAGGAAGATCGGCTGGAGATTCACCCCTTCGATGCGCAAGAATGCGGCATCCATACCGACGACTGGGTTGGCGTCAGCAGTCGCGCGGGCAATACGGTGCTGCGTGCCCAGGTCTCGGATCGAGTCAAACCCGGCGTGGTGTATACCACGTTCCATCACCCGGTATCCGGCGCTAACGTCGTGACCACAGACAACTCGGACTGGGCTACCAACTGCCCTGAGTATAAGGTCACAGCGGTGAAGGTAGAGAAAGTAACCAGTCCCTCCGCCTGGCAGCAAAGGCACCAGGCCTCCGACCGGCGACAACATGCGCTCCTGGCCGAGGGCGAAACCCGATGAATGCTTTCCAGCCCGGCGCTCGTACCGTTGGTGTGCAAGCCTGTGAGCGGGACAGCAAGCAGTCCCGAGCGGGTGCCTGCAGGTTTGGCGAAGATCAGGTGGCAGAGGAAACTGCCGTCGCGCTGATCTACAACGGCATATCACACGTGGTGATGATGGCTACACCGTTGGACCTTGAGGATTTTGCCCTGGGGTTCAGCTTGTCCGAGGGCATACTTGCCCACCCCGGGCAGTTGTACGATATGGAAGTGGTGAGCCACCCGCGCGGTTTGGAGCTGCGCATGGAGGTGGCAACAGCAGCCTTCAACACGCTTAAACAGCACCGACGCAATATTGCGGGTCGCAGCGGCTGCGGGCTATGCGGGGCCGAATCTCTGGATCACGCTATTCCAGCGCCACGACGGGTCAGCAACGACATCCGTATCCCGGCGACAGCGCTCACCCGTGCGGTGCAGTCCCTCGCCGACCGGCAGCCGCTGAAGGCACTGACCGGCTCGGTACACGGTGCGGGCTGGTGCAATGCGGCGGGCGATATCCTTCGGGTTCGGGAGGATGTAGGAAGGCACAACGCCTTGGACAAACTGATCGGCTCACTCAGCCGGCAACCGGCCGGGGAGCCGGGTTTTGTGCTGGTGACCAGCCGGGCGAGCTATGAAATGGTCGCCAAGACGGCGGCGGCCAATATCCCTGTATTGGCAGCGGTATCCGCCCCGACCTCCCTCGCAATCGAACAGGCGGACGCCAGCGGCCTCACGCTGGTGGCACATCTCACGGCTCGCCGACAGGTAATCTATGCGGGCGGGCAGCGCATTCAGTCAGAGCAAGGGTTCAGCGAGCAAGGACAAGCCGATGGCCAATGAACAAGTGCGACATCTCGTGCGGATGGTCAACCAGATTACCCTCAACCTCGGGGAAGCGCGTGACCCGGTCATGGCGGCAGAGCAAACCGAGCAGCACCTGCGGCGTTTCTGGACGCCAGCCATGCGCCGCGAATTGCAGGATTACTGGCAGGGGGGTGGAGAAGGTTTGTCACCGGTAGCGCAGCGGGTGGCCGAGGCACTGACTGATGAGGGGATAGCCTGAACCTGGAGCGGCAGCACTGTCTGGACAGGTTTATCTCACGCGATCACCGCAGAATCGTCACCGGGATCACAGGCCGGCTGATCGCTGGTTCAGGGGATTCTCTTCCCCACCGGAACGGCCCGGTCTCACTCCACAGAACTGCAGCGCACCGGATCATCCCACCGTGAACAGGTAGCCGAGGCCGGCGCCAATCGCCATCAGCACAAAACTGGCGAGGCAGGCAACCTGGGCCGAGATCAGCATCCGCGTATCGCTTGCGCAGCGCAGTGCGCGCCAGCCCGAGAACAATGCCGCCGGGGCACCAATCAAGCCCCACAGCAGGCCTGTGCAGTGTGGGTAGACAAGGCCAGTGAGAGTCAGCAGGAAGTAGCCGCTGGCGAGAATCACAATGTAGCCAAGGGCAGCCCGGTCCAGCCCCAGTCGCACCACCAGGTTGCGTTTACCCGAAGACTTGTCGGCGTGGTAATCCGGAAATTGGTTAATCCAAAGGAAGGCTCCTACCAGGATGCCCAGCGAAACTGAAACCTGGATCACCGGGGCACTGAGCCCGCCGGTCTGGACCAGATAGCAGCCACACACCACCAGCGGCCCGTAGCACAGGACCACCGCAAGCTCGCCCAGGCCGCGGTAGGACAAACGCAGAGACCCTCCGTGATAGTACCAGGCCAGGGCCATACCAATCAGCCCGAAAGACAGGACCCGGGGCTCTCGCAGCCACAAGATACCCAGGCCGAGAATCATGGTGGCAAGGTAACACACAAGAGCGATGTGACTGGCCTGCTGGCGTGTTAATAGCCCATCAACGAGCACTCGCTTGCCCCCCGAAAAGGGGCTGCGGTCGGCGTCAGCTACAGCCAGATCGGTACCGCTGTCGTAGTCGACAATCTCCCCGTAAGCGTTCTTTGCAACTTCTATGGCGAATACTGCCGCGATCGTCACGGTCAGCCACAGGGGGCTGAGCCCATGGTCTGCGGCCGCCATACAGGCAGACAGAAACAGACCGGCGAAAGAGGCCAGGGAAATTTTGGGATCTGCCAGACGCCAAACGCCCTGGCGAAAATTGTTGTTCATCCGTCAGTCCTGATCACCTACTCAGAATATAACACGGCAAACAGGTCTGCCTGGCACTCTCCTGGCACTCTCCTGGCACTCTCCTGGCCTGGCACCCCGCACCTACCGGATCTGCGCCCCGATTTGCTCCAGCAGGGCCTGGGCCTGATCCCTGGCCGCCTGGCTATGGGCGTTTCGCTGTTCGGTTTCCTGGATGGTGAAGGCATAAAAGTTTCGAAATATCAGGTTGTTCAGGAAGTCAGGATCGGCGACGCGCATCTGCGCAATATCGAAACTCTTCATCATGAGAGGAATGTAGGAGTCGTCGAGTGCCTGGATAAAGTTCTGCTGCAGCAACTCGATTTCGCGGTATCGGCGGGCGAGCCGTAGTAGGGCTTCCTT
Organism: uncultured Gammaproteobacteria bacterium; assembly: GCA_963840725.1. Lineage (GTDB taxonomy): Bacteria > Pseudomonadota > Gammaproteobacteria > Pseudomonadales > Halieaceae > CAVWDU01. Next base: position 829,237 of record CAWIZY010000016.1, on the reverse strand, counting down.
GGTTTCGGCACTGGACAGTAGCCGGAAATCGCCGCTTTCCTGCATGGATCGATAGGTGAAATTTGCGGGTTGGAAGAAGTCGTATCCGGAAGGCTCGAAGATGGCGCCGGCGACTACCTCGGGCGGCGCTTCTGCCAGCGTCTCCAGTTGTGGCATCAGCTCGCTCAGCGTGGCTACTTTGGACTTGTTGAAGTTTATCAGGCTCTCTAACCTTGCAACGTCCACCTTGAGGTCGTCGTGAAGCCCCTGCAGGTATTGCTGTTCGCTCTCGGCATCCTGGATATCCTCGAACTTGCCTTCGAACCAGAGCGCGATATTGATGCCCACAACGATCATCAACAACTCGCCAACCACGCCCGCGCTGCGTGAGGATCTCATTCTAGCAAACATCGGTAGGTCTCCTTGCAGCGACAGCCCGCTGGCCCGGATTGGGGTTGACTGACTCAGTCATCATACAGCGGGCGCGAGAACGGTAGCTATATTTCTTGTTTACTCGTAGCGCAGCGACTGAATGGGGCTGGCGCTGGCAATCCGCAGCGCATGGCCGGCGACGATTAGCCAGGCTGTCACCAGGCCAATAGCGCTGGCCATCACGATGATCAACGGCAGCGCGCTGGTGCGTTCATGGAAAAAATTCAGGTACGTGCCGGAGAGGAACCAGGCCAGCGGTATGGCCACCACCAGCGACCACAGTACCGGCAGAGAAAACTGCCAGACCAGCAGGCGGACAATCTGGTCGACTCGGGCGCCCAGTATTTTGCGGATGCCGATCTCCCGGGTGCGTCGCTGTGCCATGTAGGCCGCCAATCCAAACAAGCCGATCAGAGCCAGCGACAAGGCCAGCAGGGCAAAGCCGGCCAGTACCTTGTTGATAGTGCGAAAGACGACGTAGACATCATTGAAGGTGTCGTCGAGAAAGCTCTGTTGAATGGGGTAGTCGGGGTTGATCTGTTCCCATACTGTTTCGATGGCAGCCAGGGTGGCAGGGAGGTTGTCGCCACTGACTCGAATCGAGGCCATCTGATTGATTGCCGGCTCGATGAAAAATGACATCGGCTTGAGCTTGTTGTGCAGGCCCAGAAAGTTCTGACTGGGCACTATGCCCACAATGGTGAACTGTACCGGCTCCTGATCCTCGTCCTCTTCATCGGGCAGGTTGAAGTAGGACTGGCCCAGCGCGTCGTCGGACGCGGCAAATCCGAGGTTCTTCATGGCCAACTCGTTGACCAATACGTTGACCTGCTTTGACTCCGCAAGGCGAATGTCATTGCTGATATCCCTGCTGAGGGCGCGGCCTGCCAGCAGGGGAATACTGTAGGTCTCCAGGAATCCCGTGTCGATCGAGACACTCTGCATGATCACGGTGGAGGATTGGTCTCCCGCCGTCAGGCTGACCTCGTTCGATCTGTTGCTTTGTTGAAACGGCACCTGGCTGGAGAAGCTGGCATTTTCTACCCCGGGCAGTGCGATCAATTGGTTCTGCAAGGTCTCATGGCGCTGCCTGATTTCCTCTACGGCGACACGCTCCAGCAGGACGATTTGTGCTTTCGGAAAGATCTCGCTGGATTGCTCTATCATGCGGTTCTGAAAATACACCACAAGCACGATTGCCAGCATAAAAATAGATAGCGAGAACTGTACAGCGATCATCACACTGCGAAAGAGACCGCCGCGGGCGCCCAGTTGCAGGGAGTTTCGCAAGCTATCGATAGGTGTTAAGCGGGTGATCATCAACGCGGGATAGGCACCCGCCAGGAGTCCGACTAACACAGCGGTTAGCACCAGAAAGGGTGCAACCTGCAGGTAATTCAGGGTCAGGTTTTTGCCAGACCACTGGTTAAACAGGGGTATCATGACCTCCAGGCAGGCGACTGCCAATAGCATGGCAATCACCGCAGTGGTCAGGCTCTCAATCAGGAACTGGAGCAGAAGTTGCCGGCGGCTGGCGCCAAAGGTTTTGCGCAGGCCCACCTCCCGGGCCCGGCCAAAGCTCTGGGCGGTAGCGAGATTGGTGTAGTTGACGCAGGCGATTATGAGCACCATCAATCCCAGTATTCGGATCGAGTCTATCGCTGGAATCCCGGTGGCTTGCCAGATCATGGTATTGGCATCTACCAACGGGTGCACCTTCAACCCCGGGATGAATTCCTGCTGGTCCGCGTCCGCATTGCGTTGGAATATCGCATTAATCTGGTCTTCCAGCCATTCCCCGGACTTGTCTTCAGGCAGCAACATATAGGTCAGTTCGCCCATGGACAGGTTGCCCCAGTCGCTTGCGAAATCTTCGTCGGTCATCGCGCTCAGCGCCTTCAGTGAGGCAAACATCTCCACATCGCCGCCCATCAGGCTGGAGGTGAAGTGACTGTCCTGAGGCAGGTCCTCAACGACCGCAGCGACCCGAAAATCATGTTCGTGGTCCAGCGACAAGGTCTTGCCGGCGACCGAAACGGAACCGAACAACTTCTGCGCCAGTGAGGCGCTCAGGATAACGGCACTGGGGTCGTCCAGGGCTTCCGGACCGCCGGACAGGTAGTTGAACTCGAAAATCCGCGTCAGGTCAGAATCGGCGAAAGTAACTGACTGGTAAAAACTGTCCTCGCCAATGGAGATCAGATATTCACGGTGTTTGGTTCGGGCTATCGCCTCGATGGCATCTACTTCGTTGCGGATCAGGGGCGCCATCGCCGAATAGATACTGTCGATCTCCAGGACGCCGACATTTGCGTCCGGGGAGAACTTGCTGCTGGCAGTAAAAATCTGGTCGCGGTTGGGGTACATGTAGTCGTGGTTGCGCTCGTAGCCTGCCAGTAGGTTGCCGAACAGAAATACCGCCAGGCCGATGGCCAGTCCGACAATATTGATGACGGCATAGAGCCGGTTCTTGGCGAGGTTTCTCAGCGCGAGCTTGACGTAGTTGGATAGCATTCTCGTGTCCCGGGTAGTCTGTCTGATAGGGCGGTGTGGTTGCAGCCGCAGGTTCAGGCGGCGCGGCGGCTCTGAGTCACCACCTGGCCGTCGAACAAGTTGATCGTGCGCCTGGCGTAGTCGGCGTGGGCTGATGAATGGGTGACCATAACGATAGTCGTGCCCTCGTCATTCAGGGTGCGTAACATTGCCATCACCTCCTGCCCGTGGACGCTGTCCAGATTGCCGGTCGGTTCATCGGCCAGAATCAGGCTCTGGTCACCCACCACGGCACGGGCTACGGCAACGCGCTGCTGCTGGCCACCGGACAACTGGCTGGGTCGGTGTTTGGCCCGATGAGCAATGCCGACCTTGTCCATGACCTGGTCGGTGCGCAGCTTGCGTTCGCTCGCGCTGATGTTGTGGTAGAGCAGCGCCAGTTCGATGTTTTCCCGCACGCTCAGTTCGTCTATAAGGTTGAAGTTTTGAAATATGAAACCGATGTTGCGTTTACGGATCTGGCTGAGCCGGCTTTCACCGTAGCCCGCCACGTCTTCACCCTCAAATAGATAGGCGCCGGAGTCCGGTCGGTCCAGCATTCCGATAACGTTGAGCAGGGTGGATTTGCCGCAGCCTGACGGCCCCATAATGGCCGCGAATTCGCCCTTCTCGATGACGATATTTACCCTGTCGAGGGCCACTGTTTCCACTTCGTCGGTACGGTAGATTTTGGACAGATCGTTGAGTTGCAGCATGGTGCTATCTCCTTGAATAAAAGCGTTGAATACTAGGGAACCTCTGAATAATGGCAATCGCGCTCAGCGGAGCCTTGATTGCGAATCTGCCTGAAAGCCTGAGCGCATTGCCATTGTTCAGAGGTGCCCTAGGCACCCTGGCTCAGAACCAGGCGCTCCATGTTCTGGAAGCCGCTGTAGGGTGAAACAATCACCTGCTCCCCCTGGTTCAGACCTTCGAGTACTTCGATATGGTCCCGGTTACGACGCCCCAGCCGCACGGCCCGTCTGTCCGCCGCGACGCCATCGGGGCTGACGACGAATATCCACTGGCCACCGGTGTCCTGGAAAAAGGTTCCGTTAGGAATCAGCAGTGCTTCGCTGGCATCGCCCAGAGTCAGCTTGGCCTGTATTGTTTGGCCGCGGCGAAGGTCGGTGGGCGTGGCGTCAACGAATTGCATGTCGACCTGGAACTGGCCGCCCTCGACATTGGGATAGATCTTTGCCACCCGCAGTGTGTAGTCACGATCGTCTTGTTGAAAGGTCACCTGTTGTTCCAGATCCACTCGTGAGAGATAAAATTCATCGATATTGGCCACCAGCTTGAACTGATCGGCGTTATCGATCTGGCCTATTCGCTCGCCCCTGGCGACACTCTGGCCAACCTCCAGGTCAAAACCCGAGAGTTTGCCGGCAACCGGAGCGCGTACGTTCATCTCTTCCAGGCTTTGCCGGGCAAAGCGGAGGTTTTCTTCCATCATCACCGCGTTGTTTTTGAAAAAGGCCAACTGGTTTGCCATCAGGCGCTCATCTGAGGCCTGGCTGTCCAGCGTGACTGCTCGGCGCGCGCGGTAGTAACGCAATTCGTCGGTCAGGTCCTCATAGTCGGACTGCGCCGCATGGCCCTTTTTGAGCAGTTCCTCGCGGCGCCGAATCTCGCGTTGTAAGCGGCGAATCTGGTAGTCGACCTCCACCAGAGTGCGTTTGTGCCCCAACCGGTTCTGCTCCAGTCTCAGCTCCTGGTCGCGCATGGTATTGAGTTGCTCCATGACCCGTGATTCAGTGTTCATGACGCTTAGCTGCAGGTCGGAGTTGGACAGTCGGACAATGGTCTGGCCAGCGCTGGCCTCGGCGCCGTCCTCGGCCAGTACCTCCTCGACCCTGCCGCCCTTCACCGCATCCAGGTAAACGGTTTTCAAGGGTGCGACACGAGCGCGGACGGGAATGGTGTCCTCGAAAATACCGGCGCTCACCGGCGCTATGATGAGACGGCTGTTGGCGATACTGAGGCTGCGGCCGTCTGCCCTCGTCAATAACCAGCCGGCAGCCAGCAGCGCCAGGGTAGCTGCGGCAAGCCCGGCGAGCATGCCACGGGACAGCCGTGGTTTACTGATCTGCCGGTCCATCGCGATGCCCGAGGGTGCGCCACTGCCCGTACTGCCCTCAGGGAGTTTTTCCATAGATCTGACGGTACCCATTTTGCGTTCACCCCTGCCCGGTGGAGCTGCTTGACGTGATTCGGTTGTTGCCGTTTGTTTAGACAAAGCAATAACGGTGCCAGTTTTTAAGCCCTTGATATATATAACTATATTTTATATTCGTTTAAGCGGAGACGGCCGATAATGTACGGAATCGGACAGGCACTGTACGATAGCGGACACTTGGGGGATGCTTTCCCAGACAGCGGGTATAAACAGTGCGGCAGCCACATGTACTGATAGTTGATGACGACGAGGATATCCTCGTCGCGGGCAAACTGTTGTTGAAGCGTGAGTTCGGGAATGTGCAGACCTGTTCCGATCCCGAACAGATTCCTGTGCTCATGGCCAGGCATAACTTTGATGCGATTCTTCTGGATATGAATTTTTCGCCGGGTGAGAGTAGTGGTCGCCAGGGGTTTGCCTGGTTATCGCGGATTCTCGAGCTCGACCCCGATGCGGTGGTAGTGATGATTACCGCGCACGGGAGTATGGCGCTGGCGGTTGAAGCCATGAAAGAGGGCGCCACCGATTTCGTTGCCAAACCCTGGCAGAACGAGAAAGTGGTGGCGACACTGTCGGCAGCCTGTAAATTGCGGGCGGTCCGCTCTGAAGCGCAGTCGCTAAAGCGCGCTAACCGGGCTCTGGCGGCTGCCAGTGGCAGCGTCGAGCAGACCCTTTTGGGCAGTTCCAAACCGATGGCAAAAGTGCTCTCCCTGATTAACCGCTCGGCCCCTACGGACGCCAATGTCCTGGTCCTGGGGGAAAATGGCACGGGTAAGGAGCTGGTGGCCCGGCGTCTTCATCAGGAGAGCCTGCGCGCTGGCGCGGTATTTATGCCAGTGGACCTCGGGGCCGTCGCGGAAAGCCTGTTTGAATCCGAGCTGTTCGGTCACCGAAAAGGGGCCTTTACCGGTGCTGACAGTGACCGTACGGGACGGCTGGAGGCGGCGAGCGGGGGTACCCTGTTTCTCGATGAGATAGGCAATATCCCGTTGCACCTGCAGGCCAAATTGCTGACGGTTCTGGAGCAACGCCAGGTGACACCACTGGGCAGCAACGAGCCGATTGCGATCGATATCCGGGTCGTCTCTGCGACCAACCTGTCCCGGGAGCAATTAGCCGATGAGAGCCGCTTCCGCCAGGATCTCCTGTTCAGGCTTAATACCGTAGAGCTAAGCTTGCCGCCCCTGCGCAAGCGTGCCGGGGATATCGATGAGATCGCCGATCACTATCTCGCCCTGTACAGCCGCAAATATGACAAACCCGGAAAGGTGTTTGCCCCGGCTGCGCGCGAGGCGATGCGACGCTATACCTGGCCGGGGAATGTGCGCGCCCTGCGCCACGCGGTGGAGCGGGCACTGATTCTGTCGGAGCAGCGGGAGATCGAGGCGAGCGATTTGCAGTTGTCCCTGCCGACGACAGCGCGGTTAGCCCCCGCTCTGGAGGACACCGTGGAACCAGCGGGAGAGAGCGACCTCAACCTCGAGCGCATGGAGCGGCGCATGATCCAGTCTGCCCTGCAGCAGCACCGCTACAATATTTCTCATGCCGCCAAGGAACTGGGGCTGACCCGTGCCGCGCTGTACCGGAGGATGGAAAAGCATGGGCTTTAGATACTTTTCGCTGCTGCTGGCCCTGCGAGTCGGTCTGCTGGCAGCGCTACTGGCGGGGTTCGTGTATCTGCTGCTGGTGCCCGGATACCCCATGCTGCGGGCGCTGCTGGGCATCGCTGCCCTGCTGCTGCTGCTTGAAATCATCCGCTTTGTGCAACGGACCAATACGGAACTCGTGCGCTTCCTTGACGCGGTGCGCTATGGCGACTTTGGCCAGCGTTTCCAGATGCCCCGCTCGGGCGTGGGCTTTGAGGAACTGGGCGAGGCGCTAACGGATATCGTTGCACATTTTCAGAGCGAGCGGTCAGCACATGAAGCCAGCCTGCGCCACCTCCAGGCACTGACCGAACACGTCCCGGTGCCGCTGCTGTCCCTGTACCCGGACGGGCACGTGCTGTTGCACAATAACGCCGCGCGACGCCTGTTCGGCAGTGCACAGATCAATCGTAGTGAAGATCTGGCGCAGTTTGGCGACGAATTTGCCCGTGAATTGACCGCTGTCCTGCCCGGAGAGCGACGGCTGGTGGCATTTTTGATGGATGACATGGAGCAGCGGCTGATCGTCTCGGCGACTGAGCTGACGCTGGCAGGCAGCCTCGAGAAACTGATCAGTCTGCAGAATATTCAGAGCGAACTTGATGGTGCGCAACTACAGGCCTGGCAGGATTTGGTGCGGGTGCTTACCCACGAGATAATGAACAGTATTACGCCGGTTGCCTCGCTGGCAAAAACCGCGGCGGACCTGGTGGATGATGCCGCCGCCCGGCTCGCCGATCAACCGGAGGTTGCCGCTGACCTGGCTGATGTCAAGCGCGCGGTAGAAACCGTAGCCCGCCGCTCAGATGGACTGATGCAGTTTGTGCAAAGCTACCGCCAGCTCACCCGGCTGCCAACGCCAGATAAACAGACCATACCGTTGTCAACACTGTTTACCAGTGTTGAGCAACTGATAGACAGCGAGTGGCAGTCGGCGAACATCGAACTGGACTGCCTGGTCGACCCCTCGAGTCTGATCCTGGTGGCCGATCGCGACATGATCGAGCAGGTGTTGCTGAACCTGCTGCAAAACGCCGCCCACGCACTGGCGGGTCGCGCGGGCGCGAGGGTCGAGCTGAAGGCCTCCCTGGGACGGCATGAGCGGGTGATGATCGAGGTGACTGACAATGGGCCGGGTGTGGCGCCGGAGATAGCCAGCAGGGTATTCGTGCCCTTCTTTACCACGCGCCGGGACGGCTCCGGGGTCGGGTTGGCACTGACCCGGCAGGTCATGTTGGCACACGGTGGCAGTGTCGTACTGGGCGCCAGCGACAGCGGTGGCGCAAGAATTACCCTGACATTTTGAGCGTGGCGGGACCGATAAGCCCCGACGCGGCCAGGCACACTGTAAACGTGCGGCCGTTTGGCCAGTGCTGAATTAGCCATTCTGATAACTCACGGGACCCTACTATGAATCCAGACTATGAACCCAGGCACTGAGGATCTCTGGCTGCTGCCTCTTGGCGGCTGCGGCGAGATTGGTATCAACATGAATCTCTATGGCCACGACGGGCACTGGTTGATGGTGGACTGTGGCATCGGTTTTCAACGCACAGGTAGCGCGACAAACGTGTTCACCGCGTCGGCGGACTTCATTGCCAGTCGCCGTGACCGGCTGGCAGGTCTGCTGGTCACCCATGCCCACGAGGATCATGTTGGTGCCGTCGCTTACCACTGGCCGCAATTGCGTTGCCCGGTGTTCTGCACGCGTTTTACCGCTGAGGTGCTGCGTCACAAACTGGTCGAGGCGGGGATCGCAGACAAAGTGCCTGTGCATATCGTCGAGACCGGGCAACGGCATGTTCTGGCGCCCTTTGACGTCGAGTGGGTCGGGCTGACGCATTCCACACCGGAGTCCCAGGCGCTGATGATCCGAACAAGTGCTGGCGCAGTCTTCCACACCGGAGACTGGAAACTGGACGCGGACCCTGTCGTTGGTCCAGCCTGTGATATCGGTAGCTTGCAGCAGATCGGCAAGCAGGGGGTCCTGGCCATGGTCTGCGACTCCACCAATGCCACGGTAGAGGGGCGGTCCGTGAGCGAGGGCGTGCTGGGAGCGGGCCTGCTCCCCCATGTCGCGGCTGCCCCCGGGCGAGTGGTGGTTGCCTGTTTTGGAAGCAACATTGCAAGGCTTGCCACGCTGGTTGGCGTGGCGTCTGCCTCTCAGCGCTATCCGGGTATTTTAGGTCGCTCGCTGGAGCGCTATTACCGGGCCGCTCTCGCTACCGGGCTGTGGCCGCTGGATACGGGATTCGTGCGCCGCGACCACTTGGGCTACTTGCCGCCGCAGGACGTCTTTGTGATCGCCACCGGCAGCCAGGGGGAGCCCGGGGCTGCTCTGGCTCGCTTGGCGCGTGGAGACCACCCGGCCATGGAACTGGCGCCCGGTGACACGGTGATCTTCAGCTCCCGGGTGATACCAGGCAATGAACAGTCACTGGATAGACTTTATGCCGAGCTGGGAGCGCGCGGGGTTCAGGTGATTACAGAGCGTGCCGGGCAAGCCCCGATTCACGCCTCCGGCCATCCGGCCAGGGAGGAACTCGCGGATATGTACCGTTGGATTAAACCGAAGATTGCAGTGCCGGTGCACGGGGAGCCGCAACACCTCGATGCTCACGCGAGGCTGGCTCGCGATTTGGGGGTGCCCCTGCAACTCAACGGGCGCAATGGCGACCTGTTGATGCTGGCGCCACAGCCAGGCATCCGTCGCGCCGCCGCGCCCGTGGGTCGGCTGATGCTTTCGTAAACTATCACCCGCCGCATTAGTGGTCCCAGACGTTAACCGTGGGAGCAGGTTGAAGACCCGGTGCGGGGATTAAGGGAGCTGGTTGAAGACGCGAGTCTGCCTGAAAGCCTGAGCGCATTGCCATTGTTCAGAGGTGCCCTAGCATTTGCTCTGCGGCTTCAATGCCCGTTTGCATTGCGCCGCCAACGCGACCCTTGCCCACCAGTGCGTCGCCGGCGAAGTAAAGCCCGGCCCCGGCGCCCGTCTCCAGTCCCGACTTGTCTGCGGCCTGATAAGGGTGAGCATAGCGCCAGCGGTGGCTGTCAGACCATGCCAGTGGCGGGCGGTCCGGGCCCAGCAGCGAGAGGGCGTGTTCGGCCACAATGGGCACCAGTTGATCGGGGTCTTGCTCCAGATGTTCGGCGCTCCAGTCGGGTGACATCTGCACCATCATGACAGTATGTCCGCCCAGCTCGCGGCCGGGTTTGTCATTTTCGAAGCTTAGCCAGGCCACGTCGTGAGCGCGGTCGGTATTGATCATGGCGAAGCACCGGTCGGGTCTCTTCAGCGGCACCTTAAAGCCCAGTGCAAAACAGAGCTGAGCGTGGTAACGGGATTGCTTCAGTGCCGTGATGAGTGTTGCGGTCGTTTGGGGGTCGAGTTCACTATGGGTGATTAGATCAACAGCCTGGGGTGCAGGTGGGGTCAGCAGCACCGCATCAAAATCCGCGCCTTCCTGGGCGCCGCCCTCCTCTGTGAGCAGTGACCATTGCCGATTCCTGCGGCGCAGGCCGGTAATACGGCAGCCGCGGTGTATAGGGGCCGCTGCAGCCGCTGCCAGCAACTTGCCCAGGGTGCTGATGCCGGTGGAGTATGTCCAGCGGGGCTGCTGGTTGTATACGGGGTCGCCCGGCGCCAGCTGGCCTTGCCCGTCAAAAGTCCAGACCTCGGCCTCGATCCGCACCAGCTCACTGGTTGGCAGTGTTTGCAGCACCAGTTCCTGCAGGCCCTCGCTCTCAAGCTTGAAATAATTGGCCCCCGGGTCGAACCGGGCACCGTGGAGAGTGCGAGAGGCAGCCCGTCCGGAAACACCTCGACTCTTCTCGAAAATCTGGACATCGACCGGAGCCTCTCTCAGGCGCCAGGCGGCCGCCAGGCCAGCGGGCCCGGCACCGACAATCGCAATTCTCATACGTGTTTCCTCGGTAGCGAAAGTTCAGTGTAGCAGGCGGCCGCAGCCGATACTGGCAGGCAGTCCCCTATGTATCGGGACAAGGCCGGGGCAGGCTCCAAGGTAGTACAATAACGGAGAGATGTCGCAGACGAGATCGCAATGGATAACGGTAGCGGTGATCAGGCGCAGGAGACAGTGGAGCTCTCCCTGCAGTTGCAGATGGACGGCGTTAGCCGCCCGGTCACGCTGCGCGCGTCGACCAGACCAATGCGCCCCGTCGATTTACTACCGGTGGTCCAGGCTTTTGATGACGAAGTTGTCGCCTTGGCAGAGGAGGCCAGTCGCAGAGCGGGTAACAGTGTCTCCTGCAAAGCGGGTTGTGGCGCCTGCTGCCGTCAGCTGGTCCCATTGAGCGAGACCGAGGCGCGATTTTTGAGTCAGGTGATGGCCGCGATGCCGCGCAAGCGGCGGCGGGTGATAGAGCGGCGGTTCGAGAAAGCGGTCAGTGCGCTGCGGCGGGCGGGGTTGCTGGACCGTCTGCGCGATGCCTGGCGGCCCGAGAACGCAGCGGAGCGGGAACAATTGGGCCTGGACTATTTTCGGCTCGGGATTGCCTGCCCCTTTCTGGAGAATGAGTCCTGCGGTATCCACCCGGACAGACCCCTGGCCTGCAGGGAGTTTCTGGTGACATCGCCGGCAGTCAACTGCAGTAATCCGGCACCGGAAAATATCGCGGTCGTGCCCCTGCCGGGTAAACCGTCCAAGGTGTTGTACTCGTTTGGTGACGGGGAGGGTAATGCCCCGTACCACTGGTTCCCACTGACCCTGGCGGTCGATTGGTTCCAGCGAACCGGGGCCGAGGAGCCGCCGAGCCGCCCCGGTCATCTCATGCTTATGTCGCTGCTGAAAAAAATGCAGCCAGAACAGCCGGGGTGAGACTGCCCGGCGGTTATTCCCCCGGGAAATTAACCACGCAACGCTGGCCTTTCAGAAAAACACGCAAGTCTTCATCTACCTTGAAGTTCTTCAGGTGTTCTTCCATCTCCGCCTTGGCATCAGCGCGCAGGCGTTTTCTCTTCAGCGCGCCAACGAACCGGCGTATATCTTCGTCATTTTCAAGAATCAGCGGCGGCACGGAGACTGGACTATTGTCGTTCGCCTTGGCGACCATTGTGAAGTAGCAGGTATTGGTGTGTTTCACGGTGCGTGTGTGGACGTTTTCGGCTATCACCTTGATGCCCACGACAATCGATGAATCACCCACGTAATTGACGGAAGCTAGCAGCGAGACCAGTTCGCCGACCTCTGCCGGCTGTAGAAAGTTGACCGTATCGACCGACACGGTCACGCAGTAGCTGCCGGCATGCTTGCTGGCACAGGCATAGGCCACTTTGTCCATCAGGGAGAGGAGGGTGCCACCGTGGATCTTGCCGCCAAAGTTGGCGTAGGCGGGAACCATCAGTTCGGTAATCGTCGTGCGGGAGTAGCTGACCGTGTGGCCGTCCATAGTGTTCCTCTCTGTTTTACTCGAGTTGATCGTTGCGGGCGCACTGTTGCAACGGCAAACAATGGCAAGGTGCGGCGCTGAGGTCAAGGCTGCAGTTCTCGCGGCGGTCGCACCGCGGCGGTCGTACCGCGGCGGTCGCACCGCGGCGGTTGCACCGGCGGTCTCAGCGCGGCTGTAAGTAAAGCAATGCAGCGTCCTGATCTATCTCGAAGCTGAAGGCCTGCAAGACGTTCATGCCCAGCAGGCCATCCACGCCGTCCTGCTGTTCATAGGGCAAAACAGCAACACTCACACCGTTCAACAGCGTCTGGCCCAGTTGCAGGGTATTCGCCCGGTAGACTTCGCCCGGGGTCACACCGTTGGCGGTGTTGAACAGGCGAGACCCCAGTGGAGTATACGTCGATGCCCCCGACAATGTGGCAAAGCTGGTTTGCGACAACGAAGTGATGCTGGCACCGGTATCTATTATCAGGGTGGCTGCTGAGCGGCCGTTCAGCTGCACCTCGACCAGGTAATGGTTGCCCCGACGCACCAGGGGCACCGATTGACGGGGGAGCGTTGCGCCGGGCCGCTCTACCCGATTGGCCTCTATGGCTGTCAGTAGCCGCTGTGCCTCGCCGCCCAGCGTGGGGTCGCCCACCAGCGGGGAAACCAGCGCGATAGCTGTTGCGGCATCATCCAGTTGCAGGTGCAGCTCTGCGCGGCGCAATTCATGCACGGGCTGATTGAGGCCGATGCTGGCCAGGAGTTGATAGAAACCCAGCAGGGCGACCCAGTTATCCTGCCCTGCGTACAAAGCGTCTGCTCTAATCACCAGCTCTTCAAGGGCACTTTGTACCCGGGACTGTTGCTGTGCGGTAAGAGCATAGGTATGTGCCATCTGCACGGCGCGTGCGCTCTCGTCAACGTAGCCCTCACGCGCCTGAAACCTGGCTAAAAGAAGCAATACGTCAATATCATCGTAATAGCGGTCCAGATGGCTCTCGACCAGTGCCATAAAGCGGTCAGGCGTGGCGCTGCTGTAGGCTGTTTCCAGGTAGGCCACTAACTCGCTGCGCAGCACCGCCGTGCTTACCGTGTCGACGACGCCAGTCTCGCCGGCGCCGGCCTGGTCAATCAATTGCAAGGCTGTCCTGTAGTTATCGCTCCTGTAGTTATTACTACGCAAAGCCCTGCGAAATGCCTCCAGTGCAATGGCTCCGGCATTGCTCTTGTTGGGGTTCGTGGCAGGCAGTGGCCGCGCGGCTTGCCCCGTGTTCAGGTGGGGTTTGCCAGGTAGTGCGGTTTTTGGGGCGGTGGCACCAATGGTTGATGGTGGCACCGGTATTCGGGGCGCATAGAACTGGCGGTGACTGAGCCACCCCGCCGCGAAGCAGGCTGTAGCGAGGCACGCCAGTCCGATAAATGTTTTCATGTGGCTAGACTACACCAGCCGGGCCTATTTGGCCTCGTACTGGACTCTTTTGAGCCCTCCGCGACGGCTAGGCCTGAGCCTGCTCCTGCGGGAGCGCCAGCGCGGCGATTGTCCAGCCTTTGGTGAGCAGGTCTGGCCAACGCTCTGAGTAGGGCTCCAGCCTGCCCTTATTGCTCCAGGCTACCAGTAAAATGCGTCCGTTCGCTTCTGCCTTGAAATCGGCGAAGCTATAGGTCTCGCTCAGGGAGGTCGTTTTAATTTCCGCGCCGCGACTCATATAACTCAACAGCTTCGACAGGCTGACTTCCTCGGAAAAAAGCCGGCGTCCGGCGAGCTCCATAGACGGAGTGTGTTTGCTGCCGCCTTTTTCGCGAGATTCCAGCGAGACCGGGAGAAAGTAGACCCGGTCGCGGCCAAACTCTCGCGCAAAATAGGTACAGGCCAGTTTGTTGAGCTCCGCATTACGTGAGAGTGCAAAGAGTTTGCCGACCCCGGCCAGGTCAAGGGTTCTCTCTGCATGCTCCGACATCGGGTTACCGTAGTAAGTCCGGATACCTTTCATGCGGGGTTCCTTCAGACTGTCCCAGTCCCCATGGGCAATCAACACCCGAAAGCCTGCCTCCATCAGGACCTCCGCCAGGGCCTGGGAAAAAGCATTTGCCCCAAGCATGATTACCCCTTCGGGTTCGGGTTGGGTCACGCCAAGGGCGCTGGCGAGGGGGCGGGCGGTAATACTCTGCAAGACCACGGTGCCGGCGATTACAACAAAGGAGAGCGGCACCAGTATGTCTGCTCCGGCCACCCCCTGCTCTTCGAGTCTCAGGGCAAAGACGGCGCTGATTGCCGCCGCGATAATGCCGCGAGGCCCGATCCAGGCGAGCGTTGCCCGTTCTTGCCAGCTCAGTTTGGCCCCCAGAGTGCACAACAGGACCTTGACCGGCCGGGCCACAAACTGAATGCCCAACATCACCAGCAAGGCCGGCCAACCCAGTGCTATAAGCTGTTCAAACTCCAGCCTGGCGGCCAGCAGGATGAACAGCCCGGAGATCAGCAGAATACTCAGACTCTCTTTGAAGTCGAGCAGCTCGCGAATCCGCAGTCCGCTGGTATTGGCGAGTATGGCACCCATGACCGTTACGGCCAACAAGCCGGATTCCGGGGCAAACAGATCGGCGAAGGCGTAGACGGCAAAAATCACCAGCAGCGTTGCGACATTGTGCAAAAACTCGGGTATCCAGTGCCGGCGCAGCGCCAGACCCCAGGCCCAACCGGCAGCGGCGCCGATAATCAACCCGGAGGCGAGCATCTGAAGCAACAGGACCAGCACTTCCATAGCGGTGTTGGTCACCTGGGTGGCCACAACCACGGTGAAGGTCAGTACCGCCAGCATGGCGCCAATGGGATCGACCAGAATACCTTCCCAACGGAGTATATTGGCGACGGCAGCGGTAGGTCGTACCGCCTGCAGCATGGGCATGATCACGGTGGGTCCGGTAACTGTCATGATGGCGCCAAACAGGAACGCTATGGGCCAGTCGAGTCCGGCAAACCAGTGGCTGAGGCAAGCGACCGCGCCCCAGATCATCAGTACCCCCCAGGTGATCAGTCGGCGCACCACCGCGCCGTGGCCGCGAATCTCCTCCCTGTTGAGGGTGAGGCTGCCCTCAAAGAGAATCACTGCCACAGACAGCGAAATAAAGGGAAACAACAATTCACCGAACAGCTCATCCGGGTCCAGCAGCCCCAGGGTCGGTCCGAGCAGCAGCCCCGATAGCAGTAGAAACAGGATTGCGGGAACGCGCACTCGCCAGGCCAGCCATTGGGATGCCAGGGCCAGTAGACCAATGCCTACCAGCAACAGCAGGACATGATGAGACATGAGGTTTCCTTGGGAATGACTGCGCGAGCCATGGTACGACAGGCCGCCCTCGTGGGGAACCATTTACCCTGTCAGGGAGCCACGGGGCACTTCAGAGCACTCAGGAAAGTGGGAACGGGCCGCCACTGCCGTGATTTACTCAGTTTTATGCCACCAGAAGCGTGACCTCGCTCACAGAATGAACGTTGACCCATGCGGGGCAGCCACTGATTATGAGTGTATGGAGATTGCCTGTCGGACCCGAGCAGCAGCCTGTTGCTGCTCAGCGGGTTTGGCCATCGATCCAAACAGACGGAAAAGGCGACAGCGGTCGCCGGGAGACGGATGCCATGAAACTGGCAGTGGTGCTGATTCTGGTTTTTGGAGTGTTGTGGTTACTGATGCGTCGTGGCGGGTCAGTCAAGCCGCAGCGGCCCGAGCGCCGTTCTGATAGTGGTAGTTCGCTAACCGATAGCGCTGCTGAGCCATATCGCTCGGTATCGATAGAGTGTCGGGGCGAGGGCTGCGAACAGGTGGCGGCCATGGCCTCGCAGCGCTACATGCTGGGCCACGCACCGCGTCTCCCGCTGCCGGGCTGCGATCACAGCTCCTGCAGCTGCCGATATCGGCATCACTCGGACCGCCGCGCAGAGAACGCAGACCGCCGATTGCCGTACAGTCTCGAATCCAATTTATACACATCCACTGGCGACGCCGAGCGGCGCACACAGTTCGATCGACGCACCGATGGTTTGGATGCCCTGAGCTGAGGCCGTAAATTCCGGACAAAAAAACGGGGGCCAGAGCCCCCGTTTTTTGTGTTGTTCCGACTTTAGAAGTCGTAACTCAGACGCATGTAGGCGAAGCGGCCGTTGAAACCACCCGGCGCCCACTGGCTGTAGAGGTTACCTACACCGGCGGCGGCGTTGGGGTTTTTATCCGGTGTTTCATCGAACAGGTTGTTCGCGCCCGCCACCACGGAGAACCCGCCCTCGAAGGTGTAGGCTATCTCCGCATCAAAGAGACCGTAGCCATCGTAGTCAAGGGTATCCTCCGAATCGTACCAGTCATCGAAGTAGCTGTAGCGCCCCATCACCCGCCAGTTGTCCCAGGTGTGGTTGGCCATGATGTTCCAGCGAGTTTCCGGCAGTGCGGTCTCCATCTCCTGAATCCGCGTCGCGTCGATAATGCCGGGGACAAAGTCCTCCACGCTGGTATCGGTGTAGTTGAACGCGAAGTTGAAGTCGGTGATACCTATGCTGCTGTCCAACACGTAGGTGGCGACAATATCGACGCCCTCCGTTTTGGTCTCGATGCCGTTGGTGAAGAAACGGAATGTGGCGAGGCTGTCTGCTCCCGCAACGCCTGCGTCGATCAGGGCCTGGCGCTCTTCTTCGGTCAGCTCAAAGTTCTGCGAGATACCGAGGCGGTCTTCGAGTTCGATGTTGAAGTAGTCAACAGTGACTGAGAAGTCGCCCAACTGCAGAATGGCACCCATGGTCCAGTTCGTGGACTCTTCCGGCTCCAGTGGCTGGCCGCCACGCAATGCAGCCACCGGGCTGGTAGACGGGATGGTCCCGTTGTTTTCCAGCTCGTTGGTGGCCAGGTTGAACTCGGTCGAGACGTTGAAGGCGTTGGACTGCCCCGGCGTGGGAGCGCGGAAGCCCGTGCTGTAGCTACCGCGCAGAGCGAAGGCATCAAAGATCTGCCAGTGCGCCGCGATCTTGCCATTAGTGGTGGTGCCAAAGTCATCAAAATCTTCCCAGCGCAGTGCGACGCCGAGCAGGAAGTTGTCAGTGATGTCGGCTTCCAGGTCGATGTAGGCGGCGACGTTTGACCGGTCCCATTTACCGCGGGCGAGGGGCCCGAATCCCGGGAAACCGTTGGATGCGGCGGAGAAGCCCTGATCAGACAGTGGTCCGACAGCCCAGGAGGCTTCGTCGCCCTGAGTGATCTCGAATTCCTCTTCACGCCATTCGAATCCACCCGCGATGTTCAGCTCCGAGGCCAGAAACCCCACTTCGATGGGGTAGGCGACATCGACGCTGAAATTGGTTTCGCGCTGGGTGTAGGCGCCCGGATCGAAGTCTGTGGGAGAGGCTGAGCCCAGTGACGCGTTGACGGTGTTGTTGATGAAGAAATCCGCATCATTGTAACCGTAGCTGCCGCTGACATCCCAGTAGAAGCCGTTATCCATGGTTCCACGCAGGCCCGCGACAAAAGAGTAGTCTTCGGTTTCGGCGCCAAAGGTGGGTGTGAATCCGCCAGGGAAAATCTCGTTGAACACAAAGCAATCCGGGTTGGCGACAACATCAGCCAGCCCGGCTGCGTCGCTTACGTCCAGCGCCTGGGGGCAGTTACCGGTGCCATTGGCTGTCTCGTCGCCCACCAGGCGATTGCCGTCACCATTGGCGAAGACCGCGGCGCGGGTATCCGGGTTACGGAAGTAGAATCCGCCCTGGACTTCCTTGGAGGCGTAGTTACCAAATCCGTACAGTTCGATGTTGTCGGTGACATTGAAGCCAAGGTTGATGTAGGTTTTGAGGTCGTCCATGATTTCCGGGTTGCCCCAGACCTGGGCCGGATTTGCCACCGCGGTGTTGCCGCCGGCGATCAGTGCGGCGGCGTCATCGCGCTGCACGCTGCGACTGGTTGGGTCAGATTCGCCGTACTCAGCGCTGAGGTTGACGAAACCCCGACCGCCAAGGGAGAAGCCGACATTACCGGCAACTGACCACAAGGCCTCGCCGCTTTCCTCGGTGTATTCGCCGTACCTGGCCTCGAAGCTGCCACCCTCATCATAGTCTTTGAGGATAAAGTTGATCACACCGGCAATGGCGTCAGAGCCATACTGGGCAGCCGCGCCGTCGCGCAGTACTTCCACCTGCTTTAAGGCAATAGCCGGGATGACAGAAATATCGGGGCCCTGAGCGCCGTCGTTGACGCCATTGCCGAGCCAGGAAATAACAGCCGCACGATGGCGACGCTTGTTGTTCACCAGTACCAGCGTGTGGTCTGCCGCCAGACCACGCATGTTAGCCGGGCGGACCACCGTCGCAGCGTCGGAAATCGGTTGGCTGTTGACGTTGTAGGAGGGTACTGAATTGCGCAGCAGAGTCGTCATGTCGGAGGCGCCGGAATTGCGGAACTCTTCACCGCTAATGACATCTACCGGGGCGGCGGAGTCGAAGACGGAGCGGGCCTGCCGCCGGCTTCCGGTCACGACGACTTCTTCCAGTGCCGCATCATCCTGAGCCACTGCGACCTGGCCATAGCCGGTTGTCACGGCGATATGGGCAGCTATCGCGAAGGCCAGTTTCCTGGGTGTAAAGGGTTTCATGGTGTGCTCCTGACTCAGTTTTAGTGGTGTGTTCGTGGGTTGCAAACCCGCGCTGTAGTCGCGCGTTAGTTATGCAGGTACTAACTTACTCGTGCCTGTTGCAGAGGTGAAAAGCTAAAGTTGGTAAAATTTACGCACTTTTCCACGGATTTCTATTGAGGGAAACCGCCATTTATCCAATACGGTCACGCAAACTGTAGAAAAGCATGCCCGCCACCAACCCCGGCCAGCGCAGCAAGGTGCCGCCCGGGAACTGGCGCGAGGGCACATCTGCCATGACATCAAACCGCTCGGCGGTGCCGCTGATGGCTTCCGCCAGCAGCTTGCCCGCCAGGGTGGCCGTCGGCACTCCGTGTCCGGAGTAGCCGTGGGCATAGAACACAGCGGGTGACAGACGGCCAAAATCGGGCATCCGATTGAGCGTGATCGCCAGAGTGCCCCCCCAACTGTAGTCAATGCGGGTTGTGGCCAACTCCGGGTAGATACGCAGCATACATTTGCGCACCAACTGGCCGATATCGGCTGGAAAACGGCGTCGATAGCTTTCCCCTCCGCCGAATAGCAGCCGTTTGTCCGCCGACAGTTTCCAGTAGTTGATCACAAACAGGCTATCCGACATCGACGTGTCATCGCGAATCAAACGCCTCGCCAGCGAGTCCTCCAGCGGCTCCGTGGCCACCATGAAGTTGTTAATAGGCATGATTCGACCAGCGGCGCGGGGTTCCAGTCGGTCCAGGTAACCGTTGCAAGCCAATACCAGGAACCCGGCTGTAACCTGCCCCTGTGGCGTTTTCACTCTGACCTTGTCCCCCTCGGTATAGGAAAGTGCCCGACTGGCTTCATGCAACCGGGCGCCGAGGTCGGTTGCTGCCGCGGCCAGGCCCAGGGCGTAATTCAGGGGGTGCAAATGGCGGCAGTTGCTGTCCAGCAAGCCGCCCTGAAACCCCTGTCCGGAAGACATCTCCGCTAGCTCAGGCCGGGCGACGTAGCGTATCGCCGGGTAGTTGTAGTGGTCCTGTAAGTGAGCGACCTCGGCCTCGAGCGCCTTCGCATCGGCGGGTTTGGAGGCAACGTGCAGATTGCCACGCTTGAGGTCGCAGTCGATATTGAACTCATCGATCAGACCGCAGACGGTGTCAACCGCCTCCAGGCCCAGCCGCCACAATTCCCGGGCGTGGTCTTTGCCGACCAGTCGCTCCAGGGTGGCCTGGTCGGCTCTTTGGCCGGTACCCACGTGGCCACCGTTGCGTCCCGAGGCCCCCCAGGCGACGCGGTTGGCTTCCAGCACGATGACACTGTAACCCCGGCGGCGGAGATGGATGGCCGCGGAGAGCCCCGTGTAGCCGCCACCAATGATACAGACGTCGGCACTGGCCTCACCGCACAGGGGAGGAAAATCAAGCTGCCGGTTGGCGGTGGCGGCGTACCAGGAATCGACATGGTCAGGTTTGGTCATCATTAATTTGCTCTGCTGGCAATCGTCGGTCGCTGCGGTGCGCATACGTGGACCATGCTGTTGCCTGGCCCGTGTGACTGGGAAACCCCTTGAACAGGGTCGGATGGTACTGCGATACTCAATGCTTTCACAATCGGAATGAACTCATGGACAGCAACACCCAGGTGATTAAGGACTGGCTCAATCAACACCAGATATCCGAGGTCGAATGTCTGGTCCCTGATCTGGCAGGCAACGCCCGGGGCAAGTTCATTCCCGCGCACCAGTTTTTGGGTCTTGGAGAACCGCGTCTGCCCGAGAGTATCCTGATCCAGACCCTGACCGGGGAGTATGCGGATGATCATTGGGACTTTGTCGAACCCACTGACGCGGACATGGTGCTGCGGCCCGACCCCGAGGCCATGCGCTTGGTCCCCTGGGCACGCGAGCCCACCGCGCAGATTATCCACGACTGCTACACCATGGCCGGTGAGCCCCACCCCTTGTCCACCCGCAATGTGCTGCGCAAGGTGCTCGCCCTCTTCGAAGAACAGGGGCTGCAGCCTGTGGTCGCGCCTGAGGTAGAATTTTTTCTGGTGGCTCGAAACACGGACCCAGACTATGTTCTGGAGCCCCCCAAGGGGCGCTCGGGTAGAGCGGAGACTTCGCGTCATTCCTACAGCATTGATGCGGTGGCCGAGTTTGAGGACTTTGTAGAGGATATGTACGACTTTGCAGAGGCCCAGGAGTTGCAGGTCGATACCCTGATCCACGAAAACGGTGCGGCGCAGATGGAGATCAACTTTTTACACGGGGATCCGCTGCGCCTCGCGGACCAGGTGTTCTGCTTCAAGCGTACTGTCCGCGAGACTGCCCATAAACATGGCATGTACGCGACATTTATGGCCAAACCGATGCAGAAGGAGTGCGGCAGTGCCATGCACATTCATCAGAGCATTGTGCGCAAGGCCACCGGCGAGAATATCTTCGTCACCGCAGACGGCAAACACAGCCCCGAGCTGGCCAGCTATATTGCCGGCCTGCAGCGCTACACGCCGGAGCTGATCAGCCTTTACGCGCCCAACGTGAACTCCTATCGCCGGCTGGCACCGGAAATTTCTGCACCGATCAACTTGAACTGGGGGATGGACAACCGCACCACCGGGTTTCGGGTGCCCCACAGCACCCCCGACGCCACCCGGGTCGAGAACCGTTTTCCGGGCGCCGATGTAAACGCTTATCTGGCTTTCGCCGCGAGTCTTGCCAGTGGCTATCTGGGCATGCAGCAGGGCCTGAAACCGACCGAGCCTCACCAGGGAACGGCCAATGAGAGCGAGATCGCAGTCGCGCGCACGCTCGAGGAGGGGCTGCGACGGTTGCAGGATACCCCACAAATGAACCATATTTTTGGCGAGCTGTTCCTGCGCGCTTACACCGCGGTCAAGCTGGACGAGTTCGAAGAGTTCAATCGGGTAATCAGTTCCTGGGAGCGTGAACATCTGCTGCTTCAGGTATAGGTCAGCTCGGTGAGCACCGGCGAACAAGAAACCTGGTTCGGCAGTGCCGGCGGCTATCGTGCGCTCACGGGTCCCAAGTATCCAGTCTACGCGCTGCTATTTATGAACATTGGCTTCTTTCTCCGGGAAGAACTGCTGGCGCTGGAGCACACCTTTGGTAGCGTTTGGGATGCTTCCCTGTGGTTGTTCGCCTTTATCTTAACTGAGCTGAATGTATTTGAATGGCAGTACGAGACCAGTCGGGTGTCGTCCGGGACAGGGGTCGATGAGTATGCTGCCATCGCCCGGTAGCGAGCTACTCTCCAGTTTGCGCTGGGACCTCGACCTGGGCGAGGTGCAGATTATTGATCAGACCCTGCTGCCGCATCGACTGGAGTGGGCGTCGCTGCGGACTCTGGACGACTATTGCCGGGCAATAAGCCGGATGCAGGTGCGAGGGGCGCCGCTGATCGGCATTACCGCGGCATTCGGACTCGCCGCTGCTCTGGCAGAAGAACCGGCTGATGCCGCCCTGAGATCAGCGACAGAGGCGCTGCTGGCAACCCGTCCCACGGCGGTGAACCTGGCCTGGGCGCTGGGTGAGGTCAGTTCGATGCTGGCTGGGCTGGAGCGCACTCACTGGCCCGCAGCAGCTTTGCGCAAGGCTCAGGCGATGCGCGAGGCGGACATCGCGACCTGTGCCCGTATAGGCGAGCACGGCCTGGGATTGCTGCAGCAACTGGCAACCGGCGGGCGCCTGAATGTGATGACTCACTGCAATGCAGGCTGGCTTGCCGCCGTTCAGTGGGGCACTGCATTGGCACCAGTATACAAGGCACATGCAGCCGGTCTGCCGGTGCATGTTTGGGTATCCGAAACCCGGCCGCGCAATCAGGGCGCCCATCTGACTGCTTGGGAACTGCAACGCGCGGGGGTAGCCTGCACCGTAGTGGCAGACAACAGCTGCGGTCATCTGATGCAGTCTGGCCAGGTGGACTGTGTCATTGTTGGCAGTGACCGCACGGCCAGCAATGGGGATGTGTGCAACAAGATCGGTACCTACATGAAGGCGCTGGCCGCCCGTGCCAACGGGGTGCCATTCTACGTCGCACTCCCCCAGTCCACCATTGATCCGGCTTGCCCCGGCGGCGAGGCGATTACAATAGAAGAACGGGGGGCGGAGGAGGTACTCAGCGTCACCGGTCGCAGCAAAGGAGGAGACATCCTCAGTGTGGACCTCACCGGTCCGGGAAGCAGAGCGGCCAACCCCGCCTTTGATATCACACCAGCTGACCTGGTCACCGCATTGATAACCGAGCGAGGCGTCGCGCCCGCGAGCCGGGAGGGACTCTCCCGGCTGCAGCGCGGTGAGTCGATCGCCACCTGACCCTTGGATACAGAATTACTTAAAACCTTTCTTGAAGTGCGCAATACGCGCCACTTCGGTCGCGCGGCGGAGAATCTGTTTATCACCCAGGCCGCGGTCAGTGCCCGGATAAAACAACTGGAGGAATTACTGGGCGTCAACCTGTTTGTCCGCAACCGCAACAATATCCAGCTCAGCAGTGAGGGCGAGCGTCTGGTTCCTCATGCGGAGGCGGTCTTGCTATCGCTGGTGCGTGCCAGGCAGGATGTGGCGCTGGACGATACCGGCAGCAGCCAGATGTTTCTGGGCGTTCGCACCGGAATCTGGAGTGAGGCGCTACAAGCTAAACTGTACGCGCTTCTGCGGGCGCGACCAGAGCTCTCCATGCGCGTAGAAAGCTATCAACCGGACGACATTACCCGTCGTCTGCTGGATCGGACCCTTGACCTGGGTATTCTCTACGAGCCACCGAGTTTGCCGGAGCTGCGCTGCATACCTGTGGGCGAGCTCACGTTGCGTCTATTCAGTTCTGCCAGTGGTGACACAGTAGTCAGCGCGATGGGCGGCAGTTACGTTTATCTGGACTGGGGTGGGGGCTTTGAACGCTTTCACACGCGCAGCTTTGGAGAGCATATCGTCCCCGCCCTGCATACGAATATAAATGAACTGGCCACTGACTTTCTGGCGCAACGGGGTGGCGCCTGTTTTCTGCCCTACAGTTTGCGATCTCGCCTGCGCAGCGCGGGCCTCACTCCGGTGCGCGGGGCACCGGAATTCCGCCGTCAGTTAAATGTGGCCTACAACGCGGGCTCGCCCCGGCGGGAACTGATAGAAGTTGTGGCGCAATGCTTCAGTGAAGTGAGGGTCTAGCAGGCAGCGAGGACATCTCTGCTCCGCTGAGCGCGATTGCCATCGTTCAGAGGCGCCCTGGCAGGCAGCTAGAGATCGCCGAAATCCATATCGTAGTAGCCCAGTTCCTCGCGCAGGCGCCTTTCCTCCAGACGTTGCTCTGCCCGCCGTCGTTTTTCCGCCAGTTGCTGCTTGCCTGACAGTACCGGCTCAAAAGAGTCCAGGTCTTCATCGGACAGGTCACCGAGCACTGGATCGAACAGATCGTCCAGGGGGTCCGTGGTTACTGGCTCTTGGCTACGCTCTCCCATAAACCACCTCCGGATGATTTAATGCAGGTCACAGCTAGCAATATCACCTACGATTTTGGGCGAGTAAATCAAAATATTATTGAAAGTACGATAAAATTATTTTGTTGATCCGGGGTGATAAAGTACCGCGCCCTATAGTAGGCAGAAAATAGTGGGCGGCCCGCAACCGTCCCTGGTTTCCATGCGCTGGATGCTACATCCCTGTAGGTTTATCCCTGGGGTCGCGCAAACGGGCCGCCTGCCAGAATCACTTGCAAGCCTCGTGCCAAAATTACAAGCCTGCCGATCAGGTCGCGGTTTCAGCGCAACCGCCGATACGGCTTGTCTTTAAAGCAGTGAGCCGCTTCGGCAAGGGCAGTGAATGGGCATCGCCGGGGGTCCTGCCGCTCTAAATCTGACCATGCCCGAGTCGTCTGATGCGCAGCGGACGTGTCCGGACACGTCCGCAACCCTCAGGGTTTCATCGAATGGTGGCCAAGCCCGCGATAACTCCCATGGCCACAATGTCGGCGGGTCCGGAGCTTGCATCTACCGTTAGGTCTGCCTGACTTTCATAGAGAGGTGTGCGCTCGGCATAAAGTTCAGCGAAGCTCTGCCCGGCGGGGCTGGCAATCCCGCGGGGGGGCGCCGCAGCTACCCGCCGCTCAAGGGTGGCCAGGTCAGCTTTGAGGTAAACCACGGGGCCGGCGCGACGCAGTCGCTCCATGGCCGGCCGGCTGTAGACAACGCTGCCGCCGGTAGAGATAACGGCCGCTTCGATGGAAAGCGACAATAACACTTCCTCCTCGATTGCTCGCAGCCGTTGGTGGCCCTGCCTTTGCAGGATTTGTTCCAGGGTCGCGTTCTCGCGAACCTGAATGGCCAGGTCGGTATCTGTGAATGCCAGCCCCATCTGTTTGGCCAGCACTACGCCCACGGTGCTCTTACCCGCGCCCGGCATGCCGATCAGACTAATGGTGGCGTGGTGACCCTGGGTTGGCTTGTGGGGCGGGGCATGCGATTTGCTCAAGGGTCGTTCCCGGTTCCTTTTTTGAGCGGTCATTATCCGTGTTCCGCCTGCAGCCGCAAGCCCATCTGAACGGTGCTGACAGCCGAGATGGGAAGCGCTCGCTCCAGGATGGTTGGTGGCCTGGCTGTCTCCAGCGTTGTTACTACCTGAGCGGGCTACTGCAACGCTCCAGGCACGTTTCGAGGGGCTGTGGTTGTTCTTGCAGCGGGTCTCCCCGGTGGTTAGAGTGGCGGCATCCATTCAAATAATGCTGCTCACCGAGGGCCAAGCCATGACATTGCTGACCACGCCGCTGGATGAACTGCACCGTGAGCTGGGAGCCAAGATGGTGCCTTTTGCCGGCTACGAGATGCCGGTGCAGTACCCTACCGGTATCATCAAGGAGCATCTTCACACCCGAGAGGCAGCAGGCTTGTTCGATGTGTCTCATATGGGCCAGGTGTTGATTGAAGGTACCGGGACGGCGGCAATGCTCGAGACCCTGGTGCCCGTAGATATCGAAGGTCTGGGTATCGATCGCCAGACCTATGCCCTGTTCACTAACGATCGCGGTGGGGTGGAAGACGATCTGATCATCACCCGCTGGGGAGAGGACAGGTTTTTTCTGGTGGTGAATGCCGCCTGCAAGGACGCGGATATTGCGCACCTGCGCAGTCATCTATCCGGGCAAACGCTATCCGTCATGGAGCAGCGCGCCCTGCTTGCCCTGCAGGGGCCGCAAGCCAGAGCCGTCATGCAAAGCCTCTGCCCGCTTGCAGCTGAACTCGTTTTTATGCAGGGCTGTCATACTGAACTTGACGGCACGCCGGTCTATATCACCTGCTCAGGCTACACGGGGGAAGACGGCTTCGAGCTGTCAGTGCCTGCCGAGCGGGCCGAGCACATTGCGCGCCTCCTGCTGTCCCGAGAGCAGGTCCTACCGATCGGTCTGGGTGCGCGGGACTCCTTGCGCCTTGAGGCTGGACTGTGTCTGTACGGTCATGAACTGTCTCCGGATATTGATCCGGTTCAGGCGGGCCTTTTGTGGTCGATCAGCAAAGTCAGGCGGGCTGGTGGCGCCCGTGCGGGTGGGTTTCCGGGAGCCGAGGTGATCTTCCAGCGGATCGCAGAGAGCACGCCGTTGCGGCGGGTGGGCTTGGCTGTAAATGGCAAGCGACCGGTCCGAGAGGGTCAATCGGTCACCGATGCCGGTGGAGCGACAGTCGGTGAAGTCTGTTCCGCGGGCTTCGGCGCCAGTCACGGTGGTCCCATTGCCATGGCCTATGTGCAGCGGAGTTGCGGGGAGCCCGGCACCGATCTGTTTGTCGAGGTGCGTGGCAAGCAGATACCGGTGACGGTGACCCGCATGCCCTTTACTCCCCAGCGCTACTATCGGGGTTGAGCTGCGCGGCCAGCGCTGGCCGGCGCAGATCCCGCCAGAAACTGCGCAGTCGCAGAAAGGGAGCCAGCAACCGCTCTCGAGCGGGCCAGGGCAGGTAGCGAGCCCAGTTGAGTAGTAGCAAGGCCAGCAGCAGCGCCCCTGCAAAACTCAGCAGGTGTCGCCAATTCAGATTGCGGTTTGGTTTTGCCGATCCTGAAGCCGGCTCGGCACTGCCCGCGACCACGATCTCTGTCGCTGGCAGCGTCAATAACGCCATACGCTGGGTGCTGGTGTTCCACCAAACGTATTCCCGGGCCGGCAGCTGATAGCTGCCCGGAGCCTCGGCGAGGTAGCTGGTCCGCTCCACCCTGCGAGCGGTGGCAGTGCCGCGGTTGTTGTTGTTTTCCAGAATCGGCGGTGACGGGTAGGCAGCCAGACCCGGCATTTGTTCGGGTTGGACTCCCGGCAGCATCATCGCCATCACGTCACTGGCCTCGAACACGATCTCGCGTTCGATCGCATCGCCAACCTGCAGGTCTCCGGGCGTTCTGTCAAAGCTCTGGGTCACACGGTACTCGGGAGCAGACACCCACTGCTTCACTTGCTCCAAAGCGGAGGGGCGGGTCACGGTAAAGCTCACCGGTGGGCTTTCCAGATCGCCACTGACCACCCCTGCATCCTCGTGGCTGACGCTAACCGTGACCGCGATAGGACCCACGGAGAAGTCACCCTCGCGCTGGGGAAAAACGTCCAGGGACCAACGTTGAATGACCCAGTTTTGACCCGCGCGCAGCTCGCTGGCGTTAGTCGCGAACTTTTCCGTTTGCAGTATCACCAGCCCCGGAACTTCCGGGACAGAGACCCGGGTGCCGCCACTGAACCAGCGGTCAGTCGCCAGTTCGATAAACAGCACGACTTTCTGACCGACGACAATTTCGGTCTCCGGTTGTACCCCGGCTTTGATCTCCAGACGGCCGGAGGATTGCAGCTCCTCCACAGTCATCCCGTGGCCTTGCAGAGCGACCAGCAGCAGTGGGGCGAGCAGTGCGCCGCGCAAGCGGCTCCCGATGCCCGCGCTACCCACCGCTAGCGCCCTCAGCATCCTCTGCCCGCATTTGTAACTGCATATTGAACTTGATGGAGAGGAACTGGGACGGATCCTGCTGCACGCCTTTCATCCACATCTCGCTGGTGGCTGGGTCCTGTAGTATTTCGTCAGCGGTCAATTGCACAATTTCGGCCTGTTTCCAGTCCAGGTAGTCGGCTCCCTCAGCGGCAATTGCGTCATCGGAGCCAAGCTCTTTGTTCTCACTGCCAACCCCGGCCTCCTCTTGCTGGCTTTCACTCAGCCGATTGATTTCATCAATCAGAGCCTGCACCACTGCGCGGTTGGCGACAGCCCCCGGGTAGTCGGGACTGCGTTGTAGTAAGCGGTCGTAGCGCGTCACGGCGCGCACGTAGTCCCGGGCTTGGGCCCGCGCATTGGCTTCGTTAAACAGGGCATCGTCGCTGTCGCTGCGGGCGAAGTAGTCGGCAGCCAGCATGAACTGCTCATCGTAGTAGAAAGCCATAGCTTTCCACATGGGATTGTCGAAACGCCGCGCGGCGCTGTTGTAGCGGCCGAACTGCATCAGCAGTCGTCCCTGTTGGTCGCCTGTCAGCCAGAGATCTGCAAACCAGTGAGAGCCGGTGGCAACGGGGGTTGCGGGTTCTGCAGCGCGGGCGGGCGTTGGCGAGCCCGCCAGTAGCAACGGCATCATCATGACTGTCCAGGTGAGGGTCCAGCCTTTGCGAAACCACAGCAGGAACAGCAGCATAGCCGGAAATACCAGCCAGTAGCCGCTGTCCAGCCAGGGCAGGGCGCTGTCTTCAATCACTACATAATAGCTGTCAACCCGCCGGCTCACGGCCCGGACGTCCTGTCCGTCCACCGTCAGATCGAAGTAATGGCCTCCGCTGTCCGCAGCCAGCTGCTTCAGTGCATCGCTTTCCAGGGCTGCCAGGCCCTTTGCATCCGTTGCGGTACCGACACCCAGTATTAGCAGTTGATGGGGCTTCGCAGCAAAGTACTCGCGGAATACCTCAAGCGTATCGGCACCCGGTGCATCCGTGAGCAGCAGGACGGTCGCAGGGGCGGTGCTATCGCGCAGTACTTCGTCGACCAGCGGCAGCGCGTACTCCGGGAATTTGCCGGCTCTGGGCATGATGCCTGGCTCGATAGCCGCCAGGTACTGAACTATGATTTCCTGGTCGGCGGTGAGCGACAGAGCGGTGTGTGCGCTGCCGGCATAGACGATCAGTGCGGCCTTCTTGTCGGGACGGAGTGACAACAGATCAGTTACTTTTTGCTTGGCCCGTCGCAAGCGACTTGGCTGTATATCCCGTTGTTCCATGCTGCTCGATACATCCAGCAGGATCACCAGTGCGGCATCATCCTGGCTTAGTGGCGAGGGTTGCTGACGCCAACTCGGCCCCATCAACAGAATCATCAACAGGGTCAGCAGCACGGTGGTGAGGCTGCGGGGGTTGAACCAGCGCGATTTGAAGCGCGAAACGCGCAAGTGTTCCAGCAAGTGTGGGGCGATGATTCCGCCGAATCTGTCCGGGCGGTGCTCCCGCCGGTTGCGCACCGCGAACAGGATTATCCACGGTACCAGTAAAAGTGCCCAGTAGGGTCTGAGAAAGTGAAAATGTTCGATGAACTGAGGATCAAGAGGCATGCTCGGACCTCCCGCGTCGCCAGGCCCGCCATGCGCTCCAACTGTGATAAAACCAGTATAGACTCAGTGCCAGGGCCACCGGTGCCCAATGCAGGCTCTGCCGCGGACGAAAGCTCACAGTCTCGTAGAGCTCAGGTTCGAGCTCTCCGATAGTGCGGTAGGCTGACTGTAATTGTTGTCGGTCCAAGGCCTGAAAATACTGGCCGTCGGCAACTTCTGATACCCGGGCGATGGTGTCGATATCCAGCGCGTCGTCGCCGACTGAGGTCGGGTCTCCAATGGCGATCGTATAAATGCGAATGTTGTAATGGGTCGCCACCTTGGCCGCGTCTATGGGTGGCACCGTGCTGCCGGTGTCGTTGCCGTCGGTGAGTATGATGAGAACCCGGTTATCGGAATTGCTCTCCCGGAACAGTTTGATGGCAAGACCAATGGCATCGCCGAAGACTGTGCTCTGGCCCGCCATGCCAATCTGGGTTTCTGTCAGCAGTTGCTCCCACACCCGGTGGTCATCGGTGAACGGGGTTTGCAGATAGGCAGCACTGCCAAATACGATCAGACCCAGCCGATCGGAGGGTCGCTGGTCAGCCAGCTCCGCCAGTACGAACTTCACCGCCTCCAGCCGATCAACGGTGCTGCCATCGGGCAGGGTGAAGTCTCGCGCTTCCATGGAACCGGAGAGGTCTACCGCAATCATCAGGTCGCGACCGGATTTTTGTTGTTCAACCGGTTCGCCCAGCCACTGGGGTTGCGCGGCCGCTAGCACCAGGCACAGCCACATGAACGCCACCAGAAATTTCTGGGCCCGGTCGCGCTGCAGAATCATTGCACCCACCTCCGGGCGCTCTTTGCTCAGTTCGACCAGTTTGTTGAAAAACGGCACCTTGACCGAGTCACGGCTCTCTTTGTAGGGCGGCAGCAGGAGCATGGGCAGGGGTAGCAGGATCAGTAGCAGCGCCCAGGGGTGACTGAGTTCAAACATCGCCCGGCCCCCGGTGGTCTCTTATCCACTGCCTGCTTGCCTGCACCAGGCGCCTGCCGGTTGCCGGGTCAATAGTCGGGGCGGTATAGGGGCCGGTAGCGAGCAGCTCCGCCAGGACGGGTTCAAAGGGCGGGGACTCGCAGCTGCGGTTGAGAAACTCGGTCCACTCTCTACCCGTGAGTCGGGCCACCTGCTCTCGCGACCAGCCCGCCAGGGCGGTTATTTTGAGGAGTTGATTGAGTTGCTGCGGCGTTGTTTCGTCGAGGGGTTCCGCCTCGATTTCGGCCAGGCGTTGCAGTGCCTCGCGGCGATAGCGGTTGTGGTACCAGTGCCTGCCTCCCCGCCAAAGTTTGCGACCCAACAGCAGGCCCAATAGCGCCCCGACCCAGAGCCAGCCGACCGTCTGGGGCCACCAGCTGACAGCGGCGGGGGCAGTCACCTCAACGAAATCGCCGAGCGCGTAGTTGCCGAAAATATCGGGTAGTGGCGGCGCGCTCATCGACGTACCTTCGTGCCGCCCAATTGTTCACGCAGCTGATCGGTGACCGGGGTGACGGTCTCAATCGGTAAAATCGGTATGTCGTGACGCCTGAGCTCGCCCTGCACAAGCGCCATGTTGTTGCTGAAACTGGCTTCGAATTTCTTCCCCAGATCGTGGCTTCGGGCATCAATTTCGAGTTGAAATCTGCCGTCGCTCACCACCAGCTTGTCGGCTTGCGAAATATCTCGTTCCAATGGGTCGAAAATAAGCGAGCAGACGATATCGTTGTGCTGGCTGATACGGCGAATAGTATCCAGTGTGGCCTCGCTCCAGCCGAAGAAATCCGATACCAGCACCACCAGGTAATCATGACTGACGGTGCGTTCTAAAAGCGTCAGTGCGCGGGTGAGTGCCGCCGGGTCGCTGTCATGCCCCGGCGTGACCGACAGCGCATTGTTCATGTCCGCCAGGTCGCCCAGCCAGCCCATGACCTTGCGCTCATTGCGGGTCGGCCGAACTTCCAGCGAGCGCGTGTCATTGAACAGAATGGCGCCTATGCGGTCACCCACCGCCAGCACGCGCCACGCGGTGATGGCAGCAACCTCAGCGGCCACTACTGATTTCATTTTCCGAGTACTGCCAAAAAACATCGGCAGTCGCTGGTCGACGACCACGACCACCGGACGGTCTCGCTCCTCAGTGTACACCCGCACATGGGGCTTGCCGGTGCGATTGGTCACCCGCCAGTCCATGGTGCGGATATCGTCGCCGGGGCGATAGTGGCGAAGTTCATCAAAATCGAGACCGCGGCCGCGCAGTCGCGAGCGCTTGCGGCCACTGAGCATAGAGCGCACCGATTGTCGAGGCAGATAACTGAAGCCGCGCGCGCCGTAGCGTAGCCGCACCAGCGCGTGCAGGCTGGTGTAGATATCCTCTGTGCAGGCGTCGCTCATCGCCGCTTTATCCCACGGCGACCTGATGGATGATTTCATCGATGACTGCATCCGGAGTGACCTTGTCCGCCAGTGCATCGTAGCTGAGTATCAGTCTGTGACGCATCACTGCATGGAGTACGCTGCGGACATCGTCGGGGAGCACCTGGTCACGTCCGTCCAGCCACGCACTGGCGCGGCTGGCCCGGTGCAGCGCAATGCTGGCCCGGGGACTGGAGCCGGTGTCAATCCATTGCGCCAACTTTTGGTTGAAGGCGGCAGGGTCGCGGGTCGCGATCACCAGATCGACGATATATTGCTCTATGGGCGGCGACAGCTGCATTTTCTGGATGGTGTCCCTGGCCGCGAAAATATGCGACTGGGGAATCATCTGCAAATCCAACTGTTGTTGGCCCTCTTCAGTCTGTAGCAGGCGCACAATGCCCAGTTCTGACTCGCGGTTGGGGTAGTCCACAGAGATCTTCATCAGGAACCGGTCCATCTGCGCTTCCGGCAGTGGGTAGGTGCCCTCCTGTTCGATCGGGTTCTGGGTAGCAAGCACCATAAACAAGGGCGGCAGTTGATAGGACTTTCCGGCCACGGTGACCTGGCGTTCTTCCATGGCCTCGAGCAGGGCGGACTGTACTTTCGCCGGTGCTCGGTTGATCTCATCCGCGAGTACTAGCTCATTGAAAATAGGGCCGGGTTGGAACTGCAGTTCCGACTTGCCCTGGGATTCCTGATAGATTTCGTTGCCGGTAACGTCCGACGGCAGCAGGTCGGGGGTGAATTGGATGCGACCCAAATCCGCCTGCAGAACTCTGGCCAGAGTTTTGATCGAGCGGGTTTTGGCTGTTCCCGGCAGTCCTTCCAGTAGCACATTGCCATTGCACAGCAGCGCCAGGGTCAGTGTTCTGACCACTTCTTCCTGGCCGATCACAGACTTGTCCATCTGCTGCATCATGGCATGGATGGCACTGTGGTCTTCGTTACTCAAGCTGCTCTCCCCGGTGACGGTAGTGGTTAACCAGATTTATTCCAGACTGATTATAGTGCCTTGGGTTACGAATAATAGAAGCGCGATTTAGCGATGCGCCTGATGTCAGCGCTCAGGCGAGCCGCTATACTCAAGCGTGGTTTGTCCAGTTTCGGTGTGTGGCATTGCAACTCGCCGTACGTCAATTTGTAACAGCCTGAATTTTACCGGGCGGGGAGTGAAATATGAGTCCACTTTACCGGAGTGCATTTGCGCTGGCCGATGACATACGTGCGGGTGAACTGTCTGCTGTAGTTGTGCTGGAATACTTTCTGGGCCGGGTGGAGACGTTCAATTCCGGAATCAATGCGGTGGTGGCGCTGGACGTTGACCGTGCGCGTGAGCGGGCACGACTGGCGGATCTGGCCGCTGCGAACGGCGAGGACTGGGGTCCATTGCACGGCGTGCCGATGACAATCAAGGATGCCTTCTGTACCGAGGGTCTGGTGACTGCGGGCGGCATCCCCGATTGTCGCGACAATATCCCCGGGGTCAACGCTATCGCGGTGCAGCGCTACATAGATGCGGGTGCCATTGTGTTTGGCAAAACCAACGTGCCGTTCATGAGCTCTGACCTGCAGAGCTTCAACGAGATATACGGTACCTCTAATAACCCGTGGGATACCAGTAAGACCTGCGGTGGCTCGTCGGGCGGTGCAGCCGCGGCCCTTGCCGCGGGTCTGACGCCTCTGGAGCTGGGCAGCGATATCGGCGGGTCGATTCGCACCCCCAGCCACTTCAATGGCGTCTTTGGGCACAAGCCCAGCTTCGGGATAGTGCCTCAGCGCGGACACCTGCCCCCTGGAGAGGGTGTCCTCAGCGACACAGACCTGTCGGTGGTTGGTCCGCTTGCTACCTGTGCGGCGGACCTTGATCGGGCCCTCTCGGTGCTGGCGGGCCCGGATCCCGAAGATGCCCGAGCCTGGCGCCTGGAGCTGCCGGTACCAGCTTTCACCCAGATCAGTGAACTGCGCGTTGCCGTATGGGCCGATGATGCTTTTTGCCCGGTAGACACCGAAATCGCCGACCACGTGCGCGCCGCTGGTGATACGCTGGCACGGCTCGGTGCCCAGGTAAATCATGAGGCGCGCCCGGAGATTGATCCGCGGGAGAACCATATCAACTACATGCAGTTGCTACTGGCCGCGCTGGCCGGTGGTATGCCCGACAGTGTCCACAGTATGGCGAGTGAGGCGGTAGCCGCGGCCGACCCTGACGATATGGGCGATCAGATGTTGCAACTGCGGGGGATAGCGCTCAGCCATCGCGACTGGCAGAAGTGCAATGAACGCCGCCTGCAAACGCGGGCGGCATGGATGGCGTTTTTCCAGTCCTATGATGTCCTGCTCTGTCCCTGTGCACACGTTGCCGCTTTTCCGCACGATCACTCGCCAGATATGCATGCGCGCAGCTTGCAGGTCAATGGTGAATCGAGGCCCTATACCGAACTGATGGCCTGGGCTGGGCTGACTCTCAACGGCTACCTGCCGGTAACCGCGGTGCCCGTGGGTACCACGCGCGCGGGGCTGCCGATTGGACTGCAGGTAACAGGTCAGTATCTCGGTGACCGCACCACCCTCGCCGTCGCCACGTTGCTGGAAGAGTACCACCGGGCATTTGTGCCGCCCCCCGGTTTTCAGGACTGATTCAGTCGCTCTGGAGTGCCGTGGAAAAGTCCCGGACAGGACACTATGCGGCCCAGCTTCGAGGTGCACGGAAGCGCTGGGAAAGGTAGTCCATCTGATCGGCGAGAATTCTGTCCTTGCTGAGGAAGTGCCACTCCCAGGAGTTGGGTTTGAACGGAATCGCCAGCAATGGCATCTGGGCTTCCTCCGGGGTGCGGTTGTCTTTATGCCAATTGCAGCGGCGGCAGGCGGCCACAACATTCTCCCAGCGGTCGCTGCCGCCTCGCGACTTGGGAAGTACGTGGTCCCGGGTCAGCTCTGACCGTGGGAATTGCGTGCCACAGTACAGGCAGCGGTATTCATCGCGACGGAACAGTGTGCGGTTACACAGGGGTAAGCTGAAACTCGACATGATGCGACCCTGCACAGCAATAATCGGCTGCAGGTCGATCCTGGAGCGTTGCCCGGTGAGACGCTGAGTTCCGCCCCATACAGGCGAAAGGGTGCCCCCGATGCCGTAAACAACATCGCCTCGCGCGTAGGCAGTCACCGCTTCATGCAAGCTGATCCAGCCGCGTGGTTGCCCCGCAATATCCAGTTTCAGGATGATCTGCATCTTGGACCACTCGTAGGGTTGCAGACAAGCTACTGCAAAACGACGCTCTTCACAATCGAGAATTAGCGCGGCGATTGCGCGAGACCTTTCTCACGCAACGCGTTGGCCGAGATGGCGTTCGTCATCGTGCGCGCCAGGTAGCCTCTGTCAGCAACACTCTACCCGCGTAAATGCCGCCGCTGAATTCTGCGTCTGAAATGACCTCGCCGACCCCGGCCGGGGTGCCCGTCATAATGATGTCGTTATCCTCGAGTGTGGTAAAAGTCTTCAATTCGCGCAATACAGCCTCGGGTGGATAAAGCATCATGGTTTCGTCCCCTTGCTGGGTCAGCTGGCCGTTAATGCGGAGTTGCAGCGACAGATCTGCGTCGGGGTCTGGGAGCGCGACGAATTCGCTGAATAGTGCAGCGCCATCAAACGCTTTGGCCCGCTCCCAGGGCAGGCCTGCGGCCTTGAGTCTGGACTGCAGGCGGCGCAGCGTCAGGTCCAGACCAAAGGCCACCGCCGCCAGGCCGCCGTCACGTACCAGAAATGCGATCTCTCCCTCGTAGTGCACCGGTTCGCTGCGTCGCGACCGAAGCGTATCGGTCAATGCGGAGTTGGGTTTGATAAACACCACCATCTCCTCGGGCACTGTATTACCGAGCTCCTCGATGTGTGCCGTATAGTTACGGCCCACGCAGATTATTTTGGACGGCGTGCAGGGCTCGCCAAAGGCTATTACGTGACGCATGAAGCACTCCTTCAGGGTTGCGTGGATTATAGGCAACGGGACCCACTCGGTGCCACACTGGTGTCGGGGCATCGGGCGAACCGGCATCGGGCGAACCGGCATCGGGCGTACCGGCATCGGGCGTACCGGCATCGGGCGTACCATGGAATTCCGGGTGTGGCCTCAAGTGGAGAATCGAGTAGTGTGAGGTAAAAAGCCCGGTAACAAGGGTCGGCAACCGCCGATTGATCGAAGCTGGAGATACGATTACTGTATAGCGTACACCCGCGGGTTGCAGGCGAACGAGGCGCGTTTGATCAGCGCTGTTGTAATCTGCCTGAACCCTACAGCAACAATGAGGAAGCTCAATGAAACTGCTCAGACCCCTGGTGTGCTGCGTTGTGGTATTGCTGGTTGCCTGCGGCGATCGTCCGTCCAGCGATGTGGAACAGGTGTCGACCCCGGTCGAAGCGATCAGCTTGCCTGATCCCTGCGGGTTGCTGACGCCGTCATTGGCCGCGGAGTTGTTGGGCACCGATAACCTGGCACAGAAAAACCTGCAGAATGAGCGAGCGCGGTCTCGAATTTGCAGCTACAAGGAAGAGGGCACTGACAAAATGCTCTTCCTGAGCATGATGTTGTTTGCGCCCGGGACGATGAGCTCGGCCACTGATTCGAAAGAGCAACTGAAAGAGAAGGTCAGTAGGCTGGCGGGTGGGTCTGAACCCATCGAGGTGTTATACGATATTGGCAATATTGCCTTCGTTTTTGATCAGGCGAACGCCACTCGCCTTCAGGTGCTCACCGGTATCGGCGGGCCGCTGAGCGATGGAGCCCCCCCCCGCAGAATTACAGCTAGGCTATGCAATAAACCTCCCCGGAGCCTTGCCCGAGCAGCGGCAGGCGGTGTTGGCCAGGATTGCTCGTGAACACATGCAGACGCTGTCCGGGAGTCTGTAAACCCGTCTGACAATCTGTCTGCCGTGTTCCGTGTTCTGGCAGGTCAGGGCAGTTTGCCAGAAATGGTCTATGGTAATTAAGCGGTGGCGGGACGCCTTGCATGAGGCGCGGAACGGCCCGGCAATTCGGAAATCTACGGAGAGACATAATGGCGACATCCAAAACGAAAACCGGGCCGGCCAAGGCCAGGGTAAAGGTGCCGACAAAAAAAGCGGCGGCAAAAACCGCTACGGCCAAAAAGCGGGCGGCTGGCAAGCGGTCCAGGGCGAGCGCATCCCTGGCTGGAATCGATATTGGAAAGTATCTGGAAGATGTGAAGCTCGGCAGCTTCTCACTCGATGATATTCTGGTGGGCGCCAATAAAAACATGGATGCCATAGCCGAGGCGAACCGTGCCATTATCGATGGGTATACAGACATAGCCAAACGTCAGTACGACATGCTCAAGGACCTGCTCGACGAGCTGAGAAAAGTGAACGGCGACCGCTCCGATGTGGTGAAGGAGCTCAAGATGGTCGTTAATCGTGCCCGCAAGGATTTGACCGGGCTGCAAAAAATGGCCAGCAAGACCAACAACCAGGCGCAAAAAATCGTTAAGAAGCGGGCCGATGCCAATGTCAAGGCCTGGAAGAAGCTACTTGCCGATGCCAAGAAGTCAGTCAGGAAGGAGGCATCCGCAGCCAGTAAGACTGCTGCCAAGAAGAAGGCTGCAGCAAAAAAGGCGGTAGCGAAGAAAAAAGCCGCGGTCAAGAAGAAGGCCGCAGGGAAAAAAGCGGCAGCGAAGAAAAAAGCCACGGTCAAGAAGAAGGCTGCAGGGAAAAAAGCGGTAGCTAAGAAGAAAGCCGCAGTGAAGAAGAAAGCCGCAGTGAAGAAGAAAGTGGCTGCGAAAAAGAAAACGGCAGCAAAGAAGAAGGCCTGAGTACCGGATCAACGCAATAGCCTGAGCGACGAGGGGGCGAAACATAGCGTCGCTGTGGAGTGTTCACAGGTGCCTGCTGGCGCGGTATCCCGGCCTTTTGGTATGGGTTACTGTCGCCAGTCGACACTTAACATGATTTCATTGCGCCTTAAGAATGGCAGCGTCCAGGGTGGGTTGTACTGGTTGAGTATTGCTGGCCCGGAGGGCTCGATTGACTCCTCTGACAGTCTGGCACGGAGTTCCTGCTCCATTTCCAGGGCGCGCTTCTCTGTCGCCCGACCGCTGAAGGTTACGACAGCGACGGTGTAGGCAGGGACTTGTTTCAGTTGCACGTTCTCGTCTTCGGGCTCCGGCAGTGACTCCAGGGACCATTCGCTGGGCATGGTGAATGACATTTCCGTCGCGCCGCCTGAGGTGCTGGTTGAGACCGGCGCTGTCATGGCGATTTTGGCGCCGTCACTGTTGCCACCAAAGATGTATCCGGCCAGTCTACGAAAGCCACTATTATTGCCGCGCTCGGCAGGCATTTCAGTGGTCGCCTGAATGCTGGGAGCGTAGCGTCGTATCTCGACGTTATCGAGATTGGCGAGAACAGTGTACTTGGGCTCCTCAATTGCATGCGCCATGGTGCTGACTCCCAGGCCAGTGATGAGCAGGAAAAGTGCGTGAGCTGCGGTGTGTTTCAGGTACATCATGGTCAGTGGGTTTTCCGGCTGGGTCCTGTGGGTTCGGCTGCGCTTAGGCAGGCTCAGGCAAGCTTCGGCTGCTGGGCGGCGTGCCAAGTGGCTTGGTGACTGTTAGCTTTCTCAGTGATGATTGACCAAGGTTACGGGAGTGCGCAGGCCCCGGATCACTGCGGCAGGCGCGCCTGGATCGCGGACCAGAGGTCGTCCTCGCTGTTTAGTGCCTGTACCCGGTGTGGCAGCTCCAGCCCCGACAGCGCTTCCCGGTCTTTAAGCTGGCGCTCCATCACCGCAATGCCTGCGTCAGAGGCGTCGCTGTTGGCGCGCTCGCGAGCCGTTAGCCGTCGCCGTAGCTCGGTCGGGTCGGCCGCACAGTCAAGGATGATGAAAGGAACCGCCACTTCCTCGGCCAACTGCGCAAAGCGATCCCTCAGCTTTCGATGCAGGAATGTGGCATCCACAATGACGGGGAAGCCGGCACGTATGATTCGCTCGGCAAGTAGCAGCAGTCTGTCAAACGTCTCCTGACTCATTGATCTGGAGTACAGGGCCGGTTTTTGATGCTCTCCGGTCCGCTGTTCAGGAGCCAGTCCGGCCAAGCGCTTGCGCTCGACGTCAGAGCGCAGGCGAATGGCGCCCGACCGTTCGGTGAGTCCGCCTGCCAAGGTCGATTTACCACTGCCGGAGACACCGTGGGTGATGGCAAGGAACAGTCTCCGCCGTAGCTGATAGTCTGCCGCAATGCTGAGATAGTGCTGGCAGCTCTGATAAGCGGTATTCGGCGCGGAGTCTGGTGACGGGTCTTTTGAAGAGTCCGGGGGGGCTTCGGACAATGAGCGGCTGGCGGGATCATCGATGTTCTGCGCCTCCCGCTGGCTCGCCTCTAG
This sequence comes from uncultured Gammaproteobacteria bacterium, assembly GCA_963840725.1. Taxonomy (GTDB): domain Bacteria; phylum Pseudomonadota; class Gammaproteobacteria; order Pseudomonadales; family Halieaceae; genus CAVWDU01. The sequence continues at coordinate 790,069 of CAWIZY010000016.1, read as the reverse complement.
CAGGTGGACTTTGGCACGTACCACGGCAAAGTAACTCTGGTACAGGGGCAGCAGTTCGAGGCCAGCATAATCGCCGCTGTATTCCAGATAATCGGAGATCAGCCTGTTTGCGGCCGCGCTGTGTCCCCTGGCTGCCAGATCCATGCACAACAATGCTACTTCGCCGATGCTGTCCATAATCCGGAAAGCGCGGTTGAACTCGATGCAATCAAACAACTGTATACGGCCATCCACCATCGCGATGTTGCCGAGATGGGTATCGCCGTGACCTTCGATAACATGACCGTTTGCAATGCGTTGGCGCAGCACTCCCGTCATGTCCTCAAACCGGACAGTCCACCAATGTCTTACGGACTGCATTTGCGCGCGGTCGGCCTGCTGCAGCCTGCCGCAGTCTAGCTGTCGAAAATTCTGCGCCATCGCCTCGAAGAGGGCGCCAGGTGTGCCAGGTGTGTCGCTTTCCGGGTCCGGGTACAGAGGCGGTAACAATTTGTGCAGTCTGGCGAGTTCTGCTGCCAGCGGTCTTGTGATCGCCTCGCCGAGGCCCGACGTGTTGGCGATGTTGGCCAGCAGGGCGGTCTGGGCCATGCGCTGCATCTTCACCGCGTAATCGACAGGCGCGCCGTCACCATCAAGTCGCGGTCCGTCAGCGTGCAGGGTGACAGGAACAACGCCGAGGTAAAGATCCGGTGCAAAGCGGCGGTTCAGTTCCACTTCCCGGGTGCAATAGTGCTGTCGTAGTGCCAGAGTGGAGAAGTCCAGAAACTCGAAGCTGACCGGTTTCTTGATCTTGTAGGCAAATGGCCCGCTGAGGACCACCCAGGAGATGTGGGTCTCAAGCAGCGCCATATCCTCACAGCTGTGTTCAAATGCCGAGGGTCTAAGCAGTTGCTGAACCAGTGCCGTGTCCACATGATGCTCCGTTGCCTTGCCCGGGTGAGCGCTGAACACAGATTATGCCATTCCTGGCTGCATTGACCATGGGTTCCATGCTGGTTTGGCGCACAAGCACAGATCAGACTTTTCGGCATTCCGGTTTTGGTGGATTACCCGCTGGAGAGTTACTATCGGCCGTAAAACTGCGGCTGCGCCACGATTTTCAGGGCTAACGGCGCTTTTGGAGGCTGATCGTATAGAGCGACTGGATCGAATCGCAGTATTAATAGGGGATGTTAGTGTGAACGGTAGTCCGGGTAACACCACCTGGAGGCCGTCGGGAGTAAAGCTATGGTTTATGTCAGACGGAATTCGGCAGGCGAGATAGTCGCTGTGAGTCGAGAATCTGCCGATGGATTCGGCGAGCGGGTGGCGCCCGATGACGGGGCTCTGCGCGACTTTGCCAGTGAACTGCGGCCGTCGGCTGGAGCGCCCATGGACGAACTCCAGCTTTCTGACCAGTCCTTCATCCGAGTGCTTGAAGATGTGGTCCAGTTGCTCGATGAAAAGGGTCTGATCAGTCTGGATGAGCTGCCCCGGGATGCCCGGAACAAGATTCTGGGTCGACAGCAGTGGCGTCGCCAACTCCGTGGCAGCAATGCGTAATGGCGCTCTCACGGCGTGCATTGGTGAATCGCGCCTTGGCTGGCGTTGCCGCTGCGGCGGTTCTGCCCGCGCCCGCCAGTGATCTAACGGCCTATCGGCCGGTTACCAAGCGCATCATGATTGATGGGCTGGGTTTTCCCGGTGGCGCCAGCGGGGATGATAGCGCTCGCTTATCGGATGCCGAACTCGTGCATATTGAAAAAACCGGGCTCACCGCCACGCATCTGACCGTGGGGGTCGTGGGCACCATGGCCCCACTGGCCGCATTCGAAAAAACCGTGCGCGACCTGCAGCGCTGGGAGCTGGAGATAGATGATCATCCCCGGGTGTTGTCCCGTGTACGAAAGGTTGGCGATATCGCCACTGCAGCCGGTAATGGCACCACCGGGCTGATTTATGGCCTGCAGGACGGTGTTCTGTTCGAGGATGATCTCGACCGCCTCTGCGCTCTGCACCAGCTCGGTATTCGCATCATTCAGCCCACCTATAATCGTCGTAACCTGCTTGGCGATGGTTGCATGGAGCCCGCTGATGCCGGTCTCAGCAGAGTTGGCAAGGAGGTGATCGAGCAGCTTAATGCCCTGCGTATCCTGATTGATCTCAGCCACTGTGGCAGACGCTCGGCGGCGGATGCTATTGCGGGGTCATCGCGGCCAGTCAGTTTTACCCACACCGGCTGTGATGCACTGGTTTCGCATCCCCGACACCGAACCGACCAGGAAATTCGTGCGGTCGCCGACAGTGGTGGCATCACTGGTATATTTGTTATGCCGTATCTTGCCAGGGGTAAACAGCCAACGGCGGATGATGTGTTGCGTCACGTCGAACACGCCATCAACGTTGCCGGGGAGGATCATGTGTCCATTGGTACCGACGGCAGTTTGTCGCCGGTGGAGCTGACGCCGGAATTTATCGCCCGTTTTCGCGAGGGCACCCGGGAGCGGGCTGCCCTCGGTATCGCGGCACCCTTCGAAACCGAGACCGGTTACCTGTTTGCCAGTGACCTCAATACCCCGGACCGGTTCAACACCCTGGCGCAGTTGCTGCAGGCACGGGGCCACAGTGCGGCGCGGATCGACAAGATTCTCGGTGGCAATCTGTTGCGGCTGTTTGGCGATAGCTGGTGAAGCTGCCCGCTGTCTGCAATGTGCAGCGCTCTGGCTGACGGCTTCACCAAACGCGTCAGTCGGGCTTGGCCAGCAGATCCATGGCGGCGGCTGTCAGCGCCTTGACGCCGGTGTCCAGAGTCGGCACCGGGTCTGGTGCATAACGCGCTGAATGGAGTGAGGGCAGGCTGGTTTCACCACGCTGTGACGCATCGTAGAGGCTTTGCGGCACGGTTCCCAGGCGAAGCATGAAGCCAGGTATTTTGTCAGCTGTCCGTCCGTAGCGCGAAAAGTCCTCACCGCCCATTTCCGCCGGTATTTCTACCAGGCGATCTGCGCCGATTGCCGAGCTCATGGCGGCTACCGAGCGCTGCACCAGCGCGGGGTCGTTCCACAGTGCAGGTGTGTATTCATCGCGTATGGTGACCTCGGGCAACTGGTCTTGCCCAAACCCCATGGCCATGGCCTGATGTGTGGCAATGCGCTCGATGCCTGTCAGCAGCGTGTTTCGCACCGCGTCCGTATAGGAGCGTACGGTGATCTGCAGCTGTGCTTCATCGGGAATAATATTGTGTTTGGTGCCGCCATGAATCGATCCTACGGTGACCACGGCAGGTTCGGTTGGCGGTACCTCTCTGGAGACCAGGGTTTGCAGATCCATGACGATGGCGGCAGCCAATACCAGCGGGTCATTGGTGGTGTGCGGGTAGGCACCGTGACCGCCTACGCCGCCCAGGTGAATATCGACCATATCGACATTGGCCATCATCCAGCCGGCGATGTAGCCCACTTTGCCGGCGGGAAGTGTGGCAATGGTGTGTACCGACAGGTTGTAGTCCGGCTTTGGGAATCGTTCAAAGAGGCCATCCTCAAGCATCAGTCGCGCGCCCGCCCCGCGCTCTTCCGCTGGTTGGGCAATCACTACCAGAGTGCCCTGCCAGGCATCACGTTGACTTGCCAGTTGGCGGGCGGCGCCGGTGACAACGCTCATGTGAACATCGTGGCCGCAGGCGTGCATAACCGATACGTTGCGACCGTCCTGTTCCACTGCCTGCTCGATGCTGGCGTAGTCCAGGCCAGTCTCCTCTTTCACCGGTAATCCATCCGTGTCCATGCGCAGCATGACGGTGGGGCCATCGCCATTGGCCAGTACTGCCACCACCCCGTGACCGCCAACCTCCTCCGTGACACTAAAGCCGAACTCAGCGAGCTGCCTTGCGAGCAATGCTGCGGTCTTCGCCTCCTGAAATGAGAGCTCCGGGTGTTGGTGAAGGTGTTTATAGAAATCGAGCAGGTCAAAGCTTGCCGGGGCATCCGACTGGGCGATAGCGGGCGTGGTTGTCAGCAGCAGAACGGTCAGCAATAGAGGCAACAAAGCGATTCTCCAGAGGGTAAAGTGACCCGGAAGTGTAGCAGAGTCATAGCCCGCTGCAGACGAGGAGCAGGGTAAAGTCGGAAACAGTCGGGCGATGTCGGGCCGCAGCACTGCACACTTGCGCGCCGTGGCTGGATTTGGGAGCACCGGTCTATATACTGTCCGCTTCTATCGCTAACCGACAAGGAATCCACGGTGAATTCATTTCAGTTTGTTGTTGTCTGTCTGACGGTCTGCCTGTTCTCACCGGGCGGGCACACAGCGGGTTTGCCGCCGCTGGCGGCCGAGGATGTTTTCCAGCTCCGTTACATCAGCAGCCCGGTCGTAGACAGTCGTGGAGAGCGGATTCTCTATCTGCGCAACGAAATGGATATCATGAAGGATCAGCGCCGGAGCACCCTCTGGCAGATCGATGTCGACGGCAAAAATCACCGCCCGGTGACCGCGAATATGGGCAATGTCGGCGCCATCGCATTGGCGCCGGATGACCTGCGGGTGGCCTACGTTGCCCGCGACGATGTCGGCGCACAGATTTTTCTGCAATGGCTGGATACCGGTGCCAGCGCCGCGCTGACCCGCATGGCGCAGACCCCGCGCAAGCTCTCCTGGTCACCGGATGGCAAATGGCTCGCTTTCAGCATGTTGGTACCGGTGACGCCGCCAACCATGGGCAAACTGCCCGCCAAACCCAAGGGTGCCGAGTGGGCTGATCCACCGGTAGTCGTCGACCGAACGATCTACCGCAGCGACGGCATGGGCAACCGGCCCCACGGGTTCGTGCAGGTATTTGTATTGCCGGCAGGGGGTGGCAGCCCGCAGCAGATCACCGATGGTGACTTTCATCACCGGGGTGACATCGCCTGGGCTGCAGACGGCAAGGCACTCTATGTCGTGGCTAATCGCAATCCCGATTGGAATATGAATATTGGCAATACCGAGGTTTACCGGGTTCCGATAGGGGGCGGCGAAATAACGGCTCTCACCGACCGCAAGGGCAGCGATGGCAATGTGCGTGTGTCCCCGGATGGTCGCCAGCTGGTCTATACCGGTTGGGATGATCAGCAGCTGGGACACCATCGCAGCGGGCTCTATTTGATGGCTGTCGATGGCAGCGGCAAGCGGGAGCTGCTGCCTGGGCTGGACCGGGATATCGTCAACCCTCAGTGGTCTGCCGACGGCAAGCAGGTATTTTTTCAGTATGACGACAAGGGCGATACTATCCTCGCAGTCACCGATCTGCAGGGTAACATGCAGCAGTTGACCTCGGGGCTGGGTGGGCAATCACTGGGGCGGCCATACTCCGGTGGTGAGTACGCGGTTGGCGGTGGTGATGTCTATGCCTTTACTCTCGGGACGACTCAAAGCCCCGCTGAATTGGGCGCTGGCCGCGCTGGCGACAAGGGCACAGCACAGCTGACCCACCTGAACGACAATCTGCTGGGCCACCGGGAGCTCGCAAAGGTCGAAGAGTTGTGGGTGAAATCCAGCGCCGACGGCCGCGACATTCAGGCCTGGCTGGCCCTGCCCCCCGGATTTGATCCGGCAAAAAAATACCCCCTTATTCTGGAGATCCACGGCGGCCCATTTACTAACTATGGCAGCCGCTTTTCCGCCGAAGTCCAGCTGTACGCTGCAGCCGGGTATGTCGTGCTCTATGTGAACCCTCGTGGCAGTACCAGTTATGGAACCGATTTTTCCAACCTGATTCACCACGCCTACCCCGGGGAGGATTATGATGACCTGATGTCGGCGGTTGATGCCACGATAGCCGGTGGCTATGTGGATGAGCAGCGGCTTTACGTTACCGGGGGCAGTGGCGGTGGCGTGCTCACGGCATGGATTGTGGGCAAGACGGATCGCTTCCGGGCTGCGGTAGTGGCCAAGCCCGTGATCAACTGGACCAGTTTTGTGCTTACCGCTGATCTGCCGCCTTATTTCACGCGCTACTGGTTCGCCAAAATGCCCTGGGAAGACCCGATGGCCTACTGGCGACGGTCACCACTCTCATTGGTGGGTAATGTCAGCACGCCCACCATGTTGCTCACCGGTGAGTCGGACCTGCGAACTCCCATGGCTGAGACCGAACAGTATTATCAGGCCCTGAAGCTGCGCGGTATAGACACTGCGATGGTGCGTATTCCAGGCGCATCACACAGTATTGCCAAGCGGCCCAGCCAGTTGTTGGCAAAGGTCGCTGCGATACTGGCCTGGTTTGAACGCTACTGAGTGCTGTAGTCAGCGCACCACTGAATTGCGCTGAGCGCGATTGCCATTGTTGAGAGTTGCCCTAGCGACGCCCAACCGGTCGGGGTGGCGGATTGAAAATTTTTCCGGCGGCACCGGGGTAGCGCTGGCGTATGTAGCTGGCGGGGTAGGGTACGCGCGCCGCCGCCGGCTGCACCGGTGTCACCGGGTGGACCGGCCTGTGCCCCGGGCGGTGATAGGGCGGTCTGCGAGCGCCGCCGAGATACACTGGGTAGTAGGTCGGGAGCGGCTCAACAGGAGCAGGTGCTGCTGGCTGGCTGGGCCGAGGCTCTGCAGCAGCCCGTGCGGCTTCCCGCTCCCTGCGGCCAGCGGCCATTCGGTCGGTGGTCTCCCGCATGCGGTCGAGTCTCTGTTGCGCCTCTTCCGCCGACACCGGATCACCTGGATCATAGGTCAGGGTTTCTGCAGCCTCGCCCGCAGCCGGTGGCTGGTCAGAAAAGGTGACGCGCCCCTGTTCATCTACCGATTTGTAAACCGTAGCCCCGTAGCCAATTGGAGCAGGCAGCAACAGCATCAGCAGTGCAGTCATCACAACGTTGTGCATGGTCCAAGCCTCAGTCGACCACTTTCCCGAACATGATATCCTTCGCCTGCGCAACCCGCCAGACGGCAGCCACGTCGTCCTGTCGCTTACGACGGGATCCCGAGGCCATCGGGTTGCTGCTGGTCTTCCCGGGTTGCCCGGGTGTGAGAAGGAGAAATTTTCTATCCGTTGCATGGTTCAATTGAAAGCGTTTCGGGGCGGGCAGGGCAAACCTGACGGTCGCTCAGCTCAGCGATTTTGGGCCTCGCCAGGTCGGGCCTCGCCAGGCCGGGCCTCGCCAGGCCGGGCCGTGTCTGCCCGAACCAGGGCATGGCTGGCTGTCGCCCTGGTGCCGGCACTGTTTGCCTGCTCAGCCACCGCGCCCGGCACGCAGCGAACCGGTCCGATGCCCTCATCGAGCCTGCCGGCCGTCCCCGAGACTGTCCCCGGGACAGGCAGCCCCCCACTTGAGCCTCAGCAGACGGCAACTGTGCCGGTAACTGTCGACGAGGTCAGTGTTCTGGCGCCTGCACAAGCCACCAGCGCCTGTGTGGTGTTACCGCCGCTACCCGGTTCGCCAGCTGAGCCCGAGGCCGACCGCGAGCGGGCGAGACGTTGCCGCATCGACTTCGCCAGTCCCGACACGGCGGTGTGCCCGAAAACCTGGAGCACCAGTCCGGCAGCGCTGGTCTATGACTTGAGCGCCACGCCCTGGGCGGGACGGTCCAATGATTTCCAGCAACAGGTCTGTGCCCGTGGCAGGACCGCCCGGTCCGAGGCTGGTGCCGAAATGGCGGTGTTCAAGACCTCCGTAAACGGTGCCGATACCAGTGCAACCTATGCGCCGGCATCCCTGCTTTATGACCATCTCAGCCGCTGGCTCAAGACGCGAGTTCATGTGCCGGTTGCCGTGAGGCAGCAGTTCCCGGTCCGTTGGTACCGCGAGCAGGTCGCCGAACCCGGTCTGGCGCTGGCGACTGAGCAGGGTTCCGGTGCGATGCTGCGCGCCGGTTGGGCACGCGTCGTCGAGACGCTTGCAGCAACAGGGGGTCAGTCACCGGCGGCGGAGATGCTCAGCCCGGACGGTGAGGCGATATGGGGAGCCAGCCTGCTGTTCACCGGCAAGCGTTACGGGTCCGAGGTTAACGGCACCCGGGCGTCCGGCTGGGGAGTGGGTCAGAATCGGGATTTCCAGCAAACTGCCCCCTACCTGCTGCTGCGCAATCCGGAGGCTCTCGAGGAGGCTACCCGAGAGGCGATTTCTGTGGCCCGCAGCGATTCGCAGATGGCCGCCGCACTGCCTGCGGACATTGATCCCCGGCAGATACAGTGGTGGGCGGGTGAGGTGCTGGAAATCGCGGTGCTCGATTTTTTACTGGGACAGCAGGACCGAATCGGAAATATTGATTATCAATGGCGATGGCATTGGCTGCAGGACGGTCAATTGAGGTCACTGCCCGACGCAGCCGAGGAGGCGCCTCCCGGAGCCGTGCGTCTGCGAGCGACCTGGCTCAATGACAACGATGCCGGGATCCGGGTCGGCTACACCAATTACGCCCAGCGTACGGGCATGGTTGAAGGCCTGCGCCGTTTTGATCCGAACCTTTATAGACGTCTGCGTGCCCTGGCCGCAGATTTTGAGGTCGGCGGAGTCGTATCCCGGGCAATAGGCAATAATTACGGATTGCGCACCGCCGAGGTTGAGGCTATTGCTCGACGAGTTGTCGCATTGGATCAGATATTGCGTCGCGACTGTCTTGCAGGACGCTATCAATTTGATCTTGCGCCTGGGTATCTTCTGGCTGGAGCCAGTGGCGTACTCGAGCAGCCAGACTGTGGCTAAGGGTTGGGAAACGTCGTGCCGGACCGGCCATGGCATGAAGAGTTTCCGAGGAGCCCGCAATCACTCGTGGTGGGGCGCCTTGCTTGCGGACGGGCTCACCTTGTACGGGCCGCGCCAGAGACGAGTTCAGCAGCTGACGAAGTGGCTTTGCGCAGTTAGCTTGATGATTTTTTACAGTGGGCTTACCAGCGCTCAGTCCCTGGTGTTTATGGCCGACATCAATGGCCGTTACGGTAACCTGGGATATCACCCGCGGGTCGCTGCCGCTGTAGCGCGTATTATCGAGTTGCGCCCGGTGGCGGTGGTCCTGGCCGGTGATATGATCGCCGCCCAGGCCACGCCGACCCTGCCGGCGGAGCAGCTACGGCGAATGTGGGGGCAGTTCGACCGTGTGGTTGCCGCACCATTGCGTGCAGCCGGCATCACCGTGATCCCGGTCGCCGGAAACCACGACGCCTCGGCCTATCCGCGGTTCGCCACCGATCGGGAGGCCTACGAAAACTACTGGCTTGCCCACCCCCCGCCGCTGCAACCGGTAGCGGGTTCTCGCTACCCCTGGCATTACACGGTAACCATTGGCGGGTTCCGGGTGGTGGCACTGTATGCCACGGCGCCCGGAGTGCTGGACGCTGCGCAGCAGACGTTTCTGGAGCTGCTGTTGACAGCCGGGCAGACGGCTGTCCCTCCTACCCTGGTGGTGGGACATCTGCCGGTGCACCCGGTGGCCCGGGGTCGTGAACGGGAGATCATAGATGTTTCAGATTTGTCCCTGGGCAGGGTAGATGCCTGGTTTAGTGGGCATCATCACGCCTACTATCCCGGGATTACCGACTCGGGCTCGCGTCATATAGCTGTTCCTGCACTGGGGGGTAACCAGCGCGTCTGGATGCAGTCCAACGCATTCGGGCCGTTCGGGTTCGTGCATGTGTCCGCAAGCGGCGCCGTTTCACTCTACGCCGCGCCGACCTTTGAGCCCCACCAGCTGACAGTCATACCGGAGCGAATCGGGGCGTTGCGGCTGATGCGAGAACCCGCGATCAGTGATAACAAGCTATCGCGTGAAACCGGGGCGGTCGAGGTCCCGTTACTCGCGTGTCTGCGGCCATTGCCGGGAACACTTACCGACACTATTGCTCAGGAGTTGGGCTATCCAGGTAGAGCGAGTAATTGGGATACTCAAGGGCAATGGGGCGCTTTCCAGCGGCGTCCTGGCTGACGGCACTGGCACGCAAGGCGACGAGGTCATCGGTAATCTGACTGCGCATGGCAGCGACGTTTTTCCACTTGGTCATGAATTCCGGGGTCGGCGAATCCACGCCGCCAGTCTTCATAAGCTCGCCGAGATCCGCATAGGCCAGGTAAATGCGTTCTGCCTGCCGTCGCTCGAAGTTGTCTATCCCGGCAAGGGCCCGGGTCAATTCGATGCTGCGAGGTGGCTCGGCCGCCGGTGGCGGGCCCGGGGTGAAAGTCTGGAAGTAGGCCAGGGCATCTGCTGCGCTGATCGACGCCGAATTGCGCCAATAGGGCAGGCTGGTGCGGTTGAGTAGTGTGTCGGTCCGTGGCTCCACTACCAGTACGGTCGGTGTGCCATAGATAACCGGCTCTCCGTAGCGGGTAATCACTTCACGAATGAATTCCAGATTGCCGATATTGATCAGTTGCACCACGTAACGCTCTTCGATGAGTGCGGCAAATCCGTCGGATTGTGTTTTGGCGACGAAGTCGACACTGTCGTGACACCAGTTGGCACCCATGACATAAAGGATTAACTTGTCCTCACGCAAGGCTTGCTCACGGGCATGCTCCATGTCCTGCGCTATCTGGCGGTAGGAACTGCCCGGCGGGTAAACCGTCGACGGCTGATCTGATGATGCTGCGGCAGCCGATGCTGCGGCAGCCGTCGCTGCGGCAGCCGCCGGGCCGGACAGGGCAAACTGAACCAGCAGTATCAGGGCGGCGGTGAGACTCAGGTCTATGGCGATACCGCTCCTGCCCCGAGGGCTTCCTGCAGGCCCGGCACATAGTCTGCGCCGGCCACCACTTTCAGGCTGGAGCCCTTCAGATCATCGCCAACGGGCTGGCGCCTGCCGCCCAGGCACTGGGCCAGAAAACTCTCGGCCACCGCATAGAATGAGAGATTATTCTCGGGCTTCTGAAACCCGTGCCCCTCGTCCGGGTAGAGGACATAAGTGACCGGAATGTTGCGCGCTTGCATGGCCTTCACAATTTGGTCAGATTCCGCCTGCTTGACCCGGGGATCGTTGGCGCCCTGGCCAATGAGCAGTGGTCGCTGGATACTTTCGACCCGGGTCAGCGGGGAGCGCTCTCGCAACAGTGATTGTCCGGGTGCTGTATCGGGGTCACCGATGGCGGCGATGAGAGTACGGCGAAACCCCTCCCAGTAGGGTGGAATGGACTCAATCAGGGTTTGCAGATTGGACGGGCCGACGATATCGACGCCACAGGCGAAGACCTCAGGGGTGAAGGTCAAACCGACCAGCGTCGCATAGCCACCGTAGCTGCCTCCCATAATGGCCACCTGGTCGCGTCGGGCGATGCCGCGATTTACTGCCCAGTCAACGGCATCAATCAAATCATTGTGCATATTGCCAGCCCACTCGTAATTGCCGGCGCTGGTGAACGCCTTGCCGAAACCTGTGGAACCGCGAAAATTCACCTGCAACACGGCGTAGCCGCGGTTGGCCAGCCACTGGACCTGCCCGTTGTAGTCTGCGGTGTCTCTTGCCCAGGGGCCGCCATGCACCAGCAGAACCAGCGGATGCGGCGTGGCGGGGCGCAGAGCGCCGCGCATCGCAGCCCCTGTAGGTAGGGTTAGATAGGAGACCAGCTCGAAGCCGTCTCGGGACTGTATTGTGACATTTTTTGTGGTTGCCAGGGGTAGCCCCTTGATCGCCGGATTGGTCTCAAACAGCGTTTGCAGGTTGCGGGTGCCGCGGTCGTAGACACCATAAATTGGCGAGCGATTGCTGCGACTGACAAAAACCGTCCAGCGCTGGCCATCCAGGGTACTCGCCAGAATCGCCGGGTCGCCGTCGGCGGCCTGCTGTAGCGCAGCGATATCAGCTTCGTAGGCGGGATCCAGAGCAAACCACTCCCGCTGATGACGGTTGGCTGCCGCAGCGACTGGTGCATGGCTGCGGGGATCGATCAGTACGTCGCTGATGTCGGCATTGGGCGAGCGGGCCATGACCGTGGCTTCGCCTGTGCTGAGGTCCAGTCGCGTCAGCGCGGCTTTGTCGCGGCCCCTGCTGTCGAGCAGGTAGGCACCGGTGTCGCTGTCGTCGAACCCGAGGACACGGGTACTGAATACGTCCTCTGCAGGTATCTCGGCGATCTCGCGCCAGCCGTCGCTGCCACTTGCCATGAGTTGCGCACCCCCGTCTTCGGTTTGCTTCTGGGCCAACCGAACCTTCAGGTCGTTGTCCACGAAGAGCGCGCTGAAGCCGTTGTTTTCTGCCAGCAGGGTGCGCTTCCCTGTCTCAGTATCCACCAGGTAGGCATCGTGCCAGCGGGCATCCCGGTCGTTCATTCCCAGCACAATCTGGCCCGGGTGTCGCTCGCTCTGGGCCAGTACCTCGGCTCTCACACCCGGATAGGGGGTGAGATCAAGGTTTTCGCCAGTGCGCACGTCCACACGATGCAAATGCCAGTTTTCATCCCCGTTCTGGTCCTGTATGTAGAGCACACTGGCACTGTCCAGTGTCCAGAAGTGGCTGGGAATACCGCGGTTGTCGTCACGGGTGATGGGTCGCGCGAGATCAATCTTACCCGCTGGTGCCACCCACAGGTTCATCACGCCCTCCAGTGGGGCTCGAAAACTCATCATTTTGCCGTCGGGGCTCAGGCGCCCCTGGAATCGACTGGGATTGCCGAACAGCAACTCCCGGTCTATCAGCGCCGGTTGGGTCGCGTTTGAGGGCGAGTCGGTCTGGCTGCTGCAGGCGCTCATCAAAATAAGCATAGCGGCCGCCATGAACAGGTTTTTACTTGGTATAGTCATCTTGTTACTCATAGGGGAGGTCGCAGGTGCCATTGGCTATTTCCAGTAAGTCCATTGTTTCCAAAGTGCCCGTCATATTGTCGTAGCGGTCGCTACCGGCCCGATACTGCTGTTGAAAAGCCGGGCCCTCCAACAAGCCATTGCGGCTGAATTGATTCCAGGCCAGCCACATCTGGGTGCGTGACCAGCCGCTGACCCGGTTATCCGCCAGACCCGAGCCCAGAAACCCGATACAGCTGTCGTCGGGCGTATGGGCCCGACTGCTCCAGGGCCAATCGAATGCCTGCGCCAGGGGGGTGATAAAAAGCAGTGCCAGTATGAGGTGTCGCATAGGAAAGTTCCCACCAGTTCAGTGGCCATACAGTAGACTGAAGCGTGCTGTTTGCCAAGTTTGGCTCGGCGTCCGGGCAGACTGTCCGCAACCGCCTTTTGTAACGCAGCTTCATGATGCAGGCTCCGCTGTGCTGGACTATTCCGGGGCTTTGGCCAGGTCGCTTTTCAGGGTGCGTCCGGCCAGATAGAAGTGGCAGACAGACCAGAACATTACAGCGGGCAATACGTAGAGCATGGCGTAACGCAGTGACTCTGCCCCCAGCTTGGGCTGCAAAGCGTCACTCAGCATACCAATTGACCAGGGGCCCAGTCCGAGACCGACGGTATTAATGATCAGAAACAGAATGGCAGACGAGGTAGCCCGCATGCGCTGACCCACCAGGCTGTGCGTGGTCGCGATGGTATTGCCGAGGTAGACATTGAAGAGGATGCCGGGGACAACACCCAGTGCCAGCGCCATGTAAGGGTTTTCCACCAGGTAGACTGCGCTCATGAACGGTAGGCAGATCAACCCGGCCAGGGCGGGCAACCAGGTGTACCAGCGGACATCCCTGGGTGCGAGACGGTCAGCCAGAACGCCGCCGAAGAAGACACCGATGGCACCGCCCAGCCCAATAGTCAGTGACAGCCAGGTACCGAGTTCACCGGTGGACATAGCATGGGAACGGATCATGAAGGAAGCCGTCCAGTTGGTAATGCTGTAGCCGCAGAATGCATTGAGGCCAGCACCCATCGCCATATGCCGAAAAGCGCGTTGATTCCACAGTACACTGATGACATGGCGCAGTGGCACCGGCTCAGTGCTGACGCTGCGGGTGTCCCGCAGCCCTCGCAATGGCTCGGCCACCGTCATGCGCAGGATAATCGCCAGCAGGATTCCCGGTGCGCCAACCACCACAAATGCCACCCGCCAGCCGAAGAATTCATTCAGCCAGCCGCCGGCCAGGAACCCGAACAGAATACCGATGCTGACACCCATGGAGTAAAAACCGATGGCGCTAGCACGTTCTCCAGGCGCGAAAATATCCGAGATGATGGAGTGGGATGGGGGGCTGCCGCCGGCCTCTCCGACGCCGACGCCAATGCGGGCCAGCAGCAGCTGCAGAAAATTCTGAGCTGCCCCGCTGATGGCCGTCATAAAGCTCCATATGAACAGTGACAGGGCGACGATATCCCGACGATTGGCGCGGTCCGCCCAGCGTGCAATCGGAATGCCCGCGAGGACGTAGAAGGCGGCAAAAGCAAAGCCGGTTAACAGGCCAAGCTGGCTGTCCGATAAGCCGAGATCAGCTTTTATCGCCTCCTGTAATATGGCGAGCAGCTGTCGGTCAATGAAGTTGAAGCTATAGACGATGGTCAGGAGGACCAGCGTGTAATAGGCCTGCTTTCTGGAGCTGTAGCGATTGGCTGCTTCGGAGCTTGTTGCGGAGGCAGCCCCGCGCTCCGCCGATGTTGCATCTTGCCCTGATTTCATATTTTTATCCTTTGTCAGCACGAGTCTGGCGGTGACACGAGCTGTTTGGGGTCGCACCGAAGGCGATAGGGCAACCTCGTAGCAGTATAGATCGGATCGAGGTACAAGGGCGTAATTAAAGCGCGCCGGTGCACGGTAAGACTGGCGAGCAAATGATTTGGCAAGACAGCGCCACAGCTCTGCCCCGCGATGTGCGAGTTGTGCGCTGGCAGGGTCTGTCGTGAGTCCTCTGTGTGGGCGTGTGTGGTGGGCGTGTGTGGTGGGCGTATGTGGCCTTCGTGAGCGGCGATCGCGCGAGGGCGATCAGGCCAGCACCTCGACGCTATCGCCCACGCTTATCTCCCCCTCACGCTGGTAGAGCAGGTTCTGGCCAAACAGAATCTGCCCCTGGAAACGCCGGAACCCCGCCAGCACGCGATTGATTTGCGGGTCTCTCTCAGCGGTTTCCTGGATGATGGAAGGCATCACGCAGCGAGAGCAGGCTTTGGCGACGTCGAATTCCAACGCTCCGATGCGGATACGCTGCCAATCGTCCTCGGCGAAGGGGTCGCAGCCCGATACCACCAGATTGGGGCGGAACCGGTTCATCGGTACGGCGACGTCAAGGCGCTCATTCAGGTTATCCAGAGAGGCCTGCGAGATGAGAAGCAGTGGAAATCCGTCGGCGAATCCCACGGACTCTCCTGCGCTTGCGTAGGCGCCATCGACACGCCTGAAGCAACTCTCCGGCATAAACACCAGGCGGCAGCGTTTCTTCAGTACATCTGAGAGCCAGTTTGCGGGTCCGTCTCCGGCATCGATTGCGGTAACGAGATCATCCCATACGCGCACCGTCAGCTGGTGATCAGTTTCAGTGGGATAGGCCACATCGAATCGGGAGCCGGAGAACGCCATCCTGAGCCCTTGCTCGAGCAGGGCCACCTCGATCAGTGCCAGGCCACTGAACTCGCGCTGGGTCAGCATTTCGCCCTCGGGTGTGACCACCATCCAGCGGCGGTCCCAACGAGGGCCAAATCGATCGAGCCGAGTCACATCGACCCGCAGACCTCGGCAGGACTTGATCGGGTAGATGAATATCTCGGTCAGATGCATGAATGGCTTCCTCCGTGGGTTGTTTCTCCGCTAAGCCTAGCAGAGGCGGCTACTGTTGCCTCCGGGGTACGCTGGGGATAACAGCCACACCATAATGAACTGCTTGTCGTCCAGGGACGTATAGAAGCCATTGATACTAGCAGGAGTTGTTGATGAAAGAGCCGGTCATTCTCGACGAGACCATTAGCGTGGATCGTCCACTCGACGAGGTGTTCGCCTACGTTTCCGAGTTTTCACGGATAGAAGAGTGGGATCCGGCCGTTGCCCGCGGAACCAAGCTTACCAATGGCGCCCCTGGCGTTGGCAGCCGTTATCAGATCGACATGAAAGCGGGCTTCTCGCTGACCTACGAGATTGTCGAATTTGATCACGACAGCCGGATGGTGATGGATGTCGACAGTCGGTTTTTCACAGCACGCGAAGAGATTCGCTTCAGCGCGCTGAAATCCGGCGGTACCAGGGTTCAGTACATAGCCAAGTTTGATTTCCCTCGTCCACTGGCCAAGGCAAACCAGTTCTACCCTGCTGCGATGGCGCGCGTTGGCAAGAGCGCCATGAATGGAATGAAACTCGCCCTGGAAGACCAGTTCGAAGCGCCCGACCCGTCGGGTGCACTCGCGCTGGCGGATCGGCTGGTCCTGCCGGGTATTTGGCGTTTCACCCGACTGGGTTACAAGAGCGCTCGTCGCCACTGGAATCCGATTTCTGCGTACATGGGCGACAAGCATGTCCTGATAACCGGGGCCACTTCAGGCGTGGGCCTGGCAGCCGCGCGGTCCTTGGCCGCTCTTGGGGCTAGCGTCACTCTGGTCGCCCGCAACGCAGAGAAAGCCGAGGCGACGGCAGCGGAGCTGCGACTGGAAAGCGGGAATGAGCGGATTTCGGTTGAATTGTGTGACATGAGCCTGATGAAAGATGTGCATGGGCTGGCTGACCGGCTGCTCAGTGCGGGCAAGCCGATTGATGTGTTGGTCAACAATGCCGGGGCGCTTTTTAACCCCAGGGAGCAGACCCCTGAGGGCCTGGAGAAAAGCTTCGCACTGTTGCTGCTGGGGCCTTACATTCTCACAGAGCGTGTCTTGCCGCTGCTGACCGAGGCCGACGGTGCACGGGTGGTCAACGTTTCCTCAGGAGGCATGTACTCGCAGAAAATCCGGGTCAATGACCTGCAGAGCGAACGCGGCGAGTACTCCGGGTCCGTGGCCTACGCCAGGGCCAAGCGTGGTTTGATGATTCTCACTGAGGAGTGGGCCGAAAACTGGCGTGATGCAGGAGTGACGGTCAATGCCATGCATCCGGGCTGGGCGGACACGCCCGGCGTGGAATCCGCGCTGCCGGCATTTCATCGTGCCACAGCGCGGCTGCTGCGTAGCCCGGAAGAAGGCGCTGATACTATCGTCTGGCTGGCGGCTGCAACGGAGGCCGGCAGGGTCTCCGGAAAATTCTGGTTAGACCGGGAGCAACATCCCAGCCACATCTTTGAGCGCACCCGGGAGTCGGCACAGGAGAGGGCCCAGTTGCTGGAGACCCTGCAGGAATTGAAGGCGACCACGGCATCTGACGGTGCCCGCAAGACCCGTCGGCGGCGAAGCGCCTGATCGTTTTGCTCCGGATTGCCTGGTCCTGGACTACACTAGCAGGATCAATGCAATCGTGGCGGCGGTGAGGGGCGTAGGGCCGTGCAGCGCCACCGGGGAGTGATCTGATGAGTAGTACCGACCACAGTGGTTTTGGACCCGAGAGCACGACCACTGAAGTCCTTGCCGGTATCGACCTCAGGGGCAAACTGGCACTGGTCACAGGGGGGACTTCCGGGTTGGGTATGGAGACGGCCCGGGCGCTGGCGACCTGTGGTGCTGAGGTGGTAATCACCGCCCGGGACATGGTCAGGGGAGAGGCCGTCGCTCGCGAATTGGCGGCCTCGACTGGCGCCACAATCGAGGTCGACGAGCTGGAGCTCGAATCCCTGGCGAGCGTGCGCGGCTTTGCGGGCAGGTTCCTGGCGCGACACAGCGAGTTGCAAATTCTGGTCAACAACGCGGGCGTGATGGCCTGTCCACTCATGCGCACCCTGGAGGGCTTTGAGCAACAGTTCGGAGTTAATCACCTTGGCCATTTTTTACTGACCTGCCTGATTGCCCCGGCCCTGCGCAACGGTGCACCGGCGAGGGTGGTCTCGCTCAGCTCTCGGGGTCACCACCTCTCTCCGGTCGTTTTCGAGGACATTCAGTTTGAGCAGCGCAGCTACAATAAATGGCTGGCCTACGGGCAGTCAAAGACGGCCAATATCTTGTTTGCCGTTGAACTGGAGCGCAGACTCGGCCCCTCGGGCGTGCATGCCTGCGCCGTGCATCCTGGCGTCATCCATACGGAGCTTTCGCGTCACATGGAACCTGCAGACTGGGAGCTGCTGCAAACCCGAGCCCGGGATCGCGGTGAGGAAATGACCATTAAATCCGTTGAGGCCGGGGCTGCCACCTCGGTTTACGCAGCCACCGCTCCGGCGCTGGAGGGGCGAGGGGGTATGTACCTCGAGGACTGCGACGTCGCCCGGATCAACGACGGGGAAAATGCGTCCTCGGGCGTTCGCTCCTATGCGATCGATAGCGCATTCGCCTCGCGGCTGTGGGCGTTGTCGGAAACGCTGGTCGGGGAGGGGCTCGCGCAATAAACGCGAGATCGCACTGCTCACCTCAAGGGTTCGCGGCGGTCAAACGGCGGTGCAAGCGGGCTAGTCGGCACTTCGCACCGTAGCCTAACGGCTTCCCGAACAAGCTTGCAGGGCCCATCTCCGTCTCTTCAACCACGGGGCAGATCTCAACCGGAACTGCGCCATCCTTAATGCTGGTGCGACCAGCGGCCCGCCGGGACGTCCCGGGCGTTGTCACAATTCTGTCACCCCCTATCAACAATACCGTCATATTGCGGCTCTAGGATTAGCGCAACTGGAAACAGGGCAGCCCCCTGTATTTGTTGCTATCGGGTTGGGACGGGAAAAAATGACTGGATTGAATGCAAAGAAGGCTTTACTGGCACTGCTGGTGTTATCAATAACCGGATGCGGGGGGTCATCTGACAATGTCTCACCCGGCGCTATCGTGGTTGAGGTACCGGTCCCCTGTGAGGGCGACGACTGCGAAGATCCCGACAACCCCGAGAATCCCGAAGGTCCCGGTGAGGGCGAAACAATCGCCTCGGTGATCCCTGCCAATCTGGAGGCTGTGATTCGCGCCACCGGCGAAACTGCAAGGGATGGCCGGGAGATCTATGTCATTGATGTCAGCGCGCTGCCGGGCGGAGTCCTCGACCCTGACGGTCTCTTACTCGGCAATGATTTTGTTTTTCGTATCCAGGGCGGTGCCCTGCGTGTCAGCCAGAACTAGGGAGTGGTCATAATGAACAGGAACAGGTTGATTCCCGCTTTGGGTGCTGTGTTGCTTGTGGCGGTGCAGGGAGCCAGCGCACAGCAGGACTGCGTGTTAGAGATTGCACCGGGCGCATTGATCACCGGGGGTGGTGCCGAGGACTTTCTTATTATTGAGCAAGGTTGCCAGATTAATGCCCAGGGCACGATGGAACAGCCCATCGTCTTTTCCGCCGCAGCAGCGGCGCAGGGCGAGGTCGAGGACAATGCCCGCGGACTCTGGGGCGGCCTGGTAATCAACGGCCGGGCGCCTATCAATGATTGCCCTGAGGGGATTGAGGGCGGCACAGCCGAGTGCACCAAAGAGGGCGAGGCCAACTCGGGCCTCTTCGGCGGCGACCAGCCCGCAGATAACTCCGGCAGGTTAAGCTATGTGGTGGTCAGTTATGCGGGCTCCAACGTCGACCCCGAGAATCAGCTCAACGGCATTGCTTTTCAAGGTGTTGGCTCCGGCACCCGGGTCGATCATGTCCAGGTTCACAACAACCTCGATGACGGCATCGAGTTTTTCGGGGGCACGGTCAGCGCGACCTATGTGGTGCTGACCGGTAACGCGGATGATTCTCTGGACTGGACCGATGGCTGGACCGGCAATATCCAGTACCTTTATATTGAACAGACGGACTCCGCCGACAATGCCATCGAGGCGGATAACCGCGAGGGCGATGAAAACGTTCTGCCGCGTTCATCCCCGGGTATCAGCAATATGTCGGTCTACGGCAACGCCGGCGAGAATGCGCTGCGCCTGCGCCGGGGTACCGGCCTGCAACTGAGCAACTCGCTGGTGGTTGATTCGGCTACCTGCATCCAGGTCGATGGCAGTTCCCGTGACCTGCTCGGCGGCGAGCTTACTGTGGCCGGCACCAGTTTTGGCTGTGCAGCAACACACTCGGCCGACGACGATGGGGCTGTTGAGGCCTACCTCGATTCGGCGGACGAGGTGTCCCAGGATGGGGGGGTCGTGAACCCGGTCAGCCCCGGGGGTGATTTTTTCCAGCCGGTGGATTTTGTCGGCGCGTTTGGAGCTGAAGACTGGACCGACGGCTGGACGGTTGCCGGCTCAGTCAATAACGCCGGCCAGCCCAGCTTTGGTTGCCCGGCAGGCACTACCGAATCGGATCGCGATGTCGGCGGGCCGCTGGTTTGTGAGCTGTCCGGCGATATCACGCAGGATGTTCTCCTCACGGCCGGCAATGCCTATGAACTGGTTGGCAAGGTCGTCATTGGTGGTGATAACAGCAACCCAGCGACGCTGACGGTGCAGGCCGGCACGACGATATTTGGTGGCAGCAGTAGTGATTTCCTGGTGATCTCCCGGGGTTCCCGACTGGAGGTCAATGGCAGTCGCACGGCGCCTGTTACGTTTACCGCGCTGGACGATCTGCTTGGCAATGCGGACGTGGAGACGACCCGCGGTTTGTGGGGCGGCGTGGTGATCAATGGCAATGCGCCCATTAACGATTGCCCGGAGGGCGCGAGCGGCGGTACCGAGCAGTGCACCAAGGAGGGTGAGGCGAACTCCGGCCTGTTCGGCGGCGACGATCCGCAAGACAGCAGCGGCAGCCTGCGTTACATGGTGGTCAAATATGCCGGTTCCAATGTTGACCCTGAAAATCAGCTCAATGGTATTGCCTTTCAGGGGGTGGGTTCCGGCACCACGGTGGAGTTTGTTCAGGTGCACAATAATCTCGACGACGGCATTGAGTTTTTCGGCGGTACTGTCAATGCAAAATACATCGTACTCACCGGCAATGCGGATGACTCGCTGGACTGGACCGATGGTTGGCAGGGGCGAATTCAGTATCTGTTAATCGACCAGGCTGATGATTCCGCAGATAACGGCATTGAGGCAGACAATCGGGAGGGCGACGAGAACGCGCAACCGCGGTCACTGCCGCAACTGGCCAATATGACCATTGTGGGCAACGACGCAGAACGGGGTATACGCCTGCGTCGTGGCACAGGCCTGCGGCTCTACAGTGCTTTCATCACGGAGTCTGCCACCTGTATCGATGTGTCGGGTGAATCGCTTAGCCTGTTGGGCGAGGACATTGTGTTCGATGGTGTGTCTTTCGACTGTCCCACGGTGGTCGATGGCGATAATCCCGAGCTGCAGCAATTCCTTGACGACGCCCCCAATGTTTCACAGCAGGGCGGCGCAGTGGCACCGGCAGATCTGAGCGGGATGGAATTCTTCGATGACACCAGTTTTATTGGAGCGGTGGAGGATGAGGCCAACGACTGGACGTCGGGCTGGACGGTAGGCATGCCAGACAGTGGGGCTCCGGAGTTTGGCTGCCCCGCAGGTACCAGCACGGGCGATGCTATCGATGGTACGCCCAGCTGCCTGCTCAGTGGTTCTGTCGCAACCGATCTAACGCTGGTGCGAGGCAACTACTATGTGCTTGATGGCAAGGTGGTGATCGGGAACGACGATGGGCTGCCAGTGGTGCTGACCATCCAGTCGGGTACCACTATCGTGGGCGACGATGACGAAGACTTTCTGGTGATTTCCCGGGGGTCACAAATCCGTGCCAATGGCACCAGTATGGCTCCGGTGGTGTTTACAGCCATCGAGGATGTGGAAGGTCAGCCGGGTCTGGAAAACGCCCGTGGACTCTGGGGCGGGCTGGTTATCAATGGCAATGCCCCGATCAATGATTGCCCCGAGGGTGCTGAGGGCGGTACCGCCCAGTGTACCAAGGAGGGCGAGGCCAACTCGGGTCTGTTCGGTGGCGATCAGCCGGATGACAACAGCGGCGTACTCAATTATGTGTTGGTTAAATATGCCGGCTCAAATGTCGACCCCGAGAACCAGCTGAACGGCATTGCTTTTCAGGGCGTCGGTGCAGGCACCGAGGTAGATTTTGTGCAGGTCCACAACAATCTGGACGATGGCGTCGAATTCTTTGGCGGCACCGTGAGCGCCAGTCACCTGGTGCTCACAGGCCATGCGGATGACTCACTGGACTGGACTGACGGCTGGGTTGGCAGTCTCCAGTTTGTGCATATCGTCCAGGCCAGCGACTCTGCTGACAACGGTATAGAAGCAGATAACCGGGAAGGTGATGAAAATGCTGCGCCGCGGTCCGCCCCTGCAATTGCCAACATGACAATTATTGGCAATACAGGCGAGCGGGCTATCCGGCTGCGCCGTGGTACCGGTGCCAGTATCGTCAACAGCCTGGTAACAGGTTCGGCGATCTGTATTGACGTATCCGGTGAGTCACTGAACTTGCTGGGCAGCGATCTGAGCCTGGAAAGTGTTGCCCTGGATTGCCCGCAAGTGGTCGACGGCGATAACGCCGATCTGCAGGCCTACCTGGACGGCGCAGTAAACGTGACCCAGGACGGCTCTGTGCCTGCCCCGGCGACGCTGCCGGATGATGGCTTTTTTGAGCAGTCTGACGTGGTTGGCTCCGATATCGAGAGTTGGCAAGGTAGCTGGGTCTTCGGACTTCAGGGTGGCCAGTGATGCAGCAGAAACTGCTGAGCCTGGCAGTGGCCGGGGCCCTGGGAGCGTCATTCTCTCAGGGCTCCCGCTGTCAGGATCTCGATCAGGACACGGGCCCCGGGCTGCAAGTGCCGCAAATCGAAGAGGTCTTTGTACTCGGTGAGTTTATCCCGGATGAAAAGCGGGACACATCGGAAATATCCAATGTATTGGGGGCCGAAGATCTCAACCTGGTGCCGGAGACCAACGTGGGGGCGGCACTGTCACGGGTGGCCGGTCTCAGCCTGGTGGGCGGTAAGTACGTGTACGTGCGTGGTCTCGGCGAGCGCTACTCCTCTACCCTGTTAAATCGCTCCCGGCTCTCCAGTCCGGTGCCGTTTCAGAAAACGGTACCGCTGGATATTGTTCCCAACAACATTGTTGAGAGCCTGCTGGTGCAAAAGACCTACTCCGCCCAGTATCCCGGGGATTTCTCCGGCGGTGTGGTCGATATTCGCACCAAGACCTCGCCGGAAGAGGACTACCTGCAGGTCAAGCTGCAGATTGGTGGTAACTCAGAAACCACCGGCGGCGATGGCATCTATTACCGAGGTGGTGCAGACGACAACTGGGGCTATGACGACGGCACCCGGGCAATTCCCAAAAACGTCAACCGGACCAGTAGCGAAGACTACAACGCTGCCGAGTTTCCGCAGAGCGCGGCCCTGGGCGCGAGTTTTTACAACAAGTGGGATATCTACGAGCGAGAGATGAAGCCCCTCTACAACGGCGAGGCCGAATTGGGTAAGCGCTTCGATTTCGACAACGGTATGGTGCTGGGCGTCCTTGGTAATTTCAAATACCGCAACACCTGGCTGAACACCATCAAGGACCTGCGTCGATATGAGTTCACCGGGGTTGATGGCGGCAGTAACCAGACAGTCGATTACACCCGCTGGATAACCACACAACAGATCGATATGAGTGGTTTTGTCACCGTCGGGCTGGAGTTGAATCAGGATCATGCGCTGGCGCTGGCGGCGACGGTACTGCGCCAGACCACCGATCAGGTGCAACAGGACAGGGGTCTGTCCAGTGAGGACAATGTCCGGGACTCCACAGCGGTGGAGAGTTATCTGCTGCAGTGGGCAGAAAACGAGATCAGCTCCTACCAGCTCACTGGCTCTCACTATTTTACGGGCCTGAACGAGAGTGCGCTGGAATGGCGCATCGTGGAAGGAGGCGGGTCCCGCGAGGCGCCCGATACTCGCACCTATACCTATGCCGAAGACAATAGCGGCACTATGGCCATGGTAACGCCGTCGCGGCAAGCGGCGGGTGACCTGCGAGACGTGTATCAGGCGCCGGATCGAAACTACAGCGAGCTGGAGGACGACATCAGTGAAATTGGTTTCGATCTGGAGATTCCCGTCAACTTTATGGATACAACCCTTCGGCTGGGCTTCTCCGACTATGAGCGGTCCCGGGAAACGGAAGATCGTCTGTTCCGGTTTGACATCACTAGTAATGCACCGGCGTTCGTCCCATGGCAGACGCCCAGTCAGCTATTTGATCTGAATAACTGGCAGAACGAGTACCTTAGCTCCAGGGATTTCTCGGCCAGCGCCGCCAATGCCAGCGGGATTTTCCCGTTCGCTGAATCGTCCGAGGAGGTAACGGCTTATTATGCATCTGTAGAGGCCCAGGTCCTGCCGTCCCTCAGAGTACAGTTGGGAGTTCGGATGGAGGACACCACCCTGGAGGCCGATGCCTGGGGCGGTAATACCGAACCAGGCACGGTGAATGCGGTATCACGAGACTATGACGATACCCTGCCCTCAGCTTCTCTGACCTGGGAGTTTATTGAAAATATGCAGCTGCGCCTGGCCTGGTCAGAAACCGTCAATCGGCCCAGTCTGCTGGAAATCACCGGGTCCACAATTCGTAACCCGGAGGACCAGAACCTCTATCGCGGTAATGTCTTTCTGGAGCCCGCTGAGCTCGAGAGCTGGGACCTGCGTTGGGAGTGGTATTTCGGGGGCGCTGACGAAATGTCTGTAGGCTTGTTTCGCAAGGATTTTGACAATCCGATCGAGCTGGCGCAGGTACAGGCTCAGGGAGATATTTTTACCTGGTTTAACGCCGAAGAAGCCACTCTGGAGGGGATCGAGTTCGATGTTCGCAAGGACCTGTATTTCGGCACCTGGTTCGGTATCGATCCGGTCTGGGACGGGTTCAGAGTGTCCTTTAACGCCTCGTATATCGACTCGGAAGTGACGCTGCTGGGAGCGGGTGAAACGGCTGAAGATGTGCCGCTGACCGGCGGACGTCGTATCGCGCGCCTGTTTAGCAACACCCGGTCCATGACCGGTCAGTCTGACTACCTGGCGAACCTGCTGCTTTCCTATCAGGATTTTGACAACGGTATTACCGCCAGCGTGGCTTACAACTACTTCGATGACAGGATTATCTTTGTGGGTGACGTGAATGCGCCAGACATCATCGAGGAGGGGCGTGGTCGCGTGGACTTGCTGTTCAAGTACGCCTTCAGCTGGAGCAACTCGGAACTGGAGCTGGAGGCGAAAGCGGCCAATATTCTGGATGAAGAGTTTGTCTGGAGCCAGGGCGGCCGCATTTACGAGCGTTGGAACCCGGGTATCACCTACAGCATTGGCCTGAGTGCGAGATTCTGACAGCTCACTGTGGCGGGAATGCGGGCGTTATGCCCAAACGGGCTTCCAGCTCTGGTTAGTGCCGCGACAGAAACGGCGGCCGTGACGGCAGCAGGGGGGATGGCGGGGGTTAATATGCACGTAATATCGCGGTCATATTTCTGTAACGGGCCTGCAGTAGAGTCGCAGCCTTGGGTACAGGAGCAGGTGTTATGAAGCGAGTGCAGTGTTTTTGGGTGTTCCTCTTTGCCGCTATCGTGCATCAGAATGTTAGCGCGCTGGCGATGGGATCCGCCGATTTTGCCGCTGCCCGGCAGTTAACCTGTGTTTTGGCTCAGGAGTCGCTTGGCTATCTTGATGCTGATGAGTACGCGGAGCAGACTGAGGCCGTCCTGGGGGGGTTTGACCAGGCGGAGTCCGACGTTATCTATGCCAAGGCCATCGGCTACTACGATGGTCTGATGTTTGGCGTAGCGGCAAGTGATCAGCGGGGTGTGAACGCGCGATTGAAGGAGTTCGTCAGCAGCCAGGCCTGTCTCACGCGTGTTGCCCATGCCGTTTCACTGTGACGACTGCCAGATTGTTTGATTACTGATCGTCACGGGGGAGAGGTCAGGACCCTTTAGCTGGGCCTCTCACTTGACCTTTGGTCGAGCTTCAGCTCGATCTGGAAACATCCCGCAACTCCCACTTGGTGCCGGTCTTGGAGTCTTCCGTGTAGCGGTATTCCACCTTGCTGCCGGGCTTGGCACTGTTTATATCGGATGCAGCGGGCTGTTTGAACTGCAGCTTCTCACGCTTTCGAATAGTGCATTCTGCTCCCGCTTCCGCGGGCCGATAAGAGTGAAACGCGACATATACGCGATCATCGGCTGATGGACGGTCGGTGACAGTGCCCTCGAGCACACAGTCGCGGGTAACTTCCGCCTGCAGCAGTGCCGGGTAGCTGGCGAGGGTCAGGGCGATCGCGCCCAACGTACTGATTTTCATGCTTTTTCTCCCCCAGTGACGCCTACTTTGTCGCGTCAGGACTGGTTCTGTCTAGTGCTTTGCCGACGATCGCAGCGCTGTGTGTATGGGTGCGACCCGGACTTTCACACGTTTGTCATACGTTTGTAACAACAGTGTGTTGCATAGGAGAATACACCGGAAAGGGATGAGGTGCCACGAAGTTCATGCAGTTGTAATAAAAGGTTCACATTTGTAGCGTATGGGCTGGCTGCGCTGGCGCGAGTCGGTGTTTCTGTAACGCGGCGATAGCAGGGGGATGTAGCCGAGAGGGTAGCAGAGGATGTAGCCGAGAGCACAGCCGCTGGCTGGTGCCTGCCATACCCGACGCCACTGTTGCTCTTTTGCGTTCGGGTAGGGCGAAAGGGCTCCTATCAGGCGTCGATAGACGGTCCCAGGGCTGCGTGGACCAGACCACCGTCCACGGTGATGGTGTCGCCTACGACATAGTCACCTGCCCTGCTGGCCAGAAAAATGGCGGTGCCCGCCAGGTCTTCGGGCGCCCCAATGCGACCCAGAGGGATAGCCTTGCCAACTTCATCGCCGTGGTCCCGGGCAGCCCTGTTCATGTCGGATGCAAATGCGCCCGGTGCCAGTGAGGTGACGACAATATTGTCTGTCACCAGCCGTGCCGCCATGCGCTTGGTCAGATAGATAAGGCCTGCCTTGGAAGCCTGGTAACTGTAGGTCTCCCAGGGGTTGAGGCGCTGGCCATCAATGGAGGTGATATTGATAACCTTTGCCGGGCTGCCACCCGCCCCGCCGGCTTTCAACAACTCATGCAAAGCCTGGGTCAGGAAAAAAGGCGACTTGAGATTAAGGTCCATAACCTTGTCCCAACCCTTTTCGGGAAACTCTTCGAAGGGTACGCCCCAGGCCGTCCCTGCATTGTTGACCAGAATATCGAGTTTCTTTTCTCGCTCTGCAAAGGCACTGGCAAGTGCCTGTGCGCCAGCCACCGTGGAAACATCCTGAGGGAGTGAATGACAGTTGGGGCCGAGCTCTTCGGCCGTTTTGTCGCAGTCAGGGGCCTTGCGTGAGGTGATATACACGGTGGCTCCCTGGGCAATGTAGGCTTCCGCGATGGTGCGACCCAGGTTGCGCGAGCCTCCGGTGACTAGAGCGATCTTGCCATCAAGTGAGAACAGTTTGCTGGTATCCATTAAAATTAAGCCTTTGCTGCAGTAAAAGGAGGTCCGGGTTATACCCGGCGCCGTTCGGAATTATGCCATAGTCATGTGGCACCGGGTGTTGCCGTTGTTCAGAGGTGCCCTGGCCTTGATCACCTGAATTCCAGACCCAGGCCTACGTAGTCAGTTCGCAAGTGGTAGGTGGAGGGCTCGCGGCCGTAACCATTGAAGTAAAACGCAGTGAAACGCGTGTTGAGGGCCTTTATGCCGAGGGTCAACTTCCAGCTTGCGTTGCCCAGGGCGTCAAAATCGCTGACACCGCCGCGATATTCAATTCGGGCCAGGAACGGAAAGCGTTCAGTCCCGTAGGAGCCCTCCGCCAGCAATCGCAGGCCGTCAAAGTCTTCTATTCTCGCCTGATTTCCTGGCTCCCACCAGATTGCATCTTCACGACTGCCGCCAAACAGCTGGTCGTCGCTATAAACCCTTAGCTCCGCCTGCAATTGATACCACTCGGGGTCGAAATCCGCCAGGTAGCTGCGCCGTGACTTCTGGTAACGCAAGGACCAGAAATCCCAGCCGCGGCTGACCTGGGCGAGCGCAAAATCAGCCCCATAGCGTTCATTCTTGAGCGCAAACTCCCGCTGGGCCGCGAGCAATTCCAACGGGTCCGGAGATTCCGGGTCGGAGGGTCCGAGACTTTGACCATTGGACTCATGAAAGTAGCCGAGTCGAAATTTGCTGCGGGGGTCGGGAAAATCCCATTCCAGTGCCAGGCCGGGGTTCTGCCGTCGCGAAATTATTGGCGATGATTCATAACGGTCGCTGTCGCCCGCATAGAAGTCAAATTGCCCGTTGTAAATGAAAAAAAGACGGTCCGGAATCCAGGCTCGATGCTCTCTGATGGTCCTGGCACCGCTTGGGTCTTTGACGTAACGAAACTTGTTGAACCAGGGCTCGACCAGGGCATATTTCTGAGAAATAAAGAACTCCAGATGCGCCTCGTCACCCAGCTCATCGTCCGGCGGATAGGCATAGCCGAAAAAGTTAGGGTCATTGGAGCTGAGCCGCTGGTAAGCACGCGCTTGTTGTTGATCGTTGAGCCGCTGATCGCGCTCAACGAAGCGCTGTTCTGTTGTCGGTTGGGCAAGTTTTTGCTGTTGGAATTGTGCCGGGTCAACGGTTTGCGCATCTTCCAGCAGATGGTCATAGCAGAGTAGTCGATCAATGGATTGCTCGATCTGACGGCACTGATCGTAACGCTGGAAAAACTCAGCCGAGTCCGCGCTGGTTGCGGCAATTGCCCATGCTGGGCAGGCGGCGGTGACCAGGAGCAGGGTGACCAGGGCCAGCTTCTTGATAGTGTTCACAATGGGGTTCCTGCTGCCGGGAGTGGCGGACGCAGGACGCAGCGACAGCCGAAGGGAGCAAGATAGCAGCCCACCCGCAAGGCGAGCAAGCAGGCCGGCGCATGCCCGAATCAGAAGCGGCTTGCGGGATGGGGTGCCTTTCCGCAGTGTTCAGGACAGCCGGGTCAGCTGACACCTGGGCTGCAGGCAGTGGGCCTGCAGTGCATGGATCACCAGATCTGCAGCACCCGTGTCCGCCGGTAATTGTCTTTTTTTGCACGGTCACCAAAGATGCGCACCTCGACGACCACCGTCTCGCCGCTCAGCGCGGTCAGTACATCCCGTGGCACGGTATGCCGAAACCCGTGTACCCCGATGGGGTTGTGCGGCCTCGGTCCACCCGGAACGCCGAAATCATCCAGAATGAAGCTGCGGCGGCGCTTGGAGATGTAAACCTGCCTGCCCTCATGAAAGACCGCCACCTGCATGCGCAAGCTTTTGTGCGGCAGCGCTCTGTTGTAGCCCCAGGCACTGACGGTGCCGTTGTCGGCCACATCCAGAATACGCAGCTGGTAGTCGTTCTTGGGACGCAAGCGGTGAGACTCTGTTTGTCGGCGCGACAGATTCGGATACCGCTGTGTGCCAGTGACAATCTGCCTGCCAATATCTTCCATTAGCCGCTGAAACCCGTCGCCGCCCCGGGGGAACCGAGATGCAAAGTCGCCCAGACCAAAGCCTGCGTTCTCCGACTTGCCCGGAGCTGCTTCCATAGACCACAGAAAAGGGATAAAGGCGATAACACGAGGTTCACTCAAGGCGATTTCGTAATTATGCAACAACCGCTTGCGCAACTGCCCTGCCATGCGTTCCTTTCTGTCCGCATAGTCTGCCTCGCTTTCATCCGATTCCCTCTCGTAGTCATCGTAGCGAACCCAGGCCTGGGGTACCGCCATCAGCGATTGCTCAGGGGTCATGCGCTTGAGCAGTTTTCGGTAGTGATCGGTCTGCGGCCGGTTGTCGCAATCAAACAGGCTGTGGTAACAGTCAAAGCCTATCCAGTCATAGGACTCGGGGATTTGGAAATCTTCCCGCAGGACTTCGCCATGGCTAAAAATAACCCCAAGCGGCTTGCCTGGAAACAGCGTGTTCAGTTCACGGTTTACGCGCTTGATCGCCTGGCGTATCTGACCGCGGGTCGTTGCCGGGCGTTTCGCAGCGTGGCGGTAGGGCTCATCGACTGGATAGACCATGGTGATCTGGTCTATCAGTCCCGCCGACAGAAGAGACTGCTGGAGGGTCGCGAGCCTGTAGAGGTAGTCGTCCCGGAGCTCATAATCGGCGTTAAACACCAATGGCTGTACGCTCAGTACAACGCCGACCCCGGCGTCCCGAGCCTCCTGAACGCGAGCCAGAATCTTGTCCTGATTGGATGTGTCCACCCAGGTAAGGTTGGTGAAGGGCGCCAGCTCGCTGGTAAAGTTCCAATGTTGCATAGCCGAGGCGTAAAAGCCCATGTATTTCAGGTGACCGTAGCGTTGCTGCTTGGACTTGTAGATGTTGTCTGCGGATACCCCCTGATAGCTTGACGCCATAGCGGGTCCCGCCAGGGCTGCAATCAGGGCGGCGAGCCAGATCAATCGTTTGCGCACACGGTATCTCCTCAGGCTGGATTGGGGTGCTGTTGTCGTTGGCCTTGCCAGGGTGGACGGCCAGCGAGCCGATTGGGGCTGAGGGCGGCGTCGTCCACAGTGACATGAAGCAGCTTGGGCGCATTCGGGCTGGACCGATATGGCTACAGGCGACAGCATGATGACCTGCTGCGCCAAGCCCATAACGGCGACTCGGGTGTCGTCAAAGATGTTCAGAACCTTCGAGGCGCTTAGATCACCGACCATTGGAAAAGTTCCATCAGGCCCGACAGCGGCCGGGCGAGGCTGTCAGCCGCGGCTGACAGCAGATGAATCAGCTGTTTACTTGTGTAACAAGGGCGCTTTGGTAGGCTACTGTCGGTTTTCAGGTTCGCTTCAGGGGTATCGCGATCGCTATCCAGACCGGCACATTCAGGCCAACAGCTGCCGCCGCGATTATTATCGCCAACATGATCGGCACCGGCGTCTTTACCAGCCTGGGTTTTCAGTTGCTGGAGATTCGCTCGGGATTCGTCTTGCTGATGCTATGGGTGGTCGGAGGTCTGTCGGCACTTTGCGGCGCCTTATGCTATGCCGAACTCGGGGCATCCTTGCCGCGCTCTGGCGGCGAGTACAACTTCCTGACGGTGATCTATCACCCTGCCGCAGGGTTTGTTTCCGGCTGGGTATCGGCCACGGTTGGTTTTGCGGCGCCGACGGCGCTTGCTGCCCTCACTTTCGGTAACTATTTCTCTGCCGTGTTCCCAGCGATTTCGCCGCAGCTGATGGCCACCGGGCTGGTGCTGATTTTGACCGCGGTGCACTGCAGTAACCACGCCGGCAGCGGTGGCCTGCAAAGTGGCTTGACTGCACTGAAGCTGCTGTTGATTGTGGGGTTCTCGCTGCTGGCGCTGGTCTGGATAGACCAACCGCAGCCCATTGAGTTTGGACCTCGGCCGGGCGATGCGGGCTTGTTGCTCAGTGGTAGCTTTGCGATCTCGTTAATATTTGTGAACTATGCGTTCTCGGGCTGGAACGCGGCGACCTATATCAGTGGCGAGTTGGAGCAGCCGCGCAAACAGCTGCCGGTCATACTGGTTTCCAGCACAGTGCTGGTCGGTGCATGCTATCTATTGCTTAATTACACGTTCCTTTTCACCACCCCCATAGATGCCATGGCCGGTCAGGTAGAAATCGGTTTTATAGCCGCCGGCGCGGTTTTTGGCCCAACTGGCGCTGCTGTCATGGGCCTTATTCTCGCGCTGCTCCTGACCTCGACGGTCAGTGCGATGGTTTTGGCCGGACCCCGGGTGCTGCAGGCTATAGGCGAGGATTTCGTTGTCTTCCACCGCCTGGCCAGGGTCAACACAGATGGGGTGCCGGTCACTGCGATACTGGTCCAGTCATCGGTCACCCTGGCCTTCCTGTGGACTTCATCGTTCGAACGCATTCTGGTTTTTTCAGGCGCCACCATGGCCCTGAACACGTTCTTTGCGGTGCTAGGCGTTTTCATACTGCGCCGCAGGTTGTTGCCCGAGGCCCGGCCCTATGAGCTCTGGCTATACCCCCTGCCGCCGATTCTGTTTCTCGGAATCACGGGCTGGACACTGGTATACACCGTGGTTCAGCGGCCTGTTGAGGCGCTGATGTGTGCCGGGGTGGTAGTGTCCGGCGGACTTTTTTATCTGCTGACCCTGAAGATCGGGCAGGCGTCTGGCAGGCCCGGGCAAACGCCATTCGACCCCCGCTCCTGAGTGCCCCCGGCCTTCCATCCAGCGGTATTGCGCAGCGGTGTAGAGGCCGCCCTGCGGCAAGGGCAGGGCGATTCTCGCGCCACTGGCACTCGCTGGCATCTGGTATTTTTGGCAAAATACGGCCTGCTTGGCCAGACCGGGCGGCGCCTGCAGGCCTTTTCAAGGCCATCGCGCGCAAACTATCAGCCAGCGGCCCATGGCCGGGTAAACTGGAGCATGCATGACCATTTCGCAACACTTCATGACCGTCCCCGCGTAGCGACCGTACTGGGCAGGGCCGGTCTGCTGCCATTTTGCGCCGCACCGCTGCTCATTTATCTGGATCCGGACCGCGGAGCGGTCTATGGAGCGGTTCTGGCGAGTTATGCCCTCGCAATCATCTGTTTTCTGGTAGGGGTATGGTGGGGCCTGGCGCTGATACGGCGGAGCCCGCAGGCGCTGTTGTTAAGCAACGGGGTGGTTATCGTGGCTTTCTTCGGCCATGCGCTATTGTCGCCGCCGATGTTTTTTATTCTGTGTTCGCTGTTGTTTCCATTCACTGTCGTCGTTGAACGCAGGATGGCCTGTTTCAGGCACAACCCACCTATTATGCGCGGATGCGTTTACAGCTCACCGCGGTTGCCACTCTAGCGCTGATACTTTCAGCCGCGCTGCTCAGCGCTATGAGAATCGGCGGGTGACGCAGAGTCTGTGAGCCATCTTCGGGGTGTCAGGCCAGTGGCCAGTCGGCGGCATCCACGACAAAATCGGGCTGTTGTGGTCGGGCACCGGCCCACTTGCGGATGAAAACCCCTTCGGGGTCGTGTTCCGCGGCCTGCTTCTCCTGGTTGAAGTGCCGCCCCCCTCGAGGGTCTGCCCCGGCTCCGGCTATGTACTGCCAGTTGCCGTAATTGCTGGCGACGTCATAGTCCAGCAGGTGTTTCTCGAAAAAAGCAGCGCCATAGCGCCAGTCGATGCCCAGTTCATTGATCAGGCAACTGGCCGCTATCTGCCGGCCGCGATTACTCATCCAGCCCGTCGCAAGCAGCTGATGCATGAGTGCGTTGACCAGGGGGAAGTTAGTGTCGCCCTGGCACCAGCGTGCGAAGTTTCTGGGCTCGAAGGTGCAGTGTTTCAGCTTGCCGGGGCTGCTTCCCGCTTGAAACAGGCTGATGTCGTCGGCCAGTGCCCGCCAGTGAAAAAATTCTCGCCATAGCAACTCGTCGTAGAGCCATCGGGTAGACTCGTTCGACACTTCGGCTTGTTCGAATCTCTGGATTGCCGAGGCAACTTGTCGCGCGGACAGACACCCCAGCGCCAGCCAGGGTGAGAGCGTACTGCTGCCGCCGAGGCCATCCAGTGTATTGCGTGTCTGGGCGTAGTTCCTGATGGCCTGTTGCTCAAAAATCCAGCGTTGCATGCGCTGTTCACCCGCGGCACTGCCGCCGCGCACAGGCAGCGCTATAGCGGCTCTGCAGGAGGGTGATTCCAGTGCCGGGAACGGAGGTCGGGGGGGGGCGGGAAGCGTCTCGGGTGAGGGTCCTGGAGGCGAAAAACTGCATTCAGATACAGCCCTTTTAAACGGCGTGAAGTGTTTTGGCAGTCTGCCTCCGGCAGAAGGGAGTTGGTCCTGTGTAAACAAGGTATTCCCAGGGTGAACGTGTAGCGGGATGTCCAACACCTGATGCAGGTGCTCTCGAGTCTGCCTCTCGTAGTAGCCGGGGGACAGCGAGGTGCCGATCTGGCTCGCACCTATCCGTCGCGCCAACGCGGGCAGCTGAGTATGGGGCGAGCCCGGCAGTACCAACAGACTTTGACCCAGTTCAGCCAATTGACTGCTCAGTTCCGCCAGGCTTTCCAGCACAAAGCGCCTGCGCTGAGGGCCTATGCCCGTTACATTGCACCAGGGCCTCGAGACCGGCCAGCAGTAAACCAGTAACAGCTGTTCAGCGTGCTGGTGCTCAAGCAGCCCCGGGTTATCCTCGAGTCGCAGGTCGTTCTGAAACCAATAGATATCGGTCAAGTCTAGCCGCCGCTCTTCGCAGTGGGGCTATCGGGTCCTGCCGAGCGCATGCGCCAGGGTCTACCGTCGCATTGGTCATAGTCCTTGCAGTCGGTGGTACAACCTCGACAGGGCAGACGCGGCCACATGGCAGCCGTGTTGTGCGGGCTCGCAGTGGCGCGGCTTGCGTTATCTTTTTCTGTTTGAGTAGGCATACACTATCCAGTTTGTTCAGCTATTGCATACGCAAGGCCCGAGCAGTGCGATCACCTTATCGCGAGACGGTTGTTTGCCTTTGCTGCTGGCCAGGCCCTTCGCGGTCTTAACCTCGGCGCTGAAACACGCTACAGTCAGGGACTGCTCTCCCTGAATATGGCGGTCTATCCCGGAATGGGGCGTTGATCCGGCGGCCCGGCGACCCGGCGACCCGGCGGTCCGGCGACCCGGCAACATCCGCGCAGGATAGCCCCGCCAGCCATTGGCCTTTAGCGGTAACGGAGTCGTTTTAGTGAAAATCAGTATCAATGATCTGCGGCAAAGTAGCGAACCCTTCGTGATGGTGATTCATTCTCTGGAGCAGGCCCTCTACCAGGTCACGGTAATAGTCGATGGGGAAGAAGCGCTCCTGATCGACGAGGACGGCGGCATATTCAGGCGACATTCCTTGAATGCCGCTCGTGATGCCCTGCAAGATGTGCCGCTGCGTCAACTTACGCTGAGACATAGCTCGGCCTACGATGAAATGATCGGCCAGCCTGTCAGGCAGGAAAGCAATGCCCTGGAGGTATCGCTGGCGCTTTCGTCCTGGGCGCCGATAGCATCCGGAGACAGCCATTGATCCATCGGA
This sequence comes from uncultured Gammaproteobacteria bacterium, assembly GCA_963840725.1. Lineage (GTDB taxonomy): Bacteria > Pseudomonadota > Gammaproteobacteria > Pseudomonadales > Halieaceae > CAVWDU01. Next base: position 755,269 of record CAWIZY010000016.1, on the reverse strand, counting down.
AATGAAGTAGTTGACCTTACTTGCTCGCTAAGGCGCGGTTTCCGGCTGTCGGTTGATACGCCAGTCGTAGTCGATAAACTTGACCCGGTAATTGCGGGGCAGTGGTTGTTGCAGATAGCGATTGATGTACTCCGGCAGATCTTCAGCGCGGCCGGATGACACGAAATCACTGGTGTAGAAGTCCAGTATGGCGGAGACTCGGATTTCCCTGGCATCGTGGTCTACCTGCAATTTACGCGGGTGCTGAAAAAACTCAATGGCGGCCTGTTCCAGTTGTTGATCGAGTGTTTCTGCAACAAAAGCTTGTCTGGGGAGACGCGGACAATCGCGCACCATGCAATTGAGCGCGAAGTGTATTCGCGGCTCGTTCAAGGGTCGTATTACCTTGTTCTCATAGTCGTAAAGGTTGGTCTTTTGCCCTGCGATTTTCACCGTCCGAAACTTGAAAAAAGCAGCGCGCTGAAAGAAGCTGGTGAACCCGTCGGGAATGCCGCGTTCTATGACACCCCACATGGCCAGTGCGTTATAGGTGTTGGCGTGGAAAGCCAAGACCGTATTGCGATCGGTGAAGTCCTCAGGGTGTGATGCGGGCCCGTAGGACTCGATAGCATCAATATAGTTGCTGAGCTGCTGGGGAGCGGCCGCAACGGCGTTAAAATCAATACGTCCGGCCTCGTCCACGTGGGACTCGAGCAGCGCAGCCCATGACTCTAATGCGAGCCGGTAGTGGGCTGCCTGATTGGCTTGAACCGCAGCGGGGTTGGCGGCCGTCAGCAGCAAAGTCAGCAGCAAAGTCAGCACCAGAAATAAGCCATTCAAGGGGGTCTTCACCGGTAGTCTCCTCGTCGGGCGTGAAGCTGTGAGTCAGTACAGTGGTTTTCTCTGCCCCGGCACCCTTGGATGGCAGGGGGTCGTGGCCAGGGGCAGTGAGCGATCTTTATGGTCCCTGCGCCAGACCCGGGTTTAAGACAGTGACCGGGGGTGGAAAGTTTCAGTAATCCCTAATCTGCTTTTGCCATTCACCGGGCAGGTGCAATTGCCGATGATCAGGTCTGTTTCTGTTTCTGTTTCTGTTTCTGTTTCTGTTTCTGTTTCTGTTCGGGGCAGGGTGCTTCTGTAGCAGCGCAGCTGCCACTGCGAATTGCGGGCCGCTTCGAAAACCGCCAGTATGCAGAGACCCAGCTATTGTGTGAGAACGCCATGCCCAGTCAACGCATCCAGTTCAGTAGTCCCGACGGCCATCTTCTCGCCGGTCTCCTCGACACACCTGATATCGAGGTGCGCGCCTGGGCGCTCTTTGCCCACTGCTTCACCTGTTCCAAGAATCTCAAGGCAGCGGCCCATTTGAGCAGTGCGCTGAATGCGCGGGGAATCGGGGTGCTGCGCTTTGATTTTACAGGCCTTGGCCAGAGTGGGGGTGATTTCGCCGACACCAGTTTTTCATCCAACATCCAGGATCTGCTGGCGGCCGTTACCTATCTCGAGGAGCACCATCAGGCGCCGGCATTGTTGGTGGGGCACTCCCTGGGCGGAACGGCGGTGCTGGCGGCGGCCGGGCAGGTACCCTCGGCGGTTGCAGTGGCGACGATAGGTTCCCCGGCGGATCCCGCTCATGTTCGACATCTGTTCAACGACTCATTACCGGAGCTGGAGTCCAGCGGCAGTGCGGAGGTTGATCTGGGGGGACGGTTGTTCCGGGTGAAGCGGCAGATGCTGGACGACCTGATGGTGCATGATCTGCGGTCGGAGGTGGGGGGGCTGCGCAAGGCCCTGTTGGTAATGCATGCACCGCTGGACGCAGTCGTTGAGATCGACAATGCCTCGGCGCTGTTCGCAGCAGCGAAGCATCCCAAGAGCTTCCTGAGCCTCGATAATGCCGACCATTTGCTCAGTAAAGCAGCGGATTCGCGTTACGCTGGTGAGGTGCTGGCGGCATGGGCCTCACGGTTTCTGCCTGAATCGACGCAGGCATATCCGGCCCCGGACAGCGCCGGCGGCGCCGTGGCCACCACTGTCGCCGGAAGCTATACCACCCGCATCAACACCGGTGGTCACGCCTTGATTGTCGATGAGCCGACGGCTGTGGGTGGCGCCAACATGGGTCCGTCTCCCTACGACCTGCTGTCTGCGGCACTGGCCAGCTGCACCAGTATGACCCTGCATATGTATGCGGCGCGCAAGGAAATTCCACTGACCTCGGCCACCGTGCGGGTGCGGCACAGCAAGCTCCATGCGCAAGACTGTGTGGACTGTGAAAGCCAGTCGGGGAAAGTGGATGAGTTTCAGCGCCGCATCGAGCTCGAAGGGCCGCTCAGCGATGAGCAGCGCCAGCGACTGCTTGAAATTGCCGACCGCTGTCCTGTGCACCGAACTCTCCACAGCGAGGTCAAGGTGCGCTCCGACTGAGGTTGGTGACGCAAAGCTGAGTCGTTACCCGGTCCTTTAACTGGCCGGAGTCAGCCCTCTTTAGGCGTCGGCAGAGGTGGGTAGCGGAATCTGTTTGCTCAGGGTGGCGACAGTGCCAGTTCAGGCAGCGCGTCGGTCAGCCGCGCGTGCCCGGTCTGCAATATGGATTGTCGCAGTGATACCGAGAGACCAGTGGCCAGCATGCGCTGAAAGTAGGGCATCTCGGCAACGTAGAAGGGCAGTTCGGCCACCAGAGATGTCTGGGTGGAGAGGTTTTGACTAAAGCCGTCGACGAATTGCTGCAGGCGCTTCAGCACCGGGCTGTCATCATCGAAGTGATGAAAATCCAGCTGCCAGGTCATATCCGAACGCAACTGGCAGCCGGCGACGAAGTCCCCGGGTGCAGACGCGCCCCACTCGCCCGGGCCGACAAGAGACAGCCGCCATGATGGGTCTGCGCTATACAGGTAGTAGCGTTGCCCCGGAACGGGCTTGAAACGGAATTCGGCTGCCAGCACCAGGGCGGAGAGGCAGTAATCTCGGAGAATCTCTGCGGGTTTCTTCGGTTTTACAAGTGCCGGTTGCACGCTCCCCCAGTCCTGAAGCACGGGCACGCAACCCTTGCCCTGTGGGTTGGGGTTTCTGTTTTGAGCGTCGTCTGAATATTCCATGCTGTCTATACGGGAGGTGAACCCGGGTGGATGAGGCCTGATCCTGCAAATCCATCGGGCCCTGGTGCTTCTGCTATGATTAGGGGTGACTGGTCATGGTTGGGAGTGTGTGATGACTGCCGGGAGTATACAGAGTAATCCGCTTACCTCCGCACCGCCCCGCTGGTTCTGGATAGCGAGCGGTTTGGGTCTGGTCTGGAATCTGGTGGGGGTGGCCGCTTTTCTAGCGCAGATGGGTATGGATCTCAGCCAGCTCGGTGAGGCTGAACGCGCCTATTACGAAGACATGCCCCTGTGGGCAACAGTCGCCTATGGTGTTGCCGTGTTTAGCGGTTGCGTGGGTTGCCTGGCGCTGTTGTTGCGCAGGAGCTGGGCCTTGCCGATGCTGCTGTTATGTCTGGTGGGAATTGTGATACAGATATTCCATTCTATCGTTTTAGCCGACGGTATTGAGATATTCGGCCCGGAGGGCCTGGCGCTGCCCGGAGCCGTGTTCCTGATCGCGCTGTTACTGACCTGGCTCGCTCATCATGCCTCCCGGCACGGCTGGATGCACTGACGGAGCCTGAATGTCCGGTGCGCGCAGGGGCGGTGGGTTGTTGACTCAGCTGCGCGGTGTCCAGGTGGCGGGGCCCCATTTTCGGTACGAACTCTATGGTGAAGTTTTCAATTTTTCTGGTCCTGACCGGACTGATTGCGCTGTCAACGATCACGATAGCCAGCTCGCCTCCCAGCGAACGCCAGCTGCAATTGCTCGCCAGTAATTGCGTGCAATGTCACGCCCACCCTGAAACAGGCGCGCCACGGATGGGTTTCCTGGCGGATTGGCGAGAGGCCAGATCACAGGGCGAGGATGCGATGCTGGTCAACGTGGTCAAAGGTGTGGGTGGCATGCCGCCTCTGGGTTATTGCAGTGCCTGCGACGAAAACGACTTTCGGGTCTTGATCCGTCTGCTTGCGGGCGAACCTGGCACTGCGGTGATGGCGCAATGAAACGACGGGTTTTTTTGCGCAATGCCATGGCCGCCGGTGTCACGGCGGCCGTGGGCGGGCTCTCCGGCTGCACTGGCAGGGACGGTGAGCAGGAGTCAGCTGTTGACTACCATCCCGGGCAACCGATGCCCTGGATAAACTGGGCCGGTAACCAGTCCTGCCTGCCTCAGTGGAGATCGGCGCCCACGACGGAAGAAGAACTGATCGATGCACTTAAACACGCGCGCGGGATCGTCAGAGCGGTGGGCTCGGGCCACTCTTTCAGCGCCGCAGTACCCACTGATGACACGCTGATCGCCACTGAGTTGCTGCAGGGCATGGTGGCACATGACCCCCAGAGCTTGCGCGCCACAGTGCGAGCGGGTACCCGCCTGAATGCCATCGGTCCGATGCTGGATGCTGTCGGACAAGCGCTGCCGAACATGCCGGATATGGACTATCCAGCCCTGGGTGGTGCGCTGGTTAACTCGGTGCATGCAACCGGGGTCCGGTTCAAGGCCATGGGCGCCTATGTCACCGGTTTGAGACTGGTGACCCCGGCGGGCGAATTGCTCGAGTGCAATGCCGAGGTCAATGCAGACATCTTCAAGGCAACGCTTGCCAGCGTTGGCTCGCTGGGTATCGTGTCCGAGTTTACGCTGCAAAACCAGGCACCCTTTGAACTCACCGAAGTTAACCGCATTGAAATGCTGGAGGATGTGCTCGACGATGTTGAGCGTCGCCGTGACCAGCACCGCCACTTTGAGTTGTTTGCAATCCCCTACGCCTCTGCCTGTATTACGGTGACGACTGACCAGGCCAAGCCCGGAGATCGCAATCAGGGGGAGGAGGATCCGCAGGCGGTATACACCCTGCGAGAAGTCTTTGACAAGGTGTCCTGGGTCCCGATAGTGGGCGAGGGCCTTTACGACAAACTACTGAGCCGGGAGCTGGCGGGAGAAGTCGATACAGTGCGGACCGGGCCGTCCTACCGCATATTTCCTCATGTGAGGGTGGTGCGCTTCCGCGAGATGGAATACACCGTCCCGGCTGAAGCCGGGCCTGCCTGCCTGCGGGAAATCATGGATACCATTGCAGCCCGCGGCATTCCGCTGACCTTTCCAATTGAGTACCGGTATACCCAGGCCGATGATATTTGGCTGTCGATGTTTGAAGGGCGCGATGGTTGTTCCATTTCCATTCACCAGTACGGAGACAGGGACTATGAGGCACCCTTTGCAGCGCTGGAAAAAATATTCTGGAAGTATGAGGGCAGGCCGCACTGGGGAAAATTGCATTCACTGGACGCCGAGCGGCTGGCCCGGTTGTACCCGCGTCACTGGCAGGATTTTCAGGAGGTGCGACACAGCCTGGATCCTGGTGGCAAGATGGCCAATGGGTATGTGAAGTCGATTTTTGGGGCCTGAAGCGGACTGCCGGTTGATCAGCCACCGGTCACTTGTATTTATTCGGGCCTGTCTTTCAGCAAGATATCTGCGCAGATCTTGCGTGTATCGTGGGCCGCTCCGCCCTGCTCCAGGGTGAGGTACAGGGTGATCAGATAGAAGCCGACCCATACGAAATCACTGTGCAGCTTGTAGTCATGGGCGGTAAAAAAACTGAACAGTTCATCGAAGGAGGCTTTGAAAGCATCAATAGAAAAGCGTTGGGCGCGTTGCTCGATGCCAAAATGCTGGTACAACAGATCCTTCAACTCGGCCTCGGCAGCTGGCGCAAGCCCGTCCTGGATCATGCCCATTTGCCTGAGCGCGGCATCAAAGGCCATTTCGTCTTCACTGTAGAATGACCGATAGAGCGCCAGCATGCCCTGACGGAAATCGGGGCGGAGTCGGACCCACAGGCCATTGGGTGCATAGGCCAGTTCAGTGTCGACGATACCGAAACGTGCAGAGCGCAGATCGATAAACAGCCCCTCGTCGACCAGCCACTGGCTGAAGTAGAGGCGCAGAATATCGTCGCCATAGCGGCGCCGCTTGGCCTGGGCAGTGACCGCTGCCAGCGGGGTTGCGTCGTCGAGGGACTGCACCAGCCGGGGCGAATCACAGTATCCGCCGACCTGTTTGCTCAACCGCTTGACCCCTCTACTGCTCACATAGCGCCAGGAGACCTCGCGCAGTGAGCCCAGCAGTGGTTTCCAGTCAATGACGTCCCAGCCATGCAATGGGACAAAGCGGGCGAGTTGCCGTAGTTCATCGGGTATGAAGCCTGGAATTTTGCCGGCCATTGTTGTCCTCCAGAGGGCGTCGGTCGTGAGTGCTTAATGCTCAGTGGTCTTCACCGCCCGGCAGAGAGTAAGTGCTGGGAGCGGGCAAAATGCCGAGCTCTGCCCGGCGCGCAATGGCGCGAGTCCAGCCACGAAAAATGAACAGATGGGCGGGCACCAGAGAATACCAGTAGAGCAGGCCCAGGACGCCGCGTGGATGCCAGTAGGCAGTGATGGTGATCTCGGTGCGCGCCTTATCCAGTGGTCGCAGATCGAACTCAAGAATGCCCGAACCGGGGGCCTTCATGCCGAAATGGAGGGTCAGATGCCGCTGCGGTTCAAGGCTGACTACGGTCCAGTAGTCCACAACGTCGCCCAGGCGCAAAGAATCAGGGTCGCGGCGCCCGTGGGACAGGCCGGCCCCACCCACGCACCAGTCCATAATCTCCCGCAGTGTCCAGAGCCAGTTCATGTAGTAGTAGCGGTTACTGCCGCCGATACGAATGATCTGCTCCCAGATCGCCGCGGGGGTCGCAGATGTCTCGGCTGTGCCACTGGCCCGCTTGGCATAGTAGGCGACATCGTGGCGAAACCCCCTCAGCTCAAAAGCGCCTTCGGTCCAACGCGCCTCGGTGCGGTGCGACCTTTCACTCTCAAACGCAGCCGCGATTGCCTCGCGCACTGTGAGCAGTTGCTGGGGCACCTGAGCACGCAGTGCAGCGTCATCAGCGGTGAAATCGTGTTTGAGCCCACCGATCAGCGCTTTGGCAATATCCGGGGGTACAGCAGTTATCAGCCCGAGCCAGTAGGAAGACAGCCCCGGGCTGAGCACGGGTACCGGAATGATCACCGGCTGCCGCTTCCCGGCAATCTCAGCGACCAGTTTCATCATGTCCTCATAGCTGACCAATTCCGGGCCGCCGGCGTCGTAGATTTGCCCTGCAGCAGCAGGTATTCGGGATACCTCCAGCAGGTAGGTCAGCAGGTTTGACAAGGCGATAGGTGGAGAAACGGCACGTACCCAGCGCGGTGTTACCATTGCGGGCAGATGCAGCGCCAGATCACGCATGACCTCAAAGGCCGCTGAGCCGGCTCCGACAATGATGCCGGCACGGATTTCTGTGACCGGCACAGAGCCCAGCCGCAAAATCTCGCCCGTTTCTTCCCGGGAGCGTATATGTTCCCCGGCGGCATTGTCGGGCACCAAGCCGCCCAGGTAAACGATACGCCTGACGCCGGCAGCGGCCGCCGCCGCTGCGAAATTTTCCGCCGCGACCAAATCGAGTTTGCCGAACTCGCGGCCAGCGGCCATCGAATGGACCAGATAGAAAGCGGTATCGACATCGTTCAGTGCCGCGGGCAGAGTGTCCGTCGCCAGTGCGTCTGATTGCACCAATTCAGGGGCTTGCCAGGTAAGGTCTTGCCGGGCAGCGCTCTGCCGGGCAGCGCTCTGCCGGGCAGCGCTCTGCCGGGCAACGCTTTGCCAGCCGCGGGAGAGCAGTACGTCGAGGTTGCGGGCTGCTGCCCTGACGGTCAGGCCACGGCTGCAGAGAAAGGGCACCAGATTAGTGCCGATGTAGCCGGAGGCGCCGAATACCAGATAGCGCGAGCAACGAGTGCCTGCATCCTGGCGGTCTTTGGCCGGGTTCATCGGCACCGCCCCGAGCGCTCTATCAACCGGGATTCCTGGCTGAGTTGCCCCCGGTTAAGGGGGGCAATGTGTTCTGACGGGCGGGGCCGGGGTACTGCGCTGGGCAGCGCAGACGTGTCCGGGTGGCTGGATCTCAAGGGCATTAACGGGCTGACTACTAGAGAATACTCTCGATCGCCTGCTCCAGAACCTTGCTGTCAGGGCGGGTCTGGCTGTCGAAATGCTGCACCACCTTGCCATTGCGGTCGACCAGGTACTTGTTGAAGTTCCAGGCAGGGGCCTCACTCTGGCTGTTCAGGGCCTGAAATACCGGGTTGGCGTCCGATCCCTTGACGTGACTCGGGGCCACCATGGTGAACGTCACGCCGTAGTTAACCCGGCAAACCTCTGCAGCGCTGGACTCATCTGCGGCCTCTTGACGAAAGTCGTTGCTGGCGAAGCCAACGACCGCAAGCCCCTGTTCACGGTATTTCTGGTAGACCGCCTCCAGGCCTTTGAACTGCGGTGTATAGCCGCAGTGGCTGGCGGTATTGACGATCAGCAGGGGCTTGTCGGCAAAGTCCTTGCAAAAGTTGATCTCTTCCTTGGAATGCAGTTTGCGCATGGAATGGTCAAGGAAGTCCGGGCAAGATGCCAGGCTGGCAGTGGATACAACAGCGGCTGCAAAGCCGGTGATACAGCGCAATAACATGAGCGTTTCCTCTATTCCAGGTATCGGACATCGCACGGAGACCTCTCCGGGCGGTGTGAATGGTGAGCCTGATCGGGCTCTTACACCGTGTGCATACGCGGCCGCCGCCGTTAACGATCACTGCTCAGGTGCAAGAGTCCGACGCAGTTTAGCGATAAAGCGCCAGACGGCCAATACAGAGATTGGCGGTAAACGGTCGGCCGATAGCAACCACGCCCAGACGTCGCAGTGTTTCCAGCTTCAGCGGGGTGTCGATGCGGTGGGGCTGGAAGTCGGTAAACGGCAGTTGTACCGTATGCCAGCTCGGCAGGCTCTTGAAGCTGGCGCGGTAGGACTGCCAGGGTCGGCGCGTAGCGTCGCTGCGCAGGTGCAGGTTGTAGATTTCGTTGTTGCCATAGAGATCGATTTGGATCCCCAGGTAGCCGGGCGCAACGGCGGCGCAGCGGTCACCCAGATCAAGGGCCGCCTGCACAAAGCCTCCGTTGTTTTCCAGCGCGACCCTGCCCTCCATTCGCAGGCAGGCCCTGCCGTCGACGCTGTCCGGCGTGAGCGTACCGGTGGATACGCCGCCCATCACCGTATCTGTGATCAGTTGCCAACGGTTGCCGTCAAGCGCCGTTAAAGTGCCCGAGCTGCGGTCGTCAATCATCCGTAGTGAAGATGGCTCCATCAGCGTTGCACTTATCCGGTAGTCTGAGGTTGCCATGCTATCATGACGAGCTTGAATCGGCCCCCTGCGGCGGCCACTGATGGAGTCTGATCATGACCGAGAATGCCTATCTCATGGGAAATTTTGCCCCCGTGGAGGACGAGGTCAGCGCTTTCGATCTGAAGGTCAGCGGTGAGATCCCCCCGCAACTCGCGGGCCGTCTGCTGCGTATAGGTCCCAATCCTATCGACCCCGATCCGGCCCGCCACCACTGGTTTCTGGGTAGTGGGATGGTTCACGGTTTACGTCTGGGTGACGGCAAGGCTGAGTGGTTTCGCAGTCGCTATGTACGAGATGACAAGGTGGTTGCCGCCCGGGGCTGGCCACCTGTAGCCGGGCCGACCGGCGTCCTGCAGCTCGGGGAAGGCGTGGCCAATACCAATGTCATGATGTGCGGCGCAAAGACGCTCGCATTGGTGGAGGCAGGCAGCCTGCCCGTAGAGTTGAGCTACGAGCTGGAGACCGTCGGTCGTTCTGATCTGGATGGCACGCTGCCCGGCGCGCTCTCCGCCCATGCCCATCTCGACCCGGATACCAAAGAACTGCACGCGGCTGCCTACTCGCCATTCTGGAATTTTATTCAGTACATTGTCATCGGTTCCGATGGCAGGGTGCGCAAGACTGTAGACGTGCCGGTCCCTGGACAGCCCATGGTGCACGATTGCATGATCAGTCGTAGCTATTTCATTGTCCTTGATCTGCCTGTGGTATTCGATACGGCGCTTGCCGGGGCAGGCTTTTCACTCCCCTACAGGTGGACGCCAGAGTATGGAGCGCGGGTAGGACTGCTGCCGCGTGACGGCGCGGCGGAGCAGATCAGCTGGCATGAGGTTGAACCCTGTTATGTATTCCATCCGATGAACGCCTATGAGGATGAGCAGGGCCGGGTGATTCTGGATGTGGTGCGGCACAGTAAAATGTTTGCCAACGATCGACTTGGGCCCAGTGAGGGGGAGTCCAGCCTGACGCGTTGGGTCATTGATCCACGCAAGAGCCGGGTCAGTGAACACTGTCTCGACGACCGGCCGCAGGAGTTTCCGCGGTTCGATGAGCGCCTCACAGGAAAACCCTACCGCTATGGCTACACCGTCGGAGAGGGGCTGGATACCGGGCTGGGTGGCCTGAAGAAGCACGATCTGCTGCGCCAGACAACCCGGTCTTACAATGAGGGCGCACACCGCAGTTTTATGGAGCCTGTGTTCGTGCCGCGCTCAGCTCAAGCAGGCGAGGATGATGGCTGGATTATGTCCTATGTCTATGATCAATCGACCGACTCGAGTGATGTGATTATTTTAGATACTGCAGACTTCGGCGGCCCAGCGGTGGCTACCGTGCACCTGCCGCGGCGGGTGCCCTTTGGTTTTCACGGTAACTGGTGCCCGGACTGATCCCGGACGTGCCTGTGGCAGCCGAGTCTTGAAGCCGCCCGACTCAGGACCGCTTGGCCATCAGCATGTAATTGATGGTTTCAGAATCGGTAAGGTGGTAACTGCGGGTCAGTGGGTTGACCGCAACACCCCCACGCGCGAGGACATCGAGTCCGGCTGTTGCTAACAGCGCCTCGGTTTCGGCCGGCTTTACGAATTTCCGCCACTGGTGCGTGCCCTTTGGCAGCCAGCGCAAAATGTACTCTGCGCCGATAATAGCCGATACGTACGAAATCAGGTTGCGGTTGATAGTAGCAACGAAATGAACCCCTCCCGGCGCGACCCGATCGTTGCATTGCTGCATGAACAGCTCCAACTGGGCAACGTGTTCGACAACTTCCATGTTGAGCACCACATCGAACTGCCCAGGCGGCAGGGCATCGACTGTCCCCAACTGGTAGTTGATGTCCAGTTGTTGTTTGCCGGCATGTTGCCTGGCAATGCTGATATTGCGGTTAGCCGGATCGATCCCGGTCACTGCTGCTCCGCGGGTTGCCATCGCCTCGGACAACAATCCGGCGCCGCACCCGATGTCGAGTACGGTCAGTCCGGTCAACACGCGTGCGGCAGGGGGTGCGGCAGGTTGCTCAGCTGTGCACGCACCGGGGGGGAAGTTGAAGCTTTGGCCGATACTGCTGCGGGATGCCCGCCCCCGACCAGTTCAGTGGGCGATGGTCCCGGGGGAAAAGCGCGCAGACACGCTTCGATGAAAGGCACCCGCACCTGGTTGAGGCGATGCAAGGGCCACATGGGCCCTTCCGGGTCCCACCAGGTATCGGCGAGGGCATTGTACCTATCGAGCTCTGCCGGCTCGACGGTGCTCTCTGGCGAGGGTGGCCTCTCGGTATTGACTTCTACCACGATACTGCTGTCACGGTATCAGCTTTCCGTCCACCGGTGCCGCTGTCAGTGCACATGCCTGCATGGTCGACCGGAAAGGTCGACCATGACGGTTGATCACGACGGTTGATCACGACGGTTGATCACGACGGTTGATCATGAGATGGCTATGTCTATCACCGCCCCGCGCCTGTTGGCACCAACGCAGTGATGCCACAGGAGCGGGTTGCTGGCGTATCTTGCTAAAAGATGACCGGGAAGCTTTTTCTGACTGACTACTTGCCTGCCCAGGCGCTGCACCAGCCTGCAGAATTTACCAGTTTGCCCGGGAAGATATTGCACTTACCGAGTTCGCCATCCCCCGCTGCGAACAGCAGACAGTTGCTGCACATTTGGTCATCGGCTTTGTTTGGCCATTTGGCAGCGTCGACCGTGCTCGCATCGGGCACGTAGCCGAGGGCGATCGCCGTGGGGTCAGTAGCTGAAAGTTCTTCCTCGGCACTGGCTGAACGAGCGATAACCAGGGTTGCAAGAGTAGCCGTACCCGCTTTCAACAGGTTGCGGCGCGACAGTGTCTGATGGTCTTTCATGGGGCTGAACTCCTTTGTGGTTTGCGTAGTCTACGCAACAGTCTGTAGTTTGGGGCTGTTTTGTCAAGTTTTTGTCAAAGTAGTCAAGGTTTGCACGTCGGGCTTATTCGTGTTCAGACAACGCCAAAAGCCAGCATGGCGTCTGCGACTTTCTTAAAGCCTGCGATGTTAGCGCCCCGCACATAATCCACGGGTTGCTTGCCAGGCATTTCACCATACTCGACGCAGCGATCATGGACGCCTTTCATGATATCCACCAGTAAGGACTGCAAATTTATTTCGTCCCAGGATGTGCGCGCCGAATTCTGACTCATCTCCAGGCCGGACACGGCCACGCCACCGGCATTGGCCGCTTTGCCAGGGCCGTAAAGTATATTGGCGGATTCCAGAACGTGCTTGCCCTCCAGATCCGTGGGCATGTTTGCACCTTCGACCACGGCAATGCAGCCATTGGCAACGAGGGCTCTCGCATCGTCGCCGTTGAGCTCGTTTTGGGTGGCGCAGGGTAATGCGATATCGCAGTCGACCCGCCAGGGCGTGTCGCCTTCATGAAAGCTGGCTTGCTTAAATTCCGCAGTGTACTCCTTGATCCTTCCGCGACGTTGGTTCTTGAGTGCCTTGACCCATTGCAGTCGCTCCATGTCTATACCCTCCGGGTCATGGATGTAGCCGTCGGAGTCAGACAGCGTCAACACCTTGCCGCCCAGCTGGAGAACTTTTTCGGCGGCGTAGATGGCGACATTCCCGGAGCCGGATATCACTGCGGTTTTGCCGTCGATGGCATTATCGGTGTGTTCCAGCATATTCTGCAGGAAATACACGACGCCATAGCCGGTCGCTTCGGTGCGGATCAGGCTGCCCCCATACTCGAGTCCCTTGCCGGTGAGTACGCCTGTGAACTGGTTGGTGATGCGTTTGTACTGCCCGAACATGTAGCCGATTTCCCTCGCTCCGACGCCGATATCCCCGGCGGGAACATCGGTATCCGCGCCGACGTACCGATAAAGTTCGGTCATGAATGATTGGCAGAACCGCATCACTTCATTGTCTGACTTGCCCTTGGGGTTAAAATTGGCGCCGCCCTTGGCGCCCCCCATCGGCAGCCCGGTCAGACTGTTCTTGAAGGTCTGTTCGAAAGCGAGGAACTTCAGCACACTCTCGTTGACGCTGGGATGGAACCTCAGGCCGCCCTTGTAGGGGCCGATGGAATTGTTGTTCTGCACCCGCCAGCCGCGCTGGACCCGGATGTTCCCCTGATCGTCCTCCCAACACACTCTGAAGCTGACCACCCGATCGGGTTCGGCGATGCGGCGCAGTATCTGGTTCTCATGGTAGGTCGATTTGTCCTGGATGAACTCAAAAATGTCTTCGGCGACCTCCTGTACCGCCTGCACGAACTCTGCTTGTCCAGGGTTGCGTTTTTTCACCCCATTGATAAAAGTTTCCAGGTCGACGTGTTCTGAATTAGCCATGGGCTGGGCTCTCCAATTAAGTGATGACGTTGATGGCACAGGGTCGCACCCTGATTATGAAACTCGGCAGCCTTGCGGGGGGGCTTCGGTCACATTACGTCTGCTGCAGCTGGGTCTCGTTCCAGAACTTATCGAGAGCCGCGTGGGTCTCGGCGGGTTTTTCCCAGTGTGGCAGGCCCCGGCTCGGCGCTATCCTTTCTGAGCACACCAGTGGGTTACGCGAGAGCAGCGCGGGCAGATTATCGAACCCCACATTTGGGTCCTGGTCGTAGAGAACCAGGGTCCGGACTTTCAGCTTGGCGTACAGCTCTTCCCAGGCTCTAGCGGTAAAAAGCTTTCCCGAGAGGAAGCAAAAGGGCGCGTATTGGGCACCTGGTTGGTTGGTCGTGGCGCAGGCGTAATCGATCATCGCCTCAGGTGCTTTGCCACAAAAGGCCTTGTTGAGGAAAAACCGTATGCTGATCCGAACGGTCAGCAGCCGGTAGAGACCTCTGCCGAAGCGTGGGCGCCGAAATACCCGGTGTATCTTTTCTTTGGTGTCCGGGGAGGGTTGCTGGCGTTTGCCGAGCCCGGTGGGGGAGACCAGCGTCAGGCTGGAGAACTTTTCAGGAGCAATAATGGCTGCCAGTGCGACGAACTCCGAGGTGGTGGACAATGCCACTGCATCGACAGGTTCTTCCGAAAGGCTCTCGATAAGCTCGATCAGGGCGGCCGCGTAAAGCGCCGGGGAGTATTCGAGATCCTCCCGGGCTGACAGACCAAAGCCGGGCAAGTCCGGCGCAATGACATGGCGAGTTGCACCATAGTGCTCAAACAGCGGCTTGATTTCCATCGCGCTGGGGGCGGCGTTGATACTGTGCAACAGTAGCAGTGGACGGGAGGATGCAGCGGCAGACCCGGCCTCGGCGATGTAGTAGTTCATCCGGCCAGCCGCGCGCGTATCGAGTCGGTGAACCGGGGCGGCCAGAGCGGGTGCTAGTGTTATTGGAGCGGTGGGCATCGCAGCGGCCTTCCTTATAAACCCGATAGGATAACAGAGCGGACTCCAGTTGCGGCAATGCTGATGCAAGTGGTGGTGCCTCCCGGCCAAGCTTGTGTTTCAATATGACACCGGCGGGATGAGCTCAAACTTGAGTCTGCAGCATTTCCGGGCCGCACAGACCACCTATTCAATGTGACAAGAGGCTACACCACGATGGCACTCGCCTATCCGTTTTCTGCGCTTGTAGGACAGGATGAAATGAAAACCGCGCTGCTGATTGCAGCGGTAGATCAGACAATAGGCGGGGTCCTGGTCTTTGGCGACAGGGGTACGGGAAAGTCTACTGCCATCCGAGCGCTGGCCTCGCTGATGCCAAAGATGAAAGTCGTGACCGGCTGCCCCTATAACTGCGATCCAGAGGAGCGACTCCCCGGTTTGTGCAAGCAATGCAGCGGGTCGGGTACCGTGCCATCGCGTTCAGAACCGATGCCGGTAGTTGACCTGCCGCTAGGGGCTACCGAGGACCGGGTAATCGGCAGTCTGGATCTCGAGAAGGCCCTGCGACAGGGTGAAAAGGCCTTCGAGCCCGGTTTGCTTGCCAGGGCACATCGCGGTTTTCTGTATATAGACGAGGTGAATCTACTGGAAGATCACATAGTCGATGCCCTGCTGGACGTGGCCGCGTCTGGAGAGAATGTGGTAGAGCGCGAGGGCTTGAGTATTCGGCACCCTGCGAGATTCGTGCTGGTGGGCAGCGGCAACCCTGAGGAGGGCGAACTGCGGCCGCAATTGCTGGACCGGTTTGGGATGTCGGTAGACGTGAAGACCCCCGGCGATCTGCCGACCCGAATAAAAATAGTTCAGCTGCGGGATGAATTCGAGCGCGACCGGGATGCATTCATTGCCCGATGGCGGCGCAAGGATGGCGCGATCAGGCGCAAGGTCGGTAAGGCCCGGGAGCGACTGCCAGAGATGGAGCTGGGTCCCGAGGTGCTGGAACTGGCCGCCGAGCTCTGCATGGCCCTGGGCACTGATGGCCTGCGCGGGGAGTTGACCCTGATACGGGCTGCACGGGCGCTGGCGAGTCTGGAGGGCCGCGATACGGTGACTGCCAAGGAACTGCGCGTTGTGGCGCCATCGGTGCTGCGTCACCGTCTGCGCCGTGATCCGCTGGATGAATCGGGCTCGGGCGTGCGGATCGACCGGGCGCTGGCAGAGATACTGGATGGGCGATGACTGAGGGTCTGACGGCCGAGCCGGATTGGGAGCGGGCGGGCCAGATAGCGGCGCTGGTAGCCGTGGCCCCCACCGCCCTGGGTGGTGTGGTGCTCAAAGCTGGCCCGGGCCCAGTGCGGGACAGTTGGCTCGAACAGCTGCGGGGTTTGCTACCAGCGGACACTCCCTGGCGGAAAATACCGGTCCATATCAGTGAAGCCCGTCTGTTGGGCGGGCTGGACCTGACCGCGACCCTTCAGGCCGGGTTTCCTGTGGCGCAGAGTGGTCTCCTTGCCGAGTGTCATGGCGGTATTGCGCTGCTGGCCATGGCCGAACGCAGTCGCCGGGTGACCGATGCGCACCTGGGCGCAGTGCTTGATTGTGGGCAGATTACGGTCGCAAGAGAGGGCTTGAGCGCGCGTATTCCCAGTGCGATTGGCGTTATCGCTCTGGACGAGGGCGTCGACGAGGATGAACATGTTTCGGATGCACTGCAGGAGCGCCTGGGGTTTCTGCTTGATCTGCGCCCCTACGGTATTCGTGATGTCGAGGATTGCCCCTATGACGCTCGGCAAATCAGCGCTGCCCGAGAGCGGTTCGCCTTGCTCGCTTGTGACGAGACCGCCATCTCGGCGCTTTGCGCCGCCGCCATGGCCCTGGGTATCGAATCACCGCGCGCGGCGTTGCACGCGGTGAGCGCTGCCCGGGCGGCGGCGGCGCTGCGGGACAGCGCCGTGATCGAAGATGCAGATCTGGAGTTGGCGGTCGGTCTGGTGCTGGCCCCCCGGGCGACCCGGTTCCCTGCCCCCATGGATGAGGAGGCAGAGGCACAGGATCAGGAGCAGGACGCCGAACCTGCAAGTGACCCCCCGCCGGAATCGGCACCCGAAGAACCGCCTCCCGTTGTGCCGGATCTCGGCCAGGAAGACGAGGCCGATCAGACTGAGGACGAGCAGCTTGACCCCCAGGGCCTCGAGGACCGCCTGATAGAAGTGGCGGCGGCCGCGCTGCCGCCGCATTTGCTCAATTTGCTCAAGCATAACGGGGGCGCCGGACGCGGGCAGCGCAGCTCGGGCAAATCGGGCGCCACGCTGCGCTCACTCACCCGGGGTCGACCCATGGGCACCATGCCGGGGGACCCACGCAGCGGTGCCCGGCTCAGCCTGGTGGCCACCCTGCGTGCTGCCGCGCCCTGGCAGGGGGTGCGGCGCTCCCGGCAGTCTGCGGCCATCGCTGATGAGACTGGACCGGACAGTCCAAGAATGATCGTAGAGCGAGACGACTTCAGGGTGGTGCGCTACCGGGACCATTCCCAGAGCACCACGATCTTTCTGGTGGATGCCTCTGGTTCATCGGCGCTAAACCGGTTGGCCGAGGCCAAGGGTGCTGTGGAATTGATGCTGGCGGATTGTTATGTGCGCCGCGATCAGGTTGCCCTGATAGCTTTTCGGGGTGAGGAGGCGGAATTATTGCTGCCCCCCACCCGGTCACTGGTGCGGGCAAAACGCAACCTGGCGGCCCTGCCTGGCGGCGGTGGCACGCCGTTGGCGTCGGCGCTGGAAGCGGCAGCGCTGCTGGCAGTGCAATTGCAGCGCCGCGGGGGCACGCCCTCGGTAGTATTGCTGACCGATGGCCGGGCCAATATAGCCCGGGACGGCAGTCGGGGCCGGGCCGCCGCCGCAGAGGATTTGCAAGCGGCGGCGCTGCTGTTCCGGCAGGAGGGCGTTCGCGGCATGCTGGTAGATACCTCGCCGCGGCCGCACGCCAGTGCGGAGAGTCTGGCCAGGACTCTGGACGTACTCTATCTCCCGCTGCCCCATGCGGATGCGGCCCAACTGCGGGACGCGGTCAAAGCCGCAACCCTGGCATGAAAGACAAACTGTCAGCGGACGCGCCGATGGAAGGCTGGCCCCATCGGTCGTCCAGTCGCTTTGAGCACAGCGGGGGAATGCGCTGGCACGTCCAGCAAATGGGTAGCGGTCCATTGGTCCTGCTGCTTCATGGTACCGGTGCGTCCACGCATTCCTGGGCCGGCCTCGCGCCACTGCTGGCAGATTTTTGTACGGTGCTGGCGGTTGATCTGCCTGGCCACGGTTACACGGATCTGGCGGTGGGTCGCGGTATGTCCCTGCCCGGCATGGCCCGGGAGCTTGCGGCACTACTTGATGAAATGGGTATGGTGCCTGACCTCACTGTCGGGCACTCCGCGGGCGCCGCAATTCTGGTGCGAATGTGTTTGGACGATGCGATCCAGCCGGCCGCGCTGATCAGTCTCAATGGGGCATTGTTGCCCCTGCCGGGCCTGTCTGGTCGGGTGTTTCCCGGCGCGGCGAAACTGCTTGCGGCGATACCGCCGGTGCCCCGCCTCCTCGCTCAACACGGCGCCCAGCGTCTGTTTGTCGAACAGCTGATCCGGCAAACCGGATCCACACTGGATAGCACGGCGCTGGATCATTATCGCACCCTGGTTGGCTCGCCTGAGCATATCAACGGGACTATGCAGATGATGGCCAACTGGAATCTGGAGTCTCTGGAGCGCGAGCTGCCCGGACTGCAGGTGCCTCTCTATCTGTTGGCCTGTCGGAACGATAAGGCGATCGCCTACACCGAGGCAACGCGGATCAAGGTGCAGATGCCGGATGCCAGCTTACAGGTGCTGTCGGATCTGGGCCATCTCGGCCATGAGGAAGACCCCGCGTTGTTTGCCAAGCTGATTAATTCGATCGCAATCGAGGTGGGGTTGCCGGTTGCACCTGTGCCGCCGCAGAGCTGACCGTTGGCCGGCTCTGAACACCCCCATTTTTGTGCGGGTGAAACACTGTTCAGTCGCCCGGGTAGATGCTAAGCTGTAAACTAAATTTGACATTAATGGCGTCAAGTATAGTGAACACATATCAACCCTACCCCGGCGATGCCGATCCGGGCGGGCCCGCCTCGGGCCAATCAGGTCATAGCGAAGAGCGGCCCCATGCCATCATTATCGGCAGCGGTTTTGGCGGACTGGCGGCGGCAATTCGGCTCGGAGCCCGTGGTTACAGGGTGACGGTACTGGAGAAATTGGACCAGCCGGGCGGTCGGGCAAGGGTGTACGAGCAGGACGGGTTCGTCTTCGATGCCGGCCCCACCATTATTACTGCGCCGTTTCTTCTGGAGGAGCTGTGGCAGCTCTGCGGGCGCAATTTTGCCGACGATGTTGACCTGCGGCCAATGTCCCCGTTCTACCGGATTCGCTACGACGACGGTGAAACATTCGATTATAACGGTGATCCGGAAACTACGCGTCGGGAAATAGCCCGTTTTGCCCCCGGTGATGTCGACGGCTACGACCGCTACATGAAGGCCAGTGAGGCGATTTTCCGGGTTGGCTTTGAGCAACTTGGCCACGTGCCTTTTGACCGGCTGGCCGATATGGTGCGCATCGTTCCCGATATGTTACGACTGCGCAACTACCGTTCGGTCTACGCGATGGTGTCGAGTTACGTGCAGGACCCGCGGGTTCGCATGGCACTCAGCTTTCACCCCTTGCTGATCGGCGGCAATCCGTTTACGGCCAGTTCTATTTACTCGCTGATCTCCTATCTGGAGCGTGAATGGGGTGTGCATTCGGCCATGGGTGGCACCCGGACCATTATTGACGGCCTCGTCGGCCTGTTGCGAGAGCGCGGCGACACTTTGCGCTGCAACGCTGAGGTGGAGCAGATATTGGTGACGGACAAGCGGGCTACCGGGGTGCGTCTGCGTTCCGGAGAGACACTGAAAGCCGATGTTGTGGTATCCAACGCAGACGCTGCCTGGACCTATCGGCACCTGTTGCCGGCATCGGAGCGTCGTCACTGGACCAACCGCCGGGTGGAAAAAGCCCGTTATTCAAATGGTCTGTTCGTGTGGTACTTCGGCACCGACAAGCGTTACGAGGACGTGCCACACCATTCTATTTTGCTCGGGCCTCGTTACCGGGAATTGCTGGATGACATCTTCCGTCACAAACGCCTGGCATCGGATTTCAGTCTATATCTGCACCGACCCACTGCGACGGACCCGTCCATGGCCCCCAGCGGCTGTGACAGCTTCTATGTGCTTTCGCCGGTGCCCAATCTGGAGTCGAATGTCGATTGGGAGAGCCAGGCTGAGCCTTATCGTAAAGCTGTCGAGCAGCGGCTGAGTGAGACTGTGTTGCCGGGTCTCGGCGCCCATATCGTCAGCTCCAGAGTCACCACGCCACTGGATTTTCAACACGATCTTTACGCGTTCAGAGGAGCCGGATTCAGCTTTGAGCCCATCCTTACCCAGAGCGCCTGGTTTCGCCCCCATAACCGCAGCGAAGATGTTGAGTCGCTGTATATAGTCGGCGCCGGCACTCATCCGGGGGCTGGCGTTCCAGGGGTGCTGTCTTCGGCCCGCGTACTTGACTCGGTGGTTCCACATGCCAACACTTTCTCCTGAGCGGTCAAATCTGTCCGGTGAACATGATGCCCTGGCTTGTCGGCGGCTGCTCAAACACGGCTCGCGGTCTTTTTATGCCGCCTCGCTGCTGCTGCCCCAGCCCTATCGCGACGGGGCGATAGCCCTCTATGCTTTTTGCCGACAGGCAGACGATGCGATTGATGATGGGGCTGATCCGGAGCGGGCATTGGAAGAGTTCAATGGCCGGGTAGATGCCATTTACCGGGGTGCCCCCGAGCCGCATGCGGCTGACCGTGCTCTCGCTGCAGTTGTTGAGCGTTGGGGGCTTCCCCGGGCGCTGCTGGACGCCATGCTGGAGGGCTTTGCGTGGGACTGCCGTGGGCGCAGCTACGAGAATTTCTCAAGCCTGTTGGACTACGCCGCCCGTGTGGCGGGCTCGGTAGGTGTGATGATGGCGGTTTTAATGGGGCAGCGGGAACCTGCCGTGCTGGCTCGGGCCGCCGATCTGGGTTCCGCCATGCAATTGACCAATATTGCCAGGGACGTGGGTGAGGATGCGCGCGCCGGACGGATTTATTTGCCTCTGGCGTGGCTGCAAGAGCATAAGCTTGACCGTGATGAATTGCTCTCGCGACCGACGCACAGCGATGCCCTGGGCGACCTGGTAGGTCGTCTGCTCACCGAGGCGGACAGCTTGTATCGTCGCGCGGAAGCGGGTATCAGCCGGTTGCCCATGGGTTGTCGTCCCTGTGTCTTCGCAGCGCGGTTATTGTATGCAGAGATTGGTCATGAAGTGCTGCGCCGCAACTGTGACTCAGTGAGCCAGCGGGCGGTTGTCAGCGCTGCGCGTAAGGGCCGGGTTCTCGCCGGTCTTGGCAGGGTGGCCCAGCTGGACCCGGCTGAATTGCGCGCCCCGATGTTGCCTGAAAATGCGTTCCTGGTGGCCGCCGTGCAGCGCAGTCCCGCGCCGCGTCCCGTGGCCTCGGCCGCGCCGGAAGAAACTCAGGGGTTTGCCTGGGTGTTGACTCTGATACAGGAACTGGAGCGCAGAGAACAGAACGCCGTCTATGTGGCCAATACCCGGCCGCGACGGGTGCCGGTCGCCAGACCTACTCGTCGGATGGCCAGATCCGGCTCGCCCGTCGCGGCATCCTGAACGGCAGCAGACGCTGCACCCAGGGTTGCGCGAAACGATCCAGCGACAAGCTCTCGTGTACCGCCACTGCGGGTTCACCGGACAATTGGGTGTCCAGCAGCGTGCGTGCATAGAAAGGCGTATCCTCCAGGGTCTTGCGCACCTTCATGGTCCCGTCCAGGTCACAGCGAGAATTGCGGCCAACGCGCCATATCGCCGTATCCGGTAGTGCTGCAGCCGGGCCCAGCTGCAGCGCGCTCTTGCCACCCTGAGGGTCGAATCGCCACGCCAGGAGTTGGGTATCCCGGTTTTTCTGATGGGGCTCATAGATCACCGCGGTGTCGCCGTTCTGCAGGTGCGCCCGTGACCAGTTCCAGCACGAGAAGCAGTCTTCCAGTGGCTCTGCACCCCAGTTGGAATCCAGATAGCCGCCCCCTTCCCAGTGCAGCCCCGGGCTGTCCATGGCGACTTCGACCCGGGCTATTGGCGACGCTGGCCACCAGTAGTGTTTGCCGCCGCTGTCCAGGGTGAATGCCTCGGGCTGGTGACAGTGCGGGTGCAGGGTCACGGTGCCGGTGAGGCGCCGGGGCCAGGGCACGGTAATCTCGCGAATATCGATCACCAGACTGCCCTGGTGCCAGCGCAGGGCGCTGGGACCGATGCGCAGGGTACTCGGACTCTGTTCCAGGTCGCCCGCGCCACGCTCAGTCATGGACCAGTGTTTGCTGCCCGGACCATAGAAAACAGCATTCAGAGCGCAAAATGCTTCAGCACTCGCCCTGCCCCGACGCCGCGCCGCGGCATAGTAGGGCGAGAAGACGCTGCCGATCAATGCAATCAGGGTTACCCCATAGCGCTGGTCATCACTGAGTGCGTCTACGTACCACCAGCGGTAGCCGCCGGGTGGCGCCGTTTCGTCGAAGCCCGGTCCTGGATCAGACATCGGGCTGCCTGTCTGCCCGACAGGGCCACCATGGGAACCCCGGCGCCCGGGTGCACCCCGCCCCCCGCCAGATATAGCCCCGGCAGTGGACTGCGCGCACCGGGGCGCTGGAACGCTGCCTGCCAGCCGTGAGTTGCCGCCCCGTAGAGTGAGCCACCGGTCGCGGGGAAGCGGCGACTGAAGTCTGTCGGCGTGGTAACAATCGTCTGGTCCGGCTGGGCGGTCAGGCGCAGACCGGAGTTGGCCAGCCTCTCCAGAGTGCGGCTTGTACATGCGGCTATTTCCTCGGGGTGAAAGTGATGCCGGTCACCGATTGCCGGCGCATTGATCAGGCAAAACAAGCGCTCCGGCTCACCGGCTTTGGGCGCTTCTGCATCGTAGCGGTCCTGCGCACAGACGTAGACCGTAGGTTGATCCGGTACACTTGCCTGTTCAAACAATTGCTGGAATTCACGGCGGTAATCAGTAGAGAAAAATACATTGTGATTGGTCAGTGGAAAACCGTCGACTGTGCCCAGCATAGACCAGGTGATCGCGGACAGGGAGCGTCGCTGGCTGCCGGGTGCCGCTCCGAAGGCGGTGGACGCCTCCGGGCCCAGAAGCCCGGCGCGGATCGCAGCGGGATCTGCGGTGCAGATGACATCCTGGCATGAGAGCTGTTCACCGCCGTCGGTTGAGATTCCGCTGACCCGGCCGGCCCGGGTATTGATCGACTTCACTGCCGTATCAAACCGGAAGTTTACGCCCAGCTTGCACGCTGCCTGATGTAACGCCCTTGCCAGCCCCTGCATACCCCCGGGCAGGTGCCAGACCCCCTCGCGCTCGACGTGAGCAATAACGATCAGCGTCGCCGGTGCCAGCCAGGGGGATGACCCACAATAAGTCGCGTAGCGACCGAAAAGCTGTTGTAACCGCGGGTCCTTAAAATGCCGGCCCAGCGAGTCCCACAGGGAACTGAAGGGCCGGATACCGAGCAGTGCCGCCGGGCCCCGGGCCCGGGCGCGCCAGGCAAGGCTGATGGGATTGGGACGGGCGGCGCGCATAAAGGTGTGTTCGAGTGTCTCGTAGGCGCGGGCTGCTTCCGCGCAAAATGCCAGATAACCCCGCGCTTCAGCCGGGCCCGCCAGCTCGCCTATCGCCTCTGCCGATCGCTGCGGATCGCTGAACAGGTCCAGTCGGCTCTGATCATTCCAGGCATGGCGCGCCAGGAGGTCCAGCGGCCGCGCCGATTCAAAATCGTTCAGGCTTAGATTGGCTTCCGCGAGCAATTCGTCGAAGACCGAGCGCAGTGTCAACACAGTGGGGCCGGAATCTACGGGGGCGCCACCCGGCAGTAGCTGGCGCATTTTGCCCCCGGGGGACGAATGGGACTCGAGGACGGTGACCTCCCGGCCTCGCGCGGCGAGACTCACCGCAGCGCTGAGGCCGGCGATGCCGGCGCCGATAATTATGACCGGTTGTTCGCTCATCCAGGTATTGGTTTCACAGGGGGATGGAATGGCATATTGTATCAATGTCTAATTTGGATTACACTTTTAAGTGTTAAAAAATAATGACACTCGAGGTAACACCGATGAGCGGATCTGCCGACGCCCTGCTTCAATTTGAACAAGCACTGACCGCCGCGCTGGCTGGTCCGACCGGTGCGGAATGTCCGCCTTTGCTGGCGCAGGCGCTGCAGCATGCCGTGTTTCCTGGCGGGGCTCGGATCAGGCCGAAACTTTGTCTGGCGGTTGCCACTGCCAATGGTTGTGAAGATCCCGCTCTGGCGCTGGGTGCTGCCTGTGCGGTAGAGCTTCTGCACTGTGCGTCTCTGGTACACGACGATCTGCCGTGTTTTGACGGTGCCGATACCCGCCGCGGCAAGCCGTCGGTGCACCTGGCTTTTGGCGAGCCCATAGCTGTTCTCGCGGGTGATGCTTTGATTGTCGCGGCCTTTGAATCCCTGGCGGCTTGTGCAACGAACAGCGTTGCGGTGGGCCGATTGCCCGGCCTGCTGGCGATCGTCGCCCGTGGCTGTGGTGCCCCGATGGGTATTTGCGCCGGACAGGCTTGGGAAAGCGAGCCGACGGTGGACCTGTCACGTTACCATCGCGCCAAAACCGGCTCACTGTTTGTAGCTGCGACCACAGCTGGGGCGGCCGCCGCCGGCGTGGAGGCCGCACCCTGGGGTAACCTGGGGGAGGCAATTGGTGAGGCCTACCAGGTCGCCGATGATATCCAGGATGCGATTGCCGAGCCGGACGTGCTGGGCAAACCTTGCCACCAGGACGAGGCATTGCACCGCCCGAGTGCGGTTGCCGAGTTGGGTGTCGAGGGTGCCGCCAGCCGGCTCCGCTCGTTGATCGAGCAGACGCTGGCGTCCATACCCGCCTGTGCTGGCCGCGATCAGTTGCAGCAGTTGGTTCTTGCTCAGGCGGAGGCTTTCCTGCCCGAAGAGTCTGCGGCAGCGGGCTGCTTGAGACGCCGGTCGCGACGGGTAGCCGCTACGCTGTTCGCCCGATGAGCTGGATTCCTGAGCGATTGCTGCAGTGGCGCGACCGGCAGCTGGCCGATGCTGACTTTCAACACCGGGCAGGGCGGTTTCCGCTGACCCGGCCTGTCGCGAGGCGGCGTGCGGCCGCGTTATTCGACATTACTGCGGGATTTGTCTACTCACAAGTGCTGGCGGCCTGTGTGCAGCTCGAGCTGTTTGAGCGACTGGCAGAGGGGCCGTGCACGGTGGCCGAATTGGCAGATGATACGGGTATAGCGCCCGAGCCAATGCGTCGCCTGCTGCTGGCGGCGACCTCGCTGGAGTTGGTGCAGCGCAGAGGTCTCGACAGTTTTGGCCTGGGTGATCTGGGTGCCGCCAGTCTCGGCAATCCCGGTATCGCCGCTATGGTGCGTCATCATCAACAGCTATATCGAGACCTCGCCGACCCGGTGGCGCTATTGAAGGGCGACCACCAGGCGCAACTGGCGTCTTTCTGGCCCTATGCCCAGCAACCGGCCGGGGAAGCGGACAACTACAGTGAGTTAATGGCAGCTTCCCAGGCGTTTCTGGTCCGGGAGATTCTCGCGGCTTTTCCGCTGCGCCATTATGAGCAGCTCTGGGATATTGCCGGTGGAGACGGGTCCTTTGTCGCCGAGGCGGTGCGCAGCTGGCCGCAATTACACGGCACGGTCATGGACCTGCCGCCTGTAGCGGCTCGGGCCCGGGTGCGATTTGAGCGCGAGGGACTCTCCGGTAGAGCCGACGCGCTGGGCGGTAACCTGTTTGAAACCCCTCTGGGTCGCGATATGGCTGCGCCGGACTGGGAACCCAGTGCCAAGCGCGCCCCTCTGCCTGAGCGCTCAGGGCCCAATCTGGTGACCCTTATTCGAGTATTGCACGATCATAATGACGAGCGTGCACTGCAGTTGTTGAAGACGCTGCGGGCTGGCTGGCCCAGAGGTGCGCGGCTGTTGATCGCCGAGCCCATGGCTGAGACCCGGCAGGCTGAGCCCATGGGTCACGCCTACTTTGGCTTCTATCTGATGGCCATGGGCAGTGGCAGGCCGAGATCTGTCAGGGAGCTGCGGGTGCTGCTTGAGCGGGCCGGATTTACCCACGGCAAAGAGGTTGCGACGGGGCAGCCGCTGCTATTGCGCATTCTGATCGCGGAACCTGCGGAAACAGGTGTAAAATTAAATTGACAACTACGCATGTAAACTTTAAATTACATCTTCAAGGGCGTCCTGCGGTGGCTGAAATCAGCCTTTCCACAGTGTGCTAGACGGCGCCCGGGAGTAATTGTGAGTACAGAAGCCAGAGCAATCGTATTTGAGCAACCCGGGGTCATTAATCTGCGACCCGTGGGTCTTACTGTTCCCGAGAGCGGTGAATGTGTCGTTGATATCGAGTGGAGTGGTATCAGCACGGGTACTGAGCGGTTGTTGTGGGACGGTCGGATGCCGCCATTCCCGGGTCTGGATTATCCTCTGGTGCCGGGTTACGAATCGGTGGGGCGTATCAGTTCTGTCACGGCCGGTGTCGGGCTCAAGCCAGGGCAGCGTGTCTTTGTACCGGGCTCCCGGGGTTTTACCGATGTTATGGGTCTGTTTGGTGGTGCGAGCGAGCAATTGGTCGTCGCCGCTGACAGGCTGATCACCCTTGACGATGATCTGGGCGAGGAGGCGACGTTGCTCGCGCTTGCCGGCACTGCCTACCATGCGCTTGCGCGGCAAGGCCTGGATTCGCTGCCAGATCTGGTGGTCGGTCACGGCGTGTTGGGGCGACTGATTGCGCGACTGATTGTCGCACTGGGCGGGACAGAGCTGGTGGTTTGGGAGACCAACCCGCAGCGAGCAGGCTGGTGCCCAGGGTTACCTGGTTATGGACCCCGCAGAAGATTCACGGACCGACTACCGGCTCATTTGTGATGTCAGTGGGTCTGCCGCATTGCTCGATACGCTGATTACCAAATTAGCACCCGGCGGGGGCATTGTGCTGGCGGGGTTTTACACCGAGCCATTATCCTTTGCTTTTCCTCCCGCCTTTATGCGGGAAATTCAACTCACCGTAGCCGCCGAGTGGAAGCCTGCGGATATGCAGCAGGTGTTAAGTATGGTGGTGCGACAGGAGCTGTCACTGGATGGGTTGATTTCTC
The DNA here is from genome assembly GCA_963840725.1 of uncultured Gammaproteobacteria bacterium. Classification (GTDB taxonomy): domain Bacteria; phylum Pseudomonadota; class Gammaproteobacteria; order Pseudomonadales; family Halieaceae; genus CAVWDU01. The sequence continues at coordinate 728,306 of CAWIZY010000016.1, read as the reverse complement.
ATCGAGCGAGCCCTAACGACGCCGCGCAGTGTTACCCCACCGCTTTTGAAGATGCTGATTGCCTGAAGATGATTCTCGACTGGAGTTCCCTGTAAATGACCAATGCAACCGTAGCCGAGTTTGTACCCGATATTGAGAAAGACGATGGCCAGAGTGAGGCGCCGGATCTGATTTCCGTCGCCGATGGCGCAGTTCCGAAAACCCAGATTATTGCCATTTATGGCAAGGGTGGTATCGGCAAGAGTTTTACCCTCGCGAACCTGTCTTACATGATGGCCCAGCAGGGCAAAAAGGTCCTGCTGATTGGTTGCGACCCCAAAAGTGACACGACTTCCCTGCTGTTTGGCGGCAAGGCCTGTCCCACCATCATAGAAACCGCTTCCAAGAAAAAAGCCGCGGGCGAAACCACCGCCATTGGTGATGTCTGCTTCAAGCGTGATGGTGTGTATGCCATGGAGCTGGGTGGACCTGAAGTTGGTCGGGGCTGTGGTGGCCGCGGCATTATCCATGGCTTTGAGACGCTGGAGAAACTCGGTTTCCACGACTGGGATTTCGACTACGTGTTGCTGGATTTTCTCGGTGATGTGGTCTGCGGTGGATTCGGTCTGCCCATCGCTCGCGATATGTGTCAAAAGGTGATTGTTGTCGCCTCCAACGACCTGCAATCTCTTTATGTGGCGAACAACGTGTGCTCAGCGGTCGAGTACTTCCGTAAGCTGGGGGGCAACGTCGGTGTAGCCGGTATGGTCACCAACAAAGATGATGGATCGGGTGAGGCCCAGGCATTTTGCAAGGCGGTCGGTATCCCCGAGCTAGCCGCGATTCCCGCCGACGATGACATACGGCGCAAGAGCGCTAACTACGAAATTATCGGCCGCCCGGAGAGTAACTGGGGGGCTTTGTTCTCAGATCTGGCTGAAAACGTCGGTGCTGCCGCGCCGCATCATCCGACGCCTCTGAGCCAGGACGAGCTGCTCAATCTGTTCGACGGCGATGCCGTTGGCCGTGCCGTGGTACTGGAGCCTGCAACGACTGAGGACCTGTGCGGTAAGGACGCGGTGCAAAAAACCTCCCTTGAGGTGGTGTATGACAGTGTCTGAGTCGGAAGCAGCGATGAACAAGGCTGTAAAAAACGCGGGCGATCAGATACCGGTGGCCCAGGTTGAGGCGGGTGAGGCAGCAGGTAGTGGCTGTCATGGTGGTGCCGACCGAATGAAAGACGCCGCTGCCGCCGCGGGCAAGAGCGAAGTTCTGGAGCAGTATGCACGGGACTATCCCGCAGGACCCCACGACCAGCCCCAAAGCATGTGCCCCGCATTCGGCTCACTCCGGGTCGGGCTGCGTATGCGCCGCACCGCCACCATTCTCAGCGGCTCTGCCTGCTGTGTTTACGGACTGACGTTTACCTCTCATTTCTATGGCGCTCGTCGCACCGTGGGCTATGTGCCCTTTGATTCAGAAACGTTGGTGACCGGTAAATTGTTCGAAGATATCCGCGAAGCTGTGGAGAAGATGGCCGACCCTGAGCAGTACGACACGATTGTCATTACCAATCTTTGCGTGCCCACCGCATCAGGTGTACCACTGGAACTGCTTCCGAAATCAATTAACGGTGTTCGCATCATCGGTATAGACGTACCGGGTTTTGGCGTACCGACCCACGCCGAGGCCAAGGATATTCTGGCCGGTGCCATGTTGAAGTATGCCCGTGGCGAAGCGGAGCGCGGCCCGGTAGCAGAGCCGGCACAGGGTCGCAGCGAGTTGCCCACTGTCAGCCTGGTCGGTGAGATGTTTCCGGTTGATGCGATGAGCATCGGCCGGTTGCTGGAGCCCATGGGCCTCGCCGCAGGGCCGACGGTTCCCACCCGAGAATGGCGAGAACTATACGCTGCCCTGGACTGCAGGGTCGTTGCCATGATTCATCCTTTTTACACGGCCACTCACCGTCAGTTTGAGGCCGCTGGCCGACCGGCCGTGGGTTCTGCGCCGGTGGGTTATGAAGGCACCTCGCAATGGCTGGAAGCAATCGGTCGCAGCGCTGGGGTTAGCGAAGAGGCGATTGCTGCCGCGCGCGATGCGGCCCTGCCTGCCATATCGGCGGCGCTGGCTGCCAACCCCATTGATGCGCGTATCACTCTGTCTGGCTACGAAGGCTCCGAATTGCTGGTAGCGCGGCTGTTGATCGAATGCGGTGCCGAGGTGTGCTACGTGGGCACCGCTTGCCCGCCCACAACCTGGTCTGACGAGGACCGGGATTGGTTGCAGTCGCGCGGCGTCAGGGTGAACTACAGGGCATCACTGGAAGCCGATGTTGCCGCTATTCATGAATTCAAGCCTGACCTGGCGATCGGTACGACGCCGGTGGTGCAGGCGGCCAAAGAACTGGCACTGCCCTCACTGTATTTTACCAACCTTATTTCAGCGCGACCGTTAATTGGCCCTGCCGGACCGGGCGCACTGGCCCAGGTGATCAATGCCACCCTCGCCAATCGAGACCGGTTCTCGGAGATGGAGGCGTTTTTCCACGGTACTGGAACGGGCGACAACGCCGGTGTGCGGGAGCCCCGTCACATTCCCGGGTCGCCAGTGCCTGTGCAAGCGATGGCAAAGGAGGCCTCCTGATGTTGGTGCTCGATCATGACCGCGCCGGTGGTTATTGGGGTTCAGTCTACGTATTTACCGCGGTGCGCGGCATGCAGGTGATCATTGACGGCCCGGTGGGTTGTGAAAACCTTCCGGTGACCTCGGTACTGCATTACACCGATGCGCTGCCGCCTCACGAGTTGCCGATTGTGGTCACAGGTCTGGCGGAGGAAGAATTGGGCCAGCACGGTACCGAAGGCGCCTTGCGACGCGCCCACAAGACCCTCGACCCCGACAAGCCCAGCGTTGTGGTCACCGGGTCCATCGCCGAAATGATCGGTGGGGGTGTCACTCCGGAGGGTACGGGTATCGAGCGGTTTCTGCCACGTACCATCGATGAAGACCAATGGCAGAGCGCCGACCGGGCGATGAACTGGCTGTGGCACCGTTATGGTGCCAAAAAGCGCAAGAAGCGACCGGCTAAGGCGGAGGGCGCCAAACCGCTGGTGAATATCCTTGGCCCGATCTACGGCTATTTTAATACCTGGTCCGATCTGGCGGAGATTCGCCGTCTGATCGAGGGTATTGGCGCTGATGTCAATCTCACCTTCCCTCTGGGCTGTCACCTCGATGATATCCCAAAGCTGGCCGATGCGGACGTTAACGTTTGCATGTACCGGGAGTTCGGCAGGCTCCTGTGTGAAGACCTGGAGAAGCCTTACCTGCAGGCACCCATCGGTCTGCACAGTACGACCAAATTCCTGCGCAAACTGGGCGAGCTCCTGGGGCTGGATCCGGAGCCCTTCATTGAAGAAGAAAAGCAAACCACGATTAAACCGATCTGGGATCTGTGGCGCTCGGTCACTCAGGACTTTTTTGGCACGGCGAGTTTTGGCATCGCCGCCAACGAGACCTACACCCGAGGGGTGCGCAACTTCCTGGAAGAAGAACTGGGCCTGCCCTGCAATTTTGCCTTCTCACGCAGTGCGGGTGTAAAGCCCGATAACGACGCGGTTCGCAAGGCGATACAGACAGAGACTCCGCTGATCGTGTTTGGCAGTTATAACGAACGCATGTATCTGGCGGAGATGGGATCGACGGCCGTTTTCCTGCCTGCGTCCTACCCGGGCACTTTGGTGAGGCGCCACACCGGCACGCCATTTATGGGATATTCCGGTGCCTGTTACCTGGTGCAGGAGGTCTGTAACAGTCTGTTTGACGCACTGTTTAACATTTTGCCCCTGGGTACGGAGCTCGACAAGGCGGCGGCAACGCCATCCCGTCTGGACACGATTAGCTGGGCTGATGATGCCCAGGAGGCACTGGACCGGATGCTTGAATCCGAGCCCGTGCTGGTGAGGATTTCTGCGGCCAAGCGACTGCGGGATGCCGCAGAACGCAAGGCGCGCTCCAGTGGCTCAGAGAAAGTCACGTTGCTCCACCTGCAGGAAGCGCAAGTGGCAGTTGGGGCAGAACGACGATAATACCGATGAGAGGTGTTCAAGAATGAAAGTTGCAAAAGCTCAGAGTTACGACTTGGACTCAGCAGCACACGACGTCTGGGAGTTCAGATTACTGATTGCTGTTACCACCCTGTCGTTTCTGCCGATCGCCGCAATCAGCAGGTTGCTGCCCCGGGCCTGGCGCCCGCTGGCGTCCTGCTCTGTGCGATCCGAAAGCATCTATGCCGAGGCGCGCCATGCGGCAGGCAGGGTGATCCCCTGCGTGTTTATGGGCTAGAACAGGTTGGTAAAGCGGTGGTCCATAAGCCTTGGACCACGGTGAGATGGAACAGCTGTGCAACAGAATGTGCACGGCGGATTTGCTGGTTGATTGGCGGCAGGTAGGAGAAACACGATGTCGATGCTAAGTTTTGAAAAGAAGTACCGGGTTCGCGGAGGCACCCTGATCGGGGGCGACCTGTTTGATTTTTGGGTGGGGCCATTTTATGTGGGGTTCTTCGGCGTCACTACCGCCTTTTTCGCTTTGCTGGGTACCCTGCTGATTATTTATGGCGCCTCACAGGGCGACACCTGGAATATCTGGCAGATTAATATCGCACCACCCGACCTCAAGTATGGTCTGGGTCTGGCCCCGCTCAATGAAGGTGGGCTGTGGCAGATCATTACAGTGTGCGCAACCGGGGCGTTTTGTTCCTGGGCGCTGCGGGAGGTGGAAATTTCGCGCAAACTGGGCATGGGTCTGCATGTGCCGTTCGCTTTCGCCTTCGCCATCCTGGCCTATGTCACCCTGGTGATATTCAGGCCGCTGCTGCTCGGTGCCTGGGGGCACGGTTTCCCCTACGGGATTCTGAGCCACCTGGATTGGGTTTCGAATGTGGGTTACCAGTACCTGCACTTCCATTACAACCCGGCCCATATGATTGCCATCACCTTCTTTTTCACCACCACCCTGGCGCTGGCTATGCACGGTTCACTTATCCTTGACGTGACCAATCCGGCGAAAGGTGAGCCGGTAAAGACGGCGGAGCACGAGAACACATTTTTCAGAGATGATGTGGGGTACTCGATTGGTGCATTGGGTATCCACCGTTTGGGTCTTTTCCTGGCCTTGTCAGCGGTGTTCTGGAGCGCGGTTTGCATCATCATCAGCGGACCCTTTTGGACGCGCGGTTGGCCAGAATGGTGGAACTGGTGGCTTGAATTACCGATTTGGCGTTAACCCGGGAGATTTATTGTGGAATATCAGAACATATTTACCAGAGTACAGGTTCGTGGCCCTGCCTACCCGGGCGTACCGCTGGGCAAGGATGAATTCTTTCGCACTGGCACGCCGGTTGAGTCCTATTGGGCTGGCAAAATTGGTGACGCCCAGATCGGCCCGATTTACCTGGGTGGCACGGGTATCCTGTCCCTGATTTGCGGTTTTATTGCCATCGAGATTATCGGCCTGAACATGTGGGCCTCGGTTAACTGGGACATTGTTGAGTTCGTGCGTCAGTTGCCCTGGTTGGCGTTGGAGCCACCCTCTCCCGAGTACGGGCTGAGTCTGCCGCCGCTGCAGGACGGCGGCTGGTGGTTGATGGCTGGCTTCTTTCTTACTGCATCTATCCTGCTCTGGTGGTGGCGTACCTTCCAGCGCGCTGCGGCATTGGGGATGGGTAACAGGCTGGCCTGGGCCTTCGGCGGCGCGATCTGGCTCTACCTGGTGCTGGGCTTTATTCGTCCGGTATTGATGGGCAGCTGGAGTGAGGCGGTACCCTTTGGGATATTTCCGCACCTCGACTGGACCGCGGCCTTTTCTATTCGTTACGGCAACTTGTTTTATAACCCGTTCCATATGCTCTCCATTGCGTTCCTTTACGGCTCGGCACTGTTGTGGGCGATGCACGGCGCGACCATTCTGGCGGTGAGTCGTTACGGTGGCGATCGTGAGATCGACCAGATAACTGACCGTGGCACGGCCTCCGAGCGCGCAGCCCTGTTCTGGCGCTGGACCATGGGCTTCAATGCCAGCATGGAGTCCATTCACCGTTGGGCCTGGTGGTTCGCGGTGCTGACGGTGGTCACCGGGGGTATCGGCATCCTGTTGACCGGAACGGTCGTTGATAACTGGTACCTGTGGGCTGTGAAGCACGGCGTGGCACCAGCGTACCCGATACTGGAGGCAGTGCCGCCTCAGGATCCGGCGTTGATGGAGGCGGGACAATGAAAGACTCTCTCTCAAGGCAGTTCATGATGGCTGTATCGCTGGCAGCCGTTATGGTCCTCGCGGGCTGTGAGTGGCCGCCCATGGATACGGTCCAACGCGGGTATCGCGGTAACGGCATGGAACTGGTCATAAATCCCGAGACTCAAGAGCGGAAACTGGCTATCAACACGCCTCCTGCTCCCCAGCCTGCCATGCCCGCGGTTGGGCCAAAGGCCGGGGATATCTATCAGAACGTGCAAATTCTCGGGGATCTCAGTGTTGGCCAGTTCACCCGCTTTATGGCAGCGATGACGGAGTGGGTGGCGCCCGAGCAGGGGTGTAACTATTGCCACGAAGCCGGCAACCTGGCCTCCGACAAGGTCTACACCAAGAACGTAGCCAGAGTGATGCTGGCGATGACCCAGCGCGTCAATTCGAACTGGCAGGCGCATGTCGCAGAGACTGGCGTGACCTGCTACACCTGTCACCGGGGCAAAAATGTACCCGAATATGCCTGGTCCGCAGACCCGGGTCCGGATCGCGCAACGGGGATGGTGGGTCAGACCAATCAGAACATTGCTGCCGCAGCAGTCGGTTATTCGTCATTGCCCTACGACCCCTTCAGTACCTTTTTGTCACAGGAAAACGATATCAAGGTGGCCTCCGCAACGGCATTGCCAATGGGTAGCGAGAAAACTATCAAAGGCACCGAGCACACTTATGCTTTGATGATGCACTTTTCCGGGTCATTGGGAGTCAACTGCACCTACTGTCACAACTCCAGGGAGTTTCGTTCCTGGGAGGGCAGCCCGCCGACCAAAGTCACAGCGTGGCACGGGATACGGATGGTAAGAGAACTGAACAACGGGTTTATCGAATCTACGGCTTCAGTTCTGCCCGACAACCGGTTGGGCCCCATGGGGGATGTACCCAAAGTGAATTGCATGACTTGCCACCAGGGCGCGTACAAGCCGATGTACGGAGCCAATATGCTGCAGCACTATCCCAGCCTGAGCAAGTTGGACAAGGCTGTCGAAGAGGCCTACCTGCAGAAGTAGGCGGGCCTGCAGTTGAACATTATGAGAGCCGCCGGAGCAACGATACGGCGGCGCGAGTCTTGACGGAGTGGTGGTGCAGTCAGCTCACCACGCTATCAGGGAAATGTTCCGGCAGACTGGGTTCAGTCACCGGGACGCAGGAGTCACAACCTCAGGTAGCTTTATGGGGCTGTGATTGGTTTCAACGCACATGTGAGGAAGAAACATGAGTGATCCAAGCGCCAGTCTCTCGGGACTGACAGAAAATGAGGCCAGGGAGTTTCACGGTATTTTTGTGAAGAGCTTTCTGGGTTTCACCGCGGTAGCGGTGTTAGCCCACATCCTGGTCTGGGCATGGCGTCCCTGGCTCTAATTGATCCAGAGACATTCACAGCAATTTTGCGGAACAGGTCGATGTCAGACCAGCAACACCGCAATGACCACGGAGATGCGTAATGCATAAAGTATGGTTAATTTTTGACCCACGTAGAGTCCTGATCGCGATGTTTGCGTTCTTGTTCGTGCTGGCTTTGTTGATTCACTTTATTCTGTTGAGCACCCCTCGCTTTAACTGGCTTGCAGGGCCAGCTGTAGCAACGGCGGAGACAGAGTACAAGATGGACGCACAGCCCAGCGAGCGAACCTGAAACTATCGGGGATCGAGGCCTCGCGAGAGGCCTGGCTTTAATCTGGCCCGCGCTTCATGTGGCGGGCTGCTTTTCCCTATTTTTCGGGCTGCATTGCCAGCCCGATGTCTTCAGGTGCCTGCCTGAGATTTGGCGCGTGAATAACGCAAAGGTGATGTGTGGAACGTCTTAGTCCAGTCGACGCGGTCAGCACTGCGTCAGATTTTGTGCGTGCTGAGAAGGTATCGTTCGATAACGAAGACCTGATACTGGTGGACAGTGACGACCGTGTAACCGGCTACGATAGCAAGCTCAATGCCCACAGCGGCTCCGGTCAGCTGCACCGTGCGTTTTCAGTCTTCCTGTTTGATGGGCCCGACTGGGTGCTGTTACAACAGCGAAGTGATAAGAAGCCACTTTGGCCCCTGTTTTGGGCCAACAGCTGCTGCAGTCACCCTCGCCGTGGCGAGGACTGCGACAGCGCAGCCCACCGAAGACTTGGCGAAGAATTGGGTGCACATGCGACCTTGCACCGGCTATACCAGTTTCAATATCAGGCGAGCTATCTGGACCGTGGTAGCGAGCATGAGTTGTGTACCGTTTATGCGGGTCTTATGGCCGCCACCAGACCTCCACACGAACAGTGAAGAAGTGCAGGCCTGGGGATGGTTTTCCCGTGAAGAAGTCAACGCGTGGGTACGGCGCAGTCCGGATGAGTTTTCACCCTGGTTTTTGCTGGAGTGGTCGCACCTGCAGTGCCATTACCAGGAACAGCTCGCGCGGCTCGATTAGACCGCAGCCCCGTATGGGCATCGACGGCGCTTTAATGCAGCGCCCGATCAACCGTTACCAGACTTTGGCCCAGGGCGTCTCGTAGGCAGAATTGCCGACCATGTGGTGCAGGATATAGCGTCCTTCAGGAGTCACAACGGCCCGGTCCTCGACGATCTGTATCACACCATCGTTTTCGAGGTGTTTAAGATCGCTGTCATCGCCCTGAACACCGATATAATTAGCGTAATCCACCAACTCCATATTACAAAGCAGGTCTATCATCGCGCGTCGGTGTTGTTGCTGCTGATCGCTGAAATTGGACACCGCTGTGGATCGGCAGCTCGTCACGGTCTACCGAGGCTTGCCAAGCGGGAATTTCGAGGTGGTTCTGAGTGTCGACCCCGGAGAAGGTTTCACTGATCGCACTGGTACCGAAGCCGAGCAGGTTAGGGCTGCCATGCAGGTTGTAGCCGATCCAGTTGCGATAGAGCGTATGCTGGTCCTGGGCCAGGGCGAGACGGTCGGTCGATTTGGCAAAGTAATCCAGTCCCACCCAGGTGTAACCTTCATCCTGCATGAAGTCGACAATGGAATTGAACATCACCAGGCGATCGGCAAGGGAGGGCATGCTGCCGGAGTCTATGGCTCTTTGATGGGAAAATGCTTCCGGCTTGCGGGAGAAGGAATGGCAGGCAACCCGGTCGGGCGCCAGTGTTTTGATTTGTTTCAGGCTGTCTGGCGATGCTCGCAAGGCTCTGGTGTGGCAGGCCGTAAACCAGGTCCATGCCAATCGTCTCCAGGCCTGTCTCCCGCGCCGTTTCGAAGACATCCTGCAGCATGTAAAGCGAATCGGAGCGACCCAGGGCGCTTTTGCACGTTGGCGTCCAGGTCGCGCACGTCAAACTTGATGTCGCGAAAACCGAGTCCGCGCAGCAATTCAAGCTGCGCATAGGATGACCGCCTGGGGCTGGCATCCAGCGACATGGTCGTTTGATCATTCACCGTGAAGTAGCGCTCGACGATGTCCATCAGGCGCATCAGTTGCGGCTCGGTCAAATAATTGGGTGTGCCACCGCCAAGATGCAGTTGGGCCAGCGGACGCGATCTGCCGGCCTGGCGCGTAGCCAGATCCATCTCGCGATCGAGGTGTTGCAGATAGTTATCGACGGCGCGAGTGTCGTGGGTGACGGTGGTGTTGCTGTGGCAGCTCAAACAGCGTGATGCGCAGAATGGCAAGTGCACATACACGGCGGCGTTGCCGTGACTGAAAAGTCCCGGTTGGGCGAGTGCCTGTCGATAGCGGTCAGCGGTCACCGTGTTGCTGAGCGCTTGGCCATTACCGTTATGATCTTTGTGTCTGTCCCACCGAACTGGATATCAGATCAGAAGTGTTCTCCGGCGGGTCAGTGCTCTCTAGCATGTATGCTCACCTGTGCACCCGAATCGATGAATGTTTCGGGCCTGGGCAGCGTGGAAGCGAAGACCGTCTGGTGCCGTTTGACGTTGACCATCAACCGGACAAACCTTGGGGAATTCAACATTTTCTGCCGTGGAATGCAGATTAGACCGGTTCACACGCGGCGTCAAACATCGCTGTCTTGCCTCTAGGATTGTGGCGACAGAACTTCTACCGTCTACCTCCCGGCCTGCTCGGCGACCCGTGGTTTCCTGATTCCCGTCTCGATACCGAAGCGGGTGGTCCGGTCTTTTACCGGTGCTTTGGCCGGTTTGAAGGCCGCGGCTGCGGTCAATGCCCACTGCCATAATCTGGAATCATTAAACGGCAGGATCAGGAACAGGTGTTCGATGACAGCCAGCGCAAGCAGCAGGCCAACGATGAAGTCTCCGGCGGTCTCGGCACCGGTGCTGCCCTGCGCAGCCAGGAAAAAAAAGTAGGCCGAAAAGCCCGACCCGAGTAGGACTGAGAAAGGCAGTAAGGCGTTGATATGACTCTGGTTTATATAGCTGGCGAGGTAGCGCTGGCTCTTGGGGAGCCAGTCGGCATGGAAGTTTCGCACCCCAAGAAAGAGGTTCAGTTTGGCGCTCCAACGCATCAGCCACAGGGTTGCGCAACACAGTGCAGTCACCTGATTTGGGTTCCCCGCCGTGCGCGCGATGACGGCTAAAATCACCACGACGACCAGGAGTTCATGGTAAAGGCTGGTCTTGAGCGCAAGGCTGAAACGGTGCCAGCCCGTCGCATCAGGGGGACAGGTGCGATCGCTCGGGCCGGTAACGAACCCCATCAGGTAGCCCATCTCAAGCCAGCCCCAGATGACCAGTGCCTGGCCATAGGCCAGCAGTGCAGCGCTCATTGAAGTGTCTGCGCTGGTGAAGAGAATTTGATGAAACGTAACTAGACAAAATATGGACAAAACAGCCATGCTCCACCGATGCGTGCGCACCGGGAGATGGTTTAGCAACAGTATAAGTCCGGTGCTGAACCACCAGCCAAACACGGTAACGAGCAATGCAGTCAAATATTCCATCTCAGTTGGCAGCCGCCATGATTACCGCGCTCAGGTCGTCGACTGGCTGGCGGACAGCAACCGGGCGAAGGCGTCGGCATTGGTCACGCCAAAGGCATTGAGAAAAATTTCCCTGCCAGTGGCCTGGTCCCGGATCGTCAGGGCGCCATTGCTGTGGCGGGTCAGGCGGAAAGGCGCGGCCTCGGCGCCCAACTGATCGCTGCGACGCTCCCGGGTCATACTGCGCATGACGCCGCGCACAAAACTGCCATTGCCGCGCTCAAAACGCTCCAGCAGGCGTCCGTCCTCAAGGTTGTATACATGAATGGCGCCTGCCGGCCTGTCTTCAAAGACCAGATCGCAACTAGCCACAACCTGAGCTTCTGCACTGGCATCGACAACATCCTTGTAACCCGTTACCCGTGCGATACTGACCAGGAATAGCGCGATAGCTATAGTGCCGAACAGTATGACAGGGGTGAGTTTGTCGAATGTCTTGGTGGTAATCATGACGAAATTCCTCAGCCGCTGAGTGCTGCATCATTGAAGTTGCCAACGTGGCCAGGCGCTGGGGTGGACCGGGTTCGGTCGGGTGTTGCGATTGCGATATCAACGGCAGTGCTGCTCCCTGCCGCTACCTGCTCAGCGAGCTGAGCCGCCACACTGGCAGCGTCCGGCAGGCCTCTGAGCATGGGCTGGACTCGGGAAATGTGCCAGGGGCGTGCATGCGGCCAGATAGCGGCGTAGGAGATACGCTGACCCTCTTCCAGTGTCAGGGCAATGTCTCCAAGGCCTGCATTGCCGTAGGTCACCAGATTCGCAGCCTCAAGTTTTTCCAGGGGCAGGTTAATCATCATAGGCAGGGCCACACCGAAGCGCAGCACCAGGCGCTCATTGGTGAGCGTGTATACCGTAGAGCGGGCGTTAGCCCATGCCAGCAGGCCGAGAATGACCATGGCGGCCGTGCCCAATAACAGGGTCCAGACCGCGCCTGTCATCATGCCGGCGTTGCTGATGCCTTCCCCCCATTGGGTCGCCAGAAACCATGCGAGCAGCAGGGCAAAGTAACAGAAGACTTTTCTGACGTGGAATGCACGTACGGCAAGCGCACGCCAGTCAGGCTTGCCCTGCCAGACGATGGACTCGCCCGGGGGGAGTTCCTCCGGCAGGCCGGGAATCGGTTCGTATTCATACTCGTTCATATCAGTGGCTCCGTGCGGGAATCAAGCGCATAGAGGTACCCGCCGCCGTAGTAGCCGCAAATGCGATCCTCTTCCTGCAGAGTGATCTGATCGGGGTTGGCCGTCCCGGGGGCGCCCGCCAGGTGCTCAGCCTTCACCGAGTGAACTGTCACACTGCCGTCCTTGCCGCTGATCTTGGAGAAAGTAAACGGCAGCATGACGCGGTTGCCGTCAGCCTCCAGCTCAAAGTAACGAATCTGGGGTTCACTGCGGTCTACCCAGATGTCCACCACGGTGGCACCGACCTCGCCATCGATACCATAGACCGGCTTGCCGCGGGGGTCCGGATCGCGGTGTTCTACCGTGAAATCGGTCGCCACGCGCAGGGGGACTATCTTGGGAATACCCTCGTGAGTCAGGTCCGGCGTGTCGGGCCGGATGGCATAGGAGCCTGGCCCCAGGCTATCCTGCATGGGGTTGGCGCCCGTGTTGATGGGCATGCCGCCAACCGCCGGACCAACCATCTCGATATCCGTGCGCTCGGGCTCCTTGCGCGGCACGACCCGGGTGCCACCGCCATGGGGCAGCACGAATGTCTTGGGCGCCGGCATGCCGGGGAAACCCACCACATCTATGGGGCGTTTGTACTTGGTTTCCAGTGGATAGCCCTCACGTTTGCTCTCCCGGTGCAAATAAAGCACCAGCAGAAAGAAAAATATCCAAAACGCATAAAGCGTCAGTTGGGCTACGTCGAGGTAGTCTGTTATTGCGCCTGTACCCATGGTTGAACCTCCTGTTAGGCTCCTGTCATTGCGGAATATCGCCGAGGTAGAAAGCCGGCAGTTTTTCGCCGGTTTCTCCACTGCGTCGAACCAGAGGACCGATCACGGCCAAAGCCATGAACAGGACCAGTATTTCCAGGTAGTAAACGGCGCCATAACCGACCGCGGGTCCGGTCAGGGTGGTTCCGAGACTGCCTGTGGCTGCCAGATGACCCACGCTGTCGCGCAGGGCTCCACCGGCAGCAATCGCCACGCCAGTGGCGGTGGCTTGAACCGCGCCCCAGGCGCCCAGTGCCAATCCGGCACTGCCCTGTTTGCCCAATTCCATGGCTGCGGTGAGGGTGCCAATGGCAAAAAGTCCGCCTCCCATGCCGATCAGGCAGGTGCCGAGACGAAACAGGCCGGGGGAATTGATCGGGGCCGCCATGACGACCGCTGCGAAGGCAAAGATGCCGACCACGGCGCCATAACCTGCCAGGCGCAAGGGGTCCTGGCCCTCGCTCAATAATCGGGATGCCAGGGCGAATGCTGCCAGCATGCCGAGACAGAGGATCGCTGTCAGACCTGTGGTTGCGCCTACTGACAGGCCGAGTACTTCGCCGCCATAGGGTTCCAGCAGGATATCCTGCATACCGAAGCCCAGTGATCCGAGGCCGACTGCCAGCAACAGTCGCGGTGTGCGGCCCTGGCTGCACAGCGCTTGCCACGACTCTCTGAAGCCGGGCCGAATCCGGTCGGGCTGGGTCAGCGCCGGGTTGCGACTCTCCTGCCGCCACAGGGCAATGAGATTCAGTACCATGGTCAGCAGAGCCGCGCCCTGGATGACGCGAATAAGTCGCACCTGGGTAAATTCGTCGAGGATAAAGGCGAAACCCAATGAGCTGACGATCATGCCCACCAGCAGCATCACATAGAGTAGCGCCACAACCCGGGGACGCTGTGCGTCTGTGGACAGGTCCGTCGCCAGTGCGAGTCCTGCGGTCTGCACCGTATGCAGGCCAGCCCCCACCAGCAGAAACGCCAGTGCGGAGGTCGCTGGCCCCAGCCAGGCAGGCCCCCCGGCAGTCGGGTCGGTCATCACCAGCAGTGCAAAGGGCATGATGGCAAACCCGCCAAACTGACTGAGGGTGCCAAACCAGATATAGGGCACTCTGCGCCAGCCCAGCACGGAGCGGTGGTGATCAGAGCGGAAGCCGATCAATGCGCGCAGGGGGGCAAACAGCAATGGCAGTGACACCATCAGGGAAACCAGCCAGGCCGCCTGTCCCAGCTCAATGACCATCACCCGGTTGAGCGTGCCATTGAGCAATACCACGGCCATACCAACGGAAATCTGAAACAGGGACAGGCGCAGAATTCGGCCCATGGGGAGATCGCCGGTAGCCGCATCCGCGAACGGAAGGAAGCGTGCGCTTATCCGCATAAGCCGGGGTTTATTGGCGGGCACGTCCGTCACTGTCTGTTTAACTCGAAGGCCTGGGAAATGTAAAAGCCACGATTCACGCGCAGGGAGCGGCCGCTTTGCCACCCTCCCGTAGCGAAATCATTCTCCAGCCGGTTGCGCAGTTTGCTCTCGGCCACGGGCACAATCGCGGGAGAACGATCACTCTTGGGAAACAGTTTGCCCACGGCCCACATGGTATCCAGCAGCAGGGTGCGCGGTGCAAAGGTGAAGACCACGCTATGGCGCGTCTTCGCGGTCATCTCGCCCAGCACTTGAATCACATCATCCAATTGATAGTGGATCAGCGAATCCATCGCCACCACGTGATCGAATTCGCCAATGTCAGGCGTGGACATGTCGCCGACCATGAACGTGATTCGGCCCCCGGTAAGCTCGGGGGGTAGGCGCTCCTGTGCCAGTTCAATCAGTGTCGCTGACAGGTCCATGGCGACCACTTCGGCACCACGCAGCGCGGCCTCCACCGCGAATGCGCCGGTTCCGCAGCCCGCATCGAGGACGCGTCGGCCGGTCAGGTCGGCGGGTAGCCAGTTGAGCAGCGTCGAACGGACCTGATCGCGGCCCTCGCGCACGGTTTGGCGAATACGACTCACCGGTTCGTCGGTGGTGAGGCGCGACCAGGCATCTACCGCTGTGCGGTCAAAATAGGTCTCCAGTTCGGAGCGACGCTGTTCGTAGTCCGATGCCAGCATCAGTCGAATCCAAGGAAGTCGAACAGGTCCCGGTCTTTCATGGGCTTGACATCCAATTCGTCGGTGCCGTCCCACAGAGACTGTGCCAGGTTGATGTATTCCTGCTTGACCTCTGCCAGGCCGTCGCCGTCTGCCATTTCGAACAGGGTCGATTTTTTCAGACGACTGCGACGAATGATGTCCAGGTCCGGAAAGTGCGCCAGGCGCTTCAATCCCACTGCATCATTAAAGCGGTCTATCTCATCGGTGGCGGCACTGCGATTGGCGATGACGCCGCCCACGCGCACCGGGTAGTTTTTCGATTTCGCTCCAATCGCCGTAGCGATGCGGTTCATGGCGAAAATCGAGTCGAAGTCGTTAGCGGTAACCACCAGCGCTCGCTCGGCGTGCTGCAGTGGAGAGGCGAAGCCGCCACAGACCACGTCCCCCAGGACATCGAATATTACGACATCAGCTTCTTCCAGCAGGTGGTGTTGCTTAAGCAGCTTCACGGTCTGGCCGACAACATAACCGCCGCAGCCGGTACCCGCGGGTGGACCACCAGCCTCGACACACATGACCCCGTTGTAGCCTTCGTACATATAATCTTCAGGCCGCAGTTCCTCGGGGTGGAAGTCGACCGATTCGAGCACGTCGATCACCGTAGGCATCAGGGCCTTGGTCAAGGTGAACGTGGAGTCGTGCTTGGGGTCGCAACCAATCTGTAACACGCGCTTGCCCAGCATTGAAAAGGCGACCGAGAGGTTGGAGGAGGTCGTGCTTTTACCTATTCCGCCCTTTCCGTACACAGCGAAAACCTTTGCCTTGTCAATCGCGATATCATCATCGAGATGAACTTGAAGGCTGCCATCGCCATCGCCGTCGCCCGGATCTACGGTTTGCACCGGTATTGTTGTCATCTGATTCAATTTGCCACCTCTACTGGTATGCCCTGAAGCCGAATCCCGAGATCACCGCCAGTCTGCCGCAGGGCAGCCAGGGGTGAGTCTTCGAGGTCACTGGATAAATGTTGCTGCTGATAGCCTGGGCTATGCTGAGCTGAATTCGCTGATTGACTCGAGCCACGCGCGGTAAGCTGATTGCAACGATGCCTGTCGATCACTGGTGTTGCGCTTCGCTGCCGCGATGCTTTGTGCATGGCGGGCGAATCCACGCCGGGCGAATCCACGCCGGGCGAATCCACGCCGGGCGAATCCACGCCGGGCGAATCCACGCCGGGCGATTGAATGCCCCAACGCGACCTGAGCGGCCGTAAGATAACGGCCAACCCGGTGGGGGTGGGTTTAGCTGCTGTAGTGTGCTTTCGCTTCATACAGCGTCTCCACGTCTATCTTTGCCATGCCCCGCTCTGTAGCAAAGCGCTCGGTGTTGCGTCGCGCCTTCCCCCGCACAAAGAACGGGATTTTTTTCAATTCTTTTTCCGCTGCCGTGTCCCAGCTGAGGTCTTCCACTGCTGTATCGTCCGTCTGGGTCGGTGCGGTTACAGCGGTGCCGCCCAGATGCGAGGCGGTCACGGTTTCATTGAACTCGAAGTCTTCACGGAACATGGCCAGCAGGTGTTCCTCCAGGCCCATCATCAGCGGATGCACCCAGGTGTCAAAAATGACGTTGGCACCTTCAAAACCCATTTGCGGTGAATACCGCGCCGGATAGTCCTGCACATGGGCTGGTGTGGAAATTACCGCACAGCCGATGCCGAGGCGCTTGGCGATATGGCGTTCCATCTGCGTGCCGAGGACCAGTTCTGGTTGCAGTCTTGCCACCTCGCGTTCGACCTCCAGATAGTTGTCACTGATTAGCGCCTCGAGGCCCAGTTCCTTGGCCATGGCGCGAACAGCGCGGGCCTGCTCGCGGGAGTAGGTGCCCAGCCCTACAACTTCAAAACCCAGTTCCTCGGTGGCAATACGTGCCGCTGCCACCGCGTGGGTGGCATCGGCGAAAATGAATACCCGCTTGCCTGTGAGGTAAGTCGAATCGACCGACTTCGAGTACCAGGGCAGACGGCACAGTGCATCTTCATTGACCTGGCCCACGTCTATGCCGGTTACTTCAGCCAGTTCCGTCAGAAAATCCCGGGTGGCGCCAACGCCAATGGGTACTGTCTTGACAATCGGTTGCTTGAAGTGGCGCTGTAACCAGTCGCAGGTGGTATCGGCTACCTCCGGATAAAGACAGACGTTGGCATCTGCCAGGGGAAGTCGCAATAGATCTCTGGGGCTTGCGCCGGCGGGAGCCACAACATTGACATCCACCCCGACGCTCTCCAGCAACCGGCTTATCTCAACCACGTCATCGCGGCAGCGAAAACCCAGAGAGGTCGGCCCCAGCAGGTTGACGGAGGGGCGGCGCTGGGGATCTCTCACGGGGGGCGCTGCGGTGCCGGGTGCGGGAATGGACTTTGACAACAGGCCGCGCACCAGCGCGTAAAATGTTTCGTTGGCTCCCCAGTTCTCCTTCCGGGAATAGGCCTGCATCTCCAGAGCTATCACCGGCGCGGGCAGGCCTGAGCCACCCACGAGGGTGCCCGGCTGGTCCTGAATGAGTTCGGCGGTACAGGAATCCCCCACCAGCAATACCTGGGGCTGGAACCGGTCGCAGGCGGCTTTTGCGGTGCGTGTGACCAGCTCTGCCGTGTCCCCGCCAAGATCGCGCGCCTGAAAGGTGGTGTAGGTGACCGGTGGCCGTTTCTGGTCGCGTTCGATCATAGTGAACAACAGATCGGCATAGGTATCGCCCTGGGGCGAATGCAGCAACAGGTGCACGCCCTCCATGCTCGTGGCTACCCGGATTGCGCCGATATGAGGAGGACCCTCATATGTCCAGAACGTCAGCTCCATTGAAAGGCTCCCAGCCGCGCCCGGCGATTAAGCGGTCGGGTAAACAGGCCCGCAAGATCGCCAGCCTGATCAAACCCCTGTATCGGAGTGAACACCAGTTCGATCGACCATTTGGTGCGCAGACCCAGTGCTTCCAGCGGGTTGGCGATACCCAAACCGCACACGGTGAGGTCGGGGCGGTCGGCTTTTACGCGGTCCAGTTGCGGGTCCAGGTCCTGCCCCTCGGTGAGTCGGGGTTCGCCATTGAGCAGTGACAGTTCGGCGGCCAGCAGGCGCCTGTCAAAGAATGGTGTACCGATCTCCAGCAGGTCCATACCGCATTCGCTCTGCAGAAATCTGGCCAGGGGAACTTCCAGTTGTGAATCGGGCAAAAAGCTGACTCGCAGTCCCTGCAGTTTTTCCAGGTGCGGTGCCAGTGCGCGGCGGGCGCGCGAGTATCCGGGTGAAATAACGTCTTCAAATTTGGCAGCATCGACCTTCCACACGTCCGCGGCTGCCTGAAACCAGGCGCGCGTGCCGTCGGCACCGAGCGGGTAGGGCGCAGAGAGCAATGTGGCGCCCCGTTGCTCCAGCGACCGGGCAGTCTCGTTCAGCCACGGCTGAGCCAGCAGCACCTGGGTGCCAGGGCCGACAGCGGGCAAATCCCCCGCCCGACGCCCTGGAAAAAACCTTATTGGACCGATACCGAGTGCATCGAACAGTCGCTTGAACTGGTCTTCAACAACATCGGCCAAGGTGCCGACAACCAGTAACGAGGGTTCCGTAGTATCCGGTGCTGGCAGTTCCCGCACCAGGCTGTTGAGACAGCTGTCCTCGCCCTGGGTAAACGTTGTCTCGATGCCACTTCCGGAAAAATCGACGAAGCGCACTTTGCCTGCATGCTTTTTAGCCAGTCGCTCGGCAGCGTTGCCGAGATCCAGCTTGATCACTTCCGAGGGGCAGGAGCTCACCAGGAAAATGGTGTTGATTTCGGGTCGCCGCTCGATCACCTGGCCAACCACACGATCCAGTTCCTCGTTGCAATCGGCCATGCCGGCCAGATCTTTGTCCTGCAGAACCGCAGTGGCAAAGCGGGGTTCGGCGAAAATCATCACGCCTGCGGCTGACTGCAGCAGATGGGAGCAGGTACGCGAGCCGACCACCAGGAAGAAAGCATCCTGAATCTTGCGGTGCATCCAGACAATCGAAGTGAGGCCACAGAACACGGCGCGCTGGCCGCGTTCCTGTTCGGCAGCCAGTCCAGCGTTGTTGACCGTCAGAGACCAGTACGGCGCTCATTCATGTGTCTCGCTACTCCGGCCATCACGGCGGGTTCCGAAGCCATGGCGAGTCGCGCCTGGCGCAGTTTCAGCAGGAACTGGGTCGCATTGATGACGTAAGTCCCGTAAGCGGCGAGCGCCAACAGCATTTGTCCCCGGGGCGATGCCAGGTCAAACAGCAGTGCGACGAGGTAGGCTGTATGGAGTGCAATGACCAGCATGCTGAACACGTCTTCCCAGTAAAACGCGGGTGCAAACAGGTATTGTCCGAAGACTTCCTTTTCCCAGATCGCACCCGTGATCATGATGGTGTAGAGAAGCAGTGTTTTCAGAACAATAGACACCGTGGCGGCGGTGAATACTCGCCAGTGGTCAGAAACGTGCAAACGAGCACCGAGACTGATTGCAAAAACCAGAAACTGCAGCGGCGCGAGAATCCCTTGGACCAGGGTCCAGGGGGTTGCATCCCTTCGCTGGCGCTGTTCCGGGGTATATAGAGGGCGCGTTGCGCGTCGACTTTGTCATGGGGTGTGCCTGTTTTTTCAACGCGGGCTTGGAGTCTTTAAGTCGGAATAAATCTAGCCTGCGGGTTATCGGATGTCAAGATTACTTTACACTATAATTAGTCTAATAAATTTGACAATACCGGTTATCTTTCCTTTAATGACCCAAAGAGCCCACAACAGGTTAGTGAATTGCTGCTGAGCAGTCGCTGCTATTTCTGGTCCCGTCGATGCAGTTAAGGATGACGAAGACCGACCACTCTTAAATGGATTCGACCGTGTGCTTGTAAATCTGGATTCCACCGCCGCGGCCCAGCTCCTCAATACGATGGCCGACTTTCTCTCTGCTGCTGGACGCAGACGGGAAAGTCATCGAAGTGTCCGTCAGTAGTGAAGAGCTAAGCGACGCGGTTAACGATAGCTGGGTGGGCCTGGAACTCGCTTCTACGGTTACCCTGGACAGCCGCAGTCGTACAGCAGAACTACTGGAGTTGGCCGCCGCATCCCCTGGCGCACCGGTTATCCGCGATCTGACCCACGTACTCCCTGATGGCGCCGAACTGCTGGTTCAATACCGGGCTATATGCCTGCAGCCCCAGAGCAATAATATTCTCGCTCTGGGTCAGGATATGCGTCCTACCGCCAATTTACGCCAGCAATTGATGAATGCCCAGCAGGCGCTGGAGCAGGATTACTGGCGGCTACGCCAGATCGAAACCCGCTACCGACGACTATTCGAGATGGTCAGCGACGCGATTATCGTGGTGGAAGGTGAGAGTGGGCGGGTCATCGAGGCTAACCCGGAGGCGAGCAAGCTGCTCGCGACAGATGGTCAGTCTATTGTTGGCAAGCCATTTCCGCTGGGCTTCGACAGCGCCGGAGAAAACGCGGTCCGTGGGTTGATGGCAGAGGCCAGGTCAATCAGTAAGGGCTCAATACAGGGGGCGGGCTCCGCCGACGGAAAGCGCTCTTTTAACGTATCCGCCAGCTACTTGCGCCAGGGCTCCGAAGACCCGGTTCCTGATTCGCCTGGCGGTTGCCACCGTGGGCTCCGGGGTGCAGTCTGTGGCCGGGCAAGCCCCTTTTATATGCAGGAAACGCTGCGCCGGGCCCCTGATGCGGTGATGGTAACCGATGACGATGGCCGTATCATTGCTGCAAATCGCGCATTTCTAGACCTGGCACAGCTCTTATCCGAGGATCAGGCGCTGGGGCAGCCGGCCGACCGCTGGTTGGGTCGGTCAGGGGTGGATCTCAGTGTGCTGCTGACCAACCTGCGCCGCAACAGTGTCATCAAGTTGTTCAGCACCACCATTCAGGGCGAGCTGGGCACTTTGGCTGAGGTGGAGATTTCTGCCTGCAATATGGCGGAGAGCGGAGGGCAGGTGTTTGCATTTTTTATTCGCGATGTGGGGAGGCGAATTGATGACAAGCACCAGGCCGACGGTCAGTTGCCGCGCTCTATTGAGCAGATTACCCAGCGGGTAGGGCGGGTGCCTCTCAAGGAACTGGTCCGTGAGTCGACCGACATTATCGAGGCCTTGTGTATCGAAGCGGCGCTGGGTCTGACCCATGACAACCGCGCTTCGGCGGCAGAGCTGCTGGGCCTGAGCCGGCAAAGCCTGTATGCCAAATTGCGTCGCTACAGCATTGGTAGCGTTGCCGAGGAAACAGACTAGGGCATCTCTCAACTCCGTTGAGCGCGATTGCCATTGCTCAGCGGCGCCCTGGCACCGCTACCCGGCATGCCCCGGCCAGTGCGGTGATGGGTTGCTGAACCTCGGTTCGACGTCTCCGTAGGCCCGCCGGTATGCTGCGATCTTGATCCGACTGCCGCGTCTTTGAGCCTGGTCGCACATGCCTGCGGGCGTTGCATTGGGGGGCTGCTGGCGGCCCGGGTTCTGCTGTCAGGCTCCACTTTCAAGAGCGGCTGCAGTCTGCTGTCCAGTTTGATTGACACCCTGTAGAGTTAAATATATATTACACGTATGGATCACGATACCTTAGCCCCCGCAGTGCGTGGTCGGCCGGAGTTGCCGGCGCTGCTGCAATTGCTCAAACCTGTTACCTGGTTTCCGCCCATGTGGGCATTCGGCTGCGGAGTGGTCTCCTCTGGCCGGCCGATTACCGAACAACCCTGGGTGGTCGCGGTTGGTGTTTTGCTGGCGGGGCCGCTTCTGTGCGGGGCCAGTCAGGTGGTAAACGACTGGTTTGACCGGGAGGTTGATGCGATCAATGAGCCCGACCGGCCAATTCCCTCAGGCCGCGTGCCGGGAGATTGGGGGTTCTATTACGCGATTGTCTGGAGCCTGCTGGCATTGGCGGTCGGTTTGGCCCTGGGCCCGGTGGTCGGTGCTGCGACCGTGCTGGGTCTGCTGCTGGCCTGGGCATACAGTGCACCACCGCTGCGCCTGAAGCAGAACGGCTGGTGGGGTAACCTGGCGGTGGGTATTTCCTATGAGGGTCTGGCCTGGGTGACTGGCGCAGCCGTCATGTTGGGTGGGGCTATGCCGTCCTGGCAGATCCTGATCCTCGCGGCGCTCTATAGCCTCGGGGCACACGGTATTATGACACTCAACGATTTCAAGGCACTGGAGGGGGACCATCAGATGGGCATCCGTTCACTGCCGGTGCAACTGGGTCCCCATCGCGCCGCCCGATTTGCCTGTGCGGTGATGGCTATACCCCAGGTGGTGGTTATCGGGTTGCTGGTGAGTTGGGGCCTGCCACTGTTTGCGGGGGTGGTCGCTGCCGTGCTGCTGCTGCAGCTGGCGGCGATGAAGCGATTGCTCAAGGACCCGCGCGCCCTGGCACCCTGGTATAACGCCACCGGGGTAACGCTGTATGTACTGGGTATGCTGGCCAGTGCTTTTGCGGTCCGATCGCTGCCCGGGGTATGGCAATGAAAGATCTGACCTGGCTGGCTATTTTCCGTTTGGGGCTGGTGCAAACCTCCCTCGGTGCCATTATCGTGCTGACCACCTCAACGATCAATCGGGTGATGGTGGTAGAACTGGCTTTGCCTGCCATGCTGCCGGGCTTTCTGGTGGCTCTGCATCATTTTGTGCAGATGAGCCGGCCCCGATTTGGCTACGGCTCTGACCGCGGGGGCCGGCGCACCCCCTGGATTATCGGCGGCATGCTGGTTCTGGCAGCGGGGGGGGTGCTCGCCTCGGTTGCCACCGCCTTGATGAGTCAGTCCACCGCAACGGGCACTGCTGTTGCCGTGGTGGCGTTTATTATGATCGGTCTGGGTGCCGGCGCCGCCGGTACCTCTTTACTGGTGCTGCTCGCCAAGCGAGTTGCCACCGACCGGCGCCCCGCCGCCGCGGCCATCGTCTGGATCATGATGATCGCAGGCTTTGCGCTGACTGCCGGTATAGCAGGGCATTTTCTGGATCCTTTCTCACCGCTGCGCCTGATCGAGGTGACGTCGGTAGTCTCCATCTGCGCGGTGGTGGTCACCTTGCTCGCGTTGCGCGGTATCGAGGGTCAGCCAATACAGGTGCAGGCCGGAGAGTGGGACGCGGGTGAGAGCGCCGACGCAATGCCAAAATTTGGCGCCGCATTGAGAGATATCTGGCAGGAGCGAGAGGCGCGCAATTTTACCATTTTCGTGTTCGTGTCCATGGTCGCCTATAGCGCTCAGGACCTGATTCTTGAGCCCTATGCGGGCATGGTATTTGGCATGACACCGGGCGAATCCACCCAGTTGGCCGGAGTTCAGCATGGTGGCGTACTGCTGGGTATGCTCCTGGTAGCCGCCAGTGGTTCCCTGTTGCGCTCTGCTACCCCGTCGGCGCTGCGTCTTTGGACGATCGGCGGTTGCGTGGCTTCAGGACTCGCCTTGTTTGGTATTGCCGTGGGCGGCAGCGCCAGTGCCGAGTGGCCGCTGACCGCCAACGTCTTTGTGTTGGGTCTTTCCAATGGTGTGTTTGCTGTTGCAGCGATTGCATCGATGATGACGCTGGCGGGCCATGGCAAGGCCAAGAGGGAGGGTTTGCGCATGGGCCTTTGGGGCGCAGCGCAGGCAATTGCTTTTGCTCTGGGCGGGTTCCTGGGCACGGTCGCTATCGATATTACACGTCATTTCGCCACCGACCCGGCCACGGCATACGCCACTGTATTCAGCGCCGAGGCGGCGTTATTTTTTGTGGCAGCCTGGCTGGGCACCACGATTCGTTCCCAGAGTATCGCTGACCGCACGGAGAGTGCTGCCAGTGATTCAGACAGTGCCGCGTCCGATGGGCGTCCGGCTCCGAGTTTTGGTGAAGTAGCCATGACTAGCGTTTTTCAAGACAGGTAACAGACCATGCAGAATACAGTGCAGGAATACGACACAGTTGTCGTCGGTGGCGGCCCCTCTGGTGCTACCGCGGCGGGCGAATTGGCCAAGAAGGGTTTAAAGGTGCTGTTGCTGGAGCGGGGTTTTCGGATAAAACCCTGCGGCGGCGCGATTCCGCCGCGGCTGATTGAGGACTTCGATATCCCTCAGGACTTGCTGGTGGCTAAAATAAAATCCGCACGGATGATTTCACCCAAGGGGCAGAAAGTGGATATGCCTGTTGCCGGCACCTACGTGGGGATGGTCGATCGCAAGAGCTTTGATCCCTGGCTGCGGGAGCGTGCCCAGCGCCGCGGAGCGGAATTGCGGAACGGCACCTTCAAGCGGCTCGAGCATCGTGAAGACGGCAGGGTAGACCTCTTCTATCGGGATAAGCAGCAGAACGGTGAGGAAGTCCGGGTGACTGCCAAAACTGTGATCGGGGCTGACGGGGCAACCTCTCAAGTGGGCAAGCAGTGTGTGCCTGGTGCCGACAAATTGAAGTGTGTATTTGCCTATCACGAGATAGTCGATGCACCATCCCCTTCCGAGGGTGCTGATTTTGATGCCAGTCGTTGTGATGTCTGGTACCAGGGCAGGTTATCCCCGGATTTCTACGCCTGGGTTTTTCCCCACGGCGGAACTGCCAGTATCGGTGTGGGCAGTGCACATAAGGATTTCTCGGTACAGGACTCGGTGAGCAAGTTGCGCTCATTGGTAGGGCTGGACAAGTCTGCCATCGTTCGGCGGGAGGGCGCACCCATTCCGCTCAAGCCGCTGAAGCGTTGGGACGATGGTCGCAATGTGCTGCTGGCGGGCGATGCGGCCGGCGTGGTGGCTCCTGCGTCCGGTGAAGGCATCTACTACGCCATGCTGGGCGGCCAGCTAGCGGCCGATGCGGTGGCTGAGTACCTGCTCACTGGCGATGCCAAGGCGCTGCTCAAGGCTCGCAAGCGCTTTTTGCGCGAGCATGGCCGGGTTTTCTGGGTACTGGGCATTATGCAGCGCTTCTGGTATTCCAGTGATAAACGCCGCGAACGCTTCGTGACCATTTGCAAAGACCCCGATGTGCAATTCCTGACCTGGCAAGCCTATACCCAGAAGAAGCTGGTGAAGGCCCGCCCGGCGGCCCATGCGCGGATTTTCTTCAAGGACCTCGCGCACCTGCTGGGAATTGCCAGGGCCTGAGCATCTCGCCAGCTTCGACCACTTCACATTTGGCCGGCTTGATGCTGTGGCGGAACTGATTGCATCCGGTCGGCTGATCGATCTCATTCTCCTGGCTGTTGCCGCCGAGATTCTCCTGCTATACCTCTGGCTCCCGCGCTCGGGAAGTTCGCTGCGCCTGGGCGAATTGTTACCAAACCTGATTGCCGGTGCTGCGCTGCTGGCTGCTTTACGGCTGGCATTGACGAATGCGCCCTGGGCAATGATAGCTGTGGCGCTGACCGCCGCACTATTGGCCCATCTTGTTGATCTCTTTCGGCGCTGGAGACGAGGCCGTGTCGGCCGCCTGGTGGTAAATGAGGGAAAAGAAGCGGGTGATTAAGGCGAAAAAGCCCCCTGCCGGGTGCTTCCGGAAGAGAGCTTCTGTAAGTCGCGGGTAGAGGAGGTCTTGCAGCGTCTACCAGGCGGGCGCCATCCGGGTTTGCTCCGGAATTTCATTGGGCTGTGTGGGCAGCAGATAGAGCCGGGCAAATACCCCCGCTGCAGCCACTGACAGGCCAGCCTTCTTGAGCAATTTCAGCGGATTTCTGGTGTCACCGATCGCGGTGAGTTTCAGGTTGAGCTTGCGCAGATTCTCCAGTCCCTTGCGGAATCGCGGGTCATCTGTATTGAGCGTCATCGGGAAAATCTGTCGGGTGATTTCAGTCGTGATATCAAACACTTTGTAGTCGTACTCGGTGATGTCCATTCCCAGCGCCTGGTAGAGCTGCGGGCGAGAATGGTCACGGACGTACATGGTCGAGTACACCGCCAGCAGGAAAAACCTTATCCACAGTTTGTTGTGCCCCTCGAGCAGTTTTGGTTGCGATTTCATCATCAAGGCAATGGATTCACCATGGCGGTACTCGTCGTTGCACCATTCCAGGAACCAGCGGAAAATCGGGTGGAAGCACAGCTCCGGATGACGCTCCAGGTGCCGGTAGATAGTGATGTAGCGTGCATAGCCGATTTTTTCTGACAGATAGGTCGCGTAGTAAATGAACTTGGGACGGAAATACGTGTAATTTTTGCTGCGCTTGAGAAATCCAAGGTCGACTGCTACCCCAAGGTGTTTCAGTGCCCGGTTGATAAAGCCGGCGTGGCGAGATTCGTCCCGTGCCAGGTAACCCATCAGGGCTTCAATATCGGGATTTTCAACGTTCTTCTTCATCTCGTTGTAGAGCACGCAGCCGGAGTATTCGGAGGTGATGGAACTGACGAGGAAGTCTATGAACTCTTCCCTGAGTTCCGGCGTTAAATCATGCATTTCCGCATCGTAGTCAACTATCTGACGGAAATGTGAATGATTCGCATCGCGTTCGTATTCTGCCATCATCAGGTCCCATTCCTGTCTGACCGGAGAGACATCAATACCGTTGAGCGCTTCGTAGTTAGTCCGGTAGAATCTGGGTGATAGGAGTTGGTCTTTGACCGCCTGTGCCGTGGTATCGATGGGTGCAGTGTCAATGGCATTAGCGCTTGCAGCGAGATCATTCATGATGGGTTTCCCTTGCTGATATCGTCGCGACCACACCGGGGAAATATCATCGGGGTGTGCCGTCAACTTTAACTTACAATTTACATGTCAAGTATACTTGTCTATACTTGGAATCTCAAGGCGCATTTCGGCAAAGTTGATCCATCTACGGCTGGAATCGCCGACGGTAACGAAAGGACCTACTGCCTATGATAAATTCAGCGGAAGGTCGTATGCCTGTCGATTCTGCAATCAAGCCTGCCGGCGAAGAACTCTTTCGCATCACCTATGCCAGCACCCAGACTTCCAGAATGAGCAGTTCGGAACTGATTGATGTGCTTAACTGTGCCCGTGAGCGCAATCAGGAGCACGACATCACCGGCGTATTGCTGCACAGGGAAGACTCATTTCTGCAGGTCATTGAGGGCGAGAAACAGGCGGTGATGAATCTGTTTGCCCGGATTAAAGAAGACCCGCGTCACCAGCGTGTTGAAGTGCTGACAAACTCGGCTATCGAAGAGCGCGAGTTTACTGACTGGCAAATGGGTTTTCTGGAGCTGGATGATGTAGATGTCACCCTGCTGCCCGGCTTCTCCAACTTTCTCAACGAAGCCGATGACTCGCGTACCGTATTGAAGCGTCTCAGCCAGACCCGGCGCCTGATGTTGCTGTTCAAGGGCCTGGGCTAAGCACAGCGGTGTAACGGCGAGCTCTGGTGGCCCGCATTCGGGTGGCCCGCATTCGAGTGGCCCGCATTCGAGTGGCCCGCATTCGGGTGGCCCGCAATCAGCCGCTGAAATCCTTGCAGTGTTTTTTGGGGCTGGACTGAAACAGTGGCACGGACGACACGGAGTTCTGCGGTGAACCCTCTATCAGCCGGTCACTGTACGCCAGGTAAACGAGCACGTTGCGTTTGGCGTCGCAATAGCGCACCACCTGCAATTGTTTGAAAATCAATGAGCGACGTTCGGTGAACACCCGCTCCCCGTTTTTTATGGGTTTGAGAAGTTCGACCGGGCCGGTCAGGCGGCAATCAATAGATGCATCAGAGCTGTCCTCGGCTAGCCCCATGGCGCCGGATACGCCGCCCGTCTGGGCGCGGCTAATATAGCAAGACACGCCGGCAATCCTGGGGTCATCAAAAACATCCACCCGAATACTGTCATCGGGGGTCAGGAAGCGGAACCGGGTGTCTACCGACCCTATCTGATCGGCTATCACCATCCGGGTGTTGGCAGTCGTGACCAGCGCGAGCAGGAGGATAAAAAAAACACGCCGCAGACTCGTAGTGATGGTTTCACTTGTTCGCATTGCGCTGAAGCCTCGTAAGAGTTCGTTTGGGAGGGGACCTCGCATGGTTTAAACAGTTCGCTAAGCGTCGTCAATGTAAAACGTCTCATCGAAGGTTTTCAGCCAATGCGGGAAGAACACGGCGATGGCAGAAACACACAGCCCATTGGTGAAGCCTTCCGAAAACATCATCAACAGCAGCAGCGGCCATAACTGGCTGAGATCGTCTGGCCAGCTGCGGGGTTCAGCTGGCGATAGTATAACTGCGGCAATGAGGGCATCTGCCAGCACCACCAGGCCGCCCCCCATAAAGCCCGCGCCCAGCATGTAAAAAAATGGATTGCGCAGGCCCGGTCGGTAGAGAAGTCTGGCGAGGACTATGGTGAGTGTTGCGGGGGTTAGTACGGTCAAAATCCACGCCACAGGGTAGCCCTCCAGAGGGAGCTCCATGAAATGCCTGGCAATCACCAGGGACACCGAAGCGGCGATGAGGGTCAGTGACCAGCCGCTGACCAGGGTCAGGGTAGTTATACCCAGCAGGTGCAGGACCAAACCGTCGACAATGCGGATATTGAGCAACCAGAGCAACAGGCAGGCCAGTGCCCCGCCCGCGACCAGATGAACTTTGCCCGGGTCGGCGCGCAGTGCGCGCCATGGCGCCAGTGTCAGTGCCGCCCCAAGGCTCAGGACCATCAGCAGCAGGGCGAATAGACTGACGAATCCAGATATGTAGTCCATCGTAATGTGCATTGCTCAAGAGTGCCAGATCATCAGGGCCCGGTCACGCTCGCCGGTTATTTGGTTCGGGACGCGCAGTCCGGGACGCGCAGACCGGGACGCGCAGTTCGGGACGCGCAGCCCGCAGCTAGCAACCCGATATCACAGTCATTCTTCGGGCGGGCTGCCGGCTGTCACTGGCCGCAACGTTCCCTGCCAGTTATCCTTGCGCCATCTTTTTCAAGGGGGAAAACATGGACCAGCCCAGTCATTCGTCGCCGCGTGTGTTTGTGGCCGGTGCCACCGGTTATATCGGTCGGTTTGTAGTTCGAGAGCTGCTGGCACAGGGTTACCGAGTCGTGTGTTTTGCCAGGAAGGCCGCTGGCGTGAATGGCGCCAGGGACAAGGCCCGGACCCGGCAGGACCTGGAGGGGGCAGAAGTGCGTTTCGGTGATCTTAGCGAGCCCGAGTCACTGGTCGCACAGGGCTTCCGAGGGGAGCGTTTCGATTACGCCATATCCTGCCTCGGCAGTCGCACGGGCGGTATTCAGGATGCCTGGCGCATAGAGTACGATGCGAACAGCCACTTGCTGGAGGCCTGTCAGGAGGCGGGCGTAAAACATTTTGTGCTGCTTTCAGCGATTTGTGTGCAGAGACCGCAGCTTGCCTTTCAGCATGCCAAGTTGGCGTTTGAACAACGATTGCAGGCCAGTGCTATAGACTGGTCAATTGTCAGGCCAACGGCTTTTTTCAAATCGCTCTCGGGGCAGGTTGAGGCCGTAAAACGAGGCAAGCCGTTTTTGATGTTCGGCGATGGCGAACTGACTCGCTGCAAGCCCATTAGCGAGTCAGACCTCGCATGCTTTATTGTCGGTTGCCTGACTGACGCTGAGCGACGCAACCGGATTCTACCGATAGGCGGGCCCGGTCCGGCGATTTCGCCACTGGAGCAGGCGCAACTGTTGTGTGCGCTTTGCGATCAGCCTGTGCGGGTAAGGCGGGTGCCTACCCGGCTTTTCGACGTCGTTATTGCTACTCTCGATGGGCTCTCACGGCTGATACCCAGTCTGCAGGATAGGGCTGAATTTGCCCGCATCGGGCGCTATTACGCCACCGAGTCCATGTTGTGCCTGAATCGGGAGACAAACGAATACGATGAGAACAGCACCCCTGCTTTTGGCAAGGATACGCTCGAGGGGTTTTATCGCCGGGTTATTGCCGAGGGTCTGGGAGGCCAGGAGTTGGGGGACCACAGGCTGTTCGGGGCAGGAGACTGACAAGCGCACAGATGGTCAAAACATCGACGCCTCCAGTCCGGCTTGCGTGCGCTGCCGTAAGTTTGGGCAAGCACATCGAGTGCTAGACATTTTTCTCCCCTGTGAGGTAGTAAATCATGAACATCATTGCAAAGGTTGTATCAGTGGCTGCTGTTTGTAGCGCTCTGATCGGTACTTCGGCTGTTAACGCAGCACACCACGAATCCGGTGAACATAAAGCCAAACCGTCGATTGTAGAGATCGCCAGCGGAAACCCGGACTTCTCCACCCTGGTAGCCGCCCTGACGGCAGCGGATCTGGTGGGAGCTTTGTCAGGCGACGGTCCTTTCACCGTATTCGCGCCCACCAATGAGGCATTCGCCAAATTGCCTGCGGGCACAGTCGAGACCTTGCTTAAGCCCGAGAACAAGGACAAGTTGACTGCGATTCTGACCTACCACGTAGTCAGCGGCAAAGTCACGGCCGCTGATGTGGTCAAGTTGACCGAAGCCAAGAGCTTGCAGGGCGATACCATTGCGATCACTGTGGCAAACGGGGGCGTCAAAGTGGATGATGCCAATGTCGTGATGACGGACATTGAAGCTTCAAACGGGGTGATTCACGTTATCGACGCCGTGATAATGCCCAATCAGTAACACTCTCCCCAGTTGGCCTCCGGCTGACAGGCACACCGCCACCCGACAGGTATTCCACCTGTCGGGTGGTTTTTAGCTGAGATTTTTGCGCCTTAAGCGGTAGCCTGGTTCACTCAGCATCCTATCAGTTCCGCCAGTTTCCCCCTCGCGCACTCGCGCAACGTGCAGACCCAACTGATTCCGCAGGCTATGGTGCATACCCATTGACTGGCAGCGCGAAGCTCCCGGGGGTATAGTCCCGTGCACGTCGCCTGCGCATTGTTGAGACCCAACACTCTGCCTGTCGGCGGCCGGGCGCGAGAATAGCGAGACCACTCAGGGTGGCAGAATGAGCAGCGGAATAATCAAGATGGTTTTGAGGCTCCAGTGGAGCTACCACGGGCACTTCAGGGCTGGTATTGTGGCGCTCGCTGCTCTGCTACTGTTGAGCTGTCAGTCAGTAGATATGGCCCGGTTCCACAACGCCAATGCTCGCGCGAGCTTCGATTGGCTGGATGACGAGCAGGTGGCAGCACTGCCCTTCACGCTGGTTGACAACCATATCGTTGTGCCGGTGCGGATCAATGGCAGTGAGCCCCTGGACTTTGTGCTGGATAGTGGTGCTGCGGTATCCGTTATTCTTGAGAGTCGGCGCACACGGGAACTGTCGCTGCCGCTGGGCGATGAGGTGGCGGTTTCCGGGGCGGGCATTGGCGAAATCCCGGTAGCCCGTATCGCTGAAAATGTCTCCCTGGGGCTGGGCGCTTTGCAAACAGCCGGGCAGTCCCTGGTTTATCTGCCGGTCGATTCGGTGCCTTTCTTTGATGGCGTCGATGATGTGTATTTTGACGGCGTGCTGGGGGCCACGTTTTTCGAGCGTTTACTGATAAAAGTCGACTACGATGAAGAATTGATAGTGCTCGCCGACCCCGCTTCGGGCGCGGCTCAGTTTGGGCTATCGGGCGAGGCCTGGCGAGCATTGCCGATTTCAATTGAATCCGGTGTGCCTTTCGTGAACGCAGAAATTGGCAATGCGAGCGATCAACGGGTAGCGGTCAAGCTGTTGGTTGATACGGGTGCGAGGGGGCTGGTCTCCCTCACATCGTCAAGCCACCCGGCCCTGGCGCCACCGGACGACAGCTATCCGACGGTATCCCAGGGCCTCTCCGGCGAAATCATTGCTCGGGTAGCAATCCTGCCCTGGCTGGAGGTGGCCGGTCATCGTTTTCGGCAATTGCCGGTGGAGCACGCGTTATCAGGAGGCGTGAGCGATAACAGCAGTAACGGTGTTTTGAGCAACGAGGTACTTAATCGCTTCAATCTGGTATTCGATTACCCTAATGAGCGGCTGTTCCTGACGCCGAATCACCGGTACTCCGCCCCCTTGCTCGCCGACAGAAGTGGCCTGCAGATTAGAACGCACAGCGCCGGAGGGATCGTGCGAGGCGTTGCGCCGGGCTCCGCCGGAGACCAGGCTGGATTGACTGTTGGTGATGTGATCACCAGCTTCGACGGTACGCCGGTGACACCGGAAACCATTACCCTGTTAAAACGTGAGCTGGCCTCCCCGCGCAAGGCAGTGGGGTTGTGCTGGCGCTCCCGCATCGAATGCAGTTGTGCAGATGTTGTCCTGGCCTCGCGATTCAGTCGGGATGAGGGCTGAATGAGCAGCGTGAGTGGTGAAAAAACAAGGTTTACAGCCGGAACCCAATGATTTCTATCAAGCAAATGACCTACGCCCTCGCAGTGGAGAAGACGCTGCACTTCAAGAAGGCGGCCGAATTGAGCAATATCAGCCAGTCAGCTTTGAGCACGGCGCTCAATGAGCTCGAGACCCAGCTCGGTCTGCAGATCTTCGAGCGTGACAACAAGCGAGTGCTGGTCACCCCTGTGGGCCAGGAGGTCTTGAACCGGGCGCGGGAGATTCTGTTGCAGGTTGAGGAGTTGGAACACCTCGCCGACAGTCAGAAAAAGCCACTGAGTTTTCCCCTGACCGTGGGCGTCATCCCTACTATCTGCCCCTACCTGCTCCCCCGGGTCCTGCCGCTGCTGAATCAGCAATACCCTGAGGCCCAGCTGAATATCGTTGAGGACCAGTCGCAGGTGCTGGTTGATCAGGTCAGGAGTGGTGAGATTGATACAGCTATATTAGCGCTGCCATTTCCCTGTGACGGCCTGCTGGCACTCGAGTTCTGGCGCGAAGATTTTTACTGGGTGGCACGTAAAGGGGAAAAACATACCCGGCGCAAGGAAATCACCAGTGATGAGCTAAACCACTGCAAGTTGATGTTGTTGAACGATGGGCATTGTTTAAAAGAGCATATTCTGGAGGCCTGCAAGTTGCCTAAACTGGCCACCAGCCAGGGCTTTGGCGCGGCCAGTCTCAACACCCTGATCCAGATGGTGCTGGGTAAAATGGGCACCACATTGATTCCAGAGATGGCCATGGACTCCCTGATTGCCCAGCATAGTGAGTTGGCCGCCGTGCATTTGAATGAGCCCGGGCCGCACCGTCGTATCGCCTTTGTCCTGCGGCCTAACTACACACGAACCTCCAGCATCGAAGCTCTGATCGCGCTCTGTAAGGCCGCGCTTGAGCCGGACTGAGTTTCAAAAAACCGAACACCAGGATCAGGTTAATCGACTTTACGCTGCAGGCGTTTCGGGCCTATTCTTTAGGGGTAGGCCAATATTCCTTTCAGGAGGATCTGTTCCATGCGTATAAAATCATTACAGCTCTGTACCGCTCTCGCCGTATCGTTAACCACCCTGTCAGCAACCGGGGCGCCGGCCGCCGGGGCGCCGGCCGCCGGGGCGCCGGCCGTCGAGGGCATGGCCAAGTCGCCCCAGTTCTGGTGGCCAGATACGCTCGATTTGCAGCAACTGCGCTCCCACGACGCGCGATCCAACCCTTATGGCGACGATTTCGACTACGCGGAAGCGTTCAGCAAAGTGGACCTCAATGCTCTGAAGGCAGACATTGAAAAGACTCTGACCACCTCACAGGACTGGTGGCCAGCCGACTGGGGTCATTACGGCGGTTTGATGATCCGGATGGCGTGGCACAGTGCGGGTACCTATCGGGTGCATGACGGACGTGGCGGTGCCGATGGTGGGCAGCAACGGTTTGAGCCGCTCAATAGCTGGCCGGATAACGCCAATCTGGACAAAGCGCGTCGTCTCTTGTGGCCGGTAAAGCAAAAATACGGCCGGAGTGTGTCCTGGGCCGACCTGATGGTGCTGTCGGGTAATGTGGCGCTGGAATCAATGGGTTTTGAAACCATCGGTTTTGCCGGCGGTCGTGTCGACGACTGGGAGTCCGACCTGGTGTACTGGGGGCCGGAAACGGAAATGCTCGCCAACAACAAGCGCTACGACAAAGACGGCAAGATGGTGAAGCCTCTGGCGGCCGTGCAGATGGGACTGATCTACGTTAATCCGGAGGGCCCAAACGGCAATCACAGCCCACTGGATGCCGCGGGAGACATACGTGAATCCTTCGGTCGCATGGCGATGAACGATGAAGAGATCGTGGCGCTTATCGCCGGTGGGCATACATTGGGCAAGGCTCACGGTGCCAGATCAGCCGATTGTATAGGTCCTGAGCCTGCTGCCGCTGGACTGGAAGAGCAGGGCATGGGCTGGAAGAACAAATGTGGTACTGGCAAGGGCGCCGATGCCATGACCAGTGGTTTGGAGGGCGCCTGGACGTCGACGCCAACGAAATGGTCAATTCTTTACCTGGACAATCTGTTCCGGTTTGACTGGAAGAAGACCAAGAGCCCCGCGGGAGCAACCCAGTGGATTCCCACTGACGCCTCAGCGGCCAACCTGGTGCCCGACGCGCACGATCCCAAAAAACGACATGCGCCGATCATGTTTACGACTGACATCGCACTGAAGGAAGATCCCGGCTTTCGCAAAATTGCGGAGCGGTTCCGCAACAACCCCAAGGAGTTCGATGCGGCGTTTGCGCGGGCCTGGTTTAAACTGACTCACCGGGATATGGGGCCGCGTGCGCGCTATGTAGGTGCCGGTGTGCCCGATCAGGAATTCCTTTGGGAAGATCCATTGCCCGTTGCTGATTACAAAGCGATCAGCGACCGGGATATCGCCAAGCTGAAAGCCAAAATCATGGACTCCGGCTTGACCGTATCACAGCTGGTGAGTACCGCCTGGGCGTCTGCCTCTACCTATCGCGGTTCGGATATGCGCGGCGGTGCCAATGGCGCTCGAATTCGCCTGGCCCCGCAAAAGGATTGGGCAGCTAATAGTCCCGCTGAGCTGACTAAGGTGCTGCAGACACTTGCCAGCGTACAGGCCGATTTCAATGATTCCCTGTCCGGTAAAAAGAAGGTCTCATTGGCTGACGTCATCGTTCTCGGCGGTGCCGCGGCGATAGAAGAAGCAGCAAAGAACGCCGGACATAAGGTCGAGGTACCTTTCAAGTCGGGGCGGACCGATGCATCGCAGAAGATGACTGACGTGAAGTCCTTCGGCGCACTGGAGCCCACGGCTGACGCTTTCCGCAATTACTACAGCAGCGACAGCTATGCCTCGCCGGCAAAAATGATGGTCGAAAAGGCTGATCTGTTGACGCTGACGGTACCGGAGATGACCGCACTGGTGGGGGGAATGAGGGTTCTGAACGCCAATGCCGGACAGTCTGCGCACGGTGTTTTTACAGATAAGCCAGGAACGCTGAGCAACGATTTCTTTGTTAACCTGCTAGACATGTCTACCCAGTGGCGTAAGTCAGCGGAGGCAGAGGGTACTTACGAGGGAGTTGACCGGTCTACAGGTAAGGTGCGCTATACGGCCTCACCAGTGGATCTGGTCTTTGGGTCAAACTCCGAGTTGCGGGCCGTGTCTGAAGCTTATGCTTCCAGCGATGGGGAGTCGCAGTTTATCAGCGACTTCGTTGCGGCCTGGGCCAAAGTGATGACATTGGATCGCTTCGACCTGGACTGATCCAACCGTTTTGCTCAAGGGGCCGCCACCGGATGGACCGCCACCCGATGGCTCACTGACTCTCTCGGCGACGTCCTGGACGTCGCCTTTTTTTATTGCGTTTGGGGAGCTATCCATACCCCACCCGCATGGCCCGGCAGGTGAATCACCGGCTCAACTGTGACAGACTCCGCGCTGCAATTTTTCGAGTGTACCAGGCGGTCTGATGGGGAAATCAAAAGCATGAATCGTGAACTGGAATTACTGGATCCGGCAGTTATGGGTGATGAGCAGCGCATGCACAGTCTGTTCAGCTACCTGAGGGAGAGTGAGCCCGTTTGTCGTGTGGAGCACCCCCATTTCGATCCCTTCTGGGCGGTTACCCGGCACGAGGACATCAAAGCCATCAGCCAGAACAACGCCGAGTTTATCAACAGTCCCCGGACGGTGCTGGTTCGACGCGATTTCGAGGCCGCGCTACTGGAAAAGTTCGGCACCCGCAATGGTCTGGAAACCCTGATTCATATGGACAACCCGAAGCACCGCAAACTGCGGGGCGTCACTCGAGAGTGGTTTAAACCCGGTCCTATCGACAGACTGACGCCGACTGTCCAGACACTCGCCAAACAGTATGTTGACAAAATGCAGGCTATGGGTGGCGAGTGTGACTTCGTCACCGATATTGCCTTGCTGTATCCGCTGCGGGTCATTATGTCGATTATCGGCGTGGCGCCTGAGGAGGAGGCCATGATGCTGAAGCTCACCCAGGAGCTGTTCGGTGGACAGGATCCCACCCAGTCACGTGGCATGGAGGTGGAAGACGGCCTGGGCGTGCTGATGGACTTTGTGAACTATTTCACCGGCGTTGTGGAGGACCGGAAACGTGATCCCGGTGATGACCTGGCGTCGCTGTTGGCGAACGCGATGATCGACGGCGAACCCATGGAGACCCTGGATCAAATCAGCTATTTCATCATCACCGCGACTGCCGGGCACGACACGACGTCAGCGACCATCAGTGGTGGGATGAAGGCGCTTATTGAACATCCGGATCAGTTGGCGCTATTGCGCGACAACCCCGGTCTTGCTCGTCAGGCGGCGCGCGAGATGATTCGCTGGGTATCGCCGGTGCGGCATATGATGCGCACCACCACCCGGGACATCGAACTGAGAGGTCAGCAGATCAAAGCGGGCGAAAATCTTTGTCTGTGGTACCCCTCAGCGAACCGTGACAGCGGCGCTATTGCCGATCCCGACGTGTTCAATATCGAACGTGATAATCGCAATCAGCTGGCTTTCGGCTATGGTGGGCACATGTGTCTCGGTCAGCATCTTGCGGTGCTGGAGGTGGAAATGTTCTTCAGAGAACTTCTGCCGCGCCTCGGGCACATCGAGTTGGCGGGAGACCCCGCAGGTGTTCAGGCGGTTTTTGTCGGCGGCCTGAAGTCCATGCCGGTGCGCTATTCTTTCGGCTGATCGCTGGGCTGATCGCTGGGCTGATCGCTGGGCTGATCGCTGGGCTGGCCGGGAGCGAGGCCAGCTGTTGGTGACCGTTTGGAGGCGCCGTTAGCGCTTGTGTCCGGTCTTTCTTCCTGCCTGCGGGCTAGTGTTAGCAAGAGCTTGTCGGCAACCCCGGGCAGGGTCCACGGACACACAGCGATGCAGATACCGCAGGCGTAATTTTCACCGAAATAGGGAATACACTTGTCGAAGTCGACATACCATTTACGGCTGCCCCGCACCATTTGTTTCTCGTCGAAAATGGCATCCGGCGGACAGGCATTGCGGCAGGCCTGGCATTGGATGCAGATGTCGTCAACACCGAACGCGTCAGGTTGGTCGAAAATCAACGGCAGGTCGGTGGCCACAGCAGACAGCCGGAACCCGGAGCCATAGCGGCGGTTGATCATGGAGCCGTGTTTGCCCAGTTCGCCCAGCCCCGCGGCAATCGCCGCCGGTATCATGTTTAATGCATCCGCCATCGGGCCCGGATACGAGCTCGCATTGAAACCCTGCTCGCGAATGAAATTGACCAGTCGATTGGCGATCCGAGCCGCACGATTGTATTGATCATGCAGATCGTAATAGGCCGCCGGGTTGTCTGCTGAACCGGGTGCTTGCGCGAGCTGTTCAAACTCATGTGCAACCCCAATCATAATCAGGTTGGGTTCCGCGATCTGGTAGCCCTGGTAAAGGTAATCCTCTTGCATGGGGGTCAGGCCGACCAGGTCTGCTTCGTTTGCCAGGGCAAAAGCCTTGACCTCACGACTCCAGTGTTCAGCGGGTGCATTAGTGCATTGTGCTGATCGCGCGATGAGTGCGGGGCCGCGATCGACATCGGGGTTGCGAAATGAGCGATCTTCTCCTGCCGCGGGCCGCAGTTGCCTGACGATATACTGCTGCAGTCCACCGTGGGTCTGGCGTTCGGGCGGGTGCCAGAAAAAAGGTCTTGGTGGGGATGCTTGTGTCTCGCCCAGGCCATTCACAGTGTTGCCCGAAACATCTGGCATCTGTGCCAGCAGTTCCGGTGAGGGTTTATAGTCAGTCTGCTTTGGTTTCACGAGACTTTTGTTTCACGAGACTTTTTGTTTCACGAGACTCTGGTTTCATGGGGCTCTGGTTTCATGGGGCTCTGGTTTCTTGAGGCTGCAATGCCACAGGCGGATGTTAGCATGGGCTTAAAATTGATACCTCAAGCTGGCGCCATAGGTTCGCGGCGGGAGCATGGAGCCAACCCGCAGCGAGTTATAGAGCGGCGCGGTTATGATATTGTTGGAAACCACCTCTTCGTCGCTCAGGTTGCGCCCCCATAGACTGGCCATCCAGCTGCCTTCACCACCGAACACGTAATCGATTCTGGCGTTCAACAGTCCGTAACCGTCCTGCTAGGCATCTTCACGGACCGCCGACTATCGGTACGAGAGTGCCGATGCCGACCAGATACTGATTCCAGTAGCCCAGTGACGGATAGGCCTTTTTGCCGTTATCCAGGTATTTCTTCGGCCAGTCCCAATAGTGCACCCGGGTCACGGAACCCGGTTTTCCTGCAGTTCGTCCGTGGTACATGGCGTATTCGGTGACATGGCCGTTCTGATCCCGGGTGACGTCTGTGACCACCGCCATGTGATTTATGTGGGGGCCTCGGGATACGGTCTTGGTAAAGAGACCCTCCAATCCGTCGTTCGATGTCGGTTGGGAGAGGGAAAACCACAGTACGGCGCCGGGGCGAATCCGTTCGCGTATGGCGGCCAGATCTGCTGGCCTCTCATCGGGGGCGTTGATCCCGTCATAGTAAATTGGAGTAAAGCGCCCCTGGGCATTGTACCAGCGCGCAATATCACGGCTTCTGCGGGGTGTCTCCCCACCGGCTGCGGGTCCATTGCGGGGCGCGGTGTTGTCCGCCCCCGCCCGGTAATCCGTAATCCCCGCGGGAGCTGCCAGAAAAGCCTGATTGTCAGGGCAGGCAGACGCCAGGTAGCTGGAAAGGCGCAGAAAATTCCCGGAACAGTCCCGCCACTCATTGGCTGGATTCCGGGTGTAGGGTATCTGCTGCGCGGTCATTTTGGCCACAATAGGGTCGAGCACGTTTTGCAGATCGGTAACTTTGCCATTGCATTGCGCGTAGTAGGCGGTGCCCATTGCCGGGATTGGTTGGGGGTCGCTGGAGCTGTGCGGCTCGGTTGTGCAGCCAGCCAGGACAACCATCAGTGAGGCGATCATGGCTACCGGTAGCGTGGGTCGTGTCTGCATTACTTTACCCATGGTGTTTCCTCCTTGAATGCCGCCCCTGGGTCGCGGTCTGTCGGCGGAAGTCCTGTGCGACTGACGGTGCATCTTTGCCCGGTCGCGATGAGTATGGCACAGTTTGCCGGTCCGGCCAGTTCCGTGCGCATTGGCGCACAGCAGCTTCTTCTCATTGGGCTGCCTCTGCCAACTAATGGCGTGGTACCCTCGGCGCGAAACCCGGCGGCAGCTGCCAAGCCGCACCCATCAAGGAGCATCAATGACCGACCTATTACAACAGCCACTGGACCTTCCCTGCGGTGTCAGCGTGCCGAACCGGCTGGCAAAGGCCGCAATGACCGAGGGTCTGGCCACTTCCGCAGGTGTTGCGACCCCGGAGCTGGAGCAGCTCTATGGTTTGTGGAGTGACGGCGGAGCCGGACTTCTGCTCTCGGGCAATATTCAGGTTGACGCAGCGCATCTCGAACGCCCGGGCAATGTTGTGATTGAGCGCGAACCCGATGCGGCAATGGCGAAAGCCCTGGCGAGCTGGGCGTCTGCCGCGACGCGCAACGGCAACCATTTCTGGGGTCAAATCAGTCACGCCGGGCGCCAGACCCAGAAGATGGTCAATCCTCACCCCAAGGCTCCCTCGGCGATCAAACTGGATTTACCCGGTGGGCAGTTTGGCGTACCGGTGCCGCTGACGACGGCGGAAATCGCCGATATCGTAGGTCGTTTCGGTACCTGCGCGCGAGCTCTGCAAGTGGCCGGGTTCACGGGTGTTCAGGTCCACGCTGCACACGGCTACCTGTTGTCACAGTTCCTCAGCCCGCTCAGCAATCTGCGCGATGACGAGTACGGTGGCAACCTGGCTAACCGCGCGCGGATTCTGTTGGAGATCATTTCCGAAGTGCGCGATGCGGTTGGGCCCGGCTTTCCGGTGGCGGTCAAGCTCAACAGTGCGGATTTTCAAAAGGGCGGTTTTGATTTCGAAGACAGTCTACAGGTGGCCGGGTGGCTGGAGCAGGCGGGCGTCGACCTGATAGAGATTTCCGGCGGCACCTACGAACAGCCTAAGCTGTTGGGCGTGGAAGGTATTGAGGAGGAAGAGAGCCAGACCGTGGCCGAGTCGACTCTGGCGCGCGAGGCCTATTTTGTAGACTTTGCCAAGGCGATGCAGGCAAAGGTCGCCATCCCGCTGATGGTCACCGGTGGTTTTCGCCGCAGAGACATTATGACCCAGTGCCTCACCGCAGGTGACGTGGACCTGATTGGCATTGGCCGCCCGATGTGTGTGCTTACCGATGCCCCTGCGCGCATTTTTGGTGGCCTTGACACACTGCCTCGCTACGAGGCACAACTGTCGCTGCTTCCGCCGTGGCTGAGCGGGCTAAACCGACTCAAGACACTGCGGGTCATGGGGACTTTTGCTGTGCAGTACTGGTTTTATGCTCAATTGGATCTGCTGGGCACGACCGGTAAAGCCGACCCCGGCCTGTCTGTGATGCAGGCAACGCGGCGCATGATGGCCCTGCAAAAAAAGCAGCTGGCAGACCGATGAAAGCACTGCCCGCAGTTGCGGGCCTGGCCGCAATGATGACCTGGGCGGGCTCCCAGGGGGGACAGCTCTGGGCAGGGTGGCCGGTGTTTGCCGTCTGTGCCCTGGTCGCATTCGGGGTCCAATGGCTGGCGTTTCTGCCAGCCTACTGCTTGCAGACAGAGAAATTCTACGACCTCACGGGGAGTCTGACCTACATCGCGGTAACCGGTTTGGCGGTTTTGCTGAGCGCGGCGTTTGACAGCCGCTCATTGCTGCTGGCAGCACTGATCGGGGTTTGGGCGGCGCGGCTGGGCAGTTTCCTGTTCCTGCGTATTCGCAGAGACGGATCGGACTCACGCTTTGAGCGGATCAAGCCGTCGGCGCCGCGGTTTTTTCTCACCTGGAATCTGCAGGGTCTCTGGGTTTTGTTCACAGCGGCCTGCGCGCTCGCAGCCATCACAGGCAGCACGCCAGCGCCGCTGGCCTGGGCGGATACACTCGCTGTGCTAGTTTGGGTACTGGGGTTCTCGATCGAGGTCGTAGCCGATCGTCAGAAACAGGTGTTTCGGCGCACTGGCGGGGCAACAGACTTTATCCGAACCGGACTCTGGTCGCGATCACGGCATCCCAATTATTTCGGTGAGATTTTGCTCTGGGCTGGCATTGCCCTGCTGGCCCTACCGGCACTGGATGGTTGGCGTTACGTCACATTGCTGTCACCGCTGTTTGTTTTTCTGTTGCTGACCCGGGTCAGTGGCATACCCTTGCTGGAGCGCAAAGCCGAACAGCGCTGGGGTCAGGACCCTGCCTACCGTCAGTATCGGGACAGCACGCCTCGGCTTCTCCCGCGGCTTGGAAGCCGCAGTTGAGCGCGCAACTGAGACCCCTCACTCGCCCAGACCAGAACCCTGGAAATCGATAGTGTCGCTGTGTGCCAGGCTGTCACCGCGATCAAGTGCAGCGCCATCCTCTGGGTTGGGACGAGCACGCCCGCCGAAAATCTCAGCGCGGTGAGTGTCGCGCAGTCAGTTCTGATTCAGGCGGGCAGCAGGATGAAGCTACGCATGCAACTGCCCCAAGCGCTGGATTCCTTGTCTTCGATGTTGGTAGCGGCTGCTGCGATCTCCGCGGCATATCCGAGTCGGCCTCTGGGCTAGAAAAACCAGCTCAGTCCGGTGCTTTCAAGAAATCGGAACAGTTTTCCCTGGTAGTCTGTAGTCCAGCCCTTGATTCCCCCCTGATCTATCAGTTGCCGGCGCATCTCCAGCCACTCTGGTGACCCCCAAAGATAGGAACGGGTTTTGAGGTATTCAAAGTCCTCGAGCAAGTCACGGCTCAGCGCCTCACTGATAAAGAAAAACCCCATTTCGTTATTGAACAGGCGCGACCGATAATCGAAGTTTGCCGTACCGAGAAAGCCCATTCTGTCAGAGAGAAAATATTTAGCATGGAGCTTGCCGTAGTCCACGTCGCCACCCAGTGAACTGTCATCCAGGCGGCCCGTCTCATACACCTTGAGTCTTGGATTGTTTAACATGGCCTGCCAGTCGATGCTCTCCAGCAGGCGGGTGTTGGATTCCGCCGTTTCGTTGCCTGCCTCCCAAAGCTTGCGCTGTTCGTCATTCAGTAGGAGACGAGGCGCCATGTCGGTATCCACGACTGACTGGGCCGAGAAGTTGTCCGAGGTGAGGACAGAATTGGTTATGACTTCATAGGTACGCTCCGGATCCGCCGCCAGCCAGGCCCTGACTTCCTCCGCCTCGTCGAGTAGTACCTCGCCATCGGGCCCGTAGTAGCGTGCGGCAAAAAGATAGGGCGAGACGATCCTGACATGTTTTTGCTGGGTGGACTCAACTCTGGCGAACAGGCCCATGATCGAGTTGGGGTTATTCTTCAGGTTTTCCACCGCTTCTGAGACAACTCGTTTGTTGGTCAGGTTGGCAAACTCGTGTGCCAGCCTGACTTCGCCACGGCGAAAGCCGGTGTTCATAAACTCGGGCATTGCGGCCAGGCTCTCCGCCATCAGCGGCAGAGACTTCAATTTCGTAAGAGCATTTTTCAGCGACTGCTCCCTCTGAGGGTAGACGCTTTGTCGATCCGGCCCGACTCTGCCAGAAATCTGTTTGTTGTTTTTGTAGCCATTGAGCAGGCCGAAGTACAGTTCTGAAACGTGACCCAGGGTGGGCGTGCCAACTTCTGATTCGCCTGGCCGCAGTAACAGCTCTCCGTCCAGATAGGTGTCCGGATTGGGCGAGCCGTCCGCGTTGATGCCGTAGTATGACAGCGACATATTGCGGCCGCCGGTAACGATGATGGCTTTGTCTGCTACGAAACCATCAACCACCATAAGTTTGTCATGCGAGCGGCGGTTGATGTTCACAAAGACTTTGGAGATCGCATTGAAAATGACGACCTGCACTCGCGCACGATTGGTGGTCAGCTCACCATCCCGGTTGCGTATAAAACCAGCGTTTAGCTGACACTGGTACAGGGCTCGGAACCAGTTTTTGTCGATGCTGATGCTGCCTAGAGAGTCCACCAGCAGGCGCACATCAACCCCGCGTTGCACCGCGTTACAGAGCGCACCCAGAAACGCTTTGCCCACCAGATCGTCCTTAAAAATGTAGTAGACAGCATCAACGCTGTGCTCGGCTTGCTCCACCATATAGATTTTTGCCGCCAGGGAATACAGCGCATCCTCGCTCCTGGTTCCCAGCAATTTCACGCGGGCGTCCTGGATAGGGATCCGGGCTTCCCGGCCGATCTCAATGGGGTCTCTCGCCCATTCTCCGGCCGGTTTCCAGGTCCTGGCGTTGTACCAATCATTGGTCGCCGGGTGATCGATGGCCTGCAACGGTGGGCAATTGGTCAGTGCCTGGGTGCCAGGTGGACAGTCATCAGGCGGTATTTGCGGCGACACACAGCCCGCAATGAGTGCAGACAGCAGCCCGATAATAAGCGATCGGTATGGCCCGAGCTGCTTCTTCGGTAGCGAGTCCTGTGACTTGAATAGCATTCGACGGGGTGCCGCGATAAAATACAGTCCGGAAGATTTAAGCATGAATAGAAAGGAGCCGCCACTCCGGGTGCTTGTGCCTCAAGCAGTGAGCCTGCGCGTGAATATGCTATCAGGCAGCGGTCAGTAATAAGCTCATGCCGGGGGGAAGCAGGCCAGGGCTAGCTTCAGGGCCGAGCCAGAGTTTTTTTAAGGAGAAAAATAGACGATGAATCTATCCCAACGACAGGGCAGCAGTGGCAAAGCATTTGCGGCAATGAAACTGGCAGCGCTAATGGCTGTGGTATGGGTTGGTCTGAGTTTGACGGGCGCCCCGGTACAGTCCGAACAGGCTGAGATAAGCTACGATGGCCTGGAACTGGTGGAAAGTACCCGAGCCGCAGCGGTCTACGTCGACCCCGAGGTGGATTTCAGCAGTTACACCAGGTACATGATGTTGGAGCCCTATGTGGCATTCAAGAAAAACTGGGAGCGCGACACACGGGTAGGTGGACGCCGTGTTCCGAAGAGTCACATAGACAAGATGAAGGCGGCGGCTGCTGACCTCTTGAACGAAGCGTTCAAGCAGGAACTCGAATCTGACGCTGGTTTTCCTCTGGTCACCGAGCCCGGTGACGATGTGCTGCTGCTGCGTTCGGCGATTGTCGACCTGGTGGTAACGGCGCCGGATGTGCCTACCGGTGGGCGGTCACAACAGTACACGACGTCGTCCATTCAAGCCACGCTGTATCTGGAGA
Organism: uncultured Gammaproteobacteria bacterium; assembly: GCA_963840725.1. Taxonomy (GTDB): domain Bacteria; phylum Pseudomonadota; class Gammaproteobacteria; order Pseudomonadales; family Halieaceae; genus CAVWDU01. Next base: position 683,577 of record CAWIZY010000016.1, on the reverse strand, counting down.
TGTTTGACTCGGTCACAGGCGATATTCTGGCGAGAGCCATCGATCGCCAGATGGTGCGCGATTCGGGGTATGCAAAATGGACCAACAGTGTGACCAATCAAGCGGATGCCAGGCGAATTTTCACCCGTTGGGCCGGGTGGTTGCGGGAGTCCTGGGGGGAGATTCGTGACCAGAACCAGGCAGCCCGGAAGGGCTCTTGAAGCGCTGGTTTCACTGGAGTCGCGCAGCCCCGTATTTCTTTTTCATTGCCTCAATGTACTGGCCGGCTTCCTGGTACGCTTTTCCACAGGGATCCTTGGAGGACAGGTAGCGGTCCTTGAAACCCTTGGCCACGATGTACAGACCACCGGTGGCGACTGTAGCGGTTCCCTCAATAATGGTCTGTTCGGCATTAAGCGTGAGGACGGGAGCGGCCAGCGTTCCACTAACCTTGATGTAGGGGTTGATCAGGTTTGACAGGCTGAGCCCCAGTCCCTTCTGTGGCACTGTGTTAAATGTCACGTCGATGGTTTCATTGGCCAGGTTGACGGTGGCGTCGGAGAATACGTTCAAGCGGTCACTGCTGAAAACCAGAATTGGTTTGCCCGCTACCTGTCCACCCTCGACGGCGGCCAACACGGTGGCGCATTTGACCTTGGTGTAAGGATCCTTGACCGAAAACGGGTTTATTGCCTCGAGCAGTTGCGCCACAAAGTCATTAGTCAGAAAGCGAAACTCCCCGGCCTTGACTCTGCCTTTGCCCGCTCTCAGTGTCAGGTAACCGTTCATGCTTGCCGCCATCTCCCGCACGGTTTTGCCCTCTGACTCAAGCGCCAGGAGGTATTCATACTGGGGTAGGTTGAGCAGTTCCTTTTGGGTCTCAGCCGGTAATCCGAAGCTGAGGGATTCACCCGAAAGTCGCATCTGCAGGGCGCCACCCCGGGCGGTTGGGCTTAGCCTGGCCTGGCCCTGTAGCTGTCCCCCACGATCAGCAGTGAATTCCAGCTGACTCACAGTGAACGCTCCGTCCTTGACCGTGCTGTCCAGATGAACGTTGCGCAGTGTGTGTGCATCCAGGCGCAGTTTGTCGATGCGAATTTTGACTGTCGCCAACAGGTCTTCAAAAACATCCAGTGGAATCGGGGTGTCGGGAATAAGCTTTTCCTGACTCCTGCGTCGGGCGCCGGGCTGGCGTCGCTGTGCCGCCGGCTGCTGTGGCGCTGCAGTAGTGACGTCCTGGAGCGGTAGTAGCAGCGACGTCAGATCCAGTTGCCTGGAGTGAAAGTTGGCGTTTATCACCTGTGTGCCCCCGGTCTGTAAACTGAAGTCCCCCACGATATCGCTGCTACCCAAAGTGGCGACAATATCATTGACTATCAATTTATTGCCTTGGCCGACGGCATGGAATTTGAGGCGCCCCGGAAGCGCGGGCAACTCTCTGTCGGCGAGTCTGCTGAAGACTGAAAGGTCGGGTAGGTTTCCCTCTAATATCATATTGGTGCCCGTAAAATCGGGCGGTTGCTGCAAGGTTCCGTCCACGCGCAATTGACCGTCGCCCAGCTCCAAAACGACCTCATGCAGTTTCAGGGAGTTGGCATCCCAGCTACCATTACCCTGCAGTGCGAGTGGCAGAGTAGCCCTGGTCACGTCTTTGCCGAACCCCGGTTGCAGACGCAATAGGTCGGGGGATTTTCCGGACACTGTAAAGCTGCCCTGCTCCATAAATGGTGTCATGGCCAGTCTTGCGTCCAGGCCGATTTGCGTCTTGTCGATACTGACGTTGGCCTGTTTGATCAGCAGAAATCCGTCGTTGACGTGGGCCTCTGCGGAGAGAGTAAAAGGGTGAGTGAAGGCGGGTCGCTGCATTGTACCGGGCAGCAGCCGGCTGAGGTCACGGCCCTCGGCGTTCAAGGTAAGCCGGGATCCGTTCAGCCCGTCAGCGGGCGCTATGTTGCCACTGAGTTCTGCGGCGAGGTCTCCCAGGGACAGCTCGATCCCCTGAAGGGTGTAAGCGCCTTCGCCGCCCTGTAGTACGCCGCTGGCGCTAAACTCGCCCTCGGGAACGTTAGCGGCTGCAAACCCTTTACTGGTCAGCGCGGCCCTCAGTGAGGGGGAGCGAATATCGAAGACTATGCGCGTGTCCACCGACAGGGGTTTGCGTGCAATCTTCCCGGTTGCTCTGGCATGTTGATCGCCGATTACGGCATCGAATTGATGCAGACTGAGTGTACCTTGACTGAACTCGAGGTCGCCTTGCAGTGTGTAGGGCTCAGCGGCCACGTGCTGAATGTCCCGATCGAGAGCCCCCAGCATCAGTGCCAGGCTGGGACCGGACATATCAAGCTGGAGGCGGGTGCCCGCTTCGAGAGGCTGGTTGCCTACCGTGCCCTCCAGCGACAGGCGCTCTGCACCGATCTCTGCGATTGATGGCAGAACATTCAGCCCTGATGCCGTTCGGACCAGGTTGAGCTGCATCGAAAAAGGGGCTTCCGATGTAAGTTTGATGGCCAGCGCCCGGCTTAAGGTCGCCAGCTCTGGTCCGGCAAGATTAAGCTGGGCGTGGGAGCCCACAAACCCGGGTGTGTCGTCCAGTTCTCCGGTGCCCGTGAGTGTCATATTGTTGGTGTTGGCAGCAATCTGGAACTGTGCGCCATCACCATCGGGCCGGGGTTCGAGCCTGGCGGTGGCGGTAACGGGGCTGCTTATTTCTCCATGAAGGCGCAGCAGGGGGGCAAGCTTGTCCAGGTCGGGCGCGTCAAACTGCAGCCAGGCCTTGGCGCCGCTGGGGTCCGGGTAATTCTCGAAGGCCACGTCTGCCAGCAAGGAGGCTTCGCCGAGGCTTATCTCGAAGTGATCGATCGTTTTGCCATTGGCAAAGCGCTTGATGGTGCCGGTGACGGAAAACGGATCTGCCGGTACATGGTTGATCTCAAGCAGAGTCGCCAGCCGACTGAGGTCCGGCCCCGCGAAAGTGTAATCCAGGTCCAGCACTTCCCTCGATCTCAGGTCAACGAACTCGCCCTCTAAAGTCAGTTTGAACTCGCCAAAAGTGCCCCCGAGGAAAATACTCATCTGCTCGCCGGCGGGCTGAACTTGCAGGGTCAGGTTCAATGGTCCTGATGTTGACCGATCTGTTTTTATCAAATCCAGCAGGTACTCGACATTAGGTCCCGCCAGATGAAAATCCGCAGTCGGGCGCGTCGGGTGCAGGAGGTCGTCCATGGCACCTTTACCCTGAAACGCAATCTCTCCGAGGTTGCCGTCAAGCGAGAGCCTGATATCGCGCAGGTCGATAAAGTTGTCGAGCATGGGCGATTTCGCGTGGATGCGCAGCGGTCGATTATTCACGGCTCCGGCCAGAGCTAATTCGACTGCCCGGTTGTTGTCGGTATTCTCTCTTAGGGAGTCTATGCTGACTGTCAAGGTCTGTTGCAGCTTGGGGGAGTCGAGGGTCAGCAGGGCGTTATCGAGCGTTATAGACTCGGGCAGCACCGGTAACTGAAAACGCTTCGGGTCCAGATCGTCCTCATCCCCGGCCTGCAGCAGCGTCCAGTTGTTATTGCCCTGTCTGTCCTGCTCCAGTCTCAGTGTCGCACCATCCACCGAGAGCGACTCAATAATCAATGGACCCTTGCTGAACAAAGACCATAGACGAACGTGAGCCGTTAGCCGCTCGATTTGCAGTAGTTCGGCGTGCGCGCTCCATTGGGTTGCAGCGAGCTTTACGTTGGCCGCGCTGAGCGCGAGATCGCCATTAAGGTCCAGAGTCAAATGCACAGGTCCCGCAAGCCTGAACTCCCGCTCCAGCAACTGCGAAATTGCGGATTCTGCCTGGGAACTGAAACGACCAAGATTAGCATTAAAGACGAAAAGCAGCAGCAAAGTGATAGTGCTGAGCAGTGTCGCGAGGAAGTATCTTAGGACTGTGCCTTTATGCATGCTGGTCGACGAATTTAGCCGTTATTACTTTATAGCGATGAACTGACTATAGCAGTTTTGTGTGCATCCAGCGCCGGGGTGCGTCGCCAGGTTCACTCACTTTCTGGCAGCGATTGGAGCCATGGGCTGAATTGCGCGCTGCCGATGAATCGGCTCGACAGGATGCGGCCCGCTAATCTATCCTTGGGACCCTTCTAAGTTCGCCATAAGTGGACACCTGAACCAATGAAAATTTATGGGCTGACAGTCGGTGGCTTGCTGGTGGGTATGGGTATTTACCTGTTCAGCGGCCTGTTTACGGCCTCGCCTACCGCTGCCCCGGTTGACCGTCTGGAGCGTTTGGAAGTCAGTTCAAGCGGGGTTGGTAAGGAGCCGCCGCCATCACCTAAGCTTGTAGTTGCCAGCCTGAATCTCGCTCATGGACGCGGTAGCAGCCTCAACCAGCTGCTGGTGTCGGCGCGCAGGACTCGCGAGAATCTGGCCGCTGTAGCCGAGTACCTGGTCGCTTCATCGGTGGATGTGGTCGCATTGCAGGAGGCAGATGCGCCCTCGTTCTGGAGTGGCAATTTCAGTCACGTTGATTACATAGCGGAAAAAGCGCGCTACCCCTGGTATGTGCAGGCCGCTCAGGCGCGGATAGGCATCGCCAGTTACGGCACGGCGATCATCTCGAGGCGCCCCATTCTGCAGGCGGTTGCGCTGGCTTTTCCGCCGACCCCGCCCACGGTACAGAAAGGCTTTACGATGACAGAAATTGCCTGGCGTGGTGCCCGGCCGGGTGATGGGCCCGGGAAGGTCGATGTCATTTCAGTGCATCTGGATTTTTCCCGCAAGAGTGTGCGTGACAAGCAGGTGGAGGAGCTGAAAACGGTGCTGAAGGGACGGGTTAATCCGTTGATCATCATGGGTGATTTTAATTCTGAGAGTATAGCCCGCGATTTGCGGAAACCCGATCCGACCGGCCCGCGCCCTCTGCACAGCTGGTTCGATGCCCGCAGGGACATGAGTACCTACAAGGACAAGCGACTGGACTGGATACTGTTGTCTGCTGAACTGGAATTCGTGCAATACCATACGGCGAATGAGGTGCTCTCCGATCACCGGGCCGTGGTGGCGGAGGTTCGCATGGCAGCTCAGGCTCCGGTTGCGGGAGTGGTTCGAGAACCCGCACCGGGTCGATGATTGGCAGGCCCGATCAGGGGGTGCTGTGAACGGTTTTGCCCCTGAATACAGTGCGCAGTACCCGGGTGTCGCTTATAGTGTCCGGGTCGATATCAAACAGGTGCCGGTCAAGGACGATGAAGTCCGCGTATTTGCCGGGCTTCAGTGAGCCGGTTGCGTTATCCATGTAGATGGAAGTCGCTCCATTGATGGTGAATATCGCCAACACCTTTTCCAGTTCCAGTGCCTCCGCCTTATTGAGAAATCCCGGGTTGTGGCCATAGGGATCCTTGCGGGTGATCATCGCCTCTATACCGGGCCAGGGATTGGCGGAGGGCACCACGGAGGGCCAGTCTGAGCCATAGTTAACCAGCGCGCCTGAGTCGCTCAGTGTTTTTGTCTGCCAGAATTGCTCCGATCTCGCCTTGCCCAAAACGTTTTCCATCATGCTGTGCAAGGGTCCCGGGTACCAGAGTATCGGGCACATTTCGGCCACGACATTGAGCTCCGCAAACCGTGGCAGATCATCCGGGTGAATCATTTCGGCGTGGGACACTTCATGCCACAGTCCGGAGGGGCCGTTGGCCTTGCGAGCCGCCTCCACTGCATCCAGTGCGACACGGACAGATCGATCGCCGGTGGCGTGAATCTTAACCGTCAGGCCCTGCCGGTCGAGATGAATCATGTCTTCCTTCAGTGACTCGGGAGTTTGAGTCAGATAGCCCCGGTGCCCTTCAGGGTGCACACCATCCGGCAGATAGGGCTCCAGCACGGCTGCCGTTTGCGACGGTGGAATACCGTCCAGCATGATTTTGGCAAAGTCGACATGCACGTTATCGCTGGCGGCGTCCTTCCGGCCTGTTATGGTCTGCTCCAGGCGCTCTTGAGGTCCGGCCCAGGCCATGCGCCAGGCCAGGCTGGTGGCGATGTGAGCATTCAGTTCGCCGACATTGTCCAACGCCTGATAGCCGGCCAGAGCGGGTGCATCTACCATGGCATCGCGGATTGACGTGACGCCCACGGCGTTGAACTGGCTCACGCTCCAGGCCAGAGCCTGTTGCATTTGCGTGGTCGAGTAGGCGGGAAGCTTGGCCATTTGTTCATACGCAGCGTTGTCATAGAGGATGCCAGTTGCCTGGCCGTTGTTCTGGTCGCGAGCGATGACGCCGCCTTCGGGGGCCTCGGTGCGGTCGTTGATGCCCAGAAGCTCGAGTGCCATCGAGTTGACCCAGATGGCATGGACGGTGGAGTCGATCAGCAAGACGGGATTTTCTGGAGCGACCTTATCCAGCAAGTGGCGTGTGGGCTTCACTTCGCCCTCGAGCAGTTCCATCGCCCACTGGCCGCCTCGTAGCCATGCCCCTTTGGGTAGCTGTTGCGCACAGTCCCTGACCTTTTCTTCGATCTCCTTGACCGTGAGAGTGAAAGGAAATCCGCACTCAAAAAGCTCTTTGGTGCCCGCCTGGGCGAGATGGGCGTGCATATCGTGGAGGCCGGACATGACCATGGCACCCTGCAGATCTATCACCTCACTGGCATCACCCGCTGCGGCCATTGCTTCTTCCCGCGACCCCACAACGATCAGACGATCGTCTTTCAAGGCCAGCGCCTCGGCCCAGGCCGGCGACTGTTCGCCGGTGTAGACACGGGCGTTAACATACACCTGATCAGCGGGGCCGGGTGCCGCACTCTGAGGGTCCGCTGCGTTTGCCGTACAGGGCAGCATGAAAACCAGTACGCTGCTCAGACTGATCAGGAATTGTTTGCTGCATGCTTGCATATTCAGGTCCTTTGGCGGCCGCAGATGGCAGTTGACTGAACCGGTTTTCGCAGACAGCCAGTTCGCTGCGAAATCGGTATCGGGGATGGTAGTCCAATCATGGCCGGTGATCAGGGGTGAGGCGGGTTCAGACAACAGATTGGCCAATTATGTCAATCATCTCCGGGAGCTGAGAATTGGGTTTTAGCGGGTCAGTGCTGGCCTGGTCAGAGCATAAGAATGCCCAGCAGCAGCGCGAACCAGGCGATCAGGATGCCATAACGAGGCAGCCAGTTTATCTTCAAGCCAAACTGCCCGTAGGTTTGCCGCGTCCAGATCAACCCGGACAGGTTTGCGTTCGCAGTTGGCCCCAATAAAGAGATGCCGTAGCCTACGGCCACCGTGAGCAGGAGGCCGAAGACGTTCCACCACAGCCAGGACAGTTCAGGCAAGAATTGCCAGCACAGCAGGTTGAGACCGAAACCTGCAGTCAGTCCGGCTCGGGCGCCGCGGCCGGTGCATCGCCGGGTGAGAATGCCCAGGCTGAAGACACCCAGTACCGGGCCGTTGATCAGGGAGCCGATTTTGTTGATGGCTACCAGCACCGTCTCGGCGATGTCACCGACATAGAAAGTGAGCACCAGTGTGACCGTGCCCCAGAAGAGGGTCAGCAGGCGAGAGTAGAGCAACTCCCGGGTATCTGACCACGGTTCGCCGCGGTGTAGCCTGCGGACAAAGTCCTCCATAGTCGTAGCGCTGAGACTATTGATCACGCTGTCAAGTGAGGACATGGCCGCGGCGAACAGGGCCACCAGCGCCAGTCCCACCAGTCCGGGCGGCAATTGCTGGATCATATATAAGGGTACGGCGAGGTTGTAGTTGGGGCTATCTCCGTTGCTTGGCAGGGCGGCGATAAAATCGGGTGAGCCCGATGCATAGACGGCAATTCCTGCGCCAATCAGGCAATACAGCATCACCAGCGGGAAGCGCAACAGGCCGTTGATGAACAATGCCCGGTTGCCGTCATCGGGCGTGCGTGCGCACAGTTCTCTCTGGACCTGGCTCTGGTCGCACCCGTAGTAGGACACATAGAGAAAAATCCCACCGAACAGCATCGGCCAGAAGGCGAAGTCGTAGCCATCACCGAGGCCATGATGGGCAAAATCTACGGCCGCCCTTCTGGCGGGCGGCAGTGCATCAAGAAGCGGCCCCAGGCCGCCCGCTGAGTCGAGCAGCAGGGCAAACAGCAGCAACAGCACCGCCACCAGGATGGCCATTTGCAGCACATCGCTATACATGACTGCGCGTATGCCTCCCAGCATATCGTAGAGCACCGTGATCGCTCCCAGCAATAGCACCGACCAAAAAAAGGACAGCCCCGAGATCAGTTCGATCACCAGTGAGATGCTGTAGACGGTCACTGCGGTGGCGAATGCGCGCAGGAACTGAAAAATGCCGCTTAACCAGAGCCGGGTGGACAGGTCAAAGCGCCGTTCCAGGTAGTCGTAGACAGAGATGAGATCGAGGCTACGAAACAGCGGTAACAGAAACACCATGACCAGGATCATCGCAAGGGGCACCGCCAGCTCGTATTGCAGCCAGATCAGTCCACCCCCCGCTGCAAAGGCGACGAAAGCCGGTGCCCCCAGAATACTGTTGGTAGAGCACTGCGTGGCCAGGATAGAAATAGCTATAGGCCAGGGGCCGGTATTGCGACCGGCGACATAGTAATCGCCACGAGAGTGTTGGGCTCTGGATAACCACGCGCTGAGGCAGATAAGCCCGACCAGGTAGATGGCAATGATTGCCCAGTCCAGGGGTGTTATGAGCGCGCTCATCATGCTGCTGCGAGATTTCCTTCAGTGGGGTGAAGATCAAAGACTACTGGGTTGTCACCACACTGACAATTGGCCACCTTTATACCGCCCGTCTATACCCTGTCCAGGCTCATTTGCCACTAAACTGTGCGACTGCGCCTGAGCACAAATCTGGAACTGCAGGGAAATCGTAAGCCCTTGAGCCCAAATAAACTTACAGCAAAGCGATTTCCCGCCGGCTGTCTATGAGGAAAAATTGTGTCTTCCACCAACGTGAGTATCATCTTGTTCGCTGTTTTTGCACTCGGCTTACCTATCTGGGCGATGCAGAATAACCAGTATGATGGCATGGACAATCACGGGTGTTCAGGTGATTGTTATGAAGAATGGAAAGCTCAGACAGGGGGCGTTGTGGCTCAGGAGCAGGCCAGGGCGGTGGCCAGGGCCTCTGCTTCGCCGACTGAACTGGGTAAGGCGATCTACACGGGTTGTGTGGCTTGCCACGGTGCCGGTGGTGAAGGTGGCGTGGGGCCACGACTGGCGGGTCAGGCGGCGACTGATATCGTTGGCAAGCTGGCAAGTTACAAGGCCGGCGAAACTCTGGGCTCACAAAGCGCTTTGATGTGGAGTCAGGCAGCGCAATTAAGCGAGGCAGATATCGACAACATTGCGGCTTTTGTGGAGACGCTTTAATTGGCGGGAAACTGCGTGCTGAAACGGGGAAGAAGCGTGAAAAAGCTGTTGAAAAAGGCGACCCACTCTGAAGCGCTCCCTGTGAAGCATTGTCCATGGATTTTCCCGGAGTCGCTTGCTTGTGTCGGTGGTAGTCTGGGCGACACACTGCGGGTAGGTCCATGATCTTGCACGGGTTGGGGTATGACCCCGATATGATGCTGTGAAGACCGCTTTGTGAGCAACGCCGCACTTATCCTCGTGCTCGGAGACCAACTGTCCGCTGAACAGGGGGCGCTCAAGGGTGCTACAGCCGGCGTGGATACCATCCTGCTGGCCGAGGTGAGAGAAGAAGCACACTACGTGCGGCATAACCGCCACAAGATTGCCTTCATTTTTGCCGCCATGAGGCAGTTCCGCGACAGATTGCGTGCGCGGGGTTTCGAGGTCGTCTACTACGACTACGACGATGGCAAAGACTCGTTGCTGGCTGCCGTTGAGGCGGCGCTGGTGGGCCGAGAGTTCGGTGCCGTGAAAGTGTGTGAGCCCGGCGAGCACCGCTTGCTGAGGGCTATGCGCGATTGGTCGCTGGGCGTGCCCGTGGAGATTGTCCCGGACGATCGATTTCTCGCCTCGCACGACGAGTTTGCGGCCTGGGCCGATGGCCGCAAGCAGTTGCGCATGGAGTATTTCTACCGGTTGATGCGCCGCAAGTACAGCATACTTCTCGATGCCGAAGGTAAACCCGAAGGCGGGAAGTGGAACTACGACGCGTCGAATCGTCAAGGCTGGCGCGCAGGGGAGTCAGTGCCCACGCGTCCGGAATTGGTGGTCGATCCCGGCACCCGGTCAGTGCTGGAGTTGGTCAATCGGGCTTTCCCTGAGCACCCCGGCAACCTTGACCGGTTCTATCTGGCGGTGACAGCGGAGCAGGCAGAGGCGCATCTGCAATGGTTTATAGAGCATGCGCTGCCGCGTTTTGGCCAGTTTCAGGATGCCCTGGCCGAGGAGTCACCCTGGCTGTTTCACAGCCTGGTATCAATGTATCTGAATGTTGGCCTGTTAGATCCCCTCGCAGTGTGTCGGCGAGTGGAGCAGGCCTGGCGCGACGGTCACTGTGATCTGCCAGCCGCCGAAGGATTCATCCGTCAGATACTGGGCTGGCGGGAGTATGTGCGCGGTATTTACTGGCTGAAAATGCCCGAGTACGGGCAACTGAACAGCCTCAATGCCACCCGTCCACTGCCTGCCTGGTTTTGGAGCGGCGAAACCAAAATGCGCTGTTTACAGGTGGCCATTGATCAGACCCTGGAGCTCGGTTACGCCCATCACATCCAGCGTCTGATGGTGATCGGTAATTTCGCACTCCTGGCCGGACTGGATGTGAAGTCAGTCTGCGACTGGTATCTGGCGGTTTATGTAGACGCATTTGAGTGGGTTGAGCTACCCAACACGTTGGGAATGGCCCTGCATGGCGACGGTGGCGTGATGGCAAGCAAGCCCTACGCCGCCAGCGGCAAGTACATTCAACGACAGGGTAATCACTGCAAGCAGTGTGCTTACAACCCGGCTAAAACGACTGGTGAGGGTGCCTGCCCCTACAATTCCCTGTACTGGCATTTTATCGATCGGCATTTGGAAGGCTTGCGCGCCAATCCTCGCATGGGCCTGGTGGTGCGCAACTGGGAGCGGCGAGCTGAGGAAGACCGCGAGGCTGTTATTGCCTGGGCAGAGCAGGTGCTCGACCGCCTGGATGCGCCCACAGCTTAGAGTGGTCAGTGGCCGTAGGGCACCGGGTGGGTAGGCAAACCCAATATTGCGGCGGCCTCTCCGGTGGTCGCCGGTTTGCGTTGGTAGTGCGCTCCCAGCTCCGCCACTTCCTCGACCAGTTCCCGATTGCTCGGGCAGCGATCACCCACATAAGGCTCAAGACCGACCTGTACGTGCCCGCCCCGTGTAATGGCCGCCTCGGCAAGACCGCAGCGAACACAATCGTCGCCAAAGCTTGATACCAGCCAGGGCAGGTCGCAATCCCCCAGCATACCCAGATAGGCATCGAGACTGGTGGCTGTGGGCGGCAGGCCAAAGGGTAGGTCCTCGGAGGCAAAGTAGAACTTGAGCATGCCCCCGGGGGGAAGCCGCCCGGCGCGATGATAGGCCAGAATAAACTTAAGAAAACCCGGCTCAAAAATGGAAATGCTGAGCCCTATATTGAGCCGTCGGCAGGTCTCGACATAGTAGCGTGAGTCGTGCATATCATTGCGGTAGAGATAGTTCGTCGGTGCGAACAGGCCGTCCTCATCGAGCAGCGAAAGATTGAACGTGCCCGGATCGCAAAGGCCCTGTGCCAGCAGACCCTCTGTCGCCATTGCGACAACATGCGCATAACGGTCCTCTACGGGTACGCCATCCTGCCCCACTGGCATGGTGGGTGTCAGAATCGCATCCGGCCGGCTGCCGAGCAGCGTACGCCAGGGTCTGGCATAGCGTTCACTGTCGAGTTTGCCACTGCCGCCGATGATGGGTTCTTCGGTATGATTGTGAATAAGGGCGGCACCCGCTTCCATGCAGGCGAGTGCGTCGGCGACGATCTCCGTGTCGCTGTAAGGCACATTCGGGTTCTGTGTTTTGCTCGCGGAACCGTTCAGGGATGCCTCGATAATAAGCGGTTTTCCCGCAGTCACCTGCTCAGTCATAGCTTGCCCATTGGCCGGTAGGAGTGGCAGCATAACGCCATCCCGCCATGGCATGGAAGTCCAGCTTGCAGTGCAGGTGGGACAGAACCACCGCCGGTGCTTATCGAGGGGCTTTCCATATGACCGAATTTACCCAAACACCGTTGGACGCTGTTGCCACTATTGGCTCCGGGGATTTCGTTTGGAGCCACTCGATGGCGGCGACCCCAACGGTGCTGCTTGAGGCGCTTGCTGTCCATGCCAGATCACTGCGCGATGTTACTCTGATGCAGTTACACCTCGAGCACGCAGAGGCGGTGGCCTCGCCGGAGTTGGAGGGACATCTGCGCAATCGTTGCTTCTTTGCGGGCGCAGCGACCAGGGCGCTGATCAATCAGGGTCGTGCTGATTACGTGCCCATGTTTCTCTCTGAAATTCCCAAGCTGTTGCGTCGCCGGGAACAGCGTCTGGATGCGGCCCTGGTACAGGTGTCAACGCCTGATCAACACGGTAACTGCTCATTGGGCATTTCGGTCGAGGCAACCGCAGCCGCCTGCGATGCAGCGGGCAAAATCATCGCGCATATCAACCCCAATATGCCGCGCACCCACGGTGACAGCTTTATAAACTTGCGCGATATCGACTATGCCTACGTTGAGGAAGCGCCATTGCTGGTAACGGAGCCGAGGGAGATCACCGAGGTGGAGCAGCGCATTGGAGAAATCGTTGCCAGTCGAATCCATGATGGTGATTGTCTGCAAATGGGTATCGGGGCGATTCCCGATGCAGCCGTGCGTTGCCTCGCCGGTCACAGGAATTTGGGCGTCCACACCGAGATGTTTTCCGACGGCGTGTTGGGGTTGCTGGAAGCGGGCGTGATCACCAACGCCAACAAGAAAGTGGCTCGCGGTAGGGTTGTTACCGGTTTTACCATGGGCAGCGAGCGGCTGTACCGGTTTGTTGACGACAATCCTGAGGTCACTTTCCTCGATATCGAATTTGTGAATAATCCGGTGGTGATTGCGAAAAATCCGCAGGTCGCTTCGATCAACAGCGCCATTCAGATTGATCTGACCGGGCAGATTTGCGCAGACTCCATGGGTCACAAGATCTATTCCGGGGTGGGTGGGCAGGTGGATTTTGTACTGGGGGCTACATTCTCCGAGCACGGCAAGTCTATCATCGCCTTACCGAGCACCGCACGGAAGGGCAGTCTTTCACGGCTGGTCCCCGCACTGGAGCGCGGCGCCGGGGTAGTAACCACACGTGCGGCAGTTGATTACGTGGTCACGGAATACGGCCTTGCAGAACTGCGTGGTCGCTCACTCTCGGAGCGCGCCAGAGACCTTGTCAACATAGCGCATCCGGATTTTCGCGAGTCGCTTGCGCGCGCAGCCCACGATGAACTGGGTCTATCGATCTAATACAAGCTGAGCCCTTGCGGGACACAGCTTATCCAGTTGATCCTCGGTCTCCCCGGACCTGAATGCGAAACAAGATCATGGCTACCAGCGCCAGTAACTCTGCACTGGCCTCAAAGACTTCTTCGAACACCTGGCCTTCCTCATTGTGGAACACGGGTATCTGGTCGATCGCTTGAGACATGAAGAACACGCCGGCCCAGGCAAAAGCGCACAGTGCCCAGGGGAGTCGATCACGCAGTGCGACCAGGAATGACGGCAACTCGCGGCGCAGGTATCGGTATAGCACTACCAGAAAAAGAATCACGATAGAGGCCAGAAACAGCTTGCTGGAGATGGGGATCATCTCGTGGGAAAAGAAGCGTTTAAACTGAGTGGCCTTGGCGTACTCAGAGAGCTTGTAGTGATAATCCGCCTCTCTCAGGGTGTAGAAAAGCAGCAGGTAGCTCAAATAGAGATAGGACGTGCGGCGCTGCCTGTCGAAGACCGTAAAAATAAGGCTCAGCAGAAAGGCCAGCGCTATAGCCGTCTGCCCGAACAATTGTACCGGGCCTTCGTCTTCGATCAGCCGCTTCAGATGCGTGGGGTCATCCACGCCCAGCAGAACTACAATACAGCTGACTATGGCTGCGGCAAGCAAGGTGAAGAGCAGAGCGGTTGCTCCCGGTCCAGGGTATCCCTGTCGCTGACTGTTATTGGGCATGATGATTGGCTCCTTGATGGCAACGGACGCTAGCACAAGCCCTGAAGGAGATAAAGCGTGGCACTGTACTGCGGTTTGAGTGGGCGTTCAGGGTGGGGGGAACGGCAACGGGATCTAATGCCGGTTGCCTTTCCAAGCGCGGACCAGGTCTATTAGAATTGGCAGCCACGGCGACCGGGAAAATGCAGGTGAGTCTCCCTGCAGGCTGTTGATTTTCGGTTTCGAGGCTGCCACTGGCAGGTAAAAACAGGCGAATTGAGGGCGCGCATAGTGACTTCGTGACCGATTTGAGCCTGTTTTTAAAGGTGGCAGTCATCGTGCAGATAGACAATCAATAGCCTGCCAGGGTCGTGGACTGGCATGGGTTGGCAATGAATAAGGGTATCTGAAAGGAATGGCAAAAAAAGGCTTTACCGCTGCAGATGTCAGCGACCAGGGTGGGAAGACGGTCCTGATAACCGGCGCAAATACCGGGCTGGGTCTGGAGACTGCCCGGGTGTTGGCCGGGAACAAGGCCAGAGTGATTCTGGGTTGCCGCTCCAGGGAAAAGGCGCGCGTGGCACGCGATGACATTCTCGCCGATCACCCGGGTGCCGATGTGGCCATCATCCAGATTGACCTCGGCAGCCTGCAATCGGTTCGCGCAGCAGCAGCGAGAATCCGCGAGGAGCCGCGGCTTGATGTGCTGATCAATAATGCCGGCATCATGATGCCGCCCTATGAACTCACCGAGGACGGCTTCGAGTCCCAGTTTGGGGTCAATCATCTGGGTCCCTTCGCTCTGACCGGTCTGTTGCTGGACAAATTACGAAGCACGCCGAACGCTCGTATCGTGAATACCTCAAGTATCGCCCACCGGCGCGGCAGAATTGGATTCGACGATATCAACGCAGAGCAGGGTTACAACCCGGTGCAGCGTTATGCCATGAGCAAGTTGGCTAACCTCTATTTTGCCTATGAAATGCAGCGGCGACTCAATGCCGCCGGTGCAGATACCCTCTCGGTCGCCGCCCATCCAGGCATTGCTGATACTGAACTTTCCCGCTATATACCCGGTATTTTTATGCTGGCATTTCCGGTTGTCCGGCCGTTTGTCAACTCGTCGGCCGAAGGTGCATGGCCAACGCTTTACGCGGCCACCGGCGCATCGGTTCGAGGCGGCGGCTATTACGGTCCCGGCAGGCGAGGAGAGACCGCTGGGCCTGCCCGCAGAGTCAGTTCAAGCCGTATCAGCTATAACAAACGGATCGCCGAAAAGCTTTGGGAAGTGTCTATCGAAATGACCGGCGTCGAACCGGGCTTATGAGCACCGGGGCCCGCTGCGCAGAGAGTCTCTGAGTCCGTGGCTGGACTCTCGCGTGGACGCAGGTACGCCTTCTGGCACGGGCCAGAGCCAGCGGCTAGAACGCTCTTGGTGGTAACAGTTTAGGAACTAACGGTGGCAAAGGTCACGGTTTCGTAGACGCTATGGCCTTACCAGTGACCGGTGCCCGGGTCGCCCTTGAAGGGGCCGACAATATCCGCAGTCACCCAGCCGCCGTAAAACTCGCCCGCCTGGGCGCTCACTCTCTCGCCACCAAGATCACAGTCCACCCGGCCCGGGTAGAAGCAAAAGTAATTGCGTAGTGCTTCATAGGCGGGTTGCGGGTCCTGATATTGCCAGGCAACCACCTGTCCCCCACTCGCCAGTGCATAGTAGCTCGCCGCTCCTTTCCACTCACAATAGGATTGGCCGGGAGCGGCGACGAGTTGGCTCGTGTCTACATCGTCCGGGGGCAGGTAGACCGTCGGCGGACTGGCGGTCTCCAACAGCCGTTTGGCCCGGTCGCTGCTGGCGATAGTGCTGCCGTCATGGCTGACCAGCACGGCCTTTGCGCAGTCTACCAGCGCGGGCGGGCGCGGGTAATCCCACACGGATTCCTGGCCCGGCCCGGGGGCGATGGCAAAGTCCGGCCGGCGATTTCCTTTGAATGACCACATGGGGCGAGCATAGCGAGGCATTTTGATGTTTGCACGGTTTTTTGTCTCGGCTGCCCGCCCGTCTAAGGACGAGTAGGCACTTCCGAGGCGAGATGATCTCGGACCGGCTCCCGGAAAGGTGCCCTAGCTTTTGTCCAATGGGTACTGATTAGTGGCTGCCGACGCGAGAAGACCGAATGAGGTAGAATCGAGGGTTCTTGTTTGACATATCAATTGAGGTGTTTATGACAGCCCGGTTTGTTGCTTTTTTTTGTGCGCTCATGTTGGTCCTGACGGCCCGCGCCGCTGACCTGCCCTTTGAGGTCGAGTCCATCGCCGAATTCGACGAACCCTGGGCGCTGGTGTTTTTACCGGATGGACGATTGTTGGTGACAGAGAAGAAAGGCAATCTGTTCATCGTCAAGCAGGATGGCACCCGTTCGGGACCCACCAGCGGCTTGCCCGATGTGGATTATGGTGGCCAGGGCGGATTTGGCGATATAGCGCTGCACCCGGACTTTGCCAACAACCGCATGGTGTACCTCAGCTATGTGGAAGGCGGCGAGGGCGGTACTCGCGGTGCTGCGGTGGCTCGAGCGGTTTTGGATGCTGATGATCAGCGTCCTTCCCTGTCATCACTGGAGGTGATCTGGCGACAGTATCCCAAAGTGTTGGGCCGAGGGCACTACGGTCACCGACTGCTGTTTGATAAGCAGGGCTATCTGTGGATCACCTCTGGCGACCGACAGAAATTTACCCCGGCCCAGGATATGCAGGCCAACCTCGGCAAAGTGCTGCGACTGAATGCCGATGGCAGCGTACCCGAGGACAACCCCTTTGTGGGCTACCTCGGTGACGACCCGCTGGTCGATGACGAGGCGGTCTACGGACAGATCTGGTCATTGGGCCATCGCAACCCTCTGGGTATCGCTCTCGATCTCGAGGGGCGCCTTTGGGAAATCGAAATGGGCCCTGCAGGTGGCGATGAACTGAACCTGGTCAAGCGGGGCGGCAACTATGGCTACCCCCTGGTCTCCAACGGTAAACACTACGACGGTCGTGAGATGCCCAACCACGACACGCGCCCTGAGTTCGCGGCGCCGGCGGTCTCCTGGACACCTGTGATATCGCCCGGGGACATGATTGTGTACGGCGGTGGCTTGTTTCCTGATTGGCATGGCAATGCGCTGGTGGCGGGCTTGTCTTCCGAGGCTCTCGTGCGTATCGAACTGGCGGCAGATGGTGGCGCCAGAGAAGTTGAGCGATTTGCGATGAGTGCGCGCATCCGCGCTGTGGCAGAGGGGCCGGACGGCGCCGTCTGGGTGCTCGAGGATGAGCGCCGAAAAAGCCAGGGCAGGTTGCTCAAACTGACACCATTGGCCAGGTAAGTGTAGTGCGATACCGGCCTGCAGCCCCAGAGGTGCTTTGGTTTTGGCGCAGCAGAGGCATCCTGTGTTTCGGTCGACGGTCGCTACTGCGCCGCGCAACTGTGTTTCCAAGTCACTGCAAGTGGGAGAAGAGGTGGCGATGAAACAGCTGCAGATGTTACTGGCACTGTCTATGGCCCTGGTGTCAGCAACGTGGGCTGGGGGAGATGATCCTGCCCGAGGGGAGGGTTCTGCCTATCAAGAGACCCTGTCGCTGCCCGCAAGTTTTGTCGGCAAGGTCAACTACCGGTCCGGTAGTGCAGCCGTATGGCATCTCAACATGTGGCCTGATGGGACCTTCCAGTACCGTATGACCTCTCGCGACGGGGCTGGAAACGAAAGCAGGCTATTCGGGCTTGGGCGGTGGCAGCGCGATGCCGGCTCGCGGCAACTGGTGCTGGACCACGGTAAGGAAAAACCGATCTTTCTCAGTGTGACAAATGCGCGAGAACTGGCTTGGGCTGACCCTGACCAGCAGGCCGATGTGGGGGCCTTGTACAGCGATGGCTCGCTGCATCCGATTGATCTCGAGCAGTTGTTCCTCGCGGGTATGATGGTCTATATGGCGGACGCTGCGTTGATTACCTTGTGCCAGACTGGCGCCCGCTATCCTGTGGCGTTTGAGGCAGATTATCCGGCGCTTGAATCGGCCTATCTGGCCGATCGATCAGCCCCCGGCGCCCCATTGCTGGTGATGTTTGAAGGTGGGCTCGCGATGCGCGAACCGATGGAGGGCCCCGTGAGGCAAACAGCCATCGTCGATCGCTTCCTGCGCACCGCACCCGATCAGGTGTGCAATGAGGTCGCAGACTGACTCCCCGCATTGCATTGGAGCCAAACCGTCGACCCGCCGCGCTGCCACCGTATCCGCTCAGATATCCGGAGTTTTATAGCGGGACACCCATGAATGTATATCGGGACACCCATCACCACCGCGGACACCCATCATGTCGCCAAAACCGCTCACCCAATGCTCAAGAACACCAATTTATCCACCGTATCGATAGGGGCTACTTTCCCCTGTTGAGGTAGCAGTGCAGTTTTTATAATACCCGCCGTGTCTTGTGGAGGAGCCGAAGAAGGTGCTTGGGGATCGGTAATCGAAGGGCGCGGGAGTAGGTTAGCGCGGGCTGACTGAGCCACAGCAAAACACCAAACTCGTTACGTTAGGTATGCAGCTAACGGTCGGCCGCGGTTTTTCGGGTTCCACTAACGCCGTGACTCAGGCCGCGTTGTAAAGATTCCCCAGTTTGGCGAAGCCCTTTATCCAGCATCGCCCTGAAGAGGCCGCGTAACTGCGCATCCGCGCCAGAGCACCAATGGCTTGAAGGGAAGATGCCTGGATATCGCAGACCAGGGCCATCCACTGTTGGCTATCTATCGACAGCCGGTTCAAGGCTGGAACGGCCTCCCGCGACATGACGTCCCGGTTGCCAGCGCGCACACAGCGGCCTGTGGCAGCCACCAGAGCCAGATAATCGTCCAGCCTGATAGGGAGACGTCGGCTGTTCTCAAGCGACTCGCCGCCCTCTGAAAACGGCGATAGCGACGGGCTTGACGTGTTGCCTGCTGGCGCAGCCTCGGTAAGCGAGTTCGCCTCCAGCCGTTCCTGCACCGAGGTGAAGTCCGAATCGCGTAAGGTCTCTGCCATCCCGGCCCGGATCGGGTTCAGATCGACATAGGCCATACAGGACAGGACCGCCGCCTCATCCAGCAAGGCTTTGGACTTAAAGCGCCCCTCCCAGAATCGCCCCGTGCAGTCGTCCTCAGCATTCGCCCTGCGCGCAATGTGTTCATTCAGGCAGCGCATAAACCAGCTGATGTCATAGAGCCGGGCACGCCACACGGCGGCAATCGCCGCCACGGTGG
This sequence comes from uncultured Gammaproteobacteria bacterium, assembly GCA_963840725.1. Lineage (GTDB taxonomy): Bacteria > Pseudomonadota > Gammaproteobacteria > Pseudomonadales > Halieaceae > CAVWDU01. The sequence continues at coordinate 664,196 of CAWIZY010000016.1, read as the reverse complement.
CAGCCTGGGCCGCCGTGAGCGGCTGCCCGGCCAGTTTCTGTTGGACCAGCAGGGGCCCGCTAAACATCCGGGTCCAGCGTTCGATGACCTCATCGTCGCTCCAGTGCTGTGCCCGGGCCTGATCCACCCGCAACACCACGTGGTAGTGATTACTCATAATGGCGTAGGCACAGAGTTCGATGCCAAAGGCCGAGACCTGCAGCTTGAGCCGTTCGACCAGCCAGGCGCGGCGGTGATTGAAATCCTGCCCGGTGTACTGATCTTTACCACACAGGAAAGCCCGGCGAACGCAGCGGGCGATGCAGTGGTAGTAGGGTGTCTCGCTGAGCGAGATCTGTGCGGAGCGCCGGATGGTCATCCTTGACCTCCTGGGGTGGCGAACGACACACCCAGCTTAGCCGTCAGCCTCGCGGTGGCCAAGGGATTGGCCGGTTATGGTGGGAGATTGGTGGGTGTCCTCTATCTCCTCTGAATTGAAAGGCGGGCTTGTAAAAGCGAGAGAAAGTACGGCTGCCAGTTTCTGAAAGAATGCAGACGCAATACTTGAAATTAAGTTGCTCATCCGAGGCACATATTCAACCAGGGCATACATTTCAGTGAACTATAACGGTGTGGAATTACACGGTGAGATTTCGCGGCTGGAATCTGCTACCGTGCGCCCACCCGACTCACGGATTCCCCGCACCTCCCCCGGCTGCCACATCGCCGGGGTGACTATTGAGATGAATTCACCCATTCCCTAAAGTATAATCTGCGGCGGCGACCAGCTAGCCCGAGAGCCCTGTTATCTGTCGGCGGCAAGGCAACCCTGATTTACCAGGGTGTCGTGTGTGCGGCACACTCCGGTTGGTCGCCGGTCGAACATACCTCGCTGTTGGTCGCTGAGGTAGCCACAGGCAAAGATATGGCATTCAAGTTTTGCAACCACCCGAGCGCATGCAGAGGACCACGCCGCCACGGCGCGGCGCCTGCGTGGAGATGTCTCTGTGCTGTCATCGCCATCCATTGGACCTCTGCGCCCTGGGCAGGCGAACCGGACTGGTTACGTCCGGACGCCATTGCCGGCTATGTCGGCGGTGGCACCGAATACAAACTTAAACAGGCGCTGTTGTTCAAATATGAGTCGTCACATGAAACCATGTATGCGCTGGAGCTGGACTGGCATCTTGAGCCCGAAAGCCTATTTAATCGCATCTTCGCCTGGGCTGGGGCGACGCTGGAGCCGGTGGCGCTGGTCGCATATCGTGATGACAGGCAGCAGAAAATCGATATTTACGAGGCAGCATTCTTCGCCAATCTGCGCTGGTCAAATTTTCCCTGGAACGAAAGGCTGACGACCACCATCGCGATCGGTTGGGGCGTGTCCTATACCAGCGACATTACCGCCAATGAGGTTGAGGACGAGGAAAATACAGATCCGGATGAGGGCCCCCAACGCTGGCTGAACTACCTCTCTGTGGAGTACGGGTTCGCCCTGCCCAAATACCCGCAATGGCAATTGTTCTATCGTCTACATCACCGTTCAGGGGCTTTTGGCCTGTTCGCCGCCAACGATGTCGGCTCCAATGTCATGGGTCTTGGTCTTCGCTACCAGTTCTGAATACCTTATTGATCACTTGGAAATTCATAGCTGACAGCATGCATCTGTTCGCGAGACTCATTGGTGGAATGTTGTCCGGTCGATCACGCTGGTCTTTTAGCATCCTACGCAGCTCACACCTGCCTGCAGGGAGAATTTATGGGCCTTGGCCACCCGCTCCAGTCCGGGATCAGGCCATCCACCCTGCTGTCGTTTGACAACGCATTGAAGAACCGTAACTATCGTCAGCCCTATTCTTCTCGTGGGAGCATTAAGCCACGCTCCAACGGCCCCTTACGGGTGCCACTGAGTCGTTTTGATTTTCAGCCGAGTCAGCCAGTATTCTGTGTCAGGATCAGGGAACGTGGTGTAGCGCGCGTTGTTGACGTACAGCGAGTTATCGTAGATTGCGCCGCTTGCGACGCCATCTTTATTGAGGCGCAATCAAGGATCACGTCTCCTGGAGGCTCTCGCTATTGGCAGCCACTCCCCAAAGAGCCGTTACCGGCGGGCCTGCGCGCAAGCCGCAGATCAGGTTGAATGCAACGCCAGGAGCCGGGCTGAAAGTTTATCAGCGGTTCTGCTGGCCTCTGCGATGCCATGTTGCTGAATCTAACCCATTGAAATATATCTTTTTTCTGCGCCCGGAGATTAATCAGCCCGCTCACCGGTGAGTTGTACGTCCCAGGTGATAAGCGTAGCGCCCGTTGAAACTGAAGTGTAGCAGCCGGGGGGGGTAAAAGTGTGATCGACCATGCGATCTGTCCAACAAAATCAATCACATAGGAGAATGGTACCGAGGCAGGCTCAAACCTCGCGCTCGAGCAAGCGCTTTGCCGGATGGCTGCCATCGCGACTACTGTAGCCGTGGCAGGCAATTTCGGCTGGTCGGCACCGCGCTCGTCCCCGGCTATGGCATGGTCAAACTCCTCAGCGAGTTGCCCGTTTATTGGGCTGAGCCCGAACGACGCGCGGTAATTTGTGGGGCCGGCGGGTAGCACGTGGCCCATCAAGCGGCAACCCCGGAGGGTGAAGTGAGAAGGTGGCGCGCCCGGAGAGATTCGAACTCCCGACCAACTGGTTCGAAGCCAGTTACTCTATCCAGCTGAGCTACGGGCGCACAGCCAGGAGTATACAATCAATCCATTTGCGCTTCTGCAGTTATCCGGGTTTTTTCTCGACATTCCGGCAACGTGGGGTCAAGCCGCTCGGCCGCAGCCCCCGTCAGTCCTGGCAGTCGCCAGTGTTCGCAAGCTTTAAGAGAAAAACTGGACGAGTCTGGCCTTCACTGGTGCGCGGCGGATGAGTCTCCTACAATAGCAGCCCATTTCAGTAGAGGATAAGGCCGTGATCTCAGAGTCGATGGAAAAAGCGTTGTTCAACCAGCTTAATGATGAATTCTCCTCCGCCTATTTGTATTTGGCGATGTCTGCCTATTGTGCACATATTGACTTCAATGGGGCTGCCGCCTGGTTGAAGTTTCAGTACGAGGAAGAGCAGCTGCATGCCACGAGAATTTACAACTACCTGATCGACCAGGGCGCGCATGTTGTGCTCAAGGAAATCCCTCAGCCACCGAACGAGTTCGGCACCATACTGGAAGTGTTTCGCGCCTCGCTGAAGCACGAACAAACCATGACGGCCAAGCTCAACAATGTGAGCGACCAGGCGTTAAAAGAAAAGGACCATGCGACCTACAACCTGCTGCAGTGGTTCGTCAATGAGCAGGTTGAAGAGGAGGCCACAGTCAGTGAGATTATTTCGAAGCTGAAACTAGTCAAGGATGATGGCTACGGGTTGTTGATGATCGACAATGAACTGGGCGCTCGGGGCGCTCCCGCGGCGGCAGCCTAGCGGCGTCGTGGCCGATCAACCAGGCAGTGGGCCTGCGGCTTGATTGGCGGCGTTAATCAAACTGCTGGGTAAATTGTTCGAAGCGCTGTTCCAGATCGAGTAGCTGTGATCTGAGTGTTGTGACTTCTGTTTGCAGCGCTTCCAGATCCGCCGGACCAGAACCTGTGGGTTCATAGGCAACGTTTGCGGCATTATCAGCCGGGGTAGGCTGCGAACTCTGTTCATCAGGCGCACCGCAGAACAGGTGCGCCACACGCGACTCCTTGCGACCGGCTTCTCGGGGTAACACAGTTATGTAGGGGCCGCAGGCGTGGGTCTCAAGGCCGGACAATACCTGTTGCAGGGTCTCGAGGCTGTCAAATTCGTGGATACGCGTGCAGCGCGTGCGGATCTCTCCCGCAGTCTGGGGCCCGCGCAAAAACAGGGTGCCAAGCACCGCCAACTCCGGCCTGCTGAAACTGAATTCGTCTGAGATTCTGTCATGCAACAGGTGCTTGTACTTGGCCATGCGCGTGCGATTGGCGTTCCAGGTGGCTGCCAGGGATTTTTCGATGAGACTATCAAGGGCTTGCTGCACCTCGTCGCCGTCGAGCATCATCACTGGATCGCGGCTTGATTTCTGGTTGCAGGCGGTCAGCAGGCTGTTCAGCGTCAGTGGGTAGACGTCGGGAGTGGTCGCCTCCTTCTCGATGAGGCAGCCGAGCACCCTCGCCTCAACGGGGGAGATCGTCAATTTCACACTACGTTCCTCATTAGATCGCGGCGCAGCCGTTGGTGTTGACCCCCGAGTGCAAGGGGAGTTCAGTCCGCGCCCGTTATGCTTACTTGAGCGTCATGTTGCACAGGATTGGCCGTATCACCGTCCTGGGCAGAGGCTTTCAGCAATTTGACGGTCTGCTGATGCTTGTCTTCCAGCCCCGCTGTGTTGTCGCGTGTCAACGCAGCGACGTCGGCCAGTTTATGAATCTGGGCGGTGACTGCACCCAGTGTCGATTGCTCCGTTTCCAGTGCGGCAATCTCTTTTTTGAGGCCGCTGGCGATGACCGCAAGCTGTTTGCTTATTTGACCCGAGAGGTCGGTCGTGTAGGCCTGAGCGGTGCCCTGGTACTGGTTCTGTTCAGCCTGGTCTATTGCCGCAGTCATCGCCGTGGTGGCGGTCTCTCGAATGTGCTGTGCTGCATGCTCTGTAAATCGTGTTTGCTTGATCCGGGCGGGCAGTTCCTGACTGGGTTCGCCGATGATTTTACGTCGGATCGAATCCGCAGAGCGGAACAATAATTTGTCCCCCAGGGTCCGGTGAATAGGTATGTCATCCAGCTCGGTCAGGGTGAGTTCATCCGCCGGTCGATTAACAAACACTTCGGCGGCCTTGTTGGCCATGGCGCTAAAGTCCAGCCCCAACGCCTTGGCGGCTGCAGCGCCGCTGGTATCAAGCTCCGCACCACCGAAGGCGCCGGCGGCAATCTGTCGCAAGCCGGTGGATGCGCAAGTGTGGTATTCGTCCACAGCCGCTTTCACTGCGCCCTGAACGTCATCTTTGAGTTGTACCAGGGATTGATCCGAGGCGAGCCATTCTCCAGCGAGCGAATGGACCTGAGAGTCGATGGCCTGCAGGCTGGACTCCCTTAGCTGGGCACGATGTTCTCGCTGTTGCTCGAAGGGTGTGTCTATACTGCCGGTCCAGTCGATACTGGCGACTTGCTCGGCGGCTTTGGCTCTGGACCTGCAGGCCGTCAGGTCGGCCTCCAGCTGTTCACGGTGTGCTTCGATGCCCTCTACGGTGTCTGACGAGCAGACCCGGATGATTTCATCGCTGAGCTTGCCTGACTGCTTTATCGAGTCGGCGATAAATTCGATCAGGTAATCAACGCTATTGAGGTAGCTGAGCAGGTCGGAGAGAAAGTCATCGAAGCGATCCGGCTCAGCATTCGTATCAACTTCATCCTCGGGCCGAGCCTGCAACCGCCGGGCCGCCGCACTGCGCAGGTCGATGGGGTAAATATGCAAGCGTCCGCTCTCTGCCGCGCGCCGCAGGGGGGCGCTCATGGTGAGCACCTCGAAAGCCTTGACGATCTGATCCGGATCACGACTTTCCAGACTGGGTTCCAAACTGCCGTCCGGGCAGAGGTCGCTCTTGCCGATATCGATATTCACTACCACAAAGACGCGGCTGAACTGATCCAGCAGGTCATTGAAATCGCTGAAAACCTGCTCCAGAAACAGGTTGTCGGTTTTGACAATAAACACGGCGCAGGCCGCGCTATCTCTGAATTCGCGGGTCATGTAGTCGTAGCCGAATTTCATCTTGCTATACAGCCCCGGGGTGTCCACCAGCACGGTGCCCGAATCCTTGAGTCCCTCAACAGGCAGTTCAACATAAGCCCGCCGTATTGCCGAGGGGAGGTGCGTCGCAGGATCGAAGGTTTCCCCGAAATCGTCCATGGCCCTGATGCGCTCTGACAAGGTTCGGTGGCTTTTTTCCAGCAACTCCTTGAGTGCCTCGGCGGAGGCAATCGACTCTTGCTTGCCGCTGTAACGAATGACCGAGTAGGAAGGTTCGGCGCCGTATTTGAGGTAGACCATACAAGGGTAGGCCGGCAGGCTGCTGACTTCACTGACATAGCCGCCACTGATGGCGTTGATCAGGGTTGACTTGCCACTCTTGAGGGGGCCAAACAGCAGTACGTAGGCCTCCTGGCCTTGAACCTTGTTGATCAGCGCTTCCAGGCGGTGCCCCGCGTCGGACAGGCCTTCGGTTATGCTCGCCGCTGACTCGCCACTTAGGGCCTCGGTTGAGCGCACCGTGTCACCGAGGACCTCGGCGAGGGGGAATAGAGTTTCGCAGAACTCACTGCAGAATTCGGAAATATTGGATTTCATGCTGGATTTCATGCTGGATTCTCCATGAGCGGGAGCCGTCGCTGTGCTGCACCGGAGCCCCAGGTGTAGAGCGCATCGAGGGCGGAAAGAGCCGGATTATGCCGTTCTGCCCAGTTACTCCACGATTCTACAACGGCGAGTGGCGCTTTCCTATCTTCTCTACTGATCTACCCGTCATTGAATTCTGTGGGTGTCCTATATCAGCACTTTCGGGTTATGTGGGTGCCCTCTATCTGGCTTTTGCGAAACGCTGTACCGCTAGTCCTTCGGGGTCACCACCTTCATGGGAACGTCGGGGTTGATCCCCATAGCCTGCTTTTCCCTGCGGACCATGACGCGCACATCCGCCAGCAGCTTACGGGCATCGTAGACAATGCCATCCTTGATAGTCCAGCGCACGCCGCCGACCCGTTCGACTCGGCCAGTGGTGTCATTGAGTTTGGGCACTCCGGTACCGTACAATGATTTCAGATTGTGCAGTGGGTTCTCATCGACCACGATCATGTCGGCTTTTTTGCCCACATGAATGGTGCCCACATCCTCCTCGGTACCCAGCACCTGAGCGCCGATTCGCGTAGCCGCGCGGATGACTTCCAGAGGGTGAAACCCCGCTTCCTGGAGGAGTTCGAGTTCCTGGATGTAGCCAAAACCGTAGAGGCTGTAGAGATAGCCGGTGTCGCTGCCGGCAACGACAGTGCCGCCCCGGTTTTTGTATTCGTTGACGAACTGCATCCAAAGCTGGTAATTGTGTCGCCATTCGGCCTCATCCTCTGTGGTCCAGTTGAAGAAGAAACTGCCGTGCTGCTCACGGTTGGCGCGATAAAACTCCCAGAGCCGCGGCGCGGTGTATTCATCATGCCATTCGGCACGGTACGCCCGCATCAGGTCACGGCTGGCAAGATAAATCGTGAATGTCGGACTGAGGCAGAAGTCCCTTTGTAGCAATGTCTCCATGACCTCATTCCAGTGCGTGCTGCCCGGTTTGGCTGCCTGTTTCCACAGCCTCCCCGCCTGGCCAAAGCGGTCCTGTTCGTTGCTGTAGATGTAGTCTGAGGGGTAGTCCTGAATGACCCGATCAGTGAACAGGGCTTCAGGCAGTCCATACCAGTGTTCCATGCAGCCCAGTCCGTGTGCGGAGGTGGCGAGTACGTTCGCATGCACCACATCCATTTGCGCATGGTGCATGGTCGTACCCAGACCGATCTTGCCGGCCTCGTCCAGAGCGGCCCAGAGGATGTCCTCACGAGCCCCCATGAATTTTATCCCGTCTGCGCCCTTACTCTTCATGGTTCGCACGCGATTTCGGGCATCCTCCGCGGTCAGCACTGGCGGCACCGTCTGGTCGCCGTCGCTGCGCGGAAGAAAATACGGGTAGGCGGCAATGCGCGGCGCAGTGATGGCGTTGAGAGCGCTGAGCTCGCGCAACGCTATGAGCCGGCTCTCGCCTTCACCGCCGTAGACTTCCCGAACACTGGTGACCCCATGACCCAGCCACAGTTTAAAAATGTACTCCGGGCTGACGCCCTGACCGCTCTCGACAGAGTGGATATGAGTGTGAGAATCGACGAAACCGGGGAGGATGTATTTACCGTGAGCATCGATTTCACGTGTACTACCTGTGATGCCCTCGTTCAATGGTGGACGCTGCTTCTCGTCGATAGCGACACCTGGCGTGCCCACGGCGACAATGCGACTTATCCTGTCACCCTCCACCACAATATCCACGGGTCCTGTGGGGGGCGCACCTGTGCCATCGATGAGGTAGCCGCCCCGCAGAATCAGACGGTCAAATTGACCCTCCCCCTCTTGCCGTTTGGGTACCTCTTGCTGGATTTCCTCAAACAATGCCGTGGCGGTATCGGCGAAGGCGCCGGAAATCCATAGCTGCAGCAGCAGTGCGGAGGCAATGGTTGACAGCTTGCTCATAACGGGGCTCATCTCAGTCAGTACGGTGACGCGCATTATGGCATTGCGATTCGCCACTGTGGAGTAAAAGCTCACTTCGAGGGTACCACCATGAGTGTTTGGGTTTAGCGCGCACTGTAATGGTTGCCCGGTCAGCATCACTTACTTGAAGCGGCGGCGAGCTTTCACATGGGAGGGCAATATTTTGATCAGTGTTTGAACGCCCGCGAAGGAGTATCTCGGCTATACTCTGGACGTTTTTATCTTTCCTGCTGTTACTGCATCTGGAGGCGTTGTGGAGACATACCTGATACCGCTGGTCGGGGGACTTTTAATTGGCTCTGCGGCCGTTCTAATGATGCTGGTTCTCGGCCGTATCGCCGGCATCAGCGGTATCATATGGGGGGCCGTGTCCGGTCAGCCAGAGATTGGTTGGCGCTGGTTGTTTCTGGCCGGACTGCCACTCGGTGCATGGCTCTATCATCTCGCTAGCGGCTCGCCTTTTCCCCTGCCCAGTGCACAGCCTATGTGGGTTGCTGCGGCCGGTGGCCTGCTGGTAGGCATCGGGGTCAAGTTAGGTAGCGGCTGTACCAGCGGTCACGGTGTGTGTGGAATCGGACGTTTGTCAATCCGCTCAATAGTCGCCACCGCGGTTTTTATGGGAACTGGAATCGCTACGGTTTTCATCCTGAATCAGTTTCGTGGGGTGGTCGGATGAAAGCTATCGCAGGCTTAATCAGCGGGCTCATTTTTGGGGTGGGTCTGGCTATGTCCGGTATGACGGACACCGTCAAGGTGATTGGTTTCCTGGACATTTTCGGTAACTGGATGCCCGACCTTGCCTTTGTTATGGGTGGCGCCGTCCTTGTTACCCTGATTTCCTTCCGCTGGGTACTGCGGCGCGATCGCCCGCTGCTTGATGACCGGTTTTACCTGCCCACTAAGACGACATTGGATGGCAGACTGATCGGTGGTGCCGCGATTTTTGGCATTGGCTGGGGTGTCTACGGCTATTGCCCTGGGCCGGCCCTTGCTGCACTGGTTTATCGCAACGAAGACACCCTGGTCTTTGTCGTTGCCATGCTGCTGGGAATGGCGATCGCCAGTAGATTAAAGCCCCGTTGACTGGTGACTGCGCTCCCGGTACTAAACTAAAACGGGTGCGCAGAGCCACTAAATGCAACGGCAAAGGCCGCTCAGTTTTACTCATCATTTTTTCCGCAATCGGCAATCGGCAATCGGCAATCGGCAATCGGCAATCGGCAATCGGCAATCGGCAATCGGCAGTCATGTAGGGTCGCCGCCAATGCCGGGCCGGCCTCAGTCGTTTTGGTGAGTCGACGTTGCGATGGCTACGACTGTTTCCGCGCGGCTCACGGTGTCCTAGCAGTCCTGGACACCCATGCAATTGGAGCGTGCAATCCGGGACAGCAATCCAGTAGCAAGCCAGCGGGGAGCAACCCAGGAAGCAACCCAGGACACCCATCAGTTCTCAGCAATCCAGAGCAGGCAATTCAGGGCACCCAAGCAATTGAGAGCAATTGAGGACACCCCCCAGTTATAGTGGCAGCACCAGTCCAGACACCCACGAGCTCCCACAGCTGAGAATATGAAATTTATGGGTGTCCTGTATTGCACTCTCAGCTGAGAATATGAAATTTATGGGTGTCCTGTATTGCATGCGGTTTATTACATGGGTGTCCACTATTGCACTCCACAGCTGAGAATATGAAATTTATGGGTGTCCTGTATTGCATGCGGTTTATTACATGGGTGTCCACTATTGCACTCTGCCGCTGAGGGGCAGGCGAACGTAGATAAGGCGATTGCGCTGAGTCCGATGGACCCCTTGCGCTATGGTATGCTGGGGACTCGGGCATTCTCACATCTGATTCTCGGTGAGGACGGTGAGGCCGCCACCTGGGCAGACAAGGCCGCCAACTCGCCGGGTGCACATGTGCTGATTGAGCTGATTGCAGCAGTGGCACATCAACTGAACGGCGATGCGGCAAAGGCGGAAAAATGGGCCACCAGTGTTCGCCGCAAAAACCCGGGACTGACCACGGCAGACTTTTTCCGCGCCTTTCCACTCCAGGACCCGGCCGCTCGTGCGCGCTTGTTCGGCGCGCTCAACAACTGTAACTTTGGTTAGCCCTGAACGACATTGGCCCCGGCGCAGTGCTGGCTGCAGGGCGACACCCTTGATAGTCCTGGAGATGAGCATGAAGCACGGTTTGTTCAGTCGAAGCATCGGTCTTCTGCCACCCCCAATAAACCTGAAGTCAGTGTTTGGCCTCTGCACCCGGTCCGCTTTGGTTTGTCTGATTGCTACTGCATGCTGGATCGCCGCGGACTCTCCCGGAGCGGCGGAATCGAAAAATGCTCCCCCGACTTCACCAGCGGATATTCTGCCAGCGGAGCCTGCGGAGACAGCGGCAAGCAGCGCGCGGAGCAAGCAGGGCAAAGCGGGGATGGCACCGGTGTTTGTGGTGGACCCATCCTGGCCAAAGCCATTGCCGAATCAGTGGATTATCGGCCAGGTCGGTGGTATTGCGGTGGATCAAGACGATCATATCTGGGTGCTGCACCGGCCACGGTCTCTTTCGGCTACTGCGGTGGGCCTGCTGGGAGTAGCCGGCAAAAACAAGGAGGGCATGGCGGTGGATGGCCTGGGCAACGCGCGCCCTTTTTCAGAGCCACACGCCCTCTGCTGTGTTCCCGCGCCATCGGTACTCAAGTTTGATGCCTCGGGGACCCTGCTCGCCAGCTGGGGTGGCCCCTCCGATCCCGGGTTCTTGCAGGAACGCTGCCGGCCGGATGATGGCTGTGTCTGGCCTGCACGGGAGCACGGCATTTATGTCGACCACAATGGCTTCGTCTATCTGTCGGGTAACGGAGAGGGCGCTCATGGCCAGTTTCCCTGGGCCGCGACCCACGGTACCGACTCGCATGTCCTCAAATTCAGTGGAGCGGGCGAATTCATCTACCAAATTGGCTTCGCCGGCACTGGAGGGCCAAGTAATGAAGATACCGTTGGGGGCTTGAACGGCACACCGCAGCCCTTTATGCCGTCTGACATGAGTGTCGATGCCAGCACAAATCGGCTGTATATAGCCGATGGTTATGGCAATTCCCGTATCCTGATCGTAAATGCCGAGACAGGGAAGTATATCGGCCATTTTGGCGCCTACGGCCAAAACCCAGTGGTCGTTGAACCCGATAGCGCGTCCCCCTGGGCAGTCAATTACAGAGCGGCCAAAAGAGAACCGATGTACTTTCGCAGTCCGGTCCACTGCGCCGTTGTAAGTGGCGATGGTTTTCTATACGCCTGCGATAGAAACAATAACCGGATTCAGGTCTTTGATCTCGATAAGGTTGGTGGCGCTTGTGCCAACCCGGCTGCCAGCCCCGGCGTCTGCGGTTTCATCCGCAACATACCCGTGGCGCCGGAGACCATTGGCCAAACGGCGGGCTCGGCCGCGTTTTCAGCAGATGCGGATCAATCCTGTTTATATGCAGCAGATTTATGGAACGGCGTGTTTCATGTCCTCGACAGAGCTACGGGTGCTGTTGTTGATAAAGTTGGACGCACGGGTCGGCAAACGGGTGAGTTCAACTGGTTGCATTCGCTGGCCGTCGATTCGGCAGGGAACGTCTACACGGGTGAAGTAGAAACCGGGCAACGCGTACAGAAATTTACCCGCTCTGGCGGGAGCGGCTGTAGCAATGCGGCTGCCGATGTTGCTAGCGGCGGGTCGGCTGGCCGCTGATTTTTGCGGCTGCAACCGACCTGTAGCCCTGACGGGGCACCTGCCCCTGGCCTAGCTCAGCAACATGTTGTCCGCACTCACCCGGGTGCTGTGGCCGCGTTCCTCCAGCAGGGTGTAGCTGGTGCTGTCTATATTGGAAACGAAGTGCCAGCTGGCCCGGACTTCTTCCGTGGTGAAGTTCACCTCCATCCACCCCCGATCCCTCAGGTTAGCGAATTTGAGGTCGTCGATCAGTGTCACAATCGGGCCCTCAAACAAGGCCGCAACGTCCTGACCAAGGGCATCTTCCAGACCGGGCGAGGATACACTGGCGGTGGCGAACTCAACGCCCACCGGTTGGCCGGTGCTACTGGTCAATTGCGTCGCCCAGGCGTTATGGGTATCGCCGGCCAACGTCACCAGCCGGGACTGCATTGAGCCCGCGTGGGTAAGGAGGTCATCCCGGGTGAAACTGTAACCGTCCCAGGCGTCAAGGTTATAGGGAATCGCCGAATCCAGTAGCGCCTGCTGTTCCGAGGTGCGTTCCTCCTCGGGTGTGTTTTTTGCGGCGACCGCTGCCAATACCGCGGCCACGCCCTCTTGTAGCGCCTCCTCGCTGAGGTTGTCGGGATCCAATGCCTCGATAATCGGCGCCGGTAAAACGTAGCGCCCTACCAGCACCTGCTGACCCAACACCTGCCAGGTGGCAGTGCTGTTGGTGAGATGCTCTTTCAGCCAGGCATCTTGTTCCTCGCCTAATAACTGTCTTGCAGGTTGCGCTATGGCGGCTCGGACGGCGTCTACATCGATGGTCCCACCGTTCCTGAAATCCGCGTAGTCCAGCTGCAGGTCACGCCCGATGAGCCGGGTGTCCAGCATTAACAGATCGACGAGATTGCCGAACCGGAACTGGCGATAAATGATCTCTCGGTCGCTCTCCGGGGGGCGCAGGGGTGACCACTCATACCAGGCCTGCAACCCCGCTGCCACCCGGTCCTCAAAGCTACCCTCGGTGGCTGGGTCGTGGTTCTGGGCGCCGTCGCGCCAGGCGTCGTTAGCCACTTCATGGTCATCCCAAACTACCAGAAACGGGTGTGCGGCATGACAGGCCTGCAGGTCGGGGTCGCCGCGATATTGGGCATAACGTCTGCGGTAGTCAGCCAGCGTGAGGAGCTCGTTTTCCGGCTCAGACACCCGGTCATATTCCTCGGCGCGTTCGCTCGCGTAGCCGTTGCGGTCGTACTCGTAGAGATAATCTCCCAGGTGCAACACCGCGTCTACTTCACGCCCGGCGACCTCCCGGTAAACGTTGAAGAAACCCGCCGGGTAGTTGGAGCAGGAGACCACGGCAAAGCTGGCGGAGGTAACGGCTGCTGCCGGTAGTGTGCGGGTGCGCCCCACTGGGGAGGTCGTATCAGCCACCCGAAACCGATACCAGTAACGTGTGCCCGCCGTAAGTCCGGTTACATCGACCTTGACCGTGTAGTCTACGTCTGCGGTTGTGCTGCCCTCGCCGCTGGCGACAACGGTTCCGAAGGCCTCATCGCTGGCGACTTCCCAGCGGATACGCACCAGGCCGTCCGTTACCGGCGTCGCCCGGGTCCAGATGATCACCGCCGTTTCCAGCGGGTCGCCGGAGGCAACGCCGTGCTGGAAATTTGCCGCCACACCGGGATCTTCTGGTTCCCCTCGCGGCAGGGAGTCACTGTTGTCGGAGCAACCCAGCAGGTTGCCACCCAATAGCGGTATCAGTGAGCCTGCCGCGATGCCCTTGAGAAGCCGACGGCGCTTTATCAGCGCAGACAGGGTGTCTTGATCTTTCATGGTGGTCCTCCAGTCAAGGGAGTGTGCATGATGTCAGGGGTTAAAGTCATCCTTGTTACAGCCATTTCGTCGCGCTTGCCAGCGACGGTTTAGAGCCTGTGCAAGTGCCTTGCTGATAGCCATCTGTTGTGACGATTTGTCAAAAATGGGGCAAACGCACATCTCCCAGCCTCCAGTGGAGCCAGGAACAGCGGGCCTAAATGGAAGCGGGCTGATGCGGGTTGCGGCACGATTGTGGCGAGTTTCCGCCCTGAATCAGCGGAATCTCCGAAAACCGTGAGAAATCACCACTTTACGCTTCACCCGGCTGAGGCAATTTGCCAGTATCAAGAGAGATCATAGGCTGTCATGGGCGGCCCGTGACTGGTGAGCCCGACAATTCGGCGTTGCTCTTATGGGTGCAAGGGACATGGATCTACAGTGGATGGGGTTGCTGCGTCTGGCGGCTCCGTTATTAATTATGACGCTGGCACTGGGGTTGAGGCCCCAGGTGGGCAGGTTCGAGAGCGAAATCCTTGTTTTGTTGGGGTATTTACCCTGGCTGCTGACGGCAGTCACTGCCATTCTTGCCTGGCAGTTCAACCGTCTGCGGTTCCTGCTGCTGGCGGCTGTGTCAGCGGTAGCCTACGGCGTGGTGCAGCTGCGACTGCAGACGGCATTGAGCAATGCGGCCGCATTCGAGGCTTTTGTCGGGCTCAGCTATGCACTCCCGGTGAGCCTGACGGCACTCCTGCTGTTGCCTGAACGGGGGATTCTCAATCGATTCGGTCTGACCAGCACGGCCACTGTACTCGGACTGGGATTGTTCATCGGTGGATTGGCGCCATGGTTTGCAGGTTGGCTGCCACAGCACAGCGAGTGGTTCGCGCTGCGGCCGGTTTCCGCTTTTATATTGCCTTGGGCTGCCAGAGGTTTGTTTGCAGTGGCTATCCTGATTGGCCTTGGATTATTGTTGTGGCGCAATACGGCCTGTGAGGCGGTCATTCTCGGAACGCTTGTGGCAATGTTTCTGGTGCTGGACCTGCTTCACCTCGAGCACGTTTCTGTCACGTTGTTTACCGCAGCGGGTTTCGGTCAGTTATTGGGTATTATCCGCAGTTCCCACGCCATGGCGTACCGGGATGACCTCACGGGTCTGCTGGGCCGCAGGGCACTCAACGAGCGTCTCAAGGGGCTGGGTCGCAATTATTGTGTGGCGATGTTGGACGTGGATCGTTTCAAGAAATTTAATGACACGCATGGTCACGAGGTCGGTGACGAGGCCCTGAAGCTGGTGGCTTCAAAAATCGCCAAAGTGACCGGTGGTGGCACCGCTTACCGCTATGGCGGCGAAGAGTTTTGTATTGTGTTTCCACGCCGCACGCTGACAGAGTGTATAGAGCCCCTGGAGGCGGTCCGGGAATCGATCGCGGGTTACCGGATGGTGCTGCGTGACCGGGGCCAACGGCCATCCCAGTCAAAAGAGGGTGCGCGGCGCAGAGGCCGAATGGCTACCAGACACCGTCCGGGGTCGGTTGCGGTGAGTATCAGCATCGGTCTGGCGGCGCGCAACGAGGATGACGCCGGGCCTGCCGAGGTGCTGCGCGCTGCGGATGAGCAACTCTACCGGGCCAAGCGTGCGGGGAGAAACTGTACCAAGCACTAGTCTCACGCCCCGGCATCACGGTTGCGGAGGGTTGTGCTCACTAGTTGGGAATCAGTAGGAACTCAGTTTGTCTGCCATCGAGATAGCGCACGCCCTGTTCATCAAAGAAGGCGTCCTCCTCCAGCATAATGCGAATCTCTTTACCCCACTCTTCAATTTTGCTGGCGGAATTTAACTCTATCGAATAGACCGTCTCGTGGTGCAGCGGGTACTCGCCACTGCCGGGGACGCCATCCTGGCTATCCCACATGCCCAGCGTAGTTCCTGCAGCGTGCCCGTGGTAGCCCAGCGGATGAGTGTAGATGGTCGGGTTGATGCCTGCGGCGATGGCCTGTTCCCGCGACTTGGCCAACACGGCATTACCCGTGGCGCCCGCACGGAAATTGGCGGTAAAAATATCCTGTAAGCGATTGCCTTCAGCGAGTGCCTGTCTCAGGTAGGCAGGGGCTTTTGTCTCACCGGGCCGCAGCACATAGGCGTGTTGCTGCGTGTCGGTGTTCAGGCGCAGATAAGTGATGCCAAAATCTACATGCAAGAGATCCCCGGGTAAGATCACCTGCTCGGCTTTGTTATTTGAAAAAGCCTCGATTTGGTCGAAGGTCGCGCTGTCCGCTCTTTGGATCGATACGCTGGGATGGAACCAGGTCGTCAGCTTAAGCTCGCGGGTTCTCTCCCGCAGCCACCAGACCACGTCGTCAGTGGTGGTCACCCCCACCTGAATGACGCGATTCGAAAAGGCCTCGGCAATGATCTCATGGGCGATGCGCACGAGTTGCGGGTACACCCGCATTTCCAGTTCGGTGCGCGTCTCCAGCCAGGCCACACCCAA
Organism: uncultured Gammaproteobacteria bacterium; assembly: GCA_963840725.1. Lineage (GTDB taxonomy): Bacteria > Pseudomonadota > Gammaproteobacteria > Pseudomonadales > Halieaceae > CAVWDU01. Next base: position 647,931 of record CAWIZY010000016.1, on the reverse strand, counting down.
TGCTTCGGCGGAGACAATGCGCTCTCGATAAACGGTAGGTAGGCTTTGCCGTAACAGGGTCAGGTCTGTGGCAGCGATACCGTCGGCTAGCCCCCAATGTGCGGATTGGTTGATCCCGATTCGTTGCGGATCACGCTCGGCGACAAGCTCTGCCAGCCGCGCCCACTGATCCGGCTGTTGCTCCTTATCCCATGCCTTCTGGAACTGTTCACCCACTGCGTAGCGAGCGACCGCCAGGGTTTCTAACGGCTGGTCGCTACCCGGGTCGTGGACCACCAGTATGGTGCGTCGCCGTGCGGCCAGCCAGGTCGCAGGCAGCATCGTCTCGATGATGGGGTCTTCATTGTATTCGCGCGCAATAATGATCCACATATCAATCCCACTGCGGCGCATCAGCTGAGGCAAAGTATGGCGTATCTTGTCGTTCAGTAGTTCATCGATCACCCTGGCCCGTTCCCGCATCGGCAGTAGGTGTGGACTGTCCGCCAGTGCCGCGGGTGTCAGGGTGAGCGTAACCAGTGTTGAGCTCAGTGCAGTGAAAAATAGTAGTAACTTGGTCATGGAAGTGCCTGCAAAGGTTCGTTGAACTCACTATGCCATGCACCGGCTCGCAGCGCACCAGCTGCCGCCGGGCTGCGCTATGCGGCGAGAGAGCTACCCTGTCCATCCCAGGCGTCCGAGCGCAATGCCACCCAGCGTAATTCCAAAACGACTGGTGGAGGGAAGCGGTGAACACGATTGAATGCGCTTCGCTTGCGGGGGCGGCCCCAGTGTGTTCTGTGAAGTTTGACTAAAGTAAACTGTGCTTTCAGTCGACGATACTTATGTAGCGACGAGTGTATCGCGAAGGTTTGCAAAGAGGAGAATGCACATGGCCTTGACCGGTAAAATGGGAGACGCAGACATTCGGCTGCTGCGCATCTTTCGCTCCGTGGTCGATTGTGGGGGCATCTCGGCGGCCGAACCGGACCTGAGTATGAGCGTCTCTGCCATCAGTATCGCGGTCGCGGATCTTGAAAAGCGTTTGGGTATGAAGCTCTGTCAGCGAGGCCGTGCCGGTTTTTCCCTGACCGACCAGGGAGCGCAGCTATACCAGGCCATTCTGCAATTAATGGCGGCACTGGAGAATTTCAGAACTGAGGCCAATAGCATTCACGACCGGCTGCGAGGCGAGCTCAACATTGGCATTACCGATAACCTGGTAACTATGTACAACCACATGCATATCACCAACTCACTTGCGGCGCTCAAACAAAGGGGGCCGGAAGTACAAATCAATATCCGCATGATGCCGCCGGTGGATATCGAGATGAGCGTTCTGGACGGACGCTTGCATGTAGGGGTTATTCCCGCGCTGAAACCGGTGGTAGGCCTGCATTATCAGGAGCTGTACCGGGAAAACAGCCAGCTATACTGTGGCCACCTGCATCCGCTGTTTCATCTCGAGGATGCCCAACTGGAGGCTGCCAGCGTGCTGGCCCAGGATGCCGTTGTGATTGCTCGGGGTGTGCCCGATGCAGCTCGATCTTTAATGCAGCAGATGAAGGCGGCGGCCACTGCATCGGATCGGGAAGGCATCGCCTTTCTGGTGCTGTCTGGTGAATACATCGGCCTGCTGCCCACCCATTACGCCGAGCGTTGGGTGAAGGAAGGCAGGATGCGAGTGTTGATGCCGGAACAGCTCAGCTATCAAACACCCTACACCGCCATTACGCGCAAGGGAGGGCGACCCAATCGCGTGCTGGAGACATACCTCGAAGAACTGGCCAGAGCGGAGAATGACAGGCCGGGATTCTGAAGTCCTTCGCTAGTGTCCTGTCCGGTTAATTCGCAGTATTTAAGCGCGCCAGCCAAGGGTTCTGGCAAGGCGCACCTCGCCGGGAATGGCCCTGGTCCTTACCAAGAGGTGCAACGCGGCCAGAACCCTTGGCTGGCGCGCCCGACGGGAGCCTACAGAAAGCGTCACTGCTGCGTTGCGTCCCTTGAAAATACAACCAGTATTCTCTACGGAACGCGCCTTACTGTGACGCTTTCTGTAGGCTCTGAAATTGTGCGAATTAACCGGACAGGACACTAGTGTGTTGTTTTCCCGGCGCGGGGTTTCTCGACTTGAGAGGTAGCCTAATCTCCTGCCCCACTCACATCCTGCGATTTTGGTGAACTGATTGATTGTGGAAATGGACGATTTTTCATTTAGCCCACCCCCGTGCGCTACCAATTGGTTTTTCAACAAACGCATCGGGCGCCAGTCATAGGTGACAGAGGCTTGATTGCCTCCACTTCAAGCACATAGGCTTTCCCTTTCTATCGATGAAGTCCTGGACCTCTATACTGCGGTTCGACGGTTCGACGGTTCGACGGTTCGACGGTTCGACGGTTAGACGGTTAGACGGTTAGACGGTTCGAAGATCACTCTGTACTCACGCGCAGCTGTCTGGAATACTCAGGTGATTGCAGACAGGCAAGTTTATGCCCCGAACGCCGGCCGCCCCTTGTTTCGCTCTGGAGTGGCCCAGGCGGCCGTTATGGAGACTCTTCATGATCCGGTTTCGAATTGGCGTTTTTCTTTTGGTACTGGGTACTGCATTGACCCAACCGGGGCTCGCTGAGAGCCGGCTTGCGGTTGATGATGCGTTGGCCTCGCTGTTGCTCAATGCGCCGGCAGAGGCAACAGGATATGGACCGCTGTTGACGGGTATCGACGCCAACCAGCAGGATCTTTTCGATGCATATCATGAGAATGGCCTGGTGGCATTGTGGATGACCGACCGGGGCCCAGGTCGACACGCCAAGGCACTGCTTGCCGAGATAGGCGCCGCTGCCGAACACGGGCTTGATCCAAAGAACTATCACTATGAGCAATTGCTGAGTCGCTGGGGACAGGTGGACGGTCGACCCAGTGCCGAGCTCGATATGTACATTACTGACGCGCTCGTCAGTTGGGTCAACGATATCAGTTATGGACGGGTGCACACCGATCCGGAGCATCCCGATCGGTATATTAATTCCCGCGACCGCCAGGAGAGCGCGGACACGATCGTGAGCGCCTATAGACGTAGTTCCGACCCTGAGGCTTTTCTCGCGAGTTTATTCCCCCGGCATCGGTATTACGTGGGTCTGCAGGCCGCACTCGCGCGCTATCGAGAGCTTGATCAGCAAGGCGGCTGGGATGCGATACCAGAGAGCGATGCGACGCTGCATCCCGCGGAGAGTGGGTCTGTTGTTCCCGCTATCCGGCGCCGTCTCACCACGACAGGTCTTTATGCCGGGACTGGCACCGCATCCGGATCGGAGGTCTATGATCCGGAGCTGGTTGCCGCGGTTAAACGCTTTCAACTTTACAACGGCCTTGCACCGGATGGTGTGGTCGGTAAGCAGACAGTGGCAGCCTTGAGCCAGACCGTCGATGAGCGTATCGCGCTGATCGAAATAAACCTGGAGCGGTGGCGGTGGCTGGGCCACGACCTCGGCGATAACTACATCCTGGTGGATATTGCAAGCTACGACGTACAGGGGGTCAGGAACGACCGGGTAGAGGTCGAGATGCGTGGCATCGTCGGTAAGTTGCATCACGAGACACCGGTGTTTAGCGACAGTATCAAGTACATGGAATTCAACCCCTATTGGAATCTGACACCCAGTATCGCGCGGCATGAGACGGTCCCGAAACTGCGCAAGAATAGGAACTACCTGGCCAAAAACCATATGCGTGTCTTCGATGGTTGGGGGCCGGCAGCAAAGGAACTGAATCCTGATACCATTGACTGGAATGCCGTGACCAACCCAGGTAAATACAAGTTTCGTCAGGATCCTGGTCCCTGGAATGCCCTGGGAAGGGTTAAGTTTATTTTCCCCAACAAGTACAGTATCTATCTGCACGACACACCTAATCACGCACTCTTCGAGCGTGCGGAACGCAGCTTCAGTCATGGCTGTATCCGGCTGTCAGAACCGACTGAACTGGCGAAGTGGATACTCAAGATTGATGAGTCTGACTGGGATGCTAGCACGGTTGATACCGTACTCGAGGGTTATGAGCGCACTGTCAAAACGCTGCAGACGCCTCTGCCTGTGCATCTAACTTATGAAACTGTCTGGATTGATGGCGATGGTCAGCTGCGCTTCGCCCCTGATGTTTATGGCAGAGATCTGTTACTCAGGCGTGCGTTATATGACGGTCCCCCTGGGGCGGCCGTAACCACGGGCGGCATGCCGACCAGGGCACAGACCGGGAGGATTAGTAGGTCGGCTCCCTAAGTTGCCTGTTCCAGAAGACTGCAAAGCCAGAAAGCGCCCATGCCTGTAATCAGGGTGTAGATGTGGTTGCGAGAGCGCCATGCAACCAATCCTGCCACCGCCAGACCAGCGGCCTCTGGGAGGCCTGCGGCAATCTCGCCGTCCGGGCTGATCAGCATGGTGGCGATAAGCGCACCGAAGACGGCCGGACCGACGAACTCCATCGCAGCTATTAGGTTGGGGGGGATTCTGCGCTTGGCGAGCATGAGTATAAACAGAGCGCGGCTGAAGTAGGTGCCGGCACCCGTCGCGAGAATCGCCAGGAAGGTCATCATCGTCGCCGTCCGTCCAGCAAAAGGCCGACAAGGACGCCGGCCATGGCGCCCAGCAATAAGCCTGATCGGTGTGGCAGCCCGCTCGCCAATAGAGCGACTCCTGCAGCCACTCCGGCGGCCACCGCCTTTGGCCAGCGATTAATGGTCATCACCAGCATGCCGAGGAACAGGATCGGGATGGCGAAACTCAGTCCCCAGCTTGGTGGGATAACCGGGCCCAGAAAGAGGCCGATCGCCGTTGCGGTTAGCCACAGCAGCCAGAATACGACCCCCAGAGTCAGGTAATAGGTGCGAAAAGACGCCGGATCGTCATGAATACGCGGCATGGCAAGGGCAAACACCTGGTCGATCAAAAAATAGGGTCCCACCCAGCGAAACCAGGTCGGTTGCTGCTGAAATGTGGGTGCCATCGCGGCCGAGTACATCAGGTGCCTTGCATTGACAACCAATGAAGCAGTTACGGCCGCTGCGATCGCGGCGCCATCACTCAGCAGGGTCAGCAGGGTCAGCTGCGACGCCCCCCCGTAAATGATTGGTGAACTGCTCCAGCCCAGTAATGGGGCGACCCCCGAGTCCATGATCACGATACCCAGCACAAAAGCAAAGGGAATCGCGGGGAGGAAGACCGGGAGCATCTCCGCCACGGCGTCCCTGATCAATAGTCTGCGCTCAGTCATGAAATTGGTCTTGCTCGGCTCGGGCCTCAGACTACGACACGCCAGCCCCCGGCACAATAATCAGTTGAGCTTGTATGGTGGAGAGTTTGTGTCATTGCCGGATTGGGAAGCCCGGAGCCGCCTCATCCAGGCCGGAATCGCGAAAACATATTGTGGGCGCAGATTCGAACTGTTGCGGGCACGTAGAGAGAGACATATGAGAGACATATGGGACACCCATATAAAGACATATGGGACACCCATATATTGCGCAGTCTCGGGCTGCTTGCCCTTGGGTTAGTGGGTGTCCCGTAGTCTCTAGCCTGTTACTTGGTTTGTGGGTGTCCTTTAGTCTCTAGCCCTCGGTTTGTGGGTGTCCCTTAGTCTGTCCCCTTAGTCTGTCCGCAGTCTGTCTTAGTTTGTGGGTGTCCCATGGTCTGAGTCTGTCTTAGTTTGTGGGTGTCCCATGGTCTGTGGTCTGAGTCTGTCTTAGTTTGTGGGTGTCCCATGGTCTGTCCGACGGCTGTGGAATTTGTGGTGGACACTGCTCGTTGCCTCGGCAAAACTGGGAGTATGACGACTCTCGAAACTGCTTGATCATGTTGCTGCGTGTGGCTCCCTGTTTGATCGTTCTGGCCTGTTGCGCAGTCCTGGGCGCTTGTGCAGGCAACCAAGCGATAAGCTATCAGCAGCCCGAGCCAGAATACGCAATGCCCGCTCAGCCTGGTGGCGCATTTGCCCAGCTTGCTGCCAACATTGCCTTGAAGCACGGCGAGTTGGTGTCGGGGTTCAAGTTGCTGGACAGTAATCAGGAGGGTCTCGATTGGCGGCTGGCCGTGATCGATTCGGCCAAACACTCACTCGATGTGCAGTACTACCTGTGGTACGGCGATGATTCGGGAGCGCTGCTGATCAGTCGCCTGCTGGAGGCTGCAGACCGCGGTGTGCATGTGAGGCTGCTCGTCGATGACCTCAATTCGGTGCTGCAGACCGCCAGTTGGGTCACCCTTCGCGACGGAGTGCTGGCATGGCTGGATGCCCATCCCAATATTGACATCCGGCTGTTTAACCCCTGGTCCAACCGCCAGATCCTGGCGAGGGTTCCCGAGTCTTTTGGCAATATCGCAGGCTTTAACCAGCGTATGCACAACAAGTCGCTGATTGTCGATAACCGTGCCGTTATTATCGGTGGCAGGAATGTGGGTGATGAGTATCTGGGGCTGAATGCTGACTTTAATTTTCATGACCTGGACGTCCTGGCTGTTGGCCCCGCGGCTCCGCAGGCATCCGTAGTTTTCGATAATTACTGGAACAGTCGATGGGTGCTGCCGGTAGCCGCATTGAAACTGCCGATTACCCGGGATCAGCAGTTGGAGGGCCGACAACAGCTCGCAACAAGACTCTCAAATACAGAAGCACTCGCCTCCTTCCAGATATCAACCCAGGTGTGGAATGATGAGATTACAGCACTGGAGAAGGAGTTACATGTGGGTGTGGCTACTGTGGTTTCTGACATGCTGCGGCAAAAAGAGGTGGACCGGTTCATGTACCGCCGGGTTACCGGGATGATAGCGGAGGCTAAATCTGAACTCCTCATTGCCAATGCCTACATCATTCCGACGGAGCTCGGGATAGAAAGATTGGAAAAGCTGAGAGCGGAGGGTGTTTCAGTGAAAATACTGACCAACTCTCTCGCATCACACGATGTGGCGGCTGTTAACAGCCACTATAAACCCTGGCGGCGACCTATTCTTGAAACTGGAGCCGGACTCTATGAGATGCGACACGACCCGGCGATTGCTCAGCCCTACTGTGATACTCCGCCCATTTCCTCGCGGTTTATCGGCTTGCATTCCAAGGCCATGGTGGTGGATCGTGAGCGTATCTACATTGGGTCTATGAACCTGGATCCGCGCTCTGCGCAGCTCAATACGGAAATGGGAATTTTCATTGAAAGTAAAAGCCTTGGTGAGGCCCTGGCAGAATTGATTGAGCGGGACATGCAGCCAGAGAACAGCTGGCAAGTGACTCTGGGCCCCGATGCGCGTTTGGCCTGGTCTCACGACAGCCAACGCACTGAGCGCCAGCCGGCGCGCCACTGGTGGCAGCGGGTAGAAGATGTGTTTTTTATGCTCTTCCCCAAGGAGCTGTACTAGGCTGCGACGATGCAGGTTTGCGGCAAGAATACCGGATAGAGCATGCACAGAAGACGCTGGGGTAAGCTGCCAGTGTCGCTACTTGTTGTTGGTGGTCTGGCGCTGAATGCGTTTCTGCTGGCACAGGGCTGTGCCAAAGTGCCTGATATGAGTATGAGTATGGGTACGAGCATGGGTACGAGTATGGGTGTGAGCATGAGTGCCGGTGCAGGACTGCACTGCGCAGGCAAGAGCCAGTGCTATTAAAAACTGGATTTTCGAAACCGGTAAAGCCCCGTGAGAGTGCAGATTTCTGTGGGAGTGAGATGCGCAGTGGGTTTGACTAAAACAGATGTCCTTGTGATTGGCGCCGGTATGTCCGGGGCTTCAGTGGCCGAGCAATGCGCAGAAATGGCTTCGGTTGTTGTTCTTGAGCGCGAAGCACAACCCGGTTACCACGCAACCGGTCGGTCGGCGGCAGCATTAATTCCCTCCTATGGCCGCGAGAACACGGTTCTCAGAGGGTTGACCCAGAACAGTTATCGCTTTTCGCATAACCCGCCGGCCGACTTTTCACCCGTCTCCTTCCTTCATCGTCGCGGACTTTTGACGCTTCAGAATAGCGGGAATCATGCCGTCGCTGAGGCGGAGTGCGCGATGCTGCTGTCGCTGGGCATCAGCGCGCAGCTAACCGATTCGAATAGCGTTCGTGGGCAGCTGCCGATGGTTAGCGACGACTATCTGGAGGCGGGCTGGTATGAGCCGGATGTGCACGATATTGATGTCCACACGCTGCATCAGGCCTACCTGAAGCAGCTCCGGCGGCGGGGTGGCCAGCTCTTCACGGGTACGGACATTCAGAGTATTACATTCAGGAAAGGCTGCTGGGAACTGAGCACGTCGCGCGGGCAATTTCTCGCCGCTCGCATAGTCAAAGCGGTCGGTGCCTGGGCTGATGAAGTAGCGAAACTGGCGGGTTTTGCCCTTGTTGGCATACAGGCCCTGCGCCGCACCGCAATACTGCTGGGGCCACCCGCGGAATGTGATGTGAGTCGTTGGCTGCTGACCTTGTCGCACACCGAATCCTTTTACTTCATGCCCGAGAGCGGGCACATTCTGGTGTCTCCCGCCGATGAAAGCCCCAGCCCGCCCTGTGACGCCCAGCCGGAGCAAATCGACATCGCCTGCGCAGTTGCGTTTGCACAGCAGGCCCTGATGATAGATGTGCGCCGGGTAAGTCATAGCTGGGTGGGCTTGCGCTGTTTCGTGGCCGACCGTACCCCGGTGATCGGCCCGGTCGCGGAGCACACCGGGTTTTTCTGGCTGGTGGGGCAGGGCGGTCATGGTATCCAGATTGCCCCAGCGGCGGCGCGGCTGGCAGCGGCGTTGGTACTGGATGAAGAAACGCCACCGGGGCTGCTGCAAGCGGGCATCAGCAATAGCCTGGTTGCGCCCGCCCGGCTCGCCTTCACCGACCCGGTCAATGAGCAGGCTGAATAAAAGAAGCGAATAGAAGAAGCAGGTTGATTCGAGGCAGTGTAGAAAGCTCATTCGGAAGTGGCGAGCGGGCCTCCCGGCACTGCACCCATGATGAGTGTCTGCAAGCTGTGGCCTAACCCGCGGGACCCTTGCGGTGCCTGAAACCAGGTGTTTCTGACGGGAATGGCCGTGTCTTCGATACACCCAGCCGGGGTGTCGATGAATGGATTTCTCCGGTGGTAAGCAGCCGTACCAGCCGACTCAGTGCTCAATCATGGTGCAGCGCGCACCAAAAAGAGTCCTTACGTGACGGTAGCGTGTGCCGACAGCAATCGCGGCTTTCTGTGCGCGCCGCGCTCTGGGCTGACAGCGAGACGCGCTGGTATGCAGCCCCTGAAAGATAAGGACAATAGTGACACTCATGGTTCACCCCTCATGGGTTACCCCACTGGCAGTTCTATTGGCCCGATTTTTGCAGTCACCGAGTGTGGCCGTTAAAGCACCAAACTGTCTCCGGAGCGGCGAGGTGGAACGACGGCACAGTAGAGACGGCAGTCGGTGCGCAGATTGGTGTGTTCGGGGTTATCGCTTCCTGAGCTTACAAGAACATATGCCGGCCGGGCAGTAATGTCGTCAGTCCTAACGCTAACGCGGGTCATGTCATGCACGCTACTCACAAATTTTTCCGCCAAAAAAAGCTGGCTCGCACTGTTTCGCTGGCCTCAATGACTTTGGCAGGGCTTGCAGCCCCCGGTTCGTTTGCCCAGGAGCGCAGTTCGATTGCCCTTGAGGAAGTGGTGGTCACCGCATCCCGGCGCTCTGAGTCTGTGCAGGACATTCCGATTAACATCTCAGCGGTCGGCAATGAGATGATTAAGGATTTGCGTCTCACGGGCATATCCGAGATCGCACGCTATGTTCCCGGATTGGCGGTTGTAGATCGCGGCCCCCGGGATGAAGTCCCGGATATCCTCGTGCGAGGACTCAACACCAGTGGCCTCGGCCCCGGCTTCACCAGCGACACGGTGGCAACTTACTTCGGCGACATCCCAATCGCTCTGGATATCAAGCCAGTCGATCTGGAGCGAGTGGAAGTGCTGATCGGCCCCCAGGGCACACTTTACGGGCAGGGAACCATGGGGGGCGCTATTCGTTACCTGCCGGCACGCGCCAATGCCAATGACGGGTTTACGGTGGATTTGCGTGGCACGATGAGCACTAATGAGGAGACCGACGATTATCTCGGTGATGTCGGGCTGACACTGAACGTGCCGATCATGCAGGATGTTCTTGCAGTCCGGGTGAATATCGACCAGCTGTGGGATCCGGGCTTTGTGGATTACAACTTTGTGGTCAGGGAATCCGGTGTGTCCAACCCCGAACCTGATTTCAACAATCCGGAAGAGGTGAGGGCAAATTTGCGTGAAGTCGAGGATGCGAACGGTGCAGAGACACTCGCCGCCCGGGTCAATCTGCGCTGGACGCCCAATGAATGGCTGGACGCCAACCTGTGGTACCTCTACCAGGATACCGAAGCCGAAGGGCGTCAAATCGCTCACCGGCTGGCCTTCGGTACTGACAAGTACGAGTCCGGGCTGCGCTATGAGGAGCCCAACGACTACAAAAATGAGCTCTTGAGCCTCGAGGTCAAGACAGATCTCGGCTTCGCCGAAGCCAGTTTCGTCTGGGGCGAAACAGAGTACGAGGAGGAGGGTCAACGGGACCAGACAGATTTGCTGCTGGATTTCGAGTACGGCTACGAGGCTTTCCCCAGTTTTTCCTCATTTACCCGTGAAACTGTTGAGGAGGAGACTACAACCTACGAGGTCCGCCTCACATCGCAGTATGACGGTCCTCTATCCTGGGTCTTGGGATACTTTTACAACGAGGTTGAGTCGTCTTCCGTCAGCCAGGAATTCACTCCGGGTTTCGATCAGTTTGCGGTGGATAACTTCGGCGGCGTGCAGCTGCGACCAGACAGTCTCGAGTACATTCAGTTGACGGACGTGGATGAGAAGGAAGAGGCGTTTTATGGTGAGATTGCCTACCGTTTTTTCGATCGTCTCCAGCTCACCTTCGGTTATCGAAACTACAAGTTCGAGGTCGACAACGTGGGCGGCTTCGGCTTGCCCTTGTTTGATACCGTGTTCAACGGAGCGCCACAGGACGCGATCAATGTCGATTTGGGCCGCAACGCCGGTGATGACGACGGTGACCTGATCAAAGTCAATGTGGCCTTCGATCTGAACGAGGACAATATGATTTACGCCACCTACTCCGAGGGCTATCGCAATGGGGGCGTCAACACCGTGCCACAGTGTACCCCGGACCAACTAGAGAGCACCGATCAGCAGCTTTGCGCCCAGGCGGATGAGGTATTTATCAAGCCGGACCAGATAGACAATTACGAAATCGGCTATAAGGGCATCCTTCTGGACGGTCGTTTGTCCGCCAATGCTGCAATCTGACTACATCGACTGGACCGATCTGCAGGTGGATACGGTAACTGATTTGGGCAGCCTGCCCATCGTTGGCAACGGCAGCTCGGCGGAAAGTAAAGGCTTCGAGTTTCAGGGGCGATTTGCCATCACCGAGAACTGGGAGGCTTCCCTCACCTACGCTTACACCAACGCGGAACTGACAGAAGACGCTCCCGGGCTGGTCGGGCCCTTCGATGCGCTGGACGGCGCGCGTCTCCCGGGTCATGCCGAGCACCAGGGTTCCCTGAACATTACCTACAGCACTTTCTTCAACAACGGTATGGATCTGGCGGTGAACTACGGATTGGTCTACTCCAGTGATGTGTACAATATCGTCGGTGGGGACGAGGACCCGCTGCGGGACCCGGATACCGGCGAGCGCGCCGACTATGGGGGTGAGGCTATCCCCTCATACGATGTTCATCATCTCAGTGCCACATTGAGTAAAGACCAGTGGAGCGTGCAGGGTTTTGTGGACAACCTCTGGGATGAGTATTATATCACCGGTATACGCACCACGCGGCGGTTCCTGCAAGATGAACGGCGCGGTCCCGGAAATGATATCAACGGTTTCACCCTGCGTTCCTATGGTCAATTCGTAGGAGCACCACGTACCATTGGTGTGCGGCTTAATTACAGTTTTTAGCACCTTTAGTCAGAGGGTCCACCTGGGGCACCTGCGGGTGCCCCTTTTTTATGCGTATAACTTGATTCGCGCCGCAGGCTCAGGGAGGCCTTGTTATGATGAGTGTTATGAAGTCACGCTTGATGGTCATGGCTGCTTGTCTGCTGGTTTGCCTGGGGGAGCAGCTGGTCGGCAGCACGGGCGCTCAAGCCGCGGCCCCGCCGGGAGCGGCCCTGCCGGGAGCGGCTACTGAACAGGTGCGCAAAACTCTGCGCCGTATCAAACAGTTTGACCAGCAATATCGGGCCGTCATTGCGGTGGATACTGAGCAGGCGCTGGCAGCAGCAGCGCAACAGGATGCGCTGACCCCGGCAGCTGGTGGCGCACTGCCTCTCGCCGGTACTGTTGTGCTACTCAAGGACAATATCGAAATGCTGGGGCTGCCGACCACGGCGGGCTCATTGGCGCTGGCCGGAAATCACACGGGTCGCGACGCGCCGTTGGTGGCGCAGATGCGCAGCGCAGGCGCTCTGTTGTTGGGTAAAACCAACCTCAGCGAATGGGCTAATTTTCGTTCGGAGCACTCTATATCGGGCTGGAGTGCAGTCGGCGGCCAGACCCGCAATGCGGTTGATCGCCAGCGCTCGCCCTGTGGCTCCAGCTCTGGTTCCGCTGTGGCAGTGGCATTGGGCTACGTGTCTCTGGCCGTCGGTACTGAAACCGACGGCTCGATTGTATGCCCCGCTGCGGTAAATGGTGTGGTCGGATTCAAACCCACTAAAGGGCTGGTGTCAGGCGATGGGATCATTCCCTTGGCCACCTCCCAGGATACTGCCGGCCCTATCGCCGACAGCGTTTCCATGGCCGCGCTGGCCCTCAGTGCCATGGCCGATCAGAACAGTGTTGAAGCGCTGAATGTAGCCGCAGGCTTGCGTGATTATGCGGGTCTGCCTGACCTGCGCGGTGTCAGAATCGGCGTATTGCAGAATTCGCAGGGTTATGACACTCGCCGCGATCAGGCTTTGACGGCAGTACTGGACAGGGCTGAAACTGCCGGTGCGGTGTTGGTCAGCGATTTATCCCTGACACCCTATCCGACCTTTGATGACGATTCCTATCTGGTGTTGTTGTACGAATTCCGCCGAGACATCGCCCGCTATTTTGCCAGTCTTTCCAATACGTATCGCGACTGGGACCTGTCGCGTCTGATCGCTTTCAACAAAGCCCACAGTTCTCTGGAACTGGCCTTTTTTGATCAGGGGATTTTCGAGCTGTCGCAGCAGCTGACGGTGAGTGAGCAGGACTATCTTGATGCCCTGGCAAGAATCCGTCGGGCAACCCGGGACGATGGTCTGGACCGACTGTTTCGTGACCACGAGCTCGACGTAATTGTCGGTATTACCCTGGGCCCGGCCTGGATGATAGATACGGTCAATGGTGATGCTTTTTTTGGTCCCGGTTTGTCATCTTTCCCGGCCATCGCCGGTAACCCGCATGTGACGTTGCCACTGGCGAAGGTAGCCGGGCTGCCAGTCGGTATTTCGCTGATAGGCCAGCGCTTCGCCGACCATCGCCTGGCCCAGGTCGCTTACCGTCTCGAACAACGGGTTTTGGAAGCGGTCTCTAGGGAGCCACTCAATTAAGTGGTCCCTCGATCAAGTGGTCAGGTGCCCGGCCGCGATCAATCCCGCTAATTGATACCAGCAGCGTCCAGTAGTGCCATCGCTGGCGCCAGCTGCACGGCGTAACGCTGCCAGTGGTCCGTCAGCTCGTGAAACAGGATTCAGCCGGTCGATGCAACACATTGGTTGGATACGTCCGTTGGCGCTTCAAAGTTTAGTGTCGTTTTCGATAGTGTGTTGAACTGTCTTGCCGAAGCGTTTGATTTCGCTTGCGAATGCACTGACACGTCCATACCTCTTGATAAGTGCTGCCTGAGTAACACCCGGGTATTCTCGTTCGGCCCGTGCTGCCATCGACTCTTTGGATCGGAAAAATTATATTTTCACGCCGGTCACCAGGGCAACTTGCTTGTGGTCCGCTAATTCCTTCCCTCGATCTCGTATGGTCAAAAAACGAAGCCGTCAATTGATCTCCATATCTCCGTACGTCTATGTTCTGATGAATTGCCTCAATGGAGGCGTACAATCAGCTAAGTAATGCGAGTCGACGACGTCAATTGAAAGTAGTGGCCGCGTCGTGATCGTCAGCACGCAGACCAATTTATCGTAAACGGAAAACGTAGGCGGGTTAGCTGAATGAGTGCACAGGACAAAGTCGATAAGGCCCTAGCCAGACTAAATCAGGAAAAGCTCCGCTGCAGATACGGGGCGCTGGATAAATCAGCTCATGGCCGCAGGCGGCAATACGGTAGCCACATCCGCCAAGTGCCCAGCTATTACAACTAAGCAAGGAGCGATCCAGATTGATACCGTCTGCTACGGAGTGGATGGCTGCAAGTCCGGATGGTTCTATGCTCGTCTGGACAGTAACGGGATATCACACGGAACCGTGCCGCATTTAGCAGACCTGCTGCGGTCTATCCCGGGCACTGCACGTATCTTTCTGGATATCCCCATCGGACTGCGAGATCAATCCGGTGAGGGGCGAGGATGTGATGTGGAGGCACGAAAGTTGTTGGGCCCCGGCAGGTCATCGAGTGTATTCAATGCACCCATCCGTGCGATTCTGGATGACACCAGCTATGCCTCTGCGAATGAAAAGAGCAAGCAGCTCGCCGGGAAGGGCTTGAGTCAGCAATCCTTTGCTATCGTGCCAAAAATTCGGGAAATCGACCGTCTTATGGGTTCGAGTGAGCGGGCCAGATCGCTGATTCGGGAAGTCCACCCGGAGGTATGTTTTTATGGTCTGGCAGACAGGCAGGCGATGAAATATGCCAAGAAAACCAGAGAGGGTCTTCAGGAACGGTTAGCGATCTTGACGGGATATCATCCGGAGGCGGCTCAATTTGTTCAACAGTCGCTTTCTGCCTATCTCAGGAAGGACGTGGCTGCTGACGACATTCTTGATGCTCTGGTCTGTGCAATCACGGCCTCGATGCCTGAGAAGTGGCGTACGGTCCCGGAAAGTCCAGAGATCGCCTCGACGGGACTGCCAATGGAAATGGTCTACTGCGAGGTGTAGCTCATGTTTGACCACACTGATATTCCGTAATCTCCCAGATCATGCTGCCATCCTCGGCCTCATCGCTGGCATGCGCAGCGCAGAGCCCGTATACAAAATCATTGAAAGCAAGGCCGGGAGCAAGAGACTGGTAGTCGTCAGCATATTGAATTCCTTTTTCAATGCCATGGTCGGTTCGGAGAACGGTGGGACGTCAGCTTCCAGCGCTGAAAATATCACAGGTTCGTTGGATAAAATTAACGCTATCGCTGCGTTTTTTTATCAAATATATCCAGAGGTAAAATGGCGGTGACACCTACATTAGGGGCGTCAACCAATTGTCCGATTCGGAGGTCAACAGCGACGCTGGCGATAATGTAGGCATGCGGTCTTTCATAGCCGTATGTGGATACGATATAGTCAATTATGCCATCAAGCGCGTTGCGCGCCGCAAGATTGATATCGTTGGAAAGATTTTCAAGGTCGGCAACTTTTGCTGAGCCCAAATATTCAAGCCTTGGCGGCGTGCGGCCTTTGTCCTTGAGCGGAAACCCCGTAACGGCATAGAACTTGGTCGAAGGAATGTCCAGCAAACTAGATGCGCCACTGTAATGGGGGCCGTGCGTCAGATCGGGGCCGTCTTTAATTATGTCAACCTTTCCCCAGAGATCGGCGGACATTTCAACTGCCATGCCACTGATTTCGCCGTCTCCTTGCGCGTAATGCAGATCACCAACCGCGAGACCGCAGCCATCAATGTAGCAGGGCAGATATACGGTGACTCCGACTTTCAGATAACGAATATCCAGATTGCCGCCATGCTCGCGGGGAGGGATCGTGCGCAAACACTCTTTCGGCGCACTGCCATTCGGTCCACAGACCGAAGCGGGGGAGGCAAAATCAGTGATAGGCGGGTAAACAGTGCCGCCAACCTCCAGCAATGCTTTTTCACGGGCAAGCATTTTCGCCAGGCTTTTCCGGTCCGGCATGGTGGTGACCACACCAGGGAAACTTCGGTTGGGAATTTTTATGCCAGGAAGATCATCACTAACGGCGAAGTCCTCATCAAGTCGCCACGCTACGCCTAAATCATCCGGGCCAACCAAATCAAAAGCAAAACCAAAATCTCCGGCTTCAGTATATGCATGGCGACCAGGCCGTATTTTGGTGATGGTAAAGGCAAGGACATCACCGGCTTTGGCACCCTCAATATGCACCGGGCCCGTGAGCGGATGGACCCGGCCAAAATGCCAGTCGTCGCTAATTTTCTGTATCTGATCCGTTTGGCTGTCTACGGTTCCAAGAATATCGGAGGCATCGCGGGTTCTAAATAATATGGTCTGGCCCGGCTTTGCCGTTGCGATCATGGGTATGTTCGGGTGGATACGATTGATGCAGCCGGCATCTTCAACACAAGTCGCTCCTTCACCGCCAATTTCAACTATGTCCTCGGCGTATGCTGTTGTCATGGTAACGATAAACAATAAGGCAATGTTGAAAGGCTGTTTCATTACGTTCTCCCTTGAGATAAGAGTATAGACGATATAGACGTCCCACCTTCACCAGCATCGAGGGCTATCCTCATAGTTGGGGTACCTCAAAGCGGTGGGTAATAACTGGTACAACACGGCAACAGGGTACTATGCTCAGTCGGTAATTGGTTACGACCCTTAAGGTGGTGCCGGCGGCGCGGCTGTCTACAACCCTGAAAACGGTGTTTACGGTTGTGGCCAGGCAGTTTGGGATAGTGAAAAATTCGCTGGGCGTTGTTATGCCTACAACCCGAATACCGATACCGGCATCGCTAGAAATCCTTGCCTCAATTTTGACGACAATGAGAGCTGGAGCCAGAATATTGCGCGCCGCGGAGATGAATGGCGCTACTCCGAGAGCGAATGGAAAGATTGTCGCCTGACCACCGACTACGAGTCCTCGCGCGGAATCGAGCAATATCAGTCGGGCGCGCGGGCCAGAACGCGGCGCAATTCAGGCAATCGAAGTCGGCGTCGTCAAGAGCAAAAATAAATCCCGGCTAATGTAACATTCGGGTAAAGCGATCGCGTCCTGGCTGCACCAACCATTCAGACACGCGGGGAAGGAAGACCATGTTCGAGCGGAAATGGGCAGAGATACGGCGCAAGCTGGCCACCTCGATGACCACGCCCCGGCGTTTTAGTCGCTGGCGCTGGTTATTGCCGCTGGCCTGGCACTCGCCACAGTGCTGACCCTGGTTGTTGTGCCGGTCTTGGAATCTCTGCGATTCAACGTGCTATCACCTAACGCGGAGCCTGACTGGGCCTTGTACGTATTCTCCTGAATTCAGAATCGGAATCTGGCGCCGAACGCCGGGCCACTGAACCTGAAGTCATTGAGCAGACCGTCTGTTCCCTCGTCATATTCCAAGTGGCGGTACATGAGCATCAGGTCGCCCCAGCCGTAACTGTAAGTCAGCCCGGTCATCGCCTGCCAGGTGAAATCACTCGATCCGGTCCCGACGTCCACGTAGTAAGGCACAGACCATTTACTCTTGCCAATTCCTAGTCGGCCACGTATACCGACAATGCCGTCCCAGAGATCGACGTCCTCGCTGATTTTCCCTTGCGCAGGCAATATCACACCATCGCCCCGAGCAGTAATGTCGATGCTCAGGTCCCAGCGGGTCGATACTTCGGCGCCAAAATACCGCACGCCGGCAATCAGGTCCATGGACGAAGTATCTGTCTCATACATCGCGTAACCAGCCCCTAATGTCCAGCTTAGGCCGTCGAACTTGGATTTTGTACTGAGATTGGCCGCGATATCGACCGGAATTACGTTGCCGATCTGCACCGATCTGACCCTGTCACTATCTGAATCAAGGCCGAGATAGACGAAATCCGTGAATATCGAGAACCGGCCCTTTCTCATTTCGCCATTGATGAGGAATACGCCATTCAGCAGTTCCAGCCAATCGGTCGGCCCAACGTCGATGCTGGGTGCACCGCCGCCGCCCGTCGGAGGTTCATAATTGAGGTCGCCACTGATCGTCGGCAACCAGAGGTAAGGCGTTAGCTGGAATTTCCAGCCATCCTGGTCCTGGTCGGCAATCGCGTGCGGGGTGATGGACATGATTGTTAACAAAATAAAGAGTCTTTGCATTGTGTAATTCCGCCTTGACCGCACTGTGTGCGGGCTGCCGGTAGTTTATTGAATCCACAGACAAATGCTATATGTAATTGCCAAACCTATTTTGCCGTTGTGTTCGATTTTCACCAGTCAGTGTTCGCAGCAATTCGCAACTCCAGGCCGTCGCGTGGTGCACGGCTTGGCACCAGTATCAGCATGAGCGCTGCAGAATCGAAAAACTGACAAGAAAGCAGTAAGCGAGCAGGACGGAGAAAAACAGCAGTATCAGAAGCGCCAGTCGCAGGGAAAATAAATCCATGAAACAGACCGGTATGCCAATAACGCTATTGCTAAATTAACTAGCGAGAATTGACAGAATCGGCGGGGCTGCCAGTGGGTATTTCGCTGATAGGCCAGCGCTTCGCCGACCATCGCCTGGCCCAGGTCGCTTACCGTCTCGAACAACGTGTTTTGGAAGCGGTCTCTAGGGAGCCACTCGATCAGGTGGTCCCTCGATCAAGTGGTCAGGTGCCCGGCTCCGATCAATCCAGGTAACTGATACCCGCAGCGTCCAGTAGTGCCATCGCTGGCGCCAACTGCTCAGCGTAACGCTGCCAGCGTCCGACTGCGCTGGTGTAGATGGGTTCCCGCACCTGCATGGCGCTGGCGGTAGCGACAGCTGAACGCTGCTCATGGAAACGCAGGCAGTCCGGGTGCCACGGCAAGCCCAGATAAGCCAGCGCCTGCCGCACTGTCGTCTCCGGCGCCTCGGTGAGAGATTCGTACTGCAGTTCCATGACACGCTCGCCAAAAAGCTGCTGCCAGTGGCTCATCAGTTGGTGGAACAGGATGTAATAACGCGCGGTATTGCCGAGGTCGTAGTGGTAGTTATAGTAGGAAAAATTCACCGCAAAGAGCTGCCTGAAATTGCTCAGGCAGGTATCCAGCGGGTGG
The DNA here is from genome assembly GCA_963840725.1 of uncultured Gammaproteobacteria bacterium. Lineage (GTDB taxonomy): Bacteria > Pseudomonadota > Gammaproteobacteria > Pseudomonadales > Halieaceae > CAVWDU01. The sequence goes on along the minus strand of CAWIZY010000016.1, from coordinate 628,803 downwards.
CGGCGAACACAGATCACTTTCGCCTGGGGCAGGGCGCGCAGAATGAAACCCAGGTAGAGAAAATTCAATGGCATCTTGTCGATGAAGTACCGGGGTTTTTCCTCCAGGCCCCCCAGGCCCTCCAGTCGGCTGCGCAACGCCGCCCTGTAGTGCTCGGCGACACAGTGGGCTGGGGCGGCCAGCGCTTGTTTGATGACCTGCTCATCGAGGGTGCGCCCCGAGCCGGTGCGGGAGCACCGTTTCACCGCATGGGTCATGGCCTGCAATTCACCGAAGGACACAATGGCGGGGTGACTGGCCAGTACCTGCTCCACCAACGTGGTGCCTGATCGGGGCATCCCAATGATAAACAGGGGGCCCGGTGTGTCCGCTTCCTGACTGTCCCGTGGGGTGGTCGCCGCCGAGCTGTCAGTTCCAGGAGCAGTTCCAGTAGCAGTCAGTGGAAAAGCCCGCTGCAGGGCGCTGAACAACGCCTCGTCCTCGGCGATGCTGTAATTCAGTTGCTTGAGGCGCCGCGATTTGGCCCCCGCCAGCTGTTGGAACGCCGCATCAAAATCGCCCCGGTGCTCGTACTCCCTGGCAGCCGCGTGACCCAGGTAGAGTGCATCTTCCGGGCTCAGTCCCGGCTGCCGCTGCAGCGCCAGCAGCTCTTGCAACGGGCTTTCATCGGCGGGTCGATTTTTGTGTAGTTCAGAGAGCGCCCAGTAGGCGCGCGCAAAGCCGGGTTGCAGCGCAATGGCTTGACGGTAGTGCTTGCTCGCTGAGCTCGCGTTCCCGAGAATCTGTTCGGCGGCTGCCAGATTGAAATGGAACTGGGCATTTTGTGGCTCCAGGGCCACTGCGGCGCGCAGCGCGGCGGCGGCATCGTCATAGAGACTCAGGCGCGTAAAAACCACCCCCAGGGTATCGAGGGTCAGCCCGGACCGTGGCTGTAGCGCCAGTGCCTGCCGGGCGCTCAGGGTCGCCGCTTCCACCTGGTTCACGAGCGCGTGAAACTTTGCCTTCTGAGAGAGGTATTCCGCGTTATTTCCCTGCAGGGCGATCGCCCGATCGACCAGTTGCAGGGCCCGGGCGATATCGCGCCCGGCCTCGGCGGCTATCGACAACAGGAACCAGGCGTCCGCAAAGTCGGGGTCCTGCTTGAGAAGGGTCTCACAGCAGCGCACCAGGGTGCGCATATCGCCACGGTTGAGTGCAGCGCTGGCCTGCTTGTGCAGCGTTTTCAATGCTCGGTTATCGGGCATGTCCAGTCAGGAGCTTCATCGACGTGAATAGACGGCCATGATAACCGGGATGCTGGCTGCCTGTTAGCTGTTTGCTGAGCTCTGTTGGCTGAGCTCTGTTGGCTGAGCTCGAGAGCCAGCGTGCTGGATCAGGCCGCAGCGGCCGCCGTGGGCGTTGCGAAGCGGTCTTCCAGGTAGTCTATGATCTCCCCGGACTCATAGATCCAGCGGGCATTGCCCTGCTCATCGGCGGTTCGCAGGCAGGGCACCTTCAGGTTGCCACCACCGGCCAGCAGTTCGTCTTTTGCTGACTCCGACCGCTTTACATCGCGGGTTTCGATGCTCAGCGCCTGTCGCTTCATAACCCGGCGTACCTTCACACAGAACGGGCAGGCCTTGTACTGGTAGAGCACCAGGTCGGCGGTTTGTGCATCGATCGCAGCCTGGGTGCCAGGGTCGCGCTTGATACTTCTAGGGGTGAACACCCAATTGAAAAAGAGAATGATCCGCCCGAGCAGAATTCGGATTATAGCCATAGCTTATACCGGGGTATGGGGTGGCAGTGACCGACCGCGGGCCATCGGCTGATTCCGAGAGGTCCTGACGGTCGGCGTTGGGTGGGCCCAGGCCCGGGACAAGCCCGGGGCAAGCTCGAGGCAAAAGCCCCGGCGTTCAGGCGGCCGCTTCTTCGTCGCGCTGTTCAGTCTCCTGCCCGGCCTTCTGGGCAACCGGCTGCTGCTCGTCCTGGCCTGCAGCCTGCTCGCTGTCTTGCTCGGCGGTCGGCTCCAATTCGGCCAGTTTGGCCTCCAGTTCCTTCACCTTGCTGTCCAGTTCGGCGTTTTCGGTGCGCGCCTCACCCAGTGACTTCTGCAGCAGATCCGTGGCCTTGGTCTTCTCAGCCAGCTTCTTTTTGTTGGCGTCCAGGTTTTTCTTCATTCGGATGGGGTCGTACTGCTTCAGCGCTTTGGTTTCATCTCGCTCTGAGGCCAGGTCCTTTTGCAGGGTCTTGATCCGCTTTTTGAGCTCGGCGACTTCTGCGGTCAGGTTGTCGGCGCGGTTGTGCAATTCGCGGTTGCGCTGCTCGACCTTCTGGTTGGCGGCAGCTTTGCCGGACAGGTCGGTGATGGTTTCCAGCTGCTTTTCGATGGTGGCCTTATGGCCTTCGACGGCTTCCTGCAGCTCAGCCTTTTCCTTGCTGTGTGTTTCCAGTTGCGCTGTTTTTTCATCAAGCTGGCCCTGGTATTCAGCGCGGAGTTGCTCTTCCAGTTCGATGACTTTCTCAAGTTTGTTCAAGCTCAACATAGGCTATGTCCTGTCTGTTGTACCCGGTGATGCTCAGACCGCCGGGGATAAGTTACGAATAGGTCTCCGGTTTGCCCGCCGTACTGTTGGCGTGGCGCTCGGGTGTTACACCCGGCCGAAGGTTTGTCTGCTTTTACGGTGAAAGCGATATAAACCAACAAGATGGTGGGCCCAGAAGGACTTGAACCTTCGACCTGCCGATTATGAGTCGGATGCTCTGACCAACTGAGCTATGGGCCCTGAATTACGCAGCGCGATTATAATGAAGAACCCGCCGCAGTCACAGCCCGTGGCGGGGTTTTGTCACCATTACTCATCGAGGAAGCTGCGCAGGTAGTCAGAGCGAGTCGGGTGCCGCAGCTTGCGCAGCGCCTTGGCTTCGATCTGCCGGATCCGCTCCCGGGTGACGTCGAACTGCTTGCCGACTTCCTCGAGGGTGTGGTCGGTGTTCATGTCGATACCAAAGCGCATCCGCAGGACCTTGGCCTCGCGGGCCGTGAGCCCGGCCAACACCTCTTTGGTGGCCTCCTGCAGGCCCTGGCCCGTAGCGGCGTCTACCGGCGAGTGTATGGTCGCATCTTCGATGAAGTCGCCCAGGTGAGAGTCTTCGTCATCCCCGATGGGGGTCTCCATGGAAATGGGCTCTTTGGCGATTTTCAGGACTTTGCGTACTTTGTCTTCCGGCATGTCCATGCGCTCGCCCAACTCCTCCGGGGTTGGCTCCCGGCCCATCTCCTGCAGCATCTGGCGCGAGATCCGGTTGAGCTTATTGATCGTCTCGATCATGTGCACTGGAATCCGGATGGTACGGGCCTGGTCCGCGATAGAGCGAGTGATCGCCTGTCGTATCCACCACGTTGCGTAGGTTGAGAATTTGTAACCCCGCCGGTATTCAAATTTGTCTACGGCCTTCATCAGGCCGATATTGCCCTCCTGGATCAAGTCCAGAAATTGCAGGCCGCGGTTGGTGTACTTCTTGGCGATGGAAATAACCAGGCGCAAGTTGGCCTCGACCATTTCTTTCTTCGCACGCCTGGCGCGAGCCTCGCCCATGGACATACGGCGGTTGATCTCTTTGATCTCCGATACCGATAGGCCGCTTTGTTCCTCAATTTGCGCGATACGTCGCTGCATCCGCCGAATGTTGGCCTTTTCCGATGCCAGTTTCACCGCGTAGTCTTTCTTGCTACGGGTCACTGACGTAATCCACTTCTCGCTGGTTTCAGAGCCCTGGAAGGTGCTGATGAAGTCCTTGCGTGGCATGCCACAGACACGCACAGCAAGCCGCATGATCTCGCGTTCCTGGTCGCGCACCGCTGCCAGAATGTTGCGCGGCGAGTCGCTCAGCGGTTCGAAGATCCGTGGGGTAAGCTTGAGGAACTTGAACAGCTCGCCAAGTTTTTCCATTTCCTTGACCGCTTTGTCACTACTGCGTCCATTCGCAGTAACGGCCTTCTCGGCTTTAGTGTATTGGCGGCGCAGGGCTGTGAAACGTTTCTTAGCCTCTACCGGATCCGGGCCGGTTTCAACGTCGTCGTCATCATCGTCGCCGCCCTTGGCTTCATTTGCGGCCGCGACTTCCGCCGCCGAAGGCACATGCTCAGCCGGGTCCAGATAGCCGATAATGATGTCGCCCAGTCGGCGCTCTTCCTTGGCGACAAGGTCGTATTCGTCCAGTACCTTGCGCACCGCGCCCGGGTAGTGGGCGACTGCCGCCATCAGCTCGCGGATGCCCTCCTCGATACGCTTGGCGATGACGATCTCGCCCTCTCGAGTGAGGAGTTCCACGGTGCCCATTTCGCGCATGTACATACGCACCGGGTCGGTGGTTCGACCGGCCTCGGTCTCTACCGCGGCCAGAGCGGCGGCTGCTTCTGCGGCCGCGATATCGTCGGCCGACCCATCGCCCTCGGTGAGCAGTAGTTCGTCTGCGTCAGGGGCTACCTCGAAGACCTGGATGCCCATATCGTTGATCATCTGAATGATGTCTTCGACCTGGTCCGGATCAGAGATATCCTCCGGCAGGTGATCATTGACCTCCGCATAGGTGAGATAGCCCTGCTCCTTGCCCTTGGCAATGAGACTCTTGAGGCGGGACTGTTGTTTTACGACGTCAGTCATTGACTGGAAACCTTTGACAAAATTTCAAAAAAAAAGCAGCCGGCGATTATAACCGCAATAAGGACGCTTAACTAGCCAAAAGATAGGCCAATTTAGCGATATTTTCGGGCTATTTCGTGCGTTTTACGCCCCTCTCCCGACATACCCGACATATATCGTTTCTCCCGACATATACCGTTATCAGGGGTTTATGGGGGCGAAGGTCACTTTTCACAAGGGACCCGTCTCACAAGGGACCCGTCTCACAAGGGACCCGTCTCACAAGGGACCCGTCTCACAAGGGACCCGTCTCACAAGGGTCCGGTAATAAAAGGACCTGTCGCAATCCCTCCCTGATCCTCGCCCTCAGCTACGCGGGTTGCGCTCCAAATCCAGTTGTAGCTTTTTCAGCAACAGTTCGCGCAACTGTTGCTTTTGCAGATCGGTCAATTCAGGGTAGTTAATGAGTCTCAGTTTGTCGACCTGTGCAGCCAACTTGGCTCTCTCCGGCAGTTGTCGCAGCGCCACCAGAGTGTCCTGGAACTGCTGCTCGATGCCCGAGCTGGGAATAAGCCGCTCCTGGCCCGCCAGGCGCGCCAGTAGCGCGCCTTCCGGAGTGCCGTACCAATGGCCCAGTAGCATCGCCGTGCTGGCTCCCGGATGCTTGTTCAAGTAGTCCAACAGAGCCAGCAGGAGTTCTGCGTCTTTACCTTCAACCCCACTCAATTGCCGTGAATTGGCAAGAGAGGCCATGTCAGGTCGATGCAGCAGCAGGGCAATCGCAGATTGGGCGTGATTGGAGCAACCCGGTGTCCCCCCTGTGTCAGAGTGCGGCTGTGAGGGCTCGCTGGCCGCGGTCGCTGCTGCTCGAGGGGCTGTGCGTTCTCGATCGCCAGCCGACACTCTGGTCTGTGTCCGAGGGGGCTCCGGCTTGTCTGCGGGGCTTTGGGGTGGCGGTGGGGCTTCCAGCTGCTGCAAACTGGACAGCTCCAGCCCGGTCCGCTCCGCCAGGGCCTGCATCATTAATTGCCGGTATACCCCCTCAGGCAATTGCCTTATGTGGGGCAGCACGCTCTTGCTGAGGCGCGCCCGCCCGTCCATGCTGCTGGTGTCGATCCCCTGGGCGAGTGTGTCGAACAGGAATGTCTCCAGAGGGAGGGCGGCGTTCAAAAGCTGGTTGAAGTGGTCCTGGCCCCCACTGCGTACGACGGTATCGGGGTCCTCGCCTTCGGGCAGGAACAGGAACCGCGCCTGACGGCCGTCTTCCAGACAGGGTAGGGCCGCCTCCATGGCACGGAAGGCGGCCTTGCGACCCGCCTCGTCGCCATCAAAGCAAAACACCACTTCAGGTGCCAGCCGGAAGAGTCGGCTGAGGTGGTTCTCGCTGGTCGCGGTGCCCAGGGTGGCAGTGGCATTAGTGACCCCGTGCTGGGCCAGTGCTATCACATCCATATAGCCTTCTACGACCAGCATCCGCTCGAGCTTTCGGTTGTTTTTTTTGGCTTGATACAGCCCGTAGAGCTCGCGGCTTTTGTGGAATATCGGCGTTTCGGGCGAATTCAGGTACTTGGGTTTATCGTCACCGAGGACGCGACCTCCAAAAGCGATAATACGGCCACGCAAATCGCGGATGGGGAAAACAACCCGATCACGAAATCGATCATAGATTCGGCCGCTGTCGTTGCGCACCAGCATGCCGCAACGCTCCAGCAGGTCCCGACGGGTGTCGTCTGTACCCATCTCTGCGAGCAGGTTGTCCCAGCCGGGCGGAGCAAAGCCCAGGTCAAACTGCTGGGCAATGGTGCCGGTCAGGCCCCGCTGTTTAAGATAATCCACTGCGCTGCCCGCTGCGGGGTGATGGCGCAAATGACGGCGATACACAGCCGCGACCTCCTCCATCAGCGCGTAGAGCGGGCGATTGCCCGCGTCCCGCTCCTGAGTTGCGGAACTCCCCGGCCCGGGCTCGCGCGGAACTTCCAGCCCGACAGTGCCAGCGAGGCCCTCGACCGCCTGGGGGAAGTCGATGTTCTCGTAGTCCATCACGAATCCGAGCGCGTTACCCCCAGCGCCGCAGCCGAAGCAGTAATAGAACTGCTTTTCAGGGTTGACGCTGAAAGAGGGGGTTTTTTCTTCGTGGAATGGGCAGCGAGCGCTGTAGTTCTTGCCGGTCTTCTTCAGCTTGACGCGCCGGTCGATCACGTCGACGATGTCGACGCGATCCAGCAGATCATCGAGAAAAGCTTGGGGAATACGTCCGGCCATAGGGGTCAGTTTAGCAGTGCCGGTGCCCCCCTGTGGCGGGCAGCTGGAAAGTTTTCAGGCGTTGAGGCGGGTCTTGACGAGCTTGCTGACGGCGCCCATGTCGGCCCGGCCCTGCAGCTGGGGTTTCAACTGTGCCATAACGGCGCCCATGGCCTGCATGCCAGAGCCTTCAGTCGCTGCGATGGCTGCATCAACCATGGCTCCCAGTTCACTCTCGTCCAATTGGGATGGCATGAATTCCTGCAGAATCTGGATCTCGCGGTGCTCTTTCTGTGCCAGCTCTTCACGGCCGGCATCGCGAAATTGTTGCTCCGAGTCACGTCGCTGCTTGACCATTTTGTCCAGCACTGCGAGCGCCCGTTGGTCGTCGATCTCGATTCGCTCATCCACTTCGATGCGCTTGAATTCCGACTGGATCAGTCGAATGGTGCCCAGTCGTTCTTTATCCTTGGCCCGCATGGCCTCTTTCATCGCCGATTTTATGGTAGCGGTGAGGCTGGTATTACTCATAGTGCGGTGGTCCCGAGTGGGTCAGAACGGGTTAGATAGCCGGGTGTACTCAATAGAGACGGGCACGCTTGCGGTTTTCTCGTGACAGCTTCTTGAGGTGGCGTTTTACAGCCGCCGCCGCCGCGCGCTTACGCACTGTGGTCGGCTTTTCGTAGTGTTCACGCTTGCGAACTTCGGCCAGCACGCCGGCCTTTTCGCACGAGCGCTTGAAGCGGCGCAGAGCCACGTCAAACGGCTCGTTTTCCTTGATCTTGATCTGAGGCATTGTGTTTATCCGTTACGTAATTGACAGCTATGGCCAGCCACTCGGCCAGATAGCATCCGAAAGGGCGCGCATTCTATACCTAACAGGCGTGTTTTGCAAAGGTCTGGGGGCAGGTATTCCCTGGCCCCGGGGGGCGCGGTGGATTAGACTTTCGACCCATCTTATATTGGGTGCTGGCAATGCTGATTCTGGGTTTGGAAACCTCTTGCGATGAGACCGGGGTCGCGCTTTACGACACTGAGCGCGGACTGCTGGCGCATGGATTGTTCAGCCAGGTTGATATCCATGTTGAGTACGGTGGTGTGGTACCGGAGCTGGCCTCCCGGGACCATATCCGAAAAGCCCTGCCGCTGATCGCTCAGGTGCTGGCGGAAGCCGATTGTCGGGCCGCAGAGCTGGATGGTGTAGCGTATACCGCCGGCCCCGGATTGGTGGGCGCCTTGATGGTAGGCGCCACTTTGGCGCGCGCCCTGGCCTGGGGGTGGGGTATTCCCGCCCTGGGGGTGCATCACATGGAAGGTCATCTGCTGGCCCCAATGTTGGAGGACGAGCATCCGGCCTATCCTTTTGTCGCCCTGTTGGTATCCGGGGGGCACACTCAGTTGGTGCGCGTGGATGGTATCGGAGAGTACCGCATGTTGGGCGAGTCGGTTGACGACGCGGCGGGTGAGGCCTTTGACAAGGCCGCCAAGATGCTGGGTTTGCCCTATCCTGGGGGCCCGCATATAGCGCGCCTGGCCGAAAGTGGGGACGATACGCGTTTCGACTTCCCGCGCCCCATGGTTAACCGGCCGGGACTGGACTTCAGTTTCAGCGGTTTGAAGACGCACACCCTGAACACGGTGGCGGATTGTCGGCAGGCGACGGGGCTCACGGATCAGGATCGGGCCGACATTGCCTGTGCGTTCGAGGATGCGGTGGTGGCGACGCTGGTGATCAAATGTCGCCGAGCTCTCCGGCAGGAGCAATTGAAAACGCTGGTGATCGCTGGTGGGGTCAGCGCCAACCAAAAGCTGCGCACCCGTCTCCAGGAGGCCCTGTCCAGGGAGCAGGCCCGGGTTTTTTACCCGGCTCCGGTTTTCTGTACGGACAACGGCGCGATGATCGCTTATGCCGGCGCCCAGCGGCTGGCGGCGGGCCAGTGCGATGGCGCTGAGGTGCCGGTCCGACCGCGCTGGCCTATGGAAGAGCTCCCGTCACTGCGGGTTCCTGCAGGTCGAGTTTAATGGATACGGTATTTATCAGTAAGCTGTGCATCGATACGGTTATTGGCGTCTACGACTGGGAGCGGCAGGTGCGCCAGCAGGTGGTTCTGGACCTGGAAATGGCCGCGGACACGCGCTGTGCCGCCGCCTCGGACGCTGTTGAGGATGCGCTGGACTACGCAGCGGTGGCCAGCCGACTGGAGGCGCTGATTGGTGCGGCGGAGTTCAAGCTGCTGGAGACGATGGCTGAGGCAGTGTGTGAACTGGTTATGGCCGAGTTTGAGGTGCCCTGGGTGCGGCTGCGATTGAGCAAGCCCGGCGCGGTGCCAGCAGCACGCACCGTGGGTGTGCTCATCGAGCGCGGTAGGCGGAGCTGATTGATGGCGCAGATTTATCTCGGGCTGGGCAGCAACATCGAGCGAGAGCGGTATATTACCGCCGGGCTTGATGCACTCGCTGAGCTGCTGGGGTCGCTGCAGCTGTCGCCAGTGTACGACAGCGCCGCCATTGGTTTTGACGGTAAGCCGTTTCTTAACCTGGTGGTGGCGGCAAGAACCGGTCTGCAGGTGGGTTCGCTGGCGCGCAGCCTGCGCCAGATCGAGACCGACCACGGCAGGCCGGCGCAGACGACACGCTTCAGTCCTCGTCAACTGGATATCGATATCCTGACTTATGATAACCACGTTGGCGTCATCGAGGGTGTGGAATTGCCCCGTGGTGAGATACTGGAAAACGCCTTCGTACTGCGTCCACTGGCGGACCTGGCGCCCGATGTATTGCACCCTGTGGTGGGTCGAAGTTACGCCAGTCTATGGCGGGCCTACAACGAGGCATCACAGTCCCTGCAACGGGTAGATTTTCAGTGGCGCGGCGAGATGGTGTCCCGCGCCCAGTTGCCTGGTCAGCAACCCGTCTGATCTGGCGTTGCGACTGTTTTTGGCGTCGACGGTTGCAGAGGCTTTCCGGGCGCGGGTGATTATTCAGGTGCTGTCGCGGGCCGCAGTGCTTCCAGACGCCTGATGCGCTCTGCGCGTATGGCTTCCCCGATGGCTTTGCCGCTGATGCCGCGGGCGACGAAGTCTGCTGCCGTCACCGCCTGCACGGTAGCCAATGCGGTACGCAGATAGTCCGCCTGGGGGTATTCACGTTGCTCCAGCCCGGCCCGCCCGCGTGCATCGGCCTCACAGGCCAGCAGAAACAGCTCGAAGCCCTCCGGGCGTCGCAGGGCATCCGTCGCGGTGAGCAAATTCAGTAGTGTCTTCCCTCGCAACTGCAGCGCCTGATGGCAAAGCGTGTGGTACTGGCACACCTGAAGGGCCAGTCGGGTGTGCTGGTTGCTGGCTCTGAGGCGCTGACTGGCTTGCTCAACCAGGGCTTTGCCGCGCTGTTCGTGGGCGATGTGGCGTGGCCATTCGGCCCTGGGCGTGGTGCCTTTGCCCAGGTCATGCAGCAATACGGCGTAACGCACTTCGGTGCTCGGGCTCAAGCGGCAGGCCTGTTCCAGCGCCATCAGGGTGTGCACGCCAGTGTCGATTTCCGGATGGTATTCGGCAACCTGGGGCACGCCAAAGAGGGCATCCACTTCCGGAAGCAGCCGTTTCAGTGCGCCACAGTCGCGCAAGGTACTGACGAAGACCCGGGGTGCGCGTTCGCCGAGGGCACGGATGAGTTCCGTCCACACACGCTCAGCGGGCAGAAATTCCAACTCCCCGGCCTCGGTGATACTGCGCATCAGGGTGAGCGTTTCCGGCGCGATGTTAAAACCCAGGTGGGCATAGCGGGCGGCGAAGCGCGCGGTGCGCAGTACCCGCAGGGGATCCTCCACAAAGGCGTCAGACACGTGACGCAGCACCCTGTCCGCGAGGTCGCGCTCACCACCGTAGGGGTCGACCAATTCGCCGGCCTCGGTGCGAGCCATGGCATTGACCGTCAGGTCACGGCGCATCAGGTCTTCTTCCAGCGTAATATCAGGGTCACAGTGCAGGGTAAATCCGGTGTGCCCGCGGCCCTGTTTGCGCTCGGTGCGGGCCAGTGCATATTCGTCCTTGGTGCGGGGATGGAGAAACACCGGGAAATCCTTGCCCACCTGTTGATAACCGAGGTCCAGCAGGTCCTGCGGGCGAGCGCCGACAACTACCCAGTCGCGCTCTGTGACAGGGTATCCGAGCATTTCATCGCGCACCGCGCCGCCGACGAGATAAGTCTCCATGGTCACAGTGTACCGCTGCGCGCCGGTAGCGTCATGAACACGGGCTAGTCCTCGCACCTGCCGTCGCGACAATCGCAGGCGGTCCAGTTACCGGTTTCCAGTTCGTAAAAGGATAACTTCCCGTCCCAGACGCAGCCGGTATCAACGCCAACGACCAGCGGGCTGTCTGTCTTGCCCTTCAGGGAGGCCCAGTGGCCAAAGAGGATATGATCGTCAAGGGTTTTGCGTTGGGGGTGGCTGAACCACGCGGAGACCTTTTTGCCGGCATCCGGCTTTGGGCCTTTGCTGTCCAGGTCCAGTGCCCCGGTGTCGGTGCAGTAGCGCATGCGGGTGAGGTAATTGGTGATGACCCGCAGCCGGGTCATGCCGGTCAGGTCCTCGGACCAGAGCAGCGGCTCGTTGCCATACATTTCTCGGAAGAACTCTGTGCACTGCGGGCTGCGCAGGATGTCCTCCACTTCTCTGGCATAGCCCATAGCCTCGGCGATACTCCATTGCGGCGGTATCCCGGCATGGACCAGAGTTGCATCGTATTGATGGTGTATCAGTGGCCTGTAGAGCAGCCAATTGAGCAGTACTTCACGGTCCGGGGCTTTGAGAATTTTGTCGAAGGTATCCGAGGGGCTGGCGCGGCGGGCACCGGCTGCGACAGCGAGCAGATGCAGGTCGTGGTTGCCCAGCACCATGTGTAAGTTGTCGCGCATCGCATAGAGAAAGCGCAGGGTTTTAAGGCATCGGGGTCCGCGATTAACGATATCCCCCGCTGACCACAGCATGTCCCGATCGGGTCTGAAATCAACCCGACGCAGCAGGCACTTCAAGGGTTGCAGGCAACCCTGGATATCGCCGACAACGTAGGTGCTCATGAGGTTCGGATCAGTGGAGTGCGGTGGGGGTGTGCAGCGAGAAGGCGGGGATGGGGACCTCAAAGGTGGGTGCACTGGGCGCCGCCTCACCACCGGGATCACAAGCCACCATGAAATAGCTACCCTCCATGCATCCGACCGGTGTGGTCAGGGTGGCGCCGCTGGTATACCGGAAGGCGTCGTTGGGTGCGATCACCGGTTGCTCGCCCACCACGCCGTCACCGCGTACCTCTTGTACTTTGTCCTCGGCATCGGTAATCAGCCAGTGGCGGGAGAGCAGTTGCACCGGTACGTCGCCCGCGTTGCTGATGGTGATCGTATAGGCGAAGGTGTATTGCCCCGCCTCAGGCCGGGAATGGCTGGGCAGGTAGGTCGTCACCACGTTGACGCCGACCAGCGCGGGGTTGAATTCAGTGTGTTCAATCTGTGGCATTGGCAATGTCTATGAAGTGGGCAATGTCGAGTGTTTCCGCCCGGGCGCCGGGGTTGAGTCCCAGTGCCTCGAGTGCGGGTCCATCTATAATACCTTTAAGGTTGTTGCGCAAGGTTTTGCGCCTTTGGGCAAAAGATTTCTGTACGATGTCGCGCAAATTGGCCTCGTCGCAGTCCTTCCAGGGTGAGCTTGTTCGCGGCGTCAGTCTCACGATCGCGGATTGCACTTTTGGTGCCGGTTGAAAGGCTTCAGGCGGCACGTCAAACAGGTGTTCTACCGTGCAGTGAAATTGCGTCATGATCCCCAGCCGGCCCCAGTGTTTGCTGCCGGGAGACGCAGCCAACCTCTGGACCACCTCACGTTGCAGCATGAAATGCATATCGGCGAAGTGGCGCTTATGCTCTAACAGCCGGAATATCAACGGGGTGGATATGTTGTAGGGCAGATTGCCCACCACCCGCAGCGGTTTGTCGCCATCTGCCAGGCTGGCGAAATCGAATTTGAGTGCGTCGGCGTTGTGTAGGGTAAATCCAGGTTGCAAGCTGTAGGCGGCCAGCAGGCCGGGTACCAGGTCGCGATCAAGTTCAATGACATCGACGTGGGCTCCACTGGCAATCAGTGGTTCGGTGAGTGCACCCTGACCCGGGCCGATTTCGACGAGACGGTCATCAGGCCGGGGGTAAATGGCGCCAGCGATACGAGCAATGACGGCCTGGTCGCGGAGGAAATTTTGACCGAAGCGCTTGCGTGCTCTGTGAGAAGTAGACACGCTGCTCAGGTATCGGCCCGCACTGCCCTGATTCGGGCAGTGTGGGCAGGTGCCAGGATCAGCGCTGACAGACTGCGTAGCAAATAATCGCCTGGGTGCCTGTGCCGCCAGCGACCGATCCTCTGCAGCGCGCACTCTCCAGATCAGGGGCGCTCACTGAAGGCGGCAGAGCTCTGGCTACGCCAGTCATCCAGACGTTGGTGTTTGACGGCCCCCAGCTGAATTCAGCGCCGATATACTGATAGCCGGCAGGGCATTCAGGGGTGTCAAAACCAAAGGTATTGCTGGTGTTGACTGAGGCAGCGGTGCGCACTGTGTCCTGAGGTACGAAATAGCCCAACAGGTCGACAACCACGTTCACGGTGTTCAGCGCATACAGCTGGAAGTCGGCTCCGGAAGCAATCGGGGTCTTTACGACGGTTGAGTTTGCGGTGACCTGTCCCGAGATGAAGTTAGTGACCGAGGCATTGGGCCGGGCGTCGCCCTCGGGGTATAGGGTGACAAAGCCACTGCCAGTCGGGCGTACGACGGTAATGTTGACGGCGATGCCCGCCATTTCCGCAGGCGCAACCTCCGTGCAGTCTCCCCCCTGGGCGGCAATGATGCCGCTAACCGCAGAGTTGTCTACGTGGAAGCTTCTTGCAACATCTCCGATCAGTGGGGCAGACACATTACGCGTGTCGACAATACGGCACGGTGTAATAGCCCTGAAGCTCAGCCCGGTACTGTCGTCAATAGCGGCAGGGATACCGACGCCGCCCTCTTGATAAGCGGCAAAATCCGAGAATCCAGTCAGCTGGGATTGTGTCGGCTCGTAGTTGGTCGCAGCAGATACGACAGCACTATAGGATGATCCGGACGCAGTGGCGGCTTGTGCACTGATCAGACGGCTGGCAGCAATGCCATTGAGCAGATTTCGGAGTTCTGGTTCCCAGCCACCCGAAAACTTCGATTGCGCCTCATTGCGCACCGCATCAACGATGTCGTTTACGATAGTCGCGCGGTTGGCTTCAGCGGCTTCCAGTGACTGTACCCATGCCAGTTCGCGCTCGAAGTCCGGATTATCGGTTGCGGCTGCGACCGGGGCGGACACGCCAATGGACAGCGCAACTGCGCAGGCCGCAGCAGTAAGTGTTCCAATCTTGTTCATCTCCAATCCTCAATTATTGTGAGTGAGTCTTTGTTACCCGGCCGTGACGCTGTTGCTCACTTCAGGGTGTGTACTTCTAATTCAGGCCAGGGCCAGGGCGCGAGCCAGGCAGTTTATTGGAGAGTTACGGCCCTGCGATCATAGCTAATACTAGCTTAGTTCTCGCAGCACGGCGCGTCCAGCTCTGCGGTCTTAATCTACCCCAGCTCGCCCCATTTCGAGTTGATTCTGCTGCTATACACTGCAATAGCAGCGGTGGCGGTTCCCCAATCCTTCTGAATCCTTTCTGACTGAACTTTTTATGGCTGCCTTTGTGACTGAACCATTCTATGACAAGCCAGTTGGAGGGCTTTGGCGTGATCTTCATAAGCCTGCGCGGCTGTCGACCTTCATCAACCGGTACTTGATCTAAAATATAGCATAACCACCGCGTAAGTTTGATTCAAGCAAAACAAAACGCGTGGTAGATCACATTTCCAGGCTGGCAATGCCGCTATTTGCTGGCGCACCGCGCAGCCCAGGGACACCTCAGGTTGGGAATGGGCCAGTTTACATACGGTGTACTGACTCATAGAATCGTGGGGGCCAGTAGTAGACAAAAAGCATAAGCACACCTATGGCCGACGAAATCAGCATCAATTACAGTTACCAGCCACCTGCCTCTACTGCGGCAACAGGAGCAGCGCCAGACACTGGCCCTGGATCGCAATTGTATGCCGCTGCAGACTGCGAGCGGGTCGACCTGCGCAACGGGGGCATCCTTTTATTGCACCGGCACAGTGGCCGGCAACTGATGGTTGCCTCGGAGGTGTCTGTCGCGCTGGGGTATTGCGGAGTGTTTCGCAGTCTTCCCGAGCATGTCGCCCACCTGACCCGGACTATTCCCGAGCTTGATGGTCAAGAGACCGATGTTGCTGCGGTGCTGGGAATGTTGCGCGATGAGGGCATGCTGATCGCTGCTGACTCGGTCCTGGCGAGACTGATGCCGGAAACTCTGACGCCGGAGCCTGATCCCGCAGCTACCCGGGTATTCATCATCACCTGCGATCGCCCTGCGGCAGTGCGGCGGCTGCTCGATTCCATGCTGAAAAATGCTGATCTACTGCGCCATGAGCAACTCATCCTCGTCGATGATTCGCGGTCTGGCACGCACACAATGGCCAATCGCGAGGCGGTGCGTGACTTTAACAAGCGCAGTGCCATGGCAATGCAATATCTGGGTATTGCCCAACAGCAAGCGCTACTTGATGCACTGCTGAAGGCACTGCCTCAGCATAGCGATGGCATCCGTTTTCTGCTCGACCGACAACGGTGGGCCGGGCATAAAAGTTACGGGTTGGCGCGCACACTCTGTCTGCTGGGTTCGGTGGGGCGCCGGGCCATCGTAATGGATGATGATGTGGTATGTCGAGCGGTCCCCTCGCCACACCGTGAGGAGGGTTTGGCATTTGCCGGCTCGGCTCGACAAGTGGATTTTTACCGTTCTCAGGCCGATGTTCAGGCGCGCACCGAGGTTGAGGGCTTCGATCCGCTCGCCGGTCATGCACTTTGCCTGGGCTTGGGTCTGGGGCGGGCGGCCCGGGCTTTGGGGGTTCGTCAGCCGGACGCGAAGATCCTGTATCAGTCCAATGCAGCCTTTCTCCAGCAATGGACGGCGGACTCTCCGGTGCTTATCACCCAGAGCGGCAGTCTGGGTGACCCGGGAACGCGCAATACCCAGTGGATCTATACCCTGGATCCGGCCTCAGCAAAGCGTTTGCTTGCGACCTCCGGGGGCTTGTCGGCGGCAGCGACTCAGCGCGCTTACTGGATGGGAATGCCCCGGCCGACCTTTAGCAAGATGGCGGTAATTTCCCAGGTTACCGGGCTGGACAACACACGGCTGCTGCCGCCTTACTTTCCTGTGTTCAGGGGTGAGGATTATCTGTTCGGCGCTATGGTCGAGTACCTTTACCCGGAGGCGGCAACGCTGGAGTATGACTGGAGCGTCCCCCATCTGCCTCTGGAGGATCGTCAGGGTCGCCCAACTGATGCCCGTTCATTCGGCAAGTTTGCCGTGAACCCCGCCAAGTATGTAACGGATCGCACAAGTTACCAAACTGGAATACCTGCGCAGACCCGGCTCGCCGGCCTGGTGCAGCTTGCACGAGAACTTTCCGAGATGTCCGACCGGGCATTGGTGAATCTCTATCGTGTTGAAATAGCGGAAGCTCAGGTTTCGCGGCTCGCACAGCTGAAGAGTGTTCTGCAGGATGGGGTGCAGCGGCCACCGGAGTGGCGAGCTGTGCTGGACGAGGCCGTTGCTGTTGTGAATCGATCCATGCAGGAGTTGGCCCAGCCGACGGATGATGCACGGACCGCTGCTGAAAGAAGCGTGCCTGAATTACTGGTGGAGTTCCGCCACTATGCGAGGCAGTTCGCGTTGGGCCTCGAGAGTTGGCCTGAAGTTCGCGTCGCAGCGTCGGCAATTGTCGACGCAATGATAACGGCGGGGGATATGCGCCCCTGATGCCCGGTGTTGGGGACAAGTCGTCCGGTGGGAACGTCCGGTCCGATCGCGATTGCGCAAACGTCGACACCCGCGAATTGCTCTTCGCCCTGTGGTGGGCGGCGCTCAGTCTCCTGGCCAGCGCAGTTGTCCTGCTTGTTCTGGCGGCAGTCTTCATCGCACTGAACAGTCCCCAATCGGGGTCCGGCGATGAACGCCCGCCGGAGATTACAACTTTCAGTGGCAGCGAACTGCAGCTGCGATCTGCGGCCCTCGTCACGGTCGCAGGTAGTGCGCTGCGGGTCTCGGAATTGGGTCCCGGCGATCGTCTTCTGTTAACGGCACCAACACGAGTAGCTGCCGCCGATTACCCTGTCCTGGAGTACAATATTGATGGCAGTTATTCGGGGCTCGCGATTTTTTTGATTTGGCGAACGGCAGAGCAGCCAGACCGACTTCACAATATCCGCCTGTTAAACAGAAGTGCAGCGATTGGCACGGGCCTGATGGCCACGCCGGACTGGAAAGGCACGGTGGTAGAGCTGGGCCTGGATATCTACGGCAGTCTGCGAGGTGGTTACCTAACTATCGAGAACATCTCTCTGCGACCGCATTCGCTGGCGACTTTCCTTGCGCGCAATATTTCCGACTGGCGTTCTGTGGAACCCTGGAGTCAGCGTTCGATAAATGTCCTGCGCGGTCGCAGCCATGCAACGACCCTTTCGCCCACCGTGCTCGCTGCGCTTTGGGTGGTAGTGGCCTGCCTGTTCTGCTGTATCTTGCGATGGCGGATAGCGATTGGCTGGCTGCCGGTACTGATTATCGTTTTATCGGGTTGGCTTTCACTGGACTTGCTCTGGTCGGAAAAACTCAAGTTCCGACTCGACCAGGCGCGCGCGCTGTTTGCAGGCAAGAGCCAGCACGAGCGCCGTCTGGCGGATATGGACGGCGACCTGTACGGATATGCTGTGCACCTCAAGCAGAGCCTGCTGCCAACTGAACCCAAGACAGTTTTTATCCTGAAAGAGGCTGCGGGGCATGACTTCCAGCGCCTGCGCCTTCAGTATCACTTGTTACCCCACAATGTGTATAACTTCGGTAGGTATCCACCGGTTAACGGCCCGGATGCCGGGGATTACCTGATCGTGCTGGGCGATATTCCAGGCCTGGGCTTTGCGGCGGAGACGGGCTTATTGCATTGGCACAGCGGACGGCATTTGTCGGTGCAGCGGCTGGACCAGAATCGCGTGGGCACGCTTTACCGGGTGCAAGGTGATGAGTGATGACTTTTCTATCGTCGGTCTGTCCGTCGCTTTGATATTGCCCTGGGCAATGGGCAGTTTACTGGTATATCGCCTCTTCCAGGCAGAGAGCTGTCGAAATCTGCCGCTCATTGTGGGTCACGGTTATATGGTTGGTCTCTTCACTACCGGTCTGCTGGTGCGCGGTGCAGCCAGTATCCTGGGTGCACCGTCGTTCTGGTCGGTCGCAGGCTTGATGTCGCTGGTGATCCTGGGCTTGCTCTTTATGGTGGTCCAGAACCGAACCGCACAAGCTGATGCGGAGGGCGCGGGCCCCGGATCGACAACGTGGCAGTGGGTACTGATCATGCTGTTGCTGGGACTCAGCGGGCTGAGACTCTGGGCTTTGGCTCAGGAGCTAGTGCTACGCCCTCTGTTCCCCTGGGATGCCTGGATGAACTGGGCTCCAAAAGCGGTGGTCTGGTTTGGTCGCGGGGAGCTGGTGGAATTTGTCAGCCCGCCCGACTGGCTCGCGGCCGCGGACCGCTCGACCGTCTATACTCTGGGCAATTGGCGTGCTGCACAATACCCTGAGGGGCTGCCGCTGGTCTCTCTGTGGACGATGATGGGTGCGCAGACCAGCGTCCACTCGCTGCTCAATCTCCCCTGGCTGTGCACCCTGGTTGCCCTCGCGAGCGCTTTCCTGGGCCACCTGAGATTGGCAGGGGCACCTCTTTGGTTGGCCTCGATGGCGGTCTACTTCCTCATCAGTATGCCCTATGTGGACGTTCATACCGTGCTTGCCGGCTACGCTGACCTCTGGTTGACTGCCGCCTTTACCCTGTCTGTGTTATGCCTGCACGCTGGAGGGCTTACCGGCCAGCGGCGTTACACGCTGATTGCGGTCGTTCTCGCCCTGTTCTGTACTCAGCTCAAGGTGCCCGGTCTGGCGCTGGCGGCAGTCACTCTGACATTTGCTGCATTGCAACTACTGGGCCTGCAGGCGCGCTATCAGCTGCTGGCTCTGGTGTTCCTTGCGAGCATCGCGGCGGCGGCGATAGTGGTGGGTGTGGAATTGTCGGTCCCGGGCCTGGGTGACCTGTTGTTGAGCACGGACGCGATACAACTTCCGTTGCTCGGCAGGCTTGAACTGGGCTGGCATCCGGTGCATAGCGTAATTCTGAAAACGCTGTTCGCGATGATCAACTGGCACCTGTTGTGGTATCTCTATGCGTTTGTAATGGGAGCGTTTCTCATCGGATGCATACGTGGCCCTGGTCCTGCCGATCATCAGGCCGGTGTTGTTCTGGCCACACTAACGGCGGTTTTTATCATCACGCTGGTATTTGTGGTGACGCCTTACTATCAGCAGGCACTCGATCTCAAGACGGTGAATCGCGCTTATCTTTATGTCGCTCCACTGGCACTCTATACTGTCTTTCTGATTGTGAATGAAGGGATCATATCGAGCGGCCCCCGCACTGCGGTCAGAACTGTCGAGTCGGTCTCACGACCTGCACAGACCGGATGAGTCCAGTGCCATCGGGCACTCCTCCGGTATTTTCCATCGGGCCGGGCGGGTTTACAGTCTCTGCGACGGCCACTAAAATGCCGTGGACTGCCGACAGTGCTCATCAGCAGGAGCTTATGGGTGCAGATGGCCCATTACCCCATCGCCAGTGTCAGCGATATTTGCCAATCATTCCGTTCTGGCAACCGAGCGAGGGACTACATGGCCATCACCAAGGTACTAACCGTTTTTGGAACTCGTCCCGAGGCGATAAAGATGGCGCCCCTGGTCAGCCGCTTGGAGGCCACGGGGTGGGACAGCCGGGTTTGTGTTACCGCACAGCACCGCGAAATGCTCGATCAGGTGCTGGATTTGTTTGCTATTGTTCCCGACTACGATCTCGATATCATGCGCTCCGGACAGGACCTCTACGACGTCACCACACTCGTTTTGCAGGGGCTCAAGCAGGTGTTGCAGTCCTTTCAGCCGGATTTTGTGTTAGTCCACGGGGATACCACAACAAGCTTTGCCGCTGCATTGGCCGCTTTCTATGAACAGATTCCGGTGGGGCACGTCGAGGCGGGCTTGCGCACTGGAAACCTGCTTTCCCCGTGGCCGGAAGAGGCCAACAGAAAGCTGACCGC
This sequence comes from uncultured Gammaproteobacteria bacterium, assembly GCA_963840725.1. Classification (GTDB taxonomy): domain Bacteria; phylum Pseudomonadota; class Gammaproteobacteria; order Pseudomonadales; family Halieaceae; genus CAVWDU01. Next base: position 608,626 of record CAWIZY010000016.1, on the reverse strand, counting down.
GAGCCTTGCCGCATTGCACTTCGCGCCAACAGAGACAGCCCGGGACAACCTCCTGGCTGAGGGCGTCGCAGCCGATCGGATCTGTGTCACTGGTAACACGGTCATCGATGCTCTGCATATGGTGGTTGAGAAACTGCGTTTAGGCTCATTCGGTCGCGCTGAGGCTGACGCTATGTTCCCTTTTCTGGATGATGACCAGCGACTTATCCTGGTTACCGGCCATCGACGAGAGTCCTTTGGTGATGGTTTCGAGAATATTTGCCGTGCATTAGCCCGCTTGGCGCATCGGCACAGTGAATGCCAGATTGTCTACCCGGTGCACCTCAACCCTAATGTGCAGGTTCCGGTGCAAAGGCTGCTGACCGGTATTCCAAATGTTTATCTGATCGAACCGGTGGATTACCTGCCTTTCGTCTATCTGATGAATCGTGCCCACCTGATACTGACCGACTCGGGCGGGATACAGGAAGAGGCGCCCTCACTGGGTAAGCCGGTGTTGGTCATGCGCGACACCACTGAGCGTCCGGAAGCAGTCAGCGCTGGAACAGTGTTGCTGGTCGGCTCTGATTGCGAAACCATTGTGGCGGCTGCCGAGGCACTGATTAGTGATGCCGGACGTTATGCGGCGATGGCCCATGCGAGTAATCCCTATGGCGACGGCCATGCCATTGAGCACATTGTTAACAGACTGGCGATATTCTTTGACGGCGGGGTACTTGGCAAGCACTCTGAGGCACTTGACGGAGCTGGGTAGTATGAAAGTTAACAATGTTTCAGTGATCGGTCTGGGTTATATCGGCCTGCCTACGGCAGCTGTCATCGCATCCAGAGGGATTCCTGTGATCGGCGTAGATGTGAACCCGCAGGCGGTTGAGACTATCAATGCGGGTGAAATCCATATTGTTGAACCTGATCTCGATATAGCGGTGCGCGCGGCTGTTAATGCGAACATGCTGCGGGCATCGACTCAACCGGAGCCGGCGGACGTTTTTGTGATCGCCGTCCCGACCCCATTACTGCAAGACAATACGCCGGACGTGTCGAGTATCGAGGCCGCCGCGCTGTCCATTGCGCCGGTGTTGAAGTCCGGCGATCTGATCCTCCTGGAGTCTACCTCTCCTGTTGGTACGACGCAGAAGCTGGTGGCCTGGCTGGCGGCTGCTCGGCCCGACCTCAACCTGCCCAAGCGCTCAGGCGAATTTGCCGATCTTCATGTTGCCTACTGTCCCGAGCGGGTATTGCCCGGTCATATCATGTATGAGTTGATCCGCAACGACCGTATCATCGGCGGAATCACTGAGCATTGTGCAAGTCGGGCCGCTGCGTTCTACCAGCTGTTTGTTTCTGGCCAACTGCATGCGACGGATGCTCGGACCGCAGAAATGGTCAAGCTGACTGAAAATTCTTACCGCGATGTCAATATCGCCCTTGCCAATGAATTGTCGCTGGTCTGTGATGAGCTGGACATTGACGTCTGGGAGCTTGTAGCGCTGGCAAATCATCACCCCAGGGTCAATTTATTGAGCCCGGGTCCAGGGGTGGGTGGACACTGTATCGCGGTGGACCCCTGGTTTATTGTCGATAGTGCCCCTGAACAAACGCGCTTGATTAAAATGGCGAGGGAAGTAAACGACAGTAAGCCGGATTGGGTAGTGAACAAGGTCAAACTCGCTGCATCTGGTCTGATTAAGCCCTCGATAGCCTGCCTGGGACTGGCCTTCAAGGCAGATATTGATGATTTGCGAGAGAGCCCCGCCGTCGACATTGTGAAGCAACTGGCGGTGTCCGAGGTGGCTGAATTGCTAGTTGTTGAGCCAAATATCGAACGGCTGCCGGCAGAACTCTCAGGGCTCAGCAGATTGCACTTGAGTGACCTGGAGACCGCCCTGGAGCGCGCTGATATCGTCCTTGTACTGGCAGACCATCGGGAGTTCCGGCAGCGGCTTGCGACCGGGTGCGGTGCTGCCATACTCATCGATACAAGGGGAATTGCCGTGACCGCGGGATAAGTTCATCCCGCCCCAATGTCGAGCACAGCATGTATAGAATAAGTGTTTTAACAAGTCGCTATCCTTCGGCAGATAGCCCGTATAATCATATGTTTGTGCACACCCGAAACCGGCAGTATCTGCGCCTCGGATTCAGTGTGGAGGTATATGTTCCCAGCGCCCGAGAAGACCGGTATGAAATAGATGGGGTGGTGGTGTTTCTCGCACCTGCGAGTCGCATCGCTGACGTGTTAAGTCGCAGCGCTTATGATGCCGTATTTTTTCACTTGTTGCATCACTCCATCAACCCAAAACTGGATGGCGGGGTGATATATGATCGAGTGATAGCGATTGATATGCCGTGCCTGTTTTTTGTCCATGGCATCGACGTGCAGCGGATTGCTCGCAGTCGGCCTGCGGACATAAAACTGACCCAACCGAAGTCCATCGCCCGATTTCTCTATCGCGACTTCTGGGTTTTTGCTCGCATGAGGCAAACCGTCCACCGATTGATGGAGGATGCCCGCTACGCTCGCTTCGTGTGTGTATCAGACTGGATACATCAGGAAGCTGAACAGTCGATGAAAATAGCCATCGGCAGCAAGGCGGCTATTATCCCCAACGGTATCGACACCACGCTTTTCAGCTTTGACGACCATTGGCCCTCTCGCCACCAGCTTCTCACTATTCGGCCACTGTTGTTTAGAGGTGTGTCTGCCCTGGATTTGGCGATAGAAACTATGAGTCTCCTGAGGCCACTCTCCTGTCAACTTGCGATTCACGGTCAGGGCCCGGACAAGCGACAGATACTGAACTACATTGCGGCGAGCGACCTCGCGGACAAAGTGATGCTGTACGATAGCTTCCTCCCCCACGCATGCATACCCGATGTGCACAAGCGTTATGGCATCTATTACGCGACCACACGTATGGATTCTCAGGGGGTGTCGATGTGCGAGGCCATGTCTTCAGGCCTGCCCGTCGTTTCCTTTGCTACCTGTGCAATTCCAGAATTTGTTAGCCATGGCTACAGCGGATTTCTGGCCCAGGATTTTGATGTGAGTCAGGCGGCGGGTTTTATAGAAGAGCTGTTGTCGAGTGAAAGCACTTACCGGAGGCTGGCAGCAAACGCGCGAGAGTCGGTAGAGCGTATCGATATCGCACTGACCTGTCAGCGTGAAATTGACTTCGCAAAAAAACTGGTTGCTGAGTCGCCGCACCATTAGGCAAATTTAAGTCCGTCAGCAGGTGAGAGGCCGCCTTTTCCACTGGAAAACTGGTGACCACGCAGTGACTCAGTGATCAGATCTCCTTGGCTTCAGTCGTTCGCGCAACAATAGCCAGGCAAAGACCGAGTTGGTCTTCAGGTAGCGTTTCCACATTCGGCCGGGCTCCTGAAGCACGCGAAACAGCCACTCGAGGCCGCAATTCTGCATCCAAATTGGCGCTCGGCGGGTATGCCCGGCCACGACATCGAAGGTACCCCCAACGCCCATTACAAAATCTACCCCGAGTTTTTCATGCCAGCGATTGATGAAATTCTCTTTCCCGGGCGAGGTGATTGCGACAAACAGCAGACTGGCCCCCGATTCTTTGATTTTGTTGACGAGCGTTTCTTCGTCGTCCCAAAAGTAGCCATGGTGATACCCGGCTATCGCCAGTTCCGGGTAGGTCGACAGCAGTTTCTGCCGGGCTTCCTTCACAATCGCCTGTCGGGCTCCGAGCAGGAATACCGGGTACCCGCGCGCCTCTGAAAGCGCCATGAGCCGATGGAACAGGTCAATGCCCGCCACCCTTTCGGTCACGGTATGCCCGAGGAAGCGGGCCCCGAGAACGACTCCCATGCCGTCTATGTTAATAATGTCGCAACTTTTCACCGAGGCAGCGAGAGCCGGATCACTACGCATATTTACCAACTTGGCAACGTTGACCACCACGTGTTGGGTAAATTGTCTCGCCTCGATCCGACGTTTTATCAACGCCACGGTGTCGTCCATGGTGGCGATATCCATAGGGCAGCCAAGCATCTCGATACGCCGGATTTCAGGGCTGCCGTGAATGTTGTCATTCATTTCAATCCCCCCACCGGTCTGGCTTGTAATCCAGAGCCGGGTTCAGGATCAGGCACAGGATCATGTAACCGCGTTTCCATTGGCCTCTAGCGAAGCGGTAGCAGGCTGTGGTGAACACCGATGCGATGACCTGTGGATAGCGAGCCGGATAGTACTGTCGGGTAAACCGCAATCGGCTGCGCATGAGATAAAAGTCTGACAAGGCAGAACTTCCGATAGTTGCACCGTGGCGATGATAGATCACGCTGTCATCGGCATAGCCGAGTGTGTAGTTCTGGGCTCGGGCACGTATCGCAAAATCGATCTCCTCATAGTAGAGAAAATAGTTCTCACTGAGGCCACCTATTGCCTCCAGCAGATCTCTTGAAATCAGCATGGCGCAGCCGCTGATGCAGTCCATTTCACCGCGCTGCGCCTCGTCTCGCTGCAGCGGCCTGGACTTGCCGCTGCTGCTCTCGTAAGAGCTGCCGCCCGCCAGTTGCAGTGAGCCGTCGTCGTAATCCAATACCCGCGAACCGACAATGCCGCAGCGTCCTGCTAGATGAGGTAGCAGCTTGCTCAGGGAGGTCGGCGTGACCACTACATCGTTATTGAGTATCCAGACAGCGCTGCAGTTGGGGTCTTGCAGTGCAAAACGAATGCCGACATTGTTGCCGCCAGCATACCCGTGATTGCGGGAGTTTTGTATGATGGTGATGCTGCCCGCCGTATGCCGAGCCTGCGGCACTGCTGATTCCTGGATAAGTTGATACGGGGGGAGTGACGTTGGCAGCAGTAGATCCGCTCGCGTGTCAGTGCTGAAGTCCGGCGCTAATTCATCCCGCAACCAGGCGGTAATTTTTTCAAGGGAATCGTTGCTTGATGCATTATCGCACAACACTATCCGGGCGGAGTCATAGTTCAATCTGAGCACGGATTGAAGACAGGCGATAGTCTCTGGCCAAGTGAGCCAGTTCAGAATGATAATATAGACCGCATCACTCGCCGGTGCGGTCAACACGGTGCCCCTTGATGATGTACTGGTAGGCCAGGAAGCCCTCCAGGGTGCCCAGGCTGAATTTGTTGAGGGTATGAGCTTTGCTGCCCGCCTCCATGCAGGTCGGTTCCACGTCAGCTACCCGTATGCCGGCGGCTTCAACCAGTGCGATCATCCCCCGACGAGTGAAAAACCGGAGGTGGGTGTGATCCAGGATTCCGGACGCCTGATACGCGAAATCGCCGCGCAGAAGCAGTGGTAGCATGACCGAGTGATGGCGTAAATTTGGTAGGCTGGCAATAAATGTAGCCCCGGGCTTGAGTAATCGACAGCTGCGCTCAAGAAAAGACCAGGGGTCCTTCAAATGTTCAAGAACGTCGAGGCACAACAGCAGGTCCAGGCTTTGTTCTTCCAGCGGCAGCCCCTCTTTTTCGACATCACCCTGCAAAACGTAGTCTAGCTTTTTACGGGCCTCGTGGGCCGCAGTAGCGGACATTTCTGCACCCCCGGCCCAGCCGTAATTTTTGTTTTCTTTGAGCCAGGCCAGGGTGGAGCCATAGCCGCACCCGACCTCAAACGCCCGGTCGATATCATCTGGGCACAGGGAAAGCACTTGCTGTCGCAGTGTGCCGTAGTAGGCATCGGAGCTCATTTAAACGGGCCTTCGGCGTGGGGGCAGGGGTCAAGTTTAATCAACTTACCCCGCAAAAAATACCTTTTGATCTATGGGGGTGTCACCGGAGCATGGCAGAAGGAACAGGCGACCCTTGTATGGAACGAACAGTTCGGCCCGGGCGCTGTCGGGCGCCTGTCGGGTGGGGGCCATTGGAATATAGGGCAACGCCGCCGCCATACCTGAAGTCTGAGTCCTGTGCGGGCTTTCGGATAAAAGGCAGGCGCCAGTGGCCAGTCCTGCGGGAACCAGAAGTAGTAGCGCACCACTCGACGCAGGGTGGCAATTGCACCACAATGTGAGCATCGCTCAGGAGAATATCTGGACCGACTTTAGTTGGGTCAGCGACTTCATTACATTCGACCAGGCAGCAATCTACAGAATAGAGAGTACCGGTATGGCTATCCAGGACGAAGATCTGGACTTTCTGATCGTGGGCGTGGGGAAATCTGGTACGACAAGCCTTGCAAATATCCTGGCACAACATGCCCAGATCGCCATCACCCTCCCTAAGGAACCCTGGTTTTTTGATAGTTGTGACTTTCACCACGGGATGCGTTGGTATTGGCAGCAATACCTGAGCCACTATGCTGGTGAGGAGCGCGTGGGTGAGGCCTCTTCTCAGACCCTGTTTGTTCCCTACGCCGCCGAGCGCATTTACTCTGTGATGCCAGAGGCAAAGCTGATAGCAATCCTGCGCGAACCAGTCGGTCGCGCGCACTCCGATTGGTGGATGAAGCGCAGCGCAGGAATCGAGTCCGACGACTTTGCCACCTCTGTCGACAAGAACCTGGCAAGTCTTGAGCAAGGGCAAGATTTCTCCGATCCGCTGCAGTGGCAAGCGCATTTGGATACGTTGAACTCGCGCCTGGAATTCAAGACCTACGTCGACTACGGCTGCTACGCTTCCCAATTGGAGCGCTATCTGCATCTCTTTCCAGCAGAGCAGATTATGGTATTACTGACCGAAGACCTGCAACAGAATCCCCTTGAATCTGTTGCGGCGGTATGTCGCTTTCTCGACGTCCCTGACCAGTTTCTATCCGGGAACGTCGATCTGGCGCCAAAGAACACTGCTATTTCGCCGGCGGCAGCCAGATTGCGGCGGGCCGTGCACGCCGTACCGGCAGCGCGTGCGGTTTACGATGGCTTGACCCACGCACTCCCGGCAGCTTGGCGTGATGCTTTGACAGGTCGATTGAGAAAGTTGGGGCCGGTGCAAAAACCGCCCATTCCGGCGCGCACCCGCTTACTTCTCGAGGAGTTCTACCAGCCGGAAATTGCGCGTTTGGAAGCAATGATCGACAGGGACCTATCGCACTGGGTATCAGTTGGTCCTCGACCGGAGAACCGCAAGGACCAGATTTCCAGCCCGAAGCTGAAGACTACGGGTTAATTCCGTCCCGCACAGCGAAGTCACGATGCAGATAGCGCAGGGCCACACATAAATAGATCAGGGCGCAAATCAAGGTAAATGTGATTTTGTGCTGAACGGTATGCAGCAGGCTGCCAAGGAGTACCGCACACGTCGCAGCACCGATGCGCAGTAGGGCTGGCGCGAGCGTTGCGGGCCGGAGCACGGCGCGCGCATACAGTATTAACGCGAAGCAAGCTAAATCGACCAGTGTGCGCGATGACCACACGATAGCAGCGCCAAGAATCCCATATTCAGGTACTACGAGTACAAGGGTGCTTAAATAGAAAACGAATTCAGTCAGATGAACCTTCGCGGTGATATCTGCTCTGCCCTCGCTCTGTATAAGCGTGTTGAGGACGCGGGCTTGACTGTTGAATAGCATTCCCAGTAAGAGAATTTGCATAATTCTTGCGCTATTCTCGGCAAACTCCCGCCCGATCCAGAGTTCCAGGATGTCGTGTGCAAAGACCACTCCCACCAACACTAGCGGGAACATCAGAATCAGAAGGTAATTGGCTGCCCGGCGAAAATAGCCATTAATTGCGCTGCGATCCCTAGCGTAAACCGCAGAAAACGCGGGGAATAATACTCCCAGTACCGCACTGGGAATAATGCCTATGCGAGTGATCATTTCCTGCGGAGTAGCGTAGAAGGTTAAGGCCGCCACTGAGACGAAGCTGGCAATAATGACTCTGTCGATGTAAACCATTAAGGGACCGACTATATTGGACACGGTCATCCAGGCGCCAAAGTTGAGTAAGGGTCTGATTTGCTCCCGACTGATTCCTATGGCATTTTTCAGCCCTGGAATATGCTTGAGGCATAGAAGGGCGTAGGTCAACAAACTGCCACAGCGCAAGCACACCAGAACTGCGACAATCGGCCAAACATTGCTGGAATATGGCAGAACGAGTAATGGCCCAAGATAGTTGAGTATGCCGAGTGGCATGCGCACCAGGTTGACTAATCGGAACAGCTGAAATGCCTCCAGAACGCCGCGCAAACCGGTCGAGATCACAACCACCGGTATGGACAAGGCCAGCAAGAGAAAACTACGCAGCGCATCTGCCTCTAACTCATCGGGTATTGTCAGCAGGTCTGCGACAATCCAGGGTGAGAGCTGTAAGGCCAGGCCGGCTCCGACCAGTCCGAGAACGCACATCAGCGCCAGCGCAGTCCACACCATTTCCGGTATCTGGGAATGCTGATCCGCACCCAGGGCTTGGGCCACGCGCTGGGTAAGGGCCCGCCCGAGCCCCAAATCAAATACGCTAAAGTATCCGACGACCATCCAACTGAGGGTCAGCACGCCAAAGCGGGAGATGCCCAGGTGCTCGATGATTATAGGAATGGCCACCATGGCGGCCAGTAGCGGCGTGCCAAGACCGGCGAAATTCCAGGCCGTATTGCGAACCAGGCCTGCGGATAGAGAGTCGCTCAAGGGCGGCTGCCACTGGAATTCAAATTTTTTGTCTCGGCTGGTGCGGACTGCTTATCGGCATTTTAACACACTTGCCCGTGTCACTTGGAAAGGAAGGGTTGCCACGGCAGTATTCCTGAGGCTCGCGGGGTGTACCTCTGGTCATTCACTCTGCTCTGACATCCAGGCATTGCGGTATTGAGCGACACGGCGACGGCCTATTCCCTCTCGCTACTCAGCGGTACCCGGTTTGGTACCCGGTACGGCCGATCACGAATTGGCGTGCCCTAGCAGGTTGTTGATTTTCGTTTTCGAGGCAGCCACTGGTAGGCAAAAACAGGCGAAATGAGGGAGTGTATAGTGAATACATGACCGATTTGAGCCTGTTTTTAACGTGGCAGTGGCCACGCAGATAGAAAATCAACAACCTGCTGATATGTTGTGACCTGTCAATCGATGGCATTACTCTTTCACAATTCCCTCTCTCAGCAAGACTTTTAGGACAGGCCAGGGGCAGCGTTTAACGACGGTTGATCAGTCTGATATTCGCGGGTCGGAACCGCCTGACAAATCTTCGTCGTGGAGCTACCTCTCTCTAGGGTCGAGGGTCGTTCCGGTTATCCGGACGCCTCTTAGCAGCCTCGAGGATTCTCCCACCGGGCTACCCCTGACCTGTCCTAAAAGCTCACTTTTCCCCCCCTGCTCAACATCACGTTTCTTGATTACCTGTTTGCTTCAGTTGCGTTCCTTGGCATAGCCTCACAGGCAATCGCCCAGATAAATCCTGTCAGCTCGCGGGCGATCGCCGTGCAGGTTTTCTGCGGCAATAATCCGCGTTTGCTCAGCGCCTGATAGCGACCGCAGAGTCGCTTCTGTGCCTTCCACGCGATGGCCTGCACTGCCTCCGAGGTTTGTTCAGCCCGACGCTGTAATGGTGCGGTTTTGCGTGCTGGAAAACGATAGCACCATGCCGCCTCAATCAGCACCCGCCGGACATGGCCATTGCCTGTCTTCGTAATACCTCCCCGACGGACCCTTGGGCCACTCGAGGACTCGCTGGGCACCAAGCCTAAATACTTCATTAGCTGTCGCGGTGAATCAAAGCGACTGATATCGCCAAGTTCCGCAACGATCGTCATCGCTGTAATCAGGCGACAGCCTCGCAGCGCCATCAAGCCTTCCACCACCGGGGCCAAGGTCCAATCAGCCAGCGCCTCATGCATGGCCTGCTCCAGGTCAGCCACGCGCTGTTGCAGCTGTTTCACACTGTCGATGTATTCCTGAAACACGGTTTGTTGTACCCGATGGTCAAACTTGATGCGCTCCAGCCAACGCCAGTAAGCCTGGGTCCATTTACTTTTCCCGCAGTCATACCTCTGGCCATGGCGCAACAGAAACGCACATAAGCGCTGCCGGGCCTGACGCTCAAGGTGCCTCATATCTTCCCGGGCACGGGTCAGGTCCCGTATCGCTTCCTGTTCCTGATCCGGCACCCAGACCGGTGTTAACTCGCCTGCTCGATGCAAGCGCGCCAGGTTCTCGCTGTCGCGCCGATCCGTTTTAACCCGGTCGCCCGGCTTGGTCGGTATCAGCGAAGGCGCCACAACACTGCACTCATGCCCGGAACCACTGATCTGACGGTAGATGCCATACCCGCACGGCCCCGCTTCATAGCAATAGGAAACGGCTTCCCCGTGCGGACTTACGTCCTTCACCAATTTCGAAAGTGCCGTGGGCGTATTTGCAATCTCACCGTAAAACCGTGGCCGGCCACCCGAACTATCGGCAACTGCAACCGCGATCGTATCCTTATGTGTATCCAGTCCGACATACTTGATAAACTGGTCCATGACCTATCCTCCTCAATTATGGCTCTGAGCCGAAGATGTCCGTCCTCAGCTTAATCCACGGCGTTGAGGACGGGTAGGTCACTACATAATGTCTAGGTTCTGAACTTCAGCGAGTTTATTGGACAGCACACGCGCAATAACCGTGCAATGGGCAGTACGCCATAGCGGACCTGGCCGGTCAGTTACAAATACCGAGGGATGGCAAACAGCAGCAGCATGGCACTGACCGGGTGGCAGATGTCTTGTCGTTAATACTCAAACAGGGTCCGTTCCCGCAGTGTTTTGGGCGTTCATACGCTCACGCCATCCCGGCTCGATTGGGTTGTCCAAGGGAAGCTTGATACCGCTGCCGAGCAGATAGAGGAAAGCAATGACCGCAGCGATCTGGGTAGATACCATGGGACTGTTCATGGCGTGGCCGGCAATCAGGGAGTGAGCGATGTACACACCCAGTATCAGGGCAGAGGTGCCGTAGGCGGGGTGCCAGGTGGTAAAGAAGCGCAGCATTGAGAAGCTCAGAAAGCTGAAGTAGAACAGATAGAGCAGCGCTGCGAACAATGCCCCGAATTGCCCGTAAAAGTCGAACCAGTCCATCTCCGCATACCGCAGCCGTTCGGGTTCGGTCTCATAGGTGTCTGGCCATTGCTTGGTCACCCCGGCACGGTAGCTCCAGGCGCCCTCGCCAAGCCAGTCATAGACGGTATCTCTGGTGCTGGTATGCATTGCAGCTCGATCGAGCCAGTCCTTGCGGTGTGCCTCGCCTCTAAAAGTGCGCTCCATTTTCATCAGCTGGTATTCGGTCGGTTGTTGTTCCGAGTCGAACGCGGATTTAGGGAAAGGTAGAATGTGGTTGCCGGTGGCTACGCCATAGGCATACAGGCTGGTTACGCCGGCCAGCATTAGCGCAAGGCCCAGCCGTGCCGTCAGTTGGGCGAACTGTTTGCCACCCTGAAAGCGCGCCAAGGCACCGACCAGGTAGACTCCCGCTATCACAAGAGATACCACCAGTGTCGACGACATTGCCGTTCGCGTGCCGATGCCAGTCAGGCCCATCATGGCGATGAACAGCAGGGGAATGCGCACCAGTCGGAAATTGTTGATAAAACCATAGAGCGCAGCACAAAGAGCAATTGTGGCGGTCAGTCCCGTATCATTCTGGGCCTTGAAAACGCCTATAAATCCGAACGCATAACTGCCGTAAGTTGCCTCTCCTATCTCGAACAGGGACATGAGAAACAGTGCGATGCCAATGAAGTAAAAAATGCACTCCAAGTACAACATCAGGTCCTGGAAACTGGTCCGGTAGTGGCGCAGTAGAGTGATAAAAAAGACCACAGTATAGGGTCCGTAAAGTACCCGCAAGGCCGCGCCGATATCAAATCTGATGTTGGCAGGGAATAGCGGCGAAAGCGCTGTGCTTACGACCACAAGCGCAGTGAGCGTGAGGAGAGTTATCCCCAATCTGGTGAGTATTAGCGACCGGTTCGTCAGCAACAGAATGACCGAAATTGCCAGAACCACCCCTCGGGTCAGCTGCCCGGGTGATACCCAGAGGTGGTAGCCAGCGAGGGAAAGGCTACCATAGATCAAGTCGGCGAGAATGAAGCCGGGTAATAGGATAGCGAACAGCAAATTGGCGCGGTTCTGCGGTGGTAGCCAGCTGGCGGGTTTCGGGCCAGGTACTTTATTCAAAAAATTTTTTCTCCAGTGTGTTCGTGTGGCTGCACAATAAAATTCTCGACGGCAGGGGCAGTAGTCCGTCGGTTATTGTCACATACCTGAGGCCTTTCCAGGCATAACAACCACTCTGATAGTCCGCAGGATAATTTTGAGGTCAGCTTGAAAACTCCAGTTGCGGATATACTGGAGATCCAGCGCGACCACCTTGTCAAAGTCTGTTATTTTGTTGCGGCCGCTTATTTGCCATAAGCCTGTTAGTCCCGGTTTCATGCTGATGCGGCGGAAATGGTGGTCCTCGTATTTTGCTACCTCGTCTCGCGTTGGCGGACGGGTGCCCACCAGTGACATGTCCCCGGTCAGCACATTCCAAAACTGCGGGATTTCGTCAATGCTGTATTTGCGCAAATGTTGGCCTAGCGGCGTGATACGTGGGTCGTTATCCATTTTGAACATCGGCCCGTCGTGAACATTGTGCTGCATAAGATCCTGCTTTCGGGCTTCTGCATCGACGTACATGGTACGAAATTTGTGAATGTTGAACTCCCGTCCCCCTTTACCGACTCTAGTCTGTGAAAAAAACACCTGGCCGGGTGAGTCCAGCTTGATCGCCAGGGCGATGAAAGGATAGATAAGGGCCAGGATTGCGAGCCCCACCAGAGCGCCTGCAATGTCCATACACCGCTTGATGATCAGTTGATCAGGGTCGAGGTTATAGGGGGCGAGCATGACCCCGGTTTGGCTGCCCATGGTGCAGAAGTGCTGACCATAATAGTCTTGCAGTTCATCAAAGTTCAATGCGACCCGCACGGGCAAGCCAAGTTTTTCAAGCCCATCCAGCAGCCTGTCGATTTGTTCATGGTACAGCGGGCCCCGAGGGTAGGCGATGTAGACCTCATCAATGATGGACTCGCGGATCTGGCGGATAATAGCGCGGACATCCAGTTCGCGTGTATCCTGGACCAGCACGGGTGCGATACCCCATTGTGGTCGGTTTTGAAATTCTGCCCTGATTTTATCAAATCGAGGACCAAAACCAAGCATTGCTATGCGGATGTTCCAGCCACCCCGTTTCAGGTGGCGGTCGAACAGTTTCTTGACAATAATTTTTTCCAACAGCACAAAGGAAGCGGCCAGGCTAAAGTAAACGCCGAATACCAGACGGCTATAATTTGCCGTTTGCGATAAGTAGAGCATGGTCGACGAAATCACCCCCGCAGCAATGAATGCCACCAAAGTAGATTTGAAAATATCCCTGAGTTTTTGGTACCGGAATCCGGTGAGCACGCCATGCCTCAGGAGTAGCAATAATATGAGGGGGGCCGACAAGTAATAGAGCCAAAGAAAAGATCCGATGTCTGTCAGGGAATCAAAGCGCCACCAGTACGCCAGGTAGAAAGCGGCCGTTATGAGGCCCAGATCAAGTAGCGCGATCGTTGCCTTGATGAGATCGGATGATTGCTTGCTCTGCATGACTGGAAATCCCGGCAAGTCGCCACGCTTTTTTAGCCCATGGCGCTCTCCCTGAGTTGTTATATGCCCGAATTATATGTTGATGTGGGTGGCTACCTGGCAGCCAGAATCCTGCCGCCAACCGGGGGCAAGGATATCATGGAATGTTGTCGCGCCCACAGTCGGAGAGCTCAATAGCCATCCCAAGCGCGGCCTCCAGGCTGCTGCTGCTGGCTTTGCCTGTAGCTGCCAGGTCTAGAGCAGTGCCGTGATCTACAGAGGTGCGCAGGATTGGCAGTCCCAGGGTGACATTAACTGCGTCGCCGAAGCCGGCGTGCTTCAACACGGGCAAGCCCTGATCATGATACATGGCCAGAACTGCATCGCATTGCGCCAGTGATGCTGGGTTGAAAGCTGTGTCGGCGGGCAAGGGTCCTGCCAGCTGCATGCCTTCTCCTCGCAGCTGCTCCAATACAGGAACAATCACATCGATCTCCTCTCGGCCAAGGTGGCCCCCCTCTCCGGCATGAGGATTGAGGCCGAGCACGGCGATCCGTGGGCGGTCGATGGCAAAGCGGTCGCGCAGTTCGCGGTGGACTATTTGCAGGGTCTCAGTCAGAGACGCGGCGGTGATAGCCCCGGGAACCGCAGCCAACGGCAAATGTGTCGTGGCCAGTGCAACCCGCATCTGCCCCGTGGTCAGCAGCATCACCACCCGATGTGAACCGGATCTCTCGGCGAGAAATTCGGTGTGACCGGTAAATGAGTAGCCGGCGTCCCCGATCACTGATTTCTGTACCGGTGCGGTGACCATGGCCTGGAAAACCCCTTCAAGGCAGCCCTCCAAAGCTGTGGTGAGCGTCTGTAGTACATAGCCGGCATTGCGAACGTCTAGGGTCCCTGGCACGGCTGTCGTTGTCAGTGGTATGGGCTGCACCTGCAATCGACCCGGCCGGTGCGCGCTGGGCGCGCTTGCACCGTCGTATGTCACCAGCTGAATATCCAGCTCCAGTTGTTCAGCCCGGGCGGCGAGCATTTCAGGGTCGGCTACCGCTACCAACTCCGCGGGCCAGGAACGTAAGGCAGCAGCCAAGGTAATGTCGGGTCCGATCCCGGCTGGCTCTCCAGTGGTGATCGCTATCCTGGAAATCGGCACAGTTCAATCCTCGGTCGGTGTCAACAGTGGCCACGCGTGGGCCGCCCACTCTATTGTAACGCCCATGTGCGGCAATTATACTCCTCATCCCATCATGTCTGCCTTGCGCCACTGTCTGGCCTTGGGGTTGGCGCTTACTGCTACCTGGTAATCTTCGCATTCAGCAAATTCAATGACACGATTGCAATACCTCAGACTGGTCGACCTGCAGGCCTGGATGGCACTCAAGTCGGATGCCTCCAAACTGGTCCTTGGCTATATCTGGTGGATTCTGGAGCCGCTGCTGTATGTGGCTGTGTTTTATGTGGTATTTGAGATTATTCTTGGCTCCAAGCGTGCCGACTTTCTCATATTCCTCATGTGCGGCAAGCTGCCCTTTATATGGTTTAGCCGCAGTGTCAACCAGGCGGCGGGGAGTATCGTTGCCAGCGCGGGCCTGATAGGTCGTATCGATGTTCCCAAGTCGCTGTTTCCGATGGCTCAAGTACAGCTCAATTTTTACAAGCAGTGTCTGGTGTTTTTGTTTCTGTTTGCTGTGCTGCTGGCCGCCGGGTTTGAACCCGGCTGGAACTGGCTTTGGGTGACACCAGTGATTTTGGTGGAATACCTGCTCATTGTGGCCGTTTCATTGATTGGATCGGTGCTGGTTTGTTATGTGCGCGATTTCGCGATGGTGATCAGTCTGGGCACCGTTTTTCTCATGTTCTCTTCGGGCATATTCTGGGATGTGCGGGGTCTTGAAAGTCCGGAGATGACCGAACTTATTTTGCGGGCCAATCCGATTGCCTTCTTGCTGGACGCTTATCGTCAGGTGCTGATGTATAACACCCGCCCCGACCTGCTGCATCTTTTGTTGTTGGGAATGACCTGCTGTGGAGTGATTTGGCTAACCATTCTGTTCATGCGCGGGCGCAGTCAGCAACTCGCCTTGAGGGCACTGTCATGAGCGCTGACCAGCGCGAGATCATGCTGGAAATGGGGCAGGTTTGCCTCTCCTTCAGAACCGGCAGCGCAAGTTTCGCACAGGGCAGGCACGAGGTGCTGGACCGGGTGTCCCTGAAGCTGATCCGTGGCGAAACACTGGGGGTCATAGGCCGCAATGGCTGCGGCAAGACCACCATTCTGCGGGTCATGGCTGGAATTCTGGCTGCCGACTCAGGCACGGTGTGGCGGCGGCCTGGTACGACGTCTGCGTTGCTCACGATCGGCCTGGGTTTCAAGCCCCAATTGACCGGTCGCGACAATGCACTGCTGGCCGCGATGCTGCAGGGGGCCAGCCGGCAGGAGGCGGGGGCCTGTTTGGAGGAAATCAAGGCGTTTTCCGAGCTGGGAGATTCGTTTGAGGAACCAGTGAAAACCTATTCCACAGGCATGCGCGCGCGCCTGGGTTTTACCACAGCGCTGATCACGCACGTGGATGTGCTGTTGATCGACGAGGTGCTCAGTGTGGGCGACAGCCGTTTCAGGACCAAGGCGCAGCAGGCGATGAAGGACCGGATCAGCGGCGACCAGACGGTGGTATTCGTGTCGCATATGGATGCACAGATCCGAGCACTCTGCGACCGGGTAATCTGGATAAATGAGGGCAAGATCATGGCCGAAGGCGAAACCGGGCCCGTTTTGCACCAATACCGCAAGTACATGAACGCCTGAACAGGCGTCTCGCCCCCTGATTTTCGTGACCGGGCTCACGGGTCCTGATTGTCAGCTGTGAGACCGGTCACGCTGCGGGCTCAGGCGCGTTGGACTGTTATCCCCGGGAGCTTACTCTGCACCTATCGGCAGACGTGGAGATGGAGGGAATGGTGGCTAAGGCGCGAAAGAGACACAACAGGGTTGAACTGATCATCAGTCTGGCGTTGTTCACTGTCATTCTTGGCGGCGGGAAGTTTGGCCCGATTGATGCGGGTGAGTCGGCCCATGCCGAAGTAGACGGTGTCGCCACGATGTCATTACAAAGTTACTGGCGGGCGACCATGCTCGAACTCAGGGCGAGCTGGCGGGGTGTATTTGGCGAGGCTCGTGGGGGTGGTTACCAACTGTACGCGTCCATGGGCAATCCCGATGTTGAGGCCCTGCAGCGTTATCACTCGGCCGAAAGCAGTGAAGACGCCAGTTGGATAACCGCTTACCGCTGAAGGCCGTTGGTCTATCTCCGGGGCCTGCTGCCGCTGGACTGAGGGCTCGCTATGCGCTGAAGGCTTACTGCCGTGTGGCGCTCTGGATCACTTGATGTCGACATAGGCCTCATCGCGAATGCGCTGCAGCCAGGCATCCAGTTCTTCCTGGTATTTGCGCTGGTGCAGATATTCCATGGCCTTGTTCTGGATGGCTTCCTCGGTCATATCCTGCTCCCTGCGATCCAACACCTCGATGACATGCCAGCCAAACTGACTCTTGACGGGGGCGCTGATGCTGCCCACCGGGGTCTTTTTCATCATCGCCTCAAACTCGGGTACCATTTGGCCCGGGCTGGTCCAACCCAGGTCTCCGCCCTCCTGAGCCGATCCGATGTCCTCTGAGTACTCCTTGGCCAGCTCGCCGAAGTCTGTGCCGGCCTCGGCTCTGGCTTTCAAATCACCCACCAGCTGCCTGGCCTGTTGATCCGTCATGATTTCGGAAGACTTGATCAGTATGTGGCGAACATGGGTCTGAGAGACCATCTGCGAATTGCCGCGCTTATCGGCCATGTAGATCAAATGAATACCACTGTCGCTGCGAATGGGGTCCGATGTTTCACCTCGGGCGAGTGGCGGCGCCGCATCACTGAGCAGTGATGGCAGGTCGTCCTTGCTGCGCCAGCCCAGGTCGCCACCGGTAAAACGGTAGCGACCATCGCTGGACGCGATGACCTCGTCGAAGGGTTGACCGCCGCGGATTCGGCGAAGCAGCGCCTGAACATGTGCGTCGGCAGCGGATTCCTCCGCGTCGCTGGCATCGTTCGGCACGGCAAGCAGTGCATGCAGGATCCTGTACTGTGGCTGGGCCAGTTTCTGACCTTCCTCTGTGGCGAGAAAATTCTCTACTTCCTGGGGCGTTATCTGGACCCGCTGATTGACGTTTCCTGACTGAACACGCTGCAAAACCATCTCGCGCCTTATTTGATCACGCATGGCGGCATAGGACTGTCCCTCCTGCTCGAGGGCGCTCTGGAATTGTTCCAGGTTCATGCCGTTCCCGGCGGCGATGCGCTGGACTGCAGCGTTCAGCTGCGCATCCGAGATACGGACCCCCACCCGGGCCCCCATCTGCAGCTGTATGTTCTCGAGAATCAGCCGGTCCAGCGTTTCCCTGACCAGGACGTCCTCGGTGGGTAGCTCGACACCCCGGGCCTCGAGGTTCTCCGTGACGACCCCAATGCGCTCTCTCAGTTCGCTGGCCATAATGACGTCGTCATCCACGATAGCCACTACCTGGTCCAGGAGTTCAGTAGCCGCCTCCGCCGGGGAAAGCAGTACCAGCAGCGCGGCTGCAGCGATACTCGTCAGGCAAGTCCTAATATTCACGATCTTCATAACCTCTAATCATATCTTCAAGCAAACCCTCAACCCGGTCGCCAAAGCCACCCAGACCTTTGAGTATGATCTGTACTTGCGTCGATCGTTCCCGTTCCAGGTCCGGATTATTAAAATCATTGGTGCCCCCGGGGACGGTATCGAAGTAGCGCAAGTGCAGCAGTCGCACCTTCCAGCAGCAGGTATCATATTCGAGACCGACCATGTCTTCCACGCTGGTATGAGCCTCGAGGCTGTAGTTCCAGCTGAAAAACAGGTTCCAGTGGTCGCGAACCGGCAGGAACGCGGACAGATGCAGCTGCTCCGTGACGGGCTGATCTCCAATGAGGGTGACCGGACGGCGGAAGGTATAGCCGATATTGTAAATCTCGTCATTGTCGCTGATGTAGCCCGCAGTGAAGTTCCCGCTGTTGACGTCACCGGTATCCGGGTCCCAGACTATTGAAGTGCGCAGTGTGGTGCGTTCATTGGGTCTGAATCTCAGCTCTGCCGCCACCTCGGAAGTGGGGCTTTCCAGTGGGGGGTTCAGAGCCTCCAGTCGCACCCTGCGATCGCGGAAATAAACGATGGTGCCCAGACTGGCACTGAGCTGCTCGCGCCCGTCTTCTTCACTGATGAAGCGTGTGGTGACACCCAGGGCCAATTGGTTGGCGTCATCGATCCTGTCCCGTCCGGAGAAGCGGGTGTCCCGAAACAACTGGTTGTAGTTGAAGGTCAACTCAGCCGTATCGAAGTCGGGATGGGAGCGCTGATCCTCGTAATCAGAGTAAAGATAGTAAAGCCTCGGTTCCAGCGTCTGCAGCAGTCCTTGCCCGGCAATAGTGGTGGAACGTTCGAAATACAGGCCCCCGTCCAGGTTGAGCATGGCGCTCCCCGCAGAGGGTTGATCATCAGCGGAGGGCAGGCGGCTACCACTTAAGTCATACTGCAGGTGGCGGTACTTGACCTGGGGTTTGAAAAAACCCTGGGTCCAGATCATGGGATAGGTGAGTCCAGCCTCGGAATAAACCCGGTGCCCTATGACCCGCTCATCGTCTGTGTCGAAGTAGGAATACTGCGCCAGCGCGATGGGCTCGAGCTCGAAAGGGGTTAAGCTGCCGCGATACTGGGCGGTGATCTGCGGCAGTTTTTTGTAATTATTGCGAATAATGTCGTCGTTCAAGGCCTGGAATTGCTGCAGTTCCGTGTTGATCAACCATCGGTCGCCGAGGTAGTCAAGAGAGGCCAGTTGCAGCAGGTTGGCCTGGCGCTTGGTGTTGAGGCTGGAGCTGTCCAGGTCTTTGAGGTAGTCGACGTCACTGACTTTGCCGTAGTCGACCCGGGACCGCCAGCGCTGCTGAAAAACTGCCTGGTGCTGCAGGCTGGCGGCCCAGCGATCATGGTTGCGGTCCTCGGGCACCTCGGCTCTGTAGCGGTCGTCGTTGTCAAGGAATGCCCCTGCAGCAGCCCAATAGCCCAGCTTCGGATCCAGGTAGCGCAATTCCATTTCATGGCTGACGCCGCGTTCCTGAATAAACCGGGGCGCGTAGAGGGCATCGTAGTTGGGTGCCAGGTTCAGGTAGACCGGGACCTGAAGGTCGAGTCCGCCGCGGCTGTCGCTGCCTATGTCGGGGACCAGCAGGCCGGTTTTGCGGCGATCATCCAAAGGAAACCTGAGCCAGGGAGAATAGAATATCGGGACTCCTGCCACGTCAAAGCGCGCCCCGCGGGCGGTGCCGACACCGTTTTCCAGGTCGAGGTGCATTTCGTCAGCCCGCAGGGCCCAGTGGTCGTCCTGGGGCGCGCAAAAACTGAGCTTGCCATCGTGGATGTGGACCAGGCCTTCCTGGTCGCGTTGCAGGTGGCTTGCGGAGCCACGGAGGTGCTGCTGATGCAGCACAAAGCGGCTGCCGTCAATGGCAACCTCACCGGTCTCGGAACGCAGTATAGCTCTGTCCCCGAGGATCAGTACGCCTGGCTCGCGTAATTCAATGGCCCCCTCCAGTTCTGCGGTTTGCTGGTCGCGGTGCAGGGTCGCATTTTCAGAGCTGAGTTGCCTGTACCCCTGATCAACCGTCACGCCACCGGTGAGAAGCACGGTTTCGCCCTGTATTTCAGTGGTGCTGGCAGTGGCTTTGATGTCCGAAATCTCGGGCGCGGCGGTCTCGTCAAGGTCGCCCAGCGGGTCGACGTAACGACCTTTACAAACAACACAGTCTTTGTCGACCAGGTCACTGGGAACGTCGCGGAGCTCGACCCAGTCGAGCGTGTGCAGTTCGGTGGCGGTGGCGGGCGGTGGTTCATTGCCGGTTTGAGTCGCCTCGCACTGCGCTTTTGCAGCTTCTGTGGCCTCCGGGCTGGCGGCGCAGGCCTTGGGGTTGGTATCCTCTGATGAATGCGCGAGAACCGGCAGCGCAAGGGCCAGCACTGGCACGGTTAGCGTGCGCAGATATGTTGCCAACTGCCGGGGTTGGAAAACTCTGAAAACAAGCAATGCCATTAATGATGATTAGAACACGCCACTCGAACGCGGATGATAAAGCATCGACACTGCCCTTGCCCGGAAATTTTCTATGATTGGCAATCGCCCGGCTATTCCTGCCACGCTGCTTGCGTGGGCCGCTGAGGCTTTGCCGCCCGGCAACACTGTCGAGCAGCTGCGAACGTCGGTGGTGGCTGGCGATGCCAGTCATCGCCGGTACTTTCGAGTGTGCCGGGGAGATAGCAGCTACATCGCAGTAGAAGCGCCGCCCGCCACGGAGAACACGGGCGCGTTCCTCGCGGTGCGCGGTCGCCTGGAACGGGCAGGGGTGCGGGTCCCCAAGCTGCTCGCCGCTGATATTGCGAGGGGCTTCATGCTGCTCGAGGATCTTGGTGACCAGCTGCTTCTGGCGGAACTCAACCCGGAGTCCGTCGCCTCTTGTTATCGCGAAGCACTGGGGCTGGCGCGAAGAATAGCCAGAGTGGATATGGCCGAGGCCGGCTGGGCTGAGTATGACAGTGAGTTGCTGGGTGAAGAGCTGCAACGCTTTTCGGAGTGGTTCGTTAGCGGGCTGCTGGGGTACGCGTTGGACAGCCTGGAATCAGAACTGATACAGGCTTTCAGCGCCAGACTGGTGGGCTCTGCGCTGGAGCAACCACAAGTGCTGGTGCATCGTGATTTCCACAGCCGTAATCTGATGCGCCTGGCCGACGGCGAGCTGGCGGTAATAGATTTTCAGGATGCCGTGCGGGGGCCCCTGACCTATGACGCGGTCTCCCTGTTGCGGGATTGCTACATTCGCTGGCCAGCGGAGCAGGTCACCCACTGGGCCAGGCAGTACCGTCGGGATCTGGTTAGAGAGGGGATGCCCGCCGGTGAGGATGAGGCCCAGTTTCTGCGCTGGTTCGACTGGATGGGTCTGCAACGGCATATCAAGGTCTTAGGTACGTTTGCCCGGTTGCATTTGAGAGATGGGAAATCAGACTATCTGGACGATTTACCCATGGTATTGGCTTATGTGCGCGAGATCCTGACCCGCTATGCGGGTTCCGACCCCTGGTTCGCCCGCTTTCTGACCTGGTTTGATGAGTGTCTGGCGTCGCGTATCGCCGAGCAAGCATGGAGTCTTGCGCCGTGCGAGCCATGATCCTGGCTGCGGGGCGTGGCGAGCGCATGCGTCCTCTGACCGACATTGTGCCAAAGCCGCTACTGCGGGTTGCGGGGCTGCCACTGGTTGAGCACCATATCCGCCGCCTGGCCAGCGCCGGCTGCAGGGACCTGATCATTAATGCCTCACATCTTGCAGAGCAACTGATCGCTTACTGTGGCGATGGCAGTGACTGGGGGGTATCCATTCGCTGGTCGACAGAGGACCATCCGTTGGAGACCGCCGGAGGCATCGCCCAGGCCCTGCCCCTACTGGGCGAGGAACCGTTTCTGGTGGTCAATGGCGATGTCTGGACCGATTACCCTTTTGGCGAACTGCTGGATCAGCAATTGTCCCCGTCCTGCAGTGCCCACCTGGTGCTGGTTGATAATCCGCCGCATCACCCTCTGGGTGATTTTCTATTGGCTGTCGATCATCGAGTCAGTGCGCGGCAGGGGGATGCCAGCGGCCTCACCTATGCGGGCCTTGGCGTTTTCGACCCGGGATTCTTCGCCGACCTGGAGCCCGGCGCACTAGCGCTGCGGCCGTTGCTGGACGCGGCCATTGAAAGGAGTGGCTTGACCGGCGAGTACTATGGGGGCGATTGGGAGGATGTGGGCACACCGCAACGGCTGCGAGAGCTGGACTCGCGTATACGAACGAAGGGCTGACACCCGCTCTTGACCCTCGGGGCTTCACCGCCGTTGCCGCTGGTCATAGCTGACTGCAAATCGTTACACTAGGGCACCTCTGAATAATGGCAATCGCGCTCAGCGGAGCCCTGGGGGGCTTTCAGGCAAACCCGCACTCGACGTTGCCACTTTTCGACAGGCAACCAGCCTGCCTTCAAAGCGGCGCCTTGATTGCGAATCTGCCTGAAAGCCTGAGCGCATTGCCATTATTCAGAGGTGCCCTAGCCGCCTTGCCAAATGCCTGGAGTCGCCCATGCCTGATTATTTGATAGCCCCCTCGATACTTTCCGCCGATTTTGCCCGACTGGGTGAGGAAGTCGATAAAGTGCTCGCCGCGGGAGCCGATATCGTCCATTTTGACGTCATGGACAACCATTACGTGCCCAATCTCACTATCGGTCCCATGGTCTGCAAAGCGCTGCGTAATCACGGTGTGACTGCTGACATTGACGTGCATTTGATGGTGAGTCCCGTGGACCGCCTGATCGCCGACTTTGCCGAGGCTGGCGCCAGTTACATTACCTTCCACCCCGATGCGTCGACCCATGTGGATCGATCTTTGCAGATGATCCGTGAAGCCGGCTGCAAGTCCGGCTTGGTGTTCAATCCTCACGCGGGTCTGGAGGCGCTAGACTATGTGCTGGATAAAGTGGATATGGTGCTATTGATGTCGGTGAACCCCGGCTTTGGCGGACAGTCGTTCATACCGGGGACGCTGGAAAAGCTGCGTCGCGCCAGGGCCCTGATCGACAGTTCCGGGCACAGTATTCGGCTGGAAATTGATGGCGGCGTTAACACCGGCAATATCGCCGCGATTGCCGCAGCGGGTGCGGATACCTTTGTGGCCGGTTCGGCTATCTTTAACGCCCCGGATTACGCAGAAGTGATCGGGGATATGCGCCGCGAACTCGCCGGCCTTTGAAGTCGAAGTCGTCTTGTCACGCCCTGGCGCCAAGGTACAATGCCGCGGCAGTGGGTACAGGGAGGAGCCGTGTTTGCGGCCGATAATGGAATGCCGGGCAGTTGTCAGGCACGCGAGCCTGTCAGCAGGCCAGGGTAGCCGCATGTCAGGCGCGGATGCATCGCGCTCTGTCTCACCAGGAACTCAGCCATGAATCCGCAGGATTTCGCCGCACTGGCGGCTCAGGATTACAACCGTATTCCCGTAAGTCGGGAAGTGCTGGCGGATCTCGAGACGCCTATCAGCACCTATCGCAAGTTGGCCGAGGGTCCGTATTCCTACTTTTTCGAATCCGTGCAGGGCGGCGAGAAGTGGGGGCGGTATTCCATTATCGGTCTGCCCTGTCAGCAGGTGCTCAAGGTATTTGGGTTTCGAGTCGAAGTCTGGGAGCACGACGAGCGGGTTGAGCAGCTGGAGGTGGATGACCCTTTTGCCTATGTCGAAGCGTTCCAGGGCCGCTTCCGGGCAGCACCTCAAGACAACTTGCCGGTTTTTCACGGTGGCCTGGTAGGCTATTTCGGTTATGACACGGTTCGCTATGTAGAGCCCAGATTACGTGACGGTGCGCCGCCTGATTGCCTGGGTACGCCCGACATCCTGTTGATGGTTTCTGAGGAAGTCCTGGTTTTTGACAACCTGGCGGGGACCATTCGCCTGGTGGTCAATGTCGATCCCACACTGGATGGCGCGCTGGAGAGGGCCAATGTCCGGCTTGATGAACTGGCGATGCAGTTGCGTCAGCCCATGCCAGGCTTGCCCGAGGTCGCGCTGGGTGACAGCAACAGCGCCGAGCTCGAGGGGTTGGCGCAGTCCAACGTGTCCCGCGTCGATTACGAGGCCGGCGTGGATAAAGTGAAGGAATACGTGCTGGCGGGTGATGTCATGCAGGTTGTCCCGTCCCGACGTATGAGCCTGCCATTCAAGGCGCCTCCGCTCAATTTGTATCGCGCACTGCGCAACCTGAACCCCTCGCCGTATATGTATTTTCTTGATCTCGGGGATTTCCAGATTGTTGGCTCCTCACCAGAAATTCTCGCGCGGCTCGAGGGGGGGTTGGTCACGGTGCGGCCAATTGCCGGCACTCGTCGCAGGGGGCGTGATGAAGCTGAGGATGCCGCGATGGAAGCCGAACTGCTCGCCGACCCCAAGGAAATTGCCGAGCATCTGATGTTGATTGACCTGGGTCGCAATGACGTGGGCCGCATTGCCACAATCGGATCCGTGTCGTTGACTGAGAAGATGTTGGTCGAGCGCTATTCCCACGTGATGCACATTGTTTCCAATGTCACTGGCCGCTTGCGGCCCGGTCGGTCTGCAATCGACGTGCTGCGGGCGACCCTGCCGGCTGGCACATTGAGCGGTGCCCCGAAAATCCGGGCCATGGAAATCATCGATGAATTGGAACCGGTAAAGCGCGGCATTTATGGCGGTGCTGTCGGGTATCTGTCCTGGGCGGGTGATATGGATACCGCAATTGCCATCCGAACGGCGGTGATCAAGGACGGGCGCCTTTACGTACAGGCCGGCGGCGGCGTCGTCGCCGACTCGGTGCCGGAGCTGGAATGGAAGGAAACCCGGAACAAGGCCCGTGCCATGTTCCGTGCCGCGGCTATGGTGCTTGCCGGAACCAGCCACCCACAGCCTGAATAGCCGGTCGATTCGTAACGCCAGCCTCCGCCTGTTGGGCCAGCACGAATCAGCCGGGGCCACGATTCTCCGAGGTGTTTATGCCGCTCCAAGGTCCACCATCGCCGCTCCGGTATCGGGTTTTTTTCAGCGTTTTAGTGTTGTCTCACAGTGCATTTGGGGGGGCGCTTCAGCTCGCGGAGCCCTACCCTCTGGTGAGCGGCAAGATAGAAAAGCATGCGGACGCTGAGCTTGACGACGACGGGATCCCACTGCTGAATTTCAATGGCAAGCTGATTTACTACCCCGTTAGAATTTCGCAAATTGCTCTGGATTACTACAACCATTATTTTGCCTCAAGGGATGAGTCCTCGAGGAACTATTTCCTGAAATTGGCAGATTGGCTGCTGGCGAATTTTGAGCACAATGGCGATTACGGGGGCTGGTACACCAACGATGCGCTGGCGGGCTCAAATTACAATCTGAATTCACATTGGCTCTCTGCCATGTCGCAGGGGTTTGGGCTCTCCGTGATGCTGCAGGCCTACTCACTGACTGGCGATAGCAAATACCTCGCTGTGGAGAGCGGCCTGTTGGCCTCCTTCGAGGCCAATGTTGCAGGGGGCGGCGTGCGCTCACCCTGGGGCAATTCCTACTGGTATGATGAGTACCCCAGCTCCCCTGAAAAACATGTGCTGAACGGCTTTCTTTTTGCGCTGGGCGGCCTGCATCATTACTACTGCGGCACAGGCAGTGTGCGGGCAAAAGTACTGTTCGATCAGGGTGTAGAGGCAATGCGGGAGCACCTGCCTACATTCGACGCCGGGTTTAACAGTTATTACAGCCAGTCCAGTAATCAGACAACACAGCATGGCATTGCTTCCGCCACGGGAGGACGGTATCACGCACTTCACGTCAGCCAACTGATGTGGCTTTATCGGGCTACCGGAGATCAGTTGTTCTGGAACTGGGCACATCAGTTTTATGTGCAACATATGGGCGTCTTTAAAGACAGTCCTGAAACCAGAAAAGTGCATAGCATTGTCGCGAGTCACACCGTTGAGCCAGACCAGCATGGGGTTGCTAACCTTACCGACGGGAACTGGACTTACGGGACCTATTGGAGTGCCTCTCAATATCCCGCCGAGCTGACTGTTTCCTTTACCCGCAGTGCAGATAAGCTATACAAACTGGTTCTGGTCAGCGCAGGGGAGAAGTTTTCCAACACGCGTTTCACCTTGCAGTTGTCGATCGGTGGCAAGTGGGTGTCCGCTGACATGAAGTTGACCGATACCTATGCCTTCAAGTCGCGCCACCACGAGGCAATAGCCCATACCTTTGTGCTGGACGGTTCCTACAATCAGGTCGATGCGGCGAAGATACGTATCGCGACCGGAGGGCGGGATGTGATCGCACTGAGAGAATTGAATTTCATCTATGATATGGGGGCAGAATTGGACCAACTGTACAGCAACAAGTGGGTCAATGAGTGCGCCCGTGCAGGCGCGGCCCTCCCTGATTCGGGCAGTTTTCAGTACCTAAATCGGTAGCCAGGCTCGTCGTGTTAATGGACAATAGCGGGCTTTTCAGATTGAACAATCCCTGCTGCGGCGCAGGCTGTCGGCTTGGCAGGATGCCCACGGTCCTGCACATCGTGTTAAACAAGGGGCAGAGCTAGCATGCTGCTGATGATCGACAATTACGATTCCTTCACCTATAACATCGTACAGTACCTGGGTGAACTGGGCACTGACGTACGGGTGGTGCGCAATGACGAAATCGACCTTGCGTCGATTGATGAACTGGCGCCGGACAAAATCGTCATTTCGCCGGGACCCTGCACACCCAACGAAGCCGGAATTTCAATGGCCGTTATAGAGCGTTTCGCGGGCCGGATTCCCCTGCTCGGTATTTGTTTGGGCCACCAGTGTATCGGGCAAGTCTATGGCGCAGAAGTGGTTCGCGCGCGCCAGGTGATGCATGGCAAAACCTCGGCCATTCACCACCGTGGCGAGGGTGTTTTCCGGGAACTCAGCCAGCCCTTCGAGGCGACCCGCTACCACAGTCTCATCGTCGCCCGGGATGGCCTGCCCGATTGTCTGGAGATCACGGCCTGGACCGAAACTTCAGCGGGTGCGATCGATGAGATTATGGGGTTGCGCCACCGGGAACTGGCGCTGGAGGGCGTGCAGTTTCACCCGGAATCCATCCTCAGCGATCACGGCCACGATTTGCTGCGAAATTTTCTAAACCAGTAGGGTAGACGGATGGATATGCAAAGCGCGCTAGAACGACTCGTGCGGCACGAGGACCTCAGCAGAGACGAGGCGGCTACTGTAATGCGCGAGGTTATGTCGGGTGGAGCCAGTGACGCGCAGATCGGCGCTCTGCTGGTGGCACTGCGGATGAAAGGCGAGACGCCGGACGAAATCGCCGGTGCGGCACAGGTGATGCGAGAATTGGCGACACCGGTTGCCGTCAGCGGTGATCATCTGGTGGATCTCGTGGGTACGGGTGGGGATGGCGCGAACCTGTTTAACGTGTCCACCGCGGCCAGTTTTGTGGCCGCCGCTGCGGGTGCCAGAGTAGCCAAGCACGGCAATCGTTCGGTCTCCAGTACCAGCGGTAGTTCTGATGTGCTGGAGTATCTGGGTGTACCGCTGGACCTCGGTCCCGGGCAGATCAGTCGTGCGATCGACGCAGTGGGTGTCGGCTTTATGTTCGCTCCTGCGCATCATCGCGCGATGCGCTATGCCATCGGCCCGCGACGTGAACTGGGTATGCGCACGCTTTTCAATATTCTCGGACCTCTCACTAACCCTGCCGGGGTCAGGCGCCAGCTGATCGGGGTGTTTTCGCCGGATTTGTGCGAGCCTGTGGCGCAGGTGCTGAAGACCCTGGGTAGCGAGCATGTCATGGTGGTGCATTCCGCAGACGGGCTGGATGAGATCTCCCTTGCCGAACCGACCTCGGTGGCCGAGCTTAAAGCGGGCACTATCACTAGTTACCGCATCTGCCCGGAGGACTTCGGTATCACGCGACGAAAACCTTGACGGACTTTCTGTCACTGGCAGTGGCGCGTCTGCGGCCCTTATTCGCTCCGCCCTTTCCGGGTCCGATCAGGAGACTGCGGCCAAGGCCGCAGCCATTATCGCGCTGAATGCGGGCGCCTGTATTTATGTCAGTGGTATCGCGGTCACACTCGCTGACGGTGTCGCCATGGCGGAGGATCTGATTGCCAGCGGCCAGGCGATGGAGAAGCTTAAGGAATTTATTGATTTCACCCATCTTTTGCAGCGTGGAGAGGACTAATGACCCAGGTCGCAACCGGTGGAGATCGTCCACCGACTTTTCTGCACAATATCCTGACCCGCAAGCGTCAGGAAGTGACCGAACGGCGGACGGCGCACAGCCTCGCCAGCCTTGAACGAAGAGCTGCTGAGCAATCACCGACGCGGGGTTTTGCCGCCGCTATGGTTCGCGCTGTCAACGAAGGCGGCCCGGCGGTGATTGCGGAGGTCAAGAAGGCCTCCCCGAGCAAGGGCGTTATACGCCCCGATTTCATCCCAAAAGAGATTGCTGCGAGTTATCAGCAGGGAGGGGCGACTTGCTTGTCTGTCTTGACCGATATCGACTTTTTCCAGGGTGCCGACAGTTTTTTGCAGGAGGCGCGGTCCGCCTGTGATCTTCCCGCACTGCGCAAGGACTTCATTGTCGATCCCTACCAGGTGGTGGAGGCGCGTGCTATTGGAGCCGACGCGATTCTGTTGATCGTCGCCGCGCTTGAAGATGGGCAGCTACGGGAACTTGAGCATTGCGCCCGGGAGTTAGGCCTGGATGTTTTGGTTGAGGTTCACGACAGGGCCGAACTGGAGCGCGCGCTCGCCCTCGATACGCCCCTGGTAGGGGTCAATAATCGCGACTTGCACAGCTTTGAAACCCGTTTGGAAGCGACGTCTTGAACTGCTGCCCTTGATCCCCGGGGACAGGCTTGCGATCACCGAAAGTGGTATTCACAGCACAGAGGACGTGGCGCTGATGCGAGAGCACGGCGTACACGCTTTCCTGGTGGGCGAGGCCTTTATGCGCGCCACTGACCCCGGCGCCAGGTTACGGGAGCTGTTTCGCTAGCGGGTTCCGAACACCACGATGGTTTTCCCGGCCACGGAAATCAGTCCGTCTTCCTCGAGAGACTTGAGTACCCGGCCTGCCATTTCTCTGGAACAGCCAACGATCTTGCCCAATTCCTGTCGGGTGATCTTGATCTGCATGCCATCGGGGTGAGTCATGGCATCGGGTTCCTTGCATAGATCCAGCAGGCTGTGGGCGATGCGGCCCGCAACATCGACAAAGGCCAGGTTCTTGAGCTTCAGGGTAGTCTGGCGCAGACGGACCCCCATCTGGCGCGCAATGGCGAACAGGATATCGGGGAATTGGCTGCGAATCTGGTGGAAGCGCTCGTAGGAGATTTCTGCGACCTCACATTGGTTTTTGGCTACGATCGCTGCGCTACGCACCTCGCCGTCGGCTCCAAACAGGCCCATCTCACCGAAGAAGTCACCGGGGTTCAGGTAGGAGACGACCATCTTGTGATCGGCATCTTCGTCATCTTCGACCATCACCGAAACAGATCCGTCAAGGATGAGGTAGAGCGTATCGCTGAGCGCACCCTCGGTCAGTATCTCGCTCTTGGCCCTGTAGTCCTTGCGCTGGCAATGGCGCAGAAATTGCTCGACGTTGGGGATGGCGTTGGTGACCTGAGGTTTGATCATGTGACTGCTCCTTGCCACTGGCGCGGCTGTGTCAGGATTTTTTACAAGTCTAACTCAGCGGCAGAGGCAGTTTAAGCCGCAATCTGTCCTTTAGTACAGAAAACGACGCTGATCCGCCCATGCGTGGTCTCTGGTGATGCATTACACTGTCGCGCAGCCGATTAAAAGGAAAGAGCAATGCAGGCAACGGTCAAATGGGTGGATGGCGCGATGTTTCTCGGTGAGTCCGGGAGCGGCCATACCCTGGTTATGGATGGTGCAGCTGATCAGGGCGGGCGCAATTTGGGTGTCCGGCCCATGGAGACACTGCTGTTAGGCGTCGGCGGCTGTTCAGCCTATGACGTGATGGCGATGTTGCGAAAGTCACGACAACAGGTCGTGGACTGCCGCGTGGAAATGGAAGCCGACCGGGCCGACGCGGTGCCGGCGGTATTCACCCGTATCGCCATGCACTTTGTGGTCACCGGGGTCGCCCTGAAAGAAAGCCAGGTGCGCCGTGCAGTGGAGCTTTCGGCGGAGAAGTATTGCTCCGCCTCAATCATGCTGGGGGCTGCCGGGGTAGCCATAAGCCACAGCTATGAG
The DNA here is from genome assembly GCA_963840725.1 of uncultured Gammaproteobacteria bacterium. Lineage (GTDB taxonomy): Bacteria > Pseudomonadota > Gammaproteobacteria > Pseudomonadales > Halieaceae > CAVWDU01. Next base: position 578,189 of record CAWIZY010000016.1, on the reverse strand, counting down.
ATCGTGGCATTTGACAAGTCTGGCGTATAAGTCGGGCCGATAGAAGAGCCGAGAGGCCGTCTGAAACGCCGCCTGAACAGAACGGAGCGGCAGCGCGACAGCTTGGGTATTACACCCAGTAACTGGTCTCGGTCATCAGGCGCGATACCTGGGTCATCGCATTTTTAACCGGTGCCGGGAACTCGCTGCCGCCGGCCTCCAGGGCATTGCGTCCGTGGCGTTCTTCATCTTCCAGCATCCGCTGCAGGATAAGCTGTGACTTGCGGTCTTGTTCCGGCAGTTGCTGCAGGTGATCGCGCAAATGGTTGCTGACCCGCTCCTCGGTTGCCGCCACAAATCCCAGACTGACATTGTCGCCGATGGCGCCCGCTGTCGCACCTAACAAAAAAGACGCTGCGTACCAGGCTGGATTGAGGTAGCTGGTGCGCCCCCCCAGCTCTGTGAGCCGCTCTTCACACCATACCAGGTGGTCCACTTCCTCCGCAGCGGCCTGTTCCATTTCCTCGCGCACCCGGGGCAGTCGCGCCGTTAACGCCTGACCCTGATAGAGCGCCTGGGCGCAGACCTCACCCGTATGGTTGACCCGCATCAGGCCGGCGACGTGCTTGCGTTCCTCCGGTGTCAATTCGGTGTCGGCGTGACCCTCAGCAGGAGAGGCGCGCTCGGCGCTGTGTCCGCCGCGCATACTCAGGGTGCGCAAGGCTGAGTCGGCTTCACTGAGTAGACGGTCGACCAGAGACAGACGTCTGGGTTGCATGGGGTGGCTCCGTGTCACGAAATCAAGTCTCGGTACTATAGCGCGCTGCGGCCCGCCAACCAATGTCACGGCGGAGAGTCACGCCGTTCCAGTGAATTTTGTCTGCGGCGGCATAGCAGGTACGCTGGGCTGCAGTAATGTTGGCGCCCAGTGCGGTCACACAGAGAACCCGGCCGCCACTGGTGACCACTTGGCCGTCGTGCACGGCGGTGCCGGCATGAAAGACAGTGACGTCCTCGCCCAGGTCTGAATCCAGTCCAACGATGGGCTGCCCCTTGGTATAACTGCCAGGATAGCCGCCGGCCGCCAGGACCACGCCAATGGCACAGCGTTCGTCCCAGTCGGCTTGTGCCTGATCCAGCTTGCCGTCCAGCGCAGCGTCACAAAGGTCCACCAGGTCCGACTTCAGCCGCACCATGATGGGTTGTGTTTCGGGGTCGCCAAAACGGCAATTGTACTCGATCACGCGCGGCTCACCGTCGGGGCTGATCATAAGACCTGCGTAGAGGAAGCCCGTGTAGGCGTTTCCTTCGCTGGCCATACCGCGTACCGTGGGCAGAATCACCTGCTCCATAACGCGTTGATGAGTGTCGTCATCAACCACCGGGGCTGGAGAGTAAGCCCCCATGCCTCCGGTATTGGGGCCGGTATCGCCCTCTCCGATGCGCTTGTGGTCCTGGGAGGTCGCCATGGGCAGCACGTGTTCGCCGTCTACCATGACGATAAAACTGGCCTCCTCCCCGGTGAGGAACTCTTCTATCACTACCCGACAACCGGCGTCACCGAAGGCGTTGCCAGAGAGCATATCGGTCACCGCTGCCTCCGCTTCCTGCAGTGTAGTAGCCACGATGACGCCTTTGCCCGCAGCGAGGCCATCTGCCTTGACTACAATGGGGGCACCTCGCTCCCGGAGGTAGGCCAGGGCCGGCTCCAATTCGGTAAAATTGCCATAGTCAGCCGTAGGAATCTCGTGCCTGGCCAGAAAATCCTTGGTAAAGGCTTTGGAGCCCTCAAGCTGCGCCGCGCCCTGTCGCGGCCCGAAGCAACGCAGGTCCCGCGCCGCAAAAAAGTCGACAATACCCGCTACCAATGGCGCCTCCGGACCTACCAGGGTGAGGTGGATGTCCCTGGCAACGGCAAATTCAGCAAGGGCCGGAAAGTCCATGGGGTCCAGATCGACATTGGTAACCCCCGACTCTGCCGCGGTGCCGGCATTCCCCGGCGCCACGTAGACGGCGGAGACCCTGGGCGATTGTGCGACTTTCCAGGCCAGTGCGTGCTCGCGCCCGCCGCTCCCGATGATCAGTACATTCATTGTTGATGGTTTCCGTTCTGTCCTGGGCCCTCGCGTGCCGGTCCCTGTCTGTCTTGCCGGGGCGGCTCTGTGTGCGCGTCCCGGGCGTACCTGCATTACCGTATTTTGCAGGGGCGGGCCGGATCACCGCACAGCGCAGTGGCTGCCGCGGACCTCAGTGTCGAAAATGGCGCATGCCGGTGAACACCATCGCCATACCGTGCTCGTCAGCGGCGGCGATGACTTCATCGTCTCGGATCGACCCACCTGGCTGGATCACGGCGGCGATGCCCGCCTGGCCAGCGTTATCGATGCCGTCGCGAAAGGGGAAAAAGGCATCTGATGCCATGACTGAACCGCGAACCTGCAAGCCCGCGTGTTCGGCCTTGATGGCGGCGATGCGGGCGGAGTTGATCCGGCTCATCTGGCCAGCCCCGACACCGATAGTAGCTCCCTGGTGCGCGTAGACGATGGCATTGGATTTCACGAATTTAGCCACCTTCCAGGCGAACAGCAGGTCTTCGAGCTGCTCGCTGGTGGGCGGTATTTTTGATACGACCTGAACGTCACTGGCGGTGACCATACCCAGATCCCGGTCCTGAACCAGCAGGCCTCCATTGACGCGCTTGTAGTCCAGCGCCTCACTGGGCTGGTCCCAGGGGCCAGAGCACAGCAGGCGAATATTTTTCTTGCCAGCGACAGCGGTGACGGCGGCATCACTGATGCCGGGCGCGATGATCACCTCGACGAACTGGCGCTCTACAATAGCCGCAGCCGTGTCTTCATCCAGTTCGCGGTTGAAGGCGATAATGCCGCCAAAGGCGGACTCAGGGTCGGTGGCAAACGCCAGCTCATAGGCCTCGCGAATTGACGCCGCCACAGCGACGCCGCAGGGGTTGGCGTGCTTGACGATAACGCAGGCCGCCTGCTGGAAACTTTTGACGCACTCCAGTGCCGCATCGGTGTCGGCCACGTTGTTGTAGGACAGCGCCTTGCCCTGCAGTTGCCTGGCGCTGGCAATGCTGCCTGCTGCAGGGGCCGACTCAGTGTAAAAAGCGGCCTGCTGGTGAGGGTTCTCGCCGTAGCGCATATCCTGCACTTTATGGAACTGGGTAGTGAAGGTACGGGGGAACTCCTCGCTGCCACCCGGTACCTGGCGTCCGAAGTAGTTCGCAATGGCGCCATCATAGGCTGCCGTGTGTTCATAGGCTTTGATAGCCAGATCAAACCGGGTGCCCAGCAGGGTGGCGCCTGCATGCTCGCGCATTTCTGCCAGCACTGCATCGTAATCGCCTGTGTTAACCACAATCGTTACCGAAGCGTGGTTCTTGGCGGCGGCTCTGACCATGGTCGGTCCGCCGATATCGATGTTTTCCACTGCGTCTTCAAGGGTGCACTCCGCCCGTGCCACGGTAGCTTCAAAGGGGTAGAGATTGACCACCACCATGTCAATGGCATCGATGTCGTGGTCGGCCATTACGGCTTCGTCTGTGCCACGCCGAGCCAGAATACCGCCGTGCACTTTTGGGTGCAGTGTCTTGACCCTGCCATCCATCATCTCGGGGAAGCCGGTGTAGTCCGCTACCTCGGTGACCTCGAGCCCATGATCGCGCAGCAATCGCCAGGTGCCGCCGGTCGACAGCAGTTCGACGTTCATGGCGGTCAGGGCCGTGGCAAATTCCACGATGCCCGTTTTGTCAGAGACGCTGATCAGCGCTCGCTTGATCGGGGCCGGGGTGCCTGCAGTCATGAGTTCACCGAACCCGGTTCACGTCCGTCACCGATAAGATTGTATTGCTTCAGTTTTTTGCGCAGTGTGCCGCGGTTAAGGCCCAGCATAATGGAAGCCTTGGTTTGATTATTGCGGGTGTAGATCATGATTTCTTCTAGCAGCGGCGCTTCGACTTCTGCCAGTACCATTTGGTAGACATCGGCGGAGAGCTGGCCATCGAGTTGCTGCAGATAGTCGCGAACGGCATGTGTCACTGCCTCGCGTAACGGTTGTGCCGGCACCGCGCCGGTGTTTTCCGGTTCGCTGTCATTGGCGGCGGAGTGAAAGAGTTCAGCCCTGCTCATGCTGCTAATACCTCGTAGTTTTTGTTTTCATAAGTGCGCTGGATGAAGTCGATTTGGTCTCCAACCGTGGTGAGGCGATTGAAGCGACTGCGCAGGGATAGGTCGTGGCCGTTGTGCTGCAGAAACCAGCCCACGTGCTTGCGGGCAATACGAACGCCCATGAAGTCGCCGTAGAAAGTATGTAGCGACTGTACATGTCGCCGCAGTAGTGTGAACCGCGCGCTGCGATCGGGGGCGGGGGGGCAGTAGCCGGTGGCCAGATAAACGGCGATCTGGCCGCATAGCCATGGTCGGCCCTGGGCCGCGCGGCCGATCATGACCCCGGCTGCCCCGGTCTGGCTAATCACTTCCGCTGCTCGCTCGGGCGTATCGATATCGCCATTGGCGTAAACCGGGATGTCGATGGCTGCGACAATATCGGCGATGGTCTGGTACTCCGCCTCGCCCTTAAAGGCGCAGGCCCGGGTGCGTCCGTGCACTGCCAGCGCCTGGATGCCGGCGTCCTCGGCGATGCGCGCGATAGTCGTCCCGTTACGTGTGTCGGGGCAGGGGCCGGTGCGGATCTTCAGCGTAACGGGGACGGGCACAGCGGCAACGACTGCATCGAGGATCTGTGCCACCAGTGCCTGGTCCGCAAGCAGTGCCGAGCCGGCCGCTTTACGACAGACCTTTTTTGCCGGACAGCCCATGTTGATATCGATAATCTGGGCGCCGCGATCGACATTGTAGCGAGCTGCGATGGCCATCTGCTCCGGGTCGTTACCGGCAATCTGCACCGCCCGGGGGGTGGACTCCCCATCGTGGCGGCTGCGCAGCAGCGTCTTTCTGGAGTGGCGCAGCTCGGGGTTGCAACTGATCATTTCAGACACGACCAGTCCGGCGCCCAGTTCTGCGCAGAGGCGACGGAATGGCAGGTCGGTAACGCCCGCCATAGGAGCGAGAGCTACGCGGTTGGGCAACGTGTAGGGGCCTATCTGCATCGGGTGCACAGGGGTCAGGTCAGCTGAAGGCAGGCAATGATACTTGAGAGGGTCCGGTCGGAAAAGCATCTTGGCCTAAAAATTGACCAGAGTATCCGCCGCCGGTGCGTTATTGCGTGTCGTTTGAGGGCAGTTGCCGCTAGAGCGAGTGTCACCTGCCGGGCTGGGGTGTTAGGGGCCGCTCACTCCGGCTTTATGCCGCGGAGGCAGACCCATTGGTCTTCACTGGCGGCGATCTCCAGTGCAATACGACTCGCATAGTGTTCACAGACCGCTTCGGCCTGACTGGTCAGCAACCCGGAAAGCAGCAGGGTGCCGCCGGGCCGCAGCAAGGCGAGCAGGGTTTCGGACAGTTCCAGTAGAGGCCCCGCGAGTATATTGGCGACCAGCGTCTCGGCCCGGCCACGCCACTGCTGCAGGTCTATCTGTTCGGGTAGCGAAACGTCCAGCCGATTTGACTCTATGCCATTGCGGTTCGCATTGTCCCGGGTAGCGACCAGTGCCTGCGGGTCCGTGTCTACACCGAGGGCCATGGCTGCGCCCAATTTCAGCGCCGCAACTGCGAGGATGCCCGAGCCACAGCCATAGTCGATTATCCACTGGTCGGTCAGGGTGGTCCCCTCCAGAGTGGCCAGGCACAGGGCGGTCGTCGGGTGCGTACCCGTACCGAAAGCCAGGCCCGGGTCGAGCAGGAGATTGATCGCCGCTGGGTCTGGCGGTTGCTGCCAGCTGGGACACACCCAAAGCCGCTTGCCGAAGCGCATGGGGCGATAGTGCTGCATCCACTCCCGCTCCCAGTCCTTATCCTCGAGAATCTCAATACGTTGATTGCAGGGTGCCAGCAGGTCGGGCGGCAGTTGTGCCAGTACGGACTGCATGTCGGTGTCGGCTGGAAACATGCCGGTGAGGCGTATCTGACGCCACAGTGGGGTTTCGCCCACCCGGGGCTCCAGCACCGGTTGATCGGCATTGTCTTCGAGCGTGACGGAAACGGCCCCGCTGTTCAGCAGGGCGCTTTCAAGAGCCTGGGCGCCCTCGGGGTCGGTGTCGAGCCGAAGTTGCAGCCAGCTCATAGGCCACAGTGATCAGCTGCCGAGACGGGACTAGTCCTCAAGCTTGCTCTCGAGGTAGTGAATGCTGACCCCGCCGGCTATGAAACCGCGATCACGCACCAGGTCCCGATGCAGCGGGGTGTTGGTTCTAATGCCCTCGACGATCAGCTCATCCAGCGCTTGTCGCATACGCGCCAGAGCACTTTCACGGTTGTGCCCGTAGCTGATGATCTTGGCAATCATGGAGTCATAATAAGGCGGCACGGTGTAGCCGTTATAGATATGCGTATCAACACGAATACCGGGGCCACCGGGGGCGTGATACTGGGTAACTCATGCCCGGCGACGGCAGAAAGTTTTTTGGATCCTCGGCATTGATGCGGCATTCCACGGCAGTGACCGCTCCAGCCTGATATCGTCCTGTCTGTAAGACTAGCCCTTCGCCGGCTGCGATCCGCAACTGTTCCTTGACGATATCCACGCCGGTGATCATTTCAGTCACCGGGTGCTCGACCTGAACCCGCGTGTTCATTTCAATGAAGTAGAACTCGCCATCCTGGTAAAGAAACTCGAAACGTACCGGCGCCGCGGTAATTCATCTTGCGACAGGCTTCGGCGCAGCGCTCGCCCATGGTCATGCGCTGCTCCATGGTGATGCCCGGCGCCGGCGCTTCCTCGACGACTTTCTGGTGACGCCGCTGCATGGAGCAATCGCGTTCGCCAAGATGGATGGCGTTACCTTCGCCATCGGCCAGCACCTGGAACTTCGACATGCCGCGGGTTTCTCAGGAATTTTTCCATGTAACACCGTGCCGTCGCCAAATGCAGTCAGCGCCTCGTTACGCGTCAGCGAAATCGCATTCAGCAGCTTTGGCCTCGATTGTGCACGACCCGCATACCGCGACCGCCGCCACCGGCCGCAGCCTTGATAATAATCGGGTAACCGATTCCTCGCGCCAGCTTCATGTTGGTTTCGTCATTGTCACCCAGCGGGCCATCACTGCCCGGCACACACGGCACCCCGGCCTGCTGCATCGACTGGATGGCAGCCACCTTGTCGCCCATGGTGCGGATGCTCTCAGCGCGGGGCCGATAAAAATGTAAGCCGCTCTTCTCTACCTCTCGGCGAAATCAGCATTTTCCGACAGGAAACCGTAGCCGGGATGAATGGCGACCGCATCGGTCACCTCGGCGGCGCCGATCAGCACAGGCACGTTCAGGTAACTCTCCTGCAGACGGCGCAGGACCGATGCACACCGACTCGTCAGCCAGGCAGCACATGCTTGAGACTGCGGTCGGCTTCGGAATGAACGGCGACGGTCTTGATGCCCAGTTCCTGCAGGCACGCAGGATTCGCAGGGCGATTTCGCCGCGGTTGGCGATCAGCAGCTTTTTCAGCATGGGCATTTCATGGTCCTCGGGGTGATGAGCGGTAGATAGACAAGGCGGTTCAGACGATGGAAATCAAAGGCTGATCGAATTCAACCGGCTCGCCGTTTTCGACCAGAATGGCCTCGATTCTACCGGCTTTGTCTGCTTCTATCTGATTCATCATTTTCATGGCTTCGATGATACAGATGACATCGCCGACCTTCACCGTTTGGCCGATTTCGACGAACGACGGAGAGCTGGGCGCTGGTGAACGATAGAAGGTCCCTATCATTGGCGATTTGATGGTGTGGCCGGCGCTCTCAGGCGCAGGCGCGGGGGCCGGCGGCGTCTGCTCGGGTGCTGCCGGCGCGGGTGCTACCGCCGCTGGAGGCGGCGCTGCGTAAGCCGGGGCTGCGGGTGCCACCATTGCCTGACCCACATTGCGACTGATGCGCACGGATTCCTCGCCCTCTTTTATTTCTATCTCATCGATATTGGACTCTTCCAGCAACTCGATGAGTTTTTTGACCTTGCGAATATCCATAGTGATGTCCTTCGTTATGTTTGTTGCTTTTCGATGGCGTGAAATGCAGCCCTGAGTCCCAACTCGTAACCCTGTGCACCGAGCCCACAGATGACTCCCCTGGCGATATCAGAGAAATAGGAGTGCTGACGAAAAGGTTCCCGGGCATGGGTATTGGACAGGTGAATCTCTATAAACGGGATATCCACCCCGCTCAGTGCATCCCGGATGGCCACACTGGTGTGGGTGAAGGCTGCTGGATTGAGGAGAATAAAGTTTACGCCCTCGTGACGTGCCTCCTGGATGCGTTCAATCAGTTCGTATTCGGCGTTACTCTGCATGCTGAGCAGATGATGCCCCTCGGCCCGGGCCAGCTCTTGCAGTCGCTGGTCGATGTTGGCAAGTGTTGTATGGCCGTAAATGTCGGGCTCGCGCTCACCCAGCAGGTTGAGGTTCGGCCCGTGCAATACCAGAATTGTAGCCATCACACTGGCCTCTTGGGTCTGGCGAGGAAAACGGAATTGTGGCCCAAAGGCGGAAGCATGTCCAGAAGCGTGGTACTTTTTGGGAATTTGGCTGCATTTGGCCGCTGATTTGCAGGAGTTAGGATATTTTCTTTTGCCTGCCCTTAATGAGCTGCTGTCATCTGTTTCATTGGACCAGGCGGGTGTCGTGGCCGGACGCGACCCGGATGTCACCGTCGCGCATTGCCTCAAGTGCCCTCAGGACAGTCGCTTTGGTCAGCAGTTGAGGTAGTGTGACCGGCGGCTGCGACGGGTCGCTCGGGTAAAGCAGGTACAGCGGAATTCCCGTGCGCCCATGTTGGCGCAGCAGTGCGGCTATATCGGGGTTGTAGTTGGTCCAGTCTGCGACCATGTAAACCACGCCGGCCGCTGCGAACGCGGCGGTTACCTCGTCGGTGTAGAGGACGGCCTGCTCGTTGGCGATACAGGTAATACACCAATCTGCGGTCACATCAACAAACACAGGCTGGCCGGCCTCACGGAATGTCTGAAGGTCGAGTTGTGACCAGGCGACTCGACCGTTGCTGTCAACGCCGTTCGATACAGGGCCGGGCACACCCCGCCAGGTGCCGAGACCGACCGCGGTTATAACGCACAGCGCTGCCAGGCTTTTGGCCCAATAGCTGTCACGCCACAGCCAGAGGCCCAGGCTCAGCAGTAAAGCCCCCGCGAGCGCAGCGGCCATAGTATCTACGCCGGCTTGCTTGCCCGCCACCCAGAACAACCAGATTGCGGTGGCGAACAGGGGGAAAGCCAGGAACTGCTGCAGGGTCTCCATCCAGGCACCGGGCTTGGGCATCAATCGCCGCAGCCAGGGGCTGTAGCTCAACAACAGCAGCGGTGCTGCCATGCCGCACCCCAGCGCCGCAAAAACCAGCAACGCTATTATGGGTGGCTGGGTGGCGGCATAACCGAGTGCGGAACCCATGAAAGGAGCCGTGCAGGGGCTGGCAACGACGACCGCCAGTACGCCGGTAAAGAAGCTACCGCTGAGCCCACCGCGCCCCGCCAGACCACCGCCGGTGTTCATCAGACCTGCTCCCAGGTTGATCCAGCCGGACAGAGCGAACCCCATGACCACAAACAGGTAGGCAAGGGCGATCACGAAACCCGGTGACTGTAATTGAAAGCCCCAGCCCACGGCGCGTCCCGCCAGCTGCAGGCTGATCAGCAGGCTGGCGACCAGCAGGAAGCTGGTGACGACGCCCAGGGCATAGACCCACCCCTGAAGATGGCGATCCGAGTCACTGCTGCGGGCGAAGCCCAGTACCTTGAGGGATAAAATGGGGAACACGCAGGGCATCAGGTTGAGGATCGTACCGCCCACAAACGCCAGCAGTATCATGGCAAACAGGCCGGTGGCTGGCGCCGATTCCCGGCTGTCCGCTGGAGCCGGAGACGGCGCCTTACCGGCAATCGGGCGCACCGTATCGGCGGTAAAATCGAGTTCAAAGTGGCGCGTTGTGGGCGGGTAACACAGGCCTGCATCCGCACAACCCTGATAGTCTACGGTCAGCGTTGCCGGGGTCTGGACCTGACGTCCCGGTAGCAAAGTGAGATCGGTGCTGTGGTAATAGACCTTCACCTCGCCAAAGTACTCGTCCTCCCGTTCAATGGCCTGGGGCAGGTTGGTGTTTACCCGGATAGCGCCACCGGCATCAGACAGCGTAAATGAGAAGCGGTGTTGGTAGAGGTAATAGCCCTCCTTTATCTGCCAGTAAACCCGCAGAGCTTGCTCCGCTTCAATATCAACCGCCAGCTGGTAGGCCTCGTCCACCGGCAGAAATGCTGGTTGCTGATTGGCACCGCCAAAAGGATCGGAGCTGGGCACGCTGTTGAACTGGCCGTAGCAAAGGGCACTGAACAGCATGAACAGCGTGACGATGCAGACGCGCATGATAACTCCTGTGATGGGTCGTCCAGGTAACAGACCGGGTTTCGCGGATTGGGACCGGCCGCACCAGGGCCGGGAGCGAATTGTAGCAGTCCACCAGCCACAGCCCAAGCTGCGCCTCACAGACGCTTCTGACGGCACTTGCAGGTGCTATAGTGTTATGACGTCGGCGAGTACCGAGAGTTTCACGGAGCTGGAGATAATAGATGGTTAAACCCTGGGTGTCATGTGCAGGTCTCTGTGTATTGCTGGTATTGTCTACCCAGCCCTGTCGTTCCGAGCCCGGCCGGTCCGGAGCAGAGCCTCCGGTTGAAGCGGGTGTGAAGCTTCAAAATGCCTGGGTGCGGGCATTGCCCCCCGGACAAACCCGCACAGCAGCCTACCTGTCGCTCAACAACGCCGGGGCAGAGGTCATCACTGTGATCGGTGCGCGAGCGGATGTAGCCGCCCGGACGGAATTGCACAACAGCCGTGAAGTTGACGGTATGATGCGCATGGAGCCGGTGGCAACGCTGTCTGTAGAGCCCGGCGAAAGCATCGAGTTCAGCCCGGGCGGGTTGCATCTTATGTTGCTCGATCTGCAGCGGATGCCCGCGGTCGGCGAGCGTGTGTCCCTCTGCCTCGAATTGGCGGGGCAATCGCCACTGTGTACCTCGGCGCCTGTCTTGCGTGACGCAGCAGCACAGTCCGATGACCCCCACCGGCATCACTGAGCGACACCCGGCACTGGAGACCGGACTGGAATGAGCAGAATACTGAGCTTTAATACACCTTGGAGGCAGAGCTGAAATGGCAGGATTTTTCAATACGTTAAGAGACTTTATGCCACAGCACAGTCTGTTCAGGGGCTTGTTGATCGGGCTCGGGGTTTATCTGCTGATAGCAGTTTTGCTCGGTATCTACTGGAGTATGACCCCGTCACCGTTCGATGTTGAAGCGCGCGCCGCCGAGTACGCCGCCGAAGATGGGGCCACAGTAGTAACGGGCTCGGTGACTACGGCGACGCAAATGGCCATCGTCGAGACATTACTGACAAAGCCCGGGGGATTCCTCAAGAACGATCGCTTTCCGCCGGGCCTGTGGCTGGACAATATGCCCTGGTGGGAATACGGGGCTCTGATTCAAGTGCGGGATGTGGCCCGCGCCATGCGTGAGGCTTACAGCCGCTCACAATCCCAGTCTACAGAAGACCCTGACCTGGCCAACGCCGAGCCGCGATACAACTTCAACACCGATAGCTGGATTTTGCCGGCATCAGAGTCGGAATACAGGAAAGGACTGCAGTACACGCATAACTACTTCCGCCGCCTCTCGGATGAAAGTCAACCCGATGCACAATTTTATGCGCGCGCCGACAACCTCAGCTATTGGCTTGCCACCGTGGAATCTCGCCTCGGCAGTCTCTCCCAACGCCTCAGTGCGAGTGTCGGCCAGCGGCGCCTGAACACCGATCTCGCCGGTGACGCCAGCGCGACCCAGTCTACCGCCGCACCCGACGAGCGCATGATCCAGACTCCCTGGACAGAAATCGACGATGTTTTCTTCGCCGCGCGCGGTGGCTCCTGGGCCCTGATTCATCTGCTGAGGGCCGCGGAGGTTGATTTCGCGGATGTATTGCGGAAAAAAAATGCCCAGGTCAGCCTCAGGCAGATCATTCGTGAGCTGGAGAGTACCCAGGACCAGATCTGGAGTCCGCTGATCCTGAACGGCACCGGTTTCGGGTTTTGGGCCAATCACTCGCTGGTTATGGCGTCTTATATCAGTCGAGCGAATGCCGCCATTATCGATTTGCGCGAACTGCTCGCCAGGGGTTAGCCCCGGGCAGGAAAGCCCCGGGCAGGAAAGCCCCGGGCAGGAAAGCCCCGGGCAGGAAAGCCCCGGGCAGGAAAGCCCCGGGCAGGAAAGCCCCGGGCTCAGCGGGCCTTGTAGCGCAGCCGAGTGCCCGTGTCCAGCGAGAGTCTGATCTCTTCAGCACTCAGTGCCTCCGGGAAGTAGGTTCCGGAGAGCTTGGCGTCCAGCAGGCTTGCGCCTTCCAGATTGGTCTCCCGGAAGTCGATACCACTGAGGTCACTGTTGCGGAAGTAGGCATTGCTGAAGTCCAGGCCTGCCGCATTCATATTGCGGAGATCGCGGCCACGGTAGTCGCCACTGCTTAACTCACTGCTGTCGAGTTTGTCGCGTTGTTCATTGAAGGCTTTGATGTCCTCGCTGCGCAGCAGCTGATACAAGGGGTCTTTCTTTCTGACGGGTTTGTTCATGACTTGCTATCCTGATCCATTCCGCAGCCTGTTGCGCGGTGTCACAGGATAAGCCAGAAGTGCCGGATCGGGAAAGACCATTGTGTGAGACAAGACCGTGACCGAGCAATCTCTCAAGGGGTTTCTGCTCACCCGTAACTGGCGAGATACGTCGGCAGGGGTTGAACTTGAGTTCTGGTTTGCTACCGACTCCGGCCCCTTGCGGCTGATGGTGTCCGGCGAGAAAAGCGTCTTTTTCCTGCCGTGTGGTCAGCTGGCAAGGGCCGAGGCGCTGCTGCAGGGCGTCAAGGGCTGGCGTGTTCAAAAAGTCCGGTTGCGGGATTTCGCAATGCAAGCCGCCGTGGCGTTTTACTTCGACAGCCATCGCCAGGCGCGGCGGGGCGCGGACCAGCTCCGCAGCGGAGATTTGCGGCCACTGGAGGCGGATGTCAACCCGGCGGATCGCTTCCTCATGGAGCGCTTCATCACCGGCGGGGCTCTGCTGCGCGGCGATCTGGTGCAACGGGAAAGTTTTATCCAAATGGAAAACCCTGAGCTGCGCGCTATCGAGTATCGTCCGCAGCTGAAGGTGGTGTCCTTCGATATCGAGACCGCCATGCAGGGCCTGGATCTGTATTCCATCGCGGTGCACGGCAGTTGTGGCGGGGAGCAGCTGCGTCGCGTCTTTATGCAGGGTGAGGGTGCAACACAGGACTACGTTGTGGCCTGCCCGGACCAGGCGGCGGTGCTCGAGGCGTTTCTGCGGTGGATCAAGGTCTACGACCCCGATGTCCTGATCGGGTGGAACGTGGTTAATTTCGATACCTGGTACCTGCAGCGCCTGGCTCGGTCCCTGGGGCGCCGTCTTCAATTGGGCCGCGCGGGGAACAGCGTCTATTGGCGCGAGCTGGATGATGAGGGAGAGCGACGCACGGCGCAGTTGTCAGGCCGGGTACTCCTTGACGGTATTGAACTACTGAAGGCTGCATTTTATCGCTTCGAGAGTTTCTCTCTGGAGAATGTGTCCCGCCAGCTGCTGGGCTCAGGCAAACTGTTGCACGGCAATGAGCGCGGCCACGAGATCACCGAGTTGTTCCGCGAGGACAAGACGCGGCTGGCCAGTTATAACCTGCGTGATTGCGAACTGGTCTCGGAGATCTTTGAGCACACCGCCTTGCTGGAGTTCGCTCTTGCACGCAGCGCGATGACCGGTCTGGCCCTGGACCGGCTCGGTGGTTCGGTGGCCTCGTTCGACAATCTGTATTTACCGCGTTTGCACCGGGCGGGTTTCGTCGCACCTAACGCCAGTGAGAATCGGGCTGCAAGCCCCGGTGGCTTTGTTCTCGATTCGGCCCCCGGTATTTACGACCACGTGCTGGTGCTCGACTTCAAGAGCCTGTACCCCAGTATTATCCGCACCTTTTGTATCGACCCACTCGGTCTGGCTTTGGGGACCGCTGGAACACTGGATCGCAGCGCGATAGTGCCGGGCTATCTCGACGCAAGCTTTGCCCGTGAGGGTGCCATCCTGCCAGAGCTGATCACCGAGTTGTGGCGCCGCCGGGATACAGCGAGAGAAGCTGGAGACGGCGCCCTGAGCCAGGCGATTAAAATTATCATGAATTCGTTCTATGGCGTGCTTGGCTCACCCGGCTGTCGTTTCTTCGATGCTCGACTGGCCACCTCCATCACGCGTCGCGGTCATCAGATTTTGCAGAGGACTCGAGACAGGATCGAATCTGCAGGTCATCGGGTTATTTACGGTGACACCGATTCCGTTTTTGTCTGGATTCAAGAGGCCGGTAGTGATGCCGAGGCGATCGCAGCCGGAGAGCAGCTTGAGTGTGATCTCAACGCCTGGTGGCGCGAGGTGCTGCGCAGCGAGTTCAGCCTTGATAGTGCGCTCGAGTTGCAGTTCGAGACGCATTTCAAACGCTTCCTGATGCCGACAGTGCGAGGCTCGGAAAAAGGCAGTAAAAAGCGCTACGCGGGTGTGGTCGAGGGCAGGGCCGGCGACGAGCTGGTCTTCAAGGGGCTGGAAAATGTTCGAACAGACTGGACACGGTTGGCGCGGGACTTTCAACAGGAGTTATACCGGCGAGTCTTCATGCAGCTGCCTTACGAGGACTTTATCAAGGAGTCTGTAGCCGACGTGTTCGCTGGTGCTGTGGATCATGAGCTCATCTACCGGAAACGTTTGCGTCGACGCCTGGATGAGTATCAACGCAATGTGCCACCCCACGTTCAGGCCGCGCGGCTGTGCCGGGAGCGCGACCTGCCGACTCCTTCGCGTGGTAGCTGGATAGAATATGTGATTACCACCGCGGGTGCCGAGCCCGCAGCTGGTCAGTTGGCCCCCCTCGATTATCAGCACTATATCGATCGCCAGTTGCAGCCGGTGGCCGACGGTATTCTGGGGTTTGTCGGTACCTCCTTCGCGGCTATCACCGGGAAGCAAATGGATATGTTCTGAATCGGGTTTTTTACGCAATCCCGGGGACAGGATTGGGGGTGCGGGGCAGATATTCAGTGGATGTCTGCCGCCGTGGTTGCCGCAGAGTTGCGGCGCAGAAGCTCGCCGGGAACCAGCCGCTGCCGTTGCCGCAGAGCCCCGGTCGCTGGCCGCCATCGGTTGGAACCCCACGCCCTCAAACGGCCAGCGCCCGGATCTCTGCTTTCATCGAGAGCGATTCCAAGAAATGGCTTTCGCCTCACCGCGGGTAGCGGCCCCGGTCCGTCACCGCTTGCGAAGGGCGTGGGGTTCCAACCGCAGCAAGCGGTGACGGGTTGGGGGTGCGGGGCAGATATTCAGTTGACGTCTGCCGCCGCGGTTGCCGCAGAGTTGCGGCGCAGAAGCTCGCCGGGAACCAGCCGCTGCCGTTGCCGCATAGCCCCGGTCGCTGGCCGCCATCGGTTGGAACCCCACGCCCTCAAACGGCCAGCGCCCGGATCTCTGCTTTCATCGAGAGCGATTCCAAGAAATGGCTTTCGCCTTCCCCGCGGGTAGCGGCCCCGGGCCGTCACCGCTTGCGAAGGGCGTGGGGTTCCAACCGCAGCAAGCGGTGACGGGTTGGGGGTGCGGGGCAGATATTCAGTGGATGTCTGCCGCCGTGGTTGCCGCAGAGTTGCGGCGCAGAAGCTCGCCGGGTACCAGCCGCTGCCGTTGCCGCATAGCCCCGGTCGCTGGCCGCCATCGGTTGGAACCCCACGCCCTCAAACGGCCAGCGCCCGGATCTCTGCTTTCATCGAGAGCGATTCCAAGAAATGGCTTTCGCCTCACCGCGGGTAGCGGCCCCGGTCCGTCACCGCTTGCGAAGGGCGTGGGGTTCCAACCGCAGCAAGCGGTGACGGGTTGGGGGTGCGGGGCAGATATTCAGTGGACGTCTGCCGCCGCGGTTGCCGCAGAGTTGCGGCGCAGGAACTCAACGGATATCAGACGTTGCCAAAAAACTCCGCGCGTAGAGCGGGGTAGTCCGCTGCTGGCAAACGTGGACCGTAGTTGGCGACAATTTTCCCTGCGGCCAGGCTGGCAAAGCGACCGGCGGTGGCAAAATTCTCTCCGTTAGTTATCGCGTAGAGAAAGGCCCCCGCAAACATGTCACCGGCACCGTTGGTGTCAACCGCCTGTACCCGATGGGGCGGAATCTCTTCCAGCGCGGTTCCGTCCCAGGTGATCGCGCCGTCAGCGCCCAGAGTGATCACGAAAGCCTTCGCTGTCTGCTTCAGGCGTTCAATAGCGACCTGCAGGTCATCCGTTTGGGCCCAGCCTTTTGCCTCACCCTCATTGCAAAATAACAGGTCGACGCCTGGTCCGACTATTTCTTCCATCCCATCGCGGAAGAATTCGACCATTCCCGGGTCTGAAAAGCTGAGAGAGGTTTTCACACCCGCAGCCTCGGCAAGCTCCCTGGCCCTTATGGCGGCCGCTCGTCCGCTTGGTGACGTCACCAGGTAGCCCTCGATATAGACATATTCGGAGTCTGCGATAGCCTGTTCATCAAGCTCTTCAACCGAGAATGTTTCGCTGATACCGAGATAGGTATTCATACTCCGTTCTGCATCCGGGGACACCAGAACCAGACACTTTCCGGTAATACCGTCAGCGCGAGTGCCGTTCAGACAGTGGTCTACGCCTGCAGTCTCCAGATCTTCGAGATAGATGTCACCATCGCTATCGGCAGCGACCTTACAGCTCATAAAAGTACGTCCGCCAAATTGGGCGGCGGCTATCATGGAGTTACCGGCGCTGCCGCCACTGGCGTGGTTGGCCTTGACCAGATGGCCCTCAAGATGTTTTAGCAGCTCTGCCTGGCGCGGTTGATCAACCAGTGTCATTACGCCCTTCTCTACGTTCATCGCCGCTAGCTCTGCGTCCTGGACCTTAATCTCGGTATCAACCAGTGCCGCGCCAAGCCCGTAAGCCTTGTACTTTTTCATGTATTCCTCAGTATTTTTCTGTGTCCGCCGGGTATTATGCCGATCCCCCGCACAATTGAAAGCGCTGCTGTTGTAAACTGCCGGCCCATGATGCGTACTCGTCATTTCCTGCTTAAACTCGCGATTGCTGGCCTGCTTATTGCAGTGATGACGCTGATATATCTCGACGCGCGCATTACGGCCACTTTCAGCGACAAGATGTGGGAATTGCCCGCCAAGGTCTATGCCAGGCCGCTGGAACTCTTTGCGGGCAAAGCGCTGTCCGCGGACGATCTGGCCTATGAGTTGTCGCTGTTGGGCTACCGCGCAGTCAGGTCGGCGCGCAACCCCGGCGAGTTTTCCCGCAATGGCGCAAAATTTGACCTCCATTCCCAGGGGTTTGTCTTTCCGGACGAGCGTGAACCTGCGCGCCAGTTCCGGCTGACCATTGCCAGTAATCGCGTGCAGAGCCTTGCTGCTGGTGGGGCTAATCTCGATCTCGTTCGGCTCGAGCCACTAGAGATTGGTGGCATTTACCCGGCGCACGGCGAGGATCGGGTGTTGGTGCGACTCGATGATGTGCCTTCGACGATGGTTCAGGGTCTGCTGACGGTTGAGGACCGT
Source organism: uncultured Gammaproteobacteria bacterium (assembly GCA_963840725.1). Taxonomy (GTDB): domain Bacteria; phylum Pseudomonadota; class Gammaproteobacteria; order Pseudomonadales; family Halieaceae; genus CAVWDU01. Next base: position 560,441 of record CAWIZY010000016.1, on the reverse strand, counting down.
GGCTTTTATGATCACTGGGGGTTTTCATTTACCGGTATTGCACGCGCTGCTCTGAGTAACCTCCGCTCCGGTCAGGTTGTTGCCGGTGGCAGCACCATCACTCAACAGCTGGTCAAAAACTATTACCTCACGCCAGAGCGGACCTTGATACGTAAGCTGACCGAAGTGGTCATGGCCGTGTTGCTTGAGACCCACTACAGCAAAGACCAGATCCTCGAAAGTTACCTGAATGAAGTCTACCTGGGCCAGGAGGGCCCCCGCTCTATTCACGGGTTTGCGCTGGCTGCTCGTCATTATTTTGATCGGCCTCTGGATCAGCTCGGCCTGCACCAACAGGCCCTGCTGGTGGGCATGATAAAGGGCCCCTCTCTTTATAATCCGGAGCGCAACCCGGAGCGCGCGATGCAGCGCCGCAATCTGGTCTTGTCCCTCATGCGGGACGAGGGCGTGATCTCGGCAGAGCATGAAGCGGTGGCCGCGGCGATGCCGCTTGGGCTGGGGGATCGACAGCCGGTGTTGAACTCGTTCCCCGCTTTTCTTGATCTCGTGCGCAGGCAGCTGCCCAAGGAATACCAGGCGGAACAGCTTGCTCGCGAGGGTCTGAGGATCTTTACCAGTTTTGACCCGCTGCTGCAGCGGCAGCTGGAGCAGAGCACTACGGCAATTATGGAGCAGCTCGATCGTGGCGATGAACTGGAATCTGCGGCAGTGGTTACCCGCCTTGATACCGGTGAGGTAGCTGCGCTTGTAGGAGGTAGACGGATGCGCTTTGCTGGATTCAACCGGGCACTGGATGCGCGGCGGCCGGCGGGTTCGCTGTTGAAGCCAGCTGTTTATCTGGCTGCCCTGGAGCAGCCTGAGCGCTACACCTTGGCCACAGCTCTTGAGGATTCTCCGGTTACCATTGCCGGTCCGGGCGCTCAGCAGTGGCAGCCGCGGAATTTCGATCGTAAATCTCATGGCACAGTTTTGCTCCATCGGGCACTGGCGCGCTCCTATAATCTTGCGACTGCGCGCCTCGGCATGGAGTTGGGGATTGATGCAGTAGTGGATACCTTGAATCGATTGGGAGTCGAAAACGGTGTGCCGCGTGTTCCCGCACTCACGCTCGGTGCCGGCGAGTATTCGCCTCTGGATATGGCAGTCATGTACCAAACGATCGCAGCCGGTGGATTTCGAACGCCTCTGCGGAGTATCCGCGATATCATTGATCCCCGCGGGAAGTCATTGCAGCGCTACGCGCTGGAGTATGATCGCACCGTGAGTCTGCAGGCCACCCACCTGCTTCACTACGGTTTGCGCGAAGTGGTTAGAGAGGGCACGGGCGTCGGTGTCTACCGCTATCTCGATCGGCAGTTCGATGTTGCCGGCAAAACGGGCACGACCAACGACGGCCGCGACTCGTGGTTTGCGGGATTCAGTGGTGACCTGATGGCGGTCACCTGGATCGGTCGGGATGACAACGCCGCTACCGGGCTGACTGGCAGCAGTGGTGCGCTTAAAGTCTGGGCCCATTTTATGGCGCGGGCGAGCCAGCGTTCCTTGGGCTACAGAATGCCGGACCGCGTGCAGGTGGACTGGGTGAATGACAGCAATGGCCTCCTCACCGGTGAGGGCTGCCCCGATGCACGATTGCTGCCGTTTGTGGTGGACACTGCGCCCACAAAGCGCACCGATTGTGCGGCGCGCGACAACAACGTGGTTGACTGGTTTCAGTCGCTGTTTAACCGCGGTCGATGAGGAACGGTATGATCTTCCCGGTTGCCAGAACCACAGGTATATGTCTGCTGCTGTTCCTGAGTGCCTGCTCCACGCAGCCAGTTCAGGAGCGCCCACCGGCCAGCAGTCCCCAGCCCCCTCCAGCGGCCGTAACACGGCCTGAACCGACGCCGCAACCTGAGCAGCCCGCGGTGACGGCTCACCGGCAATTGCTCACCCAGGCTGACCGGGCCATGTCGCAGGGCGATTACGACACGGCGCTGGCGCTGCTTGAGCGGGCGCAGCGAATAGACCCCCAGGACGGTCTTATCTATCTCAATCTCGCTCGTACTTACCGCGCCAGCGGTGATGACCGACGTGCGGTTGCGACTGCCGAACGTGGTTTACTGTACTGTAACGGGGCTGCCCAGTGCGACGCTCTGCGTCAATTCGTGCGATGATGAGCCGCGCAGCAAAAGCCAGTGGCTGTCACCGCTTTAACGCGGCAGTTGATCGTGAAATACTGACGTTTGATTTAGACCAAAGCAGGGCTTGTCCGAATGAATGATTTTTCCACCCCGAACTTTTCTCTGGACCTCTCGGGTGATGCAGCATTGGTTACTGGAGCCACCTCCGGCCTTGGTCGAAGATTTGCTCTGGTGCTGGCGGCCTGTGGCGCCCGGGTGGCGATAACGGGCCGGCGCGCTGATCGATTACAGTTGTTGGCGGAGGAAATTCGTGCAGCAGGTGGCGTCTGTGAGCCAATTCCCATGGATATGACTGACCGGGCACAGATTCGACAAGGCGTGAAACGAGCCGAGAGCGCTCTGGGTGTGATTACCATTCTGGTTAATAATGCAGGCATCCCGGATGCTCAGCGAGCGGTCAAGGTGGACGATGCGTTGTTTGATCGGGTGATGGATACCAATCTTGAGGCGCCCTGGGTTTTGTGCAATGAGATCGCACGGCGTTTGATCGATGAGAAATGCGCTGGACGTATCGTCAATATCGCTTCGATCGCGGCCTATACCATCGGGCATGATTCAGCGGCGGCCCTGTACGCGACCACCAAGCTTGCACTGGTGCGTATGACCGAAGCGCTCGCCTGTGAATGGGCGCGATTCAATATCAATGTTAATGCGATAGCGCCCGGGGCATTCTCGTCAGAGATGATGGATGGGATGCTGGAGCGAATGGGGGATTTCAGCCCGATGTTTCCCCGCCAACGGATTTGCGACCCCGCCCAGATGGACTCGACACTGCTCTATCTGGTCTCGCCCTCATCCGAATGTGTCACCGGGACCTGCATCAAAATTGATGACGGTCAGGGTACGCGCTGAGCCTGTATATACAGTCATTTACAACCGCCCAAACGTTCCAACAGAGGATAAATCATGAAAACACTAGCGACCACGCTTCTAGCTTCCACCAGTCTGGTTTTGGCGCTCAGCGCCTCGGCGGCAGAAGTCGACCCCGTGCAAACCAAGCTGGAGGCGGCGATGAAAGCCGATCTCCGTTCCGACGCAGAAAAAAAGCGGGACGCCAATCGCAAGCCGATGGAGACCCTGGCTTTTTTAGGCCTCACCGATTCCATGAAGGTTGTGGAGCTCTTCCCGGGCGGCGGCTGGTATACCAAACTGCTGGCACCTGTGCTGGCGGAAAAGGGCGAACTTTCGGTGGCTTATGGCACAACGCGAGTAAAAGAACAGTTGGTGACCAAACCCGGTTTCGAAAAAATAGCGATCCTGGGTGATAAAGCCAAGCTTGGCAAAGAGGATGGCGCCCGCTTTTACTATGCGAGCAATACGGACCTGGGTATCACCGACGCTGACATGGTGCTGACCTTCAGGAATTACCATAATTTTGACGCCGATAGCCGTGCATCCGTTAATGCTTCAGCGTTCAAGGCGCTGAAATCCGGTGGCATCTACGGCGTGGTTGATCACACCCGGCGGCATATGCAAGCCCTGGACAACGAGAACGGGCGTCGGGTCGATCCGGTCCTGGTGATAAAGGAGGTTCAGGCCGCCGGTTTCGAGCTGGTCGACTTTTCGGACTTGCATTACCGTCCGGATGATGAACTTCGCTATGAGGTCGGTCGCGCTTCTGTCACCGGTAATACTGACCGCTTTACCCTGAAATTTCGCAAGCCATGAGGGTATCGGTGGCGCATGATTCTCGCCTGAACCGGCCCTTGTGGCTGCGCCGCTCTGCCCTGGTGGGGGCCTGTTTCTGGTGCATGCTGTTTGGTACCGCGGTCTCACACGCAGCAACGCAACCGGGGGCGGCGCCCGGGGCCGAAGCCGGCGGCGTAAAAACCGCACTGGTTGGCGGCCGCTTGATCGATGGTTTTGGTCATGCGCCGCTGCGCGACAGTGTTATTTTGATTGAGGGCGACACCATCACTGGCGTGGGTACGCTGGCTTCCATGTCTGTACCCCCTGACTTTCGGGTGGTCTCCACTGAGGGAATGGATGTGCTGCCGGGCCTGTGGGAAAGTCATGCCCACCTGATGCTCAACGGCCACGCTGATTATCCACATTGGCAGAAAACCTACGCTGATCGCTTGGCGAACGAAATAATGCCTGCCTCGGCGGTGCAACTGTTGTTGGCTGGCGTGACCTCGGCCAGGGATCTGGGCGCACCGCTGGCTGCGAGTCGTTCAGTCAAGCAGCGCGTAGAACGCGGTGAGATCCCGGGGCCTCGTTTGTTTATGTCAGGGCCGTTTCTGCAGGCCGAAGTCGCCGAGTGGCAAAGTGCCTATCGCTGGGCCGTACGCAGCGAGGCGGACGCCCGCAGCATGGTAGGTCGGCTGGATGAAGCCGGTATGGATATCGTCAAGCTGGTTGATCAGGACAAGCTGCCCGAAGGGGTCGCCGCGGCCATAGTGGATGAGGCCCACAAACGGGGGTTGAAAGTCGTCGCGCACTCTCACCGGCCGGAGGAAATCCGTGTAGGCCTCGCCGTTGGGGTGGATAATTTCGAGCACACTGGCCTGACGACTGCGCCCGAGTATCCCCCGGATATTATCGCTTCGATCAGAGAGCGCACCGGGACCGGTCGGGTTGCTGGCGGGCCGTTGTTCTGGACGCCGACCGTGGAGGGCCTCTGGAACTATGACCGCACAGTAGCCAACCCGGAAAAGCTCGATACGGATTGTTTTGAGCGCGGACTCAAAGCGGACACGATTGCCGATATTCGCGCATCCATCGCCAACCCCGGTCAGTTGGGTTACATGGAGCTGACCGCATTGCGCAAGCCGACCTTGCAGCGCAAGCTGGCTCAATTGCGGGAGGCCGGGGTGGTGTTTCTGGTGGGTACAGATAGTGGTATCCCGTTGTCCTTCCACTGCCAGTCAACCTGGAATGAACTTGACGTGTTAGTGCGAGTGATGGGCTTGCCGGCCATGGATGTGATTCGGGCAGCCGTGTATTGGCCCGCCGTCATGATGGGCGTTGGAGACGAACTGGGTACCGTATCGACTGGCAAAAAGGCCGATATCATTGCCGTAAAGGGTGATGTTCTAGATTCTATTAATCGCCTCGAAAGCGTCGACCTGGTCATGAAAGGCGGCGTGATCTATAAGCAGGATGGTATTCCCGTAGAGAAGAATCTTGCTGGCAAACCCGAGCCCTCGTCTCCCGCCCGCTAGCCTCGTCCTCGGGCTTTATCGCCTGTCGCCCGCTTGCCGAATGGCATGGCAGGGCGGTAGCTCAGCCTACTGATAGTAAATTCCTGCCAGTACTGGTTTCGTTTCATCTGCAGACGCCGATCCCATCAGTCCTGTCGTCATTTGCGCGCTTTTTGGCGCGCCCGGTCGAGTGGCGATCCGCTGATATTGCTAGTGTGGTGATTCAGCCGTAGAGCTCGCAGACCCTCAAGAGACGCCTGCGAGTGGTTTGGGATCATCGAGCCAGGGAGCCAGCTATGACAGACCATCGACAGCAACCTTCGACGGGAATACTGCGCAGGAAATCCCTGCCGGCCGCCGTGACTTTGATAGTCGCCTGCAGTTCTCTCCAGGGTCTGGCTCAGGGCCCGCAGTTGGAGGAGGTGGTGGTAACTGCACAGAAACGTGAGCAAAGTCTGCAGGATGTACCGATTTCGGTTTCCGTCACTACCGGGGAGCGATTGGACGACTTCTCCATTACCGGGTTGGAGGAAATGTCTGCTTCGATTCCCAACGTGACCATCGCTGAAAATGCCACGCAAGACAGCGTTACGATTCGCGGTATCGGCTCTGGCGCGAACCAGGGATTTGAACAGTCAGTGGGCACCTTTGTGGACGGTGTGTATTTCGGCCGCGGCCGCTCCTCACGTTCCCCGTTTCTTGATGTAGAGAGAGTTGAGGTGCTCAAAGGGCCTCAGGGCGTTCTGTTCGGGAAAAATACGATTGCAGGTGCGCTCAATATCACCACGCGCAAGCCAACCCAGGAGTTCGAAGGTTCCCTGGAGGCGCAATACTTTGAGGGCGATGATTCTTATGGCGCTACAGGCGTGCTTTCGGGGCCCTTGACTGATCGCATTGCAGCCCGGGGGGTTTTTAAATATAACCAGTCCAACGGGTTTATTGATAACCTGGCGACCGGCGACGAAGACCCGGAAATTGAAGAGCAGTTACTGCGGCTGTCCCTGAGTTTCGATGCCAGCGACAGACTGCAACTGGACCTGAAAGCAGAATGGTCCAGCTACGACGTGGACGGACGGCAGTTGCAGATGCGCGAGGGTGGTCCGTTCCGTGCCTTGTATGAGTCCGTCGACCCGGACTACGAGCAGCGCCTGAACTTTAAAAGATCAACCAATAATCCGGTGTTCGGTCGCGACTTCGATGATACGGATGCGGGTAATGTGACCGCAACAATACGCTACGACTTCGACTTCGCCACGCTGGTTTCCATCACAGCCTATACCGGCTATGAATATGAAAACAATATACCCGCGAGTTGGGTGGCTAATCTGGATACTGCAGCCAAACGCTATGACGAAGAGCATAGTCAGTTCTCGCAGGAACTGAGATTGGAGGCCACGGGTGAGCGGTTTGACTATGTGCTCGGCCTGTTTTACCAGACTGAGGAAATAGACCATCTGCAGTACTTTGACTTCGATACTACCCAGGCGATTGCCGATGGATTCCCACTGCCGCCCTTTGTTGGCCGACAGACCTTCGACCTGGTGCAGGACACCGATAGCCTGGCGGCTTTCGGGCAGTTGACCTGGCACCTGACGGACCGGCTGCATCTGACGGCCGGGCTGCGCTATACCGATGACCAGAAAGACCTCGACTACAGCCAGCAGACCTCGGGGGCTCTTCCATTTCCGTCTTATACCCTCGACGATTCGCGGGATGATTCCGATACAACGCCTTCGTTTAATGTCCAGTATGATGCCTGGGATGTTGGCATGGTCTACTTGAGCTACTCAGAGGGTTTTAAATCGGGTGGATTCGATTTTGAAAGTGGCGAGACCTTTGACGAGGAAACGGTTGAAGCCTGGGAGATGGGTATAAAAACCCGATTTGCCGGCGGCAGTGTGGAACTCAACGCCGCTGTTTTCCGCTCCGAATTCTCCGATTTGCAGGTGGCCGCCTGGAACGGCACCCGTTTCGTGACCGACAATGCGGCGGAGGCAGTGACACAAGGTATCGAGATAGATGCCCGCTGGCAGATCACTGAACACTGGATGCTCTCCGGAGCTTTGGGATTACTGGACGCGGAATACGACAGTTTTCCAGCAGCGGTTTGCACCGCACAACAGCAGAACGCTCACGCGGCAGATACAGGTCTGCCCCCCGGCACCTGCACTCAGGATCTCTCGGGTAAGGAACTGCAGTTTTCCCCGGAGTGGGCGGGCACTCTGAATTTGGAGTACAAGACGGACCTGGGTGGTGATCTTCGCCTCGCTGGAATCATTGGCATCGACTACAGCGATCAATTCTATACAGCCCTGGATCTGGACCCCATTTCACGTCAGGACGCGTATTATAAAGTTAATGCCAGACTGCAGCTCGGCTCCTACACCGGTTGGAGCGTCGCGGTAGTGGGCAAGAACCTTACCGACGAGAGAACCACGACCTGGGTGAATGACGTGCCGTTTTTCCGTGGAGCACATTTTGCATCCATCGACGGACCACGATCATTAGGTATCCAGGCGCGGTACGAGTTCTAGGGCATCTCGGAACAATGGCAATGCGCACGCTCCTTTTGATCGTTTTTTCCCTGCTGCTGCAACCGGCCTATGGCGCCCTGGACCGGCCCAACGTCCTGTTTATTCTCACAGACAATCAGCCGGCCTCTATCCTCGGTGCTTATGGCAACAGTGACGTACGCACCCCCAACATAGACAAGCTGGCAACCCAGGGAATGTTGTTTACCGGTGCAATGGCTGCGAACGGAATGTGTTCGCCCACCCGGGCGACGTTAATGACGGGGCTGATGCCCTCGCAACATGGCGTGCATAATTGGCTGGACGATGAAAAGCTATCGGACTGGCCGCGGGACTGGTCAGCCATTGCCGAGTTCCGCACCCTACCCCTGACTCTTGCCAATCGTGGCTACCAAACCGCCATGATCGGCAAATGGCACCTGGGCCAGCCCTGGAAGGCGCAACTGGGATTTCAGCACTGGGTGACCTTTACCTATGGCCACACGATAGATTTCTGGGACAATACCGTTATTGAGAACGGCGAAACCTATCCGGTTAAAGGGACCCACACTGTGGACTTCTTTGCCGATAAGGCGGTTGAATATCTTTCCGGGCTCGATGCCTCGCGGCCCTTCTATTTGCAACTCAATTTGAACGGCCCCTATCTCAACCCACCGTCAAATGCGGGTCCGGCGCGCAATCGACACTATGAGACCTACGTCGATGGAGACTTCAGCAGTTTCCCCCGGGTCGCCTTCAACGCCAACGTTGCCCATCAACTGACCGAAGCGGATACGCCGCCGTTTCTGATTAGCAAACACCTGGAAGCCATAGCTATGCATAACGACCCGGCAACCATGGCCAATGTTGCATCCCAGAACACCATGGTCGATGACGCGGTCGGCAAAGTACTTGCGGCGCTTGAGGCGAGTGGCCTGGCCGAGTCAACACTGGTGATCTTCAGCTCCGATCAAGGCAACTTTTATGGCCAGCATGGGCTGTGGCAACACACGGTGGTCACCTCGCCTTCAAATCTTTATGAAGCGGCACTGAATATACCGCTGATATTTCGCCATCCGGGCACTGTAAAGGCTGGTGCTGTCAGCGAAAATCTGGTGGCGCAATATGATCTGCCAGCCACGATTCTTGAATACCTGGGGATAGATATTCAGTTTGAGCACAGTCCCGGCGTCAGCTTTGCCAGCGTGTTGCGAGGTGTCGCAGCCGGGCGTAATGCCACGGTATTCTTTGAGCAGGAGGAGTCGCGGGGCCTGCGCACGGCCCGCTATGCCTACTGGCGTCGCCTGGACGGCACAGGTTCCGAGGTGCTTTTCGATATGCAGGCCGACCCCGGGCAACACCGGAACCTGGCGCAGGATGCCCGGTACCAGCATCTCATGGCTGAATTTGCCAGTGTACTGGATGGGTTTTTCTCCCGCTACAGTGCGCCCGAGTATGACCTGTGGAAAGGGGGCATAGCCAAGGGCTCGGTGGTGCGCCCCGGCGTGTTCCAGAAACTGTATGGGCCTCAGTGGGCACCGCGCACTGAACTCTTGCCGGCTTTTACGGAGTAAACCTGGCCTGTCAGGCAAATTAATTGCTCGACTTGGCGCCCGCCGATGCCTGTTGTCGGTAGGTGGTAAAAGACTCACCCGTCCAGCGCCGAAAGCAGCGACCAAAACTGCCGCTATCCGTGAAACCTAGCCGAAATGCGATCTCGGTAGCGGTAGCCCGGGGTGCCCTGCAGTAGTCCAGGGCCAGCTGATGTCGTACCTCGTCTAACAGCTGATTGTAGGAACTTGCCTCGTCGGTCAACCGTCGCTGCAGGGTCCGCGCCGACACGTGGAGGCGTTCCGCTGTGTGCTCCAGGTTGACCGTGCCTTCGATCAGCAGCTCCTGAATTGCTGTTCGAACACGCAGCATGTATTCACTGATAAGCCCGTTGTCGGCGATATAGCGCTCCACGATGTCGTCCTGTTGCCGCGCCAGGGCAGGGTTCGCAAAAGGCAGCTTTGCTTCCAGGTCGTGGCGACTGAATATCATGGCGTAAGCATCGCTGTTTTCCTGGACATTGGTCCGGAAAAAAGACTCGAACTCGGTGCGCTCAGCTCCCAGCGTGCGCGTCAGCAGCAGCGATCTTGGCGCGAAATCTCCGGCACCCATTTGTCTGGCCATGCGCAGGAAAAAACCACTTGCCGCGTCGTTGGTGATCTCTGTTTTTAGCTTGCGTTCATCTACGAGGCTGAGCCGATAGCTGTCTCCCTCGTCGATAAGCTCGCAAAAATGCATATGGCTCAGTACGCAGCGGTAACGGATATAACGTTCAAAGAAATCCTTCATGCTGGCGCTGCACCACAAGGCGAATCCCAGAGCGTGCAGTGAGCCTGGCGTCAGGTGTCTTGATACGCCAACTCCAAAGCAATCACCGGCGTTTGCGTTGGCAAATTGCCATACCCGTTGCACGGCACTCACAGGCAAGCGGTCAGAGGCTGTGTGGATTCCCTCGAGGTCGATGCCAGCTTCGTGAAAGATTGCGCTCGCATCGAATCCGAAATCCGATAGCGTGGCAGCAACCGCAAGACTCCAACCTGCAATAGAGGTCTGGTAGCGAGCTGAATTGTCGGTGCCGCGCTGCAACAATTGCAAGTCACTCCGCATATAGTGATCGCCTGGTTCCTTTCCTGTTTTATATCACCCTTCGGGTCGCAATTATAGCGACCGCAGTCATTGTGATGGCACTGTGATGGCACAGGGGTCGGCTCAGGAATCCCAGTCTTCTTTCTGGCGGCTCACCCAGCGAAAGTGTTGTTGCAGTGCGGGCGCGGCCAATAGTTGTTGTGGATCGCTGTAGCGCAAGGCCAGCTCCATCTCATCAAAGCGTTGGTGAATGCCGTTGTGACAGAGCCGGCACACGTATAGCCCTCGGGACAGCTGTTGCTTGCTGTAAGCGTTCTTGAAGCGTTTTCGGCGATGCATCTTGCGGGGAATGAGGTGGTGAAAGGTCAGCCGGACGCAACGCCTGCAGCCCGGGCAGATGCCCGCTCTGACTTTGCGAGAGGCTGCAGTGGCACTGACATCGACAGTGCTCACAGAGTCTGATTTTGACAGCCGACGCAGAGGTAAAAGGGCCGGGCGTTGCAGTCGTTTCTTTTGATTGGCTCTGCGCAGGTATAGCAGGGCTGGCCTTCGCGGCCGAATACAGCAAACCGTCGTTGCTCGTAAGACTGGCCCTGAAGCCGCAGCGCCCGTTCACGCCTCGGGGGGTTGGTGATCCCGGCGGTTGCATAACTGCGCTTTGCCAGGCGCAGTGTTTCACGCGCCAATCTGCCGATGGCCCCCCGGCCGAGTTCCTGTGGCTGACAATGGGGTGGCAGCTGTGCGGCAAACAGAATCTCCGAGCGCAGATAGTTGCCGAGACCGGCGACGAATCCCTGGTCCAACAGCGTGTCTCCCAGTTTACGTCGGGCGAAGGCCGGTTCCATGATTCTGTCAGCAATCGTGCGCCAGGTCAGCCCGGGGTCCAGAATGTCCGGCCCCAGCCGGGACAGGAACGGATGCCGATCCAGGTCATCGGTTTTCCATACGCCTATGTCAGACGCGCTATAGAGCAAAGCGCTCCCTCGCTGGGTATGGATAGCAAGGCGCAGAGAGCGAGTGGTATCGGGTCTTGCGCCGCTGTCGGCGATTTTCCAGACGCCGTAGAGCTGATTGTGAGAGTAAATCGTGAGTCCGTGATTGAAGTGGGTCAGCATGGCCTTCCCGCGGGTCTCGATCCGGGTGACGACCTGACCCGTGAATCGGGGCCCCTGGTGTCGCAACCTGGGTTGACTGAAGCTGACTTTTACCACCGGCTGTCCCTCCAGCACCGCAGCGATTTCATCCGCTGCTCGCCTGATTTCGGGGCCTTCTGGCACTTGTCTCTCCTGGATGGTCGCTGTGGCTTGAAGCTATCGGGAAAAGATACGGCACTCAGCCGGTGGCAGACCAATGGGCGGTACGAATTTTATTGGCGGGAAGGAGGCGTCGCTGCAGCGAAGGGGTCGGAGTCCGTCGCGAGCTCGGGAATCAGCTTATAGCGATCGCCCGTGGCGACAAACTGCAGCCGTTGGTTGATGCACCGTGGCGTATCCCCGGCCGAGTGGCTCACAAAGATAACCTGAGTATCTGAATTGCTCGCGATATGGTCGACAGCCCGGAGCAGGACGCGCCTGTGGTGGCCGTCAAGTCCCAGGGTGGGCTCGTCCAGAAGCAGAATAATCGGGGATTTGACCATGGCTCTGGCCAGCAAGACCATGCGCTGCATGCCAAACGACAGTCGGTCAAAACTGTTCTCCGCCAGATCGCTGAGGCCCAGTGCCGTCAGCCACTGCCGGGCAGTCTGTCGTTGCAGGTCACCCCAGTCGTCGTAGAGGCCGATGGTGTCGAAGAATCCAGAGATGACAACTTCAATCGCTCGCATACCCCTGGCAAAATTGAGATGCAGCTGGTTGTCCAGCTGTCCGTATTTTTGTTTGATATCCCAAATGCTCTCACCGCTGCCACGGCGCAAGCCGAACAGGTGTATATCCTGTCCGTAGGCCTTATGGTTATCACCGGTTATAAGACTCAACAGGGTACTTTTACCGCAGCCGTTGGGTCCCGAAATGCTGCAGTGCTGACCACGCTCAAATATCCAGTTCAGATCACTCAGTACCGGTTGTTCACCGTAGCTGACGTTGACTGAATGCAACGCCAGCAGTGGGCCGGAATCGGGGAGTTCGTAGGGCCTGGGTGCCGGCGGCGGCAGGGCAGTCAGTTCAGGTAGTGGCGGATTGAGCAATGGCACGGTTTCCGGCGCACACAGCACCGTCTCCCGCGGTCCCGAGGCGATGATGCGGCCCGCGTCCATCAGTAACAGGTGACTGACACCCGTTGGAATGTCCTCCGCCTGGCGGCAGAGCAAAATAACGCTGAGAGACGATTGCAGCAGCTCATCGAGGATCTGTTGCATCTCAAGCTGACTGCCTTTGTCCAGTCCGTCGAGGGGACTATCAAGTATCAGTAATCCGGGTTCGCTGAGTAGGGCGCTCGCAAGCAGCGCTTTGCGCATCTCACCAGTGGAAATAAATCGGATGCCGCGAGGCAGTATGGAGTCGATACCCAAGCGGTGCGTCAGTCCGCTGAAGCGGGCATCCGGCTTTCGTCCACCCAGGATCAGTGTCTCCACCGTGGTGCCGGTGTCATGGGCATCTGCGCGAAACTCGGAGTCATCCATTCGTCGGTCGCGATCGCACAGAGCTCTGGCCTGCTCAAAACAAACGTAGGCCACACCGCATTCGTCAAGCACTGGTGCCCGGGTGACGCTGCCAGAGTAGTGACTCGCCTGGCGGCTGATTATCCGGGCCAGGGAAGTCTTACCGGCGCCGTTCGGTCCCAGGCAGGCCCATTGCTCGCCCCTTTTCACTGTCCAGCTGAGCTCGTGCAGAGCGGGCATTGCCCGATAAACCAGGTTGACGTGGCTGAGGTCGAGCAGGAAGTCACTGGACATGCGCTGGCGAGCCTTTCAATGTGGTGGACTGGGCGCATTATAGCTACGATCCGGAACCTGTTGCTGGCTTTGCATCGCCAGTTGGCGATGAGATGACTTGTCAGTAACTGCGATGACTGGCTTAATCCGGACTGATTCCGCTGTCGAGAGTCATTGTGTCAGTACCCCTGTTGCAACTTATAGAGTCACGCCTGGCGGAACACAGTCCGCCCAGAAAGCTTTTGCGCAGAATGATGCGGCGCTCTGCCGTCGCGCTCATTTTGCAGGTGCGCTCTGGTGAGTTGCATATCCTGATGATCAAACGCGCCGAGCGGGCGGGTGACCCCTGGTCTGGTCAAATGGCGTTTCCCGGCGGTCGCATGGACAAGACTGACGCCCATGGGTTTGCGGTGGCTGTCCGCGAGACTGAAGAAGAAGTCGGTCTGACTCTGTGCGAATCTGACCCCTGTATCGGTCGATTGACGGATCTCAATACGCGCCCGCACCGGGGCCCATTTGGCATGGCGGTCAGCCCGTTCGTGTTTCGGCTCGAACGGGAGGTCACATTCAAGCCCAATTACGAGGTGGCCGAGGTCGTATGGATACCGCTGGAGTTTCTGCTCGATACCGCTAATCGCGAAGAGATGGTCTGGGAGTACCGAGGCCTTAGTGTGACTATGCCCTGCTACTTTTATGGCAATCGTCGCATCTGGGGCTTGTCGCTGATGATGCTCGACGAGTTGATGGACCTCGTAGAGGGTGGACGCAACTCTGCGCGCAAGATCTGGCGGCGCCGTTGACTGCGGCAGTCGGCTATTTTGATTCTCTGAGAAACGCCCGCGTATCCAGCATCAGCTCTCTCACTGCGGGGTCTTCGCGGCTGGCGGCCAACAGGGCCGCCGCATCAACTCGCCCGCCGACATAGTCAGTCAGTAGGTCCAGTAGCACCGGGGTCATCTCAGGCTCTCTTACCCAACGCGGGGCGTCGATCAGGTTGCCGGTCACCCAGTTGTCGCTCAGTCGCAGCCAATAACCGCCGCAGCTTGAGAGGCTATAATCGCCGACCCGACCGTAGCTGACATTGGGCGTATTGGGGTCAAATCCCCCCGGCACGGTTTCGGTGATCCGTTCCAACGCCATTACCCATTCGCTGTGTGGGGGAAAGAGCTCGGGTTCGGGACGGCAGTAGTCGCCAGTGCGCAACCAGATGCGTATCTCCTCCAGGTCAGTTTTGCCGCGTAACTGTTCAGAGACCGCGAGGTCGATAGAGTTGCCCTTGCCGCGAACGACGACACCACTAACCACCAGGTCGGTATCGGCCTGCACTTCGCTGAATGAGCCCTGCCAGATACACTCGCACTCGGCCAGTGTCGTGCAGCTGAACAGGCCAAGGTAGCAACAGATCAGAATGGACAGGCAGCGCATAGGCCCACTTTCACTGCAGAAGTTTTGCCGCCGGCACTGCGAAATACGTCAGAATCCCGTCGCAGCCAGCGCGTTTGAAGGCGAGCAGTGACTCCAGCATAACTGGCTCGCGCTGCAGCCAGCCGCGCTCGAACGCGGCCTCGTGCATCGCGTATTCACCACTGACCTGGTAGGCAAAGGTCGGTGCCAGCAGTTGCTCCTTGACACGCCGCGCGATATCCAGATACGGCATCCCCGGCTTGACCATGATCATGTCAGCGCCTTCGGCGAGGTCCAGAGCGCACTCGTGCAGCGCCTCGTCGGAGTTCGCCGGGTCCATCTGATAACTGAATTTGTTGCCGCCCTTGATGTTTCCGGCGGAGCCAACGGCATCCCTGAAGGGACCGTAATAGGACGAAGCATATTTGGCGGCATAGGCGAGAATCAGGGTATTAATATAACCGGAGTCTTCAAGCTGTTTGCGTATTGCCCCGATACGGCCGTCCATCATATCCGAGGGCGCCACCACATCCGCCCCTGCAGCCGCGTGCGAGAGGGCTTGTTTAACCAGGGTTTCAGAGGTCGCATCGTTAAGCACATAGCCGCTGTTGTCGATGATTCCGTCCTGTCCATGTGTGGTGTAGGGGTCCAGTGCCACGTCGGTAATGACACCCAGGTCCGGCAGCGCGTCCTTGAGTGTGCTTACGGCGCGCTGCACCAGACCGTCGGGGTTGAAGGCCTCCTCGGCGAGCAGGCTCTTGCGGTCACTAGCCACCACGGGGAACAGGGCGATTGCGGGTATGCCCAGTTGGTATATTTCCCGCGCCTGTTCGAGTAACAGGTCGACGCTGACCCGGTCGATGCCGGGCATGGAAGCGATAGGCTCACGCTGACCCTTACCCTCCAGTATGAAGACCGGATAGATGAAGTCTGCGGGTGTAAGCTTGTTCTCTCTGACCAGGCTGCGGGAGAAACTGCTGGCCCGCAGGCGGCGCATGCGGGTCTGGGGAAACGCACCTCGCTGTAAGCTGAATACCATGGCTAGTGTCTCTCTTAAAGTTGCGCGAAAGCGTGTGTGGCCGCAGCCACCGTAGCGTCGATGTCGTCATCACTGTGGGCGGCGGACATGAATCCAGCTTCGTAGGACGCCGGGGCAAGATAGACGCCCTGATCCAGCATCAGATGGAAGAAGTGGTTGAAGGCCTCGGTGTCACAAGCCATTACCTCGCGGTAGTTGGTGACCTTGGCGGCGCCGGTAAAGAAACCGCCGAACATACTGCCGGCATGATTGGTGGTGAAAGGCACCCCGGCCTGATCGGCGGCCTTCTGCATGCCTTGGCAGAGCGCTTTGGTGTGCGCAAACAGCGGCGGGTAGAAACCGTCGGTAGAGATAATGTCCAGGGTGGCCAGCCCCGCTGCCATGGCCACCGGATTACCCGACAGAGTTCCAGCCTGGTAGACGGGTCCCAGAGGCGCAATCTGCTCCATGATCTCTCGTTTACCCCCGAATGCACCCACCGGCATGCCGCCACCGATGACTTTGCCCAGGGTAGTCAGGTCGGCCTCTATCCCATAGAACCCCTGGGCACCCTGCAGGCCGAAACGAAAACCCGTCATTACTTCGTCGAGTATGAGAACTGCGCCGGCGGCGGTGCAGACCTCGCGCAAGGTCTCAAGGAATCCGGGCTCCGGGGGTATGCAGTTCATGTTGCCGACCACGGGTTCAACGATAGCGCAGGCAATACTGTCGCCGTGCTCGGCGAATGCGGCGCGCAAGCCCTCACTGTCGTTGTAGTCCAGGGTCATGGTGTGGTCGGCCAATGCGGTCGGGACTCCCGGCGAGCTGGGTACCCCAAGCGTCAGCGCCCCGGACCCCGCTTTCACCAACAAAGAGTCCGAGTGACCGTGGTAACAGCCCTCGAATTTCACAATGGTGTCTCGCCCGGTGTACCCGCGTGCGAGACGGATAGCACTCATAGTGGCCTCGGTTCCGGAACTCACCATACGCACCAGATCCATTCCGGGCATGATCTCGCAGACGCGCTCCGCCAGTTCGATCTCCAGTTCAGTGGGAGCGCCGAAGCTCAGTCCTTTCTCACTCTGCCGGATGACTGCTTCCCTGACATGAGGGTGGTTGTGACCCATGATCATGGGGCCCCAGGAAAGTACGTAGTCGGTGTAGCGCTTGCCCTCGGTATCAAACACATAGGCGCCGTCGCTGCGTTCGATGAAGACCGGTGTTCCACCTACGGCCTTGAAAGCACGGACAGGGGAGTTGACGCCGCCGGGAATGTGCATCTGGGCGCGCTCGAATAACTGTGCGGAACTGCTCATGGTGTCGGGGTTTCCTGTTTTACAAACGGCAAGTTTATGAATGGCTGTCGTGGGGCGGCTGTGGGGCGATTATCCGGGCTCCGGGGGCCGCCGTCAAAAAGGTTTGAGCACCACCAGAAACACGATTAGGAACAAGAACAAGACAGGAATTTCGTTGAAAAACCGGTAGAAGACATGGCTGTGGTCGTCCTGGTGCTCATTGATCCGTCTTACATAGCGGCCACATTGCACGTGGTAGACCACCAGAAACGCTACGGCCAGCAATTTGACCCACATCCAGCGCGCCTGCAGATAGTAGTCCGGCTGCAGGGCAATGATGGCGGCACCGAACAGCAGCGCCAGAACCATCAGCGGGGTTACGAAGCGGTAGAGTTTTCTTGTCATCACGGCCAGCTGCGCTCGGGTATCAGGGTGCTCACTGGCGGCGTAGTTGACGAAGATACGCGGCAGATAGAACAGGCCTGCGAACCAGCAGACGACAAATATGATGTGCAGGGCTTTGAGCCATAGCATGCGTACTTTCTCCTGTGTGATCTACAATTTGGCCAAGGAGTACTTCTCGATACTCTCGCGGGTGATGACCCCGTTTAATATCCGGTTGCCCGTCGTCGGGCTGCGCTCGTAGACGGATACCGCTTCAGCCGTGGCCGTGCGCATGATATCCAACGCTTGCCGCAGAGTGGCCTGCACCGGGACAGCAGCCAGGGCCCAGCGCCGAATGTCGGCTTCCGTCAAATCGGTGTCTCCGGCGCTGGTGTCGCGGTCTTGCAGCCAGGTCAGTAACTCGTTACCGCTCACCAGGTAGAGGTCTTCGCCGTCGCGCGCCACGATACACCAGGCAGGTGTAAATTCCAGTAGCGGTTCGAGATCGTCCGGCGCCAGCATAGAGGGAACCTTGACCGCGCGCTGATCCATGATCGACGTGACGTCGGTGCGATGCAACATTTTGCTCAACGGGTCGTCCGGCACCCTGCGCTCGAGTAGTTGCAGTGCACGCTGGTGGGCTGAGGGCTGTCGGAAAATACCGGTATTGGTCAGTGTGGCGGCAACGATTGCCAGCATAGCCGGCATGCCGAGAACGATGCTGCCCGTCAATTCTATCACCGCAAGAATAGCGGCCAACGGCGCGTTGAGAACCGCACCCATGGCGGCCCCCATGCCAATCACCACGTAGAGT
Source organism: uncultured Gammaproteobacteria bacterium (assembly GCA_963840725.1). GTDB lineage: Bacteria > Pseudomonadota > Gammaproteobacteria > Pseudomonadales > Halieaceae > CAVWDU01. The sequence goes on along the minus strand of CAWIZY010000016.1, from coordinate 542,181 downwards.
GCATGGTCAGAGGCAAGTTCTGGAAGCCACCACCGACCCAGCGTTGACAGGGCGCTGCCGATGCAGGCGCCGATCAACAGGTTGGGTCCAATGATCCCGATCGGCAACCCTGCGCCACTGCTGATTGCCGTGGTCAGTAGCTTGCAGGCACCCAGCGCCAGCACCAGTTTCAGCGCCATTTCGCCATCGAGGATCAGGTTCAGCGAATCGTAGCCGATACCGAGGACCTGGGGCACCCACAGCGCCATGACTCCGGTGACCACCCCAGCGGTGACAAAGCGCACTGCAACAGGGTACTTGGAAAATCGGGTCGCCAGTGTCGAAATGCGGATAAAACCCGTGACCGCGAGTCCGCAGCAGAACCCCAGCAGCACGATATAAGGAAGCTCCAGCAGGGAGTGAAGAGCGGTAGGCGGCATGGTAAAGAGCGTCTCGCTGCCGGACAGCGTCCGGCTGATCGCCGAGGCCGAAACAGCTGCCAGCATCACCGGAATAAAGCCCACCACTGTATACTCTGTGATGATCACCTCCATGGCGAAGATTACCCCTGCCAACGGTGTGTGGAAAGCTGCGGCAATGCCGCCGGCGGTGCCACACCCGATCAGCAGGCGCAGGCTGGTGTTAGGCAGGCCGAGGCGCTGGCCCAACAAGCTGTTTGCCGCCGCCCCCAGATGCACGCCCGGGCCTTCCCGGCCGCCGGACTGGCCGGTGGCGAGGGCGAAGATCCCCGCGAAAAATTGTAGCAGCGCATTGCGCAGCGGCAGCACGCTGTAGTGTGAGTCCATGCGGCTCAATACGTGGACGATGCCGGTCTCTCGGGTCTCGGGCTTGAGCATCGCATAGGCGACACCCAGCAGGGCGGCTCCGCTCACGGGCAAGACGAACAGAGCCCAGCGGGGTAGTGACTCGAAGTCGTCTCCGCCACCTCCTACACCGAACACCAGTGCACACTGCGCGATACCCAGTTCGAAGCCGAGCACTACCAGCCCGGATGCCAGGCCTCCCAACACCCCCAACAGCGAGTAGGCCAGTACCGACTCGTAGTTGGTCAGCTGGCGCCGATAAGTCTCTAGTAGCTTGCGCAAGTGCGAACAGGCCCGGTAGCAAAACATCAATATTAACAGTTATCGCCCCGGGTATTGCCTTTATACTGGCGCTATTCGCAACACAGTGCTGGAGAACGGGGCAACAATGTTCAAGCTGGGAATTGTCGGTGGCACGGGCTACACGGGTGTAGAGTTGCTGCGCCTGCTGGCCTCGCATGATCACGCGGAAGTTGTGGTGATAACCTCACGCAGCGAGCGGGGCCGTCGGGTGGACGAACTCTACCCCAATATGCGCGGTCACTGCGAGCTGAGCTTCAGTGATCCCGACACTGCCGAGCTGAGTGCCTGCGATATCGTGTTTTTTGCCACACCCCACAACGTGGCCATGAATAAAGTGCCAGAGCTGCTGGCCAATGGCACTCGGGTTATCGACCTGTCTGCAGACTATCGTATCCGCGATCACAGCCTGTGGTCGCGTTGGTACGGGGAGGCACATGCCAGCCCGGCACTGCTGGACGAAGCGGTGTATGGACTTCCCGAGTTGAATCGGCAGGCTATTGCGGGGGCCAGACTGGTCGCTTGCCCCGGTTGTTACCCCACCTCAGTGCAGCTCGGTTTTATTCCTCTGCTGGCCAACGGTTTGGTCGATCCGCTCAGGCTGGTGGCCAGCGCTGCATCTGGCGTCAGCGGGGCGGGTCGACAGGCGAAGATAGACAACCTCCTGACTGAGACCGCAGATAGCTTCAAAGCCTATGCGGTGTCCGGGCACCGCCACTTGCCGGAGATTGAGCAGGGTCTGGCGGTCGTTGCCGGTGACGCTGTGCAACTGACCTTTGTACCGCACCTGTTGCCAATGATTCGCGGTATTCACGCGACACTGTTCGCGACCCTCAAGGCGCCTGTTGCCGATGTGCAGGCGTTGTATGAGGACTGGTATCGCAGCGAGGCTTTTGTCGACGTATTGCCCGCCGGCAGTTTTCCCCAGACTCGCACGGTAAAGGGGGCGAATCGATGTCAGCTGGCGGTATGCGTGCCTCAGGAGCGGGAGACGGTCGTGGTGATGTCGGCTATCGACAACCTGGTCAAGGGAGCGTCCGGACAGGCCATCCAGAATATGAACATCATGCTGGAGCTGCCAGAGGATACGGGGCTAAAGCAGATCGGACTGCTGCCCTGAGTTGAAGTGAGCAACATGAACCCGTCATCAAGATGGCCCCGGGTGGCTGGTTTGCTCGCCGCTGGCGCACTGTTGCTGGCTGTATTTGCCGCTGGCTTTATTGCCGGAGGGGGCAGATTGCCCCCGGCGACTACCGAAGTTGCTGACGTGGGTGCCGTGGCGCTCTCTACCGAGCGCGTCGAGACTCTTGAGCAGGAGCTGGAAATAGCGCTCACCCGCAGTGAGGTAGATAGGGCCGCACTGGAGCTGTTACGGCGCGATATTGCTGATCAGAAAGACCGGATGTCGGACCTGGCCGAGGGCTTGCGGTTTTACAAGAGTCTGATGGCGCCTGCAGCGGTGGAGCAGGGGCTGAGTCTTCGGCGTCTTGAACTGGTTGCGACGAAAGAGGAGCGGCAATACGCTTTTCGCATTGTGGTTAAGCAGGAAGCCCGCAAGCACCGCACCCTGGTCGGCAGTCTTCGTGCCGAGATATACGGGTCGCTGGAGAGTCAGCAGGTCAGCTATTCACTTGCCGAGCTTAGCGACAGCCTGGAGAACCCCGCGGTGGCTCTGCGGTTTCGGTATTTTCAGGCGATCGAAGGTGTGCTGCTGCTACCCGAGGGGTTTGCGCCCCTGGGTGTGCAGGTGGTGGCTACCGCCAGCAAGCCCAAAAAAATGAAAGTCAGCGAAAACTATCCCTGGCAGGTTGGCAACCGCTTCACTCATATCGGCATCTGATGTCGTCGGAGACCCCGGTGCACAGGTTCGCCGTGCGTCAGGTGCGCGCTGGGAAAGTAGGCATCAGAGTGGACACTTGCAGGGCGGCCGGTCTGTAGCGGGTGCTGTGGGCTGCAGCTGTAGTGTGGACTGCAGCGGTGGGTAGAGCGGTGGGTAGAGCGGTGGGTAGAGTAGTTATCGAGGATCGGCAAAAGTTGACTGATCCGGTCGGGTTCACGATAATCGAGTGTCGTGTTGGAACCAAATGCCGCTATGCGACTCAGAGTATGACTATGTCTGTTGCCCAGTCTTTCAATCCCACCGCTGTAAATCTGTCCGAGCGAGCAGTTGCCAAAGTACGGCAATTGGTCGCAGAGGAAGAAAACGACGAATTGAAGCTGCGTGTCTTTATTACCGGGGGCGGGTGCTCCGGCTTCCAGTATGGTTTTACCTTCGATGAGCTGTCGGCTGAGGATGATACGACGATTGAAAGAGACGGTGTGACGGTGCTGATAGACCCCATGAGTTACCCCTACCTCGCTGGATCAGAAGTGGATTACAGCGAGGGTCTAGAGGGGTCACGTTTCGTGGTCAACAATCCCAACGCCACTGCGACCTGTGGTTGTGGTTCTTCCTTCTCGATGTGACGCGCTGGTTTCGTCTGTCCTGATTCTCTGGCTGCTGGTTGCCGGTGGAGCAGCGGCCGAAGAGGCTGTACCCGGCGATGCCCGGTATCTGGCGAATCTTGAGTTGCATACCGCAGCAGAACTCCTGGAAGTACTCTCAAGAGCGGAGGAATTGCTGCTTGACGACGCCATGTCGTATAACTCCCACGCCAGCGTCACATTGCTGATGCACGGTCCGGAGGTGACGGTTCTGCTTCGGGATAACTATCGAGACAATCAGGAGGTTGTTGATCTGGCGGCCCGTTTGTCGGCGCTGGGTGTGGTGAATATAAAAGCCTGTCAAACCTGGATGGGTGGACACAGCATTGACGAGCGGCAGCTGCAACCGTTCGTCAGTACGGTGCCTTATGCTGCCGAGGAGGCCCGTATGCTGGTTCAGGAGCAGAACTATATTGCGTTTTAGCTTGCCAGGGGCAGGGTGTGTGGTCGACCAGTCACCCAGGGGAGTTTATGGGGCCGGGTAAATCGCCCCCAATACACGTTCCCCGGCAGCGCCCGTAACCGCTGGAGAATTGCCGCATAAGCCGTCCAGCGTGCGACTGGCCAGCCAGGCAAATGCCGCTGCCTCCACCCAGTCAGGATCTACGCCCAGCAGTGCAGTAGACCCTACCTCAATGCCTGGTAGCAGGCGCTGTAATCTGTTCATCAGGTCGCTGTTATGGCAGCCGCCACCGCAGACGAAAACCTCCGTGGCCCTGGGCCCCGTCTGAGTAACGGCATCGGCGATGGTCCGTGCGGTGAATTCCGCGAGTGTCGCCTGCACCCGCGCGGGTGCAAGCGCGGGCAAACCGGACAGAACCTCATCCAGCCAGCCAAGATTGAAAGCCTCTTTGCCAGTGCTGCGTGGGCCGCGTAGAGCGAGGTAAGGATGTTGTAGCATTAGTTCCAGCAGAGGAGCACTGGTCTCACCCTCAGCCGCCCATTGGCCCCCGGCGTCGTGGGTCAAGCCCCGGTGTCGAGCGATCCAATGATCCAGCAGGGTATTGCCTGGCCCGGTATCGAAACCGGCCCGCAGTTCGCTTTGGGACAGCAGTGAGAGATTTGCGATGCCCCCGATGTTCACTATCGCCCGAGTTACGCCGGCAGCACCGAATGCCGCCGCATGGAATGCCGGAGCCAGAGGGGCCCCTTCACCACCACAGGTGATGTCTCTGCGCCGAAAATCCGCCACCGTCGTAATGCCGGTTAGTTCGGCGATGCTGTTCGGGTCACCAATCTGCAGGGTGAATGGTGCGCCAATTTCCGGGGGTGCAGACGGAGGTCGGTGGCGAACCGTTTGGCCATGGCTGCCGATGGCGGTAACGTTCTCCGGGGGGTAATCTGCAGTGGTGAGGAGATCGCTAACCGCGGCAGCAAATAGTTCACCCAGCGCCCGGTCAAGGGGGCCGAGCCGCTCAATCTCGTTGTCGCCCGGCTGGCTCAGCGCGACAATTGCATCGCGTATTGCCCGGGGTATAGGGTGTTGGTGGGTGGCAACTAACGACATGCCATCGCCATCACATTGCAGCAGCGCAGCATCGATTGCGTCGACGCTGGTGCCCGACATCAGCCCCAGGAAGAGCCGACTCATCGTAGCACCGATGGTGCGTGCATCACGGGCTGGTGCCGGCCTGATCGCTGACTTGATTGAGCGCCAGATTATTGTCAGTGCGCAAGGCAGCGAGTTGTGTCGACGCTCTTTTTATCGTGGCCTTGAAAGCGGGTAACTCGGCGCTGGCAAGTGATCTGGCCTTGGGCAGTTTCTTGTGAATCGTGCGCGGATTCCGGTGTACGCCATTGACCAGGAATTCGTAGTGCAGGTGAGGGCCTGTTGCGGCGCCGGTGGCCCCGACGCGCCCGATAATCTGGCTCTGGGTGACGCGCTGGCCGGTTTTGACCAGCCGTTTGTGCAGATGAAGATACCGGGTAACGATGTCCTGGCCGTGGCGTATAAACACGTAATTCCCATTGCTCTTGCTGTAGCCGGTCTTGATGACCTTGCCATTGCCCGCGGCGAAAACCGGAGTGCCGCGTGGTGCGGCGTAGTCGGTGCCGCGGTGCGGTCTGGTGGTTTTGTAGATAGGATGCAGACGGCGCGGATTGAAATTTGAGCTGATACGCGTGAAGTCCACGGGGGCCATCAAAAAGGCCTTTCGCATGCTGACACCCTGCTCATTGTAGTAACCGATATCGCCGTTGCTGTCCCGGTATCGGAATGCGTTGAACGTCCCATTCCGGTTGGTGTACGAGGCCGCGACAATATCGCCGTCCTGGTACTTCTCGCCATCCAGGTAGAGTTCCTGATAAATCACGTGAATCGAATCCCCGGCGCGCGGGTCCAGCACAAAGTCGATGACACCACCGAAAATACCGGCCATCTTCATGATGACGTTTTGCGACAGGCCGGCCCGCTGGCCAGCCAAAAACAGCGAAGAGCTGATTCTGGCTGAAACCCAGGTTTCGCGGATCTCGGGCTCAAAGAGTATTTTTTCGGTACTGAACCCTGTGTCGTTTGAGCGGTATTCAGTGGTTTCCAGACGAGACTTGATGTGTCGTACGGCGGCCAGTTCACCGGATTCGTCGACCAGGAATGCAATGACTTCACCCGGATGGATCCGGCTCAAGGCCTTCGCCTCCGGCGCTGTGCTCAGTAGCGAGTAGGCGTGGCGCTCGGTGAAGCCCGCGCGCTTGAAAATGCCGGTGAGGGAGTCGCCGCGCTGGACCTTGCGTTCGTCCCAGGTTGGCGTTTTGGTTGCCGACAAGGCTTCGGTTTGTGCCGCTGTTGTCGCTTCAATGAGGCTTTGTGAGAGGGATGTCGGCTCCACACGGGACTGCACTTCTGTGACTGCGAGCGCTTCCGGCCGCTCGCCGCCGGGAACCTTTTTGCCCTGCAGGATTGGCCAGAAAGTTGCCAGGGCAATTGCGCAGGCAAGCGCAATCACAAGCAGCGCAGGCCGACTGGCAAAAGCCGGCGGCTTCGTGTCAAAAATGGTTGCCCCCCGCAGTTTGCTGGTTCCTGGCATGGCCTTGAATGGATTCTCTGATTTTTACGTTGTGGTGAGTATATTAAATGTTGAATGAAATCAACAGGGAGGCTTGCATTCTAAATGTAGAAATGTAAGGTTTGCGCCCCGCCGGCCGGTGTGGCTGCAATCGAGAGTAAGCCAATGAACGAGACACTTTTAGCGGATCTGCGCGATCGCGGACTGGTCTTTCAGATCGCGGGTGAGGAGCAGTTGCCCGAGTGGTTGGAGGGAGGCGTGCGCACGCTATACTGCGGTTTCGATCCCACGGCGGACAGTCTTCACATTGGCTCTCTGGTGCCTTTACTGGCATTGCGCCGTTTTCAGCTGGCCGGCCATCGACCGCTGGCATTGATGGGCGGCGCGACAGGCCTGGTCGGTGACCCGAGTTTCAAGGCGGCCGAGCGTCAGCTCAACACCCCCGAGGTAGTCGCGGATTGGGTGGAGAAAATTCGCCGGCAGATAGCGACATTTATCGATTTCGATTGTGGTGACTGTTCTGCGGAGGTCGTTAACAACCTTGATTGGACGGCTGACCTCAGTGTGCTCGATTTTCTGCGTGATGTTGGCAAGCACTTTTCTGTCAATGCGATGATTCAGAAAGAGTCTGTTAAGCAGCGTATCGAGCGCGATGGCAGCGGTATCAGCTTTACAGAATTCGCCTATATGATTCTGCAATCCTATGATTTCGCCGAGCTCAACCGCCGGTACGGGTGTGGGCTGCAGATAGGCGGCTCTGACCAGTGGGGCAACATCACCGGTGGTATCGATCTGACTCGGCGGCTAAATAGCGTCCAGGTCTTCGGGCTGACCCTGCCGCTAATTACCAAGTCCGATGGCACGAAGTTTGGCAAGACGGAGGGCGGTACAATCTGGCTGGACCCCGCGCGCACCTCTCCTTACGCCTTCTATCAATTCTGGCTTGGCACCGCCGATGCAGACGTTTACCGTTTTCTGAAGTACTTCACCTTCCTCGAGGTCGCGGAAATTGATGCGCTTGAACGCGCCGACAGTGAGCGTCAGGGCAGGCCAGAGGCCCAGTCGGTGTTGGCTGCCGAGGTGACTCGACTGGTCCACGGCGAGCCGGGGCTTGCCGCAGCACGCCGTATAACCGAGTCCCTGTTCAGCGGCAGCCTGGATGAGCTTGCAGGCGATGACCTCCTGCAGTTGCGCCAGGATGGACTGCCTTCGAGCGCCATATCCAGGCAGGCACTACCCGAGACCCTGACCCAACTGCTGACCGAGGCGGGTATGGCGGGATCGGGGAAGCAGGTAAAGGATGCCCTTGGCCGTAATGCGGTAACCGTCAACGGTCGTGCACTGGGCTGGGACCAAAACAGCGCCGTGGACCAGGTTCTGGAGCCTTCGCAAGCGTTGCATGGCCGTTTCTACCTGTTCAAGCTGGGCAAGAAAACCTACCACTTGTTTGAGCTTGCATAGCGTGTAGCCCGGCCTCCCCGTCGGGCGCCTGCTTGGAGCAGGATAAATAATTGCGAAAGTGCTTGCCGTAAGATTTTTCCCTGCGTATAGTTCGCCTCCCTCCGATCACGGGAGCGCCTCAAGAGGCGCCTCTGGCTCAGGTAAAACCCATAATTTTCAAGGGTTTACCGGGTAGTACGAATAATGATCGAAGGGTAAGTCGTTGGCGACAAAAATGAAATATTGATTGCCAACCACGCTGTGATCGGTATAATACGCGTCCGCACTGAGGGTAACAGCTCTGGCGGACAACCAGGCCCTGGCGGCTCTGGAGTTATTTAACAATTAGATGAAGACAGATGTGTGGGCACTTGTTGGGATAGTCGTCACGACTATTCAGATACAACAAGTGACTCATTGATTCATTGTAATTTTTGATTTTCGAATTGTATCTGAGCCCTTGATTTGGTTATTGAAGTGGGGAGTTTCCAGCGGTATCGGAAGCGTCACGTAAATAACCCCTCTTGTTGCTTGCTTAGCGGCAGAGGTAAAAGATTAAACTGAAGAGTTTGATCATGGCTCAGATTGAACGCTGGCGGCAGGCCTAACACATGCAAGTCGAGCGAGAAAGATCTTCGGATCGAGTACAGCGGCGGACGGGTGAGTAACGCGTAGGAATCTACCTAGTAGTGGGGGACAACTTGGGGAAACCCAAGCTAATACCGCATACGCCCTAAGGGGGAAAGCGGGGGCTCTTCGGACCTCGCGCTATTGGATGAGCCTGCGTTGGATTAGCTAGTTGGTGGGGTAAAGGCCCACCAAGGCGACGATCCATAGCTGGTCTGAGAGGATGATCAGCCACACTGGGACTGAGACACGGCCCAGACTCCTACGGGAGGCAGCAGTGGGGAATATTGCGCAATGGGCGAAAGCCTGACGCAGCCATGCCGCGTGTGTGAAGAAGGCCTTAGGGTTGTAAAGCACTTTCAATTGGGAAGAAAGGTTGCTGCCTAATAAGCAGTAGCTGTGACATTACCTTTAGAAGAAGCACCGGCTAACTCCGTGCCAGCAGCCGCGGTAATACGGAGGGTGCGAGCGTTAATCGGAATTACTGGGCGTAAAGCGCGCGTAGGCGGTTTGTTAAGTCAGCTGTGAAAGCCCTGGGCTCAACCTGGGAACTGCAGTTGATACTGATCGACTAGAGTACGAGAGAGGGAGGTAGAATTCCACGTGTAGCGGTGAAATGCGTAGATATGTGGAGGAATACCGGTGGCGAAGGCGGCCTCCTGGCTCGATACTGACGCTGAGGTGCGAAAGCGTGGGGAGCAAACAGGATTAGATACCCTGGTAGTCCACGCCGTAAACGATGTCTACTAGCCGTTGGGGAACTTGAGTCCTTGGTGGCGCAGCTAACGCACTAAGTAGACCGCCTGGGGAGTACGGCCGCAAGGTTAAAACTCAAATGAATTGACGGGGGCCCGCACAAGCGGTGGAGCATGTGGTTTAATTCGATGCAACGCGAAGAACCTTACCAGGTCTTGACATCCTGCGAATTTTCTAGAGATAGATTAGTGCCTTCGGGAACGCAGTGACAGGTGCTGCATGGCTGTCGTCAGCTCGTGTCGTGAGATGTTGGGTTAAGTCCCGTAACGAGCGCAACCCTTGTCCTTAGTTGCCAGCACATTATGGTGGGAACTCTAAGGAGACTGCCGGTGACAAACCGGAGGAAGGTGGGGACGACGTCAAGTCATCATGGCCCTTACGACCTGGGCTACACACGTGCTACAATGGAACGCACAGAGGGCAGCAACCCCGCGAGGGTGAGCCAATCCCACAAAACGTTTCGTAGTCCGGATCGGAGTCTGCAACTCGACTCCGTGAAGTCGGAATCGCTAGTAATCGTGAATCAGAATGTCACGGTGAATACGTTCCCGGGCCTTGTACACACCGCCCGTCACACCATGGGAGTGGGTTGCTCCAGAAGTGGTTAGCCTAACCTTCGGGAGGGCGATCACCACGGAGTGATTCATGACTGGGGTGAAGTCGTAACAAGGTAGCCCTAGGGGAACCTGGGGCTGGATCACCTCCTTAAACGATAGTGACCTGTTCTGATAAGTGCTCACACATTTGTCTTCATCTACACGGTTGATGCGACAGTATTGTCGAGGGTCGACAGACCCCGGATATGGGTCTGTAGCTCAGTTGGTTAGAGCGCACCCCTGATAAGGGTGAGGTCGGTGGTTCAAATCCACCCAGACCCACCAGATTGGCATCATGTCCGAGACACTGCGTTTACGCGGTGTTTTTTATGGGCGTGATGAACTGATCTGAGAGGCTGCCCGGAGCGGGTAGCCGCTGTAGGAAGTCGCGGTAACGAGCGGCTAACACGGGGCTATAGCTCAGCTGGGAGAGCGCTTCCCTTGCACGGAAGAGGTCTGCGGTTCGATCCCGCATAGCTCCACCATTCTCATGGAAAAGCGCCACCATACTCACTGCGCTTTGCAGTGTATTTATCTCGCATCAGCAAGGTCAGATTAAAGCGCGTTGCGGCGTGTTTTAGTCTGGTTCTGGCAACCGGAAAGTTCTTTAACAAGATAAATCAAGCTGAGTCTATGGATTACAGCACGGCAGCGGAGCCCCTTGGGGTGATGGTGACGTGAGTGATCCTTAGATAAGAAAGTTCTGGTCGCGTGGTAGTTGAGCGCGGCCAAACGAGTTGTAAAACTGTGACTTAAGCGTCACAACATCCGGCGGATACAGACTTTGATCGGTTTGTATCTTAGCAAGTACCTGGCCTGTGTTAAGGGGGTCAGGGAACTGTCTTCTTGCCCAGATAACTTCGGTTATATGGTCAAGTGACTAAGCGCATACGGTGGATGCCTTGGCAGTCAGAGGCGACGAAGGACGTAGGAGCCTGCGAAAAGCATCGGGGAGGTGGCAACCAACCTTTGATCCGGTGATGTCCGAATGGGGAAACCCACCTGGTGTAAGCCAGGTACCTTGCACTGAATACATAGGTGTAAGGGGCGAACGAGGGGAACTGAAACATCTAAGTACCCTTAGGAAGAGAAATCAATTGAGATTCCCTCAGTAGCGGCGAGCGAACGGGGATCAGCCTGCAAGTGATAGCAGTAGTGTTAGTGGAACGGTCTGGAAAGTCCGGCGATAGAGGGTGATAGCCCCGTACGCGAAAACACTGTTGTGGTACTGAGCTTGCGACAAGTAGGTCGGGACACGTGTTATCTTGACTGAAGATGGGGGGACCATCCTCCAAGGCTAAATACTACTGACTGACCGATAGTGAACCAGTACCGTGAGGGAAAGGCGAAAAGAACCCCGGAGAGGGGAGTGAAATAGATCCTGAAACCGTATGCGTACAAGCAGTGGGAGCATCCTTGTGGTGTGACTGCGTACCTTTTGTATAATGGGTCAGCGACTTATTGTCTGTAGCAAGCTTAACCGTTTAGGGGAGGCGTAGGGAAACCGAGTCTTAATAGGGCGTTCAGTTGCAGGCAATAGACCCGAAACCGGGCGATCTATCCATGGCCAGAGTGAAGGTTAGGTAACACTGACTGGAGGCTCGAACCCACTTATGTTGAAAAATGAGGGGATGAGCTGTGGATCGGAGTGAAAGGCTAATCAAGCCCGGAGATAGCTGGTTCTCCTCGAAATCTATTTAGGTAGAGCGTCGTGTCTTACCCTGGGGGGTAGAGCACTGTTTGGGCTAGGGGGTCATCCCGACTTACCAACCCCATGCAAACTCCGAATACCCAGGAGTACAATCACGGCAGACAGACAGCGGGTGCTAACGTCCGTTGTCGAGAGGGCAACAACCCAGACCGCCAGCTAAGGTCCCTAATACCAGTTAAGTGGGAAACGATGTGGGAAGGCTTAGACAGCTAGGAGGTTGGCTTAGAAGCAGCCACCCTTTAAAGAAAGCGTAATAGCTCACTAGTCGAGTCGGCCTGCGCGGAAGATGTAACGGGGCTAAATTGGTAACCGAAGCTGCGGATGCGTGTACTTCATTAAACTCATATAGAACGATGGCTTGACGGCGACTGCGGTAGGCAGGCGGCGTCCAAGCGCCCCCGAAGGTTGAGTGGGGCTGTGCCTGTCAGCAGGTTCAGATTGTGATGAGTGAGTTTAAGGAAGTACACGCATGGTAGAGGAGCGTTCTGTAAGCCGTTGAAGGTAGACCGGGAGGTTTGCTGGAGGTATCAGAAGTGCGAATGCTGACATGAGTAACGATAAGGGGGGTGAAAAACCTCCCCGCCGGAAGATCAAGGTTTCCTGTCCAACGCTAATCGGGACAGGGTGAGTCGGCCCCTAAGGCGAGGCAGAAATGCGTAGTCGATGGAAGGCAGGTTAATATTCCTGCACTTCTTCATATTGCGATGGGGGGACGGAGAAGGCTAGGCCATCAGGGCGTTGGTTGTCCCTGTTTAAGGTTGTAGGCTTGAATCTTAGGTAAATCCGGGATTCTTTAAGGCCGAGAGCTGATGACGAGCTTTAGTGAGAGCTAAAGTGAAGTGGTCGATGCCATGCTTCCAAGAAAATCCTCTAAGCTTCAGATATGAAGGAACCGTACTGTAAACCGACACAGGTGATCAGGTAGAGAATACCAAGGCGCTTGAGAGAACTCGGGTGAAGGAACTAGGCAAAATGGTACCGTAACTTCGGGAGAAGGTACGCCGGTTTTGGTGATGGGACTTGCTCCCTGAGCTGAGGCCGGTCGAAGTAACCAGGTGGCTGCGACTGTTTATTAAAAACATAGCACTCTGCAAACACGTAAGTGGACGTATAGGGTGTGACGCCTGCCCGGTGCCGGAAGGTTAATTGATGGGGTTATCTTCGGAGAAGCTCTTGATCGAAGCCCCGGTAAACGGCGGCCGTAACTATAACGGTCCTAAGGTAGCGAAATTCCTTGTCGGGTAAGTTCCGACCTGCACGAATGGCGTAACGATGGCCACACTGTCTCCACCCGAGACTCAGTGAAATTGAAATTGCGGTTAAGATGCCGTATACCCGCGGCTAGACGGAAAGACCCCGTGAACCTTTACTACAGCTTCACACTGGACTTTGACCTTACTTGTGTAGGATAGCTGGGAGGCTTTGAAGCGGTGGCGCCAGCCATCGTGGAGCCAACCTTGAAATACCAGCCTGGTAATGTTGAGGTTCTAACTTAGGTCCGTAATCCGGATCGAGGACAGTGTGTGGTGGGTAGTTTGACTGGGGCGGTCTCCTCCCAAAGAGTAACGGAGGAGCACGAAGGTGCGCTAATCATGGTCGGAAATCATGAGGTTAGTGTAAAGGCACAAGCGCGCTTGACTGCGAGTCTGACAAGACGAGCAGGTACGAAAGTAGGTCTTAGTGATCCGGTGGTTCTGTATGGAAGGGCCATCGCTCAACGGATAAAAGGTACTCCGGGGATAACAGGCTGATACCGCCCAAGAGTTCACATCGACGGCGGTGTTTGGCACCTCGATGTCGGCTCATCACATCCTGGGGCTGAAGCCGGTCCCAAGGGTATGGCTGTTCGCCATTTAAAGTGGTACGCGAGCTGGGTTTAGAACGTCGTGAGACAGTTCGGTCCCTATCTGCCGTGGGCGTTGGAGAATTGAGGGAAGCTGCTCCTAGTACGAGAGGACCGGAGTGGACGAACCCCTGGTGTTCGGGTTGTGTCGCCAGACGCATTGCCCGGTAGCTACGTTCGGACAGGATAACCGCTGAAAGCATCTAAGCGGGAAGCCCCTCCCAAGATAAGTTCTCCCTGACCCCTTGAGGGTCCTGAAGGGCCGTCCAAGACTAGGACGTTGATAGGCTGGGTGTGTAAGCGTTGTGAGGCGTTGAGCTAACCAGTACTAATTGCCCGTGAGGCTTGACCATATAATCCAAGTTATTTGTTGGATGGTGTGGCACGAAGACGCGGATGTTGTGGCGTCACAGAAGCACAACACAGCTTGATTTATCGCCCTATTTGGTTGGACGACGGCCCTGCACTGCGCAGTTAAGACCGGCGTTGACCAAGCCAGTTTGCCTGGCGACCACAGAGCATTGGAACCACCTGACCCCATCCCGAACTCAGTAGTGAAACGGTGCATCGCCGATGGTAGTGTGGGGTTTCCCCATGTGAGAGTAGGTCATCGCCAGGCTTTGAAAACGAACGCCCTGATCGGATACACCGGTCAGGGCGTTTTACTGTGGTTCTCTGATGCTCTCACATGAGGAAACCCGCTCTTTATGGGTGGGATTCCGGGACGCCGGACCGCCCCCTGTGAGAGTAGGTCATCGCCAGGCTTTGAAAACGAACGGACCGCCCCTGTGAGAGTAGGTCATCGCCAGGCTTTGAAAACGAACGCCCTGATCGGATATACCGGTCAGGGGGTTTTACTGTGGGCCTGTATGAGACTTATGTGGCTTTCACACAGGGGAAACCCGCTCTTTATGGGTGGGTTGCTTGAAAACCGGTTGCCAGCACTACTGTTTATATATACAGTTTCACCGGAAATCAGGAATTAATAGTGAGGTAATCCATGGCTGTAGTAGCAATGTGGAAATGTGACCGGGACGACACCATGTATGAGAGCAAAAAAGAGGCAGACGCCCATGACAAAATGCTGGAGCTGGCAGAAAGCTTTAGCCTGGTCCTCGCCAAACATATCGATGGACTCAGCGAAAAAGATGCTGAGAATATTGGCCTCTTGCTGTCCAGAAATAAAAGCACCTTGATCGCAGCCTGCAGAGGTAACCCGGAATTGCTGCTAAGTCTGGGTGATGAAGAGCCTGGGGAAGCATCGAATATCACCCCGCTTGCTGCAAAAGCCTAGTCGGCGTGTGAATAGCGCGGTGCGGGCGATTCCGCCCCACTCCCTCCATTTAGTGACACCGTCACTGTGCGTCCTCAGCCACCTGCGAGCTTAAGCAGCTTCTGGCACTGGCCTGGACTCAGTCTATAATAAATTGGTAGTTGGTGCCTTCCGCTGTCCGCAGGATAACCAAGGCCAAGCATTCGCTTGTCTGCCGTCTATACCGCATAAGATTTATAACTAAAAAAGGATAAGACAATGGCTGAATTGAATATGGAAAAACTCGAAGCGCTGGCAGGCACGGTAGTCGGAAACGCCAACGCTGCGCTGTCTGGCTTATTGGCCTACATCGGTGATCAAACAGGCGTCTACCAGGCCATGGCCGATGGTGAGCTGCACTCGGTTGAGGAAATAGCCACGAAAGCAGGCGTTGATGCTCGCTATCTGAAAGAACTCCTCTCAGCTAACGCAGCTAACGACTATGTCAATTATGATGCCGAGTCTGAAAAGTTTTACCTGTCTCCAGAGCAGATAGCCGTTTTCGCGACGGAGGATAGCCCGGCCAATATGCATGGCCTGCTGCAAATTATCGTGGCCCAGTATGCCGAACATGAAACGGCAGTTGATGTTTTTCGGTCAGGTAAGGGGCGGCCGTGGGGTGACCAACACAGCTGTCAGTTTTGTGGCACTGATCGCTTCTTTCGCCCGGGGTATATTGCAAACCTGGTGACTCATTGGATCACTGCGCTGGATGGTGTGCAGGAAAAACTCGAGTCTGGCGGTTCAATCGCTGACATAGGTTGTGGCCATGGCTCCACCTCAGTACTGATGGCCGAGACCTTCCCCAACTCGAAAGTGTTTGGCTATGACATTCACGGGCCCTCAATTGATGACGCACGCAGTAAGGCGACAGCGGCAGGCGTCAGTAATATTTCTTTTCATCAGGCAGATGCCAGTAGCATACCGTCTCATGGCGGTTATGATTTTGCATGCGTTTTCGATGCATTGCACGACATGGGGGACCCGGTAGGTGTCGCCCAACATATACGCGAAAGTCTGGCGCCGGGCGGTACGCTGATGGTGGTAGAGCCCCTTGCAGGTGATAAAACCGAAGACAACCTGCATCCACTGGGCGGTGTCTTTTATGCTGCCTCGACCCTGATTTGTCTGCCCAATTCCCGCTCCCAGGATGTAGCCCTGTGTTTAGGCGCACAAGCGGGGCCTAAAAGGTTAATCGGCGTATTGGAGGATGCCGGATTCTCGTCGATCCGCATCGCGGCCACTTCGACAACGAATATTGTCCTTGAGGCCACCGCATAGGCGCAAACTTTGCCAGTGCTAGTCAAAACCCCGATCCCAGGAGTTCTTGCGCACATCGGGCGGGCGGACACTGTTTTCACTTCACACTGCCAGCAAGAGATGGCCAGTCATTGATGGGGGTTCACTCGAAACAGGCACTAGCAGGCTGTTGATTTTCGTTTTCGAGGCAGCCATTGGTAGGCAAAAACCGGTCAAATGAGGGCGTGTATAGTAAATACATGACCGATTTGAGCCTGTTTTTAACGTGGCAGTGGCCACGTAGATAGAAAATCAGCAACCTGCCAGTGTGGCTCCTCTGAACAATGAGCGATAAGGTCGTCAGGTCCAGGAAATAGTATGAAAGAACCCATGGTGAGATTAACCGCAGCTGGAGTGCGCGCCGGGCGCCTGGTCAATGTCTGGCTTATAGCGGCAGTATTGATGGGCTCTGCAGCGCTCAGGGCCGAACAAGCGGCGCCCGAGATAGGTCCTGAGACGGGTCCTGAGATGGGTCCTGAGATGGGTCCCGAGATAGCTGATTACGCCTTATACTTTGAGGTCAAGGGCTTATATGAGGAGGGCATGGCCTCAGACGACTGCAGTCGTGTGGACGCGATCAGCACCGTATTGAGAAAACTGGCGTCCAGTAAGGAGCTGATCCCCCCGGAGCTGGCGGCAGAGCTTCGCACCGGCCGTTCCGAGGTCGGTGTCTATGTGCGACACATTCGTCGGCTGTTGAACAAGAGAGCGTCTGAACTTTGCCCTATCGTACCCGCACCCTGTAAGCCGGCACCTGAATCCGCCGAAAAAGAGGCAGTTGAGCAGCTTTATGCCATCGCAATGGACAGTCAGTATTGCAGCATTGTAGTGGGCTCGGCCCAGCAGATGATCGGCGACAGTAGTCGGGAAGTAGCCCCCCACACGCTGCAGCTGTTGCTCAGTTTACAGCGGCAGCGGCCGGAATGTTTCGATGTGAGCCCATAAATCCTGGCGTTGCTTGGCAGAACTGTCCGTCGCGTATGTTCTGTACTGCCCGCAGCGGTTCACTTACTCTATAGCGGTTGCGGACACCCGCGAGCACCGGTCGCATCTATCCTGTCGGGAGAACGAGGATGATGGGCATCTAAAGACATCTTTCTTGGGAAGGAGCTGTGAGCAGTGAGTGATATTTCTAATGAAGAACTGAAAGAGAACTTCGACTATTTTGACAACAATAGCGATGGCAAGCTGGATCAGGAAGAGTTCTCTGGCTTGATGCAGGCGCTGGGTGCCCTGGACCCCGGTGAGGACCCGGGCTTTGGATTCCGCCAGATTGACAGCGATCGCAGTGGCACGGTGGATTTCGACGAATTTGTGCGCTGGTTCACCGCCCGTTAGCCGCCACGCGCGCAGCACTCACGCAGTATTTGGACTGCGGGATCTGCTGGCTTGGGGGGCCTTGCTGGCCTGCGCTCTGTCCGTGGCTGCGCAGGCTCAGGCTACGACCGATGGCGGGGCCAAGGCGTTATCGCGCTTCCAGCGCACGGCTGCCGCCCTGCAGAGTGCCGAGCCTGAGGTGCGCGGTCAGTTCGCCAGCGCTGCGCTGAACGCGCTGCTGGAGATCTACATCGCCGAGTCAGACCTGGCCCGCAGTGAAGCGCAGGGGGAAGATGGCAAGCGAAGACTCTATGCCTGGTCTCTCGCTGTTGACCGCTATGCAAATTCCCTGGAGACAGTTTTGCTCGACATTGACCAGGGCCATTCTGTAGAGATCGGGCTGCGCCGGGAAGCATCCATTGCATTGCGTGTGAATAGCCGCCAGATTATGTTGACCCATCCGCGCCACAGTCAGCAGTTCGCCTATGAACAGCGGGTTCTACTGGAATTTTGTAGACTCAGAGACTGCGAGCGCTTTACCGAATCGAGAATACCGCTGCGCCTGCCCTTGTACTCCGACGCATCGGCGCCACAGCCCACCTGGGTATTTAGCGAAACCGATACGGTGTGCGCCTTCGATGGTATAGAAGTGTTCTTTGATTCGATGGCAGGCCTCGCAGGCTTGCGCAGCGCCTGTCAGCAGTTCTTTCAGGAAGTCAGTGACCTGCTCACGGAGATAAGCTGGCAGCAACTGCATGGCGCAGCGATCGAGTGGGATGCGCTGGAAATTCGTCCGACGCCCGGTCAGACTGAGCACTTTGTTCGGCTCAATACGCCGGGCGATACAGTCCTCGCGAGTTTGCCAATGCTTTATGCCAATGCGGGTCTCGTGCAACAACTGGCACCCTGGTTGCGTGACCGCAGCCGCGGTCAGGGCGCCTCGCTGGTGCTTGACGGTAGTCGCTGGGCAGTCTCGGCCAACCCCTAGAACCAGCAGGGCTTAATCGTTTTTACGGGCCTTGGCGAAAGCTGCCGCAAACGCGTTATTGGCGGTGTTCGCGCCTGAGTTCGCCGGGCTCGACGGTTGCCTGGGCGTTGTGTTATTCCGGTGGTTTCGTCTGCCCTTGCTC
Organism: uncultured Gammaproteobacteria bacterium; assembly: GCA_963840725.1. Taxonomy (GTDB): domain Bacteria; phylum Pseudomonadota; class Gammaproteobacteria; order Pseudomonadales; family Halieaceae; genus CAVWDU01. The sequence continues at coordinate 523,561 of CAWIZY010000016.1, read as the reverse complement.
TTGTTTTGCTGTTGTTCTCCGGGCTTGTCCTGGAGACGCATGCTCAGCGCTATACGCTGCCGGGCTGGATCGACTTCCATCACCTTTACGCGGACAATATCCCCCGCCTTGACCACCTCTCGGGGGTCTTTGACAAATCGGTCCGCCAACGCAGAAATATGCACCAGACCGTCCTGATGTACGCCAATATCCACAAAGGCACCGAAATTGGTGACATTGGTTACCGTGCCCTCCATCACCATGTCCGCTTCCAGGTCGGTAATTTTTTCGACGCCATCTTTGAGCGTGGCCACCTGGAACTCCGGTCGCGGGTCGCGTCCGGGTTTGTCCAGTTCGCCGATGATGTCTTGTACGGTCATCAGTCCGGCGCCCTCGCCCAGGTAGTCGTCGGCCCGCAGTCCGCGCAGAAAAGCGGAGTCACCAATCAGCGAGGTCACCGTCCGTTGCTCTCTGGAGGCGATGTACTCTACCAGTGGATAGGACTCAGGGTGAACGGCCGAGGCGTCCAGTGGGTTGTCCCCGGCCATGACACGGAGAAAACCGGCCGATTGCTCAAAGGTCTTGTCGCCGAACCGGGCGACTTTCAGCAGCCCCCGGCGATCGCGGAACGCACCCTGCTGGTCGCGCAGGGCGACAATATTGCTCGCTATAGTCTGGTTCAACCCCGAAACCCTGGCGAGTAGAGGCACGGACGCCGTATTGACATCGACTCCGACGGCGTTTACGCAGTCCTCAACAGCGGAGTCCAATTGCCGCGCCAGTTGCACCTGGCTGACGTCGTGTTGGTACTGTCCAACGCCGATAGAACGGGGCTCAATTTTCACGAGTTCAGCTAGCGGATCCTGGAGGCGACGGGCGATCGAAACCGCGCCCCGAATAGTCACATCGAGGTCCGGAAACTCGCTTGCCGCAAATTCAGAGGCCGAGTAAATCGACGCACCTGCTTCGTTCACCATGACCTTGCGGCAATTGAACTCGGGGTGCTCAGCGAGCAGGTCGCCGACAAACTTGTCGGTCTCCCGGCTAGCCGTGCCGTTACCGATGGCTATAAGCTCGATGGCATATTTACGGATAAAACCGGCCAGTACGTCCTTCGCTTCCCGGATGCGGTTCCTGGGTGGTGTTGGGAATATCGCCCCGTGATCCAGCAGTTTGCCCGTGCTGTCCACAACGGCGACTTTAACGCCGGTGCGCAGGCCTGGGTCGAGACCGATGGTGGCACGCGGACCGGCCGGTGCAGCCAGCAGCAGATCCTTGAGATTGGTGGCGAATACTTTGATTGCTTCCTCTTCCGCCCGCTCTCGCAGTTGACCTAGAAGATCGGTCTGCAGTCGGGTCAGCAGTTTTACCCGCCAGGTCCAGCGCACGGTATCAGCCAGCCACTTGGCGGCTGGCCGGGGGTCACCGCCCAATCGCCCCAGTTCCCAGTGGCTTGCAATCATGGCCTCGCAGGGGTGGGTGTCTGTGACTTTTTCATCCACGTGCATGATCAGCTGCAGATTCAAAAAACCTTCATTGCGCCCGCGGAACATAGCCAAAGCCCGGTGAGACGGAATTTTGGCAAGAGCTTCTGTGTGCTCGAAATAGTCGCGAAATTTGGCCCCCTCCTGCTCTTTACCGTCAACCAGCCGGGCAGCGAGCAGTGCGTTCTCGGCCAGAAAACGCCGGGTAGCGGCCGCCAGGTCTGCATCTTCAGCGAAGCGTTCCATTAGAATCTGCCGCGCCCCATCAAGAGCAGCCTTAGTGTCGGCGATGCCGGCTTCCGTATTAAAGTACTGTGTGGCGAGCGTCTCTGGATCGACTCCGCGATCAGACAACAAAGCGTCTGCCAATGGCTCCAGACCTGCTTCACGGGCTATCTGGGCTTTGGTGCGCCGTTTCTTTTTGAAGGGTAGATAGAGATCCTCAAGGCGAGTCTTGGAATCGGCAGAACGCAGGGCGGCCTCCAGCTCCGGGGTCAATTGCCCCTGCTGCTCAATGGTCTTGATGATGGCCTCCCGGCGATCATCAAGCTCGCGGAGATAATCGAGCCGTTCGGCCAACTGCCGCATTTGGGTGTCGTCCAGACCCCCGGTGACTTCCTTACGATAACGGGAGATAAAGGGTACGGTCGCGCCTTCGTCGAGCAGCTGAATTGCCGCGCTGACCTGGGCTTCACGCACGGACAGTTGATCCGCTATTTGACGGGCTAGTGATGGCTTCATGATGGTCTTGACGGTGATATGAGGGAATCGGGAAACAATGAGCGCGCATTATGCGCCACCCGCAGTGAGTTTGCGATAGAGATTTGGCCTTGGTCTGATCGCCCGGGCTGACCCGGGGACGAGCTAGTTACGGAACTTCTTTACCGCACTCAGTAGCTGCCTGCAGGTGATCTGTCCGACCAACCTGCCATCCTCGACGACGGGTCGTCTGCGCTTGTTTTTTAGCAGCATATCCTGCGCTACGTCGACGATGTCTTCGTTGGGGTGCGCGACAACAAGATTGTCGCTGGCCATATATTCGCTGACCTGCCCTATACGAGTGTCGTTGTAAATTGCTCCCAGGGCCGCCCTCAGGCAATCCAGCTCGGAGAGAATTCCCACCAGATTCTGCTCCGCGTCCACCACACAGACGCCGGAAATCTTATTGTCGATAATGACCTGCATGGCGTCGAGCACATTGTCATCGGCCCGTACTTTGACCGGGTTAGGCAACATATAATCACGCAGACTAACTGATTGCAGCATACTCTATCTCCTTCCACGGGCCCGGCAGTACTCAAGTGCGCACCGACCACCGGTATTAATTATAGTATAGACCTTAAATGCAGCATCAGGCTTTGTGGGATGACTCCCAGCAATATAACGGCCGCAATCAGCAGGGTGGCGATTACGGTGCCCTGCGGTGTACCGGCCCCGGGCGTGGCGGGCAGAATCTCGGCCTCTTCCGGCCGTTTGGTCATGTAAAACACCACACCCAAGTAGTAATAGATGCCGATGCCACTGCCGATGACGAGGCTGGCTAGCAGTACCCAGTTGCTGCCGCTCACCGCAGCGCCAATCACGTAGAATTTGGCAATAAACCCAGCCGTCAGTGGGATACCGGCCAGGGATAGTAGCGCCACTAACATCAATAGTGCAGCAGCCGGCTGGCGCCAGAATAAACCACTGATGGATTCCAGTTCGACGTTTTCGCGCTCTGTCTTATCGCTGGAGATCAGCGTTAGCGCCCCGAACGCAGCGATCGTGGTGACGCTGTAGGCAACCAGATAATAGACGGCGGCCTCGGTGGGCAGCAGCTGGTCTCCACTGAGAAGCGCAGCCATGTACACGATCAACAGGTACCCGATGTGGGCAATTGATGAATAAGCCAGCATTCGCTTTATATTAGTCTGTAGCAGCGCCAACAGATTGCCCGCCAGCATACTGAGAATGGCCATCAGCCCAATGCATTCAACCAGAATAGAATAGCGGAACAGATCGGCTTCCACGAACAGTCGCCAGAGTACAAAGAACACGGCGGCCTTGGAAACAGAGGCTAGGAAGCCGGTAACCGGCGCCGGCGCTCCCTGGTAGACATCGGGCGTCCACAGGTGAAATGGCACCATCGACAACTTGAAACCCAGGCCTGAAACGACCAGTACGGCGGCAACGAGCAGCAGGCCATCATTCGGTAGCTCTGTGTCGAGTGCAGAGCCCAGTTCGGCGAAACCCAGCGCTCCGGTAGCGGCATAGAGCAGTGCAAACCCGAACAGCGCTGTGGCGGAGGCTGCGGCCGATAGCACCAGGTACTTGATAGCGGCTTCCAATGGCAGTACCGAGTTGTCCGGGTACGCGATCAATGCGTAGAGCGCTATGGACATCAACTCCAGTCCGAGGATCAGCGAGGCCAGGTGCACGGAATAGGCCAATACGCAGGCTCCAAGCGTGCTCAGTATCAGCAGTAGGAAGAACTCCTCGGGCTCGTCGCCTCGTTGCTGTAAATACTGGTAGGACAGTGCAGCTGTAGCTAAAGCCATGGCGCAGAACACGGCAGACATAACCAGTGCAAGATTGTCGGCCAGCAGCAGCGGGGTCACGGACTGTGTGGTTTGCCCCGCCGCAGGAAACACTGAGAGGGTGGCTGCCAGCAGGGTGAGCAGGGTCAGTGCCGCAGTCAAACCGAGACGGCGTCGAAAAGCGATCTGCAGCATGATCAGCGTAGCGCCCCCGGCGAGCACCAGCAGTGGTAACAGTGCGATCAACTGGCTTGCAGTCATAGGGACACTTCTCGCTGGCTGATCATGGCCTGGGCGGTGGCACCGTGCTCGATGGCGTCAGCCATGTTCTGCAGGCCCTGCACCATGGGTTGAGACAGATCCAGTATCGGCTGCGGATAAAGCCCGAGCCAGACCAGGCCAATCGCCATGACCAGCATCGTGAACGTTTCCCGCCTGTCAAAATCGTTCAGATTACGTCCGGGGTCGCCCCTGCCCTGAAACGTCTGCTGCATCATCCAAAGTGAATAGATTGCGGCGGTTATCAGGCCCAGGGCCGCGATGGCCGCAAACCAGGGCTCGACGGCGAAAAGGCCTGCGAGAATCAGGAACTCCGCGACGAAATTGCCAAGGCCGGGTAAGCCCAGGGATGCGAGAGTGAAGAACATCGCCCAGGCACCCATGCGCGGCATGTTGTCCCATAGCCCACCCATGCGCCGCATGTCCCGCGTGTGCAGGCGTTGTTGCAGTGCCCCGGCCATCATGAACAGGGCTGCCGTGCTGAGGCCGTGGGCTACCAGTTGGACCACCGCACCCTGCAGTGCCAATGCGTTCCAGGCGTAAAGCCCGAGCAGCACAAAACCCATGTGACTGACGCTGCTGTAAGCAACCAGCCGTTTGAAATCCGTTTGGCCAAAAGCGAGTACGGCGCCGTAAATAATGCCGGCGGCTCCCAGGCCCATGGCCACCGGTGCAAACGCGGCTGAGGCCTCGGGAAAGAGCGGTATACAAAAGCGCATCAGCCCGTAGGCGCCGGTCTTGAGCAGAATGCCCGCCAACAAAACACTGCCTGCCGTGGGTGCTTGTGTATGAGCATCCGGTAGCCAGGTGTGGAATGGAAATGCCGGTAGTTTTACCGCAAAGGCCAGAAACAGCCCCAGCATGGTCAGCATGCCCAGCTGTCCGGACATCTCGACGCCGAGCAGATCCTGGTAGCTGAAGCTCCAACCGTTACCAGTTTTTGCCACCTGCCAGGCCAGCACGACGATAGACAAAAGCATGAGCAGGCCCGAAATCTGGGTGAAAACAAAAAATTTCATCGCCGCGTAGTTCTTGTCTTCATGACCCCAGATGGCAATGAGCAGATACATCGGAATCAGCATGACCTCCCAGAACAGGAAGAAAAGAAACAGGTCCAGGGAAAGAAAGACGCCGTTAACCCCGGCAACGGTGCACAGGATGTTGGCCTGAAAAAGCCCGGGCTTGAAGCTGATTTCAGTCCAGGAAGCCGATACGGCAATCAGCCCCAGCAGCAAGGTCAGTGCCACCAGCATGAGACTGAGGCCGTCCATACCAAATTCGAAGGCGATACCAAAGCGGGGGATCCAGGGGCTCTTCTGATAGGCCAGCCAGTCCGAGCCGCCCATGGTCTCTGCCAGAGCCGCGGGGCTGGCTCCCTGCAGGTTACCTATCACCCCCGGAATACACAGGGCCGTAGCCGCGATCACCGCGATGCTCACCCAGCGCGGCCAGTTCGGGTCCAGGCGCTCGCTCCACCACGCTGCCAGGCCACCCAGCAGCGGCAGTATCACCAACAGTGCGAGACTCACGCGGCATTCCTCAACATAACGGCAACCAGCAGGACCATGGCCAGCACCATGCTGGTGGCGTACCAGCGCAACTCGCCGGTCTGTAGTCTGGCAAGGCTGCGATGTCCCCACTGGCTCGTGGCAATCACGGCATTATAGAAGTGGTCAACGGGTTCGTTGCGCCACAGGCTGGCAAGACCCTTGAAGGGTCGCACCAGTAGGGTGTCGTACAGCTCGTCTATGCGCCACCCGTGCAACAGGAAATCCTGCAGTCGCTGCCCCGATGGGGAATCGACCCAGGGTTTGATGGAGATTTTTCCGGCAAGGAATACCGCCCAGGCAAACAGTAGGCCCAGCAACGGTACTGTAATACTGATGATTTCCACCAGATGATTGGCGTGATGGGGGCTGGCTTGTGGAAATACATCGTGCAGCGGGAGCAGGATGTAACCACCCGTCAACGATGCGACGCACAGCAGTACCAGAGGCACAGCCATCTTCCAGCCAGGCTGGCGGTCGGGCTCACTTCGGGCCTCACCAAAAAACACGACAAACACCAGGCGAAAACTGTAGACCGCGGTCAGCAGGGCTCCCAGTAAGCCGCCCGCCCAAAGCCAGGGACCGATACCGGGCACCTCCCAGGCAGCCAGCAGGATGGCATCTTTGCTGTAGAAGCCCGCGGTGAAAGGCAGCGCCGCCAGGGCAGCTGAGCCGATCAGAAAACTGAAAAACACCACCGGCAGGCTGCGGCGCAGTCCGCCCATGCGGAATATATTATGTTCATGATGCAGGCAGTGAATCACGGCACCGGCTGCCAGGAACAGCAGCGCCTTGAAAAACGCGTGGGTCATAAGGTGAAAGACGGCTGCACTGAACGCCCCGGCACCCAGTGCCAGGAACATGTAACCAATCTGGCTGATGGTGGAGTAGGCGAGGATGCGCTTGATATCGTGTTGTGCCAACGCCGCAAAAGCCGCCAGCAGCAGCGTCAGCAAGCCCAGCCAGGCAACGGCGGCCAGGGTCGGTGGGGCAAGCAGGAACAGGGGGTGGGTGCGCGCAATGAGGTAGACGCCGGCGGTGACCATGGTCGCTGCATGGATCAATGCACTCACAGGTGTGGGGCCGGCCATTGCGTCGGGTAGCCAGGTGTGCAGTGGTAACTGCGCCGACTTGCCCAGGGCCCCCCCCAGCAACAGCGCACTGGCGAGAACCGGCAGGCTATCGCCCACCTGCCACTGGACGCCAGCGGCCGCCATCAGCGGCTGTATGTCCAGAGTGCCCAATTCGGTGAGCAGCAGCACCAGGCCCAGAGCCATGGCCGCATCACCCACCCGGGTCACGACAAACGCCTTGCGCGCCGCAGCACCGTTCTCCGGGTCGCGATACCAAAAACCCACCAGCAGATAAGAGCAAGCCCCGACGCCTTCCCAGCCAAGGAACAGCAGCAACAGGTTGTCGGCCATTACCAAAATCAGCATGGCTGCAACGAAGAGATTCATATAGGCAAAGTAGCGGGCGATGGACTCGTCTTCCCACATGAACTCGATGGAATACAGGTGGATCAGGAAACCGACACCGGTGATGATTGACATCATCACCACGGTGAGTCCGTCAATGTAAAAGGCGATCCGCGGTTCAAAGCCGCCTACGGACATCCAGGTCCAGTAGCTGATCTGTTGCAGCTCTCCCGTGCCCAGGTAGGCAGCGCTGACGAGTACCACACAGATCGCCGCCAAACCCACCGAGCCGGCGCCGAGCAAGGCCACCGACTGGCGCGGCAGCCTGCCGGCGGTAGCGATCAGTAAGATGCCGCTGGCCAGCGGTAGCAGTGGGATCAGCGCAAGCAACATCAGCCCTGTAACCTCTTGATCTGGTCCATGTCCAGTGCGTGGAACCGGCGTTGAACCTGCAGCACCAGACCCAACCCCACAGCGACTTCTGCCGCTGCCACTGTCAGAACCATGAGGAACATGACCTGGCCATCCGGCTGCGACCACACCGCGCCCGCGGCAACAAACGCCAGTGCTGTCGCGTTAAGCATCACTTCCAGTGACATCAGCATGAAGATAATGTTGCGGCGCAACATGAGACCCATCAAGCCGCAGCAAAACAGCAGGGCCGCCAGCACCAGCACGTGTTCAAGAGGGATCTCAAGGGCGTACATCAGGTGTTACCCCCGGGTCTGGCAATGAAACGACGCCCCAGGTGATAGGCCCCGACCAGCCCGGCCAGCAACAGCATGGAGGCGATCTCCACCGCCAGCACGTAGGGTCCGAACAATGACAGGCCCACTGCTTTCGGTGAGACGCCGGTGCCACTAGTGGCAACGGAGGTAGCGCTTACCGCAACGAGCAATTCGAACAATAACAGGCCGGCCATCAATCCCGGGACCACCCAGTATCGGCCCGCCAGCCATTCCCGTTCTTTGGCGTCGCCGGCTGGCCCGAGATTCAACATCATAATTACGAAGACAAACAAGACCATGATAGCACCGGCATAAATGATGACCTCCAACGCAGCGGCAAAGGGTGCTCCCATCAGGAAAAACAGCACTGCCACGGCCAGTAGAGACAGAATGAGGTAGATCAGCGCGTGGGTGGCATTGGATCGGGTCAGTGCCAGAACTGTCGACGCCAGAGCGATAAGAGAAGTGAGATAAAAAATCGTCATCATGGCGCATTACTCCCTGCAGCGGCGTTCAGATGCTGGATCATGACAGCAGGCTCTTGATGTCGATGGGTGCCGCTTCGTTCTGCGCCTGACCTTTGTCCTTGCCTTCGATAGCCAGACCGGACACGCGGTAAAAGTTGTAGTCATGGTATTTACCGGTACCGTCGATTTGCAGGTGTTCTTTCTCGTAGACCATGTTGCTTCTGTCGTACTCGCACATTTCGAAATCCGGTGTCAGTTGGATCGCATTGGTGGGACAGGCCTCCTCGCACATGCCGCACATGATGCAGCGGGAGAAGTTGATGCGGAAAAATTCCGGGTACCAGCGTCCGTCCTCCCGAGTGGCCTGTTGCAAGGCGATACAGTCCACCGGGCAGGCAACGGCGCAAAGATTACAGGCCACGCAGCGCTCGTCGCCATCCGGATCGCGAGTCAAGACGATGCGCCCCCGATAGCGCGGTGCCAGATAGGGTTTCTGTTCCGGGTATTGCACCGTCTCGGCCCTGGTGAAACTGTGCTGCAGCACAGTCCAGATAGTTTGTAATTGGCTGAGTAGTGACTTGAACATGGCTAGTTCTCCAGCGCCAGGGCGATAAAGCCGGTCGCCAGCAGGTTGACCAGTGTGATGGGCAGCATCACTTTCCAACCCAGTGCCATGAGTTGGTCGTAGCGGGGTCGCGGAATTGCCGCCCGCAGCAGTATGAAGAAGCAGACAACGATGAAAACCTTGATCGAAAACCAGACCACTGGCGGCAACCAGGGCCCCAGCCAGCCACCAAAAAACAGGGTGACGATCATGCAGGAGATCAGTATCAGCCCCAGGTATTCGCCGAGCATAAACATGGCGAACTTCATGCCGCCGTACTCGGTGTGAAAGCCGGCGGTCAGTTCGTGCTCAGCCTCTGGTAAGTCGAAGGGTAGCCGGTGGCTCTCGGCAATCCCTGCGATCAGGAACACGAACAAGCCCAGAAATTGTGGAATGAAGTACCACAGTTCGCGCTGGGACTCGACGATATCGACCAGGCTGAAGCTGCCACTGAGCATGACCACGCCAATCAGCGAGAGGCCCATAAAGACTTCATAGCTCACCATCTGTGCGGCGCTGCGCAGGCCACCCAGCAGCGCGTATTTGTTGTTCGAGGCCAAGCCGCCCAGCAGCACGGCGTAGACGGCAAGGGATGTCATTCCCAGAAAGAACAACAGGGCAATGTTCAGGTCGAGTACATAAAGATCCGGAGAAAATGGCACCACGGCAAGCCCCAGCAGCATCGCCACGACAATGGCCATGGGTGCGAGAATAAAAACCTTGCGGTCCGCGAAGGGTGGCACCCAATCGTCTTTGGCGAGTAGTTTGAGCATGTCGGCCGCCACCTGAAGGATACCCATCGGGCCCAGTCGGTTGGGTCCGTAGCGGTCTTGCCAGATACCCAACAGGCGCCTTTCAAACCAGGTCAGAAACGCGGCGCCGCCCACCGCTGCAGCCAGCAGTCCGAAGCCAAAAAATACGGTGCCCCATTCAGTCACGCGCACCTCCGTCGCTGCCGATGACCTGCGGTTGCCGGCGCCAGTCTGCAGCCTTGGTAAGTGCCACCCGGGCGCCTGACACCAGGCCCAGTGCCTCCGGCAGACCCGTACTGAAACCGGCGCAGCCCATGGCAATATGGTTGTTGATGCGCACTTCCAGGGTGGCCAATCCCGCACCGACTTGCACGCCGTCGCCAGTTTCGAGGCCCAGAGACTCAGCGTCAGTGCTACTTAACTCCAGGAAGCCGCGGTCGACCAATTCCGCAACGCCGGGGCTCAAAGCGCTGAGCTCATCGCTGCCGAATATTCGGTAGCGGGCCACCAGTTGCCATTGTCCTGCTTCAGAATGATGAGCCTCGGGTGTGTCGCCATCCTCCAGTTGAGAGGCGAGTTGAGAGACGAGGTCAGAGGCGATTTCACTGGCGGCCTCGGTGGCAGCGGACGGGTCCAGCAGCCGCACCCCGGCGGTGCCGCCGCTCAGAGCACCGCCCACCTCGGACTGGAACTTGTGCAGTGACTGATTCGAGTTCCAGCCCGGGGCCCATACGTAGGGTAAAAGAGCGCCGGGCTGGTGCCGGTTGAGGCCCTCCATAGTGAACGCCAGGGGAGACTCGGTGTCCTCGGGTTGCTTGGGTTCGTGTACCGAAACATCGGCGAGCATAGCGGTGCGGCCACTGTAGCGATGGGTCTGTCGGGGGATTTTAACACCCAGGTTGCGAAACAGGTGGTCAGGAGCGGCGGCGGTGATGTCGGCAAGCACGGGATGGTCTCTGGCACAGGCGGCGCTGATGTCGTCAAAATGCCGCAGCTGGTCACTGCCTGGTCGCGCCAATCCCTGCAGACAGGCAAGCAGCCACTCCCAACTCGGACGGCGCTGCTCCCGGGGCTGGAATACCGGGAAGTGCCGCTGTGCTCGCCCCCACATATTCACCAGAGTGCCTTCCGACTCGGCAAAGCTGGCTGCCGGCAGTGCCAGCGAGCTGGCGGACGCGGTTTGATGGTCGATCAGGTCGAGCACGATGAGATTGGGCACGCTCAGCAGCTGGTCAATGTCGGGTGCGGCTCCCCGACGGTAAAGATCATTCTCCAGCACCACCAGGGTGTCAATTTCGTCCGCCACCACCCGCCGCTGCAGCGCCGTGAGGTTTGTGGCTTCGGGACCGCACAACAAGGCCTGCCCCAGGCTGTTAGCCTCTGGCACGGTGAGGCAGAGCATTGCCTGCTTACCCGCTGCACACAAAGCGCTGGCCAGCTGTGCCGCCGCCGTCATAACAGCGGCGTCGCCACAGCTGGTACCGGACACAATCAGCGGTCGCTGGGCGCCCCGGAGGGCGTCGGCGATGCGCTCGGCCGCCGCTGTGTCGGATTGCGCCAGCGCGTCCGGGCGGTCTCCCGTCACGTTGGCCGCTACAGCAAGGCCCAGTCTGGCGATATCCTGTGGCGCGAGGCTGAAGCTTTCCGCCGCCACGTCATCCAACCGGGTATCGCCGGTGGCGGCGATATACAAGGGGCTGCGCTGGTCCTGGGCGAGGTTGCGGATGGCGGCATCCTGCCAGGTCTCGAGTTTCAGCTCGGCGGCCAGGGTGTAGGCTTTATTGCGCACGCTCTGACGCAGTGCCAGGGCGATCCGGGGGGCGGTGTTGGTGATGTCTTCGCCCAGTATAAGGATGGCGTCGGCAGCTTCTATATCTGGCAGATCAGGCAGCAGCCCCCGGGGTGCTCTGCTGCAATGCCAGGGCCTGGTTTACCAGCGCCTGCTCCTGGTCACTGAAACCTGGCGCAAAGTTCTCCGCCCCGACCAGTTTGCGCAACAGGTAATTGGCCTCCAGCGAGGCGCGCGGAGAGCCGATGCCGGCGATTTTGTCACTGCGACAGGCGGCCGTCAGTGCTCCAGGGCGTCATGGGGGTCAGTGCATTATAGCGGCCTTGTTCGTCACGCAGACCGGCCTATTTGCAGGCGCTGGTCTGTATTGACGAAGCCGGCTCCGAAGCGCCCGCGGTCGCAGAGGAAGTAGCCATTGACCGCCGCATTGAATCGGTTGTGGATGCGCTTGAGCTTACCGTAGCGCTCCCCTGGCATGGTGTTGCAGCCGACTGCGCAGCCGGTGCATACAGAGGGTGCCGATTGCAGGTCCCACTTGCGGGTATAGTCATTCACCAGTGTCTTGTCGGTGAAAACCCCGGTGGGGCAGACTTCCACCAGGTTGCCGGCAAATTCACTCTCGAGGACACCCTCCTGGTGGCGACCGAAGTAAATATGGTCGTGGGCGGCCATGGCTGCCAGGTCAGTACCGCCTGCGTAATCCTGGTAGTAGCGCGTGCAGCGGTAACAGGTGATGCAGCGGTTCATCTCATGGTTAATCAGTGGGCCGAGATACTGGTTGCGGTGGGTGTTTTTGCGGCCGCGATAGTGACGGTCCCGGTGGCCTACCATCACGGTCATGTCCTGCAGGTGACATTCGCCGCCCTCGGCGCAGACCGGGCAATCGTGAGGGTGGTTGAGCATCAGTGATTCGACGATAGACTCGCGAAAATGCTGGGCCTTGTCACCGCCCAGGGACAAAATCGCACCATCGGTCACCGGTGTCATGCAGCCCATCACGATGCGGCCGCGCGCATCCTCGGCGTTCTGGTACTGCACCAGCGCGCACTGACGGCAGGCGCCAATCGAGCCCATGGCGGGTGCCAGCAGAAGTAGGGCAGGTCCAGCCCCAGTGCGAGGCAGGTCTCCAGCAGATTCTTGCCCGCCTCGACCTCATAGGTCTGGCCGTCGATGGTGATGACTGGCATCAGTGATGCCCCCCATCACACTAGGGACAGCCCGCCCGTGATGTGGCGCTCAAAGTCTTCAGCAGAAATACTTCATCGCACTTTGCAATGGCTCCATCGCGCCGGGCGCGAGCGCGCAATGGGTGTTGCCGATGGCGCCGATAAACGTCTACCTGGCGGGCCAGGGTGTGCATATCCTCGGTGCGGCCGCGACCCTGTTCGATGTCGTCCAGAACCTGAGCGGACCAGGGCAGTCCATCGCGGCAGGGCGTGCAAAAGCCGCAGGACTCGCTGGCGAAAAACTCCATCAGGTTTTTCACAAACCCCACCGGGCAGGTTTTGTCATCCAGTATGATCATCGTGCCGGTCCCCATGCGGCTGCCCGCCTTGCCGATGGTGTCGTAATCCATGGCGAGGTCGAGGTGCTGCTCCACCAGGAAGTCGGTGGATCCGCCGCCTGGCAGGAAACCGCGCAAGCGATAACCGTCTTCCATACCCCCGGCGTATTCTCAATGATTTCCCGAGCTGGTGTGCCAATGGGCAGTTCCCAGCAGCCCGGGTTCTTGACCCGCCCGCTGACGCCATAGAGTTTGGTCCCCGCGTCTGCGGTGAGCCCCAGCGACTTAAACCAGTCGGCCCCGCGCTCCATGATGTGGTGGATATTGCACAGGGTTTCCACATTATTAACGATCGTCGGCCGACCCCATAGCCCACTGACCTGAGGGAAGGGTGGCTTCGCTCTCGGGTTGGCGCGTTTGCCCTCCAGTGAGTTGATGAGAGCGGTCTCCTCCCCGCATATATAGCGCCCGGCGCTGGTGTGCACGTGCATTTCCAGGCTGTAGTCAGTGCCGAGAATATTTTTCCCCAGGTAGCCCTTCTCTTTGCAGGCTGCAATCGCTTCACGCAATACCTGCGCAGCCCGGTGATACTCTGCGCGGATGAAAATGTAGGCGATATCCGCCTGCAGGGTGTAGGCCGATATGATCATGCCCTCGATCAGCTGATGGGGGTCGCACTCCATCAGCAGCCGGTCCTTGAAGGTGCCGGGTTCCATTTCGTCGGCGTTGCAAATGAGGTACTTGTGCCCGGGACTGACATTGTCCATGGGAACGAAGCTCCACTTCATTCCGGTCGGGAAGCCGGCGCCGCCGCGGCCACGCAAATTGGAGTCCTTGAGAATCTGCAGGCAATCGGCTGGCGAGCGCTTGCCGATGGTGTCATGCAATGCCCGGTAACCTCCGTTTGCCTCGTAGGCCTGGAAATCCGTAGGCGAGCGGTCAGCCCGAATATTGCGGGTCAGCGGGCGCTCCAGGCTGGCTTGGCCCTCAGTCATGATGCTTGCCCCGGTTCCTGGCTGAAGACCACATCGATGGCGGCCTCGTCGATATTCTCATGGAGTTCTTCTCCCACCATCATCACCGGTGCCTTGTCGCAGGCGCCGAGGCAGGCTACGGGCAGCAGCGTGAAACGATTATCAGCTGTGGTTTCACCGGCCTGCACGCCCAGTCGGTCGCTGATCTGCGCCTGCAGTTTGTCACAGCCTTTAATCCAGCAGCTGATACTGTTGCACAGCAAGATGACTCGCTCGCCCACCGGCCGGCGGTAAATCAGATTGTAAAACGTGGCGATACCATCGAGTTCTGCACTCGACATCTCCAGGTGTTTCGCAAGCGCCTGCAGGCTTTCATCAGAGACCCAGCCGCGATGCGCCTGCACAATTTTGAGCGCATCGATGGCGACTGCTCTGCGATAGGGCGCATGGGCGATCTCGGCATTGATCTCGTCGAGCTCGGAGCTGCTCAGCGCCCCGATGATCGCGTCGCCCGAGTGAGTGGTCTGTGGCCTGTCGCTCATCGGTCTACGTCCGCCATAACAAAGTCGATACTGGCGATGATCGCTATTAGATCCGGGATCATCAGGCCGCGACTGATTAGTGGGAGCTGCTGCAGGGCGGGAAAAGAAGGTGTGCGAATCCTGGTGCGGTAGGAGCTTGTGCCACCATCGCTGACCAGATGGTAGCTGTTGATACCCTTGGTCGCCTCGATCAGCACTGACGCCTCGCCGGCTGGAATCGCCGGTCCCCAACTCACGTTCAGGAAGTGGTGAATGAGGGTCTCGATATCCTGCAGGGTGCGCTCTTTGGGCGGGGGGGTGGTGAGGCGGTGCTCACTCTTGTAAGGCCCCGCGGGCATGTTGTCCAGGCACTGGCGGACGATCCGCAGACTTTGACGTATTTCTTCTACCCTCACCACGGCCCGGTCATAGCTGTCGCCATTGGGAGCAACCGGCACCTCAAAGTCAAACTGCTCATACCCGCCGTAGGGCCGATCCCGGCGTAAATCAAAATCCAATCCCGTGGCGCGCAATGAGGCGCCGGTGATGCCCCACTCCAGGGCCTCCTCCGTGGTGTAGCTGCCGATGCCTACTGTGCGCTGCTTGAGAATACTGTTGTCCATTGCCATCTTCTGGTAGTGGTCCAGACGGGCCGGCATGCTGTCGATGAAGTCGCGCACCAGGGTCTCCCAGCCATTCGGCAGATCCTGCGCAACGCCGCCAATTCTGAACCAGGCCGGATGCATGCGGCCACCGGTGACCGCCTCGATAATACCGAGCAGGCGCTCCCTGTCTGCGAACATATAGAAGACGGGTGACATCTGGCCCACGTCCTGGGCGAAGGTGCCATAGAACACCAGGTGGCTGGATATCCGGAACAGTTCCGCGAGCATGATACGAATTACCCTGGCCCGGTCCGGAACGGTGATGCCAGCAAGTTGCTCCACCGACATGACATAGGCCAGGTTGTTCATGACCCCGCCGAGATAATCGATGCGATCGGTATAGGGTATGTAGGAATGCCAGGTCTGGCGTTCACCCATTTTTTCAGCGCCGCGATGGTGATAGCCGATATCGGGCACCGCGTCGACAACCACTTCGCCATCCAGTTGCAGAGCGATGCGGAACACCCCGTGTACTGACGGGTGATTGGGACCCAGGTTGAGGAACATGTACTCGGTATCTTCGCTGGCGCGGCTCATGCCCCATTCTTCGGGCCGAAACAGCAGGGCCTCCTGCTCCTGTGCCTGTTTTTCCTCATCCAGGCTGAAGGGCTCCATCTCTGTAGCCCGTGCCGGATGCTCCTTGCGCAGGGCGTGTCCTTCCCAGGTCGGTGGCAACAGAATGCGGCGCAAATTCGGGTGGCCGGAGAAAACCACGCCGAACATATCCCAGGCCTCGCGCTCGTACCAGTTGGCATTGGCATAGACAGCGCAGATCGAAGGGACCCTGGATTCGGCGTCGGTTGTCGCGACCTTGAGGCGCAGTTCTTCACAGTCCCGGAGGTTGAACAGGTGATACACCACGGTAAAGTCGGCAGCGCCTTCAGGTTTGTGTTCACGCAAGCGCTCGTCGATGGCAAACAGATCGAGCAGCATCGGGAACCGGGCCTTGAGATGAGTGAGAACCGGCAGCAGGCGATCGGGCTGCAGCCATAACGTGGGCGTACGGTCAGGCGTAGCCTGTTCGACAAAAGAATCCGCACCAAAGCGATTCCGCAGCTCTTCCACGGTAGCCGTAGCACTTGTTACCTTGGCTTGCAGCATTCTGGTAGTCTTGTCCCGGTGGGCGGTTAGCCGCCCGTTCGTTATTATGTACTCGGCGCCAGTGCCTTGTCTGGCTGACCCGCCGCGTTCCAGCCTGCGGCGTCTGGCAAAATTCCCTGCAGGCATCGTCTGCTGCCAGAGTCTGGCACGCTGATACGATGCAAATCGCTAGACATCCGAAGGGTCTCTCAGCTCGGTAGCGCGATTACGTTGTTGTTGCAGCAGGTCGCGCTGGGATGGCATGTCCGGCTTTACTATGCTTTGGTCGCCGGCCACCCAGCTCAGCGGACGCCGCTCTTGTTTGATAGATTCCTGCAGCATCATCAGCCCCTGCATCAATGCTTCGGGGCGAGGTGGGCATCCCGGCACATAGACATCGACGGGTATGAATTTGTCCACACCCTGGACCACACTGTAGATATCGTACATACCACCGGAATTGGCGCAGGAGCCCATGGATATGATCCAGCGCGGTTCCAGCAACTGGTCATAGAGGTGCTGCACCACCGGCGCCATTTTGCGAAATACGGTCCCCGATATAACCATCAGGTCCGCTTGCCGCGGCGTGGCTCGGATGACCTCGGAACCAAAGCGGGCAATGTCATGGCGGCTGGTGAAAGAGGTGGCCATCTCGACGTAGCAGCAAGACAAACCGAAATTAAAGGGCCACAGTGAATGGGCGCGTCCCCAGGCGATCAGGTCTTCCAGGCGAGCAAATGCCACATTGCGGCTCACCTGTTCTTTTATGCTCTCGGATGCGACCACCGGGTGAACTGGAGATAACATCCTCAGGGCGGGTCAGGTTCCATTCCATCAGCGCGTGACCTCTGCAGCCCGGGGCGCAGACGCCTGCCCGGTGCGCGTTTTAATACCCCAGTCCAGGGCGCCCGTGCTCAGTTCATACACCAGCGCTACGGCGAGCACCGCAATGAACAGGGTAACAGCGATCAGGCCGCCCCAGCCCAGCTCGAAGAATGCAATAGCCCAGGCGAAGATGAAAACGGTCTCAAGATCGAAGATAACGAAAAAGATGGCGATGAGATAGAAGTCAACGGCCATATGGATTTGTGGCGAGCCCACCGAGATCACGCCCGACTCGAAGGGCATATTGGTGGCATCGTTGGCGCGTCGCTGGCCCAGTACCCAGGCCAGTCCCAGCATAGTTGCCACCAGCGCCAGAACCGCCAGAAAATACACCACGAAGGGCCACAGCGGAGTCGCTGCCTGTGTCACTGCGTGGGATCTCCGCACGGCCCGTCGGCTGTTCGCTTGATTGCAGGACCAAAAAAGCGAGTTGGCAGCGCGTTGAACCCTCGCTGACTGCGCAATAGTGCGGATGCTTCACTTGCCAGCATTGAGTAGCTCCATACATTCAGGGGACTGAAAATGGAGGTCACTCGCCCGTCTCACTAACCACTGGGGCAAGTATTCGACCTGGTACAGCTGCCTTACTTAACGCCTTGAACTCTAGCTAGGTTGTTCGGCAAACGCAAGGCGGCCCTTGAAATTTCGCGGCGCTGCAATGCTGTGACCCAGGTGCCTGCGATCGTCGTTGCCGCTGCCTGAGACGCTTGGAAATAGCAATACTGCGTGTCGGTCTGCTAGACTTGCAGGTTGTCCAGAGCCTGCCGACGGAGGCACCAAATTGCTATCGCGCAAAATGAAACATTCGCTGTACCTGAGGCTGATGAAAACGGTTGCCAGTTTGTCGCCGGCAAGCGGTCAGACGATATTTGCGGGCAGCGGCAGTTCGCATCAGCTCTGCAGTCACATCGCCAGAACGGGCGTTGGGAAGGTTCTGATCGTCACAGACAAACCGCTTCGTGAATTGGGTCTGGTGGATCGGGCTATAACCGGCCTGATTGCCGCGGGGGTGGATATCGCCTGGTACGACGGGGTTCAGCCTGATCCTACCTACGAGCAAGTCGCGGCGGGTGCTGCGGTGCAAAAATCCCATCGCAGCGAAGCGGTGTTGGCGGTGGGCGGCGGTTCTGCCATTGACGCTGCCAAGATTATCGCAGCCTCAGCGACCAGCGATGCATCCCCCAAGGATTGGGTTGGGCACGGCAAAATGAAGCATCAGCCGCTGAAAATCTACGCGATCCCAACCACTTCCGGCACGGGATCAGAGGCCACCATTGGTGCCGTTATCTCCGACAGCCAGAGCCATGAAAAAGGCGTGATTGCTGCCAACTCATTGCTGCCAAGCGCGGCTGCACTGGATCCGGATCTGAGCGTGGGGCTGCCGCCGCACATCACCGCAGCCACCGGGATGGATGCTTTAACTCACGGTATCGAAGCGTATATCGGTACCTGGGAGCGAGGTACACGTAGCGACAACGCGCGCATGGCGGTGAAGTTGATTTTCGATAATCTGCTGACGGCTTTTAACGACGGCAGCAATCTTGATGCCCGGGAGGGTATGGCGATGGCGGCGTTTTACGCGGGCACGGCCATCAATCAGGTCAATGTGGGGAACGTGCACGCCATCGCGCACCAGTTGGGAGGCAAATACGGCATTCCCCATGGGCTTGCAAACTCCCTGGTACTGCCCCACGTGTTGGAGTTCTGTCGCGAGGAGGCCCAAGCCCGGCTGGCGGAGCTGGCGCTGTTAATTGGCGCGGGCAAGGCTGGCGATTCCGAGGCAGATCTGTCTCATGCGTTTATCCGGGCCGTGCGCGATCTGCGTGCCAAGGTCGGTATTTCGGATCGTTCTGATTTGCCGCAACGTGAGGACTTTGACTACTTGTGTGAGCTTGCGCTCGCCGAAAGCCTCACTTACCCGGTACCCCGACTGCTCGATCGGGAGAGCACGCTGGCGATATTGGGTCAAATCAGCCGCTGAAGCCGTTGTCAGTTCAGGGCGCCCACCAGACCGTCACCGGGGGAGCTGCCTGTTTCAGAACCGCCGCCACCGGGTAACCCCGCTCCGGTGCGGCTTCCAGCACAGCGCGTTTTTCCTCTCCGGTGATGTGAATGATGATCTCGCGACTGTCCAGCACGGCGGGCAGCGTCAGCGTTATGCGGGAATGCGGCGCCGAGGGTGGCTGAGTGCTCATCAGCGTGTCCTGCCCGGTAGAAGACAGCAGCTGGTCCAGGTTCCGCGCTCCGGGGAACCAGGAGGCTGTGTGGCCGTCACCGCCCATTCCCAGAATGACCAGGGTGAACGGCCTGCTTAAGTGCGCAACTTTTCGCCGGCTTTCTTGCAGCCCCGCTTCCGCGCTGTCGTGTCCGGTTTTCAGCCCCACCAGCTGCGCCGATGCCGCCTGCTGTTGCAGCAGGTTGTCGCGCAGCAGGCGCTCGTTGGAATCCGGATGCTCCGGCGGAACCCAACGTTCGTCTACCAGTGTCACCGTCACTTTTGACCAATCCAGTGGGCAGGCAGACAGATCTCTGAGCATTCCCAGCGGTGTGCTGCCCCCGGAAAGTGCCAGTGCAGCCTGTCCGTACAGACCGATATCCTGTCGTAGTCGATCCGCAATATAGACTGCCAGGGCTTTGTCCAGCTCCGGGCGTTCACTGAACATACGCCAGTCATTCATACCAGTTTATTCCATCCACCGCCACCAGCGCGGTGGCGGCATTGGGCCCCATGGTGCCGGCGTTGTAGGCTTTTATCGGCATGTTGACCTCCTCCCAGGCGTCGATGATGGTGTCGATCCAGCGCCAGGCCGTCTCCACTTCATCGCGGCGCATGAACAGGGTCTGGTCGCCGTGCAGGGCGTCCAGCAGGAGTCGTTCGTAGGCGTCATAGCGCTCGTCTTTGTTCTGGTCTTCTGCAGTCAGCTCCAGCTCGACCGGCTGCAGACGCAGACGTTTGGTGAGCCCCGGTTTTTTGTTCAGGGTCTGCAGTGTAATGCTCTCTTCAGGTTGTAGATGAATCACCAGCCTGTTGGTGAGTTCCAGTACCTCGTTGCCGAACAATGAAAATGGCGGTCGGCGATACTCGATCACGATCTCGGAGTAACGGCGGCTCAGCCGCTTGCCGGTGCGCAGATAAAAAGGCACGCCGGCCCAGCGCCAGTTATTGATCTGAGCCTTGATGGCAACGAAGGTTTCCGTGTGGTGTGCATCCTGATATTCGGCTTCTTCCAGAAAGCCTTTTACCGCTTCCCCATTCACAGCCCCTGCCTGGTAGCGGCCGCGGACGGTGCGGGTCTTTACCGCGCTCGCATCGATGGGCTCCAGGGCACGCAGTACTTTCATCTTCTCGTCCCGGATGTCGCCGGGCCGCAGGCTGGCCGGCGGCTCCATGGCGACGATGGATAGTACCTGCAGCAAGTGATTCTGGACCATATCCCGCAGCGCGCCGGTGCGGGCGTAATAGCCGCCTCGGCCCTCCACACCAAGCTCTTCCGCAACGGTGATCTGCACATTGCTGATAAACATGTTGTTCCACATGGGGTGAAACAAGGGGTTCCCGAACCGAAGTGCCAAAAGGTTCTGCACGGTTTCCTTGCCGAGGTAGTGGTCAATCCGGAACGTGGCCTCCTCCCGGAACACGGCGGCAACCTGTTCATTGATCTGCTGGCAGGAGACCAGGTCATGTCCGAGTGGCTTTTCCAACACGACCCGGCTGTTGTCGCCAACCGCCCCGCACTGGTGCAATTGTTCGCAGATCTCGCCGTACAGTGAAGGCAGGGTCGCAAGATAAAACAGTCGCACTGATTCGGCATCTCGCGCGTCACCCAGAAAATCGGCCAGCTGCTGATAGTGCTCAGGTTTGTTCGCATCCAGCTGGCAGTAGTGGAGTTTATCGCTAAACTCTTCCCAGGTGGCCTCGTCCCACTGATCGTCGTCCAGATAGCGCTGCAAGTTGGCGCTGGCTTCGTGGCGGAAGGCCTCGGTGTCGCTTTCCCCCCGGCCGGTTGCGACAATGCGTTGCAGCGGCGCCGCGAGCCCATGGCGGTGAAGCTGGAATAGCGCCGGGAGTAGTTTGCGCGTTGACAGGTCGCCGGTACCGCCAAAAATAATCAGATCTACCTTAGTGCTCATAGTGGTTCCTCTGATGATGGTTGTGGCGAATGCTTGTGCGGGGGAAGGTTTTCCAGCCACAGGGCAAACGCTGACAGCATTGCGCGACAGTACTCGTTAGGGCCCTCTGAGCAGGCGAAGCCATGGGCTGCGCTGTCATAATGCTGGGCGGACACTGGGACGTTTGCCGTGCGCAGTGCTTCGGCCAATGCCTGGCCCTCATCCCGCAGGGGGTCGCACTCGGCGGTGACCAGAAACGTTGGCGGTAGCGCTGATAGATGCGATGAGCGCAATGGCATGGCGCTCTGGGCACTGTCACTGTCCGGGTCGCAGCCAGCCAGGTAGGTGTCCCAGAACCAGACCATCAGGCTGCTGGTCAGCGCCTGGCCGGTGGCGCGCTCGATATAGGAGGGCCTCAAGCAGGAGTAGTGGTCGCAGACAGGATATATCAGCAGGCAACCCGCAATGGCAGCGCGGGTCTGCGCGTCAGCATCAAGGCAGCTACAGCAGGCCAGTTGAGCGCCGGCACTATCGCCCGCGACAATGAGTGTGCCGTTGCCCGGTGCATCCAGCTGCCCCTGGGAGCCGGCGGCCCAGCGGATGGCCGCAAGTGCATCGTCCTGTGCCGAGGGGTAGGGTTGTTCCGGTGCCAGGCGGTACTGAACCGAGAGCACGGAGCAGCCACTGCTGGCGCTGAGCAGTCGGCAGAAAGGGTCATGCGTGTCGAGATCACCAATCACCCAACCGCCCCCGTGGAAATACACAATGAGCGGTCGTTCGGCGTGCTGGGTGCCTTGATAGAGTCTGGCCGGCACATCACCCGCCGGTCCGGGAATAGCTATCGTTTTTGCCGGTGAGGAGTGTTCCAGGTGGCCACGCCAGCTATACCAACTGATGATCCGGTAGTATTGGCGCAAAGAAAACACTTTCAGTGATTGGAGCATTGTCAGCGGGCCTGTCGGTGCCGGTTTCTTAGTGGTTCTAACTGCGGCAGTGGTTAATCGAAGTCGGCAGTCTCCGGCCGTGTTTGGTACCAGTCAACACCGGTTTCGTCGCGCTGTCGACTGATGCGACGGCGGCCGAGCAGGCAGTTCAGATGCGCCAGCGTTTCGCCCGTGGCGAGACCCTGGTCGGCCGGCCCGATGTCGCGCTTGAATAGCGCCGGGAAACAATCGACGGCACGGCGGGGCTGGTCCAGCCAGTCGTAGAGTTTATCAAGGTCTCTTTCATGGGCTTCGATCAATTGAGTCAGGCGTACATGCAAGCCGTAGAAGGGCGCCTCGTGAGCTGGCAGAACCAGCAGGTCACCTGGCAGACGATCGCGAATGCGGGAGCAGGAACGCAGCCACTCCCGCAGTGGGTCACCCGCGGGCTCGGTCGGGAAAACGCTGACGTTGGAGGTGATCCTGGGCAGAACCTGGTCGCCGGAAATCATCAGCTGCAGAGCGGGACAATACAGACAGGCATGCTCAGGGGAATGGCCGCTGCCCACCACAACCTGCCAGTAGCGATCGGCAATCCGCAGCGTGTCTCCATCCATCAAACGGCGAAAACTGTCCGGCAAGGGGTGAATAGCGCGGCCGAAATTACCAAATTTGTCGCAGTAGGATTGTAACTGACTCTCGTCGTATCCCGCGGCGCGATAGAAACGCAGGGCCACATCCGGCGCGGCCCGGCCGGTGTCCGCCACCATCGCCTTGCACATCAGGTACTCTTCCCGCGACATCCACAACTCACAGTCAAAACGACTGGTCAACCAGCCCGCCAGACCGACGTGGTCGGGATGCAGGTGGGTACAAATAACACGAAGAACGGGTTTTTCGGCGAGTAAATCTCCGAACAACTGCTCCCAGATTTCCCGGGCGCTGCTGATATCGAGGCAGGTATCCACTACAGTCCAGCCGTCGCTTTCTTCAAGCAGCCAGATGTTGATGTGGTCCAGGGACATGGGCATAGGAAAACGCACCCAATAGACGCCCTCAGCCACCTGCACCGGAACGCCTGGCGCGGGGTCTGCCCGTCGTCCGAAGGGATAGCTGAGGCCTCGATACACCTCCGACTTTTCGTCTAGCATGTGGCTGTGCCGCCTGTGCGTTGAAGATTGCTTCCGGCGATTGCTGCCGCCCGGGCCCCGGCGCGCCCTGGTCGACTGGGAGGTCCGTGCGTTTGAGTGTAACAGGGCAGCTTCCGAATCGCGATGCACGGCGGGGCAATGTGGCAGCTGCCACGGCCCGGAGGCGCGCAAAATTGCGGTGCTGTGGGCGATTTTCAGTGCGCTGATACTGTATCCTCTGGGGGGCGATTGTTCGCGGCTCGATAGTCCGTGTGGCCGGCTCACTTTGCAGATCAACTGAACAGAATGGTGATGAAAGGAGAGAATGCCCGATGGGGGTGAGTTTGCGTGCCAGCAACCTGAAAAAACTGTCTGCACAGGAATTCGATGTGCTGGTGCTGGGCGGTGGAATCAACGGGGCAGTGTCTGCAGCTTCGCTGGCGGCTCGCGGGGTCAAGGTGGCGTTGATCGACCGGGGCGACTTTGCGAGCGGGGTGAGTTCGGCCTCGTCTAATCTGGCCTGGGGTGGCATAAAGTACCTGGAGAGCGGTGAGCTCCTGTTGGTGAACAAACTATGTCAGTCACGCAATCGCCTTATGCGCGCCTACCCGTCGACGGTGCGCGAGATTCGGTTCCTGGTGTCTATTCAGCGCGGTTTCCGCTTTTGGCCCGGGCTGGTTTATCTGGGCAGCCTGCTGTATTGGCTGATGGGTCGCTGTGCGACGCAGGCACCACGCTACCGCAGCGCCGCCTCCATTGAGGCGGCAGAGCCTCTGGTCGATACCAGCGACACCGCTGGCGGTCTGGAGTATTCTGATTGCTACCTGTACGACAACGACGCCCGCTTTGTTTTTCGGTTTATTCGCAACAGCCTCAACTTCGGTTGTATTGCCGCCAACTATGTGGAGTCTACCGGCGGGGAGTTTCGTGACGGCCTGTGGCAGGTTGAGGCACGGGATGTCATCAGCGGCGAGGACTTGACCATACGCGCAAAATCGCTGATCAACGCCTGTGGCCCCTGGGTGGACCCGCAGAATCAGCGTTTGAGTGTGGCGACGGGTCACCAGCACCTGTTGTCCAAGGGTATCCATCTGATCGTTGACCGCTTGACCGAGCATCCGAGAGTGCTCACTTTTTTTGCCAGTGACGGACGCATGTTTTTCCTGATTCCGATGGGCCCCAAGACCTGTATTGGGACCACCGACACGCGCGTGGAGAGCCCCGAGGTCGGTGTTTCGGATGCGGACCGCGATTTCGTACTGGACAATGTCAATGCGCTGCTGGATCTGGACCCGCCGCTGTGCCGCGCTGACATCATTGCCGAGCGGGTGGGGGTGAGACCGCTGGCGGTGCCTGTGCATGCCTCTGGTAAGGGGGGCGACGGGAGCTCAGCCGACTGGGTGCAGTTGTCCCGCAAGCATGTTATCGAGGTGGATGAGCCCCGGCGTCAGCTGAGTATCTATGGTGGCAAACTCACGGATTGTCTTAATGTGGGCGATGAAGTTGCGCAGAAGATCGCCGGGCTTGGTGTCCCGGTGCCGGAGCCGGGCAATCTCTGGTACGGGGAGCCGGCGTCCGAGGTTCGCGATCAGTTCATGTTGCAAGCACATCTGATGGGGCTCGATGAGCTAACCGACCCCAGTTCCTCCGAGCCCTTGTCCGAACGTTTCTGGCGGCGCTATGGCAACAGCGCATTCATTCTGCTGGAGCGCATTCGCGAAGATCGAAGCTGTGCCGCGCTGCTGATTGAAAATGCCGAATACACCCGATGCGAAATCGAACTGGCGGCGCGGCGAGAAATGATTGTGAAGCTGGAAGATTTCATGCGCCGGCGTTCCAAGATTGAATTGGTCGTCCGCCATGAGGCATTGCGGGAGGCGCCGGGCCTGCGCGAGGCCTGCCGCATTTTCTTCGGTAGCGAAGCCGAGCTGCGTTTGCAGGAATATCTGGATGGCCATCCAGGCTCGCCGTCAGCTGCTGATATTGGCTTCCACGGCATCCAGGAAGCCGGTCATATCGAGTAGGGTCTCAGTGTCGGGGTTGGTCGTCTTGCCTTTCAGGTCGCCGGTGATTTTACCCTGCTCTACGGTGGTGATCAGGGCTTCCTTGAGACTTTCCGAGTAGGCCAGCAGTGCGCTGTTGTCTTCACGTGTGGCCAGGGTCTGCAGTGCATTGGCGACCGCAAATACCAGTGCCGATGAGTTGAAGTGCGCTTCCCTGCCGTCGGTCTCAAGGTAACGCAGGTAGAGGTCGTGCGCTGTGCCGTGGGGGGCCTCAAACAACATGGTTCCATCTTTGCTTTCAATAATCGAGCTGGCGGTGGCCAGACTGCCGCCAAGGGCGGCTGATATATCGGAAAATATATCGCCGTCCAGGTTTTGTGCCGGATACAGGGCATTGCGCGGTGGATCGGTGATCATTTTTTTCAGCTGGCTTGAGGGCCGCATAATCATAAATGACGGCGGCGGCGTGTCTGCCCTGGCCAGTTCCCGTCTGACGTCGGTGATGGCGGTACTGAAGACCTCATCGTAGGGCATATATTCGCGCTTGAGGCCGAAGTAGACCTCTTTGTCTTTATGGGACGCGTCACGGAACACTTGATAGACCCAGTCTGTTATCGCCTGGGCATCGTTGGACATAAACAGCACGGGGTCATCCTGCTTGACGTGCCGTGCGTGTTTTTCCTCCCCATCCACAATGACTTTGAGAATACCGGCCTCTGTCATCGGGGCGTTAAAACTGCCGTATTGATCGCCGCCACCGGCGCTCATCCGGGAGATGGATTCGTGATGCTTGCGGCTGGGGATGCCGTACTTACGGAGACTGCGAACCAGCTTGTAGAGCTTGCGCCCTGTAGTGTTGTCCGGCACCCCCCAGAGCGCGCGATCTGGCGGGTTGGACACCAGCCTGGCCGCCTGCGCGTCTATCAACTCGTAGTGGTATGCCAGGCCGGCCTGCTGCAGACGGTCACGGTATTCGTTGTTGTATATGGTTTCTATGGCGGTACGCATGGCGCCATCGTAGCCCGGGATAACTGTGTCTTTCAGGCCGAGGTAGACATCCCGCTTCTCATCCAGGGCGCGCTGAAAGAAGCGATGGGCCCAGGCCCTGATCTGGTCGATGTCGTTGGTGGCCAGCAGCCAGGGGTCGCCCTTGTGGATGAGCCGCCGGTGCAGTTCCACCGGGTCTCCGCTGGCACCGACAAAGACGAGTTTCGCGATTCCCGTGGTAGTCGACAGTTCGTTGTAGCTTTCCTTGATGCCGCCATTATCCATGGTATCGACTTCGATATCACGGCCGATCCATTCGGGGTGGTTGACCTGCAAATTGCGGAACTGTATGTCTTCCCGGGTGATATTGCCGCCAATGCCCTTGCGAATGGCCCCGTTGGGGGACTTGGTCGCCAGCTTGTCCAGCTCCGATTCGACAATGTCGGGATGCTTGGCCAACAATTCGTCCAGCTGCTGGCGGTTGACTGTCATACCCGCATTTTTTATGCCGACCCCGTAGGTCTTCAGGGCCCCAATGGCGTCGTTAACGGCCTGCCCGTTGGTGACCAGACGATTCTCCGCGGTCAAATCGATCTCTACCAGATCGATGTCCAGCCGACGGGTGACGAACTGCTCGATGATGCGCTCAAAGGCGATCTGCGCCATTTCGTCGCCATGAAGTATGACCAGTGGCTGTGCAACCGGGATTTTACTGCCCATGAGTGGCCCGCAATGGAATGAGTATGAAAGCACCATTCTACGCGGTGGACGGCCTCGGCAGAAGGGGGCAGGCACGCGAAAATCAGCCTGCCAGCGCGATCGTCGACTCTCCTGTGGTTTGCCTGCCTTCTTTGAGTTGCTTGGGAAATCATCGGGACTGATATAGACTCCACTACCTCAGCTACTTTTCTTCAGAGCCTGTGTTGTAGGCCGGTTTGGGAGGACCTGGATGGCCAGGCTTTACCGAGCGCCGAGGGCCTGCACCCTTTGCGTCAGCATCTTCCTTGGTTTCGCCGGTGCATTCTCCAGTCCGGGTGGGCAAGCGGGGAATCCCGTCACCGAAGTTCATGGCCTGAATACCCCGCAAGGCAGTATCGAGCTGGGTGTGGGCTTTCGCTTTGGCAACAGTCCCTACCGGGGCATTGACGATCTCGGCAGCGACTACTCCACGGCCAGCTATGACATCCTCCCGTTTTACTATTACTCGGGCGAGCACTTCTTTGCCAATGGCAGCGCGGGCGGCCTGCATCTTTTGCAGGGCGACCATTTCAGTCTCGATGCGATTCTCGAATATCGCTTTGACAGGTTGGAGCCAGAGCAGGATGAGTTTTTCAGCACGGTAGAGGCTCGTCGGCAAAGTCTCGACGCTGGACTCAAGGCGACCATCGACGGCGATTGGGGCGCGCTCTCCCTGTCCTGGGTTCATGACACGCTGGACCGTCACGGGGGCTCTGAAGTCGACCTCACCTACCGGCGCGACTGGCGGTCCGGGGCATGGACGCTGTCCCCCTTCGCCAGCATCGTCTACCGCGATGACGACCTGGTCAATTACTATTATGGGGTTTCCGACGCCGAGTCCCGGGAGGATTTGGCCCCCTACCAGCCCGATGCCACCGTCCATCCTCGCATCGGTCTGAATACCGCATACCGCTGGACCCCGCTGATGCAGTTCTATGCCAACCTCTCCATCGAGCAGCTGGATGACGACGCTGCCGACAGCCCGCTGGTGGACGACGACCTGGTTGTCTCTGCAATGGTCGGCGCCCTCTATAATTTCGGCAGTGTGAGGGATAGGGAACTCGCCGCACGCTACAACCCGCAGCGCGCCGGCGAATGGAGCTGGCGGGTCAACTATGGCTACACAGCGCAGGAGACGTTCCACAAGATTCATCGCGGCCAGATCAGCAGGAACGAAGATGTGGACACCCACCTGTTCGGTGTGACTGTAGGTAAATTGTTACTGGATGGACCGCGATCGGATTTCTGGGGCAAGGTTTCGGTCAACCGGCGTCTGGAGGATGACCTGCAAGAAGATTTTTACGAGCTCAATGCCTACTTTATGGCGATGGGGACCGGTTATTCGCCCTGGAGCAATCGCGAGCTGTTTCGCTATGGCTTCGGTTACGGCGTCTCCTACGCCGATAAAATATCGGCTGTTGAGCAGATCAAACAGGGGGATGACGAGAACACCTCCCGATTTCTCAACTACCTGGAGGCCCAATTGGACTTTCCGCTGCGCAATCTGCTGGGCAATCGCAGCTGGTGGCGCAATTGCTACGCCGGTCTGACCATCGTGCATCGCTCTGGCGTATTCGGGCGGGTCGATATTTTCGACAATGTTGCGGGCGGCTCTGACGTTCTCAGTGGCCATCTGGAGTGCAAACGGTGAGGTGGCTGCTAAGCCTGTTGCTGTTGGTCAGCTGTGCTGCCTGCGTCTGGCGACCGGTGATCTACGACGAGGCAGCTCGTGAGGCCACAGACCACGCGATTGCGGCCTTTAAGGAAAGCGGCGAACTCCAGCGCTATTTTGCCGAAGCCGCAGGCTATGCGGTGTTTCCTGCCGCCCTGCGCGCCGGGACAGGCTTTGGCGGCGCCTTTGGCAATGGATGGTTGTGTGAGGAGGGTGAGGTCACAGGCAGAGTGGTGCTGCTGGAGTTCTTCGCCGGAGTGGATCTGGGTGCCCAGGGCTATCGCAGTATCCTGTTCTTTCGCAGCGCGGAAGCGCTGGAGCAGTTTCGCCGCGGCCGCCTGGAGTTCACAGGCCAGGCGAGTGTGGCAGCGATCACCGCAGGCAAGGCCATTACACCTGCTTACTCGCAGGATGTTGCCCTGTTCGTGCAGGTTCGCGGTGGGCTGATGTTAGAGGCCAGTGTTGGCGCCCAGCGTTACGATTACTTCCCTCTTGTCACTGACACAGGTGACTAACCGCGCCCATGGCCAGAGCGATGCCCGGGCGCCAGCGCGGTCGCTGCGCTATTTTTTCTTGCTGGCCGCTTTGGCTTTTTTTGCGGCACCGGCCACTCGCGGCTTGTTGACGCCGTAGTGCTTGGCGGTCTGGTCCAGCGCCTGTTTCAGGGTGTCAACCAGTTGGTCTATCTCCTCGATACTGCAAACCAGCGGTGGCGCAGTGATCATGGCGTCCCCGGTCTGGCGGACCATCAACCCTCTCGCATTAGCCCGGTCACGGCAGTACACGGCTGCTGCGGAATCCGGCGCCAGTTTTTCGCGGGAGCCTTTGTCACGGACCAGTTCGACCGCTGCAAACATGCCCTGGCCGCGGACCTGACCCACGATGCGATGATCGCTCAATTCCTGTAAGCGCGACTGAAAATGCGGCGCAATGTTATCAGCGGCATAGGAGATGATGTCACCTTCTCGGAGTATGCGCAGGGTTTCCAGCCCTGCTGCACAGGCTGCGGGGTGGCCCGAGTAGGTCAGGCCGTGGTTGAATTCGCCATCGTGCTTGAGCAGCACGTCGACGAGCTTCTTGCCGACCATCACGCCACCCAGGGGCATATAACCATTGGTCACGGCCTTGGCGAAGGTCATCAAATCCGGCTTGATGCCATAGGTTTCGCTGCCAAACCACTTGCCGGTTCTCCCGAAGCCGCAGATAACCTCGTCGGCAATCAACAGAATATCGCGCTCATCGCAGATGCGCTGGATCTCTGGCCAGTAGGTGTCGGGGGGTATGATGACGCCGCCGGCACCCTGCACGGGCTCGGCGATAAAGGCGGCAACCCGGTGCTCCCCCAGTTCGTCGATCTTCTCCTCCAGTTCCCTTGCCACTCTGATGCCGAAGTCGTCGGGGCTCTCGTTTTCGTGGGCGTTTTCGAACCAGTGTGGCTGGTTGATGTGATGAACGTAACCCAGACCCCGGGTCTGTTCGTGCATGGCACTCATGCCGCCCAGAGAGGACGCGGCGATGGTGCTCCCATGGTAGGCATTTTTGCGGCTGATGATCAGTGATTTCTCGGGCTTGCCCAACAGGTCGTAATACCGATGCACCAGACGCAGGTTGGTGTCGTTTGCTTCGGAGCCGGAGTTGGTGAAGAAAACATGCTTGAACTGACGGGGGGTGACCTCCGCCAGCGCCTGAGCCAGCTCGGCAGCCGGCTGGTTGGAGCATTTGAAAAAATTATTGTAATACGGCAGTTCCTGCATCTGCGCATAGACCGCCTCGACAATACGTTGCTGGCTGTATCCGAGGTTGCAGCACCAGAGCCCCGACATGCCGTCCAGCATGCGGTTGCCCTTGTCGTCAAAAATGTAGATATGTTCCGCTCGAGAGACGATGCGGCCGCCAGTCTTGGCGTGGCTTTTCAGGTCGGTGAACGGGTGCAGGTGATGGGCGCGATCCAGTTTGCGCAGATCGGGTACCGGGACGGGCTTATTCATGACAATGGTCTCCATATCGACAGGGTGTCGCCCCTGGCTGAAAGAGTACCCCTTTGGGGGGTCTGGCTTAAACCGGCGGGTCGTTGTTAAATAGTGTCGCACATTCGCCCGAGGAGGGGATTACCCCTAAAGTGGTGGATGACAGCCAAGGAGTGTTCATCATGGAGCCAGACCAGCTGCTGGAGGCGTTTCTGGAGGCTAATCCGGATATTGAGCTGTTTGAAATTATTCTCCCCGACCTTGCCGGTGGATTTCGCGGCAAGTGGGTGACCCGCGACAAGATCGGCAAGCTGGTCAAAGGGGGACTAAAGCTGCCGCTGAGTACCCTGGCATTCGATGTCTGGGGTCGGGATGTCGAGGCCCTGGTGTTTGAAGGGGGGGATGCAGACGGGCTCTGTCAGGCCGATCTGCGCACCCTCGCCCGAGCACCCTGGTCAGCCCGGCCCACCGCCCAGGTCCTCATTTCCATGCTGGAGGTGGATGGCACGCCCTGTGCCTACGATGCCCGGTTTTTGCTCCAGCGTCTCGCCCGGCGCATAGAGTCCCAGGGCATGATTCCGGTGATGGCCAGCGAGATGGAGTTTCATCTGTTCGAGGCAGAGGACGACGAGCTCGGCCGGCCGCAGCACAGTCAGGGTGATCGAGTAGGGGGAAGCCTGGCAAGTGGGCAAACCTACTGTCTGGAAACCATGGAGGAACAATCCGAGTTGATGCACGGCATAGCCGACGCCTGTCAGGTGCAGGGTTTGCCCATCGATACCTTGATCAAGGAGGCGGGCCCCTCCCAGTACGAAATTAACCTGAACCACTGCGCCGACGCCTTGCTGGCCGCCGACCAGGCGGTGATGTTACAGCGGGCAATTCGCGCAGTGGCGAGACAGCAGGGCATGCGGGCGACGTTTATGGCCAAGCCCTACGGTGATCTTGCCGGCAATGGCATGCACATTCACTGCAGTCTCGTCGATGAGCTCGGTCGCAATCTGTTTGACGATGGCACCCCCGTGGGCACAGCGCTGTTGCGCCAGGCCATTGCCGGATGCCTGGCCACCATGGGAGATTGCATGTTGTTGTTTGCGCCGAATGTCAATTCCTACCGGCGCTTTCAGCTCGGATCCCACGCTCCCCTGGCCCCGACCTGGGGCTACGAAAACCGCACCGTATCGGTCAGGGTGCCCACGGATGTTCCGTCGGCAACGCGCATAGAGCACCGTGTCGCCGGCGCCGATGCCCACCCCCATCTGGTGATGGCCGCCGTGCTCGCGGGCATGATTTATGGTATCGAGGAGCAACTGGAGGCGCCGGAGCCCATAGAGGGTAACGCTTACGAGCAGCTCGCTGACTCGCTGCCGCGCTATTTGCCCGACGCACTGGCACGATTTGAAAACTCAGCGTTTATTCGCGACTACATGGGCGCGGGTTTCCAGGAGGTCTATAGCCTGATAAAGCGCCAGGAGCTGGCCGAGTTTGATCGCCAGGTGACACCACTGGAATACGATGCCTCACTGTAACCCGAAGCAAACCGCTGAAGCGGCAGCTTTGTGCTGCACGGCGGCCGCTGACATCAGGACCAGTCTATGTCCGAACAGTTGACTGAACAGTTTCCCGGCCAAGATCTATCCATGTATGCCAATGTCTACAGTTTCATGGGCTTGCCCATGAGTCGTGACCTCAGTGATGCGGCGCTGGATGCAGTGATCATGGGCGTGCCCTATGACCTGGCTACCAGTGGCCGGGCTGGCACTCGCAGCGGCCCCAGTGCCATCCGGCAGGCCAGTGCCAATCTGCGGTGGGAGGATAGCCGCTGGCCCTGGCGATTTGCCCTGGCCGATCGCCTTCAGGCTTTGGACTATGGTGATATCGATTTCCCCTGGGGCGACAGCGAAGGCATGCTCACCGCAGTGGAGACGCACAGTTCGCGCATTGCTGGCGCGGGCAAAACCCTGATCAGTCTGGGGGGCGATCATTTTGTAACGCTTCCCCTGCTGCGCGGCCATGCCAAAAGCCACGGTAAGCTGGCGCTGATTCATTTTGACGCACACACCGACACCTACGATGAGGGCAGCGCGTACAATCATGGCAGTATGTTTTTCCGCGCGCCGCGGGAGGGCCTTATCGACCCGGCCCATTCCATTCAGATTGGTATCCGCACGGACTATACGCGCGAGGACCATGGTTTTGCGGTCATCGATGCCCATCAGGCGAATGAGCAAACTGTTGCCGCGACCGTCGCTGCCATTCGTGAACGGGTGGGGGCAAGACCGACTTATCTGACCTTTGATATCGATTGCCTTGACCCCGCCTTCGCCCCCGGCACCGGGACACCGGTGGTTGGGGGGCTCAGTAGCTCACGTGCACTGCGCATATTGCAGGGCATCGCCGATCTCAATATTCTCGGATTTGACGTGGTAGAAGTTTCTCCCGCCTACGACCATGCCGATATTACGGCACTGGCCGGGGCTTCTCTGGCGCTCCAGTTTCTGTATATGCGGGCCAGTCGCAACCTGGGCCGGTAGACGCGTCCACTTTCTCCCCCTGACAAATGCCTGCGGTTGCGAGATCAATCGATAAAACCGAACAACATGATTCGAAAAAACCGATTTCCGCGGGGCAGTGGGTCGCCTATGATGCGGGCTGGTGATGAGTGCCAATCACAGTGTGGCAGTCTGTAGAGTTTAATAGGGAACCAAGGAGCCAGTTATGACAACGAACGATCGTGTACCAGATGTGACTTTCAAGACCCGGGTCAGAGATGAATCCGTTGAGGGGAGCAACCCGTTCCGCTGGGAAGACAAGACCACTGCCGACCTGTTTGCCGGCAAAAAAGTAGTTGTTTTTTCACTGCCTGGTGCCTTCACGCCGACCTGCTCATCCAACCATCTGCCGCGTTACGACGAGCTGTTTGAAGAGTTCAAGGCGCAGGGCGTAGACGCGATTATCTGTGTCTCGGTCAACGATGCCTTCGTGATGTACCAGTGGGGCAAGAGCGTGGACAACAAGAATATTTACCTGCTGCCTGATGGCAACGGTGAATTTACCCGCAAGATGGGTATGCTGGTAGAAAAGACCAATGTTGGCTTTGGCATGCGCTCCTGGCGGTACTCGATGCTGGTAGAGGACGGCAAGGTCACAAAGCTGTTCAAGGAGCCCGAATTTGGGGACAACTGCCCGTCCGACCCGTTTGAAGTCTCGGATGCCGACACCATGCTCGCTTACCTCAAAGGTGAAAAGTCCGACGGCGTATCCAGCCCTCGTAAGGCGTTCGAGGGTTGATCGCTTCACTGCTGTCAGCTGAAAACAGGCGCAGCAGTGAAAGATTAGTGATGACAGAGCAGTAGCGAGTCAGATGCCAGTGAATGACACCCGGGCATTTCTGTTAAGGCTTTTTGAGGCGGCCGTTTTGGCCGCACAGCCCGAACAGGTTTTGCCCGCGTTTCTACCGCCCCCACCCCGAGGCCGCACTGTGGTTATCGGTGCCGGTAAAGCGGCGGCTGCAATGGCCGAGGTGGTGGACAGCCGATGGTCTGCAGAGATGAGCGGCCTGGTGGTTACTCGCTATGGGCAATACCGCGACTGTGGTCGCATTGAAGTCGTGGAGGCCTCTCACCCGGTCCCGGATCGGGCAGGTGAGGTGGCCGCCTCGCGCATGTTGGATTTGTGCGCCGGGCTGACGGCCGATGATCTGGTCTTGTGCTTGATCTCCGGGGGCGGTTCCGCCCTTCTGCCCTTGCCCGGCGACGGTATCAGCCTGGTAGAGAAGCAGTATCTCAACCAGCGGCTACTAGCCAGCGGCGCTCCGATTGCGGAGATCAACATCGTGCGCAAGCACGTTTCAGCTATCAAAGGTGGCCGCTTGGCCGCCGCCTGTTACCCGGCGCAAGTCGTCACCTTGTTAATTTCTGATGTGCCCGGCGATGACCCGGAGGCCATAGCCTCCGGGCCAACGGTCCCGGATCCGAGCACTGCTGAGCAGGCGCGGGAGATTATCCGGCGATACGACCTGCAAATTCCTGACAGCATCCGCACGTTTCTTGACAGCCCTTTGGCCGATACCCCGAAGCCGGGTGACGCGATTTTCGCGCGTAATGAAGTGCATATTATCGCTGGCCCTCAGGTATCCCTGCTTGCCGCGGCCAGGCAGGCAGAGAGTGAGGGGGTTGGTGCAATTATTCTGGCCGATTCGGTGGAAGGCGAGTCCAGGGAAGTCGGGAAAGCTTTTGCTGCAATTGCGCGTCAGGCCAGATTCCATGGGCAGCCGATAAACCCACCCTGTGTGATCCTTTCTGGCGGAGAGACGACGGTGTCGCTCAAGGGCACTGGCCGCGGTGGGCCGAATACGGAGTTCGCCCTGGGTATGGCCATTAACCTGGCCGGTGAAGGCGGGATCAGCGCAATGGCCTGCGACACCGACGGCATCGACGGCAGTGAGAACAATGCCGGCAGCTTTATTGACGCGAGCACTTTGCAGCGTGCCAGGGAGCGAGGTCTGGACCCCGACGCCTACCTGCAGAACAACGATGCCTGGAGTTTTTTTGAGGCGCTTGGGGATCTGGTGGTCACCGGCCCCACTGACACAAACGTCAACGATTTCCGGGCTATTTTTATCGACGCCCCCCACCGTTCAGGTACTTAGCCGTGGTTCATACTGTGGTGAGTCGGATCAGTAGGCTACCGAATAGTCTCGCTTGAAAGCCATTGGCAGGTACTGGTCAACCACCGCCTCCGGATAGCCGATGAGGTCCACAAGACGGCGGTGACATTCTGTCTGTGAGGCTCCCCGAGCCCGCCACACAGGGACTCGCTTAACCAGGGTTTCCACCTGTTCCCTTGGGGTAACGATCCAGGTGTCCTGGTCCGTTTCACCAAAATGGAAGTTGGCGCACCCGCGCGCTTTTGCGCTGGGTTTCAGGTAGAGAACCACACTCAGCACCCCCGCAGCGCCGCCTGTGTTGAGGTGGTCGTGCAGAAACACCAGCGTGCCGCCTGAATCACCCAGGTCGTCAATCAGTAGCACGGTGTGTGCGGTGACATCGACCGATGCAGCTTGCTGCACAACGGGCTCAGGGTGGCGAACGCCTGGGCTCTGATAGAGGGAGACCCCCACGGTGCCAAACGTAATCAGGGCCGTTCCCGGTTGACGGCCCTTGACCAGGTGGTCGTGAAGCAGAGCACCCGGCAGCATGCCGCCCATGGTAACGATAAGCGCTCGGGTGATGTGCTCCGGGGTATCAATTGTGTTGAGCTGATAAGCATGAACCTGCAGGGCGACGGCGCTTACGGCCGCCGCTTCCACGGCGTCGGGAATAAGCAGGAACCGCAATTCATCGTCCGGCACGGCCACACCTTCCGGATTTTTCCAGAATCCCATATCGATATCGGCGGGGGCGGCACGGACCTGCCGCAGGTAGTCTGATTCGCTCATGCCCGGAGTTTAACAAGGGGTCAGGTTCGCTGAAAGTAACAAGGGGTCAGGTTCGATGAAAGCGCCGGCAAATCTGCGTTACACTTCCCTATTGGTAATCGTAATAGAGGTCTTTAGATGATAGTTGTCCAGGCGCTGGATCACCTGGTCCTGCGGGTGTCTGATCTCGATGCAATGGTTCGGTTCTATGGGTCTGTGCTGGGCTGCGAGGTTGAGCGGCATCAGGAGCAAATAGGGCTCGTGCAGTTGCGCGCTGGTGCATCATTGATCGACCTGGTACCGGTGGATAGTGAGTTGGGGCGTGCGGGTGGTCGGGCTCCCGGGAAAGAGGGCCGCAACCTCGATCATTTCTGTCTGCGCGTAGCGCCCTTTGACGAAGTGCTTATCCGCGAACATCTCGCCGCCCATGACATTGCAGCCGGCCCAACCGAAGCTCGCTATGGCGCAGAGGGGGAGGGCCCGTCCATTTACATCAGCGACCCGGAGGGCAACACGGTGGAACTGAAGGGTCCCCCCGATGCCTGACTTGATCACCCAGTTGAGCCGCTGAAGCATGTACTACGGTGAAAAACTTAACAGCATAAGCCATCTGGTGGGAGCGGTGCTGGCGCTTGTGGGTCTGGGTGCACTCCTTGCGGTCAGTTGGCAAATCGGGCAGCCGCGGGTGATGATTGGTTTCACCGTGTTTGGTCTGACCATGGTTTTGCTCTACACCATGTCGACGCTTTACCACAGCTTTCATCCGCCGCACCTCAAGCGTCTGTTTAAACTCTTTGATCATGTCGCGATTTACCTGCTCATAGCCGGTACCTACACACCGTTCATGCTAATCAGTATGCAAGGCGACAACGGGCAGACGATCCTGATGGCCGTGTGGCTGCTGGCTGGCGTTGGCGTCCTCAGCGAGATCTTTCTCTCGGGCAGAGTCGTCAAGGTGGGGCAACTGCTCATCTACCTGGGCATGGGTTGGGCCTGCGCTCTGGATTTCTCGAATCTCAAGTCGGGACTGCCTGCCGCGGGCCTGCACTGGCTGATGGCGGGTGGCATTGCGTATACCGGCGGAGTTATTTTTTATGTCCTCGACAAGCTGGGCTGGCTGGATCACGCCCATGGTATCTGGCATCTGTTTGTGCTGGTGGGTTCGGGCTGTCACTTCATTGCGGTCATCGCCTACGTGCGCTAGCGTTCGTTCAAATGAGCGAAACAAAAAAGCAATAAAAACAAAACAAAAGCCAAACTTAATTGAAACCTTCCTGTGGGATCGTACCCGCTGTGTTCCGGTACCCGGAGCATCGCAAGTCGTCACTTACTGCAGGAGATTTCACGCTTATGAAGCTCGAAGACTTTGATGGAAACAACGCCGCGATCCACGACGAGCACGAGAACATGCCGACCAACGCTTCCGGGAATACGCCGTTTGCGCGCGTACTGGAGGTCAACCTGTCGCGCCGCAGGGTGATGCAGGGGACGCTCGCCGCTGCCGTTGCCGGCTTCCTCGCCCCTCAGGATTTGCTGGCCATGCCTGAAAATCCCGGCAAGGGAAAGGGCAGGGTAAAGGGCCCCAGGAACGGCGCAGGCGGTGGGAACCTTGTCGGCTTCGACCCGGTCACGATCGAAAAGTACACGGCGGAAAGCCTGAATGCGACAGTTCCTGTTATCGCCGACGATTACGAATACCAGGTCCTGATTCCCTGGGGAACGCCGATAAACAATACAGTGAGCGAATACGATGGCAACCCGGCCGTTCGACCGACAGCAGTCGAACAGGAGAATCAGATCGGTATCGGTCACGACGGCATGTGGCTGTTCCCTGAGAACGGTGCGTCCAACAGCGATGGCATGCTCTGTATCAATCACGAGTTCGGCACTAATCCGCACCTGATCGGGAAATCCTTTCCGGAGAATCTGGATGACGTCCGCCTGTCCCAGGCCGGTCATGGGGCTAGTGTGGTTCGCGTCGCCAAAGACGCCAACGGTGCCTGGGACGTGGTGTTCGACGGTCGCAATCGGCGTATCACTGTCAACACGCCGGTCGAGTATGATGGGCCCGTCGCCGGTACGCAGTACCTGGAGAATGCCGCGGGTAATGCGCCGCTGGGTACCGTCAACAACTGCGGCAGCGGTTTCACGCCCTGGGGCACATACCTGACCTGCGAAGAGAACTTCAATGGCTACTTCGGTTCGAACGACCCGAACTTCGAGCCGCTAAACGAAAAGCAGGAACGCTACGGCTTTTCCGCTAACGGTTTCGGCTATGGCTGGCACACGCAAGACCCCCGCTTTGACCTCTCGAATCCGGACTATGCCAACGAGTTCAACCGTTTCGGCTGGATTGTCGAGATCGACCCGCAGAACCCCGACAAACCGCCTGTTAAACACACTGCACTGGGTTGCTTCAAGCACGAGGCTATCGCGATCCGTGTGCCCAGTACCGGTAAAGTGCATTGCTACATGGGTGATGACCAGGTGTTCGATTACTGCTACAAGTTTGTGTCCAGAAAGCCCTGGAAAGTGTCGTTACGCGAGGGTGTCAGTCCCCTCGCTGAGGGCACCCTCTACGTGGCCCGTTTTAACGATAACGGCACGGGTGAGTGGCTCGAGCTGTCCATGGACAATCCGCTCCTCGCGAGCCGTTTCGCCAGCCAGGCAGACGTGCTGGTCAACACGCGCATCGCCGCCGATATAGTCGGCGCAACGCCAATGGATCGTCCCGAGTGGACCACCATTGGCGCCGATGGCGACAGTGTGTTCTGGACGCTGACCAATAACACCCGGCGTCAGGAACCGAATGTCGCCAATACGGAGACACCCAACAGCGACGGGCACATCATCAGGACCCGCGATCGCGGCGAAGGCAACGGGAAGAAATTCGACTGGGACTTCTTCATCCTGGCTTCCGATACCCGCGGCTCGGATGGTGTTTTCACCGATCCGGATGCTGCCTATGCGGACGGCGAGGGTCGGCTGTTCATTGGCACCGACGGTGGTCAACCTGATGGACTCCAGGACCAACTCACCGTATTCGACACCACCGAGAAGCTGGGGCCGGGTGAGCTGCCAACGCCCAAACGGCTTTTTGTGGGCGTCCGGAGTGACGAGATCACCGGGTGGGCGCAGACACCGGACCAGACGACCGCTATGATCAATATGCAGCATCCAGGGAACGGCAATCCCGCGGCGACGAACTTCCCTGCAGCCACCGACGGTTTCACCATTCCTCGCGATTGCACGATTGTCATCACCAGGAAAGACGGCGGTACTGTGGGCTCTTGAAGGACCTTTCAACCTGAACTCGGGGGCGCAGTGGTGCCCCCGTCATTATTATTTTGGAGGAAGATATGGGTATAGCTGGCATAAGCGTATGGCAGTTGCTCATTGTGCTGCTTATCGTGCTGCTGCTTTTCGGCAGCAAGCGCTTGGGGTCTCTGGGTGGTGATCTGGGGCGGGCCATCTCTGGCTTCCGTAAGGCGGTGAGTGATCCGACTACAAGTGACCATAGGGCCGATGAGCCGGCGGCGGGACCGATTGACGCACGCTAGACATTAGTCCGCCACCCTTTTTCTTCGACACGTTTCATGGTGCCAGCGCTATTTCGGTTACTACAAGCTTCGCTATTGCAGCCTGCCGAAGAACACCAGGCGATGGCACATGCTGACTGGCTTTACGAAGCTGCTACGGGCGCAGCCTTAAATGCCGACATAGCGGGGTTAGTGAGCCTGGAGTTATTCAGGCCCGCCCCGGAGATAATCCCTCAAGGTATCCCCTCCGGCGTAGTTGCGTGCACTCATCACGGAGTCGATAAACAGATAAAACAGCTCCGCCTGTGAACTGATCTGAAGTTTCGCGTAGGCGTGCTTGCGATGGAGTTTGACGGTTTCCATCGATATGGACAGCTGCTCCGCGAGTGTCCGGGTGCTGTGCCCATGCAGCACCAGGTTAATCACCTGGGCTTC
Source organism: uncultured Gammaproteobacteria bacterium (assembly GCA_963840725.1). Lineage (GTDB taxonomy): Bacteria > Pseudomonadota > Gammaproteobacteria > Pseudomonadales > Halieaceae > CAVWDU01. Next base: position 483,446 of record CAWIZY010000016.1, on the reverse strand, counting down.
ACGTTCGGTGAGTACACTGCTGCCAAAGTTCTCCAGCGCGTTGTGCAGCTGAGGTGCGCAGATGCATGCTGGACTCGGCTCCAACAACAGGTGCGTCCCAATGCCGTTGACACAGGGCTTCGACAGCAGGCTGTATCTCACGCAAGGTGGCGACCTCTGCGGCACTGAAGCATGCCCCGGCGCCGATTTTGCCGAGGGCGATATTGATAAAACCCCCGTCCGCGGTTGCGATGAGGTAGCCAACTTCGTCTTGATAGCCGCAATTGCGATACCAGCTGCGGTAATACTCGCCATCCCGGAAACCAGCGGGCGCCAGCTCCTGCAGTTGGAAAACACCAAACTTGCCATCCCGTGCAGCCTGGTAATACGGATCCAGCAAAAACGCGCCGCGCAGAAATTTGTTGAGCGTGGAGCTGCCCGTTGCAGCCGGTTCCTCTGCATGGGCCAGTTGCGGCAAATTGTTCCCCGGGTAAATCAGTATCGTGGCGTCATCGATCCTGACCAGGGCCTTCAGCAATGCAACAAGTTGGTCGGGGAACGCGGCGTGATGGAGCTGGGGTATGACGGTCGCCAGTTGTTCGCAGAGAATCCCGAGCCGGTTCATAGGCGGTCAGCGTGCGCGAAAACGCTCGCGCGATTACGAGACAACAGCAGACCAGCCAAAAACGTGTCACCTGCCGTTTGCTGCGGTGGCTCAGTGCAATCAGGTGTAGCGGCTTTCGGTGCCGAGTCAGTGGGGTCCACCACGCAGCGTTTCTCCTCCAATAGGCAGGCGGCTCCCAGTGCCATCGGCGGGCTGCGGGACCAGGGGCGAGCGTGCAGTTTAGCGCGACGACAGCCAGTCCAGGAAGCCCTGGTTGGCGCGCGACAGGGTGCGGCCGCGGCGTTTGGCAAGGGCCATGCGCACCTCGGCGCCCGGGTTCAGGGTCAGGCCGATAATACCTGCTTCCTGCTCCGCCATCATGCGCAAGCCAACCGTGGTACCGAGCCCCTGCCTGACCATGCTGACCAGCACCGGGAGGAAATTACTCTGTAGGCGGTAGTCCGGTACCACGCCAGCCGCGCCACACAACTGGTCGAGCTTTTCGCGAATGTAATAGCCACTCTCGTATACGACCATCGGGGTGCCCTCCAGTTCGGCGAGGTCGATGCAGCCTCGGTCTGCCCAGGGGTGTCCGGTGCCAACGCACAGTACCATCTGTTCATCCACCAGCGGCAACAGTTCCAGGTTGCTGCGCGGTGAGAGTTCTGCCGACGTCACACCAATTTCGATCTCGTCCGCGAGCAGCATTTGCTCCGCACGGGTGGTGCCGGCCTGGGTGACCGCCGCGGTCAGACCCGGGTGTTCCGCCAGAAAACTGCCCAGCAGGTCGGGCAGGTAGTACGTCGCGAGCATGGAAGGACAGGCAATGCTGAGTTCACCCAGGAGCAAGTCGTTCATGGCGCCGGTGGAGCGCTTGAGTGCTTCTACATCCTGCAGAATGGGCACAGCGCGTTGCAGCAGGTTGCTGCCTTCGGCAGTCAATTCCACCTGGCGGCCGCTGCGATCCAGTAGTCGGGTGCCCAGGGACTCCTCCAATTTTCGAATCGCAATACTGACCGCCGGTTGCGCCATATGCAGGCTGCTCGCAGCCTGGCTGAAACTCTTTAGTTCGGCTACCCGGACAAAAATTTCCAGTTTGCGCAGATCCATGGAAAATACATCATAAAAATTATGTATGCGTACTATATAAAACATATATTTTATAAATGAAAGTTTTCCTGTTAGTTTTCTACCACCTTGTGATCACACGGCTGGGAGAAAACAGGCTATGGCTCAAAACAAGAAATGGCAGAAGCTCGATTGGCAAGATCCTTTCCTGCTGGAACAGCAGCTCAGCGATGAGCAGCGTATGGTGCGCGATAGTGCCCGTCAGTATGCCCAGGGACATCTTGCGCCGCGGGTGAAGGAGGCCTTTCGGCGCGAGGAAACCGACGCCGGCATCTTTCGTGAAATGGGCGAGCTGGGCCTGCTGGGTTCGACTATTGAGGGTTATGGTTGTCCGGGGGTCGACTATGTCTGCTATGGCCTCGTTGCCCGGGAGGTTGAGCGCGTAGATTCCGGGTATCGCTCGATGATGAGCGTGCAGTCATCTCTGGTTATGTATCCGATTTACGCCTACGGGTCCGAGGCGCAACGGGAAAAATACCTGCCGCGTCTGGCCACCGGTGAATGGATCGGTTGTTTCGGATTGACCGAGCCTGATCACGGCTCCGATCCCGGCGGCATGATTACCCGGGCCCGCAGCGTGAACGGCGGCTACAGCCTGACCGGGGCCAAAATGTGGATCACCAACAGTCCCATCGCAGATGTATTCGTGGTCTGGGCGAAAACCGATGACGGCAAGATACGCGGGTTTATCCTCGAAAAGGGTATGAAGGGGCTGAGTGCGCCCAAGATTGAGGGCAAACTGGCGCTGCGAGCGTCCGTCACCGGCGAGATCGTGATGGAAGAGGTGTTTGTGGGTGAAGAACAGCTGTTGCCGAATGTCGAGGGTCTGAAGGGGCCCTTTGGCTGCCTGAACAACGCCCGCTACGGTATCGCCTGGGGCGCACTGGGGGCCGCCGAGACCTGCTGGCATGCCGCCCGCGATTACACGATGGAGCGCAAGCAATTCGGCCGGCCTTTGGCGGCGAACCAGCTGATCCAGCTCAAGCTCGCCGATATGCAGACCGAGATCGCCCTGGGTCTGCAGGCTTGTCATCGGGCCGGGGAACTGATGGATGCCGGCCAGATTGCCCCGGAGCTGATTTCGCTGATCAAGCGTAATTCCTGTGGCAAGTCGCTGCATATTGCCCGTCAGGCACGGGATATGCTGGGCGGCAACGGTATTTCCGATGAATACCCGGTGATGCGGCACATGGTCAATCTGGAAGTGGTCAATACGTATGAAGGCACCCACGATGTGCACGCCCTGATTCTCGGGCGCTCCCAGACCGATATTCCCGCCTTCTGAGCGTGGCGGCTCTCTCGCCCCTGCGTGTATTGGACCTGTCCCGGGTACTGGCTGGCCCCTGGGCCAGCCAGCTGCTGGCCGACCTCGGCGCAGAGGTCATCAAAATCGAACGGCCCGGTGCCGGGGACGACACCCGCGCCTGGGGCCCGCCGTATATGGCCGATGCCCACGGTGAGCCCACGACGGAATCCGCTTATTTCCTCTCCGCCAATCGGGGCAAGCAGTCGGTCTGTATTGATCTGAAGGACCCCGCAGGACAGGCTCAGATCCGTCAACTCGCAGCGTCCAGCGATGTCCTGATCGAGAACTTCAAGGTGGGGGGCGCAGCGGCCTACGGCATTGATTATCCGACGCTGTCCGAACTCAATCCGCGACTGGTGTATTGCTCTATCACCGGCTTTGGCCAGACGGGCCCGGATCGGGCTCGGCCTGGCTACGATTTTCTGGTGCAGGCGATGGGCGGCCTCATGAGTGTCACCGGCGAGCCAGATGGAACGGCTGGCGGCGGGCCCCAGAAAGTCGGGGTCGCACTCACCGATATCATGACTGGACTCTATGCCACCGTGGGCATTCTCGCCGCGCTGAGTGAGCGGGAGCGGTCAGGACTGGGTCAGTCGGTCGATCTTGCGCTGCTCGATGTGACGGCCGCGACCCTGGCCAATCAGGCGGCCAATTACCTGGTGGGGGGCGTGAACCCGGTTCGTCTGGGCAATGCTCACCCCAATATCGTCCCTTACCAGAGCTTTGTGGTGGCCGACGGCCACCTGATTGTCGCCGTGGGCAACGATGGTCAGTTTCGTCGCTTTGTAAAGTGCCTGGGGTACCCCGAACTGGCGGATGATACGCGCTTTGCGACCAACCGTGACCGGGTGGTCAACCGTGACCAGTTGGTGCCGTTGTTGCAGTCGGGGATGCTGAACCGCGGTAAGGCCGAGTGGTTGCAGCTGCTGGGTGCTGCGGGTGTGCCGGCTGGCCCGATCAATACTGTCGCGGAGGTGTTCGCCGAGCCCCAGGTGCAGGCTCGTGAAATGCAGGTGACTGTGCCCCACCCGCTTAATTCCGAGCTTCAGCTGGTGGGTAACCCCATCAAACTGTCCCGCACGCCGGTGCACTATCACGCGGCACCGCCCACCCTGGGCCAGCATACCGAGGCGGTACTGGGCAGGCTCGCTCGGGGTCTGAGCTTCGCATCTGAGGAAAAATAACCGATACTCGGCAGGCCTGGCCTGGCCTGGCCGGTGGCCGGGCCGCTATCCCCGCCGGGCGTGACTCGAACGCGTCGGGTAGTACCGTTTGGAGGTGGACATGGTGATCGCTAAATTGGGCTTTTCTGGAATCGTGCTGCGCTGGGCGAATGGCCTGCGGTTTCCCTACCTGTTCCTGCTGACTGCGGGTTTATTCGTGGCCAACGTTTTTATCCCGGATGTGGTGCCCTTTGCGGATGAATTGATTATGGGACTGGTGGCCATGCTTCTCGCCGGTCTCAAGAAGAAAAAATCGCCGCAATCGCTGGTCAGCGATCAACCGCAGGCAACAAAGGAACCGGGCAATCCATAACGGCTGCCATGCTGGCAATGATCTCTCGCTCGGCGGCGTTGAGCCCGCCGTCCAGGCCCGCCGCCAGGGCCATCGCCTTGAGTACCCGGGGTTTGAGTAGCGGGTAGCAGTCTGCGAGCTGTTGCACCGCATTACCGAATGCGGCAACACTGCACTGCTCGCGGGGGAGTATCTGCAGCGTGTTGAAGCCCAGTTCATCGGCGGCAGCCCGGAACACCTGTGCGGTTTCACCACTGCCCTCCCAGGCCAGCACAGACAGCACCACCCGCAGATGAAAAACCACCTTCGCAAGGCTGGCATAGCGCGCCCTGCTGGGCCTGACCTGGATGAACTCCGGGTCCAGATAGTGGCGCAGCAATTGGTATAAACACCATTCATGCAGCTCGGTGCGGGCATCGGCGCGAATCAGCAGCAGCACGGTGTCTTTGAGGTGCTGATACTGGCGGGCGGAAATCGACTTGAGTGTGGGTAGGCAGAGCTCCAGCAGCGGCAGACGCTGAGGGGGCGTCAGCTCCCGGACCGCGGGTTCCAGTTGCATCACCAGTGCGCCCAGTCCGGTGATCGGGGCCTCCGCCAGTTGCGCCAACTGCTGGCGACGGATAGCCGGCTGCGGATGCAAAAGCAGGCAACAGACCACCGCGATCGCCCCCAGTGGCTCGTGGCTGTTGTGCACCAGTGGCGATGGTAGCCCGTGATTCGCCTCGAGCGCAGCGTCCTGTGCTTCCGGGCTCTGGTCAGCAGCGGGTGATTGCGGCTGGACGGCGACTGCCCCAAGGGTGGCCAGCACAATACCGGCCCGGCCTGTCCCCGTATTGCGCCGGGCATCCCCCTGATACTGGCTGACCCGTCTTTGAATAAATTGGCCGTCCCAGTGCGGATCAATGCGCCGGATGCGCGCCTCCAGTGGCGGGTGGGTGGCGAACGTTTCCCAGAGTCGATGTCTGATCTGACCGAAGAAAATATGCGACATCTCCTCGGCCCGCGCTGCATGGACCAGACTACCCGGCACGTAGCCCCCGATGACTTTGAGTGCATCGCCGATGGTGTCCGGGTTGCGGGTGTATTGAACGGCACTGGCGTCGGCGAGAAATTCTTTTTGCCGGCTGAGCGCCGCTTTGATAAAGCCCGCGGCCAGACTGCCAAACAGACCGAGCAGCCAGACCGCCAGGCCCAGCAGCGGCAGCAACGGTGCGTTGTTGCCCTGGCGGCTGGAGCCGCCACTGCTGTGCCGACCGCTGTGCATCAACAGATAACCCACATCGGCCAGGAAGGTTATCCCCTTGAGCAGCGCTGCCAGGCGAATGTTAAGCCGCATGTCACCGTTGAGAATATGGCTGAATTCGTGCGCTATCACACCCTTCAGTTCATGCCGCTGCAGTTGATTGAGGGTGCCTCGGGTGACGGCAACAACCGCATCGGCCGGGGTGCGACCGGCGGCGAACGCATTGATGCCACGTTCGTTATCCAGTACGTAAACCGGGGGTACGGGCATGGTCGCGGCCAGCGCCAGTTCCTCGACGATATTGAGGCAACGCCGTTCCGCGCGATCATCGGTCTGGGTGAGGATGCGCCGGCCGCCCATGGCCTCGGCGACACCCTTGCCCCCGCGCGAGAGCTGCCAGGCCTTGGCCAGTGACACCAGTAACACGGTAGCCGTAATGCCCAGTCCGACCAGGCCAAAGCGCTGCCAGGTGACATAAGACAGAAACCCGGACAGCCCACCATTCCCCGCCCGCAGGCCGTGATCGTCGCCCAGCCACAAGAAGGCCGCCACGGCGGCGTTGGTCAGTACAATCAATACGATTACGGCAGCGAGGAACAACCACAGCAGTAAGCGGGCATTGCGGCGGGCAATGTCCTGTTGCTCGAAAAAATTCATCGGCTGGGCGATCAGTCTCCGAAGGACACCCTGGGAGCAGCCTGGATTTGCGGCGAGTCATCAAACTCCAGCAGTGGCGCATCTTCGGGGTGACCAAAGCTGTTCGCCAGCGCCGTGGCCGGAAAACTCTGGCGGTAGGTGTTATAGGTCATCACCGCATCGTTGTAGCCCTGCCTCGCATAGGCAACCCGGTTTTCGGTGGTAGTCAGCTCCTCTGAGAGTTGCATCATATTCTCATTGGCCTTGAGTTCCGGGTAGGCTTCCATGGTGATGTCGAGTTTGCCCAGAGCGCCCTGCAGGGCGGATTCGGCGCCGGCCAATTGCTTCAGGTCAGAGCTGCCGACATCGCCCCGGTTCAGGGAGTCGAGTATCGCGCTGGCGTCGTTGCGAGCGCTGATCACTGCATCCAGTGTTTCGCGTTCATGCTGCATGTAGCCCTGGGCGGTTTCCACCAGATTGGGGATCAGGTCGTAGCGCCGTTTCAACTGCACCTCTATTTGGGCGAACGCATTGAGGTAGCGGTTTTTCAGTTTGACCAGGGTGTTGTAGATGCTGATAACCCAGATCACCAGGATCAGGATCACCAGCCAGAATACGATAGCGGGAATGCCCATAGCTTGACTCCTTATTGTTGTTGTTTTTTGTTCGTTGTTGTTTTTTGAGCCCCCGGGCAGGTCTGACTCAGGCCGCGGCGACGCTGACCGGCACGCCGTTGACGGCGGCATTGCCGGATAACTCATCAATGGCCAGTTCGTCGGTAATATCGTTGCAGCTCACGCCGGCATTGGCGGTGGCAATTGTCATCCGGGTACCCTCCCGGTTGTGTCCGTAGCCATGCGGCAGGCTGACCACCCCCGGCATGATGTCGCTGCAGGCCTCCACCGGGACTAACAGTTCGCCCGTGCGGGAGCTGACCCTGACCGCATCACCGTCGCGGATATCACGCAGTTGCATGTCATCCGGGTGCATCATCAGCGTACAGCGATTGCGGCCTTTGATCAGGCGGTGGTAGTTGTGCATCCAGGAGTTGTTGGAGCGCACATGGCGCCGTCCTATCAACTTGAGACTGCCCGTATCGGCGGTGCTGAACTCTGTCCACAACCTGGCGAGATCCGCCAGGGGCTGTGGCGTATCACAGGCAATGATTTTGTTGTGGGTCTGCAATCGCTGCGGCAGCTGGGGTTGCAGCGGGCCGAGGTCAATCCCGGAGGGTTTGTCACGGAGTTTCTGCAAGGTGAGTTGATATTCGCTGCCCTGGTGCTCGCCGTAGGGGCCCATTTGCAGCCCAAAATCTATCAGCTCGTGTGGCGGTGCCACCTGCTGGGGCTCCTGTCCCAGGCCCAGCGCTACCCGTCGCCCCAGTTCGGAGAAAATTTCCCAGTCGTGCAGGCTGCCCTCGGGTTTTGGAAACACCGCCTCGCTGTGGCGGCTGGTATTGCGCATGGCATTGATATGGAACGCCATGTCGTAATGATCGTGTTCCAGCGGAGAAGTGGGGGGCAGGATGATGTCCGCGTGGCGCGTGGTTTCGTTAATGTAGGGGTCCAGCGACACCATGAATTCAAGCTGTTCCAGTGCCGCATCCAGTTTGCGACCGTTGGGAGTGGACAACACCGGGTTGCCGGCGCCGGTAAACAGCGCCCGTATCTGGCCTTCACCGGGGGTCGCGATTTCCTCTGCCAGGGTTGCCGCTGGCAACTCGCGATCGAACTCGGGCAACTCGCGCACCCGGCTGTGGTGACGGGCGAAACCGCCGGGGCTGCTGCTGAGCAGGGTATCAACGGCGGGGAGGGTAAACAGCGAGCCGCCCGGTTTGTCGAGATTGCCGGTCACGATATTGATAATCTGAATCAACCATTGATTGAGTGCGCCGTAGGCCTGTATAGACACCCCCAGCCGGCCGTAGCAAATACCGGCACCGGCGCCGGCCAGATCCCGGGCTATGCTCCGAATGGTGTGCGCGGAGATCCCCGTATGGGGTGCAGCGAATTCCGGGGTGAACGCCCTGACCGCTTGCTCTACCGGTGCCAGACCCTCTACGAAAGGCGCCAGGTGCCCCAGATCGACCAGCTGTTCGCTGAACAGTGTATTGAGCAGTCCCAGCAGGAACAATGCGTCGGTGCCCGGGACGATAAAATGATGCTCGCTGGCCAGTTCTGCGGTTTCGGTGCGGCGGGGATCGATCACCACCAGCTTGCCGCCCCGAGCCTTGAGCGCCTTGATGCGCTTGCCCACGTCGGGCACCGTCCAGATGCTGCCATTGGAGGCGATGGGGTTCGCGCCCAGCATCAAAAAGTAGTCGCAGCGGTCAATGTCCGGGATCGGAAACAGGGACTTGTGCCCGAACAACCACAGTGAGGTCAGGTGGTGAGGCAGTTGATCCACCGAGGTGGCCGAGAACCGGTTGTTGGTGCGCAGGTGCCGAAACAATTGCCCCTGATGCGTGAGCATGCCGTAGTTGTGTACGGTGGGGTTGCCGAGATAGACGCCGATGGCATGCACGCCATCGCGCGCGTGGATGTCGAGCAAGCGGCGCGCGGTGGTATCCAGTGCTTCTTCCCAATCGATCGGCTGCCAGCTGATCTCCCCACTGGCACTGACGACCTTTTTTACCGGTTGGCGCAGCCGGTCCGGGTCTTCATGGATATCTCTTAGCGCCACGGCTTTGGGGCAGATATGACCGCGGCTCAGCGGGTCGTCCCGATCGCCTTTGATGGACAAGATCTCCTCCCCCTCGGTCTCGATAATCAGGCCGCAGATCGCCTCACAGAGGTGACAGGCGCGGTAGTGGGTGGCGATACTCATTGCGGCACCTCCTGGCCTGAGACGGGGAGAGGGCTATAGCTGGAACGGGTAGATGGCGTCACTGGAGCACCTTTGTATTCAGGGTTGAGGCTCAGTGTAAACTTTTTGCAGCGGACACGGTATGTCACCTTGGCCATTTCGGGTGTGGATTTTGTACTCCTGTTTCACCCCTTCATTAGACGCAAAAATGGGTGTGGTTTCGAGAAATTTGAGCAGAAAAGATGTGCTAAACCGACTTTTACGCGGCTAGACTAGGGGACAGCCACAGGTTTTTAGAGGAACACCGAGTGTTTACATCACGCATAAACTCTCTGGTTTGGCTGGCTTTGTGTTTGCTCAGCCTGCCCTCTCTGGCGCAGTCGCCACACAAGCTCAGTGAGCTGCTGAGGCCGGCCCGAGCCGATCAGATTCAGCTGTCCCCCGACGGCGAAAAAATAGCGGTGGTGTCCCACGAAGAGGGCAAGCGGGTATTGGCGCTAATGACCCTCGACCCGCTGGAGATCAGCTATGTACTTCGCTTCGTGGACGGCCAGGAAGTGGGAGACGTTCATTGGGTGAATGACGACCGCCTGGTGACAACGGTCTGGCGTCGCGCCGGCTGGCTCGATACGCCTCAGGTCAGCGGTTATCTTTATGCCCTGAACTACGACGGCCGCCGGCAGAAATCGATCTTCGGCTACGAGGTGGGTTATAACAATACCAATACCAGCTCACGCATAAAAAAGCAGCAGGTGCAGGCGGCCCACGCCAGTATTATCAGCACCCTGCCGGGAGACAAGTCTCACATATTGATTAATACCTACCCCTGGGAAGTGAAAGGCCAGTACTGGCGCTACACCGGGGAGACCTTCGGTGACGTGCTCAAACTGCACGTATACAGCGGCCGCACCCGGGAGGTTATGTCATTACCCACTCGGGGCGGGCAGGCCTATGCGGACAGAACCGGCGAGGTGCATTTTGCCCGCGGTCGGGACGTGGATGGTGTGGAGGAGTTCTTCTGGCGGGATGCGGACAGCTGGAAGCGGATTGGCGAGGAGACCCGGGATGCGGTTGCGGTGCCGGTGGGCTACAGCGCCGATCAGCGCCTGGCCTACCTGGTTTCGAGCATGGACTCCGACACCTCGGCACTGGTGGAGTTCGACCTCTCGACGGCTGCGCAACGGGTTCTGTTCAACGATGACAGGGTCGATATTTCCGGTATCACACACTACCCCGGCACCGACCAGCCCATGGCTGTTTGGCTGGAAAACGGCAGACCCGAACTCAGGCCGCTGGACCCCACTCACCCCGGCTCGCGGCTACTGGCGGGGCTGCAAAAGGCGTTTCCGGGGCTGGAGGTCAGTGTGGAAAGCGTTAGCGCTGACGGCAAAGTTGCGGTGGTTGCCGTCTCCGGGGATAACCAGCCGCCGGACTTTTATCTCGTCGACCTGGCCAGCCGTGATATCAAGCTGCTGATTTCCTCTGCCAGCTGGCTGGCGCGGGAACGATTGGCAGTCACTGAGCCGTTTGATTTCAAGTCCCGGGACGGTCTGTTGCTGCAGGGGTATCTCACCTTCCCTGCGGCTGCAAGGGAGAACCTGCCCATGGTGGTGCTCCCCCACGGTGGACCCTCCGGCCGCGACTACTGGGGTTTCAACCGCGAGCGTCAGATCCTGGCGGCGGCGGGCTATCTCGTCATGACGGTAAACTTCCGGGGCTCCACCGGCTACGGTTCGCGTTTTCAAGCGCTGTCTGATGGCGTGTGGGGCAGCCGTGTGCAGGACGATATCAGCGATGCAACCCGCTGGGTTCTGGCCCAGGGTTATGCGGCTCCCGACCGTGTGTGCATCTATGGCGTCAGTTTCGGGGCTTACTCTGCCCTGATGGGTGTGATCAGAGAGCCTGAACTTTATCAGTGTGCGGCCGGCTTTGCCGGCGTCTACGACCTGGAAATGATGTATAAGCGGGGTGACGTGCCCGCGCGTCGGGCGGGCATCGCCTATCTCAAGGAAGCGCTGGGGACCGATGCGAAACAACTGCAGACGTTTTCTCCAGTGCACAACGCCGATAAAGTGAAGGTACCGGTTTTTATCGCCCACGGGGCTGAGGATCAGCGTGCGCCGATAGAGCAGGCCCAGGCCTTGCAGGGGTCTCTGGAAAAAGCCGGGGTAGCGGTGACCAGTCAGTATTATGAAGAGGGCGGTCATGGCTATTATACCGAGGCCGCCAACACCGAGCTCTACACCGGATTGCTCGATTTCCTTGCATCGCATCTTGCCCCGAAATAGGCTGTCTGCATGGACGACAACTCTGACCAACTGCCCAAGATCGCGGCGTATAAACCCGTCTACTTCGAACCGAAGGTAGACCAGAGCTATCTGTGGTGCAGTTGTGGCTTGAGCCAGACGCAACCCTTCTGTGATCAGTCCCACCGGGGTACAGGCTTCGCCCGCTGCCTTACCGGGCCCAGGTCGCCGGCGAGGAGGTGTTGTTCTGCGCCTGCAAACAAACCAGCCAGCGACCTTTTTGCGACGGCTCACACAATAATCTGAGGGCGGTCTATGTCGAGGATGATCCGCTCAGTGAACAGAATCGTCGGAACAGAATCGTCGCATACCCTCCGTCGCGATGGGGGAGGACGGCCGGGCAGTGCTCGATGGCGGTAGTTTCGTTCGCAAGGTCGATTGTGCTGAGCGGACCTCCTGCGGTGAGTTGGAAGAGACCGGCAAGGCACCGGTCAGCGCGGGTGATATTTTGTTTCTACCGCGCAAACAGCTGCACTCGCTGGAGTGCACAGACCAGGACGGCATGTTGCTACTGGGTGTCATCTACCCGGGCAATAACCCATCGATCAATTACTGATTACTTTAGAGTGACAGACGCTGCCCCCTGAGTGTGCTCCGGGTGAGTGGATTCAACCGGCAAGGACAGAGGCCGCAGGTGCCAGTAAACCGGACTCCTGTTGCAGGGCACCCGTCAGCATTGCGACATCCGATGCGTCATTGAAAAAGTGCGGGGCGACCCGGATGTTGCCATCGCGCTCGGTGAGCACGATATTGTGCGCCTTGAGCCGCTGCACCAGTTGCGGTGCGTCGCGGCTGGCGATGGCCAGCATGGCGCCGTGGCGGTCGGGCGGTGTTACCAGTCGCCAGGCGTTGTCAGCCACGGCCTGCTTGATCAATGCAGTGACGGTCTCGATTTGGCTCGCCACCTGGTTTAGGCCCACATCCAGCAATAACTGGACGCCCGCTTCTGCAGCGAACAGGCCGCAGGCGTTGGGTGTCCCCGATTCAAAGCGGCGTGCGGTGGCATGTGGCTGGTGCTGATAGATATCCATAGCATGGGGGTTTTCCTGGGCAAACCAACCGGTGGCGGTGGGTTGCAGGCCGTTTTGCTGGCTGTTCCTGACATACATGAAGCCGACGCCGCTGGCTCCCAGCAGGTATTTGGCGCAACCACCGACCACGAAGTCCGCTCCTGAAGCGGCCACGCCGAAGGGCCGTGTGCCCAGACCCTGGTAAGCATCCAGCAGGACCATGGCGCCACGCGCCCTGGCGATATCCACGATGGGTTGGATATCCACCCACACGCCATTGCGATAGCAGACCAGCGGCAGGACGACCAGAAGCGTCTGTTCGTCTATGAGTCGTTCATACTCGGCGAGCGGTATCGCTGTTCCCGAGGCATCGGCGCGGGCTCGCACCGGCTCTGCGCCGCGGGCTTGTTGCGCCAGCATAATCTGCGAGGTGGTGGGGAAATCGAAGTCCGTTAGCAGGATTTTGCGCCGGCTGCCGGTAAAGTCGATGGCACTCATCAGGCTGTTGAGTGACTCACTGACCGACGTCGAAATCGAGATATCATCCGCTGGCGCCTGCAGCAGTTGCTCCAGCAAACCGCGCACCCGCTCGAGTTTTTCGCAGTAGATATCCCAGCGGGCGCCTTCTCGCATGCGGATGTCGAGATACTGCTCAATAGCGGCTTTCACCGGCAGAGACAGCGGGCCGTAGGAGCAACTGTTGAAATAGGCCTTTTCCTGCAGTATCGGTATCTGGCGGCGGATGGCATCGAGGTCAAAATTCATAGGCTGAGCCCTGTTCAGAAGATACGGTCACTACCCAATGTTTCTCGGTGTTTATCATCATCTCTCACGGTTTCTGATGGCCGTTCAATTCAGGACAACATCAACCACGGTGGCAATCAGTATACTGGCCAGAGCCAGCGGGATCATATAGCGCATCCAGAAATACAGCAGAAAGCTGCCCACCAGTCTGCCGGCGGGCACTTGGGTGAGCAACGTGGTCAGAGAAGAACTGAACGTCTGCGGGCTTTTCTGAGCCGGGTGCTGTGTCGGTTGCAATGTCGATTCTGGGGTCGATTGAGGAGTCGATTGAGGTGTCGGTATGAGCGGCCCCCGGGTCGCAATGCTGCGCTGGACGAATGCTGAGTGAGCAGTGATGATTGCAGGATGGGTCTGAACAACAGGAATACTCGACATGCCGTCTGACGTGAAGCAGGGCGAGCAGCGACTGCCGGCCTTCACGGTGGTGCTATTGACCAGCCTGTATTTCTCTCAGGGGCTGCCCTCGGGGCTGTTGGCCCATGCACTCCCGGCCTTGCTGCGCGAGCATCAGGTGCCCCTGGAATATATCGGCTTTCTCAAACTGTTGGCGTTGCCCTGGATGTTCAAGTTCCTCTGGGCGCCCTGGGTGGATCGTTATCATTTCCCCGGCACCGGGCCGCACCGCAGCTGGATTTTACCCATGCAGTCCCTGGTCATTCTGCTGTTACTGGGCCTGAGCCAGATCAACCCGGCGAGCATTTTCGACCGTTACCTGCTGCCATTTTTTGCGCTTTTGTTGCTGCTTAATTTCAGCTCCGCAACCCAGGATATCGCCACCGATGGCCTGGCAGTGAAACTGTTGCCCAGTCGTTGGCGGGGGCTGGGCAACAGTATTCAGGTGTCCGGTTACAAGTTGGGCCTGATCATCGGTGGCAGTCTGTTGCTGATGTCCCTGGATCGTCTGGGCTGGTCAACCAGCTTCTTGCTGCTGGCAGGCATGTTGGCGTTATTGACTCTGCCGGTGCTGATATTCAGTGAGCGGCCCGACAGCAATGAACCTGCGGAATCAGCAGGCGCGGGCGCGACCGATGAGGGCCGCGGGCTGGGGTTTCTCTGGCGCAATAACCGGGGTTTTTTTCAACGACCGGGCATTACCAGCTGGATTTGGGTATTGGTGAGTTACAAGCTCGCGGACTCCATGGGCTCGTCCATGGTTAAGCCTATGCTGGTGGATGCGGGGTTCTCCCTGTCGGCCATCGGCACACTGACTCTGGCATCATCCATTACCGGCATGGTGGCGGCCGTGGTCGGCGGGCTGCTGTATTACCGGCTGGGGCCAAGAATTACGCTGCCTTTGTTCGGCTTCCTGCAGGCGCTGGGTATTGCCGGCTTTGCCTTGATCGCCGCTGGTCGCACGGAACTGCCCTGGGTGTATGGCCTGTCGCTGTTTGAGCAAACGGCGGACGGCATGTCTACTGTGGCCCTGTTTGCACTGATGATGGAGCAATGCCGCGCCAACCATGAGGGGGCCGACTACAGTTTGCAAGCCTGTATGCAGGTGATTCTGGGCGGCCTTGTCGGGGCCAGCTCCGGCTGGTTGGCAAGCCTTGTGGGCTATCAATGGCACTTTCTGGGTTCGGGAATTCTCGGTGTGGTATTTTTGTTGTTTGTATGGAATTTTTTGCGCCTTCATCCGGCACTGCAGGCCGGTCGCAAGGCGGAGGTTCCGGCTTGAGCGGCTTCCGTACTCAAAGGACGCATCGCTGCAATCTTGGCGAGCTGACTTGCTTGGCGCAACCACGGGCAAATTGCGATGGCAAAACGGGCGGTATCGGCGGTATTATCGCCCGAGGGCAGTGTCCTGCGGGCAAACTAAAAATCGAGGGGGATGAATGAGCGAAAGTGCTGGCAAACGCGACAATCTGGCCCTGGAGCGCACTCGCCTGGCGAATGAGCGCACCCTGCTTGCGTATGTGCGCACTGCCCTGTCAATGCTCGGTGGTGGGGCGGTCGTGCTGCACTTTTTCCCGGTTGACCCCATGGCCATTACCATCGGCTGGTTTCTGGTTGGCGCAGGCGCCCTTGTGTTGTTAGTGGGGGTGTACCGTTTTTTCCGGGTCGGCAAACGTTTGAGCGGCTGACGTTTGCCGACCCGGTCGCGCCAAGCCGCCAGCTTCCCAGGCGCCATTGCGGTGCGCAGCCCTGCTACTTTTGGTGCAAAAAAGTCGTGAATCAGGGGTATTGAGAGCGTAGCTACCCGGTTTTAGCGGGCTACCCGGGTTTGGTGCGTTTCTTGCATTCAATCTGTAGCGGTCTTTGACTCACGTGTTCTCAGAGATTCAACGCGATACTTACAGCGTCCGACGGCAAGGTCTGACGGCCGTGTCTGGAGGTAACGCGCAGGCCGCGATACGGCCTGCGCAAAGGGCCGGCTTTGGAGTACGCTGTCATGATTGAGTTTCTTCCGATTATCTGCTCCCTGCTGATCGCGGGCGCGGTCTCGGGGATTACCGCCGGCATGTTCGGGGTGGGCGGGGGTTTTGTTGTGGTACCCGCACTGCTGGCCGTGTTCTCTCTGGGTAACGACAACGGTATGCTGGGGTCCCAGCATCATATACATGTGGCCATTGGCACCTCGCTGGCCACCATCGTCGTGTCGTCATTGCGCTCGGTGCAGGCGCATCACCGGCGCGGAGCGGTTGACTTCGCCGTGCTGCGTGAATGGGCTCCCTGGTTGGTTGTCGGGGTTATTGCCGGCCTTGCGATTGCCTCCGAGGTTGGCGGCGAAGCTCTACTGCTGGTGTTCGCCAGCGGAGTCGCGGTTTACGCCGTCTACTTTCTGCTGTCTGACTGGTTTGAGCAAACCACAGGTAAGCGCGAGGTCCCGCACGGTTTGGGCTGTGCCGCGCTGGCTTCTGGCCTGGGCGGGTTCTCTGCGCTGCTCGGCATTGGCGGCGGCACGCCCTTCGTCGTCACCATGGTGTTGTGCGGGCGCACGGTGCACCAGGCGGTGGCCACCGCTGCGGGGGTGGGGTTTATCATTGCCGTGCCGGGCACGATCGGGTTTACGCTGATGGGTTTAAGGGATGTCGATCTACCCCTGGGGTCCATCGGTTATGTGAACCTTCCCGCCCTGGTCGTTATCAGCCTGATGTCCCTGATCACTGTGCCAATCGGCGCCCGGTGGGCGCATCAATTGAACGCCTCGCACTTGAAGCGCGCCTTTGGCTTATACCTGCTGGTGATCGCCACGATGATGTTTTATCGCAGCCTGGTGCTGGCGCCCTAGGCAGCCTTCCGGCGCCACACCACAGAGGTTCAGAAGTCATAGCAGTCATACGTCAGGCATGGAAAGCACAGAGACTAGACCCGGAGACTAATCCTTCAGACCACGGTATACGGAGAGAGACCATGCAACCAGAACTATCACGCCGGCGTTTTTTTGGCCTCGGCGGCTCAGCACTGATGATCGGCTCGGTCGCGCCCCAGGTCGCGCTCGGCCTGGCCACCGAGCCAGTGGTGGCGAGCGGGCCCGCATCGCTCTACGGTCCAGCACCGGGTGTGGCTAAACTCAATGCCAATGAAAATCCCTACGGCCCCAGTCGGCGCGCACTCAAGGCAATCGGGGAGGCCAGTAGTTCGGGCGCTTATTACGTCGGCGACTCAGTGCAACGCCTGCGCCACATGATTGGTGAACGTCACGGTCTGCCTGCGGCCCAGATAAGCCTCAGTTCCGGATCCAGCGGCGTTCTGACCTATCTTGCCCAGGCCAAGGCGCGCACCGGCAAAATACTCGGTGCTGATCTGTTCTGGGACACCACGACCCAGGCGGCGCTGCGCCAGGGCGGTGAACTGATCCGTACCCCTGCGACGCAGGACCTCGGGGTGGACCTCGATGCCTTGTACGCTGCTATTGATGCGGACGTTGCCATGGTGCAGATCTGCAATCCCAACAACCCCACAGGTATGTTGCTGGATCCCGTTAAACTGCGCGCGTTCTGCATCAAGGCTTCGAAAAAGTGCACGGTGCTGATTGATGAGGCATACAATGAGATTACCGACGACCCGGAGCGTAACTCGATGGTGTCCCTGGTGCGAGAGGGGCACGACGTGGTCGTAGCAAGGACTTTTTCAAAGATTTATGGCTTGGCCGGGATGCGGGTCGGCTACTTGATGGCTTCGGAACACAATACCGCGCTGGTTGGCCAGTACAGCCTGGGGGATTACTCTTTGAATCAGGCGGGGGTTGCGGCTGCGGTTGCCAGCTACGACGACGATCGCTTCCTGCGTTTTTCCAAAGAGCGGATTATTGAGGCCCGGACGATGATCGAGGCAGCCGCGCGCAGCCATGGTTTGAGCACGGCGCCCTCACAAACCAGTTTTGTTTATGTCGACCTCGGGGCCTTGAACGCAGAGGATTTTCGCGCCGCCATGGCCAAACAGAACGTACTGATACGGGGCGTGTATCAGGATTATACCGGGTGGTCCAGGGTCAGTTGTGGGCGCATTGACGATGTGGCGCAGTACGCTGCCGCGATGCCCCGTGCGCTGGAGTCCCTGCAGGCCTGAAATTATCCAGGGCGGCTGGGCAGTCGCGGTTGACGACTGTCACCTGATTGCGCGCAGCGCAGGGGTATTGTTGTGACTACTGCCGTTCTGATTGTACTGTGTGTGGCCGCCTTGATAATCGGTGTCGCCGCTGTTGTGCGCGCCCTGGACTACAGGGCCAACGGGGCGGAAAAGTCACGACTGTTGGCGTTCCAGCCCGAAAAGCCTGCAGTTTTTGATCTCGCCATGATCCGAGGCCTGCCCGAGCCGGCAAGGCGTTACTTCGCCTTCACCATAGCGCCCGGAACGCCGCTGCTCACGGTGGCAAGCCTTGCCATGACCGGTCGTTTCAGCCTGGGCAGTAAAGGCCAGCCGGACTATCTGCAGATGACCGCCGAGCAGACACTAGCCGCCCCCCACGGCTTCGTCTGGAGCATGCGGGCAAAACGCGGCCCCCTGCGGGTGTCCGGTGCAGACAGCGGGCGTTGGAGCCGGTTCTGGGCGATGGGTTTGATCCCCGTTGCGCGCTCGGGCGGGGATGCAGACCACCACCGATCGGCTTTTGGGCGTTGTGTGGCCGAGGCCGCTTTCTGGACCCCAGCCGCGCTGCTGCCCGGCCCCGGCATCCGTTGGGACGCACTCGACCAGAATACCGCGCGGGTCACCGTGGCGCACGGAGGCCTGGAACAGTCTGTTGACCTAACCGTGGACGCGACCGGGCAGCCGACTGTTGTAGTCTTCCCGCGATGGAGCAACGCCAATCCCGAAAAGACCCATCGTATTCAGCCATTCGGCGGCTATCTTGCCGATTTCCGCACCTTTGCCGGCTTCACCCTGCCCACTCGTATCGAGGCGGGAAACCACTTTGGCAGTGACGACTATTTTCCATTCTATGTAGCGGCTGTCAGCGACCTGCGGTTTCCCGAGCCCACGCCGGGGTAGCCGATGGCTATCGGCGGACTTGCAGTTCCCGACGGATCGACAAAAAACAGAAAAATAATCGTGTGTAAATTGGCGCCAGGACGGCCAGAATATGGCTATGAGTGACCCAATTGCCAGGCGTGAGCAAAAACCGCAGCCACCGATAGCCGGGGTGGCCTGGTTGCAACTCGCCTTTCGGCCTTTTTTCCTGTTGGGTGCGTTATTCGGCATGGCCTGTCTGCTGCTGTGGTCCGGCATGCTGACGGGGGTTATCGAGCCTGTCGTCTACGGTGGGCCGCTCTGGTGGCATATGCACGAAATGCTGTTCGGGTTTGTCGCCGCTATCGTGGTGGGCTTTCTACTCACCGCCGTGCAGACCTGGACCGGCATACCGGGTATCAAAGGTGCTTACTTACTGGGGCTGGTCACGCTGTGGTTGTCGGCGCGTGTCCTGTTGGTGGCTCCCACGTTTTGGCCGCAATGGGCCATCGTAATGGTGGACCTGACATTTTTGCCTGCGGCTGCCCTGGTGCTGGGCCATTCCATCGTCAAGGTTCAGCAGTGGCGCAACATCGTGTTCGTCCCCCTGCTGTTGGCGTTGGCTTTGATCAATGGAGCGATGCACTGGTCGGTGTACGCTAACGCGCCGGAGTTGCCACGCACCGCTGGCACGGTCGCTGTGCTGCTGCTTGGCTTGCTGATGAGCACGATGGCGGGCAGGGTCGTGCCGATGTTTACGGCCAACGGCACCCAGACCCGGCGGGTGGCGGATCGCCCCTGGTTGGAGAGGACCGCGCTGCTGGTCATGCTGTTTGCCGTGCTCGCCGGCGCCGGCCTGAGTGATTTTTCGCCCCCTGTGTCCGCAGGCATTATGTTCCTTGCAGCCACTGTGCTCGCACTGCGCGGACTTCGTTGGCGAATCTGGGTGACCGCCCGAGTGCCCCTTCTGTGGTCGCTGCACATCAGCTACTGGTGTATTCCACTGGGCTTGTTCCTGCTGGGCTTAAGCCTGTTGTCGACGGCTGTTTCCCACTCTCAGGCCATTCACACCCTGACCGTGGGGGCGATGGGGATGATGATTCTCGCGATGATCTCCCGGGTTTCCCTGGGGCATACGGGCCGGCCTATGGTGGTCGGCAAGGTGATGACAGGGGCATTCGTCGCCGCTTTTATCGCGTTTTTGGTTCGCGTCTTCGGCCCTTACTCGACGCTCGGCTATTCGCAACTTATCGTCACTGCCGTCATGTTCTGGGTGCTGGCCTACGGCTGCTTCCTGGTGCTTTACCTGCCGATTCTGACCCGGCCAAGGGTGGATGGGCGCCCGGGCTGAGCCTCGGGCGAGCTTATCTGTCGGGCGGCGTTGCGGTCGGTAATTCTGTCGACCTGAAAACGGCAACCTATACTCATTCGATTGGCGATACCTCCCGCCGTCTGCCAGAATCGTATGGCAGGCAATGCCCGGCCTGTGCTGTATGTTACTCTCAGCGTTTGGCCGACGGGGCTGGTGTATGTCTTCGGACGCAAGCTATGCCGCCACCGCACTGAGTGGCGGTTACTCTATCGGGGGGTGAATATGTATAAAATGCTAGTGAATACGGCTTTGATGCCGGTCGCCAGATTGGCGATGGTTGTCGTGTGCGCTGCACTATTTTGTGTGCCCGCCATGGCGAAAAAGGAGGCGCTTCCTGAGGTAGACAAGGATGGCCTGCATCTGCTCAAGGATACCAAAGTCTCGGTGGCGTACGCGAAGCCCGGTGCAAGTCTGGCTCCGTACGATAAGGTGCAGTTGCTGGATTGTTTCGTTGATTTCCAGAAAGACTGGCAGCGCGATTACAACATGAATGAGATAGGCCTTGAGGGCCGGGTTACGGACAAGGATGCTGAGGCCATAAAGAAACGGTTGGCGGATGAGTTCAGTAAGGTGTTCACAGAAGTGCTTACCAAGAAGGGCTTCGAAGTCGTCGACGACACCGGCCCGGACGTGCTTTTGCTGCGTCCTGCTCTGATTAACGTGGACGTGGCCGCGCCCGATACGCGCAGTGCGGGTATGGGGCGGACTTTTGTCCGGTCTGCTGGAGCGATGACGCTGTATATGGAGTTATATGACTCCGCCAGCAGCGAACTGCTGGCGCGGGTAGTGGATCCTCAGGGGGATCGCAATACGATGGGTATGGCCTCGGATCGAGCGACCAATAAGGCAGCAGCTGACCGGATACTGCGTTCCTGGGCTGAGTTGCTGGCCAAGCATCTCGGGGAAGTAAAGCATGTAACAAAATAGGGCGGCCGTTTGGCTCGCAACTGCCGTGGCACACAAACAAACGCTATTGTGTTTTCAGTTTAGCGTTACTCCGCCCATGATGAGCGCCCTGGGCACACCGTGACGATCTGGCCAATCAATAAACGGCACGTCCGTGGCCCCGATCTCCAGTTCCAGGAGTTGCCATTGGTTTGACTCTGATTTTTGCAACAAAGCACAGAGCCAGTTATCAAGCTCGCCCTCTGAAGCGTTATCATTGAGGCGGGTGTTGGCGTAATCGACTGGCTCGCCGGTCTCCGTCAGCGGGGTGGCAGTCAGGAAGAACCAGCGTTCATCACTTCTTTGATCATGTATTTCCAGCGTAACCGGTATCCCCAGGGAGTCCTCCACGGCGGCTATTACAAGCTCAAGTGGGCTGGAAAACACGGGTGGGGGCGGCTTAGACACACAAGCGCCGAGCAGTATTGTCACCGCCAACACGGGAATGGCTATAACGAGCGTGGCGTACCGCACTGCCTCCACTAGGCGAAGCTGATAAAATCGTAGTTCCCGGAGCCCAGCCCTCGTGTTCTGCGGCAGGCTTCAAAGCCCTCCCGGACACCCTCGTCATTGGTATTACCCTCGATGGTAGAAAAGATGAGTTCATTGCGCTTGCCAGTGCCATCAAAGGCAAACCCGGCATGGGTCCAGTCGGTCGACGTGCGGCGTTTCAGAAAGATTGCGCATTCACCCAGCGATTCCCAGGAGACCTGCCCTCTCGCAATGGAGCGGCCGTAAACGAAGCGCCCGGCTCTTTTCGCCTGGGCGGCCAGGGAGTCACAGGACACTGACCCCTTGATGGGTGCTCTGGTGCCCTGGTAGAAGTAGGCCTGATGCATAATGAGTGACACGAAGCCCGCGCACCATGCCCAGGGCGGGCCGTCATTGCCCTCACAATACAGGCGTACCCAGGGTCCCCCATTCGGGCCACCGATCTCAACAGGGTGCTGGTCAACGTGCTGAGCCGCCGTCGCCCTTAACCACGAACCCGGTGTGGCGTCTTCGCCCCCACCAACGTTATTCAGGGCCGCATGCAGGGGAGCCACGAGCGCATTCCAGGTTGTACTGTTTACCCTGCCGCTGATGGGCAGGTTCTGCTGTAGTTGAAAATCCTTCACGCAACGCGCAGTGGCAGGACCGAACTTCCTGTCGACACCCGTCCGGCAACGGTGGTAGTTCAGCCACTCCTGAATGCGTTTGACCGTATCATTGTGTGCCCCTTGAGACACAACGCGCGATGGTGAACTGACTTCGCGCCGCGTGTACGCGTGGCGCTGGCTGAAATTGATGGTCATATTCGACTGACTCCTGAAGGATTCGAAAACCGGTGTTGAGTCGTGTTGCCAGGTGGCGTTGGGGCTGGGGTGCAGGGCTTCGGGCATGAACTTAAGCCCTAGAACCAGACTAGTAGTGGTACGGCGAATGCGCAAATACCGGCGTGGTCGATGCAGTGTACACAACGCCTGTGAGCGGCTATAATTAACGCACGCTAACAAAGTTAGAAGCAGTTAGAGGTAGTTGGAAGTGATCACTGAATCCGACAGAAGCACACTGGCCGAGGCCGGTATCACCAACATCGAATCGCTGGCGGCGACGGCGGCGGCCTTTTTGCGGGCCCACCCCATCTATGCGGCTCAGCCCGTGACCAATGCACTGTCGCAGCAGGAAGAGGATTTTCTGCGCCAGGGGGGCGCAGTCGGAGTGGGAACCTATAATGCTCATCAGGCCGCCCGGAACGTCGCGGTTATTGCCGGCGAGTTCGCCCAGATGGTGGTCACGGGCCTGAGTCAGAAGGCGGTGGCCGCGCTGCTGGGTGTGAGCACCAGCCGCATCCGCCAGAAACTCGAAAGTGGCAGGCTGTATGCAGTGCCGGGGCCCGGTGGCCGGATCTGCCCCAGCTTTCAGTTTGCCGAGACCGGGACCCTGCCGGGCCTGGAAGGCGTGCTGAGTGCGATCAGCCCAGAGGCCCATCCGGTGGCGATACAGCGGTTTTTCCTGACGGTACATCCGGATCTGGAATCGGCGGAACTGGGTACGCCACTCAGCCCGCGGGAATGGCTGCTGACCGGGCATCCCAATGGTCCGGTCATTGAACTCGCCAGCGAGGTCTGATGGCCAAGTTCCCCGAGCCACCGGGGGTTGACGCTCTAACTGCCATTCCCCAGGTCACCCGGGTCCTGCCGGCGGGAACACCGGTCGCCCGCATTTGCTTTGCCGGTGGCCGTCATCCCACACGGTGGGACCGGTTCCGGCAGTTCGGGCCCACTACCAGCCGCTTCGACCACCACCTGCCGGATAGCAACGGTGCGTCACACACCCAAATGCGGGGCATCATGTATCTCGCAGCCGGAGAAAGAGCCATACCCACCTGTCTGGCAGAAGTGTTCCAGGCCACCCGGATCATCAACCGGCACGCCAGCGACCCCGTTCTGGCGGGTTTCGAGCTCGCCACAGCGCTGACACTACTGGATTTACGGGGCCCCTTCGCCACCGCCATCGGGGCGTCCATGGCCATCCACGCCGGTCCGCGTCCCCGGTCACGGCGCTGGGCTCGGCAGCTCTACAGCGCCTACCCGGAGGCGGATGGCATTTACTATGCCGCTTCCATGTATGGCAACGCACCGGCGATCGCCCTGTTTGAGCGCGGCGCCCGCGCGATCCCCCCCCGGCCGGTGTTTCACCGGGAGCTCAGAGACGCAGCGCTGGCCAATATTCTCACCGAGACCGGTCAGCGTATCGGTTACGCCATCACCTGAAACCGACCGGGACGCCACTGCGCTCAACAACTTCGATAGATTGCTCGGAGAAGGGCGGTTGCCTGAGAATCAGAAGCAGTATTTCATTGATCTGCGAGAGTGACCCCGTCCGCTCTCTGGACGCGCTTCAACTCGACGAGACCATTCTGGATTCAACCGGGCCCCCAACTAACATACTGGTAGAGACCGCACGGGATAATCTCGAACTGGACCAAGCGGGCATTGGTGCTAGCTCGATTCATTGCGCTGGACGCTGCAGGGCCACCGGATTCACCCTGCCTGCCGGGGTGAGTTGCAAAGGCCAATAGCAAGACAAGCCCGTAGACTTATGCCTGCAACTTTCTGCCAGCTCTGAACAGTGAGAGAACTTGACCCATGTCAAGAACCTCTCGAAATACTCTACCTGGAGGTCGGTCTCTCTTTGATTGCGTAATGGTGCTTGCTACGGTGGCCGACAGTTAAGACTATAAGAATGGGTGCTGGCAATGGTAGATACCAAGACTTTTTATGAGGTTTTTCGCGAGCAAGGGATAAGCCGCCGGTCCTTCACCAAGTTCTGCTCACTGACTGCAGCGTCCCTTGGGCTGGCACCATCGATGGTGCCTCAGATTGTTCACGCGATGGAGACCAAGCGGCGAACACCCGTCATTTGGTTGAATGGTCTGGAATGCACATGCTGCTCCGAAAGCTTTATTCGTTCCGGACACCCGCTGGCGTCTGACGTCGTTCTTTCGATGCTGTCGCTGGATTACTCGCATGTGTTGATGGCTGCCGCTGGTCATCAGGCTGAGGCGGCGCTTGAAGAAACCCGCCGTGAGCACGAGGGTGAATATATTTTGGCGGTGGAGGGCAACCCCCCGCTCAATGAGGACGGCATGTTCTGCATTATCGGCGGCCGCCCGTTTATGGATCAACTCCAGGAAATGGCTGCAGGCGCAAAAGCCATCGTAGCCTGGGGGTCCTGCGCATCCAACGGCTGTGTCCAGGCCGCGAGACCCAATCCCACGCAAGCAACGCCAATCCACAAGGTTATTAAGGATAAGCCGATCATCAAGGTGCCTGGTTGTCCGCCCATCGCTGAGGTGATGACCGGTGTGCTTACTTACATGCTTACCTTCGATCGTATCCCGCCGCTTGATCGTCTGGGTCGTCCAGAGATGTTTTATGGGCAACGGATTCACGATAAGTGCTATCGCCGTCCACACTTTGATGCCGGGCAATTCGCCGAAGAGTGGGATGATGAAGGTTCGCGCAAAGGCTACTGTCTCTACAAAATGGGCTGCCGAGGGCCTACTACCTACAACGCGTGCTCCACGGTTCGCTGGAACGACGGCGTGTCCTTTCCCATTCAGTCAGGGCACGGCTGCATTGGTTGCTCCGAGGAAAACTTCTGGGATAACGGCCCGTTTTACGATCGTCTCGCAACAGTGAAAACGCCGTTGGGCGTCGAGTCTAATGCTGACAAGATCGGCCTCGGCGCTGCAGGCGTCGTTGGTACCGCGATCGCCGCGCACGCGGCTGCATCGGCACTTCAGCGTGCAAGAGCGAATTCAGCTGATGCTAACGGCAACGGTCAATAAGGAAGAATCGAATGACAATTCTGACGCCAAACGGCTTTTCTCTGGACGACAGTGGCCGCCGTATCGTCGTTGATCCCATTACCCGTATCGAAGGGCATTTGCGCATTGAGGTTAACGTCGACGACGAGAACATTATCCGCAATGCGGTTTCGACCGGCACAATGTGGCGCGGTCTTGAGGTTATCCTCAAGGGGCGCGACCCGCGGGATGCCTGGGCATTTACTCAGCGAATTTGCGGCGTTTGCACCGGCACCCATGCATTGACGTCGGTGCGAGCTGTTGAGGATGCCCTGAGCATCGACATACCCGAAAACGCTAATAGCATTCGAAACATCATGCAGTTGGCGCTGCAGGTGCATGATCACCTCGTTCACTTTTATCATCTGCATGCGCTGGATTGGGTGGACATTGTCTCCGGCTTGTCGGCGGACCCCAAGGCCACCTCGGAGCTCGCTCAATCTATCTCTAACTGGCCCAAGTCATCTCCCGGTTATTTCCGGGACCTTCAGACGCGCTTGAAGAAGTTTGTGGACTCCGGGCAGCTGGGTTTGTTTCGCAATGGCTACTGGGGTCACCCGGCCTACAAATTGCCGCCAGAGGCGAACTTGATGGCCACGGCCCATTACCTGGAAGCGCTGGATTTTCAAAAAGAGATCAAGAAAATCCATACGGTGTTTGGCGGCAAGAATCCTCACCCCAACTGGCTGGTTGGCGGCGTTCCATGTCCCATTAATGTGCATGATGTCGGCGCGGTGGGTGCAATTAACATCGAGCGCCTGAACCTTGTTAAAAGCATTATCGATCAGAGCATCACGTTTGCCGAGCAAGTGTACCTCCCGGATATTGTGGCGATTGCCTCGTTCTATAAAGACTGGAATTACGGTGGAGGCTTATCCGGCAGCAACGTTATGTCCTACGGCGACATCCCCGAGCATGCAAACGATTATTCGGCGAGCAACTTGCTCCTTCCCCGGGGTGCCATTGTCGGCGGCAACCTGAATGAGATTCATGAGGTGGATCTTCGTGATCCGGATGAGATTCAGGAGTTCGTAGCGCACAGCTGGTATCAGTATGAGAATGAAAACGTCGGACTCCACCCCTGGGACGGCGTCACCGATCCTAACTTTGAACTGGGCCCCAATGCGAAAGGTACAAAGACGCACATTGAGGCGCTTGACGAAAACGCCAAGTATTCATGGGTTAAGAGCCCACGATGGCGGGGTAACCCAATGGAGGTTGGTCCCCTGGCTCGGTATATCATTGGTTATGCACAGGGAAACCCGGAATTCAAGGAGCCTGTAGAAAAACTGCTGACAGATTTGGGTCTGCCCGTCACAGCGCTGTTCTCTACCGTTGGTCGCACCGGCGCGCGGGGGCTGGAGTGTGTCTGGGCAGCCAATAAAATGCGCTATTTCTACGACAAGCTTATCGCCAATATCCGCGCCGGTGATTTGGCCACAGCGAACACCGAGCGCTGGGACCCGTCCACCTGGCCCGCTGACGTAAAAGGTGTGGGTTTTACCGAGGCGCCCCGCGGCGCCCTGGGGCACTGGATTCACATCAAAGACACCAAGATCGAGAACTATCAGGCTGTGGTGCCGACGACCTGGAATGCAGGGCCAAAAGATGCCGACGGGAACATTGGTGCCTATGAGTCGTCGCTGCTGGACACCCCGATGGCAGACCCGGAGCAGCCTCTGGAGATCCTGCGTACGATACATTCCTTTGACCCGTGCATGGCTTGCTCAACGCACGTCATGAGTCCCGATGGGGAAGAAGTCGCTGAAGTTAGCGTGCGCTAGAGGGAGCGTCAGTTATGGCGAGTACGGAAAACGATCAAAAGGCCGCGGGCTTCTTTAAGTCTCTGGAGGCTCATTCGACAGAAGCGGTTTCGCCGGCGGAGAAAATTTATGTCTACGAAGCGCCGCTAAGACTCTGGCACTGGCTAAACGCACTATGCATTGTCGTTTTATGTGTGACCGGGTACCTGATCGGCAAGCCGCTACCCTCGATTGGTGGAGAGGCCTCAAATCATTTTGTCTTTGGTTACATTCGCCTGGTCCACTTTGGCGCCGGACAAATCCTTATAGCGGGCCTTGTCTACCGTCTGGCCTGGGCATTCCTGGGTAACCATCACGCACACCAGCTTTTTTTACCGCCCGTTTGGAGTTTAAAATGGTGGCAGGAAGTGACTCACGAGGTGCGTTGGTATTTATTTATGGAGAAAGTGCCCAAGAAGTATGTTGGGCACAACCCTCTAGCCCAGCTTTCGATGTTTGTTCTCTTTTTGCTACCGCTGCTAAACGCCATTGCGACCGGGGGAGCCCTGTATGCCGAAGGGGCCGGCACAGACAGTGCCTGGTATGCGGCCTTCGGTTGGGTATTTACCATTTATGGCGACAGTTTCAGTGTGCATACGATCCATCGCATTACTATGTGGGTCATCGTATGCTTTGTGATGGTGCATACTTATGTCGCGATCCGCGAAGACATCATGAGCCGACAAAGTCTGGTGTCCACAATGATTTCCGGATGGCGATACTTTAAGGATGATCGCGAATGAGTTTCGCACTGGCGCTAGGGGTAGGTAACATCTTATGGGCCGATGAAGGCTTTGGTGTTCGTTGCGTTGAAGCTTTGTCAGAGCGCTTCCACATTCCAGACAACCTGACGGTCGCCGACGGCGGGACTCAGGGGCTCTATCTTGTCGATCTGTTGCGCGAGCACGATCCCATCGTGATCTTTGACGCGGCTGATTTTGGCGATGCACCGGGCGAGATGCGGATTGTCGAAGGTGACGATATTCCAGCCTTTGTAGCCGCGAAGAAAATGAGCTTGCATCAGGTGGGCTTGCAGGACGTGATCGCCTGTGCCAAGTTGCTTGGCGGCTGTGCAAAAAACATGCTGCTGGTGGGCGTGCAGCCGCTGGAGTTGGATGACTACGGTGGCAGTCTGCGTGAGCCTGTGCGAGCGCAAATCATTCCGGCACTTGATGTCGCAGCGAGCTACCTGGCAAGGCACGGTATTGTGCTATCTCCGCGCAGCGAGTTGGCACCGAGTAGTGTGATTGCCCCAGGCCTGGCGCTTCACAGCTACGAAACGCAGCGGCCGGATAGCGCGACGGCGTGCCGTGTGGGTGATGCCCGGGTGTTTGCGACTGCGAGCGGCGCGAGTGAGGCGGTTTAGCGGTGTGCATGGGTACACCGCTGAAGGTCATCTCTATCAATGACATGGGCATGGCTGAGTGCATCGATGCGTGCAATCGCGCCTACTACACCGCCGTCCAGACAGTACTGCTTGATGGGCCGCCACGTGTGGGTGATTGGATGCTGGTGCACATCGATACCGCGATACGTTGTCTCTGTGCGGCCGAGGCTGCACAGATTGCCAATGCCATCGCGGCGGTCGAAGCGGCATCCAAAGGCGAGTCTTTTGCGCATCTTATCGCTGATCTTGTCGACACTGAGCCACAGCTCCCTGAACATCTTCGGGGAGAACACGCCCATGGCAGCCATCACTCTATAAGCGAACCCTCAAAATGATTGATACGCCTGAATACAATGTCTGCTCCGCACTGCTAGACCAAGGCGTGTTGCACGCGATAGACGCGGATTCAGTGGCTGCGTTTCTGGCTGGCGACGGTTTGCGAGTTCTTTTTTTTTCCGGGCCCAATGCGGTGCGACGGGAGTCCCATGATGTAGCCGTCGCCTTGCGCGAGTTACTGAAGCACTATGACGGTGACGTTATTGCAGGCCATGTCAGCGATGAGGCGACCCCGCTTTTGCAGGAAAGCTTCCGCGTTACCGCCACGCCTTGCCTGGTTTTTGTTGTATCCGGTGAGGTGATTGAGGTGATGCCGCGTGTTCGGGATTGGGCGGAATACGCGGCGGCGTTTTCAAGGTATCTGGGTCAGCGTACAGCAAAGCCGACATCTTCAGGGGCATTGTGATGAAAGACTCAAACGCGGATCAACCTGAACTGATTGCCAGTACCAATCCATTTGCCAGAGCAAATCCCATGATTTGGGACGGCGATGAGGACCCTCAAGGGGTTTTTCTCGCCACCGAAGCTGATGATCCCCTGGCGGTGCTCGGCACCCCGCCTATGGAACTCCGAGAGCCTCCGCGCCTACCTGAGGACTTTTCTCCGAACGCCGCCCTGCGAAGTTGGTTAGCACGTCTGACGGCGACACTCGCTGCTGCGGCGGCTGAGGGGCTTCAAGATGGCTATTTGGATTTGCAAGAGCTTGATCCTGATTCAGTGCAGGCGGTAGAAGAAATTCTGGGCGCGGGCGAGGTGACCGGCGAAGTGAGTCTGGATGGCGTTCATTACCGTGTGACAGAAGCCGTGCTCGCCGGTGTTTGGCAGGTTAGAGGCAACAATGGCGAGCATTGGGTTGAGGTTGGCGCTTTACCTGGCGTTATGACACAGGCGGCTTCCAGCCTGAGTAAAGCGCCATTCGTTGTAGCAAAAGAGGCGCCTTATGTCATGAACGCGCCGGCGGTGCTGGCGGAGATCAGTGACCGTGCGGCTAACTGGGTGGGCGGGCAAAACAGTGTTATCAATTTCACCTTGCTCCCGATGAGCGAAGCCGATCACGATATGTTGCTTTCGGTTCTGGGGCGTGCAGCGCTGACGCTGGAGTCAGGTGGCTTTGGCAACTGTCGTGTGATGGCCACCCGGATTCGACACGTGTGGGCGGTGCAGTATCTCAACGCCTTGGGACATATCATTCTGGATACCATGGAGGTGGGCGACGTGCCAGATGCTGTGCGAGCAGCAAAAGAAGACTTTGAAGACTCTGCCGAGCGTCTTCAGGAAATCCTGGAGACCTATCTGCAATGAGTGGTTTTGAGGGCTCCTATCTCGGAGATCAGGCGCGCATAGACAAGCACAGTGCATTGGAGTGTGGCGTATGCTGGTGGGTGTACGATCCAGCCAAGGGAGATACCGTCTGGCAAATTTCGCCAGGCACTGCCTTTAATGACTTGCCGGAGCATTGGCGATGCCCGCGCTGCGATGCGGCACAACATCAGTTCATGGTTTTAAAGAGCGTATCTTCGGAGGCGGGGCCGTCACCCCTTGATGGCAAGAGTGCCGAGCAAGATCCACTCGCGCTTGTTCTGCAGCAGATTGCCGATGCTTATCAGCGCGTAGACCGAACGATGCGCTCTCTGCCAGTGTACAACGATAAGCTGGAAGTGGCGGTAGTGGGTATTCGTCCCTGGGAGGGAGATCATGCCGCCGTGGTGGTGACGCCCTGGTGTATGAATATTATTGTGGCGCTGCAGGAAGATGACGGCCTGGCCGAGGGGACAACGCATAACTACAGCTTTCCCTCCGGAAACTATCCTGTCGTGCGCGGCTTTCTTGCCGGCGTGGGCGCTATCGAAAGTTGCTCGCTGTTCTCTCCCATGGAGCAGTTCGACTCTCATCAGGCGGCCATGGCGGTAGCCGAGGAGGCGATGGTGGGGCTTTTTACATCGCCAGAGGTGGTGGACGAAGAACCCGTTAACCTGAGTCGCCGTAGATTTCTGCGAGGGGGTAAAAAAGTTCAGGATTTCCCATCGAGCGGCGCAGAGCGTCGCGGTTTGCCATGACACATGCAGGCATCCGCCTGACGCCCGAAGGGGCAGCAGACGCTTGGGTCCTCTCGCAAAACCGGCCTCGGATCGCTGAATCATTGGCGGGTTTGGATCTTAGCAATGCCCTGGCACGAATCCCGCTGCTGCTGCCCATTTGTGCAGTTGCCCAACTGGGCGCAGCCACAGCGGCAGTCGATGCCGCTACAGGCCAAAACGCGGGAGTTGATAGCTCCTGCGGTGAACATAGCTCTTATGATGGCTTGTTGCGAGAGCAGGGTATCGCGCATGCGTGGCGGTGGCTGGTAACCTGGCCGCCACTGTTGGGCGATCAGCCCGACCTGGTTTGTCTGCGTGACATCCGCGCGGCGAGTGATGATAAACAGTTGTCGCTGATGCTTCAGGCTTGTGTCGTTGGTCTTGACGAGGTCAGTAGTTTGGAGAGCCTCGCTCGGTGGGCGTCTGCTGAGCATTGCACGGCGGCGCGCCTGTTCCATCTGATGCTGGGTGACGGTAGCTTGTTGAGGGGTTCGCGGCCTGGAGCTGCCGAAAAAGCTGCGGCCGTGTCGGTTGATTTCCTCGATCGAGAGATGATCTACAACGGTATCCGGGCCGCGTTCGTCGAAGACGATGTTGAGGCCAGGGCACGTCTTGATGGCGTTTTAGCGACAGCGCCGGCCACCCAGGAGATTCGACCGCTTGAGCAGCCAGGGCAAGGCCCTGCGACGGTGCCTGCTGGCTCCGAGTCGGCGCCGTGCTACGTCGGTCCCCTGGCTGCCCGGGGGCATTCGCTCACCGAGACCCTGGCATCCCACCCGGATATTGGTTTGCTCGCCAAGATGCTGATCGCGCAGCTCCTTGACGGCATTGTCGTGATGCGCGCTCTGGCAACCGATTGTGCTGCGCAGATAAGCGCGTGGTCTATAGGCTTGCCCGGCGGGGATGCGCTGGGTATCGGCTCCGCGATGACGTCCCGCGGGCCTTTGTTTCACCTGGTTCGTCAGAATGCTCGAGACAAAGCGCGTGGTGTCGCGGGCAGCTGGCAGATTCTGGCTCCCACCGACTGGCACTTTAAGGACGGCAATCTTTTGCAGCATCTGCTGCCCGGCAATGCCAGTGCGCCGGCGGTTCGTATGGCCCTGGCCGCTTTGGACCCCTGCTGTGCGGCCGATGTGCGCTCTGCATCGATCGCAGCGAGTGTCTGAAATGCACGAAATGGCGCTGTGCCAGGGCGTTGTGGATTTGATTGAGGAGCAGCAGCTCAGTAATACCTTTACCAGGGTGCGCTGCGTGGTTCTTGAAATCGGTGCTTTGGGTCATGTAGATCCCGATGCGCTGCGTTTCGCGTTTGATCTGTGCACAAACGATACAGTTGCGCAGGGTGCTGAGCTAAAGATCTTTGAAATACCCGCAAAGGGCTGGTGTATGGATTGCTCCCTGCCGATTACCATGGCCAACCGGATCGATGGTTGTCCCCATTGTGGCAGTGGGTCGGTGATCATTGAGCAGGGCGAGGAAATGCGTTTAAAGGAATTGGAGGTGGTCTGATGTGCGGAGTCTGTGGCTGTAGTGACGGGGAAACACGCATTGAAGGCGATGCTGCACCATCGCAGGCGGAACAAGGTGATATCACTGCCTCTGGGCAGCACGGGCCCGCGGCTCCCGCTGGTTCAGGCGTTCATGCGCGGGACGAATCCAGCGGGGGCCTGCTGCGACGTACACCCGATGGGGATGGACGCTTGCTCAAGGTTGAGCAGGACATTCTGGCCAAGAACAATGCCTTGGCCGCCCACAATCGAGAGCACTTTTCTCGGGATCAGGTGTTGGCGCTCAACCTGGTTTCATCACCGGGGGCCGGAAAAACCACGCTTTTAGTAGAAACGCTCAGTCGTGCAACAGACCAACAAGACTGGGAATCCGCCGTGATCGAAGGTGACCAGGAAACGAGTGCCGACGCGGAGCGTATTCGGTCCACCGGTGCGCCTGCCATCCAGGTCAATACGGGGCGAGGATGTCACCTTGATGCTCAAATGGTGCATAGCGCCTGCCATAGACTGACCCTGCAAAATCGCGTTCTGTTTATAGAGAACGTTGGGAATCTTGTGTGTCCGGCGGGTTTTGATCTTGGCGAGGCCCATAAGGTAGTGATCGCTTCTGTCACCGAGGGTGAAGACAAGCCACTGAAGTATCCCAATATGTTTGCCGCGGCTTCGCTTATGCTGGTGTCAAAGGTGGATTTGTTACCGCACCTTCAATTTGACGTAGAGGCGCTGATTGCCAACGCGAAGCGAGTGAACCCATCTCTGGGCGTTATTCGAGTGTCGGCGACAACCGGAGAAGGCATGGATCGCTGGATAAGCTGGATTGGCGCGGCCAGGCAAATGGCTGCCAGTGCCGGTGAATGAACGCGTCTAGCTATTCCGCATCAGGCCTGGCAGTCATGCGCCGGGAACGCTTTCATTTGCGTGGGCTTGTTCAGGGTGTGGGGTTTCGCCCGCATGTCTATAGAACGGCTGTTTCACGCGGTTTGTCGGGCTGGGTAAAAAACGATGCGCAAGGCGTAACTCTTGAAGTTCAGGGGAATGATATCGACGCATTTGCAACAACGCTGATTAATGATCTTCCACCCCTGGCTCGCGTGGATGTTCTGGAACGTTTCAGCGTGCCAGTCGCTGCGGACACGGTGTTTGAGATAGTCAAAACCAGCGGCCGTGAAACAGAGGGCGAAAGCGCCGCTGCGGTGCCCGCCGACGCGGCAATCTGCAAGACCTGCACGCAAGAGCTGTTTACGCCGAATAACCGTCGCTATCTGCATCCGTTTATTGCTTGTAGCGATTGTGGGCCCCGTTACAGCATGACGGAGGCATTACCCTACGACCGCCTTCACACCACGATGTCTGACTATCCGATGTGTGTGCCGTGCAAGGATGAGTATCAAAACCCTGTTGGGCGCAGGTTCCACGCTGAGCCTATAGCCTGTCACGACTGTGGCCCCGGGCTTTCACACTCTCCGGAATGCATTGTTGATGCACTGCAAGCCGGACAGATCGTTGCATTGAAAGGCGTGGGTGGATTTCATCTGCTGTGTGATGCCCGTAACGAAGCTGCAATTGAGCGTTTGCGTGCGCGTAAAAAACGCAGTTTGAAACCTTTTGCGATGATGATGCTCAACGGCGTGAGTGTCGCGCGTGAACTCACGATGAGCCAGGCCGGGTGTGAAGCCTTGGCTTCGTCGCCACGCCCCGTCGTCGTTGCTGAGCGGAAGGCCTCATCTGTTTTGCCGAGCGCGCTGGCGCCGGGCATGTCCAGCCTGGGTGTAATGCTGCCCTATACGGGGGTTCACTACCTGATCTGCTGGATACTCGCAGGACGTCCGGCGGGCTTGCAGTGGCTTAATGAGCCTTCGGCGACTGCACTCTTGATGACCAGCGCGAATATCAGTGGCGATCCTATTTTAGCGGCGAATGATGAAGCGCAAGACGCCTTGCCAGGCATTGCAGACCTTGTAGTGACTCACGACCGACGCATTGCGCAGCGCTGCGACGATTCGGTGCTCAGGGACATGGGAACAGGGCTGGTGCAACTTCGCCGATCCCGTGGCTACACGCCGCAAACGGTGAATCTGAAGGGTAGTTCACCGGCCGTTCTTGGCATGGGCGCGCATCTTAAGAATACTATCTGCGCCCTGCGGGGCAGTCAGGCCCATCTCAGTGCGCATATCGGGGACCTTGACTCCGTGGCAACGCGGTGCTTTCAACGGCAGGCCGTTGATAGGCTTTTACAGCAACTTCATTTTAAACCCAGTGTGGTCGCTTGTGATTTACACCCCGACTACGCATCCAGTCGCCTTGCGGAGGTGCTGTCCCAGGACCTGGATGTGCCCTTGGTCCGTGTACAGCACCACCATGCTCATGGGGCTGCGGTCCTGGCTTTGGAGAATTGGCGCGCACCGGCGCTCGCGCTGACCCTTGACGGGCACGGCGTCGGTGTCGATGGCGGGAGCTGGGGTGGCGAATGTCTCCTGCTGGACGGTTACGACATGAAGCGTGTTGCGCATTTCAGCGCCTTGCCAGTCCCCGGGGGTGACCGGGCGGCGGCGGAGCCCTGGCGCATGGCGGTTGCCGCGCTCACGATGCTGGGGCGCGGTACCGAGGCGCCGGCGCGGTTTCCCGACGAGCCTC
Source organism: uncultured Gammaproteobacteria bacterium (assembly GCA_963840725.1). Lineage (GTDB taxonomy): Bacteria > Pseudomonadota > Gammaproteobacteria > Pseudomonadales > Halieaceae > CAVWDU01. The sequence continues at coordinate 448,306 of CAWIZY010000016.1, read as the reverse complement.
TGGCAGAAGCGGTGGCAACACTCGCCAGTGCGCCGCTATGCCCCACCAGTACGTCTGCCGGGCGTCTATTCGACGCCGCCGCTGCCCTGCTGGGTGTCTGCCGCTACGCCTCTTTCGAAGCCGAGGCACCGATGCGTCTTGAGAGTCAGGCAAAAGAGTTACAGGTTCTGGAGAATGGCTATCGTATCGACGCCAGTGGCCAGCTCGATTTTCTGCCCCTATTGGCCGTCCTGGGTGATGGCCTGCCTGCTGATCGAGGGGCGGCCTTATTCCACGGAACCTTAATAGCCGGTCTGGAAGCGTGGGTATTGCAGCACGCCGCCACCGAAGGGGTTGATTGCGTCGCGCTTGGCGGCGGATGTTTTGCCAATCGCTGGCTAGCCAGGGAACTTCCCGAGAGATTGCGTCGGCGTGGACTTACGGTTTTGAGCGGCTGGCATCGCTTGCCGCCGGGCGACGGTGGCCTTAGTCTGGGCCAGGCGCATGTTGCAGCGCTGCAGTATGCAAATTGCTAAACCCTCATTACCTTCATTTGCTGAGTAGACGTCTATGTGCCTCGCAATACCCGTCAAGATTACCCAGGTGGAGTCGCCGGAGACGGCAATGGCTTCCGTGGGCGGTGTGCTTCGAAAAATCGACATCAGTTTGGTGGACGATGTGTCCGTAGATGACTACGTTATTCTGCATGTCGGTTTTGCGCTGTCAAAGCTTGACGAAGCACAGGCAGAGAAGACTCTGAAACTTATGAGCGAAAGCGGTGTACTGGCGGAGGCCCTTGATGAAGTACGTTGACGAGTTCCGTGATGGGGCGCGCGCTCGCTCTTTGGTAGCGGCATTGGCGGCAGAGGTTGATCCCGCCCGGACGTATCGGTTCATGGAGTTCTGCGGCGGTCACACGCACGCGGTGTTTCGCTATGGCGTGCCGGATCTATTGCCAAAGAATATAGAACTCGTCCACGGCCCCGGTTGCCCGGTGTGCATTTTGCCTATTGGCCGGCTTGATATGGCCATGCGCCTGGTGAGCGAGAATTCGAAAGTGATTCTCTGCACTTATGGAGACATGCTGCGTGTGCCTGGCAGTGGGGGGCAGAGCCTGTATAAAGCGCGAGCACAGGGAGCAGATGTTCGCATGGTCTATTCGGTTAGCGATGCGCTGGAACTTGCTCGATCAAATCCCGATCGCGAGGTGGTGTTTTTTGCCATCGGCTTCGAAACGACAACACCGCCCACAGCCATTGCGTTAAGGACCGCGAAGACAGAACAGCTAGATAACTTTTCTGTGTTTTGTAACCACGTACTTACGCCAGCAGCCATGCGCGCAATTTTGGATGTGGATAGCGCAAAGGGTGAATCCCTGGAGATCGACGGTTTTATCGGCCCCTCGCATGTCAGCGTGGTTATCGGTTCTGATGCGTACAAGTTCTGCGCAACGCAGCATGAGAAGCCCGTGGTGATCGCAGGGTTTGAGCCCCTGGATGTTCTGCAGTCGCTATTGATGCTGGTGCGCCAAATTAACGAAGGGCGAGCAGAGATAGAGAACCAGTACCTGCGGGCCGTGACTCCCACGGGTAACGCACGAGCACAGCGTGTTATGAGCGAGGTTTTTGTTCAACGTAGCAGCTTTGAATGGCGGGGGCTGGGTGAAATCCCGGCATCGGCATTGATGCTTGCGGATGCATTCAGGTCATTCGATGCAGAGCGCCGCTTTACTATGCAGTACCAGCCTGCAGCAGGTGCAAAGAGCTGCGACTGCCCCTCAGTGTTGCGAGGCACTAAAAAGCCCACCGATTGTAAATTGTTCGCCACGGTGTGCACGCCCGAGAACCCCCTGGGGTCCTGCATGGTTTCTGATGAAGGGGCCTGCGCTGCCTATTATACCTACGGTCGGTTTCGTCAGGACGAACCCGAAAACCCCGAGGTTGTTGTGGTTGCCGATTTACAATCAGCCTGAATCAGAAGAGTGTAAAAATGGAAGATCGGGTAGGGCGGCGACAGGCTCGACGCCTGGATTACAACAATGGGCAAGTTGAGCTGGTGCACGGTGCGGGTGGACGAGCCATGTCTGACCTGGTGGACTTGCTGTTCAGGGAAGCATTTAGCAATCCATTGCTGGACCAGGGTAACGACCAGGCGCGTTTCTCTTTAAGCGGTGGTGATTTTGTCATGAGCACCGACAGCTTTGTTGTGTCCCCGTTGTTCTTCCCAGGTGGCAACATTGGTAGCCTGGCTGTACACGGTACGGTCAACGATCTTGCTATGGGCGGTGCCGAACCACTGTACCTGAACTGCGGATTTATTCTCGAAGAGGGTTTTCCCCTTGGCGACCTCAAGCGCATTGTTGATTCTATGGCCGAGGCGGCAAAGGATGCGGGTGTCAGTATTGTCTCCGGTGACACCAAGGTTGTCGAGCGGGGCAAGGCAGATGGTGTCTTTATCAATACTTCAGGTGTCGGTCGAGTGCTGCCTCATGCAGCCGTGTCCGGTGACTTATGCCGCCCCGGCGATAAAGTCCTGGTGTCGGGCTACATCGGTGATCACGGGGTGGCCATCATGTCGCTGCGCAACGGGCTGAGGTTTGAGACCACGATTGAGTCTGATTCGGCCTCGCTCAATGGTCTGGTGCTGAACATGCTTGCAGTAGCGGGCGGTGATCTCCATTGTTTGCGGGATCCTACGCGCGGTGGTGTGTCCGCAACACTGAACGAGATCGCATCCCAATCGGGCGTGGGTATGCGCCTGAATGAGACGAGCTTGCCCATTCGGGACGAGGTGCAGGGTGCCTGCGAGTTGCTGGGCCTGGACCCATTAAATGTCGCCAACGAGGGGAAGCTGCTTGCAATCGTAGCGCCGGATGCTGCCGACACGCTGCTTGGGGCCATGCGCGATCATCCTCTGGGTAAAGACGCCGCCATCATTGGCGAGGTAGTCGCCGATGCGCAACAACTGTTACGTATGCGAACTGCGATCGGGGGAGAGCGTGTGATCGACTGGTTGCATGGCGAGCAGTTGCCCCGTATATGTTGAGGTTGCTATGAGACGCAGCAGAACACATCCAGCTGCTGTCAGGTCCGAGTTTGTCGGGAGGTGCGGGTTGTGACTGAAGCAGGCGCCAGCGTGCTACTTTGGGGTGCGGCCTCGATTGCGTTGCTGCATACGCTCATCGGTGTTGATCATTATCTTCCGTTTATCGTCATCGGTAAGGCAAGGCGCTGGCGCACAAGAAAAACGCTGTCGTTTACCGCGCTTTGTGGCGTAGGTCATGTAGCGGGATCAGTGCTATTGGGGTTGATAGGTGTTGCTCTTGGGCTCGCAGTGCAGAAGCTCGTATTCGTAGAGTCCGTGCGTGGCTCGGTGGCCGCCTGGGGTCTGATAGCGTTTGGGCTTGTCTATGCCGCGACATCCTTATTGCGCAATGCCAAAAGGCAGCGGCATGCACATGTGCATGGCCACTCCGATGGCACTTTGCATTGCCATGAGCACAACCACGAAAAACTGCACGCGCACGTTCACGAGACAGGAGATGGGTCTGGCCTCACCAAATGGACCTTGTTGCTTCTGTTTGTATTCGGTCCCTGTGAGGCACTGATTCCCATGTTTATGGTGCCGGCCTACGAACATAACTGGCTGTTGGTAGTCTCGGTCGCGGGTGTGTTCAGCGTGGTAACAATTGCCGCAATGGTTATCGCAGTTGCGGTTGGTTTGTACGGGTTTTCATTTTTGCCTATGCGGGTTCTCGATCGTCACGCCAATGTCCTCGCGGGGCTGGCTATCGCCGGCAGCGGCCTGGGAATACAGTTGCTCGGCGTTTAAAGCGCTAGTGATGACTTGAACTGCTTTTTTATGCGCTGAAGAGATCGAAGAAACGGCTGTATCGCAGTAGCCTGGATGATGAAGCTGTGGCGCAAGCTGCAGAGCCGTAGAACCGAAAAGCGCCTTATTGGGCCGAGCCAGAAAATCCCTGAATTTCAAAAAGTTAAAGAGTGAATGGTGCCCAGGAGAGGACTTGAACCTCCACGCCCTTTCGAGCACTAGCACCTGAAGCTAGCGTGTCTACCAATTTCACCACCTGGGCAACACGAGTGGGCCATGAGGGCCACTCGAGGGCGCGCACTTTACTGAGCCTGCTCTTTTTTGTCAATACCATGGTCTTGCCGCGCAGTGATGCACCCCGGCCGGGAAAACCCGCCGAATCGCCGGTCCGCGCTTGCCTAGCGGTGCACTGGCGCGCCATAGTTAGCCTTCCGGGGAGGCGAATCACAATAAAATGGCTGGAAAGCAAACCAGGGTGGTGATGGTGGCGACCAGTTATCCGCGCGACGAGACCGACTGGCAGGGGCTGTTTATTCGCAAACTTGCCGATGCCATGGGGTCAGACTCCTTGATGGCTTTGTCGCTGTGGGCGCCGGACGGCCCCCGTCACGCCGATGTGGCTTACGCCTGCACCGCCAGTGATCAGGGCTGGCTTGACCAACTGACGGGTCGCGGCGGTATGGCGCACCTGTTGCGCACCGAGCCGGTATCCGCCTTAGGCAGTGCCGTCAGCCTGTTGCGCCGCTTGCGCCTGTTGTACCGGCGCTGCGCCAGCGACACCGATATCTTTCATATCAACTGGCTGCAAAATGCTCTGCCTCTGTCCGGGCTGGGTGCCCGGGCGGTGATTACCGTGCTCGGAACCGATTTCAAATTGCTGAAGTTGCCGGGTATGGTGGCCCTGTTGCGCCGGGTTATGCGTACTAACACCTGCATACTGGCGCCCAATGCCGCCTGGATGGAGCAACCGCTCACGGCGCTTTTTGGTGATGTGGCAGCGGTGCGCCCGGTCAACTTTGGCATCGACGAGGCCTGGTACCGGCTGCAGTGTCAGCAGCCCGGGCCGGTCAATCGGTGGCTCTCGGTGCTGCGCATCACCGAGGACAAGATCGGCGAACTGTTCCGCTGGGGTGAGGGGGTGTTCGATGAGCAACAGCAGCTGCACCTGATAGGCCCCAACCAGGACGGCCTCACCCTGCCGCCCTGGGTGCATTATCACGGCCCGCTGCCCGCGTCCGAGTTGCTGGAGCTATGGTATCCGGGCAGCTGCGGGTTTATCACCCTCAGTCAGCACAGCGAGGGCAAGCCGCAGGTGCTGCTGGAGACCATGGCGGCGGGACTGCCGGTCATCGCCTCGCGTATTGCGGCTCATGAGGAGCTGATTACCGACGCTGAGACCGGTTTTCTGGTGGATTCGGAGGCGGCTTTCCGCAACGCCCTGCACCAGCTCTCGGAGCCCGCCACCCATCGGCGCCTGGCCGAGCGATGCCGGCAGGAGAGTATCGAAACCTATGGTACCTGGGCCGATTGCCTCGGGCGCTATCAGACACTTTACAGGACGTTGTTATGAGAAAGGTTGTGGTGCTGGGAGGCAGCGGGTTTGTGGGCAGGCGCCTGTGCCCGGTGCTGGCGAGCGCCGGCCACAGGGTGTGGAGCGTGTCCCGCTCGCCGGTGTACCGGCGCGACGCGCGGGTCGACTACGTGGACTGCAATTACGACAATATCTATCAGCTGGGCGAGCTGTACCAGAGCGCGGACACCATTATTCATCTGGCCTGCGATACCACCCCTGCGACCTCGTCGCGGCAATCCTCCCTGGAGGTGACGGCCAATCTGTTGCCCACCCTGCGCATGCTGGAGTACCTCGAGCATCATTGCAGCGCAGAGCTGATCTACGTGAGTTCCGGTGGCACAATCTATGGGGACAGGGGCCAGGCCTGCGCGGAGTCCGAGCCCATGACGCCTATTTCCTACTACGGTGCCAGCAAGGCGTCTATCGAGCTGTTTCTCGCGGCCTATCACCGGCAGACGGGCAACCCGGTGACGGTGTTGCGGCCCTCCAATATCTATGGCCCCGGGCAGCTGGCCAAGCAGCAGTTTGGGATTGTACCCACGCTGCTGAGCGCGATCCGGGAGGAGAGGGAGTTTCGCCTCCTGGGTGACGGCGAGAATCAACGGGACTTTCTCTATATCGAGGACTTCAATCGCTTGTGCGAAGCCCTGCTATCCTTGCAGCCGCACACCGGGCATCAAACGCTCAATGTGGGTAGCGGGGAGGGGGTATCCCTGAATCGCCTGATTGCCAGTGCGGAGGCGGTCACGGGCCGCCGTGTGCAACTGCAGCGGTTGCCGGCTCGCTCGGTGGATGTGCGCGCCATTGTGCTGGATACGGCGCTGGCAGAGGTGGTCTGCGGTTGGCAGCCAGAAACATCGCTGGATGCGGGCCTGCGCGAGACCTGGCGCTGGATGACTGCGGACTAGACCCGGTGTCGGCCTCTACCCCTGCCACGGCTAACGCCAATACCAAGACCAATGCCGGTGAAAAGGCTACGGTCACGGTCTGTGTCGCCAATTACAACGGTATCGACGTGATCGCCCGGTGCCTGGAATCGGTGCTGGCCCAGGTGACCCGCGCCGATATCGAGATCCTGGTGCATGACGACGCCTCTACGGATGATTCTCCGGCGCTGATCCGGGATGATTTTCCGGGGGTGACCCTGATCTGCAGCGACGAGAACGTCGGCTTTTGCCGCTCCAATAACCGTTTGGCCGCGCAAGCCCGGGGCGACTACCTCTTATTGCTGAATAATGATGCCTGGCTGGAACCGGACGCGGTGGAGGTGCTGCTGGCGGCCAGCACTGGCGGCGGTGATACTGGCAGTGAAAGGGACGGGCAGGGTAACGGCATTCTTACCCTGCCCCAGTATTCGGCCGCCGATGGCGGGTTGATGGATTGCGGCATGTTTATGGATTGGTTTGCCAATCCGGTGCCTATCCTCGCTCCGCTGACCCAGCCGGTGGCCATGGTGATGGGCGCCTGCCTGTGGCTGCCGCGGCAACTGTGGGAAGACTGCGGGGGTTTTCCGGAGTGGTTTGGCTCAATCGGGGAAGACATGTACCTGTGCCAGTACGCCCGGGTACTGGGCTACCCGGTGCAGGCGCTGGCGGTGTCCGGTTATCACCATCATGTGGGCCACTCCTTTGGCGGCGGCAAGGTAGTGGCCGGCGGTCTGGCCACCACCACCCGGCGACGTCGCCTCAGCGAGCGCAACAAGACGCTGGTAATGTGCCTCTTTTACCCCTGGCCCGCCCTGCTGCTACTGCTGCCCCTGCATGTGCTGGCACTGTTGGCGGAAGGCCTGCTGCTGGCGCTGCTGAAGTGGGATTTCTCGGTATTTCGGCAGATCTATGGCCACGCTATCGCCGAGGTGTTCCGACAGGCGCCTGTTTGGTGGGCGCAGCGCCGGCAGATTCAGGCCCGGCGGCAGATTGGCCTGCGCCGCTTTTTTGCGGTGTATCGCTGGCTGCCTTACAAGCTCGGGATGCTATTGCGCTACGGCGTGCCCAGGCTCGATTAAGTAAGGCCTGGCCCGGCGAGCGGCTGGCGTCGCCATGGTTTATACTGTGCCGCTGACTTTTTACTCACCAGGTTTAACCACTGCTTATGGCTAAGAAAGGCAAAATTGCCGACCCCCATGCGGAGCGCGAAGCCGCCCTGTATGACAACCCGATACCCAGTCGCGAGGCGATTATGGCGCTGCTCACCGGCGCCGAAGAGCCGCTGAACCACAATCAGATTGCCCGCGATCTGGCGCTGGAAGATGCCGAATCCGTAGACGCGCTGCGCAAGCGGCTGCGGGCCATGGAGCGGGACGGGCAGTTGATGGTCAACCGCCGGGGAGCCTATGGCCTGGTCGACAAGATGGACCTGCTGCACTGCCGGGTGCAGGGTCACCGGGACGGATACGGCTTTGCCATACCGGTGGCGGATGGCGAGGACGTCTACCTCAGTGCCAGGCAGATGCAGTTTGTCTTCGACGGGGACGAGGTGCTGGTGGCAATCACGGGCACCGACCGGCGGGGTCGCTCCGAGGGCAAGGTCGTCGAGGTCCTCAAGCGCGGCGTGACCAACGTGGTGGGCCGCTACGAGGAACAGAGCGGTATCGGGGTGGTGATTCCCGACAATCAACGGGTCAATCACCAGCTGTTGATTCCGCCGGCAGAGAAGGGCGATGCCCTGAACGGGCAGATCGTCAGTGCGCTCATCACGGATTATCCCACCCGCCGACTCGGGGCCAAGGGCCGTATTACCGAGGTGCTCGGTGAGCATATGGATCCGGGCCTGGAAATCGATGTCGCTATCCGCTCCCACGGTATTCCCTGGGAGTGGCCCGAGGCCGTGGTGGAGGAGGCGGGGCATCTGGAGCATGAACCGGCAGAAGCCGACAAGGCGAACCGGGTGGATCTGCGCCATCTCGCCTTTGTGACCATTGACGGCGAGGACGCGCGCGACTTTGACGATGCGGTTTACTGCGAAAAGCGCAAGGGCGGCGGCTGGCGACTGTGGGTAGCGATTGCAGACGTTTCGCACTATGTGCGCCCCGGTTCCGCACTGGATGACGAGGCCGCAGTGCGCGGCAACTCGGTGTATTTTCCCGCTCAGGTGGTACCGATGCTGCCCGAGGCCCTGTCCAACGGCCTGTGCTCACTCAAACCGGCGGTGGATAGACTGGCCATGGTCTGCGAAATGGAGCTGAGCATGGTGGGCGAGTTACTCGCCTACCGGTTCTATGAGTCGGTGATTCACTCCCATGCCCGTCTTACCTACACCCAGGTGGGCGAGGCACTGGCCAAGGGTGCCCACCCGGATGTCGACAAGGCCCGAATCGCCGACCTGAAGCGCCTGCACAATCTGTACAAAGCCCTGCGGGCCGCCCGTATGGAGCGGGGCGCGATTGATTTCGAGACGGTGGAAACCCGCATTGAGTTCGATGCCCAACGCAAGATCGAGGCGATCGTGCCGGTGGTGCGCAACGACGCCCATAAACTCATCGAGGAATGCATGCTTTGCGCCAACGTGGCGGCGGCGCGCTTTTTTGACGCTGTGCAACTGCCCATTTTGTACCGGGTGCACGAGGGCCCCAAGCCCGAAAAACTGGAGAACCTGCGCGCATTCCTGGGCGAATTGGGTCTGGACCTGCCCGGCGGCGACAAGCCAACCCCAAAGCACTACCAGCAGCTATTGCAGCAAGTTGAGGGCAGGGAGGACGCGCAGGTCATCCAAACCATGATGCTGCGTTCGCTCAGTCAGGCGGTGTACCAACCGGAAAACAAAGGCCACTTTGGTTTGCACTACCCCGGCTATACACACTTCACGTCGCCCATTCGCCGCTATGCCGACCTGCTGGTACACCGGGGTATCCGCCGGGTGGTGCGCTCCGATCGCGACTGTGATCTCGTTACCCGGGTCAAGGGCGCGAAGCCGCTGCCTGCGGCGGCGATTTTCCCCTACGACGAGCGTTACATGGTGACTCAGGGCGAACACTGCTCGATGTCCGAGCGGCGTGCGGATGACGCCACCCGGGATGTACAGGCCTGGTTGAAGTGTGAGTACCTGCTGGAACACGTGGGTGACGAGTTCGACGGGGTGATCAGCGCGGTGACCAGCTTCGGGCTGTTTGTGGAGTTAAAGGACTTGTATATCGAGGGCCTGGTGCACATCAGTGCGCTGCCCGGGGACTACTATCACTTCGACGCTCCCAAGCAACGCCTTGTCGGTGAACGCAGCGGGCGCAGTTTCAAGCTGGGTGGCCTGGTGCGGGTGCAGGTCGCCCGGGTGGATCTGGATGATAAAAAGATCGACCTGGAACTGGTCTCCGAAATCCCTGCGGCCAAGCCGGCCGGTGGGAGCAGGAAAAAGTCCGGTGGTGGCAAGCGCGGCGGTGGAAAAACCGCGGCGGGTAAAAAGTCTGCCAAGAGTAAGAAAGCCTCAGCGGATAAAAATGCCCCAGCGGGTAAGAAGGCTACAGCAACTAAAAAGGCTAAAGCGGATAAGACCCGCCGGCGCCGCTGATCGCGATGAGTGTCCAGCGGATTTATGGCATACATACCGTTGATGCCCGGCTGCGCAAAAACCCCAAGTCTATTCAACGTTTGTGGGTGCAGCGCGACCGCAGCGACAAGCGCATCAATGCGTTGCTCCAACTGGCAGAAAACCAGGGAGTGACGCCCCTGCGGGAATCGCGCAGCGCGCTGGATGCGATGGTTGCCAGCCGTCATCAGGGCGTTGTGGCGGAAGTGGTGGCGGTGCCTGCCGCCGCCCCGCAGGATGGGGGTGCCTGGGGCGAGGCCGACCTGTTGGAAGCGGTGGATGCCACCGCGAGCCCGGTGCTGCTACTGGTGCTCGACGGGGTGACCGATCCGCATAATCTGGGGGCCTGTTTGCGCAGTGCGGACGCCGCGGGGGTCACGGCGGTGGTGGTGCCCAAGGATAAGTCAGCCGACCTGACGCCCACGGTGAGCAAGGTGGCCTGCGGCGCGGCGGAAACCGTCCCCTTTGTCAGGGTCACGAATCTGGCCCGCACGCTGGAGGCCCTGAAAACCCGAGGCGTGTGGTTGTTCGGCGCTGCTGGTGAGGCGGAGCAGTCACTGTATGACGTTGATTTAACAGGCAATGTTGCGTTGGTTATGGGCGCAGAGGGGGCCGGTTTGCGGCGTCTGACCCGGGAGCATTGCGACCATCTGGTACGGCTGCCCATGGCGGGCGAGGTGAGCAGTCTCAATGTGTCTGTGGCCTCGGGGGTGTGCCTGTTCGAGGCGGTGCGGCAACGACTTGCCGCGGGTATTGCGGCCGCCCCACTTAGTCTGTAGAATCCGCTCCCTCAAAATTTGCCCGGTGGCATTGCGCTGCCGATCCTCCTTGCTACACCGCTTCCACACCGGATGACGGGTAGCATTAACCCGTAAGGAGCTATTGATGCGTCATTACGAAATCGTATTCCTGGTCCATCCTGACCAGTCAGAGCAAGTGCCCGGCATGATCGAGCGTTACACCACTGCCATCGAAAAAGACGGCGGCAAGGTTCATCGGCTTGAAGATTGGGGCCGTCGGCAGCTGTCCTATCCCGTTAGCAAAATCCACAAGGCACACTACGTGCTGATGAACGTCGAAGCTTCCAATGACGCCATGGACGAGTTGACCAAGACGTTTCGGTTCAACGATGCGGTCATCCGCAATCTGGTCATCCGTCGGGATGAGGCGGTCACCGATGAGTCCTTCATCATGAAGGCTGAAAAAGAGAGCCGTGAGCGCAAGACACGCTACGAAGAGCGTCAGTCCAGCGATTCCAGCCGCAGCAGCGATGCCAAGCCGGCGGCAGAAGCCAAGCCAGAGAAGACCGAGGACGAGGCCGGTTGAGAAACCCGGCCCCGCTGACCGTCGTCGATATTCAGGATTAGAAGGAGTATTACCATGGCACGTTTTTTCCGCCGCCGTAAGTTTTGTCGTTTCACCGCCGAAGGTTTCAAAGAGATCGATTACAAGGATCTGGAAACCCTGAAAGCCTATGTTTCAGAAACCGGGAAGATTGTACCCAGCCGTATTACCGGTACCAAGGCGCGCTACCAAAGGCAGCTGGCTACCGCCGTCAAGCGGGCCCGTTTCCTGGCACTGTTGCCGTATTCTGACAGCCATAGCTGATCGTCGCCCGGCGTAGCCGCAGGCGAAAAAGGTCCCCATGAAAGCGCTGGCCGAGTTCGCGATGCGCAGTCGAGTGCACGCACTCGGACTGGCACTGGCAGGTGTGATCACGGTCATCTTCTGTTGGGTGGCGGCTGCGACGGTTGCTCTGGTGACGCTGCGCAAGGGCGCAGCTGACGGAGCCTGGATTTTATTATGGGCGGTGTTGCCTGCGGGTGCACTGGCGTTGTATGTGGCCGACGCCGGGCCTCTGTTACTGCTGCTGGGAACCACCGCTCTGGCGCTGGTATTGCGCAGTACGGTGAGTTTATCACTGACAGTGCTCGCCAGCGTCGGCGTGGGTTTGCTCTCCGGCCTGGTGATGTGGCTATTGGCCGGCCCGCTGCTGGACGAAATCGTGCGGGTGTTCGGCGAAGTGTTGGGCAGCATGGAGCAGCAACTCACCACCGAAGGGGGCGCGGCGCTGACCTTGGCAAGACCGACAGCGTTGCAGGTTGCCGGTATGCTGGGAGCGGGCAATGCAGTGATGTCGGTTGCCTGCCTGCTGTTAGGGCGCTACTGGCAGGCGGAGCTCTACAACCCGGGTGGGTTTGGGCATGAGTTCAGGGCGCTGGCTATGCCGGCTGCCATGGCTACCGGGCTGCTGGCGGCCGCGGTGTTGATCTGGACACTGGGTGTGCAGTATCGCACCTGGGCCATTGTGTTTGTGGTGCCCTTGAGTTTTACCGGCCTGGCACTGGTTCACGCCCGGGCCAGACAGCGGGGGCACGGCACCGGCTGGTTGGTCGGGTTTTATCTGTTGTGGGTGGTGTTCGATGTGGTCAGATTGGCATTGGTACTGGTCGCAGTTGCAGACAGTTACTTGCACTTTCGCCAGCGCTGGGCGTCGTCACCAGGCGGTGGGCAGGGCGGTGGGCAGGGTGGAGCAGAGTAAGTCATACATTTTTGAGTGGGAGTGAGACTCCCCGAAGAGAGGAAAACAAGATGGAAGTGGTTCTGCTGGAAAATATCGGCAATCTGGGTGGCCTGGGTGATCGGGTTGACGTCAAGGCTGGCTTTGGCCGCAACTACCTGATTCCTCAGGGCAAGGCAGTGCCTGCCACGGAGGAAAACATCGCCCAGTTTGAGGCACGCAGGGCTGAACTCGAAGCCGCTGCCGCGAGTCAATTGTCAGCCGCCGAGAGCCGGGCTGACCAGCTCAACGCGCTGACCCTGATTACGATCGAGGCCAATGCGGGAGAAGAGGGCAAGCTGTTCGGTTCCGTGGGCACCCGCGACATCGCCATTGCAGTATCTGCAGCCGGTTGTGAGATCGACAAAGCCGAGGTCCGCCTGCCCGAGGGTGCCTTGCGCGAACTCGGCGAGTACGAAGTGGCCATCCAGGTTCACCACGATGTGACCGCCATGGTTGCCGTCGCGGTCGTCCCCGAGTCCTGAATAGCCCCTGACCAGTAAATACCCCGGGAGCAAGCAGCCCGGGAGTCATCAGGCCTGGCGTCAACGGGCCTGAGTACCCAGCGGCTGAGTGCGTTGTATTCGTATCTATGACGGTCGGGCCGCGTTCGGTCGGGCCGCGTTCGGTCGGGCCGCGCTCGGTCGGGCCGCGCTCACCTGCGCTATCCAGTTTTTCCTTCAGCTCCAAGGCAAATTCCGCTACTCTGGCAGGCCGCTGCCACCGCTGCACAGATCCCATGTCCGACCCTGAGTTTCCCGCCAACGTTTCCGAATTTCCTCCCATGGAAGAGCGGGATCTTGCGCGCATCAAGATGCATCCGCACTCTATCGAGGCGGAGCAATCGGTGCTGGGAGGCTTGCTGCTCTCGGCCGATGCCTGGGACCAAATGGCGGAGACCATCAGTCCGGGGGATTTCTACCGGCCCGATCACCGGCTGATTTTTCGCCAGATCGCCCATTTGGCCGAAGCCGCAGAGCCCGTTGATGTCATCACCGTTGCCGACCGCCTCGAGGCCAACGGTGAACTCGACGCTGTTGGTGGTCTGGCCTATCTGGCCGAGTTGGCCGGCAACACCCCCAGTGCGTCCAATATTCGTGCCTACGCCCAGGTGGTCCGAGAGCGGGCCAGCCTGCGCCACCTGATCCAGGCGGCGCAAGAGATTGCCGAGAGCGGTTTCAACCCCGAGGGCCGCAACGCCGCAGAGCTGGTCGACGAGGCCGAGCGGCGTATCATGCAGATCACTGAGCAGGGGCCGAAATCGGGCGGGCCTCAGGAAGTGAATAACCTGCTTGCCAAGGCCATGACGCGGATCGATGAGCTGTTCAATGCCGGCGGCAGTATCACCGGACTGAGCACCGGCTTCGCTGATCTGGATAGACTCACCTCCGGATTGCAACCCTCCGACCTGATCATCGTGGCGGGCAGGCCGTCTATGGGTAAAACCAGCTTCGCCATGAACCTGGTAGAAAACGCGGTGTTAAACCAGAAAAAGCCAATCCTCGTTTTCAGCATGGAGATGCCCGCCGACCAGCTGATTATTCGCTTGCTGGCATCCCTCGGTCGTATCGATCAGGGTCGCATCCGCAGTGGCCAGCTGGAGCAGGGGGACTGGGCCAAATTGGGGGTGGCGACACAAAAGCTCAAGGATGCGCCGCTGTTCATCGACGACACACCGGCGCTGTCTCCGACCGAAGTGCGCAGCCGTGCCCGTCGCGTGGCGCGGGAGAACGGCGGCGAACTGGGGATGATCATGGTGGACTACCTGCAGTTGATGCAGGTGCACGGTTCCTCCGAGGGGCGGACCGCTGAGATCTCTGAGATCTCCCGCAACCTCAAGGCCATCGCCAAGGAGTTCCAGTGTCCGATGGTGGCCCTCTCACAGCTCAATCGCTCACTGGAGCAGCGGCCTAACAAGCGCCCCATCAACTCGGATCTGCGTGAGTCCGGCGCGATAGAGCAGGATGCTGACGTGATCATGTTTATTTACCGGGATGAGGTCTACCACAAGGAGGAGTCCCCCGATCAGGGCATCGCCGAAATCATTATCGGCAAACAACGTAATGGCCCTATCGACACCTGTCGGTTGGCCTGGTTGGCTCCTTATACCCGCTTCGAGAACCTTGCCCGGGGCGGTAGCCAGGACGCCTGACAAGCGCCGCCTCCGGCCCGCTCACAGTCCCAGTTTGGCCCGCAATTTGCGCAGCTCCGCCTGCTGCTGTTCCCTTGGCAGCGGGTCCTGTGGTTTGCGTTCAATCGCCTGTGGCTCGGGCACCTGCAGGGTTTCGCCGCGCAATACGCGGCTGACGTAACGCTGATAATGGTCCCGGAACACCGGCCAGCTCACCTGTTCGCTGTTGTGCTCCAGGAAGAACCAGTCGCTGTCGCGGCCCGCGAGGTAGACCGCCGGATGGGACCAGGGCTGGGCGGATTTGGGGGAGGGCGCCCGGCAGGCCTCGATGTAGGCGTCGCGCCCGCTGGGCAGGCCTAGATCGCCGATGCCGGCGCGGCAGCATTCGTGCATCCGGTGTAAGGTCGGTAGATATTCGCTGTTCTCGATGGCGTGCCTGGCGCCGCGCAGAATCTGCTCTACGGGGTAATCGCCGAGGGAGTCCAGCCACAGTTTCTTGACCTGCTTAAGCTGCTCGGCAGCGGGATACGCGGCGAAGTACTGGTTGTGATAATTGAGCCGAAACAGCGCAAACACCTGATTAATAGCTTCGACCAGCTCGGTGGCAGGTGCCTCCGGGGCTTCAGTCTGCCCAGGAGGTGTCGGTGAGGTCGTCCTGGAGGCTTCGATCTCGCGTGCGACCTGTTGAATCAGTTCCCTGCTGTCCGCCATGACTGTGTCCCGTGTCTGCGATCTGGTGGCGTTTCGCCCAGTGGTATTTTACATGCTGGAGAAACTTGCTGTTCCAGGAGGTGTGGGCCTGATTGCTGTCTCGCCAGTAAACGATGAATTCCGGTAGCACTGACCGGGCAAACCCGGCGTCGATGTGGGACATGCGCAGTATATCAAAGACGTCCTCGGAGGGTTGCCACTGCTCGGTAATACGCTGGGGCTCCGTGCTGTGCTCGACGCTGGAGGTGTAGCGCGCCCATTGAATGCGGATGTGCTGCAGAAATTTTGAATTCAACTCCCGGGGAGCGGCTCCACGCTCACGCCAATACAGAATGAACTCGGGAATGGCCTGTTCTATGAACGCGGTATCGATGTCATCGCGGGCCAGGATTTCAAGAGCGTCGGCACTTGGACGCCAGGTATTGTCCAGCGCTGCCACGGGCTCCCGGAAGGCTTCGGCCTGCTGCTGTTGGTGCCGACGCCAGTTGCTGGTGACATGCTGACGGAACTTGTTTTCCCAGGCGTGGCTGGCCTCGCCACGCTCGCGCCAATAAAAGATGAAATCTTCCAGTTGATCAAGGACGAACTGCCGGGGTATGTTCTGGCTCAGGGTAAGTAATTGCAGCAGCTCTTCGCTGGGTGCCCAATGGGCGGGCAACGGGGTGGCACCCCCCCGGGGAACTGTCCGTGGAGCTGGCTGCTTACCTGAGTGTGCTGGCTGCCTACCCGCAGGTGCAGGCTCTGGTGCTGGCTGTGCTGTGGGAACAGCGGCTGCGCGGTTATCAGCGAGCTCGTTAAACGCAAAAATGAGGTGTTGATTGCCCGGTCGGGCAAAGGCTTCGAGCAACAGCACACCCTGCTGCTGCAGGTTGTCGACGATGCGCTGCAGGTCTGCGGCGTCCCAGAATGGCAGGCTGCGGTGCAGGTAGTCCCACTCCACCGCCAGCCAGGCAACACCCCCGCTCAGCTGGGGTGTTTGCAACTCGGTCAGGCCGTGCAGGTGCTGCATCAGAATTGCCTCTTCCAGGCCCACGGTGGCCGCCAGGCCCGGTGAGAATACGAGCTGGCGTTCGGGCACCAGGGTAGAGTCTGACATCGATGTTCCGGATTCTGCAGTCAACTCTGCTAGGATAACACCGAGCCACGCCACGAAGGCGGGCCGGGCGACAAAAAAGCCTTACTCCTGAACATCCGATTGACCTGAAGGTGGCAGATGGCCAAAAGCAAGACCGCATTCGTCTGTAACGACTGCGGCTCCGATTATAGCAAGTGGCAGGGTCAGTGCAGTGACTGTGGCGCCTGGAATACGCTGAGCGAAATTCGGCTGGGCCCGGGCCGGGAGCGTCGCGATAGTGGGGCCGGACGCGCTGAGCGGACCGGCTTTGCCGGGCGTCGGGAAGAAGCGCGCATTCTCAAGGATATCGACCTGGAATCCCTGCCACGGTTCACGACCGGGGTGGGTGAGTTCGACCGGGTTCTCGGCGGTGGCCTGGTGCCGGGTTCCGCGATCCTTGTGGGTGGTAACCCCGGCGCGGGCAAGAGCACACTGCTACTGCAGACGCTCTGTCATCTGGCGGGCACCATGGAAGCGCTCTACATTACCGGAGAGGAGTCCCTGCAGCAGGTGGCGATGCGCGCCCAGCGGTTGGCGCTGCCGACGGATCGCCTGCGACTGATGTCGGAGACCCACGTCACGGACATCATTGACGCAGCACAGGAATACCGGCCCCGGGTGCTGGTGGTGGATTCTATTCAGGTGGTGCACAGTGACGACATCGCCTCGGCCCCGGGTAGTGTGAGCCAGGTGCGCGAATGCGCGGCGCTGCTCACCCGCCACGCCAAGCAATCGGGCATGGTGCTGATCCTGGTTGGCCATGTTACCAAAGACGGATCCCTGGCCGGCCCCAAGGTGCTGGAGCATATGATCGACTGTTCAATTCTGCTGGAGGGCAGCCATGACTCCCGGTTTCGGACCTTGCGAGGCCAGAAGAACCGCTTTGGAGCGGTCAATGAATTGGGCGTCTTTGCGATGACCGAAGGCGGCATGCGCGAGGTAAAAAACCCCTCGGCGATCTTCCTGGATCGCGGCGAGGAGGCCGCCTCGGGCAGCGCGGTGATGGTGGTCTGGGAGGGAACGCGGCCACTGTTGGTTGAAATCCAGGCCCTGGTGGATGACAGTCAGCTGGGCAATCCACGCCGGGTGGCCGTGGGTCTGGAGCAGAACCGCCTGGCCATGCTGTTAGCTGTGTTGCACCGCCACGGGGGCCTGCAGTTGGGTGATCAGGATGTCTTTGCCAATGTGGTTGGTGGTGTGAAGGTGCTGGAGACCAGCGCCGACCTGGCGCTGCTGCTTGCGATTGTTTCCAGTTTTCGGGATCGGCCGCTACCCCGGGACCTGGTGATTTTTGGCGAAGTGGGTTTGTCCGGTGAAATCCGTCCAGTGCCCAGCGGGCAGGAGCGCTTGTCCGAGGCGGCCAAACACGGCTTTACCCGTGCCATCGTTCCCAGGGGTAACGCCCCCAGGGGCAAGGTGCCTGGTATGGAAGTCGTGGCGGTGGCCAAGTTGGGTGAGGCGCTGGAGGCTATGGAGGCCCATTGAAATTACCCGTATTACTCTGTGTTTGACAGTGCTGGCGGCCTCGACTTCACGCCAGTATCTGTCATTCTATTGCGGGCAAACTGAAACCAGAACCGCAGCAATCAAACAGGTTAGGAATTCATCGATATGGAAGTTAGAGCGAGCACACTCGTAACATCTCTGCTTGGCGCCTGGCTACTCGCGTGCTGCCCGGTACGAGCCGAAAATACGCTGACCCTCGTGCCTTATGTGGAGGCTGGGTTGGTGGATTACTCGCTCGGGTTTGATGGTACGTTCCCGCTTCCTGGAGAGGGCGAGGGCGTGTTTCGCACCACCAATCAGTTTAAGTTTAATGCCAGCATGGCCAAGCTTGGCCTCGCGGCAGCTGTGGGCGATTTCTATGCGAATATTCACTATCGGGCCAGCACCGAGGGCACAGATACACAAGTCACGCAGGGTGCACAAAGTATTAAATGGAACGGTGACAGAACCGAAAGCGCAGTGGCAGTGGGTTACAACGTTACTGACGTCATCAGTGTTTTTGTCGGTTATCGAGACTCAGAGGCGGCCGGTGATGGTACTGGCGACTCATCTTATACGTTTGCACATAACGGCTACTTTCTCGGAGCGAGTTACTACCTCGAGCTGACGCAAACAGGCGGTTTAACGTTTTCCGCCGGCTATGCATGGTTGGATGCGGAGTTGGACGAGACCATTCTGGGTCTTCGCTTCCCCGACAATAAAGGTGATGGGTCGGGGGCGAAGGTTGGAGTTAACTGGCGGGACCTGTTCAATACTCAATGGGGCTACTCGCTCTCGGTCGAATATTTCGACTATGACTATGACCTCAGCGGTGAAGGTGGCATTATTTTCGATATGGAAGAGAAGGAAGCCGTTTTCAGCGTGGGACTGTTCTATCTTTTGTAGCAGGAGCAGGAGCAGGAGCAGGAGCAGGAGCAGGAGCAGGAGCAGGAGCAGGAGCAGGAGCAGGAGCAGGAGCAGGAGCAGGAGCGGACGTCAGATGACTGAGCAGGCACCGTGCCGGCCATGTCAGGCCTGTGTGGCGGTTCAAAAGCTGGGAAAACGATCTGGTTTCGATCTGTTGGCGTCTTCCAGTTCGGTATTCATTAATCGGAGAAGATCGCCAGCTGTGTCGATGCCGCTGCTGGCCAGCGCTTGCAGGTAGGCGTCCGCCGAGTCCAGATCTTTTCGATCTATCAATTGGCTGAAACCGTCTCTGTAGGCGCTCGCTATTGCCTCCCGAGTTGGCTCGATGTCCGTTGTGTGAGGCGCCAGCCGCGCTGCCGAATCCAGGTTCTTCCACGCTCTGATGAGCGCCTCGCTGCGGCGTTTGACAGCAGATTTCGACGTCGTCTGCATGTTTCGCTGCAGCCCCGCTAATGCATTTTTGGCCTGGGCAAGTTGTTGCTGTGCTCGTTTTTGCTGCGCGAGTCGCTGCTCGAGGTCTGCCTGCTGCTGCGCGAGTTCTGGCGTTGCGGGTGTATAGCGTTCAAGCAGTGCCAGTGTTGTTGCTGCGTCAGCAAGCCTGCCGGACGCCAGCTGTTCGGCGCTGGTATTCAGCGCAGAACGGCTGCTGTTGGTCAGCCCAAGCCGCGCTGAGCTGTTCGATGGCGAGAGTGCAAGCGCTTCAGCGTACAGTTCCAGCAACCGGGCATGGGTGTCGGCTGCCGGGGCGCTGGCTTCAAGGGCCTTTGCATCCGCGAGCAGTTTCTGTAATCGCTGCTCCCGCAAAATTCGACTCCGACTCAGAGAGTCCAGGCGTGCACTCAGTGGAGCCGTTACTGCGTTTGGTGCCTGGGCCGAGAGTTGCTCAATCGCCCGGGCTGCCTGTTTGAGTTTACCGCCCGACAAGAGCTGGTCGATCTGCGCGCTACTGAGTCTGTTCAATTGCCGACGCAGGCGTGGCAGTTCTTCCAGGTCGGGGGTCATGGTTTCCATGCTGGCCAGGGTGAGATAGGCGTTGTCTGTGCCGGGGGTGAAGTAGTTGCCCCGTTCAAGCTGTTGTTCCCAGCGTCTTCGGGTTTTATCTATCTCGCGCTGGCTTTGACTGACTTTCGCGCTGCGCGAGATCAGTTGGTTTAGTGCCTCTGCTGTGTCGGGTTCAGTGGGAGTCAAGGCAACGGCGAGATCGATAAAATTCTGTGCCTGCGGCAAGAGACCACTGTCCAGTGCCTGATTGGCGCGTTGAACATATTGCATGGCAAGCAGATCCAGGCGCAGCCCCTCCGGGTCCTCATCGGGCCTGCCCGCACGGAGATCACCGGCTGGCTGCACCGGGCCGGCTTCTATCAGCGGATCGGGTGCGGCGGGCGGCGGGCTTGTGGGGGAGTTGGGCTCGCTTTCGCGGGTACTTGCAGCAGAGGAGAGCCCGGCGACCAGCCCCTCCACGGTGCCCGCGGGCACCAGACTATAAAAACCCACCCCGATAGCCGTTAGCATGATCGCGGCGCCTGCCACCCAGCGCCCGACGGCCTGCCGGCGGCGATCGCCTGGAACCCCTGACGTCGCCGCCGCGTGGTATTGCGGCGGGACCGGGGCCCGAACCCCGGGGCTCTGATGCTGCCGGTGTCGAATATATAGGCGTTGCTGGTAAGTATGGTGGTATGCAGATCCGGCGGGATCAAGTCGCGCAGCTCGAGCAGGTCGGCCACCAGTTCCGAGCCAGTCTGGTAACGATCATCGGGCGATTTGGCGAGTATTTTGTCGATGATGGGCTGGAAGATGCTGAGATCTTCCGGCAGTTCGGGGATGTCCTCAGTCAGGTGTTTGACTCCGACTGCGGCCGCGCTGTCGGCGCTGAATGGCACATGGCCGGTAAGCAATTCGAAAAACACTACCCCGAGACTGTACAGGTCCGAGCGGTTGTCCATCGGCTCACCGATGCTCTGCTCCGGGCTCATATAATGCGGGGTGCCCAGTACCGTACCTGCCTGGGTCACCATAGTCTCGGTGGATAAATCCCGGGCGATACCGAAGTCCACCAGCGCGAGGCTGCCGTCGGTGCGGAACATGATGTTACCCGGCTTGATATCCCGGTGTATCACCTCTTTACTGGCAGCGTGATCCAGGGCGTAGGCGGCATCCTCGATGATGTCCAGACTCTCCAGCAGAGCCAGGCCGGCACTCAACCGATGCCCGAGGTGGCCACCTGCCAGATACTCCATGGCGAGAAAGTAGGCACCATCGGCGAAACCCGTATCGTAGACGACGACGATGTTGGGATGGGCGAGCTGGGCGGCGATTCTGGCCTCGCGCAGAAACCGCTCTCCAAAATGCTCTTTCGCAGCCAGCTGCTGTGACATGACCTTGACCGCAACCTCGCGGCCGAAACTCATTTGCTCGGCGAGAAATACCGAGGACATGCCGCCCTGACCGAGCTGTTTGAGGATTTTATACCCTGGAATCTTGATGTTTGACATGGCCGTTCAGTGCATCCTGCTTGGCGTTGTCGGGGTTTGGCCGGCTGCAGCGAGCTGCAGCCTGACGCTCAGTCCAGCAAGCGGCTCTCCTCAGCGATCGCTGCCAACTCGCTGGAATGGGATTCCAGCAGTGCGCGCAATGGCTCGATATTTTCACGATCCACGTGCTGCACCGAAAAGCCCAGCCGACCGGCCTCCACGTGCTGCAAATAGGCGTGCAACTCCAGCGCACTGTTATCATCAATGCGGATAATGAGGGTGAAGGGCTCGTTGTATTGGGCATCCCAGATATCCGGCTGGTCTGTAGCAGCGCCTGCCATGGATAGATTCATCAAGCGCTGATGCCAGACGCTGCCTCCCTGCTGGACCTCCGCGGGAAGCTCAAGGTTGACGCGGGTGAACTGGCGTCGCTCGGGTCGGATATCGCTCATAACGGCACTCTTCTTGATGTCATGGGGTTATTCTAGATGTCATGGGGTTATGCGGGTAGTCATGGGAATTCCCTGAATACCCGGGCATTGGTTACGGCTGGTCGGGTTTGAGACCAATACGCTACCAATCGATAGCCTAACTATAGCGCTGGCTGATCATCTGCGCGAATCTCGATGCCGGCCCCCGGGTGCGCGCCGCCGGAGCTACTTCAGCTTGCGGTACCTGACCCGATGTGGCTGTTCGGCGGCGCTTCCCAGCCGCTCCCGTCTGCCCTCTTCATAGTCGGAGAAATTACCCTCGTGGAAAACCACACCGCCGTCGTCTTCATAGGCCAGGATGTGCGTGGCGATGCGATCCAGAAACCAGCGATCGTGGGAAATAACCATCGCGCTGCCGGGGAAGGCCAGCAGTGCATCCTCCAGGGCGCGTAGTGTTTCCACATCCAGGTCGTTGGTGGGCTCGTCCAGCAACAGCACATTGGCGCCCTGTTTCAGCAATTTTGCCAGATGCAGGCGATTGCGCTCCCCACCGGAGAGGTCCTTGACGAATTTTTGCTGGGCCGAGCCCTTGAAATTGAACCGTCCAACGTAGGAGCGGGAGTTGACTTCATAGTTGCCGATACGGATCACGTCCTGGCCATCGGACAACTCTTCCCACACCGTCTTGTCGCCGTTCAGCTCATCCCGCGACTGGTCGACGTAGGCCAGCTCCACGGTTTCGCCCAGGGTGACTTCCCCCCCGTCAGCTTGCTCCGCACCGGTGAGAATACGGAACAGGGTCGACTTGCCCATGCCGTTGGCGCCGATAATGCCGACGATACTGCCCCTGGGGACGGTAAAGCTGACGTCGTCGAACAGCAGCCGGTCACCGAAGCCCTTGCGCAGGTTCTTCACTTCAATGACCTTGTCCCCCAGTCGCGGGCCGGGCGGTATGTAGATTTCGTTGGTTTCGTTGCGACTCTGGAATTCCTGGGACTGCAGTTCCTCGAATCGCTGCAACCGCGCTTTGCTCTTCGCCTGGCGTCCTTTGGGGTTGCTGCGCACCCACTCCAGTTCGGCTTTGATCGCCTTCTGGTGTGAGGCCTCCTGGCGCTGCTCCTGTGCCAGTCGGGATTCCTTTGCCTCCAGCCAGTGGGAGTAGTTACCTTCGTAAGGGATGCCGCGACCGCGGTCCAGTTCGAGAATCCAGCCCGCCGCATTGTCGAGAAAGTAGCGGTCGTGGGTAATAGCCACCACAGTGCCCGGAAAGTCATCCAGAAAACGCTCCAGCCAGGCCACGCTCTCGGCGTCCAGATGGTTGGTGGGTTCATCCAGCAGCAGCATATCCGGGCTGGACAGCAATAATCGGCACAGGGCGACGCGGCGGCATTCTCCGCCCGAGAGGGTCGTGACATCCGCATCCCACGGCGGCAGGCGCAAGGCATCGGCGGCGACTTCCAGCTTGTGCTCCAGGTTGTGTGCGTCGGTGGCCTGAATGACATCCTCCAGTCGCGCCTGCTCCCGTGCCAGCGCATCGAAATCCGCATCCGGCTCGGCATAGTCAGCGTAGACTTTTTCCAGTCCGGCCAGGGCTTCGATGGCCTCACTCAGCCCCTCTTCGACGTTGCCTCGCACATCTTTGTCCGGGTTGAGCTGCGGTTCCTGGGGCAAATAACCCATCTTGATGCCTGCCTGGGGGCGAGCCTCACCCAATATGTCAGTATCCAGCCCGGCCATGATCCGCAGCAAGGTCGACTTGCCCGCGCCATTCAGGCCCAGTACGCCGATTTTGGCCCCGGGGAAAAAAGACAGGGAGATATCTTCCAGGATGGCGGTTTTAGGTGGCACGATCTTGCCGACCCGGTTCATTGTGTAGACGTACTGTGCCATGAGATGCTGACCTCGCGAGGAAATTCTGGCGCGGATTCTAGCAGAATCCGCCATCGGCGGCAGATCCCGTCGCTGTCAGCGGGCACGCCGCTGTCGGAACGCTCAGCAGAAAGTCGCCGAAGTGGTAATTTTGCACTTTAGCCATTATTCTGAGGCACTTCGTGGACGCAGGCCGTTCTGCCCACCTTACTAATGAGTAGCGCCGCAAACTATGACCTATTGCATGGGAATCAAGCTCAACGAGGGCCTGGTGTTCTGTTCCGATTCCAGAACCAATGCGGGGGCCGATCGGGTGAGCACCTACAGCAAGCTGCACCGCCTTTCTATCGGCGGGGAGCGCCAGTTGATGCTGATGACGGCGGGCAACCTCGCCACCAGCCAGAGCGTAATTGCGAATATCGAGCGCGATTTGAGGGAAGACTCGAGTTTCAATGTGGCCAAGGCCCAGTATGTCTCGGACGTGGCGGATTACATCGGCCAATTGGGCGTCAAGGAGCAGACCCGTTACTCCTCCAGCGGGCCCAGCGCCGGTTTCAAGGCCGAAGCCACGTTTATTCTCGGGGGTCAGATCAAAGGGCAGCCGCCGGAGCTGTATATGATCTATCCAGAGGGCAATCACATAACTTCGTCAGACCAGTACCCGTTCCTGCAGATTGGTGAGGCCAAATACGGCAAGCCGATACTGGACCGGATCATCAGGCCGGAGACGGACCATGAGACCGCCATGCGCTGCGCCCTGGTCTCCATGGACTCTACGATGCGCAGCAACGCGACGGTGGGGCCTCCTATCGAGCTGCTCTTCTACCGGGCAGACAGCCTGAGCGAGCCCGCCAAGTACCACAAGTTTGAGGAAAACGACGAGTATCTCGTGACCCTCAGGCGCAGCTGGGATGAGAATATCCACCACGCCTTCGACGCCCTGCCTCCCCTCGCGCAGGTCTTTGCCGAACCCGAAGAAAAAGCCTGACCGCCCGATAGCGAGCTGTGCGGCAACGGCTCAGACCTTTTCAACACCCTGTTCCTCCACGGGCAGGAACCAGGTGTGTGTTATGGCCTCGCTGAGATCAATCAGGTCGCCTTGAAACTGGTCAATGAACTGGTGAAGTTGCTCACGGGTCGCCTTTGCAGGGTTGAAACGACCGAGCTTGCGCCGCGACTTGTCCAGCATCTTGAGCGTGTCATGGTGGTTTTTGAGTGGCTGCAGTTCCTGACGGATGCCGTTCAGGCAAAATCTGACCGAGCGCGGGAGAGTCGGATCGCGAAACACAAACTCCACGACGCTGGTGGAGTCCACCAGTGGACCCACCGTGCGCCGATAGGTGCCCATGGCTGACAGCGACCTGAGCAGGCTCGCCCAGATCAAGGGGTCCACAGAGCTGTGCTGGTGGTTTTCGTTAAGCAGACTGCCGGCACCGACATCGATCACCCGGGTGGCCATATCGGCCCGCTCCAGCAGGTGACCGAGCTTGATGAACCGGTAGGCGTGGTCGCGACACAGGGTAGACATCATCAGGCCGTTGATCATCTGGCAGCGATTGATGATCTGATCCAGAAACTCGTGCCGATTGCGTCGACCGATGGACTTCTCTGCGGCCTCCTCGGCATAGAGGTAGAGCTCGTTGACGTGTTCCCAGACTTCGCCGGGCAGTACGTCTCGCGTCGTCCTTACGTTCTCCCGGGCCGCCACCAGCGAATGGCGAATACTGGTGGGGTTGTCTGTGTCGGCAATAAGGAATTTGAGCACGTTCTGTTCATTGTAAACCCGGAACTTATCGGTGTAGATCGGCTGTGCATCGAGTATCGTCACCAGGGTGTCCCATCCCGGGTTGGAGCCCTCGGGGATATCCATTATCAGGTGGTTGTAGGCCTGGGTAATCCGCGAGGTGTCCTCTGCCCGCTCCAGATAACGCGCCATCCAGTAGAGGCGTTCGGCGACCCGTGAAAGCATAATCATCGGCTTCCCTCCACTATCCAGGTGTCTTTGCTGCCACCGCCCTGGGATGAATTGACCACCAG
Organism: uncultured Gammaproteobacteria bacterium; assembly: GCA_963840725.1. GTDB lineage: Bacteria > Pseudomonadota > Gammaproteobacteria > Pseudomonadales > Halieaceae > CAVWDU01. Next base: position 422,669 of record CAWIZY010000016.1, on the reverse strand, counting down.
TGAGCCCTTGGTCAGGGCCACTCGGGTGAGCCCGCCGGGGGTGACCCATACCTCTTTGCCCTGCAGGATAAAGGGCCGCAGGTCCAGGTGTCTGGGCTCTACGGTGTCGTCGATAAAGGTGGGTGCCGTGGAGAGGGACAAGGTCGGCTGGGCGATGTAATTGCGCGGGTCTGCCTCTATCAATGCCGCAAACTTTGCCCGGGTGGCTTTGCTCGCATGGGGACCGACCATCAAACCGTAGCCGCCGGACTCGTTGGCGGGTTTGACCACCAGTTTGTCGAGGTTGGCCAGTACGTACTCCCGTTCTCGTTCGTTCATACACAGGTAAGTCTTGACCGTGGCCAGGCTGGGTTTTTCCTTCAGGTAGTAGCGAATCATTTCCGGGACGAAGGCGTAGACCACTTTGTCGTCAGCCACCCCGCTGCCGGGCGCATTCGCAATGGCCACCTTGCCCTTGCGCCAGGCTCTCATAATCCCGCTGACTCCCAGAGCGGAATCCTCCCGGAAGACTTCCGGGTCGAGAAACTCGTCGTCGATACGGCGATACACCACATCGACACGCTGTGGCCCATCGACGGTGCGCATGTACAGACAATCGTCAGTATCGACAAACAGGTCACTGCCCTCCACCAGCTCGGCGCCCATACCCCGCGCCAGAAAAGAGTGTTCGAAGTAGGCGGAGTTGTAGATGCCGGGGGTCAGCACGACCACGCAGGGCCGCGCTATCTGTCGTGGCGACAGGGACGCCAGGGTGCTGTAGAGGCGTGTCGGGTAATCATCCACCGGCTGGATGCTGTAGTTTTCAAACAGCTCCGGCAGGATACGCTTGGTGATTTCGCGATTCTCGAGCATGTATGAGACGCCGGAGGGCACCCTGAGGTTGTCCTCCAGTACGTAGAACTTACCGTCTTTGTCGCGGACCAGGTCGGTGCCGCAGACGTGTGCCCAGACGCCAAAGGGGGGTGTCATGCCGGCGCACTGGGCCTTGTAATTGCCAGACTCCAGTACGATGTCGGCTGGAATAACCCCATCCGCCAGTATTTTCTGTTTATTGTAGATGTCGTTGATGAACGCGTTCAGAGCGCGGCTGCGTTGCGCGAGGCCGCGGCTGACACGATCCCAGTCGCGACCGCGAATGACCCGCGGGATAATGTCGAAGGGCCAGGCGCGGTCGATATTCTTGCCCTCGCTGTAGACCGTAAACGAAATGCCCATCTCCTGAATCGCGAGCTCAGCGGCGAGCCTGCGGGCCTGCATTTCCTCCCCGCTGAGACTTTGCATTAGATTGACCGCCCGACGCGCCACCACCCTTGGCTTGCCCGCCGGGGTGATCAGTTCATCGAAATGCGAACCCGAGTCGTAGGATTTCCAGGCTTTGTCCATGTACGTCGCTATCCCGTTTTGAGTGGCCGGGCCGCCAATGGGCCCCGGGGCCACAGTGGTGATGGCCGCTGCGCGGCCAAAACACCGGTGACTTGTCACGGTTATACAGTGTTTGGAGAGTATATCGTCTTTGAGGTAAAATGCGTCGCTTTTACCGGGGGTCGCATACCGGGGATTTGCCGAGGATCGCATACGGGGCATCCCGCATGCCGCGTCTCCGGACCAGCATTCGCCACAGCAGCAGGTACAGATGATGTTTGACAATAGCATGACCATCGCCGGTTTCGATGAAGAGGTGTATGCGTCGATCAAGGAAGAAGATCGCCGCCAGGAAGAGCATATCGAGCTGATCGCTTCCGAGAATTATGCCAGCCCCCGAGTTATGGAGGCACAGGGCACTGTGCTGACGAACAAGTATGCTGAGGGCTATCCGGGAAAACGCTATTACGGTGGATGTGAGTATGTCGACCAGGTAGAGAAACTGGCGATCGAACGCGCCAAGGCGTTGTTTGGCGCGGATTACGCCAATGTCCAACCGCACTCGGGATCGCAAGCCAACTCTGCCGTCTACCTGGCTCTTTGTGAGCCGGGTGATACGGTTCTGGGCATGAGTCTCGCTGACGGCGGGCATCTCACCCACGGCGCCAAACCCAATTTTTCAGGTAAGACCTACCACGCTGTGCAGTACGGGTTGCGAGCCGACACCGCCGAAGTTGATTACGCGCAGGTCGAGGCGCTTGCACTGGAGCACAAGCCAAAAATGATCGTAGCGGGGTTTTCCGCCTACTCCAGGGTGATGGATTGGGCCCGATTCCGCGAGATCGCCGATAAGGTGGGGGCCTACCTGCTGGTGGACATGGCACATGTTGCCGGTCTGGTGGCGGCTGATCAGTACCCCAACCCGGTGCCCTATGCGGATGTGGTTACATCAACCACGCACAAGACGCTGCGGGGACCCCGTGGCGGCATCATTCTGGCACGAGCTAACGAGGCGCTGGAAAAGAAGTTCAATTCCGCCGTGTTCCCCGGCGGCCAGGGTGGGCCGCTGATGCATGTGATTGCTGCGAAGGCGATCAGTTTCAAGGAAGCCCAGAGCCCTGAATTCGTTGTTTATCAACAGCAGGTGGTGGCGAATGCGCGGGCAATGGCGAGGACGTTTATCGAGCGTGGCATCAATATTGTCTCGGGCGGCACCGATAATCACCTGATGCTGGTTGATCTGATCGGCAAATCCTACACGGGCAAGGATGCAGATGCCGCATTGGGTGCCGCCAATATCACGGTCAATAAAAATGCGGTTCCGAACGACCCGCGTTCGCCCTTTATCACTTCCGGTCTCCGGGTGGGCACTCCGGCAATCACGACTCGCGGGTTCAAGGAGGCGGAAACCATTGAGCTGACCGGATGGATGTGTGACGTGCTGGCAGCGCTGGAAACCGGGAACTCCGAACAGATGATTGCCGAAGTCAAGGCACGGGTACTGGAAATCTGTGCCCGCTTTCCGGTTTACCGTCAGTTGTAATGTGTTGGTCGCCAGGCGGTGATTGCCGCCTGACGTCACGCAAGTGTGCGTTAGGGTGCGTTGCGGTGAGAACCTGAACGTGCCGATCCGATGTTGAATCGCGGCCTGAGGTAAAACGACCATGCACTGCCCGTTTTGCGCCACAGATGACACCAAGGTCATTGACTCCCGGCTGGTAGCCGAGGGCGATCAGGTGCGTCGTCGGCGCGAGTGCCTGAGCTGCAAGGAGAGGTTTACCACCTACGAGGTTGCCGAATTGGTGATGCCGCGGGTGATCAAGCAGAACGGAGACCGCGAGCCCTTCAATGAAGACAAGTTGCGAGCTGGTTTCGAGCGGGCCACCCGCAAACGACCGGTATCGGCTGAGGATATCGAAGGGGTGATCAACCAGATCAAGAGCTCGCTGCGGGCCACTGGCGAACGGGAGGTAAAGTCCCGGATACTCGGAGAGCATGTGATGGAGCAGCTCAAGCGCCTCGACCAGGTGGCCTATGTACGCTACGCCTCGGTGTATCGCAGTTTTCAGGATATCTCGGAGTTCCGTGACGAAATCGAGCGACTGCAGGCTGAGCCCTCCGCGGGTGCGGTAGACCCCGCCTGAGGCGGTACTGCTGTGGATACCCTACTTGATACCCGGATGATGGCGCGCGCCCTGCAATTGGCCCGCAAGGGCCGGTTCTGGGCAGCGCCCAATCCCCATGTTGGTTGCGTGTTGGCGCGCGGTGATGTGGTGATCGGTGAGGGGTTTACCCAGCCGGCTGGTGGTAACCATGCCGAAGTTGAAGCACTGCTGGCTGCGGGCGATGCGGCCGGATCCACCGCCTATGTGACCCTGGAGCCCTGTAGTCATTACGGCAAGACCGGGCCCTGTGCAGAGGCCTTGCTGACCGCCGGTGTGCGCCGGGTCGTGGTCGCGGTAGAAGACCCCAACCCCGCAGTCGCGGGCACCGGCCTGGCGCGGCTGCGTGCTGGCGGGGTGGAAGTGCACAGCGGCCTGTTGGCCGCCGAGGCCAGGTCCGCTAATGCCGGCTTTTTTGCCCGCATGGAGCGCGGGCGCGGGCGAGTCCGCGCCAAGCTGGCGATGTCCCTGGATGGCCGTACGGCCATGGCCTCGGGTGAGAGCCAGTGGATTACCGGGCCCGCTGCCCGGCGCGATGTGCAACGACTGCGGGCGGCCAGTTGCGCGATCGTCACCGGTGTCGGCACGGTACTGGCGGACGACTGTTCGCTTACCGTGCGAGCAGACGAACTCGGCCTGGAGCCTGCAGCAACACGGCGAGCCGCGCACCGCGCACCGCTGCGCGTGGTAATGGACTCGCAGCGGCGCACGCCCCCAACGGCACGGGTGTTGGCTGGCGCGGCGCCCACACTGTTGTGTCACCAGCGGTCTGGCCCGGGAGAAGTCTCTGGAGAGGGCCCGGAAGAGGTTGCCGCGCCGCAGTGGACGAACGGATCGGGACATACCGATGTCATTTGCCTGCCGGGCGATGAAACCGGACTTGACCTCGGCGCCCTTTTTGCTGAGCTGACGCGACGGCAATGCAATGAAATTCTGCTAGAATCCGGCCCCCGGCTGGCAGGCGCGATGCTGCGGGACGGTTGGCTGGACGAACTCATTGTGTATATGGCGCCCACGCTGCTAGGCAGCCAGGCCCAGCCCATGCTGCACTTGCCGCTGGACACTATGGCGGAGCAGGTGAGATTGCAGTGCAAGGATATGCGTAAAGTCGGCGAAGACTGGCGAATGACGCTCTCCGCAGCCACTGACCGGACAGGTTGAAAGAGGCCAGGTGAAAGAGACCAGGTGAAAGAGGCCGGATTAAAGAGGTCGGGTGAAAGAGGCCGGGTGAAAGAGGTCGGGTGAAAGAGGTCGAGAGAACCAGGATGTTTACAGGAATCATACAGGCGGTGGGCGAGGTTGCAGACATGCAAGCGCGGGGTGGCGATATGCGCCTGCGTATTCGCACCGGCAAGTTACCCCTCGTTGATGTCGCACTGGGGGACAGCATCAGCACCAATGGCGTTTGCCTCACGGTGGTGGATTTACCCGGTGATGGCTACTGGGCCGATGTGTCAGTGGAGACACTAGACTTCACCACCCTGGGTCGACTCAGGCCGGGTTCGCGGGTGAATCTCGAGAAAGCGCTAACGCCTTCCAGCAGACTGGGCGGACACATCGTCAGCGGGCACGTAGACGGGGTGGGCGAAGTGGTCGAGTTGACCGAGGATGCTCGCTCTATCCGGTTTGTGATGCGCGCCCCGGACGGCCTGGCACGTTACATCGCCCACAAAGGCAGTATCTGCATCGACGGTACCAGCCTCACGGTCAATGCGGTGAGCGGCGCCGAGTTTGAACTGAATATCATTCCCCAGACCATGTCGGAAACCGTGTTCGGCGACTACCGTCCCGGAACCCCGGTGAACCTCGAGGTGGATTTGATTGCACGTTACCTGGAGCGTTTGCTGCAGGGGGAGCACGCGGCGAATCCGACGGCGCAAGGCCTGTCTCTGGATATCCTGGCCGAACACGGCTACCTGCGCAACTGAACGCTCCCCCGGGAACCACGCTATGCAAGTTAATACAGTAGATGAACTGATCAGCGACCTGCGCCAGGGGCGTATGGTTGTGCTGGTGGACGATGACGCAGACAACCACAACGAGGGCGTGGTGATGGTGGCGGCAGAGCACGCCGACACGCAGCAGATCAATTTTATGGCGCGACAGGTGCGCGGCCTGGTGTGTCTGGCTCTGACCAGTGAGCGCTGCCGTCAACTCGATCTGCCGCCCATGGTGGACGGCGGGAGCGGGGAAAAGCCCAATTTTACCCTCTCTATCGAGGCCGCTGAGGGAATCGACACCGGTATTTCGGCGGCTGATCGCGCGCGCACTGTGCGGGCTGCGGTGGCACCGCATGCGGTACCCGCGGATATCGTCCAGCCGGGACATATATTCCCGCTTGAGGCCGTACCCGGGGGCGTTCTGACCCGGGCGGGTCATACCGAGGCTGCCAGTGATTACGCCCGACTGGCGGGCTTGCTGCCGGCCGCGGTTATCGCGGACATTCTCACCCCGGAGGGCTTCCTGGCCGATGGCCCGGCCCTGGCTGAGTTCGCGGCACGCCATGAGCTGAAAATCGGCGCCATCACCGATCTGATCCACTTCAGAATGGTAAACGAGCGGACGATTCGCCGGGTGCGGGAAGGGGACATCACGACGGCCTATGGGGTGTTCAAGCTGACCGCCTACCGTGACCAGACCACCGGAGGCCTGCATCTCGCAGTTTCCAAAGGCGCGATCCGCCGGGACCAGCCCACCCTGGTGCGCGTTCATGCCCAGTCTGCCCTGCGTGACCTGCTCACCACAGAAATAGCCGATCACCCCACCTGGGGTATCGGCAAATGCCTGGCGGCTCTGGCCGGCTGCTCGCAGGGCGTTATCGTCCTGCTGCAACGCAGTGAAAGCAGTGAGCAGTTGCTCAACAGTATCGATATTGCGCTGGGGAATCAGCCGCCCGGTCAGTCTCGAGCCTCCGATACCTATAATACGGTCGGGCTGGGTTCGCAGATTTTACGCGATCTCGGGGTTGGAAAAATGCGCCTTATGGGTGCACCTATGAAGTACAATGCGATTTCCGGTTTTGACCTGGAAGTGATGGAATTCGAGGATCCGGGAGCCTGGGCGGCCACCCCGCCAGCCTCTGTGGTCACCCATGAGACAAAGGATGTAGGTAATGACTGATATTCACACCGTTGAAGGCGACCTGGTCGGCGGCAAGGGCAACTACGCGCTGGTCGTCGGCCGGTGGAACAGCTTTGTGGTTGAGCATCTGCTCGATGGGGCGCTGGATACGCTTCGCCGTCATGGTGTTGGGGACCAGCAGATTACCGTGGTGAGAGCCCCGGGCGCGTTCGAGATCCCGCTGGTGTGCAAAAAACTGGCCGAGAAAGGCGGCGTTGACGCCATTATCGCTCTGGGTGCCGTTATTCGCGGGGGTACGCCACATTTCGATTATGTGGCGGGCGAATGCACCAAGGGTATCGCTCAGGTCACCATGGAATACGGTATTCCGATCGCCTTCGGTGTGTTGACGGTGGACTCCATCGAGCAGGCAGTGGAGCGAGCGGGGACCAAGGCCGGCAACAAGGGCGCCGAGGCGGCTGGTTCCGCACTGGAGATGGTCAGTTTGCTGGGCCGGATAGCCGAGTGAGCAAACCCCCCCACAACACGCTGGCAGCGGAGCGACGCAAGGCGCGTCACTACGGTATGCAGGCCCTGTACCAGTGGCATATGGCTGACGCGCCCCTGAGCGCTATTGAGGGCGAATTTCGCGACGACTACGACTTCAAAAACGTGGATCTCGCGTATTTTCAGGCCCTGTTGCACGGCGTACCGGCGCAGGTCGATGAACTCGAGGCCGTCCTGGTGCCGTTATTGGATCGCTCGATAGAGACGCTCGACCCGATTGAGAGAACGCTGCTGCGGATGGGCGTTTTTGAGCTGACCGAGCGGATCGATGTCCCCTATAAAGTGGTTATCAATGAAGCGGTGGCGCTGGCGAAAAAGTTCGGCGCAACCGACGGCCACAAATACATCAATGGCGTGCTCGACAAGGCTGCCCGGCAGCTGCGGCAGGCGGAAGTCGGCGCCACTCGCTGATGTCCGCGCGAGGCGGTCCCGTCGATAGCGGCGATAACGGGAGTCCCCCTGCCGCAGGGGTGCCTGCCGCAGGGGTGCCTGCCGCAGGGGTGCCTGCCGTAGACGAATTCGCGCTGATCTACCGCTATTTCTCCGGCCTGGGTGCTGGTGACCGGGTTGAACTCGGCCTTGGCGATGACTGCGCGATACTGCGCCTGCCGACTGACCAGCGTCTGGCTGTCTCGGTGGATACCCTCGTTGAGGGGGTGCATTTTCCGCTGCAGGCTTTTCCGGAGGATATTGGCTTTCGCGCCGTGGCGGTTGCCGCCAGTGATCTGGCGGCCATGGGTGCCGCGCCGCTGGGCATGTCACTCGCATTGACTATGCCGGCGGCCGATGAATTGTGGCTGCACGCGTTCAGTCAGGGTGTGGGTGCGGCGGCAAGTGCCTGTCAGTTGCCCCTGGTTGGGGGAGATACCACGCGCGGCCCGCTCACCATTAGCGTGCAGGTTTTTGGCACATTGCCCGCGGGCCAGGGCTTGCTGCGATCGGGTGCCAAGGTAGGGGATGGGGTCTTTGTCTCCGGGCCCTTAGGTGACGCCGCCGCTGCGCTGGCTGTCTACAACGGTGAGTGGGAGGCGGACAGTGAACACCTGGATTATCTCGATCAGCGCTTTTACCGTCCGCTCGCGCAGTTGGATCTCGGGCGGCAACTGCTGGGCCTGGCCACGGCGGCTATAGACATCTCCGATGGACTGATCGCGGATGCGGGACACATTGCCGACGCCAGCGGTGTGTGCATGTGTATAGACCCGGCGCAGTTGCCGCTGTCGCCCGCTCTGGCCAGTCATGCGCGGCGAGATACCGCTCTGGGTTGGGCATTATCCGGTGGCGATGATTATCAGCTCTGCTTCACTTTGCCGGCGGGAGAGACTGCCCCCGTGGGCTGCACGCGAATTGGCGAAGTCTGCGAGGGCGCTGGAGTGGATTGTGGCAGGGATTTTGACAAGGATTTTGACAACGCGGGCGGCTATCGGCATTTTTGAGATTCCGGAGGCGTATAATCTGCGCTTGCGGATCAGAGGCAAAAAACCGGGACCCGCCCATTATCCGGAGCGGAACCGGTGGCAGGTAATAAAGCGGTGGTGAGTAATAGAGGATGACACACAGATGAGTGAGGGGCCGCGCAAACCGACACCCTTTTCGGACCCGGTGCAGTTTCTGGCCTTTGGGTTCGGCAGCGGTCTGTCGCCCTGGGCGCCGGGTACCATCGGCACTCTGGCCGCCGTGCCGCTCTATTGCCTGATGATGCAATTGGGCTTGCCCTTGTACTCGCTGATCCTGCTGCTGGCAGCGCTGGCTGGCATCGGTATTTGCGGTGCCGCCAGCCGCCATCTCGGGGTGCACGACCATGGCGGTATTGTCTGGGATGAATTTGTCGGTTACTGGATCACGATGTGGGCGGTGCCTTTTGACTGGCTGTGGATTGTTATCGGTTTTTTCGTTTTTCGCATTTTTGATATCGCCAAGCCCTGGCCGGTGAGCTGGCTGGACCGGCGCGTAGAGGGCGGCCTGGGCATTATGGCCGACGACTGGCTGGCCGGTCTGATGGCCTGCGGCACACTGCATCTCGCGCTGTGGCTGCTGCACTGAGTCATGCTCGCACCAGTTTGGGCATTACTGGTAGAATAGCGGACTTTTTTGTCACGGACTCATCGGGTGATTACACGCTACGTAGAATCTTCGCGCCTACCTACCGAGTGGGGCGTATTCGATATGCACGGTTTCGAGGATGTCGAACACAACAAGGAGCATGTAGTGCTCACGCTCGGCGATGTGAGCAGCGGTGGGCCGGTGCTGACACGGATCCATTCGGAATGCCTTACGGGCGACGCCCTGTTCAGCATTCGCTGTGATTGTGGCAACCAGCTTCGAGCCGCGATGCAGGCAATAGCCGAGGAGGGCCGGGGCGCGTTGTTTTATCTTCGCCAGGAAGGCCGCGGCATCGGACTGTTGAACAAGATCAAGGCCTACCGCTTGCAAGATGCAGGAGCAGACACTGTGGAGGCCAATGAGCAGTTGGGATTCGGCGCGGACATGCGCGACTACAGCCTGCTGGGCCCCATGCTGCGCCACCTCAATATCACCGCGGTTCGCCTGATGACCAATAATCCGCGCAAGGTCTCCGCACTGCAAGAGCACAGCGTTGAGGTCACGGAGCGAATTCCCCTCCATACCGGCAGCAATCCGCACAACGAAAAGTATCTCAGCACCAAGGTGGGCAAGCTCGGGCACATGCCGGGAGACTAGTGTCGGCGTTCCACGATGTAATCCGCCAGGTCGCGCAGCCGATCGGCCGAGTCGCCAAAAGCGTGCAGGATTTGATGAGCTTCTCGCTGCAATTCCCTGGAGCGCGCCTTGGCGCCCTCCAGCCCCATCAACTTTACGTAGGTCGATTTGTTGGCCTGGTCGTCCTTACCCCCGGTCTTACCCAGGGTGGCGGTGTTTTCCTCTACATCGAGGATGTCATCGACTATCTGAAACGCCAGGCCGATACAGCTGCCGTAAGCATCCAGCGCGCGCAGTCGTGGCTGGTCGGCGCCGGCGGCGACGCCGCCCAGCGCTAGCGCCGCGCGGATAAGCGCCCCGGTTTTGAGGCGATGCATCGCCGCCAGCGCTTCCAGGCTGATATCCCGGTTGGTGGCGGCCATGTCAATGGCCTGGCCACCGACCATGCCCTGACAACCGGCTGCGCCGGCCAGCAGCTTAACCATGGCGATGCGCTGTGCGGCGTCCAGCCCGGGGGCATCGCTGAGCAATTCGAACGCGCGAGCTTGCAGCCCGTCTCCAACCAGTATGGCCGTGGCGTCATCGAAGGCGCGATGGCAGCTGGGCTTGCCGCGACGCAGATCATCGTCATCCATGGCTGGGAGATCGTCGTGCACCAGCGAGTAAACATGGATCATTTCCATCGCACAAGCGGGGTAGTCCAGGTGCTCATCAGGCCCCTGGGGGTTTGCGGCCCGCCCCGCTGCATAGACCAGCATAGGCCTGATCCGTTTGCCCCCGTTGAGCAGGGAATAGCGGCTGGCCTCCGACAGCCGCTCGAGAGCGGGCTCTGCCGCTTCGTCGCCGCTGTCCAGAAGGGTGGGCAACAGGGCTTCGCAGCGCTGCCGGCAGTGTTTCTGAAAGGCTTTGAATGCTTCGCTCAAGAGTCGGGATCTTCAGTATCCAGCGTCATCGGTGTTGACTCCGGGCCGTTCTCTCCCGCAGTCAGTAGCTGCACCTTCTGTTCTGCTTCCGCAAGGGCTTTTTGAGCCTCGCGGGTCAGTCTGATGCCGTCTTCGAAGGCTGTCATGGAGTCCTCCAGACTCAACTCGCCAGATTCCAGCGTCTCCACGAGCCTCTGTAACTTATCTAGTGATTCTTCGTAGGACCAGGTCTTTGACTTAACTGTCGGTTTTGTCATATTTGTGTGTTTGCCACGTTGCTGAGAGCTGTTTTTCACTGGCGGGTCAGGAGTGTGGTGTCTCGTCTTGAAGCACAGCATTGACCGGTGGTCTAGGCGCAAGATTATCGCGGCGCTGGAACAAAAAAAAAGGCTCGTTAATGTTAACTCCATAGTACTTTGGGTCATAATCCGGCAGCAGTTGCTGGTGTGTACTCACCGCGTTGCTTAGTCCGGATTCCTCTATGCGTGAGTATATATCTTCCCCGAAGGTTCTAACATGATCTTCCTGACCGTGCGCCTGAAGCCGCATCGCCGCTGAGGTAATGCCAGGGTCTGACCAGGTGTGCTGGAGTACAGGACTGAAGGGCGTTTGCAGAATTGCATAGCCTCCGGGTGCAAGGACGCGGAAAATCTCCTGGGTCGCATCATGGTCATCCGCAACATGCTCCAGGACGTGATTGGCTATAAGCAGGTTGACGGATTGGTCCGCGAAGGGCATCGCAGTGATGTCGACCCGCTCCACATCGTTAGCCGTTGGGAGCAGGTCGCACTTCAGATAGGATCTCAAACCCATTCCAAGCAAATGCGCGGAGAAATTGCGCTCAGGTGCGAAATGAACCACCGTCCATTCCCGCATGTCCGCAAACGCTGAATGGGCCGAAAGGTACAGTAACAAGTGTCTTTCCCTGTCGGTTGAGCCGCACCAGGGGCACTCAAAGTTTTCCACATCGCTGCCCACTACTTGCAGAGTCCGGACAAGGGATGGGCGTGTCTTTTCTCCGCCACGATAGGGCAGGAATGAACGGCAGCGCCTCTCACAGCTGATGCAAAATCGTCGGCGTCCAAAGCTGTAACGCGATACTGCAGCACGCATTACTTTCCCAAAAGTTTGAATATTCAAAAATTCCCTCTTTGATGCCTAGATGCTTCAGCGCCGATAATAAACCCGACCCCGCGAAAGATCAGAAGCAGAGCAAAGGTGCGACCAGATTTCCAGGCTGCCCTGCCGCACTATTGCCCGTAGTGTCAGTGCCAGCAGGCCGATTGTTGAACCGTCCACTGAATCAGCGACCTCGCTCCACCATGGCGCGAATAGGCCGGGCTGTCGCAGTCTCACAGACTTGAAAAATGTCGATCGCAAAAATTCTGACTTGGCTTTTAGCATCGAATTCTTCGAGACATCCTCGCTTCTAAGTGAGCAGATCGCCCGCCAGGTCTGCCGGCGCAGGTGTTCATTCATACTGCGTCTGACAGAGTGCGTTGTGTCCCCCCGGTAGCCGATGAGCGCATGATTGATGTAGCCCACGTCCCCTTCCATGGCCAACCTCAGGCTGAAATGATAGTCGATGTAGGGAGGTGTGATCGCCCCGACATGGCACAGCATCTCGGCGCGATACATCATCGAACTCTGAGGAAGGAAGCTACCGCGTTCCAACAGGTAGGTAAGCTGAAAAGTTGGTGGCTGCCTGTTGTTGAAAATACCTGTTCGGCGTCCCTGGCTGTCGACCACCTCCGCGTTGGTGTAGACGGAAGTGCATTCGGGGTGCGCCAGCATGAAATCAAGCTGGTGCTGCAGTTTGCCTGGATGCCAGTAGTCGTCTCCATCAAGATGTGTGATATATTGACCAGTAACTCTCGAAAGTAGTGATTGATAGTTTGTTGAGCCAAAGCCAATACGCTCAGTGCTAATGAAGGATCGTATTGTATCGGGGTGTTTGTCAGCTAGTTGCTTGACTATCATTGCGGTGCGATCAGTGGACAGATCTACGCCAACCAAGATCTCCAACCGGAAGTCTCCCCGCTGGTCCAGTGCCGATCGTATAGACTGCTCGATGAATTTCTCGTGGTTGTAACTGACGATGCAGACAGAAATTATCGGGCGCGCGCTTTTTGAATATTCCTCAGCCACGTGGTTAACAGCTTTCTGCTCTCTGTGTTGGTGAGCGACCCTAGCGCAATCGAAATGACTACGCTGGCACCGATGAATACGAAATTCCCCGCCCATCCGTGACCAGTTGGAACGGCAATATCTAGGGCCCAGATGACTAAGACTACTGTACACGCTGGTAATAGTACATCCCTCAGAGTCCACTTCCACTTTAAAGAGGGCGCAAATCTGGCATGAATCATAGGTACCCAGACGACGATGAACAGCAGTCTGGCCACCAGGTAAACCATCCCTGTATAGCTGGCGCCCGAGGACAGCGCGGTCATAACCAGGCAAGGTATTAGAATCGCGAGCTGGATGAGATTACCGATCAGATGGAGTTTAAGCTTGCCGAAGGCGAACTGGAGCATGAATGGCAGTGTTAGCACAATGGCCACGACGTTCGCCAGGGCATACCAGGCTAATATGCGGGCGGCTGGGGTGGCAATCGCTTCATCACCCACCCAGATTTCCAGGATAAATTTCCCATGAACTGCCATTGCTCCGGCTGCTGCAGCGCACAGGAGTGTAATGACCTGGGTAGCCGTGCTGTAGAACAATTCGCGCTTTGCCTGACTGCCGTCTGACGTCAGAATTGTCAGCCGCGGCTGAATCACCTGCTGCATGGCAGGTATTAAAAGAGTGAGGCTGTTTGCCGCCAGTACTGCCAAGGTAAATACAGCGTACTCCGATAGAGGCAGGGTGACTGACAGGATCAGTTTGTCGATCTGGGTTACGGTTATCCAGATTGCCGAGAGCGCAGCCACCTGTGAGGCCAGCGGCCACAAATAGCCAAAATTCAGCCTGATATTCGCAGGTGTTTCCGGGTGCAAGGGAAGCACGCGGTTTGCGCTAGTGTAAAATACCCAGAATTCGCCAGCACCGATGAGCAATTGGTAGCTGAAAAATGTGCTTACGGAAGAATCGAGGAAGTACAGCACTGGAATTACACCAAGATACCTGAGTGTGGCAATGACAATATTAATGGTATTGAGAGCATTGTGTCGCTCAAACCCGATGAGGGTGCCTCGCGAGATACCAGTGCACCAACGCATGAGCGCTGCGACGCCCATTGCGACAATACAATATCTTACCGTGGCGTAGTCCAGTTCAGCGTAGTTCAGCCAGTACTCGGCTAGCCACCCAGAGAGTGGCAGCAGGACTAGCACTATCAAAGCGCCCCCACAATAGAAAAGCCTTCTGATAGTCTTTATTCGGGCGGCGGTCGCACCCCGGTCCTGGGCTCCGGCATTGAGCAGCGCGACTTCCCTGATGATTGTCGGGGTCATACCGACATCGAGCAGCTGTAAAGCCGATTGGAGAAGTATGGAGATACCAACCAGGCCGAAGGGCTCCTTGCCAAGCAGATGCAGGTACAGCGGTGCCAGCAGCAGCCCGGCCAGGGCGATATATATCTGAACGGCAAATGTTGCCAGCGACGAAAACCTCAAGGTCCCGGAAGTCCTTCGCGGCAATCGCAGGCCGTAATAGCCAATGCTAGCTCTGCTCTGCTGAAGAGGTACTGATGTTGACCAGCACGGGTTTGGTTAGCCGCGAGTGGAGGTGACGTTCGCATTGGTGGGGCACCCGCCATTTGAACGCTCAGAGCCGCAAGCAGGTTCCTGGTAAAGAAACGCTTCCAGAGATGTCCCCGTTAGATCATCGACGATATGAGTAGAAATCGCAGGGTGCAACTGATGTTGCCAGGCATCGTCCTTTAATCGCGAGCGATAAACGGAATATGCTGAGGGGTTGTCGAAGTTACGGCTTTGTCGGAGAAAGTTCAAGGTGGCTTTTGTGACTTGAAGGTTCAGAAAGCCGAAAAGTCTTTCTGTCTCAGTCACTGGGTCTCTGAGCAGCCGTGAATAGTGCAATAGATGAACCCGGTTAGGGTATCTGTTATGCAGGCGCATGAATAGTCGCGTAGCCTCCTTCCATTTCTCATAACCATTGAACTCCTCGGGTTTTCCTGCATTTTTTTTGTCGGCAAACCTCCACTCTTCGATTTCTGACCATCCCAGGTCCGCGCGAAACTCGCGGGGCAGCGACCAGGAGTTTATTGCTCCCAGTGGGCTCCGAATTGCGGCAACCAGCAGCGTGTCATCCAACTGGTGCATCATATTCTCTAGGATATGGTGGTAGCGGACCTCCTTATAGACTACGTGGGTCATGCCGGTCTTGGAGAATTTGGGCAACTCGCCGAGGTTTCTACGCTCGTTCTGGTTGGTGAATGCATCCTCGCAGCGGCCTAGTCGCATAAAGAACTCTGCGATATCAGCGCGCGTGGACCGATCGTTGAGGAAGTCTTTATGGGCATAGGAAAACAGCGGTTGGTAACGGTAGGCCGTAGCAGGGTTACTGTTAAGTATCTCGCCTAGCCATGAAGTCCCGGACCTGGGCGCTCCATGCACGGCCACTTTTGTGATCCCCTCAGTGTTGGTCATGCTTGGAGGTGGCCCGTGGCGACAGTAGCGCTTGCCTGCTCCAACCTGTAGCGCTGGAGCAGGGCCAAAACCTGCTCTGGTGTGTTAAACATCAATACATCAATGATGGACAATGATGGTTGAAACTTCTTTCCGCCGAATTGTGGGTATCTCAGCTCTAGAGTGTGCAGAAAACTGAGCTGAAGACCGGCGCTCGCAAACCGTGAGCCACTATACAGAGACGCACCTCCCGCCGGGTTGACATAGTGATTGGCCCCAAGCGTCCGGCTGATATGAATGACTTTGTTTTCTCCGGCAAGGTCAGTCGGCGACTCGACGTCAGATGCCATTGTCATGGGGGTGTCTATCCCCAAATAATCGCAGCAGCTTTCAAGGCAGCTTACCAGCAGCCGAGAGACGTCTCTCTGCGGCTCACCAAAACAATCCTTTACCAGCGACAGTATCTCATCGAAGAAGGGCGCCCTGCAGTAGGAAAAAGCGAGTTGGCGAAGAATTTTCTTCTTGTGGATATCAACATCGTCAGCGAAACAGCGCTCATTGATGCGCTGCGTGTGTGTGGTTTTTGCGACCGGCAAAGTGAAGTAACGGGGCGCCCCTTCCACCAAAATTCTATTGCGGTTGATCCAGCCTCCTTTCATCCACTGGGCGTCATCATAGATAACGAAATGGTCTACTGCTGCCATCAATTGAAAATATCCAATGTAGGGAAACAGGTAGGGTTGCATTATCGCCAACTTCATTTCAACAGAATGTTCCTTAGCCGTCGGCAGCCTTCAGGGACTCGCTGTGCATAACGCTGCGACTTCAATCGGCACCTCGGGGGGCAGGTTTGGATAGATCGGCAGACAGATCACCTGCTGTGCAACATTTTCCGCGACAGGCAGGTTGCTCGGATCCGAACTGGCGAGATTTCGATAAGTAGGGAAATGGCTAATCAACGGATAAAAATAACGTCTGCAGATAATGTTGTGATCACGCAGCTTGGTATACAGTTCGTCCCTGCTGCAACTGAACGAAGGCTCGATGAAGATGGGGAAATAGGCATAATTATTTTTGCGTGCAGTACTAGGGTATGAAACGGAGCCCCGCGATATTGCTAAGGAGTTCACGATATTGCTGGTCAACCAGACCTCTGAGGGCCAGAGATCGCTCCACGTGCGGCAGCTGCGCTAGCCCAACAGCGGCCTGAAGCTCATTCATTTTCCCGTTGATGCCGCAATCGACCACCGTAACCTCGTCTGCGAACCCGAAGTTTTTCAGAAAATCGATACGCCGTTTTGTCTTTTCGTCGGGGCTGATGATGGCGCCACCCTCGAAAGTGGTGAAAACTTTGGTGGCATGGTAGCTCTGTATGGCCATGTCGCCGTGGGCCAGGACGCTGCCAGTGTCATCCTCCACGCCAAAGGCATGAGCCGCATCATAAATTACCTTGAGCCCATAGTTGTCAGCTATACGTTGGATGGCATCAACGTCGCAGGGGTGCCCATAAACGTGGGTTGCCAGAATGGCGGTGGTGGCCGGCGTTATTGCCGCTTCAACCTTTGCCGGGTCGAGGTTCAGGGTCATCGGATCTATATCGACAAAAACTGGCGTTATCCTATTCCAATTAAGGGCATGGGTGGTGGCGACAAAACTATAAGGTGTCGTGATCACTTCACCGTGAACTCCCAGCGCTTGGAGTGCGGTGACCAGAGTTAGAGTGCCATTGGCAAAGAGAGATAGGTAGTTGATGCCAAGGTGCTTTGCCAGTTCGGCTTCCAGACGTCTGTGGAAAGGGCCACAGTTGGTTAATTGGTGGCTGTTCCAGATCTGCTCAAGATAGGGCTGAACTTCTTCTAGGGCGGTAGCGAGGGCTGCTGGTCATGCTCCGATCGGCTCATCCATAGGGTTTTTAGCACAATCCTTCATTTTGAATAATGCGTCCGCAAGAGCGGTGCAGGCGCCGCGAGGGCCGGTTCTGGGAATTAAGGTAGTTTGATTGTCGCCATTACGAAAGCAATAGATGAAAGGAACTGTAGTTTTCCGGTATTCCTCCGGCGGGGCTCGGCCACCTCTTAATCAGAACACCTGCACAGGCTCCCGGTGCGTTAGCTGTCTCGATTCGCGGGCATCGGCGATTTTGTCACCGATGGTCGCGGAATCGAGGCCGCACCAGCTGTGTTGTTCATTTTGGGAGCCGTGTTCGACGAAGCGGTCTGGCAAGCCGAAATGCATGATGCGCACCGGGGCCTGTTGCGCGTTCAAAAACTCCGCTACGCCTGAGCCCGCGCCGCCGGCGACGGCGTTTTCTTCGAGAGTGACCAGCAGCTCGTGTTGCTCGGCAAGCTCCAACACCAGGGTTTCATCCAAAGGCTTCACCCAGCGCATATCGACCACCGTGGCGTCCAGGCGGTCCGCTACCTCCATAGCGGCGGGCAGCAGCGTACCAAAATTAAGTATCGCGATGCGTTGGCCCTTGCGCACTGGCACCGCCTTGCCGATTTCGAGGGCGATCATCTCCTCGGCGATGATCGCACCGGGTCCGCTGCCCCGGGGGTAGCGAATAGCGGCAGGACCTTCGTGCACGAAACCGGTGAACAGAAGTTGGCGGCATTCGTTTTCATCGGAGGGGGCGGCGATGACCATATTCGGAACGCAGCGCAGGTAGGTGAGGTCGAAGGCACCATGGTGAGTGGGCCCGTCCTGTCCTACTACGCCTGCTCGATCTATGGCAAAGGTCACGTCCAGATTTTGTAGCGCAACATCGTGGATTAACTGGTCGTAGCCACGTTGCAGGAACGTTGAGTAAATGGCTACCACCGGTTTCAAGCCATCGCAGGCCATACCGGCAGCAAGCGTTACTGCATGCTGTTCCGCGATGGCCACGTCGAAATAACGTTCCGGGTACTGCTCGGCAAACTCCACCATGCCGGAGCCCTCGCACATCGCCGGTGTTATGCCCACCAACTGCTGGTTGCGGTCGGCCATGTCACACAACCAGCGACCGAAGATGTCCTGATACTTGGGTCGCGGTTTGAGGGGTGAGGCGGGTGGTGGTTGTGGTCCGCGGGGCTTCGCCTCCAGTTTGTTGATCGCGTGGTAGCCGACGGGGTCCTGCTCGGAAGGTTCAAAGCCCTTGCCCTTCATGGTGCGAATATGCAGGAACTGCGGCCCGACCAGCCCGCGCATGTTTTCCAGAGTTTGCACCAGCTGAGGCAGGTCATGACCGTCCAGCGGGCCGATATAATGGAAACCCAGTTCCTCGAATAAGGTGCCCGGGGCGACCATGCCTTTCATGTGTTCTTCTGTACGCTTCGCCAATTCCCAGGCCGGGCGAATTTTTTCCAATACCTTTTTTGAACCTTCGCGCATGGAGATGTAGGTCTTGCTGGCCCACATGCGAGCAAACAGGTTGGCCAGGCCGCCCTCGTTATGGCCGATGGACATCTGGTTGTCATTGAGCACAACCAGCATATTGGGGCGCACATGCCCGGCGTGTGCCAGTGCTTCTATGGCCATGCCGCCGGTGATCGCTCCGTCACCAATGACGGCGACGACTTTGCGACCGCTGTCCTGGCTGGCGGCGGCCAGAGCCATTCCCATAGCCGCCGAGATGCTGGTCGAGGAGTGACCAACGCCAAAGCTGTCGTATTCGCTTTCGCTGCGCTTGGGGAATCCGGAGAGACCACCCGCCCCGCGCATGCTTGCCATCTGGCGCATTCGCCCGGTCAAAATTTTGTGAGGATAGGTCTGGTGGCCGACGTCCCAGACAATGCGGTCGAACGGTGTGTTGAACACGTGATGCAGTGCCACGGTCAATTCGACCACGCCGAGTCCGGCGCCGAAATGACCGCCCGACTGACCGACACAATAGAGCAGGTAGGAACGGAGCTCTGCAGCCAGCTCAACCAGCTTTTGACTGTCGAGGTCGCGTGGGTTGGTGTCACCCCTGTCGATGGCATCGAGCAGCGGCACGGCTGGGGGCAGGATAGGCAGTTCGGATAGCATGACCGCAATTCTAGCCTACTTTTCTGTAAATGTAGCCCACCCCGGCGCGGTTAATTTGGGCGGCAACTCGCCGGGCTGTCCGCAGGCAAGCTGCCCGCTGACCCCCTGAGTTGATAGCTGTATTCAGTGTGGGGTTTTTGCCAGTGCCTGCTGGAGGAGAAGGGATAGTCGCAGAAAGCCCTCGTCATTCAGGTGAATGCCGTCACTGAGGAAAAAACGCGGGTCGGGTCTGCCGTCTATACGGGCCAGCAGCGGGTTGGGGTCGATAACGCTAACCGCCACTTGGGTTCGGGCCCAGTCCTGCAGTAGCGCGCTCGCGGCCAGCAGCTTTGGACGATCGCTTGGGAACAGTGGGGTCGCCAGCGGACTGAAGATGTAAAAATGCCGGGTGTGGCCATGAGCGGAGTCCAGCGCCACGAGGTTCTCGATGGCCTGGAGAAGTTCCGCTGGGGATTTGTTGTCCCGGATGCGAAACTCACTGTTGCCGGGCAGCAGTACCACGGTTGCCGGCCGATACAGCCCGATCAGGGATTGGTAGTGGTGGCTGATATCGTCCACTGTGGCGTCGCCCACGCCGCGCATCAGCACCGGACGGGGGCTCAGTAGCGTCACCAGGCCAGGCCAGAGAGTGACCAATCGACCCCCAACGACTACCAATGGGTCCAGCGGTAATTCCTCGACCACGACATTGCGGTTGTAGGCCTCGACCTGAGCGTCCCACACCTCCGGCGAGCCATCCAGTAGGGCGAGGGTTTCACCGGCCATGAGCCAGGCCAGATGCACAAGTGGCAACACCAGGAGTACGGCGCACACTGTGCGAGTGATTTTCCAGGAATACATTTCCCGCGATGCCTGTTATTTTTTTCATCAGTGTGGGTCAGCCCCGGACCGCTGGCAACCGCGCTGCAACGTTGCTGTGAACGGTGTCTCAGCCCGGGGCTGCAATTGTGGCTAAAAGCCCCGCCCGGTGTAGCATCAAGCCATGATTTATGCGCGCCACATAACGCCCGAAGAGCTGCTAGCCACCCAGTTGGAACTGGTGATGCAAAACAGCAGGGTGGTCACTTGCTATTCCCAGTTGGTGGGAGTGGTGGCGACCCTGCTGCTGTTCTGGCCCTATGTAGACATCGCCGCCATGGTGCTGTGGACTATTGCGGTGTTGGTGTTAATGCTGATCCGTTCCGTGGCGATGAGTCGCGCACTGGCGGGACACCGCTACCGCAGTAACCCGGCAGGCGTTGTGCGTCAGCTGGTGCTGGGCGCCGGACTGTCTGGTGCAGCCTGGTCTGCGGTGTATATTTTCGCTGCTGACAAGGTGCCGGTCAGTGTGCAGCACCTGTTTCTGGTGCTGATTTTTATGATCACTGCAGTGTCGGTCGGCGTTACAGTGATTATTCGCGAGTATTTTATTGCCTTCCTCTTTACCTCTCTGTGGCCCATCGCCTGGTGGAGTCTGGTGCACTACTGGGAGCAAGCCCATAATCTGGTGATCGGTCTTGGCCTGCTGGCCGTTTGCGCGTTGCTGGTCAGCCTCTGTGAGCGGGTGTACCAGTCTTATCGCAATATGATCGCGCTCAACTGGGAGCGTGACTTGATGTCCCGGGAGTTGGGTGATCTCACCAGCTCGCTGCTGGATCGCAACCGACAGCTGCGCGAGATGCGCCAGCAGCTGACGGACCTGGCCAATGTGGATGAGTTGACCGGCCTGGGCAATCGTCGACAGGTCAATCAGGTGCTCGCCGAGGAGATGAAGCGCGCCTACCGGAACCACAGCTGCCTGTCCCTTATTTTGCTGGATGTGGATTGTTTCAAACACTACAACGATAACTATGGTCACCCCGCCGGTGACCAGGTGCTGGTGAGGTTAGCGGAGGTGATGCGCCGGGTTGCCTCCCGCGCGGGAGAGGTGGTCGCCCGTTACGGCGGCGAGGAATTTATCCTGATTCTGCCCGGCGCCAGCGCGGAATCGGCCCTGCACATGGCTTGTCGTCTTCGCGAAATGGTGCTGGCGGAGCGTATCCCGCACCGCGGGTCGACCGTCTCCGATTTTGTCACTGTCAGTCAGGGGGTCAAGACCCTGCCGCTCAACGATCGACTCGATCCCGAGGCGCTGGTCAACGCTGCCGACGCGGCGCTCTATCGGGCCAAAGATGCCGGCCGGGATACGATCGTCGTGGCGGACAATGCACCCGGGCAGGCTTGCGCCAGCAGTGGGTCAGTCGGGCTCAGGATGATTCCCTGAAGCGGTGTATCTGGCGGCGCTGTTTCTTGCTGGGGCGCCCAGGGGGGCGATCCAGCATACCGCCTGCCGCCTTGCGCGCCGCCGCCTCGGCCTCGCGTTTTTCCCGGCTCTCGGCGGTCTCCTCGTAGAGCGCCTGCGCCTCAGGGGCTCCGCGCCGCTGGTCTGACAGGGCTGTGACGATGACCGTGCGCTCGTCCCACCCCTGGCGTATCTGCAGGCGATCACCGGCGCTTATTTCCCGCGAAACCTTCACCCGGCTGCCATCGAGATGAACCTTACCCCCCTCGATCGCGGCCTTTGCCAGGCTGCGGGTTTTAAAGAACCGGGCGGCCCAGAGCCATTTGTCCAGCCGCAGTTTGCCGCCGGCGTCGCTGTGCTGCTTCATGGTGATGGGTTCCCCGGCATGATTTCGTCAAAGTGGTGGATGCCGGGGAAACGCGTATCGATGCGTTTTTGCCGGCTGCTGTCTGGCTGCAGCAGGGTCAGCAGGTGGGCGATGCCGTACTCCCTTGCCGACTCCAGTATCTGTTCTGTGTCGTCGATGAACAAGGTACGCGCCGGGTCGAAGGGGTGTAGCTGTTGCAGCTTCCGCCAAAAGGCCTGCTCCTCTTTCGGCGAATCCAGCTCGTGCGACACAACCACGCGATCGAACCAGGGGGTAATATCAATATGGTCCATTTTGATATCCAGGGTCTTGCGGTGCGCGTTGGTAACCAGCACCAGGTCCCGGTCGCTGTCGTGCAGCTGACGCAGAAACTCCAGAGCGAAGGGCCGGGCCTTGACCATGTGCCGCAGTTCCCGCTTGAGGGCAGGGATGTCCAGCTCCAGTTGCTCCGACCAGTGATCAAGGCTGTACCATTTGAGGGTGCCCCGATCACTCCCGAAGCGCTCCTGCAGCTGTCGGCTCGACTCACTCTCACTGATGGCATGTTTTTCTGCATAAACTCGCGGCAAATGCTGCAGCCAGAAAAAATTGTCGAAGTGCAGATCCAGCAGGGTGCCGTCCATATCCAGTAGCACCGTATCAATGCGGTCCCAGTCAATCATGGCTGGCCTCTTTCGGTGTGGGCGTGATGCGTTGGCCCGATTATGCCTGATCAGCGACGTCGCGCCGACTGGCGCTTATGATAATGTGGGGGCGTGCTGGCCGCTGGAATTGTTCGTGCAGAAACTGCAATCTCTGGTTTTTCCCCTGTTGTCACTCTGCGTGAAGGCCGGAGATGTTATCAATGAGCACTACGCGCAAACACTGCCGACATCATACAGCACCAAGAAGGATGCCACTCCCCTTACCCAGGCCGACCTGGCTTCTCATGCCTTGATCGAGACTGGCTTGCGTGGTCTCACTGACGACCTGCCGGTATTGTCCGAGGAGTCCGCACCCGATGTGGCCCGCGAGCGTTGGCATTGGCCGCGCTTCTGGCTGGTCGACCCCCTCGATGGGACCCGGGAGTTTCTTGATCGCACCGGCGAATTTACTATCAACATAGCGTTGATCGAGCATTATCGACCCACCCTGGGGCTGTTGTATTTGCCGCTGGAACGCCGGGCCTACGTGGGCATCCCCGGTCGTCTGTCCTGTTGTTATCAGCAATCAGCGTCGGGGCAATGGTCGAGTCGGCAAACAGCGACACGCTCGCTGGATGAGGCCCCGGCGCTGACGGTGCTGGTCAGTCGGCGCCCGGTCAGCGCCGATTTGCAGCGCTGTCTGGACGCACTGGGGCAGGGGCGCGAGCGCATGCAACTGATCCGAAGTGGCAGCGCGGCAAAATTTTGTCAGCTGGTCGAGGGTAAAGCCGATCTGTATCCACGTTTTTCACCCTGTAGCGAATGGGATATCGCCGCGGGCGACGCGGTGCTGGAAGCTGCGGGCGGTGCTCTGCTCGGGCTCGATGGCAAACCGATGCTCTACAACCAGCGCCAAACCCTGCTCAGCCCTGACTTTTATGCGTTTGCCGATCCGGGACACGAACTCTGGCAGCAGCTGCCTCGCTCGCGTTAAAGGCATGTACAAGCCTCCTCTGTCGGTATAGAGTTGCTGCTTTGCGGGGAGTCCGGGATTGCAATGACCCTATGAGCGGGCCAACAGATAACAGCACCGAGGCCGAAGCGGCCAACGAGGCGATTACACCCGCCATGCGCCTGATGCAATTGCAAACTCGCCACCGGGCGCTGGACTCGCGTATCAGCGAGATGTACCAGTATCCCTATAAAAACCAGATTCTCCTGCAGCGCCTGAAGAAAGAAAAGCTGCATATCAAAGACGCGATCGAACAGCTCAAAAACGACATGATCCCCGATCTCAACGCCTGAGCCCCGAAGCAACCTCTGATTTCCGAAACAACTATCCCCGAATCAACCGGTGATCAGAGGCGCGGTGAGCGCACCCTCCAGCTCCAATAAGCAGCGTTTGGCTTCCAGCCCGCCTGCAAAGCCGGTCAGCGAACCATCGCTGCCAATCACCCGATGGCAGGGTACGACGATAGGCAGCGGGTTGCGGCCATTGGCTGCGCCCACGGCTCGGACCGCCCGGGGTCTTCCTATCGACTCGGCAATATCGCGGTAGCTGCGCAGTTCGCCGTAGGGAATGGCCTGCAGTGCCTGCCACACACTGTGCTGAAACTCTGTGCCATGGGCAGCAAGGGGAAGCTCGAAGGCCTTCCGTCTGCCTGCGAAATAGGCACTCAACTGTTCACCGCAGGCGCGCAGTGCCGGATCGGAGGTGGACTCACGCCCTGCATCTTCACGCTGTGCTCCCGGGAATTCAATGCGCACCAGGCAACCCGCTGCTGACACGAGTTTCAGTGTGCCCAGCGGAGAGGCCAGAAACAGGTGTTTCATGATGAGAGACTCCTCCAGAGTAAATTGGCTGCATAGGATCGCCAGGGTCTCCAGCTCGCAGTGGCTATAGCGCTTTCTTTTGCCTCTGGCGATGCCTGAGCTACCTGGCGCCAGGCTTTAATCAGTCCCAGATCACCCTTGGGGAATACATCGGGGTTGCCGAATCCCCGCATCTCCACCAGTGACAGGGTCCAGGGGCCTATGCCCGCCAGTGGAGCCAGGTCGTCTACCGTCAGATCCTGCTCTCTTCCGGCGAATGCCTGGCAGAGTGAGCGCAAAGTGTCGCGTCGCCGGCCCGGCATGGCGAAGTGTTGATCCGGCAGCGCCGCAACGGCGGCCGCTGTGGGAAACGTGACGGCTGTGCCGCTTTCGCGGCAGGCTTCCGCCAGCCTGCCGCAGACTGTGCGAGCTGCCGCAACGCTGACCTGTTGGCCGACGACGGCGCGGAAGGCCGCTTCAAAGGGCGACAGATGGCAGGGTGAACGGATCCCCGCAACGTCGTCCAGTAGGCCCGCGAGCCCCGGGTCGGTGCCCAGAGCCCGGGTAATTACTGCGGGGTTGGCATCGAGATCAAACATCCGCCGCACGCAGGCGACGGTGGGCATCAGCTGCTCGGGGTCGGGCAGGCGCAGGGACAGTAACAGCGCATTGCGCCCGGGCTGTTGTCGCACGGTGAAGCTTCCGTCACCGTTAGCACAGCGGATGTTGCGCCGGTAGCTGTGATCATCGACGGTTTCGACCCCGGTGATGGCATGACGACCGAAAAAGTTGAGTACACCGGGCCAGTCGTAGGGGGGACGAAAATGCAACTGCAGGCTGATCTCCCCTTCAACCTCGTCCAGCGAGCGGCGCCGCCGACGCAGTTCGCTGGGGGTCGTCCTGTGCGATTCCTGCACCGCGCTGTTGAAGCGTCTCACGCTGCGAAACCCCGCGGCGAACGCGACCTCGGTAATCGGCAGGCCTGTCTCGGCGAGCAGTTTTCGCGCAAACTGCAGGCGCTGGTGTCTGGCGACCGTCTGGGGTGGTACCCCCAGTTCACGGAGGAACAGCTTACGCAGATAGCGCTCTCCCACACCGAGCCGGCTCGCCAGGCTTGCCACGGAGTCATGGTTGAGGGCGCCGGCGTTAATTAACTGCAGGGCCCTGCCAACGGTGGTCGCGCTGCCCAACCAGGCCGGTGACCCGGGGGCAGATTCGGGTCGGCAGCGCAGACAGGGTCGAAAACCGGCCTCGGCGGCTTGGGCGGCGTGGCGAAAATAACTGACGTTGCGCTCGGCGGGCAGGCGCGCGGGACAGATCGGTCGGCAAAAAATACCGGTAGAACGGACACCGAGAAAGAATTCGCCGTCGAAACGGGGGTCTCGTGCCAGGCGTGCCCGGCGGCAGACTTCCGGGTCGAGCGCGGGTTCAGGGTCGTAGTTTGCCTTGCTGCTGGATGTTTGCATGGGTTCACTATAGACCGGAGAGAACATCGGGACTAGCCAGATTCGGCCCTGTGAAAATGCCCATCGGACTATACATCTGCGTTGTGCGTATTAGACTGTCAGTCCCCGGATTTGGAGCACCACGATGCGAATACTTCTACCGGCCCTGTTGGCCCTTGCACTCACATCCTGCCAGCAGGCTTATTATGAGGCTGCGGAGCAGGTGGGCTATCACAAACGCGATATTCTGGTAGACCGCGTGGAGGATTCCCGCAGCGCCCAACAAGACGCCGAAGAGGAGTTCACCTCGGCGCTGGAGCAGTTGCAGACCATGATCAACTACGACGGCGGCGATCTGGAAAAAATGTATGACGACATGGTTGATGTCTATGAGGACTCGGAAGAAGCGGCCGATGAAGTCCGCGAACACATCGATGCCGTCGATAATGTCGCCAACTCGCTGTTCAAGGAATGGGAGGGCGAAATCACCCAGTACAGCAGTGCCAGCCTCAGGGCAGACAGTCAGGCCAAGCTGGCTGCGACGCGGTCCCGTTATGAGACCATGATTACCGCTCTGCGCCGCTCGGAAGCAAAAATGGATCCGGTGCTGGCGTCACTCAACGATAATGTCCTGTATCTCAAACATAACCTGAACGCCCAGACCGTCGCATCGCTGAAAACCGAGTTCAGCAGTATCGAAGCCAACATCGATGCATTGATCGTCGAGATGCGCAAGGCAATTGCCAGCTCGGATGCCTTTATCGCGAGCATGAAGTAAGACGAGTTCGCAGCCGTGGATCTTGTTGTTTACGCCACCCCGGTTTTTGTTTTTGCGATCCTGGCCGAGTGGTTGTACGGGCTGCGCACCGGTCACAATACCTACCGTGTCAATGACAGTATCAGCAGCCTGTTCCTGGGGATACTGAACCAGACCAGGCGCTTTGTTACGCTGGGTGTGGGTGGTTACGTCTACCACCTCGTCACCCAGTACGCGTCGCTGCCACTGCTGGACGCGAGTCACTGGTCGACCTGGCTGCTGGCGATGCTGGTGTACGATTTCTGCTACTACTGGCTGCACCGACTGGGACATGAGCGCAGCATTCTCTGGGCTGCCCATGTGGCGCATCACCAGAGCGAAGACTACAACCTCACCACTGCCTTGCGGCAGACCAGTACGGGTTTTTTACTGGGTTGGTTGTTCTACCTGCCGATGTACCTGTTGGGTATTCCCGCATGGGTGGTGGTCACCGTCGGTTCCATCAGCCTGCTCTATCAGTTCTGGGTGCACACCGAACATGTGCCCAAACTTGGCTGGCTGGAATGGCTGCTCGTCACGCCATCCAACCACCGGGTCCACCACGCTCAAAACACGGTTTATCTGGATAGAAATTACGGGGGAATATTGATTCTCTGGGACCGCCTGTTCGGGACCTTTCAGGAGGAACTGCCGGAAGAACCGTGTATCTACGGCATTCGCGGTGCCTTGCACAGCTGGAATCCGGTGAAAGCGCTGACGCACATTTATGGCGACATGTGCCTCGATAGCTGGCGAGCCACCCACTGGGCCGACAAGCTGCGCGTCTGGGTCGCCCGCACCGGCTGGCGTCCCGCAGATGTGGAGTCCCGCTGGCCCCGACCCAAGCCCGACCTCAGTCAGTTCCAAAAGTATGATCCGCCGGTATCTGGAGCGGTAGCTTGTTACAGCCTGCTGCAACTGGTCGCGATGGTGGCGCTGCTGCATGTCATGCAACGCTATGAACCGGACTACTGGGTGGGGGTCGCGCTGTGCGGTTTCATGGTCGCCACGATGGTGCTAACGGCAATGTGGCTGGAGGGTCGTCATCCCAACAAAACGCTCAGGGCCTGGGAAATGCTGCGACTGACCGCTGTGGCGGCGGGTCTGGCGCTGGGTCTGGTGCAGGGTATTCCCGGTGTGTTACTTGCGGCGGTGGTGGTTTATGGCGTACTGAATCTGATCTGCCTGCTGTTGATGTCGGACCTCCGGCGATCCGGGGCCCAGGGTCACGCAGTGCCGGCGTTGCAGGAGCCGCTGCATAATCCGGTGCGGCTCAATCTTCTGCGCTGAGCCGGCGGGGTTCCAGGGTGGCACTGCCGCTGCCGTTGTCGATGTAAACCGTGCCGCCAACGATGCTGACGTCCAGCTGGGAGTTGCGATCGAGCAGGCGGGCAATCGCCACGATATCTTCCCAGGGAAACTGCCAGACCTGCAGTCTCGGAAGAGCAGCGATTGCATCGCCATGCTTGTCCCACCAGGTAGTCGCCGACTTGCCAAAGGGGTAGACGCTGACACGGCGAGCCCGCCCGCATGCCTTGCGTAGCCGACCTTCATCCGGCTGTCCCACTTCTATCCAGTGCTCGATTTCGCCACCATCGCTGTGCTGCCACAGATCCGGTTCCTCGCCACTGGACAGGCCCCGGGTGAACGTCAGCCCGCGGGTGCTGTTCAGGCAGTAACAGAGCAGCCTGGCAGCCAGACGTTCCGCTGTTTCCGAAGGATGTCTCGCCAGCGTCAGGGTGAGACTGTCGTAGCAGTCGCGGTCGCTGTCTGCGAGCTCAACCTGGGCTTTGTAGATGGTCGGTTTCAGTGCCACTGGGTGGTGCTCCGTCGTCGGTTTCAAGGGTGGTGAGTTGCTCCAGTGCATGGGCTGCAAAGCCCGAACCAGCCTGGGAATAGAGATTAAACGCCGAAATGCCATGTTGTTGCAGTTCTTCGGCCTCCTCACGAAATCGCACCACCGCGGCAATTTTGCCCCGATAACCGATGTCTCGCAGCACCCTCGCCACCAGCAGGTTTTCACGGTGGTTGGTGAGCGCCAGTAGTACCAGGGTTAACTGTTCCAGATTGATGCGGTACCAGAAATCCGGGTCGCTGGCATCCGCCGCCACCACCCGTCTGTAGCGGGCCCGGTGAGCCGCCAGCTTGCGATCGTTGTCATCGACCCCCAGAACCTCCGGGCCGAGCTGTTCGGCAATCGCCTCGTAGGCGCCGGTGCCGATGTTGCCCATACCCAGGACGAAGACCTTGACCCCGCTGGTATCGGGCCACTGTTGACGCACGACGCCCGACTCAAAGGCCAGAAAGCGATTGCGGAAACGGCTGTATAGCTGATGCGAGGAGACGTTGATCGGGGTTGCGAGCAAAAAACTGACTGCGATAGCCAGTGAGATGGCGCCGCTCCATTGGGGATCAACCCAGCCGGCAGTGGCGGCAATAGCGATGACGATTAAACCGAACTCACTGTAATTGGCCAGCGCTCCCGCTGCCAGCACGGCCGTTCGTGCCGGTGTGTGAAAGAGGGTCATCAAGGGAAAGTAGAGAATGGGCTTCAGCACCGCGATACCGCCCAGCACAATGGCAAAAAAGATCAGTTCCTGACGGGGCCAGCCTTCCAGTCCGATAGTGAGAAAAAAGCCGACCAGGAACAAGTCCTTGAATTGCAGCAGGTTGCGGGCCAGTTCCTTGCTCTTCTGGTGTCCCGCCAGCCAGGCGCCAATCAGCAGCACCCCGAGGTCTCCCTTGATACCGACCGCCTCGAACAGCTGCGCGCCGCCCAGTGCCAGGGCCAGACCGAACAGGGTGAACAGCTCACCGTGCCCGGCATGCGCCAACAGGCGCAGCACCAGGCCGCGCAGGGGAATGAGTGCCAGCAACAACAGGGCCGCCGGTGCCGGGGTCTTGCCCGTCGACAGGGCCAGGAAACAGACGGCTGCAAGGTCCTGGATGATGAGTATGCCAATGGCAAGGTTGGCGTGGCGTGAGGCCATTTCGCCGCGTTCCTGCATCACCTGAATGACGAACACCGTGCTCGAAAACGTCAGTGCAAACGCCACCACCAGCATGCCCGTCAGGTCCAGTCCAAGCCCGGGCAGCAGGGTCGACAAGCCATACAATAATGCGGTAAACAGCAGTTGCATCACCGCCATATGCACCAGCGTGGTGCCCCAAACGGCGGAGCGCAACAGGTCGTTGAAATTCAGTTTCAGCCCGATCGTGAAAAGCAGCAGGGTAATGCCCAGATCGGAGAGTGTGTGCAGGATGTCACCTCCCTCCAGATTGGCCTCGTGCAGCACAAACCCGGCTGCGAGGTAGCCAATCAGTGCGGGCAGACCCGCCGCACGGCTGAGTAAACCGCAGATCAGCGCGGCGAGAATGATGAGAGGGTCGACCATAGTCTTTGTGGCTCGTTGGCTAGTCGTGTGCGGGCGATTCAGAGTCAGTCACTGCGGGCTCGCTATCTATATTTCCCCCCCAACGCCTGCGCGGTGCGCGACCCTGTGGGGCGTCCCAGCGTAGCAGAAATGCGCTCGCCAGCAGTTATAAGCGCCGGCAGATCGATGCCGGTCTCTATGCCCATGCCTTGCAGCATGTATACCACGTCTTCCGTCGCAACGTTGCCAGAAGCGCCGCTCGCGTAGGGGCAGCCACCGAGTCCCGCTACCGATGCATCCACGGTGGCAATGCCGTGCTGCAGGGCGACCAGAATATTGCTCAGCGCCTGGCCATAGGTGTCGTGACAGTGTACTGCCAACTGTTTTGGCTGAAACCGTTCCAGCAGCACCGACAGCAGGGATGCCATGCTACCGGCGGTGCCGGTGCCAATTGTGTCTCCCAGCGAAACCTCGTAACAACCCAGCGCCAGTAAACTACCGGTGACGCTGGCCACGGCCTCCGGGCTGACGGCTCCCTCATAGGGACAGCCCAGAACACAGGATACATAACCACGCACCGGCAGATCTGCAGCCGCCGCAGCCAGCATGACACTATCAAAGCGTTGCAGGCTCTCCGCGATACTGCAGTTGATGTTTTTTTGCGAAAATCCCTCCGAAGCGGACGCGAACACCGCCACTTCATCGGCCCCCGCAGCCAGAGCGCGCTCGAAGCCCTGCAGGTTGGGTGTCAGGGCGGTGTAGCGGGTGCCCGGTGCGCGATTGATCCCCGCAAACACGTCTTCGCTGTCGGCCATTTGCGGCACCCAGCGGGGATTGACGAAGCTGCCGGCTTCGATCACCCGGTGTCCGGCGGCGGCGAGATCGTGAATCAGTTGCAGTTTGTCACCCAGCGCAATCGTCGCCGACTCATTCTGCAGCCCGTCACGGGGGCCCACCTCTACCAGCGTGACCTTGGCGGGTAAGTTCATGCGTCTGGCCCAGCCTGCGGCTCGAACTGCAGCAACTCGGCGCCGCCGTCCACGAGGTCCCCCGGCTGGAAGTAAAACGCTTTCACAACCCCTGCGGCCGGGGCACGGATAGTGTGTTCCATTTTCATTGCTTCCAACACCAGCAGCGGCGTACCTGCCTCAACCTCAGCCCCCGGTTGTGCCAGCAGGGCGATCAGGGTCCCGTTCATCGGTGCAGTCAGCCCGGATTCAGCCTCACCGGTATCGGTCTCACCGGTATCCGGCACCAGCTGGTGGAATGGGATGGCGCCAGCCGGCAAATAGAGAATGAAGCCGTCGTGGGTGCGGGCGAGGGTCCCGTGCTGGCGGTGTCCGTCCGCTTCGATCTGCAAGCGATCGCCGGAGAGCTCCCCCTGCAGGCGGGTCTCGCGCCCCTCTACTCTCACCAGGTAGTGCTGCCCCTGCTGCTCTACTTCTACCGCGTGATCCTTTTGTTGGCAGTGCAGAGTGAGCTGGTGAGCGTGGGGCTCGTTCAGGCGCCAGGCGTTAGCTGCTTGCCAGGGCGACCAGGGGTCCAGGCAGCTACGTGCTTCGTTCTGCTGTTGTCGATAGAGCAGCAGGGCCAGCGCCGCCAGCGGCAACTCGTGTTCAGTGTCCTGTTCGCGCTGATGGAATATCAGCTCCCGGTGCTTGTCGATGAATCCGGTATCCAGCTCCGCCGCGAGAAAGGGGCGTGAGGTGACCAGATTGTAGAGAAACCCGAGGTTGGTCACCGTGCCGCCAATGCGGTATTCGGCAAGCGCTGATGCCAGTCGCTGCAGGGCGCGCTCCCGGCTTTCGTCCCAGACGATCAGTTTGGCGATCATCGGGTCGTAGTACACGCTGATCTCGTCGCCCTGGCGCACGCCGGTATCCACGCGCACGTTGGCGGATTCGTCTGGCGGCTGCAGAAAATCGAGACTTCCGGTGGCGGGCAGAAAATCGTTGTCCGGGTCTTCGGCGTACACCCGCGCCTCGAACGCGTGGCCATGGATGCGCACCTCTGCCTGACGCAGGGGCAGGGGATTGCCAGCGGCTACCCGCAGCTGCCATTCGACCAGGTCCTGGCCGGTGATCATCTCGGTGACCGGGTGCTCCACCTGCAGTCGGGTGTTCATCTCCATAAAATAAAAGCTGCCGTCCGCATCGAGCAGAAACTCCACCGTACCGGCACCGCGGTAAGCGATAGCCTGTGCGGCCTTGACGGCTGTTTCACCCATTTCCCGGCGCAGGCTTTCGGTCATTCCAGGGGCCGGTGCTTCTTCGATGACTTTCTGGTGGCGGCGCTGGACCGAGCAGTCCCGCTCGGCGAGATACACGCCGTTGCCGGCGTTGTCGCAGAAGACCTGTACCTCGACATGGCGGGGCTGAGTGAGATATTTTTCGACCAGCATGGTGTCGTCCCCAAAGCTGGCCTTGGACTCGCGCTGTGCCGCTGCCAGGGCCTCTTCGAATTCCTCGCCCGCCCAGACCTGGCGCATACCCTTGCCACCCCCCCCGGCGGTGGCTTTCAGTAGCACCGGGTAGCCCATGGCCTCTGCCGCGGCGCGCAGTACGGCCGGGTCCTGATCGTCACCGTGGTAGCCGGGCACCAAGGGTACGTCGGCTTTCTCCATGATCCGCTTGGCGGCCGACTTGGAGCCCATCGCTTCGATAGCGGATGCCGGTGGGCCGATAAAGCAGATGCCCGCGGCCTCACAGTTGCGCGCGAAGGTGGCGTTTTCGGACAGAAAACCGTAGCCCGGGTGGACGGCTTCTGACCCCGTGTTCTGAGCTGCCTCGAGAATCCGGTCTCCCAGCAGATAGGACTCCGCGGCCGGCGCCGCCCCGATATGTACGGCTTCGTCAGCGAGTTGAACATGCAGTGCATCGCGGTCCGCGTCAGAGTAGACCGCGACGGTATCGATACCCAGTCGCCGCGCCGTTTTGATCACCCGACAGGCGATTTCACCACGATTGGCGATCAGTAGTTTCTTGAACATGCTTATGGCTCCCGCCTGCAGACCGTCACAATGTGTCCAGCCAGCCCGGTTTGCGTTTATCGAGGAATGCGGCCAGGCCTTCCTGACCTTCTTTTGACACCCGGATATGGGCGATGCGGGCACAGGTATCTTCGACCAATGCCTGGGTGATGGGTTTGCCAGCGATTTCGTTGATCAGGTCCTTGGCGGCCCTGATGGCCTCCGGGCCGTTCGCCAGCAGTGTCTCAACCAACTGCTCGACCGCGCCATCCAGTTGTTCTTCGGGCACGACCTCACTGACCAGGCCCAGTCGGTGGGCCTCGCGGCTGTCGAAGCGCTCCGCCGTGGTGAAGTAGCGCCGGCAGGCGCGCTCGCCAATAGCCCGCAGTACAAACGGAGAAATGGTCGCGGGCACCAGGCCTATTTTTACTTCGGAGAGGGAGAAGCTGGCCCTCTCGCTGGCTACTGCCATATCGCAGCAACTCACCAGGCCAACCGCTCCGCCAAAAGCGGCACCCTGCACCCTTGCAATGGTGGGTTGGGGCAACTCAAACAGTGCCCGCAGCATTGCGGCCAGGCCCTCTGCGTCGCGCATATTATGGCCAAAATCATAATCGGCCATCCGTTTCATCCAGCCCAGGTCGGCCCCGGCGGAAAAACTTTTGCCGGCTGAGGCCAGCACCACGACCCGAACCTCATCGCGCTGTGCCAGGGCATCAAAGGCGTGTGTGAGCTCGGCGATGATAGTATCGTCGAACGCGTTATGCTTGTCCGCGCGATTGAGCAGTACCCGGGCGACGCCACGGGTATCTATCTCGGTGATCACTGTGTTGTCACTCATGCTTTTGTTCCCAGAGTAGCGGTCGGATTACGCATGCTGCTTTATCGCGCCGACAGTCTGTCAGACTCCGGCGCTCGCTACATCCTGAATACACCAAACTTCGACTCCTTAAGCGGTGCATTCAGAGCGGCCGAGATCGACAGTGCCAGCACCGTGCGTGTGTCTGCGGGATCTATGACGCCGTCATCCCAGAGTCGCGCCGATGCATAATAGGGGTGTCCCTGTTCTTCATACAGGTCGAGGATGGGCTTTTTGAATGCGGTTTCTTCCTCGGCGCTCATGGACTCACCGCTGCGTGCAAGCTGATCCTGTTTCACGGTCGCCAGCACGCCCGCCGCCTGTTCGCCCCCCATCACCGAAATGCGTGCGTTGGGCCACATGAACATCAAACGCGGTTCGTAGGCGCGGCCGCACATGGCGTAGTTTCCGGCGCCAAAGGAACCACCGATGATCACCGTGAATTTCGGGACCTCGGCACAAGCCACAGCATGCACCATTTTAGCCCCGTGCCGGGCGATTCCCCCCGCCTCATACTGCTTGCCGACCATAAAGCCGGTGATATTTTGCAGAAAGACCAACGGCGTTTTGCGCTGGGCGCAGAGTTCGACGAAATGCGCGCCTTTCACCGCCGACTCGCCAAACAGAATGCCGTTGTTGGCGATGATGCCCACGGGATAGCCGTGAATCCGGGCAAACCCGCACACCAGGGTCTCACCGTAGAGCGCCTTGAATTCGTCGAATTCCGACCCGTCTACAATCCTGGCAATGACCTCGCGCACATCATAGGGCTGGCGCGAGTCTGCCGGAATGACCCCGTAGATATCCCGCACCGGGTAGGCGGGTTCCACCGGCTCCCGCAGGTCGATCGCAATCGGCTTGACCCGGTTTAGTCGCGAGACGGCCCGTCTCACCAGTTCCAGTGCGTGGTGGTCGTTGTTGGCGTAGTGGTCGGTAACGCCGGAGGTGCGGCAGTGCACGTCGGCACCGCCGAGTTCTTCGGCGGTGACGATTTCGCCGGTGGCCGCTTTGACCAGGGGTGGCCCACCCAGAAAGATGGTCCCCTGATTCTTGACGATAATGGATTCATCCGCCATCGCCGGCAGGTAGGCGCCACCCGCGGTGCAGGAGCCAAGGACCGCAGCGATCTGGGGAATGCCTCGCGCGGACATTCGCGCCTGGTTGTAGAATGCATGACCAAAGTGTTCTCGATCCGGAAAGACCTCATCCTGCAAGGGCAGAAATGCGCCGCCTGAATCCACCAGGTAGATACAAGGGAGGTGATTCTCTGCGGCAATCGTTTGCGCGCGCCCCTGTTTTTTCACCGTCAGTGGGTAGTAGGTGCCGCCTTTAACCGTGGCATCATTGACAAAGATCATGCACTCCTGTCCGGCGATCCGGCCGATACCGGTGATGATGCCGGCCCCGGGGACTTCGTCCTCGTAGACCTCGTAGGCGGCGAGCTGGGACAATTCCAGAAACGGCGACCCCGGGTCCAGCACGGCGTTTAATCTTTCCCGGGGCAATAGCTTGCCGCGGGACGTGTGTCGCTCTGATGCTTTGGCGCCGCCGCCCAGGCGAATGCGGTCGACCCGCGCTCGCAGGTCGTCGACCTGGGCTTGCATGGCCTCCCGATTGGCTTCAAATGCCGGATCCCGGGGGTTGAGGCGAGATTGCAGCTGGCTCATGAGATACTTCCCTCAGGCAGTGGCATTGAACAGCTCGCGACCGATCAGCATACGGCGGATCTCCGACGTGCCCGCACCAATTTCATACAGTTTCGCATCGCGTAGCAGGCGACCTGCGTTGGCCTCGTTGGTGTAACCGTATCCGCCCAGCGCCTGAATTGCCTGGAGTGCCAGTTGAGTGGCTTTTTCTGCGGTGTAGAGAATCACGGCGGCACAATCCTGGCGAGTCTCTTCACCGCGATCACAGGCTGCAGCTACCGCATAAAGGTAGGCGCGGCAGGCATTGAGGTCGGCGTACATATCGGCCAGTTTGCCCTGCATTAACTGAAACTCACCAATGCTCTGACCAAACTGCTTGCGGTCGTGCAGGTAGGGCAGCACTTCATCGATACAGGCTTGCATGATACCGACGGGTCCGCCTGAGAGCACCGTTCGTTCGTAGTCCAGGCCGGACATGAGAATCTTGACGCCATCTCCCTCTTCGCGCAGGCGATTTTCCGCCGGGACGGCGGCATCCTCGAACACCAGTTCACAGGTGTTGGAGCCCCGCATACCCAGCTTGTCCAGCTTTGGGGAGCGCGAGAACCCCGGCGTATCGCGCTCTACAATGAACGCTGAAATACCCCGCGATCCAGCACCGGGATCGGTCTTGGCGTAGATGACATAAACATCCGCATCCGGCCCGTTGGTGATCCACATTTTGGCGCCGTTGAGAATGTAGCGGTCGCCCTCGCGGCGGGCGTTGAGCTTCATGCTGACCACGTCGGAGCCCGCGTTGGGTTCTGACATGGCCAACGCGCCGACATGCTCGCCGGTGCAGAGTTTTGGCAGGTATTGCTGCTTCTGCGTCTCACTCCCGTTCTTGCCAATCTGGTTCAGGCAGAGATTGGACATGGCACCGTAGGACAAGCCTACCGAGGCCGAAGCGCGGCTGATCTCCTCCATAACCACCGCATGCGCAAGGTAGCCCATGCTGCTGCCGCCGTATTCCTCTGCAATGGTGACCCCCAGCAGGCCCATATCGCCGAACTTGCGCCACAGGTCGGCGGGGAATTGGTTTTCCCGGTCGATGTCCGCGGCCCGAGGTGCGATCTCTTTTTGGGACATCTGGTACACGGCATCCCTGAGCATATCGATTTCTTCGCCCAGGCCGAAGTTGAGAGTAGGGTATCCAGCGTTCATGATGATGTTGATGCCTCTTGTCGAAGGTTGGTCTGGCCTTGTTGATGGTCTTCCCCCTGCGCCCGATTACTGGCCAGGGATTGTTCACACAGGGATTGCACCTCATCAAGACCGCGCAGCATCTCTGTGATATCCCGTTGCTGCTGCTCAAGGAAGCTGCGCCGCTCAGTGATTTTGTCGAGCAATGAGTGTAGCTGCTGTGAATTGTTTTGCGCGGGATCGTAAAGGTCGATCAGTTCAACGCTTTCTTTCAGGCTCATTCCGATACGCTTGCCGCGCAGGATCAACTGAATGCGCACCCGGTCAGCGGGGCTGTAGAGACGTTTCTGTCCCTGGCGCAGCGGGCTGACCAGGCCTTTTTCTTCGTAGAAGCGAATGGTCCGGGTGGTGACGCCGAAGGCTTGGGCCAGCTCGGAGATCGTGTACGTTTCGCCAGCGCTCGCAGTGCCGGCCCGGCTGGCACGGTTACTCATTTCGATAGTCTGCCATGACTCACCGCCTCGAAAACAGCCCCGATACCAGGGGTTGGGTACTGAGGGGAGTATTTCACAGATTTACGTTAACGTAAACGGTAGTTTTGGGAGGCCCGGCCGCGACCGTGTAAAAGCGCGCTGATTTGCTATTATCGCCGGAGTTTTGCAACGCCTTCAGATGGAGACACCGTGCCCGAACCCGAGCAAGCACTGCAGATGCGGCTACTACCTTTATTGGCCAATGGTGAATTTCACCCGGCAGAAGTGCTGGCCGCAGCGCTGGGCACGACAGCTACTGAAGTCTGCGCACAGGTGAGTGCGCTCACGGACCTGGGGTTGAAGGTGGAGTTTGCCGCTGAGTCCGGATATCGGGTCATGGGTGGCATCGAGTTGCTCGATGAGGCGTCAGTCCGTGCCGCGCTCACAGCGCCGGTCTCAGCGCTGTTGACCGGGCTGGTAGTGCAGCCGCTCGTCGATTCCACCAATGCGGAGGCATTGCGCCAACTGGCGGCGGGGGCCCCCTGCCGCCAGGTGTACACCGCCGAGCAGCAGAGTGCCGGTCGCGGCCGGCGCGGTCGCGAATGGGTGAGCCCATTCGCAAGCAATCTTTACCTGTCTCTGACCTGGGAGTTTCATCAGGGCGCGGCGGCACTGGAGGGGCTAAGTCTCGCGGTGGGGGTCGCGGTTGTCCGCGCCCTGTCTGCGCTTGGCGTACCCGATATGCAGTTGAAGTGGCCCAATGATGTGCTCAGTGGCGGCGCCAAGTTAGGCGGTATTCTGTTGGAGATGGTGGGCGACGCTGCGGGTCAGTGCCAGGTAGTGATTGGCGTGGGGCTGAACGTGGCAATGCCAGCCTCGGCTGCCGTTGCTATTGAACAGCGATGGACTGATATAGCGACCGCGAGGAAGGGCGTCCCGCCGGATCGCAACGCGCTGTTGGCCAGTGTGTTGAACGAGTTGCTGCCACTGGCGGCGCGATATGAAATCGAGGGCTTTGACCGGTGGCGCGAAGAGTGGCTGCAGCTGGACCTCACGCGGGATCAGCGGGTTTTTGTTGAGGGTCAAGGTGGCCGCCGGGCTGGCATCGCCCGTGGCGTGGACCGACGCGGCGGTCTGTTGCTGGAAACTCCCGTGGGTGTCAGTGCCATTTACGGCGGTGAAATCAGCTTGAGGCTGCAGCCATGAAGCAGGCGCAACGCTGTTTACAACTTGATGTGGGCAACGGCAGCACCAAGTGGCGACTCATCTGTGACGGCACGCTGGCGAACCGGGGAACTTACCGTGCCGATGAGCCCGATAGCGAGCAGCGGCTGCTGGAGTGTTGCCCCGATCTGCAGCAAATCTGGATTTCCAGTGTGGCGGCCCCTGCGGCAGAGCAAGCACTGCAGGCAATGCTGGTGGCGCAGTGGGGCGTGCAGCCCTGGTTTGCCCGCAGCGCGGCGAAAACAGGCGATGTGCGCAACAGCTATGCCGACCCGGGGCGGCTGGGTGTGGACCGCTGGCTGGCAATGCTGGGCGCCAGACGACGGGTGCCGGGTCGGTTCTGTGTGGTGGATGCGGGCTCGGCATTGACCCTTGACATCGTGGCCGCTGATGGCATGCACGAGGGCGGCTATATTGTGCCCGGTCCGTTCCTGATGGAGCGGGCCTTGTTGCTGGACACCGGCCAGGTGCGGTTTGCAGAGGAGGCCGACTACAAATTGTGCCCCGGACGGTCAACCGCTGAGGCCGTGCGCCATGGTATTACTGTCGCTCAGGTAGGCGCGCTGCGCGAGGTGTTGACGCTGGCGCGGGCGGAGTGTGAGCTGCAAACCCTGTTCTGCGGTGGCGGCGGGCAGCCCCTGATGGACCTCTCGGGGTTGGCGGGTATCCTCGCGCCTGATCTAATCTTCGAGGGACTGGAAGTCGCAGCCGCGACCGTCGAGGCCGCGGGCCAGTGATCAGCAGCGAAGACCTGCCTGGCGGTGTGCAGTGACTGACAGCGCAGCGGCGAGTGAAGCCGCCCCCCGGGCCTTGCCGAGCGGGCACTACCTGGCTTTTATCTCCTACAGGCATGCGGACAACATCGAAGAAGACCGCCGGTGGGCCACCTGGCTGCATCAGCAACTGGAGGTGTATGACGTTCCCGCTGAGCTTATAGGCACTGTCAATGGGCGTGGAGAGCTTATCCCGGAGCGCATTTATCCGGTATTTCGCGATGAGGTATCTCTGCCGGCAGATGCAGATCTCTCGGCAACGATTACCGACGCCCTGGACCGCTCGCAGTATCTGATCGTGCTTTGCTCGCCCCGTGCAGTAGCTTCAAACTATGTGGCAGAGGAGATTACCCACTTCAAGGCCACCGGAAAATCCGACCGCGTAATTGGGGCCATGCTGTTCGGTGAGCCCAACGCCTCCCGAAATAGCGGTTTTGAAGAGATCGCTGAAGACCCCCGCACGCTGGAGTGTTTTCCGCGGCCGTTGCAATACGAAATCGATGAAGCGGGCCGTTTGCTCACCGACCGGCCCACGGAACCCATCGCGGCGGATTTCCGCCTGCCCGATGGTGGCGAAGGTTGCACCAACCCGGACGTCTACAAGCGTCAGTTGTTGGCTGCCGGGCGTCCTGCGCATGAAGCCGAGAAGCTGGCCGAGGCCTATGGTGCCCAGATCAACCTGTCGCGATTAAAAATTATTGCGGGGATACTCGGTGTCACGCTGGATACCCTGACAGAGCGGGACAAGGCGCATCAACTGCGTATTGCGAAGGCCCAGGCCCGCCGGGCCCGGCGAATCGGCGCGGTGCTGGGCTGTATGGCCCTGATTGCGGCCACCGTCGCGGTGGTGGCATGGAATCAATACCAGGAGGCGGACGCCCAGCGCCTTCGGGCCGAGGCCCTTTTGGATGAGGTGCGCAGCAATCTCAGTTTTATGAACTACGATCTGCCCGGCGTGTTGGAGCGCTACGTCCCCACCGGGCCCAGACGCGAGGTGAATGACAAAATCAAGCAACTGGTCGAGTCTCTCAGTGAGCATGGAGCCGGCAGCTCCGAGGAGTTGCACGCTGCGGCGGTTGCGCGCAACCAGGAAGCCGCGCTGTTGCTCAAGGCCGCCGGTGAGGACCCGGCAGCTGCCTTGCCTCTGATGCTGTCGGCTATCGCGGATTTTGAGAAGCTGGTAGAAGCATTTCCCGAGAATGCGCTCTACTTGCGCGACGCCGGGGTTGCCTATGCCCAACTGGGAGGGCTCTACCTGCGGCTGGGTGATACCGACAAGGCGATGCGCAGTTATCAGCAGGACCTCACCATCAGTAAGCGACTGCTGGCGCTGCAGCCCGAGGACAGCGGCTTGCAGCGTGATCTCGCCGTGTCCCGCGAGAAGCTCGCCAGAGCCTATTTGTGGCTGGGCAATACCACAGAGGCACTGGCGCAAACACAGCGCGCCCTCGAGCTGCGCCTGGGTCTGGCAAGCACCTCACCTGAAAACCTCCGGTGGCAACGCGATCTGGCCAGTTCCTACAGTTTGTTGGGCGATGTGCAGCGACGCATGGGCAATACCGGTGCGGCCCTGGTCAGCTATCAGCAGGATATGGATGTCGCGGCCAGGCTGCTGCAGGCCGACCCGGCCGATGTTCAGGCGCGGTTCGACCTGTCCATGTCTCATGAAAAGCTCGGCGATATGGCCGTGGAGCTGGGCAAACCAGACGCGGCGCTGATTGAATACGAGAAAGCCCTTGAGATGATGTTGGTGCTGGTCGCCCATGATCCGGAAAATACCGAACTGCAAAGCGGTCTCGGGGTTTCTTATCAGAAGCTGGGTAATGTCCGTTTGAATCTGGATAACACCGAGGCGGCGCTGGTTGACTATCAGCGGGCGCTGGAAATTGCGCAAGCCATGAGCCGGCAGGACCCGGCCAGTGCAGAGTTTCAGCGAGCGCTGGCGGTCGCCCATGAAAACGTCGGTGATGCGCAGACACGGCTGTCGGACAGCGCTGGCGCGCTGGCAAATTATGAGCGCTCACTGGCCTTGCGGTTGCAGCTGGCTGCCCGGGACTCGGCCAATACCGAGTTTCTGCGCGATGTGTCGGTCGCCTACGAAAAAATCGCTACGGCTCAGCTGGCCTTGCTGCGCACCGATGAGGCCCTGGAAAACTTTCAGCGCGGTTTGGATACCGCGCTTGATCTGGTTGCGGCCGACCCTGAAAACAGTGAATTGCAGCGCGATATCATTATCAGTAATTTTCAGATGGGGCGGGTTCACGAGCAGCTGGAGCACCCTGAACCAGCAGCTGCATATTATCGTGCGGCACTGGAGAAGGCCCTCTGGATGCGCGATA
Organism: uncultured Gammaproteobacteria bacterium; assembly: GCA_963840725.1. Taxonomy (GTDB): domain Bacteria; phylum Pseudomonadota; class Gammaproteobacteria; order Pseudomonadales; family Halieaceae; genus CAVWDU01. The sequence goes on along the minus strand of CAWIZY010000016.1, from coordinate 381,178 downwards.
GGGGCCTGCTTTCTCCGCGAGACCAGCACATGGTCAATACGGTGCAGGTGCAACTCGATGGGCTGAGTGTGGGTGCGTCAACAAGCCGGTTTCGGTAATGCAAACCGTGACCCGGAAAGCCCGCAGATGACTTTCGGCCAGATAGACCGATCGAGATCTGAAGTTTATGCAGCTTTACTTTGCTGCTCTTTCTGAGCCAGATATTCGTCATAGCTACCTTGGTAGTCAACGACTCTTTGATCCGTGATCTCCACAACTCGTGTAGCCAGTGTAGAAACAAATTCCCGGTCGTGACTGACAAAGATCAAGGTGCCGTCATAGCTCTTGAGGGCCTGGTTGAGCGCGTCTATCGCTTCCATATCCATATGGTTAGTCGGCTCATCCATAATCAACACATTGGCATCGGACAACATGAGTTTCCCAAACAGCAACCGGTTTTTCTCGCCACCGGAGCAAACCCTGGCCTTCTTGTTGGCATCGTCAGCTGTGAACAGCAGGCGGCCGAGCATGCCGCGAATCATCAGGTCGTCGTCGGTAGGCCTGCGCCACTGCGACATCCACTCGAACAGGTTTAGATCCGAGTCAAAGTCATCAGTGCTATCTTGCGGACAATAGGCGATGGTGGCATTTTCTGACCACTGGATTTTTCCGGCACTTGCGCTGATCTCATTCATTAAGCAGCGCAGGTAGGTGGTTTTACCGACACCGTTCTCGCCAATAACGGCCAATCTCGCGCCTGCCTCCAGAATCATATTGCCACCGGAGAACAGCAAGCCCTCATCGAACCCGTGTGCGAGATCTTCCGTAACCAGCGCTTGTCGATGCAGTTTCTTGCCTTGCTTGAATCGAATATGGGGAGACTTGCGACTGGATGGTTTGACTTCGGACAGCTCAATTTTCTCCAATTTTTTGGCGCGCGAACTAGCCTGTTTCGCTTTGGAGGCGTTAGCAGAGAACCGATTGACGAACCCTTGCAGTTCTTCAATCTCGGCACTCTTCCTGGAGTTCTCGGTTTGCAACTGTGTTTGAATCAGTGTTGAGGCCTCAACAAAGCTCTCATAATTGCCCGGGTAAATGCGCAGCTCGCCATAGTCAATGTCGGCCATGTGGGTGCAGACGGAGTTAAGAAAGTGGCGATCGTGAGAAATGATAATCATGGTGCATTTACGTTCGTTCAAAACCGCTGCCAACCAACTGATACTGTGGATGTCCAGGTTGTTGGTAGGTTCGTCCAGTAGCAGGATGTCCGGGTTTGAAAACAATGCCTGTGCGAGCAGTACGCGCAACTTCCAGCCGGGGGCTACCTGGCTCATGAAGCCAAAGTGCAGGCTTTCATCGATACCCGCCTCAATCAAAATATTGCCCGCTCTGCTTTCTGCGGTATAGCCATCAAGTTCGGCAAATTCAATCTCAAGTTCGGCGACTTTCATGCCCTCGGCTTCGCTCATCTCAGCAAGGCCGTAGATTCTGTCCCGCTCCTGTTTGATTTCCCAAAGTCTGGTGTCACCCATGATGACCGCATCCACGACACTGTAGTCTTCAAAGGCAAACTGATCCTGGCTTAGCGTGCCTACCCTATGGCCCGGAGTGATCGATATATTACCTGCGGTAGGCGTCAACTCACCGCTTAGGATTTTCATTAGAGTGGACTTTCCGCAGCCATTAGCGCCTATCAGTCCGTAGCGATTGCCATCACGAAATTGGGCGGAGATGTCTTCAAACAGTGGCTTGGAGCCAAACTGCATGGTGATATTTGCGGTGGTAATCAAAGGATATCCTGGGTGCTTGATGGGAGAGTTACAAGCACGCAAATTCATACAATGAGCCACTTGAGGGCGCGCATCCTATAGGTTTTTGGCGATAAAGTCGAACTGAGGGAAACACCGTTCCAGACTTTGCGTGAGTGGCGAAAGACTGTGCGTGAGTGGCGAAGCCGCCAGGCTGCAAGCCAATTGCTTCGCGCGCAGCTGGCCGGCGGCCGCGCCAGTACTTTTAGCTGCGTCTTTTCCGCAACCTGTCGAACACCAGGCCCAGCCCGCTGAAAATGGCCACCGGGGCAAAAAAGTAGAGTAGGAACAGTGGTCCGTTGAAATGCAACTCCACCAGGGTCTGTGGCTGCCCCCCGGTATCCCGTCCCTTGGTCTCGGTTGCGGGGGCCAGGCTTATTGTGCGTTCAATGAACGGCGACAGTACCGGCTCGCGCAATGGCTCACGCCCAAGACTGTTCCACTCGATCAGAGCGAGTACGGCGAGTGTGACGCCCCAGGCGATACTCAGGTGCCGGGCAATAGGCATAGTGACACAGACTTCTCTTTCATCAGTAAACCTCGCACTCTACCAGTGCGAGCGACTGGTGCAACGGATACTGTCTCTGTGGACAGGGTGGGAGTCGAGTATGTGCTAATGCACATGCTGGATTTGGCCGCCACCAGCGGCATCCTGGGGTAGCTCAGCCGGGCGCTGCCGCACGCCTGGGTGCGCTTACCCGCATGGCGAGCTGTACTGTGGGCCTAGTTTACCCGCTCATTGCTGGGCGGGTGGGTAGAGATCAGGCTGGGCAGGTCACCACTACTGCCGTATTCCTGTTCCACACGTAGCAGAAGGTCGGTCAGGGGCTGCCCCTGAATGCCCTGCATGTCCAGATACTTGAAGGCAAGCTCATCGGCCTCGCGCTCGAAGTCTCGCGAGTAACTTCGCTGTACCAGTAAAGTTGGAATGCCAGCGGCGATATTGGCAGCGGAACCAATGTCCCCGGTCACGGCGATGATCATCGCCACCACTGCCCAGCTCCAGCGGGACTCGAGTCGGTTCGCCCAGTCAGGGCTGCCGGCAAGTGCTTGCGCAGCCCACCCCTGACGTTGAGCTGAACGGTCCCGACCGCGGATTGGCTAAACGGGGCGCCACAGGGGCCTGGCCGCTTGCATCCGGGCAGCCCATCACCTAGAATCCCGCTTCCCGCGATGCTGGCGTAGCTCAGTAGGTAGAGCAGCTGATTTGTAATCAGCCGGTCGGGGGTTCGATTCCTCTCGCCAGCTCCAATTAAATCAATCACTTACAGTCAGCCCCGCCGTATTTTGCTGTAATCAACTGGTCACGCGGCACACTTTCGGAACACCTGTGATCCGGAAAGCGTGATGGCAACCATCACCAAGACCCCGTCAAACACCCGGAAAGCCATCGTCCGCAAGCGCGGCTGGCCTAACACCATCAAGACGTTTCGCACCAAGCGGGACGCCCAGGACCGGGCGCGGCGCGTCGAAGATGACATGTTGCGCGGTGCGTTCATCGACCGGGCGCTCTCCGAACGACCACCCTGCGCTCTGCCCTGACTCGCTACCTGACTGAGGTGTCACCCGCGAAAAGCGCCGGCAGCCAAAAGCGGGAAACCGTGCGTGCCAAACTGCTGTTGGAAGAGCTGGGGGATTACTCCCTGATTGAAATTGCTCACTTTCCTCAACCGGCAATTTGCACGTTTTGCACGCCCTACCCACTATAGCCATAACCTCAGAATGATCTTCAAGCTGAAATAACGGGTCGCCTGCTCCCGCCCCCAACACCCCGCATACAAGTGGAAACTTTATCTGGGGAATGCCATTAGACTTATATACCCACACAAAATGTAGTGTTTAATGATTCATATCAAAGTAACGCCAGACGCCCCGCTCTAGACTACGGGTCGTAGGCGACATTTTTAAAAACCGTGCCGTTGTGCTGTTCTCATGAAGGAGAAGGCCATGAAAATTCAGGGAACTAAGATGTATGGGTGGAAGCTGTTCATTGGGCTATTCAGCCTAACCTACCTAGCTACAAGCATGATTGCCCGCGCCGACAGTGGCGATGTCACTGATGACATCATACCGTTATTCATTTGCGGTCCCGACGGTGCAAACGCGACCTGCCCGGGCTATACCATGGCCGTGTGGGCAGATGTCGATGGAATAGACAACGGAACAACCTACGACCCCTATGAAACAATGGTGACTTTCCACACAGTATCTGGCAGCGGGTGTGGAACTATCACAGGTGGTGGCGAGAAGCTCTACCACCATTCTTTCACTGACACAGGCTGCGTACCACCAGGTGGAACCAGCTGTATGGTTGATGGCAGCTGCGATCGCGGTCGATTCGTGATCAGCTTCGTTGACATGACCGTCGTCGGATTCGATCAGACCAACCCGGCGACCTGGGTATACAAGAGTGTGCCGTCGCTCCGATTCTTTCTTGAAAATAGCCTCACTTCGCGACCAGGTGTCGCCGACCCCTATCATCAGGCCAAAGCCTACAAGATTGACGGTGATCCCTTGGTGGAGCCGGATGCTACTCACCTCATCGACGGCATATCAACATGTAATGCCCCAGACGGTGGAGGTGTGGTGTGTGAGTTCAGTGACCCGGATGATGGCATTATGGAGATATGGATCCGAACAGATTTTGTCGACAGTGCTATCGATGGATTTGTTATTCATTCGCCTGATGCACCTGGTGTTGCCCTATTGATGGATGGTTCGGGCAGTATGTCTTGGGGCCACGACGGCGACCGAACAGCACCGGATAATCAAAAACGCATCACGCTGGCCAAAAGTGCCGCCATAGAGTTTATGGATCAATTACTTGATCACGGTGAGGGCGAGGTGGAGTTCGGCATCGCACGCTTCCCACGCCACCCCTACGATAGCTGTAATGCAACGACTGTGACAGCGATGACGCCGGTGAATGCAGCTAGTCATGGCACAGCGACTGGTACGACTATTTCGTCCCTCGAAACGGGCGGCGCCACACCGATGCTGGCTGGCCTACAGCAGGCTGTGGGCATGCTAGGTTCCAACAATCCTAAAGCCGTCGTATTACTCAGTGACGGTTACCACAACTGTCCATCCACTATAGAAGTGGGTGATGCCGCCTATACAGATTTGATCAGCAGCTTGGCAGGCATCCGAGTGTTTACCATAGGCTTCTCTCGTCCTGGTGACCTCAGCGCCCATTTCCTCGATGAGTTGGCAGCGGATACTGTCGGTGTAGAATTGGGCGTAGAAGGTTTTTATGACGTGACAGCTGCACCGGGATTTGATCCCATCGACTGGAATCCAGCTACCGCCCTGGACGCGACCTATACCAAGGTTCTTGTGGCCGGCCTGGGGTTGGATACGGTGGTCGAGCCTTTCGCCAGTTTATCCGCTGGCGAGACCAACAGTCATCAACTGACCATTAACGGACAGGATCACAAGCTCAGCTTCCATGTAAGTTGGACTACCTCTCAAGCCGATAGATTGAGCATCCGTCTCAAGGCCTCGGACGGCAGCAGTGTTGAGAGTGAAAACGCTGGTGTACGAGTCCACGCCGGACCCACCTATCGGATCATCACAGTCGATAACGCCTTTCTCGCGCAAGCTAATAGGGTCTCGGCTGATCCTTGGCTCCTGGAGATTGAAGGCAGCGGTATAGAAGCAGGTGCAAGTGAAAGTTATCAGTACAGTGTGATCGCCGATTCTGCTGTGAAAATGCGGGCCTGGTTGGATAAGAAGAGTCCACGTACCGGGGATGTCATTACGCTTACGACGCGCGCTACCGAATACAGCACTTTTGTAAAAACGCTTGACCAAGTGGAAGTAAGACTGACCCGCCCCAGTGACGGGCTGGGGAACTGGTTTGCAGAAAACAAGCTGGATCAGGGTGCGCTTGACAAGATACCGCCTAATCTCAGCGGTGAGCAGCTACCACGCGTGCAGCGCAAAGCCATGTACCTGACAGAGATCGGGCAGGTCGTCACGCCAGGCCGTGAGGCAGTTGTTAGCTTGCCAATGTACGACGATGGAACCCATGGTGATGTGACTGCAACTGATGGTCTGTACACCACCCAGTACAGCGACACTATCAAGGAAGGCACATACAGCTTCCTGTTTCATATGCGCGGTACCAGCAATGATGGTATGCCCTTCGAGCGTCAACGTTTCATTCAAAAGCATGTGAGTGTAGCGCCATCATCAGATCACCTGGGGATCGCCGTTCTGGCTCTGGGAGAAACAGACGACAAGATCAAACGTTTCGCTGTCACGGTCACGCCACGCGATGCGCTCGGTAATTACTTCGGACCGAGCCGTAGTGCTGTACTTTCCCTATCCGCATCACAGGGACAATTTGAAGGTGCAATAGTGGACAATCTGGATGGCAGCTACACCCAAAACATTACACTGCCGTTGAATGTGGATGAGAATACCGTGGATGTAGTTGTTGATATAGAAGACAGTAGCCGTAGTTTCAACCTAGGGGAGTACACACCAGAATCAACGTTTGGTAATTGGCTGTTCCTGTTGATACTCCTGATAGTTGTGCTGTTGCTATTGATCCTTCGGTTACGGCGCTAGGAATCATAGAGCTATCACTGACATTCATGAAAACCCCAAAACCGTTTCATAACACTATGGGCAATAGACATGATGTAGTGGGTTCTGTCGCATTTATTGATCTCTACAAATTGACTGTATCCATCAAGCGTAACTATTCTGCCAAGGCCAATGTGTAAAACTGTTCCCATGCCCCTGACCTATACTTCGATGGCATATCTGGAAAGGATTCCGTAATGGCCAGAGACCAGGGATGGCGGCAGCCTGCAGGCGGGTGCTGGGCAAGTCTGGGCCGCACGTTTCTCGTGATCGAAAGGGATGTCAGGAGAGCGGTGCTGCTGGGGGTTTCGGCTGATTTCAACGGCGGATGTGGGCAATAGCGGCTCTCAATTCAACGATGCGCCTTGTTGTCCACTGGCATCCGCTTGAGAGATGTGCTTTAAACTTCTTATAAGCCCTGACAGCGGTCGTAAGCGAGCCAGTTTTGAGGGTCCGCTTTATTCCCGCTTCGTGCCGAGGCTGTGTAAAAACAGAAGCTCAAGCCCTTGCCGCAGATTCACAGGAAGGCCCGGCGATAAATTTTCCATTGATCTGCGGATTAACTTCGCTTCGCCACCAACCCAAAAGAAAGGCGTACTACGCCTGTATCGCTTGAATGAGCCTCTTGGTGCCCAGGATGTTCATCACTCTGGTCAAATTGTAGGCCAATACATGCAAGCTCATCTCCGTACTGACGTTGGGCAGCCTTTTCATAAGAAAGTGAGCCGACCCCATCCACATTTTGAGCGTCGCATAGGGGTGCTCAACCGTTTGCCGTCGTAGTCGTGATGCATCTGTCGATCGTGATAATCGATCTTGCATCCGATCGAGGACATCCGCATGCTCCCAGCGTTTGATTCGACGGTACGTCGCGGTCGTACAGCGCTCACGGATGTCACATTTTGTGCAGGCGGATGACCAGTAAACATGCGTAAAGAGTCCGGCCTCTATACGTGAGAATCGGTGGATCGCACGCTCACCAGCGGGGCACTCGTACTCATTGTCCGTAGCGATATACTCGAAGTCTCGCTTATCAAACCGGCCGGCCGCCCGGCTGTTCGACGTGAGTGGTTTGGGAACCATGGGAACAAGCCCTTGCTGTTCACAGGCGCGAATTTCTTCGCTGGTGTAGTATCCGCGATCAGCCAGTACATCAAAATGTTCTCGCCCTGTCGTTTCCTGGGCTCTTTGCGCCATTTTGGCAAGTTGTCTCCGGTCGCTGGCTTCGTTAGTGACCTGGTGCGCGACGATGAGGTGGTTCTCGCTGTCTACCGCTGTTTGCACATTGTAACCAACCATCCCGGTGCCACGACCTTGACTCACCATTGATCGCGCATCCGGATCAGTCTCAGATATCTGGCGCCCGGGAACCTGTTTGAGTTGTTCGCCTGTTTTCACCAATTTCTGCATGTGCTTACGGATCGTTGCAATCTTATGCTTCAGATTTTTGACCTTTTCCGGCGCCTGCTCATCAGCCTCGTTGTCAACCCGATCCAGGTCATCAAGGTAGCGCGCAACACTATTTTCCAGATGTTCTATTCGAGACTTGAGTTTGTTGTCCGTAAGATTCTTGTCCCGATTATTCACAGCTTTGAACTTGCTGCCATCTATGGCAATGGCACCCTGAGACAACAAATTAAGTCGCCGACAAAGCAGGACAAACTGGCTGCACACCTGTTGAATGGCGGGGCCGTTTTCTTTCCTAAAATCAGCGATGGTTTTGAAATCGGGGCTGAGACGACCCGTGAGCCAAATGAGTTCAAGGTTGCGCTGCGATTCACGTTCCAGTCTCCGACTGGACTGGACCCGGTTGAGGTAGCCGTAGATGTAAATCTTTAGAAGGGTCGCTGGGTGGTAGGCCGGGCGGCCGGTAGAGGCGGGGTCAACTCGTTCAAATCCCAGACTTCCCAAGTCGAGTTCATCGACGAATACGTCGACCACTCGCACCGGATTATCCTCACCGACATAATCATCCAGGCTCTCTGGAAATAGAGTTGCCTGGTCTCTCGATTCCCCAACAACAAACCGTTTCATCTGTCGATTCCATCATCGGTGGGCCTGATCTAATTTATCACGATGAAACGACGTTTTCACACAGTCTGTGCCATAAAAGGTCATTCGCTGAAGCCAGTTCCAGGGCGGAGGCTGGATGTCACGACACGCCGGGATGTCATAGGAAGAGACATCGCAGGTCCGCTATGTTGAGAGGCAGCTGTTTACTCAATATAGCCCTTCCGCCCCGTTTTCTCCGATGCTAATAGCATCTGGCAGGTATCTGTCAGTGAGAGCGGGACATGCACCTGCGGACCGCGAATATTTGTGCCATAACGGGCGATGTTCACTGGCTTGAGCTGCTGTCGTTGGAGCCGCAAGGTGGCGTTGCATCAAGATCAGATGTTTGGTGCCCTAGCTGTGTATCGCGGTGCACAAGGCTAAGGACGGGTGCGATTAAAGAGTTCAACTCACGCGTCTTCCTCGCGCATTTGGCCATCCACCAGTTCCATTTGCTCCAGCTGCTTCTTGTCATGGCGGGCTAAGCGGTAGCTGCCGTCAAGCATCTTCGCTAATAACAGATAGTCGCCGATTTTTACCTGCAAAGCGTCGATGACCTCCTCGGGAAAGACAACGCCTGCCTGACCATCGATATCAAAGATTTTCAGTTCTATCATGGTTGTTTACCTTCTGGATTGTACAGAGCTACATCTCTCAGAATAGTACAACAAAACCTCACCGTTGGTTCTTTGGCGGACATCAACCGCGCCTCCAGAGACTTACCTTTATGCCCGCGCTAATCTGGCTCTTGCAAACTGAGGAAAGTCCATTGGTATCTTTTCGCCGGAATGCGAGCCTGGGCTGGAGTCTCTGAGGGATCGCTATAAGTAGCGTGTTTGATTATCCCTCCTTGAGTCCGCGTTGGCACCGGAATGTCGAGAGCCTACCACACCTGGTACTACCGCTCTCGGCCAGTTAGCGGCCATCCAGAGCCCCGCCCGAGGCCACCTGCCAACAGCAGGGATGTGCCAAGGGCGGTCGGTCAGAAACATCTACGGCAGTCAGTGCACTGCCCGTAATTGTTATATGTTCTATGCATTGTACAGAGTGAATATACCGATACCAATGAATCCTACCCCCGCTATATAGTGAAGGTATCGCTGGTTGATGTACTCGGAAAGCAGTGCGCCGGCCAACACACCAAGTGCAGATGCGACAATAAGCGCAGCAGAGGCGGCAAAAAATACGGTGTATTTGCTAACCTGCTTATCGGTAGCAAAAAGCATCGTCGCAAGTTGAGTTTTATCACCAAGCTCCGCTACAAAAACCGCGCCGAAAATGGTTAGAAATACCTTCCAGTCCATACTATTTGTCTATCCTATCTGCTACAAATGCAGAAAAATACCGTCGTTAGAGCGCAACGCGATTTTTATAAATGTCAGTGATGGGTAATTTTCTGCTTGTCAGGCTCGATGGTAACTTACCTCCCGACCGGCAACAATGTGCCAGGTCGGTACTAATGAAATGAACCATCCCCACCAAGTTAAAGCGCTGATTTTGGTAGAATCGGCTCATGAACGCATACAAACGCATACAAACGTACATGGACACCTCCCGTCAATATCCTTTTTGTTCCACCCTATGCGACTGAGTTGGCTGGTCAAACTGCTGTCGTATATCCGGCCTGTTTGTGAGATGCAGTGATCTCTGGCCCCAATGAGAACCGCACCCTCGCTGCTCTATCGCCACCTCGGCATGGTTTGCACTCGTTTGTAACCAGCATTGGCGAGGGTCGGTTTAACCGTTTAACTCATTGTCATCGCATCCTTGGGTGGGTTTTACCTGCAATCAAGTCGGGCAGTAAGTGGTCTCATGCCTGACCAGAGCCCAGATAATCCGGGCCAACTTGTTGGCAACTGCAATCACAGCCTTGTGCTTGCCTCGCCGTTCTTTTACTTGCAAAGCCCATTGAGACAGCCTGTCCTGTCGCCCCTCGGCATATCGAATGACGGACCAGGCGCCCTGGATTAGCATTCGTCGTAAATAATCATCGCCGCGTTTGCTGATCCCCCCGAGTTTCTGAACACCCCCGCTGGAGTGCTCTCTGGGAACCAATCCCAGGCAGGCACTGAACTGTCTGCCATTCTTGAACTGGTCGCCCCGACCCAGTTTGGCCAGAGAAGCGGTGGCGATCATGACGCCCACACCTCTTATACACATCAGACGGGAGGCCGCGGGGGATTCACGGGCTGCGACCTGGATAGATCAGTCGGCCTCACCGATGCGCTCATCCAGATCCCGCCATTGTTCAAGCAAGTCCTGTAGATATCGACGGGCCGCCATGGTCAGGCCATTCTCAGCGTCTTCCAGTAGCAGTGGGAGTGCTTTGCGCAAGGTCGCAATCCCTGCTGGAAGAACAATCCCGTACTCTGAAAGAAGCCCTCGCATTTGATTCAACAGTGCAGTACGCGCGCGGACACGACGCTCACGAATCCGGTGTACCAGGATCATATCGGTTTGCTCCAGACTCCGCGGTGCGACAAAGCGCATTTTGGACGCCTGGCGGCTTCGCTGATGGCGAAAGCATAATTGCGGTCGTTCTTGTTGCCCTTGACGAATGGTTTGACGTGCGGAGGAGGTATCATTAGTACCTCATGACCGTTCCGCTGGAAGGTTCTCCCCCAATAGTTGGAGCCGCCACAGGCTTCCATTGCAACAGGAATACCTGGGTACTGGGCGATCAAAGCAGTGAGCTTCTTGCGACTGGTGGGATGGTTGAAGACTGCCTTCCTCTGGCGATTGACGCCGCAAACCTGGAAGGTGCTTTTTGCCAAATCAATGGCGATTAGAGTAACGTTCATATCGGACACCTCTTGATTGACTGTTGATGACGCACATCAACTTTGGCGCGATGACGCCGGCTCGACAAGAGGTGTCCATCTCATCAACACCGGTTCCAGCCAGATATCATTTCTTACGCTGCAACCCAAGCACTTCGTGTGCCAGGCTCCCTGGGTTTACTATCACTTCAATCCAGGCCACCGCGATGTTAAGGGGCTCCTGGCAGCGCGAGGCATCATGGTATCCGGTGAGGCGCTGCGTCGTTGGTGACTATCCCCCCAGGCCCAATGGCAACGTGGGTTTATTTAACCGGCCGACACACTGTCAGGATTCCTTACAGATCTGTTCACACTGGCAATGTTCGACCGTGGCCTGGGGCTTCAAGCTATTGAATAGATTATTGTTTATGCACTCCGGCCTGATTCTTGCGCTCATGGGTACTGATAGGGATTTCATGCTTTTTCGCGCTGGCCGTGCCGGCTCCTCAGGGGATTGTTCTCCGGGCGCTGGCAGCTGCGCCGGTGGCACTGCGGATGCCCTGTAAACGAACTTGAGGATTGTCTCTATGCGCAAGCACAATAATACGGGTTTGGTGAGCGCGCTGAAGCGCTCAGTCTGGGCTCTTTTCACGCTCATGGTCGTCAGCAGCAGCGGCTACGCTGCTAAACCGCCGGCTTATTTTATCGATGAAAGCAAGCTGCCCTTTACCGCGCTGCCGGGGGCGACCGCCTATTGGGGGGTTCACGCCGGTGCCGGCTATCAGGTCGAGGTGCCCGACAACTGGAACGGGGGCCTGGTTGTTTGGGCCCACGGTTTTCGCGGCACCGACCTCGAGCTGACCGTTGATCAGCACCCATTGCGGGAACTTCTCATCCCCAGCGGCTTTGCCTGGGCGGCCTCCAGCTACGACAGGAATGATTACGATATAGCTCGGGTGTAAAAAGCACGCATGCCTTGATAAAACGGTTCAATGGTCTGGCGGGTAAGCCTTCGCAGATCTTCATGACCGGTGCGTCCATGGGTGGTCATATCACCGCCGTCATCATCGAGCAGTACCCGAACCTTTTTGCAGGAGCAATGCCGATTTGCGGCGCGCTCGCCGATTACGACCTTTTTGATTACTTCCTCGACTTCAACCTGGCGGCCCAGCAGTTGGGCGTCGGCAGCAGTACCTATCCCATCGATGCGGCCACCTATCTTTTTGGTACGGTGCCGGCGATCAAGACCAACCTCGAAGCGGTTCCAGGGGGCTGGCCGGTGTTCTTGAATGCCGATGGCAACAATTTCAAGAACCTCGTGGAGTTGATCTCCGGCGGCGATCGACCGAATTTCGATAACGCCTGGTTTTTCTGGAATGCGATAGCGAGCTTTGAGACGGGACCGGGAAACTTCCTGTTTGACCTGGCGGTGGGTGACGGCACCCTGGCGCGCGCTCCGGGAAGCGCGGTGGACAATATCGACACGGTCTACCAGTTCGACTCGGACCCCGCGTTGACACCGGAGGAGGAGTCTCTGAATCAGCTGATATTCCGCATCGCCGCGGAGCCGCAGACCCGTCGCAAGCAGGGCCTGGCCCAGGTTCCGACCGTCACCGGTGATATTGATGTGCCGGTCCTGACCCTGCATAACCTCGGTGATCTGTTCGTGCCGGTGCTGAACGAGGTCGAGTACGCGAAGCGCGTTCTGGCTAATGGAAAATCGGACCTGTTGGTTCAGCGGGCTATCCGCGGCGTGCTGCACTGCCGCTTCACCGGCAACGAGCTGGCAGCGGCCTTTCTTGACCTCGTCGCCTGGGTGAACGGTGGGCAGCAGCCCGCGGGGGATGACTTTGGTGACGCGGCGGCGGTCGCAGACCCTGAATTTGGCTGCCAGTTTACTGACTTTGTCGGGGAGCCGGCGCACGTCCTGGCGGATCCCTGTCCCTAGTAGCTGATCCGTAACCAGAAGAGTGCCCGCCTCAACGCGGGCATTTTTTTGCGCTACAGAGTAAGGACAGCCTGGAGTTTGGCGCTGTGCGGCAGTATCGCCGGCGGCTGCTCTATCCCGCCTGGCCTACAGGCAACCATCCACAACTTCACCATACCCAAAGCACTGCGTGGTATTACGTATCATCGACATCCAGGCCGACATAGACTATTTTCACGTTCATAGACGCCTCCGCTTATTGCTGGATCATGTGGTATGGCCACCACGCCTTGGCCGGGAACTGTACGACAAATATCAGGGATTAAAATGGCTCCATGTGGAAAAACGCCGGACACAACAGCCTGGACTTCTCCCCCGGCGCCGCCTCCCCGAGCGCGCTGGCGCCAGCCTCTGATGGGCAGGGTCGCACCCGCACTGCCGCCGGTGCGCCGGCTGTTACCGGGCAATGGCCCGGTCATGCCCACGGGCATCAACTATAGTATGGGAACCGTCGGCCCCAACTTGCTCGCGCCGGGAAGGGGAGTCGCGCAATGAAACACAAAAAACGCAGCGTACACCGTCCCGAGTTCATATCCGCGACCGAACTGCCAATCCCGACCCTGGAGATCCTGCGCGCTGACGGAACCCTGTACGAGGGGGCCGAGGAACCGGATCTGGCGCAGGAACTGGCCATCCGCGTCTATCGCACCATGGTATTCACCCGGGTGCTCGATGAGCGGATGGTGTCCGCCCAGCGCCAGGGGCGGCTGAGTTTCTACCTCACCTGCGCCGGCGAGGAGGCGGCGGTGGCCGGCAGTGTCGCGGCCTTCGCCGACGAGGACATGATCATGGGGCAGTACCGCGAACAGGCCGCCCTGCGCTTCCGCGGTTTCACCGCCCGCCAGTTCATGATCCAGTTGCTCAGCACCCGCAACGACCTGGGCAAGGGGCGGCAGATGCCGGTGCACTACGGCAGCCGGGACCTGCGCTTCATGACCATCAGTTCCCCCCTGGCCACGCAGATCCCCCAGGCGGCCGGCTACGCCTACGGCCAGCGACTGGACGCCCGGGGCCAGCAAGAGGGAGAGCGCCGCTGCACCCTGTGCTACTACGGCGATGGCGCCGCATCCGAGGGGGATTTTCATGCCGGCATGAACATGGCCGCGGTATTGAAATGCCCGGTGGTATTTTTCTGTCGCAACAATGGCTATGCCATCTCCACCCCCACCGCCGAGCAGTATGCCGGGGACGGCATCGCCTCCCGCGGGGTGGGCTACGGGATGCAGACCATTCGCGTGGACGGCAACGACGTGCTGGCGGTCTACGCCGCCTCCCTGGCAGCCCGGCGCATCGCCGTCCAATCCTGTGAGCCGGTGCTGATCGAGGCCATGTCCTATCGCCTGGGGGCACATTCCACTTCCGACGATCCCAGCGGTTATCGCAGCCGTGAGGAGGAGGACCGCTGGCGGGAGGTCGATCCCATCGAGCGCATGCGCTTGTGGCTCTGCGCCCGGGGATGGTGGAGCGACGACCAGGAAAAGGAGACCGTGGAGGCCTACCGAGCCGAGGTGCTGGCGGAACTCAAGGCCGAGGAAAAAGAACCGAAGCCGCCCCTGTCAGAGCTGATCGAAGACGTGTACGACACCCCGCCCCCGCACCTGCGGGAACAGTTCGAGGCGCTGATCGAGCATGTGCGGCAGTACCCTGAGCGCTATCCCATCGACAAGGGAGGGCACTGATCGTGGCCGAGATGAACTTGTTGCAGGCGGTCAACAATGCCCTCGACCTGGCCATGGCGGCTGACGAGCGGGTCATTTGCCTGGGCGAGGACGTGGGTAGCTTCGGCGGCGTGTTCCGGGCCACCAGTCACCTGCAGGAGAAATATGGCCGCGAACGCTGTTTCAATACCCCGCTCACAGAGCAGGGCATCGCGGGCTTTGCCATCGGGCTCGCCGCGCAAGGCAAGGTGCCGGTGGCCGAGATCCAGTTTGCCGACTACATCTTCCCGGCCTTCGACCAGATTGTGAACGAGGCGGCCAAGTTCCGTTACCGCTCGGGCAACCAGTTCGATGTCGCCGGCCTCACCATCCGCGCGCCCTACGGCGGCGGCATCTCCGGGGGCCTCTACCACTCCCAGTCTCCCGAAGCCTATTTTTGCCATACCCCCGGCCTCAAGGTCGTGGTCCCCAGTAGCCCCCGGCAGGCCAAGGGGCTGCTGGCGTCGGCGATCCTGGACCCTAACCCGGTGCTGTTTTTCGAGCCCAAGCGCCTGTACCGGGCGGCGGTGGGGGAGGTGCCGGAGGGTGAGTTCAGCCTGGCCCTGGGCGAGGCGGAGCGCGTCCGCGAAGGCGACGACATCACGCTGCTGGGATGGGGCGCGCAGATGGAACACTTACTGGCCGCGGCTGATGCGGTAGCAGAGGACGGGGTCAGCTGCGAGGTGATTGACCTGCGCACCCTGCTGCCCTGGGATCGGGAGTGTGTGGCGGAGTCGGTGCGCAAGACCGGGCGCCTGCTCATTGCCCACGAAGCACCGCGCACGGGCGGTTTTGCCGGGGAAATCAGCGCCGACATCCAGGAACACTGCTTTCTCTACCTGGAGGCGCCAATCTGTCGCGTCACTGGTATTGATACACCGTTCCCCCTGGCCCACGAAAAGGTCTACCTGACTGATCAGTGGAAAATCCGGGAGGCCATCCAATACACCCTGAATTACTGAGCACCAACGCACCGGGAGCTTCGGAATGAAGACCGATTTTATTCTGCCGGACATTGGCGAGGGCATCGTGGAATGCGAAATCGTCCAGTGGCTGGTGGAGAAAGGCGATCACATCGTGGAAGACCAGCCAGTGGCCGAAGTCAGCACTGACAAGGCCCTGGTTGAGATTCCATCGATCCACACTGGCAAGGTTCTCGAGCTGTACTACGCCGAGGGCGAAATCGCGCGCGTACACGAGCCCCTGTTTGCCCTGGAGCGCGAGGACGCCGACGACCCGGATGCCGGTGAGTCCGGTTCCGGAAAGCCGGGTTCCGCAGAGCCGGGGGGCGGGAAAGCCGGGCGCAGAGAAAGCGCTGGTGCCGAGGCGGCCCTCACCGGCGACCAGCCCGCCGCAAAGGCGGCGCAGGCGGGTACCGCAGCCGCGGCACCGGGCGGCAAGATACTCACCACACCGGCGGTGCGGCGCCTGGCCCGGGAGCACGACCTCGACCTCAGCCAGGTACCGGCCACCGGCAAGAACCAGCGCGTGCTGAAAGAGGATGTGCTGGTCTATCTCGAGGGGAACCAATCCGATACCGGCACGCGGCCCGCCGCAGCGGCTGACTGGGTGGAGCCGATCCGCGGGCCGCGGGCGGTGATGGCCAGGGCCATGGCCGAAGCGGTGACCACCATCCCGCATTTCACCTATGTCGACGAGGTGGACCTGACCGCCCTGATCGACTTGCGACAGCGCCTCAAGGAACGCTTTGCCGAGCGGGGGGTCCGGCTGACCATGATGCCCCTGTTCATGAAAGCGCTGTCGCTGGCGCTTCACGATTTTTCGATACTGAACAGCCGCCCCAACGAGGGCTGCACGGAACTGCACTACCTGGCCAGCCACAACATCGGCATGGCGGTCGATTCCCGTGTCGGTCTGCTGGTGCCCAACGTCAAGAACGTGCAGGACCTGACCCTGATGGAACTGGCCCGGGAGCTGAACCGACTGACCGAGGTCGCCCGCGAGGGGCGGGTCGACCCTGCCGATCTGCGGGATGGGACGATTACCATTTCCAATGTCGGCGTTGTCGGCGGGACCGTCACCACCCCCATCATCAACAAGCCCGAGGTGGCGATCGTGGCCCTCGGCAAGGTGCAGTCCCTGCCGCGCTTCGATGATCGGGGCGAGGTCGTCGCCCGGCAGCTGATGACCGCGAGCTGGTCCGGGGACCACCGCGTGATCGACGGGGCGACCATGGCGCGTTTCAGCAATGCCTGGAAGGCCTTCCTGGAAGATCCCTCCACCATGCTGGCGGCGATGCGCTGACTGCCGAGCCCTGTGTTGGAGTTTCACGGGCCATGAATACCATTCAGCAGGGCGGGTCCGGTGACGGCGGTCGCCGCCTGCAGCACTTCTACATCAACGAAGAGCAGTCCATCTACCTGCTCAGTCACCGCGATGCGCGTAAGCTCAAGCAGTGGCTGGCACTGTGCGAAGCGCAACTGCGGCTGCTGGGCTATGACGACATCGAGATCATCGGCAAGGGAGCCTACGGTTTCGTATTCGCCGGCCGCGAGCAAGCACCGGCTGCCGCCGGCGGCAGCCGGGAGTGCGTATTCAAGTTTGCCCGTATCACACTGCCGCGACACGTGCAGGATCGTCTCGAGGAAGAGGGCTACATGCAGTCCCAGCTGGCCCTGCCCCATGTACCGGGCTTTCTCGAGTTCCAGCGCATCAGCGGTCAGTCGATTCTGATGATGGAGCGGGCGCGCGGGATCAACATGCAGGAGCTCATCCTGCAACGCGGGCGGGTAGCGCCGCGACTGGTGTTGAAGATCGCCGCACAACTCGCAGACATTCTCATTTCCCTGCGCGTCGATGCCAGGGCGCACGATCGGCCGCCGATCATCCACGGCGATATCAAACCGTCAAACGTGGTCTTCGATCCTGTCACTGAGCAGATCGCCCTGATCGACTGGGGCGCGGCGGTGTACGCGCAACAGGACGCCAACCGCCAGTTCACCGGTAGCGCCGGGCTCGCGGCACTGTCCGCCGACCTGCAGGAGACGAACGCCAAACTCGGCGATATCTACTTTATCGGCGACGAGCAGCTGCATGGCGCCCTGTCGTCGCCGCGCTTCGACGAGCAGGGTGTGGCGGGCACGCTTTATGCTCTAGCCTCCGGTCAGTCCAGCCGTTTTGGCTGCCAGGTCATCACCCCCGCAAGCCTGGGCCTGCCCAGGGAGTTCGCCCGCACCCTCGACAGCATGTTGTCCGACGACGCCGCTCTGCGGGACCGGGCGGGGGATTACTTCCTCGACAACATGCGCTACATGAAGCAGATCGTGGTGCCCGCGGAGTGCGCCGCCGAGGGCGGGACAGGGAGGCCCCTGGTGCCGATCTGGCTGGCGCCCGCGAACCGCAATATCGACAGTGTGGTATACAGCTCGCGCAAGTCCTTTCTGCGTCAGGAAATCCCAGAGAAGCTGGTCGCCGACGTCGACCCCACGGAGCTCGATCGCTACTACAAGAATTATCTCGAAGGTATGGGCGATACCGAAAAAGCCTTCGTAATCGCCGTGAGCCACCTGGGTTACTTCCCGGTGGTCGGCGGGCTGGCGATCCACTGGAACGAGCACGGCATGAACGTCGACTCCAATCTGAACCTGTACGATGCCGCGCTGCTCGAGGCCTTTACCTCGGCGGTGAACAACGTGGTGCACCTGGGCCGGGCGATCAACAAGACCGGCATTTTCAAGAGCTGCATGTTTGATGCCCGCAACACTCTGCACATCGAGCGCGCCGCCGCCACCGACGCTTTCCATATCACACCCGGCATGCACATTCCCTACGAGGTCAGCGCGGTACCGCCCGGCAGCGGGGAAAGCCGGGTGCACTCCTATTTCGAGGACGGTGACGACCCCGATGAAATGCTCACCCTGCCCCGTCCCATCCTCGACGAACTGGCGGTGTTGAACAGCATCAAGCACACCGGCTGTATCATTTTCGAGAGCCTTGAATTCGACCTGAAGATCCACAGTTACCTGCAGCTGCTGGATCCCGAGGACGAACCGCGCTTCCGCACCTGCCTCGACGCCATTCTGGAGCAACTGCACCGGATCAACGACCTCGGTGTCTCGGGCTTCATGAAACTGCCCGATACCGACACCAAGTTCTTTCCGTTCATGGCCCGACAGCCGGAGTGCTTTGCCGACAACCGGCGCCGAACCGCGAGCTGACCTGTCAGCACAACTGCAACAGGTTCTGGCAAGTTAACTTCTGGAATTTATGATAGTGAGGGGCGAACGTTCAAGCAACCGCCCTTTCCCATTCATCAAACGCACTCATCCTAAGATTCCGATAGTGTTCAGCTCGGACTAGGTGCCGTCCCAGATTGAACAGGTTGCTAACCACAGCATGAGTACCCAGGAACCGTTGAGCCTGCCTAATCGACTTGAACTTCCGCATCCCTCGTTCTCGCACCCTAGTAGCTTCATGTGATTGTTCAGCCCGATTGTTCTCATACTGCTGAGTGCTATGGATCGTGTCTGGTATCAACTCTCTACGGGCGACACCGTAGCTACGTAACTTGTCCGTCACGATCTTCCTGGGTTCTTCTCCGTGGCTTCGTAACAGGCGCTTGAAGAATCGTTTAGCTGCAGCGCCATCTCTCCTTGCTTGCAGAAAGACATCCACCACTTCACCATCCTGATCCACGGCCCGCCAGAGGTAGTGCTGCTTGCCATTGATCTGAATGGTCCGGCACACCGGCGAAGACCTCATCGATATAGAACGTGTCGCCGTAGCCGCGATGTTTTCGTTTCAACCTTCGAGTGTAAATCGCCCCAAACTTGATGCACCAGAGGCGGATCGACTCGCGAGTGACGATGATTCCTCGTTCAGCGAGAAGATCCTCGATATCTCGGTGGCTGAGGTTGAATCGATAGTAGAGCCAAACGGCGTACGAAATGATATCTGGAGGGAAGCGGTTCCGTTTATAGGTATTCATGGGCCGATTCTAGAAATTTTGGGCGATTCACTTGGCAATATCCTCAGGATCGCCTGGCGATATTGCTGACGAGATTCGCGTCAACCTGGACAGTCCATCAGATTATTGGCCCAGCAACGGGCAGGTCCGGGGTGCGATCAGCCTGAGTAAGCCGCTCGAGTAAGATGGTCACTGCCTGTAGCTGATGTTCGTCCCGCCGCCAAAAAATCGGTCCGCAGCCTTCAGGCCGTTTCGGGCTCCCAGTCGTGCGCCTCGATAGCGTCGAGCAGGGGTTTGAGCAAGACGTTGGGGAACTGACGGTTGAGAGTGATCGCCTGGAAATGCTCCTGCAGTTCGTCGAAGCGTGCCAGCTCGACCAATTGGCCGCTGGCCAGTTCATCCCGGACGACGATAGCCGGGGTGACCGCCACCCCGTAATTGCGGCGGGTCAGTACCCGCAACAGCGCCATGTCGTCGACTTCCGCCACCAGATGGGGGCGGATTTCGTGTCGGTCACAGTAGCTGTCGAAAGCGCTGCGTATTGCCGTTTCCACTGTGGGTACCACGAGGGGCTCCTGGCGCAGGATGTCATCCATTGAGCGGTCCTTGACGCGTCGTTCCGGGTAGCCGATGAGACTCACCGGCTGGCTGGCGATGGTCCGCGTTATCCAGGGTGTAGCGGCATCCCGTGTCGGCGAGGTATTGGTGAGCACCACGTCCAGCCTGTGTGCTTCGAGTTGTGCCAACAGGTCCGGGAGGTTGCCTGAGCGGACTATAATAGAGGTGTTCTCCCGGCCGACCAGCGGATCCAGAAACTCGATCTGGAAATTGCGGGACAGCGTGGCGAGCGCGCCCACCCGCAACACCTCCGACGCCGCCGCCTCTCCACTGAGTGTGCTGAGCAGTTCGGATCCACTGGCAAAGATGACGTCCGCATGATCGAGAGCCACGCGACCCGCTTCGGTCAGGACCAATTGCTTGCCGCGCCGGTCGAAGAGGGCGTGACCCAATTGCTCCTCCAGTTTTTTGATTTGTAACGACAGAGCCGATTGCGAAACATGGAGCTGCTCGGCGGTACGGGTGAGGTTGCCGTTGTGGGCCACGGCCCAGAAATAGCGCAGGTGATTGTAATTCAGTCGCACGGATCAGCCCCTCCTGATGCGAGGATACGTTCTTGATTAAAGAACGAAACGTTATGATCTTTCAATTTTATCAATAGGGTCTGATTTCTGCAAACTCACGCTGTGGATGTGAATGCGCCCGCTTCGACGGGCCCAGGGGCTGGGGTAAAACGTTGAATGCATTTTTAGATATTACAGGTGGTGGGCTCTCCTCCGAAGCTGTTCAGGGCGACGGGCCGGCGGCACTGGAACTCGCGGTGGACACGGCCGCAGAGCGAATGGGTTGCGGGCTCGTCACGGCTGCGCGGATCGACAACACAGGCCTCACCGTGCTCGCCGCACAACGCACCGGCGCTGATATCCACCGCCTGATCCTCGGCTCCATCGATTCATGGGCGGTTGACTATTTCGCCGGCGGCACCACCACCTGGTCGGCGGCGCCGGTGGGAACTTGCCCGTGGCGATCGTATCGCGCGCATGCCGCGATTGATCCCAGTGCAGAACTGCTGGGTCTCGACCGGGTGAGGGAGCACTTCGCCGCGCTCCCGACAGCGCAACCCGGGTGCTCGTCAGCGCAGCCCGCGAGTTGAACTGGAAACCATCATCCGTGGAGCGCCAGTTCGGCGGGTTTTGGGGGGATGTTTGCCGCTGGGAAAACCGGGCCCGGGCGCAGGGTTGGATCGGACGCAACCGCGGCCGTGATAACTCGGCGGCCCGGCAACTACTGGCGGTCCGGGCGAGTTGGGAATTGGTCCTGCGCCGGGCGCTGGGGCTGGCCAGAGACGGCCGCGATGAGGCACTGGAGTTCTGGTATGCCTAATCGCCGGGTCGTAGCGCGGGAGTTGAGTGGCCTGCTGAAAGTGCTTGCCCATCCCGACAGAATTCTCATCGTGCAGTTTCTTGCGACCCGGGGCGAGCACAGCGTGGTAATCTGGCGAACAGCCTCGACCTGCCACCCACCCGTGTCTCACAACACCTCAGCGTGCTCAAATCAAATCGCCTCGTGGAAGAAAAGCGCAACGGCAGGGAACGCATCTACGATCTTGCATCCGACCGTCTCGCGCTGTGGCTGGTGGAAGGTGTCGACTTCATCGCCGGCAATCTGCACGGCGTTACGGACGAGCAGGTGGAAGATGCTCGTAGTCTCTGGATGGGCGCATTTGCCAATCGCACTGCGCATTGATCGATCGACCTCCTGATAACGCCCTGTAAGGCCGGTTGCCATGTAACGGGAGCAAGGCCTGGCGATGCCACCACCGCTATGTGCTCGGCGAATAATGAATCCGGGGTAACGGCATACGGTTACGCCCGGTAACGACTGTATCTAGGGCACCTCTGAATAATGGCAATCGCGCTCTGCGGCCTAACCGACCCGTCGCAGGTGCGCAGCCGGTGTTGGTGTGTAATCTGCGGCGGGCAGGCGTCGTGGTGACGCGCCGAGCCGGTCACGGATCGCCTGCAGCATCTCCACGTTTTCCAGAGTGCGGCTATAGGGCAGTACTGTCTTCAGGCCCGCAGTGTGCAGGCCCTCTTCCAGTGTGCACAGCAGTGCGTTGTGCAGGCGCGCGGCGGCGGTGTGGTCTCCCGCCCAGAACAGGGCCCAGGTGCAGGCCAGGGCCAGGCCGCATGCATCTTCTTCGGACGTGCCGTGGTGTACACAGGACCACGCATTGTCACTGACGCCAAGGGTGATCGCGAGTTGTTGCGTGCCCGCCACCACGTGCCCTGCCGCGGCATAAAGGGCGGCTTGCGCAGGACTTGCGGTGATCAGTGCGACCTCGCCAGGAGTTCGCAGTAATCTGTCCATGGCCAAAGCCCCGCTGGTACTTTCGATCGCCGCTTCCGGAAGCATTTGGAGAGCCGCGTCCGAACCGGGCTGGTCGACTGCCAGGAATGATCGCTGTGTCGGTAGGGACTTTTCCAGCAGCGCCAGGGTATCCGCATGTGTGCTGGCGTCCGCGCTTACTGGAATTCCCACGATCACGTGTGTTGAGCGCCGGTGATTGGCCCGGGAGGACACCCTTCAGGCCCTGGATCGGGTGCATCTCGACGCCGGCACGAACCAGGCCGGAGACCCGTGAATTGTGGCTGGCGTCGAGCTGGAAGCCGTGGCGGTCCGTGGGGCAAGGGCCCGGTTCCAGCGAGATCGCCGCTCCGGCGCTGCGCAGCAGTTGCCTGAACCCGTTCGTGAGTGGCTTGGACAGGCCCACGGCGCACAGTGTCGCAGACGGGGTTGGAATCCGGCGGACCAGTTTCAGGTTCGCTTTAACACTGGGCAGTCGTGAGGCGTCGGGGTGGGCCATTGATACGTGCTCCGCTTTGATATAACGCCACGATAGCTGCGCGCTATCCATCTGTGAAATTGATTATTTGGAGAGCATCGTTCTATTAAAGACAACGATACAGCCTGCCAGCACCACGGGGTTCAGTTTGATGAGTGAGCTTTGCAGGGGTGTCTTTGTAAAGTGCTTATTCTGGGTGGGTGTCCCTACAATGAGATCCCGGAACGGGTGCCCTGGTGCTGTAAGACTGTAGCGAAAGTGGGCGGGGGAAAGGTTCCACCAGCGTTTTACCGGGAGGTTCCGCCCCCGGTGAGCGGGGGCGGGAAGGCCTGCAGACGCGGCAGTTGGCGTCAGGCGGCGACTGGCTGGTCGGGTACGGAGCCTCCTCCATTGCCGCGCTGACGCTCGACCTGCGCGACCGCTGCCCGCAACGCGTCGATGCGGTGTTCGTAGCTGGTATCCACGGGCAGGCAGTGGGTGGCATCGAGTGCCGTCAGTGTGGCTGCCACGCTGTCGTCCATGCCGGTGACGTAAACGGTTTTACCCGCCTGACGCGCATCGCAAATGATCGTTTCCACTGCCCGGGCTGCCGAAACATCGACAAACGGGACGCTGGAGAAGTCGAGAATCATCGCCGACGCCTTGTTGCGGGTCCGCTCGCGGACCGTGTGGCCCACGTCGGCCGCGGCACCGAAACTCAGCGGGCCGCCGAACTCGAAGATGGTGACCGCACGGCCGGCCTGCTCAAGAAGTGCTTTCTCTTCTGCGGTGGCGTCGTTGTAGCTGTCGTCCTCGTCGCCGAACTTGCGCAGCTGCTCGTCGGCAAGCTGCTTGACGAAGGCGAGGGCGGCGAGGACCACGCCGGCAGCCACAGCGGTGATGAGGTCGACAAACACGGTCAGCAGCAGCACCATGGCCATTAGTGCGAGGTCCAGCCGCGGACCCCGGTGCGCTTGCTTGAGATAGGCCATGTCGATGATGTCGTATCCCACCTTGATCAGGATGCCCGCCAGTGCGGCATGAGGAATCATGGCGGCCAGCGGCGCCAGGCTGACCACGATTGCCAGCAGCAGCAGCGAATGCACCACGCCGGAAATTCGGGTACGCCCCCCGGTGCGAATGTTGATCACCGTGCGCATCGTCGCACCTGCGCCCGGGATGGCGCCGAACAGGCCGGCAACGGTGTTGCCGATGCCCTGCCCGATCAATTCGCGGTCTGAGTTGTGGCGGGTGCGGGTCATGTTGTCAGCCACCAGCGAGGTGAGCAGGGAGTCGATGGCACCGAGGGCCGCGAGAATGACGGCCGCCTCGAGCACGATGCCAAAGCTGTCGGCAGAGACGGCCGGCATGACGAACGCGGGAAAACCGGTTGGAATGTCACCGAGTATTGGCGACCCGGGCACCACCATGCTCACCAGGGTGCCGACGATCAGTGCCGCCAGCGGAGCGGGCAGATAAGTGCCCAACACCTTAGGCCAGGCGAAAATGACAGCAAGTGTGGTCACGCCGACCAGCAACGCGGGCCAGACCGGCGCCAACACGGCGCCCGGAATCTCCATCAGCGCGGGAATCGTTCCCGCGGCATCGGGCTCGTGACCGAACAGGCGCGAGACCTGCAGGGCGATGATGATGCAGCCGATACCGCTCATGAAACCCGAGACCACCGGGTAGGGCACCAGCCGGATATACTGGCCCATCTTGAGGGCGCCCAGTGTGACCTGGAGCAGGCCGGCGAGCACTACCGCAGCGAAGACCAGCGCGGGATCTCCGCTGAGGGAGGCAAAGACGCCTGCGAAAACCACCACCATGGGGCCGGTCGGGCCCGACACCTGGGAGCCGGTGCCGCCGAACAGGGAAGCGAAGAATCCAACGAAGATCGCGCCCCACATGCCGGCGATGGGGCCGGCACCGGACGCTTCACCGAAGGCCAGCGCCAGCGGCAGCGCGACGATGCCGGCGGTGACACCGCCGAACAGATCGCCACGAAGATTGGAAAGGTCGAGGAATTTCATCGTCGTTCTCCGGGATCAGGCCGCACAGCCTTTGTCGTGGGCGAGCTTCGCCATTTCCTGGGCATAGCGAATATCCACGGGCACGAAGCTGTTGCTGGCTGCGTCGAAGGCGCCGACGTCGCCGGTTTTGATGTCGTAGACCCAGCCGTGAAGCTGAAGGTCGCCCCTGGCCAGCCGTGCCGCGACGCTGGGGTGCGTCTTCAGGTGCTGGAGCTGGAGAATCACATTCTGCTCCAGCAGCATGCGCATGCGCTCTTCATCACTGGCACCCGCGCCCATCTCTTCGACAACAGCTACGGCGGCGTGTGAGTAGCTGAGCCATTCGCGTACGTGGGGCAGCCCATCGAGGCCTTCCGGGTTCATCGCACCCTTCATGGCGCCGCACTCGGTGTGGCCGCAGATTACGATATGCGGCACTCTGAGCGCCGAGACGGCGAACTCGATGGACGCGGTCATGCCGCCAGTGTGGGTGGAATGGGGGGGCACGATATTGCCTGCGTTGCGACAGATGAAGAGCTCACCCGGGTCCGTCTGGGTGATCATCGCGGTTTCGATCCGCGAGTCGGAGCAGGTAATGAACAGCGCCTCGGGCGACTGCCCTTTGCTCAGCTGCTCGAACAGCTCTTTCTTCTCCGGGTATACGGTATTCTGGAATTTAATGACGCCAGCGGCGAACTTGGGCATGAGTGTCTCCTTGTGCATAACGTGTGACGGCGAGTCAATTCGTAGTCTGCGCCGACCAGAGCTGGCGGGCACTGTCGATGTCCGACCGCTTCGGGCCGTTCATTCGCCCTTCGACGAAAGACAGCCCCTCGATGATCCAGGACGCGATTTCCGGCTGGCTAAGCCGATAGAAGTGGTGGCGGCCGTCGCGGCGCTCCTCCACTACCCGGTGGGCGCGCATCAGCGCGAGGTGCTGGGACACCCGTGGCCCGGCGAGGCCCAGTTGCTGAACCAGGCTGTTGACGTCGTGCTCTCCGGCTCCGAGCTCCTCGATAATCCGCACCCGGTCGGGATGCGCGAGGATCTTGAAAATTTCAGATAGCTCCTTGGCTACGACCTGTCGGCTGGGCATGGGCTGTCGAGTACCCCCTGGGAACGGTGCCCCGCAGTCGCGGTGCTTTCCGATATCAATGTATTCGCTTTCAAATATTAATGTATTCAGATGTTCGCATATATTAAGGTTTGAATGAGAACACGAACGGCCCGGGCCGTCAACCAAAATCGGGTGGCGATGGCAGCGTGGCCAACCGCATCTCGGCGTCGTTAGCCTTACTTATTCCGGCACGGCGATGCGGTTGCGCACGTACTCCAGGTGGTGCATCAGGGTGTAAGCTTCCTTACGATAGCTATTGGGCAGATTGGCCTGGCGCAGGCGCCGCTCGATGTCGTTGAGTTCGTCGCGTAGCGCCTGCCGCTGTTGCGGCTCCAGGGATTCCCCGCTCACGCCGACGAGACGGTCGATTTCGTGCACCCGCGAGTAATGCCGGTAAACCCGGCCGCGGAAAACCCATTGGTAGATCGCCGGCAGCAGCCTCAGTAGCGGCAGCAGGAGCAGCAACGCCGGGAGCAGTACCAGCAGGATGCGATTGAGCTGCGCCACCACCCAGTACGGCAGGTAGCGCTCCAGCCTGCTGAAGCCCTCCTCCAGCAATTGTTTGGCGTAGGGATTGGCACCGACGTCCATGTCCTTCGCGGAAGGGTACTGTCGGTTGGCGGGGATGATCTCCGTTCTGCCGTGGATTACCCGCACGGCTCGAACCAGCCGGTTGACGAGCGCAGGGTGCAGGTCTTCGCGGGCAACCAGGCGCGCAATCAGCCCCACCAGCTCGATATCCTCCGCGGGTATCGGCTGGTGGTAGTCGAGAATGCCGGAGGGCAGCCGGATCGCGCGGGCGGCATCGAGGCGCAAGGTAAGTGCCTCGCGGTGCGCGAGCGTAACCGGACGCACCTGTTTCGAGTAGTACAGCGGCTGCAGGTACGCTGCTGTCGCCGGTGCGACGAACAGTGCCACGTCGAGCTCCCCGTTCAGCAGACCTTCGGCGGCGGCCGCACTGCCAAGGGCGACGGATTGGTCGCGATCGAATGCCGTGGCGCCTGTGATAGCGGCCAATTGGTCCGCAACCAGGCGGACCCCACTGCCCGGAACCCCCGCTGCCACCCGCAACCCGTGCCAGTTGTGCGGGTCGGCATCGACCTCCGCTGCAGTTCGGGCCATCAGCCAGATCGGTTCCACGTAGACCGCGGCCAGTCCTTCGATACCCTCAGCCAGCGGCACGCCGCCCTGGACCAAAGCGATATCCGCAGGTTCGGCCGCGTCATCGGCAAGCCGGGACGCGTTCTCGACCGAACCGGCGGTTTCGAGAATCACGAGATCAATGCCGTCTTCCGCCAGCATGCGTTGGTAGGCCGTGGCGTTGGTGTGATACGCGGTGCCCGGCGGGCCCGCGGCAATCGTGAGCTGCTCGGGCGGGTAGAGATTGAGCTGACGCAGGGCGAATGCCAGGGCCCAGCCAAAGAGACCGAACAGCAGGGCGGCAAGTACGAGCAGGACGACGAAGCGGAGCAGGGTTTGCATGGCCCTATAGTAGCGGCGTTGTGCTGCCGCGCAAGCGACGACGGCGATACTACCCCCTGTACAGCGTCCCCCGGGTTCTTTATGACGCACCAGCCGGTTGGCTGTGAACCTGTCCAACAATCCCACGGGCCTCCCGGTCCGCCCCTGGATTCGGCAATCGCCGGCTGTTCCAGGCGCCAATTCTCATTGGCGGCCCTTTTCAGCGTCGTGCATGCACGGCTTTCCTAAAACCCCGCGGAACAATGGTGCCGCATGAAAAACGACGGAGGT
Source organism: uncultured Gammaproteobacteria bacterium (assembly GCA_963840725.1). Lineage (GTDB taxonomy): Bacteria > Pseudomonadota > Gammaproteobacteria > Pseudomonadales > Halieaceae > CAVWDU01. The sequence continues at coordinate 353,113 of CAWIZY010000016.1, read as the reverse complement.
GCGTCATTCACCATCATAGCTGGCCCATTTGGGCTGTTTGGAGTGCGCAGTCGCATCCTCAACAGAGGAAACACTGTGTTGCCTGAGACCAGGCATTGTCAGGTTGAAGGGAGTTGTGTCCCGTGACCATTCTGCGTCTGTAGACCAGTACCGCAGTAATTGTCATGCCGGACACCGGACTATTGGAGTTACCGACGAGACCGACGATGTAACTGGCCACGCCGGTGAAGAAAAATCCCATGATCAGCATCACGAGAGTGGCGAGCACTGTGATGCCAACCCCGCCCGTGAAGCGGTAATTGACCAGCGCCAGTACCATAGTGCACCCCACGCCAAGACCAAGGATTGACCAGGTCGGTATGTCTCTCTCCGTATCTGGTTTCAGCAGACCGCCACTGCTCAGGTTACCACCCAGTTCCCTGACCGCGGACACCAGCCCGTGGCGGACGCTGACCATGGATGCGAATCCGCCGAGAACCATTGCTCTCCCGCCGAGGCACAGGTCTGTACCTGGTTGGCCTCCAGTATCGATGAATTATTGAACAGCAGTTTGAACAGAAGCATTGCCATTACGGCGGCGGGTATGGATGCTGATACCGTCATCCCGGCCTTCAGGCCGACATAGACATTGGCCGCTCCCATGACGATAGACAATACGATCCCCACGGCCACGGCCACGGCCACGGCCACGGCCACGACCCGCAGAGTCAACTCCCTGCGTGCGATTGGAACTGCCCGGGTTGCGGGAGCGGCATCCATGGTTGAGTTGGTCACGGCATTAACCCCTTTTATTTTTGTTTTGAGGGAACCTAGCCCAGCAGTTTGAACCCGACCTGTGCGTGTCGTCTATCCCGATGTGGCGCAACTACAGGACCTTATTCAGGCGCTGTAAAACCTACCTTACTCAGGACCCGGCGCACACCCGGTAGTCGGGGTGTGCGTCGAGTATTCGTACGGCTCGCTCTGATGATCTGTTGCGCTTGTCATCCGCAAACGCCGGCGTCATTGTTAAAAAAGTGATTTGATGGCGCCATTGGTGAGCGGGTGATACCCGCTCTGGCGTTCCTCGAATAGGGTCAGTGCCAGATCCCTGTCCTGACCGTTGGCCACCAGCGCTGCGTAAACCGGTTTGATCAGACGGGTGCGGCCGTGCCGGGACAGGTGGTCCTTCATGGCGGGGTAGGCCGGCAAGTGGCGACGCCCGGCGACCTGGATAAACCAGGCCCGGGTAATTTCCGCATTGCGCGACTGACTGAAGCCAAAATGCGCGTCAATCGCCTCCAGTGCCTCGGTGCTCATCTCAGGCGGAAGACTGTTTATAAAGTTCACCGTTGCCTGCGGGCTCCATGCCTGCGGATCGAGGTTGGCAAGACTGACCTCACCCCCGGCAACACCCATCGCAGCGGCGGCTGCATTTTCGAGCGCCGGGGAAACGGGTGGCACGAAATCGGCCGGTATTCCAGGATCGTACAACCATTCCGCGGCCTGCTCACGGCGGTAAACACCTGGGTGAATGCTGAGTAGGTTTTGATCCAGGTAATCCAGAAAGGTCTCGGTGGTTATAGACTGCCAGGCGAAGGTGGCGAAATAGTCCGCCATGAATGAGTCAAACACCTCCCGACCAAATTGCTTCTCCATGTGTTCGAGGAAAAACTGGCCCTTGGCGTACTGCAAACCCTCTTGCGGGCTTTCGCCGTCCTCTGGCAGCACTTTCGGTGCCAGGGGCTGAAATTCAGCGGGGATGGTGTCCAAATCAGCCAGCAGGCTGTTGTAGCCCAACACGCGTTCTTCATTGGCCCGGTCGACACCGTAGAGCTCTTCCATCAGGCGCGCTTCAAGGTAGCTGGTGGTACCCTCATTGAGCCAGATGTCGCGCCAGGTGGCATTGGTCACCAGGTTACCTGACCACGAGTGCGCCAACTCATGAGCGATCAACGATACCAGGCTGCGGTCGCCCGCCAGAACGCTGGGAGTGATGAAGGACAGCCGGGGGTTTTCCATGCCGCCGAAGGGAAAGCTCGGGGGCAGGATCAACAGGTCGTAGCGACCCCATTCATAAGGGCCAAAGCGCCGCTCGGCCAGGTCGAGCATGTCCTGCGTGCCGGCAAACTCGTAAGCGGAAGCCTCGAGTAATTCGGGTTCGGCGTAGACGCCGGTGTCCTCGCCAATCGGCTCGAAGAACAGGTTGCCCACGGCAATGGCCAGCAGGTACGACGGAATCGGTTGCGGCATCTCGAACTGATAAACGCCTGTTCGCGGCGCCGCCGGATCATTGTTCGCACTCATCAATGCCAGCATGTTGTCGGGTGTGCGGATCGTTGCCTCATAGGTAAAGCGGACTGAGGGCGTATCCTGGAGCGGCACCCAACTGCGAGCGTGGATGGCCTGCGATTGCGAGAACATCATCGGGTGTTCGCCACCGGCGGTCAGCGAGGCGGGTAACCATTGTAATGCGGTGGCCTCGGGCGCTGTGCGGTAGGCCAGTGTCAGGTCGAACCCACCCTGGGGATCAAAAGCTGCCGGCAGCGTCACGGTCAGGGGCTGGCCCAGCACGTCATCGCGCTCACCGAGTGCAAATGAAACTGCCCGTGGGGCTTCTCCCGGTATCATGACTGTCGCGGAATCAATAATGAGATCGCGGGTATCGAGCACCACTTCGCGCGCGAGCGGCGACAGGTTGAGCATGCGTAGCGTGGCAGTCCCGTGCAGTTCACGCTGGTCAAAATCGACGGCGAGATCCAGTACCAGGTGATCGGTGATGAAGGCATCGGTATTGGCGACAGAGTAGTAGTCATGGGCCGGCTCATAAGAGCCCCGTGGCCCTCGTTCGCAGGCTGCCAGAACCAGTGAAAGAGCCAGCGCGGACAGGGCTGGAAAGGTTAACGTTCTGCTCATCATTTTTTTAAATACCGGGTAGGACACGGTGGGTAGTATAGGGGATGAGATACCCTGAAGTCTTACAGTCGGGTGAACACTTGCTGTACGGATATCCCGAACAGCATCACTAAGAAAACAGCATCACTTGGGTAGGGGGAAAGCGCGCCGGGAAGGGCGTCGTTGGCGCGAATTCGATGCCGTGATGCGAATCTGCACGTTGATTTGTAAGCCGGTGTGGCCGGCCTACGGCAGATGCACTGGCCGATCAGGCGAGACTATCCGCTGCGATCCGGCGAAAGGTTGGATTATGCTGCCTATTTGTAGGGCGCAGGTTCAAGCCGGATGCGCAGGCGCGTGTGGCGTCCCAGTTTCCGACGTCGAGCACCATGCGGAACGAGGCGCCGCCCTGCCGTTCAGCCGCCTTGGCCCAGCTTTAGTTCCAGCAAATGCGGGTGCGCGCTTTCGGCGTCTACCGGGTAGAGAAGGAAGGCTCCGCCGCAGATCTTTCCGTAGGACTCTGCGGCGCTGGTCGCCAAACCGATTGGAACCCCTATACCGACCGATTCCGCGAGCAAGTCCACCGCCAGTGCAGGGCCGGCGAACGACCAAAAATTGACCCGCCGTGGGTCAACTTGGAAATACAGGGTCTGTCCGGCCTTTAGCTCAATATTCACCTGGCAACTCCCGACGGTGTCCCAGATGTCTGTTCCTATATAGTGCGCCCCTGACCGGAGAGTATAGAAACGGAACTCACCGATCTGCAGCGCCCCGCGCTCCATGTCGTCTATTTTCAGCCTCGCGCCACGGAGCATGTACTGAACTGAGTCCCGAGTTCGGAAAATTACGACGCGGCCATACCCTTCGGCTGTGGGCCCCAGGCTGGGCCAGAGATCCGCGAACCGAGGTCCGCCGCTGGCACAGCCGAAGATCATCAGTACCATGACGCTGAGCAGTAGTGCCGTCTCTCTGCGTAGATGCCTGCAGCGGGTGCTCACGCTGGGAATACCACGATCATCGAGAACACAAGTCCGATGAGCCACCAACTGAGTAGCACGCTGCCAGCACTTACTGCCACGGCCCGTTCAGTGCTGAAGCGACGTACCTCCAGCTCCTGTACCGAGTCGATGGGGACCGATGCCTCTGCGCCCGCGATGCTTTCGTCGGTGATGGCGCTGACCGTCAGCTCAATGACTTGGGCGTCCGACGTCGTTACCCGTATTTCGTCGCCAGGTGCGATCAATTCGCCAGCGCGAATCCCCTGCTGCAGATCCAGTGTCGCGATGTCGGTTTTAGTGAAGGGTGTACAGGCCACCAGCAGGCCGGCCAGCAGAAAGACGAGGCAGCGCACGCGCTCTCCCACCCATCGTGGTAAGGCTATGGGCAGAGAGCCCACAAGGCGCGACGGGGTTTTGTCGCGCTAATCTGCGCCTGCCGCGCCCCGCAGTCAACAGAATTAAATGTGCGCTATTTCGTAAAGTCCGTGAGTTCAGACCACCGACCAGCCACGTCGGACGACGTGTCAACAAAGGCCGAATTTCGTGCGAAAACCCCCAGCCCTGGCATTTTGGGCGATCGATTGTTTCGGGTCGATAGCCGTCATCGGAAAAGTCGGCTGCGAACGGCAGCTTTTTCCATAGCGGTCACTCAGGGAGCGCAGGCAGGCATACGGTCCTGGTCTCGCGCGTCTGCGCTTGATGGGCTGCAGTCAATCCTTCACAAAAATGGACTTCGACATGTGCATGGTGACCAGCATGTGGGGCAAGTCGACGGTCTCCGCAATCAGGAGGTCGCCCGCTACCGAGCACAACGGTAGGCGTCTTCGCCAAAACAACCGTCAGCAAACTGCCAGTTACGGCTCTGGGAGTGCGGGTTACGCTGCGCGTTGCCGAAATTGGTGGCTGCGATGCCTGCCAGGTGTTCCTGTTTGAGTCCGTATTGCGCGTCTTAGCGGGCGGCGATGCGGTCAAACAGATGCGGCCAGGGGAAACGCGCATCGCGGGCTTCGTGCCCTGGACAGCGCCCTGCGACGGCGCAAGCGTGCCAAATTCGACAGGGCACCACGTGCTTGTCAGAAGCTGCAGCGCTGGTTAGGCTGAAAATTGCGCAATAATCAGAACATCCACAGCGTTATCAGGGTCGTGCCTCTTGAGCGGTACCTTACCCGGGAGCAGCACATGAACTCACCCGCGAGCGGCTTCAGCGACGATTTTCCCCTGGCCAGGGCTTGCCTTGGCGATGTGCCAGCAACGGGCAGGTGCGCTATCAGCTAAAAACCCCGTATCGGGACGGCACGACCCACGTGATATTTGACCCGTTGGACTTTCTCGCGCGGCTGGCAGCCCTGGCCCTGCGAGGTCCGACCCCGGCCTCGGGTGAAGCTGACGGGGGCGCCCAGCTACGTTTTCACGGGGTGTTCGCGTGGGGCGGCCATCCGTCAAAGCGTTGTCTGCGGATCTTGGCAGGCGCAGGTTAGCGCGACAAAACCCCGTCGCGCCCTGTGGGCTCCCTGCCCATAGCCTCACCCCGATGGGTAGGAGAGCGCGTGCGCTGCCTGGTTCATCTTCTGGTTAGCTTATTGGTGGCCTGCACTTCCTTCACGAGAACCGATACCACGGCACTGGAATTACAGCGGGGGGTTCGCGCTGGCGAGGTGATCGCACCTGGCGACGAAATCCGGGTAACGACGTCGGATACCCGGGTTATTGAGATAACGGTCAGCGCCGTCACCGACGACGCCATCGAGGGCAGGGAGACATCGGTACCCATCAACTCGGTTCAGGAACTGGAGGTAAGTCGCTTCAGCCTTGGGCGGGCCGCTGGTCTGGCTACCAACGCCGCGGAGTCCTGCGGCAACGACTGCGGCGGTTCTTTTCTGCTCTACCCGGTGGACGGCGAAAATGTCCCGCCACGCTGCTTTCCAAACGATACTGTCGAAAGCTGGCACAAACGCAACAGATTTTTATCGTCATTTTGATAGTAATCTGGGCGCCGCCTTTGGCAGCTTCCGCTTAGCTCCTGCACCTATACTTACGATAGGCGACTGTCGGTTGGATTCAGTTATGTTCAATGTTGGAATATATACTATTGGCCGCATGATTTTTGTGGCGATGATCCTGATAGTTCTCAATTCTTGCGTTTTTGGGTCACCTATAATTGGCCCAATGGATGCGGGATTGATTATCGGGAGCTCCTCCTTATCGAACGACTGCAGTAGCGGCGAGCCAATCCAGACAAAGGTTGCTGGAACTTATGGAAACGGATATTGGTTTGATCGAAACCTCTATTCCGTATGGGTCCTGGCCAATAGCTCGGATGAGGCAAAGCGCGTCGCAAACTCGATTGCGACGGAGTCTTGTCTAAAACGCAGACAACCTGTGAAGGTTATTAGCATTATCGACTCAGAGAACTCTAAGAATTGGCTTGTGCGGCTTGGAGCGAATTGCCCTTCTTATGAGATGAAGTTCCGATGCGAAGAGGTGGAAGCGGGCGCCGATTAGGTGATTGGCCATTCTCCGCTTCTGAGCTCACAACAGAATACACACTCTGCTGAAAATCACCTGTGGTCTCCCTAACGAGATGGAAGCAAGGGATGAGGGCATCCATGCGTTCCAGAAACTTCTCGCGGCGGTTCTTGCCTTCATATTCGGCTTCGGCGAAGGTCAGTTGGCTCATAGCTTGATCCCGTGGATGAAAAACTCTATTTTGCCACCATTGGATCGTTTTTCAGAGATGCCCTAGAAAAGAGAGTAAGCTTGAGTTTTGCGCTCCCCGCGCATCCATCATCGGACTCACTCAAGTATGAAAAGCTCTCGAATTGAATCGCTGGACGACCGACTGATCAAGGCATCGAAAAAGATAAAGGTCCTCAGTACCTTGGCTTGGCCGGTGGGCGTCGGTGAGAAGTTTTTGCAGGACTGGGGCAAGGGTAATCCAACGTTGCCCGAGATCTGCATCACGGCGCCGGATGTCGACGCCAGCGTAACGGAGTTGGACAGCATCGCCAGCACATGTGATGAGGCCGATCCGGTAGAAAAATTCCTGGCCGAAACAGCGCGCAGTTACGCAAAAGCGGGACGTATGCTGATGTCCGTTGGGACCACTGCCTTCACGGAATATTCGCAAAATGTCTATGGTCGGCCTGACTTTGTCTATAAACATCAGGACATCTCGGCTGTGGACGGTGCAAAGTTCTTTCTGGAAGTCACGGACCGGCTTATTGGTGGGCAACAGATACCAGACACAAAAGCTGATATTCCAGCCGAGAAATTTGCTGTCTGGCTAAGACAGGAAGTGGATCGGTTTTTTAGCCACGATTCAGTGAGTGTGATTGTTGATGACTCCATTTCGGCGAAAGCACTGGCCGGTGCTACGCGAATTCGTTTGCGAGGGGGCGCCCTGTTCTCCGAACTCGACAAAGGACAGCTTCTGCAACACGAAGCGTTTGTGCACACGGCCACCCAGCTGAACGGACGGAAACAGATTCACTTGAAGTCTCTTGGTCTGGGGGCTCCCCGCACGACCCGCACTCAGGAGGGGATTGCCGTAATGGCTGAGCTGATTACTAATTCCATTGATATCTCCCGCCTGAGACGCATTGCCCTGCGCGTGATCGCGGTGCGGGACGCCCTGGACGGCGCCGACTTTATTGACCTCTTTCGTTTTTTCCTGGAGTCAGGGCAATCTGAAAAAGAATCTATGCAATCTGCGCAGCGCGTGTTCAGAGGCGGAGCGGTAAAGGATGGGATCGTATTTACAAAAGATGCAGTTTATCTGCAGGGACTTCTGGAAGTGCACACGCTTTGCCGTTTGGCGATACGAGATAACAAACCCAATTTGCTGAGCAACCTGTTCGCGGGTCGGCTCACGATAGCCGATGCCGTGCGGCTGGATCCACTGTTTGAAAGTGGCTGGCTGCTTCCGCCGGTCTATGTTCCCGAGTGGGCCGCAGATTTACGGCGATTGGCCGCAAGCATGGCCTTTTCGGCATTTGCCGGCAGCATTGACCTTGACAAGGCAACTCTCGGGCGCGCAGTCGAACTGGAGGAAGAGCTCAACGCCGCTTAAGAACTTCGGCGTCATCGACGCCGAGCGCCCCGGCCACCTCGGGCCATGCCGGCAGAACGTTGCTGGAACTGGCGCGAGCCCTGCTGTCTCGCTCCGTAGTCGCGGTTGAGATTGTTGTAGTCGGGTTGCTGCGTGCGTTGTCCGCCGTAGGCAGACATCTCGCGTGACGTCGATGGCGAGGGCGCTGCAGGGCGCTGGGACGTGCTGGAAGGGCGCTCTCGTGAAGGGTCCGGAACATCGACTGGTTGCCAGTCACCGCCTTTGTAGTTCTGCCAACCGTCTTCAGTCTTCTTGTAGACGTTGCCGTCGTGTCCCGCGTATAGATCGCCGCTTCCGCTTTGGCCAATGGTAGTGCGTCCCGCCCCCTGGCCGGAAATGGAGATACCCTGTCCGCCGCCACTGCCTTCGATCGAGGAAACGCTGCGCCCGTCCTGCCGCTTTGTATCTATACTCGCGCTGCCTTCCGCTCCCGTTATCGTCGTTGAGCCGCCGTCACGGGTTGTTGAACCATCCACGGAGTAGCTGCGGCCGTCGCCGGTGCTAATCGTACCGCTGCTGCTCACGACGCCGTCCGACGCCTGCCGCACTGTTTCGCTCGACGCACCCCCGGAGGTCTCTCTCTCTGTCTGCACCGTGTTCGAATCAAACTTTATCTCGCGTTCAGTGTTCACCATCTGATCGCCGCGCTGAGTGGTTCGCTCCATTTCCGAGCGGTTGTTGTCTTCGTCGTAGTAGCGCGAGGTTTCCGTACCCACCCCGGTGCGCGAGTTGTAGGTCTCCCCGTAGCTCGCCCACTCATCGCCGTCCCAAGCTGTTTCCATGTAGCCGTAGCGTCCGGTCGTGGGGTTGTATCCCTGATTGTAGGAGTAGCCACCGTAGGGTCCGTACCATGCTGAGCGGGAGCCGTATCCGCCTGTCGCCGGGTTGTACCAACTGCCGTGCCCGTACGCGATCGGGTAGGGATAATAGTAAGCACCCCAAATGTACGGCGGGTAATACCAGCCGGTGCCATAGTAGGGCACGCCATAGGCCACGTACACACTAGAGGAGTAGGACGGTGGGTAGCTGTAGACCACTTCGGTCGGCGTGGACTCAACCACCTGCACCTGAGTTACATGATAGGACGGCGAGCTAGGCGGGATCTCGTAGATGGCCGCCGGTACGGCTGAGGTAACCCTCCATGGTCCGATCGGTGCGGGCGAGTCGTACCAGATGCCGGCGTAGAGCAAATAGTAAGTATCTTCATACTGAATGACATCCAAGCCGGTGTTCACGGCTCGCGATACCCCGGCGTCCGCCACCGGCTCGAACTTCGGGTCTCCCGCATAGCTGACCTTAACGGGTGGCGCAGCGCCGGTTGCGGCTGCGACAGTGGTCGGCAGCAGGGCTTCAAGCGCAGCCATACGTGCTTCCACAGTGCCGGAGACCGAGGCCCTCACCGCAGCGCGCGGGTGGTCGACCGGTATTTTGCTGAAGGCGTCAGGAAGTTCGGTGACGTAGGTCCAGGGACCCTGCTCGAGCTGAGCCGTAGAAAACCAGCGACCAGCGACGAGGTAGTACCACTGGCCATTCAGCCGGAACAGTGGGCTTTCGGTGTTGCTGACGAATGCCAGTGCACCCGCGTTATAGATAGCCTCTGTTTTGGGCTTGCCGACAGTGACGATAAGCTCCGTGGGTGCGCGCACGCTCAGTACCTCGGGAGCTGGCCCTGGCCTGGCAGGCATGGGATACGCAGAGCGGGCCGCCTTGTACGGCGGTTCGTCGGGCAGCTTGGCAAATTCCGCGGGTAGCTTGCTTGCCGCTTCCCAACCGCTGTCCAGCCTGGTCGAGGTCAGCCAGCCATCGCGATCGAGAAGGAAGTAAGCCTTATTCGGATCCGTGCTTTTAAACAGCGGCCAATTGGCGTTGATTACGCGCTGCAATGCGGTGCCTGGTACCGTCTCCATGACTGGCTCGCCATTGATGGACAGCAGTAATGTAGGCGCTGAGCGGACTGCAATTTCCGGAGGGTCCGAATTAAATCCCGCTGGCGGCGGATTGGAAAGCACATGATCTGCCAGGTGGGCGAGAAACAAATCTAGCGGCACGTCGAGTTCCGAGCGGCTGGCCGCTGCCAGCACCGCATTGCGATAGGCGTCCGGAACCGACTCCAGAAACTGTACGTCATCGACTTTGGGTGAACTCACCCGCACCAGGCGTGCGCCCAGGTCGATTTCGGTTTCTCCGCTGATTACGGCAGTGCCATAGCGCAGCGTGGCGTCGCCAGTCGAAGATACCTCGACCGCTACCATAGCTTCAAAACGTTCGAACGCCGGCCAGCTTCGGATCTGGGGTGCGTGCAAAAGCAGGATGATGCCGTCGCCTTCCCGGCGCTGCGGGAACTCGACGGCTCCCGCCACCTCGGACACCTGCGCTTCCGTCGTCGGCGTATCTTGTTCCTGGCCAACACCGAAGCCGGTTGCCAACGTCACAACGGCTGCGAGCAGGCAGCCCCTTGCCAAATTGCTCTTGGTCACTGCAGCATTTTCCGCACGACAGATTGGGCAGACAGTATCGCATGGCTGGGCTGCAGATAACCTAAAATTTTTCCCACCGATTTTTTGAAGGGGTGGCACCGGCTTGCTCGCAGTCGCGGTTGAGATCGTAGTAGTCGGGTTGCTGCGTGTGTTGTCCGCCGTAGGCAGACATCCCGCGTGACGTCGATGGCGCGGCTGGCTGGACAGGCACGGTTTTGGTGCCGCGCATTTTAACATCGTCAATATCGGTATGATGGCTAGCGATTATCCCGTTTCGGCAATTTGAGTGTGCCTGTCTTCTTCAACATTCTTCAACACTCTTCTCGGACGGGGCATGGGGAGCGATCCGTGTCTGATTACAGATATCAGACACGATGCGCGAGGTAAGAAATCAGGCCAACCGGATGGCGGGATATGATCTATCTGAGGTGCCTGTCCGTGCTTTCGCTTTTAAGACAGGCTCCTACAGATAAACCGTGGGCAAAGGAACATTGATTTGTATAAATTGTAAAACAACCGTGCATCGCTACACTCAATTTTACGCTAGGGCACCTCTGAATAATGGCAATCGCGCTCAGCGGAGCCCTGAAGCGTTCAGAGCAAGGCGCGTCGCGCAGGTAATGGCCGTAACCCTTGGCAAGCGGCGCAAACGGATGGCCGCCCCCTTGCTCTGGACGCTTCAGGGCCCGCCCTGCGGGGCTTTCAGGCAAACCCGCACTCGACGTTGCCACTTTTCGACAGGCAACCAGCCTGCCTTCAAAGCGGCGCCTTGATTGCGAATCTGCCTGAAAGCCTGAGCGCATTGCCATTGTTCAGAGGTGCCCTAGCAGGTTGTTGATTTTCTACCTGCGTGGCCACTGCCACGTTAAAAACAGGCTCAAATCGGTCATGTATTCACTATACACCCCCTCATTTCGCTCTGTTTTTGCCTACCAGTGGCTGCCTCGAAAACGAAAATCAACAGCCTGCTAGATCGAGTTACTTTGGTGAGGTAGGAATTTTCGCGAACGTGGGGTGGGTATCGCCAAGTTAACCGGCTGAAATTGGTAGACTTGGCTCATGAACACATATAAACGTATATGGACACCTCCCGACATCATCAGCTATGCCGTACCCAAAGCACTTCGTGGGGCAGGCTCTCTGGCTGTACTACCGATTCAATCTGAGCCACCGCGATATCGAAGACCTTCTGGCTGAGAGAGGCATCACTGTTAGCAGAGAAGCGATCAGGCTGTGGCGCCCAAAGCACTCGCTGCGCTCATGGGGCAGGCCCTGCATTAAATTCGGAGCAATTTACATTCGAAGATTGAGACGAAAGCACCGTCGCTACGGCGATACCTTCTCTATCGACGAGGTTTTCGTCAAAACCAACGGCAAGCAACATTATCTTTGGAGAGCCGTAGACCGAGACGGTGAGGTCGTCGACGTCTATTTGCAAGCCAAGAGGGATGGTGCGGCTGTGAAGCGATTCTTCAAGCGCTTATTACGGAGCTATGGTGGCGAACCCAGGAAGATTGTCACGGATAAGCTACGCAGCTAGGCGGTTGCCCATCGAGAGCTTATCCCTGAGGCCATTCATGTCACAGATCGGTATGCCAATAATCGGGCAGAGCAATCGCATGAGGCAACCAGGACCAGGGAGCGAGGGATGAGGCGATTCAAATCTAGGGGGCAGGCGCAGAGGTTTGTCGGAGTGCATGGAGCTGTTAGTAATCTCTTCAACCTTGGCAGGCATCTGGTTATTGCTGAACACTATCGGAATCTCAGGGTCAGTGCGTTTATTGAGTGGAGCAGGGCGGTGGCCTGAGATAAGGTCGTAGATTTCTGCTGTTGGGAGACATTAACTTGCCGATACCGCTTAATCCGCTAAAGCCGGCCGGGTATGGCGGGTACTTTTGCTTTAGTTAGGCATTCCGGTATCCTTGTTCTGGAAGCTGCATTTGAAATGCATACGGAGGCCGACAATGCTGAAAGATCTCTGGTGGTACCTGGTTTTGCGTGGCGTTTTTGCGCTGGCACTTGGTGCATTCGCTTTGTTCTGGCCGAACCTGAGCATCGGTTTGCTGGTAACTGTTGTAGGTGTCTTCTGCATCATAGACGGCGGCATCGGTGTGGCGTTTACGCTGAAAGACACTGACCTGCGCGAGTATCTGCTGGTTGCGGTGCTGACCCTGGTGCTCGGTCTCGTATTGGTGATCTGGTCCACTGCCGCAGTGAAATTCGTGCTGATAATATTCGGGGCCTGGCTGGTATTTGTGGGCGTTGTCCATATCATGAGTGGCAGAAAACTGCCGGAAGGCAATTCGAACCGCGGTCTGCTCACATTTCTCGGTGCAACAGCAGCCATCGTCGGCCTGGTGCTGATCGTCTGGCCCGGCACCGGCATCGTGGTGGTGTCCTGGGGCATAGCGGCAGCGGCTATTGTGCATGGCGTGCAATCGATCTTTATGGCGACGCGGGTTAAGGGTCTGTAGCTTAGTTTTCTGCAGCCCGTTTTGGGCGACACGACTTAATCCGGCCGCGCTGCCACATACAAAGGCCGTGATGGTATTAACGGACAAATTTTCGGGAGCGTTCTAAACTGAACCCCGGAAAGTCGACGCGGTCCAATCTTAACCCCCGGAAGGTCAGATAGTTCAGATAAGGCGGTTTGGCGAGGGTGGGAAACTGCGTTTCCGGCAAATCGCGCCGCCCACGAAAGACGAACTTGAAACACTGCTTCACCGCTTCAGCCACCGAACGGCCCGGTTTTCGAAGCGGAAGGGTTTGATAGAACGAGACGCCGAGAACAGCTACCTGAACCTGGATGGCTTCGATGATGACGAGGCGTGCGTCATGCCGGACCTGCACGGCCATCGATCCTTTTGCCGCTATATCAGCCGCCCTGCCGGGCCGAGAAGCGATTGTCGCTTACCAGCAACGGGAAGGTGCGCTATCAGCTAAAAACCCCGTATCGGGACGGCACGACCCACGTGATATTTGACCCGTTGGACTTTCTCGCTCGGCGGCAGCCCTGGCCCTGCGATTCCGACCCCGCCTCGGGTGCACCTGACGGGGTCGCCCAGCTACGTTTTCACGGGGTGTTCGCGTGGGGCGGCCATCCGTCAAATAGTGCCTGGCGCCTCAATAAAAGCCGGGGGTAGTTTGTACAAAAATAAATTGGACAAATTACATTGGAATCACCGATTTTAACCTCACAACTGTGCATGCAATGTGCCCGCTGGGTAATTAGGCACCAATACGCCGGTGACCGAGCTGATTATTATGCTCTTGCTGACAGTGGTGGCAACGAGTTGGGAGCGCGCTAGGTAGCTAAAGAGATATTCGCCACCAGAGGCAGGTGGTCGGACGCAACCCGTGCAAGATGACTCGTGTGGACCTCAAGGCTTTGCAATCCAGCTCGAGGGTTGACCCAGATTCGGTCGAGCGCAAACAGGGGAAAACGCGCAGGCCAGCTGCGCCTGTGGGGCGTATCGGAAAAAACGCTATGCAGCCTTCGCAGCGGTCGACCCCACAGGAACCATTCATTGAGGTCTCCGGCCAACACCACCAGACGGCGGTTGTTATCACGAAACAGTGGTATCAGTGCTTCAACCTGGTCGCGCCGCTCCGAGGGCCGCAATCCCAGGTGGGTGGCAATAATCTGAACACTCTCTCCCGCGATTTGGATATCAGCGTCAATAGCGCCTCGCGGTTCCCGCCCCGCAACGCTCAAGTTGTGGTGGCGCACCGCCGTTACCGGCAGCCGTGAGAGCAGTGCATTACCGTAATTTGAGTCCTTCCAAAATAGGGTAGGGCCGGCAATTTTGTGGTTGTATGTCTCGCTGGCAAAGTATGCAAGGAGGTCATGTGTTGGATGATGTGCGGATTCGATCTCCTGTAGGACAACGATATCGGCGCCGATTTCTCTGATTACCTCCGCGCAACGGCTGGGCGAAGTCACACCGTCGATGCCCACACAGCGATGGACATTCCAGGTCGCAAGTTTCAACCGCAAAGTGGTCACGAGGAGGTCGATTGTGTGTTTGAAGATTCCTGTCTGCGCATCAGCAATCTGCGCAAACCCAGTGTCGATATCACAACCAGCGCCAATAGCCCCACAACCCAGGCGATACTGCGCAGATTGGGTTCGCCCAGAGCTTGCGCGAGACCATCTGCAAACAAAGCTATCGCGGTAATACCGGGTAGCAATCCCAGCAGCGTGCCGATTGCAAAATCCCGGAACGAGATATGTGATGCGCCGGCTACCAGGTTAATGATCGTAAAAGGCGCCACTGGAACAATGCGCAGCGTGAGAATCGCCATTATTCCGCGACGCGACAAGCGTTTGCTGATGGTGTTGAGCGTTTTACCCGCATACCGGCGTACCAAGTCACGACCCAGATTGCGACCGATGCCATAACTGATAAAGGCGCTCACTTCCGCACCGGCCAGGGAGTAAACGAATCCTGCAGTAGCGCCAAAAGCTACGACTGATGCGATAACCAATAACGTCAGAGGTACTGCCAGCGTGCCCGCTAGCGCAAACAGCACTATCACAACCAGAGGCGTTGCGGCATGAGAGTTCAGAGCCTTTGCCTGCTCGACAAGTTGATTAACCTGCAGTAAATCTCCCAGGGGGGTCCAGCGCCAGGCAGCCGCCAAGCCAAGCACTGCTGCTAAGGTGAACGCACCGACTAGAATTCGCCGGTTAGAATGCAGGCGGTACTCGTCGGGCACAAAATGCGAGACAAAATGTTCCAAATCCATAGGCCTCTCGGGGTCGATTAACGCAGATTCCGGGATCAACTTGTCAATTGCTGGGTCCACCTGCGTCTTGACCGGCTGTAGACTGCGTTCACCCGCGCGTAGACTTTCGATCGCAGCAATAAGTGACTCTTGGTGCTCCAATGACTCGCTAACCTCATTCTGGTCCTTGCATAGGTGCTGCGCGAGCAGGGTCACCAGCAGCTTGTGTATAGCACCGGCTGTATCACTGTCCTGTTTGGCTTCCACGGCCAGGTCGCATTCACTGTCCAAAGCCATTGATCGATTACTGAGGTTGGCGGAGCCCAGGCGCAGCCACCTCCCATCTGCAATCATCAGCTTGGCATGCACCATCGTTGCGACATTACCGGTATCTGAAACTTGTGGATAGTAAAGACGCAGCCGATTATTGGTATCCGCCTCTGCAAGCTGTCTGGCGACTCTACTGCGCACCACGTCCATGGTCTGCTGTTCCAGCCAGCCCCCAGTGCTCTTGGGCATAATTATGACGACCTCGGGGCCAGCGCTATCGCGTAGTTGCGCCGCCAGCGCCTCGCTAATGCTTTTTGATGTTAGGTACTGGTTTTCGATGTAAATGTAGCGTTGCGCCGCAGCAATGCTGTCCTTGTAGAGCTGCTCAACTTCGCGTACGCCTCTGCCTCCGTCGTATTCTGGCTCAGTGCGAGCGATTGCTACGTTGATGTCGTGCATCGTGGATTCCAGAGCGTCGGGCCAGGGACAGTTGCCAGCCGACGCAGGCAATGCAACCAGTTCCTCATCGGTCGCTCGCCGCCAACGCTCTCGCGCCAGTTCCGACAGGGCGCGAGCCACATCGCCGTCTACTGCCATTTGCAGATCGTGAAAGGGCGGGTAGTGCTTGCCATCGGGGTCTACCCGGCGATCGTCCTTCAAAAGGTGCTTATCGGTATCCCACCGCCAGATGCTTAGATCGATTCCACCACAAAAGCCAAGAGTGTCGTCGACGACGACTATTTTTTGGTGTTGGGAGGCCCCCACAGGGTGCGCGGAGTCCAGGTGAAAACGCACCAGGGAGTCGGTCTTCCAGTTGAGTGTATACATGGGCAAACTTTCGCGTTCCAGTAGATAGATCATCGCGAAATCCCAACTCAAAACATACACATCAATCTTTCGCTCGCGGGCGACAAAATCCAGTAGCTCCCCAAGCTCCCTCGGATAGCCGTCGTCTTCCCCGTCACGGAGCAATAGCAGACGGCTGTGGATGTCCCATCCGAGGATGATTACTCGGTGCCTGGCTTCGAGAATGGCTTCTCGCACTGCACGAAAATAACAGGCACCATCAACGGCTACCGCAACCCGGCTGGCCGCTTCAGTGCGCCAACAATTGTGTCCCTCTCGAAGTATGATACTCGTTTTTTCCCCGTCATGGCCTACCGTGACTTCCCTCGGCTCTCCCATCGCAAGCTATATACTATGGTCTCTCTGTTGTCGGATTCAATCGGCTATTTGGTCCAGCAATCACAGAGCGTGATTAGCACGCGGCGTGCGTCATGCCGGACCTGCACGGCCATTCGATCACCTGCCGCATCGCTCTGGGGCCGCAGCGGGGCAAGAAGGTGTTCAGCTTGAAAACCCTGTCGCCACCCTCATCCTGGAACAGCCATATCCGATTGGCGAAGGCGGCTGGATTCTCCCTTCACGCGGGGGTGTCCGCTCGCGCCGATCAGCGCGACACACTCGAGCCTTTGTGCCGCTATATCAGCCGCCCTGCCGTGTCAGAGAAGAGATTGTCGCTTACCAGCAACGGGCAGGTGCGCTATCAGCTAAAAACCCCGTATCGGGACGGCACGACCCACGTGATATTTGACCCGTTGGACTTTCTCGCGCGGCTGGCAGCCCTGGCCCTGCGAGGTCCGACCCCGGCCTCGGGTGAACCCGACGGGGGCGCCCAGCTACGTTTTCACGGGGTGTTCGCGTGGGGCGGCCATCCGTCAAATAGTGCCTGGCGCTCTCGGGTTACGCCAGCCGGGCCGCGGCCCCCCGCAGCTGGATTTTTTCGCGTGATCCCGCACTCCTGGGAAGCTTTGCCATCCGCCCGCCAGGCGGGTGCTGGGAAAGTCTGGGCCGCACGTTTCTCGTGATCGAAAGGGATGTCAGGAGAGCGGTGCTGCCGGGGGTTTCGGCTGATTTCAACGGCGGATGTGGGCAATAGCGGCTCTCAATTCAACGATGCACCTTGTTGTCCACTGGCATCCGCTTGAGAGATGTGCTTTAAACTTCTTATAAGCCGTCACCCCAATAAGCCAGCAAGTTGGAGGTACAGGAAGTACTTCGCTGGTCACTGGAAACGCAAATGGAACTTCCACGCGCCCTTTGTGGGTAAGGACGGTGTCTTCAAGGTCTTATCTTTGATTCAGGCATCTGACACGCCCATTCGCCGACATCGACAATTAATCGCAGCGGCAACTCCTTATGATCCGACGTACTTTGCTTACTTCGAGAGCCGGTCTCGCAGGGTTGCCATGGTACCGCCGTGGACTACCGGGTCGTTATCCAACGACTTTATAAGGGCTTGAGCCGTGTGCTGGGAAACCCGCACGCACGGTTCTTAGGAGAGGGAGTGGCAGTAATGCCACTCTCTTATCCGACTAACTGCCAGGGTTAAATGTAGTCCGCCAGGCGGTCTTCAAACTCGATCATAAATCTATTCAGGGCCAGCTTCCAGTTACGGATCGGCATGGTCCATTTTTTCGACGCCTCCCGAATCGCCAGGTAGATCACTTTCATCGCGGAATCATCCGTGGGGAACAGCTTCCGTTTTTTCACGGCCTTGCGGATGACGCTGTTAAGCGACTCGATGGCGTTCGTTGTGTAGATGGCCTTGCGGATGTCTTCCGGGTAGCTGAACAGGGTGTTGAGATTGTGCCAGTGCGAGCGCCAGGATTTGCTGATCTGCGGGTACTTGTCATCCCAGCGCTCAGCGAACTGGTCCAGCGCCAGCAGAGCCTCATCCTCGGTCGCCGACTGGTAGATTTTCTTCAAATCTGCGGTGACAGGTTTGTAATCTTTCCAGGGCACATACTTCACCGAGTTGCGCACCATGTGGACGATGCAGAGCTGGATCTGGGTGTCCGGGAAGGCCGTGCTGATGGCATCGGGGAAGCCCTTAAGGCCATCGACGCAGGCAATCAGAATATCCTTCACACCGCGATTCTGGAGCTCTGTGAGCACGTTCAGCCAGAACTTGGCGCCCTCGTTCTCGGACAGCCACATGCCCAGCAATTCCTTGTGGCCCTCCATATTGACGCCCAGGGCCAGATAAACCGCCTTGTTGATTACCTTCTTGTCCTGCCGGATTTTTACGACGATGCAGTCCAGGTAAACAATCGGATAGACGGCATCCAGGGGGCGGGACTGCCACTCGACGACCTGCTCGATTACAGCATCGGTGACCTTCGAGATCAGGGCTGCCGAGACATCGGCGTCATACATTTCCTTGAAGGTTGTGACGATCTCCCGGGTGGTCATGCCCTGGGCGTACAGGAACAGGATCTTGTCATCCATCGAGGTGAATCGGCGCTGGTGCTTCTTAACCAGCTGGGGCTCGAAGCTGCCGGCCCTGTCGCGGGGTGTATCTAACTCGAACTGACCCTCTTCGGTTTGCAGGGTCTTGCTGGTATAGCCATTGCGGCTGTTGTCAGTGTCGGACTGTTCATGCCTCGCGAAGCCAAGATGATCGTCTAACTCCGCATTCAGCGCCGTTTCAACGGTAATCTTGGTCAGCATCTGGCGGAACTCATTGAGATCCGCTTCGGTCTTGATGTTTTTGGCGGCTGCCTGGGCAATCGCTTCCAGTTCTTTCTTCTTCATAGTCTGCCTATCCTCACCCATCGCATGGGTTAATAATAGGCAGTTACACAGATTTAGTTACAGTCTCTCTTCCCTAGTCCTCGCAGCCCTGATCTTCATTGATACAAAAGCCGTCTTCTTCCGTGAACGTCGCGTTATCATCCACGCCGATTGCGCCTACCTCAATCTTGACCGGCGTATCAGCAGGTAAAGAATTTCGATAAAGGGTGGGCACATCGACTACAAATGTCGTCCCCGAGACACGTACGCTGAACACCAAATTGCCGATGGGATCGCCATCGTCCACATCGGGCTCCATTACGACCTCAAAGGCGGCGACCGCTACACCCGCAGGGTCAGAAATAATGTCAGTGACTTCTGAGATCGACTCAACACCATTGTCATCGGCTTCATCTGAATCTAGCGGTGCACAGTTGCCAAGATCATTACCCGCAATCCAAGTGATGTTGGTGCCGTCGAAATTGACCTCTTTCGGTGCGGCCGGCAAATCGAACGTTAGTTCGGTTTCCCCTGCAAGTTTCTCACCTTCCTCACCTTTTCCTGAAAACTGGTATGTGCCCGCTTCCCATTGATCCACGAAGTCGCGCAGCGTGACCACATCATCCCAATCCTCTTCCTCCTCTGGATCAAACCAACAAAGAGGCTCCGCACTTTCTCCAAAACTTTCAGTGAGTAGTTGATCCCTCAGAGGGCCAAAGGCGCGATTTTCAAACACCTTCTCTCCATTGGGGTCATCAATGCGCATGGCTCTCAGATCATCAGCGTCGCCCAGAAAATGAAAGCCTATATCACCATCAGAAGAGTTGATCTCAATAAGAACCTTACATTCTCCAAAATCGTCACACGGCTCAGTCGCCTGCGTCGACATCCCGGCCAGAAATGCAGTTGCGCCAATTACTGTTGCTAGACCTTTTCTGACGAATAAGCTTTTAACCGGTTTCATAGCACCCACCTACATATTCCTGAAAATTATAAGAACTCGCCCAAAACGTTACCTACCCGTCACCAACTTATGCAGGCAAGTTGCATACCAGCCCAGTAAACATGCAGTCTCCAGGAAATTCGAAGCTGGCATATAGTGATCGATTGTAAAAAAACTGACACCAAGACAATACTAAACCAAATGGCCGGGTTTAGGACATTCGGGCCTGTCGTGGCAGCCAGATAAACCCTCTGAGCCGGTTCCATCGAATGACCTCAAATGGCACACCTGGGCTGGTCGGAGGGGCATCCACAGGGCGGCTTGAACGGCCGGTATCGGGCAGATAGCCGACCTTTCAGCTTGGCAGGCTGTACGGTGAAAAGTTACTCACTGCGGTCATAAACCAGGTTCTGATTCTTCGGCCGCAGACGACGCAAGGCGGCCGTTCCGTCCTAGCACCATAAACCTGATTATGCTGACCAGGCGATGACCGCAGTCACCTCGAAGCAGTCTAACTTCGACTGCGATTTCGACATAAATTTATTCTCTACTATGCCAGGAAAGGCCGTTCCTTCCTCGGCGAGCACCTGGCTGCGCGAATCTGCTCTGCAAAGAGCTATGGCCTGATGAGCTCCTACGAAACCTTTGCCAACCGGATGAAAATCCTGTTCGATGCGCTTGAGGGAATCGATCAGTCGGAAGCCCGCGATATGTGCACTAACTGTATCGTTGAGTTACTCTTGCGCTGATACAGAGGAGACATAACGGCTTGGAAATCTCTGATTGAAAAAGTGGGGGCCATGGAGGGTCAGCCCTGGCTCCCGTTTAGAAGCCAATCGGCTTGTTCGGGAGTCAGTAGCTCGCTGAGCCTTGCGTCGAAGGCCCTTATGTCGTCATCGCTGAGCAAATCCCGCCACTGTCCGTTGCGGCCAGAGGCAAAAAAATTACTATCTTGCTTCCAGAACTCGCGGCCGACTTCGGGCGCATGCCTCCTGGCATTACTTTTCATTTGGTCGAAACTAGCGGCTTCGGTCATCGCATCCAGCAGATCATCATCCAGATCAATAGACAGAGCCTGCGCCATATCCGCTATAGTTCCCCGCAGGTCGCGATTCATATCTGAGTAGTGGAACAGGTGAACATTGGGCAGCTCTCGGCTGTCCCAGTAGGTCTGAAGAAAGTGGGTAACCAGTTGCAATGACTGCTTATCCCAGCCGCCGGGTTCCTGCTCACGTGTGATCCAGTCGCGGAAAGAGTTTTCGCCACTGGTAAACACGTTGAGGGCGAGTTCTTCGTCGGTCATGTTATCGCGGTGATTCAGGTTGGAGCAGTAGACATCGCGAGGGTCCCTGCATATCACCAGGTAGGAGCACTCAGGAAAATACGGTATCCCATCCAGTGGTGTGTGGGTCTTTATGTAGCGGCGATGGGACTGGCTCTCGATCTGAGCCAGGTACTCATCGATGGGCGCGAACTTGGCATCTACCCAGGGTGAGCTCTGACTCGACTGGATGCCGTGGTCCACCTTCCCGAACACCAGCATGGCACAAATAGCCTGCGTCCAGGTTGTGCCGCTCTTGGGCGGTGTGCAGATAAAAATATCGTCGGGGCGGTGTTGAAAGTTCTTCCAGCGACTCGTATCCGTAATGGGACCCTGATAGGAGGTACCCTGCTTTGGAAGTTTACAGCTCATAGTGCTCTATCCTTATGAGGATCATGGCGTAATCATTGTTGGATGCTGATGCATAAAATAGTAGTGCATTTCTCCTCAGTCTGCACTGTCCCAGAGTTTGGCCAACAGATCATTCGAGAGTTATTCCTCCATACAGGATTTAATTGCCAGCAAGGTAACATAGCCCGTCGCATTTGTACCTGCCGAGGCGGCTGAGCATCGGAAGGGGCACGAAAAGGCAACTTAGCCAAAACGACCGTTTCTAGGCGAACCGGGCCGGTCATGATATCCAGCCTCGCCCTCGGAGCTCGCGTCCGGGAATGACCGGAAGTGGCACAAAGCGGTAGTAAAACGGACCCTCAAAACTTGCTTCGCGATGACCGCTGTCGGGAAAAGCGGCCATTCGGCTGTGGCAAGCGGGTCGGCTGGTCACCATAGAATCCGCCCCTGCATCGTCGTCATTCTTGCTTCAATCTCAATGACTGCTACCTTATGTTTTCACATCCAAAGCTGTCATTTGTGCCGTGGCTATGCCAGTGGTGTATCCTTTACCTGGGGTAATCTGAGGGGCGTGGAATGAAGTTGGTCAACATCAATGCCGAAGGCGCCACCATCCAACTTGAAGAAACTGAGTTGCGGATGGCCATGGCCTTGATCCAAGAGGGTAGGCTCGCATTTGAATGTGATAGCCCTACCGGGTCGGATCTGAATGAGCTATTTAAATTCGCAGCGAAACTGGTTTGCCGGGCGCGCATAACTGGTCAGAAAATCGCCAGCGTTCACCGAAAATGTTCCTAAGGTAGAGTCAATGGCGAGTCGTCTTTTCCGGTGGCCGGGGTGCGGCAAGCATTTATCTGAAACTCAAAGTTTGGATTAGAGCCAAGCGGCTGCTGAATTATTGAGTGGCCACCACAGGATCGGGATCGTGTAGTTCTCCTGTGGCCTGGAGTCGCTGAAGACTATCCCGAAACGCTTGATCGTGGATAGGTGAGTGGCTCTGGCCTCTATCAGCACATCCAGTGCTAGGCCATCCACTGACGTTACTTGATAGAGGCGGACAATGATCAGGTCCAGAATGACACCTGATTTGGACGGGACCGGGATTCTCCCTCTTGTACGCCAGGTGTCGATGCAGTCTCGCTTCGTGGTTGGGGTAACGTGGCGTGGCAGCGCTGTCATGACCGCATACTAATGGGTGTAAGGCGCCACATCCAGAGGTCACCTGAGGCCCTGTACATTTTTCAATCAGGTGGGAAGGAATTTCCAGCTGAGGTAGCAAGTGGGTAGCAGGAGCCCGGGGTTAGTTGCCGGATGGCGAGTGGAATACCTATAACTGAGTGAAAATGAGGAAAAGTGGTTACGGGTGGATATAAATCACCGCACCAGTATTGAAACCCCTGGAGTTGGCAGCTGCTTTAGATCGAGCCGCGCGGTTGGTTCATCAATGAATTACGGCTCACACGAATGCTCTAGCTGGAGAATGCCCAGACGACGCGTGAGCGAAGTGGTTCCACTGTAACCAGCCCCCAAATTGACTCTCTATTCACCACTCACATGACTGGCATCGCACCTGAGGTTGGACTTGATGCGATCGAAGCCCTCGTCACTAGCAAGCGAAGCGGGGTAGTGACGAGGGCGGCGCAGCCCCGAACGACGGCGCATGGCGACCGAATTCATGAATGCCACGCGAGTTCGCTCTGGCTAGACTGGCCCCACTGAACACCAAAACGGGTCTATACGCGTCCACAGCGGTAATGTGGATGAGGGATTCCGCCCTCGCCAGCCAAACTGGTACAAACGGTACTCGGCGTCAGCAGAGCTTTAATGACGCACCAGCCTTTGGCTGCTAGCTCTTCATTCAATCCCAGGGCTACTCGCCCATCTTGACGGCCATCGCCATGGCCTACCGTGACTTCCCTCGGCTCTCCCATCGCAAGCTATATACTATGGTCTCTCTGTTGTCGGATTCAATCGGCTATTTGGTCCAGCAATCACAGAGCGTGATTAGCACGCGGCGTGCGTCATGCCGGACCTGCACGGCCATTCGATCACCTGCCGCATCGCTCTGGGGCCGCAGCGGGGCAAGAAGGTGTTCAGCTTGAAAACCCTGTCGCCACCCTCATCCTGGAACAGCCATATCCGATTGGCGAAGGCGGCTGGATTCTCCCTTCACGCGGGGGTGTCCGCTCGCGCCGATCAGCGCGACACACTCGAGCCTTTGTGCCGCTATATCAGCCGCCCTGCCGTGTCAGAGAAGAGATTGTCGCTTACCAGCAACGGGCAGGTGCGCTATCAGCTAAAAACCCCGTATCGGGACGGCACGACCCACGTGATATTTGACCCGTTGGACTTTCTCGCGCGGCTGGCAGCCCTGGCCCTGCGAGGTCCGACCCCGGCCTCGGGTGAACCCGACGGGGGCGCCCAGCTACGTTTTCACGGGGTGTTCGCGTGGGGCGGCCATCCGTCAAATAGTGCCTGGCGCTCTCGGGTTACGCCAGCCGGGCCGCGGCCCCCCGCAGCTGGATTTTTTCGCGTGATCCCGCACTCCTGGGAAGCTTTGCCATCCGCCCGCCAGGCGGGTGCTGGGAAAGTCTGGGCCGCACGTTTCTCGTGATCGAAAGGGATGTCAGGAGAGCGGTGCTGCCGGGGGTTTCGGCTGATTTCAACGGCGGATGTGGGCAATAGCGGCTCTCAATTCAACGATGCACCTTGTTGTCCACTGGCATCCGCTTGAGAGATGTGCTTTAAACTTCTTATAAGCCAAGCTTGCCAGTCAGGATGCCGCGACTCCTTCGACATCATGCGGCGGCAAGCTTGTTGAGATCAGCAACGATCGGTGGCAAAAGCATTGCCGAGGTCTATTTCAATTGCCTGTGGCAGCCTAAAAACGCGCCGGGACTGCCTCCCGGTAATCAGGCGTAGTGCGGGTAGCGCGGCTCGAACATCCGCTCCCGGATGTCCCGTGCGACGTCATCCGGCATCTCCCGCCCCGCTAACCCCTCGCGGTAGGCGATAGTTGCGACTTCAGTGGCGATAGCCGCCGAGACCTGGCGAATGCGCTCCAGGCGAGGGTAGACCCGCCCCGCGGCGAGATCGTCTTCATCGACCAGTTCCGCCAGCACCCGCGCCGCAGCCAGAAACATGCCATCCGTCACCTCTCGCGCCTGGCTGGCCACCGCACCCAGGCCGACACCGGGAAAGATGTAGGCATTGTTACCCTGACCGGGAGTGAAACGCCGACCTCCCAGGCGCACCTCGGGAAAAGGGCTGCCGCTGGCAAACACGGCCCGGCCATCGGTATGCCGGTAGGCTTCTTCCGCAGTGCACTCGGAATTCGCGGTCGGATTCGACAGCGCGAAGACGACCGGACGCTCGTTATATTCCGCCATTGCCTCGAGGATCTCGCGGCCGAACTGTCCCCGCTGACCGGCGCAGCCGATCAGGATGTTGGGGCGCAGCTCAACCACGGCGCGTAGCAGCTCATCCAAGGGAGCATGGTCATGGGCAAAGGGCTGCTTTTGCGCCGGAATATCCGGCCTGCCCGCAACCAGTAGACCTCCGGAATCAAAATACCAGCAGCGCTGAAGTGCGTCGTCAAGTGACATGCCCTGGTCCCTCAGTGCAGCGCAAAAAGTGTTGCCGATACCGATACCAGCCTGTCCGGCCCCCAGGAACAGCACCCGCTGGTCGGCCAGTTCGCCACCGGTGATGCGCAGAGCGGCGATGATGCCCGCCAGAGCGACCGCGCCGGTCCCTTGTATGTCGTCATCGAACAGGCAGAGCTGCTCCCGGTACTGCTGCAAAAGCCGGAACGCGTTGCGGTTGCCGAAGTCTTCCAACTGCACCAACGCGCGCGGAAAAAGTTCCCGCACGGCGTCGATAAATTCACCCACGAACTCGTCGTAGGCGGGGCCACGTTCACGGCGTCGTTCCAGCCCCAGATACAGGGGGTCGTCTAGCAGTTGTTCGTTATTGGTTCCGACATCAAGCATCACAGGCAGGCACTGTGTTGGTTCAATACCGGCACAGGCGGTGTAAAGGGCGAGTTTGCCGATGGGTATCCCCATACCGGCGGTACCCAGATCGCCGAGCCCGAGAATGCGCTCGCCATCGGTTACAACGATGATCCTGGGCTCGTCATGGGGCCAGTTGGCCAACAACTCCCGCACCCGGCCACGGTCCTGAAGGGAAATGTATATGCCCCGCGGGCGCCGGTATATATGGCAGAATTCCTGACAAGCCCTGCCCACAGTGGGCGTGTAGATGAGGGGCATGACCTCTTCAATGTGGTTTATCAGCACGCGGTAGAACAGGGTTTCGTTACGGTCTTGAAGCGATACCAGGTAGAGGTAGCGTTCCAGGTCGCTCGATTTGTTGCGAAGATTACCGAGGACCCGCTGCTCCTGTTCCGCCGCCGTACATACCCGCGGCGGCAACAGGCCTCGCAGCCCCAGGACCTCCCGCTCGATGTCGGTAAAGGCAGTGCCCTTGTTGCGCACGGGATCGTGCAGTAGCTTGACGCCCCGCGACATCGACCCGTGATCCGACTCCGCCATCGCTGACCCTCCTCGGCATTCCGCCTGTGGTGGAGTCTAGGCCGGGAGCCACCATGCGGCATTGCGTTATATCAATGCAATAGCGGTTCAGCCGCCGGCCCCGCATCGGCAGGGCGTCCGCCGCTACCCCGATTACGGCTCGTTTCCATACTGATTACCCGCCGGCCATGTGAGCCGGCCGGTTCTGTGCTCCAATACAGGCTGTGAATACCCGGCAAGAATCCTCCACCATGCAGGCAGAAACACTCGCCACCGTCAGACCAGATTGGCCCTTCGATATCAGGCGCCTGCCCTTTTACTACGGCTGAGTCGTATGGTTCTTCAGCACTCTGGGGTTTCTATTCAGCATCCCCGGGCAGACCATGGGCATGGCGGTATTCACCGACCACCTGATCGATGCCCCGGACCTGACCCGCACCCAGCTGTCCATGGCCTACCTGCTCGGCACCGTGTGTTCATCGCTATTCCTGCCCCGCGCAGGACGCTGGTATGACCGGGTGGGCGGCCGGGTGATGGTGGCATCGGCCAGCGGTCTACTGGCGGCGACAACGATGCCGGAGGAAATCGCTCAATCATATTTTCTGGAGGGACAGGTTGTTGGGTGGTTTCTGGGATGGGGCTTAACTGGTTGAAGAACATCGAGAATCAATAATTCGCCAGGCACAGGTGCGTTCTCCGAATGGAGCTGGGCGGTAGGCTGAGTCCTAAAAGCTGGATTTCCTCGATCTAGATTAGCTAATTTGCCAAAACCTTTACGCCTGCTGAGGGGCGTGGTCGGTGAGTAGGCAATCATAGCGCCGCGAATTGTATTCCAGCAGTGGTGCGATATCGGCCTCCGCAATTATCCCTAGTTCTGCCGCCTGCCTGAGCGCTGTCTTCATCGAGTCGGCATCCAGCTCACCCTTGCTGCGCGCCCGCGAGATTGCCTGCCAGGGCTCATCGAGTGTAAGCAGCATCTGGTACGTGGTTTCCAGCCGACCAACAGCGTCCTCAGGGTCGTCGCTGACGTACACCATCTCCGCCAGGGCCCGGCGGACGGCGTTTGGCCTCATGATAAGCGTCCCCAGTCTCCGCACCTGTTCATCGTCGGGTTCCGCAATCGCTGTCCAAGGGGGCAGACAGGTAAAGCGCAATAGGCCGCCGAGCGAGTGGATAGGAAAGTTGCGACAGAAAGCGGACAGCGCCTGTTGTGCACCGTGCAGTGAGCGTCTTATCGCGAAGTCGGCATGGTCGGTCGCTTCGGGACTGCGCGCGGAGGTATCGTGGTATTTGAGAATGCTGCAGGCTATGAACAGTTCGCTGTGCAGGTCTCCCAATCGAGCGGACAGCAACTCGCGCCGTTTCAGGTCGCCGCCCAGTACGCCCAGGGCGACGTCTGCGCAACAGGCCAGAGCGCAGCTGAGCTGATTGATGCGGCGATACCAGTGCTCGCTGAATTCGGTGGCATCGGCGGGCACCGGGCTAAAGCGGGAAGAGGTGATCCCATAGACCAGCAACCGTGCGAAATTGCTGGCCACGTGGCCCAGATGCCCCATCAGCAGCGGTTCGAAGGCATCGATTCCTTCCTCCTGATCCTCGCTTTGTAGTGTCTGCATCTCAGCATAAAGAAAAGGGTGGCAGCGCAGGGCGCCCTGGCCGAAAATCATCAGCGAGCGGGTGAGAATATTTGCTCCCTCCACGGTGATCGCCACCGGCAGGGCATGGTAGTTGGACGCCATGAAATTGCGCGGTCCCAGTTGAATCGCGCGGCCACTGACCACATCCATGCCGTGGTTCACCAACTCGCGCATCCGCTCGGTAGCGTGGTATTTTGCCATTGCGGTGAGAACGCCCGGCGCACCATCCTGCAAGCCTCGAGTGACCATTTGTCGCATAGCCTCAAGTGTATAGGCCCCGGCAGCGATCTCGGCGGTTACTTCCTGCACTCCCTCGAATTTACCGACTTCCATATTGAACTGGCGCCGGATGCGGGCAAATGCGCCCACGGTGAGGTAGCACATCTCGCCGCTGGCGGTGGCCAGCGCAGGCAGCGAAACACCGCGTCCCGCTCCAAGGCATTCGATGAGCATGCGCCAGCCCTTGCCCGCCATTTGCGGGCCGCCGATGATCCAGTCTGCCGGAATGAACACATCCTTGCCCTTGATGGGGCCGTTCATAAATGGCACGCCCGGGTTGTGTCTATCACCGATTTCAATGCCGGGATGATCGGCAGGTAACAGGGCGCATGTAATACCGTAATCGACGGTGTCTTCATCGCCCAGCAGCCTGTCGGGGTCACGTAACTTGAATGCGAGACCCACCACCGTGGCGACCGGCGCCAGGGTAATCCAGCGTTTACTGAAGCTCAGCCTGAGCCCCAGCACCTCCTCGCCCTCAAACTCGCCACGGCACACTATACCTATGTCCGGGATCGCGCCGGCGTCCGAACCTGCCTCGGGGCCGGTAAGGCCAAAACAGGGTAGCTCCGAGCCGTCTGCCAGGCCAGGCAGCCAGCGCTGCTTTTGCTCATCAGTGCCGTACTTTACCAGCAGCTCGCCGGGGCCAAGGGAGTTGGGTACCATTGCCGTCACCGCCGCGGTGATCGAACGGCTGGCGATTTTGCTCATCACCCTACTCTGGGCATAGGGGCTGAAATCGCGGCCGCCAAACTCTTTGGGGATAATCAAGCCGAAGAAGCCGTGCTGGCGCAAATAGTCCCAGGTTTCCTGGGAGAGGTCCTGGCGTTGTTGCACATCCCAGTCATCGATCAGCTTACACAGGTTCTCCACCTCGGTATCCAGGAAGGTCTGCTCCTCAGCGGTCAGTTGTGGTGGTTTGATGCCGGTGAAGGTATCCCAGTTGGGATTGCCGCTGAAAAGGTCTTTTTCCCACCAGGTCGTACCGGCCTCCAGCGCTTCCTTCTCGGTCTTGCTCATGGGCGGCAATGCGCTGCGCAATCGCCCGTAGACAGGGCTGGTGAGCCAGTTGCGACGCAAGACTGGTATGTTCAACACAAGGATAGCAGCGGCTGTAGGCAGCAACACGAGCCACATTCCGGCGGTGTGGCTGGTCAGTAACAACGCGCTGATCAGCAGGGCCAGTGATCCAGCCGTAACAGACAGCCGGTAGTAGAACACCCCGATGAAAATGACCAGGAACAGCAACAGTGACATTGATTTTTCCCTCCATATATTGAGTGCCAGCTAGGACAACCTTAGTTCATTTTATGGCGCTCTGTTGAGCAGTTGCATAAAACACTGCTTGTCCAAGCACCAAGCAATCCCGGCAAAAGTTGTCTATAGTCATAGCAACGGGAGGCACACAATGACCACCAACGGAGGTATTTCCGCCCTCATTATCCTGGCACTGGATATATGGGCGATTGTGAAGATTTTTTCAAGCAGCGCGACGACCGGCAAGAAAGTCCTGAGGCAACATCCCTTTGTCAGCCAGATGGGGAGTTTTTGGTAAATAGAGATTTTCCCGCAAGCTATATGACGCTTCTTCTGAAAGGTGTGGAATGTCCATGGTCAGCTGCTGGTTCTACCGCCGTGTAATTCAACCAATTGCTTTGATGATCATCCACACCCCCATCGCTATCATCATCAGGTTTTCCGTCAGCGAGACGAATCCAAGTGGAACGGTGCTGTTACCACCAACGCAGGCGCACTTGATTTCCCGTTTATCAATGTACACAGCTTTGAACACTGATACAGCGCCCACGGTACCGATAAACAGCGCGATAGGTGCAGACAACCAAACGAGGGCACCAGCGATCATTAGGATGCCGGCGAGGGCCTCGCCCACGGGGTAGATATATCCATACCGAACCCAGCGCCTGGCGAGCAGGTCATAGTTAAGGAACATTGTCGAAAATCGCTCGACATCCTGTAATTTTTGTACCGCCAGTAGAGTCATTGATATGGCGATAAACCATTCAATGGTGCGCAGCATCGACACGTCCCCCCCTGCCGCAAAGCTCACTGCCAGCGCCATCAGGAACGCGACTGAGAATATCGCGATGACCGGTCGGTAGCTGGTATCGTCTTCGTCTCTTACTTCTTCGCCGAAATACTCGCGGAGCGCGTCATAGCCGCCTATGCGGGCTCCGTCGATCCAGGTTTGCGGGGTGGTCTCGACCTGATGTTCACGGCGGAATTCCTCGGCCTCCTCATGGGTCTCCAGGTGATGGTCTTCCACGTAAAACCCTTTGCGTTCCAACAGGTCTTTGGATTTCAAGCCATAGGGACATAGATGATCCTTCATCACCATCCGGTAGAGTTTTGCCCTTTTCTTTATGTTTGGCATGTAAGCGACTATGGCGCTTCGCTTTTTATTGCCTGGGCGATATCACCCGGACGGCGCAACATTTTATCGATATCGCTTATATGCATGCTCTCTTCAGCGATGAGTCGTCGGGCGTATTCTTCCAGCGTGATCGAGCCGGCAGCTTCTGCCAGTGCAAGTAATTCCCGATAAAAGTCCACGCCCTGTACTTCAAAATCCATGGATTCATTGAGAATCTCACCGATATCGTGCTGCTTAGTCTCCAATAGCCCGCCAATACCCAGGGATGGATGCCCGCCCAGCATAGTAATCATCTCCCCCGCCTGGGTGGCATGGTCCAGGGTTTCGGTCGCGGCACTCCTGAACCAGCTTACGACCGGTATCCGGTTATACCCGAAAACCATGAACGAATAATGCGTGTAGCGCACGACACCCGCCAGCTCGTGTTCAAGAATTTGATTTAGCTTTTCGATTATCTTGCTCTGGCCGATCAATTCTCCGCGATTTGGCATCGGTCTCTCCTGTCTGTTCTACTGATTTGGGTTCCTACACTGGCCAACGCAAGATGTGTACCATGACCGAACTGTCAGCGTTCTTCGCTCCCAAGCACTCGATGCGCGTGATGGTTTATGTCGTTAATACAATCAATTGAAAGAATTACAAAAGCGCAGGAATCCTCATAACCACCAAGCCTGGTCTGCTTCCTGCTGTGTATATCCTGCGGTCTATATATAAGATGCAAGAGGTCGGCAGACACTTCGGCCTGAATTCGTCCGCCACTGGTATGGTGCTTGCATGAGTTAACGTAAGACCGACTCGATAGAAGTTGGTGACTACTCACATGCAGGGAGGAAGCGATTATGTATTACACGTTACCAGAACTACCATTCGAGAAAGACGCACTCGAACCGCATATCAGCGCAGAGACTGTGCATTATCACTACGACAAGCACCATACTGGCTATGTGAAAAAGCTTGAAAATGCTCTGAAAAGCGAAACACTGCGCGAACTTACTTTGGAAGATCTGATCAGGAAGTCTTTCACATCGAAGGATGCGTCAATTTTCAATCCTGCCGCGCAAGTGTGGAACCATAATTTTTATTGGAACAGTCTGTCTCCACAGTCCCAAGACGGTCCTGAAGGTGAGCTCCTGCAGGCGATTGAACGAGACTTTGACTCGCTTGATGACTTCAAGAAGAAATTTAAGGAAAAGGCCGCCAGCGAATTCGGCTCCGGTTGGGCGTGGCTGGTATACGACGATAAAACGTCGTCACTGAGAGTGATTTCGACCACCGATGCAGTCACACCAATCGTGACGGGGATGCAGCCGCTGTTAACGCTGGACGTTTGGGAGCACGCCTATTACCTGGACTACAAGAATGAGCGAGCAGCCTATATCGACGCATTCCTGGGCAACATGATTAATTGGGAGTTTGCGTCAAGCCTGTTCGAGAAACAGGCGCTGGCGGCATGATTTCGAAAAGAGTGGACCCAGGTGGGTTGTCCCTTCTGAAATCTCGAACGTTGGCTCGAATTGCCTCAGCAACGCGAGTGACCGATGCAGCAATTCGTGTGTATCGATTCGTGTGTATCGATTCGTGTGTATCGATGGTGGAGTCCACCAACTCGAGGCAGCGCGACGATATTTCCGGCCTCTGATATTTCCGGCCTCTACTGACTCTGCGCGCCGAGAATCAAGTGGATCCTTACACTGAGACAAGTGCGCCCGGCACGAGTGATAGTAATCCACATAGTCACGAAGAATTCGTCGCG
Source organism: uncultured Gammaproteobacteria bacterium (assembly GCA_963840725.1). Lineage (GTDB taxonomy): Bacteria > Pseudomonadota > Gammaproteobacteria > Pseudomonadales > Halieaceae > CAVWDU01. The sequence continues at coordinate 320,871 of CAWIZY010000016.1, read as the reverse complement.
AGTGCCGTTCGGTGAGCACTGTTACATGATCCAGGCATTCTCGGCGGATGGATCCGATCACGCGTTCGACATAGGGGTTCTGCCACGGTGATCTGGTTGCGCTGATGATCTCGTCAATGCCCAGGCTCTTGATCCGTCGACGAACCCTTTACCCGTAAATGGTATCCCGGTCGCGCAATAGGTAACCCGGTTCTGTCGCAAATCCTCGGAAAGTTTAACGAACAGTATTCCCCAGGCACAGCTATCCTGTGGCGGCAAGTACGTAAAATTGCTCCCAAGCAGGCAATGAGCTCTTGCCCTGGCCTTTCTTCAGTATGGGCCACAGTTCAATCCCAGCCAGAGTGGCTTGCGCAGACGGGAACGATTTAAAGCCCAGCATCGGTCGGATCCATCGTTTGATAAACCGGTGATCCTGTTCAACAATATTGTTCAGATGTTTACATTAGCGAATCTTGATGCGTTTGTTTTCGTCAATATTGTACCGCTTGATTCCGGCTGTATTGGCACCACTTTTGTCGATATTGATCAAACTGGGTTTGCCGTTGGAACCGATAGCTTTGTTGAGAAAGCGTAAAGCGGCCTTCTTGTCACGCCCGGCTGTCAGCAGGAAATCGATGGTGTTGCCTTGCCTGTCGACGGCTCGATAGAGATATTTCCACTCGCCTCTGATTTTAACGTAGGTCTCGTCAAGCCTCCAGCGAAGGCCGACCCGGTTCTTGTTTTTGCGAAAGGCCTTCTCGATGCGAGGTGCATAATGCACAACCCAGCGCTGAATGGTGCTGTGACCTACAGCATAACCGCGCTCCTGTATCAGCTCTTACAGATCACGATAGCTGAGCGAATAGGCGACATACCACCGGACGCATTGTAAAATCATGTCTTGCTGGTGATGGTTTGCCTGCGCCTGAGAGACTGCACGATTAGCTGGTCGCGTGGGTAGACGCTCAACTGACTGCGGGCAGCACAGTAAATGAGACAGAATGATCCGTTGAGCCCGCCAATTATTGAATCGGTATGTAGTAAGACATGTTTGACGTTGTAGTCCAAGACATCGAGCCGAAGCAGATTACCCGATATCGTATCACGGTCGATGACGTGGCCCTCACGTATTCAACTGTTCTCGACTTGTGGCAAAGTAATGAGGGTTTCCGCAGTTGTTTCACCACAGTGCTTGCGTCGTCATCATTCGCCGGCTACCGCTGGGAGACGCCGGCCATCAGCAAATCCACCGTCGAACGTCCGTTCGAGTTTGTCCTGATCAATTCCCCCGGGTTCTGCGTCCGAGAAACGGATACTACTACCTACGCGCGATATTTCACTGATGACGATACCAATGACGGAATCATCACATTCGCGAATCTGCGCGGGGATGCAACTCTTATCGCGCCATCGCCGCGCACCTCCAACACGGCATATGGCCACCTCGCCGCATTTGTCCGCAACGCGCCAGAGTCGCAGGTCGATTCTATTTGGCGCGTTCTCAGTACGCGGGTACACTCGGAGCTTGGTCACAAGCCGATCTGGATCAGCACAGCCGGTGGCGGCGTGGCCTGGTTGCACGTCCGCATCGACTCTGAGCCCAGGTACTATGGATATGAGCCTTATAGAACAACAGAGGGATGATCAATACGGGCGGTTCGGGTGTCGCGGTGCCCGTTTGAAGATCGCAAGTGAATAACCCTGTAGCAGACATGCGTCGAAAGGGTTGATTCTGGCGAGGGGCAAGCGGCAAACTGGTTGTTCACTGCAATGGCCGGATCGTGGTGATGGGCAGGGGGCATTGCCTTTCGTGAGTAGTGAACGATCAAAAATCTCTGGATAACAGTGTTCGCAGTGGTTCTGGTCTGGTCGGGTATCAACCCCAAAGACCCGGTCACCTGGCTGCTCGAGGTCGCCCCGGCCATGATCGGCGGGGTGATGTTGGCAGCGACCTACCAGGCGTTCAGGCTCACGCCTATCCTGTATTTCTTTATTTTGCTGCACTGTATTGTGCTTATGGTCGGGGGGCATTACACCTACGCAGAGGTGCCGTTTTTTGATGGCCTGTTCGGCTGGGAAAGAAACAACTACGACAAAGTGGGCCACTTCTTCCAGGGATTCGTGCCAGCGCTCCTGGCGAGGGAGATACTCATACGCAAGAGCGTTGTAAATGGTGACGCCTGGCGCAATTTCATCGTGGTGTGTATCTGCCTTGCCTTCAGCGCTTTTTACGAACTCATTGAATGGTGGGTGGCGCTGGCCAGCGGCGAAGGCGCTGAAGCGTTCCTCGGGACGCAGGGTTATGTGTGGGATACGCAGTCAGACATGAGTTTGGCCCTGCTCGGTGCAGTATGTTCGCTACTCCTGTTATCAACAGCGCACGACAGCCAGCTCCGGAATGTTACAGGCCCGGATCGTCTGGCGGGGCCGGCGAGTGGTGATTGATTCGCCATGCGTCCCGTTCTTAGTTCGTTACTGATAGAATAATGTGAGAGCCAGACACACCAAGGTTCGAAGACTGAAAAGTCAGTTAAGAGAGGAGGGTGACATGCCCAGAGACGTCGGTGATCGTTACGTGTGTGAGAAGTGCGGAGCACAGCTCGTTTATGAAAAACCGTGCCCCTGCCCTGCGGAAATGCCGCATTCGGAAATATGCTGTGGCGAACAGATGAAGCAGGTCGGGGAGAGGGGTACCGCAGGGGCTGACTAAGACTCCTTCGGAAACCCCTCAGCCGGCATAACAACGCAGGGCAGCTTAGGAGCAGTCAGGGCCCGTGGAGAACGGGGAACTGATCGCGACGACCTGCAGCCGTTATGCCCGGGTGATGTAGGCCCGGTTTTCCAACGGTATTCATGCGCCTTGAACCATGGCACTGGAGACTATGTTTTGGAGTCCCACGCAAGGCGCTTTCATGAGTGGAGAACTCACTCGTCTCTCGATAAACACATTCCGGTACCACGATCAATTGAGCCGCCAGAGCAGGCAAATGTCGTGGCCTTTCCAACAGCGCAAGCAAAACCAGCGCTAGGGCACCTCTGAATAATGGCAATCGCGCTCAGCGGAGCCCTGAAGCGTTCAGAGCAAGGCGCGTCGCGCAGGTAATGGCCGTAACCCTTGGCAAGCGGCGCAAACGGATGGCCGCCCCCTTGCTCTGGACGCTTCAGAGCCCGCCCTGCCGGGCTTTCAGGCAAACCCGCACTCGACGTTGCCACTTTTCGACAGGCAACCAGCCTGCCTTCAAAGCGGCGCCTTGATTGCGAATCTGCCTGAAAGCCTGAGCGCATTGCCATTGTTCAGAGTTGCCCTAGATCCTCAGCCACCTGCCTGATATTTATTGGGAGCTTGCCGCTGTTGTTCATCCTGATCTCCTGATAATTCTGCTAATCGTTGCTTCAGTGATCTCTGCAGTAGCGAGCGTTTTGGTTTTGGTCGAGGTAGAAAATGGTGGGAAGCTTGATGCACATCATTGCCGTGCATAGCAGCATAAAGGCATATTAAAATTGTGGTTAATTATGCTTGGCGCATCAATCGTGGAGTCGATGCACAGCGCAGCACGGCTCTGTGTTCGTAAAAAGAGTGAATATGGCCATAACATGGAAGTATGGAACAGTCGCGTTTCTCTGTATGGCAACTACCATAATGCTTGGCGGTTGTGGAGGTAGATCGCATTTTGATAGACCTGGCGCGGTTGACCCCCCTCCGGAGACCACTCCGGCTCCCTGCAAGCCGGACTTCCCCTTTACAGACCAATTTCTAGGCGCTGATGCGGCTTACTCAGTCGAGCTTGATGCAGGTCGTACGTTTTGGGCTTTCGGCGATACTTTCGTTCCGAAAGCTGATTCCATGGAGCGAATCAACTCATACTTTCTGCGAAACTCTGTCGCTATAGGTAGCTGTATAGACGGCGAGTTCGATATTGAGTACACGCATATCTGGCAGCCATCTGGGGGCGCTACCGACTTTTTTGAGACCGACGATCCCGATACGTGGTACTGGCCTAAGGGTCCTCTCTACCATGACGGCAAGCTTTATGTCTTCTTGCTTGAGTTGGAACCGGGGAACAGGGTGGGTGTGTTTAACTTTAAACCAATAAATACCGACTTGGCGATAGTATCCAACCCTGAGGAGCACCCAGTTAACTGGAATATCCGGTATGTCCGTGTATCGGGCGAAGAGTCCGGCTGGCCGGGGGCGGCTGTAGTAAATCACGAGGGATACGGTTACCTTTTTAGCACGGTCGACGGTCTCCTGGGGCACTTCATGCCCGCAATACTGCTCCGAATACCCATTAATGAACTGAATACCCCGAGCGAAAATCTTGAATACCTCACCAGTGACCTTACTTGGGAGAAGGGGGTTGACCCCTATAATGCATATATCGCGGTAGAGAATGCGTCTACTGAGTTCTCAGTACACTGGAGTGATGATGCAGCTGCATGGCAATTGATTATTAGTGGCAACTTCTTAATGGGTGACCCCTATGTATATCAAAGCTTCTCTGACAATATCTATGGTCAATGGAGTACCAGGGAGCAGATACACGCCTGCAATCCCCCCCCCGGGGATACATTCTGCTACGCAGCTAAAAAGACCGCTGGGTACGACGGATTTATTGCCGTGTGCAATTCCTTGTCTGATGAGGAAATAACCCAAAACAACTTACTGTACGCCCCCAAGGTTATCGATCTGCCAGAGATTCCGGCTCCATAAACCGTAAATGGCTCAGCTCGGGAGTACCTTCCCTCCATCCAGTTCAGCTTCGTTGGTTGGCACTATGACCTACAGTAATCAGCCGGTCGGGGTGATTCGATTCCTCTCGCCAGCTCCAATTTCAGCTTCGACGCCACCTTGAATACCACCTTCAATGCCACCTTGAGGGTGGCATTCTCGTAGAGAAATTTTTGCTACCCCCTCCCCAACCTGTTCTGACTATTGCCGGTGCGGTCTGTTACGCACATCTCTGTGGAGCGGCATCGCGAAATGCTCGCGGAGACAGGCCGGTATGCCTGCGGAAAGCGCGGGCAAAATTGGAGGCATCGGTGTAGCCCAGCGCCAGAGCGATGTCGGTGACGGGCTTGTCGGAATGATCAAGCCATTCCATGGCACGGCGCATGCGTATATCACCCAACAGCCGGGAGTAGTTTAACCCCTCGTGGGCCATCACTCGCTGTAATGTGCGCTTGGTCATACCCAGTGAATCGGCCACTACTTGAATGTGCAGGTTCCCACTGTCGTTGACCAGCGCATCCATGTGCATGCTCAGCAGGTCGAGGAAGGTGTCGGGCAGTGGCTTTAACTCCCGGTCCTGACCATTTTCGGGTGCGCCCGGGTTGGGGAGCCTTAAGCCGAGTGCGGATCGCGGAATCGCCACGTAGCTGTATGGCAGTCCAGTAATCACCCGTGCGCCGTCAAACAGACTGACATCCGGCAGTTTTTCTCGGCTCTGGTAGGCCAGCCCGATCTCGCAGGGCGACCAGCTTGCCCCCGGCGTCTTGTTACAGAATTCCAGCGTAACTGCGATAGTGCACAGGTGAGACTGGTGCATGCCCAGCCCGGTGCCCCAGGGCGAGGCGATGTTGATCCTGACGGCGGCGCCGTGCTCAGACAGCCAGAGTCGCTCACCGCTAGTGAGCGTGCTGTAAAGCGCAATACCGGCCTCCAGGTATTTGGCCACCGTTGGGGCCGCTTCCAGTGCCTGACCGTAACTGCCAAAGTCGCCCGGTGAACTTGCCAGTCCGACGTTCAGGCCCGGATGTTCGCTGTGCAGTGAATGACAGGCAGACTCCAGGAACTGATAGGCGTTTTTCAGCGGTACGACAGCGTCCGGTATGTTGAGGTTATCCTCAGGGATGCCAGCCTTCCGCAGTAGTTGGTCTACCGGCGCCCCCATCGACTGCAAATGCTCTGCATGGAGGCGCAGTGCAAGTACTCGTGTGGCGGGAATGGCTGTCGCGAACGCCAAGGTGAGGCCCTGTAAACGGGGTGTTGGGCCTCATGATACAAGAAACCGTTTTGTGGCACCAAATGACCGGCCGCCAAGCGAGCATCGCTGCGACCATGCTCGTGCATATCACCAGCCAAGCTGAATGGGAGACTGCACCACAAGGCCTGGAACTTGACCGCGATTGCCATTGTTCAGAGCTGCCCTAGTCTTCCAGCGGTGAGCGTTCTTCTGCCTCTTGCTGGGAGTCAGACTGTCTTTGCGCAGCGTTTGTTGGCGCTGCTAGCAGTGCGCCGACCTCTGTCTGTCGCGTATCTTCTATGCCAATGTGGTGCGTGGCGAAGCCGGCCTGGACTACCTGGTTCAGGGCCATGCCAAGAATTCGACCGCTGGTATTGGAGCGAATTTCAGTTTCCATATTGGTGATGGGGTTGGTGACGGTGGCCAGAAGCTCACCTTCGCTGACCTGCTGTCCCAGCTCAACCTGGCTGAATACCATGCCGCCTGCCGGAGACCGCTGCCAGGTGGAGTTGTGGTAAACAGATTCCGGCTGACCCCAGGGGCTGTAGCCGTCGATCATGTCCAGGTAGTGCAGCAGGCCCTCGACGGCGTTGACACTCTGGGTGACGCTGTCCTGGTTCAACACGATGGGCGCGCCGGCCTCGATAGTCACCGCCGGTATGCCGGCTTCCATGGCGGCCCCTCGCAGCGTGCCGTTGGCTGCCTGGCTGTGCAGGACAACTGTGGAGCTGAAGCCACGCGAGAGCTCTACCACCCGGGGCTGGGTGAGGTCGCCGCGCAACTGGGGCAGGTTGGTGCGATAGAACGAACCCGTATGCAGATCGACCAGTGCGCTGCAGTTGACAATGATTTCATTGAAAAATGAATGGGCTACCCGCGATGCCAGGCTGCCGTTTGGAGCGCCCGGGAAATAACGATTCAGGTCGCGACGGTCGCTGAGATACCGCGAGCTGCGCTTGAAGCCCTGAAGATTGACGATGGGCACGCCGATCACCGCGCCGCGCAGCGTCGCCGGGTCCAGGTTGTACATTATCCGGCGCACGGTTTCTACGCCATTGAGCTCATCGCCATGGACAGCGGCAGACAGGCACAAGGTGGGTCCGATCTTGGTGCCATTCACCACCAGCACCGGGGTGGCACTGTAGATCCCCTCGAAGGACTGGCTCGGTGACCAGGATAGCCGGGTCGATGTGCCCGGGTGCACCGTAGTCCCCAGTAACACCAGTGGCTTGGAGGCCGGTGGCAGCGCCGCATCGGCGGTGTCTGGAGCGCTTGGCGATTTTGCGCCGGGGCTTTCGGTGATCTCCTCAACTTCAGAGGCCAGGGTGGTGACGGCAGGGCTGAGGGGCAGGCTGATAGCAAAGATAAAGGCCAGTGCATGTACCCGGGTGATGCGCATTACTGTTCCTGCTCGCCTGGCGAGTCATTTGATGAGGCGCAGGCCGCGATCCTGCGCCGATGCCGCCAATTGTGGTGCACCCTGGCCGGTGCCGGGCCGAACCCGCAGATCGTCCGGCTATTGTGCGGAAAGTGTACTCCAATCATGGGGCGACAGCGAACACCTCCGACTGGAATTGGTGCAGAAATTGCGCGATTTTTGCGGGTTTTTCCTCGAAAAGGCGGTTTGAAACAGGAGTTTTGCCCCTGAAGGCCGGGCGCTGCGCTCAGTGATTACTGTCACGGGTTATCAGTGGGGTTGATCTAAGAACTAAAAGTAATATGACACAGGCCCTGCAGCGCGCTTTGTCGCCGCGACGAAGTGCCCGGGGTGCTGTGCTAAACTGGCATCGAAAATACTATTCATCCAGTCCACTAATCATAGGAGTACCCCATGTCCAATGAGGGATATCACGAACCGGTTGCCGAACTGTCAGATGAGACGCGGGATATGCATCGCGCTATCGTCTCGCTGATGGAGGAACTGGAAGCCGTTGACTGGTACAACCAACGCGTCGATGCCTGCAAGGACCAGGACCTCAAGCGCATTCTGGAGCACAACCGCGATGAGGAAAAAGAGCACGCCGCCATGGTGCTCGAGTGGATTCGACGCAAGGACGCCACCTTCTCCAGCGAGCTGAAGGATTATCTGTTTACCGACAAGGCCATTGCTCACAAATAGTTCAAAGACGCGGCATCCCGGAGAGCGGACCAGCGTTGCGACAGCCTGGCGCTCATTAATGCGTCGCGCTCTGCCCTTTCCGGTTATTTACGTCGGGGCGGCTTGGGCAGAGTGGTATTCTCCCTTAAACTGCGGCGCTCGCACTCACGCCAACGGTGATCACCCATGAACGCCCCCCGGGACCCAACCAAGGCCATCTTGCAAGCCTGGATGGACGCAGCCGCAACGGAGTATAACCTCTGCGGTCATTGCGATGGACTGCATATCAATCAATTGCAGGACCTCGACGGCGTGGTCGATAGCCGGCTGTTTCTGGACAGCTACGGCTTGCTGCTGACCACGGAGCTGGAGGTGCGCCCCATGGCCGTGTTGGCGCTCTCTGCTGATTTGGGGCGGATCAACATGGACTATCCAACCCTGAAAGTTTTCCTCGACATTGTAGACGATGGCGCCCCGCAATTGGTTGTGGCGGGCGTATTGCTAAGCGGGGGTGGTGTTACTCAGGACCAGTTTATCCAGTTTCTCAGCCTGACGCTGGACGGGGCGGATAGTCTGGCTGCAGAATGCCGACGATTGGACTACCTGTTCCCGGACGGCGGGTCTATTGAGCCACCACCGGCGGTGGCTGTTCACTAGCCGGCATTGAACCCGGATCAGTAGATCTGCTCAATAATAGTTTTCTCTGCGGGGAGCACGGTGCCGCTTTCCATGGAGTCCAGTAGTGCCCTGAGAGCCTCCTGTCCGGGCGAGGACGCATTGAAGCTCGTTGCCTCATCCAGCAGTGAGCGTGCACTCTGCAGGTCGCCCAGCTCAATCAGCTCGCGTGCCAGGTCGGTATAGCGTCGGCTCAAATGATCACTAAGCTCGGGGATGCGGGGGTCATCTGGCGCCTGCCTGCGGGCAGATTCGATCCGGTAATGGGTAGGCTTCAAGGCGTCACCCAGCAGACGGAAGTCGGCCGCTGTGCCGCCGATGGGGTACGGCTCGTTGAGCGTCCTGTCTGCCGTTGCCAGCAGTTCGTCGGCGTCCCCTTCCTCGCTAACTATCGCCCGCAGCAATTCGTCCTGCGCTTCGTTGTGCAGTTTCGCGGTTTCGGCCTGTTGCAGTTCGTCGAGTGAAGCCTGCAATGGCGCGATGCGCGCATTGTCCGGATCGATCTCCTGCAGGTAGCCTATCTGTGCTGCTGCCAGATCCAACTGCCCCACGAGCAGCGAGTTATCGACAAATTCGCCGGCGTAGCGACTGCTGTTTTCGAGCCCTGCCAAGGCTGCGTCGTTCTCCGGGTCTGCCTCCAGAACAGCTTGATATATCTGGCCGAGTTTGCGGAAGTTGCCGCTGTCGATGGCGTCGGGCCCGCCCAGTTCAGTCGCCATAAGCAGTAAGTCCTCGACGGGCAACTCGGGCAACGGTTCCATGCCAGGCGGATTGGCCGGCGTCGCGTTTGTGTCTGTCAGGTCGTCGGGTGTCGGTGTGGCCTCCAGTGCGGCTTCCAGTGCGGACAGGGACTGCAGTACCGTGGGGTTGTCCGGGCCGAGTTGCTCAGCTTGAGCCAGATAACGCTCTGCTTCCTCTAGCCGGTTATCACTGATTGCTGTTTGCGCCATGTGCGCATACCGGGTAGCAACTTTTTCCAGTCCCGCTGCTGCGGCGCTGCTGTCCGGTGAGAGGGCAATAATACGCCGGTATTTTTCTACCGCGTTGTTCCCCGCGGGCGAACTCAGGCGGTAGGCTTCGATGTCCGTTTCCGCGCCCTGCAACAGCAACTCGATGGTGTCTTCCCGCTGGGCCGCAACCGCTTCGGTTGGCGGTGTGGCTGTCGATGTGGCAGGCGTCACGGCGGGTTCGACGGGCCTGGCTGGCCGCGGTTGAGTGACCGTGGCTGCGGGAGATTCAGCTCCGGGGTCGCGCAGGTAAGTGTGCCAGTAGTAGGCGCCACCGCCCGCCGCCACTGCCAAAAAAAGCAATAGTAACGACGGGGTCTTTGAGGGTTTTTTCACCAGCGTAGTTTCGCGGCCCTGGGCATCGCTTGGGTCGGCGCGCATCGTTTCCGAGGTCTGCCTGCGTCTGCGACGGGGCACCGGTGTGGTCACCTGCCCATCCTGGCCATCGCGGTCACTGCTGGACATGACCCGGGTTGCCGGTGCCTCCAGCAAGGTTCCGATTGACTCTTCCCGCTCGGTTCTGCATTTGACCCGGGTCTGTTCTATCAGAGTTTGCTCAACTGACTCCAGTGCGTCGATGGCCGCGATCATCTCTTCCCCGGTTTGAAAACGCTCGTCCGGGTTTTTAGCCAGTGCGCGGTCTATAAATGGCTGGAAACAGGCCAGGTGAGGTGGCAGCAAGGGGATGGGATCATTGATGTGTTTGATTGACGTTGCCAGAGCGGAGGGTGCGTCATAGGGAACCTCGCCGCTGAGCAATTCGTAGAGAATGATACCCAGATTGTACAGATCGGACCGACCATCGATCTCTTCTGCCCGGGCCTGTTCGGGGCTCATGTAATGCGGCGTGCCCATAACAGTGCCTACTACGGTCATCTGGGTGACCGATTGCGTGTCGCGGGCAATACCAAAGTCGGTGATTACCGGGCTATTGTCCTCACGAAACAGGATATTTTCGGGTTTGATGTCGCGGTGCACGAAATTCTTGCTGGCAGCGTAGTGCAGTCCGCTGGCGACGTCGCTGATGATCTGCAGGGCGTCGGTCAGGGGCAGGCCCTGCTGCATCAGCGTTCGCAGATCACCATTGGGCAGGTATTCCATGGACATGTAATGAAGGTCGCCATGCTGACCCACATCGAAAACCGGCACGAAGTTGCGGTGCGACATCTGAGCTACAATGCGGGCCTCGCGGAGGAAGCGGGCGCCGAAGCTGGGGTCAGGCGCCAGGTGCTGGGCCATGACCTTGAGTGCCACCTGGCGGCCGAAGGTGTCTTGAATGGCCAGATAAACAGACGCCATACCCCCACTTCCGAGGCGGCGCTGTATGGTGTAGCCCGGTATTTCAGGGTAATTCATCTCAACTCAGGCGGGGTGTAGCCGGTGAAAGAGCAAACAGGAGAATAGTACCATTGGGCGGAGTTTAGAAGCTATCAGTGACTAATTGTTCCGGTTCAAACCTGTAATCCCGGGCCCTGCGAGGCTCGCCAAGATTATTACAACAAGCGGTTGACAAAGACTCTGACCATCTGGACAATATGCCGCCTTTCGGAGGGGTTCCCGAGTGGCCAAAGGGATCAGACTGTAAATCTGACGCGAAAGCTTCGGTGGTTCGAATCCACCCCCCTCCACCAGGCTGAAGCAAGCAGTGAAGAGCGCAGGCACCCTGCTGAGGGTGGGAATACAAAGGTTTCGCAGCGAGACGCGCGCGGCCGACGGAACAAATGCAGCACAATCGGTGCGGTGCGCTGGTCAGCGGCTTAGGTTAATGGATCAGGTTGGTGGATCAAGTTGTACCGTGGTTCAGGTAAGTAGCGGGTATAGTTTAATGGTAGAACCTCAGCCTTCCAAGCTGATGATGCGGGTTCGATTCCCGCTACCCGCTCCAGGGTTGGAAGGGTAGCGCTCATATAGCTCAGTCGGTAGAGCACTTCCTTGGTAAGGAAGAGGTCACCGGTTCAAATCCGGTTATGAGCTCCATTTTCAACCAGGCCATCAGTAGTGGTCACAGCTGTTGTAGTAGTTCGGTTAGATGGGTTGGTTACGATAGTTCGGTTAGATAGTTCGGCTCGATGGTAGTTGTAATACTCGAAAGATTGAAAAGATTGATTGGACAACGATTCAGATTAGGCTGAGGCCGGTGCTCTAGGAGACTGTCGTAATGGCAAAGGAAACATTTGAACGTAACAAGCCCCATGTGAATGTGGGCACTATCGGACACGTTGACCACGGTAAGACGACGCTGACGGCGGCGCTGACGCGAGTCTGTGCGGAGACCTGGGGCAGCGGTTCAGCGGTAGCCTTTGACGGCATCGACAATGCGCCGGAAGAGAAGGAGCGTGGTATTACGATTGCGACCTCTCACGTTGAGTACGATTCGCCGGAGCGTCACTACGCCCACGTTGACTGCCCGGGCCACGCGGACTATGTGAAGAACATGATCACCGGTGCTGCGCAGATGGACGGCGCTATTCTGGTGTGTGGCGCAACTGACGGCCCGATGCCGCAGACCCGCGAGCACATTCTGCTGTCTCGTCAGGTGGGCGTGCCCTACATTGTTGTGTTCCTGAACAAGGCGGACCTGCTGGCAGAAGACTGTGGCGGTGCGGACTCTGAGGAATACGAGGAGATGAAGGAACTGGTTGAGATGGAGCTGCGTGAGCTGCTGGACCAGTACGAGTTCCCGGGTGACGACACGCCGATCATCTGTGGTTCTGCGCTGATGGCGCTGAATGGCGAAGATGAGAACGGGCTGGGCACGACCGCGGTGAAGACCCTGGTTGAGACCCTGGACTCCTACATTCCGCAGCCTGAGCGAGCGATTGACCAGCCGTTCCTGATGCCGGTTGAGGACGTATTCTCTATCTCTGGTCGTGGCACGGTTGTGACGGGTCGGGTTGAGCGTGGCATTGTGAAGGTGGGCGAGGAGATCGAGATTATCGGTATCGCGACACCCAGAAGACCACGTGTACGGGTGTTGAGATGTTCCGCAAGCTGCTGGACGAAGGTCGGGCGGGTGAGAACGTCGGCGTTCTGTTGCGTGGCACCAAGCGTGAAGACGTTGAGCGTGGCCAGGTACTGGCCAAGCCGGGTTCAGTTAACCCGCACACCAAGTTTGAGGCAGAGGTGTACATTCTGTCGAAGGAAGAGGGCGGGCGTCACACGCCGTTCTTTAAGGGTTATCGGCCGCAGTTTTACTTCCGGACGACGGACGTAACGGGTGCGGTTGAGTTGCCGGAAGGTGTTGAGATGGTGATGCCGGGTGACAATATGCAGATGGTTGCGACGTTGATAGCACCGATTGCGATGGAAGACGGTCTGCGTTTTGCGATTCGCGAGGGTGGCCGCACAGTGGGTGCGGGCGTGGTAGCCAAGATTATCGAGTAAGTACGGCAAGAGCTGACTGCTTGCGGTCGCGTTTCCGGGGACGGGTTCTGAGCCTGTCTCCGTTTGTCGTCTAGGGTAAAGTTTTAGGCCAGTAGCTCAATTGGCAGAGCAGCGGTCTCCAAAACCGCAGGTTGGGGGTTCGATTCCCTCCTGGCCTGCCATTTTATGGCGGGATGTGAAGTGGGTGAAGGTACTCTGGCGGCGCCAGAGGGTCAGCCGTCGGCATCATTGTCAGGGCACTCGGTAGCGCCGCCGTGCAAAGGAAAGAATTGATGAGTGTGGAAACAACCACCAGCCGGTTTGACACAATAAAGTGGCTGATTGTCGGTGTCCTCGTGGCAGTGGCCGTTGTGGGCAACAGTTATTATGCCGATCAGTCTCTGCTGTATCGGGTTCTGGGTATCCTGGCTCTTGCGGGGGTGGCCGGTTTCGTCGCTCTGCAGACCGCCAAGGGCGAGGCGCTTTGGACCCTGATCAAGGGATCTCGGACCGAAATTCGCAAGGTTGTCTGGCCTACTCGGCAGGAGACCGTGCAAACCACGCTGATCGTTGTGGTGTTCGTGGTGTTGGTGGCGCTGTTCCTCTGGGGTTTGGATTCCCTGCTGGGCTGGCTGGTGTCGCTGGCGATTGGATAATCGGAGTTAAGGCTTAACCAATGTCAATGCGCTGGTATGTCGTTCACGCCTATTCAGGCTATGAGAAGAAAGTTGCGGCAGCGCTGAAAGAGCGTATAGAACTGCACGGGATGGGGGACCGCTTCGGTGAAGTGCTGGTTCCTACCGAAGAAGTGGTCGAGATGCGTGCCGGTCAGAAGCGCCGCAGCGAGCGCAAGTTTTTCCCCGGCTATGTGCTGGTGCAGATGGAGCTTGACGACGATACCTGGCACCTGGTCAAGGAAACGCCACGAGTGATGGGGTTTATCGGGGGCAAGGCCGATGCGCCGGCGCCGATTACGAAAGCAGAGGCGGACTCCATACTGCAGCGGGTGGAAGAGGGCGTTGAGGCGCCGCGTCCGAAGACGCTATTTGAGCCCGGCGAAATGGTGCGGGTCATCGATGGCCCCTTCAACGACTTCAACGGCGTCGTTGAAGAAGTCAATTACGAAAAAAGCCGCCTCAATGTGGCGGTATTGATTTTTGGTCGTTCCACTCCGGTGGAATTGGAGTTTGGGCAGGTCGAAAAGGCCTGACCAGGTCCTCGGGGGTCAGAGCCCCTTTGCGTTATCAGTCGCGGCCGGGCTCTGGCTCCTGGGCGAGGCGACTACACAACTACAGGGGAGCCCAGGTATCCATCAGCCCAGACTGAGCGTATACAACGGCGTTTGAACCCAGGAGAACAGACATGGCAAAGAAAGTAGAAGCGTATATCAAGCTTCAGGTACCTGCAGGTCAGGCGAACCCGAGTCCCCCGTGGGCCCGGCGCTGGGTCAGCACGGTGTGAACATCATGGAATTCTGCAAGGCGTTTAACGCTGAAACCCAGGGCATGGAGCCCGGGTTGCCGATTCCCGTGGTTATCACGGTTTATGGCGACCGCTCCTTTACGTTTATTCAGAAAACACCGCCCGCATCGGTGCTTTTGCAGAAAGCGGCAAATATCCAGAAGGGCTCTGGTACACCCAACACGCACAAAGTTGGCAAGGTTAATCGCGCTCAATTGGAAGAGGTGGCCACCCAGAAGTGGCCTGATCTGACGGCGGCTGATATGGATGCGGCAGTACGCACCATTGCGGGTAGCGCCCGGTCTGCGGGCATCGATGTTGAGGGGGTGGTGTAATGGCCAAGTTTATCCAAGCGAGTTCGGGCTTTCAAGGAAAAGGTCGAGCCAGGCAAGGCTTATCCTTTCGATGAGGCAGTGAGCCATGCTGAAGGAGTTCTCCACAGTCAAGTTCAATGAGACCGTTGAAGTAGCCGTCAACCTGGGCGTGGATGCACGTAAATCTGACCAGGGTGTGCGCGGCGCGACCACGCTGCCCCACGGTACCGGCAGTGACGTACGGGTTGCGGTTTTCACCCAGGGTGAAGCCGCTGAAAAAGCCAAGGCCGCAGGCGCGGACCTGGTCGGGTATGGAAGATCTTGCCGAGCAGATCAAGGGCGGCATGATGGACTTTGATGTGGTCATCGCTTCGCCGGACGCGATGCGTGTGGTTGGTCAGCTCGGCCAGTTGCTGGGCCCTCGCGGATTGATGCCCAACCCCAAGACCGGCACCGTCACACCGGATGTCGAAACAGCAGTGAATAACGCCAAGGCTGGACAGATTCGCTACCGTACCGACAAGAACGGTATTGTCCATGGCGGCATCGGCAAGATCGGCTTCGAGCCGGCGGCTATTCGTGGCAATCTCGAAGCCGTGCTGGCAGACCTGATAAAGCCAAGCCCGCCGCTTCCAAGGGTGTCTATTTGAAGAAGATCACACTGTCCACGACCATGGGGCCGGGTGTGATTATCGACCAGGGGTCGATAGAAGTTTGATCGGGTCGCCCCCACAAGGGGCGATCTCCTCAAGACCTGCCAGGGATGGGAGGTAGTAGATCGGTTTTTGGGCTACCCGCCCTTAGCCGATCCACTTTGAGGTCTTTGGAGAAGGCTGGGCTGAAAGTCCACTCTAGCTGAGAACTGAAGGCCATCAAAGACCGTAGGTGCACTGTCGCTGCCGTTTGTCGGCAGGATCTTAATCGCGAGCGAACCCCGCTGGGGCTAGCTCAAGCCTACGCAGATGGTGGAATTGTTCACCACGCCAAGCAGTACCGCGGATAGGTTTGCGGGTACTCAACTTAGCAATCCAGGAGTAATACCAGTGGCAATTGGACTCGAAGACAAAAAAGCGATCGTTGCTGAAGTTAACGAGACTGCCACCAGTGCTCTGTCCCTTGTTATCGCCGATGCACGTGGCGTAACGGTGGACGGGATGACAGCCCTGCGCAAAGATGCGCGTGAAAGTTCAGTGTGACGATCCGCGTAGTGCGGAACACATTGGCCAAGCGCGCATTGGAAGGAACCGACTATGAGTGCGTGAATGACTCGTTGGCCGGCCCCTCCCTGTTCGGATTTTCTATGGAAGATCCGGGCGCAGCAGCTCGACTGTTCAAGGACTTCGCTAAAGAAAACGAAGACTTTGAAGTGAAAGCATTGGCGGTAAGCGGCCAGATGCTGGGTGCAGAACAATTGGATGTTCTGGCTAAGTTGCCTACGCGCGATCAGGCACTCTCGATGTTGATGAGTGTTATGAAAGCGCCGGCGACCAAGCTGGTTCAGACAATGAACGAAGTACCTGGAAAACTGGTTCGCACACTCGCAGCAGTTCGCGATCAGAAAGAAGCAGCGGCGTAAGCCCCTGTTAGTGGTAATTTAATCAGCTAAATAGGAGATATGGAGTCATGGCTCTGTCTAAAGACGATATTTTGAATGCAATTGCCGAAATGAGCGTGATGGACATCGTTGAGCTCATCGAAGCAATGGAAGAGAAGTTTGGTGTTACTGCTGCCGCAGCTGTCGCTGCTGCACCTGCAGCCGCTGGCGGCGAAGCCGCTGCTGCTGCTGAAGAGCAGACCGAGTTCGACGTTATTCTGACCGCCGCTGGCGAGAAGAAAGTCAACGTGATCAAGGTTGTTCGCGCAGTCACCGGTCTGGGCCTGAAAGAAGCCAAGGGTCTGGTTGACGGCGCGCCTTCCCCCATCAAGGAAGGCGCTTCCAAGGAAGAAGCCGAAGACATCAAGAAGCAGCTGGAAGAAGCTGGCGGCACCGCTGAGCTTAAGTAAGCTCAGTGCTTGTCCGGTGTTCAGGCCGGACATGGACAAGGCTGGTGGGCAGTATGCCCGCCGGCCTTTTCCCGCTTGAAAGATACAGATTTTCAGGGTCTGGTGCGACCTGGCGCACGGTGAGCCTGGTTGATAGTCCATAGCGGGCTGACTTGACCGCCCGCTGGGGCAGGTTGACAATGCTAATCACGCTGGGGAGTACTGATGGCATACTCGTACACTGAGAAAAAACGCATTCGCAAGGATTTCGGCATACTGCCGAAGGTGATGGATGTTCCTTACCTGCTTGCGATCCAGCTGGATTCCTATCGGAAATTCACCCAGCAGGGTATTCCCGCTGGACCAGCGCGGCGACTACGGCCTGCATGCGGCCTTCAAATCGGTATTTCCTATTGTCAGCTACAGCGGCAATGCCGCTCTGGAGTATGTTGATTACACCTCGGCACGCCGGTGTTTGATGTCAATGAGTGTCAGCTGCGCGGCGTGACCTACTCCTGCTCGCTGCGGGTCAAGGTTCGCTTGATCATTTACGACAAGGAATCCTCCAACAAGACCATCAAGGACATCAAGGAGCAGGAAGTCTACATGGGGGAAATTCCCCTGATGACCGAAAACGGTACCTTTGTTATCAATGGTACCGAGCGGGTTATCGTCTCCCAGTTGCACCGCTCACCCGGCGTGTTCTTTGATCATGACAAGGGCAAGACCCACTCATCCGGCAAGCTGCTTTACTCTGCCCGGGTCATTCCCTACCGTGGCTCCTGGCTGGACTTTGAGTTCGATCCCAAGGACATGGTTTTCGTACGTATCGACCGTCGCCGCAAGCTGCCAGCGACTATTCTGCTGCGGGCGCTGGGTTATCGAGGCCGAAGAAATCCTCGATATGTTTTACGAGGCGAACACCTTCACCGTGGGCAAAGATGACAAGTTACACCATGACGCTTGATCCCCGAGCGCCTGCGTGGTGACGTGGCGGCGTTTGATATCAAAGTCGGCAAGAAAGTCATTGTTGAAGCAGGGCGCCGGATCACTGCCAAGCATATTCGTCGAGCTTGAAGAGGCGCAAGGTCAGCAAGCTGGAAATTCCCAGCGGATTACCTGTATGGCCGTGCTTCTGGCCAAGAATATCGTCGACAAGAAGACCGGCGAGGTGCTGGTTGAGTGTAACACCGAGATCACCGAAGAGGTGCTGGCCAAGCTGAACGAGGCCGGCGTTAAGGCTATTGAAACGATCTACACCAATGAGCTGGATTGCGGACCGTTTATTTCCGACACCCTGCGCCAGGACTCCACCCGCAATGAGCTGGAAGCGCTGGTCGAGATCTACCGCATGATGCGTCCGGGTGAGCCGCCGACCAAGGAATCAGCCGAGAACCTGTTCCAGAACCTGTTCTTCTCCGCAGACCGCTATGACCTGTCTGCGTGTCGGCCGGATGAAGTTCAACCGCCGCCTGGGCCGCGAGGAAGTCGCTAGGGCGCGGCGTACTCGACAAGGAAGACATCGTCGATGTGCTGAAGACCCTGGTTGACATTCGTAACGGTAAAGGCATGGTCGATGATATCGATCACCTGGGTAACCGCCGTGTACGCTCCGTCGGCGAAATGGCCGAGAACCAGTTCCGCGTTGGTCTGGTGCGGGTTGAGCGCGCGGTTAAAGAGCGTTTGTCCATGGCTGAGAGCGAAGGCCTGATGCCTCAGGATTTGATCAATGCCAAGCCGGTGTCTGCAGCGGTTAAAGAGTTCTTCGGCTCCAGCCAGTTGTCCCAGTTTATGGATCAGAACAACCCGCTGTCAGAAGTCACCCACAAGCGTCGTGTTTCCGCGCTGGGGCCGGGTGGCCTGACGCGCGAGCGCGCCGGCTTTGAGGTGCGCGACGTGCACCCGACCCATTATGGTCGAGTCTGTCCCATTGAAACGCCTGAAGGACCGAACATCGGTCTGATTAACTCGCTGGCAACTTATGCTCGGACCAATGAGTATGGTTTCCTGGAGAGCCCTTACCGCAACGTTGTAGATGGTGAGGTAACGGACGAAATCGACTACCTGTCGGCGATCAATGAAGCCGAGCACGTCATTGCACAGGCCTCTGCTGAGCTGGACAAGAATAACCGGTTCGTCGAAGAGCTTATCGCCGTGCGAACCATGAATGAATTCACGGTAACGCCGCCCGATCGCGTCGACTACATGGATGTTTCACCCAAGCAGGTGGTCTCGGTGGCCGCAGCATTGATCCCGTTCCTGGAGCATGATGACGCGAACCGCGCACTGATGGGTTCCAACATGCAGCGTCAGGCAGTGCCGACCCTGGTCAGCGACAAGCCTCTGGTGGGAACCGGTATCGAGCGCTATGTTGCGGGAGACTCCGGTGTTTGTGTCGTTGCCAAGCGTCCTGGTGTTATCGATTCGGTGGACGCCAGCCGCATTGTGGTCCGGGTCAATGATAGCGATGTAGGTGTTGATGAGGCGCCGGTTGATATCTATAACCTGACCAAGTACACCCGCTCGAACCAGAACACCTGCATCAACCAGCGGCCCATCGTGACCGAGGGTGACGCGGTTGCGCGCGGCGATATTCTGGCGGACGGACCGTCTATCGATCTGGGCGAGTTGGCTCTGGGTCAAAACATGCGTATCGCCTTTATGCCCTGGAACGGCTACAACTTCGAGGACTCTATCCTGGTCTCCGAAAGGGTCGTTAAAGAGGATCGTTTTACGACGATTCACATCCAGGAACTGACCTGTATTGCCCGCGACACCAAGCTGGGACCCGAGGAGATTTCCTGCTGACATTCCCAATGTGGGCGAAAGCGCTCTGGGCAAGCTGGATGAATCCGGTATCGTCTATATCGGCGCAGAGGTCGATGCTGGTGATATTCTGGTCGGTAAGGTAACGCCCAAAGGCGAGACCCAGCTCACCCCGGAAGAAAAGCTGCTGCGTGCCATTTTCGGCGAGAAGGCCTCCGACGTTAAAGATACCTCTCTGCGCGTGCCCTCCAGCACCAAGGGTACGGTCATTGACGTACAGGTCTTCACCCGCGATGGTCTGGAGAAGGACACCCGGGCGCTGCAGATCGAAAAGGATCAGCTTGATGACTACCGCAAGGACCTGAAAGAGGAATACCGGATTTTCGAGGATGCGACCTTCGCCCGTCTCGCTAATCTGTTGAGGGAACAGAAGGTTGTCAGCGGCGGAGGTCTGTCCAAGGGTTCCGTCCTGACTGATGAGATCCTGGCAGAATTGGATCGCGATCAGTGGTTCAAGATCAAGTTGTCAGATTCGGGTGTCAACGACTCCCTGGCGTCGGCACAGCGTCAGCTCGAAGAGCAGAACAAACTGCTTGAAGAACGCTTTGAAGACAAGAAGCGGAAGTTGCAAAGCGGTGACGATCTTGCTCCGGGCGTGCTGAAGATCGTCAAGGTCTACCTCGCTATCAAGCGCCGTATTCAGCCCGGTGACAAGATGGCCGGACGTCACGGTAACAAGGGCGTTATATCGGTGATCATGCCGGTTGAGGATATGCCCTATGACGAAAACGGTGAGCCGGTGGATATTGTATTGAATCCGCTGGGCGTGCCGTCTCGAATGAACGTGGGCCAGATCCTCGAGACCCACCTTGGCATGGCCGCCAAGGGGCTCGGTGAAAAGATCGATGCCATGATCCGCGAACAGAAGAAGGTGGCAGAGGTGCGCAAGTTCCTCGAGTCGATCTACAACAACGGTGCAGGTCGCAGCGAAGACCTCGCCTCACTGAGCGATAGCGACATCATGGAGTTAGCCGGTAATCTCTCCGGTGGAGTCCCGATGGCAACGCCGGTGTTTGACGGCGCTGCTGAAGAGTCGATCAAGGACTTGTTGAAGTTGGCGGGTATGCCCGAAAGTGGGCAGTTCACACTGTACGATGGCCGTACTGGTCAGGCCTTCGATCGGCCGGTGACGGTAGGCTACATGTACATGCTCAAACTCAACCACCTGGTGGATGACAAGATGCATGCCCGATCTACAGGGTCCTACAGCCTGGTTACCCAGCAGCCGCTGGGCGGCAAGGCCCAGTTTGGTGGTCAGCGTTTCGGGGAGATGGAGGTCTGGGCGCTGGAAGCCTACGGCGCCGCTTATACCCTGCAGGAAATGTTGACCGTCAAATCGGACGATGTCGCGGGCCGTACCAAGATGTACAAGAACATCGTGGACGGCGATCATCGAATGGAACCGGGTATGCCCGAGTCCTTCAATGTACTGGTCAAGGAAATCCGCTCTCTCGGAATCGATATCGAGCTGGAAAGCGACTGACCGAATAGTCAGGACTCTATGCGGGCGCGCTGCCCGGCGGCGCGCGCCACGAAATGAATAACCTCGTGGAGGAAAGGCCTTGAAAGACTTATTGAATCTGCTCAAGTCCCAGGGACAAACTGAAGAATTTGATGCGATACGCATCGGTCTGGCATCGCCCGAAATGATTCGCTCCTGGTCATTCGGTGAAGTGAAAAAGCCGGAAACCATTAACTACCGTACCTTCAAGCCGGAACGTGACGGTTTGTTCTGTGCCAAGATATTTGGCCCGGTGAAGGACTACGAGTGCCTGTGTGGCAAGTACAAGCGGCTCAAGCACCGCGGTGTGATCTGCGAGAAGTGCGGTGTTGAAGTGGCGTTGGCCAAGGTACGCCGTGAGCGTATGGGTCATATTGAGCTGGCAAGCCCGGTGGCGCACATCTGGTTCCTGAAGTCACTGCCGTCACGTATCGGTCTGCTGCTGGACATGACGCTGCGCGACATTGAGCGGGTACTGTACTTCGAATCCTATGTGGTGACCGATCCCGGCATGACCACGCTGGAGCAGGGCCAATTGCTGTCGGACGAACAGTACTATGAGGCGATGGAAGAATTCGGTGATGAATTCTCAGCCAAAATGGGTGCCGAGGCTGTTCAGGACCTGATGAAGCAGCTGGATCTGGGGCAGGAAATCGCAACTCTGCGCGAAGAAATTCCGGCAACCAACAGTGAGACAAAGATCAAGAAGCTGTCCAAACGCCTCAAATTGATGGAGGCGTTTGCCAATTCCGGCAACAAGCCGGAGTGGATGGTGCTCAACGCTACTGCCGGTACTCCCGCCGGATCTGCGACCCCTGGTGCCGCTGGATGGCGGTCGTTTTGCGACCTCTGACCTCAACGACCTGTATCGCCGGGTTATCAATCGTAACAACCGCCTGAAGCGGCTGCTGGATCTTAACGCACCCGACATCATTGTGCGCAACGAGAAGCGCATGCTGCAGGAATCGGTGGATGCGCTGCTGGACAACGGTCGACGCGGTCGCGCCATTACCGGATCGAACAAGCGTCCGTTGAAGTCGCTGGCCGACATGATCAAGGGCAAGCAAGGTCGCTTCCGGCAGAACCTGCTCGGTAAGCGGGTGGACTACTCCGGACGATCCGTGATCGTGGTAGGGCCTACGCTGCGGCTGCATCAGTGTGGTCTGCCCAAGAAGATGGCGCTGGAATTGTTCAAGCCGTTTATTTTTGGCAAGCTCGAAGCGCGGGGTCTGGCGACCACGATCAAAGCGGCCAAGAAAATGGTCGAGAGAGAGCCGCCTGAGGTCTGGGACATCCTGGCTGAAGTTATTCGTGAACACCCGGTATTGCTCAATCGGGCGCCGACACTGCACCGGCTGGGTATCCAGGCTTTTGAACCGGTATTGATCGAGGGCAAGGCCATCCAGCTGCACCCGCTGGTTTGTGCCGCCTATAACGCCGACTTCGACGGCGATCAGATGGCGGTGCACGTGCCGCTGACTATCGAAGCGCAGCTCGAGGCTCGCGCCTTGATGATGTCCACCAACAATATTCTTTCGCCTGCCAACGGTGAGCCGATCATTGTGCCATCACAGGACGTTGTTCTGGGTCTGTACTACATGACCCGGGAGCGGGTCAATGCAATGGGCGAAGGGGCGGTATTCG
Organism: uncultured Gammaproteobacteria bacterium; assembly: GCA_963840725.1. Taxonomy (GTDB): domain Bacteria; phylum Pseudomonadota; class Gammaproteobacteria; order Pseudomonadales; family Halieaceae; genus CAVWDU01. The sequence goes on along the minus strand of CAWIZY010000016.1, from coordinate 298,057 downwards.
CCAATGTATCTGAAGTGCACCGGGCCTACGTCGGCGGACATGCCCACCTGCAGGCGCGTGTGAAGGTACGGATTTACTGAAGTGGTCAATACGGATGATGGGGAGCGCAAGCCAGCGGACTTTCATCGCCGAAACGACAGTGGGCCGGGCTCTGCTGTGGGAGATTGTGCCCGAGGGTATTGGCTACGATATGGTTAACCAGCCCATGGCCAAGAAAGCGATTTCGCGAATTATCAACCAGTGTTATCGCGTGGTGGGTCTCAAGGCCACGGTCATTTTCGCTGACCAGCTCATGTACATGGGCTACGAGTATTCCACTCGTTCAGGGGCATCTATCGGGGTCAACGACTTTGAAATTCCGGTCGAAAAAGCCAAGTTGATCGATCATGCGGAGGCAGAAGTCAAGGAAATCGAAAACCAGTACGCCGCGGGTCTGGTGACTCAGGGTGAGAAGTACAACAAGGTGATCGATATCTGGTCCCGGGCCAATGACCTGGTGTCCAAGTCGATGATGGAAGGGCTGTCCAAAGAGACCGTCATTAATCGCGACGGCGAGGAAGAAGAACAGGCATCTTTTAACTCGGTGTATATCTATGCCGATTCCGGTGCCCGTGGTTCGCCCGCCCAGATTCGTCAGCTCGCTGGTATGCGGGGTCTGATGGCCAAGCCGGACGGCTCGATTATTGAGACGCCTATTACCGCGAACTTCCGCGAGGGTCTGAACGTACTGCAGTACTTTATCTCAACTCACGGTGCTCGTAAGGGTCTGGCGGATACAGCCTTGAAGACGGCTAACTCGGGTTACCTGACCCGTCGTCTGGTGGACGTTGCCCAGGATCTGGTCGTTACCGAAGAAGACTGCGGCACCGACCAGGGTCTGCTGATGACCCCGGTTATCGACGGTGGGGATATTATTGAATCCCTGGGTGATCGGGTGCTGGGCCGAATCGTGGCCCGCGATGTATTGCGACCCGGCATCCGAAGACGAGATCGCCATTACCGCGGGCACCATGCTCGACGAGCTGTGGATCAAGCGTCTCGAGGAAATGGGTATCGATGAAATCGAAGTGCGTTCTCCTATTACCTGTGAAACTCGCCACGGCATCTGCTCGGCCTGTTACGGACGCGACCTTGCTCGCGGCCACCGGGTCAACATGGGCGAGGCCATTGGTGTGGTCGCTGCCCAGTCAATTGGTGAGCCGGGCACGCAGCTGACCATGCGTACGTTCCACATTGGTGGCGCAGCATCGCGGGCGACTGCACAGGACAATATCCAGGTGATGAACGACGGTACCGTTCGCCTGCATAATCTGAAGTCTGTAGAGCGCAGACCGACGGCTGTCCTGGTCGCTGTCTCACGTTCGGGCGAGCTTTCGCTGTTGGACGTGCGCGGTCGCGAGCGCGAGCGCTACAAGCTGCCCTACGGTGCAGTGATCAGGGTCAAGGACGATACCAATGTGACCGCCGGCGATATCGTGGCGACCTGGGATCCTCACACACACCCGATCATTACTGAAGTAGCAGGTACCGTGAAGTTCAGCGGGATGGAAGAGGACATCACCATTAATCGGCAAACGGATGAACTGACGGGCCTGTCGAGTATCTCGGTGATGGATGCGGGTGAGCGGCCGGCGGCGGGCAAGGATATCCGCCCGGCAGTGAGTCTGGTGGATGATGAGGGCAAGGAATTGTGTCTTGCGGGTACCAATGTGCCCGCACACTATTTCCTGCCGGCCCACGCTATGGTGAGCCTGGAAAATGGCGCTGGGGTAGAAGCCGGCGATGTCATCGCCCGTATCCCCCAGGAAGGCTCCAAGACCCGGGATATTACCGGTGGTCTGCCACGTGTTGCCGACCTCTTTGAAGCCCGCAAGCCCAAGGAACCGGCCATCCTGGCCGAGATTTCCGGCACCGTGAGTTTTGGTAAGGAAACCAAGGGTAAGCGGCGTTTGGTGATTACCCCGACGGACGGCAAGCCGCTGGACGACGGCTCGGATCATTACGAGGCGCTGATCCCCAAGTGGCGGAACATGTCCGTGTTTGAGGGAGAATTCGTCGAGAAGGGTGAAGTGGTGTCTGAGGGGCCTCCGAGTCCTCACGATATTCTGCGCCTCAAGGGCATCGAGGAACTGGCCAAGTATATTGTCAATGAAATCCAGGAGGTCTACCGCCTCCAGGGCGTGAAGATCAACGACAAGCATATCGAGGTGATTGTTCGCCAGATGTTGCGCAAGGTCGTGATATCCACATCGGGAGACTCCACCCTGATCAAGGGCGAGCAGGTGGAGTTCACCACCTTGCTGGAGGAAAATGAGCGTCTGCTGGCCGAGAACCTGGTTCCGGCCTCAGGTGAGCGAGAGCTGCTGGGTATTACCAAGGCCTCATTGGCGACGGAGAGTTTCATATCCGCCGCCTCTTTCCAGGAGACGACCCGGGTGCTGACCGAAGCGGCAGTGACTGGCAAGCGCGATTACCTGCGAGGACTGAAGGAAAACGTGGTGGTAGGTCGCCTGATTCCCGCCGGTACCGGACTTGCCTACCACGAGGAGCGCAAGCGCACTCGCGATGGTGCTACCGAGATGGCGGTGTCGGCTCAGGAGATCGAAGCGGCGCTGACCGAGGCCCTGCGCGCGGACGACTGACTGTAAGCTGAGGTAGCAGCGGTGCTGCCTCAACTGTCTGGGCTATTGATAAATGCCTATTGATAAATGCCTATCTGATAAAGGGCCATCGATAAAGGGCTATTGATAAAGAGGTCTATTGAAGAAAGTCTAGTCAAGAAAGTCTAGTCAAGAAAGTCTAGTCAAAAAAGGTTAGTCAAGAAAGTCCAGTCAAAAAAAGCTATCAAGGGCGGAGGTTGATAAAACCCCCGCCCTTTTTTTGTCTGGAATGTGCACAGTCCGGGTTATGAACTAGTCTGATAGAGCGCGTCGTCACCTGTAATGCAGGGGGCGGCCTACTATCAACAGCTCAGATCAAGGAAGGCAACTATGAATAAGACACAAAGCATGCTGACAGGACTGGTGGTATCGGTCGTTGGGTTCAGTGGGGGCACTCTGGCTCAGGAGCCGGCTGCCGCAGCACCGGCTGCCGCAGCACCGGCTGCCGCAGCATCGGCTGCCGCAGACAGAGCGACCCCGGTAGAGATGTACGCCTGCAACCTGCGGGATGGCAAGGATATGGGCGACCTGGCCAAGATTAATGTCAAGTTCAAGGCGATGATGGCTGAGAACAAGACCGCCTACTCGGCCTGGATGCTGACGCCGCAGCTACGATCAGGGGAGGGCGGGTTTGACGTCGGTTGGCTGGGCTCCTGGGCCGATGGCGCCAGTATGGGCGCCGCAATGGATAGTCGCATGAGTGGCCCGGCGGCAGAAATGCTCAAGGGCTACGAAGCGATCATGGACTGCTCAGCCGGCCATATGTTGATGGTCTCCGAGACCGTCCATGCACCGGACGGGCCACCGGACAATGGCGTGGTGCTGTTTTCAAGCTGTGAGGTGGCAGAGGGTAGTAACATGGATGCAGCCGTCGCTGCCCATGTGAAGGTGTCTGCCGGCATGCGCAAGCGCGGCGGGAAGGGGTCTTCGTGGCTGTTTTACCCCGCTCTGGGGTTCGGCGCTGTGGACTTCGATTACTATGAAGTCGTCGCCTTTGAAAACTACGCGGGACTGGGCGAGTCGTTTGAGTTGATGACTAACGGCGGTGCCTGGGAGGCAAATATGAAGGTCTTCAAGGGGGTCACCAGCTGCGACAGCCCGCGGGTTTACGATGCGCGATTGGTCAGCAAGCCGGCTGCGAGCTAAGTCCCCTCCAACCAGGGGGAGTCAACTGCTTCGCATGGGTTGACTCCCCTGTACTCCATCTATAGAATGCCGCCTCCTCTTTCCGGGGGTGGTTACCTGTATCCAGTAACTTGAAGTCTGGCCACAATCACCAACCTGAAACGGGTACTGGCGTATGCGTCAGTCAATCAATAGAAATTTTTTGGAGTTCTAACTGAATGGCAACGATCAACCAATTGGTTCGTAAGCCGAGGAAGCGCAAGGTCGAAAAGAGCGACGTGCCCGCCCTGCAAAGCTGTCCGCAGCGCCGCGGTGTGTGTACTCGCGTCTATACCACGACACCCAAGAAGCCGAACTCCGCGCTGCGTAAAGTCTGCCGTGTGCGTCTGACCAACGGGTATGAGGTTTCCTCGTACATCGGCGGTGAAGGCCACAATTTGCAGGAGCACAGTGTGGTGTTGATTCGGGGTGGCCGGGTCAAGGATTTGCCGGGTGTGCGTTATCACACCGTGCGCGGCAGTCTGGATACCTCAGGAGTGGCAGATCGCAAGAATGGCCGCTCCAAGTACGGTGCCAAGCGTCCGAAGTAAGCGAAATCAGCCGGTGCAAGCCGGTATGTAGAAAGTAAGGCCGAAACCCTGCCTCCCCCGCATTTGTGGCAGGTTGGTGTTCGGATCACCTGAAGAGACAGAAGGGCAAAATCATGCCAAGAAGAAGAGTTGTCGCCAAACGCGAAGTGTTGCCAGATCCCAAATACGGCAATGTTACGCTGGCAAAGTTTATGAACCACGTCATGGTCAGCGGCAAGAAGTCTGTCGCTGAAACGATTGTTTACGGTGCTATGGATATCGTCAAGGAGCGCCTGAACAAGGATCCTCTGGAGGCCTTTGATGAGGCGCTGGAGAACATTGCGCCCATGGTCGAGGTCAAGTCACGTCGCGTCGGTGGCGCTACCTACCAGGTACCTGTAGAGGTTCGTCCCGCTCGTCGTATCGCATTGTCAATGCGTTGGTTGGTGGAGTACGCCCGCAACCGCGGCGAGAAGTCCATGCGCCAGCGTCTCGCGGGCGAGATCATCGACGCATCTCAGGGCAAGGGTAATGCCGTGAAGAAGCGCGAGGATGTGCACCGCATGGCGGAAGCAAACAAGGCTTTCTCTCACTACCGTTTTTAATCTGTTGCCCAGCAACCTGCTATTGGGGATTTAATCGTGGCACGTAAGACTCCTATCAGTCGTTATCGAAACATCGGCATTTGCGCACACGTGGACGCGGGTAAAACCACGACCACGGAACGTGTGCTTTTCTACACCGGCCTGTCGCACAAGATCGGCGAGGTTCATGACGGCGCCGCCACCATGGACTGGATGGAACAGGAGCAGGAGCGAGGCATTACGATCACCTCGGCCGCGACCACCTGCTTCTGGAAGGGCATGGATGCGCAGTTCGATGACCATCGAATCAACATTATCGACACCCCGGGACACGTCGATTTTACGATTGAGGTGGAGCGTTCTTTGCGTGTGCTCGATGGCGCTATTGTAGTCCTGTGCGGGTCTTCCGGCGTGCAGCCGCAAACAGAGACTGTCTGGCGTCAGGCCAACAAGTACGAAGTACCACGCATGGTTTTCGTCAACAAGATGGACCGTGCCGGCGCGAATTTCCGGAACGTTATTGCCCAGCTTAAAGATCGCCTGGGGGCCAACGCGGTGCCGCTGCAGATGACCATCGGTGCTGAAGAGGACTTCAAGGGCGTGGTTGACCTGGTGAAAAACAAAGCCATCCTCTGGAGTGAAGCCGACCAGGGTATGACCTTTGAGTACGCGGATGTGCCAGCGGATATGGTCGATGAAGTGGCCGAAATGCGCGAATTCCTTATCGAGTCGGCGGCCGAGGCCAACGAAGAGTACATGGACAAGTATCTCGAGGGTGTTGAGCTCACTGAAGAGGAGATCAAGGCGGGTATTCGTGCGCGCACGCTGGCCAATGAGATCATTCCGGTTCTGGGCGGATCTGCCTTCAAGAACAAGGGTGTTCAGGCCATGTTGGACGCGGTCATTGAGTACATGCCGTCGCCGACTGAAGTGAAGGCGATAGAAGGCACCTTGCTGGACGCTGACAATACACCCGACACACGGGAAGCGGACGATACCGCACCGTTCGCCGCGTTGGCATTCAAGATCGCTACCGACCCGTTTGTGGGAACACTGACGTTTTTCCGGGTCTACTCCGGCAAGTTGGAGAGCGGTACCGGTATCTACAATTCCGTAAAGGAAAAAAAGGAGCGGGTTGGCCGAATGGTGCAAATGCACGCCAACAGCCGGGAAGAGATAAAAGAAGTGCTGGCAGGTGATATCGCCGCGGCAGTCGGACTTAAGGACGTCACCACAGGAGATACCCTGTGCGACATCGATAAGCCGATTGTGCTGGAGCGCATGGAGTTCCCGGAACCGGTTATTTCCGTCGCGGTTGAGCCCAAGTCCAAGCCGGACCAGGAAAAAATGGGTATTGCATTGGGCAAACTGGCCCAGGAAGACCCTTCATTCAGAGTCAAGACCGATGAGGAGACGGGGCAGACCATTATTTCGGGTATGGGCGAACTGCACCTCGATATCCTGGTTGATCGCATGCGCCGTGAGTTTAGCGTGGAAGCCAATATCGGTAAGCCGCAGGTCGCCTACCGTGAAGCGATTCGTAACAAGTCCGAGATCGAAGGCAAGTTCGTGCGTCAGTCCGGTGGTCGCGGCCAGTATGGCCACGTTTGGGTCCGGTTTGAGCCCGCCGAAGATGCCAACGCAGAGGGTCTGGAGTTCGTCAACGAAATCGTCGGCGGTACTGTGCCCAAGGAATACATCCCCGCTGTGCAAAAAGGCATCGAAGAGCAGATGAAAAATGGCGTGCTCGCCGGTTACCCGCTGCTGGGCTTGAAGGCATCGTTATATGACGGTTCTTTCCACGACGTGGACTCCAACGAGATGGCGTTCAAGGTGGCGGCGTCTATGGCCACCAAGAAGCTCTCCCAGGAGGGCGGTGCCGTGCTGCTGGAGCCGATCATGAAGGTCGAAGTGGTAACGCCAGAGGAGAACATGGGCGATGTGGTCGGTGACCTTAATCGTCGTCGTGGCTTGATCGGTGGCATGAGTGAAAACGCCAGCGGCAAGGTCATTGATGCAGAGGTGCCGCTGGCTGAAATGTTCGGCTATGCGACAGACCTGCGGTCCGCTACCCAGGGTCGCGCGACCTACACGATGGAGTTTGCCAAGTATATGGAAGCGCCGAAAAACGTGGCCGAAGAGATCATCGCCAAGAACCAGACCAAGTAACCGTTTGCCGGGCCGTGGCCCGGGGACCTATTGAGCAGAGGTGAAGTAAAGTGGCAAAGGAAACATTTGAACGTAACAAGCCCCATGTGAATGTGGGCACTATCGGACACGTTGACCACGGTAAGACGACGCTGACGGCGGCGCTGACGCGAGTCTGTGCGGAGACCTGGGGCAGCGGTTCAGCGGTAGCCTTTGACGGCATCGACAATGCGCCGGAAGAGAAGGAGCGTGGTATTACGATTGCGACCTCTCACGTTGAGTACGATTCGCCGGAGCGTCACTACGCCCACGTTGACTGCCCGGGCCACGCGGACTATGTGAAGAACATGATCACCGGTGCTGCGCAGATGGACGGCGCTATTTTGGTGTGTGGCGCAACTGACGGCCCGATGCCGCAGACCCGCGAGCACATTCTGCTGTCTCGTCAGGTGGGCGTGCCCTACATTGTTGTCTTCCTGAACAAGGCGGACCTGCTGGCAGAAGACTGTGGCGGTGCGGACTCTGAGGAATACGAGGAGATGAAGGAACTGGTTGAGATGGAGCTGCGTGAGCTGCTGGACCAGTACGAGTTTCCGGGTGACGACACACCGATCATTTGTGGTTCTGCGCTGATGGCGCTCAATGGCGAAGATGAGAACGGGCTGGGCACCACCGCGGTGAAAACCCTGGTTGAGACCCTGGACTCCTACATTCCGCTGCCTGAGCGAGCGATTGACCAGCCGTTCCTGATGCCGGTTGAGGACGTTTTCTCTATCTCTGGTCGTGGCACGGTTGTCACGGGCCGGGTTGAGCGTGGCATTGTGAAGGTGGGCGAGGAAATCGAGATTATCGGTATTCGCGATACTCAGAAGACCACGTGTACGGGTGTTGAGATGTTCCGCAAGCTGCTGGACGAAGGTCGGGCGGGTGAGAACGTCGGCGTTCTGTTGCGTGGCACCAAGCGTGAGGACGTTGAGCGTGGCCAGGTACTGGCCAAGCCGGGTTCAGTTAACCCGCACACCAAGTTTGAGGCAGAGGTGTACATTCTGTCGAAGGAAGAGGGCGGGCGTCACACGCCGTTCTTTAAGGGTTATCGGCCGCAGTTTTACTTCCGGACCACGGACGTAACGGGTGCGGTTGAGTTGCCGGAAGGTGTCGAGATGGTGATGCCGGGTGACAATATCCAGATGGTTGCGACTTTGATAGCACCGATTGCGATGGAAGACGGTCTGCGTTTTGCGATTCGCGAGGGTGGCCGCACAGTGGGTGCGGGCGTGGTAGCCAAGATTATCGAGTAAGTATGTCGTAGCCGCTCGTCGACGAGTGGTGCACACCAAGGAGGGCAGATGATGAATCTGCCCTTTTTTTTGCCCGATTTTCCAGGTGAATTTGAAGTCTTGTCGGTATTATCGTCGATTATCGCGTGAGATCTGTTCGTTCAGAGTGAGGAAATCGTAGAGAATGCCGATGCCAAAAAGCCCGAGCGTACAGAGGTACAGGAGACCGCTGAACAGTTTGCCCATGTAAAACCGGTGTACCCCGAACACGCCGAGAAAGGTGAGAAGAATCCAGGTCAGGTTGTAATCTGTCTCGCCGAAAGCAAAGCGTTCGTCCGCCTCCCGGGACATGGCCGGAATCAATAGCAAATCGATGATCCAGCCCACCAGCAGTAGTCCGAGTGTGAAAAACCAGATTACCCCGGTGGTTTGCTTGCCATAGTAAAATCGGTGTGCGCCGATAAAGCCGAATATCCAGAGCAGGTAACCCATCAGGACGGAGTGTGTTTTATCAGATTCCAGCATTGCCAGTTCAATCCCTGTTGCAGTGGTGCAATAATCAAAGGGTGATTGTTCGCATCATCAACACAGCCGGGTCCGCCGTCAAGCTGCGCAAACCCATTCTTGTGCCTGATTCAGGGTGCAGTGTGCCGGCGCTGGGGGGCGAGTTTTTTGCGGGCGACGCTATAACTGACCCAGATCATGGTGTAGGATTTCCAGCCAGTTATTCTTGGCGGTGGCATTTGGCCAATGACATGCTTTCGCTACCACCTTTTCAGTATGATTCGAAATAACCAGCAGGAGATATTATGTCTGTCGAGCACCATGACCTGATTCACGAATTCCCCGAGCTCAAGGATCGTATTCACGAGCTTAAAGTCAGTGATCATCACTTTCGCCGTTTGTTCGATGCTTACCACGAGCTGACCAGCGAGATCGAAAAAATGGAAAATGAGGTGACCCCGGTTTCTACTCACACCGAGGAAGAGGCGAAAGTGCGCCGCGTGCACCTCAAGGACGAGCTCTATCGCATGCTGATGCAGGCTGCGTGAGCGGACAGGTGCTGCCATGACAAGCAATGAATTGAAGGTGCAGCTGGAGCAGCGGCTCGCTGCGCTGCAGAAGCGACTGGCCTCCATCAAGCGTGATGTGACCCAGAGCCACTCCGGTGACTCCGCAGAGCAGGCGCAGGAGCGAGAGAACGACGAGGTGGTCGATGCCATAGGCAATGAGACCGCACAGTCAATCTCGGACCTGCAAGCGGCACTGGCCCGAATTGACGACGGCAGCTATGGCGTCTGTGCTGCCTGTGACGAGCCCATCAGTGAGGGCCGGCTGGAGGCCATACCCGAGGCCACCCTGTGCGTTAAATGCGCTGACTGAGGTCTGGTCGACCCGGCACCGGCAGGCTCCGGGCTTTCCGGCCTTGCCAGTGTCCCGGTCACCCGATATGAACAATCTCCGCCCTCTGATTTATTTTCTGATCCGGGTTGACACCCGATAGGCTCGGCACTAGAATTCGCGTTCCTTTTTTCGGGGGACCCCAGAGCGGGTTCCTGGTTTTTTATTGATTGGAGTTCAACCAGGTGCAGAATCAGCGCATTCGAATACGTCTTAAAGCTTTTGACCACCGCCTGATAGATACGTCTACCCAGGAGATCGTCGAGACTGCACGTCGCACCGGCGCTCAGGTCAAGGGCCCCATCCCGCTTCCCACCAGGAAGGAAAAGTTTACGGTGCTGGTTTCGCCACACGTAAACAAGGATGCCCGTGACCAGTACGAGATCCGCACGCACAAGCGGTTGTTGGATATCGTAGAGCCTACGGAGAAAACCGTTGACGCGTTGATGAAGCTCGATCTGGCGGCGGGAGTCGAAGTTCAGATCAGTCTTGGTTAACTACAACATTATAGCAAGACCTGCTCACGGCAGGAGTCGTGGGTGTGTAACGCCTCATTATCTATCACAGGGGGCGGCCATAGAGGGTTCAGCCCCGTACACTGAGAGGTTAGTAAAATGACTATTGGCTTAGTCGGCCGTAAGTCCGGTATGACGCGTGTCTTTACCGAGGACGGCAACTCAATTCCAGTAACCGTAGTGGAGGTAGCTCCAAACCGCGTTACTCAAATCAAAGAGCTCGATTCCGATGGTTATCGGGCTATTCAGGTCACCGCGGGCAGCCGCAAGGCCTCGAGAGTGAGTAAATCAGCAGCGGGACACTTCGCCAAGGCGGGTGTCGAAGCCGGTAGTGGCTTGTGGGAATTCCGTCTCGAGGAGGCTGACGAAGCTCCTGAGGTGGGCGCTGAGCTGACGGTCGAGCGCTTTGAGGTCGGGCAAAAGGTCGATGTCGCTGGAAAATCCAAGGGAAAGGGATTTCAGGGCGGTGTCAAGCGCTGGAATTTCACCATGCAGGATGCCACCCACGGTAACTCGCTGTCGCACCGCGCCCCCGGTTCCATCGGGCAGTGCCAGACACCGGGACGTGTGTTCAAGGGCAAAAAGATGGCCGGTCACATGGGGGCTGCGAACGTAACCACCCAGGGGCTGGAAGTGGTGCGGGTTGATGTTGAGCGCAACCTGTTGCTGATCAAGGGCGCAGTCCCTGGTGCACCGGGTGGAGACGTTGTTGTGCGTCCCACTATCAAGGCATAAGGGCAGGGGGTCGCTAGCGTGGAATTAAGTGTTGTAAAGCCGGGTAATGAATCGGCGGAAACAGTTTCGGTCTCCGACGTAGCCTTTGGGAAGGAGTACAACGAGGACCTGGTTCACCAGGTGGTGACTGCTTACATGGCGGGGGCCCGTCAGGGGACCCGGGCGCAGAAAAATCGCGCGGCAGTTGCCGGTGGTGGTAAGAAGCCCTGGCGCCAGAAAGGCACAGGGCGGGCGCGGGCCGGGACCATACGGTCGCCGATCTGGCGTGCGGGCGGCGTCACATTTGCGGCCCAGCCGCAGGATCACTCGCAGAAGGTTAACCGCAAGATGTACCGCGCGGCTCTGCGTTCGATCATGTCCGAGTTGGCCAGGCAGGAGCGGCTGGTTGTTGTGGACAGCCTGGACCTCGAGCAGCCCAAGACCAAGCTGCTGGTAAAGCAGCTGGGTGAGTACGGAGTCGATAATGCCCTGATAGTGGCTACCGAAGTCGATGAGAACCTGTATCTGGCAGCCCGCAATCTGCACAAGGTCGACGTTCGGGATGTCGATGCTGTTGACCCGGTCAGCCTGATTGCCTACGAGAAAGTGCTGGTGACCGTTGATGCAGTGAAGAAGTTCGAGGAGATGTTGGGATGAACCAGGAGCGTGTATTTCAGGTACTGGTCGGTCCGCATGTGTCCGAGAAGGCTGCTATAGCCGCGGATACCAGCAACCAGTACGTGTTCAAGGTAGCGGTTGATGCCAATAAGGCGGAAATCAAAAAGTCGGTCGAGCAACTGTTCAAGGTGAAGGTTGAAAAGGTCTCCACATTGAAAGTGAAGGGCAAGGTCAAGCGGAACCGGTTTGGTTTCAGTGCCAAGCCGACCTGGAAGAAAGCATATGTGCGACTGGCGCAGGGTCAGGAAATCGACTTTGCATCGGCTGAGTAAGGAGTAGGTCCGAAATGGCAGTTTTGAAGAGCAAGCCCACTTCACCCGGACGCAGACACGTCGTCCGTGTGGTTGGTGCCGACCTGCACAAAGGGGCGCCCCATAAGCCTTTGTTGGAGAATCAGACTCGCAATGGCGGGCGTAACAATAACGGTCGTATTACCACTCGCCACGTTGGCGGTGGGCACAAACAGCACTACCGAATTATCGATTTCAAGCGCACCAAAGACGGCATTGCCGCCAAAGTGGAGCGTCTGGAATACGATCCGAACAGGACCGCTCACATCGCCCTCTTGCTTTATGCAGACGGCGAGCGCCGCTACATCATAGCGCCCAAGGGTGTACAGGCCGGCGACGTTCTGCACAGTGGAGCTGGAGCGCCGATCAAGTTGGGCAACTGCCTGCCGCTGCGTAACATTCCGGTCGGTAGTGTGGTTCATGGTATTGAGCTCAAGCCGGGTAAGGGTGCGCAGATGGCCCGCTCCGCTGGTGCCGCCGTGCAACTGGTGGCCCGCGAAGGGCAGTACGCCACGCTGCGTCTGCGCTCGGGCGAAATGCGCAAGGTTTTGTCTGAGTGCCGCGCGACGCTTGGTGAGGTTTCCAACTCCGAGCACAGCCTCCGCAAACTCGGGAAAGCTGGTGCCGCACGCTGGCGCGGTGTGCGCCCGACGGTTCGTGGCGTTGCAATGAACCCGGTTGATCACCCGCATGGTGGTGGTGAAGGGCGTACCTCAGGTGGTCGCCACCCTGTTAGTCCATGGGGCACACCGACCAAGGGTTACAAGACCCGCAAGAACAAGCGCACAGATAATTTGATTGTGCGTCGCCGTGGTAAGAAGTAACGGTTTAACTACCAGGAAATTGAGGAAGACATTGTGCCGCGTTCACTGAAGAAGGGTCCTTTCATAGACCTTCACCTGATGAAGAAAGTCGAAGCCGCGATTGAGAGTAATGATCGTCGCCCGATCAAGACCTGGTCGCGCCGTTCCATGGTGGCGCCGGATATGGTCGGTCTGACCATTGCCGTGCACAACGGCCGTCAGCATGTGCCGGTCCTGATCAATGAGGACATGGTGGGCCACAAGCTGGGTGAATTTGCGGCAACCCGCACTTTCCGCGGCCATATCGTGGACAAGAAGGTCAAGCGCTAAGGCGCCTGGCTATAGCGAGGATTAGGAAATGGAAGTTGCAGCAAGACTGAAGGGCGCGCAGATTTCTGCGCAAAAGGTTCGTCTGGTCGCCGACCAGGTTCGCGGCCTGCCCGTTGAAAAGGCACTGAGCCTGTTGGACTTCAGCCCCAAGAAGGCTGCGCACATTGTCCGGAAGGTTCTCAACTCTGCGATTGCTAACGCGGAGAATAACGAAGGTGCCGATGTCGACGAACTGAAGGTGGCCACTATATTTGTGGACGAGGGGACGACGCTGAAGCGCTTGCGCCCTCGTGCAAAGGGTCGTGCGGACCGTATTTTGAAGCGTAGCTGTCACATAACTGTGAAAGTTGCCGACGGCGAAGGCTAAGGTTTAGGAGAAGACCACATGGGTCAAAAAGTACATCCAATTGGTATCCGGTTAGGTATTGTCAAAGAGCATACCTCTATCTGGTACGCGGACAGCAAGAACTACTCCAAGCAGCTGATTACCGATATGGCGGTGCGCGAGTACCTGGAGAAAACACTGGACCACGCCTCGGTGAGCCGGGTTGTGATCGAGCGTCCGGCGCAGACTGCACGCATCACCATTCACACCGCCAGGCCGGGAATTGTGATCGGCAAGAAGGGTGAGGACGTCGACAAGCTCCGCAAGGTTCTGACGGAGAAGATGGGTGTGCCGGTACATATCAACATTGAAGAGATCCGCAAGCCGGATCTCGATGCCCGGCTCGTGGCGCAGAACGTTGCGCAGCAGTTGGAGCGCCGGGTCATGTTCCGCCGGGCGATGAAGCGTGTGGTGCAAAATGCCATGCGTCAGGGCGCTGAAGGGATCAAAGTGCAGGTTTCGGGTCGTCTGGGTGGTGCCGAAATTGCCAGGACCGAGTGGTACCGGGAGGGTCGAGTGCCCTTGCATACCCTGCGAGCGGATATCGACTATGCGACCTACCAGGCCGCGACCACCTACGGCATTTTGGGTGTGAAGGTGTGGATTTTCAAAGGCGAAGTCATTGGTGCAGAAGAGTCTGCCGATGCCGCCAAGAAGACAGCAACTAATTAAGGGTTAGGCAGATGCTTCAGCCAAAGCGTACAAAATTTCGCAAGACACAGAAGGGGCGCAACCGCGGTCTGGCCCACAGGGGCAGCAAGGTAAGCTTCGGCGAGTATGGCCTCAAGGCCACCGGTCGCGGTCGGGTTACGGCGCGGCAGATAGAGGCTGCGCGTAGAGCGATGACTCGCCACATCAAGCGTGGCGGCAAAATCTGGATTCGTGTCTTTCCCGACAAGCCCATCACCGGCAAGCCTCTTGAGGTTCGCCAGGGTAAGGGTAAGGGTAACGTCGAGTACTGGGTGGCGCAGGTTCAGCCCGGAAAAATTCTGTACGAGGTCCAGGGGGTCTCAGAGGAACTGGCTCGAGAGGCATTTGCCCTGGCGGCGGCCAAGATACCGGTCGCTACGACATTTACGAAACGGTCGGTGATGTGATGAAAGCAAGTGAATTGCGTGAGAAGTCCGCTGAGGACCTGGGTAAGCAGTTGCTCACTCTGCGTGAGGAGCAGTTTAAGTTGCGTATGCAGAAGGCGACAGGGCAGCTGGGACAAACACACCTGCTCAAGGAAAATCAGCGCGATATCGCGCGGGTGAAGACGTTATTGAACGAGAAGGCGGGTAACTGAGCATGGCAACTGCAGAGAAACGGACACGGACTGCGACCGGCAAGGTTGTCAGCAACAAGATGGACAAGACGATCACCGTGGTAGTGGAGCGCCGTGTCAAGCATCCCGTTTATGGCAAGTACATTACGCGCTCGTCGAAGATACACGCGCACGATGAAGCCAATAGCTGCGAAGTGGGCGATATGGTGACAGTTGCCGAGTCTCGACCACTTTCCAAGACGAAGACCTGGAAGCTTGTAGAAGTGCTGCAGAGTGCCACACAGGTCTGAACCGGGTAAGGCGAAGTATAGGCGGTTACAGCCGCAGGGTGGAGTAGGAAATGATTCAGACACAGTCTTATTTGGAAGTCGCAGATAACAGCGGTGCGCGTCGGGTGATGTGTATCAAGGTGCTGGGCGGTTCCAAGCGTCGTTACGCACGGGTCGGCGACCTGATCAAGGTCACCGTCAAGGAAGCCATTCCCAGAGGAAAGGTCAAGAAGGGGCAGGTCATGACCGCCGTTGTAGTGCGTACTCGCAAAGGTGTGCGTCGCGCTGACGGCTCATTGATCAAGTTTGATGACAACGCTGCCGTCTTGCTGAACAACCAGGATGCACCCATTGGTACCCGTATTTTTGGGCCGGTGACACGCGAACTGCGCGGCGAGAAGTTTATGAAGATTATTTCTCTGGCCCCGGAAGTTATCTGAGCCGGTTTGCAGGGAGAGGAACGAGCATGTTGAAGATCAGGAAAGACGACGAAGTAATTGTTCTGGCCGGTAAGGACAAGGGCAAGCGTGGCAAAGTGCGCAAGGTAGTCGATGACAATAAAGTCATCGTCTCCGGTGTGAACATGGTCAAAAAGCACACCAAGCCCAACCCTCAGCTGGGTCAGCCAGGCGGCATCGTTGAGAAGGAGGCGCCGTTACAGGTGTCCAATATCGCGATTTTCAACCCGGCAACCAGCAAGGCAGATCGTGTCGGGTTCAAGGTGGATGGCGAGAGCAAAGTCCGGGTTTTTAAATCCAGTGGTGAAGCGATCGATGCCTGAGCGGCAGCGCTGTTAGGCATCCAACGAGTTTATAGGTAGACGACATGGCAACGTTGAAAGAAAAGTACAAGAGCGAACTCGCTCCCCAGCTTCTGGAAGAGTTGGGTTTGAAGAACGTAATGGAAGTTCCGCGTATCACCAAGATCACATTGAATATGGGTGTTGGCGAAGCGGTTGGGGACAAGAAAGTTCTTGAGGCGGCTGTGACTGAAATGCAGCGTATCGCCGGTCAGAAGCCTGTTGTCACCAAGGCCCGGCGGTCCATCGCCGGCTTCAAAATCCGCGATGGCTGGCCCATCGGCTGCAAGGTAACCCTGCGCTCGGAACGTATGTATGAGTTCCTTGAACGGTTGATCAGCATTGCCATTCCGCGTATTCGGGATTTTCGCGGAATAAGCCCCAAGTCCTTTGATGGCCGGGGTAATTTTGCAATGGGTGTTACCGAGCAGATCATCTTCCCTGAGATTGATTACGACCAGGTAGATGCACTGCGGGGCATGGACATCACCATCACCACAACTGCTCGCACGGATGATGAGGGACGCGCCCTGTTGCGTGCCTTCAACTTCCCACTGAAAAGTTAAGAGGCTCAATACATGGCTAAGAAATCGATGATCGCGCGTGAACACAAGCGTACCCGGATGGTGGCAAAGTACGCCGCCAAGCGGGCTTCGCTGAAGGCGATTCTCAGCGACACCACCGTCTCTGATGAAGAGAAGTGGGATGCACAGATAGCGCTGCAGAAACTGCCGCGAGACGCCAGCCCGGTTCGGCAGCAAAGGCGCTGCCAGGTCACAGGGCGCCCTCACGGGGTCTATCGGAAGTTTGGTCTTTGCCGTAACAAGCTGCGTGAAGCGGCGATGCGGGGCGATGTCCCCGGACTGGTTAAAGCAAGCTGGTAAGCGACCCTTTGGTCACGGAGAGAATTAGATTATGAGTATGCAAGATCCGTTGTCAGATATGCTGACCCGTATACGCAACGCCCAGATGGCCGGTAAGAAAACCGTTGACATGCCTGGCTCCAAGCTCAAGGCGGCTGTCGCCAGCGTGCTGAAGGACGAGGGCTATATTGCCGGGTTTGCTCCTTCGGAGGATGCCGGAAAGCCGCGTTTGTCCATAGAGCTTAAGTATTATCAAGGTAAGCCGGTGATAGCGGAAATTGACCGCGTGAGCCGTCCCGGGTTGCGCAGCTATGCAGGTAAGGACGATTTGCCGTCGGTTCGCAACGGCCTGGGTGTCGCTATTGTGTCTACTTCTCGGGGTGTTATGACCGATCGTGCCGCGCGCGCTGCCGGAGTTGGCGGCGAGTTGCTGTGCACCGTTTTTTAATCGCACAGAATTAATGAGCATTTAAACATGTCTAGAGTCGCAAAAAATCCGGTGGAGCTGCCCAAGGGCGTCGAAATCAAGCTGGACGGTCGCGAGCTGACCGTCAAGGGCAGCAAAGGCGCGCTGGAGCTCAACCTGGTAGAGGGTATTGAGATCAGTCAGGACGAGAACGTGCTGAGTTTCAGCTACGACGGTGACAAGCAGAAAGCGATCGCCGGAACTACTCGAGCCCTGGTTAGTAATATGGTCAAAGGCGTTAGCGAAGGCTGGGAAAAGAAGCTGGTCCTCAATGGCGTAGGTTATCGGGCCAAGGCGTCCGGAGACACTGTTAACCTGACAGTGGGTCTTTCGCATCCCGTCGATTACAAACTCCCTGCGGGCGTCAGTGCCGATACACCGAGCCAGACTGAGGTAGTACTGTCGGGGATCGACAAACAGGCCGTTGGTCAGGCAGCTGCCGAACTGCGCAGCTTCAGGCCGCCGGAGCCATACAAGGGCAAGGGTATTCGCTACGCCGACGAGTACGTGCGTCGTAAAGAAGCCAAGAAGAAGTAGGTGCTGAGATGAGTGTAAAGAATGATTCAAGGTTGCGTCGCGCTCGTCGCTCACGCGTCCGCATGCGGGGTCTGAGTGTTAATCGTCTTAGCGTCCATCGTACGCCGCGACACATCTATGCTCAGGTGATTGCTCCTGCCGGCGACCGTGTGCTGGCAAGTGCATCGACTCTGGATAGCGACCTGCGTGGCGGGGCTACGGGCAACATCGACGCGGCCGCTGCGGTGGGCAAGCTGGTCGCAGAGCGTGCGCGTGCAGCCGGTATCGAAAAGGTGGCCTTTGACCGCAGTGGATACAAGTATCACGGGCGGGTTAAAGCGCTGGCAGACGCTGCGCGAGAAAGTGGACTGGAATTCTAGGGTAGAGATATGGCTTTTAACGATCAGAAGAAGCAGCAACAGGACGGTGACCTGCAGGAGAAGCTGGTTCAGGTGAACCGGGTTGCAAAGGTAGTCAAGGGCGGCCGTATCTTTGGCTTTACCGCGCTGACAGTGGTCGGCGACGGCAATGGCAAGGTCGGTTTTGGTCGCGGTAAGGCACGCGAGGTTCCGGTTGCCATACAGAAGGCTATGGAGGCAGCGCGCAGGAATATGATTCAGGTGGAGGTGACGAATGGCACCATCCAGTATCCTGTCAAGGCATCCCACGGCGCGTCCAAGGTTTACATGCAGCCGGCTTCTGAAGGTACCGGTGTTATCGCCGGTGGTGCGATGCGAGCCGTATTGGAAATCGCCGGTGTGCACAACGTACTGGCCAAGTGCTACGGGTCAACCAACCCGGTCAATGTGGTTCGCGCAACATTCAACGGCCTGCGCGACATGGCGGCACCGGAAGACGTGGCGGCAAAGCGTGGCAAAACCGTCGAAGAAATTTTGAACTAATTATTGGGTTGGCTTGTCATGTCAAAAGCAACTATCAAAGTTACACAGATCAGAAGTGCGCACGGCCGCCTGAAAAATCACCGGGCCTGTATCGCCGGTCTTGGGCTGCGCCGCATCGGTCATACCGTTGAGGTAGAGGACACACCGTCTGTGCGCGGAATGGTCAACAAGGTACATTACCTGGTAAAGGTAGAGGATTAAGTCATGTCAGACGTAATGCGACTGAACAGCCTGCACCCGGCCCCTGGCTCCAAAAAAGCGACCAAGCGCGTGGGTCGTGGCATTGGTAGTGGTTTCGGTAAAACAGCCGGCCGCGGTCACAAGGGTCAGAAATCACGCTCCGGTGGAACAGTCAGAGCAGGTTTCGAGGGTGGACAGATGCCATTGCAGAAGCGGCTGCCCAAGTATGGTTTCAGCTCCCGTATGGCTCGGACCACCGGACAAGTTCGCCTGGGTGAATTGAACGTGGTTGAGGGTGAGGTGGTCGACCTGGCTGCTTTGAAAGACGCCGACCTGATTCGCGATAACATGACCCGCGCACGGGTGTTCCTGTCCGGTGAGCTGAATAAAGCGGTTACGGTCAAGGGGCTGGCGGTTAGCCGCGGCGCCCGGGAAGCCATTGAAAAAGCTGGTGGGAAGGTAGAAGACTAGATGGCAAATGGTCAACTGCCTCAGATCAATAAAGCCGGCATGGGAGAGCTGTTCTCCCGCCTGCGTTTCGTTCTGCTGGCTATTATTGTCTACCGGATCGGTACTCATATACCGGTACCCGGAATAGACCCCAACCAGCTGGCGGCGCTGTTTAATCAGAACCAGGGAACCATCCTGGGGCTCGCCAATATGTTTTCCGGTGGCGCGCTGGAGCGGATGAGCATTCTTGCCTTGGGGATCATGCCGTACATTTCGGCATCGATCATCATGCAGTTGATGTCGGCGGTATCGCCGCAACTGGAGCAACTGAAGAAAGAGGGTGAGTCGGGACGGCGGAAGATCAGCCAGTACACGCGGTATCTGACCGTTGTATTAGCTATCGTGCAAGCGACTGGAATGACCGTGGGTATGGCGAATCAGGGCATGTCGTTTGATACGTCCCCCATGTTTTACGTTATTGCGATAACGTCCCTGGTTACCGGCGCTGTGTTCATGATGTGGTTGGGCGAGCAGATCACGGAAAAGGGCGTGGGTAACGGGATCTCACTGCTGATTTTTGCGGGTATTGTTGCAGGACTACCCGCTGCCATCGGTCAGTCTCTGGAGCAGGCCAGGCAAGGCGAGCTGAACATACTCGTGCTGCTTTTTGTACTGACTCTCGCGATCGCGGTCATCTACATGATCGTCTTTATTGAGCGGGGGCAGCGGCGGATAACGGTGAACTACGCAAAGCGGCAGCAGGGGCGCAAGATGTACCAGGCGCAGAGCTCCCACTTGCCGTTAAAGGTCAATATGGCCGGCGTTATCCCGGCGATTTTTGCCAGCAGTATTTTGCTGTTCCCCGCCTCGATTGCGCAGTGGTTCGGGGCTGGTAGCGGCGCGGATTGGCTACAGGACCTGGCGGTGGCCATTGGGCCGGGCCAGCCGTTGAACATATTACTGTTCACCGTGTTTGTTGTGTTCTTTTGTTTCTTCTACACGGCGTTGATGTTCAACCCGGTAGAGGTTGCTGACAATTTGAAGCGCTCCGGCGCATTTATCCCGGGGATTCGCCCAGGGCAGCAAACTGCCAACTACATAGATGGCGTACTGACTCGATTGACAGTATTTGGTTCGGCCTACATTGCGCTGGTTTGCCTGATGCCACAGTTCCTGGTGGTGATGTGGAACGTGCCTTTTTATCTGGGTGGAACTTCGCTGCTGATCGTGGTCGTAGTGGTTATGGACTTTATGGCGCAGGTGCAAAGTCATCTGATGTCACACCAGTATGACTCGGTGATGAAAAAGGCCAATCTGAAAAATTACGGTGGTTCCGGTCGCGCGCGCTGACGTGCAGCCGGCCGGATAAGAGAGGAAAAAGAGATGAAAGTTCGTGCATCGGTAAAAAGGATCTGCAGAAACTGCAAGGTCGTCCGTCGCAACGGTGTGGTTCGCGTGATTTGTAATACCGATCCGCGCCACAAGCAGCGTCAGGGTTAAGGCGCCGCGACACTTTTTGGTTGATTTTTGCTAACGATATCGCTAGAATGCGGCGCCTTTCGCGCTACTCCCCGACAATACCGAGTGAAATCAGTATCTTGGGTAGTCCGGGCCGTATACGAGTGCGACGAATAGATTAATTGGAGAAAGATGGATGGCTCGTATCGCCGGCGTCAACATACCTGATAACAAGCATGCTGTTATCGCCCTGACTTATATCTTTGGTGTAGGTCGTAGTCAGGCTAAAAATCTCTGTGCCGCAACAGGTGTCGAAGAGCACACCAAGATTGCGGAGCTGACCGATGAAGAAATGGACTCGCTGCGCAGTAAGGTCAGCGATATGACGGTAGAGGGTGACCTGCGCCGGGAAGTGTCCATGAACATCAAGCGGTTGATGGATCTTGGCTGTAACCGTGGGTTGCGGCATCGTCGCAGTTTGCCGTTGCGCGGGCAGCGTACCAAGACCAATGCCCGCACTCGCAAGGGGCCGCGCAAGCCGATTCGTCGGTAATTGGATTCATCCCCGCTCATTGAGCGGGCGCAACGAATCCTCTTTAGTGTAGCTGCACCAGGTGCAGTGTTGATATTAACTCAGGAAACAGATTATGGCTAAGCCAGGTGCCAAGAGCACTCGCAAGAAGATCACCAAGACGGTGGTCGATGGAATTGCGCACGTGCACGCGTCTTTCAATAACACCATTATTACCATAACGGATCGTCAGGGCAATACACTGAGCTGGGCAACCGCGGGTGGCTCGGGCTTTCGTGGCTCACGCAAGAGCACGCCTTTTGCAGCACAGGTTGCTGCCGAGCGGGCCGGTGAGGCTGCCAAGGAGTACGGTCTGAAAAACCTGGATGTTCAGGTCAAGGGCCCCGGCCCGGGACGTGAGAGCGCCGTGCGCGCCCTCAATGCATGCGGGTACAAGATCAGCAACATTACTGACGTCACTCCCATTCCACACAATGGCTGCCGTCCCCCCAAGAAACGTCGCGTTTAAAGCCACGACAGGCGATTAGCAGGAAGAACAGACATGGCTCGATATATTGGACCAAAGTGCAAACTCTCCCGCCGGGAAGGGACAGACCTTTTTCTGAAGAGTGGAGTGCGCGCGCTGGAGAGTAAGTGTAAGGCGGAGGCAATCCCCGGACAGCACGGTGCCCGACGCGGCAGGTTGTCAGACTACGGCGTACAGTTGCGCGAAAAGCAGAAGGTGCGTCGCATCTACGGAGTCCTGGAGAAGCAGTTCCGCAATTACTATAAAGAAGCGGCGCGTCTCAAGGGTGCGACTGGTGAGAACCTGCTGCAGCTGCTCGAGTCACGGCTCGACAACGTGGTATACCGGATAGGCTTTGGATCAACTCGCAGCGAATCACGGCAGCTGGTCTCCCATAAGGCGATTCTGGTTAACGGGTCAACGGTCAATGTTCCGTCCTACCAGGTGAAGGCCGGAGACGTAATTTCTTTGCGTGAGAAAGCAAAGAAGCAACTGCGGGTGCAGTCTGCGATGGCGCTTGCCGCGCAGCGCGGTGAGCCGGTGTGGCTTGAAGTGAGTAGTGAGAAACTGGAGGGCGTTTTTAAAGCATTACCGGATCGGCAGGACCTGTCCTCGGAGATCAATGAGAACCTGATCGTCGAGCTCTACTCCAAGTAATCCAAACCGGGATTAACCTAACATTGCAGGTGAAACAATGCAGAGTGCTGTAACAGAATTTTTGACCCCGCGTGTCATCAATGTTGAAGAGAAAGACAAGACGCGTGCCCAGGTTACCCTGGAGCCTTTGGAGCGTGGTTTTGGCCACACGCTCGGTAATGCCCTGCGCCGCATCCTGCTCTCCTCGATGCCTGGCTGTGCGATCATTGAGGTCGAGATCGACGGTGTATTGCATGAGTATAGCGCCATGGAAGGTGTTCAGGAGGATGTCATCGAGATCCTGCTCAACCTGAAAGGCGTGGCTCTGGTTATGAATGGCAAAGACGAGGCCGAACTCAGTCTCAGCAAGCGGGGCCCCGGTGTGGTAACGGCTGGTGATATACAGGTCGATCACGATATCCAGATCTGTAATCCTGATCATGTTATCTGCACGCTCAATGGCGATGCTGAAATCGATATGAAGCTCACGGTTGCCCGTGGTCGTGGTTATTCCCCCGCTGACTCCAGAGAGAATCCCGAAGAAGAAACACGGTCTATTGGGCGCCTGCATCTGGATGCGACGTTCTCGCCGGTTAGCCGGGTATCCTACGTCGTCGAGGCCGCCCGGGTCGAGCAGCGTACTGATCTGGACAAACTGGTACTGGACCTCCATACCAACGGGACGATCGATCCGGAGGAAGCGATTCGCAGGGCGGCGACAATTCTGCAGCAGCAACTGGCGGTGTTTGTCGACCTGGAGAGCGAGTCTGAGTCCGAGTCCGTTGAAGAAGAGGACGAGGTTGATCCTATTCTGCTGCGCCCGGTCGACGATCTGGAGCTGACAGTCAGGTCGGCCAACTGTCTCAAGGCTGAGAACATCTACTACATCGGTGATCTCGTGCAGAGAACCGAAGTGGAGTTGCTTAAGACGCCTAATCTGGGCAAGAAGTCGCTGACAGAAATCAAGGATGTGCTCGCATCACGTGGCCTGTCTCTCGGTATGCGACTGGACAACTGGCCGCCAGCGAGTCTCAAAAATGACGAGCGGGTACTGACCGCCTGAGTCGGCAGCCGTACCCCATCAACGATAGATTGCTGAGCAAGCACTGAATATAGGACTGGAACCATGCGTCATCGTCATAGCGGACGTCAGTTAAACCGCAACAGTTCTCACCGGAAGGCCATGTTTCGTAACATGGCAGTATCTCTGGTGGAACATGAACTGATAAAGACCACCCTGCCCAAAGCCAAGGAGCTGCGCAGTTATGCGGAGCCCTTGATTACAATGGCCAAGACAGACAGCGTGGCAAATCGCCGGCTCGCATTTGATCGCACGCGAAGCAAAGCGGCGGTTGGCAAACTGTTTTCGGAACTGGGCCCTCGATACGAAACCCGTCCGGGTGGCTATATCCGCATCCTGAAGTGTGGCTATCGCACCGGCGACAAGGCACCGATGGCTTACGTCGAACTGGTTGACCGGCCACAGCCGGAGAGTTTTGAGGACGACGAGGATTAAGCGCCTCTGAGTTTCTCAGCGGAAAAAGCCGGGTGATCCCCGGCTTTTTTTTTCGCTGCGAAATGTGCCAGATAGGGACTCTCCAAATAAGGACACCCACCAGAGTTCCACGCCCCAGTTGAGGACACCCACCAGAGTTCCACGCCCCAGTTGAGCGCCCCAGTTGAGGACACCCATCAAAGGTAGCAATGCCCCAGGTGAGGACACCCACCAGATTCCCATGCCCCAGTTTGAGCAGTTTGAGAGCAGTTTGAGGACACCCACCAAGAGCGCCCCAGTTGAGGACACCCATCAAAGCGATTATGGACACCCATCACAGAAAGGCACCTAACAGGCACATAAGGACACCCATGAGATTCCGGGGACGGGCATACTTCAGGGAGTTTTGCTGTCAGGATTTCAGGTGTACGGGGGCATTGAGAAGATGAAATATTTGCCGCTGCCTCGCCGAATAGTTTCAAGCGCTTCTCTAATAAAGTCATCAATTTCGTCTAATTCCATTAAAAATATCCGATAAGTAGTCAAATGTTAGTAAGAGCATCAAAGCCCTGATGCTGTAATCCCATGTAATTGCAGCGGAACACGGGAAAGTGTCCAATAAGGTCTCGATGGGAAGTCGCCGGACTGGGTTCTGGCGAATATGAAAAGGATACGGAGATGGACGTTTTAAATGATAACCCGCTGGCTGTACTCCACCTGCTCTGTGCCATAGTGGCACTGGTGTCCGGTTTCACCGTTAGGTTGTTTGGCTGGCGCGGACGTCCACCCGGCGGCGCGGCGGGGGTGCGCAGGAACAGTGCTTCAACTCTGGCCCGGCGAACGCGCAGTCGCGGCAAGTGGGCAACCTTGCGCTTGTTTGCCCTGGGCGTAACGCCTTCCATGGTTGGCCTGTGTAAAGTAGTATTACCTGAACGCGACGTTGGAGAAGAAGCATGTTACCTGCAGCACGCCTGACCGATCTCACAGTCACCGGTGATGTCATCGTAGGGCCAGGTGTACCGAACGTATTGGTTGGGGGCCTGCCTGCGGCGGTTGTAGGCGATATGGTAACGGGGCCTGTCTGTGTCGGGACCCTGTTGAGTGGTTGTAGTACGACGGTATTGATCGGGAAGCGTCCTGCGGCCCGCATGACGGCCATGGCCAGCGGCGCCAACCCAGTAACGGGCGTTCCGGTGACAACGGCTGTAGGTCCCCCGGCCTGTCCCACGGTCTTGATCGGCGGTTGAGAGTTTTTTTCGTTCACTCACCGTTCCGCCCCTTTTCCTGTTCTGCCGCGCTGGCGTAAACTGAGCCCCATTCAGGCGATGACGCACCCTTCACTCTGTGTCTACTGAGCAGCCTCCAACTCGGGGTAACTTGCTCTGCCTGCGCGAGGACACGATGATGCAAGAAAGCTATCAGTTGCCTTTACGACGCTACGATGAACATGGCCAATTGCGGCGGGTCGGGTTCGAGTTTGAGGTCGGTAATCTACCGGTGACCGGCACCGCTGAAGCATTGCAGGAGTCTTTGGGGGGAGAGCTGGATTCTCTCAGCCCTTTTGAGGTCGTGTTGCGTGACTCCAGTTTGGGTAAGCTCAAAATTGAGCGGGATGCCGCCCTGCTGAAATCGGTGAAGTACCGTCGTTGGCTGGAGAAACTGGGTGTGGACTTCGCGCCCGGTGGGAGGGCCCACGAACTTGAATCCAACCTGGACAATGCCAGCCGAAATCTGGTGCCCTGTGAGGTCGTTACCGGTCCCCTGTCTCTTTTGCAGTTGGCTGACCTCGAAATCCTGGCCGAAACGCTCAGGTCAATGGGCGCCGAGGGTACGGGCTCCTCGCCCTTTTACGCCTTTGGAATGCATATCAACGCTTCCATTCCCAGTGAAACTGCAGACACGCTGCGAGAATACATTCAGGCCTATCTGTTGCTCAATGACTGGATCATTCTCGTCTCCAACATTGATATTACCCGGCGCTTTCTGACCAAGTACATTGATCCCTATCCGGATGAGTACGAGCAACTGGTCCTGAATAATGATTATCGGCCGGACCTCGAGGGGTTGATCAGCGATTACATGTCCCATAACCCCACCCGCAATCGGGCATTGGATATGCTGCCGGTGTTTTTTCACCTGCGACCCGAGCTGGTTCTCGA
This sequence comes from uncultured Gammaproteobacteria bacterium, assembly GCA_963840725.1. Classification (GTDB taxonomy): domain Bacteria; phylum Pseudomonadota; class Gammaproteobacteria; order Pseudomonadales; family Halieaceae; genus CAVWDU01. The sequence goes on along the minus strand of CAWIZY010000016.1, from coordinate 272,081 downwards.
GAAGCTTAACGAGGATGAGCATCATTTGGTCTCTGGACGTCCGGCGTTTCACTACCGGTTGCCCGACTGCAGTATCAGCACACCCGGTTGGACCGCGGCAACGGCCTGGAACCAGTGGGTCTGCGTTGAGAACCTGGCCGCCGACCGACCTTTACTGAATGAATTAATTACCGAATGGCTGGCCAACCGCGAAAAGTACTCCATGGCCCGCGGGGCCCGCTGGGTGCTGCGTTTAACTCATCTGCTCAGCAAGAAGTATCTGGCTGGCTGAGTGGCAAAGGCATTACGACCTTTGGTTGGGGTGACTGGTCCCGAACGCGGTGGCCTCAGCGCCTGGCTGATGACAGCGCTGGCGCTGCGGCGCTGTGGCGCGGTGCCGATTCGGATTCGCCCCGGCCGCTCCGTGGATGATGACCGGCTCGAAGCGTTGATCATCGGAGGGGGTACTGATGTTCATCCCACTCATTATGGAGAGTTGCCGGGAGAGCTTCCCGGCAGCAGCGAGCAGCGCGGCCACAGTTTGCTTGACTGGATTGTGGGACTGTCGCTAAGCGCCATGCGCGCGTTATTTGCCCGTCGAAACGCCCAGCAATACGACCCGGACCGGGACGCGCTGGAAAAACGCCTCATTCGTCGCGCGCTGATTTTCGAGCTGCCGATACTGGGGATTTGTCGTGGCGCTCAACTGATGAATGTTGAGCTTGGTGGCTCTCTTTACCGAGACATTGGCCATCTCTACACAGAGGATACTGGCAATGTGCGCAGTGTGCTGCCACGCAAACAGATTCGGGTCACCAAGGGTACTCAGTTGCGCCAGATCCTGGGCAAGGACGATTGCCGGGTAAACGCGCTGCACAACCAATCGGTCCGGGAGTTGGGGGACGGAGTTGTGGTGGCAGCGGTGGAGCCCAGTGGCGTAATTCAGGCAGTCGAACACCCACGGCATCCATTTTTTATCGGGGTGCAATGGCACCCTGAGTACATACCACAGAGTCGGACCCAACAAAACCTGTTTCGGGCGCTGGTGGCACGGGTAGGGCGTCAGGAAGGCTGATGGACGTCTATCTGGGCCTGTTTGCGGGGGCGTTTCTCGCTGCTACTTTATTGCCCGCCTACTCCGAGTTGATGTTTGCTGGGCTACTGGCCGCTGGGTATGATCCGTTTGCGTTGTGGGCGTGGGCGACGGCGGGCAATACCCTGGGTTCGGCGGTGAACTGGGTGTTGGGGCGCTACCTCTTGCATTTTCAGGAGCGGGCCTGGTTTCCTTTTAAGCCGAAGAGTCTGGGTATGGCCCAGCGTTGGTTCCAGAAGTACGGGGTGTGGTCACTGCTGATGGCCTGGGCCCCCATCGGTGGCGATGCGCTAACCTTTATCGCCGGGATGATGCGGGTGCGTTTTGATCTGTTCCTGGCACTCACTGCGGTGGGCAAGGGCGCTCGTTACGCCATTCTGCTGGGGTTATTGGAGTGGTTGGCTTGAGCCAGGCCAGACCTACCCGGCCGGACCTTCCAGGCCGGACCTTCCAGGCCGGACCCGAATCAGGCCGCCTTGCTACGCCGTCGCGTTTTGCGTTTTAACAAAGGCGCCAAAAACTGTCCGGTGAATGAGCCCTTTATCTTGGCCACTTCCTCCGGGGTCCCGGCCGCAATGATTTGCCCGCCGCCACTGCCGCCCTCAGGTCCCAGATCGACAATCCAGTCGGCGGTCTTGATGACATCAAGGTTGTGTTCGATAACAACCACCGTGTTGCCATGGTCACGCAAGCGATGGACCACATGGAGTAATTGCTGAATATCCTCGAAGTGCAAGCCCGTGGTGGGCTCGTCGAGTATGTAGAGCGTTTTGCCGGTGTCCCGCTTGGAGAGTTCCCGGGATAGCTTGACCCGCTGGGCCTCGCCGCCGGATAGTGTGGTGGCAGCCTGACCAAGACGAATATAGGAAAGGCCCACATCCATCAGCGTTTGCAGTTTACGTGCGATGGCCGGCACGGGTTCAAAAAAAGTCAGTGCGTCTTCCACGGTCATTTCCAGCACTTCATGGATGCTGCGGCCCTTGTAGCGTACTTCCAGGGTTTCCCGGTTGTACCGCTTGCCCTTGCACACATCGCAGGGCACATAAACATCCGGGAGGAAATGCATTTCCACCTTGGTGACCCCGTCTCCCTGGCAGGCCTCACAACGCCCCCCTTTTACATTGAAACTGAACCGACCTGGCTTGTAGCCCCGTGCGCGAGCCTCCTGGGTGCCGGCAAAAAGGTCGCGTACTGGCGTGAAAATGCCGGTATAGGTCGCCGGGTTTGAGCGCGGGGTGCGGCCAATAGGGCTCTGGTCGATATCGATACACTTATCAATGAGATCCATGCCGCTGATGGCGGTGTGCGCCGCCGGGGTCAGCGTAGTTGCGCCGTTTAATTGGGTCGCTGCCAGGGGATAGAGGGTGGAATTGATCAACGTGGATTTTCCCGAGCCCGAGACACCGGTGATACAGGTCATCAGACCCAGTGGAATGGCCAGGTCTACCGACTGCAAGTTATTGCCGCTGGCACCCTCCAGCAGCAGTTGCCTGTCGGGATTGAAAGGCAGTCGTTTGCTCGGGACATCGATTTTTTTCTCGCCCGATAAATAGGCGCCGGTGAGGGAGCCGCTGGTGGCCAGAATTTGCTTCAAGGTGCCCTGCGCGACCACCTGGCCGCCGTGCACGCCCGCTCCGGGACCGATATCGATGATGTGGTCCGCGGCACGAATGGCATCCTCGTCATGTTCCACGACCAGCACGGTGTTACCCAGGTCCCGCAGGTGCACCAGCGTGGCGAGCAGCCGCTCGTTGTCGCGCTGATGCAGGCCGATAGAGGGTTCATCCAGAATGTACATGACCCCGACCAGCCCGGCGCCGATCTGTGAGGCCAGGCGTATGCGCTGTGCCTCGCCGCCGGAGAGGGTTTCCGCACTGCGGTTGAGGGTAAGGTAGTTCAGGCCCACGTCTACCAGAAAGCGGTAGCGAGCGCGCAGCTCCTTAAGAATTTTGTCTGCGATCTCGCCTTTGCGACCGGCCAGGCTGAGTTGCTCAAAGTAGGCGTGGGCCTCGCCGACGGCCATGTTGGTGATGCTCGGCAGGGTCCGCTCGTCGACATACACGTGGCGCGCATCACGTCGCAGTCGGGTGCCATGGCAATCCGGACAGGGCTGCGAAGCGAGAAACTTGGCGAGGTCCTCCCGGACCGATTGTGAGTCCGTGTCGCGGTAGCGACGTTCCATGTTGGGTATGATGCCTTCAAAAGGGTGCTTGCGTTTGTAGACGTCGCCGCGATCGTTAATGTAGGAGAAAGCGATTTCCTGCTTGCCACTGCCGTGGAGAATGATCTTTTGGTGCTTGCTGCTCAGTTTTTCATAGGGTGAGTCGATGTCGAAGCCACAGTGCTCCGCCAGCGAGTTGAGCATATGGAAGTAATACACATTGCGCCGATCCCAGCCTCGTATTGCGCCCTCTGCCAGACTGGCTTCAGGATGCAGAATAATGCGGTCAGGGTCAAAGTACTGCTTTACGCCCAGGCCGTCGCAGCCGTTGCAGGCGCCCGCCGGATTGTTGAAGGAGAAAAGTCTGGGCTCCAGCTCGTCGATGCTGTGGCCGCATTGTGGGCAGGCAAAACGCGCCGAAAACATGATCGCTTCACCGTCGCCTTCCATATAACTGATGGTCGCCAGGCCATCGGTTAGACCGAGGGCGGTCTCAAACGACTCGGCCAGGCGCAGCTTCAGGTCGTCCCTGACTTTAAAGCGGTCGACCACGACCTCAATTCGGTGTTTCTTGTTTTTCTCCAGTTCCGGCGCATCGTCGAGATCAGTAACAATGCCATTAACTCTCGCTCGCACAAAACCCGCAGCGCGCAATTCCTCGAATACATGCAGGTGCTCGCCTTTGCGCTCTCTGACCACCGGCGCCAGCAACATCAGTTTGGTCCCTTCAGGGAGGGCCAGGACGGCGTCTACCATTTGACTGATAGTCTGAGCCTGCAGGTCGAGGTCGTGTTCCGGGCACCGCGGGTCGCCGACACGCGCATAGAGCAAGCGGAGATAGTCATAGATCTCGGTAATGGTGCCGACGGTGGAGCGCGGATTGTGGGAGGTGGATTTCTGTTCAATGGAAATGGCTGGCGACAGGCCCTCGATGTGGTCCATGTCAGGCTTTTCCATTATCGAAAGAAATTGCCTGGCATAGGTCGACAGCGACTCAACATAGCGCCGCTGCCCTTCCGCATACAGGGTGTCGAATGCCAATGACGACTTGCCGGACCCTGACAAGCCGGTAATGACGACCAGTTTGTCTCGGGGGATATCCAGGTCTATGTTCTTCAGGTTGTGGGTACGCGCGCCGCGAACCTGTATGGTATCCATGTGTTTACCGTTGCCGAAAGCAGAGTGAAAACCGAGCAGTATAGGCCCAGACAGGGGTCCAGACCATGGATTTTGTCAACAGATCAGGACAACTCTGAAACTGCGCGGCGAGCGCCGCCAGTGCCGCGCCGACCAGGTCCTCGCAGGTGGGTGCTGCAGCTGTGAAAAACAATGCTAAGATAACGGAGTATTTCTCAAGACTATCCCCGTGATTACACAATCTCCCATGACAGCGCTGGAACGCCGCACCGTAGCGTCTCTTGCACTTTTGTATAGCTTCCGCATGTTGGGGCTGTTCATGGTGCTGCCATTACTGGCGATATATGCGGCCGATCTCCCCGGAGCGACGCCGGCTCTGATTGGGCTGGCGCTGGGGATTTATGGTCTGAGCCAGGCCATGCTGCAGATTCCGTTGGGTTGGCTCTCGGACCTCGTGGGTCGCAAGCCGGTCATCGTGGGGGGGCTGGCCCTGTTTGCTCTGGGCAGTCTTATCGCGGGGTTTGCAGATACGGCAGTGGGTCTGGTAGTGGGGCGCTGTCTGCAGGGCGGCGGCGCGATCGCCAGCAGTGTTATGGCACTGGCAGCCGACTTGACCCGAGAGGAGCAGCGCACCAAGGCGATGGCCCTGATCGGAGTCAGTATTGGCATTTCATTCTCTGTCGCATTTATCCTGGGGCCTGCCATCGCCGCCGTGGGCGGTTTGTCCGCGGTATTCAATTTGACCGCTGCAATGGGCGTTGTGGGCATAGGGATCGTTCTGTTTCTGGTCCCGTCTCCAGCGCCACCTGCAGCAACTGGCGAGAGTGGGCTGGCTGCCGCGGCGGGCAACAGTGAGGTGGGTGCCCGACTGGCGCTGATTCCACGCAGCTTGACGGACCCGGTGCTGTTTCGGCTCAACGCCGGTGTGTTCGTGTTGCATTTTATGCTGATGTCCAGCTTTCTGGTGGTGCCGGGTTTGCTGGAGGCGGTGGCGGAGGTTCCGCGGGAAAAACACTGGCATATCTACTTGCCGGTGATGGTCCTCTCCATTGTCGGTATGGTGCCGATGCTCATCGCCTCCGAGCGGGCTGGGCGGCAGCGGGAAATGTTTTTACTCGGTATTTGTCTGCTGCTGGTGGCACTCGTATCGATCGGACTCGCAGAAGGGGCGTTGCTGCTTTACTTTGGCCTGTTGCTGTTTTTTGTCGCGTTTAACTATATGGAAGCCGCACTGCCTTCAATGGTGAGTAAGCTGGTCTTCCCCGGAGGCAAAGGCACGGCCCTCGGTGTTTACTCCACCTGCCAGTTTTTCGGTGCCTTTGCCGGGGGTGCCCTTGGCGGATGGCTGCTTCAAACCTACGGCAAAGATGCGTCGATGGGCCTCAGCGTGGTCATGTTGGTGGCGTGGTTGCTATTGGTAAACATGCCGCAACGCGCCGCTGAAGCAAAGCCCCTGCAAGACGCGAAATAGGCACTTTTTTCCCGCGAATCGATGGCTGTATCAAGTTGACCGCTGGCATTGGTTGCTGGCATAGGTTGCTGGTACAGGTTGCTGGTACAGGTTGCTGGTACAGGTTGCTGGCATAGGTTGCTGGTACAGGTTGCTGGTACAGGTTGCTGGTACAGGTTGCTGGTACAGGTTGCTGGTACAGGTTGCTGGCATTGGTTGACCCGGTTCGGCGCGGCTTGGCCGGGTGTGTGGACGACGGCGCAGATCACCCGGTATCACCCGGAGTTGATGGATTATGGTCGCCTTTGCGTTCGCATTCGGGCGTTTGAATTGGTATAGTCTCCGGCTGATCTAAACTATCGAATTGGCTGCAGTAGCTGCCATAGCTAGAGAGGAATTCCTATGAGTCGGGGCATTAATAAAGTCATCCTGGTGGGTAATCTGGGTAATGACCCCGAGACCCGGTTTTTCCCTGATGGGGGCGCAGTCACCAATGCAAGTATTGCCACCAGCGAGTCCTGGAAGGATCGCCAGACGGGCCAAATGCAGGAGCGCACAGAGTGGCACCGGGTGGTGTTCCGCGACCGCGGCAACTATCGCTTGGGGCAGATTGCCGGGGAGTACCTCAAGAAAGGCTCCAAGGTCTATGTCGAGGGCAAGTTGCAGACTCGCAAGTGGCAGGATCAGTCCGGGCAGGACCGTTATGTCACCGAAGTCATTGCCAACGAAATGCAAATGCTGGACAGCCGGGGAAGCAGCCAGGAGGGCGGCTCCTATGGTGATGCTTCCGGGGGCGGTATGGCGAAGCAAGGCGTGAACCAGCCCGCGGCCCAGCCAACTGCGACGCAATCAGGAGCCGCCGCTTCGGGAGCCGCCGCTCGGGAGCCGCCCCGGCAGGTGATTTTCCGGACTTCGATGACGATATCCCGTTCTGACGCGCTAGACATTGCGCGTACTTCTCCTAGGTTCTGATACCCCGCTGGGGCTTGCGGTGCAGGTTTTCCTGGCTGACACCGGTCGCCACGAGGTATTGCCTCTGTCGCGAGCGACCTGCCGTTGGAAGAGCGAAAGGCAGGCCAAGAAAGCGGTTCAGCGCGCTGACTGTGAAATTCTGGTGGACGCGCGAATTGCCACCGGGATTGATTCGAGCCAGTCTCTGCAGCCCAGAGATCTGGAAGCCTGCCACTGGTTGGCCAAGGCTTGTCAGCGCCACGAGGTGATCTACCTTTACCTGTCCAGTTCGAGGGTATTCTCAGGCAAGGCCGATCGTCTGTACTCAGAGCTTGATCTGCCCGACTCCGAGGATGAGCTTGGGCTCGCCCTGCAACAAACTGAGCAGGGTGTCAGCGAGCGCTGTGAGCGCCATCTGCTGCTCCGGCTGGGGCCGATATTTTCCCACCTGAGCGGCAACTGGCTGGTCGATGCATTGCTGAGTATACGGGCCAGTGCGGTCCCGCTGCTGACCGACCCGCCGCGCGGTACACCCGTTGCGGCTGAAGATGCATCACGAGTGATCAGCGGGCTGCTGGATCAACTCAGCGTCGGCGCCGAACCCTGGGGTGTTTATCACTATGCCAGTCTGGACCAGCCCGGAGAAGACGAGGTGGGCGAGGTATTGCTCGCCGCGGCCAGCCAGTTTTTTGAGTTCGATCCGGCCGCCATTGCGCGTCATGATTCGGTGCCCGGGCCGCCCAATGCGGCACTGGACTGCCGCAAAATCCGCAACACCTTTGCAATCAAGCAGCTACCGTGGCGCGATGCCATGACCAACACGGTGAAGCATTACTTCAAGTCAGAAAGCTAGGGAGTGGGGTCGATGGCCAAGGCGAGTGATAGCGTTGCAAGGGCCCTGAATGTCGCTGTATTAACGGTATCCGATACGCGCACGGAGGTCGATGACAGTTCTGGGCGCTACCTGGTCGAGGCCCTCGAGGAGGCAGGTCATACCCGGGCCGACAAGGCCATCGTTGTCGATGATATTTACCAGATACGGGCCGTGCTGTCGCGCTGGATTGCCGATCGGGATATCGATGCGGTACTGGTCACGGGGGGAACCGGGTTTTCCGGGCGTGATTCGACCCCGGAGGCAGTAGAAGTGCTATTCGACAAGCGTATCGACGGTTTTGGTGAAGTATTCCGGGCGCTCTCTTTCGCGGAGATTGGCTCGTCTACTATCCAGTCCCGAGCCCTGGCGGGCTTTGCCAATCACACGGTAATTTTCTGCGTGCCCGGTTCCACGGGGGCCTGCCGCACGGCCTGGACTGGTTTGATTCGGGAGCAACTGGACAGCACTCATCGCCCGTGCAATTTCGTCGGCGTGCTAGGGCACCTCTGAACAATGGCAATCTCGCTCAGCGCATTGCCAGTGTCCAGAGGTGCCCTAGAGGTCCGGGAGGGCCGCGTTTGAGCGCGTTGCGGTCACTGGAGGAGACGCTGCAGTCGATGCTCGCTGGGGTCACTGCAGTGGCTGGAGTGAGTCGCAGGCCTCTGTTGGATGCATTGGGCTGCGCGCTGGCAGAGGATCAGTTGGCCGGCATTGCAGTGCCGGGGGCGGACAACAGTGCAATGGATGGCTATGCCTTGCGCGCCGCCGATGCCGCAACGGCGTTGCCGGTCAGTCAGCGCATCGCTGCCGGTGCTGTGGGTGACGCCCTTGCGCCGGGCACCGCTGCCCGAATCTTCACCGGCGCCATGATACCTCCAGGGGCCGATGCGGTTGTGATGCAGGAAGACTGTCGGGTTCAGGATGGTGCGGTCTCGGTGGCCGGCCCGGTGCAGCAGGGGCAGAATATTCGGCGTTGTGGCCAGGACATCGAGGTCGGCACCAGGGTGCTGTCCAAAGGCCGAGTGTTGCAGCCTCAGGATATCGGTCTGCTGGCCTCCCTCGGTCTGACCGAAGTGGCAATAGTGCGGCCCCTGCGGGTGGCCATTCTTTCCACCGGTGACGAGTTGGTGGAGCCGGGTTGTGGGCCCTTGCAGCCCGGACAGCTCTACAACTCCAATCGCTTTACCCTGGAGGCGCTGCTGCGTAGCCTGCGGATGGAGGTCGTTGATCACGGTATCGTCGCCGACAGCGCCAGCGCGACAGCCGCCGCGCTGGAGGCCGCCGCAGCCAGCGCAGACTGTGTCATCAGCACAGGGGGCGTCTCTGTCGGTGAGGAGGACCACGTAAAGGCCCAGATGGCTCGCCTGGGGCGTCTGGATCTTTGGAAACTGGCAATCAAGCCTGGCAAGCCGCTGGCATTTGGTGCCCTCGGGTCAACGCCATTTATTGGTTTGCCGGGAAACCCTTCTTCGGTATTTGTCACCTTCTGCCTGGTAGCGCGGCCATTTCTGTTGCGCCTCCAGGGCGTTTCGGACCTGGAGCCCGTGACACTGCGAGCTCGAGCAGCATTTACCACGGAGCGTGCCGGGGGTCGGCGGGAGTATCTACGGGTGACGCTGAAGAATGCAGAGGGCGGCCGCCTGGAGGCAACTCCGTTCCCAAATCAAAGCTCGGGTGTGCTGCGCTCCGTCAGCGCATCGAACGCCCTCGCGGTAGTGCCTGCGGGCAGCACGGTGACGGCCGGAGACGAGGTCGATGTCATCCTGTTGGAGTCGCTTACCCGCTAAGGGCGTGTCGTGCCGGCGTGCTGAGGGTTCGGTCGTGGCGCGGTTCAGCGGTATTTCTGAAACACCAGAGACGCATTGGTGCCTCCAAAGCCAAAACTGTTGGACATAACGCGCTGGAGATCCTGGCCGTCCCGGCGCTGGACAGCAATAGGCATACCCTCGGCTTCGGGGTCGAGGTTGTCGATATTGGCCGACGCCGCGATAAAGCCTTCCTGCTGCATCAACAATGAATAAACCGCCTCCTGTACGCCCGCAGCTCCCAGCGAGTGCCCGGATAGAGACTTGGTCGAACCGATAACCGGGATGTTATCCGCTGCGAAGGTGTTTTTTACCGCCTTGAGCTCCTGGATGTCCCCGATCGGGGTGCTGGTGCCGTGGGCGTTGATGTAGTCCACCGGCCCCTCCACGGTAGAAAGTGCCTGCTGCATGCAGCGCACGGCTCCCTCCCCTGAGGGTGCCACCATGTCGTAGCCGTCGCTGGTCGCCCCATAGCCGACCAACTCGGCGTAGATTTTAGCCCCCCGCGCCAGGGCGTGCTCCAGCTCCTCCAGCACCAGCATGCCACCGCCTCCGGCAATGACAAAGCCGTCACGGTCTACATCGTAGGCCCGGGAAGCCCGCTGCGGCTGCTCGTTAAATCGGGTCGACAGTGCGCCCATCGCATCGAACAGGCTGCTCATGGTCCAGCTCAGCTCCTCGGCCCCACCCGCGAACACAATGTCCTGCTTATTGAGCTGAATTTGCTCCATTGCATTGCCGATGCAGTGGGCACTGGTGGAACAGGCTGACGAGATGGAGTAGTTAACGCCCTTGATCTTGAAGGGCGTGGCCAGGCAGGCTGAGACCGTGCTCCCCATCACCTGGGTGACCCGGTAGGGTCCCACCCGGCGCATGCCCCGGTCCCGCAGTATGTCCGCAGCTTCCACCTGGCTTGCCGACGAGGCCCCGCCGGAGCCGGCTATGATGCCGGTGCGCTCATTGGATACGTCGGTCTCCGCCAGGCCGGCATCCTCGATCGCCTGTTGCATGGAGATGAATGCATAAGCGGCCGCATCGGCCATGAAGCGGTATTGTTTTCGGTCAATGTGCGCCTTGAGGTCAATATCGGGTGCGCCGGCAATGTGCGAGCGCATGCCGTTATCGATGTGTTCCTGGCAGGTGGTAATACCGGACCGTCCCTCACGCAGGGATTCGGTGACCGTCGCCGCATCGTTGCCGAGACAGGATACGATACCCAGCCCGGTGACTACCGTACGTCTGCTCATGGGATTAGAAAGCCTCTGTTGACTGGAACAGACCTACGCGCAAGTCTTTGGCAGCGTAGATTTCCCGACCGTCGACGCTAACGGTGCCGTCAGCGATGCCCATGACCAGTTTGCGCTCGATAACACGCTTCATTTGTATGTGGTAGGTGACGCGTGAGGCGGATGGAAGTACCTGTCCAGAGAACTTGACCTCGCCCGAGCCCAGTGCCCGGCCGCGGCCGGGGTTGCCTCGCCAACCGAGGAAAAAGCCCACCAGCTGCCACATGGCATCGAGGCCCAGACAGCCGGGCATTACCGGGTCGCCCGGGAAATGGCACTCAAAGAACCAGAGGTCCGGGTGGATCTCCAACTCGGCGATGATTTCGCCTTTACCGTACTCGCCGCCCTCGGAGCTGATCCGGCTTATAGTGTCCATCATCAGCATGTTGTCGGTGGGTAGCTGGGCATTGCCGGGCCCAAAGAGTTCGCCGTGCCCGCAAGCGACCAGCTCGTCCTTGGTGTACGCATTCTTGGAGGTCATATTGAATCCAGTGTTGCTATCGGTTCGGTACTGCGCGCGCCGGTTAATTATAAGCAGGTCGATGCCTGAAACAGGAAGCGGGTCACAGTTCGTGCACAACCGGGGTAGACTCCAGCGAGCGCCACCATTTTAATAGCTGTACAACACAAGTCCAGTTTATTGATGTTGGTGGATTTCTGCCGCGCAGTATCCTGCGGTTGCCTCGCTGGCTGGTCAGCCGCACCCGGCTTGGACTACCATAGGGGCGAAGAACCAGGGGGCAGGGTTACCCGCCGCACCAATCTGCGATCGGACCCATTCAAACAAACGCATCCGGTGGCAGGATGCCGAAGGATTCAGATGATAACACCCGTACTCCTGTCTGGCGGCGTCGGTACCCGCTTGTGGCCGGTATCCAGAGAGACACATCCCAAACAGTTCTGGCCCCTGGTTGGCGAACTCACTCTGCTGCAGGACACCTTGCTACGCACTGCCGGGCTGCAGGAGACCGACCCGTTGATCGTGTGCAATGAAGATCACCGGTTTATGGTGGCCGAGCAACTGCGTCAGGGTGAATTATCCTCCGGTGGCCTTATTCTGGAGCCCGAGGGGCGCAATACGGCGCCGGCAGTGGCTTTGGCAGCGCTGCGCGCCATTGAGACCGACCCCGCGGCGATCCTGTTGGTGCTGCCTGCTGATCATGTCATTCAAGATATTAATGCCTTTGTAGAGGCTGTTGCCGCCGCAGTGCCCATGGCCCGTGAAGGACGCCTGATGACGTTTGGCGTGGTGCCCACCGGCCCCGAGACGGGTTACGGTTATATTCGCTGTGGTGAGCGTCTGGGCGAGGGCTTGTTCGAACTACAGCGCTTTGTCGAAAAACCTGATTTGGAAACGGCGCAACGCTACCTGGAGGGCGGGGATTACCTGTGGAATAGCGGTATGTTCCTGCTCGAGGCGCAGACCTACCTCGACCAGCTAGGAAGCTTCTCCCCCGACATTTTGGCCTGCTGCCAGCGCGCCATGGCCGCAGCCACCACCGATATGGATTTCGTCAGGCCCGACAAGGCGGCGTTTCTGTCCTGCCCATCTGACAGCATTGATTATGCGGTCATGGAACACACCCGTTGCGGGGGTGTTGTTTCCCTGGATTGTGGCTGGAGTGATGTGGGTGCCTGGTCGGCCTTGCGCGATGTTGCTCCCCTGGATGCAGACGGTAATGCGACTGTTGGCGATGTCCTGCTGGACAACTGCCGCGACAGCTATTTTCGCAGTGATTCGCGATTGTTAGCCGCCACCGGCGTTGAGAATCTCGTGGTAGTAGAGACGGCAGATGCCGTTCTGGTGGCCGATCGGCGGCGTGTTCAGGACGTGAAGAATCTGGTTGCTATGCTGCGAGAACAGCGGCGGCCGGAAGCCGTGGAACATCGACAGGTTTACCGCCCATGGGGCTCCTACGAGTCCCTGGTGAGTGCTGAGCGGTTTCAGGTGAAACGCATTATCGTCAATCCGGGTCAGACCTTGTCATTGCAGATGCACCACCACCGGGCCGAGCACTGGATCGTAGTACAGGGGACGGCAGAGGTCACCTGCGAAGACCGGGTATTTATGCTCGGCGAAGACGAATCCACCTATATCCCGCTGGCGCACAAACACCGGCTGGCCAATCCTGGCCGCATTCCCCTAGAGCTGATTGAAGTGCAGACTGGCAGTTACCTGGGAGAGGATGATATCGTCCGGTTTGAAGACGTTTACGGCCGTGAAAAGCCGACTGAACCCACGTAAGGAAAAGCTGATCAATGATAAAAAAATGCCTGTTCCCGGTGGCCGGTTACGGTACCCGTTTCCTGCCCGCCACCAAAAGTATGCCCAAGGAGATGCTGCCGGTCGTCAATAAGCCGCTGGTGCAATACGGGGTGGAAGAAGCGATAGCGGCCGGGATGACTACTTGCGCCATGGTCACCGGTCGCGGCAAGCGTGCTATCGCCGACCATTTCGATATCAGCTACGAACTGGAGCACCAGATATCGGGCAGCGGCAAGGAAATCTATCTGGAAAGCATTCGCGACGTGCTGGAGCGGGGCGTATTCACGATGGTGCGGCAGCGCGAAATGAAAGGGCTTGGTCACGCCATTCTGACTGGTGAAGCACTGATTGGTAACGAGCCCTTTGGGGTCTTGTTGTCCGATGACCTGTGCCTTAACGATGGGCCGGGCGTGCTGGCCCAGATGGCGGAGCTGTACAACCAGTTTCGCTGTTCTATCGTCGCGATTCAGGAAGTCCCTGCAGACGAAGTGCACAAATATGGTGTGATCGCGGGGCAGAGTCTCAAGGACGGTATTTACCGAGTGGACGAAATGGTGGAAAAGCCCGCTCCCGAGGACGCCCCGTCGAATCTTGCGATCATTGGCCGTTATATTCTCACGCCGGATATTTTCAATATCATTCGCGAGACCCCCGCCGGTTCCAACGGTGAAATTCAGCTCACTGATGCCTTGCAAACCCAGGCCCGCAAAGGTTGTGTAATGGCTTACAAATTTTCCGGTCGCCGTTTCGATTGCGGTTCGGTACCGGGGTTCGTAGAGGCGACTAACTTTGTCTACGAGAACTACTACGGCAAGAACGGGTATTGAGTGGTGGGGGGCGAGCTAAGCTGTTTCAAGGCCTATGATATCCGCGGTCGTGTGCCCGATCAGCTCAATGAAGATATCGCACGACGTATCGGTCGGGCCTATGCGTCGGTTGTCAAACCGCAGAACGTTGTGGTGGGCCACGATATACGCCTCAGCAGTCCAGCCATCAAGGCGGCGCTGATCGGCGGGCTGCGCGAGCAGGGTGTCAATGTGCACGACATCGGCCTGTGCGGCACCGAGGAGATCTATTTCGCGACGTTCGACGGCGGCATGGATGGCGGCATCGTCGTGACCGCGAGCCACAACCCCAAAGACTACAACGGGATGAAGCTCGTTCGCGAGCAGTCCAGGCCCATCTCTTCTGACGACGGTCTGCTGGAGATCCGGGAGCTGGCGTGCGCCGATCAGTTTACCAGTGCGGCAGCGGCCGGCACCCTGCAAGCGCTCAATGTCGAAGAACGCTACGTGGCACATTTGCTCGGTTATGTTGAACCCGCTGCACTCAAGCCATTGCGCATCGTGGTAGATGCTGGCAACGGCGGAGCCGGTCGGGTTGTTGATTTGCTGGAGCCGCATCTGCCGTTCGAATTTATCAAGCTCAATCACGAGGCTGACGGCAACTTTCCCAATGGTGTGCCCAATCCTCTACTCAGTGAGAATCGCAGTGTCACCTCTGCCGCCGTGCGTGATCATGGCGCTGATCTTGGCATCGCCTGGGACGGCGATTTTGATCGCTGTTTCTTCTTCGACGAACGCGGCGAGTTTGTCGAGGGTTACTACCTGGTCGGCCTGCTGGCGGAGGCTTTTTTACAGCAGCAGGGGCCCGCGAAAATCGTGCATGACCCCCGGCTGACATGGAACACTATCGATGCCGTGCTCGCGGGCGGCGGTGAGCCGATTGAGAGCAAAACAGGGCACGCCTTCATCAAGGCGCGTATGCGGCAGGAAAACGCGGTGTACGGCGGTGAGATGAGCGCTCACCATTATTTCAGGGACTTTGCTTATTGTGACAGTGGCATGATTCCCTGGTTGCTGGTGACCGAACTGATGTCCCGGCGCGAGCGAAGCCTCTCGGCGATGGTCAGTGCCCGGATGGCGGCCCATCCCTGCAGTGGCGAGATAAATCGGGAAATCCAGGAGCCGGCGCAGGTGTTGGCGCGGGCAGAGCAGACCTACCGGGCTGACGCCAATGCGATCGAGCACGTGGACGGTCTGAGTATGAGTTTTGACCGTTGGCGATTCAATTTGCGGATGTCCAATACAGAGCCGGTGGTGCGCTTGAATGTCGAGAGCCGCGGCGACCAGGCGCTTATGGAAAACAAGACAGCGGAGCTGTTGGCCCTGATCGACGAGTGATCAGCGCTGTGCGGCGCGCCATTGATCGATAAGGCGTTCGGTGGAGGGGTCCATGGGCTGGTTCTGGTTTTCGTCTGTTAGCTTCGCCAGCACCTGGCTCCCGATTTCTTTGCCCAACTCCACTCCCCATTGGTCGAACGGGTTTATCCCCCAGAGTTGACCACTGCAAAATGTGCGGTGCTCGTACAAAGCCAATAGCGCACCCAGCGTACCCGGGTTCAGTGCAGACATGCTGATAAGGCTGTTGGGTCGACTGCCGGGCATGGCCAGGTGGGGGGCCAACCTGGTTGCCTCCTGATCATCTACCCCCCTATCCAGCAGTGACTGCCTGGCCTCCGCCAGCGACCGACCGACCATCAGGGTACGACTCTGGGCGAGACAGTTAGCGACCACTTGGCGGTGTTGCGCGCCCATACCGGTATGGGTGGTCATGGGAAGTATGAAATCAGTCGGGCAGAGACGAGTTCCCTGGTGCAACAACTGGTGGAAGGAATGCTGGCCCATGGTACCTGCGGAGCCCCAGAGTATCGGCGCGGTGTCGTGGTCCAGGCTGGCACCGGAGCTGGCGACACGTTTGCCGTTGCTCTCCATCGTCAGCTGCTGCAGATAATCCGGCAACCGCTGCAGGCTGTGGTCATAGGGGAGCACTACGTGATTGCCGGCAGCGAAAAACTGGCCGTACCAGACCTCCAGAAGGCTCATCATTACCGGCATATTCTCGGTTGCCGGTGCGCTGCTGAAGTGCATGTCCATGGCCGCCGCACCCGCCAGGAACGCCTGGAACTGATCCCATCCCACTGCGATCGCGCAGCTCAAGCCCACGGCTGACCAGACCGAATAGCGGCCGCCGACCCAATCCCAGATCGGCAGACAATTTTCGGCGGGAATGCCGAATCCCGCTGCGGCCTCCAGATTGGTGGTGACTGCGAGAAAGTGTTTGTCGAGGTCATCCTGAGCCGCGCCGGACTGCAGCATCCAGTCGCGTGCCGCCAGGCCGTTGGTAAGGGTCTCTTCAGTGCGAAAAGACTTTGAACACAAGATAAAGAGCGTCGTCTGGGCATCCAGATCCAGCAAGGTGTTCTGCAGGTCGGCCGGGTCAACATTGGCCACGTAGTGGCAGGCTACGGCGCCGTGAAACGGTTGCAGCGCCTCGGTAACCAGCCGCGGGCCCAGGTCGGAGCCCCCGATGCCAATATTGACCACATCGGTAATGACCTGACCGCTGAACCCGCGTTGATCGCCGCGGTGGATTCGCTCTGCCAGGCTTTGCATGCGGCGTCGAGTGGCCAGAACCGCCTCGAAATCCTCGTCCAGTGAAGGGCCCGGCGACCGGGGTGCGCGCAGCAGGGTGTGCAGGGCGGGCCGGTTCTCCGTGTTGTTGACGGTGGCACCCTGCATCAGGGCCTCAATGCGGGCGGGCATTGCGGCCTGTTCAGCCAATTGCCACAGCAGCGCCCTTGCGGGCCGAGTGAGCAGGTGCTTGGAGTAGTCCAGCGCCAGATCGCCCGCCCGCAGGGTGAAATCGACACCTCGCGTCGGGTCCTGGGCAAACAGTTCAGTGACTGAAGCGGTCTGCAACAGGCTGGCCTGTTGTTCCAGTAGAGGGAATGCGGGTAAGGAAGCAAGGATCACGGGCGAAGTCATTGAGCGGCCAGTGTAGAGGGCTGGGAATCAGCGTGAGTATAAGCAGCGGCCAGCTGCTGTGCAATCTGTGAACCGCGGTTGTACCGGGCGTCCGGGTCAGCGGTCCCGGTTAACGGACAGGTCGGCTATTTCGGTCAGAGCGTCTCGCCATTGGCTGGGGGGCAGGTGCTGGAGTTGCTCCAGGGCCAGTTGCTGGTAGTGTCGGGCCCTTTCGCGGGTGTAGGAAAGCGAACCACAGCGCGTTACCGCGGCCAGGACCGTGTCGATTTGCTCTGAACTCTTGCTGCTGATCGCCTCCCTCACCAGGGTGCGCTCCCCGGCGTCGCCATTGCGGAGGGTATGAATCAGCGGCAGTGTCGGTTTGCCCTCGGTGAGGTCGTCACCCACGTTTTTGCCCATGGTCGCCGCATCACCTTCATAATCCAGCGCGTCGTCGATCAGCTGGAAGGCAATGCCCAGGTTGAGGCCAAACGTGCGCAGTCGCTCACTGCTGGCTTCGGATTCACCGCTGAGCCGCGCGGCGCCGTAACAGCCGGCGGCGAACAGCACAGCGGTCTTGCGCATGATCACATCGAGATACTGTTCTTCGGAAGTGTCCGGATCGCCGGCTCGGGTCAGTTGCAGCACTTCTCCCTCCGCGATCACATTGGTGGTGTCTGCCATGTGCCGCAGGATGCCCATATCGTCCAGCTGGACCATAAGCTGAAACGCCCGGGTGTAGAGAAAATCACCAACCAGTACCGAAGGGGCATTGCCGAATTCCGCATTGGCCGTAGGCCGGCCGCGTCGCAGGCTTGAAATATCGACGACGTCGTCATGGAGCAATGTTGCGGTATGAATAAACTCAATGATGGCAGCGAACTTGATATGCCCGGGGCTGACGGGCCCCAGTGCGGCTCCGGTCAACAGGACCAGCAGCGGACGCAGCCGTTTGCCGCCCGCATCGACTATATAGTGGCCGACGTTCTCGACCATGGCCACGTTGGAGTGGAGCTGATCCACGATCAGGCGATTGACCTGATCGAACTCGCTGGCGACCTTGGCGCGAATGTTCTGCATAGAAGTAATGACAGGGTGTAAAGTGCCCGCGCATGCTATGGTGCACTCGCCGGGGTGTCAAGGTACGCGGTAGCAGGCGCGCGGTAGCAGGCGCGCGGTAGCAGGCGCGCGGTAGCAGGCGCGCGGTAGCGACGGCCGTTGTTAAACCCCCGGCTGTACCGGTTGCTGATGATGCCCGCACTCGCGCCGCCTCAGCCCCTGTCGCCGTGCCCGCCCTGGCCTTGAAAGACCGGCAAATAAGCCTTGCTCCGCCCGCCTGATTTCAGTAGAATCGCCGCCCTCTGTCCAACCCGGCTGTGCGCTGGTGTCGGGCAGGCTTTTATACACTGTTTGTGCCTGGCTCTGCCCTCTTGTTTATTGAAGAGATGTTACACGAATGCGAGCAGGCTAATTGAACGGAGAGAAAACGATGTACGCAGTGATTGAAAGCGGTGGCAAGCAGCACCGTGTTGTTGAGGGCGAGACCCTCAAGCTGGAGAAAATCGAGGCCGCGACTGGCGAGACGCTGGAATTCGACCGGGTTCTAATGATCGGCGGCGATAACGTTCGTATCGGGACGCCGTTGGTAGAAGGCGGTAAGGTGACGGCCGAAGTGGTATCACAGGGTCGCCACAAGAAAGTGAAGGTCATTAAGTTCAATCGTCGTAAGCACTACCGGAGAGAAACCGGACACCGGCAGTGGTTCACCGAGGTGAAGATCACCGGTATTTCGGCGTAACAGGAGGAGTGATTCATGGCGCATAAGAAAGCAGGCGGTAGTACCCGGAACGGACGCGATTCCGAGAGCAAACGACTCGGTGTCAAGCGGTTCGGAGGGGAAGAAGTCTCCGCGGGCAGCATTATTGTCCGTCAGCGTGGCACGCGTTTCCACGCGGGTGAAAACGTGGGTATCGGCAAAGACCATACCTTGTTTGCCACCGTAGACGGTAAGGTAGAGTTTATGGTCAAGGGCCCGAAAAGCCGCAAGTATGTGCAGGTCGTCAGCGCCTGACAGCGTCGCTCAGGACCTCGAGAAAGCCTCGTCTTGTGACGGGGCTTTTTTTTCGGTGGCGAACCTGCCGGGGAAGGCTGTCGACAGGCCCATGAACAACAGCGGGATAGAGCCATGAAGTTTGTAGATGAGGCCAGCATCAGAGTGTTTGCCGGCAATGGCGGTAACGGTAGCCTCAGTTTTCGGCGGGAAAAATACGTTGCCAAGGGCGGCCCCGATGGTGGCGATGGTGGCGATGGCGGCTCGGTGATCATGGAGGCGGACAGCGCCTTGAATACCATGGTCGACTACCGTTTCCAACGCAGCTTCCGGGCTGAAAACGGCGAATCCGGCCGCGGTCGCAATTGCACCGGTAAGAGCGGCGAAGATCTGGTGCTCAAAGTGCCGGTGGGCACGACTATTCTGGATGAGGACACGGCTGAGATTCTGGGCGATCTTTCCGTGGCTGGTCAGCAGATTGTGGTCGCCCGGGGTGGGTTCCACGGATTGGGGAATACCCGTTTCAAGTCCAGTACTAACCGTGCGCCGAGACAGACCTCGCCAGGAACAGAGGGCGAGCAGCGAAACCTCAAGCTGGAGCTCAAGGTGTTGGCGGACGTTGGCCTGCTGGGCCTTCCCAATGCGGGCAAATCGACATTTATTCGCGCTGTCTCAGCAGCCCAGCCGAAGGTCGCCGATTACCCGTTCACAACGCTGGTTCCCAACCTGGGGGTGGTGAAAGTAGAAGCGCACCGCAGCTTCGTTATCGCCGACATTCCGGGCTTGATCGAGGGCGCCGCCGATGGCGCCGGCCTGGGTGTGCGGTTTCTCAAACACCTCACGCGCAATCGGATTCTCTTGCACATCATCGATATGGCTCCGTTTGACGGCAGCGATCCGGCCGAGGCTGCGGTGGCGATCAGGAACGAACTGCAGCGATTCAGCGCAACCCTGGCCCAACGTGAATGTTGGCTGGTGCTGAACAAAATGGATCTCTTGGATGCGGATACCTGGGCCGAGCAGCGCGATGCGGTGCTCGCGGCGCTGGATTGGCAGGGGCCGGTCTACGAGACTGCCGCCATTCGCAAACAGGGCACCCGGGAGCTGTGTCAGGATCTGATGATCCGGCTGGAGGGTATTCGTGTCGAGGAAGCGGCAGACCCGGAATTGGCGGAACTTGAAGAGCAGCGGCAGATGCAGATGCAGGCCGAGGCCAGGGAGCGAATCTCTCATCTACGATCTCTGCGCAGGGCAGAGGCCCGTGCGGCGCGCGGTACAGATGAGCCGTCAGATGACGATGACGACGATGACGTCGAGGTCGAATACGCACCCTGATGGAGAGCCGCACCGATATCAGCCGCAGTCGGCGCTGGGTGGTTAAGGTGGGCAGCGCCCTGCTTACCGATGACGGTAGGGGGCTGGACCACGCCGTCATTGAGAACCTGGTGGCACAACTGGCGGCATTGCGGGAGCGGGATTGCGAGGTCGTTCTTGTCTCCAGCGGCGCTGTCGCAGCGGGGCTGGTGCGGCTTGGCTGGGCGCAAAGGCCCACGATGCTGCACGACCTCCAGGCGGCTGCAGCTGTTGGACAGTCAGTACTGGTGCAGAGCTATGAGAACGCCTTCAGGCAGCACGAGATTATTACCGCCCAGATCCTGCTGGGACACGATGATGTGATAGCCCGGGATCGTTATCTGAATGCCCGCAGCACTCTCAACGCGCTGCTGCAGCTGGGTGTGCTGCCGGTGGTCAACGAGAACGATACCGTGGTCACCGATGAAATTCGATTCGGCGACAACGATACCCTGGCAGCCCTGGTTGCCAACCTGATCGATGCAGATGCACTGCTGCTGCTGACGGATCAGGCGGGTCTCTACCGCGAGGACCCGCGCAGTGTGCCCACAGCAGAGCTGGTTGGCGAGAGCGACGTTCACAACCCGGCGCTGGATCAGATGGCGGGCGAGGGCGGTAAATTGGGACGGGGAGGTATGGTCACCAAGTTGCGGGCGGCACGTTTGGCGGCCCGGTCTGGTACCGAGACAGTCATAGCGGGGGGCAGAGAGCCTTCTATCGTGGCCAGAGTCACGCGCGGGGACGCAGTTGGTACCTGGCTGCGCACTGGTAACCGGCCGCACCGGGCCCGCAAGCAATGGCTGGCCGGTATGGTGCAGATCCAGGGCAGCCTGGAGCTGGACGATGGTGCCGTGCAGGTCGTGCTGGAGTCAGGTCGCAGCTTGCTGCCCGTCGGTGTGCGTTCGGTCAGCGGCGATTTTCAGCGCGGTGACATGGTGTCCTGTCGGGATTCCGGCGGTAGAGAGATCGCCCGCGGGCTAGCAAACTACAGCGTCGAGGAAGCGCGGCGGATCATGGGCCTTCCGTCTGACCAGATAGAACAACAACTCGGTTATCGAGGCGATGCTGAACTGATCCACCGGGACAACCTGGTGCTGGTCTGAGTCCGATAGGGTGGGCCACAGTGACAAATAAATCCGGGAGAATGAAACGTGGCTGAGTGGGTGGCTGTCACCGCGATAATCACCACCGGGGTAATCCTTATTGCCGCGAGTCTGCCGCTGCTGCTGAAGCGGCAACCGATGGCGGGGATAGTCGGCCGGGTGCTGGGCAGCAACTGGCTCTACGCGGCCTTCCTCATCAGCTTGCTGGCGGGTGCCGCTCTGCTCGCTGCCTGCCTCGCAACTGTGCAGCCGCAATCGGTCGAGGCGATAGGCTGGCTGCTGGTGCTGTGCGGACTGGGCCTGGTGGTGTTGTCGCGCTCCGCCGCTCGTCGCCTGGCGCGATGGTTGCAAGCGCTGTCGCCCTGGATGGCGCGACTGGTGCTGCTGCCTGCGCTCGGGCTGGGGGTCTATCTGCTATGGGTCGTACTGGCTTGATCGTCGCTATGTGTGGAATAATCGCCGCCTTTGCCGCTGCTGTGAAGCGCCAGTCATGACCACATCGCCCTCGCTTCTGCTGATCGTCTACTGTATTGCTATCGCGCTGTTTTCGCTGGTCGGGGGCCTGCTGCCCAGCTGGGTGAATATGACGCACACCCGCACCCAGACGGTCATGAGCTTCGTCGCCGGCTTGATGCTGGGGGTGGCGTTTTATCACTTGCTGCCCCACAGCATTGCCAGCCTCGCGGTACCCGATGCGGTGGATGTGTCGGTGTGGTGGATGATGATCGGCCTGATCGTGATGCTGCTGTTGTTGCGAATGTTCCATTTCCACCAGCATGAGTTCGCTATGCAGGATAGCGCCCAGGGCGACGGCGGCGACTGTGGACACGAACACAGCACCGAGGTGCCTACACAATCTTTGGGGTGGGTTGGGATCGCACTGGGTCTGGGCTTACATACCCTGATCGACGGTGTCGCCCTGGGCGCTATGATGCAGGGTGAGCTGGCAGCAGATGACCACCTGGGATTACTGGGCATCGGTGTGTTCCTGGCAATACTGCTGCATAAACCGCTGGATGCGCTCTCGATTACCAGCATTATGCAGGCCGGTGGCTGGAGCCGACGTTGGCAGTTGGGCGCTAATCTGGTATTTGCCCTGATGTGCCCGCTGGGTGCGCTGTTGTTTTACTACGGAGTGGACCTGATGAGCGGTTCCAGGGAGTACTTTGTCGGTGTCGCGCTGGCATTTTCAGCGGGTGCTTTTGTTTGTATTGCGTTGAGCGATTTGCTGCCGGAGGTGCACTTCCATAGCCACGACCGAATCCGGCTGACGCTGGCGTTTATCGTTGGTATCCTGCTGGCCTATGGTTTGGGCAACCTTGAACCTGTGAGCCTGCATGCAGGCGCGAGTTGATCTGCCGGAGAGCCCTGAATGCCCAGACGTATCATTTACCCTCCCGTATGGCTTCTGCTCGGCCTGGTGTCTATTTTTGCCCTGGACAAACTGGCTCCCGGGTGGCGTTATACCGGGCTGGTTGCGCAGCTGGTGGGTGCTGCGGTAATTCTGTCGGGTCTGGCCTTGCTGGTCCTCGCCGGCGGTCTGTTCAAGCAAGCCGGTACCGACCTGGTGCCGTTCAAGAACGTCACGGCTTTGGTAACCAGCGGGGTGTATCGCTTTACTCGCAATCCCATGTATCTCGGTATGGTGGCTGTGCTGTTGGGCACCGCGATCACCGTGGGGGCAGCCAATGCCCTGGCTATTCCGCTGCTGTTTGCGGTGATCGTTGAATTCCGCTATATCCGACCCGAGGAACTGCTGTTACGACAGCTGTTTCCTGATGAATTTGAGGCCTACTGTCAGCGGGTGAGGCGCTGGTTGTAATGCGCCAGATCTGTCAGGAGGTAGACGTGAATGTAAAAGGCTTGAGGTCGAAGACTGGTGGATTGGCGCTCTGTGTGCTGGCCGCGTGTCTCCCTGGCTGTTCATCCAATCTGATGCCCTACACCACTGACAGTGCACCGCTGGTAATGCTGCCCCTTGCCGCAGCGGGGGTGGAAGACCAGCGCGGCCGCTTTCGCGAGATATTTTGTGCAGTGCTGGATGCCCGCGCAGAGGAATTGCCCGATATTCGTCCCTGTGCCCGCGCCCTGACCCGCGTCGGTCAGGAGCCCGAGGGCAGCGGATTGCCCGTGCCTCTGGAGCAAGCCCAGCGGCCTATTACCATCGCCTTCGTACCCGGTGTGGGCTGGAACTGCGTGGCTCACTGGCTGGAGCCAGCTACGACTGGCATGGATAATCTGCGCCGGTTTGGTTACGACGGCCATACGGTCAGTGTTGATGCACTGTCCAGTGGCGCGGTGAATGCACGGCAGATTCGTGACTGGGTCGTAGCATTTGCCGAGCGCGAGCCAGAACGGGAGTTGGTATTGGCCGGCTACTCCAAAGGGGGCCCCGATGTGCTGCGGGCGGTGGCAGAGTATCCCGAGATCGTGCCGCATGTCACAGCTGTGGTCAGCCTGGCGGGCTCCATCGGGGGTTCTCCGCTGGCCAATAGTGCGACCCAGTCACAACTGGAGTTGCTCACGCTATGGCCCAATGCAGATTGTGACGAAGGCGACGGGCAAGGGCTGGCCAGCATGACACCCGAGCGCCGCAAGGATTGGCTGGCGGCCAACCCGCTGCCTTCTGAACTGCAGTACTACTCGCTGGTTAGCTACCCGGACCCCGATCGCATTTCATCGGTGTTGCGCACTACCTGGCGTAAACTGGCCAAAATTGATGAGCGCAACGATAGTCAGGTGTTGTTCTACGATCAGCTTATACCGCGCAGTTCCCTGGTGGCTTACCTGAACGCCGATCACTGGGCTGTAGCGGTGCCGGTGGCCCGGCAACATCCAACCATTAGGCGGTTTTTGGTGGACAAGAACGACTACCCTCGTGAGGCCTTACTGGAAGCGCTGGCCCGATTTATCGACGAGGACCTGTCTTACCGCGAAGCAGTACGTTGAGCGGACACACCCGGCTTGTGAGGGTCGAGCAGCTGGCGCTACCGGCTGCTGTGTAAGGCGCGAGCATCCTCCAGGCCGCCGACATTGGTGACCCGGGTATAGCCCGCAGCCTGCAGGCGTTTTCGGGCAATTTCCGCGCGGCCACCCACTGCACAGTAGAGGTAAATCGGCTGGTCCTTGTCCAGGCGCAGCGCCATCGTGCCTTTCTCAATCGCATCGAAGGGAATCAGGGCAGCGCCTTCCAGGTGCCCCTGTTCGTATTCAGACGGCGTACGCACGTCGATCCATACCGGCTGCTGTGACACTGTTTCGGCGCTTGCCTGGCCAGTGACCAGCGCAGCCGCCAGCAGGATCAACGTCATGGCTTTAGGCATTGTCTGTACTCTCTTGCTGGCTGAGTTGTAGTGCCTGGTACTGCGCCAGGGTCACCTCTGGGTCTGTGCCGCCGGGTTCAAGCCATCCCGCGAGTTGTTCTTCCACCAGTTGTGCCAGTGCGGCGATATGCCCCGGGTCGCTGTTGAGGCAGGGAATATAGGCGTATTCTTCACCACCGGCCTGCAGGAAGTAGTCCCGGTTTTCAATTCCGATCTCTTCGATGGTCTCCAGACAGTCCGCGGCAAACCCCGGGCATACGACCTGTACCCGGGTAATGCCCTCTTCGGGGAGCCGCTGCAAGGTCTCGTCGGTATAGGGGCGCAGCCATTCCTCGCGCCCGAAACGGGACTGAAAGACCGTACCATAATCGCTTTTCTCCAGGCCCAGTGCCGTGGCGACCAGCCGGGTCGTCTTGTGGCACTGACAGTGGTAAGGGTCTCCCTCATCCAGGTAACGGCGGGGTTCCCCATGGTATGAAAAGAGCAACCGCTGGGGGCGCCCATGGCTGCCCCAGTAGTCCCTGATCGACTGAGCCAGCGCCTCAATATAGGCCGGATGATCATGGTAGTTAGTCAGGAAGCGCAACTCTGGCAGCCAGCGGCGGCGCTGAAAGTCGGTGGCTACCGCGTCGAAAGTGGATCCGGTCGTGGGGCCGCTGTACTGCGGGTAGAGCGGCAATAACAGCAGCTTTTGAACACCCTGATCAAAAAGTCGTTGCAGGGCGCTGTCGATGTCCGGCGTGCCATATCGCATTGCAAACTCGACGGCCACTGAGCCGCCGATTCGCTGCTCCAGGACGCTGCGCAATGCATCTGCCTGATCCTGGGTGTGGAAGAGCAGGGGCGAACCGCGCTCGGTCCAGACCGTGCGATACGCGGCTGCAGAGCGCGCAGGCCGCAGATTGAGAATAACGCCGTTGAGAATAAACCACCACAGCAGACGGGGCACTTCCACGACCCGGGGGTCAGACAGGAATTGCCGCAGATAGGGGCGCAACTGCTTTTTATGCGGTGCGTCCGGAGTTCCCAGGTTGGTGATTAACACACCAATGCGAGGAGACTGGCCGTGGTCAAAGTCAGGATTGCCGATATATTTCATAGGATCGCCAATATACGTTTGCGGTAACGATACGTAAACCGTTCATCGCTGGATCGTATCGCTCTGCCGCCGAGACACTGCAGCTCATCGAAACAGGCTTTTTGTCGCAGAATACTTGCCCTAATCTGGTTTCCGAGGTCAGGCGATACGGTAAATGCAGCGCACTGGCAGAGGGCGATAACGCCACTACAACGTTAGGGAGAAAACCATGAAAACTAAATCCACAGCGAAAAAACTGTCACTGGCTGTTGTTGGGCTCACGGCTGGCTTGGCAATGACCGTGCAGGCGGAACGCTACGGCGAGACGATTGTAAGCACCTCGGCCGAGGGCGTGCGCACTGCGACGATTGTCGTTGGCGACCTGGATTTGAACTCGAATCCCGGGCTGGACACTCTGACTTACCGAGTGCAGAACGCGGCCCGTATGGTCTGTGGCCCCAGCGATTTCAAGCGCGCAGGTTCACTGAACCAGGCGCGTTACAACCGCAACTGTGCCACCGCAGCCTTTGACGATGCGATGTCTCAGGTACACGGCAACAGCATGGCTGCCGTGATGGTCCGGGCGCACTGAGCTGGTTGTCCCGGATCTATATGTCCCTTGCTGATAGCGGGCTGTGTCGGCCCCTCGAGTGAACACACCGAGGGGCGCCTCACCGCGGGCTGGCTCTGTTAGCCCACGGTCTTGGTGTCAGCGCCCGAACAACAGAGTATCGAGGATCACGCCAAGCAAAAACAACAGGGTGAACTGCCGGGTGTGAGCGAACGCGTGGGCAGAGAACCACAGCGGCCAGATCCCCGGGGGATAGTCTTCAGGGGCGGCTGATGGCTTGGGCTCCGCGTAGACCCGAAACAATGCCGGTAGCCGGGGTAGATTGAAGAACACCAGCAATAGTGGCCAACCGAAACTCCCGGTGATGACCAGCGCAGCGCAGAGCAGGTACTGGGCGGCGATCATTCCCAGCACCGCCAGTCGCGAGCGGCGTTCCCCGAGAATAACCGGCAGTGTATTCACGCCCTTGCCCTGGTCGGCCTCCAGTTTGTCGGTATGTTTGCCAAACAGCACTGTGGTTGGACCCAGCGCGAATACCAGGCTGAGCCAGGTGACGTCCCAGCTCCATTGGCCCGCGAGCACGTAGTAGGTGCCGCCCACCATCAGCGGCCCCCAAACAAGGAGCACGGCGGGTTCGCCAAGACCGTAGTATTTCAGCGGCCAGGTATAGAACAAGACAAAAAATGCACCCGCCAGCATGAGGTCCATGGTCAGGCCGCTGCGTTCGTGAATCAGCCAGCCTCCGAGGAGCAGCGCCACCGCCGCAGTCACTCCGAGATACCGCCAGAACTGGCGTTGCGTCATCAATCCGTCTTCCAGCACGTGCACGCCGTACTGGTTACGGTAGTAGTTTTCCTTGTCGATGCCACGCCGGGAATCGGTGTAGTCATTGAGAAGGTTGTTGGTGGCATGGGCGAACATCAGCCCCAGCGCGGTGGCCAACCAGAGCCCCCAGTGGAACTGGTCCGCGCGCCAGGCCATCAGCCCGCCCAGCGCCGCTGCGGTGAAGGTCATGAACAGCACCGAAGCCCGGGTAGCGATCAGCCACTTGGCGACCGGGTCCAGCGCCCGCCACTCATTGGCGTTGAGCTTGGGCATACGGTCAAGGGCTCGGCCCCACATTTTGATATCAATACTGCTCAATGCCGTTCCCCTGTGCAGGTGTCAATCGGTTGAATGGGTGGAGCCGGTCAGGCTGCTCTTGTTTGTCCAGGTTACGACCAGGCATTGTCATGTGCTCAATACCGCTGCACGCCGGAGTCGCGGTATTACCGGGCGTATCGGCTGGTGCAGCGTGGTCGGGACCCCGCAAAGCACCGGGGAAACCTGCTCTCTGCTATGCTACGAGTGTCGGCACGATTGTAAAGCGAAACCCGCCAGAATAAAGATGACGAAGATCAAACGTATCGTTGTATGGACTGCCGCACTCGCTCTGGGACTGCTCGCTGTCGCCGGTAGCTGGGCGCTGGTGGATACCATGCTCGAGGTCACCGGCGACTATGAGTTTTGCACCGGTTGTCATTCCTACGAGCCTATCGCCGCGGCCTATAAAGAAGATGTGCACGGTGGCAATAACACTGTGGGTTGGCGCGCAGCCTGTACCCAATGTCACTTGCCCGCAGATAACGCCGTGCATTACCTGGTGGTAAAAGGCATCCACGGGGTCGTTGACCCGACCATGGCGCTGCTCAAGGACAGTGAGGATATCGACTGGCAGGGCAATCGGGCCCGCCGGGAGGAATTCGTTTACGATTCGGGCTGCCTCAGTTGCCACCTCTACCTCAAGGACAAAACCGAGGCCAATCGCAAGGCCTTCAGGCCTCATCGCCGCTATTTCCAGAACTCGGACGACCTGACCTGTGTCGGCTGCCACAAGCACGTGGGGCACGCTCGTCTGGGTTATCATCTGGAACGCATGGGTTGGCCCGCCAGCCGGGGAGACACGCCGTGAAAGCAGCTGAATTACCGTTAATACGAGCGACCCAGCTAGAGCGATGGGTTCGGGCAGTTAGTCGCTCCTATCCCGCTTTGCTGTTAGGGCTGCTGGTCTTGCCGGTGAGTGCTGTACTGGCGAGCGGCCAGGAGCATATGGGCGGCATGGCTGCGGTCAAGACGTTAAAGGTTGAGCGCGGCTTGACGGAGGAGGGCAAGGCTTGCATCGGCTGTCACCAGACCCTCACGCCCGGCCAGGTGGCGGACTGGAAGCAGAGTCGTCATGCTCATGCAGGGGTTTCCTGTATTGATTGTCATGCGGTGGCCGAGGATTCGCCTATGGCGGTTAAACACAGCGACCCGGAGGCTACGCCGGTGATGGTGTCGGCCCTGGTCTCGCCGGCGACCTGCGGACGCTGTCATGTCGATGCCAAGCAACAGTTTGATAATAGCGGCCACTTCCGGGCCTATCGACAGATTATCCCCAAGGACAGCCTGCATGCCCTGGTCCAGGTGCACGAAGGGCGCGGTATAGAGGGCTTGAGTACAGCGCCCGATGAAACCGGTTGTATGCAGTGTCACGGCACCGAGATCAAACTCGATCAAGACGGTCACCCCACGGCGGAAACCTGGCCCAACAACGGCATGGGTAACATTTATCCCGATGGCAGCACCGGCAGTTGTACCGCTTGTCACAGCCGCCACAAATTCAGTATCGCCGAGGCCCGTAAGCCGGACGCCTGTGCCTCCTGCCATTTGGGGCCTGACCACCCCAATATAGAAATTTTCAATAACTCCAAACACGGCCACGTATTCAACACCGAGGGAGACGAGTGGACCTGGGATACCGCGCCAGATGCCTGGGAGCCGGGTGATTTCCGCGGTCCGACCTGTGTCACCTGTCATATGAGCGGTATTGGTGAACTGGCGGTGACGCACAATGTGTCCGAGCGCCTGTACTGGAATTTGTGGGCCAAGGAATCGAAAGTGCGCAACTCGACCGATGTGCTCAGCCCGCTGCTCGGCAATGGCCCTGAGGGGCGGGAAAAAATGAAGCAGGTATGCACCAACTGCCACAGTCGATCCCATACGGACAACTTTTTTGTCCAGGGCGACAAGGCCGTGCTGCTCTATAACAGGGGCTACTACGAGCCGGCTACCGCTATGCTGGAAGAGCTGCGCGAGAAAGGCTTGTTGGGTGACAATCCCTGGGACGACGAGTTCCAAATCACCTACTACTACTTGTGGCATCACGAGGGCCGGCGAGCGCGGCAGGGCGCGTTGATGGGCGCCCCCGACTACGCCCACTGGCACGGGTTTTTCGAGTTGCAACAGGACCTCTACAAACTTGAAAAAATTCACCGACAGCGGCTGGAAACGGGCCGGGTGGAATAGCCTCGGTGCTTGCATGAGCGACGACTTGCGCCTGCAACAGTTTCTGCCTTACCGCTGTAACAATCTGGCGGAAAAAATCAGCGTTTCCCTGTCGCAAATCTACGTCAGTGAGTTTGGTGTCAGTATTCCCCAGTGGCGGATACTGGCCACGCTGGCGGAGGATGGCGAGCTGCAGGCCAAACACATTGGTGAGCGCACCAATATGGACAAAGTCCGCGTATCGCGCGCGGTGGCTTCCTTGTTGGCGGATAAGCTCTTGCTACGCAGGGCCTGTGCCAAGGACAATCGAGCCTTTCTGCTGCGCCTCAGCGCCAGTGGTACAAAACTGTATCAGCGCATTGCGCCTAAAGCCCTGGCCTGGGAGCGAGCCCTTGTAGAGACGCTGTCGCCCGGCGAGCAGAGTGCGCTTTTTACGGCCCTGGATAAACTGGAAGCCCGGTTGGCCGAAATGAACCAGGCGAGTGATCCATGACTCCATAACTGGCGGCGTCCGGGCTTCCGGCTTCCGGCGTCCGGGCTTCCGGCGTTCCGGGCTCCGTCCTGTCACCTTTGACCAACTGATTGGCATCGAAACCCAAGCACCGGATTCGGCTCTCTACTATTATGAACCGCTGCTTCCCTGAACTTTATCGCTCTACAGGACTTGCACCTATGTCACTGGATTTCGACAGCGCCCGTCTTCCCAATCCCCATCTGACGGCCGAGCACGAGGCCTGGCGCAGTCAACTGCGCCGCTTCATAGACGCGGAGATCATGCCCTTCGCTGGGCAATGGGATGAGGCCGGTCATATTCCGATCGAGCTGTGGCCCAAGGCGGCAGCGGTCGGCCTGTTGGGTCTGGGTTATCCTGAAGAGTTCGGGGGCACCCGCGAGGGCATCGATAGTTGGCACGGCTGGATCGCCAACGAGGAACTGGCCCGGATTGGGGCAGGTGGGATTCCCGCCAGTCTGATGGTCCACGGCATCGGTTTGCCACCGGTATTGAACTGGGGTAGCCAGGCTCTCAAGGAGCAGGTTGCGCCCGCGGTACTGGCGGGTCGCAAGCATATTGCGCTGGGGATTACCGAGCCGGGCGGAGGATCGGATGTCGCACAGCTATCGACCCGCGCGGTGCGCGATGGCGACGAGTATGTAGTGAGCGGATCAAAAACCTATATTACGGGAGGCATGCGGGCAGACTGGATCAGCACCGCCGTGCGCACAGGAGGCGCTGGTGCCGGGGGTGTATCGATGCTGCTGATACCCACCGACGCCCAGGGGTTCAGCCGCACGGCCCTGGAGCGCAAACAGGGCTGGTGGGCCTCCGACACGGCCACGCTGCACTTTGACCAGGTGAGGGTGCCGGTCAGTCACCTGATCGGGGAAGAAAACCAGGGCTTCAGGGTCATCATGACCAACTTCAACAGCGAACGGATGGCGATGGCTGCGGGCATGGAGGCCTCCGGCCGCGTGTGCCTTGAAGAGGCGGTCGCCTGGGCACAGCAGCGTCACACCTTTGGGCAGCGCCTCGCTGACCATCAGGTGATTCGCCACAAAATTGCTCAGATGAAGCAAAAACTCAACGCGACCCAGGCCTACATCCGGATTTGCTACGAAGCGATCGAAGCAGGACAGGCCAATCCCGGGGACGTCGCTTTGCTGAAGGTACAGGCCAGTGAGACACTGGAGTTTTGCGCCCGGGAGGCTATGCAAATTCTCGGTGGCA
The DNA here is from genome assembly GCA_963840725.1 of uncultured Gammaproteobacteria bacterium. Taxonomy (GTDB): domain Bacteria; phylum Pseudomonadota; class Gammaproteobacteria; order Pseudomonadales; family Halieaceae; genus CAVWDU01. Next base: position 240,763 of record CAWIZY010000016.1, on the reverse strand, counting down.
TCGGCTTTATGCGCGACAATCGGGTAGAGCGCATCTATCGCGAGGTCCGGGTCAATGCCATTGGTGGCGGCTCGGAGGAGATAATGCGCGACCTGGCGGCGCGTCAATACGGAGTGTGAAAATGAAGCTATGGCATTGTAACGGGGCGCGGTCACTGCGCCCGCTCTGGGCACTGGAGGAAATGGGTCTGGACTACGAGCTGGAACTGCTGCCGTTTCCACCCCGGGTGTTTCAGCGGGATTACCTGGGGGTGAACAGTCTCGGCACAGTCCCTTACTTCGTCGACGGCGACACGGTGATGACGGAATCCTCAGCGATCTGCCAGTATCTGGTGGACCGCTACGACCAGTACGACTTTGGTCTGCGTTCGGACCATCCTCACTATGGCGCTTACCTGAATTGGCTGCATCATGCCGATGCCACCCTGACATTCCCCCAGACCATCAGCATGCGTTACAAGATTCTGGAACCGACCCCGGAAAAACAGGCGGTGGCCGATGACTATGGCAAATGGTACCTGGCGCGACTGCGGATGCTGAACGCACACCTGGAAGACCATGAGTATCTGGTGGATGAGCGCTTTACCATTGCCGATATTGCGGTGGGCTATGCCCTGTATCTGGGCGTTGGTCTCAAGTTTGCAGAGCTGTATGCGCCGCAGACACGGGCTTACCTGGAACGCCTGCAGGCGCGGCCCGCGTTTCAGCGCGCCAATGGCTATGGCGAGCCATTGGTGCTGCCGGACTTCTAGCATTTCCACCCGGACCGGAGCAGCGTAGCTCAAGGTGCGGTAATCGTTATGAGGCTATCTGGCCGTGGGCAAGAAACAGTCAGCAATGATTAATGATAATTGATGGGGGTTGAAGGACGTGAGTACCAGTGACAACGAACTGAAAGAATTCCAGCGTCAGGCGGCGGCCTGGATGGCCGACAACAAGCCGAAAGACCCGGGCTTTCTCCTGCCGCAATCCTTTATGGAAGTCGGCAGCGAACAGCAGCTCGAGTTTCTCCGAGAGTGGCAGCACAAACTCTGGCGTGCGGGTTACCTGGGTTTGGCCTGGCCCAAGGCTTACGGTGGCGGCGGTCTGGACCCGGCCTTCCAGACCATCGCCGACCGTGAGATGCGCAACCACAATGTACCCATCTGTTTTAACGTTATCGGTCTGGGTTGGGCGGGTCCGCTGATCAACGATATCGGTACTGAGGCGGAAAAAGCGCGCTATCTCAAGGGGATTCTGAGCGCCGAGGATATCTGGTGCCAGGGTTTTTCCGAGCCGGACCACGGCTCTGATCTCGGCAGCGCGCAGACCCGGGCGGTCCGCGACGGTGACGAGTACGTGATCAATGGCACCAAGATCTGGACCACCCTGGGCAACTTCGCGAGCTACATGATTCTGCTTGCGCGCAGCAACCCCAATACCGAGCGCAAGTACGACGGGCTGTCTTTCTTTCTGGCGCCCATGAACGTGGCCGGTATTGAGACCCGACCGATCCGCAAACTGACCGGCGAGTTCGGCTTTACTGAAACGTTTTTTACCGATGCGAGGATACCCGCCGATTGCCTGATGGGCGGGGAAGGCCGGGGTTGGAAGATTGCGATGCAGACGCTGCAATACGAGCGCGGTGCCGAAGCCGGTGCGGCCGGCGGTCTGATGATTGTTCGCACCGTGATCGACGATATGATCAACGGTCTTGGAGATTTGCGCCGCGATGACCAACCGCTGCTGGCGGATCCCCTGGTGCGTGATGAGTTGGTGCGACTGATCATGGAAGAGAAAGCGATCGCGCTGGGAGACCGGCGTGCGGCGGTAACTGCGCTCACCACCGATTATCCCGGCTCGCTGCCCCTGTCCCACAAGTTGCGCAGCACCGAGTATTCACGTCGCATGCGTCAGCTGGCCGTTAATCTGCAGGGAGCGGCTGGCGGGCTTTATGTGGGTGACGCCAACGCTCGTGAGGGCGGCTTCTGGCAGCGCGCCTATTTCAACAACTTCTCGACCACCATCGGGGGCGGCACCAGCCAGGTGCAGGCCAATATCGTTGCCGAGCATGTGCTTGGTCTGCCCAAATAGGAGGCCTGTTATGTCAGTGATTGGAAATACCCGTCTGAGTTTCAGCGAGGAACAGGCCATGCTGCTGGATGTGGCCCGGGAGTTTTGTCGGGACAAATCACCGATCAGCGCCGTGCGTGCTCTGCTCGACACCGAAACTGGCTATGATCCGGCGGTCTGGGACGAGATGGCGGGTCTGGGATGGGCCGGTGTGGCTTTGCCGGAGGCCTGCGGGGGCGCCGGGCTGGGCGTTGCGGCTCTGGTACCGGTGCTGGAAGCCATGGGTCGTTCCCTGTTGGTAACGCCTCTGATTAATACCGCATTGGCGGCGCAGCTTGTTCTCAGGGCCGGCGGGCTGGACCGCTTCGAGTCTTTGCTGGCAGAGATTGCCGGTGGCCTTGTGGCCACACCGGCACTGCTGGAGGGCGAAGACTGGGGCAGCCAGGCGATTGCTTGTCAGGTGGATGAGAACCTGCAACTCTCGGGGATCAAGCATCATGTCGGTGACGCCACACAGGCTTCTGTGTTTGTGGTGCTGGTGCAATATGGCGACCAACCCGCACTGGCTCTGGTCCGGGCAGAGCAGCTGGCGGCGGGCGCCATTGAGCCCCATACCCTGATCGATGAGACCCGGCGTGCCGCCGCGGTCAATTTTGCCGGGGTCAAGCTGGCGCAGGAGGCGTTGATCACCGGGCCGCTGGTCACAGCGGCCCTGCGCGATGTGCAGCTGGTGGGGGCCCTGCTGCTGGCGGCGGAGGCCACGGGCAGTGCTGCTGCCTGTCTGGATACAACGGTGGAGTATCTCAAAACACGTAAACAATTTGGTCGTCTTATCGGTTCCTATCAGGCGCTGAAACATCCGGCAGTAGAGCTACTGACGGCGGTCGACGCCAGCCGGTCTTTTATCTACCATGCGGCGAGTCTGATCGGGGATAAGTCGCTCGATCGAGACGCGGAAATCGCCTGCCGTATGGCCAAGGCCCAGGCTGGGGACACACTGCTGAATGCGAGCGACAGGTCGGTGCAGTTTCATGGCGGCATGGGGTTTACCTACGAGTGCGATGCACAGCTCTATTTGCGGCGCGCCCAATGGCTGCAGGCTCAGTACGGTGATTCCCGACACCACCGCAAGCGGCTGGCGGGCCTGCTGCTGGACCCGCAGCCCCCGGAGGAGGCGGCCTGATCGATCGCGACCGATGGCCTATAAAGTGCACAGGTGCACCGCCCCCGGGGCCACCGCTTACGGGTGACCCGCGGCTGCCGATGCGGTAGAGTCCTGCCTCTGTTGTGGAGGTGGTAGTGGCAGACAAGCAATCCAAAATCAAACAGGGCAGCTTCGGCCGTGGTCTCAGCGTTTCGCTGGCAGGCTTGCGGGCCGGTGGCGCCCTCGCCCTGGACGGGGCATTTCAGAAACTGCGTGGTGCGGAGGGTGCTACGGCAGCCGATTCCGCGTTCGCCCGGCGCGAAGCACGCCGCTTTGTGACCGAACTGGGGCGTCTGAAGGGTACTTACGTCAAGATCGGCCAGATGCTGGCCCTGCTGGGAGAGCATTTTCTGCCCTCGGCGCTGACGGAAGCCCTGCACGAACTGGCGGCCGATACCGAGCCCTTGCCCTGGTCGACCATAGAGCCATTGCTCACTGCCGCTTTGGGTGACCGCTTACAAGAGCTGGATATTCAGCGCACCGCAATTGCCGCCGCTTCACTGGCCCAGGTGCACAGGGCCACGGTCATTGCCACGGGCGAGGAGATCTGTCTCAAGATCCAGTACCCCGAACTTGCCGCGGTCATCGATGCCGACTTCGATGCCGTGGTGCGCATGCTGGTGCTCGCGCGCTGGGTCAAGTCCGGACGCGAGTTGGATGAATGGCTGCAGGATCTGCGGGTGCAGTTACATCACGAAATCGACTATCCTCGCGAAATCGCCATGACCCAGCGGGTGGCCACCATGGTTGCGGAGAGCGCAGGAGAGTTCGAGGCGGGTGCAGTGCGGTATCACGTCCCGCAAATTCATGAGCGCTATTGTTCTGACCAGGTTATCGCCATGGAATATGTGCAGGGTCACCTGGTGACCCACGCAGAAGTGGCGGGTCTGCCCCAGGAGCGCCGCAATGCCCTAGGCAGGAGCATGCTGGAGCTGTTTTTCTACGAGCTCTACCAGTGGGGCGTGTTGCAGACAGACCCGAACTTCGGCAATTACCTGATCCGCTGTGAGCGAGAGCCCGATGAGCTGGTGCTACTGGATTTTGGCTCCATTTTGCACTGTGAGGACTACTTTCTCGACCACCTCGGTAACGCGATCTCCGCCGGGCAGCAGGGTGATCGCGAGTTGCTGGCCGATAGCCTGATCGGGCTGGATTGCCTCCCCGCAGACGCCAGCCAGGAAGCGCGTGACCTGTTTTCGGATTTCTGTCTTCACCTGCTCGAGCCACTGAGGCCGCCGGAGCTGCTGCCAAAGGAGTATCTGAACGACAAGGGTGAATACTGTTGGGCGAAGTCTCGCCTGGTGAGGCGAGCGGGCAAAAAAGCGGCCACATCGGCTACTTCCAAACACTTTAATACACCGTCCCGGGAGTTTGCCATGATCGCCCGCAAGCTCAGCGGCGTATTCACTTTTATCGCCGTGTTAAACGCCGAATTCAATGCCTATGATATTGCCCAGCGGCATATCGAACGCTGGGTCCAGGAACACTGAATGGCTAAGGGAAGGGACAAGAATACTCCCAGTGACGGCGGGTCTCGCCAGACCGACGGCAAGGGGTCACAGGACCGGACCAAAGCTGTTCCCACCGGCAAGGTGGGGCGACTGGCCCAGGTTGCCCGCCTCGCGGGTGGCGTGGCGGGCGGCATGCTGGCGGAGGGCACCCGACAGTTAAGAGCCGGTAAGCGACTCAAGCCAAGAGATATGTTGCTGACGCCGGGCAATGCCCGCCGGGTGGGCGATCAGTTGGCTGAAATGCGCGGGGCGGCGATGAAAATGGGTCAGATCCTGTCCATGGACACGGGAGATCTGCTGCCGCGGGAACTGGCGGATATCCTGGCCCGACTCCGCTCGGATGCCCGATCGATGCCCTTGGAACAGCTGCGCCAGGCGTTGGTCGAGGCCTATGGTGAAGACTGGGAAGACAGCTTCCAGGGCTTTGATTATACGCCGCTGGCGGCCGCGTCAATCGGTCAGGTGCATCGGGCCTATACTGTGGATGGCGACGAAATCGTGCTTAAAGTCCAGTACCCCGGTGTCGCCGATACGGTTGACAGTGATGTCGATAACATTGCGAGGCTACTGCGGGTTTCCGGGCTGCTGCCCGCCAGGATGGATATCAGCCTGCTGCTGGACGATGCCAAGGCCCAACTGCACGATGAGGCCGACTACCTGAAGGAGGCCAAGTTTCTCGCGGCCTTCGGCGACATGCTGGCCGCTGACGAGCGGTTCATCGTGCCGCGGCTGATCCCCGAGCTGACGCGTCGCAATGTGTTGGCAATGTCCTATGTGGAGGGTGGTGCCATTGAGGACATCATCCACTGCCCCCAGGCGGAGCGCGATCGGGTGATGACGGCGCTGATCGATCTGATGCTGATGGAGTTGTTTGAATTGCGGCTGGTGCAAACCGATCCAAACTTCGCCAACTATCAGTACAGCGAGGAAACGGGAGAAATCATACTGCTCGATTTTGGCGCAACCCGGCGCTTCAAGGTGGCCTTCGTCAATAATTACCGCCGACTCGCCAAGGCGGCGCAATTGCGTGACAACGAGAAGGTGGCGGCGGCCGCAGAGAAGCTGGGTTATTCCATCGGGGCCGCGGAATCCGAGTATCGGGAACTGGTGCTGGAGTTGTTTCTGTTGGCGCTGGAACCGCTCAGTCTGGACGGTCCCTACGATTTTGGCAGTTCCACGATGCCAGCGAGAATGTCTGAACTGGGTCGCCGGATCACGGACTTTCGCGACTTCTGGGAGGCACCGCCTACCGACGCAGTGTATTTTCACCGCAAACTGGGGGGCATGTTTATGCTCGCCAGCCGCGTGGGCGCCCGGGTCAATGTTTACGAACTGATGCAGACGCGGTTGGCGAAAAAATAATCGCCGGGGCGACTCGCGGCAACAGGCGACGTGCAACAGGCGACGTGCAACGTGCAACAGGCGACGTGCAACAGGCGACGTGCGGCAGATCCGATATAACAGGCGTGGCCCAACGCGAGTAAGACAGCAGACGCGCGCGGGTCTATAATCCCGGCTTTTAACTGGCGGCAAGCCCACGGAGTACCTTTATGGCTGACCCTGTAGCCCTGAATCCTGAACAGCACACCGGCCTGCGCATGCGCGACGAAATCGATACGGCGCGTTTCGGTCGGCAGCAGGTGCTGCCTCTGGTGGTGCATGAATTTGCCCAGGCGGGCAGTGATGCACCCATCGTGTTCGTCAAGAGTTCGGCAACACAGCAGTTTCAGGCGGTGCAACTGGTGGGCCTGGCAGAGGAGGAGAATCTGCTGCTGCACGACGGGCAGTGGCTGGGCGCCTATACACCCGGTGCCCTGCGTATGGATCCTTTGCGCCTGGTGCGGGCCGGGCCGGATTCGGACCAATTGGCGATAGCGGTGGACCCGGATTCACCGCTGCTCGATAACCGCGAGGGTGAGCCCTTGTTTGAGGCGGACGGCTCTGCCTCGGCCTTTCTCTCCGGTCGTCAGCAGTCCCTGGGCCAGTATTATGAGCACGGCGAAATCACCCGTGCAATGGTCAGTCGTCTCGCGGAGCTGGGACTGCTGCGTTTGCAGGAGTTAAAGGTAGAGCTTCCCGGCGAGACAGCGTCCGTCGGGGGAATCTATCTGGTCGATGAAAAGCAGCTCAACGAGTTGCCGGACGAGACCATCCTGGAACTGCATCGCCGGGGCTTCCTGCAGGCGGTGCACGCTCATCTTATGTCGCTGCAGCAGGTGCGCCGACTGGTGCAGTTGAAAACGAGCCGGCAGCAGACTGCCGGCTGAGTGTGTCGCTGCCCACGGCCTAGACCGTGGACAGCGCAGGGCCACCGGCGCTGTCTTCTTCACGACCTATGCGCTGTACCAATGGAAACAGCACCAGGGCCATGATCGGGGCAAATGCCAACGCCAGGGCGATCAGCGTGCTGGTCATGCCGAAAGCATCCAGCGCATAGCCCAACAGAGGGCCGGTTACGATGAATACGGCGCGCACCCCCAGGCTGACCAGGGAGTTGACGGTTGCCCGAAAATCCCCTGGCACTCGCCGGTTCAAGGCCTCGTAGAACAGGCTCATCGATACGCCCCGCGCCGCCTGAATGCCAAACCCGAACAACACGCCGACCCAGCCACTGCCGGCGGCCATGCCGATCAGCCCCACCAGTGGCAGGATGGCGATGAGGCATAGCAGGCGCCGTGTGCCCAGCCAGCGCTCCAGGTCGGCACTGTAATGAGCAGCCAGACTCACGGTGAGCGCGAACGCCGCCCAGAGGTAGCCGAAGTTAGCCAGCGGCACACCCTGTAGCTCCCAGTATTTCTGGTACAGCCAGAACACATAGACGGAGAGCAAGCCGAAGGCGGCAATCGCAAAAGCGGTCCACAGCACCACCGGTTTGCCGAATAGCAGCACACTGACAATTTGTCGGGCATTTTCCCGGTGGCCGCCCCCGCTGGACCGACGCGGCGGTTCTACCAGTGTGAACCCCAGTAACAGCGGAAGAAACCCGGTACAGGCCTGTACGATCACCAGCAGATCCATTGACCAGATCAACAAAATACTGGCTGCCACGCCGGCTATTCCGCTGGCGGCCGCCTCGACGGCTATCAGTCGGCTCAATGATTTCCCCGCGCCCGCACCGCCCGGCAGATCCCGCTCCTGCAGATACAGCTCGGTGTCGTAGAGCAAAGCCAGATCGGCGCCTGAAATCAGGCTGAACCCGATACCCAGGATGCATTCGAAGAGCAGGAAATCAGCAAAGCTCTCCGCGCCCAACAGCAAGAAAAATCCCACGCTGTTGAGCGCTGCGCCGATCAGCACCGCATTGCGCCGGCCCCAGATATCAGCGATGTAGCCGGAAGGGACCTCGAACAGGGCGATGGTGAGGGCGAACGCCGCCTGGGTTTGCAGCACTTCGCTCATGGACAGGCCGTGGCCCTGCAACAGCGGCACGAATACGGGCATCACTACCATGAAGCTGTGGAAGAAGCCCATGAGGTAGATAGTGTTAATGTTTTTCTGCAGTGACCTGTTCACGGTACTTACCTTTACTGGCCAGGCCCGGGAACGGAGAATGTTTTGACAACGCTGACAAAAAAAGCCTCCGGAACCCAGGTTCTCGGAGGCTTGTGACTGAATTAAATTCTAGTGCGTTGCTGTCCTCAAACCATGCGGGGAACCCACAGATATACGGGTGCGACGGTTTTGTCACCGCTGCTGTGGTACATCATTGATTGTGGGTGCCGAATGCTCATCGGAAGCTCTGTGGAATGTTAAACGACCCGCGATAGTGCCTGTACGGGGCTCGGCGGGTCAACCACCAATAGGCTTTTGTGAATATTTACCGGGGCGCGCAGCCCGGGACACGTTGTCCGGGGCGCGCAGCCCGGGACACGTTGTCCGGGGCGCGCAGCTCGGGCCTTGGCAAAACGGTGCCTGAGTGCTGCCCCATGGGCGACTGGCCCGAACCCATATCAATGCCATCAGTGCGGTGACAGTCTACACTGATGCCAAAGCGGCTTTCTGCGCGTGTGTTGAAGGCCGGATACAAGCCAGTACTGACCCGGTGTCGGGATTGTTCAGTAGGCCAATTGATCGCATGGAATGGAGTGTGCCTTATGCAGCCGGATATTGAGATTGCTCGCGCAGCAAGTTTGCGCCCTGTGCAGGAAATCGGTGAACGCCTGGGTATTCCACCCCAGCAGCTGGTTCCCTATGGTCACGACAAGGCCAAGATCAATCTGGACTACGTGGCCTCCCTCCAGGAGCAGCCAAATGGCAAGCTGGTCCTGGTCACTGCGATCAGTCCAACTCCCGCCGGCGAGGGCAAGACCACTGTGGCAATCGGGCTCAATGATGGCCTTAATCGGATTGGAGAGCGGGCCACGGTGTGCCTGCGAGAGCCGAGCCTGGGGCCCTGTTTTGGCATGAAAGGCGGTGCCGCCGGTGGCGGCTACGCTCAGGTGGTGCCGATGGAAGACATCAACCTGCATTTTACCGGCGACATGCACGCGATTGGCGCGGCGCACAATCTGCTGGCGGCGATGATCGACAACTATGTTCACTGGGGCAATGATGCGCGCCTGGACTTGCGGCGTGTCAGTTGGCGCCGGGTGGTCGACATCAATGACCGGGCCTTGCGCCAGGTGGTCACGGGCCTGGGCGGGCCGGCCAATGGCTACCCCATGGAGGCGGGTTTCGATATCACCGTGGCCTCCGAAGTCATGGCCATATTCTGCCTGTCGCGAAATCTGCAGGATCTGCAGGAGCGGCTGGCCAGAATCGTGATCGGTTATACCCGCAACGGTGAACCCGTCACTGCTGCGCAGATGCAAGCCCCGGGGGCGATGACCGCGCTGCTCAAGGACGCACTGGCCCCCAACCTGGTGCAGACGCTGGAAAACAATCCGGCGTTTATTCACGGCGGCCCGTTTGCCAATATCGCCCATGGGTGCAACTCGGTCATTGCCACCGAGACAGCATTGAAGCTTTCGGATTACGTGGTAACGGAGGCCGGTTTTGGGGCCGACCTGGGGGCTGAGAAGTTTTTCAATATCAAATGCCGCAAGTCCGGGCTGCGACCTGACGCGGCGGTGCTGGTTGCCACCGTGCGCGCGCTAAAGATGCAGGGGGGTGTTGCGCGGGACGAATTGCAGCGGGAGGACCTCGATGCCCTGCAGCGTGGGCTTGAAAATCTCGGCCGGCATATCCGTAATACGGGCCAGTATGGCGTGCCCCTTCTGGTGGCCATCAATCACTTTACCAGCGATACCGTCGCGGAGTTGGAGGCCATTCAAACCTTTGCTGCCGAGCGTGGTGTTGAGGCCCACGTGTGCAGGCAGTGGGCAGAGGGAGGTGCAGGCACAGAGGATCTGGCGCGGGCAGTAACGGAGCTGACCGCCGGCGGCAAGGCGCAATTTCGTACGCTCTACGAGGACGATCTCAGTCTCTGGGATAAAGCCCGTACTGTTGCCCGTTCCATGTACGGGGCGAGTGATATAGCCGCCGATAAGAAGATTCGCGATCGCTTTCGTCAGTTTGAAAAGGAGGGCTATGGGCATTTCCCGGTCTGCATGGCCAAGACCCAGTACAGTTTTTCTACCGACCCCCGGCTCCTGGGCGCACCCAGCGATCATATTGTGGTGGTGCGTGACGTGATGCTGGCGGCGGGTGCGGAGTTTCTGGTGGTGATCTGTGGCGACATCATGCGCATGCCCGGCCTGCCGCGAAAACCCGCCGCCAACAGTATCAGCGTCAATCCGCGAGGCGAGATCGAGGGCTTGTTCTGACGCCCCCTGCGAGCAACGGAACATGACGCATTTTTGGGCTAGAAGTGGATGTATCGATTTGCGCGGTGCGAGACGCCGCTGGATAACTCATAGAGATGAAGCCAATGATCAGAGCGACCAGCCAGGCAAGCAAGGGTAGAAACGACGACCCGAGCGACAGTCGAGACGGCCCGTCAAACGATGATAAAACCGACCAAAATACTCGTTCATGTAGCGGTTGCTGCCGCCGTTTTCGCGCTGGCGCCGGCCCGGACCTGAAAATTACCGACCCGCTGGATTTTTACGCGGTATCGGACCACGCCGAATGGATGGGTGTGTTCAAGGAAATGGCCAACCCGAAAAGTCCGCTGAGTGAACACCCCATGGCCGCGCGTATTACCTCGGACGACCAGAACACCGCCATGCAGGCCTTCGCCGAGGTATTGCGCGACTCCGACACCCATAACGCGGCGGCCAGCCATGAGGAGTACAACTACACCGGCAAGTCAGCCTGGCGTTAACCGGGGATGATCTTCGTGTTCGAAGTGCATGTTGCTCCCGGCTATACCGCTGAGCAATATGCCGAGGCCTGGGAGCGCGCCAGCCGCATTATCCAGCAGTCGCCGGGTGCCCGCGGAACCCGGCTGCATCGCAAAATAGGCCATCCGGATGTGCTGTTGGCTATTGCCAGTTGGGACTCGGTCGCGGCCCGGGATGCCATGGAGAGCAGTCTGGCGGAGGCGGCGCGGCGCATCATCGACGAGCAGGCGGCGTTTGTCGAGATCAAGGTGCTGGGAGAATATGCGGCACCGGATTGGGAGGTCCTGCCCCGGGGCGGCGATTGAATGTCGCCCCGGAGTCAGTCAACAGGCAGAGCGGCACCGCCTTTGATCGCCTGCAGGCTGAAATTCGACTCAATATGCACCACGCCCGGAAACTTCAGAATACGCTGCATCGATATCTCCGAAAAATGGTCCATGCTGTAGGCCAGCACCTTCAGCAGAAAATCGTGACTGCCGCTCATGGCGTGGCATTCCACAATGTGTTCTTCCTCCATCACCTTTTCCATAAAGCCTGCCTGCTGCCGGTCGTCGTGTTTATCCAGCGAGACCTGCACAAACGCCGTTACCTGTAAACCGAGCTGGCGCTGGTCGAGACTGGCCCGATAGCCGGTGATAAGACCGGATTCCTCGAGCCGTTTTACCCGGCGGAAGCACGGTGACTCTGACAGCCCGATGCGCTGCGCGAGTTCCACGTTGGAGAGGCGGCCTTCCCGCTGCAGGATGCGGAGGATATCGCGGTCAGCTTGTTGTATCGGCATGGCAATATTCCATTAAATTTTTAATACTATAAGATAGATTCTGCCCTTTATAGACACTAATTGAGCAAAAAAAGAAGAAATATTTCAATGGGATAACGGTATAGTTATCGCTTTGACGGCGCACCCCTGTCCGGGTGCGAGCACCAGGAGAGACGATATGGCTGACCTTTTCGACAATCCGATGGGCCTCGATGGATTCGAGTTTGTGGAATATTCCGCCCCCGAGCGCGGGATTCTGGAACCGGTGTTCGAGATGATGGGTTTTACCCTGGTGGCAAAACACCGCTCCAAGGATGTCGACCTGTGGCGTCAGGGCGGCATCAACTTTGTGGTCAATTATCAGACCGGGTCACCGGCGTCCTTCTACGCCGAGGAGCATGGCCCTTCGGCCTGTGGCATGGCCTTCAGGGTGAAAGACGCTGCGGCGGCTTACAGCCGCGCGCTGGAACTGGGTGCCCAGCCCATCGATATTCCGGTTGGCCCGATGGAACTGAAACTGCCCGCAATCCGTGGCATCGGTGGGGCGATTGTCTATCTCATTGATCGCTATGAAGATGGCGTCGCAATCTACGACATCGATTTCGAGTACCTTGATGGCGTAGACCGGCACCCTGAAGGCTGTGGTTTCAAGGTGATCGATCATCTCACCCACAATGTTTACCGTGGCCGCATGGAATATTGGGCCAACTATTACGAGCGACTGTTTAATTTTCGCGAGATACGCTTCTTCGACATCAAGGGCGAATACACGGGGCTGCGCTCACGGGCGATGACCGCCCCGGATGGCAAGATACGTATACCGTTGAATGAAGAGGCCGGCAGCGCGGGGCAGATAGAAGAGTACCTTATGGCCTATAACGGTGAGGGAATTCAGCACGTGGCTTTTGCCTGCGATGATTTGCTGGCCTGCTGGGATCGGCTCAAGGCTCTGGGACTGCCGTTTATGACGGCGCCTCCGGAGACGTACTACGAGATGCTTGAGACGCGTCTGCCCGGGCACGGGCAACCGGTGGAGGAATTGCAAAGCCGGGGGATATTGCTGGACGGATCAACCGCCGACGGCGATTCACGCCTGCTGCTGCAGATCTTCTCCGAGACCCTTATCGGTCCGATCTTCTTTGAATTCATCCAGCGCAAACGGGACGAAGGCTTTGGGGAGGGTAATTTTCAAGCCCTGTTCGAGTCGATAGAGCGGGACCAGATGCGCCGTGGTGTAATCGGAGGCGAGGAGCTTGATGACAAGTCTGAGCCAGCGGATGATAGCGACGCAGCATGATGGTTCGGCACAGCGCGTTACCCGCGCGGAGTGCGTTGTGAGAGTGCTGTGCTGAGTGAGTGAAACAGCCTGCGGTGCACGGGGCACCGCAGGCATGCACACGACTTACTTGTCGGTCATTTCGTCCATTTTGTCTTTCGCGTCGTCGGCCATGTCGTCTGCGGCGTCCTCAGCGTCATCAACCATGTCGCTGGCTGCGTCCTTGGTGTCTTCCCAGGCATCATTAACAGCATCGCCAGCATCGGCAGCTGCGTCTTTGGTGGCATCCCAGGCGTCTTCAGCCGTTTCTTCGACATCATTGGCAACGTCTTTGGTGGCATCCCAGGCGTCGTCAGCAGCCTCCTTGGTGGCTTCGACCGCGTCGCCGGTAGCCTGCTTGGTTTCTTCCATGCTTTCTTTGCTGCAGCCGGTGATGGACAGTGCCAGCACGGATGCTAGAACGAAGCCAAATAGTTTGGTGATTCCCATAGTTACTTCCTTTCTGTGTCGTGATTAAGATTAGGGTGGAGTGTGATTGTTGGGAGAGGCCGCATTTCTGGACTTCCGTGAGGAAAAACCGCCTGGCATCTCGCCCGCCCAACGGAAGTATAACTCAAAGGTGGGACCGGGGGCACTAGTGTGCTGTGCGACCGGGAGCACGGGCTCTGGCGAGGTCTTGAGAGAAACTCCGGGTCTATGGACAGGGGCATGCGGCCAAAAGTCGTGAGATTGCGACGAAGTGTGTGCTATAGGTTCCGCCCGAGCGGTATAATTGGAGCCATTGAACCGGCGACTGGAGAAACTCTTGAGCACATTTTTTGGCAAATTGGGATCTGGCTTGACGACATTGAGGGTGTGGACGGTGAACCTGTTCACCCTGATCCTGCTGGTCTACTTTATCGGCCTGATCGTGGTTGTGATCGGCAAACTGCCCGGCAAGGTGGATCCCGAGGGCAAGGTGCTTATTCTGGCACCCAGCGGCCTGATTCTGGAGCAGGAAGTCTACCCCTCTGAGCTGGACCTGCCATTTCTGATGTCCGCAGAGGAACAGACCCAGACACGGGATCTGGTTCGTCTGATTCGCAGCGCGGCGAGCGATGAACAGCTGGCCGGTGTCGTGATCGATTTCAGCAAGGCGGCGTTCGCAGGCCCCAGCACCGCGCTGCGCATCGCCGAGGAGTTGGCGGCGCTGCGAGGTTCCGGCAAGCCGGTGATTGCCTACAGTGAATCACTGACCACGGGGTCCTACACGATGGCGGCACAGGCGGATGAGATCTACGTTCACCCGTCCGGTGCGGTCGCGATTTCCGGGTTGGGGGGTTACCGCGACTACACCCGCGAGTTAACCGAAAAACTGCAGATCACCATTCACAATTATTCCCAGGGGGACTACAAGTCTGCCGTTGAGGGCCTGACCCGCAACGATATGTCCGAACCGGACCGCCGTCAGCGGGAGGAACTCTACGCGCCTATCTGGGCCAGCTTCAAGGCCGCCATGGCCGCCGGGCGGGGCCTGGAGCCAGAAGTGTTCCAGACGATGGCCGATGAGCAACCGGTGGTGTTGGCCAATGAGGCAGCCTACGACAACCTGGCCTTCGCCGAGCAGCAGGGCGTGATCGACGGGACGCGCAGTTTTCCGGATTTTCGTGCCTACATGATCGAAAAATTCGGGCGCGCGGAAGATGATGAGCGGGAGACCTATCCCCATATAGGCCACCAGGCTTACCTGGCCCAATTGGGCCCCGAGCCCGCTGACGCCGAGGATGCGGTGGCGGTGGTGTTCGTTGAGGGCGGCATTCAGCCCGGCAGCATCGGCCCGGGTGTGGCCGGGTCTGATGATGTGGCCCAGCTGATTCGCAGGGCCCATGAAGACGCCTCCACCCGCGCTCTGGTGCTGCGGGTCAACAGTCCCGGAGGGTCCATTATCGCCAGCGATATTATTCGCGATGAGTTGGTGATGGCCAAATCCAAGAATCTGCCCGTGGTCGTGTCTATGGGCGACGTGGCGGCCTCGGGCGGGGTATGGATCAGTTCGCCTGCAGACAGCATCTACGCGGAGCCCACCACCATCACCGGGTCGATTGGTGTTGCGATAGCGTTCCCTACGCTGGAGAACGCCTTCGACTATATCGGCGTCAGCTTTGACGGGGTGACCACCAGCAAGTATGCCGGTTGGGGTATCAATCAACCGGTGAACGAAGAACTGGACGCGGTGTTCGCACGCTGGGCCGGCGGGGCTTACCAGCGCTTTATCAGCCAGGTCGCACAGGACCGGGGCAAGGAGGAGGATTACATCCGCTCTATTGCCGGTGGTCGGGTCTGGATCGCCCCGGCGGCCCAGGAGCGGGGGCTGGTCGACGAAATGGGCACCATGGAAGATGCCATAGACGCAGCGGCGACTCTGGCCCAACTCGACGACTACCGGGTCAACTATGTGGTCAAGGAGGCCAGCCCGGGTTTCGCGCTGCTGCAGTGGTTTACCGGTTCAGTCGGTCTAGGCATGCAGCAACAGCCCCTGGGCTCCTATGCCCGGTTAGCCGTGCAGTTTCTCACTTCACTGGAGAACATCAGTCAGCCGCGGGCGACCGTGATGTGCACCCTGTGCGCGGTGGAGCTACTGTGAGCGCTGAAAGCTCAGAGGTAGCCGCTGGCGCGCAGTTCGGCAACGATCAGCTTTTGAATGGCGGCCTGTTTCAGATCCGTCGGGTGCTCCAGACCCAGTCGCGCCAGATAGGGCGCGGCATTCGCGGGCGGCAGCAGGGTTGCTTCCACCGCGCCGGCGAGGGTTTTCAACAGTGTGCCTCTGGATTGCATGTCCTGTTTGAGCTTTTCTAATACGTCCATCAGCACCAGTTCCACCGGGGTGAAATCCGAGCCGAAGGGAAACTTGGGAAACAGGCCCTTGTCCTGCAGGGGTTCCAGCCCCTGTTGCAGACGCTGCGGGGTGTTATTGCGAAACTGATCGGGGATGCGATAGTCGTCGGGAATCTTGCCCGCTTCCCTGGCCTGGGTAAGCAGTTGCTCCTGAAAACGCGAGTCGGCGATATTGAGCAGTCGCGCAATAACATCTTTTTCCCGCTGCCCGCGCAGCAGGGCAACGCCGTATTCAGTTACCACCACATCCCGCAGGTGCGCGGGTATGGTGATGTGTCCGTAGTTCCAGACGATGTTTGAAGTGACCGTGTCACCCTTGGTTCGGGTGCTGCGGCACATCAGGATAGAGCGCGCATCGTCCAGGGCATGGGCCATCGCTACAAAGTTGTACTGACCGCCGACGCCGCTGATCTTGCGACCGTCATCGAGGCCGTCTGAACAGGCCGCACCGAGCAGGGTCACCATGATCGTGGTGTTGATAAAGCGCGCCTTCTGGCGTTGCAGTCGGGCGATTTCCTCACAGCCGTACAGCTGATTGACAAAGGCGATGTCCGTCATGCAGATCTTTCGCGCCTCCGCTTCGGGCATGTTGCGCAGCTGCTCATACATGGCCTGGGGGCCCAGAAAAAACCCCGCGTGGAGCAGGATCCCGCCAGTCAGGCTGGTGCCCAGGCAATACTTGTTGATGTTGCGCCGCGATTGGGGGTGTTCAAGATTGGCGGCCATTTCGATGCCGCGGGCGCTGCGCAGCTTGCGTCCAGTGAGCGAGATCGACGACTTGAAGATGCCGAAGCGTTGCAGGTAGTCGAGGTCAGCCTGGGTGAGTTGCGGGCTGATAGCGCCGGCTTCCAGCAGGCAGTCCAGCGTGTGCGGGCTGACCCGGGTATCGATTTCTCCATCATTGATGAGCCGTTGTAGTGTCGCATCCGGATAGACCTCGCGCTTGAGCACCCCGTGGTTCATCAGGTGTCGAAACCCGTCCGCAAACATTTCGGTGGAGCCGTACAGGCCCTTAGCGAAGCGCCCGGTGCCGCCCAGCTCCTCTACTGTCTCCCCGAATCGTTCCAGGGTACCGATTGCAGACAGGCTCCGTCGATACAGGCGGTTATGTTCCTGACGCTGGATACAGCCGTAGGCGATGGCATCCCCGAGGGCGCCGATACCGATCTGCAGAGTGCCGCCGTCCGGAATCAGGCTGCTGGCATTGAGTCCGATCGCATAATCCGTGGTGTCGACTGCGGGTGATGGCGGCCCCAGCAAGGTGTGATCATAGCTCGGGTCATCCAACAGCAGATCGTAGGTTTCGGGTGGGACCATGGCATCGTTGTACATGAATGGCAGGTTATTGTTGACCTGGCCAATGACGGCGACCTTTTTGCCCTGTTCGCGCAGCTCCTGCAGCCGCGGCAGTATGTTCAGTGCGTAGGCATCGCCGCTCATGCTATACATCATTTCGCCATCGATAACTCGCCGGCAGGTCATTTGGCTGAACACGTTGCAGCCCTGTTCCACCATGTCCCGCAACCAGTGGGTGAAGTTGCTGTAAACATAGTTTTGCTGCGCGTGACGATTGTTGAGGAATGCACCCGCCTGCAGGAATACCTCGACGATCTCGATGTTGTCCGGCAGCTCGCCTTTCTGGTATGGCGCGACATAGGCCAGCTCCGGGAGGTCGTCGAACACGCGGTCCACAAAGGGTTTGATAAAGCGCGCCTCCAGGTCACTCTTCCCGCGCGGTCGACTGAAGGATGCTCCGGTAATCAGGGTCAGCTGGATGCTTGGGTCGGCCTTTGCGCGGCGGAACAACTCGTTAAAAATATGCGGCGGTCGGCCGAAGCCACCGGCTATGACCACTTTCTTGCCCACTTTGCCGAGCAGTGCTTCCACGCATTGCTCGAGGTCAGAATAGTGCTCCGGGGCGTGGCTCGTCATTGTGATGTCTCTCTGCGAATTGAGGCCGGGTATTACCGGTACAGGCGTCGCGGCTGGTGTTTGGCGTTGCCGCAGCTCTTGGGTACCTCTGGACACTTCAGCGCTCGGCTGAGCGCGATTGCGATTATTCAGAGGTACCCTAGGTATAGCAGCCAGACACGAATGTTGCCATCTGATTGGGCCTGCCCGGCTGGTTCCAACCTTGGCGTTGCTTGCCGGCGCTG
Source organism: uncultured Gammaproteobacteria bacterium (assembly GCA_963840725.1). Lineage (GTDB taxonomy): Bacteria > Pseudomonadota > Gammaproteobacteria > Pseudomonadales > Halieaceae > CAVWDU01. Next base: position 222,647 of record CAWIZY010000016.1, on the reverse strand, counting down.
GTGATACCGCTGGCTGTCGTATAGGCTATGCTATGAGAAATCGCACCGCCGGGGGAACTGCTGATGTCAAAGCGCAATATGAACACCGTTCGCAAGTTGTTGGAAGCGGTGTGGACTGAGGGGGACTTCGCCCTGTTGCCAGAGGTTATGGACGACAAGGTCAACTACCACGCCATGCCGCTGCCGGAGACGCTGGAGGGCATAGACCAGTACCGGCACCTGATGGCGGTGTTTAAAAGTGTTTTTGCCGACCTCACGTTTACCGTTGAAGATCAGTTTGCCGGCGGCGACAAAGTGGCCACTCGCTGGACGGGCAGGCTTAGCGACACCGACGGCGAGGAGGAGATGACCGTGCGCGGAATGACGATTACCCGCCACGATGCGACGGGTAAAATTGTTGACGGTTGGGATTCCTGGGATACCAGCAAGATACAGCACACGGCTGGCGCGTCGAGCATACTGTCGCAGCTGGCTATCGCTATCTAGCGGCTGTTTTTTTCATCTTACTCCGGAGACCAGACAAACCATGTTGACCGTACACCATTTGAATAACTCACGCTCGCAGCGGATTCTCTGGTTGCTGGAAGAGTTGGATCTGGACTACGAGCTGCGCGGTTACCAGCGCGATGCCGAGACCAACCTCGCGCCACCCGAGCTGGAGGCGGTACACCCATTGGGTAAATCGCCTGTGGTGACCGATGACGGCAATACGGTTATCGAGTCGGGTGCGATTATCGACTACGTGCTCCGTCATTACGGTAATGGGCGTTTGCGACCGGCGCCCGATACGGTGGAGTATGAGCAATACCTGCAGTGGCTGCACTACGCCGAGGGCAGCGCCATGTTGCCGTTGATGCTGCGTATGTATTGTAGCCGGCTGCCCGATGGTGGCGCCGCCCTGCAACCTCGCATCACCGACGAACTCGACCGCCATCTGGGTTATCTCAATCAGGCACTGGAGGGTGTGGACTGGTTTGTGGGCAACAGTTTCTCCGGTGCCGATGTGCAGTTGTCTTTTGTCGTCGAAATAGCGCCGCTACTGCACAGCCTGGAATCCTTTGGAAATCTGGCGGCATTCCGCGACCGCATCCAGGCGCGGCCCGCCTATGTTCGTGCCCTGGAGAAAGGCGGTCGCTACGATTTCGGGCCCGCAGTTGAGGGCTGAGCCCAATCGCCCCGGCAGTTCCTCAGGCATTTCTTCAAACATTTCTTCAAGCAGGTTTTTAAGAAGAGCCGCTCTACAACTCCCGCTCCAGCAGGGCCAGCAACTGCCCCCAGGCCCGATTCGCCTGGGCCTCGTTGTACACCGCTGAATCCGGGGGGCACCAGCCGTGCTGGGTTCCCGCATAGACCTCGATCTCCGCGTTTACACCCGCGGCGTCGAAAGCCTCCCGCAATACCGTTTTATCCTCCGGGCTGCGCGCGTCGTCGTTTTCGGCAATAGCCACCAGCAGCCCCGCCTTGATGGCGGGTGCCAGCAGGTGTGGGCTGTCCGGGTCATCAGTGGCCAGGCCGCCCCCGTGAAACGAGGCCCCTGCGCCGATTCGCTCGGGCATGTCTGCCGCCAGGCGCAGGGTGTATGAACCGGTCATGCAGTATCCGGTGGTACCCATCTTGCGGGTGCTGTCCACCGCAGCCTGTTGATCGAGATAGGCCACCAGAGCGCGCCCGTCGCTGACGCAGGTCTCGGGCGATAGCGTGCGGGCCAGCGGTATCAACAGTTCGCGCATGCCCGGATCACTGAAGGTTTTCCCCTCGGGTACCACGGCGCCCCTGGCGGAGCGGTAGTAGGGGTTCACCACCAGCACCGCATAGCCGGATTCCGCCAGGCGCTTGCCCATGGCACGAAAAGCCGGCCGGATGCCGGTGATATCCGGCCACACGATGACCGCAGGGTGCTTGCCGCTGGACGGGTGGACGAAGTAACAGTCGGCCTCCCCATCCGGGGTGGGGACCATAACGTCGCGCTCCGTTACGGTGAGCGCATTGGCCACCGCAGGCAGCATCATGGCCAGGGTCACCCCGGCCGCTCCCTTGCTGAACTGGCGCCGCGTGAGTCCCTGTCGGGCAAGATAGGCTGCGGCTTCTTTGGCGGTTATTTCATCACACATGGGGGCTCCCGGTTCGCGTGTTGGCAAAGCTTGGTGTGGAGGACGGGTAGGTGTTGGCTGCTCTCGTCCTGTACGGGTTGATAAATGATCACGGTGTGCAGAACGGTTTGTTCATGCATTGCCTGGATGCAAGCTTAGTCGGCTTGCTTCGACATCGCCACTGCAGCTGTGTTCACGTGCAGCGGATCCGGGCTATTCAGTGGCATGGCCCGGGGCACCGCTGTCGCTGCAAACATCGCCAGTTTGGCCTGTGGGTCGATGTCGTCTACTATGCTCGACACGCAGCCGATTGTGCCGCGGCAAAAATAACCCTAATCCAGTTCGGAGAAAATCTATGCGCAGTTGGATACCAGACAGGAGGCTATTGGTGGCCTCACTACTCGTGGTTGCGGCCGGAGCGGCTCAGGCCACCGGCCCGAACCGCTATTTCAAACATGACATCGCCGAGGAACCCACCGAGGTCACCCTGCCCGATGGCACCACCCGCACAGTGAACCCTTCCTGTGCCGGAGGCCCCGTAGCCAGTGAGTCCGGGCCCGTGGCCGCCAATACGGATTTCTATTTCTTCGTGCAAAAAGCCAACCCGACCCGCCTGATGTTTTTCTTTGATGGCGGCGGTGCATGCTGGGATGCCTTCACCTGTGTCAGCCTGGCGCTGGCGGGACAGGCGCCTTACACGCAGGAACTGAACGAGACCGCTGAGGCGCTCTCCCAGGCGGGCGGCATTCTCGATCGACGCAACCGGGATAACCCGGTGCGCAATTTCACCAAGATCTTTATTCCCTACTGCACCGCGGATATTCATTCCGGCGCCAAGGATACGACCTACGAGGTCGAGGGTCTGCAGTGGACGGTCCGCCACCGCGGCACCGACAATTACCTGGCGGTCCTGCAGTGGCTGAAGGACCACGGTGAAGAAGAATACGGCATCGATATGGAGCAGGTCGGCAATGTACTGATCACCGGCTCCAGCGCTGGTGCCTACGGCGCAGTCTCCGGATTCCCTTACATCACGGAAATGACGCCGAATGCGCGTCACCATCTGGTCTCCGACGCCGGTATCGGTGCACTTAGTGAGGACTTCTACAAGGAGACAATCTACGACGCAGAAGATCCCGAGGGTGCCAACTGGGGTATTCTGCAGGGTTTGCCCGACTTTGTGCCGGGCCTGGATGAAAGCATGCTGGCCCAGGTGGGCGAGAACGTAGAGTCATTCACCCCGATGCAGTGGAATGCGCTGGCGGCCTTCAAGCCCAAGGCGAATTTTTCCACTCTGAACAGCAACCTGGACGGTGTGCAGATCGCGTTTTACGCGCTGATGCTCGGGGTTCCGCCCACCGATGTGGCGCTGGAATGGTATAACCTGATGGAGCAGACCAATGCCAGCCTGTCGTCCATCCCGAACTTCCGGTATCTGACCGATAACGGCGGGTTTCATACCTTCCTCGGCAGTAACCAGTACACCTACCAGCCCGGTGCGACGGGCGTGCGGGTTGCCGATTGGTTGAAGCTGAATGTTCGCCCGGGCCGCACCGGCTGGGAAACGCTGGATGCGGGTCCGCCCACGCCAACAGAGCAACCGCAGTAAGGTAACCACCGGCGCACTGGCTGGCGCTGATAGCACGCACGCCAGCCAGTGTGCTCAAACCTCCCGCGATTTACTCCAGCGCGGAGCCGTCTTCCGAGTAGATTACCCAGATCTTGGTGTAGCCCTCAGTGTCCCAGATGCCGGTCCACTCTTTGGGAATGGTCACAGCATCCCCGGCGTTGATCCGGGTCACGGTGCCATCACTGGAAGTCAGGGTAACGCCACCCTCCAGAAAGTACATAAACTCATCCACTCCGTAGGGCTCGGTGATCTCGCTGCGGGTCTTGCCGGATTGGTACATCCCTGAGGCGAACTTGCCGTCACTGCTGAGCAGGCTGGTGACATCCAGCGTGGTATGCCCATCGTCATGCTGAGTTCTGGTCATATCCGGGCGTTTAAAGATTGGGCCACTCATCTCGGCCTTGCTGATTTTTGCCGGGTGCAGGGCGTCGTCATGGGCGGGTTGCTCCGCCCCTGCCTGGGGTGCGAGTGTGAGCGCCAGAGCGAGAGTGGTAGCACGGATGGCCAGGGAGCTGGCGGGCAGTAGTGAGCGGTAGCGAGTCATGGCACTGGGCTCCGGGATTGAGTTGATGGGTTGATGGGTTGATGGGTTGATGGGTCGACAGGTTGATAGGTTGATGAATAGATGAGCAGATTCAGAGGCTGAGTTGTTCATTCACGGCGCGATCAGCAGCGTCGATAGCGCCGTCCACGTAAGCGTAGGCGCTGGCATCAGAGTTGGCGATGGAGATGCGTCCCATCGCCACACGCGCGGTCAAGTGCGGTCCCTCGTCCGGGCCAAAAGCCGGGTTGTCGAACAGTTCGTTGTACTCGTAGCTGTAGCCGTGGGGCCAGCGGTTGACGGTAATGGCGGCCCTGCACGCGCTCGGGTCTGCCGTGGCGCACATAGGTGACGTCCACCGCTTGCTCATTGGCGGTATGGCGCAGGTCGATGGCGGTGGCGTTAAGGCGAATACGGGTGGTGGCGCCCCGGCGGTCCAGCTGGCTGTAGTCGAGCCTCGCCAGCACCAGGTCCTCCATGGTTTTCCCCGGTGCTGTCTCGGGAATAAGGGCCCTGACCAGGGCTCGCGCGACCCCCGCGTTGCCGTCCGGGAAGTGGAATATATAGGGCTCTTCCTCGGTATCCAGCGTGTCCCCCATGGCGGCCTCGATACCGAGATTGCCGGTGCCGGGGTAGCCCCAGCGGTAACCTTCCAGTGCCGACAGTGCGTCCCAGCCCACGCCCCAGATACCGCGGGAGCTTTCGCGGAATATGGCGGTAATTTCCGCTGGCGTGTTGGTGTACTGGTGCAGGTAGTCGGTGTACGAGGTCTGCTGCAGCAGCTGGATTTTGGCCGCGACGCTGCGACCCTGCAGGTAGTCCGTGTCATCGGCGAGCAGGCGCAGCAGTGCCGCCTTTGCCGAGGCTGAAATCGGGTAGGCCGCCACCGCGCTGTTGATATCCCCTGCAAAACGTTCCCCTGAGTAACTGCCGAATACCCAGGGGGTCAGGCGGTCGCTGCCATACAGCGCGCGGCTGAAGTACAGGGCATCGCTCAGATTGTGGGTTTTGCTAAAACCCTGATCGAAGTAGTCGTAGAAACGGTCGGTGTCTATGGCCAGGTCTTTGAGCAGGCCACTGGCCGCCCGCGAATAACGCGACGGGGCCTCGAGGCTTTGACTGCCGCCGTAACCGATCAATCTCTGACCATCTACCTCAAACTCATTGCGCCGGGCATGCCCGCCAAAATCGTCGTGGTTGTCCAGCACCAGAATACGTGCGCCGTTGCCATGGCGCTGGCGGTAAAAATACGCTGCGGCGAGGCCCGAAATGCCACCGCCCACAACCACCAGGTCATAGGTCGGGTCAGTTTGCTCCCGGGGGTGTGGAAACTGCACGCCTTCCCGCGCCACCGCATGGGCCACTTCGAAGGAACCCGGGTGACTGCCACGCAGCCCGGTCAGTGCAGGCGGGTAGGGCGAGTCCGTGGCGCCGGCGAACAGGGCACGCGGTGTCAGGGTGCCTGCGGCCGCAGTTGCCAGTGCAACACCGTTGAGAAAGTCCCGCCGGGTAATGTGGGGTTTGCTTTTCATCTGCGCCAGTATAGCGCACGCCGGGCTCTGGTAAATTCCGTTACACTTGCCCGCAGTGGCCGTACCCGCACCAGCGCTATCAGCAGCACAGACAACAACAGCACAACAACAATAGAGAGAGGAACACTATGACCCTGACTGGCGCCAGTAGTGAGCAAGTGCTTCCCGCATCCGCCCGGGTGGTCATCGTCGGAGGCGGAGTCATCGGCACGTCAGTTGCCTATCATCTGGCCCAGCTGGGCTGCACCGATGTGGTGTTGCTGGAACGCGAGGAACTCACCGCGGGCACCACCTGGCATGCGGCCGGCCTGATGGTGACCTATGGCAGCCTGTCGGAAACCAGTACCGAGATCCGGCGCTATTCGCGTGATCTCTATGCCCGTCTGGAGGCGGAAACCGGTCAGGCCACCGGCCTTAACCAGTGCGGTTTTATCGAGCTGGCAAACAGCCCGGACCGTCTGGAGGAATACCGCCGGGTGTCGGCGTTCAACCGCTATTGCGGCGTCGATGTGCAGGAGATATCGCCACGAGAAGTACAGGACCTGTTCCCCCTGGCCAGGGTGGATGACGTTTTGGCGGGCTTCTATGTGGCCGATGACGGCCGGGTCAATCCGGTGGATGTGACCATGGCGCTGGCCCGGGGAGCGAAGATGCAGGGCGTGAAGATCATGACCGGGGTCACCGCCACGGGTGTGGTGCGCGAGGGCGACCGGGCGGCGGGGGTAGTCACGGACCGTGGCACAATACATTGCGAGTATGTGGTCAACTGCGCGGGGATGTGGGCGCGGCAGTTGGGTGAGTCTCACGGGGTGGTTATTCCCAACCAGGCGGCGGAGCACTATTACCTGATTACCGAGACGATTGAGGGCGTGTCCCGCGATTGGCCAGTGATCGAGGACCCGGCCAATTATGGCTATTATCGGGAAGAAGGCGGCGGGCTGATGATTGGCCTGTTCGAAGCGGTGTCGGCCCCCTGGCGGGTGGAGGGGATTCCGGACCGTTTCGCTTTTGGCGAGTTGGAGCCAGACTGGGAGCGCATGACCCCCTATCTGGAGGCCGCCATGAGCCGGGTGCCGGTGAGCCTGGACAGTGGTATCCGCAAATTCTTCTGCGGCCCGGAGAGCTTTACGCCGGACCTGCAACCGATCATCGGTGAGGCGCCCGATCTGCGCCATTATTTTGTGGCAGCGGGGCTGAACTCTATCGGTATTTTGTCTGCCGGCGGCCTGGGCCGGGTGCTGGCGCACTGGATTCTAAACGGCAGTCCCGATGTGGATGTGACCGGCTTTAATATTGACCGCTGTCAGCGCTACCAGGCCAACCCCGACTACCGCCGTGACCGCGCAGCCGAGTCACTGGGCCGGGTGTATAAATGTCATTATCCCACCGAGGCGCTCAGCACGGCCCGCGGTGCGCGCAAGTCCGTGCTGCACGATCGCCTGGCGGCAGCGGGTGCTCACTTCACCGAAACCAGCGGTTGGGAATCCCCGGCCTGGTATGCACCGTCAGGGGTAAGCACCGAGGCGGGCACGCTGTCTTTCGGGCGCATGCACTGGTGGCCCTACTGGGCAGCCGAGCATCGGGCCTGCCGGGAGGCGGTGATCCTGATGGACATGAGTTTCATGGGCAAGTTTCTGGTTCAGGGTCGGGATGCCGGTGCCGTGCTGGAGCGGATCAGTGCCAATCGTGTGAACGGCGACTGCGGTCAGATCACCTACACCCAGTGGTTGAATCCCCAGGGCCTGCTGGAAGCCGATCTCACTGTCACCAAGCTGGCGGCGGATAAATTTCTGGTGGTGGTGACCGATACCATGGTCACCCACGTCGAGGCCTGGCTGCGCCGTAATATACCGGATGAGGCCCACGCTTTTGTCACCGAGGTAACGGCAGGCTACACCCAGATCAATATACAGGGGCCACGGAGTCGCGCCCTGATGCAGAGCGTGACGTCCGAGGATATGAGCCATGAAGCCTTTCCGTTTCGAGCGGCGCGGGACATTCCTGTAGGCTACGCTCGCGCCCTCTGTGTGCGCATTACCTACGCCGGCGAACTGGGCTATGAACTGTATATCACCACGGACCAGGCGCTGCACGTTTACGACCGGCTCATCGCTGCCGGCGCAGAGCATGGCCTGGTGCATGCGGGCCTGCGCGCTCTGGGCAGTCTGCGCCTCGAAAAAGGCTACCGCGACTACGGGCATGACATCGATAATACCGACAACGCCTTTGAGACCGGGCTGGGCTTTGCGGTGGCACTGGACAAGGCGGAACGGTTTATCGGCTGCGAGCAGGCCGCTGCGCAAAAGGCGGCGGCACCGTTTAAACGGCGGCTGGTGCAGGTGCTGTTGCACGACCCGGAACCCTTGCTCTGGCATGGCGAAGTCATTCATCGGGATGGCGTAGCGGTGGGTTACGTGCGGGCGGGGAGTTACGGCCACACCCTGGGCGCTGCGGTGGGCCTGGCGATGATCGAACCCGGTGAAGCGGTCACCGCCGACTACCTTGCATCCGGGGACTGGCAGATCGAAATCGCCGGCGCCCGCTATCCCTGCCGCTGCTCATTGCGTCCTTTGTATGATCCTGACATGCAGCGTATTCGCGCTTGAAGTCCGCGTCGGCGGGCTCTCGCGTATACTGATTGGATAGGCGAATCGAGGTAGATACGGGTATGGAATATCGTCGACTGGGCAACTGCGGTCTGAAGCTGTCGGAGCTGTCGTTCGGCTCCTGGGTCACGTTCAACAAGCAGGTGGATTCGAAACTGGCCGAACGCATGTTCGGACTCTGCCTGGATGCGGGGGTGAATTTTTTTGATAACGCCGAGGGCTACGAAGCCGGTCAGTCCGAGCTTGTCATGGGCGCGGCCCTGAAGAGCCTGGGCCGGCCACGGGACAGCTACTGCGTGTCCTCCAAGGTATTCTTTGGCGCTACCCCCAATCCGCTGCCCACCCAGATGGGACTCAGCCGCAAGCACGTCACCGAGGCCTGTCATCAGGCGCTGCGGCGGCTGCAGGTCGACTACCTTGATCTGTATTTTTGCCACCGGCCCGACCCGGATACACCCATCGACGAAACGGTCTGGGCCATGCACAACCTGGTCACCCAGGGCAAGGTGCTCTACTGGGGCACGTCCGAGTGGAGCGCCGGCGAAATCACCCAGGCCTATGAGTTTGCGGTCGACAATCATCTCACGCCACCGAGCATGGAGCAGCCCCAGTACAACCTGCTGGACCGGCACCGCTTCGAGGTCGAGTACACGTCCCTGTTCGAGCGCTATGGGCTGGGGGCGACTACCTGGTCGCCACTGGCTTCCGGAGCTCTGAGTGGCAAGTACCTCAACGGTATCCCCGAGGGTTCCCGCGCTTCCCTGAGCGGCTATGAATGGCTGCGCGACCGTATGGTGGACTCCGAGCGCGGGCAGGAACGTATGCAGTATATCTCCGGTCTGGTGCCGGTGGCCGAGGCTCTGGGCACCAGTCTTTCAAAGCTCGCTATCGGCTGGTGTCTGCTCAACCCCAACGTGTCGTCGGTTATCCTCGGTGCCTCGAGTATTGAACAGTTGGAGGAGAACCTGAAGGCGCCCGAAGTGGTGCCGGAACTGACGCCGGAAATTCAGGCGCGCCTCAAGGGCAGCTGACGCCGCGCCTGTCGCAAACGCCGTTCTGTGGCGGGACAGGCGAGAGTTACTGGCGCAGCACCAGGGTGTTGCCGCGCTGGGTGAACTCGATGTGTTTAAGAAAAGTCATGCCCAGCAGTACCTGTTCCGTGGTCAGGCCCGGGGCAATGCCGGCGCGCACGTCTTTTAGTTCAATCTCGCCCACGCTGACACTATCGAGTCGGGTGGCGTAGCCGGTACCAAAACCATTGGCGGTCTGGGTGCGGTAGGCGCGGCCGCGCTGCAAGCCCAGCCGCGTGGCGATACCCTCCGGGATGGCCACACCGGTCGCACCGGTGTCCAGCAGGAAGGTGACCGGCTGGCCATTGATCAGGCCGCTGGTCACATAGTGGCCGTAGCGGTTGCGTTTCAGCGTCACCTCCCTGGCGCCCTCCTGGCTGTAGCGGGTCTGGACCTGGCTGTTTGGATTCGACTGCCGCTCCAGCACACCACTGAAGTACAATACCCCAAAGCCCAGCAACAAGACCCAGGCGACGGCCTGCATCGCCAGCCCCATGCGCCGCTGTTCCCTGATGTCCTCTGGTGGTGTCATCGAGTGGCAGCGCAACTATTCGGGCGGGGCGCTGGGCTGGTAGCCAGGATCAGTTGGGTAAGTGTCATAGTCTGATTATACGGCTCAACGGGGCGATCGGCCCAGCGTGCTAACGCGCCGGGCAGGCAGCCGTGGTGACACAAACGACCTGGCTGCGGCGCTTTTTGTTCAGCGCTTTTTGTTCAGCGCATTGTGTTCAGCGCATTGTGACCAGTGCCGGCGGCCGGTAACCGGCCATCGATGGCGGAATGCTCAGTGGCTCTCGTCTGCAGCGCCGCCTTGCTGCCCATAATCTGCGAAGGCGGCAGCTACCTCCTGCATCTGACGCCGATCCAGCAGAACCGGGCCACCGATGGCCAGGGTGCCCCAATAGACCTGGGCCTGTTCCTCTACCAGCTCAGCGAGCTTGAGGGCGTCGGCCAGGTCGGTGCCCAGCGCAATCTGGCCGTGGTTGGCCAACAGGCAGGCCCGGGTCTGGCGCAATGCGGCAACGGCTGCCGCCGACAGGGCCGGGCTGCCAAAACGCGCGTAATCCGCAAGGGGTATACAGTCGCCGCCGGCAGCGGCGACCATGTAGTGCATGGCGGGAATGGGCTTGTGAGCACAGGCCAGCATGGTGGCGTAGGGCGAGTGGCAGTGTACGATAGCGGCGACGTCCCCTCGTGCCCGGTAGAGGTCTGCATGCATCTGCCACTCACTGGAGGGTTTGAGTTGCCCGGGGTCGACCTGTCCGTCCAGCGAGAGATGCACCACCTGTTCGGGCGTTAGATGCGCTGGCGGCACACCGGTCGGAGTGACCAGCATGCCGGTGCCGGTACGAGTCGAGACATTGCCCGCTGTGCCCCGGTTGAGTTGCTTATCGCCCAGCGCGCGCAGGGTGTTGACCACGTCATGACGGCTGCGCAGATCATTGGCATAGGCTCGCATCAACTCACTCCGCGTTACGCCCCGATCTGCACAGAAGCCCGGCCCGCTGACCGGGGCGGAAAACGGCCCGACGACTCAGAATCGGTAGGTGCCCTGCAGCGCGTAAGAGCGCAAGCGCACCAGCGAATTGAAGCCGTTGCCGTTGGCGAGAGGCTGGTCGTTATTGTTGTAGCCTACTTCCTCATCGGTGAGGTTCTTGCCGATCAGGGCTACCTCCCAGCGACCGTCCATCGCACCCAGACCCAGGCGCAGGTCGACCATGGTGAAGCTGTCCTGTAAACCAATCACCGGATCCAGGTCACCCACCGTAGCGAACTCGTCTGAGTAGTTCACATTGAGGATGCCCCGCGCCTCCATCGTGTTACCGATGGGCAGCGAGTAATCGAGGTTCAGGTTAAACGCCCATTCCGGAGAGAACTGGGTGTTTTCGCCCGATGCGTCCCGCAGGCCATTGACACAGCCGGGGGTGTAGTCGGGGTGGCTGGGGTCAACCAACTGGTTAGCCCAGCAGGGTGCCGTGTCCCAGCTGTCGTAGGTCGAATCCAGATAGGTACCCGCAGCGCTGATGGTCAGGTTCTCAGTGGCTGCCCACTGCATATCGGCCTCAAAGCCCTGGGACAGAACCTCCGCCGCATTGGTGACAACAAAACCGGTGGCACCGTCAAAGATGCTCACCTGCATGCCGTCAACCTCGGTGCGGAAAATCGCCGCATTGAAGCGCATCATCCCGTCCAGCAGCGTTGTCTTGACCCCCAGTTCAAAGGCCAGTGCCTCTTCTTCCTCATACTCAAACTGCTGGGCACGGGGGGTGTCGGATTCCTTCAGGAAACGGGCATCGAAGCCGCCACCTTTGATCCCGGTGGAGGCGGTGGCATACATCAGGGTGTCATCACCGAGATCAAATTCGAGGTTCACGTACCAGTCTACGAAGCTCTCGTCCCGCTGACGACCATTGAACTGGTGCTCGTAAGTGCCGAGAAAACCGGTGTCGTTCCACACCCCGGCGTCGACCGCCGCGGCCACCGGTGGCAGCTCCTGTTCAAAACGGTCATATTCCTCGGAGCTGCTGCCATAAACAAAGATGCCCGGGGGCTGGCCGATGGCGGGGCCGAAGTCCCAGCCGCCGGTGAACTGCTTGTCCAGCTTGCGGTCCACCTCTTTTTCTTCGTCGGAGTAACGCAGGCCCAGGGTGCCGCGCATCCGGTCGGTAAAGTTCCAGGTGAGCGAGCCGAATACGGCCCAGAGTTCCTGGTCCTGGTCAAAGTCGTAGTCCCGGGTGACGTTGGGCGCACCGAAGGCCGCGGTGCCGAAGGCCTCCCTGGAACGGTAGTACAAATCTGCCTGATGGTAATAAAGCCCGCCGATGTACTCAAAGGTTCCACCGGTTGGGGAGGCGATGCGGATCTCCTGGCTGAACTGCTCGTAGTCCTCTTCCGCGTCCACCTGAATAAAGGGCAGGGCCGAGAAGTCGCAGTCACAGACATCCTCGTAGTCGTACTGGGCGTAACCAGTGAGCAGAGTCAGGGTGTGCTCGCCGAGCATGAATTCGATGTTGAGGTGGCCGACATCCATCCGGTTGTCGCTGCCTTCCTCAAGGTCCGGGAACCCCGGGGTGCCCTCGGGGACAACCCCCAGGGCGGTCAGGATTGCGCCACCGTCGTTGACCACCGCGCGTTTGTCATCCAGTTTTTCTATGCCGTCGCCGCCGGTTGCAAAGGCCACAGAGGCGCGGGTGAGTGCCGTGATCTGGGCCGCATTGGCGTTATAAGGCACGTCGGCAAAGGTGCCCAGCTGGGTGATGGATTCGGTTTGTTCGAACTCGCTGCTCTCCCACTTGGCGTTAACGAAAATCGTATCAGTCACGTCCCAGGCCAGAGACAGGCGCAGGGTCTGATCATCCCGTTCCGGGGCATCGTTGCCGGTCATCTCGTTTTCGAGGTAACCATCGAGTTGGTAACCCCGGTAGGCCAGTCGGCCGCGCAGGTTATCGGTGATGGGCCCGGAGATCACTGCATTGATTTCTTGCTCGCCGTCAGTTCCGTAGAGGCCCTGAATGGAGCCTTCCAGTTCGTCAGTGGGTTTGGCGGTGTGCACACTGAGCGCGCCGCCGATGGTGTTTTTGCCAAACAAAATACTCTGGGGGCCGCGCAGCACCTCGATGCGATTCAGGTCCATAAACGGGGCCCGGGACAACTGGTGTCGGCCCATGAAAATACCATCGTGGAAGATGGCTACTGATTGCTCAATACCCTGGTTGGTGCCCGCTGTGCCCACCCCGCGGATAAACAGAAAATTGCCGATCGGGTTCTGTGCCACCGTTACCGCCGGCATATTCATGGTGAAGTCTTCCATCTTGGTGATGGCCTGTTCATTGATCGCAGCACCACTCATGGCGACCATGGAGATAGGTACGTCCTGGCATGGATTCGGTCCGTTGCTGGGCGGTGACAACGACCTCCTCGAGCTGTTGGGCGGCGGACTGCTGGGCGACGGCAAGGCCGAGGGCGATTGCTGTCAGAGAGAAGGCGGGTGAAGTCTTCATTGGGTGCTCCATTATGAGTATTTTTATAGTCTGGTTCTTGCGTCTTGCATCGCTGGGAAAAGTGGCATTGCGGCGCCGTTTTCAAGCGGGGTTTTCTCGTGTTAGTGCTCTCCTTTTTATTGCGTATTGCGTATTGCGTATTGCGTATTGCGTATTGCGTATTGCGTATTGCGTATTGCGTCTGTTGCGCCTACGGCGTATTACGCCCCGCATGCTGGATTATCACTTCAGGGGCACGCTACCACAGGATTGCCTCAGACTGAAGCCCCGCTTCAGCGTCTGCTGTGCCGCGGTGTCATTACAGCTCAATGGCAACAACCGGTCCCGTGATTCACTCGGCTTGTCGCAACTGCAGTGGTTGCGCAATTGTCGGCCCTGCCACTCTCAACTAGGCTGATGGCAATGAGAGGTGACATCACATGACAAGGTTCACGCTGAATAACGCATCCTTTGAATTTGCGGGTGATCCGGATACGCCTTTGCTCTGGGTGTTGCGGGATCACGCGGGCTTGCAGGGTACCAAGTTCGGTTGTGGCGCGGGATTGTGTGGTGCGTGCACGGTGCATCTGGGCGATCGCGCCGTGCGTTCCTGTGTGACACCGGTGAGCGCCGTCACCGGGCAGCGGGTGCGCACCATTGAGGGCCTGGGCGCAGCTGGATTGCACCCGGTGCAACAGGCCTGGATAGAAGAAGATGTGTCCCAGTGCGGGTACTGTCAGACCGGCCAGATAATGGCGGCGGCGGACTGGCTGGAACGGGTCCCCGACCCGGGGCCGGAAGAGATCGAAAAATACCAAACCAATCTGTGCCGTTGCGGCACGTATGCGCGGGTGCGCAAGGCCATTGTGCGCGCGGTGGAAATTCGTCGAGCCAGTACCGTTGGGGTGGTTGAGCCCGCCGGGGATGGGAGCGTTTGATGCGCCTGAATCGCCGTCACTTCATCAGGGCCGGGGCTAGCGCCGCCGGCGGTTTGGTGCTGGGCGTCAGCCTGCCGGGACGCAGCGATGACAAATCTGGTCGCCCGGCGGATAAGCCAGCCAGCGTGGCCGGCTCCCTGGGGGAGCCGGTGCAACCCCACCTCGCTTACCTGGTGCGTATCCAGCCGGACGGGCGGGTAATCATTGGCTCACCTAATCCGGAAATGGGTCAGGGGGTAAAGACGTCGCTACCGATGCTGATTGCCGAGGAACTGGATGTAGAGTGGAGCGCGGTCACTGTCGAGCAGATGCCTCTGGGCATCAAGCGCGATGCCGAGGGCAATATGTCATGGCTGCATGTGGGTCAGGGCGCCGGCGGCAGCACCAGTGTGAGCGAGGGATGGCAACCGCTGCGCGAGGCCGGTGCCACCGCCCGGCACCTGCTACTGCTGGCGGCCGCCGCGCAGTGGGGTGCGCCGCTGAGTGAGCTGGTGACGGAGCCGGGGTGTGTGATCCACAGCCCCACCGGCCGGCGGCTGCGCTACGGGGAATTAGCCGACCGCGCTGCCCGGTTGCCCCTGCCGGACGAGCCGCCGCCTTTGAAGGACCCGAAGGATTTTCGCATCATCGGCTTCCCGCAACAGGTGATAGATGCGCAAGACATTGTCACCGGCAAGGCGCAGTTCGGTATCGACGCGGAACTGCCCGGTCAGGTCTACGCCTCGGTGGAGCGTTGCCCCTGGCACGACGGCAGCCTGGCAAACCTGGATGCCAGTGCTGCGCGCAAGGTCCCGGGTGTGATCGCTATCGTCCCGGTCGAGGGTCCGGCAGTGGGTGAGCCCTATACCGTGCTCGCCAGTGGTGTAGCGGTGGTGGCCGATTCCACCTGGGCCGCATTTCAGGGCCGCAAAGCGCTTGGGATAGAGTGGGATCGCGGGCCCCACGCCACCGAGTCAACGGCCTCACTGCGCAAGCAGATGACCAGCGCGATGGAGCAGCCGGGGCAGCAGGTATTGAATGACGGTGATGTCAATGCGGCCCTGGATGCAGCGGATTCGGTGGTCACAGCGGAGTATTTTGTACCCTATGTCTCCCATGCGCCCATGGAGCCCCAGTGCTGCGTCGTGGATGTTCGCGAGGACGGCGCCCGGGTAATCGCCCCGGTGCAAATGCCCTCCGCGGCCTCGCGAATGGTCAGTAAACTTACCGGGCTGGACCGCCTCACCATCTCGGTGGAGATGACCCGACTCGGCGGTGGCTTCGGCCGTCGTCTGTCTGTTGACTATGTCGCCGAGGCCACCCTCATTGCCATGGCGGTGAAGCGGCCGGTAAAACTTCAGTGGACTCGGGAGGATGATCTGCGCCACGACTTCTATCGCCCCTGTGGACTGCATCGACTCACTGCAGGCACCGATGCCGAGGGCGGGATCACCGCCTGGCGGCACCAGTTGGCCAGCCCCTCCAAGTACTACCGGCGTGCCAACGTGGCGCAAGACAAAATGTGGGAGGCAGAACTCTATCCCGACGATCCGCCGCGGCGGCTGGTGCCCAATGTGCAGTTACAGTACTACCCCATGCAATCCGGTGTGCCACGGGGTTCCTGGCGAGCACCGGCCCATTGCGCTAACGCGTTTGCGGTGCAGAGCTTTATCGATGAACTGGCGGCCCGGGCCGGCGAGGACCCCTTGCACTACCAGCTGGCACTGCTGGGCGAGAGCCGGGAGCTGCCTTACGAGCAGCACGGCGGGCCTGTCTTCGACCCCGGCAGGCTGGCCGGCGTGCTGCGGCTGGCCGCCGACAAGGCCGGCTGGAGTGAGAAACTTTCCGGCAATCGTGGCCGGGGCATTGCCGGGCACTTCACCTTCGGCGGCTATGCCGCCCATGTGGTGGAGGTGACCGTAGAGGAGGGCAGACTCAAGGTCGACCGTGTGGTCGGCGCCATCGACTGTGGGCTGGTGGTCAACCCGAACCACGTCATTGCCCAGATGGAGAGCGGCGTGCACGACGGCCTGAGTACCGCCCTGCGTCTCGCGATCAGCTTGCAGGACGGTCGCATCCAGCAAAGCAACTTTCACAATTACCCGCTGGCAAGGTTGGCAGATGCCCCGCGGGTGGTGGACACGCATATCGTCGATAGCCCCCACCCGCCTTCCGGCGTTGGGGAGCCCCCGATCTCGCCGCTGGCGCCCGCTCTGACCAACGCGATTTTCGCGGCGACCGGCAAACGGATTCGGGCGCTGCCCATTGGAGACCAACGCCTGGCCTGACGCGGACAGCACTTGTTTCTCGGTCGCGATACTGCACGCGATACTGCAGGAGGGCAGCCGCTCGCACTTTACCTTCTGGTCCGCCCATTACCAGCTGGCTGATCGGTGCCTGCGTTGACGCAGTCTCTCAGTCGGCCTTCGCTGCACTCCTGTTGCTCTCTCTCTGCTCTCCGGCTCGTACCGGGTGCCTGTGCCGCCCACCGCTGCGACCGATTTTTTTTATTTAATGCTAAGCTGTTGTGACCGTGTCGGAAACGGAAACGGAAACGGAAATAGAATCAGCGCTTCGAGTCGGACTGCCAGCGAGGCTGGCAACAGGGGGCAGCTCAATATTTTATAAGGGTTTTAAACAGATGATAACAAGAACAACAGGGACGCCGGGTGCTCTGAGCCAGACGTTTACTTTACTCTTTGTACTCACCGCTTCGCAGGCCTTTGCGCAGATCGACCACCACGATGAAGGGCACCCGGCTAGCGGGGTTGAAGCCGCCCATGTCGGTGAGCACGACGGTGAGCACGAAGGTGAGCACGAAGGTCATCACGAGGGCGAGCACGAAGGTCATCACGAGGGCGAGCACGAAGGTCATCACGAGGGCGAGCACGAGACACACAAGAACATACTCGGCGTGTTTCTGGGTATGACCCACGAAGGTCGGCGTGAGAATGCTACGGCACTCGGGATCGAGTATGAACGGCGTTTCAGCGACCACTTCAGCAGCGGCTTGATCGTCGAACATACTTTCGGTGACGCCGACTTCTGGGTGACCGCCGTGCCTTTTTACTACCGCACCGGACCCTGGCGACTGGGTGTTGCCCCGGGGGTGGAGAGCAGCGAGGAGGGCGACGAGGCATTGCTGCGCTTCAGCGCTGGCTATGAGTTTCTCCTGGGCGGTGGCTGGGATATCACTCCAGTAGTAAACGTGGACCTGGTCGATGGTGAAGACGTGTGGGTGATCGGGGTGGCAGTGGGCAAGGGATTTTGACCACCGTCACCGACTGGCTTCAGTAAGGTCTGTCACCTTCTATGGTAATGCGTTGCAACTGCCGGTGGGCGGGAAAGTAATCGTTGACCGGTTTATGCTGGGTGCTGCGGTTGTCCCAAATGGCGATGCTGTGGGGTGCCCAGCGGAACCTGACCGTGTACTCGGGTGTGGTGACGTGCTCAAACAGGAAGGCCAGCACCGCCTTGCTTTCCGACCGGCTCAGTCCGTGGATACGGGTGGTGAACAAGGCATTTACGAAGATGACTTTTTTACCGGTTTCGGGATGGACGCGGATAACCGGATGCCGCACCGGAGGGTTGGCGGCAACGGCGTCCGCAAGACGCTCGCGCCCCCCGGGCTCTGCCAGACTCTCTTTGAAACCCCAGGAAAAATCATGCTCCGCCGAGAGTCCCTGCAGTAAATTCTGCATAGAGGGCGACAGTCCTTCATAGGCTGCCGTCATGCTCGCCCACAGGGTATCGCCCCCCCGGGGCGGGGTAACCACGGCCTTCACCAGAGTGCCCATGGGGGGGTGTTCCCGGAAGGTCATGTCCGAGTGCCAGGCCTCGATCAGGGTGGGTTTGTCGGCGGTGCTCTCAAGGATGGTGATCTCCGGGAAGCCCTCGACGGTTGCGTAGGCCGGGTGGGTCTGTAGCGGGCCAAAGCATAGCGCCAGGGCCTTTTGCCGCGCCGGGCTGATGTCCTGATCGCGAAAGAAAATCACCTCGTGCTCGTTGAGTAACTCGCGCAGGCGCGCGACGTGATCGGCCGAGAGTTCCTGAGACAGATCAAGGCCATCGACCTCTGCCCCCAGAGCGCCTGCAAGCGGTGTGATCTTTAACATGGGTAATCGCCGTGAGTCCTCAGACGGCGAGTCTATCACCGCCGAGCACGTAACAGCTATATCCCCGGGTACAGTTTTGTCCGCGTTGTTGTCGCCGCTTAATCCGGGTTGGAGCCGCCGGTGATCGCCGCGATATGGTTGGCAAAGTGGGCGTCATAGTCTGCCGCGGAAAAGCCGGAAAACTCCACAAAGGCTTCCCCGGCCCCCGGCACCGCAATCAGTGTCCCCTCACCAAAACTGAGGCTATCACCGCTGCTGTTTTGCAGCTCGAAATCAGCGTCCATGGTAACGAAAAAAGCCCCCTCGTCCTCCGCGCCGCCCACGCTCATTAACCATCTGGACAGTGCTGTAGGGCCGCCCACGTTGGCGAACACGCCGGACACGGCACCAGACTCGGGATCGCCACTTTCGAGCAGGGAGGTGCCAATGCGCTCACCGCTATGCAGTAGTGTGAAGTTGTCGGGTGCTGTTGCCATGCTTTGGTTCCCCTCTCTGAGTCCAGATCTCAGTATGACCCATAGCGGTGAACTTGTCTGCGACCCGGTGCCGCCTGTCGTGGTCGATTGCCGGGTCTGTGCCGCATACCGCTATCACGTCGGCTTTCGTACCAGGGCAGCTCTGAAAGCCTGAGCGCATTGCTATTGTTCACAGGTGCCCTAGACTGAGGCATCTTCAGGAGTTCTACCAATAACAGGAAACGGGCGCTATGGCCATGCGGACGCTTAAAATTGTGATGATACTGATGGTGAGTCTGTTTGCTTTTATCGCCGGCTGCCACAACCTGCTTCAGTACAGCTCGGACACCGCGCTGGTCGCACAGGTGGTCGCCGGTGCCGGCGCCACAGGTGTCGCTGAGTGGCAGAAGATTGAGTCGGCCTGGCTGGTGACGCTCTGTTGGTCAGTAATCCCCCTGGCAAAGTTCGCTACCGCTGTGCTCTGCCTGCTGGGTGGGCAACGGATGTGGTCCGCCAGAGCGGCTGATGCGAGGGCTTTCCAGCACGCCAAGTATTATGCCCTGTTGGGCTGTGGCGTGATGTTAGCCATGTTGTTCGGGGTTTTTATTCTGATTACGGAAACATGGTTTCAGCAGTGGCAGACCGAGCTGGGCGGGGCGGTGCTGGGGGCCGCTGAGCGCTATATGGTCGCCGTCGCGGTGCTGGCATTTTTTGTCAGCATGGGGGAGGAGGGTTAACGGACCGAGCCTGGCGAGCTGGCTGCGGTCCGGTTCTGCGGGTTCAAGGCAGTGAGCGGTAGCGCTCACTCTGCCGCGTAATTACAGACGCCGTCGGGGAAGATCGCTTCCAGAGTGGCCAGCTGTTCCTCATCCGGTGTCCAGTCACCGTACAGTCCGCTCTCTACCGCCGCCGCTACCGGCTGCAGGTCGCATTTGAAAACATCGCCGGTGATCGGGGCGCCAGCGACGATGCGCGAGGTGCTGTAGACCGGGAACTGCTCGGTGCAGGCGCCGGGGTCGCTGTCGTTGAGAATGCCATCCCACACGCCTTCGCCGGAGGCGATGAGTTCGCCCTCGCTGTCGAAGCAGCTGTCCACGGCGCCATCCGGTTTGCTTTCGCCCACGCTCGCATCGGGGTTATCGCGAAGGTTCTCCATCCACTCATCGATGACTGCAAAGGCCTGCAGGGTATTGTCGTAATTCTCCTCCTCACCGGGCGCCACAAACCAGATCACCTGATTGCTGGCATCGCCGTCGTGGTTCAGCAGACGCTGGCGCGCGGCAAACGACTGGTGGCTGTTGTGCATATCCAGTTGCTCTTCGAGGTAATGGCGCACATCCACCAGGGGGATCTCGACATCCCCGCGGTTAACCATGCCCGAGTCCATGGCTCTGTCGATGGCGCCTTCATCGGCGGCCCGTCGGGGGGCGGGGCTGGTGCCATCGGACAGCGCCATGTTGCGCCAGCTCCAGGGATCGATCTGATCCGGGTAGAGGTTCTTGTCGAAGTCCAGAGCGAAGCAAATATCGATCAGGAAGGGGCAGCCCTCCTGGCTCATTTCGGACTCCTCTCGCCATGAACCGATATTGAAGTTGAGGTCCAGGAACTCCTCCGGGGTGATGTTGCCATCGGTCAAGGCCTGCAAACCGTACTGCACCCCAACGTTGTCCCAGGTGCTGCGGGCGAAGCCGTCTTCGGCGCGGCCGTAGATGTTGATCAGGTCGGCGAAGTGGGTCCACTCTACCTCGGCCTGCTGCTCCGGGGTGATGCCCGGGACCTCACCGAAGAGCGGGTTCAAGGTCAGGGGCGAGAGGCCGCGCCAGGCCGCGGTGCATTCGCTGGAGCCCGGCGGTATCCAGGGTGTCAGGCCAAACTCGGTGACATCGTTGGGCACGTCGTTGCTGGCATTGAGCCCGATCAACCAGCTGCGGTTTTTCCAGTCGGCCCATTTTGAGCCGGGGTCTTCGAGCAGCTTGGAATCGATCCAGCGTTCTATCAGCTCGCAGTCGCCAATGTGAATGGTCTGGCTCACCATATCCGGGTAGGAATACTGCGGCACCCCGGCATCGATCAGTCCGGGGTGGTTCTGGGCATAGACATACTGCTGGATGCCGCCGCCGGAGCCGCCCACACCCACCGTGTAGTCGGGGGCACCGTAGGCGGTGACAAAACGGTCTTTGACCATCATGGCGGTCTCACCGCCCACCTGCAGGTTGTAATGGGTGCCGGTCTTGGTGCCGGTGGAATAGGCCACCGCATAGCCGGCCGCGAGGCCGTCTGTGTAGAGGGCGCGGCTGCGGCTGGGGCTGCCCTGGTAGTGGCCGATAGCGACGCCGCCCTGGAAGTAGTAGATCAGGCGGCCATTCCAGCTGGACAGGTCGGGATCGCCCTCGCCGCTGTCATTGGGTGCCAGCATGGCGATGGAGTAAAGAAAGCGGTTGATGGTGCCCCGTTCCCAGCGCACGATGAAATCCACGTCCGCGCCGTCGATGGTCGTTGTGGTCGCCATGTCGGCCGGGCGCTCCTGCCCCGGCGAGTAATCGGACCACGCTCCCTCGGTGGTGCGGTACTTGTAGCTGGTCACCGTTTCTACGCTGCAGTTTTCATCGGTTGTCGGGCCCAGTTCCAGTCCGGCCCGGTGGCTGTCGGTGGCGCACAGAAACGGCGTTTGGTGGGGACCCGAAAAAATCGGTCCGGTGGCGGGGTGATTGACCAGTATCAATTCCGCCTCGGTAGCCTGCCCTTCTATGCTGCTGGCTACCAGCAGGTTGTCTCCCTCGGTGAGCCCTGTCACCACCCCTTCAAGATCGCCGGTGTCGCCGCGGGGGCTGAAGACGGATCGCACATCCTCCCCGTCCAGGGTGACCGCGACGTCCTCCGGTGGCAGGCCCTCCGGCAAGGCCACGGTAACGCGGGCGTCGCCACCACTGACCTGGTTCGGCTCGCTGGACACTACCGACAGGGCCAGTGCACCGAGGGAGATATCGCCGTCATCGCCGCGATTGCCATCGCTGCTATCGCTGCAGCCGGCGATAACTGCCAGTGCAACCATTAGTGCAAGCGCAGGCTTTAGCTTGCACATGCCGGTATTGTTGTTATGCATAGCAATGTCTCCGAATGCGACACGGGGTCTTGGAAAGCGTAGTAGGACAAAGCTCAGTCGTCCACCTGTTGTTTGCCCGTCTGGTGCTCGCGGCCCGGAACCTGCGCACCAAGGAGTCGGGATCGTCACAGGGCCTCTGAGTACATGGTGAGAACACGGACAGAGCACCTTGTCCGCTGGAGTCGGGAAGTTCTTCCGATCTGTCCAAGCTCTTCTATACTTGAACATGAGAGCGAGAGCATTTTCTCAGTTTGAATGACAGGGGGTAGCTATGGTGGACAAGCTTGCAACGTTGGGCGTGATCGCGGTGCTGTGCGCAGTCGGCTCCGCGTGGGCAGAATCGGACAGGCTGGCAGATGGCCGTCGGGCTTACGAGGACAGTTGCGCGAGCTGTCACGATACAGGCGTGGATGGCGCTCCCTCGATCGAAAACCCCGACGACTGGGGTACCCGATCGAGTTTGTGGGAGGCCGTTTTGTCTGAACACGCCAACAAGGGTTATCTGGCGATGCCCGCAAAGGGCGGTGCCGGGCAGCTGAGCGAATACGATGTCGATGCAGCGGTAGAGTACATGCTTACCCGGCTTCACCCGGAACTCCCTGCGGATTAGCTGACCAGCAACAACTGACCGGGTGAGTTGCTCAGCGCTTGCTCTGCCAGCATTGGCGAGAGCAGTTGCAGACAGTCTCTGGGCATAATCAACAGATCATAGGGCGACCGATGAAGCAGGTTGGCGACGGCGCTGGCGGAGGGCCCAAGGTGGCTTTGAGTTGCGACCCTGCCAAGCACCGATTTTAGCGCTGCTGTGTTCGCAGCGGGCCGGTCGGCCGTAGTGAGTTCATAGACTTCACCCACCTGTTCGGCATCCACCAGTGTCTGCGCGGCCTGCAATACCCGGGCATCGCAGGCTTCGCCTGTCAGTAATACCGCCAGCCGGGGAATGGCTATTTTGTGTAATGGCGCGGTGACCCGCCAGCGCCGCCGCGGTGGGATAAACAGATCCAATTGGGTGTAGTGGGACAATAAGCCGGACAGGCACCCGGACAGGCACCCGGACAGGCGGGAGCCTGTGACTTCATCGAAAGCCAGTTTGACCTGCGCCTGATTGGCCAACTGCAGCAAACTGGCCCGTGTGCCCCGGGTGATCTGGCCATGGCATTGCTCGACATAAGTCGGTAGCAGACCACGCTCCCTGCCACTGTCGAGAATAATTTCGGTGGTGAATGACAGGTTCGCCGCCTGCCACAAACGGGCATCCTCCAACACCAGTCCCAACAGATCGCGATTGAGATTGTGGGCAATACTGACCAGGTTTTTCAGCACCACCGGGGCAATGCCGTGCAGGTCTATGGGCACCAGTATCGTGGCGCTATCGCGCGCGTTATCGCCCATGCCTGTCAGCTCCGGCGTCATCGACAAACTTTTTTCTCAGCGCCTGCCACGCCATGATTTTATCCGAGACGCATTGGTCAATGGATGCCGCGGTAAAGCCCAACAGCAGTTCCAGTGCATCATCGACGGTCTCCAGGCTGTAGACGCGGAACTCGCCTGAGGCCACCGCTTCCAGTACATCCTTGCGCAGCATAAGATGAACCTCGTTGGCTTTGGGTATTGCGACCCCGTGCTTACCATCCAGTCCGCGCTGTCGGCAAATGTCGAAAAACCCCTCGATCTTCTCATTCACTCCGCCCACGGCCTGCACCTCACCGTGCTGGTTGAGTGAGCCGGTGACCGCGAGATGCTGATGCACCGGGATGTCTGAAATGGCAGAGATCAGCGCAACAAACTCGGCTACCGAAGCACTGTCACCTTCTATACCGCCATAGGACTGCTCAAATACCAGACTGGCTGACACGGGCAGCGTCTGCTCGCGGGCGTAGCGATTGGCCAGCAGGGCACTGATTATCATCACCGCCTTGGAGTGAATCTTGCCGCCCAGGTCCACCTCGCGTTCTATATCCAGCACCTTGCCGGCACCGAGTCTTGCCGTTGCGGTGATGCGGGCAGGTTTGCCAAAGGAGTAATCGCCCAGGAAATAGACTGACAGCCCATTGACCTGTCCTACCGCCAACCCTGTGGTTTCCACCAGCATGATGTCGCGAAGAATGCTCTCATGGGACTTTTCACGGAACTGGTCCAGCCGACGCAGTGACGCCTCTGTGGCCTGCGTGACGTGCTCGGCAGATATCAGCTCCGCACCCGCCTGACGGGCACAGAAATCACTCTCCACCAGCAGCTTGCTCATGTGGCCGCGGTGCAAGCTGAGTTTTGCACTGTCTTGCACTCTCCGCGCGGCGTATTCAATGACCCGGGCCACCGCGGCCCGGTCAAGTGGCAACAGAGAATCCCGAAGCTGCAAGGTGCGGATCATGCGCGCAAACATGACCGTGCTCTCGGGACCTCGGGCCATGTCCTCGGACATATCCGCAGGCACTTTGAACAGCGCCGGAAACTCGGGGTCGTATTGCTCGAGAATGTAGTACAAATAGCGATCACCGGTGAGCACCACCTTGACATCCAGCGGCAGCGGTTGCGGCTGCAGTTGCACGGTGCTCACAAAACTGAATATCTGATCCAGAGACTGTATGCGCAGCTCCCTGGCTTTCAGGGCTCGCTTCAGGGCTTGCCAGGCGTACAGATTGGTCAGCACTTTGTCGGCGTCCAGAATCAGGTAGCCGCCGTTGGCGCGATGCAGGGCACCGGGTTTTATCAGGGTAAAGTCGGTAGTGAGCGCACCCATCTCCGACGCATACTCCACTCGGCCGATCAGGTTGGCAAAGGTCGGATTGTCCTCGTAGATGATGGGCGCGCCAGTCAGTGCGGCATTGTCCACCAGTACATTGACACTATATTGGGGGAATTCAGCCACCCGCCGTTTGACGTTGTCCGGAATCGCCGACCCGTCCTCTGCCGCCGTAAAGGCCTCGGCCTGATCCATAACATCGGCGTGCACTGCGTCGAGGTAGTCCTCAACCTCCGGGTGTTCCCGGTAACGGTCTTTGATCTCGGCAAAGACCGGGTCAATGGACTGCAGGCAGAAAGCCCGGTTGAGGTCTCTGAATTTCTTGCGACTTTCCTTCTGCCACCCCGGCAGCTGACGTACAACCGCCTTCAGTTTTTCCTTCAATTCGTCGATAACCGCCGTGAACTGCTCCTGCGTTTCCTTTGGCAAGGCTTCGAACTCTTCCGGCTTGAGAACTTCGCCATCCTTCAGCGGAGCGAGGGTGTAGCCGCTGGGGGTCTGTATCATTGCGATGTCTTTACTGGCGGCCTCGTCCGCCATTGCCGGTAAAGGCTTCTCGCTCCTGGGTCTGATATTCCTCCGCCAGTTCCTGCACCCGACTGCCGTATTCGTCGCTCTGAAACGTTGCGGGCAACATCGCCAGCAGGTCTTCGACCACCGAGCTCATATCCTCCCGTAGCTGACTTGCCATGCCTTTGGGCAAGCGCAGCGCTTTAGGCCTGTCGGGCTGTGCAAAGTTGTTGACGTAACACCAGTCACACACCTCTACCCGTGATACCGCAGGGTCTGACTCGAATACGCTTTGCAGCAGTTCGCGTTTGCCCACGCCCGCGCTACCCAGCAGGAAAATATTGTAGCCTTCGTGTGCCATTTGCATGCCAAACTGCAAGGCCTCAAGCGCGCGATCCTGCCCGAAGTGGTCGGCCATTGGCTCCAGTTCTGCCGTGGTCGCAAAATCGAGGTCTGACTGATCGCAGCTGCGGTAGAGTTGCCCGACTGCCAGATGCGCGGGTGGGTTGGCGACCTTGAGATGCTGGATGGGTATATCGGCCATGCCGAATCAGCCTGTTTTGCAGGGGGTGAGATTAAGCATAGATCAAACGGGATGACATTTGATTGCTGTTAATCAACATCTCACGCAATACGCCGCTGTTACCGGTATGATCCCATTGTCCGGTAGACGGCGATGGCGCTCGTTGCAG
Source organism: uncultured Gammaproteobacteria bacterium (assembly GCA_963840725.1). Classification (GTDB taxonomy): domain Bacteria; phylum Pseudomonadota; class Gammaproteobacteria; order Pseudomonadales; family Halieaceae; genus CAVWDU01. The sequence continues at coordinate 196,663 of CAWIZY010000016.1, read as the reverse complement.
TACTGGGTGCCCGGGCGACGATAGCCGTTGGGGCTAGGCTTTTTCGCGGTCGGTTTTTTGCCGCACATTGAACCTTGGGTAGTTGCCCAGCTGGTAACTGATCTCCCAGTGGTCCCCCGGCCGCAGGGGTGACAAGTCTGTACAGGCTTGTGGCAGGGTGATTTCGGCTTCCTGTTGTTCCAGACAAAAGCCGCCATAGACCTGGATGCGGGTAGTCAGGGCGGCACGGTAGCTGGCCAGATCCTCCAGTGACGGTATCTCTACCAGCACCGGTGATAGCTCCCATTTGTCCCGCTCTGCATGGTGAACCGCTGACTGCAGCAGGCCTGCGGCATTCGCCGGCGTTAGCGCGAGCATAGTGCCCAGCGGGTAGGGCGCGGGTCCGGATCGTGAATCAGTTGGCGTCAGACACAAGCCAACCTCGATCTTTTGGGGAATCCAGATGCCCTGCTGATGCAACTGCGGCGCCAGTTGTGCGGTCACTGCGAACTGCGGTTCCTGCTCCAGTGATTTCTGCATGGTTTCACTGATGATCAGATGCAGTGGCTCCGGGTGCACATAGCGACAGGCGTCGGCCTGCTGAAGATGCACAGCAAAACGGTCCAGGTGAAAATGATCCAGCAGCCTGGCCACACTGGCCAGTGACTCGGGGTGGATATCCAGCAAGCAAACACTGAGCACGTCGGGCTGATAGCGCGGTAGCAGTGGCAGCAACAGGGTGGCGTAGGGGCCGCAACCGGCATACAGAATGTGCAGGACCTCCCCGGGGAAACGCCTGCTCAGCTGCTCGATGGCGGCGTGGACGCCGCGGAGATAGATCACGCTACGGTAATAATCGTGCGCACAATGGGCGGCCGCCTGGGGGGCTATGGCCACGCCGTCTTGCAGGAAGGAATCACCGGCCCAGGCATCGAATGCCGCAGCGGGTGCGATGCCGCCCGCCTCACTGCAGAGCCGGGTGAAACGCGTAAGGCAAGCTCGCAGTTGCTCGTCGGAGCTGCCCGGGTCGAGCAGGACATCGCCGATGCGCGCAAGCGCGCTCTGAGTGCTCATTGTGTCACCCCCGCAAAATGGTCTGGCAGGGGACAAGTGTATGCCGGTACCCGGCGCCTGTCAGATTCGGGTCTCAGTTGCAGAGCCGCTCGCCAGCCGCAGGTGTTTCACCGCCCGGATGTGCCGGGGTGGGCTGCGGTTATGCCCAGAGTGTGCCCAGGAGAGTGCGCCCGGAGTGTGCCAGGGCCGCGCCGGTACTTTACCGAGGGTCTGCCAGCCAATAAACTCATACTTCGCTGCCGGCCCGTGCAGCTGCAATGACATCGGCCGCCGTTATGCAGGAGGACACATCAAACCATGCGCATTATCAAAACATTGACCCGCCATTCGGGTGCCAGCTTTCAGTTGGCGCTGTCCATTGCGATACTGTTTGGGCAGGCCCAGCCTGCCGGGGCGGATTCCGCCAGCGCGGCCTGCGAGGTCTATCCCATCGGCGAGGACCATACGGACGTGTTCATTCCCTGCACGTTCAGCCAACGGCAGGGCTATATCGCGATTAACCGTTCCGATGGGGTGACCCATGACCTGAGTCCGGTCGGCGACGCGCCGGGCAATTTCAAGGACCAGGACGGCCGCGCGGTGATGCGCCAGAGCGGTCTCGGCGACCAGGGCCTGATTTTCAGGTTCCCGGATGAGAGCGTCTACGTATACTGGGACGCCAGCAGACTGAAAGCTGCAGACGAGGAAAACTGGACCGCGCCCTTCACCACGGACGACTACGATGCCACAACGCGACTGCGTTGCCGGGCGGCGGGAGAGACAGAGTTCGGCAGCTGCCCCGCCGGGATCGCGCGCATGGAACATCGGCAGGCCTCGATCACGGTGCAGAACCAGCTCGGTGAAACATTCACCATCAACTTTCTGTCGGACACCGTTAACGCAAGCAACCGGGAGCTCAAGGCCCGGCTGAAGGATGATACCTGGACCCTGGACTTCGCCAACGGTGAAACCTGGGAAATTCCGCGGGCGGCGATTGAGGGCGGCTGAATGTCATTGTTAATCAGAGGGGTAGCACGGGTGCTGTCGATGGCACTGGTGCTGAGCATAGAGCCAGCGATTGCTGCTGTTGCAGAGGGTTTGGAGGGCAGCGCCTGGCGCCTGCTTACGATTGCAGGCATGGACGACTCCATGGCCGTGGCCGACGACCCCAACAAGTACACCTTGAGCTTTGCCGCCGAGGGCAAGGCGACCCTGTTGGCCGATTGCAATCGTGGGCGCGGGAGCTGGTCATCGGCCGCGCCGGGTCGACTCGAATTTGGCCCCATCGCCGCCACGCGCGCACTGTGTCCGCCGCAGTCCCTGTCCGGCCAGTACCTCGCCCAGTTTGAGTGGGTGCGCAGCTATATCCTGCGGGACGGGCATCTGTTTCTGGCGACCATGGCAGACGGTTCGATAATCGAATTCGAACCCCTGCCGCCTGTTGTGGCAAGCGTCTTCGGTGAGCCGCTGCGCGCGGCTGATCTGTCAGAGCTGCAGGGCAGGCTGCTCTCGCCTTTGTTTGACCGCTATGCGGCCGAGCGGGGCATCAAAGTCGAGGAATCGGAGCTCGCCACCTACCTCGACAACATGCGTCGCGGCATGGAAGCCGAAGGGCTGACCGCGGGTGACGACCTGAGCCCTGAAGAGGCCATTGAAATGGATGCCATGCGGCGCAGTATGGGGGAGGGGCTGATCCGCCAGTGGAAGATTAATCGGTCGCTGTTCGAGACCTACGGCGGCCGCATTGCGTATCAGCAAATGGGCCCTGAACCACTGGATGCCTACCGCAAGTACTTAGAGGCGCGCCAGGCCGCCGGCGACTTCACCATCGAAGACCCCGCCATGGCGGAGCAATTCTGGCAGTATTTCGGCGACACAGCACGGCATGACTTCATGGAGCCCGGCAGCAAAGACGCTGGGCAGGCGTTTGCCACCCCACCCTGGGAGCGTATGAACTAGGGCGCCCTATGGGCAGGGCGCTAACAGTGAGAGGGTACAGCTGCGGTTAAGCCTGCGCCGGTCAGCTGCAGGTAGGCTGCCCGGTTTCCTTTTTGCGCTCCTTACGCAGTTCCTCCAAACTTTCCTCAATGGACTTGTCGATATCGGCGCGGGTCTGACCCTCTACCTCGGGCAGAGCCATATAGGCATCCATCGCACTCTCGGCCGCAGCGGTACGCCCTGCATCACGCAGCACTACAATGCGCTCCAGCTGTGCCATATACCCGCTCAGTCCACCGTCAGCCTCGGCCTTGTCGAGCTCGCGCAGGGCCTTGTCGGGCTCGCAATCGATGGCGTACTGGGTCCCTTCCTTGATCGCACTCATATTGCCCACACCGCCGCAGCCAGTGAGCAGCGTGGACGCCCCCGCGATGAGCAGGATGCCAACAGTGGTAACGTTCTTTTTATGCATAGTCTGGTTTCTCGTGGTGCTAAAAGCTAAAAATCGAAAGTAAAAAGGTTGCCCTGAACTTGGGCTGGGGTCCGGTTTGGCCGCCAGCCGCCCAGCTCAAGGCTGGTTAAAGCGGCGTGCGGGTGTCGAGTGTGGGTTTACTGCTTGTCTACGGCGACAAACTGACGATTGTCCGAGAAGGTACAGATAAACACGGTGGGGTCCGCGCCCGAGGGCGGGTATTGGCCGTACACGGAGTACATGCCCTGATCACTGAACGCGGGCTGGGTAGAGATATTGTTAGGCCGCTGGTTGAATTTGGCCGAGGCCTCGCCCGCGCAATACCGCGCCATATCTTTCACCGCCACACTGCCGGTGGCTGCTGCCGATGATCCCTGGGCACCGTTAAACGAGACCACAACACGCTTGTGTTCCCATTGGAAAGTTGCTCCGTTGGCGGCTTCCTTGCGGCGCACTTTGTGGCCATCCTGATCCTTGTAGTGGTTGGCTTTTTCGCCCGGTTTCAGGTCAAAAGACTTGCCGTTGGCCAGATTGATATCGATATAGCCCTGGCGCTGGGAAAACGTGCAGGGGCCTGAGCGATCGCTTTTTTTGTCACCGTGGCTATAAAACTCGCAGTTTGCCTTGGTGGTATCTGCCAGTGCGACTGAGCTCAACGCGGAGGCACCTGCGAACAGCAGTGAACTGGCAACAGTGGTAACTCGTTTCATAGGATGGGTCTCATGCGGGAGTTAAGTGTCGGTTGGGAGTAAAATTGTCTGCGCAATGTACGACGCACACTTTTAGTTTAGCTCGGAGTTCCTGAATTTCGCAAGCCCCTGGCCACGCTGCGCCCGCCGCTGCATAAAGTTCGTCGCCGTAGCTGGTGATCTGGTCCGGGTTCAATCTGGGTGTCCTGGTGTCCGTGCTGAGGTCGAGGTGGGTTGGGGTCGTGTTGAAGGTGTGTTAACGGTGGGTTGAAGGTGGGTTGAAGGGTGTATTGAAAGTGAGTTGAAGGTCAGTTTGACCGGGACTCTTGAGCACCGCAGCACATCAGGTGCCAACGCGCAGGGGCGCGGTGAGCGCGCGCAAGGCGGCGATTACGCTCAGGGCGGTGATTTTTCCGGTCCCCGGGTTTTCCTGGGAGGGCACGTTCTCGATCTTCAGTTCCAGTCGGGCGCTGTCGGCATCGACGCGGATAAAGTGGGTGTTGCGGTCCAGGGTCGGGTCCGCCCAGATCTGCAGCCGGGTGCGCTCCGGGCCTATGCCCGCCAGGCCAAGTGCGGCGGCTACGTTGACGTTGGAGGGGAATTTTTCTGCGCCCTCACGCGCGCTGCCCTCAAAGACCATCAGTGGCTCGGAGAGGGCATCAATTTTGATATTATTATCGACGATATAGCGGGCCTTGGCGAGGGAGCGCGGTGGCTTGCGCGTGACCATGTCGACGCTGTGTATCTCGCCCTCGGCTGCCGCTCGCACGGCATCCAGCCCCAGCAGGGCACCGGTGGCCAGGACAATCCGGCTCCCCCGGGCGGACGCCAGGTCGACAATCTCCGGGTGTTGCAAAATGGCGGCGCCGCTGACCGTCACCAGTGTGCAACCCCGGGTGAGGGCCGGTTCGGCAATTTCCATAAAGGCCGGGGTGGGGGCGCACTCGACGACAATATCGCTGGCGGCGGCGAGTTCAGCGGGCGTCAGCACGGGAACGGAAACACCCAGCAGGTTGAGGGTGGCCTCAGCCCGCTGCTGGTTGCCGCTGACAACCGCCTGCAGTCGCAGGCCCGGCATGCCGGCGGCCAGTGCTGCGGCAACCTTGCAGCCGATGGTTCCCAGTCCGGCGATGCCTACTTTCAACTCTCTCATGCTGTTCCCCGATAGCGCAGCGAGCCGGGAGTTGCTCACAGCCAGTCAACACTATAGTGAACTGTACAATAGGTTTAACATACCATCTCCCGGTGCTTTTGTAGCAAACGCTTATAGCAAATAATTATAGGCCACGGGCTACTGGGGCTTTTTCCCGGGATGCGCCGGACCGCAGTGTTCGCAGTTGTGCTGTTGGATATCCGGGCAAAAACGCTCGATTGCCTGGCGGCAGGGCCGGAATCTGCAGGCCTGGCCCGCTGCCCAGCATAATTCGCACACACAAGTCACAGGCCGCAAGCTGGAGCACTGGATATGGACGCAATCATGGAACTGCTGCCGCTGGCCGGGGCCATGCTGATGACCGGTGTCGTGGGCGGTCTGCTGGCCGGCCTGCTGGGCGTGGGCGGCGGGATTGTTATTGTGCCGGTGCTGGATACGGCCCTGGGCCTGCTGGGCGTAGACCCTGCCATTCGCATGCACGTTGCGGTGGCCACCTCGCTGGCCACCATTATTCCCACCTCCATCGCCTCCTCCCGGGCCCACCACAGCCGCGGGGCAGTGGACTTCTCCCTGGTCAGGTTCTGGGGGCCCTTTGTGTTCCTGGGGTCCATAGTGGGCACGGTGCTCGCCGCGCGGGTGGACAGTCAGGTGCTGGCGCTGGTGTTTGGTGGCGTGGCCCTGCTGGTGGCCATCAAAATGCTGCTGCCGCTGGAGGGGGTGCACATTGCCCAGGATGTACCCCGGGGCGTATTGGGATCCCTGGTGCCGCTGGGCATTGGTGGCTTGTCGAGCATGATGGGGATAGGCGGTGGAACCCTCAGTGTGCCGGTGTTAACCCTGTTGAACCAGAGCATCCACCGCGCGGTGGGCACGGCGGCCGTGTTCGGTTTGCTGATTAGTGTGCCCGGCGCAATTGGCTTTGTGATTGCAGGCTGGGGTGACCCGCGCCTGCCGCCGGGTAGTCTCGGCTATGTGAATCTGATCGGGCTGCTGCTCATTGCACCGGTGACTGTGTTGGCTGCGCCCTGGGGAGCTAAACTGGCGCACCGGCTCAGCAAGCGGCAGCTGAGTCTCGCCTTCGGCATCTTCCTGGCTATTGTGGCCCTGCGCATGTTGCTGCGGGCACTGGGGCCCGGCTGACCGGTGGCCGATTTGCCTGTAACAGGGCCGGCCCAGCTCGCCGCCACCGAAATACCGGTATTATTCATTGCCGGCACCGGGGATATGCTCTTTCCCGTTGTGGTCATGCGGCTGGTACAGGCACAGGTGAGCTAGGCAGCTGGCAGAAAACGAGGGCCTGGGGCACTCGGCGTTTTATGGAGCCCCCGCACAATTCAATGCCGCGTTGATGGCAGCGCTGCAGATTCAGAACCCTGCTTGAAGAGCCAAAAAGAGGCAAACCATGACACAAGTTTCCCGCACCGACTGCGAAGCCCTGGACCGCGACGATGAACTGGCGGAATTTCGCCAGGAGTTCGCGCTGCCCCCGGGTACGATTTATCTCGATGGCAACTCCCTGGGTGTCCGGCCTCACGCCGCCATGGCGCGGGCCCGGGAAGTGCTGGAGCAGGAGTGGGGTGTGGATCTTATCACCAGCTGGAACAAGGCCGGGTGGTGGGAGCTGCCGGTCGCCATCGGTGACAAAATCGCCAGGCTGGTGGGCGCCGACGCGGGGGAGGTGGTGGTGACCGACTCCACCGGGATTAACCTCCACAAGGTGGTGGCGGCGGCACTGGCACTGGTGCCGGACCGACGGGTGATTGTGCTGGAGGGCAGCAACTTTCCCACCAACAATTACATGATTCAGGGCCTGATCGCCAGCCTCGGTGACGGCTATGAGATTCGCTTCGCAGAGGAAGACGAACTGGCCGGCGCCATCGACAGCGATGTGGCACTGGTCTGCCTGACCCAGATTCATTACAAGTCCGGCCGGGTGCTGGACATGGCGGCAGTAACAGCCCGGACCCACGCGGCGGGCGCCATTTCCGTGTGGGACCTGTGCCACAGTGCCGGCGCGCTGGAGGTAGACCTCAATGCCTGCCAGGTGGATTTCGCCGTTGGCTGCACTTACAAGTATCTCAACGGCGGCCCGGGAAGCCCGGGGTTTATTTACGCCGCCCGTCGGCATCAGGGGCAGGTACAGCAGCCCCTCACCGGGTGGTGGGGGCATGCGGCGCCCTTCGCCTTCGAGCGCGATTACCGGCCGGCAGACACCATTCGCCAGATGTTGAGCGGCACCCAGCCCATCCTGAGCCTGGCGGTGGCGGAAGTCGGCATCGATATATTCTTGCGGGCGAATATGTCTGCTATTCGCCGCAAATCACAGGCGCTCACCGGCTTGTTTATCGAGCTGGTTGAGCAGCGCTGCGAGAATTTTGGTTTCAGTCTGGTGAGCCCCCGGGAGGCTGAGCGGCGCGGCAGCCAGGTATCGCTGAACCACGAGCAGGGCTATGCCATTGTGCAGGCCCTGATCGCGCGGGGCGTGGTGGGCGACTTTCGCGCCCCGATGAATATGCGCTTCGGCTTTGCGCCACTGTACAACAGCTATGTGGATGTCTGGGATGCGGTGGAGCAGCTGCACGCCATCATGCACAGCGAAGAGTGGCAGCGCGAGGAGTTTAACCGCCGGGGAGCCGTCACCTGATGCCTGCCCGCGAGCAATGGGGCCCACCGTGGGGGTTTATGTTGGCGGGGCTTTATGCTGGCGGAGCTTTTTGCTGGTAGCCTTTATTCCCAGCGAGACAGGAACTGACATGAGCGCGAACACGGTAGCAACCGCAGTGGTCCAGGCCCTTCGCGATCTGGGCGTGAAGCATGTATTTGGCGTGCCCAGTGGTGGCTGGGTGGACTATATGGAAGCCCTGCGCCAGACCGAGGGCATCGAGTTTGTGCTGGCCACCCACGAAGGTGGTGCCGGCTTTATGGCCGATGTGGCCGGCCGTCTCAGCGGCGCCCCCGGCGTGTGCTTTGGAACCTTTGGTCCCGGTGCGACCAACCTGGCCACCGGCGTTGGCAGTGCTTTGCTGGACCGCTCGCCGATGCTGGCGCTGACCGACGAAATGCCGGCGGCGATGCGTGGGCGCACCACCCAGATGGGCATTGATCACCAGCAGTTGTTTGCGCCCCTGACCAAAGCCACCACCCGCCTCTCGGCGCAGGACCCGGCCCAAACGTTGCTGGAGGCCGCGCAGCTGGCGCAGGCCGAGCGGCCCGGCCCGGTGCACATTGGCCTGCCCCAGGGCCTGAGTGCCGAACCGGCCCAAGTGACGGCAGCGGCCACTAATTTGTCTAGCGCCATGCCCGCCCCAGTACCCGCGCCGGATGCCGCCAGACTGGCCGATTGCGGCGCGGCCCTGGCGGACAGCCGCAAACCCCTGGTGGTGATAGGGCTTGGCGCCGTGCGTGCGCAGGTGGCGCAAGAGGCACTGACCCTGGCCCGCCACCTGCAGGCGCCGGTGGTTATCACACCCATGGCCAAGGGTATGATCAAGGAAACTGACCCCTTGTATGCCGGTGTGCTGTTTCATGCCCTGAGCGATGTGGTTGCGCAAACCTACGGCCTGGCCGACCTGGTTATTGCCGTGGGCTACGACCCGGTGGAGTTCAATTTTGAACAATGGATGCCCGCCGTACCGCTGATCAACCTGGACACCCAGCCAGTGGATATCGACCGTGAGGCCTACCCCCAGGTGCTGGATATCACCGGCTGCATCCGCACCAGCCTGAACCATCTGGCCAGCCTGGTTGCTGAGCCGCGCACAGCCCCGGCCTCAGCTGCGGACACCGCCCCGGACCGAGCCTCTGACACTGCCTCTGATCCTGCCTCCGACCCAGACGGCTGGGACCTGGCTGCACTGGCGGAGCGGCGCCGGGATATGTTCGCGCGCATGCAGCCCAAGGACGGTGCCGCCTTCGGGCCCTGCGCCGCCATGGCCGTGCTGCGCGAGTGCCTGCCCTCGGAGGGGGTGATGGTCTGCGACGTGGGCGCGCACATTCACCTGATTGGCCAGCAATGGCCGACACCCGAGCCGGGGCTGCAAATCATGACCAACGGCTGGTCCGCCATGGGCTTTGCCATTCCGGGAGCCATCGCCGCAAAACTCACCCGCCCGGAGTTGCCCATCTGCGCTGTGGTGGGCGACGGTGGGTTTTTGATGACCGCCGGTGAGCTGGCGGTGGCGGTGCGGCTGCAGCTGGATATCGTGTTTGTGGTGCTCACCGACAACGACCTGGCCCTGATTCGCATCAAGCAGGAAAAAAAGCACAACCCCATCTACGGCACCCCGGTGCGGGAGGCCGGCACCATCGGCGGTGACAACATTTTTGGCGTGCCGGTGATCAAAGCCTATGACGCCCAGGCCTACCGCGAAGCCCTGCAGACTGCGATGGCCATGAGCGGCCCGGTGATTGTCGAGGCGATGATAGACAGCCGCGAGTACGACGACCTGGTTCTGCGTGCCAACAAGTTGTGAACATCCCCCTGGAGAAAGCTAGTCGGGACAGCAGTGACCGCGAGAGCAGTGATTGGGAGAGCTGTGATCGGGAGAGCAGTGATTGGGAGAGCAGTGATTGGGAGAGAGCTGATCCGCAAAGAGTGGGTCGGGATACCGATGTGGCTAAAACAGGGTGACTAAAACAGGGTGACTAAAACAATCATCAACGTAACCGCCGCGGTAATCATGAAGGGCGATCAGGTTCTGGCGGCGCGCCGTGCGCCCGGCAAGCATCTGGCGGGTTACTGGGAATTTCCGGGTGGCAAGATCGAGGCCAATGAGACCCCCGAGGCTTGCCTGGAGCGCGAACTCGCCGAAGAATTCAGCATTGGCTCTAAAGTAGGGCCCTACATTGGCGAGAACCTGCACGACTATGGCGAGAAGGTGGTGCGCCTGTTGGCCTATCAGGTAGAGCACACCTCTGGCAGCTTTCAACTGGTGGACCACGACGAAGTGCGGTGGTTGTCGATAGACCAACTGTATGAGGTCCAATGGGCCCCGGCCGATATCCCCCTGGTAGAACAATACGAAGCTCGCGCAAGAGCCACTGGCTATTACGCAAGCCATGCCACCGCTTACTGCGAAGAAAGCAGCGGCTTTGATGTCAGTGGCTTGTACGAGCGTTTTTTAGCGCACCTGACCCCCGGCGGCCATATTCTCGATCTGGGTTGCGGCTCCGGTAGAGACAGCAAGGCTTTTCGGGAAATGGGCTTCGGTGTCACCGCAGTGGATAGCAGCCCCGAAATGGCCCAGTGGGCAAGTGACTTTACCGGGCACCCGGTGGCCGTGAAGTCTTTTCACGACCTGGATGACCAAGCCGCCTTCGACGGCGTGTGGGCCTCCGCCAGCCTGCTGCACTGCCACCAGGACCAGTTGCCCGATGTGATTCACCGGATCGTAACTAGCCTCAAGGAAAATGGCGTCGCTTTCTTGTCTTTCAAGTGGGGAGAGGCGGCCACGGTCGATGACAGAGGGCGGTATTTTACCAACCAGACAATCCAGTCACTCAGGCGACTGCTAGGGCATATCGCCAAGACCGAAATTCTGGAAATCTGGGAATCCGAAATGATCCTGCGCGGCCAACCCCAACGGTGGGTCTACGGCGTTATCCGCAAGGTTGTGGAACAGAATTGCAAATAAACCCAACACTAGCAATAAAACCTTTCGCCGATCGGGCGCGACTCGTCATTCAGTATTTTTTAACTTATTCAACATTCCGCTAATCGCCCCCAGCAAACCGCCTGCTGCAGCCATGGTCTGCAGTACAATGTGCACCTGCTCCTTCATAAAGTAAGCAAGAACGAATACAAATAAGATTATCGATAGAAAGAAAGGGCCACGAAAGTTGCGCCACAAAGTGTTGTGGTATCGGTAAGCCTTCGACGCAAACACATTCTTTGGCATGGCTCCTTCCAATAAGGTGTCAAGACTCACCGGTTGCGATTGATCGTAGACAGTCGGGTCTATGGCTAGGTGCAGGCCATCCTTATGTATAAGTTTTCTAGCGAGCAGACTTTCAATGACTGGTAGGCTCCCAGCATTTACTACACCCTCGTAATGTAGGCCCGCCAAAGCTAGCTGCTCTCCAGTCGTGCTTCGGTTCCAGGCATGCCGCAGAGACTTCCGATATCCGCTACAGTCTTCTAGACAAATATTTACGGATTGGTGATCGCTCAAAAATTGTTCCCATCTGCTGAATTCCTCCTCGCTCATGTCCTCAGCCCCCAAACGGCTGGTGAGCCAAAAACTAACAGCCATATTTGATAAGACTAGTATAAATGAGCCACTCGATCGAGCCTGTTCAAGAAAGTCTATGGTTTTTGATGATGCATATCGGTCACTGACGACGGCGTAAAAATCTACCAAAACTACAAGTTCCCTTGACTGATGACTTCCCGTTAACAATCGAGCTGCCAGCCAATCCCAGTGCTCTGTAGGTTTTAGTTTCCAGCTATCAGGAAATTTGAAATCCTCGGGAGCCAATATCAGATAGCCTGGAAACTGAGTCACGCATGGGCTGTTGTCGTTGATCACGTCGTCAAGTTTCTGTTGCTTCTGATATGTGTCACCGCCAATATTTTGAGGTGCTAGAAAGCGTTTTATAACCAAAGCTTGAAGGCACATGATAATAGCTCCAGCCAACAAGGTAGTACCCAAGTAGCGACCAATCGTCTTTATGGCGCTAAAGCGCGTATGCGGAAACCTATAACTAAAAAGGTACCAAGTATCTATCGTGTCATCATAGTAGTCGTAGTAAAAGTAGCTCTCACTTTCGTTCAATTGTTGCTTCTCGGCTTTTTCATCTCCGGTTGGACTCGCACAATCCGGTACCTTGTCTTTTGGGGTTGCTCCAATGCCCAATGTGCTGGAATGTGGAATTGAATTGGCGAAGTCTATTAGCAATGAGCCCAGCAAACTAAAAGGCGGGACTAGTGAAAGGTGAGTCGCCCAGGCCGTGCATCTTCGATTCCACTTCCATCGTTGCTCCGTAGGTGCTTGACGTTCTCATCTCCCACTTTATGAAAGTGGCAAGGCGCTGACCTTGTTATCTCAGGCCATTCATAACTAAATTGTAAGTGCGACCTGCGGAGGCGTTTCCTTCAAAGTCGTCACCGCCCGTTTTCTCTGTGTAGATTCTTGTGTCTGGAAAGTATATGCCACCATCGTCGCTTATCGTATTGATGACATCTTGATTAAGGGAGCTCTGACCACCAGATTTAGGGTAGTTTAGTTCCTTAAAGTGCTTCTTCACCTCTTTGTTGCGATTTTGCAGGCGTTGCCCAAGCGACCAGCCGTAGAAGTTTATCCATTGTTTTTCATGGGCATCAATATTTTCATTTAAAACCGCTAACATGGGAACGACAAATATTAGTAAAGAGAAGCAAGCAAAGGTTTAGTCTGTAGCAGCTGTATGCAAACGTGCTATGTGCTCCTCCGGTGGCCAAGTTATGCGACTCATCACCATTGGATACACTGCCACGCTCAACGTTATTCGTAGTTTTATTATTGCGGAATATGGGCAGTATTTTTCGAGTTACTATCGAAATTCGTTGTGATTTAGTAGTTGCTATGCCAGTTCCCTGTTTAGCCATCGTGAGCAATAAAAACAAAGCGATTACCAAAATAATGAAAAACATCAGCAGGAATGCAATGGACAGCAATCTGAAATATGCCCATAAACTTATATCGAGAAGAGCTATTGCTGCTATGAAAGGAATAAGTGTTGTGACGACCGTGAATAGAATACATTGTTGTTTGGACCGGTGTTTTGGGCCCAGAGCCAAGTACCATAGAGTTGGCGCTGCTAACATAAAGTAAAAGTTTGAGATAAGTAGTACAGGTGTGTCGAAGTGATACACATACGTAAGTTGTAGAGCCAAAAAAATACTATAGGCGATTACTAGTGCCGAATTCCTGACGGGATGATTGATCTGGGAAAAAATCCACCGGGGGGTTCTTCTCTCTCCCGACGGAGCTTTTTTAAAATCGCTAAATGGTGATATTAAGAGGGCGCGACTGGCCTTATAGATCAACCAAACTACTGCTGGTATAAGGCAATACAAAATCGCACAAATCAGACAAACGACAACTGAAGACAGAGCAAACCTGAAGGCAATAATGTCAAGTATTGATTCTCTGTAGTACGTCAAAAGTGTCCAGTCGGTGTTTGAGAGGGGATTTAGTTCGGCCTTAACGGTCTCAGCTCTGTAAGGCAAAACAAGTTGTGCCTTTTGCTTTGTCGCAATAAGAGCCTTAAGTCTCGAATTATCGTGAGTGGCGTTGTAGATGTTCTCTCGCAAGTTCCTGCTCTTCAAGCTGTGGAACTTGACTTCGCCTGTCTTTCGGTCAAATACGGCAAACTCCATTCCCGGTGACAGGGCTGGAAAATCTAGTGACTTGAAAAGTCCTGTCCCGACACGTATATACGGTTGCTCATCTTCATCTTCATCTTCATCTTCATCTTCATCGACACTTGCTTTATGATCAGTGGTAGGCGGATAACACTTTCGTAAAGTTGCTGATTCATCACAAGGGACGGATATGGCGGTTTCAAACGCGCCGTTAGTAAGTGCTTGGATTCGCTCCATATAGTATGGAACCCTTTCCGTGCCCTTTTTTTGTGAAGTCGGCTTCGCGCTTGGCTTGGGTTCTGTTGCATCGATAACGATTGTCCATGCCTCGCGGGACCTAATTTTTTTGTAGTAGTTTCGTTTGTCAACAGTGAATCCCGGTCGGAGTTGATGCTGGTCACGCGTGAGCGCAAGGCCAACCTGCTTGCCGTCACGGTTAAGCTCGAACAAGACGCTGAATACTGGCACTTCTTCTACCTCGCACCTTATTGTGCCGCTCCTATTTCCTGCGGTGGATTCGGGTGGTTGACTTGACTCCTCTTCGTCATTGGTGCCCCCTTTACAGTTTTCTTGATTCTGAAATTTGTCAGGTTCAAATTCTCTGAGGGCGCGAAGTTTTTCTTGCAACTCTTCTTCGAAGCGCTGGGAAATTTCCTCTGATGTAGCTTTTAGGCGCTCACCAAATTCTTCCTGGAGTCGACCTCTTTCGAAGAGGCTGAGTACGCCGGCGATTATAATTACAGGAAGGAGAACCATAGATATGTACGACAAAAGTAAGTCTTGGCGCCTTGCAACAGCATCATTGCGCATTAATCTCAGTCGTATCAGTCCTAGGGACAGTAGTCCAATTACAACGTATATCAGGAGGAGAGTCACGACGAACATAGGTGGCCGATATTTCTGTGTGGCAAACTCTTCAGCATCCAAGACACCGACAAGTAATATGTTTTCTTTGTTTTGAGTAGCGGTGACTATTGGCTGGACAAAAAAATAGCTATCGCGCTCCCCCAAGGAATGTTTTATCAACCTAGTGTGGCCGCCCCAGCTGCCTCCTTTCGTTGTGGATGAGTCAGTGACTTTTTGGATTCTGCTCTCGTGAATCACCTTCGTGCTCGGGGTTGTAGAGAAAGTCAATTTCTTTAACTCTGCTGTATTCATGCTTTCTGGAGAAAATCGATAAGGCGCGCGATTCATCGGTGACAAACGGCTCTGCAGCCGTGCTGAAGTACACTAAGCCAGGCTGCCCGTCTGCTGATGCTGTCCCAACTAGTATCGAGCTAAAGTAACCTTCTGTAATTCTTCAAGTCCACTGATATCTCCGAAGTGTTGGAAGATCGGGCCATCTCTAACGCGCAAATAGTTGAGTATCTGCTCGTTATTTCAATCCTAAAAGTGCTTGTAATGCCGCCATTTCAAATGTGATTCTGGGCTCATCAGTAGATAACGTTTCGATCAACAAATTGTCCCACTGAATCGGCATTCCCGTCTGCGATGGACCTAACATTCGAGGTTGACATCCGAGCGAGTTCTAAGCAAAAAACTGTCGCTGGCCCAGTCTTTGTAGAACTCTGACAACCCTTTGAGTGGGGGCAGGTTCTTATCTCTCAGAGGATTCTCTTTTAATTTGCGAAAAGGAAGAATAAGTTGTTACGAAGTGTTGTTTTGGTCGCCTCAATATTCTGAGCAATCTGGTTTAGGTGGTTGAAATTTCTTGATTCAGTCGTACCGCGTTGCCCGTAATACCCCGAAGTAAATGTAAAAGAGTATTGCGGATACAATGTAGACATTGTCATTGCTCGTGTTGGTATTAGTTTTCGAAGCCTTCTTCATGTTCATTGGTAACCTTGTGTTCTGACGAATCATGCTCGATTGATAGTCGCCTCTAAGCCGCAGCATCAACCATTGTGATAAAATCGAAAGTCTCCGTCAGAAAGGTGCGTCGATTTAAAGTGGCGTGCCTTCTGTTGAAAAAGACTGAGTACCGATACCACTCTTGTGCTAGTTGTACGCATACGTTCAGTCTCCGCCATTGTTTCTACATAAGGTCGAACACTATTGATATCATTCTTGCGCTGCTCACGTAGAGCTCTACTATTTGCATAGCTGAATTCGGTGTCGAGTACTAAATCAACATGTCACGGGCACAGGCGTCACTCGCATATCAGGTCCTCCTTATGCAGAACTGACAGCTCTGTTAAGTTGAGAGTCTTCTCTCCAAATACTGTTCACTGAAGTCAATTTTCAGTTCTATCCATACAAAGGGACGCTAATCCCACATTTGGTGAGTTCGCCAGAGTGTTTCGCAATAATTGTCGCTTTTTGGCTTCTTCTTCGGCAGTATAAGAAGTCGTATGATCGTTGCCAAAGTTTAACGGAGGACGGACTGTCACTCTATTCTGTAAACAATTCTAAGACAGTCGAAGACGCCAGAGCTCACCTGTTGCCTGCACGTTTCTGGCATCATTTCGAAAGGCAATTTGATCTAAAAGACTTATGCTTGCGCCCTGTGTTTGTCTTTGCGCCAAAACAAACCTTCACTTACTTCCCATCCATTTTCGACAAGAGTCTTCGGACGTTTCGTCACTTGTTGAGAATATGTTGAAGTCACCTACAAAATGATGTTTTCCGCAACTGACAAATCCGCCAAATCTTGCCTTTTTCTCTACTAGCTTTCGATAACGCAGCATCCGTTCTTTCAGGTAGCTTGCAATTGAACTAATCTCTCGAACTCTCTTCTGCGTTGTTTGCGTTGGCCGAACCGTAAACTATGTGCACCGTGCACAGTGAAAAATTCTAACCAGCCTGATTGAAAACCAACTAACAAAGGGGATTGAAACTGAGTGACCGGCCGGTCATTACGTCGGGCAAACAATTTCACCAACGACTCCCGTCGGGCGAACTTTCCTTCTGTCGTAGACGATGGCTCAAGTCTCTCTTTGTTTCCAGCGTTCCAACTGTTTCATCCGTCACTATATAGTCCCAGTTGTAGCCTAGGAGGCGTCACATTTCCTCAGCACTTCCGTATCGCGATCAACTTCCTGAATAGCGACGATGTCGAAACGACGTCATTTTCAGCAATGTAGCTCAAAGGTTCTCCACCACGAAGGCCATATGAAGGCGAATCGAATTTGCTAATGTCCAGCTCGCAATGATAAGGTTCTGGTCAAGAGATTTCTGCGGAATTGGAGCTACATATTCGTCATCGCCGGGGATGCCAGCGCCCTCGCTAAACATGTTTCTTAAAAGCAAAATGTTCCTAGCAACACAGGAGATCGCCGTATTTCTTCCATGGCATCGAGGTGTTAATTGGCATCAGGCTCTCCTCAGTCTGCGCTTATCTACATTCTTTGGTCGATAGCTCTCATCACCGTCAATTCGTCTAATTGTCGCTTGATGGATCGACTCACCGTCACCACTACCAATAGGGCGTAAATAGGGTTTCTTTAATCGATAGAAGCTTTTCCTCGACTCATAGATTCTCGCGATGATTTGGCTTGAAATGTGTTAAGGTAATCCGGATCTGTTTCTAGTCCAAGTTGATTTGCTTTGGCTGCCATCCAAAGAAGAGCATGGTTCGCCAGACCGTTGCTTTGTAGCCACCCCCAATATATTGTGTGAACACAGCTAGCCAAACCTGTTCCAATGTCTGGCTATTGAGAGACCGAGTCCGAGACGGCCGGTTTAAAATCGATGCGTTTCTCGTCGATTGCTAACACTTGGTAGGCGTGTTCAATAGACGATGACAGGGCCACGTCGTGAAACTGGTACTTCCGTGTGCTGAGGGCATTCAGCACACCTATTGGTATACCCAGTGCACCGACCGTATCCCACACACCTATCGTTCTTGATTTTTACGGCTCGAGAGTTATTGATTCGTCTGTATTCTTGAGCTGATTGTCGGGCGCGTGAGTACGATAAAGCCGTATCCTTCGGGAAACCAATACTCTTGGGATTTAGGCAACAAACCGATGCGATCAATCAGTCCGGATAGACTTCTGACGGTATAGGCACCTCGGCTGAACCCGAAAAGAAATATCTGATCGCTGCTATGAAAGTTGTTGACTAGGAAGCGGTACGCTTGGATGATATTTTGTGATAGTCCCACACCGGTCGCGCCACCAACCAATTTGTCTACGAAATCCTGGGTGCCGACTCCTGTATCATAGAACACGATCTGGCTAGTACCGTCGTCGCCGATAGGTTTTACGGCCCGAGAGAGCTTTACGACATTGGAAGGTTTCCTGAGATCATACCCGTCTAACTCTTGATCTGGACTATTCCATGTCCCATCTGCACAAATTACTAGTCTTCGCATCGCCGTTCCTTCGGTCGAAATAAGACGGTTCTTTCAGAGAAATATAGATGCCATTTGAGCTATTATCCAGCAGATAGGAGAAAATGACCCAAATGGGGCATTTGATATTTTGAGTTACTATGAATGGATAATGCGAGGCATTCGTAAAGTTGATGCCGCAGTAAATGTAGACTGAATGTTAGGTGAGTCAGATGGTTAATAACTTTTCCCTCGAGTTGGTCCCACTCCCCGGATTCATTGATTCTGCTGAACTCACTGATGAACAAGCGAATCGCTATGCTGCACAATCCCGCTGGTTGAAATTTTGGCTCCGTTCTTAAACTCATTACCGCGCAGGCTGATGTCGATCATGGCATTACCGATTTGGGTGGCCCGCACCGCGGCGCCAACGGGCTTGAAAAACCAATAGGCCAGGTCCTGCCCCAGATGGGCTTCCTCGGCAGTGGGGCCAATGTAGTCCGGGCGATAGGCGATCACCCGAAGCGGCGTGCCTTCAGCAAACGAGAACAGAGCCTTCTCTGCGCGTATCTTTTGCTGTACCCACATGGTGGTGGAATCCTCTGAAATATCGCTGGAGCTGACGAAGTGAAAAGACAAGCCTGGGTTGTTGTTGGCGTCGGTCCAGGCTTTAACGAACTGCAGGGGAAAATCGACGTGAATCTTGCCGTAGGTCGCTTCGTCCGCGCCCAGTGCACTGATCCCGATTGCCCAGAAAACGGTGTCGATGTTCGCTAATTGATCCTGTATCGCGGTGTAGTCCATATAATCCATGTGGAGGATCATCTGTACTTTTCCCGCATTGACCCCTTCTGCTATGCGCGGCGTCTCCCGCCGTGTAACCACGAGAATATTGCCGATATCCGCTGATGCCATTGCTGCCTTCAGAATGCCATCACCGGCAGTTCCGCTGGCGCCAAAGATGGCAACATTCAGAGGCGTCTCAGGTGATTTGGCTTGCGTCAGTGGGGTCGTATCGCGGGTTGCGTATAACACGGCACCTGTCAGGTATAACAGGCCGAAAAGCACCAGCGGTGCGAGTAGAATGGTTTTGAGGCCAGGTCGTTTCATGGTGTGAGTATCTCACCTTTTTCGGGAGTTTGGATTGTCACTTCGGCATGGCAACTCGGGGCGAAAACGAGGAATGGAGTTCCAGAGTGCACAGTGTAGCCCGGGAGGAGAGCGCAGGAGCTTATTTATGCTCACCGCGTAAACGGGTTCTGGCCGATCCGAAGCCAGGGGCACGTCATACAGTGCGAGTGTAAAGGCGCTTGTGATTGGCAAGCATGCAAACCTTGGTAGCAGTAACCCCTCGTAGGGCGACGACTACCCTTACCAGTCAAAAACCGGTGGCCGCTTACGTGAGTACCTTTGTCATGAGTACCTATGTCATGAGTACCTATGTCATGAGTACCTATGTCACCACCTCATAGTCGAGCAAAAGGTAAATATCGCTCCATTCTTCTGCCAGCAGGGTGTCGCCGCCGATAGCCAGCTGGCAGTCCACACTGTTCTCATTATCGATAACCGAACTGGACAGGGTCCCGGGTGCGCTGGTTATGTCAAACATTGGCATGCCGCTGGCGGGTCCCGCTTGTTGATTCACCGTGATGTCGGCCGCGTTGGCAGGCAGTGCCCCATTCGGGCTGAGAAAAGCCAGCAGGCTCTGCACGTTGAGCGAAATCGCGGCGGGCTCCAGTGCCTCGCCTGTCCCGTCGGTGTCTGGCAGCCAGGCGAAGTCCAGAAATGAGGGAAAGTCCTGTTTGCTCAACTGCAGTGAACAGCCTTGTGGCGCATCGGACTCACCACTGAACAGCTGGGCCCAGGTAGCCGGAAAGTCGTGCCGCAAGCTGATCAATCGGCTCATGCTCCCGCCCTCGGCAGGTGCATTGAGTTGATTGATCGCGCTGGTTATGTCGGCATTCACTGCACTCTTGAGCTCCGGTCCGCCGTCCCGTGCGGTGTAGCTGATGTGGATTACGGCGTCAGAAATCGTCGCGTAATCAAACGGCCTGATAGTTGCAGGCAGTTCGAGACGCCAGCTGCTAATGGCGCCGGCACCTTCGAACGGCAGGTACCTGGGGTCGTTGAAATCCAGCTCGAATATTCCGCCATCCTGATTGGCAGAGCTCGTGGCGATCGCACTCTGAGAGACGGCGGCTGAATCGTTCTCGGGTTGATCTGCATCGGAGAAATCGGTGTTGCGACGGGTCCAGCTATCGGTCAGCGACAGGGTCGCACTGACATTGGCGTAGGGGCCGACAATACAGGGAATGGTAATGCGGATCGCCTTGATGCGTCGGAAATAGTGCCCTGCAAAATTCAAGTCGTACCACACCTCGGGCACGTGGAAATCGCAGTTTCCGGTGGTGCGCAGCGAGAGCAGCGCCGCCGGGTCCAGCTGGAACAGGGATACCTGTTTGGTGATCTCCAGTTCGCGCATATTGGCGGAGAGATAGGCGCTTTCCATTTGTCGTAATTGCTGATGCAACAGGTCGCCTGCGGTCAGGCCTTTTTTCAGACTGTCCCAGTTGTCGTGGCGTATGAAGCTCGAAGCCTGTTCTTCGGGGCCGAGTTCGTACTGAAACGCGCCTTCGGCCTGGATGGCCAGTTGCGAAGCCATCTGGTAGGCCTGGAAGTGGACCGAGGAGAGCCTTGAGATCATCCAGCTGTGAAGCTGTTGATTGGTGAATTTCAGTTTCAGGAAGTCTTCGACCTGAGCGGCCTGCTCGATCTGCGTGTCGTGGTTGTCGAGATCGGTCTCTGCGATCTGTTGGCGGATCTCGGCGGCGAGGATCTGTTTGTCGAGTTGTTCCATCTCGCGTTTGGCGAGATCGGCCTGGAGCTTCCAGTCTCTGGATCGTCTCGTGTAGGAGGCGGTAACGCTGGCTCGGCTCGCCTCGTGAGCAAACGCGGCAGAGGCGGATCGCAGCCCGGTGGCCGTGGCTTGAGCTGCCGCGCCAAGGTTGGAGCCGCCGTAAGATACGGTGGGCACCCCCGGGCCTAATGGCGCTGAGAAATTGGGGATAGAAAAATGTGACACTGACGCTGAAGCGTCGGTTATTTCGGCAAGTTTTTGCCAGTTCCGCGCCTTGTCCTGCGTGTCGAGACTCGTTTTCTCGCCGCGACTTACGCGCTCCAGCCCCGCGTAGTACTCGGCGCGAAACTCGACAGTATCCCGGCTCCTGACGAGCCCCTCCAGCGACGTCTCAGCCTCTTCAACGCGGTGACGTTTTATCGCACGTATCGCTTCCAGCAGCCCGAGTTCGTGGGTGCTGCGCAGTAGCGATAGGGCCTCACTGTCATTTTTTTCCAGCGCCACCAGCAAAGCCCCGCCCAGGTTGCGGGCTTCGTCGCACAGCTCGAGGGCCTTCTGCAGCAGGAAACTGAAGCGGTACGGTGATCGCGATCCGTAGAGGCCGCTGAGAACGGATTCGATGCTGAGCCCCGCGGCACTGGCACGCACCAACAAAGCCGGGTCGATTGGCGGAGAGAACAGCGCCAGTTGCCGAACCTGCCCGGAGAGGTTCATACAGTGGCGGATCTTGTACAGCCGATCGGCAACGGTATCCCAGTACTCGTAGAGCTTCTGATTGGGGGGATGCAGAACAGCAACAGGGTATCGATGACCCCCGTTCCTCCCTGGGCGGCTTGTGCCGCGTCTTCCATGGCCTGAGTGCTCAGGCCCGGCTCGACAGACATGAGACCCGACGTGGCACTGGCGCCACCGCGCGTTGCCGATGCGCCGGGCAGCTTGACGCTGAGCGCCGCCGCCAGCGCATCCAGTGGGGCCAGGCCATCCGGCCCGTTCCAGTCCGTGCGCAAACGCCCGAGCATCAGATCGGGTGTCAACACAGTCTGTTCCTGTGCCGGCAGCAGCGTGGGCTGTTCACCGAGGATCTCGCTCGCCAGCATATAGAGCAGCTGCGCCTTGTTAATGTGTTCCCGGGTATCCAGGCTGAAGTACAGGTCGGCCTCCTGTAACAGGCACTCCAGGTATAACATCACCACCTTCATCATGTAGGTCGACTTGCGCATTCGTGCGATGACGTGGGGCGCGAAGGGGTCATTGCTCCAGGCCCGGACCTGGTCTTCGTAGGATGAGTTGGCTTCGCTAAGCAGGGACTCGAGCTCGTCGAGCGGCCCGCTCAGCTGTGCTTCATAGAACGGGCGGATCTTCCAGAACCGCTCCGGCCCCCCGCCTTCGTCACAGGTCGGGTCGAACAGGTGGTGCAACCATTGGCGGGCTTCTGTGTAGCGCTGGTTTTCCATCAGCCGCGTGGCGATCAGCAGCGGTATGTGAAAGAAAACCTCCCAGTTGGACCATCCACACGGTGAGTCGTGATCGAAGTCGATTTCCTGTTTGGGGTAAGGGCGGTCAACCCAGGTTCCGTCCGGTGCATAGGTTTCCTCGAAGCTGAAGGGCTCTTGTGGCATCAGCTGGCGATAGAGCGCGGCTGAATCGTCATCCCATGTCGTATCTGGACTGAGCAGGCCGTCTATCCCGTGCCGTGATGCCTGGCGCAAGAAAAGACTGGTGTAGGGATCGTAGAACCGCGTGAAGCGGTAGCCGAGCCGGGTGTTGAGCACCTCTTCACCGGCAACGATCGTCGGGGCCTGGTCGGGCGTCAAAATCTGCTCGATGAATGATGCCTCGGCATTCAATGCGTCGCTTTCCATACCGTCGTATGAGCCGTAAAGAATGCCCGAATCGCTGGGTTCGTAATAAATCTCCCCGCTGAGCGCAACCAGTGCATGCTGCGCTGTATCCGCATCGGATAGCCTCAAGACTGTGCTGCCCAAGGTTCCCAATCCCCCGAGGTCCCATGAGTCCTGGGTTTGGACGAAGTAGCACCGTTCATTGGTGGAGAAGAAGAAAGGCGTGGTTTCTTTGCCACCCAACCCGTATTGATGAAGGTAGTGAATCTGGCCGCCACCATCCATAAGGCGCATAAGCAGTGGGCGCGGGTAGGTATATGGCGCCACGGGTTCGTCCAGGGTTGTCGCCGAGAAGTCCCACGGTAGAGAAGTGTCCCGACGGGCAAGCGGGGGCAGCTGTGCCGGCTGCACCGTGGCGTGCGAATCCAGGCTCGGTATAAACGAATCGACCTCCAGCTCCAGGCGGGGGTCTTCACCGTAAAAATACACGAGCTTCAGGGCCTGAAACTTGCGCTCGCCGCCAAACGCCCCCACAGTGCCGCGCGGCGCATCGGTTGTTATGTGGCTTGCAAACAGCTCGCCATGGGCATCGTCGAAGTAGAAATAGCCCACGTCCGGGACTGCGGTATGACTGGTGCTGACCGCGATCCTCAAAAGACTTTCGCCGCTGACCCAGCCCACAAAGTGGTGATACTCGGGTTGTACGTTGGACGGGTAGTTCAGTTTCTCGCGGGACAGGTATTTTGGTGACGAGCCGGTGGATCCCAGCGTAATCCATGCCATGCCGAGCTCGACGTCGTAGCGCAAAGGCTCTTCAGCATCGGTGGCTACCGTGGTGTCGATCGCCTCCAGTTCATCCTGCTTTGTTTGCAAATCGGCTGAGAGTTCCGCGAGTTTTTCGACCAGGCCGGGGAGCTCGTCCAGCCGGCTGAGATCCCCCGGAATTTCGGCCAGCTGCTTGTTGGTGGCGTCGATTTCCTTTTGCAGGTCGGCGATTTCCTCAAGCAGTTCGAGGGTGTCGGATTTTGCCTCGGTGCTGGACGAAGGCTCCTCATTGTCGGTGACCGTGAACTCGGGCCAGAACAGGAACAGCTTGCCGTTGTAGGTGACCGGGACGAGATGATCGCTGCGCAGATCCAGGTCGATGCGTTCCCAGGGGGTCCAGCGCAGGCCATCCTCAAACCGCCGGTAGAAATAGCTCGCGGGAACTTCACGGGTGCGCCCGACGACATGCAAGACACTGAATTCAGTGCCGTTCTCGCTCCACTTGTCCTCGTACAGGCCAAGGATTTCCAGGCGTGCCACCTGGTCGAGCTTGGCGAGGTAATCGACGCAGAGGCGCTCGGCCGATTCGCTGGTCACCTCTTCCTGCATCAGTGCGTCTTCGAGTTCTTTGAAGAACTGGGACTTGTTGTCCCGCAGTTCCGGCCTGAGCCAGTCCTGGGCCCACAGGAAGACTTTGCGCGCGGCTTCCCACACACGGTAGTTTTCACGCCAGCGCCAGGCCTCCGCATCGGCCTGCTCGAAGCTGAAGGGTTCCAGTCGAAACAGGATGCGCTGCACGAACAGTTGCAGCGTCATATGTGCGCTGACAATACGCGAGGTCTGACCGCAGGGCGCCGCCTCCGGGTCGATCAGGTAGTGCGCATAGAATGCGTCGCTGTCCGGCATGTTCAGCGTATGCAGCAGGTGACCCAGCAGGGCGTCTCGTTTTCGGGTGCGCAGTGGGTCTTGTATGGAGCCCAATAGGTCCAGCCAGTTCGCTTGAGTGTAGGCGAGCGACAGGATCTGTTTAATCGCCTGGGTGTCAGCAAAACCGAGCTCTGCCAGTGTCCAGGCGTGAGCCTGCTCGGCGGTCACCGGGCGGGTACCGATCAGATCGAAGACTCGCTGCAACTCGACCAGGGACCGCTCATCGCGCATCGCCGCAGGCAGATCGAGGGCGAACCCCGCCGCGCCCGTCAGATAGACCAGATCCTCCAGCGGCCAGGCAGTCCATTCGGCCAGTTGGACCAGGTAGTCGTACAGGACAAAGCTGGCGGGATCATTGGTTTGTGCGAGGGTTGCCGCAGCGGCATCCTCCAACAGTACGAACAGTGGTTGGTCCAGTGTGAAGGTGGTCTTTTGCAGCGTGGTCGCCTCGACCAGGCGGGACCACGCCTGGAATCGGGTGGCGGTTGTCGCTGCCACGGGCAGCGCCGCGATGTCGGTCCATCCCAAGGCGGGGCCCTTGTCTAACTCGACGACGTAGCCGAGCAGGCTTCCGTCCAGTGCCAGGCCATGCCAGGCTACGGCGAATTTGTGTAGCCGGGTGAAAACAGCATGGAAATCGGTCTGCACCGGTGGCAGGTCGACGGCGTCCGGGTTGGCGGCTGCGATCAGGTGAGCGAGCATCTCGGCGCCCAGCTCGGGCCGGTGTTCGAACAGCAAGGCTTCAAGCAGGGCGGGATCGGTGCCAAGGGCCGTTGCGGCTGATTCCGCCACCGCAGACTGAAGTTCGGCGGTGACTGTTGCATCGTCGGGGCCTCCCTCGATCGCAACAATACCGACAAAGCTGCCCAGCAGGGTGTCGAGCCAGGCATCGATATCTTCCGGCACAGGGGCCAGTTCGACCGTCGCATCGTCGTCGTGCAGCAACAGGTAGGCCAGGGCCTGAATGGAATGGCCGCCGGCATCAATGGCCACGAACAGCTCATGGAACTGACGCGAATGGCTGGGCCCAATCACGGCCGCAGGCGTGCTCAGGGGCAGCGTACCGGTCAGCGCAAACAGCCGCAGCGCATCCTTCACGCTGATACCGAGCGCGCGCGTCATCGACGCCATACGATAGAGCGCAGACAGATTGGCCAGGTTCAGCGCCACATGCCCGCTGGCCGCATCTTTTGGTAGCCAGTCGGTCACCAGCAACTGCAGGTCATCGGGGCCGAGGCGCGTGGCGCTCTGGATGTACGCCGCGTAGTCCGTGTGCACAGCAAACTCCGGCTCTTCGGCCAGCCACGGGCTGAGGCTGGGGTCGGCCGAAACCGTGATCTCCAGATCCGCCCGATCAGCGCGCAGGGCGAACACCTCGTTGCGCAGGTCGGGTCCCGCCCCGGCGTGCGTGCCTGGAAACAGCCCCTGGTCGAGAAACACGGATTCATACTGCGATGGCAACTCGTCCTCGAAGGCGTAAACATCGAGGTCACCCCACCAGGCGCCCAGTTCCAGCAGCGGCAGGCTCAGTGCGTTGCGTAGCGCCTGCATGTCGGCCAGGTGCTCGATGAACGAGGCGGCATTGAAATCGGTCACCCCGAGTAGCTGGATCAAGGTGTCCAGCTCGTACTCGCTGCATCCCAGGTGCCGTTGCAGGCGCAGGAATCGATGCAAGCGATCGAGCAGGACACGCAGTGGCAGATACTGCAGCGCAGCGCCGCCTGCGTCCACCAGTATGGCGCCATCCAGGGAACAAGGCGTTCCTTGGAAGCTTACGGAGACTGCACCACCGGCAGTGACATAGCGCGAGTTCAGCAGCCTCAGCAGGGTGTCGTAGTCGATGTGCGCCTGGTCCAGCAGCGTTTCAACCTGGCCCAGTTGTCGGTTGATTGCCGAGGAATTTGCAGTGACGCCCCAGTTCCGGGCCACTGCCGCGACCTGGGTATCCGCTTGTTGGATCAGTGCGCGTTCAGTGGCCGTCATCTCCAGCGCATCGGTCGCGATATCCAGTGGCCCGACACCGGCCCTTGCGGGCATGATACGCATCAGTTTGTCCCGCGCGATGCCCATCTGCCGAAGATACCTGCGGCCTTCTTCGGTCCACAGGTCGAAGGGCAGACGATCGAAGGGATACACCGCCTGGTGCAAAATGTCGTAGGCCGCGGGCTCCATGTACTGTGGCTGGGCCGCCAGCATGTCGCTTTGCCAGGTGGTTGCGCCGATGGCGCCGGCGGGCAGGGTCTTGCCGTCGGCACTGGCCACGATCGCCTCGAGGATTTCGATCACCAGGTCGATATGTGGCAGTGGCGTTTCCGTGTTGTCACAGTTCAGTTGCAAACCGCCAAGGTCTGGTCGGCGTGTGAGCAGTTCGTCCAGGGCATTGTTGCCGGCGGTGTCTACCGCCTTCTCGAGGAAGGCCAACTGGTCCACCAGGTAGGCCGCAGGGCTCAACGCCGACTCGCAGTGTGAACAGGCACAGGCGTCCGGTGATCCGAACAGGGCCGCCCACTCGGCCGGTAAATCATCGGCGGGGATCTGGGATCCCTGCAACACGGGTAGGGAAGTGCCGGTATTTTGCGGCGCGTATTGCACATAGGTGTTGAGCGCCAATGCGTTTACTTGCACCGCATTGCGGTAGATCCGGTCGACGGTGCTGCTGTCGAGCCCGGACCCGACCTGTCGGCGCAGGGCGTTTCGGCCCAGCGCGGCCAACTGGGGCGCAGAGCGCACGCCCGCCGACCACAACGGTTGCATGGTTGTCAGTTTGTCTTCGGCAGGGGTCAGGTGAAACAACTGCTCGACTCGCAGAAGTTCCTTACGCGCCGCCTCGGGGTCGGAAAAGCTTTCCAGCGCCGCGGGTTTGTCGTTCAGCAGGGCAAGCAGGCGTTGACTGCCAAAGTCAAATTCGGGAATCACGGAGAGTAGTTCGGGTAGCGCCGTGTTCTCCCACGCCGACTCGCGTGTCATCTGGCCCGCCAGAGACGTTGTCGGGAAACGTCGTTCAGCCACGCGATAAAGTTGCTGGGCATAGCTTGCCCGGCGCTCATCGGGCGTGCCGCCGGGCAGAATCTCGGCGGGCATTGCCACGGATTCACCGGCCAGCACCGCATCGCGCCACTTTTCCACGCCGTAGGCGGCTACTTCACGTGCGGCTTTCACACCCAGCTCGCCGCGCAGGCGCAGCGTCAGACTGGTGTTGTCGGCGACCATGGCCTGCAGTTCAAACGTCTGTTGCAAGTCTTCCACGGTTTCTGCGTCGAAGCTCTCATGGCGCTTCAGGGCCTGCCAGAACGCTTCGCCGGTCGATTCCGCAGTGGTGAGCCGCTGCGTGAACAGCGTTTGCTGTTCTTCATTGAGTACAGTGGTGTCCAGTACCTTGCTGTAGGGATGCTCAGGATCAGTGAGAAAGCTCAGCTGCAACTGTTCGAGTTCGCCACGGGTCTTTGCATCGAGCGGGAGATCGACAATGTTATTGCGCCGCGCCCGCTCGAGGGTCGCCCATAGCCCGGTAAGCGGGCGCGACAGCAGCGCATCGATTTGTCTGGACTCCTCGGTGCGTTGCAGGGCGTAGAAAATCTCCGCCGTGGCCCCATAGTCGAGGGCCCAGCGTCTGGCCTTGACGTAGTAGGCCACCTGCGAGCCGCGCAATCCGGTCTCCCGCGCGAGGATGAAAACGTCGGCAACCTCGATACAGCTCAAGTCGTCGTGGGATTGCAGCAGGGGCCGCAGTGTGCGTTCGACACGTGTGAATTCGTCCGGCCCCCGGTACGCCTGGTCGCCAATAGAAAAATTGACTGTTTCCTGTTTCCGGGCCTGCAGTATCAATGGCGACTCGGCGATCACGGTGTCGTCGGTCGGGTCGCGCAGCTCGACCTTGAGGTCGGCACGGGACTTGCCCCAGCCCTCGAGCTGCGCGGATTCGTAGCTGATCCGGTAACGGCCGAGATCATCGGTGCGGATCGTAGCATCGGCGTTTCCCAGCAGCCGCCATTCGCACAGCGCGCGATCGTAGGCGCGAACGATCTGATTGGCAACGGGCGTGCCGTCCGGCCTAACAACTTCACCCTGAACGCCGAAGACTGGGTCATCCGAAGGCAGGACAGGGGTCGGCAAGTCACCGCCACCACCGGGCTCCGTGTCGAAGGCGCCCATGTCGGTGAGCACGGTGTTGAACGTGGCCGCAGTCACCTCGTCGACCAGACCGGTGCCTTCCAGCTGGTGTGCGGTCTGAAACTCAATCACGGCCGCGCGTGTCGATGCGCCGAATCGATGCTCGGTTTTCTCGCTATCGTTGATGGTGAAGCCGAGGAGGGCCAGTGCCTCGTGCAGGTCCGCAACGGACGGACGCTGCATCTGCAGCTTGATGGGGAAGATGATCTTGTTCATCGTGCACTCCTTGTCCCGGCTTGCGTAGAATGAATCTATTGCCCTGGGGGCTCGGTCCCGTCTACAGATGACAGCAGGTCGACTCCGGGCTTTTCTGCTGACTAACGCTGTGGCGCCCGTCCGCGCGCCTCACCTGCCACTGTGTACCCAATTCACATATTGCTGGTGGAATCTGCGAACCGGCAGCTTTGCGGGAAACAAGAGATCTGCTGTCCAAAAAGGGTCGAAAGTGCCCTTGAAACTGCCACCGAAATCAATACTGCCACCGCCCCCGGCTGCTACCTGGCCACCGGTGTCGACTCCGAGTCCCACCCATGCATTGTCCAGCCACTCGTCTCCAGTCCACGCAATCGAGCCGACTCCCGCTCGCTTGGATACCACCGAGAACTGTCGCTTCACCGGCAAGGTAACCGCCCCATTCATCTCCCGGTATCGATGGCAAGATCGCGTTTCTCGAGTCCCCAACGAATTCGCTGACGGATACCGTAATGCCCCCGCTACCCTTTGGGCCGCCCTCGAACTTGCTCCCTATCTTTCCACCGGCCTGAACATGCTCAGAAAAATTGGCGCTGATCTTCCCGAAATCAGGTGAGTTGATTGCAGTAATCAGAGAGAGGCTGACACCACCACCGCCAAAACCCTCAATCCCAAGCGCATATTGACCGGCGAATCCACCTTCGCCGTGAAGTTCGACCGAAAATTTGTCAGGAGTCGCAAGGTCGATCAGATTGCGGAACAGAAACTTCCCCCAGCCCTCCGGCTCGGGAGTGGGTTCCGGCGCGTGAACGGGCTCAGGTTGCAGAGATCTCTGGTCGATCGTTGGGATTAGGAACTGCTCCCCGACCTCGAGCACGTCGGGGTAGTCAAAAGTAATGCCCGTCGACTCAAGCACCATGCCGGGAACATAGGCGCCGTAGCCATCTTCTTTCGCGAACTGAGTGCTCCAGCCGAGTTCTTTCATCGTTGCAGATATCCAGGTTCCCTCTTTGGCCTGATATCGTGCGTACTCGATCCCTTCAATGGTTTCGTAACCCATGAATTCGCCCGCATTGACGGTCTCTTTGCCGTTGGTGTCCTGCCGATTCACCGGGTTGTTTTTTGCGTAGGCAAAAACGCACGGGCCATCATTGATTCCCAGTGGATCGGCACTCGCCCATCTACCCAACCACAGTGCGTAGAGCCTGGCGCCGTGGAAATTGCATCCGGTCTGCTCGTCCCGCTCCATGCCTGTGTATCGATATTGCTTTGCCGCCGCTCGAAGGCTCGAACTCTCGGCTCTATAGGACGTGCAACCGTAGGGCAGATACTCTTCGTGGGAAATCAGTTGCCCCATGTCATCGACTTCTATATTCGTCGAGCCAAGATGATCGCCGATCTGATAGCGAAGCAGCTGCGCCGCGGAACCGTCATCGCCAGAGGTCCGGGTCTCAACCAGGGCGATGCGCTGTTCGGCATCCATCATGTGCAGGCTCTGCCGTTCAAGATCCAATTGAACGCCGTCCGCAGCATATTCCCGATAGATCTCAAAACTCCCCAGATAGATTCGCTCGAGCTTTCGAGTCGGTGTTTCGCTTTCACCGGCATCGCGTTCGGTCACCTTGCGCACCCGCTGGCCCCCGGCATCGTAGACGTACCAGGTCGTCTCGGGGACACCGCTGCTGACCGATTGCTGCGCCGAGGCTTCGAGCTGATCGCGGTAATTCCATTGCATGAGCGGCAGGTGCGACATCGCTGTCATGCTGCCATGGGCGTCGTAGCTGTGCGGCTCGAGCGGTCCATTGCCAATCTGGGTTGAACTGAGCCGATTGCTGACCCTGGCGGGTTCGATCAGGCTGGGCTCGGCATAGTTGTAGGTGCGCGTCCAGCCGGGGTGTACCGGATCGCTGCCGACATGCTGCAGCTCCAGGAAGTTGCCGACCGCGTCATAGACATAGCGTTCCAGATACAGGCCCATTGCGTTACCGTCGCCGGGTTGTTCCAGGCCGGTGTGGAAGCTGTTAAATGGGTCTGGCGGCGTCGGGCCGCTTGCCTGGCCCAGGTGCTCGCGGCCGGCGGCCTCGATGAGTCGATAGGTGGCATCGTAGAGATAGTCGCTGCTGGGCTCAACGCGGCGGTTTCGAAAGTAAATGGTTTGCTGCGCGGCGTCTTCGATGTGGGTGATGTTGCCGACCGGATCATAGGTGTAGGCAAGGTCCTGCAGTGACTCGCTGCCTCTAAGTGTCAGCAGACGAGCCAGGCGAAAGGTCAAGGGGTCGTAGTCATAACTGCTGACGACACCATTGCCGTAGGCGATGCGCTCCCGTTGGCCCCTGGCGTTGTAGTCAATGCCAATGACAAACGGCGTCCAGACGGGTTGGCCGGCTGCCATTTCACCCTGCAGATTGGCCTCGATTGTCGCGAGTAGCCCGGCTTCATTGTAGCTGCGCCGGGTTATGCTGTTGTCCGGTGTGGTTTGGGTGACAGGACGATCCAGTGCATCGAATGTAGTGCGCGTGGTTAAAACCTCCGCTTCCAGCGCCACGGTGCCGGACCAGTCCGGCGTGTTTTTATAGTCGGCCGCCAGTTGCCGGTCGCCGGTGAGGACGTTGCCCTTGAAGTCGTACTCGCCGGTGGTGACCACGCCGGCGCCGTCGAACGCCTGGTACGGCTTGCCGCGCAGGTTGTTTGTTGCCGGATCCGGCTGGGCCTCGCCGTAAGCGCTGCGGCCGACCAGCTGTTCGGGCGTACTGCCGGTCTGAAGGTGCACCTCGGTCGGCCTGCCGAGTGCGTCGTAGCGGGTGCGCAGACGATGCTCGCGGCTGTCCCAGCCATAGATAGCCTTGCCCGCCACGTCGTTGAGTGTCCAGCGCTCGCCGGCTTCCATGCTCGCCGAGTGGACGCTATTGCCGAGCATATCGTAGTCGTAGCGCATGACGATGCGATCGAGTGCGTCGATAGCCTCGCGCGGGTTGCCCTCGATGTCGAAGGTAAGGCGCGTCGCGTAAAAGGCCTCTTCCGGCGCATCGCCTGGGGGCGAGTTGCTGCGTATGAAGCGGTTGTGCGCAATCGTCAGGAAGGCGCGGCCCAGTGAGTCCATGTGGGCGACCCCTGGCGTGGCATGGTGCATGGCTGCTTTTTCGGCCGCTGCCTGCTCGCGCGTTCCCAGGCCGCCATTCGCGCGCTGAGCATGCCAGGTCGGCAAATACTGCGTGTCGGGCAGACGGGCGAAGTAGTCGGCGACATCGTTATCTTCCGCCGGGTTGGTTATGAGTACCGTGTCGTTTACGTCCCAGCGCGCTTGTCGCCAGGGATCGAAGACGATCTTTTCCCAGCTGTGGTTGGGGTGCAGGGTCGCCACCACACGGCCCAGTGGATCATAAAACAGCACCGGGCTGACGCCCTCGACCCGCGCAAACTCGAACTGATGTGTAGTGCTGAAAAAGGGTTCGTATTGGCGGACCGGATCGCCCTTGTTGTTGAAGATGGTCCAGCCGCTGCCTACCCAGCGCGGAGCGATATCCGCGCCTCCGGGGTTTGTCGGCCCGGGTTCGGCCTGGATCTTTTTCTGGATCTCGCGGCCGAAGCCGTCGGAGTAAGAGAGGCTGTGTTGGACGCGCGTCTGCTCACCGGGCAACAGATCTGCGTGGTGGGTTTCGCGCGCCATGGCATAGACCGCCGCCGGTTGCGGCTGGGCCTGGTCGCGGGTGCGTTGGTAGGCAAAGAGGTCGTATACCAGGCGCGTGCTGGCCTGCTGCAGAATGGCATCCGGGTCTGCCAGCGGATCATCGAGTTGCGACAGAACCGTGGCCTCGTCCAGGTCGGCGGAGAAGCCGAGCAGGGAGTCGCCCCTGGTCTCGTCCTGCTTGCCCATCACGGCAGTACCGACGACCATGCCCAGCGCGTCGAAGGCGACTTCGGAGCGATTGCCGTTGGGGTCTGTCAGGAGCCTGGGCTGCAGCACGCGATAGTCGTGTATCGCGCTGACCCGATTACCCACGGCATCGTGGGTTGCGCTGACCGCGAGATCATAGGCGTCGTACTCGATAAGCGTCTCGGTCTCGAAGCCGGCGCGATGGAAGGGGTCGCGATAGCGCTGGGGCTGGAAGAAATGCTGGCGTGCGTGCGCGAGTTCGGTGGCGGGATCGTCCTCGCTGCCGAGTGAAAAAAACCCCCGCCCGGAGCGCAGCCACCAGTTGTCGTCACTCTCGCTGTGCAGGTACCGGCCCTCGGCCTCCAGCATGGCGTCGCTGACCCGAGCCCCGAAATGCTGCGCAATGAGCCCGGTTGTGAAGGCAAGCTTGTAGGCCTCGCCGGGCAATGCCAGCGATTCAAGTTGTCCGGGCGCCAGGAGGGCGAGGGGGTCTGCCTGAGCAGTGCCCAGGTCATCGGGCCGGTACTGGGTGCGGACGTGCTCGATAAGACGCTTTTGCAGGGCGCCCTCGAGGAAGGCTTCTTCGTAGCTCAGACCGGTGGCTGCGGCGATGGCGGTAAGCAGCTGATCAAAGCCAAGACGCGGCTCGCCGCTGGCCGGCTCCAGCCCGGCCAGTTCGTAAATGCGCATCTCGCTCGTCAGTGGTGTGCGATAGGCACCCGTTGAATCCACCGGGTTGGTGAAGCTGTTCTCGGCACAGGTGATATGCAGTTTCGCCTGCCTGGCCTGATCCGCGACCGCCAGCGCCGCATCCGGCTGGCGCCGTCCGTAGGCCACGGCCGCTGACTGGAGCACGTTGCCGAAGTCGTCCACCGCCAGCGTGAGCGCATGCGCAATGCGCGGGTCGACGGGATTGCGCTCGTAGTGCCGGGTAATGGCTTCCCGTGCGTGGGTGAGGAACACCCCATGGCGGTTGCCGGCCCTTGGCTGCAGCACGCGGATGCTGAAGTTTTGTTCGAGGATGGTGTAGGGGTGCGCCGCCTTGTCGCTGCCGTCGAGTGCATAGACTTCCTGCCGCAGCATCGCACCCTTGAGGGCGCGGCAGGCCTCGCGCTCTTCATTCAGGGTAAGCCCGGGTGGCAGGACCGTATCGTCCAGCAACAGCGCGCGGGCGGACGCGTTGTCTGCGCCTGGCTCGCGGTAGTACTCGCCGTCGTCTCTTGCCCCCGTCGCCCCCGTCGCCCCCGTCGTCCAGCAGTCCGGCGAAGAAGTTCGAGACATGCTTGCCACCGAGGTAAACCCCTGTGTGAAACCAGGACTTGGTATGCACCGGTGGCAGCTGCGATGTGGCATCGACAGTGCTGGTATCGGGCAGGGTGCCAGTCGTCGGTCAGGGCGCCGATCTGTTCGGTGTCCCACTGCTCTACCAGGCCGAAACCCCGAAACTCCCGTTCGGTACCGTCGAAGTGGCCGTGGTGATAAGCGTAGCGGGAAACAAAGCGGTTGCCGCTGATGCGATCGGTGATCTCCACGCGCTCGACCACTTGCACCGGGAACGGCAGCTTGGTGAGCCAGGGGCGGCCGGCGGACTTGTCGGCAAGGTAGTAGCGTGTCGATGGCGCATAATGGACGACAGTCTCGGCCCCGAGATTATTGACCGAGCGAACCAGCAGGTGGGGCTTCTGACCACCCATCAAATCCACGTATCGTATGGGCTGTGCCGTGTGGCCGGGCAGGGGTGATGACCACACGAGGCAGGCAGTCCCATTGCCCATCAAGTCTGCGACCTGGATCGAACTCAGCTTGTCGACTGCGGGAAAGCCCGCCAGACGTTGCCCCTGCGCCCAGCTGTTCCCGGATTGGTTGAAATACAAGGTCACGCCCTCGGCGGCGAGATAGATCAGGTCGGCGCCGCCGGAGCCGTCGATGTCTGCCAGCCGAATACGGCGCGGGTCGTAGCAATCCGGACGGTCGAAGCGCGGTGCCTGGTCCATGGCCACCTTCGCACCGAATCGGCCATAACCCAGATTGGGCCAGTAACAGACCTCGCCGTTGCGAATGCGCACAAGATCGGCGAGCCCATCGCCGCTCATGTCGGCCAGATAGACGGATTGTGCCGTCTCGGCAAACACCAGTCGCGGCCCGGTCTCCTCGTCCAGGGCCTGGCGCACCCGCCGGGCCGGGCCAAAGCCGTCCTCTCCCAGCGAAGCGTGCCAGACAAGGGCGTCGTCTTCGCTGATCAACACATCGGCGCGGCCGTCGCCATTGAGGTCAATAAAACGCAGGTTGGGATCGCGGGTGTTGCGATGCAGCCGTGACCGGAAGGCGCGGAGAGGTCCCCAGCCTTCGTTGCCATCGTGCTCGAAAAAGCCGACGATCGGCCCGTCCATGACCACGATATCGGGTGTACCGTCACCCGCGAGATCCATCAGCTGTGCCTGAGAACCGTCCAGACTGACACTCGGTCGGGTGCGAACACGCTCGATCGGTGCGAACTCTACTGTACGGTCCAGCAAGGGGCTGAGGTTGCGCTTGTAGAACAGGGTGCCTGCCTGCTCGGTTAATAATCCGGGAATCCCCTCGCCATGCAGGTCCGTCCATCGGTAGGCCGTTCCGTCCATGCCCACGGGCAGGTTTTCGAGGCTCGTTGCATCAACTTCCTGTACGGTGTCTTGCACCCGGGGCACGCTGTACTCGAACTCCAGCGGCGGCAGCTTGCGCTCGAGGTATCCGCTGCCCTCTCGCCGGTAGCCACACTGCGTGATCGAGCGCAGAAAGGAATGGATCGGATAGCGGGGGTCCGGCGCATCGAGTTCGTCAGAATAGGTAAGGTCAAGCGAGCGCACCAGGCAATCGTTGCCGACGTCCGCTTCGTTGTCAAAGTGATGGAACATGAGTACGCGGCGGGCCCGCCGTGCAATGCGAATGTCGAAGCCCGCACGGTAGCTTGAGAAGGCATCTGTGCGATGCGCCCACTCCAGGGCGTCATCAGGGCGCGGCGCCGAGGCGTCGTGCTCGCCGTAGTCGAAGACGAGCTCGAACATCCATCCCGCCGTGTCGATTTGCGGGTCGCTGACAAAACGCAGCCGCTGGCCCGAAGCATCGAGCAGGGGTGTTCTGTTGCCGTAGCGAATGCGTTTTATGTAGCGGTTCGCGGCACGCCGGGGGTCGTCCGGGGCGCCCCGATTGCGCTGGTGAGTGTGCGACCGGGCGATGCCGGCTCCGTCCTCTGCCTTGTAGTCGTAGACAACAGCATTGCCCTTGTCATCGCGGGTTTCGCAAATCAGCCAGGTGAAGATCTTCCCCGGGTCAGCCGGGTCGGTGATGCGTGCGTTGTCATCCCTGCCGTAGATCGTCAGGACATTGTCGCGGGAGAGGGTGCGCCAGTGCACGTCGTCATCGACGACCCGCGTCCAGCGCTCGATGCGCGCAAAAAGGCCTTCTACACGCGGTCGATAGCGATGAATGGTATAGCCCGGCACGCTGGCCATGTCTTCAACGCGGTTCAGGTCGGCGCCGAGCACCGGCACAAGGTCTTCCGCGCCGGAGAGCAGGAACACGTCGGACTCCTGCGCGTCGTCGTAGCGGGGTAAACCCTTGTCGGTTTTGCGTGTAATTTGCGGGAGGTTCAGCGACCAACCGAACCCGAATGGCCCGTTACCCGAGCCCGAGTCGTAGGACAGCGACAACTGTGGTCCGAAACCGGAACGGCCCGGTGAGGCCGGGATCGGGAAACTCATCGATCCCGTCCCTGTTACCGGGTTGGCGGCGAACTTCTCGCCAATGCCGCGCACGGCGCCGCCGCCTTTGGGGAGAGAGAGCGACGGTGCTTCAGTCAAAAACTGCCCGTCGGTTCCTCTCGAACCTTCCTGGTCCTGCTCTGCCTTCTCACTCCCGAGAACCGGCACCGCAATACCTCGACGTCTTCCGACGACCAGGCTACCCGATACTCAATGGACAGGGCGGCCGAAAGTACAGCCGGAAAATGTGGATGGCTAGAAGGTAGGTATAGGACAGCAATAAATGTGTGTCAACTTGCCCAATAGCGCCCTGGGCTCGTTACGCAACGCCCTGGCCAGTAACCTTCAGGGCCAGGTCCCTCTGCTGATTCCCTGCCTGAAGATCGCGCAAGAAGTCCACAGCCCGAAAGCCTAGTGAGTGTCAGATTGTCCGTACTTTGAAATCTGCCACTTCATTCAGCTCGGCCACCAGGGCGATGTAGCGATTGCGATCCTCAATGCCCAGCCCGAACTCCCGGGCGAGCAGTCGGCCCCTCTGCCATCGGCCGTTGGGAATGTCCAGGTGCCCCGAGAGGCCGCAACAACACGACAGGATGTGACGGATTTGCGCACCGGCCAGCTCAAGCTCGACATCGGTGTCGCGAAAACGGTCCAGTATCGTCTGCGAGAGCGAGGCGGCGCGTGCAACCAGCGGCGGGTGGGTGTTTTTATCGTGGAATTCCAGGCTGGGCGTATTGCGATCGAGCAGCATCATCACCAGCACGGCGGCCAGGTAGAGTTGAAAGACGACTGACAGTGTTTCCCCATTGTCGCGGGACAACTCCCCGAACTTGTCCTCGACATACGACAGCATCAGGTCAAGACTGACGGTGTCGGCGTCGTACTCCAGAAAGCGCTGCTGAAAATGGATGGACTTACTGTCAACAAAGGCGAATTCAGTGAGTTTGCCGTGAAAGCCACGCTGCCTCAGGTAGGGAAAATGCCCGCGTATCACGTGTGCAATCTCGTGGTTGACGATAAACCAGAGCGCCAGCACCGACATGTAGTGGGCCCACTCGATTTGTTCCCGCGACATGATGGCCCACCAGGAAGGGCGTAACATGTCGGGTTCTTCGGCGGTCAGATACGTGGCCCGCTCACCCAGGTCCCTCGGTATCGCCATGCGCGCGGCTTGCGCGGGCAGTTCACCGTCAATGATGGTAATGCCCATATCGAAACAGCTGAACCGCTCGAAGGCCTCGCGGAGGGTCAGCACCAGCCCGGCGGTGATATCAATGCGGAAGCACCCGGGTTCCCGGGCGGGACGGACACTGGCATCGAACGTCGTGGCGCTGTCCTGCAGGAAGAACTCTATCTCCGCGATCGAAGGCAGATCGTAGCCGGACAAAACGGTGTCGATCGTAAAGTTCGAGAGCTCGTCTGCGGCGGTCAACGAGTCGTTGAAATAGCCCTCGCTCTGCTGTGCGTATCCGCCGATGATGTCTTCAAACATGGCCTGCGTCTCAGTAAGGCCACCGGAGGGCCAGAGAATTCCCGTTGTAACACGGCACGTCTGCGGGCCGCCACCTCGATCGAATGAACGACGGGTGTCACCGATCAGTGCATGCCGCTCACTCGTCTATACTTTTATGCACCGTGGATACGACGCACCGCGACTGTGAGAATGACGCAATGAACGACTTGTATCTCTCTATTGCCGGCATGGACGCCTCCGAGTGGCGAGAACCGTTCGAACGCACACTATCGATGGTCGCTCCGGATCTTTCGCTTATTGTCTTCGAGCCGGAGTCCCTGGGCGGTTTCGGTGGCAGAAAGAGCCAGGTGGGTCTCTCGATCCCCAGAGCCGAACTGGCCACGCACCTCAACACCATCGCGTCTGTGGTCGCCACCATGATGCTAGCCTGTTCCAGTGTACCCGCCGGTGAGGATGTCTCCCCGGCGGAAACAGCCCCGCCGGTGGAACAGAATGTCAGGGAAGTTGACCGGCCGCTTCCACCCATAGAGGGCCACTTTGAGTGCCTGATCGACGGCGAGACCGGCGCCATCGCGGTCACCATCGAAGGCCGGCCGGGGTTGAGTCTGGCGGACGTCCGCGCGTGCCTGGACAAGGCGGATGTCGCCCAGGTGGGAGCCCCCACGCATATTTCCCTCAAGAGGCAGTCAAGGGGCGGCTGAGCCTCTTCAAGGCAGCGACCGTACTGGCGATGCTTCAGTAGCTGGGCATCAAGCTGGCGTACTCGCGTCCACGGGTGTCCGATCACAATGCCTGCGCCGAGGCACTGTTTCGTACCGCCAGGTACCGGCAGGTCTGAATGATGGACCAGGACACCCACAAACGATGGACCAGGACACCCACAAACGATGAACCAGGACACCCAGAGGAGAGTAGAGAAACAAGTATCGTTTTCATACCGGCAGCCCTTTACGTAACGCCAGTTCGAGATAGGCGGCATCGTAACTACTCAAGCGAAAGGCGCCGGCCAGTAACCACCGCATGGCAACCGAATTATCCAGCACAAAAGCCGTCACTTGCGCCCCTGTTCCTTGAGCTCAGACAACGCTGCATCGGAGACAAGCTGTTTGCTGGCATTCAGAATGTTAATGACGGCGGTTTCTACCTGTTGTTTTTGGCCCGATCGACCCCCTGAGCTGGACGGACTGCGCAGCGGTGCCGCTAACGCCGCCGGCTCACCTCCCTCAACAACGGAATCAGTTCCCGCCTGTTGAATTTCGAATACACACTCAAGGACATGATGATCGACCTGATCGCAGGCAGTGGCCGGCCAGTGGCGCGGGTTGAGCCCGCCACCAATCCGTTTGTACCGGAACTGTAAACTATGTGCCAGGT
The DNA here is from genome assembly GCA_963840725.1 of uncultured Gammaproteobacteria bacterium. Classification (GTDB taxonomy): domain Bacteria; phylum Pseudomonadota; class Gammaproteobacteria; order Pseudomonadales; family Halieaceae; genus CAVWDU01. The sequence goes on along the minus strand of CAWIZY010000016.1, from coordinate 157,548 downwards.
ATGATCTGTAAAGGATGTCTCCGGTACAAACCCAATGCCGGCAAACCCGTACTTGCGCACCAGCGCCTGGTAGATCGTGGTGCCCTGGATGCCCAGTTCCGCCCACTGCTTGACTTCCTTGGCGTGGGGCTCCACCAGCGAGGTGGTCTGTGGCCTGGCATGAGACTGGTCGAAACAGGCGGCCAGTTCGGCCTCCTGAGGGATGTCGTTGTCTAGTTCCAGCCAGCCCCGTGTGCAGGCCAGTGTAGGAATGGATGCGATCTTCTTACGACCCATCAGCCCGGTCTGGGCAATGGCACGGTCAGATTCCCCCAGGCGCATGCGGACAATCACGTGTCGATATTGGTACATCTCAAACCTCCGGTTTGCCATGTGGTGCTGCTCCTGTTCCGGCAAAAAAAACCGGGGAGCTTACACCAGTGGATTGGATGTCTGAGATTTGCTAATCAGCGGTAGGTGGCGCCATTATGGCGACCCTGGAGTGGCTCCTTTATGCCGATCCCGGAATGGCTCCATAGGGGCGGTCATTAACAGCTCTGAGACGCTCACGGGAGACGCTGCAAAATCGAGTCAAAAGTGAAGTAACGCTGGTCAAAATGATTTTGCAATTGAATTTCAAACTGGCAGCAGCAACCTAAAGCTAGCCCCTATGAAACGGGAAAGGTATTGCCAAGCACTGGTCAAACTGGAGCGCCTCTTGCGGCCACCCGTTGTATTGCTACATGAACAACATCGCACTGACGGACCTGCGCGCGTAGCTGGCGACTGTTTCAAAATGTGCACGAAACTCGAAAAGGCTGTGTCCATACTCCTGGCAGTTGCAATAGAATTCTATAGCTAAATGGTCGCTACAGCGGCAGCAACAGGGATGTGCATAAATGGCAAGACGGAATGAGGGGATACTGGACCTGCTCGTGCAGTTACCGTGGTGGGTAAGCATAGTAACTGCAGGAATTGTGTATGTCGTAGTAGGCATCTACCTCCCTACACATGAGTTCCAGAGTCCCGCATTCACGGGAATGTTAACGGGTAATTCCAAGATGGCGATCCTTTCTGGCATTCGTCTTTCTCATTCCCGCCCCGATCTCCGCCTTCACCGCATGGCGGAAGCGCAAACTACTCGACTCCCAGAAAGGTATGGAGTCTATCCGTGAAATACCGTGGCGGCAGTTTGAGGAGCTTGTGGCGGAAGCCTATCGCAGGCAGGGATACTCGGTAGTTGAGAATACCAGCGCTGGCCCAGACGGCGGCGTGGACATTCGCATCCACAAAGCTGGTGAGACTCATCTTGTCCAGTGCAAACAATGGCGGTCAAGCAAGATAGGCGTAAATGTGGTCAGGGAGCTATATGGGGTGATGACCGCTGAGAGCGCAACTAGCGGTATCGTGGTCTGCTCCGGCATGTACACAGAGGAAGCCAAGAATTTCGCGGCGGACAAGCCTATAGACCTTGTGGACGGACGACAGCTTGAGCGGCTAATCGCAAATGTAAGGGTATCAACAGCCCCTACTACCAGCCACGTGAATCTTCCCGCTGAACCCTCTGTGAGTCAGTGTCCTCGATGTGGCAATCCTCTGGTAGAACGTAAGGCCAGAAACGGCAAAAATGCAGGATCGGTATTTATGGGCTGCTCGACATTCCCGAAGTGCAGATATACACGCTCGGTATGATGTTGTTCTGTAAGCGGCCGGTCATCACACCTTGCCAGGGTCCACCCATCTGTGCGGTAACAACTCGTTGATCGCACTGGCCCTCTGGGTCGGCAGGCGCTGCAACACATCTCTCAGATAGGCATACGGATCATGCCCGTTAATTTTCGCTGACCGGATCAGGCTCATAATGGCAGCCCCACGCTGACCACTGCGCAGTGAGCCGGCAAACAACCAGTTTTTCCTCTTATGGAAAGGTTTACATAAGAGGAAAATTGGGTTTTTTGTTGGACGGAACTGGGGGCTGAGCACGTGGGGATTATCCAGAGTCTGATAGTGACCAGCAAAATGCAGGGCATTAATCCGACCACCTACCTCGTGGATGTGTTGCAACGTGTTGCCATTCATACGGCGAGCAAGGTGGAAGAGCTGACACCCCGGGTCTGGAAGGACCTGTTTGCCGATAACCCACTTCGATCGGACCTCGCCCATGAGCATTGATATCGACGACCTGTCTTACGACGAACTGCTGGACCTGAATAAGCGCATCATCGCCCGCCTTAAGCACCTGGATGCGGCGGACACGATTGATGCCATGATGAAGCTGACCCTGGGGAGCAAAGTGTGCTTTGACTCCGGCAAACACGGCATGCAAGTTGGCACCCTGATCAAGTTCAATCAGAAGACGGTCAGCGTGCTGACGGAAGATGGTCGTCGCTGGAAAGTATCGCCGCAGTTCTTGTCGCCAGTCATAGAAGAGAGCAGCAGCGCAGCGAAAGTCATCGACCTCCAAAAGAAGAAATAGCCTGGGCCTACTGGTCGTCAACTACTGCCTGGAATGAACGCTTACGCTAGAGCGACATCTTTGAGTATGAAGCGGGGAGGGTACGAGTCGGTTCTCTGCCAATAGCCTCTTTATTTTGCCTGTACTTGTCCTATAGTTGAGTGTGGGATGATTATACGAGGCACCGGCCAGCAGTGAGCATGTCGGGCAGGACAATCCAGAACCGTTACGTGCTCAGGAACCTTATCGGGCGGGGCGGCATGGGCGAGGTGTATCAGGCTCTGGATCCGGTTCTTGATCGCACGCTTGCTGTCAAGCTGCTGCCCGCGCACCTGGTTGGCGATGCTGATATTCGCGAGCGTTTCCTCACTGAGGCACGTCTCGCGGCCAGTCTGAGCCACCCCAACATCGTGTCAGTATTCGACTTCGGCGAAACTGGCGAGATGATTTTTATCGCCATGCCACTCGTCCGGGGGCAGTCACTCGATGCTCTGCTTCGAGATTCTGCACCGCTACCGCTTGACCTGGTGCGACAGATTCTCGTGCAACTCGGCAGTGCACTGGACCATGCCCACGAACACGGTATGGTTCACCGTGACATCAAGCCGGGCAACGTGGTGCTGACCCCTGACAACCGTGTGCTTCTGATGGACTTCGGTGTCGCCAAGAACGCGGGTAGTGCGCAGAGCATGACCCAGACTGGCGCATTCGTTGGTACGCCGCGCTACGGCGCGCCGGAGATCATCCAGGGCGGGCCGGTGGACCACCGCGCCGACCTTTATTCGCTGGGCGTCGTAGCCTACGAACTTGTCACCGGGCAACCGCCCTTCAGCGGCGACGATTTTTGGCGGATTGCCATGCAGCACGTCAAGGAAGAACCCGCTCCGCTGTCTGACGCACGGCCAGACACGCCGGCATCGCTAAACGCTGCCATCTTGCGGTTGCTAGCTAAATCCCCGGACGACCGGTTCGATTCAGCCGGGGAATTTCTTGTCGATGCGTTTGAGGCGAAATCGCCACAGTCAGGCAGCTTTCAGCTAGAGGCCCCGGGGACGTCCTCCAGAGGTTCGTTGTTCTCGAGGCTTGCCTCGATGCTGTTCGGGCCCGGCGGCGGTTCCCAGGGGAGTCGACCCAAACCTGAGGCGCTTGGTGAAAGCGAGACGTCTCGCACGCCCCCGGGTACGGGTGTTACAAGGGTTCTCCCGGCGTCGCATGATGCGCCGGGCAGCGCGGAGGATGCCAGTCACACCATGATTGTACCGATACCGTCACCGCCGCCCCTTGCGGCTTCCGGCGATGTGTGCGACCAGACGATGATAGTTAACATCGGCGACGCCGCCAGCGCGCTTGAACTGTCGAAGGTGCCAGTGGCGCTCGCACTGATTGCCAGCGCTGACCCACGCGCCGTGGGCCAGCGGGTATCACTTGATCAATTGACTTTCTTGATCGGTCGGGACGAACGGTGTGATCTCACGCTGCCGGCAGATGCGCAAATCTCGCGCAGGCATGTACAGATTGAAAGGGAAGATGGCGCGTTTCGTGTGCGCGATTGCGGCAGCGCCAACGGCGCCTTTGTAAACGGCGTGCGACTGGCCGACGGCCAGCCCCTGCCGCTGATGATTGGCGATGTGCTGACGCTTTCCAGCGCCACGGCCCTGCGTTTCGTAGCGGATATCGCACCGCTAGGTGACCTGTGCGGAGAGCTGCTCGACGGCCGCTACGTTCTGGAGCGCGAGGTGTATAAAAGCCTTAAGGCAAGCACCTATCTGGCGCAGGACACGCGGCTGCCTCGAACGGTGGCGGTGAAAGTATTTTCGCCTGGGCTCGCCAGTCTCGCCGATTACCGGGGAGCCTATGAGCGCGAAGCGGATATCGCCACGCTCCTTAACCATCCGGGCATTCGCAAAGTTATCGATCGAGGGGAGGCCACCACAACTGTCGATGGCAGGCAGGTCAGGCTTCCTTACCTTTGCATGGATGAGATGCAGGGCGGCAACCTTGAGCACCGCCTGGGAAGAGGCGAGCCACCCCCCATGTCTCTGCTGCTCGACTGGTTTGCCGCTCTGTCTGATGCTCTCGAGTACGCGCACGGCGCAGGTATCGTTCACGCGGGCCTCAAACCCGGCGCCATCCTGTTCGACGAACAGGATCGCCCCTACCTCAGCGACTTTGCCCAGGCCAGCGACGGGGAGGCGGCGCCTGGCTCAACCGTGCTGGGCTCGCCCGCATTCATGGCACCGGAGCAGTGGCATGGCAAGCCGTGCACGCCGCTGACTGACCAGTATTCGCTGGCATGCCTGTTTTATCTGATGCTGGCTGGTTCGCTACCGCATGAAGGGCAGGCGGAACCGCATATTCGCCAGCGCAACTTTCAGCGCGGCGCCGAGCCTGTGCACAGCCGGGCTGCTCAGGCCAAGCACGATCCGGTGCCACCGGCGGCATCAGGCGTTATTGCCCGCGCCATGTCTATGGATCCCGAGGCCCGCTATCTCTCAGTGGGGGAGTTCGGGGAGGCCCTGATCAGCGCTATCAAGACAAGCCGTCGCTCCAGTGATCTGCCGAAGATTTTCCTGAGTTACCGGCGCGAGGCCAGCGCCGGCTGGGCGGTGCTGTTTGCCCGCGAATTGCGCGCCCAGCACCGCATCGACGTGTTTGTAGATACCGAGCGGCGTGACAGTGCGGTGTTGTTTCCCGAGCGGCTGTCCGAAGCCATTGCCGACTGCGATGTGTTCGTATGCTTGCTGGCCGACGACACTCTGGAGTCGGAATGGGTGAGTGAGGAGGTTAGGCTGGCGACCGAGTTTGGCAAACCGATGGTGCCGGTATTCCAGGAGAGCTATCGTGCCCTGCCCGCCCGCCCAGTACCCAGGAGCCACACGTACACACGCTGCTGCGGCACGACGGCGTACATCTGCTGGACCGCCGCAATATTCACATCGACCACACAATCGCCGATATCGCCCGCATTGTGCAGCGCACGCTGAATCAGCCCGAGCGCTGAAAGCCATCTGTAGTCGAAAGATGAATCGCTGCAGATGGAATTGGATTTACTGATGCTCTCAAGCCACCGCTTTTTGCACGATATCGAGGCGGCCAACTTCAATATTGATCATATGGTGATCGGTCCCGCAGGAGTCTTCGCGATCGAGGCAAAAAGTCGATCTAAATCAGTGTCGCCACAGGATAAGAAAAAGACGAGCTTTCGGAGGGAGTTCCCGCCGCGGCCTGGTTTGCAACGATCAACATCAACAGTGCCCGCGAACTATGCAATCAGCTGGAGCCGCCCTCGAGGAATGCAGGAGTTTTATTTAGCGAGACATTCGGGTCCACCCGGATCGCCGCGCCTGGCGACTAGCGAGGTTCCTCCCCCCCGATCAGTTGCCGGGCTTCCTCGGCGAGTCTGCGAGCGATGCCCGATCGCGCGTCGACTATATCCATGTGGTTGGCCCCGGGTATCACAATCCGCCTGACAAGATCACCCTTGCTGCGCGCGTGGTCCGCGTAGCGCTCGGTCATTTCCAGACGCCACGGCGCATCTTTATCGCCAATCAGCAGAGCCTGGGGCACACCCAGGGGCAGGAGTCGTGCCGGGTCTGTCTCAGCCAGGCGCGTGTCGGCGGATGCCAGGGAACTCCCCCAGCAGTTCGAGGACATCCTTGCGATCGCCCACGGTAAAGGAGAGCGCCAGGTCGTTCACTCCGGCAATCGACACAACGCCCTTGAATGGCAGGGCATCGGCACGGTAGAGAGAGCTGGTCGCCGAAACCTGCGGCCGGCCCGCCAACCACAGGGCAAGGTGGCCGGTGGAGGAGTGGCCCATGGCCACCACTCGGCTCAGATCGAGAGGGTGCTCGTGTGGCAACCTGCGCAGCAAATCTGCTGCGGCGCCCACGTCTTCGAAGGTACCGGGATAGCCACCGCCGCGATTTCCCATGCGCCGGAATTCCAGGTCCCAGGTGGCAAAGCCTGCCTGCGTCAAGGCTTCGACGAGGGCTTCGGTGTAGTTCTTTGACCATTCCGCGCGCCAGGCACCGCCGTGTACAAACACGATCACCGGAAATCCGCCGGGCGGCGCTGCACCTGGTGGCAGCCGTAGGTCCGCAAACTGTGGGGCGCTGTCCTCTCCGTAAACATACCGCGCAGTCGGCCGGTCGCTCGCCATCCACGCCGCCGCGTCAAGAAATCGCACATTCTCGAAGGTGTAGGGCTCCGCCGTGGCGTCGTCGGGATAAGCCGGCGCCGCAAAGGCAAGCAGTTCGAGAGCTGCAAACGGTACGCAGGGCGCGGAGCGGACGGCATTAAGGATGGTTTTCATAGTGGCAAGCCTGTTTTTTGGGAAAGTAGATCCTGCGGATCCAGGTGTCAATGGGAGGCCTATGTGTAGTAGTTCAGAAAAGGCTCGCAGGACTGCAGTGAGTGCGCTCATTGTTGTTCCTTATTCAGTGGGAGAGGCTATGGCATGCAGGATCGGGTCCAAATACGGACTGCCAGCCTGCAAAGAAGGGGACCCGGCCAGCCTCCGCAATCGGCCTTTTGTGAAATATAGCGCAGTAAAAACCCGCATTTAAGCGGGTTTCAGGGTTTTCTTGGATTGTGTTGGATGTTGGTGGATAGAAAATTGGTGGAGGCGGCGGGAATTGAACCCGCGTCCGTCAGTACTCTGCCTTCGGCTCTACATGCTTAGTTTCCGTTAATTGATTTAGCCGCAGACAGCCCAACGGGCAGGACGTAATTGGCGATCCTGGTTAAGTTTTAGCAGATCCACCCCAGGCGAGCTTCACAGCGATCCAGTTCTATATGACAGTCAGTAGCGCGGGGCTGGCACCTTGCTAAAGACCGCTAGGGCCGAAGCCACTAGATGGTGTTAAACAGGCTGCTTACGCAGCGAGTTGTGCACCGTAGTTGTCGTCATTGGCAACTAATAGTTTGCAGCTTTGGATTAACGTGATTGGCTACCATCACGGCATGCACCTTAGGGTTCGTTACCGGCGTCGAATCCAAATCGCCCCCGTAGTGAACCAGCGAGTATACACGAAATGGCGCAGGCAAGCGCTGTGTGTGCATAATCGCCTTGAGTTAGACTCTTATGTCCACAAAAGTTCCATGGGTTTTTGATTTTTTAGACTTCGTACTGCCGAGATCCCGGTGCTGGTGCCGGAACTGCTGGCCTGCCTACTCATTGGGCTAGAGCCCCGTCCGAGTGCCTACTGCTTTACGTTATCGCGAATCACCCGCTGCTTCTGGCGGTTCCAGTCGCGGTCGCGTTCGGTGTCGCGTTTGTCGTGGGATTGCTTACCGGTGGCCAGGGCGATGCGCGCTTTTACCAGGTGGCCTTTCCAGTACAGTTGGGTGCACACGCAGGTCTGGCCCTTTTTGGAGACGGCCGCGAGAATTTTGGCCAGTTCTTTTTTGTGCAGCAGCAGTTTGCGGGTGCGGGTGGGGTCGGTCACAAAGTGGGTGGAGGCGGTCTCCAGGGGTGTGATCTGTGAGCCCAGCAGAAAGGCCTCGCCGTCTTTCATTAACACGTAGGAATCGGTGAGCTGGGCCTTGCCCATGCGCAGGGCTTTCACTTCCCAGCCCGCCAGGGCGACCCCGGCCTCGAAGGTCTCCAGCAGCTCATAGTCGAACTTCGCCCGTTTGTTCTGGGCGATGACGTTACTGGGCTTGTTGGACTTCTTCTTGCTCATGCGGCGCATTATACGGAGAAGCCCTGCCGGTGAAACCGTGAATTCTGGTTTTTTGCGGGGCGGCTCTGGTAAGGTTGCCGAAAAGTCGTTGCGGTCGCAGTAAGGTTTTTGTAGGTAGGCGCGTTGTTTGCGAGTGTTAGTGCGGTAAGGGTTATTAAAGGGTCAAGAGGTCGGCGGAGTGCAGCATGAGCGAAGACGAGTGGATTAAGGTGGAGGTGGCCTACGCGCTACCACAAAAGCAGACCATTGTGCCGGTGCAGGTGAAGGTCGGCACCACGGCGCTGGAGGCCGCGCGGCTATCGGGCATTACCGACAAGTTTGAAGGCATAGACCTCGATAACGCCAAGCTGGGTATTTTTGGCAAAGCGGTATCCCCCCAGCAGGTGCTGAATGTGGGTGAGCGGGTGGAGATCTATCGCCCCCTGATTGCGGACCCCAAAGACGTACGCAAGGCCCGTGCGAGCCCGCGCCAGGGAGCGCAGGGAGCAGAGTCAGCAATAAGCAGGGTCAGTAATAAAGCAGTGTCAGTAGTGAAGCGAGGTCAGCGGTAAATAGCCGCTAGCGCGTGGGGCCGGGTCCGGGCTGTATGGTGCCGGCACTGGGGCCGCCCACGGGTGGTGCGGCATCGATGGCCTGTTCCAGAGTGGGCCCTCCAAGGTCGCCGGGGGGCGCTACCTCTGAGGCGTCGGGCATGGCCGCTGCATCGGGGTCTTCCTCGGGGGTTTGATCAAAGCTGCCGGTGTAGTGGCTGAGTTTGTCGCCCTCAAAAAACACGGTGAGGTGGGCCTCGTCGATCACGTCGGCCCCGTTGCGAATCACGTACAGGTAGTCCCAACGCTGTTGGTTGAAGGGGTCCTCCACCAGCGGGGTGCCGAGGATAAAACGCACCTGACGGCGGCTCATACCCGGGTTGCAGCTGGTCGACCAGCTCCTGGTTGATGATGTTGCCTTGCTCGATATTGATCCGGTAAACACCGGGAAAACCGACAAATCCGCAGGCACTGAGGCTCAGTATCGCCAGGGCGATGAGCAGGGTCCGCATGGGGGTTAAACTTCCACTTACGCTGATGGGGTGGCATCATACCTCTCCTGAACTTGACAGAGAACCCCCCGAGGATGGCCGAAGAAAACCAGGAACTGCGACGGGCCGGTCTGAAAGTGACCCTGCCGCGGGTAAAAATCCTGCAATTACTCGAGTCCGCCGAGGACGGTTTCCAGCATCTCAGTGCCGAGGATGTGTACCGTGCGCTGCTGGAGTCGGGTGAGGACGTGGGTCTGGCTACCGTCTACCGGGTGCTGACCCAGTTTGAAACCGCCGGTCTGGTGACTCGCCACAATTTCGAGACCGGTCATTCGGTGTTTGAACTGGCCAAGGGCGAACACCACGATCACATGGTGTGCATGGAGACGGGTGAGGTGATCGAGTTTACCGACGAGGTGATCGAGAAGCGCCAGCACGACATTGCCACCGAACACGGCTACGAGCTGGTGGACCACTCGCTGGTGTTGTACGTGCGCAAGAAAGACGCCTAGCCGGCTGCTACACGCTCTCCAGCATCTCCCGGGCGTGAGCCAGAGACTGCTCGGTAATCTTCACGCCCCCCAGCATGCGGGCAATCTCCAGGGTTTTGGCCTCGTCGTCCAGCCGGGTCAAGCCGCGTTTCCACGCTGTCTTTTTTGCTGGTTTTACTCACCTGTAAGTGCTGATGACCTTGTGCCGCCACCTGGGCCAGGTGGGTGACGCACAGCACCTGGGCCCGCTCCGATAGCGTGCGCAGCAGTCTGCCCACCACTTCCGCCACCGCGCCGCCAATGCCCACATCCACCTCGTCAAAGACCATGCTGGGCAGGGCGCCGGTGCGCGCGGTGACCACCTGAATAGCCAGGCTGACCCGGCTCAGCTCGCCCCCCGAGGCGATTTTACCCAGTGGCTGGGTGGGGCTGCCGGGGTTGGTGCTGATCAGGAACTCCACCTCTTCGCGGCCCTGGGGGTGGGGGTTGTCGGACTCCCTTGGCGTCAGCGCCACCTCCAGCTGGCACTGCTCCATGGCCAGTGAGTCGAGGATTTTGGCCGCCTCACGCACCAGCTTTTTGCCCGCCCGGGCGCGCTGTTTGCTGAGTTTGGCGGCGTCTTCGTGGTAGCGCTTCGCCAGCTCCGCGGATTGCTCCCGCAGCTGTTCAATGCGCTGCCCGCCGTCCGCCAGGCCCTGCAGCTCCTCCCGCAGGGTGGTGGCCAGTGCGGCAACTTCCTCGGGTTTTACCCGGTGCTTGCGGGCCACGTCATAGATGCTCTCCAGGCGCTCCTGCACGTCGGTCAGGCGGGCCGGGTCCACCTCCACGCTGTCAATGTAGTGGCGCAATTCGTCCCGGGCCTCGCTCATGGCAATAGCCGCGCTGTCAATAAGCTCCCGGGCGTTCGCGGCCGCGGCGGCGGGGTGCAGGTCCGGGCGCAGCAGTTGCAGCCCCTGGCGGGCACCGGCCTCCTGGGCTTCGCACAGGGCCACCGCTTCGTGGGCTGTCTGGAGGATCTGGCCGGCGTTCTCCAGCAGTTGCTGCTCGTCCTCCAGCTTGCTCAGCTCATCCGGTTTCAGGTCCAGTTGGTCCAGCTCTTCCACCTGGTAGGTCAGCAGCTGGGCCCGGGCGGTTTGTTCGTCCCGGGCACCGCTGAGCAGGTCCAGCTCGCGCTCGCCGCGCAGCCACTCGGAGGCGGTTTCTTCCAGCGATCGGGCCAGGGCACCGTGGCCGGCGTAGGCGTCCAGGAGTGCCCGTTGCATGGGTTTGCGCAGCAGTGACTGGTGGGCATGTTGGCTGTGGATATCAATCAGCAGGGCCCCCAGCTGGGCGCAGTCCTGCAGGGTGGAGGGGCTGCCATTGATATAGGCGCGGCTGCGGCCCTCGGCGGTGACTACCCGGCGCAGGATGGCCTCGGTGCCCGCTGCGCCGTTGTTTTTTCCCTCGCCTTCGCTCTCTTTATTGCCGTTCTCATCATCGCACTGCCACTGCCACTGCCACTGCCACTGCCAGCCAGGTCCCGCGCTGCCAACCAGGCCTGGGCCTCCGGCACTTCAGACAGATCGAAACTGGCGTTGATCTCGGCGCGCTCGCAGCCCGGGCGCACAGTTTTGGGGTCGGCCCGGTCACCCAGGCACAGGCCCAGGGCGTCGAGCATGATGGATTTGCCGGCGCCGGTCTCGCCGGTGATCACGGTCATGCCGGGGGCAAATTCCATCTCCAGCTCGGAGACGATGGTGTAATTACTGATGCTGATATGAGTGAGCATGGCCAGGTGCCTGGGGGTTTTGGCAGTTATACCGCAGATGGGGCAGGGGATAAACTGTTGCGAGCTCTGTGCGCTGGCCCGCTGTTTATATCGCGGCTTTGTCATTTATCGCCGTGGTATGGTAAAACTCGTGCAAGCTGATTGTTCATTGGGACACTATGAGCGACAAAGACATCTCGGATCGCGCCAGAGTTGTGTTGAAGGCGCTGATCGAACGCCACATTCGGGACGGACAACCGGTGGGCTCTCGTACCTTGCAGGAAGAGGCGGGCCTGCCCGTGAGCACGGCCACCATTCGCAATGTGATGTCAGACCTCGAGGACCGTGGCCTGCTGGATATCCCCCCATACGTCCGCTGGCCGCATCCCCACGGCTTTGGGCTATCGCCTGTTTGTGGATAGCCTGCTGCAGGTGCGGCCGCTGGGTGAGGACGCCCTGGCAATCATGCGCCACGAGCTCAACCGGGATAAAACCGCCTCCGAGCTGGTGCAATCGGCCTCCAACCTGTTATCCAATATCAGCGCCCAGGCGGGGGTGGTGACCGTGCCTCGCCAGGAGGCGGGCCAGTTGCGGCAGGTGGAGTTTCTGCCCCTGTCCGGGGACCGGGTGCTGGTGATTCTGGTGGTCAACGAGCGCGAGGTACAAAACCGGATCATTCACACCCGCCGGCCGTTCACCGAGGACGAGCTGCGCGATGCCGCCGCGCTGGTTAATCAGCGCTTTGCCGGCCAGCCGCTGGATCGGGTGCAGCAGCGGCTGCTCGATGAAATGCAAGAGGCCCGCAGCCAGATAGACAGTTACCTCGAGGCTGCGCTGGAGCTGGCCAGCAGCGCGCTGGACCAGGAGCCGGCTGCGTCGGACGAATATGTCGTGGCCGGTGAATCGCGGCTGCTGGGCAATGCCACCGCCGAGGAAATGGCCAAATTGCGGGAGTTGTTTGACGCTTTTGAGCGCAAGCAGGATCTGTTGCACCTGCTGGAGCGCTGCTCCCGTGCCGACGGGGTGCAGATCTTTATCGGCGAAGAGGCCGGTTACGAGGTGTTCGGCGATTACAGCGTGGTCACTTCACCCTACAGCGACGGCTCGGGCATTCTCGGGGTTTTGGGGGTGATCGGCCCCACCCGCATGGCCTATGAACGGGTGATCCCGATTGTGGATGTGACCGCCCGGATGCTCAGCTCCGCACTCTCCAGCTAGCAGGTTTTTCCCCCGGGCGCTGTCAGCGCTGTTAAGTCCAATCGTAAGCCCTAATCGTAAGCCCTAAGAGCGGGGTTTTCGCTGCTCCTCGCTCTGGGTGACACAAAACCAGCCCCCTTGCCTTGAAAACCCCCCGGTAAACCCCATATCGCCACCATATCGCAGACAAATTATTGAGTGTGGAGGATTAGCGTGGCTAACGAACAACAGCCCGAAGGGCAAGAAGACAGCGTCGCAGCCGATCAGGCCGGTGCCAACGCAGCGCAGTCTGACCGCGCGCAGCAAGGCAGTGAGCAGGTCGATGTAGAAGGGTTAATAGAGGATGAGCTGGAGGGCGAGTATCTGCCCGAAGAGGGCTCTCAAGAGGCACTGCTGGAGCAGTTGCAGGAGGAGGTGGCCGGCTTGAAGGACGCCGCACTGCGTGCCCAGGCCGATGCCCAGAATACCAAGCGCCGCGCCGAGCAGGATGTGGAGAAGGCCCGCAAGTTCGCCCTGGAGGGCTTCTCGCGGGAATTGCTTCCGGTCGTGGATAACCTGGAGCGGGCGCTGGAATCCGCCGCCGGGGACGACGAGGCCATCAAGCCGATTGCCGAAGGGGTGGACCTGACCTTAAAGAGCTTTCTCGATGCCCTGCGCCGTTTCAATATCGAACCGGTAGACCCCGAGGGCGAGCCCTTCGACCCGGAGCTGCATCAGGCCGTGAGTATGATCGAGAACCCCGAAGTCGAGCCCAACACGGTGATTGCGGTAATGCAAAAGGGCTACACCCTGAACGGCCGCCTGGTGCGTCCGGCGATGGTGATGGTGAGCAAGCAGTAGTGAGGGACGGGTTAGCCGGGCAAAAAGAACAGGCGTAATGGGCAGAATGGGCAGTAGAGGCACATAAAAGCCCTTGAAATCGGCCGAACAGGGCCAATATATACAGCAACTTAGCAAGTAATACAGACAGCAACACCTAGCAACCGGCGGTTCAGCCGCCGCAACAGACTGGAGACAGACAATGGGTAGAATTATTGGTATAGACTTGGGCACCACCAACTCCTGTGTGGCGGTTCTGGACGGTGACAAGCCGAGGGTCATAGAAAACGGCGAGGGCGACCGCACAACGCCTTCTATCGTCGCCTACACCGAAGACGGTGAAATCCTGGTTGGCCAGAGTGCCAAGCGCCAGGCGGTGACCAACCCACACAACACCGTGTACGCGGTGAAGCGCCTGATCGGCCGTAAGTTCAAGGACGATGTGGTGCAGAAAGACATCAAAATGGTCCCCTACAAAATTGCCGAGGCCGACAACGGCGACGCCTGGGTAGAAGTCCGGGGCGAGAAAATGGCACCCCCGCAGGTATCTGCGGAAGTGCTGCGCAAGATGAAGAAAACCGCAGAAGAGTTCCTGGGCGAGCCGGTGACTCAGGCAGTTATCACTGTGCCTGCGTACTTCAACGACTCCCAGCGTCAGGCCACCAAGGACGCGGGCAAGATCGCGGGCCTGGAAGTCAAGCGTATCATCAACGAGCCGACCGCAGCCGCACTGGCTTACGGTATGGACAAGGCCAAGGGCGATCACACCGTAGCGGTTTATGACCTCGGTGGCGGTACCTTTGATATCTCTATCATCGAGATTGCCGAAGTCGATGGCGAGCACCAGTTTGAAGTGCTGTCCACCAACGGCGACACCTTCCTCGGTGGTGAAGACTTCGATATGCGCCTGATCGAGTATCTGGCGAGCGAGTTCAAGAAAGAGAGCGGCATCGATCTGCACAACGATCCGCTGGCCCTGCAGCGTCTCAAGGAAGCTGCCGAGAAGGCGAAGATTGAGCTGTCCAGTTCGCAGCAGACCGAAGTCAACCTGCCGTACATCACGGCGGATGCGTCCGGTCCCAAGCACCTGGTAGTGAAGCTGTCGCGCTCCAAGCTGGAGTCGCTGGTAGAAGACCTGGTAAGCCGCTCCATGGAGCCGGTCAAGCTGGCATTGAAGGACGCAGGCCTGAGCCCGAGCGAGATCAACGATGTGATCCTGGTCGGTGGCCAGACCCGTATGCCGATGGTACAGAAGGCGGTAGCGGACTACTTCGGCAAAGAGCCGCGCAAGGACGTTAACCCGGACGAAGCCGTGGCCGTGGGCGCTGCTATTCAGGGCGCTGTACTGGCCGGTGACGTCAAGGACGTGCTGCTGCTGGACGTAACCCCGCTGACTCTGGGTATCGAGACCATGGGTGGAGTGGCGACGCCGCTGATCGACAAGAACACGACGATCCCGACCAAGAAGTCGCAGATCTTCTCCACCGCTGAAGACAACCAGACGGCCGTGACCATTCACGTGGTCCAGGGTGAGCGCAAGCAGGCCACCGGCAATAAGTCGCTGGGTCGATTCGACCTCGCCGACCTGCCGCCGGCGCCGCGCGGTATGCCCCAGGTTGAAGTCACCTTCGACCTGGACGCCAACGGCATCCTGCACGTGTCCGCCAAAGACAAGGCGACCGGCAAGGAACAGTCGATTCGTATCACCGCGTCTGGCGGCCTGAGCGATCAGGAAATCGAGCAGATGGTGACCGACGCCGAGGTGAATGCCGAAGCGGATGCCAAGTTTGCCGAGCTGATCACCGCTCGCAACACCTGCGAGGGCCTGATCCACGCTGCCAAAAAGACTATCGAAGAAGCCGGCGAGCACGCCAGCGACGACGAGAAGGCGGCGATCGAGTCTGCCGTGACTGAGGCGGAAGAGGCGATGAAGGGCGACGACAAAGACGCCATCGACGCCGCTGCCACCAAGATCACCGAGGCCACTGGCCCGGTCGCGGAGAAGATGTACGCGGCCCAGGCGCAGGCAGCCGAAGGTGCGGCCACCGATGCCGGTGGTGAGCAGGCCTCTGCCGACAACGGCGGCGACGACGTGGTCGATGCCGAGTTCGAGGAAGTCGACGGCGACAAGAAGTAACTGCAAAGATCAATGGCCGGGCGCGCAAGCGCCCGGTCCTGTTAGTACCGGACCGATCGGGCGCAGGCCTGATCGCCCACAAATCGAGATAACGCGGGACGTAAGGGCCCGCGTAGTCGTGTCAGAAGGAACGGTTTCAATACCGCGGGAATTATGTCAAAACGCGATTACTACGAAATACTCGGTGTCAGCAAAGATGCCGACGAACGAGACGTCAAAAAAGCCTACCGCCGGGAGGCGATGAGGTATCACCCCGATCGCAATCCCGACGACCCCGATGCGGAGCAAAAGTTCAAGGACGCCACCGAGGCCTACGACGTGCTGATGGACGCCGAGAAGCGCGCCGCCTACGACCGCTTTGGTCACGCCGGGGTCGATCCCAGCATGGGTGGCGGCGGCATGGGCGGCGGCAGCTTCAGCGATATTTTTGGCGACGTCTTCGGCGATATTTTTGGTGGCGGCGGTGGCCGCGGCCGGGGCGGCCCCCAGCGCGGTTCCGACCTGCGCTACACCCTGGAAATCAGCCTTGAGCATGCGGTCAAGGGCACCACGGTAGAAATCCGGGTACCCAGCCTGTCCGCCTGCGGCAAGTGCAATGGCTCGGGCGCCCGCAAGGGCAGCAAGGCCACCACCTGTGGTACCTGTGGCGGAGCCGGCCAGGTGCGCATGCAGCAGGGGTTTTTCCAGGTGCAGCAAACCTGCCCCACCTGTCACGGCCGTGGCAAGAGCATTACCGACCCCTGTCCCGCCTGCCATGGCGACGGCCGGGTGGAGAAGTCCAAGACCCTGTCGGTCAAGGTGCCACCGGGGGTGGATACCGGCGACCGTATCCGCCTGTCCGGTGAGGGCGAAGCGGGTCCGGAGGGCGGCCCCGCCGGTGACCTGTTTGTGCAGATGGCGGTCAAGCAGCACCCGATTTTTGAGCGCGATGGCAAGGACCTGTACTGCGAGGTGCCGATCACCTTTGCCGACGCCGCCCTGGGGGGTGAGCTGGAAGTGCCCACGCTGGACGGCCGGGTAAAACTGAAGATCCCCACCGAGACCCAGACCGGCAAGCTGTTCCGGCTGCGGGGCAAGGGCGTCAAGCCGGTGCGCGGTGGCAATGTCGGCGACCTGCTGTGCCGGGCCGTGGTCGAAACACCGGTGGACCTGAACAAGCGCCAGCGGGAGCTGCTGCAAGAGCTGCAGGAGAGTATGGGCGAAAGCGGTTCCCAGTCGCCGCGCCAGAAGAGCTGGTTTGACGGCGTGAAGGACTTCTTTGAAGACATGAAGCTGTGACCGTAAGGGTCGGCATCACCGGCGCCGCCGGGCGCATGGGTCGGACCCTGATTGAGGCGCTGGCCCAGAGCGGCGATGCGCTGGTGCTGGGCGCGGCGCTGGAGCGCCCGGGCAGCAGTTTGCTGGGTGCCGACAGTGGCGAGCTGGCAGGCCTGGGTGCCAACGGCGTGCCGGTGGTGGCAGACCTGCAGTCCGTGCTGGGCGGCATCGATGTGCTGATCGACTTTACCGTGCCCGAGGCCACCCTGGCGCACCTCGACCAGTGCGTCGCTGCAGGCGTGGCCCTGGTGATTGGCACCACCGGCTTCACCGCCGAGCAGCAGGCCCGGCTGGAGTCCGCTGCCGGCACCGTGGCCCTGTGCAAGGCCTCCAATTTCAGCACCGGGGTCAATGTTTGCTTCAAGCTGCTTGAGCTGGCCGCCCGGGTGTTGGGGGAGGACTCTGATATCGAGATCTACGAGGCGCACCACCGCCACAAGATCGATGCCCCCTCCGGTACCGCCCTCAGCATGGGTGAAGTGGTAGCCGATGCCCTGGGGCGGGAGCTGCGCGAGGTGGCGGTCTACGGTCGCGAAGGCCAGACCGGTGCCCGCGAGCGCGATACCATAGGTTTTGCCACCGTGCGCGGCGGTGACATCGTCGGCGACCACACGGTGACCTTTGCCGCCGAGGGCGAGCGGGTGGAGATCACCCACAAGGCCTCCAGCCGCATGGCCTTTGCCCGCGGCGCCCTGCGCGCGGCCAACTGGCTGGCGGGTAAACCGCCGGGCCTTTATGATATGCAGGATGTGTTGGGGCTGTAGGCGTGCTGTCTCCCAGCGACGCCCCGGATTTGATCACGACAGGGCATGAACAGGGCATGAACAGGGCATGAACAGGGCCAAGAACACGGCTTGGAACATGGCTCAGAACATGGCAGAGAGCAGAGCATGGAGCGAGGCAGCGAACAGGGCCTTGAGCGGACCAGGGCATTAAGTGGACCAGGACCTTGAGTGGACCAGGACCTTGAGCGGACCAGGGCCTTGAACGGACCGGGGCATTGCACCGAATATTGAAACGGGTAAGACGAGGGACACCGAAATGGAGAGCGTAGTGAGCGATTACATAGTCAATATCGATGAGAGCAATGCCGCGCAGCTGCTGATCGAGGAGTCCCACAAGCGCCCGGTGGTGGTGGATTTCTGGGCCGACTGGTGCGAGCCCTGCAAGGTGATGATGCCCCTGCTGGAAAAAATCGCCAACGAGTACCAGGGTGCGTTCCTGCTGGCCAAGGTCAATGCCGACGAGCAGGGCATGATCACCCAGCAGTTCGGGGTGCGCAGCCTGCCGACCGTGATGGTGATCCAGAACGGTCAGCCCGTCGATGGTTTTGCCGGTGCCCAACCCGAGAACGAAGTCCGCGCGATACTGGAAAAATACCTGCCCAAGCCCTGGGACGAGCTGCTGAGTCGCGGCCAGGAAGCCATGGAACGCGGAGAATTCGCCGAGGCCATCGCCCCGCTGCGCCAGGCCTGGGATGAGTCCAACAAGCGCCCGGATATCGCCTGCGCCTATGCCCACGCGCTGATCGAGTCCATGCGCCTGGACGAGGCCGAGGCGGTGCTGGGGGATATTCGCCTCGCCGACCAGGATTCGCTCTATGAGCAGCTGATGGCGCAGATCGATATCAAGCGCGAGGCCGCCAAGTCGCCGGAGATTGAAGCCCTGGAGGCAAAGCTTGCGGACAGCCCCGATGACCTGGACGTGCGCCACCAGCTCGCCGTGCAGTTTTCCAACAGCGGCCAGTACCGGGAGGCCATGGAACACTTGATCAGCATTCTCCAGCGCGACTTGAATCACGATGAGGGCGGCAGCAAGAAACTGCTGCTGGACAGCATCGCCTCATTGGGTAAAGGCGATCCGCTGGCGGCGGAGTTTCAGCGCAAGCTCTACAGCCTGCTGTACTGAATTCTGCGGCCGGGCGACCCCGCGGCGGGCCCCGGCCTCACACCCGTCTATCCCGTCTACCCCGTCTGCCCGCAGACGCTGCATCTCTTATTGCCCCTTGTCTTATCGCGCCTGTCCCGACCGGGCCTGGGGTTTCGCTACAATGACCTGCTCTGCGGCCCCGAAACGCGCTTGCAGTGGTCTTTTTCGGGGCTCTTAACGCCTGTTTTCGGCCCAACTGTGACCAGATCCAGGGGCCGCAATTTCTTGTTTTGAGTCCGCCGAACGGCTATGGTACGTTCTCTATCGAGAAAAAACATACTCCAAAGTCAAATCCGCCTTTCGCAGGGCGGGCGTTTAACGGCATGCACTGTTGCCAACACCATCGAGAGGTACCACCGTGGATACAGCATTCGCACCCGAGGACATCGCGTTTCGAGATGAAGTACGGGCTTTCTTTGCGCAGGCCTACGACGAGGAATTACAGCAGCGGCTGGCTTCCAAGGACCCGGAGGTTTTCAAGGCCGCCGTGATCGACTGGCAGCAGCGCCTGAACCAGCAGGGCTGGATTGCGCCGGGCTGGCCGGTTGAGTTTGGCGGCACCGGCTGGGATGTGACCCGGCAGTTTATTTACGAGAGCGAGCGCGCCGCTGCAGGCGTGCGCGACGTGGTGCCCTTCGGGCTGAAGATGGTAGGCCCGGTGATCTACGGCTTTGGCTCCGACGAGCAGAAAGAGCGGTTTTTGCCGCGTATTCTCAACAGTGAAGACTGGTGGTGCCAGGGCTACTCCGAGCCGGGCGCCGGTTCCGACCTGGCCTCATTGAAAACCAAGGCAGAGCGTGACGGTGACGATTACGTGGTCACCGGCGCCAAGATCTGGACGACCTACGCGCAGCACGCGGACTGGATTTTTTGCCTGGTGCGCACCAGCACCGAGGGCAAGAAGCAGGCGGGTATCAGCTTTCTGCTGATCGACATGAAGAGCCCGGGTATCAAGGTGAATCCGATCGTCTCCATCGACGGCCATCACAGCCTTAACGAGGTGGAGTTCAATGCGGTGCGGGTGCCAGTGGCCAACCGCATCGGTGAAGAGAACCAGGGCTGGACCTACGCCAAGGCGCTGCTGGCTCACGAGCGCACGGCCATCGCCGGAGTGGCGGATTCGCTGCGCGCTCTCGGGGAGATTCGCGAGGCCGCAGCGCAGGAAATCAACGGCGGCCGCTCGCTGCTGGCTGATCCGCAGTTCCAGAATCGGCTGTCGAACATTGAGATCGAACTGATGGCGCTGGAGTTCACCGAACTGCGGGTGCTGGCCACTCTGGCCTCGGGGGGCGCGCCCGGTGCCGAATCGTCGCTGCTGAAGATCAAGGGTACCGAGCTGCAACAGGCGGTGCAGTCCCTGAGCATGGAGCTGGCGGCCTACTACCAGGGCGTGTTGCCCAATGACCTCAGCGCCGAAGAGCTCGGGCACGCCTTCGGCAGCAAAGCGCGCCAGGCCTATATGTATGGCCGCGCCGCCACGGTCTACGGGGGCTCCAATGAAGTCCAGAAGAACATCATCGCCAAGGCCGTCCTCGGCCTGTAGGTCGGCTACCTGAGCGCCGCGAAACACGGAGACAAGCACCATGAATTTTGAGTTTAGTGAAGAACAAACGATGCTGCGCGACAGCGTGGCCCGGTTTATCCAGGACAACTACAGCTTTGATACACGCCGGGAAATTGCCGCCTCCCCGGAGGCCATGAGCCGGGAAAACTGGCAGACCTTTGCCGAGCTGGGCTGGCTGTCCATTCCCTTTGCCGAGGAGTACGGCGGCTTTGGTGGTGACGCGGTCGATGCCATGCTGGTGATGGAGCAATTCGGCAAGGGCCTGGTACTGGAACCCTATCTCGCCACGGTGATTCTGTTTGGCGCGCTGCTGCAAAAGGGCGGCAGCGACTCACAGCGGGCCGACTACATTCCCGGCATTATCGACGGCAGTTGTCTGGGGGCTTTTGCCTACCTGGAGCGGCAGAGCCGCTTTGAGCTGGCAGACGTCAAGACCACGGCCACCGCGAGTGGCACTGACAGTGACACTGACAAGGGCTATACCCTCAACGGCGAAAAAGTCGTGGTATTCAACGGCGCCGCCGCGGATCAGGTGATCGTCTCCGCCCGCACCCGGGGGGAGCAGAACGACCCCGACGGCATCAGCCTGTTTCTGGTGCCCGCAGACGCCAGCGGCGTGGAAAAGCGCAGCTACCGGATGATGGACGGGCAACAGGTGGCCAATCTGGTGCTGACCGATGTAAAGGTGCCCGACAGCGCCCTGGTAGGTGAACTGCACCAGGGCCACAGCCTGATCAGCCAGGTGGTGCTGGAGGCGAATCTGGCGCTTTCAGCCGAGGCCCTGGGTATTATGGAGCAGCTCAACGCCAAAACTCTGGAATACACCCGCACCCGGGAGCAGTTCGGGGTGGCTATCGGCAGTTTTCAGGCCCTGCAGCACCGCATGGTGGATACCTTTATGGCCTGCGAACAGACCAAGTCCCTGCTGTATCGGGCGGTCTGTGCCCTCAGCGATGAGCGCGAAGACGCCGCCACCGCCGTCCACGCCCTGAAGGTGATGGTCGATCGCGCCGGCACTCTGGTGTATGGCGAGGCCATTCAGTTGCACGGGGGCATGGGCCTGACCGATGAACTGGATATCGGCCATTACGCCAAGCGGTTGATGATGATCAACACCACCTTTGGCAATGGCGACTATCATCAGGCACAATTCAATGCGCTGCGTTACAGCCAGGATTAGTTCGGCCAGCACTTGAGCGAGCGCCACCCTATTGACGCATGTTGACGCACTACCCGCGTTTCCGGACGCGCATTGACCACGGCGGGAGTAAAGACGATGAAACTGGGATTTTTGCTGGGCTACTCTGGCAAGCAAGTGCACATACCCATGGACCTGATCAAGCGGGCCGAGTCCATGGGTTACGATTCCGTCTGGACGGCTGAGGCCTACGGTAACGATGCGGTGACCGCGGCGACCTGGGTGCTGGCGCAGACCGAGAAGATTCGTGTGGGCACGGCGATCATGCAGATGCCCGCGCGCACTCCCGCCATGGCGGCAATGACGGCCATGTCTCTGGACCAGCTCTCCAACGGCCGGTTTATTGCTGGCCTGGGTGCTTCCGGCCCGCAGGTGGTGGAAGGTTGGCACGGCGTGCCCTACGGCAAGCCTGTGACCCGCACCCGCGAGTACATCAAGATTATGCGCAAGATCATGGAGCGCGAGGGCCCCGTGAGTTTCGATGGCAAGGTCTACCAGTTGCCGCTCACGGGCGAGGGCACGACCGGCCTGGGCAAGCCCCTGAAGTCGATTCTTAATGCCAGCCCGGATATCCCCATTTACACGGCGTCCATTACGCCCGCAGGTCTGCGCTGTGCCGGTGAAGTGGCCGATGGCGTGTTCCCGGTGTGGATGGATCCCAACAAGTACGATCTGATCGGTGAGCACATCGAGGCGGGCTTCGCCAAGGCCGGCGATGGCCGCGGCCTGGAGCAGTTCGACATTGCACCGTTTGTGTCGGTGGGCGTTAACGACGACCTCAAGGCGGCCTATGACTCGCTGCGCCCCTGGCTGGCGCTGTACATTGGTGGCATGGGGGCCAAGGGCAAGAACTTCTACTTCGACTACGCCACCCGCATGGGCTACGGCGATGCGGCCGAAAAAATCCAGAATCTCTATCTCGCCGGCAAAAAGCCCGAGGCGGAGGCCGAGGTGCCCGACAGCCTGCTCGACGACGTGGCACTGGTGGGACCGAAGGAGCGCATCATCGAGCGCCTGGGGCCCTGGAAAGAGGCCGGCAAGCGCGGCCACGTCGGCACCATGCTGCTGGGCGTTCACGACCCCGAGATACTGGAGCTGTTTGCCAAGGAACTGCTCTGATGCAGTGTGCCGATAAAGTCATCGTCGTCACCGGCGGCGCCAACGGTATTGGCAAGGCACTGTGCGACCGCTTTCACCGGGCCGGGGCACGCAAGGTCATCGTCGCCGACCTCGAGGCTGACAACGCGGAGACCGTGGCCGCGGCTATCGACGGCGATGCCTTTGCGGTGAACGTGCGCGATGAAGCGCAGATCAGCGCCATGGTCGCCGAGGTGGAATCCCGCTACGGCGCCATCGATCTGTTTTGCAGTAATGCGGGCATCATCGCACTGGATGGGGAGCCCTGGTGGGCCACCTCCGCGCCCAACGAGACCTGGCAGGCCATGTGGGAGATCCATGTGATGGCCCATATTTACGCTGCTCGGGCCTGTCTGCCCGCCATGTTGGAGCGGGGTGCGGGCTATTTTCTCAATACGGTCTCGGCGGCGGGCCTGCTCAATCAGGTCGGTGACGCGGCCTATTCCACCACCAAGCATGCGGCCATCGGCTTTGCCGAGTCCCTGGCCATTACCCATGGCGACGACGGCATCAAGGTGTCGGCCCTGTGCCCCCAGGCGGTGGCCACGCGGATGATTGGCGACAGCGGTGATGGTGGTACCGCGGGGGTCGATGGCGTGCTGTCACCGGCGGACGTGGCGGAGGCGGCGGTCACTGGTTTGGCCGCGGAGCAGTTTTTGATTCTGCCCCACGAGGAGGTGGAGAACTACCGTCAGCGCAAGGCGGCGGACTACGACCGCTGGCTGGGCGGCATGCGCAAGTTGCGGCGCCAGTACGGTATCCCCAGTGGCGTTACCGGCGGAACCCCGACAGTCTAGAGCCAGCAGGCCGGAGCAGTCGATGGAAAGGAAAGAGCGCTTTGCGCGCACCATACTCAACGGCTTCGAATCCTACTTTGCCGAGTTTGAGAACATCACCCTGGCGGCGCGAACCCGGTTTGAAAACGCCGACTGGCAGGGCATGCAGGAGGCCTCCCGCCAGCGCATCGATCTCTACAAGCAAAAAGCCACCAGCATCCTCGCCAATGTGGAACTGATTGCCGGGGAGCACCTGCGGGACTACGCATTCTGGGCCGATGCCCGCAGCGTCTATGCGGAGCTCATCCAGGGGCACAATAACTTCGAGATTGCCGAGACCTTTTACAATTCCATTTATTGCGCGGTGTTCAAACACCGCAAAATTCGCGACGAGTTCAGCTTTGTGTTCTCGCCCCAGGGGGATATGCCGCCCTCGGATGTGAGCCAGGTGTATCGGTCCTATGTGCTGGAGGACTCGCTGCCGGCGCTGCTGGGGCAGTTGCTGGACGACTATGCCTTTACCGTGCCCTACGAGGATAAGGCGCGGGATGTCGATAACATTATCGAGGTGGTGGAGGGCTACCTGCAGCAACGCTTTGATATGACCCGGCCGGGGGTACAGTTTCAGGTACTGAAGCACCACTTCTTTCGTAACAAGGGGGCCTATATTGTTGGCCGTATCGTGTGCGGCGAGGACAGTATGCCGTTTGTGCTGCCGGTTCTGCACAACGAGGCGGGGGCGGTGTTTATAGACACCGTGCTGTTCGGTGCCGACAAGGTCAGTGTGATTTTCAGTTTTACCCGCTCCTATTTTTTTGTGGACGTCAGCGTTCCGTCCCAGTACGTGCTGTTTCTGCAGCAGCTGATGCCCGCCAAACCGATCTCGGAAATCTACAGTGCCATTGGCCATTACAAGCATGGCAAAACCTATTACCACCGCTGTGCCTTCCGGCATATGCAGAGCACCACTGACCCTTTTATTATCGCTCCCGGCATCAAGGGAATGGTGATGTCCGTGTTTACCATGGAGTCCTATGATTTTGTGTTCAAGATCATCAAGGACCGGTTCACGCCGCCCAAGGAGATGACCCGGGAACAGGTGATGGACAAGTACCGGCTGGTAAAACGCTGGGACCGGGTAGGGCGCATGGCGGACACTCAGGAGTTCAAAAACCTGGCATTTGCCCGGGACCGCTTTTCCGATGAACTGATGGAGGAACTGCGCAAGGTGGCGCCCTCGTCCATCGAGGAGCACGGCAAAGCGCTGATCATCAAGCACGTGTATGTGGAGCGGCGCATGGACCCGCTCAACCTGTACCTGCAGCACGCCAGCGACGAACAGGTGGTGGCGGTGATGGATGAGTACGGCAATGCGATCAAGGAGCTGGCGGCGGCCAATATTTTCCCCGGCGACATGTTGCTGAAGAACTTTGGCGTTACCCGCCATGGCCGGGTGGTGTTTTACGACTACGATGAGATTGTGCCCCTCACCGAGTGTAATTTCCGGACCATCCCGGAACCGCGTAACGAGATGGAAGAAATGGCCAGCCAGCCCTGGTACACCGTGGGGCCCAACGATATTTTCCCGGAGGAGTTCAGGTTGTTTTTTTCCGGTAACCAGCGCGCGCGAAAAATCTTCGACCAGATGCACAGCGATATTTATGCGGCGGATTTCTGGCGTGGACTGCAGGAGCAAGTGCGCAGTGGCTACATCGAATACTTTTTCCCCTACCGGCGCAAGCTGCGCTTTGATCGCAGCACCGAGGCCGTGCGCGTGCCCGCGTTCGAGAGCGTCTGATGGCCACGATCTATGTAATTCGCCACGGTCAGGCGTCTTTCGGAGCGGCGGATTACGACAAGCTTTCCGAGCTGGGTTGTCGGCAGGCGGAGGCAGTGGGCCACTACTTGCGCGATCAGGGCATTGTGGTCGACGCGGCCTACAGTGGCGATTTGCGCCGCCAGCAGAAGACGGCCCGTTTGGCTCTGGCCGCGCAAGCCGAGTCGGTGCCGCACAAGATAGACCCGCGCTTTAACGAGGTGCGCAATGATGAACATATCGAGCACCTGCTACCCCGGGTGACGGAGACCCATCCCGAGATCAGGGCGCTGGTGGACAAGGGCCTGCGCGAGAGCAAGGACTACCAGAAAGTTATTGATGCGGTATTCAACTACTGGGTATCGCCGGCCTGTGATGAGCCGAAAATTCAGAGCTGGGCCGATTACTCCGGGGGGGTGCGGGAGGCGATGAAAGCGGTGATAAAAGAACAGGGCCCGGGCCGCACCCTGGCGATCTTTACCTCCGGTGGGACCATTGCCACCATCGTGGCTCAAGTGCTGGGCCTGAGCGGCGCACAGACCTACCCCTTCTACGAACCGATTTTCAATTGCTCCATCACCCAGCTGTTTTACAGCGGCGATCGGGTGTCACTCTCTTGCTTCAATGACCGCTCGTTTCTGCAGGTGATGGGCAAGCAGGCGGGCGAGAACCTGATCAGCTACCGTTGAGCGATTGCTAGTCGCGTTTGCGGATCAGCGCCTCCTGCGCAGTTGAAGCCACCAACACACCCTCCCGGGTGTAGAAGCTGCCTCTGGCCAGGCCCCGCCCGGCGGAGGCGCTGGGGCTGTCCATCACGTACAGCAAGTAGTCGTCGACCCGAAACGGGCGGTGAAACCACAGGGCGTGGTCCAGGCTAGCCACCTGCATGCCCTCGCTCATCGCCATATAGGGGTGGGGCATCAGCGTGGTCCCGAGCAGGGAGAAGTCGGAGATATACGCCAACAGGGCCTGGTGCCGCGCCGGGTCGTCACCGATGTCACCGGACACCCGGTACCACATGAATTGATCAGGCGCCTCGGGCTGTGGATCGAGATGATTGCGACGCCTGACGGGGCGGCGATCGATTGCCCGGGAGCGCGGCTTGGGGAATTTCCCCGGGTGCTCCTCAGCCATGCGTGTGTAGAAATCGAAGTCTGATTCCAGAGTTTCTGGCTCGGGTACGTCGGGTATTTCGCTCTGGTGACTCAAGCCCGGCTCCGGCACCTGAAAAGAGATGGAGGTGCTGAAGATGGCCTTGCCGGCCTGCTTGGCCACGACCCGTCGCGTGTTGAAACTGCGGCCGTCGCGGATCGGGTCGACTGCGTAAATAATTTTCTGGCTCGGGTCGCCCGGGCGCAGGAAATAGGCGTGCTGGGAGTGGGGCGTGCGGTCCGGCTCCACGGTGCGGATGGCCGCATTCAGGGCCTGGGCCAGCACCTGGCCGCCAAAGACCCGCGCCGGCCACCTGGGGCTGGTGCCAGTGAAGAGGTAGGTGTCGATCTGCTCCAGTTCGATATAGGTCAGCAGATCTTCCAGGTCAGCGATCAAGATCAGTCTCCATAGTAAGGCCCGAGCTGTGCTCAGTGGCGGGGCAGCAGGCCGTTAAAAAATACGTCGAAGTAGTCGGTGGCGGTGGCGTCCAGGTTCTCCACGCCCCGCCAGATTTTGATGTCCATCGCGGCATTGAGCGCACCGGCCAGCAGGTTCTCGGCGACGTAGCTGTTGATATGGCGGACACTGCCGTCATCGATCCCGGCGCGGATAAAGTCTCCAAAGCGGTCGTTGACCGCCTCGGTGCGCCGCAAAATTTCCCGGCGCCGCTCGGTGGGCAGGGCAGTGATGGTGTTATAGCGGATCAGCGGGCCGCTGTCGGAGTTTTGGGCCTGAAAAATCCCCCGGCAACTCTGGTCCAGCTTCTGTAACCCGCTGCCGGACAGTTTGGCCGACTGGCGGTGAATGCTCTCGGTGATATCCAGTGAGCGGCTATAGCAGTTGAAGAGCAGGTCTTCCTTGTTCCTGATGTGGTAGTAGAACGCGCCCTTGGACACGTTCAGATGTTCGGCAATATCCTCGAGGGAAGTGCCATTAAAGCCCTGCTTGTTGAAGAACCAGGTGCCGGTCTTATAGAACGCCTCCTGTTTGCGGCGGTTCTGCTCCTCGCGATCAAACCCGTGCAACTGACCGTCGTAGACGTCGGTGGGTGGTGGCGCTGTGCTGCAGTAGTCGCCCTCGCCGCCGTATAAACCACGGCCCAGAATGTCTGCCGCCTGCTCCGCTGCTGCGGGAACCTCGTGCAGTGGGATGTCATGCAGCCAGTAAAACGTCCATTCCACTGAGCCGAGAATTGCCCGGGTTGTGGCGGTCGGCTCGCAGGGGCGCAGACTGCCGTCGTCGATACCCTCGCGCAGGTATTGGCGCACCCGCAGGAACAACTGGACGTAGCGGGCCTCCACCTGCTCACGCTGCTCGCCCTTGAGGGAGGCGATCTCCATCAGCGCGGCAATGTGGGGCGCCTTGCCCTCGCGCGCCGCCTGCCAGTCAGCGAAGGGTTGCTTGATGACTGCCAGAGTGCGCTCCAGCGGACTCAGGGGCTGCTGGTCCAGAGCGTCCAGCCGGCGGTGATGGTGGTCCAGCGCAGCCATATAGCACTGGTAGATCAGCTCTTCCTTGGTTTTTACATAGTAATAGAGGCTGGTCTTGGTGAGGCCGAGGCTGGCGGCTATATCCTGCAGCGTCGTGGCGCGGGAGCCCTTGGTGTTAAACAGCCGCGCCGCTTGAGACAGGATCGCGGCGCGTTTGGCATCGTGTTGCGCGGTGCGATTGAACGGGGAGGTCGTGGACGGGGTATCGGTAGCCATGGCTTAGCCGGTAGCCGCTGAACACAACTGAATCGCCGCCATAACCTACCTTTTAGTCTAAAATTCCAACTTTAAGTATTATTTTTGTCGATGTCTATAGCTGCACGCCGTATTGGCGCCGATGAAGGGCTTGGAAGCTCACAGAGGGTGGGACTCGGGTGCTTGATCGAGGTGACGCGGCATTGCCTTACGCGCTGGCTGCCATGCGCACGTGCTTGCTGTCCAGCCACTTGCGGGAGTGGAAGCGGTAGAGCAGCATGAGGCCCTTGATCAGGTAGTCGAACATCATCGCGCCAAAAATCCAGTACACCGACAGGCCGAGGCTGGCGGCGATCCAGGCGGGCACCAGGCGCCCCAGAACGATTCCGCAGAAAGTGGCGCGCAGCGGAAAGCGCGTATCACCGGCACCGCGCAGTGCACCCCCCAGGGTAAATTCGCAGGCCATCATCGGTTGTGAGGCGGCAATCATGTAGATAAAGATCACCGTGAGCTCGACGACCTCTGGATCATCAATCATGAACCTGGCCAGATCCCGGGCAAACCAGACCAGCGCCAGCGACAGAATGCTCATGGCGACAACCGCCATGCGCATCGAACGCCAGCCTGCGGCGACCGCCTGCTCGGGACGTCCCGCCCCCAGTTGCTGCCCAACCAGGGTTGCGGTGGCGATACCGAAACCGAAGCCGACGACAATGGAAAACGACACCAGGCTGATGCCGATCCCGTAGGCTGCATAGGCGCTGGTACCGTAGCGGGCGACAATGGAGAAGAACATCAGAAAGGCCAGCTGCACGATGCCCTGTTCCAGCACGGACGGCGCACCGATACTGGCCAGTTGGCGCACGGTGGGCCAGTCCAGCTCGGCGCGCTTGAGGGGCTTGAGATTGAAACGGCCGCGCCACCACAGTGCCACAAACAGAGAGGTAATGACCGCACCGGCAAAACCCCCGCCGAGGCCGACGCCGGCGACGCCCATGGCGGGCAGACGCCCGATGCCGAACGCCAGGGCATAGGCAAAGCACACGTTGAGCATGGAGCTGAAAAACAAAAACCACAGGGGTGTAATCACATCGCCCGTGGCGCGCAAGGCAGTCGACAATATGATGTTGGTGGCAGCGAACAGGCTGAATACACCCAGCCAGAAGATAAAGCTCCCCGCGGTTGCCGTGGTCTGGGGGTCCAGTCCGAACAGGCCGGCGATGGATTCGGGTATGAACAGGGCCGGCAAACTCAGTACTGTGGCCAGGGCCAGTGAGACCAGCAGCGACGTCCAGGCAACCCGCTCAGCCTGATCGACGTTTTGGGCGCCCCAGCTGCGTGCGATCAGCGCTGTGGCGGCGATGGAGACACCCATCAACACCGCCTGAATCAGGAAGAAGACCCGGTGACCGGTGGTGACGGCAGCGACCGCGCTGGTGCCCAGGCCCGCGACAATCTTGATATGAAGAAAGCCGACGGTGGTGAACAGCAGATAGGACAAAATAGATGGCCAGGCGAGCTGCCAGACATGCCTGCTGGAAGTGCGGGTACTGGGGGCGCCCGTATCGGTGCTTGAGTCGTTGCTGTCTGACAAGCGGGGTGTCTCGCGTTGGCCCCTGTATTCTCAGCTCAGGGATTGAAGTGGATCAGGCGAGCGCCGCGCACTCACGGTGACGAAAACAGTCGCTGGTGTGATCATTAACCATACCAGTCGCCTGCATGTGGGCATAGATGATAGTCGAACCAACAAACGTGAAACCGCGTTTCTTCATATCTTTGCTGATGCGGTCCGATAACGGCGTGGTGGCCGGTACTTCGTTCATCGTACGCCATTCGTTTTGCAGCGGTTCACCATCGACGAAGCCCCAGATGTAGTCTGCAAAGGAGCCGCAAGACGCCTGCACCTCCAGAAAAGCCCGGGCATTGGTGCGTGTGCCGAACACTTTCAGGCGATTGCGGATGATAGCCGGGTCAGTCAGCAGTTTGTTTAAACGGGTATCGGTATAGCGCGCCACCTTCTCGACATCGAAGCCGTCGAACAGGCGGCGATAGCCCTCTCTTTTGCGCAGCACAGTAATCCACGAAAGACCCGCCTGTGCGCCCTCAAGGACCAAGAATTCAAACAGCGTCGGGTCGTCCCGGACGGGCACGCCCCATTCTTCATCATGATATGATACGTACAGAGGATCGCTTCCGCACCAGCTGCAGCGTGAAGTCATATGCCAGCCCGCCCGTGGAACTCGGCCGCAGTATGCGCTGCTGCAACCGAGCTGTCCAGCCACAGGGCCTGCGGTAAGGCGCGTCGTTGATCAGTTATTTCAGGTAACCACACCATGACAGAAACCGTCCTGTACAACCGCACCGGGCACATTGCCACACTCACGCTCAACAACTCGGAGCGACACAATTCCCTGGGGAAGGCGGAGTTACAACTGCTGACGCATTACCTGGATGATGTGGCCAGCGACCCGCTGGTGCGAGTCCTGGTGGTGACTGGCGCGGGCGACAAGACCTTCTGCGCCGGCGCATCCCTGCAGGAACTGAACTCGGGCGAGATCAGTGGAGATACCTTTCAGGCCACCACCGATCGACTCGCGCACCTCGCTGTACCGACCATCTGTGCGCTCAATGGCAATGTGTTTGGCGGCGGCGTTGAGCTGGCCCTGAGCTGTGATTTCAGGATAGGCGTTGAGGGCACTCGGATGCGGGTGCCCGCTGCGGCTATCGGCTTATGCTACCCCCTCAGTGGCATTAACCGCTTTGTGCAGCGACTGGGGGTGAATATGGCCAAGCGTATTCTGGTTGCGGCGGAGGAATTCGATGCAGAGAGTATGCTGGAGACCGGCTTTGTCGATCGCCTCGTGCTGCCGGCCCAGTTGGAGTCGGAGACCGCCATAATGGCCGGGCGCATTGCCGGGCTGGCGCCGCTGGCTGTGCGTGCCATGAAGCAGATTCTCCAGCAGGCAGCCGAGGGCAGGGTTGATGAGGAGGCGGCTAGCGCATTGGCTGAGCAGTGCAGCGCGTCGGAAGACTTACAGGAGGGTTTTGCCGCCTCTCAGGAGAAACGCGAGGCCCGCTTCAAGGGCCGCTAGAGTCACCAGCGTCCCCCCAGGGCGTTACCTGCCAGGGTTGGGCGTCAGTGGTCCGTGGCAGCGCAGCTGGCGATCAATCGCCAGCCAGGGCCGGTCCAGTTGCGCCAGCCAGGACAGTGCATCTGTCTCATTCTTCATTCTGGCTACCGTAGCAGCACTGCAGGCCTCCACGCAGGTCTGCGCGGTTACCGCGACGCTTAGCAGTCCGGGAATGGGCTGCCCGCTGGCGGGGTCAAGTGCGCGACCATAGCGATCCTCGTTGTAGACCAGGCAACGCTCGAAATCGCCCCGAATGGCAATGGAGCCGTCATTCAACTTGCCCCGGGCTATGGCTGCCCGGCTGCCCCTGGGATAACGCATCCCGTACATCCAGTTGGCGCCGTCGCTCTGTTTGCCTATGGTGGCGATATCACGGTCAAGGTCGATGAGCGCGCTGCCTACACCGGCCCGTTCCAGCAACTTGCGCACCCGGTCTACAGCATAGGGTCTGACACTGCCGTTGAGATCAATAAACATGCCCGCCATCTTCAGCCTTGCGCCACGGGGTGACACTTCCACCATGTTCCAGCCAACTCGGGCTAATCGAGACCTCACGCAGGCCGCTGTTTTACCTGCCGTACGTTCGTCCTCGTAGCACTCTTGCAGCAGACTGACAGTGGGGTCGAAGCGGTGCTCTGTGCTCTCCCAGAGCGTGGTGACGTAGGTGAAGAGACTGCGTGCCTCATCATCCAAGGGAATAAAGCTGCCGTCACCGGCTTGTCGGTTGATGGCCCCGATCAGGCTTTCGGGCTCGAAGGAGCTGAATCGCGATTCCAGCCTGGCCAATTCATCGGTGGCGATCTCCAGCATTTGCTCTGCGTTGCGGTCCTCATTGCCAATAACCAGATGGCAGGGATAACCAAAAATATGCCGCCTGAGCTCGAGGTTGTCGGGCGTATTCACAACATCCTCAATGGATCGGGCATCGTCAGTGAAACAGACGTACCCTGACCTTTAGAAAATTCCAACTCCGCCGAGAGCTCCGTGGCGAGCAGCGCAACAATGGCGAGACCGGAACTGCCGGCCATCTCGGGCGAGAATCCTTCCGGCAACCCGACACCACTGTCCCGGACCACCAGCACCATGTCATCCCCCGGTTTGCCGTTGCGCTCCGGCCAATCCATTTCTATCTCCAGATAATTGACCGGTGAGTCTACACTGAACGCGTGTGTCAGGGCATTCTCCAATAACTCATATAGAACAAGCGCCAAAGGCGAGGCCACCGCAACGGGCAACTTGCGTTGAGAGACCGCGTTGATCGTGATGACTCTCTCCGCCGGGATAACACTTTCATCGATCAGCTTTACCAGCAGCAACTCAGTATACTTGTGCAAGTCTGCCAGTAAGGTTTCGTTCTGATAGAACAGGCAATCTTCCAATACCGTTAGCGCTGCAACACGGTTCATGTCGTTGACCGTGGCCTTGCGTGTGGTGAATTCAGGTCGGCCGTGGCTTTCCCGATTGATGCAATCCCGCACAAGATCCAGAGTATTCACGTTGTGCTGGTAAACCGCTTTCACCAACTCGTCCTGATAATCCAGCTGGTCATGCAAATCGTCGACGGCTTTCTCCGTGGCGTTGTTTGCCACCTCGGCTGCAAATTCGGCCTCCTGTTTGCGCACAGAATTCCTATAGTATTTTATCGACAACGCCAGCAGTACCAGTGCCAGCAAGGCATAGCAACAATACGCCCACCAGGTGTTGTACTTGGAGGGTAGCACCCTGATGTCAAGGCTGACTCCGTCGCGATTCCAAATACCCTCAGAGTTTGCACCCTGCACAAGCAGCGTATACAAACCAGCCGGCAGGTTCGTATAGGTGGCGTCATTCTTGGTGCCGTTCTCAACCCACTCGGGGTCAAAATTTACCAGCTTGTAGCGATACTGATTGTTGTCCACGTCCAGGAAGTCGAGAACACTGAAGGTAAATGTAACCGTGTAGTCTTCATGGGTTAGCTCGATTTCCTCAAGCTCAGGAATCATCATGGGTGCGACCGGTCTCTCGCCGGCTATGTTTATGTCGGCAATTATGACGTCGGAAGGATTGAGGTTTTGCCTGACATCCGACGGGTCAAAGCGGTTGTAGCCATTGCTGCCGCCAAAGTAGAGTCGACCCTGATCGTCCTTGTGGGATGCGCCCTTTTCAAAGTCAGTCTCTTGAAGACCGTGATTTTTGAGAAATATTTTTGACACTCCAGAGGTTGGATCAGTGCGTACTAGTCCATGATTCGTAGAAGACCATACCGATCCTCTTCCGTCCATCTCGATAGCATATATGATTAAGCTGTTAGGCTTGGGGAAAATATTAAAGGACGAAAGGGTCAATTCTGTTTGAACTCCGCCATTTCCTTCCTGTAAAGTAAGAAGTCCGTGATGTTGGGTGCCGAACCATACGGCGCCCGTTGCTGACTCAGCCATAGTCCATATAGTCGGTGTAGACGACAAGCGAGTTAGGTCACTTCCGAACGAATATGGCTTCAATCGGTTCGTCGACAAGTCATAGTCGTAAAGCCCCCCCTCCGTCCCCACCCAGATCTTGTTATCCTTGGTTTGATGCAACATAACAATAAACTGATCTGCCGCAGAATTGGTGTATTTGGTTTGCGGGACGCTCGTAACGCTACCATCGGTCTCTATTAGACTTAGACCGCCTCCATATGTCCCTACTAGAACATCACCAGTATTAAGCACCAACATCTCGCTAACTGAGTTTGATGCAATATAGTCTTTTGAATCGGAGCGATATTCTGAAAGCTTCCGAAATTTCTTGGAATAATGCTCCACCCCGGTTGCTCGATACCCTATCCAAACGCCGTCTTCGTAACCCGCAAAGGTCATTATTCGCTTGTTGGTTATGCCCGCTTCGGGAAATATACTTTCTAGCGGAATGAAGTCGTTGCTATCGTTCTTCTTGTGGAAGATCCCTTCGTAGGTAACTATCCATAACCCCTCATTGTGGTCGCTTTCAATGTCTATTACACCTCGTAATCCGGGGTTTGTGCGCGACCCGAATAGTTCGAATGGATTGCTTAGCGCTATGTATAGTCCGCTGTAGGTTGATATCCAAAAAAGGCCGTTCTCTCCTTTAGACACCTCGCCAATTTCATTTGAGATAAAATCTGAGTTTCCGTATGAATATGTTGAGCTTGGCGAAATCGATCAATGATATACAGTCCCTGATCCGTAGAGACCCAGGTCTTTTGTGTTTCCGGATCTTGGAATATGTCGTTGACATAAAAGCCCTCGGGACCACTGCCTGTCGTGCCGACCAACGCTTCGGGGTACATGTGTTTTCTATTGTGTCGAACTCGTAGAGTCCTTTCTCCCTTGTACCTATCCACATCACTCGATCATCGATAGTAGAGATTTCTTCGAGTTGGCTAAAAGCGTTCTGCAAGCTCGAGTGGTGGGTAATAAATGGAAAGTTTCAGTGCGGGGATTGAAACGGTAAATCAAGCCATCAGCGCTAGCAGTATATAGAGTCCCGAACTGACTTTCATGCAGATCAGCTACTCTTCCATCGGATCTAAGTCTAATGAATCAGTTTTTCCAATAGTCGGATCAAATCGCGATATACCTCCCGATTTATGTCCGGCCCATAGCGTTCCTTTTACAGAATACAGTGCCGTGGAGACGTCTTGCCTTGTTTCATGTTGGGTGTTGAACCAACCGAACGGGACAAAACGGTCGAGTAGCCTGTCTAATACTAGGAGACCTTATCCTCGGTGGCGATTATTATCTCCCCGGCATGGCCTTCCAATAGTTTTGATATTTTTGTGCTTGGCATCGAGGCTGCGCTATTGCCTCCTCGTGGGTATGTTTTGAGGTAGGCACCGTTAAAACTACTTACACCCTCTTGTCTGGCAAACCAGAAAACACCATTTTTGCTTGAATGGATTTTGAGTATAGGTTGGTTATATATCTCTTGGCTAATGGAAGAGCTTATTAATTTATTGGAGCCTCTTCAGCACATAGTTGCAGGGGCAGTAAGAGAGTATGGTGGTGACAATAGGCAGAGGTAAAATTGCGTTCGCAAATCGGATGCAGGGCTGAAGCAGTGCAACGTCACTGCCTTTCGCTAGAGTAGTTCTTCGGCATTGGTTTCATGTTTTTTTAGCTATGAGAAACATTAGGTTTTTCAGCGCGATAGT
Organism: uncultured Gammaproteobacteria bacterium; assembly: GCA_963840725.1. Lineage (GTDB taxonomy): Bacteria > Pseudomonadota > Gammaproteobacteria > Pseudomonadales > Halieaceae > CAVWDU01. Next base: position 122,160 of record CAWIZY010000016.1, on the reverse strand, counting down.
CACTAAACGCAGCGACAAATTGCGCATAGGCAACTCTCAATTCCTCTAGTAGTTCGCATAGTTCCTGATCTTCCTCATTTCTTACACATAGTTTCTATTTCGAACTAATGGCCCTTACACGAGCTGCACCGATGTTCGCGCTCATGGACTTTATTGCATGGGCGCTTTTTCCAGCTAACATTAGTTCGCCGGCATCAATTTGATGGTCAAGTCTCCTTCCAGCTTTTCTTCCATCTGGGAAACGAAACCGCTAAAAATATCTGGGAGTATGGTTTTTCCTGTTTGTCTCTCCACCTCCTCGATATTGTCGACCGCCTTTATGTTATTACTTCTACGCTTTCGTATTTGGTTAGTTGATTCCTCACTTGAACTCTCTTTGGGCTTGATTCGGTTGGGTGCTTTCTACGCGCCGGGTCGCTGATGTTCAATGATTCTTCCAGGCACCTTGCTATGTCAGATATGGTAAAAGGTTTGGTCAAATGGCCTGTCATTCCAGCCGCAATGCAGCGATTGTGATCCTCGAGTGTAGTTCCTGCAGTAAGCGCTGTTATAGGCACAGGACTGAGCTCTCTGACGTTTCTCGTGCTCTCTAATCTTTATTGTTGCGGTATAGCCATCAAGTACGGGCATTTGGCAGTCCATAAATATCAAGTCGTATCGCCTTGAGGAGAATCTCTCGAATGCTTCCTGGCCGTTCGATACTATATCCACATCGCAGAGTAGCATTTGGAGTATCTCGTAGATTATTTTCTGGTTGGTCACTAAGTCTTCTGCAACGAGAATTGTCGCTGCTTTGTCGTTCATATCTAAAACATGCTCCGAATGAGTCGGGGTCGTCTTGTCATCGGAAGTTATTTTTTCCAGGGCCTCGCGAAGGTTAGATGAGGTTACGGGCTTTGAGAGGCTCAGCCATCCTTTCAGGGCGTGCGAGCGTCAAGAGTCGTCAATGGTGTCAGGAGAATGCCCTTCATCCCGATTCGCGAATTGAGAAATCGGATGACTTCAGGATGTTTGTCTAATATGACATTGTCAACGAAGTAAATTGTGGACTCTGGTGCTGATTTGGAAGCTGAGTTCCTTTTGATGTAGGACTCTGTATTGAGTCCCAGTCGCAAGAGATGTGAAGATAGCATTGCAATTGTGGAGGGTTCGTCGCAGATGAAATGGGCGTTGTAGTCCGCAAAATCACTGTAGTATCTAGCATGGTGCACAGGGGCGAGTGGAATCTCCGCGGTGAAAGTAGTGCCAGATCCTTTTTCTGACTGTACTGATAACTGGCCGCCCATAATCTCGATGAATCGTCTGGATTGCTAGGCCCAGGCCAGTTCCTCCGTATTGTCGGTCGTACTGGCGTCTGCTTGGGTGAAGGCGTCAAACACACGGCGCTGTGTTCTGTGTTCATTCCTATACCAGTATCAGTTACTGAAATTAGAACATTTATGGGCTTTTATTGTAGTGCTCTGTTCCGCTGTCAGTCTGATGTCGACTCTGCCCTCGTGCGTGAACTTTATGGCATTGCTCAGTAGATTTGTTATTACTTGCCTAATTTTGGTCGGATCACCAATCACGTCTTCGGAATACTTTCATCAACGATGCTATTCAGGTCCAGATTTCGACGTTGTGCAGGTTCGGCCTGGAAATAGCAAACTTGATCCACAAGATCTACAAGGTCGAATTCAACTTGCTCCAGTTCAATTCTGGAGGCTTCAATTTTTGAGAAATCCAAGATGTCATTCATCAAAGTTAAAAGAGCAGAACCACTGTTGTGCGCTGCCGCTGCAAACCGCTTCTGTTGCTCAGATAGATTAGTGTGTAGAAGTAGCTCGGTCATGCCGATCATTCCATGCATTGGCGTCCTTATTTCATGGCTCATAGTTGCCAGAAAATCGGATTTTGCCTTATTAGCCTCCTCAGCCGCATTGCGTGCTTTCTGCAGGTCCACAGTTCTTTCTTGAACCATTAATTCAATTCGTGTTGTCGCTCGGCGGCGATTCGAGACCTCGCGATTCAATCTCGCGATTATCGCAGCAAATAGAAAGACGGCGAGAATTGAATATAGGGTGTAGGCCCACCAGCTCACCCATGGAGCTGCACTTACTTGTACAGGCAGGCTAATTCCTTTGCGATTCCATAGCCCATCTGAGTTTGCGCCCTGAACTCTGAGCACGTAGTTCCCGGCAGGGAGGCTGTTGAATGTTGCGGTGCGGTTGGTGCCGTTTTCGACCCAATCGTTGTTCCAGCCCTCCAGCTTGTATCGATACATATTAGAGATTGGATTTGTGAAGTCCAGCGCAGCGAATGTAAAGTTGCGTATTGGAAGCTGTGCTGAAGAGTTATTTTTTCTAGGTTCTCTGCAGGCCTGTCGAAAAACATTGCTTTGTTCAGGATACGAAATTCGGTGATGATTAGCGGAGGGACATACTCGTTTCTGGGGTTCGATTCTGGGTCGATAATATTGAATCCTTTTCCTCCCCCGAAAATATATGCGACCGGTCTTGTCACGGAATACTGCAGCATGATTGAAGTCCAAGCCCTGCAATCCGTCGCTTGTATCGAAATTTTCGAGTGTTAGAAGTTTGGGATAGAATTTCGATAACCCCGCCATTGTGAGATAACCAAATAGAGCCAGCGTTATCACTTGAGATCCCATATATGTTCGCACTTGGGAGGCTGTTGGTTACTTGTGAGTATTTTTTAAACGCATTAAGGCGTTTGTTCTTCCAGACTTTGCCCAGCTATTGAGTCCTCCACTCTGTGTTCCTATCCAAAAGTGCCATTTAGATCCTCGTGCATAGACCATGCCATATTGCTTGAAATGCTTAGTGGGTCAGCTCTGTCTAGCTGAGAACCTAAAAAATTCCGGTTCTTGCCGAAAAGATTGAGTCCGTTATCGGTCCCAACCCAAATGTCTCCTTGGGAGTCCTGTAGCAATGCAACTACATTGTTACTGCTTATTGATTTATCTGATTTGATTGTTTATTGAGGTATTGTATCAAACAGTCCGGAGTGTTCATCCAATACGTTTAGTCCACCACCATAGGTCCCTAACGAGGAGTGTCCCATCTGATGTTCTCAAAATTGATGTTACTCCATTGGCACCGATACTTCCCTTTTCGTGACTCTCTTTCGAAATACCTTGACTTCACCGGTTGCGATATTGAGTCTGTGAAGCCCAGATGTCAGAGTTCCGATCCATAAATAGTCTTCTTCACCCAAAAGACTCATGACAGTCAACGTTGCAAATAGTTTTGCTTAACTCGGCCGCTATTCAGGATTGGGGTTTTGTGGTTGCTTGTGAGAAGCGACTAAGACCGTGGTTCGTTCCAACCCATATGTCGCCATCTTTAGTTTGAGTAAATGCATTTACGGAGTTACTTGCTAGTCCGGAATCGGTATCAACTCTTTCGAACTTGGATTTTGTCCCGTACGCTAGGCCGCCGAATGTTCCTATCCACATGATGCCAGAGCGACTCTGGAAAATACTCTGTATCTGATTGTCTTGTAGCTGTGAATTTTCTCTGTCTATTAAAGTTATTACTATCTGTCTTTCGGGTCCAGGACATTTATTCCCTTGAGTGTGGCCACCCATATGTTGCCAGCCTCGTCTTCGGTCGCCATATCAACTTCTTCGCCAGCTATGGCTCGGCCGCGAGGGAGGTTCGGTGTATCTGGGTGAACGGCCAGCTTCCGGATCATAACGGAATAAGCCTTGGTCGGATGTTGAGATCCAAAGATTGTCGTTGCTATCTCTCATCATGTGTTTGGGATACTGCGCAGGGGTCAGAACTTGGCGTCAGCTCGGATTTCAAAGTCCGAGACAACGTTGGGTGCTCGGATCAATTTTTACAAGGCCCCGGTTTTGTACAGCAGCCCAGATGACTCCATCTGGCGACTCGGCGAAAGAAACAAACTTTGTGCGTCGATTTTTAAATTTGATGGGTAGTGTGTGAAGTCTTGGTAAGAGGATTGAAATTGCTGAAGCCCTTTCCGTCCTCATAACCGATCCAGATTGTCCCGTCGGAAGTTTGATAGATCGAGAAAATTGAGTTGTAGAGTGGAGTGAAGAGGTGACCGTGGGTTGTGCTTAAGCGATGTAATGTCCTGATGTTGGGGTCGAAGTTTGTTAAGGCCATCCTTTGGTCGCAATCCACAGGTTACCTCTTTTGTCTTCTGCGATTCCAGTGGTGTATTGGTGGCTCAGTGTGCCCTCGCCAGAAGCCGCCTCGCCTTACCGTACCTTCTACTTCGTATCCGTCATATCGGTTCAACCATCCGTTGTGAGAAACCAGATGATTCCTTTGGAGTCTTGAAAAATTGTATGGACTGATTGGGCAGAGAGGTCTCTGCTGAAAGGATGAGGGTTGAAAAGTATAGTCTCTTGGGCTCATTGAATAGCTGAAGGAGCTTGTAGCTATTAGCATAGCTATGAGGAGGTATTTTAGGCCGACCACTCTTTGAGAACCTGTGAGACATGTCTATAGCTCGATACTAATTCATCGTGCCAGGCGATTTCCAACTTAGACTCTAGGTTTGCGATTCTGATTGGAAGCTAAAATACCGAGCCAACAAACCATTGAAAGGCAGATAACAATGAATGTGGTGGCCCGGTAGTAACTCAAAGTGAGTATTGGGGAGATCGGCCGACTAACCGTAGCGTTATAAATACGTGGAAGCTGCGGACTTGTTCTCGCACACCGGTTTGCGCAGCGGAGCTCGTGGTCCAGCGGAAACCGGCTTGCTCAGCGAAGCTCTTGCTGGTCCAGCGGAAACCGGCCTGCTCGGCGAAGTTTTTGTTGGTCCAGCGGAAGCCGGCCTGCTCAGCGAAGTTTTTGTTGGTCCAGCGGAAGCCGGCCTGCTCGGCGAAGTTTTTGTTGGTCCAGCGGAAGCCGGCCTGCTCGGCGAAATTCTTGTTGGTCCAGCGGAAGCCGGCCTGCTCGGCGAAGTTTTTGTTGGTCCAGCGGAAACCGGCCTGCTCGGCGAAGTTTTTGTTGGTCCAGCGGAAGCGCCGGCCTGCTCAGCAAAGTTTTTGTTGGTCCAACGGAAACCGGCCTGCTCAGCGAAGTTTTTATTGGTCCAGCGGAAACCAGCCTGATCCGCATAGCTCATGGTGCCCCACTGATAGCTATTTGTAGTAGTGCTTGCTAACTGGGCAGCCCCAGTGTCAGCTGCTTGTGGGGCCGCGTTCCATTTGAATGCAGTATTTTGTGTTTTCGTATTCACTGCCCAGGAGTTATCGGCTTTCTGAGCGACGTGGGTAGTTTTACCCCACTTGAACCCGCTCGCGGCGGGGGTGTTGTATTCGGTGGTACTAGCGAGTGCTTGGCCAACAGAGCGGAAGTTTGTGGAGCCGTTTGACGCAGCAAGGTCGGTGGTGGCTTCTGCGATAGCGGTCGCGGAAAGAGTTGCTGAGAAAAAAATTGCCCCAATATTCTTGATAGTGCTCATGTTGTCTGCCTTCTAAACTTTGAGTTGATGTTGCACAACTCATCCATGAACTGTGACGGGGTTCCTAAATCTGTCCGTGTGTTTAGGTAAAAATAGCAATTTCTTCATTGATTGCTTGACATTCGTTATACGGACATCGCGCGCGTACTGAAAGTGGCGGGCATACCCACTTTGGGTCAGCCTTTATAGGGAAGTGATTCGGGGGCAGATTTCAGGCGCTGGATGGCCCGGTTAACGTGTTGAAATCAATGAGGATTAGCTAGGATTTGCTCACGATTGAGCCATTCTGTCACTATGTGACCAATATGGGTAAGCGGTGACTATTCTGGGGAGGGGTTTGCGAGCCGCTCGATCAGGGCTCTTTCCTCCAGGTAGCGTTCTTCCCACCGGAATATTGTGTTGTCGCCCACATTATGACGAGTTTGTGTTGCTTTCCGCTCGATGTGCGCTTTTGCACCCCACCGGCGACTTTCGCTGTAACCTTTTGCTGAAGGTTCGGGCGACACCATTCTATTGAGTCCCGGCAGACTTACTGTGCCATCGCTTTCAACGATGGCGGGCCCTTCGAAGTGCTGGGCGCCTGAGATGTCCTGTTCGATGTTCAGGTCGGTGTTGCCGCAGCCTCTTTGTCCCAGTGTCACAGCCCGTTTGGCGCTAACGTAGCCGTTACCTTGCTGAAAAGGGGTATAGGCCAACAGGCCGTCCTCGTTGATCGCGAGCTCTGCGCTGGTGATCAGTGTGCATTTCACGTCATCAGGTGTCAGGTCGGGTTGCAGTTGGAGCAGCAGGGCTATGACGCCGGAAACAATGGCGCTTGCCTGGGAAGTGCCTGTCATGACCAGGTGCTGGTCGGTCAACAAATACTCGGGGTGCTCTAAGGTCAGGCCAGAGCCGGGGCGAGTGATGCCGATGATGTGGCCGCCCGGGGCCACCACGTCGGGCTTTATGTGTGCGCTGGGGGTCGGGCCGCGGGAGGAGAAGTCGGGGACATAATCGTCATCGCGGGAACCGGGGGTCCAGGAATCGGTGACTGCTCCCACGGTGATAATGTAAGGAAGATTGCCCGGAGAGCCCACGGTCATGGGCGCCGGCCCCTCGTTGCCGGCCGCTGCCACCACGGTTATGCCACTCGCCCAGGCGCGCATCAGGGCCTGGTTGATTGGGTCCAGCCAGTAAGGCCAGCGCGGGGGGGCCGCGAAGGACAGGTTAAGTACTTTGATGTTGTAAGCCTGCCGGTTATCAATGAGCCATTGAATGCCTCGAATAATATCGAGGAAATCGCCGCGGCCCTTTTGGTCGAAGGCCTTGATGGCCACAAGGTTTGCGTCGGGCGCGATGCCTTTGTAGGCGCCGCTCGGCAGGCCGTCTCTGACAATTGGGTCGCTGCTGGCCAGGGCGCTTGTCAAATGGGTGCCGTGGCCGCTCTCATCAAAGACCGTAGCGCCTTCTTTGCCGGCAATGGCATCGTATCGAGCCACTATTCGATTTTCACCCCGGGTGTTCCTGGCCAGAGTGTCGTGTTCCCACAGACCCGAGTCCAGCACGGCCACTGTGACGCCCCTGCCGGTGACGCCATGAGTATGTAGCTCCTCAGCATCGGTTACACCGGTGTAGTAGCTGTCACTGAAGTTGTCGTCGTAGCCCGGGATCAATTGGTCGCTGCAGTCGGCGTTGAATTCGGCGGTAAAACTGAATTCCCGCTGCTTGATACTGCTTACAGTCGGGCGGTCGGATGAGTCCGCAAACCGCAGAGTCAGTGCTGATGGTTGGCCTACGGGCGGCGCTTTGGCTGGGGGAAAGACGATCTCCAGTCTGCCCGGCTTGTCGGCTACAACATAATCGCGGGTGATGGTCTGACCATCGATTGCAGCCAGGCTGGCCTGGCCCAATGCTGCCGGCCATTGCAGATTCAGGCCGAGCAGCGGCAGGGGAGCTTCGCGTTTGTTGTAAAGCCGCCAGGTCGCTGTGTTATCGCTGCGCTGCAGGTCCAGTGCGCCGCGTCCGGCACACCGGCCAGTAGAGTTGAGGGCGTCATCCTCCGGGTTCTCGGTCACTGAGAGGTCGTCAATGTGTCGATGTATGAGCGGGGAGGCAAGGGCTGCATCCAGCTGTTCCCGTGTCAGCAGTGCGCCCACTGCATTGACGATCGGCAGATGATGGGTCACCTCACCGCCACTGCGTATCACAAGCGCTGCCAGCGATTCGGCCGACTCGCCCTGGAGCATAACGCGCAATGTGTCTTCGCTCTGCGCTGTCGCAGAGAGTGGCAGTGAGACCGCAAGAAGCGGAGTCAGTAGTCTGGTCAGTAGGCGTCGCACAGGTATGCGCCTAGCTTGCGCGGGCTTCCCGCAGGTAGGGGGAGAAATTCTGGCGCAGTATGGATGCCACATCCTCAGGGTAAATCGGCCGTGCAAAGTAGAAGCCCTGCAGTAAATCACACTGCTTCTCTACCAGGTAGGCCAGTTGTTGCTCGGTTTCGATGCCCTCGGCGATCACGCGTAGGTTGAGAGTTTTCGCCAGTGCGAGGATGGCGTCAATAATCGCGGGGCCGTCCGGGCTACCGAGATCTGCGACAAAGCTCTGGTCAATCTTCAAGGTGTCGATGGGGAAGCGCTTCAGGTAGCTCAGTGAGGAGTAGCCGGTACCAAAATCATCGACTGCCAGGTCCAGGCCCATGGCCTTGAGCTCTCTCAGTTTGGCGATATTAGTCTCCGCATCGTTCATGATCGCACTTTCTGTCAGTTCCAGTTCCAGTCGCTCGGGCGGCAAGCCTGAGCGCTGCAGAAAATCGCGGACCTGCTGTGCCATGTTGGTCTGGTTGAACTGCAGCGGCGAGATGTTGATGCATACGCGGAACCGGGGCAGACCCAGTTGGTCCCAGTAGTGACAATTGCGCGCGACCTCCGCCATCACCCACTCGCCCAGCTCTATGATCTGGCCGGTCCGCTCCGCTACCGGGATGAACTCCGAGGGAGCCACCATACCCCGTACGGGGTGCTTCCAGCGCACCAACGCCTCCATGCTGACGATGGCGCCGGTTGCCGTCTCTATTTGTGGCTGGTAGCGAAGCTCCAACTCGTTGTTGACCATCGCCTCCCGCAGTTCTTCTTCCATTTTGAGCTGCTCAACCGCCTCGGCGTTCATGTCTTCGTCATAGAACCGGTAGCAGGCCCGGCCCTCGGCCTTGGCGACATACATGGCGGTGTCCGCATTACGGATCAGTGCGTCCTGGTCTGTGCCGTCATGGGGGTATACGGCAATGCCGATACTCGGGGTTACCACAGGGTTGTGCGACTGCAATGGAATAGGTTGTGACAGCGAATCCAGGATGCGTCTGGCGACGCTCTCAACATGAGCCGTATTGGTCACATCCGACAAGACCACGGTAAATTCATCGCCACCTAGTCGCGCAATTTCGGGGCTGATGTCCGGGTCCTGAGTGCTCTCAGTGCTCTCCTCGCTGAGATAATTGACGGCATCGTCCTCGCGCAACTCCATAGTCAGGCGCTTGGCAATCTCGACCAGAAGTCGGTCGCCGCGGCCATGACCAATGGAATCATTGATGCGCTTGAAGTGATCAAGGTCGATGAACATCAGTGCGGCATTGGTATTGTGGCGCCGCGCACGCTTGAGGATGCGGGTCAGCTGCTCATTAAAGCTGCGACGGTTGGGCAGCTTGGTCAAGGGGTCGTAGTAGGCGAGGTAGCGAAGCCGATCTTCCTGACGCTTCAGGGCATTGAAGGCGTTGCTCGCCCTGAGCATGTACTGCACGTCCCGCCCCAGGAGGGACCAGTTGACGGGTTTGGTTTTGTACTGGGTCGCGCCTGCGTCAAAGCCCTGATCAATTGATTTGCGGTCGTCAGAGCCTGTCACGATCATAATCGGGGTTGACTCGCCCTGCGGCATTTCCCTGATTCGGCGGCAGACTTCAAGTCCACTCATGCCTGGCATTTCCACGTCCAGAAACACCAGATCCGGTCGTTCTCGCTGGAATACTTCGAGGGTTTCGAGGCCGTCTGCGGCTTCTACCACCGTTATGTCTTCCGCTTCCAGGCATTGTCGAGTCAACAGCCGTACGTTCTGATCGTCGTCGCTGACGAGTACCTTGGCGGATTTGCTGGACGGATCAATGGCCGGCATGATGTGTTGAACTGGTGAAGAAGTGGGCGATTCTAGGCCACTGCCGGGGCGCTGTCACCTAGAGACTTCCCGTAGAGTGATCTTGCTCCCACTTATTTCACAGTGCACGGCTGCCATTTGCCCGCTGACGAGAGGGTTCAACGGATCAACTTGGCCTGGCGCTGCCATCGCTGTTGCTGAACGAACCGGGGCACGCGTTCCAGGGGAATTGCCGGGCTGAAGTAAAACCCCTGTACTTGTGAGCACTTGTGGTGCCGCAGGAACTCCACCTGCTCGTGGGTCTCGGCGCCTTCGGCAACGACTAGCATGTCCAGGCGCTTAGCCATCTCGATAATCATTGCGCACACGGTTTCCTGTTGCAGGTTTTGGGGCACCTCGCGGAGGAAGCTGGCATCAATCTTGAGCACCGATATGGGCAGGTCGGTAATGTGTGACAACTGGGAAAAGCCGGTTCCAAAATCGTCCAGAGAGAAGGAAATGCCGGCGTCGCAGAGCGCTTCCATCCGCGCCCTGATCTGGTCGGCACGCTGTAGCACTCTGCCTTCTGTCAATTCGAATTCAAGTCGGCTCGCATCTATATCGTTGCGCTCGATAATTCCTTTGACGATGTCGACAAAGCTGTCTTCCTCGATTTGCGAGAAAGAGAGATTCACAGCGACTTCCACGTCGTCCATGCCATTCTGATCCAGCCATTTCAGCGCAGCACAGGCCTGGCTGATCACCTGGTAGCCGATAATTTTCAAGAGACCCATGTCTTCGCAGGTGCCAATGAAGTCCTTGGGGCAAAGCAATCCGCGTTCCGGATGGTTCCAGCGCAGCAGTGCTTCCAGTCCCCGCATTTTACCCGTCTCGAGTTCCACGCGCGGTTGGTAATAGACCTCAAACTGGTTGTTGCGCAGCGCTTTTCTCAACTCAGCAGCCAGCGTAGCTTTGCCAGTTTGGTTGAAGGCGATGTTGGCGCTATAACAGACCAGGCGGCTTCCCTGGGTGGCCTTCGCCTCTCTCATGGCGTGGCGGGCACATTCGACCAGTGGCGAAAATGTCTCGGCATCAGCCGGGTAGCAGGCGCTGCCAATACTGGCACTGACCGACACCTGGTGACCCTCAAGGGTCATCGGTGCAGCCAGGCTGCCAAGCATTTTGTTGGCGATAGCCTCTACGTCATCCCGAGCATCGATATCTTCCAGCACGATGCCGAATTCATCACCTCCCAGTCGGGCGATGCTGTCAGTGCTGCGCAGTTTGCTGAGCAGGCGATCAGCGATGCCGCGGATCATTTCGTCGCCGGCGCTCTCGCCACAGTGATCATTGATGAGGGTGAACTGGTCGATATTGATGTAAAGCACGGCGGTATTGGAGCCGTAGCGCTGCGAGCGCTCGATACTGCGCTCGAGGTGGGCGCGAAACCCTGCGCGATTGAGCGCTCCGGTCAGCGGGTCGTGACTGGAGAGCTTTTTGATGATCTCCCGAGTATTCTTGAGCTCGCAGTTGTAGTCCAGGATGCGGCAAACCATGGCGTTATCGAGTTCGCTGCGCAGCATATAGTCCTGCGCGCCCAGCCCACGCCAGTGCTGGATCATCGTGTCACTGACTTTGTCGACCAGAAGGATGATGGGTATTGCGATTTCATTTCTGTCGGCCAGGCGCAGCAAATACTCTGTTTCCGGCGCGTGTGACAGAATGATGGCATCTGCGTCAGGGCAGTTCAGCGCATCGGTAGGGCGTGCATAGTTTGCGCCGTCGACAAGGGTAAATCGGCGGGGGTTGGCACTGTCCAGGACCTGCTGCAGTCGCTGCTGATCCGCTTCGGTGCCAGATATGATGACGACGGTTCTTTGGTTCACAATAATACCTGTGCAAGTGTAACAGCCGGCCATCATTGCCTTACCGAAACCCCGTCCGTGGGGGTTTGAGAAACCCTACTAGCCCTTGGCTTATCGCGTGTAGCCAAGCTTATTGCTTTAATATCATTGGGTTGAGCGCAATTTGCAAGTAAATTTCTAGCTCTTGTCCTGTTATTTTTCCCACTCGGTGCCAGCGCGAGCTGATCGCTCGGGTCGCCAGGTTGCCAGCCGCGAATATTTTCCCGGCCAGTCCCCCGGCAATAGGTCGCCCTACCTGCGGCGCCAATCGGGTTCCTGCGAGGTGGACTGTGGTAGGATTATTACAAGACTTTGACAGGTACCGTGAATCGCATCAATGAGCATCGCATCCGACAAACTCGAAACTATTCGCCAGCAGGTGCAGTTCCACCTTGACCACGCGGAAAAGCAGCAGCTTACTCCGCAGCAGGAGGCCGCGCTGATAGAGCAAATACGTGCTCGGCTGAAGGCGGAAAACGCGGTCATTGTGGCCCATTACTACACTGCGCCTGCGATTCAGGCGCTGGCTGAAGAGACTGGCGGCTGCGTGTCTGACTCGCTGGAGATGGCGCGATTCGGTCATGATCACCCGGCTGAAACGCTGGTTGTCGCCGGGGTAAAATTCATGGGCGAGACCGCGAAAATCCTCACCCCGGAAAAGCGCGTGCTGATGCCTACCCTTGAGGCAACCTGTTCGCTTGATCTCGGCTGCCCCATAGAGGAGTTCTCCGCTTTTTGCGACGCCCACCCGGAACGTAAGGTTGTGGTGTATGCCAACACCTCTGCAGCGGTGAAGGCACGAGCCGACTGGGTGGTTACCTCCAGCATTGCCCTCGACGTGGCGGAGCATCTCACCGATGAGGGTGAAAAAATTATCTGGGCACCGGACCGGCACCTCGGTGACTATGTGCGCCGACAGACCGGTGCCGACATGCTCATGTGGGACGGCGCCTGCATTGTCCACGAAGAGTTCAAGGCCCGCGGCCTGGCAGATATGAAGCGTGTCTACCCTGACGCAGCGGTGCTGGCACATCCCGAATCACCAGCCGCGGTGCTGGAACTGGCGGACCGGGTGGGTTCTACCACGCAGATCATTCGGGCGGCGACCGAGATGCCCCAGCGGCAGTTTATTGTCGCGACCGACCAGGGTATTTTCTATAAATTGCAGCAGCAGGCGCCCGACAAGGAGTTCATTATTGCCCCGACTGCTGGCGAGGGTGCGACATGCCGTAGTTGCGCCAACTGCCCGTGGATGGCGATGAATGAGCTGGAGTCCCTGGCCGGCGTGTTTGACCGTGACGATAATGAGGTCTTTGTCGACCCGGAGCTGGGGGAGCAGGCGATGATTCCGCTGCGTCGGATGCTGGACTTTGCTGCGGGCATGCACAAGACGGTGATCGGCAACGCCTGAGGGCCGGTGGCTACATATCTTCCATTTGCTGGCGCAGCTCGCCAATATCCCGCAGACGCTGATTGATCTTCGCCGAGGTGAGATAGTCCTTGCTGGTCAGCTTAAGGGCATAGGTCAATTGCTTCTCGGCCTGGTCCAGATTGCCATTGAGGATAAAGTACTCAGCGCGGGACTCGTGCAAGCCAATAATGTCCCCTGAGAGTCCCTGGACTTCCGCCAGCAGATACCACAGGCCCGGGTCGTTGGGTTTAATGCGGCTCTGCTCCACCAGCACCTGTTCGGCGACGTGGGATTGCTGATTTTCCAGCAGGGCGCGGGCGTAGGTCATGGTCAGGGGGTGGTTGTCCGGCGACAGTTTCAGTTGCTTGGCCAGTTTGACGACGGCCCGTTCCGGGTGCTTTCGTGCGATGTCTATCTCCGCATCGGCGATCACGTATTCAATTCGATTGCGTTCGCCGGACCAGATGGTGTCGAGTTCCAGGCTGGCCTCATCGGGCCGGCCCGCGGCGGTCAGTGCAAGTACCAGCCCATAGTGAGCCGCTTCCTTGGAGCGCGGCTTGCCCGCAAGTTCGCCGCGAAATTTCTGCACCGCCTCTTCCGGTGTGTCCGCGAGCTGGTTGATGACCCTGGCCCGCATGAGTTGATAGGGCAGACTAACGGGACGGATTTTCTTCGGATACTTTAAGGCGCGATTGCGGGTGTCGGATATCCGGTTCTCGGAAAGGGGGTGGCTGCGCAGGAATTCCGGCATGCGGTTGCCGCCCGAGTAACGGGTTGCCTGCATCATGCGTTCGAACATCATCGGAGCGGCGTGGGGGTCCATGCCGGCACTGACCATGGTCTGCATGCCGATGCGATCGGCTTCCTGTTCGTTGCTGCGGCTGTAGCTGAGCATGGAGTCCTGAGCGGCTGCTCTGGCCGCCTGCAGTGCCGCCATCCCGGCCTCTCCGCCGGCCGTCGCCATGAGAACCAGACCGGCAACCATGGCCGCGAGGTTCAGCGGCTGTTGATTTTTCTGGAATTCCACGCCGCGCGAGAAGTGGCGTTGGCTCAGGTGAGCGATCTCGTGCGCAAGTACTGTCGCCAGTTCGTCCTCCGTCTGGGCGTAGAGCAGCAGACCGTTGTGGATGCCGATAACGCCTCCGGGAACGGCAAAGGCGTTGATGGTGGGGTTGTCCACCAGCACGATTTCAATGCGCCGGTCCTCGAGCTGGCTGTGGGTTACCAGCTCATAGATGAGGTTTTCCAGATAGTCGAACAGCAGGGGGTCGTTGAGCGTTGGCACCTGGCTGCGAAACATCCGCAACCAGGCGCGGCCGAGCTGGTGCTCGAATTCCGAGGAGAACATGCTGGTGCTGGTCTCGCCGAGGTTGGGTAGCTTGAGCTCGTCGGTAACAGCTGCAGAGGCCCCGGCGTGCACCAGACAAGCCAAAGGCAGCGCGATCAGGCGCTTCCGCAGGAAAGCTACAGCGGGGCTGTGTTTGATCACCGGGTGGTACCATAGTCGTGTCAGGTGGTTTGACCCGCATTATACTCTATGCGAGCCTCGTCGAGGTTGAGCAGGATTAGAGGGTCAGTTGCAGTCAAAGTTCCATGCAGAGTGAGGGTGTAATGGCAGAGGCGGAAGTGGTCAAACTCGATGCGCGGGGGTTGTTATGCCCGATGCCGCTATTGCAGGCCAAACGGGCCTTGAATGCCATGCAGCCGGGCCAACGCCTGGAAGTGGTTGCCACCGATCAGGGCTCGGTGCGAGATTTTGAAGTGTTTTCCCGCCAGTCAGGGCACGCGCTGCTCAACGCGTCAGAGGAGTCGGGTGTCTACACCTACCTGCTGGAAAAATCGGCAGGATACTAGCGAATTTATCGGACAGGAACTCAGGGACGGTTGCATCAATCGTCCAGCCAAGCTGCTAAGGTGCACACGTCGCGCGATAGCCCCAGGCGGGTATGGCCCGGCCGGGTATGGCCGATTCCAGACTTTGTTCTTCCGCTCTTTGGGAAAACTTGCCAGAATGGCGAGGGCGACAGAGCCCCGGCCGGTTAGGCGCCAATGACAGCACCGCGCCTCCCTTTCCGGCGTATGGGAAATTTATGCTAGAAATTTTCGAAAAATGGTACAAGCGCTACCTGTTTGAGGAAGAGTCAATCCTTCTTCTGGTGATGCTGTTCCTCGGTGTTGTGCTGTTAATGACCATCGGCGACGTGCTGGCGCCGGTGCTGGCGTCTATCGTACTGGCCTACCTGATGGAAGGTCTGGCCAATCGCATCGAACGGCTTGGCCTGCCCTCATGGGCGGGGGTCATGATCGCTTATCTGGTTTTCATTGGCGCCTTTTTTGGCATCGTTCTGATCCTTATGCCCCTGGTGTGGCGGCAGACGGTCAGTCTCGCCGGTGAGATGCCACGCATGCTGGAGCAGGGCAGGCAGGCGCTGGTGCTGTTGACCAAGCAATACCCGGAATTATTCAGCGGCGACCAGCTGGACCAACTAGTGGGGGCCGCGCAGGCAGAAATAGCGGGTATGGGGCAGTCGCTGGTTGCGTTTTCACTGGCCTCACTGCCCAATCTCTACAACCTGCTGATGTACATGGTATTGATTCCACTGCTGGTGTTCTTTTTTCTCAAGGATCGGCAGCAGATTATTAGCTGGCTGGCCCGGTTCCTGCCGACAGAGCGGCCGCTGCTGAGGCAAATCTGGGGCGAGATGAACATCCAGTTCTCCAATTACGCCCGCGGTAAGGCGCTGGAAATCATCATCGTAGGGGCGGTCAGCTATTTCTGTTTTGCCTGGTTGGGCTTGCGCTACGCGGCACTATTGGGGCTGCTGGTGGGGCTCTCCGTAATCATCCCCTATATTGGAGCCGCGATGGTCACCATTCCGGTCCTGATAGTGGGCTATTTTCAGTGGGGATTTGAGAGCGAGTTTTATTACCTCACTGTCGTGTACCTGATCATCCAGGGCCTGGACGGCAACGTGCTGGTGCCGCTGCTCTTCTCCGAGGCCGTTAACCTGCACCCGGTCGCGATTATTATGGCGGTGCTCGTGTTTGGCGGTATTTGGGGAATCTGGGGCGTGTTTTTTGCAATCCCTCTGGCTACCATGGTCAAAGCAATCATTAATTCCTGGCCCGAACCGGCGCCCGAGAAAGAATCCAGCTTACATACGGAGTAATTCATGACTGTGATACCCGCACCGCGGAAATATGCGTTTCTGCTGGTACTCCCTTTACTAGTAGTTTTTACGGCCTGCTCGCGACAAGTCGAGCCGGTGATGCAGCCGGTGCAGAGCCCCAACGACGACCTGCAGTACCGCCATCTGGTGTTGGATAACAAGCTTCAGGTGCTGTTGATTTCTGATCCTGACACCCATAAAGCCGCAGCGTCCATGGATGTGCTGGTCGGCAGTGGCGATAATCCGGCCGGTCGCGGCGGTCTTGCCCATTTTCTCGAGCACATGCTGTTTTTGGGCACCGACAAGTACCCCGACGCCGCCGAATACGAGGAGTACATCAGCGAGCACGGCGGGACGCGCAACGCTTACACCAGCTTTGAACATACCAACTACTTCTTCGATATCAACGCGGATCATCTGCCAGAGGCGCTGGATCGTTTCGCGCAGTTTTTTATCGCGCCCCGCTTCGATGCGCAGTATGTCGAGCGCGAGAAAAACGCCGTTGAGGCGGAGTATCAGATGGGCCTGAAGAGTGATCCGCGCCGGGGCCTGGATGTATTGCAGGAAATCATGAATCCGCAGCACCCTTTCAGCCAGTTTTCGGTCGGCAGCCTGGAGACCCTGGCGGATCGACCCGATTCTCCCGTGCGGGACGAATTGCTGGCCTTCTATGAGCGGCACTATTCCGCCAATGCCATGCGGCTGGTGGTAATGGGTTCCGAGTCTCTGGATGCCTTGGAGGCGCTGGTGGCGCCTATGTTTACGCCAGTACCCAATCGGGATTTCGAGCACGAGGCGATAGACGCGCCGCTGTTTGCGCAAGGCGACGTGCCAATGCTGGTGCAGGTGAAGCCCCAGGCGACGCGCAAGCAGCTGGAAATACTGTTCACTGTCCCCGATTACCGGTATGCCTATCGCGCCAAGCCGACTGTCTATCTGGGCAATCTGATCGGGCACGAAGGCGAGGGCAGCGTGCTGTCACAGCTGAAAGCCGAGGGGCTTGCGGAGAGTTTGGCCGCAGGGACGGGTCTGTCCTGGCGCGGGGGCGCACTGTTCAGTATCGATATCACGCTCACCGAAAAGGGTGTGGCGCAATACCAGCGCGTGCTGCAGCTGGTGTTTGCTTATACGGATATG
This sequence comes from uncultured Gammaproteobacteria bacterium, assembly GCA_963840725.1. Taxonomy (GTDB): domain Bacteria; phylum Pseudomonadota; class Gammaproteobacteria; order Pseudomonadales; family Halieaceae; genus CAVWDU01. The sequence goes on along the minus strand of CAWIZY010000016.1, from coordinate 104,995 downwards.
CTGCGAGAACAGGGGCCGCAGCAACCCCTCTACGAGGAGCAATCGCAGCTCAGTGAACTGCGCTTCCGGTTCAAAGAAGATGTTGAGCCGATCCTGTACGTCAGCGCGCTGTCCAGCGGCATGCACTATTACCCGGTGGAAGATATCCTGCGCGGGCCTTATATGATGGTCGACTACGAAGCAGCGGAACTGAACAAACTGTTCGAGCTATTGGTTCCGGAGAATGCTGTTGTGGTGCTCAATGATCCTGGTGTGACCACGGACCGCGTGTCCAATTATTACCAGACACCCTATGCCGCCAAGCCACTGGCGGAGAACGAGCTTGCACAATGGCGCAGCGATCAGCACAGCGACCAATTGCACCTGCCCGCTGCCAACGATTTCATCGCCGAGAATGTGGCGCTTCAGGCCATCGACAAGGACAACCCACCGGTGCCCCGGGTCGTGCATGAATCGCCGCGCTTGAAGATCTGGTTCCGCCAGGCCGATGAGTTCCGGGTGCCCAAGGGCGCGACCTTTATCAATTTTCGCTCTCCCATGGTAGGCCAGCAGGTGGAACAGACGGCGGCAGCGGTGCTGTACACCTCCCTGCTAACCGATGCCATTAACGAATTCACCTACCCTGCAGCGCTGGCCGGCCTGAATTTCAACCTCTACAAGCACGCCCAGGGCATCAGCCTGCGCGTTAGTGGCTACAACGACAAGCAGGCCGTTCTGTTGGACAAGATACTGTCGGTCAAAGCCACCGACTTTGATTCCCAGCGCTTTGATAATATCCGCAAGGATATGATCCGAAGCTTGCGCAATTCAGTGGCCAAGCGTCCCAGCGGTCAGGTTATGGATGATCTGGGTGAGGCCCTTCAATACGGGGAATGGGGCGAGCAGGCGTTGATCACTGCACTGGAGGACATCGACCCGAAGGCACTGAATGCTTATATAGAGGCTTTTTGGTCCTCGGCGACGGCCGAGGCTATGGTCTACGGCAACTACAGTCGGGATCGGGTGGGTGAGCTCGCCAGCCAATTGGGAAGCGTACTGCCCAGTGACGAGCCAGGTGCCTTGCCGGATCTACGGGTGCTGAAGCTGGCCGCGGGAGAATCCCTGCAGTACGCCGTGGATGTGCCCCATGATGATGCGGTTGTTGCCTGGTATCTGCAGGGGGCCGGCGACAGTTGGGATGACAGGGCGGCGACCGCGCTGACCGCCCAGGCCATCAAGTCCGGGTTTTTTCAGCAACTGCGAACCGAACAACAACTGGGCTATATCGTCAGTGCCTTTGCCTGGCCGCGGATGGACGTCCCGGGCCTGGTCCTGCTGATCCAGTCACCCTCCGCCAGTGCGCCGGACGTTGCCAAGGCGATCAGCACCTTCATGAATGCGGTGGTGGGGGAGATCGATGACGAGCAGTTCAAGCGGCATCGCGAATCCCTGGTGAGAGAAATCCGGCAGCCGGACAAAAACCTCTGGGAGCGCTCTGAATTCTACTGGCAGTCCATCGCCAAAAAGCAGTACGAGTTCGATGGTCGTGAGGCGCTGGCGAGTGCCGTGGAGGGCCTGTCCCGGGAAGACTGGGTGGGGTATTTTAATCGCGTGTTCATCGAGCAGCCGCGCAGCCTGCAGGTCGTGTCCCCGGGCCGTTGGGGTGAGTTGCCGGCCGCCAGCGGCGAGCGCTATGATTCTGCCGCATCCATCAAGGCGGGACATTCGGTCTATATTATTAAATGAGTGGTTGCCGTCGACTACGGTGCATGGATGCGGCCTGGCCCGCCCGTTGGGGTCAATTGTGATGGCCAGCTGCGGGCGTCGCTCGTTGTAAGCATCATCGGAGATGCCGAAACCGTAGTACTATTGCACGACTGAGTCGGTGTTCCGGGACGTCGGTACTGCGCTGTCACGGCGCCAGGTCCGCGGTCCCGGGCCAGATGGCTGGCCATCGTGTTCCCAGAGCAGGCTGGATTTGGAGGAGTGTTGACTGGCATGACCGAAGATATAGACCCGATCGAGACCCGTGAGTGGCTGGATGCGCTGGACGCGGTACTCAGTAATAGCGGTGAAGAAAGAGCGGGTTGGTTACTCAACGAGCTCTCCAAACATGCGGGGGAAACCGGCATGCGGCTGCCCGCCGCCATCACGACCCCCTTTCGCAACACGATCGCCCCCGCCGCCGAAAAAATGATGCCCGGTGATTTGTTCATGGAGCGCCGTATTCGCTCCCTGGTGCGTTGGAATGCTCTGGCCATGGTGATGCGTGCCAACGATAACGACGAGGGTCTGGGCGGTCATATCTCCAGTTTTTCTTCCAGTGCGACCCTCTACGATGTGGGCTTCAACTACTTTTTCCGGGGCACTGAGGGTGGACACCCAGGTGATCTGGTGTTCTATCAGGGGCACAGCGCACCGGGTATGTATGCGCGTTCCTATCTGGAAGGGCGCCTGAGTGAAGACCAGTTGGACAACTTTCGACGGGAGGTCGATGGCGACGGCCTGTCCTCCTACCCACACCCCTGGCTGATGCCCGATTACTGGCAGTTCCCTACGGTATCCATGGGGCTGGGGCCGATTCAGGCGATATACCAGGCGCATCTCATGAAATACCAGCAGAGCCGCGGACTGGTCGATCAGGGCGACCGCAATGTCTGGTGTTTTATGGGCGATGGCGAGTGTGACGAACCCGAGTCCCTGGGGGCGATTTCTCTGGCGGGTCGGGAAAAACTCGGCAGCCTGCATTTTGTCGTCAACTGCAATTTACAGCGGCTTGATGGCCCGGTCCGGGGCAACGGGAAGATCATTCAGGAGCTGGAAGGTGTGTTTCGCGGCGCGGGCTGGAATGTGCTCAAGGTGGTTTGGGGGCGCAAGTGGGATCCGCTGCTCGAGCGCGACCAGTCGGGGCTACTGCAGCAACGTATGGATGAGGTCTGCGACGGTGAGTTACAGAACTACAAATACAACGGCGGGGCGTACACTCGCGAACATTTTTTTGGCAAGTACCCCGAGACCCTGGCGCTGGTCGAAGACCTGTCCGATCAGGACATCATGTACCTCAACCGCGGCGGCCACGACCCCTACAAGGTGTATGCCGCCTACGCCGCTGCGGTAGAGGAGCGTGAACGCCCCACGGTCATACTGGCGATGACGGTAAAAGGCTACGGGATGGGCGAGTCCGGTGAGGCCAACAATGAGACCCACTCTTTGAAAAAACTGGACCTGGAGAGCCTCAAGGCCTTCCGGGACCGCTTCGGGGTGCCCATTTCAGACGATCAACTGAAAGATGTGCCCTATTATCGCCCCTCGCCCGACAGCCCCGAATTGCGTTATATGCAACAACGGCGCGCCGAACTCGGCGGCCAGATTCCGGCGAGGTTGAGTGCGCTTGAAACCCTGGAGACACCCCCGCTCTCCGCATTCAGCAACCAGCTGAAAGGCAGCGGCAAGCGCGAGATATCGACCACCATGGCTTTCGTGAGATTGCTGTCCAGCCTGGCAAAAGACAAGGTGCTGGGTGAGCGCGTGGTGCCGATAGTACCCGACGAAGCGCGTACCTTTGGCATGGAAGGCATGTTCCGGCAGCTGGGTATCTACTCCTCAGTGGGGCAACGCTATACGCCCCATGATGCCGGCGAGATCATGTTCTACAAGGAGGACGAGCGGGGCCAGATTCTCGAAGAAGGGATTAATGAGGCGGGCGCTTTTTCTGCCTGGCTGGCAGCGGCGACGTCCTACAGCACCAGCGAGTATCCGATGGTGCCATTTTATATTTACTATTCGATGTTCGGGTTTCAGCGAATTGGCGATCTGGCCTGGGCGGCGGGCGACAGCCAGGCGCGGGGTTTTCTTATTGGCGCTACGGCGGGACGCACCACGCTCAATGGCGAGGGCCTGCAGCATCAGGACGGCCACAGCCACTTGCAGGCAGCGACTATACCCAACTGCATCAGCTATGATCCGGCCTACGCCTACGAACTGGCAGTGATTATTCAGGATGGCTTGCGGCGCATGTTTCAGGAGGGTGAGAACAAGTTCTACTACATCACCACCATGAACGAAAACTATGTACAGCCGGAGATGCCCGCCGGGGTAGAAGAGGGCATTATTCAGGGGATGTATCGCCTGCGGCAATCCACCGTCAAGGAGGCTCATCGAGTCCAGCTGATGGGTGCGGGCACCATACTGCGGGAGGTCGAAGCGGCGGCGGAAATACTTGAGCGTGACTACGGTGTTGCCGCCGATGTTTGGAGCCTCACCAGCATTAATGAACTGCAGCGGGAGGGCAAGGCCGCACTGCGCTGGAACATGCTGCACCCGGCTGAAGAACCGAAGGTGCCTTGGGTTACGCAGCAGTTGCAGGGCGAGAGCAGTGCTTTTGTTGTCGCGACGGATTATATGAAGGCCTACGCTGAACAATTGCGGGCCTTTGTTCCCGGGCAGCTGAGCGTGCTGGGTACCGATGGCTACGGTCGCAGTGATACCCGTGAAAAACTGCGCCGATTTTTTGAGGTCAGTCGTGAATACGTGGTTATTGCCGCTCTGAAGAGTCTCGCGGATGCGGGTACGATCGAGGCAACGGTGGTGGCGGACGCGATCAAATCGCTGGGTATACCGCCGGATAAAGCCGACCCTCTGGGGGTCTGAGTTTGGAACCGACGGCGCGAGCAAAAAGGAAGACGACGTGGCAAAGCGAGAGGTAACAGTTCCCGATATTGGTGGATCCGATGGGGCCGAGGTGATCGAGCTGCTGGTTGCAGTGGGAGACGAGGTCGCATTGGAGCAGGGGCTGATTGTTCTGGAGTCCGACAAGGCCTCTATGGAAATTCCCTCGGACGTTGCCGGTACGGTGGTCGAGCTGCGGGTGTCTGAGGGCCAGGAACTGGCCGAAGGGGCCGTGATTGCGGTCATCGAAGCGGCGGCAGCGGACGATGCGGCTGCATCGTCGTCGGCGTCAGAGCCGGCCACGGCCGCGGCACAATCGCCCTCCGCAAGCCACACCGACACTCAAACGCCAGCTCCAGCTCCAGCTCCAGCCCCAGCCGGGCCGGAGGCGGGTAGCGATAGGACAGGGGCGCCCGAGCAGGGCTCTAATGAGGAGCGGGTGATTCCGGTTCCGGATATCGGTACTGACGACGCGGTGGACCTGACCGAGGTCTGTGTCGCGGTGGGCGATAGCGTTGCCGAGGGCGATTCGCTGGTGGTGCTGGAATCTGACAAGGCTTCGATGGAGGTTCCAGCCCCGGTAGCGGGTGAAATTCTCGCGCTACTGGTGACCGAAGGCAGCAGCGTGCGCGAGGGCGACGATCTGGTAACGATGCGCGTTCAGACCGCTCCGGTGGCCAGCGACGCAGCGGTTGCCGCGGCTGCGAAAACCGATAACGAACCCGGTAGCGATGCCGGCGACGGGCGGATGAACGCCACGCCATCCCCGTCCGGAGGCCAGCGGCCAATGGGCTCACCGGATCGTGGCGCCCCGGCGGTGCAGCCAGCTGCGGCCGACATCTCTGCGCGGGCGCAACCGGAGGGTCCGGACGGTGAGCAGCGCAAAGTCTATGCCGGCCCTGCCGTGCGCAAGCTGGCCAGGGAGCTGGGGGTAGACCTGACCCGGGTGTCGGGCACGGGGCCGCGTGGCAGGCTGGTCAAAGAAGACCTGCACAGTTTTGTCCAGGCTGCTCTCAAGCAGCGGACCGCTGGGCCGACGGTGGGTGTTGCGGGCGTGCCGCCGGTGCCCGAGCTTGACTTCAGCGCGTTCGGTCCGGTGGAGGTCACTGCGCGCAGCAAGCTGGATAAGCTCTCTGCGGCCAACATGCATCGCAGTTGGCTCAATGTGCCCCATGTTACGCAGTTTGGCGACGCGGATATCACCGATCTCGAGGCGTTCAGGGCCAGCCTAAAAGCTGAAGCCGAGAGCCGTGGGGTGCGACTTACGCCTCTGCCCTTCCTGCTCAAGGCCTGTGCGGTAGCCTTGCGTGATGCGCCTAAGTTCAGGTCTTCCCTGGCTGGCGGTGGTGAGGAGTTGGTCATCAAGCAATACATTCATATTGGTATGGCGGTCGATACACCGGCGGGCCTGTTTGTACCGGTCATTCGTGATGTCGACCAGAAAACCTTGTGGGATCTGGCGCAGGAGGTGCCGGATCTCGCTGCCCGCGCGCGCGACCGCCAGCTGAAGCCAGACGAAATGCGCGGTGGCTGCTTCACCGTATCGAGTCTGGGCAATATCGGGGGTACCGGGTTTACGCCTATCGTTAATACCCCTGAGGTCGGGATTCTTGGGGTCTCCAAAGCTGACATGAAGCCCGTCTGGGATGGTGAGGACTTTCGCCCACGCAAGCTGTTGCCGCTTTGCCTGTCCTATGATCACCGGGTTATCAACGGCGGCGACGCGGGTCGATTCATGACCCACCTTACCGCGCTGCTCGGCGACATCCGTCGCCTGATGCTGTAGTTAATCTGGATAGTTAATCTGGGTAGTTAATCTGGGTAGTTAATCTGGGTAGTTAATCTGGGTAAGGTAAGCTGTGTCTCTGGCATTGGTCTGTCGGTTTTTACGCCGGCGTCGCCCCGGGAGCTGCTGGCATGGATAGTGCATGGCTGTAGTGCGTGGTAACAGTGCGTGGCAATAGTTCGCCCGAATAGTTCGCCCGAATAGTTCGTTGCAATAGCCCACGGGAATAGCGCCCAGCAATGGCAGGGGCCGTGACCGGGTCAGCTCACAGGGCCCGGCCTTGAGGCCATGCTCAACACAGCAGACGCCAGATCCGGCAGCGCCTGTGAGGGCGGAGAGCCGCGCGAGCCAGGATGGTGCGTCCAGTGGCATGTTGCGGTGCGTCGCATTATTTTAGTGCGTTTCCAGGTATTCCAACTCGGGCCTGCAGTACGCCGGCCTGTGAGATGTGGGGTCCGTGTAACGGTGGCAGGGAACACAGTGGTGGCTAAAATGGGGGTGTCCAACTAGTGGCAGGGGCTGATACCGCCGCGACGCAGCCACCCCGGCGCCTGGTTTTTACGGACCTGGACGGTTCCTTGCTGGATCATCACAGTTACAGCTTTGAACCAGCCCGCGAGCAGCTGCAGGCTTTGGAGCAGGCGGCGATTCCCGTTCTGCCTGCAACCAGCAAGACCCGGGCCGAGATCGAGGCACTGCGCCTGGAGCTGGGCAATCGCCATCCGTTTATTGTCGAAAATGGTGCCGCAGTCTTTATTCCACGCGACTATTTTGAGCATCAGCCACCCTTCACCCGACTTGCTGGCGATTACTGGATCTACGAACTGGTCTCAGGCCGGGCGCGATGGCTGGAGTTGCTGGCGTCGCGGGCCGGGGCCTTTCCCGGTGAGTTTGAAACCTTCTCCGGTGCGGGCTGCGCAGGAATCATGGCCATGACGGGGTTGACTGAGGACGCGGCCATGAGGGCAAATCAGCGCGATTACAGTGAACCGGTGCAGTGGCGCGGGAGTTCAGGGCGGCAGGCGGAATTCGTTGCGGACCTGGTCGGTGCCGGGGCAAGCGTAACCCAAGGGGGGCGTTTCCTGTCGGTCTCAGGTGATTGTGACAAGGGACGAGCCCTGGCCTGGCTGAGTGCCGAATACGCCCGGCAGTGGGGTGTGGCAACGGTAGCGACCCTTGCCATTGGCGATGGCGCCAATGATTCTGCGATGCTCGATGCGGCTGGTACAGCTTTGCTTATCCGATCTCCGGCACACGATTTTCCGTCCTTACAACGCACGACCGGTATCATTCGCAGTGCCCGATGCGGGCCTGCGGGTTGGGCCGAGGGTGTGGCCCAGTGGCTCGCAATGAACGGCTGGTAGCAGAACTAAAGTGGGTTATGCCTAGGCATAACCGTTGAAGAGGAACAGTGATGGGCGATTTTTATCAAAACGGCATAATTACGACACTGCACAATCTGGCCAGTCGCCCGCTGGAGGATATGGAGCGGGAACTGACGGCGTTTGGACGCCGGCGACCCATGGGGCTGATACTGCCCTCACTTTACTCCGAGCTCGAAGGCGAGGCCCTGCCAAAGATTGTTGATGAGCTGACCAAGGTGCCGTATCTCTCTGAGATTGTTGTCGGGCTGGACCGGGCGGATGCGACTGAATACCGGGCGGCGTTGCAGTTTTTTTCCCGCCTGCCCCAGCACCACCGGGTGCTGTGGAATGACGGCCCCCGACTGCGGGCCCTCGATGCCCGTCTCCAGGAGCAGGATCTGGCACCCAGGGAGTTGGGTAAAGGGCGAAATGTCTGGTACTGCATGGGTTACACCCTGGCGTCACAGAAGACAGAGTCAGTCGCGCTGCATGACTGCGACATTCTGACCTATGACCGCTCACTGCTGGCGCGACTGATCTATCCGGTGGCCAACCCGCAGTTCAACTATGAATTTTGCAAGGGCTACTACGCCCGGGTTGCGGATGGCAAAATCAATGGGCGCGTCAGCCGCCTGCTGGTCACTCCCCTGTTGCGGGCGCTGAAAAAAACGCTGGGTGACATGGAGTATCTGGACTATATGGACAGCTTTCGCTACCCGCTGGCGGGGGAGTTTTCTTTTCGACGGGATGTGCTCACGGATATTCGTATTCCCAGCGACTGGGGGTTGGAGATCGGGGTGCTCTCGGAAATGTACCGCAATTACGCCAATAACCGCCTGTGTCAGGCGGACATCGCCGCAGTCTACGATCACAAGCATCAGGCGCTTTCACCGGACGACGCGACTGCTGGTCTGTCGAGGATGTCGATCGACATATCCAAGGCCCTGTTTCGCAAGCTGGCAACCCGGGGCGTGACTTTTAATACCGAGAACTTCCGTTCCCTTAAAGCGACCTACTACCGGATCGCACTGGACTTTGTCGAGACCTATCACAACGACGCTGTCATGAACGGTCTGAGTCTTGATATTCACAGTGAGGAGAAAGCGGTCGAGTTGTTCGCGGAGAACATTATGAAGGCGGGAGAGGCGTTTCTGGACCGGCCCATGGAGCGACCGTTTATTCCCAGCTGGAGCCGGGTAATCAGTGCCGTCCCCGATGTACTGGAGCAGCTGTTGGACGCCGTGGAGGCGGACACGCTGGAGTTTGGTCAGCCATGAAAGGGGCACGAACCAACAGATTCCCCTCAGGCATTGCGGCTACCCGCGTCAGGGAGGCAGTATGAGCGCCATCGACCCGTTACAGGAAGAAGTCAAGCAGCAGCTCGCTGAACGTGTGCGCCTGCATATTGATGCCATTTATCATGACAACCCACTGGAGGCCGATCTCGGTGACCTGCCCAATGAGCTGCTGGCTATCATGCGTCTGGACCAGCAGGTAGAGGAACCCCACCCTCATACCAACCATTGGAGTCAGCAAGACACCATCATGATCAGTTATGGCGACACCTTGCTGGCGGAGGACGAAAAGCCACTGGCAACGCTGAAGCGGTTTTTGGACGATCACAGTGACGGACTGATCAGCGGGGTGCATATCCTGCCATTTTACCCCTGGAGTTCGGACGACGGCTTCGCGGTACTGGATTACTCCAGTGTCAACGAGGCGCTGGGTGATTGGTCGGATGTGGAAGTCATCGCGCGCGAATACGATCTCATGGCCGATCTGGTGATCAATCACTGCTCAGCGCGCAGCCTCTGGTTCGAAAACTTCCTTAGCGGGCGCTCGCCGGGCAGCGATTATTTTTTTACTGCTTCACCGGATGAGGACCTCAGTGATGTGGTGCGACCCAGAACCAGCCCCCTGTTGCGTGAAGTGGAAACGACCTCGGGCACGCGCTACGTCTGGTGCACCTTCAGTCATGATCAGGTAGACCTGGATTTCCGCAATCCCGAAGTGCTCAAGCAGTTTGTCTCGATTATCCGTCAATACCTGGACTCGGGCGTCAGAGTGTTTCGCCTCGATGCGGTGGCTTTTCTGTGGAAAGTGCCTGGTACCACCTGTCTTAATCTGGAAGAGACGCATGAAATCGTGCGCCTGCTGCGCACCCTGGTCGAGCATGCGCGCCCCGATGCGGTGTTGATCACCGAGACCAATATCCCCAATCGGGAAAACCTGTCCTACTTTGGCAATGTGAATGAGGCTCACTGCGTTTACAATTTCTCGCTGCCGCCATTGCTGGTCAATGCGTTGATCAGCGGCGATTGCACCTACCTGAAGCACTGGTTGATGACCATGCCCCCGGCCCAGAACGGAACGGCATTTTTCAATTTCATCGCCTCCCACGATGGCATCGGCCTGCGCCCTGCGGAGGGGCTGCTGTCCGATGAGGAGCTGTCCACACTCGTGCAGACTATGGAGCAGTTCGGCGGGCATGTGTCCTATCGGGCACTGGAGAATGGGGACAGCAAGCCCTATGAAATCAATATCACCCTGTACGACGCATTGCAGGGAACGGTCAACGGCCCCGATAGCTGGGGCCTGGAGCGTTTTGTCTGTGCCCATGCGGTGATGCTGGGTCTCGAGGGCATTCCGGGTATCTACATCCACAGCCTGTTGGGTACGCGCAACGATTACGAGCGCATAGAGAAAACCGGGCACTACCGCGCTATCAATCGCCACCAGTGGGATTACGGCAATCTGGAGACCGAACTGCTCAATGAGCAGTCGCCACACGCCCAGGTGTTTGAGCGTCTCAAGCAGTTACTGGCGGTCCGTCGCCAGCAGGCCGCATTTCATCCCAATGCCACTCAGTACACCCTGCATCTGGGGACTGCGGTATTTGGTTTCTGGCGCCAGAGCATAGACCGGGCGCAGAGCATCTTCTGCCTGAGCAATATCAGCGACAGTCCCGAGTCGGTTTTGCTCTCCACCATTAATATGACCGCTACAGAAGACTGGCACGACCTGATTGCCGGCGGTCCGCCCGTGACCCGGGACGCGGAGCTGGAGCTGTCGCCCTACCAGACAGTTTGGCTTACGAACCGGCCTGGTTACACCCCGAGGGGACGCTAGCCAGAATCTGTCGGTGAGATGGTCAAACCACTTCGCTGAACAGGTTTGCGGGTGGCGATCGCCAGTGCCAGTGGGCTTGCACCGCATCGAGCAGGGCCATTCCGTGGGTTGACTCTCTGCGGGCCGGTTGGTGTGGCCACAGATTCGGTTGCAGCGCCGGCAGGGATGACAAGCTCTGGTCCGCCCAGCCGGCAGCGCGCAGGCCATGGATAAACTTGAGGGTTCGAAAGCCATCGAACCACTGGTGGAACTGGCGCAGGAACTGCTCCGCGGTTTTGCCATGGCGGCGACAATGCAGCAGGGATTTTTCCCACCCCATACCTAGTGCGACCGCGGCGGCCGCCGCAGCCAACTCGCCGCTCAAACCCCGAGTGTATAGCAGTACGGCCAGTGCCTTTGAACCTGGGTCGCGCTGCTCGGGCACGCTCGCCAATAACACGCGCAGGGCCTCGAAGGCCTGGGGGTGATAAAACAGCCGTGGCTCGGCGGTCGCCTCCGCAGTTATTTGGGCAACCGCCGGGCCGGTGCCAAAGGGGGCCCTCGAGGATGACCGGGAGCGCAGTGCAATGCAGTTGCCACCGAGTCGCTGGACAGTTCCGAGCTTGGCCAGTTTGTTGAGTAGATAGAAATCCTCGCCACCCGCCCGCCGCGGAAATCCCCGCACCTGGGCATAGGGTAGTGCGCGCACGGCTATGCAGCTACCGAGAGTGTGCTGGGCATAGGGCGAGCCGGCGTGCTCCAGCCCCAGCACGTAGTAGTGCAGGCGTAACTCGTAGAGTGCGGTGGCGCGGTCCACCGCCGGCTCGCCACCGGGCAGATGCTGGAACGGATAGGTGGCGGCTGTTGCATTCAACAGACCCGATGGGCCCGCAACCGCAGGACCCGGCAGGCGCTGGAAATAGTCGGCGGGGAGCCGTGCGTCTGCATCAGTAGTGCAGATCCAGTCCGAGGCGATGCAGCCCGCCGCACCCCAGCTCAATGCGATATCGCAGCCAGCCTTGCGTGCCAGGCCCACACCCTGTGCGGCGGGTGTGGGGCCGTGCTCGCGCTCAAGGTCGTAGAGTAGCAGGTCGATGTTGGCTGAGAGTTGATACAGGCGCCTGGCCGGTGCCCCAGCCGCTATCGGCTCCGGCTCAGATTCCCTCCCAGACCTGCCAGTCATTGGCAGGGCAAGTATGGCGTTGCGCAGTGACTGATTGCAGAGGCTGTTGCGATCGCTGTCCGGCCGATTCATGACCACAATGACCAACAGCGGTTCGCCGTTGGTTTTCAGGCACTGTTCGTCCAGACACTGCAAGGCGGCCAGCACGCTCGCCGGTTCTCGGTAAACAGGCATGACCAGCACATGGTGCCAGTGTCTGCCGGTTGGTGGTAATGGCAGATCGGGCTCGCCATAGGTCTGTAGGTAGCGCCGCATAGCCTGTTGCAGCGCGGGCCTGGACATCAGTGCAGTGCTGATCGGATCGGCAACTCGCAGACGATCTGTGCTTCAATCGCGCGTAACTCGTCCCAGCGCTGCTGCACGGCAGGCGCTGGCAGGTAGCGCCGGGCAAGGTCGAGAAACAATTCGAAATGGCGCTCCTCCGACCGGGCGATGGACTGGTAGAATTTTTTCAGTCCCGGATCTTCCAGGGCTTCGGCTACCAGGCCAAAACGCTCAGCGCCTCGTGCTTCAATGATGGAGGCAATGAGCAGTCGGTCCAGGAGATAAACTTCCTGGCCCTGCCGCACGACGTCTCGCAATGCGAGCACGTAGGGGTCTTTCTGATCGGCGGTGGTTTGCAGGCCGCGTCGGTGCAGCCATTTCACCACTTCGCGGAAATGGGTCATTTCCTCGACTGCCAGTTCCGCCATGGCCGCCACCAGTTCAATCCGGTCGGGGTAATGAGAGAGCATTGAGATCGCCATCCCCGAGGCTTTTTTTTCTGCCGCCGCGTGGTCCTGCATGAAGCTGTCAAAGTCGCCCATGACGGCGTCTGTCCAGCGTTCAGGCGTAGCGGTGAGTAGCGGCGAGTCGGTCATGCTGTCGATCCTTGTCGTGCGGGTGAGTATTGAACGCAAAAGGTGTGGAGAACACAAGTGCCTGGCGATTGATGAGCCGGGCGAAAATTCGCAGCTCTATGCTACACTTCACGCTTGCGGGCGGGCGGTGCAGTGACCCCTGCGACCACTCTCTCAAAGCCCCTTTTTGCTGGCGAGTTTTACCGGACAGTTTTACTGGCCAGAGTTTACCGGCCAGAATTTACCGGTCAGAGCTTACCGATTAGAGCTTACCGATTAGAGCTTACCGGTCAGAGCTAACCGATCAAAGGATACCTGAACAGCCATGATTATTAAGCCACGTGTGCGCGGATTTCTCTGTATTACCACCCATCCTGCTGGCTGTGAGGCCAACGTCAAACGACAAGTCGACTATGTCACCGCCCGGGGTCCATTGGTCGATGGGCCAAAGCGGGTGCTGGTGATTGGCGCATCTACCGGTTACGGCCTGGCCTCGCGCATTACTGCGGCGTTTGGCAGCGAGGCCGCGACCGTTGGAATTTTCTTTGAAAAAGAGGGCACCGAGAAAAAACCGGGCACGGCGGGCTGGTATAACTCGGCGGCGTTCCACAGGTTGGCGGCGGCAGAAGGTCTCTATGCCGCCAGCATCAACGGTGATGCGTTCAGCGACGAAATCAAACACAAAGCGATTGATACCATTCGCAAAGACCTGGGCCAGGTCGACCTGGTGGTGTACAGCCTGGCGGCACCGCGCCGGCAGCACCCTGTGACCGGCGTGGTCCACAACTCAACGCTCAAGCCCATCGGAGGGGATACTACGCAACGCGGCATCAACACTGACAAGGAGGAAATTCAGGATTTCCATCTGGAGGCGGCCACCCAGGAAGAGATAGACAACACGGTCGCGGTGATGGGCGGGGAAGATTGGCAAATGTGGATCGAGGCACTGGACGAAGCCGGGGTGCTGGCCGACGGTGCGAAGACAACGGCGTACACCTATATCGGTGAGAAGCTCACCTGGGATATCTATTGGCACGGGACCATTGGCGCTGCCAAACAAGACCTCGATCGGCGGGTGTTGGACATCAGGAAACGCCTGGCGGCCCGGGGCGGCGATGCCCGCGTGTCGGTATTGAAAGCCGTGGTTACCCAGGCCAGCGCCGCTATTCCCGCGATGCCGATATATCTCGCTCTGCTATTCAAGGTGATGAAAGAGCGCGGTGTGCATGAAGGCTGCATCGAGCAGGTAGACGGCTTGTTCAGGGACTCGCTCTACGGCGCCGAGCCGATCATGGACGAAGAAGGGCGGCTGCGAGCCGATAGCAAGGAGCTGGATCCACAGGTGCAGGCAGCGGTGGCGGCGTTGTGGGATCAGGTGACCACCGAAAATCTGCGCGAGGTATCTGATTTTGCCGGTTACCGGGAGGAGTTTCTGCAGTTGTTTGGTTTCGAGGTCCCGGGTATCGATTACACGGCGGACGTGGACCCGCTCGTGACTATCGACAGGCTGGTGTAGTCGGATGCTGGAGCACGGTATTGCGTTTCGACTGAACAGTCGGGTCAGGCGCCTGGTAGCGCCCAATCCGGGTCCCATGACCGGCCCCGGCACCAACACCTACCTGCTGGGGAATGAGCAGGTGGCGGTGCTGGACCCAGGCCCGGCGTTGCCCGCGCACATCGAGGCCATCCTCAGTGCCGCGGGGGACCGCATTCGCTGGATTGTCTGCACCCATACTCACCCGGATCATTCTCCCGCCTGGCAGGCGGTGGCCGACGCCACTGGCGCGGAGGTGATCGGTGCGTTGCCGGCAGACGATATGTTTCAGGACGATACCTTCAAGCCGGAGCGGCCGTTGCAGCACGATGACGTTTTGCGCACGGACGAGTTTACCTTGCGCGCAGTGCATACCCCCGGCCATGTGAGTAACCATTTTTGTTTTTTGCTCGAGGAGGAGCAGATGTTGTTTGCCGGCGATCACATCATGAACGGCTCCACCGTGGTGATAGTACCCCCCAGCGGTAACATGAAGGACTATATCGAGTCTCTGCAATTGCTGCTGAACTATCCCCTGAAGTTCATTGCACCCGGACACGGGGAAGTCATGGAAGACTCGGAGGCCGTGGTGACCTGGCTGGTAAACCATCGGCTCAAGCGCGAAAGCAAGGTGGTTGCGAGTCTGGGAGAATTGGGTCGGGCCCAGATCTCCGAGCTGGTGCAGACGGTTTACGACGATGTGGCCGTGAGTCTGCATCCGATGGCGCAATTGTCACTGAGCGCACATCTGATCAAACTGCGCGAAGAGCAGCGCGCCGTGCAGCACCCCGACGAGAGTTGGGAATTGCTGGGCGCTGAACTGCCACACGGCTAGCGCCCAGCTCAGCCTGGGGGCTTCGCTTGCCATCACTGGGGCCGGTCGAAATGCGTCCCACCGTCCGTACTTGCGGCCTTGTCACCACTGTCGTTCGGGTGACAGGACCGCTACTTGCCTGTGTTACAATGCGCCGCAGTGCGGGCGGGCTTGCGGCGTCTCAAGCCCATCGAATTGGCGAACTGGCGTAACTGTAAATGAAGAAGATCGGCGAGCTGCTGGTAGAGCGGGGCAAACTGTCCGAGCGGGACGTTGAACGTGCCCTGCTGGCCCAGCGCGAAATGGGCGAAATGTTTGGCCAGGTCGTGGTAAAGCTCGGCCTGGTGTCCGAGCAGGATGTTGCATCGGCGCTCAGTGAGCAACTCGCTATTCCGCTGTGTGTTGCCGCCGACTATCCCGAGCAGGCGCTGCGCCTGGATGGGGTGGCGCTGGATTTTCTGGTCAACAACTCGGTGGTGCCTTTGCGCCGGGGCGAGCGGGGCGTCAGCTTTGCTGCCGCGGCGGCACAGGAGCCGTTTTTGGGCAAGGCGTTGCGGATGGCCCTGGATTGCGAGGTCGATATAGCGCTGGGTCTGGAGAGCGATATCAGCAAGGCGCTGCAATTGCATCTGCAACAACAGGATGAGCCGGCAGGGGATGACGAGACCCCGGATCATTTCGGTGGTCAGAGCGACGATGAGTTCATCGAGCATTTACGCGACCTGGCCTCCGAGGCCCCCGTGATTCGTCTGGTCAATCAAATCATCCACCGGGCACTGGATCTGGGTGCCTCGGATATTCACATCGAGCCGTTCGAAAACGGATTACATTTGCGTTATCGGGTGGACGGGGTGTTGCAGGATTCTCCCGAAGCGCCGACTGCGAGCCTGGCCCCGGCTATCGCCTCTCGGATCAAACTGCTGTCACAAATGAATATTGCCGAGCGGCGGCTGCCTCAGGATGGCCGGATTATGACCCGGGTCAAGGGCCACGAGCTGGATCTGCGGGTATCGACCATTCCCACCGTCCACGGTGAGAGTATCGTGATGCGGGTGCTGGACCGTGAGAGTATTCAGCTCAGTCTGGCCTCCATGGGATTCAGTGAAGACACCCTCTACCGCTACCGGGAACTGCTTGCCCGTCCACACGGTGTGCTGCTGGTCACCGGCCCCACGGGTTCCGGTAAAACCACGACGCTCTACGCATCACTGGCCTCGCTGGACTCAAGCAGCTTGAAGATCATTACCGTTGAGGACCCGGTGGAATACCAGCTACAGGGGGTTAACCAGATCCAGGTGCAGGCGCAGATCGAGCTGAATTTTGCGCGCGCGCTGCGCGCTATTTTGCGTCAGGATCCGGACATCATCATGATCGGTGAAATGCGGGACGCCGAGACAGCGCAGATAGGCGTGCAGTCAGCGCTGACCGGCCACCTGGTTTTATCCACCCTGCATACCAATACTGCGGCCAGCGCTATCACCCGCCTCGAAGATATGGGCGTCGAGCGCTACCTGATTACGTCAGCGGTTAATGGGGTGTTGGCCCAGCGTCTGGTGCGAACCCTGTGCAAGTCTTGCAAGACAGCGGTGGAACTCGAGCCGGCCTACCTGAGGCAGACCGGACTGGCGGCATTCATGGAGCCGGGGCAGTCCTCGGTATATCAGGCCGTTGGCTGCGGCGCCTGTATGCACACCGGCTATGCCGGGCGTACTGGCATTCACGAACTGTTTGCGCTGGATGACACCATGCACCGGGAGATCATGAGCGGCGCCGACGCCACCTTGCTGCACGCGGCGGCGCGGCGACAGGGTATGATCACCCTCTACGAGGACGGGCTGCGCAAGGTTGCCCGGGGCGAGACCTCAATGGAAGAAGTGTTGCGGGTCACCCAGGACCAGAGCGATGAAGGGCTTGGGTCAGAGACAGCGACTGCCGCGTTTCCTGCCACTCAAGCCGCACGCGCTCAGGGTTAATCCAGCGCCATGCCGCAATTCAGTTATCAGGCGATTGGTCGCGATGGCAAGTCGCGCACGGGCAATATTGAAGCCGATGGTCGTGAACTGGCCTCGCGACAATTGCGGGCCCAGGGGCTTACCCTGCTCAAGCTGGAGTCGGGTGCCGGCGCAGCAGTAAACGCCGGCGGCGCGGGCGCTGCCACCCTCAATCGGCAGCAGCTGTTGTCCATGACCAGCGAGCTCTCGGTACTGTTGCGTGCGGGCCTGCCGTTGGATCGCGCGCTCAAGGTGCTGATTGACATGGCCTCGGAGCCGACGGTTAGCACGGTTTTGCAGGGACTGCTGGCGGACGTCAAGGGCGGTAAATCCCTGAGTCAGGCATTGCAGCCTCACGAGGCGGCCTTTGGCAGCTTTTATCTGAATATGGTGCGCTCCGGGGAGGCCAGTGGTCACCTCTCTGAGGTGCTGGAACGGCTGGTCGAGTACCTCGACAGCGCGCGGAAAAACCGTGACAGTGTGGTTTCCGCACTTATCTACCCCGCGATATTGCTGGTGGTCGCGGTCATCTCCATCGGTGTCATGCTCGGCTTTGTGGTGCCTCAGTTCGAGACCCTCTTTGACGATATGGGTGATGCGCTCCCGGGCCTTACCCGGGTTGTGGTGGGCGCGGCGGATTTTCTAAAGGCCTGGGGTTGGCTGTTCGCCCTGATATTGGTAGGCATCGGTCTGTATCTGCGCAACTGGCTGCGTTCCCCCGGGGGTCGGCAGTCCTTCGATGCATGGCTATTGAAGTTACCGCTGGCGGGCGGGATCGTTTTCGAATTCGAGATGTCGAAGTTTGCCCGCACCGTCGGCACGCTGCTCGCCAACGGGGTGTCACTGCTGAAGGCGATCTCTATAGCCATCGACACCGTGGATAACCGGGTGATCAGCGAGGCGCTGGGCGTACTGCCGCCGGCGGTGAAGGCGGGTCGACGAATGTCGGTTGCCCTGGAGGAAACCGGCATGTTCACGCCCATGGTGATCCAGATGACACGGGTGGGCGAAGAGTCCGGAAACCTGGGTCAGATGATGCTGGAGTTGGCGCGGGTCTTTGACGACCACGTGCAGTCGGGTATAAAACGCGGGCTGGCGCTGCTGGAGCCGGTGTTGATCCTGTTTATGGGCTTTGTTATCGCCGTTATTATTATCGCCATTCTGATGGGGATCATGTCGGTTAATGACCTCGCGATTTAGCTATCGCATAAACCGGGTGGCAAGCCTTTAACCTGCCCTCAAGGGCCGCAGCGAAACAGTTATCCGGGCACGGGTTCAAGGCACAAGTGAGTGATTACAGGCAGCGGTTTAAGGCATTGGTTGAAGGCGGTGGTTGCAGGTAATAACAACCGGATTGAGAACTGAAATGATAAGCACAGTGCGAGGGGTGGTTCTGGACCCAGTGAACCCCGTCACCGAACCAGCGCTGGAATTATCGAGATGTGATGGATGACCAATATAAGGATTACTCATGCAATATGTATCCAGAGAAGTAGTAGCCGGGCTAGTAGCACTGAGGCAAGTAGCACCGAGGCAAATAGCACCGAGGCAAGTAGCACCGAGGCAAACGGACGCTATGCAAACCGACTTTACGCAAACACAAATACCAGCCGCCAAGACAGCTGCTCGACCGACAACAGCTCGCCGGAGCGCAATGGGACAGCGCGCGCTGCGGCGGATGGGTCCGGCGCGCGCAGGTGGTTTTACTTTAATGGAACTGCTGGTTGTGCTGGTTATTCTCGGGCTGCTGGCCAGCCTCGTGGGGCCCGCGGTGCTCAACCAACTGGGCGGCGCCAAGAGCAAAACGGCGCTGCTGCAGATCAAGGATCTGGAGCAGGCGCTGGAAATGTACAAGCTGGATGTGGGTCGCTACCCCCAGACCAGCGATGGCTTGAGCGCTCTGGTCACCAAGCCTGGCAATGCCGCCGGCTGGAATGGCCCCTACCTCAAGGGCAAAGTGCCCCAGGACCCCTGGAAACAGGATTATATTTACCGCTACCCGGGCGAGCGTGGCGAGCTGGACATTATCAGCTATGGCTTGAACGGGACGCCCGGTGGTGAAGGCGAAGACGCCGACATTGGCAACTGGGACTGAGCTGGCTGGAACTTTCCCCGCCCGGCCGGTCCTCAGGTGGCGATCGGGGGGTCGCAAGTCAGCCCTCGGGAGCACAGCCATTGCACAAGCTTAAACGACTGCCTGACGGCCATCGCAGTGCCGCTGCCTCCGGGGGCGAGTCGGTGGCGCGCAGGATGGCGCGGTGTCATCGACGCAGCCGGCTGAGCGGCGGATTTACCCTGATGGAGCTGTTAGTGGCTCTGACCATCGCCGGCCTCGTGGTTGCGGTCTCGGTGCCGTCTTCCATGCGCATGTATGAATCCATGCAGTACCGGGCGGCGGTTCGCGAGGTTTTCTCTGCTCTGAGCAAAGCGCGTAACACTGCAGTTAACAGCGGGCAGACCCAGGATGTGGCATTTAACCCCAAGCGCGGGCAGGTCCGTTTCGGGGATCAGGTGGAGACTCTGCCGGGCAAATTCCGGCTGTCCGTGCAGTCCGCTCGGGAGCTCAACGGTCGGGAGTGGGGGGTGATCCGGTTCTATCCTGCCGGTGGCTCCAGTGGTGGCGGTGTGGATATCGAGAGACCCGGTGGTGGAGGCGTTCGCATTGCGGTCGACTGGCTGCTGGGAAGCATCACCCAGGAAAGCTATGCATTCAACTAGTGGCCGCGGCGCCAGTGCACGGCGATCTGCCCGGGGTCTTTCCCTGCTGGAAATGCTGGTGGCCATCGCCATTCTGGGTGTAACCCTGGGGGCGCTCTACCAGGCCGTCAGCGGAGCGACCCGCAACAGTCGCAGTGGCGAAAAGTACACCTACGGCACTGAACTGGCCCGCTCCCTGTTGGCAGACCATGCACAGGTGTCGAGCCAGGGTGTCTCCGTGGCGGGCTCAACGGCGGGAGATTTTCGCTGGCAGGTGCGCAGTGCGCCAGTGGCCGGCGGCGATGGCCCGGCGGCCCTGCTGCAGCGTATCGAGGTTGTGGTCAGTTGGCAGGACGGGGCCCGGCGGCGCCAGGTTCTGTTGAACTCGGTGGTAGAGGGCAGCCTGCCGTGAACCGAGCCGGCTCTAGTAATCTGCCCCGTCGCCGGGAGCCCCGTGGGGGTTTCACTCTGGTGGAGGTGGTGGTTTCGCTGGCGGTGCTGTCTCTGATCTTGCTCGCTACGGTGAGCGCTCTGCGCACCTTCGCCAATACTCAGTCTAGTCTCGACAGGCTCAACGGCCGTATGGATGAGCTGCGCTCTGTCAGTCGCTTTTTGCGCGAGTCACTGGAGTCAGCGGTCCCCGGGCAGGCCGGGGACAACCGACTCACGCTGGGTGGCAGCAATGCACAGCCCGCGCATTTTCTCGCCGCCCAGGAGGCGCTGGAGTGGAAGGCTGCGGTGATGTTTGGCGAAAACTACGGCGGCGTATTGATTTTGCGGGTGGCCCGTGAGGCCGATGATGTCGTGTTGCGCTGGCGAGAGCCCACCCTTGTGCGGCGAGACCTTACCTGGGAGGACATGCCCTCGAAAGTGCTGATCCGCTCGGTAGAGTATTTTCAGGTGTCGGTACGCCCCGAATTCCAGGCCGACTGGGTGACAAACTGGGACGCCGCGCAGCCGCCCGCTGTGGTCAGGCTGCAGGTTCGCACGCGAGAACGGTTCTGGCCCGAACTGATCGTGCCGGTGCAACGTTAATGCGATCGCGGGCTGATGCGGGCCAGTTCGGCCGGGACCGGCAGCAAGGGGTGGCGCTGGCGATTGTCGTGTGGTTTATCGCCGCCATGTCGCTGTTGGTGGGCGGGATTGTCTATCAGGCGAAACTGGAGACACGCGCCGTGCAGATGCATGTTGCCCAGGCTAAAGTCGCGGCAGCGGGTGATGGCGCCATTGCGCTGATGCTGGCCAGTGCGACTTCAGCCACGACGGTCGCCAGTGACAGAGCGTTCAGATTGGGCGACCTGCAGGTGTCGGTGCAACTGGTGCCACTGGGCGGCTTGATCGACCTTAATCGGGCGCCCCGAGAGCTACTGATTCCGCTATTTAGTGCCATCGGTGTTCCTGCAGAGCAGGCAGAATTACTCGCTGACAATGTGATAAAGTGGCGCTCACCGTCGCTGGCTGGCCCGGGGCGACGTTTGGATTCGATCGAGAACTTGCTTCAGGTGACGGGGTTCGATCGGTTGCGCGTCGATGCCTTGCGCGATCTGGTAAGAGCTGGCTCGGATAGTGGCGGCGCGTTCGATCCGCGGCGGGCGCCGGCGGACGTGCTGGCGGTATTTGCACGCCAGGATCCAGATAGAGCGGCAGCCGTGGCCGGGCGTCAGAACCGCGGCGTGGCGCGAGGGCTGATCAAGGCCGGCGATTATCGGGCAGATGCGGTGGTCAATTATGGAGGGCGGCGCTGGTTGCGACGGCGCTGGGTAAAGATGGGCTCAGGGGGTGCTACCGCCTTGCCCTGGCGTTTTACCCGCACCGAGGCACCGCGGGTAGTGGGTCAATAATGCATCAATCGCGGGCCAATGATCGCTCCAGGGGTTGGGGACAAGCCGGACATGCTCGACACAAGCAATAACTGGGAATTATTCGGTTACGACTTCAGTCAGGTGGGTCGCCGCTGGTCGGCGGCCTGGCGGGACTTGCTGTGGGGCGATGATTCCCCACTGCGCGGTCGCCTGGATGAAGTGGTTCGGCTGCACGAAAAACCGGCGGTGCACTATCGGCACTGTAATCGAGAGGTCCCACCTTCTCCTGCCGCAGACTGCGATGCCGTACTGTTACCCGAAGCGCTGTTTCTATCGCGCCTGCTGCGATTGCCGCGGGCCGCGGAAGACAATCTGGATGCTGTGATGGCGATGGAGGTTGCAGCCAACAGCCCATTCCCGGAGGACGATACCAGCGCCGGTTGGCGCGTGGTCAGCCGGGATGCCGATACACTGCAGCTCGAACTTGTCATTGCGTCGCGCAGCGCCACCATGGGCTATCTTGGCCGCGAATACGATAGTCATGATGCCGGGGCGCAGGAGGTCTGGGCGGGTTCCGACGGTGACTATGTCATGTTGCACGGCTTCGGTGAGGGCAGGCGTGGCCAGCGCTATCGTCGGCGGCTGCGCAGGACGGGGCTGATGTTGGCAGCGGCAGTCATGCTGATTGGGGTTATGGCCGCCGTCGCCACAGGCACCAAGTACCTTGAATTGCAGCGCATGGAAGCGATGTACGCCGCGGTGCAGGAGCAGGCCAGCGAGGCGGCCGAGATGCGCAATGCGCTGGTGGCAGCCAACGAGACCATCACCGCAGTCGATGGGCTGGTTCGCAGTTATCCGAACCCCCACGAGGAGATCGTCAGACTCACCGAAATGCTCGATGACACAACATACATTTCACAGTTTTCGATGCAGGGTAACGAGATCACTATTCGCGGCCTGGCCAGCGACGCCGCTGCGGTGATGCAGCTCTTTACCGGCGAGGAGGCCTATGCGTCGGTCACCGCAGAGGACGCGTTCCGAGCTTATTCTGGCGGGCTGGAAGAATTTCGTTTCAAGATCATTCTGGCGGCGGGCATGGGTCAGTGAACTGGTATCAGCGTCACCCCCAGTCTGCTCTCTACGTGGGGCTCACCCTTGCAGTTCCTCTGTTGTTGCTTCTTTATGTAGTGCTGACACTGTGGGCACAGCGGGGCGAGTATCAGCGCGAGCTGGAACGGCTTGAACCGCGCATCGCCCGTCTTAGCGGCCTGGTGCAGAGCGAGGATGCCCTGCGGCAGTCATCGGGCCGGGTAGACTCGCGGGTGCTGGACCTGGTGTTTCCGGCCACGGAAGAACGCGCCGCTATTGCCGCCGCGCTGCAGCAGGACGTGCGCGCAATACTGAGCGACGCGGGCCTGGACATCAAGAATAGCCAGGTGCTGCCGGCGAGAGAGGTGTCGGGCCTCGATTACCTGACTGTGAAACTGCAGGTAACCGGCGATCTTGAGGCTCTGGATTCCGCGCTGGAAGAATTCACCAATTACAGCCCCCTAATGCTGGTGGAATCCCTGGCCGTCACGCCGGTACGGCAATCGCGGCGCCAGCGTAAAACCGGCTATGAACAGGTGGTGACAGCCACGCTGCAACTGCTCGCACTGCGCGCGGCTCAGGCGGGCTGATGGTCGACTGGGTCAATCGTTATCGTGTTGCTGAGGAGCCGCTGCGCAGTGAGCGACGGGTAGAATTGCTCCTGTTGGTAGTGGGCGGTCTGCTGTGCCTGCAATTGCTCTACAGTGGTGTTCGGCTCGCGAGGCTCTCGGCACCGCCGTCCATCCCCCCGGCCGCGGAGTCGTTGGAGGTGGCAACGGTGGGTGAACGCGCCGATGTCACCGAGTCGGAGAGTGAGTTGCTGCGGTCGCGCCCGCTGTTCTGGCGCACCCGTCGTCCAACCGAGGCGGCCGCGACAACGGCCGTCGTGAAACAGGAAGACACAGCGAAATCCGGTAATGGTAATATTGACAAGGTGAAACTGCGCGGTGTGTTCGGCAGTGGGGATTCTGCTGGTATCATCGCGCTGGTCAATGGCAAGAAGCGAAGAATCAGGGTCGGCGATACAGTAGAGGGGTGGACCCTGATAGCGGTGAAGTCGGATCGGGGGGTCTTCGATAACGCCGGGCGCAAGTCCCAGTTGATGCTCAAGCGCATTGCCGTTCCCGCCGGCCCGGCGGTCAGCGAAAAAGAATGACAGGATAATGATAAGAATTGACCGTTCAAACAGCGCGGTGAGCCGCAGCACCGGGCGCAGGCCACTGGCATTCTTGCTGGCCCCCGCGCTGGTGCCGTTGTTGCTCAGTTGTGCCAGCCCCGAACCGCGACCCCTGGACGACGAGTTTCGGCTTGCGCAGCCGGTGACCGATATAGAGGCCCTGCAGGCAGTCGCCGCCGAGAGTGGCGCGGCGCAGGAGGACGACGCCGAGGTGCCGGTGGTGCGCTACCGCGGCAATGACCGCCAGGTGAATATTCCGCCGGTGCAGGAGCCGATTCGCCTCCTCGGTAAAGATGTCAGCCTCAACTTTGAGCAGGCGCCGCTGGAAGAAGTGGTGCATGCGGTACTGGGTGATATCCTCGAACTGGATTATATCGTCGATGGGCCGATAAAAGGCCAGGTCACCTTGCGCACGCGCACACCCATTCCGCGTGACCAATTGCTCAGGGTGCTGGAGTCCCTGCTGCAGGCCAATGGCATGTTGCTTATTCGCGGCTCCGATGATCGCTTTCTGATTACCGGTTCCCAACGGGCCGCTCAACTGCAACCCTCGGTCTCCAACCCCAATAACCCCGATGCGGGTTACAGCACCATCGTGGTGCCGCTGCGTTTTATCAGTGCCTCTAATATGGCCGAGATATTGAAACCGGTGGCCCCCGAGTCGGCATTTGTCCGGATAGACAACACCCGCAATCTGCTGATGCTGGCAGGGACCCGGGGGCAGCTCGATGGTTGGTTGGACATGGTGCGAACGTTTGATGTAGACCTGCTCAAAGGCATGTCCATGGGTATGTTTCCCCTGGTCAACAGCAATGTGGAGGATATTGGCACGGCACTGGCTGAACTGCTGGGCGCGGGTGGCAAGGACGGCGGGGGCAGCCTGGGTCAGCTGGTGCGGGTTATTCCGGTCAAGCGGCTGAACAGCCTGCTGATTGTCACCCCCCGGGCGCATTATCTCGACAGTATCGAAACCTGGATCAAGCGCCTGGATTCGGCGCCGGACTCCAGTTACGAGAAACGTCTGTATGTCTACGAAGTGCAAAATACCAGTGCGGCCCACCTCGCAGAGTTGCTGACCAAAATCTATACCGACACCGGCGGGGGCGTGGTTACGGCGTCGCGCACTAGGGTAACCGGGGTCGCGGACAACTCGGTGGCACCAGGGTTGGCCATGGAGTCCCTGGGTGGCGGCGGTGCTGGTGGCGGCGGTCTGAGTGACGGCGGATTTGGCGCTGGTGGCGGCGGTGGCGGTGGTGGCGGTAGCATTGGCGGAGGTTTTGATGCCGGTGACGTCAACCGGGGCTTTGGAGCGGCCGGCGGCGAGCGCGCCGGCACTACCGTTGCCGCTCTTAAAATGGCGGATGCCATCGGCGGCAACATGGCCTCGGTGATGACCGAGGTGCGCGTGGTCGCTGACGAAGAGAACAACTCTCTGATGATTCATGCCACCGGGCGTCAGTATCGTACCATTCAGGCTGCGCTGGAGAAGCTCGACCGGGTTGCGACCCAGGTGATTATCGAGGCCAGCATTCTGGAAGTTTCACTGACGGATGACCTGCGCTATGGCCTGGAATGGACCTTCAAGAACGGGCTGGGTTCCGACTATGACGGGGTCGGTGTCCTGGCCAACGCGGCATCGGGTCCGAGCGGGTTATTTCCCGGCTTCAATTATACGATTACCAATTCGATTGGGGATATCAGCGCGGTGCTCAATGCGCTGGGTGAGGCGTCGTTACTGAACGTGATTTCCACCCCCTCGGTGATGGTGCTGGACAATCATACGGCCCAGATCCACGTGGGAGAGCAGGTGCCGGTGTCGATGGGTCAATCGGTTGTGGTGGGTGGAGCGGCGGTGGAGCGCATCGTCTACCGCGACACGGGCGTGAAGCTTATGGTCAAGCCCTCGGTAAACGCCGGTGGTCTGATAACCATGGACGTACAGCAATCGGTGACCGATATCGGAGAAATCGAGACCTCAACGGGAGAACGCAAGTTTCTCAACCGGGATATTGCCAGCCGGGTCGCGGTGCGCTCCAACGAGTCTGTGGTGCTGGGCGGTCTGATTCGTGAACGGGGCGCCACGGGCAGCTCCGGGTTGCCTGGATTGCACAAGATCCCGGTGTTTGGTGCCCTGTTCGGCACCAAGGCGGAGGAAAACTCCAGAACTGAGCTGTTGGTGATTATCACCCCCCGTGCAATCTACAACGAGGCCGAGCTGCGCCAGGTGAGCGACGAAATGCGCTCCCAGATACGCCATATGGAGCTGCTGCAACTGCCGCCGAAGTAATCGGGTCGTTTTGCGCGCGGGCTGCGGCTGCGCACGAGCTGTATCCGGCACGCCATCCGGGGCATAGCTGCTTTCAATCCGCGCCCCGGTCGCCACACGTGCCGCTTGTCAGGCCGCAGGGGAGCTGTATAATCTCCCGGATTCCCTAAAATGGTAATAAAGACAATATGTTACGTATAGTCTCCAAACATCTGCAAGCCCTTGCTACGGTGGCCATGCTATCTCTGGCAGCGAATGGCCCCGCCGCAGCGGTGGACTCGAATGAGGTGGCCGAACTGGGCCCTGAGCAGGTCGCGGCTCTGGAAGAGCGGGTTCGGGCTCGGTGGCAGACCAAGACCAATCGGGAGTTCGAGAAGACCTGGGAATTTAGTACACCCAGTTTCAGAGAAGTTTTCTCTAAACCCCTGTATGTACACAAATTTTCCTATATGGTTGAATGGGAGTTGACAGGTGTGGAGGTAGTTAACTATGATGCCGACGCAGCTGTAGCGAGTGTGGTGGCGAGGGTCATGACCAAGCCAACCAAACAAACTTCGATTGCATCCAAGGCGATTGGCGCCGTGCCCGTGACTATTCGAGAGAAGTGGCTCTTCACCGACGGCGAATGGTGGCATAGTACCAATGATTGAGGGTGCGCTCAGGTTGACAGCTGGCTGCGGTTAGCAATAATAGCGCTAGCAATTTTTGGCCATTCATTTGTGGCCTTTGGGTAGTTTAAAAAAATGACTTTAGGAGTCTCCTTTATGAAAGCAACATTCAAGCCTTTGGGTATCGCTGCTGCAGTTGCTGCTGCATCAGCCGCCTACGTAGGTCAGGTTGGTGCACAGGATGCGACGGCTATCGACGCCGGCGACCTGGGCGATCTGGCGATTATTCCTTACTACACGACTGAGCAGGGCTACGTGACCGGTGTTCATATCACCAACACCAGCGCCCTGACCCAGGTTGTCAAGCTGCGCATGCGTCGGGGTTCCGACTCCATGGACGCCCTTGACTTTAACCTGATCCTGTCTCCTTACGACGTCTGGACAGGTACTGTCCGTCAGACTGACGATGGCGATATCATCTTCCGTACCGGTGACAGCTCTTGTACAGCGCCTGCTCCCAACCATCCGGAAGGATTCCAGATGCCTGGTTCCGGCTCTGACACGCTGATCGACTTCCGCAACGGCGCAGAAGAAGGTTACATCGAAGTTATTGGTATGGCCGCTGCAGAATCAGACCAGCCCATCTACGCTGCATCAAAGCACCCGAACCTGGGTGGCAGCCTTGAAGAGCAGCCCGTCCCGGCTGATTGCCGCGCAACTCGCAGCAACTTCTTCCGCAATGCGACTGAGGCCGGCAACGCCGACCTGACTGCGCGTGGTGTTGTATCTTCAGATGTCACTCACCAGGAAGTGTTTGACCCAGAAACAGGCGCTGTAACAGGCGTTACTCCGAACAACTACGTGGACACTGGCAACGTGCTGAGCGTTTCCTACTTCATCCGTGACGCGGAGTCCGGCCTGGAAATGGGCAGCAAGGCAGTTCACATTTCCGACTTCTCTGACGAGGCGATGATGTCTAACCAGGAGTCCTTCGAGATCGGTGAAGAGAACCTCTACGGTTACTTCTACCCCGACCTGGATGGCGGTTCACCGGCTGACACGTCTCGCGGTCGCTTTGACGACAGCGTTCGTCCTGCACTGGGCGTGGCTTCTGTACTGAACGACTGGTCTGTTAACGCTGGTCTGAACGTGGGCACCGATTGGGTTGTCACTCTGCCCGGTCAGTACCTGATGGTTCACCGCGACAAGTACTTCGCCTCGCTTCAGTCCATGCGTGATGACGATCCCGAGACAGATGTCCCTTGTCTGGATGCTGCCGATGGCGAAGGCAACATTGCCTGTGACTTCCGCGACATTCCAGTGGTTGCCGAGATCGAGCTGTGGGACCGTGAAGAGCAGGAAATCATCATTGTAGACCCGGAAGACGAGCTGGTGGTATCACCTTCTGTCGGTATTACACCGGAAGTACCCGCTATCGCACTGCAGTACGAAGTTAACGTGATCAAGTGGTTTGGTCCGGACACTGATGGCGAAGACGGCGTTCTTGGCAGCCAGTATGCGGGCTCCATCGATGTGGGTGGCCTGGGTCAGTCAGGTTGGGCGCGTTTGTCCATCACGGCAGATCCTTCAAAGACCACTAACGGCCAGCGTGTTTGCGAGCAGAACATTGCCGTTACCGCTGATGAAGCTACCGTGCTTTCCGGCTGTGAGCCAGTCGCGAACACCCAAGTGCCGATGGTTGGCTTCGTTGCCTGGAAGCGTAGCTTCCCGGACCGTCCCGATGGCAACTACGGCCGTCTGGTCGACCACAGCTGGACTGTTACCAGCGGCAGCTAAGTCGTGTAGCACCAAGCTTCACGCGAGCCTTGCGTGAGAAGAAGCCGACACCCCCGGGTGTCGGTTTTTTTTTGCCTGCGATTCCAAGGCGACCTGGCTGAGGCTGAAATATCAGTGAGTAATGGTATGATGCGCCACCTTGGCGGTGTGTTGCTGCCGACTGACCTGACTTTTTTGTGCGGCTGAGTCACAGGGATATGTCACAGGAACAGGTCACACGAACACGTTACACAAAAACGTTAAACAAACACGGTAAACAATGAGCTGGAGTAATTAGGGTGATGAGACGATTGCAGTGGATTCTGGTGGGGGCTGTGCTCTCCGGTATCGCCTTTGCCGATGATATTGTGCTGAGAGACGGCGACACGACCATGACCCGGGATGAGCTTACCTACATCGTGCGCAATTGGACGCCTGAGATGCAGCAGGCGGCTGCACGGGATCTGGGCGATCGGCTCGAGTTGCTGAACATGGCCCTGTCGAGTAAAAAAATCGCCGCCGAGGCTGATAAGCTGACGGCAGAGAAAGACGGAGACCTCTACTGGAAAAAGACCCTGATGGAGCGCGCGGTCAAGCGCAGACTGATTGTTGATACCTACCTCAGGGAGCAGCCCATACCGGATATGACGGCATTGGCCAAAGAATACTACCTGACGCAAAAAGACCGCTACGCCCGCATGCCGGAGCAGCGGCTTTCCTCACATATACTGTTCAAGTGCACCAGGCAGGACGATTGTGACAGGTCGGCGGTGCGCGAAAAAGCCGAGAGCGTTCTGGCTGAGCTCAAAGAGGGTGGCAGTTTCGAGGCGCTGGCGAAGGCTCACTCAGAGGATTTGCGCAGTGGGGCTCAGGGTGGCCTCTATGACCGTTGGTTGGCACCAAACAACAAAGAGGTGGCCCCGGAGTACGTTGAAGCGGTGTTTGCACTGCAAGCCCCGGGTGACTACACGGCGGTAACACCCTCCCGTTTTGGCTTTCATATTATTCGTCTGGAAGAGATCAAGCCGGTCCATTACCGCTCATTTGACGATGCAAAAGCGGACATTGTTGCCGACCTTGAGCAGGAGTACCGTGAGCTCAGCGCCAAAGCCTTTGACGCCCGGTATCGTATTACCGACGACGCCTCTATCGACGGTACCGCCATGGAAGCGCTATTTGCGCCCTACCAGGCTGGCAGCAAGCAAGCGCAGCCACCCGCGACTGTGACGCCCGGGTCTGCGGTCGACACAAAGCAGTAAGCCCGGAATATGGCGCTGGATTCCAGTCAGAGTCGACCACTGCTTTTCGTGGTGGGTATGCACCGGTCGGGCACGTCTGCGCTGTGCGCGGCCTTGCAGGCCAGTGGCGCCAGTTTTGGCTCCTTGTTGCTGGACCCGATGGCCGGCGTTAATGACGAGGGGTTTTGGGAAGACCAGGCGGTGGTTGAGATCAATGAGCGACTGCTGCAGCAAATGGGTCACGACTGGTACACCGTGCCCCCGGATCTTGACCTGCCGGATTGGTCGGCGTTGCCATTCCGTGAGCTGCGCAGCGACGCTCGTGCCCGCCTTGCCAGGGGATTCGGTGGCGGGGCGGTCGAAGCGGTCAAGGACCCCAGGTTTTGCATTACCCTGTCTTTCTGGCTGGGGGTGGCGGCTGAGTCCGGGCTGGAAACGGCTGTCTGCGTGATCGGGCGGGCGCCGCTTGAGGTCGCAGCGTCACTGCAAAAGCGCGATGGTTTGCCCGTGGCCTATGGTCTGCGTCTCTGTGTTGCCTATCGGCGCGCACTGGCCAGCCAGGCACCCCCTGACAGCTATTATCTGAGTTACGGTGACCTGCTGGACAACCCCGAACGCGCAGTGATGAAGCTGGCGCAGTCCACCGAGCTTCCGTTGGCCGTTGCAGACGCGCACCTGGACACCGTGGTGCGTGGCGAACTGCGCCATCAGTCCGCAGTGGGCGATGCTTACCTGGCCACGCCAGAAGCCATGCTCGCTATCGACACGGCGCCCCTGTGCGCTGCGGTAGAGGCGGCTTATCCCGGCACTGCTGTGCAGCAGGAGCTCGCCCGGGCACTGGTATCCCGAGGACAGGCACTGACCGCTCTGGGGGATGAGCACAGCCTGACCCTGGCCACTTTGGACCAGCGCGATGCCGATGCTGCCCGGCTGGCGACTGAATTGGCCGCTGCGGTAGGCACCGTGAGTGAGCGCGACGCTCAGATAGCCGACTTTGACCATCGCCTCACTGACACGGGTCAGCACCTCGAGCAGGCTTTGCTCACCATTGCAGAGCGAGATGAACAAATCCGGGAGTTCGATCGTCGTCTGGCCGAAATCGGGCAAATGCACAGTGAGGCACTGGCGCTGATTGATGCCCGGGACGCGCAACTGCAGCGCGTGTTTGCCAAGCCGGGCATTGGCACGCTATTCAAAGCGATGTGGTCCCGTGAGAGCCGTTGATATAGTCATTCCGGTCTACGACGGTGTGGATGAGACCCGTTGTTGCCTGGAGACTGTGCTGGCAACAATCGATGTCAGCTGGGCGCGTTTGGTGGTGGTTAACGACAGCTCCCCCAACCCGGCAATTACAGCCTACCTGCGCCAACTTGACCAACAGCACGAGCACTTGATGCTATTGGAAAATGCCGAGAACCTCGGTTTTGTCGCCACGGCCAATCGCGGTATGCAGCATAGCCCGGACCGGGATGTGTTGTTGCTCAACAGCGACGTGGAGGTGTCCGGTGATTGGCTGCATCGGCTACGCGAAGCGGCGTATGCGGGAGAGCGAAGAGGCAGTTTGACCCCCTTTTCCAACAACGCCACCATTTGCAGTTTCCCCAATTTCTGTGCCGACAACCCCCTCTTGTTCGGCTTGCCTCCGGCAGCGATCGATCAGGCATTTGCCACTACCGCCGTCGCTGCGGATCTGTTTGAGGTCCCGACGGGCGTGGGTTTTTGTATGTATATCCGCCGTGATTGTCTCAATGAAGTCGGCTTTTTTGATGTGGAGACATTCGGTCGTGGTTATGGGGAGGAGAACGACTGGTGTCAGCGGGCCCAGGCCGTGGGCTGGTCGAACTATCACCTCGGTAGTTGCTTCATTTACCACAAAGGCGGAGTCAGCTTTGGCGCTGAACAAAGTCCGCGGATAACCCGGGCCATGGAGCTGCTGGCCGAGAAACACCCCCGTTATCAAACGCAGGTACAATCTTATACAGCCGATGATCCGGCGAAGGCACTGAGAACATCGGTACTGCTGGGGCTTTTCGCATCTCTGACAAAGCCAAAGATCGCGCTGGTGACCCACAAATTGGGCGGCGGCTCGCAGCAACATGTTGACGAACTCGCCACGCTCTATCAGGAACAGGCGCTGTTCCTGCAGATTACCCCGGACAGAGACGGGCAGTCAGTGACCGTATCGGTATTTGACCATGGCAGCCGCCTGCAGGACGGGCTGTATTTCGACATCGAACAGGAGTACGACAAACTGGTTTCGCTGCTGGCGGGGCTGGGTGTGGGGCACCTGCACTTCCATCACACCATGGGCCTGCACCCCAGACTCTGGCGGCTTTCGGAAGATCTGGACTGCAACTACGACCTCACGATTCATGATTATTACCTGATCAATGGCAATCCTACCCTCACCGACAGCGAAGCCCGCTTTGTCAGTGAGACTGTGCCGGAATTTGACAGCCTTTGCGCCGGGCACTATCCCTTGCCCGAAGGGGTGTCCGCAGAAGACTGGCGCCAGGGACAGCGCTTGCTGGTCGAGGGAGCGAGCCGGGTTATTTTCCCTTCCGCTGATTGCGCGCAACGGTTCACTCGATTCTTCGATGTGGAGTCCCCGGTAACTGCCTGGCACCCGGACTACCAGTCCTCGCAACCCTATCCCGAGCCGAACTGGCCGAGACGTTCGCAGCGTCCCCTGCGGGTGCTGGTAATGGGCGCTATCAGCCGCGAAAAAGGCGCCGATTTACTGGAGTCTGTCGCAATGGCCATGGCCGGCCAGCCGCTGGAATTTCACTTGTTGGGCTACGCTTATCGCGCGCTGGACGGGCGGGTGATAACCCATGGCCCCTATACCAATGCGGATGCCTATGACCTGGTGGCGGCAATCGAGCCCGACGTGGTCTGGTTCCCGGCGCTCTGGCCGGAAACCTACAGTTACACGCTCAGCATCGCGCTGCATATGGGTTTGCCTGTGGTGGTACCCGATATCGGTGCGTTTGTTGAGCGGGTTGCGGGTCGGGCGATGAGTGTGATCTGCCCCTGGGACAGACCCGTGGACCAGTGGTGCGTTTTCTGGTCAGCCGTGGATAGGGACAACCGCCTCCCGGCCTGCGGCCTGGCGGCCGGCGTTCCGGCGGCCGGCGTTCCGGCGGCCGGCGTTCCGGCGCCCGGCGTTCCGGCGCCCGGCGCCCCTGCAAACTTTTACGGTGTCGCCTACCTGCAGGACGTGGCGGCCCGGGACGGTCAGCTGAGTTCGGGCCTGGTCAGCTCATTGGCGGAAAATCTTCACGCGGGCTTGCCGCAACTGACGGCCAGGGAACGTCTGCTGGGCCGGCTGTGGCAGGCCAGCCGTTCTCCCCTGGCGGCTAAGCTGGTGGGTCTGGTGCCGTTTCGGGTTCAGCGCGCTTTGAAGCGACGGCTGTCAGCCCGGCCCATGCATGACATCGTGCGCGGAGAATGATGTGTTCGCTACTACCGGGGCCGTTTGATACCCGGATGAGCCCGCCGGGCAGCTGGTGCACTCATTCCAGCGGCGTCGTTTTTCTCGACAATGCCATCGCCGTGGTTCAGGTGTCGCCCGCTGCTATGGCAGCTTCTGTGGGCTTGTCAGTCTGGCGAATTATTCGAGCGGGGTGCTAGCGCCATGGCGACAGTTTATCTACATATCGGCGCACCGAAAACGGCAACCTCCAGTCTGCAGGCGGTACTGGCCCATAACGATGAGTCGCTGTTGGAGGCGGGCGTTCTCTACCCCCGGCGCTGCCGGCACTCCAATGCGCATCACCCGTTGATCTGTGATCTGATGTTAAAGTACAGCGGCCGGGAAATGTCCGGGCTCTGGTATGGAGAGGTGCCGGTAGGCAGCGCCTGGGAGGCGCTCTCCGACGAGCTGGCAGAGCGAAAGCCGGCGACCGTGGTGATCAGCTCCGAGCTTTTTTTCGGCCAGGCGAGGCATCTGGAAAGCATGCTTGGGGATATTGAGCACGCCCTCTCCGGCCACCGCCTGCGGGTTGTCGCTTACCTGCGCCGACAGGACCAGTTGTATGCGTCTTTTTATAACCAGGATGTCAAAGGCACCCGCCAGTGGGGTGAAACTGCCTATCAGTTCTATCAGACCCACCAATTGTTCGAGCGGGATTACCACAGTCTGCTGGCCGCCTGGGGCAATGCGCTGGGTAAGGACAATGTACTGATCAGGCCATTCGCCCCTGCGGAGTGGGTCGATGGTGACATTGTCAGTGACTTCTGCCACCTCACGGGTCTACCGCCTTTGCGCACCGAAAATCATGAGAGTAATGAGGGCCTGGGGCCCAATCAACTGTACCTGAAACGCTGCCTCAACCGCTGTGGTTACGACAAGACACTCAATGACCAGGTGCTGGGGCAACTGCTGCAATTCTGTCCGGAGCAGGGGGCGGGTAACTATCGCTATGTCAATCGGCGGCAGTACCGTCAGTTCCGCACCCAATGGCTGCGCACCAACGAACAACTGTCCAGGGCCTTTCTCGGTGGCCAGTGTTTGTTCTCCGATGAGCCACCGCGTGCCAAGGAGTTGCAGGAGCACCTGCTCGACACCGACAGCCTGATGAGTTTTCTTGAACGTATGATGGGGCACTACCGTCGCAGCGGGGACGGTGAACTGCGTGCACTTTTTGCCAGGGCTGCCTGCCTGATGATTGCCGAGCAGTCCCTGTGGTCGCAGGTCGATAGCGACACGCGGCTCCAACTAATGAGTTGGACATGAGGGAGCTTGGTATGGACGCCCTGCACGGAGGTGCCCCGCGTGGCCGCGCCTGTCCCTGAATCGTTGGTAGCCGCAGCTGGCGAGGCGCAGTCACAACCGACCCGGGGCTGGCGTGAAGCGGTATTCAATCGACGCATGCTGATCTGCGTGTTCACCGGGTTTGCTTCGGGCATGCCGCTGTATGTGCTGTTTCAGCTGGTGCCCGCCTGGTTGCGCGATGGCGGTGTGTCATTGACCGAGATCGGCCTGTTTGCCCTGGTGGGCATACCCTACACCTGGAAGTTTCTCTGGGCTCCATTGATGGACCGCTGGGTGCCGCCCTTTCTGGGCCGTCGACGTGGCTGGATGCTGCTCAGTCAGGTGGCTCTGTTGCTCAGTATTGGTCTGTTGGGTACATTCCAACCGGCTCAATCAACCTGGGCCGTGGCCTGGCTGGCGATGGCAGTGGCGTTTTTCAGTGCCACCCAGGACGTCGCCCTCGATGCCTATCGCCGGGAAATTCTGCCCGACCAGGAACTGGGGCTGGGCAACGCGATTCATGTGCAGGCCTACCGCATTTCCAGCCTGGTACCGGGCTCCCTGGCGCTGATTCTGGCCGACGTCTTGCCCTGGGGGAGCGTATTCTGGATTACCGCCGCATTCATGGGTGTGGGAGTCGCCATGTCTTTGCTGGTGGCGGAGCCGGACACCGAATTGCCACACTCGCCGACCCTGGGCGCCGCTGTTATAGATCCCTTCCGCGAGTACCTGAGCCGGCGCGGCTGGCAGGGCTTGTTGCTGGTGGTGAGCTTTATGTTCCTCTATAAAATCGGCGATAACATGGCCACTGCCCTCGCCACCCCGTTCTATCTGGACCTGGGTTTCAGCAAGACTCAGATCGGTTTGGTGGCCAAGCACGCGGCCCTGTGGCCGGCGATCATTGGCGGCCTGCTGGGCGGCCTGGTGATGTTGCGTCTGGGTATAAACCGGGCCCTGTGGTTGTTCGGGGTGGTTCAGCTGGTGAGCATCCTGGGATTTGCCTGGCTGGCCGCCGCAGGCCCAGTTGTCTGGCTGCTGGCGCTGGTGATCAGCTTCGAGTATCTCGGTGTTGGCATGGGTACCGCGGCGTTCACGGCATTTATCGCCCGGGAGACCAGTCGCACTTATGCGGCAACCCAGTTCGCGCTTTTTACCGCCCTGGCGGCCGTGCCTCGAACCTTTGCCAATGCGAGTACCGGGGTGCTGTCGGAGCACCTGGGTTGGGAGAAGTTTTTCCTGCTCTGCGCCCTGTTGGCTTTACCGGGTATGATTCTGTTGTTTTGGGTTGCACCCTGGCGCTCAGAAAGCTAGCCCGTCAAACCGCGATCAATGCCGGGAAAAGTCTGTATAATCGCGCCGTCTGTTGCGATCGCACACGTCGCCGGGCGTTCGACAATAATAAAGCTTTGGTACCCCCGCGAATGAAGGTGCTGCACGTCTATCGAACCTACTTCCCCGATACCCAGGGCGGACTGGAAGAGGTCATCCGTCAAATCTGTCTGTCGACCTCAAAACTCGGGGTCAGCTGCAGAGTCTTCACCCTCAGTGATGAACCGACTCCCGCGCTGGTGAGT
This sequence comes from uncultured Gammaproteobacteria bacterium, assembly GCA_963840725.1. GTDB lineage: Bacteria > Pseudomonadota > Gammaproteobacteria > Pseudomonadales > Halieaceae > CAVWDU01. The sequence goes on along the minus strand of CAWIZY010000016.1, from coordinate 68,746 downwards.
CGACAGGAGGCGGAGGTGGTGCGGGTGCACAAAACCTTCGAGATAGCCTCTTGCGGATTTGGCCTGTCGGGGTGGCGCACCTTTCGCGATGAAGTTCGCCGAGCGGATCTGGTGCATTACCATTTTCCCTGGCCGTTTTCGGATCTGCTGCATCTCCTGGCGGGCCGAGACAAGCCGTCTGTGCTGACTTATCATTCGGATATAGTGCGGCAACAGGCCCTGTTGGCGGTCTACCGTCCGTTGATGAACGTCTACCTGAATTCGATGGACCGCATAGTCGCAACCTCGCCCAACTACTTTGCCACCAGCGACGTGCTCAGCCGGTTTTCTGACAAGGTGGAAGTGATTCCCATTGGCCTGGATGAACCGTCCTATCCCGTTATTGCGGAGGACAGTGAGGCATTGGCCGCGTGTCGAGCGCGATTTGGCGAGGACTTCTTTTTGTTTGTCGGCGTGCTGCGCTATTACAAAGGTCTGCATATTCTTCTCGACGCTATCAAGGGTGCGGCTTACAAGGTGGTGATTGTGGGCTCGGGGCCGGTGGAGGACGAGCTCAAGAAGCAGGCCAGCCAACTGGGTCTGGATAACGTGGTCTTCGCCGGTTACGTCCCTGATGAAGAAAAAATGGCGCTGTACAAGCTCTGTCGTGCGGTGGTGTTCCCGTCCTATCTGCGATCGGAAGCCTTTGGCGTTACGCTGCTGGAGGGCGCCATGAGCGCCCGGCCATTGATATCAGCTGAAGTGGGCTCGGGCACCAGTCACGTCAATATCGACGGGGAAACCGGCCTGGTGATCACACCGGGTTCCAGCCGGGCGCTCAGACTTGCCATGGACCGACTTGACCAGGATGCAGATCTGGTGAAGCGCCTGGGTTCCAATGCGCGGATTCGCTACGAACGCCTGTTTGGCGCGGATTTGATGGGCGAGCGTTACCTGGAGACCTACGCTTCGGTGCTGGCATCCCGCGCCGCATGACCTCATTGTCTGTCAGTGGCTGGTCCCGCAAAGCGGGTCACCTTCGCCAAGCCATGGGGTTATGAGCGGGTGAGAATAGCGGTGGACGCCAGACCCTTGTGTCACCCCGGCACGGGCATTTGTCGGTACACCTGCGAGTTGCTGGCCCGTATGATTCCGATGGGCGCCCAGTGGTACCTCTACTCCCCGCAGCCTTATGACAGCCGCCCCTGGGAGAGCACCGGGTGTACTCAGCGTATAGCGCGCGTAAGCCCCTGGCTTGGCGGCAGTCAGGCCGCCCAGGTTTTGTTTCCGCTATGGCTCAGGCGTGATGCGATTGAGGTGTTCTGGAGCCCGCGACACCACCTGCCGCTGGCTTTGCCGACGGGCATTACCTCAGTGGTCAGCGTGCACGATATTGTCTGGAAGCGCTGCGGCAGCTCCATGCCGGCGTCACGGAGATGGGTGGAAGCCGCTGTCATGCCGCGCTCCCTCAGGCGCGCGGATCGCATTCTCGCCGCGTCTGACTTTACCGCCAGTGAGCTTTGCCTGGAGTATCCGGCGCTGCAAGCCAAGTTGCACACGGTCTACGATGCCAGCTGTTTTTCCGGACGCTCGGCTCAGTCATCCGCGCCGACAGAAGATGGCGGCTACTTTCTTTTCGTGGGGACGCTGGAACCCCGCAAAAACCTGCCGCGTCTGTTGCGCGCTTACCAGGCCTATCGGTCCCGGACGGCCCAGCCGCTGGGATTGATTATCGTGGGCGGGGAGGGGTGGGGTAGTGTGGACCTGCGTGCGCTGGTTGTGACCTGTGGCTTGCAATCGTCGGTCGATTTTAAAGGCAAGGTGTCTGACGACGAGCTCGCGGAACTCTACCGTTCGGCTCGGGCGCTCTTGATGCCATCCCTGTACGAGGGATTCGGGCTGCCTGTGGTCGAGGCCTTGTCCCTGGGTACACCGGTGATGGTGTCTCGTCAGTCGGCCCTGTCCGAGGTCTGTGGCGATGCGGGCCTGGTGGTCGATCCGCAATCGGAAGCAGATATCTGTGCGGCGTTGCTTCGCTTGAGCGATGACCCGGACTGCTATATGCGGCTTGCAGAGCGCACCCTGGCGCAGGCTTCCCGTTACAGTTGGGACCGGTCTGCCGCGAAAGTTTTTCAGCTGCTGACTGAATGGCGGTAAACTGTCGGCATATGCCAGTCGGTGGGGTGCCTGATCGGTTGGAGATATCCCGATACGTGCAGCGCTATCCCTATCCGTGCAGAAAGGGCCTGGCCTCGCAGAGAAGTGGACGGTAGACAATGAAAAAAGCAATTATCACCGGTATCACCGGTCAGGACGGTGCGTATCTTGCAGAGTTATTGTTATCCAGGGGTTATAGCGTAACAGGGGCTTATCGACGTACCAGTTCGGTCAATTTCTGGCGTATCGAGGAACTGGGAATTCGCGCTCACCCGCAATTGCATCTCGTTGAGCATGACATTACCGATCTGTCCAACTGCATTCGACTGGTCGAAAATGCCCAGCCAGATGAGATATACAATCTGGCCGCCCAGAGCTTTGTTGGCGTATCGTTCGAACAACCGGTTACCACCGGCGAAATTACCGGGCTTGGTGCGGTAAATCTTCTGGAAGCGGTGAGAATACTCAACCCCGGTATTCGGTTTTATCAGGCCTCTACCTCGGAGATGTTTGGTAAGGTCCAGCAGGTGCCGCAAAATGAAGCGACGCCGTTTTACCCGCGCAGTCCCTACGGCGTCGCTAAACTCTACGCCCATTGGATGGTGGTGAATTACCGGGAAGCCTATGGTATCCACGCATCCAGCGGCATTCTGTTTAATCACGAATCTCCGCTGCGCGGTCGTGAATTCGTGACCAGAAAAATCAGCGCCGGGGTGGCCGAGATCAAGGCCGGGAAGTTGGCTGTGCTGGAGCTGGGCAACCTCGATTCACAACGTGACTGGGGCTATGCCAAGGATTATGTGGTGGGCATGCATGCCATGTTGCAAGTCGATCAGGCCGACACCTATGTGTTATCTACCAATAGAACCGAATCAGTGCGGGACTTTGTCACCATGGCGTTTCGCGCTGCGGATATCGATATTTGCTGGCAGGGCTCGGGCGTCACAGAACACGCAGTGGAGGTCGGTACCGGCAGACGCATGGTCGAAGTCAATCCACAGTTCTTCCGGCCTGCCGAGGTCGATCTGCTCATCGGCGATTCCGGGAAAGCGCATCGGGAGCTCGATTGGCAGGCCGATACCTCTCTGGAGGCCTTGTGCACGATGATGGTCGAGGCAGACCTCAAGCGGGTAGACCGCGGGTTTGCGTTCTGAAATGTCGAAGACTGTTCTGCTGACAGGTAGCCAGGGATTTACCGGGAGTTACGTTGCCCGGGCAGCGACCACCGCCGGCCTGCGGGTGCTGCCGTTGCGGGCCAACTTGCTGGATGCTGCCGCCGTCAGTGCTGAGTTGGCCGAGGCGCAGTTCGATTATGTGGTGCATCTGGCGGCAATAAGCGCGGTGTCCCACGCAGACCTGCTGGCGTTCTACCAGGTTAATTTATTCGGCACGCTCAATGTGATGGAGGCAGTGAGGGCCTCGGTTTCAGAGCCGCGCAAAGTCCTGGTAGCAAGCAGCGCCAATATCTATGGTAACAGCCCCCTGTCCCCGATCACCGAGGCGGCGCTCCCGGCACCGGTCAACCACTATGCGATGAGCAAGCTTGCGATGGAGCAGATGCTCCGGGCAACGGCGAGTGCTCTGCCTCTGGTGATTACCCGGCCGTTCAACTACACCGGTCAAGGTCAGGATGAGCGGTTTTTGATTCCCAAACTGGTAGCGGGTTTCCGATCCCGGCAGGCGGAGCTTGAACTCGGCAATACGGAGGTGGAACGAGAGTTCAACGACGTCAGAACGGTCGCCAATTGGTATCTGCAGTTGTTGGAAAAAGGCGAGGTGGGTGAGGTCTACAACCTGTGTAGCGGTCACCCGCACAGTCTCCGCGATGTGTTGGCGCTGCTGGAGCAGTTAAGCGGTCACTCTCCCACTGTGCGGGTCAACCCGGATTTCGTGCGAGCCAACGAAGTCCAAAGCCTCTATGGCGATCCGGGCAAGCTGATCTCCTGCCTGGGGCCGCAGCAGCCTCCCCCCCTGGCCGACACCCTCCAGTGGATGATGAACCCTGATGTGCGCGGTCGGGGTCGCTGACGGCCCATGAAATTCCTGGTGTATTCCGCCACCACAGCCGCCACGATTGAGTCTTCGCTGGGTTCGGTTGATTATAGCTATTACTTTGTTTTGCAGAGCTTTCTGCCCCTGTTGCGCCGCTTTGGTGAGGTAGAGGTGTTGTCGGCACCGCTGGACGAAGCCTCCCTGGAAAACCTGGACCTGACGCCCCCGTGCTATTACCTGTCTTTCACCCCGCCGGGCAAGCTGGTCTTTGGCCGCGGTGTTTCAGTTATTCCTGTTTTTGCCTGGGAGTTTGGTTCCCTGCCCGATGAGCCGGTTATCGACGAGCGGGACAATTGGCGATACATGATTGAACGCGCCGGTCAGGCAATCACTCATTCGAGTTTTGCTGCCAACGTGGTGAAAGGCTCGCTGGGCGCAGATTTTCCGGTGGTTTCAATACCCGCGCCGGTCTGGGATGACTATCAGACGATTCAGTCAGAGCGCGACGGCCAGTTTGCTGTACAGGGTGAATGGGACCTTCCCTGTACGGTGATTGACAGCGCGGCCTTCCGCGTTGCCGGGGCGGATGAGCAAAGCCCCGATCTCGCCATCGCCGATATCATTCCGGTACTGGCCAGTGATGCCAGCAACCGCCTGATTAATGGTCGAATCTGGGACGGCAGGGCCCTGGAGTGGCGCGCTGCAGAGGCCGGGTCAGATCTTTATTTGTGGGGCTTTGGTCTCGGGCCCACGGGACAAGTCAGTTCCCGGGCTCGCAGTCCCTGGCTATTGCTATCGGCCTACGTCAGCGGGTCACTGGTGATCGAAGTCGACGCCGCTTTGCCAGCGGGTGACCGTACGGACCCGAACCAGGGGTTTTTAGAGCTTGTGGCAGGCGGGCAGAGTACTGTGATCAAGCTCACGCCGGGCCCGCAGCGCCACCGGTTCGCGGTCACGCTGGAGACTTCGACCAATACCTTGTTATTTTCGACCCGCTTCGGCGGGGAGGCATTCGAGTTGCACCGTGTCTGTGTTGCACCGGCCCAGCCGCTTGCCAAATGCTCCTCGCCTCAGACTGATCTGCTCCTGGATGCGTCACTGAGTTGGTCCGGTATGCATGACATCGAACCCTGGGGCAGATGGACCGAGGCAGAGGACTGCAGTCTGGTTTTACCCCTGGCGGTCTCGGGGGCGGTCGCGGTCAGGTTCTCTGTCATGAATACGCTGGCGGAGGGCCCCGCCAGTTTCGACGTGCATCTCGGGCAGCAGAAAAAAACCGTCGAGACAGACCGCAGCCCACAAGCCGTGGAGCTGCTGTTTACCGGTGTGGGTAGCAGCGACCATTTGGGCTTCGCGGGTATTTGCACTGCGGTATCGGCGGATGATCAGCGACGCCTTGGGCTGGCACTGGCGAGTCTTGAAGTGGAGCCTCTTGCCCCGACTGAAATGCTCGTTGAACCCCTTACCCCCCGGGATCTTCTTAACGACGACGGAGTGCGCAGTGTCGGGCTGCATGCGCGCGAGCCCTGGGGCCGCTGGGCCGCAGAATCGGAGCTGACTTTTGTACTGCCTTACTGGGTGAACGGGCATGTTGTTGTCCGTATACAGGTGGTTGAACATCCACAGCAGCGGCGGGGCGCATTGACGCTGAACCTGGGGGGCCAGATTCGCAGCGTGGTCTTGACGGGTGAAGCCCAGACGTTCAGCGTGGAATTCCAGGGTCTGGACGCCACGCAGACTCTGCAGTGCAGCGGCCCTGAACCGGTCGCGCTGGAAGGTGGTGAGGACCTGCGTCGCCTGGGTATTGGGCTGGCTGCACTGGAAATTGTTTTGCAAGCAGAAAGCGATGTCAGTGCCGATACCCGTGTTGATTTTGATTCGGGGTCGGGATCGCCGGCCCTCGACGCCCCCGTTATTTATACGGCCCTGTTTAATCCTGTGGATGAGCGTAAAAACTGGCCTGATTTAATCAACGCCTTTGTCTTTGCGCTGCGCGACCAGCCGCGGGCGGTGCTGGTCATCAAGGCAGCCCATCGCGAGCTACAGCCCTTCCTGGAGGATTTTTGCGGCTATTTTGCCTCGCTGGCACCGTTTCAGTGTCGGCTGATTTTTATTCACGGTTATCTGGACCCGGCCAGCTATAGACAACTGATTCGACGTAGCGCTTTTATCGTCAGTGCCTCACGGGGTGAGGGCCAATGTCTGCCGTTGATGGAATTTATGTCCGGGGGTGTCCCCGCCATTGCCCCGAATAACACAGCAATGGCGGACTATGTTTCCGCGCAGAACAGTTTTCTGGTTGCGTCTACCGTGGAACCCGCCGTCTGGCCCCAGGATCCCCGGCTGTTATTGCGAACGACCCGTTATCGCATCAACTGGGAATCCTTGTACGACGCGTTCGCAACCAGTTTTCAGGTGGCCGTTACTGAGCCTGCGCGCTACGCGGCGATGAGCGTGGCAGCGAGCGAGTCCCTGCGCAATTACTGCTCCATGGAGACAGCTCAGGCCCGACTGCAGGCCTTGCTGGAAGAGCTTTCGGGCGCGACCGTCGGTGACGATGTGGACACGCGTTAGTATGCTTATTATTACTTACTCCGAGACCGATGACTCGAATCTGTCCAGCAGGCTGGGCCGGGCTGAGTACAGTTACTATTTTATCTTCGCCAAATACCGACCGGTTTTGCAGCGCCTGGGCACCCTGGTCAGTGTGCGTGATCCCGCTACTGAGGTTGATGCGCTGTACGCCCAGGCGCGTGCGCGTGGGGAGTCGGCCGTTTTTCTATCGTTCTCTCCACCCCACCGCACCGAGCCGGATTTACGCTGCCCGACGGTTTGCGTGCTGGCCTGGGAATTCAGCTCTATCCCGGATGAAGCCTGGGGCGGGGAGCCGCGTAACAATTGGGTCGAAACGCTAGCCAAAATCGGTAACGTGATCACCATATCGCCTTATTCGACCGATGTGATACACCGCCAGGTACCCGGACTTACCCGTATTGCCACCATCCCTGCGCCGATACGCAACCCACTGCAGCTGACCGAGGGGCCGAACGACGATGCAGCGGTGGTCGGGTTCGGCCGCACCGGATCCGGCCGCACCGGATCCGGCCGCACCGAAGCCGGCCGCACCGAAGCCGGCCGCAGCCTGTCAGTGGTCGCCCAAGTGATCGACAGCAATGAGCTGGATATAAGGGATGATGTGGTGTGGTGTCTGCCCGACAAGCCGCTGGTCGTCGCTGCCCCTGTCTGGGACGGCGAACCGGCGGAGCTGTTTTTTAAGGCCGGCAACAGTGGCAGCCGTCATCTGGTGGGTTTCCATGATGCGGAGGAGTGGGGTAGTTGGGCGCGATCGGACTGCCCCTGGATCAGTCTGCCGTTCAGCCTGGTCGGCAGCTTTACCCTGGAACTGGATCTCGTGCCCTATGCCGAAAACTCCGGCAGAACACTGCACGTCACCATTGGCAATCGGGTTGAGTCACTGCAAATTGAAGAGGGTTTACGCAGCTATCAATTGAGCTTTACCCATGTTGAAGCGGGCAGCACGGTGGCTTTCAGCGGCTTTGTAGTGGGCCACACACTGAATGCCCCGGGCCTGCGAGCACTTTCGCTGGGTATTGCCAGGCTGCGGGTCACGCCGTCGGTGAGTGCGGAGGCCGCTGTTGCCGGTCCGGTGGCGGCGAGCGCAACGGTTAGTAAGGGCGAGGTGACTGAGCTGGCGCAGCGAGTCGATCTGCAGTTTGCCGGGCGGGTTTACACCACGATCTTGAACCCTGAGGACGGCCGTAAAAACTGGGAAGATATTGTGACGGCATTTTGCTTTGCCTTCCGTGATGACAGCAGTAAAACGCTGGTGCTCAAGCTCACCTGTCCCGACATGTCCCCGACCTGGGGGCGATTGTTCCACTTGTTCTCCCAGCTCAATCCGTTTGCCTGCCGGGTGGTTGTCATTCACGGATTTCTGTCCGCGGATGAGATGGGCGCTCTGGTGGAGGTGACCGACTTCGTCGTCAATGCTTCGAGTGCAGAGGGCCAATGTCTGCCGCTGCTGGAGTTCATGTCTGCCGGCGTGCCCGCCATTGCGCCCTGCCATACCGCTATGGCCAGCTATATAAACCCGGAAAATGCCATCGTGCTCGCCAGCTCAAAGGTGAATACCTGCTGGCCTCAGGACCCTCGGGGCGTTGAACGCACATTCTGTTATCGCATCGACTGGGAGTCTTTGCGAGAGTGCTTTGTTCAGAGCGCCGCACTGATGGCCCATGATTCCGCGGGCTATCAGGGCCTGTCCCAGCAAGCATTCGAGCAGGTCAGCAGCCAGTTTTCCGAAGGTCAAATTGAGTCAGAGCTGGAGCGCTATCTGCGCCCGTTCGATGTAGCAGCAGCACAGTAAAGGGCCATCATGACTGCACCCACACGCATAGATTTTCTGGTTCCGGGGTTCAGCAAGTGCGGCACAACGACGCTCTGCCACCTGCTCGACCAACACCCCGATGTCTACATTCCACGCGCCAAGGAGCTATGGTACTTTTCTTCCGAACATTATGATCAGCGGCACGAGGCGTTTAACCGACAGTTTGCCGCCGCCAGGCCCGGTCAACTGAAAGGGGAGGGCAGTGTCAGTTATAGCGGGACCGAGTTTGAGGATATCGCCATTGAGCGGATTTACGCGAATAACCCCGACTGTAGGTTTATCTTCATCGCCAGACACCCGTTGTCCCGGATCGAGTCCAGCTATCGAGAAATGCATCACAGTGGTGTACAGTTCGGGCTTAATCCGCCCTTTGAGATAGGCGAGTGCCTCGAGGTTTTTCCGCAGATGCTCAGTGATTCACTGTACTGGCAGCGAATCAGCAAATACCGTTCGCGGTTCGGCGATGCCGCTATTGCGGTAGTGCTGTTGGAGGAGCTCAAAGCGGACTGGTTTTCCTGCCTGGAGAAGTGTATCCGGCATCTGGGACTTGACCCGGTCAGGTTGCCGGTCAGTGAACCGGTTGCCATGAACACGGGGCAAGAAAAACGTTACGATACGCGCCTGCTGAGAGTACTCCGGCGCACACCGATTGTTGGCCCGGCGCTGGCCAGGGTTGAGCCCAGGACGCAGATCCGCTGGCTGCCGCGTCTGGGGCTCCGGCGGCGTTTCGGCCAGTCGGCCGTGGATTGGGATGAACAAACGCTGCTGCAGCTGCAACAGACACTCTATCCGGACTCCACCCAATTTCTTGAATTTTACCAACGCCCGCCCGATGTATGGCCATTTCAGCAAGCGGTTGTTCAATGAGCGTTCTGGGTCCTCATATTCCCGACCAGCTGGACTCCAGGGTTGCGGGTCTCACCGATGCGGTGGCCAGCGGTTGGTTTCTCAATGATACCGGTGAGTATTTTCGTGGTTTTCCGGTCGGTCCAGATGATGTTGTGCTGGACGTCGGCTGTGGCGAGGGCCCGGCAACACTGTTCGCTGCCAGGCAGCAGGCGAGTGTCATTTATTCGGATATCGATGCACAGGCAGTGGCGTCGGTCACGCAAAAACTTCGCGACATGTCATTTGACGGCCCCACTCAGGCGGTGGTCTGTGACAGCAATCCTCTGCTGCTGGCGGACGCTTGCGCCACCCGGGTGATCTGCAGTGAGGTGCTGGAACACCTCGAGGAGCCTGAGCAGGTGATGGCGGAGCTGGTCAGGGTAGGACGTCCGGGTGCTTTGTACCTGCTGACCGTTCCCGGAGCCCGGGGCGAGAAAATGCAGCAGCACTATGCCCCGGCGGAGTATTTTCAGAAGCCCAATCATATCCGGATTTTCGAAGAGAGCGATTTTCGAGAGCTGGTGACCAGCGCCGGCCTGGTAGTGAAAAGCTATGCGCAGACCGGGTTTTACTGGGTGGCGTACATGAGTATTTACTGGGCCGTTCAGGAGTCGCGCAAACGTGCCGGTGTCGAGCCGGACAGAACGGAGCCCATAGGCACCACCGATGATGCCGCCCTGCACAGCTGGGGCTCTCTCTGGGCCAAGCTCATCTCTACGCCCGAGGGTATGGCGTTCAAACACGAGATGGACGCGCTGTTGCCCAAAAACCAGGTCATCGTGGCGCAAAAAACCTGAGTGGCGGTGACCAGCCTCGGGTCGCGGTCGGTTGGCAGCAAGCGCAGCGTCCTGGAGCGCTCTTGAACAAGATAATTGATATCGAGATACTGCGCGCTTTTGCCGTTGGCTTTGTGGTTTTGCACCACGCCGACGGGAATCTCTATCCGCGTGGGCATTTGTTCGGGGCCGGATTTCATGAATACTTCGGCGGTTGGGTGGGGGTTGACCTGTTCTTTGTCATCTCCGGCTTTGTGATCGGCAGAGGGCTGATTCCTGTTGCGGGCGCGGCCCCTCGCCCAGGCACGTTTCGGGCACAAACAGGTCGGTTCTGGGCGCGACGCGGCCTGCGCCTGTTGCCCTCAGCCTGGCTGTGGTTGGCGGCGATACTGCTGCTACAACTGATGTTCAATGACTCCGGCGTGTTCGGCAGCTTGCGGGCAAACCTGTGGGCGACCGCCGCCGGGGTGTTTAACTTCGCCAATTTTCGCTTCGCCGACGCCTTTATGAATTACGAATACGGCGTCAGCTTTGTCTACTGGAGTCTGTCTCTGGAAGAGCAGTTCTATCTCTTGCTGCCGTTGTTGGTTTGGTGCTCGGGCCGCTACCTGTGCCTGATCCTGGGCGTGATAATCCTCGTGCAAATTCAGGACTTCCGCGGTTTATGGCTGTTGTCGATCCGGTCCGACGGGCTCGCCTGGGGCTTGCTGCTGGCGATTTTCTCCAGGCATCAGTGGTATCAGCGGCTGAACCCCGGGAGCAACGGGCTGGCAGCCGGGGGCTATGGCGCCACCGCACTGGCCGGGCTGGTGCTGCTGGTACTGATTGGTTCGCGGGACCAACTGCAGTTGCCGTTCCAGTTGAGCATGGTGGCCTTTGTGGCTGCAGTGGTTGTATTCACCTGCTCATTCGACAGTAAACTGCTTGGCCGGGTGCCCGGGAGTAGCCTGTTGGTCTGGATCGGAGCCCGCTCCTACGCGATTTATCTTATCCACATTCCCGCGTTCTACATAATGCGCGAGACGCTTTACCGTCTGGATCTGCCGAGGGACGGTGACCAGTACTGGCTATTTCCGGTTGCACTGGCGTTAGTGCTGGTTCTGGCCGAACTGAATTTTCGTTGTCTTGAGAAGCCGGCAATGAAACTTTCACGCCGCTACTTCGGCGAGCCGCCCGCCAGGCAACTGGAGCGGGTCGTACAGCCGCACAATGAAAGTAGATAGAAGGGAAGAGTGGGATGGAGTGGGGTGGAGTGGGACAGTGTCGGATAGAGTCGGGCAGAAAAGGCCGGCGCGGCCGACCCGCACTGACGGGGTGGAATGGGCTTGACTGTAGTGGCGCAGTGCAACTGCCAAGCGCTGCCGGCGGATCAGCCCCGTGCTACCGTTCTGTATACCGCGACGGTCTCACTCGCCGTTTTTTGCCAGTCGAAGCACTCGGCGTTTTGCAGCCCCGTACGCTGTAACTCCCGGCGTAAATCGGTGTCTTCAACGATCCGCTGCATCGCCTGCGCCAGGGCCTCTTCATTATGGGGATCAACCAACAGGGCCGCGCCGCCGGTCACTTCGGGCATGCAGGATTGGTTAGAGCTGAGTACCGGCACACCAAAGCTCTGTGCTTCGATCAAGGGCAAGCCGAACCCTTCCTCGTAGCTGGGATAGACGAATGCTTTGGCACCGGAGTAGAGATAGACCAGGTGCTGGTCGGGCACATGGCCCAGATGCAGTACTTCGCCGCGCGCTCTGGCCGCCGCCAGGGGTTTGGCAAAATGCTGCGCCTGCCAGCCCATTTGTCCAACCAGCACCAGCGGGCAGCGCCGCCTGAGGGTTTTTGGCAAGCGCCCATGGGCGGCCAGCAGGCCTGCGATATTCTTGCGGGGCTCCAGGGTGGCGACGAACAGGTAGTAGTGATCTGTCTCAAGCCCCAGCTCCGCCAGGTAAGCATTGCGAGCCTTCAGGTCTGGCGTCTGCGCGCTCAGGCTGGACGCGAGGTGTATGGCTGTGACGGTCTCTCCGGAGAGACCAAAATAGTCCATGACTTCGCGGCGCACATGCTCCGAGGGCGTGATGATATGGTCTGCCGTGTGTGCCGCCTGCTCCATCGCTGGCGTGAGCAGAGCGACGCGTTCGCGGGGATGAAACTCCGGCAGACGCAGCACGGAGAGGTCGTGAAAGGTGGCAATCTTGCGACCCGCAAATGGGGCCAACCGAAAATTGGGTGCGTGATAGATGTGTGAATCCGCCAGGTCCCTCAGGGCACGCTTTTCAAGCGCGGGTATAAACGGGCGCAGCAGGGCCTTTGCCGGGGGAATCAGCCACCGCTTCAGTGTGCCGCGAGAGTGCCCGTAAGCCGTGTTCTTCGGCGCTTCACCACCGGCTGCCCGCGGGTTCGCCCCGCGCATGGCCGCAGCGGGTGAGAACCTGCGCCCCCGCCTGAAACACTGAATGTCTTCGAACTCGGCGCTGTCGCTGAACTGTTGCAGTAGAGCCAGAACGTAGCGGCCTATGCCCGCCAGGGGTGGGGTGAGCGCATCGACTTCCAATATCAGTCGAAGATCGGCCTGCGAGCCTAGGGGTTTTGTGGTGTCAGATGGCGGATGCAAGGACAGAGGCGATCAGAAGTAGCTGCTGCTGAGGATTTTTTCAAGCAAAGGGTCTTCCTGTGGCTCGCCAGTGAGTCCACAATCCGCCAACACGTCGGAAAAAATATCCGTCATCAACTCTATGCCTCCGGGATTGTCGCAAAGCTCGCTGTAACGCATACCATAGTCCTCCAGCGACAGGGAGGAGCGGGCATAGTCCAGCGTTCTGCCTTGCCATTCCCGGTAAGCCGCAGGATCATTTAACAGGTACTCGAGGAGATTGCCCAGCGCCTGCTGGCAGTCCTCGACCGGTAATTTCTTGACCAGATCACCGGGCAATTCGGCATACCAGCCAATATCGTTGACCACCACCGGAATGCCTGATTGCAGGACCTTCATCACAATGGCAGAGGTCTCCCCCATGGTTGGATATCGCAGTGCGATACACAAATCTGTGGCTCGCAGCGTCTCCTCAAAACTCGCGGTACTCATCCGGCCGTGAAAAATCACCGACAGATTATCCACCGCCAGCGTCTCGGCGGCCGCCACCAGATGTGCACAGCGCTCGTCGATTTTGCCGCCCACATGCAGCTCAACGGGCGTGTCCAGGCAGAGCCTGCCGCCGATATCAGACAGTGCGCCGATAACCCAGTCGAGTCGTTTCTGTGGATCGACGCCGCCGAGGACGGATATTCTGCGAATCCGCTGGCGGGGCCGCTCGTCGGGTACCAGCCTGTAGTACTGCGGCAGTGCGAAAGAGGGCACATGGGGGACGGCACTGCGAACGTGCTTCAGAGCGAAGTCCGAGTGCACGATGACGGCTTTGGCCTGTTGCAGATATTCCTCGCACAGGGGGAACTCGGTGACTCGCTCTGAGTCCCACAGATAGTCGGCCGCACTGAGTGACTGCCGCGCCGCATCCAGACCCGATGGCCCGTACCACTTCTGCATCAGTTCCAGGTAGCCTCCGGCATCGTTTTGCAACCAGGTCAGCCAGGCCGCGATGTGGTGCATGACCAGGTCATGCAGGTGGACCACGCCGGGATGAGATTGGAGCAGCGGTATCATCCAGAGGTGGTACCCGGTATTGTTCCCGAGTTGGTAAACAATGCTGTCAAAGCCGTCCAGATCTTCCGGCACGGCATCTTCCGCGACTGTCCGGATGGTGATGCCCTGCAGCGGCACCGGCGCTTGCTCGGTGGTGTAGACGGTGACTTGCCGGCCCTGCTCAGCCAGGACCCAGGCGAGATCGTAAGCGTAGTCGGCGATGCCGCTTTGTTGCGGCGGCCAGGGGGTCAACAGTGCCAGGCTGGTCATAGAAACGGCGTCACCAGTTTATCCAGCACCCCCTGCCAGCTTATGCCGCGAGCGAACGCATGGGCGTCACCCATCATCTGCTCAATGGCTGCCGGTGGGCGTTCCAGGAGGTCACGAATGTAATCGGGCAGTTGCCCGGTGTCAGGTTCGGCGACAAAGCCGCCCCCGGTTCGTCGGACCAGTCGGGCGACTTCTCCACTGTCAGCCAGAGTCAGGAGAGGTTTCTTTGCCAGCATGGCTTCAACCGTGGCGAAACCGTAGTCTTCATCGACCGGTGCATAGTAAACCCCTCTGGCGCCGGACAGCAGCGAGAGGTAACGCTCGTTGGACACATAGCCCTCAAACCTGCAGCGCGCGCTGACCCCCAGGCTTTGCGCATAGTCTTTTAGCGCTGGCAGATGTTCCCCGGTGCCCGCTATCACGACGCTCAATCCGGTGACTTTGGTCAGGCAATCCAGCAGGGGTTCCAGCCGCTTGATGCGTTCCACGCGGCCGATATAGAGCAGGTAGTCACCGTAGTCGCCAGGCTGAATACGTTCGGCGAGTTCGGGGGGCGGATAAAGCACTGTGGAGTCCAGCCCGTTATAGCGCTGCAGGCGCTCACTGACGGTGTCGGAGATGGTGAAGAGCGCCTGGCTTTCGCCGAGAAAGCGGGCGTCGTTGGCGGTGACCTTCTTCCTCACCATCTGGTCATCAGCGGAGTGATGCGGGACATCGAATTCTGAATTCTCCAGATCGTAAAAGACTCTGTGTTGGTGGACCAGCCAGGTGACTTTGTTGGGATGTCGAGCGAGGTAAGTGGGGAATTTGGTCGCCAGACAAAGATCGATCTTGTTGCCATTGGATTCGCTGAGATCCAGGAGTCGCCAGGCGGCCATGTCCTTTAGCAACTGCACCTCCGGGTACCAGCGAAAGGGCACTTGCACCAGTTCGGCAGAAACCCCCGGCAGTCGCTCATTAATGGCTTCTACAAGGCAGTCGTTCAGTCGTTCTGCGCCACCTCTGACGAATGGCACCTGGGCGCCCAGCACGATAACTCGCTTAGCTTTCATCGGCGCCTCGGGTCATGGCCTTTGTCGGCAGAAGGCGGGTGAAGAGACGCTTTATTAACAGGCGCGGCCCGTAGATGCTCCGGTAGAAAATGGCAGGCCGGAGGCCGGTCAGTTCGGTGTTGATACGGCGTCCCTCCTGGAGAGTAACGCAGCACCCCGAGGATCTTTTGACGAGAAATACCCTGATCCAGCATGCTGGAGTAAAACGCGAATCCGCTCTGGTCTGGTGCGCGCTTCAACACAGCCCGGTAGGCGATATCGATAAAGTCGGCGCCGGAAAATACCAGGAGTTCATCGACGTCATAGTGACTCCCAGACCACAGATCCGCACCCCGCAATTTCCGCTGGGACGCAGCGGTTGCCGAAACGATGTTTCCGGCCAGTTTTCCCCGGATGATATAGCGGTTGTTGTAGTAGTGGTTCATGGGTGTCCAGTTAATGGCGTGTCCAGTCAACGACTTGTCCGGTCAACGAATTGCGGCCCGGCTTGGGGCACCGACAAACGGGTTTTTGCCGTGGCTCGTTCACTGGCTGGCGTTGTGTGCGGTGACCGGGAGCTTGTCATGATGCAGTCACGCTGACAACCTGGGGATGGGAGGGGCTGAGCTGGTCTATCCAGTACTTGCCAGCATGGATCATGCTTACCTTGATGGCGCTTACCTGATGGAAGTGTCGCGGCGGTATAAGCACTCTGATTTGTTGCTCGTGACTGTCCCCCGGTGCAATCAGGCTGTTTAACCGCGTGCGTTGGCATTCAATACCTATGTTCTCGCCCATGCCATTCAGCAGCCGGAACCCGAAAAACAGTCCGGCTCCCAGGGCCGGATTGAGGTATTCCCGCGAGTGGTTGTGAATGCGAATCGACACCTCCACCGGCTTGCCCGGGCCGACGATCAGACGGTCGGGCAGCTGCAGGTCAACGCGATCCCAGGCGTATCGTCCGGGCTCCCGGTCCGGGCTTGCGGCCGGCAGGCCCAGAGCGGACTCAAAAGCCGCCAACGCCGGCAGGTTCTCGTACAGCCCCTCATGTTCGCCAGTAATGAAGTCGTAGAGCTTTTGATCCTCTTGCGTGAGTTCGGCGACCAGTGCTGCCGCGCCCGGCTCCTGGAGGATGTGCGCGTTCACGCCGGGTACGGCCGCGTTGATGCGCAGGTCCGGTGTTCCCGGCCAATGGAACAACAGACCCAGCCGGTCGGTGAGAGCCTGCAGTCGCGAGGTCTCCGCAATCACGAAATTCTCTTCCTCCACAGTGGCGCGCACCGAGGCGAAATCCGCTTTGCCACGGCTGAGGTAGTCACATTGGGTATTGCGAATCCCTTTTCTGAAGGCCGCTGACTGTTTGATGCTCTCAACCAGGCTATCCGGTTTAATGCCCAGCTTCAGCCAGCGGCTCAGTTGTATTTCGCGAGCGACCAGGCCGGCGTTATCGTCGGCCGCCTGAGGCCGGGCAACATAGGAAAAGTATGAGGCGACACGCTCCGCCGGGTGTCTCACGATGGCACAGTAAAGGGGCTGGTCCTCGGGTGGATAAAAGCTGAGTCGCTTGTGTCCGCCGACGTAGGTGCGGCCTGTCAAAGGCCCTGGCGCATAGGTTTTGGCCAGTGGTTCATCGTCTCTGCCGTACCAGTAGCCTGCGTTTGGTCCATAAGCCCCCTGCAGGGCTCCACGTAACGATGTGCCCGCTGTCTTGGGGATGTGGAGGACTACGAGACGCTGGTGCTTGGGCGTGTTCATCGGCCGGGCATCCGCTCACTCACAGTTTGATGATCTGGGCTTCAGCCAGATGCAATGGGTTGTGGTCGAGAAAACTCTGTTCCGACGCCGTGTCCAACCAGATCCGAATGCTTCTTGCGCGGGGTAGATGTCCGGCGGGGATGGTGATCGGCAGCTGTATTGTTTGGTGTGTGCCCGATTTAATCGGGTGTTCAAGGGGTATGCTGGATGGGGTTGAGCCCAGGGCCTGCCCGTCCAGGTCGTGCACCGCGCAGCACAGGCTCAGGCCGGGTAAGTAAGCGTCGTTTATGTCGGTATCCCCATTATTCACCAGGACGATACTTGCTGAGCCGCTGCCGAGCGCGTCGACACCCACAAACCCCTTGGTATAGATGTGCACCTTCTTCCAAAGTATCGCCGGGTTTGCGCTCTTCCCGTAGGGATAACGGGCCTGCAGCTGCGGCAACAAGGCGGCATCGCGTGGGCGCTCCTCGGTGAGTCCGCCACGCTCGTCGCAAATGTAGTCGTACAGCAGTTTGTCCTCCACCGTCAGCTCGGCCAGTGCCGCCTGTAGACCGGACTCCTCGAGGATAAGCGTGTGAGTATTGTCGCGGCTGCGATTGGCGTTGCGCAGCGGGACCTCGCCCCAGTTCAACCACTGTGACAGCTGGGCATTCATACGCGGTACCGAGGCCAGGTCAGAGATGACGATATCCGACTCAGCAACTGTCTTCATGACCCCGGCGAAGGTGCCGCCGTGCCGGCTCAGGTATTTGCATTGGTGGTTCGTCACTTCATTGCGAAATTCTGTGCATTGTTCGATGGATTTCAGCAGGCTGCCACGGTCCATGCCCCGATCCTGCCAGGTCTGGTAAATTTTCTCACGGCTACCGACGAAGTCGTCCTCGGCAAACTCGGGTCGCGTGTAGTAGCTGTACAGTGAAATAATCCGGCTGACGGGTTCGCGGACCACCGAAACATAAAGCGCCGGCAGGTCCGGCGGGTAAAAAGACAGTGGGCGATGACCACCGATGACCGGGTAGCTCCCAAGTACATCCGCACTATAGCGCCCGGCAACGGGCTCGCCATTGAAGCCATGCCAGTACAGCTGTTTCTCGCTGTAGAGGTCCCTGAGTATTGTATGTTGCGAGGTGCCCCCCGATTTGGGGATATGCAAGTAAATCAGCTTGGGCTGCATGAGTTATTCTTTTTTATCGATGGCTGTCTTGTGATCACGCCGTACGGCACTGGTTGCAGTCTGCCCCTTCGGGGTGGGAGGCACGCAGTGGAGTTCGACCTCGGGCTCGGCGAGCGCAATAGTCTCACTCTGTAGCCCAAACGACAACTGTGCCGGGGCGTCTCTAAAGCTTACCCGACGCGGTTTTTTACAGTGGACGCCGAGGTCATGTCGTTCAGTCAGGGCTGCCAGCGAAATTGCTGCAGATTGACCCGTGCACCGGCGCTGAATGTCACACCCTCGGCCTCGAGACGCGCGCGCTGGCGTCGTCCAGATTCGCTGTCGGCCGGTATTGACAGGCGTCCCTGTGCATTGATCACCCGGTGCCACGGGATGGTGGTGTCGGCGGGGAGACCGCGCAGGGCAAAGCCTACTCTGCGTGCCCCTCCGGGTAGTCCCGCCAGTCGGGCTACATCACCGTAGGTAGAGACCCTGCCGACCGGAATCATGGCGATGACCCGCCATATTTGCTGGCTGGTGTCCCGGGCGTGGTCTGGCATAGCATTCTATGGCTCGTCCGTGTGATTTCAGGTCGGCCCGACCGAGCGCGGCCCGACCTAGCGCGGCCCGACCTAGCGCGGCCCGACCGAGCGCGGTCCGACCGAGCGCGGCCCGACCAATCAGCCTGGGTGAAGTATAGCTTGTGGCAGCGCGGGCTGACACCGATTGCGCTGGTTCTGTTGCCCTGGGGCGACTCCCGGCCGGCAGCTCAGTGGCACGGTTCCCCGGGGCCTGTTTTATCAACCGGCGACATTGCCCAGAGCGGTTGAAAACGGCCAGTCTGCCCCCATGATGAACTGTTAAGGAGATGCCCTCATGCGACTGTTTATCCTCTTATTACCCTGGCTGGAACTCTTCACCCTCATCAAGCTGGGTACCGAGACCAGTGCCATCATGGCACTGTTGTATGTGTTTGCCACATTTATGCTGGGTCTCGCCGTTTTGCGTCGTCAGGGCCGCGGCATGTTGCTGAGACTGCGGGAGGCGCAGCAGGGCCGGGTTTTGGGGGCTCAGCTGGTAAAGGATGATATGGCAGTGGGTCTGGCGGGATTGTTGCTGATGGTTCCGGGTTTGATTACCGACTTTCTCGCCCTGGTTATGTTCATCGGGCCGTTGCGGCGCCGCTTGAGCGCGGTGCTGTCAGGTCCGCAGCCGGAGCCCTACAATTCGGAGCGCGATGCCGCTGGAAACGTCACAATCGAAGGTGAATTCCAGCGCAGCGATCGGCAGTGATTTCTTAACTGGCTGAAATTAAACATAAAAACCCAGCTGGTCGGCATCTTTGCTGAGCCTTGAACAGGACTTGACTGAATGAGATTGCGCACTAGAATTAGCACTCTCTTCAAAAGAGTGCTAATCGGGCCTTGAAATCACGCTTCAGCGCCCCAATAGTCAGGGTAACCCCCAAGGGGGTCCTATAAACATTGTTACATTGGAGAGCTACACAAATGAAAATCCGTCCGCTGTACGACCGTGTGGTCGTTCGTCGCAAGGAAGAAGAACAAGCCACTGCCGGCGGCATCCTGTTGCCCGGTTCCGCCAAAGAAAAGCCCAATCAGGGCGAAATGGTCGCCGTCGGCGATGGCAAGGTGCTGGATAACGGTGATCTGCGTCCGCTGGCAGTGAAGGTTGGCGATAAGGTCGTGTTTGGCCAATACGCCGGCAGCAACACCATCGAAATCGATGGTGAGGAACTGATCATTATGGGTGAGAGCGAAATTTTTGCGGTGGTCGACTAAGACCGCTGACGCAATCCACTTCTCAAAACATTAACTATTTGCAATACTTAAGGAATTTAGATCATGGCACTAAAGAAGTATTTTTCGGCGACGATGCGCGCACGCGCATGCTCGATGGTGTGAATGTTCTGGCCGACGCAGTGAAGGCAACTCTGGGGCCCAAGGGCCGCAACGCGATTCTGGACAAGTCCTTTGGTGCACCGACTGTCACCAAGGACGGCGTATCCGTCGCCAAGGAAATCGAGCTGAAGGACAAGTTCGAGAACATGGGCGCCCAGATGGTCAAGGAAGTGGCCTCCCAGGCTTCTGACCTGGCCGGCGACGGCACCACCACGGCCACCGTTCTGGCCCAGTCCATTCTCAACGAAGGCCTGAAGTCAGTTGCCGCCGGCATGAACCCGATGGACCTGAAGCGCGGCATCGACAAAGCATGATTGCTGCTGTTGAGCAAATTCAGAAGCTGGCCATTCCTTGTGAGGACAGCAAGGCAATTGCTCAGGTTGGCACCATCTCGGCGAACAGCGACACCGCAGGTGGGTGACATCATCGCCGAGGCCATGGACAAAGTGGGCAAGGAAGGCGTTATCACCGTAGAGGAAGGTTCCGGTCTTGAGAACGAGCTGGATGTGGTTGAGGGTATGCAGTTTGACCGCGGTTACCTGTCTCCCTACTTCATCAACAATCAGGACAGCATGAGCTGTCGATCAGGAAGATCCCTATATCCTGCTGGCAGACAAGAAAGATCTCCAACATCCGCGAGTTGCTGCCGCTGCTGGAGCAGGTTGCCAAATCATCCAAGCCGTTGGTCATTATTGCTGAAGATGTCGAAGGCGAAGCGCTGGCCACTCTGGTAGTTAACAACATGCGTGGCATCGTTAAGGTTGCAGCATGTAAAGCACCGGGCTTCGGCGATCGTCGCAAGGCGATGCTGCAGGATATTGCTATCCTGACTGGCGGCACTGTGATCTCTGAGGAAGTGGGCCTGGATCTGGAATCCGCTACCCTCGAGCACCTGGGCAACGCCAAGCGCGTCACCATGGACAAGGACAACAGCACCATCATTGATGGCGCAGGCGATGCCGCCGCTATCAAGGCACGTGTCAGGGAGATCCGTGTCCAGATCGAAAACACCTCTTCTGACTACGATCGCGAGAAGCTGCAGGAGCGTGTGGCCAAGCTGGCTGGCGGTGTTGCGGTGATCAAGGTCGGCGCTGCCACCGAGATCGAGATGAAAGAAAAGAAAGCCCGCGTTGAAGATGCCCTGCATGCCACGCGCGCAGCTGTGGAGGAAGGTGTTGTAGCTGGCGGTGGCGTGGCTCTGGTACGTGCTGTCGACGGCGATTCGCTGGCCTCAAAGGTGACAACGAAGATCAGAACCACGGCATCGCGGCTGCTCTGCGCGCTATGGAAAATCCGCTGCGCCAGATCGTCAGCAATGCGGGCGACGAGGCTTCTGTCGTGCTCAATAAAGTGAAGAGCGATGGCAAAGGTAACTTCGGCTACAACGCGGCCACCGGTGAGTACGGCGACATGATCGAGATGGGTATTCTCGATCCTGCCAAGGTCACCCGTACTGCACTGCAGGCAGCTGGGTCGGTAGCAGGGCTGATGATCACCACCGAGGTGATGATTGCAGATGCGCCGGAAGACAAGCGGCGGCGGCGGTATGCCTGGCATGCCTGACATGGGCGGAATGGGTGGCATGGGCGGCATGATGTAAGCTCGACACCCTAACAAAAAACCCGGCCTGGTGCCGGGTTTTTTTTTGCCTGCTGTCTGCTGGCGGGTTCGCCGGTTCGCCGGTTCGCCGGTTCGACGGTTCGACGCATCGACGCATCGACGCATCGACCAGGCGCTTGTTGCAGCAGCGGGCCTGTCATCCGAAGTTGGCGTTGGCGAAATCCCAGTTAACCAGAGCCCAGAACGCATCCATGTATTTGGGTCGTGCATTGCGGTAGTCAATGTAGTAAGCATGTTCCCAAACGTCCACAGTGAGCAGCGGGGTAGCGCTGTCATCAGTGAGGGGCGTGTCCGCATTACTCGTGTTCACGATAGCCACACTGCCATCAGCTTTTTTTACCAACCAGGTCCAGCCGGAGCCGAAGTTTCCGAGGGCACTGCCAGTGAAGGCTTCCTTGAATGCCTCAAACGAGCCAAAGGCCTGGTCAATTGCCTCGGCCACTGCGCCTGTTGCCACGCCGCCGCCATCAGGGCTAAGGCAGTTCCAGTAGAAACTGTGGTTCCAGATCTGCGCTGCGTTATTGAATACTCCTCCCTCCGAGGATTTCACCACATCCTCCAGCGACAGGTTCGCCAGGTCGGTTCCCTCGGCTAGCCCATTCAGTTTATCGACATAAGATTTGTGGTGTTTGCCGTAGTGAAACTCGAGCGTCTCGGCGGAGATATGTGGCGCCAGCGCATCCTGGGGATAGGGGAGAGTGGGCAGTTTAAAAGCCATGGAGGATTCCTCAGTGCGGAGTGAATGGGTTGTCAAAACTGGAGTAGCGAACGAACTAACGGCCCGGCCGAGAGAAGCGCCCGGGTGCAGCGCGATACGCGGCTGCGATTTACAGTGTATAATAACCGCTCTACCGACACAAAAAAATGGCAGGTGATGTTCATGGTAATCGAGTTTATTTTCCGCTGGGCCCATGTGGTCTTCGGTGTGGTATGGATCGGTATGTTGTACTACTTCAACTTCGTTCAGACCGAGTATTTCAAGGAAGCTGAGGCCGGAGCCAAGGCCGATGCGATGAAAAAGCTGGCGCCCCGAGCGCTGTGGTGGTTCCGTTGGGGCGCCATGTTCACCTTCCTGACTGGACTCTGCCTGCTGTACTTCGTGGGTGCCCACAGCAATATGATGGGTATGCCGGTGATCTGGGTCGGCGCCCTGGCGGGTACCTTGATGTTTCTGAACGTCTGGCTGATCATCTGGCCCAAGCAGCAGATCGTACTGGGTATGAAGCCCGGAGACGGCCCTGCAGCGGCGGCCAAGGCCGGTCTCGCCTCGCGAACGAATACCCTGCTCTCTGGCCCGATGTTGTTCGCTATGCTGGGCTCCAAGCATCTGTATATCGCCGACCCTGGCCCCACGGGTTTCTATGCGAGTCTGGGTCTTATCGTGTTGTTGGAGCTGAATGCACTGTTTGGCAAGCTCGGGCCGATGGCCAGTGTGGTGGGTGTTATTCATCTCAGTATCGTGCTTACCGGTGTGATCTGGGCTATGCTCGCTTTCCTTTGAGTCTCCCCTCGCCGTGGCGTCGTCCTGCGCCACGGCCGCAGACCCTGCCCAAATGCGAGTGGGCACTTTCTATGCAGTGGCGGCACTGGGTATAATGGCGGCCTTTGCAGGTAAGTAGCATTCCTCATGGCTCAGGACGACCTCGAATATATCCCTTCTATTGTGCCAACTCGTGACACCGAATCCCGCGGAGCGGGCGGTGCCACGCGGGGCCGCGGTAGCTCGGGCAAAAGCCCTCCTCCTCCTTCCGGTGGTGGTGCCGGCGTATGGGCGCGACTATTCATTGCCCTGGCACTGATAGGCGCCGGTGTCGCCTGCGCCTGGGCCTGGCAGTTGCAGCAGCAATTGCAGCAGTCCCAGGTAGCACTGCAGGAATATGCGCAGCGCACCGCCGACCTTGAGGACCGTCTGTCTGATACGGATGAGGGGCTTAGCAACAACACCGCGACGATGGCAGTCAAGATCAAGGAAGTGACCGCCATGGCTGAGAAGAACTTTTCCGAGATCGACAAGCTATGGGCGTCTGCCTGGCGCAAAAACAAGGCAAAAATTGCCGCCCTTGAGAAAGGGTCTGCCAGCCAGAGCAAGCAGCTCACTACCGCGACCAACTCGCTGGCCGTCATGCAGAAACAGCTTAAAGATGCCGGTCAGGACATTACCAAGCTCAAGTCTGTAGCTGGCGACCTCGACAGGCTGATGTCCAGCGCCCAGTCCAGTCAGGCAGAGGTCGAGCGCGTCGCAGACGAATTAAACCGGATTAACCTGGAGCTGGCCAAGCTGGCAAAGCGGGTGCAGGGCAACGAGGAATGGGTGGGCTCCATCAACGCGTTTCGGCGTCAGATGTCTTCGGCGATGACCGACCTGCGGGCCGATTTGCAGGCCTTGCAAGCTGCTCCTTGAGTGTGTTCAGTTGCCCGACGCCTGTTGCCCGACGCCTGTTGCACGTCGCCTGGTGCCCGACGCCTGGTGCCCGACGCCTGGTGCCCGACGCCTGTTCCTCGCAAGGGAGCGGGGCCAGAGCGTAATTGCCAGTCGTTGACAGAGTCGGCGTCTGGCGCTGCGGGCGAGGCATTGTGGCGGAATGATCGAGTGGTTATTTATGAGGGGCGGAATGTGCTATGACGGTAATCCGACAGGACGACTTTATCGACAGCGTCGCCGATGCGCTGCAGTTTATCTCTTACTTCCATCCGGTCGACTTTGTGCAGGCGGTGCATAAAGCCTGGGAGCGCGAATTGAATCCGGCCGCCAAAGATGCCATGGCGCAGATTCTGATCAACTCCCGGATGTGCGCCCAGGGCCATCGGCCCATTTGTCAGGACACCGGGATCGTCACCGTATTCCTGAAAATCGGTATGGATGTTCGCTGGGATGCCCGCTTGTCGGTCACCGAGATGGTCAACGAGGGCGTACGCCGAGCTTATACTCACCCGGATAACGTCTTGCGCGCATCTATCCTGGAGGACCCTGCCGGCGCGCGCCGCAACACCCGTGACAATACGCCTGCTGTGATTCATATGGAGGTCGTCCCGGGTGACATTGTCGATGTGCGGGTAGCGGCCAAGGGCGGGGGTTCAGAGAATAAGTCCAAGTTGGTGATGCTGAACCCGTCCGACAGTATCGTGGACTGGGTGGTAAAGACTGTGCCCACTATGGGTGCCGGTTGGTGCCCGCCCGGGATGTTGGGCATCGGCATTGGCGGTACGGCAGAAAAAGCAGCGGTACTGGCGAAGGAGGCGCTGATGGACCCCATCGACATCCATGAGCTGCGCGAGCGGGGCCCGGAAAATCGGGTCGAGGAACTGCGGTTGGAAATCATGGAGGCGGTTAACAAGCTGGGTATTGGCGCCCAGGGGCTGGGGGGACTCACCACCGTGATGGATGTGAAAATCAAGGATTACCCCACTCATGCTGCCAGTCTGCCTGTCGCCATGATCCCCAACTGCGCGGCCACGCGCCATGCGCACTTCGTGCTTGATGGCTCGGGCCCCGCGCTGCAGACTCCCCCCGACCTGGCCGACTGGCCTGATATCACCTGGGAAGTGGGTGAGGATGTCCGCCGCATTAACCTTGACACCGTGACCCGGGAAGAAGCGGCGCTTTGGCAGCCCGGGGATACCCTGTTGCTGTCCGGGAAGATGCTAACTGGCCGGGATGCGGCACACAAAAAAATGAAGGAGCTTATCGACAGCGGCGAAGGGCTCCCTCCGGAGGTGGACCTCAGGGGCCGGTTTATCTATTACGTGGGTCCGGTGGATCCGGTGCGCGATGAAGTGATGGGCCCCGCTGGTCCCACAACCGCGACCCGAATGGATAAATTTACTGACTTCATTCTCGATCATACCGGTCTGCTGGGAATGATTGGCAAGGCTGAACGCGGCCCGGCTGGCATCGAGGCAATTCGCAAGCATCAGGCGGTGTATCTGATGGCGGTGGGAGGTGCGGCCTACCTGGTCTCCAAGGCTATCACTGCTGCCCGAGTAGTGGCGTTTCCCGAAATGGGCATGGAGGCGATCTACGAGTTTGAAGTGAAGGACATGCCAGTCAGCGTAGCCGTTGACGCCCGCGGCGTCTCCGTGCATGAGACGGGCCCAAAGTTCTGGCAGGCCGAAATAGAAGCGCAGGCGATAGAGGTTGCCTGACACGTTCTACTGGCACGACTACGAGACTTTTGGTGCCGACCCATCCCGCGACAGGCCGGTTCAATTTGCCGGCCTGCGCACCGATGCTGATCTCAATCCGCTCGGTGATCCATTGGTTATC
Source organism: uncultured Gammaproteobacteria bacterium (assembly GCA_963840725.1). GTDB lineage: Bacteria > Pseudomonadota > Gammaproteobacteria > Pseudomonadales > Halieaceae > CAVWDU01. The sequence continues at coordinate 42,903 of CAWIZY010000016.1, read as the reverse complement.
TTCTCTCGGCCAGCGGATGATTTTCTGCCCCACCCACAAGCCTGCCTGATCACCGGTATCACGCCCCAGCAGGCCCTGCGGGAGGGTGTGCCCGAGTGCGAGTTTATCCGCCAGATTCATCAGGAACTGGCGCAGCCGGGCACCTGTGGCGTGGGGTATAACTCGCTGCGTTTTGACGACGAGGTGACGCGCTTTACCCTGTACCGCAACTTTTACGACCCTTACGCCCGTGAATGGCAGCATGGCAATTCTCGCTGGGACATTATTGATATGGTGAGAGCCACCTGGGCGCTGCGCCCGGAGGGCATCAACTGGCCGAAGCGTGATGATGGCCTGCCCAGCTTCCGGCTTGAGGAGCTGACTGTTGCCAATGGCATCAGCCACGAATCGGCCCATGATGCACTCTCCGATGTCCATGCTACTGTGGCGCTGGCAAAGCTTATCCGCCAACATCAGCCGCGGTTGTACGACTACGTGCTGAGGCACCGGGACAAACGCTCCGCCGGTGCGTTACTGCAGGTCGAGAGCATGAAGCCGGTATTGCATGTTTCGGCTATGTTTGGCGCCAGCCGGCATAATATCGCGCTGATCGCGCCTCTCGCATCGCATCCGGTCAATCGCAATGAGGTGATCTGTTTCGACCTGTCTGCAGATCCACAAATTTTGATCGACGGCGAACCCGATCTTTTGCGCAGCCTGCTTTACACGCGCAATGAGGACCTGGCCGAAGGCGAGCGGCGTCCGGGCTTGAAAACCGTGCACCTGAACCGCTGCCCGATTCTGGTCACCGCCAAAATGGCAGATAAGCCTACCGCAGATCGGCTCGGTATCAGCGGCGCTGACTGCCGTCGCAATCTTGCCCTGCTGCGGGATTACCGGGCCCGGGATCCCGAGGGGTTTGTCGCCAAAATCCACGCAGTCTACGGTGACCGCGATCTCCCTGAGATTACCGACCCTGACCGCATGCTCTACTCGGGTGGTTTCTTCTCCAGTGCGGATCGCGATGCGATGGAGCAGGTGCTGCGCAGCAGTCCCGAGGAACTGGCCAGGGGCACGTTTAGTTTTGAGGATTCGCGGTTGCCTGAGATGCTGTTTCGCTACCGGGCCCGTAACTTTCCTCATAGCCTGACGGCGCCGGAGCGCGAGCAATGGGCTGAGTACCGGTTTAACAGACTGACCGATCCGGCTGGTGGCGCCAGCCTTTGTCTCGAGGACTATCAGGCACTGATCCACCGCCTGCAAGCCGCCGACAACCTGACGGAGAAGGCCCGTGAGCTGTTGCTCACCTTGCTAGACTATGGCGACCAACTCCTGGCTTGATAAAGTAATCGGACAAGACGCCAGCAGGGCACTCACCTCGGTTAAAAAGTGGACTCAGGGAAGATGGTCGCCGCCGAGTTCAGTCTGACGCAGTTGAGCGCTTGTGCAAGCAGATTGGGGTGCGGACCCGATGTACAGAACCAAAAATTTGTCAGAATTTTTTACAATTCGGGATGTTGTCCATCTTTGTAACAGGCAAACACCTATATAAAGCAATGACTTAATATTTTTGGCATATAAATTGCATTGGAACTCGCGATGGCATCATTGAGACCGGGGTAGCTCCCTAAGTACTTTAAAGCTGGAGGCTAAGGATATGGCGTTTCGAAGAATAAAGCGGGTTCCTCTGTTAAGCGGTAGTGTGGCGCTTGTTGTGTCACTGCTATTGACTGGCATGGCTCAGCACAGTGTGGCGGGGCCTCTGGGGCTTGCTGATGCTTTGGGAGAGGGTGTCGAGGGCGGTAGCCTGATCGTAGCCAATGATGGTGACGTGATCGTGACCTACCTGGGCAGCAGTGCCGGCTTTACCAACGCATTGTATTTTGAGATGGGTCAGGGAAAGAGTGAGTTTCTGTTCAACAGCAGGACTTACCAGGGCAGACAGAGAACCCAGACAGGGTACGCTGTCAACCTGGGGTCATTTGACGTTGGGACTGAATTGATCTTCCGGCTATTTGTCAGTAACCGCGGCAACAGCTTTTTTACCGGAGACGCGTCGCGTAACGCTGACGGGGTTGCTCACGCATTGGCCACCACGCAGTCGAGCGACGGAATGCTCACTACCAAGGTAGGCTTTGAGGATATCTTCAACGGTGGCGACATGGACTTCAACGACCTCAAGTTTGGGGTCAGCAACGTGTCTACTCAAGCACCGGGTGGCGGCGGTACCCAGGCTATTTCAGCGCCCTATCCTCTGACGCTGGTGATCCTGGGGCTGGGTCTGCTGGCGGCTCCGTTTGCCGGTTGGCGAGGTCGGATGGCTCGCGGCTGATGTATTGTGGCCGTTGCGGCTAGCGCGGCCAGTTTCAAGGTTGATAAGCTGTTTAGCGGCGGGTTTGTCGGGTTTTAGTCAGGTGTATCGGGGCTCCCGCCTGTAAATGGTATTTCGCGCATGGGCAGAGCCCCTCGGCCTGTGTTCGCTGGTCTAGGGCCATGCTGTCATCACGCAATTCGCCACAACGTCACCTGTCGCAACCCGCGAGACACCTCATTGAAGTTTGACGGTGGTCACGTTCTCTCGATTCAACATGTGGGTCTCTCCGCCAGGAAATGAGTGTTCGGCGTCGCCGAGCAGATGGCGCCTGATGCCCGTCGCTGACGGGTGACCGGGGTGCTGGAACAGGCGCACCTGACTGCATCATCTGCGCGGATGCTTTACTCTGCGGCGTCGGGTTCAGTCCGACGCGGTTATCCGCTCAAGCGAACGGACCGGTGTGCGGATAAAGATTTGCAGGGTCGCAGATTTGTCAGAAATTTTTACATTGCAGGCCACTCTCCCGATCTGCAAAATGCAAAAACTCCAGTAAAGCAATAACTTAACATTTTTGGCATGTGAATTGCATCTCACTTCCGGGTTGTAGTTTTAGATCGGGTTAAGTCCCGGGATCCTTGCAAACTGGAGGCTAAGGATATGGCGTTTCGAAGAATAAAGCGGGTTCCTCTGTTAAGCGGTAGTGTGGCGCTTGTTGTGTCACTGCTATTGACTGGCATGGCTCAGCACAGTGTGGCGGGGCCTCTGGGGCTTGCTGATGCTTTGGGAGAGGGTGTCGAGGGCGGTGGCCTGATCGTAGCCAATGATGGTGACGTGATCGTGACCTACCTGGGCAGCAGTGCCGGCTTTACCAACGCATTGTATTTTGAGATGGGTCAGGGAAAGAGTGAGTTTCTGTTCAACAGCAGGACTTACCAGGGCAGACAGAGAACCCAGACAGGATACGCTGTCAACCTGGGGTCATTTGACGTTGGGACTGAATTGATCTTCCGGCTATTTGTCAGTAACCGCGGCAACAGCTTTTTTACCGGAGACGCGTCGCGTAACGCTGACGGGGTTGCTCACGCATTGGCCACCACGCAGTCGAGCGACGGAATGCTCACTACCAAGGTAGGCTTTGAGGATATCTTCAACGGTGGCGACATGGACTTCAACGACCTCAAGTTTGGGGTCAGCAACGTGTCTACTCAAGCACCGGGTGGCGGCGGTACCCAGGCTATTTCAGCGCCCTATCCTCTGACGCTGGTGATCCTGGGGCTGGGTCTGCTGGCGGCTCCGTTTGCCGGTTGGCGAGGTCGGATGGCTCGCGGCTGATGTATTGTGGCCGTTGCGGCTAGCGCGGCCAGTTTCAAGGTTGATAAGCTGTTTAGCGGCGGGTTTGTCGGGTTTTAGTCAGGTGTATCGGGGCTCCCGCCTGTAAATGGTATTTCGCACATGGGCAGAGCCGCCTCGGCCGCCTATAATGTCGCCCGTCGCAACGACTGGAGACACCCTATTGCAGTTTGCCGGCAGTCACATTCTTTCTATTCAACAGCTGGACCTCTCAGATGTAGAGCGAGTCTTCGATGTCGCCGATCAGATGGAGCCTTACGCCCGACGTCGCCGGGTAACCAAGGTGCTGGACGGGGCGATTCTGGGGTCCATGTTTTTTGAGCCCAGCACCCGAACGCGGGTAAGTTTCGGCAGTGCCTTTAACCTGCTCGGTGGAGAGGTGCGAGAGACAACCGGATTCGAGAACTCCGCAATCGCCAAGGGTGAGTCGCTGTATGATACCGCACGTGTGCTGTCCGGCTACTCCGACGTTATCGCCATGCGCCACCCGGAGGTAGGCTCGGTGGCGGAGTTTGCCGCCGCCAGTCGTGTGCCCGTGATCAACGGCGGTGACGGCAGCAACGAACACCCCAGCCAGGCGCTGCTGGACCTGTATACCATACGCAGCGAAATGGCCGATGATCGGCGTGGTCTGGCTGATCTGCGGATCGCGATGGTGGGTGACCTGCGCCATGGCCGCACCGTGCACTCGCTGTGCCGGTTGCTGGCGCTGTATCCCGGGGTGCAGGTCGCCCTGGTTTCTCCAGGTGAGTTGCGTATGCCTGGGAGTATTGTGGAGGAACTGCGCGGTGCCGGGCACCAGGTGCTGGAATCAGATGTGCTGGAGGAGAGCATTGCACACGTCGATATCGTGTATTCAACCCGTATTCAGGAAGAACGCTTCAGTTCTCAGGCTGAGGCCGATCTCTACCGCGGCCGTTTCCGGCTGAATCAGAGCGTCTACACTCGCCACTGCGAACCCAACACAGTGATCATGCACCCGCTGCCCCGTGACTCCAGGGACAGTGCCAGGGAGCTGGATGATGATCTGAATGATAATCCTAACCTCGCCATCTTCAGGCAGACCGATAATGGTGTGCTGGTGAGAATGGCGCTGTTTGCGTTGGTCCTGGACGTTGTGGAGCAGGTGCACGACCACGCCAGAGACGTGAACTGGTACACCGCGGGGCGCCGCTGATGGGTTTTAATTTCCGCTTTGGCTCGGGTGACGTGCGTCTGCTGGCCGAAGAGCGCAGCTATTCCGGATTTTTCCAGGTGCGCAAGTTGACCCTGCAGCATCGCCTGTTTGGGGGTGGCTGGAGCGCGCCGTTGGTCAGAGAGGTGTTCGAGCGAGGTGATGCAGTGGCTGTGCTTCCCTACGATCCCGTCAGCGACAGCGTCATCCTGATTGAACAGTTTCGACCGGGTGCTATGCGCGGTGAAGACAGCCCCTGGATGCTGGAGTTGGTGGCTGGCGTGGTTGAGCCGGGGGAAACCGATGATTCGGTGGCACACCGGGAGGCCATGGAGGAGGCTGGCTGTGAGTTGGGAGAGTTGGTGCCGGTCGCAAGCATACTGCCCAGTGCCGGGGGCTGTTCGGAGCAGGTGCGGATTTTTTGTGCGCAGCTACGATCTGTGAGTGCCGGTGATATCCATGGGCTCCAGGATGAAGGCGAGGATATCCTGGTGCATCGGCTTCCTCGTGCTGAGGCGCTTGAGCTCTTGAGGCGCAACCTCATCTCCGCCGGGCATACGGTAATTGCGCTGCAATGGTTGCAGATCAACGGCGCTCAACTGCGAGACCGCTGGCGCTGAAGCGCCGGCCGTCACAGCCTCTCAGCATGTCAGACAAGCGACCCACCGATCGGCCCGGTCCTCCGGTCGATCCTGAGAGACAGGTGTCTCCCGGGTCGGCGACCACGGCAGCCCCCGGCTTGCTCCGCTCCAGTCTGCTGGTCGGCAGCATGACCATGACCTCACGTGTCATGGGGCTATTGCGAGACATCGTGATCGCGGCCTTTGTGGGTGCCAGCGCCAATGCCGACGCGTTTTTTGTGGCCTTCAAAATTCCCAATTTTTTGCGCCGCTTATTCGCTGAGGGAGCCTTTGCGCAGGCATTTGTGCCCGTCCTGGCTGGCTATAAAGAGCAGGGCAGCCATGCGGCGGTGCGTTACCTGATCGATCGTGCTGCGGGCGTATTGGGAGGGACACTGGTTGCATTGACCTGCCTGGTGGTACTGGCTGCGCCGCTGGTCACTGCGCTGTTTGCGCCGGGGTTTGTCGGTCAGCCCGAGAAGTACGAGCTCACCGTCACAATGGTGCGCATTACCTTCCCGTACCTGGCGCTGATTTCAATGACCGGCTTGTGCGGCGCAGTCCTCAACAGCTACGGGCGTTTTGCCGTCCCCGCATTTACGCCAGTATTTCTCAATTTGTCCCTGATCGCCGCCGCCACACTGGCGTCTCCCTGGTTCGCCGAGCCGGTATTCGCCCTGGCCTGGGGTGTGTTGTTTGCCGGCTTGATTCAGCTGCTGTTTCAGCTGCCGTTTCTGTACCGACTTGAACTGTTGCCGAGACCCGTATGGGATACCCGTGACGCCGGTGTGCAGCGTATTCTGAAGCTTATGCTGCCGGCCCTCTTCGGCGTTTCGGTCAGTCAGCTCAATCTTCTGCTCGACACGGTGCTGGCTTCGTTTTTGCCAACTGGCAGCGTGTCCTGGTTGTACTACTCAGACCGTCTTACCGAGCTGCCACTGGGCGTCTTCGGCGTTGCGATCGCCACGGTCATTCTGCCCAATCTCTCCGCCCACCGGGTTGCTGACAGCAATGAGCAGTTCAGACTGGTGCTGGATTGGGCAGTGCGTTTGGTGTTAATGATCGCGGTGCCGGCTGCTGTTGCCCTGCTGATACTGGCGGAGCCCATTCTCATTACTTTGTTTCAGTACGGTGCTCTGACGCCAGGTGATGTGGGTATGGCTCGCCTCAGCTTGCAGGCTTACAGCCTTGGTTTGCTTGCCTTCATGCTCATCAAGGTCCTGGCGCCCGGCTACTACGCGCGACAGGATATGTGGACCCCTGTGCGGATAGGGATCAAGGCCATGGTGGCCAATATGGTGCTGAACTTTGTTTTCGTCCTGCCACTGATGTACGTCTGGGGTATCGGCCACGTCGGGCTGGCGCTGGCCACCAGTGTATCTGCCTGGCTCAACGCGGGATTGCTGCTGATGGGGTTGCTGCGCGTCGGGGTGTACGAGTTTCAGCCCGGCTGGCTTGCCTATGGTGCCAGATTACTGCTCGCCAGTGCGGTTATGGCTTTCGTAGTGGTGTTCCTCACGCCAGACAATGCCCTATGGCTGGCGTGGAGCTGGCAGCAGCGTGCCCTGCGGATGAGCGGAATCTGTATTGCGGGGGGGCTGGCTTACGCGGGCGTGCAACTCTTGCTGGGCACTCGTCCCAGACACCTGCGTGCACCCTGATTGCCGCAGTTCGAGCATTTTCTTCGTTCCCGCAGCCAGTCTAATTCGTTATAATTTGGCGTTTGGTCTGAATGGGCGTTCCCGCTTTTTATGGAGTTGATTCGCGGCCTTTACAATTTGCGGCCCCGTCACCGCGGTTGTGTGGCCACGATAGGTGCCTTCGATGGCGTACATCGGGGTCACCAGGCGGTAATAAAGCAGCTGCTCGCTCGGGCTGCCGAGCGGTCATTGCCGGCGGTGGTCATCGTTTTCGAGCCATTGCCCCGGGAGTATTTCTCCCCTCTGGACGCACCCGCTCGTCTTATGAGCTTCCGCGAGAAATTGCTGGCTCTGCAACAGCTCGGCGTAGACCGGGTGCTGAGACTGCGCTTCACCGATCAGATGCAGTGCATGTCGGCAGAGCACTTTATTGAGCGGATCTTTGTCGATGGGCTGAATGCGCGTTATGTGGTGCTGGGCGACGACTTCCGCTTCGGCAACGATCGGGAGGGGGACCTGGCCCTGGTGAAACAGCAGGGCATACGCTACGGGTTCGAGGCGGCAGCCACCGAGACGGAATTAGTCGACGGTGAGAGAGTGAGCAGCACGCGCATTCGGGAGGCGCTGGCGGCCGCTGACTTCGGCCTGGCCCAAAAGCTGTTGGGTCGGCCATATAGCATGTCAGGCAAGGTGGTTTATGGCAAACAACTGGGCCAAACCATCGGCACACCGACGGCCAATCTCAAGCTGCAGCGATTGCGTCCGCCGCTCTCCGGGGTTTATGCCGTCGAGGTCAGTGGCGCGGGGCTTGAACAGGTTGTCGGTGTTGCCAATGTTGGCACGCGACCGACGGTGGAGGACAGCATCGAGGCCAACCTGGAGGTTCACCTGCTGGACCGAGATGTGCGGCTGTACGGGCGGGTTATCGAGGTGACCTTCAGGCACAAGTTGCGCGATGAGAAAAAGTTTTCCGGGCTCGATGATCTGCGTGAGAACATCGCCAGGGACATACAACAGACGCGCGCCTGGTTTGCGCGACACTGAGCGGTATTTGATGAGTAATTTATGAGTGACTACAAGCACACGCTGAATCTGCCCAAGACCGCCTTTCCCATGAAGGCAAGCCTGGCTCAACGGGAACCCCAGCGTCTGAAACACTGGCAGGAAACCGGGCTTTACCAGAAAATCCGGGCTGCCGGTGCGGGGCGTCCGCAGTTTATCCTGCACGATGGGCCCCCTTACGCCAATGGTGAGCTGCACCTGGGTCATGCGGTCAACAAGATTCTCAAGGACATTATTATCAAGGCCAGAACACTGGACGGGTTTGATGCGCCTTACGTGCCAGGTTGGGATTGCCACGGATTACCGATCGAGCTCAACGTCGAGAAAAAAGTCGGTAAGCCCGGCGTCAAGGTGAGTGCCGCCGAGTTCCGCCAGAAGTGCCGTGAATACGCCGCCCGGCAGGTCGATGGCCAGCGCAGCGAGTTCATCCGCATGGGCGTCTTCGGGGACTGGCAAAACCCCTATCTGACCATGGATTTTGGATTCGAGGCGAATATTGTCCGCACTCTGGGGCAGATTATCGCTAACGGCCATTTGCACAAGGGCTTTAAGCCGGTGCACTGGTGCATGGACTGCGGCTCGGCACTCGCCGAGGCCGAGGTGGAATATCAGGACAAGCGCTCTCCCGCGATTGATGTCGCCTACAACGCAGTGGACCCCGGGGCGATCCTCGCCGCCTGCGGCAGCGACTTCAGTGGTCCAGTCGCTATCCCAATCTGGACCACCACGCCCTGGACACTCCCGGCGAGCATGGCGGTGAGCCTCAACCCCGACCTGGAATACCAGCTGATCCGCGGCCATGAGCAGGCGTTACTGGTTGCCGCTGATCTGGCGGAGAAGTTTGCCGAGCGGATAGGTCTCACTGCCGTTGACGTATTGGGGAGCTGCCGCGGTGAAGCACTGGAGCACCAGTTGCTGCAGCACCCGTTCCTCGATCGGCAGGTGCCGGTGATCTTGGGTGACCATGTCACTACAGATGCGGGCACCGGAGCGGTCCATACTGCACCAGCCCACGGTCAGGATGACTTTGTAGTCGGCAAAAAGTATGGCCTGGAAGTCTACAATCCGGTCGCCGGCAATGGTGTCTATCTGCCTGAGACCGAACACTTTGCCGGCCAGCATGTGCTCAAAGCGAACGAGGCGATCATCGCGCTGTTGGCAACCCGCGGTGCGCTGTTATTCGACGAACAATATGAGCACTCCTACCCGCACTGTTGGCGGCACAAATCCCCGATTATTTTCCGGGCTACACCCCAGTGGTTTATCAGCATGCAGCAAAATGGACTACTGCCGGCGGCGCAGGCGGCTGTGGATCAGGTGCAATGGACGCCGGAGTGGGGGCGGGCGCGAATAGAGGGCATGCTGGTTGACCGACCCGACTGGTGTATTTCCCGGCAGCGTACCTGGGGGGTTCCGATCGCTCTGTTCATCCATCGCGAGACGGCAGCACTGCATCCCGATACGCCGCAGTTGATCGAAGCAGCGGCCGAGTTGATCGAGCAAAGTGGCATCCAGGCCTGGTTTGATCTCGACCCCGAGAGCCTGCTAGGTGACGCCGCAGCGGACTACGAAAAAGTGACCGACACACTGGATGTCTGGTTCGATTCGGGTGTCAGCCATGCCTGCGTGCTGCGCCAGCGTGAGGGTCTGCGCTTTCCGGCAGACCTTTATCTGGAGGGCTCAGATCAACACCGGGGCTGGTTCCAATCCTCTCTACTGACCGCCCTGGGTGCCTTTGGCGAACCCCCCTATCGCAGCGTGCTGACGCATGGATTCACGGTTGATCCCGATGGCTACAAGATGTCGAAATCACAGGGCAACGTGATCGCGCCGAAGACGGTTATCAACGATCTGGGCTCTGATGTCCTGCGGCTGTGGGTTGCAGCGACCGACTACCGAGCGGAGTTGACCGTCAGCGAAGAAATCTTCAAGCGCACGGCGGACTCCTATCGCAGAATCCGCAACACTGCCAGGTTCCTGTTGTCTAATCTTAACGGCTTTGAGCCCGAGGACGATCTGTTGCCGGCGGAGCAGATGTTGTCACTCGATCGTTGGGCTATTGATCGCGCAGCGCTGTTGCAGTCGGAAATCATCGACTATTACGACCAGTATCAGTTTCATTTGATCTATCAGCGGCTGCATAACTTTTGCGCTCAGGATCTTGGCGGTTTTTATCTCGATGTGATCAAGGATCGACAGTACACCACACAGGCTGATAGCACCGCCCGGCGGTCAGCGCAGACCGCGCTTTATCATATTGCCGAGGCGCTGGTCCGCTGGATCGCACCAATTCTGAGTTTTACGGCCGAAGAAATCTGGGAAAACCTGCCCGGTGAGAGGGCTGATTCGGTCTTTCTGGAGCAGTGGTACACGGGTCTTGCGACCCTGGCCGACGATGAGCCCCTGGGCCGTGACTTCTGGGAATCCATGATGGCGGTGCGCACTGCGGTCAACGGCGAAATGGAGAATCAACGGGCAGCGGGCGTACTGCGGGGTTCCCTGGATGCGAAGGTAACCCTGTACTGTGCGCCAGCGTTATTGGCGCAATTGACCGCCCTGGGTGACGAATTGCGGTTCGTGCTGATTACCTCGGATGCGCAGCTGCAACCCCTGGCCGCTGCGCCGGCAGCCGCGGCGACTAGCGAATTGGCGGACCTCAAGCTCCTGGTGTCCGTCTCCCCGGATGAAAAATGTGAGCGCTGCTGGCATCGTCGGCCTGAAGTGGGTGAGATCACTGCGCATCCGACGCTTTGCCTGCGCTGCGTGGAGAATATTGACGGTGCTGGAGAGTCTCGTGAGTTCGCCTGAGTCTCCCCCCGCTAACGGTGTGGGCGCCTGGCCCTGGTATGCTTTAGCGGTGGTGGTCTTGGCCGTGGATCAGTATACCAAGGGCCTGGCGAGCAGCGCATTGGAGTACGGGCGGCCGGTGGAAGTGCTGTCATGGTTTAACCTGACACTGCAGCACAATACCGGCGCCGCCTTCAGCTTTCTCAGCGATGCCGCCGGCTGGCAGCGGTATTTTTTTACCGGTGTCGCGGTTGTGATCAGTGCAGTGCTGGTGGTTTGGCTTTATCGCCTGCCCCGGGGGAACTGGTTGCTGGCCCTGGGGCTGGGTTTGATTCTGGGGGGTGCTATCGGCAACGTCTGGGACAGAGTCACCCTGGGCTGGGTCATCGACTTTATATCGGTTCACTGGGATAGCCGCTATTTTTTCCCCGCATTCAATGTGGCTGATTCCGCTATCACAGTGGGGGCGGCCTGTCTGTTGCTGGACAGTTTTTTTCTCGGTGACCGGCGGGACCAGAAGGCAGAGGAGCCTGCAGTATGAGCGATGCCATGATCGCTGTTGGTGAGGGCACACGGGTGTTTCTCAACTTCTCACTGAGTCTGGAGGACGGCTCCGAGGTGGACTCGAATTTTGGTGGGGAGACTGTTAGTTTTGTGGTGGGTGACGGCAAGTTGCCGCCTGGCTTTGAGCGGCTATTGTTCGGAATGGTGGCGGGTGATCGACAGGTGTTCAGTGTTGCCCCGGATGATGCTTTTGGGGAACCAAACGATAATAATGTCCAACAGATTCCGCGGCGACAGTTCGAAGAAGGTGCGGAACTGGAAGCGGGTCTGGTGCATTATTTTGCCGATGCGGCGGGCGGTGAAGTGGCTGGCGTTATTAGAGAGTTTGACGAGCAGCGAGTTGTCGTGGACTTCAATCACCCACTGGCCGGCCGTACACTGCTGTTTGACGCTTTGATTCATCGGGTAGAGCCGGTCGAACTGCACTGAATTGAGGTAGTGAAGATGGAAATCAAACTAGCCAACCCACGAGGTTTCTGCGCCGGCGTCGATCGGGCTATTGCGATAGTTGATCGGGCGCTGGAAGTTTTTGGTGCTCCGATTTATGTGCGCCACGAAGTGGTACACAATAAATATGTGGTCGATGATTTGCGCGAGCGCGGCGCCGTTTTCGTGGACGAACTGCAAGAAGTGCCCGATGACTCCATTGTGATATTCAGTGCGCACGGCGTGTCGCAGGCGGTGCGCAACGAGGCAACACGACGTGGCCTGAGGGTCTTCGATGCCACCTGCCCCCTGGTGACAAAGGTGCACATGGAAGTTGCCAGCTACAGTAGCGAAGGGCGGGAGTGTCTGCTTATCGGTCATGCGGGACACCCGGAAGTAGAGGGAACCATGGGTCAGTATGATGCGCACGCTGGCGGTGCTATTTATCTGGTCGAAGACGAGACCCAGGTGGCTGATCTGGTGGTAAAGAACCCTGACAATCTGTCTTATGTGACTCAGACCACCCTGTCGATGGATGATACCGCCCGCGTGATCGACGCCTTGAGAAAGCGCTTTCCCGCCATTACCGGTCCGCGCAAAGACGATATCTGCTACGCCACCCAGAATCGACAGGACGCCGTCAAGCAGCTTGCAGTCGAGACCGACCTGCTACTCGTTGTGGGTTCGCCCAACAGCTCCAACTCCAATCGATTGCGTGAGTTGTCGGAGCGACTGGGCACGGAGGCGTATTTGCTGGATCGGGCAGCGGATATTGATCCCGCCTGGCTCAAGGGCAAGCGACAGATCGGCGTTACCGCCGGAGCCTCGGCGCCGGAGGTGCTGGTGCAGGAGGTGATAGAGCGCCTCTGCAGCCTGGGTGCGGGTGCCCCGGTGGAGGTCGAGGGCCGCCCGGAGGATGTCACCTTCTCCTTGCCGAGGGAACTGCGTATTCAGGCGACCGAAGTGACCTGAGTGATGCGGCCCCGGCTTTTATTGCATACATTGCAAACGTCCTGAGATTGCCAGAAGCATCGCGCCTGCAGGCGACTGCTGTGGGCAACCGGCCCGTCCCCGGGGCTGACTGTCGGCCATGGCAGTGGCCACGCAGATAGAAAATCAACAACCTGCCAGGCTGTCATTCTGTCAGCTTTATATGTTCACATCTCTTCAGATTCGCCCACATGCTGGTATTGCGTGGCACCGGAACTATGCTGCTTCCAACACGGAGGTAGGTTGTGGACAGGATGCCCGGAACAAGGTCTCCGGCCGGATTTACGCTGGTCGAACTGCTGGCGGTGATGCTGATAGTGTCGCTGCTGCTCACGCTGGGTGTGCCCACCATGAGCACCTTGTTGCACGCCACGCAGATTCGGCAGGAGGCTTCTCGTTTGCTCGATGCCGTCAAACTCGCACGCAGTGAGGCAGTGCAGCGCAACCTGCCGGTGAGTCTCTGTCCGGCCGGGTCATCGGCGACAACAGTGCCGGTCGCCATCGCATGCTCGGGCAACTATGCCGGTGGGTGGATGGTCTTTGCCAACCGCGACCGCGATGCCAGTTTTGACCCCGGCCGTGACCAGTTAATCCGTCGCTTCCAGCGGCTTCCGCGCCATTATACGGTAACTAATCGGGCGGGTGATCGGGATCTTACCGAGCTGATCACCTACCTGCCCGATGGGTCATCGCGCCGCAATATGACGCTGATGGTCTGCGCGCCGCCCGGGACCGGGCTGGACTCTCGCAGCGTCGTTCTGAACCGGGTCGGTCGCCCGCGATTGGCCAGGGCCTGGGGCATATGTCCGCGCGGTTAGCGTCAGGGACCCGTTGCCTGGCCTCGAGAGGGCCAGCCAGTGCCGTGGCAGGTTCAGCGCCTGCGCCGGCTTGTCGCAGCTGCAATGGACTGTCGCTGTTGGAACTGGTGGTCGCCCTGGGCCTTGGTGCGCTGTTATCGCTGGGGATGGTGAGCGTATACCTGGACAGCCGGCGCAGCGAGGTATTTCACCACGAGTATATCGGTATGCAGGAAAACGGCGCCTATGCACAAAACCTGCTGCGCAGGGAGCTTTCCCAGGCCGGATTTTTCGCTGCCATCGCTGATGATATTGAGCTCTTCGCAGCGCCCCCGGGTGGCGACTGCGGCGATGAGGCCTGGGCGCTGGATACCGACCGGGCGATAGACTTTATTGACGATTTTGAGGGCTCCTTGACCAGTGTCTCGGGCGCGCAGTGGCAGTGCCTGAGCGCTTTGGAAGTGCGTCCCGGGACCGATATCGTCTCGCTGAAGCGCAGTGCTACTGAACCCAGTCTGAGCGATGGTGCGTTCAGAGCGCCGCTGCGAGCAGCCGAACAAACCCAATGGTACTTGCGGGTGGTCCGGCAGACTGGACAACGGGAATGGGTCTATATCGGCCCCGGTGAGAACTTCCCTGCTGCCGACCGTTCGATGGGTAGTGGGGTCGAATACTGGCCGTTCTATGCACGAATCTTCTACATACGGGCGTATTCCACGCGAGCCGGCGACGGCATACCAAGCTTGTGTGTAGAGCAGTTGTCGGCCAATCGCATGGGGACTGATTGCCTGGTTGAAGGGGTCGAGGATATGCAGATCGATTTTGGCCTGGACCTCGATGGCAACGGCATTCCCGATCGGTTTACTGCGGCACCCACTGGCGCAGAGCTGGAGGGGGCAGTGACGGCGCGTGTTCATCTATTGCTGCGCAGTGTCGCGCCGCTAGCTGGCTATCGGGACACACGCAGTTACCGGCTCGGTAACCGCCACGTAGAGGCGCGCCTGGATGGGTTCTATCGCCGGGTCTTGACCACCACAGTGACACTGCGAAATCGGCGCTACAGCGCCGCAACCTGAGGGAGAAAAGCCATGCGACAACAATCGATGGGGTCCGATCGAGGTGTTAACAAGGGGATGGTGCTCGCGCTGGCGATGGTTTTTCTGCTATTGCTGGCTGCCATAGCTGGGGGTGCCATGCGTTCCACCGCGCTGGCCTTTCACCTGGCGGGGAACGACCAATTCAAGGAGCAGGCGTTGCAGCACGCTGAGTCCATCGTGGCCAATATAGTGGGGGCGCCAGCTAATTTCTCCTTGTCTACCCAGGTTGGGGAGTCACTGTGCAGCCCGAGTAACAGCGACAGCGCTGACTGCGGTGGCGTCTTGCCTGTGCCAGCGGAACCGGACGATTGGCTGCCTCGTGGGGTGACATCTGATTACCGGGTGGTAAGAAAAGGGCCGCTGCTGTTGGGTCGTTTGCCCCTGCGGCTTGAGCAGTCAAGTGTTTCGAGCAGCCGTGCGTACCGGGCTGCAGTGTTCGAAGTGCGGGCTCAGGTTGATGGCAGTGCAGTTCGCCTGGGCAGTGCAGGTGTCGCCCAGGGATTGGCTGTCCTCGTTGCCTGGCCGGGGCAGTAGCGATGTTGGCCCTGACTCCTTCTCCCGCCGCCAGGTGCCTGCTGGTTCTGGCTATTTACAGTGTGCTCGCCCACGCTGTGCAAGCGGATGACATCGATATCTATCTCGAAAACCGCCAGCACAGTGATGCTCCCCGGGTACAACTGACGATTGACTATCATCCGGACCTGTTTGCCCCGCTGTGTCGCTATGCGCAGAGTTGTCGTCCGCCCTTTATGACCGAGGCCGCATACAGGGCTCTGGACGACCGTGCTGCAGGTGAGGAGGTGTCACGGTTTGAGGCACTGATTGCCGTGCTTGAGGTACTGTTTGCTGACCCGGAGTACGCAGAGGTGCGGCTCGCACTGTTGGTGTCCAATTACAGCGATGAAGGAGTCGGCGACCAGACCGGTGCCAGCCTGCTGTCCGGTTACAGGCGGCTGGGCGATCAGGGCTCGGACTTGCTGGCAGTGCTGAAATCGATCCCGCCGTTGACGGTGCCTGCGCGAGCTCATTTACTGCAACCCCGATACGCGCTGCTGGAGTGGCACCGCTACCTCAATGGCGGACCGGTGCTGCACGGTACGGCCACCGAATCGAATTTCGGTGGTGGCGAGCCCGGCCACGATCGCAGCATTCTATCAACCGATGGGCAGCGATATCGCCCGCCACTGGTGGATACACAGTCCTGTCCCCGGTTGTATTCCATCCTGATTGCCATGGAGCCAATAAGGGAGTCCGATGGGGAGGGTCACTTGCTGCGCCGCGAGTTCGGTGCCGCAATTGGCAATAGTTTTGCTGATTTCTGGCGGTATTTGCACTTGCCTGATGTCGATCTTGTCCGGTCTGTCGCTGGCCCCCAGCCGCTGTCTGGCAGTTGGTTGCTACTGGGGCCACAGAGCCGTCTCCGGGCACCTGAGTTTAGCCAGCCCGGTAGCCCTGTGGCTGTTATTGATGTCAGTCGTCCCGTGTCACTGCAGGCGGGCCTGGCTGATGCGCTGGGGGATACGGTGTCGGTATCCGCCATCAATGGTGTACCGATGATCGCGCCTTCGCCGGTGGCGGCGATAGCGGCGCTCACGGCAGTGTTCTGTACAGTCTTTTTTCACCACGTGCGACCCAGCGTTGGCCGGGTAATATCAAGAAACTGAAACTGGCGGATCTCGATGACGATGGACGGGCAGACACTCTGGTCGGTGCCGACGGCCGACCCGCTGGTGCCGGACCGGTGGGCAGCAGTATCGGATTTGAAGCGGTGACCTGGTGGAGCGATGCGGACGCGCTCCCGCCGGGAGACGGTCTGCGCGTGCCCTTCCATGGCGATGGTGCGGTCGTTGCCCGGGGTGGCGCCGGCCAGCAAGTTCCGGGGTTTAAGCAGAGTCGTTCAGGTGTGATCGGCGAGACTAACAGTGAACCCGGGGCACGCCAGGTATTCGTGGAACCCAGCGCACTGGATCGGGGTGAATCGGCTCCCCTGCAGGCTCTCGATGCAACCGACGCTAACGCCAGAGCATTGCGGGAGCTTCTCGGGGCGGTTGATAGTGATCATGCGTTGGCGCTGTTGCGTTGGGCCAGGGGTCAGGATGTGGATGATGAGAACCTCGATGGACAGACAGAGGACTCGCGACCCTGGCTTCTGGGTGAGGTGCTGCACGCCCCTGCAGTGCCGATAAACTATGGCGCGGTGAATGGCTATACCGCAGCAAACCCACTGATCCGGATTGCTTTTGGTTCGGGGGAGGGCGCGCTGCATGTGTTGGAAAACACCGACCCCGGCGGCGGCGAGTCAGGCAAAGAGGTTTTCGCCTTCTACCCTCGCGAGCTCCTTGGCCACCTGCGATTTCGCCGTGAGAACACCAGCAGCAGCCGCCGCAAGCGCTACGGTGTGGATGGGCCTATCACAGTAATGCGTCAGGACCTGAATGGTGACGGTATACTGGATCACAGGGTGGGTGACCGGGTTTATCTGTTCTTTGGCCTGCGTCGCGGAGGGAGCAGCTATCTCGCTCTTGATATCAGTGACCCGATGGCAACACCAAGACTGCTGTGGAAAATCAGTCAGACTCGGGGTGGTGACTTCGATGAACTGGGGCTGACATTCTCTGCGCCTTTGGTCACCCGGGTTCGGTATGAGGGCGAACCCCTGGATGTGGTTGTCTTTGCCGGTGGTTATCACGGCGGCTGGAATGCATCTTTTGATGCACGCATCGGCAAGGACGCTGGAGCCGAGGATGACAAAGTAGGAAACGCTCTCTACATCGTCGAGGCGGCTACCGGTAAGCTGGTTTGGAAGGCGGTGCGAGGTGCGACTGGTAGTGTTTCCAATACAGTCTATCGGCATAGGGATCTGGCTGACAGCATTCCCTCCAGCGTCACTCCCCTGCTCACTGGCAGTGGCATTGCCCATCGTCTTTATGTGGGAGATTCGGGGGGTGGCCTGTGGCGTATAGACCTGCCCCAGGGAGACGGGCGTGATCACCGCCGGGACAATTGGTCAATCAGCAAATTAGCACAACTGGGAGACGGCATGGGGGAAAACGATCGTCGGTTTTTTCATCCACCTGAAGTGGTGCAAACAGTCGATCAACAGGGGCCATTTGACGGTGTGCTTATTGCCAGCGGGGACCGGGCTCACCCCGATGATACCCGGGTACGGAATTATTTATTCTACCTCAAGGACCGGGTCGTAATCAGCGGTGATCGAACCGTCCGTAACCGGTCGGCGCAACTTGCGGCAGATCTGCCTGACCGTTCGGATTGCCAGGACCAGACGCCCACGCCGCCAGCCTGTGCTCAGACACTCAATGCCGGATGGAAACGGGGCCTGCAAGCACAGGGTGAGAAGGGCCTGTCGACGCCGCTGGTTGATGGGGGCCGAATTATCCTGTCGACATTTGTGCCGACAACAACCCGCAGCTGCATGCCGGCAGTGGGCCGGGGAAGGCTCTATCAGTTTAACCTCGCCGACGCGTCTGCGCCTGCCGATGCGCCACTTTCTCAGGATCTGGGCCCCGGTATCCCCGCTGCCGCGGTAGCGATGGGGAACAGGATCCTGCTGCCGACAGGTACGCTGGCAGGAACCGAAGAGCCGATGGACGGCTCCTCCTGGTTCTCGCTGCCCAGGCGCTCGATTCAATTGCATTACATATACTGGCGACAATCAGACATGGATGAGTGGTAGGCCCCGACACCTGGTTTGGTTATCAGTCGTCTCACCCTGGCAAGGTGCGGGCCCTCTGCCGGCTCCTGAGTGGACGGCATTCTGTAGTTGGGGGCTGACACTCATAGTGCCATTTTGCCTACGATTGGCCCAGTCATGGAGCCCACAACGGTTGCCGTTGGTCGCGAAATCCTGCCTGCTGTCGTCCGGTTGCAGACACCCGGGGTCAAACCTCTATCATGATAGTAAGATAGGTTGAGTGGCCGGACCGGGGTCGGACAGCCGGGATTTGCGCCGCAGATGTCGGACTGAAGATGAATTGAGCCGAGGTGATCGGACAGGGTGGACTTACGAGGGGAAGGCGTGAGTGTGGCGAGCAGGATCATTGCGCGTGGGTCGTCGCCCACCACAGCTCCACCAGGGTTTACCCTGGTGGAGCTGCTGGTCACGTTGTTTATTGTCGCCATTTTGTTTGGGCTCGCGGTTCCGGCCTTTGTCAATCTATTGGAGCGCAACCGGCTTGAGACTACAGCGAGTCGATTTTTAAACACCTTGATGACCGCGCGCAGCGAAGCTCTGAAGCGCAACCAGCCGGTCGTGATCTGCAAGAGCAGCGATGGTTCCAGCTGTATTAACGCGGGTGGCTGGGAGCGGGGCTGGATGATTTACGCGGACCAAAATGCAAACGGAAGCAAACAGGGCGCCGAGCCTGTGATCGCAGTCCATGCAGCGCTCGATAAGGGCGATACGCTCAGAATTGGCAGTAACGACCTGAAAAAAACGGTCGTCTACCAAACGGATGGTACAGCGTCAGCCTCTGGAGTGTTTGTGCTGTGCAACAGCGTCGGGGATAAATCGCTGGCGCAGGAGATAAAACTCGGGATCACCGGTCGGCCACAGCGCGGCCGCACGACCCTGGATTGTACTCCCTGAGATGAGTGAGGGACTGTTAACCGTGGGAGAATCGACGTTTTACCCAGCGCCACAACGGGGTGTCGGCCTGATCGAAATTCTGGTGGCCGTGCTGGTGTTTGCAGTGGGGATTCTGGGTGTGACGGCCATGCAACTGGCCGCCAAGCGCAGTGGCTATGAATCAACCCAGCGCTCCATTGCCACCAGTCTGGCGCGGGACATCATTGAACGGATGCGCAGCAACCCAGGTGAACTCGACAACTATGCGGTTGCCGATCTCGGCTCGGCGGCGGTCACTTATACCACCGACTGCAATCTGGCCTCTTGCACGCCCGCGGCACTGGCTGAGCGGGATCTTTATGAGTGGAATGAATTGCTCAAGGGGGCATCGGAACAGGTCGTGGTCGAAGGCCTGACCTCCAATGCAGGTGGTCTGGTGGACTCGCGAGCCTGTATTACCCACGACGCTGGCAATATCCAGGTGGCCATAGCATGGCGGGGAGTGAACGAGATGACTAACCCGACTGAGTCTGACTGTGGCGATGCCAGTGGTCTCTACGGCGATGAGAACAAGCAGCGTCGATTGCTGGTCATGACGACCTACATCCGAGTACCGTGACGGTGGATTGTTCGTCGGCAGGCATGGGCGCCTCCGGAGCTTCTCGCAATCGGGGGGTCTCTCTGGTCGAGTTGATGGTGTCAATGGTGCTCGGCTTGCTCCTGACTCTGGGTATTGTGCGCATCTATCTGGACAGCAAGATAAATTATGCTGCGGATGAAGAGGTGGCCAGGGTGCAGGAGAATGGCCGCTATGCACTCAACTTGCTGAAACGCGAGTTGGCTCTCGCGGGCTTTTATGCGGGGGATATGGCGGCAGTCGATATGGCCGCAGTCGCGGTCGGCGCCGACTGCACGGCTGGCGACTGGGCCCTGGATCTCGAGGGTGCTATCGATCTGGTCAGTGACTACGACGGCAGCCTGCTCACTCGACTCGGAGAGACCCTTACCTGCCTGGTTGAATCTGACGGGGGTGTGCATGTGCGAGCTGGCACCGACATCGTCGCTGTAAAGCGCACTGCCGGCGACTTCACGGTCAAGAATGGTGCTTACCAGAGTGGCGTTGCCGCTGCGAAACCTGAGCAATGGTATTTACGCAGAGCGGATTACGGTGAGGACAGAGATTGGCTGTACGTGGCTGAGGGCGGCGATTTTGATGCGGCCGATATTGGCCTGGATACGCGCATAGACTACTGGGAGTATCACAGCCGAATTTTTTACATCCGCGATTACGCCGATGCCGTTGGTGATGGCATTCCCACACTTTGCGTCAACGAGTTAGTCGGGAATGAAATGATTGGGAACTGTCTGGTGAACGGTGTGGAGGATATGCAGATCGAATTTGGTATCGACACTGATGCAGATGGAATCCCGAACCAGTTCAAGGGCGCTCCTACTGCAGCGGAGCTGTCCAATGCTGTGGTGGCCAGAGTGTATCTGCTGTTACGCAGTGTTAATGAATTGTCGAACTACACCAATTCCAAAACGTATCAATTGGGTCAGCAGGCAGTGGGCGCCAGAAACGACGGCTTTTACCGGCGCGTAATGAGTACCACGGTGCAAACCCGTAATGCCCACCTGCCGTTGGCACGCTGAGGAGAGCCTATTTATGATGACCCCGGGAAATCGAAACTGTAAGACAGATCAGCGGGGAGCAGTGTTGCTGCTCTCGATGATTTTTCTGTTGCTGCTTGCGATGGTAGCGGGGACCACGATGCACACCAGTACGCTCGAGTTCAGAATGGCCGGCAACGACCAGTTTCGCGAGGAGGCATTCCAGCAAGCCGAAGCGGTGGCGGCAGCCCTGTCGGAGAATACGGACAACTTCCCGGTGGCCGGCGGCGTAGGCTATACCATCTGTAAGACGGGAGAAGCCGATCCCGCCTGCGATATCAACACCCTCACGGTGGATTCAGAGATTGTGGATGTGGCCGCGGGCGTGACAGTAGATTACCGGGTGGAACGGCAGGGTCCAGTGATTATGACAAGCTTGCCGTTCCGCCAGTCCCAGAGCCAGGCATCCAGTAGTCTGGCTTTTAATGCGGCGCTGTTTGAAGCGACGGTGGCAGTTGATGGCAGCGCGGTAAGACTGGGTCGCGCCGAGATCGCCCAGGGCGTAGCCCGACTGATAGCCAATTCGGCCCAGGGTCAGTAGGCAGGGGGAATAGACATGAGAAGGCTTCTGTTGGTGCTGGCCGCGAGTGTGTCGCTGGTTTCCTGGCCCGCTGTCGGAGATGATATTGAGATATACCTGAACGGTGCGAGTGGCGGCGGTAGTCCCTATGTGCACCTGATGCTGGACTACCGCCCCGGACTTTTTGATGCACTTTGCACTTACGGGGAAGGTGGGTCCTGCTCGCCTCCCTTTATGTCTCAGTCGGCCTACGACAATCTCGACCCCGGTGTCTATGCGGACGGCGATAGCGTCAGCAGCTATAGCGCGCTCAATGCCGTGTTGAGCTCAGTGCTCAGTAACCCGCTGTTTGACGACATCTATATGTCGCTGGTCCTTCCCAACAAGAAAAATGGCGGTACGATTCTGGAGGGCTATAAACGTCTTGGAGACCATCGAGAAGAACTGATTGCCACGCTTAGCGCTATTCCCGAATCCAGGCTGGAGGCGGATGCGCATCCGCTGCAGCCCAAAGAGACCTACTTTGAGTGGTTCCGCTACCTGAACAGCGGCAACCTGGCCCTGGGTAAGAACACGGGGGGTAACCTGGGATTTGCGGAAGCCCAGACGCCGGTGCCTGATTACGACGCATCCATCATCGACGGGGGCAGCTACAGTGCTCCCTTCACAGACCCCAAGTCCTGTTCCAAATTGTTCTCGATGTTGGTCGCCATGGAGGGGGAGAGTCAGGACGAGGATTTGAACGCCGAGATCTCAGCGGAACTGTCGCCACTGGCTGCCCGGGAGAAATTCACCAATATGCTGCAGTACATGCACAGCAGTGATACCGACCTGGTGGACTTTTTGGAGGGCGATCAGTCGCTGGAGAAAACCTGGGTTATATCTGACAGTGGCATGCAGGGTCAATCCGCTGATTGGGCTCGGGCTGGCGGCAGTGGTTCGGTACTGAATCTGGATAACCCTGCACAACTGGAGCAGGATGTCACCAACGCCTTCAAAGAGGTGATCAGCGTCAGCAGCACGTTTGTGGCCGCGTCGGTTCCCGTGAATGTATTCAATCGAGCAGAATCACTCGACAGTCTCTTCATCGCCTTGTTCGAGGCACAGGAGACATTACGCTGGCCTGGAAATATCAAAAAGCTGAAGCTGGTCGATGTGGATGAGGATGGCCGTTTCGATGAAATTCAGGACGCCAATGGCGAGCCGGGTTTTGAAACGACCGGGGATAATATCGGTCGTATCAGTTTCGATGCGGTGACGTTCTGGACCGATGTTGATCAGCTTCCTCCCGGTGACGGAGAAGCGGTGCCTGTGGATGCAGACGGGCGAGAGGTAACCCGGGGAGGTGCCGGGCAAAAGATTCCTGGTGTCATTGATGACGGTACGCAGCGCATTGGCGAACTCAATGCCGAGGCGAACGCCCGACAGGTTGTTGTTGAGCCGGAAACTTTCATTGCTGCTGGCAGCGCCGCACTGGATGATTTTGACGTCACTGATGCCACAGCCGATAGCCTTATGGCAGCACTGGGTGCGGCGGATCGCTCCGAGGCGCGGGAGCTGATCGCCTGGGGCCGTGGGCAGGACGTTGATGACGAAGATGGTGATGGCGACAGGACCGAGGCGAGGAGCTGGATACTGGGGGATGCCATTCACTCGAGGCCCCTGGCGCTTAACTACGGAGCGCTGGGTGCCTACACCGAGGACAATCCGCTGATTCGTCTGTTTTTCGGCACTAATGACGGACTGCTGCATGTTATTGAGAATACAGACAGCCTGGGTAATGAAACTGGTCGGGAGGTGGCGGCATTCTATCCCCGTGAGGTGCTCCCCAACTTGAAGTATCTGCGCGAGAATACCCAGGCCAGTACCTTGATGCGCTATGGCGTCGACGGTGCTCCGGCGGTGTTCGTCGATGACCGCAACATTGATGGCACTCTCGACCGTAGCGAGGGCGACCGGGCCTTTGTCTACTTCGGATTGCGCCGCGGTGGGTACAGCTATTATGCACTCGATGTAAGTAACCCCAACATCACGCCCAGGATCAGATGGAAAATTGAACAGACATCCGACGGTGATTTTGATGAATTGGGTCTGACATTCTCCGATCCGGTCGTGGGCAAGGTCAGGTTCGGCGCTACTTTTACCGACGTGCTGATATTCGCGGGCGGTTACAACGGCGGTTGGAACGCAAGCTACACGGATCGCGTGGGAAAGGACGCCAATGATGAGGATGACAGCGTGGGTAACGCTATCTACATCGTTAACGCCAGAAATGGAGACTTGATATGGAAAGCCGTACTGGGGGTTACAGGAACCAGCAGTAATACCCATTATGAGCACGCCGGCATGGTCGACAGTATCCCCTCTTCAGTGACCGCGCTGACCAATATCGCCGGGAACATCCATCGGCTGTATGTGGGTGATACGGGAGGTGCGGTGTGGCGAGTTGATCTGCCGGAGGGTTCGGGTGCCAATCACAGAAAAGACAACTGGTTCGTCACTAAGCTGGCGGAACTGGGTACCGATGGGGCCAATACCGACAGACGGTTTTTCCATGCCCCCGATGTGGTTGAGACTTTTGATAACTCGGGTGATTTCGATGGCATTCTGATCTCTAGCGGCGACCGGGCTCATCCCCTTGAAACTGACGTCAACAACTTCCACTTTTACCTTAAGGATCGATTGATTCGTAGCGGCGACCCGGCGGTCAAGCTCCGTGAACCCTTAACTGTTCTGGACACATCGCTGCCAGATCAGACAGCGTGCATCAGAGGCACCGAGGGAATAGGTGCCTGCGCCACTGACGCTGGCCTGCTCAATGGCTGGAAAATCCGCATGGGCGAGGAGGGTGAAAAGGGTCTGGCCTCTCCATTGGTGGATGGTGGCAGGGTATTCCTCACCTCTTTTGCGCCTACCAGTGGTGCTGCGGCCAGTTGCACGCCCAACGAGGGTCAGAGTTTTCTGTATGTGGTCAATCTGGCCGATGGTACGGCCATCCCCAATCAACTGCGCATATATGATATTGGCCCGGGTATCGCATCCGGTGCTATGGTGGTCGGAGATGCCATTCTGGTGCCCGGCGGTGGTATTGCAATCTCGGATGTCGATGGTGACGGTGACCTGGACAGACAAAAACTCTTGCCCGGTTTGTCTCAGCGTTTGTTCCGGATCTATTGGCGTGAATTGGGCATCGACAAGTTATAGCCATAAAGTGTCAGTCTGGTTGCCAGTTGAAATCTAGCAGGCGGTTGGTTTTCGTTTTCGAGGCAGCCACTGGGAGGCAAAAACAGGCGAAATGAGGGCGTGTACAGTGAATACATGACCGATTTGAGCCGGTTTTTAATGTGGCAGTGGCCACGCAGATAGAAAATCAACAACCTGCCAGGCAACTGTGAACAGAAGGGAATGCAATGAGCAGCAGCTTGCACCGAGAGGCCGGTTTCACCCTGATTGAGGTGATGATCGTTGTGGTGATCATTGGGGTACTGATGATGGTTGCCCTGCCCGCTTACGAGGGTCAGCAAACTCGCGCAAAGCGCACCATTGCCCAGGTGGAATTAATGAAAATAGTGGCCAGGCAGGAGCAGTATTTTGTTAACAACCGCGCCTACTCCACCACATTGGCGCCACTGGGGTTTGCCGATCCCTGGGTCGTGGACGCCGATGGGCGCGAGGTCGGCGCCGCAGCGGCCGATCGCGTCTATTCGATAAGCCTGGTGTCACCCACTGCGATGGCGTTCGAGCTGCAGGCAGTGCCACAGGGGCAGCAGGCGAGGGATACAGTCTGTGGTACCCTGGTGATCAGTTCTGTTGGGGAAAAATCGGCCACCGGCACGGGCAGCAGCTCCGATTGCTGGTAGCCTTATCGCGCTGGAATGAGCAGCTCATTCTTCCAGTCCAAGTTTTTTGAGCCGGTATCGAAGGCTGCGGAAACTGATCCCCAGAAGTTTCGCGGCAGCCGTCTTGTTCCAGCGCGAGTCCTCCAGCGCAGTGGTGAGAATGCGTCGCTCCACGGCACCCAGATAGCCCTCCAGGTCGCCGTAGGCCTCCCGTTCTGACGCGCTGTGTTGGCCGTTTTCCAGCGCCGACGAATCTGCGCCAGATACTGAAGCGCTGATCTGTGTGGTGACCGGGACCGCGCTGGGGAATTGCAGGTCATCGGCCGCCACCACTGCACCGTCGCACAGGGCGATTGCCCGTTCCAGAATATTCTCCAGCTCTCTGACGTTGCCGGGAAAGCTGTACCCCTGCAGAGCCGCAACGGCAGATGCATCGAGATGAGTGCCGCCAGAGTTCTGTTGATCCCCAATGCGAGCGAGAATGGCATCAGCCAGTGCCGGCAGGTCTTCCAGACGCTCCCGCAGGCTCGGCACTCTCACATCGATAACATTAATTCTGTAGAACAGATCGTTGCGAAATCGCCCGGCTGCCACTTCGGTTGCCAGGTCTTTATGGGTGGCGCTGAGCAAGCGCACATCGGTCGGTTGTTCTTCACTGGCGCCTACGGGGCGTACGGACTTTTCCTGAATCGCTCGCAGCAACTTGACCTGCATGGCCAGGGGCAGGTCGGCGACCTCATCGAGAAACAGGGTTCCCCCTGCGGCTGCCTGAAACAGGCCCAGCTTGTCTTGATTGGCCCCGGTAAAGCTGCCCTTGATATGACCGAATAGCTCACTCTCCATCAGTTCGTGTGGAATTGCGCCACAGTTCACTGCCACAAAAGCGCCCGCAGCCCGGGGACCATTGTTGTGGATCAGCCGCGCCACGACCTCCTTGCCTGCCCCGGATTCGCCATGTATGTGCACCGGTGCCTGGCTTCTTGCCAGCTTGGTAATCTGTTTACGTAAGCTCGCGATGGCCGGCGCGCTGCCCAGAAGATCATGATCAACGGCAATGTCGGCGCGCAGGGTGTCGCCGTCCAATTGCAGCGCCGTGCTCACCAGGTTGCGCAATCGCTCCAGCTCTATGGGTTTGCTGATGAAATCAAAGGCGCCCGCTTTCAGCGCAGAAATAGCGGTTTCAACACTCCCATGCGCGGTAATCATAGCCACGGGCATGTTGGGGTGCTCGCTCTGAATGTGCTCAACCAGACCGATGCCATTGCCATCGGGCAATCGCATATCCGTGAGGCAAAGGTCAGGCTGCAGTTCAGCGAGGCTGGACAGGGCCTCCTGGAGGTTTGCAGCACAGTGGGTGTCCAGCCCCATGCGGCTCAAGGTAAGATCCAGGAGCTCCCGTATATCGGGCTCATCATCGACGATAAGTACAGTTTGTCTGGTCATCATGCGGTCTATTGTGTGTATTGACTGAGACTGATGCGAAAACAGCTTTCACCGCGCTCGGTAAAGAGGTAACGCAACTCGGCATTGTTGATTTCACACAGTTCCTTGCACAGGTACAGACCCATGCCACTGCCTTCTTCAACGGTAGTGAAAAACGGTTCAAAGAGCTTGGCCTGATCAGCCGCCGGCACCCCGGTCCCACTGTCAATCACATCTATCCGGGTGAGGTGGCTGGAGAAGTCAACACTGACGTCGATCCGGGCGCTTTCCACGCCGGTCGCCAGCTTACTATGGCGCAATGCGTTGTCCAGCAGGTTGCGCAGCACCCGCTGCAGATTTTCTGGGTCGAACTCCACCTGCAACTCTCTGAATTCACACTCGATGCTGATTTCAGCGGGCCGGGTGAGAGTCTTGAGGTAGGACTGCGTGAATTCAGTCAACCATACGGACAGAACCAGCGGCTCTGGCTTGGGGGGCTCCTTGCGGGAGATCTGCATCACGCTCTCGACTATCTGGTTTACTCTCATGCTGTGCTTGATCACGATATCAGCCAGCCGTTGATCTGCCCCGCTGAGGTCTGGTGACTCCTGTAGCAGCTGTGCCGCATGGCTGATCGCTCCCAGTGGGTTGCGGATCTCATGAGCAATACTGGCTGTCAAACGGCCCAGCGATGCGAGCTTGAGCGACTGCGCGTATTGGGTCACAGGGCGGTAGTCTTCGACGAAAACCAGGGACTCGCCGCGTTCAGACGGCTGCAGTTCTCGAAAATTAGCGATTACCGGCGGGGCGCCCTCCATGACAGTGAAGGGTTTCGCCCGATGAGTACCATGGCGTTGCCAGAGCTGTAGTTGCTCCGCCAGGCTCTGGCTGTAGTCACTCAGCAGTCGACCGTGCTCGCTGGCAAGCGGTCTATCCGGCGCCAGCAGCGAGGTGGCTGCCTTGTTCATGACTCGCACTCTGCCAGATTGCTCCACCAGCAGAATGCCGGTTTGCAGGTGTTGAACAATTTGTTCGTTGAGGCGCTGCAGGTTGTAGAGGTCGCTGGCCCGATTACGGGCCAGTTCCTCAGCGCGTCCCAGTCTGTGTGCGATGAGCTGTACCATCAACGAAACACTGAATATCAACAGGCCCAGCAGGCCGGCTGGAAACAGGGCATTGAGTTCCAATACTCCTGCGGCGATCAGACGCAAGGTGTCGGCAAGTATGGCCAGCACCGACAGAGCGGCGACCAATGTGGCGAGAGTGCGGTTGGCGATAAGCACTGCACTGGCGGCACTCGTCACCATCAGCAGTATAGGTAGCCCGCTCGCCATGCCGCCGCTGCTGTCCGCGAGCAATGTGATCGCGACAATGTCCGCCACGAACACGAGGAACAGCAGCTTGTGATTGAGGTGCAGGCGGGTGGCCAGGGTCCCCATCAGCGGGACACTCGTGGCCAGGTAAGCCAGCGCCACGCCTATGTAGAGCGCGGGGTTAAGAATACCCACTATCTGACGCGTATTGGGGCTGAACAGCATGATCAGCAAGACCACCGATAGTAGTGATCGGTAGGCGACATAAATCCGCAACAGAGCGACATTCTGGCTCTTGGGCGTCAGGCTGATGCGCGGTGTATTGAGGGCTGGGCGAATCACGTCATTATCGTTGTTGTTATCCGTGTTGACGGTGCGTTGTCAGCGCACCGCGGAGCCATTGTAACAACCTCTGGCGCTGAGTTGGTGCTCACACGGGGCTGAACTGGCATATAGTTGGACTTTCGCTGACAATATCAAAATTAATGGCGGACCAGGCGGCGTATTCATGTCTCCCTTGAACATATTGATGGCGCAGATAAATACCCTCGTCGGCGATTTCGATGGCAACACGGACCAGGTGCTGGAGGTGCTCAAGCGTGCCGAGAGTCAGCATGAGGCTCCGGTGGTAGTGTTCCCGGAACTGACGCTTAGCGGCTATCCGCCCGAGGATCTGCTGCTGCGGCCAAGTATTGCCCGTCGGGTCGAGAAGTCCCTGCAGCGGATCTGTACAGCAATGTCCGGCAATGGTTGGCTCGTTCTGGGTTATCCGCTA
The DNA here is from genome assembly GCA_963840725.1 of uncultured Gammaproteobacteria bacterium. GTDB lineage: Bacteria > Pseudomonadota > Gammaproteobacteria > Pseudomonadales > Halieaceae > CAVWDU01. The sequence goes on along the minus strand of CAWIZY010000016.1, from coordinate 13,978 downwards.
GTGGAAGCTGGCCAGCTTTACAATGTGGCCGGGGTGTTGCATCGGGGCGAGGTTGTTGCCCGTTATCGCAAGCAGTGCTTGCCCAACTATCAGGTTTTCGACGAGAAACGTTATTTTGCTGCGGGCGCAGAGCCCTGCGTAGTTGCAATAGAAGGCCTGAAAGTCGGCCTGAGTATATGTGAAGATATTTGGGAAACAGGGCCCACGGCGCAGGCAGCGGCGGCAGGTGCCCAGTTGCTGATAAACATCAATTCATCACCCTACCACCGGGGCAAACGCGGGGAACGCTGGGACCTGGTGGGGCAGCGCGCACGCGAATCGCGCTTGCCTATCGTCTACGTCAATCAGGTCGGGGGTCAGGACGAACTGGTATTTGATGGTGGCTCGTTTGCGGTCAATGCGGACGGCAGTGTTGCTGTTGCCGCTCCCAACTTTGACGTCGGGGAGTACTGGGTGACGGCGACCATCGAGACTGACAGCATCCGGTTTAGCGGTCCGCCGGTGGCTGCGCCACTGGACGAACTGGCCGCAACCTGGCTCGCCCTGGTGTTGGGGGTCAGGGACTATGTTAACAAGAACGGGTTCCCGGGCGTTGTATTGGGCCTCTCGGGAGGTGTGGATTCGGCTTTGACGCTGGCCATTGCGGTTGAGGCATTAGGTGCCGATCGCGTGGAGGCTGTGATGATGCCGTTCAGGTATACCGCTGAGATGAGTGTGGAAGATGCTGCCGAGCAATCGCGCCTGCTGGGGGTGGGCCACAAGGTAATATCCATTGAGGCTATCTACGACCAGTTCATGCTCAGTCTCGCTGAGGAATTCGCGGGAACTGAACCCGATACCACTGAGGAAAACCTGCAGGCGCGCTGTCGCGGCGTCTTGCTGATGTCCATCTCCAACAAAAAGCACCTCTTGGTACTGACCACGGGCAATAAGAGCGAGCTGGCTGTAGGCTATTCGACCCTTTATGGCGATATGGCAGGCGGCTTCGATGCCATCAAAGACGTACCCAAGACGCTGGTGTACGAGCTCTGTCGTTACCGCAATTCACTGGGGCCGTGTATTCCACAGCGAGTCATTGATCGCCCGCCGTCAGCGGAGTTGGCGCCGGATCAGAAGGACGAGGACAGCCTGCCGCCCTACGACGTGCTGGATCGGATTCTGGAACTGTACGTCGAGCAGGATTACAGCGCTGAGGCCATAATTGCCACAGGTATGGACAGGGACGTGGTCCATCGCGTGCTGCGTCTGGTGGACATGAACGAGTACAAGCGTCGTCAGGCACCTATCGGTGTGCGTATCACCCGGCGTGGATTCGGGCGCGACAGACGCTATCCGATCACCTCAGGCTGGAAACTGGGGGATTGATTAGTGACGACCCTTGCGCGAGTCGAACTGTGGTGGCTGTGGCGGATCGAAAAGGCCCAGTGTGGCTCTGTTGATCCATGAGCGTTGCAGGCCATCAAGGGTGTAAACACTCTTGAACTCGCCGTTTTTATCCAGCGAGGGGTGTTCGGGGTAGTTCATGGCCAGCACGTCGATGGAATCGCGGGCCAGATCGTCCAGACCGAGCAGAATATAACCCTGCGACATGACGGCCAGACCGTCGGCTACCGCCGGTGTGCGCTGAAAATTCTCGACGACGTAGCGCCCCCGGTTGGCGGCTGCCAGGTAGGCGCCGCGGCGAAAGTAGTAATTGGCCACCACGATCTCGTGGCGGGCCAGCAGATTGCGCAGGTACACCATGCGGGCCCTCGCATCCGCTGCGTAGGGGCTATTGGGGAACCGGGATACCAATTGTGCAAACTCCGCGAACGACTCCTGCGCATGGCTGGTGTCACGCTCAGTCTCATCAGTCGGTAGAAAACGCTCGAACAGATCATCTCCCGGGTTGTAGGAGGCTAGCCCTTTCATATAGTAGGCGTAGTCGACGTTAGGGTGCTGGGGGTGCAGCCGGATAAACCGGTCGGCTGCCTCAACGGCCGCCTCGCGCTCAAAGTTGCCGTAATGGGCGTAGATGATCTCGAGTTGAGCTTGCTCGGCATAGCGGCCAAAGGGGTATCGCGACTCCAGCAATTGCAGGCTGCGGACCGCGAGGTCGAAGCTGCTGTTATTGAGGTACCGCTGGGACTCCTCGTACATCTGCTGCTCACCCGTGTCTGCAGCGATATCCAGCTGTTCATCATTGCTCGAACAGCCCAGTAGAATCAGGCTTAAAAGTAATGTCAGCGCGTATTTCAATCGATGGCCCTGGAACGAGTTAACCTGCTAGCGTGCTAAGATATGTCCAAGTGCACGCCAAGGTGGCGTATTTAACCACACTCCGACAGCGGCATAAACAGGTAACAGTGATGACCGAAATCATACAACTCGACGCGGTCGTCCCCACAGCGCTGGAGGGCAGCCGTCTGGATCAGGTCGCCGCGCGTCTGTTCCCCGACTATTCCCGCTCGCGATTGCAGGCCTGGATAAAGAATGGTGACTTGACCGTGGATGGCCAGCGCCAGCGGCCGCGCGACAAGGTGTTGGCAGGCATGCAGCTTCGGGTAGGCGCCGAACTGATCCCGGAAGTGAGCTGGGAGCCCCAGGCGATAGAACTGGACGTGGTGTACGAGGATAAGGAGATTCTGGTGCTGAACAAGCCGGCCGGGCTGGTGGTGCACCCGGCGGCAGGGCATGCTGACGGCACCCTGGTGAATGCCCTGCTCAACCGGGCTCCGGAGCTGGGCAACCTGCCGCGGGCCGGTATTGTGCACAGGCTGGACCGGGAAACCTCGGGGATCATGGTCGTTGCACGGACGCTTAACGCGCATCATCATCTGGTGGCCCAGCTGCAGGCGCGCACGGTGCGACGTGAGTATTGCGCAGTGGCTATCGGTGCAATGACGGGTGGAGGCACGATCGATGCACCCATGGGCCGGCACCCTCGGCAACGCAAAAAAATGGCGGTACTCGCAGCCGGCGGTAAATCGGCCATCACGCACTATCGAGTTGAGAGACGCTTCGCCCACCATACCCGCATCTCGGTGCGCCTGGAAACGGGGCGTACGCACCAGATACGGGTGCATATGGCACACCGACACCACCCGCTGGTGGGTGATCCGACCTATGGCGGTCGTCCACGCCTGCCAGCCGCGGCGTCAGTCGAGCTGGTGGATGCACTGCGCGGGTTCTCCCGCCAGGCTCTGCACGCTCAGACACTGGGCCTGATCCACCCGGTGTCAGGGGAAACAATGACCTTCGACACGCCCTTGCCCGCAGACCTGCTGGCTTTGCTGGACGTGCTGCAGAGAGAGGACCCGCCAGCCCCGAGCGAATCGCCCTATGGTTGATCTGGCCTTTATTGAACCGGACTGGCCGGTGCCGAACACGATATTCGCCCTTAGCACCACGCGCAGTGGGGGGCACAGCAGGCCCCCCTGGGCTGATTTTAACCTCGGCCAGCATGTGGGTGATGAGCCCACCGCCGTGCTGGCCAATCGAGCTTTGCTGCAGGCCAGGCTGCCTCGGAGGTCGGCAGAGCCCAATTGGCTGCAACAAGTGCACGGCAACCGGGTCGTGCGAGCGGAAGCCGCGGAGTCTGATCCGGTGGCGGATGCCTGTTGGACTGACCGCAAGGGCGCGGTGTGTGCCGTACTAACCGGCGACTGCCTGCCGGTACTATTCTGCAGTCGACTGGGCGACCGGGTTGCCGCTGTGCATGCCGGGTGGCGGGGGCTGCTGGGGGGAGTTCTGGAAGCTGCCATAGCCGCAATGGGTATTGACCCCGCGCACCTGCTGGCTTGGCTGGGTCCCGCGATTGGACCGGGGGCCTTTGAGGTGGGGCCCGAGGTCCGGTCCGCCTATCTTGCAGACGCTGCTTCTGTCACTCAGGCAGCAACTGAGGCCTGCTTTGTGGAGAGCGTCCTGCGCCCCGGGTATTATTTCGCCGACCTGTTTCAGTTGGCGAGAATCCGCCTTGTAGCCTGTGGACTGACTGAGGTCCATGGCGGGGGAATATGCACCTTCAGCGATCCCGACCGGTTTTTCTCCTACCGGCGAGACGGTCAGACCGGCCGCATGGCTACACTCGTCGTGATGGCGTAGCGGCGTTTCGTTTTTCCCCGAATACTCTCTTTTCCCTACTTCTTGCAGGGCTACTTGAAACACGGTGGTTTCGCCCCCATTTGTCAGGAAGAGATTTTTGATATCCGCGCGCTGGCGCGATTGACTGGAGAGAACTTTATGAGAATGGACAAAATGACCAACCAGTTGCAGCATGCGCTGGCGGATGCCCAGTCCCTTGCCCTGGGTAGGGACAACAACTTTATCGAACCGGTGCACTTGCTTTCGGCTCTGCTCGATCAGGCCGGTGGCGCTGCAAGGCCGTTGCTGCAGAAAGCAGGTGCAGACCTGGGCGGTCTGTCGGAGGCGGTTGCCTCGGCGTTGGCGAATCTGCCTGCGGTGACCGGTACCGGTGGCGATGTGCACATGTCGGCCGACCTGGGCCGTATTCTTAACCTTGCGGATAAGCTGGCCCAGCAGGGCGGTGATACCTATATATCCAGCGAACTGGTCTTGCTGGGCATGCTGCAGGGTAAATCCCAGGCGGCAGAACTGCTCAAGACTGCGGGTGTGACCGAGGCAGGGTTGCAGCAGGCGATTGCGAGCGTACGCGGTGGTGAGTCGGTGAACAATCCCGAGGCCGAAGAGTCTCGTCAGGCCCTGGACAAATACACGATAGACCTTACGGAGCGTGCCGAGCAGGGTAAATTGGACCCTGTGATTGGTCGTGACGATGAGATTCGCCGCACGATACAGGTGCTGCAACGCCGCACCAAGAACAACCCCGTGCTGATCGGCGAGCCGGGGGTGGGTAAGACCGCCATTATCGAGGGCCTGGCACAACGCGTGGTGAACGGTGAAGTTCCCGAGGGGCTCAAGGACAAGCGTATTCTGTCGCTGGATCTGGGGGCTTTGTTGGCTGGAGCCAAGTTCCGCGGCGATTTTGAAGAGCGTCTGAAAGCGGTGCTCAACGAGCTCTCCAAGCAGGAGGGCCGGGTGATTCTGTTCATCGACGAACTTCACACCATGGTCGGCGCCGGTAAGGCAGAGGGTTCTCTGGATGCGGGCAACATGCTCAAACCCGCTTTGGCCCGCGGTGAACTGCACTGTGTGGGGGCCACCACGCTGGACGAATATCGTAAATACGTGGAGAAAGACGCCGCTCTGGAGCGCCGCTTTCAGAAGGTCCTGGTGGATGAGCCGAACGAGGAGGACACCATTGCCATCCTGCGCGGACTGAAGGAGCGCTATGAAGTGCACCATGGTGTCGATATCACTGACGCTGCGATCATAGCCGCCGCGCGCCTGTCCCAGCGGTATATTACAGACCGTCAACTCCCGGACAAGGCCATCGACCTGGTTGATGAGGCGGCCAGTCGAATAAGGATGGAAATCGATTCCAAACCGGAGGCCATGGACCGTTTGGAGCGACGGCTGATCCAGCTGAAGATAGAGCGCGAAGCCGTCAAGAAAGATACAGACCCGGCGGCGAAGAAGCAGGTTGAGCTGCTTAACGATGAAATCGACAAGGTTGAGCGTGAGTTCTCTGACCTGGAGGAGATCTGGAAAGCGGAAAAAGCCTCGCTGGAGGGCGCGGCGCAGATCAAAAGTGAGATTGAACAGACCAAGCTGGAGCTCGAGTCTGCCAGTCGTACTGGTGACCTGACGCGCATGTCTGAGTTGCAGTACGGACGTCTGCCGGAACTCGAGAAGCAACTCGAATTGGCAAACCAGGCGGAGACGGTGGAGCATACGCTGTTGCGCAACAAGGTGACGGAGGAAGAGGTGGCCGAGGTGGTGTCGCGCTGGACCGGCATTCCTATCTCCAAAATGCTGGAGGGCGACCGCGAAAAGCTGCTACACATGGAGGACTACCTGCATGCCCGAGTAGTGGGCCAGGACGAAGCTGTGGTGGCGGTCTCCAATGCCGTGCGGCGCTCTCGGGCGGGGCTGTCGGATCCGAACCGACCGAACGGCTCGTTTCTGTTTCTCGGCCCCACCGGGGTGGGCAAAACCGAACTGTGCAAGGCGCTGGCGGAGTTTCTTTACGACAGCGAGCAGGCGATGGTGCGGGTAGACATGTCGGAGTTTATGGAAAAGCACTCGGTGGCGCGTTTGATCGGGGCGCCGCCGGGGTATGTGGGTTATGAGGAGGGCGGCTATCTCACCGAAGCGGTAAGGCGGCGACCTTATTCATTGTTGTTGCTCGATGAGGTTGAGAAGGCGCATCCGGACGTGTTCAATATCCTTTTGCAGGTCCTGGAAGACGGGCGCCTGACCGATGGCCAGGGGCGCACTGTGGACTTCCGTAATACGGTGATTGTAATGACCTCCAATCTCGGCTCTGATCTGATCCAGGAGATGGCCGGTGAAGACAACTATGAGGCCATGAAAGCGGCTGTAATGGGGGTGGTCGGCAACCACTTCCGCCCGGAGTTTATCAATCGGATTGATGAAACGGTCGTCTTTCACCCATTGGCGGAGAGCGAGATCAGAGGGATTGCGAAAATCCAGCTGCAGGGGCTACAGGCGCGGCTGGCAGAGCGCGATCTGAAGCTGGAAATCAGTGATGCGTTTATGGACAGGCTGGTGCTGGCCGGGTTCGATCCGGTCTACGGTGCGCGGCCGCTGAAAAGGGCCATTCAGCAGGAGCTGGAAAACCCGCTCGCTCAGCGAATCCTGGCGGGCGAGTTTGAGCCTGGTGCAACGGTGGTGGCGGATATTGAAGGGGATAAGGCGGTTTTCACTACCCGCTAACTGTGTCTGGAAGGCCCGCGATCAGTCGCAGTGTACTGCGATACTGTCGCGGGCTCTTTTTTCCTGCTCTTTCCGTTCGTCTTCGGTGAGGTAGCGGTACTCGCCATCCTCTCCGCGCAGTCGTACCCGAGGCGCGACTTCCAGCGTTGCCAGGTTTTCCTTTGCCTGGGCGCACACTTCCGGATTCTTGACTATTTTAACCTGCCCACCGGTGACCACAGTCTGGCCGCCAGCGGGTTTTTCCTGCTCTTTAGCCGCCTCTGCCGCCGCATTTTCAGGTGCGTCGGCGGTGTTGACCCTGCGCACCATGCTTGACTCTGTAGAAATGACTTCGTAAGCGGTACCCGCCGGTGGTGGTCGGTCACTATTGACCTGATTGCCGCGCTCATCCTGCCAGCGGTAGAACGTGTCACTGGCGCTGACGCCCGCAGTGACCAGCAGCAGGGCCGAGAGGGCCAGCAGGCGGCCCCGGGATACCGGTTTCACGTTGATTTGTCCCATTATTATAATCTTCTCGTGAGTGTCATGATTACCAGAACGGTACCGCAAACCGGCGTGAGGGGGCAATCACTGTCCGTCTGAAGACTGTGTACAAGGTCACAAAATGACGCAATACAGCCATGACCGGACCAGTCAGGTTGACAGCTTACGTATTCAGGCCAAGAATAGGGGGGTCTTGCATGTGGCAACGGTCAATGTTGAGTACCCTCAACCGCTGGCCTACTGCGCCGATTCCATTATTCGGTGGAGCTGCTTGTAAGTCCCGTATTCGGCCCGCGTCGTATTGACCGGGTTGAGGGCCAGACACTGCGCTACCCCGCAGGGCGACCGATACACGGGTGTTCGTGATCGTTTATCCCCAGGTGCGTTCCCGAGTGGGGTGATTCCGGATGCCGGGCAGTGTGCAGTGTATTGAGCTCGCGAGACAGGGGTGGCGTGGCCAGCCAGGTACCGATTCCGGTGCCTTTGCAGCGACGTCCACACAATGACAGTTGGTTACGGCGAGGGTTCGCGCCGAGCTTGGCAGATGGAGAGTTACTGTGGAGTTGTTATCCGGCGGCGAAATGATCGCGCGTGCGCTTGAAGACGAAGGCGTGGAATACATATTCGGCTATCCCGGCGGCGCGGTGCTGCACATTTATGACGCCCTGTTCAAGGCCAGTAAAGTGCCGCATATTCTGGTCCGTCATGAGCAGGCGGCCACACACGCTGCGGACGGCTACGCTCGCGCAACGGGTAAGCCCGGTGTGGTTCTGGTGACCTCTGGCCCGGGCGCGACCAATGCGATCACCGGGATCGCCACTGCCTACATGGACTCCATCCCGATGGTGGTGCTTTCTGGTCAGGTGCAAAGCCATCTGATTGGCGAGGATGCTTTTCAGGAAACAGATATGGTGGGCATCTCCCGCCCGATCGTCAAACACAGCTTCATGGTGAGGCGGGCGCAGGATCTGCCGGCCACGATAAAAAAGGCCTTCCACATAGCCGCCAGCGGCCGGCCCGGCCCGGTGGTTATCGATATCCCCAAGGATATTACCCGTCCGGATGAGGTATTCGAGTACGAATATCCCGAGCAGGTTAAGCTGCGCTCTTACTCACCGGCTCAGCGCGGTCACACCGGGCAGATCAAGAAAGCGGCCAAGCTGCTGCTCTCGGCCAAACGGCCGATTATCTACGCCGGTGGCGGTGTTATTCTCGGCGAGGCCAGTGAGTTGCTGATTCAGCTGGCCAGGGAGCTGAATTATCCGGTAACCAACACGCTGATGGGTCTGGGTGCCTATCCGGGGACTGATCGCCAGTTTCTGGGCATGCTGGGAATGCATGGCTTCTACGAAGCCAACATGGCCATGCACCACAGCGACGTTATCCTTGCCGTTGGCGCCCGCTTTGATGACCGTGTGACCAACACGGTCGACAAGTTTTGTCCCGGGGCAAAAATTATCCATATCGATGTGGATCCGACTTCGGTTTCAAAGACGGTGCAGTCGGATATTCCGATTGTGGGTCCGGTGAAGCCGGTGCTGCGTGACCTGATGCAGCAGCTTGATCTGCTCCGTGAGAAAGAGCCGGAGTTACCCGACCAGGCGGCCCTGGCCCGCTGGTGGGAGCAACTTGAGGAATGGCGTCAGTCCAAGGGTCTGCTCACCGGGCGCCGCTACGCCCAGAGCGATCAGATCATGCCTCAGCAGGTGATCGATAGTCTCTATCGGATCACCAAGGGCGATGCTTATGTGACCTCCGACGTGGGCCAGCATCAGATGTTTGCGGCTCAGTACTACCCCTTTGACCTGCCACGGCGCTGGATCAATTCCGGTGGTCTGGGCACCATGGGTTTCGGGCTTCCCGCGGCGATCGGTGTGCAGTTGGCCTTCCCGGATATGGCAGTTGCCTGTGTTACTGGTGAGGGCAGCATTCAGATGAATATTCAGGAACTGTCGACCTGCAAGCAGTACAACACCCCGATCAAAATTATCAACCTGCGCAACAACTACCTGGGCATGGTGAAGCAGTGGCAGGACATGCAGTACGAGGGTCGCTATGCGATGAGTACCTACGAGGATTCACTGCCTGATTTTATCAAGTTGGCGGAATCCTATGGCCATGTGGGTATCGAGGTGCGGCGTCTGGAGGATCTCGATGCCGCCATGCACGAAGCCTTTGCCATGCGAGATAAACTGGTATTCCTCGATGTCTTTATTGATCCCATGGAGCATGTCTATCCCATGCACGTGGCGCCGAACGGGTCGATGAAAGATATGTGGTTGAGCAAGAACGAGAGGACATGACATGCGCCGAATAATTTCTATCCTGATGGAGAATGAACCCGGTGCATTGTCGCGAGTAGTGGGTTTGTTTTCCCAGCGTGGCTACAACATCGAGACCCTGAACGTAGCTGCGACCGAAGACCTGACCCTATCCAGGTTGACTTTGACCACGGCGGGCGATGACAAGACCATCGAACAGATCACCAAGCAGCTGAACAAGCTGGTGGACGTGGTCAAGCTGGTTGATTTGACGGAGGGCGCTCACATTGAGCGGGATATGATGCTGATCAAGGTGCGGGCACAGGGTAATCAGCGCGATGAGGTCAAGAGAACCACCGACATTTTCCGTGGTCAGATCGTCGATGTGGGTCCGAACGTGTACACGATTCAGCTAGCTGGCACGTCGGACAAACTGGACTCCTTCGTGGCGGCCATGGCCGAGGTCGATATCCTGGAAGTGGTCAGATCCGGCGTCGCCGGGATCGCCCGCGGCGAGAAAATACTCAGTCTTTGACGGTGGCGGTGTCAGGGGTCGGAAACGTCTGGCCTCTCTCCGCTGCGCTTGTTGCTGCACTCATTACCAGTCTGACGGCAGCGCCTGTAAAGCAAGGGCCCGGTATACCCCATGGCCCTGTATGTCATCTAATCTGCAGGTTTAACCAGGTATTGTCAGGGTAGCCGCGGCTGGCGACAACTTGCGCCAGTACGCAACGGCTGCCATGAGTCAGAGTACGCGTTTCATGGCTGTCATATAGCCGCGCAGTGTCTTGCCGACCATTTCCACCGGGTGCGAGCGTATGGCCTCGTTCACAGCGATCAGCTCCTGATTATCAACGCTATTATCGCCCCCTATTCCGCGGCCGATAGCATCGGTGTCGATGCCGCTCATAAACTCCGTCAGTAGTGGCCGGCAGGCATGATCGAACAGGTAGCAGCCGTACTCGGCGGTATCGGAGATCACCACGTTCATCTCGTAGAGTTTTTTCCGCGCGATGGTATTGGCGATCAGCGGTGTCTCGTGCAGCGACTCATAGTAAGCGGACTCGGCGATAATCCCGGCGGACACCATGGTCTCGAAAGCCAGCTCGACGCCTGCTTTTACCATGGCCACCATCAGTATGCCGTGATCGTAGTATTCCTGCTCGCTGATCTCCGCGTCGGTATTGATAGCTTGTTCGAAGGCCGTGTCGGCAGTCGCCGCGCGCCATTTCAGCAGGTTGGCATCGTCATTGGCCCAGTCTTCCATCATCGTGCGCGAGAACTCGCCGGTCATGATGTCGTCCTGATGCTTCTCGTACAGCGGCCGCATAATCGTTTTCAGAGTCTCGGCAAGATGAAAGGCGCGTATTTTCGCGGGGTTGGACAGGCGGTCCATCATGTTGATGATGCCACCGTGTTTGAGACCTTCGGTCACAGTCTCCCAGCCGTATTGGATCAGCTTGGAGGCGTAGGCAGGCTCAATGCCTTTTTCCACCATCTTGTCGTAGCACAGGATTGAGCCTGTCTGCAGCATGCCACAGAGGATAGTCTGCTCGCCCATCAGGTCAGATTTAACTTCTGCAATGAACGATGACTGAAGCACGCCCGCGCGGTGTCCACCGGTGCCTGCGGCGTAAGCCTTGGCCAGTTCCAGGCCCTCTCCCCGGGGGTCGTTCTCCGCGTGCACGGCAATGAGTGTGGGCACGCCGAAACCGCGCTTGTACTCTTCTCTTACCTCAGTGCCCGGGCACTTGGGAGCCACCATAATCACTGTCAGGTCGTCGCGGATCTGCATGCCTTCCTCGACAATATTGAAGCCGTGTGAATACGCGAGGCAGGCATCCTGCTTCATCAGGGGCATGATCTGGTTGATCACACTGGTGTGCTGCTTGTCCGGCGTGAGATTGAGCACCAGATCTGCGCCTGGAATGAGCTCCTCGTAACTGCCGACAGTGAATCCATTCTCGGTCGCGTTGCGCCAGGATTGGCGCTTTTCACTGATAGCACCCGCGCGCAGGGCGTAGGCGACGTCCAGCCCGCTATCGCGCAAGTTGAGGCCCTGATTGAGTCCCTGGGCACCACAACCGACGATGACCAGTTTCTTGCCACGCAGTTTTTCCACGCCGTCACTGAACTCGGAGCGATCCATAAAACGGCATTTGCCCAGTTGTTGCAGCTGTAGTCGCAGGGGCAGAGTGTTGAAGTAGTTTTGTCCCATGATGGATAGTCTCCGGCGCAAGTAAATGAGCAGCGGACAGTACGCCATTTTTTTGCTTGCGTAAAACGCTATATTGTTAATAGTGTGTTGATTTAATCGCAAAAGGAGCGGTTGTGGATATTCGGGCATTGAAAGTCTTTCTGTCGGTCACTGAAACGCTCAGCTTCAGTCGCAGCGCAGAAATACTGCACCAAAGCGTATCAGCGGTGAGTCGTACCGTGCAGCGCCTGGAGCTTGAGCTTGGGCAGTCACTGCTGGAGCGCGACCGTAGACGGGTGCGTCTCACAACTGCAGGAGTGGAAGTTCGCGACTATGCGCGTCGGACGGTCGCTGACTGGCAGCAATTGCGCCGCCAGCTTGACGCCGACTGTGCGCTTGCCGGGGAAGTGAGCCTGTATTGTTCGGTGACAGCGAGTCACAGCGTGTTGGCGCCAATACTGGGTGCCTTTCGGAACCAGCACCCCGCTGTGGATATTATGCTCCACACCGGCGATCAGGCTGACGGCATTAACCGGGTGTTGGCCGGGCAGGACGATATAGCGGTCAGCGGCCGTCCTCCCCAACTGCCGGCGCGGCTGGATTTTTTACCGTTGCTGGATTCACCGCTGCGCTTTTGCATGCCGACCGCTCACTGTGCAGTGCGCGAACTGCTGTTGTCCGGGGATACACGATCGGCGGAATTCGACTGGTCGTCGGTGCCACTCATCGTCCCCGAGCGGGGTATTACCAAAGACCTGCTGGATGACTGGCTGCGTCAGCGCGGCATACGGCCCAGGATCTACGCGCAGGTAGCTGGGCACGAGGCGATTGTCGCCATGGTCGGACTCGGTCTGGGTGTGGGTCTCGCTCCCGAACTGGTCATTGAGGCCGGGGGTATGGCAGAACGGGTTCGACCGGTTCCGGTACCCGATGAACTGCCGCCATTGACTGTGGGGCTGTGCAGCCTCAAGCAGCGCCTTGCCAGTCCCTTGGTGCGGTCGCTCTGGGATGTGGCCGGGCAGACCTACCCCGGAACAGTTTGATACTATTACCGCTACGCAGAGCGACAGACTAGAGCCATGACTGAGTCACAGCAGGACGAACCGACCCCTGAAGAGCAAGAGTCCGACGGGCAGAGTAGTGTCTCGCCAGGGCTGAAAATGCTGGTCGACGAACATGAGGAAGAGGTTTCTGAGAACGGTCGCACGGTGCGGCGGCGGGGCGTCTACCTACTGCCTAATCTGTTCACTACCGGTGCTCTTTTCTGTGGGTTTTACGCCGTTATCGCTGCAATGCGTAACGACTTTGAAAGCGCCGCGATAGCGATTTTTTTCGCCGCTGTTTTCGACGGCCTCGACGGACGCATTGCCCGACTGACCAACACCCAGAGCAAGTTTGGTGCCGAATATGACAGCCTCGCCGACATGGTGTCATTTGGCGTGGCACCGGCGCTGGTGGCCTACAGCTGGGCCTTGAGTGGTCTTGGCAAAGTCGGCTGGAGCGCCGCCTTTATCTATGTTGCCTGCGCTGCGCTGCGACTGGCCCGGTTCAATACCCAGGCAGAGAGCGCCGACAAGAACTTTTTCACCGGCCTGGCCAGTCCGGCGGCCGCCTGCGCAGTCGCCAGTGCTGTATGGGTGTGTCAGGACTTTGGCTGGGTTGGCGTTGACCTGCCCAGTGAGATGTCCGTGGTGATGGCTTTACTCACCGCGCTAATGGGCTTTCTCATGATCGCGAATTTCCCCTATTACAGTTTCAAGGGGCTCGATTTCCGCGGACGCGTGCCGTTTGTCGTCATCATACTGGTGGTCCTGGCATTCGGTCTGGTAACCCTCGACCCGCCTCGGGTCTTTTTGTTGGCGTTTTTGACCTATGCCGCTGCGGGTCCGGTCACCCTGGTTTTCAAGCGGCGGGATAAACACTCCTGAGCTCCGAACCCGGCAGGGTGGCAGTGTGCGGCCACCCGCACTACCTTAGGCTCCGATTCATTTTGCTGTCGGTTTGGTGGTAACCCGCCTCGATGACTGACCGAATGGCCGTCTTTTACACCCTGATTAGTTTCCAGTGCCCCTCTTATGGGTGTCTGGAAGAGGCGCATAAAACCCTTTCTGCACAGCGTTGGCGGGGTCTGCACACCGGGCTTTGAAAATAGTTCTGAAATATTTTTGCAAAGCCCTTGCAGGCCGAATCCCGATGCGTATAATGCGCACCTCTGTCGGGGCAAGCCCCTGACAAGAAC
>CAWIZY010000015.1:0-87327 GCA_963840725.1 uncultured Gammaproteobacteria bacterium | reverse complement strand
CTAGTACTACAACGACGGTTTTTATGGCATAATATCCTCCGATAGCTTTGACGCTAATAGATGGAGGAATGGAATCATGGATCAAGTCGAATTTGGGCGTATCGCGGCATCTTTCGACGATTTTCATCAGGAATTCGCTTCGCTTTTCGGGCGCAAAGAGGCCCAGCAGCGAAGCGAGCAATACTTGCGTGGTTTGTTGGTGCAGCAGACCGACCGGCGCAATGCCGAAAACATCTCCGAAGCAGTGGATGGCGCCACGCCACGCAGCTTGCAGCGTTTTCTGACCGAATCGCCCTGGTCGGACGAACCGGTCATTGACCGACTTCAAGACCATGTCGGTCGCCTCTTGAACACGTCGGATGGCGTTTTCGTCCTGGACGAAACGGGATTTCCCAAAAAGGGCGAGAAATCGGTCGGCGTGGCTCGACAATACTGTGGCACCTTGGGCAAGGTCGCCAACTGTCAACAGGGCGTTTTTCTGGCGTATGTTTCTGAACAAGGGCATGCTTTGGTCGACAGGCGTCTCTATCTGCCCAGAGAATGGACAGACGATCCCGATCGCTGCCGAGAGGCAGGTGTCCCGGAAGACGTTGCCTATCAGAGCATGGCCGAGTTGGGCTTTTCTATGTTGCAGCAGGCGCGTACGGTCGGGCATATGGCGGGGCATTGGGTCACAGCCGACGAGGCATACGGCAAGGTGCCTACTCTGCGCGATGACTTGGACAGTGCTGGATGGCTGTACGTGCTGGAAGTGCCCTGCCGCCAGCCGGTTTTTGCGCAACCGGTCAAGACGGAAGTCCCGGCCTGGTCGGGGCGTGGCCGACACCCGACCAAGCCGCGCCTGGTTGATGGCGAGCCCGGGCCGCAAGCTGTCGAAGTGGTAGCTGCGGGTCTCACAACGGAGGACTGGCAGCTCTTGACGGTGGCGGAGGGCGCGCAGGGACCGCGAACTTACCTGTTTGCAGCTCGAAGGGGGTGGGAAAGTCGCGAAGGGCTGCCAGGGCGTGCGTGCTGGCTGGTCTTGCGGCGAAATCCCGATGGCAGTGAGCCCAAGTACTATCTGTCCAATGCGCCTGCGGATACGCCGCTGTTGACGCTGGCCCAAGTAGGCGCCAAGCGCTGGCCGATCGAGACCGAGTTTCAGATGGAGAAAAATGAAACCGGGTTGGACGAGTATGAGGTTCGGAGTTGGCAGGGTTGGCACCATCATATTACACTCGCCATGTTGGCCGGAATCTTCTTGCTGAAACTTGAGCAGGAATGGGGGGAAAAAGATGCCCCGGGTGACTCGACCGCAAATCAGTCGCGTGTTGCGCGAACTGCTGCCGCAGCGAGTTTGGACTCCCGGGGAGTTGTTGCATTGGCTCACGGACACTCAGTTGCGGAACGAACGCGCTAAATGGTCTCATGCTAAACGTCGCCGTGTCAAACTCAAAGAACTGTCGTTGTAGTACTAGGACGATTGCATCTAATTTGTAGACCCGCCGGGAAATCGGACACGTGCATATGAACCGCCCAGACGCCACACAGCACCTGCGTCCTGTGCAGGTGAGAGCGCGAAGGAAAAAATAGAAAAACTTGCGTTCTTTGCGTCTTAGCGGTGAGATTCCAGTCCGCTGGGCACGAGTCAGAAAGGCGACGACGGAAACTGATTGTTTTGGGCCTACGAATCATTAAGATGCAATCACCCTAGAAATCAACCAATTCGCTGTTGTTTTTGACAAGTCCTTGGTATAATGACATCGGCTGATCAACCCACCTCTATCCTTGGGCTCCCAGAGGAAGATGCTAGCCAAAGTCACCAGTTGCGCGGTTCTTGGGCTTGACGCGACCCCGGTCGACGTCGAGGTCGACACCGCGCGCGGGCTCTTTAGTCTGACCATCGTCGGGCTCCCGGACGCGGCCGTGCAGGAATCCCGCGAGCGGGTGCGGGCCGCCATCGTCAACAGCGGCCTCTACTTTCCCGGCAAGCGACTGACCGTCAACCTGGCGCCCGCCAACATCCGCAAGACCGGCCCCATCTATGACCTGCCCATCGCCATGGGCATCCTGGCCGCCACCGAGCAGATAGCCTCCGATGCGCTGGACGGCGCGCTGCTGGTCGGCGAACTCTCCCTCGACGGCGGCACCCGCCACGTCAGCGGCGTGCTCCCCATGGCGGCGATGGCGCGCCAGGAAGAGATCACCACCTTCTTTCTCCCCGAAGCGGACGCCAGCGAGGCCGCCCTCATCCCCGGCCTGACTGTCATCCCCGTTAAGAATTTGGCAGATCTGGTGGCGCATCTCAACGGCCACGTCCAGCTCGAGGTTCACAGCAACCAGATCGACCTGGACGCCGAACCGCCAGCCCCCGTCGACCTGAGCCACGTCAAGGGCCAGGAGCACGTCAAGCGGGCTCTGGAGGTCGCCGCTGCTGGCTCGCATAACATAATGATCTGCTGGTCCCCCGGGCGCCGGCAAGACGATGCTGGCCCGCGCTCTGCCCACCATCATGCCCAAGCTGACCATCGACGAGGCGCTGGACATCACCCGCATCTACAGCATCTGCGACATGCTCCCGGCCAATACCCCGTTGATCCAGACCCGGCCCTTCCGCTCGCCGCACCACACCGTCAGCCACGCCGGCCTGGTGGGTGGCGGCTCGGTGCCCCGGCCGGGGGAGATCTCCCTGGCCCACCGCGGCGTGCTCTTTCTCGACGAGCTGCCCGAGTTCCACAGCCGCGCCCTGGAGGTCCTGCGGCAGCCGCTGGAGGACAAGGTGGTGACCATCAGCCGCGCCAGCGGCACCCTCACGTTCCCCGCCAACTTTCATGCTTGTCGCTGCCAAAAACCCCTGCCCCTGCGGCTATTACGGCGACAGCACCCGGGACTGCACTTGCAGCATGAGCACCATCACCCGCTATCAGAAGCGGATCTCCGGCCCCCTGCTCGACCGCATCGACATCCACATCGAGGTGCCCCGGGTCGAATACGACAAGCTGACCGACGAACGCCGGGGGAGAGCTCGGCCGCCATCCGCCAGCGGGTCGAGGCCTCGCGAGAGATCCAGCGAGCGCGCTTTGCCGCCGGCAGCTCCCTGACCTGCAACGCCGACATGGGCCCGGCCGAGATCGAGCAGCATTGCCGCCTGGACGAGACCGGCCGGCAGCTGATGCGCTCCGCCATGAGCCAGTTGGGGATCACCGCCCGCGGCTTTCACCGCATCCTCAAGCTGGCCCGCACCATCGCCGACCTGGCGGCGGCCCCCGATATCCAGCCCGCCCATTTGGCGGAGGCGATCCAGTACCGGCCCAGGAGCTAAACTATGCATCGGAAACCTCTGATTACGATCCGATCGTGCTGTTGCATACACCTTGAAATATACGTACTAGCCAGACCATACCCTTCATCCTTCCTTGGCAAGGGGAATGGTATCGTTTATACTTTCATCAAATCCAGTCGGGGACCAGTGGAGAAAAGCCCCTCCCGCTAGGTGCGAGCGGAAAAGAAAAATAACGAAATAAATACTCTCTCTATCATAGAAACTGTGGATAACTTGTGGAAAACTGTGGATAAGTCGGCCAGGATGGGGAAAACTTTTGATTATGTCACCTGACAGCCGAGGGGCATCCCCCAGAAGTGGGGGCCGGAGATGTAATACCCCTGGATATGGGATGATCGGAAAAAGGACCAAAGGACCCCAAAAAGCAGCTGGAAAGCGAAGGTTTTATCCGAGACTCTATCCACAGCTTATCAGTTCCGGCCGGCCCCGAAAAGCCCAAGGGATGGCACTGGCGGAAGAGAAGCCCCAAGATCTAAGGCAGAGAAGCACCCAAACAAGAACTATCAACATATCCACAGGCCCTACTACTACTACTAAATACTAATTATAAAGAAAGAGAAAGAATGTATAAAAGAAAGACTAAAGACCTGGAACGACCATGGTAATCCTTTTGGGTGCGGGCACTTTGCTCCTGGTGCTAGGGGGAAATCTGGCCGAGATGCGGCCGCACTGGCGTCCTCGGCTCCGGTTCCTTCTTCTTCCCTCTCATCGGTCCTTGCTTGTTTTATCGGTTAGCTCTGTTGCTCTTTCCTTCCCTGGGCGCACTGCTTTCACTCACCAGCTTGCCTTTGGAGTTTCTACTCTCCCTGTTGGTCGTCTCGCTCTTGTCCGGAGCGGTGGTCTTTTCTTCCGTTCGTGTTTTTCTCTCCCGCTATCTGCCGCTTCGGCCCGAATCCTCGATGCACCTGGTTGCTCTTTACCTCTCGCTTTATCTCTTTTCGTGGATATTTATCAATCTCTTTTTGCTGGGCGGGGTAGAAGGTATGCAGGAGGAAGCTGAAGCTGTCCCTCTCTGGCTTCTCTTTGTTCAAGCTGGCATATTTGTCCTCTTTGCCCTGCTCGGTGTCGGCTTTCCTTTCCGTCGTTCCTGGCGGGGGACGCTAGCCCGCTTGGGGCTTGATGTTTTCCCTCCCCAGACCCTGATCGTAGTCCCCTTGTCCGTGGTCACCTTGGTCTCGCTGAATTTCATCATTTCGATCATCTGGACCCTGGTAGACCCGGCTGGGGCGGACGCCATCAGCCAGCTGTCGGACTCCTTGCTAGGGGACTATGAGTCACTGGGTGCCGGGCTGATGCTGGGACTCTTGCCGGGGATCAGCGAGGAGTTGCTTTTTCGGGGCGCCATTCAGCCGGGCTTGGGTCTGGTCTATACCTCGGCTCTCTTTGCCACCATCCATCTGCAATACGCGCTCTCCCCAGCAACCCTGGCTGTCTTTATCCTCGGGCTGGGCATGGGGTTCTTGCGGCGCCACTTTGGCACCTGGGCCGCTATTTTGACCCACTTTGGCTACAATTTCAGCCTCTTTCTACTGGGCTTGATCGCCACCAAGTTCCTCGAGACCATGGGATGAAATCCGATCTGGCAGCGCGACTGCGCCGTCTCGGCGTGGGCAAGGGGAGCGCCGCGCTCAGACCGCCGGAGCAACGCCGAGGCGCGAAAAAGATAGAGAATCTGATCCCCGGCCGCCTCCTCTCGGCCGCCGGCCGGACCTGTTTCGTCGCCGAGGAACGGTTCCCCGGGGAGATGCTCCATGGATCGCGCTCGCTGGACGCACTCTTGGCAGCTTCGCCAAAGGTGGCAGCCGACCTCGGGCGTGAGCCTGAGCTGGCAGAACTTGACTTCCGCGAGCTGCTCTTTCTCGACACCGAGACGACGGGGCTCTCGGCCGGTTCGGGGACCATCGCCTTTCTGGTCGGCATTGGCTACTTTGACGGGGATGAATTCTGCGTGCGCCAGTATTTCTTGCGCAATCCAGACGATGAGCCGGCGATGCTGGCGGATCTGGCCGAGCAGGTGGCGCTGCGGCCGGGCGTGGTATCTTTTAACGGGCGCAGCTTTGATCTCCCCCTGCTCGAAAGCCGTTATATCCTCAACCGCCGGCCGCCCCCGTTTGTCGATTCGCCGCATTTGGATCTATTGCATCCATCCCGCCGGCTCTGGCGTGACTCGCTCGATTCCTGCCGTCTGATCGCGCTGGAAGAGCAGGTGCTCGCCGTCCGGCGCGATCAAGCTGATGTGCCCGGCGGTCTGATCCCTCTCATCTATCGCGATTATCTGCGTACCGGGAACGGGATCGAGATGCCTCGTATCTTTTATCACAACCAGATCGACGTGCTCTCGATGGTCTCTCTGACCGCCCATCTCTGCCAGGTCTTTGCCAATCCTGAGGCCGAGTTGGCGAGAGGCCTGGAATGGTTCTCCCTGGCCCGTTGGTACGAAGTCCTGGAGATGAAGATCGAGGCGGAGCGCGCCTATCGCCGGGCGCTTAATTCGGATATCCCCCCTCAGAGTCTGCCATCCATCCTACGACGTTTGGGCCAATTGCTCAAGCGGGACGGCCGCCGGGATGAGGCGGACCTGGTATGGCAGCAGTTAGCGGCCGTCGAGATGGACGAGGTCCAAGGGCACGTCGAACTGGCCAAGTCTTTTGAGTGGCATCACAAGGATCTGGACCAGGCGGCCGACTGGACCCAGCGCGCTTTGGCGCTGGTGGCCCGCTGGCCCAAGGGGCTGCAAGCGCTGGCCCGGCCGGAGCTGGCTCACCGCCTAACTCGCCTGGAGCGCAAGATCGCGGCCGGTCAGACTGATGGTTCTCCCCCAAGTGAGGTTTGAAGTAGATGCCCTGGCGACAGGTCTTTGCCAAACTCCAATCCAGCGGTGATCTCCAGCATGACCTGAGCGCTTTTCTGGAGCAGGCCGGCCGTTCCGATACCCTGGCCCACTGCCGCGCGGTTGCTGCCCAGGCGCAACTGCTGGCCGAACGATTTGATATCGACGTGAAGCGGGCCAAGCTGGCGGCCCTCGCCCATGACCTGGCGGCCGTGGTGCCCCAGGGTGAAGCGGTCGCCGTTGCCCTGTCGCTGGGCCTCGACCCCAACCCGGTCGAGCGGGCGGCGCCCATGCTCCTGCATGGCCCCATTGCCGCTGCCGTCTTGGCGGAAAAGTTGGGCGTCACCGATCTGGAGATACTGGACGCCGTTCGCTATCATACGACCAGCCGGGCGGGGGCGGGCTCGCTGGAGCGGCTGATCTTTGTGTCTGACAAGATTGCCCTGGACCCCACCGCCCCGGTGCGCGATTTTGTGCCGGCCGTGCGAGCTGCTGCCCAAGAGTCTCTGGAGCAGGCGGCCTTTGTCTATCTCAGCTGGGGGCTAATCCATGGGCCGCAGCTCGGCTGGATGCTCCATCCCAACACTATTGCAGCGCATGCCGAATTGAAAGAGGCTGGCTTCCGTCTTCGAGGGTCGGGCGATCCCGCGAAAGCTGGAGGCTAGCGACGAACTCGGCCGTCCCCCAACGCTTGCAGTCTCTCGCGCCATGCCTCGGCCTTGCCGCTACTGAGCCGCCACCAGACCCCAGCCGGATAGCCCAGCATCTTGGCCACATCCCCCACTAAACGGATTACGGGGATCGCCGCCAAAGCCGTCGCTCTTTGCCGGAGAGATAGCGATCCGCCAATCTCGCGCAGCCGCTGCACCGGCCGCCAGGTGTAGACTACAGCACCTATGGGCAGCAAGGTCGCGAACCAGGGGGACAGTTTGGCGCTCAAGAAGCCGATCAGCGGGAGACCCAGCAGATAGGTGGCGTAGCGGATCGCGTGCCGCTTGCGCCAGAGGTCCGCTTTGCCATCCCCCCGGGCGTAGCGATAGTATTGGGTGAAGAAGGAGCGCAAACTGCCCCGCGGCCGAAAGTGGACCACCGCGTCGCGGATAAAGGGAAAGGGCCCGTGTCGCTGGCGCAGGAAAAAGTCAAAGATCAGGTCCTCGCAATAGTCCAGCCATTCCGGGTAGCCACCCACGGCCGCCCAGGATTCCTTCAGAAAGGCGACCGAGCGGCTGGAGGGGAGAAAGTTCTGCGGATCGATATCATCCACCGCCGGCAGCACCGTCGCACTCATGGCTACCTCAAAGGGGCTTTGGGGGTCCGGGTGGAAAAAGCCAGCCGCTGTGGAATTGCCCGCCTCGATCGGGGCGACCAGCTTTTCCAGCCAGTCTGGCTCCAAACGCACCCCCGCGTCGGTGGCGGCGATGATCGGTCCGGCAGCAGCGTCGATGGCGATATTGCGCCCCTGGGAGATATTGCTGCCGGGGGAGGAGATCACCTTGATGGACAGCGGTCCCGCCGCAGCGTGCTCCTTTAGAATCGCCACGGTGTCGTCTGTCGAGCCGCCGTCGACGATCACTACTTCGTCCGGCCGGCAACTCTGTTCCACTAGCGAGGCCAGCAGACGGGGAGCGCTTTCAGCTTCGTTAAAGACCGTAGCGATCACGGAAACGTTCACGCAGCTATGATAAGGGTATTGGACGCAAAAGGCAAGCTTCGGGTTGGCAAAATGTACAAGTCGCGTAGAATGGGGGTGGCAAAATGCCCGTGGAAAATGAGGAGTGCTCAGGATGATCTGCCATCTATGTGATCGTTCGGCCTGGTACCAGGACCGAGAGTCCGGCAAGCCCCTGTGTCTGGACCATTGCCGGCTGGAGGTACGTGGGGAACGTTTTGAACGGGATGCGCCTGAGCCCCTTTCCCTTCGGGCCAGCACGCCGGCCGACCTACCCGCCGTCCTGGCGATGTGGGATCATTTTTGGGATGACGATGGAATGGACTGTTTCGGCCGGGAGTACCAGGCGGTCGACCTGCCGCACCTTCTCGTCTGCGATGGGGATCAGATAGTCGGTTTGCTGAGCTATGCCGTGGAGCGGGATTGGGACGCGATCAATATCATAGCGCTCAACATCCTGCCCGGCTACCAGGGGCGCGGGGGAGCGGGGCGCCTGCTTACCGGTCTGGAGAGTAGAGCGCAGGAGCTGGGGATCGGCCGCTTGCTGGTGGCTACATCGAATGACAACGTGCTGGCCCTCTATCTCTACCAGCGCCTGGGTTATCGGATCACCGGGCTCAAGGTGGACGCCATCGAGCCCAACGGCGCCGGCGAGCATTTCGCCGGCCTGGGCGGCATCCCGGTGCGCGACGAGATCCAGTTGGAGAAGCGACTCTAGCCGATCCTATTTGACAAATCACCGGCCGTATGGCAGAATTGCGCCGTTGACGCAAAGCCCCCATAGCTCAGTGGATAGAGCGTTGGCCTCCGGAGCCAAAGGCCCGTGTTCGAGTCACGGTGGGGGTACTTTACGAGACCCATCACCTGCACTGCGCTCAGGTGCAATTGTCCGAACGGCGTACCACAGTTGTCAAACAGTTTCTCTCCATGCTGCGTTCTGAGCAGCGCGACAGGTTGGCAGAACTGCCCGGCGGGTGGAGGTGAACCCGGAATGGGTCTTGCTTTTTCTCAACTCGCGTCATCGGGGGTGGTGCTGGAAAGGCATCTGTCAGTCAAAGCTGCAGCTGAGATGTCTGGTTATAATGAGCAGTATCTGAGACGCTTGCTGAGAGCCGGCAGGCTCAAGGGCGTCAAGATCGGTCACGTCTGGCTGATCCGACTAGCTTCCATTGAAGCGCATCCACCTTCCAGGCGCTGGCTCCAACCGGCCGATTGTTAATCAAGCAGATCAACACCCGCGGCCGACAGACGCTCCTGGACGAGGTTTAGCATCCGCGGCCGCATCTCACCTGCCAGGCCGAAACGCGCCTTGGCTAGCAGAGTCAACTCCGTCTGCTGCCCAATCACGCCCGATCCACTCAGAACCTGCCAGGGCTCCAGCAGATTGGGCAATAGGGTGACAGCCTCCTTGCCCAGCTCTTCCAAGAGCTCCAGCGCACGACTCAGGTCGCTGGCATGGACCTTGAACGACGCCTTGGCTGTCGAAAAGCTTCCACGGCTAAAGTTGCGTACGACCCGAATCTCACCGTTCGGCATGGTGAATAGCTCTCCGCCTGGCGAGCGAATCATGGTGATCCGCAGATTGACCGATTCTACCACCCCTTCGACGCCTAGAATCTCCACCTTTTCGCCCACGGCAAAGGTATCCTCGAATATCAAGCTGATTCCAGTCAGAACGTCACTGATCAGCGGCCGGGCTCCCAGCCCAAAGGCAGCGCTGAAAAGACCCACCATCCAGATCAGTGACTCGAGCTCGGCGAAAAGGCTCAGGCTTAGGAGACCAGCACCGACAAAAGCCGCCAGGCTGATAGCGCTGGCAACAAGACCTTGCAGAGTGGCCTGCCGTTCGGCCCGCGGTCGGCGGGTTTTCGACGCAAAGAGACCGAATTTCAAAATGCGACCGGACATGCGGCGGGCCAAACGATGGATGATCCAGGCAAGTAGGAGGAATGCAACGATCATACCAACCTTGCCAAGAGAGGGATTGTGGGTGAGAAATTCGTCGATCTGGTCCACCATGGTTATTGCTCCGTCTTCAGGTTCAGGCAGGGATCACCAGCAGGTTCAAGAGTACGCTTCTACAGCCACTTTTTGCGGCGAAAATAGACAATCATCAACAGGGCGATGACTACCATCAAACCAAGCACTGTGAAATATCCCCCGCGCCAGGTCAATTCCGGCATGTATGCGAAATTCATCCCATAGATCCCGGCGACAAAGGTCAGCGGGATAAAGATCGTAGCAATGATGGTCAGCACCTTCAT
Organism: uncultured Gammaproteobacteria bacterium; assembly: GCA_963840725.1. Taxonomy (GTDB): domain Bacteria; phylum Pseudomonadota; class Gammaproteobacteria; order Pseudomonadales; family Halieaceae; genus CAVWDU01. The sequence goes on along the minus strand of CAWIZY010000015.1, from coordinate 77,242 downwards.
GACCTCGTTCATCTTATTGCTGAGGCTCGACAGGTAGATATCCAGCATCCCGCCGACTAGATCACGAAAGGTCTCCACCGTGTCGATCACCTGAATGGTATGATCGTACACATCTCGTAAATAGACGACCGCGGATTCGCTGAACAGCTCCGCTTCACCCCGCTGCAAACTGCCCAGCACCTCCCGCAAGGGCCAGACCGATCTGCGCAAAAAGACCAACTCTCTTTTTATCTGGTGAATGGTCTGCAAAGTGCGGGTGGAAGGCTCTGCGATCAGCTCTTCTTCCAACTCTTCGATCTGCTCGCCGATCTTTTCCAGGACGACGAAATAATGATCTACGATCGCGTCCAGCAACGTGTAGGCCAAGAAATCGGGCCCCGATCTGCCAATTCGTCCCCTTTTCTCCCGGATGCGTTTTCGTACCGGGTCAAAGACGTCGCGGTCTCCCTCCTGAAACGTGATCACATAGGACTTGCCCAGGATCAAGCTCACTTGCTCAACTTGCGCGAGGTTATCATCCTCGTCCCAGTAGACCATTTTGAGAACCAGATAGAGATAGTCACCAAAATCCTCAAGTTTTGGTCGCTGTGTCGTATTGAGAATGTCCTCCAGAACCAGGGGATGGATACCGATCCCCCGGCCGATCTCACCAATCAAGTCCACATCGTGAATGCCGTCGACATTGACCCAGCTTACCCCTTCTCGCCCCTCGAGAGGCAGGAAATCGGCGACCTTCTCCGGTTCGAAGACGTGTAGGCGATCCGCGTCATACTCCCAGACACTGATCTTGGACTGTTGCAGCTTTCTCTCACCAACATGCACCAGGGAACCCGGCGACATACCGACCTTGTCTGAACGTAGAGTGAAGAACTTGCGCATCGGCATTGTCTCCCTTTCGGCCTATGCCATAGGCTCACTAGGTCCAGCTAGTCTCACGTCAAATACTGGGGTCTCTACCAGGTGGAACGTCGCCGAGGCCAACGCCACCTTGCCGTCCGTCGCCGCTACCTCATCCAGGATCCGATCAAAGAGCCGATCCTTGGTGCTGCGCCGTTTCTTGAAATCGACTACATAGCGCACGGTGAATTCTATCCAATTGTCATTGGCGACCATCATGACCAGAGGGTCCACACTGGCGGGTTCGATCAAGAATTTATCGACCAGCTCATCCCAGTTCTCTCGCGCCGCCGGGACCACAGGTCCGCAGACCTCATCTGCTACCTGTTGCAGGACAATGCGTGCCAGCCGGTGGTCGCTGCCGTATTTGATGGGCACCTTGATCTCATCCCAGAGAAAGGGAAAATCGGCCGAATAGTTGTAGACCGGCTCCTTGAAGACAAAACTGTTGGCGATGCGTACAATGCGGCCGTTATAGAGATCTCCGTCTACCCATTGGCCCAGCTCCATCAAGGTCGTGCGCAAGACCCCAATATCCACCACGTCTCCGGTCGTTCCTCCCAACTGCACGCGGTCGCCATGCCGGTAGAACTGACCGAAAGAGATAGCCACCCAGCCGGCGACGCTGACAATCACCTCCTGTAAGGCAAAGGCGACTCCGGCGCCAGCCACTCCGAAAGCCACGGTGAGACTCCCCAACTGATCGCTGTAGACAAAGGTCAGGAACAGCATTCCCATCACGTAGCCCAGGAAGGAGATCCCCTTGCGCACCCGGTGGCGCAGGTCGATGTCTTTGATTCGTTTCGGCAGGGCTTTGCGGGCCAGACGGACCAGGGCTGCGATCACAAGCAGACCGACCACCGAGAGCACAATTTTACCGACGACGGGATCTGACAGCCACTTCTCAACCCATTCATACATCAGCCATTCCTCCCGGACCGGTGCTACCTGCCATGCAAGACACGCCGTCCCAACACACGCATCACAGTTTCAATCCATACCTTTCGTATTCTTTGGGCTACGAATCAGAAGCAAGGGGATATTTGCTCCACGGGTCACCCGTCCAGCGACACTACCCAACAGCAAGCTGGGTATATTCGACATTCCGTGGGCACTCATCACAATCAGGTCTACCTGGTTCGACTCTGAATATCTTACGATCTCGCTTTCGGGTCGCCCCGTCAATCTTTCTGCGCGAGTCCGGATACCCTGGTTTTCAGCACCCTGCACCAAGTCGGTCAGATAATCGGCATCCACTGACTCTTGGTTTCTCTGCACTTCAACGGCTCCATTCCTTACGTCCGGTGAGAAACGCCCCACGTATACCAGTACTAGCTCGGCCTGATAACGACCGGCCAGAGCAATCCCATGAGAGAGCGCTCCCTCTGCTAGCGGTGACCCATCCAGCGGCACCAAGATTCGACGGTAGACGGCACCGCGCAACTTGAGTGCCTGCTCGGTAACGGCCGGTACGATGAGCACCGGGATCTTGGCACGGCGAAGAACCCGTTCGGCTACGCCGCCGATCAACCAGCGCGTGATACCCGACTGTCCACGCTTGCTTAATGCAATTAGGTTGATCTGCTGCTTTTCCGCAAGTCTCAGTATCTCACGGGGAGCTGCCCCGACAACAATTGTGCTCTTGACCTGGATGTCGTTCGCCTGAATTCGCCGGGCGACCTGATTCAGATAGAGCTCGGCTTCCAATCGGATCTTCCGCTCGGCTATCACAGCCGTTGCCCGACCACTCAGAATCGGTTCGTGTACCTGGACGAGAACCAGTTCCGAGTATCCCTTTCTGGCCATGGTGAGCGCGTAGGGTAGCGCCTGCTCAGCCAGGCTCGATCCGTCTAGAGGAATCAGTATTCGCTTGTACATCAAACCTCCCCGAGCTGTCGAACTCGATTCTTGGTGTATTGATTTTCAACTGCCAGACCGGGATCAGGAACCATTCGCGGTGTTCTGGTTTCCGCTGGCTTCAGGATCTGGAATCGATGTGGATCCGGATCTCACGTCAAGCCAGGGTGGTAGACCCAGTATCCTCCTGTGCAGGTAGCGGCCGACGATCCGCGCCGTACTCAGAACCGGTACGATGATCAAGGCAACTAACGCGCCGGCCGAGGCAAGCGCTCCCATTACAGCGACGAATACCAGTCCAGCGTTGAGTTGCATCACCCGCCCCATTATTCGCGGCTGTAGCAACATGTTCTCGGCGAGTTGGATCCCGCTAAAGAGCACGATGACCAAGAGGGCGAACCAACCACTAGAGATGTCGATATAAGCGGAGCCGTCGAACCAGGCTAGCGAGGCTGCCACTACCAGGGCGACTGTCGGACCCAGCGACGGGATCAGATCCAGCGCTCCGGCCAGTAACCCCAGCGCCATCGCTCCCCGCAGGCCAACGGCCGCAGAAGCGAGGGTTGTCAGAACACCCACCGACAGCATCAGGGCGAGTTGCCCGCGCAGGTAAGAACGCCAGACCACTTTGACCTCCTCGTGAAGCTGGCGCACGTCCGGTTGGTAGGCCTCCGGAGCGAGGCGCACCAACCACTCACGCATCTTGACCCAGTCGCGCAGCAGGTAGTAGGCGACAACCAGGATTATCAGGATCCAGACGAGATTGGAAGTAGCGATCCGGAGAACCCGAAAGAGCTGGGTAGGATGCAGAAACTGCGAGATAGCCTCGTTAATTTCGACGAGCGCATCGTCCAACGGCATGGGATAGCCGGCGACCACTATCGGAGCAGCCACAGACTGTTCCAGACTCGCCTGGATTCTCCCCAGCTCGATCGACAGGCGGTTTACCTGGCTGATGGCAACCGGCACCAGCGTCACCAGGACGGTGGCGAGCAAGATCAGGAAGAGCAGATAGACTATGCTCACCGCCGCGCGGTGTTGCAATCTGGTCTTCCTTTTAAGAAGGTCCACAGCCGGATTGAGTAGATAGGCAAGCAGTGCGGCGACGAGAAGGGGGCTCAGGAGCGTCCGGAAGGCGAACGCCAACCACAACAACCCGCCGAGGGCGATAAGGAGCACCACGTAGCGCGTCGTTCTGTTCCAGGGTTCGGACATCGTCTATCTAGCGCATGGTGGAGAACTCGTTGATCTCCAGGATAAAGTGCTCGTTGTCAGTTACCAGCAAGCCCTTCTCTTGATGGTACATATACTGGATATCTTCCAGCTTGGAATCAGGGGGAATCACGTTAATGATGAGCCGATCTCCAATGGGAATGACCCGCTCTCTCATCTCTGTCCTGCGCACGTATTGCCCCACCGAGGTATCGAACACCCAGGTGTACCCCCGAGCGCGAAAGGCGAGCTCGCTGCTCCGGGTGACCTCGCCGATAAAATGGCGCCTCACATCCTCAGAGAACCGACGCCGCTCGATGATGTGAACTTTTTCGCCGTTTTCAAGAATCATGATAGCCATTTTTGTTTTGTACGTCACCGAAAAACCCAACACTCAGAGGAATGAAGCAGCACGCGTCGTGTCCAACCTGTCGTGATGATACACGTTTCCGTGCCGGGAAGCAAACGACTCGGGCGCCAGCACGCCCAGGACCCTGGGACGGGCTCTCCCCGTCCCAGGGTCTGCGAGGCTCTGCGGATGAAAAACTCTCGGTCCGCCTTAGGGAGCCGGCCGTGTTTCCCACCACAGGCGGGCTTCGGCGGGCCCGCTGCGATCATAATACTCTAGCCTCAGGGCGTGCGCCCCTCCCGAAAGATCGAGGTCTGCGGTCAGTTCCCGCTCACCCCCATATCCCCAGGCATCCAGGATCAACTGACCATCCACCCAGAGCCGAGCGCCATCGTCCACCCGCAGGTGAAATCGATAGGCAGCGGCCTCAAAATCGACATAGCGCGTCCAGCGAGCCGAAAAGTTGTCGGCCGGGATATTGAGGGCCGGTGCGCTCGCTCCCCAGACAAAGTTGATGGTCTGGTCGTTTCGTACCAGCGCCGGCAAACCCCGCAGATCGGGATTGCTCCAATACTCTGCCCGCCAATCGGGATAGATGTCAAGCCGCTCCCAGTTCAGGCTTGGACCTGGGCGTCGCCCGTGCGCTCATAGTACTCGGCCCGCAGGCTGTGATAACCAGCTTGCAGTCGCAACTCTGCTCTGACCTCTCGTCGGCCGCCGTCGGACCAGGCGTTGAGGACCAGCATATCATCCACATAGAGCTGGAACCCATCGTCCATGATCGCGAAGAAGCGATAGCGACCTTCGGAAAAGGCAATCGTTCGGGTCCAGCGGATTGAAAAGTCGTCGGCCGGAAGCCCGGCCGCGGGTGCCCCACTGCCCCAGTTATAGGCGATGGCCGTGTCGTTGCGCACCAAGACCGGAGCGCCGGTCAGGTCAGGATTGGGATAGAACGCCGCCCGCCATTGGCTGAAATCGCTCAGCCGCTCCAGCCAGAATGTGACCCTGGCGGCGCCCTCGCCTTCATAGTACTCGACCTTGAGCGTATGCTCGCCCTCGCTCAGCTCGCGTTGCACTGCATGGTGGTTGCCCGACCCGATATGCCACTCGTCGATAATACGCTCATCGTTCAGCCAGACGCGCACACCATCATCGGCGATCACATTGAAGCGATAGTCGCCTTCCAGCAGTGGCAGAACGCGAGTCCAGCGAACCGAGAATCCATCCGATGGGATACCCATGGCGGGCGAGCTATAGCCCCAATCAAAGTTTATCGCCTCGTCCTCTCGCTCCAGTACGGGTCGGCCACTCAGATCGCGGCTGTCATAGTATTCGCCCAGCCAGCCGGCCAGATTTCCGGGCGTGAGCGCTGACCCCACAGTGATGCGCACCCAAAAGCTGCGGCTAGCGCCGTCACCGATGCCAAAGAAATCGCCCCTGGCGTTGCGTAGCTGCCAGCGTCCCTCGTAGTTCCCCTCGCTGGGCGGTGCGATTAGCTCCACTGACAGATCTACCTCCTCCTCCTGCCGCACGGTGCCAGGCATGGCGACACGAATGGAGCCGCCCATCATGTGACCGCTGGAATAGACCAGCCAATAGTCCGGTGTCCAGGTACAAGTACCGCTGTTTCGCAGGCGCCAGGTTTTGACAAAAGGCTCGCCGCCAGCCAGCCGGGTATAGTCGGGGATGGTGACATCCCTGACAAACGCGGCGCGATCAAAGCAGTCTTCCTCCACCGCAGGCGGCAGGCCGGCCGGCTGTGGCGTCGGATCCAACTGAAGCAAGTCAGACCCCAGTTGGTAGTCCCAGCCAAAGTTGATCCGCACCCTTTGCTCGCCAGGCTGTAGCGTAATAGTATGCCCAGTCTCCGGCGCGTGAGCGCCGGTGCCCACTGCCGACGGCCAGGACCATCGGCCGGGGCTCAGCGCCCGGTTGGCAGTAACTGAGGCGTCTACCGAAATGCAATAGGTTCCCGCTGCTAGCTCCCTAAAGTAGTAGTCGCCGGCCGTATCGGTAGTGGCGGCCGACAGGCCCACGGCCGGGCAGGCGCCAGATCCAAGCTCTACCAGCACGCCCCCGATCCCTGGCTCGTTCTGATCCAGGACCCCGTCAGCCTGGTGGCTGCCGTCGCTCACCAACACGCAGCCATCCAGCGGCGCGGTCGCATCCCGTCCCGGGTCATTTGCGGCCTCACAGAGATCATGCCACACTTTGCCGCTGATGCCTGCCGTCCCTGAGGCGGGCAAGGACGCCGCTTGGGCCGTCGGGGAGGTGACTATCTGTGCAGAAAGCAGAGACGACGTTACCGTCGGGGCGGTCGTAATAACCGGACTGGGCCGAGGAGCCACCGGCGATGGGGATGGCGTAGCAGAACTGCAGGCACTGAAGATTAGGATCAGGCTAATGGAGAGTGCTAGTAGAATTCCTAGGGGAAGCTTTTTCGTTTTCATTGAACTTTTTTTCCTTGTTTCTCTCGATAGTGAGTAAAGACACTTGATACTTGGCCGATGCGTGTCCAATGTCTATCAGATTGGCCGATATTATTAGCCGTCTTTTGTTACATTATTGTGCTTTAGCCTCGATATTTTGTCGGCTAGCCACCAGGTCCTTCTCGCCAAGTCGTCAAAGTACGCTACTGTTGCTATACTCTTGGTGAGAAGAGTATAGCCTCGGGCGCTCGATCGCACATCCGGCCGAGGGCTGATTTAGATTCAGACTTTAGGAGTAGCTATGACAATCCGGATACTGATTTGCGACGATCACAGTGTGGTGCGGCAGGGGCTCAAGATGTTCCTGGCACTGGACGCCGAGATCGAGGTAGTGGGTGAAGCGGCCAACGGCGAACAGGCTCTACGGCTGGCTCGCGAGCTGCAACCGGATGTCGTTCTGATGGATCTCCTGATGCCGGGGATGGGTGGCACGGCGGCCACAGCCGCCATCCGGCGTGAACTGCCTGACGTCGAGGTCATCATTATCACCAGTGTACTCGAGGACAGGGCGATCTATGACGCCATGCGGGCCGGCGCCACCGGGTACCTGCTCAAGGACACCGAGGCGGATAAGTTAAGCCAGGCGATTCGGGCCGCCGCTGCCGGACAGGTGCAGCTCTCGCCGGCCGTGGCCGCCCGTCTGGTGCGGGAGATCGGGGCGCCACCGATGGAGGAGCCCCTCACCGAACGCGAGACCGAGGTGATCAAGCTGCTGGCTCGTGGCTATGCCAACAAGGAGATCGCGGCCGAACTGGTGATTGGGGAAAAGACTGTCAAGACACATGTCAGCAACATCCTGGCCAAGTTGGGAGTACCCAGCCGCACCCAGGCCGCGCTCCACGCGGTGCGCATCGGCCTGGTCACCCTGGTTAAGGACCAGTGAGCAGAGCAGAATGGCTCTCTCGAGTGCAGCGTTCGCCGCGCACGGGTTCCCTGTTGGGAGCATTCTCTGTGCTGCTGATCCTGCTGCCAGTATGGTGGCTCACCAGTCATTGGTACGCGGGCCGACTCCTCGCCGAGCAGCGTGCCGAAGCGGCAGTGCAGGTTTCCCTGCGAGCCAACGCGCTCTCCCTGGCCGTAAACCGACGTCTGGCCCGCCTCCAGGGGCTGCACGCCTTTGTACAGGCGGCCGATCTTCCGGTGAGCGGTGGGAGTTGGGATGAGTTTGATTCCTTTGCGGCCGAGTTGTACGCCGGTAGCCGGGGGATTCGTAGCATGGTCGTGGCGCCGGACGGTGTGGTGCTCTACGTCTACCCTCTGGACGACAATGAGGATCTCATAGGGTACCGGCCGCTGCAAGACCCCCGTCTGGAGGTGCAGGCCTCCATGCAACGCGCTCTGATCACCGGCGAGATCACCCTGAGCTGCCCAGCCCCGTTGGCGGCGGGCGAATCGACCCTGATAATCTCGCAGGCCATCTACCGGCCGGAAACGAGCCAGAGTCTCGTCAGCATGGAAGTAGACCTGCTCTCCCTTCTCGATGAGGCGGTGTTGGATCTGCCGGAAGAGGCATTGTCCTTCGCCCTCCGGGATGGCGTCGGGCGAGTCTTTGTCGGCTCACCGGTACTCCTTGATCAAAACCCGGTAGTGGGCATGGTTGAGCTTCCCGAAGGGGTCTGGGAGCTTGCCGGAGCACCTGTTGAGGGTTGGGCAGCAAGTATCCAGCAGCCGTTGTGGGTTCTGCAGGTGACCGGCCTGGTCATTGTCGGCCTCCTGACCATCTTGGCCTATCTGGTTGTAAACCGGCAAGCGCATCTGGCTCTGGCCGTCCGGCAACGGACGGAAGAGCTGGCCCAGATAAATGAGCTGCTGGAACAGCGGGTTGAGCAGCGCAGCCGCCAACTGTCCGAGCAGGCAGGCCTGCTGGCAGTTATCGAGGAACGACAGCGGATCGCGCGCGAGCTGCACGATTCGGTGTCTCAGGCGCTCTACGGGATTGGCCTGGGTGCCCGGACAGCGCGCATCCAATTGGTGGAGGAACCTGCCAAGGCCCTGGAATCGGTGGAATACATCTTGTCCCTGGCGGGGGCCGGTCTGGCCGAGATGCGGGCACTGATCTTTGAATTGCGTCCCGATTCGCTTGAGAAGGAAGGGCTGGTCGCTGCACTCTCCAAACAGGCGGCCGCGCTGGAGACTCGTCACAAGCTACCGGTACAGACAGCAATGGGATCGGAACCACAGATCCCGCTGGCGACCAAGGATGCGCTGTACCGCATTTCCCAGGAGGCGCTGAATAACATCGTCAAACATGCTCGGGCCGGCCGCGTCGAGTTGAGTTTAGAGGAGAGAGCAGCGGAGCTCGTGCTCAAGATCGCGGACGACGGTGTGGGTTTCGATCCTGGCGGGGACTTTCCCGGCCATCTCGGATTGAAGACTATGCAGGAACGGGTCGCTCAGGTGGGTGGGTGCCTGGAGATCAACAGCACGCCGGGCGCTGGAACCGTCATCAGAGTCTGTGTCCCGGGAGCCAAATAAAAAGACCCCGGCCTGAAACCAGGCCGGGGTCGGAAAACGGGGCTATTCTAGCCTTCGATCAGGGCGGTCACGGGCGCAGATCTTGCATACCCGCGACCGCCAACCGCCAGGCTAGCGGCGCTCCCACTTGACGGCGTCGAAAGCCAACTGCTTGGAGAGATGGCTCTCGTAGGTGATGTCGGATAGCGAGACGTATTCGGCATCGGTGCCGGCAAAGGTGTAGGTGCCCAGCGAAACCCACACACCCTGGTTGGCCGATTGATTCACCCGCCTCAATGAGAAGCCACCTGTGTGGCGCACCCAGTAGCGAGCGTTGGTGCTGCTAGCATTGCCGGCCGGGATAAAGACATAGACCTCGTAGCGGCCGGGGTCCAGATCAGGATACCAGCGACCCCAGTTGTAGCCAGGACGGCCATAGTCGTTGTTGTAGGTCCAAAGCATCCGCCCGCCAGAGCCAAAGTATGCCGTCCGCCAGGCCGAGGCCGCGCCACCCTTGACAAAGCCGGGGCTGGAATCCTCAACCAACACCGCGCTACCGGCCGGGGTCGCTGGAGAAGAAGGCGTGCCAGTGGTCTTGATCCAGTCGAGCTTGGCAACTGACTCGCCACCCTCCTCAAAGTACTCCATCTTGACTGCCATCGGCCCGCCGCTGTGCACGACGTCGGCTGTATAGGTCATGGCAGCCTGGACGAGCCAGGCATCGATCACCAGTTGATCCTTGACCCACAAGCGACCACCGTCATCCACTGTCATCGTAAAGCGGTAGGTGCCGGTCGGCGCGTCCAACGTGCGTGTCCAGCGGGTCGAAAAACCATCTGCGTTGAGCTCTGGCGATGGCGAGTTCCAGCGCCAATCAAAGTTGATGGCGCTATCGTCCCGTATCACGGCTGCGGGGCCGCTGAGCGTTTTGTTATTAAAGTACTCGCCACGCCACGCGCCGGGACCCGGCGTGCTTGTTGACGCGCTGCTGGGACTGAACCAGAACTGGACGCGGGCCTGCCCACCCTGCTCATAATACTCGACCCGAAGCTGGTTCATGCCGGACAGATAGACCCCATCCACATAGTGGAGTTCGTAGGACATGGGATGCCACTTGTCGATCAGCAATCCGTTGTTGAGCCAGACTCGCACCCCATCATCCGATTGTACCGAAAAGCGATAGGTGCCGGGGCTAAAGTTGAACTGGCGGGACCAGCGCACGGAAAAGTTGTCGTGCGGCATCCAGGGTACCGGCGGGCCATCACCCCAGTCAAAGAGAATCGCAGCGTCATCGCGGACCAGCAGCGGGCTCCCTGCCAGGTCACGGTTGTTAAAGTACTCGCCCTTCCAGCCGGCAAAGCTGGAGTCCAGCCGCTCCCAGCGGAGCCGGATCTCGGCCGAGCCGGTGTTCTCATAGTACTCTACCTTCAGGTCATGCAGACCCTCGCTCAGCACACGGTCGGCGGCGTGGGTGTTGGACACCTTCTGATCGGTCCATGCATCGATCACCAGTTGGTTATCCACCCAGACTCGCACGCCATCGTCGGAGTTGGCGTAGAAACGATAGTTCCCGGGCGCAAAGCCCAGTGCCAAAGTCCAGCGTGCTGAGAAACGATCCACCGGCACCGAATTCCCGGGGGACCCTTGACCCCAGTTGAATGTGATCGATGGATCATTGCGAAGCAGCACCGGGGAGCCCGTGAGGCTCTTGTTGGCAAAGTATTCCCCTTGCCAGCCGTATCCGCCGCTCATCCGCTCCCAGTTCAGAGTGACCAGCGCCCCACCGCTGTTCTCATAATACTCGGCCCTGACCTGGTAGGTTCCCTGGCCGATATAAACATCGCGCGAGTGCCAGCCGCCCTGCTGATCGACCCAATTGTCAAAGATCTGCATCTGGCCTACCCACAGACGGAACCCATCATCGGAGCGGCTGAGAAATCGATAAGTACCGCTCTCAAACCACTCTGTCCGCGTCCAGCGGACGGAAAAATTGTCGGCCGGAACGCCGGCTGCCGGCGCGCCTCCGCCCCAGTCAAAGTTGATCTTGTTGTCGCTGCGTGTTGCGAGGACCGGACCTGTCAGCGTCGTGTTCGGATAGAACTCGGCCCACCAGCGGTTAGACTGGGCATGGGCGGTATCGGCGACAGTGGATAGGACAAGCAGCACTGTCAGACTCAGGACAGTAAGCCACCGTATGGGGGTGGCGTATGCGGTTGTCAGATTGCGATTTTTGTTCACAGCACATCTCCTAATCTCATTTGAGATAGTTGACGGGCAGCTCACGTGAGCTACCCTTGTGGATTCTATTGTAATTATCAGGAGCAAAACACACATCGGGCCAGGGTCTGAATCTGTCTCCACCTTTAGTCGGATTATTTGGGCCTAGCGTTGAGGGGCTGCTGTAGGCTGGCTTAGCTGTGGTTCGGCCGAGACCCAACAATCGCCGATGGTGTCGTTGGGACAGATCACCCGCCACCACTGCCCGTCCTGGCTGGTGCCAGTGACCAACGCTACTTGCCCGTCGGCTATCCCCCCGATCTGCTGCTTGGTGTCGGGGCCCCGGTACATGGCCAGGTCGGTTAAGGCCACGATATAGTTAACATCCGTCTGCGCCGGCGCCGGCGACGTGGCCAGGGTCAGACTGCTTAGCATCTGATCAAAGGCAGGCTCCAGATCTACCGAACCCATATCCACGTAACTCAGCCCTACCACTGTCTGCCCAACAGAGAACAGAATCTGATGTGCCGGCAGGCCAAACAGGTCATACGTGAAGGTCAGACCAAGCACGCTGGCCGCGCGGAAATCCACAGCATCCTTGACGCCGAAAAAGTGGATTTCAGAACCAGCCGGACTGCCAAAAGGATCGGGAGTGCTCTGGCCGTCCAGCCACTCCTGCAGCGAACCGACCAGCTTCAGATCATAAACAAACAGGTTGATGGCTGGCACCTGTGGCTGATCACTAGCAGCACAGGTTGGTGGGATAAAGGAGATGCTGTGAGCCACAGAACTCCCTGGACTGTCTGTCTCCTGCCGAATCTCCCAGCCCAGGGGACTGTGCAGGGTCAGGCCGGGTTCGGTCAGCACCTGGAGCGGGCCGGGAATAATCTGGACCTTGGACAAGTCGTCTTGAAAGCCAAGTCCTGCAAACAGGGCGTCGGCCTGCTGCTCTTGACTTTCATCAGCCATCATCACCCAGGTGTCTACCTTGGTATCCCTGATAAAGGTGGTGTATTCCCTGACCACACAGGGCACACCCTCACAGTTGTGATTGGAGACCAGGAAAGAGCGGCCGTTGAATTGCGTTGACTCGGAATCCTGATAGTCCTGCGCCAGAGAAAGCGCCTCTTGCTGTCCATCGTATCGCTCCACATCCGGGTAGTCACCAAAGAAGCATGGATATTCAGCGCCAGAACACCTATCGGAGAATTCCCGGATAGATTCGTGCGAAAAAAATTGGATCTCTGCCAGATAGGGATAGTCTCCCATGGTTGGCTGAGCAAAGTCATAGGAGGCAAAAGAGCCCCGGCGGAACAGCTCACTGTTCTTTACCAACATACTGCCGGCCGGCAGACGGATGGCCATACTGGCCTCTGGGATCGCCAGGGTCCGATCACTGGCGCTTGCTCCCTCGCTGGACGGCAGGAAGGTCCAGGTCGTGGCGACCGCCAGAAACAGATCGTTCATATCCTGTCCGGCCTCGGGTGAATCTTCCGGCGACGGTGAAAATACGAGATGATAGAGCTGGTCCCCATGGATAGCAAAGATCTCCAGCGAGTATTCCCGGCCGGGCCCCCAGTCGAGCAGCTCGGCCGCCTCCCGGTCAAGCATGGACGGCTGACGGCTGACGGTGTCTGCGCCGGATGATTCGCTCACATATGCATCCACGATCTGGCTGAGGGTGGAGGCGGCCGAAATTCGCTCGGTGTCGACGGTGAGTATAGCCCGGCCGTCAGTCCGCTCTGGCCCGGATAGGTTCCACGTCAGGTCGTCAGCAACCATTTTAGAGCCCGCAGGGTAACTGAAACAGACTCCCTGCCTGTCGTCAAAAAAGAGCTGGCGGCCGTCCACGGGAGCGGCCGGCGGTAGGCCAGGTAGCTGCACCTCTTGTTCTGGAGACAGGACGAGCGAAGCCAGGATCATCTGCACATCGGCCGACTGGAGCGCCAGTCGTGGGTAGACCACGATGACCAGCAGCTTCCCGGGCTCCAATTCCAGGACGTGGAGCTGATCCGGAAGCGTCGAGTCCTCCATGTCGCCCAGCGTAACCAGGTAGGCTGGATGATCGCCCAGTATTGCCGGTTCAATCTCCTGGATGGCGTCGCCAATCAGTAGGGGAATCGCCTCCACCGCAGGGATCCCCGCCTCAATGCCCCACAACTCATAGTCCAGCACGTTGAGGTCCAACTTGACGGCGCCAGACGGCCACTCGTTGTCGATCCAATGACCGCGCATTGACCGAGGCATGGCGAATCCCTCATCATAGCTGTGCGCGCGCTGGGGGCGCCTGGCGGCGGCTGAATCACCCAGAAGCAGGGCAGCGCCAGACCAAAACCATTCTCCTTATCCCGGATAGGAAACCAGAGCGATGAAATGGGTTCTGTCGCCCCTATCTCTGTCGCCGCCGGCTCCACTGGCTCCGTCTCCATGTCGCCGATGGAGAAATCCGTGCTGACGCCGTTCACACTCACCCGTGTATCTCCCCGCAAGCATGCCCTCAGTGTCCACGACAATGGTCTTCTCCATGGAGACCAGCGCCTGAGCGCAGAGGACGTCATCGGAGCGGAGTGTATGGATGGTGACCTGCAGCACCTGGTTGACCCATTTCTGGGTGATCCGATCGATCACGGTGCAGGAATCGGGCAGATACCCTCTGGCCACCAACGTGATCTGTAAAGGCGAGGCCTCGGCCGCCTGTATCTCGATACTCTCCACCGTAATCTCTCCGGCCGTAGTCCCGCCAGCAATGGGCACCTGGCCGATCGCCGGCTGAAAGGCAAAGAAAGCCGTCGCTTTGACACTCGCATCCTCGTTGATGATTGCCACAGTCAGCGTTTCCTGATCGATCGACGTGCCGTCGGGCCACTCGGCCGGCATCACAAAGGCGAGATCAAAGACGCCAACCTCGTTGGTTACGGCCTCCCCGTAAGATTGCGGGCTGGCGCCCACGTCGGGCGGGCCCAGGCGGACACTGACGGCTGTCCCGGCCGGAAAATCGACGCCGGCGATGGTCACTGCCGTCCCGGGGCCGCCGGCCGCCGGCTCGAGTTCGATCGAGGGCTCAGCCAACTCAGTGCCGGGCGTGCAAAAGGCAAGCAGTACGGCCACGATAAATGCCGAAAAGAGGAAAAGTGCGGTTCGGTGAATCATCTACCAGATACTCCTAATGAGTGTTTAAAACGAGAGTCTCGATTAACCAGCACACCAGCCGACAGTAACATCCTTAAAAAGCAGAGACGACAGGTGAACCGTCTCCTCACCCAGTTCAAAGACGACATCTTGTATCAGGACGGATGTCTGATAGGGTTCACCTTCACAGGGTTCGGTGTGTGCACTGGCGGACACGGAAACCGTGACCGTACCACTGATCGCCTGCCAGATGGACTGTGGTTCGGCCGTCGGTCCGACGTCGTTGCAGTAGGGAATATGGCCCAACTTTTCCACGCTATCGGCGTACACATCGATTCTGACCATGACTGTCCCAGGGTGAGTTGCCAGATCCAGCGACAGCGGATCTGGGGACAGCTCGAATGCTTTGGCATCAACACCTACCAGCAGATACTCTGATCTGGTGGGGTTTGGTATGTATACCAAGATATCCCCACAGCCGCTTGCCTCGTTCACATAGACCATCTCCGGCGCGAGGACGGGCAAGGCGGTGGCTGCGATGATTTCCTCTGTCACCTGCCATACCTCGACCACTACGGGCCAGCGTTAAAAAGACGGCGCGGCGGTCGGCCGGGCCGCATTCAAGCAACACGTGCACCAGCGCATGTGCGCCGTCGTCGCCGTAGCCGATGCGGCTCAACGTGACAACACCGCCCAATCCTGGATAATCACCCCGAAACTGTTCGCACATTGCCTGTGGCTCAGCGGCTGGAAGATAGTCGCGCACAATGCTCGCGCTGGAATGCACAAGATAGGCGCTGCTATCAAGAAATAGGAAACGCAGGGAGTGGGAGGCCTGGTTGACAACCAAATAGTCCTTCAACAGGGCGGGATCAACGGTTGACCCCAAACGCTCTGTGGCGTCGTCCAGGCCAGGAGCCGTTTCGCTTCTCACGATGAGGATGCGTTTGTTAAGGTGCTGCATGGCAGCCCGGTAGACGGCCGTTTCCTGCGTCTCTGCCCCTTCCTTCACCAGCACCACGTTCGACGGTAGGCCATTCAGCGCTACCTGCACCGGCAGTTCACCGCCCTCCTTGATCTGCTGCGGCTCGAAAAGTACCTGACTGACCGGTGTTCCTGCGTCGTGCGCCACACAATCAGCAATGACCTCGATGATGTTGTCACCAATGGTCCATGTCTGGCTGGGACAGTAAAAGCGATCATCCGTTGCCGCCAGACCGGCCACAGAGATGAGGAAAATTGTTGTTGGACCTTCCTGCCAGGCGGCACCCAGCCGAATTTCCGGCATGTTCGATGCCGTGGTTCGCCATACCTGCTGCACTTGCTGCTTCAGCCCGGCCATCAGTCCTGCATCACCAGCCACTTCGCTAAGGGCTGCCAGACCTGCGCGGCTGCCAAAGATACTCGCTGCAGGGTCGACGTCGCCAAACCGGTCCAACACTAGCATAGAATAAGACGGAGTGTGGAAAACAATTGCAGCACCAGCCCAATCGCCAGACGTCTGAGGATCGGCGATGAGAACTAGCGTCTCTTCATCGATCACCTGAGTCTGGGTCGGGTCGGTGTTGTCCAGATAGCAGCGCACGTCTTCGGGGGTCCAGATGCCGGAGCCGCCGGCGCTGCACCCAGCAACAACCGTCGGTTGGAAAGCAAAGGCCGCGATGGCTTTGACATTGGCATCGTCGTTGCTGACCGTCACAGTCAGGATTTCTTGATCGATCCTGGCGCCATCGGGCCAATTGGCCGGCATCACCATACTGAGATCAAAAGCGCCAGCGTCATCTGTAACCGCTTCTCCATAGATCTGCGTGCTGGTGCCTACGTCCGGCGGACCAAGCCGCACACGCACGGCCGTTCCGGCTGGATAACCAACGCCTGTTATGGTGACGGTGGTGCCAGGTCCGCCGGAGACCGGCTCCAGTTCAATCGAAGGTGTGGCCAACTCGGTGGTGGGTGTGCAAAGCGTTAGCAACAGAGTCATGATCAGAACTGGTAACAGAAAGCAGGGGATTCGGTGAGTCATCTATTTTGTGTCCTTTCCTTAAATGGGTTTCAGCTAGCTTCTCAAGCAGGAACGATCAGCGAACCCAGACCCAGAGCGCCTGTGGCGCCCAATCAAAGATCCACTGGGCGTCGGCCGGAGCCAGATTCACGCAGCCATGGCTGCGGGGATAACCAAAGTCGTTGTGCCAGTAAGCAGTGTGCAGCGCAAAAGACCCGTTGAAGAAAAGCGAGTAGGGCACATCCTCGAGAAAGTAATAGTCGGAATAGCCCTCTGATCCGCTCATCTTGCCCAGTTCGGTACGGTGCCAGACCGAAAAGAGGCCTGGCGGCGTGCTCCAGGCATCCAGGCCGCTGGAGATCAAAGTAGCAAACACCATCCGATCGCCCTCATAGGCGGCCAGGGTCTGCTCGAACAGGTTAACATCGACCCAGGCGCCGCCAGGTGGCACACCGGCCGGCACCCCATTGGGGGTCACCACGGCCACAGAACTCCCCTCGACCCATTGATGGGGGCCGATCAGATACCAGGTTCGGCCGTCAACTGTCTCGCTAGCAAAAATCTGCACCAGACGATACCGGCCGTAAGCCGGCGCGGTGGGGTTGACGGGACCGCCCGGTTCGGATCTCGGTTGAACGGTCTGCAGCGCCCAGGCAAAGGGGCGATCAGGCTGTGATGAGAGCGCTACGCCCTGAAAGCTAGAGGGCGAGTAGAACCAGAGCGCATCGGCCGGGACATATTCGCCCGGGTTAATTTCATACCAGGTCTGCCCCATAAAATCGATCTCGCGTTGGACGCTGACCCACAGGTAACCGCTCCCCAGGTTTCGGGCCGCGGGCATCTTGACGTAGGCTAGCGCCGGGTGACGGTAGACTGACACATAGGGACGAGTGACCCGGGCATAGGTTAAATCGGTCGCGCCGAGACTTCTTTCCAATGGCAGGATGGGCAGGCTGGGCAGCGGGTTCGGTACCCGGGGATCGGTCGCCGCGTGAGGCCTGGCAGCCGGATCACCTGCCTGTGGGATAGCCAGCACCTGCCCCGAGAAGATCAGGTCGTTGAATGTCAGGCCATTGGCGGCTGCCAGGTCACCGGCGCTGATCCCGAGAAAGAAGGCGATGCTCCCCAGCGTGTCGCCCGGCTGAACGACATAGACCGCTACCTCATTCGCGTCGGCCGAGCCGATAGAGAGTCCTCCCAGGAATAGCGAGAGGGCTACTAGAATAGCGGTCCATCGAAAAAACAATGTATTTTGGTGTTTCTCTTGCATCGATCTAGTTCCTAATTCTTGGGTCACCCGCAATGAATGATCGGATGACAGCGAACAAAGTGTATCTATTATAGATGAGAGCGATCGGGTGCACATCGGGCAGAGTTCCGATTCCGACTCCGACTTTTGACGGATAACGCGATCGTGAATGACCTGGCGGACTGGGTCCATCGTCGTCGATGATGGTGGGATAGGCAACTCGGTCAGAGATCCGATTCCGACTAAAGTCGGAGCCAAATTCAACAGTCTGACGGATGTTCCGATGCTCTGATTCCAATAGAATCTTATCCAGGCAGCCGTGTCATACCTGCCATGAGTAGCAGTGCGACCGGATCAATATCGTTTGTTTGGAGACAGGAGGTCTACCTAATCATGAAGGCAAAAAAGGGACACAAGATACTGGCAGTACTTGCCGTCTTGACACTGCTAACTCTGGCCTGGGCCAGCACCGCAGTCACATCACAGGCGGCCGACTCCAAGTGGGATGCCAAGTATTGGAATAACAAGAACCTGTCCGGCGACCCGGTGCTTCAGCGCGCCGAGTCGACGCTGGACTACAACTGGGGGAAGGACAGTCCCGCGCCCGGGATTGTGAACAAGAACGATTTCTCTGTCCGCTGGAGAAGAGTCGTGAATTTCTCGGCCGGAACCTACCGCTTTACGGCGACGACCGATGATGGGATGCGGGTGTGGGTTGACGAGGTGCTCATCATAGACTCCTGGTGGGACAGCCAGGCACGTATCGTGAGCAACGACGTTTACCTCAATGCCGGCGATCACGAAGTGAAAGTCAAGTACTTTGAGGCCAGCGGCGACGCGGTCGCCAAGCTGTCATGGACGCCCATCAGCGGGACGCCTGGCACACCCATTGCAAACTGGAAGGGCGAGTATTATAGCACCATGAGCCTGAGTGGTTCGCCGGTCCTGGTCCGCGACGATCCCAGCATCAGCTTTGACTGGGGCGTCGGCTCTCCGTCAAGTGCGGTCCCCGCTGACCGGTTCTCGGTGCGCTGGACGCGCTCGCTGTCGCTCGATCCCGGCCGCTATCGCTTCGCTGTCACCGCGGACGACGGCGTGCGCCTGTGGGTGAACGGGCAACTGCTGGTAGACCAATGGCACGACAGCTATGCCGGTACCTACTCGGCCGCGATTGACCTGCCGGGTGGGCTGATCCCCATCAAGATGGAGTACTATGAGAATGTCGGCGGAGCCCTCGCTAACCTGGGATGGACCAAGACCGGGGGAACCGTCACCGTCACCAACTGGCGCGGCGAGTACTTTAACAACAAGACCCTGAGCGGTTCTCCGATTCTGGTCCGCGATGATGCTCAACTGAACTTCAACTGGGGAACCGGCTCCCCCGCTCCCGGGATCGTCGTTGCCGACGGCTTTTCCGTTCGCTGGAACCGCTCTCTCTACCTGACCGGCGGTCGGTACCGTTTTACGGCTACCTCCGATGATGGGATGCGTGTATGGGTGAATAACCAGCAGCTTATCTCGGCCTGGCACGATCACACTCCCGCGGCCCAAAGCGGGGAGATCGATCTGCCCACCGGGACGGCGCATGTGCAAGTGGAGTATTATGAGAATTCGGGCGGTGCGCAGGCACAACTGACCTGGACCCAGGTTCAGTCTGTTCCGCAGCCCCCACCGCCTTCCGGGCAGGGCACCGGCACCGTGCAGAGTCAGTTTCTGAACGTGCGCCACGGGCCCGGTCTCCAGTATGGGATCATCACCCAACTGGTTCGCAACCAGAATGTGTCACTGGCTGGGTATCGCAGTGCTGTGGGAACCTGGGTCATGATCAACTGGGATAATGGCACAGCGTGGGTCAGTGGCTTGCCGGGCTATCTCTGGACAAGTGTTCCGGTCAACAATCTGCCGGTATGGCAGGGGACAGTTCCGAATACGGGAGGGTCCACCACCCCCAACACTTCCGAGCCTGCGGGCACCGTGGTCAACGCCTCGTACCTGAACGTACGCACCGGCCCTGGCACCACCTATGGCGTCCTCACCGCGATGCCTCGCGGCACGGTAGTCTCGCTCCTCGGCCGCAATGCCGCCGCAACCTGGGCCAAGGTCCGGCTCGTCGACGGCACGATCGGCTGGATGAGCGGCGCCTATCTGCTCGAGAGCGTGCCCATCGGCACCCTGCCAATTGTAAGCTAGCCTGTCGTTGAGAAAACGGGGCAGCGCCTCTCCAGAGGCGCTGCCCTTCTGGTGTGCCGGGCATGTTCGACAGCTTGGGGGTGAAAGTCCCCTGCACAACCTGGTGGAGGTGAAGTGCTAGCGAAGCGCAAGGGCGTCACCGCGAGGTGGGGTCTGAACGCTTCGCAGAGCGTGGAGCAAAACTGCGACCTGACGAACAGAAACTGGATAGGAGGCAGAGCGTGATCGGATGAGCTGGCCAGAGACAGCGAAATCCATATCCACCAAGGGTCACGGCTGTAAATCCAGCAGGTGTGCGGTGAAAGCGGTCGGGCTTACCCCGGGAGACCTGCATTCTGTCTCGAAGACGGGACTGAGGGGACCGAAAGGAACCCTGATCAGGATGCAGGAGTCAGCAGAGGGCATAGTAGATGAGCGAGAGCTGATCGAAGGCCCGAACGGTTGGAGTGGTGAGTAGGAATGTGCTTCTCGTGAATGGAAAGCGGCAGAAAATACCAGCTGAGCTGGCCTTCCCGGAAGAGAG
The DNA here is from genome assembly GCA_963840725.1 of uncultured Gammaproteobacteria bacterium. GTDB lineage: Bacteria > Pseudomonadota > Gammaproteobacteria > Pseudomonadales > Halieaceae > CAVWDU01. The sequence goes on along the minus strand of CAWIZY010000015.1, from coordinate 56,674 downwards.
TAGGGGTGAAGCCCCGATGGCTACCGAGGAAGGGCCGAACCATTGGCGGCGGAGCATGTATCCGAGAGCCCGGCGTCGTGTATGGACGCTAAACTAACCGAACCGCCGTGTACGGACCCGTACGCACGGTGGTGTGGGAGGGGTGGAGCCGTGAGGCTCCCCCCTATCCCGATTGTCTCGACCTGGCGTTTCGCTCTTTGTAGAGCCAAAGAGATCTATCAAGTGAGAACTCTAATGAAATCGAACTTAAACCCTGCCCGCTTGCTCGTGCTCCTGTTCCTAGTCGGTCTGATGGCCTGCACTCCAGAGGCTCAGCCACCTACTGGCACAGCGGCCGTTGCCACAGAGGAACCAACGCCCGTTCCACCATCCCCCGCAGCGACAGAAACCGAGGAACTCACCCTGCCCGCTTCCACCGCGCAAGCGACTGATGAGCCGATTCCAACCGAGGAATCCGACGACAGTAACTGGCGAGCAAGCCTGACTGGCGGTGAGTGGGTTGCTGAGGCCAGGGCTATCTTCCCCAGCGGAGGCGGAGACTATTACCGAGAACTTGTCGTATCAAAGCTGGACAACTCGGTGTCGTGGACTCTGGTCGAGGAGAAAGAACTCTGGGCAATGGGATACTCGTTGCCGGTCCCCATCTTTTTCTCCAAGGAAGGGTCCCAGTTCTACTATGTACACCAGACCATGGCCGATGGCTGTGGTATCTTTGCTGGCGGCTCGAACTTGCAGCGGGTCGATCTTCAAACCGGTCAGATCACTGAGGTTGCCGGCACACAAGGGATTGGTCAGGCCATCTCCTCGGACAGTGCGACCCTGGCGCTGGTCCGGCGCACTCCTGAGACCCTAACATTGATACTGCATGATCTCCTGTCGGGGGACGAACAACAGGTACTTCTCCCAGGAGAAGCGGCACTGCAGGCCGGAGGTATCGTCTGGTCACCGGATGGGGGCAGCCTGGTGTTAGCCCTGGCTCACGAGCCCTGCTCTGCAAAATGGACCCATTCAATAGTCGAGTTCGATGTTCGTTCATTGGAGCCAACTGTTCTGATTGAGCAGGACGGGCGGAGGTTCTGGCCGACTGAGTGGCGCGACGATAGGATTCTCCTGAATGATTTTGAGGGTAATCGGTGGTGGTTAGACCCCGAGTCCGAACAAGTTGTTGCCGGCTGAGTGTTGACCTATCAACTGAGACGGAATAAGCAGTACAGATGACTAAAGGAGAAGTGACAAAAGATGGAGATTCCCATACAAGCGCAGGTGGTATGTTCTGATGGCCCAGCCGGCCGCTCAACGCTGTTGATTGTCAACCCGACAACGAAGAAGGTGACAAATGTGGTGGTGAAGGAGAGGCAGCAGCAGTACACGGAGCGACTGGTGCCAATCCGGTACGTTCTTGACACCGATGATGAGCTGGTGCTGCTGTCCTGCTCTCGCCGTGAGCTATCGGGGATGAGGGAATTCCTTCGCGCTGAGTTTGTAGAAGCTGACATCCCAGAGTGTATCGGCTATGACCCATACCTGGCGCACCCCTATGTCATACCCCGGTGGGTGACGGCACATCACGAATCGATCGCCAGAGGCGAACTGGGGATACGTCGAGGTGCCCGGGTGAGGGCGACCAATGGGAGGGTGGGTCGGGTGGACGAGTTTGTGATCGAGCCGACCAGTGGCCATATCACCCACCTGGTGATGCGCGAGGGACACCTCTGGGACCAGAGGGAGATTGCTATCCCCATCTCGGCGATCGACCGCATTGAGGAGGACACAGTGTTCCTCAATTTGGAGCGGTCAGAGGTCAAGGTCCTCCCGGCCGTTCCGGTAAAGAGGTGGTGGTAGTCACTTGAGCTACAAAGTGTCGACTGTGTGACGCCTCAGTGCCATGCCTGGCTTCGAAGAGAAGTCGAGGATTCGTCCCAAGGTCGGATAGAATCTCCGACTTTTGGCGGATGACGGGACAAGAAAGACGAGTAGAATATAGACTATTGCAGATCGGTGCAATCGAATCAGACCAGGTGGAGGATACTATGCCAACCAAACCAGACAAAAAGACTCCTGTCACGCCCTCAGCCAAGCCGAAGGCCAAGAAAGACAAGTCCAAGAGCGGCGGCAAGGGCAAGACCGGCAAGAAGCATAGCTAGCTAAGCAGCTGAGTGTAGCTCACAGCAAAAAACCTGCTCCGAATTGGCTCGGAGCAGGTTTTTTGTATATGCACCTGACGGAAGCTCAATCCTCAGAGACTCGCTTGGTAGCCTGAACCGACAAATCCTGAACGCTTTTACGATCGAAATGCCCTTACAGCGCGGCCAAGTATTATGGAGAGCGTTGCCGGCACACAAGGGCTCAGAAGTGGCAGGCGCGTCCGGACCTGGATCGTCGGCTGGTGGGACAGACCATTCCGTTGAAAGCGTGTGGGTATAGAACTGGATCACAATGATCAGAAATCATACGAAATCAATCAGTAAAATACTTTATAATGAGGCTTATTGGAAACGAGGCAACATATGTCAGTAATCGGTCACATCCAAACACGGGCGCAGAAGATAAGAGCAGATCAGCTCCCTGAACCATCCGTGCTAACACAAGAGGGGGTCAGGAGGCTCCAAAACGAGATCGAGTATTTGCAGCGCATTCGGCTGCCTGTACTAGTCGATTGGATCCATGATTTGACGTCAGAAGGGCTTGATGACGACGTGGGTGAGTATGAAAGAGCCCGTTCAGAGTTCGAATACCTACAGCGGCGAATCCGTTATATCAACAACCAGCTGGCTTTGGCCGTAATATTGGTGGACCCGGTTGATGCCCAGGTTGCGCAGCTTGGTAGTCGCGTCACAGTCTTGGACAACGAGATGGAGGCGACTTACCGCATAGTCGGAGGCGCCGAAGCGGATCCCTCTCGCGGGTTCATATCGGACCAGAGCCCGCTGGGAAATGCGGTCTTGGGTCGGTGCAAGGGGGATCGGGTAGAAGTTCAGACGCCCGACGGCCCGGTCGAGTTCCGCGTGGTCGAGATCATCTGAACGGCTCGGACACGGCAACTCGGGGCGGTACCCTCTGGTTTCCAGGGAGAGGTGGTGGCCCTTGATCTCGGCCGGCTCGACGATACTGGAAAACGCTTCCCAAGGGAACGAGAAAAGCCTTGATTCCATGAGGAAAAGATATCATGTACCAACGAATCTTGGTCCCATTGGACGGTTCAGCCCTCGCTGAGCAAGCGCTACCGCACGCGGTGACGCTGGTCGAACGTTTCGAGGCAGAGTTGGTTCTGCTGAAGGTATTCCCACCAGTTGAAGAGCCACCAGGGATGTGGAGCCCTGCAGTCAAGGAAGCCCGAAAGAAGGCCAGGTCCTTGACTCACAGGTATCTGGAACATGTCATCGCCAGAGTGCAAGAGCAGGATGTCCCTGTGCAACTAGTAATAGAAGAGGGGTATCCGCACATCCTAATCACGCGCTATGCCGAGGACAACCAGATCGACCTGATCGTGATGTGCACCCGTGGGCGGTCTGGGATTGGCCGCTGGTTGATGGGCAGCGTAGCCGACCGCGTGTCCCGGGGCGCCAGGGTTCCCGTGTTGCTTGTGCCTGCCAAGGCTGATATAGATACTAGCTACCATACAGTTTGTGCTCAGAAATATGGAACGAACCGAACTGAAAACGAGAGCCCATTTGTCAGGCACCGACTCACTATGTTGCAGCCAATCCGAAATACACTCAGGTCTTTGCGCCCGCGACGATCAACCAAATGTCTCTGGCCATTCTTGATCACTTGTGAACCAAGCGAAACCAGCCAGACATAGAGCAAGGCGACAGCCAAGGTCAGACGGGACAGGCGCAAAAAGTGACCCAGGTGCGTGCTCTCCAGGTCAAAACCATGTTTTTTGAAATCACCAAACATCTCTTCAATCCACATACGGCGGCGGTACACGGACAATGCTGCTTTCAAAGACGGCAAGTTGGTGGCCAGAAGCCAGGGTTCCTTTTCCCCTGGCTTCCAATGGGCCAGCAGGTTGGTCCGGTAGGCGTGTTTCATGGTCAAGAGTGCCGGTCCCAACCAGAAACTTTGGCCTGCTTTTTCGATCAGGCTACCATAGCTTTGCCAATCCTTTCCTGCCAATTGGACCAAATGGCTCGCCTTTTGTCGCAGTACGTAGTCCCATTTCCATTTATCGAGTTGCCGCAGCACATCAACGGCACCAAACTCACTATCGCCACAAACCGAGACCGGGTAACTGATCGGAATGAGACGGTGCACGTAAGCCAACAAAGCCAGTTGCTTGCGTGCCGAACTATGCCCCCGTTTACACCGCACCCAGGTCCAGGCATGTAGGTAGATAGATATAGATAAGAGGATGAAGGGATGACCACCTGAACGGGAAAGGGACGGTTATCATGATTCCAGAATTGCGTTGAGTGGTTCACATTGTTGGACGTTGTTTCTTCATCACACACATTCTCTGTCCCTTACGGCATTGGTCTAATCTGGAATAATCGGGTAGAATCCATGCATCGGTATCCCTCATTGCATCGCGCAGCCGCCGTAAATCAGTGAATACGACACCGGATCAATAGCACTCGGGATAGAAGAGTTCTTCAGAGTTAGCACCAGATGTAATGGATGCTGCAGGACTCGCCAGACCGATCTGCTTTAGCTAACATCATCCATCGAGGACCCATGGAAGAGCAATTCTTGGAGACCGAATCGCTGATCGTTCTACTCGTCCTGGTGGCGACGCTGGTAGCCATCGGTGTGCGCCGCATCCGCCTACCCTACACAGTCGCCCTGGTCCTGGTCGGGCTCGCCATCACGGTCCGCCAGCCGCTCGACATTGAAGTGACGCCGGAGTTGATCCTCGCTCTCTTTGTCCCCCCACTCGTCTTTGAGGCGGCGTTTCACCTTGAACTGCGATTGCTGAGGGAGAACCTCTCGTCGATCGTCCTCCTGGCGGTGCCTGGTGTCCTCATCTCCTCGCTCCTGGTGGGAGGCGTGGTAGTGTTGGGGACTGGCCTGCCGTTCGCCACCGCAGTCGTCTTTGGCGCCCTGATAGCAGCTACCGACCCGGTTGCCGTTGTCGCCCTCTTTCGCGAGTTAGGAGTGCCACGCGAGCTGGCGACGGCCGTTGAGGGTGAGAGCCTCTTTAACGATGGCACAGCCATCGTCATCTTTCGCATCGCCCTCGGGGTCGCTCTCACCAATATGTTCAACCCTATCGACGGCCTGTTCGACTTTTTCCAGATTGCTCTTGGCGGCATGGCGGTGGGCCTCGCCCTCGGTTGGCTGAGCGCTCAATTGATCGCCCGGGTCGATGATCGCCTCATCGCAGCGACGCTGACTACGCTGCTCGCCTATGGGGCCTACCTGCTAGCGGAGAGACTGCACGTTAGCGGTGTGCTCGCCGTAGTCATTGCCGGGCTGCTTGCCGGCAACCTCGGTGCATCCCGAATCTCACCGACTACCAAGAACATGATCAATACCCTGTGGGAATACCTTGCCTTTCTGGCCAACTCGTTGCTCTTTTTGCTCATCGGTCTGCAGGTCGACCTGGCCGAACTCTGGGCCGATTTGGGTCCCATCGCTGCGGCTGTCCTTGCCGTGCTGGTCAGCCGCGCTCTGGCTGTCTATGGCCTGACATGGTTGGTCGGCCTGGTCAAGGGCCGGTCGCCGATGCATCCAGATTGGCGGCACGTCTTTTTCTGGGGCGGCCTACGCGGTGCCATCAGTCTGGCGCTTGCCCTCAGCCTCCCTGCGACGCTCGCCCATCGCAGCACACTTCTATCGATGACCTTCGGTGTACTGCTCTTTACCCTGATGGTGCAGGGCACCACCATCCAGAGGCTTCTCGCCCGTCTTGGGTTGACCCGTCGACCTGACCATGTCTACCAGCGCGAGAGGTTCCTGGCCAAGTTGCTCGCGACACGCAGCGCTGTTCGACGGCTGGAAGAACTGCACCGGGACGGCATCCTGGTCGATGAGATCTGGGCTGCGCTGCGCGACGACTATCTGCAGGATCAGGATCGACTTGCATCGCAGGTCGGCGAACTTTTTTTCGAACACGCCGAACTGGAACGCGAGTCTATTCTCCAGGCGCAACGGGAGGCCCTGCTAAGCGAACAGGGCGCCATCTTGGATGCTCAACATCAAGGAATGATCTCGGATGAGGTGTATCACGATCTGAGGACCGAGGTCGACAGACGGCTGGAGGCTCTCGACCTGCTCTGCGCCTCAACACGGCGGCTACCGGTAGATGGGGCTGCGAGGGAGAGTAGCTGATGGGACCAGTTCTGTGCGCCACCAGGGGCGGGGAAGCGTGCCGACGCACTCAGGAGAAGGCGATCGATATCGCGCAGGAGCGCGGAGTAGAGCTCATCTTTCTGTATGCGGTCGATCTCAGCACAATCGGTCCGGTGGACGAAGCTCTGGAGGAGCCGTTAAGAGGCGAAATGGCGCGCCTGGGACGGTCGCTGTTGCGCATGGCCCAGGCCCGAGCTCGCAAGCGCGGCATGAACGCCAGTACTCAACTCCTCTTTGGGTCGGTGAGTGCGAGCGTCAAGGAGTATGTGCGGGATAAACCGGCGAGCACGTTGGTTCTGGGCACACCTCGCATCGGCACCGCTCGCCAGGTCTTTACCACAGAAGGTATCCAGAGCTTTGCGCAGGGGATCAGTGATGATGGCGACGTGGATGTAGTAGTCGTGACCTGACAATTCCTTGGGTGCTGCATCTCGGCCTCGTCCACGGCCACGCCCTGAGTGTTGACTACTTGGCCGATGAGGGCCAACATCACTTTGTCGTCTACCTCGACGCTGCCAAGAGCCACGGTAGCGGGGGTCAACAGCAACAGGACTAGCGTCAAAACAACCGTTTCTGTCCGTTATTGGGAATGCACAGTGCGACCTATTCTGGACACGGTAACCCTCCTTTAGGCTGTAACAAGGGGCCCCCCGCGCCCGTCTCCTCCATCTCTACCAGATAACGGCGTTTGATCCTGGCTATCAGCGGTTCGATTCTCTGGCCATCCAGGGGAATTTGGCCGCCGGCCATCAATCCATGTCCACCGGATGTGCCGGGTGGAAGCACAATTCTCTGGATCAGCAGCCCAGCGTCCCGGCCCAGCAATACGTAATCGGTCGAAGTGTACACGGGCAGAACCAATATTGCTCTCCACCTGCCGCTTCACCGCGTCGAGTCTCGAGACGTAGCGGTTCAGGGCGATGGTCACGTCGCCTTCGCGAGCAGGTGACGTCGATGTCGTACCCCATGGGCGCGAGCGCGATCTCGACCTGCGCGGCCAGGACGAAGTCCTCCGCCGCGCTGCCGGGATTCCGGACGTGGTCCGCAGTTCGTCGCCCTGTGCGATCTCGCAGATGCTCTCGCACCGCGGACTCCACGGTCGTGGACTGCATGGCCAGCACCAGGTCGTACAGGCTTTCGTCGTACGGATCGCGACCGTGCAGGTCCCTGCGTCCAGCGCAGGCGCTGGCCGTCGTCCTTGTGAATCGTCTTGACGGCCTGCTTCTCCGAAGGCCTGCCTGCTTCGTCGGCCACGGCGACCCGGTGGTCGAGGTTGGCGATGACACAGACCCGCAGAACATGGGAGATGTCGCGCGGCACGAGATGCCCGGCGAACCCGTGATACACCACGTTGTCCCGCCTGACCACGTCGGCCATGGCGGCACGCAGGTAGGCCAGGTTCTTCTCCCGTTCGTGGGTCAGCTTGCTCAGGAACGGCGGCGGGCCCTCCATCGTGCGGGCGAGCCGCTCCCTGGATACGCCGAAGCGGTCCGCGGCGACGTCGAGCAGCTCGTCGCCGACGCGCTCGTAGCCCAGACGCGCCGCGACGCCCTCCGCGACCTCGTCACCGCCGCAGAAGGAGCCGCTGAATATCGTGATGACAGCCACTCGAGTCCTCCCTTCGCCGATCGTGCGCCGGCTCGTCGGCCGCGCTCCCGCGTTCGCCGGCTGCCGCGCCGTCAGTCGTCCTTCTCGATCCGCCCCCATTCCTCCTCCAGCTCGCGGCGGGTCGCCGGCTCGACCTCGTAGCCCTTGAACTTCGGGTGCAGCAGCGGACACACGTGGTCCGGGACCCGAGACAGACGCCGTCGTGGATCTCCTGGACCGCGTGCGCCACGCTGTAGAAGAAATGATCCTCTCCGATCTTCTCGTAGCAGATGCGTCCGCTTCATCACGTCCAGCACGTGGTCGTTCAGCCCGCTGAACGAGATGTCCAGCTCCCGCTCGCGCAGCCGGCTCACCAGCTGCGACAGCAGCACCTCGCCGGAGGCGTCGAGCTCGTTCATGCCGTTGCCCACGATGAGCACGTGCCTCAGCTCCGGCATCGACGCCACGGTGTCCAGCACCACGTCCTCCAGGTAGTTCACGTTGGCGAAGAACAGCGAGCCGTTGAAACGCAGCACCGCGACGTGACGGCAGGTGTCCAGCTTCCAGCGCTCGGCGTCGCGGTAGTCGCCGCGCGGGGTCTTGGACAGCAGCGCCATCTGGGGCTTCATGTTGCGGTAGAGGTAGAGCGCCAGCGACAGCACCACGCCGAGCATGATCCCCTTGTCGAGGTGCGGCGCGAAGCCCAGGGTCGCCACGAAGCTGATCACGGAGATCATGCCGTCGTACTTCTGCGCCTTCCAGGCGTGAACGAACCCGCTGACGTTGAGCAGGCCGATGACCGCCATCATGATGATCGCCGCCAGCACCGACTGCGGCAGGTGGTACAGCAGCGGCGTGAAGAACAGCAGCGTGACGAGGACCACCAGGGAGCTGAAGACGCTGGACAGGCCGGTCACGGCGCCGGCCTGGAAGTTCACCGCCGAGCGGGAGAACGACCCCGAGACGGGGTAGCTCTGGGAGAACGAGCCCACGATGTTGGCCAGCCCCTGCCCGATCAGCTCCTGGTTCGGATCCAGGCGCTGACCCGTCCGGGCGGCCATCGCCTTGGCGATGGAGATCGCCTCCATGAACCCGAGCAGCGAGATGATCGCGGCCATGGTGAGCAGATTGGCCAGCGATGCGAGAAGTCGATCCGCGGGGCGGAGATGCGAGGCAGGCCGCGCGGGATCGTCCCGACCACCGCGCCGCCGCCCATCAGGGTCAGCGCGTCCGGGTCGACGGCGCGGTTGCCCACCTTGATCCGCCAGTGCGGCCCCAGTCGCTCTCCCTGCGGCAGGCTCGCTGCCGCGCAGGAAGAACCGGCTGGCGCCGTCCGGGCCGCGCACGCCGGCGAAGCGGAAATCGCGGAGATCCGCGCGCAGAGCACCCGGCCTTGTGCTTCAGCCGCTCGGCTCGGACCTCCAGCCGGCTCTCCTCGGCATGCAGGTCGATCGCCTCCAGGGAGTGGGCGCCGTGAGCCTGCGCCGCCGTCGCGAGACCTGCCCGGCCACGGCGATCTTCTGCTCCATGGTGGCGGCCGATCTCCTCCAGCGTCTCGTTGTAGTCCGTCGACGACGTCGTGAACCTGCGGCGACTCGATCTGTGCCAGCGCCACCGTCTCGTTCCGTCTCGAAGCCCGTGAGCCAGGCGATCAACGTCGTCACCAGCACGGCGATCAGCACGTTGGGAATCCGCGGATTGAGCTTCCGCAGCACGATCATGATCAGGAACGCCAGCGCGCCCAGCGCCAGGGTCGGCCAGTGGGTGTGCTGCCACGCGGCCACGGATCGTGCGGTAGACCGTCTCGTAGTGATGCTCGGCCTTGTCCACGTCCACGCCGAACAGCTTGGGAAGCTGCGAGGTGGCGATGATGATGGCGGCCGCGTTGGTGAAGCCGTTGACGACCGGGTGCGAGAGGAAGTTGACCACCATGCCCAGCCGGAGAACGCCGAGCAGGAACTGGAACAGGCCGACCAGCAGGGAGAGGAGAATGGCGTAGGCGATGAACGCCTCGCTGCCGGCCGTGGCCAGGGGCGCCAGGGCGGTGGAGGTCATCAACGAGACGACGGCCACCGGGCCCGTCGCCAGTTGGTGGCTCGAGCCGAAGAGGGCCGCCACGAGCGGCGGAAGGAACGCGGCGTAGAGTCCGTAGAACGCCGGCAGGTCGGCCAGCTGGGCGTAGGCCATGGACTGCGGGATCAGGACCAGCGCAACGGTCAGGCCCGGAAACGAAGTCGGCCCTCAGGCCGGTGAGCGAGTAGCCCTGGAACCAGCCCAGGAAGGGGAGGAGACGGGCGATACGCCCCGAGAAACGTCTCGGCCCACGGGATACACCCGAGCTCGGGTCATTCGCCGCCCTCGCCACTTGCGGTGATTCCTCTCTGTTGCTTCGCTCGATCAGTCTACATCAACCGCGAAGCGGGAACTATGCGAGAACTCTACTGGATTCGTCGCGTTTCGAAGGGTAGGGCGCTCGCTCGGATGGACATCGACTCCTCGCTCGATCTGGTCGACCGATAGCCGTTTCCACCCCGTCCTTGACCGCCGACCGGCGGCCGAGCTACTTGCTTCACCCCACCGGGCCGCACTGGGCGGCCACCTCCGGTTGGTAGTGCTCGGTGACGAACGCCCGGGTCAGCACCTTGCCGGCGATCGCCGGCTCGATGGTGAGGGCCTGCTTCAACCAGTACTGGGCGATCTTCGCGTCGCCGTAGCGCTCGGCCAGCTCCTTGACCAGCTCCATCGCCAGGGCGCGTTCGTCCATGTCCCACAGCAGGCGGATCGCCTGGTTGAACGCGGTGGGCTGAGCCGCCGGGCTCTTCTTGAGCAGCGCGGCGAGCACCGGGCTCAGGTCGCCGCTCTTCGCCGCCCTGTGGACAAGGCTGCCGAGGGACGGCGCGAACCGGCTCCAAAGCACGAGGAGCACGATCGCCGCTACGGCTCCGGCCCAGATCAAACCCGACATTCGCTACTCCGTGGGGTGGACGCTCAGTCCAGTTGCATCGCCTTCAGCACGCGTCTGGAAGCGCGGCTCGTCGCGCAGCGAGTCGAGCCTGCGGGTTGACCTTGATGTAGGGCAGGTGGTCGGCGCGCTCCTCGTGGGCGCGTTCGAGCCAGTCGAGGGCGCGGTCCGTCTCGCCCAGGGCCGTGTGGATGATGGCGATGTCCAGGGACGAGACGTAGACCCGTCTTCGACAGTTCGAGCAGCTCCGTCCAGCACCTCCCGGGCCTCGCCGGGTCCGGTCCCGCCAGCGCGTAGGCGCGTCCGAGCTGGCCCGCGAAGTTCGGCTGCCGCTCGGTCAGGTCGCTGGCCCGCTGGTGGGCCACGATCGCCTCGTCGTATCGACCGGTCTCCTCGTAGGCCCAGCCGAGGATGCGGTGGGCCGTGGCGTAGTCGGGATCGAGTTCCAGGGTGCTGCGGCGCCCACTCGATCGCCTCGTCGTAGCGCCGGGCGAAGTAGAGGATCCAGGACACGATCATGCTGCTGACCAGCGACAGCGGGTCCAGTTCGCGGGCCCGCCGGGCCTCGGCGACCGCCTCGTCGTGCCGCCCCATCCGGCTGAGCTGCTCGGCGTACCAGCTGTGCGCGGTGACGTAGTTCGGGTTGAGCTCGATCGCCCTGCGGTACTCGCGGTCCGCGCCTTCCCAGTCCCAGTCGTAGTCGGTCATCACGGCGGCCAGCGACGTGTGCGCCTCGGCCAGGCTCGTCGTCCAGCTCCACCGCCTGCAGCGCCGCCGTCCCGCGCCCGGGCGTAGGCCACGTCGGGAGAGACCCCGAGGTAGCGGCCGCCGTCGACGATGTACGAGTCGGCGATCCCGGCGTGGGCCGGGGCGTACGACGGATCGAGGCTGACCGCCTCCTCGAAGCACTCCAGGCCCTTGCGCACGCTCTCCGTCGTGCGCTTGTACCAGAAGTGACGCCCCTTCAGGCAGGCCTCGTGGACCGCGGGATTCACCGGGGCGGTCTGCTCCAGGCTGCACCCGTTCCTGCGGGGTCAGCTCGAGCTCGATCCTGCCGGCGATGGCCCGGGCGACCCGGCTCTGCAGCGCCAGCACGTCGTCCAGGTCGTGCTCGTAGCTCTCGGCCCACAGCAGCCGGTCCCGCATGGCGTCGATCAGCTGCGCGGTGATCCGCACCCGCTTGCCGGCCCGCAGCACCGAGCCCTCGACCACCGCATCGACTCCCAGCTCGCGCGCGATCTGCGGCAGCGGCTTCCTGCGCCTTCTTGTACTGCATCACCGAGGTGCGGGAGATGACCTTCAGGGCGCCGATGCGGGCCAGGCTGTTGATCAGCGCGTCGGTCATGCCGTCGGCGAACCAGGCCTGCTCGGGATCGCCGGAGAGGTCGTCGAGAGGCAGCACGGCGAGGGACCGGATCGTGGAGGACGGGACGGTCTCGCCGCGCTCGAGCTCTTCCCTCAGCTGTTCCAGCTCGTCGCGCAGGTCGAGCGCCGTGCGGAACCGGCGCTCCGGGTCCTTCTCCAGGGCGTGCGCGATGATCCGTTCCAGCTGGCGCGGCAGCTCCGGCCGCAGCTCGGTCACCGGGACGCGGATCGTCGCGCAGGATCGAGGCGAGAAGCTCGGCCGCGGAGTCGCCCAGGAACGGACGGCAGCCCGTCGCCATCTCGTACAGGATCACGCCGAGCGAGAACAGATCGGAGCGATGGTCGACCGCCTGCCCCTTGACCTGCTCCGGCGACATGTAGGAGATCGTGCCCTGGAGCCGGCCCTCGGTGGAGATCGAGTCGGTGGAATCGTCTCCGGGTGCGGACGGCGATCGGCGCCTCGGGCGACTTGGCCAGTCCGAAGTCGAGGACCTTCAGCCGGTCGTCGTCATCGACCATGATGTTCCCGGGCTTGAGGTCGCGGTGGGCCACCCCGCGCTCGTGCGCGGCGCTCGACGGCGTCGGCCATGGCGACGGCCAGTTCGAAGAAGCGGGACAGCGGCAGACCGTCCTCCGGCAGGACCCGATCCAGCGTCTCGCCCGCGGCAAGTTCCATGACCAGGAAGCGGCGTCCCTCGACCTCCTCGATGGAGTGGATCGTGACGATGTTGGGGTGGTTCAGCGCGGCGACGGCCCGGGCCTCGCGCTCCAGGCGCTGTGACCTTCTCGGGGTTCGCCCTCCAGTTCGGCCGCCAGGAGCTTGATGCCACCTCACGGCCGAGCCGGGTGTCGCAGCGCCTTCCAGACCACACCCATCCCGCCCTCGCCGATCTTCTCGACAAGCTGGTAATGAAGAAGATCCTGGCCTGGTGAAGTGAACATCGTGAGTCTCCCGAGCCCCAGGCGGCCGCGCCATGCCAAACAGCATACGCGGATGCGGAGGAACGGTCTAGTTCGGGGCCCCGCTTGAGCTAGAATTCAGGCGTGGCCCGCTGCTCCGGGGAGGTAAGCCATCATCATCTTCGTCAGCCGCCTGGTCCGCCTGCTTCCCCTGGGCCTCGCGCTGTTCCTGGGTCGCCTGCTGGGCCTGGTCTGGTACTACCTGCTCCCCGTCCGCAAGAGCACGTCGCTCTCCAACGTCCGGCGCTCGGTGGGCCGCGACCTCACCCCCGGCCAGTGCCGCCGGCTGGTTCGCCGCTCGTTCCAGTGCCAGGGCATGTACATCATGGAGGTGCTGCGCATTCCCGACCTGACCCCCGAACTGAGCAACACCCTCATCGACTGGCAGAACATGGAGCTGATGCACGCGGCGTTGGCGAAGGGGAAGGGCGTCATTCTCGTCGCCTCGCATATCGACAACGTCGACCTGGCCGGCTGCGCGCTGAGCGTCGAGGGGCTGCCCGTGGCCGTCGTCGCCAAGAAGATGGGCTCGAAGGCAGCGGAGGATTTCATCGTCACGGTCCGCGCTTCCACGGGAGTCAAGCTGCTCCCCACGAGGAAGGCGAGGAACCTCGTCCGGCAGCACCTGGCCGAGAACAAGATCGTCGCCATCGTCGTCGACCAGCACCTCAGGCCGCGCCACGCGATCGTCTGCCGCTTCTTCGACCAGCTTGCCGCGACGACCGACGCGCCGGTCCGGTTCGCCCTCGCGACCGGGGCAACGATCCTCGCCGGCGTGATGTACCGCAAGGACATGTCCCGCTACCACGGCGGGCGGCTGGAGGAGTTCGAGCTGGAGTTACCCTACGACGACGCCGAGGCCAACGTGCGGCACAACACCGAACGGATCAACCGCATCGTCGAGAACTGGATCCGAGAGTTCCCGGAGCAGTGGCTCTGGCCTCACAAGCGCTGGAAGGTCCACGACTCGCCGGACGGTTGGGACATTCCGGAGGAGTTGCGGCACCTGGTCGAGAAGAGCTAGAAGACCCAGCCACCCCGCAAGCGCACCACGCCGATCACGATCAGCGCCAGAGCGACGACGATGACGACCAGGTTGTTGCGGAACCTGGCCTGCGCGTCATCGGAGCGCTTCCAGATCACCGAGAGGTGAGCCGCGACAAGGGCGAGGAGCATCGTCGCCAGGTGCTCCATCCGCTGGCGCAGCATTCCGCCGCCCAGGCCGAAGAGCAGGATCAGACCGAACACCGCATTCAGGTCGAGCAGGCCGCTGAAGGCGGCCATCAGGCCGCGGTCCATCCCCTTGAACTCGGACTTGCGCAGCCAGCCCAGACCGTAGCGGACGATGGCAACCGCGGCGACCAGCACGATCAGCCAGCGGAACCCCCCGTGAAGCTTGAGCACGAACTCCATTCACGTCACCTCCAGTCCGTTCAGTCTACCCGCTCTTGCAGAAACCGCCTCACCCGGGTCAGAAGCTGCTCCCGGGAGAACGGCTTGCGCAACAGGTCGATCTCCTCGATGCGGAAGTCGTGCTCGGCGAGGATGTCCTCGGTGTAGCCGGACATGAACAGCACGGGAAGCCCGGGCTGCCGCTCGTGCAGCCGCTTGACCAGCTCCGGACCGCTCATCGACGGCATGATCACGTCGGTCAGCACCAGGTCGAAACGGCTCCCCTTCTCGCCGGCCAACTCCAGCGCCTCGACGCCGTTGCGGGCCACCACCACCGTGTAACCCTCCTGCGACAGGACCCCCCGGACCAGCCCGGCGACGATCGGCTCGTCCTCGGCGACCAGGATCGTCTCCTCGCCCCGCCGTTGGGGGACGGCGTGGCTCTCCGGCGGCGCGCTCTCGGGGAGCGGCTCGCCGGTGCAGGGCAGCAGCACTTCGACGACGGTTCCCTCGCCGACACGGCTCTCGATCCGCACGTCGCCGCCGCTCTGCTTCACGATTCCGTAGACGCTGGCCAGGCCCAGGCCCGTGCCCCGCCCCAGCTCCTTGGTCGTGAAGAAGGGATCGAAGGCGCGGGTCGATCGTCTCGCTCGTCCATGCCCGACGCCGGTGTCCGTGAATCGGCGAGACGTAGCGCCTGCGAGGCAGGACCACGCCCGGATGCCGTGCGGCTGCGCGCGATCTGATGGTCAGCGTCCCGCCGTCGGGCATGGCGTCGCGGGCGTTGGCCACGATGTTCAGCACGACCTGCTCGATCTGGCCGGGTCCGCCTTGACCGAAGCACGGGCGCGTCCGGCGCTCTCGAAGATCGATCTCGATGTCCTCGCCGATCAGGCGCTGGAGCATGCTGCTCCAGGCCGGCGAGGACCGCGTTCAGGTCGATGACCTCCGGGCTCAGGTCCTGCTTGCGGCTGAAGGCCAGCAACTGGGCGGTCAGGGTGGCGGCCCGTCCGCGGCCGCGGTGGATCTCCATCGCCTGTCTGCTGCAACTCGGGCTGGTCGTCGAGCTCGGTGCCGAGCAGGCTCGGCGTAGCCGATGATCGCCACCAGCAGGTTGTTGAAGTCGTGGGCGATGCCGCCGGCCAGCTTGCCCACCGCCTCCATCTTCTGGGCGTGGCGCAGCTCCTCTTCCAGCCGCTTGCGCTCGGTGATGTCGCGCCAGACCACGTGCAGGATCGACTGGTCGCCCTGGGGAACCGCAGTCAGCAGGACCTCGACGGGGAAGACCTCGCCGTCGGCGCGCCGGTGGTCCCACTCGAAGCGGTGGCTGCCCTTCTCGAAGGCGATGGCGATCATCTCGTTCGCCTTCTCGAACGAGCGCCGTCCGTCCGGCTGGAATTCGCGGCGACAGCTCCGAAGGGTGGGTCTGCAGCAGCTCCGCCCTGTCGCGATAGCGCAGCATCCGCACCGTCGCCTCGTTGCAGTCGACGAAGGTGTCGCCGTCGATGATCAGGATGGCGTCGGCGGAACGCTCGAACAGTTCCCGGTAGGGGTCGGACGCGCGGACTCCGAGGCGGTCTGTTTTTGTTCATCGGTATTGAATTATTCTGCGGCTATTTGCCAACGAAGCCGTGAGAAATCCTCCGCTACAGGCACGGGTTTACCAGCAGGAACGGGGGTTTCTCCTATTAAAATGAGCATATGATAAAAGTCTACGGATGTAGACGGCTGGCGGTGAATTTCGGGTGTAGGCTTTTTACAGACCCTTCTGTTTTAAGGCGGTTTTTGGGGCGGCTTTTTTATCGAAGCGCATGTTGCTCATTGTTACACCGAAAGAAATCATCAGGGCGTAATCAATACGCGCTGTTAATCGCCAGCCATCAATTTTGCGCTATCCAAAAAAGCCATTTGTCGTTTTGCCTCCCCGAGCCAAAGTGAATGCTCGGTCCGCATGAATCCTGACTTCTTTATTGACTGCGATATAGCCAGTTACGTAGCAGTAACGGGACCAGCAGGGTGGTGAACAGGCTCATCAGTACCAGAGCGACGTAGGTGGGTTGCTGAATCATGCCCTGATTCAGGGCCAGCAGGGCGATAACCATTGCGACTTCACCACGTGGCGCCATGCCGATGCCGATGATCATACTGTCTTTTGATCTGACACCGGTCATGCGGGCGGTCAATCCGCAGCCGATGAATTTGGAAAAAAAGGCGACAAGTGTAAGCGCAGCTGCAAAAATCAGTGTGTCGGTGTTCAGTGTGCGCAGATCTGCCAGTACGCCAAGGGAAACAAAGAATACCGCCCCAAAGGCAGCACGAACATACTCGGCGCCAATATGTACCGACCGGCTTTTGTTGACGCGAATGCCCTCGAATACCACGCCCGCCACGAACGCGCCGACAATCGCCGAGAGTCCCAGGTGTTCTGCAACCAGCGCATAGACAAACGCCGTCAGCAGTCCGAGCACGAATACGAACTCCGGTGACCGGGCTGACAGCGGCGAAGCATCTATTTTCTCGCATAATTGCCTGAGCAATCGCTGGCCAAGCCACGCACCGACAGCGATGAAAGCAACGGCTTTAACCGCCAACAGGATAATCATAGTGGGTTCGAGAACACCGCTGCCGAGCCTGGTCTACCAATGACAGGGCGAGCAAGGCCAGCACGTCGTCAATCACCGCTGCGCCGATAATCAGCCTGGCTTCTGGCGACTGTAGCCGGCCCAGTTCGCGCAGTGTATCGGCAGTAATCGCAATGCTGGTGGCACTCAGGGCGACACCGATCAGCATAGCGCTGCTGGTCTCGAAGTCGAACCAGCGGGCCAGCAGATAATCCCGCGAGCCAGGGCACGACGACACCCGCCACCGCAATGAGAAAGGGGCGAACCGCCGCCAGCTCCCGGGCACGGAATTCCAGGCCCACAACGAACAGAAGAACAATGGCGCCCAGGTGGGCGATATTGGCGACAAAAGTGGTGTAGGTGATCCAGCCAAAGACACTCGGGCCAACGATTAAACCGGCCAGAATCTGTCCAACCACAGCGGGTTGGCGTACCAGGCTTGATATCAGGTGGCCGGCCAGGGCAACGGCCAGCAGCAGGCTCATCTGCAATTCAATTGATTCATGCATGGCGTGTTTATACCGGAATTGAACAAGCAGTGTAAGAACGACTGTTTGGTCGCGATATCGCGCCTACGGTAATGACGGGTATTCCTGGGTGGGTGTATAACATCAGTCAGTCTCGTGTTTGTGCGGGCTGCATAAGGCGCGTTTGCGGCAGATTGTTCCCTCCCGGAGTTCTGGCAGTAATTCCTGGTTGATCTGGCTGTTCGGGTCGCCGACTATCAACTAATCTGGAATGCGCGGAAAGATTTGGATTGGAGGACTTGAAACAGGTGTCTGCATACATACCCCGAAAAAAGCCGAGCATCCGGAAGCTCGTTTCCTTGCAACGGATTGTTCAGGAAGTCAGCGCTGCGCCTGATCTTTCCGAGGCATCAAGTATCATCGTAAAAAGTGTCAGGGAAGCGATGCACACGGACGTGTGTTCCATATATCTTACCGACCAGCCACACGAACACTTGTGCTATCGGCCACAGAGGGCCTGAACCCGGCAGTGATAGGAAAGGTGTGTCTGGATTCTGAGCAAGGTCTTGTGGGGCTGGTGGCAACAAGTTCCGCACCCGTCAATGTGCGTGATGCCGCCCGACATCCCCGATTCAAGTTGATACCGCAATGCTGGCGAAGAACCCTACCACGGCTTTCTCGGTGTGCCGGTCATTCACCGTGGTAAGACGCTGGGCGTCATTGTGGTTCAACAGGCCGAGGTACGCAGATACCGGGATACAGATGTTGCCTTTCTCGTTACTCTGGCAGCGCAACTGGCCGGCGTGATAACTCTTGCGCGGGCAAGTGGCGCTGTTGAGCTGTTCGCGTCTGACCACGCGTCGCAATGATAATTACGTGGATGCAATCGCAGGTGCGCCAGGCGTCGCTTTGGGCATCGGTGTAGTTGCCTATTCACCGGCGGAGCTGGAAAGCGTTCCTGATCGGGTTCCGCAGGATCTGCACGCAGAGGAAGCAGCGTTCCGTGCTGCAGTAAATAATGTTGCCAATGAATTGCGCCGCCTGCAGACAGACTTCGGCTGGCACATTGCTGCCGGAGGATCGGGCGCTGTTCGAAGCGCTGGCCATGATTGCTTCCAGTGACATGCTGGTCGAGGCAACAGTTGAGAGGATCCACGCGGGCAATTGGGCGCCCGGGGCGTTGCGTGACACGATCGATCAGTATGCCGATCAATTCATGGCGATAGATGATGCCTATCTAAGGGAACGGGCACGGGATATCCGCGACATTGGACGGCGTATCCTTGCACACCTCCTGCAGTCCGCCGATGCACAGCAGGACTACCCGGCACAAACAATTCTGGTGGGTGAGGATCTGGGGCCCATCGACCTCGGCAGGGTGCCGGTTGATCGTCTCGTCAGGCATCATCTCCGGCCACGGCTCCAGTCTCTCGCATTTATCCATCCTGGCCCGTGCCATGGGGATACCGGCGGTCGTCGGTACAGCGGGTCTTGTCCCGTTCAGCCAGCTCGAGGCGGCAGAGCTCGTTATTGATGGCTATCGCGGCAGACTCTACGTCAATCCGGGTGATGCGGTACGCCAGGAATTTTCGCGCCTGGAGCGGGAGGAGCGGGCATTATCAAGCGAGCTGGAACACCTCAAAGATCTGCCGGCGGAAACCCCGATGGGTTTCGCGTGGCACTGTATGCCAATGCCGGAATACTGGCGGATCTGATCCCGGTCACTCAGTGTTGGTGCCGAGGGCATCGGCCTGTATCGCACAGAATTACCGTTCATGCTGCGCGAACAGTTTCCGGGCGAGGAAGAACAACGGCTACTCTATCGGCAGGTCCTTGAGGCCTTTGCGCCTAACCCGGTGACACTGCGGACACTCGACGTTGGCGGCGACAAGGCGTTGCCTTACTTCCCGATAACCGAACCGAATCCGGCACTCGGCTGGCGGGGTATTCGTTTTGCCCTGGATAATCCTGTCATTCTTATTACGCAGCTTCGTGCCATGCTGCGGGCTTCGGTGGGACTCGAGAACCTGAGGATTCTGGTGCCGATGGTGGCCAGTGTAGACGAGGCTGAAGAGGCGGTTTACCTGATTCGACGCACCTGGCAGGAGCTGGTAGACGCCGGGGTAAATGTGATTCTGCCGCCCTGCGGCTTGATGATTGAAGTGCCTTCGGCAGTCTATCAGGTGTCTGCGCTGGCGAGTCGCGTCGACTTTCTTTCTATCGGCACCAACGACCTCACGCAATATCTGCTCGCAGTGGACCGCAGTAATGAGCGGGTGGCCGCGCACTTCGATTTCCTGCACCCGGCAGTAATAAAAGCGCTGCAGCAGGTCGTGGAAGCGGGTGAACAGCACAATAAACCGGTCAGCGTCTGCGGCCAGGCGGGCGGTGACCCGGCCATGGCTATTCTGCTACTGGGCATGGGCATCCACAGTCTGAGTATGAGCGCAGGTGATTTACCACGCATTAAATCCGTGATCCGGACCTTCTCCCGGGTTCAGGCGCAGTCCCTGCTGAATGAAGTGCTGCAGATGGAGAAGGCGGGCGAGATTCGCAAGTTGCTTTCCGGGACGTTGGTACAGGCCGGACTGGGAGGTCTGGTGCATGCCGGCAGATGAGAACGGATAGAGGCAAGGCAAACGGGAGTTTTATGTGGCCATGCTTTACGCTTTAACTCCCTGACGGGTGCCCATATCGTTCTTATCTGACAATCTGCCAGAGAGCTGCCGGGCCGTGTGCGGCCAAATACCGGAGAAATGTCTGCACGGTTCAGGTAGAACTGTTCACAGGAATATTCATCCTCTACGTCATTATGTTTCGCTTCTTATTGAAAAAATTATTAAAGCAATAACCGGCTACTTTATTGCATCAGTCGATTGACCTGATAGTGTTGCTGGCGAAATTTACAGTGACAGAACACACAATAATTGAATGCTGCAGTTTTCCAGGATTAGTCCCGATTGAGTGCTTAATGATGTGGCTCAACGATTTTCCTGCATAAGCGGTGCATAATTTGCTGTGTAACTATAGGGAGGGTAGTTGTCATGTCTTGCATATGGGTTCTTGCCGCAGAAAGCAGTCGCGCCAAACTTTATTCGGCTGAAAACCGTAAGGCGCCTCTATTGGAAATCGGGTGATTTTGTGCATCCTGAATCCCGACTGCATGAAGGTGATCTGGTTGCAGATCAGTCGGGTAGCGACGGTGGCAGTGTCGGTCAGGGTCGGCATGTTCTGGATAACAAAACCAATGCCCGGGATGCAGAAAGAGCCGAGTTCGCCGGAATGCTCGCCGATCGGCTGGAGGCAGCACGAAAGGAAGACGTATTTAACCGGCTGGTGTTGATCGCGCCACCCGCTTTCCTTGGGTTGCTGCGTGACAACCTCAGTGATGGCGTCAAGGAGCTGGTCACCGAACAGATTGACAAGAATCTTGTCCAACAGCCGGCTGATGTGGTTCGCAAACACTTGTCCTGGCCGGAGTGAATCGAGACAGCGTTAATCCTGATTTAATGTGCCATGTCCTGGCGGAAAAGGTAGGTTCTCGGAGCTGCTCTGCCGGAACAAGAGAACAGTTGCATCCGCCCGGACCAGCTTTAATCCAACTCAATTGAAGTTGTCGCCGGGTGGACTACACTTATACAAAGCGAAAAGGAAGACGCAAGAGGCGCGCAGCAATGGTATTCCTGTCTTTTTTTCAACCAACCTGTTCCGGAAATCCGGAGATGCCTCCGGTATCGCCACCGGAAGTGCCGCCTGAACAGCCTCCAGAGATCCCAGGTGATCCGGCGCCGGAATCAGAACCTCCGCCACCGCCCGAAGTGCCACCAGGCGCACCGCCCGAAGTGCCGCCAGGGATTCCGCCTGAGGCCCGTGTCAGAGCCTGTTTACCGGGGAGTGATCCGATGACTATTGCAGCAACTCAGCAACGCTATCTGATTCAGCGAAATATGGAATATGATCTGACGCTGCACCCCCACACAACATCCAGTCATGAAACGGCCAGGCGGCACATATCTCCGAGGATCATATCGCCAAGGCCGTGGTAGTAAAGGATGCGTCCAGCTATGTGATTGTCGTGATACCGGCGGATAGCTGGCTGAAGATGGGTTATCTTCGTCACGAGCTCAATCGCGACCTGCGATTGGCAACAAGGCTTGAAATTGCCGGGTTGTTCGATGATTGTGAGCCGGGAGCAGTGCCGCCGCTCGGGCCTGCCTACGGAATCGAGACCTTGCTGGACGAGTCGCTGACCAACCTTGCCGATGTGTATTTCGAGGCGGGAGACCATGAACAACTGGTGCATCTCCGCGGTGAGGATTTTCAGGCCTTACTGAGCGATGCACGGCGTGGGTACTATAGCGACCACGACCATTAGTGAAAACAGTGTTTGAGGCTGTCAGCCCGGCGTTGTAGTTCGTATGACATGAGCATTCGCGCACCTATATACCTTTTACCTTTTCCTCACAGCGCAGTAGCTCATCCCCGCTGAAGACCTGTTGTCCATGGCAAAGGATTCGCGATTGATGAAGTAACAGGCGCTGGATTCCGGTCCCTGGTCAATAGAGAGATAATCATTATCGGTATTCGTCGAACACAGGTGAGTTCGATGATTCGGGGTCAGGTTCGCCATATCGGAGACAAAGGCTGTATGAGACATCCAGACCAGACCTGACGACGCTGGTATCTTCACCGAGTGGTCGTGATTAATTGTGGCGCCGCGCCAGTCTAGGCGTATTGACGGTACTCCGGGAAAAAGGCTTCTACTGCGGCGCTGAGTTGCTCATCGGCTGCGATCATGATCGGCCTGATCATGGTCTCGGACAGTCCCGTTTTCTCCCAGGCTACAGGGTCGATCATGCTCAGATCAATGTCCGAAGACTCGGTGGAGCAGTCCATGTCTTTAAGCCGTGTTGAAAGATGCATAATAGACGCATCAAATATAAATTCCTGCGCGTTGGCGGGTTCATTATGGTAACGCACCGCCTGAATCCAGTTCTCCGGGAAGTTCCAGCTTTGCATGAGCTGTGAGCCGACCTGAGCATAGTCGCAACCTACGATATCGCGCTCCACCATGTACAGTGGTCTGTCATCCTGTCGGGCTATAATCAGTGCTTCCTGGCTTTCGTCAGGGACGGCTTGATACATGATCAAGTGGCCCATGTCATGTAACAGGCTTCCGACGAAGAAACGTTCGCTATCCGCAGAATTGCACTGCTCTGCCAGCAGCCTCGCGAGCAGGCCGCAGCGTACACTGTTGACCCAGAAATCTTCCATGCTGATCAGGTTGTCAGGAATGTCAGGAAAGGATTTGGTGATAGTTGCGGCGAGTACCAGGTCATGGACCTGTTCTGTGCCAAGCAGACGGACGGCGGCCTTGACCGTTTCTACTTGCGAAGGGGCACCGAAAAACGCGCTGTTTGCGACTTTCAGAATTCTTGCGCAGATGGCCGGGTCATGAGACAGGACGTTGGAAACATCCGTCATTGTTGAGTCCGGGTCATATATGACCGCCTTGATACGCACGTAGATATCGGGTAGAGAAACCAGCTCGGTTGTCTGGCTGATCAGTTCCTCAGGCGTCGTCCGGGTTGATCCAATAACGTGTGGTACTTCCATAGACTGCGACCCTGATTATTACGAAATGTGTCAGTGTATTTTTCGGTATCCGAGGCATAAAACTTTAAGACTGATTTGACAGTGCCCTCCAGCCCTGTTCGCGCTGCTTTGAACTGATAAAATAGATATATTAAGTGTTTGATTAATAGGAGGGTATCTGTAGCGCTGCTCGCGTTCTGTGTGCGCCGCCGGAATCACCACTGGAGGCTGACAGAGTGCGTAGAAATGCCTGGAGTCATAATCAAACTGACGACCAGGCTGGAGGAATCAAGAATCAGGCTTTGCCGGGGCCCGCGTAACAGGCCGTCCAGCAGTCTGACCGGCATTTCCATCATCGTTTGACCGCGATGTCGCCCTGTAACTCATCAGCGATGCCGCCGCAAAGCCGCCTGATGGTTTGGCGGTGTATTTTTCGCGACTGTGCCTAGTTGATAGATCCGGTGTTTGGATTATCTGCCATATCATCGTATATCTTCTTCAAGCCGGGCATGTCGCCCGAGCCATGTACTTCGATACCAAGATACTCCTGCTTGTTTTGTTCGGATTCAAAATAAACCTTCAGCGCGTTATTGCCTTCTCCTTCAATGACGAAAGGGGCGTTATCTGTGTCATTGACGTCATTCATGGATATCGGGTCAAGTGTCGAGGTTATCATGATGTTTCTCCTGTTGCTGTCTGGTGATTAGTAGTCCGTACTTGTCAATGCCTTGCGCAGTGTCTCCGGTTTCGTTAGTAGCAACTGCACCGTGCCGATAGATTGCTGTCTGAAGCCACCTTCGCAGTAGCAGAAATAATATTCCCACATGCGGATAAACTGCTCTGGGTAACCCAGTTGCCTGACTTTCTCAATATTCTCGAAAAACCGCTGGCGCCACAGCTGCAGAGTTTTTGCATAATGCGGGCCGATATCTTCCAGGTGAAAAACGCGCATATCGGTACTTCTCGCGATGGTGTCGCTCAGAGCAGCAACGGAAGGCAGGCAACCGCCAGGAAAGATAAAACGCTGGATGTAGTCGATCGACTTCTTCGCAACGGGGTAGCGCTGATCGGCAATGGTTATAGACTGCAGCAGCATCATGCCATCGGGTTTCAGCAAATGTGTGCATTTGCTGAAGTAGGTATCAAAATATTGATGGCCGATGGCCTCGATCATCTCGATAGATACCAGCTTGTCATATTGCCCATGAAGTTCACGGTAGTCGTCAAATAACACGGTTACCCGGTCTTCCAGGCCGGCTTCACGCACCCGCTGGCTGGCATATTCATGCTGTTCTTGTGAGATCGTTGTCGTCGTGACACGGCAGCCATAGTGTCTGGCGGCATAAATTGCGAACCCGCCCCAGCCAGTACCGATCTCGAGTACATGATCAGCTGGCTTGAGTTCCAGCTTCTGGCAAATGCGATCGAGTTTTGTCTCGGATGCTTCCTGCAATGTGGCCTGTTCATGGCTAAAGATCCCACAGGAGTACATCATGGTTTTATCGAGAAACAATTTGAAGAGGTCATTGCCGATATCGTAGTGTGCCTTGATATTGCGGCGGCTTCCTTTCAGTGTATTTCGCCTGAGAAATCCCTGCAGCATTTGCAGAGGTCTGGAAAACCATTGACGACCAAGTCCGTTGCCGTCGAAATACGGGCGGTTGCAGATGAACAGCTCGACCATGCCGGTCAGGTCCTCACAAGACCAGTAGCCTTTGATATAGGCTTCTCCACCGCCGACTGCGCTGTTCATGAGGATATCTGTGTAAAAGGCCCTGTCATGTACGGTAATGACGACCACTTTTGGCAGCCGTTTGTCAGGCTGGCCAAAGACATGTTGCTCGTTACCGTCATTGATGATCAGCTCTCCGTGCCGGATGTTTTTCAGCTGTTTAAGCAGAAAACGTTTTGCATAGCTAATAAATAACCCTGTTCTCGGGCTGTAGCTCACGGGCTTATCGATACAAAGTGCAGCAGATCTCATGGTTTTCTCACCGGGGCCGGTGCCTCCTGTTTATCAGGGTGGGGGAAAAACGGAACGTTTTTTAACCAGAGTCGCAATGCCTGGTAGTGAATTGCGACTATTATCTTTAACGTAACCAGCGGGAAGCGGATCAGGGCGATTGCCAGGTTGAAGCTGTTGACAGGCTTTTGCTGCATTGACAACGAGGCATTGAACAGTTCTTCGCCATTCTGGAAGTTTTTCATATGCACTACGAGTTTCTCGGCGGGTGCCTTGAAGCGCCAGTCATAATCCATGTTCATGTCCATGAACGGAGATACATGAAAGCGCTTGTCAAGCAGGAAACGCTTGGTAACAGTGTTACCCTGGTTGTGTGCATCCGGAAGGATATAGCAGTATTGCTCGCCCCAGGGTGTATTGTTGACTTCAGCGACAATGACTTCCACGTTCTCATCGGTCTCGTCAAAACAGTAATAAAAACTGACCGGGTTAAAACCGTAACCGAAATAGCGAAGGTTTGTGAGCAGTCGGATCGGTCCCTTCAGCGAGATGCCCGACTCCTGCAATACAAACTCGCGCACCGCACTTGCGAGATCAACAGTCTTGTCACCGAGATGGTCTTCACGCCTGAAGCGTGCGAGGGCGGGGCGCCGGGTTGACCACAGCCAGAAGTTGTCAAACAGTGTTGGCAGTTCATCGAGATCCAGGTACAGCATGAACAGGCCATACTGAAAGGCATGCGGCGCCGGCATATAGCGCCGGTGTTTAACCTGCCCGACGTAGAGACGACTGTGCATCGTGATGTTCCCTGAAATGCTGCAAGGCGTTGAGCGCGCTGACTACACCGTCTTCGTGAAAACCGGAGCGCCAGTATGCGCCGCAGTACCAGGTGCGCCGGTCTCCATTAATGTCCTGGTGCCGTTGTTGTGCGGCAACACTCTCGGTGGTGAAAACCGGGTGCTGGTACTGCATCCGGCGAATGATCTTGTCAGGGGCTATACGCTGCGTATCGTTGAGCGTTACGCAAAAGGTTTCACTCGCCTGAAAACCCTGCAGCATGTTCATGTTATAAGTGACAGATACCCGCTGTCCCCGGTCCGGCCGGCGCAGGTAATTCCAGGCGGCCCAGGTGCGTGTATTTACTGGCAGTATTGAGGTGTCGGTGTGCAGTACAACGTCATTGTTCTGGTACGAAATCGCACCGAGAACAGCACTTTCCAGGTCGCTGGCGTCTGCCAGCATTTTCAGTGCCTGGTCGCTGTGAGTGGCCACAAATACGTGATCAAAGTGTTCTGTACGACCCGATGAGCTGCGTAATTCAACATGGGTTGGCAGACGTTTTAAAGAAACGACTGCCTCATTAAGATGTATTTTGTCATTGAAGGGCGCGGTTAGTTTTCTGACATATTCACGTGAACCGCCCTCAATGACACGCCACTGGGGACGGTTCTTTATGTTCAACAAACCGTGGTTGTCGAAGAATCTGACGAAATGACTGGCGGGAAATGCCAGCATTTGCTGTGGATCTGTAGACCAGATGGCCGCACCCATCGGGATAATGTAATTATCGATGAACAGGCGGCCATAGTTGTTCGCTTCAAGGTATTGGCCGAGAGACAGCGATTGGTCAGCTTGATCGATCAGTTCAGGCGACTCGCGGTTGAACCGAAGTATATCCCTGATCATGCGGAGAAAACCCGGCCTGAAAATGTTGCGCCGCTGGGTGAACATCTGGTTCAGGGATGAGCCGTTATATTCTATGCCAGTTGTTTCGCATCTGCTGCTGAAGCCCATCCGGGTCGGACGGGACGCCACACCAAGATTATCCAGCAATGCAATGAAATTCGGGTAGGTCCAGTCATTGAAAACGATAAAGCCTGTATCAATGGTGTATTGTCTGCCGTCATGGTTGATGTCATGCGTGTGTGTGTGGCCCCCAACATGGTCGCCGGCCTCAAAGACAGTAATATCGTGTTCCTTGTTCAGGTGCCAGGCGCACACGTTACCGGCGATACCAGTACCGATTATGGCAATTTTCATGGCTGCGTAACTCCGGGGTTAACTGGTCGCTGCGGAACCGGTTGAATTTTTGATATGTCGTAACCACTGTCCGCGATGAGTTCGATGATCCTGTTGAGATCAGCCGGCGTTATAGTCGGCGTGCGTGCCATGACCCAGACATAATCGCGCTTGTTACGGCCGATAACCGTTTGTGTATAGTCCTCGTTAAGGTAGATGATCCGGTAATCCGCCCTGACGGGCCAGATGAACTGCATGCCCCATACGGCGTTGGAGGGATCATCGGTAACGAAACCTGTGGGTCTGTAAGTCTTGAGCGGGCCATCAAACGAGCCCTTGTTGAATCGGAAGGTTGTTTCCACCTGGTTGTTGTTGACCAGTTTATAAGACTCTATGGCATTGTAGGCGTCGCGCTCTATAAAAGTCGGGATATTGGAAATCACATACCAGTCACCCATGAAACGTTCCAGGTCAACATTCTGAACGGTACGCAGTGGGGGAGATGTGCTACAGGCAGACAGCGTCATGGTCATGGAAATCCAAAGTGATAAAAATAATGCTTTCCCGGAGCGTTTACTGGATGACATAGCGCAATACCCGTCCGTTACTGGTAGTTGATTGCAATGCCAGCCATTGATCGTCTCCGGAATACCAGACATCGATGTCAATCTCTTCAGCTGAAAGTTTGTAGCGATTGGCGGTTATGGTTGCATCCCGAAGCGGGATGGTCTGCATGCCGAGGTTTTCAACTTCGACCTCCAGGTACTCACCAGTTTGGGTGTTCAGCAGCCGGTCGTGCGTGAGGAAAGTCTTGTCCCAGTAGGCAAAGGTGCTGACGCAGGCGGGCAGGATCGTATCACCCTCATTGGTAGTCAGCCGGAAACCCTGAGCGCTGGCTTCGCCCTGCACAGCGAACATCTCGCCATTCTGATCAGTTTCTGATGCGATGCTGTGCAGACACTGATTGTGCCAGTGCTCAACGTTTTCGTGTCTGTATCGATATACCGGGATTTTCAGGAAAGTCACATTGAAATCAGCCCGGGTGCTCAGCTGTTCATGATCACCCTCCCGGGTAATCTGAAAAGAGTGATAACCGATGGGTTTGTTGTCCAGGAATACCTTGAAGTTCCATTCGCGCCCGGCGTCAGCATTAAGACCGACTGTCCACAGGGCTAATATCAGAAATACCAGCCCGCCCGGTGGAGTTACAGCCCCGGCGAGTCTTGCTAAGCGGGGGTTCATTGCGTCACCGTGGTGCCCGTATTCCGCGGTAAACCCGGAATAAAGGCATTGGTACTTTCAACATATTTACGGTAACCGGGGCGCCGCTGAGTAATATCTTTTTCCAGCAGAGTTACCCCGGAAACCCGCAGTAGCAGGAAGGTCATCAACACCGGTGACAGGATAGACCACCAGCCGCCGGCCGCGACAGCAAACAGGTAAAAGCCCCACCATACACAGCATTCACCGAAGTAATTCGGATGTCTGGTGTAACGCCACAGGCCTTTGTCCATGACGCGTCCGCGGTTTACGGCTTTGCTTTTGAAAGCTGCCAGCTGGGCATCGGCAATACTTTCAAACAGCACGCCGAATAAAACCAGCGTTGCTGCCAATACATCAAACAGGTTGGGTGGTCTGCTGCCGGTAATGGCTGCGAGCAATGGCAGTGCAATGATCCAGGCCAGGAATCCCTGCAACAGGAAGACAATAAACAAACTTTTGATTGCGAAATACGGTGAAAATTTACGCCGCATATCCTGATAGCGTGGGTCTTCACCTTCACCCCAGTTGCGCCAGGTGATGTAGGCCGACAACCTGAGCGCCCAGAAACCGACCAGTGCAAACACAATGACACCACGTAACGTTGTGAACTCGTAGCCGATATACCAGGTTGCACAAAGTGCCAGAAAAATAATTGACCAGAGGCTGTCAACGATGCTCACATCTCCTTTTAAAAGGCTCACAATCCATGTGAGCAGGGGGAGGAGGAGGGCGGCAACAAGTCCTGCCAGGTACAGGTTCAGATCAAACACGAGCGTCACAATCAGGAATAACCGGGCTTGTTGCCGACCGGTGTCTGGTCCCGTCGAGTCTGTTTGAAAGAAGTATCAGGGCTGGCATCAGCACAGACCAACCCAGTCCCAGAGCCAGCATGGCGGTCATAAAATCAGGTATCTGCACCCCACCAAGCTTGTGACCGGCGTAAAAGGCGGCCGGACCCGCGATGGCGCCAATTGCAGCTGCGAGGTACAGTCTTTGCTTTAACCACCTCAGCGACACGTTTAGCGTGGTGGCAAAAAGCAGCCACATGGCGATGATCCAGTGCGGTGCGGCACCCTCTATAAGCGTGCCCGCCGGGTATTGCAGCCAACCAGCGTAAACGAGCAGGCTGTCCCAGGTTGCACCGATAATACCCGCAGACAATACAAGTAGCAGTTCATCGCGGGGACTTTCGGTGCCCGATATGTGCCAGCCTGCAACCAAAAGCGCAATCGAAGTGCCAAGCCAGGGGAGATGATTGGCGGCAGCGACTACGCAGCAGAGCCAGGCGATTTTGAAAACGATGGCATTGATGAGAACGGTGTTCATGCCTATGCTTTTCTCTCAAACAGGTAATGACTTACCCACCATTGCTGTCCGTTATCGTAGCCGAACAGCTCTGCGCATGCCATAAAAAACATGCGCCAACGCATCCACCACTGCTGGGCATCCTGTTCACCATAGGTTTCCCGCAATACGGGCAAGAGGGTGTTTTTGTTGTTGTCCATGTTACCCAGCCAGGCATTGGCGGTTTTTTCGTAATGAGTTCCATCCCAGCGCCACTGCCTGAGCATGGAAAGATGGTCCTGGAAATGCAGGGGCAAGTCATCGCTGGGCATCATGCCGCCACTGAAAAAGTGCCGACTCATCCAGTCAGCTGCATTTTTATCTTCAAATGCATAGGGTATGTCACGGTGACAGAAGATGTGCATGAAGAAGCGGCCACCGGGCTTCAGCCAGTCATGAACGCGGCTGAATAATTTCCGGTAGTTACGCATGTGTTCAAACATTTCAACCGAAACGACGCGGTCGTACTTTTCCAGTGCGGAGAAGTCGTTCATGTCGCAGGTCTGCACACTGACGTTGTTGAGGTCTCTCTGCTTTGCCTGGTCGATAACGTGTTTGCGTTGCGAAGCTGAGTTTGAGACTGCAGTTATCCTGCTGTCGGGGTATTGCGCAGCCATCCACAGCGTCAACGATCCCCAGCCACAACCCAGCTCAAGAATATCCATGCCATTATCCAGTCCCGCATGTTCGCAGGTGATGCGCAGGGCCTCGGCTTCGGCTGCATCCAGCCCGGTGGTATCCGCACCCCAGTAACAACAGCTGTATTTGCTGTGGTTGCCGAGGACATTCAGGAAGAACTCGGTCGGAACTTCATAATGCTGCTCGTTGGCCTTGAAGGGTAGTGGGGCAATCTCGCTGTCATTCATTAACTGAATAAAAGCCGCTTTGTTTCCAGCCAGGGCTTCGCAGTCATCGATGTGCAGTGCGGCGATGCGCTTTTTAAGCAGGCGTTTCACACCGTGCCGGATGACTGTGTCCGGTAGCAGGCCCTGTTCGGACCAGTCTATGGCGGTGGAGGCAGCGTTGCGCATATGGGTTCCTTTATTTTCTGACGCCGGGTTTAACGTGTACAAAACTTATACAAATAAAAACTAAATGTCAACTGTTTGTAGATCGTGAAAAACGGGCAAGGGTTAATAAAAATCATTAAAAAATAATTAAAACAAAGATATAACAAATATTTTCTGCGCTGTTTTTTTTATTATTTGTCACGTTTTAACGAAAATAATTGTACATAGGTCGAATAAAGTGTATATTTGTACAACATTCTTCGGAGAGCAAGATGATTTCACACATGACGTGTAAAAGCGGCCTTGTTTGTTGCACTGCTGACATTGTCCGCAGCCCCCGCCTATGCGGCTTGTCCGGCCGCGCTCGACTACCACAATCGCCCCCTCGCCGAAGAAAACCCTGTGCATTTGTGCGATCTGATGGCGGGGAAAGTGGTGCTGGTCGTGAACACTGCCAGTAAATGTGCTTACACGCCTCAGTATGACGGGCTGGAAAAGCTTTACGAGCGTTATCGCCACCGCGGCCTGGTCGTGGCCGGATTTCCTTCCAATGAATTTGCCGGTCAGGAACCGGGTACCGAGAAACAGATTCAGGATTTCTGCCGACTCACTTACGCGGTGGAGTTCCCCATGTTTGAGAAAGTGCGGGTAAAAGGTGATTCCGCAGATCCATTTTACAGACACCTGGCTAAAGAAACCGGGCAGCAGCCTGCCTGGAATTTTCACAAATACGTTCTGGACAGGAATGGAAGCGTAGTAGCCAGTTTCCCGAGCCAGGTAACGCCTGAAGATGAACGGCTTGTGAACCTGATCGAGGAGCTGTTATGAAGATGACGCATGCTGGTTCCGCGCTTGATCGCGCCGGGTCCCATCTCGAATGGACTGCTATTCCACGCCAGGCCGGCTGGCTTGGCTATGCCGGCTTGATACCGTTTCTGGTTCTCGCAACGTCGTACCTGCTTTACCAGGATGAAGCACAACAGCGCGTAGGCCAGGCCCTGGTGAACTATGGTGCGGTAATAATAAGTTTCCTTGGTGCCACTCACTGGGGCGCGGTCGTTGGCGGTGCAAGCGTGACCGGCCCGGGAACGCGTCTGCAGTATGCTGTTGCTCCCGCCCTGACCGGCTGGTTGGCAACGCTTTTACCGCTGGCCTATGGCCTTTCACTGATCCTCGTCAGCCTGTGCGCAATCTACCTGGTTGACCGGCGATGTAAGGCATTTGATGGCTGGTATCTTGTCCTCAGAGGACGACTCACAGTGATCGCCTCATTGAGTATTGCAGTCGCGCTGATATTCACCTACAGGAGCCTTTGATATGCGTGAATCCAGCTGCCATAAACAGATTGCAGACACGATTAAAATCGGAGTTAGTGCCTGCCTGCTGGGCAGGAAGGTAAGGTTTGATGGTGGTCACAAACGCAGTCGCTTTGTTACGGATGCGCTGGCCGATCATTTTGAGTTTGTGGCCTTTTGCCCTGAAGTGGCGATTGGTATGGGTACGCCGAGAGAGCCGATACGCCTGGTGGGCGATGTCGTTAGTCCTGAAGCAGTAGGCGTGAGGAACAGCGAGCTGAATGTAACTCAGCCGCTTAGAGACTATGGCAGGAAAACAGCCGGCAATATTGCACGAGCTATGTGGTTTCATCTTCAAGAAGGATTCACCCAGTTGTGGCATGGAACGCGTGAAAATTTACAGCAGCAAGGGTATGCCGGAGCGCTCGGGGACAGGGTTGTTCGCGCGCGAGATCATGAATGCCCATCCGCTGATGCCGGTTGAAGAAGAAGGGCGTCTCAATGACGCGGCCTTACGCGATAATTTTGTTACCCGGGTCTATGTGTATGCTCGCTGGAAGGCAATGATTGCGGACGGCATAAGCAAACAGGCGCTGTTAAGGTTTCACACGGGGCACAAGTATCTTGTCATGTCGCACAGTGCAGTAATGTACAAGCAGTTGGGGCACATGCTGTCGGATTTAAGCCGGGCGTCGCTGAATGATATCGCTGACAGCTACATCGACGGTCTCATGCGCGCCCTGAGCAAGCCGGCAACACGCAAACGTCACACCGATGTTTTGCAGCATTTGCTGGGTTATTTGAAAAACAGCCTCGATTCTGCCCACCGAACTGATCTCGATGAAACCATAGATGCCTACCGGCGCGGGGAATTCCCCCTGGTCGTGCCGATCCGTTTGTTGCAGCACCATTTCAGGATGCATCCGGACCCGTATATAGAACAGCAGGTATATCTGAATCCGCATCCGCAGGCTTTGTTGTTAAGAAACAACTTATAGGGTTTGAGAGATGAGTGCTGTCAGAGAGTTTGGTGTGGTCATTGTTGGCGATGAAATTCTCTGCGGCAAGCGCACGGACAAACATCTGCTCATGTTATAAAGGTTCTGCAAGACGCGCGGTATGCAGGTCGCATGGTCCAGGTGGTAGGTGACAATCGACAAGCGGCTGGCGCATGAATTGCAGGCAACCCAGCTGGACGGTTGCCGGTGTTGTGCTTTGGCGGCATCGGTGCCACGCCAGACGATCAGACGCGACAAGCCGCTGCAGAGGCATTTGGTACCCGCCTGGTGAAACATCCCGGCGCGGCTGCGGTTATCGAGGAGGCGTTTGGTAGCGACGCTTATCCCAACCGGATCCGGATGGCAGACTTGCCCGAAGACTGCCTGCTGATCCCTAATCCGTATAACCGGATTCCCGGTTTTACACTTTACGACCATCATTTTTTCCCGGGCTTTCCGTCCATGGCCTGGCCTATGCTTGACTGGGTTCTGGATCATTACTATCCGCGTAAGCGCAATGCCGGAAGTCGAGAAGTCCGTGAGGATATTTCATGTCGCGAATCGGAGCTGGTCCAGCTGATGGAGGATTTATCTGGCGTCCACCCACAGGTAAAGCTTTTCAGCCTGCCACACATGGCAGAAATCAATTCAATAGAGTTTGGTTTTCGTGGTGAACAGGCTGCGGTGGATGCTGCATTTGCAGTCCCTGCTGACAGTGCTTGGTGAAGCGCGGCCTGATATTTGAATTTTTAACCAAGGAAGGCGGCCGCGAACGGCCTCAGTCAGACTGCCGTTTAACATTCCCCAGGCATCCAGAGCCTGTTTCCGGCTGGTTTTCAGGTCGACCAGCGGCTCCGGGTATTCTCTGCCGAGGCAGATGCCGGCTCTGCAAGAATGCCGGTATCGGCCGACCAGGGCTGATGAATGTATTTGTCCTCCATGTTTGCCAGTTCAGGAACCCAGCGACGAACATATGCTCCCCGCCTTGTCGAATTTTTCGCCCTGTAGACACCGGGTTGAAAATACGAAAAAAGGGCGCAGCATCGGCGCCACTGCCTGCCGTCCATTGCCAGCCCATGGTGTTATTCGCCAGGTCGGCATCCACCAGGGTATCCCAGAACCAGCGCGCGCCTTCCTGCCAGGGTATGCGCAGGTTCTTCGTCAGCAAAGACGCAGCGATCATGCGTACCCGGTTATGCATGTAACCGGTCGCCCATAATTCACGCATGCCGGCATCGACGATCGGAATACCGGTCTGGCCTTGCTGCCAGCTCGTCAGTGTTTCTGCATAGTCAGTGCGCCAGGGAAAACGTTCGAATCGTTTATTGAGTGGTTTCAGGGCGGTATGCGGAAAGTGATAGAGCAGGTGATGGCTGAATTCGCGCCAGCCCAGTTGACGCAACCAGTCCTCGGCTGCGGTCAGTGCGCCGGGTGATGTGTCTGATGCTGCCCGTTGCAACAGATGGTTCCAGAGTTGCAGCGGGCTGATTTCCCCAAAATGCAGATGGGCAGATAAGCGTGAGGTGCCGGATATCTTCCGGGATATCGCGGTCGGTTTTGTAGCTGTTTAACCGGGTTTCGCAAAAGTCTTCCAGGGCATTCCAGGCGCCATCTTCACCGGGTTGCCAATGTTTGTAAAAGGCCTTGTCCCAGTTGACAGCGGGTAACAATCCCAGCGATTCGATGCTCAGGCTTCTGTGTGCTGGCTTTTTAGAGAGCATGGAATACGCTCGGGCGTGGTCACTGTGTCACGTGATGGTCCGGTTTTATAGAGTGATTTCCAGAAGGGTGTGAACACGCGGTAGGGTGTGTCATCTTTTTTCAGGTGTTGCCAGGGTTCGCGCAGCAGGTTGGCGCTGTAGCTGCAGGCATCGATTCCCTGCTCGCTTGAGTTGTTTTTTTATTGCCTCATCACGTTTGACAAATGCCGGTTCGTAACAGCGATTCCAGTAAACCGCTTCGGCGCCGGTTTGCCTGATGAGTCGGGATAACTGCTGCTGAGTTTCGCCGCTGAGGATCAACAGGTCACTGCCGAGTTGTTGCAGCGACTGTTTAAGCGCAACCAGGCTGTGGTGCAACCACCAGGCGCTGGCACCGCCCAATGGCCAGTCAGCGTCGGGTTCGTCATAGATAAATACCGGGTACAGGCGGGTGATTATCCTTCAGCAACGCCTGTAATGCCGGATTATCAGCAAGACGCAAATCCCTTCGCAACCAGAGTATCGCCTGTGACACCGGGTCTTACGCTATTTGCCGGTTTTGAGCAGTTGGCTCATTGATCTGAGTCCTGCGCTTATCGATTCGCCCAGGCAAATAGCGCCGGCAGCTTCAACTTTCTGATGGTGTTTGGCCGCTGTTTTGCCACCGACAAATACCGGGACAGTGCTGTTTTTCACCAGCTCAGGCAGTTCGGTTTCAAACAGGCCGCGCGACGGACGGGCTGAGCCTGACAGGACAATACCGGCACAGGGCCGTTGCTGCAGCACTCTGGTAATTGATCCAGTGGCGTATTGGAGCCAAGAATCAGCACACGGTAGCCGAAGTTAACGGTTGCCAATGCAAACAGCAGTAAGCCGATTTCGTGATACTCGCCTGGCAGACAGGCAAGAATTAAAAGCTGTCCATTACTGCGTTGATTCAAATGGTGTATGCGCGCTCCGAGTTTATTGCGCAGATAGACCGAAAAGAAATGTTCTTCGGCAATACCTGTGTCACGCTCTTTCCAGCGTTCGCCGATAATCCGGAGTAGTGGAGACACCAGTCGTTGATTGACGACATCAACGGGGTACAGGGACAGTGCATCGTTATAGGTGCTGTCCAGAACGTGCTCGTCAAAAGTTTCGACTGCGTGGAGCATTTTTTGCTGGTAGTTTTTCCAGACATCGCCGGTCTCTGCAATTGATGTTGTCTGTTGTTGGCCGGGCGTCTGTTCGAGCAGGGGCTTGACCTGGCTGATAGAAATGCCCTGATCAAGAAGATCCAGCACCTGTTTGATGAGCTCAACATCATCCTCTGTATAGAGGCGGTGCCCTTTGGGTGTCCGCTTTGGTGTAATCAGGTTGTAGCGCCTTTCCCAGGCGCGCAGTGTTACCGGGTTAATGCCCGTCAGATTCGCCACTGTGCGTATCGGCAACATGCTGCCGGGTGTCAATGGTTTTTCAGCCAGTTCTGATTGTGGCATAGATCAGGTCCCAATTAAGTTATACAATAATTGTACTATAATCTGGCCGGATTGTGTTAGTCTTTTATCTTAAGTCTATGAATAAACCGCCGCAGGCGTAACCGAGACACTACCGGACCGATCTATACTGCTTGCATGCGTTTGCCTTCAGCTCTTTTCTTATTTGCGTTCTGCTGGTGATTGTTATCCGGATGCACCGGCATTCCGGAAAACGTTTCGCCGGTTACCGGATTTGATGTCAATCGCTACCTGGGGAAGTGGTATGAAATCGCCAGGCTTGACCACTCGTTTGAGCGCGGTCTGGAGCAGGTCACTGCTGAATACAGCCTGCGGGACGATGGCGGTTTACGGGTAGTGAATCAGGGTTATGACCCTGTCCAAACAACGCTGGGAGAGAGGCGGAAGGCAAGGCTTATTTTACCGGGAACAGCGATATCGGCAGGCTCAAGGTGTCTTTCTTCGGGCCATTTTACGGTGGCTATAACATCATCGAGCTGGATCACGAAGCCTATCAGTATGCGCTGGTGTCCGGTCCGGATACGTCCTATCTTTGGATACTGGCGAGGCAGCCAGAACTGGATAAGCCGGTAGTGGAACGGTTGCTCCGCCAGGCAGCCGACCTTGGTTTTGATACCAGCCAGATAATATATGTCGCGCAGGCTGAATTGAGCGCTCAACCCCGCTGATATGCCCTGATAAAGTGTACGGCGGTTGTTTTTCGGTTCTGGGCGGGTGGCAGGGTAAATTCGTTACATCTGCTATACAATAGTTATACCTTATTTGCCTATAAGGTGGTGACTGCGGTTGTGGAGAAGTTAATGACACTCCCTTCAACGGTGTTAAAAAGGTGATTGTGATGAAACCTGATGAACGAAACCGGACATCCCGCTGCAGATGCTGACGACATGTTGCAGCGGGATGCGGGACGCCTTCCTTGCAGAGGTTGCACGAGGTCGTGTGGATTCTATGCAGACCTGCAACCGTGCACCCTGGAGAATGAATGTCTCAATTCCGGCGGAACCGGGCGCATCGGAGTGAGCATTAAGTTACGCTGTAGCGGTGGCTTGTGCCGATTCTGATGATGATTGGTTTTCGGGATCAGTTGCGGTCAAAGGCGGGGCTTTTGCTGCGATTCCTGGCGACCACGTTGTTTACCTGTTTTGCAAGCGCAATGCTTATGGCTGACGATACCCTGATAATTGATGACCGCCGGTCAGGCGGGTTTGAGTCCACGCTGGGCAGTACCTGGCGTGTGGTAACGGATGATGTCATGGGTGGAGTTTCCAGTGGTGAAATTTCGACTGAAAACTGATCGATAACAAGGCCTGTCTGCGCCTTAAAGGCGATGTCAGTCTGGAAAACAGCGGTGGGTTTATCCAGGCGGCCCTTGATATTGAAGACACCGTTGCTGCCGATGCGTCCGGCTTATGCTGGTATATTGCTGGAAGTGTATGGCAATGATGAGGAATACAACCTGCACCTGCGGACGGACGATGTCTGGTTGCCGTGGCAATCCTACCGCGCCTCTTTCAGCGCCCCGTCACGATGGCAGACCGTGCGCCTGCCTTTCGCTCAATTTGCTGGCTATCGCATTGGAAAAAAACTGGACCTCGAACACTGAGCGTATCGGGCTGGTGGCTATCGGACGTGCTTTCACTGCCGATTTGTGTGTTTCGCAGGCTGGCGTTTTATCGCGGTATACCCAGCGTTGTGTGCAAGCCGCTTTTACTACCAGGATTTTTCGGCCAGCAGCTTCCAGGTGTTCTGGATTGATGCAGAGCCTGTTGCCGCAGGTTTGCCTGACTAGATGGCGCTCGGGTATTGGTCCGACAAACGCTATGTAACTGGCGCGGTGTGCGCTTTCCATCCAGCGTCCCTGCGGCCCTGAAAGCATGATTCTGCCGTAGCCGGTATTTGAAATCTGGCCGCACCATAACCAGCAATCCGAATCCGGGTGACTGCCGACGGAGTCCAGCAGCCGTTGTCTGTTTGTTTCCTCGTTGCTCTTGAACATATTTTCAGCCCTCATTGGCTTCTGTGCTGTTGACTTGCAGTTCGGCCTGAACGCGAGCTGCTGTGATTTTGTTCGTGTCCATTGCTTTCGGATAAAGGCGCCAGTGATACTCGATGCTCACCGCCTGGTTCGAGAGGCAGGATTCAAGTCGGTCACGTTCGGCATCACTGAGATACGGTAGCGTGAGGAATGCAGGTGCCGCCCAGTCTATGTAACGCCGCACACATTCCTGCTGCTGCATTGTCCGGCCAGTCTTCGCGTATGCCAAAGGCTGAAAACACCGCCTGCTGTTTCCATCTTTCTCTCATCGGTAACAGATTGCGGTGTGTTCGGGGTTCCAGGTAACCCAGGCCCGGTTGATATTAAAACCGGCGCGGCTTTTCACTTGGGACTCCAGTGCGGCAATATCCGGAAACCGGCGTTGCCCTGCCACACCCTGTTGTCCGAGGCAGCCCGACCAGTAGCGCGGTTCCGGGCGGGGTGGACTCGCATCCGGCCGGCATGGCGTGAAGCAAGGCAAGCGGTTGTTGCTGTTCCGCATCCAGCAGCCATAACTCGCGCCGGTCCGCCAGTGCAAACGGCAAGCGGTACCAGATTCGCGCGCACCTGTTCGATGAGAAATTCGCTGCTTCTTTCGAGTTTCCTGTCCTGGTTCTGCGCGGCAAGCGGCCGGTGCACCAGACCGTCCCGTTCAGACCACAGGCCATAGCGATACCATGCTTTGCCCCGGTCTCCTGAGCCAAGGCTTCCCCACTCTGCTGGGCTTTGGGTGAGTATCTGGATATCCCACACAAGGCCGTTGCTGCTTGAGGCGCGTCCCGCGGGTGTCTCAACGACCTGCAGAACACCTAGAAACGGATTCAGACGGCGCAGGGCATAGCAACTCACATCAGGGTCTGTCGTTCACGTGCAGTCGCTGAGTTTTTTGCGCAAGGCCTCGATAATCGGTTCGGCCTGATCCTGAAGTTCCGGTGGAATGACTTCAAACAGGTATTCGACTTCATCGAGTACTGTCTCGATTTTGTCCCGTTGGGTCAGTGTGTCCATGGTCCTGGACACCTCGGCAAGATAGCTGTAAGGATCGACGCCTGGTGTATGCATATACGGTCTCTCTCAGCCTGTTGCCTGTGCAGCTTGATGTTCTCGGTCAGGGGCGGAGCTTGTCCAGCGCAAGCTGCAGCAGCAATTCGGGTATCGATTTGTGTTTACCGAGGTAGTCGCTCTGGTGATCGTTACCGCCGCTTGCTTGCGAGCGCGGCTTTTTCCAGTTCAGCGGGGATGTCTTTTGCTACGTGCCGGCCGCAGAGAGGAAGTAGGGCACCGCGGTAACGCTGGTGGCGCCGGCTTCCACGCACAGGTCGACGCCGGTGGGTATATCCGGTTCCGCCAGTTCGAGGAATGCCGGGACAACGCGATCAAAGCGATCGCCGACGATGTTTCTCAAGTTCTGCGGCCAGTTCGCGGACTTCCTGGTTGGAGGCTTCCCGGCGGCTGCCATGGGCGATCAGAAGTAGTGCATGCATGAGTACGTGCCTCGCTGTCAGGGTTATCGAGTTGTCCGAAGTCAACTGTTTGCCACCAAACCAGTCGGTAACTTAGACAAATATTGTACATAAATAATTTGACATGTACAAGTAAATTGTATAACTATATGTACCGACGTTCGAATTTCCCAGGGAGTAGTCCAATGAATGCCGTCAGCATGCGATATCCTGATGGACCACAGGTGCTCGAAAGCCAGGGGCTGGCTGCTATGACATTCGCGCTGCGATGGTTTGATGGTCGCGCGACCCATGAAGACCAGATGCACGTCGAAAAATTCAGCGTCTGGCGGGAAGCGGATTTTTTGCCGGTCGGCATTGGTCGGCAGTATCACGGGCATGCAGGTTGGCGAGTGCGCTGCAAGCGGAACTGCCTGCCGGTGAGCTCACGGGTGAGTGGATGCGAGGTCAGCAGTTTTCTGCATGCCTGTCGAGCTTTCGACCGCAAATATCGCCGCGGACTGGAAATCGAACCACGCCTCGGGACGATTTTATCCGCAGGGATTCTTTCATGGCTGTCACGGCATTGTGCGCGAGTCACTCGATCCGGCCCGGATTACGGTGCTGTTTGGTGAAGAGATGCACGTGGATCTGAACCATCCGCTCGCAAAGTTCCCCCTGCAGCTGCAATGCCGTCTGGATCACGTGCTGGCCGGAGAGGACCGGCGGGGAGGCAGGTGTGTCAGCCCGCTTGACGATCTGCTGCGCTACCCGGGCCTGACAGCGCCGTTGGCGGATGGTACGCCAACCGATTTGGAGACATGGCAAGGGTATGTCGCGCATGGACGGTCG
The DNA here is from genome assembly GCA_963840725.1 of uncultured Gammaproteobacteria bacterium. Classification (GTDB taxonomy): domain Bacteria; phylum Pseudomonadota; class Gammaproteobacteria; order Pseudomonadales; family Halieaceae; genus CAVWDU01. The sequence goes on along the minus strand of CAWIZY010000015.1, from coordinate 16,011 downwards.
GGATGACGCGGTCTTTTTATACACAAACCCCCGTCTCGTACAACACCTGGATGCGCGTGCCCTGGAAACTGTGAGCACTACTTTATCAGCGCCTGATTCCTGCACAAGCTGATGTGCTTGACCTGATGGCGAGTCACGATTCGCACCTGCAACTCTGTTCGACACGCAGCCTGCATGTCCTGGGTATGAATGAAGAGGAACTGAACGCGAATCAGGCGGCGATTTCGCTCTGGTGCAAGACCTGAACCAGCGGCCGGTACTGCCGTTTGCCGATGCCAGCCTGGATGCTGTGGTATGTACGGCTTCGATGAATACCTACCCGCCACAGGTGGTGCTAGCGAAGCGATGCGCGTACTGCGGCCGGGCGGGTGTATTTGTGACAACTTTCAGTAATCGCTGGTTTCCGACCAAGGCGATTCAAGCCTGGGGGGAATTACACGAGTTTGAGCGCGTCGGCCTGGTTACACAGTGGTTGCAACAGGCAGATTTCGACAGACTGCATACATTCTCGTGCCGTGGCTGGCCGCGTCCCGAAAACGATCTGCATTATGCTGAGACCGCTGTATCCGACCCGGTCTATGCGGTATGGGGTTTCAAACCTGAAGTAGTTGACCCGGATTTGGTACAGTAGGCGTTTGATGGATGCAAACGGGTTTCACCGATAGGCATGAAATGCAGTGTAGAGCGACTGATCGAGGCGTTGATCGGCGCAGAAATGGCGAGGGAGCGGAAAGTCACGGAGGCGCGAGCTGCCGAGAATAAACGTTCCAACTACGTGGTGACGGTATCGCGTGGCTATGGGGCGCTTGGCAAAGAGATCGCACAGGCGCTGGCTGATGCCCTCGGGGTACGTTGTTGTGACCGTACCATCCTGCAGGAAGTGGCCAAGCGGGCAAATGTCGATGTTGAACTGATCAGACGGCTCGATGAGCAGGCTCGAAATATCGGCAGTGACTGGTGGCATTCGCTGTTCATCGGGCAGTCCTACCCGAAGGAGCGCTATCTGCACCACCTGGTCAAGGTGATACTTAATATTTCCGTGAAAGGCGGGGTTATTGTCGGACGTGGCGCGCATCTGATTCTTGGGCCGCATCGCTGTTTTCGCGTACGTATTGTTGGCTCGCTTGAAAATGCGCAGAGCGTATCGGTGTGCGTGAGGGTATGGATGTCGAGGCGGCGAAAGCAGCGCGTCGAACAGGTCGACCATGAGCGAGCCACATACATAAATGAACTGTACGGTGTACATGCTGGCGACAGCAGTAATTTCGACCTGGTTATCAATACTGATCGCTTTACGGTCAATGAGTCTGTAGCCTTGATACTTGATGCGATGCAGCAGACCGGCTATGAACTGACCCCGGAAGTATTGCGCTCCACCGCACCTGATCCTGTATTTCTCGATCGGCTGTCGCCCAGTCCGATTACTGACTCTAATGAGTTGCTGGTTATCCCCTCCCGTGACGGCTGACGTCGTTAGTTACCGTGGAATAAATTGTGAGATGGCCGGGAATTAATGCCTTTATGACTGCCACTGCTTTTACCGTCCTGGGCTGGATGCCGCTTTACTGGCAAACCTTGAATCCATGGGTTATCAGGACATGACGCCGGTTCAGGCCGCAAAGCCTGCCTGTAATCCTGCAGGGTAACGATCTCATCGCCCAGGCCGAAACCGGCAGCGGCAAGACGGCGGCTTTTGGCATCGGCCTGCTCAGCTCGGCTGAATGCCCGCGACTTCAGCGTGCAGGCGTTGGTCCTGTGCCCCACGCGGGAACTTGCCGACCAGGTGAGCAAGGAGATACGCCGCCTGGCGAGCGTTATCCCCAATATCAAACTGCTTACATTGTGCGGCGGCGTACCCTTCGGACCCCAGTTAGGCTCGCTGGAGCATGGCGCGCATATCATTGTGGGTACGCCCGGGCGGATTATGAAACATCTGCGCAAGAATTCGCTCAGAGCTGGATAAGGTTAAAACCCTGGTGCTGGATGAAGCAGACCGGATGCTGGATATGGGGTTTTACGACGACATTGCCGAAATCGTCGCCGCAACGCCCGGCACCGGCAAACCCTGTTGTTCTCTGCAACTTATCCCGAGGCCATTGAACAGATCAGTGAGTCCATGCAGAAAAAGCCTGCCCGGGTAAGTGTTGAGCGCGACCCACACCCAAAGCAAAATTGAGCAAAAATTTTATGAAGTGGCTGGCAATGGCAAGCGACTGGCTGCGCTGGTGGCGTTACTCGGACATTATAATCCTGCGTCCTGCGTCATCTTTTGCAACACCAGGCAGAAGTGCCAGGAGGTCGCAGATGCATTGCAGGCAAAGGGTTTTAGTGCCCTTGCCCTGCATGGCGATCTTGAGCAGCGAGACCGCGATCAGGTGCTGGTACGCTTTTCCAACAAGAGCTGCTCCGTTCTGGTGGCGACTGATGTTGCCGCACGTGGTCTTGATATCAAGGACCTGGAAGCGGTAATCAATTTTGAGTTGAGCCAGGATCCGGAAGTGCATATTCATCGTATCGGCCGCACCGGCCGGGCCGGGAAATCAGGGCTGGCTCTGAGCCTGTATATCGCTGCCGAGTCTTATCGGGTGAATGCGATAGAGGACTACCAGGAAAGTCCGATTGCGGTTTTCTCGATCGACGATCTGGAGGTAAACCAGAAGCTGGATGCCAGGCCTCCCATGGTCACGCTGTGCATTGATGGGGGGCGCAAGGCTAAAGTGCGCCCCGGCGATATACTGGGTGCCTTGACCGGTGAGTCAGGTATAGCCGGCAATCAGGTTGGCAAGATCGATATCTTTGATCGCCAGGCTTACGTGGCGATTGAGAGGTCAGTGGTGGACAAGGCATTGAAAGGGCTTTCGACGGGGAAAATAAAGGGGCGGTATTTCAAGGCAAGGAAGCTCCAGTAGCAGTTATGCGGACGGAGCACCGTCCTGGTCAGTTTCCTGTCAATGATTATCCGCTCCAGGAAGTTTTATGACCCCCTGGATTTTACTCGATAGTGCACAAGTGCCCGGAAATGGCGGGGAGCTTCGCCTGTACCAGCGGGGTGATGAATTCTCGATCAAGGTCGAAGGCCGTGGTGAACTCATGAACAGTCGTGTGCATGGTTCCGAAGACGCGCTGGCGGAGCATACCTGTGCCAGGCTTGCAGATTGCGAAAAGCCGCGACTGCTTATTGGCGGGTTGGGCATGGGATTTACGCTGGCCGAGGCGCTCCGCCACATCGGCAGCCAGGCTCAGGTAGTTGTGGCGGAACTGGTGCCGGAAGTCGTGGCATGGAACAGGGGGCCGCTTGGTAAATATGCCGGCAACCCACTCGAAGATCCGCGGGTTATTGTGCGTGAGGGCGATGTCGCCCGCATTATAGACGAGGAGCAGCAAGCCTATGATGCGATTCTGCTGGATGTCGATAATGGTCCCGAGGGGCTTACACGCAAAGAGAACGACCGGCTTTATGACATGGATGGCTTGAATGCAGCTTACGCAGCATTGCGCACCAGCGGTGTATTGGCAGTGTGGTCGGCCGGCCCGGATCAGAAGTTTCTGCAACGCCTGCGGAAGGTAGGGTTCGAGGTCGAAGAAGTGCGCGTGCGTTCGCGTGGAGCGAAGGGTGCGCGGCACATTATCTGGTTTGCCAGACGCTGCGTTTAGTCCGGGGTATCGCTTATTCCTGACAAGGTGTCGGGAACACCCATAGCGCCAGGGTATAAAGCGCCAGTGCCGCTGCGATGACAGTGGAAAAGCCCAGGTGAACAGCGAGCAGGGTGGCCAGCACGGCGCTGATTACAGATGCGCAGCCATTGATAGCCCAGGCCCACGGCATAAGTGCCGGTGCATAGTCTGCCAGCCGGCCAAGCCCCAGCGGGAAGGGCATGCCCATACAGAATGCCAGTGGCGCGATCAGCGCGGCGCTTATCACGATACGCATGGCGTCGGGCAAGGTTGCCAGATTATCTATCATGGTATCCAGTGACAGCATGTACACAGTGCCGAGTATCAGAATGCCTGTGATGGCCAGGCCCAACAGCTTGCCAGGGTTACCCGGAGAGACGGCTCCCAGCCAGGCGCTGCCCAGGCCTGAAAAAACCAGGAAGCTGCTGAGTACCACCGCGACAGCGTAAAGCGGGTGGTGAAGAAACAGCAGCAGCTTTTGTATGAAGGCAATCTCAATAAACAGGAACGCCAGTCCGAGGATGAAGAAATATGCCATGACCGTTGATTGACGTATGACCTGCTTCATTCCGTTGTGCCGTCGCTGGTATATCCAGATCGGCAACAGGATCAGTAGCAGGCTGGCAATAACAGCCTGTACCAGCGTCGCCGTTAATATCAGGTAACCGGCATCGGCCAGCGGCGCGCCGCCGCGTTCACGTAACTGCAGCACTTCGGTCAGCGTCCGCCACTTGAAGAAGTGAAAGAAGTACGGCTGGTCATCGCTGGATGGGCGCAGATTGAATTTATAGTCGTCCAGGAAGCGCTCGCTTTGTTCGCCCAGCAGCGACTGGGCGGCATCATGGAACCAGGCATCATGCAGGCGGTTGTATCGGTTGCTCTCATCGCGGGTGATGCCCGGGAAGTAGGAAACATCAAAGGATCGGGCTGTACAGAACTCATGTATGCGCTCGATGTCCTGTGAGTTGACGACACCATTCTTGACCAGCAGAGTGCTGGTTTGCCAGCCCCGGATCAAAATAAGTTGTTGCCCCGGGTCCTTGATGCCAATGGCTTTCAGGGCGGCGATGCCGGTGGCAAACAGCTTCAAGCGTATCTCGTGGCGGCAGTTTGATCCAGCGCGTAATCGACAGGAAACCATCTTCTGCAAGTTTGTGCAGTAATTCGGACAGTGCCTCGGTTGTGTAGAGGTGGTTTTCACTCAGCGCATATTGCCCGGAGGCAGAGGCACCGAACGAATCCAGCAATGAAATCTGGATGAGGTCGTAGTCGCCCGGACTACTATTGGCGAAGCTGCGTGCCTCGGCGATGTGAAGTGTGACGCCCGGCGTCTGGTAGAGGTGGCCGGCGAAGTCGGCATAATCCGTGGTTACCAGTCGCGCAAACTGTGGATTCAGTTCAACGGCATCGATGTTTGCGGATTGATGATAGATGGCCTGGAATACGTCGCCGCCACCGCCGGCACCGAGAATCAGTGCCCGTTTATGGCCGAAGGTGGTAAGGCAGGGCCGAAGATAACTGATCGAGATAGGCAAATGTTTGTCTGTCACCGCTATATTGGCTGATCACCGATAGCCCGTCACCGTCGGTGAACACGCCCAGCTGCGCGAGCGGTTCACTGGTGGCATTCAGGCTCAGGCCAGGTGCGTGCCGTAGCGGGATGGCTGGGCTTTCCACGACACTGAGTAGTCCCAGTGGGCTGGACCGTTGTGCAATAACGCGGGTGTCCTTGACCAGTAATGTCTGGCTAAGCCCTTTATAGGCTGATATTTCAAGTTGCTCCAGCTGGCCGGCATGAGCATCAGTGCAACAGCAAGTATCAGTAACCGTACAACAGGCTTTATCTGTTGTAACTCCCAGCAGGAAACTAGCGCTGCGAGAATTCCGCACAGGCCAAGCACTATCAGCGCCTGAGGCGGTTGGAAGACAAACAACAGCCCAAGGATCGCGATGCTGCCCAGTCCAGCGCCTGACCAGATCGGCAGCATAGATGCCTGACAGCCTTGTACGATAGTGAATCAGTGCCAGTCCGATAGCATTGGCGGCAAAGAAAAAAGGCATCGCGAGAAGCAGGTAGGTACATAGCAACCAGACAGTCTGACGCGCATCCCAGAGCACTTCTTCGGCATTGAAATGGAATGTGTTGTGCAACGAGAAAGCAGCCCACCGCGGCTACGCCGAACAATGCGAGATTGATGGTGTATACGGCAGCAAAGTCTGCAAGCAGGCGGCGCTGAAAAAGCATGAGAAAAGCACCGCTGACACCATATCCAAGTAGCGCCAGGCTGATCATCATATAGGCGAAGTGGTGCCACTGGATGATGGAGAACAGGCGCATGAGCAGCACTTCGTACGCCAGCGCTGTTGCCGAGACCAGGGCGATAGAGAACCAGGGTAACCGTTCCAGGCTAATTGTGTTCCCCGGTGAGTGGGACGAATTTTACCGGTAAAACCTGCCGGGTAACGAGCTCTCCACCCGGTCCGTTTCTCGATCAGCTACCAGTTGCTGGGTGAGGAATCGGCTGCCGACAGGGATGACCATGAGACCGCCGGGCTTCAACTGGGCCATCAGTGGTGGCGGTATATGGCTGGCGGCGGCTGTCACTACGATTGCATCGAAGGGAGCGTGCTCTTCCCAGCCATAATAACCGTCGCCGATACGAACGGTCACATTGTCGTACCCCAGTCCTGACAGGCGTTCAGCGGCCTGTTTGCCCAGTGTCTCGATGATTTCAATGCTGTAGACCTGTGCGGTGAGTTCAGCCAGTATGGCGGCCTGGTAGCCTGAACCGGTGCCGAGCTCCAGTACACGGTCATCAGGCTGCGGTTTAATCAGGTCGCTCATCAGGGCGACGATATAGGGCTGCGAGATTGTTTGTCCATAACCGATCGGCAAGGGCCGGTTTGCATAAGCGTGAGGCGTTGATCGAGTGGCACAAATTCGTGTCGTGGGCACCTTGCGCATCGCACCATTACCCGCGGATCCAGTGCCTCATAGTCAAGGTAGAGGCTGGTTCTGATCACATCCTGTTCTATAACTTCAACGAGGTGCTGGCGGGCTTGTATGTACTCGTCTCCCGCTGCTGCAGATGAAAGTAAAAGCAGCAATATCAACTTCCCAGCAATACCTGGTGCGGGTATGACATCTCTCTTCCTGTTGTAACCGGGTTTGCTGTTTTAAGTGTAGACGATGACTTGAAGAGCGGCAGCGGTATTGCTCCGCATTACCGGATGCAGGGCTTTGGCAGGGGGCACTACCTCTCCCGTTCAGGGAGAGGTTGGCAGGGACGGGGAACAGCTAAAACTGGTGTTTGTTGTAAACCGGCTCGCTAAAAGGTTTACATTGAGTCGAGGGCTTTTTTGTAACCGGCACATGCCGACTCGTCGGATCTTGTTTTTGTTCAGGCACTTCCGGTAATCCTCAAGTATCTTCGCTTTTTCGCTATGAACTTGTGCCTCTGCATTCGACGCAGCTGTCGATGCCCTGGCGGCTTCTTTATGTGGATTGCTGCAGCCTGTTTGCACGGTAACCAGCAGGGTGAAACAGACAGCGACAATTTCTTTACGTAGCATTTTTACTTTTCCTGTGGAAGTCAGCTCAATAATTCTCCAGGAAAACAGACTATCCACTTAACCCGGTTACTGCAAGCGAGCACCAAGCTGTGACCAGTGCATGCCTCCCGGCTAATGACAAATTCCCGGTGTCAGCGAGATGCTGACCAGAGGTGCCAACCGGACAGAACGATCTCTGCAACTACGCCGCGATGGTCGGATATGCCATTGCCTATTGTCTTGTGAGAGTGGAACTCGAGACCGGAAGATACAAGAATCCAGTCCAGACGCTCATCAAGAGCAGGAAAGGTTACCAGTTCAGCGTTCAGCGGCTGGAATGCGGTAAGCCCGAGTTCGTCGACCAGCTGTCGCGTTGCAGAGCCCTGTTGATGCCATTCGCTGTTCAGGTCTCCCATGATAATCAAGGGATTATTCCTGGCGCGCACCACTTCGATGAGTTCCTCGGTCTGTTTGCTTCGAATCGACCTGCTCATGAAATCCAGATGCACAGATATCACGTCAATATTCAGATCCCTTTGTCCAGGCCAGTTTATTGTCGATACGACAAACCCCTTGGGTACAGGCGACAGCGATGGATCAAAAGTAACGGCCTGAGGATTGGAAAGATCCAGGCGTGACATCAATGCCGTGCCATAGGAAAGTCCCATAGCATCGACATGCGCTGCCTGGACAGCATGGGAAAATTGGCTGCGGCGCGCAAGGTATTCAATGTGGTTGAAATTGCCGCTCCAGAACGAAGGGCCATCGGCTTCCTGAAGCGCTATGATATCCGGTGCCGTGTCATTCAGTAGCGTAGCAACACTATCCAGATTATTCCTGGTCTGGCCGGTGTGCTGCAGCAGTTGATGAAAACCGGTGCCACGGCCATGGGCTATATTCAGCGTCATCACCCTCAGGACCGATTGGTCTGTGGGTTGAAAATTCTGATCATGATTATCCGGGTACTGAAAAGACTGCACGGCTGGCGTCGAATGGAGGTTGGTTGTTGCGCAGGAAGGCAAAAACAGGATCAGCAAAAGTAACCTGCCAGTGAAATGAACGCCTCTTGAAAAAAACGGTCTCACCTAGCGCGCCCGACCTGAGAGGTTATTTCGGTAGGCCTTCAACCCGGCAGTCAGCCATTCGCCGGTGTTGCAGTGTTTCGCCGTGCCTGTTAATGACCAGATAGGGTTTCCCGCTGAGCAGGCTACGGGTAGCACACAGCTCGATAAACTGTTCCGCTGTCTTATTTCATCCCTGAAGTGTCATATTTCTTTTGCATGTGCTCAGAAGCTTGCTGTGCGGTATATTCTCCGGAGTTACGGATAAAGATTAGGTCTGAATGGGTAACATAGTCCAGCAGATGCTGGATGGTTTCTTCGACGACCGGTTCTGTCGGTTTGGCATTGCTGAATGGCGTGAACACGCAGAAAAACAGACCAGCCGTTATAGCCAGTACCGCGACTATCTGCCTGTGAAAATACCTGCTGGTCATGAAAAAAGCCTCGGAGTGCTGCGCACAGCATGCCAAATTATCAGGTGCCAGGTCTAATCTTTCTGTCACTTCTGTTTGTCTTCCGCCGCCAGGTCGGCATAGACAGGCTTGTCCGGCATCGGCGGAGCGGTTGCCGGCGCTGCTTCGGTGCCTGGTTTATCGGATGCGGCCATTGAGCGAACATCTCCAGTGTGCTCCGGAATGAAAATCATCCTTGTATTCAGCACGGTTTTACCTGCTTGATAGGCAGTGTAAGCGGGCTATATTAAGAGTGAAGAACGGCTTCGGAACGAGGCTGTAACGGAGGTGTGCCTGATGGAGTGTATCGCGCAGGAACGGGAATTTCATCTGCTTCAGGCTATGCCCATCTTCGGCGGTATGCGCGAGGACAGCTGAATTTTTTACTGGATCATGGCCAGGCCATGTAAGCCGGGCCGGCGGGCGAGTATTTCTACCGCGAAACATGACGCGGCGAGTTCACTGTTTGTTCTCGAAAGTGGCAAGGTGCAATTACTCAAGCGCTGGCAAGGCCATGATTTCAGGCTCAAGTCCCTGAACAAGGGAGACTGCTTTGGGCAGGTTGCCTTAATCGATCTGCAGCCACGTAACACGTCATCGCTCGCTGTTGAGCGTTCCTGCGCAATTGAGATTTCCGATAAAAACCTCTACCAGCTCTATCAGCATGATGCGGATCAGCTGATGTTGCTGCGCATGAATATGGCGCGGGAGGTTTGCAGGCGACTGCGCGAGGCAGATGAGCGAGCCTTCGCTGCGGATATGCATATCCGAAAAATTGTCAATCTGTGCCGCACGGGCTAATAAGGTCACTCAGCGCAGGATTGCTGCCGGGCCACGGCTCAAAGTACTCCGCTAATGAGCGGGTATGCTAAACTCATCGCTCCTCTGTGATTTCAGGACCACTATTTTGACTGCTCCCACAACAATACCAACTCGTCGAGACCCGCTTGCAGGAAAAGCTGGACAACGGCACTACCCGCTGCCATCTCTGCCTGTGGCGTTGCAAGATCGGCCATGGGCAGCGGGGTTTCTGTCAGGCGCATGTTAATCGTAATGGCACGCTGTATAACCTCTCCTACGGTATACTGTCGTCCATCGATATTGATGCGATTGAAGACAAACCGGTTCGGCACTATCGCCCGGGCACCCGGGTAATGTCGGTAGGCAGCTACGGCTGCAGTTTTCGTTGTGGTGGTTGCCACAATCTGGAGATTTCCTGGGGTGTGAATGCTCTTGACGAGCTGGCGCGTGGTGAGTCACACGAGGCATGGGTGCCTGCTCAGTCGCTGGTCGATACGGCTGTGCGAGCTGGAGTTCAAGGTATAGCATTTACATATTCCGAACCCGCGGTATGGCTTGAGTACGTGATCGATGTGGCCGAGCTGGCTCATCAGGCCGGGCTCTATACCGTCTATGTGTCGAACAGTTTTGTGACCGATGAAGCGCTGGAGTTGGCGGCACCACATATTGATGTACTGTGCTCGGATATCAAAAGTATGAGTGATGAGTTTCTACAGGGATATTTGCCAGCCTGCCAGAGTTGAGAAGGTATTGCACTCTATAAAGAAAGCGCATGAGCTCGGAATACATGTGGAAACGCGCACCAATATCATTCCCGGGAAAAACGATGACCCGGAGGAGCATTACGCGATTGCCTGCTGGGTGCGTGATAACCTTGGTAAGGCCAGTCCCTGGCATATCACCCGGTTTTTCCCTGCCTACAAACTCAGTGATGTGCCGCCAACACCTGAGGCAACGCTTTTCGCAGCGAGAGATGCTGCCGAGCGCGCCGGGCTGGAAAATGTTTACGTGTATAATGACAAGGGTTGCGACTGTGCGAAGGAGAACCGGCCTGTTGAGTTCTACCTGAATGCCGGCAGTGACGAGGTGCACCAGGTGAAGAAATGCGCCGCAAATTGTTGCGGTGAAGAAGGCGTGTTGCTGAAAAAGTACGAGCAGGACGCGGCAATTAAACCATAAACACAGGTTTGTGATGATGAGAACAGTGCAGTGCGTGGTATTGAAAGTCGAGTCGGAAGGTCTGGATAAACCGCCACACCCGGGTGAACTTGGGATGCGAATATACGAGAACGTGTCCAAGGAAGGGTGGAAACAATGGCTTGAACGTCTGACGACCATTATTAACGAAAATGGTCTGAGTACGGCTGATCCGCAGAGCATGGAGCTGATCGAAAAACATATGAAAGGTTTTTTCTTCAGTGAAGGCGATTATGGACAGGCACCTGCCGGCTTTCAGGCCGGGGGTGGTGGCGGAAAGAAATAGTCTAAATTTGCATTCCGGTTTGGTTGATCCGTTTTTGCGTAGACACTACCGGACACCAGCCTGAGTGGCTGTGCCATGCCTGCGGTTTGGGCCTTGCGCAAGTTAATCGCGGATCCCGTCAGGTAGCCCTGCTGTTTAGCGCGAGCAAAACTGACGCAAGTAGTCCTCGTGGTCGCTACGCTGTTGATGCAGCCTGTCGCCTTCCTTGATGTTATAACCCCTTCGCAGCTTTTCTTTTACCTTATCCAAGCTGTGTTTTTCTGGTTCGGCAGGATTCATTTTTGTTATAGCGGTAGAGTTTTCGCCCTGTGGTTTCGGGGTTCCTCTTGTGTCTCTTTTTTGGTACTTGCCCAGCAGTGCCCGCTCGCCGCTGCGTAATCCACTCGAGCCTGTTCGGCTTTGTCTGATTGACAGCGGTCTGCTGTTCTGGTGGCAACGAATCTGCTGATAACTGACGTGACCATTATCTTTGCGACAACGGTATGTCTGCGGCATCTACCGCGAAAATGTTACAGCAGGCTGCTATAAGATGAGTGATTAATTGACAGTTGATTCGATGATGCATTGTTTCCTCCATGAAACAATATGCCCGACTGGAGTAAACAGAACACCACCCTGCTTCCCCGGGGAAGCAGGGCTCGGAACCGACACTTCCTATGCCGGTATTGTTTCCGCAACTATATCTTATTCGATCTCTACCGCGTGCCGTTTATTTTCTTCAATCTTCGGCAGCACGACTTCCAGCATTCCTTGCTTGAAAGTTGCCCTGGCCTTGCTGTCATCAACAAAGCAGGGCAGGCGGATTGTGCGCAGAAAATCTTCTGTACGAATTTCGCGGTGATAAGTACTCGCCTTCCTCTTCCTTGTGCTCTTCGCGGGTCTTGCCACGAATAGTTACAGTGTTATCAGTAGCGGATACCTCGATGTCCGCCTTGTCGAATCCGGGAACTGCAGCACGAAGAACAACTTCCGCCTCGCGATCAATCAGGTCAACCTGCGGTCCAAACTCGGCAACACTGCGATTGAAGTGGAATGGTGCTCCCCATTTTTCGGGTAACATCCCTTCCATCCAGCGTTCCATTTCTTCAAACATGCTCGGCGGCCGCACCAACCCACCGGCAGGCGATTGACGGGATTTCTTAACGGGAACTTGAGTTGCCATCACACACCTCCTTGCTCATCAACAGAGCGTTCCGCATTTAGCCGACATCCTTGCGACAAACTCTCACTTCTTCCCTCAATAATATTTATACAGGATTCTGTTAAATTTGCATTGATAGCCATCAAAAACTAGAGCGATGCAGAGTTTGGCCCCGAAAACGCTGCCGCACGTATCATTGCAACAGCATGCCATGCTGCCGGAACGTTTCTCCGCTTGGCTGCATACCCGTTAACGCCGGGTCGTATTAAATCCCAGCGTGACAGACATACGCACCAGTTCCGGCAGGGACGACGCTGACATTTTCGTCATTACCCTGGACCGATGTACCTCAATTGTACTGTCACTGACGCCAAGTAGTGTCGCCATTTGTTTGTTTGATACGCCATCCACGACGTATTCCATCACTTCCCGCTCACGTGGGGTCAGGCTTTCGAAACTTTTTTGTTAGTACAAGCTTTTATGCGTTCAGCTTCTTTTGTTTTGTTTTTCTCCTGAAAGTTTGCTGAATGCTTTCAAGCAGTTTTTCGTTTTCAAAAGGTTTTTCAATGAAGTCCGCTGCGCCTTCTTTCATTGCTGACACGGAACTCTGAACGTTTCCGTGACCGGTTATAAATATAATCGGCAAGTCCAGATTGCGTGATTTCAGTTCAGACTGAAGTTCAAGGCCGGACATGCCTTCCATACGGATATCCAGAACAAGCAGACTGGCATCATCATTATCGAATATTTTCGAGCAAGGCTTCAGCTGAAGGGTAGTCGTGGACAACAATATTTTCCCGTTCAAGATACAGTTTCAGCGCATGACGCACTGCATTATCATCGTCCACCAGAAATATGCTTATCAGGCTGTGTCATGGGTATCGTCAATTACAGGTAGTTCTATGCGGAACGAGGTCCCGTCCTTGTGGTTCTCATTTAACCATATTTTCCCGTTGTGGGCTTGTATGATCGAACGGCCGATCGATAATCCCATTCCCATCCCATTCTCTTTGCTGGTCTGGAAGGGTTCGAATAAACAGCTACGCATGTCCTCGGGAACGCCGGGTCCATTGTCTGATACTGTTATTTGCATCGTGTCACCAGCAACCAGCCTGGTTTCCAGCGTAAGGTGCCCATTGCTTGCCCCTGCATTCTGGATGGCTTCCAGGCTATTACGAATAAGATTGAGTAGCACCTGTTCAATCTGAACGCTGTTCGCCATTATTTTCCGGTTCTGCCCGCCCAGCTCAAGTGTGATATCTACCTTGCTGTTCCGTAATTCCCACTCAAGAAAATCAGACATTTCGATAATAAGCTGATCAATATCGACCAAATGCTTGTCTGCGCTGCCTTTACTGACGAAGTGCCGAATGTGTTGGATTATCTCGCTGGCACGGTGGGCCTGCTCCGTGGCACGCTCCAGCATATCAACGAGATCTTTCGGTATGGATGGGAGTTCTCTTAGTATCGAATGTGCTGTACCACAATAGCTGATAAGCGCAGCCAAAGGCTGGTTTAATTCATGTGCCATGCCTGCCGCCATCTCGCCCATAAGACCCAGCCGCATAAAGCGGGCCGATTCTAGCTGGTGCTGCTGCGCGGCCTCTTCAGCTTTTTTGCGTTCGGTAATATCCCTGCCCTCCGGGATAATGAGCAGTGTTTCCCCTCGCTCGTTCTTGACTGGTTTCAGTGAAAAGTCCACGTCGACAATTTTGCCGTTCTGCACCAACATGCGTCGTTTCATAACGGACCATGTGTCCCTGGGAGGCTGTTCGAATGGACTCTTTCAGGCGCCTCTGTTCTTGTTCAGACCCAGACCACCATGGAGTTTCCCAGAATGGTCTGCCCACGACATCTTCATTGGAAGCATTGGCAAAATCCAGCGCAGCCTGGTTCGCTTCCAGTAAAATACCTTCCGGATTCAACAAGCCGATAAACTGGAAGGTGGAATTGAAAATCGCCCGGAATCGCCTCTCGCTATCTGCCAGGGCTTCTGCCGAGCGTTTGCGCTCGGTTATATCTCGCTGAATGATAAGGAAGCTGCTGAACTCGTTGTTTTTATCCGGAATCGCAGTTGCTGAACATTCCATCTGCAGAATGCGGCCGTCTTTGCAGATAAACTCAATTTCGGCACGATTGTGACCCCGTTCCCGCAGTCCTGGAAAATTACAGTCGCAAATATGTTTTGACTCTTCGGTGAAAAAGTCCTTGATGCTGTGGCCAATAATTTCGTGTTGCTCATAACCGGACTGATCGGAGACGTAGCGGTTGGTTAGCATGATCCTTCCTTCAGGATCGATGACAAAAATAAACTCAGCCGCAGAATCGAACAGTGTTTGAAAGCGAATTTCGCTTTCCTTCAGCGCAAAGTCCTTTTTTCTGCGGCAGGAAAATTCGGGGTGTCGTCTCGTAACATGTCTACCGGCGGGTTGTCGTTTGCTACAGACATCACAACATAGCCGGTTTCCTCGCATGGGTCGGAAACCCACTGGTTTTTCCATTTCATCAGTGTCTCGTCACCACTTTTTGTCAGCATGTTCAGCGTGCACTGTCTCGCCGGAATAGAGGTGTAGTGCCTTCGTGCGGTGTTCGCGTGATCCGGTGCGATCAGGTTCTCCCATAAAAAGGAGCCCTTCAGTTCTTCGGTTGCAAAACCAAACAGCGTTTCACCTGCCTCGTTGAGCCAGATAATCCTCGCATCCAGATCCATCACGACTACCGGAGCATTGACCGCCTGCAGGAAAGGGAAGGGGGTGTTAGTCAAGGATATTCTGCCTCTATGCATCAACAATCCTGAGTGCTGATATTGCTCAGTTAGTGCCAGTTGTTGTCGCAATATTTCAGTTTATCTTATTGTTAAGTTAACTGACTATTTCACAAAGATATTTTATTGGCTATAAGGGAAAACCGATATAAAAAACAGATTTGCTTGTAAAATATGTCCAGATGCTTCTGGCTATTTCGCGCCAGTATGATGCCATTACGAAGGCCATTGGCTCTGGTGCCGATTTTTGCAGGCGGTGTCCCGTGACCGCAGCGAACAGCAGTAGTTCTAACCGGCAGTTCAGTAGAATGCATGGCCAGGCCCAGGACGCATTTGCGAATGCTTTTTTACGCGATAATCATTTTGCCGCAGGGCCGTACGTAGTCCCCCTGACTTGCGGAGGTATCGTTTTATACGAGCATTTGGCGCAATAACCAAGAATTAATACTGCAAGGCTACTCCTCCAACTGGGCCCTCGGGCCCTTTTTCTTGGCTCTGACAGGTATCGGATGGGGGAATGCAGGGTGTGAATTGCTTTCTCAGGGGGTAAAGCCATGTTGAATTGCCCACATTGCGGAAAACCGGGTATCTCGCCCTTGCGTAAGGTGATACTGAGTCCCGGTTTGCTGGCAAGCTGTAAAGCTTGCGGGAAGTCTTCAGGTGTTCGCTATCCGTCATGGTTGGCTGCCATGATTCCTGGTTCGGTTTTGATGCTCGGGGCCCTGCTGGTAAGTAACCAGACACTTGAATGGACGTTGAACATTGTCGGTTTTTTCATGATGATAGTGGTTCCGTTTCTGTTTACACCGTTGCGTAAAGAAAGTTAACATGCCCGGTAAATTGAAAATAAAACGGCAGCTTTCGGGCTGCCTTTTTACTTGATCTGCAAACCAGCTGTGACGTCAAACCGTAAAGCAGTTATCGTTTACAAGAATCTGCGCAATGTATACTTTCAGCGCTTTGATAAAATTAAACCGGACGATCAATATTTATACTTCAGGATCTGTTGGCATGAATGAAAAGGATTCAGGGAATGCAGCTTCCAATCAGCGGGTGTGTGATCGCGTTATTATAACCCGGGT
>CAWIZY010000014.1:0-7680 GCA_963840725.1 uncultured Gammaproteobacteria bacterium | reverse complement strand
GCCCGGTCACCCAGATTGATGCCGAAGAGTTCAGGTTCACCGGCACCACCCGGGTAGAGGATCTGGTGAAAAACTTACCCCAGGTCTATTCCAACCAGAACAGCACACAGCAGAACGGCGCCACCGGTACCGCGACGCTTAACCTGCGCAACCTGGGTGATGAGCGTACCCTGGTGCTGATCAATGGTCGCCGTTGCCAGCGGGTTCCCCTATCCAGGGTGGCTCGGGCGCGGATATCAACCAGATCCCCGGCGCGCTGATCAAGCAAGTAGAAGTACTCACCGGTGGCGCCTCGGCGACCTACGGTTCCGATGCGGTAGCAGGTGTTGTCAACTTCATCATGATGGACGACTTTGAGGGTGTGCAGTTTGACGCCCAGTACAGCGGTTACCGACACGACAATGACAGCGATCGCTGGCAGGACGTGGTTGAAGGTGCGGGCTATCCGGCTCCCAGCGGCAACGTTAGCGACGGTGAGATACAGGACATGTCCCTGATCCTTGGCGGCAACTTCGAAAATGGCCGCGGCAACGCCACCGCCTATGCCACCTATCGCAAGATCAAGCCGGTTTGGGCAAGAGATCGCGACTACAGCGCCTGTTCTCTTTCAGATGACGTATCTGCTTGTGCCGGCTCCAGCACTATTCCTGCCGGCCGCTTTATTACCCCCGATGGTAGGATTTCAACTGTCACAGCAGACGGGCAATACCTTTGTACCGCGAACAGACGCCTTTAACTTCGGCGCTCTGAACTACCTGCAGCGGCCTGACAAGCGCTACACACTGGGTACTTTTGCCCATTACAATATCAACGAGCACGTGACAGCCTATACAGAGTTGTCGTACATGAATGACCAGAATACCGGCCAGATTGCTCCTTCTGGAACTTTTTTCAACAACACCAATATACCCTGTAACAACGCGTTCCTGTCTGACCAGCAGTTTGATGTTATCTGTGGCTCGCAAGGCCTGACTGTTGATGATGTCAGGAGACCCTGGTGGGAAAACGTAACGTGGAAGGTGGTAATCGCCAGAATGAGATCGAATACAACACCTTCCGGGGCGTGTTTGGTCTGCGCGGGGATATCAACGATACCTGGCGCTACGATGGTTATTTCATGTACGCCCGGGTTGAATTGTCAGCCGTTTATCGCAATGACCTGAATATCAACAACATCCAGCGAGCGCTGGAGGCTGTTGAAGATCCGGCTACTGGCGAGATTGTCTGTGCTTCCGCGCTGAGCGGTGTTGATCCAAATTGTGTGCCCTACAATGTCTTCCAGGCCGGTGCTATCACCCAGGAACAGACCGACTATCTCGGCATTCCGCTCTACAGGGACGGCAATACCGAGCAGACCGTCGGCTCTTTATACTTTGAAGGCGACCTTGGTGACTACGGCGTCAAATTGCCCTGGGCCGATGACGGTGTCGCTGTGGTTATCGGTGCGGAATACCGCAAAGAGAGCCTGGTATCCGACCCCGACCTGGGTTACCAGCAGGGTCTGGGTGCCGGCCAGGGTGGTGCAACTTCTCCGGTCAGCGGCGATTACACGGTGAAGGAAGGTTTCATTGAAGCCAGTATTCCGCTTATAGAGGGCAAGGACTGGGCCGAGCAGGTGGTACTGGATGGCGGCTACCGCTACTCAGACTACGATTACGGCGAGACCACTGATACCTATGGTATCCGTCCCGGCTGGTCCATCAACCAGCAGGTTAAGCTGCGCGCCAGTTACCAGCGTGCAGTGCGTGGCCCCAATGTCCAGGAGCTGTTCCTGCCACAGGGCCTCAATCTGTTCGATATGACTCAGGACCCTTGCAGCAATGGTGTGCCCGGTGGTGTCAGCGCTGGTGGCTACACAGAAGCCCAGTGTGCCCAGTCCGGTCTGACCGCGGCGCAATGGGGTAACAATCTGGACAGCGCCGCAGGACAGTACAACTTCCTGCAGGGCGGTAACCCGAATCTGGCACCTGAAGAGTCCGATACCTACACTTATGGTGTGGTGCTGACCCCTGATTTCGTGGAAGGACTTACTCTGACCGTTGACTACTACGACATCAAGATTGAAGACGGCATCAGTAACCTGAGCCCGGAATTCATTCTTACCGAATGTCTGGACGGCAATGCGTCACAGTGTGCTCTCGTGAAACGTAATGCCTCGCGCGGCGATCTGTGGATTGGTTCCAACGTCGACACCAGCGGCCAGGTCATTGCATTGAATGACAACCTCTCGGTAGAAAAGGTCACGGGTGTGGATGTTGTGGCCACCTATGATTTCGATATGGGCAGCTGGGGTAGCATGAACCTGAACAACGTTCTGTCCTATGTCGATTCCTGGGAGCAGCAGGAGTTGAGCGGTGGACCCAAGAAAGAGTGCTCAGGCATCTTTGGCGGCGTATGTGGCTACCCAACCCCGGAATATCGCAACAACTTCCGTGCCACCTGGACCACACCGTGGGATGTGTCGGCCAGCTTCCAGTGGCGTTATATTGACGAGGTCGATGAGATAGATAATATTCGTCCGCTGAAAGAAGCAAACTACCTTGACATTGCTGCGATCTGGGATGTCACTGAGTGGGCAAGTCTGCGTGCCGGTGTTAACAACGTGACCGATGAGGCGCCGCCAATTGTGGGTAGCAATCAGTCGGGTTCTTCCATCAACGGTGCAGCTAATACCTTCCCGGGCATGTATGACTCTATGGGTCAATACTGGTTCGTGGGTGCTACGCTGACCTTCTAAAGTCAGTCTGAGGGAGTCGGCGTTCACCGGCTCCCAATGGTTGAAACTAAAAGGACCACCCTCGGGTGGTCTTTTTTTTTTAAAAATATTCGGATCCGGACTCTGTTGCCTGATTTTGGCGAGCTTCGCAATTGCTATGGTGCCGCGGTCTCCCGCTCGCGCTTAGTCCACGCTACGACTCTTTAGCCATGACTCACGCGCCTGGAAACTGCGTGTTATTGCCTCCTTTTCCGCCTCCTTCAAGGCCGGATGCCACAGCTCAAAAATCAACACCACGCGTGCATGGGACTGTTATTCCAGGCGCTGTGTTCCCAGGTATCGTCGAACACCATGAGTTTACCCGGCCTCCGGGGCCCGGATATCCTCGTGTACTTGCAGGCCACAGTCTGGCGGAACCTCGATGGGCAGGTGTGCGGTGAGTATGGCGCTGGACACCCCGTAGTGTTCAGGTATGCGGGTGTATGGGGCCAATACCGATATGAAAACCTCGCTGGGCTTGCCGTTAGTAATTGCCACCGGCACCTCCGCAAGCGCCTTTAATGTTAGCGGGAACTTATGGATGACCATGTCGTTGGCAACGCCGTTCTGGTAAAGGTGCACCGATGCCCAGCTCATTTTGTTTACCAGTGGCTCCCACAGCGCTCCCTCTAGGCGATGACGGTCTGAAAGATAGGGCCTGCCATCGGCTGCGACATTCAATCCGGCGAGAATCTCCTGCGGATGTCCGGGTATCGAAGTTCAAGTTGCTCGCGCCACGGGAATATATTCGTATCGAAGAAGGTGGGTGACGTGTCGTAGCGAATGCCGAAACCCTGGGGGCATTGCTTGGGATGCGCATAGTTGACTGGCCGCTCATCAGCCAGCGGCCATACTGCGTCGCGGATTCTGTTGAGGTGTTCGGATTTTCCCTGCGCTTCGACCGATGCAATATGCAGCTGGGTGTGGTGGTGACACAGGGTCTCCCAGGCAGTTTTTGACATTTGCGATACGGCTGGATTGGTAGCGGGGTTTTTCCACAGGGAGAGCAAATCGGGGTCGAGTGCTTCGCCCAGGGAAAATACCTGGGCAGCCTTGTCGATATCCCCAAGCTCCGCATACAGGCATCCCAGCTTGAGGTAAATCAGAGCGCTAAGGGGCTTGATACGCCACAGGTCGGTATACACAACCACCGCCTGCTTCAGCTTGCCTTGCCGGTAGAGCGCCTGGCCCAGTTGGGACAGGACTTGCAGGTCGCCGGGAGAATGGGCGCGCAGCGTTTCAAGATGGCTTGTTGCGACTGCAAAGTCGCCGGATTGGAGTGCGATATCTGCCAGGAAGCGGCGGGATGAGAGGTGGTTTTCATCGATCGCCAGCATATCCTGGCAGACCTGCACGGTGGCTTCAATATCCCCTTGTTGCGACAGCGCAAACGCGCGGCTCTCAAGTTCTTCTATCGATGGCATAGTCTGATCCTTACTGCATGCCAGGTGTATTTACGGCAACTGTACTGTCTGGGGTCCCTCGGCGCCCGCTCGTTCCTCAGCGTTCTGCCGCGCTGCTCCTTCATTGCGCCTACATCTATGATAGGGGCTTATTGCCCCTTGTCCGGGGCCACGTCCTGTTGGCCATCGGCTGCCCGCCATCAGAACAGTACGCGGCTGCGAATAGTGCCCTCGATACCGGCCAGCCTAGCCAGCGCCAGGTCACTGTACTCGGCGTCTATGTCGATCACCACGTAGCCAACAGACTCGTTGGTCTGCAGGAACTGGGCGGACACGTTGAGATTGTTTTCTGAAAATACATTGTTGATGGCACTCATGATGCCCGGCACATTGTGATGAATATGCAGCAGTCGATGGCTGCCCTCGTGCTCCGGCAGCGCCACTTCCGGAAAGTTTACCGAGCTGATGCTGGTGCCGTTATCGCTGTAGCGCGCGAGTTTCTCCGCCACCTCCATGCCGATATTTTCCTGGGCTTCGAGGGTGCTGCCACCGATGTGGGGGGTGAGGAAGGTATTGTCGAAGCGCCGCAAGGGCGAAATAAATTCCTCGTCATTGGAGCGTGGCTCAACGGGAAAACATCTATGGCTGCGCCAGCAAGGCTCCCGTCCCAGCTTCTGGGCCAGCGCATCGATGTCCACCACCGTACCCCGGGAGGCATTGATCAGGATGCCCCCCGGCTTCATCTGGCCAGTTCTGCGGGGCCGATCATATTCTGGGTGGAGCGATTTTCAGGCACGTGCAGGCTGACCACCTCTGAAGTGGCCAGTAGTTGGTTGAGGCTGGGTACCTGGCGGGCGTTGCCCACCGGCAGCTTGTTCACCACATCGTAGAACTGTACCTGCATGCCCAGCCCCTCGGCGATCACACCCAGCTGCATGCCGATATTCCCGTAGCCGATGATCCCAGCTTCTTACCGCGGATCTCAAAGGAATTGGCTGGCTGTTTTTTGCCATTCGCCACGGTGCGCCGCGGCGTTTTTCGCGGCCACGCCCGCGCAGTAACAATATGGCCTCGGCAATCACCAGTTCAGCCACACTGCGGGTATTGGAGAAAGGCGCATTGAATACCGCAACCCCGCGTCGCGGTGCTGCCTGCAGGTCGACCTGGTTGGTGCCGATGCAGAAGCAGCCAACCGCCACCAGCTTCCTGGCTGCCGCAAAGATGTCCTCGGTGAGCTGGGTGCGCGAGCGTATGCCGACAAAATGGGCATCGGCGATCGCGACTTTGAGCTCGTCCGGCGACAGGGCTTTCTGATGCTGCTCGATATTGCTATAGCCGGCCTTTTCAGAGTCTCAATCGCCGAAGCATGCACGCCCTCCAGCAGCAGAAACTGATTTTGCTCTTTTCCAGAGACTGTTTAACCATGGCAATATGGTCCTTGAGAATGGGGATTCGCCCCCGCGGCGTGTTTACGGGTGGGTAAAAACGGCGCGTATGGTACCATACGGGCCCCCTGAATCAGTGCCCTGTGAAAATTACCGGAGGTATCTCCGTGGCAGCCATTAGCAGACTACTATGAACCCTCTCGCCGAGTTCCTCGCACGCTGCTTGTCGGGCGGAGCAGGGTGCTGACCGATGCCGACTCACTGCCGCACTATGGCCGTGACTGGACCCGGGTCTACAGCCCGACCCGCAGCGATACTGCTGCCGGGGACCATCGAGCAAGTACAGGACATCGTGCGCCTGGCGGCGCGTGAGCAGCTGGCCATGGTACCGTCAGGTGGGCGCACCGGGCTCAGTGCCGGCGCCGTGGCTCGCAATGGCGAGCTGGTGCTGGCGCTGGACCGCCTCAACCACATCGAGGATTTCAACCCGGTAGACCGCACCGTGCGCTGTGGCGCCGGGGTCATTACCGAACAACTTCAGCAGTTCGCCGAGGAGCAGGGCCTGTTCTATCCGGTGGACTTTGCCTCCAGCGGCTCCAGCCAGATCGGCGGCAATATCTCCACCAATGCCGGCGGCATCAAGGTTATCCGCCACGGTATGACCCGTGACTGGGTGGCAGGCCTCAAACTGGTGACCGGTACCGGCGAACTGCTCGACCTCAATCGCGGCCTGGTGAAGAACAATACCGGCTACGACCTGCGCCAGCTGGTGATCGGCGCCGAGGGCACCCTCGGGGTGGTGGTGGAGGCGACCATGCGCCTGGTGCGGCCGCCCAAAAGCCCGCGGTACTGGTGCTGGGCGTGCCCGATATGGCCTCTATCATGTCAGTGCTGGCGACATTCCAGGGCAGCATGGAGTTGAGCGCCTTCGAATTCTTCTCCGAGCTGGCCCTTGCCAAAGTGGTGGAACACCAGGACTTGCAGCGGCCGTTTGCAACCGCCACAGCCTATTACGCCCTGCTGGAATTCGAACAAACTGATGCTACTGCCATGGATCAGGCCATGGCGCCAGTTCGAGCACTGTGTTGAGCAGGGCTGGGTGGTAGACGGCGTGGTCAGCCAGAGCGTCGCCCAGGCGGAATCGCTGTGGCGCCTGCGCGAAGATATTTCCGAAACCATTTCGCGCTGGACTCCTTACAAGAACGATATCTCCACCGTGATCTCTCGGGTCCCGGATTTCCTCGCCGAGGTCGAGGCCGTGGTCAACGCCAACTACCCGGAGTTCGAGATCGTCTGGTTCGGCCATATTGGCGACGGCAATGTGCACCTGAATGTACTGAAGCCCGACGCGCTGCCGATGGACGAGTTTCAGCACCGCTGCGGTGAGGTGAGCAAGTGGGTGTTCGATATTGTGCAGCGCTATGGCGGCAGTATTTCGGCGGAGCACGGTGTGGGTCTGCTGAAGAAGGACTACCTGCATTACAGTCGCTCGCCCGCGGAGATCGAGATTATGCGGCAGATCAAGCTGGCGTTTGATCCGCAGGGGATTATGAATCCCGGGAAGATTTTTGACGCTTAGGTTTCAATCGTTCCCGATACCCAGGACAGGGCAGGCCAATTTTATTTTGTTTTTATCCTTCCCCGCATTCAGGGCACGCACCTGCCGCGCCTGCACACGCCGCGAGTACATCCATGTAGGCTCGTGTCCCTGAGCGCGGACCGGGCCATCCATGGCCGCCAATGGTCCAGCGCAGCAGGTCCGCGTCCCTCACTGCTAACATCTGGCGTTGAAAAAACCTTCGGAGGCGTAGGCACGGTCGCGAATTCCCTTAGTCCCGGCAACAGGGGAAAACAGGAATTATCCGACACAACGAGTTATTTTTTGACGTTCAAGGATCTCAAATCGGACATTGATACGCACTTACTCAGCGGCAGGTGCCCGATAGAGGATTACTGGACCGTTGGAGGCCATGGATGGCCGACACGAGCCTACATGGATGTACTTGCGGCGTGTCCAGGAATCCTCTATCGGGTAGCTGTCGCGTCTAGGCTGCGCTACCCCTGTATGGATAATTGCAAGAGGCGACGAGTCTCACCGGAGCGCAAATTAACCAAGATCACTCAGCGCGAAGCGTTT
>CAWIZY010000013.1:0-66328 GCA_963840725.1 uncultured Gammaproteobacteria bacterium | reverse complement strand
GAATACGCGGGTTGCTCATCAAAGAGTGGCGACCAGGTCGTCCCGGCGTTGCGTGTTTTCCAGACTCCCCCACTGCCCACCGCAACGTACCAGACACTGCGGTTATCGGGATGAAGAACCAGGTCCGCGATCCTGCCAGACATCAGTGCCGGCCCGATATTACGCAACTCAAGCCCTTTGAAGGTGGCCGCATTCAGGCCCGGCTCAAGCTTTTTGGATGTCTCCTCCGACGCAGCACAAACCACACCGGCAGTCAGGATTGAGAGCCCAAACCAGAAGCCTCGAAAAACCGATCTCTTCATACTATCTATTACCTCCAAAAAAAACTTTGTTGAGTCACCCGTCGACGGAACCCAAACCACGCGACGTGGGGACGTCGCACCGTAACTATCGGCCGTTTAAGCAGTTGGTCACTCTGCCACGCATGGATTACCAAATCCAGCTTATTGGCGTGGCGATAGATGGTTCAGCCGAGACCGTGGTTGAAGTGAGCAGCGACAGGCTTAACATCACCTGCGTCTGTTAAAGGCACCAAACCGCTCTTTGTTGATTTTCTGGTGACGATGTTTTAAAACCGTTACTCCGCGTGCAACGCGCCAGTCCTCCAGACCCGATGCTATGACTCACGCCCACAATGACCGCCTGTTGCAACAGGCCAGCCTCTCTTGAGCACACTCTGGACGGAAGGTACCGGGCGGAGGCGATATCGCCACATGGCGGCTGTTTTGCTTGCGAGTATCTGGCTCCTGTCACCAGCCCGGGCCGTCACGGCGCCGGGCAACGCCTATCCTGTCGTTCTGGTGCACGGGTTCACCGGTTGGGGACCGGACGAGATGGGCGGGTATCACTACTGGGGGGGGCGAGACGATATTGCGCAAATGCTGACGGATGCCGGCCATGATACCTACGTGGCCGTAGTCGGCCCTTTGTCGAGCAATTGGGACCGCGCCTGCGAACTCTATGCCTATATCAAGGGTGGACAAGTAGACTATGGCCGCGCCCACAGTGAACGCTTTGGACACGCGCGCTTTGGCAGGACCTTTGACGGGTTGCTGCCCGACTGGGGGCAACCGGGGGAACATGCCAGCCTGCACCTGGTTGGCCACAGCCAGGGCGGCCAGACTTTACGGGTGCTGACCTCTCTGCTGGCCCGAGGCGACGAAGCAGAGCGCAATACCGTAACAGCAGGCGAGACCGTGAGCCCGCTCTTCAGCGGCGGTCAGGCCGAAAGGGTCCATAGCATCACCTCCCTGGCGAGCCCTCACGATGGAACCACGCTCGCCATCATGCTGGAGAAAGGCACCGATTATCTGCTCAGTTGGTTACTCGCCATAGCCAGCCATTTATCCCGGCTGGAGTACGATACGCAACCCTACGATTTCAAACTGGACCAATGGGCAATTGCGCGGGCGCCCGGCGAATCTGACAAGCACTATCGCCTGCGACTGTCCGAGAGCGGCCTGTGGGAACAACCGGATATATCGGTCCAGGATTTGCGTCCCTCGGGCGCCAAAGCGATCAACCAGCGTTACCCTGCAGTTCCATCGATCTACTATTTCAGCTGGGCGACCCAGGATAATAAACCCGGCCCACGGGGAAAGCGCTACCAACCCGCCATTGACATGAATCTGGCTTTGATGGCGCCCTCACTGGCCATGTCGAACTACCGGCCACCCGAACCCATTGCCGGGCTACCCGATTTTGGTGAGGCCTGGTGGCCCAACGATGGCGTCGTCAACACGGTATCCATGTCCGGCCCAAAACTGGGTTCGATGGATCGCATCATCAACGCGCAGTCAGGCCAACATCACCTGCCATGGCAACCCGGCATCTGGCACTTCATGGGGGTCAAACAAGGCTGGGACCACCTGGATATCGTGGGCCAGCAGACGCACCTGGACTACCCCGGATTTTATCTTGAGCTGGTGGAGTTACTGGCATCACTGCCAGCGGCCAGTCCCGGGTCACGGACTGCGGCGGATTGAGGCCTCAATGCAGCGATACGCCGACAGTGCGCATCGGCGAGCCGTGAGCACACGACGCGCTGCGGTCGCCGCGGCCGTCTTCGCAGTAACAGGGATGAACCTGCTGCCTGCCACGAGTGCGGAGAACGCCCCCTCCGGTTGGGACTTTGGCAGTCGTGGCTGGGAATGGTCGAATCACGATAGCGGCAGTTACCTCTGGACTGGCCTGCGCTTCCAGCCGCGTTATAGCAGCCACATCGAGAACATTCACGAGTTGGAAGATTTCGACAAGCCGCAGGAAAGCGGCGTCAGGATGAACCGCGCGCGATTCAAGATCGGCACTCACGACCACGGACTTACCCCAGCCAATGCCGTGCATTGCGAAACAATCGCAGCCAGCCACCGTCCTCGCCCCACCCCGGTGGCGCCCAGGAGCGCTGAACCGTACGATACACCCGTTCAGGGTGCGGCATCATGATGGTGACGCGACCATCCTTGCTGCTAAGTCCGGTGATACCCAGTGGCGAGCCGTTGGGGTTTGCCGGGTATCGGATCGCGGCCTCCAGGCTGTTTTCGATATAACGCAAGGCCACGGTGCCGCTAGAATCACAGGCTCTGCGCAGTTCGATCGGCCAAATACCGCCCGCCCTTCACCGTGGGCCACCGCAATCGGCAGATGTGAACCGGCCATACCTGCCAGCATAATCGAGGGGCTTTTCTCGACCTGCACCAGCGCCAGGCGTGCCTCAAACTGCTCCGAGCGATTGCGCACAAAACGCGGCCAGTGCCCCGCCCCGGGAATCAGGTCTTTCAGGGTCGACACCATCTGGCAGCCGTTACACACACCGAGGCGTAAAGGTGTCTGCGCGCTGGAAAAAACCCGCTGAAACTGGTCACGCAGCTACTCGTTAAACAGGATGCTCTTGGCCCAGCCCTCCCCGGCACCCAGTACGTCGCCGTAGGAAAAACCGCCACAGGCCACCAGTCCCTTGAACTCGTCCAGACCCGCGACGACCACTCGAGATGTCGCTCATGTGCACATCGACACGGGTAAAGCCGGCCCGGTGGAAAGCCGCGGCCATTTCTACATGGCCATTGACCCCCTGCTCCCGGAGGATGGCCACGGGTGGGCGCACCCCTGTCGAAATATAAGGGGCGGCAATATCTTTTGCCGGGATCAAAGCTCAGGTCGGCGGACAAGCCGGCGGCGCATCGGTAATGCGCTCGTACTCCTCGCGGGCACAGTCGGGATTATCCCGCAGGGACTGGATCTCATAGCTGGTCCGCGCCCACAGGCGCTGCAGACGGGTGCCGGAATCTGCCAGCACCGTTTCGCCGCCATTCGACTATCGTGATCTGCGTCGCCGGCGACCGCGCTGCCAAGCAGTGCAGGCAATCGGCCAGCCGCCCGGCCTCGGCAGCTTCTCCAGCGACGGCCAGGTCTGCAGGTCCAGCTGCAGTACCGCACCCGCCTCTTCACTGAACAGCTTGGCCAGGGCATCCCCGGGCACGGCTGAATCAAGCTGCAGGCCGCAGTGGCCGGCGAAAGCCATCTCCAGCAATGTCGACCAGCAAGCCGCCATCCGAGCGATCGTGATAGGCCAGCAGCGGCCCTGCCGCAGTCAGTTCGCTGCACCAGGTCAAAAAGGCCTTAAATCTCCGGGCGCTCAGATCGGGCACTGTATCACCCAACTGGCCACAAGCCTGGGCCAGGCTGATCCGCCCAGGCGTTCGCTCCACGGCCCAGGTCCACCAGCACCAGTTGGCATCGCTGTCGCAGCTGCAGCTGCGGCGTCACCGCCAGGCGCACGTCTACCACCGGGGCAAACGCAGAGACAATCAGGGACATGGGCGCGGTGACCGCCTTGTCGCTTCACCGTCACGCCAGGTGGTGCGCATGGACATGGAGTCCTTGCCCACCGGAATCGTCAAGCCCAGCGCCGGGCAAAACTCCATGCCCACCGCGCTGCACGGTATCATACAGGGCGTCATCCTCTGCACCATAACCTGCGGCGCACATCCAGTTGGCAGACAGCTTGATATCGCTGATCTGCGCAATAGCGCGCGGCACAGATATTGGTAATGGCCTCGGCTACCGCCATCCGCCCGGACGCCGGCCCATCTGATCAGGGCCAGCGGCGTGCGCTCACCGATCGCCATTGCCTCACCGGCGAAACAGTCGTAGGAGACCGTGGTGACGGCGCAATCTGCCACCGGCACCTGCCAGGGCCCCACCATCTGGTCCCGGGCTACCATGCCGGTTACGGTGCGATCGCCAATGGTAATCAGGAAGCTCTTGCTGGCCACTGCCGGCACCTGCAGCAGCAACTCGGTTGCCGCAGCGACATCCATGCTCAGGCCAGCGGCGACTGCGCAACGGCTGACGGGTGATCTCCCGCTGCATCTTTGGCGGCTTGCCAAACAGCACCGACATGGGCAGGTCCACCGGCGCGTTGCCAAACTCCCGATCAGTCAGCTGCAGGTGCATTTCCTCGGTGGCCTCACCGACCACAGCATAGGGACAACGCTCACGCTCACAGATGGCCTCAAAGCGCGCCAGGTTCTGCGGCTCCACCGCCATGACATAGCGCTCCTGGGATTCGTTACACCAGATCTCCAGGGGCGACATACCGGGCTCATCATTGGGCACATTGCGCAACTCGAACCGCCCTCCGCGGCCGCCGTCCTTGACCAGTTCCGGGAAGGCGTTGGACAAACCGCCCGCGCCCACATCGTGGATAAAGGCTATCGGATTGTCCTCGCCCAGCTGCCAGCAGCGATCGATCACCTCCTGGCAGCGGCGCTCGATTTCGGGGTTCTGGCGTTGCACCGAGGCAAAATCGAGGTCTTCATGGCTCTGCCCGCTGGCCATGGAGGAGGCAGCGCCGCCGCCGAGCCCAATCAACATCGCCGGGCCGCCCAGCACCATCAACTGGGCGCCGGCGCCGTAATCGCCCTTCTGGACGTGCTCCTCGCGGATATTGCCGTAGCCGCCGGCGATCATGATCGGCTTGTGATAACCGCGAACCTCATCGCCTGCCAGGCCCGGGAGCCTGTTGCCTCGAAGCTGCGGAAATAGCCACACAGGTTGGGCCGGCCAAACTCATTATTGAACGCGGCACCGCCAATAGGGCCCTCCAGCATGATATCCAGCGCCGACACGATGCGCTCCGGGCTTGCCGTAATCCTGCTCCCAGGGCTGGCTGAAGCCCGGTATATTCAGATTGGAGACGGAAAAGCCGGTCAGCCCCACCTTGGGCTTGGAGCCACGCCCCACCGCGCCCTCATCCCGGATCTCGCCGCCCGAGCCGGTGCCTGCCCCGGGAAAGGGCGCAATCGCCGTGGGGTGGTTGTGGGTCTCCACCTTCATCAGCAGGTGGATATCGCTCCTGGCTGAATACCGTACTCACCGCTGTCCGGGTCCGGGTAGAAACCGCCCCGCCATGATGCCCCGCCACGACCGCGGCGTTGTCCGAGTAGGCCGACAGCACGTTCTGTCGCCACCCACTTCATTGGTATTGCGGATCATCTCGAACAGCGAGTGCTGCTGCGCCTGTCCGTCGATGGTCCAGCTGGCATTGAAAATCTTGTGGCGGCAGTGCTCGGAGTTGGCCTGGGCAAACATCATCAGTTCCACATCGCTGGGATTGCGGCCCAGGCCGCAGAAAGCTCTCCACCAGGTAATCGATTTCGTCATCAGCCAGGGCCAGCCCAGGCTCTTGTCCGCGGCCACCAGCGCCTCCCGGCCACCGCCCAGGATGTCGATAGTGCCGTCAGTGGAGCCGGTTGCGCATGCTTCAAACAGCATTCGGCCCCGGCCAGCGCTTCCAGCACGCTCTCGGTCATCCGGTCGTGCACCAGCGCATCCAGCTCCGACAGCTGGGACGCTGACAGCACTTCAGGCATATACAGAAATACCACGCAACCCCGCTCCAGGCGCTCGACATCCACCAAGCCGCAGTTATGGGCTATATCGGTGGCCTTGCTGGACCAGGGCGAAATGGTACCGGGGCGGGGAACCACCACCAAGGGTGAACCGCTGGCCCCGGTGGGCTCAGTGTCGGCACCGGGCCGGGGGCCATACTCCAGCAATTTCACCAGCACTGCGGATTCATCGTCGGTCAACGGTCGCGTCAGGCTGGCAAAGTGCACATACTCGCTGCTGAGCAATCGAAGCGGTGTCGGCATTTCAGCCAGCCGCTCGCGCAACTTCTCCAGCCGAAAATCCGATAGGGCCGCAGCGCCACGCAGAATTAACATACTCGTGTTCCTCATTTTTCGCGACGGGCTGAAGCCGTCACCGCCTCGCCTTCCAAACCGCTGACTCGGGTTTGGCTACTCACTGGCGCCGCGCTTTAAAAAAATCCTTTAAACGCGCACTGCTCTCGGCCGCAAGCACGCCTCCATGCCAGCTGGCGCGGTGGTTGTACCATGGCTGCTCCAGCAAATTGTGGTGGCTGCAGATCACGCCCGACCGGGGCTCTTCTGCCGCGAAGATGAGCTCACTGATACGGGCGTGGATCAGCGCTCCGGCGCACATGGTACAGGGTTCCAGAGTGACGTAAAGACGGGCACCAGCCAGGCGGTAGTTCCCGACCACCCTTGCTGCATCGCGCAGCGCATTAATCTCAGCGTGGGCAGTCGGATCTGCGTTACCAATCACCTGGTTCCAGCCCTCCCCCAGCAACTGCCCATCGCGCACCACCAGAGCACCCACCGGCACCTCCCCCTCTGCGGCAGCACGGTCAGCGAGGGCGAGCGCCCGCCGCATCCAGGTCTCATGATCCACATTGGACTCTTGGGTGTTCATGGCGTCTCGCTGCAATCCGCGTGTCGTGGCGCTCTAACTGGCCGCACCAACTGGCCGTCCGAACACTGGCCTGCAATAGCACGGTAACGCCCATTGCAGAGTAGCCAGAGTGCCCGGATAGCGCCATGCTAACGCTTTTATTGTCTCTAGGGTACGCCAGTGCTTGGAACAAATGCAGCCACTACCCCGGCACCACACTGCGATGCCCAATGCAGGTATCTATCGCCGCCCGGGCGAGGCTATACTTCAACCACGCTTGTTGGCTTATGCTTGAATGCAGGCGTCGGTCAATGACAGTAGCTATCCATGCAGAACAGTTGGTGATGAAAAGTGGTTGGTCACAAGGAATCGCTGTCAAAGCAAAGCGGCTGTTGACGCACAGCGACTGTCAATAAAAAGAGACAATGGATGAAGAGCAGGCTATCCGTGCAAGGTGTCCATTTATATAAGCGGCTGCCCATGAGCGCCAGCTGCCCATGAGAGCCGGCTGCCCATGAGAGCCGACTGCCCGTAAAAGGTGGTTGTTTATGAATACTGCTTGTGAATAAAGGAGCCTGGGTATTCCTGATCGCGGCCGGCGGCTATATCCTGTTTGAACTCTCCTTGCTGCAGCGGTTCGGGTATCGCATGGAGACCGACCATATTCTGGAAAAGATGGTCTCTGCCGACGAAGCGGCACGCCGCTGCGGCGGTGTAACGCGATCACAGGAAAAGGCCTACCAGGCCAAATTTAATCGCCTGACTCAGCGCATTACCCGCGAGTTGAATGACTCGACTGATGTGGGTGCCCGTGAAGTCCCCGGGGTACACCCTGACGCACACGCTGCTGATACAGACACCGACTCACATCCTGACCAAAGCCAGGCGTCAAGCCTCCACCAGAGCGATGTATCGCCTACCGGAGCAAGCACTGCAGAGGTCGCCAACAGCCAAATTCTGAATCACCGCGAGACTATCCGGGCGCTGGTCGCAGCCGAGGGTTGTGACAGCAAAACAATGCGTAGCTGGCGAAGGCAGTATACCGTCTACGCGGGCAAGCCCTGACTGGACACAGCGTGAAAACAGCCGGTTCAGCGCCCCTTGAAAACCGCCTGGCGCCTTTCAAGAAACGACTGGATACCCTCGGCGACATCTTCACTCTGCATGATGGGCACAAGATCAGTGAACATTTGCTCTACGGCCTCGGGTTGCGCATTGTGGGCGCCAAAATCTACCGCTTTCATCAACCCTTCCACAGCGAGGGGTGCCGCGCTGGCGATGCTCTCGGCGATCTTCATGGCGGCCTCGTACTGTGTTCCAGGTGGGACCAGTTCCTGGACCAGGCCGGTGCGGTAGGCCTCCGCGGCTGACCAACGCTCCCCGGTAAGTAAATAACGATGGGCGTTTGCGACACCCATCTGCCGTGGCAGTCGCAGCGTTGCGCCACCGCAGGGATACAAACCGCGCTGGACTTCCAACATCGCGAACTGGGTGTCATCGGCAGCAACACGCACCTCCATGTTCAGCATCATTTCCACCCCCCAGGTAAAGCAGTACCCCTGCACCGCCTGCACCACTGGCTTGCGACGCCTCGGACCCACTAATCCGAAGGGATCGATGCCACCTTCCTCCAGTGGAAACCCCTCTCCGGAGCCAAAATGTGGGGCCCACTGGTCCAGCTCCACCCCCGCGGTGAAATGCTTGCCCTCGGCGGACAACACGGCCACACGCAGCTCAGGGTTGTTGTCCAGCTCGCTCAGGGCCCGGCTCAGTTCGTGAAACATCTGCACGCTCAGTGCATTCAGCTTTTCAGGTCGATTAATTCTGATATCCAGGATGTTGCCCCGTATGTTCGTCTCAACTTGATGCATCGCATTCCCTTCCCAAAAGTTCGTTCAGTCTCACGGGTCACACGCTGATCCCGCTGATCCCGCTGATCCCGCTGATCCCGTTGATCCCGCTGATCCCGCTGATCCCGTTGATCCCGTTGATCCCGTTGATCCCGCTGATCCCGCTGATCCCGCTGATCCCGCTGATCCCGCTGATCCCGCTGATCCCGCTGATCCCGCTGATCCCGCTGATCCCGCTGATCCCGCTGATCCCGCTGATCCCGCTGACCCCGCTGACCCCGCTGACCGCAGTATGGTAGCTGCTGCTTAAAAATGTAAGTGCATGATGATAGTTTCCGCCTAGGTCGAGTGCCCGAACCAATCCAGCCAGAACAACAAAACGACTCCGGTGGTTGAGCGATGTCTGCACGAGTCCCTTTTCCCACTGTGTTTTATTGGCTTGTTAGTGACAGTTAGTGTCTGGTGATATATTTTATAAACTAGTCGCGACAAACAGTCGAGGCCGAAAACCCGTCACCTATCAGAAGCAAAGCTATGCAACCAAAAACCTTGCGCACCGCCATCACAATCCTGCTCACGATCCTGCTAGTGGCCTGCGCTGACCAGAGAGACCATGTCGCCAACGCCCGGAACTACCTTGCACAGGGCGATACCGCATCAGCGACAATCGAACTGAAG
This sequence comes from uncultured Gammaproteobacteria bacterium, assembly GCA_963840725.1. Classification (GTDB taxonomy): domain Bacteria; phylum Pseudomonadota; class Gammaproteobacteria; order Pseudomonadales; family Halieaceae; genus CAVWDU01. The sequence continues at coordinate 57,047 of CAWIZY010000013.1, read as the reverse complement.
AACGCCTTAAAAGAAAACCCTCAGAACTCCGCCGCTCGGTGGCTGTTGGGAGAGCTCTACTTTAACAAAGGCGACATCGATGCGGCGGCGAAAGAGATTGATGCGGCTCTGGCAGCAGGCCATCCAGAGAGCGTAGCCGCTCCATTGCTCGCACAGTTATGGCTGGACACCGGGGAGGACGACCGCCTGCAGCAACTGCCTATAAAAGGTCTTGCCCCCGCCGACCGGTCAACCGTACTGGCGGCCAAGGCCCTGTCTGCGCAGCGGGCGGACAACCCCGGGGGTGCCAAGCTGGGCATAGAAGCGGCACTGGAAAACAGTCCGGTTTCTGCATTCGCCATGGTTGCTGCCGCGCGCATCTCCACCGACGACGGCAACACGGTGCTCGCCCGGCGGCAGCTTGGTGAGGCGGTTGCGATTGATGCGACTTATGCACCGGCATGGAGCCGACTCGGTGACATTGCGATGCGCGAGAGAAAATATGAAGAGGCCACAGAGGCTTACAGCAAAGCCTTGGCTATAGCTCCTCATGCCCGCAGCGACCGTTTTAATCGCGCGCTAATCGCCATGTTTCGGCAGGATCTGGAGGCGGTGCAAAAAGACATCGCCATTTTGATGAAGAGCAACCCGGCGCATCCGGGAGTGAATGTGGTGCAAGGGATCCTCAAGCTGGAAGACGGCAAAATGGATGAGGCTCAAATCCTGTTCGAGCGTGCCGCCGAATACGGCGACTCGTATCCCCTGTCCTACTACTATCTTTCCGCAGTGCAAATGCGCCAGGGCAACATGGCGACCGCACTTTACAATGCAAGGCGGTTCATCGCGCTACTTCCCACTGATCCCCGGGGGCTCAAGCTGGCAGCGACCATAGAATTAAGGCAGGAAAATTACGCGGCAGCTGAAGAACTGGTCAGACCGGTTGTTGACTTCTATCCCGATGATCTGGCGGCACTCAGCCTGCTGGCCAATGCTCTGGTGGGCCAGGGCAAAAACGAGGGGGCGGCCTTATTGACAGAAATCAGTGAACGGGAAGGCCTGTCCCCGCAATTACGTGCCAACCTGGGCTCGAGCTTGTTTACTGCCGGGGAGATAGACCTCGGAGTGGAGGCGCTGCAGGCCGCAATTGAGCTGGATCCTGATTATGAACGCGCCGAGGTGCTACTCGTATCCGGTTACCTGAGGAACGAGGACTACGACGCGGCCACCAAGGCCGCCCTGGCATACGTTGCTAAAAACCCTGAAAAGCCAGGTCCCTATAATGTTCTGGGACGAGTCTACGCGGCGACTGCCGACCTCGACAAAGCCGAGACTGCCTTCGAAAATGCACTCGAAGCAGACCCTGAAAACCGGGAGGCCAACTACAACCTGGCCGAGATAGCGCTGTTGACCGGGCGCTACGATGATGCACGCCAGCGGTACAAAACTCTGCTTGAGAGAGACCCCGGGGACGAGCAAACCTACATGAAGCTCGCTGTCAGCTATGAAAGAGAGGGCAACACGGCTGCCATGCTTGCCACGTTGCAGCAGGCCGTCAAAGAGGCGCAACCCGGCATAGAGGCGCGCCTGGCACTGGGCCGTTACTACCTGAGTGAACAGCAACCGGAGCGTGTCTTCAAGGTTTTTGCCGGACTTACAGACCCTGAGAAAGAGAGGCCCGATGTATTGGAGGTGCTGGCGCTGTCGGAGTTCTCCAGGGATAATTTCAACAACGCATTGCGCTATCTTGACCGATTGGTACAACTGAAACCCGATGTTGACCACTATCGCTACTTGCGGGCCAAGACCTACGGCAAACTCGGCGATCAGAAGAAACTGACTACCGAGATCAATCAGGTACTGGAATTGAACCCCGACCATTTCTCCGCCAGGGTGGTGAGAGCCCGGTTGGCCATCCTGGCGGGGGACAGAGCGAGTTTTCAGACCGATCTGGATTACCTGCGGAAGAAAGCGCCAGACAACCCCTCGGTACTCAATCTGGAGATTACGGCAGCCAGACAGGCGGGTGACACCGATCGGGTAGTGGAACTGGCGGAGGCGGTATTTTCCGTCACGCCCTCCACGCAATCGCTTACTGTGCTGGCATCCAATACCATGGCGAGTGGTGACTCAGCCAAAGCCATTGCGCAACTGGAAGCATGGATTGAAAAGCACCCTGACGACATCAAAATACGCGAAATGCTGGCCGAGATTGAATACCAGGCGGGTCGAACGGACAACGCCGTTGCCCAGTACCGAGCCGTATTGGAGATTGATAGTGATAACCTGGGCGCACTGAATAACCAGGCCTGGATTCTGCTGGACTCCGACCCCGCGCAGGCACAGGCCCTGGCGGAGCGCGCACTTACACTGGCGCCCCGGTCTGCCAGCGTGATGGATACGCTGGCCGTTGCGCAACTGAACAACAAGCAAGTGTCCCAGGCAAGGCGCACCATCGATCGCGCAATGGATATCGCCCCTGGCAATACCTCCGTGCTGTTCAATGCCGCGCGCATTCGCGCTGCCCAGGGCGAGACCGAAGCCGCAACAGATATTCTTGGAGGCCTGCTGGCCAGGGATGACACGTTTTCGCACAGGGCTGATGCTGAGCAACTGATGAAGGAATTGCGGCGCTGAGCACTTGAAGCGTCTGAGCCTTAACATGCCAGCCCGGTCCGACAGACACCGGTCAATGGGAAACACGTGAACAAACTTACTACGAGAGCCAGCTCTATCAATCGCGCCCTGGACCAGGTTGGTGACAAATGGTGTCTGTTGATAATTCAGGAAGTGTTTTGGGGGATTAACACCTTCAGTGAAATGCTGGCCACCACAGGCGCCTCTCGCGGCGTACTGTCTGACCGTCTGCAATGGTTACAATCCATAGACTGCCTTGCCAAAACACCCGGACGCGAAGGCGGCAAACGCATGCTCTACCGCCTCACACCCAAGTCTCTGGAACTTTACAACAGCGCTCTGATGGCGCTGGACTGGGAGCGACGTTTCTTTCCCACGCCGGAGCTGGAGAAGGTAGAGTTGTTGCACCGCAGCTGCGGCCAGGTGTTTAACCCGCAAATGCGTTGCCACCATTGCAACCTCGTCATTGATCTCCATGATGTCAGCTATGAACCCGGGACCGGTGCCACTCGAGACCATAGAGACAAAAAGGTTCGCCGCCGGTCTTCGCTTTCGGTACAGGATGTGCCGAGCAGACGCAGTGTCTATCGCAATCTGATCAATATTGTTGGCGACAGGTGGACCGCCAATGTTCTGGCCCTAGCCTTTCATGGGTTCAATCGCTTTGAACAGTTTCATGCGGAACTCCCCGTAGCGACCAACATACTCGCTGACCGACTGAAGTTCCTCGTGGAGCAGGGAATTTTTGAACAGGTTCGCTACAAAGAACGGCCACCACGTTACGAGTATATGCTGACGGAAAAAGGCGAGGCGACCTTCCCCTGGTTTCTCAGCATTCTCCAATGGGGTGACAAATGGTGCGACCCCGACGGCAGCGGCAAACCCATGCGCCTGATACACAATCCCTGTGGCCAGACTCTCAATGGCGAAGTGAGGTGCAGCGAATGCGATGGCGCTCTAATCGCACAGGAAGTGCGCTTTCATATTGGTGACCCGGAAGCTGCCTGATGCATCGAAACTCTGGTATTTCAACTCACCGCCATTGATTCCTGCGCCAGGATATCCTCACACACGAGTTGAGCCGATTTCGCGGCACCCATGGAACCCTCGTAACCCGGCGGGCATACGCCGTCCCCAACGTTGTACAAGTTCTCAATAGGGGTACGGTGGGAAGGCCGGGAGCCGGGCACCGTGCGAAAGCCCGGCCACTTACCCCGGTAACAGGTTTTTGTCAGCACCTCGCATCGCTCATCAAAGCCGGGAAATATATCGCGTAGATCAGCCATCACTGCCTCAAACTCACCCTTGATGTCTTCCGGATTAACAGCATCGACGGGAGCAGCACCCACCGTATACAGGTGCTTTCCGGGCGGCGCCACGCCGCCCGCCTCAAGGGACGGCACGTCTATCATGTTGACCCGTCGACTGCAGCCCACGCCGATGGCAGAATAATCCATCAGCAGCTCATCACTCGCGAAATGCAGCCATATGATCGCAGTAGGCCTTATTCTGTCGAGCTGAACGCTATAGCTGTGGTCAATGGTCTCCAGGGGCAGCATGCTCGCCGTAGCAGTGGGCCCGAGGTTGCTGACTACAATCGGGGCCCGCACCTGATGGCTGACTTGCCGGTGGCGCAGTTGCACCCCAACCACCCGCTTGCCACTAACAAGGATATGTTCCGTGGCAGCGCCCACCAGAACATCACCGCCGGCCTGTTTAACCAGTTCGCCAATACGCTCCCACAGTGCGAGACTGCCCCCCTCGATAAATCCAAAGGTCAGCGGCGATATGACCTTGATCACCTTGAAATATTCAGCAGCGGGCAATTCATGACTATTGACGGTCAACAAGGAGGAGATCGTAGACTGAAACATGCCATGAATGCGGTGATTGCGGGTGAACTGGTTGAGCCAGTCGCGAAAGCTGATGCCGACAGACGGCGGCGTCTCTCCCATGGCGCTACTCAGGGCGGACAGTACGCGTTCGGCTTCATCGGGTGTATCGGCGACATCGCGGATAATGCGTCGAGTGACGCCATGTTTATGATCGTACAGCTTCCCATCCAGCCACGTGGCGACACGGGTGGAGGGCTTTACGCCAGAGGGTACGCCAACCTGCTGACAGACCTCTTCCAGGTTTCTACCAACGGGTACCGCGAGTCCGCCAGTCGCACACAGGTAGCCATTGCGATTGACCGTCGAAAACCGGCCGCCGAGATAGCTGCGCTTCTCTGCCAACAGCACCCGCTTGCCCCGATGTGCCAACAGAGCCGCGGCACAACAACCACCGACTCCCGAGCCTACTACTATCGCATCGTATTCAGGTTTCACAATTCTCCCCGGTCACGTCCAGGCATCTCTAAGGCAAGCTCATGAGTGACACCCATGCAGGCTGGGTCGCTCGGTCTCTTACGCATCCTTCGGCACCTATGAATAATGGCAATCGCGCTCAGCGGAGCGCTGGATGCTTCAGGGTCCGCCCTGCGGGGCTTACAGGCAAACACGCTGTATTTGCATCATTCACGCCCTACTTGCATAATCATACTATTAATTGAGCCACCCAGGGAAACACCCGTGCACCGCGCTCTGCTGCTCGCCCTATGTCTGCTGTGCGCCCATCTCGCCTGGGCCACTGAAGCACGTAATACGCCGCGGGACTGTCGTGCTCTGCTGACAATGCCCGTGCCACAAACACAACTGCTTGACGCTGAACGGTTTACTGACCAAACCGGTTTGCCTGACTATTGCCAGTTGCAGGGCCAGATCGCCGGGCGGGTTGGCTTTATCATGCGGTTGCCGACAAACCAATGGAACGGCAAGTTCGCCGTAACCGGCTGTGGCGGATTTTGCGGCAGCCTCAGGCCGGATAAGACCGGCTATTCCAACAGCATCAATGAGTCTCTCAGACTCGGTTATGCCGTCATCCAGACTGATGGGGGGCACCGGGCCAAAAGCTGGGACACGGACTGGGCCATCGGTGACGACGCGGCGCTGCAGCTCTACGCCGGGGCCTGGATGCCACTAGCCGTAGCTGCGGGTAACGCCCTGCTGCAGCACTACTACCGGGACAGGCCCGGAAGAACCTATTTTTCTGGCTGTTCCAATGGCGGAAGGCTGGGTATGTACGCAGCCCAGCGCTACCCTGACCTGTTCGACGGCATTGCCGCGGGCGGCGCTATCTTTGACCTGACCGGCAATGCCGGCATTCATGGCATGTGGAAGCTGCAGTCGACCCATGATGAAAACGGCCGGGCAATCATTGACCAGGCCAAGCTGCCACTGCTGGCGGCGCACGTAATGCAACAGTGCGATTCAATGGACGGTGTAGCAGACAACGTGGTGTCCAGGCCAACACTGTGTAAGCCGGAGCTGGACAGCCTGCGCTGTGCTACGAGCGCCACAAAAGACTGTTTTACGTCAGCAGAGCTCACTGCAATCGGCCGGCTTTATCAGGGCGCAACCGTCGATGGCAAACAATTGTTCCCCGGCATTCCGCCCGGATCAGAGAAGCTATGGCCACAATGGGTTGTGGGCTCGGATGAGCAACCGGCCTGGGGCACGCGTGCCTCTGAGGGCAATCTGCGGCTCACCTATGAAATTCCCACCGATAGACCCTTTAACCCCCTTGCTTACAACCTCGCGGACGAGCGGGACAACCTGCAGCGGCTGGCGCCCGTGCTCAACGCAACTGATCCGGATCTGTCGGCGTTCGCCGCCGCGGGAGGCAAACTGTTCTATTACCATGGGCTGGCAGACCCGCTGATCCTGGCGGGCCGGGCACGCCAATACCATGACGAGGCCGTCGCGGTGATGGGTAAGGAAAAACTGGACCAGACCGCCCGCTTTTTTATGGTGCCCGGCCATGGACACTGCTGGGAAAAACCCGGGCAGGTTGCGGACGATTTTAATCCCCTGGCAATCATCGACCACTGGGTCGAGAGCGGCAAGCCACCGGATTACGTGGTTGCCAAACTGGCCAACCCTGACGCAACGAAACAGCAAACACGCAAGCTATGCCCCTACCCGCTGGTGGCCACTTTTTTTGGTGGCGATTCGGACAAGGCGGAAAACTATCGTTGTACTAAGCGGGCTCCCTAGTGTCCCCATTGCCCGGCACCGTGTGCGTGGCAAAGTGACAGGCAAGTCGTTGTAGGCGCGCCTGTTAGTCTCAGCGGGCGACACTGCGACGGGCTTGAATCAGCTCTGCCGCCTCCCGCGCGGAAGCGGCGGCACTTTCAGTGCCAATGGTACCCGGTGGGGCGCAGCCGTCACCAACGTTGTAGAGTCCTGCAATTGGCGTGTCAACCGGCATACCGAAGCCGGCCCAACGACGCATGCCAGGAGCCGCGGCACGGTGTTTGGCCTTTACCAGAAACGTGGCTTTTTCGGTCACACCCGGGAAGTTCCGTTCAAGCTCTTCCATCGTCACTCTGAACTCATTTGCCAGATCCGGGTTGGCGGCATCAGCAGGAGCGCCATAGGCCGTGTGCAGATATTTGCCCCGAGGCGAAATCTCCGGAGAAATCTCTGAGGGGATTTCCAGATAGATCAGGTTGCGATTATTACCGAAGACCATACACCCCTGGAAGCCTCTAATCAGCGGTTCATCCATCACAAAACTGATATGCATAATGGGAGCGTCCGACGCATTCGTATGCAGCCGTTTCACATAGCTCTGCTCAAACAGTGCCTCGCCACCGGCCAGTTTCACCGTGCTGTCCGGGCCGGTATTGGACACCACCGTATCGGATAGAATCCGTTGATCCTGCCCCGCGCTGTTATTGACTTCGATCCCCGCTACTTTACCGCCTTCAATGAGTATGCGCTTGCAGCCGGTCTGGCGAAGGATCTGCGTACCGTGACCTTCCATCGCGGTGGCCAGACTATCCATGAGCACGCCGTTACCCCGCGCGGCCATACCGAAGCGACTGCCTTTACTGCTATATTTCAGAAAGCGGAAAAACTCGCCGGCGGGGATCTCGTGCAGATTAGTGCCCATCAGCGCGGCACAGTAGCCCTGGAACAGATTCTTGACCTCCACGTTATCGGTGTACTGATCAAACCATTCGCGGATACTGATGGTGTCCAGTGGGGTCCAGTGAAAAAGCGCATCCTGAACGTGCTCGAACAGCGCCCGCGCCGCAGTTTGATCCTGCATCGCAAACTCGATCATCCCGTACAGGCCGCCACCGCCCGGTGGCAGGTCATAGTCACCGTGAGCAAGGCGGTATCGCATGCGGCCCGTCAGGTCGACCATGTCCATCTCTGCGCCAACGGCATCAAAGGCCTGACGAATCGCGCTGGCGGGCCCCATGGGTATCATCAGGGCACCGGTCGTCACCGCGCAGTCTTCACGTACCCGGTGGCCACAACGTCCACCCAGGTAAGGCGATTTTTCGACCACCAGTACCTTCATTCCCGCCCCGGTGAGCCGCGCTGCCGCACACATGCCGCCTATGCCCGATCCTATTATGATGGCGTCGAACGTGTGCTCTGAATTCATGTCCCACCTCGTCATGCGCTACAGATACTGGGCGCCAGCTACTGCTCTCCATAATGCCGGGCTACGCCCCCCACAGAAAGGGACTGACCACTGTCAGTGCCGGTCAGCTGCAGGACACTGCGAATTATATACCAGCAGTCTAGTGTCCTGTCCGGTTACTGTCTCCTGCGTCGCGCCTGGGCCCGCGCGATGAAGGCTGCCCGACCGTTGTTGCTTATGGCGATATCACATATACTTAAGTCTTTTTATAAAAGTATAATAGCAAGGTGGCACAGTGATAACCTCAGATAGCAATCGAATTGCGGCAATGACGGCCGCAGGCAGTTGGGGAACAGAAACTCTGCACTCGCTGCTGGCCCGGCATGCCCGAGACCGACCAGAGCGCCTGGCCGTCAAGGACCAGCCCAACCGCGAACAGCTTACCGGTGATGAACCGCTCACCCTGACCTGGTCAGCACTGGATCGTGCCAGTGACAACCTGGCAAGGCAATTGCGTGAAGCGGGCCTGGGCCAGGATGACCGGGTGATCATCCAACTGCCCAATGTGGCCGAGTTGCTGGTGCTCTACTACACGCTCAGCAAACTGGGCGCCATTGCCTCGCCGGTACCGGTGCAATACGGGAGTCACGAACTCAGGCACATGTCGCAAACTCTCAAGGCAACGACCCTGATCACTCTCAATAACCTCCGGGGGGCTGATCTTGCCGCCGATGCCCGCGCCGCGTTACCGGCGGTCCGGGTACTGGCCTTTGGGGAGGACCTGGCGCTGGATACCGATGGGAGCGAACAGCTGAGCCCGGCTCCCGCGGCAGATGCCAACAGCGTAGTGACGATCTGCTGGACCTCGGGCACCACCGGAACACCCAAGGGGGTGCCCCGTTCTCACAACATGTGGCTGGCTTCAGGACACTGCACTGCAGCCGCTGGCGGCTATACGGGCGAGGACCGGCTGTTGTGTCCCTTCCCCATGGTCAACATGTCGGCGCTGGGGGGCTTCGTCTTCCCCGCGGCCATTCACGGCTGCGAGATCATTTTGCACCACCCGCTGGATCCGCCGCTGTTCCTGCAGCAGATGCAGGACGAGCGCGTCACTTTTACCATTGCCCCGCCGGCCCTGCTCAATCAGCTCGCCAAGTCCCCCGACATGTGGGGACACTATGATTTCAGCGCCCTGCGGCGGGTGGGATCTGGCTCGGCGCCACTATCGCCCTGGATGATAGAGACCTTCGACAGGGACTTCGGGGTGGACGTGGTCAACATCTACGGTTCCAACGAAGGCATAGCGCTGTATTGCGCACCAGAAAAAGCACCGGAGCCAGAAGTCCGGGCCGCCATGTTTCCGCGCCCGGGCGCAGACGACTACCTGAAGACGCGCGTTGCCGACCCGGAATCCGGCGCGGAGGTGGTGGCGATTGGCGAGCGTGGCGAGCTACTGGTCAGCGGTGCCACCGTGTTTGATGGCTATTTCGAGCACGACAACACGGATGTGTTCACCAGCGAAAACTTCTTTCGTACCGGCGACCTGGTAGAGATCTGTGGCGACAGCGGTGAGTTCTATCGCATCGTCGGGCGCTGCAAGGATATTATCAATCGGGGCGGCATGAAAATCTCGCCCGTTGAGCTGGACCTGGCTCTGGAGGAGCACCCACAGGTGCTTGAGGCCGCTGTTTGCGCCTATCCGGATGAGCGCCTGGGCGAAAAAATCTGCGCCTGCCTGGTTATGAAGCCCGGCATGGAGCCCCTCACCTTGCCCGATGTACAGGCCTATCTGCTGGACTTTGGGCTGGCCAAATTCAAGCTGCCAGAACGTATCGAGTACATCACCGCTCTGCCCCGCAATGCACTGGGCAAGGTACAACGCTTTGCCCTGCAGGATAGGCTCAGCGTACAACAGGAGTCTCAGGACCCATGAAGCCAACCCAGGATATTTACATACTCGGGGGCAGCCAGACCGACTTCGCCCGCAACTGGCAGCGGGAGGGCAAAGACATCTACGCCATGTTTGCCGAGGCTCTGCAAGAGGCTGTAGCCAATGCAGAGATAGAGCCCGGTCAGATTGAGGTGGGCCACGTTGGCAACTTCGTTGCCGAATTGTTTGCAGGTCAGGGCCTGCTGGGCGGATTTTTCGGTCAGGTCTACCCGGAGCTGGCCGCCCTGCCCACCGCCAGGCATGAGGCTGCCTGTGCGTCGGGCTCCATCGCGATTCTGTCAGCAATGCGCGATATAGAGTCGGGGCATTACGATGTGGCCTGCGTGCTGGGCCTGGAACTGATGCGCAACGTTGACGGCAAAACCGGTGCAAAATATCTGGGAGCTGCCGCCTGGAAGGGCCGTGAGGCAACCCCTGAACACTGCGACTTCCCCTGGCCGCATATGTTCGATCTGCTCACGCGGGAATATGACCGGCGCTACGGGATCAGCGCTGATCACCTCAACCAAATCTCCGCAATCAACTTTGGCAACGCACGGCATAACCCAAGGGCACAGACCCGCGCCTGGCAATTCCCGGATGGCGCGTTTACCTGCGACGATGACCTTAATCCGGTAATAGAGGGTCGCGTGCGCAAGCAGGACTGCGGCCAGATAACCGACGGAGCGGCCTGTATCATTCTGGCCAGTGAGGCCATGGCCAAAGAGCACGCGTTGCAACACGGCATCAAGCTCGCAGATATTCCGCGCATCAAGGGTTGGGGACATCGCTCGGCACCCATACTGCTTGCAACCAAACTGGCGCTCAGCGCTGATCAACCGCTGGTATTTCCGCATGCCAGCACCACCCTGAACGAAGCGGTCACCCGGGCAGGCTTTGCCCGGGTGGCAGACCTCGACGGGCTGGAGACCCATGATTGTTTCAGCATGACCGAGTACATGGCCATCGATCATGCGGGCCTGACGGCTCCGGGCGAAAGCTGGAAAGCCATTGAGGAGGGGCGCATTACCCCCGATGGCGATTTCCCCATCAACCCCAGTGGCGGGCTGATTGGGCTGGGACACCCCGTGGGCGCCACCGGTGTGCGCATGGTGCTCGATTGCGCGCGGCAGGTCAGTGGTCGCGCCGGGAGCTATCAGCTGCCCCGGGCCGAGAATATGCTCACCTTTAACGTCGGTGGCAGCACCACCACCTGCGTAAGTTTTGTCGTGGGAGTCGGCGCATGAAGGACGTCTATATCTACGATGCCATCCGCACACCGCGGGCCAGGGCCAGGGACAACGGCGGCCTCTATGACCTGCGCCCACACGACCTGCTGACAGTGCTCTACCACCAGCTGCAAAGTCGCACCGGACTGGACCCTGCACAGGTCGGATGAAGTCGTACTCGGCTGCGTTACCCAGCATGGCGAGCAAGCCGCCAATATCGCCAAGACGTCGACCCTGTATGCACAGTGGCCCAGCAGCATCGGCGGCCTTACAGTCAGCCGCTTCTGCTCTTCGGGAATCGATGCCATCAGCATCGGCGCACTGAAAATCGCCGCTGGCCAGGAACAGGTGGTGATTGCGGGCGGGATTGAGATGATGTCCCGGGTGCCCATGCTCAGCGACAAGGCCGCGGTTTTTGTCGATCCCGAGTACGCTGCCCGGTGCCACATGTTGATGATGGGCAGTGGCGCTGACCTGATCGGCACCCTCAACGGCGTTACCCGGCAACAGGCTGACGAGATTGCGCTGCAAAGCCAACAGCGCGCAGCCAAAGCGCGCAGCGAGGGCTACTTCAAGTCCATTGTTCCGGTACATAACCCGGTCAAGAACATTACCGTGAGTGAGGACGAATGCATACGCCCCGGCACCACCCTGGAGGGGCTGGCACAAATGGAGCCTGCCTTCGCCGCACTGGGAGCGCAGGGCACTGACGCTCTGCAGTTGGCCGCCTATCCTCAGCTGGCTGCAGTAAACCATATCCACACGGCGGGCAATTCGCCCGCCATGGCCGACGGCGCCGCGGTCACCCTGCTGGGAGACGAGGCGTTTGGTCGTAAAATGGGTCTGGAGCCGCGTGCCCGAATCGTCGCCGCAGCTGCCGCCAGCGACGACCCGATGCAGGTCTTGTCCGGCTGCGTGGCGTCGGCAGGGAAATTGATGCACCAACAGGAGCTGCGCGCTGACGACGTGGACCTGTTTGAACTACACGAGGCCTTTGCGGCTACCGTGTCAAATGCCAGTTGGACCTGAATATACCCAACGAAAAACTCAACGTTAACGGCGGCGTTATCGCCCTTGGCCACCCGATGGGGGCCACCGGCGCAATAATGGCCGGTGTATTGTTGGACGAGCTGGAACGACGCAAGCTGCCGCGCGGCATAGTCGCCGCCAGCGGCGCGGCGGGAGCCGGCAGCGCGCTGCTTATACAGCGCTAGGCGGACCCTGTTTACTGCAGCCGGGGGTTCGGTTACTGCCAGTAGTAATTGAAGCTGGCGCCGTAGGTTCGTGGCGGCGCCCAGAGATTGGTGACGCCTCCAAACGTACCCAGAATTTTGTGCGCTGCATACAATTCATCGTCGAGATTCTTGCCCCAGACAGACAAGGTCCAGGAACCGTCCGCCGCGGTATAGTTCATCGAGGCGTCCCACACGTTAAAACTCTCCTGGACTGACCGCAGATCGTTACTGGCCTCCATAAAGTATTTGCTGGTGTGGGAGACTGTGGTAATCAGATCCAACAGCGCCCCGTTATTAAAGCCAAAGGTGTAGGTCGCTGACACAGTCCAGGTCTCATCGGGCGCTCGCGCGAGCTCGTTCCCCGAGAAATCATCGTTCTGCAGCAGGTACTCAGTGTACTCTCCATCCATGTTGGCGTAGCTGCCGGTGACCAGGAAATTCTCCGTAACAGCGGCCGCAAAATCCAGCTCGATACCTGACACCTCAGCGTTCGCGTTCGCCGTCTTCAATACATTGTCAGAGAGGAAAAACACCTGTAGATCGTCGTAGTCGAGGTCGAAATAGGCGATATTGAAACGCACCCGATTATCCCACCACTGGGTTTTCGCGCCGACTTCGATATTCGTAGCTTCCTCTGGGTCGATAGGCGTCGAAGCTGCTTCGGCGTTGGCCGCCTGGGATGGGAATATGCCGCTCTTGAAACCCTCGGAGTAGGTGACATAGAGCAGATGCTCATCCGCCACAGTCCATTCAACTGAGCCGCGCAGTGTGGTGTCGCTCCAGGACTCTTCGCCACGGGCGTTCTCATAACCCGGGCCCGCCAGGGGAATACCGCCGACGGGACCATCGAGGTTATTGACCGCCGATGCCCTGATCGTCTTGTCGTCGTTGGTATAGCGAGCACCCAGGGTCAAAGCCAACGCGTCGGTTGCGTTCCAGGTCGCCTGGCCAAACACCGCGTAGCTTTCAGTTGTAGCGTCCTGAAAATAGGTCACGTCACCGGGACTGAGGCCCGCCAGGGGCGTTATAGGATCCCACCAGGTGACAAACGTCTCGTCACGCTCGACGTTTTCCTTGATGTAATACAGGCCAGCAACCCATTTCAGGCTGTCTGTTTCAGACGTCAAACGGAACTCCTGGGAAAACTGATCGGCTTCCTCGTTGGCGCCATCGATCACCTCTGACAGCGCGGCAACGCGGTCCCCGGCAATGGGTGGCTCGCCCTGCGTCGGCGTCAGCGACTGCAACCAGGACGTATCACTCTCCCGATAGGCGGTTATCGAGGTGAAGACAGCCCAGTCCATCTCCATGTCCAGGCGGCCTAGAAAACCGAGTATCTCTTTCTCAGAGTGTTGCACCACGTCGTGGGAGGATTCCCGCTCGTCCAGTCCCGCTATCGACTGCTTGCCGATTTCAATAAACGGGGGAATAGACGCAAGCGCGCTCAGTGCGGGGGTGTCGTATTCGGTGATGAAACGACTCTCGCCGTTAGAATCTATATCGTTGTAGTCCACACCCAGCAGGACTTCGATTCTGTCTGAGGGGCGAAACAATAACTGGCCGCGCGCATTGATCGCGTCCATGTCTTCCAGCTCTTGACCGGTAGTCACGTTCTTCGCATAGCCATCTCTGTCGTGGGTACTGACCGTGAACTTACCCGACCAGGAATCCGATAGGGGGCCGTTGACATAGGCATTGAGCTTTATCAGATCATAGTTACCAACGGTGACGCCGGCCCGGGCCTCAAACTCCTCCTGGGGCTTCTTGGAAAAGATATTGATAGCACCACCCGCTACGTTCTTGCCATACAAGGTGCCCTGTGGGCCTCGCAGCACCTCAATGCGCTCCAGATCGTAGAGATCCGTGGAGGCCCCGCCCGGCCGGCCCAGATAGACCTCATCCACAAAGATCGCCACGGCCGGGTCGGATGCGGCAGAGTCGTTCGTGGTACCGATGCCGCGCAGAAAAATCTGCGGCTCGGCGATATTAAACGTGGTCAGATTGAGGTTGGGAGTCTGGAGTGCTACATCGGCGAGATTGGATATACCGGCGTCGCTGATCTGATCACTGCTGAATACGGTTACCGACATCGGCACATCCTGCAGGCTTTCTGATCGCCTTTCCGCGGTCACGATAACCTCTTCCAATGCCTGGGCATAAAGGAGCTGAGGTCCTCCCAGCAGTAAAGCATTTGCGGCAATGATAGACAGATATAAAGCTGAATTATTATCGTTGTGCTTGCGCATAATAAACTCCACAAAGTGATCCTTTATTAACGGTCAGCTATCGTTCCCAGCCTATGGCAGCGCGTTCTCATCGTCGCAAGCCTGGGCCGGCAGATGCCAGGCGCACCACAGTCTGTTACTCGTCTTATCTTGCAAAAGGCAACCGGCCCCGCTCCGGCGGGAAAAACCTCGATCGCAAGATAACTTTCTTAATTGAACCTAAGTAGCGTAAGACAAAGAGTTCAGTTACGCAAGCCTGTTTTGCTTGCATTTTTAAGCATAAAGGTCCTCGCCACGCGCCCAGGTGGCGTGAAATCCCACCGGTACACGCTGTGGCAAGCGAACCCTCGCAATGGGCCCTGCTGCAATATCGCATCCATCGAATACCAGGGCCTCGGATTTCCAGGTATTGCTATCGATCACCACGGTGATGACGTAACCATCATCCTCATCGTTTTCCCGCGTTGCTCCCTTGACCGGTGCAAAGGCCGCCTCGCTGCCGAATACGCCGTCTCCATAGTCCCATTTGTCATACTGGCCGGTTTCGTTGTTGTATTTGACCAGCGCGTTAAAGCGCAGGGTATGCCCATTTTCGTGCAACAGTGGAATATGCTGGTGATAGGCGTATTTGGTCTTTACACCATGGAATAACTGATTGGAAATATTAAACTCAGTGTTCAGGTCGTCGATATCACCCTCGCGGACTTCGCCGGTTTTCAGATTAAAGCGCCAACGGTAGTTGTTGGTTTCATTGCGCATATAAACCAGCATATGGGCCAACTCGCCTCCGCCCTCAGGGGGGCGCAACGGGTTGGCAGCGCGGCAGCCGTCCATAACCACCCAATCACCCTCTTCCCAACTGTTCGATATATGCAACACAAAACAGGGCTCACACTCGAACCAGCGAATGTCAGCGGAATCCCCGTAGCGCGGGATAATGCCAAACCGAGCGGGGATATCCCGGTGAAAATCCAGCACCATTTTGCCGTGACGACGCAGGAGATTGGCATCGTGAAACAGCGGCAGGTCATGCAAAATGGTGTAGTTTTCGGTGAATCCGAGGTCGTGGGGCCTGCGCGGGCCTGGCAATTCAATAGGCACTTCCATCCGCAAGGTTCCATCGGGATTACCGACCCCGTAGGTCATGAACGGAGCCTCGTCCCCATAATCCATGAACAGCATTTCACCGGTATTCCAGTCCACATGGTTGTGCGCAGACATATGCCTGCGAGTACGGCCAGCCAGCGCAAATTCGCCCTGGTTTTCCAGACTCAGGGGGTCCATTTTGTGAGGGACACCCGCGTGATACCAGGTGGGCATAAGTTTGCCGGCGTACAAGGTGACGTCGGTATTGCAGGTATCCTTGATTGGGGATTCAGGCAGAGAAAAATCAAAGGTGCCCATTACTCCGGGCCAGATTGACCTGCCCGCTTCCTGCTCCCGGCCGAATGCAGTGGTATGGATGTAACTGTTTCGATAAGAGGCCTTGCCATCCTTGAAATGGACCGCGTGTATCATGCCGTCACCGTCGAAAGGGTGGTGCAGCCCTGTCGGCTTGTGAATGGGGTTGGGACCATTGCGATAATACGACCCGAACAGGTCATGGGGCAATTCACCGATGACCTCCAGTTCGTTGGCCACTGTCTCCTGGGTAGTGGGTGCATAGGCACCGTGCAGATAAGGGTTATCTACCTCATAAATCCACTTTGGGGCGTCATCAAAATGGGTTACCTCACCGATGGTCTCTTCGGTAATTTCAAATTGGGTCGCGCTCATAGCAGGGGGCCTCGATTGGGAACAGCTCGATTGGGAACAGACAGTGCTCTGGCATAATGCCTTTTATAATTAGACTATCACTACTTCTCACACTATACTAGCCCTCAAACGTCGTCCTGAATGGCCGTCCCTGCGCGGCCCCGTTCATGCCGCTCAGACCACGCCAAACAAGGAGTACGCCGTGACAATCAGCGTAGTAACCCCACTGTGGCAGGATCAGCCTGCGCTCGATAATGTTGCGGTAGCGCACAACGCCGAACGTCTTGGGTACACGGACTTATGGATTGGCGAAATGGCGACCTTCGACGCCTTTGCCTTTGCCACGGCTGTCGGCAGCGGCCCGGGTAGCATGGCGCTGAACATCGGCCCTCTGGCGGTGCCGGTGCGCACGCCGATGACAATCGCCATGGGCACAGCGTCGGTTGCAGCGCTGACCGGGCGAACCACCCGGGTAGCGATTGGCGCATCAAGTAAAGTCGTGGTCGAGGAGTGGCACGGACGGCCGCGGGTGCGCACTGCCAAACATCTCGAGGAGACCGCTATTGCGCTGCGGGGTTTACTCAATGGCGATAAAGTGAAGTTCACCGGCGAACTGGCCAAATGCAATGGCTTTCACCTGCGCACGGAAGCTCCGGGTGCCTATATTACCGTCGCCGCATTTGGCCAGCTGGCAGTAAAAGTAGCGGCGCAGCACGGCGATCGCATGCTATTGAACATGGTAACCGCACAGTCTGCGGCCAGACTCAAACAGCAACTGGAGGATGCGGCCACAAAAGCCGGGCGACCAACCCCCAGGCTGGCGGTGTGGTTGGGTTGCGCAGTGGACCCGACCGAGCAAGCAATCACACAGATGTTACGTTCGAAAGTAGGCTACCTGTCTGCTCCCGGCTACAGTGACATGTTTATCGAGGCCGGTTTCAAGGACCTGGTGGAGCTTGCAAAGACCCGCCCACATCCCCGGGAAGTGCTGGCAGCCATGCCGATGGAACTGGCTGCTTCCGTTGGCATGGTAGGAGATCTCGATGCGTTGCGCGCGCGCTGCGCGGACTATCGCGCAGCCGGCGTCGACGAGATTTGCATTGTGCCTGCCACCGCCGGTGATCCCGGGGCTGAGCGCACACTGGGCTCGGTTATTGCCCTGTCAGCCTGAGGAGAGGCTGCCGCCCCTACTCCCCCGATAGCCGGCGGTCTGCACACTGCGCTACATTGATAGACTGCGGATATAAACCTACTATGAATCTAGTTAGGAAAGTGATATGACGTGGCATACCCCCGCCCCCGAAACCCGACCTGACTCCCCTCTCACCTCCTACGGAGAGTAGGCAGATGAAAGACTCGATAAAAAGACAGGCAGACTACCCGGCGCCTCTTCGAGACGGCAGCTCAGTACTGCAGCAGGATCAGGCCCGCTATAGGGACGTAGCAAAAGCTAATATCGAAAACTACGTCGGCACGGCCCGCGTCCCGGTAGGCATCGCAGGTCCCGTGTTGGTGCGCGGTGATGAGGCGCAGGGCGAATTCTATATACCTATGGCCACAACAGAGGGAACTCTGGTCGCTTCGGCATCACGGGGCATGAAGGTTATCAACGAAAGTGGCGGCGTTCGGGCCCGGGTGGTCAGCAATGGCGGCATCCAGCGAGCCCCGGTTTTCGAATTTCACAACATTGATGATGCGGCCGAATTTTCCAAAGCGCTGAACGACGATTGGTCCTGGTTGATCCCGGTTATGGAGTCTACCACCTCCCACGGTAAGGTGATGGGCATACGCTGCTGGCAGTTAGGCAGCCTGGTCTGTATGCGCGTCAGTATGAATTCTGGAGACGCCTCTGGACAGAACATGGTGAGTATTGCCACCGCAAAGGCCATAAAGACCCTGGTGCAAAAACACCCGGAGATCAGAAGGCATCTGATGGCGGGAGGCATGAGTGGCGAGAAGGTGGGCAGCAACATCAATGCCTTGCTGGGTCGCGGAAAAAGTGTGGCGGTAGCTGTCGACATTCCAGGCGAGGTCATGCGCCGAATAACACGCGCCAATATTGCGGACATCCCGCGCTTGCACCGTTCGTACACAGATTTTGCCATGCTTGCAGGCAATCACAATTCGCACCACAGCCACAATAACGTGCTCCCGGCCATCTATATTGCCACCGGACAGGATCCTGCTACGCTCTGTGAATCCTCTTACGCCCAGAACTCATTCGAACTGGATACCGAAACAGACGTCCTGCGCTGGCAGGTGCACCTCCCCAATGTCAACGTCGGGACGGTTGGCGGCGGCACCGGGCTTCCCACTCAGCGCGAGTGTCTGGAACTCATGGATTGCTACGGTAGCGGCAAGGTCAACAAATTTGCCGAACTCTGCGCGGTGACATCGCTTGCGAACGAAATATCATTCTGGGGCTCCGTTTGTGCCGAGGAATGGATCGAGGCGCACGCCGGGCTGAGGGAAAAGTAGTCGAATACCCCCGACCGGCAGGTCACCCTGGCAGGCTGCTAAACTGATTCGCGCTTGAGGATGCCAAACTGCTTCGTGGCATAGATAGACAAGACCAGGCCCGCGCAACAGGCACAAACACCCACAATAGCCATAGAGTAGCGCAGGTCTGCCGGGTCGCCGAAGGCGTAATCCGTTATCAAAGCGACAATCGTCGGCCCGGTGCCCAATCCAACAATATTGAGGATAAACAGATAGATGGCCGCTGACTGTGCACGCAGTCGATTAGGCGTCACTTCGTGCACCGCGGCCATCGCCACACCCAGGGGAAGGCCACTGACGAACTTGATAATTGCCACGATAGCCAGAGCAAGCCACTCATTGTCCACAAGGGTCATGGTTGCCGCTGGAATCAGCAACACCAGAAATGCATAGGTAGCCATGCGCGCATTGGCCAGTTCATCACCCAACCGAAACTTCCGGCTGGCTATCCAGCCACCCGCCAGGATGCCGGTCGGGCCAAACATCAGCATAACGATACCGTAATTTCGCGACACCTCCAGGGTGGTCCAGTCGTGGGTGCGGATAAAAAATGACGGAGTCCAGGCCGTGAGTGAATAGGCGTATAGCGTAAGAAATGCCATTGCCAGATAGAAGCTCAGATAGAATCGCTTACGCTGCAGGAACCAGCTCATTGAGTCTTTCAGAGATAGCACTTGTACCGAGCTACCGGCAGCGACACCCTGGCGCAGGGGCTCGCGAAGGCCTAAAACCAGAAAGAAAAACAGCAGCCCCGGAGCGCCCACCACAAAAAACGTAAGCTGCCAGCTGTAAACCTCACCCAGCAAAGGCAGTGACACGGAGCCCATATTCTCGACAAACTCGATCACCAGGCCCCCAAGTAGCAGCGCTGCCCCGACACCCAAATAGAGCCCCATGGTGTACACGCTCATGGCCCGGGCGCGCTTGTGCTCCGGAAACGAATCCGAGATCAACGAATAGGCCGCCGGTGAAAGCGCCGCTTCACCAACACCCACACCGACTCTGGCTATAAACAGGTGCCCGAAGTTCTTGGCCAGACCGCAGGCGGCTGTCATGGCGCTCCATACCAAAACCCCGACAGCAATGATTGAGCGCCTGTTTTTGCTGTCTGCCAACCGGGCAATCGGGATACCCATAATGGTATAGAAGATCGCGAAAGCAAAGCCGTACAAAAGGCTGATCTGAGTGTCCGTGAGCTGCAGATCACGCTTGATGGGCTCGATCAGGAGCACAATGATAGTGCGGTCCAGGAAGGAAAACATATAGAGAACCATCAACAACCCGGTCATATACCAGGCATAAGCTGGCTTGGGCCACTCGTGCTCGTGCTTGTTCTGATTGATCTCGTTGTTCTCAGCAGCCGTGTCAGCACTCATTTATTATTCTCCACAGTTGCACCCCGGAATTACGGGCAGTAGATTTATCTGACCGGCCTTGACTGGTGACTTGAGTCACTCGAAGAAGTATATATCTTTTTTATCTAGACCACTAAGACAAGCTGCCAACGACAACACCACCCGCCGGGGCATGACAGCAGACAAGGCATTCCTGCTGCAAGAAATCCCCATCAACCCGGGCTTTACAAATCCATCAGCTAAAAAGGCTTTGAAGAAACACAATCAGCCCTGAGGCGCCCTCCGCATGAACCGCAACACAGCACAGGTACGAGTAATTCGCCACAGCTAGAGTGTCGCATGAGATCGGGAGGGCCGTCATAGCCGGCAAGCCACCGGTCTCCCCATTGGATCAGGCTGAGAATAATTGGAAATACATCTCTTGCCTTTGCGGTTGGCCTGTACAGGGACATTCGCTTGTCCACGGCGCTGTTGTGTTGCTCCAGTAGTTGCAGGCTTAACAGTGACTTCAGGCGTGTGGTCAACACGCTCGTAGAGATCAGCAGTGATTTCTGCAAGGCATCGTAGTTTTCTATACCACGCAGTACCGCATTGAGTACCAGAATACTCCAGCAGTCGCCCACCACCACGACGGCGAGGAAATCGTCTCCCAGTAGCTCAAGCTCATTGAAAATACGCGGCTTACGCGTTGGCTTCTCCGGCGCCGACTGCAGCTCACCCACGCTCTCAAATTCGACAGCCTCCGATTCAATAATCTCGCTACAACAGGAACAACGAATCTCCGGGGTCATGCTGTTGCCGCAGTCACGATGGTAAAGCGCCGCAGGCAGAACCTGTTCGTTGAGATGCCAGCGCCGATGCCAGCGCCAAATCATGATGATAAAGCTGTAAAGATCACGCCCCTTCGGCGTGAGGTGATATTCATACACGATGCGGTTGTGCTTCACGGGCTTTTTACAGAATACGGCGTTATCTGTCAGCTTCTTGAGACGCACCATCAATGTCTGGCGCGGGATATCGAGGCTGGTTTGAAAATCCTGAAAACGCCGTGTGCCCTGAAATGCCTTGCGCAGAATCTGCAGCGACCAGGGATCACCAATCAATGCCAGTGAACGGCTCAGTGAGACGGGTATAATAGATTCCGGTCTCTCGGCCTGGTTCGCTGTCGTCTGCATGTGTATCGACCGTCCGTGGATAGCCCGCTGACCGGTATTATAACTCCAGCTGTCGCATTCCAGAAACGAAGACATTTATCTCAACAACAATGCCGGGGACGGCGGCTTGATTCATTTAGTCTACTTAAAGAAGTGTAATATACTCTGCAGTGAGTCTTTGCTGTACGCGGGAGAAAACCGGTGATCACCTCAGGTAAGAACCGCATCGATGAACTTACGCGCTCGGGTGTATGGGGTGAATATACCCTGCACCAACTGCTGGTGAATCATGTCCGGGAACGGGGAGACCGCCTTGCGGTAGCGGATCAACCGAACCGCAGTGAGTTTAGTAACGGCCAGTGCGCCAGATTGAGCTTTAGTGAACTGAATCGGGCCAGCGATGGCATGGCCGCAGCCTTCCTGGACGCAGGCCTGTTGGCTGGCGACGTGGTGATCATGCAGCTTCCAAACATTGTGGAGCTGGTGGTCTGTTATTATGCAGCCAGCAAGCTCGGTATTATTGTCTCCCCCATACCTGTGCAGTACGGCACCCATGAGCTGCGACATATTGCTGCAACGGTTAAGGCCTGTGCATTTATTACCTGCGACAGGTTCAAAACCATAGCCCTGGCCGAGAACGCCATCAAGGCATTACCGGATATCAAAATGCTCCGCTGTGATGGCGAGCTTCCACGCCTGGAGAGGCTGTTGCAAGCAGATCCTGCTCGACAGGATCGTGTAAAACAGTTTCAGCATGCCAACCCGGTTACGGCCAATCACATTGTCACCATCTGCTGGACGTCCGGCACAACAGGCACCCCCAAAGGCGTGCCAAGATCTCACAACATGTGGCTCGCGACAGCACTCGGAACTGCGACAGCGGGTGATTATCAGATGGGGGACCATCTATTGGTGCCTTTCCCAATGGTCAATATGGCGGCACTGGGTGGATTTTTGTTTTCTTCGGCGCTGCGCGGCTGCGCAATAGTGCTGCACCACCCTTTTGACCCAGAGGTATACCTGCAACAGCTGCAGGATGAAAGCATCAACTTTTCCGTGGCACCTCCCGCGATACTCAACCAACTGGCTAAATCACCGGAGCTATGGCGTCGCTTCGATTCGAGCTCACTGCGGGCCATCGGCTCGGGAGCGGCGCCGCTGGCGCCCTGGATGGTGGAGAAATTCGAGCAGGATTATAAGTTGCCGATCATCAATTTCTATGGCTCCAATGAGGGTATCAGCTTGCATTCGACACCCGCCACGGCACCAAGCGCCGAGATTCGAGCCACCATGTTTCCCCGGCTGGGCGTTCCGGGCATGCCCTGGGAGGGCATGCGTCCTGGGGTAGTCACCGCAGTGGCCAAGCCGGAAACCGGTGAGCCAATTACTGAACCCGGCGTTGCAGGTGAATTATTGATTTCAGGCCCCACCGTGTTTGATGGGTACTACGGCGACTGCAATGAGGGGGTTTTTACAGACGACGGCTTTTTCCGCACTGGAGACCTGGTCGAGATCTGCGGTGAAGCACCCGCCTACCCCTACTATCGTATCGTCGGTCGCTGTAAAGACATCATCAACCGCGGCGGCATGAAAGTTTCCCCGACAGAAATCGACCTTTTGATCGAGAACTATCCTGGCGTACAGGAGGCTGCCGTCTGCGGGTATCCAGACGAACGTATGGGAGAAAAAATCTGCGCTTGTATGGTTATGGACCAGAACTCCCGGGCGCCAGATGTAGCCAGCATGCAGGAATGGTTGCTTGCCAGCGGGCTGGCTAAATTCAAACTGCCTGAGCGTATCGAGTTACTGGACGCGCTACCCCGCAACGCTCTGGGCAAGGTGCAGCGCAATATGCTCTCTGGGCAAGTGGGTTCGGCGCCAGCGTCGCGTGAAGCCGGCTGTGCTCCGCTTGGATAGCGGCGTGAGGGTTCAGCACGCGCTTTGGTTGGACGCGCAATCCCTTCTCAGCTGACAGGCCGGATGCGCGCAGCGTTTACCCACTTACATAGGGTTCGCATCAGCAATGTTAGACTTCAAGCTCCTGCTACGCACCGGCCGCTGGAGACACTTCGTTTTTCGTCCCCTCGTCAGGTGTAATGAGCAGCATGCTCCTTGGTTAACTGATAAGGGCTGCATGCCAGTTATTCTTGGGCACGATGATAAATGATCCAGGTTCCTTTAACTCTGCCGGTTCATCTCCCGACCTTTGGCTCGCTACCACCGCTGGCCCTGTCCATGGACAGTCGCTGCCGCCTTACAGTGTGCTCACGGCTGCTCCTGCCTGGGTTCGCAGCGCCTTGGCGAAGCGACGCTTTTGCTTCGCGCTGCGCGCATGTGCCACCACCGTGTGCCGCCCTTCGGCAGACGCTCGCAGCACATGGTTGAGAACGCGGTCATGATCCATGCGCAGAGTCACCGCGCCGGCGAGCATTAAACTCGACAGCGTTATCACCCATACCAGTGTGATACCAGTAAAAACCGGACTCGCGCTCAGCGCTGTGGGCCCCCACTGAATCGCTGTAAAGGTGAGCACTGACGCAGACAACATTCCCACTGCGCCGAAAACAAGATGGGTACGAATCCATGTGCGTGCGATCGCGCCTGACTCGGGCTGCAACTTGCGGTCCGCCGCCGGATCGCCTGGCCCCACCAGCCTTATCTGGCCCAATTCGGCCCCTTCAGCACTCGCTACCTGCTGCACCGCCCTCGCGGCCTCGGTTTTACAGTCAAAGCTGGCAGCGACCTTTGAGGGATATTCCTCTACCACCAGTTCCGGCACCTTGAAAATGTTCATACCACCTCCTTCGCGATTGGTTACCCCTCCCTACGAGTATCCACCTCGTGGCGGTTTACTCTGACGGCGGGCGCGGTCCGCACTGCTTTGTCTTGAATGCTCCTAACGACGGCGAAAATGAAGCGAAATATGGACGATCATGATTGAAATTCGCCGAACAAATGATCCATTCGGATCTGGGCAATAAGCAGACGCTGCAAGCTTCGACTCCCGGAAAACAGCAATCCGGCGTAAGTCAGCCTATCGCCCAAGCTGCCCTGCCTGCTCGGCCGCGATGACAGCGCTTCGAAATCGCTGCGCCATTCGGGGGTCCTGCAAGGGGCCGATCCCGGTCCTGACCGTGGTCTGTTGCTGGGCTGGCAACGAGTAACTCCCTCGAAGCACGGTGCGGCGGGCAACGGTGCTCGGGCCGGACAGCTCCGCCAACTCCACTTTGATGGAGGTCACCGGGAAATTAGTGGTGTTCTTCAGAGCGATATACAGGTAGCCGTCGTTGCCGATAACGAC
The DNA here is from genome assembly GCA_963840725.1 of uncultured Gammaproteobacteria bacterium. Classification (GTDB taxonomy): domain Bacteria; phylum Pseudomonadota; class Gammaproteobacteria; order Pseudomonadales; family Halieaceae; genus CAVWDU01. The sequence goes on along the minus strand of CAWIZY010000013.1, from coordinate 32,270 downwards.
CCTGCTCACAATGTATTTGTAAGGCGTCCTGCCCATCTCGATTTGCGCGAGCTTGTTATAGGCAGCCAGGGCGAGTTCCTGGTCCTGGCTCCTGAGCGCCTGGCGCAGATAGTCTGCCGCCTGCTCCTCCCCACCGGACTGCAAAAATATATCACCCAGGTAATAGGCGCTGAGCGCTGTGGGCAACAAACCGTAACTGATTGCCAGGTCACCCCGCGCGCCAGCCAGGTCATTGTCGCGGTAGCGCGTAATACCGCGATAGAGGTGTGGGCTGAAGACATCCGGATTTTTCCTGATCGCGGTGGTGTACGCCGCCTGGGCGTTTTCGCTGTTCTCCATCATGGCCCAGGCGTGGCCACGCATTTCCCAGAACTGGGCCTCGTCGGGCTGCAGGCCAACGGCGGTATCAAGGTGTTTCAGTGCCACCTCGGCTTTTTTCGCTTTCAGAGCCGTCATCGCCTTGGACTGGGCCTCATAGGCTTTAGCGTCCTTTTTGAGCTGACTGATGTGACGCTGGTAACGATCGCGATAGCGCTGGCCACCCGTCAGATTGCGCGCGTGTTCGCGGTTAGCCTGCACCCGCGCCTGAGACGGCGGGTGGCTGGCGAATAATCCGCTGATAAAGTCCTGTTGCCTGCCCTCGCTGAGACGCACAAACGTCTCCTGCAGCTCCACGGCCGCCGCCGGGTCGTATCCGGCCTCGTGCATATATCCCATGCCATACTCGTCGGCCTCCAGCTCGTCGTCACGACCGTACTTCGCCATTACCGCAGCGCCGCCGACTTGCGATGCCAGGTTTCCCAGATCACCGTAGCCGTAAGTCGCCGCAGCGATGGAGGCCAGTTGCGCGGTGAGCCCCACCAGGGTTCCGCGAGACATCTGCGACGCACTGTGCCGCGCGGCGGCGTGAACAATCTCATGCCCCAATACAGCTGCCAATTGTGCTTCATCCTCGAGTTCAGTTAATAGCCCACGGTTGATCGCGATTTTCCCCCCGGGTAAGGCCCAGGCGTTGGGCGTATCGTTGTTGAGCACCACGAATTCATAGGGCATATCGGGAACATGACTCATGCTGGCCAGTCGTTGGCCAAGCTCCGACACATAGGTCTGCAGCGTCGGGTCCAGGTAATACAGACCGCCCTGGGATTGCTGGGACGGGCGATACTGTTGTTCGCCTATGGCTATTTCCTGTGCAGTGGAAACCAGGGACAGTTCGTTCTCGCCGGTAACGGGGTTTACAGCGCAGCCGGCGAAGATCATGCAGGAGGCGAGTATCAGTACCCGACCGACAATGCATAGTCGCGTCAAAATACCCTCTATTTCAGTGCCTGGCATATTCCGATCCAAACCCTCAGTGACCCAAGGCGCGGCTAGCCCCGGGAGAGACGCGGCGTATCCGTGAACCATCCCTCGGCCTCCAGCTGCGCCCAGATTTTTTCCACCACCTTGCCACCGGCATCCAACACGGTACCTGCATCATCGGCCACAAAGCGCCCATCCATGACCTGCAGCTGTCCCTCGGTCATCACCGTACGAACATTACCACCATTGGCATAGAGCAGCTGATTCAGTGGTTCAGGGGGAACCGCCCCCGCCCCAACCAGCATACCCGTGACGTCCACGGACACCAGGTCCGCCAGGGCCCCGGATTTGATAACACCCAGATCGTCTCTGGCCAGAGCCCTGGCGGGCACCCGTGTGGCCCCATCAACAGCATCCCAGATAGACGGCCTCACGGTCGCCTGAGCGCTCGGGTCCAGCTCCTGAACGAGCGCATGCCGCGCCTGTCCGAACAGCACTGCCAACTTCAGGTTCTCGACATAGTCGTTGGAGTGTGTGTCGATCCCGATATTGACCTTGAGCCCAGCGGCCAGCGCTTCGGGATAGGGCTGGGTGTCGCCACCCGCGCCCCCGGCCGACGGACAATGCGCATAAACAACGCCGTGCTCGGCCAGAATCGGCCCATCGACAGGCCAGTCCAGGCCCGTCATATGCGCGCCAAATACCGGACCATTGTCGAGAAAACCAAAAGTCTTCAGCCACTGGGTGGGTGTCATGCCCCAAAGGCGTCGCACGGTGTCTGTCTCACCCTGGCTCTGGGACAGATGGATATGTAAACCGGTATTCAAGTCCTGCGCGGCAGCGGCCAGTGCACGCATGGTCTCCGGGGTATGCGTATCACAAGCATGGGGTGACATCATCGGGCGAATACGCCCCCCGCCCTTGTTCATGTGACGTCTGCCGAAAGCGAGGTTACGGGCAATCTCGTCCAGGGTGCCCGCCTGAGCATCATGGAGCACCTGATCATCGCCCCGAAACCAGATGGGAAACAGCCGATTGACGTCGGGAATCATGGCGCCTGGGTAACCCCGCACCCCCCAACGCTCGGCGATGCGCACGTAGCTCTCGGCCTGTCGCAGGGACAGGCTCATTTCGATCTGTGTGGTGCAACCTGAGCGTATCAACTCGGCAAGATTGAGCGCTGTGAGCGCATCCATATCGTCGTCGGAGAGTGTCTCCACAAGCTCCAGTGGACGCTGATAGGATCTGGGGCCCTCGATAATGCCCCGTGTAGGGGTGGCGCTGCAGCAGTGCGTGTGTCCGGAGATAAACCCGGGAAGCAGCAGATCACCCGGCAAATCCAGCTTGGGCAAATTCTCCTTAAAGGGCTTTTGTCGCACAGCTTCGATCACGCCGTTGCGCACCAACACATGCCCCTTGCGCAATAGCCTTAGTTCGCCGTTCTGTTCGGTGAGAACCCAGGCTGCGCTGATCACATGACTGCGACCCGCGGGTCGAGACGCCGCCGCTGCGGCAGTGGTCATACCTGATCCACCCAGTAGCGCTGCCGCGCTCGCTGTCCGCAAGAGGCTGCGCCGTGACAAGCCGGTGGCCTCCCCCTCACTCATCAACTTATCACTTGCATTCACAAGCTCTCCTGAATCATCGCCCATTCCAATGTCTACCTCGTCGCAAACTGCCAGGTTTGGCACACAGGATAACGCCTCTCTTGCCGCCAACCGGACCACTGCGGGCAGCATGCTGCGCACCGTCGACGGTTAAGAGCAGCCACAGTTCCAGACTACTGCGGCGCCAGCCCTGCGCCCGAGGCAGGAAACGCTTTCAATACCTCGCGGGTCAGGTCCCAGCGGTCGAACCCCTGGGCAGCATAATCCAGCCCCCGTCTCACAATCACCAGCTCATGGGATGGAACGATGATCACGTACTGGCCCCGATTACCGGCGGTAGCGTAGGCGTCACCCGGCACGTCAGTGCGGCCCTCGGGAACCAGCCACCAGTGGCCGCCGTAGTCACTGCCGCGAGCCTTGCTGGCGGGCGCCGGCGTGCGCACAAAGTCTATCCATTGCGGTGAGAGCAGTTGCTTACCCTGCCACTTGCCATTATTAAGATAGAGCAACCCGAACCGGGCGAGATCGCGAGCGTTGGTGTAAACCTGACTGCTCATAATGAAATCACCGAAGCGGTCAGTACCGGTGAGGGTGTTGCGCATGCCAATCTTGTCAAACAGCGCGCGGCGAGGAAATTCAAGATAGGTCTGTGAGTCGCCCAAGGCCAGCTTCATGGCATAGACCGCCAACAATGTGTCATAGTTTTCATACTCCCAGGATGTTCCCGGCTCTCGCACCAGTCCGCGATTGCGCATGCCGTCAATGGAACTGGCTCCGGCCCAGTAGGCCAGCCCCGAGCCGGTGGCATACTCCATCCCGAAGCTGTCTACAGGATACAGCCCGCTGGACATATTCAGCACATGACGCAACGTGATCGCCCGACGAGGGTCAGTGTCGCTGCCCTCTAACTCGGGCAGCCATGTCACGGGCAGGGGCGCGTCCAAAGACATTCTGCCCTCGTCCACCAGCATGCCGATCAGGGTGACGGCAATACTCTTGGCGGTGGACCAGGTGCGGGTGCGGGTGTGTATGTTGACACCCGGGGCGTAGCGTTCGTGCACAATTTTGCCCCGGTGCACGACCAACAGGCTCAAGCTCACCTGCTCCGGTGTGGGCCGATCGAAAGCCCAGTCTGAGGCTGCCTGCAGCGCTTGCCGGTCGAACGGGATTTCGGTGTCCTCTGGAACCACAAGGTCGCCCACAGGCCAGGGGATGATTGCGGGATCGCCACCGGGGTAAGGCATGACCAGTTCCGGCAATGTCTGGGTATCATCGGGTTTCTGGTCAGGGGCCAAAACCACACAGCCAAGACCTTCACGAAATACCGCACTAACCTCCGTCCCCGAGGCACCTCCTCCGACACTGACCGCACGCAAACCCGCCTGGACCTGGTAGTCCCCGCCGGCAGCCGTGCCAACCACGTCCGGGAGGTAGGCCAGTTCCTGGGTGAAAATCTGTTCCAGGCTACGTTGCGATGTGAACAAGCCATTGCACATCAGCACCGCCTGCACACCGTTGCGGATGAGCAGCCGATTGGCCGCAAAGTAATCGTAATTCCCGCCTGTGGCAGCCATAGCCAGCGGTGTAAACAGGAGTGTAAGCGTGACAAAAATACTACGAAACAGCATCGGGCGGGCCATCGGATTTCATAAGAGCCCAGAGTATAACTCACCCGGTCATTGCAGGTTCTTTTTAAACACCCCAGGTCTTAGCAGCGCCAGAAGGCCGGTGTTCATTTACTTTTTCCACTCGTATAACGCTGGCCATGGCGTAACAGAAATGCGGATAAGCCCTGTCTGACCTATCGCCCAGGATGCTTAATCTCCTCTCGACCATCAGTAGGGTCTCGTATCACTGCTTGTTCGTGATCGGTCACCCAGACTGGTGTTAGTTCTCCCACTGGGCGACTGCAGCATGTGTTTGCAAATTCCCATGTTTTGTCCTGTCTATGGAGAAGTTAGTGATTGCAGGTCAGTGCAACCGAACGCGGCACGGACGCCGCTCCCATACAATAACCAGAGGAAAGGGTGATGGCGGCAGAAGCTCCAACTACAAATCAAGTAGCTGGTCGGTGAACCGGAAAACCTGACCGACCAGGGATTGCTGAGATTCATGTTTCTTATCCATATCACCATGGTTCAGTATCAGAACAACTATTATCGGGTATCAGAAGGGACGCTCGAAAAGAAGGTACTCGACTGAATAACCCTAACGCTGACAACGATTAAGGGTATCTCGGGATTCGACTAGCATTGGAATCCTCGCAAGCAGCTCTTTTGCCCTCAATAGCGCTCATTTATCGAAGAACTTATGTACCATTGACAGTATATGCCGAGCCCGACATACACGAATTAAATGTTGCGTCTCTTGGGAGAAACTGGAGCCCTCGAACTCTAACTGCCTCATACAATCGGGTCGCCCCAGCACTGGCGACTGGATTCAGGCGAGAGCCTGTGCTGCAATGCGCGCTGGTAACTCTGGGGAGTCCGCGTTCATGCAAACCAACAAACAACGTTCTAATCAAAAGGGCAGCCAATGATGTGTGCCAGACTGGCAACAATCGTCCTTGCGTGGGTACTGATGCTTTTGGGGTTTTCCGCCCACAGTGCCGGCCGTCCCAATATCCTGATTATCATAGCCGATGATATGGGCTACACCGACCTCGGGAGCTTCGGCGGTGAAATAGCCACGCCCAATCTCGACAAGCTGGCGTTAGCAGGCATGAGATTCAGTAGTTTCTATGCAATGCCGGCTTGCTCCCCTACCCGTGCAGCCCTGTTAACGGGCGTAGACCCACATCTCGCTGGTGCCGGCAACCTCTATGAGGAGGAGTCCCCCAACCAAAAAGGGCAGCCCGGATACGAAGGCTACCTGAATGATCGCGTGGTGTCGGTAGCGACACTGCTGCGCGACAATGGCTACAGTACCTATCTGTCAGGTAAGTGGCATTTGGCCCACGAGCCCGGACAGGGGCCGGTCAGCCAGGGATTCCAACGCGCGTTCAGTCTCAACAGCGGCGGTGCCAGCCACTTTGACGACATGCTGCCGGCCTACCACCCGGACCCCAACGCCAAGGCTGCCTACACGAAGGACGACCGGGCGCTGTCCACGCTCCCGGCCAATTTCAAATACTCCACGCAATTCTATGTCGACAATCTGCTGCAATACCTGCGGGAAGATACATCGAGTAAACCCTTCTTTGCTGTACTGGCGTTCACTGCACCCCATTGGCCCATCCAGGCCCCTGCCGAATCCATCGCGCGCTACAGAGGCAAGTACGATGAAGGTTACGATGTGCTCTATGAGCGGCGCCGGGCCAGCGTAGCGGAACTGGGGCTTATCCCTGCGGCGAAGGAGCCTGAGCGTCCCCCCAAGGCGGTACCCTGGGGGCAATTGAGCGCCGCTGAGAAAAAAGTTCAATCACGCTATATGGAAGTCTATGCTGCAATGATAGACGAAATAGACTCTCATACCGGAAGACTGATCGACTATCTGGAAAACAGCCATCAACTCGACAATACGCTGATTCTTTTTTTATCCGATAATGGGCCCGAGGGGCACGACCTTGATGAAACCTGGGGCGCAGAAGCCTTCCCCAGGATACGCAGTGTGATTGACGCGCGTTACGATTTCAGTTTTGAGAACATCGGTCATCCCCTGTCCTACGCCTTTACAGGGGCGGGCTGGGCAAGGGCGAGCTCGGCAGGCCTGCGAATGTACAAAGCATTTCCCAGTGAAGGTGGCATACGCGTGACGGCTTTTGCCCATCTTCCTGGAAGGGTCAAAGCGGGGAGTATCCTGGATGCACCAGTCTCAGTAATGGACATTGCGCCAACAATCCTCGAGCTGGCAGGTGTGACTCACCCCGGCACCCGCTATCAAGGCCGAAAGATTTATGCCCCGCAGGGCATCTCTCGCTTGCAGCAGCTAGCTGACCCTGCCCGAGTGCCAGGCGACCGCGTGCTCGGCACCGAGCTGTTAGGCAAATACGCGCTGCGCCATGGTGACTGGAAGCTATTGCTCATGTCGCCACCTTACGGCAGCGGCAAAATGGCCTTGTATAACATCAGCGTTGACCCCGGTGAAACCGAGAATCTGGCGGCGAGAGAACCTGCGCGTTTGGAAGCCATGAAAAAACTGTGGGAACAGTACAAGGCCGACAATGGTGTCATACTTCCGGACTGGGTGAGCGGTTACTGAATCTGTGTGTCCATAACTGCGCCTCGAGTCTGGCACACCACGCTTTGACATGGCTTCTTCGAGTCGCTACCTGGGTCCGCAGCGGAAGCTGTAGGCATCAACCCCGGGTATCGGCATCTTCCAGGATTTCATGTTATAGGTAGGAAAGCCGGTCAGTGATGTGCTCTTTTCTACCGTCGCCTCAATCGTAGTCCGTGAACCCCCGGCGATATAGGCGCGCATCAGGGCCTGCGCCTCCCGCAGATCCACTGCAGGTTGAGGATCATTGTCGTGGAGATCACAATTGACCAGAATGTAGCTGCCATCGTTCACCCGAACCACCGCGTTGAGCACACTGCGTTGCTGCTGCTCGTATACGGTTAGTTCTGCATTGAGTAGACGGCCCATAATACTCTCCGCCGCCTGCGCGGGAAGGGCCGCTAGCAGAAGGAGAGTCACCCCGATAATGGCATGTGTCATTTTTGTTCCTCAAGTGTCAGTTTCCGGCTCCACGACTTCATAATACCGTCATACCTTGGGCACACAAGTCTATTTGCAAACCAGGCCCGGCAGTTTCGTGCGCAATCGGCAAGTGTAACCGGCGTCTCAGGTCATCGAGTGGATTCTCAACAACTATAATTGAATGGTGACGACGAACAGGGACCACAGTCACAGCTTTTTCTTGAAGCTCACAGGCTGTCCGTGGGGTGTGGACCGGTAAGCCGACTCCCAAGCCTCACGTGTTTCCGTCATCGCACTTTCGTCTATGTCGCTGTTGGCCGAAACCAGAGATTCCAGCGCTATCAAAACGCAGGCATAGTAGGTTTCCTGGGTGTCGGCGAGACCGGAGGCGGCGGCTGATGCCAGCGCTGCACCCAGTGATTCCGACCAGGCGCTCGCGCTGAAAAGACCATTCTGGACGAGCGTATCGGCCATTGCGAGGGCTTCTGCCTGCCAGGGTTCCTCGAACGCCGGTTTACCGTCGACTGCCATAAGGGGCTTCAGCATGGCAGCATCTGTCTCAGTCATCATTCAAACCTTTGTGAGGTAACTCTCCCAGAGATCAAGGTAAACCTTGTCACGGCTGTCAGCCGCTTCCGGCCAAAGCTCAGCGGCAGTAAACATTACGTTGTAACAGTGTTGATGGGTCTCCTGGCCGGCGGCGGAAAGATCGGGAAAAACATGGGCGCCGTTATAGGCCTGCACCGTGCCCCGGCGAGCGCGGGCATACTGCGGCAATCGAGAATGGCCGTCGCTACCCTGCCTCACCGTCATCGCCGGTTGACCGACCTCGAATGCAGGCGAGCTGTCCACGGCGGCATCGAAGCGAACCGCGTGATCGCGATCCTCCTGCAGTACCTGTTGCAGCGTCATCGCCGGCATCCCGGGCACGAGGCGCGGGTGATCGGCAGCAGAGCTTGCGGCACTGATCTCCGCCAACGTCATCCAGCCTGCCTCGATGAATGTCGCGAAATCGGTTTGTGCCCATGAATCGAAATACGGCCGTCCCAAATAGTCTTCTGGCAGAATCAGTTCACGGCAATATCGCCACCAGTCGATGGTAATCCCGGGCGTACGGGCGCACTGCGCTATGCCCCACTCGCGCCCCTCCCAGTCGTGATGAAAAGGCGACTCACTGTCGTCGACTGCGATCGGACCGTAGCCCTGCTTTCCCCCCAGATCATGAATTCCATCCATGGGGCTAGTGTCCTGTCCGGTTAATTCGCAGTATTTCAGCGCGCCAGCCAACATCGCGGTCTGTGCCGATCATCGAATTTCTCGACACCAAACCCGCCAATTGCTCTTCGTTCATGTCCGCAGTGTCTGCAGGGCGTTGTGGCAATACCATGTAACGCAGCTCCGCAGTGCTGTCCCACACACGCACCTCCACATTCGCATCGAGCTCCACGCCAAATTCGCTCAATACCCCGCGTGGGTCACGCACCGCCCGTGAACGATAAGCAGCGGCTTTGTACCAGGCAGGGGCAATACCAAGAATTGAAAACGGATAACAGGAGCAGAGCGTGCACACCACAAGGTTGTGCACCGTCGGGGAGTTTTCAACCACTTTCAGGTGCGCTGTGGCTTTGCCGAGATAACCGAATTCATCGATCGCTGCGGGAGCGTCCTTGAGCAGACGGGCCTTATAGTCGGGGTCACACCAGGCCCTGGCCACCACCCTGGCGCCTCGTTTGGGCCCAATCTCATCAGTATAGGCCTCGACCCAGGCATCAATGGTTTGCGGATTAACCAAACCTTTCTCGACCAGCAATGTCTCCAGTGCCTTTACGCGCAACGCAGACTCGGAAGGCAGATGGCTATGCAGATGCTGGTGGATGTCTGCAACTTTTTTGGCGTTAAAATCTGGCATAGCGCTGGTTACGGCCCAACTTAAACCTTCAGTCTACTGAAACTGATTGCAATTACCAGCATGCCAAACTCGAGACCGATTGGATCAATTACAGGAACTGGGTACTCAGGTTTGCGATCAAGCAACGGCCGCGAACAATATGATTGCTATGTAGCGCTGCGATGCAACCCGGCGGAAGACCGCCACATTGAGCCCTAAACAGGCAGCGAGCGGCTCTACCCTGGCACGCTTTTGTCGTGGAACGCCTGCTGGCTCATGGCTGGTGAGAAAGCAAGCGAACCGCCCCTGAGCTACGAACACCCTGTCCGGCGGCAGAGGGCTAATCGGCGAGCGAGACAACTAGGCCGCCGGATGAAAAGGGATTATCATAAGCCCATGCTCAAATCACTCTCCCTGCTGATACGACTTGCCCAACTGGCCTTAATGGTCCTACTGATTAGCGCCTGCGCCTCCACCCCGGTGCCTGAGCAACCCAGTGCCGAGGAGAACCTTGCCCTGTTTCAGTCAGTCATGGCTAGCACTGGGGTTACCGACGACCGGGGCCGGTTCGAGGAAATCTACTGTGCCGTTCTGGAAGCGCGCAAGGAAACTGTCCCCGACTGGCGCAGCTGCGCGGACGCCCTGCGCATCACCGGTGCCGAAACGGGAGCAACCGGTGAGCCCGTCGATTTGGGCAGCTCCGAGCAGGAATTGCTGATGTTGTTTGTGCCCGGCCTGGGCTGGAACTGCTTCGAGCACTTTCTCGACCTGACCTACAGTGTGCCCAAACACGTGGCGCAGTTTGGCTACGAAGTGCGCATGGTCCCTGTGGACGGCCTCTCCAGCACCAGTAATAACGCCAGGATGATACGCGACTATATAGCGGCGCTGCCGGCGGCGGATGCGGGTCGACCTGTCGTTCTGGTGGGCTACTCCAAAGGCGCACCGGATATTCTTGAGGCCGTGGTTTCCTATCCAGAAGTGGCTGAACGCGTGGCGGCGGTGGTAAGCATGGCCGGTGCGGTGCACGGCTCACCGCTCGCCAATGACGCCTCTCAGGCCCAGGCGAACATGCTCACCGTGGTGCCCGGCTCGGCTTGTGAAGAAGAAGCCGGCGACAACGATGCCGTCGCCAGTCTGCGAACCGACTTACGCGAACAATGGCTGCAAGACAATCCCCTGCCCGCTAACGTGCGTTTCTACTCACTGGTGACGTTTCCCGAAGAGGATCGGGTTTCCTGGGGCCTCAAAAACTCCTGGCTGCTACTCGGGCAGAAGGACATCCGCAATGACACGCAGGTCATCGCCTCCGATCAGATCATCCCTGGATCGACAACACTGGCGCTGGTAAACGCGGACCACTGGGCCATCGCGGTCGCAGTCGCCAGGAGCCATCCATTGGCCGGCGGCACCATTATCAACCGCAACGACTACCCGCGAGAGGCGCTGGTCGAGGCGCTACTGCGCTACCTGGAAGAATCGCTGTAGCTCGCGGGCCACGGGCGAGTGGCACTTTAATCAGCGTGCACTCCAGATCGTTGCATGGCTATTCTGTCGGCCATCGCAGGAGTTTCTTTATGTCGATTCAGATACTGAGATCACCACCACTCAACGCACTGGTGGCCAATTCGCGCGGTGGCCGGGAGACGCCGCTCTCGCAACCGATCATGTGGCGACTCGGCCTTATCGGGAGCTGCCTGGCCGCTACCCTGACCGCATGGCTAGCCGGAGATCCAACTGCCTATCTGCAGGCTGACCCCGATCTTGCTCTGGTACTGCGCGGCATGGCTCTGATCAAGGCTGCGTTGGTGGTGGCGGCGATGATCGTGGTTCTTTGGCGCTACGCGTGGCCGCTGCCCGCCCGGTTGAGCACAGCCTACCTGCTGGGCGTAACCATGATGACCTTTTCGTCCATGACCATCTGGCAGCTATCCCATCTCGTCGGCGCATCCGTCTTGTTCCACCTCGGCATTTTTCTGCTGTTGGGCAGCGCTTATCTGGACAACGCAGGCCTCGCAGTGATTGCCCGGCGGGGTTCTGACCTCGAGGCTAAGTAGGGGTTGAAGTTCATCTACGCTGACGGGAAAAACGTTGACCATGCGGCAGAGCCCATAGCGTTCAGACAGCGGTCGCAAAGCGAGACAATGATCAATCTCAGTGACATCCGGGTCAAGGTACAGGCCGTCAAAGCCCGCACCGGCGATCCTGGCAAATTTTTATTAGGCATCGGGCGCGGGCAAATCCGGGTGCCTCTGCTCCATTGCCCAGAGCGACTGTAAAATCTGGGGTGTGTGCATGCCTGCCACTAAAACGCTGTAAGGAAAGAGGCCGCATTCCCACCGGTGACTCTGGCCTCCTGCGCTGCCTGCAGGAAACTGCGCCCACTCACATCAGGTAGACCGGGGGCGTCGTGGAAAATCCGGTAGGTCCGGTAGCGGTGAAACAACTTGAACTGCGACCGCAGGGGTATGATATTGGCCGGATCATCGCCGAACAACTCCCGGTGCAGCGCAGGCAACTGATACCAGGGTGCCGTGGGTTTCGCATGGTGCGCGTTGTGATAGCCAAAGTTGAGCACCAGCCAGTTGGGCCATTCACGGTTGAAGGCGATTACATTACTGAATGTGTGTTCCTGCTCCCAGACCAGATCGCCCTTGTGCTCTGATCGCTCCGTAGTAAACAGGTTCAAGTGATAACGGTAGTCGTGCTGCAGACTGTCCATGAAACGGAGCACCGTAATCATCATCATGTTGGCGACGCAATACCAAAGCCCCGCCATCGGCGAAAGCCACAACAATAGCCCAAAAGCCCCACCTCTCAGCACAATCACAGCCAGGTTGCGCCTGCGCTGCGGGCGTCGCTGGGGAATAATGAACGCGCCAAATACCAGAATCACATGCATGATCAGGTCGTGCGCCGGAATATAAAGGAATTCCAGCCAGCGAGTCAGCCGATAAACCATAGGTTGACGCTGAAAGAACGCCTCATAGTCAAACCAGACCACGTCGTCGTTATCCACGTGATGACGAAAATGCTTGTAGCGAATATCTTCGTAGGTGCCATAGCTGGCGCCACAGATCCAGGTCAATGCACTGCCTAGAAACGCGTTATGCGCATTGTTCCGAAACACCGTGTTGTGCGCGCACTCGTGGATCATGTAGGCGGCGATCACCATAGCGTGGGCCAACAGGATTGTCGCCAACAACTGAACCGTCAGACTGGCAGAGAACAAGCCCGCAAGGGCCAGCCCGTAGCCAAGCACGGCATACAGCACGGCGCCGCCATGGTAATAGCGACCCTCCGCACGCTTGAACAGTGTTGCGCCCATAGAATCGAACAACCCCATTGCCGTAAAGGGCTCATTATAGGGGCTCATTATAGTGGCTCATTATAGGACACCCATCAGTTCCCCAGGGCTCATTATAGGACACCCATCAGTTCCCCAATGCTCCTTTTGGGTTCATGGTTCATCACGGGACATCCATCAGTTCTCCACTGCTACTCTGGAGCCCGCAACTTGGGTTGCATTGCGACCGAAGGTGTCTCAGGGTTCATCACGGGACATCCATCAGTTCTCCACTGCTACTCTGGAGCCCACAACTTGGGTTGCATTGCGACCGAAGGTGTCTCAGTGAAAAATGGTCGAAGGTAGTGCGGGGTTGGCAGACTGGTAAAACCTTAATGGATCGCCGCAAAATAGCTGTGTCAATAGATAGCGCCAGCTCAAATGATACGGAGATACCACTAGGTATGGAGCACAGTTTCCTTGATGAACTCGATTATTGCGGCTCAAGCAGCGTAGTAGATAATACCGAGTTTGCCTGAGCCCTAAACCCAGCATCGCCCTGAGAAGGCCGCGTAACTGGGCATGCGCGCCAGTGCGTCAAAGGCCTGAAAGGAAGAAGACTGACCGTCGCAGAACAGTGCTATCCACTGGTGGCTATCTATCGACAGCTGTTCGAGCGCCGGCGCAGCGTCTGGCAGTATCAGTCCCCGATTTCCCGAGCGGACACAACGGCCTGCAGTAATGGTGACTGCTCATAATGACGGAGGCACAGAGTTCGATGCCAAAGGCCGATGCTTACCGTTTCAGCCAGTCGACCCGCCTGGCTCGTCTGAGATTGAAGTCCTGCCGGGTTCAATGGTCCTCGCCATACCGGAAGGCCCGGCGAACACAGCGAACGATAGGACGGTATGAGGGAGTTTCACCGAGTGAGATCCGTGCGGTGCACCGTATGGTCATACTTGACGACATCGCGCGGCTGTAAGACATGTCAAGCTTAGCCGTCAGCCTCTCAGTGACCAGGGATCTGGTGGGAGATTCATGGGTGTCCGCTGTATGCTCGAAGCGTTTGGCCAGAGCTGGCCGGTTCTGGTGGGAGATTTATGAATCTCCGCGATGTGTTCGCGCTATATGTTTTTCTAGCCGCTGCCGCATGATTGATGGGTGTCCACTATCCGCTCTATCCGCTTCCGACCAAAACGAGATAGGGGTTGGTAGTATTGGAGATATTTTTACAATTTTCTTGATCATGGACGATAAATCAGATGAACGTCGAGCAGGGAAAGTTCACCTTTTTAGTGCAGTGCAAGCAGAGCTGAACCTTTTCGGACCGCAAACCGATTTGCGCGAAAATTCTGTGGGACCCTGGGAACAGCTCTCGTTAGGGTAATAAAATACCACGATTAGAGCCTGCTACCTTGTAAGCAAATGATTCATAAGTTATTTCCCAAGAACACCCGGCATTTTTCTGGAGAGCTTCTCGTCAGACGTCGGATGCACCTGCCTTACTGCTGCTCCATGCCTGGCCGTTGGCACAATTTATGCTTCCCGGTTATCTCAGTGCCACCTGGAATTTAAAATGCCAGTCGACCTAACAAGCTATCCCGTCGATAAATTTTTCGATGAAACGCTCACGCGAGGCGGGCGGGCACGGTCGCACACGAAGGCCCTTCTGCAACTGCTGCGTAAACTAGATAAAACTGAGTTGGCCGCTCGCCAGGCAGCGGCAGAACTCGCAATTCGGGAGATGGGAATCACCTTTACCGTTTACGCCGACGGCGAGGGAACCATCGATCGAGCCTGGCCCTTTGACATATTGCCGCGGATAATACCCCGGCGGGAATGGGACAAGGTAAAAGCTGGGCTGATTCAGCGCGTTCGCGCACTGAACATGTTCATCGATGATATATACCACGATCAGCGGGTGATCTCAGAAGGTATTCTCCCGCCGGAAGTTATGGCTGAGTCGAAAAACTTTCGCCCGCAATGCACTAGAGTATCTCCAGCTTTTGGGGTCTGGGCACACGTTTGTGGTTCTGATCTGGTACGCGATGAAAATGGCACTTTCTATGTACTTGAAGACAATCTTAGGGTGCCTTCCGGGGTCTCCTACATGTTGGAGAATCGGCTGGTCACAAAGCAGGTGTTTCCTGAATTGTTCGAGCGCTATGGACCCTTGCCTGTCGATAGCTATGCCGCACAACTACAAGAAACTCTCGCAGGGCTAGCCCCTCGGCGCACTTCAAGGCCTGAAATCGTGGTGTTGACACCCGGAATCTATAACTCGGCCTACTTCGAGCACGCCTATCTGGCACAGGAGATGGGATGTGAATTAGTCGAGGGGCGAGACTTGTACGTGGATGACAAGGATTGCGTGTACATTCGGACGGTATATGGAGCCCAGCGAGTAGATGTCATTTACCGTCGTATTGATGATGACTTCCTTGACCCAGAAGTATTCCGACCCGAATCAAAACTGGGCGTTCCCGGAATAATGCGCGCGTGGAAAGCCGGTAACGTGGGATTGGCAAATGCACCTGGGGCCGGCGTGGCCGATGATAAAGTGGTGTACGCATTTGTTCCTGACTTCATTCGTTTTTACCTAAAAGAAGAACCGCTACTGCCTAACGTGCCAACTTATCGTTGCATTTTCGAGGACGAGCGGGATTACGTGTTGGCCAACCTCGATAAACTGGTCGTCAAGCCTGCGAATGAGTCAGGTGGCTACGGCATGCTCATGGGACAATCAGCGAGCGCTTCTGATCGATCAAAATTTGCCGACTTGATTCGCGCCAATCCTCGCAACTACATAGCCCAACCAACACTCCGCTTATCGACCGTCCCCACAGTAGTAGGGCAGGAGGTGCTGCCTCGCCACGTGGACCTCCGCCCATTTATCTTGAGTGGGCGCAATACTCATGTCACTACTGGTGGCCTTACCCGCGTGGCCTTACGCAAAAACTCACTTGTGGTGAATTCTTCTCAAGGTGGCGGTAGCAAGGACACCTGGATTGTGGATATGGAGAAAAAATGAAATGCTTTCTCGGGTAGCGGAAAATATCTATTGGATGTGTCGCTACATCGAGCGTGTTGAGAATATTGCTCGTGTACTCAGTGTTAACGGCAGTCTACAGTTGGATCTGCCGCGTGGCGTCTTGCCTGACTGGCGCCCGCTTATCGAGGTCACCGGCGCAAGCGCAATGTTCGAGCAGCGTCACAATGACTATAGCGAGCGTCAGGTAGTCCGGTTCTTGATTGGTGACCGTGATTGCCCAAGCTCGATAAGCAATGCCTTACAAAACGCTCGCGAAAATTGTAGGACCTTAAGAGACATACTGCCTCGAGAGGCTTGGCAATACCTGACCGAAATGCAAATGTTCGTCGATGAAAACCTGCCCACCGGTTTGACACGACGTGGTCGACATGCGTTCCTGCAGCGAATTATTCGAACTTGCCAAATGATGATGGGGCTACTTGAATCGACGATCACAAGGGATCTGGCGTACCAGTTCTTGCGCTTGGGACGCAACCTGGAGCGAGCGGACATGACGACGCGTTTTGTCAATATGCGCCTGGCTGTAGCACAGACAGAGAAATTGCCGGATACAACATCACTCACAAAAGTACAGTGGGTGAATGTCCTGGGAAGCCTATCGGCTTATCAAATGTACCGGCGGAAAATGCGTACTCAGGTTTGTCGGGAGCATATCCTGTGGTTTCTGTTCAAGGACGATGAATTCCCGCGTTCTTTATCACATTGCCTGAACGCCATTGAAGAGAGCCTTGGTGCACTGCAAAACAGCCAGCCTTGCTTACTGGCCTTACGAAAAATTGTAAAAATGGTAGATAATAGCAAGCCCGCTGCCCTGGCTCCTGACCCTTTGAATGAATTCGTCGATGTGCTGCAACTCGGCCTGATAGATTTGCATAAGTCAATTTCTCGCATGTACTTCCTGCCCGCCGCAGAGCCTGTAAATTAAGGTAAAACCTATATGGAGCTAATGTAGGACAACCATCGATAGCTCAAGGCAATATAGGACAGCCCATCATTTCCCCCTACTCCATTAGAGTGAGAGCTCATACGAGCTCATACGGGACACCCATCATTTTCCCCTGCTCGATTGGAGCAAGATACTTGGGTTGCTTTACAACCGACATTGTCTCAGTGCGTAGACGAAGAAGGTAGTGCGGGATTGGCGGGCTGAAAAGGCCTTAATGGGCCACTGCTAAATAGGTGTGCCAATAGATTACGCCAGATCCGATAACCTGAAGATTCAGCAGGCGTTCAGCAAAGTTTTATTGACTGACCCTATCATTGATACTCAGGCAGCGTTGTAAAGATTCCCCAGTTTGGCTGACCCCTTTATCCAGCAACGCCCGGAGGAGGCCGCGTAACTGCGCATCCGCGCCAGAGCACCAATAGCCTGCAGGGAAGAAGACTGGATATCGCAGACCAGGGCCATCCACTGTTGGCTATCTATCGACAGCCGGTCCAAGGCTGGAACGGCCTCCCGCGGCATGACACCCCGGTTGCCAGCGCGCACGCAGCGGCCTGTAGCAGCCACCAGAGCCAGATAGTCGTCCAGCCTGATAGGGAGACTCTGGCTGTTCTCAAGCGACTCGCCGCCCTCTGAAAACGGCGATAGCGACAGGGCTTGAAGTTTTGCCTGCTGGCGCAGACTCTGTAAGCGTGTTCGCCTTTAGCCGTTCCTGCACCGAGGTGAAGTCCGAATCGCGTATGGTCTCTGCCATCCCGGCCCGGATCGGGTTCAGATCGACATAGGCCATACAGGACAGGACCGCCGCCTCATCCAGCAAGGCTTTGGACTTGAAGCGCCCCTCCCAGAATCGCCCCGTGCAGTCGTCCTCAGCATTCGCCCTGCGCGCAATGTGTTCATTCAGGCAACGCATAAACCAGCTGATGTCATAGAGCCGGGCACGCCACACGGCGGCAATCGCCGCCACGGTGGCAGCCTGGGCCGCCGTGAGCGGCTGCCCGGCCAGTTTCTGTTGGACCAGCAGGGGCCCGCTAAACATCCGGGTCCAGCGTTCGATGACCTCATCGTCGCTCCAGTGCTGTGCCCGGGCCTGATCCACCCGCAGCACCACGTGGTAGTGATTACTCATAATGGCGTAGGCACAGAGTTCGATGCCAAAGGCCGAGACCTGCAGCTTGAGCCGTTCGACCAGCCAGGCGCGGCGGTGATTGAAATCCTGCCCGGTGTACTGATCTTTACCACACAGGAAAGCCCGGCGAACGCAGCGGGCGATGCAGTGGTAGTAGGGTGTCTCGCTGAGCGAGATCTGTGCGGAGCGCCGGATGGTCATCCTTGACCTCCTGGGGTGGCTGAACGACACACCCAGCTTAGCCGTCAGCCTCGCGGTGGCCAAGGGATTGGCCGGTTTTGGTGGGAGATTGGTGGGTGTCCGCTACATGTTCCTACATGTCCATTGGAAATCGATGGGTGTCCGCTACATGTTTCCGCTACATGTTTGTGTTCCTGGTGGGAGATCGATGGGTGTCCGCTACATGTTGCGTTGGAGATCGATGGGTGTCCACTACATGTTCTGTTACATGTGTGCGTTGGAGATCGATGGGTGTCCACTACATGTTCTGTTGGAGATCGATGGGTGTCCACTATATGTTCCTGTTGCGCTACATGTTGGAGATCGATGGGTGTCCACTATATGTTCAGGTGTTCGGGCCCTGCACTAAATTCGCAGCCATTTACACCCGTCGCATGAAACGAAAGCATCAGGGATATGGCGACACGTTCTTCATCAACGAGGTCTCGCCGGTATGCCGGAACAGTCAGATCAACGGCCAGCTGCATTACCTGTGGAGAGCGATAGGCCAGGAAAGACTGCCCCGCGAAGTGTGCCTTGGCTATGGGGATGAACGACGCCTCACAAGCCACCTTGATGGCCCGCCCGGGAAAGTGTCTGGGAACCTTGGCCATGTCCCATCAGGCCCTTCTGGGTTGGCCTGCATCTGAAACTGAGCAACTCACCGGATTCCTTGTTCAACGCATAACCGTGGTACTTTGTATCATCGACATACAGGCCGATATAGACTACTTTCTGTTGCGTAGATGCCTCCGCTTTTCGCGAGATTACGCGGTATCACCCGACGCTTTAAGGTAACCCATTAATGAGGATAGCCCTCAATGCTAGTGAAGGTGGGGACGTCTGTCGCTTCTTTACCTGGCGCAGGAACTAAATTATAGAATGTGCCTGTCAGCCATGAGCTCCCGACATTCCCGTTCAGCAGGCGACGTCGTTCGCGCTCCACTGAAGGCTAGAATCGCAGCGCTCTGCCTTGTGTGCCTGTGCCATCCTCTGCTCTGCGCCTGCGCGCGCGCGGCTTCGGTCAAGGTCGACATCGACGGCGTCGATGAGGAAATCAAAGACAATGTAAAGGCTTTCCTTGGCATTTTCAGCGAGGGCCAGCGAAAGCGAGTCGGGGACGAAAAGCCGCTTACAGACGCCGATATCGAGCGCCTGCATCGCGGTGCGACGGCGGAGATCGAGGCTGCCCTGCAACCTTTCGGCTATTACGACCCGACGGTGACTGCAACCTTGGAAGTGCAGGAGAAAGACAAGGCCGAGGGCGAGACCAACAAGCTCTGGCAGGCGCGCTATCGCATTGACCCCGGTCCCGCGACCCGCCTGCGCAATGTCAACATCAGGCTGGAAGGCGAAGGCCGGGGCCAGGACGAACTCAGGCGGCTGGTCTCGCAGTCGGGTCTCGAGCCTGGCGCCGTGCTCTATCACCCCGCCTACAGCCGGCTGAAGAATAGCCTGCAAAGTGATGCTTACGCCCTCGGCTACCTGGACAGTACCTTCACCACTAGTCGGCTCGTGGTGCACTCTGAACAGCAGGTTGCCGACGTGACGCTGGACTTTGACACCGGACCTCGCTTTCGCTTCGGCGATGTCACCATCGAGCAGACAATCCTGTCCCAGGAATTTATCGACCGGTTTGTCGAGATCAGTGCGGGAGAAATCTTCAATCCCAGACAACTGATCGACCTGCAACTGGCGCTCAGCGACAGTGATTACTTCAGCTCGGCTGAGGTTGATATCCAGCGCGATGATGCTGTCGGTCAACAGGTGCCGGTGAGGGTGACCACTGAACCTTCGGCACCTTGGAAGTACGAAGCCAGTGTCGGCTACGGCACCGATACCGGACTGCGCGGCGGGCTGGGCGCGTTGTGGCGACGGGTCAATAGCCGCGGACACCAGTTCCGGACCGATATCCGGCTCTCGCAGATCCAGCAGACCCTGGTTGCGCATTACAAGATACCGGTTGGCGACGTGCGCAGCGAGTTCCTCGATTTCAAAGCTGACCTCGATCAGCGCGAAATCAATGACACCGATTCGACCCGATTTGCCCTGGGCGCCAGCCTGAACCAGAACCGCTGGCATGGACGCCGGCGGGTGTCGCTGCTGCTGCTGCAGGAGGAGTGGGCGTTCGGCGACCAGCCGCGGGAAGATTCCACCCTGCTGATCCCGGGGCTCGAGTACGACCGGATCCGTGGCGACGACCTGTTGTTCACCCGCGACGGCTACAGCGTGAACCTCGCTGTCTACGGGGCCGCCGAGGGGGTGCTGTCGGACGCCACCTACCTGCAGGGCTACCTGGCGCTGCGCATGGTCAAGCCACTGGGAGAGCGAGGCCGACTGTTGTTACGCGGCGAATATGGCGCCACGGCTACCGACAGTTTTAACGAGCTGCCACCCTCGCAACGGTTCTTTACCGGCGGCGCGCAGAGCGTGCGCGGTTACGGGTTCGAGGAGCTGAGTCCGGAGGATGATCAAGGCAATCTCATCGGCGGACGTTATCTGGGTGTGGCCAGCATCGAGGTCGATTTCCTGGTGTATGGCGATTTTGGCCTGGCCGCGTTTGTCGATACGGGTAATGCGTCGGATAATGCTGATATCGACTGGAAGACCGGCGCCGGCATCGGGCTGCGCTACCGGACCCCGGTGGGTATGGTGCGGGTGGACTTCGCCCATCCGTTCGACGACCCCGATTCCTCGTTCGCCTTCCACATCAGTTTTGGCCCCGACCTGCAATGACGCGACGTAGCTTGTTATGGCTTCTCGCCGTGCCGGCAGCGGTGCTGTCGATGGTCCTGTTACTGCTGATCTGGGGACTGGGCACCGAGAGCGGCACGCGTTCTTTGTGGTGGATGGTTACCAGGGCGGTAGACGGGCTCGAGGCAGATTCGGTGGAGGGGCGCATGGCCGGCTCCCTGGCGATCCGGGGATTGCACTACGGCGACGAATACCGGGCACTGGAGATCGGGTCAGTGGTGCTGGACTGGTATCCCTCGCGCCTGCTTGCTGGTGAGTTTCTGCTGGCACGGCTGCACATGGCCGACGTGGACTACCTGCAGATCAAACCCTTACCGGCCCCGGAGGAAGAGGTACCATTTGAGCTACCAGAGAGTTTCAGCTTGCCGCTCGAACTCGACATTCGCGACCTCAGCCTCGAGAACCTGGCGTTCCGTAGCTCTCCCGACGCTGAACCCCTGGTGGTCACCAGGGCAGAACTGGCGGCGAAATTCCGCGGGCACGACCTCTCGGTGCCCACGTTGTCGGTCCGGGGGCCGCTGTTCACGGTCGATGCAGATATCGAAGCCCTTACCAGGAACGAATATCCCGCAGATATTGCCATCAATTGGGAGGCGCGGGCACCCGACCTTGTGCCGCTTTCCGGCAAACTGACGCTGGCCGGTGATCTGGCGACACTACAGATACGCCACACCGTAGCGCCGCCCCTGGATCTGGAGCAGACAGCAACGTTGCGGGATATCGCCTCTGCCCTGGCCTTCACCACCGAAACGGTTATCCGTCGAATCCGACTGCCGGAGTTGGGCGAGACCTTGCCGGACCTCGCGATTTCCGGCCGCTTACGCGCCGAGGGAACCCCGCGGGAGCTCCGGTATGGCGGGGAGCTGCGCGTTGATTCAGTAATCGCCGGTGTTATTGAGATTGTAACGCGCGGAGGCTTCAGGGAACTGGTACTGGGACTGGACCAGCTCACGCTAACTGGCGGCGATGCCGGCGAACTGCAGGCGTCGGGCCTGGTCGATCTCAACGGTGATGTCCCGGTTTTCGACCTCGAGAGTCGGTGGCAGTCGCTGCAGTGGCCGCTACAGGGCTCGCCGCAGGTGGCCAGCGCCCGCGGCGAGCTGAGCGTCTCCGGCGCCGCCGAGGATTACCGCGTGGCGCTCGACACCGGGCTCGAGATCCCCGGGCAAGCGGACGGGAAACTGCAGGCGTCAGGACGGGGCAGCACCGGATTCCTCGACCTGGATCGCCTGCACCTTGCACTGCTCAACGGCGCTGTCGATGGCAGCGCCAAGGTAGAGTGGAAACCCGAGGTGACCGGCAGAGTTGAACTGACCGGCAGCGGCCTGGACCCTTCGGTGTTGCTGCCTGACATGCCCGGCGACTTGCAGCTGGAGATCAGGGCCCAGGGCGGGATGAGCGGCGGGATTGCGACGGCGCGGATCGAGGCGTTCTCGGTTTCCGGTCGCTTTCGCGAGCAGCCCTTGGATCTGCAGCTCCAGGCCAACCTGCAAGGGCCTCAACTGCGGCTGGAGACGCTGGAACTCGCCGCTGGCTCCACCCGCCTCAGCGCCGCGGGCCTGATCGGCGAGGAAATGGACTTCGACTGGACCCTGAGTAGCCCGGATCTCAGTCAATTAGTGTCCGATACCGGCGGTGCAATCGATGGCCGGGGACACATCGAAGGTCCCCTCGATCTGCCCGCTGTGCGCGGTTTCCTGCGCGCCCGGGATTTGAACTATGGCCAATATTCGCTGGCGCAGTTGTCTCTGGACATGGACGTCGACCTGAATCGCACGGCCCCGTCCGAACTGGAACTCGTCCTTGGCGGCGGCCAGCTGGGGGGCGTTGCGGTCGAGACCCTGACCCTCGTCGGCCGGGGCACCCGGTCGGATCACCAGCTGCAGCTGGCAGGTGAGACATCGGTCGGGAGCGCAACGCTGGACCTCGACGGCGATCTGCAGGACGCGAGCTGGCTGGTTCGCCTTACCGACGGGCGTCTGCAGTACGATGAACTAGAGGCGTGGACTCTGGAATCGCCGCACGTCGGCCGCATCGCCAGGGAGCGGCAGGAGCTGGGCAATGGCTGCTGGGGCAGTAGCGGAGCGCGCCTCTGTCTCGAAGGTGAGTACTACGCGGAATCACTCGCCGCCGTGATGACACTGGAAGCACTTGCACTGAGCTATTTTCGGCCGCTGTTGCCGCCATCGATTGCACTGGCGGGACAGCTTGGGGCAAGGGTGGATCTCAGCAGGCAGGGAAACGCCCAGCCAGAGGTGGTGGCCAGCATCAATACGGAGGGTGTGGAACTCCGGTCAGGCGAGGGCACCGGCCAACCCGGCGAACAGCTGCTTGTGCTGCAGCCGTCCCTCTCCACCCTGACTTACGGTGATGCCGGCCTCGACGTCGATTTGGCCCTGCCTCTATCCGGCGGCGGCGGGGTCAGCGCAAGGGCACGGGTGGGCCAGGGTGAAGCGCCGTTGGCTGAACGCCCCCTCAGCGGTCGCCTCGACGTGGACCTCAGGGATATCGGCCCGCTGGCCGCGCTATCTCCGGAAATCGAACGGGCGGCGGGCACTCTCCGCGGTGCGCTGGACCTCGCCGGCTCGCTGGCAGATCCAGTGCCCGAAGGTGAACTCGAATTGAGTGGCGGCGCCCTGCAGCTCGCGTCCCCGGGTCTGGACATCACCGATCTCACCCTGCGGGCGTACGCCGCCGGCGTCGAGGAACTGAAATTCAAGGGGAGCGCCAGCTCGGGCGGCGGTCAGCTCGCGCTTAGCGGCAGTGCCGGGTTCGCCGACGGCGGTACAGCGGCCGATATCAGCATCGAGGGAGAGGCCTTTCAGGTGTTCGACACACCCGACGCGCGGGTCCGGGTCTCGCCTAATCTCGATATCGCTGTGCGCGAAAGCGGTCTTCTGGTGACCGGCGAGGTGCGGGTGCCCTATGCCGAAATCACGCCAAAGCAGCTCCCACCGTCGGCTATATCGACCTCCGCTGACCAGATCATCGTCACCGGTGACGGGGATCAAGCAGTAAAGGCTGGCGAACAGAGTGTAGAGGCCAATGTCCGTATCACGCTGGGTGATGAGGTCAGGGTCGACGGTTTCGGGTTCAAGGGGCGGTTGACAGGAGGCCTGGTGGTGAACCAAACGCCCGGCAAGCCGACCCTCGGCACCGGCACACTGAATATTCTAGACGGCGAGTATCGCGCCTACGGCCAGGGACTGGTTATCGAGGAGGGGAAAATTTTATTCGCCGGAGGGCCCCTGGATACGCCGGGGATCAACGCGCGCGCGGTGCGCCGGCCGGCGGAAGGTATTCTGGTCGGGGTGCGGGTGTATGGCGCAGTCCAGCAGCCGGATATCGAGGTCTTTTCGGAGCCCGGCATGAGTCAGACTGAACAATTGTCCTGGCTGGTGCTGGGACGTCCCTTGAAAGGCACATCAGAAGGCGAAGGCGACATGCTGGCGCAGGCTGCCACGATGCTCAGCCTCAAAGGCGGCAACTATCTGATGGACAGGTTTAGCGGCGGTCTCGGCGTCGACAGTATCGGCTTCGAGACCGGGTCCGGCGAAGCCGGTGCCGCCAGCGACGTGAACCAGGCAGCCTTCGTGATCGGCAAGTACCTGTCACCGGACCTGTATGTCAGCTATGGTATTGGCCTGTTTGAAGCGGTCTCTACCGTGCGGCTGGAATACACCCTGGACGAGAACTGGAAGGTGTCGACCGAATCATCCACCTTCTCCAGCGGCGGCGATATTATCTACACGATAGAGCGATAAGTAGTCGATCCTGAATATCCCGGTTATCACGCTGCCATTATGATTGGTGAACAGGGATACCGGACACGGGCTGTGTAATAACCAAGGTTCAGACCTACTCTTACCAGTCAGTGATTTCCAGAAGGCCCGTCAGCGAAGTAAAGAGGTCTGGACTCTAATCCGATCCAGTAGCCACTGCTTTCGATGTTCGAAATTTCGGCCGGCATAGGAATCTGAACCACACAAGTACGCTCTGCGGACACAGCGGGCAATGCAAGGGTAGTAGGAGTGTGTGAAAAAGCGATAACCGGGCGCGGCGAGGACCAGTCACCCGTGACTCTTGTCAATCGGTTTGTAAGTTGAGGCCAGGCCAAGGATATCACCGGATCGATCAAACGAGTAAATATGACGTGATAGGGGTGGGTGTCCTATCTACTATAGGGGTGGGTGTCCTATCTACTATAGGGGTGGGTGTCCTATCTACTCCATAGGGGTGGGTGTCCTATCTACTCCATAGGGGTGGGTGTCCTATCTACTCCTTTTCCAACAAGCATCACACGTTGTTCCTGTTGACCGACCTCGACCTCGACCTCGACCTCGACCACGACCACGACCACGGCCACGACCACGACACACGATCGCCCGGTTTTTATCGAAAGCTCGGCTGGCGTCCTGTTGGCGAGCATCTTGCAGATGACGAGAAAATCATTCTGGAGCCTGTTCACCCTAAATGAGCCAGCCCTTTTCAATGGCCAAATCTCTGTCGCAAGAACCCGGCGATAAAACAGGCGGTGGTCGTGCCTCCAACAGCCTCCCGCTCACCGCAGGCTCGATTCTGAAAAGCAAATAACCCAGTTAATAGCGGACTTTACGCGGGTTCTTCTGGTCACCACCACGGATCATCTCCAACCCGTCGACGGTGCGACGGAGAACGAACTAATCGAAACTTCTCAGAGCTATACCAACGGCAACAGATGTCTCCCTGCACCCTCGAAGTCAAAGAGCCGAAAAATGGCTCAGCTTTGAACTTCTGCATTCACTTTCAGATCCAGTTTCTGGATAGCGTGTGCGTCTATTACAATGCGCCGAGAACAGGGGCAGACGCCCTGACAACCATACCTACTACCAACCCCGTCCAATGATGAGGGCCGCCATGCACCACCCTGCAATCCCGCGCATGTCAATACTTCTAGCTCTATTTTTCCCTGCATCCATACCACTGGTCATGGCCGACGTATCGAAAGAGCAAGCGACAACAGAGCACACTGTGGGCGATGTTCACGTCTCCACTCGTTTGATCTTCAGCGAATCCTTTGCCTCTATGGCCAATTGGAAGAACCTTGCACCACGCACCGTATGGGCAATTGATGGCGGCAAGCTGAAAGGCTACTGGGCCCCCGGCGGATCAGCCATCTGGCTGAACAGAGAGTTCGAGGGAAACATACTGGTGATAGCGGAAGCCAAAGTTCGACCGCCTGATCCTGCATTCGCAAAAAGCAACAGGCCCGAGGGCAGCAAAAATTTCAACCTGCGCTTCCACGTGCGTGGTCCTGCAGACGTCGACATTCTCGATGCGTATCCGACGCTGCTCGCGGGTGGCACAGGAATGAACGGCATCGGTGACGACCAGTACCGCGGATACTTTATTACCTGGACCTGGCGACACTCTCGCCTGCGCAGGAGTCCGGGCTACATCAATGTCAGCGAAAATACTTCAATTCTACCCGAATCGAACAAAACGCACCGGGTTCAGCTACTGTTTCTAAATGGCCGCATCCTGTTCACCGCTGATGGAGAACTGCTTCATGACTATACGGATCCCAAGCCGTTCACCCAGGGGAAAATGGCGATCGTAACGTCAAACAGCAACGTTGAAGTCAGTCGGTTCGATGTCTATCGGGTACTCCCGTCAACAAAGCTGACCCCTCAGCTCCAATGAAACGCCACCCCGTACTTTCCCTGCTACACGATTCGATCAACGAGGCTTGGCTCATGTATCGCGCAAACCGTTAGGCAGCGCGCGGGTCCTCAGCATGTTGAACTGGCACCTGCCCAGAGCCTGTCCTGATCCGGACGCTGTATGACAACCTCAAGCCGAGAAGCGCAGTGCCACAGAGGGAAAAAGTAGTGCGATCTGTCCAGCTGTGTCCGTCGATCGCTCTGTCTCATGCCAGAAACTGGTCACGATCTCTCACTTCAATCAACCGCGCACTAATGACACCTTCCGAACCTTAGTAAGCTTGGCCACATGCACGGGGAAATACTACCAGACCGTTGATTTTCGTTTTCGAGGCAGCCACTGGTAGGCAAAAACAGGCGAAATGAGGAAGTGTATAGTGAATACATGACCGATTTGAGCCTGTTTTTAACGTGGCAGTGGCGACGCAGATAGAAAATCAACAACCTGCAAGAACGCAAAGTCAGCTAGCGGTAAAAGCTAGCTAGCCCTGACTGTTTTACGGCCCAAGAAGCTTTTCGTTATGCACCACATAACGTAGCCGAGCGCACCGAGCAGGGCCGCAAACATGCCATTTCTAACAGGGCGATACAACGACTCGCTGACCGCAGGCTCATGCCCGGTGGCAAGCCACTTAAACAGGATGTCGCCGCCCTCTTTGACGAATATCCATGACAGGGCGAGCACACCGGCATACAGGGAAACTGTGATTGTAGTACCAATGGGCCCGCGATATATCAGCGTCCAGGGTGAAGAATACAGTGGGTCCTGCTGCTCCTCTGTCGACCACGATCTTGCCCGCGCAACCTCCTGATGATGCCGCGTCAGAAAGATTCCCGAGAAAAGCAGGTACATAGCAATTCCGAACATAATGAGAGGGAATCCCTG
The DNA here is from genome assembly GCA_963840725.1 of uncultured Gammaproteobacteria bacterium. Lineage (GTDB taxonomy): Bacteria > Pseudomonadota > Gammaproteobacteria > Pseudomonadales > Halieaceae > CAVWDU01. The sequence goes on along the minus strand of CAWIZY010000013.1, from coordinate 4,861 downwards.
GACCATGTGTTCTATGCCAATGTGGTCGCGCACCCAGCTCGGCAAAGCTGAACGCATTTTTTCTTCTAGTTCGTCGAGTTCAGCCTCTTTTTCCAAGACTTGCTGTCGCATTCTATTGAGCTGTCCCTGAAGCTCGTCTTCATCTTCCTGTATTGATGCGGACAACCGTTTAACCCCGCTTTCGACGTCGGCTCCCATTCCCGCCACACGGCTTTCAACACTATTATTAACAACACTAACAGTCTCAGCTTTATCCCTTTTGGTGCCGTACCATACCTTCCCCAGAGTGTCCGCTTCCCAGGTATCGATCGAAACTGATAGTTTTTCCCGCTTTGCATTGATACCTGGCAAAATCTTCTTGAGATCCGGGTTGGATTTCAGGGCCATGTCCAGCGGCAAAATTGCCTCTCGAAGATCTTCCGCAATCGCCTCGACTGTCTCATCAGCCATCGCTTGATACTCTTTTACCGACGCACGCGGGGGTTTCGCAAAATCACGATAGGCCTCTATCAACTTGTTCTTGTGGGTTTTCCAGGGCGCCTGTTGGATTGTCTCCAGCACCTGGGTTACCTCTGCGCGCAGCAACTGCACATCCTGAGAGTGGCCGCAGTTTCCGCTATTTCTGCCTGTATGCCCGACACCTCTTCACTAATGCCTTGCGATGCCTCAAAATCATTTGAGTAGGGCCGCAGGACATTAACCAGAATAAAGAAACCGAAAACCAATCCAGCCAGGCAAATGCGTTTCATTGCCCGAGCTGTCTCGTCGGCTACTTCAAGGTGGCGATTAATGCGAAAATCGTCAGACATTTCCTAAATCCCTCGAGTATGTGCGCGCCTTGGAAACTGCTCGCGTTGCGCCCCAAAGCTGTTAATCGCCGACTCTGAACTCAAGAATGAGGATCGTCACGGGGCGTCGCGACCTCATCCAGAAAAGGCATATCGAATGAACAAAGCAGTTGAGTGCGCTCTTTCCTGCACAGCGCAATCGCCGCGATTTCTCTCGCCGCAAACAAATTGTTGAGCAAATCGAAATTGAGGGTAACTTCCGCTTGCCTGAGATCGACCGGTTGCAGTCGGTCTATTAACCATTGCTCTGCAGTCTGTGCAAAGAGTACACCTACCACTACGACCAGAAAGTTGAGGCCGACCGCCAACCAATTTTGAACTTGCAGGTGTCTTGTAATGCGACGCAGCAGCAATGTGTTATTCCTCCAACCAGTATTGTGTGAGGATGAAGCAATGCTGGTAGATTGCAACTCGTGAGGGCCGCTTTTGGCTGCGAAATCAACTGGTCGATGTAATACCTGTGCAATCCAGTCCTTCAACGGTCCAATCTCCCATCACGGCAGGCATCGGTCTATCCCTGCTGGAGACTCAATGATGAAGAGACACGGGTGCGAACGAGTATGAAATGATCGAGCCATGGCGAGCTTTCCCCGGCGTGCGGTGAGAGCCTATTGGCCTTGACCACCCGCCCCCTGTCTCACAAGTGTTTCAGAGCGGCGAACCGACACGATCACGACAGGGTGCGCAATCTGAGGTTTAGCCGTCACCAGCCACTTCACGGTGCAGCTGCGTGAAGGCCTTGAACCCCCAGGCGAGAATGATCGCGCCGCTGATCCCGCCCGTCACACTAACGATCGACATAGAATAACCGACCATCATGTCGTTCCTGAACACGTAGTCCGTGCACACGGCGACCAGGGTTGTACCGCCGAAAATGCCAAACAGATTCATGAACAGAAAGAAGAACGCCGTAACCTGGGCTCGCATCTGGTTGGGTGCCATCAGCTGCAGGGCCGCAGCCGAAGTAGCCACGGGGAAGGAGGCAAAGAACATGGCGACAGCCAGCAGCGACAGGCTACCGGCAAAGCCATCAACGGAGGAAAACAGGGCCGCCGGGATAATCAAGCCAATACAGCCCCAGAAGCATGCACGCAGGGGTCCATCCATATAGCCCATGCGGGTGAACTTGTCGGTTAGCCAACCACTGGCGAGCACACCGGCAGTGTTGCCTACCAACACCACGAGGCCGAGATACAGGCCCACCTCCTGCACAGGCATCCCGTATTTGCGCAAAAAATACGCCGGTGCCCAATTCATCAGGGAGAACATCGCCAGGGACATTGTGCCGAAACCGAGATAGTGGGCGGTAAAGGCGCGGGAATGGCTGCGCACATAGCGCAACACATCGCCGAAACTGAACTGGGCCCCGCCCTGCCCCCCTGCGGCCATAGCCAAGCCCTTGCGCTCAGGGTCACGTATGGTGAGGATGAACAGCAGCGACACCACAATGCCAGGAAGCCCAACAATCAGGAAGGTCATCTGCCAGGGTTTTATCAGACCAATGAGGGGCAGTTGCTGTGCGCCCCACTGCTCCACAAATCCTATCGCAGTACCCCCGATAATGAATGCCAGTCCCGCACCGAGAAAAGAGCCGCTGGAATAGACACCCAGCGCCGTGCCCAACTTTGACTTGGGAAAGGAGTCATTGATCATCGAATAGGCCGCCGGCGACAGCGCGGCCTCGCCCACTCCCACCGCCATACGCGCCATAAAGAGCTGGACAAAGCTCTTTGCTACACCACACAGCGCCGTTGCCAGGCTCCACACAAAAATGCCGAGGGAGATGATCACCGGCCGCGAGCGCGAGTCCGCCAGGCGCGCAATGGGAATGCCTGCCGTGGCATAAAGCAGCGCAAAGGCGAGACCGTGCAGCAGGCTGAACTGGGTATCGGTAATCTGCAGGTCAGCACGGATGGGCTCTACCAAAAGCGTGATAACCTGGCGGTCGATAAACGAGAAGATGTAGGCCACCATGCACAGTGACACCATGTACCAGGGGTAAAGCTGCGACCCGCCGGAATGCTCTGCTTCGCCACCTGTTGCCGAATTAGCCATGATTGTCACGTCTCTCTTTTATCCTGGAACCGCAGGGTCTATTTCTGCAGTTAGCTGTGTTGTGTAACACGAACATCCTGGTGCTGGCGTGAAAAAGCCTAAGAAAAAAGTGAAAATCGCGCGTTTTCCAAAGCTGCCTAAGACTTTTTGAGAAGTCCTCCCAACCGGCCTATGAATGAGCTTGTCTTTGCAGAGAGGCGTCTGAGCTACACAACCATGTTTTCGCTAGATCCGCCTGAATGCAATACTTCTGTAATGGAAAGTTTGATCAGCTCCAGTTCATTAGCTATGGCTGACATGCTTTCTGGTCTATCTTCAGGTACTGGCTGCCTACACTCCTGGGCCAGTTTCAAGATGCAATCTACAGAATTGCGTTACTTATTATCACGATCAACAGCCATCCAGTCGGCCGAAGTTGAGCCCTTAAAAATGTCCTTCAGCGTCGCTCCCAAGGCATAAATGTGCGACTTCCGTGTAACTACACCCCTTTGCTCCTGTTCCGGTGCCATGTAGTTCGGTGTTCCAAACAACATGGTTGAGAACTCCATTTCATTAAGCACTTCGATTGGCGTGGATCGAAACTCTTGTAAGTCAATCATCATAAAGTCAAGTAGCCGCGGGCGACCATCTCTCATGAAAATATTGTTCGGTTTTATCTCCCCGTGCAGGACACCGATGCATTCCATACCTGTGTCATCGACGTAGTTGAAACCGAGAGCGTCCTGCAGTGTTCTGGTGAGTGTGGGATTGCATTCTATACGCAGCAGAAAACCCGGCACATCATCTTGCAAAGACTGCACCCACTCATTCAGCCGCGGGCCCTTGATTTCGGTCATTGTCAGGAAAAAGGATCTCGCTCCATGGTTAAGCTCAATGGTTGAGCTCCATGCTATCGAAATCAAGAATTTAAACAATACCTTACCAGGGTGGCTTCCCGCCAGATAGCATTTCCCACGCCGCGTTGCTTTACTATCGCTTCAATCAAAGCCACCGCGAGTTTGAAGATCTCCTGGGAGCGCGAGGCTTCATTGTATCCCGTGAGGCAATCCGTCATTTGTATCCAAAGCACTCGCTGCGCTCTGGATGCGGGCCCTGCATTAAACTTGGCGCCATGGAGCGGCGCATGGAGATCTCATGCCGGATGTTGTTCACCACATTTCTCACCCCTGCTCAGAGCAGGCACTATACTGACATCGGGATCGGATAATGAGGCCGAGGGTCGTCAAAACGTTAAAGCTAGCTATTCTGATGCTGGGGGTCGTGTGTTCTTTCTGTCTCTTCGCTGAATCCCGGGCGTTGGAATCACTGGGTGACTTGCGGTGGAAGAACCGCATCATCCTCGTCGACGAGGCTACCGACCGCACGGTCGCGGAACTCGTGGCCCGGGAGCCCCAGTTCGAAGAGCGACACCTCGTCTGGTTCTGCCTTGTCGGTGACGAAATTCGCACCAACTACGGCGGGCCGCTGACGAAGGGGCTGTCGACTCACCTCCGCCGGGCTTACTTTGATGCCTCGGGTTTTCCCGTCCTGCTGATCGGCAAAGATGGTGGGATCAAATCCAGAGATCAGGCTCTCAACATTGACGCTTATCTCGCAAACATTGATGGCATGCCCATGCGCCAGCGGGAGATGAAGGTTCCTTCCTCGGATTGAGGGTGCTGACCCAGTGTGGGTAGGACGGTATCATCAATCGGGTACAGATAAATGCCACCCCCGTTTAATTGGGTAGAGGGCAATCAATTGAATTACCACCGGGCCAGGGTGGCAGATTCCACCCCATGGTGGACACCCTTAGCCGCACGACTAATCGTTCCCGGTGCCGGGTCGATAGCGGGGTTTCACCACCCAGTCTTTCACCGCCACCGCACGTATCGAAACAGCACCCGTGAAGTCGCTACCCGCCATGGCTGGCGCACGCACCAACACGCACCAACACGCACCAAAAAGCCCCGCCGATA
>CAWIZY010000012.1:0-7521 GCA_963840725.1 uncultured Gammaproteobacteria bacterium | reverse complement strand
GCGATCGCATCGAGGCCGCGATCACAGAACCGACGGTGCAAGACCAGGAGCCCGTGCGGCTGATTTGAGCCCTGTGCCATGAACTCCTGGTCAACGCTTGCAAAGTCTGCCCAGGGGAAACCGGTCAGCGTCTTCCTGGGCCTGGGGGCACTGCAAGCGATTGCCGTTGAACAAATCGCTCAGCAGCCAACGCAAGGGCCGGTCGTCTTCCTCAATTGCTCAGAAATTCGGCCCCGCCTCCCGGCACAGGTTACGGAGGTCCGGGTAGGAGCCGGTGGTCGCATCGAAACGCTGCTCGACTACCGGCGATGTTACGCCGGACTAAAACGCCTGAAAGCGGTGGCCGCTCGGCTTGAGGTGGCTGTTCCGCACGTCTACCACAGCCTTGGCAATTTTATGGCGTTCTCTCTGAATCCGGACGCGCTGGACCTGCTCCCCGACGGTTTACTCAACTTTTACGATGCCAGGCCCAGTGACGAGCAGCGGCGGTCGATGCGGCACAAGCGTCTGGTGGCACGGCTTCTCGGCGCTCGCTATCAGCCCCATAAGGGTAATCTGACCGCAATGGAGCAACTCGAATATCGTCGCCAGTATGTGTTTACCGAACGCAAACTCTACACGCAGGCGAGGGAGCAGATAAAACTGGAAATCCCTGTCGCCGAGGCAGCGAGTGGCGATGATCTGTTTTTCATAGACCAGCCACTGGATGATCTCAGCGACGAGCGACGAAACCGCCTGAATCAAGCTATCGAAGGCTTTGTCGGCGGCGATAGAGCTGTGCTCTACAAACCTCACCGAGATCAGATCAACCCCAGCATCCAGCTGCCGCAGAACCAACTCACCGTCCTGCCAAAAACCGATGTGGCCGAGTATGTTCTGCAACAACATGGCGCCAGCGAAATCCTGGGCATCTACAGCTCTGCCCTGATTACGTTGAAGATCATTTACCCGGAAATTCCCTGTACTTCCATTGGTTTCAACCTGCTGGTAGAGCAACGGCCGGAGCTGGCCCGAGCGCGGGCCGTGATGCAAGACTTTGGCATCAGACTGATTGACGTCGACTGAATCAGCGCGCCTGTCAGCGCCGACTGGTCGCGGCGATCCACGGCATGGGCCGTATCTGCAGCGCTTTGCCAAACACCAGCAACAGGCTGACTGCATAGGCGGCGATAGTCGCCAGCGCCGCGCCCAGCATCCCGTAGTGGGGAATCAGCAGATAGTTGAGCGCGCAATTGCACACCGCAGCCAAACTGGAACTGATCGCGACGAAGCCAGTGCAATTGCCCTGCACCAGATAAGGGAAGAACAACTGATAATAACCAAAGATCACATGCCCCAGAGCAATCCAGAAAATAAGCGGTGCTGCCTCCTGGTACTGGGGACTTACCAGCCAGGGAAGCAACCAGCTCAAGAGCAAGGACAAGGCGACACCCAGGGCCAACAGGGCCAGCATGTACAAGTAAGAGTAGGCAACGATCTGGCGATCCACCGCTGCACTGTGCAGGGCAATCACCTTGTAAAACCAGGGTGACCAGGCTTTGATAAAGGCATCACTGAACAACATCAGAGTCATACCGAACAGATAGGCCACCGTATAGACCCCCACGGCCTCCGTACCGATCATCAGCTCCAGAAAATAACGGTCGGCCATCACGATCACCGTCGTCGCCACCGTATGGGGTATCAACGGCACGCAGAGTGCGAGTATTCGACGCGCCTTGTCAAAATTGAAAGACCAATGCAAATACCCGGACCGGTACAACAAGGCCAGGGCCACAATGCCAAAGCCCAGCTGCGGCAAAATCATGGCCAGTATTCGACCTTCCCACTGCCAGGCCAGCACTGCGACGAACAACAGGGTGAGCATAAACCCGCACAAGGCGTTGGCACATTCAAGCCTGAAGTAAGTCCAGGGTCGGCCTCTGACACGCAGCAGGGTCATGTAAAAAAGATACGCCATAACCATGAAGCCGATGGCGGGCAAAAAATGCAGCCACAGCGCTGGAATATTAAGCCACGCCAGCCAACCTGCGGCCAGCGCAGTCTCCAGACACAGCGCAAAGACAATGGCGCTGGCCCCCAAAACCCCTGTCAGAGTGCCCATTGTCACCGCCATTTCCGACTGAGACTGCGCTGCGAAATCTCTACTGATATTGAGATTGAGGTTCATCCCCACGACGGCGAGGGCGAAGGCGGTCAAAACCTGAAATAGCGCCACCAGGCCGTACTCCTGGGGGCTCAGATAATGGGTCAGAATGGGCAGTAACAGCAGCGGCAGCGACTTGCTGAGCACGCCGCTGCCCAGATAGATTCCGGAACTACTGATAAGCGTTCGAATCAAGGGGAGTGGGCGCGCGCTGGCAGACGGGTGAAGCCTGCGACTGTTCCCGCGCCGGATGCGGGAGCCGCAAACCGGGGATTCAGCGCACACAGCTGATAGAAAAAATCGCACAGTGCAGGAAACTCGGACGGCTCGCCACCGGAGGGAAACAGGGTGTCCCGCATACCGGACCTGCTGACTTCGGGATGTTGGTGCTGTATCGCATAGGTGGCATAACAAAATGCGCCATCGAGCAACAGCCCTGGCACTTCCTCACTGCACTCAAAATCTACCAGATACAGCGCGTCGTCATCTCCCACCAGGATATTGTCCGTATGGCAGTCACCATGGTACCGACGCCCCGATGCCCCCTCCTGGGCGACCAATACGGGGCCCAACTGCCCTGCCTGCCACCACAACCACGGATAAGCCAAACGATAAGTCAGCTGTAACCGGACGCGCTGCCAGATGCTGGAACGCGCTCCTCGCGGCCCACCCAATAGAATATCCTTGGCTTTGCGCAGTATGGCCCGCCGCGCCCGGGCGGCGGGATCGGCCGGCAGCGGCGCGATGCAATCACTCGCCACTGGCCCGTTAAAGGCCTGTATCAATTGCGCCAGATGACACGACTGCCGGTACACCGTCTCGGCAGGCAGGCAAACCGGGCCGATAGCCGCGCGCAGCGTCTGCCGGGAGGCAAAACGCGTCAACAGAAACCTGCGGCCAAGCTCGCCCAGTGCCGGGACGGTGCTGTTATCCTTTTGCAGCTGGTAGTAGGCGCCCTCCCGCGCCAGGCTGGCTGCGCTGCGTTGTCCGGCGGTATCAGTAAGCCACTTCAATACCCATTCACACTGCCCGTCCTGCACCAGCGCGATGACCGTGCCCTTGTGGTGACTGGTATTGAGCACTCTCACGAGAGTCAGATCCCTGCCGGCGAGGAACTCCTGCAGTGCCGGTTCTAACACGCCAGCTCCAACTCACTGATCAGGCAGTCAAGGATCTCTCCGGGGGCTGCCCGCAGGGGAATCCGCAGATGAAAACAAGCCGCATCGGCAAAGGCCCGTTGATAGTGCTCTTCCAGTCGCTTTTCGAACACGCCCGGCGTCGGATAAGCGCTGCCAGTATCCGCGTTGGCGTTAAACAGCAGCAACAGCTCCAGCAGAGCCTTGAGTTCTCTCGCCGACGCTCGCGCAGAGCGCAGGCTGAAGTCGTGGCAATCCATCGGTCGCAAAGAGAGCGCGTCCACATTCTCACGAGACAGGTAAACCGCCTTGGCCAGCGGCACCGGGTGGCGCTCAAAGCGATCACCGAACAATGCCTCCGGCGTGGCTTTGATCTGGGGGTTTTTGCCAAAAACACGGGTCAGGATCTGCCAATGCCAACGCGCGGGCAATGGCAGATCAGCGACCGCACGGCTCCCGTATTCACTGCCGTGGACTATATCGCTCTGGTACATCGAGACCTTTTTCGGGCTGGGCCAGAGCCGCCCCGCTCCGTCAACAACAGAAAAGTCTTCGCCCATAAAGCCCACCTTGCCGCGCTCCATAAAACTCATGCAGGTACTGGTCTTCCCGCAGCCCCCGGTCCCGGAGAGGATCAGACCACGCCCACCAATGGAGAGCGCACTGGCATGAATAAACGCAGCGTCTGCCTTCATTAGGGCGAGACCGACAAACAACCAGAAGAAACTGTAGTTGCCGAGTTCGGCCAGCTGATAGCCGCTGGCGCTGTAGACACCCACGTTGATTAACCTGGCAGCGTGGCTGTATAGCTGATGGGGAACAGTGGCCCGCTTGATATACAAAGTCGCAGAGAGTGGCTCCGCCCCGAAGGCATTGTCAATACGGTAGCAAAAGTGCGGATTGTTATTCACAAAAAAACTGTTGTCATCGAAGTGCAGGCTGTCCTTGCCGGCATAGTGCGACGGCGCATAGCCATGGTCGCCACGGTAAGCTTCTACGTGAATGCTGGCGCTGCTGAGCGCTGACGGTGTCGCGTCTGCTGTCAGCAGCTCTGTCGCCAGGGGATTCACATAGACTGCCGGACCCGACAAATGAATCGTAACTGGCCCGACGCAGCCCGCGGCATGCGCATCATTTTCCATCGCAGTTTCTCTTGCACTCACTCAGCCGGCCCTGTTTTTTGAGGCACCAGGGGTCTGGCGCACCACTATTCGCGGCCTGCGATCATGGCATCCTGCAAGGCGGTATCCGCCGGAATATCACAGCTGGCGCGGCTGCCCAGAATCTCGTCCCAATGAATCGGACTGATGCCATGAGCGGGGCGCTTGGTCGTCAGGTTGCTCTCATCAAATAGCTCACCCGCGGCAATGGCGCGACCCGCTACGATGCTGCGTCGCGCGTGTTTGCGAGCCAGTGCTTCACCGGACAGATCTTTGCTGCCGCTGCCGATCAGCCGTCTTAAAAGTTCTTCACGGCCGCGAAATCGCGCCAGATCATGTTCGTCCATGGCATGATAATGATCATTGCCCGGTAGGGATTTATCATGGGTGAAATGCTTTTCGAGTACCAGGGCGCCCAGCAGGGTTGCAGCTTCCAGTGCCGACAGCGTCTCGTCGGGTACCACATGGTCGGAGTAACCGATGCTGCAATCGGGAAACGCTTCTCTAAGCGTTGCCATATAACCGATGGCAGCGTCCTCGGCCGGTGTGGGATAGTTGAGCACACAATGCAGCAGTGCAATATCCGCAGCACCCGCCGCGCGAGCAGTCGCCAAAGCAAAGGCGACCTCCTCAAGCGTCGCTGCACCGGTCGACATAAGCAGGGGTTTGCCCGTTGCTGCGCAGGCCCGGATCAGTGGCACGTTGGTAATGTCCGCGGAGGCAAGTTTGAACGCGGGCACCAATGGGTCGAGATACTGCACCGCCTGCAAATCAAACGGTGTCGACATAAACGCTACACCACACCGCCGGCTGTGCTCGGCCAGGGCGCTGTAGTGCTCGGGCCCGAAGCCATCATACTTCTTGAATAACGCAAACTGGCTCTCGGTAGGCTCCTTGCTCTGATCCCAGTAGGCGGGACTATCGACGATGGCAATTGTCTCGGCCTTGTAGCTCTGAAACTTGACGGCATCAGCACCTCCCCGCGCCGCCTGGGCAATCTGTTCCCTGGCCAGCTCCAGACTGCCCTCGTGATTCACTCCAATCTCGGCAATGACAAAAGCAGGACACTGGGGGTCTAGCAGCCGTTCTCCAATTTTCATGGTTGGTATATTCCCCCGCAAGAAAGCCTAAACAAATTCACCGATCAATCCGAGCACTCGCTCGATCACGCGTTGCTTACCTTTGCGCAGATCGATAGACGAGAGTCTTTCATGACAGCGCCTGCGCAAGCTGGCATCTTCTAGCAACCGCTGCACGGCCTCTCGCAACTGCTGGTCTGACAGATCCTGACGCAAACCCAGATTCAAAATGCCATTGGATTCGCATGCAAAGTCATGTGTTGCCTCTCTAGCGTTCTGACAAATGACCAGCATCGGCTTGGCCAGAGAGGCGAGTTCGTAAACCGTCCGCCCCGCCGACGTAATCGCCAGATCACAACGATTCATATAATCGGAGATGCGATTGGTGGTAAGCACTACCTCTATCTCCAATTGCGAGAGGCTGCGAACGACCGACTGCAGGGCCTGATGGTGAGCAAAGCCCGGACCAAGCACAACCGTGACCGCAACCTCAGGCGCAATGACTTCCGCCAGAGCGACCAGTACCCGGGTGCTCAAGTTGCCCTCGTCAACGCCACCAAAGCTGAGCAGGATATTGTTCACCTCTTCAGCAAACGCTTTTCGATCGATGAACAGGAACTCGTCACGCAGGCAGAAAAACTCAGCCCCCGTCAGCAGCTTGTCCTGTTTGGCCTGCTGAGGATAGAGGGCATTGATAGTCAGGTCGGCGATCTCGCTGCCGCCCCCCATATCCTCAAAATTGACAGTGGCCAGACCAGCCCTCTGCAGGGCCGCCATATAGTCGGTGGATGTATCGAGAATATCATTGATAACGAGGTCAGGCGCCAGGGCAAGAATCGTATTGCCCAGTTCGCCCTTTTTACACACCTCTACCGTGAAGTTGTAATTGCGAATATGCTCAATGGCCAGGTCTTCCGACTCTTCACAGACAAAAATAATGGCGTAACGCACTAATTCATAGGCGAGCAACAAAGCCCGATAAGCATGGCCCAGACCGATCCGGTCATGTCCCGCCACCGCAAATACGATCCTGCGCGATCGCATCAAGGCTTCGCAGACATGGATGTCATGCAGTGTGTCGATGTCAACACTGCGCTGGGCAGGCACCGGGTGCAATTTCACATGCTGACCGATGCGTGTCCCGGTTTCCAGCACAGTCCGGCGGCAGGCGATGATGGCCCCGGTCTCTCGAAAATTAGCTGGCAGATACTGCCGGTTTACCCGCTCCTGGTAATTGGGGACCGCACGATCCTCGACCACGGTCCAGGTCAGGTGGCGATCATCCACTACCGACAGAACGGTATCGACTGCCGCTGTGTCAAAGAGGCTCAGAGCCTGATCAATATCGTGAGCCAGCACCAGTGGACTGGTTGCCTGTGCCGTCAATATCACATCGAAGGTGCAGCCCAGAGCTTCTTCGGCTTGTCGGCTGACAAATTCGATCACCGGATCGAGAGTGGTGACATCATCGGACAGCGAGTCGGGCCGCAGCAATGGAGTGGCCCCGAATCGCTCGGCGAACAGGGCGATTTCCTGCTCGTCCGGAGAGACCACGACATGGTCTACGCGGCGACTGGCCAGGCAGGCTTCCACAGCATACGAAATGAGGGGTTTGCCCGCGATAGGCCGCAGGTTTTTGCGAGGAATATCCTTGGAGCCACCCCGGGCCGGAATGATGGCCAACGTCCTGCTCGGCCGGTCGCTAGGCACCTTGGTATGACTCGTCTGCGGCGGGTTTCATGAATGCACGATCAACTGTTAACAAATTGATCCGGAAGATACCACGGCTTCGGCCGAATTGGGTCAGAAAGCTGGCGTTTCATGCAGGTAGCGTTCTTCTGCACCGGGACCAAAACCACGGTGCGAATCGGCGCGCAGGATAGTAGACTTGACCACTGTGCCTTTACTCTGGATTCACGCATGTCGGACCCAACGGAACAACACGAGCAACAAGACTTTGAAACAACCCTGCAGCGGCTGGAGTCACTGGCCGGCCAGCT
>CAWIZY010000011.1:0-103984 GCA_963840725.1 uncultured Gammaproteobacteria bacterium | reverse complement strand
GCCAGTGGCAGGACAGGTGCTAGCTGATTACGGTGCTGAAGTCATCAAAGTGGAAAAGCCGCAGGGGGGCGATATTTTCCGTAATACGGATGTTTATGGACTGAAGAATAACTGCTTAAGCAGCCATTTTGCGGCAGCTAACCGTAATAAGAAGTCGGTTTGTATTGATATCACCACGGACAAGGGCAAAGAGGTGTTAATGGCCCTGGTCAAGGAGAGTGATGTATTGCTACACAACTACCGCCCTGGCGTTCTGGATCGCCTGGGCTTTGGTTACGAAGCGCTTGCCAAAATTAACCCCAAACTGATTTACGCCGCTGCTACCGGGTATGGAGAAACAGGTCCACTGGCCACATTTGGCGGTCAGGAGTTGGTCGTTCAGGCGCTCAGCGGCTATTGCGCAACTAACTCAGGCGACAAAGCGCCCGTTTTCGTCAATGCACCCGCTATCGATTTTGGTTCCGGTATGGTTATAGCCCAGGGAATTCTTCTGGCTCTGATGGAGCGTGAAAAATCAGGCAAAGGTCAGAAGGTCACCACCTCATTAATGGGAACGGCGGCGGCCATAACGGGGATTGAAGTGTCCTCCTTAATAAATTCCGGCATACCCATCAACTGGTTTGATACAGGCCTGAACTTTGTCTTTAAAACAACCGACGGTTGGGTGCTTGCTCTGAGCTTTTTCAGGGAAAATCCATTGGGTCTTATGTGTGAAGCGCTAGGCGTGGAGGATTTCAGCAAAAAACTGGGCATTGAAAACGCCAACGTGCTTGAGCTTGCTCAGCACAAAAGCACTGTTGAGCCTACACTCGCGGAGGCGTGTAAAAAACTAAGCACAGAGGAAGCACTGTCACGATTCCGGGCTAAAGATTTGTTGTGTGCGCCTATCATGAGTGTTGAAGACGCTATGGCTCAGCCACAAATGCAAGAAATAAATGCGATGGTTGATGCTCACGTTACCGGACAAAGAGACCTGCGGGTAGTCGATAGTCCATTAGCTTTCTCCCGCACGCCAAAACGGGAAAACGTTACCGTGCCTTTACTTGGAGAGCACACCGAAGAAATATTGGCTCGACTTGGTTTAGATAAAGAGTAATTCTTTTAATATAGAGAAGGAATAGTCTCTCTATTAGATACTAATTCCAAATTTAGAATATAACGACGTAACTACATAACTACATAACTACATAACTACATAACTACACAGGATAGGAAAAAAATGAAAATTACTGATGTCACCGTAACCTTATTCAAATGGGAGAACATCCCGTTGAAAAACTACGATCACGCGGTTCACAACGTCAATACTACCGGTGATTTAGGCTTTGTCCGCATACAAACAGATGAAGGATTCGAAGGCCACTCCCTTTTAGGATTGTGTGTACACCCTGCCAGCCTTGAAGCCCCTTTTATCACACGCTTTTTAAAGCCAATACTCATGGGGCAAAACCCCCTGGATCGTGCCAGTCTCTTTGAACGCATGTCTGTAATGCGGGCACAGGTTAGTACTTTTGCAGTCTGCGCTATTGATATTGCATTGTGGGATCTCGCGGGGAAAATCAGCGGACTACCCATCCATGCCATGATGGGTACCTATCGCCATAAAATTCCAGTGTATGCGAGCTCAGAGCAACACGATTCTGTCGATGGCTACGTAGAACAAGCGCTTGCTGTTAAAGAACGTGGACTGCATGGCTACAAGCTTCACCCACCTCAAAACTGGCGTAAAGATATCGCCGCCTGTGAAGCTGTTCGTAAAGCAGTTGGCGATGACTTCAATCTGATGCTGGATTCGCGTTCAGCATATGACCTGGGAGAAGCCGTAAAGGTTGGTCGTGCGATAGAGGAACTGGGGTTCTTGTGGTACGAAGACCCTTTACCGATAACAGACATCTACAACTACACAAAGCTTAGGGAAAAAATGGATATCCCGGTAATGGCTACTGAATTTCCTTGTGGTTGGCTTGATGACTATGCACCATGGATTATGAACAATGCCACTGACATGTTGCGTGGCGATGTGATGATTAAAGGTGGTATTACTTCCATGCTGAAGATTGCGCATCTCGCCGAAGCATTTGCCATGAACCTCGAAATTCATCATGGCAGCAACTCGACGAATGATTTCGCCAATCTACATATTCAAATGGCCATTCCTAATACCACTTTCATGGAGATTCTGGAGCCTAAGGAAGCTTGGTGGCACGGTGTGATAGAAGATATTAATATTGATTCCGATGGCTTCGCTCACGCTCCAACCAAGCCAGGGCTAGGTTATGAGGTCGATCTCGATCTTGTCGAAAGACAAAAAATTGCGGTGGTAAGTTAAGGGCAGTTCCATCGCTGAAGTGTCCCGGGAGCAGTAGAACCCCGACGACTGCATTTCTTCTGCAAGGTGGCCGTCGACCGATAATTTTATTGGCCGACGGTAACCGCCCGGCAATCACACCTTTCGGGCTGGCTCCCAAATGTGCAGCAGCATCGCACTGAGACCTGAATGCCACCGTCCCTCCCCTAGCGTCTACTTTCCACACAGAGGTAATGAACATGATAAATCGACTCAAATCGTTTTGGGCCGACGGCAAGGCCACCACCAACGGCTGGATTGGCCTGCCGCATGTGCTGAGCGTAGAAGCCATGGCCTCGCAACCGTGGGATTCGATCACGCTGGACATGCATCACGGTTTTATCGATCTCCCCGATCTGGCCAATCTGCTCGCCGCCATGGCCGGCACGCGCAACTCGCCCGTGCCCCTGGTGCGCGTGCCGTGGAATGATCCCGGTGTGATTTACCGTGCGCTTGATGCCGGTGCGCAGGGAATCATCTGCCCGATGGTCAATACCGCAGCAGAAGCCGAGCAGTTCGTGCGTGCGGTTAAGTACCCACCCATTGGCCAGCGCAGCTTCGGGCCGATACGCGGGTTACTGCGCGAGGGCCCTGCCTATGTCGAGTCGGCCAATAACAGCTGTCTGGCACTGGCGCAGATCGAAACACGCCATTCGATCCGGAATATCAACTCCATCATGGCAGTGAACGGCCTGGACGGGGTATACGTTGGTCCGTCCGATCTGGGCTTCGATTATGGCTTGCCACCCGAATTCGATAGCGAGCGACCTGAAATGCTCGCGCTGTACGACCAGGTCATCGCCGCTGCCAAAAGTCACGGCATTGCCGCGGCCATTCACAACGCCACACCCGCCTACGCGCAGAAGATGGCCACGCGCGGCTTCAATCTGGTGACCTTTGGTTCAGACTTCGGCTTCATGCTGGCGGCCAATCAGGAGGCCATGGCGGCCTACACAGGCGCGTCGGCTGCCAACGCATCGGCGGGGTATTGATCATGACCTACAAATAAAGCATGTGAACTACTATATAGTTCGGTCGGCGATAAGTCTGGACTATCCCGTCCCCTGCTCCACATGGGCTTTTATGTGTTTCTTTGATGATGTTGCAAATCTAACCAGAATGCGTTGCAAGGTAAATTGGAGCAGGTGACAATCCATTACCTTTGTTAAAAACAAATGAGGGTATCGGAAATCCTAACAGGATGCGTCAAATTAGTATTATAAGTTCCATTTTCGATTATATACTGTAGTTAATCTGTCGACAGAACATCACACTTATAGAAATTCTTTTAATGCAGCCAATAACTCTGCCGGTTTTTCCTGTGAAATGTAGTGTCCGCACTCCAACCCAAATCCCTGTACGTCTAAAGCCTTATCCTGCCAAGTTGAGAGAACATCGTAATACTTGCCCATCGGGCCTAAATTTCCCCAAATTACGAGCAAAGGGCATTCAACTCTGGCATCGCTATCGGCTTTATCGTGCTCCAAATCAATCGTGGCCCCAGCTCGATAATCTTCACAGGTCGCATGTATAACCTCAGGATCCAGAATATTTTTCTCGAAGGCCGCTAATGCAACAGGGTCTACAGCCTCAACACCTCCTATGCGAGCAGACAGCCCCCAATGTAAATAACTTAATGGATTACCACCGATTAATGTCTCTGGAATAGGTGCTTTTTGAATCAGAAAAAACCAATGAAAGTAAGCCGTAGCTACATTTTGATTGACGGTTTCATAGAGTGTTCGTGTGGGGATGATATCTAACAAAACAGCCTTAGTGACCCGACTCGGATAATCTAAACACAGGCGATGCGTAATTCGCGCACCACGATCATGCCCTACCACCTTAAACGTTTCAAAACCTAGCTCATCCATTATGGCGATCATATCCGATGCCAAAGCGCGCTTGCTGTAGTTTGAGTGATCAGGGGCGCCTACCGGTTTATCACTGTCGCCATTACCTCGTACATCTGGGCAAACCACGGTGTAACGCTGCGCGAGTTCTGGAACAATTTTATGCCAGGTTAAATGGGTTTCAGGGTAGCCATGAATCAATAACAGAGGCTCGCCTGAACCCATCACGTTAACACTTGTATTGACGTCACCGTTTTTAACGATTTGGTTACGGAAATTCAACAACATTATTTTTCCTCAGGTATAGATGCACTGGTAATCAATCCAGCTCGACAAAAAGAATTAGAATTCAATAAACAAGAATATCGATTCAGTTTTTATTGATGAGGCATAATCAAAAACTTATCATCCGTCAATTACTGAACATACACCGACAAAGACTTCTCCCATAAAACTAACCCATGAGAACATAAGGTTTGCGCTATTTTCTACGGTTGTATCCATCCGGGTCCATGTACCGCACGACCAGGAGTAGCGCCAGTATGCTCACCTTTACTGACGACAGGCACTCCGTTGACGAGCACGTATTGCATGCCGGAGGCATACCGGTGTGAGTCATCAAACCGCGAATTATCGTTTATCGTCTTTGGATCAAAAATGGCAACATCTGCGTAATAGCCCGGCGCGAGGCGGCCACGCTCACGGATGCCCAAGGTTTGTGCCGGCAGAAAGCTCAACTTTCGGATGGCCTCTTCCATGGGTATAACCTTCTCGTCGCGGACATATTTTCCAAGCAGACGGGCTACATTGCCGTAAGTGCGGGGATGAACGCCGCCTTCCAGTGTCTTGCCTTCAGCCGCCGGAGCCTCGGCATCGGAGCCGAACATCACCCACGGCTGGCGGATCTGTTTTTTGAGATTTTCTTCAGACATAAGATAGTACGCCGTATCAACGCGCGAACCATCCTCGATCACCATATCAATGATCGTATCACGCGGATCCTGCTCGCGCGCGGCGGCCACTTCAGCCAAAGTCATACCATTGTATTTTCTGAGCGCCTTGTTTCTGAATCCTACAAACCTCATGCCTTCAGGGCCGGCTAAATAGCCCAGGTTTTCCCAGTCCTGGGCATTGACGGCCATCTCTTCTTTGACTCGGGCACGGATTTCAGGATCTTTCAGCCGTTCAACCCATTTTTCGTAACCACCTGCCTGCACCCAGGTCGGCATTGATGGATCCAGTCCAGACGCACCAGCGATGTATGTGTACATGTCCGCCGTCACCGAAATGCCTTCCCTGCGCAGCGCTTCGATCTTGTCGATGGCTATATCCATTTTGTGCCAGTTCGGGCGTCCTGCTGCCTTGAGATGGTGAATCTTCACAGGCAGTTTTGCTTCTCGACCGATGCGCAGGGTCTCGTCGATGGATTCAATGAATCGATTGCTCTCAGAGCGCATATGAGCTGTATAGATCCCCCCATACTGAGCAGCAACTTTCGCCAACTCGATCAGCTCTTCGGTCTCCGCATAGGTGGCGGGTGCGTATATCAACGCAGTAGTGAGGCCCAGCGCGCCATCTTCCATCGCCTCTGCAACCTGGGATTTCATCATACCCAGCTGCTCTGTTGTCGGGTCGACATCGCCCGTGCCGATAACATTCATGCGTACCGTGGCGGCTGACACGAAGGTGGCGAAATTAACCGAGACACCCTTGGTTTCTACGATATGCAGATATTCGCCCACCGTTCTCCAGGTCATATCGACTTTATCTTTAGAAAACCTTCCCCAGAAATCAGCGGAAACATCCGTCAGCGGACTCATCGAAATCTCACTGAGTACCTCAAAGGTTACCCCTTGCATAACATCACTCATGGCTCGCCCATCGCTGATAAGCGACACGTGAGCGTGACTGAGCATGTTGAAAAACCCCGGCGCGACGGCGAGCCCGGCTGCGTCAATATCAAGATCAGCGGACCCCGGAGCAAATTGGCCGATGGCACTCACGCGGTCACCGTTGATGGCGAGATCTGCAACATAAGGAGGTGCCCCGGTTCCATCATAGATGCTGCCGTTGCGGATAACTACATCGTAGTCAGCCGCAATAGCGCCATTGATGACTGCAACCATAAGAAAACTGATGAGTGTTCTGAACATATGTGGTTCCTTAATTTATGCAGTTCGACCTGACAATCCGGTACCGCCCGATACCTTGTATTTGTGGCTCAAAATCAAAAGCATCGAGCCCTTTTTAATTAGCTAAAATAATTGAACCCAAGCAAGTTCCAGTAATGATAAAACCACACCATAAACAGCGCACAAAGACTGACTAGGCTATACCGAACACGGGCCCAGGAGTTCACGAGTACACCCTGACGCCAAACCTGCACAGAGCAGTAAACATGGTAAAAAGCCGCCAAAGTCGCCAACATTGGAAAAATCAGAGAAAATTTCAGCGTAGCCGGCAGTTCATACATAAGTGCTATCATGCCCCCACTGACCCCAATAGAGGCAAAGATAAAGAATAGAGAATTAGTCACTGCCACGGAAATTGAGGCCACAAAGGCTTTTTTCTTCATACCCCGGAGTGCCCGAAATTCAGACCATTGATAAGCCAACCGTAACAACACCCCGACAAAAATCAACAAAGACAAGCCGACAAGTGTCCCTGTGAACTCAGGCGTTTCGTAAAATGGCGCCTTATATAATTGCATGACACCGAAGCCATCAATAACAAAACCTGTAATCTCTCCGTTCGCGTCTTCCTGAAAGGCAACTCGCCCATAATCATCCACTTCCCGGAACAGGTTATTGGCAACCTCAACATAACGCTTGTCTGCGATCATCAACATGTTGTCAGGCAAGGAAACCACCTTCATACCACCAGACAGCCGCAGCAAAGATTCGATCTTGGTGAAACTTGAGCGCCAGCTGTTATAAGTACCTTCATACCGTTTTCCCCGCTCGGCGAAATCAGTAGGTGGTGCCACCACCGTTAGCTCGTTGGGAAAGAATTCATCGTAAAATGATTTTACAAAAGCCTCATGGGTTTGCCTCATACCGGGACCGCTGAAGGATGAAAACAACATAAAGTCTTCTTCTTGTGACATCCCGAAATGAGAGGCAAATATGGTCGTTCCGCCATCATGACCAAAGCTTTCAAAATCAGCAGGGCCAAATCTGCGTTTGATAAACCCTAAGCCCATACCCCGAACACGCTCGTCATGGGCGAAGCCTTGATCTATCATCTGCTGTAGCGTTTCTGCTTTTAAGATACGCTTTCCGTCAATGGCGCCACCATTCAAGAGGGCGCGGGCAAAAATTGACATATCATGCGCAGACACCGCCGCAGACCCAGCAGGTCCGAAGTTTGAAATAATTTCATAGTTTTGTTCTCTGTAACGTCCCTCTGCATAACCGTATGCTTTGGCCATATTGGCATCGAGTACTGATGGCAGAGGTTCAGCGAAACTCGCGTTTTTCATGCCCAATACATCAAAAATATTCCGCTGCATATAGTCGTTGAACGGCACCCCGGATACATTTGATACGATCAAACCCGCAAGGGCCGTCGCCCAGTTGGAATAGGCGGTATGTTGCCCCGGCGCATTGACACGTTGTGGTTGATATTTAGCCAATGCCTGGTCAAGCGGTATAATCCGGCTGGCATCATCAATAATCAGATACCCCAATATGCCATCTTCAAAACCAGCGGTATGGGTCATAATATGACGCAGCGTAACGGGCTGACCCGGCCAACTATCGTCAATTTGAAAAGATTGGAGATACTGATTAACGTCAGCATCAAGGTCAAGATTCCCTTGTTCCACCTGCTGCATAACGGCAACCCAGGTAAAAAGTTTGGAAATGGAACCAACCCGGAAAAGGGTAGTTTCCGGATCGACAGGAATCCGATTCTCTACATCAAGAAAACCATAGCCCTTGGAGAATATCATCCTCCCGTTTTTCATGACCGCAACAACCCCGGAAGGGCTATGTGAGCTCTTCATGTTGGTTTTTACAACACCATCAACGAAAGCTTCTACAACAGCCGGGTTTGTTACATCCGGGCGATCAAGCGCATAACCTGGACTATGCCCCAATAAAAAAAACGCTGCCAATATTTGGGCAAGCCTCCCCATCATTTTTTTCATCTTATCGACTCCGGCGATCTAAGTGTTGGCGGGGTGGATCAAACGATAATCATAGAGTGTTCGCGCCACCTCGGCGACAGCACGCTCACGATCGACCAGCGGCGTGTCGCTGCCGCGGGTGAAAACCAGCATGAGGTTCAGCATCGTCCTCGGTGTGGATTTATCCAGCGGATCAGCCTCGAGCTGCGGATCTGCTGCGATGACCCTGGCCGGATCAGTACTTGCAATGCGCGCGATCTCTGCAAGATTTTTCCGTCCCGGCTCGACGCCATAGAAATCACGCAACAGGTCACCGGTGGAGCGGTCGACCCGTATACCTTCGATGCCTAGTTGCGCGAGAAGTCTATAATGCCGCAAAGACCCATAACCTGCTGCGAACCACCCAAGCCTGCCGCGTTAAGAGAGGGTGTCGCGAAGATCATCTTTGATAGCGTATCAGTGCCAAGTATCCGCATATCCTCGGCGCTAAATGCCTGTGCAGAGACAGGAATACCCCGCAGGTTCTCCTAACGCTTCTGGGCGGTAACAACCACCTCCTCCAAAGCAAAGCCCGATGCCTCCTGGGCCTGAAGGGTAGCTGGGCCTGAAGGGTAGGTGCACCGAGTGCCTCAAGGGCACCGATATTCAAAGCGAGGATCGTCTTCCGCACAGGCGCACATCACGCTTCCTGCCCTTCATTGCCTGGCGCCACAGTTGCTTCAAGTCGCCGCGGAGATACCCAGGCCGGGTCAAAGCCCGCTTGTTCGAGGTCGCCAGGCAAGCCGCTGTCCAGCAGCAGAGAGGCCGCCAGCCGCGCCGCGGCGGGGGCTGTCTGAATCCCGTGGCCACCCTGCCCCGCCAGCCAGAAAAATCCTTCCGAATCGGGGGCGAAGCCGATGACTGGCGTGCGGTCGGCGACGAAATTGCGCAGGCCGGCCCAGCTGTGTTTGACCGCCCGCACCTCCAGTTGCAACGCCTCCTGGGCAAAGTGCACCGCGTAGGCGATATCCAGTTCTTCGGGCTGTGCATCGCAGGCCTGCGAGGGGTGCTCATCGGCCGGCGAAGCGAGAATCAGCCCGGCATCGGGCTTGAGATAGAATGAGCCGTCACTCGCCATGACCAAAGGCCATCCCGACACATCGCATCCGGCGGGCGGATCCAGCAGCACGGCGGTGCGACGCAGGGGCATCAGGCCTATACCATCAACGCCAGCCAGTTCAGCGATTTCATCGGCCCAGGCCCCCGCCGCGTTGACCAACAGCGGTGCCGAGTAACTGGCCTCGGACGTTTCCAAACACCACGCACCGCCGCGACGCTCCAGAGCGGTAATATCCACTTTGTTTACAAGCCGGCCGCCCTGTTGGCGCAGCGTACGCAGATAGCCTTGATGCAGCGCGTGCACATCCATATCGAACACATCCGGTTCGTACCAGCCAGCTACTGCATGGTCGTCTTTTGCGATAGGTAAGTGGCGCTTGATATCGTTGTGGTCAACGCGAACGATGTTCGGAATACACTCTTGTAAATGCGCCAGCTCCTGTTCGACTGCCGCCGTTTCGCCAGGCGGACAAAGGGACAGCAATCCCCGACGGTGCAGCAGGGCCTTGGTCTGGAAAATCTCCGGTGGGTCCATCAGGAACTCCAGGCTGCAGCTTGTCAGCGCCCGCAGGCTAGGGTTGTCATAGCCATAGGAGGGAATGAAAGCGGCAGCGGAGCGGCCAGTGGAGTGGTAACCCGGCTGTTCCTCGCGCTCAAGCAGCAGCACACGGGCCTCGCCGCTGACCTCTGCCGCGACAGACGCACCGGCCATGCCAGCGCCAATTATTATTATGTCGAAGGTTTCCAAAATACCTGAATTCCTGCATCAATCCTGTTCATTGTCTGACAATATCACAATGTTTCGCTTTCGAAAACACCTGAGCGAAATCATTATTCGATAACGAAATTATTTATTCGGCCAGGGAGGGGGAGATTACGGCTGCCCCAGGGGCTTGTTAACAGGTGCTAGCAGGCTGCGATGGCCTCAATCTCCACATTTGCACCCGGAAGCATGAGATCGGAGCGGACTGTCGAACGCGCCGGACGATGATCCCCAAAAAAATCACTATAGGCCCTGTTGAAACCACCAAAATCCGCTGCGTCAGTGAGCCAGATTGTAACCTTGACCACGTCCTGAAGAGACAAGCCCTCCAAAACCAGTAGGCGCTGGATATTCTCCAGGCATAAACGGGTCTGCTCGACGATATCGCCAGTGTGCAACTGACCGGTCTCGTCAAAAGCCAGTTGCCCCGAGGTGAACAGAAAGCCGTTCGCGCGATAGGCAGCGGACAGTGGTGCAATACTGCCGTCGGGCAGGGTGATCTCTTTTCCTACAGATTTCTTGTCACTCATGGTGCTTATCTCTTTTTCGAACGGAAAGTGTCAGCCACGTTCTGGTAGCCTTCCAGAGACATGCTGATAAGAATTTCGGCATGCTTGCGACCCAGCGATACATAGTGGTGCCCCATCGAGGAGTCAAACAGGATGCTGTCGCCTGCCTTGAGCTGTACCGGCTCGTATAGCTCTGTGTGCAATTCAAGGCGACCGCTGAGCACGAACAGAAACTCCTGCCCGGCATGGCTGTGCCAGGGTAGCTCCGGGTCAAAACTATGAGATTTCACTACCCCTTTCAGATAACCCTGCTGGTGGTTGGCGACCTCACTGCACAGTATCTCGTAATCCATATCGGCTGTGATGAACGTGGTGCCCTGTCCGCCCATCGTAATGGCGCGTCGGCCCTGCATGCGACGACCCGGATTGGTCAGGTCAGTTACCGGTAGACCGAGTCCATTGGCAAGTTTATTGACACTGGTGAAGTTCAGGTCTGTCTTGCCGTGCTCCAGTTTCGATAGCGTGCCAACGGAGATGCCCGTTCGCGCGGCAACCTCGGCCAGCGTCCAGTCGTGCTCTTTGCGCAATTCGCGCAGACGGCGCCCGATCGGATTAACGGCTCTAGCATCCCTCCCGGAATCCGTAAGCTTCTTTTTCCTGTTACCTGCGTCACTCACACCTGAAATCCTCTTACATCATACAGGCTGCAATAAGCCTACGGTGCACAATACACGATTTTTTTCGATAACGAACTATCAACTCTCCTTATCACCCTTAAATGGCGACTTCCTGATTTGCTCTTCAAATGTACCCTGAACGTTTCAGGTTGTGCCTGTAAAGTCACCGCCATCACCTGCATTCCACATTATGTCTGCGGAGGGCGGTCGACCAGCTCGGCGCAGTGGCCGATGTCCGTCTGACCACCGCAATCCAAAAATGAGCGCATCAACCTGAGACTCAAACACAGCGCAAAGAAATTTCTGGAGCCGGCGGCCGGCTTTGAGGGGCAGACTGTCAGTAAATTTGTGCTGAGCAGCGCCCTCGCGCGTGCCGAGAAAACAGTCCAGGGACACGAGGCCATGATACTTAATGCCGGGGAGGCTGAAGCATGTTTCGAAGCGCTTTCAGCCCCGGTGAGTTTCAACAAAAAACTCTCCTCAGCTCTGGATGAATATCGAGATCGCGTTACCAGTCAATGACGTTTGCCCCTGAAATCTATTCAGGTAACGGGATAATAGAGGCTTGTACACACCCTCCGGTGGTAGAAATGGCACGATCGCAGTAATAGCGGACTCGTATGTGTTTCCAATTGGGCCATCTAACCGCGTAGAACTCATTTTCACTATGGCAACTATAAGCTGCACGTAGGATCGAATTGCACGAGCAATTAGGGACGATGATAACACTGTGTCGTAGCTATACGCCCGCGTCACTGGCAAGCGCAGCGGGTAGTGACGTGGGCAGCGCGACATTAATCGCAAAATTTCCCATTGTCCTTTGAAACTCCTTTCTACAAAGAGCGTTTCCAGTGGAAACGCCATTGCAAGGGCCGGTTTTAGCGGGTTTGCGGCGGACGATGCAGCCATACTGGCGATGTTTCTCTGTATCGAGATGCCCCCCAGGCCATTGACCCAGAGGCTCCCAGCGCCAAAACCACGCCAGTTTCAGGCTGAATTCTTTGTGACACCCGCATGCCGTGTTCGTATAGTAAACTCACTAAACGCGGTCACTGCGAAAAAGTGGCATCAAAGACCCCACCTTGCGAAAGCGAACGGGGTAGGCGGAATCTGGTAGTTTTGGAATCTGCCGCAAGCGTCACTGAGGATCTTTTTTGACGCAACGGTCAGCGATGACCGGGGCTATCTTCTAACCATCGCGATATCGCATTGTCCGGGTAACGCACCTTCCAATCTCTCCCGCTCGTTACGGGGATCTGTTCCATAACCGCTGTTGATGACCGAGCGCTCGTGCCCTGGCCAACCCACAGTTTCTTCAACTGAAATGCCCCCATTCGTTGGCCACTTAGCTTGTTAGGTTTTCCGCATTTCACGTAATCCAAAATACGCCATTTCTGGCGTGACATAGTGTTGTGAACTGTGGGGCCGTCGTTCGTTATAGCGGCAGCGTCATTGCTCAATAACAACTCTCGCCTCGGTCAAGCTAGCAAATATTTCTGCGTTTAGACACTCCTTGCGAAATGTGCCGTTGAAGCTTTCATTGCTGCCGTTTTGCCAAGGCTTTCCCGGCTCGATATTGGCAAGCTTTATGCCATACTTTTCCAGTTCCTCACGCAGCACCACTGCTAGCAGTTCGGCGCCGTTGTCGCTGCGGATCGCACGGGCAACTCCATACTGAGCGATTAATTCCCGAAGCACGGCCTTCACATGTTGACTCTGCAAATGCCGACCCGTTTTAATGGCCAGGCAATATCCAGTTGCTCCGTCCTTGACCGTCAGACACCGCAGTGGTTCAACATCATGATACCTGTCGTGCACGAAATCCCAGGCCCACACATCATTCCGCCGTAGAGCCAATCCTTCCAACTTTGCGCCGGTTCTAACCTTCCTCCGAGGTCGATATGGCGGTAAACATAGACCATTGAGGCGCCAGAGCCGATACACCCGCTTGTTGTTGACCTGCCAACCGCGTAGCCGCAAGTAGGCGCCTGCCAAACGATAACCCCAGCTGGGGTCCTCCCGGGCTACAACCCGCAACGCCGACGATAGATGCCGGTCTCGGCGCTCTTGAGATCGACTGCGCCGATACTCCGTGTTTGCGTGCCGCCGCTACCGCTGTGGTTGCCTCTGTATCGCGCAAGACGGACACAATCTGCTCATCTGTAAAGTTTCCCTTTTTCATCCTGGTTCTCCTCGGGTTGAGGAAAACCTAACATATCACTGGCCCAGTGTCCGGGGAGCACTCCAGTAAAGCAGTCATCCCATCCAGACGCCGAGGGAGCGTCGAACGAGGTGGATGGTCCGCAAATCTGTTTCCAGATTGCAAAATACCTGATGGCGCAATAGCCCCAGCACGGGAGCTGACGGTTCTGTTGTAATGATTCATCTCCAAAGACGTTGCGTTGCGAGACCCCGGTTGGAAAATCAGGCCGATTCATAAGACACTACCGGCATGAATACCAGTGACGGGAGAAGTCTGTACTTGACGTTTTTTATGATACACGCATGGTCGCGGACAACGAAGGCTATTCGCCATCCGGGTCGAAGCCCGAGTTAGTTGTCAAGGATTGGGTGGATCATGCACTACCGTCCACGATCCGGCCATTCGACCCGCTGGACAGAAACGCACTGGCGCTGGCGCACAGCCGGAGCTATGTCGATGGTGTATTGGACCTCGACATAAGCAACGGCCACGGCAAGTTCTCGCCGGCGGTTCCCAGAACGTTGCCATGGACAACCGGGAGCTACTATGCAGCGGCAAGGCGCGCTGAAAGTCGGGGTTGCATGTTCACCCACGAGTGGCTTCCATCATCCGCACTGGGACTCCGGCCACGGGTTCTGCACGTTCAAATGGGCTGATGATCCTTTCCAATTCAGACACTGAAGGCTCGCAAGTGGTCTTCGACGAAGCAGCACTCATGGAAATGGACGAGCGCACGCCCACCGCTTAGGCCCCGCCACCAGTAACACCAGGCCGCAGGACTTTGGCAACTAGCTGACTTTTGCACTCGCAACAGCTGTGGCCGCAGAGGCTTTGGCAGCATCAAAGGATTCTATCTCCGCATCCAACTGGCGGCTCACCAGATCCGGTGACCCTGTTCCTCGCGCCAGGAGACTGTAGGCCATAGGTACTAAAAACAGGGTCACCAGCGTGGCGAGCGCGACGCCGCCCATCACCACAACCCCGATAACGCTGCGCACTTCATGTCCCGGCCCCGTTGATAGAACCAGGGGCAAAGCTCCCATTACCGTCGTAAAGGCAGTCATAACAATGGGGCGCAGCCGCTTGCTGGATCCTTCGATAACCGAACGCTCAAATTCAAAACCGGCGTCACGCATCTGGTTAATGAACTCAACAATGAGGATGCCGTTCTTGGCAGCCAGGCCCACCAGCATAATAAGCCCCACCTGACTGTAAATATTGAGCGTAGCACCCACCAGCTGCAGTCCCCATAAGCCCCCCAGCAATGCCACGGGTACCGTAAACAGAATGATGGCCGGATGCACAAAGGACTCGAACTGTGCCGCCATCACCAGATACACAATGAGTAGTGCCAAAAGGAAAGTCACGTAAATGCTCCCACTGGCCCGGTAGTACTCCAAAGACTCACCCTTGAAGTCAAAACTTGCCGTCTCGGGGAGCTCTGTTCGAACAACTTCCTGCAGGTATTCCAGCGCCTCGCCGAGCTTATAGTCATCAGCCAGAGAGGCCGACAAAGTGAACGATCGAACCCGGTTGTAGCGGTTCAGGCTACCGGCACCGGCTTCTTCCCGAAGCGTCACCATATTCGACAGGGGTATTAACTGGTCCGTGGTGCTGGAGCGCACATAAATGTTGTCCAAATCAGAAAGCGTTCGGGACTCATCACGATCCCCTTCCAGAATGACGTCATACTCGCGCCCCCCCATAATAAAGGTGGTTACGCGCCGGGACCCCAGCAGCGTTTCCAGAGTCCGTCCGATATCCGCAAGGCTGATACCTAAATCGCCTGCCCGATTGCGATCTACAGACACACGCAATTGCGGTTTGGTGGGTTTGAGGTCCGTATCCACACGCAGCAGGCCGGGATTCTCTGCCACGGCCTTGAGCATGATGTCCTGCCACTCGGCTAAATTCTCGTAGCTGTCGCCCCCGACAACAAACTGCACCGGATCGGCATTGCCACCCCCAAAGGAACGAGGCGCACGGACAAATATCCGGGCCCCCGCAATATCTTTCACTCTCGCCTGAGCATCCGCCGCAATCTCCTGCGATGTGCGATCGCGCTCGTCCCAGGGCGCCAGCGCCATAACTGTAAACGCCCGATTAAAGGACTCGCCGCCGCCCCAGCCCGGGGCTCGAATGAGCAAACGTCGCACTTCACCGCTTTCCACCAGCGGCATGAGCAGTTCTTCCACCTGCAGGACCTGATCCACGGTGTACTCAAAAGAAGACCCTTCGGGCGTCGACGCAATCATGTACAAAACGCCTCGATCCTCTGTGGGAGAAAATTCCTGCGGTACGCTTTTACTCAACTGCCAGGCCGCAAATACACAGGCCAGCAACACGGGAATAAACAGCCAGGAGCGCGCCACGACCGGGGCAAGGATTTTGCGATAGCGCAGCTCCATGGCCTCACTCAGCGCCTCTACCTTATCCGCCAGACGATTCGACACTTTATCTTTGTTCAGCAACTTGGAGCAGATCACCGGGCCCAGGGTCAGGGCCACAAAGCTGGAGAAGATGACGGCAATCGCCATCGCTACAGCGAACTCTGCAAACAAACGCCCGATGTTACCCTCGAGGAACGTGATGGGAATAAACACCGCCACCAAAACCAGCGTCGTCGCAATGACCGCAAAGGCCACCTGCCGTGAGCCCCGATAAGAAGCTACCAACGCAGACTCTCCACGCACCAGCCTCCGGTGTATGTTTTCAAGCACCACAATACTGTCGTCGACCACCAGACCAATGGCCAACACCAGCGCCAGCAGGGTCAGGAGGTTAATACTGTAGCCCAAGGCCCAGAGCATGCTGAAACTGCCGATGAGCGAAATAGGGACAGTCAGCGCCGGAACCAAAACACTCCTGGGATCACCCAGGAACATGAAAATCACAATCACCACCAACACGCCGGCAATAAAGAGCGTTGAGAACACCTCATAGATGGCCGCATCAACAAACACCGAGCGATCAAAGCCCACGACCAGTTCCATGCCATCGGGAAGCTGCTCGTTAACGCGAACAATCTCTGCCTGCACCGCACGCCCCACACTCAGCGCGTTGGCCTTGCTCTGTTTAATAATGCCAACACCCACCATCGACTCGGTATTACCGCGAAACATGCTCCGGGACTCGGCGCTAGCAAGCTCTACCCTGGCCACATCAGCCAAACGCACTAAATAACCGTCATCGCCTCTGGCCAGTACCAGCTCGCGAAAATCCTCCGCAACCTGGTAGCTCCGGTCAATACGAACCACAAAATCCCGTTGTGAGGACTTAATGGTACCGGCGGGCAACTCCACGTTTTGGCTGCGAAGCGCGCTTTCAACATCCGTCACGGTTAGTCCACGAGCCACGAGTGCGTTGCGATCAAGCCAGATACGCATGGAGTAGATTTGGCCGCCGCCGATACGCACACGCGCCACGCCATCAAGCACGGCAAAGCGGTCTTCCAGGTAGCGACGCGCATAATCGGTGAGCTCCAGCGCAGACATGTTCTCGCCAACCAAATGTGACCAGAAAATCACCTGCTCATCGCTGTTGCTCTTGCGCGTCTCGGGGGGCAGCGCCTCTTCGGGCAGATCGTCCGACACGCCTGAGACCCGATCCCGAACGTCGTTCGCTGCCGAGTCGATATCGCGATCAAGATTGAATTCGATGGTCACGGTGGACTCACCGTCGTAACTGGCAGAACTGAGGGTCTTAATGCCCTCGATCCCCGACAAACGGTTTTCGATGAGCTCAGTAATTTTGTTCTCTACCACCGCAGCAGACGCGCCCGGGTAAGACGTCTGCACCGTGACAATCGGCGAGTCGATGTCGGGATATTCGCGAAGCGGTAGGCGGTCAAAGGCCAGCAAACCAAAAGCAACAATCAGAGCGCTCCCCACGAGCGCCATGACGGGTCGTCGGACAGCAATATCAGAAATCAGCATCAGTTTTGCACCACGCGAATAGGCATAGCATTACCTGAAAGTCGGATCACACCATCCCGAACAATCTGCTCACCCTCGCTCACTCCATCGAGAATCACGACCCAGCCCGGTATCCGGGCACCGATTTGCACTTCGCTGCGCACCGCCTGCTCACCATTAACTTTCCAGACGAAGTGACGTGCCGCACGGCTTTGCAGGCTTTCTTCCGGCACCATCAGCACAGTGTTCGACTCGCCGGTAATTTCAATTTCCATCAGTAAGCCTGCGCGCAGCAGACCATCGTCATTGGGCACCACGGCGCGGGCTGTGACGGCGCGCGCCACGGGGTCAACACGGCTGCCCACCGCAGAAAGCTGCCCAGCAAATTCCTCTTTGAAAGCGGCGCTTTTGGCAATGACGGTCATCCCCGGCTGCAGGACCCCCAGATAGCGGGCGGGTACCGTAAACTGCAAACGCATGCGGCTAATATCGTCGAGCGTGGTCAACCTCTGCCCCATGGATGCCAGCGCTCCCTCGCTCACCTCACGCAGTCCCAGCACACCGGCAAACGGCGCGACAATGGTCAAGTCGGCTATCCGGGATTCCAATTCGCTGATTTGGTGCCGCAGTACCTCCACCTCGGTCGTGGCCGAATCCAGGTCGCTCTGGGCGACCTGATTCTTACGGGCAAGGTCCGTGAGCCGCTTCACTTCTCGCCGCGCATCCGCGAAACGCGCGCTCAGTTCCCTCAAAGATGCCTGTTCGGACTCCTGACGTAATGTCGCAAGAACCTGTCCCTTCTCTACGACTTGGCCATCTTCAAAGTTTAAATCGGTGATGCGCTGTGACACCGGCGCGGTAATGTCAATAGACTCCCAGGCCTGCAAAGTGCCCAGAGCCGGAATACGGTCGCGAAAGTCCCGTGACTCGACCTCGACGATGCTTACAGGAGCAGCGGGCCGGGAACGAGTGCCGCCATCATCAGACTGTCCACCAAATTGTTGCCAGGCAAAAAAGCCGGCAATCGCGAGACCAATAACAATGACCAGGGATTTCATGAGTACTGCGTAACTCCTTTTCGCTTTTGGGTATGGCAGCTGCCATTCTAGCATTGCAGGTGGTAGGACTCGCCGGGGACAATACGCAAGCTACCTCTTAACGGATTGCCCGAGCCCGGGTTAAGGGGACGGCCGCCGGACGGTGTATCATCGCAGCCTGCAGCGGCGCCGCCTTTGTGCGCCTGACATCATCCATAGGGCTGGGCCCACAGCGTCGGCGCGACAAGTTTGCGACGGGGATAAAGCGTTGAATTCGCATTGGCACCAACAACTGGCTGGGCTTACCAACGAGGACCCGGAGTTACTTCGGGGATCTGTCGCGGCATTGAGAAGGAAAGTCTCCGGGTCGCGGGCGATGGCGTGCTCGCGCGAACTGCGCACCCTTCAGCCCTGGGTTCGGCACTCACCCACGGCAGCATCACCACCGACTATTGCGAGTCCCTCATGGAGCTCATCACGCCGGTATCGAGCAGTATTGAAGATACGCTCAAGACCCTCGAGGACGTGCACAGCTTGGGCTACAAACACATCGGCAGCGAGCGACTGTGGAGTCCCAGCATGCCCTGCATTGTCGCTGGCGGACGACAGTGCGGCATCTCTGTTACGCCAGGCCGATATAATAGCTGGCGGAGCCGTGGCCATCCGTCACATCTGGCTGCAGAGCCTGCCTGAAGAGTTGGCCCCCGCCTGCGGTCCAAGCCTGGGCTACATGCTCAAAACCCTACCCCTTGCGGAGGCCTTTTTGTCTAGGGCACCTGGCACGATTCGAAGCGGATGGCCGCCGTCGGATCGCCGCCCTCGGATGGCCGCCCTCGGATGGCCGCCCCCTCCGACCGCCTGGTTCGTAGTTATCTGCTGAAATCTTAACCATCTGTTTTTATAAAACTTTTTGGTGTATTGCCCGTTGCAAACAGCACCACCGTGCACAACCGCGCAGGACTCAAGCCGGCAAAAGAAGACTTTGCGCCGCCTGCGCTATATCGATGCAGCAGAAAGTATTGAGGATCTGCGCATGCCGCCCAGAGCTGCACACTGTGAGGGTTTCAAATGCCCATATTACCGAGTGCGTTGATGACCTGTCTGATGATGGCCGCTGTTTGGGGGTAATCCTCTTCCACTTCATCTAACAGAATTTCTGCGGATTCTATAAGGCCGGGTGGCACCGGTTCAGCTGTATCAATATCGTGTACGTAAATTTGCAGTTGGTGCATCAACTGTTGTTGTTGCGGACTGGTTTCATCATCACCAAAACTGTCATGCAAATCACTGATAAGCGCTTTTAAATTATCGATTGGCATAATTTTGCTCCGTTGCAATAGACCTAAATGACATATTCCCAGTATAAGTCTGTCCATGACGAAATCCTAATTCAAGCCGCTATCGGAAGTTCAAACAGACCACGAAAAAGGCTTTTCCAGCGGCAGTTACTGACGACACTGACAATGATCGACAAGTTCAAACATTTGGATAGAAGCAACCACTCCTTGTGCATCACGCTACCGCCCTATTCCAATCAACGAACGCACTCACCCTGAGATCGCGATAATACTTGGACTATGAAGCAAAACCCAACTGCACCTCCACATTATGTTCCTGACGGTCGTCCACGAGCGGTATCCGTCCTACGCCGTCTTTACCATTGATTTCAACCCCATCCACCGTCACACAGCTAACCCGATTCGATTTCCCAGCGGAGCGCCTGATAGTGATGTGATAGACCGTCTCGCGAAAACGATAGTGAATCTTGTAAGAATCCCAGTGGTCTGGAATACACGGAGCAATACGCAGATGATCGACTTCAAGTTGCAGGCCCAGTAGCGTTTCTACAGTCAAGCGGTACATCCAGCCCGCCGCGCCGGTGTACCAGGTCCAACCACCACGGCCAGTGTGCGGGGCTGCGCCGTAAATATCTGCACACATGACATACGGTTCGACTTTATAGCGTTCAATCTGTTCCGGCTCACTGCCATGATGGACAGGATTGAGCATAGTGAACATCTCCCATGCCCGTTCCGTGTCACCCAGCATCGCAAACGCCATGGTGGTCCAGATCGCGGCATGGGTATATTGACCGCCGTTCTCGCGCACGCCGGGCACGTAGCCCTTGATATAGCCGGGTTCAAGGTTTGATTTATCAAATGGCGGGTCGAGTAGTTGGATAAGTTGTGCATCGCGTCGCACCAGTCGTTCATCGACGGCAGCCATCGCCTGACCGGCACGCTCGGGATCGCCGCCACCTGAAATCACCGCCCAACTCTGACTGATGGCATCAATCTGGCATTCCTCATTGTCGGCCGAACCCAGCGGCGTACCATCATCAAAGTAGGCACGCCGATACCATTGGCCGTCCCAGGCATTGGCCTCAATATTGGTAAGCAGTAACGCTGCCTGCTCAGTGCAGGTATCGACCATCTCGGTGTCGTTCCGGGCCAGCGCCAGATCAGCAAACTGTTGCAGGTTGTGGTACAGAAACCATGCCAGCCACACGCTTTCGCCCTTGCCCGCTTGCCCGACGAGATTCATGCCATCGTTCCAGTCACCGCAGCCCATCAACGGCAACTGATGTTCGCCAAAACGTAAACCATGTTTGATGGCGCGTACGCAATGTTCATATAGACTGGCCGTTTCAGCCGAACGTTGCGGTTGGTCATAGTAAGCCTCCTCCTGCGCATCCAGCTCACGGCCCTCTATGAAATGCACGGATTCGTCAAGCACATCGCTATCACCAGTCGCCAGTACATAACGACAGGCGGCATAGGGTAGCCAGAGATAGTCATCGGAGAAATGCGTGCGCACACCCTGGCCGTTAGGCGGATGCCACCAGTGCTGCACATCGCCCTGCGGAAACTGATGTTCGGCGCAGCGGACTAGCTGTTCGCGGGCCAGCCATGGCGTCGCATGTATCAATGCCATGGTGTCCTGTAATTGATCACGGAAACCATAAGCACCGCCGGACTGGTAATAGCCACTGCGGCCCCAGAGCCTGCAAGACATGGTCTGGTACAGCAGCCAGCCGTTGGCCAGCACGCCCAGCGCTTGATCAGGCGTCTCCACCTGCACCGCGCCCAGTGTATGATTCCAGTATTCCCACACTGCTTCCAGCGCCTGCCGAGCGCCGGCCGGACCGCCGTATTGGCGAATGAAATGCTGCGCTTCATCGGTGTTGCCAGCCGCGCCGAAAACGAACACGATCTCGCGTTCCTGGCCATCGGCCAGTTCGATCTGGGATTGTATCGCAGCACATGGGTCCAGCCCTGCACCGGTCTTACCTGACAGTCGTGTGCGGCGCATCGCCGCCGGATTGGCGAGTGAACCGTTACGGCCAATAAACTCGGTCCGGTTGCCGGTCATAGAACCCAACGGATCGCCAGGGTGTTTGTTACTGACATGGGCAAAGACAACCCGATTGGCGCATTCATGGCCGTAGGCATTGCGAGCAAACAGCGCACTGGTGTGTGGATCGGTTTCCGTCACTGTGTGCATTAAATTCGCATGACGCCATTCACCGAGCACCAGTTCCCAATAGCCGGTCAGCGACAAACGACGTGAACGCCCGGAACGGTTACGCAGCTTGAGCACCACAAATTTCACCGGCGCGTCCATAGCGACGTAGGTAGTCATCTCCGAGGAGATACCAGCTTGAAAATGCTCAAACACACTGTAGCCAAAACCGTGTCGGCAGACATAGCCGGATTGGCCGGACATAGGCACAGGGCCAGGCAACGGTGTCGGCGACCAGAATTCCCCCGTATGTTCGTCACGGATGTAGAGCGCCTCACCGCTGCTGTCGCTAAGCGGGTCATTGTGCCAGGTGGTGAGCCGAAACTCGTGGGCGTTTCCCACCCATGTATAGGCGCTGCCGCTTTCGCTGATTACGGTGCCGATATGCGGACTGGCGATGACATTGACCCAGGGAGCCGGCGTCGTCTGCTCCGGCTCCAGAGTGACGACGTATTCACGCCCATCGGGTGTGAACCCACCCAGGCCATTACAGAAAATCCGTTCACGCGCGTCCAAGGCCTGAATCGTTTCGGGCTGCGCCACCTCCTCCACCGGGGACAGACGGTCCGGCATGCGCTCTACCGGCAGGCGGCGTTGCACTTGTTCCGCCAGGGTCTCGGCAGTATCTGTCAGCACGACGCGGGCAACCGTCTGAAGCAGAACCCAGTCCTCCTCGGACAACTCGTCGAAACGGCGCAGAAAGACCCCTCCCGGTTTGTCGACCATGTGTGCCTCGGGACCGCTGTTGATGATAGCCTTGATCTGATCTTGAAGTACCGCCCGGTAACCCGAGAAATCCGCATTAATAATCAGCAAATCGGAGATCAAGCCTTTCATGCGCCAATAGGCATGGGCCTGCAACACTTGGTTGGCCTGCTCAATGCCGCCCAGGTCACTAATGCGTAACAGAACAATTGGCAGGTCGCCCGAGATGGCGAAACGCCACAGGCCGGACTGACCCAACTGATTGCGGGCAATCACACTGGGCGCGGCGCGGCGCGGCGCATTACTGTAAATCATCGATGTCGCGAGGCGCCCAAAGATCTGGGCATCGGCTTCGCTGGCGTTGAGGTGGCGCAGCACCTCCTGGTGCTGGAACCATGCCATTTCAAAGGCACGTTCAACGAAGTGGCGGTCGCAATATTTTTCAATCAGTGCCAATGCCGCCTCGCGCGTTTCCACCACACCAGTGATGATTTGCACGCTCGCCGATTCATCGCCTGCCAGGGTGATGGTGCTGCGGATTGCCGCGATGGGATCGAGTACCGGGCCCTGTGTGTTAGACAGGTGAACCGTCGACTGCGCTGCCGGATTGGTTGCGGTGCGACCGCGACCAATGAATTTTGCCCGGTCAGTCTCGTAAGACAGCGAGTCGATCAACGCATCGGGCGCGGCCAGCAGGTGAAACATCCACGGTACCTGTTCTTCTGGTGTACGCTGTCGGCGGGTACAAAGGATGGCCTGGTGTTCAGGCAGGATTTCAGTTTGTACGAACAGGTTGCTGAAGACGCGATGCGCCAGGTCGGTATTCAAGGGCGCTAAAACCACCTCCATATAACTGGTCACTTCGATCCGGCGAGTATCCGCCGACTGATTGGTCAGGGTTAGGCGGCGAATCTCGACATCGTCTTCCGGTGACACGCTGATCTCGGTATGCGCTTCGATAGCCTCATCACGACGCCGGTATTCAGCGCGAGCCTGGACGAAGATCGCCTCATAGTGATCAGCCTTGCGCTGCGTCGGTTGATAGGTATTCGACCAGAAGCGTCCCGTGTCGCAATCGCGCAGATAAATGAAAGAACCCCAGCTGTCACACGTGACATCCTCGCGCCAACGACTAACAGCCAGATCAAGCCAGCGACTGTAGCCGCCGCCGGCATGGGTCGCCATAACGTGGTAGCGGCCATTGGACAACAGGTGAACTTCCGGTATCGGGTTGTTGGGGTCGGTGAACACACGCATGATCGCGCCAGCATCCTCGGCGGGTGGACGCGCCGCAGCACTGACTTCGGCCGCGTGCGGGTGCAAGGTGGCGCCCTTTTTCGGCACTCGCTCCTGGAGCAACAATTGTGTCGCCTGGGCATGGGGGTCGGACATGAAACGTCGCTGCATCGGCTGATCGAGCAATACATGCTCCAGGGATAACAGGCTCATGCCCTGATGATGTGCCATGAAGCTGCGCACGATGGTGTGATTTTTACCCCGCGGCACCCGCGATGGCGTGTAATCGATCGCCTCATAAAAGCCATAAGTACCAAGGAAACCTTCTGCACTAAGCTGCTGCAAATTGCGACAGGCCTCCAACGGCCTCACCATCAGCGCCAGGGCGCTGGCGTAAGGGGCAATCACCAGGTCGTCTCCCAGGCCGCGTTTGAAACCCAGCCCGGGAACACCGAAGGCACGATACTGGTAGACCTGGTGCATATCCGTGGCGCTATAGCAGGACTCGGAAATACCCCAGGGCACGGCACGTTGTTGGCCGTATTCAATCTGGCGCGAGACGGCGGCCTTGCAGGTCTGATCCAGTAAGGTATTGTCGAAGCTGGGCATGATCAACTGTGGCATGAGGTACTCGAACATCGAACCGCTCCACGAGATCAGACTTATGTCGCCACCATGACTGGTGAGCAGACGGCCGAGTGCAAACCAGTGCTTCTGCGGTAACTGTCCCTGCGCGATGAGCAGAAAACTGGCCAGTCGCGCTTCCGATGCCAGCAGGTCGTAGCAAGTCGGATCCCGGCGGCGTTCACCGACGTCGTAACCGATGGCCAACAAACTGCATGACGTATCGTAGAGAAATTCGAAATCCATCTGCGCCAGTTCGCGGCTGCGATCGATTAGATTGTCGATAATTTTGAGTCTCTCTACCGCTGTTTTATAACGCGGTCCTGCGCTTGTAGCGGCAGCACCGTCAGCGCCCTCTCTGGCCAATTCAGCCAGTGTCGGGATGTTGCTGAAATGGTGTAGATCGGGGACCAGTAGATGCGAACTCATCACGCAATGCACAGGATTGCCGGTCAAAGGCCTGCGCCCAGTAATACAGTTCGCCATCGATATCAATGTCAGCGGGTAGCCATGCAACCAGACTCCCACCTATCCGGTGTATCTCTTCCAGCACGTGATCGGCACCGGCCAATGTCTCTGGCTGAATGCTTGATGAGGCGGCAGCCGGAACTAGCGAGTCTACTGTGCTTTGCAGTACCTTGATTTTTTGCGCAAGATCCGGGGCAGATAATTCGGGCACATGTTCAGCCAGTACCTGCAAGGTGTCTTGCAGCCCGTGAAACGCGTTCGCTGGCAGCACCGACTCCTCTTTCAACTCGAGCAGCCCCCCCTCAAGGGTGAGCAGGCTACCTGCGAGGTTGCCGCTGTCGACTGATGAAACGTATAGCGGGTGCAGCGGTTGCAGGGTCTGTGTGTCGTACCAGTTGTAAAAATGGCCGCGATAGCGCTCCAGCTTTTCCATCGCTGCCAGCGTATTATCGGTACGTTGCAGAAATTCCCCGGCGCAAATGTAGCCGAAATCATATGCCGACTGATTCGCCAGCAGCGCCATACCGATGTTGGTAGGTGAAGTACGCGAGGCGATAGTCGGTGTCGGATATTCCTGGAAATTATCGGGCGGCAGCCAGTTGTCCTTTGGACCGACGAAAGCCGCGAAGAAACGCCAGGTGCGTCGCGCTGTTGACCGCAAAAAAGCCCGCTGCGCCAGGGTCAGGTTCGGTGCCGGGGACACCAGTGGCAGGCTGATCCACCAGCCGATGACGGGCGACGCCAGCCAGAGTAACAAGACCGGCGCACAGAACACCCATTCCTCCGGACGTGTATACCATACACTTAGTGCCAAGTGCCAGCGCCAATAGCGGCGCGACCCACATCTCCATCAGAAAATCGGGCAGCGTACGGCGCGCGTTGCGACGCGTATAGGATCGCATATGCCAGAGCAACAGGCCACGCTGGGTAAACAGCATGCGTATACCCGAACGCAGTATCGCATCGAGACAAATTAGCGTGTCGTAGGGTAAAAGGACGAAGCTCAGCAACGCGATCAGTATTGAGCGGCCCACGGATTTACCTGTCAGGATCAGGTGCACCTGCCAATCACGCTCTTCAGGACAACGGACGAGTTCGATCACGGTGGACAACGTGGTGGGCAAGAGCACCACCCCCACGACCAGCAGAGTCCAGAACCAAGCGGGTCCCGGGCCAATTAGCCAGCCACCTGCCAGCAACGCCAGCAGCGCCGGTGACACCAGACTGCGGCGCAGGTTGTCGATGATTTTCCACAACGACAGGACGGAGAGCGGGTTCGGTTGCCGTTTCGCCTGTGACCCAGCCGATCCATTCGATCGCTGTGAGCCAGATGGGCCCGGCACGCGCGGCAACAGCCAGCCGGCCAGCTGCCAGTCGCCGCGTATCCAGCGATGTCGACGGCTGGCCTCGATTAAATAGCTGGCCGGGTGTTCTTCAATGAGATCGACATCGGTGACCAATGCCGAACGAGCATAGCCGCTTTCCAGCAAGTCGTGGCTGAGTATGAGGTTCTCCGGAAAGCGTCCATCGACGGCCTGACGAAAGGCGTCCACATCATAGATACCCTTGCCGATAAACGAGCCTTCACCAAAAATATCCTGGTAGACATCCGAGACCTCGCGCGTGTAGGGATCGATCCCCGTCTCACCGGCGAACAATTTACTAAAGCGGGATCGGCTGGCACTGGTCAGGCTGATCGAAGCACGTGGCTGCAGGATCGCATAGCCTTCAACGATACGGTCCTTGTCGGCATCGTACACAGGCCGATTGAGCGGGTGAGCAATGTTACCTATCAGTGCGCGGGCCGCATCACGGGGTAGTTGCGTGTCAGTATCCAGGGTGATGATATACTGGACGGTACCTAGGATGGACTGGTCACCGACGATATCCGAGAATGCCGTTTTTGCCTCTCCCCTGAGTCGGGCATTGAACTGCTCCAGTTTACCGCGCTTGCGTTCATAGCCCATCCATACGCGTTCGTATGGATTCCACAGCCGGGGGCGATGAAACAGGTAGAAAATGCAGGGACGGTCCTCGCGGTAAGTCTGGTTGAGCGCTTCGACACCAGCGCGCGCGTGGGCGAGCAGCGCGTCATCCCCGGGCATGGTTTGCTCCGTTGCGTCACGGAAATCCGTCAGCAAGGCGAAAAACAGATTGGCATCGCGATTGCCGAGATAACGGATCTCCAGAGTTTCGAGCAGATCATCTATTCCCTGCCGACTGCTGACTAAAGTGGGGACGATCACCATTGTGCGGTGAATGTCTGGAATTCCCTGCGAAAAATCCAGACGAGGCAGTGCGCGCGGGGGTATGAAAAGGGTGACGAACAGGTTTACCAGTGGCATCGCCAGCGCCGAGGCGCCGATGATGCCGGCGATTACAAAATACCAGCTACGCCAGTCGGCTGGATCAAGGCCACCGAAAGGTATAAACGCCATCGATGTTATCAGTGCGGTAAGTAACAAGATGGGGCCGAGGTATAGAAACAGACGGAAGCGTCTGCACGCCCGGATGACCCGTTCGCCCCAGGTCAAATGACAGCCAACCCCGCGCTCCAGAATCAGCCGTCCGTAATCAGTCAGGTAATATCCGACATGCACGCGGCGATCATTGTGACTCGTTTGCTCTGCTGCCTTATTAGCCAGAACGATTGCCTCTCGTGCCACCGCATGCTCACTACACGAACTCGCCTTTGCCACATCTTCGATCACATGGCGGCAGCGGTCGCGGCTGGTAAAATCCTGGCTGGCATAAATCCCCGACGGGTCTTCACGCAATGTTTGTTCGACGACACTCAGCGACTCGACGTAATCTCGCCAGTCCATGACGCCAATGAAGCGCAGACTACTGATGCTATTGGCAATGGATAACTGGTTGGTTGCGGCCGTACGGTCGGCTACTGCCGATAACTGCGCCGCAGTCACCCCCTGGTCCAGCAGTTTTTGCTCAACCCAGGTTTGCACGAACGCAAGCGCTGCTCCCTGGGCCTTAAGCCGCTCGTAAAATTCCTCCACGAATGCTGCCGTCAGTGGCACATCGGCATTGGCAAACTCGGCGAGCAAATAGATCAGTTGCTTTGGATTCTCTTCGGCCATCGCTACCATGCGCTCCGCCCAGATGATGGCAGCATCTCGTTCCTCACGCTGACGGGCTATGCGCAAGCCAACGCGGCGCAGGTTTTCCAGCAGCGCGAGCTGTAGCATGATGGGAAACGCCCACAGTTCGCCAAGCTTTAATAGTTCGGCGCCCTGATAGGCGGCAACAAACTCTGTTGTGTTCTGGCTATCGACACGACCATCCATATGGGAAATCAATTCCAGAGCCAGATCATAAATACGGGGGAAACCGGCTGAGGGTCCATCCAGTAGCCGTGGCAACTGCCTGCTGTAGCCGCGCGGTAGATGGCGACGCGCCAGACTTATCTGCTGCTCGATGAGATAAAAATTGTCGAGCAACCATGCCTCTGCTGGAGCGATCCGCTTTCCGGCGGTGGCGGCGGTGGTGACAACGTTATAGGCAGCGATCAGAACACTTTCATTATCCGCCAGACGAGACAACAACCTGTCCGCGCCCCGATGCGGGTCGATAACATGCTGACCCGCCAGGGTGGTCGCGTGGCGCTTGAGCTGCTCCATACTAAACAGCTCCGAGCGCAACAGCTCAGTATCCTGGTCGTCACGCGGCGCTTTCCGTGCGCGCGCAAAAAAACTTAACTCCCTGTTAGTTATAGCAATTCTCCTCGTTTTGACACGGGGTAGTCGTCAGTTCATCAACGACTCTATGGGCACTGTTTTCCGAAAACTAATAGCAGATAGCGTTAGACCGCCAGCCAGTTACGCATCGATCAGACCTTTCTTACACGATTCTAGCAGTTCGCGGTCGTCCAAGTGTGGACATTACACTACAGGCGCTCCATAGCGCTGTATCCGGCTGACGGGATTCATCTTCGTGACCCAGGAATTGCCGCGTACAACCCCGCCACTGCGGCTCAACCGGAGAAATATATTTAGTTTCCAGAAAGGTTAGTTACCGCATGCAGAAACGCATACACTGTGGTGTCGATAGTCAGGTTTCAAAAAGTACAGGAATCAGCAAAGAGTCGAGTGCGCTCTAAAAATCACGGGAGTCGATTTGGGCCAGAGTAAACGAGGTGTGCTATCCATCAACGGCGGCTCATCGAGTATCAGGTTCGCGTTGTATCAGATCGGCCAACCGATGGAACAAATACTCGCTGGAAAAATTGACCGCATTGGTTTACCCGGCACCACTCTGACATTCAACGATGCGTCACACGGGCAACAGGTCAGCCTTGAGATCGAAATTCCTGCACATAAATCAGCAGCTCATTTCCTGATTGAGTGGCTTGAGCAAGAGATGGGTTTAGCGCATCTGAGCGCCGTGGGGCACCGAGTGGTCCACGGTATGCAACATACCGAACCGGAATGCGTATCAACCGCATTACTAAATGAGCTGCGAGCAATCAGCGCTTATGACCCTGAGCATCTTCCAGGCGAGATTGAGCTGATCGAGGCGTTCCGCCAACGTTATCCGCAGCTGCCACAGGTAGCCTGTTTCGATACCGCGTTTCACCGGACGTTGCCGCGTGTTGCTCGACTGCTGCCTGTTCCGCGTCGCTTCGATGCCATGGGGGTCCAGCGCTACGGGTTTCATGGATTGTCATATACTTATCTTATGCAAGAACTCGCACAGATTGCTGGTACGCAAGTAGCCCACGGCCGTGTGATTTTGGCACATCTTGGGAACGGTGCGAGTCTTGCCGCGGTTCGCAACGGCCGGAGTATCGACACCAGTATGGGCTTTACGCCGACTGGCGGTGTGGCGATGGGTACGCGGTCAGGCGATCTGGATCCCGGCTTGGTCTGGTACATGATACAGATGGAGCATCTGACGCCTAAGCAATTTAACCATCTCGTAAACCATGAATCGGGTTTGCTTGGCATGTCCGAGACCAGTTCCGACATGCGCGATTTACTCGCACAGGCGCCGGGCGACGAGCGCGCGGCGGAAGCGATCGACGTGTTTTGCTATCAGGTAAAGAAATGGATTGGCGCATTCGCGGCGGCCATGGGTGGCCTGGACACGCTGGTGTTCGCAGGCGGCATCGGGGAGCATGCGCCGGTGGTGCGGGCACAGATTTGTCACGGACTGGAATTTCTAGGAGTTGAGATTGATGAATCGTCAAATGTGCAAAATGCCGGTGTGATTTCCACAGAAACCGGTCGGGTTGCTGTACGTATCATGCATACGGACGAAGAACTGATGATCGCGAAATTAGTCTGCGGGCTACTTGGATTAACAAATGAAAAGGAACGCGACTATGACCAGCAGGACGAAAAACCCTGAGCTCACAGACAAACCGTTACTACCTGATGTTGTGCGCAAAATGGACGCCTACTGGCGGGCCGCCAACTATCTGTCGGTTGGCCAGATCTACCTATATGACAATCCGCTGCTGAAGAAACCGCTGGCTCTTGAACATATCAAGCCGCGCCTGCTGGGGCACTGGGGTACCACCCCGGGCCTAAATTTTATCTATGTCCACCTCAACCGTATCATCCAGCAATATAACCTGAGTATTGTTAATGTCACGGGCCCTGGCCACGGGGGTCCGGGACTGGTTGCCAACACCTACCTGGAGGGGACTTACAGTGAGGTGTACCCAAATATTTCCCAGGACGAGGCGGGGATGAAAAAGCTGTTCACCCAGTTTTCATTTCCCGGCGGCATCCCCAGTCACGTCGCACCGGAAACGCCCGGGTCAATAAACGAGGGTGGCGAACTTGGCTATGCGCTATCACATGCTTATGGCGCCGCCTTCGATAATCCCGATTTGCTGGTGGCCTGCGTGGTCGGTGATGGGGAAGCTGAGACCGGGCCCATGGCGACCAGCTGGCATTCCAACAAGTTCCTCAACCCCGTAACTGATGGTGCTGTATTGCCGATTCTGCATTTGAACGGCTATAAAATTGCCGGGCCGACTGTACTGGCGAGGATCTCCCATGACGAACTGGAAGCACTGTTTTATGGCTATGGCTACACGCCGTATTTCGTCGAGGGTGATGAACCGGAACAGATGCACCAGTTGATGGCTGCAACACTGGACACGGTGGTAAATGAAATACAGCGTATCCAGCACGATACGCGCAGTAAAGGTTTCACCGAACGGCCGCGCTGGCCGATGATTATCCTGCGCTCCCCAAAGGGTTGGACTGGACCTGAGATTGTCGATGGCAAACCTATCGAAGGAACTTTTCGTGCGCACCAGGTACCAATCACCAATTTCATCCGGCAGCCAGAGCATATCAACACACTCGAGCGGTGGATGAGGAGTTACAAACCCGAGGAATTGTTTGACGAGGAGGGCCGTCTGATTGCAGAACTGACTGCACTGGCACCTTCGGGTGACCAGCGCATGGGTGCCAACCCACATACCA
The DNA here is from genome assembly GCA_963840725.1 of uncultured Gammaproteobacteria bacterium. Classification (GTDB taxonomy): domain Bacteria; phylum Pseudomonadota; class Gammaproteobacteria; order Pseudomonadales; family Halieaceae; genus CAVWDU01. Next base: position 72,444 of record CAWIZY010000011.1, on the reverse strand, counting down.
ATGGAGGCAAGTTGCTGCGCGATTTGCGAATGCCGGACTTTCGCGATTATGCGGTGAAGGTGCCAAACCCGGGTGAGGTAAAAGCCGAGGCGACGCGCGCCCAGGGTGAATTCATCCGCGACGTGATGAAGCTCAATGCCAAGGCTCGCAACTTTCGTATTTTCAGTCCGGACGAAACCGCATCGAATCGATGGGGCGCACTGTTCGAAGTCACTAACCGGTGTTCGGCAGCAGAAATATTACCCGGTGATGAAAACATTGCGTCTGATGGCCGAGTGATGGAAATGCTGAGTGAACACCAGTGCCAGGGCTGGCTAGAGGGATACCTGCTAACCGGGCGACACGGATTTTTCTCCTGCTATGAAGCCTTTATCCACATTGTTGATTCAATGTTTAACCAACACGCCAAGTGGCTTGATGTAACGCGTGACATTGCGTGGCGTCGGCCCATAGCCTCGCTGAATTATCTGTTGTCTTCTCACGTCTGGCGCCAGGATCACAATGGCTTCAGTCATCAGGACCCGGGATTTATCGATGTAGTGGTGAATAAGAAGGCGGAGATCATCCGTGTATATTTTCCGCCCGATGCCAATACTCTGTTATCGGTGACTAACCATTGCCTACGCAGCCATAATGATATCAATGTGATCGTTGCGGGCAAGCAGCCTGAGCTGCAATGGCTGGACATGGAAGCGGCGATTAAGCACTGCACTGCCGGTCTGGGAATCTGGAAATGGGCAAGCAACGACGAGGGTGGCGACCCTGATGTGGTGATGGCGTGTTGCGGTGACGTACCGACGCTAGAGACCCTGGCGGCCGTAAAGATACTGCGTCAGCAGTTCCCGGAACTTACAGTCCGCGTTATCAATGTCGTGAATCTGATGACCCTGCAGCCTCCAGGGGAACACCCGCACGGCATCTCTGACCAGGATTTTGATGTATTGTTTACGAAAGACAAACCTGTCATTTTCGCCTATCACGGCTATCCCTGGTTGATCCATCGTTTAACCTATCGACGCAATAATCACAAGAATCTGCATGTACGTGGTTACAAGGAAAACGGCACCACGACCACGCCATTTGATATGGCGGTACTGAATGATCTCGACCGCTTCCACCTGGCCGGGGATGTGATCGACCGAGTGCCAAGCCTCGGTTCGCGAGCCGCCTATGCGAAACAGTTGATGCGAGACAAGCTGCTGGACCACAAAGCCTACATTGACAAACACGGCGAAGACATGCCGGAAATCCTTAACTGGCAGTGGATAGATGAAAAAATCAATATAGATATAAAGTAAACTGCAATCGCGCGCAGTTGGAATGGCAATTATCAGAGGTGCGAAAGTAAGCCGGGTACCGAATTTGCATTATCTACAAGTGAAGTGATTGTGGCAGGTTATGGATCAGGATCAGACAATACAGAATAGCAAAGCTGCAATGAATACCGGTGTGGTGATATCGCTACGCGGTAGTGTGGTGGATATCCTGTTTGACCAGCATTTACCCTGTCCCTTCTGAAAATTCGATCGCCCTGATTTTATTGACTATTCCTGGCAACCGGTGAAGGATGGCAAGCATGCCATTCTTTATTCTAGCGGGCATTTTCCTGCGTTCAGTGTTCAAGTCTCGGCGTCAATTGCTTCTTGAGAATCTGGCATTGCGCCAACAGGTGACCATGCTCCGGAAATCCGTGAAACGCCCACGCGCTACGGTGGCGGATAAGCTGTTCTGGATTCTCTGATCACGCTATGTGGATGGCTGGCGTACAGTACTCCACGGCCTACATCCGGATACTGTCGTACGCTGGCATCGGCAGGGCTTCCGATTTTACTGGCGCTGGAAAAGTCGAGGCCCTAAGCCGGGACGACCCGCTATGGATGAAGGCCCGCGCAAGCTGATCCGAGAAATGCAGGCGCGCGGTAGCAGGCAATCAATATGGGCTGGGGTGCGCCCAGAATCCATGGTGAATTACTCAAGCTGGGTATCGAAATATCACAAGCGACAGTTTCAAAATATATGGTTCGTCAGAAAAAACCACCTTCGCAGACCTGGCGAACTTTTCTTGCCAACCATTCAGAATGTCTGGCGGCGATTGATTTCTTTACTGTCCCCACTGCCGGATTTCGAGTGCTTTATGTATTCATCGTGCTCAGCCATGATCGTCGGCAAGTTGTACATTTCAATGTGACAGAACACCCCACTGCCCAATGGACAGCACCGCAATTAGTGGAAGCTTTTCCGTTTGAGTCCGGCCCACGGTATTTGTTGCGCGATCGGGATGCCGTTTATGGTGATCTAGTCCAACGACGGATCAACAGCCTAGGTATCGAGGAGGTCATCACGGCGCCTCGCTCGCCATGGCAGAATCCCTTCGTTGAAAGAATAACCGGCTCTATACGCCGAGACTGCCTAGATCATATTATTGTTCTCATTGAGCGGCACCTACGCAGAATCCTGCGCGATTATTTCAACTATTACCATACCTTTAAAACCCACTTGTCGTTAATCAAAGATCCGCCACAAACCCGAACAGTTGAACCGCCAGAGTCGGGAAAAGTTGTCGCGTTTCCCCGTGTTGGTGGCCTGCATCATCGATACGAGAGAATTGCAGCCTGATGGCGGTTGCAAAGAGTGACCCGAAAAATGGCACGATTATATTTACAAGAGGGACAGCACTTTCTCTCTCGCCAGGAAGCTGATGTTCTGCTGGGGGCACTACCGGCGCATTTGCGCCCTGTGGTTGCCTATGGGCTAGCCACTGGCTGCCGGATGGGCGAAATCAATCGGGTACAGATGAATGCCCATCGCCCGATAATTGGGTAGAGCCGGAGGAAAGTGTCGGAAAACTGTCGGAAATGCGTGAGAAGGTTAGTGGCTGCCAAGCTGCAAGCCCTTACGAAATTGGCGCGCCTGGCACGATGACTCAAAACACCCTCAGGGGTGTTCTGACCCTGCGGGCTTCGCCGCGCAGCGGCTCGGTTCAAATTGCTGGTGCAATTTGTCGAACGGGCACGTTTAATCGGCCAGACAAACCGCCTAAACAAAAAAGCCACCCGGGGAGGTGGCTTTTTTGTTTAGATGGCGCGCCTGGCACGATTCGAACGTGCGACCGCCTGGTTCGTAGCCAGGTACTCTATCCAGCTGAGCTACAGGCGCGTGAGGGGCGATACTATAGGTAGGAAAGTGTTGCAAGTCAAGAGCTTATGCGCAGCACCCCCGAATCGGCGTGAGGCCCCGCCAGACCAATGCTGGCGCGGTCTACTGACGGATAAAGCCCTCTTCAGAGGCCATATAGAGCCTGATCGGCCACTTTGTGTCTTTGGGTACCCGAATCAACAGGCCATAGTTGTCTGGATCGAGATCATCCAACCATTCATAACGCACCTTCGGCAAAGGCTGGGGTTTTTCAGGCATGCGCCCAACCACTACCACTTCCTCGATACTATCGGGACTGCTCACCGACTGCTTGGGGATGGCAAGGGTGACGCTGTGAAAATCCTCGCCGTCCTGCGTCGAAATTTCGCGCACTTCGGTGCCCGTCCTGGCATCCCGATGGCCTTTCACGAACTCCATCCAGTCGGACTCCATGGGTAGCGGTTCATGCTGCGCCAACCCCAGCCCGGGCATGATAAATACCATGATTAGCACAGCTAACATCGAAATCGGATTCATGGCGGCGATCCTCCCGTATTTGGCAACCCCTGCACAGCATACTAGAATAGTTGCCTGCGTGCTGGCCACCGGCGCTCTTTTCCTGCACATGCGCCCCCAGGCAAGGTCTGAATGTTCCTCAGCAAATTTTTCGCTAAAGCCCGGCCAGAGAAGCGGCTCCCCAACCTGGTCTGCGTGGGGGTTGAAAAGTGTGGCACCACGTTTCTTAATGCGGCTTTTGCGCCCTGCGGCAACGTGCTGACGCCCCGCAAGAAAGAGTTGTTCTTCTTCAACCAACATTTTGATGAGGGCACGCAGTGGTACCGCTCCTGGTATGACTTCGACAGTAAACCCGGGGCCCGGTATATCGCCGATATCACCCCCTCCTACTTTCGCTCCCCCAGAAACCTGGAGCGTATCCGCTCATTGCTGCCCGATGCCAAGATCGTGATGGTTCTGCGCCACCCGGTCTACCGCTCGTTTTCCCACTACGTGCACCGTATTCGCCACGTGGCGCCCGATTTGCAGGCCTATGGCCACTCCTATGCCGACATTCTGGCGGGCAAGGACGCATACAATCTCCTGTGCCCGCAGTACGGGAAGCACCTGCAGTGGCTGCTGGACTACTTCGACCCCGGGAACATCCTGGTGCTCACCTACGAGACAGACATTCTCAACCCACTCAATGCCCAGGCAAAGCTCAGCGAATTCCTGCAGTTGGACGATCTCGATTTCAGCCCGATGGTAGGCCGACGGGTCAATGAGGGTAAGATGCCCCGGTTTTACTACGGAGGCGCGGCCGGCTCAGGCGCGGCCGGCTCAGGCGCGGCTGCGGGCGGTGAATACCCACACCCCAAACCCGGGACGCTGCTGCTGGCTCATGCCAAGGGCACCCAGGTCTGGCATGATGTCGAACCCGCCGTCGCTCACGCCAATCTTGCCGCTGCCCAACACTGGACGCATGCGTTAAGCAGCGAGGAGGTGCAGACCATTTACCATGAGCACTTCGCCACAGACATGGAGATTGTGCACCGGCAGTTCGGGATTGACGTTGATCAATGGCGGAGCATGACGAATCCTGTACACTACGCCGATGCCCAGCCTGACCCTGATTTGCTGGTAGCAGGCGGCCCGCCCGCTTAGCGTTAAAGGCCTCCGGAGCGGTTTAAAGCCCCGGCTGTCACGCCAGGCCGGATACCTTCGATACCGACGCAAGAAGACAACATGCCAGGAACCCAAACGACATTCGAGCCCCTGTGGGTGGACGCACCCGACGCAGGGGAGCAATTGGCCCAGCGCACCACTGCAGGAAGTATTAGCGACCCCCTTGCCGGGCAACTGGCGCAGCTGATGACAAACGGCTACGTGGTGATCCCGGGTGCCATTACTGCCGAACTGGCTGACGCCCTGGTGGAGGAGATAGACAACGTCGCCGACAATCCGGAGTTCTATATCGCCCGGCGAGCGCGGCAGTCCTACGCGCACCCCAGCCGCGACATCTATGATGACCCGACCTTCCGAATGATCGACTACCACGTTAACTCCAGTCTGGCGCGCCAGGCGGTCTTCTGTGAACCGATAGCGGCGGTGCTCAAGGCCAGTTTTGAGGACGCCATCAACGCATTTCAGTGCCTGACCTTTAATTACGGCTCACAGCAGGCGATGCATCAGGACGGCGCCTACGTAGTGGTCTCCAAGCCGCTGCAGTTCATGGCCTCGTGGATCGCGCTGGAGGATGTCACCCCCGGCAGCGGCGAGTTGCAATACCATGTGGGCAGTCACAAACTGGATGACTTTTTGTTCCCCGGTGACTCCAAGAGCTGGAACCCGGCGAAGCACGGTAAGGACATACATCGACAATATATCCAGAGCCTGAAGGACCTGAAAAATCGCGATGACATGCCGCTGGAGACTTTTTTACCCAAAAAAGGTGACGCGCTGATCTGGGCCTCGGACCTGGTACACGGCGGCAGCAAAATAGAAGGGAAGCGCACCCGTCGCTCCATCGTCACCCACTACTGTCCGCTGTCAGTGAAACCCAACTTCCGCAACTTCAGCGGTCACTATTACGAGGCAAAGGACAGTGATGACTGTTACTACACATCACGTCACTACGACCTGACCCCCGGCATGCTGCGGCGACTGATGGGCCCGCTCGCCCGGCAACCCAGGTTCCGCAAGCCCGCATTCATGGGTGCAAAAAACGCCGGCTAGTTCGGCTCTCCATCAGTCGATCGTCGACCGCCCGGCCAACCCCATCAGACGACGCACCAACCACTTTGGCAGGGCCCGGGTGGTGAGCGCCGTGGCCTGGTTGATTGCCCCGGGAATTACAATGGGGGTTCCTTTGAGCATACCGTTGAAGCCCTCGCGAGCCACCGTGTCCACGTCGCCCACCACGACAGCGGGCAGCTCCAAACCTGCACTTTCCTCCTGTGCCTTGGCTACCATATTGGTATCCGTCACACCCGGACACAGCGCAGTAACCGTAACGCCGGTGCCCCTTAACTCTTCGCCCAATGCCTCGGAAAGCGATAACACATAGGCCTTGGTAGCGGCGTAGGTTGCCAGGCTGGGGATGGGCTGAAACGCTGCAATAGAGGCCACGTTGAGCACTTTGCCCTTGCCTCTCGCTACCATCGCTGGCACGAGCTGCGACAGGAGGTCGGTGAACCCTGCGATGTTGAGCTGGACCATGCTCTGGTGATCCCCCGGCGCCATATCGACAAACGCGCCGTGGTGCATAACACCGGCATTATTAACCAGCATATCCACCCGCAGTTTTTCCCGTTCCAGCGCCTTGCATAACTTACCGGCGGCTGCGGGTTTCGACAAATCAACCGGTCGCACACTCACTTTGACCCCGTGATCCTGTGCCAGTTGATCAGCAAGACGCTCAAGTTTCGCGGCGCTGCGCGCAACCAGTATCAGGTCGTAGTGGTCCCGGGCGAACAGCTCGGCCATTGCCTCCCCGATACCGGAAGAAGCCCCGGTAATCAGAACAGTGTCCCTTCTTGCTGGCATACTCTACTCCCTCACACAAACCTTGGAATGACTGCGTTTATACACCCCACAGTGCCTGCTCACAAGGCGACCGCCACCATTGCCCGCGTACCTGTATCGCAGGCCTCAGGGTCTGCCGATCGTTTGCTCACCCCACGTGGGTCTGCATCTCTCGCCCCAACTCCATCAGAGCCAGTTTGCCCTCTGCGCGTTGAATCCGCGTAATCGAGCCATTGTCCGGACGGCAGCAAAGCGTACTCGATTGATCGCGGATATGACCGACCACAGCGTTTACGACCATAAAGTGAGTGAACACCACAGCGTCTGAGGAGAGTGATAGCAGGCGTTGAATTAGCCCGGCGCGCCATGCCAACAAGGTTTCGGGTTGCCCCTCCCAACCGGCGGCCATAAACGCCTGCAACCACTGACCGCGTTGCGAAAACGGCACGGGCGCAGGCACCTCTGTGAACGCGCCATCCACCTTTATCTGCCTTTGGACTAGGGCCCCAAAAGGCTCCGCGGTCTCTCGCGCGCGCGCCAGCGGGCTGCTGAAAAGTTCGGACTCCGCACTGACCGTGCCTTGCAAGGCCAGGGCTGCCGTATCGGCTTGCGATCGGCCAAGAGCACTCAGACCTGGGTCCGGCTGGTCACCCCAGCCCCCTGCGGCTTCGCCATGCCGCACCAGATAAATGTCGATACTGCGGTTGTTCATATAAATCACTCCTCTGACTGACGGCGAACACCGTCGACAACAGTCGCTGCCGAGTTCTTGCAAGACGCCTCTTCAGCCACTCGGGCAGCCATTGAACCGGGCCTTGCCGTCACAGGACATCCGACCACAGTGAGCGTGCAGCGGGGAGATATTCAGCAATTCGAATCGGTTTTACGTGCGACCCGCCGGCTCAGTAGTGCGCGGCGCAGATAATGGGCGCCCACACCCAGCACCAGCAGTAAAGCGGCCACCCAGGCAAAGCTCGTTAATCCCGGGCCAGTGATCGCCTTGAGTAAGCCGTCGGCAAACAGCGCAATGGCGAGCAAGCCCGGCACTAATCCCAGCAGGGTACCCAGCAGAAAATCGCGCAGCGAGATATGAGACGCCCCGGCCACCAGGTTCACCAATGCGTAAGGCGCAACCGGCACCACTCGCAGCGTCACTATAGTTGCCACACCGCGATCGGAAAGTCGTTTGCTGAGACGGTTAATCGTATCACCCGCGTATCGCCGCAGCATGTCCCGGCCCAGGTAATCTCCCATCAGATAGCTGAGAATTGCGCTGAGCTGCGCCCCAATATACGCAAAAATAAACCCCTTCATGGCGCCAAACGCCAGCACACAAACAACAACCATCAAGGTCAGGGGCACAGCCAGGGCAGCGGCCACGGCGAACACCCCAATAACCACTAAAGAGGCGGCAGGATGGTCACCCATGGCGCGAATGTAGGCGACCAGCCTCTCCGGGGTCATCGAATCACCAAGATCAGTGAACTGCCAGGCGAGGGCAACGCCTAGCAATAGCAGCAGCGTGAGCACTGCCAGCATGAAACGCCGGGCAGATCGCGGCCGCTGCGCCTCAGGCACGAGGTGGCCCATAATGTAGCTGGCGTCGACAGGCGCTTCCGGGTCGATCAGGGCAGAGTCAGGGATCAAGGCGTCTACCGCGGGCGCAATTTTAGTGTCCAGAGGCTGCAAGCTACGGTCATCGCTGTGCAACTCATCGATGGTTGCAATCAGCGACCCGGTCCGCGACAGACTCCGGGCGACGACGTCGGTATCAGTGCCCAGATGCTGCGCGAGCAAGTCAGCCAGAAGTTGCTTGAGCGACGCTGCAACCGCGCCGTCGTGCCCGTCTTCAAGTGCGAGATCGCACTCGGTGTCCAAACCCATCGAGCGGTTGCTCAGGTTGGCGGAACCGAGGAGCAACAAGCGGTCATCCACCAGCATCAGCTTTGCATGCACCATGGTTCCATCTGCACTGTCTTTCGCCAGTTGAGGGTAGAATAACCTCAACTTGCCGGCGTGGTCTGCGTCCCGCAATTGATCCACCACCCGGGCGCGCAGCACATCCATGGTTTGCTGTTCCAGCCAGCCCTCGGTTTCCCGTGGCATGACGATAACCACCTCCGGAGCATCGGCCGCTGCCAGTCTCTTCGCCAGCGCGACGGCCACGGCATGGGACGTCAGGTACTGATTTTCGATGTAGATATAGCGGGAGGCGGAAGCAATAAAGTCCTGGTACAACTGCTCGATCTCTCGCACAGAGTCGCGCCCATCTTGCCCGGATTCAGTGCGCGCCAGGACTACTGGCACCGACTGCAAGAGTGGCGCAACTGAAACCGGCCAGGGATCACTGTGCGCATCCCATTCTATCGGCCGGAGGCGTTCACCCGTGGCGCGATGCCAGCGGGTACGTGCGAGTTCCCCCAGCGCAGCGGCCGCCGCAGCATCGACCAGCATTTGCAGGTCGTGAAAAGGTGGGTAACGCTCGCCAGTAGGGTCTTGGCGCCGGCTGTCCTCTACCAGGTGCTGCGAGGTATCCCAGCGGCGCTGACTGAGATCGAAACCACCGCAATACGCCACGGCGTCATCGATCACCACCACTTTTTGATGATGAGAGGCACCGGCAGCGTGACAGGCGTCCACTTGAAAGCGGACACCACTGTGGGTTTTCCAGTCCAGTTCAACGGCCTGAAACGACTCCCGCTCCAGCAGGTAAATGACCGCAAAGTCCCAGCACAGCACAAAAACGTCTACCTTGCGCTCGCGGGCCACAAAGTCTAACAAGGGGCCGAGCGCGGTCGGCAGTCCGTCGTCCGGTTCCCCTCTGACCAGTTCCAGCTTGCTGTGCACCTCCCAGCCGACAATGATGACCTGATGTTCGGCCGCAAGGATGGACTGGCGCAGCGCGCGAAAATAGTCCTCGCCATCGATCGCTATCGCAAGACGATCGGCCTGTTCAATACGCCAACAATTTTCACCGGCACGACATACGCTGCTCTGCCCCTCTTTCGACGTCAAACTGCCTTCCCTATGTCCTGAATGTTCCGCAGATCGGAACTGTCCGTTATACCACGGGTTGTGACCCCGTGATGCTAACCTGCGGCAGCGAGCAACTATCACTCACCCGCACCGGCGCAGAATTGTCCCGGGAACTGGAAGATAACAGGATCGACCGAGGAGCGCACAGTGCTTCACCGACCATCCGATGGACTGGCGGGCCCTTGAGCGCGCAGTCATGGCAAACAAATGCGTGCAACCCGTGTATCCGGGAAGGAATAGTTAGCCGTCACTGGTGGGCTCGGCGAAATTACCGCCACTGTCACCCTGACCGACCACACCAGAGGGCGTTACGCTGCCGGATTCATCACGCCATTCGAGGCCCGCCGCAAAGCCAAGCCCGCCCGCCCGAGGGAGTTCGAACAGCTCGCTGGTCGCCAGCGTCGCCGCCACATGCAACATCTCGTACTCGGTCTTGTCATGGTCATCGAAGGTAATGAAATCGATCTCTTCCTGGGTTTTAGGACTGCGACCAAAGGGACCGAACAGCGGACTGCCATCGGCCCTTTTCGGGCAATTGGAGAGAACTGCGCACTGCTCGGGAATCACTGCTGCCTGCAGATTGCCCACATGCAGCTGACCTTCGGTGACTTCGGTCAGATGCGATTGACCCCAGGTATCGAAGGACCAATTCCGCTCACCAAGATCCAGATCACCCCGAAAACCAAAGGTTGCCTGAATGGTATCAGCGTCGTAATTAAAGATGCGGTTACCAAGATCCAGTCCCCGATAACTCATCTGAAATGAATCGGCCTCGGGATCACCCGCGAGTGTAGCGTCCTGAATAACGGCCAGTGCATCCGCAGGAATATTCGAATTATTGAAGGGTACCTGAAGCAGGTCGATAAACCGGCCCGCGGCACCAGACACAGGCAAGGGCGTGAAATTCAGCGTGCCTTCACGATGCTGCATCAGCAGGATCGTATAGGCGGTAACGGTACTATTGAGATCAATTTCCGCATCGACGCCAATATTATAGATTTCGGCGCCGCTGATCAGGCTCACACCTCTGCCGCCCGGATCGTTGTCATTAAAACGGTGCCCGGTATCGAGCATAGACTGAATGCTGCCATCCCCTGCAGAGCCGTTGAGGCCACTCAAACCGAAGGTATCGTAAGTTTGATAGCTGGCACCCGTTACCGGGTCCGGCTGAAATATTATGCCGGCGTCCGGCACCCTGCCCTGGGGAGGAATCCCGCTGCCGATCAGGGTAAGCCTGCCTCCGGGCCCAGGACCCGCGACCTGACCGAGAACGGGCACTTGCGACCAGTCGCGCTCGATGTAATCGACATTTTCAGTTTCCACGAACGTCGCCCCAATCACGACCCGGCCACGACTGCCCTGCACGCCAAACAGCGCGCCGAGGTTCACGGCCTCACCGCCGTCTGCCTCTGGCTGGCCCACGCCGCCACTGAGTTCAAAGCCCTCGAAGTTTTTGCGGGTCATAACATTGACCACGCCAGCGACAGCGTCTGACCCATAAACCGCCGAGGCCCCATCGGCCAGGATTTCTATGCGCTCGATCATCACCGCGGGGAAAGACTGCAGGTCTACCGCCAGCCCTGTTGAGTCGCGAATCGTACTCACCACCCGGCGACCATTCATCAACACCAGAGTCCGCTCTGGCTCCAGATTATGGATTTCAACAAAATTGGCACCCCGCCCCCATTGGAGTGGTTGCGGTGGTGCCCCGGGTACCGATGGAAGGCATTTTTTGCAGCAGGTCCAGGGTGTTATGCCTGCCGATTTTCTCGATATCTTCGCCGGAGGCGATGGACATGCTGCCGAGATAGGATTCCGGATTTCGCGAAATGCGGGATCCGGTGACCACAACCTCTTCGATCAAGCCCTCAGAAGCCTGAGCCCAGGTAAGTGGTGGCGCCGTTGCCGCGGTTGCAGAAATAGCGATGGCAGTGGATACAGCTAAAGTCATCCGTTTCTTGATAAACATAACAGTACTCCCGTAATTCATGTAGAGTTTTACAGGCATCACGGCAGTGGCCATCACCATATAAATAAGACCTAGTCGATCCGAAACGCCCCATATGTTCAGCTTAAAAACGCCAATATTCACGTTTTGCTCAAAAAACAAGCGCCTGTATGGAGCTTTTCCCTATTCCGTCCATCTCGGCGCTTATCCAACCAATTACCCCTGTGGCGGGCCGCACTGATCGCACGCTGTCAAAGGCTTGCAGCGCCAGCCTTATTCACTCATGATCCGGCCCTCGGCAGGGTGCAGGACCGTTCCGCTTTTTCCAGCCATGTTGGACGGACGCACTGCCGACAATAAACGCCGCGGCGATACTTATCGCCACGGCACAATACAGGGCTCCGACGTCGACTGGCAGGCCAGCCAGCCCTGCAGGAAACGATTATTACGTGATGGTTGATCAGGTTCAGCGCAAGAAATTCCCCACCCGAAGTGTCGCCGCTGCCTGTTTTTTCGCCTGTGCCTGGATCGGCTTCGCCAGTGGCGTCTCTGTGACCGAACGACCCGGCGTGGCGGCGGCAGGCCTGCTGACTCAAGCGTATTACAGCCTGAGTCTGTTTGTGGTCGGAGGGGTTGATCTCGGCACCCCCCAGGGTGGCCCCTGGTGGGCTCGCGTCATGGTCTGGGTCGCGTACTTTGGCGCTCCGGTGCTGACGGCCTCCACACTTATCGAGGCCCTGTGGCGCGCCATTTCCCCCCAGAGTTGGTACCTGCGCCGACTGAAAAATCACATTATCATTGTCGGCAGTGGTGAACTGTCACTGAGTTATCTGCGGGTGCTGCGCGCCCACAACCCTCGAATACGCGTGCTCATCGTCTGCTCCGGACGTCAGGAGCAGGCGGTTCTGGATGAGTTCCGCCAGGCCTATGACGCCTCGGTCGTGGTAGGTGATATCACTCACGAGTTTTTCCTGCGACAGCTCAGAGTGGAACGAGCCAAGAAAATCCTACTGCTCTCGGACGACAGTTTAAGGAGCTATGAGGCGGCCTCAGTCTTGCTGCAACTCGTACCCGATATCGGGCCCCGGGTGATAATTCATTGCGCCAGTCTGCGCTTCATGCGGGCCATGTCCAACACCCGCGTGGCTAAAAACTGCGAGACCTTCAACACCTATCATCTCGCGGCAGCGGGGCTGGTACGCAGCCAGGTACTGCAGCATTTTCAGGGAACCAGTGCCAAGGACGTCGTGGTCATCGCGGGCTTTGGTCGCTTCGGTCAGACGATTCTTGAAGAGCTGCAGCGCATGGGTGCCAGCGAGATCGCCGCCGTCATCATTATCGAAATGGATGCGCACCGCCGGGTGCTGGTGGCCGAGGAGCAAATGGCGTTCTCGGGGAATTTCCGTCGTGAAGTCTACGAGGGCGATATTTCCAATCCGGACACCTGGACCCGGGTTCGGGACGAAGTAGACGTCGATGCCAACAACGCCGTCTTTGTGCTGGGCACTGGCCGGGAGGAAGATAATCTGCGCACGGCGCTGTGGATTCGGCGCCAGTTCCCCGAAGCGATGGTCATCGCCCGCAGCAGTAAGGAGTCACGGTTTGCCGAGGAGGTGGGCCAGGACCATGGCCTGGTGACCGTCAGCATCAATCAGCTGGTAGAGGAGAACATCCCCCCACAGTGGATAGACGTCTGAGTCTGAACACAGCGTTATTGCGGGCCTGATGGCGACTTTTCCTGCTCCCTGGTTGAACGCAGACGTTCACGGTACTTGAGTTTGGCCAGGGCCTGCATGTCTGCAACCTGATCATTTTCATCGAGAATTTCGCGGCCCAACAACGTTTCTATCACATCCTCTAGCGTGACGACTCCCGCCGTCTGGCCAAACTCATCCTCCACCAGAAACAAGTGCATACGGGAATTAATACACAGGTCCAGCAGGTTCTGTACCGGTAGCTTCTCCGACACCCGGACAATTTCTCTGGCCAGTTTGTGGATCGGCTCTCCGCCCCTGCCCTCGCGTTCCGCCTCGAACAGGTCGACACGAATCACCTTGCCTGTCACCGCATCGCGGTTACCTTCATAAATGGGGACGCGGGTAAACTGACGCGCCTGGGGATGATCCAGTGCTTCCTTGACGGTCAGGTTCTGGTCCAGCATGTGCACTACCGTTCGGGGGGTCAGTATCTCCCCGGTGCGCACCTCACGCAGCCGCAGCAAATTGCCGAGATATTCGTTTTCCCGAGAGAAAAGCGCACCGTCTTTATGGCCCAGCGACGCCAGGGCGATGATCTCCTCGCGCGTGATCTCATTTTCATTGCCCCGGCTGAACAGCCTCGTCAGGCGGGTGGAGATCCAGACCAGGGGATACACCAGTCGCACCAACCAGGAGATGACGAAGGAGGCAGGTACTGCGAGCGTACGCCAGAATGTGGCACCCAGTGTCTTGGGAATAATCTCGGAAAGGTACAGAATCGCCAGGGTCAATAACACCGCGATCAGGGTCTCCCATTCGGCACCAAACACCTGCATGGCCTGTGAGCCTACTCCCGCCGCCCCCATGGTATGGGCAAAGGTATTCAAGATCAGGATGCTGGACAGGGATTCATCCATACGGCCCTTCACCCCCGCTATCAGCTCACCAGAACTGGGGTTTTCCAGCGTAAGCTGCTCCAGATAGCTGGGGGTAATGGAGAGCAATACGGCCTCCAGAATCGAGCATAGAAATGAAACGCCGATAGCGATGGACAGGTAGATCAGCAACAGGGTCATTCAGGGACTGGCCTCGGGACAGTGAGTGATACTATCTATTGTAGTGCGGTAACGGGAGATTAGCCCGACCTGCTGCGACCCGGCTTTTAGCCACGCCTGTATCCAGAGTACCGCACCTGCTCCATCCAGGCGCACGCGGCAGACCCTTTCCGACTGGCTGGACCCGCCTGGACAACCGGCCCCGAGGCCGAGCGTTCAGCAGCTTTCTTAGACTGGCCGATTCCTTTATATTGCTTGCTCGTGTGCACCATCCGCCACAGGAATTTTTATGCAGCTGCAAACACGCCAGACAGGCGGCGCCACCCCGCGTCACGATTACTGGGGCATTGACAGTGAGTACGGCCGCCTCACGGACCTGCTGGTCGGCCCCATTGATCACTACCGCTGGCAGTCCAGCAATGCTGTCGCGCAACGCAGTGCGCGCCTGGGCCGCCCCTTCGACAAGGCCGTGGTGCACGCGCAGTATAAAGAAATGATCAGCGCTTACGAGAGTGCGGGTGTGCAAGTACACCAGCTCGAAGCGGAAGCCGGACTGCCCTACCAGGTCTATGCCCGTGACAGCTCTGTTATGACGCCCTGGGGTGCCATCATCATGCAATTGCAAAAGGCCTATCGACGCGGCGAATACGCCGCGGTGCTGCGGTTCTATCTTGAAAACGCCATCCCCATATACGATATGGTCACTGCCGGCAATGTTGAGGGCGGTGATTTCATGGTGCTGAAACCGGGCGTGGCTATCTGCGGCTACTCCGGCGATCGTTCTATCGAGCCTGCCGTCAAGCAACTCAGGGGCTGGTTCGAGAGCGAGGGCTGGGAGTTGTTTGCCTACCCCTTCGACCCCCATTTTCTTCACCTGGACGTACAGATGGGCATGATCGCCGAAGACCTGGCAGTGGTGTGTGTTGAGGCCGTAGAAGAGGAACTGTTGCAGTGGCTGAAAGCCAAGGGTATCCGCATCCTGCCCATTAGCTACGGCGAGACCATGAACATGGGCACTAACATTGTCGCCCTCGGTGATGAGCGTGTACTGATACCTGCCGCGGGCACGCGGCTTATTGAAACCTGCAAGGCAGAGGGTCTTGTCGTTTACGACCCCGACGTCTCCATGATCGCCCAGGGCGGGGGCTCGGTGCACTGTATGTGTCAGGCTTTGAGGAGAGAACCGGCATGACTGCAAACCTGAGAATTGATGGCGAGCGCCTTTGGCAAAGCCTGATGGCCATGGCCAAAATCGGTGCGACCGAGAAAGGCGGCTGCAACCGGCAGGCGCTGACCGATGAAGACAAAGCCGGGCGCGACCTTTTTGTCAGCTGGTGTGAAGCAATAGGCTGCAGCGTCAGCGTCGACGAGATGGGGAATATCTTCGCCCGACGCCCGGGGCGCAGAGACGAGTTACCGCCGGTCATCACGGGCAGTCATCTCGATACCCAGCCCACTGGCGGCAGGTTTGATGGCGTCTTTGGCGTACTGGCCGGACTGGAGGTGTTACGCACCCTGCACGATGCCGGGATCACCACCGAGACCCCATTGGAAGTTGTCGTCTGGACCAATGAAGAGGGCGCACGCTTTGCGCCGGCTATGGTCGGCTCAGGCGTATGGTGCGGCGAAATGCGCCGTGACGACGTCTACGCCATCGAGGACAAATCGGGCAAGAGCTTCGCCGGCGAGCTGGCAAGAATCGGCTACCAGGGCAGCCTTGCCGCCGTGGCGAAGCCGCTCACCGCTGCTTTTGAGGTGCACATCGAGCAGGGCCCCATCCTCGAAGCCGAGGGATTGCAGATCGGTGTACTGACCGGGGTTCAGGGCGCACGCTGGTATGATCTGGTGATCGAGGGTGAGCCCTGCCACGCCGGCCCGACGCCCATGGAGGCAAGAAAAGATCCCTTTATGGGTGCGTTGCCCATTCTCGAGGCCTGCTATCGACTGGCAACCCAACACGCCCCCTGGGGCCGCGCCACCTTCGGTGACATCAAGGCGGAGCCGGGGTCGCGCAACACAGTGCCCGAGAAACTGGTGATAAACGTGGACCTACGCCACCCGGACCCGGCGATACTGGACGCCATGGACGAGGCGTTTCGCGAAACAGTGGCCCGCGAATGCGAACGTTTTGGCCTGCGCGGCAGCGTGGATGAACTCTGGCATATGCCCGTGACCCGTTTTGATCCGGCGTGTATCGATGCCGTGCGTGAGGCAACACGGACCCTGGGCTACTCACACATGGAAATGGTCAGCGGTGCAGGGCACGATTCACTGTATGTGGCCAAGGTTGCGCCCACCAGCATGATCTTCGTGCCCTGCGAGAACGGCATCTCCCACAACGAGGCAGAAAATGCCAAGCCGGAAGATCTCACTGCCGGTTGTAACGTGCTGCTGCATGCGATGCTGGCCATGGCGGATCAGGCGGCGGGTTGAGTGGCAGCTTAGCACGCAGTAAGCAGCTAGTGGCACGCCTGGACCGCCACCTCAGCAGCGTTCTGGGTATCAAACGCAGCGATGTGCGACTGCTGCTTGCCCAGGGTCGGGTTGTTGTTGACGGTAAGACCGCCCGGGACATCCACCAGCTGATCACGCGATTCAGTGATGTGCGTTGTGATGGCAAGACCACCCAGGCACGCACCGCCCGCTACGTGATGCTCAACAAGCCTCGCGGCGTCGTCAGTGCGACGGCTGATGCCCAGCACAGTACTGTTATTGATCTGCTGAAGCAGCCCTGGCGGGATCAACTGCACATTGTCGGGCGCCTGGATTTTAATACCACCGGGCTGGTCTTGCTCACCAACGACGGGCAGTGGTCCCGGCAGCTCTCACTGCCCGGGTCAAACCTGCTCAAGCGCTACCGGGTGCGGGTAGAAAAACCGCTTGGCGAGCACTACATTACGGCATTCCGGCGCGGTCTTTATTTCAGCTATGAGAACATCACCACCCTACCCGCACAACTCATGCTGCTGAGTCAATTTGAAGCTGAGGTGGGCCTGTTGGAAGGCCGCTACCATCAGATCAAGCGCATGTTCGGCCAGTTTGATAACAAGGTCTTGAGCATACACCGGTTTGCAGTGGGTGCACTGACACTCGATGACAACCTGGCTCCGGGGGATAGCCGAACCCTCACACAGGCCGAGTTAGAGTCGCTGCCAAAGCGGTAGACCCTCAGCTACTGATGCCAACCTTAACAGAGCGTTGCCAGCCTGCATGCTTAACTGTACCATCTGGACGGTATAGCTAAACGGGTACAGCTAAGGACACAGGCCATGCGGAGCAACAACAAGCGGACCCAAATCCTTGAGGCGGCGCTCGCAGTCGTTGAGGATGACGGAGCCAATCACCTGACCATCGACGCGGTAGCCGCCAAGTCCGGATTCTCTAAAGGTGGGGTGTTGTATCACTTCGGTTCCAAGCAAGTGCTGCTGACGAGCATGCTCGATCACTTGATCGGTACCATCAGGGCGCGCATTGAGGCCAACGCAAAACAGGGTAGCACTCTGCAGGCCCTGCTCAGCATGGAAACCACGCCCGCAGAAAAGCGCGCATTTCTGGCGCTGGTGGCCGCTGGCGCCGAAGACCGGGAGCTCCTGAAACCGGCCCGCGATTACATTCGCCACCTGCTGGAGCAGATTTCCAAAGAGCAGACGGCGACTAACGAAAGTCTGCTGCTCTTTTTTGCCCATGAAGGCCTGCGATTCTTTGAATTGTTCGACCTCAATCCTATGAGTGAAGGGCAGGTCCAGCAGTTTTCCCGCCATCTGGAGAGCGAGGCTGCGCAACTGAAATGAAGACTTTCCACCTCGCTATCGCCGCAGCCGTAATGCTCGCCAATGCATGCTCAGATCGTTCGCCGCCAGACCCGATCTCACAGCAGGTGCGGCCGGCCAAGCTGATGACAGTCGAAAGCAGCACGGATTCGGAGCTGCTGGTATTTACCGCGCGCGTCGAGGCGCTCCAGGCCATCGACATGTCCTTCGAAGTGGGTGGTCCTCTACAGCAGTTCCCGGTGCGCGAGGGCGAAACAGTCAAAGCGGGCACCTTACTCGCCGCCCTGGATCCCACGGATTTTCGTCTGGTGGCGAGAGAGGCCGAAATACAGCTGAAACTCACCCGGCAGGACCTCGACCGTAAGCGTGAAGTCCTGAAAGATAACGGCATTGCCAAATCCCAGGTAGAAGACGCCGAAACCAACTATGAACTGCAGCGCGTCCGCTTCGACAAGGCCAGGGCGCGGCTCAACGAAAGCAAGATATACGCGCCCTTTGATGCCTATGTATCGCGCCGCTACGTCGACAATTTTGTCAATGTGAACCCGGGTGCTCCGGTGGTCAGGCTACTGGATCTGAACAAGCTGTTGGTGGTCATGAGCATCACCGAAAATCTGGTGGCCACCGTGACGCCAGATCAGTTGCTGCGGTCATGGGTCCAGTTTTCGTTCGCGCCCGGCAGACAGTTTGATATCACTTTCCATGAAAACCGGGGCGAAGCGGATTCCCTGGCACAAACCTACGAAGTGTCCTTCATCATGGATAATCCGGCCGACCTGAATATTCTGCCGGGCATGACGGCTGCGGCGATGATACTCATTAAGGATAACAGCGAGAGCAGTTTTATTCTCCCGGCCTCCGCAGTAGTGCCTACGCCGGGCGGCGAACTGTCGGTCTGGATCTATAACCCCGAAACCAGTGAAATATCCCGTCGCATCATCCAGACCGGGGCACCTGTTCACACTGGCGTACCTGTCCTGGCGGGCCTCAGAGACGGCGAACAGGTCGTGGTAGCCGGCGCCGGCCAATTGCAAGCAGGCATGAAGGTCCGGCCCTTCGATGGCTAACCTTGCACACTACACACTGGAGAAGCCGCTTTACGGCTGGCTTCTCATCCTGGCCTGCCTTGCCGGCGGCATGCATGGCATCCAGAACATTGGACGCCTGGAGGACCCTGCCTTTCCGATAAAGCGCGCCTACGTGATTACCACCTACCCCGGTGCCTCCGCGGCAGAGGTCGAAATGGAAGTCACCGAACGTATGGAAGACGCCCTGCAGGAACTGGCCGCCATCGACCACATGACTTCCAAGTCCTTACCCGGCCGGTCAGAGATCTTGATCGAACTACTGGAACACTTCGGTGCCGATGAGACCCCGCAGGTCTTCGATGAGCTCAGGCGCAGGGTACTCGAAGCGAACATGCGCATGCCTCCGGGCGTTGACCGCTCGCATGTAGAAGATGATTTCGGCGACGTCTATGGCATCCTGTATGCTGTGACAACACCCGGGTACTCAGACGCCGAAATTCATGACGTGGGCAGGCATATCAGTACTCAGCTCAAGTTGGTTCCGGGTGTCGCCAAAATAGACACCCTGGGCATCCCCTATGAGGCTGTCTACATAGAGTTTGATGGCACCAAGCTCACCCAACTGGGGTTATCCATTCAGGACATCGGGCAGCAAATCGGGGCGGAAAATCAGGTCGTAGACGCCGGCTCCGCCACCTTTGATGGACGCAGATTGCGCATCGCCCAGCCACGAGCGGTCAACTCAGTAGGGTCGCTGGAAAACATGAAAATTGGCACCCCGGGCTCAACCGAAATGCTCAAGCTGAGTGACATCGCGGCGATCAGGCGAAGCAGTATTGAAACCCCGCCCGAACTGATCCGATATAACGGCGAGCCCGTGTTTACCGTATCCGTGTCCGTCACTCCCGGACAAAACGTGGTAGCTGTAGGTGAGCAGGTTGACCTGAAGATGAATGAGATCTTCCAACAGCTACCGGTCGGCATTGAGTACACAGCTATCTATCGCCAGCATGTGGTGGTCAACGCAGCGATCAGTAACTTCCTGAAGAATCTGGGTATGTCCGTGTTTACGGTGGTGCTCGCCCTGTGCCTGTTTATGGGATGGCGGGCAGGCACTGTCGTTGGCGCCGTTCTCCTGTTGACGGTACTGGGAACGATCGAGATCATGTATCTGATGGGGGTCGAACTGCAGCGTATCTCCCTCGGCGCCCTGATGATTGCAATGGGTATGCTGGTCGATAACGCCATCGTCATCGCCGAGGGCATGGTGGTGGGGGTCAGGCAGGGCCTTACCCCGCAGCAGGCCGCCGGACAATCCGTCGCGAGGACCCAATACGCCCTGCTCGGGGCCACCGTGATTGGCATTCTGGCGTTTGCTCCCATCAGCCTGTCGGACGACAACAGCGGCCATTTTCTTCGCTCGCTATTTCAGGTTGTGGCCGTATCACTGCTGCTGTCATGGGTGCTGGCGATCACCGTCGTACCCCTGCTAGGCAGTTATCTGCTCAAGAGTGGTAACGCGGAACCCGACCAGGCGCTGTACAGCGCCTGGTACTTCAAACCTTACCAGTTGCTGATCAACTTTGGTCTGCGCCGCGCATGGCTGACAACGGCCATCATAATAATGGTCACCGCTGCCTGCCTTTATTCAATGAGATTCGTCAAAACCAGTTTTTTCCCAACCAATAATACACCGTTGTTTTACGTGGATTATCGGCTACCGGAAGGCACAGATATACTGACGACTGCCGATGATATCGCGCCCCTGGAAGCCCAGCTTCTGGAGCTGGAGGGCATCGAGTCGGTCAGCGCCTTTGTTGGTCGTGGGTCACCGCGTTTCATTGCCACCATGTCACCCGAACTCCCCAACCCCGCCTATGCGAGATTGATCATTCGGGTTGCAGAGGTGGAACAGATGAACAGTTTGATGCAGCAGACAAAAGACACCCTGACCCGTGCGCGACCCGATGCCGAGATCAAAATCTCCAGGGCAGAGTTCTCACCTACCCAGGGCACTAAAATTGAAATGCGCTATTCGGGTCCGGATGAAGTCGTGCTGCGTCAGCTCGCCGACGAAACCCTGCAGATATTCCTGGCTCACAACCTGATCGATCGCGGCACCAACTGGCGCGCCCAGTCACTGGAACTGTCGCCAGGCTTCAATGACGCCAACGCACGTGTTGCGGGTATCACGCGGAACGATCTGGCACGTTCACTGGCCTACGGCACCAATGGCCTGACTATCGGACTGCTGCGGGACGATGACAAGCTGGTGCCAATCATCGCCCGGGCTCCGGACATCGAGCGCGCCGACATCGAGAACATCAAACATAAACAGGTGTGGAGTTCGTCACAACGCCGGTATGTGCCCATCACCCAGGTTGTCAGTGATCTTTCCCTTAAACCGGCCAACACGACAATTTACCGACGTGACCGGATCAGGACCATAACCGCCCAGGGCAACCAACCCCTGGGACACAACGTGAACATCTATTTTGAACAGCTGCGGCCGGCAGTCGAATCCATCGAGTTACCGCCCGGCTACTCTCGCGAATGGGGCGGAGAGTTTGAGTCTAACAAGGAGGCCAATGAGGCCTTGTCAGACAGAATGCCCATGGCATTCGGCCTGATGTTTTTTATAACGGTGCTGATGTTCGGCGCACTCAAGCAACCCATTGTCATTTGGCTGACTGTTCCGATGATCATCTGCGGGGTGGCAATCGGCCTGATCATTACCGACCTGCCCCTCACTTTCCCTTCCTTCCTTGGCGTACTCAGCCTCACGGGCATGTTGATCAAGAACTGTATAGTGCTGGTTGATGAAATAGACAAACGACTGGAAGAAGACAGCGCGACCCTTGAGACGATGATGAGTGCCAGTTTGAGCCGCTTGCGCCCGGTGATGCTGGCGGCGCTCACCACTGTGGTCGGGATGTCGCCCTTGCTGACGGATGCCTTCTTTAGAGAAATGGCCGTCTGCATTATGAGCGGGCTTTTGTTCGCAACGGTGCTGACGCTGGTTGCCGTTCCGGTTTTTTACCGCATTGCGCTGGGTCGCCGGATTCAGGCTGCCTAGCTGGCTGTTGCGCAGCGCCTGACGGGCACCGGCGCGCAAGTCAAGGCACATCTCTCTGTCATCCGGCCGGCCCGCAGCATTCTGCGGTATACCGATTGCAGGCGTATGCACGGATTCAAAGGGCCATCCGGACGGAGGTCAGCCTCGTGGCTTGCCGTCCTTGCGCGGCTTTTTCTTGACCGACTTGCGCTTGGTTTTCCGCTTCTCACCCGCGATACGACTGAGCTGCAGCCGCTGACCACTCACCCAAATACCCTGCAATTGCCGAAACACTTCATCCGGCATACCGGAGGGCAAATCGA
Source organism: uncultured Gammaproteobacteria bacterium (assembly GCA_963840725.1). GTDB lineage: Bacteria > Pseudomonadota > Gammaproteobacteria > Pseudomonadales > Halieaceae > CAVWDU01. The sequence goes on along the minus strand of CAWIZY010000011.1, from coordinate 49,878 downwards.
CCGTACTGTAATCGTCAAAAATATCGATATGACCGATGTACTGGCTATCGATATCCGCTTCATTGGCGATGGCGCCTACGATATTCCCGGGTTTCACTTCATGGCTATGTCCCACTTCAATACGAAAGCGCTCCATGCCCGCCCCCGGTTTGCTCTTGTCAAACTTCTTCTTTTTTTCCCGGTGGGGCTTTTCATCAAACTCGCGGATCTGCGGGTCTCTCGTTGAGGCCGGCGGGATGCTTTTTCTGGCAGACCTATCGGCCCTATCAGACCGGTCAGGCTTATCGGGCCTGGGCTTTTCAGACTTGGACTTGCCGGGCTTGCCCGACGCTGACTGTAAGCCTTGAGCCAGCACGCCAAGGGCGGCAGCAATGTCCAGCACCGGCACGCCGTGCTCCTGCTGATAGCTTACGACCAGGCGCTGCATCGCCTCGATATCCTGGCTGGCCAGGGTCTCGGTAATCCGCTGACGGAACCGATCTGCCCGTTTGTCCGCGACCTGGGCAGCGCTGGGTAACTCCATCTTCTGTATCGACTTGCCCGTCGCCTTTTCGATTGCCCGCAGCAGTCGCCGCTCTCTGTTGGCGGCGAACAGAATCGCCTCCCCTGTCCGACCCGCCCTGCCGGTTCGACCGATGCGATGCACATAAGCTTCTACGTCGTAGGGGATGTCGTAGTTGATCACGTGACTGATACGCTCCACGTCCAGACCACGCGCCGCCACATCTGTCGCAACCAGAATATCCAGCTGTCCGCTCTTGAGGTTCTCGACCGTCTTTTCCCGGAGCTTTTGAGGCACATCCCCGTTCAACGCTGCCGCTATATAGCCTCTGGCGGCCAATTTATCCGCCAGCTCGGTGGTTGCCAGGCGCGTGCGGACAAAGACAATAACCCCGTCGATATCCTCCACCTCCAGTATTCGCGTCAATGCATCAAGCTTGTGCACACCGGCCATCATCCAGACCCGCTGCCGGATGGACTCGTTGGCGACAGATTGCATCTTGATAGTGACCTCGGCAGGGTCCTTCAAATGCTGCCGGGCAATGCGTCTGATCACATCGGGCATGGTGGCGGAAAACAAGGCAATCTGCCGCTGCGGCGGGGTTTGGGTCAAGACCCATTCCACATCATCAATAAAACCCATCCGCAGCATCTCGTCCGCTTCGTCGAGTACCAGCAGTTTCAATGTGTTCAGCGATAGCGTGCCGCGGCGCATGTGGTCCATGACCCGACCCGGAGTGCCCACAATAACGTGCACGCCGCGCTTCAGTTGACGCAGTTGGCCGCTGTAATCCGAGCCACCGTAAAGCGGCAGAATCCGAAAATCCGGTAGATAGCGCGCGTACTTCTGGAATGCCTCGGCGACCTGTATCGCCAGCTCACGGGTCGGTGCCAACACCAGCACCTGAGGCTCTTTGCGGGCCAGATCCAAACCAGCCAGGGCCGGCAGCGCAAAGGCCGCGGTCTTGCCGGTGCCGGTCTGGGCCTGCCCCACCAGGTCTCGACCGGACAACAGCACCGGGATGGTGCTTGCTTGAATGGCTGAAGGGGTTTCATAACCCACATCACGCAGGCCAGCCTGCAGGGTGTCAGGCAGTGCGAGGTCTGCAAAGCTGGTCACTTCTTGGGTGTCAGAGGACATGAGACGGAGCCTACGGGTAATGAGTGCGGATAGCGGGCGCAAAGTATACAGCCATAGTGCTGCGCTGTAACGAGCATGGCAGCTGCTGAGTAGTCGGCCAATGACACCACGAGGCAGCTCTAACCCGCCAGGGTGATTACTGGTGCAGAATTCGAGCCCGGGCAATGCGTCTGCGCTGTCCCCTCTGCTAAGCTGGCATTACTCCAGCGCCCGGGATAGCGATTGCCCTTGTGCGCCGAGGCCTGCGAACCCGGCAGCCCACGGCGGCTGCAGGCAGGCTTGCAAGAACTTGCACAAGACTGGCGAAGAATAGTTGTACGGTGAGTTTATCGCGCATCTTCACCACGTGAATCAATGGAAGCACAGAGGACACAAGCATGCTGATACTTGTTAACGTACTGATCACTCTACTGGTCATTCTGCGGGTTTTAATACGTCCGCACCGGGATCCTGCCTCGCGGGTCGCCTGGATAGTGGTCATTCTCGCCTTGCCCCTTGTCGGTGTGGTGACCTACCTGTTGCTGGGAGAGACCAACATTGGCCGCAAGCGCGTCGCCAGAATGAAGCAAATAATGGCAGGTATTCCGGGCGTGGATGAAATACCCGGTTGGGACGCAAAGGAACTCGCACCGGAGCTGCACTCACGCCACCAGTCGCTGTTCAGAGTGGGGGAGTCAATAAGCGGATACCCGCCAGTTGGCGGCAACCAGGCCAGTTTGATGGCGGATTCCAATGCAGCCATTGACGCTATGGTGGCGGACATAGATACGGCCACCCACCATGTACATCTTCTTTTTTACATCTGGATGCCAGATAAGAACGGCGCAAAAATGGCCGAAGCGCTGAAACGCGCGGCGGCCCGCGGGGTTACATGCCGGGCGATGGTGGATGATATCGGCTCCCGCCTGTTGATCAAATCGCCGTTGTGGAAAGAACTCGAAACGGCAGGGGTTGATGTCTGTCGCGTATTGCAAGTGGGCAACCCGCTACTGCGAATTTTCAGTGGGCGCATCGATCTGCGCAATCACCGCAAGATTCTGGTCATTGACAATCGGGTGACCTACTGCGGCAGCCAAAACTGCGCCGATCCCGAATTTCTGACCAAAGCGAAATACGCGCCCTGGGTGGATGCAGTTATGCGCTTTACCGGGCCTATCGTGCGTGAGAACCAACATTTGTTCGCCACTGACTGGATGGCCTATAACAACGAAGACATCAGGCAAACCCTGCTGCAACCGCTGGAGCCGATTGAACCGGGCTTTCCCGCCCAGGTGATCGCCAGTGGCCCAACCGCACGCTACTCCGCCGTGCCAGAAACGTTTAACACGGTGATCTACAGTGCTCGCCGCGAACTCTTTATCACCACGCCCTATTACGTCCCGGTGGATTCCCTGCAAGCCGCCATCTGTGCCGCCGGAAACCGCGGCGTAGAGACTTCAATCATTTTTCCCGCCCGTAATGACGACTTCGCGGTTGGGGCTACCTGCAGGAGCTACTACGAAGATCTGCTGGCTGCCGGAGTGAAGGTCTATGAATACGAGGCGGGAATCCTGCATGCCAAAACCATGACTGTGGATGGTGAGATCACGCTGATCGGTTCGGCCAATATGGATCGGCGCAGTTTTGACCTGAATTACGAAAACAACATATTGCTGTGTGACGAAGCGGTTACCGCCGAGATGCGTAGCCGTCAGCAGGCGTATCTGGCCGACTGCAGGGAGGTTACCGCTGAGGAGGTCGCTGCCTGGCCTGGCACCAAGCGTCTCTGGAACAACACCCTGGCTATTGTGGGCCCGGTGCTTTAAGCGGATTGCAGCAGCGTGGGCATGCCACTTGGCTACAACCATCAACAGCTTGGGCCAATGTTGTGCCAAGATGCTCAGGCCAACTTGCCACTACAGGCAGAATTCATAGCGCGGTCAAATGCGCGCGACAATCCCCCGCGCGGCGAAGCCGGCCGAGGAGACGGCGAATAGCAATCCGCGCTTCTTCTCTTCTCGATTCAATTCGCCGCTGGCCAAAACCCAAAAACTGGTATCTACTAACATATGCCGAGATTGTTACGGCACGGATTGGTCAAACTTTCGAAAATGGAATTTGGAGAAGATTATGAAGCGTATTGGAACAGTTTTCGCATTGGTCACCTGCTGCAGCATCGCTGCTGGTGCGATTGCAGGGCCCAAGAATGGTTCAATGGCCATCGTGGAAGGCGCACCTGCACCGAACAGCTACGATGGCGAGACCCCTGCGGCGCTCGAGCAATGGTGTGAGGAGATCTGCGTGCCACTGGTCACGCTGGAGATGACTGACGTCATGAAAAACCGTCCCATCGGCGTCCTCCACACCTGGGGCAAGAACTTTGGTGGCGACACGACCTACATCCAGTTCGAGGAGTTCATCATCTACGAGCTCAGGGGCGGACAGTTTTACACGGTAAGCCAGGACGGTAGCCAACCCACGGCGGCATTTATACCCCAATCACTGCTGCCGCCGAAAGTCGGCGACGTTGTCCTCATCGGTGGTACGGAAGGCGTTGTATTACCCGGGACAGGCAAATACAAAAAGGCCGGAGGCCCCTACTCAACCCGGCTGAAGCTAGAAGCGGATGAGTTGGGCAACATCGTCTACTACGACGAACTCTACTTTCGCTTCCGCGAGGTAAACGTCAAGTAGGGCTTTGTGGGGACAGTTTACTGATTCGCTGCCAGCCGGCAGAGAGTCGGGGTTTAGCCCACAGGTCGCGCTTGAGCACACTGAATTGCGTAAACTGTCCCATTACAGCTGCGAACTTACCGACCTAATTGGGCATCTCCATCCACAGCCTACAGGAACCTATATCAATCTCTTAGCGTCCCTGCTACTTGATCTATGAAAAGGCGGGTTCTGCTATCGCCCCCCCCTTCCTCGCTAAAAGAGTCAATGTGCATGAAGTGGCACGGGGGGCAAACAGGTACCGCAAAGGAGCCACTCTCGCCGGCTGCTTTATCCGCTGTGTTAGATCAGAGTCTATAAAAGCGGGTTGGGTAAACCGTAAAAACGTCGTCAGCCCTTCGACCAATGGGGGCCTGGTAACCGGGCAAAAAAAAGGCGACGCCATTGCGCGCGTCGCCTTCTGGTAGCAACCCGGCAACTTGTGCCGGGTCAGGCCCTTATTGCAGGATCCAGCCGATGTCCTCAAAGAGGTTAGGCGTGAGGTCCAGCGTCTCACCGACGTCAAGCGTCGGCGTGATCGAGGGCTCCATCAGCAGGTTGGGCGTCGCCGAAGTATCCCAGTGGGACTTGGACGAGCCCGGTTGCACCGGGTTGGGTGCGTACAACTGCACCAGTCCATCGTCGTTGGCGCCCGCCAACCTGGATGGGTCCAGTATCAACTTCACGTTGGCCTTACCAGCCGCCTTGAAAGCATCGCCCTGTTCCAGGGTGATGCCCACGGACGGAATGGTAACCAATGGGCTGAAACCACCCATGGGTGCCGGTCCGCCGGGCTGATTGTTGGCCACCATAGCGCCCTTGGCGCCGGCCGTCTGGGCATTCAGCACCTTGGTGGTGAAGGCACAGCCGCCGCGATCGATGAGGGCGATTTTACCATCGAGCTTGTTTTGGATGGGCTCGCAGGCATCGGTGGGGACCGCTTCCCCATCGTCAGCCAGAATGACCTGGCCCGTGGTGCCCCCACCGAGGGTCAGTGACGGCCCGAAGCTTGCCTGCTGGACGGCAACCGTGCCCTCAATGGCTTTGGGTCGCAATATCCGGATACTGGGCTTGGGCCCCAGCAGGCTGGGTGCGGCAGCGGTTACGCTGTCACCGATCCAGACCAGGTTGTCGCCGGACACCTGGGCCTGCAGGCGCTCAGCGTCGGTCATGTCGGCGACGATTTTCCCCAGGCCGGTGTCCAGCATGAAGCGCGAGTAAATACCGGGTATTCCCGCGATCAGTGAGCCGGTGCCCTCGTCCGCAAACTCGGAAAAGCCAAGCCCATGGGCGATTTCGTGAGTTACAACAGCGGTGAAGTCGATCTCGTTCGCGGCCTCATTGCCATCGAAGCCATAGTACCAGCCGGACGCCTCGAGACAGCCCGGGGAACCCAGGTTGGCATTGAAGAATGCCACGATGTCATCGTTGAAGGGCGGCGCGAGCAGGCCTGGGTCCGGTGGCCCCGGCGCGAGGTCAACGCCCGCCTGGGAGTTGGCCAGTGCTGCATGATAGAAGGTATTGGACTGTCCGGCTCCCGGAAAATCCGCAAAAATCTGCAGTGGCCCGGCAGCACCCAGTACGCCTCCCGTGGCGCTGCAGGACAGGGGCGAGAACGAGGCCTGCACGATAACGGTGACGTCGCTCGCTACAGTTTCACCCCAACGCTCGGCGGCGAACTGGAAAGCATTGAGACGTTGCTCGCCGACGGTTAGTCCGTTATTGCCACCTATTGGTGTCGCCGGAGTGGGGTCATTGAGGCCCTCGCCGGGCGGGTCAACATTGTTGATGACTATGTTGGCCGCCGAGACGCCAACAGACAGGGACGTGGCCACCGCGCATGCAGCCAGGCTGGTAACAAATCGCTTACTTGAGCTCATGCCTTACTCCTCCGCCGGACTGTGACTGTGACCATTTTCGATGAATTCCTTGGCATCCTCAGCGGAAGCAGCATGGTCGTAGCTCACGCTGCCGTCAGCGTTTTGGCGCACGACCAGCATTTTCATGGCAGACAGACCCATAGTAGCGGAGGTCATGCCATTGGCATGGGTGGTTACCGTGGATTCGGCAGCAGGCAAACCGAGGGCCGCGCCTAACGCTTCGTTACCGGCCTTGAACGCTGCTGAGCTGTCCTCCGCGACGTCTGCCTGGGCGTTAGCCGTGGCCAACGTCACGGCAAACATACTGCTGAAGAGCAAGTGATTAATGCGATGCATAAATTAAGTATCCTGGGATGAATGGCTGACAGATAGCAGAGTCTTGACTTAGCCCCCTACTGCTACGAACTCTATTACACACTGGGTTTAGTCGCCAGCAATTGGCTGGGCATGAGATGGACAAAGCACGGACGGCAATCATGACCGGTGACCCGGAAGAGCCCAGATTCACCATACCCAGGTTATGTCTCGTTTGCCGGGGCGCAATTCATCGGCTATTGGACTCCCGCCTCGTAAACACGGAATATGAACCATCGCAGGAGCGCAATGGAGGACACCCACCAACAACGCAACAACGCAGCCACGCAATGGAGGACACCCACCAATAGCGCAATGGGGGACACCCACCAACATCCAACCACAACTAGCGAATTCCGTGGTCACCAGCGTGCAATAAGGTGCAATGTCAGTTCAGTGTCAGTTCAGGACACCCACCAATCTCCCACCATAACCGGCCAATCCCTTGGCCATCGCGAGGCTGACGGCTAAGCTAGGTGTGTCGTTCAGCCACCCCAGGAGGTCAAGGATGACCATCCGGCGCTCCGCACAGATCTCGCTCAGCGAGACACCCTACTACCACTGCATCGCCCGCTGCGTTCGCCGGGCTTTCCTGTGTGGTAAAGATCAGTACACCGGGCAGGATTTCAATCACCGCCGCGCCTGGCTGGTTGAACGGCTCAAGCTGCAGGCCTCGGCCTTTGGCATCGAACTCTGTGCCTACGCCATTATGAGTAATCACTACCACGTGGTGCTGCGGGTGGATCAGGCCCGGGCACAGCACTGGAGCGACGATGAGGTCATCGAACGCTGGACCCGGATGTTTAGCGGGCCCCTGCTGGTCCAACAGAAACTGGCCGGGCAGCCGCTCACGGCGGCCCAGGCTGCCACCGTGGCGGCGATTGCCGCCGTGTGGCGTGCCCGGCTCTATGACATCAGCTGGTTTATGCGTTGCCTGAATGAACACATTGCGCGCAGGGCGAATGCTGAGGACGACTGCACGGGGCGATTCTGGGAGGGGCGCTTTAAGTCCAAAGCCTTGCTGGATGAGGCGGCGGTCCTGTCCTGTATGGCCTATGTCGATCTGAACCCGATCCGGGCCGGGATGGCAGAGACCATACGCGATTCGGACTTCACCTCGGTGCAGGAACGCCTAAAGGCGAGAAGGCTTACCGAGACTGCGCCAGCAGGCAACACGTCAAGCCCGTCGCTATCGCCGTTTTCAGAGGGCGGCGAGTCGCTTGAGAGTAGCCGAGGTCTTCCAATCAGGCTGGACGATTATCTGGCTCTGGTGGCTGCTACTGGCCGCTGCGTGCGCGCTGGCAACCGGGGTGTCATGTCGCGGGAGGCCGTTCCAGCCTTGAACCGGCTGTCGATAGATAGCCAACAGTGGATGGCCCTGGTCTGCGATATCCAGACATCTTCCCTGCAGGCTATTGGCGCTCTGGCGCGGATGCGCAGTTACGCGGCCTCTTCAGGGCGTTGCTGGATAAAGGGCTCAGGCAAGCTAGGACTTCTCTACAACGCTGCTTGAGTATCAATGATCGGGTCAGTCAAGGAACTCGGCTGGCTGATTGTTAGATCACCGCACACAAAAGTTGTCTCTCCAGCGTTCGAGCGGTTCGGCAGTTGCTGCTTACCAATCCGCTGACCATCAATCGATTCTGCCGTTTCACCTACGACCCGACCGTGAAGCACCGCCGGTCTCCAAAAGCCCGATCCTGCCTCCTACGAGCGAGCAGTGAGCTGATGTTGGGTGTTCTGTAATTGCTCTCCGAAACAGCTCTCTCAGAAACGAATCTCTTGGGTGTCCCCAAACAACTTGGGTGTCCCGAAACAACTCTGTCCCGAAACAACTCTCAGAAACGAATATCTTGGGTGTCCCGAAACAACTCCCTCCGAAACAGCTCTCTCAGAAACGAATCTCTTGGGTGTCCCCAAACAACTTTTGGGTGCAAACAACTCCCCGAAACAACTTGTGTCCCGAAACAACTCCCGAAAACAACTCTGCGCCCATGTCTGCTTGCGTGTGCAGTCACTCCATCAAGGATTTCCACCTCAGTCGCGCGTCAGGCCAAGTTCGTCCCACATCCAGCTGAAATCATAGGGCGGCCCCGGCGAACGCTCGGTTGAATTCTCCAGCTGTTTGAGCCAGCCGACCACCTCGTCTCGCAGTGCCGGGTCCGCCGCGCACTGGCGTGGACTCAGACCATTGGGCATGGGAATGGGCTCATCCAGGGTTTTGCGGTAGTGGCTGGTCAATTGAGCCGTGAGTGCCTCCTGTAATTCGGGAGGAATGTCTGAGAGTGGCTCCAAAGGCTCTTCACTATCCTTCATGGGCATCATATTGTCGTGGACAGTGAGTGGTGGCCCCACAAGGTCACCGAGCAAGGAGGCCAACTGGTTCCGGCCTCGATCGGCTCTTGCAGCGGAGTTGGTCTGCAGCTCGAGGTGGTCGCCGCTCAGTGCAATATGCCCCAAGATACTCACCCGCTCACCAAAGTCGATGTCGTCGTAGGGTTCGGGAAACCAGCTCCAGTTTGTCTCCCCGTCATCCCTGTGCAGAACTGGCGACGCATCGAGAGCCCTGCCTACCGCTAAGCGGTCCGCGCGAAGCGGGAACCGCACCTCGGTAGGTTCGATGGGCTCGTCATCCATGTTCCGATATACGGGTGACGGCCTCATTGACTGAAGATAGAGATCCATCGCCCAGATCAGGAAAGCCACGCCCGCCAGTTCGGATTCCAGTGTGAAACGGACTATCTCCTCAAGATTGGCGGACGCAGGCTCCATCTCCCCCTGTTCGATTAATTCCTGCACAAGCTGCTGGGCCTGTTCGGCTGCAGCAGACAGCACCGACTGGATGCGCGCCGCCAGTTCGGGCCTGAAGGGCAACATGGCACCGCTGAACACGGGAGTTGCTCCGATGTGGAGGACCCGGGCGACCAGTCCGTCCCATTGGTGGAGGCTCTCGGTGGCAGCTTTCTCTTGGACGCGAATCGATTTGTCGGCACTTCCATAGGGACGCAGCTCCGCGTAGGCTCCGGGCTTTACCGCCGTGATTTCCCAAAACTGCAGCTCGGAGTCCCCCAGGGCCTGCAGGTACCGACGACCTGCAGATCCTTCACGCCACCCTCGGTGTTCGAGGTAGGCCTCGGTCAGATTGCGTTTCTCACTATCCCACAAAACAGTTGCAAATTCCTCGAAGACGAAACCGATCACCATGTGATGATAAGGGCCTGAAAGAAAGAAATCCTCCATCTCCTCAAGGCTCACCTCGAGTTTATCCGCCAGTGGGTTGAGCAGATCTCGCTGAACTTGCTCGAACCGCCCCTCCCATTCACCGCTTGGGCCGGTATAGGCCATCAAGTGTCTTATTGCCTTGTCGATTTCGCGGCGGGTTTTTCGGTTACTCATTGTTCAACGTCTTCTAAGGTAGATTACGAAAAAAGGAAACCTCTCAACCACCTGATAATAATAGCGAGATGCTCAATGTCCAACTTACTGACTGCATCAATCAAGCCCAACTGGGACTCATCATTACCCTACCAGACAGTTCGAACAAGAGTCGCCATAACGTGTTTGCCATGCGAAAATTATGAGTAAAAATACGGCGTATAGTGAATAGACTCCCTTCCAGAACCCCGCTGCTCTGCGGGAGTCGATCGCTCAGTGGCCGCCGGAGTGCTGAAATATCGCTTGCACGCGCCAACTTGCAGAGCTGCTGTGATCGTTTCCGGGCCGCAGCCCACCGGAGTCTATACCAACCTGCTGGCGTCTCTGCTACTTCATTCATCTATAAAAAAGTGGGTTCCGCTCGAACAGAGGGAGCGTACCCGGCGAGGCTCGGGTGGGTGCCACCAAGAGCCCGCTACCGCAAGCCCGGATGCGCCGCACCCAAGTTATGTCAAGTTTTCCTGAACACACATCATCGGCTATTGGACTATCGCAGCGTAAACACAGAAAATGAACCATCGCAGGAGCACAATTTACTGATGAAGAATTTGCTACGTCGAGCCGCGCGCCAGGGGTTGCCTTACAGTGGCGGTTTGCCGAATCGGTTCTGGCACCCCACGCCACGCTCGAAACACTTGGCTACAGTGGCTGCCCTGGCGTTTGCGTTTGCACTGCCCTTCACCCCGGTCGCGGCTCAGAGCGTGAACGGCTGTGCGGCCCCTACGCCTGATCGACCGACCATCGGGGTGGCTCTGGGTGGTGGTGGCGCACGCGGTAGCGCCCACATCGGTATACTGCGCCTGTTGGAGGAAATGCGTATTCCGGTTGATGTCCTCGCCGGCACCAGCATGGGCTCCCTGGTGGGTGCGCTGTATGCCACCGGCATGAGCGCGAGGGATCTCGAAAGCGCCATTCTAGCGATAGACTGGGACGCCCTGTTCGACGATCAAACCGACCGCAAGGAACGCCCGTTCCGGCGCAAACGCGACGACGATCTCGCTCTCTACGGACCCAAGCTGGGTCTCGGCGAGGATTCCTCTCTGCTCACGCTCGGCGCCATCAGTGGTCAGAAGATCAGTTTTCTGTTCGAGACTATGATCCGCCAACGCACGTCGGTGGCGCGTTTCTCTGAGCTGGCTATCCCTTACAGCGCGATTGCCACCGATCTCACCACCGGCAACGAAGTGGTGCTCACCAAGGGCGACCTGGCGCTAGCCATGCGCGCCAGTATGTCCGTGCCGGGAGTGTTCGACCCGGTAGTGTGGGATGACTACCTCCTGGTGGACGGCGGCCTTGTCAACAATGTGCCCCTGGACGTTGTGCGTGATATGGGCGCCGATATCGTGATTGCCGTAGATGTCGGCACTGGCCTCGCGCCGCGGGAGGACCTGAATAACATGCTGTCGGTTATGGGCCAGCTAACGGGGTTCCTGACCACCCGCAATGTAGCGCGCAATCTGGCGACACTGACACCCACTGATATCCTCATCCAACCGCCCTTGGGTGACAAAGTGACCTCGGGCTCTTTCGTAAAATCAGCTGTCGGCATTGAAATTGGCTACGCAGCGGCGCAGCAAGTCAGTGAGAGTCTGAAGCATCTTGCGGTAAGCGAGGAAGAGTACGCCGCCTACCGGGCGCGCAAACAGACCTGCCTCTCCCCGCCCGAGCGCATCGATTTTGTGCGGCTGGAAAATCGATCACGCTTTGCCGATGAGGTCATTATGAAACGGGTTACGGTAGCCGAGGGCGATCGTCTGGATTATGACGCCCTGGATCAAACGGTGAGCGACATTTACGCGCTGGGTTTCCTGGAGCTGGCCCGCTATGAGCTCGTTGAGGAAGATAACGAAACCGGCCTGGTCCTGCACGTTATACAGGACAGCCGCGGCACCCAATTTCTCGAGACCGGGCTGGATTTTTCCGGCGACGGGGACACCAGCGCCATCAATCTGCGGCTGGCTTACCTGAACACGGCCCTGGACGACTATGGCAGCGAGTTCCGGGCCCTGGCTCAGGTGGGCGAAAACCCTGGTTTGGTGCTGGATGCCTACAAATTTTTCAACCCACCGCTCAAAATCTTTGCCCAGCCGCGCTTGTTCGCCGAGCGTCGCGAAGTCACAGTCTACGATGACGATGGCGAGGCCCTGTTGCGATCACAGATTAGCCAGTACGGCGGCTCGCTGGGTCTGGGCCGGGAGTTCAGCCGCCGTGCCGCTATTTCGGGTGGTATCCGGCTGTTCACCGGCAGCGTGGATGTGGAGATAGGACCTCCCGGTATTCCGGACAACGATTTCGCCGCCGGGGAATACTTCCTGCAGGGCACCTATGATCGCATGGATGACCGCTATTTTCCCGGCGACGGCGCTATCTTGCAGGCCAACTACTACAACTCACAGCAAGGGCTGGGCGCTGATACTGAATACGAGCAGGTTCTGCTTGACGGAATCATCGCACGTTCCTACGGCCGTCATTCATTCATGGGGGGAGCGCGTTGGTTTGAAACCATCAGTGGGGAGGCACCGGACTATGCGCTGTTCCGGGCGGGCGGCTTTACGAAGCTGTCAGGCTATCGCCGCGAAGAACTGAGCGGCCAGAACTTTGGCATGGTGATGGGTGGCTACCGCTATCACGTAGCCGGCTCAGGGTTATTGCCGGCTTTCCTTGGGGGCACACTGGAGTACGGCAGAGTAGCGGACAACACCGACAATATTTTCGATGATGGTATTGTCAATGGCAGTGTCTACTTCGGCTACCGCTCGCCGTTGGGTCCAATGTACATCGGCTTGGGCATGGCTGAGGGCGGACGCCAAACCTACTTCTTTCATATCGGTAATGTGTTCGGGAATAGCAGTATCGCGCGCTGAACCCGGCCTACGACCCTCCCGGGTGGCCGAGCACACGCAGCGCGATACCGGAACCTATGCTTCAGTGGGTGCCTCGGCCAAAGCGGGGCGCTCCAGCCACAGGGCCCGAAACTTTTCCGGTCCGAGTTGACGGTAGATTTCAGTCATTGCCACGAGTGGTATCAATACCAGCAACATCATCAGCACAGGAGCGAGATCTTCCAGCCATCGACGCTCGGTGAACTCCGCTACGGTCTGTGCCACAGTCCGGTCATGAAACCAGCCCAGTACCAGTTCTTCGATGCCCACCAGCACGATCAAAACCAGCAGCATGGCCAGAGATTTCCAGATAACCCGGTGGAGCAGAGGCTGCGAATCTGCCCGCGACCCCGCGTTAATGACATCACCGATCAATAAAAACTTGCCCAGCACCAACGCCTTAACAAGTGCCAGGCTGTAGTGCAGACTTCCCGTCTCCGCACCGCCGGCACTCTCCCGGAAGAGCAACAGCACACTAAAACACACGAACAAATAGGCGGTTAACAGGGCATAGTGACGCAACTCCTCCAGGAACCGCGTGGTCAGGGTGGGCTTATCTACCGTGTCGTGGTTGGTCATAGCACATTCTCTTAGTAACAAAGCATATGGCAGTATAAACGCATCGACAAAAAAAAGGCGTGTTGGGAATCAAAATCGAATAGCGCCGGGGCAGGAGCGCCCGATTTCAGCGTAGCAAATCGGCCGACACCTAACAGGCTGTTGATTTTCGTTTTCGAGGCAGCCACTGGTAGGCAAAAACAGGCGAAATGAGGGAGTGTATGGTCAACACATGACCGATTTGAGCCTGTTTTTAACGTGGCAGTGGCCACGCAGATAGAAAATCAACAACCTGCCAAGACGAGATGTCCTGCGAGCGCTACATCATCTGCTATCCTCCCTTGTACTGACCCTTAAACGTGACTTGACAGTGCACCAACGCTGCGAGCCCGGTGACGAATTGGCGCCCGCCGACTCCGCCGTTACAGACAGCACAAACCGGTTTACGGCCTTTTCGAGGGCTCTGTCACGCGAAGCCCAACCTGCGGAGGAATCATGGCAGCTCGCTTTCCCGAACTCAGTGAACGATTTATAGAATTCATTACGGCGCAGCAGCTCTACTTTGTCGGTACAGCGGCCCGCGAGGGCTCGATCAACGTATCCCCCAAGGGTGGGGACAGCTTGCGTGTGCTCTCACCCCGTCAGATTCTGTGGCTGAATGTCACCGGTAGCGGCAATGAAACTGCCGCCCATTTACGCCAGACCGACCGCATGACCATGATGTTCTGTTCTTTTACCGAACAACCCCTGATCCTGCGCTGTTACGGCAAAGCCCGCGCCCTGCACGAACGCGACGCGGAGTGGTCCGACTATATTGATCAATTCCCCCACCACCCCAGCTCACGCCAGCTCGTGTTGTTCGATATCGAATTGGTGCAAACCTCCTGCGGTTTTGGTGTGCCCTTCTACGAATACCGCGGTGAGCGCGATAACATGGAGAAATGGCTAGCGAAACGTGACCGCTCGGACATCCAGAGCTACTGGGAAGAAAAGAACCAGACCAGTCTCGATGGCCTCCCTACCGGTATTTTTGGCGATGAGTAGTGATTGGGCGGCAAGGGTGCGCGCTAGCCGGTTGTGATGGCGGATACCGTCCACCGTCAACCATAACAGGCATGCATTTCTGGCCCGGACCGACGGGTATAAAGCCGCTTGTCGTAGCGACGCAGCCCCGAGCGACTCGCCGCGTTCTCTCACATACCTGGTGAGTTCGTCGGGAAAGACCGGGGCATTTTGCTTATCGACCCCCTGGGTACGTTGATGGCCGCGCTGATCACGGGAATTGGCCTCATCGTCCGGATTTATTCGGTCAAATACATGGCAGAGGAGAGCGGATACGGCAGGTTTTTCGTTCTTCTCGACCTCATGGTCGCCGCATGAATCCTTATGGGGTTTGCAGGAGACCTGTTAGTCCTGCTGGTGTCCTGGCACCTGCTGGGGGTTATTCTTTACTTCCTGCTTGGGTTTAACCTCTGCAGCGCTACCGCCTCACGACATGCTTTTTGGACACTGATCACTTACCGTATTGGCGACATCGCCATGGTTCTGGCAGCTGTCGTTCTCTATCAAGCCTTCGACACCTGGTCGCTAACCGAAATTTTTACGGCTATACACAACACGCCGGGCGCTCATACTCGCGCGGGCTTCACGGTTGAGGAATTAGCCGGGTGGCTCATCGCTATCGCTGCATTTGCCCGTTCCGCGCAATTCCTCCTGCACACCTGGCTGCCCTATACAATGGGCGGTCCAACACCGGTTTCCGCTCTCATGCATGTCGGGATCGTGAATGCCGGCGGGTTCCTCATTGACCGGTTCGCGACTGTTTTCGCTTACACGGATACAGCACTTCATCTACTTTTTATCGTAGGCCTGGTCACCGCGATTGCGGGATCGATACTGATGCTGACTCAGACCGACATCAAAAAGGTGTTGGGATACTCCACGATGGGCCAAATGGGTTTTATGGTCATGGAGTGTGGTATCGGCGCCTTCTCTGTGGCGATGTATCACCTGATCGCTCACGGTTTCTTCAAGGGCGCACTCTTCCTGGGAGCGGGAGGTGTTATGACAAAGGCTCGCAAGCATGATGGAGTGCCAAAGCGCGATCTTTACACATTTGCCGTGGAGAAAAAGACAGCGACTCGCCGACAACCCTGGCTTGGGATGGCATTCATCACCATCGCTGTACCGGTCATTATTCTCTTTCTGGCTCACTGGATCGTTGCCCAGGACTTCTATCAAAAACAGGGAGCCATCATTCTCTTGTTTTTCGGATGGGTGACGGGAGCTCAGCTTCCGTTTACCACCTACCGCATGAAGGCCTTGAACTTTACTCGCTTGATCGGCACGATTCTGGTTCCGTTTACGGTCCTGATTGTCGGGTATACGTTCATCAGTCATTCGTTTGATCTTTTCCTGCACCCCGAGGAAGAATTTCGAAAACTCGTTTACCAAACGGCGGAGATCGATGTCGTCTGGTTTGATGCTCTTCTCATCCTGACTACCCCGGTTATCGGTGCCGGATGGATTTTGACCTGCTATTTGGAAATAAATCGCGAAGTCGACAAAGGACCTTTCACTACTGTCTGGGTTAGTTTTTATGCACTGATTTCACGGGAATTTTTCCTCATGGACCCATACTCCTGGACGGCGCGTTCACTCCTCACGCCGGCGGCGCGGATTAACGTAATATTGGGGTGGCGTTAACAGATGGACCCTATAATTTTGCTTGCCGCATTATTCTTACCGCTGTTCCCGCTCAGCATGCTATTCAGCGTTTTTTTGAAGCACTACGAAGTCCGGTACAACGACTCGTCGTGCTCCTGGTGTGGCCCCAGATCGGTCTGTGGCTGGCAAAGGGTTCGATGGAGAACACCCCTGAGTGGGTGGCCTACCTGGCCCTGGCAACGTCACTGCTCTACGGATTTCGCGCCCTGGTACTGCGCGAACTCACCCTTTGGGTCAGCTTTCTGGCCATTTCAACTTGGGCCCTGCTTTGGGTCGCGATGGGTTTTACCGGGAACTATGCGACACTGAGCCTCCTGGTTTTTGGATTCAGCATCCCTCTCGGGATTCTTGCTCTGCCTGGAGGTCATCTCGAAAAGCTATTCGGGTCCTCCTACGCGGGTTTGTATAATGGCCTTGGGCAGTCAATGCCCAAATTCAGCGGCCTCCTGGTCTCCACAATATTGGCCATCATGGCGACCCCGGTCTTCCCGGGCTTTACAACGATGGCGATGGCTTTTATGGAGACAATGAATGCAAGTGTCTGGAGTACTGCACTGCTCTGCCTTTTTTTCTCATGTGGGCGTGGGCGGGAGCACGCCTCATCCAGCGGTTTGTCATTGGTGAGCAGCCGCCACGCTGTGCTTGATCGCCGCTAATACGAGGCTGGCGATGGGCAGTGGCGGATCGCTCCTGCACTATACTGAGCTCAAGCACGGGGAGCGCTCCAGGGCAGAGCGCGTTCCCCTTACGTTTTATGCGGAGAACACGTCCATGATCACGCGATTTGAGACAGCGATTCTAACACTATCCTTGCTGCTAGCTCCTCACCTTCACGCTGGTGACAGCACAGCAATCAACGAGGTACTCGACAGCTTTCACCGGGCCGCTGCTGAGGCGGACCTGGAGCGCTATACATCGCTAATGGCCGAAGAGATCGTCTTTCTCGGTACGGATGGGAGTGAGCGCTGGCAGGGTCGGGATTTCACTGACTTCGCGCGACCACACTTCGACAGCGGCCGCGGTTGGGCGTATCGGCCGCGGGATCGTCGTCTGAGCGTCTCCGGCGACGGCAAGGTGGCCTGGTTCGATGAAATGCTGAGCCACGATACGCTTGGGACCTGCCGCGGTAGCGGCGTGCTGGTGAAGGTCTCCGGAGCGTGGAAGGTGGCCCAGTACAACCTCAGCCTGCCGATTCCCAACGAACTGGTTGACCGTGTTGCAGACCAAATCCGAACATTTGAGAACGGCAATCGGGCCCCATGATACAGCCACTGAAATCAAAACCCCGCTGACAGCAACCCCCCCTGCAGACGATAAAACCGGGTATCTTACACGATCGCAACCATCCGGCTCAGATATCGAGTGGTGAGCATCATCAGCGGCTAATTCCTGGGCGGGGCACCCTCGCCGGGGGGGGGGATTTAGCGCGTCCGAACTCGAATCATGCCATTAGCAAGAAACAGGGTCCGCGTTTTGAGCGAATGGCTTCAATTGCCTGCTTCGAGACGCTAGTATTCAGCCCGTTTCGAGTTTCCTTCCTATAATGATAAGAAACAACACCCGGAGAGCATAGAATGATAAGAATGGGTGGCGCAGACGCCTTTATGCTGTCAAACGAAACTCCCAGCGCCTACATGCACACGTTCAAAGTGGCCATCCTGGACCCCTCGACCGACCCAGAGGGCTGGTCTTTTGAAAAGTACTATGAGGATTTCGCCCGCCGAATTCACCTGGCCCCCATGTTGCGCTGGAAGTACGCGTATTCACCCTTCGGGATAAACCACCCCATGTGGGTGGATGACCCTGACTTCAACCTCGCCTACCACCTGCGCCGCGTGGGATGCCCTGCCCCCGGGGACCACCAGGCACTGTGCGAGTTCATGTCTTCGGTATACGCTTACCAGCTCGATCGCAGCCGCCCGCTATGGATGTCGTGGGTGGTTGAAGGGCTGGCAGGCGGCAAAGTGGCCATAGTGACCCTTGTGCATCACGCCTATGTGGACGGCGTCGGTGCTTCCTACAATCTGAGACAGCTTTATGGCACGGAGTACGGGTGGCAACCCGAACCCGTAGCGCCCTGGCAGCCGCGGCCATGGCCCTCCTGGAGCAAGCGCCTTTGGTGGGGCAGTCGCGACCTACCGCGCGTGCTGGGCAAACATCTGCCAAAAGTACTCGCCGGGCTGCGCAAGAAGAAAGTGCTGGACGAGCGTATTGCAGCGGCAGGCAGACCGCCGCATCCATCACCGGGCATGATGCGCCACACGCCCCTGAATGTTGCGCTATCCTACGGCCGCACGTTTGTGTGCGGCACCATGCCGTTGGCAAAATTCAAACAAGTCAGCAAGGGCTTCGGCGTGACACTTAACGATGTGTTTCTTAGCTGCACGGCGGGCGTCATGCGGCGAATGCTGCAGGAGCAACGCTACGATCCGAACCAGCACCCACTCATCGCCGGCACCCCCTTCGCCGGAGAACGGCCAGAGGGCTGGCAGGGCATGGGGAATTTCGCCACCGTCGATTACTGCTGGGTGCACTCGCAAATCGAAGACCCGGTAGCACGCCTGCACGCCAGCCACCAGGCAGCTGCAGAGATGAAGGATCACATGAAAGAAACCAAGGCGGCAGGTGTCGACCTTTCCTCTCTGTTCCAGATCTGCCCACCCTGGATAATGGGCCTGCTGCGCTGGCACATCAAAAACAAACGGGGAAGTATTGGCATGTTCGGCAATCTGGTGTTGTCCAATGTTCCCGGGCCCCGGGAACCTCTGTACTTCAACACCTACAAGCTCGCTAGCTGGTTCTCCACCGGGCAAGTATTTGATGGGTCCTCGATCAACATCACGCTGTGGAGTTATTGCGATGACGCCAATCTCTGCATACTGGCAGACGAAAAAGCCATCCCCGATGGTTGGGTCCCATTCAGGTACTTTGAAGAGGAGCTCGATAAATTGGTCGCCCTGATCCCCGAGACCATTACCGAGGACGCCAAAACTGCATAAGCAGTTATGAGTCACAGAAGTGAGCTTCGCCCTGCAAGCCTCAGCCCGGCAAATCGATATCCTGATGTTCGAACGTTTGGAGCTCTCACCACATCTTACCGGCGATCGTGTTAAACTGCGCCGTAAATCTACTGACGTCAAAAAGCCACGTGATCTCCCGGTTCGCCCGTCTGCAAAAGGCCCGCCCGCTCCGCCAGCAGTCGCTGCTGCTGGCGACGCTATTGGCGTACCTGGTTGCCGGGGCCATCGTTCCCCGGGGCCACATGGCCGCCCCGCTCTCCAGCGGCACACCTTTTCATCTCTGCCCCGGCGATCTGCGCAGCGCGCTGATCATCGACAGGCTGTCTGCCGGAACAGTCCACCACCCGCACCAACATCATCACCACGCAGACGACAGCGCTAGCGTCGACAGCACCAGCGTCGACAAGACTTCAGCCGATCCCGGCTGCTCCTTTGCCGGGTTTGGCACCGCGATAGCACAGGATACCGGCACTACCGACGAACCGGTGGCCACGGTGCTCCACGTGGCATCTCGTCCCTCATCGGGCTATCGCAGCGGAACCTGGTTGCGACCTCCTGCGCGCTCACCACCCGCCTGATCTCCACCCTGCACAGTCGTAACTAACTAAATGCGGACACGGTGGCTTACAGCCCCGTGCATTCGTGCGCGAGCGCGCACGTGAGGAGAATCAGGATGGCAGTAAGAGTTCTATGCAGCGGGCTGACCGCCGCACTGTTGGCATCGGGCGTATCGGCCCAACAGCTCGAGGAGCTGGTGGTGTCGGCGCGACACGACACCCGCACCATCGACGTGGCTGATGCCCTGTCGATCTCGCCGGACGTGGCAGAGTTGCTACGCGAGGCGCCCGGCGCCAATATCAATACCAACGGCCCGATCACCGGAATACCACAGTACCGGGGCATGTTCGGACCGAGAATCGCCGTGGTGCTGGATGGAAACCAGCTCGCGCCCGCAGGACCCAACTGGATGGACCCACCGCTGTCATACGCAGTCACTGCCCAGCTTGAGACCCTGGAAGTGTACCGCGGGATCGCCCCGGTCAGTGTCGCCCAGGAATCCCTGGGGGGCGCAATCAACGCGCGTAAACGGCGGATCCCCTTCGGTACCGACAGCACGTTCAAGGTCGACGGCAGACTGGTGGGCAGTGCCCAGTCGGTCAACGGCGGCTACCAATTGGACGCCGATATCCAGGCCGCAAGCGACCGTCACCGGGTCAAAATCGGCGCAATGACACAACAGGGCGACGATGCCGAATTCGATGGCGGCGAAATCCTGCCCACCAGCTACGAGCGCGAGCGCTACGATATCGGCTACGGCTTCAAGCTGGGTGATCACAGCGTCCAGTTAGACTACGGCTACAACGATACCGGCCCCTCGGGCACACCGGCATTGCCGATGGATATCGACTATTTCACTGGCGATCTCTATGAATTCAGCTATGCCTATGCGCCCGCTGACGGCCCGTCAGTGACCGCAACGCTGTACGGCAGCGACCTGGATCACGGCATGACCAATTTTCACCTGCGTCCACCGCCCCCCGATGCGGCCAGGCGGCAGAACATCGCCGTCACCGATAATCGCGGTTTCACCATCGAGGCCAGCCTCGCCGACGAGAGCGGTCGCTGGACAGCGGGTGTGGACGGTTTCAGCGAGGACCACGACTCCAATATCGACAACCCCCGCAACCCGATGTTCTTCGTGGTCAATTTCAACGGCGCAGAACGGGACGTATTCGGCGCCTTCCTCCAGCGACAGCAGCAGCTCGCGGACGACTGGACGGGGCAGCTCGGCCTGCGGGTCAACCGGGTAAGTGCCGATGCGGGCGAGGTCGATGGCACCCCGGCGATGATAATGCCGCCCGCCATGATGTTGCGCGATGCCTTCAACGCCGCCGACCGGGAGCAGGAAGACACCAACCTGGACGTCGTGCTGCGACTGGATCACCAGCTCAGCTCCACTCTCGGCCTGTACGCCGGTGCGGCGCAGAAGCAGCGCTCTGCCAGCTACCAGGAACGCTACCTGTGGCTGCCCCTGGAGGCCACTGGCGGGCTCGCGGATGGGCAGCTGTATATCGGCAATATCGAACTGGAACCCGAGCGATCGAGAGGTCTGGAACTGGGCCTGGATTTACTCGGGGTGAATCTCAGTCTGCGGCCGCGGCTGTTCTACAACCGCGTGGATGACTACATTCAGGGCACCCCCCTGGACGCCATGCACCCGGCCACGATGATGGTGCGGATGATGAACCGGGCCAACGGCACCAACCGGCCGGACCCACTGCAGTTCAACAACGTGGATGCAGAGTTGTACGGCTTCGACATGGACTGGCACTGGCGCCTTGGCGACCGCTGGTCGCTCTCGGGGCTGGTCAACTATGTTCGGGGCAAGCGGCGCGATAACAGCGATGACCTGTTCCGGATCGCGCCGCCGAACATGACCACCCGGCTCAACTACGCTGGGGCACGCTGGCAACTCAGCCTGGAAAGCGTGCTGTATGCCTCACAGGAGAATGTGAGCGCCGCCAGTCGCGAACATGCGTCTCCCGGCTATGGCATCGTTAACCTCCGGGGTCGCTGGCAGTTCAGCGACAGCGTGGAGCTGGCCGCCGGCGTGGACAACCTGTTCGACAAGGTCTACCAACCCCATATCAGCGGCCTCAACCGGGTGGCGAATGCAGATCTGGCGGTGGGCGAGCGCCTGCCCGGCTACGGCACCAACCTGTTCGGGCGCATCACCTACGTGTTCTGATGCCGAGATCGGGGAGTGCTCACTCGGCGGCAGTGCGAGCTCCCCTGCCCTCGCCATCGGCCTGCGGGGCTTGCAAGACCGAGTCCACATGCGACCCCAAATAGTTTGAGCTTTGTCTGTCCCTGAGGGCCTGCTGGTTCGGGGCGAAGGACGTGGTCACCGGTTCTTGAAGGCGAGTGCCCAGGCTGCGTTCAAGGTCCCCAGCTCCCACTCGAACACCTCCGCGTCGTCCGGGAGGTGCCGCTCCCTGTAGAACCACGTTCCGTAGTCCAGATAGAACACGTATAACGCGAGACGCTTGAGTTTACCCTCGGGCCAGTCGGATCCAAAGTAGACCAGGAATCCGGTGATTTTGTCAGCCAGGAAATCCGTGTGCTGCGCCTCCGCCTCCACCAGGGCGGGGAAGACCTTGGCCGCCTGTTGCATCGCGAACACGAATTCCCGGTCTGGACCGCGACTGGTCATCGCCCGGTTAAAGGTATCGAAGAATTCACTCCTGGACCGGGACAGCATGGGAGCCGAGTCGAACTCCTCCAGCACCGCGTGAATGGGTGCCACCATTTCCTCGTACAGCGCCAGAAAGATGGCCTGCACGTTGGGAAAATACTGGTAAACCGACCCTACCGGTACCCGGGCAGCTTTTGCAATCTGGCTGGTGCTAACTCGAGCAATGTCGTAGCCCTCGATCTCGGTGATGATGTTGCGCGTGGCTGCGAGAATCTGTTGCACCCGCTTGCGGGATCGCTCCTGGCTAGGCGCCTTACGAACCATCGCCGTTTTCATTCTTAGCACTCCATCACTTTATCGAACACTGTTTCGGGCCTCGCCCTGACCAGCTCACGGCCTGCGTTGCCGGTACAGGATACCCTAATGTCGCTTGACGGTCGCCATAATGTGAATTATCTTTCTTTATAATATGAATAATTATTCACATAATCAGGTGCAGCCATGATCACATCGCGTTCACCCCTTGCGCTGGCCATTCTGGCTGCGACAGCCCTGCCTGCAGGTCAGGTAGTGGCACAGGCCCTGGAAGAAATTGTGGTCACTGCACAGAAGCGCGCGCAGTCCATCAACGATATCGGCATGACCCTGAATGCATTCGACGGGCAGCAGTTGCAGGACTACGGGATCACGCAGCCTGACGGGCTCGAGGCTCTCGTCCCGGGCCTGACCGTGACCAACTCCCAGCCGGCGGGCGCACCGGTCTACACCATCCGCGGCGTCGGTTTCAACGACTTCACTACATCAGCGTCCAGCACCGTGGGCATTTATACCGACACAACGAACATTCCCTACCCGGTGATGACCCGCGGTGTGCTATTCGACCTTGCCAGGGTAGAAGTCCTGAAAGGACCGCAGGGCGACCTCTACGGCCGCAATACGACGGCGGGTACGATCAACTTTGTCAGCAACCGCCCGACGGACGCTTTCGAGGCGGGAATTCTCGGTAGCTATGGCAGCTACGACACGATCGACGTCGAGGGGTTCATCAGCGGCGGACTGACCGAGTCAATCCGCGGCCGCGTGGCAGTCAAGCACATCAGCTCTGACGGCTGGCAGGATAGCGTCAGTCGTCCGGGGGATGACGCCCTCGGCGAGCGCGATGAAACGGCGGTACGGGGAATTCTGGAGATTGATCTCAGCGACACACTACTGGCGACGCTCACAGGACGTTACTTTACCGACGAGTCAGAGACAGTGGCGACCACGGCAACGGCAATTGCACCGGGCTTCGATTCCTCTTCCTTAACGCCCAGATTCGACGCTGAGGAAGCCGACTGGTCGCGAGGACACCGACCGCAAAATGACAACGAGAGCGCTTCCATCGCACTGAACCTCTCCTGGGCGGTGGGCTCGCTGACCTTTATCAGTATCACCGCCTATGACGACTTCAGTCGCGAGGGGGCGAGATTCGACACGTCCGGGGTGAACTACGAAGATGCCGATATCACCAACAGCACCGACATCGAGGTTTTCAGCCAGGAGTTTCGCGTTGAGTCGCGCGGCGACTCCGGTCTCTACTGGACCGCTGGCCTTTATTACAACGACGATAGTATCGACGAAAACTACCTCATGGAGTTCCGCGACTCCTTCGGTTTGACGGGAGAGAGCCGCTACCGACAAGATACCGAGGCGCTGGCCGTCTATGGCCATGTAGAGATTCCGCTGGGAGATGCCTTCCTTCTCACCCTGGGTGGGCGCTACACCGACGAAGAACGGAGCTGGAGCGGCTGCACCTACGACACGGGTGACGGGCTGATGGCGGGCTTCTACAATTTCTTCGTCACCCCCGTATTCCTGCAGCCCCAGGGCTTCGACCCGACCCCCATTGCAGCGGGTGGCTGCACGGTATTCAACGACGTGGAGGGCAGCGAGGGCTTTGGTGAGTTCCTGCCCTTCTCCGATACACTGGACACTGAAGAATCCATGGGCAAGGTTTCGCTCAACTGGAACCTCAGCGACGACATCCTGTTCTTCGGCACGATTTCCACGGCCTTCAAGTCAGGCGGTTACAACGGCGCGATCGCACTCAGTCATCAGCAGTTACAGCCCTACCAGGAAGAAACCCTGACCGCCTACGAAGTCGGTATGAAGTCGACCTTACTGGATGGGGCGATGCAATTTAACGCATCCCTGTTCCACTACGACTACGAGGATAAACAGGAGTTGACGACGTTTATCGCACCCGTGGGGGGCGTGGTGGGCTTCGACAATGTGCCCGAGAGTACTGTCCAGGGTGCTGAACTGGAAATGCGGTGGGCTATCACGGAGGGCCTGCGTTGGGACCTGGGAGCTGCGTACCTCGACACCGAAGTTGACGACTGGGTGGCGCGCTGTCCCGCCGGTTTGCTGGGCGCGCCTGTGGCGCTGCCGGACGGATGCCCGGCGGAAAGCGCCTACGGCAACGTACTGTTTTACGACGCCTCGGGGGATGCACTGAACAATTCACCTGAACTGCAGGTGACCTCTACATTGTCTTACACCTTCGAGCTGGGTTCCGGCCTGCTGGCCACTGCCGCAGCGGATGTCAGCTACAAGGATGACAACATTGGCAGCATAAACGCTCCCGATTCAGACGCCAGGCGCCAGGTTTTCTCCGGCTACATCCCGGACTACACGCTGGTCAATGCCCGTTTTACCCTGGCCGCCGCCGACGGTAACTGGTCGGTGATGCTCTGGGGCCGAAACATCACCGACGAGTACTACTGGCATTCCACGGGAGCGAGCAACAGTACATCCACCCGGATCAATGGCATGCCTGAGACCTACGGCATCACGATTGGCAAGTACTGGTGATCAACCGATGATAAGGGCACTATCCGCAGACGGCGCCGGAATGACCGTTGGCAGCCCTCCCTATTAAAACTGGAGACCTTGAATGAAACCCATCTCGCCAGGCTTGCCGGCCATCCTGATTGCCACACTGTCGGGCCTGGCATCGGCAGCGCCAGACCTGCTGCTGGTCAACGGCAAGATTCATCCCCAGGCAAGCCGCGAGCCTACCTACGAGGCAATGGCGGTCGAGGGGGGGCGGGTCACGGCATTGGGTACTTCGGATCAGCTTCGTCAAACCGCCGCAGCGTCGACGCATGTTGTTGACCTGAAAGGGCGCACGGTACTGCCGGGCTTCAACGACCAGCATGTTCATCCGCTCGGGGCCGGAGTCGCCAGCGGCGCCTGCACCATTGAGCAGGGCGCCAGCCTGGAAATACTGCTGGAGCGCGTCGCCGCCTGTGTGGACAAAGCGCGGCCGGGAACCTGGGTGCGCGGGTCCCAGTGGGACGTGTCCGCGCTTGGCGTGATGCCCCGTGCTGATATTCTCGACCAGGTGTCGCCGGAAAACCCGGTCATTCTCGTCGATACCAGTGGGCACAGTATCTGGGTCAACAGCCTGGCAATGCAGCTGTCAGGGGTCACCCGCGAGTCGGAATCGCCGGCGGGGGGTGTGGTAGAGCGTAGCGGGGACGGCAAGCCCTCGGGCGTATTCCGGGAGGCTGCCATTACGCTTATCTCTCGCGCGGCGCCCGGGCTTGCCAGCAAAGACCTGGTGGCCAGGTTTCCCTGGGCCCTGGAGCAGATGGCCCGTCATGGCGTCACCAGCTACACCGAAGCCGCAATCGGCTACAACGCCGGCGTCGAGATGGAAATGGACACCCTGAAAGCCTACGCCGATGAGCACGGTATTCCACTGAGGGCGCGAATCTGCCTGACCTGGAGCCCGGCGACTGGTTTGAAAGAGACCGATATCGACGCGCTGATCGCCCGCCGGCATTCCTGGATCGCCCCCAATCTCAGCGTCGACTGCATAAAGATTTTTCTCGACGGTGTACCGACTGACAGTCACACGGCGGCCATGCTGGAGCCCTATGTCGACAAGGTGGCAGGCCGAGACCCCACTGCTGAAGACCGGGGCATCGCCCTCGTCCCGCAGGACGAGCTCAATCGCTCGGTAGCGCGGTTCGACAGATTGGGCCTCACCGTCAAGTTTCATGCCGCCGGTGACGCGGCGGTCCGCTCGGCACTCGACGCCATTGAGTATGCACGCGAGGAAAACGGTTTCTATGGGCCGCTGCATGACGTGGGTCACGTCAGTTTTGCAGCCGTGGAGGATCTGAAGCGCGCCCGCGGTATCGGGGCAACACTGGAAATGTCGCCCTATCTCTGGACGCCAACTGCTATCAACGACAGCATCACGGCGGCTGTTGGTGAGCCGCGTATAGCGAGAGCCTGGCCAATCCGTGACGCGTTCGATGCCGGAGCGCTGGTGGTGTTTGGCTCAGACTGGGCGGTGGTTCCATCGGTCAATCCCTGGATCGCCGTCGAGACTATGATCACGAGAGAGCGTCCCGGCGGTAGCGAGAAGGACTTCTATGGAAAAGGCCAGGCGGTGACACTGGACGAGGCCCTCACCGGTTTCACGATCAACGCCGCGCGACACATGGGACGCGCCGATGAGTTGGGAACACTGCTGCCGGGTTACCTCGCCGATTTCGTGGTGCTGGATCGCAACCCATGGACGACTCCGGCCCGGGATCTACACCAGACTGTGGTCGATATCACCGCGGTTGGCGGCAAGATCGTGTACCAGCGGGGCGAGAGCGATTCCACGCCGCTCACAGTCACAATGTTTCGCGGTAACTTCGCCACAGTCAATTCCTTTGTCGTCTCAAATGGTAAATCACTGACGGTCATCGACGTACAGCGCAAGCCGCGAGAGGCAAAAAAACTGATCGAGCAGATTCGGGATATGGGTCTGCCGCTGGAGCAGATTTTCATTACACACGGCCACACCGATCACTTCACCGGTATGCGCGTTTTCCAGGAGGCGTTCCCGGACGCGAAAATCGTGGTGGCGAACGAGGCGATCAAGCGCGATATAAAGGCCTATGCCCTCTATATGGATTCCGGGGGTGAAACGGGCGCGGAGCCCGCTCTCGACCCCGGGCTCAAACCCCGCTCAGAGATCAACCCCGCTGGCTTCGATTACGAGAACAGTATCGAGGTGCTCTCATCCAAACAACTGCAGATGAGGGGCGGAGGAACCCTGGAACTCACCACGGACTACCTGCCCATGGAAGCGGACAATATTGCCACCGTGTATAGTTCAGCCCTGAATGCACTGTTCCTTTCCGACTTCGGCTACAACCGGGTGCACCTGTGGTTGGGAGACGATATCAGCCGCGAGGACATCGCTAACTGGCGTATCGAGCTCCTGAGAATCAAAGCCGAGTACGCCGGGCGTAACCCCGTGATCTACCCCGGGCATGGTGAAGTCACAGACATGGGCCTGTTCGACGACATGGTTCGCTACATAGACGACTTCCTGCGCGTGACGAAATCGGCATCCTCCCGTGAGCAGGCTATGAGCGAGATGAAGGCCCTTTATCCCGATTACGGCGAGGCGAACTTTTTCCTGAAGTACAGCGTCCTGAACCACGTCGAATAACCGCAGCGCTGCAAGCTGTGATGGGTTGTTGCCCTCGGGGTCAAGCGCCGGTCGATAGAGTGCGAGTTTAGCGCGCGACGCGCCGACAGCGCCTGGTTGTAGCTGTTCTCGCCTTCGGCGTCGGTATGGCCGTCCACATAAAGCATGATGTCTGGACGGCGGTTGAGCATGGTGGCGATTTCACCCAATGTTTGATCCGATTCGGGCTTCAAGTCAGCGCTGTCCGTGTCACAATAAATCCCATAAACCGCTACCCTGCCGCTCGCTTCCAACTCGTCCGCCAGGGACTCGCCGGTCACCGAGCTGAGGTTGAATTCCATGTCCGTGGTCGCCACTTCTACCCGGCGTAGCTTTGCATAGCCATCGGGGTGCCTGTAGGCAGCGGCGCTCACATACGACAGACCTGCCGGTGTGGCTTTGCGAGCCAGCAGATAATGCACGGAGTTCCGCGACCATTGTTCGCCCTTGGCCAGCGGATGGTTGTTCAGTTTTATGAGTTCGCGGACGAAGTGCTTGCCGCATCCATTCAGGTGACGCTAAAAATCAATAGTGTATTCCTGTTCCCGCAGCGTTTTTCGTGTGCTGGCAAACAATTCGTAAGCCGAGGCTGGGCTGGGCGTCGTAGACGACCCAGGTGAGCTACCCAGCCACCCACTGTCCATCCCTGCATCCTTCGGGTGTGCGCTGGCCCATACAGCGGCTGGTCTGGTCGGCAATGCGCTGGGTCGATCAGACATCCGGTGATATCCATATTCTGATGCGGCATAGAGATGAAACCTCCCGTGCTGTGCGGGCGAACTGGGCCAGCTTGTACTTGCGAACAGGTCAGCTTGTACCTGCGAACAGGGTCAGCTTGTACCTGCGAACAGGGTCAGCGAACTAATTGAAACACGCCGTTGCAACTGGTTTGCAAATACAGAAATCAGGGCTAGACTCGTTGAGGTACCTCACACCTATCCCAGGGGAACTCATGAAAACACGAACCAAACTGATCGCCGGCACCGCGCTGGTGGCAACGGGCGCGGTGGTTGCAGTCACCAGCCTGCAACAGAACCAGACAGTCAGCGACCGGGTCGCGGAACAAACCGGGCTGCGGCCGGCCATGACCGCTCCGCCGGAAGTCATTAAACGCATGCAGCTCGACCCTGACCGACCCATCAGGGTTTCTGGTGATCAAACACTTTATGCCGGCAGCGCCGCCTCCCGTGTTGTGATGGCCAACCTCCCCGACCCGGCCACGGTCACAAGCGTTCCCGCCACAGATGACACCGTTCGCGTGGCAGGCGGGGCGCAGATCGAGTCACCCATGTCGGATGCCGCTGTGGCCGCAGCGATTGCCAACGCACAAAAAAATGCACCTAACAAAGGCATGCAGAAATTGCGGCTGGGTTCGCGCGGAAACAGCGGGGCCAAGATCAAATCCAGCTTCGATGCCATCGGCGCTGAAAACTGCTGTAATGACCCGGTACCGTTCTCGGCCACCGTGCCGCCGGATCCCGACATTGCCGTTGGTCCTGACCACGTGATCGTGGTGGTGAATGTGAGCTTCGCCATCTATGACAAGAGCGGCAACACGCTCCTGCCTCCGACCCCGTTCAGTGCGTTCTTTGCCGGCGTCGATCCGGCCTGCGACCCGGGCGGGCCCTTCGACCCCGACGTGGTATTCGACGAGTCCACCGGCCAGTTCATTCTCGGCGCGGATGGCAATGGCACGGACTACTGCATCGCGATGACTACCGATGGTGACCCGCTGGGTAACTGGAACCGCTTCGCATTCCCGGCTGACATTAACGGCGAGTTCTTCGACTTCCCGCATATGGGTGTGGGTGTGGACGCCGTCTACGTCGGCTCCAACCAGTTCGGTGCAGGCTTCGTGGGTGGACGTGTGTTTGCGGTCAACAAGGACGACCTGATGTCCGGCGACCCGCTCCGGGTAATACAGCGACTGGTGCCGAACTTCAACAGCACGCCCCAACCCGCGCAACTCCACGGCGTCAGCCGGGGCACCTACCCCACAGAGGGCCCCGACTACATCATGACCGAGGTATTCGACGGCAGTACCCACTCCGTTTGGGCCTGGAATGACCCCTTCGGTGCCGATGAGTTCACGCTACTCGGCGACGTCGACCTGGCCACCGCTTCAGGTGTCGCCTGTGACGGCGGTTCCTGCTTCCCGGTTCCGGTAGCCCAGAAGGGCTCGAATGTTACACTGGCCGGCAACGACTGGCGCGGACAGGAGACCAAGTACCGCGACGGCAAGCTGTGGACGGCGCAGACCATCTCCTGTGACCCCGGAACCGGTGTCGTTAACTGTGTGCGCTGGGCGCAAATCGATCCCACGGCCGTCACGCCCGGATCCAGCACCGACGGTGTGCTCAATGCTGGCGTGATCTCGGCGGAAGACGGCAACAGCCGCTGGTTCCCGTCTCTGGATGTGGATGCCTGCGGCAACATGGCCATCGGCTACAGCATCAGCGGACCTGATATCTTCCCGTCTGTCGCCGTCACCGGCCGCAAGTTCAATGACCGCTACGGTGAGGTTCGCAATGAGTTTGTCACGGTCAACGGCACTGAGCCCTACCGCTCGTTCCAGAACCCGGCCGCGCCGAACCGTTGGGGTGACTACTCCGGAATGGCAGTCGATCCCGCTGGCGGCCGCTTCTGGTACGTCGGTGAGTACGCGCGCGCCAGCGAGAACGTGTTCGCGAACTGGGCGACCTTTGTCAGCGAGCACCAGTTGGGCTGTGGTGGCAACTACGACAATGGCAAGGGCAAAGGCAAGTAGAGGCAGCCCGAAGTGATCCAGTGAGACTTTGGATCCAATGTATGACGAGCATGAAAGACGGGGCCCCGGGCCCCGTCTTTTTCATTACTGCATCAGGTTTCTCCAATCTTCCCAGCGAGACCAGGCGGTCAGCCACGGCAACCCCGCACGCTGGCTTAGACCCCTCCTCACAGCGCTCGCCCTCGTGTTAGCAAACGTCTCAGCCAGTTTGGCACAGCCATCGCTCTCCCTCGAGATGGATGGCCAGCAGCACGGCGTTTTTAATAAGCCTGTCCCAGGCGCGTGACGGACCAGGCACTGTGACCCTGGAGCAGGGGTGGGTGAGTTCGGCCTTACTCGAAATGTGGTCGCCGGAGCTTACCGCAGATGGCACCCTCCAGGCGGGTCCGCAGCGCTTCGACAAGGCTTGCACTGGCCGGCGCCTCGAGGTAATCCAGACCCTCGCTACCGGCCAGCGCAGCCGGGTCCGCTCCTGGACGTTGCTTGATGCCTGCCCTCTGTGGTGCCAGATCGAGACGCAGGAGGGCGACAGAATAAATGTCACCAGCCTGACGCTCACAGTTAAAGGAATCGGCGTGGCACATTGAGTGTCCCGGCGCCATTCGCGCAACTCCAGGCCCGGTACCGCCCGGGGGCACAGACCCGGCTCCTACCGCTTTTCCAACTGGGACACCAATGCCCGGATCGCCAGCCTGAATGGGGGGCTAGATTACCGGCGGCGGCTTGTCGGTCGCTACACCTTTAGCCACGTTGCCAGCTACTCGGAATCGAGAGATCTGCCCTCGTTCGGTGCCGACACAGGCACCCTGGCCTTGAAGGCAGATCTGGAACACCCCCTGCGACTATCGGTTTTCGAACTACCCCTGTTTGGCGTCGCTCACCTGGGAGCCACTGCGTTCAACGGCCCGACCCGCCAGGTGCTGGGTTTCACCCATTTCTATGAACTGGGTTACGCCGTCGGCATTGACGTACCGAAGCGCAATCGCTTCTTCCAAGATTTCACGCTCGGCGCCCAGGTGAATGTCGGGAATGATATCGACGGCGTTTCCTTGGTCTTTGGCTGGCGTTTGAAGTAACGCCGCAGTGCGTCGCGTTTGAGATGGCAATGGCACTTGAGTTAAGGCTTTGCCCCTTGCCCGCGTGGCCTCCCCCCCCCTCCCACAATAGTTTACACCCAGTAAGGTTCGCGGCATTTGATATCGCCAGGGATCGAACGAAATCCTAATTCCCGCAGCCAGTGGTTCCGCAATCGGACGATGTCTCAGTTAGTAACTAAGAGGGTGGCCTGATAGAATTATCACTTGCATGGGCTGTTCGCGACATCAATGAAAAAAAAACTCAACACTGCGATCCTACTTTGCTACGCGGCACTTATTGGATGTTTGTCCCTATTACCATTAGATGCAGGAGGCGTCGGAGACGACAATGGGCACTCACATCTTGCGGCCTATTTTATTTTCGCCGTACTCGGTTTTCGGGCCTCCAGTAGTAGCGAGAATTATCTTTTAATCTGCGCTGGTATCGTCAGTTATGGCTGCTTGCTGGAACTATTGCAACTCACTGTACCCGGGCGGTCACTGTCAGCTCACGATCTGCTTGCCAACACCGCAGGCGTGACAATCGGGTTCTTGTTCATAAAACTTCTTGTCAGTGCTCGAATTAAAATCTGATCCAGGCAGCGCCTCGCTCCCTTTGAGCAAAGAAAGACTAGTGTTGTTGATTTTCTATCTGCGTGGCCACTACCGCGTTAAAAACAGGCTCAAATCGGTCATGTACTCACTGTACACTCCCTTATTTCGCCTGTTTTTGCCTACCAGTGGCTGCCTCGAAAACGAATATCAACAGCCTGCCAGTCCTTACCAAGAGGTGCAACGCGGCCAGAACCCTTGGCTGGCGCGCCCGACGGGAGCCCACAGAAAGCGTCACTGCTGCGTTGCGTCCCTTGAAAATACAACCAGTATTCTCTACGGAACGCGCCTTACTGTGACGCTTTCTGTAGGCTCTGAAATTGTGCGAATTAACCGGACAGGACACTAGTAAAGCTGATTAAGAACATATCCCAACACATTGTAATTCTTAAGTAGTTTCTGGGTCGCCTCCAACTCCCGCCTGGTGGTAAAGCCGTCGGCCACCACGATAAGCAGGCAATCAATCTGGGGCATGAAGGCCAGGGTGTCATCGGTCGGAAGCGCAGGCGGCAAGTCATAGACCACAAGCTGCACGTCGTCCATCGCCCTTAGCCTTTTGGCGAGACCGACCGCGGCTCGTGATGTCAGCATTTCCGAGGAGTTATCATGGGCGGTTTTATTGGGCAGAATCAGTAAGCGGGGTATACCCGGATTAACGAAGGGTTCCCGGAAGTTAATATTGCCATCCAGGAAGTCCGAGAGGTCGGGTGAGGCATCGATACCAAGGTAGTTTGCAATGGTGGGATTTCTCAGGTCGAGATCAACCAGTACAATGTCCTTGTGTATACCCTTGGCGATACTGATAGATAGATTGATGGAAATAGTTGTCTTTCCGCTGCGCGGCATCGGAGAGGTTATCCCGAGGGTGCGCCATCCTTTTTCACGCATCTCGCGAAGAATCTTGGTGCGAAGCATGTCGAATTGATCGGAGGCGCCATCGCCTGCTTTACCCGCGAAGATATAATCTCGCCGGAACATTGACTCGGCGGCATCGTCCCATCGCTTGATTTCGTGGGCAGGATCGGTGTCGCTGAATCCGTCCCCACGAGACTCGGCGCTGGTCTCAGCTTCTTCAACGCCGGACTCAAGTACCTCAAAACCAGACTCAGTCTCTTCATAAAAACGCCCACCGGACTTACCGGGTCTTGGCCCGCGAGCCCGGGACCTTTCCTCCGGCTCGCCCGGCTTACTGCGTGCTTCTCGGCCGTACAGCGCTTTTTCTATGATCGACGGCCTGGTTGATTTGCTCATTCTCTGTATTACCTCTACCTGCTGACAGCAGGGCCAAGATCGATTGCTCCGAAGCGCATCAGCGCCCTTCAGTCGTCAAATGCTGTTTCTTCAAGCTAACCTGCACTGTTATCGATTGCGCACACTCTGCGGCTGCCAGCACGCCTCGCCCGATGCAGAGGTGATTGATGTTGCACACATCTGAATCGCAGCTATAGGGTACATATGCTAACCCACAATCACCGCCGGTTCAGACGCTTGGCAACCCGTGCAGGCGGGGAATCACCGCCAATGGCTCCTGGCCGACCAGGGAAGCGAGCACACTCTGGCCGTAGATACGGTCGTCCATCATTTCCGCCAGGTACGCGACTCCCGCGCCACCGCCCAGTGAAAGCAATAGTGCCAGCACAAGAAGCTTCAGGGTGGATCGTGTCGGTTCCAGCGGAACTTCTGGTGGCTCCAACAAGGTGAACCGCTCGGCTTTCTGATCCTGCTCAAGGCTTTGAGCCAGCGCAGCATCATGTCTCTTAGCTCTGATCTCGCCGTACTCTTCCATCAGCACGTTATACTGATCCGTAAGCCGTCGAAGTTCTATTTCTACCAGCGGCATTTCCTGGATTTCCGCCTGCAATTTTTCGATATCACCGCGCAGGTTTTTTTCCCGATCGCGCAGCAAGTTCAACCGGGTCGTGATAGTGCGGTAATGAGAGTCTGTCTCTGATTGGGGATAAGTAGAGCCACCCTGACCGCTGCCCTCTGGCATTGAGTTCCGGATCGAAATCTGCTCCTCCAGTGCTGCGATTTCCGCCTTCAGTGATCTGATGTCCCAGTGCTCGGAAGAATACCTTACAGATTTCTCTGCCAGTTCGGCCTTCAACCGAATCAACTTTTCTGCCGGCGATGAAACTACTGTCGGTGTTTCTTCAGTTGAGACTATTCTTGACGTAGCAGATTGCGTATCCAGGAACCGGCGCTCCTGCTGGAGTGAGGATATCTCCATCATGACATCACGCAAATCCGACTCCGCTCTGGTCATCATGCTGGTCTTGAGCCCCAAATGCTCCGGCAGGGCATTGCGGTGCGCCCGTTTGAACTCCGCTATCTGTTGATCAATCAGCCTGGCCTGCTCACCGAGTTTGTCGGCTTCCCGGCGAGAAACTCAGTTGTCTCAGCTGCACGCTCGGTGCGGCTAATCACATTCTCCTCAAGAAAAAGTTTGACGAGTTCGGCGGCCACGGCTTGTGCCGTCTCGGGATCGGCGTGTCGAAAGCCACCGTAAAGGCGATAGCGCCCAAGCGACTGGCGTAAGGATCAGAGATCACCTCAATAACCGTATCGTATTCCAGCTTCTCGGCAAGACTGGACATTGCCACGCTGCCCCAATCCTCTGAATAAAGCCCCAGCCGCTCAACAATGTCCTCCATCCGGCTGGGTGTCATAACCCGCGCCTGCATCATACCCACCCGTTCTCCCGCCAGCGTGGTAATGGTGGAGCGCACGAAGTCCTCGGGAATTTGCTGCGACTCAACACCAATTTTGCCGGTTGATATATAGGTCTTTGGCAACGCAAGCACTACGCCTGTAGCAACCACTGCTGACACCAGGAAAGGAAGCAGGAAATACCACCACCGGCGCCTCAGAATCGCCAGGCCTTGTTCTATCAAGGGTTGGTTAGATAGCAATGCGTTCACTCCGCAATCGGTGTTTAACTGGCCTGATTTTAGGCATTTGAATCACTTCCTCTGCCAATCACTGAAAAGACTTCGCTCTCCCGAGCCCCGTGTGACTGCCAAAAAACCGGTTGCTCACGAGTCGCGCACATCCCCCAGCACTCTGGCCGGCACTCCAGCGACGATTGCGTAGGCCGGAACATCACGGGTAACCACCGCACCAGCCCCCACCATGGCTGACCTGCCAATAGTAATACCACACAAAATAGTGGCATTACTGCCAATCGAGACCTGATCCTCCACGGTCGTTTGCAGGACCTCCCAGTCTGCTTCGGACTGCAAGCTGCCATCGAGGTTCACTGCCCTCGGGCGCAGGTCGTTGGTGAACATAACCCCATGCCCGACGAAAACCCCTTCGCCAACCTCCACACCCTCACAAATGAACGTGTGGCTAGAGATCTTGCAACTCGCACCGATGGTGGCACCCTTCTGGATCTCCACAAAGGTGCCAATTTTACACCCATCTTTCACCGTGCAACCGTAAAGGTTTACCAAGTCAGGATGCGGTATCTGCACGCCAACTCCGAGCACCACGTCTTCGCCTATCATCTCACACTCACTCTTATAATACGTGACACGGACCGAGCACCTTCAGGCCGCACCCCGCCCTTCCAGCACAACCCTGATCGTCTTGAAAAGCAGTACTATGTCCATGGGCACCGACCATTCGTTGCTGTAACGCAAATCCATCCTGACCATTTCGTCAAAAGTCGTTTCGCTGCGCCCACCTACCTGCCACGGACCAGTAAGCCCTGGCTTGACCTCCAGGATTCTGCGAAGGTGCCAGGAACGATAATTCTGCGCCTCATACGGAATCGGCGGCCTCGGCCCGACCAGGCTCATATCACCCTTCAATACATTGAAGAACTGCGGTAGTTCATCAATGCTGGTTTTGCGGATGATTCGACCAACCCTGGTCACTCGCGAGTCCGCCTTGATCTTGTAGAAGGCCTTTCCGGAAGCGTCCCTGTCTACCTCATCGGTATCGCCTTTAATTAGTTTCTCCAGATACAGGCGATGGACTCCGTCATCGGAATCTATATGCATTGACCTGAATTTGTAAAAAGTGAAGGGTTTGAGGTCCTTTCCCAGCCGGGTCTGCTGGAAAATAGCAGCCCCCGGAGAGGTCAACTTGATCGCAAGCCAAGTGAGGAGCATCAGGGGCGAGAACAGTACCAGGCCAACAATCGCGCCCAGTACATCAATGGCCCGCTTTACAACCGACTGCACCGGCCGCGGTCTCGGCGCGTTCAGAAACAGCGTAGGATCCAGGCTATCAGCTGCCCTGCCCCCTCCCTGCAAGCTTTCGAAAAGTGCGTCGGGGTAGGTGGCGGTCGCAACAGACTCAATGGAACTGTCGGCACCTGCGTTGAATTTTTCTGCAACGATTTGAACGCCGGCACTATTGGTATCCGGCAGCATCACCGCTATGCTGGTCGGTCCCAGAAGGCCTGCACTGTCTACCTCACGGAGATTGTCCCGCAGTAAACCAAGCAACTCCTGTGTTCTCCTGCACCCCGACTTGAAATCATGCTTCAACGCAACAATAATCAGCGAAAGAGCGGCGCCGGAGCGGTCACTACGCAATCTTTCACGCCGCAACTGCTCCAGGAAAAAGGCCTTTGGCAGCACTTGAAAAAGTGGGCTGTCGTGGGCTCTGCCGTTTTCAGACCACCCCCTCCCGCCGACATGCTCGTCAGGAGCAACATATTTCAAAGCTTCATTCTCTGTCTGTCCCACTACTTATACTCCGCCTGATTAGGTCAGAACCTACGCCAGGCCATATCGACCACGCCGCTAGTAACTCTTGAATCAATTTCAACCGACGAGCAGCTGGAATCCGTGGCCGTTTGAGTCAATCCGCAGCAAAACACCTCCGTACCGGTGCGCCGCCTCGGTACTAACAACAAGAGTCCTGCAAGTATCGTGCCGCAAGTATGCTGTCGAACGTGACTGCACCGGACCGGACGTCAACAGATTGCCTGCGATAGATCCAAAAACTGAAACCAA
This sequence comes from uncultured Gammaproteobacteria bacterium, assembly GCA_963840725.1. GTDB lineage: Bacteria > Pseudomonadota > Gammaproteobacteria > Pseudomonadales > Halieaceae > CAVWDU01. The sequence continues at coordinate 12,547 of CAWIZY010000011.1, read as the reverse complement.
ACTCTTAAAGCCCCTGCTAAGCTAAACTCGAAGTGGAGCCCGATTGCGCCTTTACGGGCGGTCTGTCGGGCTTGTAATGCCTCAGCGCACGATCTCGAGTTAAATCCGCTGGCATCCATCCAATTCTCTGGTATCCACCCACCTAGCCTAGCAGTTGCGCTTGTTCAGGACGCCGACATTGCCGCGTGTAAGTTTTACTGACACGCTTTAAGGCGAAAAAATGCCGAACCAGGTCACACTAAATTTGATCTGGGAACAGACCGAAACCAGAGACCGATTTTTCGTAACACAAGCAATGTGTGCCCCCCAGGCACGCACGCGCCACTCAATTCAACTGATCAACAAAACTACCGATCGACGCCTGGGCGAAAGACGCCAGTCCGACCTCGCACAGATCCTTGCTTCTTCGAAAACCGTTCAAATTGCACAAGTGACCATAAACCTTTACACACTCAAGCAAGCCACGGGCCTTTCCTCACCTTGGTGCTTTCCTCGTGACATTATCGACGCGTCAATCAGGCACCGCCTCACAGCGCAGGCTGGCAGGTCCTGTTAGCACTGACTATCCTTCGTGCGCCAGGCAGCCACCGTCCATTTCAGACGCCAAAAAAATGTGATAAACCGCATGCTCAAACAGTGTCAAGGATCCACCACCGCACTCTGGCATGGATATTGCTGCGACAATATTGAGGCCGACAAATCGGTTACTAGGGTATATAAAATAAATTTACTCACAACACACCTCACGGAGGATTTTCAATGCTCAATATGGGGATTATCGGTTATGGCTACTGGGGACCGAATCTGGTTCGCAACTTTTCCAGCGTCCCTGGCGCTAAGGTTAAGACCGTGGCCGACCTTAATGAGGAGCTTCTGGATCGGGTAAAGCAACTGCACCCCTCGATAAACGTTACAACTGATCTCAAAGACCTGATGTCAGACCCGGAGATTGACGCCGTGGCCATAGCCACGCCAGTATCCACCCACTACCAGTTGGCACTGCAGGCCCTTCGCGCCGGCAAGCATGTATTCGTCGAAAAGCCGCTTGCTGAGAGCACAGAACAAGCTGACCACCTCATTGAGGAGGCAGACAGCCGCGGTCTGGTGTTACACGTTGACCATACGTTTATCTACACGGGCGCTGTCCGCAAGATGCACGAACTGGTGACCTCTGGGGAAATCGGCGACATCTATTACTATGACTCTGTAAGGGTGAACCTCGGGCTGTTCCAATCTGACGTCAATGTGATGTGGGACCTGGCGGTGCATGATCTTGCGATCATGGATTACGTTCTTCCATCGAAAATCACCGCGGTATCGGCTTCCGGCGTTAGCCACGTTGAGGGAAAGCCGGCAAATATTGCTTATCTCACAGTGTTTTTCGAGAACGACTGCATCGCTCACCTGCACGTCAACTGGTTGTCTCCGGTCAAACTTCGCCGAACCCTGCTGGGCGGGAGTCGCAAGATGGTCGTGTATGACGATTGCGAGCCCAGTGAAAAGCTCAAGATTTACGACAAGGGCATAACTCTGGACCAAGGACTTGAGGAAAGCTACGAGCAACGCATAGCCTATAGAAGTGGCGATATGCTGGCACCGCAACTGGACATCAGGGAAGCCCTGCAGGTCGAGGCCGAGCAATTTGTGCGCTGCGTAACTGAAGGGGAGGTGTCACCCAGCAACGGCCAGGCTGGGTCGCGAGTGATACGTGTGCTTGAGGCAGCCACGCGCTCACTGGATGAACGGGGAAGACCTGTCACCTTGGGCTGGAACGGGAGGACAATGAAAGTCGCATGATTCCATTCTTAGACTTGAAGGCGCAATACGAGAGTATTCAGGACGAAGTGCTTGCAGCAGTCAGCAGCACGTTGTCCAGTACTCAATGGATACTGGGTGACGAGGTTGCAGCCTTCGAAAATGAGTTTGCCCTGTACAGCGGCGGGGAGTTCGGTATCGGCGTCAATTCCGGCACCAGCGCCTTGCATCTCGCTCTATTGGCGGCCGGTGTCGGGCCAGGTGATGAGGTGATCACCATAGCCAGCACTTTCGTCGCTACGGTTGCCGCAATCGACTATACGGGAGCACGCGCGGTATTCGTGGATGTCGACCCAGCCACACTAAACATGAATACCGATCTGGTGGAAGGGGCCATCACCAACAAGACCAAGGCCATATTGCCGGTACACCTGCATGGTCAACCTGCGGATCTCGATCCCATACTCGAAATTGCTCAGCGGCATGAACTCGTGGTTATCGAAGACGCCGCCCAAGCGCACGGTGCAGAGTACAAGGGACGTCGCGTGGGGTCTATTGGCGACATGGGTTGCTTCAGCTTCTACCCGGGTAAAAACCTCGGTGCCTGTGGTGAAGCGGGGATGGTGGTCACCAACAACCCGGATTATGCAGACAAAATACGCATGCTTCGGGATTGGGGGCAGGAACGTAAGTATCATCACACCCTCAAGGGCTACAACTATCGCATGGAGGGGCTTCAGGGAGCAATTTTGCGGGTCAAACTGCCGTACCTGGACAACTGGACTGAGTCAAGGCGCCAGCTGGCAAATCGCTACTATTGAACTGCTCGAAGACACTGGCATACAGTTGCCCAGGAAGAGTTGACGACGCTACCGGGCCCGTACACCACGTATATCCAATACGTGTACCACAAAGAGATGCTGTACAGGCTGCGCTCCTCGCGCGAGGCGTCCAGACCGGCATTCACTACCCGGTTTCAGTGCACTTGCAACCTGCCTACAGCGATTTAGGTTATGTGGAGGGTGATCTACCAATAACGGAAGCCGCCAGCAGGCAGAACTGCTGTCACTACCCATGTTTCCTGAACTGACTAAAGATCAGGTAGCACGGGGTGTCACGCCCTGGTCGAAGAAATCAAAATCGCCTAGAAACTGTCGCACGCAGGAAGTTCAGGGGGTCATCCACATCCCGGTCCGGGCATAAATAGCACGGGGGCATGTTCGGCACGGCTCTTCGGTTCTCGCAACAATGAGGCGACACTCGGAATGAAAATTACGGTTGTGGGCGGTGGCCACATGGGGATTCCCCTCACTTCCATTTTGGCGAAAGAATCGCCCGCTGTTGCAGGTGGCCGACATCAACGCCGTGCTGGTAGCGACAGTAAATGACGGTCTTTGCCCTATGAGGAACCGGGACTGGCCAAATTACTTGTTGAAGTCCACCGCGCCAGACGGCCCTTCGCGCCACGACAAACACCAGCAAGGCTGCTTGTTGATTCAGACGCTATTATAGTAATGGTCCCCGCCCACCTAACGACCAGTCGCGACATTGATTTTCGTGCTCGAGCGGGCTTCCATAGATGTGGGCAAAGGTATTAACCAGGGCGCCCTGGTGATCTATGAAACGACGATCACTGTCGCGGAACTCAGCGCGTATTCATGCCCCTGCTTCGGAAGAGCATCGTGGTCTTGTTGCTGGCAGATTTCTGTAGCCTATAGCCCCGAACGAGTGAAAGCCAATCACGTGCTCTCGCGACTGGAGACGACCGAAAAAGTGATCGGCGGACTGGATGAACTCTCAAGGGAAAAGGCCACGGCTCTTTATTCCCCGCTATCTGCGGGCACCCGTGGATGATGTTGGAACCACCGAGGCGGCGGAAACGACAAACTTTTGGGAATGTTCTATCGCGATGTCAATATTGCCCTGGCCAATGAACTGGCCGCATTCTGTGAAGTGGCCAATGTTCAGTTTGAACGCGTGCGCGCTGCGGCCAATACCGATGGAGAAGCAAACCTGCTGTACTCCCCGGAATCGGCGTTGGGGGGCACTGCACGCCAGTATATCCATATTCACGTCACTCGCCGGAATCACGGCGCCTTGGTGTTACCCAACACATATCAAGTACGCATGGAAATCAATGACCAACAACCCACCAGACAGATTGATCGGATTTCGGCGCTCTGGGGGTCGCTCGCCAGGACAGAAAATACATCTGTTGGGGCTTGGGTTCCGGCCGGGTGTAAAAATCGCAACCTTTAGCCCTCCTTTTCTTACCAACAGGAACTACAGCAACGCGGTGCTATTGTCACCATCGAAGACCCGCATTATACAGACGAGGAGTTACAGACGGAGGGTTTCACGCCGGGGAGAACCGAGGCGTTCGCGCGGGGTGATATTGGGTCCGCCCACGAGGAGTTTGCGCATCCGATTTTACGGGCTGGCACCAGGCGGGTGTCGAGATCATCATTGACAGCCGCAATCTCTGGAAACACACCGGAGTCGAAAAAGCAGGCTTGATCTATCTGTGGGTGTTGGGCGCCATCCCCAGAGCGGGAATAGCACTCGACACCGGCCGACCGCCCTCTCCTCGTCACCTTTGCCACCCCAGCCGGACCCACTAGCAGGTTGTTGATTTTTCTATACTGCGTGGCCACTGCCACCGTTAAAAACGGGCTCAATCGGTAATATATTCACTATACACTCCCTCATTTTCGCCTGTTTTTGCCTACCCAGTGGCTGCCTCGAAAACGAAAATCGACGGCCTGCTAGGGCTCTCTGAACAATGGCAATGCGCCCAGGCTTTCAGGCTTTCACTTTCAGGCTTTCAGGCTTTCAGCTTTCAGGCTTTCAGGCTTTCAGGCTTTCAGGCTTTGGCTTTGGTTTTCGGCTTTCGGCTTTCGGCTTTCGGCTTTAGGGCTTTCAAGATTCGCAATGAGGCACCGTTCCCAAGGGTTTAGGACCATTACCTGCGCGACGCGCCTTGCTCTGAACGCTTCAGGGCTCCCGCTGACGCGATTGCCATTATTCAGAGGTGCCCTGGTTGAGTTTTGGAGAAGGTGTTCGACGAGATCCGTATAACTTTTTGTGCATACTCCAGGTGTAGATGTTGCCAAATTTTTCCGTAGCTTGCTTGCGCCGAGTTGCCTGCGTTCTTCCGGGTGCTTATAAAGCTGCAGAATGGCTTCTGCTAACGACTCAGACGTTTTCAGCCTCAAAATATTGCACCATGTCGTCATCGAAATAACGCGTTATGGTGCCCGTTTTAGGGACAATACACGGTATACCAAAACATACATACTCGAGCAGCTTGGTCGGCAACATGATGTCTGTTCCCCTGCAGATTCGCAGAGGTATCAGACCACCGTCGGCATCTCCAATGAGCTTCGGGATGTATCTTCCACGGGAACAAAGCCGTCAGTGAAAGTGACCACATCCGTGACACCCATTCTTGACTCAGCGAAATCAGACTGCTTGAGTTCTTCGCCATCACCGATGATCCGCAGCTCCGGACTGGCAATAGCATCCCTGCACTTTGCTATGGCTCTGATTGCTATGTCGAGTCCGAGGCGATGAGCAAGCGTCCCATGGTAGACCAATACGAAAGGCGCATCTGCCCACCTTGGCAAGCTCTCACGATGACAGAATATTCTGTCATCCAGCAGGTTCATCAGCACCAATATTTTTCCACGGGGATGCCTCGCCAGAGAATATCCTTCAGGCGATCCTCAACAGTTAACACTGAGGTGGCAAACTTGCCCGGCCCAACGCTCCTGCACAGCGAGCGACTCCGCAATACCGGGTGATAGTCACCCGACTGGGACTCCTAGGTGTAGGTTCCGGGCATTCAGTCATTGGATATGGTGTGTAACAGACACCCATTAATAGTAGCAGGGACACACCACGAACACGAGGAAATCGGGCATGTTCTTGATATCTGGATGAGCTGATTTTACCAAAGAGGATGCCTGATTCAATGCCGACGCTGCCGCATGAGAAAAGAATCGAATGATCCATCATGTACTCAGCAAATGAATTGCATTTGCGCTTCATGCCAATCACCTTGATGACGGTGACATTGGCTATAACTTCACGGTTGGGCTCTCCTGATTGCCGGCGCGCCAAAAAGACGATTTCGTGCCCACAATCAGCGAGCGCTTCTGCCTATCGCTTAACCGTGGTATCGCCCGTAAGTTGGTGTAAGCCGCCATGAGAATTGTCGCCATCAGCAGAACTCCAATATCATAAAATCATCTCTCCCAGCATTATGCCAGTCAGCGGCCAACTTTTTACAGAATATACCACCATCCCCGGCAAGTAGGCCCTGGTACGTGAGGCGTATCGGTATGCTTTCCTGTGGTGAAGTGGTGACGCTGCCAGAAAATGGCGGGAACCGACTCATCGGAGTTATTCGTCAAATGTCATTGTTCGATGCCCTATCAGGTACTAACCCAACCTATAGGTCACGCTGGCTAGCCATGAGTTCCACGGAGGCCTGAACATACCAAACAACTGTATATCTACAAGCCACGCTTTACAGTAACAGGCTCTTGATAGTTAGTCCAATTCAGGCACCATACTCGGCGCGGTATTAGACAAACTCGTAAAACCCACGAACGAAAAGCCGATCTTCGCCGATAAAACCTGAGGCTATCCGCCGTTATTGGAATGGTAACAAATTCGACATACTAGCGAATCCGTATTGCGTCTCTCTGGCACACTTTATTGCGTGGTCATGCATGGACTTCTGCTTCGTTAGCAGATCAGGTCCGCATTGCCGTGCAGTTGGCTGTAGATAGTCCAGTATCCCGGCAAGATCAAATTTTGGAATCCCCAAATAGAAAAAACGCCATCCAAAGCCCACCTCCCAATAAGCGGTGCCCTGTAGACACGAAAGTACCAACAAGGAGAGCTGAGGATGCACAAATTATTTACGCATGAAGGGAGCATCAGACAATGCGAATAATCAATTGGTGATCACCCGGCTTTCCTTCCCTGTCCCAAACCAGACGGGCGTCGTTCCGTCAGGGAACTGGAAATAGCGCAGCCAGGCTGCATGATCGCGCCGCAAATAGGCCAGAAGATCGCCACAGACGACAATGCCTATCAGAGGCTAAACATATAGAACGAATAGTTGCGGACACTTCGAGCTGGTGTGAAATACCAGCGTACCGTTTTCTACATATCCAACCAGGATCGATCAGCGTCGGGACAGCTCTACAAAACTTCAGCCGGCACTGGGCTTCAGCAAGTCACGTTTCAATTGTAGTGTGAGGGGTAAATGGCAGAAAAAGGTGTGGGTGACAGGATACGAAGGCTTTATGGGGCCTCATCTCGTCGAATTACTCAGAAACAACGGCGATGACGTTCTCGCTCAGCTTCTTTCACCCCATTGACGTCCAACGACATACCATCGCTGGCATAAGGATGGCTGAATGCGATATACGGGATAACCGTCGAGTGGATAGCCTGCTTGCTGATTTCAGACCGGATAAAGTGTTTCATTTGGCAGCCCAAAGCTATCCGACTGTTTCATGGCAGGACCCAAAAAAATACTATCGAAACGAACGTAATCGGCTCTATGAACATCTTCGAAGGTGTGAAGAAGCAGAAATCAGACTGCATTATTCTCAGTGCATGCAGCAGCGCGGGATACGGCTACGTGAACGAAGATGAAGTTCCGGTGAAGGAAGACCATACCCTGCAACCTCTGCATCCCTACGGTGTGTCAAAAGTGGCTGAGGAGATGCTGGGTTATCAATATCACAAGAATTTCGGCGTCAAGTCTATCGCCATAAGAATCTTCAATACCACCGGCCCGGGAAAGGTAAATGATGTATGTTCTGACCTCACCAAAAGACTGGTTAGCCTGGAAAGACTATCGTCAGCTAAGCGCCAAACTGAGCGTCGGAAACCTGGAAGCGAAGCGTGCGATCACCGACGTCAGAGATGTCATAGTGGCATTTGATCTTGCCCTGAACAAAGCCACGATTGGCGAGTCCTACAACTTGATGGTGATTCCGTCTGATTCCTTTACGCGACATACAGAGATATTACAAGACTGGTTGACTTTGAAATAGCGGTAAAGCAGGAAGGCTGATTGCTGCGGCCAACTGACGAGCCAATCATTTACGGTAGTAGTGAAAAGTTCAAACAGGTGACCGGGTGGACGCCACAGATACCGCTACGCGATACCTTGCAGGACATGTTGTCCTACTGGCGACACGTTTTAAGAGCGCTATGTCTAACATTGATGTACTAATCCTCGCCGGCGGAGAGGCACCCGCCTACAATCAGTCGTGAGTGACAGGCCAAAACCGATGGCCGAGGTCTTAGGTAAGCCATTCCTTAGCTATATCCTAGATCAACTTGTGCTCTGGGACTTTAAAGATGTTGTGATATCTACGGGGTACCTGGCCGAGACGATAAAATGGCTTGGGACATTACTATAGAACTCTGAGGGTACGATACTCATGCGAAAGTCGGCCTCTTGGCACCGGCGGTGCTCTGAGCCTGGCGCTACCGCTGCTAAAAAGTGAAACAATACTTGTAATGAATGGGGATTCCTATTGTAACGCAGACCTGGAGCAATTTTTTCAATTTCACATGCTTAGCCAGGCTAGTGGGACCGTACTTCTCAATCGCGTTGAGGACACTCGCAGGTTTGGACGCGTTGACCTGGCCGACGACGGACGCATTACAGCATTCACTGAGAAAAAACTTACAGCCGGGCCGGGCATCGTAAACGGCGGTCTATATCTACTATCTCGAGAACTAATCGCAGCGCTTCCGAAAAATCACACTGTCTCGTTAGAACAAGAGATCTTTCCAGCATGGATCGAATCTGGACTTTTTGGTTATGTTGAGCGGGAGCGGTTTATTGATATCGGAACGCCTGAGTCTTACATCGAAGCAAGTACTTTTTTCGACAAACTTGACAATTGATACGTGAAGAGAGGTAGATTCACTTGTATGCAGATGATTCTGGCCAAATTCCTAACGTCGCCAGACCTGTGTTGAATCACTATCTTGTGAACTTCGGCGGACAATATAAAAGGAATCCACAAGTATGGTTGTAAATGACGAATGGCTATCCAATCGAGCGAAGCGACACTTGGAGCGTAGTGCAGACGTGAAGATTAGGATGCTAGGAGACTGCCTGGGCTCTATCGTCCTTGCCGCTGAAAAAATCGCGGAGTGCCTGCGCACTGGCGGAAAACTTCTCTTATGTGGCAACGGAGGTAGCGCCGGGGATTGCCAGCATATTGCAGCGGGGTTTGTCAGTTCACTTACACAGGAGTTCGCAAGGCCCGGAATGAGAGCATTGGCGTTAACCACGGATTCATCTTTGCTGACCGCGTACATAAATGATTTTGGGTTAGAGGGTGTTTTTGCGAGACAGGTGGAAACCCTGGGAGACCCTGGAGACACACTTCTGGCGATAAGTACATCAGGAAGCTCCGGGAATGTAGTCGCGGCTGTAGAAACCGCTAGAAGAATGGGCCCTCACACTATCGGACTTGCAGGCAATCGTGGGAGACTCGCCGAAATCTCAGATGTAACTGTCTCGGTCCCCAGTGACGTGACACAACATACCCAGGAAGCACACATAACCGTAGGTCACATTCTTTGTGACCTCGTCGAGAGACAGATATTCGGGAGAAGAACTCAAGAGGCAAGCCAATGATTATTAGCAGAACACCCTTCAGGATCTCATTTTTTGGAGGGGGTACAGACTATCCCGCGTGGTATAAGCAACACGGTGGAACCGTATTGACCACCACTATTGACAAGTATTGTTATCTGGCATGTCGCTACTACCCGCCATTTTTTGACCACAGCTTCCGGATTTCTTACATCAAGAGCGAAAATTGTCGAACAATCGATGAAATTTCACACCCGGCGGTACGCGGCGTACTGAAACACATGAATTGGAAGCGAGGCCTCGAGATCCATCACGTCGCGGATCTTCCTGCACGCGGGGGGATGGGGTCCAGTTCCTCGTTCACCGTAGGTCTGCTGCATGCGCTCTACGGCTTGCGCGGCGCCATGCCCAGCAAGCAGCATTTGGCTGAAGAGAGCGTTTTTATTGAACAGGAATTACTCAAGGAGACAGTTGGCTCCCAGGACCAGACCGCTGCGGCGTTCGGTGGATTGAATCAAATTGTATTTGCAACTAACGGAGTAATATCTGTCAAGCCCCTCACTATATCCGCTGACCGCGTCAGGGCATTGGAAGGTAATCTAATGCTGTTCTACACCGGGATAAAACGAACAGCATCAGACGTCGCTCGCAGCTATGTACTTGGCGCAAACGAGAAAATGGAACAGATGACGGCTATGTCCGATCTCGTCAATGAAGGCATAGCGTTACTGCACAGCGATCGTGACATTGCCGAATTCGGCAGACTGATAGATCAGGCCTGGCGCATCAAGCGAGGATTCAGCACCAAGGTTTCTAACTCTCATGTTGACGAAATGTATGAAATGGCGATTTCGGCGGAGCCCTTGGAGGCAAAATTCTTGGCGCAGGCGGGGGGGGATTTATGTTGTTGTTCGTACCGCCTGAACGACAAGAGTACCTGCGTGACAGACTGAAACACTTTATCAATGTACCTTTCATGTTTGAGCGTCAGGGTAGTCAGATCATATTCTATGACCAGGAGCAGGATTTCCAGGGAATAGAAGAAGAGAGAGCATCACTTCCAATAAGTAATTCCAGGGAGCTATTGGGCATACAATGACATGCTCCGGCTTGGGTGTGCGTCAGAACGTTAACCTAAATTCGATTTTTTGAAGGTAATCGTGGAATCACCAACGCTGACTTCAGTATGCAAACCGTGAGAATCTCCTTGCTAACGGGTGGATCAGACAAGCCATACGTGCTTGGATTGGCCCCCGCTCTGACTGCGCAGGGTTGTCTAATTGATTTAATTGGAAGCGACGAGCTAATCTGCGAAGAACTCACGCAGAATACTGATGTTCACTTTCTAAATCTCAGAGGCAGTACAGGCGAGGAAGCGACCAGGTGGGCCAAGGTTGTACGAATCACCAAATACTATAGCAACCTCATGGTTTATGCCACAAGACGGCAGCCGAAAATCTTTCACATCCTTTGGGCAAACCGTTTCTTCTTGCTGGACAGGGTTATAATCAACTTTTACTACAAACTAATGGGCAAGAAACTAGCCTTTACGGCCCATAATGTAAATCAGTGCAAAAGAGATGGCGACGATACGCTCTATAATCGATTAACGCTAAAAATAATGTATGCATTGATAGATCATATTTTTGTTCACACCGAAAATATGCAAGCCCAGTTAACGGAAGAATTTGGCGTCGATAGCAGTAAGATCAGCGTCATCCCATTTGGTATCAACAATACTCTTCCGAACACAGCGATGTCGCCGGAGCGCGCCAGGTCCATTTTAGGACTGGACGCGACCGAGAAGGTCATTCTTTTTTTCGGGAGGATCTCCAGATATAAGGGGCTTGAGTACGCTATCTCGGCACTGGATATATTACGATCTCAGGGGACTATAGTCCGGCTAGTTGTCGCAGGAAAGATAGAAGATGATAACGAAGCTTACTGGCAGGAGATTGAGTCAAGTATCGCAGCCTTGCATCTGGAAAATCAGGTCATTAGAAAAATTGGATTTATACCTGACGAAGACGTAGAGCTTTATTTTAAATCTGCCGACGTTCTCTTATTGCCATACCGGGCGATATTTCAGAGTGGTGTTTTATTTTTGGCCTATAGTTTTGGGCTTCCTGTAATAGCGTCAAAAGTGGGTTCTTTTGGGAACGACATAATAGAAGGCAGATCCGGCGAGATATTTCAGGCTGGAGACATCGAGGACCTCGCGAACACATGTCAGCGCTATTTTGACAGCGACTTATATCGAGATCTTCCCCAGTCACGGTTGGAAATTATGGCGTTTGGAAACAAAAAATACTCCTGGGACGAGGTCGGTGAGATAACACGAGCGACCTACAATAAGCTTCTTACCGGGAGATGCATTGAGAGTCACTGCGAAAATCGACCGATTCTATAGTGCGTTATCATGTCAAAACTTGAAGTACCAGGTAATCAAGATGACATTTCCAGATTGTTGTGCTTTCAAGAGACCCCCAAATATGCCACCTACTACCGATAGATCGTCACTTGCCATGAATGGCGGCTCCTTCGGCCCGATGACAACCGATTTCGCTGGAGAGAGTAAATCATCTGACCCGGTTCGGTCTGCACTGACCAAATTCATTGCATGGCTGGATTGCTATGGCGAAACCTCTTTTGACCACCAGACCTTTTTCGCAGGCCCAATCGGCGGAAAAGCCAAATCACTTTACTATTCGAATCCCTACATAGGCACCGTAGCTGTTGTACCAATGATATTCTCTGAGGCCTTTTTACCGTCTGCAAGGAAACTGTTCTGGAAGAAACAGCGTTTCCCGATCGCCGACGCACATTACGCTATGGGTTTTGCAAAACTATCGAAGGTAACTGGCCACTCCGGGTATTATGACCGCGCCACTCATTTTCTAAAGGTTCTTGAAGAAACAAGATGTCCTGGATATCAGTATCACGGTTGGGGATACCCCTTTGACTGGGTTACCCGTACTGGAGTGATGGCTGCCAATACGCCCCTGATAACTTCTACTCCCTACATCTACGAAGCATTCGCACAGGTCTATCAGATTGATGGAGACGAAAGGTGGCTGAAGCTAATGGACTCGGCAGCGAGGCACGCTGCCGAAGAGATACCGGATCGAACAATTTCTAGCAATACATTGC
>CAWIZY010000010.1:0-14146 GCA_963840725.1 uncultured Gammaproteobacteria bacterium | reverse complement strand
AGTTTCAAACTTTGACCTGTAAACGGCGCAGCGGCAAATTTATTCCATCATTCGGCAAAATGCTCCCTCCCGAACAGTGTTCGTGAAACGGGGCCCCACTACGGGCTCGCCGGATGGCCCGGACATCTTACCCAAATTTTGAGGACATGAGGCCAGGGGCGATTTGCAAACCGGCAGACGGCAGTGCGCAACAATTGCGCACTGAGGTGGCGTTCTTTTTTGGTTTCAAAAGTGATTAGAGCGCTTATTTATGGCGATAAACTATATGCATACAGAGAATGAAGTTTTTAAGACAGCCCTGGAAACGCGCAAGGCAGACCTCGCCCTCATTGGCGCCGCTACCGCTGGACTCAACGCTCGCCGGGAGGTAAGAGAATGCGGTGATCATTTTTTTAGCTGCCTGGATTTCAAGACGAAGGGCCTTTGCGCACAGACCATCAGCAGGTATCCGAGCAGTGTGAGTAGCCCGTCGCGGAAAGTGATCAGCCCAGACCGAAAACAGCAACGGTGGCCATGGGCAGTGGTGAGGCGAAGGGTATTAAAGTGCCAGTGGCGGAACGGAAAGACACAGCAAACTGCAGCAAAGCGGCTGTAATCTTTCGCGGCCAGGTGTTCCCGACAGTTCGCCGACGCTAACGCAATCGTTGTTCGGCCGCCAGATCAGTGCATGGCTTGCACCTTGGACTCCGATAAGGGTGGGCGGTTGTGCTCACCGTCCCGTTCGCACTGACGTTTGATCCGAACTATTCACCTGTACCTCCGTGAAAACACGCCTGGGCAGGCGTTGTTGGTGGTTGATGGGGAAATAAATCCACAGAAGATGCCAAATTCACATGCCGTTGGTTCTGGTGCAAGATCAGGCCAGCAAAGTTGCAGAGCTCCACGTATAGGCTGGATGGGTAATTTGGGCACTTGCGCTGCAGTTCTTACCCATTACGCTGGCCTCGGGCGCTGATCATCGGCTTGGCCTGGCTGATTGCCAACGTTGACGCACCAGCGCTAAAGTGGCATGGGCATTGCATGATCAATGCCGCGGCCGCCAGACGCGGTACTCCGCAACCTAATGCAGGGCCTGATACATGACGGAAGTATTTTCAGAAGCACTTCCTTGACCATAATCTGGACGGCCTTTGCGGTTGCGGCGCTGCTTTTTTATTCTTTCGCCGGCTGGCGGCTGGCGGACACGGCAGACTAGAGCTGGCGGATGTAACCGGCATGGGCGAGGCCATGACCGGAGCAGTGCTGCTGGGGGCGACTACGTCGCTGCCCGGATTGCTGACATCCACGGTTACCGCCTCCAATGGTTTCGCGGAACTGGCGTTCAGAGCAATGCCGTAGGCGGTATCGCGGCACAGAGCTGCTTTTCTGGCAATCGCTGATATCACCTATCGCAAAACGAACCTGGAGCATGCGGCCGCAGTCCGCCTCCAATATGATGTCAGGACGCTGCTGATTGGGCTGCTGTCACTGCCGGTTGTTGCGATTGGTTTGGGAGCTGTCGGTTTCCCAGGTCCATCCAATGTCCATTGCGATCGTGTGCTTGTTTCTATGGAATCCGGATGAATCACGAAAGCGCGGAACACTGCCACATGGACGCCGGTGGAAACACCGGAGACAAATACGCGATGAGCCAGTGCAGAACGCTGACCTGAGTCTTTCCACGCCTGTTGGGCCTGGTTTGTGGTTTGCGCGCTTGTTGTCGCTATCTCTGGCTGGGTGGTGGCGGCATCGGGTATGGCACTGGTGGCGCGCACCGGGCTGTCCGAATCGCTGGTGGGGGCGTTTTCGCCGCGTTCAACCTCGCTCCCGGAACTGGTGACAACCCTGGTAGCCGTGCGGCTGGGAGCCCTCACGCTTGCGGTGGGAAACGTTTCTGGGCGGCAACAGCTTTGACATGCTGTTCCTTGCAGCAGCAGACATTGCCTATCGGGAAGGTTCGCTATGCCAGGCGATTGGAGAACGACAGTTGTTGCTCGTCGGAATCGTACTGTTAATGAAATACCGTTCTCGTACTTGGCCTGTTAAGAAAGAAAAAAAGAGGTATCGCCAATATCAGCTCGAGAGCTTTACCCTGCTCCTGTTGTACTCCGGCACACTGTTTGTTCTGGTGCGCTAAGTTTCAGGCCCCCTGACACGAGCAGGGTTAAGAGCCGGATCAATTTCCGCTAAAGCCACCCCTTTATCAACTGCGTTTTCTGAACCCTGAAATAAGTTTTCCAGAGATCTCGAATCTTCCCTCGCTTACCGGTCCCAATTAATGCGCGGCAGACACCAGACTGGCTCAGCGTGAACGTGCTGCCGGACGCTATAAAACGCGGCTCGCCTGATTCTGACTGAACGCTGTCTCTCCCCGGCGGAATGGACAATCCGAGTTGCTGCCGGCCCAGAAACGTTGCTCGGCATCGGCGCGGCGTGCAGACTGCATCAAAATTATATAACTGTTTTAAGCGGCTTACTCGATAAATAACCACGTTAGTTACGCCTTGGTCATTGATAAAGGCAAAATGGATTATTGGCGGCAATGTACGGGTTGAATCATCACCGAGCAGGATCTCATCATCGTCAGCAAAAAAGCCAAACATGTCGTTGCTCACGACCGTGGTACCGATTCCGCCATCATCCACGATAATTGCCGAGCCTGCTTCACCGCTGAAGTTATTGGACGCGATGTTGCTGCCGTCCAGGCCCTCAATATCGATACCGATGCCCACGGGCGAGTCAAACGAAAAATCGTTGTTGCTCACTGATGCCGATACCGCAACGCCTTCGAAGGCTTCTATCTGCACTGCGATCAAGTCCAGGCTGCTGCCTTCATTGAGGTCACTAAGTCATTGTTGTACACCACGATACGATTTTGGCTGGGCCCGGAGGAGCCGTTGACAGAAAATACCGAGACATGTTCAAAATTGAAATCATTGAATTTGAAGAAATCATTGCTTTGAACAGTGAGCAACTGGTTGGCTTCTGCGGAATAAATATCGGCCAGGTTACCCGCAAATTCATTGAAGTTGATGTCTACCTTGGCCAGCACCTCTGAGGCTGGTCAGGACGGCAAAGTAGAAATTGGATAAGGAACTGCGGTTTACCTTCGAGGTCCCAAGCAGTGTTTCATTGCAATCGCCAAACAGGGCGCCCTCTGCCACCGACGCTACACCAATAATCTGTTCGACCAGCATGTCAGCACCGACGAGTTCCACCCGATCGATGACACCAAACCCGGTCTCGTTCGGAACAGGTATTAACAGCGGGTCACCGGTAAAGTGCACCACAATAAATGCATCAGTATTGACTTCCTGGCAGGGCGAACCGACACCGATGGTCATTCAGGTCCACGCGCACATTGCCACGCTGGAACTTCAGGGCGGTGGGGATACGGTTGCTGTCAGCCTGCATTTGGCAATCGATGGCGTTGTCATCAATGATCAATGTGGTGGTGGCGATGCTGTTGCCTTCCAGCGAGCCGAAGAAATCGGCGATTTCAATGGCGCCGATGGTAAAGGTACCCGGTTTGAGTTTTACCACAGCCAGGTTGCGGTCTTTGGCTTCATCCAGTGCGCACTGGATGCGGGCGGTGTCGTCGTTACCGCTTTCCTCGACGTCGATCTGACCTCCGTTCAGCGTCACCCCGGCGCCGCAGTCCAGAGCCTGCGCCTGGGCCTGAAGCGACCAGGTGAGTCCGAAAATGCATACCATTGCGGCCACCAGGGGGGCCATTAGTTTGTTTATCATCGTTCAGTTCCTCGTTGGTTTTATCAGGGTGCTCCTGTGCAATAGAGCCCACAGATTCGTGTGAGTTTAACGCCGACCAAACCGACAAATAGCACCGGCGATCAGGGCAGTAGATTTTTACAGCGATCACCTTGGAAAAGTATAGTTGCATACGGGAGAAAGAGTTGCATTCGGAAGCGGTTTTCCCTTGCGCGAATGAGCAGGTAGATTCGAGGTTGCGGTGAGAGGTTTGAGATATGAACTACAAAGTAAAACCAAATTTTTTCTCGATATTGGTGGCTTTAATCGTAGGGGTTCGGCTCTGTTAAGCAAATAGACTTTCAAAATTTGACGGTTGAGCAGCCTGCGTTGTCAGTCATCTATGGCATTGTCTTTATCGTTAGTATTCTGCTTATGCTGAAAAAACCGAAAGAAAATTAAGCCCATGACAGGATGACCTTATGCCGTTTTTACCAGGCACGTGGGTCACGTGGCCATCAATGGTAAACAGGTTTACGAGATACCTCTGGCCATGATCGAAGGCGAATAAACGCCGCTGCAGCCTTCAGGGCTCTCCTTTAACGAGCGTACTTTCGAGCACCTGCACAATAGCTGCCTGGTGTCGCAGCAAACTGTTGTTCTCGCGGACCTTGCCTTCGTGCAGCCATAACCATGGCATTTTTCTTCTTTTCATCCCCAATAACCCGGGCATCTGAGTTGGCCAGCTGGTTGCGCATCACCGAAGCGAACCAGTCCCGGTAACCCCCGGCATTGATGATTTCCCGAAGGCCGCTCACATCACTGGCCACCACCGCTTTGCCTGCGGCCATGGCCTCGATGGCGACACGACCAAAAGATTCTGCCTTGGATGGAATACACACCAGGTCACAGGCATCAAAAAACAGCTTCAGGCCAGGCAGGGCACCGAGGAAATGCACATTGTGCTCCAGCCCCAGCTGACGTGACCTGGACTTCAGGTACTCAACATATTCCGTTTCACCGTCACCGCTGATTGCAAACTGCCAGTCCAGATCCGCCTCTCGGTCAAAGCCGCAGCCTCCAGAAAGAACTCGTGGCCCTTTACCGGTCGCAAAGCCCGGTACCCCGATATTACGGCGCCCGTTGGGAAGGCCAAGTCTTGCCCGTGCGCCAGGTCCGGTTGCGCGAAATATCCTCGCTCACCGCATTGTGGATAACCCTGGCCTGGTCGGATGCGCCGCCAAGGAAGTTGGCCGCAACCGCTTCTGAATTACACACCAGCTGATCGGCCCAGCGCAGGAAACGGCCTTGACCCACGGCTTAAGCAGCCCGGGGCAATGCATTTCGCCGCCCACATCGGCGAATAACTCGCGCAGGTGCCAGATGACCTTCCTGATTGCCGGCGCGCTGCCAGCACCCCGGCCACGCTGGCGGCCGTATTGACATAAACAACGGCCGGGTTCAGCTGTTTCAGCACTGTTTCGATTTTTTTGCGTTGCGCCGTTCGGCCATAAAGTCTTTCAGAAAATGCACCAGGCCATCGCGTCGCAGCCAGTTTTTGTGTTCGACCACTGAAGTCAATATGCCCGGCTTTCTGATACTCGGCAATCATCGGGCCTTCATGCCCAAGACCACGTGCGTTTGCCAGCCACTGGCCAGCAAGCCATCAGCAATCTGCAATCCGCTCAAGGCGGAGCCATCGCGATGGCGCTGAACTGGACGATCAGGCCGGATAGTCTGTTAGTACGACGATGTAACCCGGTGCGGACGACTTCGGCTGCACCAACAGCGAAGACGACAACTGGTTTCTGGAAGTCTTGTTCAAAGACGGGTTTGAGCAGTGACCTGGCGGACGGCATGAAATATTTGGGGTCAGAGTAAAAACTCTGACCCCAAATATCTTTTCGAAAATCTTTTATGCTGTAGCGAACCGTTGCACAGAGGCAAGGATTGCCCATGTTCAAGTTCACTGATCAGACGCTCATGCGGGGTTTCGTTTTGGCTTGCCTGGCTTACGGCCCGGCACAGGCGCAAGAACTCCCCGTGCTCCCCGACGATCTGCGCTTTGAGACTTTTGTTACCGGCCTCACTGAGCCTCTGGGCGTGCGCCACGCCTGTGATGAGCGCTTGTTTGTCATCCAGCAGGGCGGACAGATCCGGGTTATTTACAACGGTACGCTGCAGGCCACGCCGTTCCTGAACATTAACGCCACGCAGGGCGGCACGGCACCGCCGCTGGGCTTTTCTTCCGGCGGCGAGCGCGGGCTGTTGGGGCTGGCGTTCGACCCCGGCCTACCCGTCGAATGGCCGCTTCTACATTAACTACACCGATGCCGAAAGCGACACGGTTGTTGCGCGGTACCAGGTCTCGCTGGCAGACCCGGCTGTGGCCGATGCTGCGAGTGGCCAGGTGGTGCTGCGGGTGGGCCAGGACTTTGGCAACCACAACGGCGGCGATCTGCACTTTGGGCTGGATGGCATGCTCTATATCGGCCTTGGCGATGGTGGCAGTGGCAATGACCCCTGCAACCGGGCGCAAACGCTGGCGCCCGCCTTGCTGAACAGCAATGGTGGCTGCGCGGCAGATACTGACTTCACCGGCACGGGCGGCAACCCCGACTCGCGCGCTTTGCTGGGCAAATTGCTGCGCATCGACGTGTCGGGCGCAGGCACGGGCGGCGGCCGCTGCGGCGATGGTGGCTCTACCACCGGCTACGCCATACCCGCCGGGTAACCCGTACGCCGCCGCTGACGGGGTCTGTGACGAGGTCTGGGCCAGCGGTTTGCGTAACCCCTATCGCTTCAGTGTGGACCGTGATTCCGGCGATATCTGGATCGGCGATGTGGGGCAGGCCGCACGGGAAGAAATCAGCCGGCTATTTGCAGGGCGCGGCGGCGCGAATTTTGGCTGGCGTTGTCGCGAGGGCTTTATTGCGACCCCGGGTATCGAGTGCAGCGACCCACCTGTCTTTAAGGAACCGGTCATCGACCACCCCCGCGACGGAGGCGCGCTCAATCACCGGCGGCTATCGTTACCGTGGCCCTAACCAGGGGCTGCGGGGCATGGTGTTCTATGGCGATTTCGCAACCGGACGTCAGTTCGTACTGCGCTTTATTAACGGGCAATGGCAATCGCGTTACCTGGCGCAACTCCGGTGGCAGCCCGGCAGGCTACGGTGAAGATTTTGCGGGCAACCTGTACCTCGCCGATTACGGCGGCACCATCTTCCGGCTCGAGGCCACAGACCCGGTCGTCTTCGCCAACGGCATGGAGCCCGAGTAAGTTATGGGGTCAGAGTCAGGTGCCAGAGTCGGCTGACAGGCTCTGGGGTGTTTTGCTGATTTTCGAATTACGGCAAGCAGTCAAAATGGGGTCAGTATTGCGCTGAAGGGGAAAGCAATTGCCCAGGCGACGCAGGTATTGTCCCGTTGATTTTCCTGTCCATGTCATCCAACGGGGAAACAATCGCCAAATGCTGTTCACCAGTGATGCTGATCTGGCGGCTTATGCGCACTGGCTCGGGGAAGGCTCGCTGAGATTCCAGGTAGATGTGCATGGCTGGGTGTTCATGACCAACCATGTGCACTCTGTTGCTGACACCGAGAGCCGACAACGCCGTTTCCCGCTTGATGCAATCCATGGGCCGACGATATGTCGGTCACTTCAATTACTCGTATGCCCGAAGCGGCACTCTTGTTCGAGGGGCGCTTTCGTTCCTGCCTCGTCCAGGAAGAAAGACTACTTCCTGACCTGCCTTCGATATATCGAGCTGAACCCTGTACGGGCTGGAATGGTTCGAGACCCCGGGGACTATCGGTGGTCCAGCTACAAAGCCCATGCCTTCGGATCGCCCGTTAAGTTCTGGAAACCTCATGAGTTGTACTTGTCACTCGCATCCGCTCCGGCCGAGCGGCAGAAACCGCTGGCGAATGCGGGTCGCGGAGGCCTTAAACGTTGATACCGTCGCCAGAATCCGCCATTGCACCAACACCGGGTTGGTGCTCGGTACCGAAAGTTCAGGGCACAAGTTCAGCGCGTTAAGAAGCTGATCATGGGCGCGTGATTCCGATAGGCACAATGCAAGCAGCACCCGACTCTGGCACCTGACTCTGACCCCATAACTTCTACCATGCCGTGTTGATAACAATAACAGGGTGCTATGAGCATGTCTGAAAACGATCTTCCCGAATACGCGAGAGTCGTGATCATTGGCGGCGGGATCATTGGTTGCTCGGTGGCCTATCACCTGGCCGAGATGGGCTGCAATGACGTGGTCTTGCTGGAACGCGACCAGCTGACTTCGGGCACCACCTGGCACGCGGCCGGCCTGATGACCACTTTTGGTTCGGGCTCGGAAACCCTGCTGGAGATCCGCCGCCACTCGATGGAACTCTACAAACGGCTGGAGCAGGAAACCGGCCAGCAAACCGGCTTCAAACCGGTTGGCTTTATCGAAGCTGGCCGCGGATGCAGACCGCCTGGAAGAGTACCGCCGCATCGCCGCATTCAATCGCCTGCACGGCATCGAAATCCACGAGTTGTCCGCCAAAGAAGTGGGCGACCGCTTCCCGTTCGCTGATACCGATCACATCAGCGGCGGCTTTCTGGCCGAGAACGACGGCCGCATCAACCCGGTCGACGTGACCATGGCGCTGGCCAAAGGCGCCCGTATGAAAGGCGTGCGGATCATCCAGAACACGCCGGTCACGGGTGTCCTGACCCGCAATGGCACCGTGACCGGTGTGCGCACAGAGAAGGGCGAGATCCGCTCCGAATTCGTGGTCAATTGCGCCGGCATGTGGGCGCGCCAGCTGGGCGAGCAATCCGGTGTGGTCATTCCCAACCAGGCGGCGGAGCACTACTACCTGATCACCGAGCACATCGACGGCGTTGAGCCGCGACCTGCCGGTGCTGGAAGACCCGTCCGTCAACGCCTATTACCGCGAAGAAACCGGCGGCATGATGGTCGGACTGTTCGAGCCCGAGTGCGCACCCTGGCGGGTCGAGGGCATTCCCGAGGATTTCTCCTTCGGGGAAATTCCACCCGGACTGGGATCGCCTCACGCCCGTTCCTTGAGCGCGCCATGGAGCGCGTCCCGATCACCATGGAAGCCGGAATCCGCAAGTTTTTCTGCGGGCCGGAAAGCTTCACGCCTGACCTTGCCCCGGTCATCGGCGAAGCTCCGGAACTGAGAAACTATTTCGTCGCGGCCGGCCTGAACTCGGTCGGCATCATCACCGGTGGCGGCTATGGCCGCGTGCTGGCGCACTGGATTCTCAACGGCCGGCCGGATGTGGATGTTACCGGCATCAACATCGACCGTTTCCAGCAAGTACCAGTGCAACCCGGAATACCGCCGCCAGCGCGCGCTGGAATCCCTCGGCCTGGTCTATGCCTGCCATTACCCGGACCGTTCCCCGAAAACCGCCCGCGGCGCGCGTAAATCACCGTTTCATGAACGCCTGGCCGCAAAGGGCGCCCATTTCAGGGACGTCAGTGGCTGGGAATGCCCCGGCTGGTATGCGCCGGAAGGGCAGGAGCCGGTCGCCGACCGCCTGACCTGGGGACGGGCCAACTGGTTCCCCTGGTGGGCAGCAGAACACCGCGCCTGCCGCGAAGGCGTGATCGCCATGGATATGTCCTTCATGGGCAAATTCCTGGTGCAGGGCCGGGATGCCGGCATGTTTCTCAATTACATCTCGGCCAACGAGGTCAACGGCGATGCGGGAAGATCACCTACACCCAGTGGCTGAACGAAGCCGGCATGCTGGAGGCCGACCTCACCGTCATCAAGCTGGATGAGGAAAAGTTCATGGTGGTCACTTCGGATGTGGCCCACCGGCACACCGAGACCTGGATGAAGCGGCACATTAGCGGATGACCAGCATGTGTTCGTGACAGACGTGACCTCCGGCTACGGGCAGCTCAATATCCAGGGCCCGAACTCCCGGGAACTGCTGCAGTCGATCACCAGCGCCGACCTTTCAAACGAGGCCTTCCCATTCCGTACCGTGCGGGAAATCGATATCGGCCTGGCGCGGGTCATGTGCGTGCGCATTACCTACGCGGGCGAGTTGGGGTATGAACTGAACATACCTTCCGAGCAGGCGGTGCATGTGTACGACCGCATTGTCGAGGCCGGGGAGAAATTCGGCCTGAAACACGCCGGCCTGAAGCCCTGGCCAGCCTGCGCCTGGAAAAGGGCTATCGCGACTACGGCCACGACATCGACAACATGGACGACCCGTACTCCACCGGGCTGGGCTTCGCCGTGCGGCTGGACAAGGAAGGTGATTTTATGGGCAAGCAGGCCTGCATTGAGCGCAAAGCCGGCCCGGCGCATTACACGCATCGGCTGGTCCAGATCCTGCTGAAAGATCCGGAGCCGCAAATGATCCATGCCGAAATCGTGCTGCGTAATGGCGTTCCGGTTGGCAACGTCCGCGCGGGCTCTTACGGCCATACCCTGGGAGGCGCAGTGGGCCTGGCCATGGTCAAGGTGACCCGGTGGATGCGGCTTACATTGGGAGGGAGAATGGGAGTGGATATCGCCGGCAGGATCTACCCGGCCGAGGTTTCGCTGAGGCCGTTTTACGACCCGCAGATGGCGCGCATAAAGGCATGAAGTGATATTTGGGGTCAGAGTAAAAACTCACCAAGCTGAATACGTTCTATTGGCCCAAGGCCGGCCAACATGAAGCAATCAGATTGCAGTCGTAAATTTTACTCTGCGGGCTGTTGAGGCTGGCCTTCCGCCACTTGCGGATCAGTGTTACGTAGCCGGGCTAGACGCCAGTTAACGTGTTATCCATACCGGTATAGCTGGAGTAGCATACCCGCCATACCCGCCCACCCCCAGCCACCTGTTATCATCACGAAATTCGGCCGCATGAGCTGCATCAATCTCAGCGCCGGGAACGTCGGGCCGTGCAATATCTACGATGATTTTTCGGGGTTGGTTGCTGATATCAACCGCTGCATAGCTTGCTTGCGCACCGCTTTTCCAAACAGCGCTGCAGTCGCTCAGATCGAGGCTGTTTTGCTTATCACTGTTGACGGCGTGAATTAACGTTTTGGGCAGTGTGCCGCGCAATTTTTCGTGGCAGACCAAAACAGCGCCTTCAGGGCTTGCTTCATAGGTCACTTTATAGGGGCTTGCACAGCCTACGCTAAGCAGCAGGGGCAATAAAATGAGACAAACCCTGATGGTTTTCATTTGATGAACTCCTCGATCGACATTTACTCGTCAGGTACCACTCACTTCACTATAGAATAATGAGAAAAATTTGCAATCAGGGCAACAACCTACGCCGCTTCGGTGGTTCTAAAACCGGCGGCGTGGCCCCTGAGCTTGCCGCAATAAGCTGTAGATGCTGTCGATTGCCGCCACCAGGCTTCGGTCGAATATCCAGGTGGTTTCCGGCATTTTTATTTCGCCCGGTTCAAGCGTCGACACCGCGTTGCGGAACCGGCTGCCATAGCGCTCCAGTACGTTTTCCGAAATGATCCGGTCTGTTGCGGTGTTGCCTGTTGATACGGGCGTGGAGTAACGATTGATATCGGCAAAAATCTCGTTCAGCTCTGGCAGCTTGTGGTGTTTTTTCTCGAAGTAAAGCTCGCGGACATTGGTTGAGCTAAGCCAGCCATCCTGTCTCGCCCGGATGTTCAAAGCCCGTATAAGCTCGACTTCAGCCAGGTCCAACATTTTATTGAGATCAACATCGCTATCCGGCACCAGGGCCGGCAGCTCGCAGGCTGTAAAAAAGCTCTGCAAAAGGCTGCTCTGTCTCGCCGCCGAATCATAGTCCACGAGGGCGAGCCGCTCTGCACCAAATGCTCGCGCATAAATATCGAGTGTGATGACCGGGTTCAGGGCCCGACTGGTAAGCGGACTGGTAAGGTGTGGAATAGCAAACTCCGGAAAGCTTGAGCAAAGGCCATGCTTGACCCGTTCATGCCATAACGATACCAGTCGGTTTGTAGGCCGGCGTAAGTAGTAAACAACAACGGTGTCCTGGCAGGCGAAGTCCACGCTCATTCGACAGACCGATTCCTGCGCGGCGTCTGAAAGGTTTTCGCTGGACAATATGACCTTACCCTCGATTTGCTGCAAACGCGTGAGCGAACCCCTAAACCCTGCGATCTCCTCATTAAAGGTGTAGTGATTGCTGAGATCGTGATGCCCGTAGTAGGCGAAAAACAGGTCCGGGTAACAGATGCCGGATGCTTCAAGTTCAGCCCTGTGATCGAAAAGGCTTTTTTGAATATAGGTTGTTCCGGTTTTCTGAGCGCCGATGTGGAGAAAGAGTTTGTCCATTGTAATTTGCGTGCCAGCGAGCCTGAAGGTGGGTATTCATTTCCGTTTGGTCACTTATACCTTGCACTACGTTTACGTCAAACCAAAGCGCAGCGATATAATGACCCGCGTCGCTGACATGCTAGTGACGTTTTGCTTAACCGGAGTCTGACCCATCAACCGTCTGCTGAACGAACTGCACCGTCGACGCGTATTTCGGGCCCTGGCCTATTACGTGGTGGCTGCGTGGCTGCTGTTGCAGGCGGCGGATGTGCTGTTTCCGGCCTGGGATATTCCTGAGAGCGGTATTCGCTATGTGCTGTACGCGGCCATCCTGGGCTTGCCCGTGGCCTTGCTGTTTGCCTGGTTTTTCGACATTGGTCCGTCGGGTATCCAGCGCACCGCTGCCGTGGCAGACGATGCTGAGACGCAGAAGCTAAGAGGCAGAGATTTTCGCCTTGCTGACCGCGCTGGTGCTGGTTATCGGTGCCATCGGCTACGGCACGCTGAAGGATGTGGGGCAGGGGGCTGTGGACCCGGTTCCTGAAATCGTCGAGTATCGATGGCCTCTATGCGCCGGATCATGGCCCGCCGGTGGTTGCGGTACTGCCCTTTGCCGCTTCCGGCGACTACCGAGGACAGTGTGTGTTCGCTGATGGCGTGCATGATGACCTGCTCACCCAGCTGTCCCGCCTGGGCTCCCTGCGGGTGATTTCCCGTACCTCGGTGCTGTCCTACCGGGACGTGGAGCGCAACATCCGCGAGATCGGCCGGGAATTGGGCGCGACGGTGGTGCTGGAGGGCTTTGTGCGGGTTGTGGGTGACCAGATCCGCATCAATGCCCAGTTGATCGACGCACGCACGGATGAACACCTGTGGGCGGAGACCTTTGACCGTTCACTGACCACTGCCAATCTCTTCGAGGTCCAGGCGCGAGATCGCCCGCGCCATCAGCACGGCCCTGGATACGGAGCTCAGTCCGGCCGAGGAGCGTGACCTGTCGATTATCCCGACCAGCAACATGGCGCCTACCGGGCGTTTAAACGTGCGACCGGCGGTCCGGGCAGCAACATGAATCAGCCGGAGTTTCTCGCAGACCTGGAGCGTGCGGTGGAGCTGGACCCCGGTTTTGTCCGGCCTGGGCGGAGCTTGCCGGCGGCTTATGCATCGCGCAGCAACCGGCCGCGACGACGATCAGGAGAGCATCTTGCAGCAGCCGAGACATGCCTTGCAGCGCATCGCCGAGCTGGCGCCGAATTCTGTCGAGCACCTGTATGCGCAGGCCTACTACCTGTATTACGCACTCTCAGGAATATGACAGACGCCCTCGCCATGGCCAATCGGGCCATTGAGCGCAAACCGAGTGATATTCGGTTGCTGCAGCTCAAATCCTGGATACAGCGACGCCAGGGGCGCTTTGAGGAACGGCTCGACACCCTGCAGCGATTGATTGTGCTGGATCCGCTTACCTGGGAAAGAGAGGCGTCACTCGGCTTATCAATTGTTTGTAATGCATCGTTATGATGAGGCCTGGGCAGTTTATCAGGGCATGGGGCTGGACCAGCTATCGTCCGAATTTGGCCAGACTCAGATGATCATTGCTATGTTGAGGCACCGTCATGCCCCGGACTTTGATGCTTTTCTGGACGGCTACAGGGCCGATATTGAGTCCCTGAGTGTGGACGCCTCCAGGCGGCAACGAGCGATCGTCCCGCTGTGGTTGCTCGCCTTTACCAGCCGGGATTACGAGAAGGCAATGAGCCTCATTGCGGAAATGGAACCGTACCCCGGGTGGGAGCAGATACCGCTGGAAGGTCCGGCCCAGCTGGGTATGCCGACGCTGCTGGCCATGGGCGATGACCTGCGCCTCCAGGCCGTGGTGGCTGAAGCGCAGAGTCGATTTGAATTGATCGCAGAGGCCGATCCGGAATTCGTTGCCCGGTCGGATTTTATCCAGGATCTCGCGATGCTGGCGGCTTTTCGCGGCGACCAGGCAGAGGCGGTTGCACTGCTGAAGCGCTGGGAGGCGGTCAGCAAAGAGGACTGGACCCAACGGATATCTTTTCGCGAGATGGTCTGCGGGATATACGGCATGATGGCCATGCCGGCCGAGGCGGTGGCCTGCTTGCGTCTGGGCCTGGAGGAGCCGAGCTTTGTGGTG
>CAWIZY010000009.1:0-1017532 GCA_963840725.1 uncultured Gammaproteobacteria bacterium | reverse complement strand
CCACGAATTAAAGCATATTTCTCATTTTGCGCAGATTGCGGTTCCGCTATTCGAAAGGTCCGTTTTCGCGTGAGCGGACATGGATGTATCCCCGCTGGAGGTCGATAACATGGAGAAGGGCATATGAATGACCATGAGAGGCAGCCTGATACGCGCCAATGGTATCCCTCGTGGCGGGCAGGAATATTGCTTTTCTTCTATTTGCGTGGCGCGTCAGGCATTCCAAAACCGACTAAACTCGATGAGGTTAAAGCGGCTATCTGCGCGCACGATTTGTAGCGTCTTGATCATTAGCCAGGCCTGCACGGGCAAGCCTGTGTATCCCCGACTTTCAAACACCCGCACGGGAGCATTCCCATGAGTACCGACCCGATTCTATATGACCTCGACGACCGCGTGGCAACGATTACCCTTAATCGCCCTGAGCGGTTAAACGCCATTAACACCGCACTACCGCGTGCGTTGCGCTCCGCAGTGGACGAGCCGAAATGACCGGATGTTCATGTCATCGTACTGCAGGGTGCGGGCAAAGGCTTCTGTGGCGGCTATGATCTTCAGGAATTTGCGGAAACACCCGGCGAGATGCACGGCAACCAGGACATGCCCTGGGACCCGACCCTCGACTACGCCATGATGTCGCGCAACACTGATGACTTTATGTCATTGTGGCGCGCCGGCAAGCCGACGATTTGCAAAATCCACGGCGCCGCAGCCGCAGGCGGCAGCGACATTGCCCTGTGCTGCGACCTGATCTTGATGGCCGAGACGCTCGTATAGGCTATCCCCCGGCGAGGGTCTGGGGTGTCCCCACCACCATGATGTGGGTCTACCGGCTGGGCATCGAGAAGGCCAAGCGAATGCTGTTTACCGGCGACCTGATAAGCGGCATGAAGCGGCGGAGATCGGCCTGGTTCACGAAGCCGTTCCCGCGGATGAACTGGACAAGGCGGTGCAAGCATTGTGTGATCGCATCAAGGGTGTGCCCTGCAACCAGTTGATGATGAACAAGATGGTCGTCAACCAGGCCTATGAAGCGATGGGCCTCGCTAACACCCAGCGCTTTGCCAACTTCTTCGACGGGGTGGCCCGGCACTCGCCAGAGGGTTTGTGGTTTCGGGAGCGGGCGGTGGATGTCGGTTTTAAGCAGGCGGTCGCCGAACGGGACTCCGGCGCGCCAATTGCCGAGGGCACAGCAAGCGGTTGGGTGAAGCGGAGCCCGGTGACGACTAGGCGCGATTAGCTGGACCTTACGACCCCTCGCTTTGCTCGGCGTTAAAGAGGTCGCTTTCGCCTATTTTGAGATGTTCTCGGAGTTTTATGCTACACATAGGTAGGCTCATTGATTGCAATCATGGAAAGGTGATGAATTTATAACCATGGAGCTTTGGTCAAACTCATTCGCGCTGACTTGCCGAGACGGTTCGTCTCGTATCTGCACTCCTGAAACTAAAGCAACGGTGCTGTTCGCTGTAGTAAAATCAAAAGCAGGACGCTTTTTGGTGCAAAGAAGTCATCGAGCAAGCTAATCAAGGGAATCAAATATGCAAGTAACTAACACTGCGCCGGTGCTGTTGTGCACCGTAATACTGCTGAGCGCTTGCGCCGATGAGGGTAACGTTAGTTCTGAACCGGTAAAAGACATGGGAGGTCTCGTTCCCGTCACCTTAGAAAATTACGAAATTGCTGAGTCAGATCTCGCGTTCAACAACATAAGCAAGTTCGTCGGTACCAACCAGTTTCTTCATTTTCCGGTGGAGGATTTTGACCTCGATAACCAGACCGTTGTGCGAATGAACCGTGACACCATTTACAGTGGTGCGATCGTTAATACTAGTGAAGGGGCGACTCTTACACTGCCAGAATCAGACGGACGATACATTTCTGCAATGGTGGTACAGAACGACCACTATATCGACCAGGTGTTCAAGTCACCGGGGGAGCACGCCATCGAATCCGAAACGGATTATGTGATGGTTGCAGTTCGTATTAGAGCAAACGTTAATGATCCCGACGATGGCGATAAGATCCGCGCCTTACAGCAGGCCGTTTCTATCTCGGTAAACGCGGATGAGCCGCATGTCATGCCAAACTATGACATGAAACAGTTGGTGTCCTTGCGAGAAGACTTGGCTGCGGAAGCTATTGCCATCGGCTCAATGGCGAACATGCAGGGCGGCCATGGTGAGGTCGATCCGAAGATGCACTTGATGGGGACCGCTGCAGGTTGGGGTTTGCTTCCCGACGCGAATGCCCGCTACATTCCCTATGGTCAGGAAGACGGCGAGGGTTGCTTTACAGCAACTTATACCGTGCCGCCGTTCAACCCGCCAGGCTTCTTTTCGATCACGATGTACGATCGAGACGGATGGATATTTGACGATCGGGCAATCCTCAATGAGCAGAATATCACCTTCAATGAAGACGGTACTTTTGATGCCATGTTTGGCGACTGTGGTGAAGGCGCCAAGAACAATCTGCCTATTGTTGATGGTTGGAATTTTTTGCTCCGAGTCTACGAGCCACGCTTGGGCGAACTTGAGAACTACGAGCTTCCTACGCCTGTTAAGTTGAGTTGATGGGCGCTTGAATACAGCCAGTTTAGCGCTGAACGACAGCCCACTTCACCCTTTATCAAACGGATGCTTTGAAGTGTGGATTTCGCTTTAGCCCTTCAGTTTGTCGCGACATCTGGGTAGCCGAAATATCCAGACAGATATTTACGGTACCTTTTGGATCGGTGTAACAACCCCTCGGCATTTTTACCTTGAGGAACAAACCATTAGTAAACAACTTGCAGTGATCGCCTGTGCACTGTTAACAACAGGTTGGATGGCGTTTTTGACGCCAGCATTCGGCGCCAGTGTCCCTGAAGCACAGACCGGCAAGGGCCTAGTAGTTTTTATCGGGACAAGAAGTTTAAAGGCGCTGCGATGCGCTTTCGTGTGACCAATGAGCAAGAGGAAATGGTAGGGAACTTGTCGAATGGTTCTACGTTCAGCATTGACCTTGCCCCCGGGCAGTACACGTTTAGTGTCCGCGGACCTTCAGTTGACGGTAGCGACTCTATTACCGTGAATGTCGATGCGGGTGAAACGTACTTTACTCACGGAGAAATCTTGTTTGGCTGGCCCGCATCTGGCCGTCCTAGGTTCAACCTGGTGACGGAAGCAACAGCGCTTAATGAGATACAAAAGTTCTAAGCTTTTTGATCTAAGTCTGGCCATGCCAAACAGAACATAGAGTTAGGCCGCCGATGACGCTGTAGGTTTTAAGAAATCTGACCGGCCGCTATGAGGTGGGAGCGGACCCTTTTTGACCAGGCGGGGAGAGTTCTGGCCAACGTCCCTTTTCGCCGACTTCGTGACATTTGCACTACACTAGCAGAGCGCTTGCTTTCGCGCTCAAACCGGACATTGATCCATTGTTAACTTCTCATAAAAACAAGCACATAGTGGGACGTTTTGATAAGTATTTCAGGAAGTTGTCTTTGTGGCTTGGTCACGTATCAGGGACAAGTTGAACCGGTGTTCTCGGGAAACTGCCACTGTACCGATTGCAGAAAGCTAAGCGGCGGTGGCCATTTGGCCCTCTTGGTTGTTCCAATTAGACAGATATCTATTGCTGGAAACGTCACATCTCATACCGTCACCGCGGACTCTGGCACTCGGGTTTCAAACCACTTCTGTCCAAGCTGTGGATCACAGGTATTCAAGACCGGAACTTACATGGCTGATATGACGTTTATTATTGCGTCGACCTTGGAGGACCCGGAAGTATTCAAGCCTGAAGTCAGTGTATATGCCTCAAGAGCCCTTAGCTGGGATCAGCCAAACCTCTCGACACAAAGTTTTGAAACTATGCCACCTGAGCTGTGAAGGGAAAGCTCCAGGCATCTGCTACAGGCCGGAAAGCGGACGTTGAAGCACTTGAATAACGCTCTCCTGATGAGGTGGCGCCCTTGGCACTCTCAGCCTCATCCGATGAATAGCCTTCTCGGGATGAAATAGACGTATTCTTGATCGAGTGGGCCGGGGCTCTAGTCCATGTTCTGTTCATCGTTCTACGGTCATGGCTTGTAGAATCGCGGCGAGCATTGCCTCTGTGCCGATAAAAATGGCGGCATCATCCGCGACGTAGTCAGGGCTGTGCGGGAAGCCGACGGTACCCAAATTCGGATTATTCACCCCAAGGAGGTACATCACTCCTGGTACCTCTTTTTGAAAGGAGCCGAAGTCTTCACTGAAAGCGGGTATGACACCCGGGGTTGGTATCAAGTTTATGTCTGGTGCTCGCCTGCTGATTCCAGAGGACGCAAGCTCCAGCAACTGCGGGTCATTGTTGATTCCTTCGAGAGCCTGACTGAACTTTATCGACATTGTGACATCGTCAATGTCGACTAAACCGACTGAGCGTCTCAGCTGTTCTTTAACTTTCTGGCGTTCGGCAAGCCCCGCTGCCATTATCAAGGCACTGACTACAATTTCGCCATTATCCGTGCGAGTTTGCGGTAATGGATCTATAAAAACAAAGGGCTCCGATTGAAAGAGCAGCATAGTTTCCGTAGTGATATTACCGGTTTGCGCAATGGCTTTTCTTACTTCTTCAGCGGCTGTACTGAGGTCGCCCTTGCCAGATAAAGTGACGTCAATGCGTGTACGGCCTGCCATCATGCCACCGGGTAGCACCGTTAGTGTGCCAACATCAAACGGCGCAGTATGCAAAGCGAAAATGGCATCTGGCAGGTGATCTCCAAAAACACCATCGGCAAGCATATCTTCCGCACCGACGCCTGCTTCTTCAGCTGGTTGAAAGATCAGCATTACCCTCCCTGGTAAGTCGGATCGAATCGCGGCAAACCCTTCAGCTAGCGCTATTCCAATGGTGGAGTGAATATCGTGACCACAAGTATGGTTAACGCCGGCGACTTGTGAGCGATAGCTTACAGGGTCTGATGCATCGCCCCGGACAGCATCCATATCTGCACGAAAAGCGATGAGCGGGCCTTCGTCATTTCCGGTTAACGTGGCTACGACGCCATAGCCGCCAACATTAGTTTCTACACTTAAACCCAACTCTGTCAGGGCAGCAGCGATTTTGGCTGATGTTCGTTTCTCATTGCCCGCGAGTTCGGCAAAGCGATGAATGTCATGGCGGAATGAAATTAGCGCGGTCTCTGATTTCTCTACAGCCGTCATAGCCTTAGTGTGAAGTGACATGAGTTTGCCTTCAGAAGAACCGGCAGAGCCATAAGCAGCGAGAAGGGTAGTGAAGATGGCCACGGCCGATCGAGGTAAAAACATTACAAGTCTCATTCCCGTGAACTGGTGTCTGTATACGATGTCTGGTGTGTCGATTGTATGCCAGTGCTTATTTCGGTCAGGCCGATCGGCTACTTTATCTCCGGGATCTCGTGACCGGGGCGCCGTGATTCAGCGCCCATGCATTTCATCGAGGTGCTCGGCGTGGTTCGTGACTGCTGCGAAATCCAAAGGCCGGCACCTTGCGGGGCTGGCCGTTCACTACGGCGGTTTCTCCCTTGGCAAATCGGTAGGCGTCCCCTCTAATTGATGATGCCGACGACGCTACCGACGCTCGCGCCGATTGCGGCCCCCTTACCGGCATCCCCGGCGACCGCGCCTATGCCGGCTCCGACGGCTGCACCCTTGGTGGCGGCGCAACCCTGCAGGCCCGCCAACACGGCAAGAACCAGTAGTGGTCTGATCATGTAACGCATGGCTTCACTCCCTGTAATATTGGCGTTCATTTGGCGGCCTCCACGATTCCCAGCCAGATAACTCCGATCACAGGTGTGTCCAGGCGGTCTTTATCCGCGCTATACCATCCATCGATCCGTGTTATCGCGCCGTCGATTGAGAATCCGTCAAGGGCATCGGCAAGCCGGGTGAGCGGTCCGTCGGGGTCGAGATTATCCCTTTCGATCCGCAGTGCCCGATTGACCGACACCACGTTGGCGACGCCAGTGAGATAGGAGCGTTTTTCATTGACTGATGACGCGTCCCAAATGTGGCCGTCGATCTGGCCCATCTCTGCCGACGCCAGGCGGGCGAACACAGCGCTGCAAAGGACAAATAGCAACAGCATTGCCGTCACGGGCTTGCGTACGGTTTTGCGTTTTTTCATCGTTATTCTCCGTTGGTGTCGTCGCGGCTTATCCACGGCGACTGGTTCAGGCGGTGCTTCCCAACCCGCCACGGTTTGATTATAGATCATAGTCCCAGCTGCGCTGATCCGTTTTGATTGAACCAGTACGCTAGTCGTTTCGGGAGTCCTGTTAGAGAGCGCCGTGTATATTTCCCACCGTTGAATTTCAGCAAACCTGAGCTGGCGTTAGCGTTCCACGCCGTCGTAGATCGCATGCAGTAAAACATGGGCGACAGTCGGATCTTTTGCAAAAGGCGAGTACGGCATAGTACTTGTTGAGTGTGTTTCTTTGGCTTCGAAAATAACCCGGTCTTCCTTTATGGTCGCAAGGACGTGCAAGTCCGCCAGCGTCTCCGGATTGACCGCCGACGGGTCGTCCGACAGAATCACGAAATCCGCAATTTTCCCGGCCTCGATTGAGCCCTTATCATCTTCTTCGAAGTGTTGCCATGCTGGCCAGATCGTCATCGCCTTTAGCGCTGTCAATACGTCAACGCGCTGGTGGGGCCCCAGGATATCGCCTGACCGCGTACGGCGGTTCACCGTTGCGGCAAGAATGCGCATGCTGTTGGGCAGCGCCACAGGTGCGTCGTGGTGAGTTCCGAACATCATCCCGCGCTTATTGACCCAGCCCGTCGGTGAGATGTTCTCCGCTCTCACCGGGCCAACGGTGTGGTCGCGGTGCCAATCCCCCCAATAAAAGGTATGCATAGGGAACAGAGACGGAAACACGCCCAGGCGTTGATAGCTATCGACCTGATCCTCACGCAAAAACTGGCCGTGTATCAAAACCGGCCGGTTTCCGGGGTCACCATACTTGTCCTGCGCTGCACTGAGCGCCGCTATAAGCATATCCGATGCGCCTTCGCCGTTTGAATGTGTAAGAATTTGAAAGCCGTTTTTGTAGCACCAATTCACTGCATCCTGGACCTGCTCCATCGAAATTGAAGCAAAGCCCGCATACCCGGGGGGATAGTCGCCCACCGGGTCGTAGTAGGGACGGTCGCGGAGGGCCGTGAACCCTTGAGGCGAGCCGTCGATGGTCAGTTTGCAGCCACCCACTCTGACTCGATCAGTGTACCCACGGGATACGTTGCCAGCGATATACTCTTTTGCTTCCAGCACATCAGGGTAGGCAACGACATCAATCGGCAGGTCGCCGTTGGCCCCTGCTTTCTTCAGGGCCTCGACGACAGCAGCTGAGGAACGGCCATCTTGCCCCGTTGTGTAGCCGTAACTGGCCCACAGTTCACTTCCGGCCTCCGCGAAAGCTAACAGACCTTCTTCACCGAGGCCGCCCAGTAGAGGAACGAGCACGGCGAAAAAAGCATATTCTTCAAGCACGCCATTGGGCTCCCCATTCTTGTCCCTACGGATCACGCCGCCGGGTGGCGCTTCTGACTCGGCAGTAATGCCGGCGACTTCAAGGGCTTTTGAATTTGCCACTCCGATGTGACCGGATTGATGAACGACAACCAACGGGACAGCTGTTGAGACGGCATCCAGGTCCTCCCGGGTGGGGTGTCTTAGCTCCGCCAACTGTGCGTTGTCATAGCCGAACCCAATGATCATTTTCGTGCGATCAACCTCTTTGGCATTCTTATTGACCCAGTCCGACAACGTTGCCTGAAGCTTGGCGACGCTATCCACGCCGCCGTCCGGAGGAGGGAGCATGTTGGCTGAGAGGGCTTGTAAGCCTCCCATTAAAACGTGTCCATGGCTGTCAACGAAACCTGGAAGCATTGTTCGTCCATCGAGGTCGAAGTGTGTTGTTTGATCGGACTGGTGCACTTGAATACTCTTCACAGAACCCACAGCGATGATTTTGCCGTCTTTCACCGCAACTGCTTCGGCGGTGGGATGTTCATCGTTGATGGTCAGGATCGGGCCGCCAGAATAAATAGTGTCGGCCGTTTCCTGGGCAATCGCAGGGCTGGTAGCAACAAATGTGACGAGAGCTAAAGCTGATGCGAGGATAGAACGCATGGGGAATACTCCAGGTTTCATTGTGCTATTAGGCTGTTGCTGCTTGCGCGCTGCCAGTCTGTATCAGGCCGCGGCTGTTTTCAAGAGAGTCGTTGTAGCCGTAGAAAGCCCTATGCAACAGCAAGCGTCGCCCTAAACCTCAACCCTTCGAGCAATATAGAACCCGTAGCTGACGAAAGCCTTATACTGCTCAAAGAGGGCGATCTCGTTTTCTTCTGCCGCAACGATTGCTTGCGCGGCAGCCGAATTATCGTGCCTATCCAGGAACTCACTGAAACGCTGCTGCATAGGCCTGTAGTAATTGTTCAGCCAGCAATATTCGGGTAGCGGAAAATATCCCAGCGGTGAAAAACCATGGCGCTCAAGGCTCGCCATTTTCCCGGCGGCTGTATCTACTTCAGGGTATTCCAATTCCCAGTGCGATTGCAGCTCCTTGGGACGGCGATCGGTCAACCAGGTCAGTTCCGACACTGCAATTATTCCATTGGGTTTCAGGTATTTTCGCCACGCCTTAATGCCAGCTTCAAAGCCCATGTTATAGATCGCACCTTCCGACCAAACGGCATCAAATTGCGCTTCTGCGAGAGGAAGCGCCTCCATGGACGCCGCGAGCGTGGTGATACAATGCGTGAGCCCCGCCAGCTGAGCGCGGGCTTCAAGTCTGACCAGGAATTCCGGCAGAAAATCGATGGCGGTCACACTCGCGTCGAGCTCTCGGGCTAGAAAGAGCGTCGAGGTACCGGTGCCGCAACCGATGTCGAGAACCCTGGGGGTCACCGTTCTACTCAGTCCTGAAAGTGTTATTGCAAGTCGTGTTTCGTCATCGCCACCGGGGCCCTGGCGAAGTCCCTCAGCATGCAAGTCGATCAGAAGTCGCAGCTCATCCACGCTGTTTGCCTCTTTGACTCCAGCTAGTTCATTTGTACCACCGGCCAAACCGTCAGTGAGCAGGGGTAGCTGAGGTGCTTGCTCAGAACACCTGGATGACTGCAAGCACGAGGGCTGAAACATTGAGCAGTCCTACTCCGCATAGCGATAGCACCACCAGTGCCAGCACCACCGGATTCACCAGCGAGCTCACCTGGACGTAAGACCCTGCGAGGTCCCGCAGGTCTCCCAGCACTGAGCCCAGTTCCCAGACGCTGCGGACGGTACTCAGGCGGTTTTTTTTAACGTCGCTGGATGCGCGTATGCCCTGCACCTTGGCCGTCACCTCTGAGCGGGTGTCATCCATGGCCTCACTCAGGGTTTCGGGCAGCGTTTTGAGGGTCTGCAGACTCGACCAATACCAACAGAGCATCGCGATAGGTGCACCCACTATGACGCAGACCAGCGCCGCCATGTACCAGTTGATGGAGTGAAAATGCCACATGTAGACAAACACCCACAACAGAGCGAACAAACCCAGGATGATGACTGTGA
Source organism: uncultured Gammaproteobacteria bacterium (assembly GCA_963840725.1). Lineage (GTDB taxonomy): Bacteria > Pseudomonadota > Gammaproteobacteria > Pseudomonadales > Halieaceae > CAVWDU01. Next base: position 1,007,962 of record CAWIZY010000009.1, on the reverse strand, counting down.
GCAATGTATTGGCCATGCGGTCGACGAGTGGAATCAGGCGTGCAAAGACGGTGAGCAGGGGGCCCTCTCGCTGCGCCAGATCAATCTCATCGGTCTCGGGCGGTGACATGGCACATACTCCATCCTGGCTGACGTAAGAGCCGGATCGCCGGCTGCGGCGGGTCCCGGGTCTGGGGCGCTTCGCAGTGAGAGGATAAATCCTTGAAGGTGCATCGGCAATACACTGGGGCGCATTAGTTGCTCATCAATGCAATATCATTGCATTAATTTAGTGGCGCTGTTTTCCCTCCCGGGCAGTCTCCTTGAGGGCTTGATAGTCAGCGGCTGTTGGTCCCGGGTGTCTCGGGTCCCAGCAATCAGCACCGCGATTGGCTCGTCAATCGGTTCTGCAATCAGTCCTGCAACGCCAATTGCGTCTACACTCAGTGCTTTGGCCTTCGCCCTATTGGTGACTCAAGTTACCGGCGAAACCATGTATTCACTCTCACGGGAATTCTGACTATGACGGACCAACTAGACGACATCACCGAGAAACAATGCAGCAATGCTCCGGCAAAATACAACGATCTATCCGTCCTGATGTTGAACTGTACCTTGACCCGGTCTCCGCATTTGTCCCATACCGAGGGACTGTTGCAGGTTGCCAGGCGGATTTTCGAAGCCAATGGTGTGGCCACTGAAATTTTGCGGCCTGTCGATCACAGCCTTCCCGCCGGTTTGGCGCTGGACTATACCGGGATAGATGGCTATGAACGTGATGACTGGCCAGGCATTCAGGCCAAAATCGACGCCTGTGACATTCTCATTATTGGCACCTCGGTGTGGCTGGGCGAGAAGAGTTCGGTCTGTAACCGGGTACTGGAGCGAATGTACGGTTACACCCATAAGTTTAATGACAAGGGTCAGTACCGCGACTACGGCAAGGTCGGCGCCACCTTGATCACGGGGAATGAGGATGGCGTTAAACACTGCGCCATGAACATTCTGTTCTCGCTCTCACACATCGGCTATACCGTGCCGCCGCAGGCGGATGCGGGGTGGATGGGAGAAGCTGGCCCCGGGCCTTCCTATATGGATGCCGGGTCGGGCGGACCTGAGAACGACTTCACCAACCGCAATACGACATTTCTGGCCTGGAACTGCATGCACCTGGCCAGAATGCTCAAAGATGCCGGCGGTATTCCGGCCCACGGCAACCAACCGGATGCCTGGGATGCGGGCTGTCGCACGGACTTTCACAGCCCCGAGCACCGTCGATGATCGGACGCCGCGCCAGGAGGTGCCCTCAGCGCGGGTGATGCTCCTGCTCTCCGTTGTGGCAGACCGAGCAGGTTTCAACCACGTCCTGGTTGTCGATGGCAAACTGAGTGGTACTGAAGCTGGCGCCGCCGGTTGTCTCCATGTGGGCTTTGCTGATCGCGCTGTCGTGGCAGCTGGAGCATACCGCAGCCTGAGGCGTCACCACCGTATCGTCGAGACGACTGGCGATATCGTTGCCAGTATCTATGGTTGTTCCCAAGACACCGTCTGCGAGGGGCAGTCTGTAGCCATCATCGGTGTGGCAGGCGGTGCAGTTGGCCAGATCGCCGGGGTAGTGGACCGCGTCGGTGTTGTAGCGGTATGTATTGAACCCACCGAAGCCCACAACCTCCAGTGGCTGCTCGCGAATGGCCGCAGCGTGAATACCGTGGACCATGGTCTTGAAGTCGATGGACTCCTCGTCCTTGCCGTCGGTGGGTGGGTCCATCGCCCTCAGCCGCTGGCGCAAATCCGTGTTGCGCGGGTTGTGGCAACTGGCACAGGTATCGATGTTGTCGCTGCGGTTGCTGCCGTGCAGCACCAGAGTCTGGTGGCAGGCGTTGCACTGCTGGATGGTGACAGAAACGCGTCTTTCCACGGCTTGTCCGTCGGGCTCGTCGATGGAAAAGTAGCGGTTGGCATCACCGAGGGGCACATTGGTGGCCTCACCTTCGATCTCAACTGATGGGTGTCCTTCTATACTCGCCATACCGCTGCCAGTGGCAGCAACACCCGGGGGTAGATCACCATCGGGGATGGCGACCGGCATGGTCACCGAGAAGCTGCCATCACCGTTGTCCACCGCCGCGCCTACCGCATCCGTCTGCACCTGGCTGGCGTTTTCGCTGCTGCCGTTGCCAGTGTTGTGGAAGTCACGGCTGCTCCAGGAGGTACCGACCCGAATCCCGCCGAGGAACAAGGGGTCGTTTTTAACATCGTAATCTTCACCCGTATTTGGGTTGCTTATCCGATAGGTCACCGTCGGAAATTCCCCGGGTTGGGTGTTGGTCACGTCTTCGATAGTGGCAGCAAAAGCCTTGCGCGCCTCCTGTACCGGAATCAGGTGGCTGTCAGCAATACTGCCGGCAATGCCGCCCTCCTGGTGGCAACTGGCGCAAGCCATCTCGTCCTGGCCCTGCACATGGCGCGAGGTATCGTGGCAGCTGCCGCAAGCCGCTTTGGATGGAATCTGTGCCCAGTTATCGCCCTGGGCCGTGAGCACCAGGGTATCCTCCAGGCCAGCGCCGGTGGCGGTGCCCGCGTGGCAGTTGACGCAGTTACGGGTGTCCTGGGGGTAGTGCAAATTGGAGTAGTCGTGCTCGCTATTGCGAAAGCCATAAATCACGTAACGGCCGCCTTCCTGCACGCTCGGCAGGTTGGCCCCCGCGTGAATTTTGTGGATCATGGTTTTCATGTCCACGGTGTTGCCACTGTTGGCGTCAGTGCTGCCGGGGTTGTGGCAGGTGACACAGTAGGCGACCTCGCGGCGGTTGCCACCGTGTATGCCCAGCGGATCGTGGCAGCGATTGCAGTTCGCCGTGGCTGCAATGTCCATGTTGAAAACATTGCTGGTGGTGCCTGTAGCAGGCACAAAGTCATACCAGGGGTTGGCAGTGTCATTGGGATTGCCGTCAAACTGGATGGCCACCCGGTGGGTACGGTCGGGCTCATACCCGAGGTTCAGCCCCTCCAACTCCGCCTGCGCCATCCAGGCGGGATCGAGGTTGTTCACATCGGTGGCATAGCGATAGCGATAACTGCCGTCGCCGTTATTGGTGAACTCGCCCTCGCGTTCGTAGGTGGCCTGCAATTTGTCCTCGGTGCCAGTGCCCACTGCTCCCGCTTCTTCAATTTGATTGATATAGGACTGCCAACTGCCGGTGGTATTCCCCAGTGGGCTGGCCTGCAGTTTGGCTAACACAAACCGGAGGTTGGAGAGTTCCAGATCGAGTATTGCCACGTTGTTGCCGTCGGTGAGCTGGAAGTCCACCACGGCGCGCCCGTCTTCGGGAATACTGGCAGCGGTCACGAAAGCAAACAACTCTGCCGCTTCTGCGTAACCGACGGGGCTGGGCAGTGTGGGGGGCGGAGGCGTTACAGGACCGCCAGGTGGGGGCGGCCCGGGCTCTACGCCAGGGCTGCGGTCGCCGCCACCGCCGCCGCCACAAGCGACCAGCAGGCACAGCAGGCCCGCGGTGATCAGTGTCTGGGTGTAGTTGGCCATGGTAGGTATCTCCCGGGTTTCACTGCCAGCGGTACAGCACTGACAGTCCCATGTAGTGAATCGTTTCGTTCGGGTTGCGCTCGCCGAAGGTCAGCACCGTCTCAAGGCTATCGGCCCGCAGGTCCTGCCAGGCCCAGTCATCGCTCTGGTAGCGGAAATACTGGTAGTCCAGTCGCAGCGACAGTGCTTCCCGCAGGTGCCAGGTCCCGCTGGCTTCCAACTGGTGCAGGCGGGTGTCCACATCCGGCATGTCCTCGGGTTGCAGGTCGGGGGCACCGTAGGTGCGAAAAGACTGCTCGGATACGGTATCGACAAAGCTGTAGCTGAGGGCCAGTGCCAGGGAGGGCGTCGGGGACCACTCCAGGGTGGCACCGGCGGTCACACTGGCGTCGGTGCTTTCAATTTCCCAGTCCCGGTCACGGTCGCTTGCCTGAGGGAGTGGCGGGTAGACGGCAAAAGCGTTTTTTTCCTGGCCGCCACGGAAAGCGCGGCTGCGCTGACCCGACCGATAGCGATCGTAGCCCAGGTAGACCGTGCCGGAAAAAGTCTCGGAAGCGACATAGCCCGCACTGAGATGCGCGCGCGCCCACTCGCCATCCAGCAGGCCCAGGTTGGTCTCGTCAAAGTTGTCTTCGCGCCACAGCAGATTGAGGTTGAGATTCCAGCGCAAATCGGGAAGCCATCCGGCGTCGAAGCGAACTTCGCTGCGCTCCCGGTTGGAGAGGTAGTACTGGCTGAGCTCCGGGTGATTGATATAGCGCTGGTTGTCCGGCGTGGCGTTGATCAGCTCGGCGTCCAGGAGCGCATAGTAGCGCTGGTCCCACTGATAAGTGTCGGCCGCGCGGTCCGCATAGAGCCCCTCTAGCTTCAGGTTTAGTGACGTCAGGGGTCGGATGCGAAAACTGGCGGTGTAGCGGTCTTCCTCGGTTTGTTCGGTGGCCGCATTGCGGCGCTCGGTTTTCTCGTACTCGTAGCCCAGATCCAGCCGGCTGTTCATGGGCGCGCGCCATCCCACTTCGCCCCCTGCGGTTTGAGAGGTGAGATCATAGGCCGTGTTATAGACGGTGAGCGCCTGGCCGGGCTGATCGGTGGCATCGCCCCGGTTGTAGCGGTAACCATCGCGGGGCAGGTCGTAGTCGCGGTCACGCAGCTGATACCACAGGTCGAGGTTAACGGCCGCGAGGGGCCGGGTGAGCAGCTTGACGTTGAACGTACCGGTGGCTACCTCGCCATCGAGGTTGCTCCGCGGCAACGGCTCGGACACCTGCAGTGCCGGATTCACGGTATAGTCCTGGAAGCGCTGATCCTGGCTGGCGATGGCATAGCTGCCGTCAAACTGCAGTCGCAGGCTGCGGGAAAACAGGTAGTGACCGCTGAGACGGCCACTGGTCTGCTGGTTATCGGGTGCCATCGCGATCCCTCCAACGCCCTCGGGGTAGCGGACCTCGCTGCCGTAGTTGAAGGACCGGTAAGGGTTCTGCCAGCGCAGGCTCTCGATCTGATTGTCGTAGTCGGACCACCTCAGCTCGCCGTCCAGGTGCAGCCGTCCGCCATCGTAGCTCAAACCAAGATCCAGCTCGGTGTTGCGCTGATCCACCGGGGTGGGTAGCAAGGCAGAATCCCCGGTGGAGGCATCCACGTAGAAGGCCCCGGCCATGTCCGCAGTGCCCTCCTTGTCCTCGTAGAGCAGGCCCGCACGCATTTGCCAGCCTGCGCCAATCGCCGCGGTCAAACGCGCGCTGTAACGGTCGCGCTGCAGTTCCCGGTCGAAGCGACGCAGGGAGTCGTCGAGGCTGGCCCAGCTGTCGGTTGTGCTGCCGCTGATCCAGTCCGAGGGCAGCTGCAGATTGTTCTCTCCGCGAAACGGTGTGCGCCCGCCGTCGTTGCGTACTTGCAGCTGAGAGTCAAACCCAAGCTCCAGTTGCAGTCGGTCGCTGCGACCCCAGATCAGGCTGCCCTCGCGGGTGTCGAGGCCAAAATTGTCGAGAGAGACTTGCCAGTGGCTGTCGGGCAGGCTGAAATCCTTCCAGCGCAGGGAGCCGATGAGGGTACTGCCTTTCTCGTGCAGTCCGTTGTACTGACCGAACATGAAGTTATCGTCGGACACATATTGCGCGCCCAGTTGCAGCATACCCCGGTAGTCGGTGTCATGGCGCACGGCGATCGGTCTGCTCTCAAGCAGCAGTGCTGCAAAAGGGTCTTCCTGTCCGGCCGCGGTGGCCGCAAGAAGCATGCTCGCGGCCGCGATTTGTTGCGGGAGGGCGCGCTTTTTCATCGGGCCAGCCTCGCCCCGGAGGGGTGATTGGAGCCGTGCACCTGGCTGTGGCAGTTCATACAGTTTTTGCCCAGCAGGTTGCGATTGGGGCTGCCGCCGGCGAGGCCCTCGCTACCGTAGGGCAGGCTGGGGTGGAAGGCAGCGGCGTGGCACTGCTGACAGAGAGCCGGTCCGCGGGCGGTAAGGAGCCTGCTATTGACTGATCCGTGGGGCCGGTGGCACAAGCTGCAGTCTTCAGCCACGGGGGCGTGTTCCCACAGGAAGGGGCCGCGCTTCTCCTGGTGGCAGCTCAGGCAGTTATCGTTGAGGGATACCTGGTGCAGGGAGCCTTCGCTGAGGCTGCCGTGGGGGTCGTGACAATCACCGCAGGCCGTTTTGCCCTCGAGGATGGGGTGTCTCGACGGCAGCCGCAGCTCGGCCTGCTGGCGTTGGTGGCAGCTGCTACACAGGGCCAGGGAATGGTCCGGGGACAGAGCAGGGTCCCACTGCTGGTGGCTGTCGTGGCAGTTATCACAGCTGAGGTCATTGCGCTGGTGTTCGCTCCCGGCCCACATCATCCGCCCCGATGCCTCGTGACAGTCGAGGCAGACGCCGCTGCGCTCGGCGGGCTGGTCCGGCCAGCGTGGGCCGAAGCTTACTGTCGGTGGGATGGTCTGGGGTGATTCGCCATGCTCCAGGCTACTGCCATGGCAGGCGCGGCATGTCTCGTTGGCGCTTTCACCGAGGTTTCCGTGGGCCGTATTAAAGACCGCATGGACTGCGACGTCGGCGTTACTGGTATGGCAGTCAACGCAGCCGGCCACCGGGTCGCCGGCCACCGGATTGCCGGCCACCGGATCGCCGGCCGTCGGACTGTCAGCGGATACAACAGTCAACGACAGTGACAGCAGAGCGCCCATCAAGGCGCAGTTCAGGGCGGGGAGGCTCCGCAGCATGACGAAACTACTCGGCCCTGAAATCGGTGTGTTCAGCGTCCAGGCCCATTGTCATTGGTAGCGATACCCAGTGTTTACCACCCGGGGTGTCCGCTCCGTTCAGGGCGATGCCGAAAGTGAAGCGCTGCTCTACACTGAAATTCCTGAGGCCATCCAAAGCCCCCAGCGGGCGAGTGATGCGCAGCTTCCAGAGACCGTTCTCATGACGGGCAGAGAGGCCCAGTCGGTCATCTGCTTGCCATTCGAGTTTCTCCAGTAGGGAGGCGGTTTCAACCGTTTTGGCGCCGTCACCCAGTGCGACCCGCCAGGCCTCTACGAACTGGCCCGCGGCGCGGAGGGCGGCCAGCTGTTGTTGATTTTTTACCAGCGCGGGGCGGCCCACGGCGGCCTGCTGCACGCGGGACGCCTGCAGGTATTTGCCAGTCTGCTGGCCGCGGTCACGGCTCATGCCGGCCATATCGTTGTGACAGGCGGCAAAACAGCCCCCGCGTTGAAAAATGCGGTTGTCGCGATCGCCCCACATCACCGATATGGCCTGATCGGTTGGCGGCCCTGCCCAGCTCAGGTCCATCATCAGCTTGCCTTTGCTGCGACTAAAGGCCACCGTCACATCCCGGGAAGCAGGCGTTACGCCCTCGGCCAGAACGTCTCCCATGGCCGCCTCATCACCCCGATGACACTGCTGGCAGTTGTGTCCCTGGCGCAGGGGCTGCGAGCCGGGGTGCGCCGTGAGCAGCCATTCACTGTCAGACTGTCCCGGGAAGAACAGGGTGACCACGCGCCGGGTAGCGGCCTCGGGCACCATGGGCGCAACCGAGTTTGCCGGGGCGTGGGAGATGCCCTGGTGACAATCGAGACAGGTGCGATCCTGCTGGGCCATGACCTTGTGGTAGCTCTGGGCTTTCGCGCTGCTGGCTCCCGTGTTGGCTAACTGCACCAGGTCGTGGCAGGTGCGACAACCTTCCGAGCGGTTACCCAGCATCTCGGTCACGGCGGAGTGGTGATTGTGGGAGTTGTGGCAGCTGCTGCAGGCCGGGTTGTCGGGCAGGTCTTCTTCGATGCCGTGAATCCCCTGTTTCTGGTTTTTGTGACAAACCGTACAGACCTCTGCCTCAGTGTCGCTGAGCATGACCTTGTCCTGTTCCTGGTGAACATCGTGGCAGGTGACACAGGTCAGGTCATTTTGCATGTGCAGGGCGTCTTTCCAGTGGGCGGCCACATCGTCTTCGTGACAGTGCAGGCAGGCCTGATCCTGGTCGAAGGTCGAGGCCGTCCAGTGCGGTCCGAAGCTGACCCCGGGTGAGACACGGGTGGGGGAATTGGCGTGGTTGCCGCTGTCGCCGTGGCAGCTCTCACAACCCTCGCCATCCTTCATCTCGTCACCGTGAGGCCCCGCCATAACGGCGTGCACGGGGGATTCAGGACCGAAGTCGTGGCAGCTGAGGCACTGGTCAGTGTTACCTCCGGCGGGCTCAGCCGCATGGGCAATCGCACCCATCATCAGCAGTAGTGCGAAAGCGGATGACTTGATCGACATGGTGGCTCTCCCTGGCTGTCGCGCTTATTGGCTTGTGGCGAGTCCCGCCGAATGGTCGGGGTGGGCAATGCCCGCATGGCAGTCGATACAGGTCTTGCCCTGGGTCTCCAGCGCACTGTGGTACTGCTGTGCCTTGGCTGTCTGCAACTCGGTGACCATCTTGTCTCTCTCGTGGCAGTTGCGACATTCCTGTGAATCATTGGCCCGGAGCCTGCCGATCTCCCGTTGCTTCATGGTGAGGGCATGGGCGGCATACTTCTCCGGGGTATCTATCACCCCGGTGATAGAGCCCCAAACCTCCCTGGCGGCCTCTACTTTGCGGATCATCTTGGGAACAAATTCCTGCGGGATATGGCAGTCCGAACAGGTGGCTCTCACCCCGCCGGCGTTAGCGTAGTGGCTGGTTTTTTGCCACTGGGCAGTGGGAATATCCATTTCGTGGCAGGAGGTACAGAAGGTTTCGGTACTGGTGGCGTGCAGGACAGTGTCAAAGCCGACCATGGCGATGCCGCCCAAGAGCAAACCCAGACCCACCAGGCTGACAACAGACCAGGAGGAAGAGGGCTGTCTAATACGCTTCAGCCAGTCGCGAAAACCGGACATCAATCACACCCCTTTGCCGTTGATGCACGCATCCATTGACATGAACGCGCCCCGAGACCACCTCGATCCCATGTTATTTTGCATTACACACTAATACAAAACCAGAAGAGGTAAAAGTCCAAGCCTTGATCACGATCAATAAAGCGTGGTTTCGCGTTTGCGAGTGCCGGAGAAGCGGCCTGGCGAATGCCTCAATAATCGGCCGTTTTATTCACCACGGAAAGGGTGCCCTTGCCCGTAGGGCTGCGGTGTAGCGAATCTCTCGGAGAGTCGGGCAGTGTGAAAGGCCGATTGACGGCGCTGGGGGCGGTTTAGCGTGTCAATTCGTCTGGCTGCAGCATGCAAACTCACCTATACTGGGACCCGTGGGTCAGCTGACCGGGTTACCCTTTTGCTGACGAGGATTGAGCTGCCAGTGACCAGAAGTTTGCACCGTTATCATCGCCTGCTGCTGTCCATCGTGATGGCGGCTATCCTGGGGCAGTCACTGACTGCCACGGCGAGTTCTTGTGTGATGATGGATTTCGACGCCGGCGGGGCCGAATCCCTGGGCACAGACCACCATGACCACTCCAGTCACGGTGGTAATGTGGGCGACAAGCCGAGCGAAGCTGCACTTGATGCGGGCTGTTGTAACGGTTCGGGTTACTGTTCAATGCTCGATTGTCTGGCAGTGGTCGCGCTGGTACCGGCTAAACCCAGCACAATCTTTCCTCAGGAATCGATAGGCGGCGCGTCTCTCAAGCCGGCTATTCCCCATTTCACACCCGCAAACCTGTTCAAACCACCCATTACTGCCTGATACAGGATAGCTACGTCTTTTTATAACGTCGAAAAGGCCGAGATATCGTCGGTCCCTGCTGTCCTGCTTTTCCAAACCAGTCACTGAATAGCTATTGGCACAGCCCGAGCTGTGCCTTCTACACACAGACTGTGCATGCAGCCGGGGGAATATCCAATGGCGTGGGAAAAAATTTGCAGAGACGCAAACTATCGGGGCTATTGGCGGGCTCTCATCGTCGGCTTGTTGTTGGCCTTGTTCGGCCCGCCCGCCATCGCTGCTTTGTCTCTTGAACAGGTAATAGCAATAGCCCAGCAAAATGACCCCTGGCTCCAGGGCAGCGTGTTTCGACAGCAGGCATTGGAGGCAGAGAGCTCAGCGGCGAGTACGCTGCCCGACCCCCTGCTGAGTCTGGGTTTTGCCAATCTGCCCACCGATACCTTTGAATTTGATCAGGAAGCGATGACCCAGTTCAAGGTGGGAGTCACCCAGACCATACCGCGCGGAAGCAGTCTCGCTCTCAGACAGCAGCAACTGGCCACCCTGGGCAAGCAACAACCACTGCAACGTGAAGACAGAAAGGCCAAAGTCGCCGTGGCTGTCAGCCAGCTCTGGTTGGATAGTTACAAAGCCCGGGAGACCATCGGCCTCATCGAAGCAGACCGGGAACTGTTCGAGTACCTGGTGGATGTTGCCCAGTCCAGCTATTCAACAGCGGTGGGGAAACCCGACAGCAGGACCTAGTTCGTGCGCAGCTGGAACTGACGCGGCTGGAAGATCGCTTGACCGTCCTCTATGAGAATTTCGAAACATCGCACTCTCGACTGGAAGAATGGTTGCTTCCCGGTGGCACAGGATCGGCCGATGTCTGGCAAACAGGAAGCCGTTTCGAGCTCGCCGCGGGTCTGCCTGCAGTGGAGCTGATACGGCCTGACCTGGTCCTTGCCGGTCCTGACGCCGATCTGCAGCGGTTCGCCAACCAACTTGCCTCACACCCAGCGGTTCTCAATCTCGATACGAAGATTGCTGCCAGTGCCACCGGCGTGAAAATTGCAGAACAATCCTATAAACCCGAGTGGAAGGTCAATGCCAGCTATGGCTACCGCGACGATGCCCCGAATGGAATGGAACGATCAGATTTCTTTTCAGTCGGGCTCGCATTCGATGTACCCCTGTTTACTTCCGGTCGTCAGGATCAGTTCGTCCGTTCCGCAATTGCATCCACCGAATCCGTGAGAACCGAGAGAGCCTTGCTGCTGCGAAGCATGTTGGCGAAGTTTACCGCGCAACGCGCGCGGCTGCTCAGGCTTGAGCAACGCCGCGAGCTCTACCAGACCCGCTTGTTACTTGAGATGCATGAGCAGGCGGAAGCCTCGCTGGCAGCCTATACCAATGATGATGGGGATTTCGCCGAAGTTGTTCGGTCGCGCATAGATGAATTGAATGCGCGTATAGACGCGTTTGGTATTGAAATTGACCGGCTGAAGACGATTGCCCAATTGAATTATTTTTTTACCCGAAGTGAAGCTCGACCCATCGGAGATACGCCATGAACAGGACTCTGCGAGTGAAGGCGTTCGTTGTTCTGAGCATAGTTCTTGTTGCTATAACGAGTCACTTACTGACCCGCGCGATGCTCGAAGAGAGCGCATCCAGGACCAGCCAGGTGGGTGAGCGAGACGAAACCTCGCCCCTTTATTGGGTGGCCCCCATGGACCCCGATTACCGGCGGGACAAACCTGGTAAATCACCCATGGGCATGGATCTTGTGCCTGTTTACGCCGACGCAGGGGTCGGTTCTGCGCAAGGGGCTGGCAAGATCAGCGTCGACCCGCGTGTGGTCAACAACCTCGGGGTCCGCACTGCCAAAACAGTGAGGGCGCCGTTGCGCTCAGTGATCCGGACGGTTGGCTACGTCCAGTATGACGAAGAACAGTTGATCCATATTCACCCCCGGGTGCAGGGTTGGATCGAAAAGCTTCATGTTAAAGCCTCGGGTGATCCGGTAGCTAAAGGCCAGGCACTTTATGAACTCTATTCGCCTGAGTTGGTGAACGCCCAGGAGGAATACCTCCTGGCCTTGAGCCGTGATAATAATCGCCTGATCCGGGCTGCAAAGGATCGACTGCAAGCGCTGCAACTGTCTGCAGCAATGGTGAGTGAGCTACAGAACTCTCGCACTGTGCAGCAAACCATAACGTTCTATGCACCACAGGATGGTGTCGTTGAAAACCTGGAGATCCGGGAGGGTTTTTTCGTACAGCCCGGTACCACCCTGATGGCCATCGGCTCATTGGCAGCGGTCTGGGTAGAGGCCGAAGTATTTGAGCGCCAGGCGAACATGGTGAGCGTCGGTATGCCAGTGACCATGACTGTGGACTATCTGTCTGGCAGAGAATGGCCGGGCCGTGTTGATTATGTCTATCCAACTCTGGACGAGAGCACCCGGACACTCAGAGTCAGGCTGCGCTTCGATAATTCGGACGGTGTTTTACGGCCCAATATGTTCACCCAGATCGTGCTTGAAGCCGAGAGCAAGGCAGAGAGATTGCTTGTCCCCCGGGAGGCAGTCATCCGCACAGGCCACCAGAACAGGGTAGTACTGGCGCTTGGTGAAGGGCATTTCAAGTCCATCGCAGTCACCCTGGGCCGCGTCGATGAAAACCAAGCGGAGATTCTCGAAGGGCTTGTAGAAGGAGACAGGGTTGTCACCTCCGCCCAGTTCATGCTGGACTCTGAATCGAGCAAGACCTCCGATTTTCGACGTTTGGAGGCCCCCGGGCAGCAAGCGCATGCGCATCCGGATCCGGTGAATAAACCCGATCCCGGGGAGAGCGGGGCGCACGCTCATGATTGAAGCTGTCATACGCTGGTCGGTAGGCAACCGTTTTTTTGTCCTGTTGGCGACTGTCATCCTGGTGGGCGCAGGATTAGTCGCTGTGCGTAACACACCGGTAGATGCTATCCCGGATCTCTCCGACGTGCAGGTCATTATCAAGACCCGCTTACCCGGTCAGGCACCCCAGGTCGTGGAAGATCAGGTGACCTACCCCCTGAGCACCGCGATGCTGTCGGTACCCGGCGCCGTTACCGTGCGGGGCTACTCATTTTTTGGGGACTCCTACGTCTACATTATTTTTGACGAGGAGAAGGATCTCTACTGGGCCCGCAGCCGGGTATTGGAATACTTAAGCCAGGTGGCACCGTCTCTGCCGCCTGCTGCCCGACCCCAGCTGGGTCCCGATGCAACCGGGGTGGGATGGGTCTATATGTACGCGCTTGTTGATCGCAGCGGGCAAAACGATATCAGCCAGTTGCGCAGTCTGCAGGACTGGTTCCTCAAGTTTGAGCTGCAAACCGTCCCCGGCGTGGCCGAGGTGGCTGCTATCGGTGGCATGGTCAAGCAGTATCAGGTTCAGGTCGACCCGAACAAATTACGGGCCTACGACATTCCTCTCAGCCATATACAGATGGCGATAGACCGGGGCAACCAGGAAATCGGTGCGTCGGTTGTCGAGATGGCAGAAGCCGAGTATATGCTGCGTGTTTCGGGTTATATCCAGAATGAAGCGGATCTGGCCAACATCCCCTTAGGCGTTAGTCGCAATGGCACACCGCTGCGCCTGAAAAATGTCGCGGACATCGGTGTGGGTCCGCAGATGCGACGGGGAATTGCCGATTTGAATGGCGAGGGTGAAACCGTAGGCGGCATCGTTGTGATGCGCTATGGAGAAAATGCCCAGGAGACGATCGACGGAGTCAAGGCCAAACTGGAACTGCTCAAAAAAGGCCTGCCAGACGGTGTAGAGGTGGTGACGGTCTATGACCGATCTGGCTTGATTGATCGCGCGGTAAAAAATCTCTGGCAAAAACTGCTGGAGGAGTTTTTTGTAGTGACACTGGTCTGTGTCGCCTTTCTGTTTCATGTGCGGTCTTCACTGGTGGCAGTGATCAGTCTTCCCGTGGGGATTCTCACTGCTTTCATAGTCATGCACCTGCAGGGTATGAACGCCAACATCATGTCATTGGGGGGCATAGCGATAGCGATTGGCGCGATGATTGATGGCGCAATTGTGATGACGGAAAACATGCACAAACACATGGAGCGCACGCCCCTGACCGACCACAACCGCTGGCAGGTGGTCGCCGAATCCGCCGCCGAAGTCGGGCCTGCACTGTTCTTCAGTCTGCTGATAATCACCGTGAGCTTTCTGCCTGTGTTTACCCTGGAGGCCCAGGAGGGACGCATGTTCTCCCCGCTGGCATTTACCAAGACCTACGCCATGGCGGCTGCCGCAGCACTGTCCGTTACTCTCGTACCGGTTCTCATGGGCTACTTTATTCGCGGCAAGGTGCTGGCGGAGCGCAGCAATCCGTTGAATCGTGTCATCAGCGCCGCCTACATGCCGGTCTTGAGGCGGGCGTTGCGGTTCCCGAGAACCACAATTCTGCTTGCAGGCTTGTTGCTGGCGAGCAGCTGGTGGCCGCTTTCCCAGTTAGGTAGTGAGTTTATGCCGCCACTGGACGAGGGCGACCTGATGTACATGCCCACAACCTATCCGGGAATCTCAATTGGCGAAGCCCGTCGGGTTCTCCAACACACCGACAAACTGATCGCAACCGTGCCGGAGGTGGCGACAGTGTTTGGCAAAATAGGGCGTGCGGACACCGCCACTGACCCCGCCCCACTGACGATGATAGAGACGTTTATTCAGCTGAAACCCCGGGACCAGTGGCGAGAGGGCTTGACTGCAGAGACACTCAGAGAGGAACTTGACGCATTGGTGAAACTACCGGGCCTCACCAATGCCTGGGTGATGCCCATCAAGACCCGTATTGATATGCTGGCGACCGGGATTAAAACACCGGTTGGCATCAAGGTGGCAGGGCCTGACCTGGCGGAGATCCAGGGCATAGGCCAACAGTTGGAGGCCATCCTGCAAGGCGTTCCCGGCACCGCATCAGTTTATTCCGAACGCGTTGCTGGCGGGCGGTATATCGAGGTCGACATCGACCGGGAACGTGCGGCACGCTACGGCCTGAATATTGCGGACGTGCAGCAGGTGATTGCTACGGCGGTGGGTGGCATGAATGTTTCCCAGACCGTGGAGGGCCTTGAGCGCTACCCGATCAACATCCGCTATCCCCAAGCTTACCGGGACTCACCGGAACAGCTGTCCCTTTTGCCTATTGTAACGGTAGAGGGCGGGCGGCTGGCCCTTGGCGATGTGGCGAGCGTCTCGGTGGCAGATGGCCCCGCTGGCATTAAAAGTGAAAATGCGAGGATTAACGGCTGGACGTTTGTAGATATCGAGGGTGTTGATATCGGCAACTATGTTGCCCATGCGCGCGCAGTGGTCAATGAGCAGCTTGAACTACCGGCGGGTTACTCGCTCATCTGGTCGGGTCAGTATGAGTACATGGAGCGCGCAAAGGCCCGACTGAGCTACGTCGTGCCGCTCACCCTCGCCGTCATTGCTATTCTGCTGTACCTGAATTTTCGTGAGCTGGGCGCGGTGGTGATACTGATGGGCATCTTGCCCTTTGCGCTTATCGGCAGCGTCTGGTTGATGTACTGGGAAAATTTTAATTTTTCGATTGCGGTCGGCGTCGGGTTTATCGCCCTGGCAGGGGTCGCGGTAGAGACCAGTGTCATTATGCTGCTCTACCTAAATCAGGCCTATGAGGATTTGTTGGAACAAGGCCAGCCAAGTCACGCTCAGATTGCCGACGCGGTGATTCGTGGCGCCGGGCTCCGGGTGCGGCCAGTGATGATGACGGCGGCGTCTATTATTCTTGGGCTATTACCAATTCTCTACGGCTCTGGTACTGGCTCTGAAGTAATGAGCAGGATCGCAGCGCCGATGGTGGGCGGTATGGTGAGCGCCATGCTGGTGACACTGCTGGTACTGCCCGCCGTTTTCTATCTCTGGCGCAGCCACAGGCCATTCGAGAAAACTCCCTGACCCTGCAGTGACAGCGACCCGGCTGTTACCTGTTGGTAACAGTGTTCCCGATACGTTATCGTCATTCCCGATAGGGAATAGCGCCTTTTATGCGTATGGAGTAAAACCGCAATGAACCACCGAACCTGCAACAGCAACCGTACAATCCGCCTGACGGTACTGGCCTCTCTCACTGTTCTCTCAGCAGGGGTATTCTCCGCAGAGCCTGATGCGGCCGGGATCGGCGCCGGGGCCGCACAGCCTGCTGCAGTAAAGGGCGTCGGCTACTCACCTTTCGCAACGGGTGGCCAGCCAGGTAAGCCCTTCCCCAAAGGCAGAGATCAGTACATGGGTGGCGAGGCCGGCAGTCGCTCCCTGTATTTTGGCGATACCCATGTTCATACCAGCTACTCGGCGGATGCGGCGTTCATGGGGGCTACACTGGGACCGGAAGATGCCTATCGTGTCGCCCGGGGTGAGGAGGTTATTTCCAATACCGGCCTGGCCGCGCGGCTGGGTACGCCCCTTGATTTTATCGTTGTTGCAGACCATGCGGAAAACCTTGGCCTGGGCCCATTGGCAACAGCTGGCGATGCCACCTTACAGAAATCGGAGTTTGGCCGCTTCGCCATTGATAAGATGCGAGCGGGTGATGGCGCTGCGGTCTTCGACGCGTGGCGGCAATCCCGTGCCACCGTTGGGGATCCGATGAAAGGCGATAAGGCACCGCTGAAGTCGGGTTGGGAGCACATTGTAAGAAGCGCTGAAGACGCGAATGTGCCCGGCGAGTTCACGGCATTTATCGGCTATGAATGGACCTCTGTGCCCAATGGCAACAACCTGCATCGCAATGTGATTATGCGCGGTGACGGTGCCGCCGCGCGCCAGGTTTTACCCATGAGCGATTACGAGTCACAGGATGCTGAGGATCTCTGGGCCTGGATGGCGGACTACGAGAAAAAGACCGGTGACCAGGTACTGGCGATTCCGCATAACGGAAATCTCTCCAACGGACTGATGTTTGATGATGTGACCTATACCACCAGGAAGCCAATGACCGCCGACTACGCAACGCGGCGCCAGCGCTACGAACCGCTCTACGAGGTAACCCAGATGAAAGGTGACGGCGAGGCCCACCCGGCCCTGTCACCCGATGACGAGTTCGCGGACTTCGAGACCTGGGATGTGGGCGGAATAAATTCTACCGAACCCAAGACCCCGGAAATGTTGCCACGGGAATATGCGCGCGCCGCGCTCACCCGGGGTCTTCAATATGAGCAGTCTCTGGGTGTTAACCCCTTCAAGTTTGGTATGGTCGGGTCAACCGATACCCATACAGCGATTTCGGGAACCGATGAAAACAATTACTTCGGCAAGGTGGTGCCACTGGAACCCGCCAATAGCCACGAGCGTTTCTTCGAAGTTGTAGCCGGTCGGCGCCCCAGTCCTGAGGGCAAAGATCTGAAGGTCTTTGCCTGGCAAACCAGCGCATCCGGCCTGGTGGGTGTCTGGGCCGAAGAGAACACCCGGGCTGCGCTGTGGGATGCGATGAAGCGACGTGAGGTCTTCGCCACCACCGGCACGCGTCTGCAGTTACGTCTCTTCGGGGGTCTTGGTTTGGGCGATCAGGACCTGCAGAAGCCCGACCTGGCGAAAACACTTTACGCCACTGCGGTACCTATGGGTGGTGACCTGACTGCTGCCAAAGCCGGTCAAGCGCCGGGGTTTGTGGTGCAGGCGATGCGCGACCCCAATGGTGCAAATCTGGACCGGGTGCAGATGATAAAGGGCTGGGTGGATAAATCTGGCCAGCTCCGCGAGAAGTTGTACGACCTTGCGGTGTCAGAAGGCCGGCTTATTGGTCCTGACGGGCGCGCCAGAGAAACGGTGGGCAACACCGTAGACCGGGCGACGGCAAGCTACAGCAATGATATTGGCGCCACGTCTCTGGCGGCTAATTGGACTGACCCCGATTTTGATCCGGGCTTGCGGGCTTACTATTACGTGCGGGTGTTGGAAATACCCACGCCCCGTTGGACGACCAACGATGCGGTTGTCTTCAAGCGGGACATTCCCGAGGGCGCGCCTGTCTCTATTCAGGAGCGCGCCTACAGTTCGCCAATCTGGTATACGCCCGGGTCCTAGGCGGCGCCAGCCCGGTTCGGTGAACCGGCCCGTTGTCAGCCGCTGCGCCAGGGTGCTAATACCGCTGCTGATACGGGCACTGATACCGGCACCGGGCCGCTAGCGGAGAACCTTGAGCTGCTTGCCGCCAGGAAGATTCAGAACCTTGCCGTCGAAGGAGGTCGCCAGAGAAACGTCCCGCAGGTTCCGGGTGGATTTTCCGTCGCTTTGGGCCCAGCGGATGACGTTTAGCGTGAGCTCATTACCAGACCGGGTAAACGTACCGTATCCCGTCACTGCCTCCTGCGCATCACCATTTACCAGAATGAAGTACTCATCGACCAGGGCCAGCGCGCCGTCCTCGAAAGCATAGACTCGGGTATCGCTGGCATCGCTGATCTTGTCGAAGGTCTGTACAGTGCTGGTACCGGCGCCGAATACCAGGGTCAGTTCATCGCCGTCCCGAGTCACTTTGAGATCGTGCTCTGTCTTGCCCATGGAGGACAGCCGTTCTTCGCCTATCGGGGACAGGCTCAGGGTCTGGTTTGCGGTGAGACGCAGGCCTGCACCACCGGCCCAGGAGGAACCTGAATGGGCCATTGAGCCCTGCTCGGCAAAGGGTTCACCATTGAAGACAGCCTGCTGGAGAAATATCCCGTCCTTGATCAGAAATACCCCGGTCAGTGGCAGGGATTCTCCCTTGGAAGTAATGAGGTCGGTGTATTCCCAAAGTCCCTCGGACTCGGGTAGCACATCGTCAGCGGCGCAGAGATTTCCCGCCCAGGCGAAAACAAGCAGGGACAGGAGTGCGCGATAGTGTAGTTTGGTCTGGTTCATCGGGTTTATCCTTTTTGAGTGATGGATGTCCGGCAAGCTGCTGCCGGGTCAGGCTGAGTTCGATTGGGTAGGGCGGATTGAGAAAGTAACTTTGGTCGGGTGGTGAGGGTCGGGTGGTGAGGGACCGGATGATGAGTGCCGAACGATGGGTGGCATGCAGGCGCCAGGCAGGTACGCGGCTAGCGCGAACGGCCATTATCCGTCCAGGCGTTTTCGGTATACTCAGGTTTGTTAAACTCAGGGAGCGTCTACATGGGACTGCTAAAAACCGACCCCGGTGGGCTAACAAGGTTTGCGCTGTTGCTAACATGGGTATTTTACACAGGAAATGTGATGTCTGAGCAAACGAGAGCAACCATGCCCGCCATCAGTGAGACCGTTGTGATGCTGTATTACAAGGATATTAGCGCGGCTGCCGATTTCTATGGCGGAACCCTGGGGCTTGAAACGACTTACAGCCAGGACACCGCCAGGCTGTTTCGACTCACACCCACCTCTGTGCTCGGGGTGATTCTCGAAGGGGAGACCAGTTATCACAAAGTCCAGGCCACTAATGCGGTGATGTTGAGCATCGTCACACCGGATGTGGACGCTTGGTATGAGCGCTTGCGGTACCACACTGGCATCACTGTGCTCAAGCCCATCGCCGATAGCACCGTCAATCCTATCCGGGCTTTTCTGATCCAGGACCCGGGCGGCTACACCGTCGAGTTCTTCAGCTGGCTCAATACGGAAGCGGCTGTGGACGCGAGGTAGTCGTTGACCCCCGGCCCGAGTCTGTCCGGTTAGCGTGTGTGCCACTAATTCGTCCCTGCCACTAATTCGTCTCCTGAATGCCTTGCTCTGCGATCAGGGCTTCAATAGTTGCCGGCCGCACGGGAAAACGCGCAGTAAAGCCCCCAACAGTGGCTGGGTCCAGGTCGCGCTCGCCTGCCAGCAGAAGGCGACTCTGGTAGTGACAGTAGCGTCCCTGGCAGTGGCCCATGCCGCAGCGGGTTAACAGTTTCAGGGCACTTAAATCGCCTATGTCTGGATTGGCGGTCAGGGTTGCTCTGACTGAACCTACGCTCACCTCCTCACATTTGCACAAGCTTGCCTCGTCGGTCATCAGGTTTGCCATGTAGGTTTCACCCGGGTATGAAACATCCGCCAAAAGGCTGGCAAATGCCTGTGCTGAGGCCAGGGGGGCTCGCATTGCGGCGCGAGCCTGGAGATACTCGGACGCTGGCAATACTCCCGCGTCATGGGCCGCGCTTAAGGCCGCCAGACGCCCCTCCAGAACAGCGACATTGGCGCCGGCAACGCCGCTTGTTTCTCCGGCAACATAGAGTCCTGCCACCGATGCGCGCATGCCCTCATCATGGTCTGCAATCCAGCCGCCTGCAGTCTGGGACCAACTGCAGGCGACACCGGCTTGCCGCGCCAGATCGTTATTGGTCAAAAACCCAAAGCAGAGCCCGAGCCGGTCGCAGGCTATGGTCTGGGTAAGCGTCGCCTGGGAACCGGAACGCAGCTCGACGACCTCCAGCGCTCTGTCACCTTTGGCTTTCACCAATTCGGTACCAAATTTTATCGGCACGCGTCGGGCCAGCAGCTGTGCCACCACCGCCGCAAGAAATAACATGTTCGGCAGCTGGCGCAGCAGGACCAGAGGACTTCGAAGTACGGCGAGGAACTGCGTCAGGGGTGGAGTAAAGACAACACCGGCGACCTTACCGCCCGCGCCCGCTATCTGGTTGGCGACGATCAGCTGTAGCGGGTGGCCCCGACAAATAGAAAACGCTCGCCCGGTACGATCTGTTGGGACTTGAAGAAGGCTTGCAGCCCGCCGGTCGCCATCACCCCTGGCAATTGGGCGCCGGGAAAAGCCAGTGGCATATCAAAACAGCCGGATGCCACCAGAACCCTGTCGGCCTGCAGGGGCTCAAAACCGTTGGCCCCGTTAACATACAGTACGAAGTGACCGTCCTCGGGGCTAATGCCCAGCACCGCCGTGCCGTGAAGATGAGTCAGCGAGTCCTGTTGTTCCAGCTGTCTAAAACGCTGGTAAAGACGATGCAGGTGTCGATAAATTCGTTGGGGCAGCCAGTCTTGTACGGAAAACGCCGCCGGCGGGCGACGCAATATCTGGCCACCGGCGCTGCTCTGGTCGTCAATGATCACGGTCTTGAGACCCTGATCGCTGGCGGCCTCTGCAGCCGCCATGCCGGCGGGGCCAGCACCCACTATAGCGAGATCAAACATCGTCGGTCTGCCCGGGCATCCACTGTGCCAAGACCACGTTGGTGTCGATCTCCATGTGGGCCTGCACCGGTGTGGTGCAGGCCAGCACCCAACGTGACTTGCCCGACTGCGTGACCCGCACCCGACATTCGAAACAGGTGCCCATGTTACAGAACATCATTCGTGGTGAGCCGGAGCCGGTGCGATAGCAAGCTTTGCTGTCGCCCAGTAACAGTGCTGTCGCAATGGTCTCGCCCTCATAGACCGTCACAGACTGCCCATCAACAAGCACATCCACGGTCCTACCGCGAGTGACATTGTCCTTGTAGCGTGTCGACATTCTGCTCTACCCCATAAACATATTCATATGCCCGAAGCGATTCGGTGAGTAAGCCTCAATCGGGAAACTGGTCTCCCCGCGTAGAATCAATTCCGCCAGCAACTTCGCGTAGGTGGGGCCATAGGTAAAGCCGGATCCGCCCACAGCAACGTAAAAACCCTGGGCCTGGGCAATATCCCCGATGATAGGCAGCTGATCCGGTGTGATGCCTGTGGTACCGGTCCAGCTGCGCAGCACATGCAGGCTCCCAATGGATGGCATCACACTGCGGGCAGTCGCCAGATTTTGCTGCAGTTCTGCGATGGGAAGTGCCGCCCGATAGTCACTGTGCCATTGGCCCCGCTGTTGCGGCAAACGTGCCGACCACCCCCCGCCTATGAGCAGGTTACCGTCATCGACCTGTTTCAGAGACAGCTTGCGGCCAACGTGTTGGATCAAGTGGTGAACCACTTGCGGAGCTTTCTCTGTCACGCTGATAATAAGCCCTACCGGAAAGACGGGCAGGTGCAGATTGGCCATCCGGGCGATCTCTGCAGACCAGGCGCCCGCTGCATTCACGACGATGTCTGCGGTATGGGACTCGGGCGCGGCCCTTGAGCCCGTTTTACTGGAGACTGTCACCCGCCAGCGCCCGCCCTGGCGCCGCAGGGCGGCCACTTCAGTCTGCATCTGCAGTTTGGCGCCGGCTGACTCGGCATTGCGCGCATAGGCATGGGACAACAGGCGCGGATTGCAGTGGCCTTCGTCCGGGCAGTAAAGGGCTCCCAGGACCGAGTCGCTGAGGTAGGGTGCCTTGGCGAGCAGTGCGGTGCGATCCAGTAGAGTGACGTCCAGCCCCTGGGCGCTCTCGATCGCCGCTTTGGATTCAAGCCTGGCCATTTGCGCCGCCGACTCCGCCAACATCAGTCCACCGGTCATCTCAAGCTCGATGCGCTCGCCCAACTCGGGTTCCAGCGCTCGCCAGTCGGCGATTGCAAGGCGTGCCAGGGCAGCGTAGTAAGACAGTTCCTGGTCGAGATCGCCCGCGTGTTCGATAAGCCGGTGTTCCAGCTGAAAGTGCAGTGACCCGGCATTTTGCCCCGATGCGCCTCGATTAATTTGCTGGCGCTCGAGCACCAGTGTCGAGGCGCCATTGCGGGCGAGATAGAAAGCCGTGGCAACTCCGGTAAGGCCGGCTCCGATGACGATGGCGTCGTAATGAGTCACGTCAGGCGCTGATGAGATCCAGCTCGATAAGCGTGGCACGAATAGCGGCAATGTCCTGGTCTGCCAGGGGTAAAATGGGTCTGCGTGGTATACCACCCGGCAGACCCTGCTGGTTGAGTGCTTCCTTGAAAATGGCCTGTGCTGAACCAAAACGACCGGTGTAATCGGGATTAAACCAGTCCTGCATCAATTGGGTGTCCCGCGCCCCCAGCGTTCTGGCCCGCTCCAGGTCACCCGCCCAGATCGCATTGTAGAAATCCGGTTGATCACGGCCGAGTATCGCGCCCGCGCCCATGGTGCCGTCGCAGCCATGCTCAGTGATCAGGGTAATGCCCCGATCGTTCATGGGTGCACCGAATACCCGCACCCTATCTTTTAGTGCATGCAGGACACGGCTGAAGTGGAGCGGATCGGGGGTTGAGTTTTTCAGGGCAACCACCTTGTCCAGGTCAGCCAATTGCGACAGTAGCTCCAGCGACATATCCACGTTGGTGCCGGGCGGCCAGTTGTAGACGCAGATTGGCAGAGCGCTGCGGTCATTAACTTCTTTGTAAAAGCCGTAGATTTCGCGTTCCGTTGGCATGATATAGGGCGGAGGGGTCAAGAGCACACCATCAAAGCCGTGGTCTGCAGCACAAGTGATATTGTCGATGGCCTCGCCGGCACGAAAGGCGTTGCATCCCGAGATAAGCGTGAGTTTTCCCCGCATCTGTTCACCGGCGAGTTCCACCAGACGCCGCTTTTCTGCGGCGGTCTGTGAGAACCACTCACCCTGGGTCCCCAATACGATGAACCCGTGCACACCACAGCCGTGAACCCATGCATGCAGCGCCTTGACTCCCTCTTCATCCAGGCTTTCGTCGTCGGCAAAAGGGGTGGTCAGTGCCGGGATGTAACCTTTCCAGTCGATTGAATCGCGATCCATCAGGACACTCCCGCGTCTGAGCTCACATTCGGGCCGAGGTAAACGATTAACCACAGTACCCCATCGGTTGCCGTATACAATAACAACATCTTGATGAGTTTGTAGCGTTTGACGCAAACTTGTGTAGGTTCATACTGTGCTTACACATAAAGGGAAATTGCCCATGCCCAGTGACATCCGCTTGCGGTATCTTTACGAGTCAGCCCGTCTTGGAACAATGAACGCCGCCAGCGAGAGCCTCAATATCGCGACCTCTTCGGTGAGTCGACAGATTGCCCAGTTAGAGCAGGAGCTGGGCTTGCCTCTGATTGAAAAGGGTCGGCGCCGAATCGGCCTTACCGAAGCAGGCGAGGCGGTATGCAAGTATTACCGTGAGAAGCAGTCCCAGGAGGAGGCGTTCCTCTCCCACATCGAAGAGATGAAGAAAGTCCGCACCGGCAAGATTGTGCTCGCTGTCGGCGAAGCCTTTATTACCCAGCGCTTCAGCGATATGCTGGACGACTTCATGCAGCGCTATCCCGGCCTGGAGATTAGAGTCGCTATCTCCAATACTACCAGCGTGTCCGCTCAGGTCCGAGACGACCAGGCGCACCTGGGACTGATTTTTGACATACCCCGAGAACCGGGCATCACCGCGCGAGTGACGATTCCGCAGCCGCTGCGCATTGTTGTTAACAGCCAGCACCACCTGCGTGCCGCCAGGGATGTCAGCCTGGAAAGCATCCGCAAGGAGAGCATCGGTTTACCAGACTCCGGGTATCGGATCCGCCAGATCATTCACGACGCCGAGCAGGAAGAGGGGGTTTTCCTCGAACCCTCGTTGGTGACCAATTCGCTGGCGCTGCTCAAGGATTTCGTGCTCTCGGGTCGAGGCATTTCCATTCTTCCTGAACTGGTGGTTCACGACAGCTTGCTTGATGGCAGCCTCTGTGCGTTGGGTTCCAGTAACCCGGCACTGCAGCGCACGCAAACCAGCCTGATTGTAAGGGCAGGCCGACAACTGCCGGTAGGGGCGTATTGGTTGATGACGTCCGTGGAGGCACACCTGCGGAGCTCAGCGGGTACAGAGCAGAAATGATAGGAGCCCCTACTTGCCTCTTAAGCGCCTGCACTGGAGTTTGAGGGTTCGTTACGAGCAGTCCAAAGGTATAGATTGCTCTGTAAGCAACAAAGCTCAGCAGAAATTGCTATTGAAACAACAACTGCTTTACTATCAAATCTATAAGGGTTGTTTACTGGCGCTAACCTGGAGCATATGTCATGAAAAACACAGAGTTTAAAGAAGTATCTGTCACTCACGGCGTAGCACGAAAAGCACTCTACGCCTCACTTCTCGCCGCAATGACGGCTTCCGGGGGGGCACTCGCACAGAGCTCGGCGAGCTCGATTGAAGAGGTTGTTGTTACCGCCCAGCACCGGGAACAAAATCTGCAAGATGTACCTATCAGCATTTCGGCGTTCAATCAGGGTGACATTCAGAAAAACATGTTCCGGGATGTGACTGATTTTGTCGGCCGCACGCCCAACGCCAGCTTTGTCAGCAATGGCGCGCGCTCACGCAGAGAGATAAGCATGCGTGGTGTGACCAATTTTGTAAACTCAAACCAGGCGCGACGCACCTCGACGTTTGGCTTCTTCATCGACGGGTTTAACCTGTCCTCCAGTAGCAGTAACCCGCCCGTGATGGACATAGAGCGCATCGAGATACTGCGCGGACCGCAATCCACCTACTTCGGTGCCAATGCACTGGGAGGCGGTATCAGTGTGACATCCAACGCACCCAACACTGACGAGTTCGGCGGTTCGGTCATGGTCGACTACGGTCGCTTTGATACGCTGGATCTGGAAGGGACCTTGAATATTCCGATCATCAAGGACGTATTGGCGGCAAGGGTAAACTACAAGGACTTCAGCTCTGACGGCAATATTGAGAACATCAACCCTACGGGTGGCGGTAACGACACAGACTACACCTATATCAAGGCCTCGGTGCTGTGGACACCGACGGAAAGACTTGCGATTACATTCAACTACAGCGACTCAGATGAGGAAGTGGGCATGCGCGAGGGGGTGCCCTCAGGGGTGTTCTCAACCTTCGCCGGCGGCACGCTCTTCGCTGACTTTCCCGACAGGGACGGCGACGGTCTGGCAGATCCTGACCCGGACGGTGTAGGTTTCTATCCGGACAATGACGACAAGGTCAATTTCAACTCGCCCCAGGAAGTGGGGACCGAGTTCGAGTATTACATCGCCAGGGTAGACTACGATCTGGACCATATGTCGTTCACCAGTATCACCGGCTATATAGAATCTGACTTCTTCCTGCGCGGCGACATCGATGGGGGCAGTGGCGACTACTTCAACGAGTTCCGTACCATACCGCGAGAGAGCTTCACCCAGGAGTTCCGCCTGCAGAGCGCGGGCAATCAAAAATTTAACTGGAACGTCGGTGTGTACTATAACGACGATGAGGGCTCGATCGACAACAAGACCTTTGTTGGCGCTGCCCAGCCCTTTGGTTTGCCCGATGGGTTCCTGATCGATAGCGAGGAGTCCAGCGAGACCTCGGAAGGCATCGCGATTTTCGGTCAGATAGACTACGCGATCACAGAGGCGCTGGTGGTCTCCTTAGGCGGCAGATACAGCGAAGAGACGATCAAGACCGACATAGCGGGCTTCGGTGGCGCTTTTGAGCAAACCCTCAGTGAGGAAGAGACTTTCGATGACTTTTCACCGCGCATCGCGGTTAACTACGATATCACCGAGGACGCGACGATCTATGCCTCGGTGGCCAAAGGCTTCAAGTCTGGCGGCGTGCAGCTGAGCCCGCTGCCCGGTTCAGAGTCCTATGATCCGGAAGAGCTGTGGAACTATGAGTTGGGTTACAAGGCCGAGCTGTTTAACCGGACCTTGCGCGTCAATGCAGCCATCTTCTATATGGACTGGACCGACATGCAGACCGCCTTCCAGCAAGCGGGCCTTGATGCAAACGGGGACTTCATTATCTTTGGCGGTATCGACAATGCGGATTCAGCGACGTCTCAGGGCATAGAGTTGTCCATCACCTCTGCCCCAATCGATGGGCTGGTGATGAACCTGAATATCGGCTATCTGGACGCCACCTACGATGAGTTCACCGGTTTTATTGACGGGGAAAACCGGGTGCTGGATGGCAAGACCATACCCAACTCACCCAAATGGACGGTCTCTGCAGATGCGGAGTATGATTTTGCGCTGACCGGCTCACTGGATGCGTTTGTGCGTGGTGAGTATATGTACCGCGATGAAATCACCTCGACGACAGCGGCACTGATCCAATCGGGTTTCCCCTGGGAGGTCCCCAGCTACGATGTATTCAACCTGCGAGCGGGTGTGCGCCATGAAAACTACACAGTGGCTTTTTACGTCGAGAATCTGTTTGACGAGGAATACTATACCAATGCTTATCAGAAGGCCTTTATGAGCGGCCTGCATATTGAACCCGGTGTGCAGCGCTACGGCTTGAGGGCACGCTACAACTTCTGATGCGCAGTGTGGGGGAGGGCAGTTGCTTTTTCCGGTAACTGTCCGCCCGCTGCACCTTCGTCAGCCAGAGGATTTACCAACGGGCCGTGGTCAGTGGCAAATGCGGAGATGCTGGATAATGCAATCCCGGACAACAATCCATCATGCGGCATTTCTGTTGTTGCTGTTCCTGTTACCCATGCTGTTGTCTGGCGGTTCGGTCGCAGCACAAAATGACGGTGCAAAGCTTATCAGCCAGTACATTGCGGCCTGGCGGGAATTTTATCCTAGCGCCGCATTTGCCTATGGGGATGTTGCCGCTGCCGAGGCCTTTGAAGACTACAGCGAGTCACGCACAGCAAACTGGCTGAGCTTGAACAAGACAACAGCGGATGATCTGCAAGCCTTGCTCGGCAGTGCTGAGCCAGGTGCCGGGATCGACACTGAGCGAAGGATCGATCTGCAGGTATTGCTCGGTCAGGCAGAAGACGAATTGGAAAACTGGCGTGAAGACCGGCCGCTCACGCATCAACCCCAGTGGTACGCCGAGCAGATTTCACAGGCGATGACCCATCTGCTGGTGAGGGATCAGTTGTCCGGTCGTGATCGCAGTGCCGCCCTGCGCGCACGGTTGAAAGGCGTGCAACAGTTGTGTCGCACTGGAATGCAAAACCTCATCGGTGGTAATGCGCTGCGCACCCAGACGGCGTTGCGCACTCTCGAGGGCACCCGGGCGTTTTATGCGGGAAACCTGCGCCGTCTCACGGCCAGCTGGCCGGAGGCATCCGATCTTGAGAAGGCTATCGCCCAGAGTGTCAGCGCAATAAATGCGCTCGAGGAGCATCTGCGTACCGAGATCATGCCGACGGCGCCACTCACTGCGGCGATGGACGCAGACAACTACGCGGCCAAACTTTCCCGGCGCACGTCGGGTCTGTTCACCCCGGAAAAACTCTCAGTCGCTGCAGGCGCCGAAATGGCGGCCGTGCGAGGCCTGATGATTTTACAGGCGAAACGGTGGCACCAGTCCCGGCCGGCCAGCGCCGCAAGCGCAGGCCCTGACGCGCAGATACTGGCAACTGCCATTGCAGCGATGGAAGCGGACCGCAAGGAGAATAGTGCGGACTTTCTAAAGAGCTTCTCGGACCTGACTTTTGCTGCCCAGCGGTTTGTCGAGGACCAACAAATTGCGAGCATACCCAAACCAACCACACTGCTGATTGAACTGTCTCCGGCGCATTTTAGTGGCGCCGCAGTCGGTGGTGTATACCCCGCGGGGCCTTTTGCACCAGAGGCTGAGACCTTGTTTTATGTGCCATCGATTCCGGATTCCGCCGCGCCAGCAGCGCGTGAAGGCTTCTATCGCTCGTTTAATACCCACTTCAATACCATGATCATGTCTCATGAGATGTTTCCCGGCCACTATTTGCAATACAAGGTCGCTGTAACACAGGCTGCCCCCCTGCGCTCGCTCTTTGCCAATGGTGCCTATGTGGAGGGTTGGGGGAGTTTTGCAGAGGAACTGATGCTCGATGCTGGGTGGGCAGATGATGCGCCATTGACCCGTCTGGCGCATTTGCGGAAACGGCTGGAGAACGCTACCCGGGCTTACGTGAGCGTACAGGTTAACACCAGCGGCTGGGGTGAATCCAAGGTACTGGCTTTCGCACGAGATGAGGGCCTGTTGGCACCCCAGTTTGCAAAAAACCTATGGCAGCGGGTGGTGAATTCACCCCTGCAGATTACGGACTATTTTAGCGGCTATCAGCAATTCAGGCGACTGTTTACCACCTATCAAAAAAGCCCACAGTACGATGGTCCACGGGATTGGGTAGACGCCGTTTTGCGCGCGGGACCGATACCGCCGGTTATGCTTTCCGCGGTGCCGTGAATTATTCAGCGATGCCGACGCTTAGGCTCATTGTGTTTTGCCAAACCGACAATAGAGACAATACCGACAACACCCATCAATACCTGACAAGAGAATGACTATCATGATCAAGAAATTAGCACGCACGACTGCCGTGGTGATCTGTCAATTGCTATTGGCCTTGTCCGTCAGTGCGGCAACCAAAGCGATCATCGGCGGAACCGTGGTCAACCTTGAAGGCGGGGCGCCGCTGCAGGATGCGGTGATTCTGATTGATGGCGAACGTATCAGCGCCGTTGGGATTCGCTCTGAGGTGTCGATTCCTGCGGGTACAGAAATTATTGATGCTACCGATAGTTTTTTAATACCGGGCCTGATGAACATGCATGTTCATCTGGACCTGGTTCTTCCAGGCAAAATGCAGGCAGAACTGGCGAATGAGACCGAAGCCGCTGCAGCATTGCGTATGGCGGCAAACGCACAGAAGGTACTGCAGGCGGGTGTAACCACGGTGCGGCTGCCTGGCACGGACCGCTACGGGGATATTGCCCTGAAGAACTCTATCAATAAGGGTGAAAGCCACGGTCCGCGGATATTCACTGCCGGCGAAGCGGTCGTCATCACCGGGGGGCACGGATCGAAGGCGGGCGTTACCTACGCCGACGGCCCCGATGAGCTGGTGAAAGCGGCTCGGAAACAAATCAGTCTGGGTGCTGACTGGATCAAGATTCTCATTTCCGGTGGCATAGCGACAGACGGGGGCGCGATTGCAGAGGCCCTGATGACACCGGAAGAAATCAACGCTGTAGTAGACGCAGCGCACCGGTATGGAGCGAAGGTCGCGGCACACTCCGGCTCTTCATCGGCAACCTCTGTGGCTGTTGATGCGGGCATCGACAGCATAGAGCACGGTTATATGCTTGACCGGGCGGTGTTGAAGAAGATGGCGAAGGCGGGTACCTGGCTGGTGCCGACTATTGTGGTGAGCCAACCTGCCACCCAGCCCTTCTTCGAGGCGATCGGGTCACCGCCGTGGTACCTGGAACGTCGCAACTCTGTCGGCAAATTGCATTGGGAGGCATTGCGTACCGCCATCGAGGAAAAGGTCAACATAGCGCTGGGAACAGACCAACTGCCCAATGAACCAAACGATGGTACGACTGCGACAGCCCGCGAAGCGGAGTATTACGTGGCAGCTGGCATGACTCCCCTGGAGGCACTCAGGGCGGCGACAATCCAGCCCGCGAAAATGTTGGGGGCAGACAAAGATATTGGCTCCCTGGAAGTCGGCAAGTATGCCGACATCGTGGCGGTCACAGCGGACCCGCTCGCCGATATCAAGGCGCTGCGCTCAATGACTATTGTAGTAAAGGGCGGCACGGTCTATCGCAACGATGAGCCGCAATGAAGTGCAGCGCGTTAGTGTGAGACAAACCGCTGTTGGTGGGGGGGTGCGCTGCTCGGCCCTGCACAGACATTTGGCGCAGGTGTGCTGTAGATGAATCCAGTCCTGCGGGTGTTCCAAAATTTGGTCGGCCCCACGGCTGTCATAGCTGCAGGAACCATGGGGGCTGGCGCAGTTGCCTCTTTTTTGCTGGCCGGGGCCTGGTTCGGTTATGAACTGCTCTGGGTGATACTGCTGCTGTTGCCGGTGTTTGTCGTTTCCGTGGATAGTTCTTCTCGCATCGGGGCGCTGAATCCGGAGCAGGGGATGTTTGCCCTGATCAGGACTCGCATACACCCGGGGCTCGCCTGGCTGATTCTCCTGATTAACGTTCCTGTGCACTTTCTTGTGGCCATGGGGCAAATCTCCGTTATGTCCTCGGCGTTTGCAGCACTGATCAGCCTGCCGCCTTCCTGGGGGGGTCAATCACAGACGGTCTCTCTGGGCATGGATATCGCTTTATCGCTCACTCTGTCGGCAGCGATATTGTGGCTGGTATTTTCCCAGGGCTATGAGCGCATGCAGCGTGTGATGTCTCTACTGATGGTGCTGATGTTTTTTTGTTTTCTGCTGGTAGCGGTCAAAGGCTTCACAGAATGGCGGGCGATTCTGAGTGGATTCGTGCCATCCATACCGGTTGACTTACCGGTGCCCGGCTCCGATAGCGTGCGGATGGCCAGCAGTTCCATTATTGCAATGGTTGGGGCCGCCATCGCGCCGGGCGCCCTGTTGGGTATGCCCTACCTGGCAGCCAACGCCGGTGGCAACAGGTCTGAACTCAAGCAGGCGTTTCGCCGTGCCGTCGTTAACCTCGGGTTCATATTCGGGGCCTACGCCTTTTTCGTGCTGGTAGCGGGCGGGTTCGCACTGCACTCGCTGGACGACCATGCCCGGTTCGCTGATGTAAATCAGGCTTCTGCGGTATTCAGTGATGCGCTACCGGCGATGCTTTCGTTTCTGGGGCCAATGATCTTTTCACTGGGACTTTTCATAGCAGCGATGACGACATTGGTCGTTACTGCTCAGGTCACGGTTTACTTCACACTCGATATGTTCGACCGACCGTGGCGGTTCAGCCAGGATAACAAGGTCTACCAGAGAATGTTGTTTGGTTTTGTGCTGGCCGCTGCTCTGCTCGCTCCATTTTGGGAGTTCCCGGCCTTGCTTAAAGTCATTCTGCTGATGGGTATCAACGTTGTTGTCATACCGCTGGTCTACGTCATCATGCTCCTGCTGGTCAATAACGAAAACGTCATGAAAGATTTTCGAGCTGAGTGGTGGCGTAATGCACTACTGACGGTCGGGCTGCTGGTTTCGCTGGTCCTGGCGGTTACCAAGGCGCCCCATTACTATCACTTGCTTAGCGCTTAATCGCTAGAGGAGAGAAAACGATGGCCAACAATAAACCCACGTTCAAAAGAGCCGATCATGTGTCACTCACCGTTGCCAGCATGGATGCGGCGCTTGCCTTTTATACAGAGGTCATGGGTGCGACGCTGCGTTACCAGATGGGACCCTTCGACGCGGCCGAAATACCGCGTATGGAGGACGGCCGTGACTGGACAGAAGCCCACGTCAACGTGCCAGGTGCCTGTCTGAACATCGCCATGATTCAATTATGTGACAATTTGAGTATGGAACTGTTCGAGTACCAACGTCCCGCAGATGCCAGGACCATACCGCCGCGTAATTGCGATGTTGGCAGCCGGCATATCTGTCTCGAGGTTGAAGATGTCGCGGCGGCTGTGACCTATCTGGAGAGCAACGGCTGCAAAGCCCTGGCGGGACCCATTGTCTCGGACGCCGGTCCGGCACCGGACTCACTGTCCTGGTATGTGCTTGATCCGTTTGGCCATCAGATGGAGCTGGTTCAATACACCTGACAGACAGCCGGCCTCGCATGACCGTGTGGCTTCACAATCCTGGCACCAGGGAGATTTCTGTGGTTTCTCAATCTGTCGCGTTTCTTCAGAACAGTTTATTGACTGTCGTTGCAAGGAAATCCCTGCAGCGATTTACGACGCAGTTGGGTGTTTTATTGATCGCACTGCTTGTGCACGATTCAATAGCTGCAGGCGGCAAGCCGCTGGATCTGGAAACGATATTCGCCAGTGACAGCTTTCACTCTCGCTTGCCAGCAGCCTTGAAATGGCTACCCGATGGCACCGGCTATGCCTTTGTGGAGGACGGCCAGCGTATCGTTTACCGTAAGCTGGAGGGCAGTGTGGCGAGCAGCCAGGGCAAAATAGCACTGGACCTGAAGGATCTTCAGGGTCTACCTGCAGATTTCGTGCTGTCGGACTTTCAATGGCACCCGGACCAGGAGATTTTTCTGCTGGGAGGCAGTCCCGTTGCCGACTGGCAGGGGTATTCCAGTGCTGCCTGGTATGTGCTCAAGGCTAACGAAAAGGCCGCTCGCCCTGTTGGGGAGCCGGGCCAACGGCTGCAACTGGTGAAGCTTTCTCCAAATGGTCGCTACATCGGCTATGTCCGCGATAACAACATTTACCTGGATAACCTGCAGACAGCCACAAGTAAGCCTGTCACGGCCGATGGTGACAAGGATATCTTTAACGGCATCTTTGACTACGGCAGCACCGAGTTTGGCCCGGTTGACGGGTGGCGATGGTCACCGGACGGCGGCCGAATCGCTTTTTGGCGAATGGATGCGACCGGGGTGCGGCGCTATCCGCTGGTTGACGAGCTGCACAGTTACCCCGAGGTGCGCAGCTTTCATTATCCCAACACCGGCGAAAAGCATGCGGTGAACCGTATTGGTGTTTACACGCTGGAGTCTGCCGATACACGATGGGTCGACGTGGGACATGACCCCGACGACTACCTGCCCCAGCTCCATTGGAACACGTCATCAGACGGGCTCTACGTCCAGCACCTCACCCGCGACCACAAGACATTGAAGCTCTGGTACGCCTCAATCACGCCACAGAAACCAGAGCTGGTGTTGCAGGATACCGATCCCGCCTGGCTGGACATAGGCAACGACCTCCAGCCGTTGGCCGATGGCACGCTGATTTGGAGCAGTGAGAAGAGTGGATTTCGGCACCTTTACCGTATCTCCCCAGGCACGGCAGAGCAGCCACTGACCCAGGGAGACTGGTCGGTTGATACGGTTCTGGGGGTCGATGAAGCACGGGGATGGGTGTATTTTTATGCAAAAAAAGATTCGCTGATTGATCAACATGTTTACCGGGTCAGCCTCAATGATCGGGGTGTTCAAAAGCTGACGGATAAGGCCGGCTGGCATCAGTGGCTGTTGGCGCCGGGGGCAGGGCATGCCCTGGCCACCTATTCGAACGCACAGACACCGCCGACCCTGGCCGTTGTGAGCGCCGAAGGCGATCAAGTCTTGCCCGTCGTGAGCGATTCCGTGCCGGGTTTTGCAGACTATGCCATGACCCATACAGAATTTGTCACCTTCAACACGGACGACGGCATCGAACTCAATGGCTTTATGATCAAACCCCCGGATTTTGACCCGACCGAACAGTACCCGGTCATCTGCTATGGCTACGGCAACGCCGGCTCGCAAGTGGTCGTCAATCGCTGGGGTACCCAACGTGGCCCCACCCAGGATCTCTGGCATCGCTATATGGCACAACGTGGCTACGTGATTTTTGCAATGGATAACAGAACCACGGCTGGACGCGGTAAAACCGCTAAAAACCTGACCTACGGCGAGTATGGCAAGTATGCAGTCCTGGACTACATAGAAGGCGTTGACTACCTTAAAAGCTTACCGTGGATTGATGCAGAGCGGATAGGTTTTTGGGGCTGGAGTGGTGGCGGCTATCTCGCTGCGGCGCTGATGACCAAGGCGGCACCGTTATTCAAGGCAGCTGTTAGCGTCGCGCCCGTTATCGACCTCACGCGGTATCAGGCTGTTGGTGTTGAGCGCTGGATGGGCACGCCTGTTGATAACCCCGACGGTTACGCTGCCGTTAACCTGATTAATTACGCCGACCGCCTCGAGGGTAAGCTTTTATTGATACATGGCACGGGGGATGAAAACGTCAAATTTGCGTTTACCCTGCAGTTTGCTGATGCGTTGATCAGGGCGGGCAAGCAATTCGACATGATGGTGTATCCCAACCAGCGCCATGGTATCAGCGATTTCAGGCTGCATGTTTTCTCCACCATTTCGCGCTATTTTGACGCCAATCTTTAGCGCCCGGAGCAGCGCCAAAAAAACCACGACGAGGTATGACAGATGAGCAGAGAAACGATTAATCCAGAGTCACTTTACGGTAGTGTGGAGTACGGTTTTTCCCACGCGGTAAAGTCAGACGGTAACACGACCATTCACTGTGCGGGTCAGGTGGCCTGGGACAAAGAGTACAATCTGGTGGGTGCCGGTGATGTGGCAGCGCAAGCGCGACAAGCCCTGGCCAACCTGAAAGCTGTGCTGGAGGCGGCAGGGGCTGGCGTAGAGAACGTGGTGCGCTTGCGGACCTATGTGGTCAACCATGACCCCTCTCTCATCGGACCTATTGGTCAGGCGCTAGGTGAGTTCTATGGCGATGTGACTCCCGCTGCCAATACCTGGATCGGAGTGCAGGCACTGGCACTGCCGGACTTCCTCATTGAAATTGAGGCCACTGCGGAGTTATAGCCCTGCTCCGACTGCTCGCACTGATCAGCGCCACCGTCCTGGCAGTCCCCGCGTCCTGGGGCGCCTGTTACACGGCAGATCCGGCCGCCCCAGCGGGACGCGGCAAAAGGGTGGCGGTGCAGGTGCTGGGCGCCGGCGGGCCCGAACTCAGCGATCAGCGCGCGTCTGCGAGCTACCTGGTTAGCTTAGACGGCGAGGCCGCGGTACTGGTTGATGCGGGCCCTGGCAGCAGCCTCAATTTTGAACGCAGCGGCGCCGATTTTAATGAGCTGGAGGCCGTTTTATTCACTCATTTACATGTGGACCATAGTGCCGATTTACCCGCCTACATCAAGGGTGCCTACTTTACTCAGCGCAACAGGGATTTACCGGTGTATGGCCCGGCCGGTAATGCGCGGATGCCGTCGACTACAGAGTTTGTCGAGCTTTTGTTCGGGGAGGGCGGCGCCTGGCGCTATCTCAGTGACTATCTGCGCCCGGGCAACAGTGAATTCACTATCAGGCCGCATGATGTCCCTTTGCAGCACCCCGCTATTCAGACTATTGAGCTGTCTCCGGTGGTGCAATTGCAAACGACGGCTGTGAGTCACGGCCCTATTGCGGCAATAGCCTGGCGAGTAAACATTGCCGGATGTGCATTGGTATTCAGTGGTGATATGAGCAACCGCTTTGAGTCCCTGCCGGGCCTGGCCCGGGATGCGGATTTGCTGGTAGCCCACCATGCCGTTGCCGAGACTGCCAACGGGGTGGCAATCAACCTCCATATGCGCCCGTCCGTCATTGGTGAGATAGCCGCTAAAGCCAACGTTGGGCAGTTGCTATTATCACATCGGATGATCCGCACCCTGGGCGAGGAGGATGCAACGCTGAGTCAGATCAGAAAGCGCTATAGCGGGCCGGTGACGTTTGCGGAGTCCATGATGGTACAAGTATTCTTGGGCTCGGCAGACTGACTGGATTGGCAGCTGTAGCGGCCGTTCGCGGCTCACTCGCCGCGTTCGCACCGTCGGGGGAACTGGAGCCTGAACAAGCTTTTTTGCTCTGAATTCATCGCGAGCATAGCCCTTTGCGAACAGAGTCACAGACTGCGTTGCGCACCAGTCCTGCCGCTGCCGGTTTGTGACGGACTTCGCTATTGATGCTTCAGGACCCGGGTATTATCACTCATCACCAGTCAGGAATAGTGGGACGATGAGGCAAACCCGCAGTGACCGTACGCGGCTACTCGAAGAATTGGACCGTCGATTAGGCTACGCGGGTTGCGCTGAGTATTGGCTGCACATAGAAATGCCCGCGCGAGCGGACGAGCAGCAGCTGCAAAACTGGCAGGCACTGCCCAAAGCGGAGAGACAGCGGGTCGCCGAGCAGTTTGACCGCCTTTACGGGGACATGAAATACGAGATTGTCCAGGAGCGGACGCGGCTTCATCGGGTCAAAAACGGGATTCGCTCTGTGTCAGCCATGCTGGCATTCATCGGGATTCTCGTCCTGTGTCCGGGAATAGGCAATATGAGCGGCCCGGATGCAGGCAGTGCAAGCTTTCTGCCTTTCTGGTGGCTGGTTTCGCTGGCTGTAATGGCTAGCTTGTACGGAAGTGGATGTAAGTTGGGTGAGCGCTGGTTTGATCTCGGCAGTTCACAGGATTTCGGCCTGAGGCCGTAACCGCATAGCGCCTGGTCGCGCGACGAGTGATAGACGTCGCACTACTCCCCGCGGCCAGAGCGCTATTTCTTTTTTCCTGGTCCAATCCCCCCGGCGGTGCCAGTGAGGCGGCTTCAGGGGCCCCGCGAGCTGTCAAAACATCCAGCCCAGCTCGATCTTGAACGACTCTATCCCCGGGTCGGCGCCCTCATCTGTATCGATTTCAAACTGGTTGTAGCTGGCCTTGACGAACATCGTGTCGGAGAACTCCCATCGAACCCCGACGCCGTAGCCCCATGAGAAGTTCGTTTCGTCGTAGGTGGAGTAAAAATTCTGGCACACATAACCCCACCAGGGATCCCACCAGCAACCGGTGACCGGCGGACCATCGCTGATGTTGGAATCGACATAGGTCCAGCCCAGGCCAGCCTGCAGATACGGCGTGAAGGGGCCGTCTAGCAAGTTCCAGGTCCCGTTAAACTGGCCATTGAACACATTCATCTCGTGTTTCACGGTGACCAGGCCTTCCTCTTCGGTCGCAAAGGTGGCTTTGTAGTCTGGTTGGGCCCAGATCATGTCGAAACCGGCCGCGAGGTTATTGGTAAAATTATAGTGGACGCCAGCGCCTATGCCGATGGCACTGTCGATGTCCAGTGAAGAACCATTCTCGCCGTTGGATTTTTCTGACCCTGTGCTGATGAGCTGGACGGTGGCCTCCCAATTGCCCTGTCGGGGGGGTTGTGCCTGTGCCTGGCTGACAGCACCGGCCAGTCCTGCCGCTGCAGTCAGCAGCGAGTATGAAATCAAGCGTTGCATTAGATTGCGCCTCTGTGTCTGTAAAACCGGCGGCATCTTAGCAGTTCATTCCAGCGCTTTCACGGGTTTTTATTGTACGAAAACCTGGACAGCGCGCGACGGCGCAGGCGCAGCTTGCGACGATTTGACCGTATATCTTCGATCATCATCAGTGCGGTATGAAACATAAACCAACTGGCACATCCCAGGCACAGGAATAGCCAATGCTTGCTGAACAAGCCCAGGACCCAATTCATCGGATAGACTCCCATAGAACACAGTTCCATACTATGTTGGGTGTGTCATCACCGGGAATTGCAAGCTGCGCCAGTGACATGGCCGCTGGCGACAGCATCGGCCTGCTGCTATGCTCAGCGACGTCCGGGTAAACGGTAGTGAGGTAGTGCAATTGGAACAGGCCCTGGTGACCATGCTGACCATGCAGGACAGGATGAACCGTCGCGTTCACTCCGATTGGCTCAAACAGGACTTCGCCTGGTATCGAGCTATCTGGATAGAGTGTGGCGAGCTGGTTGAGCACCATGGTTACAAGTGGTGGAAGAAACAGGAGGCCGATATGGAGCAGGTGCGCCTCGAGGTGATCGACATCTGGCATTTCGGCTTATCTGCCTTGTATGGCGAAGGTCAAACTGCGGAGCAGATTGCCGCCCTCGTTGCGCGGGAACTGAACGAGTCAACGCCGACTGTTCAGGGCGTTAAAGAAGCGACCGAAGCCCTGGCTATGCACACCTTACAGACCCACAAGTTTTCACCGGTCCTCTTCAGGGACCTTATGCTGGCGGTAGAGTTGGACTTTGAAACACTGTACACCGCCTATGTGGGCAAAAATGTGCTGAACTTCTTTCGCCAGGACCACGGTTACCAGGCCGGCACCTACACCAAGAACTGGCAGGGACGTGAAGATAACGAACACCTGGTGGAACTGGTGGCAGATCTTGACCAGCACGCCAGTGATTTTGCCGAGCAGGTTTACCAGGCGTTGGCGGCCCGGTACAGCCTTATACAAGCCGGCTGATTTGAATGGCTCAGGATGATGGCAAACTCTCCACGACAGCCCTGGCCAGAAAGCTCCAATTACCGGCGCAGCAACTGTTTGCGACGTTCAAGGATTATGGTTGGATAGCGCGTGTCGGTGAGAGCTGGACGCTGACCAACAAGGGTGAATTCGAGGGCGGGAGCTACCAGACCAGCAGCCGGTTCGGTCGTTATATCGTCTGGCCTATGACACTGGAAAAGCATCCACTGCTCGCCACTATCGAGTCCAATCAGCGCATCACCGCCGCTGCCATGTGCCGCTACTATCCGCGTTTGCACCCCCGCCAGATCAACCGGGCGCTTGCGGAGATTGGCCTGCAGCATCACAGTATTCTCGGCTGGGAACTCTCCGATTTTGGTCGTTCGCTGGGAGGCAAGCAGGAAGAGAGTGATAACAGCGGCGCGTTCTACGTGACCTGGCCGCATGAAATTATTGACCATCCGGTGATTCATCGAGAATTGACTCGCCAATCCGATCAGATGCAGCCCGCTACTGATAATGGCCCCGGGGAGCAGGATCTCTTTCAATCAGCGGAGTCCAAAAGCCCGGTGCTCTGTGGCATTGATGGACACGTACTGCAGTCAACGCTGCAGCTACAGGTGTGCAACTGGTTGTACCTGGCACAACTGCCTCATGCTTACCAGCGGGCTCTGCCGGTGGAGGAGCCGATAGCGGCTGACTTTTATCTGGTCGGTGGCAGTGTCTATATCGATTGCATTGATGACGAACCCACAGCTTCTTCGCTGGCAATCAAATTGCGCAAGCGGGTCCTGTATCGAGAGCTGGGCTTGCGGTCGATCGAGATTGAGGCAGCGGATACTGAACGTCTCGATGAGGTACTCGGCAGGGGACTGCTCGCCTGGGGTATACGCTGTTAGTGCAATAAAGCCGGGGGAGCGGGGGCAGGGCGCAGGCTAGATCAGGCTGTCTATAGACGTCGCCAACGTGAAATCCCTTTCGGAAATACCTTTGGCCTCGTGTGTTGTCAGGTAGATGTCTACCCGGTTGTAGACATTGGACCATTCCGGGTGATGGTCTTGTGCCTCGGCAAGCAATGCGACCTTAGACATGAAGCCAAAGGCCTCGATAAAGTTGCCAAACGCGAAATGCCGATACAGTTTGTCCTGCTCCAGACGCCAGTCAGGCCGTTTGGCCAATTCCTCTTCGAGTGCAGCGGCGCTGAGTTTCTTGATAGGCATAAGGGTTTCTCCTGTGATTGTCTGTGTACGCCTGAGTCCGTCTCAGGGTGTGCATTATTTGCGCACGAGCAGGACGCCGCATTCCATATGCGCCGTATAGGGGAACTGGTCAAACTGGGCGAAGGCCGAGATTTCGTGCGTAGAGGCCAGTGTCTGCAGGTTCGACGCCAGTGTTTCCGGGTTGCAGGATATGTAGAGAATATGATCAAAGTCCGCTGCCATCTTCACTGTTTGCTCATCCAGGCCCGCGCGGGGAGGGTCGACAAACAAGGTGCGCAATGCATAAGCGTCCAGGGGCTGGGGCAGTCCCTCCAGTCGACGGAACACCCGGGTACCCTGAATGGCTTCACTCACTTCCTGGGCGGACAGCCGTAGCATCTGTATGTTTTCGATCGCATTGCCAGCAATGTTCTCCCTTGCCGCTCGCACCGACGTTTTTGACAATTCGGTGGCGATGACCTGGTCGAAATGTTGTGACAATGGCAGGGTGAAGTTGCCGTTGCCACAGTACAACTCGAGCAGGTCCCCATCGAGCTTCACGGCCTGATCACAGGCCCATTCAATCATGGCAATGTTGACCCGGGCGTTGGGTTGGGTGAATGCCTGCTCGTACTGCCGATAGTGGTAGCTGCGACCGTGAATGGATAGAGCCTCGAGGATATAATCCCGGCCGATGGTGAGTTTCTGTTTGCGGCTGCGGCCTACAATCGACACCTTCAACTCGGTAGCAAGCGACTCCGCCTCCCGCTGCCAGGCATGGTCCAGCGGACGGTGATAAACGAGAGTCACCAGGCTGTCTCCAGCCAGACTGCTGAGGAACTCAACCTGGAAAATCTTCTGGCGCAGGACCGGGTTAGCCTGCAATCGCTCTCTTAGCGCAGGCATCAGCTGCTGAATACGCTTGCAGCCAATGGGGAACGACTCTACCGTGACCGGTGTTTTCCGGTCTTCAGGCCGGAACATGACATAGTTCAAGGCGTCTCCGTCGTGCCAGAGGCGAAATTCCGCACGCATACGAAAAGCCGCAGGTGACGAGGCGATAACCTTGGCAGGGGGCGGTGCGAAGGGTGCCAGCAGGGTCGATACTGTTGTGGCTTTCTCTGCCAGCAGTTCGGCGTAGCGCTGGGGCTGCACGTGACTCAGGGGCATCTTTCTAGCCGGTTTTTATCACGTGCCCGCCACAGTTCGCCAGCCCTGTGTAGGGCACTCTCGGTGGTGCTGCAGGCACCGAGGAGCAATAGAGCTGCAGCGGTTGTAGCGGTCGTGGTCGCAAGACCATAGGCGTCAGAGGACTCTCCTCGCCACAGATCGCGCAGGGGACCAGTAGCGGGGGTCGTAACCGGTGTTGCTCTTTCGCTGATGCTGCGCGGTAATACCAGCGTGCTTGACTCCTGCCCTCGCAGCCAGTGCAGGCGAGTGTCTGCGGTGGGTTTTATCTCAATTTCACCGCTTTCACCCTTGAACACCATGGCTCGAGCTTGGCCCAGCAGTAAATCGGCGTCCTGATGCAGCCGGGCGTAAGCGGGATGGAAAATGCTCTGCAGCGTGCAGTGGGCACCCAGAGGGTTCAGCATGCGGGTCAGGGTATTCACCGGAGAACGCAGTCCAAGCAACGGTTTGAGTTCCAATAACTGCTGCAACGGTGCGCAAAACTCCCGCAGGGGGAGATAGCTGAGCCCGCTGGCTGACAGCTGTGTGGCTACCTCTGACCAATCTGAGGCGATGGGCAGGCCGAGTTCCCGCATGGCCTGCTCGGTGTAAAGCCGGCCCGCTGTATGACCGTCACTGCCGTGCAGAAAGACGCGATAACCGGCACCCGAGAGCATTAGTAGCGTCAAAAGATACCAGGGGTGTTGGTGTTTTTTACCCGCGTAGCTTGACCAGTCCAGATCGGCGGTCAGCGTGGTCGCCGGTTTTGTCATCGCCTCGCGGGAAGCCTCGACGAAACCGGCAAGCTCCTCGCCGGTCTCTTCTTTGACACGCAGGAGCATCAGAAAGGCACCGAGCTGCAGGGGCTGGACCTCACCGCGCAGGATCATGCCGAAGCCCAGGCGTGCCTCTGACCGGGTCAGAGAGCGGGAACCCGTCTTGCCGCGCCCCAGGGCGCGTACAAACGGCGCGAACGGATGCTCTCCGGGGAATGGTTGCAGTGCGGTATCGGCGGTCATGAATTCACAGGCAGTTGTCCGGCTTGGGCAAACCCGCGACCTTGCTGCCCAGTTTGGCGGGTGAGCCGGGAAACAGGCGCAGCAGGTGAATACTTGTCCCTTTGTCCGCGCCCAGTTCGCGTCGACAGTATTTTACCAGGGCTCGCATGGCAGGGGAGGCATCGAACTCCCGGTAGTAGCCACGCAAGCATTCAATGATTTCCCAGTGGGCATCGCTGAGCACAATGGCTTCGCTTTCTGCTATCTGGCGGGCAACCGCAGGTGTCCAATCGTCCAGCTGACGCAAAAAGCCCTCTTTGTCGAATGCACTGGCGGGCAGCATCGCTCAATACCAGGCCTGGATGCGTGGGAATCGCTCAGTGAGCGCGACAAAGCCAGCCATCTCCAGACTGGTCACGGCAGCGCAAAGATACCCGGACACGCCTCGGGCGTCGGCATCGTCCGCGAGCACATACAACTCCGCGGCGGTCTCCAGCAGTTGGCCACAGGCCTGGCTGCCATCCCGGGCGGCGTAGACGGCGTCCCCTATGAGTAACAAGGCGTCGCCGGTTGTGACGACCGCTAAACAATCACGGAAGGCTGTGTGCTCTGATGAGACGTTGCAGGTATGCAGGATCACATTAAAAGCCCAACAGATGACGTTGCTTGCTCATGAGTCGCGTTATCGCTTCTTTGTCGAGCAGACAAGCCGCCTCGGGAAGCTGTTGCGGGTCGATACCGAAGCGGCTTACTGCCTCCGCATCAACGTAGATAGTATCGACATCATACATGGGCAGGGATGCCAGAAGCTTGCCCAAATTACGAGCCCCCGCAGCCCGGGCATTTTGCCCCGCCAGCAAGTTAAGCACTCCGGCGCCGCTAAGGAGCAGTGTGACCGGTTGGTCGAAAGCCGCGCCAGCGAGCAGTGTATCCACCGCCGCTCGGGCCAGGCTGTTACCGTAAGGCGAGTGGGAGAGGGTGATAAGCACACCTTCCCTATGGCCGGCGGGACCCTCATGGGGCGGTGGCTCAATGTCGCTCTTACCCACCAAACGTCACTACCCGATCTGACTCCACCCAGGCATCCACCAGTTGTCCCAGCCCGGAAACGGTGAAAGCCGGATGTGCGGTGACGCCGGGTTTTTCATAGCGATCCGCCTCGGTGGCGTCGAGAACACCCTCACGCAGGGCCGAGGAGATGCACAGGATCAGCTCCAGGCCGTGTTTGAGCGCGAGGGTTTGCCAGAGTTCCCGCGGGTCTATCTCACCCTGTGGGCTAACGCCGGCGACGGCCCCATTCAGGGTTCCTGCATCGAGAAAAAAAACGCGATGGACGCTGTGTCCACCTGCCAGCACCGCCTCAGCGAAACGGGCGGCTGTCAGACTGGTATGACCGGAGCAGGGAGCTGAGGTAACCAGGAGGCTGTACTTCATGGCCGGATAGCCACAACCAAAAACCCCGGCTTGCGCCGGGGTTTGTTGGGTCCCGCACTGCTATCAGTCATCGCCACTGAGGGCAGTGAGCAGATGCAGCATGTGGATAAACAGGTTGTAGATGTTGAGATACAAGCCCACGGTGGCACGAATGTAGTTGGTCTCGCCGCCGTTAATGATTCTGCTGGTGTCGAACAGGATCAATCCGGACATGATCATGATAATCGCTGCAGAGATAGTCAGGGACAGCGCCGGGATCTGCAGGAAAATGTTGGCGATCATTGCGACTACTGCCACCAGCAGACCTACCATCAGGAATCCGCCCATGTAGGAGAAATCCTTGCGGGTGGTCAGCGCGTAAGCCGACAGGCCGAAGAACACAATAGCCGTGCCGCCTAACGCCTGCATAACCAGCTCTGGCCCGTTGGGCATTTGCAGGTAGTGGTTGAGCATGGGTCCGATGGACGCGCCCAGAACGCCTGTAAAGGCAAAGATGGCAATAAGCCCTTTGCTGCTATCAGCCGTCCGGTTGACCACGAACAACAGACCAAAGCCGACCAGGGATAACACCAGGGCGGCACCGTGACCGAGACCCACAGCCATCGAGATCCCAGCGGTTACAGCACTGAACAACAGGGTGACACCCAACAGCATGTAGGTATTTTTGAGCACCTTGTTAGTGCTGACAAGCGATTCAGCCCCCACTACTCGGGGGTTGTAGACACTTTTGTCTTGCATTACTGACTCCGTTATTACGCACATGGGTGTGCTAACTGGTTGTTGGACCTATAAATCGCTATCGAGTTCCCTGTTAATCCATTGAAATCACACAGATTACTCAGGGTCTTTCGGCTGACGCGCCGTCTTGCCTGCCCACCGCCTCAGAGCGCCATTATACTCTCATTGGCGAATTCTCCAATACTTCGCCCCTGGGTCATCGCACCGCCCCTGAAGAGTGGGTTTGCGTAAAATATACGTGCATCGGCTCCGGTCAGATCGGGTATCAGCGGTACGAGCCCGACAGATGTGCTGTGGCTGTTCAGATGTACAATACGGCGGCGTGTTGGATCGGCTGACCTGTCCTGGTCCGCAATGGCAGTTTCGCCAAACTCACAGAAAAGGAACTACTATGGCTACCTATCCTCGAACGTTTTCACATATTGGCATCTCGGTTCCTGACGTGGAAAAAGCGGTTGAATTCTATAGCAAGGTTATGGGCTGGTACCCGATCATGACGCCCACTGTTATCACTGAGGAGGCCGACACGGCGATTGGTCAAATGTGCATCGACGTATTTGGCAGCGGTTGGGGTTCCTTCAAGATCGCGCATATGTCCACCGGCGACAGGATCGGCGTTGAGATGTTCGAATTCAAGAATAACGAAAAACCGCAGGAATTTGACTACTGGAAAACCGGCACGTTTCACTTTTGCGTGCAGGACCCGGATGTCGAAGGCTTGGTGGAGAAAATTGTCGCCCACGGCGGCAAGATGAGAATGCCCATTCGGGAGTACTACCCCGGCGAAAAACCCTATCGCATGGTTTATATGGAAGACCCGTTCGGGCTTATATTCGAGATCTATTCCCACAGCTACGAACTGACTTACTCTGATGGGGCGTACTGATACTTTGAGATCACCAGTAGCTATTCGTG
Organism: uncultured Gammaproteobacteria bacterium; assembly: GCA_963840725.1. Lineage (GTDB taxonomy): Bacteria > Pseudomonadota > Gammaproteobacteria > Pseudomonadales > Halieaceae > CAVWDU01. The sequence continues at coordinate 963,334 of CAWIZY010000009.1, read as the reverse complement.
GCGGCTCTGAGCTGGTTATCGGCTGATAAACGCCTTAACCCCGGAAATAGCGACTTCGAAGTCCAGAGAATCCATGGCCTCAGTGTCACACACTCTGTTGAGGAAGTAGGGGGACGTGGTTTTTGAGACCAGGCCGTAGCGCGTGGTTACCGCGGACTCTATGCCCGCGTTCTTTAGCCATTCGGCGTGCTGAGGGACAAACTCTCCGGAGGGGTAGCAAAAGTGTTTACAGGGTTTGATTCCCATGCTTGTGAGTACCTCGGCGTTCTCCTTCAGCTCTTTATTGGCAGCAGCCTGATCGTCCGGGGAGAACACATGACGATGGGTATGCAGTTGCACATCAACGCCTCTCTCGGGAAGTGAGGACAGTTCCTCAGGGCTCATAAATTGAAACAGGCGTTTTTCTGCGGCCGATGCAAGGTCAAAGGCACAGGCGGCAGCGACCTTATGGCAGAGACCCTCCCGGCCCCGGGCGTCGAGTTCTGTTTCTCCGAATGCCAGGATCTGCTGGAGAGCCGCGTGTTTCTCGGTCGCATCCTCCAGCGCGTATTTTCCGGATAGCCGCGTATCCAGATCAGCCAGATTCAGTACGCCCGAGGACGTACAAAAAAAAATGTAGGGAACTAGCAGGTTGAAAACAAAGGTCTGCTTTTCCGTGTAGTAGGTTGAGGAGTAGAGAGTAGCAGGGTAACCAAACTTGGTAAGAGCCGGTAGCATATGCTCAAAGCTTCCGTACCAGCCATCGTCGATCGTGATACATACGGCCTTGGCCGGCAAGTTGTTGTCGTAGAGTCTGGTCAAACCTTCGTCCAACGGCATGACCACTGCGCCCCAGTCGCGCAGAAATTCGAGCCGTTTGCGAAACGTCTCCGGCAGCATGAATGTACCGGGGCTGAATAGATGTTCCCGATCAAACGAGATTCCGTGATAACAAAGTATTCTGAGTCTGTCGGATGTCAGATAGGGCGCGGCTTTTAGTGTGCCCGTGACGCGTGCGCCCTGGAGTACCGTTTTTTTAAGTGTTTCTAACATCGCTTCCTCAAGGTAGTCGACGCAATCTTTTGACTGTATGCGCTCATAGCTCGTTCCGGGCGTTTTCAGCCCACTCAATCATGGCTTTACGGGGCCACTGCACAACGTAGCTGTGAACGCACAGCTGGCATGCCTAGCGGCGAAAATGGGGGCTTCGATAACTCGAAGCCCCCATAGATAATGGCGGTGGGCGTAGGATTCGAACCTACGGAGGGGATAAACCCTCAACGGTTTTCAAGACCGCCGCTTTCGACCACTCAGCCAGCCCACCAAAAAAAGTAAGATTGCCTGCTGCGAATGTTCGAGCAGGCGGGATTATACCGTGATGCAGCAGGTGCACAAGAGCTGCCACCCTCTAGTGCACACTATTTGCCAGCTCAGTCTATGCCTCGGCCGCAGTAGGGGCCTGATCAGGCAGCGGTCCGCGAGGATCGTTGCTGGCACGAGTCGTGCTGCGACTACCGGCCTGTGCGGCTGGTGCGACCTGCTCCGAGAAAAGAGCGGGGTGACCGGTGCTGATTTCCACACGGCTGACAGGTCTGGCCTCGACCCGTGGGTCGTTGGAGGCGCGCCCATCAGCAGTGAGGCCGGCACCGGGAGCTGGCTTCTCGGTCGCTGCGACGGGTGTCTGCTCGTCCTCTGCGGGTGTGACTGCAGCGCTCTTAGCGGCTTCAGCCGGCTCTGGCGTGTCGATGGGCTCGGCTTGCTCTATCTCGCTGGTGGCCGGTTGGGGTGCCGGCGGATCCTGAGGCGCTACCTCTCCCGCGTCAGGCGCAGCGGCAACTGGCTGCGCAGTTGATGAGGCCTCAGCCTCTGTGGAAGCCGTGTTCTCAACCACCGGTGCGGCAGCGCTTGCCGGACCTTTGTCTATAGCCGGATCCTTGTCTACAGATGCCGGGCTTGCTTCAGCCGCTGAGGCGTCGACGTTTGTATCGGCCGCTGGCAGGGGAGCAGGAGCGCTCTCAGCGCTGACCTCTGCTATTGGTGCTGTGTCTTGCTCGGCGGTCTGCGAGTCGGTGGTTTCGGCCGTCTCGGGCGTATTTTTATCGCCACGGTTCCTCCGTCGACGTTGGGGTTCGCCCCGCTTCATATTGTTGGGACGCTTGCGGGGACGGTCCTGCCTGGTTTCCCCGGTCGTTTGCTCTGGCACCTGTTCTGCGCCTTGCTTGGCAGTCTGGTCCGAATGCTGTTCGACAGCTTCTGAGGTAACTGCGTCGTTGCTCGATTCCTGGACGGCTGCGGTTTCAGTGCTGTTGCCGCGTTCGTTGCGCCGGCGATTCTGCCCGCCACGGCGGCGTCCGCCGCGTCTGTTCTCTTCGCGGTTGGGCGTGTCTTCCTGTGGGCCGCTCGACTGTGCGCCGTCGGCGCTGTTCGAGGCCTGCTCCCGCGCCTCGTTAGTGCGAGTATTGCCCTCGCCGTTACCGCCTCTGCGGCGGTTGCGACCGCGACCCTCATTGGATCGCTGGCCACGGTTGCGTTGCTGTCCGCGGCCTCCATTCTTGTTTTTGCCTTCAGTTGAAGGTGAGGGCTCGGCTCTGGCCGCCGGGGCTACCGGTGCGGGCGGCTCAGGTTCTGCGGGCGATCCGCTAATGGCGCCCCACAGCCGCGACAAGAAACCCGGTTTGGCAGTCGTCGGCTCGACCTGTTTGGCCGGTTGGACCGCAGCGGGGGTCTGCTCCGCAGCAACAGGAGCTGGCGGTGTCGGTGCCGGGCCCTTGGGGGTCACTCGTTCGACCTTGGGCGATTGCAGGGGGATCGCTGCACTGTGGGTATCGCTGATAGCCTCGGCATCCGGTACCGCAATATCCACCTTGTAGCTGGTTTCGTGGTCACCGGACACTTCGTCGTCGCGCAACCGCTGGACCTCAAAGTGAGGGGTTTCCAGATTGGGGTTGGGGATCACCAGCATCCGGGCCTTGGTTACCAACTCGATCTCGGTGAGTGCCGAGCGCTTTTCGTTCAACAGGTAGGCAGCGACATCCACCGGGACGATGGCTCTGACCTCGACACTGCGTTCCTTGATGGCTTCTTCTTCAATCAATCGTAGTATGGATAAAGCAAGCGACTTGGTATCGCGGATGGTCCCCTGCCCGGTGCAGCGGGGGCATACGATGGCGCTGGTCTCGCCCAGTGAAGGGCGCAGGCGCTGCCGTGACATTTCCAGCAAACCGAAACGTGAAATACGGCCAACCTGCACACGGGCCCGGTCTATGGCCAGAGCGTCGCGTACCTGGTTCTCGATGGCGCGCTGGTTGCGCGTGGCGAGCATGTCGATAAAGTCGATGACAATCAGTCCGCCCATATCCCGCAGCCGCAGCTGCCGGGCTATCTCGTCAGCGGCCTCCAGATTAGTGCGCAGGGCGGTATCCTCAATGTCCGAGCCCTTGGTTGCCCGAGCCGAGTTGATATCTATGGAAATCAGTGCCTCGGTGGGATCGATTACGATCGATCCGCCGGACGGCAGCCTGACTTCGCGCTGGAACGCGGTTTCTATCTGGCTCTCTATCTGAAACCGGTTAAACATGGGGATGCTGTCTTCATACAGCTTGAGCCGGTTTTTGTAATGAGGCATTACCAGGCTGGTAAAATCCATTGCCTGCTTGTAAGCGTCCGGGGAGTCAATCAGGACCTGGTCGATATCGTCGCGCAGATAATCGCGAACGGCCCGGATGATGACGTTGCTTTCCTGAAACAGCAGTTCCGGGGCCTTACTCTCATCGTTGGCTGTCTTGATGGCGTCCCAGAGTTGAGTCAGGTAGTCGAGGTCCCACTGCAGTTCCTCGGAACTCCTGCCGACGCCCGCAGTGCGGATGATCACACCCATTCCATCGGGTATGTTCAGCGCGCTGAGGGCCTCACGCAGTTCGGTCCGGTCATCGCCATCGATTCGACGCGATATGCCACCCGCGCGAGGGTTGTTGGGCATCAAAACCATATAGCGGCCGGCGAGGCTGACGAAAGTTGTCAGAGCGGCGCCTTTGTTGCCGCGCTCCTCTTTGTCGACCTGGACAATGATCTCGGTTCCCTCTTTGACCACGTCACGGATTTTCATCCGTCCATCGACCTCCCCGGGATTACGGTAGAAGTACTCCCTGGCGATTTCTTTCAGTGGCAGGAATCCGTGTTTCTCGGCTCCGAAATCTACGAAGGCCGCTTCGAGGCTGGGTTCCACCCGGGTGATTTTACCCTTATAGACGTTGGATTTTTTTTGCAGCCGCGTCCGGTTTTCTATGTCCAGGTCATAGAGACGCTGTCCGTCCACCATAGCGACGCGCAGCTCTTCCGGCTGCGTTGCATTGATAAGTATTTTTTTCATAAAGTGCCATTAGCCTTGTGGGCACAGGCTTGGCGGGGAGGTGAATCAATCGAACCCGGCGATCCGGGTGGGCAGATGATAGCGATTCAGGCCAGTCCTGAAGACTGGTAGCTTAACTCATTCGATCAACGCTCAGGTGTCCTTTGACGATCTGCCGAAGGTGCTGGCGATCGTGACAGCGTCCAACGGGGCGAATGGCGCATTGCCCGCGTTTTTGGTAGTGTCGCAGCACCTGATACATGCGACGACGCTGTGGTGTCTTAATGACTGATTCGGTCCCCGGCAGATTACCTGCGCGGTTAGTTGTTGGGGTCTTCCCCGGTAATGTCTCTGTGGCATGGCTGGCGAGACGTCACTTCTCATGAGCGGCATCCAATCGGGTCGCCAGACAATAAAATTGTGTCAGACCACAACCTTTGAGAGTAACACCTAAACCGCCAGGCGGCAATTGCTCTATATGACTGACAGTGCGAACGAAAGAACACGCAGTGGGGTTCGTTATCTGGACGTGGGGGAGGACTACGACGGCCAGCGACTGGACAACTTTCTGCTGCGGGAACTCAAGGGAGTCCCCAAAACGCGCCTGTACCGCGGGTTGCGAAAGGGTGAAATCAGGGTCAATAAAGGCAGGGTAAAGGCAGACTACCGCCTGAATGCCGGTGACCGGGTGCGAATCCCGCCGCTGCATCAGCCCGCCGCCAGCGCGCCGGCGCCGATACCACGCTACTGGTCAGGTGAACTGGCTAAACGGGTCATTTACGAAGACGATGGCCTGCTGGTGCTGGACAAACCTTCCGGATTGGCGGTGCATGGGGGTAGTGGCCTCAATTTTGGATTGATCGAGTGCCTGCGCAGAATGCGACCCGATGATCGCTACCTCGAGCTGGTCCATCGACTGGACCGCGACACCTCGGGATTGATTCTGGTCGCCCGCAAGCCCGCCGTGCTGCGTGCGCTGCACCAGCAACTGCGCGAAGATCTCATTGACAAGCGCTACCTGGCCCTGGCGGCGGGGCGTTGGCCCAGGGGTCTGCGCGTCGTAGAGGCACCGCTGGCCAAGAACGTCCTCAGCTCAGGGGAGCGGATGGTGACAGTCAGTAAAGACGGTAAGCGTTCAGTCACCGAATTCACCGTGGTGGAGCGGTTTGCTGCAGCGACACTGGTAGAGGCCAAGCCGATAACCGGTCGTACTCACCAGATCCGGGTACATGCTCGGCACGCTGGCTGCCCGCTGCTGGGAGATGCCAAATACAGTGATGATGCAGGCCGTTTGCTCAGCGAACAGCTGGCGCTGAAGCGGCTGTTCCTGCACGCCAGATCGCTGCGAATTGAACTACCTGGCAAGGGCCCTGTCAGCCTGGAGGCCCCGCTTGATAAGCCCCTCAGCGAGGTGTTGGCAAGACTGCGCACCCTGCCTCGTTGAGCAGTCGGCAAAGCGCGATCAGTGGCAGGCCCTCCAGTGCCGTCGGGTCGTCACCGGCCAGGCGTGTGAATAAGGCTATGCCCAGCCCCTCACACTTGAAGCTGCCGGCACAGTCGTAGGGCTGCTCTCGTTGGAGGTAGGCATCGATTTCTGCTGAGGTCAGATGTCGAAACTCGACGGTGAACGGTTCCAGGTGCGATAGTGAGATGTCCCGCGCCTGGCAGACCACCGTTACTGCGGTATAAAACACCACCCGGCGACCCGAACAGCTCAGTAATTGCGCCCTCGCGATCTGGTATTCTCCGGGTTTACCGAGTACGCGATCGTCCAGCGTCGCCACCTGGTCACTGCCGATAACCAGTGCATCCCGGTGCAGGCCCGCCACCGCTTGCGCTTTGGCCCCAGCCAGTCGTACCGCCATGTTGGCCGGAGTTTCCCCGCGGACCTTGTTTCGGGCACTCGCGGTGGCTCGCAGCGAAAGCGCAGTTGCAGGCGCTCAAGCAGTGATTGTCGGTACCGCGATGTTGAGGCGAGAATGATTTCCATATCCTTGTATTATAAGAATATTTTTTGACAAAGATGCAAACCATCCCTATGATGCGCCGCTATGTCGAAAGAGCCTCTCATCAGGACGCTGGATATACGCAAAGCGGCCACGCGTGGGGTGACCGTGAAAGGCGCTTTGGTACCTGGTCAGTTGCCCCGGTTTTCGGGTCTTTTGGCCGACGATAGCGGCAAGATAGAGGCTCTTTTTAGCTTTGACAAGGATCAGGAACAACGTCTGATCGCGCGGGTTCAGACCACAGCAGAGGTTACTGTGTCTTGCCAGCGCTGCTTGCAGCCGTTGGGTTTAGAACTCGCCGGAGATACCACGCTGGCCGTGGTGCTAAGCGATGAGCAAGCGAGCCAACTGCCGCGGAATATCGAACCGCTGCTGTTGTCTGAGCCAGAGGTGACAGACTTGTGGGACGTGGTGGAGGATGAACTGATCCTTGCACTTCCTGCATACAGTTATCATGAAACACACGAATGCAGGGCCACGGTTGGTGAGTATCGTGCCCCGGAAGTCCGGGAAACACCGGATAATGCGCAACCCAATCCGTTTAACGTGCTGGAGCAGTTAAAGCCCGGCAACAAGACCAGGAGTTAATCATGGCAGTTCAGAAAAGTAAGAAAGCGCGCTCCAGGCGCGGCATGCGCCGCTCCCACGACGCACTCTCCGGCGCCACCCTGTCGGTAGATCAGACCTCCGGTGAGACGCATCGTCGCCATCATATCAGCGCCGATGGCTTTTACAGAGGCCGTAAAGTCGTTGATACAGGCGCAGACGATTAATCATCCCTTTGCGGTGGCGCCCGCCACCGCAATCCAGCCCGGCCCAGGCCGGGCTGCACGTTCCCTGACAAGTCTTTACGATAAGCTATGCTCATAGAGGTATTCGCCCGGGCGGCCGTTTGGTTTCCGAATGATGAGCAGGAGATTTCCTAATGTCAGCTAGCGCCAGCGCGTTTATGTTCCCCGGTCAGGGTTCGCAGAGAAGCGGCATGCTCGCCGCGGCATTTCAGCAATTCAGATCGGTCAGGGATACTTTTGCGGAGGCCAGCACAGCGCTTGGGTACGATGTCTGGGAGCTCGTGCAAGGCGGTGATCAGGACGCACTCGATTTGACCGAAAACACCCAGCCCGTTCTTTTGACTGCAAGTGTGGCGCTGTGGCGAGCGTGGTTGGATGCGGGCGGAGCCGAGCCCGGCATCATGGCTGGGCACAGTCTTGGCGAGTTTTCTGCGCTGGTTTGTGCCGGCTCACTGAGCTTTGGCGATGCTGTGGTGTTGGTCAGGCAACGGGGCATTTTTATGCAGACAGCTGTCCCCATGGGCGCCGGCGCAATGGCGGCGATCATCGGGCTCGACGACCAGTCTATTAATGAGATTTGCACCCGGGTTAGTGACAGTGACCGTGGTGTGGTAGCCGCAGTCAATTTCAACTCGCCGGGCCAGGTCGTGGTTGCCGGTCACAAGAATGCTGTTGCTCTCGCAATCGATGGTTTCAAGGCTGCGGGTGCCAAACGTGCAATAGGGCTGCCAGTGAGTGCGCCGTTCCATACCGAATTAATGCGGCCTGCCGGGGATGAGCTGGCATCAGAGCTTGCCGGGATTGAGATTGCCGCACCCCGCATTCCTGTGGTTCATAATGTACATGCTCGCACTGAATCCGATCCTGAGAAAATCCGTGCTTTGCTGGTCGAGCAGATTTACAGCCCGGTGTTGTGGACGCGTTGTATGAAAGCCATGACCGACACGGGCGTCGACACGGTGGTTGAGTGCGGCCCGGGGAAAGTGCTGACTGGCCTGGCTCGGCGCATCGATAAAGACTTGCGCGCTTTCACCCTTGAGGATCCCCAGTCGATGGCTGAGGCGCAGGCGGCCCTGTCTTGAAGTGGTAACTGGCAGTGATTCAGAGCACGTGGAAAGATGTGGCATAGCAATAACCGTTACCCCTGGGGAGCAGGCTGTTTGGTTTTGACCGGCGATACAGGCTCCCGAACTACACGGTCGACAGATAAGAGGATGATTGCTGATGAGTGAGCAACAGAAGGTCGCCCTGGTGACTGGTGCCAGCCGCGGTATCGGCAAAGCTATCGCGCAGCACCTGGCCGGTGACGGGTTTACAGTCATCGGTACGGCTACGAGCGACGGTGGCGCGGACAATATCTCTGCGTATATCGAGTCAATGGGTGCGAGCGGCTGTGGAATGAAACTCAACGTTGCTGATCAGGACAGTGTCAGCGAGGTTATGCAGGCAATTGGCGAGCGTTTCAGTGCGCCCCTGGTGCTGGTTAATAATGCGGGTATCACTCGGGACAATCTGTTGCTGCGCATGAAAGCTGAGGAATGGAGCGAGGTGATCGAGACCAACCTTAATTCGCTGTACCGTGTCAGCAAGGCTTGCTTGCGTGGTATGACCAAAGCGCGCTGGGGAAGAATCGTTAATATTACCTCTGTCGTCGGGTCTATGGGGAATATGGGGCAGAGCAACTACGCGGCAACCAAAGCAGGAGCAGAAGGCTTCTCGCGCGCGCTGGCGCGCGAGTTGGGGTCGCGCTCTATAACGGTGAATTGCGTGGCCCCGGGTTTTATCGATACCGACATGACGCGGGAACTCAATGATGAGCAGCGCGCTGCGATGCTCTCACAGATTCCGCTGTCGCGCCTGGGGATGCCGGAGGAGATTGCAGCCCTGGTCGCATTCTTGTGCAGCGATGCTGCAGGTTATATCACGGGTGAGACAGTGCAGGTCAATGGTGGTCTTTATATGGCATAAACCCTGAAAACCGCTATACTCCCGATCAAGGGTGGCAGCGCAGAAAAAAATATTCCTGCCGGCATAAATCGGAGTAAAATGCGGTTTCGGGCCACCTCTATCGGTTTGGTTTCCTACTCAATCTCGGGAGTTACACATTATCATGAGCAGCATCGAAGAACGTGTTAAAAAAATCGTAGCCGAGCAACTGGGCGTAAAAGAAGAAGAAGTGCTGACAGAGGCATCCTTTGTTGAGGATCTGGGTGCAGACTCTCTGGACACAGTGGAACTTGTTATGGCGCTTGAAGAAGAGTTTGAAACTGAAATCCCGGATGAAGAGGCGGAGAAGATCACCACCGTCAAACTGGCGATGGATTACATCAACGAACACCTCTCCTGACATCAAACCCCGATATTTCTGAAAGCCGTTTCTATTGATGTAGAGCGGCTTTTTTCGTTTATTTAGCCAGCGAAGACCTGCGCTGCACAGGAGGTTAACGGTGATTGGCAGACGAGTCGTTGTGACCGGTATGGGTATGGTGAGCCCACTGGGAAACTCGGTGGATGAAACCTGGAGCAATGTGCTCGCGGGGAAAAGCGGCGTCAGACCTATTGAGAGTTTTGATGTATCCGCCTACAGCACCAGGATCAGCGCATCCGTCAAAGACTTTGACAGCACGCCTTATCTGCAGCCCAAGGAAGCTCGCAAGATGGATGTGTTTGTTCAGTTTGGGATGGTGGCAGGGATTCAGGCGATGCGCGATTCAGGCCTGGAGGTCACCGATGAGACAGCCTCCCGGGTGGGCTGTGCGATTGGGTCTGGCATCGGTGGCATCGGGCAGATAGAAAAAAACACTGAAATAGTACTCTCGTCCGGTCCGCGGCGTATTTCGCCTTTCTTTGTGCCCGGTTCTATCATTAATATGATAGCTGGTAATCTGTCGGTAATGTACAACCTGCAGGGCCCTAACCTGGCGGTGGTGACGGCCTGTACCACGGGCACACACAATATTGGTCTGGGTGCGCGGTTTATTGCCCAGGGCGATGCAGATGCCATGCTGGTCGGGGGCGCGGAAATGGCGACCACGCCGGTCGGCCTCGGAGGATTTGCCGCGGCACGCGCGCTGTCGAAGCGCAACGATGACCCGGAAGCGGCGTCGCGACCCTGGGACCGGGATCGCGACGGATTTGTACTGGGCGATGGTGCCGGCGTCATGCTCCTGGAGGAGTTGGAGTCAGCGAAGGCGCGCGGCGCAAAAATTTATGCTGAAGTGATCGGCTTCGGGATGAGTGGTGACGCTTACCATATGACCCTGCCTCCAGAGGACGGACACGGCGCAGCCGCTTCAATGCGCAACGCCATTGCCGACGCCGGTATCGCCGTCGATCAGATCAACTATATCAATGCACACGGCACTTCCACGCAAGCAGGAGACGTTGCAGAGAGCAGGGCGGTCGAAGCGGTGCTCGGAACCGCTGCATCCCAGGTTGCGGTCAGTTCTACCAAATCGATGATCGGACATCTTCTGGGGGCCGCAGGCGCGGTAGAGGCGATTTTTTCTGTGCTGGCGATTCGCGACCAGGTGGCGCCACCGACCATTAATCTCGACAATCCTGCCGAGGGGGCAAACCTGAATTACGTGCCGCACACTGCGCAACAGATGGCGATTCGCAGCGCACTGAGCAACTCTTTCGGTTTTGGCGGTACTAACGGTTCTCTGCTATTCAGCAGATTCGAATAGCGCACGGCCCCCGGCGTCGTGATACGTCTGGATGGCTGCGCGGCCAGCTCTCTGCCGCTGCCGGACAGAGGGCTGGAGTTTGGCGATGGTCTGTTTGAGACGCTGCTGGTTCGCAGTGGGCAGGCCCTGTTTCTGGATTACCACATACAACGGCTGCAGCAGGGCTTGAGGGTGCTGGGGATCCCTGACTGCCACCAGGCGGCGCGAGAACAGGTACTTCTGGCCGCCGCCGAATGTACTGACCCGAGTCGGGGTTCTGCGGACTGGTCTTCCTTGCGACTGACGGTCACCCGAGGTGCGGGCCCGCGGGGGTATGCGCCTCCCCGACAGGCCCTGCCACGCTTGCTAACCTCCACTTCTTCCCTGAATCGCGATTGCCGCGAGATGGCAACGCCAGCGACCCTGACAACTGCCACCGTGCGTTGGTCCACGCAACCATTTCTGGCTGGTATCAAGCATCTCAATAAGCTCGAGCAGGTGCTCGCTGCCGCGCAGGCGCGTGATGCAGGTTGCGATGATGCCATCATGCTGGGTCAGTCCGGGGAGGTGGTATCGGTCAGCTCGGGGAACCTGTTTGCGGTCATCGGCCGCCGGGTCGTCACTCCGCCATTGCAGGAATACGGCGTGGCGGGCACGCGCCGCAGGTTGATACTGTCTCGCTGGGCGCCCGCCCTGGGCTTCACGGTTTCGGAGTCGGCCTTGCAACTGGTGGATCTCGAAGCTGCCGACGAGGTTTTTTGCAGCAATAGCCTGACAGGAGCCCGTCCGGTGAGATCGATACCCGGGCGCTCCTGGAGCGAGCACCCGGTATGTTCTGCCCTACACAAGTGCTTTTTGGGAGAGCTCACGTGATAGTTCGCGTACTGGTGTTGCTGACCCTGCTGTGCATTCTGGTCGGCCTGGGGGTGCGCGAAGTGGAGCGGCGTTGGCAGCAGCCTCTGCGTATACCGGCAGCGGGGCACAAGTTGTCCGTGACAGCCGGTGAGTCGCTCAGCTCGGTTGCCCGTAAACTGGAGCAGCAAGGGGTGTTACCGTTTGACCCGCGGTTGTTGCAAGCTTACGGCCGCTGGACCGGCCTCGATTCCCAAATCAAGCGAGGCGAGTACCTACTGCCAGCGGGGCTGACAGCGGCTGAGCTGCTGCCCTTGCTGCGAGACGGAAGGGTGGTTCAGTATCTGGTCACTTTGCCCGAAGGCATTACGCTTTCCCGGGCGGTCGCACTTTTGCGCAACCATGAATCTTTGCAGCATGAACTCAGCGGGCCGGCTGATTCGCGGATCACAGATCTTACCGCGTCCTATCCAGCGACCGAGGGGCTGTTTTTTCCAGACAGTTACGCGTTCGAGCGAGGCGCCAGCGACTGGCAAATTCTGCAGCGGGCCTTTGCCAGAATGCAGCTGATTCTCACCGAGGAATGGCAGGATAAAGCTGCCGACCTACCCTATGAGTCTCCCTATGAAGCGCTGACGATGGCATCGATAGTAGAGCGAGAGACCGGGCAGGCGGGTGAGCGGGCCGAGATTGCCGGCGTGTTTGTTCGACGCCTGCGCGCTGGTATGCGGCTACAAACAGATCCTACTGTCATCTACGGCCTGGGCCCTGAATTCGACGGTAATCTGCGTCGCAGTCATCTCAAGGATTCGGACAACCCTTACAATACTTATCGTCACAAGGGACTACCACCATCGCCCATCGCCCTGCCCGGGAAGGCAGCGATCCAAGCGGCATTGCACCCCGCCGCCGGCGATGCACTGTATTTCGTCGCCCGTGGAGACGGCAGTCATGAATTCAGCGCCACCCTGGAAGAGCATCAGGCGGCGGTGCGTAAATACCAGTTGCGACGGCGCCGGGACTATCGTTCCAGCCCCGGGAGGACCCAGTAGGATGGCCGCCAGAGGATTGTTCATCACCGTTGAGGGTGGAGAGGGCGTCGGTAAGTCTACCAATGTTCGTTTTCTGCAGTCTTACCTGGCCGATCACGGGGTGAAGCTGACGGTCACCCGCGAGCCCGGTGGCACCGACTTGGCTGAGGCGGTTCGAGCTTGCTTGCTGGAGGTCAGGGCTGAACCGGTTGCGCCACTGACCGAGCTGTTGCTGATTTTTGCAGCGCGCGCGCAGCACATCGACCAGTTGATTGAGCCCGCGCTGGCGGCGGGCGAGTGGGTATTGTGCGACCGTTTTACTGACGCTACTTACGCTTATCAGGGGGGCGGTCGTGGTGTCGACTGGGACATGATCAGACAGCTTGAGCAATTGACCCAGGGAGATTTGCGCCCCGATTACACGCTGCTGCTGGACGCCCCGGTGGAAGTTGGCATGGCCAGGGCAGGAGAGCGGGGCGAACTGGATCGATTCGAACAGGAGCAGCAGGCGTTTTTTTCCCGGGTTCGTGATGCGTATTTGCGTCAGGCCAGTGAGAGCAGCGGACGCTATCGAGTGATTGATGCGAGTCAACCACTGGCGGAGGTGCAGCTGCAGCTGCAGCACTTGTGCAGTGACCTCCTGGCATGCTGGGATGTAAGGCATGATGCCTGAATATCAGCCGCTACCCTGGCAGCACCGGCAATGGCAGCAGGTACAGGACCAATTAGCCCTGGATCAACTCCCCCACGCCTTGCTGCTCATCGGACCCCGGTATACGGGAAAGGCACAGTTTGCTCTGGCGCTGACCCGACTGCTGTTGTGCGAGAGTCCAGTGGACGGGTATGGCTGCGGCCAATGCCACCCCTGCGAGTTGCTGGCGGCGGGCAGCCACGGCGATTTCTGCCATCTGCAGCCGGAAGAGAAGAGCCGGGTGATCAAAATTGATCAGGTGCGGTCCGCACTGGAATTTGCGGCTCGCACCGCTGCCTTTGGCAAGCGCAAAGTGGTGCTGATACAGCCGGCGGAATGCCTTAACCAGAACGCCGCCAACGCTCTGCTGAAAAACCTTGAAGAGCCGCCGGCCAATACGCACTTGCTGCTGGTTTGCCATCGCTTGCAGGGGCTTCCAGCGACCATTAAATCGCGCTGTCAGCAATTGCGGTTCCCGCCCCCTGAGGGAGACGCAAGCCGGAGCTGGTTAGCTGGGATAATCGGTGACGAAGAGGCTGCAGAACCGGCGTTAACGGCCGCTGGTGATCTGCCACTGCTGGCCCTGCAACTGCACCGCGAGGGTTCAGCTGACCAGCTTGCGAACCGGTTCGCGGCACTTGAAGCGGTGCGGGCTGGTCGTCTTCCATCTGCTGCAGGCGCAGATGTGCTTGCCAGTAATGACCTGGAAGAGAATTTGACGCTGTTGACCAGTTTCCTGCAGCGCTGGGTGCGCAGTGAGGCTCACAACCACCGTCGACGCGGAGCGACTCGCAGGGCGTTGCAATTACTGGACGAGCTGCAGCAATTGCAGGGTACCATCAGCCGAGGAGCCAACCCCAACCCGGCGCTGTTGCTGGAGACCGTGCTCAGCCGCATACAGCTGGAATTATCCGGTTCAGATGCGCAATGAGAGCAACATTGGCAGTAATGGGGAATGCCAACTGACCAAAAGTACCAATACCACTGGCGCTTGTGGTAGCAGGTGATAACATCAGCGCCAATAGGGGGATTCGATCATGAACGACGCAAGTCTTAGCAACCGCAACGGAATCCTGTCGTTGACGATCAAGGATAAAGCGGTTCTTTATTCAGCTTACATGCCTTTTCTGGAGAACGGCGGATTGTTCGTTCCCACCAATAAGGGTTATCGGGTGGGTGACGAAGTCTTCATGCTACTCACACTGATGGATGAACCTGAAAAAATTCCCATTGCCGGCAAGGTTGTTTGGGTAACCCCGCGCGGTGCTCAGGGCAATCGGACCGCTGGTATTGGCGTGCAATTCAGTGAGCAGGATGTTGCAGCAAACACCAAGATTGAAAATCACCTCGCCGGTTCATTGGGTTCTGAGCGTCCCACACACACGATGTAGCATGTCCCCCCGCCATAAGCCGCATGATGCTGCCAAAAAGCACGTTGTAACGAGTTGACGCAGAATCTTCAGGCAAAAAAATGGGTCCCAAGAGGGACCCAATAAGACCATTAGGAGTGAAACACAAAAGGAATTGCTTCCTTTTAAGAGCATTGGGCATGCTCTTGTGTCTGCCCGGTTTAGCTTGGGGATAGACAGACACGTTATTAGTATCGCTGAAAAATGGTAATTTTCCACAGGTAATTCCACTTATTTTAGTACTTTTAGTTATAACTAGAGAATATCGACGAATGTATTGGGTATAAATAATGGTGCAGAGGAATCCGCCGGGCTTTCTGACAGGGATCGTAGAGGGGTTCTACGGGCAGCCGTGGCCCGATGAAATTCGCCTGGCTTATGCGGGCTATATGAGCCACCTGGGGCTGAACACGGCGATTTATTGCCCCAAGGCCGATCCCTACCTGCGCAAGCGCTGGCGCGAGAATTGGCCCGAGCAGCGCTGGCGTTACCTGCGGGCACTGGCCGCCTCTCACCGTGAGCGAGGGGTCCTCTGGGGTCCTGGCCTTTCGCCTTTTGCGCTCTATCAGAATTACGGTGAAACCCAGCGCCAGTCGTTGCGCGACAAGGTCCTGAGGTTGGCAGAACTCGAGCCGGGTCTGCTGGCCATTCTGTTTGACGATATGCCCGGCGGGTTGGCGGATTTGGCAGCGCGTCAGGCGGCGATAGTGACCGATATTCAACAGTGGATGCCAGACCAGCGTCTGCTGGTCTGCCCCACTTACTATTCCTTTGACCCGCTGCTCGAGAAGCACTTTGGCCCACGCCCGGTGAATTATTGGGAGCAACTGGGACATCAGTTGCCATCCGGGGTCGATATTTTCTGGACCGGAGACGCGGTTTGCTCTGACGCGATAGACGAACAGAGCATAGCGACCATTTCAAACTTGCTGGGCCGGCCGCCCGTGCTCTGGGACAACTACCCGGTTAACGACGGTGCTGTGCGGAGTCGTCATCTCTATTGTCAGCCGTTCTCCGGTCGTCAGCCGGTTTTGCGCAAGGTGCTGGCAGGGCACCTCTGCAATCCCATGAACCAGGGATTGCTATCGCTACCGGCCATAGCGGGTCTGGCTGCGCTCTACGACACGGCTCCGAGGGATGATGCCTGGCTGTGCGAGGTGCTGGGCGTGGCGACCTGGAAGCGCCTGTGCGGCGACCAGCAGGAGTTCATGGCAGCGGGTCTGGACGCGATGGGAGAGCAGCGCTGCGGCGAACTGGCGCAGGCTTATGCAGCGCTCCCGGGGCAGGCCGCAGCGGAGGTGGCAGGCTGGCTGCGCGGCGAATATACTTTCGACCCCGCCTGTCTGACGGACTGATTTGTGCCCACACGCGACCGAGAACCACACAGCATTGCCGAGTCTGAGACGCTCCTGCACCGATGCGGCGATGATCCAGCCGGGCACCTGATGGTCTGGCAGCGCGAGCGCGCCGGGCGAGATGGATTGCTCGTGGTCGATTTCAGCATGTCCCAGTACTGGTTGGAGGGGCAACCTCCACTGGCGCTTACGGCACTGTATTGCCAGAATCAGAGCGGGCTTCAGGTCGCCGTGACAGACCAGAGCCTGGTGACAGACGGGTCAGCGGGCCCGGAACAGTTTGCTCACTGGGTTGAGGCCGGCGGCCTGGCCGCAGTGCGGCCAGATACGCCTGTCGTTTTGCGTTCGCGGGCTATTCCAAAACCCTGGGGCCAGGAGATCTGGTATTCAGGTGTGGAGAAGCGAGGCGTCTGCGAATTTTCCCAAAACGGCGGGGCAACGCCCATACCCTGGTTGCAGGCGGCATTACCAGGCGGCGCTTATGGATCACCTGGGACCGATCTGGTGCTGCTAAAAATTCTGGACCCACTGCCCATCGAGGTCACGGGTGACTTGTACTTCGAGCTGCATCAAAAGAAACGTGAAGTGTATGTGGTGACACATGTCGATGAGCAGGCCTGGCCGGATGGCACAGGCTACATACGCTATGGCTTCTCGGCAGAAAAACTGGCGAGCTATCCGGATGAACAGGCCTTCAGGGCGGCTTACCTGGAGGCGGTGCTGGCTTATGAGCGCGTGCGACGGTCTATTGACGAGGCCGGTGCAGTGCCCGCGGGGGAGCTGGTGGCCCGGGAAACTGCCCTGCGAAAGGCTATGGAGTCGTTTACGCACATGCACCCGCTGCGGGTTGGAGACGTCGTGAAAGTCCCGTTACTGCTGCCGCACTCGTTGCAGCACGGAGTGCGCACCATTGAGTTTCAGACCCCGGTGTATGAGCGGCAGATTCTTTCATTCTGCCAGCGGGTTTTGACCCAGGACTACTGGGATACCCGCGAAGCGATCAAGCACATGGTATTGCGGCCCCCGCCCGGCAGCGCCCCGGAGCGGTTAATCGATGCTGACGGGTGCCGGGTGGAGAGGATCGTCGATTTTGACGATTTCCAGGTGTTGAGGATCGAGCTGGCCTGTGGGTGCTCCCACCCTGTAGCACCGTTAACCGATTATGCGCTGACCGTCACGCTCAAGGGCACGTTGCAGGCAGGGGGGACCACTGCAAGCCCCGAGGAGGCACTGCTGTTGCCGCGCAATTGGTCGGGAAATCTGGACGCCGCGGCTTCTGATCAGGAACTGGTTGTCCTCCTGGCGATCCCGAGAGCCTGAGCAGTTGAACCGGCGCTGGCTTTGTGGCAGACTCTGCGCCCTTGTAAATGCCCCAGACCCGCTGCAGGCCCCGTGTTTACTCACCAAGAATCAAATGGTTATGAAGACTTTATCACAGATCTTCTAATTCATTTGCGGCCTGAATCGCGACCGGGAATCAATTACTGCGGAAGTGGCGAAATTGGTATACGCGCTGGATTTAGGTTCCAGTGCCGCAAGGCGTGAGAGTTCGAGTCTCTCCTTCCGCACCATTTTTCTTCCCTGTCGGCGGACCGTCGACGGCTTCAAGCGATTTGTGAGGGTATACCATGCAGGTGTCTATAGAAACGACTTCAGGGTTGGAGCGTCGGCTTACGGTGGGCGTTCCCGCCGAACGCGTTGACAATGAAGTTGCCACCCGACTGCAGAAAGCGGCCAAAGATGTGCGCTTGCCGGGTTTTCGTCCGGGTAAAGTGCCGATGAGAGTCATGCTCCAGCGATTCGGGCCCGGGGTCCGCCAGGAAGTCGTCGGAGAAGTTGTGAGCCAATCCTTTCAGGAGGCAGTCGTGCAGGAAAAGCTGCGCCCCGCCGGCCAGCCCAGTATCGAGCCTCGCAATCTTGAAGCGGGTAAAGATCTGGAGTACGTGGCCACCTTCGAGGTGTTTCCTGACGTTGAAATCAATGAGATGACTGGCTTCGATGTGGAGCGCCTGAGTGCTGAAGTCAATGACTCGGATATCGATGACATCATCGAAGTATTCCGCAAGCAGCACGGCAGCTGGGAAGCAGTGGAGCGAGCGGCTGAGGACGGTGATACCGTCAATATTGATTACCTGGGCACGCGAGAGGGCGAGCCATTCGAGGGGGGCACTGCCAAGGACAGTGATCTGGAGCTGGGCTCAGGTCGTATGATTCCAGGGTTCGAGGAGGGTATCGTCGGGCTGAAGGCCGGTGACGAGAAGGTCCTGGCCCTGACTTTTCCGGAGGAGTATCACAGCGAAGACCTGAAAGGTGCCGCTGTAGAGTTCGCGGTTACCGTCAACGCGGTGAAAGAGCGCGTTCTGGCTGCTCTGGATGACGAGTTGTTCGCCAAGTATGGCGTTGAGGACGGGGGCGAAGAGCAGTTTCGCAAGGAAGTTGGCCAGAACATGGCCCGCGAATTGCGCAACGCACTGGAAGCAAAGATCAAACAACAGGTCATGGATGCAGTCGTAGAGGCGCATCCCGCACTCGATGTGCCCAGGTCACTGATCAATCAGGAGATCGAAGTGCTGCGTAATCAGATGTTTCAGCAGTTCGGTGGCGCCGAGGCAGCGAAAGACCTCGATCTTGGTTCGTTGCTCCCGGATGACATGTTCTCTGAGAACGCGGAGCGCCGTGTCAAGCTCGGTTTGTTGCTGTCGGAGATGGTGCAGCGTTTCGAATTGTCCGCTGATGCGGGCAAGGTGCGTGAGACGATCGAGGAGCTGGCCTCAACCTACGAGGAGCCTGAAGAGGTGGTGAACTGGTATTATTCCAACCAGGAGCAGCTCTCAGGGGTAGAATCTCGGGTTTTAGAAGACCAGGTGGTTGAAAAACTGCTTGAGAATGCCAACATTACAGAAAGAGCGTGCAGTTACAAGGACGCCATTAGCCAGAATCAGGGCGAGGAGTCCTGATCCGATCCTAACATTACAGGGACAACAGCGAATGCCACATCAGCTCGATGGTCGCAACACCTCCACAATTAACAATCTTGGGCTGATACCCATGGTGGTAGAGCAGACCGCTCGCGGAGAGCGGTCCTATGACATCTACTCGCGTTTGCTCAAGGAGCGGGTCATTTTTGCTGTGGGCGCTGTCGAAGACCACATGGCAAACCTGATTGTCGCGCAGTTATTGTTCCTTGAATCGGAGAACCCCGACAAGGATATTCACCTCTACATTAACTCCCCTGGCGGGTCAGTCACTGCGGGTTTGTCGATTTACGACACCATGCAGTTTATCAAGCCTGATGTAAGCACAATGTGTATCGGTCAGGCCGCATCGATGGGCGCCTTCCTGCTCTCCGGTGGTGCCAAGGGCAAGCGGTTCTGCCTGCCCAATGCGCGTACTATGATTCATCAACCCAGCGGGGGCGCTCAGGGGCAGGCGACCGATATCGACATTCAGGCGCGTGAAATCCTGATAATCCGGGAACGCCTCAATCAGTTGATGTCTGAACACACTGGGCAAAGCCTCGAAACGATCGAGCGAGACACGGAGCGCGACCGCTTCATGAATGCTGAGCAAAGTCGTGATTATGGGCTGATCGACGAAGTTGTAAGCAATCGCGGTGGTGTGCCAACAGCGGCGCAATAATCCAATCGGGGCTTGCAAAAGCCCCAAAAAAACATCATCTTAACTGTCAAGAAGATGATTATATTAGATATTGGGCGTAAGGCAGCTGAATGAGTGACGAAACCACCAACGCAGGCGACGACAGCGGCAAGCTGTTGTACTGTTCTTTTTGTGGAAAAAGCCAACATGAGGTACGCAAACTGATTGCGGGACCATCGGTTTTTATCTGCGACGAGTGCGTGGACCTGTGTAACGATATTATCCGCGAGGAAGTCCAGGAGAGCAGTGTTGAGGGCAAGCAGGACAGCCTGCCGGTACCCCGCGAAATCAAGAATATTCTCGACGAGTACGTCATCGGCCAACAGCGTGCCAAAAAGGTGCTGTCAGTGGCAGTTTACAACCACTACAAGCGCCTGCGGCACAGCCAGGGTCGTGAAGACGTGGAGCTTGGCAAGAGCAACATTCTGCTAGTTGGCCCTACGGGCAGCGGCAAGACCCTATTGGCGGAAACGCTGGCGCGACTGCTTGACGTGCCGTTCACTATTGCCGACGCCACCACCCTCACTGAAGCCGGGTATGTGGGTGAAGATGTCGAGAATATCATTCAAAAGTTACTGCAGAAATGTGACTACGATGTCGACAAGGCCCAGGTCGGTATTGTCTACATTGATGAAATCGACAAGATTTCGCGTAAATCGGACAATCCGTCCATCACCCGCGATGTGTCGGGAGAGGGGGTCCAGCAAGCCCTGCTCAAGCTCATCGAGGGCACCGTGGCATCCGTGCCACCGCAAGGCGGTCGCAAGCATCCTCAGCAGGAGTTCCTGCAGGTCGATACCTCGAATATTTTGTTCATTTGCGGCGGGGCGTTCGCGGGTCTGGACAAGGTCATCCGCAATCGCTCCGAGAAGGGCGGGATTGGCTTTGGTGCCGAGGTCAAAAGTAAAGACGAGAAGCGCAATGTAGGCGAGTTGCTCTTCGATCTGGAGCCTGACGACCTCGTGCAGTACGGACTGATACCCGAATTCGTCGGTCGTCTACCCGTGATCGCGACGCTCGAAGAGCTCGACATCGATGCTCTGGTGCAAATCCTCACGGAGCCAAAGAACTCACTGACCAAGCAGTACAGCAAGCTGTTTGATATGGAGGGGGTCGAGGTCGACTTTCGCGAGGACGGTCTGCGCGCGATTGCTGAAAAGGCAATGGAACGCAAAACCGGGGCACGCGGCTTGCGCTCCATTCTGGAAGGCGTCTTGCTCGACTCAATGTATAACATCCCTTCTCGGGATGATGTCAGTAAGGTCGTGATCGACGAATCTGTGATTCGCGGCGACTCTGAGCCACTGCTGGTTTATCAAAACAGCGAGCCTGCACGGGCCGCCTCGACTGACGAGTAGTGGTCGTCGGGGCCTCCTGAAAACAGGCCCTGAACTCGCCGGTCCCAACTGGCGGTTACTTCTGCCAGCAAGCAATCTATGCAGGCGACGAGGCCATCAAAGGCGTCGGTGTCGCTTGTATTTTGGGATTTAGGCCCCATTACCCACCGTAACCGTCGTTAACGACACAACCCGGAGATAGTTATGGGTTCTTCATCAGTCATTACATTGCCTCTGTTGCCACTGCGCGATGTCGTGGTTTATCCGCATATGGTCTTGCCATTATTCGTCGGTCGGGAAAAGTCTATCGAGGCGCTTGAAGATGCCATGAGCGACGATAAGCAGGTGTTATTGGTCGCGCAGCGCAATGCCGCCGATGACAACCCCGGAGCCGACGACATCTATCAGGTCGGGACGGTATCCAACATCCTCCAATTGCTAAAACTACCTGACGGAACCATCAAAGTCCTGGTTGAGGGAGTATACCGAGCGATGGTGGACAGCGTGGACGACGACAGCAGGTTTGCGGTCGCAGGAGTGCGCGAGATCGAGAGCGACGCAATCCCCGATGCCGAGGTGGAAGGGCTGCTTCGATCGACAGTCAGTCAGTTTGAAAAGTATGTCAACCTCAGTAAAAAGGTACCGGCTGAAGTGTTGACCTCACTAACCGGTATAGAGGATCCGGGGCGCCTGGCCGATACGATCGCGGCCCATATGAGCGTGGATCTCGATGAGAAACAGCGGATACTTGAGATAGCCGGTATACGTCAGCGGCTCGAGCACCTGATGGGCTTGATGGAGGCAGAAATTGACCTGTTTCAGGTTGAGAAGCGTATCCGTGGCCGGGTCAAAAAACAGATGGAAAAAAGTCAGCGCGAGTACTATCTGAATGAGCAGATGAAGGCTATTCAGAAGGAACTCGGCGAGATGGATGAAGCGCCGAACGAACTGGACGACCTGCAAAATCGCATCGGCGAAGCAAAAATGCCCAAAGAGGCCATGGAAAAAGCCCTGGCGGAACTGGGCAAACTGAAGATGATGTCCCCCATGTCCGCGGAAGCTTCCGTGGTAAGAAGTTACATCGACTGGATGGTCAGCGTCCCCTGGTCGAAGCGCAGCAAGGTCAAACATGATTTGAAGCGTGCCTCGCAGATTCTCGATGAAGATCACTACGGTCTCGAAGAAGTGAAGGAGCGTATCCTCGAGTATCTCGCGGTCCAGAAACGGGTCCGTAAAGTGAAAGGTCCGGTGTTGTGTCTGGTCGGGCCACCTGGTGTTGGCAAAACCTCATTGGGCGAGTCACTCGCCAGAGCCACCAATCGAAAATTTGTGCGCATGGCACTTGGCGGGGTCCGTGATGAGGCGGAAATCAGGGGACACCGTCGCACCTACATAGGGTCCATGCCCGGCAAGTTACTGCAAAAGATGTCCAAGGCAGGCGTGCGCAATCCACTGTTTCTCTTGGACGAGGTCGACAAGATGGGCATGGATCACCGCGGAGATCCGGCTTCTGCGATGCTGGAAGTTCTCGATCCTGAACAGAACCATGCTTTCAATGACCACTACCTCGAAGTGGATTACGACCTGTCCGACGTCATGTTCATCTGTACCTCCAATACAATGAATATTCCCGGGCCTTTATTGGATCGCATGGAAGTTATACGCATTCCCGGCTATACGGAGGATGAGAAGCTAAACATTGCTTCTCGCTACCTGATTCCCAAGCAGATAAAACTGAATGGCCTGAAGCCGGACGAAATAGAGATTAGCCCGTCTGCCCTGATTGATATCATTCGTTACTACACGCGAGAGGCTGGTGTCCGCTCTCTGGAGCGAGAGATCGCCAAGGTCTGCCGGAAAATGGTCAAGCAGTTTGCGCTTGAAGGCAATGATGCCGTGGCAGAGGTTACGGCCGAGGCGTTGGAGGATTTACTGGGTGTACGAAAGTACAACTATGGGATTGCCGAAGAAGAAAACAAGATTGGTCAGGTAACCGGTCTCGCCTGGACTTCAGTGGGCGGCGAACTGCTCACTATCGAGGCCGTGGCGGTGGCGGGGAAAGGCCGTTATGTGAAAACGGGCTCGCTTGGGGATGTGATGCAAGAGTCTATACAGGCCGCCACAACGGTTGTGCGTAGCCGTTCCCAGTTACTTGGAATACCTGCGAATTATCACGAAACCCACGATGTGCACATTCACGTGCCAGAGGGCGCAACACCCAAGGATGGTCCTAGTGCCGGCGTCGCAATGTGCACGGCTCTGGTGTCAATACTGACCAAGATTCCGGTGCGCGCGGATGTCGCCATGACCGGTGAAATTACACTGCGTGGCGAAGTGCTGCCCATCGGCGGTTTGAAGGAAAAGTTGCTGGCCGCGCGTCGCGGTGGTATCAAAACGGTGATTATTCCCAAGGAGAATCAACGGGATCTCAAGGAGGTTCCGGAGAACATTAAAGCTGACTTGGAGATACATGCGGTCAAGTGGATCGACGAGGTGCTGGCGCTGGCATTGGAGAAGATGCCTGAATCTCTCAGTGACGAGGACTTTTTCGCCAACTCGGTAGCCACTGGCTCAGAAAGTGAGGAAGACAGCGAAAATCGAGTAAATACGCATTAAGCAGGGTTATTCCTTGTTGACCAGAATTGCAGCTCTGGTATAAAGTCTGCCGTCTGAATAATCGGGCACCTGGGCAGGATAACCTGTCTTGATGGCCACTCCAGTGCTGATTTTCCGAACGTGACTTGGCAGTTGTTGGTAGTAAAACAATAAGTGCTTGGAACGGTCGGGCACGTTTGCCAAACCGTAACCGTATTTGATTTAAGGGGACTACTGTGAATAAAACCGAATTGATCGACGCCATCGCTTCAGCCGCCGACCTGCCCAAAGCCTCAGCCAGCCGCGCGCTCGATGCCGTCGTCGATAGCGTGACGGAAGCATTGAAGAAAGGCGACCAGGTCGCACTGGTTGGATTTGGCACTTTCGCCGTCAAGCACCGCGCAGCCCGAAGCGGCCGCAACCCTCAAACCGGTGCAACAATCGAAATTGGAGCATCCAATGTCCCCAGCTTCAAGGCGGGCAAAGCGCTCAAGGATGCGGTCAACCCGTAGCCACGTCTGGCTGATCCGTTGCTTTTTATGCCGCATCGGATCAGGCAACGGACGCTGTGAAAAGCGCGCTGACAGTGCGCTTTTTTATTGTTTGGAGCCAACACCACAGGTAGTCCTGAGCAGTGTTTAAAAAGCCATAGCGCCGCATCTGCCGCAGACTTGCTGCCGTGTCCTGATTCATTATCTCCCCCACAGTCCTACACCCTCCCCGGAGCCCCCATGCTGCAAGACATACGCAAGAGTACCCAGGGTACCGCAGCCAAAATCATTGTTGGTCTCATTGTTGTTTCATTCTCATTATTCGGCATTGAGTCAATATTGCTGGGCGGTGGCAGTAACGGCGTCGCTGAGGTTAACGGCGAGGACATCAGTCCCCTGGAAGTTCAGCAAGCGGTCAACAACCAGAAGCGACGCTTGATCGGCATGATGGGCGAGAACTTCGACCCGACACTTATCGACGACGACCGACTGGCTGCGCAGGCTCTGGAAGGTATCATCAACCGGAAGCTGCTGCTGCAGGCGGCGCAGGACATGGGCCTGGCGGTTTCCGAGAAGGAACTGGGCCGCATGATAGCTGGGATGGAGCAATTCCAGATTGATGGCGTATTCTCGCCTGACATGTACAAAAGCACCCTGGCCAGTGCGGGCTATACGCCGGCTTCTTTCAAGCAGACGCTGCGAGAAGACCTGCTGGTGACGCATTTGCGCACTGGCCTTGCCGGTAGCGATTTCGCCACTCCGGCTGAGATGGAATTGAACGCCAGAGTTATCGGCGAACAGCGCGATCTGCGCTATGTGACACTGCCGCTGGATCGCTTTGTTTCGGACGAGCCGGTCAGCGAATCCGAAATCCAGAGTTTTTACGACAGTAACCAGGCCCGCTTTATGCAGCCTGAGTCAGTGCTGCTCGATTACATTGAACTGAGTCTTGACGATTATCGGCAACCGGTCGAGGAAAGTGCGCTGCGGGAACTGTTCGAACAGGAGCAGGCGAGTTATGCCTATCAGACCCGCAACCGGGTTTCCCATATCCTGTTAGAGGAAGAGGGCGACAAGCCCCGGGACCAGCGGCTGGCGGATATCCGAGCGGCGCTGGACGCCGGACGCCCTTTCGCAGAAGTAGCCCGGGAGTTCTCTGACGATATCGGCTCGGCCGGCAACGGTGGCGACCTGGGTTTTACCAGCGGTGACGCTTTTCCGGACGCAATGGAAGAGGCAATTGCAAATCTGCCAGTAAATACGGTTTCTGAGCCGGTGAAGACCGATGCTGGCACCCACCTGATTCTGGTAACGGCGCGCGAAGAGGGCGATCCCCCAAGCTTTGAGGACATGCGAGCGGAACTGGAGGACACCCTGCAGGTTACTGAGGCGCGTGCGGAGTTGTTGCGTGCCGTGGAAACGTTGAAAGACACCGTCTTCAATGCAGATGATCTCACAGGCCCCGGACAGGAACTCGACCTGGAAGTAAAACGCAGTGAGCGCGTAGTGCGCGACCAGCAGACGGGTCGCTTTGCAAACACTGCTCTGATCTCTGCGGCGTTCTCCGATGACGTTCTGGAACTGGGTCATAACAGTGACGTGATCGAACTTGCCAATGACGAATGGCTGGTACTGCGCGTCCATCAACACAATCCGGCGGCGGCTCAGCCGCTGGCCGAGGTGCGCGATCAGGTGATCGCTGCGATCAACGATGAACGCGCCACGGTTGCGATTGCTGCGGCCGCCGAATCCCTGGCCAGCGACTTGCGCACTGGTGGCAGCATCGAAGACTACGCCAACGAGAACAACTATCAGTGGCAAGTCGAATTGGCTGCACGACGGGACAGCCCCATTGTGCCGCGACCGGTTCTGGCGCGGGCGTTTGAGCTTCCGGCACCTGAGGAGGGCAGCTCCATCGTGGAGATCGTCACTACCGTCACCGGTGATGTGCAGGTATTTGAGTTGCTACGCGCACAGCCAGGCGGGCTCGCATTGCTGGAGGAGGCTGAGCAGCAGCGTCTGCGGCAGCAGATCAGGGGAGAGTTTGGCGGCTTGATCGATGCCGAGTTACAGCGACGCCTGCGCGACGACGCCGATATCACTGTGCTCTGATGAGGACGATATAGCGTGGCCAGAAAAATACTTACACTGAACCAGATTTCCGTCGCAGGGCTGGAGCGCCTGCCGCGCGACAGTTACGAGATAGCCAGCGAATTCAGCCACCCTGACGCAATCCTGTTGCGCAGTCATAAGCTACAGCCAGCAGAAATCCCCGACAGTGTGTTGTGTATTGCCAGGGCGGGTGCCGGCACCAATAATATTCCGGTCTCTGAATGCACAAGACGGGGTATTCCCGTGTTCAATTCGCCCGGTGCGAATGCCAACGCCGTAAAGGAGTTGGTAGCTGCGGGCCTGCTACTGGGATCACGCGGCGTGGTCGAGGGTATCGCCTACGTTAACTCGCTGGCGGGCGCTGCAGAAGCGGCCGATGTGGCCGAGCTGAACAGCATCCTCGAGAGCCAGAAAAAACGCTTCAAGGGCGGCGAACTCACCGGCAAGACGCTGGGCGTCGTCGGGCTCGGAGCCATTGGATCAATGGTGGCCGAAATGGCCCTTACTCTGGGTATGGATGTCATGGGCTACGATCCGGCGCTTTCGATCGATGCCGCCTGGCGCCTGTCCAGCAGAGTCCAGAAGGCGGATACCTTGTCGGCCCTGTTTTCGCGCTGTGATTTCGTTACCCTGCATCTCCCGGTGCTGGACTCAACCCGCGGCTTAGTAAACGCTGAGCTATTGGGTGTGATGCGAGAGGGGGCCTGCCTGTTGAATTTCGCCCGTCAGGAAATCGTCGACGAAAGCGCCCTGGTGGATGCCCTGAATGGCGGGCAGCTGCGCAAATATATCGCTGATTTTCCCTCTCCGGATCTCATTGGCCGCGATGACGTGATTCTGATGCCACATATCGGCGCCAGTACCGCGGAGGCAGAGGATAACTGTGCGGTCATGGCGGCAGATCAATTGCGGGATTTCCTGGAGAACGGCAATATCAGCAATTCGGTGAATTTTCCCACCCTTCAGCTCGAGCGGGTTTCAGGTTGCCGTTTGGCGGTCGCCAACGCCAATGTTCCCAAGATTCTGGGCAGCGTGTTGGCGATCCTTGCCGACGAGAACATCAACGTCATTGATATTCTCAATAAGAGCCGGGACAACGTGGCTTACAACCTTATCGATATCGATTGCCGCCCCGATGAGCCTGTATTGGACAGAATGCGCGCCCTCGAGGGTGTTGTGAATGCGCGGATGCTCGGTGATTGCCCCTGATCGGTTGCAGTAGAGAGCCGCGACTGGCCTGGCTCAGTCTTATCGGTTTGCTAATTCCAGGCCCACCGTAGACGCAGCAGTGCGGGGACCCTCCACGACATAAAGCTCACGCTCGCGGTCTGTCAGCGCCTCTCCGCCACCGTCCCATAACGTCAATCGTTGTCCTTCGTACTGGTCAATGTCCAGAAAGGGATATTTGATGATATCGAAATGAGGTGAGTAGTCGAAATCACTGGGTGTACATAATTTGGGGTTGCGCATGTAGAGCTTGACCCGATCGTCTTCAAGCCGCTTAACCAACGGCAGAATCGGGAAGTTAATACGTCCGAATGCCTCGGCGATCATGGTAGAGCAAACGGTCTGTGTACTCCTGCCGGGGTTGGCGGTGAAGAGGCTTGAACGCCATCGCCTGGGCAGCATGAACCAGGGAAACAAAAACCGTGCGAGATCAAAAATCTGGCGCACATCGTAGGCGGTCCCCAACCGCGTTATACAGTAAGCGATAACACGCTGGCTGTCGCTGTAGCCAAGACCGCGTGGGCGGCATATCCGCAGGTGTTCGCGCTCGTAGGCTGTTATAGGTCGCACCACTGTGCCCATCCCCAGCTCGCTCTCTATCAGTAGTTGCTTGTCCGCCGTACCCATATAGTAGCGGCGCAGGATATCGCGCAGCAGAGGGTCTTCTATGTCGTGCATCCGACCAATGTACAGTGCCGCGTGCGACCAACTGCTCTGGGTGATAAGCTTAATGACATTGCTGACCCGGGAACGGCCCTCGACCAGCATGACGTCACAGGCCCTTAACTCATGCCGAATCCTTTCGAAATCGCTCATGGGCGTGACGGGTAGGGGGCGTTGGTATTTCAGCCAGCTGATGACACCGTTGCGAATCCAGTTGAACATAGCGTCCTGAGGCGGGTAAACACGTCTTGGTTATAACCCACAGGAACACTTGGCGCCAGAGATTTCAGGCTATGGACAAACAACTCGAAGAACTGACAGACGGAATTGTGAAGCGGCGCAACCTTGATGCACCGCCACTGCAATTGTGGCAGCCGCCACTGAGCGGGGACATCGCCATTCGAATTGCCCGAGATGGCACCTGGTTTCACGATGGGACGGAGATCCGTCGCGAAGCGATAGTCCGCTTGTTTGCCAGTATTCTGCGACGTGAAGACGACGGAGAGTACTACCTGGTAACGCCAACAGAAAAATGGCGCATCGAGGTGGATCTGCACCCGCTGATCGTGACGGATATCTCGGTCGAGGAGGGGGGCAGCGGGCAGCAGTTAACCGCCGTGCTAAACACGGGCAAGCGCCTTCTGGTGAGTGATAAATGTACCCTGTTCCTGGAGCCCGCAGTGGGGGATGTCGCAGGGGTGCGTCTCCCCCATGGGCTCAGCGCGCTCTGCTCCCGGGCTGCCTGGTATCGGCTTGTTGAGTTGGCCACGGCTGGCGAAGATGGCGCTATGACCCTGTCCAGTGGCGCATACCAGTTTTCGCTGCACCCATGACCCCGTACCCGCTTCGGCGGGGCCCTGCTAATCAGGCCTGTATACCGCTACTATCAAGCGTATGCAGGGCCATTACATATTTGGGTAGTTGGGTCCGCCGAACCCTTCGGGGGTAACCCAGACAATATTCTGTGAGGGATCTTTGATATCACAGGTCTTGCAGTGAACGCAGTTTTGGGCGTTTATCTGGAACCGCGGGCCGCTCGCCTCTTCGATAATCTCGTACACGCCGGCGGGGCAGTAGCGCTGTGCCGGCTCGTCCCATATCGGTAGATTCTTGGAAATGGGGATGTCCGGGTCGATGAGTTTCAGGTGGCAGGGTTGGTCTTCTTCATGGTTGGTGTTGGAGAGAAAAACGGAAGAAAGACGGTCAAAACTGAGTTTGTTATCGGGTTTGGGGTAGTCGATTTTTTTGCACTCGGCGGCGGGCTTCAATGCCGCGTAATCAGGCATTTCGTCCCGTACAGTAAAGGGCATTTTGCCAAAAAAGATGTTCTGTTCCAGCCAGACCATGCCCGCGCCGGCGAGAGTGCCCAGTTTGTGCATGAAGCCAGAGAAATTGCGTGTGCTATAGAGCTCTTTCGCTGCCCAGCTTTGCTCCCATCGATCAGTGAACGAGACTAGATCGGCGGGAGCGTCTTCTCCTAGTGCCAGGGCTTCGAAGACGGTTTCTGCGGCAACCATACCGCTCTTCATCGCGGTGTGATTACCCTTGATTTTGACACTGTTCAGGGTGCCCGCATCGCAGCCAATCAGCAGACCGCCGGGGAAGTGCATCTTAGGCAGGGCATTGAACCCGCCTTTGGCGATTGCCCGTGCGCCATAGGTCAGGCGGGTGCCGCCCTCAAGGTACTTGCTGGTCTCCGGGTGGTGCTTCCAGCGTTGGAACTCCTCAAAGGGGCTCATATGCGGGTTGGAGTAGTTCAGGTCGACGATGAGCCCCAGGTAAACCTGGTTGTTTTCGGCATGGTAAAGGAAAGCGCCCCCGCTGGAGTTGCTTTCGTTGAGGGGCCAATTCATACCGTGTACCACCAGACCCTCTTGATGTTGCTCCGGGGGTATTTCCCAGATTTCCTTGAGGCCAATACCGTAGTGCTGGGGGGTTTTTCCCTCGTCGAGGCCAAAGTGACTGATAAGATGCTTGCCAAGGTGTCCGCGCACGCCCTCGGCAAAGAGGGTGTAGCGTGCATGCAGTTCCATGCCCTGCACATAGCTGCCCTTATGCTCACCGTCAGCGCTTACACCCATGTCGCCGGTGGCTATGCCCTTGACTCTGCCATCGTCATGGAACAACACCTCGGCAGCCGCGAAGCCCGGGTACACTTCGACGCCCAGCGCTTCTGCCTGCTCTGCCAACCAGCGACACACGTTGCCCATGGAGACGATGTAGTTGCCGTGATTATGGGTAGGTCTGGGAATCAGGAAGTTGGGTAGCTTGGTGGCTTTGGTTGGGCTGGTGTAATAGAAGAAGCGGTCTTCGGTCACCTCGGTATTCAGGCGGCGCGCCCTGTCCTTCCAGTTCGGAAACAGCTCATTCATGGCATGTGGCTCGAGGACCGCACCCGAGAGAATATGCGCACCGACCTCGGAGCCTTTCTCCACGACACAGACCGTCACTTCTCGATCTTTTTCTTTGGCCAGTTGCATCAGGCGACAGGCGGCTGACAGACCGGAGGGGCCAGCGCCGACAATCACCACGTCGAATTCCATAGACTCTCTTTCCACTGGCTTTCTCCCGGGTTTTCGAAAATGCGCAAGTATATAATTTTCTTAGAGAAAAAACCAACGAAGAAGGACCCTTTGACAAGGTCGCAAGCGGCGCATTCCCTCGTGCTGTAATCTGGACGCGCTCTTGACCGTGCGCCGCTATTGGCGGCATGATATCGGCCCGAATTTGCGTGATGCGGCCCTGCTGGCAGGCGCGTGATCTCCAAACCCACCGAAATTCATCTATGGGAGAATCCATGAAGGTTCTTGTTGCCGTTAAGCGCGCGGCTGACTATAACGTCAAAGTACGCGCCAAAGCCGATGGTAGTGACGTCGACCTTAACAACGTCAAAATGTCCATAAATCCATTCTGTGAAATAGCTGTTGAAGAGGCTGTCAGACTCAAGGAAAGTGGCGCCGCCTCTGAAGTGGTTGCCGTCTCGATTGGCCCAAAGGCATGCCAGGAACAGATCCGAACGGCACTCGCATTGGGCGCTGATCGCGGTATCCAGGTTGAAACAGAGGCCAACGTAGAGCCCCTGGTAGTTGCCAAGCTGCTCAATGGGGTGGTTGCCAAGGAGCAGCCTCAACTGATCATCATGGGCAAGCAGAGCATCGATGGTGACAACAACCAGACCGGGCAGATGCTGGCCGCATTGGCCAACATGCCCCAGGGTACTTTTGCCTCCGAGATTACCATCGATGGAGACAAGCTGCAAGTCATCCGTGAGGTCGACGGCGGTCTGCAGACCCTGAATCTCAAGCTGCCGGCAGTCATCACCACGGATCTGCGCCTGAACGAACCGCGCTACGCATCGCTGCCCAACATCATGAAGGCAAAAAAGAAGCCGCTGGACGTCTACACCCCCGAGGACCTGGATGTCGCAGTTACCTCGCACCTGACGCAGGTCAATGTGGAGCCGCCGGCAGAGCGTCAGGCCGGCATCAAGGTTGAAGACGTGGATCAACTGGTCGACAAATTGAAGAACGAAGCGAAGGTAATCTGATGAGCACGCTGGTAATTGCAGAACACGACAACACAGCAACTCAATGTCGGCTACCCTCAACACGGTTACGGCGGCACAAGCCCTGGGCGGTGATATCGATATTCTTGTCGCCGGCGCCAACTGCGGCGCGGCCGCGGAGCAGGCTGCTGGCATTGATGGCATCCGCAAAGTACTGGTGGCCGACAACGCCGTCTATGAGCATCAGTTGGCGGAGAACGTCAGCTTACTCATCGTTGAATTAGCGGCCGACTACGACAACATACTCGCACCCGCTACCAGCAATGGAAAGAACATCATGCCCCGAGTTGCAGCCGGCCTGGATGTGGCGCAGATTTCAGAGATCAGTGTCAGTAGAGTCGCGCGGATACTTTCAAGCGGCCCGATCTATGCAGGCAACGTAATCGCTACGGTAAAAAGCTCCGACGCCAAGAAAGTGATCACCGTCCGGGGAACCGCTTTTGACGCCGCGGCCAGCGGTGGCGGTTCGGCCAGCGTTGAGGCCGTTGACGCCGTTCACGATGCGGGCATCTCCAGCTTCGTCGGTGAAGAAGTTGCTGAGTCGCGACCGACCCGACCTGACCGCCGCATCGGTGGTGATCTCCGGTGGTCGCGGCATGCAAAATGGCGAGAACTTCAAACTGCTCGAAGGCATCGCCGACAAACTGGGCGCAGCCATCGGCGCTTCGCGTGCGGCCGTTGACGCCGGCTTCGTGCCCAATGACATGCAGGTCGGACAGACCGGCAAGATTGTCGCGCCTGATCTGTACATCGCGGTGGGTATTTCCGGCGCTATCCAGCACCTCGCCGGCATGAAGGACTCCAAGGTCATCGTCGCCATCAACAAGGACGAGGATGCGCCGATCTTCCAGGTGGCCGACTACGGTCTGGTGGCAGATCTGTTTGAGGCGCTGCCAGAGCTTGAAGCCAAGCTCAGTAAGCCGGTAAAGCTGCGCTGAAAAAACCGGCCCTTGGCCGGTTTTTTTTGGCCTGTTAAATGACACTGAGCTGCATTGCCATGGTCACAGACGTGGCCCGAATCAGTCTTCGCAGTCGATCAGAGATGGCAATCGGCGTAGGGTAGTTCAGGACAACGATGTACGACGACAGCCAGCAAGGTGATGATGGTGGTGGCCTGTATCAGGAGCGACGCCTGCTCGACTGATGAGTGCATTGCCCAGGGCAACATAGGCGATCAGCAGGGAGAACTCGCTGGCCTGGCCCAGCCTGAAACCCAGGTCCCAGGCTAGATTGCGCTTCTCGCTGACACCCTTGAGCAGGAAGCGATAGACCACCGGCTTGAGCCCAACACCAGAGCGGCCAGCAGCAACGCTGCCAGCCATACCTCACCCAACATCGAGAGGTCGAACCGGGCGCCCGACCGAGAAAAAGAACAGAATCAAAAAAAAGTCTCGCAAGGGCTTCAGATTGACGGCGATGTACTGGGATATCGGACTGGTCGCGATAGCGATGCCGGCAATAAAGGCGCCGATTTCCTCCGACAGCCCCAGGGCTCTGGCGCTCTCGGCCAGGCCCAGGCACCAACCGATAGCCAGCAGGAAAATGTACTCATGAAAGCGGTCAAAGCGGGTGATCAGCGGCAGCAGAACATAGCGCACCATCAACCAGGCACCGCCGGCCAGTAGCGGCAGGCTAAGCAATCGACAAGCGCCAGTTGCGGTCCCAGGTCCTCTGCGGCTTCACCGCTGGCAGCCACTGACAGGACCATCAATACAATAATGGCCAGTAAATCCTGCAACAGCAGCAGGCCGATCATCAGCTCGCCGATATGGCGGTGATGCAGCACCGTGGTGGGCAGCAGCTTGATACCGATGATCGTCGAGGAAAACATCATGGCCGCACCGATCACCAACGCATCGACCGTGTGTAATAGCCGAACAGGCTGGCGACGCCGAAACCCATCGCCAAGAAATATCGCCGAGCTGAACAGAGCGACCACGGTTGATTTGCGCAGGGTTGCCCACAGGGCCTGGGGCTGCATGTCCAGCCCCAGCAGGAACAGCAGGAAAATGATGCCGATATGGCCGATATCAGACAGCAGCTTCAGGTCGGTGACCAGCGTCAGGCCGTAGGGGCCGATACAGGCACCCAGGGCGATGTAGGCGATGATCAGCGGCTGACGGGTGTACAGTGCCATCGAGGCAAAGATTGCCGCCCCGGTGAAGATCAGGAAAAAAGAAAAGGTGACTGACTGGCATCCATCGATCGTGCCGTTCTCCTGGCCGGGCATGATACCGGCAGTGTAGATCCAGCAGCCAGACGTGGATAGGAATACGCGCCCGGGCGCTAACCGCTTCTTCGTCGGAACAGCGGCAGTGGCTGGTCCGCCGCAGGCCTGGTAGTGTTCGCTGAAATCCGTGCAGGCTGGCCACGGCAGGCTCTCCAGCTCGATTCGTCCTGCGCCAGTTGAAAGGCGTTGAAGCCGCAGCGCTGCAAATAATGCCAGTTGGTCGCGAATAAAATGACCCGCGGCACGCAGCTCGCCGCGTAGCCCCGTTCGCGCAGCTCCCGCGCATAGGAAAACCCGCGACCGTCGGTGAACACCGGAAAATTTATCGGCACCAGGGCGATGTCGTCCAGGTGTCCAAACAGCGGAGTCAGGTCCCTGACCGGGCTCCAGTTGCACCGCGCTGGCTCGGTCTTGTCCTCCAGCGCCAGCCACTGCTCCAGGGTCAGGATCTGTCGGTCCGAGCGGATCGCACTGCCTCGGGATCTGGCGGGCAGCCAGTTGTCCTCAACAATATCGCCCTCCTTAATCAGCTTTGGCATAAACACGCTCCTTGAATGGGTCGATTCCCACCCGGCGGTAGGTATCCAGGAAAGTTTCTTCTTCCTGCCGCAGTTCACGTAAGGTGGCCAGTATTTTCTCGATCACATCGGCATATCTTCCTGGCTGAAAGAGGGGCCCAGAATCTTGCCGATGGAGGCATCCTTGGCCTGGCTGCCACCGAGGCAAACCTGGTAAAACTCCTGGCCCTTTTTGTCGACGCCGAGAATACCGATGTGACCAATATGGTGATGGCCGCAGGCATTCATACAACCGCTGATATTCAACTCCAGCGGGCCCAGGTCGTAGAGGTAATCCAGATCGTCAAAACGCGCCTGGATGGCTTCTGCTACCGGTAGCGACTTGGCATTGGCCAGCGAGCAGTAGTCGCCGCCCGGGCAGCAGATCATATCGGTCAGGTAGCCGATATTGGCGGTCGCCAGGCCGGCGGCCTGCAATCGCTGCCACAGCGCATACAGCTGCAGCTATCTGCACGTCGGCCAGCACCAGGTTCTGTTGATGGGTAGTGCGAATTTCACCAAAGGAGTACTGTTCAGCCAGGTCTGCCAGCAGCTCCAGTTGCGCATCGGTGATATCGCCCGGCGCATATCCTGTGGCCTTCAGCGAGATATTCACGATGCGATAACCGGCCACCCGATGCGCCGGCGTGTTGCGCTTTACCCAGTTGCCAAAGATCGGGTCCCTGCGCGCAGCTGCGCTGCCAGTGCTCTGCTCGACGGCTCGGCATCCAGGCCCGGTAATCCGGAGCGTAAAAGAATGCACCAGGCGCGCGCAATTTCTTCATCAGTCAGCGTGGTCGGACCATCCTTTAATGCTGCCCATTCCTGCTCAACAGCCTCGCGAAATGCGTCCACGCCCATCGCCTTGACCAGGATCTTGATCCTCGCCTTGTACTTGTTGTCGCGGCGACCATGCTGGTTGTAGACCCGCAGTATGGCCTCCAGGTAGGTCAGCAGGTGCTTCTTGTCCAGCCACTCGCAGACCACCGGGCCAATCACCGGTGTGCGCCCCAGCCCGCCGCCGACCAGTACCTTGAAGCCGATCTCACCGGCCTCATTGGCATGACCAGTTCCAGGCCAATGTCGTGGGCGTGAATGGCCGCGCGGTCCTGGCTGCTGCCGCAGACCGCGATCTTGAACTTGCGCGGCAAGAAGGCAAACTCCGGGTGCAGGGTGGACCACTGGCGAATGATTTCGCAGTAGGGGCGCGGATCCTCCAGTTCATCGACGGCCACACCGGCATACTGGTCTGTGGTGGTGTTGCGGATACAGTTGCCACTGGTCTGGATGGCGTGCATCTGCACCGCTGGCCAATTCGGCGAGAATGTCCGGCACTTCCTCCAGTCTGGGCCAGTTCAGTTGCACATTCTGGCGCGTACTGATGTGGGCGTAGCCCTTGTCATACTGCCGGGTGATCTGTGCCATTTTGCGCACCTGGGTAGCTACTGAGCAGGCCATAGGGCACCGCGATACGCAGCATGGGCGCCAGGCGCTGCACATACAGGCCGTTCTGCAGGCGCAGCGGCAGAAACTCTGCCTCGGTCAGTTTTCCGGCCAGATAACGCTCGGTCTGGTCGCGATACTGGGCGACCCGTTCGATCCACGATTGTCTGGTCGTACTGGTCGTAAACGTACATCTAAAATTCCTGTTAGACCGCGCCGACGTTGGAGAAGGGCTATCAAACGCGATACCTTACCAGAAAAGCCGGAGTAACTAATTAGTCTGAATTTTCATAAGGTTAGAACTCTACGCTCGGGGTCTGGACAGCACCGTATGCTGTTATTAGCCCGTTATCCTCTACAGGGCTCGTGGGATTAGTACGTCAGATACTGCTATAACCTGCAGCGGCGACACAGTGCGGATGCCATTACCCTACCGGAGTCACACCATTGTCGTAGATCAGTTACACCAGGTAACGCGATGCCGACTGGCGTGGCCGACGCCATCGCCAGTCACAGCTAGCCACTCAGCTGTCATGGTCACTTATCGCTGTACCTCTGGCTGTCCGGCATGCCCACCTGAGCGGTGCGGCGAGCGCACTGCGGCACAGGGCTTGAGCATGGTAGGCTCAGCTCCCCGCACTTTTCAGCACCAGACTGCACAATCGCGTACCACCGCGCCGATAAACAGCAGGGTGAAAATCAGCGCCTGCGACAATGAATACGCCGACCCGCCCTGCTTGAAATCCCGCTCCCGATTCTTGCTGCTCTGCACCCCCAGGCCCGCCGCAAATACGCTGCGACCACCACCTGTAGCGGGTTCAGCGACTTCTTCCGCTCGTCTGTCTTCTTTGATCCTCGGGTGTCCTTGTTGTCGCTCATTGTCACTGTGCCTCCCTATTAATCCTAGTTGGGCGCGCAGCCAGCGCTCCATGCCGTCACTGGTTCACCCTTGCGCTGCGGCGATACTCTCCACCTGGTCCCTGCCAATTTTACCCACTGCAAAATATTGCGCCTCCGGATGAGAGAAATAAAAGCCGCTGACTGACGAGGCCGGGACTCATGGCATAGTTCTCGGACAAGCTCCACGCCACAGGTCTTCGCTCGCATCCAGTAACTGGAACAGGGTGGCTTTCTCGGTGTGATCAGGGCAGGCGGGGTAGCCCGGGTGCCGGTCGTATGCCGCGGTAGCGCTCGCGAATCAGCTCTTCGTTGCTCAGTTGCTTCTTCCGGTGCGTAAGCCCATAATTCGGTACGCACCAGTCGATGCAGATACTCGGCAAACGACTTCCGCCAGGCGGTCGGCCAGGGCCTTGAGCATTATGCTGTTGTAGTCGTCGTGCCCGGCCTCGAACCCGGCCGCCAGCTCATCCACACCGTGACCGGTGGTGACACAGAACCCGCCGATATAATCCGCCTTGCCGCTGTCCTGCAGGCGCAATATAGTCGGCCAGGCTGAGGTTGGGTTTGCCATTGGGTTTTTCCGTCTGCTGTCGCAGGTGGTGCAGGGTCGCCAGAACTCGCTGCGCGACTTCGTCGGCATATACCGCGATATCGTCTGCGCCCACCCGAGCCGCCGGCCAGAAACCGACCGTCGCCCTTGCGCTCAGCAATTTTTCGTCGACGATACGCGTCAGCATGGCCCGAGCATCCTCGTAACAGCTCGCTGGCCTGTGCACCGACCACTTCGATCATCCAGAATGGCCGGGAATTTGCCCGCCAGTTCCCAGGTAATGAAAAAGGGCGTCCAGTCGATGGTATCCACCAGCTTTTCCAGCGGGAAATCCTCGAACACCCGATGCCGGTGAATGACGGGCGGGGCGGCTGCGTAAGTCTGTCCAGTCCAGCTGTCAGGCGCCGCGCGGCGGCCTCCGCGTAGGCTAATTGGTTGCTGCGCGGCTGGCGGTTGGCGACCCGCTCCCTGCACCGCCTTGTACTCATCTGCCTCGCTCGCGACAAACTCCGCCTTGTCATCACCCATCAGCTGCGTGGCTACCGACACGCTGCGCGAGGCATCGGGTACATAGACAACCATGTCATTGCGGTGTAGTGAGGCTCTATTTTGACCGCTGTATGGGCCTTGGACGTGGTCGCACCGCCGATCATCAGCGGTACACTGAACTCCAGCCGCTGCATCTCGCTGGCCACGTGAGACCATCTCGTCCAGTGACGGCGTGATCAGACCGCTCAATCCGATGATATCCACCTTCTCCTCCCGCGCGACTCGCAGTATTTCGTCACAGGCCACCATAACGCCCAGGTCGATGACCTCGAAGTTATTGCACTGCAGCACCACGCCGACGATATTTTTGCCGATATCATGAACATCGCCTTTTACCGTGGCCATGAGGATCTTGCCGTTGCTGCTGCTCTCGCCGCCGATCCTTCTCCTCTTCGATGTAGGGCTGCAGGTAAGCGACCGCCTGCTTCATTACGCGGGC
This sequence comes from uncultured Gammaproteobacteria bacterium, assembly GCA_963840725.1. Classification (GTDB taxonomy): domain Bacteria; phylum Pseudomonadota; class Gammaproteobacteria; order Pseudomonadales; family Halieaceae; genus CAVWDU01. Next base: position 924,889 of record CAWIZY010000009.1, on the reverse strand, counting down.
GCTCTTGACCACCTGGGGCAGGAACATCTTGCCCTCACCAAACAGGTCGCCGACCACGTTCATACCGTCCATCAGCGGGCCCTCGATCACCTGATTGGGCCGTTCAAACTGCTGCCGGGCTTCCTCGGCATCTTCCACAATCCACTTGTTTATGCCCTTTACCAGGGCATGCTCCAGGCGTTTCGCCACATCGGCTGTTCACGCCAGCTCAGGTCTTCAACCCGTGTCATTGCCGCCGCCACTGCCACTGAAGCTTTCCGCCATATCCAGCAGGCGCTCGGTGCCGTCGGCGCGGCGGTTGAGAACGACGTCCTCGACCGCATTGCGCAGTTCATCGGGCAGGTCATCGTAGACCGCGAGCTGGCCCGCGTTGACGATGCCCATATCCATGCCCGGCTTTGATAGCGTGGTAGAGAAATACCGAGTGAATGGCCTCCCGAACAGCATTGTTGCCACGGAACGAAAAAGACACATTGGATACGCCACCAGACACCAGCGCGCCGGGAAGGTTCTCCTTGATGAAGCGGGTTGCCTCGATGAAGTCCACGGCGTAATTGTTGTGTTCTTCTATCCCGGTACCAACCGCGAATATATTGGGATCGAAGATGATGTCGTTGGGATTGAAGCCGACAGTGTTCACCAGCAGGTCGTAGCAGCGCTGCTGCAGATGTCTTTGCGCCGCTGAAGGTTGTCAGCCTGGCCATCTTCGTCAAAGGCCATGACGACTACAGCCGCACCGTAGCGGCGGCACAGCCTGGCCTGCTCAAGAAACTCCGTTCACCGGACTTGAGGCTGATGGAATTGACGATCGCCTTGCCCTGCACGCACTTCAGCCCCGCTTCGATGGCCGACCACTTGGAAGAATCGACCATATCGGTACGCGGCAGATGTCCGGCTCGGATGCGACAAGGTTCAGGAATGTCACCATGGCGTGCTCGGCGTCGAGCATGCCCTCGTCCATGTTCATGTCGATGATCTGGGCGCCGTCTTCGACCTGGACGCGAGCGACATCGAGTGCTGCCTCGTAGTCGCCGTCGAGGATCAGGCGTTTGAAGCGTGCAGATCCGGTGACATTGCAACGCTCACCGACATTGACGAACAGACTCTCGGAAGTGATATTGAACGCCTCCAAACCGCTGAGCCGGCAAGCCGGCGGGGCCGGGTTCAGCACTCGCGGGGGGCATCAGCGACTGCGGCAGCGATCGCAGCGATGTGCTCAGGCGTGGTACCACAACAACCGCCTGCGAGGTTGAGAAAGCCACGCTGGGCAAACTCGGTAAATTCTGCCTGCATGATTTCTGGCGTCTCGTCGAAACCGCCGAAGGCATTGGGTAAGCCGGCATTCAGGTGAGCGCTGAAATAGCAGTCTGCAGCCCCGGCGAGGTCCTCGAGGAACGGCCTGATTTCCTTGAAGCGGCGGCCACAGTTACTGCCGACGATCAGCGGTCTGGCATGTGCGATGGAATTCCAGAACGCCTCCGGATTTTGCCCTGATAAGATTCGTCCGCTGGTGTCAGGGAAGGTCACGGAAATCATTAGCGGCAGGTCGAATCCTTGGGTTTCGAATAACTCCTGAACCGCGAAAACCGCTGCCTTGGCATTCAGGGTGTCGAAGATGGTTTCTATCAGCAGCAGGTCGACGCCGCCCTCGACCAGGGCGGCGGCCGCTACGGCATAGTCGCTGCACAGCTCGTCAAAGCTGATACTGCGAGCACCCGGGTCGTTAACATCGGGGGATATCGATGCAGTTTTCGGTGTTGGCCCGAGCACGCCCGCGACAAACCTGGGCTTGTCCGGGGTTTCGAGGTTGACCTCGTCAGCGACTGCGCGCGCTACTCGCGCGGCGGCCAGGTTCAATTCCGGCGCTTATGTGAGAGAGTGCGTAGTCGCCCTGGGCTACCGCCGTTGAGTTGAAACTGTTGGTGGCGATAACATCGGCCCCGGCATCCAGATATTGACGGTGGATGCGGGCAATGAGGTCGGGGCGAGTGATTGAAAGCAGGTCGTTATTGCCCTTCAGGTCGCTATCATGGTCAATAAAACGCTCACCACGAAAATCTGCCTCGGTCAGTTCCGCGGCCTGAATCATGGTGCCCATGGCGCCATCGATGACCAGAATCCGTTGATCCAGGGCGTCCTTGAGGCGCTGTCGAGTTGTTGTTGCCAATTATCCGTGTCCTTGTGTCGTCGTAACCGATTCGGGTGCTTGCGCAGCGCGGCTATTCTACCCAAAAGGCGCGGAAGTTTATCAGATCGGCGTCACATTTAGCCCAACGGCCAGGTTTTTTGGTAGTATACCCGAGTAAATTAGTCAGAATAGGTCAGCGCAATGGTTACGATCACAGAATCCGCCCAAGCTTATTTGCAAGAGTTGCTCTCCAAGCAGGAAGACGCACTGGGAGTCAGGGTATTTATTAATCAGCCCGGCACACCAAGAGCCGAGACCTGTATCGCATACTGCCGTGAGGGGGACCTGCAAGAGGGCGACGAGAAGCATGAGTTCAGTGCTTTTACCGCCTGGTTCGATGCTCGCAGCCTTCCGTTTCTGGAGGATGCACTGGTCGACTACGCCACAGATCGCATGGGTGGACAACTGACCATCAAGGCACCGAATGCCAAGATGCCGCGTGTTGATGAAAACAGCCCTCTGGAGGACAGGATCAATTATCTGCTCTTCAATGAGGTCAATCCGGCCTTGGCGGCTCATGGCGGTGAAGTCAGCCTGGTGGAAGTCACAGAGGACGCCTACGCCATACTGCAGTTTGGTGGCGGCTGTCAGGGTTGCGGCATGGTAGATCAGACGCTGAAAGGCGGCGTTGAGAAAACGCTGCTGGAACAACTTCCACAGCTCAAGGGTGTGCGCGATACCACTGACCACACGGATCGGTCGCAGGCTTACTATTAACAACGTTGGTGTATTGCCCCGGTGTCAGCCTGCAAGCGTTGCGGGTCAGTCACACCGGGGTAGGGCCCGGCACACGATCGCACCGGCATCAGCGACCTACGGCCCCGGCTTTAGCGATTATTCAGCGGCGGCTGGGCAGTACATCCTTCAGCCTGGAGCGCATGTCTCGCAGGCTGGTTTCGGTGGTAGCCCAGTCGATGCACCCATCGGTCACCGAAACACCGTATTCCAGTTCTTCAAGGTTTGCCGGGATAGACTGGTTACCCGCCTTGAGATTGCTCTCTATCATCAAGCCAATGATGGATTGATTGCCCTCTACCACCTGATTCACAACGTTTTCGACAACCAGTGGCTGCAGCTCCGGTTGCTTACTGGAGTTTGCGTGCGAGCAGTCCACCATAATATTGGACGCAACGCCGGCTTTTTCCAGTGCCTCCTCGCAAAGCCGTATGTGTACTGAGTCATAGTTGGGTCCGGCGCTGCCTCCGCGCAGGACGATGTGCCCGTAGTCATTGCCTTTGGTGGTAAATACCGCCACCTGTCCCTGGCGGTTTATGCCAAGAAAGCGATGTGGATTGGCGACCGATTGGAGTGCGTTGGTGGCCACGGTAAGCCCGCCGTCGGTGCCATTTTTAAAGCCGACTGCCGAGGACAGTCCGCTGGCCATCTCGCGGTGGGTCTGGGATTCGGTTGTGCGGGCGCCGATGGCGCTCCAGCTGATAAGGTCCTGCAGGTACTGGGGTGAAATGGGGTCCAGGGCCTCGGTTGAGGTCGGCAGGCCTAAATCGAGAATCTCAAGCAAAAGCTGACGACCCAGGTGGAGGCCATCCTCGATTTTGAAGGAATCATCCAGGTAGGGGTCGTTGATGAGTCCTTTCCAGCCGATAGTCGTGCGGGGTTTTTCGAAGTAAACTCGCATCACGACCAGCAGAGTGTCGGCCACTTCATCTGCCAGTACTTTCAGCCTGCGCGCGTAGTCCATGGCTGCCACGGGGTCGTGGATGGAGCACGGGCCGACGACGACAAAGAGGCGGTGATCATTGCGGTCAAGAATATTGCGTATGGCCAATCGGCTCGCGGCTACCGTCTGTTGCACGGACGCCGACATCGGCAGTGCCTCCCAAAGCTGCTCGGGAGTAATCAACACCTCCTGAGAGGCCATATTGACGTTGTGAACGTGAATGTTGCTCATTAACGGGTTCCTGATACAGTGAGGCGCAGCGCAGGGGCACCGCTGACAGCGGGCAGCATTTTATAGCAGCACAAGGAGTTTGGGTACCCGGATTGTCCAGCAAACCTGAAAAGGCAGGGCTTGATTTCAGCGTGCTGGCCGACCTTGCGGCGAGTGGCCGTGTACTTCTCACCCCCAACGAACGCCTGGCCAGGCATGTGCGCAATGTCTGGGACGGTTACCAGGTCGAACAGGGTGAGGTGGCCTGGCAAACATTGTCGGCCGGGTCGGTCGAGCACTGGCTCTTGCAGCGGTGGCATGCCGCTGTTGCACAGGGCCTGCTGCCCGCTCGCGTAGTGCTGACGCGCGGTGGGACGCTGGAGTTGTGGCGTCAGGTGATCGTCGAGGATAGCGCCGGCTCCGGTCAACTCAGTCTGTTGCGGCCCGATGCCGCAGCAGAGATGGCTAATCAGGCCAGGGACACCTTGTTGCGCTGGCAGATCAGTGTCACCTCCCCGCAGACGCGGCAACTGTTCCAGCTTGAAGATGACTGTGCGGCCTTTTATGGTTGGCTGCAGCGTTTCGAACAGCGGCTCAAGAAGTTGCTCATGGCGACGGCCACTGACTGTATCGATGCCTTGTTGAACGCCGACGCCGCGCGCGGTGAGGTCCCGCTTGCGCTGTACTGTGTTGACGAATTGCCGCCGCTGTTCTCAGCCTGTTTGCAGGCCCAGTCTGCCTCGATAGAAAACCTTCCCGAGGCGGCAAACAGCGCCCGCTGTGTTATTCAACGCTACGAAAACCCCCGCGCCGAACTTGTCGCCATCGCACACTGGGCGCAGACCCTGCACCGCGAGCATCCGGGAGCATCGGTGGGAGTGGTGCTGGGTGACATGGTCAGTGATCGCTATCGGTTGGAATACCTGCTGCGCCGGGAATTCGATTATCTTGGCCGTGACTATGCCAGCCTGCCGGTGAACTTCTCCACCGGGATTACACTGGACCGGGCACCGGTGGTTAGAGACGCTCTTCAGGTACTGCAGCTCGCCTGTGGCAATAGCGAACTCAACGACGTTGTTGCCCTGCTACAAAGCCGTTATCTCGGAACCCCGGAGGTTTGTTCGGTCGGCATGATTGAATTCATCGAGCGCCTCTATGCCATCGGTCGCGAGGAGATCCCGCCAACCATGCTGGCCTCTACAGCCAGGCACATAGGCGCCGCTGATAGCGCTTTCCTGGCCCTGGCCAGATCGCTGACCGCGCTCTCTCGTTATTGCCCGCCAACGGACCGCCACACGCCCTCCTACTGGCGTGAACAGTTCTGCCAGCTACTGGAGATCTGGGGGTGGCCGGGTCCCGAGGGGCCGGACTCCCTGGAATATCAGCAACTGGCGCGCTGGGATCAGGCGCTCGATGAGTTTGCTACCTATGATGAAATCGTCGGCAGCTTGTCGCTGGTCAATGCCGTAGCGCTGCTGCAGCGGTGCCTGGCGGGACAGATATCTCAGCCCCAGAGCGGCGATTTCACTATTCAGGTGCTCGGTTCGCTGGAGGCCGCGGGTCTGGAATTCGACTATTTGTGGGTCTGCGGCCTGCAGGCGGATCAGTGGCCGGCACCGGTGCGTCCCAGTCCCTTTATTCCCGCATCACTGCAGCGGGATCGCGGCATGCCCCACGCGACGCCCCAGCGCGAGTGGTCTTACAGTGAACGGTTGCTGGGACAATACCGGCGACACAGTCGGGTGCTGATCGCCAGCTATGCCAACCACCTGGATGGTATGCCCGCTCGCGTCAGCGCACTGCTTAAGGACTGGCCAGAGCAGGCGGGAGCAATAGTGGCCGAGACGGACCCCCGCTGGCTTGCGGCGCGGTCGCGAGGCGGAACTGGAAATCCTGGACGACGCCCGGGGACCTGCGGCGAGCGAGACCGAGCTGAGCTCTCCCATTGGTGGTAGCGCCTTGCTGGAAGACCAGTCGCAGTGCCCTTTTCGCGCCTTCGCCCGGCATCGTTTGCGAGCCGAACCGTTATCCGATCCCACGCCCGTTCCCGATGCTGCGGAACGCGGCTCAATACTGCACAAAGCCCTTCACGCGCTATACGCCAGGTTTGCAGCGGGTGCCGATATTCGCAGCATGGAGTCCAGCACACTGGAGCGATATAGCACAGAGGCGGTAAACCATGCGCTGGAGCACCATTGCGGCACTGGCCACGAGGCACTGGATCGCGCATGGCGCGAACTGGAGGCCGGCAGGCTGACGAGACTGGTGCGGGAATGGCTGAATCTGGAGCGCCAGCGGCCCGAGTTTGCAGTCGCTGCCCTGGAGGCAGATATTCAAGTCACACTCGAGGCTCTTGAGCTGCGCCTGCGCGTGGATCGCATCGACTGCCTGGCCGATGGCTCCACGGCGATCATTGATTACAAGACCGGCAGGTGTCAGGTCAACGACTGGTTGGGTGACCGCCCGGCAAAGCCGCAGCTACTGCTTTATGGCCTGGGTGCCGAGCAAACGCCAGCCGCCCTGTGTTTTGCCCAGTTGCGCCACAACGACTGCGCCATGGTGGGTATTGGCGAGATCGCGGCGGCCCCCGGGGTTAACACCGATATACCCGTCCTGTTGCAGAATGAGCCAGGGATAACGGATTGGGCGGGACTCAATCGGCACTGGCGCGAACAATTGCTGTCACTGGCGCGGGAATATGTGTCCGGTGTTGCCGCGGTAGACCCGCAGAAGAATGCCTGTGACTGGTGCGAGCTGCAGCCCCTGTGTCGTGTAAATGATCGTGTGAATGATCGTGTCGATGGCCGCGAGCAGCTTCCGTCAGGTGAAGCCACTTGAGGGTCGCCGATGCGGCCGAGCGCAGTGCCGCCCTGGACCCCACCCGCAGCTTCTGCGTCAGCGCGCCGGCGGGCTCCGGCAAGACAGAACTGCTGATACAACGCTACCTGGTCCTGCTCTCTCGCGTGGCCCGGCCTGAGCAGGTTGTGGCGATAACCTTTACCCGCAAAGCGGCAGCAGAGATGCGCCAGCGGGTGATGCAGGCGCTGCGCTCAGCTGAGGCGGGTGAACCGGTGCAGGGTGCGCACCAGCAAGTGACCCGCGCCGCCGCTGAGGGAGCCCTGGCGGCAGATGCAGCGGGTCAGTGGCTGCTAACCCGGGACGAAAACAGGCTCAATATCAAAACGATCGATGGCTTCTGCATGGCGCTGACTCGACAAATGCCCATACTGAGTCGGTTTGGCGGGCCCGCTGAAATCCTTGACGAGGCGGAGCCACTGTACCGTGAGGCCGTAGCGGGTCTGTTCGAGGTGCTGCAGAGCGGCGAACCCCCGGCCCATGAGCTCCGGGAGTTGCTGTCCCACTTCGACAACAATTGGCCACAGGTTCAGGGGCTGTTGCTGGACCTCCTGCGACGGCGTGATCAATGGGGCGACTACGTGGGCGTCCGCCACCAACCGGAGCGGGCGGAGACGCTGCTGGCTGAGACTGTCAGTGACCTGGTGGCCGACGAATTGCAGTCTCTGAGGCGCCTGCTGTCTCCCTGGTCGGAGCAACTACTGGCGCTGTTACGTTATACAGCGGATCAGTTGGGTCATCCGCCGGTGGTAGCGTTTCCCCCGGTCGAGCCCGCTGCTCTGCCCACCTGGCGAGCCCTCAAGCGGCTGCTGCTGACCGGGCAGAATAGCTGGCGTAAATCAGTCAATAAACGCGATGGTTTTCCCGCCGGCGACAGCGAAGCCAAACAGCGCAAGCAAGCGCTGCTCTCGATGCTGGCCTCTATGCAGGAAACGCCAGGGCTGCTGGACGCACTGACAGCCCTGGATAGCCTGCCTGAGCTGCAAGCGGGCACCGGGGGTTGGCAAATCGTTATGAGCCTCGCCCATCTGCTGCCCCGGCTCAATGCCGAGTTGCTGCTGGTCTTCGCGAAACACGGTCAGGTCGATCACAGCCAGGTGGCACTGTCTGCCCTGGATGCACTGGGTGATGACGAATCGCCCACGGAGCTCGCGCTGCGACTGGACTATCGCATTGAGCATATCCTGGTTGACGAGTTTCAGGACACGGCAATCAATCAGTTCGAACTGGTGCGACGCTTGAGTCGGGGTTGGGGCAGTCACAACGCCATGAATCCGCAGGCGCCCCGCACCATTATGATTGTCGGAGATGCGATGCAGTCTATTTACGGGTTCCGGGACGCCAATGTGGGTCTGTTCCTGAAGGCCCGTGATCAGGGCTTTAACGGAGTGACATTGGAAGCCCTGCAGCTTTGCGTGAATTTTCGCTCGGATGAGGGCCTGGTTGAGTGGGTCAACAGCACCTTTGAACAGGCTTTTCCACATAGCGATGACAGTGTTCTCGGCCAGGTCAGTTTCACACCTGCTGTGCCAGTCAAGCCCGAAGGCGCCCACCGCGCGGCAGAAGTGCATGGGTTCCAGGGCGATTGTGCCGATGCGCAGGAAATCGATTTCATCTGTGAGCAGGTCCAGCGCGGCATGGCGAGTGAAAACTGTGCTTCGATCGCCGTGTTGGGACGCAGTCGCGCACACCTGCAACCGCTGCTTGCCGCATTCAGGAGCCGCGGCATTACGGCTTCTGTTCAGGGCATGGAGACCCTGGCCGACGTGCCCGAAGTCATTGATTTGCTCAGTCTTTGCCGAGCTTTGCTGAATCCGGCTGACCGGGTCGCCTGGCTAGCGATACTGCGCGCACCCTGGTGCGGCCTGACGCTCGCTGACCTGCATCACCTGGTTACCCTGGCGCAGCCTTTGGCAGTCGCCATCGACCGTCCCGAGTTAGCCCGTGGCCTGTCTGTGGACGGCGCAAAACGTCTCGCCAGGGTCAGCGATGCAATCGCTTTTGCTCGCCAGACCCGTGACCGTCTCGGGCTGCGGGTTTGGCTGGAACAGGTGTGGCTGCGGCTCGCTGGCCCGACCGTACTGACCACAGTGGGAGCGAGCGAAGACGTGGAGCGTTTTTTTCAGCTTGTCGAGCTGGCCGATCTGCAGGAGGGCGGGCTCAACATGGCCTGGCTGAACGCGAAACTGGATAAACTCAAGCTCGATCGTCACTACCCCCACAGCAAGCTGGAGGTCATGACCCTGCACAAGGCCAAGGGTCTGGAGTTTGACTGGGTGTTTATCCCCTGCCTGAACCGCATGACTCGCCCTGACAGCCGTGCATTACTGCTCTGGGATGACTATACCTCGCGCGCCGGCAAGCGGGGTTTCCTGCTGGCAGCTGATGATCATAGCCGAGATCCGGAGCCTACCCTCTACAATTACTTGCGCCGTCAACGCAAGCAAAAAACCCGGCTGGAGACTGCACGGCTGCTCTATGTCGGCGCGACTCGCGCGGTCGAGCGCCTGTTTCTCACTGCACGAGTGCGGCCAGACAGCGGCGAGGAAACCTGGCGCAAGCCCTATGCGGATGCATTGCTCAGTCCCATCTGGGAGACTGCTGAGAGGCAGCTGGAATCACACCCCCCGCTCGACACAGTCCGTTGCGAACCCCAGGGCAGCGGCGGGGGAGATGGCCAGCTGGTTCGCCTGGTTCTACCGGAGACGTCACCGGCTGCCATAAATGACGGACCAGAGCGAGAGAGCGGTGAGGGGGCGCCGTTAGCGGTGGGGCCGCGACCCCTGCAACACGCTGGGCGGTCAACCCCAGGGGATGGCCTGCATCCTCGCCTGCAATCTCACCTGCACCCGCAGCTGCACCGTCATGCTGGCACCGTAGTACATAGCGCGCTGGAAGCTTTGTCCCATATGGAGTCCCTTCCGCTTCGGTGTGGTGAGGGGATGCAAAGGGCCTGGCCCATCGCGCTGCGCCAACTGGGGCTGGGGGGCGAGTCACTCAAGCTGGCGCTGGACCTGGTAGAGCAGGCAGTGAACACAACCCTGCGCAGTAAGGACGGCCGTTGGATGCTCTCCAGCGAGCATGCACAGGCTCACAGCGAATGGGCTCTGACACGGGTGGACCCGTCCGGTAGCTTGCGTGAATTGGTGATTGACAGGAGTTTCGTGACCCATGACCGGGGCGAGCGCTGGATCATCGACTACAAGACGGATCGACCGGCGCCAGACCAGACTCCTGTGCGGTTTGTCAGCGAGGCACTGGCCGCGCACGGCCCGCAGCTCCAAATCTATCGGGATGCCCTGGCCGCAATGAGCTCTGAGCCCCTGCGCTGTGCCCTGTATCTCACCGCCTCTGGCGAGCTGGCTGAGTTGGCTGAGCTTTACCAGCCGGGCCGTTGAGGGTTTCCCAAGTAGCAGCCGGCGCGCAGGGCAGCACACGCTGGCCGGGCAGGCACGCGTGCTATGATCAAGTGTCGTGAAACGGGGAGTCAGACCGATGCGCATTAACGTTGCCAGCAGAGCCTGCGCACTGCTGTGCCTGGTTGTGATTGGGGCTTGCAGCAGCGACACTGCTGTCACATCAGCCCCTGCGACCCGTCCGGTGAAACTCTTTTTGGTCGAGGGAGGCGCCGCGAGTTCGATCCGGTCTTTCCCGGGTAGAGTTGATGCGGCACAGCGGGCCGAGTTGGCTTTTCGGGTATCGGGTGTGTTGCAGGAAGTGCTGGTCAAAGAGGGCGACCTGGTGATTCCCGGTCAGGAATTGGCCCGGCTTGATCCAACCGACTACCTGATCGCGCTGGAAGACCGGGAGGCGACCCATGACAACGCAAAACGCAACTTTGAGCGCGGCAAGGAGCTGATCGAGGACGGTAATATTTCAGGGCTGGATTACGACCGTATGGAAGCCAACTTCCGTACCGCAGCAGCGGCGTTGAATCTTGCCAGACAGGAGCTGGCCTACACGATTCTGACCTCGCCGTTCAGAGGGCTCATCGCCCAGCGCAATGCAGAAAACTTCGAAGAAATTGTCGCCAAGCAACCCGTGTTTTTTCTGCAGAATGTCGAGCAGCTGGATGTTGTTATCGATATGCCGGAAACCCTGGTACGCAGTTTTAATATTAACCTGCGCGAGCACACGGAGCCTGAGGAGTACACGACAAAACGCAATCTGGGCGCATGGGCTCGCTTTGAAGGGCGCCCGGACGCTCGCTTTGTTCTGTCTCCCAAAGAGTTGGCGACGAAGGCCGACCCGCAGACCCAGACCTTTGCAGCGACATTTACCATGGACGCACCTGATAATTTTGCCGTGCTTCCAGGTATGACTGTAACCGTAGACATGGATTTCTCAGGTTTGCTCGATAATGCTGCCGTGAAGTGGGTGCCATTGCGGGCAGTGCAGGCTGACAGCGGTCTGCAGCCGCAGGTCTGGGTGCTTGAGCCCGAGACCATGACGGTTCATGCCAGACCCGTGGTGACCGGCCGGATGTCGAGCAACCTTATCGAGGTCAAGAGCGGCCTGGAAGGCGGCGAAGAAATCGTGGCCGTGGGAGCGCCTTTCCTCGCCGAGGGCATGACCGTGTCCCGCATGCCGGTGTCGGAACAGGCAGTGCCCCGGGCAGACGAGCCGCGATGAACCTCGGCGAGTATTCCGTGCGCAACCGGGTCGTTGCCTGGCTGCTGGTGGTGGTTGTGGTCGGCGGCGGCTTACTGGCATTTGACGGCATGGGTAAGCTGGAGGACCCGGCTTTTACCCTCAAAGCAGCCAAGATTCTCACTCGTTACCCCGGTGCCAGTGCGCGGGAAGTGCAGGAAGAACTGACCCATCACCTGGAAGACGCGCTACAGAAAATGCCGCAACTCAAGCGGATTCGAATGTCCGTCTCACGGCCGGGACTGTCGGATATTCTGGTTGATTTCAAAGATGAATACCGCTCGGAAGACCTGCAGAATGTCTTCGATGAACTGCGGCGCAAAATGGACGATGTGAGTCCTCTGCTGCCGCCCGGCGCAGACAAGCCAGTAGTCCTCGACGACTTCGGTGATGTCTACGGCGTTTATCTGTTGCTTAACGGTGAAGGCTACAGCTGGCGAGACCTTTACGATACCGCTGAGCGCGTCAAAAAGCAGCTGGTGTTGGTGCCCGGTGTGCGCAAGGTCAACATTGATGGCGAGCAGCACGAAGTCGTATACCTGGATGTATCACGCAATCGCCTGGCAGAGTTAGGTATCGATATTACCCGCATAGCCGAGGTTCTGGGTTCCCAGAATATGGTGGTGGACGCTGGCAACGTCAGGGTGGGTGATGACTATTTGCGCATCAGTCCCACCGGGGCGTTCGATTCGGTGCAGAGTATCGGCGATCTGCTGATCAGTTCCAGTGAGCGACGGCTACTGAGACTTGGGGACATTGCCACCATTACCCGGGCCTATGTGGCGGTGCCTGACAAGCTCTTTTATATCAACGGACAGCCCGGGCTGAGCATTGGTATATCGATGCTCCCCGGGCAAAACGTGGTCGATGTCGGGGCGGGTATAGACGAACGCCTCAGCCAATTGACCAGTATCATTCCCATCGGCATGGAGCTGGATAGGGTGTACGACCAACCCCGGGAGGTTAAGCGCTCGGTCAGCGGGTTCCTGATCAGTGTGGCTCAGGCCGTGGCTATCGTGATCACGGTACTGTTGCTGTTTATGGGGCTGCGCGCGGGTATTGTCATTGGCCTGGTGTTGTTGATTACGGTGGCCGGAACGCTGTTCATCATGGATATTTTTGCCATCGAGCTGCAGCGCATATCCCTGGGCGCCCTGGTCATTGCTCTCGGTATGCTGGTCGATAACTCTATCGTGGTGGCTGACAGTATGCAGGTGCGCATGCGCGCCGGGGTGGCGCCCGTCCGCGCTGCGGCGCAGACCGTAAGCAGTGTGCAGTGGCCGCTGCTCGGGGGCACTGTGATAGGTGTGCTGGCCTTTTCTGCAATAGGGCTGTCGCCTGACAATACGGGCGAGTTTGCCAGCTCGTTGTTCTACGTGATCCTCATTTCACTGTCATTAAGCTGGCTCACCGCCATCAGCACCACGCCGCTGCTGTCCGCCCTGTTGCTTCAGCCGGGAGACGCAGCGACGCCCGACACCGCCTACTCGGGCAGGCTCTACCGTTGGTACCGCAAGGGGCTGACCTGGACGCTGAGCCATCGCTGGTTGACCCTGGGAGCCGCCATCGGCCTGTTGCTCGCCGCCGTGTGGGGTTTCGGCAGTGTGAAGAGCGGGTTTTTCCCGGATTCCAACACACCCATCTTTTTTGTTGATGTCTGGGAGGCTGAAGGAACAGATATTCGTCGTACCCGGGATGATGCCCTGGAAATAGCCGGGTTTATTCGCGAACAAGCGGGCGTCGTGCAGACGGCCACGGCAGTGGGTGGCCCGCATCAGCGCTTCACCCTGGTTTACGATGCCCGGGAGCCCACCCCGGTCTATGCGCAGATCATAGTGCGCACGGCGCGCCTGGCTGACATCCCGACCGTGAGGCGCGCCGTCGAGACCTACATGCGCAATCAAATGCCCTGGCTGGACCCCGTTGTGAAGCCCATGCGCATCGGCCCGGGTAGAGATGCCAAGATTGAAGCCAGGTTTTCCGGTCCGGATCCTCAAGTGCTGCGCCAACTGGCCGAGCAGGCGATGGAAATCATGCGCCTGGACGGTGGCGGGGTAGATATACGCAATGATTGGCGCTCCCCGGTGAAAGTGGTTACCCCGATTTTTAACGAGCTTGTCGGCCGCCAGTTAGGTGTTACCCGGGAGTCTTTCGCGTCGGCGTTGCGCCACGCGTTTGAGGGGGAATCCGTCGGCGTATATCGGGACGGCACCCGGCTGTTGCCCATCCGGATGCGTGCGCCAGTCAGTGAGCGTGGCAACATCGATAGTGTGCGCGATGTCCAGGTATGGAGCTCTGCCCTACAGGGTTCTATCCCCATTACCCAGGTCATGTCGGGCTACGATACCCGCTGGGAAAACGCCGTGCGTCGCGGACGCAACCGGCTACAGACCATTATAGCTTCCTGCAACCCGGCCTCGGGACCCGCCCAACCGCTGCTGTCACGACTAAAACCGCGGATAGAGGCCATAAACCTGCCACCGGGATACCAGCTGGAGTGGGGTGGTGAGTATGAGGACCTTGTCGATGCCAGGGCGGGACTGGCGCGGTCGCTGCCAATGGGCTTTTTGCTGATGATCCTGACCAGCGTGTTGTTGTTCGGCAAGCTCCGCCAGCCACTGATAATCTGGCTGACCGTGCCAATGGCGACAATTGGCATCACGGCGGGTCTGCTCGCGACAGGCGGCGCCTTCGATTTTATGTCTTTGTTAGGTGCGCTGTCGTTGATCGGATTGCTGATCAAGAATGCCATCGTGCTGATTGAAGAAATTGACCAGCAGATTGATGCCGGCAAGGTGCCTTACCAGGCGCTGCTGGATGCATCTGTCAGTCGCCTGCGCCCGGTGGTCCTTGCCGCCACCACGACGATTCTCGGCCTGATACCACTGTTATCGGATGTATTTTTCGTCAACATGTCGGTAACGATCATGGCGGGTCTCGGCTTTGCCTCGCTGCTCACCCTGTTCGTCGTGCCCGCCCTCTATGCAACGCTGTTTGGCATTCACAGAGTGGCAAACTGAACCGGTGCGTGTGCCCTGGCGCCCCGGGCGCAGCAGCCCATTCAGCCGTCGCCCAGGTACAGTGTCAGTTGCTGTCCCGGTTGCAGATATTTCTTCGGGTCCAGTGAATTCCAGGCGACGATATCGCTGACGCTGACATTGAACTTGCCGGCGATACGGTGCAGCGAATCACCGCGTCTTACCCGGTAGCCCTGCACTGTGCGCCCGGCATCAGCCTTGGCGACGTTTCTGGGCCAGTCGGGGCCCGCCGGAATCATCAGTTTATCGCCGGCGCGGATGAGGTTGCCGCGAATACCGTTGGCCTGGCGCAGAACGTCTACTGATGTGTTGAAGTTACGCGCAATCTGGCTGAGGCTGTCGCCGGGCCTGATGCGATAGTATTGCCAGGGCAGTCGATCCTCCGGGGGCAGACTGGCTAATTTTTGGCGAAGCCTGCCACCGCTGCCCAGTGGCAAAAGCAGTTCCGGTGGCCGGGTGGGGGCGGTAGCCCAGCGCCGGTGACCGGCGTTGAGCATCCGCAGGTCGAGCAATGGAACCGACGCGAGGTCTGCGGCCCTGCGCATTTCGATCTGACCTCCAATGTCAACGACTTCAATCACTGATTCGTTGGGGATGTCCGGTAGGGTGACCCCATATCTATCGGGTTCCGAAACAATGGTGGCCAGCGCCAGGAGTCGCGGCACATAGCCGCGGGTTTCTCGCGGTAGCCGCAGGGACCAGAAGTCAGTCGCTTTGCCGTTTTTCTGATTGCGTCGTTGCGCGCGTCGGACCCGGCTTTTGCCGCCGTTGTAAGCGGCTACAGCCAGCAGCCAGTCGCCCTCAAAATAGCGGTGCAGTTCTTGCAGGTAGTCCAGCGCCGCGCGGGTTGAATCACGCAGATCCAGGCGACCGTCATACCACCAGTCCTGATCCAGGCCGAGGTACTTACCCGTGGATGGAATGATTTGCCACAGCCCGGAGGCGCTCTGGCTGGAATGAGCAAAGGGGTCAAAGGCACTCTCGACCATGGGCAACAGCGCCAGTTCCTGTGGCATGTTGCGGCGGTCCAGTTCCTCGACAATGTAATGGAGGAACAACTTGCCCCGACCGGCGACGACACCCATGTAATTGTTCTGACGCAGGTAATGCCGGCGTGCATCCTTGCTGCGCTGCTCGTAGCGGGTTCCCCAGGTGAAATCGCGCCGCATCCGCTCCCACAGGTCTGCGGGCGGCAGATTCTTCGCAACGGGCGCTTCCACAGAACCAGGCATCGGTTCTGTACGGCTCGGTAGCTGCTGCTTGGCCGCAGTCCTATCCGTGGGCACAGACTGGCACCCAGCCAACAGTAACAGCCAAGAAATGATGAGAACTACGCTGCGTAAACGCATATTTTTATTTGGTTTTCCCGGATAGTTTCGGCGGCAGTCTAGAAGCTGTCTTTCCAGGCGCGTACGGTAGCAAAAACCTCAGCATCCGACCCACCATCCGGCTTCCCCTGTTGCTGGAGGGCGCGCCTGAGCGCGGGTTCACCGCAGCGCAGAAAGGGATTGGTGGCAAGTTCCAGAGACAATGACGAAGGCACGGTCGGGACCCCCTGCGAGCGGAGTCTCTCGGCCTCCTGGACGCGCTCTAGCAGCGCAAGATTCTCCGGTTCTACGGCGCGGGCGAAGGCCAGGTTTGCCAGAGTATATTCATGGGCACAATAGACGCGGGTGGACGCCGGCAATGCCGCCAGCCCGGCCAGGGACTGATGCATCATGGAGGGCGTCCCCTCAAACACCCGTCCGCAGCCACCGGCGAAAAGGGTGTCGCCGCAAAACAGCCGGGGTTCGTCGCCGGCGCAGAAGTACGCAATATGGTCCAGGGTATGTCCCGGAACCTCCAGTACCTCGTAGGTTTCTCCCAGCACGGAAACCTGGTCCCCGGCGGTGACCCGCTGGGTGATTCCCTCTACGGCCGGGTTCACCGGCCCGATAACCACCGGGTCGAACTGGCTAATCAGCTGTGCGAGCCCCCCGACGTGGTCGAAGTGGTGATGCGTGATGAGTACACCGGCCAGTTGCAATCCCAGGGAATCGAGCGCGGCCAATACCGGATCCGCGTCGCCGGGGTCTACGACCCAGGCTTCCCGGCTGTCCTGGTCAAAAAGGAGCCAGATGTAGTTATCGGCGAAGGCGGAGACAGGGCGGATAATGGGCATGGTGCGGCATTCCAATTGACGAAAATTCGAGTAACATTGATGGCTTCGGCAGGAGGACTTAGTTTATCGACATTTTGACGGAACTGGAAACCTGGTATGAGTGTGAAAATGGCCAATATCTATTGGCCGAGACTCGCACGGCCTTGCAAGAGTCGCTTTCCATGTCATTCGGCTACCATATTCTTCAACTCGGACTGTGCCGCAATCACAGCCTGAGCGACTCCTCGCGCATCAATCACCGAATCTATGCCAGTGAGCGGGGCGGGGGCGATGTGACGTTGATCTGCGAGGGCGATGAACTGCCGCTGGAGTCCGACAGTATCGACGTGCTGATCATTCACCATGCCTTGGAATTCTCGCCGCGACCACACCACCTCCTGCGTGAGGCGCAGCGCGTGCTGACTCCCCAGGGACATTTGTTCATCATTGGGTTCAATCCCTGGAGTCTGCAGGGGGTCAAGAGCCGTTTGCGCGCCTTTTCCCCGCGCTCCTTCTGGCGTCAGCAGCGCTTCGTGAGCGAGAGCCGCCTGACTGACTGGCTGCATCTTCTGGGCTGTGAGGTTGAATCCAGAGCCAGACTGCACCACCTGCCCCTGTTCGGTGGGGCCCGCTGTCGCAACTGGCTGGCCGGGGTGAATCAATGGTGTGACAAACGCAACTTGCCCAGCGGCAGCGTCTATCTGTTGCATGCCATCAAACAGGTCAGCGGCATTCACCGGCCCCAGCGATCGCTGGCAATGGCGCGCCAACGATTGATCGGGTTGACGGTGCCCAAACCTGCAGTTTCGTCTAGCCCGGTTCCTGCGACCCAGGCTCCGCGACGCAGGGATGTTGCCGCATGAAGCGCGTTGAGATTTTTACCGATGGGGCCTGCCGGGGTAATCCAGGGCCCGGAGGCTGGGGGGCCCTGCTGCGCTGCGGGTCACAGGAACGGGAACTGTTTGGAGGAGAAGCCCACAGCACCAATAACCGTATGGAGCTGCAGGCGGCCATCGAGGGGCTGCGTGCCCTCAAAGAGCGCTGTCAGGTGGTGCTCACCACGGACTCTGTTTACGTAAAAAATGGCATCACCAGCTGGCTGACCGGGCTGGAAAAAAAAGCAGTGGAAGACAGCGGGGCGCAAGCCGGTGAAGAATGTCGATCTCTGGCAGTTGCTCGACGAACAGAACCAACGCCACGAGGTGGAGTGGCGCTGGGTCAAGGGCCACAGCGGCCACCGGGAAAATGAAATCGCCGACCAACTGGCCAATCGGGGCATCGACGAGATCGCCGGACGAACCGGCGGCAGCGGAGCATGACGCCATGAGGCAAATCGTACTCGACACCGAGACCACCGGACTGGAGGTCTCCCAGGGCCACCGGATTATCGAAATTGGCTGCGTTGAGCTGGTCAACCGTAAACTGACCGGTAATCACTACCATCAGTACATCAACCCGCAGCGCGACATCGATCAGGGTGCTATAGAGGTGCACGGTATTACCAACGAGTATCTTGCAGACAAGCCCCTGTTCGAACGCGTGGCCGCCGAGTTTGTGGAGTTTGTCGCCGGCGCGGAACTCATTATTCACAATGCGCCCTTTGACCTGGGGTTTCTGAACAGCGAACTGCAGCGGCTGGACAGCGGGTATAGCCCTCGGAAAGGCTCAAGCCAGGTGATTGATACGCTGGTGATGGCCCGTGCCAAGCACCCGGGGCAGCGCAACAATCTGGATGCTCTCTGCCAGCGCTACGGTGTCGACAATTCCCAGCGCGATTTGCACGGCGCGCTGCTGGATGCCGAGATTCTGGCCGATGTTTACCTGGCCATCACAGGCGGTCAAACGCACTGCAGTTGTCCGATGCGGCGGACGACAAGGCGGGGCGCAAGCGGCAGAACGCAGTGCGGCGGCTGGCCCCCGGGCGCCAGCCCTTGCCGGTGATCGCAGCGGCATGATGAATTGACTGCCCACGAACAGCAGCTGGAGGCGATCGCCGCAGCCTGCGAAGGCGATGCTGTGGCAGCGGGTGGAGGCGGGTGGCGAGTCGAACTACCTGGAGCCCGGCGCCCCGGCGTGATGGCCGCAATCCGACGCGACCCATCCGGTCTGTCCATTAAATAAACAGCATAACCGCAAGCAAGCCCACGCCGCCCAGCACAACGGTATAGGGCAGAGCCATAATCACCATCCGGCCATAGGACAGACGGATCAAAGGCGCCAAGGCCGAGGTCAACAGAAACAGGAATGCTGCCTGACCGTTCGGTGTAGCGACACTGGGCAGGTTGGTGCCGGTGTTGATCGCCACCGCCAGTTGGTCAAATTCCGTGCGGGTGATAGTCCCTGCATCCAGCGCCGCCTTGACCTCGTTAATATACACCGTCGCAACAAAAACGTTGTCACTGATCATTGACAGCACCCCGTTGGCGAGGAAGAACATCGCCGGGCGCACGGCGGACTCCATCGCCAGCACGGCGTCGATGACAGGCGTAAACAGGTGCTGGTCATGGATCACCGCGACGATAGCGAAAAACACTACCAGCAATGCAGTGAAGGGCAGGGCCTCTTCGAAAGCATGGCCTATCTGGTGTTCCTCCACCACGCCGTTGAAGGCTGTGAGCAGTACGATCACCATAAGCCCGATCAGACCGACCGCTGCCCAGTGCATGGCCAGAGCCCAGCACCAGTATCACCGCCACCAGGGCCTGGCACGATCAGTCGTGCGTTGATGCGGGAGTTGCGACTGGGCTTCTGCTTTCTCCTGATACTCCACCAGTACGAGGCGCACACTGTCTGGAAGCTTGCGCGCCGTAGCCAAACTTGCCCGTCACCTCCAGCAGGTAGCAGGTGGCACAGTCCGGCGACCAGTACCGGCATGGTGACCGGCGCCATGATCAGGAAGAACTTGATGAAATCCCATTCCGCGACGGTGGCGATCAGCAGGTTTTGCGGTTCGCCAACCAGGGTGCAGACGCCGCCGAGAGCGGTGCCGACGGCGCCGTGCATCAGCAGGCTGCGCAAAAAGGCGCGAAACTGCTCAAGATCTTCGCGGTGCAGATCGGCACGCCATCATCCATCGAATGATCGTGGTCGTCGTGAGCATACTTGCCGGAAGCAACCTTGTGGTAGACCGAGTAAAAGCCGACGCCGACACTGATCAGCACCGCGGTGACGGTCAGCGCATCCAGAAAGGCCGACAGAAACGCGGCCACCAGACAGAACAGCAGCGACAGTACTACCTTGGACTGAACTGTTCAGCAGTATCCGGGTGAAGACGAACAGCAACAGTTCCTTCATGAAGTAAATGCCTGCCACCATGAACATCAGCAGCAGGATCACTTCGAAATTGGCCGCGTTTCGTGATACACCGTATGCGGGGTGGTCATTCCCAGCAGCACCGCCTCTATCGCCAGCAGGCCACCAGGTTGCAGCGGATAGCAGCGCAGGGCCAGGGCCAGGTGAAAATAAACTCGCCGATCAACACCCAGCCGGTGATAAAAGGCCCGGCGACCACAACAGAATCGGGTTGATCACCAAAACGCCACGATGGTTTTCTTGTACCAGATCGGGCGATGGACCCAGAAAATTTTTCCACAGGGCGTGCGCAGAGTATTCATTCATGTAAGGCAGATCCGGCGGCTAACAAAAGGTTTGCCGCGGCATTCTACGCGATACCTTTGTGAACTACGCACCCATCCCGGCGGATTAAACTACTTCAAACCGTCGGCCCGGCTTGCCCTGCGCCAATGAGCCGCGACTTACTATAGCCGCGTCGTTTCATCCCTCGTCCCGAGCCTTCATGTTTCGACCCGACAATCAGCCACCCACTGCGGTCAACAGTGACCTGCTATATCGTTTTTCAGGGCGGCCAACTGGTTACGACTTGCGTGCGCCCGAGCCTGCCTGCTCGGGCGGGCCCAGCTTGGAGAGCATTGGCTGGACGATTGTGCGAGCAGCCAATTCCTGGGCTACTGGCGGGAGCAGCCCTGCTACGCGCGGAGATAGACGAGCGACACCGTGGATCCCCTGCAGTTCCAACGTGGCAGCCTGTACCAGGTGCTGGGCCGAGTCGATGAGCAGTTGTTTGCGCTGGCCGGTCGGGCCTCCCAACTGCTGGACTGGGAGCGAGATCACCGCTTTTGCGGGCGCTGCGGCCAGCAGATGCTCTGGATCTAGCGGAGCGAGGCATGCGCTGCGAGCCCTGCGGCACTATCAATTATCCCCGTATCGCACCCTGTGTCATTGTGCTGGTTACCCGAGGCGAGGAATTATTGCTGGCGCGCAACGCCAATTTTCCGCGGCCTATGTACAGTACGCTGGCGGGCTTTATCGAAGCCGGCGAAACGGCTGAGGAGACGCTGGTGCGGGAGGTGCGGGAGGAAGTCGGTGTGGAAGTCTGCAATGCTGCGCTATTTTCAGTCCCAGTCCTGGCCCTTTCCCAACCAGTTGATGCTGGGCTTTTTTGCCGAGTACGCGGGCGGTGAGATCGTCTGTGACCAGCTGAGATCGCCGATGCCGAGTGGTTTCACTATCGGGAGCTGCCCCTATTCCGCCGGCGGCCTCTATTTCCGGCCAGTTGATCCGTCATTACATCAAGCAACTTGAATCAATCATACTGGAGCAAACGCACTTGGAATTTATTTATGCCTATGGGCTGTTTCTGGCCCAGGCTGTCACGTTCGTTGCCGCCATTGGTCGTCGCTGCCGTTATGGTATTGCTGGGACAAAAACAGCGCCAGGGCCTCGAGGCCATATCGAGATCGTCGATCTCAACGAAAAATACCGAGGAGATCGGGGAAAGCTCGACGATGTGATCATCGACCCTGAGGCTCGAAGGCGGCACAAAAAACCAAGAAAAAATCGAAAAGGCGAAGGCCAAAGCCACTAAAAAACGCTCAAAAAAGGCGGTGACACCCAGACCGCTGAGCGACGCAAGCGTCTGTATGTGCTGGATTTTGATGGCGATATCAAAGCCAGCGCAACCGTCAATCTGCGGGAGGAGTCTCGGCGGTGTTGCCCTTGCAGCGCAAGGGTGACGAGATTTTGGTGAAACGTCGAAAGTCCGGGCGGCATGGTGCACGGCTATGGTCTGGCCGCCAGCCAGCTGCAGCCGTATTCGCGAGCCGGGCGCCGCTCGTCGTCGCAGTGGACAAAGTAGCCGCCAGCGGAGGCTATATGATGGCCTGCGTAGCCGACCGTATCATCGCGGCACCGTTTGCGGTCACTGGGTTCCATCGGCGTGCTGGCCCAGCTGCCAAATTTCCATCGGCTGCTGAAGAAAAACGATATCGATTTCGAATTAATGACCGCGGGGGAGTACAAGCGAACGCTCACCCTGTTCGGCGAAAATACCGACAAGGGCCGAGAGAAATTTGTTGAAGAGTTGGAGCACACCCACGACCTGTTCAAGGCCTTTGTGAGTGAAAATAGGCCGCAACTGGACATTGCCCAGGTAGCGACAGGCGAAGTCTGGTATGGGCGCAAGGCCATTGAAGTGGGCTTCATCGATGCACTTGCAGACCAGTGATGCCTATGTGCAGGGCCAAGCTCGAGGACTGGGATGTGTTCGAACTCAAGTATGTACACAAGAAAAACTGGCAGGAAAAGCTGGGCATGGCGGCAGAAGCCGCCATGGAGGCGAGTTTTATGAAAATCTGGCAGCGCGCGGTCAACCGCCAGAATTACTGAAGGGATTCCCGGGCGCCAACAGCCTCAGTGGCGCGGCCGATCTCGCAATGCATCAACTACCATTCATTGAGTGACGGCCCGAAGATATGCTTCGAGCTGTTGATCACATGCTGGCTCTGGCCGACGATAAGTGGGTCGGGCTGGCGCACCAGTCGGGTATTCTTGTTGGGATAGTTGAGGCTGTGCAAAAAGTGGGACATACAGGCAATCCTGGCCCGTTTCTTGTCTGACGACTTGATGATTGTCCAGGGAGCGTCGGCTGTGTCAGTGTAAAAGAACATTGCCTCCTTGGCTTCCGTGTACTGGTCCCACTTGTCCAGTGAGGCCCGGTCAATCGGTGATAGCTTCCACTGTTTGAGCGGGTCATTCTGGCGACGATCAAAGCGATGCCGCTGTTCATCCTGGGTAACCGAGAACCAGTACTTGAACAAATGGATTCCGCTGCGTGTGAGCATACGCTCCAGTTCCGGTGTCTGGCGCATAAATTCCAGGTATTCCTCGGGGCTACAGAATTCCATTACCCGCTCAACACCCGCCCGGTTGTACCAGGAGCGGTCAAACAGGGTGATTTCACCCCGGGTAGGCAGGTGGTTGATGTAGCGCTGGAAATACCACTCGCCGCTTTCCTGCTCATTGGGCTTCTCCAGTGCCACCACCCGGGCACCGCGAGGGTTCAAGTGCTCCATAAAGCGCTTTATGGTGCCCCCTTTACCCGCCGCGTCGCGGCCCTCAAACAGCACCACGATCTTCTGACCCGTTTCCTTTACCCAGCGCTGCACTTTGAGCAGCTCTACCTGCAGCGCCTTCTTTTTCTGTTCATAGTCTTTGCGGGCGATACGGGTTTGATAGGGGTACTTGCCCGTCAGGAACAGTTCGCGGATGGCATCAGGGTCGTTGCGCATTTCGGCCAGCTCGTGGCGTAATTCCGCACCTTTTGGCAGGGCTCTCTCACCGTCAGCTGTAGTGAGTTCAACGGCCTCGGATGGCCGGGCCATCGCGGCACCGTCGACGCCATCAAGCGGATCGTTGCTGGCGTGCTCTTCATTTTTGCTCATTGTTGTTTCTCCCTGGCAATAGTCCACATATTCAACCGCGATTGGCTGTTTGGGACCATGATCAAGGTCAAGAGAATATAGTCTGTGCGGTGTTATGTCAGAAAAGTTTACAAGGGCTAGTAGTTAGCACTGGCGCGTTTTGGGCTATCTCGCTGAATTTCTTGACTAAATGCCGCTGTGGGCGGCTTTGATCTTGTCAGGATTCTTTACACTAATGCCATGTCTATACCGTCTGTTCGATCGGGAGCGCCAAATTAACCACACCGTTCCCTCGAGCCGACCCGCCCCGCCTGCGGGCATGATAGGGGAGAGTTGGAACATTATGTTTGACAAAATCTGGTTCAATAACAGCCACGACAGGGAAGCTGACGGCTCTATCGGCACCGTTTCGAACAACACGGTGATGATTGACGGTAGGAGAGTGGAACTCACGAAAGGGAATGGGTGGGTTACACAGGA
Source organism: uncultured Gammaproteobacteria bacterium (assembly GCA_963840725.1). GTDB lineage: Bacteria > Pseudomonadota > Gammaproteobacteria > Pseudomonadales > Halieaceae > CAVWDU01. Next base: position 900,930 of record CAWIZY010000009.1, on the reverse strand, counting down.
GGAGGATAACTCCTATCGAGGCGAGCCGGTAAACTCCGTCGACCATCTCTCGCCGGGACCAGTCACTATCGGTTATGACAACATCCGCGGAGAAGACAACAACGCCCGGTCAGTCATATCGAATCCTGTCTCCATGGGCGTACACAGCAGCTAATCCAAGACGCATTATTCCTGATTGACATGCCCATGCCAGTGCGCCGCACTGTCCCGTTCAGCCGTTTTACTGCTATAGTGCCCTTCAAGCGTCCGGGCGCCACTGCAAGGTCCGAAACAATTGCCTCAGCAAGACACCAATGACGACGATACCAGGGGCTCGGCCGCTCATAAAATCAGGGCGGAACAACTTGAGTTGCTGATCGACCAGTCCTACCCGGCGGCCTATGTGAGTCTGCTGGTCGCGGGTTTGGCGGTGGTTATTCTCTGGTCCGCCCAGGATCACACTACCCTGCTTATCTGGCTGGGCTGCACCGTGCTGGCGGGGTTATCGCGGCTGGTGGTATTCATTCACTACTGGCGCTGGCCGCCTCACGAAGAGCAGGTTCCTGCCCGCGAGCGCGCCTACTTTATTACCATGATGTTGTATTTTTCGGTCTGGGGTATCGGTGGCGTCTGGCTGATGCCGGAGGATTCCCCCGTACACCAGGTCGTGGTTGCTTATTTTCTGATCGGTATGGCCGGGAGTGCTATTGCGGTTTTTTCAGCGAACCGGTTTATGCTGCTGTGCGCGGTGGCTGTGCTGCTGACGCCCACCCTGGTCTGGCTTTATTCGAGGGCCGACCTGCTCTCGGTGGGCATCGCGATAGGGGGCACTGCCTTTCTGTTGTCCGCTGTCCGGTCCTCGCGGATCTTGTCCCGCGCGATGCGCCAGAACCTGAGCCTGAAGCATCGCCTGATGCGTGCGCGGGCCGCCGCTGAAAAACTGGCTCGTGTTGATGAACTCACCGGCCTGGCCAACCGCCGCGCGTTCTATGAAATGGGCGAAAACCTGGCCGCCCAGAGCCGGCGCATGGGCACGCCACTGTCGGTGATCGCGCTGGATGTGGATTACTTCAAGCAGATCAACGATAGCCACGGGCATCTCTGGGGAGATAACGCATTGCAGCATCTGGCCGGGGTGCTGACCGGGGCCCTGCGCAGCACTGATGTTTGCGGCCGTGTGGGCGGAGAAGAGTTCGCCATACTGCTGCCGGGTACGCCACTGGAGGACGCCACCGCTGTGGCGGAAGCCCTGCGCAAGGAACTGCAATCAACGCCGTTGCCTATGCCTGCCGGCGAGCTGACGGTAACAGCCAGCCTCGGGGTCACCGAAGGAAATGCGGATCTCGGTGAACTGATGCGCCAGGCGGACACCGCGCTGTATAGCGCCAAGTCGCAAGGTCGTAACCGGGTGGAGCAGTACCAGCACGCACAGCCGCAATTTGTGGAGCCTGGGGCGATAACCGGCTGACGTCCACAGCGCTTGTCTCGGCCAGCCAGCGCGGCAGTTCATTGTATACGTCTATGGCGCTGCGGTAGTCTCTGCAGAGACTGCTGCTCGAACCCGGTGGCCGGCGCGCAGGTGATTGATAATCTCACCCGCGAGTGGGCCACCGGCAAGGTCGAAGGCTTTGCCAAACCCTTTCACATAGCGACCACGCAAAGGCGCGAGACGGAACAGCTTGAAGTCTGCGTGCTTGCCCAACTGTCGTGGTCGATCCCCGTGGCGTTGCGTTAAGCGCGAGATTCCCTCGTGCCATGCGGCGCTGTCATACGCCAGTAGTTCTGCGTAAACGCTGTAATTGACTCTGATTCTGGCGAACACTTCTTCGGCACTGTCCTCGTCTTCTATCACCAGTACCGAGGCGCTGGGATTAGCCTGCAGGTTCAGCGCATGTACCGCGATCTCACTGATGATAATGTAGAAGCAGGCATCGCCGAGGGCGAAGGGGGCATAGGACGCGTAGGGGATGCCATCCTGGCTCAGGCTGGCTAACTGCAGGCTGCGGCGACTGCCGATAAAGTCCAGAACCTCCTGGCTCAGGCGCGCTGACATAGCTTTGTTTTTCATGACGGTTCTCCCTGGATGGGTTCTTCTTGACCGGGGTTGAGCTGAGCGCTGCAGGTCCCTTTCAGTCGTTCAAACATGCGGCGCTGATGACTGTGTATGGCGCCCTGCTCATCGCGTCCCAAAAACACTTTGAACACGGTTTTACCGCTGCCATCCACGAACACCAAAGCCAGACTCTCACGGCCCCGATGTGGTCGCTCCTGAAAGTGAAAGGCCGCGAGTGCGCCCAGGTGCAGATGACCATGCAACCCGGGCACCGGCCCGTGCAGGTTGTAATAGCCTTGCGCAACCTCACCTTCGGGAAACGGTCCCTTGAACTCGAACACACACCCGGACGCGAACACGATAGTCGTGACCGGACCCCATGCGGGCAGCGCCTCAAGGACGGAGAGCACAGTGGGGGCGGTTTCATCAGCACAATGGCTGTTGTTCTCATTCATGACTTTCCCCTTTAAAAGCTGTATCGCGCAGAGATAATGACTTCTCGTCCTGCCTCCGGCAATTGACTCCAGGCGCGTTGATAGAACTGGTCGGTCAAATTGTTGATATTCAGATCGAACTTGAGAGCCGGCAAGCCCGCAGGCTCCCAGCGTAGATAGAGATCGGCCACGTTGTAGCTGCCGAAGCTGAGTTCTGCATCGTTGTCCGCGACCTGGGTGCGTGGCTGCGCGCTACTGTGTGTATAGCGCAGGCCGGTGTACAGCCTGTTGTCCAGTAGGCTGTAACCTATGTCTGCAAGAAACGTATCGGCGGGTATATTGCTCAGGTCTTGGCCGCTGCTGTTGTTTTCACCTCGGGTCAGGCCATAGGCCATTTTTACCCGCAGTGCATCACGTTGATAGCTACCCTGAAGCTCGAAACCGCGAATAGTCGCCTGATCAACGTTGACCCAACGGGTGAGGCCCGGGTCCGGGAAGGGAAAGAACAACGGGCCGGACACGCGCTGCTCAATAAAATTATCAACGCTGTTGTTGAACACCGAAGCCTGCAGCGTAATGACATCGGCGCCCAGTGCCTCCCGGAAACTGAACTGACCCAGTAACTCGACATTGGCGGCCTGTTCAGCTTCCAACTCAGGGTTGGGCACGAAGCTGTTGCAAAAGCCCGGTCCCATACAGAAATGGGTACCCGATGTGTAGAGCTCCTCAGCCGTGGGAGCGCGGAACGCCTCGTCATAGCGCAGTGCAATGGTGGCCCAGACGGCCGGCGACCAGACCAGCGCGGCTGACGTGGAGGTGGCACTTTTAGACTGACTGTTGTCGAGGTTATCCGCCTCGGTGGTGAAATCGTCGTAACGCAGGCCGAGGTCCAGGCGCCAGTCCTGCGCCAGCGGCGCACTGGCCTGTGCATATAAGCTCCAGACGTCGGTTGTTGCCTCGGGTGGTAGCGGCCGCAGGGCACCGCTACGATCACCCTCAAATTGCTCCCGGTAGATATCCGCGCCATATTGGAATACGACAGCCCCGATCTGGCTCTGATTGACCAGATTAACACCGAACTCATCGAGGAGCGTTTGGTCGACTCGACCGTCAGCCTGAAGCGCTTCTTCCACGTCTACCCGGTTCCAGTACACAAGCGCGCGGCCATCTAGTAAATCGGTGCCTGAATTGAATGTCCAGGTCAGGCTGGCATTGCGGGTCGAGGTATTGCGCTCTACCAGGAAATTGCTGCTCTCGTTGATTTCGGCGGTGCCGTTCGAGGGCACCGTACCGCTGTTGGCAGCGCCTCGCATATTCAACAGCAGGGACTGGGTGGGGAGAGAGCTGCCACTCGAGTTTGGCGAGCATCCCCTGATCCTGACTGGCCGAGCCCTGCAGTGTGTCACCGTTGCCGAGCTTCAGGTCGGCACTGTCTCGGTAATATGCACTGAACAAGCCGTCAACTGCGCCGCGGCGCCCGGCAAGCGCAACCGTTGTGGTGGACTGATCATTGTTACTGTTATACCCGGTGCGCAAAAACCCGCCGCTACTGCGGTCACCGATAAGATCACCGGCGTCGAGGGTCGTCTGTGCTACGACACCCCCCATTGCGCCAGACCCCCACAAACTGCTGGCCGGACCTCGCAGGGCTTCGACGCGTTGCAGCAGTTCGGGATCGAGAAAATAGCTGGGGCGATGACCGGATTCGAAGGACATCCGCGCGCCATCAATGGTCTGGAGAATCTTGCTGCCACCCAGCCCACGTATATTGACAGTCTGGCTGCCTGATCGTGGGCCGCCTGAAACGGCGATGTTGGGCTGGTATGCCAGGACGTCTGCAATGGACTGAGCCTGGATCGACTCAATCTCGAGCCGCTGGACCACCGAGAGGCTTCTGGCAACCTCCGCAAGACTGCGCTCAGCCCGGGTGGCCGTGACCACGATGGTTTCCAGCGCGGCAGGGGAGCCTGGTGCTTCAGCAGCCCAGGCCCCTGGTGGCAGCCAACCCAGTGCCAAGGGGGCTGCCCAAAATACAGCCCGAGAGAGTGGGCTTAAAGTTAAAGTCTGTTCGGTCATTGATTTCTCCGTGGGATGGCCAGTTTTGGTGACGGTCTGGGTCAGGACGCAAAATCTAGCACCCGTTGTTGATAATGTAAACACGAACAATTATCATTTGCGTTAATGAAAAGTAAAACCATCGAAACACTGAGACGGGAGAGTTGGGATGAGCGCAGCAGGCTCGCAAAAAATTAGGCCGTATTCGTGCAAGCAACGACAACCCATCGGGGTAATCTGTCTGGCCCTGTCGCTCTTCTTCGGATCAGGCAGCGAGGCTGCGGCCCGAAGCGAGCGCGTTGAACGGATCATTGCCGTTGACACCGCTGCGGCGGAAATACTGATTGCGGCGGGACTCGGGCAACAACTGGTTGCTGTTGATTCAAGTACCCAACTATCCGCTGACATGCAGGCATTGCCGAGATTGGGGTATCACCGGTCGCTGCCGGCGGAGGGGATATTGGGGCTCGCCCCTGACCTGGTGATTGGCTCGACGCAGATGGGTCCACCTCATGTGATCGATGCCTTGCAACGATCGACACTGCCTGTGTTGCGTCTCGAGCCAGCCCGGTCAGTGGCTGAACTGCAGACCAACGTGGAGCAAATTCTCACAGCGGTGGGCGTCGCTGAGGAACGCAAACCTTTACTGGAGTCTATTCGAGCTAGCAGTGCTCGGCTTGGCGCAGCCGCTATCGGCGAACTGCGGCTGGCCTTTGTACTTACCGGCGGCGGACGGAAGCTTCGTTTGGCGGGCACAGGCACCGGCGGCGATGCCTTTGTCGAAATCATGGGAGCAAGCAATGTAGCCACGCACGCCAACTACCGCTCAGTGACCGCGGAAGCCTTGCTGGCGTTGAACGCGGACGCCATCATCCTGGCGGACACCGACGGCGAGAATGTGACGCGATTCCTGGAGCAGCACGCCGTATTACGTTTTGGCCCCGCCGGGCGACGCGGCGCGGTCTTCGCTGTGGATCCGGCGACCCTGGTCGCAGGTCTCAGTTTGTCCGCTCTTGCCGAAGCTGAGCGCGTACAGCAGCAGCTCGCCTCAGTACAGGTGGGGCAATGAAGCGGACAGCAGCGCTCCCCAGTGGGGTCATGCTGGCGCTACTGCTGCTAGCAGTTTGCGCGCTGTCGTTGGGTACCGGCGCTATTGCCATACCCTTGCAAGAGTCGCTCCTTAGCCTCTTGGACCGGGTTACAGCCACAGAGATTGCTGCGCTACCAGCCTATCAGCGTGCCATTGTGTTTGAGCTCAGGCTGCCCAGAACTCTGCTGGCGGTTCTGGTGGGCGGTATTCTGGCGCAATGCGGGGCAGTAATGCAGGGTGTATTCCGCAACCCACTGGCGGACCCGGGCGTGATTGGCGTATCGTCGGGGGCGGCGGTCGGTGCGGTGCTGGCGATCTATCTGTGCACGCCAGCGGTTGCTGTATGGAGCGTACCCATCGCGGCCTTCGCCGCCGGCCTGCTGACCAGCCTGCTGATCTACACCCTGGCCAGGGGGGCTTTTGGTACCTCGGTACTGGTGTTGTTACTGGCGGGTATAGCGGTGTCGGCTCTGGCTGGCAGTGTTATTGGCTTGGTGAGCTACGTGGCGGACGACAGCCGTTTGCGAGACCTTACCCTGTGGCAGATGGGCTCGGTAGCCGGGGCCAATGGAACACAGATCGGCCTCTGCCTTGTTGCTGTTGTTGCGCTAGCCTGGCGCTTCCAGGTCCGTGCCCAGGCGCTCAACGCGCTGTTGTTAGGGGAGGCGGAAGCGCGTCATTTGGGCGTCGACGTCGAGGCCCTGAAGCGCGAGCTCATCCTGCTGGTGGCTTTTGGCGTTGGGCTGGCTGTAGCCAGTACGGGGGTCATTGGGTTTGTCGGCCTGGTCGTGCCGCATATGATTCGAAGCCTGTTCGGCCCGGATCACCGTGTACTCCTGCCACTGGCGGGTCTTGCGGGTGGCCTGCTGCTGTTGCTGGCCGATGTGGGCAGTCGGGTGTTAATTCAGCCCGCGGAACTGCCGATTGGATTGATCACTGCTCTGTTGGGCGCACCCTTTTTCATCTTTTTACTCATGCACTATAAGAGGAATGGATAGATGCTGCGATTAAAGCAGCTGCGCTGGCAGGGAGGCAGCTTTACTCTTAATGTGGCTGACTGGTCCATGGGAGCAGGGGAGTTCCATGTACTCGCGGGCTGCAATGGTGCGGGGAAGTCCACCTTACTCAAGGCTTTATCCGGGGAGCTGAGGGTGGCGGGACAGTCGTTGTTGCATGAACGGGCGCTGCCGCAGTGGTCCGCACAGACACGTGCCCGCCATCTTGCCGTACTGCCACAAACCAGTGAGTTGAGCTTTCCGTTTAGCACAGCAGAGGTAGTCTCCCTGGGTGCTACGCCTCTGTCCCTGAGCTGGCGGCAACGCAGGGAGGCTGTTGTGCGATTATTACGCCGCACCGATACCCATCACCTGCGGGATCGTGACTACCGCCAACTGTCCGGTGGCGAGCGCCAGCGGGTGCATCTGGCCAGGGTCCTGCTGCAGTTGAGTCAGGCAGAGCTGGCGCCATTGTTGTTACTGGACGAGCCTACCTCGGCCCAGGACCTCGGGCAGCAACACGCCCTATTGGGGTTTATTCGAGAATTGGCCACGCAACAGAACTATGGGATTGTAGCGGTGCTGCACGACATCAATTTATGCCTGCGTTATGCGACCCGGGTTTCTCTACTCGAAGGGGGAAGGGTGGTGGACTCCGGCACGCCTGAAGGCATGCTCACCGAAGATTCTGTACAACGTCACTGGGGCTGTACTGTCTCCACTTATTACAATAAGCACGGTGCGCGGCTCATTGCATGATATTAAGACAGTCAGCAGCGATTTAGAGACCGGGTCCCGGAAGCAGATTTACTCCGGGTAATCGACTCACTGGCTGACCCGAATAATATGCATGGATTTGCAGTCTATAGGACCTTCTTCACAGCCTTGCGCTTCATTCTGGTGGTCTTGTCGTCTAACTTGTCTTCCAATTTGTCAGCCGGCCTCTTATCAGTCGCTTTGTCTGCAATGTTGCTTGCGGTATTCTTTACAGCACCTGTTACCGTTTTCTTCACAACTTTTGTGCTCGCTACCATCGTTATCGTTCCTCATTGATGTGCTCTACCAAGGTTTATTACTGCGCCACTCAGTTGCTGTGCTCGCCATCAGCACTGGACAGGTTAAACACAGCCATTGGCAATGTCTGGCTTGCTGCAGTGTGACGTGACGACCTGGATAGCATAGGAAAAGCTGCTCTGGTGCATGGGCAGAGGGGTTTGCAGCTAATCGTCAGTCTTGTACCATTTTTAAACAGCTGCCCATTTAGCCTCATGAGCGTTTACACTGAATCAGAAAAACCGGGGAGCAAGCTAGTTACGAGCCCGGTTACCGGGCAGTATGGCGCTGACGTCATTGCCAGCCGCTGCGCATGGGATGGACGAACGAACGGGTGAGTAAATCATGAGAGATATACGGGTATGACGACACAGGTGCAGGTCAGAAGGGCGCTGAAAACCGCAACGAGTTACCAGGAGTGGCGCGAAGCAGCCCTTGATTGGGACAGGCTAAAGGGGTTTGACCGCTGGCGTCGACGAGACCAAAGCCAGCAATACGATTATCTCTCCATACGGAGACGCCTTGATCGACTGCGCAATCTGAAGCAAAGGCAGGACAACCGCGGATTGTTGTATACCCTGGGGGAGGGTATACACGGCAATATGGGCGGTATGGGCCAGGCCGGGTTGTATGGTCATGCCCTGTCCGGCACCAAATTCCTGATAGAGGACTACATCGAGGAAGTTGTCCATACCCTGGAGCATCTCGCCAGCGAAGACACCGGCGATATCGAGCCTGAGCAGAAACTGGATTTCTTCCGCCGTGCCAGTCATTGTTTCGGCCATACTGCCTTTATGATGAGTGGCTCCGGCTCGCTACTGTATTTCCATATGGGGGTTGTCCGGGCCCTATTGGAAGCAGACCTGCTGCCCTCAGTGATGTCAGGCTCAAGTGGTGGCTCCATAGTCGGCAGTATCGTTTGTAGCCATACAGACGAGGAATTGCGTGAATTGATGGATCCCGAGGTATTTCTCGCGCGCATGCCGGATGCCGGCAAACGCTCCGGCACCGCCAAACAGGCAGAAATAGAGGAGAGCTTGAGACCCTTTCTTCCCGATGATCTCACGTTCCAGAAAGCGCTGGATAAAACCGGCAGGGCCATGAATGTCTCGATTGCCCCTGCGGAGACACACCAGACGTCCCGGCTTCTCAATGCCACCACTTCTCCTACAGTGTTGATGCGTAGTGCCGTGATGGCGTCTGCAGCGGTTCCCGGTGTTTTCCCGCCAGTGACCCTGCAGGCATTGGATGACGAAGGCAAGCGCAAGAGTTACTTGCCTTCGCGCCGCTGGGTAGACGGCTCAGTGAGTGACGACATGCCGGCCAAACGACTGGCGCGCCTGTATGGGGTTAATCACTATATCGTCAGCCAGACCAACCCGCATGTGCTGCCTTTTGTGACCGACGGGCACCGCAAAAAAACATCGCTGGGGCTGCTACAGAATGCGGGTCTCCGTGCCACCCGCGAATGGTTCAATGCCGTCACCATGATTATAGACCGGGCCGACAAGGGCAATGGCCGTATCACACAGGCCACCAGCCTGATGCGTTCGATCATCAACCAGGACTACGTGGGAGACATCAACATTCTGCCCGATTACCGTTTGGTCAATCCCAGAAATTTGCTGGGCTTTCCCGGGGAGAAGCAGGTGCTGAAATACGTCGCCTCGGGCGAGCGCTGTACCTGGCCAAAGTTGGAGATGATCCGTATGCAGACAAGAATCAGTCGCACCCTGCGGGAGATCTTACAGCGCTATGAAAACACCACGGTTGTTTAAACGTCACTCACCGCGCACTAAACATGGCTCCCATTCTCTATTCATTCCGACGCTGCCCCTATGCCATTCGTGCGCGCATGGCGCTGGCCTATGCCCAGATTTCGGTCGAACATCGGGAGGTCGTATTGCGCCATAAACCGGCAGCCATGCTGGCTGCCTCGCCCAAGGGCACGGTGCCAGTATTGGTGCTGTCCGATGGCAGGGTGATTGATGAAAGCCTGGGTGTGATGCACTGGGCTTTGGAGCAGCATGACCCGGATCATTGGCTGGCCACTGGGGAAGAGGCCGAAAAACTGATCGATCTATTCGACACCGAGTTCAAACCCATTCTGGACCGCTATAAGTACTGGGACCGATACCCTGAGTTTTCGCAACAGGACTACCTGGAGCAGGCCATGCCCTATCTGCGGCAGCTGGATGACCGGCTTCAGAAGGACGAGTACCTTTTTGGACGCAATCCGGGATTAGCCGATGTTGCGCTGTTTCCCTTCATTCGTCAGTTTGTCTTTTCTGACAAGGCCACGTTCGACAAGCTGCCCTGCACAACGCTGTCGGCGTGGCTGAACAGATGGCTGGAATCGCCCCTGTTCCTGAATGTCATGCAGAAGTTCGACGCCTGGCGTGAGTGAGACGAGCCGAGTATCAGTAACGCCGATCTTGACGGTCTCCCCTAAGGCGCACTGCCACTCAGTCAAATCGCAGTTGTACACCGCAGGTCCAGGCCCCGGCGATAACACATAGAATGACGCCGCTGTTGGTGGGTGAGAGTATATTTCCATCCAAACCAAGTAGCGTTGCCAGGGTAATTCCCAATCCTGCTATGGTCGCTCCAGCTATAAGCCTTGCGGCAGAAGGTGTGCTGGCATCCCTGGGTCGACTGACTCTCTCCAGCGGCGAGAGTAGCATCGCAAGTGGTACAAGGATCGCCCCCAGCAGTGCGAGCCATAGTGGTCGTGTCCACCACCATTGGGCGCTGCCGGGCTCAATGGTCAATCCCAAGCCACCAGCAAAGTACGAGCCAACCAGCGCCGCCAGTAGTACAGTCATATGCCACAAATAAATGGTCATGATCATCGTATTTACGATGACTGTCATGGTCCACGTGTTGACGCCAGCGAGTAGCCGCTGCATGGGTTTTTCTATGGCCATCAGAAATCCGAACTGACAGAGCCCGAGAGCGACCAGAGTGATCTTGGGTGGCAGTGTGTTGCTGACGTCATCTCCCGGTGAGCCTGCCATGGCGATAGGATAGGGGCCGTACACGATAAGCGCTGCAAGCGTGAGGAGAGCGCCTATCGATACAGCCAGCAGCACAGGGGGCTTGCCAAGTCGCCTGTCACGCCAGGCGAACCCGAGATGGTGCATGGCTAGCCAAACCCAGAAGTAGTTGGTCCAGCCGGCCCAGTGCATGTCCATCGCAAAGAACAGATAGTCAACCAAAACGGCGAGACCCATATAGGCCGCCAGCGATGCAAACCCCCAGCGCTTCCAGAGTTTGTAGGTAACCGGCGCCAGCAGGACGATCATCGTGTAAATGGCTAGAAACCAGGTTGGTAGCAGCGCCGCTCTGGAGAGGAACGTGATCTTGGCGGCATCAACGGCAGCCAGGTTGAGCGCGACAGCTACGATTGCCCAAACTACGACGAGCAGAAGCAGCGGCGTCAGCAGCCGGTGCAGTCGACCCGTCAGCCACTCGGCATATCCCAGCTGCTTTCTCTTCGCGCCCTCAAGCGAAATCGCGTTAGAGTAGCCACCCACGATAAAGAAAATAGGCATCACCTGAAAGACCCAGGTCAACCAGCTCGTCCATGGCACAATGTCCAGCGCCAGAACGGGTGTGAGCGTCTTTGCGGACGCATCATAATACGCGGTGGTAATCAGCCAGTGGCCAATGATCACGAAACCGATAGAGACCGCTCGCAGGAAATCAACATAGCGATTGCGGTCATCCGGCGTGGCTATGGCTATCTCACGTGCTTGCGACCAGAGGCTCATATCGATTCCTTAGCTTTTTATGGTGTGCTCTAGGGCACCTCTGTAGCCCAGCAGCAGGGCAATGGGCGTAGCCAGGATTCCCGCCAGGTGGGCTGCAGCGTAGGGCGGCCAGCTGATGTCTGTAAAGACTGATTGCCCCAGTCGCATCTCGACAGCTATTTTCGCGACGGCAAGGATTCCGACCAGCAGAACAATGGGAGATCGGGTCCGCCGCCACAGGAGGTAGATCATTACCCCCATCAGGGTGTTCAGCATGCCAGACAGACCACAGTACCTTTCGAGATTGCTCCACGGCGATAGCAGTAACAGATCAACGCCAGCCATACCGACCAGGGTGCCCGAAATCAGGAGTCGCCTGGAATGCCGCTCAATGAAACCAGCGATCACCGCAAAGGCGCCAAGGTTCCAGGCCAGATGACCAAGGTCTGCGTGTAGCCAATGTCCGGTCAACAGGCCAGTCCAGTTACCCGAGGCGATAACCGGGTAGCTAAATTGCAGCTCGTTCTGCAACTCGCCCGGCGATAATGCCAATCCACAGGCCATCAGAGTGAGTAGGGCGGTGAGAAGAGGGAATCGGGTCATGGTGTGAGTCTCCATTGAGGAAGGGGCGCGTCAGCGCCCCCTTTTGCTCGCGTTTCTTATTTGGGCTCTATTCGCCTGATCGACCAAAGCAAGGGCAACAGTAACGCCAGACCGAGGGGTCCCATGGACCCGCCGCCACTGCCGCCCGTCCTGGGTGACGCTCTATTGGAGTTAAACGCTGGTTGCTGGACGTCCTGGCGATGGCTTCGAACCGCCGATGAAGCGCGCTTCTGCCTAGCCTCTTGTTCCGCTTTGACGCGTGCTGCGTTACTGCGATCGATACCCAATTGGTCGAAGACCTCCTCTCGTACGACCAGCATGGAGGTGTAGTCGGTCACCAGCCCATAGTTCACCGCAATGTCCACGATGGCCTGCTCGGTTTCGCTATCGTGTCCGAGGTAGTCCATCCTGTTCTGCAAGTCCTCGATCGTCGCGTAGGCCCAGAGACGTTCCAGTTCCGGGTTGAGCTCGCTGCGCTCAGGGAACTGGAGGGCAGACTTGTAGCTGACGTCTTTGTCAGAAACCTTGCCGGAGACTTCAATTTCCGCAATCCCGTCCCCCCAGTAGTGGCCAAAGACGATCAGTTGCTGGCCTCGGTAAAGTGACCCGACTCTGGCGGGTGTGAGATCCTTGACGTTAACGCCATCAATCTCCAGCTTGATGTCCCGATACGCCTCATGGTTCAGCTTATCGGCAGTCTGGATCAAGCGGCCTGCGATATCGTCACCATTGGAGATGTTCATATAAAATCCATTGGACACGTTTGTCATTCCCTCAAGAAGTGGACGGTTTGCGCTGTTGCCCATCACGAAACTGAATAGCCGCACGTCGTGCTTCTGCAATAACTGCAGGAAGTCTTTTTTCTCGCTGACGCCAACATTCGCAACACCGTCTGTCACTAAAATGACCGCACTGGGGCGATCTGCGTCAAGCCGCTTGTAACCGGCTTCCAGGCCAGCATACAAGTTGGTGCCGCCGCTGGGTCGGATGGACTCCAGTCGACTGAGTTGTTGCTGGATGTTGTGCTCGGTGACCTCGCTATAGCCGCTGGTCAACTCTCGAGCAGCATTGTTGAATAAAACGATTTTGAAGCGGTCGTTGGAACTCAGTCGATGCAAGCCTTTGCGAACACCCTCTATGAGACTCTGGTACTTACTCTGCATGGAGCCGGAGTAATCCAGAACAAACACCCAGTCACGGCCACTCTGTATGCCGGCGAGATCATCACCGGGTGTTACGGTCATCATGAACGTGCCTCGGTCACTGCCCTCGGGTTTATGCGTGATCATATCGACACTCCCCGGCAAGCCTTGCTGGTGGCGCCAGTAAACGACGATGTCCCTGTCGAGTTGGAAAGACTGCGCCGTTGAGCCGGGCTCGCTAGCTTCCGCGCTAGCTTCTGTGACACCTTCAGACTCCACGGAGTGGCCGGTATTCGCAAAGGCGACTTCCCATTGCTGGTTAGACTGCATGGTGATCGCCGCCTGCGGATGTTGTGGCAAGCGGAAACTGTCGATGGGGTAGGAGGATCGCATGGTCAGGTTAAAGCTGAACGCCTCATCCACGGTCTCATTGTAAGTCCAGAAAGCAAGCTTCTCTTCGTCTGTCCCTCCTTCCTCCAGTGGATACTCATAACGGCCTATCCCCAGATCGACATGGACGGGTTGGATATAGACCAGACGAATTTGTACCTTGTCCTGAGCCTGCACGGGATAGACGCTGCTGTCGAAGCTGCGATAGGCATCCTGCTCTGTTAGCGCGGTCTCTCTACCCTGGGCCTTTTCCTGCTCATAGACAGTTCGTGCTTTTGCCTTTTCCAGTACTTCACCCGTGACCGGTTTCCCGTCGATCCAATACGTAAATTCACCGACAGATGCCTTGTGGGGTACTGGGAATGAATAAATGGCTTCCAGAGCTTGGTCACTGGGATTGAAGAAGGTCTGGTCTACGGTAGTGATGGCGTAACCGTCTTCAATGACGACATCGACATGATGCTGTTTGATAGTGAGTTCGGGCGAGAACCCGTTTGAAGGTGTCATTAAGCCTGCGGCCTGAACTCCCTGCGCCATACACACGGTCGCCATAACAGCGACGATGCAGTGTTTAACAAAACTCAATGGACTGTTCATGGTCGTTTCCTCGTTTTCCTGAGTTGAAAGGCGGGCTCTTTTAGGCCAGCACTGAGGAAAACGATGAGGCAAGGGGCTGCTTAATGCACCCAAAACGGAATTCGTCGTGTAATATGACCCTTCCGGTATCGATATACGCTACTTAATGGGTTAAGGAATGAGTCAGACCGCGGCGCTTATGAAGACGCTGAAACGAGAGCTGAAAGCCAACAGCCTGACTTATGCTGCTGTGGCAGGTGAGTTAGGGTTGTCTGAAAGCAGCGTCAAACGCCTGTTTTCCGGAGCTAGCCTGTCGCTTGATCGCCTTGAAGCGATCTGCCAGATCATGGGGATGGAACTATCCGATCTCGTCCAGAAAATGGGCAGCGAGAGAAAACGCATCAACACGCTCACGGAAGATCAGGAGCGGGATGTCGCCGCAGATCCCAAACTGCTTCTGGTCGCAATCTGTGTCCTGAATGCCTGGTCGTTCGATGAAATTGTTACGACCTATACCCTCAGCGAGCCTGAGTGTATCCAGCTGCTTGCCCGACTGGACAGGCTGCGAGTCATTGATCTTCAGCCTCTGAATCGGTATCGCTTGTCTGTAGCCAATGATTTCAAGTGGATACCGGATGGCCCCATTCAACGCTTTTTCAGGAAGCAAGTGCAGCCGGGGTTTATGAAATCCAGCTTTTCCGGTCCGGGAGAGAAGTTCGAGTTTCGCAACGGGATGGTGTCCAGAGCCTCCAATGCCATCATGTTGAAAAAAATCGATAGACTGGTTTCTGAATTCAATGGGCTTCATGGGCAGGATAGCGTCCTCCCCCTGGAAGAACGCTTTGGATCCAGTCTGATGATCGCTTTCAGGCCATGGGAGTTCGGCTACTTCCAGAAAATGAGAAGGAGTGTGGAAAAGAAAGTGTTCTGAGCTGATCTGGCACAGCTTCACAGACCCGGTGCCCGAGGCTGGCGTTATCTCTTTGGCGTTATCTCTTTGGCCTTATCTCTTTGAAAGTATCACTCCAGTGCTGTCGTATCACATGGCGACTCTGACTCATGCGGGTCAACTCACTAACAGATATGGCCAGTCAAGGTTTCATTACCGTATAGTGGTTTCAAAGACATCGGCGCAATGGAATTTAAGTGAACGATACTGCAGTGCTGGCACTGGCCACTTTTTTCGCAACGATCGGCCCGCTGGACGTGGCCGCAATGTTTGCTGCGCTGACGGCCAACGTATCCTCGCAAGAGAAACGGGCAATCGCGATTCGCGGCACGTTCATAGGCAGCTTTATCCTGATCGCTTTTGCCCTGGTCGGCGAATACCTTTTGGCCGGCCTCGGAATATCCCTTGCCGCCTTGAGGACCGGTGGCGGCATCCTGCTACTGCTGATTGGTATCGAGATGGTGTTCGCGCGTACTTCAGGCGGGACATCAACTACCGAAGAGGAAGAGCAGGAGGCCTTGAGCAAGCCAGACATTTCGGTATTCCCATTGGCCACCCCGCTGATAGCGGGGCCCGGCGCGATGGGTGCAGCGATTCTACTGATGGCGAACCAGGAGGGGAATTTTGCAGGCCAGGCGATAATCATTGCATCGTTACTGGCTATCTTGCTATTAACCTTTGTTTCTCTCCTGTTGGCAGGGAAGATTCAGAATGTGCTCGGCGTAACAGGCATGCACGTCATTACCCGGATAATGGGCGTTTTGTTGTCGGCGCTGGCCGTTCAATTTATGTTTGATGGCATCAGGGATAGTGGACTGGTGGGGCCCTGGCAGTGACGCATAGCGTCTGCTAACCGGGCAGGCTGCTTTTCTGTTGTTGAATTGACGTCAGTTCAATATGCAAGTAGCCTCAATACTGCTTGTGTTGAGATTGCCCAATGCCCGTTGCCCCCAAACGTAACCTTCAGGCCACCCGAGAGCGGATTCTCGAGGCCGCAAAGAGCCTCTTGACCGAAGGTGATGGGGCTTTTGAAATGTCCTGGGTGGCAAAGAGTGCCGGGGTCTCTCAGGGCCTTGCGTATCACCACTTTGGCTCCAAGGAAGGTTTACTTAGTGCCGTAGTTAATGACTTCTATGATCGCGTGGAGGCAGCCGTATTGATGGCCCGCCTGGATGAAATCGAGGACTGGGAGGAGCGGGAACAGGAGCGCACTAAACGGTATATCGAATTCCTGGTCGCCGACCCGTTAGCACTGAAAATTATTACCCGTCTTGCGGCTACGCCGGCCGTGGCGGGTGAGGAAATCAAGCGCTGGCAAAATCTTATCGAAACCGGCGCCAGAAATATGGCTGAGGGTCAGGCCAGCGGCGCCATTCCCAACCAAACCAACCCGAAAATTCTAGCGGCGATGACGCTGGGAGCCGTGCGCTCGGCGCTCGTCGCTGAACTCACCAGTGCCACGCCGGACAGTCCGGCACAAATGGCCGAAACCATCTGGCGGTTCGTGCGCGGTGGTCTGGGTCTGGGTCTGAGTCAGAGTCAGAGTCAGGAGGACCATTTATGAGCGGGCAAGATAACGGGCGTGATGATCCGCGCTTTCGATTGATTAATTCATTTGATGACTACGCAAATGTCGATCTGGCTCGCACCTATGGCTTTACGCGCAGCGAGGAGGCTATGGCCATAGACCCGATATTGGTCGACCAACTGCTGGAAGAATTGCTCGCCGTCGGTTACCTGATTCTGCCAGACATGGTGTCAGCGGAACAATTGACCTTGCTGCGCGAGCAAGCCGCAGGCCACCTTGAGCAGATGGGCCGCAACTCCTTCGAGGGTGAACGCACTCAGCGTATTTACGGACTGCCGGAGAAATTGCGTTCGGCGGACCCCTTTATCGAACATCCGCTAGTTCTGGCTCTGCTCGACAGACTGCTACTCCCCAACTACCTGCTTTCCCAGGCTCAGGTGATCAACATCAAGAATGATTCCCCGGCCCAACCTTTGCATACAGATGACGGGTTCTACCCCTGGCCCCGGCCGCGGCCCGCCATCAGCGTGGCTACCGTATTTGCGATCGATGACTTCACCGAGCACAACGGCGCCACGGTTGCCTTACCCGGCAGTCACCGTTGGGGGCAGGAGAGGGCGCCACAACCGGATGACGAGCGAATCCAGGCGGTGATGCCTGCGGGCAGCTGTATCTTTTTCCTGGGTAATCTCTGGCACGGTGGAGGCGAGAATCGCAGCGGCGCTGACCGGCTGGCGCTGACAGTTCAGTACTGTGAACCGTGGGCTCGCACTCAGGAGAATTATTTCCTTTCCGTCACAAAGGAGACTGCCGCCCGCGTATCGGAAAACATCCGCCGGATGCTGGGCTACTCCATTCACCCGCCTTTTATGGGAATGTGCGATGGCATGCACCCCAAGCGGAAGTTGCCACAAGGCAGCTGATTCCAGGTGATGCCTGCGCAGGGAACAAGCTGTCTACCCGGCAAGACGCGTTGGAAATCATGTCTACCCGCCTGGAGAAAGGCGCCCTCTAAATGACCCCGTCAGGAGTATTTTATCCATGTCATCTTCACTCTACGACCAAAGCGTAGCTTCCTACCTGCAGACACTGGGAGGTGTGGCCACTGTGCTCACCAAGGGTGTACAGTTTGCCGCGGAAAACGGCATCGACCTGGAGGATATAGTTCGCTACAAACTCCAGGAGGATATGGCGCCCTTCAGCTTCCAGGTTATCTCGGTTTGGCATCATTCGCTGGGCGCGATAGAGGGCCTGAAGAAGGGGGAGTTTCGGCCCCCACCGAAGATGAGCGACATGAGCTACCAGGATCTTCAAGGGCTGGTGCAGGAAGCAACAGTTCGGTTGCAAGGTGAATCGCGTGAAGATATAGACGCGCTTGCGGACGTGCCCCTGATCTTCAAAGTGGGTGAATCTGAAATTCCTTTTGTTGCGAGGGAATTCATACAATCCTTTTCCCTGCCAAATTTCTACTTTCACGCGACGACTACCTATGTGGTGCTGCGTGAACATGGGGTCCCGTTAGGCAAGATGGACTACCTGGGACAACTACGTGTGAACACCTGACCAGCAGGAGGACGTCATGACTGTGCTGGACGTTCTCGACTTCCTTGATCAGTCCGATGACAACGGGCCAGTAGACGAGCCACACATCTAACATCGATTCCGGGGCGCGGAGAGCGTCCTCAAATCCTGTTTGGCGTACCGATCCCTGTAAAACGCCACAGAGAGCGCCATGCACAGCCCGGCATAACGTTATCCATAACTGCGCATAATATATATTATGTTAAATAGAAGTTATAGCTCGAACCAGACTCATAGACTCAGACTCTCATGTGAACGTGCACACGATGTTCTCTTGCGCACATGCAGCCATATTTCAACTGGTTTCCCACCGCTCAATTGTGCGACCTTTTTATCAAAACTGGGCAACCCTTCAAGCGCTCCATTCCTTGCGTGAGCGACATACTCGGATTTCCGCGCAATCTAATGCATCGGCAAAATCCAGAGCTTTACCCCGAATCATTTTCGAACCTTCATAATCCTTCAAAGCTGACCAGACCACCTGCGAGTCTTCGAGGGCAAAGCCTACAGGCCCACGCACGGAAGGTGACTGGCATCAGTCACCTGAATTTTGTGTAGGTCCAAACATTGATGACGAGATACGACCGCTTCACTGAACAATCTCTCCAGCACCGATTGCCACAGCTTAAAGCGCATCGATCAGGTATCTTGCCATCTTTTGGTTTGAGGCATACACCACACCCTGGTGATTCATAAAGGTCGAGTCCTGGCGATTGAGTTCCAATGCTTGGCCATGGATATTGCTGGCCCAGCCTCCGGCCTCGTTGACGATACAGGCGGTGGCGGCGAAATCCCAAATACTCCCGCCACCGTCCTCGGGTTTCGGCAGTTTTACGTAGCAAGCTGCGGGGTAGTCCAAAACCTGACAGGCATTTTTCACGGCACCGCTGCCATAGACCAGTGCAACACCGTCCAGTCCCGAATCCAGCGCACAGCGGTTTAAGATGTCGACTGTTTCAGTGTAATGGTCATGGTTCTTGAAGCTTGTGTCGGCAAAGGCCATGAGCGATTTGGATACCGAGCTTGCCCGGGTGATTGGAGCCTGATCTCGATAAGCCCCCTGCCCCTTTATTGCGTGCATCAGCATAGAATGAACCGGGTCATAGACAACACCCACCAGGGGCGTGCCTGATCGCTCGACCAGCGCGATTGAAACCGCGTACCCCGGGCTGCCCTCTACAAACGGTAAGGTGCCGTCCAGCGGATCTACGCACCAGTGATAGGGCTTTAGCAGGCGTTCGGGAACAACATCGGACGCGCTCACCGACGACTCCTCTCCAACGAACGCAATATCCCATTGTTCTGAACTTGCCTGTAGGCACTTCCGTATGATCGCTTCGCTGCGAATATCCACCTCGGTAACGAGCTGTGATGCAGCGCTACTACCGACTTCTTTGAATTGCCGCTGCAAGGTGCTGCGGTCCGCACCTTGTACAAACTGTCCAGCCTGACGAGCCGCCTGCATGGCTACGTCACACAACTGCTTTAAAGGCAGTGCAACTTTACTCATGCTTGCAGTCGCTCGATGACGCGGCGAGTCAGTCGCTCACTGTAGCTATGGATTTTCCAGTGGTCCGGGCTCCAGCCTTTGAGAAAGCGATGAAAATCCGCCCAGGCTACGTCGTAGAGTCCCCGCCACTCTTGCTCCAGTTCGGTGGCAACCAAACCGGGTTGTTTCTCTGCTATGCGCTGACGCAGCCGGTGAAAATAATAGTCCAGCAATGGACCCTCCAACGCGTCGCATTCGTCTTCGTGCAAGCAGCTGCCCAAGAAATAGGCCACGTCCTTCATGCCGCAGCCTTGCCCCACGTACTGGAAGTCCACTGCTGCCACACCGGGTTGCGGTGAATCTCCTGTGAAACAGAAGTTAGCCAGCTTGGCGTCACCGTGTACGAGGGTTTGATATCGACACTGCCGCAGTTGCTGGTCGATGAGCGATGCTGTTTCCCGCAGGCTAACATCCTCAAGGGCCGCCAGCTCATCAGGGCGGGTATCGAGATGCCAATAGCCACCACATTCCCAAAGTCCGTCTACCGGGCTATTGATGAAGGTTGCATGGAAGCCCGCAAGCCACTCCAGGCAGGCATGAATATCCGCAATTGCCACTGTGTCTTTTCTGAGATCGAAACCAGCCGCGTCCAGATCTGTTAAAACCAGAACGGTCTCACCCTCTGCAGAATTTACGGCCAGGCAGCCCGGCACCGGGCAATCCTTGTCGCATCGACGCGCATAGTCCTGGTACCAGTGAGCTTCCACCTGGTAAGAGCGTATTTTACGTTTGTGAGAACGATCGGTGGACCAGCCGCGGGGATGGTTTACTGCATCCGGCAGTTTGATGTGCTTGAGAATCACCGAGGGATAGCGACTGCCCTCGAGCTCAAGGCGAATAATTTCGCCGTAGCCACTCCACAGCGATTGAATAACTGTGTGGCTACGAACCGTCTGTGCCCCCGTTGCCGAGAGGACCGTATTTGCAATGGCTGTATGCATGCCAACACTATAACCATGAATCGGCTTATATTCAGCTTGAAGCAGTCTTTGTTGCACTCCTGGCCGCAACCTAGGCGGCCTGTTTACCGACTGATTTCCCGACGGCATTGCTTGCCGTTTGTTGTTAGTATTCCTACAGGCTGTTTTCCTTGCTCTGACCAGTGTTACCTCGAGGTTCGAACACCACCTGTATAACCACAGCGATAGCAATCTGACAGCCCGGCCTATGCGGTCGCTACGTCCACCCATTCATGGATGGTTAAGAGAGGCGCAATCTCATCAAGTTGTTGACCGAGCCCGCCTCACCAGTTTGGCGACGGAACTGGCGGTCGCTGTCAGTTCACCTGCAGCATTGTAGAGGCGCCCCTCCAGAAATGCGGTTTTATGGCTCGCGCGCACGACATAGCCCTCGGCGGTGCAAGCCCCGGCCCGGGACACTGCTATGTAGCTGGTTTTGATCTCCAGTGACGAGACGCCGACGACATCATCGCTGCAACCCGCACAGGCATGAGACATGGCCGCGTCGAGCATAGCTGTCACAAAACCACCTTGGATAACGTCGACCGTATGGCAGAAATCGGTACTGACATTAAACTCGAAGACGGCGCGTTGCTCTTCGGAGTCGAGTGACTGCAACCTCCCACCTAGCATACGGATGAACTCCGGCGCCCTCTCCCGCATCTTGTCGAGTCTGGATTCCTCTACTGACATGCATTGCTCCCGCGAAGATTAATGGTGACTTTGCCCAGGCCATACTCTACCGGCACTGGTTTTTCGACGCACCTTTGGAAGTTCTCTACACGCTCAGGATAGAGTCAATCCATTAGGCCCTGCGAACCTGAGTTATCACCACCCGTCCAGCCACCTGGTTTATCTCAACAGCAGAAGGGAAATCAAAGAGAGGTTAGCTAGGTACGCAAAATCTGCGCACGGCTTTAGAGAACCCTATGGATCTGGTCGATCACCTCAATCTAGCCCGACGAGTGAATCGGTGTAGGCGCACCGCCCTCCCCTACATTAACAAAGGTAATCTTGGTAACAAACAGGGGTTCGGCCGTGCCAGCGAGTTTCTCGCCAAATACGTCGATTTCATAGGTGACAGAGGTATTCCCTTTGCGGGTGAGTTGCACGTCAAAACATAACAATTCACCCGGCTGGATGGGGTGCTTGAAGTTCACTTCACTGAGCGACACAGTAACCAGACGGTTGTGGGGGAACTCCAGGCTGGCAGTGATATAGGCGGACTCATCTACCCATTTCAGAAGGTTGCCTCCGAAGAGAAAGCCCTGGTCATTGAGAAACTCAGGAAGAACAAGCTTGCGGTGCTGCACGGCAGATGCCTTGTGTAGTAAGTGATTGCCGGAGAGTGTAACAAAAGACCAGTGAGTTGGGCCGGAACCTCGGCCTGAGCCCCATGAGGTGCCCTAGATGATTGAAAAGGATTTGCAATTTGTCCAACGAGTCCAACGAGTCCAACGAGTCCAACGACAGGCTAGCGGAGGTCACCGATCTCGGCGGTGTCGCACACTGCAAGTTATTTGAATTGTCGGCCGTTTCCACTACTCTGATGTATTGGCAAATAATTTGATGCGCAGCAGGAGTCATGTATGTCACGTCTTCGTTTCGGGATCGCCCTGACGGCAGTTTTCACAGTCGCGGTTCAGGCGCAGGTACCGCCTCCGCCTGATGAGACGATCCTGTCACCAGAATACACGGGCACTGCCTACTCCCCCTATGCCGGTCGCGATTTCGCCACCAATGTTTACTGGGGCGACACCCACCTGCATACAGACATATCCATGGACGCCGGTGCCTTCGGCAATCGCCTGGGTCTGGATGCGGCCTATCGGTTCGCCCGCGGCGAGCAGGTAGATTCAAGCAATGCCGGGCCAGTAAAGCTGGCCCGTCCGCTGGATTTTCTGGTCATCGCTGACCACTCTGACAATATGGGGTTTTTCCCCGACATGCTGGCTGGCGCCGAACACGTCCTGGCAGACCCTACCGGCAAGGACTGGTACGACAGAATCAAGGCTGGCGATGGCGTCAACGTTGCACTGGAGTTGATCGGCTTGTTCTCCCAGGGGAACTTCCCTAAGAGCCTGGTCTATGCCCCCGATTCCAAACCCTACAAGGATGCCTGGGCCAGAACCGTAGACGCTGCTGAACGCTATAACGAACCCGGACGTTTTACTGCATTTATCGGCTATGAATGGACCTCACTGGTACGGGGTAACAACATGCATCGCGTGGTGGTCTACAAGGATGGCGGTGATATCGGTGGCCAGATGGTGCCGTTCATCACAATGGCGCCCTGGGGCAGCACAACACCCAGAGACCTCTGGGCCTGGCTGGAAGACTACGAGAAAAAAACCGGCGGAAACGTGCTGGCCATCGCTCACAACGGCAACCTGGCTAACGGCATTATGTTCCCGTTGATAGAACAAAGTGATGGGGAACCACTGGACAAAAGCTGGGCAGAGGCCCGCGCCAAATGGGAACCTCTGTACGAGGCTACACAAATCAAGGGTGACGGTGAAACGCATCCTTTCCTGTCACCGAACGACGAGTTTGCAGACTATGAAACCTGGGACATTGGCAACCTGGATGTTTCGCAGGCCAAGACTAACGACATGTTGGCAGGCGAGTATGCCCGCGAAGCGCTGAAGCAGGGCATGGCGCTGGAGAACAAATTCGGCACCAACCCGTACCAATTCGGCATGATCGGTTCAACAGACAGTCATACCTCCCTGGCAACCACCGAGGAGAACAACTTCTTCGGCAAACACTCGGGGGCGGAGCCCGGTCCTGAACGAATGAGCCATCCTTTCATGGCCTCTGAAAGTGGCACCATCATGGGCTGGCAGACCGTTGCGTCTGGCCTGGCCGCCGTTTGGGCGAAGGAGAATACCCGCGAGGCTATTTTCGATGCCATGGAGCGCAAAGAGACCTACGCAACCACCGGCAGCCGCATGGCAGTGCGCATGTTCGGCGGCTGGGAGTTTACCGAGGCCGATATGAACAACCGGGAGCCCGCCTTCGCCGGTTACGACAAAGGCGTACCAATGGGCAGCGAACTGCCAGCGCGGGGCAAGAACAAAGCCCCGAACTTCATGGTATTCGCGCTGCGCGACCCGATTGGCGCCAATCTGGACCGTATCCAAATCGTGAAAGGTTGGCACGACGGTGACACTTTACATGAACAGGTGTATGACGTGGCCTGGGGTGATGACCGCAAGCCGGGCAAAGACGGCAAGCTGCCCGCCGTGGGCAATACGGTGGACGTGGCGACGGCCACCTGGACCAACACTATCGGCTCGTCAGAGTTGGGCACAGTGTGGACCGACCCGGACTTCAACCCCAAACACAAAGCTTTCTACTACGCTCGGGTACTGGAAATACCCAAGCCGCGCTGGAGCACCTACGACGCATTCCGCTTCGGTGTGGACTTGCCTGAAGGCGCGCCAACCAGCACTCAGGACAGAGCCTATACCTCTCCCATCTGGTACAAGCCATAGATGAGGGGTAGCCATAGCGGAGCAACATGTTCAGCGGGTAGCGGCCGCCGCTGAGAGACGGCGAAACGCCGGTTGTTCGCCTTTCATGTGAATGAACACGGCAACGAACGGCCTAAGCGTTTAGCAACTCCTGCAAATACTTGCCGGTGTGTGAACGCTTTCGTTTGCAAATAGTTGCAGGCTTGCCCTGGGCAATCACCTTGCCCCCGCCGCTGCCGCCTTCCGGCCCCATATCGATCACCCAATCGGACTCTGCAATTACGTCAAGGTTGTGCTCGATCACCAGCACGGAATTGCCGTTGTTGACCAGTCGGTGCAGTACACGCAGTAGCTTTTCCACATCGGCCATGTGCAGGCCTACGGTGGGTTCGTCCAGCACGTACAAGGTGTGTTGCTTGACACGAGCACCGGGTTTGGCCTTGGCCAGTTCAGTGACCAACTTGAGACGTTGCGCTTCCCCGCCACTGAGCGTTGGGCTCTGTTGACCCAACGTCAGGTAGCCCAGACCCACATCCTGTAGTAATTGCAGGGCGTGATGCACAGAGCTGATGGCAGAGAAAAATTCAGTGGCCTCCTCCATATTCATCGCCAATACTTCACCGATGTGCTTTTCCTTGTATCGTACAGAGAGTGTCTCGTCATTAAAGCGCCAACCTCTGCACTCCTCGCAGGCCACCCGTACGTCTGGCAAAAAATTCATCTCTACCTTTACCATGCCGTGGCCGCCGCAGGCAGCACAGCGCCCGTCGCCGGTATTGAAGGAGAAGCGCGCCGGGGTGTAACCACGCAGACGGGCATCTATCGTCTCGGCGAATAATTTACGGATGGTGTCCCAGATACCCAGATAGGTAGCGGGGCAAGAGCGGGTCGTTTTACCAATCGGTGTTTGATCCACTTCCAGGATACGGGTGATAGACTGCCACCCCTGAATATCCGCGCAGCCGTGCCAGCGCCGTTTCCTTGTCTTGTTTTTCCCAGGCTGTTTTACGTTAATTTCGCGGCGTAAGCTCTGGTGCAAAATTGATCGGATCAGTGTGCTTTTGCCGCTGCCACTGACGCCGCTGATGCTGACTAAGCGGCGCAGTGGAATGGCGACATCCAGGTTGTTCAAGTTGTTCATTTCGGCCGCGACAATCTGCAGTTTTTCAGCCGGGTATTGCCTGCGTTGCTCGTCATCGCGTAATCCCGCTATCGGGTGGCGTAAGGGCCTGGCCATGAACTGCCCGGTCAATGAGTGTTTGTTCTTTTTCAATTGGGCAAGGCTGCCGTGAGCGACGACTTCGCCACCGTGAATGCCGGCACCTGGTCCCATATCGATCAGGTAGTCAGCTTCGCGCAAGGTGTCTTCGTCGTGTTCGACCACCAGTACGGTATTGCCCTGGGCTTGCAGATCTCTCAAGGTCGCAATCAAACGTCGATTGTCACGCGTATGCAAGCCGATGGTGGGTTCATCCAGGATGTAGCACACCCCCTGCAAATTCGACCCTAACTGGGAGGCCAGGCGTATTCGCTGTGCTTCACCACCACTTAAGGTCGGGGCCGCGCGATCCAGCGTCAGGTAATTCAAGCCTACTTTTTGTAGAAAGCTCAGCCTGCCCTGCAGTTCTGTCAATAAATCACGGCCAATGGCCTTGTCCCGACCCGTGAGATGCAGTTTCTGCAACCAATGGGCCGCCTCATCGACCGATAAGGCCGCAATCTCCGCAATCGACTGCCCTTGAAAGCTCACCGACAGCGCCGTTTCATTTAATCGCTGCCCCAGGCACTGGCGGCAATCCTGTTCGGGAAGAATGCCCTCCGCGCCATCCGGTTGTTCGGCTTCGAGCCAATGATCTTCTTCACCGCTTTGCTCGGCATCGAAATCGGCTATTTCCTGCCCGGTACCGAAACAGCTGTGACACCACCCGTGTTTGGAGTTATAGGAAAATAAACGCGGGTCCAGTTCATCAAATCCGCGACCACAAGATGGGCAGGCTCGCTCGGTAGAGAACAAAGCCTCAACGGGCCGCTTACCGCTGCTGCCCTTTTTACCAACCTCTTTACCATTGTTTTTCCCAACCGTCTTCCCAACCGTCTTCTCGACCTTCTTGCCACGACCCTCCAGCGGCACGACGATAACCACACCATTGCCCAACTCCAGCGCCTGCTGCAGTGCGAGCTTCAGTGTGCCCTCATGCCGGGGATGAATGTCACACTGTGCCAGCGGTAATTCAATATCGTGTTCTTTGTACCGGTCTAACACCGGCCATTCGGCCGTTGGCAGATATTCACCATCAACCCGTAGTTGCTTATACCCTTTGGCGTCAGCCCACTCGGCCAATTCCTTATAGATGCCCTTTCGGGCCACTACCATGGGTGCCAGCAGTGCGACTTCAGTGCCACGATAGTCACTCAGGATTCTCGCGAGAATGGCCTCCATCGTCTGTGGCTCAATGGCCACCTCGCAGTCGGGACAATGCTGAGTCCCCAACTTGACGTATAGCAATCGTAAATAGTGGTAGATCTCCGTCTGGGTAGCGACAGTACTCTTGCGGCCACCTCGACTCGTGCGTTGTTCTATCGCCACGGTTGGCGGTATGCCATGAATAGCATCCACGTCCGGGCGGGAGGCGGGTTGCACGAACTGGCGCGCATAGGCATTGAGCGACTCCAGATAACGTCGCTGCCCTTCGCCGAAGACGATATCAAAGGCCACTGTGCTCTTACCACTGCCGCTGACACCGGAGATGACGGTAAACTTGTCACGCGGTATCGTAATATCGACATTCTTCAGGTTGTGTTCGCGCGCGTGGTGAATCTGTATCGCTCTTGCAGCCGCTCCGGGCTTCGGCCTTTTTGAAGGATTGAGTGCGGGCTTTGATCCCAATGCCCGGGCATAGTCGCGCAGTGCGATCGCCGTGTGTGAATCCCTGTTGGCTGCCACATCACCTGGACTGCCAGCCGCGACCAGGGTACCGCCGCCCTGCCCCCCTTCCGGGCCGATATCGATCAACCAGTCGGCACACTGGATCACATCCAGGTTGTGCTCAATCACTACCAGTGAGTGGCCGGCGGCAATGAGCTGGCGAAAGGCCAGCATGAGGGTGGCGATATCATCGAAGTGCAGACCAGTGGTCGGCTCGTCAAACAGAAACAGTGTGCCCAGGGGTAATGCTGTGGCGGTTTTCTTACTTCGCCTGCTGGCGCTTTCGGCCAGATGTCCGGCCAGTTTCAAGCGCTGTGACTCTCCGCCACTCAAGGTGGGTACGGCCTGGCCCAGCTCTACATAAGCGAGGCCGACATCTGCAAGCGGCTGTAGGGCGCGCAGTACATCGGGTTCGGCGCTGAAAAACTGAAGCGCTTCTGCCACGGTCAATGCAAGAACATCAGCGATAGACCTGGCATGGTGAGCCGGCTGCGTTGGCCGCTCGCCATCTTCAACCGTACCGCCCAACACCTTAATTTGCAGTATTTCGTCGCGATAGCGGGTACCGTCACAGTCCGCACAGCGCAAGTACACATCGCTCAGGAATTGCATTTCCACGTGTTCAAAGCCATTGCCCGAACAGCTTGGGCAGCGGCCTTTGCCAGAATTGAAACTGAAAGTGCCCAGTGTGTAACCGCGTGCTCTCGCCTCAGGGTGAGCGACAAAGAGTTTGCGAATCGCATCGAATGCGCCGACATAGGTCGCCGGAACAGATCGGGTCGTCTTCCCGATGGGGCTTTGATCCACCAGCACCACATCATCGATTAAGTCATGGCCCAACAGCGCCTTATGGGCGCCCGGGGACTCCCCGGCCTTGCCTTTGTGTCTGCGCAGGCCGGCGTAGAGTACATCGCGCATCAGGGTCGATTTGCCTGAGCCACTGACACCGGTGATGCACACCAGTTGGTGAAGCGGAATAGCGACGGACACGTCCTGTAGATTATGCTGGCTGGCCTCAACGATCTCTATGTATCCGGTCTTCGAGTCATACGGTGGCAAGGCCTCAGCCACCCCGGCTGTGCGCACTCCGGGTGACGAGACGGTCTTACTGCCGCTTAAGTACTGTGCCGTTAGTGAGTGCTTTTTCTTCATCAGCTGCGCTGGCGTGCCAAAGAAGTTAATCTCTCCACCCTGCTTGCCCGGCCCCGGCCCGATGTCCAGAATGCGGTCGGCCGCCAGTATCACCTGCGGGTCATGTTCCACCACCAGTAGTGTATTGCCTGCATCACGCAAGCGGTGTAGTACGGTAACCAGGCGGTCAATATCACGGGAGTGCAATCCAATGCTCGGTTCATCGAGCACAAACAGGGTGTTAACCAGTGAGGTACCCAGCGCTGTGGTCAGGTTAATGCGCTGTACCTCGCCGCCACTCAAGGTGCGTGATTGCCGGTCCAGGCTCAAATACCCCAGCCCCACCTCCAGCAGGTAATTCAAGCGCGAGCGAATCTCGCTCAACAGCAATTGTGCCGCTTCATCCTGGGCGCCAGGTAACTGCAGCTCGACAAAAAACGTGGTGCACTGCACCAGTGGCAGGCGCATGATATCGGCGATGCACAAGCCAGGTATTTGATCAAAAAGCGCTTTCGACAACGTGCTTCCCTTGGGCACAAAACGCGCAGTGCCCCTTAACCCCAGCTTGGCATTGTCGAGAGAACCAATGCGCCACCACAGCGCATCGGTTTTCAGCCTCGCACCGGCGCAGCTGTCACAGGGGGTATAGGCGCGATATTTGGACAACAGCACGCGGATATGCATCTTGTAGGACTTTCTTTCCAGCCAGTCAAAAAAACCACGCACACCAAACCACAGCCCGTCCTCCCAGGGCCCTTCGCCCTCCAATACCCATTTCTGGTGCTTTTTGCTCAGCTGTTTCCAGGGTTTATCTACCGGTACTTTGCGGCGCCTGGCCTGACGCAGCAGCTCCTTTTGTATCTCGTGATTGCTCGGGGTCTGGAAGGGCTTGATCGCCCCTTCTTTAAGCGAAAGGCGATCATCCGGGATAACCAGCCCAAAATCCACGCCAATGATACGACCAAAGCCCTTGCAGCTGGCGCAGGCACCTATCGGTGAATTAAAGGAAAACAAGCCCGCTGTTGGTTCGCTATAATCGATATCACATTGCGCACAGTGATGATGGGCTGAAAATCGCAGGGCCGCTCCGGCTTCCCGGTTTGCATCCAGTGGATATACCAGAACCCGCTCGCCACCGTGGTGCAGGGCCGTCTCCACAGCCTCTGTGAGACGGCCTCGATTGGCGCGGGTAAGTTTCACGCGATCCTGCACTACCTCTACTTCCGTCCCGGAGCGTTTGTGCACGCGGATATAGCCCTGCTGATTCAGCAGTTGTAACACCTCGTCCTCGCTGAAGTTATGCGGCACTTTAATAGGCAGGCATACCATCAGAGGCGCATCCCCCGGTAGATCGCGGTAGAGTGTCTCAACGATGCTCTGGGCACTGTCGCAACGGACTTCACGTCCGCAGCCACGGCAGTAGAGCCTAGACAATCGAGCGAACAACAGTTTCAGGTAGTCATTCAACTCCGTCATGGTGCCAACAGTAGATCGAGAGGTGCGCACCGGGTTGCTCTGATCAATGGCAATCGCTGGCGGAATGCCCTCGATGCTGTCCACGGCCGGTTTATCCATGCGATCCAAAAACTGGCGAGCATAGGCCGAAAACGTTTCTACATACCGACGTTGACCCTCGGCATAAATGGTGTCAAACGCCAGTGTCGACTTACCCGAACCACTCACACCCGTGACGACAATCAGCTCATTGGTGGGTAATTCGAGGTCAAGATTCTTCAGGTTATGCTGACGTGCGCCTTTGATTACTATCGATTCTTTGGGCATAACTGCTCGATGTTCCGCTGCAGCCACAGCATGGGCCGGGGCAAATTTAAGGAGTGAAGACTGCTGTATGTTTGTACAGATATTACACTAAATGTCCAGGAGGTAAAAAAGACCTGCCGCTCGCTGTATTATTTACGCGGGAAAGCCCTGCTGGACCCTCTTGGTCCTATACATTCGGTCATCCAGCACTCAATATAGGCGCATTGTGCAATCAATGCCGGGAAATGAGTTCATGAAACGTCGTTACAAAATTGCCAACGGTATTCTGGGGTTCCTGTTCTTATTTTTCTCAGCAGTGGCCCTGTTGATCGGCTATACCGCCGACTGCCCGCCTGCACCCGAAGCTGCATCCGGATCGACCATGAAGGCGGTGGTCTATCGGTGCTACGGGGGGCCAGAAGTGCTGGAACATACTGATGTTCCAATGCCTGTGCCGGCCGAAGACGACGTACTGGTAAAGGTACATGCCGCCGGCGTCAACCCGCTGGATTGGCACTTTATGCGCGGCTCCCCCTTCGTGATGCGACTCATGACGGGCATCGGCGCCCCCAAGAACGCTTCCATGGGCAGGGATTTTGCCGGTGTGGTGGTAGCCGTTGGTGAAAAGGTCACCCGTTTTAAAACCGGTGATCGGGTATTCGGTGGTGCTAATGGTGCTTTCGCCGAATACATCGTGCGCAGGGAAACGGGCTCCATTGCTCTGATGCCCGCCAGCGTCAGTTTCGAAGAGGCCGCCGCGGTTCCCGTGGCAGCCATTACTGCGCTGCAGGCGCTGCGCGACAAAGGCCAGTTACAAGCCGGCCAGAAAGTTCTGATCAATGGTGCTTCCGGCGGGGTGGGTACCTACGCGGTACAAATAGCCAAGTCCATGGGCGCCGAGGTGCATGGTGTGAACAGTACCCGCAATGTTGAATTGGTGCTGAGCCTCGGAGCCGACCATGTATTCGACTATAAAAAAGAAAATTATACTGAGAGTGAAGAGCGCTACGACCTGATTCTCGACATGGTGGGTAACCATTCTTTACTGGATAACGCCAAGGTTATGAAACCCACTGGTCGTCTAGTCCAGGTGGGAGGCCCGTCCGGAGACTGGGTAGGGCCCTTTAGCGGCGCCATCGAAGCATTGCTGCTATCGCCGTTTATGAAGCAGGAAGTGGTGTCCATATTAGCGCAGCTAAGCGGCGATGACCTGGCCATATTGGCGACGCTGATGACAGAAGGAAAAATGACGTCGCGAATCGATCGGAGATTTCCTCTGGAAGATACTGCGCAGGCAATAGCCTACTCAGAAACTGGCCGCGCTCGCGGCAAGATCGTTGTCAGGGTGGATTAAAGCTCGGCCGGGATGAACAGAGCAAGACTAAATCAGCACAACTGCCCATCCTCTCCCATCGAGTGGGTTGCCAAAACACCAGCAACCGGTAACAGGGCGAAGCACCCTGCGAGGGCACCGGCCCGGCGTGGAAAAAATAATAATTTCATTGACTCTTTTCCCACGACTCCCTTTCGATGATTCATTTTGCCATCGTGAAAATGGAAATTGGGGC
Organism: uncultured Gammaproteobacteria bacterium; assembly: GCA_963840725.1. Taxonomy (GTDB): domain Bacteria; phylum Pseudomonadota; class Gammaproteobacteria; order Pseudomonadales; family Halieaceae; genus CAVWDU01. The sequence goes on along the minus strand of CAWIZY010000009.1, from coordinate 869,380 downwards.
CGATGAGACAAAGTGTCTATTAACTGCGTTTAACAGCAAAGGTTGCATTGTCATAGAGGAGAGATTTCCAATCAGACCCAGCACAGGACTATCATGAACATGGGTGAGTCAGGTCGTGGATACCCTCACACAGCGGCTTTCAGCAGCGCTTCCTCAACCTGCCCCAGGCGCTCTTTACCGAAGAACATCTCATCACCCACAAAGAAGCTTGGCACACCGAAACTGCCGCGATCCGCCATCGCCTGGGTGGTCCTTTTGAGCGTTTCCTTGACGGGGTCGGTCTGAATCAACGCCATCAAAGCATCGGCGTCCAGCCCGGCTTTGCGCCAGACGCTAACAACCACTTCCGGGTCATCCATCTTCTTGCCCTGCTCCCACATTGCAGCCAGCACCGCATCGATATAAGGCGCCTCTTCTCCCAGCTCTCGCGCTGCCACCAGGCCTCGCATGAGGGTTATGGTGTTCATAGGGAAGTGACTATTGAAAACGAAGTCAGCGATGCCGTGCTTCTCCTCGAATCGCTTGCTCTCAAGCATTTCGTAATCCAGTTTGCCTTTAACGCCCCCAAAGGCGACAAATGGTGCCTGATTCCCGGTTATCTTGAACAGTCCGCCAAGCAGCACGGGCACGATCTCCAGCTCCGCACCGGTGCGTTCCAGCATCTCGGGTAGCACCCGGTAGCAGTAGTAGGCATTGGGACTGGCGAAGTCGAAAACAAATTCCAGTTTTGGCATGGGGTGTTCCTATCGGTTGCTAAAATTAGTGGTTCCACCAGGCGAGATCGCTGAAGGCGCGCAGGTCCAGTTCGTGGGTCCAGGCGGAGCGATGCTGATGGGCAATGTAATAATAGGTCTCGGCTATTTCAGCAGGCAGCATCAGACTGTCTTTGTCGCCGCCCGCCTCCTCCCGCAGTTTCTGAAACGCATCCGGGCCCAGCATACGACCTAAAGTGTCCGGGGCGTCGACGGCGCCATCAATCAGTATATGGGCAACATGAATACCCTTGCTCGCATACTGTGCATTGAGAGACTGGCACAGCATGCGCCGTCCACCCATGGCCGCAGCGTGTGAGTGCTGGCCGGCATTGCCTCTCATCGCGGCGGTAGCGGACGTCACCAGGATAACCCCTGTACCGCGCGCTTCCATCAGTGGGCAAAGGGCCTTGGCCACCCGGAACAGGCCGTAGGTTCCCAGACGCCAGCCCAATTCAAAGGCCTTGTGACTGGTCTCATCAAGAGAGCGGTTGCCGATCTGCGCGCCCAGGTTGTAGAGGACAACATCAATCGCACCGATCTCGGCTTCGATTTGCGCGATGCGCTCTTCGATTGCGCCCTCTTCAGCCGCATTGAGGAGGTAGCCACTGGCTGTGCCGCCATTGGCTTCAATCTCTGCGACCAGCTTGTGTAAACCCTCTTCATCACTGCGGCGGCAAAGCACCGCGTGGTATCCACTGGCAGCGAATCGCTTACCAACATTGCCACCGATACCAGCCCCCGCGCCGATGACCAGACAGACTGGCTTCATACTCAACACCTCGCTTGTTAGATTGGTTGTGTCATGCAACTTGAAAGTAGCATGATGAAACCATAAGATGCAAGGGCGATCTGCAGTGCATTTCATGACAGGACGATAACGTAGATGAAGTACAAGACCTTTGAGCATATGAACTGTTCGCTGGCCCAGACCCTGAACATTGTCGGCGAGCGCTGGACGCTGCTGATTCTTCGCGATGCATTCTTCGGCGCCCGGCGGTTCAGCCAGTTCGAACGCAGTCTGGGAATTGCCAAAAATATTCTCAGTGCCCGCCTCAATACGTTGGTTGCAGAAGGGATTATGGAACGCCGGGAGTCAACCACTGACGGTCGCGCAGAATATCTTCTGACTGAACAGGGCCGTGATCTTCAGCCTTTGCTTTTGTCCATGACCCACTGGGGCGACAAGCACCGGCCTCACCCCAAGGGGCAGCGCCTGGTTTTCGTTGACAGGGAATCAGGGCGCCCGATTCAGCCCATGACAGTGCGGAGCGAAGACGGCCGCGCGCTTCGCCCTCATGAGGTGCGGGCAACGCGCGGGCCGGCCCTGGAAAGCGATTTTAAGCCCACGACGTAAATAGGCGCTGGGCATACTTTCTCTGCAGTTTCACCCCGGCAGCCAGTTCTTTTGGCGAGGCGAGGCAGGTGTTTTTAGCGCTACTTACGAAAGTTATCAGACCAAGTACCGGCGTACAGTGTGAATATTCGATCTCATGATGCTCGTAAGCATTTAACGGTTCAGGCGGCGCCGGTGTCGAACTCGGCTTTATGTCCTTCACAGAACCGCGCTGCTGTTGAGGTGGCTGCCGCTGGTGTCGACGCGGGTGAATGACGTGTTGTCAGGTGTCGCAGCATGCATGGTGGCCCCGGGCCAGCAGTGCTCGTAGCAATTGAAAACCGTGCTTGAGTGTCTATAATTGAAGTGTTTTTGGACCTTTGGTCATCCTGAAAGCCGGGAGCCAGATGCGCGGGCATTTCAGGAGGCTTCATTGTGAAAAAAAAATACGGCAAAAAATTCAGTTCAAAATTCCCTGCGCAACGCCTGACGACCTCGCTTGATTGGAGCGACGTGGTGCTCGCCGATCAAACTCGCGATCAATTAAGGGAATTGGAATCATGGCTAAAGCACGGCGACACGCTGCTCGATGAATGGGGCATGCGGGGTAAAATCAAGCCCGGCTTCCGTGCGCTCTTTGAGGGGTCGCCTGGCACGGGAAAAACCCTGACAGCCACTCTGCTGGGTAAATCAAGCGGAAGACATGCCTACAGAGTCCCCTTGTCGGCTATCGTGTCCAAATACATTGGTGAGACTGAAAAGAACCTGGCTAAAGTATTTGCGAAGGCTGAAAACGGCAACTGGATCCTGTTCTTTGACGAAGCCGACGCCCTGTTTGGAAAGCGTACCGACGTCAGGGATGCGCACGACCGGTACGCCAACCAGGAGGTCAGCTATTTGCTGCAGGGCCTGGAGGCATATGGCGGCCTGGCCATTCTTGCCAGCAATCACCACGTAAATATTGATAAATCCATAGTTCGCCATTTTCAGGCCGTTATCGATTTCCCAGCGCCAGATTCGCGGACGCGGCTGCGGATGTGGACAAGCGCCTTTCCCGGGAAAACCACATTGGAGGAGGAAGTAGACCTGGGTAAAATCGCCGAGAAATATCCGCTCAATCAGGCGGCCATCATGAATGTCGTTCAATACTGCTGCCTGCGCACACTTGAGCGAGACACGAATGTCATCTTGTTGCGTGATATCGTGGCGGGCGTACAGTCTGAAATCCGCAAGAGTGAAGCGCTCGCCCGGCGGGTCACGGTAACTTGACCTGTTGCACGCCCCTCCCCATCGCGTTGAACCTCACCAAGGGACAAACGGGCAGTGTTTCACGGCCCGGCCTTGAGATACCGCGACAGCGTTGCTTCCAGCTCGGACTGTTGGGCGGCATCGTCGAGCTCGGTCTGGTCCGCGAGTTCAAACAGCGCCATAAACAAGGGCTTGCCGTCCACGGTCTTCCTGAGTTCGAAGCGGTCTTGTTCGGCATAAACCTTATCCCAGTACGCCCTTACCTTGGCCCAGAAGGCACGGGTACGCACCCAGTAGGCGTCCCCGGCGGCGAAGTCATAGTCGCTTATCCGTTCATAGCGAGAAAGTCCGGCTTCACGTGCCAGATAAGGCTGTTCGGTGTCGGGCTGGTTGTCAGCGTCAAGCACCAGCTTTAGCGCGTCCTCTTCCTGAACCCAGCCCCCCGGTGCTACGCTTATGCGATGGCTGCCGTACAAGGCCTGGTAGTCATCGCGCACGCTGAACTCGCGCCGTGGCAGCGGTCTGCGCATGGCCTCACTCTCCCAAAAAGAGACTCCGGGAGCGTGCTGCCAGCGACCAACCGCCTCATAGCGCGGAGAATCGTCCACCTGAAAAACCGTCTGGGTCCAGGCTCCCCTGGCGAGCGAACCTGTAAGGTGCTGCTTCTCCCAGGCATTGCGCCCCCTGAAACTGTGTAGTTCACGATCCTCATATCGCCAATCCTGGCGCCAGTGTTTGACCACCATGGGTTCCGAAACCGCGCCATCCTCCAACTGAAAATGCATGACTATGATGTGTTGCAGGCTGACGAATTCGGGCTCGTTGGCGACCACATAGACCCGCTCTGTACCCCAGCTTTGGTAGGGAGCCGTGGGTGTATAGCCTGGGGTGAAGCCGATGGTCTCAATAAAATCGAAACTGGTACGGTAGTCTCCAGCCATGGCCAGTATTGCCCTGCGATCGCGCTCCCGGGGTGCCAGCCCCGACTCCTGTAGTGCCAGAAAACCGGCACTCCTGGTCTCGCTGATCACGACCTCGGGGCCTTGTGTAGTGCCACCTCGTGGCTTCATCGCGGCGTCGTCACTGAACAGCCACGAGTAGGTGTATCGGTGGCTCGGCGTCTCGATTGCCGCAGCTGACAGGCCCCCGGACATGGCGAAAAGCAGGGCGACCATCTGACAGGCCGGTGCAGCCAGCCGCTTGAACGCGGGCTGCGGTATGGTCGGTCTGGAATAATTCCGCCGATTGACGTTGCGCTTCATTGTTGATGCTCCCGTAGCGTGTCGGTATCGACTAACTAACGTCAGCATTGTTCGAACTCAGCGCCCGGCAACGTCGTCAGTCGGCAGACATTTTAGCGAGTATTGAGCGGTTTCCCCATCCCGCTGCCATGACAAGCCGTGGCATCAGCAGACAGGGCAGAGAGAGTCCGGCTTTGAGCTACCTGGCCACCTGCATAACACGGCGGTTCTTAGCGTGCCCTCCCTGGTTGGCAGCGAGTGCGAGGATCATAACAGGGGTCAGCCTCAGCCTAGCGCTTCGACCAGGTAGTCTATCTCGTCGTCACAACCGTCCTTGACCTGACTCAAGAGAATTTTCTCAAGTGTCTTACCGACGATAGGCATGGTGACCTTGGGCTTGTGCGTGATAGTGTATATACAGCCATCGCCATGGGGATGCAGGTCAAATTCTGCCGCGACCGTTCCAGGTACCCCCTGAAATTCAATCAGATAATTGCCTGACCAGCCTTCCCCCTCTGGCTGCCAGGTTTCCTTCATGGTGAATTTTTGCGAAGTCCCAATTACTTTTGCCGCCACCTTAGGCAATTCCCGTCTGGCGGCGCGTTCCAGCATAATCTCAACCTTTTTGCCCTTCTTGGTAACCTTGACCGTGGGTGGGTCCTCTCCCACCGCCTCCAGACGTTCACTGAGGAACTGCTGATCCGTCAGTAACTTGTAAACCTCTTTGGCAGGACTTTCAAACGTGTACTCAGTGGGCATGATCTACTCCTTGACAGACGCTTGCTGCGGCTAGGGGCGCTGGAACAGCCTTAAGCGACTCACCGATCTTACTGAGTTAAGACGCTGAAGCCACAAAAATCCAGCCGGCGCGACCATGTTAACCGCTTTTCGGGTCAAGCAGCGCTGCGAATGCTGCAGCGACACATTCCGGATCTAATGGCAATCGGTTTGATTGCCGTTTTTGTCGCCTGACGCCCCTCGGTTATTCAAAAACCAACATGTCGGTTACACCCCACCTGCGACCGGCTCGGGTCTGAACAATCTTCAGTTCATTGATAGCACCATCCAACAAACCCGTACCCAACTCGAAGCTATCGCCCTCATTGAAATCCCCGTCTGGACTGCGCTTTAGCTGTCCGATCTCAACACCATTCAATATCACCAGGACAGGCTCCAGCCGGCCTATATCGTAGCCCTTCACTGAAAACCACAACGGTTGACCCGTGCCGACAAAGTTAATGAGCAACTCGTCACGATCCGGTCCCAGACCAAAACGGCTGCCGTATTCGCCGGTATTGAGTTCATTGACGAGCAATTCTATCGGCTCGTCGGCGGGTGGTGGCGGGGGCGGTGGCACAAACTCGTCACAGGCCCCGTCACCGTCTGCATCGGGGCAGACTACGATGGTCACCGGCTGCGAGGTGCTGGCATCCAGCTCGTTGTCATAGGCGACCGCCGTCATCTCGTAGGTACCCACGGGCACATTGGTCCATTCGAACAGATAGGGGGCTTGACTTGATGCATCGAGTAACTGTCCATTTGCATACAGCTCCACACGGTCAATGCCTCCTCCATCACTGGCCATGATCTCAACGCTGATGGCCTCTCCAGGAAGATATTCCACGCCATCTGACGGCATAGCAATAGATACCGCGGGTAAGACATTGCCCAGGGCTGTAACCAGTAAGTCTGTAACGCCCCACTTCCACCTCGCGCTGCCCGGGGTAATGCGCAACTCATTAGTGCCTGCGGCAACCAGACTGGCATCCAGCTGGAATCTGTCTCCAGCGTTATAAGCGCCTGATTTAGTCCGACTCAGTTGGCCGATATCGGTTCCATTGAGTGAGACGATAACGGACTCCAGTCGACCGATATCAAAGCCGGTGACCTCCAACCACAGGGTCTGGCTAGACGCTGAATCAAACTCCATCAAGAGCACATCGCGATCCGGCCCGGGCCCGTAGCGATTACCGTAATCACCCTGATCCTGTACCTCGAGCGTCAGTACAATCGGCGCATCTGCCGGTGGCGGTGGCGGCGGAGGCACGAATTCGTCACAAGCACCATCGCCGTTTGTGTCCGGGCAGACAGCCACCGTCACCGGCTGCGAAGTGCCTGAGTCCAACTGGTCGTCATAAGCGACCGCAGTCAACTCGTAAGTGCCCACTGGCACATTCGTCCAGGAATACTCATACGGTGCTTCTGTCATTTCATTGAGAAACAGGCCGTTGGCATATAACTCAACCCGCTGAATACCGCCTTCGTCGCTGGCCGCAATAGTAATACTGAGCACTTCGCCAGGCAGATAGTCGGTATCATCCTGCGGCGTCACAATAGAAACCTCGGGCACTGCATTGCCCGCAGCGGTGACCAGCAGGTCGGTAACGCCCCATCTCCGACCGGTCTTGGTCTGGGTGATACGCAGCTGATTGGTTCCCGCTATAACCAGACTGGCATCCAGTTGAAACCGGTCACCCTCATTGAGCTGGCCATCTTTGCTGCGCATCAATTGCCCCACTACCTGGCCATTTAGCTCGACGGTCACAGCCTCAACCCGACCTATGTCAAAGCCAACCACCGAAAACCAAAGTGTTTGGCTGCTGGCAGAGTCAAACTCGAGCAACAGCTGGTCACGGTCCGGACCCGGCCCATAGCGATCGCCGTATTCTCCATTGTCAGGCTGCTCCAATGTCAATAACACAGGAGCGTCGGCCGGAGGTGGTGGTGGCGGTGGGACAAATTCATCACAGGCCCCGTCCCCGTCTGCGTCGGGGCAAACAACGATTGTGACCGGCTGGGATGAGCTGGAATTCAGCTGGTCATCATAGGCAACCGCCGTCAACCCGTAACTTCCTACAGGCACATTACTCCATTCATATTGATAGGGTGCCTGCGTAAATTCGTTGATCAGGACGCCATTACTGAACAGTTCAATCCGGTCAACGACGCCATCGTCACTGGCCAGAATCTCCATAGCAATCACCTCGCCTTCAAGGTATTCGCTGCCGTCTAACGGCGTCACAATAGACACGTCGGGCGCTATATTACCGATGGCAGTGACCAGCAGTTCAGTAACGCCCCATTTGCGATTGATATTGGTCTGGATGACACGCAGATGGTTGGTTCCCGCGATAACCAGGCTGGCATCCAGTTGAAACCGGTCACCCCCATTAAACTCGCGATCCTTGCTCCGCGTTAGTATCCCCAGTGGAACCCCGTTCAACTCTACCACCACCGGCTCTAAGCGACCTATGTCGAAGCCATTCGCTGAAAACCACAAGGTCTGGCTGACGGTAGAATCAAATTCTATCAGTAGCACGTTTCGATCTGGGCCTGGACCGTAACGATAGCCATATTCCCCGTTGTCCTCCGCTTCCAGTACCAAGACCACCGGGTCATCAGCGGACGGTGGCGGTGGCGGTGTTATGCCATCGCAGGTACCGTCTGCATCGGTATCAGCGCAAACCGACACAGTCACCAGTGCAGAGACCGACGAGGTCTGATCGTCGTCAATTGCGACAGCGACCAGTTCGTGGTCACCCGGCGCGGGCTCCAGCCATATCACCTGATAAGGCGCCTCAGAACTCTCTCCCAGGGGTTCCCCGTCAACAAAAAACTGCACCCGGGTCACCACGCTATCGTCACTGGCAGACGCCTCTATCGTAACTGACTCGCTGGAGAGTAGCGTCGACCCCGTCAGCGGCGCAACGATGTTGATATCAGGGCTCCCGCCAGGGATGTAATCCATGCCTCAACGAGTTCCACACCGTCAAAATGTACGAGATTGGTGCCAATTGCTGGCATTCTGTTGCCGTCCTGCGCTCGCATACGTAGAGGGATTACCGAGCTGCCCGGATTACCAGGGGTGATAATGGAAGCTCCCGGGACGCCAAGATCACCAGCCGACGGCAAGGCGAATATACCACCTGTGGACGGTTCCGTTATGCGCAGATCGAAAGTTCCGCCACCCGATTCTCCCGGCATATGGCAATGACTGCAGTTGGCATGCAGGTAGGCTCTCGCCCTATCATGCAGGGGAGCCTCTTCATTGTCGATTGCTGCTAGCGCAGGCAACTCCGAAGGGAGCGCGGACATTGGATCCGCGAATAGACCAATGTGCTCAAAGGTTTCCAGTTGATTACCGGTCAGTCCGGTGGTCGGGTAGGTGAAGTCTCGATTCAGCTGTCTGACCTCCGGCCCCAGGGTTATCCCTGCACCGGTGGTATGGCATTGCAGACACTGCCCTCGAGTGGGATAACTGTATATCTGGCTGCCAAAGTCTTTTTCCTTGCCGTCAACACCAACCAGGAACCCCTCTGTCTCAGCGTCGTCCCACTCGTAGCTGTAACCGGCCCATTCTTCATCATCATGTAAAACCAGCATGCGAGTTTCAATGATCTTCTGGTCCAAATAAAAATTCTTGAACATGACTGAACCCAATGGAAACTCGAAATCACCGTTCTCATCGAGCTGGATAGTCGAGCCGTTGGGCAGAGCGAACCAGCGTTGCTTTTCTGCGCCGTCAGACCAGAGTGGCACGTTGAGGTCGTAGGGAATCATCGCTGGCCCGGCAAGTCTGGGGTCAATGGGGTCAAAGCAACCAATAGCAGAAACAGTTTGCGGAAACGCCACCGGGCCATCATCAACTGGTAAGATCAGACGTCGGATCTCGGTGTTACGAATGAAGTAGAACTCGCCATTGGCGTCTTCGGCGATATGGTTGGCTCTCGCGTTTTCGCCAACAATCTCCGTTGTATAGGTACCATCACCGTTATCAAATGCGGCTCGCAGCGTTCCGGTCACAAAGTCTGAAAAAACATACGCCCCGTACAATGAGGGCACTGCTGAGCCGCGGTAGATACGTCCACCCAGGATTGCCGAGGCCCCCTCTGTCACACGATCTCGATCATAGCCCGCAATGGGCCCCGTCATGCCTGTGGTGTCACAGAACTCTTCTTCCAGACATCGGTCGCCCTCCACCACTGGATAGCCGTAGTTGCTACCCGCTGTGATCAGATTGACCTCCTCAATGTATAATGTCCCTACATCAGCGGCCCACAGATTACCACGGTCGTCGAATGACCACCTGAACGGGTTTCGAACTCCCTTGGCATAGACTTCAGGTGCGCCACCGCCATCCACATAGGGGTTATCCGGGGGTATTGCATAGGGCACTGCACTGTCCACGTCCAGGCGGATAAAAGAGTTCGTAAAAGCATAGGTGTCCTGCCCCGTTGAGCCCCCACCGCCACCAGAGCCAATGTAGAGATAGCCGTCCGGCCCGAAATCCACCATGCCGATAGGGTGAGCAAAACCACGGCTATCGTAAGCCAGCACGATTTGCTCACTGGCGGCCTCGAAGCTAAGCCCGTCGTTGCTGCTGGTGTAGCTGGCTACCACACGGCGCACTCTATTCTGAGGATCACCCGATTCCATCGTATAACTGACAAATATGCGGCCATCCGTCGGGTAGTCCGGATGAAAGGCGACACTGGTCAGGCCCGCACCCGACAGAAACGCTACCCGGTCCGAGATGTCGAGAAACACTGATTTTTCCGTCACGTCATCATTGGTGGCATCAAACGCATAGATGTATCCGTCTTGTTGCACGACCAGCCATGTGCCCGGATCATTGGGCGGTTGAACCAGTTGTAAGGCGGAATTTATGGAGAGATCGGTGTAAACACGTTCTGTCGTAGGCAGCGGGACTTTCGGTTTGTCGGGTGCGAAACAACTCTGATTGTCGGGGCGTACGTCTAATCCAGTAGATCCAAAAGCCGAATGCGTGGCCGCCAACAAGACGAGAAGCCCAATCAGGCACCCCCAACTGAGCGGGGCAATGGGAGTGAAAACACGGTGGCGAATCATGAACAGACGTCTCCATTTGACGGGGTGAAACGTGACAGCGCAAGACGGCGCAAAACGCTGCTTACGACAAGCAAGGCCCATAATGCGGCTGGATTAACACCCGGAACGAGCCCTGCTTTCCTGCTCTTTAGGGGCAGTCCTGGCTGCTTGCGATGTCTAATGCTGCAACGCCGCACGCCAATTCACCAGAGTGTCAACGATAAAACTAGTAAATCCTCACTTTATTGCCAGCAGTTAATGGGCGCTGTGTGATGCAGATCACACTAATATTCACAAATAGTTATCGCGGGCGTTCTAAAATAGAACTTTCGGTCGGGCAACTCTGCTGTCGAGAGGCCGAACTTGTTCAGGTTTAAATGAACCGGATGCAGGCAGCATCAGGCGCTAGAGACATGGTAGCTTACCCGGTTTGGCTTTATGCAGGTGTCAGCATGACCACTGGCCCGCAGCACGTGCAGTCACTACCCATTTCAGTGTTTGGCTGCCGGGGCCTTGACCCTGCACAGCACATAAAACACGGGTGTGAACAACAAGCCGAAGAATGTCACGCTAAAAAACCGGTGTGAACAGCAAGCCGAAGAATGTTACGCCCAGCATTCCGGAAAACACGGTAACCCCCAGCGCTTGTCGCATCTCGGCGCCGGGACCCGTCGCGATGACCAGAGGGATCACCCCGAGGATGAAGGCAAAGGAGGTCATAAGGATGGGTCGCAGACGCAGCCTGGCCGCATTGACAGCAGCTTCAAACCGGTTGCGTCCCCCGGCCTCGTCCTGACGCGCAAATTCGACAATGAGAATCGCGTTTTTAGCCGCGAGGCCAACCAGCACGATAAGACCCACCTGCACCAGAATGTTATTGTCCCAGCCTGTTAGCCAGATGCCGAACATGGCTGAAAGTAAACACATCGGCACGATCAGTACAATTGACAGCGGTAGCAGCCAACTTTCGTATTGGGCGGCCAGCAATAGAAAAACGAACAAGACGGCCAAGCCAAAGGCGATGACACCGGTATTGCCCGCAGCTTTCTGTTGGTAGGCAAGTTCGGTCCATTCATAAGCCACTCCATCCGGAAGTCGTTCCGCCGCCAGGCCCTCCATAGTGGCTATTGCTTCGCCTGAACTGGTGCCGGGCAGCGTAGCGCCAGAGACCGAAGCAGCCGGATAGAGATTGTATCGCATGACCCGGTAGGGTGCGGTGCGAAACTCTGCAGTGGCCACGGAACCCAATGGCACCGACTCCCCGAACCGATTCTGAGTGCGCAAACTCAATAGATCTCTCGGCGATTGGCGATAAGGGGCATCGCTCTGGGCAGTGACGCGAAATGTGCGGCCAAGAAAGTTGAAGTCATTGACGAAGCTGGATCCGAAGTAGATCTCCAATGCCTCAAAGACGTTGCGGATGGGAACACCCAGCTTCTGTGCCCGTACCCGGTCGATGTTGAGGTAAAGTTGGGGGGTATTGGTTTCCAGCAATGTGTACACATTGCTCAGCCCCGGCGCCTGGTTGCCGGCGTCGACAAGATCGTAGGTAGCAGATGCCAAGGTCTCCAGCCCGCGCCCCAGTCGGTCCTGGACCATCATTCGAAAGCCCCCCGCGTTGCCGATCCCCCTAACGGGCGGGGGCTGAATAACCAGTGCGAATGCCTCATCCAGGCCGGCCATGGCCTGACGCATTTCACTCAGCAGGCTGTCGATACTTCGCTGTTTGGCAGCGCGCGTTTCGAAAGGTTCAAAGCTTGCAAAGACCGCGGCTGCGTTCGGGGCGTTGGTGAAGGTCGCGCCGGAAAAGCCGGCGAACGCGACCGTGTTGGCAATACCGTCAATGGCGAGCAATTTGTTAACGACAGTCGTTACCGCCGCGTCGGTTCGTTCCAGTTCCGCCCCGGGCGGCAGTTGCAATGCAACGATGGCGTAGCCCTGGTCCTGATCAGGGATAAACCCTACCGGGACCTGATTGAACTGCAACCCGGTTAACGCAATCAGCCCTAGATAGACCAAGGCAACAATACCGCCGCGCCGGACCAGTTTCGCAACCAGATCACCATAGGTCTTTGCGAAGCCATCCAGTCCACGGTTAAACAGGCCAAAAAAGCGATTTCCCAGTCGCGTGAGCGGGCCATCATCCGACGCCTGGTCCTCCGGCCGGAGCAACAGGGCCGACAGAGCGGGACTGAGCGTCAGCGAAACCAGGGCGGAGATCAGTGTTGCCGTGGCAATGGTGAGTGCAAACTGGCGGAAAAACTGGCCCGTGATACCGCTGACGAACGCGGCGGGAATGAAAACGGCGGACAGCACCAGAGCAATAGCTATCAGCGCACCACCGACCTCATCCATAGTCTTGTGAGCGGCCTCTCTGGGGGACATGCCGTTGGCGATATTACGCTCGACATTTTCAACGACCACAATCGCATCATCCACGACAATGCCAATAGCGAGCACCAGGCCAAAAAGTGTCAGATTATTGAGGCTGAAACCGAAGGCAGCCATTACCGCAAAGGTACCCACCAGTGAGACGGGAATAGCGAGGATAGGAATCAGGGAGGCACGCCAACTCTGCAAGAACAGGATGACCACCAGCACAACGAGGGCGACTGCCTCCAGTATCGTGAGCACCACAGCATCGACAGAAGATCTCACGAACTCGGTAGGGTTGTAGACAATCTTGTAGTCCAGGCCGGGTGGAAAACTGGCAGATAAATCCTCCATGGTCTCCACGATTTCATCGGCGGTTTCCAGGGCGTTCGTTCCCGGTGTTTGGAATACCGGTAGCGCTATAGCGGGTTGATCACCCAGGTAACCTTTGGTCGCATAGCTTTGCGCTCCCAACTCTGTGCGCGCGACATCCCTCAGGCGTACGACGCGGCCCTCATCGGTAGTGGCGATAACGATCTGCTCAAATTCTTCAGGGTTTGCCAGCCGGCCCTGGGTTTGTACGCCAATTTCGAATGCCCTCGGATTGGCAGCTGGCGCCTGATTCATCACACCTGCAGCCACTTGCAGATTCTGCGCGCGCAGCGCCGACACCACCTCTCCGGCAGTGAGGCCTACCGACTGAACGAGATTTGGATCCAGCCAGATACGCATTGCATACTCACTGGCACCGAACAACAAAATTTGTCCCACACCGTTGATCCGCGCGAGTGTGTCGCGTAACTGCAGCACAGCGTAGTTGGCTATATAGAGCTGATCATAGGTCTCGTCCGGGGAGAACAGGTTGATCACCATCATCAGGTCGGGCGAGTTTTTCTGAGTGACGACACCGAGCCGGCGCACCGTCTCGGGCAAGCGCGGCTCGGCGATGGCTACCCGGTTCTGCACCAGAACCTGCGCCTTATCCAGATCAGTACCCAACTCGAAGGTAATGGTGAGCGTCAGGCTGCCATCCCCGGTGGCCTGTGACATGATGTAGAGCATGTTCTCCACACCGTTTATTTCCTGCTCCAGAGGTGTTGCCACTGCGTCCGCAACAATTTCTGCGCTGGCCCCCGGGTAGTTGGCACGCACCTGGATGGTCGGTGGAGCCACCTCGGGGTATTGGGTAACGGGTAGAGAGCTATAGGCGAGCAGGCCTAGAAGCGTGATAAAAATGGACAATACGCTGGCAAAGATCGGCCTATCGACAAAAAAGTGCGTAAATCCCATCTCAGGAACCCGTGGCAGGGCCGCTGTTCAATTGCGGCGAGACCACATTGCCCACACGAATGCGGTGAAAAGCACCGGCTACGAGTGTCTCCTTGCCGCTGAGCCCACTGCGCACCAATCGAAGCCCATCGACGATGGGACCCAATTCCACAAACGCTCTCTTTACTGTGCCATCATCAGCTACCGTATAAACAAACTGACGCGACTGGTCGAACTGCACCAGACTGTCGGGGACCAGAACAGCCCGGTATTGCGCACTGCCAAGCAGGCGCAGCCGTCCGAATACGCCGGGCTGCAGCAGTCCGTCCCGATTTGAAAAAACCGCCCTCCCCTCCAGCGTACCTGAGGTGGGGTCCAGCTCGTTGTCGACAAAATCCATAACACCATGGTGCGCAAAACTGCTTTCATCGAGTAACTTGACGCTAACAGCGTTAGGTGTGGTGCGTGAAGAGGGCCTCGAACCGCTTTGACTCAGTCTGGTGTAACGGAGATAGTCCGCCTCACTAATATCGAAATAGAAGTGAATCGGATCTTCCTGAATAATGGTTGTAATTAACGAACCCTGCACGTCTCCGCCAGTCACAAGATTTCCGGCGTCGATCAGGCGTCGTCCTACCCGTCCGTGTATAGGTGCCCGGATCTCGGTGTAGTCGAACTCCAGCTCCGCTTTGGCCACCGCCGCCTCAACTCGTGATAGCCTGGCGCTGGAGGCAAGTTCCTGCTGAATTCTGCGATCGAGATCTTCCTGGGCAATAGCCCTGTCCTTGCGCAACTTGCGAGCCCGATTGGCTTCGAGAATCGCCAGATCGAGCTGCGCCTGAACTTCCGCCAACTCTGCCCTGGCAGCTTGCAGCGCAATGGCAAACGGGCGCTGATCAATCACCACCAGAATATCGCCAGCAGCCACAATGTCGCCACCGTTGAAGCGAATCTCGGACAGGTAACCGCTTACCCTGGACCGTATCTCAACCCGATTAACCGACGCAAACCGGCCTGTGTACTCGTCGTATTCGACAATCTCCTTCACCGTGGGGTTTATAACGGGAACCGGCACAGGCGCTTGTGCCGATTCTGCGCTCACAGGCAGAGACGACGATACAACCAACGCAAACCACATCAGCAGCGCAACCCGGCCCCGACCAACGGGAAGCAGCTTGCGCTCAAACTTCAGTGTCATAGGTGATCTCCGGGGTCTCAGCTGGATGAAGAGCGCGGCAACCCGTGCTAATCACCCTGCAACATCGATGAGGTGACTACCACCTGCCCGGTCGGTGGGCTTGCTGCCCTGGGGAGGCTTTTCGGTGTCAGGCGACAGGGTTTTGCGTAACGATCTCTCCCAGCATACCATATACCCAGGGCTAACTATTCCGGGAGGGTCGACGCGACCCGTGAGACAAAACACCATGAGACCGAATACGAATTGTCTGTTGTTCCCCGGCCGTGCTTCCCACGCTGTATGCAAGGCTTTGGTCGGTTTGGCGTTCTTTTTTTGCCTGGCTGCGCAACCGGCGTCTCATGCCGTTGAGGTCGGCCAGAACGCCCCTGATTTTGAGCTGCCCGCAACCGACGGTAAGACCTATCGGCTCTCGGACTTCGAAGGGAAGTCACCGGTGATCCTCGCGTGGTTCCCCAGGGCATTTACCAGTGGCTGCACCATTGAGTGCAAGTCTCTGGTCCAAAACGGAGCCCGGCTTCGCCAATACGCAGTTCGGTACTTTATGATCAGCGTGGACCCTCTGGAGGATAATCAGCGATTTGCGGACTCACTGAAGGTCGACTTTCCTTTATTGAGCGACGCGACCAAGTCTGTTGCCAGGACCTACGGTGTGCTCTACCAGGAGCGGTTCGCTCTGCGCCAGACTCTCTACATAGACATCACCGGAAAGATCGTGGCGATCGATAGCAATGTCGACCCCATTAATGCCGCTGAGGATATGATTAGCATACTGAACGAATTGAACATCAAGAAAACAGATCCCTCAAAATGACGTGGATGCCGGCGGGTCAGTAGACGCTTTCCCAGGTTTATCGCAAGCTGGCTTCCACTTCGCGGCGCAGAATGTCCAGTGGCAGGGGGCCATTTTTCAGCAAAGCCTGATGAAAATCCGCTAGCTGGAAGGCATCTCCAAGGCGCTCCCGCGCTTCTTCACGCAAGGCAAGCATCTCCAGCATTCCAACCATATAGGCGCAGGCCTGACCGGGCATGACTATGTAACGGTCGATTTCGGCGGTCACCTCCCCCTCTGGCATCCCGGTATAAGCCATCATGTAATCTATAGCCTTTTGTCTACTCCAGCGCTTTGCATGAATGCCCGTATCCACAACCAGCCGCACAGCCCGAAACATTTCAGCCTGCAGCCGGCCGATATTGCTGGTCTCGTCATGCAGGCCAAGCTCGTAGACCAGGCGTTCACTGTATAGGGCCCAGCCCTCCGAATACGCGGTTATGGGCGCATTGGCGCGCAACATGGGAATGCCCTTCAGGTTCTGACTGTAGGCCACCTCAAAATGATGCCCCGGAACGCCCTCGTGGGCTGCCAGTGTCAACATGCCAAAGCGCTGGATCTCTGTCGGCTGGCGCAAATTGACATAAAACACACCGGGGCGATCCCCACCGAGTGAGGGCGGCATATAGTAGGCACCGGGGCCCTCTTCCTCCTCGGGAGGCGCTGCCCGCACTTCAAGTGCTTGTCCGGGCATCTCATGGAACGCTTCCCGGGTGCCACTTTGCAGGCGACGCTCCATAGCCGTGTAATCCGCCAGCACCAGCGCATCCAGGTCGGGCTTGTCACTATAATAGGTATCGGGCCCGGCGCTCATACTGGCGATTTGCTCAGCGATCGAGTCGCCGCCAAAGCCGAGATCTGTCAGCCGGGCGCTCATCTCCGCCTGCAGGGCAGCCACCCGCTCCAGCCCCAGCTGATGAATCTCCTCGGGTGAGCGTTGGCTGGTGGTAAAGAGACGCAGCAGGGTGCGGTAGTAGTTGTCTCCCTGGGGTAACTGCCAGATACCGACGGCTTCCGGTGCGACGCCAGCCAGGGTGCGAAGCGTATCACCCAGTCGGCCATAGGCCGGGCGCACTGTTTCGTTCAGCGTGGCCATTGCCGTATCCAGCAGTGTCTTACTCGGCGCGTCGGCTACCCCGTTATTTGCGAGATTTCGCTTCAGCGCTCGGTAGACCCCCCATTCCTCGGCCGGCAGATCTCGTAAAACCTCCACGCTGCGCACCAGCATTTCGACAATGTGTCGCGGCGGAACGGCGCCGGCGGCAGCGCGTCGCTGCAGCGCGCCCTGGAGGTCGTCCAGATACGGCGCCAGAGCTCCCAGACGTGCCAGGTAATTGGCTGCGCTGGATTCGTCCACCACCTGCTGCATTTCCGCCATCACACTCAGGGGTAGGACCTGCAGGCCGCCAAGCTGATTGACCGGGTAGGGACCGACGTAGAATCCGTTGTCGTAGTGCCAGGGGTACGCACTGGCCTCAACGGCGGTACCCCACAGAAAATCCAGGTAGTCGTAAGTCAGCCGTTGCTGCCCCGAGAGGGCTGCGCGATCGTATTGCTTGAAGGTGTGGTAGTGCGTCTGTAGCAGGCTCAGAATTTCGGACTCACCCGGCTGGCTGACATCCGTCAGACGATGGCTGAAGCGATCCAGCGGTGTGTTTTCCAGCAGACCCAGCAAGGTCATAGCCTCGGGGTTGCGATAGACTCGCTCCAGTGCGGCCCGATCCGCGAAGTGATTGATGCTGACAGGGCGCCCCCAGATCAGACGCCAGCTGTACCACGCGAAGAGCACGAAACCCAGCAGTGCAGCGTAAGCAAAGAACTTTTTCATGGACGACGCCTCTCCCTGGCTTCCTGCGTACGGTGTGATCGGTCATATGCGTTCAACACGCGGTTTACTCGGATATTGACTCCCGGCCGATCTCCTGTTCATCGCGAGCGCCTTCGCAAAATGGCATGTCAATCCACTCACCACGTGAGTAAAGCTCCGTCGCGTCGGCATAATGTGCTGATTCCGGGTCAGTGGATTGTGAGTAGGTGAGAATCGCATAGGCATCTGGACAATCACTTTCATCCCAGGTGACGGCCTGAATATAACTGTTGCCGTGCGTGATGTCGGAATAGCCCTCGCCATCGACCAGCTGAGACGTGATAACACTGAACATCATCGATGTGGAGCCCCCATGAATCGGATAGCGCTCGCCATTTTTCTCGTCGAACTGTACCTCTCCCCACGCCCTGTTAACCGGAATACCGGCTGCTGTCAGCACCTCTACCCCGCTAGCCAGGGACAGTTTCAGGGCTTCGACAACGTCAGCATTTCTGGTATTGAGGACCCGGGGTGTATTGATCGGGTCGGCGGGGTCAAAAGCTACCGCCCAGAGTTCGGGAGTGTCCCGAAACTTTTGCCAAAATTCCCAGAATACATGGGCACCAACACTATCAACGGTGTGTGTTTTGTCCCAGGCGCCGAGGACTTCGCAGCCCTCGGCAACCGTATCGGCATCGGCGGAGTAAGCTGACCAATCCGTCACTTGCGAGCAGACGGCCACAACATCATCTACCGTAAGCTCTGCAGCGTGATTGGTGGACTGGTTTAGCAGCTGGCGGATGTTATCAATATTAAAACCAGGCTCGCCGAGTTCATCGTCGCCGCTGATACGCGCCTCTGCCATGGCAAAGGTGTGTCGCGTTCGCAGCGTCTGCTCTTCACGCTCCTGACCGATTATGGGCGAATAGCCCTCCAGAAGATTCCGTGGATTGGGCAGCCAGTAGCTGTCATTGGCGTTGGCCCCATACTCTCTGGTGGCCAGCTTCGGCAGGCTGTCGTAGCCAAAAATCCCTTCCGGGGTGTCTGGGTCGCTGCCCCACTCACATGTCGAGTCGCTGCCGTCCATGGTTACCCGTCCAGCCTCGGTCAATAAGGTCTGCAGTGGTCCTCTGATGCAGCTGTTGTATTTGCTCGAGTCTACATGGGGTACCACTGAAATATCGCTGTATAAGGCGTCGCCATAGCGATCAGCGGCCATGGTGTTGACCCAGGGGATGCCCAGCGCGCGCTGGGCACTCATCAGTTCATCGAGGTTGGCCGCCCTGCCCATATTTATCCACTGTTCGATACCGCGCACGTTATCGAGATTGGCATCGCGGTAGGTGAGCAATGTGCCCAAACCGTTGGGCCAGCCACCGAGCACTGGACTGACCGTGCCAAGATCGACCACCGGTCCGAAGTGCGATAGGTAAAACGTGTGCTCGACGGTTTCCAGCGAGCCGTCATCCAGTAGCAGTTCAGCACTCACCGACTGGCTCTCCAGGTCCCTGAGCTCTCCATCATAAACATACTGCAGCGGATTCTCGGGATTCAGCTCCAATTCATAAAACGTAAACCGGGACCCGGTGCTAACCGTGTGTGACCAGGCGAGATCGCGGTTAAAGCCAATCAACGGTACCGGTGCACCGTAGAGCGCAGCGCCCATCATGTCGTATTCGTCGCCGAGGGTCAGATGCATCATGTAAAACCGCAGCTGACCCTGCCAGGCAAAATGCGGATTGCCCAGCAAGATACCAGCAGCAGACTGGGACGCCTGCTCTCCGACCGCGTAAGCGTTGCTGCCCAGCGTGCCCTCGCCGGGCGGGTTCATGATTGATTCAATAGCCTCGGGCCGCAGATTTGCAAGCAACTCACTGGCGGCGCCTGTTACATCGGCTCGTTGAGCAGTCACCGTTGACGGGTGACGCCGCGACAATAAAATCAACCAATTGGACGGTGCTGGCAAACAAGGCGGTACGGTGCAGCAGACGCACTGTATCCATCAGGTCAATCTCTCTGACCCAGGCGCCACCGCGGCAACCGGCTTCGCCCTGCGCCAGGTTGTCCACGCCGGTCTCGGCCAGGTAGCGGTTGATGCCGGCGGCATAGCCGGTTAGGTTTTCGACCACATAGTCGGGAAGCACCTCGTCAATCAGACGATTGATACGTTCATCGCTGTTGATTAGCTTGAACACCAGGTCGGAATGGAGATCGCCGTAGTTAGAGGGTTTAAAATTTGGATTGCTTTCCGTCCCACGGTCGTCGCCAAAATAGCGGGCGGACTCACCTTTAGCGACCACGTACTCGCTCATCAGGGCGCAGAAATTGTCCTGTGCATAGGCGTAGCCCAGCCCGTATCCCAGGCTGCCCCAGTCGTCGGCGCTGACGTGAGGAATACCGAATTCCGTGCGCACAATGTTCGCCTGGTAGGTCAGCTCGGGTTCGGGGCCGGTAGGTGGCGCGGGCCGGTTGTCACTGGAATCCGTGCATGCCACGAGCAAAACGGCAAGCATTCCCGGGATCAAGACCCTGGCTGAGGCAAAACGGGGCATAACGATGTCCTTATAGGCAGGCTAAAGCCGTCTTATAGTACCTGTTGGCGCGCCTTATTTCAGCTTCAATCGACCTGCGCCGTTTGCAGCGCACTGAACAAAGTGATCTACAGAAGACCGCCATAAGCGCCCGCGACTTTCGAGTCTCTGCGCGGTACTTCTTAATTCCGGCCAGGCAAGAACTTCGATGCTGCCAGTGATCGACATACCGGGAGATATGGTCTAGGTTGGCTGTTGCGGGCCTGTCTGTGCTGGGCGAAATCACTCGGTCCAAGCCACATCGAGTCATTGGATAGCCCCCGAATCGTCAGTCAACGGAAGCGTAAGCTATGGAACAACTCAGCCCTCAGGACGCACAATTTCTATACATCGAGTCAGACAATAACCTCAGTCACGTTACCCTGGTGTCGATCTATGACCCCTCCACGGTGCCCGGAGGTAAAGCGGTACGCTTCAAGGACATCATCTCGCATGTGGCCAGTCGGGTCCACACACAGGCCGTGTTCACGCGCAAGCTGCAACACGTGCCCATGGAACTGGATTACCCCTACTGGGTAGACGACGAGTACTTTGACCTGGAGGCGCACATCATCCACAACCGGCTACCCGAGCCCGGTGACTGGCGCCAGTTCTGTATCCACATGGCGCGCTACCATTCCAGGCCAATGGATATGCATCGTCCACTTTGGCAAATGCAGGTGGTTGAGGGTCTGGACCGGATTCCGGGACTACCCGAGGGCTGCTATGCAATTGCAACCAAGTTGCATCATGCGGCTGTTGACGGTGCCTCCACGCTGCGATTTCTCAGCGCGCTGTCCGATATAGACCCCAACGGCACACCCGCTCTGGACCTGGACAGCCTGCCACCGGTTGCACCCTGCCCGGCTCCTAGCACGTTGGACATGGGCGTACGGGCAGCGCTCGCGAACGCGAGATCCCCTTTGAAACTGGCTGGCGCATTGCTGAAATCAGCGCCGCAAATACAACAGGTACTGTGGGATAAATTCACCTCCAGCAGTCCTCGCCAGGAAGTTCCCGGAACCCGCTTTAACACCCACATTGCGCCGCACAAGACCTTCGACGCCACAGAGTTTCCGCTGGACGACCTCAAAGCCATCAGGCAGCTGGTGCCGGGGGCCACCATCAACGATGTGATACTTGCGATTGTCAGTGGCGCATTGCGGGCCTATCTGCTGCATCACAACGAACTGCCTGATGAGCCACTGGTCGCCTGGATTCCCATTAACGCAAGGCCCGGTGGAGCTGGCGATACCGAGGCACCGGGCAACAATATCAGTGCTATGACAGCGCCCATTCATACCGATGTAGCGACCGCTGCCGAGCGCCTCCAGCGGATTTATGAATCAACTCAACAGGCAAAAAACGCAGACAGCGGCATTGCTGCGCGACTGTTGACTGATATCACTAAACAGTTTCCCGCCACCACACAGGTAATGGCCACGCACCTGCTCTTGCGCAGTGGTATGGCTAGCAAGGTGTGTAACCTGTTCGTTTCCAACGTGGCCGGATCACCCGTGCCCCTCTACATGAACGGCGCACGCGCAGTACAAGGCTACGGTATGGCCCCGCTGGGCGATGGCATGGGCCTGTTTATTGCTACCCCCAGCTACGCGGGTACGGTGGCATTCAATGTGATATCAACCCGGGAAATCATGCCCGATATTCGGTTTTTTGTAGAGTGCGCCGAGGCATCGCTGGCAGAACTTAAAGCCGCCCTGCCGAAAGCTGAAAAAAGGCCGCCGCGAAAAAAACGGGCAGCGAGTAAATCCTCCGGGGCTGCTTCCGGGTTACGACCCAAGCGAAAAGCGGTCAAACCCGCCCGTAATAAGCGCTGACGTTGCTGTCAGGGCGTCCGCTGACCAACCGGTATGAACATGGGTATCACCAAACAAGGCCTGGGCAGGATGGCCAGCTGCGGACTCTGCTGCTGCAGCTGGCACGGCCATGGCGGCGCCCAGCATGGAGGTGGCGGCAACGAACCACAAAACGGTGAGTGACTGCATAGCGACATTTCCCCTGTTTTTTAAAGGTCTTTACTGAATCATCGTTTGTCCAACTATAGACCACTCAAAGTCGCGTAACGGCTTGCATGTGCCTCCGAGCATTCGATGGCATCGAGCGTCCAGATGGACAATAATACGGAACTATAGCGGCCAGACCGGTGGGTCCAGGCTAACCTGTCAGTAAGCCGGAGACCTAACACATGCTGGAGGACGATGTCGCGGCGGCGCTCTCGGGAGTGAACCTGCGCTGTGATCACGACTATGAAACCAGCTGCAAAACCTGTCATCTTCGATTGCTATGCTTACCGGCGGGCTTGCGCGCAGCAGAGCTGAAAGGGTTCGAAGCCATTATCGAGCATCATAAGCCCTTGGAAAAGAACGGCTTGCTCTATCGACAAGGCCAGGTCTTCACTTCACTCTACGCCGTTCTCATCGGCGCCCTAAAAACCTACCAGATTGATACTAACGGACAGGCGCGGATTACCGGTTGCCATTTGCCAGGCGAGATATTGGGATTCTCCGGCATCGACCAGGGGAAATACCTTGCCAGTGCACAGGCGCTCACCAGCTCGCTGGTCTGCGAAATACCCTTTGATGATCTGGGAGGTTTGAGCCGGCTGGTTCCCGATTTGCAGTCCCAGTTGTTTGAGTTGATGAGCAGGCGCATTGTCGAGGACCATCGGGTGATCGCTCAGTTCTTTGACAAGCACCCGGCCAGGAAACGTATTGCGGCGTTCTTGATCAGTCTGTCAACGCGGGCGGCAAGGCGCGGGGAATCAGCCACCGAGCTCTCACTGCCGATGTCCCGAACCGAAATTGGTAGCTACCTCGCAGTCAGTCCCGAGACGGTATCCCGGGAATTCTCACGGCTCGTCAAAGAGGGGGTTGTGACAGTAACAGGGCGCGAACTGGTCATTGTGGACGCGGCTCGACTGCGCAAACCGGTGCTTTCATCAAGAGACGGTGGGGCCTGAACTGATGCGCGACGCCAGGCGCTCTCTGGCAAGCCTTATTCGGGTCGCCCGGTCCACATCCATCTCGGCAATTTCCTGAGCTACCGCAAGGCGATGAGCCAAACCTTCCTGATTGGCAACCTGAATAGCCAGCCCCGGCCGCGCATTGAGCTCTAGAAGCATTGGGCCACGGAAACGATCCAGAACAACATCTGCGCCCAGGTACCCCAAACCCGTCATTTCTGCACAATCCGCCGCCAGATCGAGGATCTGCTCCCACCCCGGAATCTCCAGCTGGTTGAACGCAGCGCCCGTGTCCGGATGATGGGTCACCAGTTGCCCGTGCTGTACCGCACGCACACTCTTGCCCGTCGCGATGTCAATACCCACACCTACGGCGCCCTGATGCAGGTTTGCCTTGCCGTCTGAGGCATGGGTTGCACAGCGCACCATGGCCATTACCGGCACTCCCCGAAAGACGACTACCCGAACGTCGGGCACTCCTTCGTGGCTATACACCTTCAGGTAATCGTCAAAATCAATCAGGGCCTCAATCATGGCTTTATCGTTCCTGCCACCGAGGCTGTATAACCCGGCCAGAATATTGGACGCATGGCGGCGGACCTCGGCAGCTTCAATTTCCACGCCCGATGACTTGACGTAACGGTCTCCATTACGACCCACAATAACCAGAATTCCGCGACCACCGCTTCCCTGGGCGGGCTTGATGACGAAGCGGTCGTATTGGTCCAGCCCGCCGATCATCTTGCCCACCTGGTGTTGCTGGGTCACCGTGCCATAGAGTTCCGGGACGGAAATCCCATGTTCCAGAGCTATCCGTTTGGTTTTCAGCTTGTCGTCGACTATCGGGTAGAGGTGCCGCTTGTTGTAGCGTCCGATATAGCCCACGTTGCGGTTATTCATCCCCACTATGCCCAGATGCCGCAGCCGGGCAGGCGATACCAGGCGAATCACTGGCTGTCTCTCATGTCGCGAAACCGATACAGTTCCGACAGCCTGTAACCGGTGTATTTACCCAAGAGCAGGATAACTCCGAGCAGGCTCAGCGTTAGCTCTGGAAAATTAAAAGTCAGGTGCTCAATCAACGGGTTGGACATCGCCAGGTATGCGAGCGTCGCTACCAGCAGGCTGCCGCCGCCCTGAATCATTACCTCCCGGGGGCCCTCTTCCTCCCAGAGAATGGACATGCGCTCAATCGTCCACGCCAGAATGATGGTCGGGAAAAAGGTCACGGTTAAAATTTGATCGAGGCCCAGTTTATAGCTGATAATCGCTAACGCCGCCATCAACAAAATAACCACGATGACGACCGCTGACACACGGGAAACCAACAGCAGGTTCATATGGCTCAGCCAGGATCGAATCCAAAGGCCTATGCCGACCAGGCTGACGAAGATGACCAGGCCCCACAACAGGCTGGTCTGGATAAATGCCAGAGCGATCAGTATGGGCATAAAGGTGCCGGAGGTTTTAATGCCAACCAACAATCGCATGATCACCACCACCAGGGCAGCTACCGGAATCAGCAAAAGGCCCTTGAACACGCCCTGATGTTCCACTGGCAAGGCGTATATGGAGAAATCCAGCAGGGCGAACTTGTCTGAACGCTGCTCCATACCGGCAACTGCGCGCGCGGGCAAACTGTTGCTTACCAGGGCGAATTCAAGGCTGGAGTCGCGTCCTCCGGCAATGCTGAGAATCGCTCCAGGCCCACGCTGCCATACGAAAAAGCTATCCGGAAGACCCAACTCGGCAGTTCTGGGGTCGATGACCACCCAGTCAGAACCATCGTGAAACTCAAGCATGGCGCTCAAGGTCTGACGGCGTCTCCCATCCTCAAGATTAATGCCACGAACGGCTTGTGAGGGGATGCCACCTATCTCCAGCACAGTTTGAATAACCTGCAGCGGGTCTTCCGAGTGGGTGCCCAGCAGAAATTTCACGTCCGGGCTCTGGGATACCTCGTTGAAGCGCCGCACCAATTGCGTCGCGAAGCCGGTCGCGTCCAGTGTCTTCTCTTTCAAGTCTGCGACCAGTCGCTCCACGGCAAACTGTTGATCACCCTCCAGCTCAAGTGGTTCCACAGGGGGCACCGGCATGTCCTCCAGTGCCAGTGCCCGGGGACGAAAAGTCTGCAGCTTGTAGTAGAGGGTTGTCGGCCGGTCCAGTTCCTGTCGCGTCCAGTTCGCCTGCTTGATACCATTACTGCTGTCAATGTCGAACCCGAAACCGGATGACACAAAATGCTCATCGATGATCACCCAGCCGGCAGGCGCCTCCGGCAATTTGAGCGACACGTCCACCGGACCCCCCGAGGGGCTGAAATGGACCTTGGACTCGATGGTCCACACCTCGCGGTATTCATCCGGAATCAGCGGGAAGCCTAATTTGACCGATTTGTAGAGCGTCAGCCCGACCCCTAGCACAATGAGCAAACCAGCGGTGAGCCCTATCTGCAGTCGCGAATTCATCGTAGCTCGCCTCGATACTTGTGGGCTACACAGGCGAGGAGATCAGTCTGGGTTGGGCCGATCATGATGCTACCCTCAGTCCACGCACTGCGTGTTAGCGATCGTGTCAAAATCTGCAAAGTAAAATCCACTCGTTGGGTGTTAGTGAGACGCGGCCAGAGGCGCCAGGAGGTGAGTCCTGCTGACATCGACAATAACGGTATCGATCAGGAAATTGCGTCCTAACAAAACCCGGTATTCGAATTTCTTGCGGTCGGCGAGGGCGACATCGATGCGTGCCCGGGAGTCACCGAGACCAACCGACAGCCGCACGACGTAACGTTGCTCAGGTTCGCCAGAAGCCTGCTTGAGCAACAGCGTGCGCCGCAGGGGCAATTCGAGTACTTGAGGCTCTGGGCTGTCAGGATCTATCAGGTTGAAGCGAATATGTTTTTTACCGTCCATTTCTACCAGCTTGATGTTCTCGGCATGCATGACCGAGGTCTCCAGCCCGCTATCCATCCGTGCTTCCATGCGAATACCCGGGGGATCAATCACCGCCCATTCAACGCCACCAACGATAGGCAGATGCTTCTTGCCAGCGGTGGTCGCCATGGGTGGTAGCGGTGCGGGCACTTCCTTGATCACGACCTTCTCCACCACCTCGGGTTCTGGACAAGCGGGGGCCACCACTTCGGGACAACGCTCGAACTGGGCCGACTCCGGCTCAACTACCACGGAAGGCTGGGGTTCGGTCTGTGTGCAACCCCCCATGAACATCAAGGCAACCAGGACCGCCGGGAAATTCCATTGTGTCATCTGCAGTGAGCCGCCCGGAACACGGGGTTCCCGATTGTGGCGATGCAAGCTCTGACCGGGCAATACCCTGACAAAACCCTGGCGCCTCTGTGTGCTGTGACCGCGGTAGTTAATAGCTCTACTCTCCGTTACTGTGACAGTTTCTGCTGTAGTCTCTGGACCTGCTCTGTGAGCACCTGATCCACAACTGGCGCGATTTTGGCAAGATCCGCTGGTGTGTAACCGCTTACCCGATAGCTGTGTAATATCCGTGTGCCCCCATCAGCTACCGGTTCAAATTTCCACGCCATAAACCCCTGGAGACCCATACCTTGCAGGGGTCCCAGCCCACCCAGCAGATTTACCTGTACCCCCGGGTCAACGTGGCTGACCAGCATATGCAAATGGGACCGATCACCAGCGCGTTCACAAAAACAACCGCCCGCCCTGGCCTCAATCGAGAGGTTCGCCGCCTGACCGAACCAGGTGTGACTGGCATTCCACCATTCATGGATGCGAATAAACTGCTCGTAAGCTACTGCGGGCTCGACTTGTGCTGTTCTCGAAACCTCCAGATAAAATCCCTGTTCGGAGGTTTCCAGTACCTCTGCGGTCACACGCTCAGCCATCGTCATCAGGACAACGGCATCAACGGTAAGCATGAGGATTAAGTATCTTAGAGCGCCAGACATCACCAGAGTCTAGCAGACTCACAGTACTTGTTAGTACATTAAGCGACTCCGACCGTCAGGGCGTCGCGCATTATTGGCGCTGCTCTGACCCGGTCAGCGTGCGAATGATGATGGACCAGTGATCCAGGGCGCCATAAAATGCTTTTATGGGCACCCGTTCGTTGAGACCGTGTGCGAACATCTCATCGGGGTTCATAAAGATCCCGCTCGCCGCCCATGTCGGAATACCGGCCTTTCGAAAGTGCATGCCCTCGGTACCGCCCGACTCCATATAGGCGATCATCCTGACATCAGGATAACGTCCATGGACCGCTCGTCACTGCGCCGCTCGACATCTTCGCGTAACTCAGAAATAGGGCTTTCTGTGGGCTTATGATTTCCTGAACTCGACCGCATCGTTGCCGACAGCCTGCTTCAGTGCGCTCAGGACCTCCGCCGCAGGAACACCCGGGAATATTCGACAGTTGACCGTGGCCGTCGCGGACTGCGGCAGAGCGTTTTCGGCATGGCCTGCCTGCAACATCGTAACCACGCAGGTAGTGCGAGTCGTGCCGACGTAGGACGATTCGCTACCCAAGTCGATCTGATGCCGCTTCGTCCTCGGGGTTTTCGGCGAATCGCATCATGGCAGCGCCCAGCTCGCCACCAAGCTGCTGGCCCGTCTCGTCGAAAAACCCAGCGTCATGTCGCTCCAGCGCACTGGAAACCGATGGTTTTGAATTTTGGTAATCGCCTGGGCCAGATCGTATATTGCGTTGTCCGGCCGTGGTCGGGAACTATGCCCGCCAGGATTACGGACGGTAAATTCCCAGGTCACATAGGTCTTCTCTGCCGCCTGGATGATATAAACCAGCGGATTCCCTTCGGGCTCCAATCGCCACCTCCGGCATCCGAATTAAGCGCAAACTCTGCTTCAGCAAGGTCTGGCCGTTCGTAGGCCAGCATGCGAGTTGTAACCATCCCGCTTTCTTCATCACCGCTGAAAACAAGTATTAAATCCCGGTCGGGCACGAACCCCTCTTTTTTCAAGCGGATAAAAGTCGAGGTGAGTTGAGACACGCCGAATTTGTTGTCGATCGTGCCTCTGGCATAAAAATAATTATCGTCCCCGGTGAGCTCGAACGGGGGCCGTTCCCAGTCTTCAGCCAGTGCCTCCACAACGTCGAGGTGCGCCAGCAGAAGGACCGGTCGCTTGCCGGAGGCGCTGTCGCCCCGATACCGCGCAACCAGCGCACCGAATTTGCCCTGTTCCAGGACCTCCACATCCTTCTTCGGTATCCCGGAGGCCACCAATTCATCCGCCAGGTAACGCGCCACGGCCACTGTATTGTTCTTGGTCTTGGAGGTATCGACCTCGACGATATGGCGGTAGATTTCCAGTGTCTTGGCCGCGTGCGGTGTCTGCAACTGCTGGGCAGCGACTACCGGAGACAGCATGACCAGAAGCAGGGTAAGGCGGGTGGCAGCTAACATAAACGAATCTCTCAGTTCAGGGTTATGAGTCGGCAGGGGTCGGTCAGAACTCCGGCAAATAGCCCCATTCTCGCTCCGAAACCTGAATACTGCCAGCAGTTTGCGCTCGCCCTGGCGCCTTGACCCGCAAAACCGAGCTCCGAATCCTGTGCAAGAGCCTGGGTGTGAGCGCTTTTACCGCCCACCTCTGTACCGGTCCTCCCACTTCTTCAGTATCGCCTGATAAGAGCCGTCCTTGCGGCTCTCGGCGAGAGCCCGATTGAATGCCGCCACAATTTGCTCGTGGCCCTCGACCTCTCGGCTGGCCGCAAGGTGCCGGTCCCTGCCGGGAAGTTTAATGGGCAACACTTCGAATTTGGTGACCTGTTGGCCCAGGAATTCGTGCAACTGTTGGTTCATCGTGCGCTGGTCACCAATGACGAAATCCACTTTCCCGTTCAGCAGATCGAGAAGATTTTCGATCAGTTGGTTCGCGCCCACAAGCTCAAGACCAGGTACTTCGGTGAAGTCGATATCGTAGGCATAGTCTAGCTGGACCCCCAAACGCCGACCCCGCAGATCCTGCAGTTGGCGATAACTACCCCTATCGCTGCGGGCCTTCACAATAATCAGGTCGCCCCGCAAATACGGTTCACTGAACAGCAGGTCGGTGTCGCGCTCCTTGTTATACCAGGCGGCCAGCAGCGCGTCATAGACCCCCACACGCACGCCCTCAATGGCCCTGGACCAGTTTTCAAAGCTGACCTCTACTGCATAAGGAGTGCGGGAGAAAAGATGACGCGCCATTTCGACGGCGAGACCTTGCTCAGGCAAGGTGCGATCGACGTAAGGAGGCGACGTGCTGGCCAATAACCGCAACTTCTGCTCCGCACTGGCGGCCGTGCTTGCGGCGAGCAGCACCGCCATGAGCAACCAGCTCATTCGTAACATCGCACTATCTCCAGATGGCTTTTAGAAAGGCGCAGCATGCCCGGCGATCGCGATTATTACCAGTGCTAATCGCATCCACCCTATCCCTGAACAAAACGAAACCCGGAAACGCCGGGCATCACTAATAACGAATCCTGAAGATAGCTTAAAGGGCCCAGATGCGAGCCAGTCTTACCCTAGGGCACCTCTGAATAATGGCAATCGCGCTCAGCGGAGCCCTCAAGCGTTCAGAGCAAGGCGCGTCGCGCAGGTAATGGCCGTAACCCTTGGCAAGCGGCGCAAACGGATGGCCGCCCCTTTGCTCTGGACGCTTCAGGGCCCGCCCTGCGGGGCTTTCAGGCAAACCCGCACTCGACGTTGCCACTTTTCGACAGGCAACCAGCCTGCCTTCAAAGCGGCGCCTTGATTGCGAATCTGCCTGAAAGCCTGAGCACATTGCCATTATTCAGAGGTGCCCTAGCATTTACTTTCATTTAGGCTCCTATATCTATGTTATGTATAGTTTATTAATAGCAGTAACTACTGATTATCGTGATTGAGGCCAATGCCTCTGAGGCGCTCAGTTCAGCGTTTTGGAGCCTCTAGCCACGGATCTGCAGCACTGGCCGACTCTGAGTCTGATCTACAGTCGAACTTTTTGGAGTAATCTTTCTCTATATTGTATGCGTAACAACTCATGGGTTGGTTGACCCTCCCAAAACCCCGGGTACACTGGCGGTTCGGCTTGTAGAGGTAACAGAATTTTGAAAAACGCAAATCACTTGTCACTCACTCCGCATAACGCTGACGTTGGCCGGCTGGCCAGTCTGGTGGCAGCGGGCTGGCTGGTGCTCTGGGCCAGCGCTGGCTGGGCTGGTATCGACTACACGGATAATCAGCGTGAGACCATCGTCGAGATGGTCGAGCAGTTGGAGAACCGTCACTACGCGAAACTCGAGTACGACGACAGCTTGTCATCGGAACATCTCGACAACTACATCGAGAGCCTGGATGGCGGCAAGATGTTCTTCCTGGCCAGTGATGTCAGCTGAGTTCGACAAGTACCGCACGGTGATGGACGATCAACTGGAGAAAGGTAAGCTTGATGCTGGCTTCGTGATCTTCAATCGGTTTCAGGATCGGTTGACCAAGCGCCTTGAGCAGGTACTGGCCACCTTGCCCGAGGCTGTGTCCTCAATGGACTTCACAGTTGATGAAAGTTACGAACTTGACGTCGAAGATCGCAGCTGGGCCAAAAGCACCACCGAGCTCGATGATCGCTGGCGAAGCCAGCTTAAAAATCAAGTGCTTAGCCTCAAACTGGCAGAGAAACCGGAGGACGAAATCGTTCCGACACTCAACAAACGCTACACCAACCAGCTCAAGCGGGTTCAGCCAGTACAACAGTCAGGACGTGTTTCAGATCTACGCCAACGCGCTGACCGAGCTCTACGACCCGCATACCAATTACCTCTCGCCCCGTCGATCAGAGAACTTCAACATCAATATGAGCCTGTCGCTGGAGGGCATCGGCGCCGTCCTGCAGTTGGAAGATGAATACACAAAGGTTGCCAGGCTGGTCGCCAAGGGCCCCGCAGACAAAGCAGGGGAATTGCAGCCTGCCGATCGAATCGTCGGCGTTGGCCAGGGCGAGGACGGGCGCTATGGAAGATGTGATCGGCTGGCGGCTGGACGAGGTCGTGGAGTTGATCAGGGGCCCCAAAGATTCCGTGGTTCGCCTAAGGTCTTGCCAGCCAAATCAAAGAGCAACGACGAACAAAAAACCATCAGGATCGTGCGTAACAAGGTCAAGCTTGAGGAGCAATCGGCACAGAAGAAAGTGCTCGAAATCCCCAATGGCGACGAAAAGACCAAGGTCGGGGTGATTGATATTCCAGCCTTTTACATCGACTTCGAGGCGATGCGAAGGGGCGACAAGGAGTACAAGAGCACCACCCGGGACGTTAAACGTTTGCTGGAAGAACTCCAGGAAGAAGGTGTCGATGGCATCGTGATTGACTTGCGTAACAATGGCGGCGGATCCCTGCAAGAGGCCAACGAGTTGACGGGTCTGTTTATTGAATACGGTCCGACGGTGCAGATTCGGCACTCTTCTCGCAGGGTTTGGCGGGACGGTAAGAGAATGCGCAGCCCATATTACGAAGGCCCGTTGGTGGTGTTAATTAACCGGCTCAGTGCTTCAGCCTCAGAGATTTTTGCCGGCGCCATACAAGACTACCAACGTGGAATTATCGTCGGCGACCGCTCCTTCGGCAAGGGCACAGTCCAGACTCTCATTCCACTGACCGAGGGCCAACTCAAGCTGACCGAGTCCAAGTTTTATCGTATATCGGGAGATTCCACTCAACATCGGGGCGTGGTGCCTGATGTCACTTTTCCGTCCCTATACGATCCTGAAGAAATCGGTGAGAGCTCACTAGATCATGCACTGAACTGGGATCAGATCGCCTCAGTCCGACATCGTCGTTACAGCGACGTCGAAGCCATTGTGCCGCAGATCACCAACCTGTTTCAGCAACGCAGTGCGGTGGACCCGGAATTTATCTTCCTGGAAGATCAGGTGGAAATGGCCAGGGAAACCCGGGACATGACCATGCTGCCGCTGAACGAGAAGGCCAGGGTCGCCCTCCGAGAGAGCCGGGAGCAAAAAGCCCTGGCCATTGAGAACAAGCGGCGCAAGGCTGTCGGCGAAGAGCTGCTGACCTCGCTCGAGGAAGAGGAGGAAGATGATCAGGCCGAGGCGGATGCAGCAGAGAATGAGGCAGACAGCGACGAGCAATCGGATGTGCTACTCACCGAGGCTGGCAACGTGCTGGTGGATGCCCTGACGCTGCGGCAGCAGGCCTATGCACTGCGCCAGGCGGGTCAGTCGGACGATTGAGAGTCCATCGCAGCCCGGCTCTCGTCGCCGGGCAGTGTGGACTCCCCGAACCATCGCAGCTGGGCATGCAGCCTCACGACATCCCCGATGATGATAATGGTCGGAGCACGGGGTTTTTGACGGGCCACGAGGGCATTGATTGACTCCAGGCTCCCCACAACAACCCGTTGCCTCGCGTAAGTGCCCTGCTCGACAACTGCCACGGGAGTGTCTGGTGCCCGTCCGCCCCCAATCAAACCGGCGCAGATGGTCGGCAAGCCCACCAAGCCCATGTAAAACACCAGCGTTTCGTTGCGGGATTGAAACTGCTCCCACTGATGGTCAAGGCGACCATCCTTGAGATGGCCTGCGACGAATCTGACCGACTGGGCGTAGTCCCTGTGGGTAAGCGGGATACCCGCGTAGCAGGCGACACCATTGGCCGCGCTCACACCCGGAACCACCTGAAACGCGATCTTGTTGTGCGCTAACAGTTCAATCTCTTCACCACCACGGCCAAAGATAAAGGGATCGCCGCCTTTTAATCGCACCACCCGCTTACCCTGTTGCGCCAGGTCCACCAGTAACTGGTTGATCTCGGGCTGCGGCATACTGTGCTCAGCCCTGCGTTTACCGACATAAATTCGCTCGGCATCTCGTCGCGCCATCTCTACAATCGGCGTGGACACCAGCCGGTCGTACAGCACAACATCGGCGGTTTGCAACAAACGCATCGCCTTGAAGGTCATAAGATCGGGGTCCCCCGGGCCAGCTCCTACCAGGTAGACTTCCCCTTGCCGGATATTGCCCTCGCGATTATCGTGTTCGGCACGCAACTTCTCATCGCGCAACTGTTCATCGAGTAATTCTCCGGCGCGCTCCTCATTGCCCGCTAAAACCTGTTCACCGATGACGCCGTCGATGACCTGCTCCCAGAATAACCGACGCGTTGATTCTTCGCTGATAGCCTGCTTCACACGCTGTCGCATGCCGCCGGCAAACTCAGCCAATCGTCCGTATGCCGCCGGCACCTGCGCCTCGAACTGCCGCCGCAGTCGGCGTGCCAGGACCGGACTGCGGCCGCTGCTGCTGATCGCAATGGTAAGGGGCGAACGGTCGACGATGGAGGGGAAAATAAAACTGCAGAACTCCGGTGCATCGACCACGTTGACCGGCAAATTTCGGGCCCGGGCATCGTGATACACCTGCTCATTGGTGGCCGCGTCGCCGGTGGCAGCGACAACAAGTTGTTGCCCGTCCAGGTCGTTCTCGCGATAGCGGCGCTGTCGCCAGTCACCCCTGTTTGCCTGTAACTGTTTGTCCAACTCCTCAGCCAGATCGGGCGCCACTACCGTCAGTCTGGCGCCCGCCGCCAGCAGCAGCCGGGCCTTGCGGGTGGCAATGGTGCCACCGCCGACAAGCAACACGGGTTCACCGCGCAAACGGATACTAATAGGCAGATATTCCATGTCAGACGGTCAGTTCTGTCAGCCCACCCATGTAGGGTTGCAACACAGCAGGAACCGCTACACTTCCGTCTTCGCGCTGATAATTCTCCAGCACCGCCACCAGGGTCCGACCGACAGCCAGGGCAGAACCGTTCAGCGTGTGCAGAAGCTCAGGTTTGCCCGTTGCCGGATTACGCCATCTGGCTCGCATACGGCGGGCCTGATAGTCACCGAAGCTGCTACAGCTGGAAATCTCTCGATAAGTTTCTTGTGCAGGCAGCCAGACCTCAATGTCGTAGGTTTTCCGGGCCGAGAAGCCTATGTCGCCGCCACAGAGAATGACTTTTCGGTAGGGCAACTCCAGTAACTGCAATACCCGCTCTGCGTGACCGGTCAGTTCTTCCAGTGCGGCTGTCGATTGTTCCGGGCGGACCATTTGCACCAGTTCAACTTTCTCGAACTGGTGTTGCCTGATCATGCCGCGGGTATCCCTTCCATAGCTCCCGGCCTCGCTGCGGAAACAGGGGGAATGGCAAACAAACCGGATACCCTGCTCACCCAGTTCGCCGTCTTCAAATATCTGGTCCCGGGCGACATTGGTCACCGGCACCTCAGCCGTGGGAACCAGATAAAACGGGGGATCTGTGTTCAACCTGAACAAATCCTCCTCAAACTTGGGCAGCTGCCCAGTGCCGATCAGTGAATCTCGATTCACAATGTAAGGGACGTAGATTTCCCGGTACCCGTGCTCCCCGGTATGGAGATCCAGCATGAATTGAATCAAGGCGCGGTGCAGTCTGGCCAGGGGGCCGTACATCACCGTAAAGCGGGTCCCGGTAATGCGGGTCGCCGTGTCTGAGTCGAGCTGTTCAAGTGCCTCACCAATGGCGACGTGGTCTTTGACAGCAAAGCCCATCACTGGCGGCTCTCCCCAGCGCGACAACTCTAGATTATCGGCTTCGGATTCACCAGCAGGGACATCCTGGTCCGGAATATTTGGCACTTCGAGCAACCAGGTCTCCAGCTCGCTCTGCACCGCCTTGGCCGCAGCAGTAGCTTCCTCAACGCGACCGGCGATACGCTCCAGGGCCTCGCCAACCTGCGCTTTGGCGTCTTCCACGGCCATCCCCTGACCGATCAAGGCACCCACTTGCTTGGCCGTTTTTTTGCGCTCGGCCAGCAGATTCTGACTGTCCATATCAGCCTGTTTGCGTCTCTGGTCCAATGCCTTGAACCGCGCCTGGTCAAAGGTAAAACCGCGTTTCTCAAGTGCCGCGGCCACCGCCTGGGGATCTTGTCTGAGCACTTTGATATCCAGCATGGAAATGTCCTGATAATAAACTTGGATGGGTCGGGTCGCTGCCGCGAACCGGTCTAAAACCGCTGTGGCATGCTCAGCTGCCCGGGGGCCGTGGCTACCCGACGCTGAAATTCTATCAGAGCGGCAGCTGTTCTCGCGCTTTTTTCTGATACGGGAGCGCTGGCAAGCGCTCAGACCAACCACCTTGTCAGTTGCACAGCAACGCCGGCCACGGTCACGCACAGCGCAACGCTGATAACGCTATAGACCGCTGCCTGACCCCAATGTCCGCTCTCCAGCAGCGTGATTGTTTCCAGAGAAAACGTAGAAAACGTGGTAAACGCCCCGAGGAAACCGACCATGAGAACCCCCCGCCAGTCGGGGTGAATCACCTGCCGTTCAATCAACACAAACGCGACTCCAATCACGAACGATCCCAGCACATTCACCACCAAGGTGCCGATCGGTATCCGACCATCCCAGTTCGAGTGGATAGCCGTGGACACCAGATAACGGCCTACGGCGCCCATGGCACCGCCGAGGGCGACAAAAATCAGGTATTTCATGAGAGGTCCGGGTCACTAAAATAAATCGATTGTAGTCAATGCATCACTTGTCTCGCGCGGACGCACTGCCAGGGCTGGAGTAGCGACGGTTAGCGCTGGCCTTATCCAGCGCCCGCAGTTGATCCAGCCGCTGGGCAATGTTGCGTTCGAAGCCGCGGGCCACCGGTTTATAGTATTGACGGTCCTGTAGCTGCTCGGGAAAGTAATTCTCTCCGGCGGCGAAACCGTCTGCCTCGTCATGCGCGTAGCGGTAGCCCGCGCCGTGCCCCAGGGTTTTCATTAAGCGGGTAGGTGCGTTGCGCAAGTGCAGCGGGACCTCAGCGCTGTCCCCGCTGCTGACCTCTGCACTTGCCGCCTTGAATGCGACATAGGTAGCGTTACTTTTTGGTGCACAGGCCAGATAGACAATCGCCTGGGCCAGGGCCAGTTCGCCCTCGGGGCTACCCAGTCGTTCCAATACCTGCCAGGCATCGAGACACAATCCCAGAGCACGCGGCTCTGCATTGCCAATATCCTCGCTGGCCATGCGCACCACCCGTCGAGCCAGATAGAGCGGGTCACAGCCCCCGTCAAGCATGCGGCAATACCAGTAAAGCGCTGCGTCCGGGGAACTACCCCTTACCGCCTTGTGCAGCGCGCTAATCTGGTCGTAAAACACGTCTCCGCCCTTGTCGAAGCGTCGCTGCGATGACGCCAGTACTTCTTCCAGCGTGGCCTGGGCAATGACCCCGTTATCGGCGAGATCGGCCGCTATTTCCAATAGGTTGAGTGCCGTACGCGCATCGCCGTCCGACTGAGCGGCGATCAATTCAAGGGCACCTTCTGCAACCTCCGTGTGGCTGTCCAGGCCGGCGATGCCACGGCGCAGCACAGTCAGGATTTCCCCTGTAGTGAGTGATCGCAGCTTGTAGACTCTGGCACGCGAGAGCAAGGCGTTATTCAGTTCGAAAGACGGGTTCTCGGTGGTGGCGCCGATAAAAATCACCGTGCCATCTTCCACCTGAGGCAAGAAGGCGTCCTGCTGGGATTTATTGAATCGGTGAACCTCATCAACGAATAACACGGTATCTCGCTGCTTGCGCTTGTTTGCTCGGGCCCGGGTCAGCGCGTCGCGAATATCTTTTACCCCTGCGAGTACCGCCGATAACTGCAGGAAGTCCGCCCTGCCCGCTTGAGCGACTATCCGGGCAAGGGTGGTTTTGCCGGTCCCGGGCGGCCCCCAGAGGATCATCGAGTGCAGCTGGGCACTGGCGATTGCCTGTCGCAGGGGTTTACCAGTGCCCAACAGGTGCGCCTGACCCGCAAACTCGGACAAATCGGCAGGACGAAGCCGCGCGGCGAGGGGCTGATAGCCCTTAGTCGCGCCCTGCAGATCGGCATCGACAGTAACATCGGCAGCCACCGGCGCCGGGTCCTGAACGGGGTCGTGAAAAAGATTGGGCTGACTGCCCTGCCCCTCACCGGTATCTTTACTCATCGTAATAGAACAAATCGGCCTGCGGGGGCGGCGTAAAGGCAAAGTCTACGGCAGTCAGTTCGGTCTCATGGTCAAGTTCAGCTAAAGTAATCTCGATTCGCTGGTCGAGTCGGTCACGTATCTCCATTGACTCGATGCCATCCGCTGACAGCCGGACTGTCAGACGTCTGAAATCGGGATTATCGCCCCGGGGCGTAAGAACAAACCGCTCGGGCCCCTCTTGCTTAACCTCAAACTGTTCCCGCAATGCGGCGGCATCGCCCCCGAGCACTTGTAGCGGGGACGCCTGTCGGTTACCGGCAACCGGCCGTCGGGTAACGGTTTCGAGATCGCGATCAAGATGCCAGATATAGCTGGGATCTGCGATGATCAACTGGCTGTCGGGGCGATTGATATCCCAGGCGAAATAGCCTGGGCGCAATAATTTGAAGGTGCCGCCAGATTGCGCCAGCAGTCTGTCGTTTGCATCGAACTGGCGCTGCTCGAAGCGGCCCTGCAGTCGATCAAATTGCTGCAGGCGGGCGATCAGCGCATCGGCCGGTTCAGCCACAGCAGAGGCCGCAGCCAGCACCGCCACCATCCATAGCACTACCGTAACGGTTTGTCGGTTCAGGGCATTCAATCTCAATCTCCTACCGGCGGAGGTGCCAGTACTTCACGTTGACCATTGCTGCTCATCTCAGAGACCACACCTGCGGCTTCCATCGCCTCGATAAGACGCGCGGCACGGTTGTAGCCAATACGCAATTTGCGCTGAACACTGGAAATAGAGGCGCGGCGACTTTGGGTCACGTAGTGCACGGCCTCGTCGTAGAGGGCGTCACTCTCATCGGATTCGTCAGTCGATTCGGCTCTGAGTTCTCCAGCGGTGACAGGGGTTCCACTACCCTCGTCCAGCAAGCCCTCGATGTAGGCTGGACGTGAGCGCTTTTTCCAGTCCGCAACGACCCGGTGCACTTCATCATCCGAGCAAAAAGCGCCGTGCACCCGATTGGGTACCCCGCTGCCCGGCGGTAAATAGAGCATGTCGCCGTGACCAAGTAGTTGCTCTGCTCCTCCCTGATCCAATATCGTTCTGGAGTCAATTTTTGATGACACCTGAAACGCAATACGGGTCGGCACATTAGCTTTGATCAACCCCGTGATCACGTCAACCGAGGGGCGCTGAGTTGCCAGTATCAGATGAATACCAGCCGCTCGCGCTTTTTGAGCGATACGCGCAATCAGTTCCTCGACCTTCTTACCCACAATCATCATCATGTCGGCAAACTCGTCTATCACCACCACAATGGCCGGCAGCTTTTCCAAACTGGGAGCGGTCTGCTGCTCGTCGGTTTCGGCATAAATAGGGTCGGGTGTCCACAAGGGGTCGGGAATCGGGTTGCCGGATTTTTCCGCGTCGAGGACTTTGCGGTTGTACCCCGCGAGATTGCGCACGCCCAGCGCAGCCATCAGTTTGTAACGACGCTCCATCTCGGCGACACACCAGCGCAAACCGTTTGCTGCATCCTTCATATCGGTAATGACTGGCGTCAGCAGATGCGGAATGCCATCGTAAACAGACAGCTCGAGCATCTTCGGATCTACCAGGATCAGCCTCACTTCCGCTGGTGTA
The DNA here is from genome assembly GCA_963840725.1 of uncultured Gammaproteobacteria bacterium. GTDB lineage: Bacteria > Pseudomonadota > Gammaproteobacteria > Pseudomonadales > Halieaceae > CAVWDU01. The sequence continues at coordinate 830,321 of CAWIZY010000009.1, read as the reverse complement.
GATTTGTAGATAAGACTGATCAGCATGCAGTTGACGCCCACTGACTTACCCGAGCCCGTGGTCCCTGCCACCAGCAGGTGGGGCATCTTGGCAAGGTCTGCGACCACCGGATGGCCAGCAATATCATGCCCCAGTGCCAATGTCAGGGGCGACTTGGCTTGATCGAACGCCTGGGAAGAGAGAACCTCCCGGAAATTGACGACTTCCCTGTCTTCATTAGGAATCTCAATACCGACGAAGGACTTTCCGGGTATCACCTCGACGACACGCACGCTGATCACTGCGAGAGAGCGTGCCAGGTCTTTCGCCAGATTGGAGATCCGCGACACCTTGACCCCGGCTGCCGGCTGGATCTCAAAACGGGTAATGACCGGCCCGGGCAGCACTGCAACCACCTCGGCGGAGATACCGAAATCCGCGAGCTTTAGCTCCAGCAGCTTAGACAGAGCGTCGAGCGCGTCTTCAGAGTAGCCGCGGCTGGGGTCATGAACGGCCGCGTCCAGCAGTTGCAGATGGGGCAGTTCACCACTGACCGGCACATCAAACAGGGGTTGCTGGCGTTCCTTTTCAACCCGCTCGCTGAGCTCGGGTTGTGTATTCAGTGGCCTGATCTTGGGCGGCTTGCGTTTTTTGGTCTTTTCAACGTGCTCCTCGATCACCACTTTGCGGGCTTCCTTTTCCCGCTCTCTTTCCCGGCGTTCCAGGCGGTTCTCTCGATAATTGAGCCACCAGTCCCTGCCCCGCTGCCAGCCCTGCATCACCATAGCGCCGAGGCGGTCCATCAAATTCAGCCAGCTCAGATCAGTAAAAATGGTAATACCGAAAAGAAACACCGCGAGTAATATGAGACGACTACCGATAGCGCTGAAAGCGGTGTTGAAGGCCCCACCAATTGCCTGGCCGAGAATACCTCCCGCACCCTGCGGCAGTCCAGAGTGGCCCGTATCGTTCATGGCGGTGATGGCTGTTCCTGCCATCATGACCAGCACCAGACCGAGAGCCCGAATCGCGAAAGTGGTCCAGTCAAATGGCCGCCCCTGATGGCGCTCGACTAAAATAATCACGGCGCGGTAAGCCAGCAGCAATGGCACCAGGTAGGCGGCAAAGCCCACCAGCGAAAAGAAGACATCTGCCAGCCAGGCGCCCGTTGGCCCGCCGCCATTGGCGATCTCGCTACCCGTGCCCGATGCCGACCAGCCGGGGTCGCCCGGACTATAAGTCATTAACGCCAGCAGCATATAGAGACAGATCGCGCTGACGCCGATAAAGGCGCCCTCTCGCAACCGTGGGCCCAGGAAGCTATCCGTTTTGGTCATCTCCGTCATGCCTGAAAAATCTCCCTCGGCAAGGCTGCTTCAGGGACTTCGCCTGAAATGGTCTGAGGCTTCAATTGTGAACGGTTTATTTATTTATTTCAAAGAGTTATGGTGCTTATGTAAAGTATTTCTCATCTTTCGTGAATTCTTTTAGTGCAAGCCGACCTTTAAAGCGTGGCGACTCGCCCCCAGAGACAAAGAAATCGTGGCATGGCTGGTCGGTGGCATGGTCTAAACCGCGCACCGCAGATGCCAGCAGCCACTTGCTATCGCTGGCGCTGATACAGTATGTTCGACGATCAAGCGCAACCCAGGGTTGTTTCTCTGGTCCTTAACGATTCTATTGCAAGGAAACCCTTTCATGAGCGCAGCGCAACACTATCCATTAATCATTTTGGGCTCGGGCCCGGCAGGTTACACGGCGGCGGTTTATGCGGCCCGCGCCAACTTGAACCCGGTCCTGATCACTGGCATTCAACAAGGCGGCCAGCTTACCACAACCACCGAGGTAGAAAACTGGCCCGGAGGCCCAGCGGACCTCCAGGGCCCGGCCCTGATGCAGGAAATGCAGGCCCATGCCGAACGTTTTGACACCCGGATCATCTTCGATCACATCGAGGAAGTCGACCTCAACTCGCGGCCGATGCGCCTGCAGGGCAGCAATGCCTTTACCTGTGATGCCCTCATCATCGCCACCGGCGCTTCTGCCCAATATCTGGGGCTCGCTAGCGAGACGGCCTTTATGGGCAAAGGCGTCAGCGCTTGCGCTACCTGCGACGGATTTTTCTATCGCGGCCAGAAAGTAGCCGTCATCGGAGGCGGTAATACCGCGGTCGAGGAGGCGTTATATCTGGCCAATATCGCCTCAGAGGTTGTACTGGTGCACCGCCGCGACACATTGCGGGCAGAAAAAGTACTGCAGGACAGACTGTTTGCCCGGGAGCGGGAGGGCAAGGTACGTATACTCTGGAATCATACGCTCGATGAAGTGCTTGGCGATGCCAGCGGTGTTACCGGCATCCGGGTGCAGGCGGTCGCTGACGCGGCTACAACAGAACTTGACCTGGCGGGCGTATTTATTGCCATCGGCCACAAGCCCAACACCGATATTTTTAGCGGCCAACTCGCTATGCGCGAGGGTTACATAGTGATCAAAAGCGGTACCGAAGGGGACGCCACCGCGACCAGTGTTCCCGGCGTGTTTGCCGCGGGAGATGTGGGGGATCATATTTACCGCCAGGCCGTCACCTCAGCCGGATTCGGCTGCATGGCAGCGCTGGACGCAGAAAAGTATCTCGACAACCTGGAGGCAGGTAAACCGGCGTGAACAGCAACAACTCAAGCGCTGGAACCACAGCCGGACTGCCTTCATCGGCTCGATGCCACTAAACAGCGAGTTCCCGCCCACGAGCGAGGCATTGCACGAACCCAACGGACTTCTTGCGGTCGGCGGTGACCTGAGCGCAGAACGACTGCTACAGGCCTATAGCCGCGGGATCTTCCCCTGGTACGAGGCTCCACAACCGATCATGTGGTGGACGCCGGATCCGCGCTCGGTGCTGCTACCCGAGGAACTTCGCGTTTCCCGTAGCTTGCGCAAGAGTCTGCGTCGCAGCGATTTTTCCCTCGCAGTGGACAGCCGTTTTACCGCCGTCATGCAGGCCTGTGCGGCGCCCCGGGACGGCAGCAGTGGTACCTGGATTGGTGCGGCCATGCTGGACGCCTACAGCAATCTGCATCGACTGGGGCATGCACACTCCATCGAGATACTCGATGCATCGGGAGCACTGGTCGGCGGCCTGTACGGGGTGGCGATAGGCGGCGCGTTTTTTGGGGAATCGATGTTCTCGCGCCTAGATAATGCCTCCAAGATCGCGCTGGTCGCGCTGGTCTCCATCGCGCGCCGGGGCGGTATCCGGCTGATAGATTGCCAGGTCGAGAGTGACCATATGAATTCGATGGGGGCAAAAAATGTACGTAGGCTGGACTTCGAAGACCGGCTTGATCAAACTACGGGCATGACTATTGATCCCGGTATCTGGACACTGCCAGAATCCTGTGGAGATCTTTTGTGACATCGTCCCTGCGTGATCTCAAGGTCTATACGACCTACCCTCACAGTTGCAGCTATCTCGAAGATAGGGAGGCGACCACCCTGTTCGTCGACCCGCGGCACAAGATCGATCAAAAACTATACAGTAAACTCTCGCTGCTGGGGTTTCGGCGCAGCGGCAATCACGTCTACCGCCCTCACTGTCAGCATTGCGATGCCTGTCTGCCTGCCCGCATACCAGTGGCAAATTTTAAACCCAGTCGGAGTCAGCGCCGGGTTCTGGCACGCAACGAGGATTTGCTGGTGGAGCAGACTCGCAGTATCCGCGACGATGCCGCCTACCGTCTCTATCACCGCTACATTGAACAACGCCATGCCGACGGTGATATGTACCCGCCCGATCGGGAACAGTATGAGTCTTTTCTCAACGATGCGTGGTCATGTACGCGCTACTACCGCTTTCACGCCGGAGGCAAGTTGGTCGCGGTTGCGGTCGTGGATGAACTGCTGGACGGTTTGTCCGCCATCTACACTTTTTTTGACCCGCAGGAGACCCGGCGCAGCCTGGGTCGTTATGTCATCATGTGGCAAGTCAGTCGCGCGCTGGAACAGCGACTGGACTATGTTTACCTGGGGTACTGGATCAAGCAGTGTCAAAAAATGTCCTACAAGGCCGATTATCGACCACTCGAGGTGTTTTCCGACAACCAGTGGAGCACGCTGGAGTCCTGATCTGCAGGCGTCGTAGCCCAATAAGCGCTAAACCCCTCGTCAAGGCCCGCCTTTTTGCGTCTATCCTCGCACACAGCTGACATTAGTGTGAATTGTTCTTGTCACTAAGGTGGCGCGAGGGTGGCGCCAGGCGCGAGATTCAGGCAAACTTCGCCCAGATTTTTCCCGAGGAATAGTGCCATATGGCAAAAGAAGACCAGATAGAAATGGAAGGCGAAGTAATCGACACGCTGCCCAACACTACCTTCCGGGTAGAGTTAGAGAACGGCCACGTTGTGACCGCGCATATCTCAGGAAAAATGAGGAAGAACTACATCCGTATTTTGACCGGCGATAAGGTCCGGGTTGAGTTGACACCTTACGACCTCACCAAAGGCAGGATCACTTACCGCGAAAGGTAGATGACCCTCCGCACTCACCCGCTACCCACCGCTAATCAGTGGGGCGGGTATCGGTATCAACTCTCTTCGAGTTCAGCTTCAGTCTCTTCGACGGTCACTTCCAGCTTGTCCTCCGCTTTATTGTGACGCACCAGGGCGGTGCCGCCCGATCGGGCCAGTGGCCCGAACAACACCATTTCCGCCAGTGGCTTCTTGATATGCTCTTGAATAACCCGCTCCATCGGCCGGGCGCCCATATACTGATCGTAGCCTTTTTCTACCAGCCACAACCTGGCGTCCTCATCCACGTCCAAGGTCACCCGCTTCTCGTCCAGCTGGCCCTGTAATTCGGTCAGGAACTTGTCTACGACAGTGATGATCACGTCCTCACCCAGGGGCTGGAACTGCACGACACTGTCCAGTCGGTTGCGGAACTCCGGGGTAAACATCCGGTTAATCGCCTCCATGCCATCGGTACTGTGATCCTGCAGCGTAAAACCAATAGTCCGACGGCTGATACTCTCGGCGCCGGCATTGGTGGTCATTATCAGTATCACGTTGCGGAAGTCTGCCTGACGGCCATTGTTGTCGGTCAGCGTGCCGTGATCCATCACCTGCAACAAAAGATTGAACACCTCGGGATGCGCTTTTTCGATTTCATCCAGCAAGACGACCGAATGCGGGTGCTTACTGACCGCGTCAGTTAACAATCCACCCTGGTCAAAACCCGACGTAGCCGGGTGGCGCACCAATCAGGCGCGAGACCGTATGACGCTCCATGTACTCCGACATGTCGAAACGGATCAGTTCAAGACCCAGCTGAATGGCCAGCTGACGGGTCAGTTCCGTTTTGCCGACACCCGTGGGACCGGACAGCAGAAACGAGCCGATCGGTTTATCACCGGATTTGAGTCCAGCCCGGGCCAGTTTAATGGAGGTTGCCAGGCTACTTATCGCGCCATCCTGACCAAACACGACCATTTTCAGATTGGATTCCAGCTTCTCGAGGGTTTCCTTGTCGTCACTACTTACCGATTTCGGTGGGATGCGCGCGATCTTGGCGACCACGGTTTCAATGTCGGTGACGCCCAACAGTTTTTTGCGCTTTGAGGGCGGCTGCAGCTGCTGGTAGGCACCGGCTTCGTCGATAACATCAATCGCCTTATCAGGCAGAAACGGTCGTTATGTAGCGGGCAGACAGCTCGGTGGCGACGCGAAGCGCGCGGTCGGTATAACGCAGCCCGTGATGCTCCTCAAATCGGGACTTGAGTCCCTTCAGTATTTTGTAGGTCTCTTCCGGGCTGGGCTCGCCGACATCAATTTTCTGGAAGCGTCGGCTCAGGGCCCTGTCCTTGTCGAAAATGCCCCGGTATTCCTGATAAGGTCGTCGAGCCGATGCAACGCAGTTTGCCGGAGGTCAGCAGTGGCTTGAGAAGGTTGCTTGCGTCCATGACGCCACCGGATGCAGCGCCCGCACCGATAATCGTGTGGATTTCATCGATGAACAGAATCGATCCTTGTCGCGTCTTTTCAGTTCAGCCAGTAGCGCCTTGAAGCGTTTTTCAAAGTCTCCGCGATATTTCGTGCCCGCCAGCAGCGAGCCCAGATCCAGCGAATAGATCACGCTGCCTTTGCAGCATTTCAGGCACCTCGCCGTCGACAATCAGCTTGGCCAGGCCTTCCGCGATGGCCGTTTTACCCACGCCTGATTCACCGACCAGCAACGGATTGTTTTTGCGGCGACGGGCGAGTATCTGGGATAACCCGCTCTACTTCCGCCTGGCGTCCGATAAGCGGATCAATCCTGCCCGCGATTGCCTCTTCATTAAGATTGGTAGCAAAAGTGTCCAGAGGGTTGCCCTCGCCCTCCGGCGCCAGCTCCTCTTCTGCAGCAGCGCCATCAGATTCCGCTGACTCGCCGTCATTGCCCACCTTGGATATTCCATGAGTGATGTAGTTGACCACATCGAGGCGCGCCACATTCTGTGTCTTCAGGAAAAATACCGCCTGGCTCTCCTGTTCACTGAATATCGCCACCAGCACATTGGCCCCGGTCACTTCGCTTTTGCCAGAAGACTGGACGTGAAAAACGGCCCGCTGCAGGACCCGCTGAAAACCGAGAGTCGGTTGGGTTTCGCGGTCCTGATCCTGTTCGGAAATCAGCGGCGTCGTGGCATCCACGAATTCCACTAAATCACCGCGCAGGCCGCCGAGGTCAGCCCCGCAGGCTTTGAGCACCTGGATAGCCTCGTTATTATCCAGCAGGGCCAGTAGCAGGTGCTCGACGGTCATGAACTCATGACGTTTTTCTCTGGCCGCGCGAAAGGCGTCGTTCAGAGTCTGTTCCAGATCTTTACTTAACATACCGTGCTCCCGGGTTTGGTCACGGACCGCTGCGGGGCGTCACTGGCTACAGTGGTGCCCTCGGGCCCAATTCTTTCTTACCCCTCAGAAGCTTCGATTTCGCAAAGCAGGGGATGTTCGTTTTCGCGTGCGTATTGGTTCACTTGAGCCGCCTTGGTCTCAGCGATATCGCGGGTAAATATGCCGCATACCCCCTTGCCCTGTGTGTGTACTGTCAACATCACATGGGTCGCCTGCTCCCGGTTCATCCTGAAGAAGCTTTCTAGCACCTCGACTACAAACTCCATGGGGGTGTAGTCATCATTGAGCAACACGACTTTAAAAAGTGGCGGCCGCTTGAGTTCAGGCTTGGACTCCTGGAGTGCCAACCCTCCTCCGGATTCGCCCTCGTCCTCTTCTGACATACGCCAGCCGTTGCCTTGTTGGATGTATCTCACGCCATTCATCTCGGTTCGTTACTGCCAACTACTGGATATGGATACATTATAAGGGATTTCAAGAGGCCTCTGGCACTCTCCTCAGCACGATCGATTTGTCGTATAGTGGGGGAATGATCAGCGGCCCGCGGCTCCGGGCTTCGTCTGCCACAATTCACTCAACCGGGTCCATTACGACAACCGGAATGCGACGCTCGGTGGCGGCCTGGTAGTCTGTGTACGGCCCGTAAATGGCGACCATCTGCGCCCACAATGCCTCCCTCTCTTCCCCTTCCGCCTGTCGTGCTCTGGCCATAAACTTCGTAGCACCGACCTGCACATGTACCTCAGGCTCCGCCTCAAGGTTGAGAAACCAGGCGGGGTGTGCCGGCGCGCCACCCTTTGACGCAATCACACAGTAGCCATCACCGGCCCTGCCATAGATCAGCGGCAGGGTCAGGACTTTGCCTGACTTACGTCCCCGGGTTGTTAGCAGCAGGGTCGGCACCATACCAGCCCCGCCCCCTATCGACGCGTCCCAGTAGTGTCCGTCTGCGCCGTCCGACGCCAGGTAACGCTGCAGATGGTCTGTGATCCAGTCGGGCAGGTTTTCAGCAATACGTTGTTCCATGATCTTACAGACTCCTGTGGCCGTTACGCGGGGGGCATACGGCAAATAATCTCAATGCCGACGGTCGCGGTCCAGTCTCGCCATCAGACCGAATAACTGCATGACGTCCGGGGGCTCAGTGGAGCCCGAATACTCTCGATACAGGGTGTCGACGTTGACCGCGATACGCTCGGAATCCAGCCAGTTGGCATAATCACCCAGGGCAATATCGAAGGCCGCTTCCTCGATCGACATGCCATCATCGTAGCGCTTGCGAACCTCGTGGTTGATGTAACCGAGATAGTCCCGCACCCGGCCTGCTCCAGCTTTGTCAGTGAGGGGGCCATGGCCCGGAACGATAACGTCGACGTCCAGGGCCATAATCAGATCGCAGGCCGCTATCCAGTTAGCGACCGGGCCGGCCCACATGACCGGGGTACCGTCGATGAACAGAATATCACCGGTAAAGACTGTTCGATCTGCCGGGCAATAGGCCAGCACGTCGCCCCGGGTGTGGGCAGGACCCACCTCAATCAGCTGCACCGCCTTGTCGCCCACCTGCAGATCCAGCGTGCCTGTAAACGTTCTGTTGGGCGCTACGAGGGTTACACCGGCCAAATTGAAAGCGCCAAAACACTGCCGTAGGTAAGACCCGAGGGGGCTTTTCTCGTCGGTGGCACGGATCATCTCTGCCAGGGCCTGGGGTGGCAACTCGCTGATCTCCTCAGCGGCGGCAGCCGAGGCGATAATCTCCGCATGGCCTACCAGGGAATTGCCGAAGGTATGGTCGCCGTTTGCGTGGGTATTCACCAGGGTGGTAATTTCATCGCCGCCGATGCCGGTGGCGGCTTTCATGCTGGCCAGCATTGTCCCGGTCAGCTGTTCATCGAACAGGGTATCGACCAATAGCGAATCGCCATCACTCACTATGAGTCCGGCGTTACTCCAACCCCAGGACCCGTCAGGCTGAAGATAGGCGTAGCTTCCGGATCCGATTTCCTGCAGACCGCCGCTAAATTTCATCTCAGTCTGCCACTAACAGCACAATTTTGCCGATATGCTCGCTGCTTTCCATCAAGCGGTGAGCATCAGCTGCCTCAGCCAGGGGAAAACTCTGGTAGATCACCGGCTGGATCGCCCCGGACGCGACCAGTGGCCAGATGTGTTCCCGCAGGCCGTCGGCAATAGCCGCTTTTGCCGCCTCGCTTTGGGGCCGCAGCGTTGATCCGGTCAGGGTCAGGCGTTTAGTGAGTAGCGGCACAAAGTTGACAGTCGCCTCGAAGCCGGCCTGGAAGGCGATGTTGACCACCCGACCGTCCAGGGCGGCCAGTCGGAGGTTTCGGCCGACGTAATCCCCGCCCACCATATCGAGAATGACATCGACGCCCTCGCCGTCCGTCGCCGCCTGCAAGACCTCAACGAAGTCCTGTTCACGATAGTTGACCGCCACCTCGGCACCGAGCTCACGGCAGGCGGCACATTTCGCCTCTGAGCCGGCCGTGGCGAAAACCCGTGCCCCCATCGCCCTGGCCATCTGAATGGCGGCAACGCCAATGCCGGAGCTGCCGCCGTGCACCAGAAAGGTCTCGCCCGCCTGCAGGCCAGCGCGCATGAAGACGTTAGTCCAGACCGTGAAGAAGGTTTCGGGCAAGGCAGCGGCCTGCAGCGGCTCAAGGCCAGCGGGTATTGACAGGCACTGGCTGGCCGGGGCCGTCACATACTCGGCATAGCCCCCGCCATTGGTCAAGGCACAGACACTCTGACCCAGTTCCAGGTCACTGACCTTCGCACCCAGCCCGGCGATGGTCCCAGCGACTTCCAGGCCGGGAATATCCGAGGCCCCCGGGGGTGCAGGATAGAGGCCTTTGCGCTGGGCAATATCGGGCCGGTTAACGCCGGCAGCGGCCACTTTGATCAGTATCTCGCCCGGCCCAGGCTGTGGCCGTTCTCGCTCACCGGGTTGCAGTGCTTCGGGACCACCAGGCTCGGTGATTTCAATGATTCGCAAGGTCCTTACCTCCGCTGCTGGAATGGCATCTCTCGGAACGTCTCGTCGAGGTCTCGCCCCGTTCAGTCTAGGCACAGCGATTGAACAAGTCCATGGTCCGCAGGCTGTTTCGTGGGTCATTGACAACGCTGGTGGCTGAGGTGGTGGGTAAGCTTGTGTTTAGATTAGCGGCACCGGGGGATAGGCAGCACAATAATGGATCGGAGACAGTGGAGCTGAAGGCGCCGGAGGCAAGGACCTGCCGACCCGTGGGTCAGCAGGTCCCTTGCAGCTACATCTTGGCGATAATGGCCTGACCAAACTCTGAACAGCTGACGAGTGTTGCGTCGTCCATCTGGCGCTCAAAATCATAGGTGACAGTGCGTGCCTGTATCGCCCCGTTCATGCCATCGATGATCAGGTCGGCGGCTTCATTCCAGCCCATGTGGCGCAGCATCATCTCTGCAGACAGGATCAGTGATCCGGGGTTAACCTTGTCCTGGCCGGCGTACTTGGGTGCAGTGCCGTGGGTGGCTTCGAACAGCGCAATCGTGTCAGACAGGTTGGCACCTGGCGCAATACCAATCCCTCCAACCTGGGCTGCCAGGGCGTCAGACAGGTAGTCGCCGTTCAGGTTCAGGGTTGCGACCACGCTGTACTCGGACGGACGGGTAAGGATCTGCTGCAGCATGGCGTCGGCAATCACATCCTTGATGACAATCTCCTTGCCGCTATTGGGGTTCTTGACCGACACCCATGGGCCACCGTCAAGTAGTTGGCCGCCGAACTCTTCCTGGGCCAGTTCATAGCCCCAATCCCGGAAAGCGCCTTCCGTGAACTTCATGATGTTACCTTTATGCACCAGGGTCACGGAGGGCAGGTCTTGATCGATGGCGTACTGTATCGCCTTGCGTACCAGCCGTTTCGTGCCCTCTTCCGACACTGGCTTGATGCCAATACCCACGTTCTGCGGGAAACGGATTTTGGTGGCTCCCATCTCGTTGATAATGAAATCGACGACTTTCTGCGCTTCCTCAGTGCCGGCCTGGTACTCAATGCCGGCGTAAATGTCCTCTGAATTCTCTCTGAAAATCACCATGTTACAGGCGCCGGGGTCTTTGACTGGGGAGGGGACGCCCTCAAACCAGCGCACCGGACGCAAACAGGTATACAGGTCCATTTCCTGGCGCAGTGCGACGTTCAAGGACCGGAATCCACCGCCAACAGGGGTGGTCAATGGGCCCTTGATAGCAACAGCGTACTCGCGGATCGCATCCAGCGTCTCCTCGGGGAACCAGTCACCGTCGTAAAGCTCCGCCGCTTTCTCACCGGTAAATATTTCCATCCAGGATATCTTGCGTTCACCACCGTAGGCCTTTTCAACTGCGGCGTTGACCACGTCGATCATAACCGGACTGATATCCACACCAATGCCATCGCCCTCGATGTAGGGAATGACAGGATTATTTGGAACGTTCAGGCTGTGATCATCATTGACCGTGATCTTGCTTCCCTCTGCGGGAATCTGGATATGTTTGTAGCCCATGGTATAACTCCGTTGCTATTAATCGGTTTACAGGTACAGGTACTGTGCAGCACCTGCCCACATTTAGGCGCGCGCAGTATACCATGAGTCCGGCTAGTGTGCTGTGGAGATCGCTCCCCGCCAGGGTCGTGATCGGTAGCCAGCGGACAAAGGGGCGGCGGGCGTTTAGACTCTCGGCATGGCTGAATTAATTCTGTTGAACAAACCTTTCCGAGTACTGAGCCAATTCACCGACCCATCGGGTCGAGCGACCCTGGCTGATTTTCTCGACGCGCCCGGGTATCGGGTCGCGGGCCGGCTGGACTACGACTCAGAGGGCTTGTTGTTGCTGACCGATGACGGGATTTTGCAGCAACAGATCGCTAATCCGCGCCATAAACTGTGGAAAACCTATCTGGTCCAGGTAGAAGGTCAAATAGATCGCGCTGCCCTGGCGTGGCTGGCCAACGGGGTGGAACTTAGCGACGGTCCCTCTCGGCCCGCCAAGGCCAGGTTGGTCCAGCCGCCCGCTGGCTTGTGGCCCCGCGACCCCCCTGTGAGAGAACGGCGCCACATCCCAGACAGTTGGCTGGAACTGTCGTTGCGCGAAGGCCGTAACCGTCAAGTGAGGCGGATGACCGCGGCAGTGGGCTTTCCCACCCTGCGGCTGGTACGCTTGCGGGTCGGAGACTGGGGTCTCGATGAACTGGCGCCTGGCGAGACACGCCGGGTAAGGATCAATAGCAGGGAGCGCACCACCCGGGGGAGACGCCGATGACAGCTTGGATGCCCAGAGTAACGGTAGCGACCGTCGTTCCCCTGCAGGGGCGCTACCTTCTGGTTGAGGAGCGCGATAAACACACGGGCGCTCTGGTGCTTAATCAGCCTGCAGGGCATCTCGAACAGCATGAAACACTGCAGCAGGCAGCTCTGCGAGAAACCCTGGAAGAGACCCGCTGGCAAGTAGAGTTGGTGGGGGTGCTGGGAATAGCGCTCTACACGGCACCCGGCACTCGCACGACCTATTGCCGCACGACTTTTCTGGCAAGCCCGTTGCAGGAACTCGCCGATGCCGATCTGGACGCGGATATCCTGCGCCCGGTCTGGCTCGAGTACAGTGAAATTGTCGCTGAGTCTGCTAGAATGCGCAGCCCACTGGTGCTGGCTGCGATCGAAAAGCATCGGCTGGGCGTCTGTTACCCACTCAGCCTCATAGACGAATCATGAATTCTAGTACCGCAAAAAAGGTGATTGTCGGCATGTCGGGTGGCGTGGACTCGTCAGTGTCGGCGCTGTTGCTGCTAGAACAGGGTTATCAGGTCGAAGGCCTGTTCATGAAGAACTGGGACGAAGACGACGGCACTGAGTACTGCACCGCGAAGGAAGACTATGCGGATGCCCAGTCAGTCGCCGACCGGTTAGGGATTGTCTTACATGGTGCCAATTTTGCCGCCGAGTACTGGGACCATGTCTTTGAACACTTTCTGGCCGAATACCGGGCCGGCCGCACCCCAAATCCCGACATCCTCTGCAACCGGGAAATCAAATTCAAGGCGTTCCTGGATTACGCCACCGTGCTGGGTGCCGACCTCATCGCCACGGGCCATTACACCCGTCGAGGTGATCAAGAGCCCACGTCCCTGCTCAAAGGTGCAGACAGCAGTAAGGACCAGAGTTACTTTCTCCACGCAGTGGGGCATGGTGAACTAAGGCGCACACTGTTCCCAATCGGCCACCTGGAAAAAACCGAAGTTCGCCGCATTGCCGAGGCGCGGGGATTGATCACTCACGACAAAAAGGACTCAACAGGGATCTGCTTTATCGGTGAGCGCCGGTTCCGCGATTTTCTGCAACAGTACTTGCCGGCTCAGCCCGGGGAAATACGCAGCCTGGACGGCGAGTATCTCGGCCGGCATCAGGGCCTGATGTATCACACCATGGGGCAGCGCCAGGGCCTGGGAATTGGCGGGCGGGCTGGCCACGATGAGGCCCCCTGGTATGTTGCCGGTAAGAACCTCGAAGATAACGTACTGCTGGTGGTTCAGGGTAATGATAATGCAGCCCTGTTCCATCCGTCCCTGGAGACGGGGCAGCCTTTCTGGGTCGCGGGCAGCAGTCCCCCGCTGCCACTGCACTGTAAGGCGAAGATTCGCTACCGACAAACCGATCAGGTTTGCACTGTGATCGCAGCCGAGGATGGCTTGCGAGTCGATTTTGCACAGCCGCAACGAGCTGCGACACCCGGGCAGTCAGTCGTGTTTTACCTCGGTGACGAATGTTTGGGCGGCGCAGTTATCGAGCGGGCATTTTAGATGAGCAACACGGCGGGCTTCTCAGCCATTGAACAACAGGTGATTGCACTGGCAGGAGTCGCACAAGCTGCTCGCCTGGTGGACCAGATCTCGCGCACGGGAAGTTACCCGCTGGAGTTCCTTGAGCCCACGATCCACAGCCTGTTTGTCTTCGAGCCCGACAGTGCCGAGGCGGTCTTCAGCGGCATTGCCGGCGTCAAGCTGGGTCTGCACAACCTCAGTAGTCTGCTCGCCAACCAGCAGCAGGCCGAGCAGCGGGATATCGCCCGCTACGTTTTCGGGATGCTCTACCTGGAGCGCAAATTTGCTGCCGACAAGGCCATGATGTCCGTTGTGCGTTCGCGCCTGGAGCATGCCAGCTTCCGGGCGGATCATTTTGCTGGCCACGTTAACGAACTCTGCCACAGCATCTCGGGCATCTATGAAGATACCCTCAGCAAACAGAGGTTTCGCATCAAGGTCACCGGCAGCGCCCAGCATCTGCAGAACCCGAAGAACGCCGACATGATTCGGGCAGTGCTGCTCGCAGGTGTGCGTTCGGCATTCCTGTGGCGACAACTGGGCGGGCAACGCTGGAAATTACTCATACAGCGCAAGCGACTGTTGGTCCTGTCGCAGAACCTGTCCCGCGGACTCGGCGTGGTGTAGAATCCTAAGCGCCCCAACACGGAGAAGACCATGGAACTGACGGCATTGAGTGCGGTCTCGCCCATTGACGGTCGTTATGGAAAAAAGACCGCAGCTTTGCGCGAGGTCTTCAGTGAATACGGGCTCATCAAGCGCCGCTTGCGGGTCGAGATCAAATGGCTGCAACACCTCGCCAGCCAGCCCGGGATTGACGAAGTCCCGGCGCTATCTGCGACGGCCTCCGGGCTGCTCGAGGACTTGCTGGACAAGTTCTCCGTTGCCGACGCCCGCCATCAAGGACATCGAGGCGACCACCAATCACGATGTGAAGGCGGTCGAGTACTTTATCAAGGAACGACTTCGCGGACAACGCCCCGAGCTGCAGCGCGCAGCGAATTCGTGCATTTCGCCTGCACCAGCAGAGGACATTAACAACCCCGGCCATGCGCTGCATGCTGCAAGCGGCGGCGCACGCAGATGCTACTGCCCGCTCTGGACGCAGTATCACTGAAGCCGCGGGACTGCTCTTGCGCATTTGCCGCTGGTGCCGCATGCTAGCCGCACCCACGGCCAGACCGCCAGCCCCACCACCATGGGCAAGGAGATCGCCAACGTGGTGGTCCGCCTGGTCGCCGCGTGCGAGCGCATCGCCGGCGTCAAGTATCATCGGCAAAATCAACGGCGCCGTGGGTAACTACAACGCCCATCTGGCCGCCTAGCCCGATTTCGACTGGCCGCTTTCGCCAGCGCGTTTGTGACCCCACTCGGATCTGCAGCTGGCATCCCTATACCACCCAGATCGAACCGCACGACTATATGGCGGAACTATTTGATGGCATAGCGCGCATCAATACGGTGCTGATCGATTTGGCCGGGACAGTCTGGGGGTATATTTCGCTGGGATACTTCAAGCAGAGAACAATGCGGGCGAGATCGGCTCGTCGACCATGCCGCACAAGGTCAACCCCATCGATTTCGAAAATGCCGAAGGAAACCTGGGTCTCGCCAACGCGCTGCTCGAGCACCTCGCCGCCAAGCTGCCGATATCAGCGCTGGCAGCGTGACCTCACCGACTCCACCGTTCTGCGCAATATGGGCGTGGCCCGGCTACGCCTGATTGCTTATCGATCCTGTCGGTGGGGATCGGCAAACTCGAGCTCAATCGAGCGGCGTCTGGACGAAGACCTGGACGAGCTGGGAGGTGCTGGCCGAGCCGATCCAGACCGTGATGCGCCGTTACGGTCGAGCGGCCCTACGAGAAGCTGAAGGAAGTCACCCGCGGACAGGCCATGACACCGCAGATCATCCGGGAATTTATTGTCAAACTGGAGCTACCTGAAGCCGCGAAGGAACAACTTCTGGAGCTGACTCCGGCGACGTATACCGGCAACGCGTCAGCCCAGGCCGAAGCCATCAACTGAGCCCTGTCAGCCATGCAGCGCGAGCAATTACAGTTAGACCCGGAACTGTTTCTTGGACGCCACTGGCAGCGAGAACACCTGCTGATACGCGACGCTGTTCCTGGATTCACACCCGGAGTGAGCGCAGATGAGCTGGCCGGGCTGGCAATGGAAAGTGACGTTGAATCTCGTATCATTGAAACCGTTAACTCTCGATATCGTCAGCTCATGGGGCCGTTTACCGAGGCCGACTTTCAGCGAGATGCACCGTGGACCTTACTCGTGCAGGGGTGGATCGCTACGTACCGGAGGTCTCAGCTCTACTGGACCTTGTGAGTTTTATTCCCCGTTGGCGGTTGGACGACATCATGGTCAGTTACGCTGTGGACGGCGGCGGCGTAGGTCCACACTACGACAACTATGATGTCTTCCTGTTACAGGGCGAGGGCGAACGGCGCTGGCAGACGGGCCGCCTGCGACAGCTCCACGCCGCTGGCGGCGGACACCAGTTGCGCATTCTTGCCGACTTTGACTGTACGGCTCAATACCTGCTGCGCACCGGGGATATGCTTTATGTCCCGCCAGGCGTCGCTCACTGGGGCATCGCGGTCGGCGAGTGCATGACCTTCTCAATCGGGTTTCGGGCACCACGCATTAACGACATGGTGTCCCGCTGGGCGGACCATGTACTGGAACAACTGGACCCGGAACAGTTTTACCGAGACTTTCGCAACACACCCGCGTCAAGGGCGGGTGAGATTCGTCCTGCAGACCTGCAAAGAGCGCATTCGCAACTGCTCGGGGCACTGGACCAGGTGGATACCAATCACTGGTTCGGGGAGTTAATCACTGAGCAGGGGCTGGGCGACGTGCCAGATGATGAAGTGCAGGGCTCGCAGTTACGGCAGTGCCACGAGGACGCGCGTTGCGCTCACATGCAACCGGGTGCCAGAATTGCGTGGCAACAGGAGGCTGAGGGTATTGTTGTTTTTGCCAACGGGCAGCTAAAACGCTTCCCAGAGACGGTCTTAACTGCTCTTATACCGCTTTGTGAGGGCGCTATGCTGTCACTGGACCCGGGCGAATCGACAACCGGTTCCAACGAGGCGACCGGCGAATTGTTGGACCATTTACTGCAGTGTGGGTGCATCCATGTCGAATGAACTAAAGGTGGAAGAGGTCGACTGGGCACAGGGACAAGCCGCCCTCCAGGCGATCCGTGAGCAGGTGTTTGTTTTGGAACAGGGCGTGCCGCCTGCCATCGAAAAGGATGGCAATGACGAGGATGCTCACCACTTCCTCGGCACTCTGGACGATGTACCTGTGGCCTGCGGTCGCCTGCAGGAGACTGGCAAGATAAGCCGCATGGCGGTACTGCCGGTTCACCGGGGCCGCGATTTCGGTCGCCAGGTCCTGAATGCGATAATTGCGCGAGGGCGCAGCCTGGGACTACCGCGACTCTACCTGCATGCTCAGGCCCATGCCGGGGGCTTCTATCGCAAAGCCGGCTTCGTCGCCAGCGGTGACATTTTCGATGAGGCTGATATTCCACACATGGCCATGATGATGGATCTCACAAAAGCGACCACCGAGGAACCCGGTGGTTTCCGCAACGGGGTGACCTATCCAAAACCCTTCGACAGCCTGGCGGTCGAGCTGTGCACCAGCGCAAGGCGTGAGCTCTGCATACAAAGCCCGCAGCTGGACCACCAGGTATTCGACCAACCCGCACTGATCGCTGCGGTGAGTGCACTGGTGCGAAGCAGCAGTCAGTCCCGGGTGCGCATCCTGGTCGCCGACGCGCGCCCACTGATCAACCGTGGTCATCGCCTGCTGGAACTTGCCCGACGCACTCCCAGCAAGGTGCACATACAGCGACTGTCGGAGCACCCTCAGTGGAACCAGGAAACTCTGGTGATCAGAGATCGCGACGGGGTGCTTTACAAGCCAGGTGGCAGCGACCATGAAGCCTTTTTTGAGCCCCGATCGCGAGCCTCGACACAGCGCCACCTGGAGCTATTCGACGAACTGTGGCGTCAGAGCTCGGTCGACCCAAACCTGCGCAGCCTCGCCCTCTAGCAAGGTGCTTGGGGATTTGTGCTAAAAACCGCCGCCGGTGCGAAACCCGCCGCCCAAACCACCGCCCAAACCGCCGCCCAAACCGCCGCCAAGACCGCCGCCCAGGCCACCACCGAAACCGCCGCCAAAACCGCCCCCGAAACCTCCCCTGGAGCGGCCGCCGGGGAAGGGAACGTGCCATGTACCTGGTCGCCGCCGGAAACCGGCCGTGCCAAATGTGGGGTTGGCCTGCATTCGCCGGTAACGTTGACCGCGTTCGATAGCGCGCCATAACTCCTTGGCAGTGGCAGTGCCGGCCAGGAATTGCCCCAGCGTCATATTCAGCATTTTTTCGTTGCGAAACTCGGAATGCACGCTGTCGTAGCGCTTCTTTTTAAACTGACGACGCACGTTTTCCAGTTCTTCGAGCCGCTCGCCGAGTCGGTCACGCGCGCGCTTGCGGTCGGACACAAAATCCCCCGCATCCCGCAGCTTGGCTCGGGCGTGATCCATATCCTGAACCAGAACGTCATCTTCTGACGTTGCGGTGGCCCGGGCATATTCGAACAGAGTGAACAGATTTTCTCGCTCCAGTGCTTCTCTCAGCGTTCTGATGGCGAGCTGAAAATCCTCATCTTCGCCGCTCGCAAAACGACTGCGCTCGTGTTCCAGCGCACGGACGTCGTTTTCGACGTCCTCGATCTGTGCATCGAGAGCGTCCTGCTTCGCCTGGGCTTCGGCGAGGGTATCTCTCAAAGCCGGTAGCCCGTCCTCCGCAGCGGCTTTCACCTCTATTGCTGTGAGCGCTATAAATTCCTCATCCGCCACGCCGCGCAAGCGCTCGGCATGATCTTCGAGACGTTTCGGAATCTCCAGCAGGCTGGCGTAATTGGGCCGCGCCCTGTCATAGTGGCAGATGCCTGCCACCCAATCGTCCAGCCAGCGAGTGAGCGCATTCGCCGAGTACCCGGACGTACCGTACTGTCGCTTCCAAAGGTAGCTAAATAGCGGGTCTCCCTCATAGGGCCCGCCTTTTTCTGCGCGCGTCGAGCGAGCCTGGCGAGTCTTTTCCATGGCATGCTCTGCGGTGAGTTCAGCGTCTCGGCTTTTCTTGAGTTGAGCCGTGTATGCGGGATCTTCCTCCAGTCGCTGCTGCGTGGCCGCCTCGGCAGCGTCAAGACGCTCGGTCACCCGAGCGGTCTCCGCCGCTGCCTGCTCACGCTCCATTTCCAGCTGTGTCTGTTTCTTGTCATGGCTCTTGATCTGCCGGGTCAATGCAGCAAGCTTCTGGCCCCGCTGGCGGATGATTTCGCTGGCGTGCTTGTCAGCAACATCCAAACTGCCCGCCAGTTCGCCACTGATCACATTGTCGAGACGAATCTCGGCCATCCGCCTAAACCGATCGGCTTGTTCTTTCTGCAGGGCGACCAGTTCCTCGCTGCTCTCTTTTACGCGACCATCGACCTTGTGCATTTCACTGCGGAGACGCTGCAGGTGCTTGTCGATAGACGACAGGGTATGTTTTCCACTTTGCATTGACGTCAGCTCACCAACTGGTGATCGCCCCCCCTGTTGTCGGTATAGAGTACTTGGGCGTCAGATAACCGCGCTCTTTTCTGCCCAGACGATTATCCTGAATAATGCCGTCATCAGCCTTGTCAGCCGCGACCCTTTCGAATACATCCTGGTCCACTCTCAAGCCCCACCGGCGCACTTTGTAGGTCTTGCCGTCCTCCTCGTTGACAATGGGCACGTCATAGGTTGCCCCGTAAGCCCCTACCGCCTCCACGATGATATAAAAGTTTCGGGCGCCATCATTGGCGTCGGGTATTCGCCACACGCCACTGCGCTGGCCCGGGCTGGCGACGATGCGCAGATCGTACTCACGTTCTATTTCCTCGCGCAGATCTGTCATCCGGTCCAGCACCAACTCCACCTGATCGAGCTCATCGCGCTGGAGTGCAGATTCACCCTGAGCGAGTAACGAACTGGCACGCTCCTTTGCCTGTGCCCCGCGCGCCTGGGCCTCGAGCAGTTCATAGCTGGACTGCAGCTGACCGGGCAGAGCCTGCTCGGCCCGTTTGGCCGGGCCACTGATTAAAAACACATAGGCCAGCGCTGCGAGAGTCAAGCCACCCAAACCGAGCAACAGGGGCTTTCCCCAAGCAGCGCGGTTTATGTAGAGCTCAGCAAGGCGGGTGTTCAAGCCAGGCTTTGGCGGATCGTAGGCGAACCGACCCTCCTCCAGCGCGGCCACGCCCTGCTCTATGATTTCTTCAGAAACATCGATTCCCTGGGAGGCGTAGATCTCCCGGAGGCGCTGTTTCATCTTTGCTTCGCGATCCTCCGCGCTCAGTTCGCGCTCAACCAGTACCTGCTGATGCCGCAGGGTGTCGACCACATCCATGGCCAGCATGATGTCGTCGAGAGGCTGCTGGCCTTTAGCGGTGGCCGTTGTGGCGGAGTTTCCGTTTGCCTCAGTCATACCGATTGCGCCGCTCCGCCCGATCAGGCCTGGTTGGCGCTATCGGGAAACTCCAGCGGCAAGGCCTTGCCTTCGTCGACCAACCTCGCAAGCCGCTGCTTTCCCTCCTCGACGGATTCACGAATCTGCTGCGCGTTCTGTGTACTCAGGGTGCGCATCTCGGAAATGATCTCCTGTGAGCGCTCCTGATATCGCACCACCGAATCGACCAGTTTCTGGACCGATTCAGCCCGGATGGTCGGTCCGTAGCCTGTTTTCAATGCAGCTTCCTGAACCTTGCCGCCTATATCGGCGAGGTCTTCCATGCTCTTGCTGATGCCATCTTTCATTGCTTCTACGGCCTGGGTGCTTTCATGCAGCCCAAACAGCCCGGTAAATGAGGCCGACAGCGCGGTGAGCACTGATTCGTTGGTGCCAAAAAAACTGATCGCCTGCTGGTAGACACGCTCTTTGGCATTGGTTGTTTGCAGCAATCTCGCCATGATCACTTCGGAGGAGTTATAGCCCACGGTGAGATTGTCCGCCAGGTCCTTGGCAATCTGGTAGCGACGGTCATGAAACTGAACGGTGCGCATTTTTTCGTCCCGGGCCAACTCGAGTTTCGCGCGCTCGGCGAGATCTTCTCCGTCAAAGTTTTCCACCGCCTCCATGGACTGACGGAGATTCGCCTTGGCCTCCTCCAGCGCCTTGCCAGCCTTCTCCAAGACCTCCAGTGCAAGCACCTCGGACTGTTTCAGAGCGCCGCGAAAGTCCTGGTAGGCCTCCAGGATCACGTGCTCGCGATTAACCTGATCTTTGGAGTCCTTCGCAACATCCAGATAGGTCGTCTTGATCTTGGCAAACCGATCCGGAATATCGCCACGGGTGACTTTCATCCACACGTTACCGACTCGCTCGAAGGTATCCAGTTTGCCGTCATCGAGCTGCTCTACCATTGATTTCGCATCATCGCGGATGCTGTTGAAGGCGTTGGTGATGTCCTCGTAACGCTCTCCCAACTCCATGCCACTGATCTGCTCCCTGACGACTTCGTTAAATAGCGAGGCCTGGTTGAGCGTTCGCGCGATGGCGAGAGTTTTGTCCTGGTCGAGATCCGAGATCTGGTTAATCAGATCGATAATCGGCGCTTCATCGGTTTTTTCGGGTACCAGATTGAGGTCCCTCAGTCCGTTCATGGCCTTGTCCAGGTATTTCAAGGGTTGTGTTGTCATCACGGCGTGTTCCTCTCAGGGGTCGGGTCCATGGGGGTCCCGTCACAGTCTGTCAATAAATGCCCTCGGCGGGCGCCAACGCTTCGGTCAGGCAGAGCCAACCTGGGGTTACACCCCGGCCACCTCCGGGGGCATGGCTAACGAGTCATGGCTTACCGGAAATGGCTAAACGGCTCAGAGCGGTGGAATTCGCAACGATTGCCCCGGATATATCTTGTCCGGGTCGGTCAGCATCGGCTTGTTTGCCTCAAAAATAACCGTGTACTTGCTGGCGTTGCCATACATGGCCGCTGCAATTTTCCCCAGTGTATCACCCGACTGGACGGTATAGAACGTGGATGGGCTTTCGGGGCTCACAGCTGGCGCGGCGGCGCTGTCTGCGCTTGCCGAGTCGGCCTTGCTGGGGACCACAACGTCGCCCACGGGCAAGGGCTCAGGTTCGGGCTCATCAATCTGAATCCTGCAATCCACCTGAGCGATACCGTGTTGGTTACCGGCGCATAAAACTGTTTTTTCCATAGCCTCCTGGGAAGCGACACGGCCTTCGAGAACGACGATTTCGCCGCTGACATCAACTTGAACCTCAGCGGTGTCGACGTCGAGCTCCGCGAGGCTGCGACCGATATTTTGCTCGCGCAAACTATCGAGGGTTTCCTGAGGAATCTCTTCTGTTATGGCCTGCGCTTCCGGCGCGTCGCCAGCATCTTTAAAAAAGTCGAATAAACCCATCGTGGTACCCCGTCTATAATTGCTGAATAGCTGCCCGCCTAGCCGCAGCCCTGAATGAATATAGCCTAGTTTGTGCCTGAGGCAAGTCCCCTTGGCGGGCCTGCCGCTCTGGATAAACTCAGTGCATCCCCCGCTCGTCGTGATCTTCAAGCAGCAAGCCGATTTCGTTGCCCTCGTATATCGGCGTGAACACGCGCAGCGCCCGGCAGGGCTGTTCACTGGCATAAATCAAATGGCCGTCGGCCGCAGAGAAAATATAGTGATGCCCGGGGCATTCAATGACCCCGTCTGCAATCGAGCCGCGATCCAGAGGATATCCTCGATGTGGACAGTTCGCTTCAATTAAAAAGCGCTCGCCGTTGCGCTGCACCAGCAGGAGTTTGAGGCTATCAATGCGGAATACACGGGCGTAGTCGTCGTGCAGGTTGATCATTTTATCCAGTGGATAAAAACGCATCGCCATCTGCTCCCTCGCCTGTCCGGCGCTGTCAGAGTCGTTCCACGATTTGTTGCGCCGCGGCGTAAGGCGTCAGTGACCGGTCTTCCACTCGCCGCTCGAGGTCGGGCAACAGCGCTTTCACACGGGGGTTGCGATCGAGCCTGGACCGCAGCATTTCATCCACCAGTTGATGCATCCAGTCGCGGTTTTGCTGGCTGCGCTTGAGCTCAAACACTCCCGCTGCCTCCGCCTGCTGGCGATATTCCACGATCATACCCCAGACTGAGTCGATATTCCTGTCCTGCAAAGCCGAGCAGGTCATTACTCTTGGCGTCCAGAAACTGGTGTGGCGCAATAGATTCATCGCGCTGGTGTATTGCTGTCGGGTCAAATTGGCCAGGGCCTCGCTATCGCCATCGGCCTTGTTAATTACCAGCGCATCGGCCAGCTCAATGATGCCTTTTTTGATCCCCTGCAGTTCATCCCCGCCACCGGGCTGCATAAGTACCATGAAAAAATCGACCATGCCTGAGACCAGAAACTCCGACTGACCCACTCCTACGGTTTCTACCAGTACCACGTCATAGCCGGCTGCCTCGCACAGCAGCATCGACTCCCGGGTTTTCTGGGCAACACCTCCCAGTGCACCTTCGGCCGGCGACGGCCTGATAAAGGCAGAGGGAGAGCGGGAGAGCAACTCCATACGGGTCTTGTCACCCAGAATAGACCCCCCCGCAAGTGGCGAGCTGGGGTCTACCGCCAACACTGCGACGCGCTTACCCTGTTCTATCAACTTGAGCCCTAAAGCCTCGATAAACGTCGATTTCCCAACCCCTGGAGGACCGCTTATTCCAACCCTGACGCTGTTGCCGGTATACGGTAACGCCGCCTGCAGAATAGACTCCGCCTCAATCCGGTGTTGTTCGAGCTTACTCTCAACACGAGTGATCGCCTTGGCCAATGCCCGACGATTGCCGTCGAGCAGCGATTGCAGTTCAAACTTGTGCGGCATTCACCGCATCCAGCACTTCACGTGCACAGACCGGAATGGGTGTTCCCGGTCCAAAAATACAGCTGACACCGGCCTCACGCAGGAACTGATAATCCTGTTTGGGTATTACGCCACCGGCAATGACTATAATGTCGTCGGCACCCTGTTTGCGAAGTTCCTGCACCAACTCCGGTACCAGGGTTTTGTGCCCGGCAGCAAGCGAGGAGGCCCCGACCACATGCACATCGTTTTCGACCGCCTGCCGCGCCACCTCGGCAGGCGTTGAAAACATCGGCGACAGGTCGATATCAAATCCGACATCGGCGAATGCGGTCGCGATAACCTTGGCTCCCCGGTCGTGGCCATCCTGTCCCATTTTACACACCAGCATTCTGGGACGGCGCCCGTGGCTGGCAACAAATTGGTCGATATCGTCACTGATCCCCTGCCAATTCTCATCCTCCTGGAAGGCGGATCCATAGACCCCCGACACCGTTTGCGCCTGGGCATTAAACCGTCCGAATTCCCTCTCCAGGGCAAAGGATATTTCGCCCACCGTCGCTCGCAGGCGAGTGGCCTCAACAGCCAGTTCGAGCAAGTTGCCGTCGCCGCTTACCGCGCTCTGATAAAGTTGCTCCAGCACCGCCTCCACCGCGGATTCGTCGCGCTCTGCCCGCAGCTGTGCCAAACGATCGAGCTGACCCTGGCGAACTACTTCATTGTCGATTTCCAGAATGTCCACGTCATCTTCCGCATCTATCTGATATTTGTTGACCCCGACAATCACGTCCTCTCCGCGATCAATGCGTGCCTGTTTCATCGCTGCCGCTTCTTCGATACGCAATTTCGGCATGCCTGTTTCAATGGCCTTGGCCATACCGCCAGCTGCTTCAACCTCTTCGATCAGTTCCCAGGCCCTGTCGGCCATATCCTGTGTGAGATTCTCCATGAAGTAGGACCCACCCCAGGGATCTACCACCCGGGTAATGCCTGTTTCTTCCTGAATCACCAACTGCGTATTGCGCGCCACCCGCGCCGCAAACTCGCTGGGCAAGGCAATGGCCTCATCCAATGCATTGGTATGCAGTGATTGGGTGCCGCCGAATACTGCCGCCATGGCTTCGATGGTAGTGCGCACCACATTATTATAGGGGTCCTGTTCTGTAAGCGACCAGCCAGAGGTCTGGCTATGGGTACGCAACATCGAGCTCTTGGGGTTGGCGGGGTTAAACTCATTGACAATACGTGCCCACAGGAGCCGCGCAGCACGCAACTTCGCTATCTCCATATAAAAGTTCATCCCGATGCCCCAAAAAAAGGACAAGCGGGGTGCAAAGTCGTCGATACCCAGTCCGGCGGCAATCGCGGTACGAATATATTCCTTACCGTCCGCCAGGGTATAGGCCAGTTCGAGCGCCGCGTTAGCACCCGCTTCCTGTATGTGATAACCCGAAATGGAGATCGTGTTAAAGCGCGGCATGTTGGCAGAGCAGTAGGCAATAATATCCCCGATAATCTTCATGCTCGCTGCCGGGGGATAGATGTATGTATTGCGCACCATGAACTCTTTGAGAATATCGTTCTGAATGGTGCCCGACAGCTGCGCCTGGCTGACGCCCTGCTCCTCGGCCGCCACGATGTAACCGGCGAGCACTGGCAAAACAGCACCGTTCATGGTCATCGATACCGAAACCTGGTCCAGTGGGATACCATCAAACAAGACTTTCATGTCTTCGATGGAATCAATCGCCACCCCGGCTTTACCAACGTCACCGCTGACCCGCGGGTGGTCCGAGTCGTAACCGCGATGGGTTGCGAGATCGAATGCCACCGAAATGCCCTGTCCGCCGGCGGCAAGTGCCTTACGATAAAAGGTGTTCGAGGCTGCGGCCGTTGAAAACCCTGCATACTGGCGAATAGTCCAGGGCCTGCCCGCATACATCGTCGCCTGGGGGCCGCGAATATAAGGGGACATCCCGGGCATGGTGTCGACATAGTCGAGGCCTTCCAGATCCGCCGCCGTGTAAAGCGGTTTGACGTCTATTCCCTCGGGCGTCTGCCAAACAAGATCGTCAGGAGACCGGCCCTTCAATTGCTTACTGGCCAGCTCACGCCAGTGCTCCGGCGTTGCATTTCCCTTGTCGTAAATACCGTCACTCATTGCGTGAATTCCTCTCGCTGCTGTCTGGTTAACGTCCTCGCCGCTCACGCGAAAGAAGATAGACCGGTCGACATCAATGGGCGTCCCCGGGCTGGTTGATCTCGATCAGCACACCGTCACAGCTCTTCGGATGGATGAAGATCACTTTCGATCCGTGGGCTCCCGGCGTCGGCGCCTCGGCCAGAAACTGGTAGCCGAGGCCCTTGAGCCGGGTGACATCTTCCTCAATATTATCGGACCGGAAACAAAGGTGGTGCAGGCCGCCTCCGCGCTTTTCGAGGTAAGCGGCAATAGGCCCACCGCCATTGAGCGGGTGAACCAGCTCAATGTTGGTAGGCGGTACAGGGAAAAATGCCGTAGATGTGCTGGCTGCGGCGACGTCTTCGGTCCCCTCAAAGGAGAGTCCGAAATCCTCCATAAACCGTTTGATTGCCCGCTCCAGATCAGGCACCGCGATCGCAATGTGGTCCAGAGCGGTAATCATGACCCGGATACCTGCTGCAGGAATTCACTGGTCATTTCACGCTTGCGCGCCGCAATATCCTCCACCGACTCAGTTACCACCTTCTCATCAGGGGTTATTTTAAAAATGGGCTGTCCCTTGCGAATGATAACGCCATCGGCTTCGACCAGGACCTTGTCAACGGTGCCAGCAAAGGGCGCATAAACCTTGTTGAACATTTTCATAACCTCAACGATAAACAGCGGGTCACCTGCCTCAAAGTGGTCACCCTCATTAATGTAGGGCTCGTGCCCCGGTGTCTCTCGACAATAGAACATACCCCCTGTCTGAGCGAGTATTTCATCCGACTTGGCAATCGGTGGTGGTGCCAGAACTTTGGCCATTGCTACCTGAGTCACCGGATCATCAAGGCGCTCCGGGATATGGATACTCAGATCCGCATTTACGGTCAATTCAAAGTAGCCGGTGGTCTCGGCGATATAGGGTAACAGTGCAAGAATATCTGAACCGGCCTGAAAACCGCGATGAGCGCTGCGAATTTGCTGCCAGAGTTCTTGATCGAGGTCTGCGGGGGGCTCCACGGTGGCGAGTATCGACTGAAGCTCAATCCAGTCACCAGCCTGCAGCCGGTTATTCAGTTCATCGTAGAATTCAACGGCGTCCTGCAAAATGTCGTTGTCATGGTCCCAGATCATGGTTGCGGCGGGATTGCCCGCGAGATAGTCCATATTGAGAAAATGATAGGTATCGGACAGCAGACCGATAGGGTTTTCATTCCAACTGAGACAGCCATTCATCATGGTATAACAATCGCGGTTCACGCTGAGCCACCCCGACAACATGTGCGGTTCCGCGAGCAGCACTTCCAGGGGCCGTAACAGCAGTGACTGTTTTAGCTCCAGAGTATGCTGCAGTGCTTGCAGGGTCTCACCCTCAAGGTCCCCGGCCTCTTGTTTGCAGATCTGCTCCCAGGCCCACATGAGATCCATATTGTTGGCTTGTTTTTTAAGTTCGCCAACGGCAGTCAGGTAGGGCATGATAAACCGCGTGGTCGGTCTGGCCAGAACGTTCTGACCGAGGAACCAGTTCACCAACCCATAATGAAACTCAAGATTGGTTGCGAGATCTTTACCGCGCATTCCGGTTTGGCGGATAGTCTCGGCGAGTCTCTCATAGGTTTCCCTACGCGTGTCTCCCACGGTCAGCAACAAAGCGATATTGGAATCGTAGGCGCCGGCCAGGGTGTACTTCATAAACACGTCGGTATCAGGGTTATGAAGACTGATACCCTGATCATCTCGAATTTCGCCCTCGATAGCATCGGACCAGTGTTCAATGACCCCGCCAGCACTGGGTTGCAAGGCCTGGTTAGTGGCGTTCAGTCTGGCTTCTACGCTGTCGTTATAGCGGATAAGCCGCTCTGGTTTCGGTAGCCGATCCCCATGGACGGCCAATAACACCATCGCCTCCACCAGGGACTCAACGACGAAAAAATCTTCGGCATTGTCGGGGTTGGAGAAGCGCAGGGCATAACATAACTCGCTAACCCTGTGTTCTACCTGAATACGGGTGTTCATTTCCATGAAAAAGTGTTTGTCGCGATCGACGATACATTCGAATGTCGAGACCGAGTCCAGCCCCACTGCGGCGCCGAATGTAGCCGCCTCCGTCTCCATCGCCTCCAGGGTCGCCAGGTCCCGCCGCAATACCCTGGCCTCTTCTTTCAATCCTGCCGCCTCGGCCTCTTCAATACTGCGTCTCAGGGACTCCACCGTCACAGACACTTCGAGTAGCTTTTGCTCGTGCATTTGCAGCGAGCAATCGCGGCCACCCATGCTGATGCACCACTGACCGTTCCCAATCACCTGAATTTCATTGTGGCGGGTGGTCTCGATGTTCAACTCGACCAGTACATTTTTATTGTCTCCGACCCCGGTTGTTTTCACTTCGTTGAGTATCTCTCGCACCATTTCCGGCGTGCGAGCTGACTCTCCCAGACCGAGAATACGCTGGCCTTTGCCACCACCGCCGCTGATCGCTTTGAGCCGAGTCCTGTTTTGAGGATACTCTGCGGTCATGCGCTCAACAGCTTCAGTAAGGGTCTCGGCCAGTTCATCGACGGTGTAGAGGTCGATCCCTTTCTCATAGGAAGCCGCCAGCACCCGGTCGGCCTTGTCTTCAAGGCTGACAGAATCGTCACCAAGGTCACCCTCGGGGGACAATCCATGTTGATCGCACAGGGATTGCAGGGCCGCAACATCCGGGTGTTTTTTTAGCAGTGTCAGCGCCGTACCGTTGTCTATGCCGGGCGTCACGGATACGCCAACCTTGAGCGCTGTGCGCTTGGCCTCGTCTTTAAGCCCAGCGTCGTGAACGGTGCGCGAGCAAGGTCCTATAAAGTTGAGACCCGCCTGCTCCATGGCAGCGACCATGGTCTCGTCTTCGGCCATAAAACCATAGCCAGCAAAAATGGCATTGTAGTGATTGTCATTGGCGATGCTGATAATTTGCGCGATTCGTTGTTCACGCTCTTCTTTGTTGGCGCCGGTGTAGTCGGGCACCCTGTGCACCCGGTCCGGATTGGCAAAGGCACGCAGTTCCGGCGCCAGCGCATCCTGATAGATAATCGAGTCCTTTTCGGACAGCAGGATACCGAACTCGTCGATCCCCATCTCTTCGAACACATCCATCGCCTCCTTGCGAATCGGGCCGCGGCAAATAATCAGTGGCCGGATATCCGTGCAATCGAACTGACTGACCCAGCTGCTGTGACGCTGCCCCAGCCGTCGGTCACCGTGAACCAGCGGGTTGTGCAGATAGTGTTCGTTAGACACGCGTTTCTCCCTGCTTGCGCCTTGTAGTACGCTCAATGAAATTCCCGCTGCACGGATTGCAGCGGTTCAGGCTGATAGTGGCGCAAGCAAAAATCCATATGCTCGGCCAGAACCTGGCGCAGGTTTGACGGCATAACAATCTGGGAAATAGAGCCCAGACTGAGTGCCTCATCGGGATTCATAAGCTCTTGTTCGTAGCGCTGCGCCAATAGCTTCTCCTCTGACTTTACCCAGTCTCCAACTAATTCCTGCGCCGCCGCTTGTGCGGTAGCAGCGTCGAGGCCGGCACTGAGTTGGGCGTCGGTTTCCGCCGCCAGCTTACCCACCGCTGACTGACGGATTTTTCGCAGCTCCGCTTTGTAAACGTATTCAACGCCCGCCGGGCCCATCACGGCCACGCGTGTGGTCGGCAAGGCGACTACAAAATCTGCGCCTGTGGGGTAGTTATTGTAAGAAGCGTAGGCACCACCAAAGGCGTTGCGCACCAGCACCAGGAATCGCGGCGTGCGCAAGTCGACGATGGCATCCAGCATTGCGCGCCCGGCTTGCACAATGCCACCGCTTTCCTGCTCGCGACCGGGCAGGAAGCCAGTCGTGTCTTCGAGGAAGACAATCGGAATATTGTAAAGATTGCAGAAGCGAATAAAGCGCGCATTTTTGTAGGCCGCGTCGATATCTATCTGGCCTGATGATACGGCGGAGTTGTTGGCGACAAAGCCAACCACATTGCCGCCTATGCGCCCCAGCGCGGTGATGGTGTTGCGTGCCCTGTCCGGTTGAATTTCGAGAAAATCCCCATGGTCACACAGCTGCTGCACTAAAATACTGATATCTATCGGGGTATTGAAACCGGTCGGGGAGTTGAACGCTTTCTTTAACAATATATCGATATCCCAGGTCTTGCGATCAATGGGATCGGACGAAGGTCGCTGTGGCGCGAGTTCACCATTGTGACTGGGGAGATAATTCAGCAGAGCCCGGACTTTACGCAGTGCCGCCACTTCATCAGGTACGACAAAGTCCGTGACGCCGCTGCGGGCATGCACTCGCGGACCCCCCAGTTCTTCCGGTGTCACGTCCTCACCGAGGACTGATTTCACCACCCCCGGCCCAGTGAGACCAAAAAAGGTGTCGTTGGGCTGGATCATGAAACTGCCCTGTCGAGGCAAATAGGAGCCACCACCCGCATTGAACCCTAGCATACACATTATGCTCGGCACCACGCCGCTAATCTTGCGCAACGCCGTAAACGCATCGGCATAGCCATCGAGGCCGCCCACGCCTGCAGGAATGTAGGCTCCGGCTGAGTCATTGAGCCCTACCAATGGAATCTTGCGCTTTGCCGCCAACCGGAACAGCCGCGCCAGTTTTTCACCATTGGTCGCATCCATTGAGCCGGCGCGAACTGTAAAGTCGTGGCCGTAAATAGCGACGTCTCTGCCATCGACCTGAATCAGCGCAGTCACCAACGAGGCGCCATCGAGATTGGGGCCCCAGTTCTGATAGAGCACAGTGGGCTCTGCGTCCGCCAGACAACTGATGCGCTCCCAGATAGTCATGCGTTTCTTCTGGTGCTGACGTTGGATATTTTTTACACCAGCGGCGCGGTAGGGCCGCTGCTGTAACTCCCAGCCGTGACGCAGGGCCTTTTCATACAGACCCGGCGCACTGGCCAACTGCCCGGGAACCTTGAACTCCTGCTCACCCCGGGTAACAAAAGGGTTTCTCAAGGAGGCCTTAACTGCAGCGTTGTTATTTTCGCTCATAGTTCGGAATCCAAGTGAGGCCTCGCGACCCGTGAAAGAACGCCACACCCCAGACAGACCCTTGAAGTTCCCGGGGTAAACAGTCAGTCTAACGCTGTTAACCGCACTGCTACCAGGGTGTGTTGGCCGCCGGAAACAAGGCGAGTTACAGTAATTCCAATGCCGGGGAAAGTCAATTTTGAAGGGACAGGAGCAGTTCGGTTTCAGCGTAGATTATGGCAATAGCCGACAGATAGACTCTTTTTTGCGCCGTTCAAAAGTGAAACGAGACTCGCCTTACAAGGCAGTCCGCGATGGCTCGAGTGCGTTACTGTGAACCGTGCCCCACAGCTGGACGAACTCCCCTACCGCATCGACAGTTGCACCTTGTTTGACTGCATCCGGGACCTGCCACGAGCCGCCTTTCTGGACAGCAGTTACCCGCAATCGGGCGGGGGTCGCTATGATATCCTGACCGCCTGTCCCGTCGATGATGGCCCGGCCCCTCTGACCTCGAGTGCAGATGAGGCCGAGTGCCAAAACTATTTCTCGGACCTCATCAGGTTTCACCGCGAGCGCTACGGCGGCAACCGACCCGCCTCCCCGGATATCCCCTTCAGCGGCGGCCTGCTGGGCTACCTGGGCTATGACTGCGCCCTCGGTTTGCACCGCGCCCGCCGAATCGAAACCGCGACGCCAGAACCCACCGGCGGCGGTGACTTGAGAGCCTATGACTGGTGTGTGATCCAGGACCATACACTGGAGCGCGCAGTTCTGGTTGCGCAACCTCATGTCACTGCTTCGGTGCGCCGTGACCTGTTGCGCCGGCTCCGTGAACCCTCGCACCAGTCAGAGCGTCCGTTCAGCTTGCGCGAGCCTTTCTCGTCCAATATGACCGCTGACCAATACCGACATGCCTTCCAGCGTATTGCCGCTTATATCGAGGCCGGCGACTGTTACCAGGTTAATCTGGCCCAGCGTTTTTCTGCGCGCTGTCAGGGCGACCCCTGGCAAGCCTATCTGGCACTGCGTGGTGTAGCGGCAGCGCCATTCTCCGGGTTCATCGATCTCGGCGGTGATGACGCTATTCTCTGCCTCTCCCCCGAGCGGTTTCTCTCGCTCCACGGCAGACGGGTTGAAACCATGCCCATCAAAGGCACTCGGCCGAGACACCAGGCCCCTGAGGCTGACAAGTTAGCCGCTGAAGAACTTCACCACTCACCCAAGGACCGAGCTGAAAACTTGATGATTGTTGACCTGCTGCGCAATGACCTGGGGCGCAGCTGTGTGCCCGGAAGCATTCGTGTCGATCGACTTTTCGAGTTGCAGACTTTTGCTACTGTCCACCATTTGGTCAGTGCCATCAGCGGTGAACTTCGCAGCGACCTCACTGGACTCCAGTTGTTGCGCGACAGTTTCCCCGGGGGTTCAATCACCGGGGCACCCAAGCGCCGGGCGATGGAGATTATCGCGGAGCTGGAACCGGACCCGCGTCAGTCCTACTGCGGTTCCCTGCTCTACCTCAGCGCCGATGGAAGAATGGACAGCAATATCGCTATCCGGACGTTCGTCTCTGACTCAGGGGTCATGCGCGGCTGGGCCGGTGGGGGTATTGTTGCAGACTCGCGATGGGAGCAAGAGTATCAGGAGACCTTTGACAAGATTGGCAGCTTGCTGCGTCTGCTTGAGGCCCTGCAGCCACTGTGAGCCCGGGTCAGAGCGTGAGGTCACGCTCGCTGGCCTCGACGAATGCGAGCTTCAAGGCCCCGAGGTCCGGCACCGATCGAAACTGCGGAAACTCGTCTATCACGTTTTGCGGCGCGTGGATGAGGATGCCCACATCCGCCTGGGCCAGCATCGTTGTGTCATTATAGGAGTCACCGGCAGCAATCACCCGATAGTTCAGGCTTTGCAGCGCCATTACAGAAGCCCGTTTTGGATCGCGCTGGCGCAACTTGTAGTCCACTACCCGACCCTCTGCGTCTGTCACCAGGCGATGACAGAGCAGAGTCGGCCAGCCAAGCTGGCGCATCAATGGATGGGAGAACTCATAAAACGTATCGGACAGTATGATGACCTGAAAGCGCTCTCGCAGCCAGTTGATGAACTCTGCGGCCCCGGGCAGTGGCGCCAGGCCAGCGATCACCTGCTGAATATCGTCAATGCGCAGCCCGTGCTCCTCCAGCAGCGACAGACGCTGACGCATCAGGACATCGTAGTCGGGAATATCCCGGGTTGTCGCCCGCAGCGCATCGATTCCGGTCGCCTCCGCAAAAGCGATCCATATTTCGGGTACCAGCACCCCTTCCAGATCCAGACAGGCCAGTTCCACGTTTGTAGCTCCTCCAGGCGCCCGAAGAACTCCGGGTCGTCAGATCAATTCACGTCAGTAGACGGGTAGTTCAATGTGTGAGAATAACTCATCGATATCTGCCCGACTGGTCCGGGAAAACGCCTCTGTCACCACATCACGGTTGAGATGGGGGGCGAAGTCACTGATAAAGTCGTACATGTAGCCCCGCAGAAATGTTCCCCGGCGGCAGCCGATTCGGGTGACACTACTGGCAAAAAGGTGACTGCCATCCAGGGCTACGAGGTCACTATCGGCCGTCGGATCATGGGCCATGTGGGCGACAATACCGATCCCCAGTCCCAGTCGCACGTAGGTTTTGATCACATCGGCATCGGCAGCAGTAAACACCACCTTGGGTTGCAGACCCTGATGGGTAAAGGCCTCATCCAGCTTTGATCGACCGGTAAATCCGAACACATAAGTGACGATCGGGTGCGCTGCTACATCCTCAAGTGTCAACTCCGAGACCTGAGTCAGGGGGTGGTCACGGGGCACCAGTACGCAACGATTCCAACGGTAGCAGGGCATCATGATCAAGTCGCTGAATAACGACAGCGCCTCAGTAGCGATGGCAAAATCCACAGACCCATCCGCCGCCATTTCGGAGATCTGCATCGGCGTCCCCTGATGCATATGCAGCGACACATCGGGGTAGCGCTGAATGAACTTGCTGATGGTGTCGGGCAGCGCATAGCGCGCCTGGGTGTGTGTCGTCGCAATGGACAGGCTGCCCTTGGTCTCGTTGGAGTATTCCTGGGCCACCTGCTTGATGCTCTCGACCTTGCGCAACACCTCGCCCGCCGCCTCCAGAATCGCCTCTCCAGCCGGCGTTACCTGAGTGAGGTGCTTGCCGCTACGGGCAAAGACCTCAACACCCAATTCATCCTCCAATAGCCGAATCTGCTTGCTGATGCCGGGCTGGGAGGTAAACAGGCTTTGAGCGGTGGCTGAAACGTTCAGGTCGTGGTGGGCGACTTCCCAGATGTAGCGCAACTGTTGCAGTTTCATGTCCGCCTCCGCGCCGACCGCCGGTCTATCGATGTGAAGATGCCTTCACAGTTATAAAGAATAGACATGAAATGACCCAATATCCAGCATGAAAAGTAATAACTGAAGTGGCGTTTTCGCCCTCAGCGAGGTGCTGGGGCACCTCAGAATAATGGCAATCGCGTTCAGAGGTGCCCTAGCTGTTTGCCACTCCATGGGGTACGTGGCCGGTCGCGATATGAGGACTGGCCGACTCACAATGAGACTGCTGGTCGTCAAAAAAAACATCGGCCCGGTAGGCCCTCAGGAACTCGGTTTTATCCAGTCCCCCAAGAAAAATGGACTCATCAATCCGAATATTCCAGGCCCGCAGGGTGCGAATGACTCGCTCGTGTGCCGGCGCTGATCGTGCGGTCACGAGTGCGGTGCGGATGGGAGCCTCGGTGGCGGGGAAAGCCTGTTGTAAACGGTGCAGACCAGCCAGAAACGGTTTGAACGGCCCGCCGCTCAGCGGTTTGTGTGCGGCCGCACGCTCACTGGCGGTGAAGGCATCAAGCCCCTCACTCTTGTATACCCTTTCAGCTTCGTCTGAAAATAACACCGCGTCGCCGTCGAAAGCAAAGCGCAACTGGTTGTCATCGGATATGCCAGGCTTGCCCGAAATCAAGGTCGCGGCCGCCACCCCACAATCGAGGGCAAAGCGCACATCTTCGGCCTCGGTGGATAGAAACAGCTGGCAACCAAAGGCATTGATGTAGCGCCAGGGACTTTCACCGCCACAAAAAGCAGCACGGCTGATGGTGAGTTCGTAGTGCTGAATGGAGTTAAATACGCGTAAGCCCGTGTCAGCGCTGTTGCGAGACAGCAGCACCACCTCAACCTGAGTCTCCTTCCCTAGCAGTTCATTCAGCCGCAGCAGCTTGTGCACCAGAGGAAAAGCATCGCCGGGTTCCAGCGGCTCATCTTCGTGAGCAATTTGATACTCCGAGTAGGCCTGCAGTCCCTCCTCCTCATAAACCCGGTGGCTTTCGTCAAGATTGAACAGGGCGCGCGACGAGATCGCGATTACGAGTTTTTGGCCTGCTTCAATTGACATGGTTCAAGCTTAACCCCTGACAGGCCGCAGTAGAAGCGCCTTCATACGTCATAAAATAACCCCCTGCTGTGCACCCACCTGACCGTCAGGACTGCGCGGCCCCCTGTAGAGCGTTAAAATAATCTCGGCTGATGCGAAACACCAGCGGGGACAGCATCACCAGGGCGATCAGGTTGGGGATGGCCATAAACGCATTCAGGGTGTCGGCAATCAGCCAGACAAGATCCAGCTTTACCACTGTACCGATGGGGATAGCGGCCACCCAGGCTAGTCGAAACGGCAGTATAGCGCGGGTCCCAAACAAAAAAACGATACAGCGCTCGCCGTAGAAAGACCAACCGATCATGGTTGTAAAGGCAAACACACACAAACCCAGGGTCACAATGTACTCGCCACCGGGAAAGGCTTTCGCAAAAGCCATTGAAGTCAGGCTGGCACCGCTGATGCCAGTCGGTAAAACATCGGTGATGACGATCACCAGGCCGGTCATGGTGCAAACCACCAGGGTATCAATGAAGGTACCCAGCATCGCGATCATGCCCTGCTCGACCGGTTGCTCCGTCCGCGCCGCCGCGTGGGCTATGGGCGCGCTGCCCAGCCCCGCCTCATTGGAAAAAATACCCCGCGCAACGCCAAATCGCAGCGCTGCCCAGACTGTGGCGCCGGCAAACCCGCCGACAGCCGCGGCACCTGAAAAAGCGCTTTCTACGATGGTTGCAATAGCCCCGGGTACTGCACTGACATTCATCAGAATGACCAACAGGCTCATAATAATGTAGCCGGCTGCCATGCCGGGCACCAACCAGCTGGCTACGTTGGCGATTCGTTTGATACCGCCGAGCACTACAGCGCCCACCAGCACCATCAATACCAGACCGGTGGCCAAAGGTGGCACGGCAAAGGAGTCGGACAAGACCTGTGAAACAGAGTTGGATTGCACCGTATTGGCAATACCGAAGCCCGCCAGGCTACCGAAAATCGCAAAGGCATAGCCCAGCCAGTGCCAGCGCTTGTGGAGGCCGTTGCGGATATAATACATTGGCCCACCGCTGTAGCTGCCGTCGCTGTCCTGCTCCCGGAAGCGCACCGCACAGACGGCCTCGGCGTACTTGGTCGCCATGCCAAACAGTGCAGTGATCCACATCCAGAACAGCGCACCGGGGCCGCCCAATGCCAGCGCGGTAGCGACCCCCGCGATATTTCCCGTGCCTATAGTGGCGGAGAGAGAGGTCATCAGCGCAGAAAATGGGGAAATATCCCCTCGGCCGTCGCTGCTGCGTCCCCGCAACAACAAGCCCAAAGCCGCCGGGATTCGGCGCAGGGTGAGAAACCGCAGTCCCAGCGTTAGATATAAGCCGGTCCCCAGCAGCAAGACCAGCATCGGCGGCCCCCATGCCAGACCGTTCACCGTGTTGATCAGCTCCACCATCACTCATTGCCCCATTTTGCTGTTAACACAGTTTCGTTTACGGGTCGCTTAACCGACCGTCAGGCTGAACCCGTCGGCTTGCGGGAACACACCGAACAGGCCTCCGGTATGTATAAACACAATATCCCTGCTGCCTTCGAACCGGCCCTTTTCTATCTCGCTGATCATGCCGTAGAAGGCTTTGCCGGAGTAGACGGGGTCGAGGATGATCCCCTCCAACGCGGCCATCTCAGCGATCAAGTTAAAGACCGCTGCACTGGCTATGCCGTAGCCTTCTCCGACATAGCCATCCAGCACCCGGGGTTGGATCTGCAGATCGGGGACTCCGGGATAGCGCCGCTGCCAGTCTTCACTGTCCGCCTGTACCTTGTGCACAAAGTAGTTTTCATCATCACAGACGTTGACCCCCCAGACCGTCGCTGGCAGGTCGTGCAGTGCCACCCCGAGGGTGAGACCAGCCTGGGTGCCACCAGAGCCGGACGCGGTGATGATGTGGGCGTTTTCGATATCCAGCCGGGTGAAGTCGGCGGCGAGTTCTTCACAGGCTCTGATGTAGCCCCAGGCCCCTAGCCCGTCACTGCCGCCGGTCGGTATCACCAGCGCTTTGCGGCCGAGACTGGCATAATGGTCTCGCCAGTCGCTGAGTATCGTGTCGAGCTCCGGTATGTATTGTCTGGCGGGGTAGCAGTCAATGCGCGCACCGGCCAGCTGATCCAGCAGATAGTTGCCCCCGCTGGCGTCAGCCTGCTCACCGCGCAAGATGAGGTGAACGTCCAGCCCCAACTGTGCGCCGGCCAGGGCCGTTGCCCGGCAATGATTGCTCTGCAAACCGCCGCAGGTAATCAGGGTGTCGTAGCCTTCTTGCCTCGCATGGGCACCAATAAACTCGAGTTTCCTGACCTTGTTGCCGCTCAGAGCGCATCCGGTGAGATCATCTCGTTTCACCCACAGGCGATGACCCTTGCCCCAGCGTTCGCTAGCCCGAGCCAGGGGCTGAAAAGGCGTCGGGGTGAGTGCCAGATCCAGACGAGGCGGGTAGGACAACACTAGCCGATAGACTTCAGTGTGCCCTTGGGCAATACAGCGTGCACATGCAGTCGCTGGAACTTCATTTCGACCTTGTCGGCCACGGTGAGCACAATATAGTTATCGTCCAGGGCTGCGATCTTGCCGAGAATTCCCGATGTGGTTACGATTTCGTCGCCTTTGGCTAGCGCCGCCACCAGTTCCTGATGCTCTTTCTGTCGCTTGCGTTGGGGGCGAATGGCAATAAAGTAGAACAGCGCGAACAGACCGACGAGGAACAGTATTTGAAACAGCTCGCCCCCGGCGGCGGGCTGAGCGCCGGACTGGGCGTGGGCGCTGGCGAAGAATAAACTCATGGACAAACTCCTGTTGCAAGGGCTCCGTAGAGCGGTTATCAGAGGCTGGCAAATGTACAGTGATTGCGGGCAGCTGGCAATTACAGCCAGACACCGCAAGCGGCGTACTCATGAGCGAATTTCGAGATCGAACTCCATAATTTGCGGGGCGTGATCCGAGAACCGCTGCTCTGTATAAATAGAAGCGGAACGGACGGTGTCGGCGAGTTTGGGCGTAATCACCTGGTAGTCCAGACGCCATCCCACATTGTTGGCCCACGCCTGTCCCCGATTGGACCACCAGGTGTACTGATCCGGTTGGTCATTGACCAACCGGAACGAATCAATGTAGCCCACCTCGTCGTACAAGGTGTCGAGCCAG
This sequence comes from uncultured Gammaproteobacteria bacterium, assembly GCA_963840725.1. GTDB lineage: Bacteria > Pseudomonadota > Gammaproteobacteria > Pseudomonadales > Halieaceae > CAVWDU01. The sequence continues at coordinate 791,875 of CAWIZY010000009.1, read as the reverse complement.
GCGCGCTCTTCAGGTAAGAATCCGGAGTTTTTCTGGTTGCTGCGCCAGTTTTTCAAGTCGATCTGTCGGTGACAGATGTTCCAGTCGGCGCAAATGATAAATTCCCGGCGTTTACGACGCAGCGCTTTAAGATGTTCCAGAAAGTTATCCATAAACCCGTATTTTTTTTCAAGAGCCGCCTCGCTGCTGGACCCGGATGGCAGATACAAACTGATCACACTGACACCTTGAAAATCCGCCTGCAGATAGCGCCCCTCGTTGTCTGCTGGCTCCCAGCCCAGGCGCGTGGTCACCCGGCCAGGTTTGGCCCGACTGTAAAGCGCCGTGCCGCTATAGCCTTTTTTAACTGCATCATTGTAAAAGCAGTGATAGCCCTCTGGATGAAACACCGGATCGCTCAGCTGCTCCGCCTGGGCCTTGGTCTCCTGGATACAGACGACGTCGGCGCCTTGATCCGCCAGCCACTCAAAAAAGCCCTTACGGGCCGCGGCTCTAATCCCATTGGTGTTGCAAGTGATGATTTTTGCCATGAACTGTATTGCCGACGCCCCGTGAGCGCGAAGTCTAACCGAATGGCCACAGCTGAGCCAGGTTGCGACGACCTCGCCTTTTGGCCTGCTCCTCGCAAAAAACTTTCTCGCAGGGGCACATTTCTGGCTTCAGGTGCTGGATCAGTTGCTAGACTTGAGGGTGAGTTTGTTTTTCCACCTGAGCCCTGTCCATTGGGTCGGTTCATGCATGGAGGTGACCGTGGAACAGAACACGGCGGAGCGCAATCGAGAAATTGCGTCCAGCCTTTCCAACAACTTACCCCGGCTGTTACGGGAGCTGTCCCGCGATTTCGAGCAACAAATATGCGCGGGCCTTGCCGCGCGTGGACACCCGGGTATCCGCAGTGCACACAACGCTGTACTGGCTAATCTCGGCATGGGCGCTGTGCGCGTCACCGAGCTCGCTGAACGCGGACGGGTTACCCAGCAGGCGATGGGCAAAATGTTACGGGAGCTGGAACGCATGGGGTATGTGTCCCGGGACGTGGATTCAGGAGACAAGCGGGCTCGGGAGATACGTCTGACGGAGCTTGGGGAACAGTTGGTCTCGGATTGCCGGACCGTGGTTGACGGTGTTCAGCAGGACTATGCCCTCAAGGCTGGCGCCGTAGAGCTGTTACAGCTGGAGCAAAACCTGCGCGAAATCATTGGCCGCCTTGACCTGGACTACCTGCCCCAGGCATGGGCCGAGGCTCCCTGAGAGAGCCCACCGCAGCCAGCATGGCTCAGTCAGGTCTGCTGCAGTTTTCGGTATAGAGAACGCACGCTGATGCCGGCAATACCGGCGACTCTCTCTCGCTCGTTCGGGTATAGCCGCATCAGCCTCTGCAGGTAATCGCGCTCCAGTGACTTCAGATCCATCTCCTTAGCCCCTTCAACTGAATCCTTGTTGCGCTCCACTTCCTGGGACGCGCCCGTTGCTGCGATGCTCAAAGACTGCACTACCACACCGCGATCAATGACATTGGTGTCGGCGAGGATCATGGCGCGTGCGAGAATATTGCGTAACTCGCGGATGTTGCCGCGATAGTGATGTTGGCGCAGCAGCGCCATCGCCGACTCCGTCATATGCCAGTTCCGCTCCCCCTGCTGGCCGTCCAGAATCGCCCGCACCAGCAAGGGCAGGTCCTCCAGGCGCTCCGCCAGTGCCGGCAAGCGGATGGGAAACACATTGATGCGGTAGTAAAGGTCGCTGCGGAACTGCCCCTGTGCCACCATCTGATCCAGGTCTTTGTGGGTGGCACACACCAGCCTGAAATCGGCGTGCCGGGTTTCAGTGCTGCCCACGGGCCTGAAGGTACCGGTCTCGATCAATCTCAAGAGTTTCACCTGTAAGGGTAACGGTATGTCGCCGACCTCATCCAGAAACAGCGTGCCGCCGTGGGCGGCTTCGGCCAGACCCTGTCTATGATAATTGGCGCCGGTGAAGGCTCCCTTCAGATGGCCGAAGAGCTCGCTTTCGAACAGCGTTTCGCTGAGCCCGGCACACTCCAGCGTGACCAGCGCCCCGGCGCTGCGATCACTCGCCCTGTGCAAGGCGCGCGCCGCTAACTCCTTGCCGGTACCGGAGTCCCCGAGCAACAGCACAGCGGCGTCGGACGGTGCCACCCGGGCCAGCAGCGCCAACATGGCGTTGAAGACCTCGCTGGCGCCGACCATGGGTTTGTCGTCGATACCTTCGCCTGCGAGCGGGATGGGTTTAAGTAATTCCACAAAATACCGCAGCTCCCCCGCGGGCCCGGTAATCGGCAGCATCTCGATATCGACATGCTCTTCGCCACGCGGAGTCTGGTGAATGTGCAGTGCGCGCTGTGTCTGCCCCGACGCCCGCGCCGCCGCCAGAGGGCAGTTTTCGCCCGCCTGGTCGCAGGGCCGGTCATAGCCATGTGACACCCGATAGCAATAGGCCGCGCCAGCGCCGGGATCAATGGGGCCAAACAGGTCGCGATAACGATCGTTAGTGGCGAGAATGCGGTAATCCGGCGTAACCAGAATGGCGGGATACCCATAACCGTCCAACATCCGGGCGATAATCGGATCTGTATCGTCAGTAATAATTTCCATGACTGTCAATTTTGGCGAGGAACCTGCCAAATTTGACATACTTTACCACCGGCTGACAAGCAGATAACGAGTGTCTGTTTACCGTAGAAAAACTTATCTTCAATGATTTCAGGGCCATAGGACAGACTAATCATCGGCTCTGCTCACTTGGCACAGACATTGCTAATCTATTTGTGCTAATTCGATTTCGCCTATGCACCCCGCAGCGTGCGAGATTACTGAACCGCAAGGAGTCGCTCAATGAGCCCGGACATACAGCCCACCACCAGCCCGTCGCAGACGGAAGTTGTCGCGTTTTTTGATGCGCCCACCAATACGCTGAGCTACATAGTGAAGGACCCGAACAGCAAGGCTTGCGCCGTGGTCGATCCGGTACTGGACCTCGACTACCCCTCGGGCTCCATCCACTTCAACGGCGCTGACCAGATCATCAGTTACCTGCGGGAGCATCAGTTGGAGTTGGTCTGGATTCTCGAGACCCATGTTCATGCCGATCACCTCTCCGCGGCCGCTTATCTGAAGCATCAATTGGGTGGCAAAGTTGCCATCGGCAGTCAAATCTCGGCGGTACAAGAGACCTTCGGTAAGGTTTATGCCGCAGGATCTGAGTTTGCCACCGACGGCTCCCAGTTCGACCGATTGCTGCACGACGGTGACACTATCGAGATCGGCGCACTCAGCGGTTATGCCATGCACACGCCCGGACACACACCCGCCTGCATGACCTACGTCATCGGTGACGCAGTGTTTGTCGGAGACACGCTGTTTATGCCCGACGGCGGTACCGCCCGTGTAGACTTCCCTGGCGGTGATGCTGGCACGCTTTATCGCTCCATCCAGCGCATTCTCTCCCTGCCGTCGGAGACACGTATTTTTGTCTGTCACGATTATTTTCCCAATGGGCGAGAGCTAGAATTTGAGACCACTGTGGCGGCGCAATTGGCGTCGAATATTCATGTGCACCAGGGCATCAGCGAAGATAGCTTCGCCGCCATGCGACAGGCTCGTGACGCCACCCTCGGGATGCCTACTCTTATCCTCCCCTCGTTGCAGGTCAACATGCGCGCCGGCCACCTTCCTCCGGACAACGTGGACGGCCAGGTTTTCCTGAAACTCCCTGTCAACGCTTTTGGTGGCGATGACATCACCTGTCTGAAATCCTGAGGGGACCGAGGCTATGTCAATTGAGATCAAACACGTCACCCCTGAATTCACGGTATCCGCGCAAGTCTCTACCGAGGAAATCGCCGAACTGGCTGCAAACGGCGTGAAGTCTGTGATCTGCCATCGGCCCGATGGCGAGGCCAGCGACCAACCCAATGTGGCGGAAATTGAGGCGGCGGCGCTGGCAGCGGGGATGCATTTAGCTTATCAGCCCGTTGTGTCCGGTGAGTTTACCGGCGCTGACGTGGACCGGTTTATCGAGCACATTGAACAACTGCCGGCGCCAACGCACGCCTATTGTCGAACCGGCACCCGATCAATGACTCTCTGGGGGCTCGCAGCAAAACGTCTTGAGCTGCCTGACGAGGAAATACTGTCCACCGCCAAACGCTGCGGGTATGACCTCAGCAGTGCATTGGGTATGGAAGCCGCTCGCTCCAGACAGCGCCCTCTACATTCCCGTTCTGACCATTTTGACGTGCTGATCATCGGGGCGGGAGCTGCGGGGATAGCCGTTGCCTCAAGCCTGCTCTCGAGAGCCAGTGATCTGAACATCGCTATCGTCGACCCGGCCGAGGTTCACTATTATCAACCGGGATGGACACTGGTCGGCGCCGGCGTATTTAGTCAGCAGGATACGGTCAAGACAATGGCGTCGCTGATTCCGGCTGGCGTAAAGTGGATCCAGGCTGCTGTCGGCACTTTCGAACCCGAGAATAACCGGGTCACACTGGAGGATTCGCGACCGCTTGGTTACGACCGGCTGATCGTCGCTCCCGGATTGAAATTGGACTGGCACGCGGTCGAGGGTCTACCCGAGACGCTCGGTCACCACGGAGTTACTTCAAACTACCGTTTTGATCTGGCACCTTATACCTGGCAACTGGTGCAAAACCTGCGCGGTGGTCGCGCCCTGTTTACCCAGCCGCCAATGCCGATCAAGTGCGCGGGTGCACCCCAGAAGGCGCTATACCTGTCCTGCGACTACTGGCACCGCAATGGAATTCTCGGAGACATAGACGTGGAATTCTGCAATGCTGGAGAGGTCCTGTTTGGCGTCAAGGCCTACGTTCCGGCATTGATGCAATATATAGAGCGCTACCGGGCGCAGCTCAGCTTCGGCCACCGACTGACCAAAATCGATGGCCCCGCCGGGAAGGCCTGGTTCGAAACCCAGTCGGAGCTGGGTGAAGCGACGGTCGTCGAACGGGAATTTGATATGATTCACGTGTGTCCGCCCCAGTGTGCCCCTGATTTTGTCCGCTCCAGTGCATTGGCTGATGCTGCCGGCTGGGTCGATGTTGACCAAAATACGCTGCAGCACAAACGCTACAGCAATGTTTGGGGTCTCGGCGACGTCATGAACGCCCCCAATGCGAAAACCGCGGCTGCAGCGCGTATGCAGGCGCCAATTGTAGCTAATAATCTACTGGCAGACCTGGGTCGGGAGAGCGGAATCGCACATTACAATGGTTACGGTTCCTGTCCACTGACAGTGGAGCGCGGTAAGATCGTGCTGGCTGAATTCGGTTACGGCGGCAAGTTGTTACCCAGTTTTCCGCGCTGGCTGATCAATGGTCAAAAACCGTCACGGCTGGCCTGGATGTTAAAAGAGAAAATCCTCCCGCCGGTTTACTGGAAAGCAATGCTGAAGGGCAAAGAGTGGATGGTAGACCCGAACCGAAGCAAACCCGCTTGAAACCCGCCTGGTCTCGTCTGTTCCCGCCGCTGGTCTGGGCCAACGGCTATCACCGGCAGTACCTGATCAGTGATTTATTGGCGGCAGTGATTGTTACCGTCATGCTGATCCCACAATCCCTTGCTTACGCACTGCTCGCCGGACTACCGGCGGAGATGGGGCTCTACGCCAGCATCCTGCCATTGATAGCCTACGCATTGCTGGGGACCAGTCGAACACTTTCGGTAGGCCCGGTCGCCGTGGTATCTCTGATGACCGCAACGGCCGTTGGCGAAATTGCCGGTGCTGGCACGCCTGCCTACATGATGGCGGCGATCACCATGGCCCTGATTTCCGGCCTGTTGATGCTGCTGATGGGGTTTCTCCGCTTCGGATTCCTGGCCAATTTTTTATCCCATCCAGTGGTGTCGGGGTTTATCACCGCTTCTGGCATTATCATCGCAGTCAGCCAGTTGCGTCATATCCTCGGCATTGCAGGTCATGGCGAAACGCTGCCGTCGTTGGTGTTATCACTCTGGCATGGATTACCCCAGTGGAACCCCACCACCCTGATGACCGGCCTTGCCGCCATGGTATTCCTGTGGTGGAGCCGTTCCGGCCTCAAACCCTTACTGCAAAGCCTGGGGCTGGCCTCCGGCACCGCAGCGGTGGCTGCCAAGGCCGCCCCTGTAGTGGTCATTCTGGCTACAGTCCTGATTAGCTATCTCTGTAGTTTCGACCAGCGGGGGGTCGCTCTGGTGGGTCACGTGCCCCGCGGCTTACCGACACTTGGCCTGCCAAGCTTCGAGCCGGAGCTCTGGTCGCAGTTATTGGTTTCAGCGATGCTGATTTCGATTATCGGCTTTGTCGAGTCTGTCTCGGTGGGTAAAACGTTGGCGGCAAAACGCCGGCAACGAATTGATCCCAGTCAGGAGCTGATCGCGCTCGGCGCTGCCAACGTGGCCTCTGCGGTTTCTGCCGGCTTTCCGGTGACGGGCGGGTTTTCGCGTTCGGTGGTCAACTTCGATGCCGGCGCGCAAACGCCCGCAGCCAGTGTGTTTGCCGCAGTGGGTATTGGTCTGGCGGCCCTGTTGCTAACCCCTATTTTGTTCTACCTCCCACAGGCCACCCTGGCAGCGACCATCATCGTGGCAGTCATGTCGCTGGTTGATCTGCAATTGGTGCGTCGAGCCTGGGACTATTCTCTGGCAGACTTTATTGCCGTTGCACTGACGATCGGGACGACCCTGTTACTGGGGGTCGAATTGGGCGTGCTGGCCGGAATCGCTGCCTCCATTGCGCTGCATCTGTACAAGACCACGCGGCCCCATATCGCTGTGGTGGGTGCCGTTGCGGGTACAGAACACTTTCGCAATGTCGAGCGCCACAATGTGATTACCTATCCGAACCTGGTGTCGCTGCGGGTAGATGAGAGTTTGTACTTTGCCAATGCCGGTTACCTTGAGGACTACATCTATAGCCTGATCGCCCGGGACACCTCCATTGAGCACATCATTCTGCAATGCACCGCTGTGAACGAAATCGATCTCAGCGCGCTGGAAGCGCTGCAGGCCATCGACCATCGTCTCCAGGAGCTGGGTATCAGCCTGAACCTGAGCGAGGTCAAGGGGCCCGTCATGGACGCACTGAAAAAATCCGATTTTCTGCAACACTTAAGCGGCCAGGTTTTTCTCACACACCATCAGGCCGTCAAGGCGCTCAAGCCGGATACCATAGAGCCGTATATCATTTAACCCGTGGGCATTTAACCCGCGGATTGATCAAAACCGGTACTGTACTGCACCGCCAAATGCATCGAATTCATTGCCGACCCGGGCAGCGGCGCTGGTGCTGGCGTACAATTTTACGCTCCACCGCTTCGAAAGGGGCATGGAGTAGGTGACACCCCAGCGCGAGTTCCTCAGGTAGTCGTCTCCCTCCACACCATTCCTGGTGGTCTCTCCCCCGGAGAAAAAATTGGCATTCAGAGACAACCAGCGACCTCCATTGAAGTTATAGGTCAGGTGCGCCTGCACCTGATAAATGGGATCCTGTTCCAGATAAGCACCTAGGTAGAAATCGTCGTTGTCTTCAAAAATCCGCACTGACCCCGACAACTCGTAAAGCCAGCGACCGCTCTGATAGGACATGCCAAGACCGGGTCGCAGCATCCAGCGGTTAGTGCCAGCGTTGATCAATTGCCGGGATGTATAAGACCCCAAGGGAGCGTCAACCTGAAGGCTGGCACCGACAACCAGGCCCGGATTCCAACTCATAAATTCACGTAATTCCTTGGCCGGTGCGCCGTAGAAATTGTAATTCAGACGAAGCGAGGGATCCAGGTATTCACAGCGCCGGTCCTCGACGAACTCGCCCTGGAAAGTAGCCGACCCCTCGTAACAGGTGCGTGACGCGGTCAGTGCGGCTTTGGCCGAGTTACCCGCCAGCTCAAAGGTATGGGCATAGCCCACAGCAAGAAAATCGATGGTCAGATCAGCGTCCTGAAGCGGTGCGGTTGGCACGGGCGCCAAATCGCCCTGCAGACGGCCAAGCGCCACCACCGCAAAGTTCAGGCCAATGGGCACATTGGTATAAGACCGCGGCTCCAGTGATTGGCCGTGGCAAAACCCTGGCCACAAAAACGCAGCCAGCAGCGGTATCGCCATAGACAGCAACCTTGAACGCATCATCGTCAGGCCTCAGGCATCGCCACGCTGCGCACCGGTCACCATGGAACGCGCATTGCGGGAGAATTCATCCGCATCTTCCTTGCGCTTGGCGTCCATCAGCTCGGCGATGTCTATCGGCACTTTGACGCCGCGCTGGGCACCTGGTCGCTCGGCGATATCGCCCATCCAACGAGACAGGTTAGTGAGCCCCTCTATCGATATTCCAGACCAGTAGTGGGTTCGCACCCAGGCCCAGTTGGCCATATCGGCAATCGAGTAATCACCGGCGAGGTACTCGGACTGTTCCAGCCGAGTATCGAGCACCTCAAATAGCCGCCTGCCCTCGGTTTGGTAGCGATCAATCGCGGGTTGAATTGTTTCGGGGAAGTACCGGTAAAACACATTGGCCTGCCCCATCATGGGCCCCACGCCGCCCATCTGAAACATCAGCCATTGGATCGTACGAGACCGCCCATAAACGTCCGTGGGGAGGAACTTGCCGCATTTTTCCGCGAGATAAATCAGAATCGCACCGGATTCGAACACCGCCAAATCGTTTTCTTCCGGGTCCACGATAGCCGGAATGCGACCGTTAGGGCATATCTTCAGGTACTCGGGTGAACGCTGAGCGCCCTCGCGAAGGTCAATGGTGTGCACCGAATAGGGAATGGCCATTTCTTCCAGCGCAATCGATGCTTTATAACCATTGGGCGTTGGAGCGGTGTATAACTGGATCATTGGCCCTGCCTTTTATTATCACGGGACGAGTGTTCAGGTAACGCCGCACTGCACGGCAGCACGGAATTAAACCACAAAAATGACAGCGGGCGAACCTGGCGGAACCCGCCGGCCCTGGGCTGCCCGGACCCTTACAGATCCAGTTCCTGGATCAGCGCAATCACGTCGTCATGATGCGTCTTGGTTTTGACTTTATCGATGACATGCTTGAGCCGGCCGTCCTTGCCGATCAGAAACGTGGTACGAAGAATCCCCATGGACTCGCGACCCATAAACTTCTTGAGACCCCAGACACCGTATTTTTCCGCTATGGCATGATCCTCATCGGACAGCAGCGTAAAATTCAGCGACTCTTTGTCAATGAACTTTCCCAACTTGGCCACCGGGTCAGGGCTGACGCCCAGTACCACCGTATCCAGTTTAGCCAGGGCTTTCTGGCTATCGCGAATGCCGCAAGCCTGCACCGTGCAGCCAGGTGTCATGGCTCTTGGGTAGAAGTAAAGCACCACATTTTTCTGCTCTCTGAACTCTCGCAGTGAGACTTCGTTGCCGTCCTGGTCTGACAGCGTGAAGGCGGGGGCGAGGTTGCCAATTTTGGGAAATGCCATAATGATGGGTCCTTAAGTTGAGCTGTCGTTTAGTTCTGCTGGCCTAGCTTGCGCCGCCGCGTCGCCGATGCTGGATTGCCGATACCCGGACGGGAAAGCTGCCCTGACGCCGGTCCTGAAAGTATTCTCGTAAGGCCTCTTTCACCACCGGAAAGGCGATTTCTTCCCAGGGGATCTCAGTCTCATCGAAGAGGCCGGTCTCCAGACTCTCCGGGCCGGGCTCGTGCTCACCCTTGTCCAGCTGTCCGCGATAGAACATATACACCTGGCTGATATAGGGCACGTCGAATACCCGGTACAACTCCAGGTCGAGCACCCGGGCGCGGGCCTCTTCCCAGGTCTCTCTGGCCGCACCTTCAGGCGTGGTTTCACCATTTTCCATAAAACCTGCCGGCAGGGTCCAGAAATTCATGCGCGGCTCAATCGCTCGCCGACACAGTAACACCCGGTCCTCGAACACGGGCAGCGTGCCCACAATTACGCGGGGGTTGATGTAGTGGATCAGCGAGCAGCTCGAGCAGACGAACCTTTCGCGGTCGTCGCCGTCGGGAATCGACAAAACAATTGCATTGCCGCAGCTGCTGCAGAATTTCATGGGTGAGTTACCAAACGAATGCCGGGGGCGATATTATATCCAGTTCGCTGTGGTCAGGCTAATCCGTCCAGCTTGCGGTAGGCTCCTCCATAGAACAACAAAGGGTCGGTCGCTTCACCCGATACCATGGACCGTACGCGCCCGATTATGATGAGATGGTCTCCCGCCTCGTAGGTCGTTTCGGTTTCGCATTCGAGGCTGGCGAGGGCCCCATGGACAATTGGGCTTCCGTGTTGCCCGGCCTCAAAATGCGCAGCGTCCATTTGATAGATGCCCCGACGGGCATAGTGCGTTGAGAGCGCCTCCTGATCACTGGACAGCACATTGATGGCAAAATAGTCCGGCGACGAGAAATCCGCATAGCGCTCAGAGTTATTCTGCAAGTTCCAGAGCACCAGCGGAGGCTCCAGGGACACAGACGAAAATGAATTCGCTGTGATCCCCACAGCGCTGTTATCCGCTCTGGTGGTCGTAATCACGCAGACACCCGTGGCGAAACGGCCGAGAACCGAACGTAATTCGCGGCTTTGGCTAGACATGCTGGTGCTCCCAGTGAAACCGGCTGTAGATGGCCAGGATAAAAACGAGCAGCGGCCCGATGGGCAGATTACTCCGCATGAGTGACGCCGCTCCAGCGTGCAGCCCGATCCTCATCAGACTGCCTGCCGTCAACCCAGCGGACGCCGTCTGCGCTGAGTTCCTTTTTCCACAAGGGCGCTCTGGTTTTCAAATAATCCATCACATACTCACAGGCAAGAAACGCTTCCTCGCGATGAGGGGATGCCACACCTACCCAAACAATCTGCTCTCCAGGGCACAACCACCCCACACGATGGACCACGGTCGCAGCGAGCAGTGGCCAACGCCCCGCAGCCTCGAGGGCAATAGCTTCGATACACCGTTCTGTCATGCCCGGGTAGTGTTCCAGAAACATCGACGGCTGAGACTTCGTCCCCTCATCACTGCGCACGTGACCGGTAAAAGTCGCTATGGCGCCGGTTGCGAAGCCTTCGCCTAACAATGCGCGCTGTAGCGTGCCAACATCGAAATCGTCCGTCTGCACCCGGATAGTCAACTCCGTCATGACTTACCCGCCGGTCACTGGCGGATAGAAGGCAATCTCATCCTTATCGGCCAACGCCATATCCGAGCATACCACTCGATGATTCACTGCCCGAACCAGGTTATCCTCGGCCAGCATCTCTGCCCATGCAGCGCCGTGTTGTTCAACCAACCAGCGTTCCAGCGCCGTTAATGTCGCCAACTCAGGCCCCCAGGGCACGTCAACACCGTCGCAGCCCAGCTGTTCGCGTATCCGCGCAAACAAAACTACCCGCAACATCAGGTGTCAGCCTCATGCGGATCCCATAACCAATGCCCGGAGCGGCCGCCCTGCTTCTCCAGCAGTCGGACTTCTTCGATGTGCATACCCCGGTCAACGGCCTTGCACATATCGTAGACGGTCAGCGCGGCTACCGAGGCTGCGGTCAGTGCCTCCATCTCGACGCCGGTGCGCTCGCGCACCTTACAGCAGGCCTCTACCCGCAAGCAACCGGCCGGCTCATCGACTGAAAACGCCACTGTGACCGCAGTCAGCATCACCGGATGACACAGCGGTATAAGCTCGTGACACTTTTTCGCCGCCTGTATACCGGCAATCCGGGCTACGGCCAACACGTCGCCCTTCTTATGGCTTTTGTCCTGCAGCAGGCCGAGGGTGGTTGCCTGCATCACGATCACCGCGCCGGCCCGTGCGACCCGCTCGGTGGTCGGCTTGTCGCCAATATCCACCATCCGGGCGGCGCCGGAATCGTCGAGATGCGTGAGCTTGCCCATAGATCATGTAACCGCTGTTCAGAGAGCGGCAAAGTCTATCCAATCTATACCGGGATTGACAGTGGCAGACCGCCTCACGCGTCAGCGCCTGTATCCCCATCTCCTGCTACGCAAGATCGCAGCAACCGGCTCAATATCGTGGTCCTGGGTCTGGCCGAGATCAGCATCGTCCTGACACTGGCTGCCCGGCAACCGCGATCTGCTCTGGCGAAGCCCCAACGATAAGTGGACCAAGCACAGGACTAAGCACAGGGCAGACATGCAAGACCAAGCCGTTCAGATGAGAACTGACTCGCAGAATGCCATGCCAATGAGGCACTGAGGGCTTGCGGGGATAGCGCCAACGGCACAAATCCTCTACATTCCTGAAAGTAAGTAACCAACAGCCCTTGCAAACCTCAGTACCTGCGGTTACCGCGCTCACCCGGTACCAAGGTCCTCTGATGGGGCTGTCTAGCCAGTGTGACGGAATCAACATGAAGGATATGGAAGCAGAAACTCTCCATGCAGAGCTGGCGGAGGAGATCCGGGAACAGGCTGCGGACGAGATTTCCGGCCTGAAATTGTCAGCGGAACTCGCGGAACGCACGGCACAAGCCGAATTGGATCAACTGGAAGCCCTGGCAGAAAAAGCCCGGGAGACAGCCAGGCTGGAAATCGAGGCGCTGCGACAGGAGGGCCAGGCGTTCAGCGAGAAGACCAACGAGGCGGTTCAGTCGCTGCGGGATGCCGAGTCACAGGCCCGGAGCGAAACAGAAGCCGAAATAGAAGCGCTGGCACAGAAGGTTCGCGATAATGTCCGCGATTCCCAAGCCAAATTAAAGCGTCTGAAGGAGTCTGCGGGCAGCGCAAACGACAACCTGGGTCCTGAAATCGCCCGGCTGCGGCAGGCAGAGCAGGATTACTGCAAACAGTTGCGTAATGAAATTCAGCAGCTTGAGCAAAAAATAGTCGAGCTCAAAGAGCGGCTCGAAAACAGTGACGAAAACCTGCAATGCCAGATCGAACAGGCCAGGCTGGACAGCGAACAACAGCTGATCACCTTGCACGGCCAGGGCGAGCAGGTCCTCGTCGCGATGCGTGCCGAAACAAGCCGTCTCGAGGAGTGCCAGAAGCGCGCTGAGCAATATCTTACAGTGCGAATTAATGAACTGCGCGAAGCCCAGGCCAATGCCAGCGGCACCGTGGTGGAAGAATTGGCTCGACTTAAGGAGCAGGAGACTGAGGTCCTGCGGCTGATGGAAGGTAAACTGGCCAAGCTCCGCGAGCGCGAAATCGAGGTCAATAAGGTGGCTGAGGGAAAGCTAAAGGTACTGGAACTGCAGGAAACCCGGATACGCGATCGGGAAACAGCGGAGGTCGCCAGGGTCACAGCCAAGCCTCTGAAGGCCAACGGCCTTTAGCTAGCGCCTCTAGCGCCCTCTTCTTCGAGCGGGTGCGCCGGGACTCGCAGTCCGGGCCTGGAGCAGGCACTGAAAGCCTGGCAGTGAAAGCCTGGCAGTGAAAGCTTAGTGCAGTGCACGCCCTACCGCCGCCTGCCACGAAGCCTGACGTTTACGCCGCGCTGCGGCAGTCATTTCGACCGTAAACTCGCGCTCCGCCCGCCAGATTTTGCGTAACTGAGCCGTATTGCTCCAAAGTCCAACGCCCAGCCCGGCGAGATAACAAGCGCCGGCGACCGTGGTTTCAATGACAGCGGGCCTGATCAGTTTTCTGCCCAATACGTCAGCCTGAATTTGTAACAAGAGATCATTGGCTGTGGCGCCACCGTCGACCCTCAGCGGCTTCATGCGCTTGCCCAGGTCGCTTTCCATCGCCCTGAGAATGTCTGCGTTTTGCAGCGCCATGGCATCCAGTGTGGCGCGTGCAATGTGTCCCCGGTTTGTACCCCGAGTCAGACCGCTGAGCATGCCTCTGGCGTGAGGCGCCCAGTGGGGTGCGCCCAGACCGGTCAGCGCGGGTACAAACTCAACACCCCCGTGGTCCTCCACAGTCTCTGCGAGCGCTTCGATATCTTCGGCCCGCTTGATCAGCTTCAGGCCATCGCGCAGCCATTGCACCGCCGCGCCGCAAATAAATGCCCCGCCCTCCAGTGCGTATACCGGCTTACCCTCATCGCCTAACTGCCAGGCCACAGTGCTCAACAGACGGGCGGAAGACTTGAGTGGCTGATTGCCGGTATTCATCAGAATAAATGAACCGGTACCGAAGGTGCATTTAGCGTCACCAACGCTAAAGCAAGACTGCCCGAACAAGGCCGCGTGTTGATCCCCTGCCACCCCCGCGACAGGTATGCCATCGGGCAGGCCCGGCACACCGGCAGTATGACCAAGAACCCCACTGCTGGGTACGATGCGAGGCAGAATGGACTCCGGCACCTCAAAAAGCGCCAGCAGCGCCGGGTCCCAGGTGGTGGTCTCCAGATTCATTAAAGAAGTCCGCGATGCATTCGAAACATCGGTGACATGAGCAGACCCACCGGTCAGTCGCCAGATCAGGTAGCTATCGACAGTACCTGCGGCGACCTGCCCTCGCCGCAAGCGGGCTTTCACGCCGCTGGAATGCTCCAGCAACCAGCGAAATTTACTGGCTGAGAAATACGGATCCAATAGCAGCCCGGAGCGCGCCTGAAGCTCCGCTTCGTGGCCTGCCACTTTGAGCGTCTCACAAAACTCGGTGGTCCGGCGGCATTGCCAGACCACCGCGTTATTGAGCGCCTCGCCGCTATTTCGGTCCCACAGCAATGCGGTTTCCCGCTGGTTCGTGATGCCGATGGCAGCGATGTCGGTGACCTTGCACAGCTTTTTGCGCAGCAAGCTCCGGAGGCCCTTGATCAGGGATGACCAAATATCCTCGGGGCGATGTTCCACCCATCCCGGCTGGGGATAGATCTGCGGGAACTCCCGATTAACGCTGCCGACAATGCACCCTCGATCGTCCATCAGGGCGACAGTGCTACCCGTGGTCCCCTGGTCGATAGCGAGTACATAAGCGGCCATGGCTAGGCGCCGTAGCCTTCAACCGCCTTGATTTCAAGGAAGTCAGTGAAGCCGTGATGCCCCCACTCCCGCCCGTTACCGGACTGTTTGAAACCACCGAAAGGAACCTCGAAGCCACCAGAGGCGCCATTGATGTGGATATTGCCAGCACGGATCTGCGAGGCCACTGCCCGAGCGTGGTCGATGTCCCCACTCTGCACATACCCGGCCAGGCCATAGGGGGTATCGTTAGCCATCTTGATCGCCTCTTCTTCGGTCTCGTAGGGGATCATCACCAGCACAGGACCAAAGATCTCTTCTCGGGCAATAGTCATATCGTTATTGACGTTAGAAAAAACCGTGGGCTGACGAAATAGCCACTTATCCAGCCCTTCCGGGCGTCCGGGACCACCGGCGACCAGCTTGGCGCCTTCTTCTATACCCTTCTTCGATCAGGCCCTGGATCTTGTTGAACTGCACCTCCGATACCACAGGGCCCATGGTGGTGCCTTCTGCGGTCGGGTCGCCGACCACGACCTGCTCGGAAACCCTGGCTGCAATCGCCTCGGCCTCGGCCAGCTTGGCCGCCGGCACCAGCATGCGCGAGGGCGCGTTACAGGACTGGCCTGTGTTGTTGTACATGTGCATCACACCACCGGTTACCGCTGCTTCCAGATCGGCGTCGTCGAGCACGATATTAGGCGATTTGCCGCCCAGTTCCTGGGTGACCCGCTTGACCGTGGGCGCTGCGTTCTGCGCCACCAGGGTGCCGGCCCGGGTTGAGCCGGTGAACGACATCATGTCCACATCCGGGTGCTTGGACAGCGCGGTACCGACCCCCGGACCGTCGCCATTAACCATGTTGAAGACGCCGGCCGGGCACCCCTGCCTCATGCATCACCTGCGTCCACAGGTAGGCCGACAGGGGCGCCACCTCGCTGGGCTTGAGCACCATGGTGCAACCCACGGCCAATGCCGGCGCCACCTTGCAGCCGATCTGGTTGACCGGCCAGTTCCAGGGCGTAATCAGACCACAAACACCGATTGGCTCCTTGAACACCCGGTGCTCACCCGAGGTCTTCTTCAAAGGCGAAGTCCTTGAGCACCTTGGCCGCCTCCTGCAGATGGCCCAGACCACAATAGGCCTGGGCGCCGTATTGGCCAGCTTGGCCGGCGCGCCCATTTCTTCTCGAATGGCAGTCAGCGATGTCTTATAGCGCTTCTTGATACACCTCCGCACAGGCCTCGAGTAATTCCACGCGCTCTGCGCGAGTGGTGCGGCTGAAAGACGGAAAAGCCGCTTTGGCCGCTGCAACGGCTTTGTCTACATCCGCAGCCGAACCCAGGGAGATCTACCGCGCAGGGCTCTTCTGTGGCGGGGTTTATCACTTCGAAATCATTGGGGACCGCAGGGTCGACCCACTCACCGTTGATGTAGAATTGCTTGTAGTCACGCATGATGATTCTCCCGACGGGTAATTTAAACGCGCTAAGTGTACCACTTCCCCGCGCTGCAGGCCAGCGTCCCGGGCGAGCAATTTCAGCGCACAAGCAACGCCACCAGAAATCTGACCCGGGGCATTGTTTCCGGTGACGCTTTTGCGCAAAATGCCTCGCTGCACATGTACTGGAGCCAACGATGGACAATGAAGAACTGACCCTGTTTCGCGATATGGCCCGGCGGGCCCTGGAACAAGAGATTTCACCCCACATCGAAGACTGGGAGGAAGCCCATGCGGTACCCAGAGAGCTGTGGAGCCGACTCGGCGCAGGCCGGGCTGCTGTGCCCCGATATGCCCGAGGCCTTTGGCGCCGCAGGTGCCTCACCCCTGGTTACGTTCGCAATCATAGAAGAAATGTCCAGAATGGGCTTTGGTGGCATTGCGTCGGGCTATGGCATTCACAGCAATATTGTCGCGCCCTACATTGAACATTTTGGCACCGAGGGCCAGAAAGACCGGTGGCTCACACGCATGGTCAGTGGCGAGGTATTGGGCGCATTGGCGATGACAGAGCCGGGCGCAGGCTCGGATGTACAGGGCATTCGCACTCAGGCGGTTCGCGATGGCGACGAGTGGGTGCTGAACGGCTCGAAAATCTTCATTACCAACGGGATTCTCGCAGACATGGTGATCGTCGCGGCGATCACCGACCCCGGCAAAGGCGCCAAGGGCACCTCCCTGTTCCTGGTCGACGCCAAGCTGCCAGGCTTCGAAAAAGGCAAGAAAATCGAGAAAATCGGTCAGCACACGTCCGACACGGCCGAATTGTTTTTCCAGGACGTGCGCCTCCCCGCTGACGCCTTGCTCGGCGAGCTCAACAAGGGCTTCGTGATTATGATGACCGAGTTGCCCCGGGAGCGACTGGGTATCGCGGCTCAGGCAGTAGCTGCCGCTGAGGGCGCCCTGGATATCACCGTCGACTACGTAATGGAGCGCAAGGCTTTCGGCCAGACCATTGCCAGTTTCCAGAATACGCGCTTCAGTCTGGCAGACGTCAAAACCGAGATCGCTATCAATCGGGCTTTCTATGAAAAGTGTGCGGATGCCTACACCCGGTCAGAGCTCAGCGCCGAAGACGCTGCCATGCTGAAGTACGCCAGCACCGAGATGCAATGCAAAACGATTGACGACTGCCTGCAGTTATTCGGCGGCTACGGTTACACCGCTGAATACCCGATCTCACGATTCTATACAGATGCAAGAATACAGCGCATTTACGGGGGCACTTCGGAGATCATGCGGGAACTGGTAGCGCGCTCCATGCTCGGACGCTAGCGCCCGGGGTGTGTTGCAGGCGGCCCGCGTCTCACAGCGGCTGTCCTGCTACGCCTAGCAAAACCAGCAGGAAAAACCCCAGCGTGACCGTTACCAGTGAACACAGTGTGGTGAGCACCACCAGATTGGCTGCCAATTCCCCGTCTCCCCGGGCCGCAACCACCATCACAAAGCTGGCGGTAGCAACCGGTGACGAAAGCAACAGGAACAGAACCCCCAGGGTGTCACCGCGCACCCCGGCCAGCAGCGCGAGCCCCACACCGAGAGCGGGCGCCACTGCCAGCCGCCAGGCCGTTGCTTCCCAGACGATAGGACTGGCGGAGCGCAGCTTATCAATCCGCAGTGAGCCGCCGATACAGACTAACATCAGGGGGAGGAAGAACCGCGACAGTAAGGCACCCAAGTCACCGGTTACTTCGGGCACAGGTACACCAGAGAGCGAGACCACAACACCGGCCGCAATGCCGATGATCAGGGGGTTGCGCCCTATCCCCAGCGCAATGGTACCCAGAGACGTTTTGGAACCCAGTGTCGCATCCAGAACCCAAACCGCCAACACGTTATATAGTAGAGTCAAAAGCGCAATGGGCAGCGCAGCCAGTACCGCGCCGCGCTCGCCATAGGCGGCAATGCAAAGCGCCACACCGACGATGGCCAGATTGGATCGAAACGCCGCCTGGACGTAAATACCCTGCCATGCCCAAGGCCAACCTCGCCAGCGGCAGTAGACCCAACTCAACACGAAGACCAGTAACGTCGCCGCAGCACCCACGGCGACGTAAAGCGCCTGCCCGAGTTGGCGGTAATCCACCTGTACCGCTGCGGCAAACAGCATAACCGGCAAGCCCGCGTTGAAAGCCAGCCGCGATATGCCAGCGATCCACCGTTCAGATAACACCCCGAACCCGCGCAAGAACAGGCCCAGCGTGACCCAGCCGAAGGTAGGTAATGAGACCCCCAGTGCGGTCTGCATCAGGGCGGCAATATCACCGAATGTCACGCGTCACCTGCTTACCCTCAGACAGAACGTTACCCTTATACATAACGTCACCCTTAATACAGAACATCACCGTTATGCAAAACGGCCAAGCTGGCACTATACGCGGCAGGCATGCCGACCCGCCCTTGCCAGCGCTTGCCAAGCCTCGCTATTATAAAGCGGCACCGAGCACTACCCGAGGCCCCGCACACACAAGGAAATGCTTATTATGAAGTTTGTCACGCTCCCTAAAGCCCTTGCGGCTACCGTTATCAGTGCTGCACTGGTTTCACCGATGGCGATGTCCCACTTTAACGACAAGGAAATCCCCCAATCCTACCGTCAGTCCTGGTTCACTCTGCTGGCGATGAATTTTGGCCCCATGGGTTCCATGGTAAAGGGGGAAATGCCCTGGAACGACGAACAACTGAAGGGATTTGCCGCTGATCTGGAGGCCATTACCCAGCTTGACCTGATGCGGGGCTTCCCCGATGGCTCAGACAAAGGCACCACCCGTGCAAAACCGGACATATGGAAAAACAAAGCTGATTTCGAAGCCAAGTTTGCGGATCTGCAAAAAGCGGCGGCGAAGCTAAACGCCACTGCACAGACCGGCGACCGCAAGGCCATTGCCGAGCAGGTAGGCGCCACCGGCAAAACCTGCAAGGCTTGTCACGACGAGTACAAATCCAAAGAATACCTCTACTGAGCCTTCACAGTTAAAGTGCTTTCGCTCAGGTCCCGGACGGCATCGCCGCTGTCCGGGGTCTTTCATCTGTTCGCCTGGCTCTAGGGCTCCGCTGAGCGCGATTGCCATTGTTCAGAGGTGCCCTAGGCCCATTCACATCGCAGTGGCCAGTGCCTCACCCTGCGGCCGCAAGGCGATGCACAGCTGGATAGACTCCCCGGTTTGATCCAGCGAACGCTGATAGCCCGGCGTCAGTGCGCCGTGGCGTTCAAACAGGGCCTGCAACTTTGCCCTCCCCGACTCGCTGCAGAACCCGCTGCCCAGCTGCGGCGTCAGCCTGCGCCACTGGGCCGGGATTTTGTCCACTACAGCGGTGAAATTCTCAACCAGCCACACCCAGTTTGCCTGCGCAACCGGGCCGGTAGCGGCCGCACTGCGCAGCAGACCAAATGACTCCCGGGGACCCATCCCATCAGCAAGCACCTGTTCGTGCATCAGCGGCAACAGTGCCGGGGTATTAACGCGACCTATGGCCTCCGCAGAGGCACTCTCGAATTTTGGGTCGTCCAGTGTCTGGCGCAGCTGTATGAGATGCCGCAGGAAACCCTCCCCCAGTTCTTGTACCGCGACTGTCAGAGCGTCCTGATACAGATCACTGCTGAGTGCATTCGGGTTTCGCTCCCGCCCAAACCCGGTAAACGCCGACGCCTGCTGGCTCAAGCCTTGCCGAACACTCGGTGCGCGCAGTACCCGTGCCATAAAGCCCCTAAGCTCTGATGCCAGCAGTTGCATGTCAGGGTCGGTATCCGAGGCGCTGGCTCGCTCCAGCGCCTCGGTGTACCAGGGACCAATACGCTGCGCCAGCGCACTGCGTTGCTGGTCGCTGAAATAGCTTTCAACGTAGCGTTCCAGCGCCGCCAACGGCGCCGTCACAACCTGCCGCCGCGACCGCCGCGCTGAAGCTTTGACCACCCGCAGCAGCAGGTCTGGCGATAACTCACCGGCCTCGAACCCGGCAATTGCACTGTCCACAACCGAAAGGGCCTCGGTGTCCTCGAGTACATCGAAATCATCGAGCAGTGCCGACCACTGTGCCTCCGACAGCGTCCAGCGATAGTAGCCCGCGCCACCGGCATTTGGCAGCACCCAGTCCAGGCACGCCGTGCCCAGGTTCATCGCGAGGCTTTCTTTGCGCAAAATGTCGCAGTGTCGAGCACCGGTGTTATCGCGCAGGCACAAAGGAATAGTCCAGCGGGTTTTGTCGTCTGCGATGGGGGAGCCCAGAGGCCGGTACCGTTCCTGGTGCAGCACCACGCGGGGCGTGGTGTCGCAGCGCAGCTCGGCTCGCAGCAGCGGTACCCCCTTCTGCTCGACAAAACTGCGGAAGGTCTCGGTTAACTCAGGTGTTTTGGTTCCCGCCCGATAATGTCATAAAACTGCGGTGAGTCGGCGCTGTCGTCGGTGAAGGCGGCGATATAGCGACCCAGGGCCGGACGGAACACAGCCGGGCCGAAATACTGGTCAACCATGTGGATCACACCCAGGCTTTTTCGATAGGTGATGGCATCGTAGGCGTTGCGGACGTTGAGATTGTCATTAATGGGTTCGCGGATAGCGCGCGTGCTGGCCAGTGAATCCAGACGCATGGCAATAATAGCGTTGGCCGCTGCAGTCACTTCGTGACCGGCTTCGGGCTCCAGCAAGGTCAAGGCAAGCGGCGTACCCCAGGTGGCAAAACCCTCTTTCAGCCACAGAGTCATCCCACCAGGGGGGCGTCACCACATTGCCAAACCACATGTGCGCGACTTCATGGGCGTGCACACTGACCAATGCCAACCGGGCACCCGGTGCCGGGTCGTCTCCCACCAGAATACGCTGCTCCCGATAGGTGATGGCAGCGGAGAGCTCGGTGGCACCGCTGGGCCATTGGGGAGCGGCAACAATATCTAGCTTTGCGTAAGGATAAGGCCGCTGTAACTGGCTTTCGAAGGCTTCGATCATCCCCGGCGTGATATCCAGAATATAACCCATATCCGCACCACGTCCGCGCCGCGCAAAACCTCGCAGAGGTAAGGGCTCCTCGCGCCATGCATTGGGCGGTAACGGGGGCCGCTGAACCAGATCGAAGGGTCCGACTGCTAAAGACAGCAAATAGGTAGACATCGGCCGCGTGGGTGCGAAGCGCACTCTTTCCATACCGTTAGCCACGCTCAGGCGTTCGACTTCGGGACTGTTGGTGATCACCTGGTGTCCCTTCGGCACCGTGAGCTGCAGCGTGAAAACCGCCTTCATGCCTGGTTCGTCAAAGCCCGGCAGAAAACGCCGCGCCTGAATCGATTCCGACTTGGCCAGTACATAGGCATCACCCTGCTCTTCTACCTTGAACAGCCCCGCCAGGTTCAGGTCATAGTCAGCGCTGTAAAGGATCTTCACTGACAACGGACCCGCCGGCAGCGCCTCCTCAAATCGCAGCACCGCCACACCGGATTCAAGCACCTGCTCGTAACGCCCCGCCAGTTCACGGCCGTCTGCCAGCCGCGCCAGCACAGAGTCCACCCGCAGTCCCAGCCCATGCAACCAGACCACCGGGCTGGCGCTGGCGAGCCGCAGCGCAATGGTCACAGACCCCGAAAAACCCGTCGCTCTCGGATCCATCACCAGATCAAGCTCATAGCTCTCAGGCACAGCGTCACCAGACAGACGCCCCACTGGCGCAGATTCACCGATCCCGGCTGTGGCAGCGGCCCGTTGGCAGGCGACAATCAGGCAACAGGCCAACAGAACACAGAGGCTGCGTAACACGATTTGCATAGGGGGGGAGGACCGATCAGTGACAGATCGCGCATTGTAGCAGGCAGCTTACGCGGCCGCAGCGGGCTCAGGCTGTTGTGCTTGAGCCAGGCGACTCGCGCAGCAAAGCCAAAGCCGCCTGCAGATCCTCCATAAGCGTGGCAAATGCTGGCTTCTTTTTGGCGTCCGTCTCATGCAGGTAAAGACCGCGATTGAGTTCTATCATTACGCTTCGCACACGTTTATCCGAGCCATAATACGCCATCGGTACGATAGAGCCCGCAAAGGGCCGATTCAGCGCCACGATGTAGCCCCGATTACGGAAAAATTCGACGAGAGCACCCGATAGCGAATCGGGTGTATGAAAATCATCCGTTCCGATGCAGATATCCGGTCGATGGACATCCTGCACCACTTCGTATGGCAAGGGTTCCGAAGGAAAACTGTGACAGTCGACCACTGTCGCTCTACCTGCCGCAGCCAAGGCAGCTGCGACGGCAGCAGTCAGGCGTTGGTGGTGCGGCCGATAATAAGTCTCCAGCAGAGATTCCCGTTCTAAGCCGCCCAACTTGCCGTCTGAGGGGTAATCCCCTGCTGGTTTGCGTGTAAATCACACCCATCCCCCGCGATGCCATACTCTCCTTGTTGTCGTCCTCGAAGCGCTCGGTATCGACCACAAGCCGACTGACTGCCGCTTGCACCACTGCTTCGCCGGCCTGCGCGCAGGGCCCGAACAATTCGTCTGTGTAGTGATCAGTCATAGCCAATAGTTCAGTTTCCAACTCCTCTTCAGACAGCAGGAACTGGCCCCGAAGGCTATCGGGAATCGCAGTGGACGCATGGGGAATATTGAATACCATCATCTCTGCATACGTACCCGAGCCTTTTCATTTTCGGCGCGAACTTTTCGGTCACTCATAGTTCAAGGTCTTCTACGTAGATCTGCAGAGTCTGCAGAGTTAGCTCCTCGCAAAGACTCATGGAGCGGATGGGCCGCTGATTGGTATTGATCGGAGCCATTATTGTCTGGCTATTTTGACTGCTCTCGCCCCACGTCTGAACATCACAATCTACGTAGTTTAGATCGCTGCGTTATGTAAAGCCGGATGAATGGCTAACGCACCGGCGTCTCAATATCGCCACCGCTACCCACTGCTGATTCCAGTTGCCGAATGGGAATTTGGCGAAGGCCTTACCATAACCGCCGGGGCCATCGTAATTGCCGCTGGTGCGCGAGGCGGGGTTCCTGGAGTTGCGGCCGTGCATAATGGTGTAGCGTACGACGTTACCGTCATTATCCTTTTCCACTTTAGTCACCGTGGCTACATGATATATTTTACCTCTGCCTGATGCCTTGTCGTGTTCAAAAACCCCGGGATTGGACAGCGTCTCAATGGTAATGTTGCTGTACTTTTCCTCGGTACGGCCATAAAACATTACGCTGCCGGGGCGGATGAGGTTGCGGTCGGCCAGGGCGTCCTGCACGAGATGCAGGTTGCCATTTTTGTGATACCAATAGGCGATTTGCCTCGTGTTGCGATCACCTTTATAGGTGGGGTAGGTATATCTAGCTTGGTCACCAAGTACGGTGATATTTTGTTGTATCTGGTCCTTGATCTTGTGATAAATGCCAGAACAGTCCTGGCCCTTGTCACTGAGGTAAGCCAGTTGTTGCGCTTCTAGCCCCTGCGCGATATTGTCGATCACGATAGACAGTCTTTTATCATCTACAGCACGGTCAGCAAGTCCGCCGCTGTTGCTAGTGGCAGGGGGTGTGGCAGGGGGTGTGGCAGGGGTTGTGACAGGTGGCTCGATGGGTTCTGGCGGCGCTCCCGCCCCTGCCACCCCGCTTGCAGGGGGGTTGGTGTTGACAGTTTCTGTAGTGCTTGTCCTCTCGGAGTTGCTCGCGCAACCTGTGAAAAAACATAAGGCGAGGGACAGCAACACAGGAACGGCCCGGTGGGAAGTAACCAGTTTCATTTCTCTAGCTCCAGTGTGAGAAATTTGGGTTCAATAGAACGCTCTCTTTTTGCGGTTGGAAAAAAACTCACAAGCCTGAGTATAGATGCCGTACTTATCTCAACCAGTACCTGAGCCTACTCTAACTCGTTGACAATAGCATTCCCAGACTTGTCGGTCCTGAAAACTCAGGTCGCGCGTATGCGAGAACATTCCATACACGAGCAAACTTTTTTTCGCCCTCAATGCTAAACGCGCCACGGTGCAGTTGCGCGTGATGAAACCGGCACAGATGCAGCAGATTCTCGAGAGCAGTCTCACCGCCATCTGCCCAGTGCTTTATATGATGGGCATCCACTTGGTGTGTCACACAGCAGCCGGGAAAGCGACAAGCTTGATCCCGAACGCGCAAAGTCCGGAGTGACGCCCCTGCGACCTTGTTAAAAAAAGGCTTCGTCGGAACCTTTTACGCCGGTGAGTCAGACTACGCGATCGTGGCCAAGGCGCATTTAATCCGGGACCGCGCGCTCAACCAATCACCGCCAGCCGCGCTGCAACCATACGGCGAACTTTCACATTGGAATGATCGCCCTCAGCGTCTCCCAGAATCTGCATGGCCTCGCGACTGCTGATTCCAATGAGGGCGGCAATGGCCGCGTAGCTCAGGCGTAAATTGTCACCGTAGAGCAAAGGCACAAGCGAGACTTCGGCGCCGGCATATACCGGGTGACCGAGCGCCCTGGTCGCGTCTTCCACCACGTCGCCTGAAGGGTGCTTGAGCAGACTCACTATTGCCGGGCTGAACTGCCGGTTCTCATAACCCCGGGTAGCCTTGAGAACCAATTGCAAGTTGGAACTATCGTCCTGATCGAACAGGTAGAGCCAGTCCCCGGCGTTCGCCATGCCGCGCCGGGTCAGTGTTCGCAAAAGCGCTAGTCGCAGGTTCATCGGCCTGGCAGGGTCGTGCGTCAGGGACACGATAAGCGCGACGTCTTGTGCATCCAGTTCGATTACCCGCCCGCTGTTATTCCAGTCCAGCAGCCCCGATTCAACCATGTCGGGCGAATCAGCAGACAACATACGCAGCAATATTTGCTTTATCTTCAGGGTTTGTAGTTCGGGCTCCATGGCGGCTGCCGCAGGCAGGGCCCCGTAGGCCCGCAATACCCAGTCATAGTCGGCCACATCAGCGGCTGTGAGTCGGTGAGCCGTATTCGTGACCTGGTGGGAAACATAGCGGATGCCCCCGGATTGCCCTATGCCATGCAGCGCGTGCTCTGGCCCCAATGCCTGCAGAAACAACGCCGCCGTGTCCCCGGGTCGGTAATAGGCGTGCCCGTGGCCATCCTGGAAAAACTCGATAGTGGCAGGCGCTTCACCCTTGTACCGGCTCGCGACCCGGGCGACCACCACCTCATACACCGTGGGCCCATTTTCGCCTTTGAAATCGCGTTCCGCCACGGATTCTATCCGGGCGATCGCTACCAGGTCAGCGGCCAGGAACAGCTGCGAAAGAGACACACGTGCCGCGTCCATGTGAGCGGACACCGGCAGCGAGGACAAAAGAAACAGGGCGGCCCCGAAAACAAGCGCCCGAGGCCGGACGATCGGCATAGGCTTAAGGCCGGGTGCTGTTAATCTGCTCGATCATCGGCAACAGCGCACCGGATATGACCGGATTCAACTGGGGACCCACGTTATTCTGAAACACCGTGCTGCAATCGATCTCCGGATAGAGCGGGCAAAACTGGGGCACGCCAGCCAGGACAAAGGGCGCACAAACCATGCAGCTTTTATCGAATTTCTGCTCCGGCACCTGGTAGCCGATCTGGTCATTGCCCAAGCCCACGATGAACTTGTCGCGCACGCTGGTCATCGCCTCCCGATACTGCATACCGATCTGCGGATCCAGCTCCGTAGGAACGACAATCAACCCGGCATCGCCAATGCGGGCGGCGCCGACTTCCGTTTGCAAGTCATTCCCCAGCGCCTGCGGAATCTCGTCGAATGGCGGCGGAAACGGAAAGCCCACCGAGCTGTCGGGTTCGCCATTGGTATACAGTGTTCTCCCGTTCCCCAGCACGCCGCTGGCAAAGAAAAACCTGAAAAACGCGTTCTCCAGGGGCACCGCCACCTGGTCCTGGCGTGCATAGGCCACTCGGGGGGCGGGATGTCCGGGTTTGCTACTCACCGCCGCGATAGCACGTTCCGCCAGCTGGGTCCCGTGGACCTCGGCAAACGAAAAGTCCGTCGGGGCAATACCGGGTTGATACCATCCTCGGTAACATCGATGCGGTCCGGCCCCTGGAGCACGCCCAAGGCACCGCTAATCCAGATGGCGGTGCCACCGTACTCCTGTTCAAGGCGCTCGCGCACGTAGTGCGGGAAGTCGGATGTCAGTAGCGTGTTCTGTGACCACAGAGCTTCCGGGTGGCTGCCGAAGTTCACCAGGGTGGCAATTACATCCTTTTTCTTTTTCTGTTCAGTGAACTGCAGCACCACGAGGTTGGGATCTACAATCCTGCCGTTGGTTTCCGGAGACAGAATGTCGTCCCCCTCGAGTACCTTTTGGTCGCCCACGCCGAAGCCATCGTCTTCCGGGCGCATGCCCATGCTCAGGCCCTGGGTACTGACAGTTGCCGACTTGACCCGGGCACGTTGCATGTTGCCGCTGGCATCATTGATGCAGTCGGCAATGGCGCTGTTCACAAAATCGATATAGCCCGGATCGACCCCGGTAGTGAACTCGTTCGGCCCCCAGATGCCCAGCGTGTCGGGGCCCTCGTGAGAGTGAGAGCTCTGCACTATCAGGTAGTCGATATCATCCCCCAGCATATTACGGACAATCTCGACCTGGTTGTTGAAATACCCGATAAGATCCAGTGCGACGATAGCGATGCGGCCTCCGCGGCCGTCGATGACGACCCCCCTGGCCCAGAGTCGATCGTTATAACCGGTTGCTTGCCGGTTGTTGCCAAACCCGGCCATGTAGATCGGGTCGCTGTGATTGGGAGTCATCACTTCGCCGAACCTGTCCCGGTAGGCATCCACCAGCGCGTTGCTGACCGGGGTGATCTCGGCCTTGCATACGCCGACCGACAGGGTGGCGGGCCCCTTGGCCACGACGACGGGAACCCAGCAAGCCAACGCCAGGGCAATAAGCACCCGACGACACAATCTACCGGTCAGACATCCGTAAGCCTGGTGCATAACCCTTTCCTTCGTGATGTTTAGTTTTATCCTCATTAAAACGTAGTTCATACTTGATTTAGTTTCAAGTGGCGTATATCGCCGAGGCCACCACCCTCGATGAGTTCTGCACCCTGCGGCTACCAGCATAGATATGCCTATCCAGAGCTCATGAAACTGCCAAAACTGTGCACTCCACGGGGTTGCTGGACCCGCCACGCGCCCCTACATAACCGGCAGTTGTGGGTCCCGAAAATTGGAGACTGTTGATTCTATTGCATATTTCTGGGTGATGTTTGATCCTCGGACCTATGATACGGCTAAGGCCGGCCCACGACCGGCGGCGAATTGTTCACTTCAATGTGACGGAACATCCTACGGCGCAGTGGACAGCTCAACAGATCGTTGAAGCGTTTCCGTTTGATACAGCTCCGAGTCATCTGATTCGAGACGGCGATGCCATATACGGCGAGCACGTTGCGCGCAGAATTGAAAGTCTGGGTATCGACGAGATCATTACGGCACCTGGGTCACCCTGGCAAAACGCCTGCGTGGAGCGAGTGATCGCTACGCTACGCCGAGAGCTTTTCGATCATGTCATCGTGCTCAATGAGCGGCATATCAAGAGACTTATGTTGTCGTATCTGGATTACTACCATCCATGGCGAACACACCAGCCATTAAACAACGACGCGCCGGACGGTCGTCCCGTACGAGCATCGCAGCCTTGGAACATTGTTGAATTCCCGGCCGTCAACGGTCTTCATCATGTCTATCTACCGAAGGCTGCATCTCCAAGACTTACGTCTGAAAGGTCGATCGATCGACCGGAGCCAAAGTAGTAGTGCAGAACGAAATTCAATGTCCCCACTGAGGTTGATCATTCACAGCCTGCGATGTGTTTACTTTCGCATCATCGCCGAGAAGAGGTTTTGGCACATGTTTGCACGTAGGACACTTGCGCTTTGCACGACCAAACGCCAACAACTGATCTGGGTTGCTTGTATCTATACCGAAGTCGTCGTACCCAGTATGCGTGTTTCCTCTGAGAGAAGGTGGCACACCACCACCGCCTACTGCAGGACTGGGTTGATCGAAAAACCCAGTTAGGTCCACGAAAGAGAGCGGGTTGTTGCTGGCGTAGGTATACCGATTGTAATTCCGCCCATCCTCCGGCGCCTGGGTGACAGGATCCGGGCTGAGCATTCTCCCCAAACTCGGCTCATAAACCCGCCCATTCATGTGAATAAATGCAGCAGCCTCCGGGTCAGAACAAACCATCGCGCTGCAACAGGGACTCGATCACCATACCGTAGTGACAGGGTTCGCCTCCCCAGCGGGTGACTGCCGTTTTCGCGTGTACAGCTGGCGCTGCTTGTGCCAAGGCCTCAACGGCATCGTCGGAGACTCCCGGTGCAAACTGCGGCCAGAGATCAGAAGTGATGGCTTTTCCGGTAGCGCTGACAAACACCAACTGCGGGGACGTTTCCGCGGAAACGCTTGAAATAGCATCAACGGCGTTTTTATCGAGGCATGCCTGTCGTCTATTTGCCATTACCGGTTCAACCACCGCATCGATGGCTTTCACCAACAGCGCCCCCTACTCTGCCGGCAGTCGGGCATGAATGACCCACATGCCATCGTCATCCTGATAATGCAACAATTTGCGCTCATCGCGCTGGTCCCGCTCGGCTTCGACGCATGTGTGATGCTTGACCCGGCGATACATTGCCACGGTCTGTTCCACATGGCTGGCGGTGCCATGCTGAGCAATGGTCAGCAAAAAATCTTCGTTCTCCGGTGTTGCTACCCGAGTCATGGCGCGGACCTTGGAATAGCTGATCTCTCCGGCTGCGAAAGACGCCGATATCAATGGCAGTATTGGCAAACAGTGGGCAACCCGCACTTTTTCCCGAGCCACAGCCATTGCAATGCCGCAGCGCCAGTTCAGCCAGTGTGCACAGGAGCGCACTGTGCCGCCGCCACCCCATCCCTTGCATGTGTCGAATTCGGCGATCAGGGTCAACAGACGAATATTGGCCGCGTTAATCTGACCGGCCAGGGAGGTAATCTCGGCCCCCAGATTTTCATCTCGGACATTGGGATCGTCAGTGGCACTGGGTGTTAATGGCGATAACTCTGCAGTCGTTCCAATAACAGGTTCTCCGTTGCCGTGACTGGGGTTCGATTCACTGCCCGGCAAACATATAACTGTACATATATACAGTATCAGTGTAGATCACTTTGGGTGGACCACAAGGTTTGCGAACAGCAAATAGCGAGGTTTTTCGACCAGATCTGACCCGGGATGACTCAGTGTATGTATAGCGGGCGGCCTGTCGCCGAGGGGGCCCAAGAGAAGAGTGGCAGAACTAGCGACTCTACGACACATCGTGCAAACTCCTGGGTATTGTGGACAGGAGATCGACTATTGCCAGACCGGAAATCTGTTACAGGCGGCGAAGAGCCCGGTAGCAAGAACATACTCGTGGCCGGAGGTGGCCCCGCCGGCTGCGCGGTGGCAATCGGTCTGCACCGGCTGGGCTATCCAGTAACCCTGCTGCACCTGCCGCGCCGTTGGACCGGCTGTGAGGGTATTTCCGAACGCACACTGCGGGGGCTCCGCAACGCCGGACTCACGCGCGCGGCCGCCACCGCCAATCCGCCCAGCGTTCGACGGGCTCACTGGAATGGTGTCGCCAGTCAGGCCAACACCGAACATTTGCTATTGCGACCAGAATTCGATGCCGCGCTGCTGGCTGATGCGCGCGCAGCCGGTGTCTATGTGGTGCCCGGCCAGCTCAGGGCCGTCCATGAGAGCGGGGAAAGGCTGCAGGCCGAATACCAGTGCCCGGAGGGCGGCCGCCAGAGACTATCCGCCCGATTCTTCGTTGACGCGCGAGGCCGCAGCAGCGCCGGACGAGGCGGAGCCGGCCGCAAGGGGCCCGTGAGTCTGTCGCTGCTACAGCACCGACTGGGGCCAGGGCGTGCGGCGGCGAGCCAGTTGCACAGTTTTGATTCGGGATGGGCCTGGGCGGCAAACACCACTGATGGACAGCAGTTCATCCAGATCACCGTGGCTGGCGACGCCGCCGACTTACCCCGTCGACGCGATCTGGCCGACTGGTTCGAACGACAATTGCAGCAGTTGCCGGATCTCGCCGAAGCCTGCAATGATAGCCTGCCCCGGGGGGAAATAACGGCGCGAGCCAGCACCTCTGCGCTGCAGGCACCGCTGCTTACCGCCACCAGTCTGCGGGTGGGCGATGCCGCCATGGCTGTGGACCCCCTGTCTGGCAACGGTATTTTCCAGGCTTTGTCCTCGGCGCTGGCTGCCCCGGCCGTGATCAATACTCTCTTGAAGAAGCCTGCTGAGTCAGAGCTGGCTGAGGGTTTTTATTGCACCAGAGTGAAAGACAGTTTCGATCGCTTCTGCCGCATCGGCCGCGATTTCTATCGTACGGAATCTCGCTGGCCGGCTTCACCGTTCTGGCGCGATCGCAGTGCCTGGCCCGACGAAGCGCCTTCCCACAGCGAGGAATCACCCCGTTTCCTGAGTCTCACAGAACGCCCTGTCATCGCCAATGGACTCATCCGCCAGCAGCGTGTCGCCATCACCAGCGATCAGCCTCAGGGTATTTGGCACGTAGCGGGGATTGAGCTGGCGCCTATGCTAGACGGGCTGCAGGAAGATACGGAGCCTCGACAGTTGCTGGAATCGCGCCTGGAGGCCCTTCACGGCACCGATGAATCGAGGCGACAGGCGTTGGGGGCCTGGTTGCGCCACTACGGTCTGCTTTAACTCAGCTGCCTCGCCGCTCGGGCCCATGATAAATAGCCTGACCGGCGAGCCAGGCGCGCAATTCGGTGGCTGTCGCTGCCGGATTCTCGCAGAGATAAGCGGCGCTGATGCCGCTCACATGAGCGCAGCCTACACTGGCCCCGGCGATCTGCGTGCGCGAGCAGCGTACATGTCCACCGAACTCCGCCTGGCCCGCACCCGGCACAGATAGTTCACCGGGCGCGCAACGCGCATCTCCCGTAGCGCTGATTACCTGGGGATAAGCCGCTGGCCAGACCCTGTCTCCCCGGGCCGGTGACGAGGCCACCAGAATCATGCCCGAAGCCACCGCCCGACACACGGCCTCCCCCATAATACTGCGGTCTTCACGCAGACCGAAACTCATGTTGACCAACTGCACTTCGCAGGACGCCAGCCAATCCAGCGCAGCTGCCACCTGACGGGCTGTGCAGGCCGCGCGCCGGGTGAAGACCTGGGCATTGAGCAGGGTCACGCAGGGTGCCTGCTGCAAAACAATGTCAGCGACAGCCGTACCGTGACCCAGACGATCTTCGCAGGGAACGCCTTGCGCTATCTGACCATCGCCGGTAAGCGTAAAGCTCTGCCCCCTGGCAACCCTGACACCAGTGACACCGCTGTCAATAATCCCCACTGCCACTTCGGGCCGACTACCCACAGACCGCTTCCCTCAGGCTGACCCTGCCGTTTTCAATAGACAGCAGATAAGTGCAGCCAGACAAAGCCGATGGCCGGTGGCTGATGAGCAGGCGGGTCTGTAGCGGAAACAAGGCATCCACGGTAGCCAGTATTTCTCGCTCCACCGTCTCTTCCACGGCGGAGGTGGCCTCGTCGAGAATAACCAGGGCAGGCTGCTGCAGCAGGGCCCTGGCTATGGCCACACGCTGCCGCTCTCCCCCGGAAAGGTTGGCTCCCCGCTCTCCCAGGGGCGCGTCCACGCCCCCGGGTGTGCGGGCCAGCAGTTCGCCCAGCCGGGCCTGTTCCAGTGCCAGCATCACCTCTTCGCGGCTGGCCTCTGGCCGCGCGTAGCGCACGTTATCGAGCAGGCTGCCCCCGAACAGCACTAGGTCCTGGGAGACCAGGGCAATATTGCACCGCCACTGACCCAGGTGGAACTGGCGGATATCAATACCGTCGAGGCTGATACGACCGGCGGAAGGATCGTAGTGGCGCATCAGCAGGTCCACCACGGTGCTTTTGCCGCTGCCAGAAGGGCTCTGCAGGCCGATCTTGCCGCCCGTTGGCAAGGTAAAAGTCGCCTCGCTGATCAGTTCCCGCTCACTGCCGGGATAAGTGAAGCTGACACCTTCGAAACGCAGTTCGCCGCCAGCGCTAGCCGGAAGCGGTTGCTCGCCGGATTGCACTTCCACCGGCGTATCCACCAGGTAGCGAACCCGCTGCAGGCAGATCTGGACCCGATGCAGTGACATGTAAAGCCCCAGCAAGCCTTGCACCGGCCCGACGGCCATTCCCAGGTAAGTACCAAACGCAATCAGCGACCCCAGTTCCATCGTTCCATCGATTACCCAGAAGCCACCGATGATAAATACCACAGCCCTGGCCAGCGAAGTAAGCGTATTGGGCACGGCCGATGTGGCAAACTCCACCAGCTGCAGCTGCAACAGATCGCCGAGGTAAAGCCTGTTGAGCACACCCAGCCGGGCCGCCTCTCGCGATTCCGCCGCTACCCCCTGGATAAATTTCATCGCGGGCAGTGTTTCCACCAGAAAGGATGTCACATCACTACTGCGCTCGCGCAGACGCCGGGTCTGGCGCTGTACACGCTCGCGCATAAAACGCAGATACACCCACTGGAGGGGTACGATGGCGAGCAGCAACAGACTTAGCTGCCAGCTCAGGAAAAGCATGAATCCCAGCGTCCCCACCAGCCCCAGCAACGCGCTGAATGCCGCAAACAGGCTGTCCACGGCGAAACGCTGGATTTCCGCCACATCGCCGTCCAGCCGCGACAGAATGTCGCCACCGCGATTGCGGCCGTAAAAGGCGGGCGAAAGCTTCTGCAGGTGGCGGTAGACCGCCTCACGCAGTTCAAACAGTATGGTCCCGGACAGGCGCGTGTAGAAATACCGGTTGACGCCAGACAACAGCGTAGCCAGCAAGCCAGCCAGGAATATCAGCACCACCATCTGCAACAGGAAGCCGAAATCCTGCGCCAGCAACCCTTCGTCAATCAGCAGCTTGGTAAAATAGGGCTGGAACAACACCAGCAGTGAAGTGACAACGGAGAGTGCCAATAAGGCCAGCAGGCGCCGGCTATGCGGACGCACATAGCCGAACAACCAGCGCATCGCTCCCCCGTCGATGGGCGACTGAGGGGCTATCCGAGGCGTCACCTGTTACAGGTCGCGCTTGAAAACCCGGGTATTGGCCATGGCCATATCGCCACCGGGCAACTCAATATTGCCCTTTTTCTCGAGTGTATCAGGATCATAGATCGCTATGTCGTTGTACGTTCCCGCGAGGTAGAGCTCGCTGCCGTCGGTGGCGAAATTTATACAATAGTAACTGTGTTCCAGGTCCACGGACATGAGTTCTTTGCGCTGCTGTACATCGAACTTCTTCAGTTGGGTTAACACGCCGAAAAACTGGTTGCGATCCGAGGGCCGGGCCATTCCGGTAAAGAGTACTGCTTCGAGCGGGCCGAAAATTTTTGATTCGGGTTCCCCGGTGGTCAGATCAATGCGCTCAAAGCCCCAGACCCAGTCGGCAGTCTCCAGATTCCGACTCTCATCCTGGTAACGCGCAGCGGAGTACATGCGCACCATTTCGTTATTGACCCCGCCCAGCGGCCAAACGGTGAGGGAATCTCTGGGGGTCTCCATGGGATCATACAAGCTCTGGCTGGGCAGAGCGATTCGGGTCTCGCCGCTCTTCATGTTCATGGCGTAGATGTCCCGGCCTCCCAGGTAGAGTGTGCCGTCGTCCCCCGCCGCCATGATCGTCACTTGTCTGGGAGCTGGAAAGACCCGACTGGGTTTTGCGTCAAGGCCCGCCGTCGTGTCATAGACAGCGACACGAGAATCCTGCACTTCATATCGGTCGACCAACAACCGTGTGGGATTCTGGTGGGTATAGAGCTCCGAGCCGTCTACGCTGATGGCAATAGAAGCAATGGACTTGACCCGCTCATGGCCTTGAGATTGCATCGCCGAGAAACGGATTTCGCAGGTATCCAAATCCACGCCATAGATGTTTTCGAAACGATTGGTGAGCACATAGGCCAGCCGCTTATCCGGCGACATAACCACGGTGCCCGGCGAGAACCTCCCCGGCATCTTACAGCTACGGACCACTTCGCGGCCGGCGAGGTCTATCAGGTGTACCGTGTTGGGGCGATTGGCGACCACCATAAAATCGCCGCTACGAGCCACCGCTTGCGGCTCCTCCTCCTGATCACTGCAGGCGGACAGTGCCAGGCTAGCGGCTACCAGAACCGCTGTTGCCAGTCCGGGACTACGTGTGTTCTCACGCAACTGTGTTTTTGCCGTCATCAGTCTATGCCTCAGGATTCATCGTCTGGAAAGACCGAGTCGAGTTTGCGCCAATCTTCGCCTGCGGAGGGTGCCTTACCGTCCCAGTCGGGATAACTGACCATCACATCGGGTACCTGCGCCGGCCACCAGCACGGATCGGCACAACCATACAGATCAGCCTCCATAGGCTGGCACAGACCCGCTACGCCGCCGAACATATCAACTTCCCAACCAGGGTCAGTGGTGGCAGTACAACCCGCTACGGACTGCATGGCGACGACCTCGTCGACCTCCCCCTGTTCCGCGGCCTTGTCCAGCAGGCGCGCTTTGTCGTTAAGTGGTTTGAGGTGTTTCATCAGTTTGCCCTCCGGGGAGAGATGTAATCAGAAAAGAAATCAGGGTTACCGGTGCTTATCCGCGCGTAGGCATCCAGGCCAAAATCCACCCAGTCGCGCATCAGGTCGCAGTAGTGATAAACCGGGTGCATGGGATCGTTATAACGCTGGTAACTCTCGTGGTAACAGCCGCCCGAGCACAGATTGCGGATTCTGCAGGTCGCACATCCGGTATCGCTGCGGTCCAACCGCTGCCCGAGGAATTCAGACAGGGCCGGCACATCCAGTCCGGCGTCAACACTGCCAAAGGTCGGCATATCGGAACCGGTAAAACGGTGGCATAGATTTACGCCACCGTCCCTGTCCACCGCCACCATAGAGTAACCGGCGCCGCAGGGAAGCGCTTTCTTGCTGCCCTCATGAAGATCAGCGAGCAACTGATGCAAATTGGAGAAACCGATATTGCGATGTGCCAGGGCAGCTTCGACATAGCGCTCGCCGAGCTGTTT
This sequence comes from uncultured Gammaproteobacteria bacterium, assembly GCA_963840725.1. Classification (GTDB taxonomy): domain Bacteria; phylum Pseudomonadota; class Gammaproteobacteria; order Pseudomonadales; family Halieaceae; genus CAVWDU01. Next base: position 756,454 of record CAWIZY010000009.1, on the reverse strand, counting down.
CATACTCGCAAATACCGCCACCAGTTCAGTCTCGCTGAGATTGAAATCATCGATGTCGCCTGCAGTGACCGGCGCGAAACCGACTTCCGCAAAGCCCAGGTCGTTGAACAGGTGATCCCAGATCGCATGCAGATCCGTCACGCCACGGGTCAGCGTAACCCTCGCGCCTACCGGTTTTGAACGATAGCGAGACAGAAGCAGTTCGACCTTGCGTGCCACGGTCTCGTAAGTACCCTGCCCGCCCACCGTGATGCGGTTGCGGTCGTGGATGGCTTTGGGCCCGTCAATACTGACGGCGATACCAAAGCGATGGCTGTCCAGGTAATCGATGGTTTTTTCGTCCAGCAGCGTGGCATTGGTGGTCATCGAAAAATCCAATCGCTTGCCCACTTCGGCGAAGCGCTTCTCAGCGTATTCCACCACCCGGCGGATCAGGTCCATGTTTGTCAGGGGCTCTCCCCCGAAGAACACCACGTTGTAACGCTCCTGGTCCGGTGATTGCTCCAGCAGCATCTCCAGGGAGGCAATGGCCGTATCCAGTCCCATCTTCTCACCCTGGGCCGGTGTCGCCAGGTCCTCCTTGTAACAGTAGGTGCAGCTGAGATTGCACCCGGTGTTTACGTTAAGTACTACAGTCGTTAGTGGAATGTCCTTGACGGGTGGGAATGCTGTGACGACACTGTTGTTGCCCCGGTCTACAATGCCCAGGCTCTCCAGGTCACCTACCACACTGTCCACCAGGCTACCGTCCAGTTGCCCGTTAAGCCTGGTACCCAGAGCCTCGACAGACAGTTCTCCGCCCACTCGGAGGGCCGAGATGACCGCAGCGGTGTTGTGATCCGCCTCAAAAAGCCCGCTGCTGGGAATATGAAACAACAGGCGCCGCCCTCCCACTGTGACTTCATGGAAGTTGTGCTCATTGAGCCGAAGGGCAATTCCCATAGCTATTTCCTCAGCGGATCGGTGGATTGTTCCAACGTTGCACGGTGACGATCAGGTGACCGTCACCGACCACGGCGGCATCACCGTCGCCCACAGTCGCAACCACTCTCAGGTTGCCGGCGTTGTTGGTCTGGTACTTACGCTCCGGGTTGGGTCCAGCAGCTGCGGGATGGAAAACACCGGTGTCCTTGTCCATTCGGCCAGCAAACTTCACATCCTGGTCTCTGGCGGCCGTGTCGTTCCAGGGCTCTACATGCCAGTTTGCAGCCACAGGCCCGATCCGCAGGTCGTCGTCGGTACCGGCCTGTCCATCGCTGCCATTCCCCCAGGCCACCGCGTCAAACAGTGCCTGCACCGGTGGTTGGGAGCCGCCGTCGCCACCCACCCGTGCTATCGCGTAGGCGGGCTCCACCGACAGGCGATCGATAGATGAGTAGATGCTAAGCGCCTCCTCGAGACTGGCTCCGCCGACCCCCACGCTGGTCACGCCCGATTGCGAGGCAGCGTCCGCCAGCACCCTAAGGCGGATTTCATCCGCATCCCGGGAAATAATGTCCACAACCTGTGCGCCGCCCCCAAGATTCACCTCCCCCGACAGGGCGCTGCCCACAATACGCAATTCAGTCTCCCTGCCCGCCCGCAGGTAACCGGGCTGCACCGCCAGCACACGCGCCTGCCCTGAATCCCGCCAGGCCGTCAGATGCAGTCCGCGCTCGCTGTTTTTGCGCTCGAACATGCGCCCCGTGAGTTTACTGCCGTCAGCTGCCGCTGCCATCACCTGGCGATAGCTCACCCCGTCCACCTGCAACGTGGCGCGCCACTCAAAACCGGTATAGACAATGGCGCTACCGCTGCCGATCAGCGGGGAACCGTCGGTAAAACTGCCACTCAGCTCTACCTGGTAATGATCGTCATCATCCGCAATGCTTTCCATCACGCCGCTGTAGTCACCGCGGCCCGGCATATGCCCGAGCACACGCCAGCGCCCTTCCAGACTAGCGCCGCGATGCGCGCTCCAGGCGGTCCAGGCATCGGTTTGCAGCGGGTAGTATTCAGTGAGATAGGCCACCATCTGGTCCAGTGCCTTCCCTTTCCAGTCCCGGTCCCGGCCCATCATCTGGTATTCCGTAGTGGGGTACTGCCCCAGATGGAAATGGATAAGGTTGGTCCACTCCTCTTCCGTGCGTCGCTGCAGGGCAACCCGGGCCCCGGTATGACAGCGCGCACACATCTGGACGAATTCTTCCAACTGATCTTCCTCGATAGTGTTCAGGTCCTGCTCGAGGATATAGCGATAGCCCGCGGTTTCTTCCGGCGCCAGGCCGTGCTCGTCCGCCAGGTATTTCACCATCGCCCGCCTGGCCTCGTTCGCGCTACCACCGTCGGGATCAACGATCTGCGCCTTGTGCTGCATCTGCATCCGGGCGATGGTCATCTGCCAGCCCTCTGGCGTCTTGCGCTGCTTGCTGATACGTGTCCAGCCGTCCCCCGCCTTCGGCGCATGGCAACCGCCGCAACTGGCGGTGATGATTTTTCCGGGGTCTGATGCCGTTGCTGCAGACACCCACAATACGGAACAAGCCAGGGCTATTGCCGCCTTGAACACTCCTCGGTTTCTCAGCACTTGTTTGTCTCCCGGGCCGGCATTGGCCCAATCTCTTGATTCCAAATACGAATTGTTGCGCAGATGACCATCAATCTGCTCGAGACAGTTCTTCGATCATCTGTTCCCGCATCAAGAACTTCTGCATTTTGCCCGTTACGGTCATCGGGAAGTCTTCCACAAAGCGGATAAAGCGCGGCACCTTGAAATGGGCGATTTTATCCGCGCAGAACGCTTTGATATCGTCTTCGGTCACAACCGCTCCATCGCGCACCTTCAGCCAGGCACACACCTGCTCGCCGTAACGTTCGTCCGGGATACCGAACACCTGCACTTCCTGTATGTTCGGCAGCGTGTAGAGAAACTCCTCCACTTCACGCGGGTAGATGTTCTCTCCACCGCGGATGATCATATCTTTGATGCGGCCTGTGACCTGGGTATAGCCCTCAGCATCCATGATGCCGATATCACCGGAGTGCAACCAGCCGTCTTCATCAATGGCTTCGGCAGTGCGCTGCTCGTCATCCCAGTAGCCCTGCATCACCGAGTAGCCGCGACAGCAGATCTCGCCCCGCTCCCCTACAGGGACTACCTCGCCCTCGTCATCAATGATCTTTATCTCACAATGGGGCGCCGGCTGTCCGACACTGGCCACCCGCTTCTCAATGGAGTCGTCCGGCGAGGTCATGTGATTCACCGGACTGGTTTCGGTTTGGCCGTAGGCGATGAGCACTTCGCTCATATGCATTTCGTTCAGCACCCGGTTCATCACCTCAACCGGGCAGGTAGCCCCTGCCATAATGCCCGTCCGCAGAGTGCCGAGATCAAAATTGCTGAACTGGGGAAGATCCAGTTCGGCGATAAACATGGTGGGTACCCCGTGCAGAGCTGTACAACGCTCTTTCTCTACTGTCTCCAGGGTCACTACCGGCTCAAATGCATCAGAGGGAAACACCGCCGCCGAGCCATGCGTCATACAGGCGAGGCTGCCCATGACCATGCCAAAGCAGTGGTACAGTGGGACAGGAATGCACAGACGATCCTGCTCAGTCAGCCCCATGCCGTCGCCGACTAACTTGCCGTTGTTAAGAATATTGAGGTGCGTGAGGGTAGCGCCTTTGGGGTTACCGGTAGTGCCACTGGTAAATTGGATATTAATGGGCTCGCCAGGCTCAAGACTTACGCCGATCTCCTCCATGCGCAGACGCTCGGCATCACCGCCCATGTCGCACACGCGCTCAAAGTTGAACATCCCATCACTGGACGCTTCACCCATACGGATCACCGTACCCAGATCGGGCAGTTTCGCCGCCTGCAGTTGTCCCGGTTCACAGTAGGACAACTCCGGTGCCAATTCGCGCAACATCCCGAGGTAGTCGCTGGTCTTGAATTGCTCGGCAGTAATGATGGCCTTGCACTGCACTTTCTTCAGTGCGTACTCGAGCTCGTAAAGTCGGTAGGCGGGATTAATACACACCATAATCGCGCCGATCTTGGCGGTGGCAAACTGGGTCAGGCACCACTCGTAGCAATTGGGCGCCCAGATTCCCACTCGCTCGCCAGGCTCAATACCCAGGGCCAGCAGTCCACAAGCGAGTCTATCGACCTCACGCTGGTATTGCGCGTAGCTCCAGCGAATATGCTGGTGGCGCACCACCAGGGCCGGACGCTCCGGGTATTGCTCCGCTATACGGTCAAAGCTGCGGCCAATGGTCTCCTGAAGCAGGGGTTCATCAGTCGAGCCAGCGAGTTGGCTCATGGTCAAAAATTCGCCCATTCGTATCCGTCTCCTCCTGCGCGGCAGGCTGTGTCCGCAGGTCTATACCGCTGACTAGAGTGTAGTACAGTGAGTCAGTTCTGATGCCATTCGCGATCGCGCAATTCAACCCGTCGTATTTTGCCACTGACTGTCTTGGGCAGTTCTTCCACGAACGCTATTCGGCGCGGGTATTTATAGGGCGCTGTCACTGACTTCACGTGATCCTGCAGTGCGGTGGCCAGGGCAGCGTCGGCATTGTAGCCGGGCGCCAGTACCACAAAGGCCTTGACCACCTCCCCGCGCTTTTTATCCGGGCTGGACACCACCGCTGACTCGGCTACCGCCGGGTGCTCTATCAAGGCGCTCTCGACTTCGAAGGGGCCGATTCGATAGCCCGCTGACAGAATGACATCGTCAGCGCGGCTCACAAACCAGTAGTAGCCGTTTTCATCCATCCGCGCCCGATCACCGGTTACATACCACTCTCCGCGGAAACTCAATTCGGTCTTGTCCGGTTCGCCCTTGTAACCCAGGAACAATCCCTGGGGTGCCACAGGCTTGACCCTGACGGCCAGATCACCCTCTGTTCCCGGGGACACAATTTCCCCCGCATCGTCGATTACCTGAAGATCAATACCGGGTGCGGGTTTACCCATAGAGCCATAGCGGGGGTCCATGCCCTGGAAGTTACCACAAAGCAGCACGGTCTCTGTCTGCCCGTAACCGTCACGAATAGTAATTCCCGTGGCGCGCTTCCAGGTTTCGATAATTTCCGGGTTGAGTGGCTCACCCGCGCCGACGCAGTGACGCAGTGCGGGAAATTGGTACTGGTCAAGGTCCTCGAGCACAAACATCCGATAGATGGTGGGCGCACCGCAGAAAGTAGAGATCGGATAGTGTGCCAGCAAATCAAGTGTGCGCACTGCACTAAAACCCTGGGTGTGGTGAACAAACAGCGCGGCGCCCTGATACCAGGGTCCGAAATAGCTGCTCCAGGCGGCCTTGGCCCATCCCGTGTCGGAGCAGTTCCAGTGCAAATCTTCTGGTTTGAGATCCAACCAGTACTTACCCGTGGTCTGATGCGCCAGGCCGTAACTGTGACAGTGCAGGGCCATCTTGGGATAACCTGTGGTACCTGAGGTGAAGTAGCACAGGGCTTCATCACTGGCGAGAGTGTCAACCGCATCAAAGTCAGCGCTCTGCCCGCACACCTCGGCCTGGTAGTCGATCCAGCCCTCCCTGGTACCGTCTACCAACACCCGCACAGCGACACTGGGACACTGGGCCATGATCTGATCAACTTTTTCGGCATTCGCCGAGTCGGTAACAATGCAGGTCGCCTGGGCCGCATGGGCGCGGTAGGCAATATCCTTGGCAGATAGCTGGGTGGTACCGGGGCTGATCACGGCCCCCATGCGAAGTGATGCGGTGAACACTTCCCACCAGGCGATCTGGCGACCCAGGATCATCATGATGTAGTCGCCCTGCTTCACACCTGAGTCAGTCAGCAGGTTGGCCACCCTGCGCGAAGCAAGTGAGACATCGGTGAAAGTGTGCTTCTCCTCCCCACCGTGATCATCAACCCAAAGCAGCGCCAGCTTGTCAGGATGCTGCTCCGCCCATTGGTCGACCACATCGGTTGCAAAATTAAAGCGCTCGGGGCGTGGCCATTCAAACTCGGAATAGGCGTTCGCGTAGTCGATCTCAGGCATCGTCAATTTCCTTGGAATGGCGGAACGAAACTAGCCACCCCAGCTATATCTCAGGGAAACACCCCACCAGCGCGGGCGACCGTAGTACTGTTCGGTGATACCAAACACGTCCGTACCCGAGAGGTCAAAGGTTTGCACCAGATACTCCTCGTCAGTGAGGTTATTGACGTAAGCCGAGGTCTGCCAGACGCCGTCCTCGCTGGTCCAGGTCAGGGAGGCATTACTGACGGTATAGCCGTTTTCCTCTACTGTCTCCAAACCGGTCAGGGAGAAGTAATGCTCTGAGCGGTAGACAATGTCACCCTGTATCGCCATGGCACCGCCAAACATGGGCCACTCGTAGCGCACCAGCGCGTTTAGATTCCACTCAGGGGACTGCACCGAGGCTACCTCTTGATTGCCGATCTCTACTTCGACATCGTTATAGGCAGCGCCCAGCAGAATATCCAGCCCCTCGATGGGGCTGGCCTGCAGTTCGAGCTCGGCACCGTAGCTCTCTGCATCCGTATTGAAGGTAATGGTGTCAATACCAATGATGAAAAAGGCCTGATAGTCCTGATAGTCGTAATAATAAGCGGCACCGTTGAACTGCACGATACCGTCGGCCAGGGTGCTCTTGAAACCTACTTCGAAAGCATCCAGCTGCTCGGGGTCGTATGACATTGTCTCGTCGTTGTAATCCAGCGGCGGATTCAACGGGAAGATGGGGGCGTTGAAACCGCCACCCCGAACGCCGCGGTTCCAACCGCCGTAAACCAGGAGATCGTCTGATACGGCCCAATCGAGTTGCAGTCTGCCGGACCACTCGTTATCTTTCCGGTCACCCTCGTAGGATGCCAGTGGAGCCAGAAGATTGCGGTTACCGGCATTGCTGAAGCCGGGTTCAGAGGCGGGGTCCAGGAACTCGACGACATCGGTGCGGAACTCGAAATCCTTCTCATCCTGAATATAGCGGGCGCCGACAATCAGAGTCAGCGCATCCGAGATTGGGATGTCCAGCTGGCCGAATACAGAGATGGATTCCAGCTCCGAGGTGTAAGGGTTGTACAGACCCGCCTCCGCACCCGGCGTGACTGCAGGCCCCACGAAGGGATCGGTAATCGCGCCGTTCACATCATTGATTTCGAGATTCAGGTAATACAGGCCGGCCACCCACTTGAACTGGTCGAATTCGCCGTCGAAACGAAATTCCTGAGAAAACTGCTCTGCGTCGGTCAGCAGAAAGAAATTGAAAACCGGTGCCGGAGAGGCATCGGAGTCCTCGATGTACTCCCGCTCAACATTGGACTGATCGGTAATCGAGGTCAGACGGAAATTTTCGAAGTCCCAGTTCAGTGTGGCGGTAAGACCATCGGTCTTCAGATCATTAAATCCGGGATCGTCGTAGTCACCCGCATAAACATCCCCATCGTTGTCGATATATTCCAGCACCGGGTTGAACTCATTCGGGGTCAGTTCCCCGGTACGGATGGAGGAGACGTTCTCGAAAAAGCCTGTATCGATATCCTGTTCAGAATGGCGCACATTGACCAATAATTCGATATCATCGGTGGGCGACCACAGCACCTGTAGACGATAAGCCTGATCGTCCGCATTGTTCAGGTCCTCGCTGGGCTTGAGCCGGTTTTCAATATAACCGTCGTTTTTGTGATAAGAGCCAGTGAACCGCGCCGCCAGTGTCTCAGTACCGCCGCCAATCGCGCCCTCGACCTTGTATTGGTCATAATCACCAACCGTACCCTTAATGTAACCGTCAAACTCCTGACTGGGCTTGCGGGTAATGTAGTGAACCAGCCCGCCGGTAGCGTTGCGACCAAACAAGGTTCCCTGAGGACCACGCAGCATCTCAACCCGTTCCATATCGAAAAGCATAAAGCCGGCACCGGACATCTGGCTGACGTACACCTCATCAACGTAGAGGGCCACCGGACTCTCCACGTTGGTCGTGAAGTCACTGCTGGCAACGCCGCGCATGGCGATGGCGTAGTTGGCTTCACCATTGGGCTGAATCGTGTGTACGCCTGGCGCCATGGAAGTCACCTGCTGGGCATTGGTAAAACCCAGTTGCTCCATTTGTTCTCCGGTAAAGGCGCTAATGGCAATCCCTACATCCTGGACGCTCTCTGCACGCTTTGTCGCTGTTACCATCACTTCCTCCAGAACAGCTGCCTGCAGCCAGGCTGGAGCGATAGCCATGGATATGGCGAGTGCAAGTTGTCTACGATTGGTCTTGAACATGGGCTTAAGTCTCCAGTGTTAGCTACTTATAGTTTTCCCGGAACCAACCCCGAGGGGGCAGTGCATCTGTCAGTGATAAATACTAGTCCCAGCGACATCCGCATCACAATTGCCCAAAGGAAGCATGGCCTCATACTAAAGTAGCATCCCGGACATCAGACCAATGCCTCACCTGATGCGTAGGTATTATTTACCTTTTCCCTGTGTGCCCTATGCTTTCATTCAGTCGGGCCTGTATCGATTAATCTCAAAGCCAGCGCCTGCTCGCAACGACAGAAAATAACAGGAGACAGCCATGACTGTTGCCCTTAACGACCTGAGTACCATCAGGGCAGTAACCCGGAAGTTTCTCGATACGGATCACGAAAACTTCATTGACGGCCAGTGGCAGCCGGCCCTGAGCGGCAAAAAGCTGGCGGTGATCGACCCGGCCACCGGGGAAACCGTAAGCCACGTCGCCGACAGCGATGCCGCTGATATTGACGAGGCGGTCAAAGCTGCGCGCCGCGCTTTCGAGCAGCGTAGCTGGCAACACATGAAGCCCGCACACCGTGAGCGACTGCTGCATCGACTCGCAGACCTCATGGAGGAGAACATCGAGATTCTGGCTGAGCTGGAGTCTATCGACAATGGCAAGACTGCCGCCATATCCGGTGCAGTTGATATTCCCTGCGCCATTGATTGTGTGCGTTTCATGGCGGGCATGCCGTCCAAAATGAATGGCAGCACCCTGAAACCATCCGTGCCATTCCTGCCCGATGGAGAATTGTTCGCCTTCACAAATCATCTGCCGCTGGGCGTAGTTGGCGCCATCGTGCCGTGGAACTTCCCTACCCTGCTGTTCACCTGGAAAATTGCCCCCGCACTGGCTGCTGGCTGCACCCTGGTCCTGAAACCCGCGGAGGAAACACCACTAACGGCGCTGTTCATGGCTGGTCTGGTGCAGGAAGCGGGCTTTCCGCCCGGTGCCCTGAACATTGTTACGGGATACGGTCATACTGCCGGTGCTGCCATGTCTTCACATCCAGGCATCGACAAGCTGACCTTTACCGGCTCCACCGAGGTGGGGCGCCTGATACTGCAGGCTGCGACCGGAAACCTCAAAAAAGTGACCTTGGAACTGGGCGGCAAGTCCCCAGCCATCGTCATGCCTGACGCCGATCTTGACATTGCCATTCCCGGCGCTGCCAGCGGCATTTTCTTCAACCACGGCCAGGTGTGCACCGCTGGCTCCAGGTTGTACGTGCATCGGTCACAGTTCGACAAGGTGCTTGATGGCATCGCCGATATCGCTCGTGCGATGAAGGTAGGTCCCGGGCTGGACCCCACCACTGAAATAGGCCCATTGGTATCGCGCATACAACAGGAAAGGGTTTGTGCTTATATAGCATCCGGGCGTGAGGCTGGTGCCGAGATCATTGCCGGGGGAGGCGCACCCGACAGTAAAGGTTACTTCGTCAATCCGACGGTCTTTGTCAACACAGATCCAAACATGCAAATCGTGCGCGAAGAAATATTCGGACCCGTACTGGTAGCCTCACCCTTTGACGATTTAGAAGAGGTGCTGGTCCAGGCCAACGATAGCCCTTACGGTCTTGCCGCCAGCATCTGGTCGCGGGATCTCTCCACTGTTCACCGCCTGGCACCGCGTATACGAGCCGGAACTGTCTGGGTTAACTGCCACAACGTAATTGACGCCGCCCTGCCGTTCGGGGGTTTCAAGGAGTCGGGCTGGGGGAGAGAAAACGGGATCGATGCGGTCAAAGCTTTTACAGACAACCAGACTGTGGTCATATCCCTCTGATGTGACGCAATACCGTGTCAATTTCACCGGCAGCCAATCTTCTGTATGATTCCCGGATGGCTGCCGGTCTCTTTCCTGCTCATTCCAACAACCCCGATACCAAGCTCGCATTCGGCGAAGTGTCTTCGTCTCTACCCCTGAACTCTGCGGAATTCGTCCTGTTGCTGCACGGCCCGAATCATACCGGTGAGGATCTGGTTACCGAGATGGGACAGACAGGGGACACATGCTTTTTCGGCTGTTCAACGTCCGGAGAAATATCTCCCAAGGGTTACGATAAAGACAGCATGATCGCGATAAGCTTTGACCGTGATGCCTTCAGTTGTGTCTCCCGGAAGATCCAGGGGCTGGGTGAATTCGGTTTTAAACAGGCCCGGGAACTTCTACTGTCTATGCAGTGGGAACTGCAGCAACGCTCTCCCGGCGCAGATCGATCCAACACCTTTGCGCTGTTGTTAATTGACAGCCAGAGTAAAACTGAGGAATTTGTCGCTGCCGCCCTGGGCAGTGAGCTTGGCACTATCCCTCTCATAGGCGCGTCTTCAGGCGATAACTGGAACCTGAACGAAACACCTGTCATCTATAAAGGACTCTTTGCAGACGATAGCGCGGTGCTGCTGCTGGTTCACGCCAGGCTCGATTTCAAGTGTTACAACTTCCACAATTTTAAACCAAGCGAAAGGCGAGGTGTCATTACCTCGGCTACCCCGCAGCAACGATTGGTTCACGAAATAAACGGCGCGCCGGCCCTGCAAGAATATGTTCGCCTTTGCGGAGGTGATCCGACATCGGCCGACCAGGCTTATCTGGCTACCTACCCCGCGATCATTACCGTCGGCGACAGGGCCTATCCCAGAGGCTTTCTGGAAATTCTCGATGATGGATCGCTGCGGTTGGCCTGCGCGATAGACGAGGGCGTGGTATTTCGGGTGGCAGAACAGGTTGATTATATCGCACAGCTACAGAGCGCCTTCGAGAGGATGCACCAAGATCTGGGCGAGAAGACCCTGGTTCTGGGATTTGAATGCGCCGCCCGCAGACAACAGGCCGAACAGCAGGACCTGGAAGATGAAGTCGCCAAGCTCTTCTCAAGTGCCAATGTATGGGGTTTTTCCTGCATGGGCGAACAAGCCAACGCACTGCACATGAACAATTCTTTCAACTGCCTGGTTTTCAAGCTGCCCTCATGACGGGCTTTTCCGACACCGAAGCCGACCCCAGCGAGAGCTCCGCAGCAAAACGAATCCATGAGCTGGAGCGCGAAGTGAAACGTCTGGGCCGCACCAACGAGGTATTGCTGGACCGTGCCGAACACCGTATCAATGTTGAAGGAGGCGCGTTTGCCGCTTTCCAGGTTGCCAGTAACCTGGAGAAAACCGTCGCTGATCGCACGACAGAACTACGACAATTGAACGAACGCCTGGAACATGAGCTCAACCTGCGGCGGAGCTTTGAGGCAGCGCTTCTGAAGGCCAAGGCCCAGGCAGAGGAAGCGACTGCCAGCCGCACCCGGTTTGTGGCCGCAGCCAGTCACGACCTCAGGCAGCCCCTGAATGCAGCCGTCCTCTACCTCGAAGCCATACGCCAGGACGCACTGGACCCGTCAGATGCGGAGAACCTGAAGGGCATAGGATTGGCGCTGGAGAACCTTAACGGCATGCTTGGTACCCTGTTGGATATTTCTCGCCTGGACAGCGGTGGCCTTCAACCCGAGCCCAGCGATTTTCAGCTCCAACCCTTGTTTGATCGACTGACGCGCGAGTATACACACACCGCCCAGCGACAGGGACTGAGCCTGAAAGTCATGCCCACCAGCGCCGTGGTTCACTCCGACACCACACTGCTTGAAACGGTACTGCGCAACCTGTTGAGCAATGCCATCAAATACACCGAAGAAGGACGTATTCTCATGGGGGTGCGACGCAAGGGCGATCGCATCAGTATCGAAGTCAGGGACACTGGCATTGGTATTGAACCAGAACATATAGGACGCATTTTTGACGAGTTCTGGCGTGCCCCGGGAAGCTCCAGACCTGATCGCGACAGCTCCGGATTGGGGCTATCCATCGTAGAGCGTATCTGTCATTTACTGGGTACCAATGTGCGTACCCGCTCGATCTCCGGTAAAGGAAGCAGCTTTTCCCTGGAGCTGCCAAGAGGCGAGGACGCTGCGACAGCCATGGAAAGCGCCCACGAAATACCCGGCAAGTATCTTGGTTTCAGTCGGTATTTAGTGGTGGTAGTGGACGACAATACACAGGTGCTGCGCAGCATGGTGCGCCTGCTACAGAGCTGGGAATGTAATGTGGTATCTGCAACAGGTGTGGAGGAAGTACTGACCACCATCATTGACCAGGACCTGAAGCCTCACCTGCTGCTAACCGATTACCACCTCGCGGACGGTGTCGACGGCATATCAGCCATCAACGCGATCAATGCAGAACTCGAGACGCCGGCACCGGCCATCATGATCAGCAGCGATAATTCAACCGAGCTGCGCGCCCAGCTGGATAAGCTGAACACGCCTTTGCTGACCAAACCCGTAGAGCCCGCAAGGCTCAGGGCAGTGATGCAACTTCTTCTGGCCTCTATCTGAGTTCTGAACGCAACAGAGAATACCTACTCTTTCAAGGCTCGGGCGGCCACTACCGCCTGCACGCGATTGTCGACTCGCAGCTTGCGAAGGATGGCCGAGACGTGAGCTTTCACCGTAATTTCTCCAATAGCCAGTTCACGCGCTATCACCTTGTTTGACATCCCCTGCTCTAACAGTGCCAGCACGGCCTTCTGGCGAGGCGTGAGCCCACTCAGGCCATCGACATCGTCCGCGTGAGCTTTGTCACTATGTCGGGCCGCAGTACTGACCGGGTTCGCGAGGACCTCGGAAGGCACATAAATCCCACCGCTTCTAACCAGTTGCAGTGCATGCTTGGTGACTTGAGAGCCTGAAGACTTTGGAAGATAACCCGATATGCCGAGCTTAAAGGAATCCCTCACCAGCTGCGGTTCGTCCAGAGCGGAACAGATGATAACCGGCATTGTCGGGTTCGCTTGTCGCAGGATACGAAGACCATCGAGGCCGTCGGCATCAGGCATGGACAAATCGAGTAGAAGCAGGTCAGTTTCACCGCGCTGCAGGCAAAGCAAGGCCGAAGCGATATCCTCGCACTCTACCACTGTTACATCATCAAAGGCATCTGTTACCAGGTTGGCCAGGGCTGTTCGATAAAGAGGATGATCGTCAGCAATCAGTACGCGATAAACGGTGATGGCTCTTCCCCCAACGTCGAATGTCAGGAAATTATATCGGATCAATGGAGGCTGTGCGACGTGGGCCTCGCGCTGGTCGTTGCGATCAGGCCCGCGGGTTGATATAGGTGTTGTATTACCACATGGATGTGGGTTGCGGAGCATAGGTGATGACGGCCCACAGGAGCGCCGCGAGGATGATCACGATAAGCGCAGCCAACCAGAGGGGTGCTGCGGCTTCCCGACCGGTTTTTCCCTCGGCCTTGCCGCGCCACATAGCCTGCAGTAGCGGCTCGTGCTTGCGGAACTGGTGCCACAGCACCGCCACCACATGCAGGGCGATAAAGGCCAGCAGCACATTGAAGTTCCAGTCATGTATCGCTCCCAGAGTGTCTCTCAAGTCGCCACTGGCAGCATAATACAAGGGGCCATTGAACAGCACATCGTCAGTGTTGAACAATCCGGTAACGGCCTGGATCAGCAGCAAGGCCAGCAGCACCACAACCGACCAACCACCCAGGGGGTTGTGGCCAGGGGTGTCGGCACCCTCTCCTCGCAGGTAGCGGGCAATCGCACCCGGGCCCACCAAAAAGTCGCTGAACCGGGAGTGTCTGCTCCCTATCAGGCCCCAGATGATCCTGAACACCACCAGTACCAATACGGTATAGCCGACCCAGGCGTGTCGGTCGAATTCACCCTCTTCGCCGGTCCACCAGGACAAGGCGATACAAAGCACCACGATCCAGTGAAACAAGCGCGTGGGGATGTCCCAAAGAGGATGGTTCCCGGCCATGCAGAGACTCCACTAGTTACCAGATTCGAACGCGCTGTGCGGGCGCCAGATACAGGGCGTCTCCAGGTTTGACGTCAAATGCCTGATAGAAGCCATCGACGTTGGACAAACTGCCGTTTACCCGAAACTCTTCCGGAGCATGCGTATCCGTTTTAACCGCCTGTCGTGCACGCTCTTCCCGGGATTTGCTCAAAAACGCCTGAGCGAAGCCGATGAAGAAACGCTGCTCACCGCTATAGCCGTCCAGCACCGGCGCAGGCTTGCCACCCAATGACTTGAGATAGGCCCGGTAGGCGATGGATACACCAGCGAGATCGCCGATGTTTTCGCCCTGGGTGAAACTGCCATTCACATGCACGCCGGGAAGCACTTCAAAGGCGTCGTACTGATCAATCAAGCGCGCAGTGCGGGCTTCAAACGCGGCGCGGTCAGCATCGGTCCACCAGTTCTTGAGCCGGCCATCGCCATCAAACTGGGAACCGTTGTCATCAAACCCATGGCCTATTTCGTGCCCGATAACCGCGCCAATGGCACCATAGTTTATGGCATCATCCGCCTGCAGGTCGAAGAACGGTGGCTGCAGGATTGCCGCCGGAAAGGTGATGGAGTTTTGCAGCGAGTAGTAATAGGCATTGACGTTCTGCGGATTCATAAACCACTCGGTCTTGTCCACAGGACCGTCCAGCCGGCTCAGGTCCTGTGCCATTGACCAGCGCGCCGCCTCACGAACATTGGCCAGTAGCTCGCTGCCAATATTCATCGTGGAGTAGTCTTTCCATTTGGCCGGGTAGCCAATATTGGGGGAAAACTTCTCCAGTTTGGTCAGTGCATTAGCCCGGGTCGCCTCACTCATCCACTCCAGGGAGCCAATCGACTCCCTGAATGCCGCCACCAGATTCTCCACCAATTCGTCCATCCGTGCTTTGGCGGCCGGAGGAAAGTGCTGTTCGACATAGATCTTGCCCACCGCCTCCCCGGCGGTGTTATTGACAAACCCGACGCCACGCTTCCAGCGGGGCCGCATTTCGGGGACGCCATACAGTGTGCGGGAGTAAAAATCGAAGGCCAGTTCCTGCATGTCCTGCGCCAGGTAAGGGGCCGAGGATGAGGCCACGCGCAGTTTCAGGTAATCCTTCCAGACGGCCAGGGGTGTATCCGCCAGAATTGCCCCCAAACCCGTTATGTACTCCGGTTGCGCAAGACTGATTGTTCGCTCCGTGGTGAGACCAAAGGCGTCCAGATATGCGTCCCAGTCGACCCCATCAGGCAGCGCCGCGTGGTCTTTGCCATAGAGATTGTACCAGCGGGTATACTCGCGGTTCTCTACCGGAGGCCGCTGCACTGCGGCCAGTCGCGTCTCCAGTTCCCAGGCGGCGGCCACGGCACGCTCGGCATCGGCCACAGCAAAACCCAGCTTGCGGTATAGCGTCAGCATGTAGGCGCGGTAGGCGCTGATCACGGCCTTCCCCTGCTCTGTGTCATCCGTGTAGTAATCGCTGTTGGGAAGACCGAGGCCGGACTGGCTGACATAGGCACGATAGCGGGTGGGGTCGTCAAAATCCTCACTGATGCTGAAATCCAGCGGAGTTTTGATCCCCACGTAGCCGGCGTGACCAAAATACGCCAACAGAGCGCGCTGGTCAGTAATCCCATCGACGAGCGCAAGTTCCGCTGCCAGGGGCTTCATACCGAGGCCGTCGACTCTTGCCTCGTCCATAAAACTGTTATAGAGACGCCCCAGTAGCGAGCCGGGTTTGCTGGCTTCGGCTTCGATTATCGCGCGCACTTGCTCGTCCGCCTCCTCGTTGAGACGGGTGAAGTTGCCGTAACCGGATTTGTCAGCCGGGATCTCCATCTTCTCAATCCAGGTGCCATTTACATACTGGTAAAAATCATCCTGGGGACGAACCGTAGTATCGCGGTTCTCCATGGCGACACCGGAAACATAGCTAACCGGGGGCGGCGCCGCGAGAGCAACGCTCGCACCCAGCAGCGCTGCCAGCAGCAGAGCGCTGTGCCTCAGCAGACTTGACGGCAATGGACCCGGGCTCATCGGGAAACAGATCCGGCCGCGATACCCGGCTGCAGCAACTCCAACAGGCCAAGAACCGTGGCTTCAGTACCCAGGCGCACCGACGGCTCCGGATCAATTTTGAACTTGGGAGAATGATGCGAGGGCACCGGCTCACCCCCCGCCGCCTCGCGGTCAAAGTCTGCCTGTGGCGTTCCGCCCACGGCGAAATAGGTACTGGGGATATAGGGGTCGGTGGTGAAAAACGGAAAGTCCTCAGCACCCATTCCGAGTCGCTTCGCCTCGTCAAAGACCCCATCACCAAACGCCTCAGACCACACTCCGCGCAGTCGCTGGGTCAGTGCGAGGTCGTTAATAGTCGCAGGAACCGACTCCTCAGACACAATGACCTCCGGCAACAACTCCTCGGGCAGGCCCGCCACCTTGCCCATATTGCGTGCCACCCGCTTGATCCCGCGCAACAGGACCTCCCGCGACTCCGGATTGTCATTGCGCACCGTTAACTGAAGGTGAGCCCTGTCGGAGATAATATTGTGCTTGCTCCCTGCCTGGAAAGACCCCACGGTGATCACACCGGCCTCGCGCGGTGGCAATTCCCGGCTCACCACCGTCTGCAGCGCCAGCACAATCTGGGCGCCCAGGACAACCGGGTCTACCCCACGGTGAGGGCTGGCGCCATGAGCGCCAACGCCGTGCACAATGATATCCACCGTGTCGGCGCCGGAAAAAGGCGAGCCCATTACTGCTGTCAATTTGCCGGTCGGCACCGAGGAAGCGACATGAAACGCCATGGCATAATCGGGCTTGCCAAAGCGCTGCCATAGCTTGTCTTCCATCATGAACCGCGCACCGATAATACGCTCCTCCGCCGGCTGCCCGATCAGCATCAAGGTGCCGGACCACTGGGATTTACGGGCCGCCATGGCACGCGCGGTGCCCACCAGGCTGGTGATATGCACATCGTGGCCGCAGGCGTGCATCACGCCCACCTCATTGCCGTCCCAATCTTCCTGCACGGCCCTGGAGGCATTCTCCAGCCCGGAGGCTTCTTTCACCGGCAGCCCGTCCATGTCGGCGCGCATCATCACCAGTGGGCCCTCACCGTTGCGCAACAGCGCGACCACACCGTAACCACCCACACCCTCGGTGACCTCAAAGCCTGCGGCTCGCAACTCTTTTGCCAGTCGGGCAGCGGTCGCCTTCTCTTTGAAGGACAACTCAGGGTTGCGGTGAAAGTGGTCAAACAACGCAGCGAGGTGACTTTCGTAGTCCTGTTCAATCGCCGCAGTCAGGGTCACTTGTGCTACCGCGGGCACTGCGAGCAGGCAACTGCAGAGCAGTGCTGCGGCATGCAGTCTCAGTGGGCGCTCTACCCGGAGCTTGGATGGCAGAGTGCGGTGCTTGAGTTTCTTGAACATTAATCCGTCCATAGTATCGGCGGTAAAGGAAGGCTGAAGGCTATCAGAGCCAGTAAAAAGCGCAACCCGGACAGGTGGCAGAGAGGTTCTCAGGGGATTTTTCGGGTACAGTATCCGCTCGCTGATTACTATCCCGGTGCTCCCGTGTCACTGTCTCCTGCAATCTGGCTACGCGCCGAAACCAAACCGGGCGAGGCCCGTTCACCGCTCTCGCCAAAAGACGCCAAAACGCTTTGTGAAGCCGGCTTTGCGATCACCGTCGAGGAGTCGCCGCAAAGGGTGTTTCAAACCCGGGAATACCGGGACAGCGGCTGCTCCATCGCCCCGGCGGGCCAGTGGCGAGAGGCCCCCAGCGACTGCTTTATATTGGGACTCAAGGAATTGCCCGAAGACGGTCAAGCACTGCAGCATCCGCATATCTACTTCGCCCATGCCTATAAAAACCAGTCGGGGTGGGCCGAGCTACTGGCCAGATTTTCCGCCGGCGGTGGCCACCTGCTCGACCTCGAGTACCTGCTCGATCCCCAGGGCCGCAGGCTGGCGGCCTTTGGCTACTGGGCCGGATTTGTCGGCGCCGGGCTGGGGGTTCTGAACTGGTGCCGTCAACTACAGGGGCTGCGGCCGGGGCTGGAGCCACTGGGCGGCTGGGACAACAGCGACAGCTTGTTGACGGCCTGCCGCCGGGCGCTAGCGGAGACGGCCGAGCACGGCATGCCGCGAACGGTGGTCATCGGGGCAGCGGGACGCGTCGGCAGTGGTGCCTTGCAGTTGGCCAGTGAACTCAAACTCCCGACGACAGGTTGGGACATGGCCGAGACTGCAGCAGGAGGGCCGTTTCCTGCCCTGCTAAACCACGATATTCTGGTGAACTGCGTTCTGGTCAGCCAGCCCATGCCGCCATTCCTCACTACCGAGTTAATACATCGCGATAGTCGGCAGCTGCGGGTGATTGCCGACGTCAGTTGCGACCCCTATGGCAGTTACAACCCCCTGCCCCTGTACGATCGGTGCACAACCCTGGAGCAACCCTGCCTGCGGCTGGTCGACGGGGAGCCACCGCTGGATCTCATCGCTATTGATCACCTGCCTTCGCTGCTCCCCCGGGAATCCAGTGAGGACTTCAGCCAACAGTTACTGCCGGCCCTGATGCGTCTGGCAGCACCCGATGCTGCGGAGTGGATCGGAGCGCGTAAACTTTACCAACAGCACCTCACCCGAATGGAGTAGATCAACGCGATGAGTACTATTCACTGGCTGGGTTGCGGGCTTTCCGCTGCACCAGGCATACGCTTTCTCGCCCGGAGTGTCCGGGATAGCCACGGTAAGCGTGAAGGAAAAAGCGACGTCAAGTTGACGCTGTGGAATCGTACCCTGGCCAAAGCCGAGGCCCTGATCGATACCACTGCACCGGGTCTATCAGCGCGGGAGTACAATCTTGAGGCGCTTACTGCCGAGCTCACTGCGAGCGACATCCTGGTCTCCATGTTGCCAGCGAGTATGCACGTGACACTGGCGCGTCTGGCCATAGACCGGGGCGCACATTTCGTCTGCAGCAGCTACGTCTCACCACAGATGCAGGGCCTGCACGACGCAGCCGCCAGCCGGGGCGTTTGTCTGGTGAACGAAGTGGGGCTGGACCCGGGGCTGGACCATTTGATGGCCCATTCCCTGATCCATGACTACCGCAAATGGGGCGGCCATAAGAGCGACTTTACGCTGTCGTTTCGCTCCTACTGCGGGGGTTTTCCACAAGTCCCTAACAGCTTCCGCTACAAATTCAGCTGGTCGCCCCTGGGTGTGCTGAAGGCGCTGGCCAGCCCGGCGCGGGCTATCAGTGACGGGCACGAAGTGACTGTTGAACAGCCCTGGAAAGCAATCAGCGACTACCGGGTAGCGTTGGGCAAAGACAGTGAGGGGAGCGAGTCTTCCGAGGTGTTCGAAGCCTACCCCAACCGCGATTCCCTGCCCTTCATCGAGCAGTATGGACTCGATAGCGACTGGCGATTGCAAGAATTCGTGCGCGGCACGCTGCGGCTGGAGGGCTGGGCCGCCGCCTGGGCACCGCTGTTTGCAGAGATAGAAGCTCTGGATAACACGGCTAACGACGCGCGATTAGTGAGTTTGAGCGACAGCCTCTGGCAACAGCACCAGTACGAGCCCGGTGAACCAGACCGTGTTGTGCTATGCGTGGAACTGGAGGCGCGGCGCAGCGGCGAGACAGTCTGGCACCGGGCGGGGGTCATAGACGCCAGCGGAAACAGCACCGGCTCCGCGATGGCGAGGCTGGTATCTCTGCCCGTCGCCCTCGCAGTGCAAAGTGTCGCAGCCCAAGAGATCGCGCCGGGGGTATCTGCTGCGCCAGCCAAAGCCGAGGTCGTACAGGACTGGTTCAGTCGGCTCGCGCAACTCGGCGAGCCAGTCCATTGGCAGAATCGAAAACAGGCGTCAGGCAGAACCCGCTAGGGCACCTCTGAACAATGGCAATGCGCTCAGGCTTTCAGGCAGATTCGCAATCAAGGCGCCGCTTTGAAGGCAGGCTGGTTGCCTGTCGAAAAGTGGCAACGTCTAGTGCGGGAATGCCTGAAAGCCCCGCAGGGCTACGCTGAGCGCGATTGCCATTTTTCAGAGGTGCCCTAGATACCGCGAAGCCATCGCCATATCAAAGCCCAGTGACTGCGCACTCTCAAAGGCTGGCTGTCGGCTGTCTGCGTCCCGAGTAACGACCCACAAATTGGCGCAGCGGGTACCGGTGCGACAAAAGGCGAATACCGGATGTGTCTCATCCGAGAACAGATTCTTGATCGTCGACGCATCGGGCCCCGGGAAATCCATGGCAGTGACCGGCAAATAATAATAGGCGATGCCAGCAGCCCTGGCCGCCGCTTCAAGCTCGGCGCTGGCTGGCTGACCTGGAACTTCCCCATCCGGCCGGTTATTGACCAGCACTTTAAAGCCCAGCTTGGCAATCTCGGCGACCTCGGCCGGCAGCACCTGCTCCGATACCGCAATATGTTCAGCCAGCACTATCCTCTTCATGGTGTCATCCCCTTACAGTCTGTTGCAGGTCCCTGCGCCTGAGAGCAAGCTCACTCGATCAGTGTGAACTCTTCCGCCAGCACCGTGATGATCTCCTCTCGCGGGTGTGTCGGAACCCGCAAAGGACAGGCAGTAATTGTCTCCGCCATCGCCACGTAGGTCGAGGAGACTGCCATCATCATCTCGATGGGCAGTGCCTCTGAGCTGGCGAGAGCCGCCCGTTCTGCCATGCGGTCTTTGTCGAGTAACACATCCGGGTCGGGAAAATAGTTGAGCAAATCCTGTCGGAAGCCCTCCTTGGAGTTTTCGACCACTTGTCCCCCACGATAGGCCTTGGCATCCCAGATGCGCGACGAATCCGGCGTGCCGACTTCGTCCATGTAGATCAATTTCTCCCGTCCGTCCTTGTCCGGGACGTAGCCAAACTCGAATTTGGTATCCACGAACACCTGATCGAGTGCTGCAAGATCATCACTGATTACCTGAAAGCCGGAGGTCAGCAGCCGTTCATAGTCAGCTATGTCATCAGTGCTCGCAAAGCCGAACGCCTCGTAATTATTGGCTATATCGTCGCGGCTGATATTGACATCGTCGGCAGCCTGAACACCGGGAAGCCCCTGCATCACCCCCTTGGTAGAGGGCGTAATCAACAATTCAGGCAGCCGCTGGTCACGTTGCAGGCCATCGGGCAAGTTGATCCCGCAGAATGCTCTTTCGCCGGCGGCATAGGCTCGCCACATGGAGCCGGTTATGTACTGCCGAGCAATGGCCTCTATCAACACCGGTCGGGCGCGCTGCACAATCCAGACCAGTGGATGCGGTACGTCGACAATGTGGCTATCCCCCAGGCCCTGCTCGCAAAAGCGCGCAAACCAATGGCCGGCGATTGCGTTCAGCGCAGCACCTTTGCCCGGCACACCCTGCAAACCGCCCTCCCCGTGCCAGACGCAGTCAAAGGCCGACAGGCGATCACTGATGACCATAATGGCCAGTGCCGCGTCCGGGGCCACGTTATAGCCCCGGGTCTGCACCAGCCGGGCACTGTCAGCGTCTGACAACCAGTACACCGAGCGGACCTTGCCACTGTGCACCGGCGCACCGGTTCTGATGGGGAGATCATCGTTGACCGCCAACACCTGTTCAGCCATGTTTACGCCTTGTTACCGACCACGGTTGTGTAGCCGCCCAGTTTATCAGACCACCGCCAGCGGAAGCACCCCTGCACGTCTGCATACCTGCCCACAAACGGGACGCCACAGCGTTCTCGTGTCAAATCCGTTACAATCCCGCCACCCTGTAAACAAGCAAGAGAATGCAATGCGCGTTGTCCCTTTCATCCTGGCCCTGAGTATGGCTCAAACAGCCCACTCGCAAGAGCCTGCTCCCGCTCTCGAGGACGTGCTGGTAACGGCCACCCGTGTGCCTGAAGACTCACTGGCATTGCCCATCGCCTGGACCGCACTGGACCAGGCCGCCATCGCCTTTGCCGGCCAGGTACACATTAATCAACTGATGCAGCAGGTGCCCGGCACCTGGATAAGCCGTGGCAACGGACAGGAAAGCCTCACCGCTCTGCGCTCCCCGGTGCTCACTGGCGCCGGTAGCTGCGGGGCTTTTTATATGGCGGCCGACAGCATCAGTTTGCGCGCGCCCGGATTCTGCAACGTCAATCAGCTGTTCGATGCCAATACCGAACAGGCCTACCGGGTCGAAGTGATCAGGGGCCCGGCAACGGCCCTGTATGGCTCCAACGCCATGCACGGCGTTATTAACGTACTCAGCGCACCACCGGGCGAGACCCGTGAGCAGGAGCTAAGCCTTGAAGCAGGCCCCTGGGACTTCTATCGCATGCGTTACGGCTATGGCAATACCAGCGGTGACCATGGCATCAGTTTACGCGTAAACGGTGCGACAGACGGCGGCTACATCGACGACTCCGGTTACGACCAGCAGAAACTGACCCTGCGACACGATTACTCGGGCAGCGAATGGGAGACCACCAGCGCACTGGATATAACTAATCTCAACCAGGAAACAGCCGGATTTATCCAGGGTTTCAAGGCCTATGAAGACGACGACCTGAAAGACACAAATCCCAATCCTGAAGCCTATCGGGATGCCCGCTCACTGAGGTTATACAGCACCCTCAGCCGCCAGTTGGACAGCGCCAACCGACTTACCGTGACGCCCTACCTCAGGGACAACGAAATGGAATTCATGATGCACTTTTTGCCCTGGAAGCCCGTGGAAGAAACCGGCCACTCCAGCCTCGGACTGCGCGGAGCACTGTATACAGATCTGGGCAATTGGCACTGGGTCAATGGCATTGATCTGGACTACACCGACGGCTGGCTGAAAGAGACCCAGGCCAATCCGTTCAGCCCCAATCAGCCCGCAGGGGTGCATTACGACTATCAAGTGGACGCGACCGTTGCCGCCGCCTACAGCCAGCTGCAACTGGACACGGGTAATGGCTGGGAGTGGATTTTCGGGGCTCGTTACGAGTACACGCGCTACGACTACGACAATCGCACCGGCGACGGTCCCGCCTGTGGGCCGGAAGCCTCCGCCTGTCGGTTCTTTCGCCCCGCCGATCGGGAGGATGACTTTAGCAACTGGTCACTGAATGGCGGCGTCAGCTACGCATTTTCTGACGAGGCGGTGATCTTTGCCCGCTTGGCCCAGGGCTTCCGAGCGCCTCAGGTGAGTGAGCTTTATCGACTGCAGGGCTCCCAACAAGTCGCTGACCTGGACTCAGAAGAAATCGTCAATGTAGAGCTGGGGATGCGCGGCAACCTCGCCGGCGCCGTGGCTTACTCGCTCTCCCTCTACCACATGGAAAAGAGCGAGGTTATCTTTCAGGATGCTGACCGCTTCAATGTCAGTGGCGCCAAGACCCGACATTACGGCGCGGAGTTAAGCCTGGATTATCAGCTGGCAACAGCCTGGCGAGTGGCAGCCGACCTCACGGTAGCCCGCCACCAATACGATAGCCGGATTGAATTGCTGGGTAGCAGCGGCGACATCGAAGGCAATGATATCGATACCGCACCCCGGGTGTTTGGCAGTGCCAGAGTTCAATGGGACGCAAGCGCCAACTCGGATCTGGACCTGCGCGGGGAACTCGAATGGGTTTACATGGGTTCCTACTATCTCGAACCCGATAATGCCCACAAGTACGACGGGCATTCCCTGATCAACCTGCGCCTAAAGGCGGGTTTGGGCCAGGGCCTCAGTGCCAGCCTCCGGTTGACCAACCTGCTGGACGAGGACTACGCCGAGCGGGCCGACTTCGGATTTGGCAGCTACAGATACTTCGTCGGCCAACCGCGGGCGGCATTTGTGGAGCTCGCCTATCGTTGGAACTAGGCGTTGGAACCAGGCGATGGAACCAGGCGATGGAACCAGGCGATGGAACCAGGCGATGGAACCAGGCGTTGGAACTAATCCGCCAGTGATGAAATACCCACTGCCTTTCTGATTTTTTCGATTAGCGGCACGCTGCTCTCCCGAGCGCGCTCGGCGCCTTTGCGCAGGACTTCTTCGATATAGGCCGGCTCGTCGAGCAGGGCCTGATAACGCTCCCGCGCCGGTGCCAACTCGTCGTTCACCCGCTCAAACAGTTGTTTTTTCGCCTCGCCCCAGGCGATGCCGTTTTCAAATTCTCCGCGCATACGCGCCACCTCCTGGGCATCGGCAAAGGCCGCCCAGACCTGAAACACCGTGGAGGTATCGGGATCTTTGGGTTCGCCGGGCTCCAGCAAGTTGGTTTTTATCTGGTTCAGAGCCTTACGCAGCTGTTTTTCGGTCTGAAACAAGGGAATCGTGTTGTTGTAGCTCTTGCTCATCTTGCGTCCATCCAGGCCTTGCAGCACCGCCACATCCTCACCCACATGGGCCTGGGGTAAGGTAAACACGTCGGCAAAGTTATGATTGAACCGCTGGGCGATATCCCGGGCCATCTCCACATGCTGCACCTGATCTTTACCCACGGGCACCTGGTGGGCATTGAACATCAGAATATCTGCGGCCATCAGCACCGGGTAGGAGAACAGACCCATCGTAATTCCAAAGTCCGGATCTTCACCGGCCTCATCATTGGCCTGCACGGCGGCTTTGTAAGCGTGCGCCCGGTTCATCAGTCCCTTGGCCGCATTGCAGCAGAGTATCCAGGTGAGTTCAGGAATTTCGGGAATATCGGACTGGCGATAGAACACACAGTTATCGGTATCCAGACCCAGCGCCAGCCAGCTGGCGGCGATCTCCTTGCTGGATTGTCGGACCAGTGCGGGGTCCTGGCACTTGATCAGCGCGTGGTAATCGGCCAGGAAGAAAAACGACTCGATCGTGTGGTCCCGTGACGCGGTGATAGCCGGGCGGATTGCGCCGACATAGTTGCCCAGATGCGGAGTACCGCTGGTGGTGATCCCCGTGAGTACACGTTGCTTTTCCATTGCCATGGCCTGCCAGAAAAAGCCGCCAATGATACTGCTTATGCTCCCCCAAGGCTACGCGCTAGCGGCGCAGCTCCCCGAATACCTGCTGATACCGGGGTCGCAGAGCCGCCGGGTCCCAGTCATCGAGAGACGGGGGCCGCACTTCCCCTTTGGCCAGCAGATCCGCTAACGCAACAATACACCGCGTTGCCGCCTGGGCCTCGGCTTCCGGGTCATCCGGGTGCCCTGCATAGCGAAATCGCTCGGGATAGATTTCGGGGTAGGCCAGACGGTCTGGCACCGCGGGTACACAACCCAACCGCACCGCTTCCATAACAGCCAGCCCCTGGAATTCGTGCAGCGCGGTTGACAGTACGATATCTGCCGCAGCCATAAGCGCATGCAGTTCGGCGCGTGTGGGCAGGTTGCCGCAATGAACCAGGCGATCACCGTACAGCGTTTTTAGCGCAGCAAACGCCGACGGCACCTGACGAAACTCCTGCCCGGCCATAGCGAGTTCAAAATCCACACCTTCGGCGAGCAACTGCCTCAATAGAGGTAACAGGCGCTCACCGCCCTTGTCGTGCTCGAAGCGACCCACCCAAAGTAGTCGCAGCGGCCTGCGGGACGGGGACGTGCAGGTCGACCAGGCCGTGAGTGCGTCGGTCCGGGGGCCCGGGTGCTCCTTGCCTGATTCTGTGCCACTCTCCATCAGCAGAGGGACCGGCAGCACAACGGATTTTTTCTGCAGCGCCGAGACTACTCCCGACGGTACGAAGTCGGGCAGGCGGTGCAGCAACGCCGCACAGCCTGCCATGAAGCTGTCCCGGTTGTAAGCCGAATTGAAACCGAGCTGGTCTGCCGCAATGCTCGAGTACAGGCTGACCATTTGCGCCTCAAGAGGACCGTGCTGACTCCGCCCCGGCGGATAGGCAAACTGATTTTCGTGAAAATAGAGCAGTGTTGGCGTTGTGGCCAGCGATGGCACCAGTCCGCGCAGAGTCGCGAGATCAACCATGGATGTGGCAATCAACAGATCGCGAGGAGCCTCCAGCACGGGACGCTGCTCCAGGGCCCAGTAAAGCGGGTTTCCTCGCACACGCCAGGCGAAGTGACGAGGTGGCAGGTTCAGGGACTGCCAGTCCCAGTGGGGGAACATCCCCTCCACAGCCTCTTGCCAATGAACGTGACTGCGTGCGGCATAGGCCGACAGCAGCAAAACTTTCACGGTCGCGGT
This sequence comes from uncultured Gammaproteobacteria bacterium, assembly GCA_963840725.1. Taxonomy (GTDB): domain Bacteria; phylum Pseudomonadota; class Gammaproteobacteria; order Pseudomonadales; family Halieaceae; genus CAVWDU01. The sequence continues at coordinate 730,195 of CAWIZY010000009.1, read as the reverse complement.
GCGAGCGGGCCGGGATGGTCATAGAATCGGGTCAGCACCCGTCCCAGGTTCCAGGCGTCATCGCTGCCTGCGAGTTCTCGAACGGAGTGCATGGCGAAGGTCGGCACACCGATATCAAGAGTGCGAATACCGGTCTCCCCAGCGGTGATTGGGCCGATCGTGCTCCCGCAACCCATGTCACTGCGCACCACAAACGACTGCACGGGAACGCCCTCCCCTGCGGCTAACATTCGCCACAGCCCCGCAGTCTCGCTGTTGGTTGCATAACGCTGGTTGGCATTGATCTTGATCACCGGGCCCGCATTGAGCAAAGGCCCGTGATTCTCGTCATGCTTGTCGGGGAAATTGGGGTGTATGCCATGGGCGTTGTCCGCAGAGATCATCATCGAACGGGCCACCAACCCGTCCAGCAGCTCCTGATCGCCAGCCAGCCGCTTAAGCACAGAGCCGAGGAACGGGCCCTGTGCGCCCGCCGCAGACAAACTGCCCACCTCTTCATGATCATTGCATACCAATAACGAACTGTGTGCCCCGTCACTGCTCAACAGCGCCTGTAATCCCACAAAGCAACTCAGCAGATTGTCCAGCCGCGCTGAAGCAATGAACTCGCGCTCCAGACCCACCAATGCCGCGGGCTGGGTCGGGTAGAAAAACAGCTCGAAATCCAGCACCTTACTCACCCCGCATCCCGGGTGTTCGTGTAGTAGCCGAGTTTTGATAATCGCCCTGAAATCAGGCGCCTCTTCACTGCCAAGAAGACTCAGTACAGGAAGTATATCTGTCTGCGGATTTATTTTGCGCCCGCTATTGGCCTCCCGATCGAGATGAATAGCGAGGCTGGGAATGATGGCTATCGCTTCACGATAGTCGATCAGGGTCGAACACAACTTACCCTGCTCGTTTTCAAAGCTGACGCGGCCGGCAATAGAGAGATCGCGGTCGAACCAGGGGTTCAGCAGTGCACCCCCATAAACCTCTACACCGAGTCTGAAGTAGCCCTGATCTGACTTTTCAGGGCAGGGTTTTACCATCAGGCCAGGGCTGTCCGTATGCGCCCCTACCATACGCAGACCCGCGAGCGGATCCAAGGCGCTTCCCTGCCTGAACGCGATCAGGGAACTGTCATTGCGCGTGAGGTAGTAGCGCCCGCCGGCAGTCAGCTCCCATGGGGTCTGTTCGTCAAGCTGCAAGAAGCCCGCCGCCTCCAGCGCATCGACCATCACCGCCACAGCGTGAAAAGGTGTGGTCGCCAGGCTCAAAAATTCCAGCAAGGAGCGGTTAAAATCATCATGCGACAAGGCAAGTGTGGTCATGTTTGGTCCTGTGAGTTTTGCAGGCGGGCGAGCAGGCTGGAGGTGTCCCAGCGGCCACCACCCATAGCCTGCACATCGGCATAATAGCCATCGATCAGTTCAGTCACCGGGAGATCCACGCCGAGTTTACGCGCTTCTGTAAGCACAATGTCCAGATCCTTGCGCATCCAGTCGACGGCGAAACCGTGCTGATAATTATCCGCCAGCATGGTCTCGTGGCGGTTTTCCATCTGCCATGACTGGGCGGCCCCGCGGGAGATCACGTCTATGACCGCTTTGCTGTCCAGCCCGGCCCGTTCAGCGAACATGAGCCCCTCGGCCAGCCCCTGAACAACCCCCGCGATACAGATCTGATTGACCATTTTGGCCAGTTGCCCACTGCCTGCTGGACCCAACAATCGTGTGTAGCGCGCGTAGACATCCAGCACCGGTTGCGCTTGGGCGAAGACCGCAGGCTCACCACCCACCATAATCGTCAGCGCACCGTTCTCTGCGCCGGCCTGCCCACCGGACACCGGCGCATCGAGGAATGCCAGGGACAGCCGGGAGGCCTCGGCCGAGAGTTCCCGCGCCACCGTGGCTGAGGCGGTCGTGTGATCAACCACAATGGCTCCCGCCTGGAGCCCGGCAAACACACCGTCTTCACCCAGCATCACGGCCTTCACATCGTCATCGTTGCCCACACAGACCGCGACAAGCCCGGCGCCCAGGGCGGCCATGGCTGGCGTCGGGGCTTGCTTCCCCCCGAATTGTTGCACCCAGTCGGTGGCGCGCTGGGCAGTGCGGTTGAACACCGTGACCTGATGGCCCGCCGTCTGTAAATGCCCCGCCATCGGGTAGCCCATAACACCAAGGCCGACAAATGCAATCTTCATAGCGTTTTCATCCCAGTATTGACCGGTGGCGTCTGCCATCCTGCAGCAGGCTCACCCCGTCACAGTGTACTGGGGCGGCTCGACATCGCAAGCTACTGTATTGGGTATTCAGGCGAGCCAGATCGCGTACAGCACGATAGCGAGAACAATGCGATAGTAAACAAAGGGCATCAGGCCCACCCGATCCAGAAGGCGTAAAAACAGCGCAATGCACAGATACGCGGTGATTGCCGCCACCAGGGCGCCAATGATCAGCACCTGCCAGTCTACCGGCTCCGGAGAGTCAGCCAGTTGTACAAACTTGAATAGCCCCGCAGCGGTGATGATCGGAATGGATAACAAAAACGAAAATCGTGCCGCGTCCTGCCGGTTCATCCCCAGCCAGAGCGCCGCCGTAATCGTCACACCGGAGCGGGATACGCCCGGTATTGGCGCCACGGCCTGGGCCATCCCGATGATCAGGGCGACAAACCAGGTCAGTGGCCGTGAGCCCGGCTGGTGGACGGTCCGTTTATCGGCGTAGCCCAGCAGCAGGCCAAAGACCAGTGTGGTTGTGGCAATCACCGGCAGGCTGCGGGTGTGTTGCTCCAGCCAGTCACCCGCGAATACGCCCACCAAACCTGCGGGAACAGTGGCCAGAGCGAGATACCAAACCAGCCGGCTCTGGTCGCTGGTGCCACCGCCGGCGAGCGAGCGAAACCAGGCGTCCGCCATAAGCAGTAGATCCCTGCGGTAGTAGAACAACACCGCGGCCAGTGTGCCCACGTGGACCGCCACATCGAAAGCCAGCCCCTGGTCGCGCCAGCCCAACAACTGCGCCGGCAGCACCAGATGGGCCGAGCTTGAGATAGGCAGGAATTCTGTAAGCCCCTGGACAATTGCCAGTACCAGCGCCTGAAACCAGTCAATCATGAGTAGGAGGCGTCATAAGTAAAGCCAGGCATAGAGGCCGGGGGTAACTGTTCGGTCTTGTTGATGAGCGTAGGCCTTCTGATCAAGGTGGGCTGAGGGGTCGATGGGGGCATTGCAATGAACGTGAAATTCGCTCTTAGCCGGGGCCCTGCTGCTCGAGTTTTTTCCAACTGATCTCGTCACGCACATACACCGGGCTGACTTCATGTGCTGCTTGCAGCGCGCCGCTTTGCAAGGCGCGGAGCGCAAAGGGCATCATGTCTCTGGCGCGGGGCAACAGATCCCCGGCTACAGGGTCGAGCCGGGCGCGCAACTCCCGGGGAAACTCCTCGAAATAGTTCAGACCGTCGCCGATACCACACAAGCGCCCGCTGCCCTGCTCGCTGAGCAGCGCCTCCGGTTTACAGACCGCAGGGGCCGACTGTAAAGTCGCCAAGCCGTCCACAATGCTCGCCACCGCCCAGTACACTTCGTTGATGCGCGCATCGAGTGTTGTGAGTACAGAGTCGTTAGCGGTAATCAGTTCCTCGCGATAAGCGCTTTGCACCTGGGTCAGCAAGGTAGAAACGGGGATACAGGGTAGTTCATTGGCATAAGCGAGCCCCTGCACGGCGCTCGCCGCGATGCGCAAGCCGGTAAATGATCCTGGCCCGCAGCCGTAGGCAATCGCTGTGATCCCTTGCCGTCGCAAATCGCCGCTGCTTAGCAAATCGGCCAGCATGACAAAGAGGCGCTGATTATGCTTTCGCGGCGCAATTTCGAATCGCTCCGTAATCTCTCCACCCAGGTACACTGCCGCTGAGCAGGCTTCCGTAGCGGTATCGATTGCCAATATTCCAGTCATTCGCTTTGGGTCAGATTCGGGTTATACATGACGGCGGGACGCGGGCACGGAGCGCCCGACATTGTGGCAAGGTAGATTATCTGGAATCATCAGGTCACGCAAGACCGGGCGGCCTCCACATGGAGGATGAGCAAGCTGCAAAGGAGAGAACGTGACAGAGCGCACGCTGGCGCAAATCCGACAACTGACGACCGGTCTCATTCTGGCAGGGGGTGCAGGGCGACGTGCGGGAGGTTGTGACAAGGGTCTATTGATGTGGCGTGATCAACCGCTGGTTGCCCACGTGGTGCAGCGACTCTCGCCACAGGTTGGCAAGCTCCTGGTCAGCTGCAACCGCAACCACGAACAATACCGCGCGTTAGGGCTGAAAACCGTCACTGACCAGAGACAGGGCTTCGCCGGCCCATTGGCGGGCCTGGAGGCGGCAGGCACAGAGCTTGCTACGCCTTTCCTGATCCTTGTGGCCTGCGACACCCCCTTGCTACCGCTGGATATGGTGCCCCGTTTGATGGCGCCACTGCTGTCGGAACGAGAGAGTGACGTGAGCTACGCTTTCGATGGCACAAGGCCGCAGTATCTCTGCGCGGCGTTACGTGGCGCCAGCATCGCTGGCATCGGCAAGCGGCTCGACGAGAGTCGCGGCGCTGTGCGAGCTTACTACGCTACCCTGCGATCAACGGTGGTGGACTTTAGTGACTGTCCGGGTGCCTTCCGCAATTTCAATCACGGCGTCTGAGTGTCCCGGTCAAACAACGGACTGCGTTCAGGCATCCAGCTCCGTAAACACCTGCGCCCGAATTTCGTCGACACTGCCGACCCCCGGAACCCGGTGGTACTCCGGTGCATGCGGGCCGGACATGGTGCTGTAGAAATCCACCAGTGGCCGCGTCTGTGATTTGTAGACCTCCAGGCGCTTGCGCACCGTGGTCTCGCTGTCGTCGTCGCGCTGCACCAGTGGTTCCCCGGTGACGTCATCCGTACCCTCCTTGGCCGGCGGATTATACAGCACATGGTAGACCCGGCCTGACCCGGGGTGTACCCGACGGCCGCTCATGCGGCTGACTATATCTTCGTCGTCAACAGCGATTTCCACCACGTGATCGATATTGACACCTGCATCGACCATGGCCTCCGCCTGGGGGATGGTTCGCGGAAATCCATCGAACAGGAATCCGTTGGCACAGTCCGGCTCTTTGATGCGTTCTTTGACCAGACCTATGATGATGTCGTCCGATACAAGGCCGCCAGAGTCCATTACCGCTTTGGCCTGGATACCCAGTTCAGTTTGAGCCTTGACTGCCGCGCGCAACATATCGCCGGTGGAAATCTGGGGAATGGCATATTTTTCAGTGATGAATTTGGCCTGGGTTCCCTTTCCTGCGCCGGGCGCGCCCAACAGAATCAATCTCATGCAGATAAGTCCTCGATATGCGCTTAACGTAATCAAAATAGTGGCTGGACACTCTACACACGGGACTGTACTAGTACAAGCCCCGGAACCAGCACAAGCCCCGGAGCCTGTCTCCCTCTGTCAGCTCCGGGATGCCTTGGCCGCCCGCCATAGCGCATCGAGTTCCAGCTCGCTCATCGTCTCGAGGGTTTTGCGCTGCGCAGCAGCAAATTGCTCCATGGCTCTGAATCGCCTCTCGAACTTGGTCGACGCACGGCGTAAAGTGCTCTCGGCATCCAGGCCGAGATGTCGGGACAGGTTGACACAGCTGAACAACAGATCGCCCAGTTCCTCACTGACTTCAGCCGCCCCACCGTCGGCGATAGCCTGCCGCAGTTCGGCCGTTTCTTCTTCGATTTTAGCCAGCACCCCTTCGGTCGTTGACCAGTCAAAGTTAGCCCTTGCCGCTCGCTTTTGCAGTTTTTGCGCCCGCGGTAGTGCCGGTAAAGCCAGGGGGACATCATCCAGCAGACCGGTTTGCGCTCTGGCTGCCCGCTCCTCCTGTTTGATCGCCTCCCACTGATGTTTCACATCGTCGCTGCTCGCTCCCGTCGCCGCAGGGGCGGCATCAAGGCGGCCGTCGGCGAACACGTGGGGGTGCCGGCGGAGCAGTTTGCGCACCAGCGTATCCACGATGTCGCTGAACGCAAACAGATCACGCTCTGCTCCCAGTTGCGCATAGAAAACGACCTGGAACAGGACATCCCCCAGCTCCTCCGCCACGTGTGGAAAGTCCTGTTGTTCTATCGCCTCGACCAACTCGTAGCATTCTTCGAGGGTCGACGGGACAATGGAAGTAAAGTCCTGGGCGAGATCCCAGGGACAGCCCCCATCGGGGTCACGCAGACGGGCCATCAACTGCAGCAGGTCCGACAAGGTGTATTGCTCAGTTGTCATGCCTAAGCTAAGCCTGGTCGGACAAGCGGCTGGCAGAGACGACGTTATTCAGCCGATTGATCCGCTCCAGCAGCTTCGACAATGAACCGAGATTGGGCACCTCCACCCGAAGACGCATGGTTGCGGTATGGCGCCGTTTGTTAGTCTGGGTGTTGATCGACAGGACATTGAGCCTCGCATTGGCGAACAGCTCAGTAATATCTCGCAGCAGGCCCTGGCGATCGTAGGCTTCAATCGCCACATCCACCTCATAGTTCACCGCTGGTGATTCGCCCCAGTCCACTTCGACGACACGCTGGGGATTACTTTCCTGCAAATTATAGAGTCGCGCACAATCTGCTCGATGCACACTGACGCCCTTGCCCTGGGTAATGAAACCGGCAATGGCATCCCCGGGCAGGGGTTTGCAACAACCGGCGATATGGGTGAGCAGCCCCCCTACACCAGAGACCTGAACCTGACCCCGCTGGGCCCCATCGCTTGGACGGGAGGGGAGCAATTGGGGCAGAGGACGGTTTTCTACCAGGCCTTGAGCCGCATTGAGTACCTGGGCGGCAGTCAAATCGCCAGACCCTACTGCCGCGTACATGTCCTCCACGGTATTGAGCTGTACTTTCCTGGCAATTCGCCGGTAGTCGACACTGGTCAACGCCAGGCGTTTGAATTCGCGCTCCAGCAGGTGTCTGCCGGCGTCGATGTTGTCCTCGCGACCCTGACTTTTGAACCAGTGCAGCGCCTTGGCGCGCGCACGCGTGGTGCGCAAATACCCGGAGCCCGGCTGCAGCCAGTCACGTTTCGGGAGACCGTCCTTGCTGGTCAGAATCTCAACGCGCTCGCCCATTTTCAAGGTGTGGGTCAGTGGGACGATCGAGCCATTTACCTTGGCGCCGCGGCAACGGTGTCCGACCTCGGTGTGTACGTAATAGGCAAAATCGAGAGGCGTTGCACCCTGGGGGAGGTTCACCACATCACCTCGTGGAGTGAACACATAGACCCGATCCTGAGCGACATCAAACCGGAATTGTTCGGCTACCGCAGCGTCATCGCCGGTCTCCTCATGCCAGTCCAGCACCTGGCGCAACCAGGCGATCTTTTCCTCGTAGGAACTGGCAAGATCGTTTTCAGAGTCCGAACCCTTATAGCGCCAGTGCGCACAAACACCCAATTCCGCCTCCTCGTGCATCTGTCGGGTACGAATCTGCACCTCCAGTACTTTGCCGTCCGGGCCGATGACGGCCGTATGCAACGAGCGATAGCCATTTTCCTTGGGGTTTGCGATATAGTCGTCAAACTCATTGGGGATATTCCGCCACAAGCCATGCACCAGACCCAGCGTGGCATAACAGTCCTTCATTTCATCGACCAGAATCCGAACCGCCTGAATATCGTACACCTGGGAAAAGCCAATACCCTTGCGCTGCATTTTGCGCCAGATACTGTAGATATGCTTCGCCCTGCCCTCAATCTCGAAGTTCAGTCCCCCGGCGTCAAGCACTTGTCCCAGCTGTTCCTTGACCCCGGCGATAAACCGGTCACGCTCCAGGCGTTTTCCATCCAGAAGTCGGGCAATCTTGCGGTAGGATTCCCCGTATATATAACGGAAGGACAGGTCCTCCAGCTCCCACTTCAAGTGACCGATACCCAACCGGTGTGCCAGTGGTGCATAGACATCGAAGACCTCGCGAGCTACCTCGTCGCGACGCAGTTCATCGTTCTTGACTGCGCGAATGGCGCAGGTGCGCTCGGCCAATTTGATCAGAGCCACCCGCACGTCGTCGACCAGCGCAATCAGCATCTTGCGAATATTGTCTTTTTGGCCATCGGCCTGCCCGAGTACCGGTGCCGTGCTGCGGTTTTTCAGGTCACTGATCGCCGCCATACGCAGCACGCCCTTGATGAGGCTGGCTACTCCGGAGCCGAACTGCGATTCCACCTCTTCGAGCGTGAGCCGCTCCTCCCGGACGGATCGGTAGAGAATACCCGCCACCAGGCAATCGGTGCCCACGTGCAGCTCGGCCAGTATGTAGGCGATATCCAGGCCGACTGGCAAGCAGTCGGATTCCCTGGCCCAGTCTCCGGGATCCACGCCCGACCTTTGCTGCACTTGCCGGACCCGCTGACAGGCTGCCTGAATACGCTCCGCATCGGCCTTTTCCAGCGGCACGGGCAATTGCTGCAGCCAGCTGTCGACATTAATTTCGCCGTCTGCGCCGAGGTAGGATTGTTCGCGTACCTGAACCAAGTGAGGCCTATCCTGCCGACTTCGGGGCAAAGACGCCGGTAGACAAATAGCGGTCACCCCGGTCGCAAATGATGGCGACAATCACCGCGTTCTCCAGCTCCCGGGAAAGACGCAGGGCAGCAGCAACAGAGCCCCCGGAGGAAACTCCGGCAAAAATACCTTCATCCGCAGCCAGCCGGCGCATCGTATCTTCAGACTCCTGTTGCGAAATATCCATAACCTGATCCACGCGGGCCGCTTCATAGATCGAGGGCAGATAAGCCTCCGGCCAGCGCCTGATACCGGGTATGCTGGAGCCTTCAACCGGTTGCAAGCCCACGATCTGCACCGCCGGGTTCTGTTGTTTCAGATAGCTGGAGCAGCCCATGATTGTGCCTGTCGTACCCATCGAGCTGACAAAATGCGTGATGGTGCCCTCAGTCTGACGCCATATCTCAGGCCCGGTGCCCGTCAGGTGAGCCAATGGATTATCGGCATTGGCAAACTGGTCCAGCACCCGCCCGGCGCCGTCGCGCTGCATCTGCAAGGCGAGATCCCGGGCGCCCTCCATGCCCTCTTGTTGCGACACTTCTATCAGCTCGGCCCCGTATGCCGCCATGGCCTGCTTGCGTTCATCGCTCATATGCGACGGCATTATCAGCACCATGCGATAGCCCCGGATAGCGGCCGCCATGGCCAGCGCAATGCCCGTATTGCCGCTGGTCGCCTCGATTAGGGTATCACCCGGGGCAATGTCGCCACGCGCCTCAGCCTGGGCAATCATGCTCATGGCGGGCCGATCCTTGACAGAACCTGCCGGGTTGGTGCCTTCGAGCTTGGCCAGAATGGTATTGCTGCTGTCTCCGGGCAGGCGCTGCAGGCGAACTAGCGGCGTGTTCCCGATACAGGCTTCAATTGTGGGATAGTCAGGCATTGGGTTCCTTGGGTTACATACGGTTGGATTATATCGCCTTTCGGCAAGCGCTACAGTGACACTGCCCACACAGATCAGCGATCGAGCACCGCAAAGGCCACAACATACTCCGCCTCATCAGACAGGCTCAAGGCCACCCGCGTGCCGCCACGCTCGCTGGCGACCCTGAGCGCGCCGCCGCTGAGACGTGCAACCGGGGCGCCGTGTTCATCGTGCTCAATGTGAATGTCCTGCCAGCTGACCCCCCGGCCAATGCCGGTACCCAGCGCTTTTGCGATCGCTTCCTTGGCTGCAAACCGCTTGGCCAGCAAGCGGTTAGGCAGGGCCGCAGCGCGGTATTCCTGTTGTTCTGAAGGGGTCAGAATGCGGCGCACAAACTTATCGCCAAGGCGTTGCTGCACATCATCAACGCGGCTGATAGCAAGAATATCGGTGCCAATTGCGATCATGGACGATCCGCACAAGCCGGCGTGTCGCGAACTGCCGGACGAGTGAACAGCTCGCGACTGCGCAAGGGCTCGGGGCCCAGGTGATTGGCCAGTACCTGGCGCAATAGCCGCTTGGCTGTGTCTCGGGCGGCACCACCCAACTGCCCACTGGCCATAGCCAGCAATTGGACCCCCGCATAGGTCTCTGGGCCCCGCCCGGGTCCAGCTCCGGAGAACTCCGGCGAGTAGCGCACCAGGCCACAGTCGGGCTGGTAGCAATAGTCTGCCCCAGGTTCCACAGCGCAGCCCGTATGGCCGTCTATGTTCAGGGAAAAACCGTAGCCCAGTTCATCCAGAAGGTTCAACTCGAACCACCGCAGCGTACTCTCGACTTCGACATCGCTGGCCAGTACACCCAGAGTATCCGCATAGGCGACAAAGAGTTCAGGGTGCGGGTCATGGCGATGCAACAGGCGCATGAGTAACTCGTTCAGGTAGAGTGCGCTGAAGAGTCGCTGTCCCACCATGACAGGCGGCGTGCCGGCAATTTCAGTGCCGGTCAGGTTTTTCATTTCACTGCGGCCGGAAAATGAGATCAACAGCGGAATAAATGGTTGCAAAATAGTACCCGGAGCTCCGCCCCGCCGGCGGCGACGAGCACCGCGGGCCATCAGCGACAAACGTCCGAAGTCCGCCGCGATAACCTCCACAATCAGAGACGTGTCGCGATAGGCGCGGGTGTGCAAGACGTAGGCGGGCTGCAGATCAACGCGCATGATTCACCGCCGCCCTGGACGCAGGCCTTGAATCGGGGTGTCAGGTGTCATAACCCAAACTGCGCAGTGCTCGCTCGTCGTCAGACCATCCGGACTTCACTTTCACCCAGAGCCGCAGCATGACCTTGCCGTCAAACAAGGTTTCCATATCCCGGCGCGCGTCACTGCCGATGGCTCGCAAACGACTACCTCCGTCGCCAATCAAAATCCGTTTCTGCCCCTTTCGCTCTACCAGGATGAGGGCGGAAATATGCAAAACGCCGTCCTGCGATCCGAACTCCTCTATCTCCACGTTGGCCGCATAGGGGAGCTCATCGCCTAATTGCCGGGTTATTTTCTCCCGGACAATTTCAGCCGCGAGAAAACGCTGACTTCGATCCGTAAGCTGCTCTTCGGGAAACAGATGGACGCCTTCGGGCAACCTGGCAATGATTTCGCCCTCCAGCGCATCCAGGTTGTCATGGCGCAGCGCCGAGAGGGGTATAACGGCGGCGAAATCAGCTTTTTCTGTCAACGCTTGCAAATGAGGCAACAAAACCCGTTTGTCCTTGAGCAGATCAACCTTGTTCACCACCAGCAAAATCGGCACAGCGGCGCGTTTTAACTGGGCCAGCACCATGTCGTCTTCGTCGGTCCACGCCGTTCGGTCAACCACAAATACCGCGAGATCAACATCGGCGATCGTGGAGCTGGCTGCCTGGTTCATGGCCCGATTGAGTGCTTTGGCTGCACCCTTGTGCAGCCCCGGCGTGTCCACGAACACAATCTGGCAATCGGCGTCGGTCTTGATGCCTATCAGCTTGTGCCGGGTGGTTTGGGGCTTGCGGGAGGTAATGCTGATCTTCTGGCCAAGGAGGTGATTGAGCAGGGTAGACTTGCCCACGTTAGGGCGGCCAACTATGGCGACGTAGCCCGCGCGCTGCGACATCAGATCAGGTCTCGCAGTTGTTGCAGTGCGCGCTCTGCGGCGACCTGCTCCGCGCGGCGGCGGCTACTGCCATTGCCCTTGGTGACCAGGGCAGGTTTTTCCAGGCAACAACTGACCTCGAAACTCTGTTCGTGATCTTCACCCTCTACTGCCAGCAGCTGGTAATCAGGCAAAGGACACTGTCGGCCCTGCAGGTATTCCTGGAGTCGAGTTTTGGGGTCCTTGTCCAGACCCTCCAGCGACAGCAAAGCAAGCCTGGACTCAAACCATGGGAGCACGCTTTTGCGACAGCGCTCTACATCGCTGTCCAGCAACATGGCGCCAATGGTCGCCTCCAACGCATCGGCAAGTATCGACCCGCGCCGATGTCCGCCACTCTTACGTTCCCCCGGGCCCAGGCGCAGGTAATCTCCCAGGCCCAGTTCTCTGGCTATCTCTGCCAGGGTATCACCTTTAACCAGTCCAGCTCGCATTCGACTCATCTCTCCTTCGCTGGCTTCAGGAAAGCGACGAAACAAACTCTCGGCGACGATGTGATTCACGATCGAATCGCCAAGGAATTCAAGGCGCTCATTGTTATCACCTAGCGCGCTTCGGTGGGTCAAAGCCAGCCGCAACAGGGCGGGATCGGAAAACTCATAGCCCAAGGAGTGCTGCAGCCGGTTGAGCTGCCTCAGGGCGGTCTCTTGGCTCACGGATTCACCGTCATGGCGGGGACGGGCCCATCAGTCAACTGCGATGCGCTCTGAGCTGCCCGCGATATAGTCCAGATCATCAAACTTCATAACGGCATCAAAGCGCCAGAACAATGGCACACGCGCCTCGTAGCGGGCATCGATATGGGTCTTACCCTCCTTCCTGAACACCTCGACATCACGTGACTTGATCGCATAGATCTGGTTGGTGTTGAACAGATTGTCGAGGCGACGCCGTATATCGGCGATTGAGTCGGCCTCTACGTTGTACTCGCCTGAAACCTTGCTGACAATCTCCTTGACACTCAGGTACTCAAAATAAATTGGAAACATCCGAATCGCGCACATGGCAAAAAAGCCCAACATGACCACAATGAGAATGACAAAAAGAAACGACATGCCCTCTTGCTTGTGTCGTTGCTTATGTCGTTGCTTGTGACGCTGTTTCATTACCGCTGCCATTGCCGTTACTACCCCCGTCCGTTGAATTATTCTATGACACCGACTCGGCTGAAACTGGGCAGGCTGAAGAACGAGTCCCAGTGCATCCAGACCGCAAATGCTTTGCCCACTATATCCTTTTCCGGGACCTGACCCCAAATACGGCTGTCACTGCTGTTGTCGCGATTATCGCCCATCATGAAGTAATGTCCTGGCTTGACCACAACGGAAAAATCCCGGGCCGGTCGCATCTGATTGTCCTGCATCAGGTGATTGCTCTCGCCCAGTGCCTCAAGCGCCATTTGATAGCGCTCCGCGCCATCGGGCACAATCGCCATCTCCTCCCGGTGACGGCTTCGCCGTTTATGTACAGGCGCTTGCTGCGGTACTCACCGTATCCCCGGGCAAGCCAACCACCCGCTTGATATAGTAGGTATCGTTCATATGTGGTGGAAAAAAAACCATCACGTCGCCGCGCTCCGGCTCACTCAGGTCCAGGACCTTGGTCCGCACCACCGGCAAGCGAATACCGTAGGTGTATTTATTGACCAGAATGTAATCCCCGACCTCCAGGGTGGGCACCATTGATGAGGAGGGGATCTGGAATGGCTCCACCAGAAATGACCGCAAGACGAATACCACGAACAACACCGGGAAAAACGACCGCGCGTACTCAACCAGGGTCGGCTCGGAGGCCTCGCTGGCGACCTGGCCTGATACCTGGCCGCTGCGGTGCTCCCTTCCTGGTCCCAGTCGGGTACTTCGCGCTGCAAGTCTGCCATCGACGCGCGCCGGCCGCGGAGCAAGAAACAGCGCATCCAGCAGCCAGATCAGCCCACTGCCGAACACCAGGATCACCAGAATCAGGGGGAAATCGATATCTCATAGTCACGCCACGCTATTCATCCGTCCACTTTCAGCACAGCCAGGAAAGCCGACTGGGGAATCTCCACACTGCCCACCTGTTTCATACGTTTTTTACCTGCTTTCTGTTTTTCCAGCAGCTTGCGCTTGCGGCTGACGTCACCACCATAACACTTGGCGGTTACGTTTTTGCGCAGTGCCTTGACCGTTTGCCGCGCCACCACCTTGCCGCCCACCGCCGCCTGGATTGCAACATCGAACATCTGCCGCGGAATCAACTCTTTCATTTTCTCCGTGAGCGCCCGGCCGCGATACTGGACCTGATCCCGGTGCACGATAATCGCCAGCGCATCGACGCGCTCGCCATTGATCAGCACATCCAGGCGTGCCAGGCTGGCAGCCTCGAAACGTTCGAAACTGTAATCCAGCGAGGCGTAACCGCGACTGACTGATTTCAGACGGTCAAAGAAATCCAGCACCACTTCGGCCATGGGGATATCGTAGGTCACCGACACCTGGGCGCCCGAGAAACTGCATATCCTTCTGCACCCCACGCTTTTCAACGCACAGCGTGATCACGTTACCCAGATATTCCTGGGGCACCAGAATATTGCAGCGGGCGATGGGCTCGCGCATCTCATCAATATCACCCACATCGGGCAACTGGAGGGATTATCCACCTGGATCATCTCGCCGTTTTTCTTCACCACCTCGTAGATCACCGTCGGCGCTGTGGTAATCAGGTCCAGGTCGTATTCGCGCTCCAGCCGCTCCTGGATGATCTCCATGTGCAACATGCCCAGGAAACCACAGCGAAATCCAAAACCCAGCGCGTCGGAGGTTTCAGGCTCATAAAACAGGGAGGCGTCATTCAGTGTCAGCTTGGCCAGCGCGTCGCGAAAATCTTCGTAGTCATCAGAGGAGATGGTGAAGATACCGGCATAGACCTGGGGTTTGACCTGCTTAAAACCGGGCAACGCGGCACATCGGGGTTGCTGGGCATGGACCAGTGTATCGCCCACCGGCGCACCGTGAATGTCCTTGATACCCGCCACGACATAACCCACCTCGCCCGCCTGCAGCATCGTCTGTCTCTACTCGCTTGGGCGTAAAAATACCTACGCTGTCGACCTGATGAACCTTGCCGATGGACTTGGCGACGATTTTGTCGCGCTTGCGCAGTACGCCCTGCTTGACCCGCACCAGAGACACCACACCCAGATAGTTGTCGAACCAGGAGTCGATGATCAGGGCCTGCAGGGGCGCCTCGCGATCGCCCTCCGGTGGCGGAATGTTCTCGACCAGGTACTCCAGCGCATCCTCAATGCCCAAGCCGGACTTGGCACTGACCAGGCAGGCCTCCGTGGCATCGATACCGATAATTTCCTCGATCTCCCGCCTGACCCGATCCGGATCCGCCTGTGGCAGGTCCATCTTGTTGAGAATGGGCAGCACCTCCAGGCCCTGCTCAATCGCCGTGTAACAGTTGGCAACCGACTGGGCTTCCACACCCTGCCCCGCATCCACCACCAGCAGCGCGCCCTCACAGGCGGCCAGCGAGCGGGACACCTCGTAGGAGAAATCCACATGGCCGGGGGTATCAATAAAATTGAGCTGATAGGCCTGCCCATCCGCGCGCCGTGTAATCCAGGGTGACGCTCTGGGCCTTGATGGTGATGCCCCGCTCCCGCTCGATATCCATGGAATCGAGCACCTGGGTCGTCCATTTCCCGTGCGCTCAGGCCACCGCAATGCTGGATAAACCGGTCGGCCAGGGTCGATTTACCATGGTCGATATGGGCAATGATCGAAAAATTGCGGATGTGTTGCAGATCACTCACTCAGGGATGCCCGGCTGTGGCTCACCCCGAGAATCGGGACCGGCCAACAAAAAACGGGCGATTGTACCCTAAGCAGGATACAACCGCCACGCTGAGCCCTGGCGACGGCTCACGCACAGCCAGAGGGTTATCCGTCTTCCAGTTTGAGGCCGATAAACAGCGGGGAGCCACGCCTGATCAAGCGCAGTGGCACAGAGCTGCCCGCCTTCAATCCCTTGACCGCACCCTCATATGCCTGCACCGACTTGACCGGCTTGGCGCCGACCAATGTGATCACATCCCCTGGCATTATTCCAGCGCTGGCGGCTACCGAGGACCGGGACCACCTCGCGCACCAGCACGCCACCACTGATGCCCCAGCGCTCCAGTGTCTCCGGGCCGGCTTCCTCGACAATCAGGCCCAATCGGCCGCCGTTGCCCTGCTCCGACTTGCCGGCGTTCAGAGCAAAGCTGTCGTCTGCGTCCAGCCCGCCTACTTTGACATTGAGTGTCTTGCGCTTGCGGTCGCGAACGATCGTCACCTTCACGGTCGTGTCCGGCGCTATGAGCCCGACCACATGGGGGAGGTCTGCCGAGGCGGGAATGTCCTTGCCATCAAAAGTCACAATCACATCCCCGGATTCCAGTCCGGCCTTGTCAGCGGGCCCAGCCTCCGAAACCTGGACTATCAGCGCCCCCTGGGGGCGGTCCAGGCCGAAGGAGTCTGCCAGATTCTTATCCACATCCTGAATGGTTACGCCCAGCCAGCCCCGCGTCACCTGCCCCTTGTCCTTGAGCTGGGAAACAACGTTATTTACAACTTGCACCGGGATAGCAAAAGATAGTCCGATAGAGCCGCCACCGCGGGTGAAGATCTGGGAGTTTACCCCCACAACCTCCCCTTTGAGGTTAAACAAAGGACCACCGGAGTTTCCGGGATTGATAGCCACGTCGGTCTGGATAAAAGGAACATAGTTCTCTCTGCGCTCGGTCGGCAGGCTGCGGCCCATAGCGCTGACGATACCCGCGGTTACGGAATAATCCAGGCCAAAGGGTGAGCCGATGGCCAAGACCCATTCCCCAACCTCCAACTCATCGGGCCCTGCCAGCGTCAACACCGGCAGGTTAGAGGCCTTGACTCGCAGCAGGGCAAGGTCGGAACGCGGGTCTGTGCCGACCACTTCGGCGTCGAACTCCCGGCGGTCTGACAGACGCACCAGGACACTGTTGGCGCCATCCACCACGTGATTGTTGGTCACAATATAGCCATCCTTCGAGATGATAAAGCCCGAACCTGTGGCCATCTGATTCGGCTGCCGCCCGCCCTCTTCGGGCATACCGAAGTAGCGCCGCAGAAACTCGGGTATTTCGCCATCGAAATCCGGGGCCCGATTGCCGCTATGCTCTACCACAATCTTTACGACGGCCGGCGAGTGCTGCTTCACAATTTCTCGAAAGTCTGGCAGTGCGGCAGCCATAGCCTGGCCCGCCAACCAAAACGCACAGACGGCAAAAACCAGGGCGCGAGCCGGGGTAATGGGATTCATTGGGTTTTCCTCCAGATGGATTGAGTCATTGAATGTAACGATAAAACCGCTTTTCTACAGCTGCAGAGCTTGCTCCGAGGGATGCAAGCGCTCCAGCAGCGTTGGTTGCAGGGTACTATCACTGCGATGAGTATTGGCATGCCAGCGAACTACCAGTGCACCCAGAGCCAGCCCCGCGCCAGCACCGACCAGCGCCAACAGATCAGTCGCCTGGATGGCAAGGAATCCAGTCAATGCTGTGCCTGCAGCGGCTCCTGCCAGCAATAACACCAGTGGTAATACATAAACGACCATGGAGCCGCGCAGAATCACCTCTTCCGGAATGGCAAACCGCACTCGATCGTCAACCCGGCAGTCAGCGGGAGACAACTTGCCTGGCAACACGCGGATGTACCCGTATTTGCCATCAGCCATCCGATTGAGCAGGCCGTGTCCGCAGCCCTTGCGAGCCGCGCAACTGCCGCAGGTTGATTGACGTATGGTCTCTACCCACAGGCTATCCTGTTCTACGGCCACCACTCTGCCGGTCTCGGTCAGCACGGCTAGTTCGCCCACCCAACGGAGTCAGCGACCATTCGAGCCGTATTGACCGGCACCTCCCCGATCACTGTGACCAGCACCGATGACCGGGCGAGCCGCATGCCACGGGTGTAGGAAATGGTCCCGCCCTGACTGACCACCCCTTCTCCGGGTCGCATTTCCTGATCGAGTTCCTCAAGAAAGACCGAAAACACCGCCAGCCCGTCCGTATAAGACCGGCTGGATTCATTGCCAGGCAACGCTTCCGTCGGCATAAACCCTCCGGGCAGCCAGCTCACAAACCAGCTCCGGCTGGGCAGCGGCGATCCCGCTTCGTCGACCGGATGAGGGTGTGATGCCTGGTGGACCAGTTCCGCCGGCACGCCCTCAAGAGCTCGATTGCTGTAATTCAGTTTCGCGAACTGGAACAACTCCAGGGTGTTGTTGCCTTGCCCCACTATCCTGGCCTTCAGCAGCAATCCGGTCTCCCGGTCCAGATCGAGAACGTAGCCATAGCGATAAAGATCGCGAGGTTCCACTAGGATCCTCACGGCCTCACGCCCTGCCACACGGTCACCCTGGTCAACTTTGAAGCGATAGTGAGCCGATACGCCGCAGTGACCGGATCGCAGCGCAGCCCCCATGCGCAGCAGTTGATGCCCGGGATGCACACAATCCAGCGGGTGCTGATTCCGCTCGATGCGCGCTCCCTGGCCGGTAAGCTGGGTCAATTGCTCGGTAGCAGCACCCTCACCCACAGAGTGTGAGAGCTGCAGCACCTGCAGCTCATCACCACGTTGCAGCGTCACCACGCCTTGATAATCAGCCTCGCCGGCGCTGCGCGACATTTTGTCGAGCCAGCGTATGGCCTCGGGGTCGGCGCTAGGGCACTCACTTGCAGCCGCCCCAGCCACCGGCGCTGTCGCCAGTGCTGCCATCAGTAATGAAAGTACAAGCATGGGGCGCAGTCTCACCGCCGAAAGCCCGCTAACCAGTGTGCGCTTCAAGCCGCAACCTCCTCTTTACTCCTTGATCTCGGTGACCCGGGCGAAGGGAATAAGACCCTGCGGCGTGTTCAGTGCGGCAGCCTCCGCGTGAGTCTGCATGTATCGATGCATTCTCTGTCTCGCCAACTCGCGGTAGCCGGTGGGTGCCGCGGGCTGCAGGACCAGTGGTTGCTGCTGGGCACCGTAGCTTGCACGCACCGCGGTCCCTCCCATACTGCCCATCATGCCGGGGGGTGAAACTGCTACCACCGGTGGCTCGCCCGTAGCGGACTGCATCTCGTTTAACTGCATTCCGCCGACGACTACGACGGCCGCAACTGAAGCGGCAACGGCAAAACTGGCCAGCGGACGCAGCAACCCGGATTTGGCAGCTAGTCCGGTGTCGGAGTTACCTATCGACACACCTGCCAGCGCGGTTTGCACGCGGCCCGACACATCCATACCCATTAGCACTCACCGGCTGGCCGGCCACCACGGCCCGAACCGCATTATAGCGAACCCAGGTACCCCGCAATTCGTCGTCGGTGCCAACGCTCTTCAGGAGCCGCTCCAGCTCCAGTTCGTTGGTTTCGTCATCCATCAATGCGGACAGGGATTCGCGCAGTCGTTGTTCCATTATGAGCATTCCTCCGGGGCCCTGACTAAACAGTGTGGGCCAGCCTTTGCTGCGGGTCAGTTCGACCCGTCCATTTGTTCTCGAACCCTGAGATCGATCGCCTCCCGGGCCCGAAATATTCTCGATCGCACCGTTCCCACGGGACAATCCATGATGTCGGCAATGTCTTCGTAACTAAGACCATCAAATTCACGCAACGTTACCGCACTGCGTAAATCGTCGGGTAATTCAGCGATAGCCCCCTCAACCACGGCCTTGAGTTCACTGCCAAACAGGGCATTTTCTGGCGTCTCTATATCGCGCAAAGCCGCCCCGCCCTCGTAGTACTCGGCATCCTCAACTTCAACATCCGTCCCCGGTGGTCTCCGCGACCGTGAAACGAGGTGGTTTTTCGCCGTATTGATAGCGATGCGATACAACCAGGTGTAGAAAGCGCTGTCACCACGAAACCGCGGGAGTGCCCGGTAAGCTTTAATGAACGCTTCCTGGGCGACATCCTGGACCTCGTCTGCATCCTGAACGTAACGACCAATCAAGCTGAAAATCTTGTGCTGGTACTTGAGGACGAGCATGTCAAACGCCCTGCTGTCTCCCCGTTTAACCCGGTCGACCAGCTGCTTGTCAGTCTCCGCAGCAGCCATCAATAGCCCGGGTATCCGACACCAGCCATCAGAGTCACGCTAACGGTCCTGTCAATCCTTGCGCCGATGGTTGCTCCCCTCGCGATGTTAGCGTCCCTGTCCAACAGGCACTTGTATGAACAAACTATTCGCAGAAAGTTCCTCAAGCCTGGAATTCCCAATGGCTCGCGACCTCGTATATACTCATGGCATCGACCGATTGGGTGTAAGTCCTTGAGCCGCATCATATAATTGAGTGGCCCCGGGCGGCAAGCGCAAGCCAGGATGAGCCAACTCAATGCCCGAAACATTGCAACACGACGTACTAATCATTGGCGGCGGGGCTGCGGGACTCAGCCTGGCGCTGCAGCTACCCTCGCATTACCGCGTCGCCCTGCTCTCCAAAGCCGACCTTACCCAGGGATCCACATTCTGGGCCCAGGGTGGCATGGCAGCGGTTCTGCACAATCGCGATACTGTTGCCTCCCATGTCGAGGATACACTGGCCGCCGGCGCCGGCTTGTGCCATAGAGACGCCGTGGAGTTCACGGTCGGCAACAGCCGCAGGGCCGTTGACTGGCTGGTCGAGCAGGGTGTGGATTTCGATTTGCGCGAGGACCACCCCGGCGGCGACCCCAGGGAGTTCCACCTCACCATGGAGGGTGGGCACAGCCATCGCAGAATCATTCACGCCGCAGACCGGACTGGCCGGGCCATATCGGAAGTGCTGACAGATCGGGTTCAGGCTGCGGATAACATCGAGATCTACACCCACCGGGTCGCCGTGGATCTGATCGTTAATCAGGGGCACTGCCAGGGCGCCTACATCCTGGACCGCAACCGGGATCAAGTGGATCTGTTTCTGGCGCCGTCCGTGGCACTGGCAACCGGTGGCGCGAGCAAAGCCTACCTGTACACCAGCAACCCGGACGGGGCCAGTGGTGATGGTATTGCCATGGCCTGGCGGGCAGGCTGTCGCGTAGCCAACATGGAATTCAATCAGTTTCATCCGACCTGCCTTTATCACCCCAGCGCCAAGTCATTTCTTATTACCGAGGCGATTCGAGGCGAGGGTGGCAAACTGCGCCTGCCCGATGGCAGTCGGTTCATGAGCCAGTTCGACGAGCGCGCAGAACTGGCACCTCGGGATATTGTGGCCCGTGCCATAGATCATGAAATGAAGCGTCTGGGGCTGGATTGTGTTTATCTGGACATTTCCCACCAGCCGCGCGACTTCCTGCAAACGCATTTTCCAACGATCATGTCCCAGTGCGCGGAATTTGGTATCGATATTGCGGCGGAGCCTATACCGGTTGTCCCAGCAGCCCACTACACCTGTGGGGGCGTGGTGGTCGACACCCGGGGGCGGACGGACATCAATGGCCTCTACGCGATCGGCGAGACGTCCTGCACCGGACTGCATGGCGCTAACCGCATGGCCAGCAACTCACTGCTGGAGTGCATTGTCTACGCCACTTCAGCCGCGGAGGATATCTGCAATCGCCAGGGGTCGGCGCCCGTCCCGGGGGATATCCCGCTGTGGGACGAATCCCAGGTGACCGATTCCGACGAAGACGTGGTCATTGCCCACAACTGGGATGAATTGCGTCGTTTTATGTGGGACTACGTCGGCATTGTGCGTACCAACAAGCGACTGGAGCGGGCGCTGCACCGCGTGGAGTTGTTGCAACGGGAGATCGCCGATTATTACAGCAACTATAAGGTCAGCAATGATCTGCTGGAGCTGCGCAACCTGGCGATGGTAGCGGAACTGATGATTCGTTGTGCCGCCTCCCGCAAAGAAAGCCGCGGCCTGCATTTTACCCTGGACTACCCCGAGCTGCTGCCCGACGCCCTCGACACCGTGCTGCAACCTCCGCCGTCATTCCAGTAGCGTCAGGCAGCGGCGCAGCGTGGCCAGGGATTCAGGGGCGGCGCTGTCGGGAAACAACCACAGCGTTTGCCGCCTCCCACTTCCGGGTTCGCAAAACCGGAAATAAACCAGCCAGGGAAGACAGACGTTGCCCGGCAGAGGGAGAATGGTTCTGGCCTCCCCGTCCTTTATCAGCGTCCAGGCCCCTCGCTGATGATGAAGCTCCAGTATGTCGGGTTGCCTCAGGCCCACCGCTAGCAGCAGCGCCCAGAGAGGAAAGAGGGCCAGGGACAGTAAGCCATAGCCACGCTGCGCCAGGGCGAGCTGCGATAACACTCCGGCTGCCGCAAACAGGCCCAGCAACACACTACGGTGCCTGGAGCGTCCCACCTGCAGGTGAACCACGGGTAAACTCGAGTATCTGGCTGACGATAGACTGTAAGTCATGGTCCTCCGGCCGCTGCCGATGCAGGAACCAGGCAAAGAGATCCTGGTCCTCGCTCAGCATAAGCTGCTGATAACGTTGCCTGTCGACTTCGTTCAGGGACCGATAACGCTCGGTCACAAACGGTTTCAACACCAGATCCAGTTCCAGCATGCCACGGCGGCTGGCCCAGCAGATGCGGTTAAATTCCTGTTCAGTCACCATGTCAGTTTTTTCCATCGCAAAATAGCCCAAATCCGGCCATTATACCTGTTATTGTCCACGCCGCCGATGTGCCCGCTCCGATCGACAACACCCTTGACGGAGGGGTGCCAGCGCCTATGATAACCGCTTCGTCAACGACTAGGGTGCACCCTTTTGAATGCAACATCAGACTGCTTTATGGCCCCCCTCTCTCAGGAAGCGCTGCTGCAGATTAGCGGGCCCGACGCCGCCAAGTTTCTCCAGGGACAGGTCACCTGTGACACGCGGAAACTCCCTGACCAGGACGCTCTGTATGGAGCCTACTGCACTCCTCAGGGCCGGGTTGTGTGCGACTTCCTGCTCTGTCAGCCCGCCCCGGAGCAACTGCTGCTGCGCCAACGTCGCTCCATACTGGAAACCAGCGCCGCGACATTTGGCAAATACATTGTCTTCTCTCGCGCCAAATTGGAAACTTCGCAATCGGGCTGGCAAATGTTTGGCTGCTGGGGCGCCGGAGCAGGGAATGCCCTGAACGAGGTTTTTTCATTATTACCAGCTCGCGAACTCAGCCTGGTGTCGGGTGAGGGTTTCGTGCTGGTGGCGCTGACGGAGGCGCGTTTCGAGTGTTATCTGTGGGGTGAGGCGGGTGCCGACTATGCACGGCAACTGCAGTCGGTGGCCACGCAGGCGACAGAGTCGAGCTGGCAGATTCTCGAGATGCAGGCGGGTATTGCCCGCATTGAGGCCCAGACCACCGAGTCCTTCATACCGCAAATGCTCAACTACGACCTGACCGGTCATGTCAGCTTTAATAAAGGCTGTTACACCGGGCAGGAGGTCGTCGCCAGACTGCACTATCGCGGCACACCCAAGCGCCGACTTTACCTCGCTCAAGCAGCACTGGAGTCCGCACCAGCCCCAGGCAGCGCCCTGCACAACGAAACCTCATCCCAGTCTGTAGGGAACGTGGTTAACAGTGTTGCAGAGGCATCCGTGGCCACCCTGTTAGTGAGCGCAGCGGTGGCCTCATTGGAGCAGGGTTTGCATCTGAACAGCCCCGACGGGCCAGCACTGCAGCTGGGCACGCACCCGCACATGGCGGTTATCGAGTGATCACAGCAAGCCTCTCAGTCTGGAGCGGGGAGGCTCCAGTCGATGGGTTCCCGCCCGACGGACACCAAATAGTCATTGGCAGCGCGAAAATGACCACAGCCAAAGAAGCCCCGGTAGGCACTCAGTGGTGAAGGGTGCGGCGCCTCCAGCACACAGTGGTGCTGGCGACTGATCATCGCGCCTTTGCGGCGCGCATAACTGCCCCAGAGCATGAAGACCACGCCACGGCACTCGCGATCAACGATCTGAATCACCCGGTCGGTAAATTGTTCCCAGCCCTGCCCCCTATGGGCGCCGGCGGATCCGCGCTCTACCGACAACACGCTGTTAAGCAACAGCACACCTTGTTGCGCCCAGGCCGTAAGATTGCCGTGGCCCGGTATGGGTAGATCGAACTCGTTGTTGATCTCCTTGAAAATATTCGCCAATGACGGGGGAGTATCAACACCCGAAGGCACCGAAAAGCTCAGACCATGTGCCTGACCATCCCCATGGTAAGGGTCCTGGCCCATGATAACGGCCCGCACCGCTGGCAAGGGGGTGTGATCGAAGGCGGCAAATAATTCATGTCCAGGCGGGAAAACCTGAACCCCGGCGCGCTTGCGGGACTGCAAAAAAACCCGCAATTCGCGCATATAAGGCTGCTCAAACTCAGCAGCCAGATGATTCAACCAACTGGGTTCCAGACGCACGGATGAAGTCGTCGCAGTTACTGTAGTCAATTGCAGGCCGCTATCATCAATACCTGTTCGGCGGGAAACTGAGCCCTGCATTGCTCGCTCGCGGTCAACGGATTGATGCCCCCTGGATGCTTGCTGCGCTGGCGCCGGCCTGCCGGTTCATTGGTGACTGCAACCAGGTCCGCAGCTGCAAAGGCGCGCTGACGGCGCTCAGCACTGGCGTCTGCGTACAGAGTCGTACGCATACGCGGTTGGCGCCCGGCACTGCGGATCGCTTCTTCCAACAAGGGAGCAGACCACTCCTGGCCGTGTGCAGCTCCCGCCGCCCGCGTGATGCTCTCGTTCATCAAGGTTCCACCCAGATCATTGGCACCGGCCCGCAGGCAGGCAGCGACACCCTCCCGGCCCATTTTCACCCACGAGGTCTGAATATTATCGATCAGGCCGTGGAAGACCAGCCGCGCAACCGCGTGCATCAGCACTGCCTCGCGGAAACTGGGGCCACGCCGCGAACGCCCTCGCCGGTACATAGGCGCTTCCATATGCACAAAAGGAAGTGGAACAAACTCAGTAAAGCCCCCGGTTCGTTGCTGCAACGCCCTGAGGTGCAGCAGATGAGCAGCCCAGTGACGCGGCATCTCTATGTGCCCATACATAATCGTCGCCGTGGTTCGAAAGCCTGCCCGATGTGCGGCCTCCATCACCTCAAGCCACTGGGCGGTGCTCAGTTTGTCAGGGCACAATTCTGCACGCACATCGTCGTGGAGTATCTCTGCCGCAGTACCGGGCAAAGTGTCGAGTCCCGCTTCCCGCAATCTCTGTAAATACTCAGCCAGCGGCAGCCCCAGAGTTTCAGCACCCTGCCAAACCTCCAGCGGTGAGAATGCGTGCACATGTATGTCTGGCGTGGCTTCCTTGACCGTCTGCAGAATATCGAGATAGGTCTGCCCGTTGTAATCGGGGTGAATCCCCCCCTGCATGCAGACTTCGGTCGCTCCCCGGGCCCAGGCTTCGCGACAACGACGGTCGATCTCCGTGTAACCTATATCGTAGGGCTTGCCGCGCAGCTGATCACTGGCCTTGCCCTTGGAAAAAGCGCAGAAATGGCAGTTGAAGTAACACACGTTGGTATAGTTAATGTTACGGTTTACGACGTAATTAACCGTATCTCCATTGACCGCTTTGCGGAGATCATCTGCGCAGGCCACCAGGTAACTGAAGTCCACTCCGCGGGCCTCAAACAGGCGGGTGACGGCTGCTTCGGACAGTGTCTCTCCCGCCATGCAACGCGCTGTGATGGCGCGCAGGTCAGCAGAGACCGGGGTCTTGGGGTCGCCGCCTCGCAACAGGCGGGCTTCAACAACAGGCACCGGCGCCTCGACACCCGGCACCCAGTCATCAACCCGGCCGAACCCGGTTGCATCACTGCGCCGCAAAGCCGCCGGGCGCAGTGCCGGATCAAGCCATCGCTTGGAGTCCGACAGATAAGCGGGATAAACGGTCAGTCGTTGTTCAAGGAACTTGCCGCTGCGGGCAGTCTCTGCCGCCAATTCGTCGAGGTGGGGCCAGGGGGCCTCGGGGTTGACATGATCGGGGGTCATTGGCGAGACCCCACCCCAGTCGTTAATCCCTGCCGCGATCAGTTGCGGCAAAACTCCGGGACTGAGATTGGGAGGGGCCTGGATACTCATAGGGCTACCGAATATCAACCTTGCGACGGCTATAGTCCAAAGTAACTCGTCCAGATCGGGTTCCGGGGCTGCTGCCATCAACGTACCTGGCTTGGCGCGGAAATTCTGGATAATCACTTCCTGCAGGTGTCCGTGACATTGATGCACGGCACGCAATGCCAGCAACGACTCAACTCGCTCAGTGCGGGTTTCACCAATGCCAATCAAGATTCCGGAGGTAAACGGAACCGAAGCTGCACCAGCGCGCTCAAGCGTGGCGAGGCGTTCCTGAGGCGCTTTATCGGGGGAACCGTAGTGTGGCATACCTTTACCGCAGAGACGTTCCGAGGCGGACTCCAGCATAATGCCCATTGATGCACTCACCGGGCGCAATGACTGGATTTCATCGGCTGACATACAGCCTGCATTGATATGTGGTAGCAAACCGGTTTCATCCAGCACCCGGGCCGCAACGGCTTGCAGGTAGTCCAGCGTTGAGTCGTAACCCAGCACCGCGAGTGCCTCCCGAGCAGCACGGTAGCGTAACTCAGGTCGCTCTCCCAGGGTGAACAGGGCTTCCTGGCAACCCAGGTCTGCACCCTGACGACACAGATCCAGCACCTCATCGATACTCAGGAAAGGTTGTTGGATATGCCCCGGAGTGGTGGCAAATGTGCAGTAATGACAGACGTCCCTGCACAATCGGGTAAGGGGGATAAAAACCTTGCGCGAGTAAGTGATCACATTCCCGTGACCAACATCGCGCAGCCGCGCTGCTTCGGCCACCAGCAACCCGGTGTCAGTGACCGACGCCAGGGACAGCGCGGCTTGATCACTCAGCGTCTGCCCGCTGCGTAATTGGCTGCATATGGAAGGCCAGTGGTTCATAATTCCGCTCTGCTCTTGTCGGATCAGTCTTTCATCGGGGCCAGTTCAATAGGGGCCAAGGCTCCCAGAATCAGCGCTTTGCGGCCCTGGGGCCAACTTTGCAAAAGGCGTGAGGTGTGCGCTCCAGGGCGCAGTGTTGGTGCTTGCCGCAGCAGACGCAGGAGATCCTCGCCCGAGTCCACATCGGCACCGATGCCGGGGCGGGCAATAACGGAAACCGGAACGGCCCTGGTCAGCGCCCACTCCTGATGCCGCCTGCAGCTATCCACGCCGAAGGAAAAACGGGGTGCGTAGCCCGCGTCAAAAACCAACAGATTGGTACCCATACCCGCCAGGTCGGCGCCAATAACCATGCCACCCTCTGTGTCCTGACAGGTGATGGCCGCGCTGAGGTCCTCACTTTGCAGATACGGTAAATCCGCGTGCAACACCATGATCCGCCGACAGCCCGTAGCCTGAATTCTGGCGACAGCCGCGGTTATCGCGGAATTCAGTCCATGAACGTCCAGTCTGGCCTCAGCCAGCCACCGTAAGCGGTTTACGTCGGCCAGCCACTGCAGCGCGGGATCATCCGAGACCAGAGTAATGGCGTCGACCTCGGGGTGCGCAATCAGTACATCCAGCACATCCTTTGTCATCGCCAGCGCCAGCGCACTGCGCTCGGCAGGTTTCAGCACATCCGCCAGTCGGGATTTGGCCCGGCCCAGGTGCTTCACAGGTAGTAATGCGTGTACCACAACTCAGTGCTCCACCAAATTCAAAACGGCATGCGCCAGCCGACGCTTATCCTCTGCAGTTTGCATCACAGTCGCGGTCACGGTGACTGCCAGACCGCTGTCCCGAATCATAGCCTCATGTTCGGCATCCGCGTCATCAATAACAAAATGTGTTACCAGGCCCGGATAAAGCCGCTGGTATCGCGCCGCTACACCCGCAGCGCTTACAGGCACTCCCAACTCCTGCATCATCTTGCCCGCGGGCCCCTTGATCGCCGCACCTGCCACAATCGGTGAGACAGCCACCACCGGCACGGAAGCGTCTCTGAGAGACTGCCACAGTTGTGGCAATTGCAATATCGGGTCGACACTAACAAAGGGGTTGGAGGGACACAAGATAACCTGTTGCAGGCCCTTTTCCCGCAGCAAGGCCATCACTGCCGGATTGGGGCGGGCCGTCTCAATGCCGGCGAAGTCGATACGGGTGACCTGCGGTTCGCAGCGTCTGCGGACAAAGTAGTCCTGAAATGGCAGTTCACCCTCATCGCACTGGATGAGCGTACGAACCGGGTCGTCACTCATCGGATGAATATGGCTCGCCACTCCCAGGCGCCGCGCAAGCTGCTGGGTCAGCTCAGACAGCGACAGTCCCGACGCGAGCTTCGCGGTGCGCCAAAGGTGTGTCGCCAGATCGCGATCGCCCAACCGGAACCAGGTGTCCCCACCCAATGCCTCCAGGGCATTCAGGGTATTCCAGGACTCCTCCTCAAGCCCCCAGCCGAGTTGGCTGTTGGACCGACCGGAAAGCGTGTAGAGCAAGGTATCGATATCCGGGCAAATATGGAGGCCCAGATGTCGAAAATCATCGCCGGTATTGACCACGACATGCAGATCGCCCGGCGCCATTACAGCGGCCAGACCAAGAGCCAGTTTAGCCCCTCCGACGCCACCGGACAGGGCCAGCACCCGGGCTTCTGCCGAGCCCGCCGTCACCGAAACATGTCCTCTTCTCTGGCCCGCAGCAACCCTTCGGAACCACCCTGCCCTGGCGTCAGGCACAATCCCCGGGCGAGCACCACCGGCAGAGCCTCATCGGCCTGCCCCATAACCAACGAAGCGGCCGCTGCCAACTCATCGGCGACGGCGGCCTCAGTCACTTCCAGCGGGCTGCCATACATATCCAGGTCCCCCACCCGGTTGTAGAGCGGTTCTATCCCCGCCGTACCGATTGCGATGCCGACAGTACCCACCCGCCAGGCCCGACCGGTACTGTCATTGATAATCACTTGGGGTGTCACCCCACAGAGTTCTCCCAGCGCCAGGGCGAGGTCGCGTGCAGACGCATCGGGAGCCTCCGGCAACAGCAGGACCCGGGGATCGTCAGCGCTGTTGGGAATATTGGACTTATCGATACCGGCGTTGGCATGCACATAGCCGTTGCGATGCTCCACAATCACCACGCCAGGCTTGACCCGCACCACCTCCCGGGATTCACGCAATACCAACTCCATCTGCCGGGGGTCCTTCCTCGCTCGCCGGGCGAGTGCTTCTGCCTCAGCTCCGGGGCTAACATCAGCCAGTCTGACATAGCGGCCCTCGGCCTTGGAGACTATTTTTTGGGCGATAACGAGTACATCGCCAGGCTCCAACTCAAGCCCATTGTCAGCAAGACAGCGCGAGATCAGTAAAGGAAGGTCATCACCCGGGCTGACGCGCGGAAACTCCGCCAGAGCAATGAGTTCCAGTTTGACCGTCATCCAGGTTCTGCCGGACCCGTTATCCTGATGCCCGCGTGGCAGCCGTACTGTTTATTGATACTAATCAGCACTGAGGTCAGCGCCTCTGCGGCCGCTGCATTGTTGATCATACCGGCGTGGAAGCCCCGCATACCCGCCGCTTCGACCAGGCTGATCACACTTTCCCGCGCCGCCCGTTTGTTGCCGGTAACCAGCACATCGCAGTCGACGCCACCGCCTTCCTGAAGATGGTGAGCGGCGACATTCTGGAACGCGGAGACCACGGCCACCTCCTCGCCGAGCAGGTTCTGGGCGATCTCTCCGGCGCTGCCTTCTGCAGGCAGTTGCACACGCGCTACTTTGGGTGGCACCAATGGCACGGTTACATCGATCAGAATTTTACCGGTCAGGGCGGCGCGCACATGCTCCAGCGTACTGACCTGATGGCTGAAAGGCACGGTGATTGCCACGATATCCGCCGCCTCGGCCGCCGCCAGGTTTTCCATAGCCTCGACTGCGACCTCAGTCACCCCGCGCTCGGCCATAACCTCGCGCAGGTCAGCGCAGGCAGCTTTGGCTTTTTCAACGGTTCTCGATCCGATAAGGACCCGATAGCCGGCCTGTGACCAGCGTCGGGCAAGCCCGGTGCCCAGGTCTCCAGTGCCCCCAAGGATGGCAATTACAGGTTTGGCGTCTGTCGTCATGGTGTTATTTCCACTGCTAACTGTCAGTTGTATCAGGCGTCGCCGTTGTCATTGTGGCTCGCCCGGGTGAGGTATCAAGCTGGTGTAGCGAGAACCGCTGTACTCACTCCAGGGCAATTGCGCTAGGATGTGCGTCAGTGCGGCAGTGGGGACATGGCCCCTGCGCGATACCGGGGCATATTATGGAAATCGATCCGTGATCACAAGCACCCCGTGAGGCGCGGGCAGTGGCAAGAACGCCGATTCAGGCCGCTTACCGATCTGATAACATCGGGCAATAACGGACAATAAGAAATGGCAAGCCAGCAAGACGATATTGGTCACATCACGCTGTTACCGGCCTTTATCGGCGCGGCGCTGAGCAGCGTCGGGCTGCTCGGCCTCTCGGCCAGGCCCGCGAGCACCCGGGTAGTCCCCGAAGGTTTTCTCGGGGTCAACATTGCGCCGGCAGCGGACCCTGACGTTCGTGCCTACTCGCTGGCCAGGCTGACAGAGCTGGGACTGCGCCAGGTTCGCCTGGATTTTACCTACAGCAGCGTGAATGCTCCCGCAGAGCGCTATCTTGACCAGGTACTGGAAGCGGGTTTTGAGGTCATGCTGAACGTGTTTCCACCGCGCGAGGAAGCGCAGGTCATGCACACAGACAGCGACGCCCAGCGTCGTTTCTCCGAATTTACGAAAACCGTCTTCCAACGCTATCACAATCGGGTCGCACTCTTTGAAATTGGCAATACACCCAACCGCGGTAAGTGGTCCGGCTTTTCCTCGCGTTCGTTCATTGCTGCCTGGAACCTGGCAGCAATACAGGCAAGAGACACCGATGTCCCACTCGCCGGACCCAACGTGTCTGATTTTGAACCGCTGTTCAACGGTGCCTACCTGAATTTGATGCGCAAGATGGACGCGGTCCCCGAGATCCATACCGACAATCTCTTCGTGGAGCGGGTGGTCGAACCCGAAGCTCGCGACCACCGAGTCCTGGGCCGCATGTTCACCAATCTGGTATCGCTCAATCTGATCAAAAAGGCCAGGCTACTGGCCGCACTCGGCGAATCCCGCGGCTGCGATCAACTGTTTTGCAGCTATGTGTGCTGGACCACGAAACGCCTGGCCCGGCGCTCCGCCACACCGCACCGCAAGGCGGCAGATTACCTGCAGCGTTATCTGATTCTGGCGGCGGCCAGTGGATCCCTGGGGCGAGTCTATTGGGGTCCTCTGATATGCAACCGCGATGGCCTGATCGATGACCAGGCCATCGATTACCCGGAAGTTGACCAGGTGAGCCATTATGAAAAAGTCCGTGGCCAGACGGCAGATTTCACCATCACACCTGCATTCCATGCACTTCGACACCTGGCGGACAGCCTGCCAGGCGCCCGCTGTCGCACGCTGCTGCACCAGTTTGACGGGCTCAGCCTGTTTGCGCTGGAAAAGGAGGGTCGCGCGCCCTGTATCGTCGCCTGGTGCCGGGATGCGATGACCTGGCCGCTGAGTGATGTGCTCACTCGCCATCAATTGCTCGATGCGTCTTTCAGAAACAGTGACGGACGCCTCGTAGCGCAACCTATGGTCATATCCGAACATCCTTTATTCATCAGTTTCAGTGAATCATCGGGCTCGGTGGATTTGGCACCGCCCGACATGGCTGCTGTGGACGCCGCGGCCAGCCCGGGCGTGGTGCATCTGAGCAGCGATCAATACCAGTCCATCAGCCGAGCTGCGGGCAGCTGGCGCGGTGCGTGCATGATGAGAACGGGTTACCAGGCCCAGGATGCGGCGGCGGCCGAGCTTCTTGAGCCAGAGAGAGTCGCCGGGTACGAGGAACTGCGTGTCATGCGCGATGTGCGCAACCGGTTGTGGAATATCGCTGACCCGCGGGGCCTGTGCGACCAGGTCACAGTAAAGCTGAACCGGGTCAAGGGCATCAAGCATCTGACCTACCGGTTCAAGCCAAGTAAAGGCAAACGTCACTGGAACAATGCCTGCAGAATGTGGCGCAGTGGTGTTGCCACACCTCTACCGGTGGCCTACTACGAGCAGGCGACAAATCCGGGTGTCCGCGACTCCTGGTATCTCTGCGAATTCATCCCCGATGCATTTTCCTGTCGAGAGGTTTACGCGG
This sequence comes from uncultured Gammaproteobacteria bacterium, assembly GCA_963840725.1. Classification (GTDB taxonomy): domain Bacteria; phylum Pseudomonadota; class Gammaproteobacteria; order Pseudomonadales; family Halieaceae; genus CAVWDU01. The sequence continues at coordinate 698,358 of CAWIZY010000009.1, read as the reverse complement.
CATTTCGGGATGGCGCAGAGGACTATCAGGGGCTCGACAAAACAGCCTGGTTCGATCTGCTGAGTGGCTTTATCTGCAATATGCACAACAAACAGATCGTGCATCGGGATCTCTCCGCCGGGAATCTCCTGCTTCAGCGCACTGGGGACAACGGCATCCAGCCGCGGGTAATTGACATCGGCCGTGCCTGGATATGGGCAGGACCTGGCTCGCGAGTGAAGCCAAGGCACCGGCTACAGGACCTGATGAGAATCTGCTACAAGCTGGACTGGCCCGACAGACAGCAGTTCATAAGCTGCTATGAGTCGCACTTTGGTGCCGAGTTTGGGAACCACTGGCGCCTGCCATTTCACTACTACGACTTCAAACAATCGCTCAAGAAAAGTATTAAGGGCAAGCGCAGCAAGCGCAAGGGGCAGCGCCGGTGAGTGGCGCCCAATCCTTGCCAGCGTTTGTGGACCCGGCGTTTCACGGTATACTCGCGGCTTGCCCGGACACTCCGACCAGCTGGAGCTTACCGGTACGGCAACCCAGACCCGGGCTCTCCCGGTAACGGAACAGAATGTCAACGACCTCTGCCCACATCCAAACTCTGCCTGCCACCCTGGAACTAGCCGGCGCACCGCTATTGCAGGGCAAACTTGAGTCCACGGAAGATGGCCGGCTGCAGTTTGTCGGGGTCAGTCTGGCCCCCGGGCAGACTAATGCCGGTCCACTGAGCCTCAGAACCGGTGCGCGGGGCCACCTGCGGTGTGCGACCGATGGCCCCGACTGGAAGCGCGAAGCGGTGGTCGAGGTGACCATCTCCGGGGTCAACGGCAGAGACCTTGTCCTGCAGATACTCGACACCTACAGTCCCGCGGCAAAAAGCTGCCTGCTGGCACTGAGCGACGTTCCTGACCGGCAACCATCGGGGACGACCGGCAAAAATACGCAGGCAACCGTTGCCGGCCCATTGGCAGAGTTTAACCGCACAAGCCGCCAGTTGCTGGAAAAACGCTTCCAGTCCTGCCTGGACGACTTGCGGCTGCACCTCATGGAGCTGACTCTGGGTGCCAAGGGTGGCAACTGGAGCCAGAAGCATCACGATGTTGCGGCGGATGCGGTAAAGAACCATAAAAAGGCCATTGCCGCGGCATTCAGCACCCAGCTTGCTGAGTATTACCGTGACCTGACGCCGCCGGCATCAGAGACCACCGCCGAAGCCGCCACGCAGTCCGAGGACGGCGCGCTGGGCCTGGTGGATATCGATAAGTTCGAACACGATCTGGCGGTGGAAAGACTGACAAAATCAGGGTCGGACCGTTTCGACATCCCCCTGGAGAGCCTGACCCTGCGACTGGCAGAGTTGATAGACGCGGATCCGAAGCGGGTGCGCCTGCCGGTACACGTGGCACAGATCTCTAACGCTTTTAACAAGGCGCTGCAAGAAAAAGGCATTCCCGAGGAAGTGGCTGCCGATATATTTGATTTTATCGACAAGCACCTTATTCGAGAACTCGGACCGTATTACACGCAGCTCAACAGTGCTCTGGCAAAAGCCGGCATTCTTCCAGACATCGAGACCGAGCTGCGCGAAAAAGGGTCGCGGTTGCGCAGGCCACAACCCCTGACTAAATCGCCAGGCAGGCAGCGCAAACAAACTCGTCCCAGCGAGGACACCAGACTGCCGGATACTTTGGCTGAGCCCAGTGGCCACAGCTTCGCGGATACACAGCCAGACGCCGGCTTTATCGGCGGCGGTCCTGCGCCAGGAGGCTCTGCACCAGGGAGCCCTGCACCAGGGAGCCCTGCGCCAGGGAGCCCTGCGCCAGGAGGCCCTGCGCCAGGAGGCCCTGCGCCTGAACCGCAGCCCGGGTCCGCAAACAGACCACCGGAATTTGCCGACAAGCTATACAGCTCACTGATTCAGGCGATGACTGCACAGCGCTCAGAAGCCTTGGCACCCTCGGGTGCTCCGGCTGGCGCTGGCATGGAAGGGCCAGCCAATGTTGCACCGGGTTCGACGAATTCCGGCAGGCTCGCTGACCGCCAAGCTGTGGCAACAGCTCTGGATACCCTGCAGCGCGACGCAGGTGCCCGTAGCATGCTGGGCCAGGGGCAATCGCTGCGCGACTACCTGGCAGAAAACCGCAATGACATCGGTGCCCTGCAAGGCACCGACGGGATGGCCACAGACACCTTGAATCAGCTCGACATGGTTGACAACCTGTTCGATACCATAAACACCCGACTCAGTAGTGCCAGCGAAATCAGGCCGGCACTGGGCAATCTGCAGATCCCCCTGGCCAAACTGTCCATGCTGGAGCCGCAGTTCATGCTCGACCGCGAACATGCGGCGCGGGGGGTTGTGGACGCGGTTGCACAGTTGGCCGCCACCGGCAATTTCCCGAACAAGGCCCTCGAGTCCCGGGTGCAAGACATCGTCGACGAAATTGTCGAAGGTTATGACCAGGACAGCGGCGTATTCGACCTTGCCCTGGAAAAGCTGAGCAAGCTGGTTTCACAGCAGGAGCGTGCACTCTCTCGCAACGTTGAACGGGTCATCCGCACCCAGGAGGGCCAGGAAAAACTTCGCAAGGCAAGACTGGAGGTCAGCGGCGCAATCGCGGATCGCGTCCAGCCGCCTACGGCACCGGGGGTGTTGCTGGAACTGATCGACAACGGGTGGCGAGATTTGCTGGTGCTCACCCACATCAAGGAGGGCCCCGATAGCCGGCTATGGCAGGAGCAACTGGTTGCCCTGGACGTTTTGAATGGCTGGCTGGCAGCCCTGCAGGACGGATCAGTATCCCCCACTGAGGTCGCGAGCGAGGCTGAACCCTTCCTGGAACGCATTGCGCAGCAGTTGGCGGCGGCGCTGCCGACCCACGTGGCCTATCGAGAAACACTGCAGAACCTTAGAAATACACTGGCCGGACAGTTGCCAATCACGCTGCGCGAGGTGACAGATCTCGCCACCGAGGCCGATTCAGGCCAGTTGCGGTCGCGAGTTGACGATTTACCGCGGCTTAAACGCTGGGTAAAACGGGTCGAGGAACTGGAGAGCGGCTGCTGGCTGAGCTACAAAGATCGCGAGGGGGTATCGCGCCGCATGCAACTGGCGTGGATCAGCGAAGAAAAAGATCGCTTCATTTTTGTCAATGAACGCGGACAGAAAAATGCCGATCTAAGCGCCGTTCAGTTGGCGCGCCAACTGAGTCGAGGTGTGCAGCCACCGGCTCCGGTTGACAGCATGGGCATGGTCGATCGCAGCATGTACGACACGCTGGAGCAACTGCAGAAAACCCTCAGCTTCACGCGCAACCATGATTCTCTCACTCGCCTGATCAACCGCGAAACGTTTCTGGACCAACTGACCCGCGCTTTACGCCATGCCCAGACACGCAGCTCGCGGCACGCCGTCTTATACCTCGATATCGACCAGTTCAGCCTGGTCAATGATCTCTACGACCGGGTCAACGGTGACGAGGTGTTGCTGGAGTTTGCCAAACTGCTCGCCCAGCTACACGGGAAAAAGACTTCCTCAGCGCGTATTGAGGGTGATGAATTTGCCGTTCTGCTGCTGGATCGTGATGCCGAGCAAGCGCTCGAGTTTGCCGAAAAAATTCGCGGGGACATTGAAGCGTCAAGCGTTGAAATCGAGGGTGAACAGGTCAGCTTCACCGTCTCGGTAGGCATTGCGCACGTGCTTGAGCACAGCCCAAGCGTAGAAGAGATTCTTGATTCCGCCCGTTCTGCCATGACCAAAGCCAAGCAGAATGGGCGCAACCAGGTGGCCACATTCTCCGAGGACCAGACCCAGGCACAGGACTTCCGCAAGGAACAGTCACGCACCCGTCAAGACCTGGAACAGGCGCTGGAAACAGACCGCTTCGTGCTCCGGGCGCAACCCATTCAGCAGACCGCTGTCGACAGCGGCGAGACAGTGAGGCGCCATTACGAGCTGTTGCTGGGGTGGCGCGACAAGTCCGGCAATGTGACCCCGCCGGGAGAGTTCATCCGCTCGGCTGAGCGCTACGGGTTTATGACGCTGGTGGACCGTTGGGTTATCAAGGAGGCTTTTGCCTGGATCAGCGCGCTCATGGATGAACAAAAAGTCGTTCCGCACCTGTCAATCAACCTGTCGGGGAGCAGCATTACCGACAATACCTTTATGGATTACCTGTTCGACCAGATCTCCGAGTTCGGCGTGGGCACAAACCGCATCTGCTTCGAAATTACCGAGACCGGGACAATCTCCAATCTGGTCAAGGCAGCAGACTTTGTCCGTGCTTTCCGCAATATCGGTTGTCAGTTCTCGATCGATGACTTTGGCACCGGGCTGGCAAGCCACGATTTTCTGAAAGAACTGCCGGTGGACTACGTGAAAATCGACGGCACGTTCATCAAGGAAATCGATACCAACCGCAACGACTACGCCATGGCCCGTTCAATAAACGACCTCGCCCACTTTCTGGGCCAACAGACCATTGCAGAATCAGTCGAGAACGAGAATATTATCGAGAAACTGCAGGAAATTGGCGTCGACTATCTGCAGGGCTGGGGCATTGGCAAGCCCCGGCCGCTGACGGAGATTGCCGGGGATCTGTCCAGTATTGAAAAATAACACCGACGGACAGCGCTTGACCTGGATCAACGCCAGCACCTCATGACGCGGTTATCCTTCGTTGCACTCAATCATGCAAAGTGCCGCCATGAACCCCACCGCCGTCGATACAAACCCGCAACTCTCGCCGCGCAGCCAGGCCGATATCGCACTGGCGTCAAAGTACGCCTGCCAGGGGCCACGCTACACGTCTTACCCGACTGCGCCACAGTTTCGAGAAGGTTTTCCCCTGGAGCACTACCTCGAATGGCAGCGCAGCGATGGAGACCACCAGCGATCACCGCTGTCGCTCTATGTACACATCCCTTTTTGCAACGACATCTGCTACTACTGTGCCTGCAACAAGGTGGTCACTCGCAAAACGGGCGTGGCCAGGCAATACCTCGATCACTTGCAAAAGGAAATCGAACAGCAAGGTGCACTGGTGGGCTCCGGGCGGCCGGTGACCCAGATGCATTGGGGCGGTGGCACCCCCACTTACCTGGACGACCCTGAAATCACCGAACTGATGCATCTGCTGGCCAGCAATTTTCGGCTGCTGGACAAGAGCTACCGGGAATACTCCATTGAAATCGATCCGCGCACGGTTAACAAACCGACCATCGCTTTACTCAAAGGCATCGGGTTTAATCGGATCAGCATGGGTATTCAGGATTTCGACCCGGTCGTGCAGCAGGCCATCAACCGTATTCAGCCTTACCAGCAAATCGAACCCCTGGTCGAGTGCGTGCGCAACCACGGATTCCGTTCATTAAGCTTCGACCTGATATACGGTCTGCCCCACCAGAATCGCCAGGCCATGACTGAGACTCTGCGCCAGGTGACTGCGCTGCGCCCGGATCGAATTGCCTGCTACAACTATGCGCACTTGCCAGAACGTTTTAGTAGCCAGCGCGCTATCGACCGACTGTCTTTGCCCGAGCCAGGTGAGAAACTGGTACTGCACCAACTGATCACTGAACAGCTGGAGGATGCCGGCTATGTTCACATCGGCATGGATCATTACGTGTTACCCGACGATGAACTGGCTATTGCCCAGCGAGAAGGCCGGCTGCAGCGTAACTTTCAGGGCTACTCGCTGCACATGGCGGATGATCTGCTGGGGCTCGGTGTGTCGGCGATCAGCCAGTTGGGCGATTACTATCTGCAAAACGAGCGCGAGCTGCAGGCTTATTATAAGCGACTGGACAGCGACAGATCGCCAATAGTGCGCGGCTGCCGGGCCAGTGCCGATGACCGCCTTCGCCGCCATATCATCATGAGCCTGATTTCTGATCTGAAGTTGGACATTGCTGATTGCAACCGTCAATTCGGCATCGACTTCAATGAAATGTTCGCAACTGAACTGCGACAGCTTCGCGTGATGGAGGCAGACGGCCTGCTCGGTATCAGCCCGGACCACATCGTTATCCACAAGCGCGGCAGGCCCTTTTTACGCAATCTGTGCATGCCGTTTGATGCGTACCTGACACAACCCGATACAGATCAACCCGCACCGCGATTTTCCGCTACTCTCTAGCAAACTGGAGGAAAAACTGTTTTCAGATCGCCGTCGAGTTCGACTATAATGGGAGATCTGAACGCTATGGAAGTTGCAATGACAATTCAAGTGGCAGATGCCGGTGCAACCGGGCCTCTTAAAGAGTGCGGTCATGAGTATCATGTCAGTTGCGCAAACTGCCGCCTGACCAGTATCTGTCTACCCCTTGCACTGGAGGGCGACGACGTAGATCAACTGGACAGCATTATTCAGCGCAGCAAGCCGCTGCAAAAGAACCAGCACCTGTACCGCGAAGGCGATGACTTTCAGTCTGTCTATGCGGTTCGCTCAGGTACCCTCAAAGCATACAAAACCACGGATGACGGGCGTGAGCAAGTGACTGGCTTTTACTTTCCCGGTGAGATTCTGGGTATGGATGGCATCAGTAACCACTCTCACGCTTCCTCGGCCAAGTCGCTGGAAACCTCTGCCATTTGTGAGATCCCGTTCAGTTCGCTGGAAAAGCTCAGTACCATGTTGCCCAGTCTGCAGCGACACTTTTTTCAACTTATGAGCCGCGAAATTACCGAGGATCAGCAACTCATAACGCTGTTGAGCAAAAATTCGGCGGATGAGCGTATCGCATCACTGATGCTCAGTATTTCTGCCCGCAACGCCCGCCGAAAACTCAGCGCCACCCAGTTCAGACTGCCGATGTCCCGGGTGGACATCGGCAATTACCTCGGCCTCACGGTCGAAACAGTCAGTCGAGTATTCAGCCGCATGCAAAAAATGGCAATACTCAAAGTTGACAACAAGGAAATCGAAATTCTGGATCAGCCTGGTTTACAAGCCATGGCTAACCTCGGCAGCTGACATCTGGCCTGCCACCCCGTCTCGATTGATGCATATCAAGATTATTGGTCTGTCTCGGCCTACAATGGGCGGGCAAAAATAAAGCGTAGTTTGAAGGGAATGAAACCTGATGATTCAGCATACTTTTGGCATATTGGCGCGGCCTGTGCATGAGTGGAACAGTGTGGCAAAGCTCTCGGATGGCTCCATGCGCAACCTGGTGCTCTATCCATGCATCTTCGCCATCATCCCGGCGGTAGCCTGGTTTTACGGAACCACTCAAGTGGGTTGGTCGGTAGGAGATCATGGCCAGCCGACCAAACTCACCGTTGAGAGCGCCCGCATAATCTGCTTCTTATTTTATCTCGCGATGGTGGCCTGCGTTGTCGCCATCGGCTACTTCATTCACTGGATGTCCGACACTTACGGCGCCGAGTCCAGCCTGACCAAAGGCATCGTGATCGCCGGCCTGACCGCTACGCCCCTTTTTGTTGCGGGCGCAGTCGGCTTCTACCCCCTGCTGTGGCTCGATCTGCTGATCGGCGTGGGGGCGATAAGTTGGGCCGTCTACCTGATGTACCTCGGGATTCCCATTGTCATGGACATCCCGGAGGAGAGAGGCTTTCTGTTTTCCAGCGCGGTACTCGGGGTCGCACTGGTCATACTTATTTGCCTGATGGTCGGTTCGGTTATTCTCTGGGACTTAGGGGCGGGGCCGGCGTTTACAGACTAGAACTGCCGAACATCCAAGCATTGAAAACCTGATATGGAATGGAACCATGAGTGAGCTTAATTCTGCACTGGAGCATCCCACCTACAATTACAAGGTAGTGCGCCAGTTCGCCGTCATGACTGTGGTCTGGGGCATTGTTGGGATGCTGGTAGGGGTGATCATCGCCGCACAGCTGGCCTGGCCGGAACTCAACCCGGGGCTGCCCTGGTTGCACTTCGGCCGTTTGCGTCCACTGCACACCAACGCGGTCATTTTCGCTTTTGGTGGTTGCGCCCTGTTTGCGACCTCCTACTACGTTGTGCAGAGAACATGCCAGGTGAGATTGCTGTCGGACAAGCTGGCTGCGTTTACCTTCTGGGGCTGGCAACTGGTCATTGTGGCGGCTGCGGTGACACTGCCGCTGGGACTGACCACCAGCAAGGAATATGCCGAGCTGGAATGGCCTATCGACATTCTTATCGCAGTAGTGTGGGTGCTTTATGCCGTAGTTTTTTTCGGCACCATCATGAAGCGTAAAACCCAGCATATTTACGTGGCCAACTGGTTTTACGGCGCCTTTATTCTCGCCGTCGCGGTGCTCCATATCATCAACAGCGCGGCGATACCGGTGAGCATGTTCAAGTCCTACTCAGCCTATGCCGGCACAGTGGATGCCATGGTCCAGTGGTGGTACGGGCACAACGCGGTTGGGTTCTTTCTCACCGCTGGCTTCCTCGGGATGATGTACTACTTTGTTCCCAAGCAGGCCGGACGGCCGGTCTACTCCTACCGGCTGAGTATTGTGCATTTCTGGGCGCTTGTGGCGGTATACATCTGGGCTGGCCCGCATCACCTCCACTACACAGCGCTGCCAGACTGGGCACAGAGTCTCGGCATGGTAATGTCCATCATCCTGTTGGCACCGTCCTGGGGCGGGATGATCAATGGCATGATGACCCTTTCCGGCGCCTGGCATAAACTGCGCACCGATCCGATACTCCGCTTCCTGGTGGTGAGCCTGTCCTTCTACGGTATGTCCACCTTCGAAGGCCCAATGATGTCGATCAAGACAGTCAACTCGCTGTCGCATTACACCGATTGGACCATTGGCCATGTGCACTCAGGAGCTCTGGGCTGGGTGGCCATGATCTCCATTGGTGCCATGTATCACCTTATGCCCATTATGTTTGGCAAGGAGCGCATGTACAGCACGTCCCTGATCAACACCCATTTCTGGATGTCGACCATAGGTACCGTGCTGTATATCGCCTCCATGTGGGTGAACGGGATTCTGCAGGGCTTGATGTGGCGCGCCTATAACCAGGATGGCACGCTCACCTACTCCTTTGTTGAATCCTTAGTCGCCAGTCACGCCGGCTATGTGGTGCGAGTGATCGGCGGCGGCATCTTCTTTGCCGGTATGCTGATCATGGCTTACAACGTGTATATGACCAGCCGACGCGGTGTGGAGCCACTGGCCGCGCCCACGGCAGCGAGCCCGGCCTGAGGATCTGCAGATGAAGCATGAAGTAATAGAAACCAACGTCGGCCTGATGATCGTGCTCACGATTATCGCCTTGCTGTTCGGCACACTGGTAGAGCTGGTTCCGCTGTTCTTCGACAAGGAAACCAACGAGCCGATTGCCGGGCTAAAACCCCTGCCCGCGCTTGAACTCGAGGGTAGAGACATCTACATTCGCGAGGGCTGTAACACCTGTCATTCCCAGATGATTCGGCCTCTGCGCGCCGAAACCGAACGCTATGGCCATTACTCGGTAGCGGGCGAGTTCGTCTACGATCATCCTTTCTTATGGGGCTCCAAGCGCACCGGCCCGGATCTGGCTCGAGTGGGCCAACGGTACAGCGACGATTGGCACCGGGCTCACCTCTACAATCCACGGGACGTGGTGCCCGAGTCGAATATGCCCGCTTTTCCGTGGCTGTTCGACAAGGTGATCAAGTCTGAGAAGACCGGTGCCAAAATGTCCGCATTGCGAACGGTTGGCGTACCTTACACCGATGCCGACATCGATGGCGCTGCAGCAGTGGTGCAGGACAAGAAAGAAATCGATGCCCTGGTTGCCTACCTGCAACAACTGGGAACGCTGCTGAAGACGAGGCGCTAAAGCAATGGACATCAACGACCTGAGAGGACTCAGCACCCTGTTCCTGATGATATCGTTCATCGGGCTGTGTTTCTGGGCCTATAGCAGCAAGCGCAAGGCAAGTTTTGACGATGCTGCCAATATTCCATTTGGCGATGACGAGCTCAACAAGCTCAGCATGCAGGAGGAGATACGGAATGACTAGTTTCTGGAGTGCATGGATCATCATCCTCACCACGGTCACCATTGTTGGCCTGGTCTGGATTCTGTTCTCCAACCGTAAACGTGACGTCAAGATCGACACAACCACCACTGGTCACGAGTACGATGGCATTCAGGAATATGACAACCCGCTGCCTGCCTGGTGGTTCTACATGTTCTTCATCACCATTGTCTGGGGGGTTGGCTACCTGATTATCTATCCCGGAATGGGCAATTTTCCCGGTCTGCTGGGGTGGACCCAGATCAACCAGCACACCGCCGAGGTGGATGCCGCCGAGGACCGTTTCCGAGCCATGCGAGACCGCTATCTGGCCTTACCGGTGGAGGAAATTGCGGGCGACCCGGCGGTCCGCAAGATGGGTATGCGGATGTTCAGCAACAACTGCGCGCAGTGTCATGGTGGTGACGGCAAAGGCGCCTACGGGTTCCCTAACCTGACCGACGACGACTGGCTGTATGGCGGCACCCCGGAGGCCATCAAGACCTCTATCGCCCAGGGCCGCAAAGCCGCGATGCCGGCTTGGGGTGGGCCTCTGGGCGACCAGGGTGTCACCGATGTCACGGCCTACATACTCTCACTGAGCGGCCGGCGTCCTGACACCGGCAATGCCGAAGCTGGCAGAACCCAATACCAAACCTACTGTGCCGCCTGTCACGGTGCCGAGGCCAAAGGCAACCCGATGATGGGTGCGCCCAATCTCGCCAACGGCATCTGGCTCTATGGCGGCAAGGAAGAGCAGATCGCACACAGCATCCGCGCGGGACGCAACGGTGTTATGCCAGCCATGAATGAAATGCTCAGTGAAGATAAAATCCACATACTCACCGCCTACGTTTATGGCATGAGTCGGTAACCCGCTCGCCCATCTTTCACCCGCCGGTATCCAGGGAGGGAGTCCGGTTATCTCCGCTATGCACAACCCTGGATACGGAACATGTCCGACAATGATCATATTGACCTGCATGAGGTCGCTCCTGCCGAAGTCTCTGAACTGGATCTCTACCAGCACCGGGAAAAGATCTACACCCGAAAGATTGAAGGTTTTTTCCAGCGCGTAAGACTCTACACCGGTTGGCCTCTGCTACTGGGCTATTTCCTGCTGCCCTGGCTGAACTGGGGCGGACAGCAATCAATATGGTTCGATCTGCCGGGCCGCAAATTTCATATTCTCGGGCTCACACTGTGGCCGCAGGATTTCCCACTGCTGGCATTTTTGTTGATCATTGCTGCGTTTGCGCTGTTCGCGGTCACTACCGTTGCCGGACGGATCTGGTGTGGTTACACCTGTCCCCAAACCGTGTGGACCACCATGTTCATGTGGGTTGAACAAAAAACTGAGGGCAGTCGCAACCAGCGGATCAAACTGGACAAGGCGCCTTTCAGCGTTGCAAAGCTGCTCAAAAAAGTCTCCAAACACGCCGGCTGGCTGTTTATTGCGTTTGCCACCGGGCTGACGTTTGTCGGTTACTTCTATCCGATCAGGGAACTGCTACCTGCGATGGCGAGCCTCTCCGCCGACAAGTGGGCCATGCTGTGGACCTTGTTTTTTACCTGCGCGACCTACGTCAACGCCGGCTGGATGCGTGAGCAGGTGTGCACCTACATGTGCCCCTATGCCCGATTTCAGTCAGTTATGTTCGATCATGACACGCTGATCGTCTCCTATGATGCGGCGCGCGGTGATCCACGGGGCTCAAGGAAAAAGACCGCAGACTACGAGCAACTGGGCCTTGGTACCTGCATCGACTGTTCATTATGCGTACAGGTATGCCCTACCGGCATCGATATTCGCGATGGCCTGCAGTACGAATGCATCGGCTGCGCTCTTTGTATCGATGCCTGCAATTCCGTCATGGACAAGATGGAATATCCCCGTGGGCTGATCCGCTACACCAGTGAACACGAATTGGAGGGTGGCAGCACCCACTGGGTAAGACCTCGGGTGATTGGTTACGCGCTTGTGCTCGCCTTGATGATCGGCGTTTTCAGCTACAATGTGTTCAACCGCATACCGCTGGAGCTCACGGTTATCAGAGACCGCAACAATCTGTATCTGGTCACTGACGAGGGTCAGATCGAGAACATCTATACCCTCAATCTGGTGAATATGGACGACAACAGTCATGACTTCGAGATCAGTATTGACGGGGTACCGGGGGCAAAAATAATCGGAGAAACACGACATACGCTGGACGGTGGAGAGGTGCGAGCCATCAGTCTGCGCGTGATGGCTACACCGGAAAATCTGGACAAGCCCAGCAGCGTTATGAATTTCACCGCCGTGGCAACGGATATGCCAAGCCTGCAGGCGCGCTCAGAATCCCGCTTTATGAAGCCGCTGTGATGGCCAGCGGGCGCGCGCCAAAGAGCCCTCCGGGTCGCTCCCCGGGCGGTCACCTGCCAGGCACCGACACCCTGCCCTGGTATCGGCAGTTCTGGCCCTGGTTCCTAATCGCACTGCCCGCCAGTGTCGTCTGTGCGGCATTTGTTACCCTGTACATCGCCAATCGGCACTCCGATGACCTGGTGGCCGATGACTATTACAAGGATGGCCTGGCAATCAACCGCCAACTGGAGAAGAAACAACGATCTGTGGAACTCGGTATCACCGCCCGGGTCAGGATCGATGGTCTTTCGGCAGTAGTGAGCACCAGCGGACCGGTACAGGCCTCGGCGCTGAGTTTGCGCTTTTCCCACCCACTGGAGGCCGACCGGGACTTCACAGTCCCGGTAGAAGACTTTGGTTCCGGCGTTTATCGCGGCAGTCTGGCCGGACCTGTAGCAACGCGCTGGCACTGGATACTGGAAGACCCGGGAGCCGATGGCTGGCGCCTCGATGGCACTCTGGAAAACGCAGACCTGGGTAATGACTCACGCTGAGCCTGCACTGCCTGTGGACACCGCAGCTCCGCTGACCTGCTATCACTGCGGCGAGGATGTGCCTCCGGGCATGATGCTCACAGCGAACATCGCGGGGGAGTCTCGGCCCATGTGTTGCCCGGGATGTCGCGCAGTGGCCAGTCTGATTGCCGCCAGCGGTATGGAGAGTTTTTACCTGCAGCGCACCGCCTATAATGTGCGTCCCGATGATAACAACCCGACCACCGATAGTGACGCCCGCTACGAGATCTATGACGACCCCGAATTGGCAGCCGCTTTCACCCGTGTCGATGCCGACGGTCAGGTCACCGCTCAGCTACTGCTGGGGGGCGTAAGCTGCGCGGCCTGTACCTGGCTGATCGAGCAGAGCCTGTCGCGCCTGCCAGGCATCCGCAGCGCCATTGTTAACCTGCAGCAGAGCCGGCTGGACGTGCGCTTCGACCCGGCTCAACTGCCTTTGAGTCGCTTGTTTGCCAGCGTAGAAGCCCTGGGCTATAGCGCCAGGCCCTATCAGAGTCATGCTCGGCGTCAGCAGCTGGCACAGCAGAGACGATCCGACTTGCGGCAGCTAGCCGTCGCCGGGGTTGGCATGATGCAAGTCGGTATGTTCGCGATTGCGCTGCATGCGGGCGATATCCAGGGCATCGAAGCCGAGTATCAGACCCTGTTGCGCTGGGTGAGTCTGGTGGTCGCGAGTTTCGTCGTCTACTTTTCGGCCCGACCTTTTTTCGTCTCCGCCTGGCGGCACCTGCGCATGGGGTCTCTGGTAATGGATCTCCCGGTAGCCCTGGCGATTGGACTCGCTTTTACCGCCAGTGTCTGGGCCACCCTTACACAACAGGGCCAGGTTTATTTCGATTCGGTGGTCATGTTTACGTTTTTCCTGCTCCTGGGCCGCTTCCTCGAGCAGCGGGTGCGACAACGGCATATGCTGGCATGGTTCGACGCTGAGAGCGCGCTGCCAGCGACGGTCCCGGTTCTCTGCCAGGGGAACTGGCAGAATCGGGCCAGAGTGAAACTGGTGCCCGGAGAGCGCATTCTTATCCGACCGGGGATGCTGGTACCGGTGGATGCACAGGTACTGGTCGGTAACAGTTCAGTGGTAGAAGACACCTTTAACGGTGAGCACCTGCCTCGGCAGGTTGCAGTGGCCGATACCGTGTACGCCGGCACCATCAATGTAGAGGGCGCGCTGGAGGCGCAGGTGCTGGGTCGCTATGAGGACACTCGTCTGGCAGCCCTGCAACAATCAGTGGAAACTGCACAGACCAACAAACCTGCCGTGGCGCAGCTCGCTGATCGCGTCGCCTCCTGGTTTGTAGCCGGCATCCTGCTGGTCACGGTTGCTACGGCAATCATCTGGAGCTATCTGGACCCTGATCGGGCGCTGTGGGTCACCCTTTCCGTGCTGGTCATCAGCTGCCCCTGTGCTCTTGCGCTGGCAACACCGGCGGCACTGACCAGTGCCGCCGGTGCATTGCGAGCCCGGGGTATTATTACCCGGGGCGAAAATGCGCTGGAGGCTTTGTCACGGGCCACCCACCTGGTGTTCGACAAAACGGGAACCCTGACCGAGGGGCAATTGCGGATCACGGCCGTACACAGCCTGTCGGCTGTGGGGCGTGACCAATGCCTGGCCCTGGCGGCAGCGCTGCAGCAGTATTCGAATCACCCCGTCGCCCGAGCCTTTGCCGGACTGGCGCAGGCACCGGACATGAAACGGGTCGTCAACCAGACCGGAGCCGGGCTGGAGGGCGAATGCGCGGGGATTCGCTACCGTATTGGCAGCGAAACCTATTGCCGTGAAATCGCTCCCGACTTACCCCCGCCACCGGAAGCGCCGCTCTACTGGGTCGCCCTCTGCCAGCGGGACCAACCCCTGGCGTGGATAGGCCTGGATGACGAGCTGCGTCCGGAAGCTGCGGCCGTCGTGACCGAGGCTGTCGGCGGAGGGCTGCAACTCGAACTACTCACCGGCGACAGTTCCGATCAGGGTGAAGTGCTAGCTGCGCAGTTGGGGATTGCGACTGTTCACACCGGTATGCAGCCGGAGGAAAAAATGCAACGGGTGCGAGCGCTTCAGAATGGCGGCGCAGTCGTGGCCATGGTCGGGGATGGACTCAATGATGCGCCGGTGCTGGCACTGGCCGACGCGTCTTTCGCTGTAGCCGGCGCAACGGACCTCGCCAGGACCCAGGCAGATTTTGTGATTGTCGGCGGCGATCTTTACCAGGTCCTGTTCACCTGGCGCAAGGCCCGGCAGTGCCGCCATATTATCCGTCTGAACCTGGGCTGGGCGCTGGCGTACAATCTTTGCGCCATCCCGCTGGCCGCAAGCGGCTATATTCCCCCATGGGCAGCTGCCCTGGGCATGTCAGCGAGTTCGCTGCTTGTGGTGCTTAATTCGCTGCGTTTAAATAGCGCGCCCCACGACTGAGCAGAGATTCGATGGATTCACTCTACCTGTTGATTCCCATAGCGCTGTTGTTTTGCGTTATCGCTATCAAATTGCTGCTATGGGCCATTGATAGCGGTCAGTACGACGACCTGGACAAAGAGGCCTGGCGAATTCTCGCCGAAGAGGATAGCGCTGAGGCCAAACCTCAACCTGACGACAGACCCGGGAGTGTCGGCCCGCAATGACTGAACTCAGCATCATCAGCGCCTTCGCCATTGGCCTGGCCGGCGCGGGACACTGTCTGGGAATGTGCGGCGGGATAGCGGCGGCACTGAGCCTGGGGGGTCACCGGAGCGTCTCGTCTACCCTGGCCTACCACGGGGGCAGAATAATCAGCTATACCCTGCTGGGCGCTGCACTGGGAGTGGCTGCCGGCAGCCTTGATATTGCGGCCTGGACGCTGTTTCTTCGCTACCTCGCCGGCATTCTGCTCATTTGCATGGGACTCTACATCACCGACTGGTGGCGTGGCATGATGGTGTTGGAGCGCGCCGGTGCCAAGCTCTGGCAACCGATACAAAAGCTGTCCCGTGGGCTGCTGCCGATCAAGCACTGGTACCAGGCACTGGCACTGGGTTCACTGTGGGGTCTGATGCCCTGTGGACTGATTTACAGCAGCCTGGCCTGGGCCGCTACAGCCCAGGACGCGGCACAGTCGGCCCTGATGATGTTCTTTTTCGGCCTCGGCACCCTCCCCGCCATGCTTGGCACCAGCCTCGGAGCCGAGCGGTTGCAGGGCTTCCTGCGCAAACGCGGACTGAAACTGGCACTCGGTCTCCTGTTGATTGCCGCGGGCAGTTGGAGCTTTTATCTTACTGCCGCCCACAGCGCCCACCTGCTTGGCGCCGGACAGGCGCCTGCGAACGAGATAGAATCTGGTCACCACCACCATTGAAAAGAATACAAACAGTCGCTACTGTGCCGCGGTTTACCTTTTACACACGGATGATAACATTAGCACTGTCAAGTTTTTAAGCGGAGACAACAATCACTTTAAACATAGCGCCCCCGGGTAAACTTAATATTTGCCTAATCAGCATCCACGGCCTGATACGCGCCTCGGAACTGGAGTTAGGCCGGGATCCCGACACCGGAGGACAAACCAAATATGTCGTCGATCTGGCTCGGGCTCTGGCCGAACACCCGGAGATCGGGACAGTCGATCTCATCACCCGCAGGATCCGTGACCCCGGCGTCAGCGACGACTACGCGCAGGCTGAAGAGTCCCTCGGGACCGGAGTCCGCATCGTCCGCATAGACTGTGGTCCCGACGAGTATATTCCCAAGGAGCTACTGTGGGACCACCTCGACAGTTTCGCAGACAACCTGGTTGAGTGGCTCTCCGTGCAACCAAACCGACCGTCCCTGGTGCACAGCCATTATGCTGATGCGGGCTATGTAGGTGTGCGCGTCTCCAATCTCCTCGGCTTGCCCCTGGTTCATACCGGGCACTCGCTGGGTCGCGACAAACGCAAACGGCTACTCGCCAAGGGACTGACGCGAGAGGCGATTGAGGGCAGCTACAGTATTAGCCGGCGAATCGACGCCGAGGAGGAAATACTTGCCAACGCCGCCCTGGTAGTGACCAGTACCCACAATGAGATCGAAGAGCAGTACGGACTTTACAACTACTATGATCCCACGCGCATGGCCGTGATTCCCCCCGGAACCGACCTGCAAAGTTTCCGACCGGACGGGGCGGATACCGAGCGCGACTTTGCCGCTGACATCGCCCGCTTTTTCACTGACCCGGACAAACCCCTGATCCTGTCCCTGTCCAGAGCCGACGAACGCAAAAACCTGTTAACCCTGATCGAGGCTTATGGTGAATCTCGTGAGTTGCAGGATCGCGCCAATTTGCTGATTATCGCCGGAAACCGCGACGACATCCGCGATATGGATGATGGCCCCCAGACGGTGCTCACCAATATTTTGCTATGGATAGACAGCTACGACCTTTACGGCAAGGTGGCAGTCCCCAAGAAACATCGCCCGGACGATGTACCGGCAATCTATCGGCTGGCGGCCCGCAGCGGCGGCGTTTTCATCAACCCCGCTCTCACCGAACCGTTTGGCCTGACACTGCTGGAGGCGGCGGCAACCGGGCTTCCCCTGGTGGCGACCGAAAATGGTGGTCCAGTGGATATCATCGCCAACTGCGAATGTGGTGAACTGATCGACCCACTGGACAACCGGCAGATAGCGGACGCCCTCTTGCAGCTCTTGTCGGACCGGGATAAGTGGCGGCGTGCGTCTCGCAACGGCATCGCAAACGTTAATCGACTTTACAGCTGGGCAACTCATGCTGACCACTACGTCGACAAGGTCCGTGGATTGGTCGCCGACTACGCTACGTTCGACCTGGTCAGGCCACTGCCTCGCGCTTTACGCTACCGGGACCGAATGATTGTTACCGACCTTGATCAGAACCTGATTGGTGATGACGACGCGCTGGCAGAGTTCATCGACATGATTCGTGAGAAAAAACGGTCAGTGAGCTTTGCAGTCGCAACCGGTCGTCGTATTGATAGCGCACTCGGGCTACTCAAACAGCACGGCATTCCACAACCGGACGTTTTGATCAGCAGTCTGGGGACAGACATCCATTACGGCAAGGCACTGAACCGGGATGACCTTTGGGCTGATCATATCGACCATGAATGGTCCGGTCGCCGCGTTCGCCACGCCCTGTCCGAACTCCCAGGGCTGCTGTTGCAGGACCGTCGCCAGCAGTCGGCCTTCAAAATTTCTTATTTCTACGACGCGGACGTCGCTCCAGCTCTGGATGAGATCATAAATTTTTTGCACCAACGGGAAATTACCGCCAACGTCACGCTGTCTTTCGGCCAGTATCTGGATATCCTTCCCGCCCGAGCCTCCAAGGGTCTTGCCGTGCGCTATATCGCCAACCGCCTTGAGATACCGGTGGAACACATTCTGGTTGCGGGAGGTTCGGGCGCTGATGAGGACATGATGCGAGGCAACACGCTGGCAGTGGTAGTATCCAACCGCCATCACGAAGAACTCTCCTCACTGGCCGAGGTCGATCGGATTCTGTTCGCCACGCGGGGACACGCGGGAGGCATTGTGGAAGCGGTCGAATACTATGATTTTTTTGGTGACTGCCAGGTCCCCGCGGACCAGGCTGCGAAACGGGTTCCTGATCAATGATCTGTGTCTTCGGCGAGGTACTGGTGGATCATTTCCCGGACGGCACTGCTGTGCTCGGCGGTGCCCCGTTCAACGTGGCCTGGCACCTCCAGGGACTGGGCCTCGCTAACCGGCTGCTAACGCGAATCGGCAACGATGCGAATGGGACCCGCATAGCCGCAGCCATGCGCGACTGGGGCATGGACACAAGTGGTGTGCAGCGGGACCAGCAGCGCTCTACAGGAACCGTGCAGGTCAGCATCAGCAATGGTGAGCCCACCTACGAAATAACCACGGATGCGGCCTGGGATGCGTTGCAAACACCGGCCCCTGTAGAGTGCGATTTGCTCTATCATGGCAGTCTCGCGCTACGTTCACCCGTCTCAGCGCGGTCCTTACAGCGGTTCAAAGCGCAGAGCAAGCCACGCCTCACTTTTATCGACATCAATTTGCGGCCACCCTGGTGGCAGAGGGATCAGGTGCAAACCGCTCTTAAGGATGCGGATTGGCTAAAACTGAATGAAGACGAGTTGCACCTTCTGCAACCCGGTAGTGACGGCCTTGCCACTGAACTTCTCGATAGTCTTCAGCTGGAGGGGCTGATCGTTACCCGGGGCGAGAGTGGTGCCGAGGTATTCAGCGCCAGTGGCGAGTATCACCGAATCAGACCGTCAGGGCGCGCGGCTGTTATCGACACCGTGGGTGCCGGTGATGCTTTTTCCGCGGTGATGATCGCGGGACTGTCATCGGGTTGGTCTTTGCCGCTTTGTCTTGAGCGCGCTCAACAATTCGCAGCACAGATCGTTAGCCAGCGCGGCGCGACGGTGGCGGATCCGGCATTTTACAGCGGCCTCATCCAACAGTGGCAGGAGACGAATTGACATGTACGAGCCCTTGTCACATGCGTTGCTCAATCGAATCCTGGATAAGCTGAACGCCGGAACGTCTGAGGACGGGTTGCGGAACTTCCACACACGTCTCGGTGCCAATTTTTATGCGATCTATACCTTGTTTCATCGTCTTTACGGAGAGAGAGACGATATCGAGCAGCAACTCGAGGCACTGATTGAAGTACTCGTCAATCGATACCGGGAGCGGCGGGTATCACTGCGGCAGCTGGACGTCGACCGCGAAAATGATTACAACTGGTTTCTCAGTCAACGCTGGGTCGGCATGGCGATGTACCTGGCCGGCTTCGCGGATGACCTCGCCGGGCTCAAAGCGCGCCTGCCCTATCTCCAGGAACTGGGCATCAACCTGGTTCATATACTACCGATACTCACCTGTCCGAGAGGCGCCAGCGACGGAGGCTACGCAGTCAGTGACTTCAGGTCAATCGACTCCCGGGCCGGGTCACTCGAGGAGCTGCGAGAGCTGGCCGACACCCTCCGGCAGGGCAACATGCTGCTCGTACTGGACGTGGTGCTGAATCACACTTCAGACGAACACCCCTGGGCAGAGGCTGCCCGCAATGGTGATGCCCGCTATAGAGACTATTACCACATTTTCGATGATCGCCAGCTGCCAGACCGTTATGAAGAGACAATGCCCGAGGTATTTCCCGAAACCGCGCCCGGCAACTTCACCTTCGATGAGGCCATGGGCAAATGGGTGATGACTGTGTTCAACAGCTACCAGTGGGACCTGAACTACCGCAACCCGGCCGTGTTCATCGAGATGGTTGACATCATTCTGCACTGGGCCAATGAGGGCGCTGATATTGTGCGCCTCGACGCAGTCGCCTTTTTGTGGAAAAAACTGGGAACAATCAGCCAGAATGAACGTGAGGCGCATTTGATCCTGCAGCTCATGAAGGACTGTTGCCAGGTCAGCGCGCCCGGTGTTCTGTTCATCGCAGAGGCGATCGTGGCGCCGGTGGAAATCACCAAATACTTTGGGGAAGATGCGGTTATCGCCAAAGAGTGTGAAGTGGCCTACAACGCTACTTTTATGGCATTGATGTGGGATGCCATGGCCACCCGCAATGCACGGCTGCTGAATCAGGGAATCCAGAGTCTGCCAGATAAACTGGATCGCGCCACCTGGCTCAACTATGCGCGCTGCCATGACGATATTGGCCTGGGTTTTGATGATAGTGATATCGCCGCGGTTGGCTACGAACCCAAAGCGCACCGCCGTTTTCTGCTCGACTACTATACCGGTCGTTTTCCCGATTCATCGGCCCGAGGACAGCCGTTTGGTCAGAATGATAAAACTGGCGATGCGCGCATCGCCGGTTCACTGGCTTCTCTGGTGGGACTGGAAGCGGCACTCGAAGCGGATGATGCGGTAAACGTTCAGGCGAGTGTCGAGCGAATACTGCTTCTGCATAGTCTTATTCTGTCTTTTGGCGGCATACCCCTACTCTACTACGGAGATGAAATCGGCACTCTCAATGATGAGAGTTTTCGACAGGACGGCACCCGGGCGTTCGATAGTCGTTGGATCAGCCGTCCCACCTACAACTGGTCTGTAGTCGAACGGCGGCACCAACGTGGCAGCGTTGAGCACAGCATCTTCAGCGGGCTGCAGCGAATGATTGCTGCCCGTAAAACGCTGGATGCGTTTGCAGATTTTAATAATCGGGAGCTGATCGAGGTGGGGAATCCTCAGCTGTTTGTTTTTGTCCGTACTCACCCGACCCTCTTCGAAGATTCTGTGCTGGTCGTAGCCAATTTTGACGACCGGGATCAGGTCATGAATCTCGCAGATCTGGGCAATGGGGGCGCTTTGAACTGGGGCCACTGTGTGACGCCGTCGGTGGCGAATTGCTGGCGCCCGACGGAGGCGAGCTGGTGATACCCGCGCGCCACTGCTACTGGTTGACGGCAACGGCTTGACTGGCCTCCTCGCACCCTCGTCGCGTGGCATCCTGGCTACCGACCTGGATCGTACGCTGCTACCCAACGGTGATTGGCCAGCGGAGCCCGATGCCATCGCTCTGTTCAACCAACTCACTCTGGATCATGGCGTGTTGCTGGTCTACGTGACTGGACGTAACCGCGCACTCACGGAGGCAGCGGTTGAGGACTATGGCATCCGTTATCCCGATGTCCTGTGCACTGATGTTGGCAGTCGCATCAGCTACTATGACGACGGTTTATGGCGTGAGGACGCGGGCTGGTCATTGCACCTGCGACACTCCAGCCCTCGTTGGGCGCCTGAGGGGCTTCGGGAACGGCTGGCTGAGATCCCGGGATTGACCCAACAGGAGGCACAGCACAATAACAGCTTCAAGCTGAGTTACTATGTAGACGCGGGTCGCTGGGAATCGATCGCAGCGCAAATCAATAAACCCGTACTGGCTGAATTCGATGCCAACGCCGTATACAGCTTCGATTCCGTGACTCAGCGTGGGCTTCTGGATCTGTTGCCCGAGAGTGCCGGTAAGCGAGGCGCGTTAGCCTACCTGGCGGAGAGCGTCGGCCAATCGCCGGAACGCCTGGTTTTCTGCGGCGACAGCGGCAATGACATTGATGCCCTGACGGCCGGGTTCGCCGGGGTGATGGTGCGCAATGCTGATGAACAACTGCGTGAGGCGGTGCGAACGGCTGCAAAAGCTAATCGCGCGCTGCGCGTCTATCAGGCTAAAGGAGGTTGCTACGGGCTCAATGGCTACTACGCAGGCGGGGTCATCGAGGGCGCTGTCCACTACGGTCTTTTCCCCCCGGAGTCTGAGTAGCAAACCAGAACAGCGCCAACCCGAGGCCCAACAGGAGAGCGGTCATGAGCCAGGCTTGAGGGGCTGCCTGGGCAGCGATCCAGACACAAAGCGCCATCGCCACCGATGGAATCAGGTATCCCCCGGGGAGGCGAAAAGCTTTTTCAACGCTGCCCAGAGCAGCACCCCGACGCACGCCCGGCAGCGCAGCAATGCAGATAATGTAGGTCAACATGCGCATAAGAGAGCTGGCTGCAGCCAGAAAAGCGAAGGAACCACTCAGTGCAAACAGTACGCCTAGACAACCCATCACCAGAATCGAGTTGCCCGGCGTATGGAACCGTGGGTGTACTGCGCCAAACCAGCGGGGCAACAAGCCCAGCTCACCCAGAGCAAAACTCAGTCGCGGTACAGACAACATGTTGGCCGCGAGATTGCCGCCTATGCTGAACACCGCGGCAAGTGCCAACGCCAGTGCACCCCACTCCCCCAATAGTATTCCGCCGGCATCCGCCAGGGTCGCCTGGGCTCGCTGCGACTCGGGTACAACCGTTATAAAGACCAGCATGACCAGAAAATACAGCACGGCGACTGCGGCTACCGTAGCAACAATAGAGCGCGGCATGCTGCGGCGAGCGTTTCGGGTTTCACCCGATACTGCTGTGGGCGCTTCAAAACCCACAAAGGCATAGATAATCAGCAGAGTGAGACCACCGAGGTCCTCAATAACCGGCAGATCTTCCGGCAACAAATCACTGGCGCCAACCTGCTGCAGGCCCACCACAACCAGGATCAGGATGGGGGTCAACTTGAAGACGGTGAACAAAGCGACGGTTTTTACCCCTTCGCGAACACCTATGTAATTGGCGGCAGTCAGGAGTGCGCCCATCGACAAAACAACAGAAATCCGACCCGCGTCGGTCGCTACCCAGGGCCATAGGGCGCCCAGATAGACCGCCATGGCCGTCGCATTGGCAGCGAAGGCAGCAATGCGACTGATATAAAGCAACCAGCCGGCGCTGAACCCTGCCAGGGGGCCAAATGCCGCATTGGCGTAGAGGATTGGGCCGCCGGATTCCGCGAAATAACTGGAGAGTTCGGAGAAGGTCAAAACAACTGTAATAAACAGTAAACCGATAATCAGGAACAGCCAGTGGCTGAGACCACCGGCCTGGGACGCGACCGCCCCGGGCAGCGCAAAGATGCCTGCGCCTATCATTGAATTCAACACTAACAACCCAAGACCCACAGCACCTACGCCGCGGATCAGGTTCCCGCTATTTCTCCGGCTCACAATGAACTACTCACGCCATTATCTCGGTTCAAGACTGAACGCAATCGCCAACGATCGCAAACCGTTGAGAGCGAACAGGCAATAAGGGAAGGAGGGAAGGAGGAGCCTCACCCTGTGGCCGCCACTTCGACGGACACAAGGCGGCGGATACTGATCAGAACTTGTAGGCGATCCCGAAGTTATAAACCCAAGGGTCTATCTCGACGTCGAATTTGACATTGCCCACGTCTGTTTTGATCTCGGCTTCGGTATCAATATCGATCCACCAGACACCGGCGTTAAGGGCCCAGTGCTCACCAAGCGGTATATCGATACCGGCTTGAACGGCTACGCCAAAAGAATCGTCCAATTCCAGTTTCGCGCGCTCAGCGCCCAGAACAGCGTTGAGAGCACCTTCAAGTTCGCTACTGATGTTAGTGCTGAAAAACGTCGTCCAGTTGACGCCCAGGCCAACATAGGGCTGCCACCCAGTCTTGCCGCCACGGGGGTACCATTGCACACTTACTGTCGGCGGCAGCTGTTCGGTGTCTCCAGCGTCCAGGCTCAAGCCGGAGCCCGAAACGGTGATATCGTGCTTGAAGGGCGTGGCCGCCAGTACTTCCAGTCCCCAGTTATTGCGGAACATATAGACCGGGATAATTCCCAGCTGGGTATCGTCATCGACATCGGCCTCCAGCACGATATCACCAGGCAGTCGTATCTTGTCGCTGCTGGCATCCGGATCGACGGTCGTCGCGCCGAGACGCAGGATGAAGTCCCCTTCTTCGTAGGCCTGCAGTGAAACACTGCCGCCAGCCATCGCCGCGACCAGCGCTAAGGTCAACGCTTTTTTCATTTTCAACTCCTTGGTTCAATGTTCAGGCCCGGGCTACCCGTGCCAGCTGTCGCGTATGGTAGAAGTGGCGAGTCCAGGCGGCATTGATGTTAATCAATTTAGCCGCGAAGGAATACGCTCAGTCACCGACTTTCCTGACTAAACGCACATTTTCTCGGGCTTGGCCCCGGTTGTTAATCGGAATGATCGGCCGCGGCCCCCTGTTCGACCAGGCGGCAATTCCGCAAAGACTGCACACCGGCGTCAAGCATCGCCTCCTCACCCTTAGTCCAGAACAGCCAATCGCCGTTCTGGTAGCGGGCGCCAGAGCCACTGACAGTCCTCGACAGTAGCCGCTCCTCATCATTAAACCGTATGCGGACACTGTCGGCTTCAAACCGGGCCTGAAATTGCGTGTCGCCACAACGATAGACCTGCTCCGCTGCAATAGTTTGGGCTTGGGGTTGGGTGTTGGCCTCATCCCCGACGCCAGGACTATTACCACAAGCCGCCAACAAGGCGGCTATCATCATGGTCAGCCAGTTGCTCTTCATGTGCTTTGTCTCCTGTTGCGTCTAAACGAATCGACGGTGACCAGAGCGAGCCCGATCCACACCAGCACAAAAGCGGCGAACTGCATCGGATCGAAGGGCTCGCCGAGGTACACCAGAGCCACCAGCAGCTGCATGCTGGGACCGATGTAGAATACCAGCCCGAGTGCGGTCAGTGGCAGTAAGCGGCTGGCCGCCACATAGGTCATCAAAGGCACAGCAGTAATGATACCGGAGCCGATCAGCAACAGATCGACCTTGAGACCATATTGACCAAAGCCCCCACCGTCCCGCCAATACAGCCAGGCCAACGCAAACGGGACCATAAAGAGGGTTTCTATCAACAGGCCCTCCATGGAACCCACCGCAACCCCTTTCCTGATCGCTCCGTATAGCCCGAAGCTCAACGCCACCGCCAGTGCCACTATGGGCAAGCCACCCTGATTGAACACTTGCAGGCACACGGCAGCAACGGCAAAGGCGACACCCAGTTTCTGCGCCCGATCCAGTGACTCCCCGAATAGCGTCAGACCCAAAACCACATTAAACAGCGGTAGCAAGAAATAACCCAGGCTGGCGTCGGTCGCATGATCGTGGGTCACCGCCCACAGGAACACCCCCCAGTTGGTGGCACCCAAAAAGGCTGAGGCGGCGAGAATGACCAGATCGCGCGGATTTGCGAACAGGGCAAAACTCGAACGCAATCGCCCGGCTACTCCCAGGCAAATGAGTACCACGGGTACAGACCAAAGCGCCCGATGGGCCAGCAGATCGCGGGAATCTACCGGCTCCGTCTGCACCCAGTAGAGCGCAGCAAACCCCCAGATAAGGTAGGCGGTTACTCCGAGCAGTGTGCCACGGCGCTGATCGCCGGTTGCTGCGCTCATTTCAGTGGGCCGTCATCAGTGAAAGCAGCACCATACGCAAGGCAAGCAGGGTGACAAGCCAGCGGAACCAGCGCTCGAAATCACCCTGCGGCACAAACCGCCGCAGCCGGGTACCCAGCCAGGACCCGGCTATCACCGCAACAGAGAGCGCCAGAATAAGCACCAGCCACGCGGAAAAGGCGAAACCGAGCATGGCAAACGCACACACTCTCAAGCAGTGGTTGATGGTCATATACACGGCCGTGTTCACCACCAACCAGTCCTTGTTGTCATTGCGGCGCAGCAGCACGGCGGCGCCCAAGGGCCCCGTTGCTCCAGCGACCATCCCCAGACCGGTCTGATAACAGCCCAACAGGAACAGAGCGACATTCCCGCTTCCCCGCGGTTTTGGCGCGGGCAACCAGGTCAGCAAAATGATCAGCACGCCGATCAGCGCCGGCAGCCACCGGAGATTCACCGATTGATAGAGACCGGCGCCCAGCCAGGCACCTAGCGCCGCACCCGCCAGCAATGCCGGGAGCATCCGCCAATCGATCTCACGCCAGCCGAAAAAAGCGCGGGAGGCATTACTCATCAATTGAGTGCAGGCATGCACCGGCAGAATCGCTGAGGTCGGCAGCAGTCCGGGCATGACAGCCAGCAACAGCACTCCTCCGCCCATGCCGATAGCACCGGCCAGGCAAGAGCTGGCGAAGGCCACCGGGACCAGGGCAAACTCACCCATCCCCGGGGCGTCCGGGGAAGAGCCACGGCAACGGCTCAGCGCCAGCGATAGTCGACCCGGATGACACTGTCAGGGGGCGCGCCATCAGCCGGCTTCGTCAGAGTGTAACTGAAGCCGGCCGAGGGTATCGCAGCACCGCCAAATGGCAATCCGGGATTCAGGTAGCGCCGGGGGTCGCTGTCGTCGAAAGTCGCCACCGGATCGAAGGGTATAGCGCTGGCTGCGCGCATTTGCCCATTGTCCGGGCGATAGACCTCAATACCGCTGGCAAAGGGCGCAATCGCAAACGGCGCATCCGCCGAGTGTAAATTGCGCAGCAGGCGGTCATAGAGGCGAAAGCGTGTCTCGCCGTCACGGATGCGCAGATCGAAGAGACTGGTAGCACCCTTGCGTGCCCGACGCTGTGCGCCTGGCAACAGTTCGTTGATCAGTGTATAGCCATACATTAATGGTCGCTCACCCCAGTGCAGGCGCTCCATCGGCGGGAGTCCGTCGCTGAGCTGCGATTTGCACCGCGCCAGCTGTTGCTTTGTCAACTCACCGGGATAGTAGGCCGGTCGACGCTGGAAACACAGGCTTGCCAGATAGGACTGCTCCAGATAGCCCTGAGCCGCATCATCAAATGCCCAAAAACGCCAGCCATCGGTGTTTTTGAAATACTTTTGTGGCAGCGCCGGCAAAGGGTACTCTTGAGGGTTGGCATCGACCACCAGCAAAAAGCCCTCCCCGGGGCCCGACTGGGAGGGTTCATTCTGACTCCACAGATACTCGCCGTTGTAGTACCACATCACCACCCCGGGTCGGTAGTTGACGTTGAGAGCCGCCATGGAGCCATCGCGCTCGGGATAAAAAGCAAACACCGGTTCAGTCAGCGACGCATCGTAGTTTTTAACGGCAGCAAAGCGCGCATAGGGGTCACGATACTCGAGTAGATAAAAGTGCGGCACCGCCAGTTGGTGATTCCCGCCGCTTAAGGTAAAGCCGTTTGTAGACCAGTCCGCGAGACCGTTCCCCTCAAAATCCTCACGGTAATCCAGGGCCGCAATGGCGATATTGTCCAATAAAACGCCATCTTCTACCGAGGCCATATCAGTAAAATAGGTAAAACGCACCGTCGCCTGCTGCCCGCGCCAGGGGCCAAGGTCAAACGCGGCACTCACCCACTGAGCGGTCTCACAAGGGTCAGTACGGGCTTCCCCTACCTTGTCCTCTGCCAGCGTCCGCTGTTGTGCCGGATCACAGCCAGCTGCGCTCTCTACTTTACCGTCGCCGTCCAGGTCACCGCTGCGGCCAGTAAAACCGGGCAATGATCCCTTGCCCTCGTGCCCCTTGACGGAAGGCATAACGCTGAGTGCATCGCCGGGTCCGCTCTTGTCAGTTGGCATCACCCGTGAGAACTGTCCATCCTCGCCCGCGACCTCTACATAGAGGTAATCCCATTCCGCCTCGATCTCAAACCAGGTATCAAATTCCAGTAACAACGGTATTGTCCCGTCTACTGCTCCCAGATCGAACACCCGCGAAAGACTGCGCTGCATGTTGTTGCCCTGGCCCGAGTAGACGGCCTGGTTGCCGTGATCTGGTCGCAGAGGACCGAGTTCGATGGAGCGAATTTTCGGCGGCAGGATGACCATGGCGGCATCACAGACGCCAGCGGGCGATCGCGCTTCCGAGCGCTCGCCAGGCTGCCCCGACCAATCGTTCATTATTTTCAGGTGCACGTTCCCCGAGGGCTCACCACCCGGACCCGGGGGTCGAATGACACAGGGCTGCATCCAACCCAGCACCATCCTGGACCAGGTGCTCAACTCCTGCGGCTCCGGTGATGCGGTTCCCGACATCGCCTCCCAGGAAGCGGTGGAGTTGCTGGTCTGGCTCGCATAAATGTCGGGTAGACCCAGTGAATGACCAAACTCATGAATGAACGTTGCCACCTCGGTGTACTCGGACTGCATATTGTAATCCAGCACCCAAAGGCCGTTACCAATATCGACTCCGCCACGGGGGTTGCGGACCCCATCAATTGCAGGCCCCGCACCCAGATTCTGGGACAGAGAAAAGCGGTGCGGCCAGATACGGTCAACACAGTCCTGTTCCTTCGGGCTCAAACGGTCGAAGGCATCGGCGGGCGCGTTCACCGTGAGTTTCTCATTGAGTTTGTAGAGACCCTGACATGACGCCTGCCCTTTGCCCGCCACGATCAGGATAAAATGGTCCAGATAGCCGTCGGGCTCGTCACGGTTACCATCGCCGTCGAAGTCTTGTGGGTCCCAGCGGTCATAGTCCCCCCAGGGGAATTTGGGGTTTTCGAGGTAGGCTGCCTGCAGTGCATCGACCACCAGGGCAGAGGCGTTTTCATCGTTGCGCCAGGATCCGTCGCTATTCTGAACCGGCCTGCCGTAATGATGCAGCGGCTGCTCCAGCTGCACCACAGGCAACAGTTCGCCAGTAATATTGTACTGACCACGCGATTGATGACGGTAGTAATGGGAAAGGGTGCCAGAGGCCGGTGACCGGGCACCGCCGGCAAACAAAAGCCGCTGAAAGTACTCGCGGTTTTTCTCGTCCCTGGCCGGATCGTCTGCAAAGCGATCATAGCCCTTGTCAGCGAAGCGCACGGGCAGCACCAGCAATTTATGCGGCCGTCTGGCGGTGGCGAGAACCGGCTGAATCGAGTCGCTCTGAATTTGTGGGTGGCCAAGCTGGTCGAAGCGGAAGCTGGCCAGGTTCTCAACCAGCTGCTGCGCCGCAACATCGGTGGCCGCCTTCGCACTGCAAGACAGCAGGACCATCGATAATATCCACAAGAGCAGATTGGCTCTCATAAAACAGACTCCCGACAAAACGAGTGAGGCAAAGGCCGCCTGATCTTGCCGGGTTAATGAGGTTAGCGCAAGCCGCGCCAGGCGCCACTGAGAACGGACCGGCGGGAGATCTCAGCGGCGCTTGACCGGTCGCCTCCGGTTCTGGCACATTCAGCCCGCGTAGCCACTCGGAGAACACTGCGATGATCAGGACACTGTCTATCCACGTGAGTGGCCAGGGGCTGCACCCGATCACAGACCAGATTCAACAGCTGATGACTGATCAACCGCTGCAAGACGGTCTATGCACGCTCTTCATCCGCCACACGTCAGCCAGTTTAGTGTTGCAGGAGAACTGTGATCTCGATGTTCGCAGCGATCTGGAGAACTGGTTCAACCGCCTCGTGCCAGAGCATGACCCGCTATACACCCATGTCCTGGAGGGCCCCGATGATATGCCGGCTCACATCAAATCTGCGCTGACGGCCACCCAGATCAGCATTCCTTTTCAACGCGGCAATTTGCTTTTGGGTACCTGGCAGGGCATCTATCTTTGGGAACATCGCCACCAACGCGGCACGCGCGAAGTGGTCGTGCATACCGCTGCCTGAGCCCTCAATACTTAAGATTTTACCTTATAAATTTAATCTAAAATCATGTTTTAAAAGATCTTTTATCTAATTTTTTTATTTTTATTCAATAATTGTTATAACAAATCACAGGTTGAGAACAATTTGATAGTCGACGTGAAGGACGGGCTCTGGTTAGATAAAGACGTGTCCCAACGGCACGGTGACACGGTATCGGGCATTCACAGGTGACTATGCAAGCACAAGCAGCATGAGAACCCGGCCCGACTGCAAGACCTCAACGGCTACCGCACTCGCCGGAGTTCAGCGTTTATTACGCGGCGAGGAAGGCGGTGTCCATTACTGACCCAGGAGACATCCTCTATGAGAAGACAGAAACGCGACATGAACACCAGAGCATTTGATCGCGGCTACAGGGCCGGCGTTACCGGACGCAGCAGCGAAATCTGTCCCCATGCTGAAGAAGAGCATCGCCTGAACTGGCTATCGGGATGGAGAGAAGGCCGATCGGACCAGTGGGACGGCCTGACAGGTGTATCGGGCGTTCACAAGATACCTGTCTGAACATAGGAACGACCAAACGCCGCGGCGCAGGTCGCGGCGCTAAAGCTAGATAAACTAGCCGAGACGGCAAGCCGCCCCGCCTAGTTGCGGATGCTGCTTTGGGCCAGATCCAGCAATTCACGGTTGGCGACCGCGTACATGGCAAAGTCCGGTGCTACCGTGGAATGCAGTTCAGCCAGCATGTCTCGCCAGCGGTTTAGCAGCCCGGACTCCTCTTCCTCCCAGCGCTGCAGGCAGGCGAGCATACTGCCGTCATTTTCCATATGCCGCAGCGCGCCCACGGCCAGCGTGCGCTGTTGCCATTCAAGATCTTCAAGATAAGTGTCGCGGGCGAGGGCCTGCCATTCGTTTTCGATTTTCGAACGCATGATCTGGCCACTGAACCAGTCCAACTCCAGCCGCTCGCCCATCATGAAATACAGCGTGGCCACATCCAGCAAAGGCGCGTCGGTTTCACGGCTCGCCTGGATGATACCCAATGCGTTGTATGCCTGCATGCAGCTACCCACACGCCCGGCCAACTCCTCGTCGACCCCCGCTTCAATATAGTGATCAAACAGCGTTTCATAGTCCTCGCGGGTGCGTCCACGCAACATACTCGGAAACGCCTCGCGCAATTCCTCAACACCATCGTAAAACTCGGCGATCGCCGTAGTGGGCGCCAGGTGGTGTCGACGATTGCGCAGCAACCAGCGCACTGCGCGTTTCACCAACCGAATCAGCGTGAGCATCATGTCCATCTGGATGCTGGCACCGACCTTATAATCCAGTGCCTCTATCTGTTCCCAAAGGTGGCGCAGGGAAAACACTTCCATAACCGTACAGTAGGCGCGGGCAATGTCGGCCACCGAAGCCCCGGTCGCCTTGGACTGACGGAGGACAAAGTTAAGGCCCATACGATTGATCATATCATTGGCAATCTGGGTCGCCATAATTTCCCGGTGCAGGCGATGTTCAAGCACTTCCTGCTCGTACTCCTTGACCAGTCTCGGGGGAAACGCGGTTTTCACTGCGTCCGCCAGCAAAGGATCCTTGCCCAGATCGGAGTCGATTAATTGTTCCTTCAGAATAGCCTTGCTATAGGACACCAGCACCGACAGTTCGGGACGAGTCAGTGCCTTGCCTTTGATCTTGCGCTCGGCCAGTTCGTCGTCAGAGGGAATAAACTCCAACTGTCGGTTGAGCCGGCCTTGATCCTCCAGGTATTTGATGAAACGCTGATATTCACCGCTGCGCTCTTCCGCCTGGTATTCAACCAGGCTGATAGCCTGGGCTTGTCGATAATTGTTTTGCAACACCAATGCAGACACGCTGTCGGTCATCGCCTCCAGCAGCTGGTTGCGATGCTTCTCGGTCAGGTCCCCCCGCGCCACTACTGCGTTGAGAAGAATTTTGATGTTGACCTCATGGTCAGAGCAGTCAACACCACCAACATTGTCGATAAAATCGGTGTTCGAGCGGCCGCCGGCCAGACCGTACTCGGTGCGCGCCAGCTGAGTCATGCCCAAATTGCCACCCTCGCCTATCACGCGACAGCGCAATTGACTCGCATTGACCCGGACCGCATCATTGGACTTGTCACCCACATCCGTATTGGTTTCGAGGGTCGATTTCACATAGGTGCCGATACCGCCATTCCACAACAGGTCGGCACGGGCACACAAGATACGAGAAATCAGTTCATTCGGAGTCAGGTGCTCTACATCGATATCAAACACCGCCTGCATCTCCGGCGATAAGGTGATCGATTTCGCTGAGCGCTCGAATACGCCGCCTCCGCTGGAGATCAGTTTTTTCTCGTAGTCAGCCCAACTCGACCCTGGCAGATCAAAAAGACGCTGTCGTTCAGCGAAGCTTATAGCCGCATCGGGATCGGGGTCGACGAAGATGTGCAGATGATTGAAGGCCGCCAGCAGACGTATATGTTTGGACAGCAGCATGCCATTCCCGAATACATCCCCGCCCATATCACCGACACCGACGACGCTGAAGTCTGTCGTCTGCACATTGATGCCAAGTTCCCTGAAATGCCGTTGTACCGAGACCCAGGCACCCTTGGCGGTGATGCCCATTGCCTTGTGGTCATAACCAACACTGCCACCCGAGGCAAAGGCATCCCCCAACCAAAAGCCATACTCCGCCGACAGACCGTTGGCAATATCAGAAAACGTCGCCGTTCCCTTGTCGGCGGCAACGACCAGATACGGGTCTTCATCGTCTTTGGCCACCACGTGCTTAGGCCGCACAATACCCTCCTCGGTGCGGTTGTCGGTGATGTCAAGCAGGCCGCGGATAAACAGTTTGTAACAGGCTATGCCCTCCTCCTGAATCTCGGCCCGTGACATTCCGGGGGTCAGTTGCTTGGCGACAAAGCCGCCCTTGGCACCGACCGGGACGATGACGGCATTTTTCACCTGCTGGGCTTTAACCAGTCCCAATACTTCGGTGCGGAAGTCCTCGTGACGGTCTGACCACCGCAGACCGCCGCGTGCCACTTTACCGCCGCGCAGATGTACACCCTCCAGGCGTGGCGAATACACAAACACTTCGTACAGTGGCACGGGCTGTGGCACATCGGGAATCGAGCCCGGAAAGAGTTTCATGGAGAAATAGGGCTTGAGTGCCCCATCGGACTCATGCTGGAAGAAATTGGTGCGCAAGGTGGCTTTGATCACTTTGACAAACTGACGGATGATGCGGTCTTCGCCCAGATTCTGGACGTTTTCGAGAGCGTCCAGTATGCGTGCCTCCACCGCCAGCTCCCGCTGTCCACGCCAGTCCTCGTCGCCATCGAATACCGGCGAAAAACGGGTCAGAAACAGCTCGACGATACCTGCTGTAATGTGCAGGTGGTTGGCCATGGTTTCTGCAATATAGTCGACCGTGTAGGGGAACTGGATCTGGCGCAGGTAGCGGGAATAGGCCCGCAGCAGTGCTATCTCTCGCCAGTTAAGCCGGGTGCCAATCAGCAGTCTGTTGAAGGAGTCACTCTCTGCCTCACCAAACCAGATTCGCGAAAAGGCATCCTCGAACTCGTCTTTCACCTCATCAAGGTTGATATCGTGGGACAGCGAATAGATCAGACTGAACTCCTGAATCCAATAGACTCTACCCGCAGCGCTGCGGACGCCGTAGGGGCGTTCGGAAACCACCCGCAGACCGAGATTTTCCAGGATAGGCAGAACATCAGACAGGGGCAGGGAGTGATCTCGTTGATAGAGACGCAGGCGCAGCATATCGTCGCCTTCTTCCAACATCCGGTACAGGGTCATCGACAGTTCGCCGCCGTCCAGCAGTTGCTGAATTTTGGTGATATCCAGAACCGCAATCCGGGGGTCGAAGTCCGCCCGGTATCCCGGCGGAAAACCCGCGCCGAGTTCGGTCATATACAGCTCGCCTTTTTCCTCACCGAACTCCTCGATAAGCCGATCCCGCAACCGGTCTTCCCATGACTGAGTGGCTTGCACTATCTGCTCCTCGATCTCGTTGACGTCAAACTCCACCGGATTCGCCGGATCCACTCTCAGAACAAAGTGGCAACGTACCAGGATCGATTCGGAAAAAAAGGTCATGAACTCGGATTCTTCGGCCTGAAAAGCCTCCGTAAGCAGTCCCTGAATCTTCTCGCGCAATGCCGTGTTGTAGCTGTCGCGGGGTACGTAGACGAGGCAATTGACAAATTTGTCATGGGGGTCGCGGCGCACGAAGAGACGTGTTTGCCTGCGCTCCTGGATACGGTTCACGGCTGTGACCGTCTTAAACAGCTCGAGGATACTGGATTGGAACAGCTCATCCCGAGGAAACAGTTCCAGCACCCGGGTTAATTCGCGACCCTCATGTTCCGCATCGTCCAGCCCCGACATCTCTACAACCTGCCCAACCTTGCGTCGGAGAATGGGGATTACCATGGGGTCCATCGTATACACAGTGGCGGTGTAGAGACCAATAAACCGGTGCTGCCCGATGATCTCCCCGGCACTGCTGAACTCTTTTATTTCCACATAGTCCGGGTAGGCCAGACGATGCACCCGGGAGCGTCTGCGAGACTTCGCAAAACTCAACTGTCGCCGCTGTAGCTCGCCAGTTGTCATGGCTAGCAGGTCTGACGTCAGGTCCTGCGCACCGCGAGTCTCGCGATCGCGCAGCAGGCCAAGACTGCGGCTTTTGTCTACCTCAACTTCGAATTTGGCGCCCTGATGAGTGACTCGCAGATACTCATAGCCCAGAAACGTCATGTGATTGTGCCGCAACCAGCCCAAAAACGCCGCCGCCTCGTCGCGGTATTCGGTGCTTGCGACGCTGCACTGGGTCACGCTATCCAGTGCCTCACTGAGACGCTCGCGCATGGGTTCAAAATCGTCGACCACTGCGGCAACTTCAGCGAGTATATCGGTGACGGTGTCGGCCAACTCCCTACTGGTCTCGGCCTCTGATTGGTGGCCGATCTCGAAAAACAGCAGACTCTCGTGGGACAGATCAGCGCTGTCGACTAGTTTGTCGCTGCTGTCCAGCACCGCGACCAGTTCACCCGACTCGTCACGACGGGTCACCAGATTGCAGCTGGCCAGGGTATGAATGCGCAGGCCGCGCAAATTGAGTTCACCGCGCACGGACGCGGTACAAAAAGGCATGTCCCGACAGAGCACTGCCAGCACCGTATATTTTCCCTCCCAGCCGTGAGAGCCGATCTCTGGATTGAACACCCGGACCTTGGCACTGCGGTCTGGCCAGTGATTGATAAAGCGCAACAACCCATAGACACAGCCGTAGAGGTTTTCTACAGAGCGACCACGCATATCTTCAGCCGGGAAACGAGCGTAAAACGCTGTCGCCAGATTGCGCAGCGCCTCCTGATGGTCGAGTTCCACGTGCTTGTCTATATGTTGGTCCAGATCGGCGAGCAAACTGTTCTTAAGATTATCCCACGCCATGCAATACGACCCCGCAGCAACAATTCCGTTAGTCTAGACGATTCTTGCCCTCTTGTAGTGCACGAGCGGGAACTTTCAGCGCCTGGCATCGTCACAAAGCTGACAGCCAGTCAGCGGACACTGGACAGTCAACACGCAGGGGTTACAATGCGTGCCCATTTTGACCGTCATTCAAAGCAACAGGAGCAGGTGTGAGCAGCTCGGATCTTAAAATTCTGGAGACCTGGCTCAGCCAGCAAATCATCGGCCAGGCGCATCTCGTGGAGCGACTGATCATTGCGCTACTCGCCGACGGGCATCTGCTGGTCGAGGGCGCCCCCGGCCTGGCCAAAACCCGCGCGATCAAGTCCCTCGCCGACGGCCTGGAGGGCAGTTTTCATCGTATTCAGTTCACTCCTGACCTGCTTCCCGGGGACGTCACAGGTACGGAAATCTACCGTCCCCAGGAAGCCAGCTTCCATTTTCAACGCGGGCCAATCTTCCACAACCTGGTACTGGCTGACGAAATCAACCGGGCACCAGCCAAAGTCCAGTCCGCGCTCCTGGAGGCCATGGCTGAACGCCAGGTCAGCGTCGGCAGTGAAACCTACCCATTGCCCGCGCTGTTTCTGGTCATGGCCACGCAGAACCCGATCGAGCAGGAGGGCACCTACCCGCTCCCGGAGGCGCAACTGGACCGGTTCCTGCTGCATGTGAAAGTCGATTACCCGAATGCCGCTGCCGAGCGCGACATTCTCCGGCTGACCCGCGCGGAGGCCGGAGATCACACGCCTGCACCGGTGGAGCCCTTAAGCCAGGAGCGCATTTTTGCCGCTCGCCAGGAGGCCCTGGACCTGCACATGGCGGAACCGATCGAGGAATACATCGTGCAACTGGTGATTGCCACTCGTGAGGCCGGACAATACTCCCGGCAGCTGGCGGACTGGATCGAATATGGGGGCAGTCCGCGGGCCACCATCGCCCTGGACCGCTGTGCCCGTGCCCATGCCTGGCTGCGCGGCCAGGATTTCGTCAGCCCGGATAATGTTCAGGCCGTGGCCGCCGACGTGCTTCGGCACCGCCTGCTACTGAGCTTCGAGGCCGAGGCCAATGGCGTGACGCCGGATCAGGTGATCACCGAACTGCTGTCCCTGGTGCCCGTGGCGTAGCGGAGGCGAGTCACATCGTGCAGTTGTCGGATTTCAATGCGCCCGCGCGCGGTGCCTATTGCGCACTGGCGGAGCTGATTGGCCTGCGTTTTCCAGCGCGTCAGTTACAGCTGAGCCGGCGCAAGCGCGCGCTGAGCATTCTGGCAGGCCCCAACAAGACCAACTTCCGTGGCCGTGGTATCGACTTCGAAGAGGTGCGCTACTACCAGCCTGGCGACGACATCCGGACCATCGACTGGCGGGTCACCGCGCGTACCGGTGATGCGCACACGAAGCTTTTTCGCGAAGAGCGAGAGCGCCCGGTTCTTATCGTTGTCGATCAGCGCAACAGCATGTTTTTCGGATCCATGCACTGTTTCAAGTCGGTGCTGGCCGCACACCTGGCCAGTCTGCTGGCCTGGAGCGCACTGGAAAACGGCGATCGTATCGGCGGTGTGGTATTCAACGACCAGGCACACCGGGAACTGCGGCCAAAACGCAGCCGCAAAACGGTGCTTGCGCTACTCTCAGAGCTGAAGACCTATAACAATCGGCTGCCCCTGGACGCCGCCGGGCGTACCAGCGACGAGGACAGCTTCGCCACCATGTTGGCCAACCTGCGACGAATCGCCAGACCGGGCAGCAGCGTATTCCTGGTCAGCGATTTTCGTGGAGCGGAGAGCGAACAGGCCCGAGAATACCTGTTCCAGTTGGCCCAGCACACAGAAATCACAGCGCTCTTGTGCAGCGACCCGCTGGAGACCCATTTGCCCCGGGCCGGTCGCTACGCAGTGACGGACGGCGAAAACCGCAGTGAACTGCAAACGGCAGACCGGGCCCTGCGAGAGCGATTTCAACAGTCGCGCAAACAACGACAGGAATCGCTGGCCACCGATTTGCTGCGCCTCGGCATACCGATGCTCAGCGCCAGCACCGGGGAGGCGCCTGTGACCCTGCTGCAAACCTATTACGGAGGCCCGCGACGTTGAATCAACCCGACCCGCTGGCAAACCTGCACCCCCTGCGCACGCCGGAACCACTCAGCTGGTGGCCGCTTGCCCCGGGCTGGTGGCTGCTGATCGCGCTCGCTGGTCTCGCACTGGGAGTGGCCGCGCTGTGGCTACTGCGCCGTCATCGTGCCAACGCCTATCGACGCGCCGGATTGCGCCAGTTGCAGACCCTGTGCGAACAGCAGCAGCGCGAGCCCGACCCCTCAGTGTTCCTGGCGAACGTTAATGGCTTGCTCAAGAGCGTGGCCTTGCGCAGTTTCGGGCAGCGCACCGTCGCTGCCGAGAGCGGCGCCGACTGGGTGGCATTTCTCAACCGCACCTCGCCGGTGGATAATGCCTTCGATCCGGCGATGGCAAACGCCCAGTATCGCCCGGAAGCGCCAGCGGTAGACCTCGACCGCCTGGGTGATATGGCGCGCGTTGTGGATTCGCAGCCATCGGAGGCCCCGGTGATAGAGTGGGTTTGGCCCTGGATGATCCTACTGCTGCCACTGCCCTGGCTGGTACGTCGGTTCGCACCCCCCGCAACTACCCGGGAGCCGGCATTGCGCGTGCCATTTTTCTCGGAGTGGAGGCAACTGGGAGAGGGGCAGACCGCGGGGAGCGATGCCAGCCAAGCTCTGCAGCAGGTGATGTTGTGGTTACTGTGGTTAGCCCTGCTGGTGGCTGCCGCCCGCCCGATGTGGATCGGCGAGGCCATCGAGCTCCCGAACTCCGGGCGTGATCTGATGCTAGCCGTAGACATCTCCGGCTCCATGCAGGTTGAGGACATGCAGATTGGTCAGGTGATGGCCAGGCGCATTGATGCGGTAAAGGAGGTCGGCTCACAGTTCATCGAGCGCCGGGTCGGCGATCGTCTCGGGCTGATTCTGTTTGGCAGCAAGGCCTACGTGCAGTCGCCGCTGAGCTTTGATACCCGCACTGTGGGCCAATTCCTTCAGGAGGCGCAGATCGGTTTTGCAGGTCAGGACACAGCGATTGGCGACGCGATTGGCCTGGCCGTAAAACGATTGCGAGAGCGACCGGCGGAAAACCGGGTTTTGATAGCGCTCACCGATGGACGCGATACCGCCAGCTCAGTGGAGCCACTGGAAGCAGCACAACTCGCCGCCACAGAGAACATACGTATCTACACCATTGGCATCGGCGCCGATGAGATGACCGTGCCAGGGCTGTTTGGGTCCAGTTTTGGCGCCCGCACGGTCAACCCCTCCTCAGAACTGGATGAAGAGAACCTGCAGGAAATTGCCCGGATGACAGGTGGGCGCTATTTTAGAGCACGAGACCCCGCTGAGCTGGCCGGTATCTATGCGCTGCTGGACGAGTTGGAGCCGGTAGAGCAGGAAGCTGCCGTTTACCGCCCCAGGCAGGCGCTGAGTTATCTGCCTCTGGCCGCAGCCCTGCTATTCAGCTTTGTAATCTCCCTGCGCCACTGGCTGCACAGAGGGGGCGCGAGGGGCTGATGTCTATGGAACTGATCAACGATCTGCACCTGATGCGACCCCATTGGCTGTGGGCGCTGTTGCCTGCTTGCTTGCTGGCAGTACTGCTGTGGCGTCAGCGTGGCCGCAGTGGGACCTGGAGCGCGGTAATAGCCCCGGAGCTGCTGCCCCATCTGGTCAGCAACCAGCAGGCGACGCGCTCTCGTAACCTGCTGCCAGTGCTTTTAACCGGCTGGGTTCTGGCCACGCTCGCTGCCGCCGGGCCCAGCTGGCAGCAGCTCCCCCAACCGGTGCATCAGAAGCAGGATGCGCTGGTACTGGTGATGGACCTGAGTTATTCGATGAAATCGGCCGACCTCGCCCCGTCACGACTGGACCGGGCGCGGCAAAAGCTGCTGGACCTGCTGACCCGACGCGCAGAAGGCCAAACGGCACTGATCGCCTATGCCGGGGACGCTCACACGGTAACACCACTGACCGACGATAATCCCACGATCGCCAACCTATTGCCGGCGCTCAATCCCGATATGATGCCGCTGCGCGGCAGTGATCCCGTGGCCGCCATTGAACAGGCCCTTGCCCTGCTCCGATCGGCGGGAATCCGAGGCGGCCGCATCCTGTTAGTCACTGACGGTATTGAACCCGACGATGTGGCGCCCGTGAGCACCGCCCTGGCCGGCTCAGGTGCACAACTGTTAATCCTGGGGGTAGGCACGGAGACCGGAGCACCTATACCCCTGAACCGCGGTGGCTTTCTGAAAGACGGCAGTGGCGCTATCGTTATGCCGGCGCTACAGGAAGCACCACTGCGCCGACTGGCTCAGGCCAGTGGCGGTCAATACCTGCCCATGCGCATTGACGGCAGCGATCTCGAATCCATACTGGCGGCCGAACCGCTACTGGACGGCGACCAAACGGTGGCCCTTGAGCGCACTGCCGACGCCTGGGAGGATCAGGGTTACTGGCTGTTGCTACCCCTGTTGCCCCTGGTGCTCGCGTTATTTCGACGGGGCTGGATCGTCTGTCTGTTGCCACTCACCCTGTTTGCCCACGCGCCGGATACCGCCGCCCAGAGCTGGAGTGCACTGTGGCGCACGCCTGACCAGCGAGCCATGCGTGCCCTGGAGGCAGGGGAGACCGCGCGCGCGGCAGAGCTGTTCGAAAACCCGGACTGGGCCGGCACTGCGGCCTATCGAAACGGCGACTACACCGGCGCGGCCGAAAAGTTCGCGGCAACTGAAAACGCCACGGCCGACCAATGGTATAACCGTGGTAACGCCCTGGCCCGCGCCGGCGAGCTGGAGGCGGCGATAGAGGCTTATCGCGAGTCGCTCGCCCGCGCACCTGATCGCCAGGACGCCGCGGACAATCTGGCGCTGCTGGAAAAGCTGCAGCAGCAACAGGAACAACAGGAACAGCAAAACCAGCAGGACCAGCAGGACCAGCAGGACCAGCAGGACCAGCAAGAGAACGATGACAACCAGCAACAGGACGGAGAGCAGCAGCAACAACCGGGTGACGAGCAACAACAATCATCTGAAAGTGGTCAGGAGTCATCGCAAGACGGCCAGAGCGGCGATGCCCGGGAGCCTGAGTCCAGCCCGGATGAAAGCGCCGAAAACGGGCAATCAGAGAACGAGCAAGATCAGGCTGAGGGGGCTGAGACCGCCCCGGACCCTGAGCCCGAGTCTGAGCAAGCGCCCAGCGGACAACCCGCAATGGCGGCTGAGGACCCCGAGGCACAAGAGCGCGATCAGGCCATGGAGCAGTGGTTGCGCAGAGTGCCGGACGACCCTTCGGGGCTGTTGCGAGAAAAATTCCGCTACGAAAGCCGCCAGCGGCAACAACAACAGCGCGGCAGGAGCACGAATGATAAAGATTGGTAACACCACCCGATTTCGGGTTTGCATTAATGGAATCTGCCTGGCGGCTGTGTTCCTTATCAGTGGTGCAAACGCCATGGCTGCGGTCACAGCGACCGTGGATCGTGCCCGTATCGCTATGGGCGAGAGCCTGCGCCTGACGATAACCAGTGATGGCGACGAGAATGTCAGTGACATACTCATGGCTCCCCTGATCAACGATTTCGACATCCTGCAACGCTCCACCAGCAGCAGCATCAATATCGTCAATGGTCGGCGCACTCATACGCGTCAACTGCTGATAGACCTGACTCCCAAGCGCGAGGGAACATTGACGATCCCCGCCCTGGCCGCCGGGTCCAGCCGCACGCCGGCGATCACCATAGAGGTCCAGCCCATTCCCGACTCGGCCGCTGTCGGGACAGACGAAACCGTATTGTTCTCCGCAGAGCTGGATCGCGACAGCGTTTACGTACAGGGACAGCTGCTGCTCACACTCCGGGTACAGGTGGCGGTCAATCTGGATTCGCCCAGTATCACCGAACTCAAACTGGACAACGCATTTGTTAAACAGCTGGGGCAGGACTCCTACCAACGCACGGTAGACGGACGCTCCTGGCGGGTGCACGAAATTCGCTACGCCGTTTTTCCGGAACAAAGCGGCAGCCTGGAAATTCCGGCACAGACTTTTGCCGCCCGAGAGAGTGTGCCCCGGCGCAGCCTCTTCGATCGCGGCGGCGGCCGCCACCTCCGTCGCACCACCGAGCCGCTGACCGTAGAGGTGCTACAGAGACCTCAAAACTTTAGCGGTACTACCTGGCTACCCGCACTCGACCTGCGTCTCGAAGAGCGCTGGTCCACGCCCCCGGACCAACTGCGCGCCGGTGAATCGACCACACGCACGGTACAGATTGTCGGCCATGGTCTGCAGGGCGCCCAATTGCCGCCGATTCTATTTCCGCCGGTGGATGGTCTGAAATACTATCCTGACCAACCGGCTATAGAAGATCGCGAGGACAGCGATGGCTTGATTGGCATACGCCAGGACAGCGCCGCGCTGGTGCCCACGCGAGACGGTAGTGTACGTATTCCCGAGATCCGTATCCCCTGGTGGGACACCCGGACAGATCAACTGCGCTACGCCGTGCTGCCTGAGCGACTGCTGAATGTTGGACCCGGTGATGCCCCAACCGGTCAGCAAGCTGGTCAGACCGGCACCGACCCGGCGGGGACACTGCTGCCGCAGTCGCCCGCCGGAGACGCCATCAACATCACCGCGCCAGGAGGAGCCGGCACCTGGCCGCTGATCGCCGGGATAACTGGCTCGGGCTGGTTGCTGACACTGGGTTGGATTGTCTGGTCACGGCGCCGGTCGGGTACCGCCGAGCTGAAGCCTGTGGTCGAAAACCCCT
The DNA here is from genome assembly GCA_963840725.1 of uncultured Gammaproteobacteria bacterium. Taxonomy (GTDB): domain Bacteria; phylum Pseudomonadota; class Gammaproteobacteria; order Pseudomonadales; family Halieaceae; genus CAVWDU01. Next base: position 656,213 of record CAWIZY010000009.1, on the reverse strand, counting down.
CAGAGGCCGCGGCATTCAAGCGCCTGATCGCTGCCTGTATAGGGGCCCACCCCGCCAATGCCCGGCAGGGGCTGGTGGACTGGTGCGCTGCAGCCTACCCCGAGCGGGCGGTGTACTCGCTGGATCAGGTACAGCAGGTCCTGGCCGACCCGGGGCTTGATGCGCTGATCGGCGAGTTGAATCAACACCTTTACGGCGAGGCCGGTACAACCTGGGATGGTTTGGCGATGGCAGAGACTATCAAAGCCCTGCGTCAGCAGCGGCGCAGGCCAGGCCGCGGCCCAGAGCCAGCACTGGCGCTCTACCCAGGGACCAGCTGAGACGCTCTTTGCCAGGCAAGACGTTCGAGGCGATCAGTCAGCGGCGTCTTGCAGGGATTTGCTAACTACCTCGAACACGTCGCGGGACAAAGCGGGTGATTCTGCCAGGCGTCGCAATTGCTCAAGCATCAGTCCGGTTCGTGCCGGGTAGTTGCGCCACTTGGTCAGCGGCGCCAACAGCCGGGCGGCCATTTGAGGATTGAAACTGTTGAGCTCAGTCACCACGTCCACCAGCAGCGCATAGCCGGCACCATCGGCGCGATGGAAACTCACCGGGTTGCCGCCGGCGAACGCTCCCACCAGTGAACGCACTTTGTTGGGGTTGCGCAAATCGAAGTCCGGGTGATCCATGAGCTGACGAACCCGCGCTACCGCATCACCCTCGGTGATCAAGGCCTGCACCTGAAACCACTGATTAACCACAAGGGCCTCATGCCGCCAGCGCGCATGGAATTCGGCCAGTGCACTGTCACGGGTCTGCTCGTCGCCGAACTGGGCGAGCGCTCTCAAAGCTGCCAGCCGGTCGGTCATGTTATCCGCCACTGCCAACTGCTCACTTGCCAGCACAAGCCCCGAGGGCTTATGACAGGCAAGGAAATCGAGACAGGTGTTGCGTAGGCTTCGCGCGGCAATTTGCCCCGCCTCCGGGGCGTAATCCTGGCCTGAGGTGAGTTCCTGGTAGCGCCCCAAAAACACGTCCTCGAGACAGGCGCCGACCGCCTGCTGAACTGCACTCCGGGCACGATGAATTCCGTCTACATCGGCGCCGCCGCGCTGGCTCGCAAGTTCCGCCAGCGTATTCTCCCCCGGGAGCTGGAGCATATCTGCAACCATCGCCGCGTCAAGATTACTGTCGCCCAGCAGTGCATTGCAGGCCTTGGGAAACAAGGGGTCCAGACGAACGCTCTCGTCGGCCTCCAGTTGCTCCTGCACTTCATGGATCACCTGGACGGCCAATTGCTGGGCCGCATCCCAGCGAACGAAGCCGTCTTCGTCCAGGCTCATCAGCGCGCACAGCGCCGGCCGGTCATAAGGATAATCAAGCCGGACCGGGGCCGAGAAGCCCCGCAGTAACGAGGGTATCGGAGCTTCGGCTACCTGTTCAAAAACAAACTGTTGTTCTTCTTCATGCACCAACAACACCGTATGGGTAGAAACGGGCTCGTCTGCACCTTCGCCCGGACGATGCAGCGGCAGATTTCCGTTTTGCCCCAGTAGCCCCATAGCCACCGGAATCACAAAGGGCGCTTTATGTTCCTGCTCCGGCGTGGGCGGACATGACTGGCTGATTGTCAGCGTATAGCGTTGCTTGCCAGGGTCGTAGTCGTCATGAACCCGCAGCCGCGGCGTACCAGCCTGAGAATACCAGTTGCGAAACTGGCTGAGGTCACGGTCGCTGGCATCCTCCATGGCCCGGACGAAATCCTCACAGGTAACCGCCTGGCCATCGTGGCGCGAGAAGTACAGATCAGAGCCCTTGCGAAACAGCTCCGGGCCCAACAGCGTGTGAATCATCCGCACGACTTCAGCACCCTTCTCGTAGACGGTGAGGGTGTAAAAGTTGGATATCTCGATAAACGAATCGGGGCGCACGGGATGCGCCATTGGTCCGGCATCCTCGGCGAACTGGGCAGTGCGCAACAGGCTCACCTCTTCAACCCGCTTCACCGTGCGCGAACCCATGTCAGCGGAGAATTCGGCATCGCGAAATACCGTAAAGCCCTCTTTGAGGCTAAGCTGGAACCAGTCTCTGCAGGTCACCCGATTACCGGACCAGTTGTGGAAATACTCATGGGCGACAATGCCCTCCACCCGCTGAAAACCGGCATCCGTTGTAATATCAGGGCTGCACAACACACAGGAGGTGTTAAAGATGTTCAAGCCCTTGTTCTCCATCGCTCCCATATTGAAATCGTCCACTGCGACAATATTGAACAGATCGAGATCGTACTCGCGACCGTAGACCTCCTCGTCCCAGCGCATCGCGTTTTGCAGTGAGCGCATCGCGTGACCACATTTGTCCCGGTCTTTCGCTTCCACATAGATTCGGAGGGTCACGTCGCGACCACCCGCCGTCCGAAAATGATCCTCGACATGGACCAGGTCACCGGCGACCAGCGCGAACAGATAGGCCGGCTTTGGGAAAGGGTCGTGCCAGCGCACCCGATGCCGCCCATCCGGAATATCCGCCGTCTCCACCCGATTGCCGTTGCTGAGCAATAGCGGGTAGCGGTCACGGTCGGCTTCGACGTCGACGGTGAAGACAGACATCACATCGGGCCGGTCAAGGTAGTAGGTGATTTTACGGAACCCCTCGGCCTCACACTGGGTGCAAAACATGCTGCGTGATTTGTAGAGTCCCTCCAGGGAGCGGTTCTCCTGAGGCAGAATACGGGTCGCACATTCCAGTACGAAGCGCTCCGGAACCGTCGCTATGCTCAAGCTCTCGGCCGTCTGCAGATACTCTTCGGCGGCCAGTTCTCGCCCGTCAATATGGACCGAGAGCAACTCCAGTTCCTGACCGTCCAGTTCCAGGGCCGCATCGGGTCGCGCGTCAGTATTGCGCCGCAGTGACAGACGGGCTGTCACCAGCGCATGGTCCTCGTAAAGGCGGAACCTCAATGCTGTGGTATCGATCAGGAAATCCGGTGCTCGGTAGTCCTTCAAAAACTGGGTTGTTGCCTGGGCATCACGCATAAAACATCTCAATCGGGCGCAGAAAGGGACAGTCGATAGCCGCCGTATTTACGCAGGTTAATCACACCGTTGTCGAACATCAGGTACTGTCCCTTTATTCCCAATAGCACGCCGCCGGCAGTGGGCACTTTGTCGAGATTAAACGACTTCACCTTGAGCGGGTATTCCAGCACCGGATACTGGATTTTGACCGTGCTTTGATTCTCCAACTCGGTAATGGCCTGCACGCCAAAGCGATCCTGTAGCGCAGCCACCTCACGACCACACTCTGCCATCAGTTGGGCTCGCAGCGCCTCCAGGTCAACGTCTTCCGCATCGCCCTTGAGCATGGCCTGCCAGTTGGTCTTATCCGCTATGTGGTTTTTGAACAACGTTTCCACCAGGCCGGATTGCTGGCGGGTGGCCACCCGAAATACCGGTTGTGCCTGAGTGGCCCCCTGGTCCATCCATCGCGTGGGTACCTGGCTGGCGCGGGTAATGCCCACCTTGAGTCCCGAAGTATTGGCGAGGTAGACGATATGATCGGTCATGCAGTGTTGGTCGCCCCACTCCGGCTCCCGACAAGTGCCCTCGTGGTAGTGGCACTTCTCAGGGCTCATAATGCAGCTATCGCACTGCGCCAGCCGCCTGAAACAGGGGTAACAGTAGCCCTGACTGAAGCTCTTGTTAGTCTTGCGATTACAATGTATGCAATGTATTTCGCCCTGGTATTCAAGCGTCAGAGCTTTACCCACATAGTCGTTCATTGCCACCGCCTGTTCGCCCAGTACCAGGGTGTACTTTACCGGGGCAGCCAGCGCTGTCTGCATTTTGCGCACGTCGCCACTGGCGATCAGTTCGGCCAAGTTTGTTCTCCTGTTTCCGGGCTGCTACCCGAACGATTGTCGTTTTTGTCCCGCGCTGTTGCTGCCTTAAGCTGCCCGGGACGGCGGCTCCAGCTTAATCCCGCCAGGTAAGCGTCTGCTGCTCGGTGGCGGCGGCATTGCCCTCTTTCTCGCGTTTTTTGATAAACCCTACACGCTCCTCCGGCGGCAAGTGGCGCTCGCCCCAGGCAATGACCGCCTGCAAGGTGGTTTCACGCTGCTTTGCGCTCATGGGTTTGCCATCTGGCCACTTGCCCTTCTCCACCGCCAGTCTCAGACTCTGGTAAATGGCCGGTGACATGGTTTCAATCAATTCCCGATAGTCCATGCTCACGCTCCTGATCAGTCCGGTCCAAAATCCGGATTATAACGCGAAAGCAGGCCGAAACATCCGCCCAGAGCGGCACCGCTCAGCAGACCACCGAGATGCGCAGCATTGGCTACGGAGCCAAAACCGAGACTTTCAATCACCCCCAGAATGCACAGGACCAGCCATCCGACCATTAGTAACATGATGGGCTTGCTCGGCCGGAACGCCCAGCGTGGCTGCAGCGTTGCCGCCACCCAGGAAAAACCCAGCAGGCCATAGACCACCCCCGACATTCCCCCGAACAGGGCAGGCCCCCCAAACGCGTACTGACTCACATTGGATACCACCGCGGTTACCAAAAACAGCCCCAGCATATGTAGCGATCCCAGCGCCTGTTCCACCCTGCCCCCTAATTCCCACAGCCAGAGAGAATTGAATACGATATGCATCCAGCCAAAATGCAGAAACGCCGGTGTCACCAACCGCCAGTACTGACCCTGGATAGGTTCGAACTGAATCGACCCGCCCCGCTCAATGAACGGATTGAAAGACAGCAAGCTGACCCATTCCAGTGGTGCGCGCAGATAGACGAGAAGAAACCCGCCGAAACTGAGGGCGATCAGCATCAGCGTGACCGGGGCCGCATGCCAGGCAATGGCCGTTCGCTGCCCCGGGACGGCGCTCCGGGACGGCGCGGCCTCCAATTGTAGATTTAGCTTGCCGTCGCGCCAGGCCCGATAAACCTGTTTCACCTTGTCAGCCTGTGCTTGCCCGGAGACCTTCAGTACCTGCTCACCCGCTTCCTCATAGATACGATGGGGGAGTTGATGCTGGTGCAGCAGGACACTCAGTGGCAACAGGTCCTCATCAAGGGCAACCCGCAGGGCGGTAATGTCAAAACGCATTCAGATTCCTGTCGACTGGTGGTAGCAAAATACTGGCGGCGGCGACTGTCAGTCGACCAGCGCGTTTCCCCAGCGCAACTTGTCCCTGCAACTGGCATAGAAGCTGTGACCCAAGGGGTGCAGCAATGTCAGACGGTGCGGTTTCTTATCGATGTAGACACTGTCGCCGGGGCGAGCGGTCATATTCACCTGACCGTCACAGGTCACTGGCGGATGGATACCGTTGCGCGCCAGTATATCAATGCGAATCTCGCTGCTACCCTCCACCACAATAGGACGGCTGCTAAGCGCATGGGGAAACATGGGCACCAGCACAATGGCGTCGAGCGTAGGGTGCATGATAGGGCCTCCCCCGGACAGAGAATAGGCCGTGGACCCGGTCGGTGTGGAGACAATCAGCCCATCCGCCCGCTGGCGATTGACGAACACATCGTTGATATACAGCTCGAGCTCAATCATCTGGGCCGATGTCCCGGAGTTCACCACCACGTCATTCAAGGCATCCGCTCGGCCGACGATTTTGCCATCCCGGCTGACACGCGCATCCAGCAGGAAGCGACGCTCGCGGGTGAATTGGCCATCCAGCACCCGAGGGACCTGATTGGCAATTTCGTCCGGGCTGATGTCCGTCAAGAATCCCAAACGACCGCGGTTGACCCCGAGCACAGGCGTCTCGTACTTGGCGAGCGTGCGCGCAGCGCTGAGTAGACTGCCGTCGCCGCCTACAACGATCACCAGATCCGCCTCCTGGCCAATTTCATCACGAGTAGCCAGGCGTTGGCCATGATCGGGCACAACCTCTGCCAGTCGATCCTCCAGCAGCACGTCGAGCCTGCGCTCTTGCAGCAGCGTGAGCAACTGGGTAAGAGGGTCCTCAATACCGTGTTGCTGGCTGCGACCCACCAGGCCAATTTTTTCGAAAAATGTCTGCATGTCGTCCACGCTGCCCGGATAAGGGAGATATTATAGCCCCGAATGGCCCGAACCATGGCATTGCGGTGAAGCGCTTGGGTAATCCTGATCAGTGACCAGCGTTACCGGGAAACCGGCTCTGCACCCGTCAGCCAGGAATACCCGCGCCGGCCCTGCAGCCCGCCGGTATGCACTGCAAACACTGCCGCGCCGGGGTCCCAGTCGCCACGGTCCAGCAAACTGTGAATCGCCAGCAGGAGTTTACCCGTGTAGACGGGTTCCAGCGGCACATCGTGGACCGCCTCAAATTCCAGCATAAATTCTCGCAGCCGCGGATTCACCCTTGCAAACCCCCCGCAGTGATAATCATCGAGAATCGTCCAGTCAGCGACCGCGTCTGTGTTCTCCAACATCGCTGCCACATTAGTGGCGAGATCCCCAGCCCCCTTGAGCGCGGCAACACCCGTTATGGACCAGTCACGCCCCAGCTCAGCGGCTATTCCCGCCAGCGTCGCGCCCGTGCCCACTGACACCGCAACGGGTTGCGGCCCTGGCAGAGCACTGCGGATCAGACTGCCGATTTGGCGACAACCCTCTACCCCCGCGGGGTTTGCTCCTCCCTCGGGTATCAGCAGACAAGGCTGAAACTGCCGGACCAGATCCGCCTGCCACGCCGGATCGTAGCGACGCCGATAATCGGTTCGGGTCACGTGAACCAGGCGCATACCCCAGCGAACGGCGTCGTGCAGCATGGCGCTCTGAGCCGGGCCGGCCTCTCCTCGCACGATGCCCACAGTCTCGAGGCCGCAGCGGTTACCCAGAGCAGCCAGCGCGTGGAGATGATTGGACCAGGCGCCACCGAATGACACCAGCCGATCGAGCCCGAGGGACCTGGCGATGGCAAGGTTCCCCTGCAATTTGAACCATTTGTTTCCCGGTGCTGCGGCATCGTACCGATCCAGTCGCAGCAGTTTGACATTGGCCAATGACACACCGAGCACGGGTTCAGCCGACAACGCGGTAATCAATGGCTGCGCGGCTATACCCATTGCCGGGGCACCTGGTGGATCGTGAGCCCCGATCATGATCAGGGCTTTTCAGGTTCGACGCCCGGCGGAGCCCGCTCCGGTACCGGCACGCTTAAATGCCCTCGCAGGCGAGAGAACAGCCCCACCATCAAGGCTTCCGCCTCCCGCTCGGCCATCGCGGGGTCTTCGGCTTCGCCAATCATGAGCGCAGCGTCCACAAAAGCGCTCATAACCACCCGGTTAAGCAAAGCGGCCCGAAATGTCTGGCCATTACTGCGCCTGGTTGCGGATTGATTATCACTGTTTTCCTCATCACTCAGTGGACTGGTCGCCCAGCGCGCAGTACCAAGCACGTTGCGGCTGTCGATCAGTACAATGCGATGAAAAACGGGGTCGCTGCACAGCCCCAGGAAAATGCGCCAATTGGCAACGATATCCTCGCTGTCCGGCCCATTGCTCTCGTCGTCCATTGCGGCCGCAATCCGCGCCTCCATGCGCTCATTGGCCGCCGCGAACAGCGCTTTTTTGCTGCCGAAGTAATGATAGATGGGCCGCGCAGTCAGGCCGCACTCAGCGGCAATTTCCTCCACTGAAGTCCCGTAATAGCCTTTGTCGCCAAACAGGCGGCAGGCGCTTTCCAGTACGGAGTGACGCGACGTTGCGCGTCGCTCGGCCTGAGTCCGACGGGTATTTCCGGAATTTGCCATAGGAGGGCCTCATCACAACTTATGCAGAGTCGTTACATAAGAGCCTAGACGGCTTGCGGGAAAAGTCCACATTGACAGGACGCGGGGCCGCAACACCGTCTTTGCACAAAAACGGCAACTTCAGCTGAATCTCGCCGCGGCTTTATTCAGTCTTGCGAAGCTCAACTCATTCTAAGGAGTAACACTAAGCGCTGCTTAAGCCCACGTTGTTTTTTTGCAACACTTGCTCTGCACGGTAGCTGGACCGTACGAATACCCCGGATACCACCTCCAGAAACCCCTTCTCCAGACCCCACTGACGATAGCGTTCGAATTCGTCGGGCGATACATAGCGTTGAATCGGGTAATGGTTCGCCGTGGGCTGCAGGTACTGACCAAATGTCAGAATATCAACCTGCGCGTCACGCAGGTCGTCCATGCAGGCAAGGATTTCGTCTTCACTCTCCCCCAGGCCCAGCATCAGGCTGGTTTTGGTGAGCACAGCCGGGCGGTACTGCTTGGCGTGAGCCAGCACTGTCAGTGTCTGATCGTAACTGGCCCGCGGGTCTCGTACCGGATGGGTCAGACGGCGCACGGTTTCAACATTCTGTGCAAATACCTCGATACCAGAATCGAGCACGGTCTCGACGTCTGCAAGTACACCCAGGAAATCCGGGGTCAACGCCTCTACGGCAGTTTCCGGATTCCGGGTTTTCACAGCTTTGACACAGGCCGCATAGTGGCCGGCCCCCCCGTCCGGGATATCGTCGCGGTTAACCGAAGTCAACACCACGTACTTCAGTCCCATCAATGCGACCGAACGAGCGGTATTGTCCGGTTCCCGGCTGTCCAGCCAACCGTTGGGATTACCGGTATTCACCGCACAAAAGCGACAAGCCCGGGTACAGACATCGCCCATCAACATGATGGTCGCGGTGCCTGCACTCCAGCACTCACTCATATTGGGGCATTTCGCCTCTTCACAGACGGTGGCCAACTCGTGGCGATGGACGATGTCCTTCACTTTATCGAAAGTTTCACCGCCGCGAATTTTGATGCGCAACCAGTCGGGCTTGGACAATCGCTGGCCGGGCTGAGCGCTCGCCTTGATGCCATCCTTGATCGCAGTAATGCCTCGCCGATTGGTGAACTTTTCGCCGCTGTGAACCTGCACAACGGGAATGATGCGGTTGTCTGTCATGGTGCTCCCGATAGATTTCCCGATAGATTTGACGGATGAACGAACGCCTGACCAAACGCCCGACTAATAGGCGGGCTGGCAGAGACACAAGTATAACGGAAACCGCAAGGACACACAGAACCCGGTGTTCCGCGGTACTGACGCGTCAAGGCCATGCTTGCGCCCGGGGACCCCTCTCATCAGGGTGAGCGAGCATCACTCTGACCACAGGGCTCGAACCCGGCGTTTCTCCTTGCCGATGTTCTCACCCACCAGGCGCTCCCAAAGCTTGATCCCTGCATAGCGCTCAGTCATTGCGGCGGACACACGGTAGTCCCGGAGCGGTCCGGTTTCGCTTGAATTGGGTATCATAAATGACCACATCCGCAGCGTGCCGCGATGATTTTCGGTCAGTATTGACTTAAAGAAGCCGTGGGGGACAGGGATGGTTACTTCATTATCATCACCGCTGCCGATCGTCTCCACGGGTTTGTCGAAATCAAAAACAGGGCCGCAGATCACGTAGGTCTCGTAAACGTTCTCCTGCGCATTAAGCTCGCGCACCCGCTCTTCCAGTTCGGACCAGATACCCCGGTTGAAGGCAGGACGCATCGGCGCCATATTAGAAAGCAGAAATGTCTCGCTGTTCTGCAGGTCGAACTCGCGCTTGTTGGCACTGGCGACCAGATGGCCGCGGTGATACCCGGAACCGGTGTAATCGACCAGGTCAGCGCGGAAGTTCTCGGGCACCCGATAGTCCGGCCTGAAGTTATCGGCCCGGACCACATCAGGACTGGCGGGGTCGACGATCTCCAGGGCCCACTTCGCCTGCCGGAAATAATAGGAATACCCCAGCACATAGTGCCGATTGAAGAGCACCTGGTCGGCCGCGGGCATACCGTAGCGTGTTTCCAAACGTAAGCTGGGAATGTCCATCACGGCAGTGTCCGGCCAAATCGCTGTCGATTGCAAGTCGCCCGGTAACGCCAACAGGGCAAACCAATGCCCACATTCGCCCCTGCCCCCCCCGAGTGCGCGCCGTGCCTGAGCTCGATACCCGTCTGGCGCGCGCTCCTACAAACGCTGGGTCGCCGCTGTCACAGTTGCACTTTCTAGAATTTACTTTAACTTTATAGATTTTTTATTTTTATATTTTTTAGCTATTTAGCTGCCAATATTCATTAATTAAATGAGATTTATGGCCGGCAAAAATCGCTTGAATAAACGCGCCAGCCCCTGCTCGAAACTACGGATCACGCGATTGGAAGGGTCGATGGCAGCCACCGGCAACGACTGTAATACAGTGTCATTGCATCTGGTTAGATTTCGACCAATCATTACCTATACTCAACAGACAGGCTCTCTCATCGCGCTGCAGGAAGTGGGATGCCACAGCAATGAATCGCGTTACCAAGACATTTGTTGGTTATCTCTGGATTGTCGCCAGTCTGGCTGCGGTGGTGGCCCTTGCGGGCACCTTTTATTGGTTGGAAACAGAACGCAGAGAGACCTATTTCAACCAGCTGATGTTTCGCCAGCTGGGTGAGGTCGCACTGGGGTTCGATAACAATCTGGCGAGTCTCAGGACGCTTATGGGTAACCATGGGCGTCTGATCAATGAGGACATTGGGGAACTTCGTAAGCTGTACACGCAGTTGAGCAGTCATCCGAACCGCAAACAAGCCAATGCCTATACTCAAGAGAAACTGGATTTGCTTCGTGTTCAGGGCCAGCTACTGCGTTTCTCTGCCGTTCGTTCGTCTGAACCCTCCGTTTCCCCGGACCACAAATGGCTTGCTGTAGCGCTGCGAGCCAAAGACCAAACCCTTCCCATCTGTCCGTACTCCGATGGTAATCACAGCGACGACAAGCCGGGTTCCAACCCAGTTGATGGGAGCTCTGCCTCCGGATACTGCGAGAGTCTCAAGGCCGTGGTCCGGGGAATGAGTTTTTCAGAACGCATCGCGGTGAAACCCGCAGCAGAACTGCCGCAAGAGCACGCACAACTGACAGATGAGATATCCCGTTTGACGGAGTCTTTTCCAGAGCCCTGGAGGAAAACAACGGCTGAGAGAATCCGCAGGAGTCTTCTCTCCACGCTACAACTGCTTGAGGCGGAGCTGGGCAGTCAAAATATCGAGCACGAAACCGCTTATGCTGATGGCAATGAGCAGCTTCCTCGCCTTGTTCAGCAAACGATAAGCGCATTTTGGCAAGGCAATAACTCACATTTTGAAGAGATGGAAAAAGCACGCTCGCTCGATAGCGCATTGGCGGCTGCCGGGCCCGGGGACATCGAAAAGAGTCTCTCTGGTCTAAACACGATTATCCGTCTGGTTGAGAATGCGTATCTAAACTCGAACTCCCCCCTCGCGGCATCGGTAGCCGCACATCGCTTGCAGCTTACATTCGATTCCGGACTCGGGTCGGAAGCCGCAGCCATCTGCAGCACTCAAGCCCCCAAAGCGCCCTTTTTGGTCAAGGCCGACCAAGCCAGTCCCTACCCCAGTGGACATTTTAGCCTGGGTGGCTGCCCATTTGATGCGGGCGTTGCCTATGCGGGCCCCTTTGAGAATTTTCTCAACCCGGAGGTGCAGCAGTTCTCCACACTGATGGTCGCGGATCACAGTGGTGACGTGCTCTATTCCAGCTCGGCCTCAGCCAACGCGGCACAACAGGATTTTATTAACGTCAGCGAACTGATGAGGTCTGACCCCGATGGCGCCTCAGAAGACCAGGTGTCTGGCGATGCGCCCGCGGAGCTTGCACTCGGTCGCTCCGGTCTTGTCACCAGAGAAATTGGTGGGATCCAATACCGACTCTACGCGATGCCGCACCGCATCGGTTCGGGCGGCTTGCTGCGCTTCTCAAGCACAACTGGACCGGAGGATAAAGATGCTCATGGGGCTGCAGTGAGCACTCTGGTTTTTATCGGCCTGGTGCCTATGAACGAAGTCAAGGCTTACAAATTGAGGCTCACGCCCTCGGCGACTGTCGTGCTTTCATTAGTCGGACTAGGCATCCTGCTCGCCTTCGTTTTCCTGAAAATCCGCTGGGTCGCCCAGGGCTATGCGTTTACCCGGTGGGATAGACGAGCCGCCTGCCTGGCTGTCATCTACATGGTTTTGCTGGCTTCCGTGGGGGCAGGCACATTGCTGCTCTCACAAACATTGCGTAAGGATTTCGAGAACGACGCAAGCTACGCCATCGATCGCATTCAGCAGGCCTTTGGCAGGGAACTGACAGATACGTTCACTATGGCTGGAGCTTTACTGCAGGCTGACTCATGTGGCCCACATATAACCGAATCATCATGTGTTAAACCTGGTGATAAAACACTGTCCATCAATTGCACCAGCAAGCCAGTGAGCATCACTGCAATGTTTGGCAAAGCAGAGGAAGGGTGGCACATCGATGGTGATAGCGCGCGACCTCGTACTTTCAGCTTTGACAATATTTTTACACTGACCGATAAGGGAGAAATTCACGGAGAGATGATCCGCGGTACAGAAAAACTGGTGCAACCGCCGCTCAAGCCGAGCCTCACTCATCGCAAGTACTTTCAAGCAGCACGTCGTGGCCTTACCTGGGACGTGCCCATTAAGGAACATGGCACGATCCGCCTCGTCATCGAGCGTATTTTTAATGTACTTGATGGTGCATTATCTACCCAGATTGCGCTTCCTACCCGGAACAACACTTTGCCATCGAACTGGGCAGTCGAGAGCGACAGGACCCCCGTCCTCAGCTTCGGCGCCACCATGCAGTCACTGATGTCGCCGGTTATGTCAGGTAGGCTACAGTATGCCATCATCGATGATGCGACGGGCAAAGTGCTTTATCACAGTCGTCCCGGCAGAAGCCTCGTGGAAGATTTTTTCCAGGAAACGGAAAACAACCCAGCACTGCTGAGTTACATCCAGGCGACCGGCAGTCGCACCGAGTGGAGCCAACACACCAGCGACAGTTTCAAAGGGTTGTATCGCGGCGAGCGAACCCGGTTCTTTGCTGCCCGTATTCATGACGGCATTCCCTGGACGCTCATTGTGTTTCATGAACTCGACTATGAACAGGCCTTCAGTGCCTTGTTCTTTGGCCTGTCGATTTTCATCGCATCCGCCCTGCTAGTGTTAATGACTCTGTTGGCATTTTTGGGCAAGCTGCTGAATCGAAACCTTTTTTTCTGGTTGTGGCCGCAGATCGATCTCACAAATTTCTATTGGACTGCGGCAGTGGCCGTAGTATGTGCTTCAGTCTTTCTACTGTTCGTGATGGTGGCACTTCCCAATCTCTCCCAGCTACTGTGTGCTGCCATCATAAGTATCAGCGTGCTTGTTCTGGCTCTGCAGCGGCTCTTCACAATAACGGCGCGCAACACGCAGATCAAACCCAATGTACGGGGCACGCTGCAAGTCCAGCTTTACTACACGTTATTCCTGCTCAGTGTGCTCATTTTCGCGGTTGCTACACCCACGATTGCCATCAGTCAAAAAGTCGGCGCAGAACTGCTTACTGGCCTGGCGCTCTACGATAAATTCAATTTCCACAAGAACGTGAAAAACCAACAACGGCTTGTCAAAGCCCATCTGGAGAGGCGTGGTGAACTGGATGAAGAAAAAGACGGAGCGCTCTTTACTCACTATATCCATACTACTGATAAATACGCAGAGAGCCATGCAGATAAAAACATCGAGATTACGAAGAACCAAATACTTCAGAGGACGGGTTTGACCAAAGAATACTCTTCTGACAACGATGCGCTACCTGCATCCGTTGATACAGTTTTTCGCCAATCGCTTATGGCTTTTGCCGCGTTCTGGCAGCATGCAGCGCTGGTTGGCGCACTCTTCGAAGACTATGTCGGCGAAAGTTCGCAAATACAGCTGGACGCCACACCCCGCTTTCCAGGCAGCAAAGACAAGTCCGTGGCCCTGAATTACGATTGGCCGGGCCCGTACCAGCTGCTTTCACAGGTCAGCGGTGGGGTGATATTGGCTCTTTTCGGTCTAGCCACGCTTTTCACGCTGTTTCTATTTTCCGCGATTCGATTCCTGGCAGTACGACTGCTGGGAATAGCGGTACCCAGAAGTTACCGGATGCCCAATGAGATCCAGAATCTTTCCATCGAGAACTGGGAGTCTTCTGTTCAGACCGCAACTGATCAGTACTCGGGTCGACACGAATTGATCGAGCAACTGGACCGCAGGGACCGTCTACCGATCACCGGCTTACTGATAAGGCCAAGCAACCGAAGACTTTCGGTGGCGGGAATGCGCGTAAACGGGGGAGCAGCTACCGAGAAAGCGAATCACCAGGCGGTCGATGTCCAGACCATCGTTGCGAACACTATGATTCACGACGATCTGATGGCGTTTACCAACACCATGACAGACGTACCCAAACTGCTATTGCTACAAAACATTGAATCAGTGGCCTTCAAGAAACAGCAAAGGCTGACGTTATTGTCTTTTCTGGAAAACGCAGTATTCGGGCCGGGCAATACGTCGGTGGTCATCCTCTGTGATGTCTCTCCCCTGTACATGCTGACCAAGCAGGACTGTTATCAGAGCCGTGCTCGCGAGGAAAATGCGGAGCTTGCCGTTAAGCAGGCCGTTCGGCAGTTCGATGAGCAGGCCGATGAGCAGGAAGTCATTCGATGGTCGCGTTTGTTGAGCCAGTTTCGCAAATACTACGACTGGGACCCCCGGATAGTTCGCTTCTGTGATACATCCAAGCCCGACCGGGCGCTGTTGCGTGAAGCGAGTGTGTGGCCGGAGCTATACTCCCTGGTGGACCTGTACCAGTCTGTAGTGGAAAAGACAGGGCAGGCACTGAGCGAAGAACAGACGATCCAGTTTGTTGGCACCCATGCGGGGGCGGAATACCGGCGCCGGTGGGAGTTATGTACCCAGGCAGAGCGGCTTATTCTCTATCAGTTAGCTAGCGGACTCATGGTGAACCCTGTCAACATCGAGCCGCTGGAACACCTGATGAGGCGCGGTTACGTACTGAGAAACCCGCGTTGGTCCATCGCCAACAAGAGTTTTGCCCGCTTTGTGCTCAGCGCCGAGCCGGAATCGGTGTTCCAGGAATGGATGAACACATCACAAGAGGGCCTGTGGAAGCTGGTTAAGGCACCCCTGCTGGGATTGGCGTTTGTGATAATCGGCATCCTCATCTGGAGCAGTCAGGAGGAGTGGAATTCGTTCCTGGCAATGGCGACCGGCTTGCTCACGCTTATTCCGCTGCTGCTACGAAACATTAGCCTGATAAAAAATCCAGGAGGCAATCTACCCAGTGAATAGCGGACGTGCTGAACCAATACATTGAGTCACAACTGGACCGAACTGGTTCAATTTGCAGTAACAGTGTTTTCAAGCGGGTCATCGTCCCGAATTGACGACGGGACTGGCTGCTTATCGTGCACTGTCCCCAATTCCACCGCTATGCTGGCCTTGGCCAGCAGGGTAAAGATGATCAAACCGACGGCCCAGATACCCATGGCAATATAAATTTCAGTTGCAGTGGGTGCATACTCAAACACCTCCCCAAGCGGTGTGGGAATAAAACCTGGCACCACAAAACCCATACCCTTCTCCAGCCAGATGCCAATAGCGGCGCAAACGCAGGCGATACTTAAGGTCAGCATGTTTTTACGCAAGGGATGTATCATCAGGATGATCACTGCAAATACATTGAGCGCGAGTGCGGTCCAGATAAGGGGGCGCAAAGCGGCAAAGCCATCCAGACCAAAAAACAGGTAATGCATCGAGGCCGCATGACTGGTCTCGTTGTAAAAATCGGTGAAAAACTCTGCGCAAGAAAAAACAGATTGATCTGCAGGGCCACCGCCATGATCAGCGCCAGCATATCGATGACGCTCTGCTTCACCGGGTAGTCGGTAAACCGCCGGATCAGCTGCAACGCGACGAATCATCAGCGCCGGGCCGGCCGACAATGCCGAGGCGATGAATCGCGGGGCCAACAGTGAGATGTTCCAGAACGGCCGGGCGGCATTGGACGAGAACAGAAACGCGGTCACCGTGTGAATCGAGATCGCCCAGAACATCGCCATCAGCACGAAGGGAAAATAGTACCGGCATGTTCGGCTGTCGCCCTGGTAGCTGGGAGCAGTGATGTACATCGGCATCGCCAGATTCAGCACCAGGTAGCCGTTGAGGACCACGACGTCCCAGGCCAGCATCGAATTCGGCCAGTTCAATCGGCCGATGCACGGGCACGATGTGCCAGACACGATCCGGCCGACCGATATCGACCATCACGACAGCATGGCGACGATGACGGCGGCTACCGCCAGTCCCTCCCCCAATCAGTACCACCGACTTGACGTCGTCGCGGTGAAAGATATACGCAGGGATCACCAGCAGCACGGCGGCGGCCGCAATGCCGACGAGGAAGGCGAAATTCGCGATGTAGAATCCCCAGGACACCTGGTCGCTCATGCCGGTGATCACCAGGCCTTCGGTCATCTGCACGACGTAGTTCCACAAGCCAATCGCGATCAACAGCAGCAGGCTCAGCCAATCCATAGCTTGCGCGGGACCGCCACGCAGCTCGGCTGGATACCGTCGATCAGGAAATCGGATAAAAGTCATTGCAGCCCTTCATGACCATGCCAATCCGGCTGGCTTCGCTTCCGTGTAGTACCAGAACTTGGGTTCCGTGCCGAGCTCCTCCTTCAGGCGAAACACGGTCTTGTTCTCCAGGATGTAGCGGATCTCACTGTTCGGATCGAGCAGATTGCCGAAGACCCGTGCCCCGGTCGGGCAGGCTTCCTGGCAGGCCGGCTGGCGGCCTTTACGCGTGCGTTGGGTGCAGAAATGGCATTTTTCAACGACACCCTTCAGGCCGCGGCCGGTTACCGAGGTAATTGGTCACCGGATTGATCTCCTCCGGCGGGATCTGCGGCTCGGTCCAGTTGAAATGGCGGGCCCAGTAAGGGCAGGCGGCCATGCAGTAGCGACAACCGATGCACCAGTCGTAATCGATGACCACGATGCCATCGTCGTCCTTCCAGGTGGCCTTGACCGGACAGGCGTTGACACAGGGCGGGTTATCGCACTGCATGCACTGTACCGGCATATAGTACTTGCCCTCGACCGGCACTGTCTCCGGATCGTAGTAGTGCTCGGCACTCTCAAGGCTGCGTGTCACCCTGGTCCAGCTCCAGCACGCGGATGTATTGCACCTGAGAATCGCGCCCCTGATTGTTCTCCTTGATACAGGCCTACACGCAATCCCGATAGCCCTGACACTTGGAGACATTCAGCGCATAGCCAAAAACGGTATCCGGAAGTGGCGGCGTGTCCTCACACACGATATCCACGCCATGTTTGCGCTTTGCCTTGCGCTCGATGCGCGCCAGCGCGGCTTGTATCTCATCGCTGCTCATGCGCTGATAGTGGTCCTGGAACATGCTGCCCATGGCGTCCATAAGCGTGCTGCCGCCCCAGGCCGCTCCGGCGGGTGCTGACGCCGCTACCGACATCCCTACCGCGGTGCCCGCAAGGCCCGCGTTCTTGAGGAACTGACGGCGGCTCTCATCTGGCTCATCTAACGGGTCGATTGGTTTTTCATGCTGAGTCATTAGTTGGGTTCCACCTTCTCAGCCGGTTTATCGGCTGATTGAGTTTTCGAAATGCGTTCCCAGAGCTGGCTGTTTTCGCGCGCGGAGTGCGGCATCGGCAACAGACCAGCTCTGACCGGAGGAGCCCTGGAGGGCTCCCGTGGCTTGAGCGAAGGGCTGTGAGGATCATGACAATGGGTGCAGGAGTAGATCTGCCGGTCACCCTGCCAGTTACTGACGCGTTTGCCATGGGCCCCAAAGTACCAGTCCTTCTGCCGGTCGGCGTGGCACTGCCCACAGACCAGATACGACTCGTCAAACGCCACGGGCTGATCGTCAATCGTATGCAAATTGTTTCGATCGTCCACACTGTGGCAATCGAGGCACCACATGCGGCCCTCCCCGTGATCCAGGGCCGCGGGATGGGGAGCAGCCACCAACTTGCGCGGTTCGGGATTGGGTTTCATCACCTGATGACAGTTTGCACAAGGGTAAAACCTCAGCTCGGCGGTTCTCGGCACAACCGTGAAAGCGGGCGCGTCGGCATAACCATGGAACGATTGCGGCTCAGTCGGCGCAGGCCGGCTTGCTGGTTGCTGATTTGATCGCAGCGGTCGGTGCCTGGGCGCAGCCACTGCTGCGGTCGATGTTGTAGCCTGTGCCGGCGCTGATTCAGCTGCGGCCGGAGCGGGCGCTGGTTCTGGTTCTGGTTCTGGTTCTGGTTCTTCTGGCTCTGGCTCTGGCTCTGGTCGTCTGGTTCTGGTGCTGGCTCTGACGGTACGGCCGGCGCAGCCAGCAACTCGGCCGCAGGACCGACTGGCTCAAGCGCTGGAGCCGGTGTAGGCATCAAATCCGGAGTCTCTGCAGTGCTCTCTGGCGTTGTACCGCTATCAGCCAATGCTGTTTGCAGAGGCTCGGCAGACTGCACAGTTTCAGTCTCTGTCCCAATAGTTGCCGTCGCGGTGTCAGTTGTCTCAGCCTGCGCAGTGTCCGCCTGAACCGCTTCCGGCGGACCCGGCTCTACTGTTTCTACCGCAGCTTGTGATGGCTCATCGACAGGTTGTTGCGAGAGTATCCATTCCAGGACGGCGTTCAGGTCTTCATCACTGATCATTGCCGCAGAGAGCGGCATCATGGGTATCGGCCCCCAAACACCATTACTGCCTGCCCGCAATTTTTCCGCAAGCTGAGCTACCGCAGCCTCGTCTTCGCTATATTTTCCTGCGATTTCCTGATAGGCGGGGCCCAGTAGTTTTTGGTCCAGAGCGTGGCAACCAATACAACCAGCGGACTGCAGTGCTGCCGGCACAGCGGTGTCTTCAGCTGCAGTAGAATTGGCCGGCACAGTCACTGCAGCGACCACAAGCAAAGCGGTGAAAACAACTCCGATGTGTCGACAAAGGTAAGTCATAGCTAGCTGTTCCAGACACCTTTTTACTGCTCATTCCGAATGCTGCTAAGATTAAGGACTCCTCAAAAAATCTTGTTGATTTAGGTCATAGAACCCGACTCTTGGGATTGGGAAACCACCCACTGCCCAGATCACAGCTAATAAAAACACTCTGTCTAGAAACAACCGCGAAAGGATATTCGCGATGCTTGAACTTCTCCGCAACTGCGAAAACTGCTACGGGGGCCTGCCGCCGGAACAGCGCTCAACCAACGCCACACCGGAAGGCGCCCCCCCCCGGGCCTAGCCGCCCACGAGGCTGATCATCACGCCGGCGGCGACGGCGGACCCGATCACGCCGGCCACGTTAGGCCCCATCGCATGCATCAGCAGAAAATTGTGGGGGTTGGCCTCCAGCCCCACCTTGTTGCTGACCCGGGCGGCCATGGGAACAGCGGAAACGCCCGCGGAGCCAATCAGAGGGTTGATGGGCGTCGCTCCCAGTTTGTTCATTAACTTGGCAATCAACACCCCGGATGCCGTGCCAATGGCGAAAGCGACAATGCCCAGCGCCAGGATGCCGAGGGTATTGAAGTCAAGAAATTTGTCGGACACCAGCTTGGAGCCCACTGAAAGACCAAGAAAAATAGTAGTGATGTTGATCAAGGCATTCTGGGTCGTGAAGCTCAAACGTTCAACCACACCGCACTCTTTCATCAGGTTGCCGAAACAGAACATCCCCAACAACGGAGCCGCCGCCGGTAGCAGCAGGGCAACAAGGATCAGCAACAACAGCGGAAAGACAATCTTCTCCCGACCTGACACGGCGCGCAGTTGCACCATTTCGATCTGGCGTTCTTTTTCGGTGGTGAGGGCGCGCATGATTGGCGGCTGGATCAATGGCACAAGGGCCATATAAGAATAGGCAGCGACGGCGATTGCACCCAACAGAGTCGGGTGCCAATACGCTGGATACGTAGATCGCTGTGGGGCCGTCAGCGCCGCCGATGATACCGATGGCCGCCGCATCCGCGATGGTGAAATCCATCAGCCCAACAGACGTCAAACCCACAGCCCCCAGCACCGTGGCAAAGATACCAAACTGAGCCGCAGCACCGAGCAGCAGTGTGCGTGGATTCGCAAGCAGCGGCCCAAAATCCGTCATCGCACCGACACCCATAAAAATGACCAGCGGCGCAATACCGCTGGCAATGGCTACGTTGTAAAAGGTATAGAGCATACCGTTGCCAAACCCGGCATCCAGCCACCTGCTGCGCAGCCAGGTGCGTCCCCGCGCCAGCAGCCTGATAGGCGACACCGAGGTCTTCCGCCGTGGCACCCACCGTCAGGCCCACTGCCTTGGCCAGTTCGCCAAGCACCACCGGATCAGCAGCGTGGAGGGCGTTCTCTACCGCGGAATAGGCCAAACCAGCTCCGGGAATATTAGCCAGGATCCCACCAAAGCCGATCGGCACCAACAATAAGGGTTCGAAACCCTTGCGAATGGCCAGATAGAGCAACAGCAGGCCGATAGAGATCATGACCAGCTGACCCAATTCGGCCTGGGCCAGTCCGGAAGAATCGCCACAGAGTGAGCAGATTGTCCATGCAACCTGGCCTAGTTCAGTGCCAGCAGAGGTGCGCCCACGGCGACTGCGTCGCCGACTTTGACGTTGATATCGCAGACCACGCCAGCTTCCGTAGCGCGAACTTCGGTTTCCATTTTCATTGCTTCCAGCAGCACGACCACATCGCCCGCGCCGACGCGATCACCCAGGGCCACGTTGACCTTGATGATATTGCCCGCCAGAGGGCGGGTATTGGCTGGCCCGGCTTTTGCGCCGTCGCGATGGGCTGGGCATTCCCGGGATGCGGCACGGGCGGCGCTGTCTGAGCGCCAGACGTCATATGGGTCACCTCCCCGCCGGCAGCGACTTTTACCCGGTAGTCCTGCCCGTCCACGGTGACAGTGTAGACTGCGGTATCGGCCGCAGCGGGAGCCGATGTGTCTGCCGCTGCCGGGCGAGCACTGCCGGTCGGCGACGCTATGGCATTGTCGGCCGCCGGCTCCTCACCCGGGACCGGCTCAAAAGCACCCGGATCACCCCGGTTCTGCAAGAATTTCAGACCCACCTGGGGAAACAACGCGTAGGTCAGCACATCATCCACCGCGTTCTCTCCGTCTGCCAGCGCGATCGATTGCTCTGCTGCCAGGTCCTGCAACTCCCGAGTCAAGGCAACCAGTTCGGGCTCCAGAAGATCGGCAGGACGACAGGTGATGGCTCCGGCCACCCTCCAGCACCCGCTCCTGCAGTGCCAGATTAACCGGCGCAGGGCGTGGCGCCATACTCTCCCTTGAGTACACCGGCGGTTTCCCTGAAATGGATTTATAGCGCTCTCCGGTGAGCACATTGATAACCGACTGGGTACCCACGATCTGGGACGTGGAGTCACCAGCGGAATAAAGCCCAGGTCCTCGCGCACCCGGGGTATTTCTTCCAGGACCTCGTCCATTTTGTCCGCCGCACCCTGCTCCTTGAGCTGGCTCTCCATATTGGTCAGCATCCCGCCGGGCACCTGCGCCACCAGAATGCGGGAATCCACGCCGCGCAAGCGAACCCTCGAATTTGGCGTATTTTTTGCGCACCTAACGAAAATAGGACGGCGATCTCTTCCAGCCTACCGATATCCAGGCCAGTATCCCGCTCGGTGCTCTCCAGCATCGCCACCACCGACTCAGTAGCTGAATGACCATAAGTCATGGCCATGGAAGAGATGGAGGTATCCACATTGTCGATGCCCGCCTCCACGCACTTGAGGATAGTGGAAGTGGACAACCCGGTGGTCGCATGGCACTGCATAGTGAATGGGGATATCACAGGCGGCTTTCAGACGGCTTACCAGTTCGTGACCCACGTAGGGATGCAGCAGGCCCGCCATGTCCTTGATGGCAATGGAGTCTGCGCCCATATCCTCGATACGCTTGCCCTGCTCAACCCAGGTTTCGATGTTGTGCACCGGACTGAGGGTGTAGGAGATCGTCCCCTGGGCGTGCTTGCCGATCGCTTGACGGCCTGAGCGCCACTTCGAGGTTGCGCATATCGTTCATGGCATCGAATACCCGGAACACGTCCACCCCGTTGTAAGCCGCCCGCTCGACAAACTTTTCTACGACGTCATCGGCATAATGGCGATAACCAAGAATATTCTGGCCGCGGAACAACATCTGCTGTGGGGTTTTGGGCATCGCCTTTTTTAGCTCGCGAATACGCTCCCAGGGATCTTCACCCAGATAACGGATACAGGCATCAAAGGTGGCCCCGCCCCAGGACTCCAGCGACCAGAAGCCGATCTCGTCCAGCTGGCCAGCAATTGGCAGCATATCGTCGAGCGCATGCCGGGTCGCCAGCAGTGACTGGTGCGCATCGCGCAACACCACATCGGTAATCCCCAGCTTTTGCGCGTTGTTGTCCATGGCGTTTGTTCCTTCTTTGTTAACTCTATTCACTTCGTATCGCTACCGTTATGCACCGTTGTCCAACCGATAGCGATGGATAGCAATGGTGATGGCCGCCACCAGCCGCGGGTCATGCAACGCGTCTGAACTAGCGGAGGTGTCGACCTGCGCTATAGCGGTCGCCGCTGGAGGCTCTGGAAAGTAGCGCGTGACGCCGTGGGACATCAGCCGCGTGGCCACCACCAGCAGGCATAAAAACAGGACTACCGTGCCCATCCCGAACAGCATGAGCTCAAGCCCCTGGCCGATAATTTCATCCTGCATGTTGTTCTCCACGGTGATATCTGCGAAGGATAATAGCATGCCCCATGGCATTATCACGGTGCTGGAACCCGCAGGCTGGCGTATACTCTCGCCCACTTTCAGGCCAATTCCCGACGGACCCATGCAAATCATTCTCGCCCCCATGGAGGGGGTTATCGATCACACCATGCGCGATCTGCTCACCGGGATTGGCGGCATTGACCGCTGCGTAACCGAGTTCGTGCGGGTCTCGAAACAGTTGTTACCCCCCCGGGTATTCCACCGCTACTGCCCCGAGTTGCAGCGCGGCGGTGTAACCCACAATGGGGTGCCGGTGTACCTGCAGCTATTGGGCGGGCACCCGGAACCCATGGCCGACAATGCCGCCCGGGCGGCAGAACTGGGCGCCCCGGGGGTAGACCTCAATTTTGGCTGCCCGGCGAAGACCGTGAATCGTTCCGATGGGGGCGCGATAATTCTGCGAGAACCCGAGCGTGTATACCGTATTGTCTCCGCTGTGCGTGCCGCCGTGCCCGCCGCCGTTCCGGTCACGGTAAAAACGCGACTCGGCTTCGATGATGCCTCACGCTTCCTCGAGGTTGTGGCCGCTGTCTGCGCAGCCGGGGCCACCGAACTGGCCGTGCACGCCCGAACACGCAAAGACGGCTATCGACCACCCGCCTACTGGGAGGAAATCACCCGAGCTCGCGAAATCGCCAGTCTGCCAGTCATCGCAAATGGCGAAATCTGGAGCCCTGCAGACGCCTTGCGCTGCCGCGCGGTCACGGGCTGTGACGACCTGATGCTCGGTCGTGGCGCCCTTTGCCGACCCGACCTGCCCCGTCTGGTAAGTGCGGCAATTCAGGGGACCGAGCTCAGGCCTTTGCCCTGGGAGGATATACCGCCGCTGCTGCTGAGCTTCTTCGAGCTGAATCTCGCCAACTACGAGGCGCGTTATGCCGGTAACCCGGTAAAACAGTGGCTGGTCTACCTGCGCAGCTACTACCCGCAGGCGGCGGCTCTGTTTGAGGCGATCAAACGGTTGCGCAACGCGTCAGACATTCAGGCCGTGTTGTGCAAAGCTGCGGCATCCCGGGAACGGGTCGCTGCCTGACCAGGTCAACCCCCGGGCATTGCCCGGGCTCAGTTCTCGTCCGGCAAAAACGAATAGTGCTCCGCGTAGTACATCATCTGTTCGACAAAGCTGGCCGGATGACGAACCTTCACATCAACGATACGCTCGCCATCCATCACCGGCTCCAGCACCGGGTTGACGAAGCCCTTGTAAGGCGCGACATCCAGAGCCTCGTAGCGAGACAGCACCTCGGCATGCAGCTCGGGATCTACCTGGGTCCCATAGGTCTCCACCAGCTCCTGAATCGCGTCAAAGTCACCTTCCGACTTGATTCTCTGCAGCTCGCGCAGCAGCTGCCCGAACAGACCGCGCAGCGCCTCGTAGTCATTGATGACAAAATAGGTCTTGCCTTTGCGCAACTTACGTTCGATGACCTTATCGGCCTTGCCCTGGGCATAAGCCCAGCGAGCCACCATAGCGCGATTGCGCATATGGGCTTCTTCGATCAACTCTCCTGGCTTGATCCGGTAGAGCTGGGTCATCATCCCATTGCGGATGTATTTATCGTATTCCACCCTGCCGACATCCAGAGAGGGCATGACACCCATCTCCACCAGTTTGGGGTCCATCATGAAGTACAGTGCCACCAGATCGGCACGCCCTTCCTCCGAGGTGGAGGAATACTGCTTGAGCGTCTCCTTGGGCGTGCCCACACCAGGATTAATCCGGCCCGAGGCGTGGCCGATTACTTCGTGCATATCGGTGTGCAGAGCGCCGGCAATCTCGTTGTACTGTCTGGAGCGATCAATCTCCGCCTGATCCCAGGCGAACTCCTGCAGCGCAGGGTTCGGCACCGCATCATAGGCACCCACCACATTGGCCAGGCTCACTGACTTGGAGCCATGGTTGGCACGAATCCAGTTGGCGTTGGGCAGGTTGATCCCGATGGGCGTGGATGGCGACGCATCGCCGGATTCCGCCACCACAATGATCGCCTTGCCCAGAATGCCCTGAACTTTTTCTCGTTTGTGGGCCTTCATGATCGGCGAGTTGTCCTCAAACCACTGGGCCTGGTCACCGATGGCGGCAATGCGCCGCGACGTCACCGCATCCCTGAAAGACACCACAGACTCGAACGTACCGCGATAGGCTATCGGATCGTTGTAAACCTCGATAAAGCCGTTAATCACGTCGATGGCAGAATCCCCATCCTCGACCCAGGCGATGCTGTAAGCATCGAAATCCGCCAGATCGCCGCTCATGTAATATTTGACCAATAGTTGCAGCGCCTTGCGCTGTTTATCGTTCTCGGCCACCCCGATCGCCTTGTTCAGCCAGTACACGACCTGCTCCAGGGCCTCGGTATACATACCGCCCACTTTCCATACCCGTTCCTCAAGCTTGCCAGCACTGTTCTTCACCAATTTGGAATTCAGTCCATGAGACACCGGCGTGGGGTTAGATTTATCGCTGCGCTTGGCGTAAAAGTCCCGCACCTCCTGCTCGGTCACGCCCTCATAGAAGTTGACCGCCGAAGCCGCCACCATATCGACGTCTGCGGCGGTATTGACTTTCTTGGCTGCGATCGTGGGGTCAAAGAGGATCGGACTGAGTTCGGCAATCAGGCCCGCGACATCCTGGCCATCACGCAGGGGCAGGTCACCGCTATCAGCCACCGCAGTGACCATGGCTGAAAAGTCCTCGGGGCTGAATTCAGGTGTAAACTTCAGGGTCGAGTAGTGATGGTGAATCCCGTTGGCAAACCACACCTGGCGTAAATAGGTCGTAAATTGATCAAAAGCAGGGGTTTTGCGGTTTGCCGGGTAGTGACGGTAAATGGCCTCCAGGGTTCGGCGAATGCGTAAGTTGTGCTTGTAGTTCTGGTCCCAGATAATGTCGCGGCCCGCGTACCCGGCCTGGGCAAGGTAGTACAGCAACGCTTTCTGCTGCGCGCTCAGTTCATCGAAACCCGGCACTTTGTAGGCCAGCACCTGAATATCAGCAAAGCGGTCGATAAGGTAATTAAATTCGTCTGCGGCGCTCGCTTCGGCGTCGGGGGCCTCGGCAGCTGTTGCCGCCACAGGGGCTGCAAGCGGTTCGGGCCGGGTTTTTGGATCCTCCGCTCGGGCGGGAACGGTGCAAGCCATCACGGTGGCCAGCAGGATGATTACGGTGCCTGGATTCATAGGTGGGTCCTCGATTGAGTTGCCGTATGATACCGTCTGCTGAGCCGGTGTAAATGCACCCCGGCGCGCAATAATCTCGGACCGGCGACTGAGGGAATGCCGACGGCATTCGTCTTACGCGCAATAATCCCTATAATGAGCGGCTGGCGGGCTGTGTGTTTGGAGTACTGCCGACAACCCAGCAACCACCCGATAAGAGAGAAGGACAACCGGATGACCACAGCCACCGCTGATACCAACTTCGACCCGGCAACAGACACGGGCTTTTTCGGTCACCCGAGGGGCCTTATGGTGTGCTTCGCCACAGAGATGTGGGAGCGCTTCTCCTTCTACGGAATGAAGTACCTGCTGCTGCTATACCTCACCAAGTACCACTTGTTCACCGACTCCAACGGTCTGGAGGTCCTGGGCGGCTATGCCGCTCTGGTCTATGCCATGCCGGTCATCGGTGGCCTGCTGGCCGACCGCTATCTGGGGATGCGCAAGGCCGTGGTGTTCGGCGGCTTACTGTTGGTGCTGGGCCATTTGGGCATGGCCTTCGAGGGTGAGCAGGCCCGCAGGGTGGCAGGGGGCGTGGTGCGCGATGATGGCGCGCTGCAGATCTTCTATTTTTCACTGGCACTGATCGTCATCGGGGTCGGTTTCCTCAAGCCGAACATCTCCACCATTGTGGGTCGCCTATACACCGAGGACGACCCCCGCCGTGACGCTGGATTTACCATCTTTTATATGGGGATAAACCTTGGCTCTTTCACCGCCACCCTGCTCTGTGGCTACCTGGGAGAGACCTATGGCTGGAGCTATGGCTTCGGTGCCGCGGGCATCGGCATGCTCTTGGGCCTCGCCACGTTCCTGTATGGGCAGAAACACCTGCATGGTCACGCAGAGCCCCACGAGCCCGCACTGTTGAAGGAACGTTCACCGATCGGCCTCAACAAAGAGTGGACCATCTATTTGTTCGCCCTGGTAGGCGTGGTCGCCGCCTGGCAGATGCTGCAATTCCATGGGGCGATCGGCATCCTCCTCAATACCATGGCCGTGGCAGTGTTGGTGGGCCTGGCCTGGTTTATTACCGTCAAGTGCAACGCCGTTGAGCGCAGCCGCATGATCGTATTGATCATTCTGACCATGTCCACCGTGGTATTTTGGGCCCTGTTCGAACAGAGTGCCGCCTCGATGACGCTGTATGCGGATCGAGTGATGGACCGCAATCTGCTGGGCTTTGAGCTCACAGCCGCCCAGTTCGGCGCCCTCAATGCCTTGTTTATTTTTATGTTTGCTCCCTTCTTTGCCTGGCTGTGGACCACCCTGGGCAAACGCGGTCTCGAACCCACAACGCCAGTGAAATTCTCTCTGGGCATTGCCCTTGCCGGTCTCGGCTTCGGCGCGCTGGTATTGGGCGCACAAAATACCAACGAAGTGGGACTGGTCATCGGCTGGTGGATGGTGCTTGCTTATCTACTGCACACCTGCGGTGAACTCTGCCTCTCTCCAGTGGGTCTCTCTGCGGTGACCAAACTGGCGGTGCCCAGCATTGTCGGTGTGATGATGGGTTCCTGGTTTCTGGCTACCGCCTACTCAGAGTTTGTGGCTGCGCAGTTGGCCAAGCTGGCCGCCATAGAGACCGTGGACGGCAGTATCGCTGAAGTGGGAGCCGCATTGGCCAGCTACACCGACCTGTTTAACAACCTGCTCTTCGTCGGTCTGGGCGTGGCTGCGGCACTGCTGCTTATTTCACCGATCCTGAAGCGCATGATGCACGGCGTGCATTGATCCTCAGTCGCCTATAAGTCAAGCAGCGCCGGCCCCCCGGGGGCGGCGCCTGATTGTTTATTGCGGCCGGGGAATAATTGGACTTTAGGGCAGTACCAAGTGGCATCCGGCCACGAAAACACGTACCTTTTCCTCGGAGCTATAACAACGAAACCAGCGGGGTGAAAAGAGCGCGAGGTGAATAAGTTTAACCTCACGTTTAGCGGCGAGATTCTCGACGGCCATGAGGCCGACGAGGTCAAGGCCAACTTCGCGCGCTTGTTCGCCATTGCAGACCCGGGACGCATCGAACAGTTTTTCTCGGGCGACACCATCGTGTTGCGACGTAATCTCAATCGCCAAACAGCCGCCGAATACTTCCTGAAAACACGTAGTATAGGCGTCGCAACCGAGTTGGTTAAGGCCCCGGCCGGTCACCCCGCCAATGACCCGGGCGTCAGCCCGGCACCACCAAAGCCGGTCAGCAAAGTCGCTTCGCCTGCTAGCGGCAGTACCAACGCCGAGCAGATCAAACCGGCCCCAAGGTCCAACCCAAAGTCGAACCAAAAGCCTGCTAATGCAGCGCGCAAACAGGCCACCGTGGAGGCCGAGCAGGCTTTGCGGGAGCGTGCCAGGCGGGTTCTGGCTGAGCGCGAGCGCCAGGCCAAACTGCGCGGCGACAAAGCCGCCCACGCCGCAGTCGCCAAGGCAAGAAAACGGCTGGCCGGGCGCGACGCGACCCAGGTGACAGCTCAGCGCGAACTGAAACGACGCCAGGAGGAAGAAGCCGCTCAGTTCTGGGCTGTACAGGAGCGGGTGCGACAGCGAGCGGCGGAACGGCTAACGGAATCAGTAACGCCTCGGCTGGCCAATAGAGCGGCGCCCGAGTCAGCGGCAAAGGCCGCCCAGCGCCAGCAAGGCCGCCGCAACCCCTCCGACCCGCCCAATGTATTTGCCTTGCGACCGTTTCGCAGTACCCCCAGGATCAAAACCCGCGGACAGCGTGCCCAAGCGCTCGCCAGAGGCAGTTTCGGCGTTGCGCTGGCGGGCGCTGTGCTGCTGGCCGGGCTGGCCACTTTTCGCGTCTGGCAACCGCAGCCGTCGGTCATCCGCGGTGTAGACTATGCCGCTGTCAATCCGCGCGGAGACCTGATCCTGTCTGCGGGCGAGCGTTTATTCCTGCACGATCGTTCCGGCGTCGGCGAGCGGATTCTGGAGCCCGCGACCCTCGCGCTAGGCTCGCTCTCCCCGCCCTTGCTTTTCACCAGCGACAACACGCTGTTGCTGCGCGGTACCGCGGGAACCGAAATGGCGCACCCGGGCTCCCGCGCTCAGCTATTGCGCTGTGATCTGACCCAGAACCAGTGCCAGCCTCTGGCAGCAAGCGAAGCTAGCCCCCGTACCGGTCCCGACCAGGACAACAGGACGGGGTCCGATGATAAGTCTCAGGCAGGCCTGGACGCTGCGTTTGACCCGGCAAATGACGCCGCTATTACTGATCATCCCGGGCTGACCCTGAACAGGCACCCGCGCACGGGGGAACTCTACGTCGCGGACCCGGGCTCGGGGCGTCTGCAGTTCCTTGACGCCAACGGAATTCCACTGGCCTGGGTCGTCATCGACATGCCACAGCAACCGGCATTACGCATGCAGGATGGACTGTTATTGATGAACAGCGCCTCGGGGCCTGCGATCAGTGTGTTCCGGCTTGAGGCCCATGCGCTGGGGCAGCAATTGGACGAAATCCTGCTGATGCCAGCCCGGGCATCGGAGCAGGGCCAGTCGCGAGTAGCGGACTTTGTCTGGTCCAGTGAGCGCTGGTGGGTGCTGCTCTACAACCCCGAGACCGGGTCCACCGGTCTGTACCAGTTCGATACCCATTGGAAGTTTTTGCAAGAACTGCCCCTGGCCCGCGGTTCTCGCCCCAGACAATTGATCGCCTGGGGCAGCAAGGTACTGGTCCGGGACAAGCAACAAACCGAGCTGCAGCGCTTCGGTGACGCAGGCCAGGTGGAAGTTCCTATGACCTCAGATCTACTGACTGCACTGCAGGTGGAAGCGCAGAAAACTGCCGAGCTAAGCGCCCTCGGCTGGAAATTCGGGCTCATCGGCCTGTGCTGCCTGGTCGCCCTCACCCTGTTGTGGGGCCACTTCAATCGTTATCGCAGCCTGGTCTACAGCGCCGCCGACAGCCATGGCGCGGAACCGGTAGACAAGCTCGCAGCCCTGGTGCGCTGGGTTCGCCCCAGCTCCGCCCGCAAGCAACGCCTGCAGTCGGTCTGGCTGCTTTTTGTTGCCGTGTCCGGGGTGCTGACTGTCGCTGCAATATCGGCCGAGATAACGGTCCCACAGTTCTGCGCACTCCTCCTGGTTCTTTGCGGGTTCGGCCTGGCGTTATATCTGCTCTCGCGCAGCCATCCGGGCCACATTGGCGTGATTGGTGACAAACTGCTGCTGGTAGACCACCGGGACACCTACCACCTCGGCCATGGCAAACGAGTCCAGTACCGCATGCCTTTCGTGCTGATGGACGATGTCGTGGTCTTTACCGGCAATAAATGGCTACCGTGGTTCGAGGATGCTCAACTCCGCAAAGAGGTAGCGCCCATTGCCCGCGCCGGCGTGCGCATCAGCCGCTCCACTCTATGGGTTCGTCTGCTACAGAATCTGCACCCGTTGGCGGGCGCGGGCCTGACCATTCTGATCAGCGGTGGCCTTGCGGCACTGGTGCTACTGTTCTAGGGCACCCCTGAATCATGGCAATACGCCAAACCCTGCGCGAGCCAAATAATCACCCGCGGGGACATCAACACCCTGAGTTCGCTATACTCTAGCTCCGGTTTTCCTGTTCCTAACTTCTGTCGGTAACTGATACTGCTTATGGCTGCACCAAGCGAGGCCGCATCCCTGTCTATCCAGCCCCAGGTTGCTTTATTTGTCACCTGTCTGGCAGACCTGTTTCGGCCTTCAGTGGCCTTCAACAGCATTCATTTGCTGGAGAGCGCCGGCTGCGAGGTGGTGGTGCCTCAGCAACAGACCTGCTGCGGGCAGCCGGCTTACAACACCGGTGACTATGCGGTGTCGGTGCCTCTGGCAAAGCAGGTCATCAAGACCTTCGAGAACGCCGAATATGTGGTGGCACCCTCGGGCTCCTGCGCTGGCATGATCCGTCATCACTACCCCAAGCTGCTTGAGGGGGACTGGCGGGAGCGCGCGCTCGATCTCGCCGCCCGCACCTACGAGCTGACCAGTTTTCTCAATGACGTCGTGAAACTTCGCCGCGGCAAGCGTGCTCCACTGCAATTGCCAACAGTGACCTACCACGACAGTTGTGCCGGACTGCGCGAGCTGGGTGTTAAAGAGCAACCGCGTGCACTCCTGCGGGAACTGTGCGAATTGGAAGTGACGGAGCTGGAGCAGACCGAGGTCTGCTGCGGTTTTGGCGGGACTTTCTGTGCCAAAATGCCAGCAATTTCCAATCAGATGGTATCCGACAAACTCGACAGTGCTTTGGCCACTGGCGCAACAATGCTTACCGGAGGCGACCTGGGTTGCCTGATGAATATCGCCGGGCGTGCCCACCGGCTGGGCAGTAAGATCGAGGTGCGACACGTTGCGGAATTGCTGACGGGAGACATCGAGGGGCCCGCGATCGGTGAAGGTGAGCGCCGGAGCCATAAGCGATGACCACCGATACACGGCAGTTCTTGCACAACGCAGGGGAAGCGTTGGCAGCGCAGGACAAAGTGGCCCGTCGCAGGCAGATTGGCAAATGGTCGCCACTGGCCAGACAAGCGGCAGTAGACGAGTTCGGCGCTACGCCCGACGACTACGACGCCCTGCGCCAGCATGTCAAAGCGGTCCGTCAACACAGTCTGGATAACCTTGGCCATTATCTTGAGACTTTCGAGCAGGCGGCCGTAGCCAATGGCAATACGGTGCATTTCGCCGCGGATGGTGAGCAACTTAACAACCTGGTCCTGGGCATCTGCCAGCGGCATCACGCTCGCAAGATAGCCAAGGGCAAGTCGATGATCACCGAGGAGACCGGCCTCAACCAACACCTTCTGCGCGCCGGGCTGCAGGTGTTGGAGACCGATCTGGGGGAGTACATTATCCAGCAGGCCGGAGAGACGCCAAGTCACATCGTCGGGCCCGCCCTGCACAAGAACTTTGCGGAGATTCGCGAACTGTTCCTGGACAAGCACGATCTGGGACAGCGTGACCTCGACAGCGTCGAATCCGTCGTCGCAGAAGCGCGGCAGGTACTGCGAAAACAGTTCCTGGCTGCCGATGTGGGCATCATTGGGGCCAACGCGCTAATCGCGGAAAATGGCTATAGCATGCTGGTCACTAACGAGGGCAATGGGGATCTTTGCGCCAATCTGCCAAAGGTATTGATCATCTGCACCAGCGTGGACCGCATCCTGCCCCGGACCCGGGACGCCATGGCCATGCTGCGACTGTTGGTGCGCTCAGCCACCGGCCAACCGATCACCAGCTACACCAGCTTCTATTCTGGCCCACGACGTGTGGAGGACAGCGATGGACCTGTGGAAACGCATCTGGTACTGCTGGACAACCGGCGCACAGACATCCTCGCCAGCAGCTACCGGGAGATGCTGCAATGCATACGTTGCGGTGCCTGCCTCAACCACTGCCCCATCTATATCGGGGTCGGCGGCCACAGCTACGGATCGGTCTACCAGGGCCCGATGGGTTCGGTGCTGACGCCGCTGCTTACCTCGCTGGAAGACAGCGCGGCTCTTCCCAATGCCTGCACCACCTGTGGCCGTTGCGAGGAGGTCTGCCCCGCGGTTATTCCGCTACCGGATCTGCTGCGCGAGCTCCGCCACGAAGAAACCACCCGCAAACTCTCTTCCGGTCGCTGGCGGTTGGGCATCCGAGTGCATGGGGCACTGGCCCGTCATCCCTGGCTATACCGGCGCCTGACTGGCTGGTTGATCCCTGTCTTGTACCGACTGGGGCGCTCAGCAGGCGCCTTGAAAACTCTGCCCCTGGCTGCGGGATGGACGCAGTACCGGGACTTTCCGGCACCCCAAGAGTCCACCTTTATGCAACAGTACAGCAAACGGCAGGAGTATCGGTGAGCGAACACGGACGCGCTGAAATACTGGCCCGAATCCGGCAGGCCAATAGCGAACCCCCGGATAGTCCGGATAATGATGCACAGCGCAGCCGCGAGCTGACCGCATTGGGCGAGGCACCCAGCGCGCGCTTGCCCGGCACCGGGCCGGCACAGTCGTTTTTGCTCAATGTATTAAACAATCAGGGCAGTATCGATGCGGCCACAGACAAAACTGCCGCGGTGATGGCGGTCGCCCGTTATCTGCGGGAGCACTTTCGCACCCAGCGGCTGGTCGCCGGAGCCGACCCTCGCCTCGCCGCCCTGCCCTGGCGCGACGCGCGTCTGCTACCGCGTTTTGGCGCTGCAGAGGACGGCGATGCCGCAGCATTGAGTTATGCGCGACTGGCCATCGCAGAAACAGGATCGATCATACTCTACAGCGGTCGCGAGGACCCCGCGAACAACAAACTGCTGCCCGAGGCACACCTGGTACTGGTGGACCAGGCCGACCTGGTTACTACGCTGGAACAGGCCTGCGACAGAATAGACACGGACATGGAGCGACTGGGGCCACCAAGGGGAATCCACATGATTTCAGGGCCATCGAGTACCGCCGACGTGGAGTTACAGTTGGTAAAGGGTGCCCACGGCCCCCGCGCCTGGCATGTCATCCTGGTTGGCGCGGGTGCCGAACAGACGCTTCAGTACGTACTGACGGCTGCTGCGGGCGCGTAGGTGAACTTCTGGCCACCAACAGTGGCCTCGTACATCAGCCCGCCACGCGCGATAGTGAATATAGCCATGCCCTTGCGATAGCCGCCATGCGTGGTCACTGCGTCGTTGCGACCACCACTGGCGCCCGCACCCACACCGCCGCCCGTATTGGCCTCGGCGGACACACCGGCAGTCAGAGCGACCGCGCTGGCCTGGGCACCGAATTCAAAGTTGCCACTGGTGAATTCTTCCAGCGCGCGCTGGTCCTGGAAAAACACGATCTGGCTGTAGGCTTGCCCGCCCAGTTGAAAACCAACCGTCAGTTGAGTCACGCTGGTATCACCAACGTACTGGCCCAGGGCATACACACGACCAGTGCCATAGGCGCCACCTACGTAGAAAATCCCGCCCTTGCCGATGGTGGGGAAAATCGCGTATCCGTAAGCGGACGGGAAGTACTCGGCCGCACCGGGGGCGCGGCGGAACGAGTCTACCGCATCGGTGAACTCATCTGCGCGTGCCACCTGCCCGGCGGCGGCGAGTACAAACATTAACAGGGAGGCAGTGATTAGTTTTTGCATGAGACACAACACCTTGTGTGTAGAAGCTGTTTGAACCGGGACGAAAAGTTGCAGGCCCCGGACGTGGGGCGAATACTAATACAATCCGCGGAGATTGGCACGACAGTGCGAAAAATATCCGGGCCCGACTCAGCCAGTGTTACGCATCCCGGCCGCTATGCCGGCGATAGTGACCATAATCGCCCTCTCCAGCTCCGGCTGGGGCTTCTGCCGTTGACGGTGCAGCAGCTCCGCCTGCAGCACATTGAGCGGATCGGTATAAATATTGCGCAAGCCAATGGACTCCCGGATCCACGGTTCGGCTTGCAAAAGCTGCTCCTCACCGGCAATGGACAGTACCGTGGCCGCGTCGCTGGCCAGTTGGCCACGCAAGGCCTCCCCTATGGGCTTCAGCGCATCGGGCACCAGGCGCTCGTCATAATAGGCCGACAAACTGCCATCTGCCTTGGCGAAGACCATCTCCAGCATGGCCAGCCGAGTGGAGAAAAACGGCCACACCTCGGCCATGGCCAGCAATCTGTCTCGCTGCCCACGACCCAGCGCGACAGCCAGAGCCTGGCCCGCCCCCAGCCAGGCGGGGAGCATCAACCGGTTCTGTGACCAGGCAAATATCCAGGGAATAGCCCGCAGACTTTCAATACCTCCGCCCGTATTGCGACGGGCCGGGCGGGAGCCGAGCGGCAAACCGGCCAGTTCCTGCTCCGGCGTGGCGCAGCGAAAATAGGGGACGAAGTCAGGCTCGTCGCGCACGACAGCCCGGTAGGCCTTGCAGGACTCCTCGCTGAGCTCCGTCATCATCTCTCGCCATTCCGGCTTGGGATCGGGGGGTGTCATGAGGTTGGCGCGGCAAATAGCACTGGCGTAAAGCGCCAGTGTCTTCACTGCCAGGGAGCTCCAGCCCAACTTGGTCCGGATCATCTCTCCTTGCTCCGTCACCCGCAGACCATTGTCCAGCGATCCGGGCGGCTGGGACAGCAGCGCTGCATGGGCCGGGGCGCCGCCGCGACCTATAGTGCCACCACGGCCGTGGAACAGGGTCAGCCGAATCTGGTATTCCCCGCACAATGCCAACAGCTCCTCCTGGGCGCGATATTGTGCCCAGGCCGCCGAGAGCACCCCGGCATCCTTGGCGGAGTCGGAATAACCGATCATCACCATCAATTCACCGTTGACCTGACCGCGAAACCAATTCTGCTCCAGCAACTCAGCGATCACGGAACGCGCCCGGGAGAGATCGTCCAGGGTCTCGAACAGCGGTGCCACCGGCAGCGGATGAGTACAGCCAGCTTCTTTCAACAGCAGGTGCACAGCCAATACATCCGATGCCTCCCGAGCCATGGAGATCACATAGGCACCCAGCGCCTCCGCAGGCTGTTCTGCCACCACTGCGCAGGTGTCCAGAACCTCCCGGGTCTCCGCGGACGGTAACCAGCGAGCCGGCAGCAATGGCCGCCGGCTGGCCAGTTCTGCCAGCAGGAAACTCTGTCGGGTCGCCTCGGTCCAGTCGGCGTAATCCCCCAGGCCCAGATAACGGGTGATCTCGGACAGGGCCGCCGTATGTCGGTCACTTTCCTGGCGCACGTCGTGCTTGACCAGATGCAGGCCAAAACACCGCACCCTGCGCAGTAAATCCAACAGGGAGCGGTTGGCAATCATATCCATGCCACAGGCGAGCAGTGACTGATAACAAACCTTTAACGGCTCCCAAAGTTGCTCAACGTCAGTGAGCAGTCTGGCGTCTGGGTCGGGTAACTCACCCCGAAGCCGTTCCTCCAGCGCCTCCAGACTGCAGCGCAATAAATGACGCAGTCCCCGCAGTACTTCGCGGTAGGGTTCGTGCGCCTCCCCCGCCAGTTGCCGCAGCTCTGCACTGCAGCGGGTCATCGATAACTCCTCCACCAGTTGGTTGATGTCCCCCAGGTAGAGATGCAGGGCCTGCCACCGGCTCAGCAGCAGCACTTCACGGGTCACGGTTGCCGTCACGTTCGGGTTGCCATCACGATCGCCGCCCATCCAGGAGGCAAAGCTCACCGGTGCAATATCAAGTGGCAGGCGCTCACCACAGTGGCGTTCGAGGGTATCGTCAAGACGGCGCAGAAACTCTGGCAAGGCCTGCCAGAGCGAATCTTCAACCACGGCAAAACCCCACTTCGCCTCGTCAACGGGGGAGGGACGCTCGAGACGAAAGTCATCGCCGTACCATATCTGTGCCACCAATTCGCGCAGTCGCTGTTGAAGCCGCGCTCGCTCGCGGTCGGTGTAACCGGTCAGTTCCATTTCGGCCAGGCAGCGGCCGATTTCGCTGTGCTTGTGAATCAGCGTACGCCGCATGATTTCTGTGGGGTGCGCAGTCAGCACCAGCTCTATGTTCAAGCCCCGTACCGCAGCCACCACAGTCTGACTGTCCTGACCACTGTCCAGCAAATCCTGCATTGCGGCGTCCAGCATCCGCGAAGCCGAAAACTGCCCGTCCATCTCCCGGGATTCCCGGTGATGCTGCTCTGCGATGTTAGCGAGATTGAGAAACTGCGAGAACGCGCGGGCAACCGGCAGCAACTGGTCATTGTCGAGGTTGCGCAGCAACGAGAGCAATTGCTCATGCGCCAGGTCGTCACCGGTGCGGGCCGACTTGGACAGCACCCTGATCCGCTCCACCAGAGCGAGAAAATCATCGCCCTCGGCGGCGGCAATCGTCTCACCCAGCAGGGTGCCCAAAAAACTGACGTTGCCGCGCAGGGTGCTGTAGTTCACCGCGACGCTCTCCGTCGGCGTACTGCCGGCCTCTGCGCTACTGGACTCACGCTTCATGTCAGCATTACCAGCTGCCGAACCGCTGCAGAAGATTGACAACCCGGCAGGAATAACCCCACTCATTGTCGTACCAGTTCAGCACCCGCAGGTAACGCCCACCGCCGGTAACACCGGTAAAGCCCGCATCGTAGATCGATGAGTGGGAATTGCCGATAATGTCCGACGACACCACTGGCCGGTCGGTGAACTGCAAGATACCCTGGAGCGCGTCGGTCTGGGACGCCTCGCGCACCACGTCGTGCACGTTCTGCACGGTCACCGACTGGCCCAGCTTAACAAAAAGATCGACCACCGAGCCGTCCGGCACCGGCACTCGCGCTGCCATACCGTGGAGCTTGCCCTCAAGCTCTGGTAGTACCACGCCGACTGCTTTCGCGGCCCCGGTGGAGGTGGGGATAATATTGGCCGCCGCCGCTCGGCTGCGCCGCCAGTCGGAATGCGGCACATCCGCCAACCGCTGATCATTGGTATAAGCATGCACCGTGTCTATAACACCCTCGATGATACCAAACTCACTGTGCAGGACTTTCGCCATCGGCGCCAGGCAGTTGGTCGTGCAGCTCGCGTTTGAGACCACCCGGTGTTCCGGCATCAGCCCCTCATCGTTGACGCCCAGTACCACCGTGTAATCAATGGCGTCTTTGGCGGGAACCGTCAGTACCACCCGCTTGGCACCGGCGTCCAGGTGCGCCTGCAGTTGTTCTCGCGTGCGGAAGACGCCAGTCGCCTCAACCACTGCGTCAATACCCATTTCGCCCCAGGGTAATTCTGCCGGGTTGCGCTGAGCCAGCAAACGCACGCGCCCTTTGGGGGTGACAAAATGGCCGTCTTCTAAAGCCAGACTCCTGCCGAAGGGGCCCATCACCGTATCGTAATTGAGCAGGTAGCGCAGGGCGTCGGGGTCGAACAGGTCGTTGACCGCAACCACGTCCACACCTGGCACGTCCTCCAGAATGCGAAACACCGAGCGGCCGATGCGACCGAAGCCATTGATAGCAATCTTCATTACGCGGCCTCCTGTGCATTATCCAGACGGGCATAAAGGCGCACCACGTCAAGCAAACGGGCAGCATGCCCCCGGTGTTCGTACCAACACAAAGTTTTCAGCGTCTGCTCACCGGCCTTGAGTGTCCCCTTCAGATCGAACAACAGCGACAGGGAGCTGCCGATCACATCAGAAGAGACGATCGGGTCCGCCACCACATCGACAATACCCGGGAAATCGGTGACGCTATCGATCACGGCCTGATTCACGGCCTCCGCGGAGATGTTTTCGTCGTTGATCACCAGCGTGGTATCCAGCAGGCAGCCCTGATGAATCGGCACGTTGAGCGCGGACGTCAAAAACTTGCCCTCAAACTCCGGAAGCACACGGCCTATCCACTGCCCGGCATCGTGCTGGTTGGGAATAATGTTAGTCGCGGCGGAGCGGCTGCGGCGGAAATCACTGCCGGCATAGTCCTGCAGAGCCTGGTCGCTGGTGTAAGAATGGATGCTGGTCATGTTGCCGCACTCGATATCAAAGCGCGACCCCAGTATTTTAAGCAAAAGACACAGTGCCGTTGTGGTGGCAGAGCCCGCCGAAATCATTCGATCACTGGCCTGTATGCTCGCCTCATTGATGCCGGGCATCACGATCCGGTCGATGTCATCAATGGGCAGGGTACGCAACAATACCCGCGGTGCGCCGCTACCCAGATGATCCCCCATATCGACACCACTACGGTATTTACCCGTAGCGTCAATGACGACGTCTACGCCAAACATGTCCCAGGGCATCTCTGCCGGTCGGTCTATGGGTGCTACCCGGGTCTTGAAGCGGTCGTTCACAAGGAAATTACCCTGCAATTGGTACCGATCCGGCTCATCGACTTCGGAACACAGCAGATAGTGCAGTATGTCCGGTTGGCCAATATCGGCGATTGCCGTCACTACTATATCGTCGCTGTTGGCAGCGAGATCGTATATCTGCCGGCCCACCTGACCGAACCCCATAATACCCACACGGGTTGGCGTTGTACTGACCATATTACTGTGTCTCCTTTATAGTGCCCCCTGAGCCAGGGAGCGAGTCATATCAAAGCCGGGTCGGGTCGTATCCGGACCCGGTCCTGTGCCGGGTGCGATGACAGCTGCGTCAACGGCTGCGTCAAAGGCTGCGTCAAAGGCTAAAGGTTCAGCAGGCTAGGCAGGGGTGATGGCCTGCCCCGCCAGACGCTCGATCTCTCGCCAGGATTTATTGTGCACCAAATCATCGGCGACCATCCATGATCCACCGCAACAAATAACATTAGGCAAGGCCAGGTAGTCATGGAAGTTGTCCGCGTTGAGCCCCCCCGTGGGGCAGAATTTGATCCCGGGGAAAGGCCCGCCAAAAGCCCGCAGCAGAGGAATCCCGCCCGCTGCAGCCGCGGGGAAAAACTTGAAGTGGCGCAGCTTGTGCGCCATCCCGAGCATGATTTCCGAGGCCGAGGCGATCCCCGGAAGCAACGGCACACCGGACCCTTCAGCAGCCTGCAGCAGCTCAGACGTCAGACCCGGACTCACCAGCAGTTGGGCACCCGCATCGGCAGCCTGGGTCACGCCGGTTGGGCCAGTCACCGTACCCACTGCCACCAGCACGTCGTCGTAACGCTGACGCACTGCGCGCACACAATCCAGCGCAGTGTCACTGCGCAGCGTGATTTCGATGCCGCGCATACCTCCCGCGATAAAGCGCTGCGATCAACTCCAGCGTTTCGTCAACCTCCCCGGGGGTGATGACCGGCAGCACCCGGCAGGCCGGCAGTCGGGAAAAGACATCGGATGGCGTCTGCGGCATGAAGCTGTCTCCCATACAAGTGTGATTGACCAATGCTTTAGACTCTACGCGCAAGCGGGAAACCCCGCAAGCGCTGCCGCGGCTCGGGTCAGCGCCGCTGGCCCTGCGGGGAAAAGTGCCAACGAATTCGGTACAAATGAGATCAGCAGGCGCACTGCAACAGGGCGTCGCGAACCGAGGAAGACGACAAAACCCGTGGCGCTGTGGTTATTTCAGCAATATAACCGTAAAACTTGCGACCCAACTCACGGCGGTGCCCAAACCGGCACCGGTATTGATGCACTGTGCTGCAGTTTTTGCTAGTGTTTTGGTCGCGGCGCGGCCAACAGGCCTCGACGGGTTGCACTATAATGAGTACCGACACAAGGGCCCGAAACAGGCCGGGTCGTGTGCACAGGAGCTGATCCGGTTCTGGGCACCATCGCACCGGTCTGCTCTTACGCAACGCGCTGCTGGAGCTCGACCGCATCGGATCGGGCACTGGGTTCCTCGCCACTGGAAACTGACATGAAAAATTTTCTCAGCACTCTGACCCTGGCTTCACTACTGACTCTGGGCGCCTGTGGCGACAGCCAAACAAGCGCCGAGCATCTGCAGCAGGCCCGTGACCACCTGGCCAACTCCAATTACGAAGCTGCCATTATTGAGCTGAAGAACGCGGTGCAAAAAGACAACAGCTCCGGGGAGGCCCGATTTATGCTCGGCGAGCTGCAATTGCGCGCGGGCGCCACCGCTGCAGCAGAGAAAGAACTCCGGGCGGCCAGGGATCTGGGCTGGTCTGAAGAACAGGTCACCCCGGCGCTCGCCAAGGCACTGCTCGCGGAGCGCAAATTTGCCCAGATACGGGAACTGAGCCTGGAGGGCCTGTCCCCGGCAGCCAGGGCCGAGGTTCTTACAGTGCAGTCAGTGTCAGAACTGGCCCAGGGAGAAACCGACGCTGCGGCGGAGTTGATTGCCGAGGCTGAAGCGGCCGCGCCGGACTCCACCGCCGTCATGATCGGAGCGGCCCGGGTCAGTGCCAGCCAGCGCAATTTGGGGCAAGCAGAAGCCATTCTCGAAAGAGCACTGAAAGCGGACCCAGAAAGTGCGCCCGCCTGGCACCTGCTGGGCGACATAAAACTGAATGAGGGCGACACAACAGCTGCGCTGGAGGCCTATAACAAGACGCTCAGTATTCAGCCGGAAAATTTCCAGGCCCGTCTGCGACGCTCATTGGTCGCGATGACAAAGGGTGACTTTGAAACAGCAGCATCGGATGCTGAGAGCCTGATGAAGATGGCCCCCCGCAACCCAGCCAGCAATTATGTCAACGGCTTGGTATTATTCGAGGCTGAGGACTACCCCGATGCCATATCATCTCTGACCCAGGCAGAACCCGCATTTCGCCAGTTTCCGATGGTGCTTTATTACCTCGCCAGCGCTCACTTGACCGAGGGCAATGACGAGCTGGCAGGGTCCTTCGCCGAGCGCTTTGTCGGGGTGGCCCCCAACAATGTGGCAGGACGCAAACTGCTTGCCACCCTGCGCTTGCAAGACGGCGACTATCGCGATGTCCAATCACTGATATCGCCGGTGCTCGACAGCAACCCGAATGATATTGGCGCACTCAACCTGATGGCCAATGCACTAATCCGCGACGGCAAGACTGATCAAGGTATCACCATGCTCAGCCGCCTCGCAGAACTGCAGCCCGATTCCGCCCAGGCGCAAGTCCGGCTCGGAGCCGGGCTGCTGATCACCGGGGACAGTGATGAGGCGATACAACATATTGAAACGGCACTCGAACTCGACCCGGAGTTTCAGCAGGCGGACATACTGCTGGTACTGAACCACCTGCGCAAAGGAGAGTATGACGAGGCCATTGCCGCTGCCAGGGCTTACGCCGGCCGCAACCCGGTATCTGTGACACCCCACAATCTGCTTGGCCGTGTATACCTGCAGGCTGGACTTGAAGCGGAGGCGCGGGAATCATTCGCCACCGCACTGCGTATTGACAAAGGCGATATCGGTGCCAATCACAATCTGGCACTGCTGGCTTTGGAGAAGGACGACCTGGATGCAGCTCGCGGCTACTACCAGGCCGTTATTGCCGAGCATCCCGATTCCATGCCGGCGGTGGTCCAGTTGGCAAAACTGGAGGCCAGGGCCCAGAACGAAGAGGCCATGGTTGGCTGGCTGATCAAAGCGACCGAGGCCCAACCCGAGGCCCTAGAGCCAAAACTGATGCTGGCCCGGTATTACCTGAGCCAGGGCAAGGCGGCGCAAGTCGCCCCGCTGTTTTCTACCCTGGAGGCGGTTCAGCAGCGATCGCCCGAGGTGCTGCGTGTTCTTGCTCTATCCCAGTTGGCAGAAAAGAACCCGCTGGAAGCGCGGCGCACCCTGGAAGAGCTGCTTGAGACAACGCCCGATACTGCCGCAACGCGGCATTTGATGGCACAGGCAGCCATCGGCACCGGAGACCTCAATCGCGCCCGTCAGGACCTGCAGAGCTCGCTTCAACTGGACGAAAATTATTTTCCTGCCC
This sequence comes from uncultured Gammaproteobacteria bacterium, assembly GCA_963840725.1. Lineage (GTDB taxonomy): Bacteria > Pseudomonadota > Gammaproteobacteria > Pseudomonadales > Halieaceae > CAVWDU01. The sequence goes on along the minus strand of CAWIZY010000009.1, from coordinate 614,022 downwards.
GCATTGCCCTGGCCCGACTGGAACTGCTCGAAGACAACAATGCCGCGTTTGAGGAACAATTGCAGTGGCTGCTGGAGAATGCACCCGAGGATAACAGCGTACTGCAGATACAAGCCCAAAACGCGGCTCGCCAACAACAACCGGACGCAGCGGTCTCGTTCGCGCGGCAGGCCTATAGTCAGACATCCAGCCAGAAAAACCTGCTGATACTCGCCGGCTATGAGGATGCGGCGGGAAATACCGATGCAGGCGTCACGCTCATGCAGGCGTGGCTCAAGGACAACCCGGACGATGGCGCGGTGAGACTCGCATTGGGTATGGCGCTTGGACAACGAGGCAGCACTGCCGATTCCCTGGTTGAATATAAACGGGTACTGGACGCAGATCCGAACAACTTTGCTGCGCTCAATAACCTGGCCTGGGAAGTTCGGCAGTCGGACCCTGAGACGTCAGTGGAATACGCCCGCCGGGCACTCCAAGTTGCACCCGACAGCGCCGCCGCCCTGGACACGCTGGCGATGGCTGAGTTTTATAACGAGGATTTCAAGGCCGCCCAGCGCAGCATCCGGCGCGCATTGGAGGGCGCCCCCGGGCAGCCGTCCATGCTCTACCATGCCGCCATGATCGATAAGGCGCTCGGTAACAGCGCGCTGGCTAAACGTAATCTCGAGCGTCTGTTAGAGCAGCATGACGAGTTTCCTGAGCGCGCGGAGGCCGAGGCCCTGCTGGACTCGCTGGAGTAATAATCGGGAAGGCCAAGCCCGCTGCAGGGCACTTTATGCTCGCAACCGGTGAAACTATGCTTTAATAAGCAGAGTCTCAGCGGTGAGCCCAGGACGCACGTGGGCCCGCCTGATCCCAGAACCAGCGTTCAGCGAGGTACCACCGTCATGCGGCGTCCAGGAACAGTCACCTCATTATCCCCACAAGCCGTCTATCGGTGCGGCGGCCGAGACCGTCTTCTGCAGTCAGCCCGGTTCGGGTTGGCCGTCTTGTTCCTGCAGGGGGTCGCACCGTCACTGGCGCAAGAAATATCCACCGACGCGAGAACCCCACTGGGCAGCCTGGGCGACAATAATCTGCAGCAGTCCTCCGGGGATGCCGTGCAAACCGCCTGTGGCAAAATGATACCCATCAACGAATCGCTCACCGGCAACAGCAGGCTGCTGTTTGAACGCTGTCGGGAATTGGTCCAGACCGGCAACGACATCACCGGCACCGGCGGCACCGATTTCTCCCTCGGCCTGTCTGAGGAAGAACTTCAGGACGCCTTGCAACGCGTGGGCCCGGAGGAAACCGAAACCATGGGCGCGGGCCTGACCGACACCGCGCAGGATCAGCTTGCCAGTCTGGCAAGCCGTCTGCAGTACCTGCGCACGGGCACCAGTACGCTGCCAGTGGCGGGTATCCACTTTTCCGGCGAGGACTGGGCCGGTGGTGCGGCAGGCGACAGCGACTTCAGTCGTCTTGGTGCCTTTATATCCGGCGTATACGGTAATGGCGACAAACAGGATGTCAACCTTGCCAACGGCGTGGAGAATGCCTTTGACTTTGATGCCTATGGCGTGACCGCCGGACTCGACTACCGGTTTGGCAGTTCCCTTGTATTGGGAATCGGCGTTGGCTACATAGAGTCCGATCTGGAGTTTAAGCGTAATTATGGTGAGAACGAGACCGAGGGCTGGAATTACATGGCCTACGGTACCTGGTTCGCCGAAAACCTGTTTATCGAGGGCTCGGTCGTCTATGGCGACTACGATTACGACATGTTCCGTAACGTCAACTACGCCAACAACAGCGGCGGCCCGGACATCAATCAACGGATCACCAGCGAGACCGAGGGTGACAGCATCGCCTGGACACTGGGTGTGGGTTACAACCTGAACATAGAAAACAGCAACATCACGTTCAGTGCCCAGGCGCGCGGCATCGACGCGGACATCGACGGCTACGCAGAGTCCGGTGGCGAACTGGCAATGGAACTCGATGATCAGGAGATAGAGTCCCTGCAATCGGTGGTCGGGATACAGGCGGCATTCAACTTCAACCGCGGTTTCGGCGTGATGGTGCCCTACGGCAGTATCAACTGGCACCATGAGTTCGAGGATGACGCCCGGGATATTTTTGCCCGTTACGTTTTCGACCCCTTTAAGGACGACCCGGAAAACACGCTGGCCTTCACCACCGAACCGGGCGATGAAGACTTCTTCCGGCTGAGTCTGGGGGTCAACTTCGTCTTCACCCATGGTACCCAGCTGTTTTTTAACTACGATACCTTGCTGGGTCTCGATGCTGTTGACAGCCAGGCCTTCACGGTCGGACTGCGCCTGGCGCTTTAGCGGCCAACATGCTGAGGACTGTCCTCGCCGGCTTCCTGCCGATTACCGGAGACGGGCTTCTCAGCCAGCCTCCCAACCATCGCCAGTTCACCCAGTAGCCCCGGCCAGTACTGTTGCCAGCAACAGCGGTGGTCATAGCCCGGCAGTAGCCGCAGTTCTGCCTCTGGTTGCGCGGCAATAACCGGCGCGATCATTGCTTGGGTGATATTGACGTCCTCGGCCCCGAGCAAATGAACTTGTCGCACTGCGGCCGGCAGTGGTGGCTGGTTCGCCGGGTTAAGCGAGCCGTACAGCGCCGTGTAGCCGTGGGCATCGGTCCAGGCGCTGGTATCAAGATTGGCCGCTATCGTCGCGAGAATATCCACCGTGGCGGGGGCCAACCGCCCGGCCAACAACATGGCCAAGGTGCCTCCACCACTGTGCCCGAACAAGGCCACCCTGTCGTAGTCCTGCGCGTGCCGATCAATTACCGCGGCCAGACTTTCGACCACCGGCTCGGCGTAGCGCAGAAATGTCCACCAGGCCGGCGAGCATTGGGGGTCCGGTGGTTGAAAATAGCAGGGCCGACCCACATAGAGCACCGGCGCGTCATCCATGGCCGCCAACTCCAGCATCAGTAGGCGAGAACCGGTGGGATCCAGCGCAATGCGGCCGGGACTGAGCCAGGGTCGGCCGTCGCCCTCCAGGTAAACATGAAGCCGTGCGCCCCGGCCAGGTCGGCTGAGAACCAGGTGCTGAAAGGTCGCGCCCTGCTCCACCGACTTATGAAAACCCTGGCTTGAGATACTATCGATGGGGCTGGCGGGGGCACAGCTCCATAGAGTCACAAGGGCTGCGAGTAGTGCAAGCTTGCCGAACTGGCGCAAAGATAACCCGGCTCAACTCTCGGCGAGTTGATGAACCCAATTGTCGGAAGAGACATTCCGGTCCGATGCATCGTAGGAATAAAACTTCATTTCGATCCCGGTGTAGACGATTTTCAGTGTTTCGTAGGGGATCTCTCCGGAACAGGTGACCGAGTAATGCGTGAATAGAGCATCCTTAAGGATATACTTTACCGTCGCCTCGCTACTCTTTTGCGTGCCCTTCACCAGGTGTATCTCGATATCCTGACCGCCGTCATAGCCCACCAGATGCCGCAACAGCGCCGTGCTGGTCATATCCAGATCCTTGGCTATGGTAATCTCGCTGAAACGGGGCACACCCCCGGCCTTGGCCTTGAGGTTACCCTTCTCCATGGCGATGCTACGATCGATTTCAAACTGCAGTAAGTCCAGCTTCACCCACCCTTCGTGCTTCGCCTGCCTGGCCTCGCCCTCTGCAAAGGGCAGTTTCATGAACAGTGCCATAGTGATTACTCCTGGTGCTGCGGTCGGTGGCCCACCGCAGATGACTAATTAATTGTGGTTAAGGAACCCTGGAGTTTAAGTATCCCGGTACTGGACACTTCGGTATTCGCGTTGCTTTTGACCTTGACCAGGGTGCTCTCGATAGTAATGCTCGCGGGGTCCATTTTGATCTTGCTGCCACCGACTTTCAGGGTAATACTTGCGCCGGCCTCGATTTCCAGGCTCATGCCCGCCTTGATCTTGATGGATTGATCGCTGTCCTGATCAATGTCGCCGCGCACAGAAATCTTCTGCTGACCGCCAATCTCGAGAGTCTGATCGTTTAGCACCTCTCCTGACTCGTCGTTTTGAATCAGAAACTTATGATCTCGACCGGCCTGGAAATAGACCTCTTCTGCGCCGGGGTTGTCATCGAAACGCAGTTCATTGTAGTCGCCACTGCGCGTCCTGATGCCGCTCTGCCACTTGTTGTAGGGCGGAACCGGGTTTTCGTCGTTGTACACTGCGCCCACCACTACCGGCCGGTCAGGGTCACCATTGATGCACTCGACCAGCACTTCCTGGCCTACATCCGGCACAAAAAAACCACCCCATTTGTTGCCCGCATAAAGCTGGGCGACCCGGGCCCAGCAACTGGTCTGTTCACTGTCCCAGGGATACAGTACCTTGACCCGCGCATGGGCAGTCGGGGCCTCCGGGTTTTCAACCTCAATGACCTGGGCAGTTTGGGGGCCCCACATTCTGGGGCGCTCGGGAATAATCGCCGGCGTGAAAGCGGTGCTGTTGCTGCAGGCCGTGCATACAAAGCTGTTCTTATAAAACGTTTTTTCATCGTAGCCATCTACAGCGTGGTGGGTCACGGCCATCAGGAGGAACTGTGTCTCCTTATTGGCGACCACCGGCGCATCGCTGAGCTCAAACTTGTGACCAGCCGTGAAAGTGGCAGCCCCACTGACCCCGGTAAACTGCGATCCGGCTGACTCCAGGCCGTTGAGCCAGCGCTTGACCTGGCTCGAGCAGGTTCCCTGTTTCAAACGCCGCTCACCGCCCGCGTCCTCGAAATCGTGACGGCCGTGGAGAGTCATTTCACCCTGGCGAGAATTTGGTCTCGCGGGACTCAGCGTACTCTCCACTGCGACCGGCCGGGCAGATGCATACTCGCCGTAGTCCGTGCTGGACAGTTTGCTGGTGCATAGACGGCCGGCGCGCTTGAAACGCGAGACTCGGCTCTTCCACTCGCCCTCCTCTCGCTCCTTGTAGGGATATTCACCCGGCGAGCAATCCGGCAGGCCGTCCAGACTGTCGGCGAGTATCAGGGTGGCTTTGCTCTTACCGTGCTCGAAGCCGTAGGCGATGCCTTCCTCAGCCAGCAACCTTTGCACAAAGGCCAGGTCGGTCTCATTAAACTGGCAACAGGTCTCCCGCACCGTGCAGGATTTCCTCGCCGCTCGCTGCACCGACATGCCACAACTGTCCTTCACCACCTGCTCCACGATCGCCAGTGCATCCATTGCTTCAAAAATCCGGTTGTGGGAATTTAATCCCAGCAACCACATCTGCGGCACGACGTCGGCGATGTATTCGAAGGTGTCGTCACCGGTGGGGTCGACTTCCCTGAACTGGCTGACGATACCGCAGAAATTGCGTACCAGATCACCGCTGCTAACGGTAATCACTACCTCTTCACCCAGCAGTTCCTCGGGTTCAATCGGGTCATCCCCGGCAACCAGCGTTAACTCGAAACTGAACAACTCGTTGAGACGTTCGGTACCCTTCAGGCAAACGGGGCTGCAGCGCTCATCTCCCAGCGGGGATTCAAATTGCAGTATCCTGTTATTGGCTCCCATTCGAACACCTCGTTGCCTGGCTGTCGCAGATCAGCATGATCTACCAACAGCAAAAAACTCCTCTGCTTACAGCGTATCGGGAGGATTCCAACGGGAATCCTCCCGGTTCCGCTCTCCGGTGCAGCGGACTAACTGCCCTTGCCGGTTGCCAGATCGTAGATCACGTGCTTGGGCTTGTCGCCGCCGCCTGTCTTGTCACGGGACGTGAACTCCACGTCGATCTTCGAGTAGGTCAGCTCCAGAGACTCGTAAGCATCGCCTTCTCCGGAGGCGCTTTGTTGGTATGAACTGACAATGACATCTTCCAACTTCATCTTCTGAGTCGCATCTACCGTGTTATCGCCCACTGAGGTCACGAAAACAATCTCGCATTTCTCCCCGGCGGTTTTGGTGATGGACGCCCTGAACAACCCTTCGCTGGCCATATCACTGGCTTTGGAAGCGGAGATAGCGGTCAGTTGCGGGGTGCTGCGAGAGCGGTCTGACTGGGCACCAACCGTCATCTCGACATTCCGGTGAGCTGAGAACGCGCAGCTGTCCAGGGCAACCCAGCCCTCGTAGCCCTCTTCTGTCACGTTGCCCTCGATTGAGCCTAACTTCATGTAAATTGCCATTGTCGTGTTACTCCTGACGTTGTTGAAACCGGTTGAGAACGGTGTTTCTTGTCACGGTTCACCTTGAACTCGCTTGCCAACAAGTCTCCTCCCGGACAGCGTTTTCCGCAAGCACATCGCTTAATTTACTCTGACACCAATTATTGCTGCTATACGCATGAGCTCGCGGGACCTTCGCTTGCGCGCTCGTGACGCGCCTTGTATCGTGTTCGCAGACCGGTGGCGGTGCATCCAGACTGGGTGCAGATTGCACCACCGCACGGCTACAATAGGACATTCAAAGGAAGCCAGATATGGCAGCGAAGATAGACATTGAGAGTCTGCTGGCCCCCATCGCCGAGGATAACCCCTGCGGTGACGACCCGCGCCAGGACCCCAGCTTTGACTCACCCTATCAGAAGCTCCGCGACGCCAGAGAAGAGGCGATGTCACTGGAGCGGGTCGATAAATCGGCACAGAGTCAGGAAGGCGCCAGGGGATTTTTCAGCGACGTCACCAAGTGGCAGCTGGTCGTCGATGAGGCCAGCAGTATTCTTCGGGATACCGCCAAGGACCTGGAGGTCTGCGCCTTGCTCATCGAGGGCCTGGCCCGCACCCAGGGGCCGGCGGGGATTCGCGACGGGTTCATCCTGGCCCAGCGGTTGGTGACCGAATTCTGGGAGCCCTTGCACCCGAGACTCGATCCCGATGACCCGGACAGCCTCGAAGACCGCCTCGCCGGCTTTTCTGGCCTTAACGGCACTGGTCAGCAGGGTCCGTTGGTGCGCTATATTTTGCAAATACCGATCACCGAGGATACTGCCGACGGTCAGTATCGCTGCCATCAGTACAATCGGGCCCTTGAGGTCAGCCGAAGCTCTGACCCGGAAACGAGGGAGCAGTCGATTAATGCTATGGGCTTCACCCTGGAGGACGTTGAAAAAGCAGCGGCCGGCACCGGACCGCTGTTCTTTGTCGGTATGGATGAGGCATTGGCCAGTGCGCTGGAGGAGTTGCAAAAACTGGATGCAGTCTTCATGTCGGTGTGTCCTGCCGAGGCTCCGCCCTCGAGCATGATCGCAGAGTCACTGCAAACCGTCAGGGATGCGATTGGCTTTCTTGGACGCGATAAAATCGCCGCTCATCGCGCCGCCCAGGAAGCGGGCGACGATCGGGAGGAAGATAGTATTGAAGATGCCAGCGCTGCGGCCCCGGCGGCACCGGGGCAAAAGCCTCAACGCGAGGGCAGCGGTGCAATCATCAGCCGCGAAGACGCGGTCTCCCGTATGCGCCTGATAGCCAGGTATTTTCGCGAAACCGAGCCCCACTCCCCGGTCTCTTACGCACTGGAGAATGTCATCCGTTGGTCCACCCTGCCCCTGGATCGCCTGCTGGACGAGTGGATAGATGATGAACACGCGCGGGAGCGCTACAAGCTGATGACCGGTATGCGCGCCAGTGATGGGCAGCAGGACGACGGGGATTGATTCTTGGGGAGCAGCCGTTAGAAAAACAACACCCATGCAACCGCGGCCATAGCGAGTAGTGCAACTGCGATCAGCGCTATTCGTGGCCAGCTTCGGGCGCTGTCGAGGCTGGGATCAGCAGGGAGGCGAACCGTCCCGGTGTTCGCTGCCGCCCTCTCCGAAACGCCGGCCTCGTGCGCGCGTGTCGAACCTCCATCCGTGCCGACCTGTGAAAAGTCGGGAATCAGTGACATCGCCTCGGATGTGGCGGAATCCACGCGGTCGCCACGTGTCGCCGCTCGAACTTCTCGGCTGGCAAAGGCGTTAACCAGCGCGTGGGCATCCGGTTGACCGCCCGAAAACGCACCTGCTGCACTGGCCTGGGCAGCACTATCAACCTCACCCGCTGTTTCACCCTCCCCGCACCAGGCGTCGATCAGCTGCTTGCGTTGCCGCCGGTAGCTGACGTGATCCAGAGATCCGTCAAAGTAGTCCCGCGATAACTGCCGTAACGGAGACCGGGTACGCAAGGTATCGGAGGCGCTCAGGGGTTGGCCCCTGCGTTCGAACCGTAGTCAGCAACCAGTGCGGTAATATTATCGCCGCCGCCGGCACGAACCGCTTGCGCGACCAAGCCGGCACTGGCGCTGGCGGGAATGCCCAGCGCCATCAAGCGCGCGATCCCGGCGTCGTCGATATCGCGGTTCAAGCCGTCTGAGCAGAGCAAAAAGCGATCACCTTCATCGAGAGCCACGGCCTCCAGTTCGAGCACTAACTGCTGGTCAGCACCCACGGCGCGAGTAATGACGTTACTGTTTATTTGCGAGGTGTCGGCGACGCGCCCGCGTGACTCCTCAAGCAGACTGTGATCATCGGTGAGCTGCTCCAGCTGACCTTCACGAAGGCGATAAAGACGGGAGTCCCCTGCCCAGAGAACTACCGCATGGGCTCCTCTGGCGACAAGTGCTACCAGGGTACAACCAATCACTCCACCGGCATCGCGTTCGGAGGCCATGGCCAGTAGCTGTTCGTTGACCTGCTCTACGCAATTGTCGATGAAATCCACTGCAGCCGACAGATTGCAGTCGGGGGGGAGTGCGGAAAGTGCGGTGCAGAGCATATCGCTGGCGACATCACCCGAGGAATGGCCGCCCATGCCATCAGCAACAGCCCATAGACCCAGATCGGGACAATCGAGGAACGCATCTTCGTTCAACTGGCGAACCTGGCCGACGTCCGTTGCTGCGGCCGAATTCCAACACTCCGTGCAAGCCTTCACCGGCGCAGTCACCTTCTCGGCAGTCACCTTTCGGCAGTCACCTCCCCAACTTGGGTCAGTCGTGGAGCAAACGCTTCACGTTTACTGAAGCTACGGTAGCGACTACTTCAAGTCAAGTCTCCTGGCTGGCACAGCGTGTCAGTCGCTGCCGTGGGGCACCCTGTACCGCCAAGGCGCACCGCTACGGCGATCGCCTGCAGCCGCGTCCTGAGTCGGGCACTACCTACTGCGATCATCAAGGCGACACCGCGATACACTCGGCCTGGCCGGAATCGCACCTGGATGATGGGCTGGGGTCGGAGCTAAAAACCTGGGGCACCTTTGAATTGCGAGGACTTCAGGTTCACAGCGGCCAAGCTCTGTGGGATGATGAGACCGCACTCGCCAGAGCGGATGGGAGTTGACTGACCTGAAGAAACACCACCGTCTCTCTGCGCGCGACAGCGCCACAAACCATTCACACAGGAGTAAGCCATTCAGATGTCTAGCCATAAAGTGGTCTGGTCTGAAGGGATGTTCTTGCATCCTCAGCACTTCCAGCAGCAGGACAAGTATTATCATCACACGCTGCAGGAATTGCATTGGCAGAGTTCAGCCTTTGGCTGGGGATTTTCAGAACTGGGCCTGGACCAGGACCTGTTGCGGCAGGGCAAATTAGCAGTGACCCGGGCGCGGGGTATATTGCCCGATGGCAGCTGTTTCAGCGTGCCCCAGAGCGATCCACAGCCGCCCATCATCGATATTGCTGACAAGACCCGCAATGCCGTGGTTTATCTGGCCTTGCCACTCTACCGGGCTGGTGGCCAGAACTACGCGCACGCAGAGGCTGGCCAGATCGCCCGTTACGCCATTGAACAAAGTACGGTACTGGACGACGTGACGGTCAGTGGCGAACAGAATATCGTCGAAGTAGCAAAAGCCAACCTGCAGCTGGTGTTGGACACTCAGGATCTTTCCGGTTTCGCCGTGCTGCCCCTCGCGCGGATACTCGAGAAGCGCGAAGATTCGAGCATCATTCTGGACGAGAATTTTGTGCCCTGTTGTCTGGACGTCGCCGTATCCGAGCGACTGAAGTCATTTCTGAGTGAGCTTTCAGGGATGTTGCAACACCGCGCCGAGGCACTGGCGGCCGTGATCTCTGACAGCAATAATATCAATACCGCCGAGTTCGCCGACTACCTGCTGTTGTTAACCATCAATCGGTACACACCGCTGATTGTTCATTTGGACAACCAGGGCCTGCTCCATCCCGAGGCACTGTACAGGCTCTTCCTCACCATGGCTGGCGAACTGGCGACCTTCAGCCACAAGGGTAAACGGCCACAACCTTTTCCCCCTTACCAGCACGATGCCCTGCAAGACGCATTTGCCCCGTTAATGATGAGCTTGCGACAATCCCTGAGCAAGGTTATTGAGCGCAATGCCATATCCCTCCCACTGGTGCTGCGCAATTTCGGCATTCGGGTCTCGGCGATCGCCGATCGTTCCCTGGTTGGCAGCGCCCAGTTCATTCTCGCTGCCAAGGCGGATATGGAAACCGACAAACTACGTCAGTTGCTGCCCAACGTATGTAAATTCAGCAGCGTCGAACAGATCCGGGAGTTGGTGAATCTGCAGCTGCCAGGGATTCGCCTTATCCCCTTGCCCAGCCCACCGCCACAGATTCCCTACCATTCGGGCTTTACCTATTTCGAACTCGACAGGACCTCAGATCACTGGACTGGTTTGAAAAACTCCGGGGGTTTTGCGTTGCATGTCGGCGAGGGATTTCCCGGCCTCGAACTTGAATTCTGGGCGATCAGGGAGTAGCAGCCGTGGCTTCGGACGACAAGACTATCTTTACTGAGGGCGGTGCTCTGCCCGGGGATTCCAGCGCAACCATCATGATTCCGAACCCCGGTGGGCGCTTGCGACCCGAGGCGGAAAGGGGCGGCGGGGGCGCACCCCCGCCGCCTGCCGCCCCCGCCGCCCAGCGCCTACCATCGGACTTCAGCGGCGAAGCGCGGGGGCAATCCAACCCGATTCTCGCAGCGTCCAATACGCTGATAGCCGTATTGACGGCGCTCAGCAACAGCCTTTCGCATCCCAATATCGCCCAGCTGCAACAGGAGCTGGCTACCGAAATCAGTAAGCTCGACAATCGGCTGCAGCAGCGGGGGGTGAGCAACGAGGAGGCCCTGACCGCCCGTTACATCTTGTGTACAGCCATCGATGAAGCGGTGATGAACACGCCCTGGGGCGCTGACAGCGGCTGGGGGCAGCGCTCACTGCTGCGGGTTTACCACAACGAAGCCAGTGGTGGTGAACGGTTTTTTACGCTGCTGGATCAACTGATGAGCAGACCCGGCGAGTATCACGACCTGCTGGAGCTGTTCTATGTTCTGCTGAATATGGGATTCAAGGGCAAGTATCAACTGGACAGTGCTGGCGACTCACGCCTGGAGACCCTGCGGGAGCAACTGTACCAGGCACTCTATGGCCAGCAACCCTACCAGCGCGCGTTAACTGACACGGGCGGCATCACCCGGACCGCGCAGCAAAAACTGCGCCATCGCTTGCCGTTGTGGATTGTATTGTCCGTGGCGCTGGCCTTCGCGCTACTGGTTTACACCGGACTGCGAGCGTGGATGTACGCGGGCACGGTGGATGTGGTAGAGAGCTTCGACAAACTGTATCCCTCTACCGATAACAAGCCTTAGCGGCCCACAGGAAAGACCTCAATGAAGCTGTTTTCAGACATACGATTCTGGGTCTTTATTGGCATCATCTGCCTGGCGCTGTTTTTCTGGCTGGCCAGCGGTATGGTGTCAACCGGCGAACCGCCCGCGCCGCTGTCGCTTAGCTTCCGGCTGCTGCTGTTGGCGTTTCTGTTGTTCGCCGCGGGCAGCCTGGCCCTGGCCCTGCAGCTCAACGCCAGTCGGACCAACAACGCAGTGCTCAGTGAGATCGGCGCGGGTGAAGACGCCCCCGGACAGCCGTCCATGCTGGATGAGGAAGAGAAACAACTGCGCGGAAAATTTGCCGAGGCAACGGCTTTTTTGAAGAAAACGCGTTTTGGCAAAGCCGGCAGCAAACAGCATCTTTACCAGCTACCCTGGTATGTGATCTTCGGCTCCCCGGGATCTGGCAAAACAACCGCCGTGCGGCACTCGGGACTCAAGTTTCCGCTGGACGAAATCACTAACGGCAACAGCCTGGGGGGTGTTGGCGGCACCCGCAACTGCGATTGGTGGATCACCGATCAAGCGGTGCTGCTGGACACTGCCGGGCGCTATACCACCCAGGACAGTGACGCGGTGCACGATGCCCGGGGCTGGAAAAACTTCCTTGCCTTACTGCGCAAGAACCGCAAGCAGCAACCTATTAATGGCGCGGTGCTGGTGGTCGGCACGGACGAATTGCTCAAAATGGGTGATGCCCAATGGCAGGACTACACGCAGACGGTATCCACCCGACTGCGGGAACTCATCGAACAACTGCAAATGGACTTTCCGGTCTATTTGCTACTGACCAAGGTAGACCTGCTCGCCGGCGCGCGGGAGTTTTTTGATGGTCTGGATCTTGAAGAACAGAACCAGATCTGGGGAATCACTCTGCCTTTGGATGCGGGACCGGAAGCACTGGACCCCGAACTCGAAGCACTCAACAGCCGCCTGCATACACAGCTGCCCAACAAGTTGCGTCATGAGCGGGATACCCGGCGCCGCCAGGCCATTTACAGTTTCCCCTGGCAGATGGAGAACCTCACCAACCGGCTGCAAGGCCTGGTCCACGATGTTTTCTCGCGTCAGGGCATAGGAGAACACGCCAAGTTTCGCGGGCTGTATCTCACCAGTGCAGTGCAGGAAGGGTCGCCGATCGAGCGACTGTTTGCCGGGGTTACCAGCAGTTTCGGCATCAGCAGTTCTCTGTCAGGAACCGGCCAACAATCCCGCAGCCTGTTTCTCAAACAGCTATTCCCGGAAGTTATTTTTCGCGAGTCTTTTCTGGCCGGCACCAACTCAGCCCACGACAAGCGAATGCGGGCGCTGCGCATGGCGGCTTTCGCCGGCATAATATTGCTGGGGCTGGGGCTGGCCTTTGCCTGGAGTGGCGCGTTTTCAGTGCATCACAGCTTGCTGCAAGAAGCAGAGGATAAATTGGCCGCGTTTGAGGCTGCGCCTGCAGGGCCGGATGAATCCCTGGAGCAGAACCTCATGTCGCTGCAGTATTTGCAGTCTGCCGCGGCGGTATTTGACCAGAATCAACACCCCTGGCTGAGCGGTCTTGGCATGTATGACAGCTCGGCGGATGCAGCGGCGAAGAACGCTTATTTGCGCTCCCTGCAGACCGTCGTCGCGCCCGCACTGGGGACAGAGCTTCAGGGCTGGCTCGCGGACTCCGGCAGGGCCGAGTATCTCGACGCATTCTCTACCCTCAAGGCCTACCTGATGCTCGGTGACCATGAACGCCGCGATGCCTCGTGGTTAATCCAGTGGCTGCCGCGTTCGCCGGTTCCCCCGGTGCAACTGGGCGTTGATGCCGGCATCGCGCGCCACATGGAGTGGTTGTTCGAACAGGACCCGCAGTACCAACTGGAGTCACTCGACGAGACAACGATCAAACGCACCCGAGCGCGCCTGAACAAGGTCGCGGACAGCGAAGCCGTCTATAGTCGGCTGCGCGGCCTGTATGCCGGCGAGACCACAGACCTGCTATCCCGTATGGGACCCTATTTCACCAGCGTATTCGAAACCACCGACGCGGCCGGGTTGCAGGTGCCCTCGCTATACACTATGGCGGGCTACCAATCGGTGGAGTTCGGCGTACAGTCAGACGCCGTGCGTGGCTGGCTTGAAGACCGCTGGGTAACAGGTGATGAAACGCTGCCCAACCCACTGCAAGTTGCCGAGACAGCCGGGGGCGTCAAGCCTCTGTACGCAAGGGACTATATCGGCACCTGGCAGCAGTTTCTCTCCGGCATAAGCCTGATCCCGCCAAGTGATGTCGAGGTGCTGTCAGACACCCTGAGTCACCTCTCGGAATCGGCGCTTTCTCCTATGTCTTCCATCGCAAACGTGGTTGCCGAAGAGACCAGTCTGCCGCAGCCAGATGCTGTCTCTACGGCGGTGACTGGTGCTGTGGCGGGCGCCGCTGGAGACGCCCTGGCGCGCAAAACCGGACGGGTAGGGGCTGCGGCAAAACGCATCGCCGGTGACGTGGATTTACCGCGCCAACTGGATATCCCCAAGAAGGTTGCAGCGGCCTTTGCAGAACACCACAACATGGTAAGCGGCGGCGCAGCCAGCAAAGACGCCAGAATCAGTGGCCAGATCGGCAGCTTGCGCGAATGGCTATATGCCGTATTGAACACGCCTGGCCAGGCCGGACCCAACCCAACCGGTAAACTGTTGCTCAGTGCCCAGGACGTCCCCAGCCCTTACTCGGGCTGGGTGAACGAACTGGCTCAGAGTGCCGAGCGCAGCGCAACGCGGAAACAGGTCGGGCGACTGGGGGCTCGCTGGCAGCGACAGGTGGCAGCCGAGTGCCAGCGAGCGCTCAGCGGGCGCTTCCCGTTTTCGATCGGTGCTGACACAGATACTGCGCTACGCGACTTTGAGGACTACTTCTCCCCCGATGGGGTCGAGAAAACCTTCGTTGATGAGAATTTGAGTCAGGCCCTGAAAGCAGACAACGGCACCCTCTCTACCGGCACTAAATGGTCTATCAGGCAGGCAGAGAGAATCCGTGAGGCGTTTTTCCCCAACGGTAGGGATCTGGGTTTCACTTACCAACTGACGGGTGTTGATGTGGACCAGCGGATTGGTGAAGTGGTTATCGAGTCGGGTCAACAACAACGCATACGCTACCGGCACGGCCCGCCGGTGCCCCTGGAACTGCGCTGGCCAGACGGCGAATCCGGCATCCGGATCACATTCAGACGCAAGGACGGCAGCACCCAGCGCAGGGTCATCGACGGGCCATGGGCAATCTTTCGAGCCATCACTGCGGGACGGCAGTCCGGAAGCGACCGTTACAGCAGCGTGGATAGCTTGCTGGTCACCTTCACCGACGGAGACTACCGCGCAACGTTCAGGGTGACCAGTGACAGCAGGATCAACCCCTTTCAGTCCGGGTTGCTGGACAAGTATCGCTGCCGTTCCGGGCTATGAGCGAAATCGGCTGCTTCGGCAAAGTACCCGCCCACGGTGATTTCGTGTGGCAGGGCCTGCCGGCACGCTTTGTCACGCCCTGGGACAACTGGATACAGGAGGCGATCGTCAATTTGCGCGAGTCACAGCCCGATGACTGGCTGGATCAGTACCTGCGCGGCTCTATCTGGCGCTTCCTGATTCGTGACGACGCCCTGGGCCCGGAGACCTGGGCCGGGATAGTTCTGCCCAGTGTCGATATCGTCGGACGCTATTTTCCCATGACGGTTGCCACCGACCTGCCGCGTTACGCACCCTTGGTGTCTACCCAGAGAGCACTGGGTGGCTGGTTAGCCGAAGTCGAGGAAATCGCCCTCGATGCCCTCTCAAATAGCCTGCCAGTGGATGAGGTGCTGGCCAAGGTGAGGGACCTGCCACTCCCGGAAGTGGGAGAGCGTTGCCCGAGTGAAGCAGGGACCGAAACCAACGTCTGGCGCGGTCGGACTGACGCGAACCAGCGCTGGGAGGATGATTTGCTCGACAGGCTCATCGCTCACAGCTTTGAGGCACCCTGCCACTGGTCGTGTATTGATGCCGACACCGGTGGGTGCAAATTCCTTTTGACCGATGGGTTTGCGGGCTTTAACGCCCTGTTTACAGGCTGACGACTTTCTCGCCATTGCCCCCCGAGGCGATGTCTATGCCCCGACCGAGGGCGTTTCCGTAGAGCTCTTCCCGGGCATGAGCGGTCAGGTTCGCGGCCAGATCAATGGACGCACTGACACCTCGTGCGTAGAGGTACGGGGGTGGAGGTGTCACCACGCCGGAGTCGGGAGTGATATTTCCCGTAGCCCAGAACACCGACATACCCACCCAGTGAGCGGGCGCTCGGTTGGGTATGGCCGCCGCGGCTCGATGGGCCGCCATCCGCGACGCTTCCACGGGATCGCTCACCCATTGCCGACTCAGCAGCAGCACGTTTTGTTCCTGCTCGCGCTCAAGATCGGTGAGTGTATTGGCTTCAAGATAGTCCTGGCAGACCCGGGCAGCCCACCACACAGCCTCGCGCTGGGGCATGGCATGAGACAGTAAAGTGACAGCGTCGAACCAGTAGTGGTGATTGACAAGCGACTGCAACACGGTACGAAACGTCGCCCGGGGAGTCACGAAACCACTCACCAACTCTGACCAGTCGCACTGTGCGCTGAGTTCGTCCAGCGATACCGTGCGCAATTTGCCGAGTTTTTCCGTTGCGGGGACCTGGCCGGTCTTGGCTTGGGGTTGGGGTTGGGGTTTGGATTTCATCAGCTCATCATGACACGAATGCCTGGCGAATACCCCTTGAACCACCGGAGCGTTGACGGCAACTTTGGCCGATTAGGAATGGTGACGCTGCACGCATCACTCGATTGTGCATAGCGGACAAGCCCGACGCTTCCCTTCCCGCTCCTAATCGAAGCAGTCAAAGCGGGGCTTGTCAAGTTGAGCGCCGGGACTTGTGACAGCGCTCACAGTACCCGGGGACAATAGAGTCAGGCTGGGTTTGTGGGTGGCAAGGTTTGACATCACCCAGCTTAGTTGACACCATCGTTGATTGTTTGCGCTGACCTTGGACTCAACGGCATGGGACGGCCAACACGATTCAAGCTGCCCGGCATACCACAGCTGATCACTCAGCGAGGACATAACCGCTTGCCCTGCTTCCTGGACGGCGCTGATTACCAATTTTTCAAACAGGCTTTATGGACCAGCGCTGAATCGTCAGGCGCAACGATTCATGGCGCGCTCATGCTCCCCCAGGCCTATTGGGTGCTGGCAAGTCCCCTCACCCCCGATAGCATTAGCCGCATGATCCAGCGGACCGGTCGTTGCTACGTGCGATACTGCAACAAGAAGTATCGTCGTGAGGGCACGCTTTGGGCCGGGCGCTACCAGGCCTGTCTGGTTGAGCCAACTGATCGAGTGGTAGGGCGCTGTGCCAACTACCTCACAGCAACTCCGCAGCGTGTCGGCGTCACAGCCCCCGGAAACGAGTGGCCCTGGCTGTACCTCGATCGGCCTTCACACACAGCCGCGGGAGGCGAGCAGGACGATGATGATTCCTATCGGGAAATTGCCAGTGTGCTGAAAATGGGTCTGGTGCTGGGCAGCGAGGCATTCCGCCGCCAGATCGCTAAGCAGACAGGCGTAAAGACGGAACCGGGTTTGCGAGGTCGACCACAGAAATGCCATTGAAATCACGGTGTAGAATGATGTACTTTCATGGCAAGGATGATCCACCAGCGATCTGTGCCAGAACGGCCGCTCGGGCGCACTCCGACTACCCACTGGTCGCTCACACATCAACCGCGGGGCGAGGAACATTGGCATGTTGCGACTGACTGTTATTGATGCACCGCCAGACGAAACGCCGGCGGGAACAACAAAGGTCATCGGCCCGGCTGGCGGGACGATCGGTCGCACCCACGAAAACACCTGGACACTCACGGATGAGGACAGCCTCCTCTCGCGCTCTCACTTTGCCATCAGTTTTGAGGACGGCGCATACTCGCTGGTCGATACCAGCACTAATGGCTCTTTCCTGAATGACGCCAGAGAACCCCTTGGCAGAGGCAACAAAGCACCGCTCCAGGATGGCGACACCATTCGCATTGGTGGGTACAGAATTGCCGTTGCGCTAGAGTCCATAGGCTCTGAGCCACCGCCTCTGGCCGGTTCCATTCCCGATTTTCTGCTATCGCCAGCTCCTGAAGTGGACGGCTCAGAGCAAGCCCCTGGCATGAACAGCCCTGAGCCAACCCCGGGAATGAACAGCCCTGAGCTAACCCCGGGAATGAACAGCCCTGAGCTAACCCCGGGAATGAACAGCCCTGAGCTAACCCCGGGAATGAACAACGCTGAGGAAGCCCCTGACTTTAACAGCGCTGAACAGGCCCCCGGGGTGAATAGGCCTGCCAAGGGTCTTCCTGACATGGGGGAGCTGGATCCAGGGGCTGCAATGCCGGTCGATGACGTGCCGGCATTTCAGGGTGTGCAGCCGCAGCCACTCTCGGACGGCCTGTTTGGTCAAAAATCAAAGCGCGCCGCAGAATCCGAATCGGGGAGCTCCAAGGCAGGGCTGGGCGACTGGAAAAACCTGGGTGGAGCGGACCTGCAATCGCCGGGCATAGACTTTGCCGAGCCCGATGGACCGCTATCCTCCGGCCCGCATTTTCCAGGGCCTGGCGCCGGAGGCGCAGAGTCCCCCGGCCCGGCAACGCCGTCCGCTTCCGCCGCGAAGGACAGTTTTGCACTCCATGTACCGGTGGCAGAATCGCCTCCGGTAGCGTCGGCAGCCAGTGGCGATTCGGCGCCCAGCGGTCTCATCCCCGATGATTGGTGGGTGGAAGAACCCGCTTCGTCAGCCGCCACTCCGCCACCCGGGCAGGCTGCCTCGGCAGCGCCGTCGGCGCCTCCGCCACCCGGGCCGGCTGCGCATGCGTCCGGTGGCGTTTCCCAGCCCTCAATGCCGCAAGACAGCGTCGACCCCGTCGGCAAAGCGTCAAGGTCACCGGTCGCTGAAGGCACACCTGCGGCGGGTGGCATGGAAGCCCAACTCAGACTGGCACTGCGTCCGGTTCTTGGGACTCACACCGACGGCTTGTCGGTGCGCGACCTGCTGCAAGTGGTAGAAGAGCTGTCTGCCATGACCCACGCATCCATCCCCAGGATGATGCAGGCGCTGGGTTCCCGCACCGAATTCAAGGATCAGTTACGCCTGGACCAGACCATGGTCAGGCCCCGCGATAATAATCCGATGAAATTCTGCGATACGGCGGAGGAAGCTCTGCAACACATGTTGCTGAACGACCATCCGGGCCTGCTCGGGGGACGTCAGGCGATGGATCAGGCCTTTCATGAACTGGCCACGCATCAGGCAGCGCTGCTGGGCGCACTCCCCGCCGCGCTGCAAGAAACGGTCATGCAGTTTTCACCGGATCAGGTTGAGGCAGCCACCGAGGGCGAGGGAATGGGCGCCTTTGCCCTGTCCAAGGGCAAGGGCAAGCTCTGGGATAGCTATCGCGAACTCTATGCCAGACTGGCGCAGTCCGACCAGGGAGCGCTGGAGCGTATCTTTATGAAATCACTGGCCCGCTATTACGAACGCAGCCTGGGCAGCATGAAGTGACAGGCTGTGTACAGATACCGGGCGATGCCCAAAAAGGAAGGATTATGCAAAAGCGACTGTTAGCCCCGGCGCTGCTCATTGCTGGCATCATGGGCCTCTGCGCCTGTGGCTCATTGCCAGGGGGCGATGGTATTACCGATCTTACGCTCAACATAGAGATCACCAGCGACGCCAACCCGGACGACAGTGGCCGGGGCTCACCGATTTATCTATCGGTGTTCGAATTGCGCGATAGCGAAGGATTCAGGGATGCTGACTACCTTAGACCTCTACAGGGACCCCAGCGCGACGTTGGGCGGTTCTCTGATCGATACCACCGAGATAGGGCCGCTGTTCCCCGCCAGCGACCGCACTGAAACCCTGCGGCTCAACACCGCGACCACTGCGCTGGGACTGATGGGCGGGTTTAACCGCTACGACGGGGTGCAAACCACGGTCACCATTGCCCCTGAGCCGGGCAAGGACCTCACAGTCAATATCCGGGTCGACGCCGATGGCATTCATCTGGACCCGGATTCTTAATGCTTGCAAATACCCGGAGTTCATCTAGCATCACTACCGTGGCGCGAGCGAAACAAGCGGCGACATCACACCTGCCCAACATATAACTGGAGAGACCAAAATGGCCGAGAGTGTACATGACAAGCTGAAACGCGTTCGCAAACCCCGGGTCCATATCACCTACGATGTCGAGACTGGCGGCGCAGAAGAAAAGAAAGAACTGCCTTTCGTGGCTGGCGTGATGGGTGATTACTCCGGCGACAACCAGGGTGCGAAAAAGTCTCTGCGGGAGCGCAAGTTCGTCAATATCGACCGCGACAATTTCAACGAGACTATGAGCAAAATTGCCCCCAGTGCCAACATGCGTGTCGAAAACACGCTCTCCGGCGACGGCAGTGAAATGCCGGTGGAACTCAACTTCAATTCCATGGAGGATTTTGAGCCGGAGAACGTCGTGCAGCAAGTTGAACCCCTGCGCAAACTGGTAGAAGCACGCAACAAGCTGCGGGACCTCATGTCCAAGGCAGACCGTTCAGAAGAGCTCGAAAACGTCCTCGAGCAGGTACTGCAAAGCTCCGAAGACCTAGCCAAGCTCAGCGGTGAGCTGGGCGTGAAAGCCAATAAGGAAGATTGAACATGGCCGATACAGAGAGTCAGAATACAGCCGCGGAAGCGGAAGCGGCCGAGGGTGGGCTAAGCATACTGGAACAGGCTGTTGGCGCAACCAAACAGACCGAACCGGATCAGGCGCAGGAATTGCTCAAGACCCTGGCAGAACAAGCCCTTGAGGGCACGGTAGTTTGGGACAAGAACCTCACCCGGACCATCACCAGCGCCATTGACGCTATCGATGCAGCGATATCCAGTCAGCTGGCCGAAGTCATGCACCACGAGAAGTTTCAGAAACTGGAGGGGTCCTGGCGGGGCTTGCACCACCTGATCAGCAACTCCGAAACCAGCGCAACACTCAAAATACGCATGCTGAACGTGACCCAGAAAGAAATCACCAAGGACCTGGCCAAGGCGATCGAGTTCGACCAGAGTCATTTGTTCAAGAGTATCTACGAATCGGAATTCGGGCAGGCCGGCGGGGAACCCTACGGTGTGCTTATCGGCGACTACGAATTTGGTAACACCCCGGACGATATCTCCACACTTGCGGAAATCTCGCATATCGCAGCCGCCGGCTTTTGTCCGTTTATAGCTTCCGCCGGCCCCCAGATGCTGGGTCTGGACACCTACGAAGACCTCGCCAAGCCACGTGACCTCGAGAAAATTTTTCAGAGTGCCGAGTACACCAAATGGCGCAGCTTCCGAGACAGCGAAGACTCGCGTTTTGTCACGCTTACCCTGCCCAGGACTCTTGCACGACTGCCCTATGGCGCAAGCACATCCCCCGTGGAGGGTTTTGCCTACGAAGAATTTCCGCTGGATGATGGGGGCCGCAATGTCCAGACCGACCACGACAAATTCTGCTGGATGAATGCCTCCTATGTGATGGGCACCGTCATGACCAAGGCATTTGCAGAATACGGCTGGTGCACCTCTATCCGCGGTGCGGAGGGCGGCGGCAAGGTCGAAGATCTGCCATCCTTTAGCTTCCTTAGCGAAGACGGGGACGTGGACCTGAAGTGTCCAACGGAGATACAAATCGCCGACCGCCGGGAAGCAGAACTCTCCAAGCTGGGATTTCTGCCGCTGTGCCATTATAAAAACACGGATTACGCCGTTTTCTTCGGCTCGCAAACAACCCAGAAGCCAAAGAAATATGATCGCCCTGATGCGACGGCCAATGCCGCAATCTCCTCACGTTTGCCCTACATCATGGCCACTTCCCGTATTGCGCACTACCTCAAGGTCATGGCCCGCGACAAGGTAGGTTCCTTTCTTGAAGCCCAGGAAGCAGAGCAGATGCTCAATCGCTGGATAAACAATTACTGTAACGCCAGCGAAGATGCATCGGCCGAGAGCAAGGCCCAGTACCCGCTCAAGGAGGCACAGATCACCGTTGTTGAAGAGGAAGGCGCTCCGGGTTCCTACAATGCCGTGGCCTACCTGCGGCCCTGGTTGCAGATGGAGGAGCTGACCACTTCGCTGCGCCTGGTGGCAAACATACCCAAGGCGGGGTAGCCGGGGGCCGGACTCTGCGCGATCCCTGCAGCGACATGACAGGTAACGGGGCGGCGTCGAACGACGATCTGCGCGGGCGCGTTGCCGCGCTGATCGCTGGCATTGACGAGCTACTGGCGCGCCAATTGGATGCGATACTGCACCACTCCGATTTCAAGCAGCTGGAGTCCGCATGGCGCGGCCTGCAGCTCTTGGTTGACGGGGCTCCCCGCGGCCGTCGCTGCAGAATTTGCGTTCTGGACGTCAGCTGGCCGGAAATCATCCGGGACATGGAACGAGCGCTGGAAGTCGATCAGAGCGCCATGTTCTGGAAACTCTATACCACCGAGTTTGATATGCCGGGGGGCGAACCCTTTGGCGTGGTTCTGTGCAATTTTGATATATCCCACAAGCGCGCCGCAGATATTCGCACCTTGCGCCGGCTTGCCAATATCGCAGAGGCCGCGTTCTGCACGCTATTGTTCCCGGCATCCCCTGCCCTGTTCGGGATGGATCGTTTTGCAGATTTTCATCCCAGTATTGACCCCCGGAAATTGTTTGGGGATGCAGAGTACAGGATGTGGCAACAAATGCGCGCTGATACATCCAGTCGTTTTTTGGGTTTTTTGCTTCCGCATGTACTGCTGCGCAAACCCTGGGGCATGACCGGCCCGCGACGGGGCGGATTCCCCTACCGCGAGACCTGTCGCGACACCAGCGAACTGCTCTGGGGCAACAGCGGATTTGCGCTGATCCGGATCCTACTGCGGGAATTCGAGGATGTGGGCTGGTTTGCCCATATTCGAGGTGCCCCAAGAGATACGCTGGCAGGTGGCATTCTAGCCGATGTTCTACCCGTGATTCCGGTAGATAGCTGCGATGACCTCGTTTCAGTTTTACCCGCCACAGACCTGGTGATCAGCGATGAGCAGGAGCGCAATCTGGCGGACTGCGGCTTTATCCCCCTGGTTCACTGCTGGCAGACGGCATACTGCGCCTTCTTTAGCCTACCCTCGCTGTATCGACCCCGGAAAACCGACAATGAAGTCAGAGATAAGAATGACCGCATCGCCTCTCAGATTCAAAATATCCTCTGTGCCAGTCGCTTCGCTCACTACATCAAGGTCATGATGCGCGACAAGATCGGCAGCTTCCTCAACGCCGACCAGTGCCAGACATTTATGGAAGACTGGCTGAGCGACTACTGTATTGCCGGTGACAACCTGCCCTGGTCGACCCAGGCGCGATTCCCACTGAAAGCGGCTCAGCTACAGGTGCGGGAAAAACCGGCAGAACCCGGACACTATCTCTGTGATATACACCTGGTCCCCCACTACCAGTACGATGGTATGGTGGGTGAAATCCAGTTGACGACGGAGCTTGCGCAGCCGAGACCATGAATAAATGCTTACGATGAAGAACAAGGACGTCAGGCCCTCCCTACTGGATCGGCTGCTGGATTCATCCGGCGGCCATTCCGACGACGGCTACTATTCCATGCATGAGTTGCGTGAATCGGTGCAACGGGATCTCCAGAACCTGCTAAATACCCGCATCCGCTTCGTCTCGCCGGACAAACGCCTCAAGGCGATACAGGACAGCATCATCAACTACGGCTTGCCGGATCTGACCTCTTTACAACTGCAATCCAATCAGGGCAGGCTGGACTTCGCCGAGTGGATTGAACGGGCCATCAGACGCTTTGAGCCGCGCTTTAAAAAGGTGACCGTATCGCCGTCGGGAAAACCCGGCGATAGCGGCGGCGTCAGATTCAGGGTCGACGCGGTGCTCTACGCCGATCCGGCTCCGGAAGATGTCAGCTTCGATTCCACGATTGACCCACTAACCCAAACTGTTCTCGTGAGTGAAGCGCGCCCGTGAGCGACGACCTGCTAACCTATTACAATCGTGAGCTCTCCTGGTTCAAGCGAGCATTGGCAAAATTTGCCGAAGCGCACCCGGAGACCGCCGGAAATCTGCGGATCTCCGAAGATGCCGTCGAAGACCCGCACACCTCACGCCTGATAGAAAGCGTCGCCTTCCTCAATGCGCGCATTCAGAGTCGTCTGGATGACGATTTCCCGCTTGTGGTCTCCGCCTTGCTTGACCACCTCTACCCATTTTACCTGGCACCCAAACCCTCGATGTTACTGGCACAGATGCAGGCCGCAGAAAGCTTCGACTCCGCACTGCTAATCCCGCGGGGACAGCTGTTCGACACTGAACCGGTCGCCGGTGTCGCGTGTCGATTCCAGACCTGCTACGACGTTACCCTGACCCCACTCAGCCTGGCCAAGGCCAGTCTGATGTCCAAGCCCTTCAGCACTCCGGGGTCCGATGTCGCCAACGGCGCCACTGCGGTGTTGTCGCTGGAATTCAGCAGTAGCTCCGAGGACTTCAGCCTTGCCGACTCAGAACAGGATGCATTGGTGCTTCTCGTCAAGCCGGACCAGAACGCATGGCGCCTGCACGACCTGCTGTTCAAGCACTGCCTTGGCATTGTGGTCGCCAGGTCTGAACTCGATCCCAACCCGATATTCCTGGATCGCAGCCATCTCCAGCTCATGGGGCGAGACCCGCAGGAGCGAATACTGCCGAATATCGGCGACACAGAGTCCCAGTACCAGATGCTCGCCGAGTATTTCTATTACGGTGAGAAGTTTCTGTACTTCCGCGTTACCGGCCTGCAACGAGCACTCGCTAATCAGCAGGGTAGCTTTCAGCTCTATATATACCTGAGTGATAGCCAGCGAGAATTGGAAACCGTGGTCTCGGCGCAGTCTTTCGCCATGCACAGTTCTCCCATGATCAACTTGTTCGAAGCCCATGCTGAACCGAACAAGCTGACGCCGGCAACGGTCGAATATCAAGTCGTTCCGGATGTCAGTGCGATCGGCGATACGGAAGTTTACGCCGTTACCGGGGTGCAGCTCATCAACGAAGGCGGTGGCTCTTCCTCTGAGGTACTGCCCTATTACGGCGTCAATCATGACGAAAGCCAGTATCCATGGTACTGGCACGGGTCGCGCAGGCCTGCATTGGCCGAAGTAGGCAAACGCAATGCTCTCACCGATTATTTTATATCGATAACATCATTGAACGGTCAAGCCCCGGAAGGCGAACGACAGGCGCTACAGGTGACTGGGCTGTGCAGCAACGGCAACCTGCCGGCCAAGCTACCTTATGGCGGCGGACAACCCCGTTTGTCGCCTGAGGACCCCATTAGTGGACTCAAGGCTGTGAAATCGATCAGCCCGCCCAGCCCGGTGCGGCGGCTCGATCTCGGCAAGGGTCTATTGTGGCGACTACTGTCCCATCTGAACCTCAACTACCTGAGCCTGGTCGGCAGCAAGAACCCCGCTGAGCAACTGCGCGAGATGTTGCGTCTCTACGATCACGGTGATTCCCCCGCTCTGCGGGCACGCATCAATGCACTGGACAGCGTCAAAACACGGATTCTCTCCCTCCCGGTGACTGTTGACGGGCGACCGGTCATTTGCCGCGGCGTGGAGGTTGAAATCACCTTCGACCCCGCTCTGCTTGATGGCGGGAGCGCGCTGCTGTTTGGCGACGTGCTGATGCAGTTTCTCTCCAGCTATGTCAATCTGAATTCCTTCGTGCGTCTGAGCGTGCGCATCAAAGGACGAGACGGCATCTATCATCGCTGGCAACCGGAAATCGGCAAGCGGCCCGTCATATGAGAGCTGACCTCTATTCAGAACTGTTTGGACTGGTCACGCTGCTGGATGACCGCGATACCGATGCAACTCTCGGCGCGGCCCACTCCTTCGACCGGGAACCGCTTCGCTTTCATAACATCTCGCAACTGACATTTCCCGAGCCCCCTCGGCAACGGGTCGTCGTGGAACAGGACAAGAAGACCGGCCAAAGCCGAAACCGAACCTACGTCGACACCGCCATTTTTGGCCTGCTGGGCCCAATAGGCCCCCTTCCCTTCACCTACAGTGAAATGGAGGCCCGGGCTACCCGTGTCAACGAGACCGGCATGCGGGACTTGTTTGAGGTTTTCAGCCACCGGTCGACCTCCCTGATGTACCGGGGCTGGCGAAAAAACCGCAATTGGCTGGAGAACCAGCCTGGTGCAGCCAAGGAGAGACAGCGCAAGTTCAGCGCCATGCTCGAGGGCTTTACCGGCGTCTCCGACCTACCAGAGCGCATCGCCTGGCTGGAGTTCGAGCGCAGGCAAATATTGTCCTGCGCCGATGTCTTTACCCGACGAGTCCGCAGCGCAGGTGGTCTGCGGCGGCTCCTCAACCGACAATTTAATCTGCGTTTTGAAGTCGAGGAATTTGTCGGCAACTGGGAATCGTTGCCCGATGAGGCAAAGACCTCACTGAGCTCTCCCGATAACCCGCCGCGCCTGGGCTACAACACCATCATCGGCAACCGCACCTGGCAGGCTCAGTCCACCTTTCGGGTTGTGATCCGCCACCCCAGCGCTGCTGATTACCAGGCACTGCAGCCAGGCAGTGAGTCATTGCGACGCATGCAACTGGTCATTCAACTTTACTGCCCACCGGAACTGTCTTTCCGCATCCACATTATCGTCGACGGCAGCGCCATAGAACCGGGCAGCCTGGGTAGTTCTGCAGCCCATGACTCAGCAACAGAGAGTCCGAAAACTGACCGCCCAAAAACAGGCGGCGCCATGCTGGGATGGAATACCGTTCTGGGCCAGTCAAACCCCGATCAGGACTATGCCTTCAGCATTTGTCGTGATTATAACGAGAGCAGGATCAAACCATGACCCAAGTAGACCTGAAGTCACTGATAGACCGACTGGGACCCACACTGAAATCAGGGCTGGAGGCCGGCGCCGCCTCCGCCATGTCCAACGGACACTACAGTGTCGAGGTGGAACACTGGCTGCTGCGCCTGTTGGATGCCGACAACTCGGACCTGCAAGAAGTGTTAAAACTGAATGACGTCGATATCGACAGAGCGCGCCGTCAACTCCAGGAGGCCGTGCAGAAATTCAAATCGGGCAATACACGACCACCGTCGCTGGCGCCGCAGCTGGTAGAGAGCGCAAAAAATGCCTGGCTGTTGGCCAGCGTCAATCACGGCCTCGGCCAGACGCTGTCATCCCATTTGTTAGGCGCAGTGCTGTCCGACGATGTAGGCCGCAATCAGCTGGTCGGCGCGGTGCCCTGTTTCCAGGGCCTGACCGCCGAAGGCGTCGCAAATGATGCCGCCTCCATCATCGGCAAGACACCGGAATCCGGCGAAGCTGGCTCCGCTGCGGGCGACGGCACTGCCGCCCCTGTCACGCGCTCCTCCGGGGGCAGCGCCGCCCTGGATCAGTTTACAGTCAACCTGACGGCCCGGGCAGCGGATGGCCACATTGACCCGGTGCTGGGACGAGACACCGAGATACGCCAGTGTATTGATATTCTGATGCGTCGCCGCCAGAACAACCCGATACTGACGGGCGAAGCCGGTGTGGGCAAGACCGCCGTGGTCGAGGGGCTGGCACTTCGGGTGGCGCACGGGGATGTTCCCGAACCGTTGCAAGGTGTTGTCATCCGTACGCTCGATCTCGGGCTGCTGCAAGCCGGCGCCTCTGTCAAAGGTGAGTTTGAAAACCGTCTCCGGCAGGTGATAGACGAGGTCAAGGGCTCGCCTCAGGCCATCATTATGTTTATCGATGAAGCCCATACACTGATCGGCGCAGGCGGCAAGGAGGGACAGGGGGATGCGGCCAACCTGCTGAAACCGGCGCTGGCAAGAGGTGAACTGCGCACCATAGCGGCAACGACCTGGGCTGAGTACAAGAAATACTTTGAGCGCGATCCGGCACTGACCCGGCGTTTCCAAGTGGTAAAGGTGGAGGAGCCCACGGTAGCTGTGGCCATCGATATGATGCGTGGCCTGGCCGGCATGCTGCAGGAACATCACGGTGTGCGCATCGGGGATGACGCCATCGCCGCTTCGGTCAAATTGTCCCATCGTTATATTCCCGACCGCCAGCTGCCGGACAAATCCGTGAGCCTGCTCGATACCGCCTGCGCCCGGGTGGCGCTCACCCAGATGGCAACGCCGGCCCGGCTGGAAGACACAGAACGCAGGATCAGACAACTACAGACCAACCTCGAGTTACTGGAGCGTGAAAACGTCGCCTCAGGCGACCGGGATGAAGACATTGCAGCTATTCAGGTACAGATGACTGACGCTGAATCCGAATTGGAATCCCTGAACGCTCGATGGGGACAGGAACGGGCACTGATCAAAGAGATGGGAGAACTTCGCGCCCGGCTGGAGGCGGATTACTTCGCACAAGAGCCCGATGCAGAAGCGGCGTTAGAGGACACACAACGGGAACAGTTGCGCACCGAACTGCGATCTCTTCAGGATCAGCTGCAAACCGCACAGGATGGCCAGCCCCTGATGTCGCCGCATGTGGATGCCAATGCGGTTGCCGAGGTGGTCGGAAACTGGACCGGAATCCCGGTGGGCAAGATGGTCAGTGATGACGTCGACGGCATCATGCAACTCAAAGACCGACTTCGTGAACGGGTGATTGGCCAGGATCACGCACTGGAGGCTATCGCCCAGGTGGTCGCCACTTCCAAGGCCGGCCTGAGCGACCCTCGCAAACCCACCGGCGTGTTTATGATGATAGGCACCAGCGGCACTGGCAAGACCGAGACCGCTCTGGCGCTGGCGGACCTGCTCTACGGCGGCGAGCAGAATCTGACCACTATCAACATGTCGGAATTTAAAGAGGAACATAAGGTTTCCATGCTGTTGGGCTCGCCGCCAGGCTACGTAGGTTATGGGGAAGGCGGCGTACTCACCGAGGCGGCCCGGCGTAAGCCATACTCTGTCATTTTGCTGGACGAAATGGAAAAAGCTCACCCCGGCGTGCAGGACATTTTTTATAACCTGTTCGACAAGGGCACCATCAAGGATGGAGAAGGCCGCAACATCGACTTTAAGAACAGCATGATCATCATGACCACCAATGCGGGGGAGGACGCCATTCGCGCTATCATGGCGCAGCAGGAAGAGCGCCCGGACCCGGATGTCTTGCTGGACAGCATTCGACCCGAATTACTGAAGACCTTTAAACCTGCTTTCATGGGCCGCTGTTCTCTGATCACGTACTTCCCACTGGAAGATGAGCAGATGCTGAAGATCTGTGCGATCAATATGAACCGCATCGAGAAACGTGTCCGGGAACACTACGGCGCCAGCTTCAGTTATGACGAGGATGTACTGGTTCACATCGTCGCACGCTGCCAGGAGTCAGACACCGGGGCGCGCAATATAGAGCACATACTGAATCGGTCCCTGCTTCCGGAGCTTGCCAGTCAATGCCTCAGTCACTTGGGAGAGGGCAAGTCGATCAGTGCCATTCACGTGGGCGTCGATGAGGACGGGACCTTCGAATACAGCGTGAGTTGAATCCCGGACGGCGTACACCGCACGCAGAGCGCGTCGCCTTCGGCCCTGGTGTACATGGACATCGCTGCACGGGTAGCCGGCTGGCAGACAGACGCTGCGGCCGGGCGATCTAAATGGGCACGAAGAAGAAGTCCCCTACTTCGTGCCCCGCACCCTTGATCACCTTGTATTCCGCCTGCTGATTAAAGCCACTGGCGCGGGAGCGTTCCTTCACCCGGTCATCGATGGCCGCATATAATTGCGGGCCCGATAGAACCTGGTCGTTGTCCCGCAACACCTCCAGTAGTGCAGCGGCGAATACGGAATGACCGGACGCGCCGTTATCCAGCACCGGACGATCGCCACCGGATGCCAGCAGCAGCCGTGAACGTTTTGGCAGTTTGTAGCGCAGGAGTTCGTCGGTGTATTGCGGCGCGCCCTTGAGCATCAGGTAACTGGGTGCCTCCGAGAGCAGGCCCGCGTAACAAGAGTCGGCGACCACCATCACACGGCGGGCTTTAAGCCGGCTGAGGTGACCGGTGACGAACTCATTGGAGACCCAGAAAGTGTTGCGCGGTGGTGCATCCGCATTCACCGGCAACCAGTAACCGCTTTCCAGCTTCCCGGTCTTGATTCGCGCCCCGTGTCCTGCATAATAAATTAGCAGATTATCATCTTCGCCCAACTTGTTGTTGAGGTCGTTGATAGTCTCCATAACCTGAACATTGGTGGCGTCCAGCAATACCTCAACCGAGAAACCGTATTTGTCTCGCAACAGCTCCGCCATTTCAACGGCATCGTTCTGGGGCGTATCGAGATCCTCGATGTTGGTGTACTTTTGATTGCCGATGACCAGCGCGTAGTAGCGCCCAAAATCGATATCACCGGCGCGCACTGCCCGGGCTGGCGTCGCGGCAAGGGCGGCAGCCCGCTCTTCGGGATCCCGGTATTTAGGTAGCGCGGCCAGTTGCTGGTAGGACTCATTGCGCTCAGCTTCCAGAGCGTCAATCCAGAGTCGCAGATCTTCAATTTCACGCGCCATCTGCGCGTTTACCGCCTCAGTGGACTCACCGGTCACGGCGGCGGCAGTCGGTGTGTTCTGTTGTTCCTGCTGCTGGGTCTGCAGCCGCTTCAGGTCCCGCTCCAGCTTGCTGATGCGCGCATCCCGTTCCTCGATACTGCGCTGCAACTGCGCCTGTAATTCCCGGGTTTCTGCGGTAGCAAGGGATTGATAAACGACGCTGTCCTCGGGAATTCCCCAAGCCTTACGGTACCAGTTAAGTGCAGCCAGCTTGTCCTGCTCGACCCCCTTGCCCTGCTCGTACAGGGTGCCCAGATTGAACTGGGCCCGGGTGTTGCCCTGCCTGGCGGCTTTCTCGTACCACAAGGCCGCCGCCTGATAGTTGGGGTCTCCCCCCAGACCACGCTCGTAGATCTCTCCGACGTTGGCTTGCGCATCCGCATCACCGGCCTTGGCCTCAGGCATCCAGACCGCCAGAGAGGTCTCATAGGTACCGCGGTCGTAAGCTGTGTATTCGCCGCCACGCAATGAGCAGTCAGCTACCGTGGTGCGCGTAGGCTGACGCTGAGTGACGTAAGAGGTATTGCCGATCTGGCGCACCAGGCCGGGCAACAGGCAATCGACCACCTGCAACTCGTTGACTCGTATATTGTCTGGCATAGAGACGCTGCCCGGACCCGGCTCACTGGCACAGCCAGACAGCACCAGGCCCATCACAGCCGCGGTGACTAACGGGGTCTTTGGCGTTAGCCGATGAAGGATTGCGGTGATTCGCCGAAAGGGGGAAAGGGAAACTATCTGAAGCTGCAAAGACATGGTGTTATCCGTGGGCTGGCCTTACCTTGCCTGCCTTTGTTCAACAGCGTCTGCCAACACTCTGCCTTACTCTGCGTTGCCACACTCTGCGTTGACACCCAGCCAGATTTCGCCTGCTGGAGCAAATAATCAGTATTATCCTGAATGTCTGCAGGGTCAAGGGGCCACAGCAGACGGCCGCTCACTTCGCCAGTCGCTGCTGCAGATCCTCTTGCAGATCTACCAGTTCGCTGCGGCTCTCGAGGGCATCGTAGCTCAGCAGCACGGATACCTGTTTCAGCCTCCCCTCCAGGCTCGACCGGTCATCACCTTCCGGGGCATTGAGCACTGCGTCTACGATGGCGTCCAGACCCGCCTGAGCGTCCGGGTTGAAAGGGTGTAGATCGTAGGCCTCGTTAAAATAATGCAGCGCCCCGTTGTAGTCTTCGAGCTTCAGCGCGATCCAGCCCTCATCCACTGCAGCGCTGAAGGCGGCCTGGGTCTGTGCGGGTAGCTTCTCGAAGGGCACCTCTGGCAACACTGCGCCAGGTCTGAGCCAGATCGCCCAGGCCAGTGCGACAGCCAGTAGCACCGAGAGCCCACCGAGAACTGCGGGCACTGCGCTGCGCTGGGAGAACAGGCGCAGAAATTCGGTACCGTCCTGGGGTCGATCAGCACGGTTGAGCATCAGGCTCTGGGAGAGCGCCTGCCACTGTCGTCGGCTCAACCCCGAAGGGCGTGCGACTTTCATTCCCTGCTCCCTGGCGGTCAGAGCGGGCTGTTTTGAAGCCAGGGCCTCGGGATAGGGGTGATGACCGGTGTAAAGCTCGTAGGCCATGATGCCAAGGGCGTAAACATCGTCGGAGGGATCGGGTGGTTTACGTTCGAACATTTCACAGGAGGCGTAAGCCGGTGTCAGCGCCGCGATACGACCGGCATCAAATTCGTCGTGGTCGCCACCGGGGACGATTCTGGCAATACCAAAATCGAGAATCTTGATCTCGTTTTCGGTGGTAAGAAACACATTGGAGGGCTTGAGATCGCAATGGACTATCCCGCGGTGGTGAGCATAGGCCAGCCCCTCCCCGATCTCCTGGATCATCCGGGTGGCATCAGCCCTGTTCCCCAGCCCATCGCGCGAGCGCCGCAGCACTTTGTCCAGCGGCTCGCCTTTGAGTTCCTCCATCTGCGCAAACGGTAATCGGGTCTCCCGATCAATCTGAAAATCGTGGATGATCGCAATATGCGGGTGGGCCAGGGCCTGAGCCTTCTTGGTCTCACGCTGCAAGGTGATCCAGGCCTCGGGGTTCTTGCTGAACTCGGCGCCCAGAATCTTTATCGCCACATAGGGGTTGGGATCCCGCGCCTGTTCCTTGACCAAATCCCGCGCCCTGTAAACCACATTCATACCACCGCGCCCGAGCAGGGTTTCAAGCACAAACCGTTGGTCGATAACAGCTCCCAACTCGATGCCAGGCTGCCGGCTGCGCTGGGACTCGGGCGAGGTGAGATGGGTATGGGGTTGGTCGCTGTCCTGGACCCGGGTGAGCTTGAGAGATTCGTTATACGTCTCTCCATCGCCGAAATAGCTGCCGTGGGTGGATGACCGCGACCCCCCGGAAGGTTTGGACCCGTTTTTGTCGCTGTCCTGCTTGGGCATGGTAAATCCCTGTTCAGGCCCATGGCGGACCGAACCCTCAGTCTACTCCGCCTCTGCGGCATTTTGTAGCCATGCAGTCACGAGCCCTCGCAGGAAGTACAGCTTAATGTAACTTGAGCAGCAGGCAAGTCTTGGGTAGTCTTCCCACCCACCCACCCTTCTCCTTCCGTTACGATTCTTTCATGCCTCCAGCCGCAGTGGTGACTCGCCTTCTCCTGACCGCATTAGCCTGCGGCATGCCGGCCTGCGCACGAGCAGAGATACGTTTTGGTGGCCTGCCACCCTTGAGCCTGTCAGGCGATGCATCCGCAGGGCTGGAATACGATAGCAACGTGTCCGTCGAGGAGGTGGACAGAAGCAGCAACGAAAGTGACTATGCGCTCACCCTGGAGGCAGGCATAGACGCCCGGCAACCCCTGTCAGAGCGATCCACTGTACAGCTGAGTTATGATTTCAGTGCCAACATTTACCAGACCTTCTCCGAGGTTGATCGGCAGACCCATATTGTCGGCAGCGGCATTAACTGGAAGTTTGATGCGGTGGATACTGACCTGTCGCTGTACTACATCAACTCCCGGCTCGATGGCGAAGAATTCCTCGAGCTCTATCGGGTTTCACCCGCCGTGTCCGGTTTCCTCTCCAAACGCTGGTTTTCTCGCCTGGCCTATGTTTATCAGGACAAAGCGGTTGCGGAGCGACCACTGCGGGACGCCATTACGGACAGTTGGGAGATTGACCTTTATTTTTTCGTGCGCGGTTTGCGCAGTTATCTCAATCTTGGCTACCGCTACAAGGATGAGGACGCCCAGGCAGCGCAGCTGGACTATCGCTCTGACAGCTTCAAACTACGCTACGTCCAGCGGATCGAGGCGCTATCAAAACTGATGAAGCTGGAGTTGTCATGGCGTTACGAAGACCGCGACTACCGCTTTGACACACCGAGTATCGGCGAGAAGCGCGCCGATGACCGGCACCGTTTGGGTATTGATGTGGAGGTACCTCTAACGTCCAGGAGTGCACTGCAGTTTTACTACGGCCACGGTGACTATGATTCCAACCTGCAGCGGGTTGACTACACCCAAAACATCGCCGGTGGGCGGTTCATCTATCGATGGTAAAGCGGTAAGGAGGGAGAACAGACCGCGACCGTGCCCGGTCAGGCACCCGGCCGTAACAGACCATAGCCGTAGATCTCATCACGCCCGGGGGCCCCCAGATCTTCAGCCCCGTCGCGCAGTGACTGCAGCACATTGTTGCCGGGATTAACCTTGCGCAGCCTTGCCGCGGCAGTGGCAGCAAACGGGACTGCAAACGACGTACCGGAAGAAGCCGTATAACCGCCACCCGCCAGGGCGTGAACAACGCCCACGCCCGGCGCTGCCAGATCAAGATAGTCGCCGCGGTTGGCCAGCCGGTAGACGCGCCCGGCGCTGTCAACTGCTGTCACCGCGATCACAGATGTATAGGCCGCGGGGTACATGGGGCCGGCGACTGGCCCGCCGTTGCCAGCAGCTGCCAGTACCAGCACATCCCGTGCCGCAGCGCGCTCTAGCGCCGCCTCGAGCAGACGGTTAGGCGGCCCCGCCAGGCTCAGGTTTACCACATCCACACCGGACGAAACCAGCCAGTCCAGCGCGCGTACCAGGCTCACAGTACTGGCGATTTCGCCGCGCTTGTCGTCCTGCTCAAAAACGGCGGCCGCGTAAAGCTCCGCTCTCGGCGCGAGTCCTCGAAACTGCGGATCATTTGCCGCCAGGATAGATGCGATAGCTGTACCGTGAAATGTGGGCAAGCTCGCGCCGCGAGAAGCGAAGGAGCGGGTCTCGATGTGACTGCCACTGAATGCAGGGTGGGTTGTATCCACCCGGCTGTCGATCATGCCCACCCGCAGCTCCATGTTATCCAGGTCGCTGGGAAAGACGATTGCTGAGCGGGGCGCGATCTCTGCGCCAGCCTCCACGATGCCCGGGCTCCCCGCGGTGTAATAATGGTTGATATCGACCTCCGCACGATCTGCGCCGACAACATCGACCACCCCCTGACGTACTTTGGAAATGTCAAAACTGGAAGGTGCCGCCACTTCGGCAAGCCTGAGGCCCATACCGGGTAAATCGGTCACTTTGTCGAACAGGTAGCCCTCCATTGCCAGCTGCGCAAATACCTCGGGCTCAGCCATCACCAGCCATTGCTCGCTGTTGATTCTGCGCTCATCCACTTCGAGCTCATTCTCGATTCGGTCAAGTATCGTCTCGATATGGCCCTCGAGGCGGTCTTCAACCGCATCTGCTATCGACTCCTCGACCCCGCTCTCGACGCCCTGCTCCACGGCAGCGGCCACGGCCGCCTCAACGGATGCCTCCACAGCTTCGCCAACGGATTCCTCGACCGCAGCCTCCAGCCCGTCTTCAACCGCTTCTTCGACGCTGTCGGCTACCTGTTGCTCGACACTGGTCTCTATTGATTGCTCAATCTCACTCTCCAGGTCTTCCTCAACACTGGCGTCAATGCCTGATTCGACCGCAGCGGCTACTGCGTCTTCAACACTGCCTTCGACCGATTCCTGCACGGTCTCTTCGACGCTCTGGGCTACTGCATCCTCGACCGCGGCCTCAATACTTTCTTCTGCCTGGGCTTCAATACCAGCCTCGACGTTGGCCGCAATCGTGTCTTCCAGGCTGTCGTCAATGCTGTCCTGGATAATATTTTCGATATCGTCTTCTATCTCGTCCTGCACGTCCTCTTCGACATTCTCTTCGAGCTGCATCTCGACCCGCCTTGCGAGGCGCGCCTCGATAAAGGCCTCGAAGTTGCCGTTGACAGCACCACCCACGGTCAATTGCCCACGAGCCGGGGCAACGACGGCAAACATGACAGCAGTGCACCAACACGCTGCGCGCAGGGCAGACACGACACCGCCTGAGGTGGCCCGCCCGGAATTCTTGGCATTGTTAGTCAACACACTGTACCCTCTGCTCCCCTGCACCCACGCGCTCGCTAGCATGCGTTAAACTGGTTGTGGCCCTGTCCATGCTGCTCAGCACCGATCTACTCGCCTTATTGAACGGCGTGCTACCTATAAAGACGCCTCACGATGAGAAAAATTCCATTAGATGGAATAGAATCGCAACCCCAAACGTCACCGTACATAACAGGAACATTATGCCACAGATCAGCGAGGAGCAGCGAACGGCTCTGCTGGCCGGATTAAGTGGCTTGCGCAAATTCTGTTTCTCGTTGACTGGCTCCGCTGCCGACGCTGACGACTTGCTGCAGACCACAGTTGAGCGAATGCTGGCCAAAGGGCTACCAGCGGGCGCAGATGCCACCAAATGGGCGTATCGGGTCAGCAAAAACGCCTGGATAGACGAGATTCGCTCGCGGGACGTTCGTCAGCGCTATCCCGCCGCTGCCACCGATGAGGTGATCACCGCACCCTCTGCGGAAGAGAGTGCCAGCGCCGAGCGAGAGTTCGATGCTGTGAGTGAAGCGTTGAAGAGCCTGCCCCGGGACCAGCGCCTGGCGTTGACCCTGGTTGCCGTAGAGGGCAAAACCTACGCCGAGGCAGCAGATATTTTGGAAGTGCCCACGGGGACCATTATGAGCCGCATCGCCAGAGCCAGGCGTCAGCTGGCGGACCGATGGAACCAGAACAGCATTGATTAAGCGGGACTTAGCATGAGCATAAAAATAGAGAGTACGGCAGCGATGCCAACACCAGATGAGCAAACGCTGTCGCAATTCATCGATGGTGAGCTGACGGGTGAACAAACGGGTGAAATCAGGCGTCGA
This sequence comes from uncultured Gammaproteobacteria bacterium, assembly GCA_963840725.1. Taxonomy (GTDB): domain Bacteria; phylum Pseudomonadota; class Gammaproteobacteria; order Pseudomonadales; family Halieaceae; genus CAVWDU01. The sequence continues at coordinate 577,568 of CAWIZY010000009.1, read as the reverse complement.
CTATTGTCAGAACCGGCCTTACGCAGCCGCTACGAGCAGATGAAAGCCGCAAACGAACGGGTGAAAAGTGCCTTGAACGTGCCTGGCGCCGACACGGTTCCGGCGCATGTCAGCCAAATGCTGGTCGCCGCGGACACCGACAACAGCAGACAACTTAGCGCAATTCGTCGTGCGGGATGGGGTCTGGCTGTCGCCGCTTCGATCCTGGCAGCTTCCGGCGTACTGATGAATCCACCCTGGGACAGCCAGAGCGACAATTACGACGCCGAGCTAGCCGGCGTTCTGGAGATCAGTCCCTCGAGAGCGACAGGCTGGGAAGCGCTGACTGACGGCAAGCGGCTGCGGCCGGTACTCAGCTTCCGCAGTAACGGGGGCCAGTGGTGCCGGGAGTATCTGTTGGAGACATCAGACACCGCCTGGCGCGGCGTCGCCTGCAGGGATGGAAGCGCCTGGCGCACCCGGGTTATCAGCCAGGTCAGTCAGGTTGAATCCGACAACGAGTACCGCCCCGCGGGTGCCGGCGATTCAGACAGCGTCGCCACTTTTATCGACAGACATGCCGCTGATCTCCCTCTTAGTGCGCGGGAAGAAGCGGATATCATCGATACAGAATGGCGCTGAGACCAGCGCCCTGGCACCTGCTCATCACGCCTGCCACAGGCATTCACCCCCCCCTGACAGCAATCACCCACCTAACACCCTGCTGCGAAGCCGCAGTTAGCGCCCGGCACAACATGGGCAGGCACAAAGTACAGTCCTGGTAAGTCACTTGCTCCTGGAGTAGTTCAGCAGAAGGCAGCACGTGATGAAAGGTAGGCGAGAGAGAAATACAGGGCCTGTCGCCCCATGTAGACGGTAGGCCCTGAAGTTCAGCGCAGAGGGCTAGCGGTCCCTGCTCTGGGAGAGGTGTGCCGGGTTGACGCCCTGCCAGCTTCCCAAGGACGCTGCAGGGCTGTAAGACGCGACACCAGATAAAAGTGGAGGAAGTCAGCGACCGTCGTGCCATCTCCGCTTGCCGCGGTTGTTGACAGCACACCCAAATAACAGGCCGCCGGTTCCTCCAGTGGTGTTTCACTCCACTTTCATCCTGTTAACGGCCCAGCCCCGGGGTTTATTCCATCATTCTCAAATATTTTTCGACTAATTACTGCAGGTACCGTAATTGTTCCCAACGCCAGGCGTTATTCAGCAGGCGCCCCGGCAGGCGTCCTGCGGCAGGCGTCCCTGCGGCAGGCGCCCTGCACGATAATATGGCGATTGCCCAACGCCCTGTCTATAATGCTGCGCTATCACTCAGGAACCCGAAAATAGATGACCAAACAACGCCTTAACCCCCTGGCCAGCGCCTGGATTTTGATGGAATCACCTGATACACCCCTGCACACGGCGGTCATGGCTGTTTTCGAGTGCCCCGCCAAGGCCAGCAAGGGCTATGTCACGGAGCTGGCCACCACGTTAAGGGGCAGCAAACAGGTCGTCGCCCCCTGGGACTGGGTGCTCTCCGAGGCTCTGGTTCCCGGTCTGCCGCCCAGCATCACTGCCGCTGAGGATGTCGAGCTGGACTACCACTTTCGCCACTCTGCCCTGCCGGCTCCCGGCGGCGAGCGGGAGCTCGGCATGCTGATCTCGCGCTTGCACAGCAACGCGCTCGATCACAGCCGTCCGCTGTGGGAGTTTCACTTGATCGAGGGCCTGGAAAATAACCGCTTTGCTTTTTACCTCAAAGTGCATCGGGCACTGATTGATAACGTCAATGCCGTACCGTTGATGCTGCAAGTGCTATCCTCCAGCGCGCGAAGCCACCAGATCAAACCCATCTGGAGCCAGCCGATCACCGCAACAGAGCGCGCCGAGCGCACCCCGCTGCAGGCCGTGATGTCGGTTGCAGAGTCCGCCAGCAAAGCCAGCCTCGGCCTGATGCGCGGTGTCCTCGGACGCAAGACCGGGAGCGTTATCGTGCCCAACAGCGCCCCACGCTCCACCCTCAACCGGCCCATCAGCCACAGCCGCCGGTTTGCCACCTGGCAGCTGGAGCAGGACCGGGTAGAACGGCTGGCTGCTGCAACCGACAGCACCGTCAACGAAATCCTCAGCTATCTTGTCGGCAGTTCCCTGCGGCGGTTCTTCAAGGAATACAACGCCTTACCCGATGAATCTCTGGTCGGCCTGCTACCCGTTTCAATGCGCGAGCGCAGTGATCACAGCCCCGGCGGTGCGGTGACCGGTTTGCGGGTTGAACTGGGCACCCATATCGGCAACCCGCAGGCCCGGCTGGAAGCGGTCAAAAAGTCGGTCAAGGCGGTGCGTGCCGATCGCGAGTCCCTCCCTCAGGAGGCCGCCACGGCCTATGTCCTCATGCGCGCGGCCCCGATCATCGCCAGCCAACTCGCCACCCTCGGCAGGCTGGTACCGCCATTGTTTAATCTCGAGGTGTCGGTCTCCAGCGGGCCCGAAAAGCCTGCCTACTTTAACGGGGCGCGCCTGCAGGCCATTTATCCGCTCAGCCATCTGCTGCAGTACGCGGCACTCAGCATCGGGTGTGTCAGCTATGCCGGGACTCTCAACTTTGGTTTCACCGGTGCTCGGGAGACACTGCCACATCTGCAACGGCTGGCCGTCTATCTGGGTCGGGCCATGGACGATCTGGAAGCGTCCACCTACGAAGACCGGGAGACCACGTGAACAGACTCGCCAGACTCGCACTTAATCAAGGCCTCGCGCTAAACAACCGGGTAGCCAGTGCAGCCGCCAACGGCACCGACTGGCTCTTCAAGCGCGACACGCTGATCAAATCCGGCCGGACCTGGTTCGAACTGGTCCATGATGACGACCTGATGGCGGTGCGATACTACGGGCTGCCGGAAGAGGATGAAATTACTCTGGTGGACGGTAGCACCATGCCGATCCAGCGCGAGCAACATCCGGTGCCACTCGTCCTGGTGCCTCCGTTGGGCGTGACCACAGAAACCTTTGATCTGATGCCCCAGCGCAGCCTGGTCCGCTACATGGCCGCGGCTGGTTTCAAAACCTATCTCATAGACTGGGGCAAGCCTGGCAAGGAACACTCCCATCTCAATCTGCGGGACTACTCCTTTCACATGATGACTACCGCGCTGGCCAAAGTGCGAGAACACTCGGGCAGTGAAGATCTGTCCACCATGGGCTGGTGCATGGGCGGATTGCTCTGCCTGCTCTACCAGGGCCAGGCTCACGATCCGCACCTGCGCAATATTGTGACCATTGCCAGTCCCATCGACCTTGAAAGTGGCAGCGGGGCCATCGCAGGTGTGGCGCAGGCGATTAACGCACCGGCCAAACTGGTCAGCAATTACACCAATTTGCGTATTAATTCCCTGGACCCTGCCAGGCTGGGCTTGTCGCCCTGGATGACAACCCTGGCCTTCAAAATGACCGATCCGGTCAGCAGCGTGACCACCTACTGGGACCTGGTCACCCGGCTCGCGGACAGGGAATTTGTCGAGTCATACAGTACAACCTCTGACTACCTCAATCACATGCTGGGTTACCCCGGGGGCGTTATCAGGGACATGGCCGAAAAAGTCGTGGTCAATAACGAGCTGGCCACCGGGCGCATCAAGTTGGGCGACGAGGTGGCGGAACTGGACAACATAGAGTCTGCGCTACTGGCCTACGCCGGGGCGACGGACAACCTTGTCCCAGAGTCCGTGGCCAAGCAGATCATCGGTATAGTCGGCAGCAAAGACAAATCGTTCCGGGTTGTACCCGGTGGCCATATGGGCGTGATTATTGGCAGCAAAGCGCAAAAAGCCGTGTGGGCCGACTCCGTAAAGTGGTTGGCTAAACGCTCCGCCACCAAACCACTGAAAAAGAAGAAAGCCGTTGCGAGCAGCCCCCGTAAAAAACCCGCAGAACACGCATAAAGGCCGCTTGAATACCACAGCCGCCCGGGTCGCTGAATTCACTACCAGAGGATAAACCTATGATCTCGATCCCAGCCATGCTGGAACGCGCCACTCGTTTGAACCCGAAAGGCCTTGCGACTGCGCACTTGGACCGACGAGCGAACTGGACCGAGCTGCAGGCGCGCGTCGCACGACTCGGGGCGGCTCTGGGAGACCTGGGCCTGGCGCCAGGAGATCGGGCGGCCATTCTCAGCCTCAACAGCGACCGTTACTACGAAGCGGTGTTTGCCATTCCCTGGGCCGGCCTGTGCGTCGTGCCTCTGAATACCCGTTGGGCACTGCTCGAAAACGACTACGCGCTGCGTGATTCCGGTGCCCGTGTGCTGCTTTTTGACGACGCCTTCACCGCACAGGCACAACAGCTGGTGGCGGATATAGATGGCTTGACGCAGGCGGTGTACATGGGCGATGGCGACTGCCCTGACTGGGCCATGAGCTATGAACAGGCCATTGCGGACCGCGCACCCATCCCCGCCTCTGGCCGCGGCGGTGAAGATATGGCGGGGATTTTTTACACCGGCGGCACTACCGGCTTTCCCAAAGGCGTGATGCAATCCCACCTCGCCATCTGGGCCAGTGCCATGGGCACCCTGCCCGAGTTCCAATTGAACCGCGACAGTATTTACCTCCACGTCGCACCCATGTTCCATATGGCGGACTTCGCCGGTAGCATGGGCACCACCCTGTGTGCCGGGGGCCACTTTGTGCTCAAGAGCTTTGATCCGGGCGAAGTTCTGCGCACCTTTTCCGAGCAGCCCATCACCCACACGCTGCTGGTGCCGGCGATGATAAAGATGTTACTCAACCACCCGGATGCCGCCGCTGTCGACTCATCGGCGCTTGAGTGCATACTCTACGGCGCCTCACCCATGCCAGCGGCTACCCTCGGGCAATGCATGTCTCAATGGCCCTCAGTCAACCTGATTCAAGCTTACGGCCAGACCGAACTCGCCCCCGTCGTAACCATGCTGTCCGCCGCTGCCCACCGGGACGGCGGCGACAAGTTGAGTTCCGCCGGCCGCCCCACAGCGGTGAACGATGTGCGCATCGTCGGCGAAGATGGCGCCGACTGCGCAACCGGCGTCTCCGGTGAGGTGGTAGTGCGGGGCCCGCACACCATGCTGGGCTACTGGAACAAACCGGAGGAAACCGCCGGCGCCCTGCAGGATGGCTGGGTGTTCACCGGTGATGCGGGCTATTTCGACCCGGAGGGCTACCTGTACATCGTGGACCGGGTGAAGGACATGGTAGTCACCGGCGGTGAGAACGTGTTTACCACCGAGGTGGAGAACGCCATTATCAGCCACCCGGCAGTGCAGGATGTCGCGGTCATCGGCATTCCCCATCCCGAGTGGGGCGAAGCCGTGCACGCGATCGTGATTCGCCATCCCGGGCAAACCGTCGAGGAGCAGCAGCTGATAGAGCATTGCCGGGAGCGCATCGCCGGCTACAAGCTGCCCAAAAGCGTCAGTTTCCGGGAAGACCCTCTGCCTCTATCAGGGGCAGGCAAAGTGCTGAAGACGGAGCTGCGCAAACCCTTTTGGGAGGGCCGAGACCGACAGGTCAACTAAGCGCCTTGTTCCAGGCCGCTGGTGAGCCGCTCCCGGCACCCCCTGGTCCGGTCTAATCGTCCTGTTGTAACCAGCGGTCCAGCCAGGCCAGCACTTCACGATGCCACTGGATGGAGTTGTGGGGCTTTAGCACCCAGTGGTTTTCGTCAGGGTAGTACAACAGGCGACTGGGTACCTGTTGCTGTTGCAACGCGGTGTAGGTGGCTAATCCCTGAGTGATGGGCACCCGGTAGTCCAGCTCTCCGTGGATTACCAGCATCGGCGTCTGCCATTTGTCCACATGCAGGGCCGGGTTCCAGCGGGCATAGCTCTCTGCCTGCTGATGCGGCGCGCCCCCAAACTCCCAGTTGGGAAACCATTGTTCCTCGGTGGAGTAGTACATAAACGCCGTGTCGAACAGTCCGTCGTGGTTGACCAGCGCGCGGAAGCGGTCGTTCCAGTTCCCCGCAATCCAGTTAACCATATAGCCCCCATAACTGGCCCCCAGCGCCGCCACTCGCTCACCGTCGACCCAGGGATAGCGTTGCAAGCTCGCAGCGAGCCCCTTTTGCAGATCTTCCAGGGGCCAACCGCCCCAGTTGTTGCGGATCGCATCGCAGAACGCCTGGCCGTAGCCGGTAGATCCGTGAAAGTCCACCATCACTGCGGCATAACCCGCTGCCGCATAGGTCTGGGGGTTCCACCGGTAGTGAAACTTGTTACCAAAACTGCCCTGGGGTCCGCCGTGGATCAAAAACGCCAACGGATAGCGCTTGGTGGGATCAAAGTTCGCCGGCTTGACCATCCAGGCATGGACCCTGTCGCCGTTGGCACCGGTAAAAGTGAACTGCTCAGCGTCGCCCATGGCGATACTGGCCAGCCGGTCGGCGTTCACCCGGGTGTGTTGTTGCGGCTCACCACCGGCCAGTGGCACCGACCAGATATCCGCCGGCGCCTGCAGGGTACTGCGAGTAAAGTAGACACGGCCGGCGTTCTCGACCTCTGCTGCCACCGCACCATCACCCACCAGGGCCCTGACGCTGCCATCGGCCACCTGGATGCCGAACAGGGCGGTGTGGCCGAGGTGGTCCGCGTGAGCGAGTAAGCTACGGCCATCACTGGCCAGGCTCAGGGACTTGGGTGAGCGATCCCAGCCGGGTGCGATCTCCACCGGATTGCCCAGTTTTCCGGCGCTCCAGTCTGCACGCATAACACGGAATCGGTCGGCTTCATAACCCGGCCGACTCATCGCCAGCCAGTAAAGAGCCTTGCCGTCACCGGCGAATACCGGCCCGGCATCCCAGGCCTTGTTGGCGGCCGTCAGGTTGACCGGGGCGCCACCCGCGGGGGCGACATACCAAAGATCGAAATTAGTACTCCAGGGCTCTCCAGCGCCCCCCTGTCGTGCCGTGAAGATCACCCCGCCGTCGGGCGCAAAGGCGACCTCGCTGGTGTCGCCCCAGGGTTTGGTGGGGGCGTCCGCCTGCATCCCGCTCATCAGGTCACGGGGTTTACCCAGGGTCTTACCCTCGAGTGGCGCCTGAAACAGGTGCCGATGACGCCCGTCTTTCCAGCTGTCCCAGTGCCGGACGAAGCCACTTTCGTATACCACGCCACTGGTCTGGTCGTCGGCCCGGTTATCAGCCTCGGTGCGCTCCACGGTGCAGGCGAGGTCGGGGCAATCGGCGAACACATCCAGACTGAACAGCAAGGAGCGCCCATCCGGCGCCAGCAGAAGGTTCTCCACCGGCAGTGGCAGATCACTCACCCGTGTTGCCTCCCCGCCGCCGATACCGATGCGCCAGACCTGGGAAGTGCCGCTACGTGAGCTCAGAAAAAACAAGCTCTTGCCATCCGCCCCCCAGACCGGTGAGTGGCTGGATACACTGTGGCCGGTGAGCTGTCGCTGCTGGTCTGTGCCGGTGTTGAGCAGCCAGATGTTTTTGTGCCCCCGGCCGGCAGCCATATCAGTGGTGCGCAGTTCATAGGCCAACCACTTGCCGTCGGGGCTGATCGCAAGGCCGGACACCCGCTGCATCTGCACCAGGTCTTCAGCCTGCAGGCCGGCAAGACCCGTTTTTACAGCAGACTGTGCCGTTGCAGGAGCAGGCGCTGTTACAGGGACCGGAGCCTGCGCAGCAGCCCAGCCATTGACGCTGATCGACAGGGCGATGAGTGCACAGGCGGCGCACAGTCGCTTGAACGGCACCAGGCTTCGCCTCGAGCCACCCGCCGCTGCAGTCATCCCGCTCAAGCTCTTGCACCCCCGGCGCTTAGACGTTGCTCTAACCAGAGCAGCTCCAGTTCCTCAACAATCGTGCGCAGACCGGAGGGCGGATCCAGATCCCCGTCACCGTCATAGATATCGGTAAATTTAATCGCCGTAGTGCCATCGGGACGCGCCCGACGCACCAGCACCGCGGCAAGCTCGACAGCGTTGTCGCGCCAGTTCAGGCGCACTTTAACCTGGTCGCCGTAGTCACCGGTAAATCCCGGAGAGTCGACATGCAGCCCGGCGATGCTGAGATCCATTAAGGTCACCGGAGTCCACAGACCCTCGGCAGACTCCACCTCGGCGGAGAGACCGGCAAGGGCAACGGGCTCAATGTCCGCAAGACACAGCCGAAAGCCGGCGCGTCGATTACGGCTGGTATCGTTACACCCGCTGAGAAAAGCGACTATCGCAGGCAGATCCTCCAGGGGCACGACGGTACTGCCCTGCCCCCGAATCTCAAACACCAGTTTGTCATTTTGCGCGCCGATGACCAGATTGCCTGCTTCTATGCTCTCCATGTCTGCCCTCCCTGTTCCCGTTAGCTTCTGCCACCACTGTATATAGACCACAGAACGACAAATGGAAATCGACGGCGATCAAGGTCTGGAGAAATAGCGGTATTTTTCGGCCTCATCCATCGCTGAAGCCCGCAGTCACACAAGACTCACGGGGGACGATCAGGACGCCGGGGACTGCCCGAGAGAGACCATCAGTCCTCGAGAAGGGGCAACCCGGTTGTCGAGAAGATTCACCCATAGGTCGGACAGTGAACCGGCATCGGTGGTCCACTCCACCTGCATCCGGTCCTGCAGGAAGCCCGCCGCTTCTGCGCTGGCCTCGGTGGCACGTGTCATTACCACACCCGAGCCCCACTGGGCATCTCGCTTGGCGATCTGTGCTGGAGCAAAAAAGAAGGCCGGCTTGGCGCCGGGTAGATCCGGTAGCTCACCCCGTTGTTCCCAGTGGGTAGCGCCGACCATCACACTGGCCACCACATTCTCACCGAGCAACTCATGTACAGCGCGGGTTAAGGAGGCATCGCCAGACATATCCACATAGGCCGCCGGCGACGCCGCATCAATCTCCTGCTCGTCGCCGTAGGCAAGCACTTGATCACAACAACCCAAACCCTCGACGAAGTTGCGATTGGCCGGGGATGTCAAGCCCACCACGCGCTGGGTGACTTGCGGATCCTCATGGAGCATGCGCGCCAGACCAAAACCGGTTTTTGAAGACACAGAGCCTATCAGAACCTGGCCCGCCCCAAAGAACCCGTTGTCGACCAGGTAGTCCTTGAGCATGAACGAGGTAATAAACAGGGGAAACAGCAGACAACGCTCGTTTTCCATTTTGCGGAGGAAGCTGGGCTCGGCCCCGGTGCGCCGGTAGCCGTTGTACAGTGCGGGCAGACCGCCCCGATGAGGCGCCACGTCAAAAAACTGATCCTCGCGCACCTTGCCCGGCCGCAGCAGGGCATGGCTGGCCATGGGGAAAAACCCCCAAAGGCGCTCACCCACCTGCACGTCTGTACCGTTGGCAGCCACCACATCTCCACAACCCCATACGGGCACCTTGCCCCACTCGTCTTCTGCCGGATAAAAACCCCAGTAGCCAATGGTGTCGCCGGAGACGGCGTAACTGACGTTGTTGGCAGTGAGGGCGAACTTGTCGATGGCGACCAGTATCTGTCCAGCTGCTGGCTGGGGCACAGGGCCGGTAACGACCCGGGTGTTGCGCAATTCGTCGCGCTGAACCCACAATTCGGTTTGCTCTGTCATCCTGCCTCTCCTTTCGCCCGTGTCTGCCAGTCAGTGCACGCGGAGTCGGCAATTCAAGGGCCGCGCGCAATGAGTCACAACAATAGAAAATAGCGCCAGACTAATTACCCTGCGAGTTTCAGGGCGACAGCGAGCGCCGCGGATCACTCTCAGCCAGGCGCGCCTAGCATAGCACCGTTCCTGTCAGCAGAAGCCGTCTTTCCCATTTGTAACCGCAGCGGCACACGTGTCACTGCCGGCTCAGTCCCTCGGGGCATGAACCATCGGGCTACACGCTGCCAATGACGTGGCGGCCACGGCGGTAATGAACAAACGGCCCCGGATCTTCAGGCTGCTGACCTTCCCGCAATCGCCGCTCTACCTCCGCCAGAACGATACGTGTGACCTCGGGCAGTTCCAGCGCCCGAGCATCGCGCAATGACACCCAGTGCAGGCGCAGCAATTCACCGGATCCCTCGGGTGCATCCTGGGGCTCGCCCTGAATCAGTTCAGCCTCTGCCATAAAAAATCGAGCGTCAAAGCGACGGTGGTGGTACGGGGGCGTGATCGCCCGGCCTACCAGGTGGAGCTCATCCAAACAGGGATTGGCGTCTGATTTGAGAAACTCGCGCCACTGAGGTGAGCGGCTCTTGAGGGTTGGGCTGTGTGGCTCCCCGACCACCAAGCCGGTTTCCTCCCAGGTTTCGCGAATCGCCGCCAGGGCCAGGCCACGGGCTCGGGCCGGTGTGCAACTCTGGGTTAGCCGCGCCATAACCGCAGGGTGCAAATCCCGGGGCGGACGCAGGCGAGCATCGCCAGGATCAACCTTTCCCCCTGGGAATACGTACATGTTAGGCATAAAGCGATGGCTGGCGGCGCGCTGGCCCATCAGCACTCGAGGCTGCCGGCCATCCCGGCGCACCAAAATCAAGGTGGCCGCATCCTGCGGCCGCACACTGGGCTTACGGGCACTGTCCCTGGCCGCAGCGACGTCGGCGGGACCTTGTTTACTCCGCTCGGGCATACCTCTCTCTGCTGGTGGCTGACGGTGCGCAAACTCTAACAGGATTCCGTTCACGTTTTCCAACCATTGCCGGTCGATAAACTGCCGGGGTGCCAGCGCACCGTTGTGTCAGCATCCGTGCATACACTGACATAGGACTGCGACTCGTGACGGTGGCAAGCTGTGATAAAGTCCTGCACCTGACCTGCTGCCGACGAGTATGCCCGTGATCGAACCACTGCCCAACCAGTCTCCCGCTACCGGCACTGTAAAGATCGAGGCGGCCCTATTCGACACATTCGGCACGGTTTGTGACTTCTATCAACCGATGCGTCGGGCATTCGCCGATTTGGCCAAGGCCAATAACGTAGACTGCGACCCAGGTGCTATGGCCATCGAATGGCGCACAGCCTATCTCGTTAGCACCGCTACCCAGGCCTTCACTGCGGGCGAATTCAAACCGCTGCGTGAAATCAATCGCGCCAACCTGGTGAATGTCCTCGGCACGCATTTCCCCACCGCTGTCAGTGCGGACCGGATCGACACGCTGAGCCAGATATGGGAGCAACTGGACCCCTGGCCTGATACGGTGGAGGGCTTGAGCCAGATCCGCAAAGACATGATTATCGCCCCTCTATCCAACGGCAATTTTGCCGACATGGTGCGCCTGTCACGCCACGCTGGACTGCCCTGGGACATCATCCTCGGCTCCTCCCTGTCCAAGTTCTATAAACCCCACCCGGATACCTACCTCAAGTCGGTGCAGGCACTGGACCTGGATCCGGGGCAGGTGCTTATGGTGGCAGCTCACCAGGCTGACCTTGCCTACGCCGCCGGCCACGGCATGCAGACCGCCTTTGTCAAGCGCCCGCTGGAGTTTGGTGGACCGGTGCGGCCCGAGAATCCGGAGCCTGGCGAGCTGTACCTGGATAGGGCTGAAATCCACCCGGAGGGCGACTGGAATTACGTGGCCGACAGTTTTATTGACCTGGCGGCACAACTGCAGGCAAGCCACCGAGCACATTGATAGCAGGGTCTAAGGCGGTTCCAGCGGTATGCAGGAGTCCTGAATGCCAAACACCGCACTGGAACGAAATTCCCGACGGTAGAGAACGAACAGCGTGATCGTCGCGGCCAATACAAAGGGGGCAGTGCCCCCCAACCAGCAAATGATCGCCAGCGCAAAATAATAGGTGCGCAAACAGCTGTTGGTATCGTGCCCCGCAGAATCCATCAGCTTGGCAAGATTACGGGTAAAATCCGCCCGCTCCTGCTCGCTGATAGCCTCTCCGGTCTCCGGCGCGCTGCCAACCACCACCGCCGCGAACCCGTACTGTCGCAAACTCCAGGTAACCTTGAAAAAAGCAAAAATCAGCAGCAGTAGCAGCAGCGCCAGCTTTGCCTCGATCTGACCCCGGGACTGTTCTTCGGTAAATGGGATATGGGCGGCTATCTCGGCAATCTGGCCACTGGTACTCAGCGCTGTCAGCACAGCAGCCATCAACAACAGCGTGGTTGAGGCAAAAAATGCTGCCACACGCTCCTGGCTTGCCAGCAAGGAGGCGTCGGTCATTCGCATATCCCGGTTCAGCAAACGACCAGCCCAGGCCTCACGATGAGCGCGCAGGGAGCGCGACAGAGAAGCGGTGTCCTGTTGCTTGGCCCGGTATTTTGCATAGCTGGCATAACCCCACCAGAGCAGAAAAAAATACACCAGGGCGATAAGTTCGATGTTACTGAATGGCAGTTGCACGTTGGGCTGATCAGTCCTGTGACGTTTCCGGCAGTGTATCTCAGGCCGGGCTGTGTTTGAATGCGGGGTATGCGTATCTAGGGCACCTCTGAATAATGGCAATCGCGTTCAGAGGTGCCCTAGACATCTCTGGCGGAGCTTAGTCAACTAGTCTGGTTTGGCGCGACCGTAAAGGGCCGAATTTTTTTGCTGGACCATCGCAGCCCAGCTTGGCCAGATGGGACGACCAAACCCTAACAACCCTGGTGGCATTATGTTTTTTGACACACCTAATGAGTCCAAAGCCCGGGTTACCCTGGGGCAAGCAGCGCGACACCTGGTCGTATTTCAGCTCAAACTGGCGGCGGATGCCCTGCGAGATCTGGCTCTGAGCCCACTGAGTGTGCTGGTCTTCATTATCGATACCATTCGCAAGCCCACCCTGGAGGACAGCCTGTACCTGCGCCTGATGTTGATCGGCAGGCGTTCGGACAAGATGATCAACCTGTTTGATGAGCATCGAGACGCGGGGCACTATACGGTCGATGAAGCGGTTGAGGAACTGGCGCGTGCAGCGTCCAGGAAGGCGTCTGGAGATGACTCAACACCGTAGAAACCGTGTTTTATGGAAGCTCGATGTGGCCGTCGCCTAGAGACTCAGGGACTCGAGGGCCGCTAACGCATCCACCGCATGTTCTGCCGGCACAAAAATATGGTCGTGATGAAAACCGGCGATGACATTGGCACTTATTCCCAGCTGGGTTAACACGGCTGAAAATGCCGCAGTTAAACCCACGGCCGTCAAACTGGAATGCACCCCGAGGCTGATACAGCGGAAAACCTCAGCGTAAGCTATTTTGGCGGCATCTGCCTTTGCGCGGGGGATCACCAGGGTCAGCCCCTCCTCCTCTGCCATGGCCGCCACCGGGCCCAGGGCGACATGATCTCCGTAGGCTGCGCCAGCAAAGCTGCAGAACACGAGTTCCCCTGCGCGCAACTCAGGTGACAGCGCAGCCAGCAGGGTCCCCAACTGCTCTTCACCTGAACCTGTGTCACCTTTACACGGGTCACCTTTATCCGGGTCACCTGTATTCGGGTCACCTTTGCCTAAGTCACCGTTATTTGGAAAACCGTCTTTAGTTTGATGGTGATCACCGCTGCGCTCGTCAGACATTATCCCCTCCCGGCCTTATGGCTTCAGCCGCCAGACACCCTTGCCATCTTCACGGATGGCACTGCTCTGCTTACAGACAGCAACGACCCGCGCGGGTTTAAGGTCTGTCCTGGCGGCGATATCTGCAGCTAAATCGGAACTGGAGGTATCGCCAGCCCCCAACTGCTTTATGATCAGCCCTTCGTCGATCTTGAACCGCACCCAACGCCACAACCACCAATGGGCAGCGACGGCCACCAGCACAACGATTGCGATAATGAGCTTGTCGTTCAAAAGACTAATCCTGTGACCAAACAGGACTTACTGTCTTCCTGGCTCATACGGTAAAGCTCCCAGCCTGGTCAGCGGTCTTATACAAGGGTATCTCCCGGTGGCTCCAGCGAGAAGCCCTCCATATCGGCATAAGCTTTGCCAAACGCGGGCCGGTGCGCCAGACGACCGACATATTCAGCGAACTGGGCCTGCTGACACAGGCCGTAAGCCCTGGCCCACAAAACGTTCTGGCCCATGACGCAATCCGCCGCGCTGAACCCGGTGCCGCAGATGTACGGGTGCCGATCAAAGCGAGCAATCAATTGAGGCTCAACCTCCTCACAAAATTTTTGCCGGTAGCGCGCGATTGTCACCGGGTCTGAATCCTTGCCCAGTAGATGCGTATGAATGCGTATCTGCCAGAGCATCATATCCATCCAGGAGGCGCCGAAATGGAGCATTTGGAGGTAATCGGCCCGCTCCCAGGAAAACTCGTCGGGGGGCGGCGCCAGACCTTTATGGGGGAAGACATCCGCCAGCAGAGCGACCATCGCACCGCTCTCGAGCATAGTCCTGCGCTCCCCCGAGGCCAGCGTAATCTCCAGCACCGGTACGTTATGGTTGGGGTTCTTCTCCAGAAACTCCCCCTCGAACTGCCCGCCCTCGTACAACGGCACCGTTACCACTTCAAATTCGTCATCCAACAGTTCATGTAACAACCACCTGACTCTGGCGCTGCGGGTAGCCGGGAAGTGATAGAGTTTGAAGTGTGCGTTTTTCATTGGCAGTCGTCTCAGCTCGGATGAGTTGCGATATTCGTATTGTATCTGGCCGCGCAGCGGATTTCAGCGGCGCTGTGCAGCTTAGCGACCGCTGCTGCTACTGCTACTGCTACTGCTACTGCTACTGCTACTGCTACTGCTACTGCTACTGCTACTGAAAGCAGGATACCCGACTAGCGAAAGGCCTGGGCAATTTGAGCGCATCGGTCGCCCGAGGCAGGCCAAAACTCGGGAGACCCAAGAGACATGGCCCCATGTCACGACACGGAGGCTTGGCGTATACTGGCGTTTTCTCTGCAGCCCGCCAATATGACTGACGACCAAAGCCGCCGCACTGCGCGCGAAGAAGCGCTGCGATACCACGCCCTACCCAAGCCCGGCAAGCTGGAAATCCGCGCCACCAAGCCGCTGGCCAATGGGCTTGATCTTGCCCGCGCTTACTCCCCCGGTGTAGCCGAGGCCTGTCGTGAGATCACCGAAGATCCGCAGCGGGCTGCCAATTACACCGCACGGGGCAACCTTGTCGCGGTTGTGACCAATGGCAGCGCAGTGCTCGGACTGGGCGATATCGGTCCACTGGCGTCGAAACCCGTCATGGAAGGCAAGGCGGTGTTGTTCAAGAAGTTCGCCGGCATCGATTGTTTCGATATCGAGTTGAAGGAGTCCGATCCAGAGCGACTCGCCGACATCGTCTGTGCGCTGGAGCCTACTTTCGGTGCCATCAATCTCGAGGATATCAAGGCCCCGGACTGCTTCGTGGTCGAACAGCGCTGTCGCGAGCGCATGAATATCCCGGTTTTTCACGACGATCAGCACGGAACGGCCATAGTCGTCGGCGCCGCAGTCACCAATGCCCTGCACCTTGTCAATAAACGCTTCGAGGATATCAAGTTGGTGTCCACCGGCGGAGGCGCTGCCGGGATTGCCTGTCTCAATATGTTGCTCAAGCTCGGTGTGCGCCGCGAAAATGTCTGGCTCTGTGATCTGCATGGATTGGTGCACGAGGGTCGCGAGATCGACATGAACCCGCAGAAAGCAGCCTTCGCTCAGTCCGGGAAAATGCGTAGTCTGGAAAACGTGATAGAGGGCGCCGACCTGTTTCTCGGCCTCTCCGGGCCCGAGGTTTTAACCCCGGCAATGGTGGCGAGCATGGCCGCAACACCGGTGGTGTTCGCACTGGCAAACCCCGTGCCGGAAATCCTGCCCGAGCAGATCCGTGAGGTGGCGCCGGATGCGGTGATTGCCACAGGGCGCTCAGACTACCCCAACCAGGTGAACAACGTGCTGTGCTTTCCCTTCATTTTTCGCGGAGCCCTGGACGTGGGGGCAACGGAAATCAATGACGCGATGCAATTGGCCTGTATCGACGGCATCGCCGCACTGGCACGCGCAACCACCAGTGCCGAAGCCGCGGATGCCTACCGCGGCGAGCAGTTGGTATTCGGGACGGATTACCTGATCCCCAAGCCTTTCGATCCGCGCTTGATGGGAGTAGTAGCGACGGCGGTGGCAAAGGCGGCCATGGACACCGGCGTGGCTACCCGACCCGTAGACGATATTGCTGCCTACAAGGAGCGACTGGATGGTTCCGTGTTCCGCTCGGCGATGATAATGCGACCGGTCTTTGCCGCCGCCTCGCGCTCACAGCGCCGCATCGTGTTTGCCGAGGGCGAGGACGAACGCGTGCTGCGGGCCGCTCAAGCCATTATCGAGGAGATGACAGACAAGCCCATACTGGTGGGACGGCCCGAAGTGGTCGCAGCCCGATGCCGCCGCGCTGGCCTGACGATCCGCCCTGGCGATGATTTTGAACTGGTGAACCCGGAGGACGATCCGCGCCACCGTCATTACTGGGAGACTTACCTGGAACTGATGGCGCGTCGTGGCGTGACGCCGGACCTGGCCAAGTTGCTCATGCGCACGAATTCCACCGCGATCGCCGCGATCATGGTGCACTGCGGCGACGCCGACAGCATGATTTGCGGGTCCTTCGGACAGTATCTCTGGCACCTGAACTACGTGCGGCAGGTTCTCGCGAGAGACGGGCTTCAACCCCGAGGCGCGCTGTCACTCATGGTGCTGGAGGACGAGCCGCTGTTCATTGCCGATACGCACGTACATCCCGAACCAACGCCAGAGGAGATAGCCGACACAGTGATGGCGGCGGCCCGGCACGTGCGTCGTTTCGGCCTCAAGCCAAATGTAGCGCTGTGCTCGCATTCGCAATTCGGCAATCTCGACATTCACACAGGTCGCTGCATGCGCGCTGCCCTGGAGCTGCTTGCGCTGCGTGAACCCGATTTCGACTACGAAGGGGAGATGCACACGGACAGCGCCCTGGACCCGGAACTGCGGGGCCGCATATTTCCGCATTCGCGCCTCGAGGGGCCAGCCAATGTGCTGGTCTTCGCCAATGGCGACGCCGCCTCAGGCGTACGCAACATACTCAAGATGCGTGGCGACGCCCTGGAGGTCGGCCCGATTCTCATGGGTATGGGCAACCGGGCGCATATTGTGACGCCGTCGATCACGGCCAGAGGGTTGCTGAATATCTCGGCGCTGGCGGGCACCGCGGTTGGTCATTATCGGTAGTGACTACTGCGTCTTATCAAACGGGCCAGCAGTCCAATCGATGCTCGTCAGTGCTGCCGACAGGGAAGCGGCTGCGTTGCGCACGGGCAAGGCGCCGGCGGCAACAGCTTACCGCAATGGCCTGAAACAGCGACGTATCTCATCGATGAGCACGTCCGGTTGTTCAAGCGCCGCGAAGTGACCGCCACGCTCCAGTTCGTTCCAGTGAATGAGCTGGCTGAATCGACGCTCCGCCCAGCGGCGGCTGCAGCGAAACAGCTCTCGGGGGAAAATGGAACAGCCCACGGGAATATCGATCGGTGTGAGTTCGGTAGTTGCGAAGCTCTCCCAGTACAGACGTCCAGAACTGGCGCCACAGTTATTCAACCAGTATAACATGACGTTATCCAGTAACTCATCGCGGGTGATCGCGTGTTCAGGGTGTTTGACGCCGTCCACCTCACAATCGGTCCAGGCATAAAACTTCTCCACCACCCAGGCCATCTGCCCAACCGGAGAATCGGCCAGCCCGTAGCCCAGCGTTTGCGGGCGCGTCGACTGTTGTCGGGCATAGGCGGACTCGGTCCGCTTGTAGGCCGCCATGTCGTCCAGTGCCGCTCTCTCGCGGGCGGTGAGATCGTCCATTGTCGCGGGGTCGGGCGCGACGATCGGCATCGTGATATGCAAGCCGGCACAATGCTGCTGCTCCGTAATGCCCATGCTTTGGGTTATCATCGCACCCCAGTCTCCGCCCTGGGCCAGGTAGCGATCATAGCCGAGTTGCGCCATCAGTTTTCCCCACATGCGACCTATGGCTTCGACCGATGTGCCCGTGCCCACGGGTTTGCCTGAGAAGCCGTAGCCCGGTAGCGAGGGCACCACCAGGTGAAAGGCATCCTCAGGATTGCCGCCATAAGAGGCCGGGTCAGCCAGTGGCTCAATGATCTTGTGGAACTCTACGACGGAGCCTGGCCATCCATGTGAGACGATCAGCGGCAGCGCGTCGGGCTCCGGGCTGCGGCGGTGAATGAAATGAATATCGATTCCGTCGATCTCGGTCCGAAAATTCTCCCAATCATTCAAGCGGCGTTCGAAACGACGCCAGTCATAGGCTGTTTGCCAGTAATCCGTCAGCTCGCGGGTGTAGGCCAGGGGCACACCCTGCTCCCAGCCATGACAGGTCTCCGCTTCCGGCCATCGCGTCTGGGCGAGGCGCCGGCGCAAGTCGGCCAGTTGCTCTTCCTTGATCTCGATCGTCATTGGCGTCATCGCGGTCTCCTCAATAACGTGTGAGTGGGCAGCGCGGGCTTCGCGGTACGTATTCAAATACCTTCTGGATTATGCCGCACCTGCGCCTGTATCTGTAGGCAAGCCCCCGTTTTCTACTCGGACCCCGGACACGATGATCACCAGGGCCGGCGGCCCGATGCGCGACAGAGGAACCACGGGGCTGCATACTACGAGGTCAGGGTGGGCCAACTGGTGCGCGTCTACTGGTGTCCCCGCTAACGCCGTGCACCGCGCGCTGCGACATGGCACTGTAACTACCGGAGTAGCTGAGGTTATGAGACGAGCGGGTTCATGGAACCGCGCAGCGCGTTGTTTGGTGTCTCATTGATAGCGTCTTATTCTTGGCGTGGAGACCGACCGGGAAACATGGGCCCTGCGACCAGCCATAATCTCTCGACTTCGAGCTGATCACGGCTGACGGCTTGCAGCTATTTGGAGTCTGCTCGACTCATATATTTTCGCTCTTCTACACTCACTTTTATCGTATCCCCTGTAGCAATATATTCAGGAACTTGGACGGTCAGGCCAGTCGATAACACTGCCGGCTTGGTCCTCGACGTTGCGGAGGCGCCTTTCACAGAGGGGTCTGTCTCCGTCACCTCAAGCTCAACATAGTTCGGTAAATCAAGCGCAACAGCTGCATCATTGACAATAACGACCTGCATTCCCTCCGTTGTCTCGTTAAAAAAAGCGATTTGATCCTCGATGGACTCTTCATTCAGGTTGTATGGTGTGTAATTTTCTACATCCATAAAAACATGCTCATTCCCATCAATATAGGAGAACATAACGGGTCGTCGAATGAGGTCACCAAGATTCAACATATCTGAATCCTTGAAGGTCTCGTCAATTTTCCTGTTGGTGATCACATCGTACATGCGCATACGGTAAAGACTGCCGCCGGCACGACCTTGCGGAACCGAGCGTTCAATATCTCTGACTATGTAAGTGTTGCCGTCTAACTCGATGGCGGTGTTCTTTTTAATCTCACTGGCCTTGGGCATGTTTTTATCCTGAAATAACAGACTGGAACAGGGTGTCTAAAAGTACTCGGCTAATGGGTAAGTTGGGGCTGCTGTCTATTCTGTCGGCTCCCCGAAGGAACGCCCTACTGGTTGATCCCCAGCAATTCCACATCAAAGATCAACGTTGATCCAGGTCCGATAGCTCCTGCACCCCGGTCGCCATAGGCCAACTCA
This sequence comes from uncultured Gammaproteobacteria bacterium, assembly GCA_963840725.1. Classification (GTDB taxonomy): domain Bacteria; phylum Pseudomonadota; class Gammaproteobacteria; order Pseudomonadales; family Halieaceae; genus CAVWDU01. The sequence goes on along the minus strand of CAWIZY010000009.1, from coordinate 558,039 downwards.
CTGGGGATAAAAAATCGGGTCTTCTCCCCGACCACCATCAACTGCAAGCCTTCTGTCCACCCGGCGATCACCTGGTTCAGGCCGAACTCAATCGGCTCACCCCGATCCACCGAACTATCGAACACCGAGCCATCCAGCAGGGTGCCATGGTAGTGTACTTTTACCGTATCAGTAGCTTTCGGGTGCTGGTCCCCGCTGCCTTCCTGCAAGACTCTGTACTGTAAACCCGACTCGGTGGTTTCTACACCCTCTGAAATTCGGTTAGCGGCCAGATACTCCAACCCTTTTTGCTTGTTCTCCGCCGCGGCCTTTTTTTTGCCCGAGCTATATTGGAGAAACACAAAGAACAGGATAACAACGATCAAGATGACAAGGATTTTGGACACAGGAATACCTATAACATTGAGGACAAGGCGAGTCAGGATCGATATTCTACCCTGACGAGGGTTTTATTTCTGCTTCAGAGCTTGGCTTATTAACAATGGGATGGACTCCTCCTCACCGTATCATTTCGGCGTCGATGCGCCAGAATGGTAAGTGGCAACCAACCATTCAGAGGATGAGGAGAAGCCCAATATGCACATTACACGAGTAGGTATTGATATCGCAAAATCTGTTTTCCACGTGCACGCTGCTGATCGCCACGATCAGACCCTTTGGCAGGCGAGGCTCAAGCGCAACCAGTGGCTGGACGCACTGTGTGGACGCGTTGCACCATGGGCGGAAATTGGCATGGAGGCCTGTGCATCGGCACATTATTGGGGGCGAGAACTTCAGAAGCGAAGGTACGTTGTAAAGCTGATTGCTGCTCAGTTCGTCAAGCCGTACGTGAAGAGTAACAAGAACGACCGCGTCGATGCCGAGGCGATCTGCGAAGCAAAGAGCTCGCATTAACGATAAGGCAACTTAGAGCAACTTCTATAGCGTACAACTTAGAGGACACCCATCAACTCCCTCTATATTTGCGCGGTGAATAGAATGAACAGTGAATAGAGGGCACCCACCAGATCCGACCAACCACCCCGGCCACGGCCGGGGCGCAAACTGGACGCAGAAACTGGACACCCATGAAGTCCCACCGCAGTCGGGGCACGATTTGGCGATAGGCGTTACTAACACTATATCGTCTGCAGGATCTCCCGGGTTTTCGCGAGTGGGCGCGTGCACTCGCTGCGCCGACTTGAGTTATCCAATGGATAGAAAAGAATGGAGTTAATGGGTGTCCCGTATTTCTACTCGGAATAGACAGCAAGGGTTTGATGGGTGTCCTGTCATTGCACTCTCCCGTTCAATTACTCTGACCCCTTGAATCTCGCATGAGGCACGTAGATCGGGAACGCCGTGTGGCAGAACTAGACAACTACCGCCGCGAGATCGAACAGGCGGCGGAAAAGGTTCGGGGAGCGGACGCTGGACTCAACCGCACGGCGGTTGCCCTGGCATTCGAATTGGGGATCACTGTCGGTGTTGCGGGCAGTTACTTCGTTGCGGGGGAGCAGCTGACGAATATCATCTTTTGCAAGAAGGACGCGGTGAGGGCTTGGTGTGCGCTTTCGCCTGTTAATAGACAAGCTCCTTTCTGCAGATGATGAGAAGCTCTCGACGCACAACGGCCACCAGAACGGCGTCAGTTTTTTTTACAATCTAAGCTGATATTGAGGCTCTGAAACAGCGGAGGCCTCGTGATTAGCCGGTTGGCACGATTCCTGCCGTCTCTAAACAAACTTTCGATCGAATTTTCAATAAGAGTTTGCAAAGCCTGGGAGGGTGGGATCAATGGAGATAATCAAGACGAATATACTTTTGGGCATATCCGCTATTGTGTTTATTCTGTGTGGTCAACAAACGGCGAATGCCGCAGTTATCTGCGGTGGTTGTGAATACCTTGAAGAACCAACTTATCTTGGTCTTTACAGTCCCCTGAATTTCGATAATGGCAATTTTAACCACACCGATATTGAAGACCACGAAGGCTCCAATGCCGATTTTGTTGATGTCTGGATTTTCGACGTAAACCCAGCTGGGAATGGTTCGATTTCCGCAGATTTCTCCGCGTTTACGGCCGTCGATAATTTCGGGGCTAATTTGTGGACCGACGGTGGCGGCACGGCCTGCGCCGCCGGTACTCTTCCGACGGCTTGCGTTATTGATCCGGGTCAGATTATCGCAAGCGCGGCGGACTCTGGAAGCGATCGCTGGGAAATTATTGCCCGGGACATTGTAGCTGGCCGGTATATTCTCCAGGTCCTTGGCACTACTAACTTAACTAATGCTCCCACCGCGTACTCTGGCCAGCTTGCATTTGCGCCTGTGTCTGTCCCTGTGCCCGCCACGGTCGCACTGTTCGGTCCGGGCCTCTTTGGTCTTGGATGGTCAAGGCGCAGAAAAGTGTGAGCAGAACTTCAGATGTGGTCCCACTTCGGTGGGCTTTTTAATGCCTGTGATTTGATGCTTGGATTGTCCCAGTTGAGGGGCGGTCTCAATCGGTCGATGCAACACATTCATTGAATTTATCAGCCGGTGTTCGGAATTCCAAGGTCTTGCGTGGCCGCTCGTTTAGCTGGCGAGCCACTGCATTGAGTTTTGTCTGGGAATTAATCGATAGGTCAGTCCCCTTAGGGAAGTACTGCCTGAGTAACCCATTGGTGTTTCCGTTAGAACCGCGTTGCCATGGACTCTTCGGATCGCAGAAGTACACGTCAATATCAGGGGAAGTCAAGGGGTCAGACTCCATGAAAGACACACACATGGAAGTCAAGGGGTCAGACTCCATGAAAGACACACACATCAGAGCTACCGCGCGAAACCAGGGGATTATCCCTGGTCCAGTTATCGCGGCGGCCGGCGAGCGCAATGGGTAGTGGATGCGGGAAGCGATCAAGGAGTCTGACCCCTTGGTTTGCACATCTGAGCTACCCCGAGAAACCAGGAGGTTAGCCGCGGTCCGGTTATCACGGTGACCGGCGGGCGCAGCGGGTAGTGGATGTAGGAAGCGATCAAGGAGTCTGACCCCTTGGTTTTGACCCCTTGGTTTTGACCCCTTGGTTTTGATCAAGGAGTCTGACCCCTTGGTTTTGTGGTCAGCGGTTCGTTCGGCGGCCCAAACGAAAAAGACCGAACCTCTTCCGAGATCCGGTCTTAAATTGGTGGAGCTAAGCGGGATCGAACCGCTGACCTCAACACTGCCAGTGTTGCGCTCTCCCAGCTGAGCTATAGCCCCAAAACTTGCTGGTAACTCATTGAACCTGCTCGGCTTTGTAGCCGTGTGTTCAATGCGAGGACGGCATTCTAGTGACCGCTGCGGCGACTGTCAAGATCAGCCTGTGCGATCCGGTTTGAATAAGACCACCACCGAATCCCGCTTCCCGCTCGATTTGCGTGCCGCTAGCGCCGGCTCTGGTGAGCCTGGCGGGCACCTCAGCACTCGATAATGCTGACCGGAACTTCCATCACATTCACCGCCAGGCCGCCCCGAGCGGTTTCCTTGTACTTGTCCTGCATGTCCCGGCCGGTGTCCCGCATGGTTTTTATCACCTGGTCCAGGGAGACGAAATGCTCACCGCTCCCGCGCAGGGCCATGCGCGCGGCGCTGATGGCCTTAATCGCCCCCATCGCATTGCGCTCGATGCAGGGCACCTGCACCAGGCCGCCTATGGGATCACAGGTTAATCCCAGATTGTGTTCCATGGCGATTTCCGCCGCGTTTTCTACCTGGGCCGGCGTACCACCCAGGGCATCGGCGAGTGCACCGGCTGCCATGGAACAAGCGGAACCCACCTCCCCCTGGCAGCCCACCTCGGCACCGGAGATAGAGGCATTGATTTTGTAGAGAATACCAATGGCCGCTGCGGTGAGCAGGTAGCGGGAAATGTCGTCCTCGCCGGAGCCGGCACAGAATCTGAGGTAGTACTTGAGAACCGCCGGAATGATACCAGCGGCGCCATTGGTAGGGGCGGTCACGACCCGTCCACCGACGGCGTTTTCCTCGTTAACCGCGAGCGCATAGAGCGTTACCCAATCCATGGTATTCATAGATTCGTCGCCGAGGGAGTCCTTGTCACTCTTCAACTGCCGGTAAAGCTGGGCTGCCCGGCGGCGCACTTTCAGGCCACCGGGCATAATACCCTCAGTGCGGCAACCGCGATCAATGCAAGCATCCATCACCCGCCAGATCTCCAGTAGCTTACTGCGAATTTCGGCCTCCGGGCGCCAGGCCTTCTCGTTCTCCATCATCAGGGTACTGATGGAGAGTCCGTGTTCACGGCACTGGGCCAGCAGCTCAGCTCCGGTAGTAAAGGGGTAACGCAACACGGTGGGGTCGTCGACAATGACATCGTCGCCGGAGGCGTTGTCGTCAACGATGAACCCGCCGCCCACTGAATAGTAAACCCGCTGATGCAGCACCTCGCCCGTTGTGTCAAAGGCGGTAAAGCGCATGCCATTGGCATGGAACGGCAGGGATTCAGTGCGGTGCATAATCAGGTCTTCCCGATAACTGAACGGCACGGCCTGTTCGGCGAGCAGGGTAATTACACCCTCTTCTCGCGCTCGTTCCACCCGCGCCGCTATGGTCTCGACGTCCACGTCCTCCGGTGTCTCGCCCTCCAAGCCGAGAATCACCGCCTTGGGTGAGCCGTGACCGGCTCCGGTGGCGCCCAGGGAGCCATAGAGTTCTGCAGTCACCCGTGTGCAGGCCGACTGATGGCCACTGCGTTGCAGGCCCTCGGCAAACCGTCGGGCGGCATTCATTGGGCCCACGGTATGAGAGCTGGAAGGACCGATGCCGATTTTGAACAGATCAAAGGTACTGATAGACACGGTTGGTAAACCTGCGTGGACAAAACTTCCCCTCCATTGTAGTCCTATCCCGCAGCCTAAGCAGCAGCATTAATATCACGTCTGCCTCGAAAGGGCTGCCCGTTGCCGCTCGATACCGGCTGCGATTCGGTGCTGCAGCCTGTACACTGCTCTTCACCGACTTTGCCGGACTGTTGATTCTTTACCGGCTTTATACCCAGTTAGCGAAAGGATGTTTCAGACTCGTGACTATTGCAGCCCGACATGTCGTTGTTTTTCATTACACCCTGAGAGATGAGGACGGCAAGGAACTCGAAACCTCCCGCGGTGGCGATCCGAGTGCCTACCTGCACGGGGCCAACAACATTATTCCCGGGCTGGAATCGGCCATGGCGGGCAAAGACAGTGGCGACGTGTTTTCTGCGACCATCCCGCCAGAGCAAGCCTATGGCTTGCGTGATCCCGAACGGGCTCAGCGGGTACCGGCCAAGCATCTGTTGCACAAAGGCAGACTGCGACCGGGCATGGTGGTGCAGTTACAGACCAGTGAAGGACAGCGCCCGGTCACAGTGGTCAAGGCCGGCAAGTTCAGTGCCGATATCGATACCAACCACCCGCTGGCGGGTAAGGCTTTAACCTTTGATGTGGAGATTGTGGAGGTGCGCCCGGCCAGCGCGGAAGAACTCGCTCACGGCCACGCCCATGGGCCGGGTGGCCATCACCACTGATCCAGCCGGTAGCAGACTCCGGCTACAGGTGGTCGCCATCGCGGTAATACCAGCGCTCATCGAGTTTCTCGAATCGGCTGTGCTCGTGGAGCCGGTGACCCCGACCGCGAACCTTGAACCGGGCGACAAACTCCACCGTACCGGTACGATCGGCGTCTGAACCGGCGTCGGTGGCTTTAATGGCCAGGCCCAACCACTGATGACTGGGATCCAGTCGCACCCTGGAGGGGCGACTGTCGGGATGCCAGGTCGCCAACAGGTAGTCGGCATTACCCCGCACATAGGCGCTGTATCGAGAGCGCATTAACTGTTCGGCGGTAACCGCATGCGCCGTGCCGGCCAGCAGCGGCCCACAGCAGTCGTTAAATTCGGCGGCGCTGCAGCAGTCACACAGAGTCTTGTCCAAAGGCATCGAGTTACTACCGGCACCTGTTGCGTCCCCATCACCCATTACCGTCATCTCCCGCTGTTTCAATAAGCCTGCTGTGACTCCAGTTTACTAAACATGCAGGACAAACTCGTTGATTGCAGGTTTTCCCGCCGATGGTGCTGCGGATTGACCCACATCAGGGATTGTGTTCAGCTGCATTTTGCACCGAATGGCTGCAGATGACCCAATCTGCACCCGCTCACGCAGAACCACCAGGCCAGGGCCCGACGGACGGTCACAGGAAGATTCATTATGATTGCAAAGCTGTTTCTGGGGCTACAGGCCCTGTTGCTAACCGCCTTCGGCATTTACTGCCTGCTGCAACCGCAGATGCTCGCCGAGACCGCCGGGCTGGAAGCCACCACTATTACCGGCCTTATAGAAATGCGCAGCATGTACGGCGGCCTGCAAACCTCGGTGGGCGTTTTCTGCGCGCTCGGGGTGTTTATGCCGGGGTTACAGCGCAGCGCTCTAGTGACCTTACTGGTCCTCTTTGCCGGGCTGGCGCCGGTGCGAGTGGCACTGGGCCTGACCCAGGGAGACTTTTCTTTCTACACCAATTTCGCGATGCTGTTCGAGGCGATATCGCTGATTTTCCTGGTTGTGTACCTCACGGTGACACGGGACAGCGCGGTTCATGCAGACGCGGACAGCACCACGGGAAAATAGGCATCGCGGTTGAGAAGCGCCACTTTAGTCAATTTCCAACGGCCCGTAGGTTTCCTCGACATAGTCCAGAATGGCGGCTGATTCGAACAGGCCGATCTCCGTGTTAGGGTCATACAGATAGGGGATCGCTACCCTGCCCTCTTCGGTCAGCAAGCGACGCCGGTTTTCTACATCACTGCGCGGTCTGATGCGCAGCGCCTCACGCACCGGCGGCAACAGCCATTCCTCAAGACGGGTGCGACCGCAGTTGCGCAAAATGTAGGGGATCTCCAACTCTCCCAACAACTCCCGCACCGGGCGCGCAAAGGGGCTGCTCTCGAAACTGAAAAGCTCCAGCATCTGTGCAGGCATTTCCCCCGGACGAGCTTTCATACCGCGCCGGAGGCGCGGCGCGCTGGCCATCATCGAGCCCAGGGTCTGGAGTCGCCCGACTCGCCACTTGAGCGGCAGGGGTCGCCGACCATAGGTCTCGAACAGGTAAGCAATGATATCCAGCGACTCGTACAGAGCCTCCCCGGTATTGGGATCCACCAGATACGGAAACTGCGCTTTGCCGCCGTGCTCCTCGGCCTCTGGTCGAAACCGCTCGCCGCCTTTGGGGCAGGGCAGTATCTCTGCATCCAGGCTGAGTTCGGTGAGGGCCTCTCTTACCAGGCGGCAATAGGGACAGTTCTCAATGTCGTAGAGCTTGAGCAAATTGGGCGGCTGCTCAACCACAGGGATACTCTGAATACCGTTTATGGGACGGATCAGTGTGGACATCAGGGATGAGGGCAGATTCACACGCATCAGGGTTCTACTCCAGTAGAGTTCGATTCCAAGTTCAGTTCCGGATTCAGGTCCCGGTCAGCTCAGGAGATACCGGCCGGGTTCGCGCTGCTATCTGGCACCGGACAACTGCTGGTATTCTTTCTCCAGGCGCTTCATCGCCTTCTTGGATACACCACCAAGCACCTGGATCGCGTGGCGGATTCGCGCCCGGGTCATATCGGGGCCCAGCAGGTCCATGGCGTCCACCACGGAGATGGAGTTGGCGGAGCCGGTTACCGCGATAAAAAACGGCGCCAGATAGTCACGAATTTTAACACCTTCGTCGTCGGCGACGCTTTTTAGTTCTCGCCAGATGGCATCCCGGTTCCAGTCTCGCAGCGCTTCCAAGCGCCACAGGGCAAATTGCAGGTGGCGCACCACGCTCTCGCGATCCCCCTTGATATCCGCAAAATCTGCCTCACTGATCGGCAGCGTGCCCGACACCAGAAAAGCCGCCAGCGGCGCAAAGTCGCTGAGGGTTTCCATGCGTTTCTGGGCGTGGGGGAGCACCTTCATCAAATTGTTTTCGTTGTAGGCCCAGTCCTCCAGACGCTGCGCCAGCTGAGCCTCATTGAGGTCTTCGCGAATCCAGAGTCCATTCAACCAGCTCAATTTCTCTACGTCGAAAATGGGGCCACCCAGGGAGACGCGCTGCAGGTCGAACTCTGCGAGCATTTGCGCCAGCGAAAACTTTTCACTCTCATCGGGCATGGACCAACCCATACGGCCCAGGTAGTTGAGCAACGCTTCGGGCAAAAAACCCATGCGCTGATAGTACAGAATACTGGTCGGGTTCTTGCGCTTGCTGAGCTTGGACTTGTCGGGGTTGCGCAGCAGGGGCAGATGGCATAATTCGGGCATGTCCCAGCCAAAATACTGGTACAGCAGTTTGTGCTTGGGTGCTGAGTTGATCCACTCCTCGCCTCGCAGCACATGGGTGATTTCCATAAGATGATCATCCACGACGTTAGCCAGGTGGTAAGTTGGCATACCATCTGACTTGAGCAGCACCTGAGCATCGACCATGGTCCAATCCAGTTCGATGGTGCCACGCAACATGTCCTTTACCACACAGACGCCCTCTTCCTCGGGCACCATCATCCGGATCACATAGGGCGCACCAGCGGCCTCCCGCTCAGCCACAACCTCGGGCGGCAACATCAGGTCGGAGGGTTTCAGGGCATGGGCATGACCCGCTGTGCGTCGGCCCTCTCGCAGGGCGTCCAGTTCTTCCGGGGTGCGGTAGCAAACGAAGGCATGGCCATCGGCCACTAACTGACGCGCGTAACCGGCGTACAGGTCCATGCGTTCACTCTGGCGATAGGGGCCAAACTCGCCGCCCACGTCGGGGCCCTCGTCCCAGTCCAGCCCCAGCCAGCGCAAGGAATCGAGAATCGCCTGCTCCGAATCCAGGGTGCTGCGCGATAGATCGGTATCTTCGATGCGCAGCACAAACTGCCCCCCATGGGCCCGGGCAAAACACAAATTAAACAGAGCGACATAGGCCGTCCCCACATGGGGATCGCCGGTGGGAGACGGGGCAACACGGGTACGAACAGTCATAGTGTGCTTCGCGGGCTTGAAAAGTGAGCGGCGATTATACGGATTCGCCGTCACAAATCACAGATCAGTCAACACTGAAAAAGGCCGATGTGAACCACGGGCTTGCTTTCACAGTACAAAAGAGAATAATTGGCGTTCTCAATTAGACACCCCCGGAACCCATCGATGAGTAAAACCCCCACCACCGGCATTCGTGTGCGGCTGCTATGCGCCCTGTTAGGCCTCTTTTCTGTTTGCTGCTTCAGCCAGACCGGCACCGTGAACGTGTACTCGGCCCGCCAGGAGGCGTTGATCAAACCGCTGCTGGACCAATTCACTGAGGAGACTGGCGTCACGGTAAACCTGGTGACCGGCAAAGATGATGCGCTGCTCACCCGCTTGCAGACCGAGGGCCGCAATTCGCCTGCCGACCTGCTGATTACCACCGATGCCGGGCGGCTCTATCGAGCGCAGGAGGCCGGTGTACTGCGGGCAGTGCAATCCGAGACGCTGGAGAGCGCGATTCCGGTCCAGCTGCGCAGCGCCAAGGGTTACTGGTTCGGGCTCTCGGTTCGGGCCCGGGCTATTGTCTATGCGCCCGACCGGGTCAAGCTCGCTGAGCTCAGCACCTACGAAGACCTGGCCGACCCGAAATGGCGCCAGCGTATTTGCGTGCGCTCCTCGGGCAATATTTATAACCAGTCCCTGGTCGCCAGCCTGCTGGCAGCGGACGGCGACAAAGGCACCGCTGCGTGGCTCAAGGGCTTCGTGGCCAACTTTGCGCGCCCGCCACAGGGCGGTGATCGGGACCAGATCAAGGCGGTGGCTGCCGGACAGTGCGACCTGGCGGTAGTCAACAGCTACTACTTCGGTGCCATGCTCAACAGCAGCGACCCGGCCCAGCTGACAGCGGCCAAAAAGGTGGCGATATTCTGGCCCAACCAGGCCGGCCGTGGCACCCATATCAATATCAGCGGCGCTGGCGTCACTGCCGCAGCCAAGCACCCGGAGCAGGCCATTGCACTGATCGAGTTTATGGCCCGTGACGAGAGCCAGCGCTGGTACGCCCAGACCAACAATGAGTTCCCCGTGCGTCCCGGTATTGAGCCCAGCCCCGTGCTCAAATCCTGGGGAGCCTTCAAGCGCGACCCTCTGGACGTTACCGAACTCGGCCGTCGCAACGCCGCGGCCGTGATGGCCATGGACAGGGCCGGTTGGCGCTGATAAACACGGTACGCTCCGGCACTACCGATAGCGGGCTATGGCGGCTCACCCTTATCGTCGTGGCTACAGTGCTGGCGCTCCCGGTACTGGTGATCGTCGCCAGCCTGGCCGGTGATTACAGCCCGGTCTGGAAGCACCTGTTCAGTACCGTTCTGGGCGACTACATCGGCAACTCACTGTGGCTGATGATCGGCGTGGGCACGGGCACCTTCCTGCTGGGTGTCAGCGCAGCCTGGCTGACCACCCTGTGCGAGTTTCCGGGCAGGAAATGGTTCAGTTGGGCGCTGCTGCTGCCCATGGCCATGCCCGCTTATATCATTGCCTATACCTATACCGGTCTGCTGGATTTCTCCGGTCCGGTACAAAGTGCCCTGCGCAGCCGTTTCGACTGGGTCTATGGCGACTATTACTTTCCGGAGATTCGCTCGCTGGGCGGTGCCGTGGCCATGTTATCGCTGGTCCTGTATCCCTATGTCTACCTGCTCACCCGGGTCGCCTTTATGGAGCAGTCCACCGCGGTACTGGAAGCCAGCCGCAGTCTGGGCCGAGGTCCCTGGAGCACGCTGCTGCGTGTCGCCCTGCCGGTGGCCCGCCCGGCAATCGCCGCGGGGGTCAGTCTCGCCCTGATGGAGACGCTGGCGGACTTTGGCACCGTTGACTATTTTGGGGTGAGCACCTTTACCACCGGTATATTTCGCACCTGGTATGGTCTGGGGGAGCTCCAAACGGCGGCCCAGCTGGCGGCGTTTTTGTTGTTGTTTGTGTTTACGCTGTTCATTCTGGAGCGCTTGTCCCGCAGCCATATGCGCTTTCATCACAACCAGTTACGGTCCCCACCCAGTCGACTGCTATTGCGAGGATACGGTGCAGCCGGGGCCCTGACTGCGGTGAGCGCTATCGTGTTTTTTGGTTTCGTGTTGCCCGCCGGCCAGCTACTGTTGTGGGCCAGCACTCGGTGGCGCAATAGCCTGGATGCGGCTTTTTTGCAGCTTACTGCCAATAGCTTCCTGCTCGCCGGCACTGCCGCTATCTGCTGTCTGCTGATAGCGCTGTTACTGGGCTACGGCAAGCGCCTGCACCCGGGCCCGGTAGAGACCTCTGCCGTGCGCATCGCAGCCGCGGGTTACGCGGTGCCGGGCACTGTGATTGCGGTGGGAGTCATGATCCCCTTCGCATGGTTTGATAACCAGCTGGACGCCTGGCTGCAGGCGCAGTTCCAGTTGTCCACCGGCCTGCTGCTAAGTGGCACAGTGGCGGCGCTTGTCTTTGCCTATATCGTGCGTTTTCTGTCTGTGGCACTGCAAAGCATCGAATCCGGTCTGGCCAAGATTCGCCCCAGCATCGACGATGCCGCCCGCTCTCTGGGTGAGCCCCCGCTGCGCGTTTTGGGGCGGGTGCATATGCCGATATTGCGCAGCAGTCTCGTCACCGCGTTGCTGTTGGTATTTGTGGACGTGCTGAAGGAACTCCCCGCCACTCTGATTCTGCGACCCTTCAATTTTAATACCCTGGCAGTGCGAACTTATGAACTGGCCTCGGATGAGCGCTTGGCGGACGCGGCCGCGCCCGCCCTGGCCATTGTCCTGATTGGCCTGATACCGGTGATCCTGCTAACGCGGGCGCTGAATAACGAAGCGAGAGCTCATGACCAAAGCACTTGATATCGAAACTGTCAGTGTGTGCTACGGGGCTACCGTGGCGGTGGAGCAGGTGTCACTGAACATCCGCGCCGGGGAAATCGGTTCGCTGCTCGGGCCATCAGGCTGTGGCAAAACCACACTATTGCGCGCCATCGCCGGTTTTGAACCGGTGAGCGATGGCCGCATTGTTTTGGGCGATCGGGTGATCAGCAGCCGCGACCACGCCCTGACACCCGAAGAGCGGCGGGTCGGTATGGTATTCCAGGATTTCGCCCTGTTTCCCCATCTCAACGTACAACGCAACGTGGGCTTCGGGCTGCAACGAATGGGCCGTCGGGAACGGGATGGTCGGGTAGCAGAACTACTGACCCTGGTGGGTCTTGGACATCTTGGCGACGCCATGCCCCACCAGCTGTCCGGGGGGCAACAACAGCGCGTTGCACTGGCCAGAGCCCTGGCACCGCGACCGGACATCCTGTTGCTGGACGAACCGTTCTCCAGCCTCGACAGCGAATTACGCGAAGAACTGGCGGCGGAGGTGCGCAGCCTGTTGCTGCGCCAGGGTACGACCGCAGTAGTGGTAACCCACGACCAGCAAGAGGCTTTCGCCATGGCTGACCGGGTCACATTGATGAATGCCGGGCGCGTCGTTCAGACCGCGTCACCCGCACAGCTTTATGCACAGCCCGCGAACGAGTTCGCGGCCAGATTTATCGGCCAGGGCGCGGTGCTTGAAGTTGCTATCGATGCCGGGGGCAATCTCGATAACGGGCTGGGACTATGGCGCAGGCCACCGCCCGAATCAGGGCAGTTGCGACTGCTACTGCGCCCGGAACACGTCAGGTACGACCCGCACAGCAGTCTGGCGCTGGCGGTGGCTGAGCGACGTTTCTGCGGCGCCCATTGCCGCTACCGGCTCACACTGCCAGACGGTCAGACGGTCATTGCCGAGGCACCCGGTGAAACCGTCATCGGCCTCGGCGAGCGATTGCCCGTGCAGGTTGATCTGGAACATGCCATTGTGCTGGGCGACAGCAGCTACCCTTGAGCTTGCCGCCGGGTGAACGAAGCCCCTGTCGATTCAAGTCCCTATCGATTCCCACTGCTGGCAGCTGGACGGGCGCTGCTGTTGCCACGACCGCGACTACGGCGCTGCTGCTGGCCGGGCGCGCCGGAGCGACGGCCAGAGCCGTTGCCAGAAGATCGCTGGGGCTTGCTGCGCTCACCGGGACGCCGCAGAGGCGCATTATTGGGCAAATCGTGGTCGGGTTCGAAGCCATCGACATACTCTCGTTCAATATGCTTCTGGATCAGTTGCTGGATGCCATTGAGCTGCTTGATTTCGTCTGCACTGACCAGTGAGTAGGCCCGCCCTGCAGCGCCGGCGCGCCCGGTGCGGCCAATGCGGTGCACGTAGTCTTCCGCGACGTTGGGCAGGTCGAAATTAACGACCTGGGGTAACTGGGCAATATCCAGCCCGCGGGCGGCAATATCGGTTGCTACCAGCACACGTATTTCGTTGCTCTTGAAGCCGGCCAACGCTCGCGTACGGGCACCCTGGCTTTTGTTGCCGTGAATCGCCGAGGCGTTGATCCCGGCTTTTTCCAGGCTCTGGGCCAGTCGGTTGGCGCCGTGTTTAGTGCGGGTGAATACCAGCACCTGCTGCCAATCGTGATCCTCCACCAATTGCCGCAGCGCACCCGTCTTCTTTGACTTGTCGACCGGGTGTACCCATTGCTCGACACGGTCTGCCGTAGCGTTCGGGGGCGCAACCTCGATGGTCACCGGTTGGGTCAGAATCTGATTGACCAGACCGCGGATTTCCGGAGGAAAAGTAGCGGAAAACAACAGGTTCTGCCGCTCCGCAGGGAGTAGCTTCAGAATTCTGCGAATGTCGTGGATAAAGCCCATATCGAGCATACGGTCGGCTTCGTCCAGCACCAGAATTTCCAGTTCCCGAAAACTCACCGCGCCTTGCTGGTGCAAATCCAGCAGGCGACCCGGTGTAGCCACCAGAATATCTACCCCGCGTTTGAGACGGGCGATCTGCGGGTTGATCTTGACCCCGCCAAAAACTACCGCCGACTTGAATGGCAAGTGGGCGCCGTAGGTTTCAACGCTCTCCGCAACCTGAGCTGCCAGTTCGCGAGTCGGTGTCACAATTAGCACACGGGTGCGATGGGGGTGCTGAGGGCCGGATTCACTCAGTCGTTGCAAAATCGGCAGTGTAAAGCCGGCAGTTTTGCCCGTACCGGTCTGTGCGGCAGCCATAATATCGCTGCCTTTAAGCACTGCGGGGATCGCCTGCGCCTGAATGGGCGTGGGCTCGTTATAGCCCTTTTCCCGGATTGCCCTTAACAGGGCGTCGGACAGGCCAAGCTGTTCAAATGTCATCAAATTTCTCGTCGCTTTGTTGTGTATCTTTAAGTGATTGTATGGGTGGTTTTTCTGTGCATAATCGCGTGATTATTGCGTGACGGCCAGATAGCTTGTTAGCTGAATTGTCGGTCGAATGAACAAACGGACGGGGCCGGGGACTGTTGGCCACCGATACCGCAGGCTGCGCACTATACCCGAACCCGCGCCGCTTTGCAGCCTGCGAGGCTGGTAATTGTGGTCAACACCCGCCGGTCGCAAACCCGGTTTCGAGACTGTTCACCAGAATGTCGGCTGCTCAGAGGAGACCACAAGCACTTGTCATTCATCTGGCCGCAATTCTCGCTGCGCCAAAGCACTGCGATACAGCGCCATATCCCCAGCATGATGCGCTTCGATCTCACCGCGCAAAGCCTGGTCCTTCGATGTAGCTGGACGACCCGGATTCAGTGTTGACGTTGTCGCGCCGGCGGCGGAGAGAAACACCCGAGTATGTTCTGGGAAAAATAGGCCAGATCCTCCTCGTAGAATTCGGTAATGCCCACAAACGCAAATCGCTCCAGCGGCATGCCCCACAAAAATTTGCAATAAGTGTTCTGCAGCTCCGGGCCCAGACAAAACCGCTCCAGTGACCACTGCTCCTCTACGACGCGGCGGTGCAAAATCCCCGCATTCTCGGGATTATAGTGGCGCTTCCAATAATGATAATGCGAGCCCAGTCGCTCCACCGGCTCGCGCAACCAGGTGACAAATTGCAGTGGCACTCGCCATCCCAGTAGTCGGTATTTCACTGGCATGAAATGTCCGTGGATACAGGCTACTTCGCCGAACTTGCCCGGTCGCAACCCATGCCGCAAAGCGGCGACGATGGCGTGGGTATTGCGGAGTGTCGGCATTGTGATTAATGGGCCGGTCACCGTAATCGGTATCAAGCGCGCTCGCGATAGTGTTGCTGCAGGCCAGCAAGAAAACTCGAGCCCGCGGTCTTGGGCATATGCAGAGATATCAGCATGTTGAGTATCTAATGTGCCGGCTACCGCAATTGGTGTTCATTGTTATCCCGCCCTGCCCCGCCAAACCAGCGGGGTTGTACTGATTCAGCCGCGTCGTTTGCCCTGGGGCGCCTCTACCGCTTTGCGCTCGCCTGCATTCACAAGCCAGCCCGGTGCTATCCGTTTGCGAGGCGTTCACAAGGCGGCATATTTTGCCCGCAAGCAGCCTGCCTGGTAAAGACTCGCACTCGGTCTCGCAAACAGGATAGCCCGTCAGTGCAAACAAGTCATTCGGGACCAGCATAGCCGCAGAGGGCCAGCGACCTCTATAATGCCATACCCTGGCCGGCCGTGATCACCCTAATCTCTGAGAGTAGCAGCCTCAGCAACAGTCTCCAGACTCAGCACCAGGACAAACAAATATGGATTTTGATATACCCAGCGACGTAGCCGCCTTTATCACGGAGGTAGACCAGTTCATCGAGGACCGTATTACACCCTTGGAACAGGCTGATGACAACGTGCGATTTTTCGATCATCGCCGGGAGGATGCCCGTACCGACTGGGACCGTGACGGCCTGCCCAACGAAGACTGGGAGGCCCTGCTGCACGAGGCCAAAAACCTGGCGATCGAAGCCAGCATCTATAGCTACCCTTTTCCCGCCGAGTACGGCGGTCGCGATGGCAGCAACCTGGGCATGGCGATAATCCGAGAGCACCTGGCGGCCAAGGGGCTGGGTCTGCATAACGATCTGCAGAACGAACACTCGGTGGTCGGCAACAATCTCGGCCTGCTGCTGATGCTGGAGTACGGCAGCGAAGCGCAACAGCGCCGAATGGCTGGAGGGGCTGCAAACAGCGCGCAAGGGCTTTGCCGTTTGGTATCACTGAGCCGGCGCACGGCTCCGATGCCACCTACATGGAAACCAACGCGGTACGCGACGGCGATGAGTGGGTCATCAACTGGCGAGAAAACCTGGAATACCGGGGTCCATATCGCCCACAGCTGACATGGTCATGGCGCGCACCTCAGGCGAGCCCGGTGACGGGCATGGGCTTACCGCCTTCCTGGTACCCATGGATACGCCAGGGCTGAAGGTTGAGGAGTATCTCTGGACCTTCAATATGCCCTCGGATCACGCCCGGGTCTCGCTTTACGCGATGTACGGGTACCCGACAGCGCCATCTTTGGCGGTGAGGGCAAGGGGCTGAGGGTGATTCAGCACTTTTTCAATGAAAACCGCATTCGCCAGGCAGCCTCCAGCCTGGGTGCAGCCCAGTATTGTGTTAACGATCAGTCGCCCATGCCAACGAGCGCAAACCCTTCGGCAAACCACTATCCACCAACCAGGGCATTCAGTTTCCACTGGTGGACCTGAATGCCCGCTGCGAAATGCTGCGGGCACTAGTGCACAAGACAGCCTGGCTGATGGACCGCGACGGGGCCTTCTCGGTCTCGGACAAAGTCTCCATGTGCAACTACCAGGCTAACCGGCTGTGCTGCGAAGCGGCAGATTTTGCCATGCAGGTACATGGTGGCATGGGCTACTCCCGCTATAACCCTTCGAACATATCTATCGGCATCACCGCCGCTACCGCATCACCGAAGGCGCTGACGAAATCCAGATGCGCCGGGCCGCCGGCTACCTGTTTGGTTTTATGAAGCAGCAAAGCCCAAAGGGTGTCGAGCAATGAACCACATACAGCAGCTTTTAGCAATGCCCTGAGCAGTCGTCACTGAGTCGTGCCCTGCCCGGTTTTCAGTCACTGGTATCATGCCAGCAACTAACCGCCGGGGCCAGCCAGGAAACCTATAGCCTCACGCTGCAAACCGATCGAGGCACACAGCGGTTGGCCTTGCGACGTCAGCCGCCAACCATGGAAGGCGATGCAGGTGTCGGCAGCATCAGCCTGGACACCGAGGCGCGCCTGTTTCAATTGGCCGGTGCAGCAACGGCATACCCGGCCCGGCAGATCATTTATGTAGCTGCTGCCCGGAAGACGGCCTGGGTACCGGCTTTATCATGGAGTGGCTGGAAGGGGAAACCCTGGGCCAACGCATCGTCCGCGCCGAGCAATTTGCCAACATCCGACCGCGCCTCGCGCGGGACTGCGGCCAGATTCTTGGGCGCATCCATGCGCTGGACTGGCATGGCTGCGGACCTTGGGCGAGGCCCTGCCCGCTGATCGATCCGGCGACGCTGGTCGACGAGACCTGGGCCGTCTATCGCGACGCTGGCAATTCCGGTCCCGATGATCGACTATACCTGGCGCTGGTTACATCAGAACTTGCCGGCCACATCCACGAAAGCGCTGGTCCACGGCGATTTTCGCAATGGCAACCTGATGGTCACCCCCGAGGGCATCAACGCGGTGCTGGACTGGGAACTGGCCCAGATCGGCGACCCGGTGCGCGATCTGGGCTGGCTGTGCGTCAACTCCTGGCGCTTCGGCAACAGCCAGACTCCCGTCGGTGGCTTTGGCGAAATTGAGGATCTGCTGGCGGGCTATCGGGAGGCCTCCGGCATCGACATCGCCTTACGAAGAGCTGAGATTCTGGCAGGTGTTCGGCTCCTTCTGGTGGGCAGTGGCCACCCTGCAGATGGCCAATGCCTGGCGCACCGGGGAATCCCCCAGCCTGGAACGCCCGGTCATCGGGCGGCGCTCATCCGAGGCGCAAATGGATTGCGTCAACCTACTGATACCCGGTCACGCGGATCTGCCCAAACTGGATCAGCCCCTGGCTGCCGGCACCCAGTTGCCGATGCCGGCAGAACTGCTGGAGGGCGTTATCGACTTCCTCAAGACTGAGGTCGCCGCCGAACTGAGGGGACGCAACGCGTTTCTGGCAAAAGTCGCAGCCAATTCACTGGAAATCGCCCAGCGGGAACTGCTGCTGGGCGACGATCTGGCGCGCGAGGAACAAGCGCGCCTGGAGAAACTGCTGGGTCACCGTGGAGCACTGGATAATCTGCGCCGGGAGCTGGTTGATCGATTGCGCAATGGCCTCGCATTAGATACGCCCGGTCTGGCCGACCACTTGCGTCAGACCGTGGGGAGCCAGCTGACCCTGGACCAGCCGCGCTATTCGGCGCTGCACGCGAGGTAGACTTCATCAGATGTTATGCAAAGCTATTGCATAAGTTTTAAAGGCACGTACACCCGGGTGATCGCCCTGCCCTGATACGACAACGGACATCCTGCCCGCTGCCGCGCTCTGTCGCCGGTGAAAGGCTAGGGCTCCGCTGAGCGCGATTGCCATTATTCAGAGGTGCCCTAGACGTTTAATGCCTCGTGGGCGGCCTGCAGGACCGCAGCGAAGTTGGCCTCCAGCGCCGGATTGACGGGGGGGCAGCTGGTGACAACGTCCTGGGCCCAGGCCAGGTATTCGAGGCGCCGGTCAGCGTCCCAGCCCCGTGGCGGGTTGGTGGCGATGTCCTGGATGTTGGCGGTTTTGTCGGCCAGTTTTACCAGTGCACCCTCATGGGAAATATCCCTGGCATGCTCAATCTGGAGTCGTTTCCGCTCCAGCTTGGGTAGGTTCTGGTCGTCAGTCACCTCGGCGACGATTCGGGCCACCCGGGGGCCGAAGACGTGCTCCAGTTCTGGCAGGGTTGTTTCCGTATCCTCCACTGTATCGTGCAGGACAGCGGCCATCAGTATCTCGGTATCCTTGACCCCGCCCACATCGGCGAGAATCTGTGCGACCAGTATCGGATGATTAATGTATGGGGACGCATGCGCATCTTTTCGGCGCTGATCACGGTGCTTGTCTGCGGCAAAATGCAGCGCGTGCAATAGTCTTGATTCGGGAAACATCTACACTCCGTCGCCGTGAGTCCGATAAAAAGGCCGGCGGGTCAGCTGTCGCTAACAAGCTGGCGAATACAGCCTCCTGTGCTCGATCAGGCCAGGCTGCCATCAGTGGTTTATTATGCATTGGCCCGACTGCATACCGGAGACGTTTGCCCGGGGAATCATCACAACTTTTACCACTTGACCGGCTTCCCCGCCATCCGGGTAGTTACCAGAACACTGCGGGCTGGCCACCCGCCACTGGTTGACCCTCCGTAACTACACAGCGGGGTGCGAACGGGCCAAATGCGGCCGCGCTTGGGGTATAATTCCGGTTTGCGCAGCCCCGCTCGCTATTTTCGGACCAGGGGCGCAATTAACCTGCATAACTCACACTCAAACGCCATGATCCAGTCTCAAACGCCATGACCGACGCACAGCACCGTTTCTGCATTGCTCCGATGATGGATTGGTCCGATCATCACTGCCGCTATTTCTGGCGTTTGCTGACCCGGCAAGCGCTGCTGTATACCGAGATGGTCACCACCGGTGCCTTGATCCACGGTGACCGGGATCGTTTTTTGCACTTCAATCCCCAGGAGCAACCCGTCGCGCTACAGCTGGGCGGCTCCGACCCGGGTGACCTGGCCCGCTGCGCTCGCTGGGCCCAGGAATGGGGGTATCGCGAGGTGAACCTCAACTGCGGCTGCCCGTCGGACCGGGTGCAATCCGGCATGTTCGGCGCCTGCCTCATGGCCCGGCCCACACTGGTTGCTGATTGCGTTCAGGCCATGCGCGATGCCTGTGAACTGCCGGTCACCGTTAAGCATCGCATCGGTATCGATGATATGGAGTCCTACCAGTCTCTGGTGGACTTTGTCGCTCCCGTGGCCGAGGCAGGCTGCGAAGTGTTCATAGTCCATGCCCGCAAGGCCTGGCTGCAGGGTTTGTCGCCGAAACAAAACCGTGAGATACCCCCCCTCAATTACCCCTGGGTCTATCGGCTGAAGGCCCAGTTTCCGGAGCTGTGTATTGTCATCAACGGCGGCATCAGTGACCTGGAACAGAGCCGCGAACACCTGGCCCATGTCGACGGCGTGATGATAGGGCGCGAGGCTTACCAGAACCCCTGGATGCTGGGAGACGTGGACCGCCAGCTATTCGGCATGGACAACCCGGCGCACAGTCGCGATGATGTGCTGATGGCGCTGATGCCCTACGTGGAGAGCCAACTTGCCAGGGGGACGCATCTGAACCATATAACCCGCCACATTCTCGGACTATACCAGGGAGTGCCGGGAGCACGTAAGTTCCGCCGCCATCTGAGTGAAAACGCCTATCGCAAGGAGTCGGGTATTGAGATACTGCAACAGGCCTATGAGCGGGTAGCGTAAACCAGCGATGGCACTGGTGGGGCTAGCGAACTCACTACGCGCAGCTATACGCAACCATTTGGCAAAAACTTTTGACACTTCCAGGCGAATACGAAGGCGGCGATGACTAACAAACTCGAACAATTGAAAGGCATGACCGATGTCGTGGCCGATACGGGCGATATCGAGGCCATAAAACAGTTTCAACCAGTGGATGCTACCACCAACCCCTCGCTGTTATTGAAAGCCGCCGCCATGCCCCAATACGCCAGTCTGCTGGACAAGGCGCGGCAGTGGGCAAGTGAACAAGGTGGCTCCAATGCCGAACAACTCGCCAATTGCTGCGACCGCTTCGCGGTGGACATTGGCCTGGAGATACTCAAGCTGGTGCCGGGGCGCATTTCAACCGAGGTGGATGCCCGACTCTCCTTCGACACAGCGGGCACGGTCGAACGGGCCCGCAAACTGATCGGGCTCTACGCAGACGCCGGTATCGGCCCCGAGCGTATACTGATCAAGACCGCTTCCACCTGGGAGGGGATCAGGGCCGGTGAGATACTGGAGAAAGCGGGCATCAACTGCAACCTGACGCTTTTATTCGGGTTTAGTCAGGCAGCCGCTTGTGCCGATGCCGGGGTTTTTCTGATTTCACCTTTCGTTGGCCGCATCCTCGACTGGCACAAGGCCAACACGGACCTGGTGGTCTCACAGCCCGGAGACGATCCCGGCGTGCAGTCGGTGTCGCGCATCTACGGCTACTACAAGCAGCATGATTATCGCACGGTCGTGATGGGTGCCAGTTTCCGCAACACGGGCGAAATCGAGGCTCTTGCCGGTTGTGACCGCTTGACCATCAGCCCGGATCTGCTGCAGCAACTGGCGGCAGACAGCGGAGACCTCCCCCGCCGCCTCTCCCCCGCTCAAAGCGACTCCAGTGATTCACGCTGCAGCCCCACAGAGTCGGCCTTCCGCTACGACCTCAATGCGGACGCTATGGCAACAGAAAAACTCGCCGAGGGTATTCGTAATTTTGTCGCTGACCAGATCAAGCTCGAAAGCCTGATCGGCGCACGATGATCGGTGCCCTGAAAGCCCTGTTCGAGCCCGCGGGCGCGGGCGTCGAGGACGAAGCGGCCAAGCGTCATCGTGGTCGCCTGGCCGCGGCAGCACTCTTGATAGAAACCGCACGTGCTGATTTTGTGCAGAGCGAAGCCGAGCAGGCCGCCCTGGAGGTGGTGCTGTGCAAAGCACTGCGGCTGGAAAGCACCGAGGTTCACACCCTGGTGGAACAAGCGTCACAACGGGTTGACGAGGCGACTTCGTTGTACGAGTTTACCCGGGTCATCAACGACCACTACGCCCCCCCGCAAAAGCTGCAGTTGATAGAGGCTATGTGGCATGTGGCTTACACTGACGGCGATCTGGACAAGTACGAGGAACATCTGATCCGCCAGGTGGCGGAGCTGATCTATGTCTCACACCAGGATTATATTCGCAGCAAGTTGAGCGCCCGGGATACGGCGCTGGGTGATTCCGCCAGCGTGGCTGACGGCGGCAGCACAGACACAGCCTAATTTCGCTCCAGAACCCCCATCAAGTCCTGAAACTTGGCCCGATTCTCTTCGCTTAGACCCATCAGCACTTTGTGTGCCTCGACGACCTTGTCGCGAACTGCGTCTTCGCTCCCCTCCACAACAGGCACCTCGCGAATATCCTCAGGGCCGGTACAGTCTTCCTCGTGAAACTCAAACAGTCGCTGGAAGCCCATGCTGCGCAGCAGCCGGTTGATACCCGGGTCACAGCTATAGATAGCCGGGGAAAACCCGTACTGTTCCCTTGCCCGCAGCGCCAGTTTGGCCAGCAGACCCAGTGTCGTGCTGTCGATGCCCTCAGCGCGGCACAGATCCACCCAGACACTGGTGAACTGGGGGTCGTCAAACATGCGTTTGATGTAGTCATCAATGGTTGTGCACAGGGTCAGCCGGACATCGCCTTCAAGCCGCAAAACGTATGCGCCTTCATGACTCGCTGCCAGAATTTTGCCGTCCACGTCAGCCTCGCTTGCTGACGAACAGGGCAGCGATGTCATCAGGGGCGGTATCCACGGTGTCCAAGCCCAAACGTGACACCAGCTGAAGTGGTGTCTCGGCAGTCTGCTCGAACACATTGAGGAAGTAAGCTTCTTTTTCGATCAGGTTTTTAGGGGGTAGTATTTCCAGAATGCCGTCAGAAAACATCGCCAACATATAAGTCTCGGGCAAATCCAGTGACAATTCCTCGTAGATGGCATCCTCCATGATTCCCACCGCCGAGCCTTCACCGGGCAGATAGCGGGCCCCTTCGCGGGATACCAGAACCGGCTGCGGCAGGTGGCCCGCAATGCTATAACGCAGCGTGTTCTCGCGCATATTCAGCACGCCTACTACCATGGTCGCGAATTTGCCAACCTCGAGCTGCAGGAGTTCCTTATTCGCTTGTTTGAGCAATTCGACGGGGCTGAGCACTGTCGCATCGTCTCGGCGCAGAAAATCGGACCGTTTGCGGGCA
This sequence comes from uncultured Gammaproteobacteria bacterium, assembly GCA_963840725.1. Lineage (GTDB taxonomy): Bacteria > Pseudomonadota > Gammaproteobacteria > Pseudomonadales > Halieaceae > CAVWDU01. The sequence continues at coordinate 535,116 of CAWIZY010000009.1, read as the reverse complement.
AACAGGTTCTTCAGTAGTACGGTGGTAAAAGCGGAGGAACTGCCATGCCCGGAAACATCCGCCATAACGAAGGTGACGTGGTCCTGACCCACCGTAAAGTAGTCAGTAAAGTCGCCGCTTAGATACAGCGACGGAATAACCGTATGGCTGAACACATAGTCATCAAGCACCAGGGGTGTTGAGGGCAGCATCCGCAACTGCACAGCGCGGCCCGCCTGCTGATCCTGTTCCAACACGTTTACAGCGTCCCGCAGCTCCGTGTTGGCAGACTCCAGGCGTTGCTGTGATTCGCGTAGCTCCCGGCCCAGCTGCCGCTGACGGACGCAGCGGTCAATGGATTTGACCAGGGCATCCATGTCCTTCACCGGGCGCACGAAAAAGTCACTCGCCCCAAGCCTCAGAGCGCTGACAATACGGCTCGCCTCTGCATTGTCGCTGAGCATAATCGCAGGCACCTGAATATCCATTTCTCTCAAGGTGCGTCTCGCTTTGCCCCAGGACATGCCGCGCATATCCAGCTCACAGAGGATGACATCCAGACCGCTGTTACTGCTCAAGGAATAATCAGAACTGACCAGGTCGGTCACGATATCGGTGTGAAACCCCTGTTCACGCACACGGCTTGCCAACTCCTCCGCTCGGGAGGGGTTGTCGTCGATAACGAGCACATTTCCACTAGCTGCCATCGCTAAGGGTTCGGGGGTCAGAAGTGGCAGACAGTACGCTCATGTTCCCGCGCAGGCAACCAAGGCAGAGGAGCTTTGGGCATCATTTCACAGTTTTTTGAATAATTTTCTAGACAAACGTCCAGCTCGCCACTTTCGCTGCTCGCAACGATACTCTTCTATGTCGCTGAATGTGACAGAACCTGACTCGATTCAGGCTATTGAGCGCAGCCCCCTCACGGGGGAAACTGGCTGCGAGCACCTCCCACGGGCCTGGGCTTGGGGCTCCAGCCAGAGGAGCTGCTGAAGGGCCTGCCCCAGGGGCCAGGCGAAAGGCTTTGACTCAGCCAGTATGGGGGAGACGGGCGCCGCTAGAACTCCTCGAAGTCTTCATCTTCCTCGAAGTCGGAAAATGTATCAACAATCTTGCCGTCATTGACCAGGGCATCGCGGTACTGCAGATAAGCATCGCGCACAAAAATATACTGGTCGCCGGACAACAACTCGTCGGAGGACAACAGGCTGGCCCGGGCGCTGATCAGTTCTGTACCCCAGAGCGAATTGCGCAGCGCAACGTTATCGATGTAACCGGGCACTGACATCACGGTATCGAAGACCGTGCCGGCTCCACTGCGCATGGTTCGCGGGCCGAACAAGGGCACCATGAAATAGGGGCCGCTATCCACCCCCCAGATCGCCAGGGTCTGGCCAAAGTCGGTTCGATAGACGGGAATCCCCATCGGTGTGGCGACATCAAAAAACCCGGCGAGACCGATGGTCGAATTGACCACGAAACGACCACCGTCCTGCAGCGCACCTTTGAGCCGCCCTTGCAAGACAGCGTTGAGCGCAGCGTTGATGTCGTAAAGGTTGGCGAAAACGTTGCTGACGCCGCGTTTGGCAAAGCCGGGCATCACGAAATCGTAGCCGACTGCCACCGGGCGCAGGACAAAACGGTCGAGCTGATTATTGAGCCCGAACAGGGCACGATTCATCGGCTCAAAGGGGTCGACGTTTTTTTTGTCCTCCGCCTGTGCCACCCCCGAAGCGGAAGCAGTTAGTAGCAGTAGTGAAAACAGAACCGAGCGCATAGCATAGCAGACCAGTGGTGACGCTTCGGATATTACGCCGCAGTGCCACCTCCGGCAACTGTCAGATTACCACGATCGATCGGTCTGTGAACTCGATCAACTGCTCGGCACCAAAGCCCAGAACCGCGTCTTCGGGCAAGCCCAGTTCACCCGCCAGCTCGGCGAGCAAGACCGCCGCGGATTTGCCCGGGTTTTCCCGCACCCGCTCCAGCAGCCTCGCCGACGCGGCGCTCAGCTCCATAAACTGAACCCTGTCAGTCGGATCGCGATAAACCACCAGGTAACAGGGCTCGCCGGGGCTCTCTGGTCGATAGTCGGGACCAATGTGATGCACGGGAAACTGATAGCTCAGCACCCAGGCCAGAGGGGACAATCCGGGCACCGCTCCCAGTATGTCCTGAGGCACCGGCGAGATTCCCGGGTGAACTTCCTCTGCGACATCCAGCGCCAGTTCGACCCACTCGTAGTGTGCCAGTTCGGCCATAAAAGGCGGATCGGCATCACCGGGCTGATATCTTTCCATCAGGAACCCTACGAATTCCTGGCTGATTTCCAGAAAGTACGGCGTGTGACACCGGTGGCTATCGATGAATGTTTGCACCAGGGCATGCCAGCCTGCCTCGTCATACAAACTGCGCAGCACCGGAAATCCGCTGCTGACGAAGCCCTCGATATTGTTGTATACCAGCTCCCGGTAAATTTTCAGCCGCCTGGCCTCTATTCCCGCAGGGGGGGCAGTATTGGACGGGTTGCGAAGATACCCGGCCATCTGCAGTTGGCTGTCACGCATCGAGAGCATCACTAACCCACTGCCTGTCGCGATGTGCCGGTGGCCTGCTGCAAGTGCCTGACCTGGGCAATCTCAGTCAGGAGATCCGCCATTGGGGGCAGGTTGAAATCTCGCTCCAGCAGAGTCGGCAATGGTCCGACCCGCTGATAAGCTTGCGCCAGCAAGCGCCACACCGGGTCGATAACGTCGGCGCCGTGGGTATCGACCTTGAGGTCATCGGCTTCATCAAAATGTCCGGCTACATGCAGGTAACTCACCCGGTGCAGAGGCAATGCATCAAGAAACTCGACCGGGTCGTAGCCGTGGTTGATGCTGTTCACGTAGATGTTATTTACGTCCAGCAGCAATTCACAGTCCGCCTCAGCCATTACAGCGGTAATAAATTCCGCCTCGGTCATAGCAGCCTGTGGCTGGGCGTAGTAGGAGGCATTTTCCAGCACCAGCGGTTGGCCGATAATATCCTGCACCTGCCGCACCCTTGCCGCCACGTAGTGCACGGCCTCTTCGGTGAAGGGTATGGGGAGCAAATCATATAAATGCCCGTCGGCGGCACAATAGGTCAGATGTTCGCTGTAAAACGCCGCACCCGTGCGTTGCATCAGTGCCGCGACCGCAGTGATCAGGTCGGTATCCAGCGGATCCGGGCCGCCGATGTCCAGCGACAAACCGTGCAAGGCCAGGGGAAATCGTTCAATGAGCGCGCTGAACTGCTTGCCCAGCCGCCCGCCTACCCCGATCCAGTTCTCCGGGGCAGCTTCCAGAAAATCGACCTCTCCCTGGTCTATCGACTGCAGCGAATCCAGCAGACCGCGCCGCAAGCCGAGCCCCGCTCCGCGGAGCCCGGTCATTGGATCAGGCATTAGCCCGATACTCGGCGATTACTTGTCGCCACCGCACTTGCCTTCAGCCTTGGCTTTGTCGCCGCCACACTTGCCTTCAGACATGGTCTTGTCGCCACCACAGCTTCCCTCAGCCTTGGACTTGTGTCCACCGCAACTGCCTTCGTTTTTGGCTTTGTCACCACCACATTTGCCTTCGGCATTAGCTTTGTCACCACCACAGCTCCCCTCAGCCTTGGCCTTGTCACCGCCGCACTTACCCTCGCCACATTTACCTTCACCGTGCTTACCGTAGCTGGCGAGGTCATAACCACCGCTGAGCTGCTGGGCTGAGAACGGGTTGGCTTCAGCGGACACCAGTGGTGCCATCGAAGTGGCAAGGAAGGCTGCACCCAATGCAGCGGTTAGCGGACGTTTGGCGAGAGTTCTAGGGGCAATAGTTTTCTTGGATTGTGCCATGATGGTATTCCCTGTAGATGACTGATTTTTTGAAGTTCGCAGATGCGCCTGTCGGTGTTGTCACCACCGGCCACTCGCCCTCCGTGACAATTATGACAGGCGAGTATCCGGGAAGTTTCATCGCGCGGTAAAATCGATTCAGGCTTTTTGCTCAGCGGTTCGAGCGCTCAGCTGGGGTTCTCCCCCAGCCACCTGGCAACTGCAAGCCACTGTTCCTGCAGTCGCTTTTGGGAGACCGCGAGCCGCGTGCCGAGATTCTGCGCAAACAACGAGACTCGCAGTTCCTCCAGCATCCAGCGATACTGCTGCGCTTCAGAGCACAGCAACAACAGCCCTTCACGGCAGGCAGCCGCCTCGTCCAGCGGCACCGCCAGGGCAGCCAGCATCGCCGCGTGTTGCTGATCTTTCGGGTACTGCCCGGTCAGTCGCTGCAGTCGCGTGCCCAGCGCTTTGAGGTAACGCGGATACTGTGCAATCCAGTCTGCCGGGGTGTCACGCTGAAATCCGGCCTGGAACAGACGCTCAACCTGGCCTCCCACATCCGCCCGTGTATCAGCAAACTTCCCGGCACCGAGGCCTGCCAGTAGGCGGCGCGCTTCGGCTAGCAGGCGCAAGCTATTGAGTAGTGTTGTTTCACGCTCATTGGCGATAGTGACCACGGCGCCGCGCCCGCGTTCAAGCGCCGCCAAAAATGCCGCCTCGGTGTAAGGACAATCACGTTCCAGCCCCAAAGCCTGCAGGTAACTGCTATCAATCAGGTCATCTACCAACGCTTCGCGCCTTAACTCCACCGCTGCGAGGACCAGATTGAACTCGTTACCCCGCAGCAGTTGCTTGCGCAGATATTTCACCTGGGAACGCGTGTGCAAACGCGCCAGGCGCAAAACCCCAAGACGATGAGCAAGTTCGGCCTGGCCGGGATAATCCAGCAACTCGACGGCCACAGTGTCCTCGTGATCAACCAGGGCCGGCCAGGCCTTGATATCGACACCCGCCTGGCGAAACAGCCACTCTCTGGGGATATTGCCAAAATCCCACTGATCAATACCCACCCGGGCCGGACTGTTGGCTTGATCGGGGCCGCTGATACTTTGCGCCGTATCGTCGCGAAAGCGCTCCACCAGCTCATTGAGATTGCGCCCCTGGCCCAGCAGCGCGCCATTGGCATCGACCACTCGTACATTCATACGGTAGTAGTCATCGAGCTTGTCGAAATTGAAATCTGCGGGAACCAGAGGGATGCCCGCCAGCTTCGACAAACGACGGGCAAGCACCTCGGCCAGATCAACATTGTCGGGTTCAACATCGGTCAGTACCCGAGCCACGAAGTCAGGCACCGGCACCAGTTTTTTGCGCTTATCCTTGGGCAGGCTCTTCAGCAACTGAGTGCATTTTTCTGCCAACAAACCGGGAACCAGCCAGTCAAATAAAAACCGGGGCACCCGGTTCAGCAAAGCCACCGGCACAGTAACGGAGACACCATCAGACAGCTTGCCCGGTTCAAACTGATAACTCAGCCGGAACCGCACGTCGTCCCACAGCAGGAAGTCTGGAAACTGTTCGCGCAAATCGCCCGGATCGCGAGCCACCAGCACATCGCGGCTGATGCGCAGCCGCGCGTCGGCCTCAGTGTCGGCTTTCAACCACCCATTGAGCCGCCCGGCAGTGTAGGCATCTTCTGGCAAGCGCTGATCGTAGAACTGAAACATTACCTCTTCATCGGCCACGATATCGCGTCTGCGCGCACGGGATTCCAGATCCTGCAGTTCCCGTTGCAAGCGCTTGTTGTGTTTCAGAAACCTCGGCGGCCGCTGCCAGCGCCCTGCCACCAACCCCTCCCGAATCAGCAGCAGCCGGCTCTCTTGGGGGTTAATCGGGCCGTAATGCACCGAACGTTTATCGGCCAGCGTCAGCCCGTATAGCGTAACTCGCTCGTAGGCCATAACCCGGCCGGACCGCGGCTGCCAGCGAGGTTCGTAATAGTGATGCTTCAGCAATTGTGGGTTGACAGGGATGACCCAACCCGGATCTATCGCCGCCACCTGACGCGCATAAACCCGGGAGGTCTCTACTATCTCGGCTGCCACCAGCCACTTTGGGCGGGTGCGAAACTGAGACGAACCGGGAAATATTTGCAGACTGCGATTGCGGGCACCCAGATAGGTCGAGCCCTCCTGCCACTGGGCTATATTGCTGAGCAATCCCGACAACAGGGCCACATGCACTCCCTGGTAGTTTTCCTCGGCGGGCAGTTCAGGGCGCGGACGCAGCTTTTGCTGACGGCAGGCAATGGTGAGCTGATAGTGAACATCACGCCACTCGCGCATGCGCAGATAGGACAAAAACTCGCGCTTGCACAGCTTACGCAGCTGGTTCTGGCTCAGACTCTGTCGCTGCTGCTCGTAGTACTGCCACAGTGCCAGCCATGCCATAAAGTCAGACCGGGGGTGACGATGCCGGGCGTGCATCTGGTCGGACTGGGTTTGTTTGTCCGCCGGCCGTTCTCGCGGGTCCTGAACCGTGAGCGCGCTCGCAATCACCAGCATCTCTTCCAGGCATCCGCTTTTTGCGGCGGCTAACACCATACGGCCTATCCGGGGGTCTACCGGAAGTTGCGCCATCTGACGGCCCACTGACGTCAACTTGCCACGGGCATTCACCGCGCCAAGTTCCTCGAGCAGCTTGTAGCCGTCTTTCACCATGCGGGGGTCAGGTGGGTCAATGAACGGGAAGTCCGCCACTTCACCGAGGCGGAGGGTCAGCATCTGCAGTATCACGGCGGCGAGGTTGGTGCGTTTTATCTCCGGGTCCGTAAAGGCCGGACGTTGCAAAAAATCTTCTTCGCTGTAGAGGCGCAGACACACACCCGCCGCGATCCGTCCACAACGGCCCTGGCGCTGATTGGCACTGGCCTGGGAAACAGGTTCGATAGGCAGCCGCTGTATTTTGCTACGATAGCTGTAGCGGCTGATGCGCGCTTCACCGGGATCAATCACATAGCGGATTCCCGGGACGGTCAACGAGGTCTCCGCTACATTCGTCGCCAACACCACTCGCAGCCCGCGCCGCCTGGAAATATCAAACACACGCTGCTGCTCGGACTGGCTCAGGCGAGCGTACAGGGGCAGTACATCGACCTCAGTCTGCTGGCGTAATAATTTCGCCAGTTCACGAATGTCCCGCTCCCCGGGCAGAAACACCAGAACGTCACCGGGCTGGCCGTAGTCACCGGCGCTAATGGCCTCCACCAGTTCGACGATCTGCCCCGCCGCTGCTTCGCCGCCCTCCTGATCCGCAGGCGGCAGGTAGACCGTTTCTACCGGATAGGTACGGCCCGACACTTCAATAATCGGGGCATCGTCAAAATGACGAGAAAAGCTTTCGACATCAATCGTGGCCGAAGTAATCACCAGTTTCAGGTCGGGTCGCCGTGGCAGTATGCGCGACAAATAACCCAACAAAAAATCGATATTAAGACTGCGCTCGTGGGCTTCATCAAGAATAATCGTGTCATAGCGGCGCAGCAGTCGGTCGCGTTGAATCTCTGCCAGCAAAATGCCGTCAGTCATCAGTTTGATCGCGGTGCGCTCGGAAACCTGATCAGTAAAGCGCACCTGGTAACCCACCGTGTCGCCCACTGCGGTGCCGAGCTCTTCGGCAATACGCTGGGCAACGGTTCTGGCGGCCAGGCGCCGGGGCTGGGTATGCCCAATCATTCCCTCGGCACCGCGACCCATTTGCAGGCAGATTTTTGGCAGCTGTGTGGTTTTCCCCGAACCGGTCTCCCCCGCCACAATCACCACCTGGTTGGCGGCAATGGCCTCGGCAATCTCTGCTCTGCGATGCACCACCGGCAAGTCTGCCGGAAACGATATTGCTACCACACCCTCTCCCTTGCTCTCCTTCGCGAAAACCGTGCCACCGTAACTGTCACCAAAGCAATCACTCGAAATTCAGACCAACCCGGGTGGCGACCGGACAATTGCCCAAGGCGGGCAGGGACCGGGATAAACAGTTGCGACCAACCCCTGATATTAGGTCTACTATAGTTACGGGGAATCTCCCGTAACAGTCTCCTACACACAGTTACACGCACAACCACCCTACCAGCGACCCTGTGCAATCCCAAGGCACCCCCAACACAACCCCGAGGCCATTATGTCGACACTGAACAACTACACCTATGATGAGATCACTATTGGCCAGACCGCCAGTTACAGCCGCACAGTGGGAGAGCGCGAAATACTGCTCTTCGCCGCTGTGTCCGGTGACGTCAATCCGGTTCATCTGGACCCCGAATTCGCCGCTGAAACACGGTTTGGGGAGCGCATCGCCCACGGCATGATCACCGGGGCTTTCGTCTCTGCGGCCCTGGCCCTGCGACTGCCTGGGCCCGGCACTATTTACCTCAGTCAGAGCCTGCGCTTCAGACTGCCCGTAAAAATCGGCGACACGGTTACTGTCGAACTGGAGGTGACGGCCAAAGACGACAAGCGGACGCTGGTGACCCTGGACTGCCGCGCTCGAAATCAGGCCGGCAAGACGGTGGCCAGCGGCACGGCCGAGGTCATTGCACCCCAGGAGAAACTCTCGCTTGCCGAGCCTGCACTGCCGCGAGTCAGCCTCGCCGAGGACTAGTCAGACACTGCGGGTCACAGGATCGGGAGGCGGGGAGGCCTCGAACTGTGCCGGGTTCAGGTACATCAAGCGCAATTGAATCACAGGCTGACCGTGCTCCGTATCAGCGCCCAGCACCATAACTCGAGGCTCCTCTGCCTCGTAGGTCAGGCCGGTTACGCCAAACAGACTCTGTTCCGGTTTGTGTTCCGCCGTGAAGACCGGAATCTGCGGCTCTTCTTGTCGCAATGTTTCACCCAGATTGTTAACCAGCGCCGTGACGCTGGCGCGGAAGGCGCCAAAACTGAGCCTGCCACCCAATTCGCTGTGATCGAGACCGATATCAAACCGTACCCTGCTGCCGTCTTCCATTTGCACCTCAGTAAGTGCCACCACCCGGCCCTCTTCCAACTCGCGGTAGATTCTTTTGGCGTCGGTGCGCTTTGCATCCAGCAGCGACCGGTACAGCAAGTTAGCGGCAATGGTCAGAAATTGTTCTTTCGGAATAGATTGTGTGTGCAATTGCGCCATGAACACCTCGTGTCTTTGCCCGCAGGCAGTCTAATCGCAGAATCGGTGTTTAGCCAGCCGCTCTCCGCCGGTACTTTTGCATCGGGCAGAGGGGCCCGGCGACATTTCCGTGTTGAGGCAGCTCTGGTATCATCCGCCGCCCTCCACTGCTGAAACCTCTGCCCGCCCTGTGTCGACTCTCCCGATCAATCGCAGTAATGTGCTCTGGCAACCCACGCCGGCGCCTGCAGTGGAATGGGACATCAAGGGCAGTCCCTCCTCAGCGGCATTCCGCGACATCTACTTTTCGCAGGCTGATGGCCTGGCGGAAAGTCGCCATGTCTTCCTGGCGGGTAATCAGTTGCCAGACCGCTGGCGGTGCCACACCGGTGAGGTCTTCACAGTGGCCGAAGCAGGCTTTGGCACCGGTTTGAATTTTCTGATGACCTGGCAGGCCTGGCGGCAAGCCAGGGTCCGCCCTCGCCTGCACTATGTCGGTGTGGAAAAATTCCCGCTGGCGCCGCAGCAAATGGCCCGGGCACTGAAACCCTGGACGGACTTGACAGCACTGAGCCAGCAACTACTGAACGGCTACCCGGGGAGGCTACCGGGTCAACACCGCTTGCTGTTCGACGGTGGCGCCGTCGTACTTGATCTATGGTGGGACGATATTGAAGCGGTGCTCACCGATCTCGCCGGCCACCGGCAGCGCTGGGTAGATGCCTGGTATCTCGATGGCTTTGCCCCCGCGCGCAACCCGGACATGTGGGCAAGCAAAAACTTTACCGCCATGGCAGCCCTGAGTCGGCCGGAAGCAAGCGTCGCCACTTTTACGGCTGCCGGCGCGGTAAAGCGAGGCCTGCAGGAAGCGGGCTTCGTGGTCCAGAAAGTCGACGGGTTTGGCAGCAAACGGGACAGCCTGCGCGCGCGGCTGCCACGCAGTGCAACCCAACAAACGCGCCAGGCGGACTTCAGCCCGGTGACACCCTGGGATCTTGTGGACTCGTCTCCCGCCGTTCCTGAACGGGCACTGGTACTTGGCGCCGGCCTCGCGGGCTGTCATCTGGCCACGGCACTTGCACACCGCGGCGTGCAGGTGACCGTGCTGGACCAGGGCAGCGTGGCGGGCGCCGGATCAGGCAACACCCAGGGTGTCGTCTATACCCGTTTGTCCAGACGTCACTCAAGCCTGCTCGACTTCGGGCTGCAGAGTTTTACCCATGCCGCACACCGCTACCGCCAGCTGTTCAACGAGGCCCGGCTGCAGGTCGGTAGTGACGGAGAGCTCTGCGGCATGTTCCAGCAGTGCAGCAACGCCGCCGAAATGGACGCCTTGGCCCCGGTGCTTGAGGCATTGCCCGAGCTGGCACAGGTACTGGACCCGGGACAGGCCTCCTCCGTGCTTGGCGTGAACCAGGCCCAGCGTGGCTACTGGTATCCCGGATCGGGCTGGCTTCACCCGGGCAAGCTCTGTCACACGCTGCTGGAAAACCCCTCGATTAGCGTCATCGAACACTGCGGGGCGCTCTCATTGGAACCCGCCGCCAGCGGTTGGCGTGTCACCGGCAAATCGGGCGTCCTGGCCGAGGGAGACTGCGCCGTGGTGGCCGCAGGCACCGGGTGCAGTCGCTCACTGCCACAACTGGGATGGCTGCCCCTGCAAATTATCCGCGGGCAGACCTCTGACCTCAGCACGCCCGAAGCGCTACAGAGCCTGCGTGCCGTGCTGTGTCATGAGGGTTATATCGCGCCGGCCCAAGGCGGTGTGCATTGCATCGGTGCGACTTTCAACCTGACCGACGAGCTGGCAGACTTGGCCGCAGACGATCACCGCAGTAATCTGGGTGCTTTAGCCCGGGCTATACCGGCCTGTGCAGAAGAACTGGATGCTATCGACCCACAAACCCTGCCGGGCCGAGTGGGATTTCGTTGTGCCAGCCCGGATTACCTGCCGCTGGCGGGCCCGGTTCCGGCACTGGATGAGTTTATGCAAACTTTTGCACCTTTAAGGAAAAATGCCCGGGGCAAGCTGCCGCACTGCGGTGACTACCTGCCGGGACTGTATCTGAGCACCGGTCACGGCTCCCGGGGGCTGAGTTCGACACCTCTGGCCGCGGAATTGCTCGCCAGTCGCATCTGTCACGAGCCACCACCTCTGGCCAGAGAGCTGACCCGGGCCCTCGCGCCCGCACGATTTCTGATTCGCGATCTGGGGCGCAATCGACGATGAGCAGACTGTTCCGGTCGGCAACCGCCATTGTTCTTCTGAGCCTTATCGCTCCCTGGAGCCTGGGTGCAGATTACGGCTACCGGGTGATCGACAAAAAGCCTCAGCCCAGAGACCACTTTGTGCAGGGCCTGCAAATCGTCGGGGGCAAGCTCTATGTCAGTACCGGGCGATACGGCGAGTCCCGGCTGCTGCGCTACAATTTCGCCGACAGTAAACTGGAGGGCGGCAAACGCTTGCACCCGCAACTCTGGGGCGAGGGACTCACGGTGTTCGGTGAGTCACTGTACCAGCTAACCTGGCGCGCCAGATTGCTGCTGGTGTACGACCTGCCAGGCATGGACTATCGCGAGACCTTCAAACTGCCCGGCGAAGGCTGGGGTATTACTCACAATGGCAGCGCGCTGATCTACTCGGATGGCAGTCACCGCTTGTACTACCTCGAACCGGAAACCGGGGCGCGCCTGCGCACACTCACGGTGACAGAGAACGGTCTGCCCGTGCCCGAACTCAACGAGCTGGAGTGGATAGATGGTAAAATCTGGGCCAACGTGTTTCGCACCGACCGTATCGTTATCATCGATCCAGACACCGGAGAGGTCACCGCGGGGATAAATCTCAGCGGCCTGCTGCCCGATGCCGACAGGCAAGCCGACACCTCCGTGCTAAATGGCATCGCCGTCAACCCCGCCGACGGGGGTATCTGGGTCACCGGCAAGCGCTGGCCATGGCTGTACCAGATCGAACTGGTAGCGGCGGAAAAAGCGCACACCAGCGAGGCCCATTCACGGTAAGCCCGCGCGATGCGCTAAACTGGAGCCCGGGTGCGTCCAGGCTGCCAGATGCGCACCGGCCACAGCACGATCATCAACACAAGGATTAAGTTACACCATGAGCCAGTCTCAGAACAAACTGCCCGATGCCCACCCCTCGTTCAAGCCCATACGCCGGGAGACCATCCCGTCCCTGAATCTCACCGTGGAGCAGTTCGAACACCGCGGCACCGGCGCTGTGCACTATCATATGGCAGCCGAAAACAGCGAGAACGTCTTCCTGGTGGCCCTGCGCACCGTGCCCGAAGACTCAACCGGCGTGGCGCACATCCTGGAGCACACCGCGCTTTGTGGCAGCGAGAACTACCCGGTACGCGACCCTTTCTTCATGATGCTGCGGCGCTCTCTCAATACGTTTATGAATGCCTTCACCAGCAGCGACTGGACCGCCTACCCCTTTGCCAGCCAGAACCGCAAGGATTTTAACAACCTGCTGGAGGTCTACCTGGACGCGGTTTTTTTCTCGCGTCTGGACCCGCTGGATTTTGCCCAGGAGGGACATCGGGTCGAGTTTGCCGAAGCCGACAATCCGGACAGTGATCTGGTTTTCAAGGGCGTCGTGTTCAATGAAATGAAAGGTGCGATGAGTTCGGTCAGCAGCGTTCTGTGGGATACCCTTTGTCACAACCTGTTTCCGACCACGACCTACCATTACAACAGCGGTGGCGAACCGGATCAGATCCCCAACTTGAGCTACGACGAACTGCAGGCCTTTTATCGCAGTCACTACCACCCCAGCAACGCGATCTTCATGACCTTTGGCGACATTCCAGCGGCGCAACACCAGTCCGTATTTCAGGCACGGGCACTGGATCAGTTCGAGCGTCTGGATCAGCAGATTCGGGTAGGAGAGAGCAGCGCCTGCCAGCACCGCTGCATGTCAGCGCGACCTACGCCTACGACGACAGCGGCCCCACTACGGAAAAAACCCATATCGTAATCGGTTGGATGTTGGGCGAGAGCACCGACTTGCAACAACTTCTTGAGGCGCAGTTGCTGGCTAGTGTGCTGCTGGAGAACAGTGCCTCACCACTGCAGCAACTATTGGAGACGACCGAGCTCGGACACGCTCCGTCCCCTCTGTGCGGGCTGGAGGACTCAATGCGGGAAATGGTCTTCTGCTGCGGCATTGAGGGCAGCGAAGCCGACCGGGCAGACAGCCTTGAAAAGCAGGTCCTGACAGTGATCGAAGGGGTCGCCAGGGACGGTGTGGCAGAGGATCGTCTCGAGGCCGTGCTCCACCAATTAGAGCTACACCAGCGCGAGATAAGTGGGGACAGTTATCCCTATGGTCTGCAGCTGATTTTACAAGGCCTGGGGTGCGCCACGCACTACAGCGACCCCATTGCTGTACTGGATCTCGACCCGGTGCATCGCTGCGATGCGCAGCAACATCGCCGACCCGGGCTATATACGCCGACTGGCCCGGGAGCTGCTGCTTGAAAATACCCACCGGGTCACCCTGGTGATGACACCCGATAAAGACCTTTCAGCGCGCAAGAGTGCCGCCGAGAAAGAACGGCTGGCCACAATCAAAGCCGGGCTGGATGAGGAGCAAAGCGCTGCGGTGGTGAAACTGGCCGCTGACCTCAAACAGCGGCAACAGCAGCAGGATGACCCATCAATTCTGCCTAAAGTTGAGCTGGCTGATGTGCCAGCGAGCCTGCCGGAACTGTCGTACACCGAGTCCAGTCGCGGCCAGGTCACCTCGACCCGCTACAGCCAGGGTACCAATGGCCTGGTGTACCAGCAGCTCATCAGCCCACTGCCCAGGCTCAGTGCCGAACAGCTCTCCGCGCTGCCACACTACACCGCTGTGCTGACCGAGCTGGGCCTGGGGCAAGAGAGTTATCTCGACACCCAGCACCGGCAATCGGCGACGGTGGGCTCTATCAACGCGTTTACCTCCATGCGCGGCAGCGTAGACGACGAACAAGCCGTGGACGCCCACCTGATAATCTCCTCCAAGGCCTTGCTGCGCAATGCGTCAGCACAGTCAGCCCTTATGCACGATACCCGCCAGCAGGTACGTTTTGATGAGGCTGACCGCATCCGCGATCTGGTCAGTCAACAGCGCGCCCGCCGCGAGCAGGCCATCACGGGCAATGGTCATGGCCTGGCCATGGCTGCGGCCTGCGCCGGCATGAGTCCACTGGCACGGACTCAACCACCAGCTGTCGGGCCTGGGCGGGATGCGGCGACTGCGTGAACTGGATGACAGCCTGCGTGACGAAGATCGGCGACAAGACTTCGCCCGCAGCCTGGCTGAGCTGCATGAACTGGCCACGCAAATGCCGGTGCAGCTCCTCACTATTGCCGAGGCAGATCAGGTCGAGCTGGTTGCCGACAGTGCACTGGATCTTTGGGCAGAACAGGCTGGCGATACGCCGCGGCCGGTCTTCAAGCCCGACCCGGTGCGCCAACGCAGGCAGGAAATGTGGGTGGGTAATACCCAGGTGAACTTCTGCGCAAGGGCCTACCCCACAGTGTCCGTGCAACATGCCGACGCTGCCCCCCTCACGGTACTCGGCGGGTTTCTGCGCAATGGTTTTCTGCACCGGACTATCCGTGAACAGGGCGGCGCCTACGGTGGTGGAGCCAGCCAGGATTCAGGTATTGCAGCATTTCGCTTCTACTCCTACCGCGACCCGCGCCTGGCGGAAACGCTGCAGGACTTCGATCAATCGGTGAACTGGCTGCTGGAAACCCCCCATGAATATCGCGCGGTGGAGGAAGCCATTCTGGGCGTGATCGGCAGTATCGACAAGCCCAGTTCACCGGCGGGGGAAGCCAAGCAGCATTTCCACAACCGGCTGTTTGGCCGCACCCATGCTCAGCGCGAACACTTCCGGGAACAGATTCTCGCTGTGACTCTTGACGATCTACGTCGGGTTACCGAGACCTATCTGCGACCTGAGCTCGCCAGCACAGCGGTCATCACCAATAGCAGCGGTCGCCAGGGGAGCGACGCGCTGCTCGAGGAACTGGCCATGCAGGTGGAAGAGCTCTAGCAGGTTGTTGATTTTCTATCTGCGTGGCCACTTGCCGCCGCGGCGCCCCTTGTGACGAGCGGCCTGCAGGTCTTGCAGTTGCTCGCGCTGAGAGTCTGTCAGCACGGCCCCGATACGGGCACGGGTGCTGGCCATTGAATACACCAGGCGAGTGGTAATCTCCCCCGTTTCGTCCGCCAGTTTCTGCGCCTCCCCAGGATCGAAGTCAGCGCCTTGTGCAAGCAGTTGCTCGCGCAACTGTCGCAGCCTTTCGCGGTCCGCCTTGCTCGCGCTGCTGGCATCGGCATAGATTGTCTTGATCTCGGTTTCCTGCGCGGCGGTCAGATCCAGTTTGTCCGCCAGTTCAGCCATCATGCGCCCCTGGTCATGGGACGCCATCGTCAGATGGTCGAAGCCCACCGCCGGACCAGCGCCCGCAGCAGAGGCCACCAGGCCAGTCAGAGCCATACTGCGCCAAAATCGTTTGTTCATTGTTGCTACTCCTGAGTGTCTGGATGAATACAGCCCGGTCTTTGCCGATGCCGTGAGCCTATTCTAGAAACAGCTGAGGTAAAGGTGGTGCCGGGAAGGGTTAAGAATTGTTAAATCGGTGTTTCTGTGGATGCACGGGCATGACAGGACCGGGGATTTTATTCACACTGTCGATTTCATGCGGCGGAAGCGTGCTGGCGCGGTGATTCTTTGAAGACTGCACTCAACCGTCCCGAGAGAGCCCTATGGATAGCCAAATCCTGATCATCGATGACGACCAGGAACTGTGTCAGCTGCTGGCAGAGTTTCTGGGGCAGGAAGGGTTTGCTGTCGCCATGATCCACGATGGTGCTGCCGCCCTCGCCCATTGCCGTGCGCACCGGTATGACGCAGTCATACTGGATATCATGCTGCCAGGCATTTCGGGCATTGCACTGCTGAAGCAGTTGCGCCAGTTCAGTCAGGTACCGGTACTGATGCTGACGGCGCGCGGGGAAGAAACCGACCGCATTGTCGGCCTGGAACTGGGGGCCGATGATTACCTGCCCAAGCCCTGCAACCCCATGGAACTGGCAGCCCGCCTGAGGGCGATTTTAAGGCGCTCCGCACCGATCCAGCCCACAGCACTGGCCGTGGGACAGGTGCGCCTGAACGCAGCCGATCGCAGCGCCAGCTATGCGGGCCGGGATCTTTCGCTAACCGGTGCTGAATTCAAACTGCTGCAGGTGTTGCTCGCTAACGCCGGCGACGTGGTCGACAAGGAGACGCTGTGCGAGCAGGGCCTGGGAAGAAAACTCACGGGCTACGACCGTCGCGTTGATGTGCACGTCAGCCATATCCGCAAAAAACTCGCTGCGCAGGACGCCACAGGGCTTATTGTCAACATCCGCGGAGTCGGCTACCAGTTTGTCGTCCGGGACGGCGCACCATGAAGCTGGGCAACAACCTGTTTGTCAAAATGTTTCTGGGTTTCTGGCTGGCGACGATAGCTATCCTCGGAACCTGGCTGATCGCCGCCCACTATTTCGAGTCCATGCCCAGTGCCGGTGCAGGCCATCCTGTGCACGGCACACCGCCCCAATTCATGCTCCGGCTGCACTACAAGCTGGAAAACCTGCCGATGAACAGACTGCAGGCTTATGTGAGGGGCACGGAACGACGCCACGGGATCCGGATATGGCTCTTCGACGCCAGACAGCGTGAATTATTCGGCCGCCCAGCACCACCGGGGGTTATCGCGCTGGCCGATCAACTGCGAGGACCCACCCGGCGAGCCACCCGGATTGAGGGACGGGAACGACTGCTCGCCTTCAAATTATACCGCCCCGAACTGGGGCCAGTGCGCAGCGTGGTCGCGATGCCCGGACGACCACCCCACCGTATCGTCAGACTTCTGGGTGATAACCCCTGGATACGTCTGGGCCTCGCTATTGGGGTTAGCGGCGTTATCTGCTATCTGCTGTCCCGGCTAATGACCCGGCGTATCAAGCAACTGCAGCGCGCGACACGCCAACTGGCCGCCGGTGATTTGCAGGCCCGAATACCCGTGCCTGCCGGTGGTGGTGACGAGACCGAGCAGTTGGCCAGGGACTTCAACACCATGGCGCAAGAACTGGAACAGCGAGTGGACAGTCAGAAACAGCTGCTGCGTGATGTCTCGCACGAGTTACGATCACCGTTAGCGCGACTGCGCATTGCCCTGGCCTTAGCCCAAAATGACCCCGCTAACAGCGCCCTGCAACTCACCCGCATAGAGCGGGACACCGGCCGCCTGGAAACGCTCATCGACCAGCTGCTGGCGGCGGAGCGTGAAAATTTTGACGCTGGAGGCCAGGTGGACCTGATCTGCCTGTTGAAGGAACTGTGCAGCGATGCCGATTTTGAAGCCCGACCCGGCGAGGCCCGACCTGGCGAGGCCCGACCTGGCGAGGCCCGACCTGGCGAGGCCCGACCTGACGAAGCTCGCGTTTCACTGCACATCGGCCCGTCCGAGGCGTTTGTTGCAGGCAGCGCGGACCTCCTGCGTCGCTGCTTTGACAACATCCTGCGCAATGCCCTCAACTACAGCGATGGCGAGGTTGCGGTGCAATTGACCCAGGCCGCCGAGTCCGGCGACTTCGAGGTGCGAATTGCCGATGCTGGCCCCGGGGTCCCCGATGGGGAGCTCGCAAGAATTTTCGATACTTTCTACCGAATCGATGAAGCGCGCAGCCGCGAGTCAGGCGGCTATGGACTGGGACTGGCCATTGCGAGGCGTGCGATTGAACAGCACGGCGGTACGATCACTGCCAAAAATCTGCACCCGGGTCTGGTGATTATTGCCCGGTTACCGCGGGCATGTTCTGATGCCAGTCCGGTTAGCCAGTCCGGTTAGCCAGTCCGGTTAGCCAGACCGCTTGATCAGGCCGGTTGACGAGAGCAGTTTGCCGGGCCGGACGGAACATCGGTATTCCCTTATACTGGTCACTTGAGTACAGAACACACCAACCAAACAGGACGCCAGGGTGCATCGCTACAGGCAAATCGTTCTCCACGCGGGACTGGGTAAGACCGGATCAACCAGTATTCAGGAAAACTGTTGGCGACATCGTAAATGGTTGCTCGCCCAGGGCATACACTATCCAGCATTCGAGCTGGGCGGACGTCGGCTGGTCAACCACTCCGACGCCCTCAGCGGCGCAGTCTGTTCTGTCGATGAGAATCACGGCGTCAACCGGCGCCACCAGTTCACCGGAGACAGCGATGCGCTTCAGCTCGCGCTTCGCAATCAACTGCTGTCCCTGCTGGCAGAACCTGTGGCCGATACCCTGCTCCTGTCTGCGGAATCCGTGGCCAACTTCACGGCCGATGAATCACAGGCGTTGCGGCAGTTACTGGAGCCCCGTACCCAGAAACTGCGCGTAATTGCCTATATGCGAAGCCCCCAGAGTTCATTGCCCAGCATGTTTCAGCAACGCCTGAAGGGCGGCAATCCAGTCGATGCGACCAGCCTGAACGGTGTAATCAAGGAGCGCTATCAACGACTGACGCAGCATTTCCCGGGGGGCATTGAATGGATCAACTTTCACGAGGCCATAGCGCAGCCAGACGGACTGGTCGGCTCCTTATTTGCTACTCTGGGTATCCCGGCAACGGAGCTGCAAACACGGGAGTTCCAGCACCAGAACGAGCGCGTCTCACAAGAGGCCTGTAACATCATGCTGGCGATAAATACCCGTTACCCGCGAGACACCGTCGAGTCTCATGGGGTGGCGCGTCTGCCGTCGGACCTGCATGCGCTGGGGGCGCTACCGGGGGAGCGCTTTCAACTCCCGAATTTTCTCGAATCACCGGTATACCGGGCGGCCCTGGAGGAGGCCCACTGGCTGGAGCAGGCGCTGGGTTTCACCTTTCCCCCACTGACCAGCGAGGAAGCCGCGGAACCGTGGCAATGGTCCACCCTGGCGGTACTCGAAGAGCATGTTCTTGGTCTGAACAATCCCCAATTACAAGTGGCTGCCGCCGACTATTTGTTCGAGCAGGCGCAAGCGCTGACTGGCGCGCGACCCCGGACCGCCGGAGCCCTTGAGCTGATTTCACGGCGACTGCAAGACAGCGCTAAAGCCGACCTCACCCGGCTCAGCCGAATACTGGGTGCAGACTATTTCAAGTTCGCCGCGCTGCAAGCGGAACCGCATAACCTCGAACTGGCACACACACTCATGTCCATCGCGTTTACACTCAAGCCCGACGGCTCCCTGATTGCGCGCCAGATGGAAAGCTACCGCAGGCGTCTCGACTCACCCGACAAACCCTGAATACAGCGCTACCTAGCAGGTTGTTGATTTTCTATCTACGTGGCCACTGCCACGTTAAAAACAGGCTCAAGTCGGTCATGTATTCACTATACACGCCCTCATTTCGCCTGTTTTTGCCTACCAGTGGCTGCCTCGAAAACGAAAATCAACAGCCTGCTAGAGGCCTTCCGCCAGCTCAGACTTTACTGCCCGGCACCTCTCCGGCACGGATACGACGGATATAGTCAGTAACATCACGCTTGACCTCCGGCGCGTACAAATAGAGGCCAATGATGTTGGGCACTGCGATCAGAAAGATCATTGCGTCGGAGAATTCCAGCACTGCAGTGAGCTGAATCATACATCCCAGAGCAATAAATGCGCAGAAGACCGTCTTGAATATCGTCTCGGTCAGCCGCGCTTCTCCGAACAGATAAGTCCAGCCTTTGAGACCGTAGTAAGACCAGGAGATGCTGGTGGAAAAAGCAAACAACAGGGCCGCCACAGCCAGTGGATAAGGTGCCCAACTGAAATGGTGTGCAAAAGACGCGGAAGTCAGGGCAATGCCCTCCAGACCCTGGTCCATCAGCCCGTTGGGATAGGCCGTGGTAACAATCACCAACGAACTCAAGGTGCAGATCACCACGGTGTCGATAAAAGGTTCCAGCAGCGAGACCAGGCCCTCCGATGCCGGTTCTTCGGTCTGCACGGCCGAATGGGCAATAGAGGCAGAGCCGATGCCGGCTTCGTTGGAGAACAGTGCCCGCTGAAAGCCCACTATAATGGCGCCCACCATGCCGCCAGTAGCGCTTTGCACACTGAACGCGTCATGCATAATCAGGCTGATACTGGCGGGTATCCGGTCTGCGCTCATCGCAATAATTACCACTGCCGAGACAACGTACAGCACCGCCATGAATGGCACAATGTAAGCGGCCACCCTGGCGATCGAGCGAATACCGCCGATAATCACCAGCCCCACCGCCGTGGCGATCAGCAGACCAAACAACCAGCCGCGATCGGCAAAGAAGCTCTGCTCCCCCCCCGTGATAGTAACGAACTGCACATAGGCCTGATTGGACTGGAACATATTACCAATACCGAAACAGCCGATAACCAGCGACAAGGCATAGAACCCGCCCAGGAGCTTGCCCAGACGAGGCGCTCCGCGATCGCTAAGGTAGCGCTCCAGATAGTACATGGGACCGCCTGACACGGAGCCATCGGCATTGTGGCGGCGGTATTTCACGCCCAGGGTACATTCGACCAGTTTGGTCGACATCGACAAAAATCCCGCAACCATTAACCAGAACGCGGCGCCGGGCCCGCCAATGACTATGGCAACCGCAACCCCGCCAATATTACCAATGCCCACGGTACCGGACACAGCGGTCGCCACCGCCTGAAAGTGGGATATTTCTCCCCGAGCGAGCGGATCGTGAAAGCGGCCACGAACATGCTGAACTGCCAGACCAAAGCCCCGCAGATTGATAAAACCCATATAGAATGTGAAGAAAACCGCCGCCAGGGCAAGCCAGAGCACAATCAGGGGAAATTCCTGCCCAAACAACGGCACTGTATAAAATATTGTCGCTGAAAGCTTATTCGATAGAGGGCCCACCAGCGCTTCGACCCGTTGATCCAGTGTTTCGGCAATGGCGCCGCGACACATAACTGCCGTCAGGCAAAAAACCAGCAGCCTGGCAAACGTCATAGACTTCTCTTTCGCATCGGGAGGGCATTGAATGGTCGCACAGCCGCCACCACCTGCCAAGTCCGGGCATCGCATGCCGGGCATCGCGCCGCGCAACGCATGCCGGGGATGATATGCCGATCATCGCCCTCAACGACGCTTGCCTGAAGCGGGCTCTTCACCGCGGCTACTGCCGACGGCTCCGCCTATAAAAAGTCAGGGAAAATCCAAAAAAAAACCCTCAAAAATGAGGGTTTTCAGCGAGGCGTTGGAGGCCGCCGAACGGCTCGACCTCCTACATCCCGGTTCAAATCAAGCTTAGGCAGCCTTCAGCTTGTCCTTGACGGTGTCGATCACATCTTCAACCTGATCTTGTACCTTGTTGAACTGGTCGCGAACGTCTTCGACAGTGTCTGAGGACTCAATGCGATCCATACGCTTGGTCAGTTCCTTACGCAGCTTGACACCACGCTTCTCGAATTCCGCCATACGCTTGTCGCTTACCTTGCGTGCAGATTCGACATTCTCCTGGAACGTGTCCAGACCCTTGCCGATAACGCCGAGGTAGATGTTGACAAACTTCTCAGCGGACTGACGCACGGAAGCCTGTGCCTTCTTCGGGGCCGCCTTGCGAGCGGTCGACTTCTTGGCCGGGGCCTTCTTGGCAGCGGTTTTGCGAGCGGGTGCTTTTTTTGCTGTAGCCATGATAACTCTCCTTAAGGTCTGCCCCGAGGGGCTTGGGTTTTCTACTGCATTGCTGCAGTTGATGGGGAGAGATTACTCGTGAAAATTAGAATGTTCTGCCTAATCCCGCAGATAAACTGTGAATAGTTCACCTTGTGACGCCGTGTCGCGGGACAAGACCGTGGCTCTGCCAGGGCGTTGGAGTGACCCGGTCAGGAGTGACCCGGTCAGGAGTGACCCGGTCAGGAGCGACCCGGTCAGGCCGACCCGGTCAGGCCGACCCCTGCCCAGCCCTCAGGGGGCTACGATATCGCGGTCACCCTTGATAAGGCTGCGGAACCAGTCGAGCATGGATTCGTCCTTGAAGTCGGTAAACTCACCGGCGTCCATGAACATCCCGTGCTCCCGACACAGTTCGTACCAGATGTGTTTTTGCTTGGGATCTGCGGCTTTTTCCATTTCCTTGTTACAGCGCGGGCAAAAAACATCTGAGTGGCTGTCCCATTTCCAACCCTCGTTCGGGTCTCCCGTATCGACAGTTTCGCTGCCCAGCAAAGTTCTCAGACGGTGAGCCTCATCGTCATCAAACCATAGTCCATGACACTCAGTGCATCGATCGATGACGATTTCACCGTGTGAAACCTCCACCATGCCATGCTGGCACTTGGGGCACTTTAGGCTGTGGTCAGCGGGATCGTGTTCCATTCAGACACCTCTATTATCATTGTGAAAACTGGATTAAGGTTGTGGAGAGCTGCGACCGTTACTGCGACCGTGCTAAATCCGTTGCCAAGTCCGCTGTAAAGTCCGCTGCCAAGTCCGCTGCAAAGTCCATTACCATCAGTCTCAGCCAGGACTTTATCATCCTGTGGACCCTCAATTGCCTCATCCAGCATTATAGACCTCGAACCCAAGCTGACAAGCGTGAAAGAGCGCAGGCTGTCACCGAGTTGACCGCTCAGCGTGCTTGCCAGTATCGTGCGTTGGAGCAACTGGTGCGAGCAGCAGTCGAGAAATCATGCGAGAAACCCGAGAGTATAGTGTCAACGTTGGCGACGTCGAAATGGCAGTGGTCGAATGGCCTGGCGATTCTGACCCGGTGCTCCTGCTGCATGCCACCGGTTTTCACAGCCGCTGCTGGGACCAGGTGGTGAAGCGACTATTGGGCCAGCACATCTATGCGGTTGACCTGCGTTTTCACGGGCGCACAGCGGTGCCGGGGAGGCAGCAACCGGTCGACTGGAAACTGCTGGCGAAAGATGTTGAGATCTGCATCGCCAGACTGGAGTTGGAGCGTCTGGTGGGGGTCGGCCACTCTATCGGTGGCCACCTCATCACCCGCGTGGCCGCCAGCATACCCGAGCGCTTCAAACAGTTGGTATTGATTGATCCGGTCATCTTCGCCCCCGAGACCTATACCCGGTTTAACCAAATGGTGACGTCTTCGGACGTCGCCGAGCACCCGGTCAGCCGGCGCAAAAACACCTGGCAGGACGCAGACGAGATGTTCTCACGCTTTCGGGACAAGCCACCCTTTGACAGCTGGCAACCGGAAGTGCTGCGCGACTACTGTGATTATGCGCTGGTACCCTCGGACAGGGACGGTTTTATGACACTGGCCTGCGACCCCATCAACGAAGCCTCCATCTACTTGACCCAATCAGGCAATGAGGCGATATTCGACGAGCTACCCGGCCTGGAAACACCTGTGACCCTGCTGCGAGCACCTCCCGGCGCACCGGACAAACTGGACTTCAGCGCCTCGCCCACCTGGCCTGACCTGGCTGCCACTCTGCCCTGCTGCCGCGACGTATTGCTTCGCGACTGCAACCACTTCATACCCATGCAGGACCCGGCATTGGTCGCCGGTTATATCAGGGAGGCTCAATCGGATCAGTGGCAACGCCACCCGTGAGCCCGGCGCGTACGCTATCGAACTGACTGCAGAGTTGCTCGGCGCCATCGAGAATCCTGGCGGTGGGCCGCTGCACCAGATCCGGGTGGATGAATAGCAATCCACCCCCTTTGACCGCCCGCATACCCGGATAGCGCTGCCATTCGTCCAACCAGTCTGGCCGGGCCTCGCCCATACCACTGGCCAGGATGATTGCAGGATCGCGGCCAAGCACTGACTCCAGGCTGATTCGTGGCGCCAGGGGCACCGCCTCCGCGAATATATTTCTGCCGCCGCACAGGGTAATCAATTTGCTGATCAGGTGCTCGCCATTGACGGTCTGCAAAGGATCGTGCCAGATCTGATAAAACACACTGACCGGCGCACGCGCGGAGTAACGAGCCCGCAAGGCTGCAAAGCCGCTCTCAATCCGGCTTGCCTCTGCTGCGCCAGCGTCGGGCGTGCCGGCCAATTGGCTGATCGCTCGGATACTGGCCGGTATGTCGTCCAGGGCACGCAGCTCACTGACAAAAACAGGAATACCCAGACGCTCCAGTGTGCCTACAGCTTCCATGCCATTGCCGGAGCCCCACAACAACACCAGATCGGGTCGCAGAGCAATCACTGACTCCAGGCTCCAGGACTGATGGGTACCAACCCTTGGAATACGGCGCGCAGCGATTGGAAAATCGCTATAGCTGACAGCACCAACCAGCTTTGCGCCTGCGCCGGCGCTGAATGCATTTTCGACAATATGCGGCGACAGGGCCACGATCCGCTCGGCAGCTCGAGCAAGCGTCACCCGACGGCCGGCAAAATCCTCTACCGTCACCGGCTCAGCGGCCCGGCCGCATACAGCTGTTCCGCAAGCCGATACGATGACCAGGCCGCAAAGTAGCCATCTCGCATAATTGAAGCCGCTCAGCTGAACACGAGGAAATCCGAACAGGCTGATACCCGTCCCGTCGAGCCACAAATTACTGGATGAGTGTGTTGTCACGAGTACTGCTCGATCATTAGGTATTGCGAGATAATACGCGCTACAGCCGCATCGGGCACCTCGTGCATGGCATAGCGGATGCTCAACGTGGCGCTGCGCTTTACAGGCACCCCCGACTTACTGATAATGGCGTCACGATGACTTAGCCCATCCGTCGCCCACCGCCTGGCCCCAAGCCCAGCATGCCCGTCACGACCAGCGCATGTGCAACCCTGAGTTGGAGATTCACCATGATCAACCCCAGTATCGCGACACCGCACTGGCTTGCGCTGGTGATGGCCATTGCACTGACCGGCTGCGTGAGCAATACAGAAATCAAACGCTCCTACGTCGACCCCTCTGTCGCCCAGCGCTCCCTGGAGGGCGTGTTGGTCGTGGCCGTAGCCCGAAAGGAAGCGAGTCGCGTCGACTTCGAGGATGCTTTCGCCCGCTCCCTGAGTCGTCACGGGGCGCAGTCCGTGGCCAGCCATACCCTCGGGCTTAAACAGGATGACAAAGCCGCAGCTTTTCTCGCAGCCGCCGAGAAGGCAGGGCTGGCATCAATCCTGGTCACACGCTACGTAGGTGAGAAACCCGAAGATATTTATCATCCCGGCACCATCTACTACGATGTCATGCCTGTCTATACGGGTTACGGCGGTGGTTTTGGCGGCTACTACGGCCATGCCTACGAAGTCGCCTACCAGCAGCCGGTGTGGAGCACAAACACGACCTACACTATCATTACCGACCTGTTTACCACTGCGGACAAAGCGCACCTCTACCAGGCCATATCCGATACGGTCCAGGCAGGCGGTCAAAAAAAACTCCGTGACGATATTATCAGCGGCCTGGTCAAAGACATGAAAAGCCAGGGTCTTTTCGACTGAGGTCCACGCATCGCCATGACAACCGCAGCGCTATGAAATCGACCATTGGCCCGCTGCAATCCGCGCTGTTCCTGCTGCTGGTTCTGTGCTGCCTGCAGGCAGTTTCGCAGGAGGCTGGCAGTTCGGATGTGGCCTCGGAAGATCTGATCAATAATCAGATCGACGCGGTATCAAAACAGACTGAACTCAGCCAGGAGGAACGGGACAAGCTTCTGGCAGACCTGGAGACTGCGCGAGGCTACTTGAAAGTCGCCAGCCAGAATGAGGCCGCCGCAGCAGAATTCGAAAACATCGCCGCCAGCGAAAAGCAACGTGTGGCGCAATTCAACGATCAAATCAAACAGCTGGAATCTGAACCCGCGCCCCTGGTGGAGGACGCCTCTCCCGAGACCATCGAGAGCCAGATAGCTCTGGTGACCACCGAGCGGCGCGGATTGGCGGAGCGTCGAAGCAGTATTTTAAGGGCCATCGAGGAAGCCCCAAGGCGCAATGAGGTCATCCAGCAAAGACTCGGTGAACTTCGCACAAAGATAGATGATACCAGGGCGAATCTGAGCACTACCGGTGACAGCGCCAACCAGGCCGTTGAACAGCTAGTGAGCCGCGCCACGATTCGTGTCGCAGAGTCGGAGCTCAAGCGCCTGAAGGCAGAACTGATCAGCGAGCCGGCACGACGTCAGGTCAGAACAGCTGAACGTAACTGGATAAACAAAGCAATAAATGATGCAGACCGCCGTTTGCAATTGCTCGCCCAAGCCGCAGAGGAGGCCCTTGCCGTTGCAACAGCAGAGGAACTGGCCGCAACCGACGCCATCGCTGCCAGACTGCAGGATATCGATCCGCGCCTGGAAAAGTTCACCGAAACCAACCGACAGCTGGCAACGCAGCTCAAGGATACGGCAGCTCTAACGGATGTGGCCCGCAGAGACTCAGCGAGGCTGATCACTCAAATAGAGAATATCGAAGAGGACAGCTACCTGATGAACCGGCGGCTGGAGTTCATCGGTCATGGGGCAATGATCGGTGCGGTGATGGTCAATCAACTCGAGAATTTGCCCGATACCGGGGAGCTCAAGCACAGCATTAAATACCGCAACCAACAACTGACGGAAGTCTCGCAAACCCTGATCGATGTGGAAGAGCAAGTGCGCGCCATGGAGCAACGCCAGCTGTTTACCGAGTCACTGGTAGCCGACTACAAGCAACTCGACGACGAGGCAAAAAGCCTGCTGGATCAACTGCTGGATCAGCGATTGCTGCTGTTACGAGACAACGAACAGTCACTGAGTGCAGTGGTGCGCATACTCGTCGATAACAACGTTGCGGCCAACCGGATTATCGAAAAGACCGAGAGTTTCAGCAATTTTCTTATGGGTAACCTGCTCTGGGTCCAGAACTTCAGCTTCCTGCGACCAGGCAAGTTAAAAGAGCAACTGGCACTTGGCCTGAACGGACAATCCTGGCTAACCTTACCCATCCATACGGTAAACGGCTTTTTACGCTCGCCTTTTCTGGCGCTGTTACTGGCCCTGTTTTTGCCTGTGCTGTTTTTGTCGAGTCGCTTTCGCAAGGCCAACCAAGTTTTATTGACCACTCCAACGACACTCAGCGGCGAGAGCCTGAAAAACATTTTTCTCAGCCTGGCCTATAGCATAGGCAGCGTCCTGCCCTGGCCACTGCTGTTGTACCTGCTCGGAGAAGCGCTGGCTGCCAGCCAACCCGGCAGTGCCTTTCTGGATGCGCTGGCACCGGCGCTGCAGCAGACTGCCAGAGTCCTTTTCGTGTTGCTTTTCATCCGCCGTCTGATCAATCCACGGGGTGTCGGACGACGCTATCTCAAATGGAACGCACGCATGCTTGACGCGGTTCGTTTGGAACTGAACTGGGCGGGGCCGGTTATCATCATCGCCAGTTTTGCCGAAGCGTTTGCCTTGAACCTTGAGATAAGCGCCAGCGGCGGTCCTCTGGGCGCGATCGCTACTATCGTCCAGGGCGTAGCCGTTGTCGCTGTCTGCAAGCGACTGATGCGTCAGGAAATTTTTCAGGAAGACCGTGCAGCCGCTTTCTTTCTGCGGATAACGGCAGGCTTGACCCTGCTCTGCATGCTGCCCCTGTTGATGGGCTTGTTGTTTGCCTCAGAAATCTACCAGAACGCGCTGGGCAGGTCCCTGGTGGCAATTTTGCTGATCAAACTTGTCGCTGACATCATGACTCGCTGGCTGCTCATTATACGATCGCGATGGGAGCGCAAGAACCGCGATGACCTGAAGGCGAACGAAAGTGAGGATAGCAATAATGAGACCACTGTTGCGGAGGTGGTTGACGTGGCTTCTCTCTCAGAGGCCCACAGCAAACTGATTGGGCTGACCCGAACTATCGCGACGGTGGTGGCGTTGTGGCTTATCTGGGCGCCCAGCCTCCCAATGCTGACTCTGCTCGAAGAGGTCATTCTGTGGCAGACTCCCGACTCTGCAAGTGCGATAGGCGGCCTGCGCGCAGTTACACTGTTCGATCTGATTGTGGCTGTTTTCATCCTGATTATTACTACACTGGTGGCCAAGAACCTGCCGTCGCTGGTCCGGCTGTTCCTGCTCGAATGGGCGCATGTCAGCTCAGGTGCACGCTACGCGACCAGCATCCTGCTGCAATATCTGGTCGTCGCGATAGGCGGTTCCATGTTTCTCACCACCATCGGTTGGGAGTGGTCGCGGGTACAGTGGTTGGTCGCGGCACTAGGTGTCGGCATCGGCTTCGGATTGCAGGAGATCGTGGCAAACTTTATCAGCGGGATCATCATCCTGTTTGAGCGCCCCATCCGCGTCGGCGACATCATCACTGCAGGTGGAGCCGAAGGTGTCGTTACCGAGATCAGACCCCGCGCCACAGTGATCCAGACCTTTGAGCGCAAGGAATATCTGATTCCCAACAAGGAATTGATCACGGGACCGGTGGTGAACTGGTCACTGACAGACGATGCGATCCGGCTGGTGATACCGGTAGGGGTCGCCTACGGCTGTGACGTCGACAAGGCCATGGAACTGATTCTGGAAGCCGCTCGGGAGGAACCGCTGGTACTGGCAGAGCCGGAACCCATGGCTACTCTCGAAGATTTTGGCGATAACGCACTGCTGCTATGGCTGCGCTGCTATGCCGCCGAGGACAGGCTGCGCATCGCCTCTGACCTGCGGATCACGATCAACAGGAAATTCGCGCAAGCCGGTATCGAGATATCTTTCCCCCAGCGGGACATTCACCTGGATTTCAAGGACTCACTGCGGGTGGAAATGAAACCCGGCGAAAACGGCAATAATGGCCGGAGCACGGCTCAGCACCCAACTGAGAACACAGCTCAAACCAAGACCCAAACAAGCGAGATTGGCGGCAGCGACGTCAGCTAAAACTATCACCCCCGATACAAGGAGCAAGTTCTATGGCCTATGCAGGTCTTGTCACTCTCATCATCCTGGTCCAGTACATTACCTTCACGTTACTGGTTGGCAAGCAGCGCGTTGCCCACGGTATAAAAGCACCCGCCACCAGCGGGCACGAAATGTTCGACCGGGCCTACAGGGTGCAGATGAATACCCTGGAGCAAATGGCCATTGCTCTGCCGGCCATGTGGACATGCGCCCTGTTCTTCTCACCTACAGTGGCGGCAGCATTGGGGTTCGCATTCGTAATTGGCCGTTTCCTCTACGGGCTCGCCTACATGGATAATCCGGAAAAAAGGGGACCCGGCATGGGAATCGGGTTCCTCGCCTGCGTCGGTATGATCGGTTGTGCACTGTGGGGCATCGTCAGCCATCTGTGGCTAGCCTAGCTCGCCGGCGGCACTACCCGTATACTCTTGGCTTGCCCTTTTGACCATAAGTGAACATCACTATGCGCAAGCTTGTCACCCTGCTAACTATCGTGGTGTTGCTCAACGCAATACCGGCATTGAGTGAAGACGAAACCAGCTGGGATGTGCAGTCCCCGCCCTACTCTGTAGCGGCCAGACAGGTTGCGATCGACGTTACAGAAGGCACCTGGATGAGTCTCGATGTCTCACCGGACGGACGCTCGCTGATCTTTGATTTTCTCGGTGATATCTATCGTTTGCCGGTCGAAGGCGGCGACGCGGTTGCCTTGACCCAGGGCCACGCCTGGGACATGCAGCCACAATACAGCCCGGATGGCCTGCACATCGCGTTTACCTCTGACCGCGGTGGCGCTGACAACATCTGGGTGATGCAGGTGGCCAGCGGAGAGCTGAGACAGATCACCCACGAAGACTTCCGTCTGCTCAATAACCCCAGTTGGAGCCCCGACGGCAACTACATTGCCGCCCGCAAGCACTACACCACCTCCCGTTCGCTCGGGACCGGAGAAATTTGGCTCTATCACGTCAACAGCGCAAAGGGGCAACAGGGCCAGGCCATCGTAGAGCGGCCCAGTGAAACGTTTCAGAAGGAACTGGGCGAGCCGGCCTTTGCACCGGATGGCAAGGCCATCTACTTCACTCGCAACGTCACTCCGGGCGATACCTTCATATACCATCAGGACAGCAACAGCGAACTGTTCCAGATTCGTAAAGTCGCACTGGACGACGGCAAAGTAACCACCGTGGCCGGCGGCCCTGGGGGGGCCGTGCGCCCCACGCCCTCGCCGGATGGCAAAAAACTGGCCTATGTGAAGCGCGTGCGGGCGGCGTCACGGCTGTTCGTCATGGACCTGGCAACCGGTGAGGAGACCATGCTCGTGGACAGCCTCGACCAGGACATGCAGGAGACCTGGGCGGTACATGGTCTGTATCCCACAATGGACTGGACTCCTGACAGCAAAAAACTGATTTACTGGAACGCCGGCAAGCTATGGCGCGTGAACCTGTCATCGAAAAAAGTTGCCGCCATACCTTTTCGCATCCGCGACGATCGAGCCGTTTATCCAGCTCCACGTTTCACCGTTGACGTGGCACCCGACCGCTTCACGACCCGCATGGTACGTTTTGCGACGCCATCCCCGGACGGCCGTGCCGTGGTGTTCGAATCATTGGGCACACTTTATATCAAGCGCGGAGACGGCAAACCCAAGGCGCTGACGCGCAGTTCCAATGGTGACGGCAAGGACGGTTTCGATTACTCGCCTGTATGGACACCAGACGGTGGCAGCGTCTACTTCCTGCGCTGGAACGACAGTTCATTGAGCCGCCTTTACCGGGTCGATAGTGGTGGCGGCAAGCCGGTCTCACTACCACTGGAAAAGGGCCAATACACCGAACTCGCCGTGTCCCCCGATGGCAAGGAGATCGTCTTGCGTAAACGGGCGGGAAGCTCGCTGCTACACCCGAACTGGGCGCAAAAACCCGGTCTCTACCTGGTCACGGTGGCAAGCGGTGAGATGCGCTTCGTCAGCGAACGCGGCAGCCATCCACATTTTGGCCCTGACAAAAGAATTTATGCCCAGGAAAGAGCGCCGACAGCCAGCGGGCGCGGCAGCGAGACCGCCAGCACCGTCCTGATTTCCATGAACCGCAGCGGCCATGACATTCGCACAGTGGCGACCGCCCGCTATGCCAGTATGATCAGACTGGCACCCGATGGTCGTTATATTGCCTTTATTGACAACTACCGCCTGAAGCTTGCGGCGTACAGCCCCGGCGGCAAACCGCTGGCACTGGATGCTGCCAGCCCCGCCTTCCCCACCGCCCTGCTCAGTCGCCTGGGTGGCAACTACGTGCAATGGGCGAGTGACAGCGGCAGTCTCAGTTGGTCCACTGGCGCCCGGTTGTACTCTGCGGATGTCGACGAGGCTTTTAACACTGATTTCGAGGCCACTTTCGCGGCCAGTGATGGGGGGCTGGACCTGTCAATGGAAGTCGCCGCCACTCGCCCCGATACCCGTATCGCCCTGACCAACGCCCGCATCGTAACCATGGACTCAGAACGCCGTGTTATCGAGGGCGGCACACTGTTGCTCGACGGAAACCGGATTACCGGGCTCGGCAGTGCCGACAAGCTGGCCGTTCCCGATGGCTACAAGCGTGTGGACCTGAGCGGCAAAACCGTGATTCCCGGGCTGGTTGACATCCACGCCCACGGTCCCTACGGCAGCGGCTCAATTATTCCCCAACAAAACTGGAATCTGCTGGCTCATCTGGCTTTGGGCGTGACTACCGTGCACAACCCCTCGAGTCGTGCTGAACTGGCCTTTGCAGCTGCGGAGTACGCCCGGGCAGGCAAAATCCTGGGGCCGCGGATATTCTCCACCGGTGAAATTATCTACGGCGCCAGAAGCCCCTACTTCTCGCCTGTGGACAGTCTCGACGATGCCCTCGCTCATGTCCGTCGCCTGAAAGCCCAAGGCGCAATCAGCGTCAAGAACTACAACCAGCCCCGGCGAGAGCAACGCCAACAGGTTATCGAGGCAGCGCGACTGGAAGGGCTGATGACGGTCGCTGAGGGTGGTGCACTCTACCATCAGGACATGAACCTGGTGGCAGACGGGATCACCGGTGTGGAGCACAACGTACCCACCCTGAAGATGTACGATGACGTCACCCGGTTCTGGGGGGCCTCCGACGCAGGGTACACACCCACGCTGGTAGTAACGTTTGGCGGTTTGACCGCCGAGGATTATTACTACCAGCAAAGCGACGTATGGAAACATCCCATCCTCGCCAGCTTCGTGCCGCCATCGGTACTGCAACCGCGTTCGGTGCGCCGACCAATGGCCCCGGAGAGTGACTACCGGGACGACGATGCCGCCGCCGCCGCCAAGGTGTTGTTAAAGGCGGGTGTGATGGTAAACACCGGCGCTCACGGGCAAAGAGAGGGCCTGGGCACACACTGGGAGATGTGGAGTTTCGCCAGGGGCGGGTTCAGCCCCATGGAAGCGCTGTCAGCAGCCACTATCAACCCGGCCACCTACCTCGGCATGGCTGGCGACATCGGCTCCCTGGAACCGGGCAAACTCGCCGACATGGTGGTGCTGGATGCTAACCCGCTTGAGGACATCCAAAACAGTGACAACATCAGCCACGTCGTACTGAATGGGCGCATCTACCAGGCCGCGGACTTGGGAGAGGTTTACACTGGTGACAAACGGCTGCAGCCCTTTTACTGGCAGGGCAAACCGCAATCGACTATTCGCTGAACAGGGAGCCAGCGGGGAGCGGCAAACCAAGAGCTATTGCAACCCGAACGATGATTACGCCACCGACGTCAGAGGCAAAAACATGGGCGCCACACCACTCAAAACCCTGGTACTCATCTGTCTGCTGTCGGCAGCACCTCAAGGCTGGGGGGCGGCGGCGGATGAGCCAATGTCACCGGTCGCTATGGATGCCCTCGCCGCCCGGGCCGCACGCGTAGAGATTATCCGCGACGACTACGGGGTCCCGCACATTTACGCCGCAACGGATGCGGATGCTGTGTTTGGACTGCTTTACGCCCAGGCGGAGGATGATTTCCCCCGCATAGAACGCAACTATATCTGGGCCACAGGCCGGCTGGCCGAAGTTGAGGGCAAGTCAGCCCTGTATAGTGATCTGCGGGCACGGCTCTACATGACTGAAGCCGAGGCCAGGGCCGCCTACGCCGGAGCACCGCCCTGGCTGAAGGCCCTGTGCGACGCCTTTGCAGAGGGCCTGAATTATTATCTGGCTACCCACCCGGCGGTCAAACCTGCCCTGCTGACCCGGTTCGAGCCCTGGATGCCAATGTTTTTTTCCGAGGGTTCCATCGGCGGCGATATCGAGCAGATTCCACTGCCGGGTATTGCCGCTTTTTACGGCGGTGACAGCACTGCGGCGGTGCGATCACAGCCACTTCCGGCAGCTGAGCCCGCTGGTTCCAATGGCTTCGCCATCGCGCCGCAGTTGACCGCGTCCGGAAACGCCCTGCTGTTGATCAACCCCCACACCTCGTTTTACTTTCGCGGCGAGGTTCATGTGGTCAGTGAAGAGGGGCTCAACGCCTATGGCGCCGTCACCTGGGGTCAATTTTTCGTCTATCAGGGTTTTAACGAGCATAACGGCTGGATGCACACATCGACCCAGGTCGACTTTATCGACGAATTCGTAGAAGACGTGATTAATCGCGACGGCAAACTCTACTACCGCTACGGCGACAGGGAACGCGAGGTTCGTGTGTCGTCAGCGCAACTGAAGTATCGCGACGGCGATACACTGAGGGAGCGCGCGTTTACGCTCTATCACACTCATCACGGACCGATCACCCACAGTATCAACGGACAGTGGGTCGCGACCCGGATCAACTGGGACCCGGTCACCGCATTGAAACAGTCTTTCATTCGCACCAAGACCCGCAACCTCACGGAGTTCAGGTCGATGATGGATCTGCGCACCAACTCTTCCAATAACACGGTATACGCTGATGCCGATGGCAATATCGCGTATTTCCATGGGAATTTTGTGCCCCGACGGGACCCCACCCTGGATTACTCGCAACCGGTCGATGGCAGCGATCCGGCCACCGACTGGCGCGGCCGCCATGAGTTGGATGACATCATCAGCATTACCAATCCCCGTATCGGCTGGATCCAAAACACCAACTCCACCCCTTTTACCGCCGCCGGTTCCGATAGCCCCAAAGCGGATGACTACCCGACCTACATGGCGCCCGACCCGGAGAATTTTCGCGGCTTGCATGCCGTCAAGGTGCTGACCGGCCAGAACGAACTGACGCTGGAAAAACTGATCAAGTTGGCCTATGACCCCTACCTGCCGGCTTTCGAAACCCTGCTCCCTGGCCTGGTGGAGGCCTTCGACCGCTCGGGCAATCGCTACGAGGAATTGCGCCAGCCCATTGAGCAACTCCGGCACTGGGATTACCGGGTGAGCACGGAATCGGTCGCTATGTCATTGGCGCATTTTTACGCCCTGGGGCTGCTGGAGACCGGCACAGCCCCAACGGGGCAAAGCAGGATGCAAGCTCTGGAATATTACGGCCGTCGGTCGCCCGATGAACAACGGCTGCGCGTCTTTGCCAACACCGTCGCCAACCTGGCACAAGACTATGGCCACTGGAATACGCCATGGGGCGAGATCAATCGCTTCCAACGCCTCAATGGCGATATCGCCGGACGGTTTGACGACGCCGCACCGAGCCTGCCAATTGCCATGGCCTCGGGTCGCTGGGGTGCGCTCGCCTCGTTTGGTGCCAAACGTTTTGACAACAGCCTGCGCCTGTACGGCTATGCGGGGAACAGTTTCGTCGCCGTGGTGGAGTTTGGCGACAAAGTCCGGGCGAAAACCCTGTTGGCGGGCGGTCAGAGTGGTGATCCCCAATCACCTCACTTCCGGGATCAGGCGGTGCCCTATGCCCAGGGCCGCTTCAAGGAGGCCGCTTTCTACCGCCAGGACGTGGAACGGAGGCAGCAACGGCGCTATCGGCCCGGCCGACCAAAAGACTTGACTGAATGACCGCTGTCTCTGTACACCATCAATCCTGATTGCACAGCAACGGGGGCGCCCTGGCAGCTTGAATCAGTCGCCACAAACTCGCCCGAATCAGCTATTATTGGCGCTCGGCCATAACAGGAGGCAAAGGCTATGAACAAACCAGCCAACGAAATCATCATGAACCAGGGCGCGGCAGCCGACATGCTGAAAACGCCGGAGACCCCGGAAGAGATTCGACTGGACCGCAAGCAAAAACTGGCTGCTGCACTGCGGCTGTTTGGCAAGTTCGGATTTGATGAGGGCGTCGCGGGGCACATCACCGTACGAGATCCCGAGCACACCGATCAGTTCTGGGTTAACCCTATGGGCAAATCCTTCAAACAGATGAAGGTATCGGACCTGCTTCGGGTCAACCACCAGGGCGAGGTAGTCGAGGGCGAAGGGCTGCTCAACGGCGCGGCATTTACCATTCACGCCGCTATCCACATGGCCAAGCCAAACGCTATCGCCGCAGCCCACTCACACTCGCTTTACGGCAAAGCCTGGTCCAGTCTGGGCAGACTGCTGGACCCCATTACTCAGGACGCCTGCGCCTTCTACGAGGACCACGTGCTCTTCGACGATTTTTCAGGGGTGGTGCTGGATTCGTCCGAGGGTAAGCGCATCGCCGCAACTCTGGGCGACAACAAGGCAGCTATTCTGGAAAACCACGGTCTGCTCACCGTGGGTGAGAGCATAGAATCCGCAGCCTGGTGGTTCATCACCATGGAGCGCAGCTGTCAGGCGCAACTGATGGCCGAAGCGGCCGGCACACCCAAGCTGATCACCCCGGAAGCCGCGGCGCAAACCTACAACACCATCGGCTCTGAGCTGGCCGGCTGGTTCAGTTTTCAGCCCCTGTACCAGGTGATCACCAGCGAGCAGCCGGAGCTGTTCGACTAGCGACCGGCGCCTGAGTCGGGCCACGCTGGCCGGGCCAGCGTGGCCACTACACTTCACGCACGTTCTCGCCCCCGCTGGATAGGCAGTAATGCCATTAATCGCGCCCTTCCAGCAATGGACCAGTCACCGGCCCTGGGCTATGCTCCCGCACCCTGAATACGCCGCAACATGCTACGAGTGACCCGTTGCAAGTGGCCGTTATCTAACGCAGTAACCGGGCTATAGCTCCCGAGCGGGTACCTGAACATGCCGACACGCGCTTTGCTCCAGCTTTGGCCGCTGTTTTTTGGCCTGTCACTGATCGGACTGGCGGTGGGTGTTCAGGGCAGTCTGCTCGGTTACCGGGCCGAGCAGGAGGGCTTTCAGGATTCGTTGATCGGTCTCTTAATGTCCGCCTACTTCGGGGGTTTCCTGGTGGGTTCACTGCTGGCCCCCCGGCTGATCACCCAGGTTGGGCATATCCGCACTTTCGCCGCAGTCTCCGCCGTGGCATCCGTCACTATTCTGGTCCATGCCAGTTTCGTGGAGCCCTGGACCTGGGCTGCCATGCGATTTCTCACCGGTTTCGCGTTTTCGACCATTTACGTCGTGTCGGAGAGCTGGCTGAATCAGGCCGCCACCAACCAGAACAGGGGCCAGATCCTGTCAATTTACATGGTCATCCTGCTGGCGGGGACCTGCGTCGGACAGTTTATGTTGAATCTGGCTGACCCGCGGGGATTCGGCCTGTTCATTCTTATCTCCATTATGGTAAGCGCCGCTGCCATACCGATTCTCATGACCGTGTTATCGACCCCACCGGAGGAACACCCTGAACGGGTCAGCATCGCCCTGCTTTGGCGACGCGCACCCATGGGAGTCATGGGCCTGGTTCTGGTCCAGTGGTGCAGCAGCGTGGTCTTCGGGATGGGTGCGGTATTCGCCGCCAAACTTGGTCTCGGGGTGCGGGAGGTAGCGATTTTTATGGGCGCTATTATGGGCGGTGGCATGATTCTGCAGTGGCCCCTGGGACGCTTGTCGGATATGGTCGACCGCCGCTGGGTGATCGGCTTTGCCAGTCTGGCGGCGGTGGTCGCAGCCTACTTTGCCAGCCTCGAGACCGAGGCAACTGACGGCTTTTTTATTTATGCGTTTCTTTTTGGCGGCTGCTGTTTGTCACTGTACTCCCTGGTGGTCGCACTGACCCAGGACCACCTTCGTCCTGCAGAGATCGTTCCCGCCAGCGGCACCATCGTGATGCTGTCGGGACTGGTATCGGTCACCGGGCCGCTGATGGTTGCCTACGGCATGCAACACTATGGTCTGGACAGTTTCTTCCAGATGTTGGCTGGCGCATTACTGTTGTTGGCAGTGATCAGTTTCTGGCGGGTTCTCACCGTGCCCGCCCTGCCACCGCAGTACAAAACCCAGTCGACCCTGCAGGCCTCGACCACGCCTGTGGGCTCAGTGCTGCACCCCGAGGAAAAAGAAGTCCTCCCTCTGCAGCCGTCAGAGGCCGGGGCAGCCGAATAACCCCGGCCTGCATACAGGTCAACTCAGAACATTCCCAAACGCAGTGTGCAGCCATGTATGATGGTGTCGTACACTAACTGTGATGGTGGCGTACACTAGCGGCCAAATCGGGTTTTTCTCAGCCCACCAGGATCTGCGGAGGGATTCGGCATGACAGGACTCACTCGACGACGATTACTCGAGGGCGGGGCCTGTGCCCTGGCCGCAACCACGCTCACCCCCCTAGCCCTCGCGGCCGCCGATTACGGCAAGGCGGATACCGTGTTGTCGGGTGGCACGTTTTACAGCATGGACCCCGAGTTCCCGCACATCAAAGCCATCGCGATTCGCCGCAACCGCATTCTCGCCGTGGGCAATGAACAGGATATCGCCGCCCTGATCGGCCCGAACACTCAGGTCATCGACACCCGGGAAATGACCGTGACCCCGGGGTTCATCGACTCGCATTCACACCCGCTGATGGCCAACGAGGCGGTGAGTGTGAACGTGAATCTACGCCGAATCTCCGAAGTGCAGGATGCCTTGCGCGCCATGGCCGCACGAACCCCGGAGGGTCATTGGGTACAGGGACATATGTACGACGACACCAAGTTTGTCGAGGGCCGCCCTATGAACCGGCAGGACCTGGATGCGGTCACCACGCGTCACCCGGTGTTTATCCTGCACCGCGGGGGTCACACCGGCGTGGTCAACAGCAGGGCTTTCGAGGTCGCTGGTATATCCATTGATACCCCCGATCCTGTGGGTGGCGTCTGGTACCGAGAGAACGGCGCTTTTACCGGCCGCTTTGCAGAGCATGCCATGGACGCCTTTCGCGCCGCCGGCACCTGGCCCGCAGTGGACCGTGCGGCGAACCGCGAGAACGTGCGTCTGATTACCGCACGCATGAATCGGGCGGGTCTGACCTCTACCACCGATGCCTTCGGTGGCGTGGAGGAGTGGCAGGCCTACCAGGACGCCTATCATGCGGCCCAGCTGAACTGCCGCGTATCGTTTATGCCCAGCGGCGAGATCTATGAGGCCATGAAGGCGGCCGGTATCCGCTCGGGTTTTGGCAATGAGTATCTCAGTGTCGGTGCAGTCAAATTTGCCGCCGACGGCTCCGCTTCCGAGCGCACCATGCGCATGAGCACACCTTACCAGGGCAGGCCTGACGACTACGGCATCCTGACCATGGACCAGGCGCAAATCGACGCGGCCGTTGACGATGCTGTCGCCCATGGTTTTCGGGTCGGTATTCATGCCAATGGTGATGTCACCATCGACATGGTAATGCGGGCCTACGAGCGGGTGCTGGCAACCTGGCAGGGAGATAACCCCCGATTCAGGATCGAGCACTGCAGTCTTGTGAACCCACAGTTACTGGCTCGTATTCGCGACGGCGGGGTTATTCCTGCGCCGTTCTATACCTACGCCCATTACCACGGCGAGAAGTGGCATGAATACGGGCACGAGAAAATGGAATGGATGTTCGCTCATCGGGCGTTTCTGGATTACGGCATACCGGTCGCTCCAGCCTCAGACTATACACCGGGCCCGTTCGAGCCAATGATGGCGCTGCAAAGTATGGTGACGCGCAAAGACCCCCAGGGCAACGTGTGGGGGCCGAGCCAGCGTATCAGCGTCGATGAGGCCATGCAGGTCTGCACCATGAACGGGGCCTATGCCTCCTTCGAAGAGGGTATTAAGGGCTCACTTACCCCCGGCAAACTCGCAGACATCACCATTTTAGGTGCCGACCCGAATAAGACGGACCCGGACGGCATCAAGGATATCCCGATCGTCGCTACGCTGGTTGATGGCAGGCGCGTTTTCGAGGCCTAGCAGGCCACATCCGCGCGTAGCACGGGCATCTCCGAATAATGGCAATCGCCTTGGTCTGCTTTAAACCACCGCGTGACGCAGAACCTGACCATAGCCGTTGAAGGCGGGTACATCCTCCAGTGCACCTGCGGCCCGCAAATGAGCGCGTAGCGCCCGCAGCCTGTAACAGGGCACACTGGCCATGAAGTGATGCTCCATATGGTAATTCACGCCATTGGGCGCAAATACCAGCCGCTGCCACCAGGGCGCTTCAACGCTGCGGGTATTCAACCTGGGGTCGGGATCATAGAGGTCGGTCACTGCTGCGTGCTCGGCAATCTGGCGCACCCGGATGATCAGCATGAATACCGTCAGATACGCCACCGCCCAGAGTAGATAGGTCCAGCCGATACCACAGGCGTAAAGTACGGCGAACAACAGCAGCTGGACACCGATCTGCTGCAGAAACGGCAGAGCACTATCGCGCTTCTCGGCAGAGATGGCCCCCGAGGCACCCCGGGCAATATGCGCCATCAGCTTGATACCGGTCTGCCCGGTGAGATCCCGGACGACCTTGCGGCGAAAACTGTCTGCGGGAATGGGATAGGCCTCGTAGTTCGGCAGGTCCGGGTCATCATGGGTGCCCGCACTGCGGTGATGCTGCAGGTGCCCCCGGGCATAACCGGGTTGATCATTCATCACCGGGAGTGCACACAACCACTGCCCTGCCACCTGATTCAGGCGGCGGCTTCGAAACAGACTGCCGTGGCCACACTCATGCATAAGTACCGACAATCCCAGCTGTCTGCCAGCGAGCAAAATAACCGCCAGAACCACCGTGAGCGGATTGGTCCAGGTAGCCACGACATAAAATATCAAGGCGATTGCCAGCCAGTTGCTCACCACCAGACGCCAGGCCTGCGCATCGCTGCGGGCGGTAAATGCTGCCACCTGCTCCCGGCTGAGGTAATCTGCTATTTTCAATCGTCTATCCCGCTTCTGTCCCTCTCAACCCGTATGGTACGCCTTCGGCGCCCACAATCAAACGTGCAGTGGGTGCCATCCAGCATCGCCTCATGCGGGCCGCAAGCGCAGTCCGATCCAGCCTACCGCAGCGGCCAACAACAGTAACAGCGGCAGCGGCAAAACCGGAATCGGGCGCACGTTATCGCCACCGCCGCCGGCTCCCGGTGGTGCGCAGGACGCCGGGTATACCACCTGCACCTGGGCCGTAGGATTGACGGTAGCCCGCAGGGTTACTTCCGGGCGCACGGCGGAGGGCACCGGATTCCAGCGATTACCATCCCACGCCCAGCCCGGCCAGGCAGACCCGTTGCCATCGCCATCGATGGCTGCATCAGGCCATAATTGGCTGCCCTGCAACGGCTGATTGGTGCGGGTTTCCCGCACTTGTCCGCTGCTGTCCAGAAACTCGATCGTGGCGAGGGTGCCCGGCGTGAAACCCACCGGCGTGATGCTGTAATCCACATACGGTGCATTCTGGCGACAGGAGGAACTGGCGCTGACGTCGAGTGTGGCGCCCGCAGGCACAACGAAAACAGTGGGTGTGTCGGCCGCGTTATTGGCCACCACTGCATCTGCTGAAGCGGTGTCGATCACTGAGCTGACAGGAACCTGCAGGCCGCTCACCAGTGGACCGGTGTAACTGAAGCTGAGCGAGAACACCGCGCCCTCCACCAGCGTGTCCGGTAGACCGGTGAAGCTCACCAGACCGGTCACGCTGTCGTGGCTGGCGCTAACGCCACTGGGAAGACTGGTAAACTCAAGGTCCTGCGGTATATAGCTGCCACTGCTGGCCGACCCGATGGTGGCGCGGTAGGTGACGTTCAGTGCATCGTTGGTGCCGAGGTTGGAAAACAGAATGGAACCGTTTATCACGGCGCCGGTGTCCGCCTCTGCGGGCAGACCGGTGATCTGCGTCGCAACGTCAACCGCCCCGATTCCGGTAGCGCCTGTGTCGTTATCGTTGTCTGGGTACTCGTCCTGCGCGGTAGTGGTAATGCCGGTATTGACAACCACCGGTCCCGCGGTCGGAGCGGTATAGGTGAATGTCATGCCGGTGATGGCATCCTGGCTATCCAGAGACGGCGGAAACCCGGCTAGCGTGACTACACCGTCGGCATTGTTGTACACCGCAGTAGCACCAATGGGCAGATTATCGAATGTTACAGTTCCCAGTCCCGGAGTGAGGCTCATCGTATATTGCAGCCCGGGTGCGCTCTGGCTGCCATAGTTATAGAAAGCAAACGTACCCTGAACCGTATCGCCCGCGTCGGCTGTATCCACAACGCTGACCGAGGTACCGACATCCACCCCGAATTCGCGAATCTCCAGGAACTCTTCCGTTTCCTCGGTAAGAAAATAGGTCCAGAGGTTGACACTTTTTGCATCACCCCAGCCAGCGCCCGGGCTACAGTCGGCATTGCGATTGCGGCCGTATTCCCACAGGCGATAATCGCCACTCGAATCAACCCCGTTCAGGCTGACGGCCGGGACCGCTGCGGCCGGGGCACCGGGCGGACACAGTGCGCCATTGAGCACACCGATCAACTCGCCACTGCGAGTCACGTAGCCGCGGTCATCAAAGAAAACCGTGGTGTCTCCAGGGCTAGTACCGTTCAACCGCGTAATGGTCGGGCCACCGCCGCGGACGGCTGCATTGCCGGGGTTGCCGTTATTTTCGGCGTCGATAATCGGAAAGTGCACCTCACCGTTGCGGCCCCGGGCGCGGTAGCTGTATGGCGTGGCGCTGGCGGGGAACGGATTACCGCTGTTATCCAGGCCATCCCAGTCCACAATATGGGTGCCGGTAAAGGCAATACCCGTCAGCATACGGTTTTGCGCCGTGGCGGGATCGAAGTCAACACCATCACGACTGATCACCACCTGGTAACTGACGGTGTCGGTAGTCGAAAACGAGAATGTACCCCCGGCAGACGTGGCGGTCACTGAGTCACCCAGCGTGCCCTCAAAGGTCACCGCACTGATCTGCGGTGGCTCCGGAACCAGCGGGATACCCAATGCGCTGAGCACCCGTTCCGCACCGTCCCCACCGACTGCGCCTCTGCGAATATCGCTGAAAAAGATCGGGTACTGGGCCGCCTGAGCGGAGACACCCAGCGGTAAACTGGTTACCTGGGCTTCGCTGCCGCGCAGGGTTTTGTAGAGCGGGCGATTGTCGTCAAAGAAGCCAAACGTATTGCCGTACAGGGCATAGCCGTTGGGGTCGAGTCCGCGAAGATCCTGCCGGTAGCGATAGCCATCCTGAGTCGCGTAGTAGAGTGTCGAGAATACCGGCCTGTCATTGCCGCCAGTGAAACCATTGAATGCATAGGTGAATACCCGGCCATTGAGGTCAACGATCGAGTCAGCTGTTGCGCGAACACTGACATCCCAGCCAGCTACCGAATTGCCGCTGATGCGCACCTGATCCACGCGCCCGTTCGGGCCGCGAGATCCCGAAGCAGTTGTAAACAGCACCCCGTAGATACCCGGCTCAATTGCCTGGAAAGCGCAGGGCTGAAACCCGCCGGCCACCTGTACACTGCCATCGGCGCTGTGAGCGCCCGCCAGTTCCGCTGCACGCGAGGGGATTCTACCGAGGCCAGCGCCGGAAAAATGGGTTCCATCCAGTGAGGTCCCGCTCGAGCAGGTAAAATCCGCCGTACCGGGATCGGGCTCGTCCCCCGGAACGCCGAAATCTCGCGGGAGGTAGACGCCCACATCGCCTCCGGAAGCGATATTACTGGACCCCAGGGTCAGGTATTCATTGGGATTCAAATACACGTATAGAAAGGTGCGCCGGGTGATTCGGTCCATATAACGCTGTGTCGGCTGGAGATCCAGGTTGGAGCGGGCCCCTGCCGCAGGATAGCCCGTCGGGTGCAACTGACGGCTCCCCTCCGCATGGACCGGGCCGCTCAGGCTGGCAAACCACATTATGGAGACGACCAGCGGCACAATGCCGAGTCTCAGGAACACTAGCGGACTCATGATAGACACCTCAGCGCAGGCTGTTATTAAGGTAATACTGCTTGGACCTGCCGACAGGGATAATACCGTGGCGGAGCATTGAATCAGCCCGCGCTGGGGCCTCCTGGCGCAAAAATGTGCAGATTTAACGATAAAAACTCACCAAATGCCTCCCTGGGGCGGGCGCAGGCCAATAGAAAACGCTACCGTACCTCTTGGGAAGTACTGTGCATGATGCAGTAGTTGCCTGTTTGCCACGCAACTGGACGAGAGTAAACCGTGGGTCGATCCATCACCGTATTTTGCACCGTGCTCCTGGGCTTGTTTACCCTGGAACTGCTGGAGCCAGTTCAGGCCGCAGTGGTGCAGCCGTTTACCGGTTGGCTGGCCGCCACCAGTGCCGCGCTATTACTCCCGTTTGATCCCGACGTGGTCGCCAGCGGGCGGGTTATTCGCCATACCACGGCACAATTCGCGGTCTCTATCGAAGCGGGCTGCAACGGAATTGAAGCGGCGATCGTGCTGATTGCCGGCATCATTGCGTTTCCCGGTGGCGCGTGGCGGAAAGGGGTGGCCATCATCCTGGGCTTTCTGGCCCTGCAGCTTATGAATATCGCCCGCATCATGAGCCTGTTTTATCTGGGACAATGGAGTCTGGCAGCCTTTACCTGGACCCACCTCTACGTCTGGCCGGTGCTAATCATGCTCGACGTGCTGTTGGTCTTTGTTTTGTACGTTCGCTACCGCCCTGCACAACAGCCGACGGGTGCGGGTGAGTGCGCATGAGCCGGAGAGAAACAGCAACGCTTATGGGGACGGTGGGGCTCGCGGCGCTGCTACTGCCGGCCACTTTTCTGCTGTGGCATGCATTGGGATCGGTGATTGCCGCACCCCCGGTCTGGCTGTGCGGCAAACTGCTCACGTTGTGGCTACCCGATCTGGTCGCAGGCGCCTCCTTACAGCAGACTGCCCTGCTACTGGAGTCCACACTGGGCGAGCGTGGAGGGGTGCTGATGTCGGCCGCAGAGGCCGGTAATGCTCTGGCCTTCAGACAGGATACCCGGATCTTTTCCTACGCCATCCCGTTCTTCGCCGCACTGCACTTCGCAACGCCACTGACCCACTCGCTGGAGCGGTTTGCCCGGGGCCTGCTGTTACTGTGGCTGCTGATC
Organism: uncultured Gammaproteobacteria bacterium; assembly: GCA_963840725.1. Classification (GTDB taxonomy): domain Bacteria; phylum Pseudomonadota; class Gammaproteobacteria; order Pseudomonadales; family Halieaceae; genus CAVWDU01. The sequence continues at coordinate 490,862 of CAWIZY010000009.1, read as the reverse complement.
ACCCTGGGCCTGTTGTGCGCGAGTCTCAAGCATTTGATGTTGGGTCTGGGGGACAGGCTGTTCGAGACGGCAGCCCTGTTACCGCCACCGGCCGGCATTGGCCTCGCCTATCAATTCTCGGTCCTTATTGTGCCCACCCTGGCACCCGTATTGCTGTGGGCCTGGGAGTCCAGGCAACTGCCGTTCTTCGAGGCAACCTTCAACCCGGGTAGGCCAGCAGAAACTGTCTAGAAAGGGTGGTTTACCATCACCCAGAAGTTGCTGCCCTCTTCCGAGACTGCTATGTCTGCACGCACAACGACACCGCCGGTCAGCGCCCGGAGGCTAAAGCCCACGTTGGACTTCATATCGTCAAACAATTCATCCAGATGATATTCCGGGGCAACGCGACCCACCTCTACGTAGCCGACCAATTGAAACCAGTCGAGGCTTAGAAACTTTAGCCAGGAGACGTTGCGTATCGGGTTGTAGTCGAGTGTATAGCGATACTCCGCCGTACCGTATACCGCGGCCTTGTCGTGGAAGCGCGCATCGCGAAAGCCGCGCATCCGATAAAACCCGCCCAATCTGGCACCCTCGAGGAACGGTGCCCCATCGACGACCCGTTGGCCGCCCTCCTCATTGGTCTCTAGCTCCCAGGAGGGTGAATAGGCAGTCCAGGCATTCAACGCGATAATGCGCTGTCGCGCCCACTGGCTCGCACCCAGCGAAAAATACTTGCTGGCCTCGAACTCAAGAAAGCTCCAGTCCAAGTCTTCGTCACCCCAACCTGGATCACGATGGTAGGCGAGATACTGCGAGCTGCCGCGGCTGGGGTTGATGGGAAAATCGGTATTGTCATGCAAAATACCAATCTCGAGGGCGCGTACCTTACCATCGAAGGTTTCGCGATTAGTTTCGTAGGACTGATAGCGGTTGTACTGTCTCAAACCGATCACTGTCGCACCGCTTTCCAGCGGATTCCAGCGCTCCCCCCACTGGGCTCAGACACCAGCAAACCATTTTCCAACTGGTAATCGACCATGCCCTTCTCGGCTGCCGCACCCAGTGGCAAGGCATATTCTACTTTCATATCCAGCCAGTTACTGTCCCCGCTGGCCTCAAGGAACACATCATCGGACGAGTCATTGGAGCCAGGTCGCTCGACACCCGGCGGCACAAAGAACCGCCGGGGTATGGTGTAAGCCCTGTGCTGCGGGTAGTACCCCAACATGGCACTTGCCGAAATAAACGTGCGACGGCTGAAGGGTAAGCGATAGTCCCAAACACCACCAAACACACCGTAACTGTCCTCTCCTGCAAATACGGTACCACCGACCGTCATCTGATCCTGGTGAAACCCCTTGCGCATGCCACCTACGCCGAATGCGGTTCCGGTCGACTCAGCGCTGAAACCATAGGGCAAGATCAGAGTCTGGCCCTCGGGATTAAGGTTCTCCACCCTTTTGACGGCCATCTTTACTGCGAGCGAGGGTCGGGCCTCCACCACACTGCAAAACATGACCAGGAGCAGAAGCAAGCCACCAACAACAACAGCAGGCGCAGAACAAGGTCCATTGAGGGGAGCGACGGACAAGATCCGCGGCCGGTTACGGCGATAGCCCATTGTTATTATCCGTCTTTCGTCAAGGCGCAGATCATAACCGCTTTGGATGGTCGATCAAAGATATCCTGACACCATCACTACACCCGCCCTCGTGCCGCTAAACTGTGTTATTCACGCATCCTGTTCACGCACAAGGTGTCTGAGCATAGGGCAGTTACTGGATGGGTGTATCGACGTAAGACTGATGCTGATAGGCTGTATCGCGCTCGTCGTAGAATGTATCGAGTTCCACAACAAACCCGCCGGCATGGACGGCCTGCAGCAATGCGTGCACCGACGCCGTTGTAGCAGCGCTTGACGCTCTGACCCGGACAATTTCCAGGTTACGTGAACGTGCCTCATCGATGCAGCCATAGATCCCACCATGACCCTCGCCGCAAATATACAGATCGCCGGCAGTCACTGTAATCACCTGGCGCTCGCCCGGTGGGTCCGCCTCCGCCTGTGCAGCCTCCCCGGTAACCAGCACAGCACTCAGCACCACAGCCAGCAGACGTGATCCGGTTTGCCGACCCTCGTTGCTGACCCAAGCCCGCGAGCGGGCTCGGAGCCGCCTCCAGAAGCGAATTCGGAGGCGCCGGCAGGAAACCCGAGGGCGCGAAACAGCGGTAACTTGATCCATCTTCCTATTATAGTCCCTCCATCAGCACCTGCTTGACCGGCTTGTTTGTAAAATCTGCAGTCATCCCTGGTAGATTCTTCCAAACCCTGTAGACAGACAAAACTGTCTGCCACCTGGCGACAACGAGCAAACCCCTTTGCAAAGCGGGTTGCGGGGGAATCAGGCCGACCTGGCACACCAATTGCATTAACTCTTGCAACGGGTGCAACCGTGCGGTGACTATCCACGTCACTGTGTTGTTTTTAACCAGCAAGGAGGACTTGATGAGTAACACCAACGACATCAAATCACAGAAAGTCGCCAACTTTACCGTACCGGGTCTCAAGGACTCACCGGCGGAAAGCACGATTGCGGTGCTTGACGGCCGCATGGTCGCCTTGATTGATCTGTCTCTCACCCTCAAGCACGTGCACTGGAATGTGGTCGGCCCCAACTTTATCGGCGTCCACGAGATGCTCGACCCCCAGGTGGACGCTGTCCGCGAGATGACCGACACCATTGCAGAACGAATCGCCACGCTGGGCGGTCAACCGGTGGGCACACCCCGGTCGGTTGCTGACCGCCGCAGCTGGCAGGACTACTCTCTGGGCAAGGCCCTGGTGTCTGCGCATCTGGGTGCGCTGGATCTCGTGTACAGCGGGGTCAACAGCGACCACCGCGAAGCCATCGCCAGGCTCGGCGATCTCGATCCGGTGTCGGAAGACATGCTGATCTCGCAACTGGCGGCCCTGGAGCAGTTCCAGTGGTTTATCCGGGCCCACCTCGAATCAGCAGAGGGCAAGCTGCCGACGATTGGCGAGACCACCGAACGTGGCGCTGCAAGAGCAGCCAGCTCGTAACATTGCTGCCAGGCTCGGCCGCAATGACGGCGCAGCTAGAGCTCCGGTAACCAGCGGGGCGATCCCTGCCCCCCATCGGGGCGCCTTCCTCGGGAGGCGCCCTTCTCCGTGTCATGTGATAGCGACGTACCATTTGTGCCTCAATCCGGGCAGACCACTGCCGTGTGGCCGGGTAGGAAGTCAGATCAAATTCTCCCTCTTCAGCTACATGGGTGCAGGCGCACAGAGCGATGTCAGCAAGGCCTGCGCCCTTCTTACAGGGCGCTCATCAAAAAACCTGACAATGCGGCGTAGTTCGGTGAGAGAGAGGGACTCACCTGCTTTTTGATTTCATCCAGAAGTTTCAGGTAGCCGGTATAGAATTGCCAGCTGGGCGTTGGACTGTAGCACAGGTCCTCGACTTCGAGATAAGCGATCAAACCTTTTGCTGTCGTCGGTTTGACGAATGCCTCTTTGCCAGGGGCAAAATAAAACGGTACTGCGGAAATAACAGACCATTTGGCGAGCTTGTAGAGAGACAGCACACCCAGAATTTCCTCGAAACCCGCGCGTCGGGATCGGCCGTACAAGCGCTTTTCGAATGCCCGGGCCAGGTACTCTTTTTCACTGCTGTTGAGTGCTGCCACAAAGTCGCGAAACTTCGGCTTTTCAAACATCGAGACCATGGATGATCGGCTGACGATCCGCACCAGGTCCTCGGTGAGTTGCTGCGGCTGATTGAACTGACTGCGGCCCAGCCTGGTTTGCGGCAAATTCCGTGAGTTTGTCGACGTTATGCTTTTTACTGATCGGCGCCATGGCAGGGTCGGCGAAACCACCGGGGTAGCGGGTCAGAAAATCCGCCTCTGCCTGCTTTAACTTCTCGATGTTCATTGTTTCACGTCACCCGCTTGTCAATTGCTCAAAATGACACCCCGAGTTTAACGCAGTAAAAGTCCGCTCGTGCATTCGGCGTCCCTTTAACTGGACAGGTTGCCGGTATCGAACACCTCATCGCCAGTGGGCTCAACATGATCAACGCGGTTCATCTGTTGGCGGAACCGGGATAGTTCCAGATACATGCGTCGTCTGGCCCGGCTCTGATTGCCCAAAGGACGATGCTCGTGGAGACAGTGCCAGGGGTTTATTGACAATTGACGTGTGAAATCAAATTGCGCCGGCCAATCAAACTTTTGCGCCGGAATGCGAACGGTTGCCGCCGAGATAAATGGCGACAGCTTCTCCGGCCAACGCACTGCGGCGTTCTCTATCGGCATGCGGTGCGCATCGGTTTGCAGCTGCAACCTCAGGTCAAACTCCACCCCCTTCTGATCAAGGGTTCTCCGCATGTTGTCCTGTAGATAGTTGTCCGGCACATCGCCAAAGGGAATACCCGGTATGTGCCTGTCGACCTTGCTCATAGGAACAAACGTGTATTGCATGGCCTGCCCCTCGCCCAGCAGGTATGGCACGCAGCTGAAATAGCGCTGGCCCAGCGGGTTGTATTGGGTCTCGTTCCACAACGACTGCATCAGGAAATCGCGCAAGTGTGAATCCCTGGGGTCCAGAAAATAATACAGGGGCATATCCCGCAGGCTCCAATCCTGCAGTCGCGCATTGCAACGGGTATTGGGCGTTACGAAGGTCGGCGTACAGATACAAACCATATCTTGGGTATATTTTTCGTCCTCCATGATTTTGGGGCCCGGCACATCCATAATTTTTATCGCCATGCTGCCAAAACCGACATCCTGAATGTCCCTGGGCACGTCCGGACCCGGGCCGGAATAGCGCACATAGGCCGGGAAGCTGCGCGGCTCGGCAAACAGGCCTTTGCGCATGTTGGAAGGCAGGTCGTCCCTGACGGTTACCGTGGCCCGCACCAACCCATGGGTTTTGGTGTTGCCGCCGCGTTCAAACTTGCCGGGCTGAAAATGGCCCCGCATTTGGTCGCCCATAAGTTGAATAATCTCGTTCAGACACGCTTCCTCCCAGGGGTATTGTTTTTCCTGTGCAAGCTCAAGCCCGTCGTTCACCCGGCGAAAATTAATCAGGTATTGCAGCACGGCAGCACTGGGCTCGCGCAAGAGATGATTCAGTGTGGGCCTGAAAAACGGTTCCAGCCTGCGCTCCACCTCCAGTGTCTTTACCAGCAACCGATGCAAGCTTTGCAGCAACATCACCGAGACCGGGCTATATAGCGCAGGGCCCGCAAGCCCGGCAGAAAAAAATAGGCACCACCCAGCACTGTGACGAATCGTGGTAGCCCGGACAGGTGTCGCGGCGGATGCCCCTCACGAGGTTGGCTGAAACCGTCACCAAGCTCACGGCCACCCAGGAGGGGGTCGGTCTCCGCCGCCAGTCCGGCGAATGTAGCGCTACTGAGCCAGGCGTTCTGCACGAATTCGAACTGCCGCGAGATACTGGCGCCCAGGCTGATAAAGTGCAGCCCCCGCTCGGCAGCATCGGCCTCATCAGCGACAGCCTGTTCCGGTGTCAGCTCCGGGCCGTAGGCGCGTCCGCGTCGCACTACGCGGTGAAAACGCGTCGCTGCGATCAGGTCATCCTGTGGATGGCGCCGGCAGAAACCCAGGCGACGCAGATTGCGCGTGATCACGCCCGTAACTCCGGCCGGAAAATCCCCGGTACGCGGGTTGGCGCGTCGCACATGCGCCCCCAACGGGCATAGCTGACCCTCGCTGTCATTGTCGAAATCGAAGTCATTGCGGCTTTTCGCCGGCACCAGGGGATCGCCATTACGCCGCCGGCCCACCATCACGGCGGCCAGCTGTTCCCGCAGCGCGACATCTCCGGCAGCCTTGTCATTCACAAAGCCCCAGAACCCATGCACGTCCTGTAACAGTTGCCGCAACACCAGGTAGGTGCCATTGCGGCCCAGGTCACGCTTACCGGGTTCACCGACCGCCTCGGGTAAGTCCGAGCTGTCACTGTCAGTGGCAAGCAACGGGCGGTCGGTGACCAGGCCGTATTCATTCACATAGCCCAGCGCCAACTCCCCCGGAGCCATGAAGTGGCGGTATCGATCGCGCGCAGAGGCCCGGTTGGATATTTGCCCCCACCAATCGACCTGAGGCTGACTGATTCCATCCTCGAAGCCAAAGGGCTCGCGTCTGGATAGAGCCAGGGCAGGCAATTCCATGGTGATACTGAAAGCGCGCCGAAAGACGGCGTCCTCAAGGCGTTTTCGCCAGGCCGCCATCTCCCCGGCCCGGGTGTACAGCAGCAGCAGAACATCGGGCTGCTCGGTCCCGGGACCACCCCAGGACCATTGCTCCGGGCTGCTGCAGTCCACGTCGCCCAGGCGCCGCGACCGATTGGCATCACCGGCCATACCCGCGATAAACTCGTCGGAAAATCCCGCAGAGACTTCCGGTGGTAAGCCCATTGCGGCTAGCCCCTGACATGTGAAAGCCACCTGCAGCGCCCGCTCCGGTGCCGTTGGCTGCCACTGTGCGCTGGTCACTGATGCTTGCTGTAGCCAGGCTCTGGCAGCCGCGGCATTGATCACCTGTAGCAACACAAAACAGGACTCCGGCAATCGGCCGTGACCGAAGCGCAGTAAGGCCTGCATATCGGAAAAATCTACACTGACATCATGATCAAGGCTCATTCCGGCCTCACAGGTACTGTAGCCATTGGTCGAGTTCTGCCGTAGATAGATTGTCGCATTCAAGGCCCTCGCGAATTCGGTGATTGCGCGCGAGGTCATATGCGGTCAGGCCCGGATAGGCTTTGTACCAGCTCTCCGACGGGAGCTGATTGCGGCGCAGGGTGTATTTGTATTTCTGTTCAGATTGGGCACCGTCCTTGATCAGCCAGCGCGTGCGTGGATACCCCACACCGTTGCTGAATACCAGGTTCAGGCCCCAGGCCACCTTGTTGATAAAGTCATCCATATAGCTCTCGGCACTGCCGTCATAGTTGCTGGCGAAAAAAATGCGCCGGCCCCCGTCCAGCAGTACCCAGCGTGCGAAGTGAATAGTCTGCAACCGGGTCAGGTAGCCCCGGTGATACACATGACGTGCCGCATAGTCGAGGACCCACAGCAACACACGGAGGGTATTGCGTCGCAACAACCCCGGCTTCACCTGGCCAAACGCATTGAACTGATTGGTGACTTCGACATCCTCGCCACTCACCAGCGTCCGCAAATGCCGGGCAGATGGTCGTAGCCGGTTTTCGGGGTCCCGTCGTTCGAGCTGCCGCAGGCGCAGAAAATACAGCGGCGCCAGCATGATCAGAAAGGGGGCCAGCACCACCAGCACCAACGGTAACCAAAGCAGGTGGAGCAGATTGCCCAACCACCAGGCGACAGGCGTCGGTTGGGGCTCACTCAGGTGCAGTCGCAGCTGCGCCACCTCCTCGCGTACCAACGTTCTCAGCCGCTGGTGGATTTCCCGTGGTTCAAGACTCTCGCCAAGGGGTTCCCACTGATCGAGCTGATAGCGTATAAAGCGCGCCAGCCGATAGTCTTCTTGAATCTGCCTCACGGTGCGGCCGCGCCAATTGACATAATTGGCCTGTGGTACCTGATTACGCTCGCTCAGCCACGCCAGCAGATCAGAGTGCTCTGCGTCAAAGTCTTCACAATGCGCAAAAATCTGCCGTAGACCCGGACCGGCACGCAGGCACAGTTCTGCCAAAAAAAGATCGGTGCGACCGTCGATATCGCCAAGAAAGGTCAGCGCGGGCGCCCAGGGCCTCGGCTCTACCCCATAGGCGCCAATATCTTCATTGGTGTTGGCCTCGAGCAGCGTGAAGCGCGCCACATGGAGCTGGGCAAATTGACCATATGGCACCAGGGCGTTGGCCGGGTTCGCGTGCCCTGGCCTGCGATTCATGGAGCGCAGCAGATCCCGTAAAGCAGCCAGCTGATCATCTTTGACCCGGGCGGTAATCATAAACGTGGACTGGGGCGTCATGGGCTTGTGCGTGTGAGGGCAAAGTCCAGTATCCGTGTTCTGCCCCACCAGACCTTGCCCAGGTAGACACCCGGTTCCACCTCACGGATTTCGTCCCTGATTTTGCGGGCAAAAAACGAGGTGTTGGCATAATCAATGACGATGGTCTCCCGGTGGTCCATCCAGCTGCTGTCCCGATAAACCTTGGCCACGATAAAGGTCAGGCTGAACGGGGTAACCTTGTTGACCAAAATGCCGCTGTTCTTGTCAGCCGAAAACAGATCAAAAACTTTACCCTGCCAACCGAACAGGCGAGCAAACCGGGCGTACCAGCGAGCAAAGAAGCTACCGGCCACAATGGCCGTGCCCCGGGTATCGCCCTCAGGAATGGCTCCCGCCTCGGCGGCAGCGTAAATTGCGTCCAGGGCCTCCCGATCCATGCCCAGCCATTTTTCCACCGTGGGATGCCGGCTCATGGATCGCTCCGGCGCCGATTCTCCTCGGTTCGGAAAGCGCCGATTTCAGCGTACACCGGCTTGCGCACCCGGTTAATGCCACCCAATGGCCGGTGTTCGGCCAGCGATTGCCATGGATTGAAACGCATGGCCTCACAGGCAGCGACGCGCTCCGGGGTCGCAAACGCCTGGTCTGCTATTGTGAGCCTCGCCACCGGGGTGAACGGTGCGACCGCCTCATCCCAGACCACCGCCGCGTTCTCGATAGGCATCTCTGCCGGGTCGCCCTGACGCTGCAGCATAAACTCGAGACAGACTGTCCCACTGGCGAGCGTGCTCTGCATGGCTGCGGTAAGAAAATCTGCTCCCGAGGTCTCGCCAGACGCAAAGTGACTCCCCGGGCAGGATCGAACCGAGTATTTCACCGCCACCGTCGGGTCATTGCCAAGACGGTAAGCTGTGGTGCTCCAATAGCGAATGGCGAAAGGGTTGTCGATCTTTTCGCGACCCTTAAGAATGATCGGCAGCGAGTAGAAATGACTGGGGTTCAGGAAGTAACGCCACAAGCGGTCATCGCGGGTAGCCTCAATGAAGGCGAGAAAATCATCAGGATCAGCGGCGAACAATGCGGGATAAGAGTTGAGCAGAAAATCCTGTTCCCCCGCCACGCCCCACAGTGGGTCCCCCGGCACACCGAAGAGTTTGATCGAAAGCCCGCGAAAGTCCTTTTCTGTATCGTCATATTCGGTGGCGTTGGCAAAGCGCAGCCGAGCCGGATAACTGCGCTGATTGGCAAAAACACCCTGAGCCAACGGCGCCGGCAGATTCGAATTCACGGTAAAGGTCGCATCAAGGCAACCCAGCCCCTTGGACTGATTGAAGCGCGCCACCATACCACTGGCATGGCGCTGCGCACTGACCACTTTGATGGCTTCCACCATCTGCGCGGTAATCCTGGCCTCCTCGGTGCTGACCCGCTCCTGCCCGGGGGGCAAGGTTTCTAAAGATGGCCCGCAACCAGCGCAGAGTCCAACAATCAGGGTCATCGCGGGCCTGGAGATAAACCGGATTCTCATTGCCCACCTCCAGGTGCCCCACTGAAGGCGGGATCAGCCTCGGCGTCCGAACGCGGTTTCCAGTCCAGATCGTAATACTCACCCCGCGCTCTGCCCCAGGGGTCAAATACGTTCACCACCTGCATCAGTTCCTCCTGCAAGGCAGGGACGTTGCGCAGCAGCAGACGCTTGAGCGGCGACACCGCAATCTTGTGGCCATTGGATAAGCGGGGCTCATTGCAGGCCTGCCCCCCGCCTTTGAGATCTTCTAGCGGGTAAGGGCAGTCCGTCAGGGGCCCGTTGTTGATCACCCAGTCATAGCCGAGCTGCGAGTAGAACTCGGGGCGGAAACTGGAGGTAAAAAACCGGTCACTGAACAGGCGCCGGGAGGCGTTCAGTATAAAGATATGGAATTGGGTCTCTGAAATAGCAAAACCCCAGGGCCGGGTGTACTCCGCGAGCCAGCCCACCACCATATCGACATCCTCGATGTTATCCACTTCACTACCGTCGGGATGACCCAGGCAGTCATTGATAGGCTGACCCTGGTTATCAACCTGCGCGTCGCTGATGATTTTACCGGCGTCGCAGATGTGGGTGCCGTAAATGGCACGTATCTTCTCCACAACTTTCTCCTGCGCCAGGCGTGATTCGGCCGATGTCTGTGGACGTCGGTCCACAAAGTCATCGAAGCTGCTCAGGGTCTTGAGTCCGATCTGACGACGGAACTCATTGAACCGTGGCACCCCACGCTCCCGGTCCCGGATAAGATCCAGGGCCGCAATATCCAGCTTGCCACTGGGGGAATCCAGATGCGGCATAGCCAGATTCTGCAGGAACAAGGGATGATTCTGCAGGTGCAACAGGCCGAGCCGCTGTCGACCCATACTCAGCGCCCAGTTGGCCAGGCCGTGCTTGTGCATGGCCGGAGTGGCTTCGCCGCGCACCGTATCGATGATGGGAACGCTGCCCTGGATGGTATTGGCACTGGCGACATCACGCAGTTCCAACACGTCGGGCAACAGCGGATGCAGCCGATAGACCGTGGTGAACTCCTCAGGAAAATTGAACGGTGCGCCGAAGTGATTAACGCCCCCGTTGACATCCCCCGGGTTGGCGATATCCCATAGGTCTTTTTTCCACCACCAAATACCTTCCTCGCGCTTGTTGTTGAGGCCAAAGATACCGGCACCCGAGGCGAATACGGAATAGATTGAATTGTCTTTGCCCTCACCCCCGCCGCGCCCGAACCAGCGGGCCATGCGGGCCGCGTATCGACTGAATATATGCTCGTCCTGGTCGAAGATTCGCCGCAGCACCCGGGATACGTCTCCCTCCTCGACATTAAACAGACCAAACCAGTTGGAGTTCATCCCCAGGAATAAGGGCTCGTCGTAGAGCAGTTGCGTGGTCCACTCGATAGTATGAATTTTGGCGATCTCCGCAGACACCACCAGTCGGGCCGCCTCAAAAATCTCCCGATCGCTGGCATCGGCGTAGGTGATCACCCGCTGCGGCTGCAGCGGATTGCGCAGGCCACTATTTCGCTCCGGTGTCTCCCGCTGCAAGCGGCGGAAGGCATCGACGAAGCTGTTGTGTTCCCGCACGAACAGGTTGTGGTAAAAACTCATGCCGATGCTCCAGTTCGCTGGAAAGGCGACTGCCTCCTGGCCCTCCCATTGCGGCTGCACCGGACAATCCGGACTGCATTGGGACAGCAGTGGCAAATAGCCATCGGGTTGGTACAGACGGGCTGCGTCATCCGGGTCGCGTACCACGCGCTTGCGGGAGACTTCGTCATGACCGTATATCTGTGAGGCATCCCACCAGGCCGTGACCTGATTAGCGGTCGTTGTGTGGGCCCGACGCTGGTAGCTTCGACCCTGGTGGCTGAAACCCGGTGCCGTGCCCGTCTCGGAGACCAATATCGGCTCGCGCCGATCGCCGGGACGACAGCCTGTTGAAGCGGCTTCGCCCTCGCAGCCCACCGGCTCCAGGCCGGGTCGGTTGCGTCCCTCCCGGGTATGGGAAAACCAGTCATGGGTCATGAACTGAATCCAGTAGGCAGCCAGCACATTAAAAAACGGGGCCGGCTGGTAGTCGCAATCAGCCCCCTTTCCTTCCCGACAGGCTGCGGGATCACGCTGCTCGCGGGTAAACAGCTCCCGACTAATCCGCTGGGGATCCGGCTTCAGCAGATCAATACGCACCCCATTCTGCGGATCGCTATGGCGGGCCACTGCCAGCGGGTTTTGTTGCAACCGGGGGAACGTGGACTCAAACGCGGCATTGCGGGCGAAAAGCGTGCCACTGGCGCCCATTTTCGGATTGAAAATGTCATTGCAGATACCGCTGAGTGTGCGAAAGCGAATCAACTCGCCCCTGCAAACCTGCGGCCCTTCACCACCCACGTCGGCGTAGTTCGGGTGGTCCTGGCTCAGGCGCATTTCAGGCCACTCAGTGAGGGTCGAGCCCGGCTTGCCTCCCAGCCCTTTGACGTAGCTCTCGTAAGTATCATTATCAAACAGATTAAATTTGATCAATTCAATCCGCTGGTATTCCAGGTCCATCAGCGCACCATCGATACCACGTCCGTCCGGCAACAGATGCTCACCCAACAGGGTCAGGGGCTCGCCCGGGTCGTGGCGACTGGACAAGTCGCCGGTGCCGTAATAATTGCTCCAGTCGACCCAGGGCGTATCGCGAGCACTCGCAGCCTTATCCCCACCGCGGCAGCGCGCAGTATCCTCATCCACTTTGCCGAGAAAGCGACGGGAAGGGTCTTCAGGAAAGTCTCGGAAACCGTCCATGAGCACCGATGCACAGGCATCAACATGGTCTTTGGTCGTATCGGAGCAGGCCAGCAGGCCAAAAACAAGCGGGATCGACAACAACAGAAGCAGGCATGCAGACTTCATCCAATCTCTCCTCCCGGAAACGATCCAGGGCCGAGTTCGACAAAATTCAACGTTCGCATCGGTGCGCGTGGGGTCGGCCGCAGCCGCGATTCCCGCGCTAAAAGCGCCTACTAACCCACTACTCTAGACCAGCGCAGCCAACTTCGCCACCGCGCACAGCGCGCGTATCGGGGCTTGAAACACAGGCAGGGAGCACTCAAGCGCAGGGAGTGCGGACCACCTGTCCGCGATTGGGGCATCATTCTCTATCTTTTACGACGGCATCCAGTCCTGTGACACATTCCTGCGAGTCCCGGCAATCTCCCTGATCACCAGCGGGCGTCCAGCCCGGTTCAAAGTGCGGACGTCCCTGTCCCCGTGCGCGCTTCCTGCTCTTGTAACAGCGGCGTCCAGGCCTGTGACTCGAATCCTGAGAGTCCCGGCAACCTTCCTTGATTACCAGCGGGCATCCGGCCCGTTTGGGTGCGGACTTCCCTGTCCGCCGCGGAGGGTCCATCACGTAAACAGACATCCCTGTTAGTGCACGTGCTCTCCTAACCGGTGCCCAGTATCTCCGAGCCGCCGGACGCAAACCATTACAGGCGATTACACGGCCACCGGGCGGGTGCCGCGCACCCCGACAAGCGCTACTGAAAACTAGCGTTACACTCGCTATGACACTGGTTATACTCACAGTAACTGACGCGCTCCAGGGTCTGGACGGCAGCACCGGGGACCAAAGAACAAGGGTTTATGGGCTACATACTGGATACAAAAAGCGGTCGGCGCCTGCCGTTGCGGGCTCACCATACCCTCGGCCGCAGCGCCGACCAGGTGGATACCGTGGTGGCAGCGCCCGAAGTGTCGCGCATGCACGCCGTGCTGGAGTGGTTTCTCGACGGCTGGCAGCTCAGAGACCTGAGTCGCAATGGTACCTGGGTCAACGGCAAACGGCTCAAGGCTGCACACAATACGGCGCTGGAGCTGGGCGCCAGCATGACCTTTGGTGCGCAGACGGGCAGCGCCTGGGAACTCGTTGACGATGGGGCCCCAACTTCTCTGCTACTGGCCGATAGTGCCGGCACCGTGACCCTGCCGCTGACCTCCTACCTGTTCCTGCCCGATGAAATCCGGCCGACGCTGGTAATCCACTACTCCAATATACGTCGCAGCTGGCTCTACCACCCCATTGGCGATGCTGAAGTCGACCTGCAGGAGTACCCGCTGCGACATCAACAGCGCCTCGAAACCGGCGCGCAGGCCTGGCGGGTGTTTCTCGCCGACTCCGCCAATGCGACGGAACTGGTACCGGCCTCCGGGGAGCGGCTCGATACTTTTCAGTTTCTGTACGACCTCAGCCTGGATGAGGAGATTACCCGCCTGCGTCTGCAGCGGGGGAACCAGGCCATCGACCTCGGAGAACGCAGCCACCACTACCTGCTGCTGCAGCTGGCTCGGCATCGTGCAGAAGAGGCGGCAGAGGGTCTGGATAACAAGTCGCAGGGTTGGGTGGACACCGATCTTCTGGCCAGGGAACTGGGCGTGGATGTCTCACATCTCAACATTCTGATATTCCGGGCACGCAAACAAATCGCCGAAAAACTACCCGCGAACATCGATCCCGAGCCTCTGGTGGAGCGGCGCAAAGGCCAGGTCCGCTTTGGATGTCCGAACTTTTCGATTTTCAAGGGCGAACAACTGACCCACAGCCTGAACGGCCCCGACGCGGAGCCGCGATCCCAGCAATGAGCTACGAGATCGTGCGGCCGCTGGGCCGCGGTGGTATGGGGACTGTTTCGCTGGCGAAGGACACTCGGCTGGACCGCCTGGTTGCCATCAAGACCCTGCGCGAAGACTTGCAACACCCGGAGTTCACCAACCGTTTGAAGGACGAGGCACGGTTGCTGGCCCAATTGAATCACCCCAATGTGGTGCAATTGTTTGACCTGATCGAAGACGGGGATCAGTTAGCGCTGGTAATGGAGTATGTTGATGGCCGCAATCTCCATATCCTGTTGCGCGAGGGCAGCGGTGACCAGAGCGAACGACTGCGCTGGTTATCAGAGATAGCGGCCGCCCTGGACTGTGCCCATCAGGCCGGTATCGCGCATCGCGATCTCAAGGCCGAGAATGTACTGGTAAATAAAGATGGAACAGCCAAAGTCACCGACTTCGGCATAGCCGAGACAGTGACTGACAATCGCGGTCGCGAGCAGGACATCGCGGCACTGGGCAGCCTGGCCGAACAGATGCTCGATGACCCACAACAGCATTCTCCCGGGCTGGGCCACCTGCTGCAACAGCTGCGGGATTCTCGGCCCGAGCAACGTCCGGGCGCTGCAGAGGCTGCAGACGCTTTCAGGCTTGCCTGGCACGAAAGTACCCAGCAAGAAACGGCCTTGCCAGAACCCGTCTCGGCAGCACCTGCGAGACGCCAATGGCCGGCTGCTGCTTTAGTCACAGCGGCGGTGCTTGCCGCTGCCCTTATTGGCTGGCGCTTGCTGCAACCGCCGGAAACCCGCTATGTGGCCGTGCTGGACCCGGTGCTGACCGCAACCGGCGCAATCGCAGAGTCACAGCAGCTCGGTCTGCGCACCACCGTACAACAGGCACTACAGCAAGCCGTTCTCAACAACCCCGGCCTGACGCTGATTGGCGCACGCGAGTCCAGCACAGTGCAGGGCAGCACCAGTACTGTGCTGGCAGCACTGGGCGCCGATGAGGCACTGGCCAGTACGCTGCGTTGCCAGGAAAGGAGTTGCGAGCTCAGTTTGCAGCGCATCGATGCCCGTGGGGCGGTACTGGCCAGCCGCAGCACCACCCTGCTTCCCGAAGCCACACTGGACTCCTGGAACATCGTGGGCGGCCAATGGGCCTTACTCTACCCGGAGGCTGCCACCACAGAAAACCTGGAGTCCTTGATCAGCGAGGCCGATTACGCCGAATATCTGTCCCTCTATCAGACGGCATTTATGGGCGCAGCCGATATCAGTGAGAGCGAAATATTCCAGCGCAGTGAAGCCCTGATCGGACGGGCTGACCGCTTCCTGCCACTGTATCGGCTCTATATAGACAGCGCGCTTGACCTGCACGATGATACCGGAGACTCCGACTACCTGTCGCGAGCCAAGCGCGTTCTGGATACCGCGAAAACCTGGGCGGGCGATTCACCACTGCTCTACCAGGCACTGTTCGAGGTGGCCCTGGAACAGGATGATTTCACGGCTGCGGGCCGCGCGATAGAAAGCCTCAAACTGTTGGCCAGTGACAGGGTTCTCGTGCACAAGCTCAGTGCCCGACTGGACTCCAAGCAGGCGCGTTACGAGGCTGCGGACCAGCACTACCGCAAAGCCCTGGCCATGCGACCCAGTCGAGAACTCTACTATGAGAGTGCCTGGAACTATTACGAGTGGGGTCGGGCCGACCAGGCAACAGATCTGCTGAATAAGTTGCTGGCTATTTACCCCGCGGACCGGAGCGCCCGGGATTTGTTGGGTATGATCGAACTGCATGCCGGTAACATCGACTCTGCCATCGATCACTTTCAGGCGTCGCTGGAGCTTGAGGAATCCGAGACGGCTCGCTCCAACCTGGGTCTTGCCTACCTGCTACGAGGTGACTACGCGGAGGCGAGAGCAGAATTCCTGCCAGCTTACCAACCCGGCGACCGATCGCCGATTGTCGTATTGAACCTAGCCGATGCCGAGACGCTACTGGGAAACCAGGAGGCCGCCGACTCCCTGTACCGGGAGATCGTCAAAGACCAGACTCAGGGACCCTCCCCCAGTGACCCGCGAGCATTATCGCAAGCCTATGCCCAGCTGGGCATGTATGAACGAGCCATAGCGGCTCTGAAGCAGGGGGAGAAGAACCGGCGCCGCAACTCCGAAGACAGCTTCAATGCGGCATTGGTCTATACCCTCTCCGGCCAGCACATTGCCGCCATGGTGGAGGTGGAAGAAGCGCTTGCGAGTGGCTTCAGCGGGATCTGGTTTACCCTGCCATTTTTTGACCCTTTGTGCGCGGACCCGGCATTCTCAGCACTGTTACAACAGGCCGATATCAATACCGCCTGCCAAAAACGCACCGCGACCATCCGCCTGGAATAAGCGCCAACCGGCGAATGGGTTCAGTTGCGACCGACCTTGCCGCCCGGATCCGCGGAGGAGTAGATGTGGCATTCCCCTGAGAGATTATCCCGGCGCAGCGCGAGAAAACTGAACTGGAATTCCTCATCGCCATTGCTCAGGCACTTCGCCGTCGCGGTGAGCACCCGGCCATCGGAACTCATCTCAAAAGCCAGGTCGTCTCGATAGTCTGCCTTCCCCTCACAGTACATTACCCCCCCGTGCACGAACCGCCATGAAGCCACTTCAGGTGGTTCGGGTTGCGCTATGGTAAAGACCAGTATCATCCGCTCAACCTGGCGCTGCATGAGTGTCGACTTCTTCGAGAACTTAATATCGAATTGCTCCTTATTCAGTTCCTCGCCGCTGGCGGTGTTAACCACCCGCCAGTCGCTGGCATGGCCCTTGTCGGGCTGTGCCGGATAAACATCGAATTGACAAACCTGACTCTGGCCACAGGGGATGTGAAACATCATCGAGTAACTTCTCCTTGTTTACGGTGCTTTTTTTACCGTACTTTTTTACGGTGCTTTTTTATTTGACGCCGATCGTCCATTTGTAACGTTTGGGGGGCGCTGGGGAATAAACGATACCACACCCCCCGGTCGATACCACTACTGCAGTGACCGCGGTCACTTGGTTCGAGTTACCCGGTCCAGGTAGCCCATACAAAAAGCCGAGACCACGAAAGTGAGATGAAGGATGACGTACCACTTGATCTTGTCATTGGCGATGGTGCGCACTTCCATAAACACCTGCAGCAGGTGGATCGAAGAAATGGCGACGATAGATACCGCAACCTTGTTTTTCAGGTTGCCTGAGTCCATTTTTCCCAGCCAGTCCAGCCCGCCCTCCTCGGGAACGGAATCCAGTCGCGAGACGAAGTTTTCGTAACCGGAGAACATCACCATAACCAGCAGCCCCCCCACCAGCGACAGATCAATCAGGCTCAGGACAACCAGCACCAGATCCGCTTCGCTCATGTGCAGTATCACTGGAAAGACGTGGATGAGTTCCTCAAAAAACTTGATGGCCAACAGCAGGATGGCCAGGCTCAGGCCCAGGTAGATGGGGGCCAGCAACCAGCGCGATGCGTAAATACAGCGTTCTATGAATCTTTCCAATGACAGTTCCTCCTCTCGCTCAAGCCATTGTATGCTTTCTTGCAGCGGCTGACAGCCACCGGGCAGTTCTCATGACCACTGGCACGCGTTACCATCAAACCGCTACCGCGCCGACGACCACAGGATGACTCCCATGTACGAGAATATTGCAATTGAACAGGACGGCGCGATCGCGTCGTTATGGCTGAACCGACCGGAAAAACTGAATGCGCTTTCGCTGTGCACCCTGCGGGAGATCGCCCAGGCCGCCCAGGCCTTTAATCAACAGCCGGAAATCCGTGTGGTTATCGTCGGGGGCCGCGGCAAGGCCTTCTCAGCCGGTGCGGATCTCGAGGGGTTTCCGCAAACCGGTCAAGCCGGTGTCCGGGCTGCTGCGGACGCAGGCCGGCTCATGGCGGACGCCCTGGAGGATATGAACGCTATCACCATAGCAGGCATTCAAGGTTGGTGCGTGGGGGGCGGCCTGGTGCTGGCCGCTGCCTGTGATCTGCGGCTGGCAGAATCCACCACGCAGTTTTCCATTCCCGAGATCGACCTGGGCATTCCTCTGGCCTGGGGTGGCATACCGCGCCTGGTGCGGGAAATCGGCCCGGCCCTCACCCGGGAACTGGTCATCACCTGTCGAACCTTCGACGCGGCAGAGGCCCACCGCGCCGGATTTCTCAACCGGGTGGTTGAGCACGGCGCGCTCAATGAGAGTACAGAGGCGCTGGCCCGAGACATCGCCGCCAAACCCCTTGCGCCGGTCATGGCAACCAAGCGCCATGTGGATGCGATAACGTCGCAGATGGTCGGCACAGGTCGCGCCTGGTCAGACGCCGACAGTTTGATCTCCGCGCTGCAGGACGCCGAATGCACCGCGGCCCGGGAGCGCTACATACAGGCAGTAAAAAAGCGGTGACGGGAGCCCGAGGACACAGCCAGGCGCCTCACGCAAGCCACAACGCATGGGGCCAGAAACGCGGTAGGACGGTGCAGCGCCAACCCCGCGCACTCTCGTGGACTCTCGTGGACTCTCGTGGACACTCGTGGACACTCGTGCAGGGACTGCGCCAAATCAGGTCTTCAGGTTTGGCGTCTGGTGCTACTCTTCCTCATCGATTTTTTCTACCAGCTCATCCAGCAGATCATAGAGTAGCTCCAGCTTTCCATAACCGAATTTTTCGGTGATGTAGTCGTAGCGCTCCGCCGATTTAGGTGCGACCAGCTCAAATAAATTGCAGCCGCGATCAGTAAGGTAAATCGCTGAACGACGTTGATCCGCCTCAACCGACTGGCGCTCGATCAGGTTTCGCGCCTCAAGATTCTTCACAATTCTGGATAAGCTGGGCATCATTAGCTGGCAGCGTTGAGACAGTGCTGAAATCTCCAGTCCGTCCTCATCTTTTAATGCCCTGATCACCCGCCATTGCTGAGCAGACAGATTGTGTTCTTTAAGCGACGGCATGAACTTCTTCATTACCGCCTCGCGCGCGCGCAGCAACGACATGGGCAGTGATCGATCGAAGCCTCGCAGATTTCTATCGGCCATTATATTTTTTCGTCAACCACCTCATTGGACAGCAAGCCCACACCCTCAACTTCCACCTCGACTACGTCCCCGGGCACCAGCCATATGGGTGGATCGAATCTCGCTCCGGCGCCGTTAGGCGTTCCGGTGGCGATCACGTCGCCCGGCTTGAGGTGAAAGAATTTGGAGAGGTAGCTGATGATGTAGCGAAATGGGAACATCATACTGGCGGTGGTGTCATCCTGACGGACCTCGCCGTTGACCCGGGTGGTTACCCGCATATTCTCGAACTGTTCGGGTGTGAACTCGTCAGCGCTGACCATCCAGGGGCCAATGGCCCCGGAATGCACGAAATTTTTACCCTGGGTGACATTGAACTTGGCGTGGCGCACCCAATCGCGCAGCGTGCCCTCGTTCATGATACTCAGCCCGGCGATATGATCGTAGGCATCAGTCTCTGCAATACGGCGCCCGCCCTTGCCAATGATCAGCACGATCTCCCCTTCGTAATCCAACTGGTGGGACTCTGGTGGCCGCAGCAGCGGCTGTTCATGGCCAGTCAGGGAATCCGGTGTGCGCATAAACAGACTGGGAAAATTCGGCGCTTCTGAACCATCCTTGTACTCGGCATTGCGGTTCGCATAGTTGACCCCCACGCAGGCAATTTTTTCCGGTGCGGTAATGGGCGGCAGGTAGCGAATCCCGGCAGTGGAGAAATCCACATCCGCCCCCTCGGCCATCGCCCTGGCCTGGTCCAGGGTGCCCGCCTGCAAGGTGGCCAATAAATCACCACCGATGCGTGCGCCCAGGTCAATGACACCGTCGTTCTTTACAGTGCCCCAGGACCGCTTGCCCTCACGTTCAAACGTTACAAACCGCATCGCCTACCTCTAGTTGGTATCCGGGAGCCCGGGAACGCCAGACCTCAACGCTCTCAAACCGCCAGTTAATTAATGTGTTAATCAATCTTGTTAATTAACCTGTTATGCAATTTACCCCATTACCTCTAATTTATAAAGGATTTTGACCGCTAAAATCGAACTTCCCCTTCCATTTCTCTGCTTCCCATCTTATTATATTTAACACGTTAATTTTATGCCTTCGCCACCCCGGAGATTACCATGACGCAATACAGCGACAACCAGGCCAGAGCCGATGGCTATCTGCAGCGTTTTAAGGCCGCCACCACAGGTCACTTCATCAATGGTCAATTCAGCGTGCCGGCAGGCGCCGAAACCTACAGCAACACAACGCCAGCGGACAACAGCACCCTCGGCGAGGTCGTGGCCGGCACTGTCGCCGATATGGACAGCGCCTGTGTCGCCGCCGAGGCAGCCTTTGCAGGCTGGCGGGACATGCCCGGCGCCGAACGCAAGAAGCTGCTGCACCACTTTGCCGACATGATCGAGGAGCGCGCCGACGAAATCGCTCTGGTAGAATCCATGGACAGCGGCCAGCCGATCCGGTTTATGAAGCAGGCCGCCATCCGGGGCGCTGCCAATTTCCGCTTCTTCGCAGACAAGGCCCCTGAGGCCAGAAACGGACAGGCGCTGTACCAGGCAGAACACACCAACTACACCATGCGCTCGCCGATCGGCCCCGTGGGTATTATCACCCCCTGGAATACGCCCTTTATGCTGGCCACCTGGAAAATCGCCCCGGCTCTGGCAGCGGGCTGCACTATCGTCCACAAACCCGCCGAGCTGACACCACTGAGCGCCATGTTGCTGGCAGAGATAGCCCGGGATGCCGGCATTCCGGACGGGGTATGGAACACGGTGAATGGCTTTGGCGAGGTGGTAGGCAAACGACTGACCGAGCACCCGGCCATCAAAGCGGTCGCCCTTGTGGGTGAGGGAGCAACCGGTAGCCACATAATGATGCAAGGGGCGCAAACCCTGAAACGGATGCACTTTGAACTGGGCGGAAAAAATCCGGTCATCGTTTTCGACGATGCCAACTTTGAGCGGGCACTGGATGCCGTTGTGTTTATGATCTATAGCCTGAATGGTCAGCGCTGCACGTCCTCCAGCCGCCTGCTGATCCAGAGTGGCATCCGGGAGAAATTCATCGACGCCCTGAAACAACGGGTGGGCAATCTACGCGTGGGTCACCCACTGGACCCGGAGACCGAAGTGGGCCCGCTGGTGCACACCGGGCACTTTGACAAGGTGATGAGTTATATGGATATCGCCCGGGAAGATGGCGCTACCACAGCCGTGGGAGGCCAACGCAGAGAGGATCTGGGGCCGGGCAATTTTGTCACACCCACACTGTTCACGGATGCCAGCAACGATATGCGCATCGCCAGGGAAGAAATTTTTGGCCCGGTACTGACCGCTATCTCCTTCGACACCGAAGAGCAGGCGGTCTCCCTGGCTAACGACACGATTTACGGACTAGCCGGCTATATCTGGACCGAAAGCACCGGCCGCGCCATGCGTATGGGGCAACAGGTGGAGGCCGGCATGCTGTGGGTTAACTCGGAGAACAATCGCAACCTGCCCTCTCCTTTCGGCGGCATGAAGATGTCAGGCATAGGCCGCGACGGTGGTGATTACAGTTTCGAGTTTTACATGGAAACCAAGAACGTCTGTATCGCCCATGGCACCCACAAGGTACCCGTGTTGGGCCGCTAAAAACCCCGGTAAACCAGGAGACTTTCAATGGGCAAACTTGCCTTCGCTGCGAAAATTACCCACGTCCCCTCGATGTATTTATCGGAGTTGGACGGACCTCACAAGGGCTGCCGCGACGCAGCCATTAATGGCCACAAGGAGATATCGCGCCGCTGCCGTGCACTCGGTGTCGATACGATTGTCGTTTTTGACACTCACTGGCTGGTCAATTCAGGCTACCACATCAACAACGCGCCCTCTTTTGAGGGGATCTATACCAGTGGGGAATTGCCCCACTTTATCAAAAACCTGCCCTATGCCTACTCGGGCAACCCCGAACTGGGTGAATTGATTGCCGAGGCGGCCACCGAAGCCGGCGTGCGCACCAGGGCACATCACGACACCAGCCTGGCGCTGGAATACGGCACACTGGTGCCCATGCGTTACATGAATGACGATCAGCACTTCAAGGTGGTCTCCGTATCGGCGCTCTGCACCGTTCACGACCTCAGTGACAGCGCCACACTGGGAGCCGCACTGCGGCAGGCCATTGAGGCCCACTATGATGGCACCGTGGCCATTTTTGCCTCGGGATCATTGTCGCACCGCTTCGCTCAAAACGGGGTTTCCGAACATTACCTGCACAAGGTCTGGTCGCCCTTTCTGGAAAACATCGATCATCGCGTGGTCGAAATGTGGCAGAACGGGGAGTGGGAAGCGTTCACCGAAATGCTGCCCGAGTATGCCGAAAAGTGCCACGGTGAGGGATTTATGCACGATACCGCGATGTTGCTGGGCGCCCTGGGCTGGGACAAGTACACCGGCAAGGTAGAGGTTCTGACGCCCTACTTTGGCAGCTCGGGCACGGGGCAGATCAACGCCGTGTTCCCGGTGGAATAGCACCATGCCACACTTTATCCTGGAGCACTCTGCCAATATCGAGGAGCAGCTCAATGTGGCGGGCCTGTTCGAGACCCTGACCGACACCGCCGTTGCCACTGGGGTATTTCCACTGGCGGGCATTCGCTGCCGGGCACACCGCTGCGACCACTACCACGTGGCCAACGGAAACCCCGAATTCGGTTTTGTGCACTTGCAGGTCAAGCTCGGCCCCGGGCGAACGGAGCAAGAAAAACAGGGCGCAGCCGAGGCAATTTTTGAGGCACTGAAAAATCACCTGCAACCACTGTACGAACAACAGGGGCTGGCGATTTCGTTCGAGATGAACGAACTCCCCGCCTCCCTGAAATATAACCACAACAATCTGCGCGACTATTTGAACGGGAAGTAACACGAATAAGTACACGAGAAGTGACGCGAGCGGTAACACGAGAAGACACCGGACGGGTTGCCTCAATAATTGCGCGACGAACTGCCCTAAGGACAAGCCACCATGTTGAGCGAAGCCGACACCAAGAACGCAGCCGACGAACTCTATCAGGCAGAAGCCGAACGACGACAAATCGATCCAGTGAGCCTTCGTCATCCGGACATCACCATGGATGAAGCCTATGCCATCCAGAAACAGGGTATCGACCGCAAGGTCGCGGATGGGCGCCGCATCGTCGGCTATAAAATCGGTCTGACCTCTCGCGCCATGCAGGACTCGATGAAGATCGACCAGCCCGACTACGGTGTATTGCTGGATGATATGGTCATTGCCGACGGCAGTGATATCGAAGCGGCGAAGTACAGCGACCCCCGTATTGAAGTCGAGCTGGCCTTTATCCTGAAAGACCGTCTGGAAGGAGAAAACGTCACGCTGTTCGACGTGCTCAATGCCACCGACTATGTGGTGCCAGCACTGGAACTCATCTCGGCCCGCAGCTACCGGGTACATCCGGAGACGGGCTACGTCCGCAAGGTCTTCGATACCATTGCGGACAATGCCGCCAATGCGGGCATCATCATGGGTGGGCGACCCGTCAAGCCCCTGGAGATGGATTTACGCTGGTGCGGCGCCCTGTGCTATGTCAATGGCGTGCTGGAGGAGACCGGCCTGGCCGCCGGGGTACTGAACCACCCCGGCAACGGCATCTGCTGGGTGGCCAGGCGATTCGCACCGCACGGCATTGCACTGGAACCGGGGCAGGTGATCCTGTCCGGCTCATTCATTCGTCCCGTGAGCGTCAAGGCCGGTGACACTGTCCACGCCGACTACGGCCCCCTGGGCGGCATCTCCTGCCATTTCGTTTAAATACAGAGGCATTCGCAATGCAGTTACCGCTCAATCAGTTCAAGCGCTCCCTCCAAAGCGGCAAGCCGAGTTACGGCTTGTGGATGGGCCTGCCCGATACCATTTGTGCCGAAATCGCCGCCGGCGCCGGGTTCGACTGGCTGCTGATCGATGCCGAGCACGCGCCCTTCAGCGTCCGCGATGTACACAATCATTTACAGGCCATTGCACCCTATGGGGTGCCTGCCATGGTGCGCCCCCCGGAGGGCAGCACCGCCCTGTTGAAACAACTGTTGGATGTTGGGGCCCAATCACTGCTGATCCCTATGGTAGATACCGCCGAACAAGCCAGCCGGCTGGTGCAAGCAGTGCGCTACCCGCCGGACGGTATTCGCGGCCTGGGTACCTCCATGGCGCGCGCGGCGCGCTGGAACCGGGTGGAAGGCTACCTGCATCGAGCCAATGAGGAAATCTGCCTTATCGTCCAGGCGGAGACCACCACCGCCATGGGTAACCTGAAAGACATCGTGGCGGTGGATGGCGTGGACGGGGTGTTCATTGGTCCCTCGGATTTGTCCGCCTCGATGGGCCACATCGGCAAACCCGGCCACCCAGAGGTGGTCGCGGCGATAGAGGCAGGCATAGCCACAATTCTGGCCGCTGGCAAAGCCCCCGGCATTCTGGCCGTCGAGGAGGCGCTGGCGAAACACTATGTGGAAATAGGCGCTTGTTTTGTCGGCGTGGGCGTAGACAACGCCCTGCTGGCCAACGCCACCCGGCAGTTGGCCAAGCGCTTCATCCCGGGCGCGGATGACGAGCAACTGGCGGGTTATTAACACCGATACCGCCACGGCGCAGCGCTCACAGGCGCGCTGGCAAGTACCGCACAGCATGGAAACCTTCGGCGTATGGTCGCCCTGAAGCTGTGCACACAGACCGGCAACCATCACGCCCCACCAGCACAAGAACAGGCTCTGCGATGGCAAACAACAGAAGAGGATGAATTCACGATTTCTCCTCGAAACGTCTCAGCTGCTTGCCCACGGGCTGGTTAAAGGCTAGCCTGCCTATTGTGAGAAATTTCGCGCATTTGGCAGTTCTTGGGGCAATTTGATGGCTTTTAGAAGCTGCAAGAGCCGTGGCCATCGATTCGGCCCCCTGCCAGGCCACGCTTTCACGATAATATCTTATCAATGCTTACCGATATTAATTATTATCAGGCCTTGGGCCTGATTAATGGGCTGTTAGAGCAATAGAGGGAATAGTTGTGAGTTATCTTACATTCATAAGCCATAGCGGCGAAGATACTTGGGTGGCCAAGAAACTTTCTCTTGAATGTTGCTCGGCAGGAGCAGAGACGTTCTTAGATGAAGCTCAAATAGCAGTTGGAGCGAATTTCGAAAATGATATTCTTTCTGCGCTTAGAAAGGCAGACGAATTAGTTGTACTGATCACTCCCTGGTCATTAAAGAGGCCCTACGTGTGGATGGAAATCGGCGCGGCATGGCTAAAAGGAATTCCAATAATTGTTCTGTTACTCGGCGTAACGTCTGCTGAATTCCAGGAAAAAGCCAATGTGCCTGTCGCGCTAAAGCAACGAAACTTACTACCACTAAACAATGTTGATCGCTACATCTCCGAGTTGACTGACAGAGTGACCGGTAATGGAGGTATCCAATGAACACGAAGGTTTTCATATCTCACGCGCACAAGGACGATGAGGCCGCAAAAGAGTTAGTCGAAAAACTCAAGGTTAGAGGTGTTGAAACATGGTTCGATGAGAATGAGTTGAAACCGGGAGAATCTTGGGAGCAACAAATCAAAGATGCATTAATAGCAAGTGAGACGGTGGTCTTGGTTCTGGGTGAGGGCGATCCTTCACCAAATGTCCTTGTAGAGGCGGGAATGGCCTATGGGCAGGGGAAGCGAGTATTGCCAGTATTAGTGGGTGATAATGCAAACTTGAGTATGTTTGCTAATCTGCAGCAGGTAGCCGCTACCGGGCCTAATGGGCTTGATAATGCAGCAGAACAAATCGCAAAGGTCATAAGTGATCAAGATGCAATGCTCTAACAATGCCATAAACTCGGACCCCAAAAAGCTGCGCTGCACTTCGCTTTTTGGGGCCGGTTATGGCTGGCGTTAGGCCCTTCAAGGCGAGCGCCTGAACAGCCAGGAAATTAACCTTCTAAAAACAGCGGGTATACTTACTGCCTTGATTGCGTTAATTCATGTCGGTTGCATAATATTCGGCGGAGACTGGTATCGTTTTCTCGGAGCTGGAGAACAGATGGCACAATTGGCTGAAAGTGGCGATCCTTACCCGACAGTGGTTACTAGCATGATTTCTGCAGTTCTATTGCTTTGGTCTGCCTATGCTTTTTCTGGAGCGGGATTGATTGTATGGCTACCTTTAGTACGGCTAGGTTTAATACTAATTACAGTAGTATTGCTAGCGCGTGCGTTGGGTTTTTACTTCATAATGCCTGCCTTTCCAGATAATTCATTAACTTTCTGGCTAACCAGTTCAGGCATATGCTTTCTCCTGGGTTTAACCTACGCGCTTGGTATAAAGCAGCGGTGGCACCTAATAAATGGCAAAGCCTGACAATGCCATTAAAAATCCGCCACAATCTGGCCTGGACTCGCAGTAACTTGCTCTCCTTTTTTGGCAGCGTTATGTTTCAGGGGAAGTAGAAAGTGGGGACTGAGAATGTTGGACTCTGAGTTTTTGTTTTCCCAGCTTTGGCCGTTTCGGAATGTGGGGCCGGTTTGCGGCAGCGTGCGACTACATACCAATCGCGGACTTAGAAGAAGCTAGCAATCTGTTCAGCGAGTTCAGTCCCGTAAATTTTCATGCGGCCACATAAAATGCAGTTGGAGCCGTTCGTTTTCGCTCACTCGGACATCCAGTACTCCGCGCCGATTGCGCATGGCTTCTTAATTATGTCGCAAACTTTGCTCCTAACTGGCCGCCGCTTAACTACGAATTAGCCATTCATAAAGGCTACCAGAACGGAGTAAATATATTAAAAAACCAACAAACGAAATCCTGGTGCGCAAATACCACTGATGAGGCACAATACAGCTCCCAGTTTCAATACGATGCAGAAATGGGTCTGAAGCCCTTTATTCAACAAGCCAAACGAGGAGAGGCCCCGAAGAAGTGGCGGCCTGTCACGGTACATCCGGCTACTGGCGGGGTCATTATTTCACCGCACTTGAAGGCTCACTGCGGGCGCTTTTTATCGTCCGTTGGTCATCAAAAGTCGAAGCCGGAAAAGTACCAAACGAGATAGTGCATCAGCCGGCAATTCTGCGGCGCTCCATTGCTGCTGGTGAGCGTGGTCGTTATGTGCTAATGCCCAGGAGATAGCATGATTACAGGCAGTTGCATTTGTGGGAGTCTTTCGTTCGCGTTCACTGGCTACTTGCAGAACGCTAGAGCTTGCCACTGCTCGAAGTGCAGGAAAGTGTTTAGTGGGCCATCATCTGCGTATGCAGAGCTAGCGCCAGGCGGTAATTTCGGGTGGATTAGCGGAACAGATTCGCTAGCGACTTTTAGCACGGACGAGGAATGGTCTGTAGGCTTTTGCAGTAATTGCGGCTCAACTCTGTGTGGTCTCTGGAATGGTGAGGTGCATGGCCTGGCGCTTGGCTGCATAGATGGAGATCCCGGTGTAGAAATTGAGATGCACCTTTTTGTCGGCTCCAAGGCACCATGGGATCACATTGGCGGTAATGCGCCACAGTTCGAGGGAAACGCAGATTAAGACAGGATCGAGCTGAGACGGCACCCAAATAGATTTCATATGTATAGATTTTGAATAACTACTTGAAAAACCAATCTGATCGACAAACCAAACAGAAGCAAGCATTTATGATGTTGGTAGGTGGTGGCGCATTGGGCCTAGTTTTCATACCAGGAGTCTATGAAAAGGCCTCCGACGGTAGCGACCTCCTGCCATCAATTTTTGATATTTTGAGTGATACGGGAATTGAGGCCAAGTCACCCACGCGAAAGCAGCGTGTGAAGATCGAGGAGCTTGCCCGTGAAATTACTCAAGCAGCAAGAATCGCTAATGCCGAGAATCGGTACAACAACCAATATGGGTATCTGACGGTTTCACTACCGCTGCTTTTAACCGAAAAGCGTTCCCGCAGGAACGTCAGGCACCCACTCCGCTCAGTCGTTCCCGGCCCTCCCTGAACGCATGCCAGTTGCGGAAGCGAGAGGCGCAGAGGATGGCGAGGGCACGTGGCTTTTCAGTGGCACCTGCCGCTGGTATTTCTGCAGTTGCGTTTGTGATAGTTATCGCGTCTACGGTATTGCACTATGTCTCAGTTAGACAACGATAGAATCCAGGCATGATCGTCGGGGCTGTCGTTGCGCCGCTGATGTTCGTTATTCTCTACGTACTCGCACCCAAGTTAGGTGCTGAACTGGCTTTGATCAGCCGCATAAGACTGGGTATCGAGTGTCTCGTATTTCCTGCCCTATTCTTGTTGGCCACTGTTGTCCGGATCGGCTCTCAGAGGTGCGTAAAACCAATATCCACGGTGAAAGCACTCTCGGTAATCAGTTGCAGTGTTCCTGATGCCGCTTTCGGCGCATGCTCAACAGAGGCTCCCGATTATCGGCATGCATCTCCATGCCTTTGGCTACGACGAGTATGGGTGTCCTCCACCACCGAACGAGATAACAGGTAATTTACCCAGTGCCCAAAACGACCAAGAGGCCATCGCGGCAACGCTACAAGCGATGGAGCGCTACGACATAGTCCTGGCGGTTGCCAGTGGCCCACTCGATCATGTCGAGCAATACAAGGTCGCTGCTCCAGAGCGCATCATAGGCGGTGCGTGCACCGGTCCTCGCGATCCACTCCCGGAGGTATCGCGGCTGCGAGAGCTGTTTCAGTCGAAGGACCTCGAGGTTCTTGGGGAGCTTGGACTGCAATATCGAGGCCTCAAGCCGACCGATCCCTCGATGAAACCATATTTTGCCCTGGCCGCAGAGTTAGACGTGCCGGTAGCAGTTCATACGGGCCTTGGTGCTGAAGGTTCTCCTTATGGGTGCTGCCCGAATTTTCGGATCACATTGGGGAATCCAAATTTCATCGAGGACGTGCTGGTTCGCCACCCCGGGCTCCGGGTTCAGTTAATGCACGCAGGCTACCCCTACCTCCAGGAAACGAAGGCGATTTTGGCTATTTATCCCCAGGTGTATGTAGGCATCGCTGTGATTAATCGGGTCCTGCCAAGAAAAGAATTTCATACCTACCTGGAAGCCCTTGTCGATGCGGGGTTTGGAGACCGAATTATGTTTGGCACTGATCAGATGGTTTAGCCGGAGTCGGTCGGGATGGCTGTTGAGGGTGTAGAGAGTGCGTCCTTTCTTAGTGCGCAACAGAAACGGGATATATTTTATAACAACGCGGCACAGTTTCTACGCCTGAGCGAAGAGGAGATTGCACATCATCACGGCATGTAGTGTGCGAGTGCAACATGACACCCAAAGGCTATGTACCAGAGCGCCATGTGCCAAGCCATTGTCGAGCGGACACTAAAAAAGCCAGGTTTGTCGCAACATTCAAGGTCAGCTATCCCTCAAACCTCAGGCACTGTATAAAAAATGTGGGCTTGCGGGTGGTTTGTGTCGCACAAACTCAGGATGGTTTTCACCATACATTGAGGGTATCAGTCCTTTCAAAATTGAAGGTATTCCAACCAAGGATGGCGTCAATCATCCGGCTGATCGCTGGTCGAATGCCGGCCAGAACTGCGAATTGCTGCTAGGGGAGGATGAAGCTGTCCAGGTCCCGCTTGAATTTTTTCAGCGAAGGGGGGTGCAGGTACATCATATGCCCCGCTTCGTAATACTCCACCTTAATGTTGTCCCGCAACTCTGCCGATAGTTCCATGTGATCGATGAAGTAGTTGGTAGCACCATAGGGTGTTGCCAGGTCGTAATAACCCTGCTGCACCAAAACGCGCATGTTGGGATTCATGGTCATGGCATAAGCGAGATCTATGGCCGTGTTGGCGAAGGGCGACTTGCCTGACCATCCCCCATCCGGCTGTTGATGCTCCCAATTCCACTCCCTGAACACAGGCGCTGAGGTCACGTATCTGCGATCAGTTTTAACGCCGAGCGTTTCCCGGTAGTAATCGTTGAAGGTGGCAGTAAAAGCGGGGCCGACAGCGGGAAAGAAAGGGTCATAAGAATAAGACTGGGCGTTGTGTTCCAGCCCATCGCCTACAAAACGTGAATCAATCCTGCCCACCGTTTTCTTGCGGTCACGCAGCAATTCCTTGGTGAATTGGCTCTCGGTAACCCGCAGGTTGGCGCGATCCCAATATTCTGCACTGATGCCGGTGTACCTTTGCAGGCCAGCCAGCACCTTTTGCCGCTCGGCATCATTGGCGCGATTGCCTTTGAGCAGGACAGGCGCATAGACCTCCTCGGCGAAGCGTTCTACCTCCTCCAAAAAGGGACGCAATTTTGCAGGCCGTTTGGCCAGTGCCTTGTGGTACCAGGCGGTAGCGGCGAAGGTGCTCAGATAGTTATAGTACGGTGTATTGGTCTTCAGCCCGGCTGCCCCCGCCACGTAGTCCATAAAGGGAGAGACCAGGATGACACCGTTGAGGGTAATGTTATGTGAGCTTAGCAAGGTGTAGGCCACACCGCCGCTGCGGATGCCGCCGTAGCTTTCGCCCAGGAGGTACTTGGGAGACGCCCAGCGACCGTTGTCAGTAATGTACTGAGCGATGAAGTTACTGACCGAGCGTATGTCGTTATCCACACCCCAGAAGTCCTTGCCCTCGCCCTCGCCTACAGGGCGGGAAAAACCTGTGCCCACCGGGTCGATCATCACCAGGTCGGCCTTGTCGAGTACGCTGTATTCATTGTTGATGCGCTCGAACGGGCCGGTAGAAGTGAACTCGGTATCATCAACGACGGTGCGCTGTGGTCCCAGAATGCCCATGTGTAGCCAGAGGGAAGCCGAACCGGGGCCACCGTTGTAAGCGAAGAGCAGAGGCCTTTTCGCCTTGTTTTCGTCGCTTCTCGTATAGGCCGTGTAGCCAAAATGGGCGATGGCCTCGCCGTCGTCATTCTTCATTTCCAGGGTGCCGGCGGTCGCCTGAAACTTGACGGTCTTGCCACCGATTTCGACACTGTGATCACTCTGGAAATGCAGTATCTCGGGTACATCCGAGTCGGCGTCTTCAGGGGGTTTCGCCACCGGGTCGGCATTGACAGCCTGGCCCAATGAAAGTGTGAGCGCCAGTAGCAGGTAGTGTATTTTCTTCATGGTTTCGGCTCGCGGATTCAGGATGACGCAGTGTAGGACAGCCGCTGGGGGCGGGCAAGCGAGGAACTGGATCTAAGGCGTAGGGCATTATCATTCGATTCGCAGGCCCGATGGGCGCAAGCAGCCGCTGATGGTTACAGCAGTCCTCCCAAGTGAGCGTTGCATGTGAAGAGTCGCTGAGCTCTTCCCCGTGAACTCGTTGCCTATCTCGGAATTTGGTGGCCACATTTCCCTGCTCCCCAAGCTCCGTCACATGCCGCTGACGACGCCGGTCTGGAAGTAATCATCCCAGGCAACTGCCATCGCATCCTCGCCAGGGGGAACTGCCAGTTTTGGTGTAATGCCGATTTTCTCGATGAATCGGTCGTCAAAGTATCTGTTATAAGAGACCGCCATTTGAAGTTGGATACCGGAGTTCTCTAGAAAGACACTTCCATTATTGCCAAAATGAACGTAACCCGCAGTATTTTCGCCCACGGTTGTGGCCAACGGATTGAACTCAAAGAAGTCAGTGGTGCTTTCACAGCTGGATGCGCATTTGGCGTCGACGAGCAGATAGATGGGCTTACGTATGCTTTTATTAAGGTCAAACTCTTCTTTTTCCTGTTCTGCTTGATCGCTGTCTTCGCTATCAATAGAGACTTTCTCCCCATTTATCGCGCGATCTCTTTTGTCTTCAAACGTTTCTTTCAACTCTTCAATGTGCGGGGGTAGGTCTTTGCCAGCTTCGATACGCTGCCTGCGCCAGTACTCGAAGCTATTGACAAGAATTTGAAAAGACTCTGGATTTGCACTGGTCCATTGCTCTGCATAAGGCGTCTTCAATTGATTTCCAGCGAGAAGCGCCGAAAGCTCATAGCCGATGCGGTCATCCCCGCCTCCATTGCCTCTCATGTCAATGAATACCAGCCTGGCCTCAGGAAGGAGAATTTGTACACGATCGAGAAAGCCATCCCATACGGGGCTGGATCTCGGGTGAAAGCTGGTAACCGCTACCAGCAGTGCGTTCGTGCCGTCTCTCTCTTCGAGTCTAACATCCCAGGGAACACCCTTACCCCGGTAATAGTTTTTTCCTACCTGTCCATCTCGATGGGCCTGCCTTTTAGCACACTTTTTGTCATCAAACTTTGCGCTCAGGTGATTGTCAGACACTGCATCGAAAGCCTGATCTACTTTTGCACAAAAGTCTGTGGCAGAAATTTCTCCGTGAATGCTGTCTATCTTTTCCAGTAGTTCTTCATGCTCACTACCGGGAAGAAACTTTCGTCCACTGTAAATATTGTTTAATGCATAGATTATTTGCCTCTTGTCGTACTGGAGCTGCTCTTGAGTCAACACCTTTTCGGGGTCCCTGTTTATAGTTTCGGGTATTTCTATAAAGGCATAATCGAGCTCAGCTGGTTCTGAACATCCCCATTGGAGCAATACTATCGAGAGGAAGAGAAAAAATTTTGGCATGTCACACTATCTCCTGGGTCAATCACGTTCGAACGACCTGTACGCTTCCTGAAGACCAGAGAAACCTGGTCGGTTAGCACTGTGCCAGTGTTTTCGATAGTAGTTTAGTCCGATACACTCGAGCACAGTTCTGCCGACACTCCCGAGGGTATTTCCGCAGTCTTGAGTTCTTCGTGCCGAGCTCACTTGTCGTGGTTCATGAGTGTAGCGTAATGTACTCGCCTGTCAGCGCGTCGATGAAGGCCAGGCAGGATCAAGCCCCAATCAAACCCATGTGTTAAGGAGCAGCTTCATGTCCGGATGTTTAACTGAAAAAGTGGCGCTAATCACAGGGGGTGCCAGCGGTATTGGCGAGGCAACGGTGAAGAAATTCATCGCCGAGGGTGCCAAGGTCGTGATCGCTGACATGCAGGCAGAGCGTGGCCAGGCTCTCGCGGCTGCCCACAGCGATGCCGCTGTGTTCATTCGAACGGACGTCTGTGTCGAGGCGCAGGTCAAAGCGGCCGTTGACCTGGCCACCCAGCAATGGGGCCGGCTGGACTGCTTGTTTAACAATGCCGGATTCGGTGGTGTCACGGGCGATATCGATGAGACCGACCTGGGCGAGCCCTATCGGCGCACCGTAGACGCCATGCTCACCGGGCCGATAATGGGCATGAAGTACGCTGCGCCTGTCATGAAACAACAGGGCGGAGGCTCCATCATAACGACCGCCAGCATCGCTGGCACTGGCGGTGGCTACGGGCCACATGTTTATTCCGCCGTGAAGTCTGCAGTGATTAACCTGAGCCGCTCGGTGGCGCAGGAACTGGGCCCATTCGGGGTGCGAGTCAATACGGTGTGTCCGGGTTTTATAAATACGCCGATCTTTGCCGGGCAACTGGCGGTGCAAGACAAGGAGCGCGACTACTCGGATACCATCAAGCCACTGTCAGAACTCGCCCAGCCAATCAGCCGGCCGGGCTTGCCGGAGGACATCGCCAATGCGGTTTGCTTTCTGGCCGGCGACGAGTCCTCCTTCATCACCGGGCACGCCCTGGTTGTGGACGGTGGAATGACACTGGGCGCCTGGCAGCACCCCGACACAGGCCCGGGTCTCACAGATACAATCGCGGCCATGCTGGGCGTGACCGATCTGAAAGAGATCGATATGGTGTATCACGCAGAGTAACAATGCTCGCTGTTGTCAGGATAGGCTACATATACGGACTGTATAGCGCAGGTGTACTCGTTGCACCTGCGCACTCCCACAGGCGGCAGACCTGTAAGAATAAGCGATGTGTCTCTGTTTCGTTTGGCTACTACAGGAAATGAGTGGTGCCGGCACGGTGAATCGAACACCGGACCTACGCATTACGAATGCGTTGCTCTACCAGCTGAGCTATGCCGGCTCGGTCGTCCAGACGACAGGATTGCATCGAACAAGCCAACCCCGACGGCGCGGGATTGTACTGGTTCGCTCCCTCAAATGGAATAGTCGCCACTGATCTCTCGGGGTATTTTTTGTTCACGGCGCTGGGGTTCAGCAGTTGCCTATCTCTGCCGATAGTCGCATAGACCCGGGCTTCAAGGTAGTATGCCTCCACCCGATTAAGGACCGCGGCCCGGCCCGGCCCGGCTAAACAAAACAGAAACCACAGGCAAAACATGAGCAACGAAACTCTGCGACTTAATACGGATCTCAGCGTGCGCATCGCCATAGACACCGCTGCCATGGAGTGGACGCCCAGTCCCGGGGGTCACGTGCTGCGCAAGCGGCTCCATCTCCAGGGTCCGTCCGAGGCCGGCCAGGTCACTTCTGTTGTCCGCTATCCTGTCGGGGCCAGATTCCCGGCCCATGATCACCCACAGGGCGAAGAGATTCTGGTGCTGGAAGGGGTATTCTCAGATGAACACGGAGACTGGCCCCAGGGCACGCACCTGCTCAACCCGGAGGGCTTTCGCCACGCGCCCTTTTCCGAGCAGGGCTGCACACTCTTGGTGAAATTGCGACAGTATCCGGGCACCGATCGATACCAGCAGGCGGTTCAGTCGAACGCCCTCCCCTGGTTGCAATCTGTGCGCAAAAATACCCGCTGGAAGAAGCTCTATGCGCAGCCGCCCTATACCGACTCCATGCGTATCGAGCACTGGGAATCGCCCGCTGAACTGGGCCAGATCAATTTTTCACAGGGCGCAGAACTGTTAATTCTCGAAGGTGATTTTAGCGATGACTTTGGCGACTACCCGACCCACAGCTGGCTGCGTATTCCCGTGGGCGGCTCACTGATACCACGATCAAATACAGCCTGTGAGCTCTATATCAAAGAGGGCGGGTTTACCTACCTGAGCACGAACTGACAGTGGCAGTGCTGGCGGGATTACCTAGGGCACCTCTGAACTGTAGCCCAAACTACAGCCCAAACTACAACCTTTAGTGATAGAGCATCAGCAGGAATCAGACCATGCCGCTTACTCCCTTCCACCTCGCTTTTCCCGTCAGGTGCATTCAGGAAGCCAGGATTTTCTACGGTGGGACCTTGGGCCTTCCGGAAGGTCGCAGCGCAGCCGACTGGATAGACTTCGACCTGTTTGGCCACCAGATCGTCGCCCACCTTGACCCGCGTTTGGGGCCCAACGGCCAGGTTCCGGCCACCGCCAACCCGGTAGACGGCGATCAGGTGCCGGTGCCGCACTTTGGGGTCGTCTTGAGCATGGGGGATTGGGAGACTTTTAGAGAACGGATCAGCGGACAGATACAGCAGTTTGTCATCGAACCCCACATAAGGTTCAAAGGCGAACCGGGGGAACAAGCTACCCTGTTTTTTCTGGACCCCAGTGGCAACGCACTCGAATTCAAGGCGTTTAAACACATCGATGAGCAACTTTTCGCCCGCTGAGATTCGGGGGGCGCGCACTGCGCAATGCTGCCGAGTTACCGGTCCAGTGCTCCGGGCACGGTGTGAAGCAGCAACTCCAAACGGCTATCCGTTAACAGTACGCTGCGGTCCACCCGAAAGCACGTCAACAGTGTCTTCAGCTGGTTCTGCGGCAACGGCGAGTAGCCCGGCAAGGCGGCCTCTCGTGGCCTGACACTGACCTCTTCATTGCCGACAATACCGTAGCGCTGATTGACCCGGGGCGCTCGCAGGTTATGCACAGCATAGGCGTGAGCCACCGTGTCGGCGTGTAAATGCGGTCGCAGCACCGACAAAAACGCGGCGATGCCATCCCGGTCCAGATAATTGAAAAAATCCCAGAACAGACAGATATCGAATCGGGTGCCAGTGGGAATCTGCAATTCCTGGCGAAACTGCTCCTCCAGAGGCACATCATTATCTTCGTCTTCAAAAACGAACGGTAGCTTGTTAAACAAGTCGTTGAGGAACAGCCGACAGCGATAACGGGCAAAAAAATCCATAGTCTCGGGGGACGCCGCCCCAACATGCAACACGGTCAGGCGGGCATCCTCCTCAACCGGACCAAACAGCCCCCCCACCAATTTGGAGGGCTGAATCACCGCCTCGGCTTCTCGCCCTGAGCTGGGCCACTCCCAGGCAACCATCCCGGTTCAGGCTTTGCCGCTTTTCTTGATATCCAGCTTTCGGGGTTTTCCACCCTCGATAGCTGCGCCCGGGCCTTGCTGATTGCGCCCCCCGGGGGCACTCTCCATGGGTGCACTGGCCATCGGGGCATCGGCCATCGGAGCACTGGCCACCGCCGCAGGGTCCATATCTATGGTGCCCTTGAACTGGGCGCCGTCTTCCAGGGTGACCCTGGGTGCCACAATATTGCCCTTCACGTTACCCCTGCTGGTGATGGCAACAATATCGTCACCAGTGATGTTGCCGGTGACCTCACCATCTACACGCACCATTCTTGAGCGCAACTCGGCAAATACACGACCGGACTCGCCGATAATCAGTTCTCGTTCACCGAGGTTCACCGTGCCTTCAACGTGCCCCTGTATGACCAGATCTTCGTCGCCGGTGATCTCTCCATTGATCTGAATCTTGGCGCCGATAACAGCGGCGACCGGGCCTTTCCTGCCACCTGAGGCTGATGCCCTGGCCCGCGGCACGGTAGCGGCAGGCTCGGCGTGTTGCGAATCTGTTTTTTTGTTCTTGTTTCGATCAAACATAGCCTGCCGCCGCTTTCTTTACCTCAATCGGGGGCACAATGCTACCAGCCCGCCCCGGTATAGACCAGCCCCGGGATCAGGGGTCAGGTAAGCTACAGGGCAGGGTTCAGCAAACCCGCTGGCACCACCCATAGCGCGGCCCCTGAGCTTGCCTAAAAGGATCGCTGGAACTATGCTTTTGGGGACTCCATAAGCACTCAATCTGCGAGGAACTGAATATGCCCCATCTCTTGTCACGCGGTCTTGCGGCCTTTGCGACGCTGGCTCTCCTCGCCGGAGGCGTTGCCCGTGCTGAAGCGCCTAAAACCGACGCATTCCAACAGGTGGTCGACGAGGCTTACGCCAAATTCAAGGGTCTCAACGAGGGTGCCAACGCAGACTACATCCCCATCCTTGCCACCGTGCCCAGTGAGATGTTCGGGGTGGTCATCGTAACCCGCGAGGGCAAAATCTATTCGGCGGGCGAGATCGATTATGAATTTTCGATTCAGTCAGTGTCCAAACCCTTCACCGCATCACTGATCATGGCGGAACAGGGGCCCAAAACCCTGCGCGAAAAAATTGGCGTCGAGCCCACGGGCCTGGCCTTCAACTCGAAGCTGGCGATTGAACTGCACCCGGAGCGGTCGGTAAACCCGCTGGTTAATGCCGGCGCCATCGCCGCGGTCAGTCTGGTGGAAGCCAAGTCAGAGGAAGAGCGTTGGCAGAAAGTGAGCAACAACATCAACGACTACGCGGGTCGAGAATTAAAGGTCATCGAGGAGGTCTATAAGTCTGAGTACGAGACCGCCTGGAGCAACCGCGGTATCGCCAACAACCTGTTTAACTACGGGCGACTGTACAGCGACCCTGAGGAAGCACTGCGGGTGTACACCCGCCAGTGCTCTATCGGCATCAACACCAAGGATCTTGGTATGATGGGGGCCACGCTGGCCAACGAGGGTGTCAATCCGATCACCGGCAAGAGATTACTGCCGAGAAAAGATATTCCCGAGCTACTGGCAATCATGGCCACCGCGGGCTTTTACGACGAATCCGGTGAGTGGATGTACAGCGCAGGCCTCCCGGCCAAGACTGGCGTAGGTGGCGGTATTGTCGCCGTGGTTCCCGGCAAATTTGCCATTGCGACCTTCTCCCCCCACTTAACGAAGCGGGCAATAGTGTTCGCGGCTTGCGTGCCATCAGCTTTATCGCCGGCAAGCTTGGCGTAGGGCTATACGGACCGAATATCGGCGAGTAAGGCAACGCCTGGGTGGCCTGCATCAAAGCAGGAGTTGGTTACAGGCCTCCCCATACTGTTGCTGGTTTTTTCAGTCGGACATGAACAACGCGTCAAGGATCTATCAGCCCAAACTGATACTGGAATTTCTCTCGGCGCGGCTGGGCGTGCCCAACGACGCAGAGCCCATGATCACCCGGCGAGTTCACGCTCAAACGCCTGATCCAATGCCTGGTTAAGACCCTCAAGCGCGCGCGATCGCGTCTCCCGATGGGCTTTTAGATCGAGTCGAGAGAACTCTTCTGCCAACGCGACAACGCGTGCCTGCAAATCCTCACCAGCCACCACTTCGTCGAGATAACCGGCCTCGACCGCGGACTCCGGCGTATAAATCGAAGCCAGACTTACGGCGCGCCTGAAGTGGGTGGCCGCCAGTCTCGCCCGGGCCAGTTCAACCCCGAAGTATGGCAGCGTCATACCGATGGCTACTTCATTCAGCCCAATCTTGTAGTTACCACTGATCCCGACACGGTAGTCCGCAGAAAGCACCAACAGCGCACCCATGGCCAGAGCGTGGCCGCTGACCCCGAGTACCACCGGCGCTGGAAAGTCCAGCAGCCTGCGGCTCAGCTGCGCGCCTCCCAGCAACAGGTCATGTCTCGGCTGTCCGCCCGCGGCCATAACCGTGAGGTCGAAACCCGCAGAGAACTTGCCCGGGCGCCCCATTACCACCAGGACCTTCCCGGTTTCGGCGGCCTGATCGAGGGCCTGATTCAGCTGTTCCAGCAACGCGAAGGACAGAGCGTTGGCTTTGCCATCATCCACGGTTAACAACGAGTGACTCTCTGCTTCTTCGAGCTTGACCAGTGTGGCCATCATTCTCTCCCATGATTGGAAGCGCCACATTCTACCCGATACTCAACCGCAGGTGATACGGCGCAACCGGGCGTGTGTCGAGCAGCGGCTGTCACGCTTTCGGGGCCTTCATCCCCCGTGTTAAACTCTGAAGCGCTAGCAGCGGGTGGTCGAACGCTGCACGCTATGTCCGGTCGACTGCGAGCGAGACACCGGGTGTGACCGCCGCTTCGACCGTCGATTTTCGACCAGCAGTCAGTTGGGCGAACCCGCGATAAGGCGGGCGCATCGAACGGGCTCGGGCTACCGAACACGGATTACGGTGACCCGCAGGCTCGCAATCCTGGCAACCCCATAAGGAATTTCATGAAATCAGCCCTGTTACTTGCCCTCCTGTTGCTGCTTGGCGGCTGCATTCCCACCGATAGCGCCAAACAGGCGAACAGTGACAGGCCCAACCCCCTTGGGGGTGAATGGCAGCGAGGCGCAATGGCATCAGCCGCCAACCCCCATGCCGTGCAAGCCGCGGCCGAGATGCTGCAGGCGGGCGGTCATGCAGTGGATGCCGCAATTGCGGCACACACGGTGCTGGGCCTGGTCGAGCCCCAAAGCTCGGGCATTGGCGGCGGTGGTTTCATGCTGGTGTACCAGCGCAGCTCCGGCAAGCTCAGCTTTCACGATGGCCGGGAGACAGCCCCCGCAGGAGCCACCGTTGACATGTTCATGCGCGACGGGGAAGTGCTGGACTTTTTCGAGTCATGGCAGAGCGGAATTGCCATCGGGGTCCCCGGCGCGGTTGCCCTCTACAAACTCGCCCATGAGCAACACGGCAAGCTGGCCTGGGAGGAATTATTCCAGCCTGCCATCCGCCTGGCCCGGGAAGGATTCGCGGTCTCGCCGCGGCTTGCAGGGTATCTGCCCCGTATGGCCGAGCGAACCCAACTGGATGAAAACCCGGATCGGCAGCCTACTTTTACCCCAATGGCAAAGCGCTCGCCCAGGGGCAGCTATTGCGCAACCCGGCCTATGCTCGGACGCTGGAGCGGATCGCCAGAGAGGGGCCAAGGGCTTTCTACAGTGGTGACATAGCCCGCGAAATGGCCCGGGCCGCGCAGCGCCCCCCTAACGGTGGCACCCTGAGTGTGGGGGATATCGGCGCCTATCGTGCGGTGACACGGGAAGCGATATGCGGCGGTTTCAAGGCGGTCAGCATTTGTACCACCACCCCGCCCTCCTCCGGCGGCGCGCAGATACAGATTGCTGCACTCTACGAACAACTGGCTGTAGGAGCCGGAGACCAAAACGACAAAATTGCCGCATTTGTGGACGCCCAGCGCCTTGCCTACGCTGACCGGGACCACTTTTTCGGCGACCCGGATGCCATCGATATCCCATTGCAGGAAATGCTGCACCCCGACTACATTCGCCACCGCGCCGGACAACGGTTTGCACCGGATGCCACGCCAGTCCACGGAAACCCACAGCAGTTCTTTCACCAGCGTGCAGCCGCCATCGATTGGGCCGCCGACACGACGGAAGAAGTACCGGGCACAACCCACCTGTCAATCATCGACAGCGAGGGCAATGCCGTCTCCATGACCGCCACCGTGGAGGCGCCTTTTGGTTCTGGTCGATTGGTCGCCGGCTTTCTGCTCAATAATCAAATGACCGATTTCGCCCGTGAAGTCTCAAGCGATGGAAGACCCGTTGCCAACGCCATTGCACCCGGGCGTAGACCAAGATCGTCCATGTCGCCCACCATGGTATTCGACGATGCGAAGCAGCTGATGATGGTCACCGGCTCGCCCGGGGGCAATTCGATTCCTGCCTACGTGGCAAAATCCATTATCGGTGTGCTGGACTGGGACATGTCAGCCCAGGAAGCGGTGAACTTTCCCAATCTGGTAGCGCGCGGCGAAAAAGTCCGGGTGGAGATTTCAGTCGAGCCGGGTCAGGCAATAGCCGATGACCTGCGCAATCGCGGCTACGACGTGCAGGAGCGAGAGGGCGAGAATTCAGGGCTGCACACCATTGTCGTGCGGCCCGGGAACCTGGACGGTGCTGCCGACCCTCGCCGCGAAGGCACCGTCGCAACCGTGCCGGAAGCCTGACGTGGGCCACAGTTAGGTCGAGGACAGGTCTGACCGCCCCGCTCCCCGGCCCTGCTGGCCCCGGCTACTCGCCGAAGCGCTTGATCACCTGCTTGCCCAGCGCCATCTGGTGCACCTGGTCGGGCCCATCGGCCTGCCTGCACCAGCGCGCATAGTTGAACGCTTCCGCCATGCAATAGTCCTCGGTGAGCCCTCCCGCCCCGTGCATCTGCATACAGCGGTCGATGACCGTCTGAGCCATGATGGGAACGCTTATCTTG
This sequence comes from uncultured Gammaproteobacteria bacterium, assembly GCA_963840725.1. Taxonomy (GTDB): domain Bacteria; phylum Pseudomonadota; class Gammaproteobacteria; order Pseudomonadales; family Halieaceae; genus CAVWDU01. Next base: position 449,596 of record CAWIZY010000009.1, on the reverse strand, counting down.
CTTGCCGCGATCAGGTCAATCGCACCTTTGGGCCCCACGGCATCCATCTTTGCGCAGGTCTTGAACACCAGCAGCCGCATCATCTCCAGCTCGGCAAAGCAGCGGGCGATATCTTCACGCACCGACTGGTGCTGGCTCAGCTCCCGGCCAAAGGTCGTGCGCCGGGTGACCCGCTGGCAGGCCAGTTCCAGTGAACGCTGGGACGCCCCGATAAGACGCATGCAGTGGTGAATACGCCCCGGCCCGAGACGGCCTTGGGCAATCTCGAACCCCCGCCCCTCGCCCAGTAGCATATTCTCCAGCGGCACTCTCACATCCTCAAACAGCAGTTCGGCATGCCCGATGGGCGCATCGTCGTAACCCAGAGTGGTTAGCGGTCGCAGAGCCTTGATCCCCGGGGTATCCAGTGGCACCAGAACCTGGCTCTGCTGTTTGTGACGATTGCTGTTGTCAGGGTCTGATTTGCCCATGACGATCATTATCTTGCAGCGTTCATACATCGCACCGGTGATAAACCACTTGCGACCGTTCAGCACCCACTCGTCCCCTTCCTGCCGGATGCTGAGCTCGATATTGGTCGCATCAGACGAGGCGACCTGAGGTTCCGTCATCGCATAAGAGGAACGAATCTCTCCGGCGAGCAGCGGCGTCAGCCATTGGGCCTGCTGTGCGGCGGTGCCGTACTTCATCAGCACTTCCATATTGCCGGTATCGGGGGCATTGCAGTTAAAGACCTCCGGGGACCAAAGCACGCGGCCCATCATTTCAGCCAGTGGCGCATATTCCAGGTTGGTCATCCCTTCGTGGTCGGCGAACTCCGCGTGCGCGGGCTGAATGAACAGGTTCCACAGGCCAGCCGCCCGCGCTTTCTCCTTCAACGCCTCCATTAGAGGCAGCGAAGCAAAGCGGCCTTCAGCAGCGGCCAGTTGCTCCGCATAGGCCTGTTCATTCGGGTAGATATGTTCATCCATAAAGGCACCGAGTTGGGCCTGCAATACCTGGGACTGTTGACTGAACTCAAACACGTAGCAACTCCTCTGGAGTGAATAAACTTAGCCCCGGGAGTATAGGAGCGATTGCGGTCTGCGGATACCCGGCAATCGCCTTACAATCAAATACCCCTGACACGCAAAGGGTCTAAGTTGGCCACTGCGTGAAAATAATACCTGGTTTCTCTCTCCACCCAACACCACCTATAATCGAGCACTGCACAAGCCCGTCGTCAATCCGTTCACCCGCGTACGGATATGCGACGAATAGTGGCGCCATCGGTTTCCACTGGAGACAAGGAATTCAGCATGCATAACCAGGCCGAGCACCAACCCACTGAGCGCAGCAGCATTCGGGACACCTTCATTGTCCTGGCTGCCCTGGTGGTGATCATAGCCGGTGCCCGGCTGGCCTCCAGTCTGCTTCTCCCATTCCTGTTGGCGCTATTTATTGCGGTCATCTGCAGTGCGCCGATCAATGCGCTGACCCGGCGGGGACTGCCCGGCTGGATTGCCTCGGCTGTGGTAGGTATTGTCGTGCTCTCGGTGATGTTCACCGTGCTGGTAATGATTGATTCCACTGCGCAGAGTTTCATTCAGGCGCTGCCCACCTACGAGCATGAGTTTCGCGCGCTGATGGACGGGTGGGTCGCCTGGCTGGGAGAGCATGGCATCGACATCAGTCGTGAATGGCTGGCCGGAGCAATCAACCCCGGTTCCGCGATAAATTTCTTCGGTGGGTTCCTGAGTGGCATGGGGGAAACGCTGAGTAATATAGTCCTGATCATCTTCACGGTATGCTTCCTCCTGGCTGATGCGCCCTCCTTCCAGCGCAAAATGGCCCTCTCCAATAGTGAACGGGGCAACACGACACTGTCTTCGCTCCGAGACCTTGCCCACTCAATGAACGGTTACATTGCGACCAAGGCCGCAATCAGTCTACTGACCGGTCTTTTGGTGTCGCTTGGCCTGTGGCTTATCGATGTTCAGTTCGCCATGCTCTGGGGCTTTCTCGCATTCACGCTTAATTTCATTCCCAACATAGGCTCGGTGCTGGCGGCAATACCACCCGTGCTGCTATCGCTATTGGACGGTGACCATGTGATCACCGGTATGATTATCGCGCTCTACGCATGCATTAATATTTTGATCGGGAACATGATAGAGCCCCAGATCATGGGGCAAAGGCTGGGCCTGTCGACCCTGGCAGTATTTCTTTCCCTGCTGTTCTGGGGCTGGATGTTCGACCACGTGGGCATGTTACTGTCGGTACCGCTGACCATGGTGGTCAAGTTTTTTACCCTGCAGCACCCCAGCACTGCCTGGTTTGCGCTGTTGATTTCCAATTTGCCGGATGAGGATGAACAGCCCGCATCCAGTCCTGATCCTTAAACTCTTTGGCGAGCAGCTCGGGCGCTTTGACCAACTAGTGTCCTGTCCGGTTAATTCGCAGTATTTCAGCGCGCCAGCCAAGGGTTCTGGCAAGGCGCACCTCGCCGGGAATGGCCCTAGTCCTTACCAAGAGGTGCAACGCGGCCAGAACTCTTGGCTGGCGCGCCCGACGGGAGCCTACAGAAAGCGTCACTGCTGCGTTGCGTCCCTTGAAAATACAACCAGTATTCTCTACGGAACGCGCCTTACTGTGACGCTTTCTGTGAAGGAATAGCAGGCTGTTGATTTTCGTTTTCGAGGCAGCCACTGGTAGGCAAAAACAGGCGAAATGAGGGAGTGTATAGTGAATACATGACCGATTTGAGCCTTTTTTTAACGTGGCAGTGGCCACGCAGATAGAAAATCAACAACCTGCTAGTGAGGCGTGCTGCTAAGGCGCCAGCGTTCTGTCGATATAGGCGTCCACCTGAGCCTCAAGCACCGGCATCGGCAAAGCGCCCTGTCCGATCACCACATCATGAAAATCACGAATGTCGTAAGCATCGCCCAATTGCTGTTGCGCCCGCGCCCGGAGTTCGAGAATCTTCATCATGCCAATCTTGTAACCGAGCGCCTGGCCCGGATTGACAAAGAAACGCTCCACTTCCGTGACCATATCGCCCTCGGATAACGGGGTGTTTTGACGGAAGAAATCAATCGCCTGCTCACGAGTCCAGCGCTTGGCGTGGATACCGGTATCGATGACCAGGCGCGCAGAGCGCCAGATTTCATCGTGCAGCCTGCCAAAATTGCTCATCGGGTCCTTGTAGAAGCCCATTTCTCTGGCCAGGCGTTCGGCGTACAGGGCCCAACCTTCTGTATAGGCGCCGTATCCCGCGTACTTGCGAAACCTGGGGAGCCCTTCTATTTCCTGGGCCAGCGCAATCTGGAAATGATGACCCGGCACCCCCTCGTGATAGGTAATCGCCGTCGCAACACTTTTTTGGTAGGACGACATATCCCGCAGGTTCGCGTAGTAGTATCCCGGGCGCGTCCCATCCTCCGAGGGCGACTGGTAAAAGGCTATACTCGTGGAATTCTCTCGCCAGGGTTCAACTCGCCGCACTTCCAGACCTGCGGCAGGCAAGCGATTGAAATACTGATCGGCCACGGCAAAGATTTCCGCAGTTTGCCGTCTGGCGACAGCCAGAAACTCGTCTCTGCCTGCATCCGTGTTCGGATAGAAATTGGAGGGGTCGGTGCGTACGAATTCGAAGAAATCCTGCAGTGAGCCCTGAAATCCAAGCTGTTTCATGATCCCGAGCATCTCCTGATGAATACCCTGGATATCTTCGAGGCCGGCTTGGTGCACCTCTTCGGCGGTCATGGGAAGGGTGGTGTGTGAGAGGATCCGTGAGGCGTAAAACGCTTCGCCATCGGGCAGCGACCACACACCGTTACTTCCCCGGGATAGTTGCGCCTGACGCTCCAGCTCCACCAGCAATGCATCCAGCCCGGTTTTGTATTCATCGCGCAGGGCGGTGCCCGCCTCTGCCAGCAATTCCGCTTGCTGTGCATCCGTCAGGTTTGTTTGCTGCAGCTTTGCCCTCAGATCCCGCATTAACAGATGCGGCTCACCAGCATTCTGGATCGGTGTTCCCACACCCAGCCCGCTGATGTCCTTTAGCATATCCGGATAGGCAAAGCTCGGAGTCAGCACGCCAAAACTTGCCCTGTCCCGCAGGCGCACCACGGTCTCCATAAACAAGGCACCCAGACCCTGGATTCGCTCGATATAGTGATTGGCGTCTTCCGCATTCTCCACGGTATGTTGGTTGAGCAACAGACTCAGCCGGTCAGTTACCTGACCATTAAACTGATCGACAACATAAAAGTGCCGATACCAGGTCAGATCACTGAGTTTGGCCTGAAGCTCAAACTCGAGCAGGTCGTAACTCAACTGATTCGGGGCGGACAAACCGTTCCGATCAAATGCCTGCAGCTTGGCCAAATACTGACCCAAGCGCTGCACCTCGCGCGCTGTGGCTGCATCCGAACGGTCATTCCACTGGCCTGAGTCTGCCGTTTTGAGGCCCAGCGCCGTTTGACGCTCGGGGCTTTGCGCGAGTTCAGCGTCAAAATACATCTCAAAAAAGCTTTCGATATCGGCATCAAGCGTGGCAGAAGGCGCAGCTGTTGCGGTGAGCGGTGCTGCAGGCGTGGTCGCCGGAGAAGCAACCTCGGGCTCAGTCTTCTCACTGCATCCGGCCGCGAATAAAAGCAGCGGCATCAGACACGCCAAATTCACAATTAACCTGCCTTTCCGATGGTCCCGCTGGCGCATGAGTTGGCTCCGCTGTTTGCTATGGAATACGGTGCAGAGTAGCACGCCCCCTCTCAACCAACCGCGTCTGAAAGCAGTTTTCCCCATCAACGGCAGCCGAAACCTCTACGAGTTCGAAACCGGTGGGGTCAAAGCCTTTCTGCGCGCCCTGTTGTGTCTATTGAAAAACAGCTGTGGCAGAGTACTTGTTGAAAAATCAAGTGTCCCCAGAACTAACAAGGATAAGCTGCGTTGAACAATTTACCGGCCACGGATGTCGACGATTACTCGCCCGCCTATCAGCGTTTTGTGCTGCTCATGCTAACAGCCGTGTACGCGTTCAATTTCATTGACCGCCAGATTCTGGTCATCCTGCAGGAACCCATCAAGGCCGAAATGGGTCTGAGTGATACCCAGTTAGGCCTGTTGAGCGGGTTTACGTTTGCCGTCATCTATGTAACTGCAGGGATACCCATCGCCTACTGGGCCGACCGGGGTAATCGCCGCAACATCGTCGCACTGGCCCTGACCGTCTGGAGCGGTATGACAGCGGTTTCGGGGTATGCCCAGTCCTATACCCAGCTACTGCTGGCCCGTCTGGGTGTGGGGCTGGGCGAGGCCGGTGGCAGCCCCCCGCGCACTCCATGATCAGCGACTACTTCCCGCCCGAGCAACGCGCCAGAGCCCTGTCGTTTTATTCATCGGGGATCTATATCGGTATCATTTTCGGTTTTCTGTTTGGCGGCGTGATCGCAGATGCCTTTGGCTGGCGCATGGCCTTCCTGGTGGTTGGTATTCCCGGTGTGCTATTTGCGATCGTGCTGCGCCTGACTGTCAGGGAACCCCTGCGCGGCCGGGGCGACGCGGCAACAAGCGCTGCTGAGAAACCCGGTTTTAGTGAAACTCTGGCGTTCCTGACGGGTCTGCGTTCCTTCTGGTATCTCGCACTGGGCTGCGCGTTTACGGCGTTTACCTCCTACGGAAACGGCAATTTCTTTCCCTCATTCCTGATTCGAAATCACGGACTCAGCCTCACTGAAGTCGGCCTGGTACTTGCCCTGGTGAGTGGCGTCTGTGGTGCGATAGGCACCTTTCTGGGTGGCTACTTGGGCGATCGCTATGGCATAGAGGACAAACGCTGGTACCTGTGGGTGCCATTGATCGGGGTGATGGCATCACTGCCACCCTACCTCTATGTCCTGCTCACCGAAAACACCACACTGGCCATGCTGGCATTGATTGTGGCGAGTCTGACCAACACACTCTACCTGGGGCCCTGCATTGCGCTTTCTCACTCCCTGGTACCTCCGTCCATGCGGGCGCTCACCTCCGCAATCCTGTTATTTGTACTGAACATGATCGGGCTCGGTATGGGCCCGTTTTTTACCGGTTTCATGAGCGATTTTCTGCAACCGGCCTTCGGGGACCAGAATCTTCGCTATGCGATGGTCATTACCACAATGATGAAATTGATTGCTGCCGCCATGTTTTTTATGGCAGCTAAATACCTGGTTGAGGACCTGACTCGCAAAGAATACCGACTCAGCCCAGCATCCTGACGACACACCGCAGGGGCGCACCACGACGTCGCGAGCGGATGAATTGAGCGCAGTTCAAGTATCCGCTGCAAGCGCGCCTGTAGCTGAGGTGTGAGTTGAGGTGTGAGCTGAGGTGTAAGTTGAGGTGTGAGTTGAGGTATCGGTCACGCCGCCGTGACACCTTTACGACCGGCTCACCACAGCCAATGCGCCGTCAGTCCGGGCCGCTCTGCTCGAACCACCCCTCAACAAAATCGCACACTATTGCGACAAAATCGCGACACTATCCACGACACTATCCAGACACTATCCAGACACCAATACGACAACACGCCGGAAAACTGTGTCCGAGGGTACAAAAGCCCCTAAAAAACAGCGTAACCCCGGTCATAACAGTGCAACAGGGAACCGGCAGAACCCGGGCCAAAGCTGGCACCAAGCCTCTCTTACTGAGCACCAGTCATAATGCCCGATAAGGCTTTTCAAGCAATTCCATGAGCGTTTTTGGGTCTATCTGTCAGTCGCTACCAGGGAGGCCATGGGCTGCAGAAGGTTCAGATGTGAAAAAGTTGCCTAACAGGAAGCCCCCATCGGGAGAAAAAAGCACTACAATAATCACTGGCAACAGTCTTTTGCCCCACTATGGGGCAAGCACAGTGATCAAAACAACATAAGAGCTCCGGGAGCACGCATGAAGACGCAAAAACCACCCTACACCCATTCAGTGAAGCCGCTGGTCGCGATGATGTCACTCGCGCTGGCCGGTTCGGTCCAGGCCCAGGAAGAGGTACGCCGGGGCAGTTCGGCAGCCCTGCTGGAAGAAGTTGTTGTCACCGCACGTAAGCGGGCCGAGGATTCCCAGGACGTTCCCCTGTCAGTGTCAGCATTCAACAGCGACCAGATCGATGCCCTCAAGGTGCGGGATCTGTCCAGTCTCAAGGTCGGGATGCCTAACGTCGCCCTGGAGGACGTGGGCACCACCCGTGGTACCGCCAACTTCTCAATCCGCGGCCTCGGTATCAACAGTTCCATTCCCGGTATCGACCCCACGGTGGGCGTATACGTGAACGGCGTTTACCTCGGCATCAACAACGGCATCATATTTGATGTGTTCGACCTCGAATCTGTTGAGGTCCTGAGGGGCCCCCAGGGTACCCTGTTTGGACGCAACGTCACCGCAGGTGCTGTACTTCTCAATACCCGCAAGCCTGGTGAGGAACTGGAAGCGACCGCTCGCTACGCGCTGGATACCGGTAAGGATGGCGGATTGAACGCCTACTACATGGGTGCGATCGGCGGCCCGGTTACCGATAATCTCGGCGCACGCCTGGTGATGTACTACAACGACGACGAGGGCAAGTGGGAAAACCAGTTCAACGGCGACGACTTTGGTGAGATCGAGCAACGCATGGCCCGTGGAACCATCGCCTGGACCCCTGGTGACAGCACCGACCTGACCCTGGTCTACGAATACAATGATACCGACGGTCAGGGCCCCGCCGCCCAGAGCCACACCAATGGCTCGGGCGTTCCCGGCACCCCGGTCAACTTCAAGCGCGACTCCTTTGATTTCTCGATCGACGAAGAAGGCTATCAGGAATCCGAGACCAACTTCTTTATCGCCACATTGAACCAGGATGTGGGCTTCGGCGACGGTACCATCACAGCCATCTACGGCTGGCGTGACTATGAAGGCGACTCCCGCAGCGACATCGACGCCCAGCCGGTCTGGCTGTTTCATGCTCCGGCCTGGCTGGAGGCTGAACAGACCACCTTCGAACTGCGCTACAACGGTGTACTTGGCGAGCGTGCCAACATCACCGTCGGTGGACTCTACTTCGACAACGACATCAATTACCACGAGCGCCGCGAACTGGCAGGTATCGCCACCGGCGGCGTCGCGCCCGGTGCCCAGTTCGATGGCGGTGGTCTCTACGATACGGAAAGCTACTCGTTCTTTGCCCAGGTCGATTACGACCTGACCGACAGCCTCACTCTTACTGCCGGCATTAACTACAGCACCGAGGACAAAGAGGTCGAAATCGCCTCCCTCAGTCAGAACATCAATACGCCCTGTAACATCGTCACGGGGCCAACTTGCAACTTCGACTTCGTTGACGACGAGAGTTGGGACAACTGGGCGCCCAAGCTGGGACTGACCTACCACTTGAACGATACTTCGCAGGTCTACGCACACTGGACCGTGGGCTACCGCTCGGGTGGTTATAACATGCGTAACACTTCCTTTGACCCCGCGGACACCCCGGGACCTTTCGACGAGGAAGAGGTCAATAACTTCGAAATCGGCTTCAAATCCTCGCATAGCTGGGGTAAGTTGAACGCTGCAGCGTTTTACATGACGGTTGATGACCAGCAGCGAGAGATCAACCTGCCCGGCCCAGTCGGTACTATCCAACTGGTGCGTAATACGGCAGATACCGAGTTCTGGGGCTTTGAAGTCGACGGCACTTTCTCCCTGACTGACAACCTGGTCATGCTGGCTTCGGTGGGCTACGTCAACGCGGAATACGACGACGTGCGCACCGACCTCAACGGTGACGGTGTGATCGACGGCAAGGACAAGGGCCTGGATGTGCCCCGCGCGCCTGAGTGGACCTACAGCCTCGGCCTTGCCCACGACCTGGATCTCGGTAACTGGGGCTTCATGACCTCGCGGATCACCTACTCCTACCGCGATGAAATGGCCTACACCGATAACAACCTCGGTTTTATCGATGACCTGTCTATGCTGGATGCGGGGGTCGACTTCAACAGCAACGACGGCCACTGGATCTTCTCTCTCTACGGCCGCAACCTGCTGGACGAGGCCAACCACGGTGGCGACACGCAACTGCCTGATGCCATTGCCGGCTTCCCCACCGGCGGCACGTTCTCGCCACTGACCTTCGGTCTGCGTTACGGCTTTGAAGTAACCTACAACTTCTTCTAAGCGCCTGCTGCACTGATCACAAGCCCCGCTGGCAACAGCGGGGCTTTTTTGTGCAGGGGGCTGTGGTCCCCTCTACCAATCAATGAACAATGCCTGCTAGTGTACTCAGTTGGCGGACTCAGCAACAACACACCCGCCTTTCCATCACTATCGGGACTCAAAAAATGACTATCTCTTCGACCTCCAATCATGCCCGTTGCCTGGCGTTCTGCCTCGTCGGACTGCTGGCTCTGTGTGTCACAGTTTCGGCAGACCCCGGCAAAGAGGCAGACTCACCCAGCGCAATTCTGGTCACCGGAGCCAGTACGGGGCTGGGCAGGGCCCTGGCGGAAGAATTGGCGTCAGCCGGGCATTATGTCTATGCCGGGGCCAGGAAAGCAGAAGATCTGAAGGCGCTGGATGCCATCAACAATATTCTGGCCATCCGTCTGGATGTAACCGTGCAAGAGGAAATAGACGCGGCAGTAAAAACCGTCATACAGGAAGGCCGTGGTCTCTATGCCATCGTCAACAATGCCGGAGTTGGACTGATGTCACCGCTGATCGAGCTCTCCGAACCCGACCTTGATTTTATTTTTGATGTGAACGTATACGGCCCCTACCGGGTCACCAAGGCCTTCGCACCGCTGCTGATAGCGTCTGCAGGCCGAGTGGTAAACATTGGCTCGATTGCCGGTGTCCAGACCCGGACTTTCTATGGCCCCTACAGCATGAGTAAGCATGCGCTTGAAGCCTTTTCAGACACTCTGTCTATTGAGCTGGCAAAATTTGACGTGGAAGTCAGCATTGTTGATCCAGGGGGTTTCAATTCAGCCATTGGCAAGAACATCTTCCAGCGCCTGCAGGCCAGTAAGTTCAGCAGTGATAATTCGTTATACCAGGATGAGTGGAAAGACAATTGGGTACTGAAGGGCGGTGATCTTTCAACGATGGAGGGACCTGAGCACATCGTGGCGAAGGTCCAGCATGCCCTCTTCGATCCGCTCCCCCAGCGACGTTACATGGTGGTCGGGGACGCTGCCCGGGCTGAAAATACCCTGCGCGCCATGCTGCAACGGATGCTGGAATTGAACCAGAATCAGCCATACACCTACAGCCGGGACGCACTGATTAAACTTCTGGATGAAGAACTCGAGGATTTAGCATCAGAGCAAAACCTCGATCTCAGGTAAGTTTCCTCACGAGTTCTTCGTCATACCCCGTGCAGAAATCGCTCACAGGGGAACAGGGAGCCGGGATCCTGCCCAACTGTTCGCCTCAGGGATTCCCTACTTGCCGTTAGCCTGAATGGTCCGACGTACCGGCGCAACCCACCACCAGCTCGCCAGCACCAGCGCCCCGAACAAGGTGTAGCATAAACCAAACACCCAGGGCGGGGCGTCGTAATACAGCAGTCGATGCAACCAGTGGGCGATAAACGAGCCCGAATAGACCTCGCCACCGGCCCTCGCCCGCAGCGTGGATTCCCAGCGGGTCAATGGGCAGACACCGCCCAGCCATGACTGGATCACCACGAAGCCGATGGCGAGCAGGTGCAGGAGACGAAAACGAACATTCCTGACCCAGCCCCAACCCAAATAACCGCCGACCAGCGTCAGCACCAGCCCCAACACGACGAACGCCACGAACAGCACATGGATCAGTAAAATGACGTCTGCAATCATCAGTATTCTGCCTTGAGGTCATTCCAGCCGTGGCGGCACGTCAGTCTTCGAGGCGCGCTGCCGGTTATTGCCAGTCGCCGCCACTGAGCTACACTTTGCTTGTGAGGCGCCAGCTTGCCAACCGAGGAGGACATTGTATGCATAACGCGCAGTACAAACGAACCGTGGAACCTGCGCCAGACCCGGCTGCGGCCAGACCCGGTCCACACAGCGCCGCGCGGCGATGGTTTCGGCACTGAAACATGGAAGTCACTGGCCGCACTGGCGGAGTCGTCCGGGGGTATTGCGACTGGTCTGCTGTCTCCTGCTGGCGGGTACTGTAACCATGACCCATGGCGCGGAGGACAGGGCCAGTGAACGGGACGAAATGCTCACGGCAATACGCGCCTCGGTGCGGGACTCAGCCGATTACACCGGCCGCAGTGAGCTGAACGAGCGAGTGATGCAGGCCATGGCTGCGGTACCGCGGGAGGAATTCGTGCCGGCCGCATATCGACACCAGGCCTATCGCAACACCCCGCTGCCCATTGCCGCCGGACAGACCATCTCGCAGCCGCTGATCGTCGCCCTGATGACGGACCTGTTGGACCCACAGCCGGACGATATCATCCTGGAGGTGGGAACCGGTTCCGGCTACCAGGCCGCGGTGTTGTCATCGCTGGTCAAGCATATCTATACCGTTGAAATCGTTCCCGAGCTGGCCAGAACCGCATCCCAGGTCCTGCAGCGCCTGTGCTATGACAATGTGTCCGTGCGTGCCGGTGACGGCTACGCCGGATGGCCGGAGCACGCCCCCTTCGATGGCATCGTGGTCACTGCCGCGCCCGCAGAGATACCGCCGCCGTTGCTGCAACAATTGAAGCCGGGCGGTAAACTGGTTATTCCCGTGGGCGCGGAGCACGGCTACCAGGAACTGTTGCTGGTGGAAGTTGACGAGAACGGCGCGGTCCAAAGACGATCTGTGCTGCCGGTGCGCTTCGTACCCCTCACTGGCGACCGGTAAGCGATACAGGAAACATTAAGCTCTCGATCAAGGTAATAAGTGGGCCTGGGTTTTGCTACCGCAGGTCGCCTGCCGCAGGGTCGCCTGCCGCAGGGTCGCCTGCCGCAGGGTCGCCTGCCGCATTGACTTCCCTGATTGTATGGTGGCTGTCGATGCGAGTTGGGCAGCACAGAGAGTGATTGCTGTGCTTCACATTGATAATCAAGGCGTAGTAGATCATTAGTCCATTTTGCCAATGCGCTGCCCTTGCTGGACAGACACGGCAGACATGCGACCTTTTTCGAACATCAGCAGTACCGTCGACCCGCCATAAGCGAAATGTCCCAGCTTTTCGCCTCGGTAAACTTGTTGTACTGACTCAGGCCCGACGTCTCGAAACTTTTCTTCGAAAACAACGGAACCGACCGTCTGCAAACCGATAGGCACCATGGCTACAAGGCCGAAATCGTCAGTATCGATGATGAAGTAACCGTGCCGGAAGTCCTGGATTACACTATAATCCTGTCCATACCCGGGGTTTCCCTCATTGACCAGACCCAGCATATCGGGCATGCCGAACAGGCGGTCGCCCACATTCTCTTTCGATTCGACGACAACGCCGGCTACCGGGGCATGATAATGGTGGTAATTGTCCGGCATCAGAAATACGGCCAGCGCCGTCCCCCCGATGAAGTTCGCGCTGTATTGCGAATCACCCAGCAGGCTGTTCAGACTCAACGTCATGGTTCCCTTGGTCGGGATTTCCGTATCCAGTCGCAGATCGTTGGCAATCATATTGACCACGCCATCTGCCGGGGAACTGACGATCGAATCGTTACCGACGTCGTCTACATGGCGCGCGCCCGGTTTCAGTTCCCTGGTAAAGAACTCGTTGAACGACTTGAACCCTTCAGCTGGCAGTACGAAGTCATCATTTCCTAGCGAGTCATCGGACAGCCAGACGTCGAGATTGGCCGTTGATTCGGGACTGTCCATGTACTTGCCGCGCTCTTCTACGAACAGCAGTGACCAGCTTTTTCCCGGCTCCTCCAGGATAAATTCCTCGCCGTGCGGATTCTTGTAGAACAGAAAGGAAAATTTCGCGATCCGATCAAGACCGTCATGTGTGTTGGGGAGGAAAAAGAACCACTCGTTCAGGAACGGGTATAGATCATCTACGGACTTGCCTTTCCATGGATTTTCCGAGCCGTTGACTAAAGGATGGACATTGTCGAACATCAGGTCGACGACCTTTTTAAAATCACTATCGGATGCATACAGGCGTTTGAGCTCTGTCACAGGTGGGCTGTCGCCTCGGGCTCCCACTCGGGCAGTTGCGCCGAGCGTCAGCGTAAGGAACAGGATGAGCATGGCGATTGACTTGATTTCTCTCATGAGCACTCGACTCGATCTGGTAGTATTTAGGGCCGGAGTAAACATTCAATCCCACGTCAGTCTACTCAGATTTACCTCATCATACCTGAAACAGCAATCGCACAAAGGTATAAAGACGTCCTGGATGCTGTTAGAGCTTTACCTCAGCATCGCTATTTTGAAGTGTTCTGCTGTCCAAATCAGAATGCCTTTTAATGGTCGCTACGCATCCGCCACAACTCCGTGATGCCCACCAGATAACGAACCCAAACAGCGCGCCCACCAATCCTCGCCTCGACAAATGGACCGTATTCGATGATCGGTCCAAGCTCACACAACGGTTCCACTCGGCGACTCTCTGCGTCTACGGCCCAAACTCCTAGTCAGTCCCCTATAGGGTCAACAAAGTCGATAGTCTGTTCATCTGCTGAGCGGGACGTCCAGCGCATCCAGCAGGGATCGTCCGGCGCCCGCATACTCCGCAGCGGCGAGCGCGGTCGGAGCTCTCTACCACAGTGTTGGCGAGCGCCGGAGGGTTCTTCAGTGAGACGTTAATCCCACTTGGGTTCGCGCTTTTCCAAAAAAGCCGTGATACCTTCTATGGCGTCGGGGCTTTTGATGCAGGCTTCAATCTGTCTGGCCAAGAATGGTAGTGCGCTGTCAAAGTCCATGGCATCCTGCTCTACAAATGCCGCCAGCCCCATGCTCATGGAGCCGGGGGCCAGGCTAGCCAGTTCGGTGGCCAGTCTGGCCACGTGATCGGTTAAAGACTCTGCCGGCACGGCCTCATTGATCAGGCCCCATTGTTCAGCCTGCGCGGTAGAAATTGCATTGCCGCGCATCACAAAATCCAGTGCGGCGCGTTGAGGCATGATGCGGAACAGCCCACCCATCACCATAAACGGCCAGATGCCGCGCTTGATTTCCGGTGCGGAAAACTTCACACCTTCGGCTGCAATGGCGTGGGTGACATTACAGAGCATCAACAGGGCACCGGCAAACAGGTTGCCTTGTACGCAAGCAATGGACGGTTTATTGAGGTGACGTAAGCGCAGGGAGATGTCCTCGTTACCGCCCCGTACCGGTACGGTTGAGGTGGTTTCTACTTTGCTGCCACTCATCTGGGATAGGTCGCCACCGGCACAAAACACATCGCCCCTGGCTGCCAACACAACCACGCGAACATCCCGCTCTTGCTTGGCGTAATCCAGCGCGTAGATGATCTCGGCTGCCATTGCCGCGTTGATGGCGTTTTTACGCTCTGGGCGATTGAGGGTGATGGTTAATATGTGGTCCTCAACTTCTAGCTCAACGGCTTCGAAGACCAGGCCGTGCAGGGACAGTTTTTCTCCGGTCATGATGGTATACCTTGTTCCTTTATCCCCGCTGTTGCGGGGATGGCGTCGGGGGTCCAAATAGTGTCGGCTAACGTCTCAGGCACTTCAATGACTTTCGCACGCAAGTATTCGCCCATGGATTTGGCTTGTGGATCGGTACGCACCGATGAGGCAACCCCCTCCCCCAGAATGCCCTTGATAAAGAAGTTCAAGGAGTGGATGTTGGCCAGGTCATAGCGGACTATTTCCAGATCGGTCGTTTCCGGCATGAGTACTTTCAATTTATCAACGGTCAAAAATGCGTGTAAGAACCCGTAGGCTTCTGCGCTAGTCGCCCATACCCCAACGTTGGCGCAGCCACCTTTATCGCCAGAGCGGGTGCCAAATAAACGGCCCAGGGGAATACTGACCGTGTCTCCAGCAGGAGCGGCGGGTACCGCCGCGGGCACAACCTGATGATTAACCGGTTCGAGACCGAGCTGGTTGGTTGGCCTTACCTCGGTGACCTGGTCGTCTATGTGAACACTCTCAATGATATATTGGCTATCAACCAGCGTTGGCCAGTAGACCAAAAAGCTCTCGCCGTTGCCGATCGGGTTCATCGGCCCCAAACCTGGAATATTGCCCAACGCCATTTCAACCAACTTGGCGCTAAACAGCCGACCAACTAAGTCCTTATCACGAGATTTGGCGATAATACGTAAGCGGGCGAAGGCTTCTTCATTGATTTGCGGGTTTTCTTTGTCGCTGCGGATCAATTCGATCGACACGTCGTCAAACTGTTCCCTGCCGCCGAGATTGTTCAGAAACGCGTCGGTCAATACCTTGGCTTTATCTTCGATATCCAGGCCAGTGAGCATAAATTCAAAGCCATTGCGGAAACCGCCAAGGGTGTTGATGCACACCTTGTGACCCGGCGGTGGGCAGGAGCCTTTACACCCGCTCACGTAAACTCGGTCGTCGCCGGTCTGCTCGATACTTAAGGTATCGAAATGGCCAATCACATCGGGGTTTTTGTAGGCCGGATCACCAATCTCGTAGAGCAGCTGCGATTTAACGGTGCCCACAGAGACCAGACCGCCAGTGCCAGGATGCTTGGTAACGGTGAAGTTACCGTTGGCCTCGATTTCGGCAATGGGGTAGCCAACATTATCGAAACTGGGGACCTCCTGAAAGAACGAGTAGTTACCGCCCGTGGCCTGTTGGCCACACTCGATCACATGTCCCGCAGCCAAGGCGCCTGCCAGTGCATCGTAATCGTTGCGCTGCCAGTTGAAATTCCAGGCCGCCGGGCCGATTACAACCGCCGCATCGGTGACCCTTGGACAGATCACGATATCGGCACCCTGATCCAGCGCCTCTTTGATGCCCCAGGCGCCCAGATAGGCATTGGCCGTCAGCAGGTGATTTTTGTTCTCAGCCAGGTGTACTCCAGTGTCCATATTAACAAAGGCTTCGCCTTCGGCTTGTAGTTTTTGCATACGCGGCGTCAGGTCATCACCATCTATGTAGGCGACCTTGACGTCCAGGTCTAGCGCTTTGGCAATTTCTTTCACCGCGTCAGCCATCCCTGCGGGATTCAGTCCGCCCGCGTTACTCACAATCTTGATATTGTTTTCTAGACAAGGCTTCAGGACTTGTTTGACCTGCTTTAAAAAGGTGCCTACATAGCCTCCAGTATTATCTCCTTGAGCGCTTCTCTGCATCTTCTGGCTGTACAAGATAGCCATGGTCAGCTCAGCCAGATAGTCACCGGTCAGCACATCAATCGGGCCACCTTCGACCATCTCCAGAGCGGCGGCTATTTTGTCGCCGTAAAAGCCACTACAATTGGCTATCTTGATTGCATCAGTCATAACACCAGCCCTGTTTGTACGTGTTTTCGAAAGAAAGATTTAGTCGTCGGCCTCTATGCTGGCCAATAACTGCCTGGATCTAACCTGCTGCCCGGCTTCGCAGCTGATAGCTGTTACGGTACCGCTGATACCCGCCTTGAGCGGATGTTCCATCTTCATCGCTTCCAGCACCACCAGGGTTTGACCGACTTCGACGACGTCGCCCTCTTTCACCAGTACCTCAACAATGGCGCCATCCATCGACGCTTTGATCTGGCCGCTACCGGCACCACCGGCTGCGGCGGCAGGTTGGTGAGTCACATCGTCTAGAATAAAGTGGCCGGTGCCATCATCCAGAAACAGAGTCTTGTCATCGAAGGCAAAGGCCAGCGCCTCACGTACACCGTTTTCGATGAATACACAGGTATTTTCATCAAGCGAAACAAACTTCAACACCGTGACCTCTTGTCCACTGCCCGCTGCCTCACTGCCCGCTGCCTCAGTGTTCTCTGCCTCAGTGTTCTCTGTCTCAGTTCCCTCTTGCTCAGCGTCAGCTGCAACCACCGTGACTTGAAAATAATGTTGATTTTCTGTCAGTTTGACGGTTTTCGTTATGCCCTCGAACTCAAGTTTGTAAACATAATTCTGGGGAGTCGCCCTACTCCAGTGAAACATATTACGCTCACTCTCTTTGATAGAGCGCTGGAAATAAAGCAGAGCCGCTTTAGCCAGGGTGGCGTTGGATGGTTCCTTTTGATCCATGCTCATGTCAGAACTGAAGTGCTGCTCGATAAAGGCCGTGGTGGCTTCACCGGCGCCAAACACTTCGTGACGCAATAGGTTTTGCAGAAACAGTTTGTTGTTGTTCATGCCCAACAACCGGGTGTCCTGAACGGCTGAGGCCAGACGACGAATCGCCTCACCGCGGTTTTCGCCGAAAGCAATGACTTTGGCAATCATGGGGTCATAGAAAGGACTGATTTCCTGTCCGGTTTGAATACCGTGGTCAATACGGATACCCGCACGCTCAGGCCGGTTTAGTCGTTCTGGACAGTTCCAAAAGCGTACCTGACCGGTTTGTGGCATAAAGTTGTTACGTGGGTCTTCAGCGTAGAGGCGCACTTCTACAGCGTGACCGTTTAACTCAACCTGATCTTGAGTCAGCGGCAGTTTATCGCCTGCGGCGACTTTTAGTTGCCAGGAAACCAGATCCAGACCGGTGATTATCTCAGTCACCGGATGCTCTACCTGCAAACGGGTATTCATCTCCAGGAAGTAAAAGCTCTTGTCTTTTTCGACCAGGAATTCGACGGTACCGGCCCCGCGATAATTACAGGCTTTAGCCGCATTGACAGCCGCCTCACCCATACGCTGACGCAAGTCAGGATCAACAAACGGTGAGGGCGCTTCCTCTAGGACCTTCTGGTGACGGCGTTGAATTGAACAATCACGCTCACCCAGATACACCGCATTGCCGTGCTCGTCGGCAAATACCTGAATCTCGATATGGCGTGGCTCGATTACCGCGCGCTCCAGGATCAATTCACCATTGCCAAAAGCACTTTCAGCTTCTGAACGCGCGGTGCGAATCTGTTCGGCGAGCTCGCTCGCCTCAAACACCAGACGCATACCGCGGCCACCACCACCGGCGGAGGCCTTGACCATCAGCGGAAAGCCAACACCTTCGGCTTCGGCCAGCAACGTTTCATAAGACTGGTCCGCTTCCTGATAGCCGGGGATACAAGGCACGCCGGCGTCGATCATGGCGATTTTGGACAATCGCTTGCTACCCATCAAATTGATGGCTTCGGCTCTGGGGCCAATAAAGCAAATACCCGCCGACTCACAAGCCTCTGAGAAGTCGGCATTTTCCGATAGGAAACCGTAGCCAGGGTGAATAGCATCGGCGCCTGTTTGCCTGGCGGCGGCCAGGATTTTATCGGCTACCAGGTAGGATTCACCGACAGGAGCAGCACCAATACAGACGGCCTGATCCGCTTCTTTTACATGCAGGGAGCCCGCATCGGCTTCACTGTAGACGGCTACTGTGCGGTAACCTAGATCGCGGGCGGTGCGCATCACGCGCACGGCAATCTCGCCACGGTTGGCAATTAGTATTTTAGTAAATTTAGTCATGATTTTGTTCCCAAAATGATGCCAGAAACGACGTTATAAACGCCCGATACCAAAGGTGTTGGTGTTAACAGTACGCTCATCGCCTTCACGGCAAACACTCAGTGCAAAGGCCACCACCGAGCGAGTGTCGGCAGGGTCGATTATGCCGTCGTCCCAAACCCGCGCGGTGTTGGCCAATGCATTGGACCTGGCTTCCATGTCCTCAATCGTCTTTTTCTCCATGGCGTCAACCATGGCACGCGTCTCATCGTTTATTTCGCCACCCGAGCGCGTTATTTTTGCCTCGGCAACCTGCCGCAACACACTACCGGCCTGGGCGGGACCCATAACTGATACTACGCTACGTGGCCAGGCGAACAGAAAGCGCGGGTTCATACCGCGACCTGCCATGGCATAGTTACCTGCACCATAAGAGCCACTCACGATTAGCGTGATTTTAGGTACGGTGCAGTTGGTGACCGCCTGAATGAACTTGGCGCCGTGTTTAATAATGCCGGCTTGCTCCGCCTCAGTGCCGACCAGGAAGCCGGTGGTGTTGGTTAGGAACAACAAGGGTGTGCCGGACTGTTCACACAACTGAATAAAGTGTCCGCCCTTGATGGCGCCTTTAGCGGTAATCGGGCTATTGTTAGCAATAACACCGCAGGGCTGCCCTTCGATCTCAATATGGCCACAGAGGGTGCCGTTATCAAAGTCGGCTTTGAATTCCAGGAAATCGGAACCGTCGGCAACACGCGCGATCAGTTCGCGCATATCAAAAGGCGTTTTCGAATCCTCCGGCACTATGCCGCGCAATTCTTCGGCGGCATAGAGTGGCTGCTGATAGGACACTTGGGCGTGCAGGGGCTGGTTTTTATTCCAGCCCAGTTTCTGGGTCACTTCGCGGGCAATACGAATACCGTCGGCGTCGTTCTCGGCCAAATAGTCATTAGTCCCTGCTATTTCGCTGTGCATCTCCGCGCCGCCAAGATCCTCGTCGGTGGCGATTTCACCGGTGGCCGCTTTCAGCAAATGGGGGCCAGCCAGATACATCGTGGATTGCCTGCGTACCAGAATCAGGTAGTCAGACAAAGTCGGCTGGTAAGCTCCGCCGGCCGTAGCACCGCCGTGAACCACGGTAATCTGTGGAATGCCCGCCGCAGACAACCGGCACTGTTGAGCAAACCCTTTGCCTGACTCACCGAATATATCGCCTGCCAGTTTCAGGTTGCCACCACCACTTTGCGCTAAGGCAATCAAGGGCAGCTTATTCTCGAGGGCCAGCTCCAGTAAACGTAGACGCTTTTTCCCGCCCAGCGGCGTAATACTGCCGCCTTTGGTGAGGTAGTCATCGACTGCCACCAGACAGCGGACCCCACCGATATAACCGATGCCGGTAATGCTGCCACCGCCCGCACCAGAACCGTCCGTGTCTTCCTCTTGCATATAACCACACAGGGTGGATAGCTCCAGAAACGGTGCGCCGGCATCAAGCAACAGACTCAAGCGCTCGCGTGGAGGTATGAAGCCCCTTTTTATGTAGCGTGGAGCTTTGGCCTGTGCTGCTTCGATAACGCGGCGTTCGATACTGCGAAATTCGTCAACCGCTGCGGTCATCACCTTCAGGTTGTCTATATACGCATCGGACTGGGTGTCCAATTGGGATTCGATAACTGCCATAATGGGTTCCTGCAACCGTTGTTCTTGAGTAATACTTCAGCACCGCCGCCCATGGAGCAGTAGAAAACCAGTGACACAGTGGCACCGTGTTTCCTAAGCACACCTGGCATAATCTTAGTCTAAAGCCCTCGAGATATTCTGCATGGGAACAGGTGCCAAGTTATATGGGGATTTGTGCCAAATTTACCGGCTCATCGCTTTTTCAGGGGACTTTGAAAAAGGGCTGACCGGCTACTTCCAACGTCTATATTTCTGCGGCCAGGCGACACGCTTGATCAATAGCACGCTTGGCATCAAGTTCCATGGCTTCATAAGCGCCACCGATCAAGTGGACTTTTCCTGCCTTGCTTGCTGTTAACGGGTCCAGCAGTTCACGCAAGGGTTCCTGGCCAGAGCAAACGATGATGGTATCCACGGGTAAAACCTGAACCGGAGCCTCCCCGATTTGAATATGCAAACCCTCATCGTCAATTTTTATGTACTGGACACCATTCATCATTTTGACGCCTCGCTTGTCTAGCGTAATACGGTGAGTCCAACCGGTGGTCACTCCCAAATTCTTACCCACACGCGTGGGTTTTCTTTGCAGTAGGTAGACTTCTCTATCGGCTTTTTCCACCACAGCTTCAACACCGGCCACACCGCCACGAGGATGCTTGTCGAAATCCACACCCCATTCTCTGGCAAACACGTCAACGTCCAGTGAGGCAGAGGTACCCGCGTGGGTTATGTATTCGGCCACGTCGAAACCAATGCCGCCTGCACCGATTATGGCCACGCATTTACCGACCGGTTTGGTCTCCAGGATCGCATCCAGGTAGCCAATAACTTTGGGGTGATTGATGCCATTGATCTCTGGGGTACGTGGCACGATACCTGTGGCCAGTACAATTTCATCGAAGCCTGATTCAGACAACTGCTCTGCATCCACACGCGTGTTTAGTTGCAGATTCACGCCGTTTATTTCGAGCATTTTCTGAAAATAGCGGAGCGTCTCATAAAACTCCTCTTTGCCAGGTATCCGTTTGGCGAGATTGAACTGGCCGCCGATGGCTGCGCTGGATTCAAATAGACTCACCGTATGGCCCCGTTCAGCGGCGGTGTTGGCAAAGGCCAGACCGGCTGGTCCTGCGCCCACCACCGCTATTTTTTTTGGGTTTTTGGTTGGCAGATAATTTAGTTCAGTTTCATGACACGCTCTGGGATTTACCAGGCAACTGGTGAGCTGGCCGGAAAACGTGTGGTCCAGACAGGCTTGGTTGCAAGCGATGCAGGTATTGATTTCATCCTCACGTCCTGCAGCGGCTTTGTTCACCAATTCTGCATCCGCCAGCATAGGGCGGGCCATGGAAACAATATCGCCGTCACCACGTTGCAATACTTCTTCCACGACGCTGGGCATGTTTATACGATTGCTGGTGACCATGGGAATGGACAGCTCTTTTCTCAAGCGACCGGTAACCCGGGTGAAAGCCGCACGTGGCACCATGGTTGCGATGGTGGGGACACGTGCTTCGTGCCAACAAAAGTGTGCATTCATCATATTGGCCCCAGCCGCTTCCACGGCTTTTGCCAGAGTGACCACCTCCTCCCAGGAACTGCCATCCTCCAATAAATCCATGGCGGCTATGCGATACATGACAATAAAGTTGGGGCCCACAGCAGCCCTTACCGCCTTAATCACCCCCAGGACAAAGCGCATACGATTATCGTAACTACCACCCCACTCATCAGTGCGATGATTGGTGCGTTCTAACAGGAAAGTGCTGAGCAGGTAACCCGCAGAACCAATGATTTCTACGCCATCGTAGCCAGCCTCTTTTGCCAGGGCTGCGTAGTTTGCAAAGTCCACTATCGTTTGTTCGATCTCTTCCGCGCTCATTTCTTTGGGTTGAAACGGCCCAATGCGGGACTTAACCCCTGACGGCGAAACGCAGTCGGGATTCCAGGCAAGATTACCGGCATGTAAGATTTGCAGATTGATTTTGCAATCAGGGGCAGCAGCGTGAACAGCCTCTGTCACCAATCGGTGGCCGGCCACTTCCTCCTCGTGGGAGAGAAACTCACCTGGAACCAGCTGAGCGGTTGGGCTGGGAGAAAAGCCGCCAGTGGTAATCATACCCACACCGCCTTTGGCTCGCTCCGCGTAAAAAGCGGCCATACGCTCAAACCCCCGGGGGAGGTCCTCCAAACCCGTATGCATTGAGCCCATCAGCACGCGATTTTTCAGCTGGGTGTAGCCTAGATCCAGGGGCGAAAACATCCTGGGGTATTTATCGGATTTAGCGGGCGTTGTCCTGGTGGCTTGCATAATTTCCTCCATGAGCGGGTGGTATAGCGCAGAGCAGCTTGCTTGAACGAATCAGCCAGGGGTTTCATTGGCAATAACACCGGTTTGTGCCATCACCGCAATATCCGCCTCCGACCGGCCCAATTCCCTAAGCACATCCAAGGTGTGTTCACCGTGTGCGGGACTGTTAGAAGCAGGCTCCAAACGTTCGCCGCCGAATTGAGCTGGCGGTTTGACACGGCGCATATTACCCAGGATGGGATGATCAATCGTATCGATGGTTTGAGTAGCTGCATATTGGGGCAGCCCGAGCACCTCATCATAGTTCATCAATCTCGCCGCCGGTACGTCGTTTTCTTTAAGTTTGGCTAACAGTTCTTCGGTGGTTAGCTCGAGCATGACATCCCGCAAAATGTCGCGTAGCTGAGCGATATTTGCGATCAATTTTTCCTGGCCGTTGAAACGCTCATCGGCCAACAGGTAACTCTGATCAAGCGCCTTCAACAAACCGACCTGCTGCGCCTGGGTGCCCGCAGACATCGAGACCGCCCCATCCTTCGTGATAGACATCTCGTACATGAACGCAGACAAGGGGGCTAGATGTTCTGCGTCTTCATCCAGCAATGTGTGGTGCATAAATCCATCAGGGAAAATGAAGTACAGCCCAGCATCCATCATCGACAGATCAATGTGTTGCCCCTGGCCATTTTTTTCGCGGGCATAGAGCGCCGCTGTCACTGCCTGACACGCAGTATAGGCGGTGACCTTATCGCAAGTCAGATTACGGACAAATTCGGGACCAGTGGCTCTGCCTTCTCCCTGCACGGCGGCGAACCCCGATTGCGCCTGGATCACTGTGTCATATGCGGGTGTATCGCGCTCTGGGCCCGCCGTGCCAAAGCCAGAAACGCCCCCATAAATGAGACGCGGGTTCAATCTACGAAGGTGTTCACTGCCAAGCCCCAGCTTATCCATTATACCGGGGCGAAAATTGCACAATAAAATGTCGGCATCGCATGCCAGTTCTTCTACGATCTGGCGCCCTTCGGGCTTCTTCACATCCAGTCGTACCGAGCGTTTGCCGCGGTTGCAGTTCGCAAACAAGGCCGAAAGGCCACCTTTCTGACTCCCCAGAATCCGCATGGGATCGCCTAACTCAAGGGGTTCAACCTTCGTCACACGTGCGCCTTGTTCCGCCAACATCATCGCGGCGAACGACGCGGTAATCATGGTGGACAGCTCCAAGACCTTAACGCCTTCAAGTGGCTTCATTGCGCTTATCCCCAAAAAGATTAGCAGTGGTGACCAACATGCGAGTCACCCTTACCTGAAGTCTAGGGCACCTCGGCGACTTCATCGACAGGCCACTATACACTCACTGGTGGATGCCGCCAGTGGCCAGGGCTTGCAGGAAGCCAGCAAGGAAGTACTGGCCGGACCAGGCGCGCGGAAGGCGAAGGTGCTGCGGATGCGCTTCGGCGTTGGCATTGGGATGGGCATCGACATGAACACTGACTACACGCTGGAAGAGATTGTCAAGCAGTTCACCGTGACCCGGGAGACGATGCTGTCCAGCTTTCGAACTGCGAACAGTCGCAGGGCCCGATTAACCGTTCCTTACAGCTAAACTTGGTCGCAAACGTCTCGGTGCGTAAACTCGCACACGACTACCCAAAGACCATTGGCGCAACCTGCCCTTCGGCCTGCCTGAACAATCTATCTTGCCCGAGCTTCTTTCATAACCGGCAGGATCGGCATGGCCGACTCTGGACCGACCGGAGTTCAGACAAGTCTACGGGAGCTGGGTAAGCCAGCCAGCGTTCTCAAACCATTTCTTATGCAGGGCATCCAGTGCGCCGGTAGACCGAAGCGCCTGCATATAGTTATGCATCAGGTTCAGCAGAAGAACGTCATCAGGCGAGACGGCGATACCGATTGGCTCAATAGTCAGAGGCTTTTCCAGCATCGCAAGTCCTGAGTTTGGATGACGCATTATCGTCAGCTTGACGACCGGGGCATCAGCGAGCATGGCGTCCACCTCGCCATCGATCAGTTTCTTCACCGCCTCGTCGTAGTCGCGCGTTGTCACCAGTTTTGCCTTCGGCACATTGCGATGCGCGAACGCCTCGCTGGTCGACCCCTTCATCGCCACGATGCGCATGCTCGCCTGATTGACTTCTCCGGTTTCTCTAATGCCCGCGACAGTTTCTGAGGTGGTCAGCATCGATTTGCCGGACACATAGTATGGGCCCACGAAGGCGACCCGTCGATTACGCTCCAGCGTTGCGGTGACCAGCGACATCACCAGTTCCACATCGCCTTTCTCAAGCGCCGGCAGCAGGTCACCAAAGGGCATTTCAACAATCTTGAGCTCGACACCCATTGCCTTGGCGAGCAGCTTCGCCAGCTCGACTTCCATGCCAACCAGTTCACCATCACGATTGTGGAAGTTGAATGGCGCCGCCGCTCCCGTCATCCCTACTCTGAGCGTGTTTGTCCTGGCAATACGATCCAGTACATCACCGGCCCAACTTTGAGACATCGGCAGCAGAATAAGGGCGCAAAGCAGGGTAAAGCGGAAAACGATTTTCATCAGTTAAGCTCCATGTTTTAAAGAGGAAAAAAACCGGGCAGGCGGACGCCTGCTCCGGTCGGTCGTGATTGATGCTTCATGCGGGCACCGCATTCGGCTGCACCCTGAAAAACACAGCGTACAGCACGGGCACCACACCAAGTGTCAGCAAGGTGGCAAAGGCAAGTCCGGTGGCAATGATTAGCGCCAGTGAATAAAACACCGGGTCATGACTGAGTATCAGCGGCATCACCCCGAGTATGGTCGTGATCGTAGTCATCCAGATTGGCCGGAAGCGTGACACCGTCGCCTCAATCACAGCGTTGTATGCATCCCGTCCCGCTTTTTGTTCGCTGTCTATCCGGTCGATCAGCACGATACCGTTGTTGATGATGATACCGGCCAGGCTCAGCAGCCCCAGAATTCCGAAGAAATCGAAGGGTGCCTGGAAGACCAGCAGACCGATGAATGCACCGATAAATGCCAGCGGCAGTGTGACCGTGATTATCAGCGGCCGACGAAACGAATTAAACTGCCAGATCAGCAGCACCATCATCAGCAGGCCGCAATGCGGCAGCCACTTGAACAGCTTTGGCAAAGTCTCGCCCTGCTTCTCGAGCTCGCCACCCACTTCCCAGCGATAGTCTTCACCCAGATTCAGTGCCTGTATTTCTGGTGTTACTGCGCTCAGCAATTCTTGTGCCTTCAACGTTTCGTGTTTGAGCTCCACCGTCAGCACCCGCGACTGATTGCGTCGGGCGATGCGACTGTACTCCCAGGCGGGCTTAATGCTGGCAATCTGCGACAGAGGCACATCCCGGCCCATTGTCCTCGAGTTAACCCGAATGTCGTAGAAGTCGCTGCCAGCCGAGCGTTCCCGCTGGAGTGACTGCAGCACGATTGGAATTGCCACATCTCCTTCGCGATAGTCGGTCGCGCGGATGCCGCTAATGTGCGCCTGCAAAGAATTAGCTATTTCTTCGGAAGAGATCCCCACCCGCCGAGCCTGAGTCTGGTCGACCACAACTTCCGCTTTCACCAGAGTGTTCTCCCAGCTGTTGCGGATGTCCAGCGTGCCTGGGATCGCCCGCACCCGCTCCGTGAACTCCTGGCCCTTCCGATAGAGGTAAGGGGCTTGCGGACCGTAGAGTCGAATTTCCAGGAAGCCTGGTTCGGGCCCCGTCGTCCACATCATTTTGACGCGACCTTCCGCCTCCGGGAGCGTCTCGGCGATGAAACGACGTGCCCGTTCAGCAGCCTCTGGCACCTGCTCACCGGTCTCCGTATTGGCAATGATAAACGCCCGATGCGGATCGGGGTCGAACGGCGCCAGCACCAGCACGAAACGCGGGCCACCGGTGCCCACATAAGCAATCGATCCGGTGATGTCCGGGTTGGCCTCTTCGTCCGCCAGCCACGCGGTCATCCGCTCAACAACGGACTCCGTGGCTTCGATGTTATGACCGGCAGGAAGGTCAAGATAGATAAGAAACTGGTTCCGATCACTGTGCCCGAACATTTCGCGCACCAGCATGGAGCCCGAGAAAGCCCCCTCCCACGAGCACGAGTGCGACGCCAGCGAGCACAAGTTTTCGATGATCGATAAGCGTGACCAGCAGACGCCGATACGCCGCGTAGATTCCCCTGTTATAGGATTCACCCCCTTGCGCCGCCTGATTTTTACCCTCTTCCGGACCCTTCATGAACCAGAAACACATATAAGGCGTCAGGTACATGGAAAGGAACCACGAACTCAGCAACAGAATAATGATGACCACCGGTAGCGAGAACGCATACTCGCCCACGTCGCCGGTCAGCAGATAGATAGGCATGAACGCCAGGATCGTAGTCAGCGAAGAAGTCAGCAGAGGGATCGACAGAGACGAGGCGGTATTCAGGCACGCATCCCGTCGGTCCTCCCCGGCATACAGCCGATTACGGATTTCTTCTGCTGTGACAATGCCGTTGTCTACCAGCATGCCAAGCGCAATTATCGTGGATGCGATCGAAATTCTTTCCAGTTCGATCCCGACCATTCGCATGATGATCAGCCCCATCAGCATGGTCATTGGGACGAATGAACCAACTATCAGCCCCGTCCGGAGCCCGAGAAAGGCAATCACCACAACCAACACGATGATCAGAGTCTGATAAACATTGAGCATGGCACCGCCAACCGCGGCTTCCACCAGGTCCGGCTGAAAGGTCGCAAAATCCAGCACCAGGCCGATGGGCAGATCGGCTTCCAGCGCCTCAACCTTAGCGGTCAATCGCTCACCGAAATCCACGGCATTGACGCCGGGGATAATGGATACACTGATCACGATAGCGCGTTTACCGTTGAAGAACGCGAGGTCTTTGGCCGGTTCCGAGTAACCCGTCCGAACCTTCAGGAGATCCTTGAGATACACCGACTGCTCAGTGCCAGGCACCGCGATCAGCAGGTCTTCGATATCTTCGAGTGAGCGGAAATTGCCGCTGGGCTCGATGATCAGGTCTTTTCCAGACACTTCCC
This sequence comes from uncultured Gammaproteobacteria bacterium, assembly GCA_963840725.1. Classification (GTDB taxonomy): domain Bacteria; phylum Pseudomonadota; class Gammaproteobacteria; order Pseudomonadales; family Halieaceae; genus CAVWDU01. The sequence goes on along the minus strand of CAWIZY010000009.1, from coordinate 422,061 downwards.
AGCGTCCACCGGGCAGAACGATATTCTGATCCGTCAACGTGCGGATGATGTCCTGAATACTGACGCCGAGCTGAGCAAGCTTGGCCGACGAGTACTCGAGGAACACGCGCCGTTCATGCACCCCCCACAGCTCGACCTTACGAATGCCGTCCAGCTCATACAGGTGGTCGCGAATATCCCGGGCGGCCTCGCGCATTTCCTCCATGGAGAAGCCTTCGCTCCAGAGGGCAATCGTAGACACTGCCACCAGCCCGAATTCGTCGTTAACCACCGGGCCGATGGTGCCGACAGGCAGGTCGGGCGCCAGATCGGCCATCCGGTTGCGCACTTTCTGCCAGATCGCTTCCACATCTTCGTACTGATCTGCCGTATCTGCGTGCACCACCGCGACGCCGGTCTTGGAATCCGACCAGATGTCATCGATCTCCGGCATGGCACGCAGCTCCGCCTCGATCTGGCGGGTAATGAGCTGCTCCACATCTTCGGGGCTCATGCCCGGGAACTGGGCACTAACTACCACTTCCCGTATCAGAATTGGCGGATCTTCCTGTCGTGGAAACGTCAGGTACTGTCCGATCCCGGCGACGATGACCAGAATGATGAACACCAGCGTCAGGCGCGTGTTGTCGAGGCTGAAGCGGGTGATCCCATCCATCAATCAGCTCCCGCCGATCAGCGGCTGGAATCGGAGGTGTTCATTAATTTGACCTCCTGTCCATCGCGCAAAAAAGGAACCCCGGCCACCACGAGAACATCGCCACTGCCGATCCCCTGTGTGACGATCACCCGATCGCCTTGAATGCCACCGCTGTTCACCGGCATTTTTCTGACCGTCGAGGTGGCGCTGTCGTACAGGTAGACGTGCCGGTCTTCTCGCTCTATTCCGGGCAGCAGTGCGTCCAGCGGAATAAGATATCCGGACGGACGATTATCATCCGTAAACGCCAGTTCCAGTTCCGCCGTCATCCCTGGTCGGACACCCCCGTCCGCATTGCTGATCACTGCAGTCACCGGGAATGCATTGGCGCTGTTCGCTGCAGCCCCCACCTCGGAGACCACCGCCAGATACGGCTCGTCCGGATTGTTTGCCAGGGTCGCACGGCCTTCGAGTCCCGGGCGCACCCGCCCAATGATCTGCTCCGGTATGCTGACGGAGACCTGCATGGCCGCTTCCGCATAGACCTCGAGCACATGTTGCCCTCTTGCGGCAACTTCCGACGGTTCCACGTAACGGGCCGACACAGTGCCCTCAAAGGGTCCACGCAGTTCCGTGTTCGCAAGGTCACGTTCCGCCAGGTCAAGCCTCGATTGGCTGTAGCTGACATTCTGCACCTGGCTCTCGTATGCGGCCTTCGCTTGCTCCACCGCTTTCTCGGTGGTCGCGCCAGCATCCTCTGCCTGAATCCGCTGCTCTCTCTCATAGGCACTCTGTTTCTCAGCGAGCTGGGCACTCGCCCTGGATAACGCTGCCCGAGCGGATTCCACATTGAGTTCGAAGGGCTTGCGGTCCAGTGTCGCGAGCACATCGCCCTTGCTGAACTTGTCGCCCACGTCCACCTGGATGCTGGCGATGACGCCGTCCACCTCGAAACTGATCTGCGAGGAATCGACCGGTTCCACCGTCCCCGGAAACTTACGCAACTGAGCAGAAGCGAGGTCGCGTCACCACGATAGTCTTCACCGCCCGGATACGCTCTATAGGCTCGACCTCTTCAGGCGCACAGCCACCGAGTAAAAGTGAAACCGCCGCCAGACTGATGATGCCGTTTAATTTAGATCAGATCATTGTATTACTCCGGAAGGTGCTCCGCGCCAGTACTTCGTGCGCGAACGCAGCGCCTGTTCATCTGCTTCAATGAGGTAGTCCTCAATTGCACGTTCTCCTTCTACATCCCAGCCACCGCCGAGCACCTTATACATGGCAACGAGATTCGCCGAATCGACCCGTTGCTCGCCGTCAGCGCATCCTGTTGTTCCGTCTGCTGGGTCAAAGTGGTCAACACCTGGTCGAAATCGGTAGCACCTTCACGATACTGAATCATCGAAAGCTGCACAGAACGCTCGGCGGCGTCGACACTTTCAGCCAGATAAGTCGCCTCGGTGTGAGCTCGCAAGTAGGCGAAGATCGCCTGATCCACCTCGGCCTGAGCCACTAGCACCAGATTCTGGTAGGCGAGCAGCATTTCCTGAAAGCGGGCGTCCTGGAAGCGGATATTGTTTTTCAGCCGCCCGTAATTGAACAGATTCCAGGTGAAGCCGCCGAACAACACACTGTTGATGCTGTCCGGGTCAAACAGGTTATCAATTGACTTGCCGCCGATATCGGTCGTTGCCACACCAATGGAGCCGCCAAGCCGCAAATGCGGATAGAGCTCTGTGATCGCAACGCCTATCTGTGCACTCTGCGCGGCCAGTTGCCACTCAGCCTGGCGGATGTCGGGGCGTCGGCGGATCAGATCCTGAGGCATGCCAACGGCGATCTGCGCCGGCGGCGTCAGCATCTTCCCTGTGCCTTTGAGAATTTGGCCCAGATCGCTGGGCAAGATACCCAGCAGAACGCCCAGTGCATTGCGCGCCTGGTTCTGTTTCGTCTGCAAACGGGGAATTGCCGCTCGCGTCCGATTAACAATAGTGCGCGCCTGCTGCACGTCTAGTTCGGTCACCTGTCCGTTGCGGTTCTTGACACTCGCGATCTGCAGCGCCCGCTCCTGAGTCACAACATTATTTTCGGCAAGCTCAATCCGGGTCTGCAACGAGCGCATCAGGATGTACGCTCGAGCAACCTCGGCTGTGAGAGAGACCATCACCGCATCGTAACCGGCAACTTCCGCCTGAAGCTGAGCCGAAGACGATTCGACCATCCGCCGAAAACGACCCCAGAAGTCCACCTCCCAGGACAGACCAAAATCCAGGTTGTAGAGAGCGAAGTCGTTTTCCAGCAGGGCGACATTATCTGCCCCGTTTTCGCTGATGTTTACAGCTGACGCTGCACCGCTGAGCTGCTGTATCTGCGGAAACTTCTGGCCGCTGGCTATCCCGAGCTGCGCGTTGGCCTGCAGCACCCGCATTCCGGCGCTGCGGAGTGTAAGATTCTGGGATCGCGCGGTTTCGATGAGCTGGTCCAGCACCGGATCATGGAATACCGTCCACCATTGTGCATGTTCTGCGGGTTGATTGTTGACCCAGGTCTGATCGATATCCAGCCAGCCCTCAGCGAGCTGCACTTCAGGCGATTCAAAATCAGGACCCAGGTTTACACAGCCTGCAATCAGGTTGAACGCTATTACCGCCAATCCTCGCGCCAAAAGACGTTTCACGTTCTCACATCTCCGAATTCATGGGGGAATCCTGACATGCGTGTATTGCACAAGTCCGCATGCGTCCACTACCAAACTGACACCTCAACCGTCCCACCCTTCGAGTGCATCCACGTCCGCTGATTCTATTTTTACGTTGTTAAGGCGTGACGATTGATGAGGAAACTGGCGATGGGGTCACCGAGAGCCCAATGCGCCAAGCTCGAACTCAACTCCCACATCAGTCATGGCAAATACAGTGGCGAACAGCATCGAGAATACCGGCTAATGCGGAACTGCAGCATAGGGGTTTCCACCCAGTGCAGCGGAAATGTCAGCAATTGCCAATTGCGCGCGCACACTGTTGCCGGCAGCATCCAGGGGTGGTGAAACCACGGCGATACCAAACTTCCCGGGCGATACCGCCAGCAGGCCGCCGCCGACCCCACTTTTCGCCGGCAGACCCGTGCGATAGAGCCACTTGCCGGAATCATCATACAGCCCCGCGGTTGCCATGACTGCAAGCACCTCGGGAACGTTCTCGGGCGAGACCAGTTGCTTGCCAGATACCGGATTCTTGCCGCCATTGGCCAACGTAGCCGCCATCATGGCGAGATCCTTCGCATTCACGCCCACCGAACACTGCCGGGTATAAATGTCGGTCGCTTGCAGCGGATCACCTTCGATGCGCCCATAGGCCCCCATAAGCATCGCTAGAGCCTGGTTGCGCTGATTGGTGGCTGCCTCGGACTCATACACATCTTCCAGCACGCCCAGCTTACGGCCGGCGAAATCGCTGTAGTAAGCCAGGATACGGGACCAAATCTTCTTAGAGCTACCGCCCGTGACCATGCCAGTGGCAGCAATAGCGCCGGGGTTTACCAGCGGGTTCATTTCTGAACCCTTGTACTGCTCTATCGCGACGATGGAATTGAACACCTGACCCGTCGCATCAACACCCATATTGTCGAAAATTGATTCGATACCGGATTGCTCGATCACCAAAGCCATGGTGAATACCTTGGAGATAGACTGGATCGACACTACTGTCTTCAGGTCTCCGGCGGTGTAGGTTTTGCCGTCGGGTGTCACCAGTGCGATACCAAATACATTGGGATCAACTTTGGCCAATGCCGGGATATAATCCGCCACAGCACCTTCCTGCAACCCCTTATACTTGTTATACGCTGCATCCAGTGCGGTCTGGATTTCACGTAGGCTCAAGGGCTTGCGCTTGCGCCACGAATAGGCTGCCAAACAAAAAGAGTAATGCAAAGCCCAATTCGAACCTTCTACTTTTTATACGTTTCATTTCAGTTGCCTCCAAAAGATTGGCTAAAGTTGTACTTGGCTGAGAATTGCAAGCGGACATCGTCTGAGCTGAAGCCGTCGGTAAAGTTCTCGCGCTTGGCCCATTGCAATTCTAATCCGTAGAAAACGTTGGGCACGGGGTGGTAGAGCAAATTGGCCAGGGCATATTGGCCTTTTTCGAAAGCATTCGGCGCCTGACCGTCGGGGAGGTCGTTATCGAGCATGGAATACCCGACAGTGCTGGTCCACTTGTCATTCCAGTTCAGGTCCAGGAAAGCCACGATACCGAGCATTGGAATGGCCTCGCCGTTGATGGGTCGGCGTGAATTGTCAAAGTTCTCCGCCACGCCGATGTCCGCGGTCGCATCGTTCATATAGTTCTGGACACCCTCCCCATAGACCACGGAACCCCGAAATACGTGTGGCCCGATTCGGTAGTTGCCGCTCAGGTTCAAACCCCAGCCGGTATCGCTACCGCTCAAGATCAAACTCGTCGTTGTTGCGATCGGTCCACTCGATTTTGCGCAGAATGCCCGCAAGCTGAACATGGCCCCAGTCCTGGGACAGGCGCAGGTGTGCCGCGAGGTCGGGTAACTCGAAGTTACCCGATACACCATCAAGCTCCACACGGTCTGCGAACTTGCTTTCATCGCCACTGGCACCGGGCTTTTCCAGTGAAATTGCGAAGCGTGAATCCCCGTCTGACCAGGGCGTCCAGCGGGCCTGGATATTGCGATAGAACACCATGCCATTGGGGCCCCAGTACTCCACTGAATTCGGGAACACGTCGATATCCATGAACGTGCTCCAGGTCTGCCCCGCGCCGAACTGGCCCAGTTCGCCCCAGGCATGACGTAAACGAAATGTGGTCTGCCCGGCGTCACTACCTACCCCGAACAGTTCAAATTCGAAGGTAGTCTTAAGCTCACCCAGCGGCGTGGGTGTAAAGCTCTTTACGCCCAGGCGGCTCTGCCTCACGCTGGCATAGAACGCACCGTCATCCCCAAATTCGTCTTTCTCCGATGGAAGCTTGGTGGGTCGCATTACATCAAACCAGTCCGGGTCACTTTGCTTGCTCTGGTAGCCCATATCGAGCATGGCGTGTCCATAGAGATCGATGCGCGTACTTGACGCACTCCCTGCTGCTTCTTCTATCGCTACTTCGGTTACCGCCGATGGCGTCGCGTTAGGCGACTCCTCGACGACCTGATTACGCAGCCGGCCGTTCTCGTTCTTAAGTGCTTCTATCTCGGCCTGTTGCTGCTGGACAATACGCCACAGTTCGTCCAGTGATGGCGTGGCCTCATCTGCAGCCACGCCCCTGACCTGCAACGGCAGAGCCAGCGCCACGGCAATAGTGATCAGCGACAGTCTCGTTCCAGGGTATTTTGGCGTCATTCGGACTCGATTAATCAGATGTGGAGCGATTGGTATGCTCATTTTGCACTCCGTTTATGGCAGGTTGGACTTCTCCCAGGCCCTGACTTTACTTTGGGCCCGATCGAAGATGCGTTCATAATTCCCTTTGGATACCAGGTGTCTTGCCTCGGGTGTCAGTAACGCCCAGACGGGCGCGTAGGCCTCAAATACAGCAACCATCGGTTGCGCCGACGGAGGCGCAACCACATCGCTGCCGAAAAGGAACCGTTCGGGATACCGGTTGATCATGTCTGCCATGCGACGAGTCGACTCCGGGGACTTGGTGGCATACTTGGCAACCTCATCCCACGAGATATCCAGGTAGACGTGGCTTAGCGTCGGGTCCGTGCAGATCTTTTCCACGATGGCGGCCTGTGCGGCAACCGGCCTGACCACGCGGCCAACGCCAATATGCGCCCAGATGATCGTGGCTTCAGGATGGCGCACGAAGAGTTCCTTCATCTGGGCCAGCATGTAAGGCTCCTGACCCGATTTGGGAAACGGCATGTCTATGTCATTGTGCAATAGCACGACCAGTCCTGTCTCACCGGCAAAGTCCAGGATACGATCGAGGGCAGGATTGGTAAGGCTGGCCACCTCGCCGGCGATCTTCGCGGAGACAAATTCCTTGTGGATAGTAAATTCCCCAATTCCGGAGAACACGCCGGGAAATGTGGTCAGCACACGGCGGATGTGATCCGCTGCATACATATCAGCCGGATTGAAGCCCGTTATCATCGGATCGAGCCGCTCCTGCTGTTGCGGTGCCAGGTCCAGAAACTCTTTGGCAATATGGGCGTCGGTAAACGAGTAGTAGTAGAGGGGCGCGTCCGTCTGCAGGTAGTAGGCTGGGGCGAACTCTCCCGTGTTGTGGTAAGACCACATTTGCTGCAGCGGGAGGCCGAAGACGGTAGAACGGCCAATGGTATCGCCCATCATGTCTACCAGGTCAGACATGCGGGTACCTTCCTGAACATAGTTGGTCAGGTGGAAATGTGAGTCATGGAACATCGCATCGGGCGGGACGGGAGACGCCGCGCTCGCGGCCGCTTCAGCGAACACGGTTCCCGGCGACAGAAGTATCCCTGTCGCGCAAAGGAATCCGACAGCGCCATACCGGATTATTCCGGGCCGTGGAAAACCCGACTGGCTATTTTTCATGGATCTTCTCCTCTGCCTGCGCCTATGACGCTAGAAAAATATTGAAAAAGCCGCGGCGAACGTATCGCCTGTCTGGCCGCCCACGTAATAACCGAACGTGCTGCTGACCGGGGATCGGTTGACGTGGATGTACTGCAGGTTGAGACGGTGATTGCGGGTATTGAATGGGTAGTAATTCATACCCAGGATGTACTCTGAGCTGTCCTTGAAACCCAGGTCACTGTCAGCAAAAATCTGCGACGTGGCACCGTAGACTTCAACCACTCTCGGTATGGGGTAAAAGGCTGCCTGCAGGTAGAAACCATTGTCCTTGATCTCGTCAGCGGGCAGCTCCCCGTTTGCCTTGAAGCCGTCCAGCCAGCGTTGGAAGAACTCAGCCTGGAGAAAGACCCCCTTGTATTTCATGCCCGCGTCAAGCGAAAGAATCCGGTAATCGGCATCGGTCACGGTCACGCCCGGTGCCAGTGCGCCGGTTTCAAACAGGTTGACGCTGTCAGCAAGGCGGAGTGCAGTGTTTCCGGGCGCGGAGTCTATGCCGGTATAGCGCTCTTCCGGGCTGTAGACCGCGGATATGCCGAACCGGGTGGCCAGTTCCTCGTGATATTCCCAATCACCGTAAGCACCGCGAGGTCCAAATTCCTTTGTCGTCGGCATCCACCAGACCGAGCCGCCGTAAGTGAATTCGCGATCCAGTTGCAGCGCGGTATTGCCAAGAGTACTGGAGCTGTTACCCATGGATGCGCTATACCAAAGGCCGGGGCCGATGTTGCCGTTGGCAAACACACCCTGGGTGAAGAAAGGTCGAAAGAACTCATCGGCCATGACCCGATCATTCCCGAGCCAGTAAGGATGCGAACCCTGCATCGAACGTGAACCAGGATTACCGAAGATACCGGCATAAAGATTAAAACTCTTGTCGAACTGGTAACCGATGTTGCCGAACAAGGCGTCCTGATCCGTGGCCGTAACGGTCCACCAGGCAAGCGTATAGCGCAGTTTCGGATCACCCAGCCAACCGTTCAGCCAGACCAGCGCCCTGTGGGCGTAGATGTCCTCTCGACCGTCTACCGGTCGGACATTGCCCTGGTGGTCCGTGAACTCGCCATCGTCATCGTTCTGGTTCAGGTAACGCACCAGCGCATAGCCACTCAGGGACAGCTCCCCGAGATCGCTCTTGCCAAGAAGAAAACCCTTTCCCGGGTCGAGGTACCCCCAGGTTTCGTTACTGGGCGTGGCAGCCTCGAGGGTGTCGTCCGGGGCCACTACCGGTTCAGACAGTACATGCGCGACGACAGGGGTGGTGGTCACTTCCAGCGAATGCGGGCTGCCCGTTCCCGCGACCGGGATTCCTTCTGCGGGCGCCGTGACAATAAATTCAGCGCCACAGCCATCCAGTACCCAGACCCCGGCGTCATCGTACCCCCATGTCTTGCCGAGCAGGCAGCTTCCAGCGCCAACGGACTGCTTCAGCAGAATGCCGGCTGAGGTGTTCGCGGCACAGTGCTCGCGGGTACCGGGAGATGACGTGCAAGTCACAGAGGTCATTCCTGAGTCACCGGCGCTCGGTTGCGCGGCAAGCATCAATGCCCCACTGACGGACCAACACAGTCGTTTCACTCGTCTAACTCCAAAGCTGCCGGTATCAGCAGACAGAAAAACCGGTAGGCAGGCATTCGGCATTGGCATCACCTCACACATCGCAGACCGAATTACATCACTCGGTCAAAGGACCGGCCGGTTAGAAACAGTCTATTAGCCAACATGGTGTAGAGAGTTTCTTTTTAGGACGAAAAATGGACTTTTTAGGTCATAAACCCCTAAACTAATTGAGGTATATCATGATGTACAAAAAATGACTGACCCTTCCGCACCAGCCCCATCTGCGTCCAACCGCCCTTACATGGGGGGTACGATACGGGTCGGCACTATCTCGACCGTCCCACACGTGCTCCGCAGCTTTGGCTTGAATCCAAGACAAGTCCTGTCGGAAATAAATTTCGACCTGAAACTGTTCAGCAACCCGGATAACCTTGTTTCCTATTCACTGCGAAACCGCGTACTGACCCACTGTGCCAACGCTACGGGGTGTCAACATTTTGGTTTGATAGCCGCAGAACACTCTGGCCTTGACTCACTCGGAGCCCTGGGACTGCTGATTAGAAGTTCCCCTGACGTGGGTTCTGCGCTGCAAAACCTTCTGACGTACTTCCGCTTTCATACCCGGAGTGGGTCAGCAAGCCTGCGACAGTACGAGGACCTCGCAGTGTTTGGTTATCACATTTTGGAAAGTGACGGTGAACCAAACCGTCAGTTGAGCGATGGCGCGATTGTTTTTATGCGCAACCTTATGCGAGAGCTGTGCGGGGTTGAATGGAATCCACGAGAGGTCTGGTCTATGCACAGTCAACCGGAATCAGTCGAACCCTACCGTAAGTTCTTCACGGCTCGATTACGTTTTGATGCCGAATATAACGCGCTATTGTTTAGTAAATCGTGGCTGGACAGGCCTTTGCCGGCATTTAATGCAGGTATTTACAGGTTGGTGAAAAAGGAACTGGAGTCTCAGCTTGACCAGAACACCGATAGTCTGGCCGCCATGGTGCGAAGTATAATTTCGACAGATCTGCTCGGTACGACTGTAAGCGAGGAATATGTGGCGGCGCAGTTGGATATGCACCCGCGGAAGTTGCGGCGAAAACTAATCGAGAGCCAAACCTCTTACAGGAAGTTGTTGGACGGCGTCCGTTTCGAAGTCGCAAAACAGTTGCTGACCGACTCAGAGCTTAAAATCAACGCCATTGCATTACGCCTTCAATACACAGATGCCCGCTCATTCATCCGCGCCTTCAAGCGCTGGAGTGGCGAGACGCCTGCAAGATGGCGGTCCGTACGGCGAAAAATTGCCGCTACTCCACCCGCGTGACCCTGAGGGATAAATTACTAGGGAGTACTAGGGAGGACACCCACCGTAGTTCAATCACATTTTGTCAACTCGCTGACAAGGACGATCTCAGGCTGTGTTCTGCTATGTTGAGGCCAGATGCCGAGATCGAACATGACCCTGCCGCGCCGCGCCCAGGTGGCACTGAACTGCACACCCTATTATCACTGCATTTCTCTGTGCACCCGTCGGACGTTTATCTGTAGAACCGATGCCTACACCGACATAGACTTCGATCATCGCAAGCAATGAGTGCTGGATAGAATTGCACAACAATGCGCCGTCTTTGCCATCGATGTTTGCGCCTACGCAATCATGAGTAACCTCTTTCACCTGGTGATTCGGGTAGAGCCGTCTCGCGTAAAGCATTGGAGCGATAATGATGTGATCCATGGCTGGGCCCAGCACATCCACAAACCCGCCGTACAGCTCGCCACGCGAGATATTTGAGAGAACGACAACGCTGCCAGCTTCAGGAAATATGCCACCAAAGCCTGTGGCGACAGCGGCGCTGGAAATTCCGCCAGTTGCAACACCGGGAGCGATCTGCCGTTGCCTCCCACGGAACTTGTAAACACTTCTCCCCGACAAATGCACAGCGGAAAAATTAGGGAATTAGCATGTTTAGGTGGGTGTCCTGTCTTTGTTCCCCTGCTTGTTCTTCGCTTGCTCTTGACCATTTTTATCCAGGAGGCGACAAAATAGCGGCTTACATCCTGGCAACCAGCTGCCCGAATGCCGCTACCTGATCCCAGTCGGTGAACTCTACCGTTGCTTGGGGATCGGTCGGTCCTTTGGTCATCCACATAATAAACCGGATCATCTGTCGGTCCCAGAAACGGTATCTGGGGTAGTCAATCTTACCGGCGAACACCGCCAGCTGCTGCGGGCGCCATGTAATCTGGGTCAGGAACTTGCGCAGGTAGGGATTGGTGTCCGCAGTTCTCTTCTCGGGCTTGCGCGCCACCACATTGACCGAGAAGAACGCGTTGGGCTTGCTGTCGAGGATGTGCTGGTGTTGCTCGATAAACCGGTAAACCCGCGGATGGTGCTTGCCATAGCGGATGCTTGCTCCAACCACAATCTTATCGAAGCCTTGTAAATCAATATCGGGATCGTCACCCAGGGCGACCTGCGTTACCCGGTGACCGTGTTCCTCGATGACCTCCCCCATGCGGTGGCATATTTCCCGGGTATGGCCATCAGTAGTTGAATAGGCAATGAGGACCTCAGGCATTCTCGCTTCTCGCTCTCTGTGTTGCTACTTGAAGACCTGGCATCGTAGTCTGAACTCACAGCGATTCACTATAGCCATAACACCCGCTAGCGCTACGCGCCCTGCACTTTAAAAGGAATATTCGCTCAACCTCCGCAAGAATCTGTTCCTAGGCAGTTTTTTACGGTAGTTCTCGAAGCCGCGTCCGGCTAAGGTGTCCTGACGCATGAAGCGCTCTCTGAACTGACGATGCTGGGTATTCTAAATGAAAAACCGAATTAGTCAGAGCTTCCCCAAAAGGCTGATCGACAGCTGCCGTGCAGCTGCTAAAAGCATCTCGACAGCCAGGCATCCCGCCACGCCCCGCACCGATTATCACCTGATAGCTTTCGCCGATTTCATAGGATACGGGGATGGGTTCATTGAAACTAGTCATTCCATGGCGAGTCAGCCTGAGGCCGAGACCGGCGTCCGCAATGACTGAAATATAGGACTCCGCGCCTGCAAAAGAGGCGGTATTGCCAACGGAGTCTTCAAGCCATTGAGAACACACCATATTGCTGCCCTCGTCTTCCTGACAGCACGGCGCAGGCCGTCTCGAGCCTGACACCACTTCGGTACCGGGCCAGCCTGAATTCCGACAACGATCTCGAAAGGAATCTTGACAATAATCAAGCCTACGTTCGAGCGCGTTTGCTAGCCTGAAATTGTAGTTGATTAAAGAGATACGACTGGGTCGCCGAGATGCGAGGTAGGTATTCCCTATTACAAACAGTTGTCTGCAGTTGTATCTATGCGCAAATTCTATCGGTTACTGCGTCAGTATCAGGAGGAAAAACCATGGCCATCAGGCAGATATTCGCGCCATTTCAAGTTGCTGCGCTCGCAGCTTTTTTCGCTTTGCACGGGTGCTCTCCCGTGCCACCTGAGGAGCGAGGCCATGTGGCGGCAATCGACTACGATGTCTTCATCCCCTACGACACTGTCCGGGCAGGCATACTCGATCTACCAGCGCTGCCTGACGGCGCGGATGACTGCAACGGCAACAACATCGACGATGCCTACGACTGGGCGGGCTACATACCGCGGGGGCCATACTCTGTTGGAGAGGGGCCTTTCGATATCGCCATCGGCAACATGAACGTCGGTGGGCGGCTCGAACTCGTCGTACTCAACCAGCTCGGGGCAACGGTCTCGGTGCTTGCACAAAATCGGGAGCGTCGCTTCTCCTCGATCGCCGAACCGGAAGTCGGCAACTCTCCAGCCTGCCTTACCCTGGCCGACCTGAACGGTGACGGTATACAGGATATTCTGGTCGGCCACGAAACCACCGAAGTGTCAGCGGTTACCGCACTGACCAATGCGGGTGAAGGGCTCGATTTTTCCCGTGCTGATCACCCCCTTTCCGACGACCCTTATCTGGACCGCAACGCGATGTGCGTGGGTGCTGCCTCGATGATAGGAACAGGGCCAGATATATTGACGAGTTCCGGGGTTTCGGGTGCCGGTGATGTTAACAGCATGATGACCTTGTTTGACGATGGGGGTTTCACCAGCCCTGAGCACCTGCGAACCAGCACCATGCAGGATCCGGGCAAGTTTGTGATCGCCGACTTTGACGACGACGGCGACAACGATTTCTGCACCTTATCGACCCTGACACAACGGGTAACCTGCGTAAAAAATCCGTCCGAGTCCGGCGGTGAAACAAGTCTCGCGGATTGGCCGTTCTTCTTCTTTAACGCGCAGATGAGGGGCAAGGCACTGGTCGCAACCCGTATCAATGACGATGCTTTCCCAGACCTCGTCATCGCGGGCAACGATGGTCTGAGGATTTTTATGAACACGGGCGTTTTTACCGGTTACTGCGAAGAGGAGACGGATAGCGGCCACTGCGCCTCCATGGTGTTCAACCTGTTCGAAGAACCGCTGGGCCCGTTCGACCTCGACGGCGCGGCAAAAGGGCTGGCAAGCGGCGATCTGGACGGTGATGGCGACAAGGATCTTGTTGTGAGTGTCCCGGACGCGAACAAAGTAATCTTCGTCGCCAACAGTCGCGGCAGCCTTGTCAATGCGCGCGGCGAGCTGCACCAGCGCGACCTGCCCGTATATGACACCCCGCAGGGTGTTATCGCCCAAGATATCGATGGAGATGGCAGGATAGAAGTGGTTGTCAGCAACCTTGTTTCCGACGATATCTGGGTGCTCCATCGCCGCGAGACACCGGTCAGTATGATGCTCGACTGCCCACTCCCGGCTCGGCTGGTGCTGCGCTCCCCTCCGGGCAGCGGGTAAGGCAAATTTGTCGGCAACCTTCGAGTCTCTAACAGGGTTGCTGATCCTGCTCAGCGAAATGCTAGGGCATCTCCGATTAATTCGACCCATCGCTAGGTACAAGATGCTAGATAGGATACCCATCGTGATTCAAGGTGCTAGGTAGGACACCCTTCCCAATTAAATCACTTTCAACCAATCCGCCGACAACGACGAATTCAGGCTCTATCCTGCAGCACTGAGAGCAGACGCCGAGATCGAACATGACCCTACCGCGCCGCGCCCAGGTGGCATTGAGCTGCACGCCCTACTATCACTGCATTTCACGCTGCGTGCGGCGGGCGTTTCTCTGCGGCACCGATGCCTACACCGGCAAGAACTTCGACCATCGCAAGCAATGGGTGCTGGATAGAATAGCCCAGCAGGGCGCCGTGTTTGCGATCGATGTCTGCGCCTACGCAATAATGAGCAACCACTTTCATCTGGTGATTCGGGTCGAGCCGTCTCGAGCGCAGAGCTGGAGCGATGAAGAGGTGATCCACCGGTGGACGCAGTTATTCAAAGGGCCGATCCTGGTGCAGCAGTGGCTGCAAGGCGAGGAGCTCTCCCCAGCGCAAAGGGATACAGTGAAAGAGATCGCCGCGGTATGGCGCAGGCGCCTTGCCGATATCAGCTGGTACATGCGCTGCCTCAACGAGCATATTGCCCGTCGAGCCAACGCGGAAGATGAATGCACCGGCAGATTCTGGGAGGGGCGATTTAAAAGCCAGGCCCTGTTGGATGAGGCCGCCCTACTGGCGTGCATGGCCTATGTGGACCTGAATCCGGTGAGAGCGGGTTTGGCGACGTCGCTGACAGAGTCCGATTTTACGTCGGTGCAACAGCGCTTGCGGACGCTCAAACGGGAGGAAAGCACGAAAAACGCCAAAGCTGGCCAGGAAGCATGGCAGAAAGTACCGCTGGCGCGGTTTTCAGGCGAAAAGCCCGGGTCATGCTCCCGCGGGACCGAGTTGCCTTTCCGGCTTTGCGACTATGTCAGGCTGGTGGAAGACACAGGCCGTACAGCGGCGGACGGAAAACGTGGCGCACTCTCGGAACACTGTGAATCGATTCTCCGGCCGTTATCACTGACGGCGAACCAGTGGCAGTTGCTCTCAATAGACGTGCAGGCGGCCAGCCTGGCGGCTGTGGGGAATCTGGGCCGGTTACGCAGCTTCTGCAACGACACCGGGCGCAGTCGACTGCCTCCGCTGGGGCTACTGAAGCGGGTCTATCAACGGTACCGTTGCAAACTGTGATATTGGCTTTCGTCGACAGCCGGGAGCTTACTCGTAGCATCGCGATCGAGCGATCCTCTGGGCAAATCAATCAGCAGATAATCTCAGTTACTGCTTAGGCAGGTTGATTTTGACGTGGATGTCAGAATTTTTCGACGTTGAAGGAGGTAAAAGTCTAGGTGGGTGTCCTTTTTGTTCTTTCTTCCTTTTTGTTCTCCTATTGAGGTGGGTGTCCATATTGTTCAGGTGGGTGTCCAGATTGTTCTTCGGTCGACAACCCCCGGGACTAATTTCTATACTTCGACACGGCATGCAGAAAGCGGAGCACTCGCCACCAGCGGCTGTTACCGTGGGCAGCGTGAGAACCAGGGATCGATGCTGGACCCTGCTGTTCAGGACAACGGGTTAGTTACCAGACCGGTGAGCGCATGAAATTCCAGAAAATTGTACTGTCTCACTACCCGGGCACGCGATCTGCGCGCGTCCTCTGGGCGCTGCACGAGACAATTGGCGAAGGCTTCGACGTCGAAAAAGTAGAACTCTTTGCAGGAGCCCAGTATTCCGAGCAGTACCTGCAACGCAACCCTAACCACGCTGTGCCATTGCTGGAGCTCACGCAAGAGGATGGCACCGTTCACCGTATGCTGGAGAGTGTCGCCATGGTGGAGTGGCTGGTTGACGCCTTTCCGGAAAAACAGCTGGCCCCACCGCCAGGGCCGTCGCTGGACAGGGCAGACTACCTGCAAATGATACACTTCGGCGGCACCTGGATGGACATGATGTTGTGGCAGATTCGTACCCACGAGAATCTCTTACCACCGGACGAGGCCGATGACAGGACCATCGCACGATATCGGCAAAAATTTTCTGAAGAAGTGGAGCCTCAGCTGATGCGCCGGCTGGAACAGTCAGATTATATCTGCGGCAATACGTTCTCCGGTGCCGATATTGTTATCGGGCACAACGTTACATGGGCTAGAGCCTATACGCTTTGCCAGGACGCATTGTTTCGGAATTATCTGTCGCGTCTATCCAAGCGACCCGCTTTTATCCATGCCTTTGCGGATACCAGGGCATGATCCGTGAGAATACCCGAGCTCCAGTCGTAGGGGGTAGCACCATGCTGGCCACTGTGGCAATTTCGTTCTCCAACCTGGGCGCAGCTTCCACCGCGCCTGGTTCCTGGCTTGGACGCCAGGTAGACATCCGTGTGAATCGGGAGGCTCCAGCCGCCATGTCCCACCGATTCGACGGCCCGCAACTATCAAGTATTACGGTATCTGGCGCGTTATTCGCTTTTTCTCCGTCTACCATCACGCCGATACAACCCATCACCCGCGAGGAGGCAAAAGATGAGCAGCAATGACGATAAGTACGAGGGGATGGACTGGCTACGGGCCGAGCTGGAGGAGTCGATCGACGAGGACTACGAGCTCGAAATCTCGGAGCCCGCCCTGTCCATGGAACTGCGCAAGATCTACAAGCGCAAGCACCCCGACACCATTGACCGCCACGCGTACTTTAAGTCGCTGCTGACCCTCCAGTCCGAGCTGATCAAGCTGCAGGACTGGGTACAGCATACGGGAGAAAAGATCCTCGTCATTTTCGAGGGGCGTGATTCCGCCGGCAAGGGCGGCGCGATCAAGCGCATCACCCAGCGCCTCAATCCGCGGGTCTGTCGGGTGGTGGCGCTGAAGAAGCCCACGGAGCGCGAACAGTCCCAGTGGTACTTCCAGCGTTACGTGCCGCACCTTCCCGCAGGTGGCGAGATCGTGCTCTTCGACCGCTCCTGGTACAACCGGTCGGGGTGGAGAAAGTGATGGGGTTCGCCACGCCTGCACAGGTCGAGGAGTTCTTCCGGGACGTCCCTGAATTCGAGCGCATGCTGGTCAGATCCGGCATCAGGCTGGTCAAGTACTGGTTTTCCATCACCGACGAAGAGCAGCAGCTGCGCTTCCTGATGCGCATCCACGACCCCCTGAAACAATGGAAGCTGAGCCCGATGGACCTGGAGTCCAGGGTACGCTGGGAACACTACACCAAGGCCAAGGAGGAGACCTTCAATCGCACCAATATTGCGGAAGCGCCGTGGTACATCGTAGAGGGCAACGACAAGCGGCGGGCGCGCCTGAATTGTATCCATCACCTGCTCGACCAGATTCCCTACGAGGACGTTCCCGGCGAGTCGATCACGCTACCGGATCGCGTCTTCAACCCGGAATACGAGCGTGAGGTGCTGCCGCAGGACTTACACGTCCCGAAGCGCTACTGAACCGGACGTCGTGCTACGCGATGGCCGCAATTTGATAAGGCACCAGGATTCTGATGGGTGGACATGCGGCCAACAAAATGAGCTCCCGAAGGCGCCAAGACCGCTGGGGTACGGGAACATGAGTTCTGGTGTGAAGCATCCCGGCGTGTCAGGATACCGGCTGGCCACACGATTCTGGTGATGCACATGATCCGCGCCCTGCTCTTCCTGTTTGCGTTATCGTCATTGGTTGTTTCCCAGGGCGTCACCGCCGACACCCGACCGACCATCGCCATCATCGGCACCGGCGACATGGGAGGTTCCCTGGGAGTGCGGTTGGCAGGGCTGGGCCACGCGGTGGTGTACGGCTCACGCAAACCGGAAAGCGAGAAAGCGCAGGCGCTGGTAAAGCTCAGCGGGCCCAATGCCACCGTCACCACGCAACGGGAAGCGGCAAAGCAGGGCGAGATTGTCATTGCCGCAGTGCCGTGGCCGCCGATGGGGGAACTCGCGCAGAACCTGGGCGATCTCAGCGGCAAGGTGGTCGTCGATATCACCGGGCCCTTCACACAGGGAGCGGACGGCTATCCACAGAAGCTGGTGGACACCTCCAGCGCCGAAGTCATCCAGGGTTACAACCCTAGAGCGCGCGTGGTGAAGGCCTGGGCCACGGTGGGCGCACAGGTCATCGATGACCCCGAAGCGTTCGAGGGTCCGGTATCGGTTCCCCTGGCGTCGGATGATCGGGCCGCCAAGGAGGCCGTTGCCGCATTGGTGGCTGCCATGGGGCTGGACCCGGTAGACTTCGGCCCCCTCAGGATGGCGCGGGCCATCGAGAGCCTGCAGGTGGTTTACATGATTCCACTGGTGCAGCGGCGCGAGGCGTCCTGGGAGTTTTACTTCCGCCGCAGCAGCCACTGGTATTGCCAGCCCGGCAGCGAGGCGTGGTACTCGCCTGTCGCAGACCAGGGTGACCTGGCTGACTGGCCGGGCCGTCCCCCCGAGGATGGCCCCTGCGCCAGCCCGTAGAACAGGCCTGGCACCGTCCCATGAAAACCCTCACCTCCCCCTCGGGCGCCACTATCGCCTGCCATCATCGCTCAGGCGCCGACCCCGGCGTGTTGTTCTGCCCCGGGTTCCGCTCGGACATGGGTGGCACCAAGGCCCTCGCACTGGACGCCTGGTGCCGGCAGCAGGGACGACAATACACCCGATTCGACTACGGCGGCCACGGTGAATCTTCCGGCAGCTTCGACGACGGCACCCTGGGCGCCTGGCGCGACGACGCGCTGGCAGTGCTGGACCAGGTCTGTGAGGGAACACAGGTCATCGTGGGTTCTTCGATGGGCGCGTGGATCATGCTGCTGCTTGCGCTCGCGAGGCCCGCGCGGATACACGGCCTGCTCGGCGTCGCCGCCGCACCTGACTTCACCCGTTACATGCAGGATCAGCGTTTGACGACAGCCCAGAGCGAGCAACTCGAGCGTGAGGGCTTCTGCGAGCTCGAAAACCGTTACGGTGATTCCCCGCAGACAGTGCAGCGCCACCTGCTGGAAGAGGCGGAACAACATCTGCTTCTACACCAACCGCTGCCGATCAGGGCACCGACCCGACTGATTCACGGCACGGCTGACCCGGATATCCCCTGGCAGACCTCCCTCAAACTGATGGAGCGCCTGCAAAGCGACGATGTCGAATTACAGCTGGTGAAAGACGGCGAGCACCGCCTCTCGGAGCCTGCGGACCTCGCCCGGATGCTGGAAACGCTGGGGCGCCTGTTGCCCCGCCATCCGGCCAGCCACTGAGTCTATCGCCTCCGCTACCACCACGTTGTGAAGCGTTCCGATGCTGTGACACTCAGCGCAATCCTTCTATCGCGTTCTCCCGCCTCTATTATCGGCAGCGATTTCTTGCCCCTATCCCATCTATGAGCCCGGCGAGCCGGGCGCGGGTTTATCCCGCGACCGCTTGCGCCGGGGGTTGCCAGTTGCCAGTCGTCGGGGATAGTGTGTGCTGCAGAGGGCGCGGCGAGCTGCCGGCGACTGCGCCATCGACCTAATCCCCACCAGGAGGCAAAGACAATGACAACAAGCCCACGCACTACCGGCGGTCGCGGCCGTCTTTACGACAGTATCCTCGACACGATCGGCGACACGCCCTGCGTCCGCATCAATACACTGGCGCCCGACCACGTGCGCCTCTACGTCAAAGCCGAGTTCTTCAACCCGGCCGGGTCGGTGAAGGACCGACTGGCGGTCAGCATCATCGAAGAGGCCGAGCGCAGCGGCGCGCTCACAGCCGGGACAAACCGTGGTCGAAGCGACCAGCGGCAACACGGGCATCGGTCTCGCCATGGTCTGTGCCGCCAAGGGCTATCCCCTGGTCGTCACCATGGCAGACAGCTTCTCCATCGAGCGCCGCAAGCTGATGCGCTTTCTCGGCGCCAAAGTCGTACTGACACCGCGCGCCGAGAAAGGCTTCGGCATGTACCAGAAGGCGAAGGAACTGGCCGAGGCCAATGGCTGGTTCCTGGCCGGCCAGTTCGAGACGACGCCAACGCCCTGATTCACGAACACACCACCGGCCCGGAGATTCTTGCCGACTTCGCCGGCGAGCGCCTGGATTACTGGGTCACCGGCTACGGCACCGGCGGCACGGTCACGGGCGTCGCGCGCGTCCTGCGCAAAGAGCGACCGGATACGAAGATCATTCTCACCGAACCTGCGAACGCGCAGCTGCTCGGCAGCGGCGTCGCCAGGAGCGGACCGAAGACCACTCCCCCGCAGGCAGTCATTCGGCCTGGGAACCCCACGCGATCCAGGGCTGGACGCCCGATTTCATTCCCTACGTACTGCAGGAGGCCATCGACAAGACACGGATTTCGACGAGCTGATCCCGGTCGCCGGGCCGGACGGGATCGAGTGGTCGCGCAAGCTCGCTCGCAGCGAGGGCATCTTCACCGGTATTTCCGGCGGCTCCACCTTTGCGGTGTCGATGCAGATCGCAGAAAAGGCGGAACCCGGGATCGGTGATTCTGTGCATGCTGCCCGACACCGGCGAGCGCTATCTCTCATCGCCACTGTTCGAGGGAATCCCGGAAGACATGACGGACGAGGAAACCGCGCTGTCACAGTCGACCCCGGGCTTTCACATGCCAGATTGATGGCGACCGGCATTCAGAACCTCCGATGCTGCCGCGCGTTGTCGGCGTCGAGCGCCTTACCGCTGCGACTGCCCTCTGCCTGGTTTACCCGGTTCCGGGCAGTATCGACTATTTTGCGATATCAACGGCTACACTGAGACGCATGTATGGAGAAACAGCCTATAACCGCATCGTCGAGGAGTTTCCCCGCGAATTGCGCAGCCAGATACGCCGCCTGATCGACGGCCAGATGCACGCCGGGACTGCAGGTGTCGTTGAGGCACCGGCCGGGGCACCGTAGCGATGCCAGCCAGATTCCTGCTTTCCGCTGCCGTCGTACTGCTGGCCTATGGCTTCTTCGTCAGCAGTAATTTCAAGGATATCGCCGCCGGTGTGGCCCTGTTCCTGTTTGGCATGCTGTGCATGGAGCAGGGTTTCAAGGCTTTCAGTGGCGGATCGCTGAAACGGATGTTGCGTGCCAGCACGGACACACTCTGGAAGAGTCTCAGCTTCGGTCTGGTCACGACCACACTGACGCAGTCGTCATCGCTGGTATCGGTCATCACCATCTCGTTCCTGAGTGCCGAAATGATCAGCCTGGCGCAGGGGATCGGTGTGGTCTTTGGCGCCAACCTCGGCACCACCACGGGCGCCTGGATCGTTGCCGGCTTCGGACTGAAGGTCAATATCTCGGCGTATGCGATGCCCATGCTGGTGTTCGGCGTACTGTTTCTGATGCAGTCCTCTTCGCGGACCAAGGGTTTCGGCTGGATCCTGGTGGGTGTTGGCTTCCTGTTCCTCGGCATCCACTACATGAAAGACGGTTTCTCCGCCTACGCCGAGCACATCGACCTGACCCGCTATGCCCTGCCCGGCGTGACCGGGCTGCTGGTGTTTACGCTCATCGGCATCGTAGCGACGGTGGTCATGCAGTCCAGCCACGCCACGGTGACACTCACCATCACCGCGCTGGCAGCCGGACAGCTCACCTACGAAAACGCGCTCGCCCTCGCCATCGGTGCGAACGTGGGTACCACGGTAACCGCTGCCGTCGCCGCGATCGGCGCCAGCATCAGTGGTAAACGCCTGGCGGGGGCTCACCTGATCTTCAACCTGGTAACCGGCGTGGTCGCCCTGCTGATGATCCGGCCGTTGCTGGCAGCGGTCGAACATATCGCCGCGTGGGTAGGCATCGGAGCGTCTGACTACACGCTCAAGCTCGCCATGTTCCACACACTGTTCAACCTGCTCGGCGTGATACTGATGGTGCCGTTCATTCCCAGGATGGTTACCTGGCTGGAGACGCACCTGCGCAGCAAATACGTGGAAAGGGATCAGCCGCGCTACCTGAGTGAGGCGTCGCTGGAACTGCCTGAGGTGGCCTGCCGGGCCGTGCTGAAAGAAACCCTGCACCTCGTCGACAACGCCTATACCCTGGTCGCGCACGGGGTCAACCTGACCCGCAGCGAGATAGCAGGGCGACAGCGACCTGACGGACCTGCTCGATAAACCGGTAAAACTCATCGACATCGACCTGGACGATCAATACCTGCGCATGATCAAGGATATCTACAGCGCCAATATCGAGTTCATCAGTCGTGCCCAGGGTGGGGCAAGCGTTGATGACGCCGCCAGCTTTGCCGCCCTGCGCGTCGCCAATATGGAAACCGTGGCCGCGATCAAGGCCACCAAACACCTTCGCAGCAACCTGCAGCACTCCCTGCGCAGCGGTAACCCGCTATTGAGACGCGAATACAATCGCCTGCGGATCAGGGTAGGCGGAGTGCTGAGAGAGCTGGCCGCGCTCCGCGAATCGGAGGACCCGGTTGTCACATTGTTGTCACTTGACCCGATTAGGGTCAGTGCGGTGGATGCCGCGGAACATGCTGCGTCGCGGGTAGACGAATTGATCCGCGAACGCAGAATCACGTCGCAGATGGCGACGTCGCTGATCAATGATGGTATCTACACCCGGGAACTGATAGACCACATGCTGAACGTGACAGAGGCCGTCAGCCGGGCTGTGCTGCCCGCCGGCGACACCCTCAGTGAAAAGTTGTCACTGCAACTCGATGAGATCGCCGATATCGCCCGCAGCATGGACGGTGGGGCCGATCCACAGGATTAGGAGCTGAATCGATGAAAAGCAAAAAGTTGCTCCAGAAACTCAACTCACTCATGGGCCTGAACGAGAATGCAGATCAGGCGCAAGTGAAACAGCTGCGCAAGGTGCTGAAGTCGCTCAAGAAGCGACAGGACGAACTGAAAGACAAGCTGGAATCCGCCGACGCCGAGCAGGAACGCCGCAAGCTGCAGCAGAAAATCGATGTCATACAATTGCAGCGGGAGAAGGGTGTAGAAGTCTACAAAAACCTGAAGCAAGCGCGGGACGATTAACGCCGCCGCGTGGACACAGCCTCACCGCGGCTTTCGCCCGCTTAGCGGCCCGGAATCTCCTGATGCCCTGAATCGTCGAAGCTCACCGTCTGGTAGCGGTGGACCTGCAGGGAAGACGACCAGTGATCGAGAGGCAGGTCGGCCTTGGCCAACAGTTGATCCAGAAACTCATCAGGATCGGGCAGCTGTTCCCAGACCGTGGGCAAAAAGGTTGAGCGATGCCGCCCGTCCTGCAACAGCAGTCCGTCCACACCCGGTTGTAGCGTGGAGATCAATGCTGCCCGACTGCCGACAGCCAGCGGTTCCATCGGCGTCAAGACCGAAATCTCGATGGTGGTCGCTGCCAGTTCCGCCACGCGCAGTTGTGGGAAGCGTGGATCCAGGAATGCTGCACCATAGGCGGAGTCTGCAACCGCCGTCGCAAGTGGCGTGTCCGCTTCGATATTGCCGATACAGCCCCGCAATGCGGTGTGCCGGGTCAGAGTGACAAAAACCCCGCGCTCTACCCACAGGGCCCGCGACAGAGCCGCAGGCTCCTGCACACTGCCTGGTTCTACCCGCAGACCAGCGTGTCTGCTGCCCGGGGCTTTAGTGCCCCGAGCAATAGTGTCCCGGGCAATCGCCAGCAACTGCGTTCGCTCGGATTTGGTCAGGTCAATGCAGCACAAAAGCGCCATAGCCCACCACCCGGGATTTTTCGCCCGCGGTATCGCCGGAATTGCACAGGTCGAGTAACTCCACCGCCAACTGGCGGCTGTGCCGGCTGCGCATGAAGCCATTGATCGCGCGGGCGCCGCAGGCGTCCTCGCCGGTCAGTCCGCTGTCCCTGGCCACCACCCGGTCACAGGTCCGCGCGTCCAGAATGCCGGCCTCCTCGTAACCGTGGAAATGTGAGAGGTCGCTGCTGATCACTATCAGGGTCTCCTCTCCCCCCCACAGGCTGTCGACGACGGCGGCTACCCGGTCCGGCGCGCAGTCGCCAACCACGATCGGAACCAGCGAAAAACGGGCGAGAACGGTTTGCAGAAACGGTAACTGGACCTCCAGACTGTGCTCTTCCCGGTGCGCCTCATCCGACACACAGACACCGGGCAAATCGCTGATAGACGCAATGGAAGACCGGTCTAGCGGCACCTCCCCAAGCGGGGTGCCAAAGGCATCCACGGACGGTACAGCCATACCCTGCAGGTAAACCCGGTGCGCAGGCCCGAGCACCACGACCCGCGTTATGAGATCCCTAAGCGGCCGCAGGCATTGGTAGGCTTCGGCAGCGGTATGCCCCGAATAGGCGTAGCCCGCGTGCGGTACGATAAGGGCCTTCGGTCTTGCGCGCGGTATCACAGTGATCGCGCCCATCAGGTTATTGATGTGCCTGCTCAGCCGGCGAGCGTCCGCGTCGTAAAACAGGCCTGCCACCGCGGCTTCGCGAATAGTCATCTAACTTGCCGGCCTCCCGGTTATCAGCGAAATACCCATACTTGAAATATGGGTGTTTTGACCGCAATAACAAGGTATGGACAACACAATAGTTTCAACCCGCTACTGGCACGAGCTGGCCGATGGCCAGCTGCAGTGCGACCTGTGCCCGCGTCACTGTCGTTTGCAGGAGGGACAGCGGGGCCTCTGCTATGTCCGCCAGCGCCTGGACGGGGAGGTAAAGCTGGTCAGTTACGGCCGTTCCAGCGGCTTCTGTGTGGATCCTATCGAAAAAAAGCCGCTGAACCATTTTTACCCCGGCAGCAGCGTCCTGTCATTCGGCACCGCCGGGTGCAACCTGGCCTGCAAGTTCTGCCAGAACTGGGATATGAGCAAATCACGGGAGATGGACACGCTGTCGGACAATGCCAGCCCCGAGCAGTTAGCCGTTACAGCCGGGGAACTGGGATGTCGCAGCGTGGCCTTCACCTACAATGACCCGGTCATCTTCCTTGAATACGCAGTGGACATCGCCGCCGCTTGCCGTGCCCGTGATATCAGGACAGTGGCGGTCACTGCCGGCTACATCGATCCCGAGCCAAGGATCGAGTTTTTTCAGGCCATGGATGCGGCCAACGTCGACCTGAAGGCGTTCACCGACCGTTTTTATTACAAGATCTGCGGTGGGCGGCTGGCGCCGGTACTGGAGACGCTGGAATACATCCGGCACGAAACAGACTGCTGGCTGGAACTGACCACGTTGCTCATTCCCGGGGAGAACGATTCCGAGACTGAACTGAATGAAATGACACAGTGGGTTGTAGAGCGGCTGGGACCGGACGTGCCCATGCACTTCACCGCATTCCACCCGGACTGGAAAATGCGTGACGTCGGCCGCACCCCGACGGAAACGCTGGGCAGGGCTCGCGCTATCGCGCAGGCCAATGGCGTCAGGTACGCCTATACGGGTAACGTGCACGACCCGGCCGGCGCCAGCACCTGGTGCCACGCGTGCGGAGAGTTGCTTATCGAGCGTGACTGGTACCGGCTCGGCCGGTGGGGTCTCAACCGGCAGGGCAGCTGTGCCGCCTGCGGCTCTACCCTGCCGGGATACTTTGATGCGCAGCCCCGCACGCGATAACCGACTTCCTTTCGCCAACGCACCCTGGGCTATACTTTGCCGGGGAAGATAACCGACAGAGGGCTGCGTGTCGAACAGGGGCCCGCAGCGAGGCGAGTGGGGAAACCAGAATCATGAACAGAACACATTTCTATACCGATGAACGTACCTTCTGGCATAGCACCGGCGTGCAGGCGCTGTTCCTGCCGCTCGGGGAGTGGGTGGAACCTCCCGCGGGCAGCTACGGCGCCGATACCCCCGGGTCGAAGCGGCGCATCCTCAACCTCATCCGCGCCTCCGGCCTGGACCAGACCGTCTCGATAACTTCGGCTCCACCGGCGCAGCGCGATGACCTCCTGCGCGTCCATCCCGCGGGGTACATTGACCGCTTCAAGGCGCTCAGCGATGAGAACGGCGGCGAGCTGGGCGTGTTTGCACCGTTTTCCAGGGGAGGATTCGAGATTGCCACCCTGTCCGCCGGGCTGGCTATCGCCGCCCTTGATGCTGTTTTCTCCGGTGAAGCGGATAACGCCTACGCATTGTGCCGCCCGGCGGGCCACCACTGCCTCGCCGCGGAGTCCATGGGCTTCTGCCTGCTGGCGAACATCCCCATCGCCATCGAGGCCATCAAGGCCAGACACGGCGCTGCCCGGGTGGCGGTCGTCGACTGGGACGTACACCACGGCAACGGCACCCAGGCAATTTTTTACGACAGGGACGACGTGCTTACCCTCTCGATTCACCAGGACCGGTGTTTTCCCCCGGGATACAGCGGCTTCGACGAGCGGGGAACCGGCGCCGGCGAGGGCTGCAACCTCAATATCCCGCTACCGGCGGGTAGCGGTCACGAGTGCTACCTGTACACGATGGAAAAACTCGTCGTACCCGCGCTGGAGCGCTATCAGCCCGATATGATCGTCGTCGCGAGTGGCCTGGACGCCAACGCCACTGATCCACTGGCACGCCAGTTGCTGCACAGCGACAGCTACCGGGCCATGACCGGGATGATGATGGATTCGGCGGACCGGCTGTGCGCGGGCAGGCTGGCCATGGTGCACGAGGGCGGTTATTCCGAAGCGTACGTACCGTTCTGCGGCCAGGCTATCGTGGAAACGCTGAACGGCACAGACCCGGTGGTGGAGGACCCTGAGGTCGAGTTTTTCGGCCTGCAGCAACCCTGCGAGCGCGCACTGGCGTTCCAGAAGCAATGGGTCGACGACATGGTGAGCGCGCTGGATCGCTGACCATGCGCCTGACCTGCACATCGCTGGTTCTCGCCGGCCTGCTCGCGGCCTGCGCACCACTGGACGACCAGGTGACCGATGCCGACAACTGGGCGGACCAGGAAAGCTGCCGCACTACGACCAAAACAGGTTCCAGGATCGGGGAAAAGACCTGCAGGACGGGGCGGCAATGGCGGCAGCGTGAGATCGATGAACGCGAGGCCCGGGAGAGCGCCGCGGCGCGGGCCCCCGGGGCGGTGTTCGGAGAATACGACAGGGTCGATGTGCGGGACTGAACAAATCCCGCGTTTATACGGCCCATGCAGCCCGACGCAGGCCCGGCGGGAGCGACCAGGGGACACACTGACATGGAATCACTCGGACAGCGCAACTTCGACCAGATCGTGATACTCACCGGCGCCGGTATCTCGGCAGAGTCGGGGCTCAATACGTTCCGCGACGCCGGCGGCTTGTGGGAAAAACACGACCCCATGGAAATCGCCACGCCGGAGGCCTTCGCCCGCGACCCGGACCTGGTCTACCGTTTCTATAACGCCCGCCGCGGCCAGTTGTCCGACGTGTCGCCCAACCCGGCGCACAAGGCGATCGCACGACTGCAGCAGAACTACCCGGGTGAGGTGCTACTGGTGACACAGAACGTCGATGACCTGCACGAACGCGGCGGCAGTACACAGGTATGCCACATGCACGGGGAATTGCTGAGCCAGCGTTGTGTGCGCTGCGGCGACACGCGGCGCGGGGCGGATGCATTTGCGGGCGATACGCCCTGCCCCGCCTGCGGTAGCAACGGCAATGCGCTGCGCCCCGACATCGTCTGGTTCGGGGAAATCCCGATGCACATGGAGCAGATCGGGGACTGGCTCGCCGGCACCGACCTGTTCGTCGCAATCGGGACCTCGGGCGCCGTATACCCCGCGGCGGGATTTGTGCGCGAGGCCGCGTACAACGGCGCTGTTACCCTAGAGATAAACCGGGACGACAGCGAGGTCAGCAGCCAGTTCGACCACCGCATCCAGGGGCTTGCCAGCGAGGCTGTGCCCCGACTCGTCGACGCATTGCTGGGCGGTTGAACCGGGTTGCGGCCCGGCGACCGGCAGTTTGCCGGACTCAGGCGGCCCGCAGCGTTCGCCCGAGCGGCCGGCTGCCGAGAACGTCGGTAAATTCGCCCCCCTCCCAGACACGCTCCCCGCGGATGAACACCCGGCTGACGATGCCCTCTGGTCGATTCACCATCTGCCGGTGCTGGAACAGCTCCCGGTATTCGAGCTTGCGGGTATCGTCACAGTTCCAGCCCCGGAGTGCCTCCGGGTCGATCATGGTGATATCGGCCTGGGCGCCGATCTCGATCGTACCCACGTCCAGCCCGAAGAACGCCGCCGGCTCTCGGGTAAGGCGCCTCACCATGGTACTGACCGTGTCCAGTCCGCGCCCCAGGGCCAGTTTCAACGCCATGAGATTGGCGTCGAAAAATGCCATATTGGTGATGTGTGCGCCCGAGTCATTGAATCCCGGCAGGGTATGTTCGTGAAGCAATAGATCCAGGGTCGCCCGGTTGCCGGGATTGCCCACCTCCGCCCAGAACCTGAAACCCTTATCGTAGGTACGCAGCATGTGCAGCATGAAATCGGCGTCGTCACCAAGCGGTTTCGGGAACAGATCGAAGGCCTCCCGCTCGGCGTCTGACCGCGCCTGTGCCGTGTCACCGCGCTGGTAGCTGACGACCCGATCGAAGACCTGCTGCAGGGTCTCGCCGTCCCACTCGGTCACCGGTGCGCCGTCGAAATTCAGCAGGTGCAGATCGCGGGTAGCGAGGTGGTCTGGCAGCCCGAGCCGCGTCTTCCAACTCGCGAGGTCGCTGCCGGACCGCCCGTGGTGCCAGTCGCGCCGGAAATCGGCCACCCAGCGCGGGTCGTTCAGCAACGCCCGGCGGCCCTCGACGTCATCGTATTCCTTCGCAATCAGCTCCGCTGTGGAGTCAAGCTCCTCATACAGCGGACTGACGATACCGTCGGACCATATTCGGAAGTTCGTTCCCAGCGCCTGGAAATGAATGTTGCCCTGGAAAAAACGCGAGTTCATCAATTTCGCCAGGCCCAGCAGCGGGCGGATCGCCCGTGGCGCCTGTGTCTGTTCCACTGCCGCAAGGGCTGATGTCTTCAGCGTCTTGCCGAACAGCCGGCCGCTGGTGAGCGTGAAGTAAAACAACCCCGCCGCCTTGTTCTCGATAATCGGGGTCGTCTGCCAGACCCGGTCGCGCTCGCGAACCACCCGCAGCAGCCGCTTCAATTCTCCGAAGCTGGCATTCTGCGTGGGAATACGCTTATCGGTATTCGGGTCGTTGGCGAGGTAGTGAAAAGGCAGCCCGTCGGTACTCAGCCCGAGGTAGCCCTGGTCCATTGCCGCCTCCAGCAGCGAGGTCATGGCCTCGAGTTCCGCCTCGGTCGGGTCCCTGCTGACGCTGTCCTGCAGTCCCATCACTTCCACCCGCAGCATGGAGTGGGGGACGAATGCCGCGACGTTCGGGCCCAGCGGCAACTGGTCCAGGTGCTCGAGGTAGGCAGCCGAGTCCTCCCAGTCGATCACGTCCACGCACTTGCGCAAAACGGACTTGGGCACATTCTCGACGCGCGTGAAACAATCGACGATCGGGTCTTCGTCGCCGACCTGCTGCTTGCCGAAGCAGGTACCGAGACTGCAGTTGCCAAAGAGTACGGTCGTGGTGCCATGGCGGACGACTTCGGGGAGGCGCGGGTCGAGATCGACCTCCAGGTCCAGGTGAGTATGAATATCGAGCAGCCCCGGCATCAGCCACTGCCCATCGGCCTCGATCACCTCTGCCGCGTGCTCCCGGGGAAGATCCTGGCCGATCGCCGCCACCCTGCCATCGGCGAGCGCCACATCGTATTGCCGGGGCGGACCGCCGCTGCCATCGAACACCAGTGCTCCGCTGATCAGCGTTTGCCATCTACCGGACATAACGATCCTCTCATTGACTTTCATTGACTTCGCGACGTCGCATTTTAGCGCACCGGGGCTTACCGGTGCACGCCTGCAGCCCATGGGCTCGCCGGTGCGAAAGCAGATGGCGCACCCGGCCTGTGCACTGTCGCCACCGGCCATGTCCGCCGTGGCGCGCGCCACGCATACTGACACCATCGAAACACGAACGCGAAAGGTAACAGACTCATGGTCAACCGCCTGAAACACACCCTGCGACGCGCTGCGCTGGAAGACCAGCTGCACCATCATCTGGGCCTTTCCGCAGGCTCGGCAAGCCAACTGGCACGCCTGGCAGGCGACCTGGCCGGTACCGCCCTCCCCGGCGCTACCAGCGAACAGCTACAGGATGGATTTTTCCGGATCATGTTCGAGCACGGGCACGCGCAGCTGCTATCCCGGGTCGCGATCGAGAGCCCGGAGTTTACCGTGGCCCTTACCCGCTTCATCGCCTCTGAGTCCCTGGAGGACCAGCGCGCCGCCTGACACCTATTCTCGGGGCAGAGACCTTTGGGCCACCTTCGCGGTGGCCTTTTTTTTTGCGACGTGGCGGGCGCGTAGAGTGCCCGAATGACAAGTTGGCGGTGCGGTGATCACCAACCCCCGCCGGACTCGATCTGCCGTCATAGTCAGACGCGATTCAGGCAAACAGTTCCGGCAACGCCTCGCCTTCGGCGACAAAATTCAGTGCCAGCCCGTTGTTACACCAGCGTTCGCCGCGTGGCGGGGGTCCATCATTGAAAACATGACCCTGGTGGCCACCGCAGCGCGCGCAGTGGTATTCGGTTCTGGGCCACACCAGCTTGAAGTCTTTCTTGGTCCCCATATGCCCCTCGATCGGCCCGGTAAAGCTGGGCCATCCGGTGCCACTGTCAAATTTCGCATCGCTGGTAAACAGCGGCAGGTTACAGGCGGCGCAGATAAACGTCCCCTCTCGCTTCTCGTCGTTCAGCGGGCTGGTAAACGGGCGTTCGGTATGCTCCTCGAACAGAATGCGGTAGCGCTCCGGTGTCAGGCGCTGCCGCCACTCATCCGTGGGCTTGTCGAGCGGGGTGATTGCGGCGCTGGCACCGGCGGACTTATCGGCCATCGCGAATCGATTCGCTAACAGTGTCGCCAGCGGCAAGGTGGCGATGCAGGCCACCAGAGTTCGTCGCTTCATCAAATACTCCGTATCGGTTCATCGGCTGTGATTTGTGTACACGTTCGACCCTGGTACGGCCGGGAAGTTGCAACGGACTACTCCGGAGGGCGGCTCGCTGCTACACTTTGTTACGATCCGGAAGGGTCGGGCTTTTCCCAGCGTCCGCACCGACCATCGCCCCGCTGCGTCTGTGTTGTGGGTGCGAACACCGAGCCGATTTCACGTAGTGCCGCGATGAGGAGTGCCGCGATGAACAGAAACGCACCGGTTGACCACCCGATCAGCGCCATGCTGGTCCAGCGCCACAGCCCCTACGGCTTCGACCCCGACAAGGACGTCGCCGGCGAAGACCTCGCCGCACTGTTCGAGGCGGCGCGCTGGGCGATGTCGTCCTACAACGCGCAACCCTGGCGGTACATCGTCGGCGTCAAGTCACACGATCGCCCACTGTGGGAAAAAATCCACGGTGTGCTGGTCACCGGGAACCAGCCCTGGGCCGCCAACGCCCCGGTGCTGGCGCTGGGCATCGTCGAGAACGCCTTCGAACACAACGGCAAACCCAATAAGGCCGCCGCCCACGATCTCGGCGCCGCATCCGCCTTCCTGACCGTTGAAGCCAGTGCCCGGGGCCTGTGCGTGCACCAGATGATAGGCATTGAAGTGGAAGCGGCGCGCGAGACCTTCGACATCAACGGAACCCGCGATCCCTTTACCGCCCTGGCGATCGGCTACGCGGGCAGCCCGGACAACATCAGCGACAAGCTCGCTGAACGCGACCGGCAGCCGCGAGCGCGCAAGGCGCTGGACGAACTGATCATCGCCGGCGGCTGGTAAGGGCGCCATGGATTACCGGCCGATCGAGGAAGCGAAGCGGGCTACGGGGCTGCGACTGGCGCTGACCGGCGGGGTGCCGGCACCCTGGAGCGAATCAGCCAAGGGCCTGTTCAGGGTGCGGGGCGTCGACTATATCGCGGTGATGCAACACGGCGGCGAGGCCAATGAGGAGCTGGTGTCCTGGACCGGTTACCGCAATGCACCCACGGCGCTTTTCAACGACGAGCCGCCGCGGGTGACCGCCCTTGACATGGTCAACCTCGCCGAGCGGCTGGGAAGCGGACCATCCCTGGTGCCGGCTGCCATTGCAGACCGGGTGCAGATGTTCGGCCTGCTCAACGAGATCGCCGGTGAAGGCGGTTTCGCCTGGAATGCGCGCATTGTGATGTTCCATGGCATGGCGCGGTCGCAGGGCGCCGACGCGGTGGCCGGTAACCCCATGTTCCGGGACTATCGCTACACCGACGACGACGTGCCGGAGGCTCCCGCAAGGATGATCGCGGTGCTCGATGCACTGGCCGCCCGCCTCCACGCGCAGCGTGCTGAGGGAAGCAGTGATGATGTGCCCTATTTTTTCGCCGGGACACTGTCCGCGCTGGACATTTACTGGGCGTGCTTTTCGCAAATGCTCGCGCCGCTGCCACCGGCGGTGAATCCCATGCCGTCGTTCCTGCGGGAACTCTGGAGCGTCACAGCGCGGGTGTTGGCCGAACAGGGTTACGAAGCGGACCCGATACTGTTTGAGCACCGCGATGCGATATTCCCGCGGCATCTGCAGTGGCCTCTCGATTTCTAGCAGCCGCCTGCGACTATTTCAACAGGCTGCTGGAGCACTGGTACCTGGAATTTCCCCCGAGCCAGCCGCGTCACAACCCGCTATTCAGACGTCGTCCGTGCCGTTCCCTCGGGCGCTGCGGAAGTGTTGCAGGCTGAACAACCCTTTGTCGTCCACCCAGCGTTCCGCGGCGACGAAACCCGCGCGTGACGCCAGGTCGGCAAAACCGTCCAGCGTATACTTGTAAGAGTATTCCGTCAGGATACGCTCGCCCTCGCGGACACGAATCTCCATGTCACCCACGGTCACGCGCTGGTTACAGGTACTCTCCACATGCATTTCGATGCGCCCCTCAGCTTCGTTATAGAAGGCGACATGTCGGAAGCAGCCGATATCGAAATCCGCGTTGGCTATTCGATTGATGTGAGTAAGGATATTAAGATTGAAGCGGGCCGTTACCCCGGCACTATCGTTATAGGCGGCGTGCAATATACTCGGGTCTTTCTGCAGGTCGACGCCAATCAGCAGGTGACCTCCACCATTCATGGCAGCGTGCATTCCCCGCAGCACGGTCTCCGCCTGCTCAGGCTGGTAGTTGCCGATGGTAGAGCCGGGGTAGAAAACGTTGCGCAGGAGCATATCGTACTCGGGCGGCAATGACACCACATCGCCCATGTCGCCCACCAGCGGAAGCACCCGTAGAGACGGGAAGTCCCGCTGTAATTCACGGGCCGCTGCCCGGAGAAAATCACCGGAGATATCCACCGGCACATAACAGGCCGGGGCCAGTTCGGGCAGGAGCAGGCGCACCTTGCTGCAACTGCCCGCTCCGGGCTCCACCAGCAGCTGGCCACGCCCCATGGCAACCGCGATTTCAGCACTGTGCGCTTCAAGCAAGGCGCGTTCCGTCCTGGTCGGGTAGTACTCCGGCAGCCCGGTAATCGCCTCGAACAATTGCGAGCCGTGCTTGTCGTAGAAGAAACGCGAGTCGATGCGTTTCGGCGTTGCCAGCAGCCCGTCGATGATGCGGACGCGCGGGTCGGTGTCGGTGTGAACGACGCCGGCATTCCGGGGCCGTCGGGCTGTTTGAGGCATGGACGCTTTCCGTTGTGGTGGTGTAAGTCTATCGGGGGTCTCGCGCCAGACGAATACCCGTAAACTGCCACTGGTCTGGCGGATAAAAGAAATTGCGGTAACTGTCGCGATAATGCGAACGGCTGGTAACGCAACTGCCGCCCCGCAACACCAGTTGATTGGCCATGAACTTGCCGTTGTATTCACCGATGGCACCCGCCGCGGCGCGAAATCCGGGATAGGGCGAATAGGCGCTGCTGGTCCACTGCCAGGCCCGGCCCAGCAGTCGATCTGCCGGCGCACCGGTGGTCGCGGAACCCGGGTGCAATTCATCCAGGCCCAGAAACTGGCCCGCGCCCTTCGCCACCGCGTCGTCACCCCACCCGCACGCGACCTCCCATTCGAATTCCGTTGGCAGGCGGCATCCCGCCCAGCGGGCATAGGCGTCGGCTTCATAGGCGGAAACGTGGCACACGGGTCGGTGGGGGTCCAGCGGCAACAGGCCATGCAGCGTGTACTCGAACCACTGCCCGCTTTCCTGCACCCAGTACAGGGGAGCCGCCGCACCCGCATCGTCGTCGCGCCGGGCTTCGCAAGCCGCCCAGCCATCGGCAAGCCAGAGTTCCGGACGCCGGTAACCATCATCTTCTACAAACGCCATGAACTCGGCATTGCTGACCAGCCTGTCGGCGAGCTCGGATGCCTCGACATACTGGCGGTGGCGCGGCAGTTCGTTGTCAAAACAGAATCCGTTCCGACCCTCAACGGCGTCCGCAGGAGCACCTATCGAGTGCACGCCGGCCACCAACGGCTGCCAGCCCATCGCCTCGGAGCCGCCGCGGCTGTCTTCTCTCGAGGGGGTGTAGACCGGGTACAACGGGTTCTGGAACCAGCAGTATTTGAGGTCTGTGAACAGCAGTTCCTGGTGCTGCTGTTCATGGTGGCAACCGAGCTCGATGCGCTGGCGGATATCGGCCTCACGATCGCCGGGTGCCGCCAGCAGATCCGCGATGGCCGAGTCGACATGAGACCGGTAGCGATACACCTCCTCGACACCGGGTCGCGATAGCAGCCCCCGCTGCTCTCTCGGATACGGCCTGCCCACACCGTTGTAGTAGGAGTTGAACAGGTGTTCGAATGCCGGGTGAAATGGCCGATAATCCGGACAAAAATGCGACAGAATAAAGGTTTCGAAAAACCAGGTGGTGTGGGCGAGATGCCATTTCGCGGGGCTGGTGTTCGCCATCGCCTGAAGACCGTAGTCCTCGATCTCCAGTGGCTTACAGATGCGTTCGGTCAGACGCCGGGTGGTGAGAAATTGCCCGAAACTACCGCCGGCGTCCATCGCGGAGGGGCCTGGCTGCGTGCCGCAGGGAACACCGTGCTGTCTCAAGGCGCTTGTTTCGGTCGCTTCCACGTGAACCGGAGGCCCTTATCCCTGACCGTTGACTGGCGAATAATGCGGTAAACCTTATCAGGTCTGGAAGCATATTACACCCGCTCCGGGCCGCCGGGGCCGAAGCACCGGCCATTATTCAGAGGTGCCCTAGGCGCTATAGGCGGCACTGAATTCAGCCACGAATTCCTCCAGGCTTGCAGCCGGCAGATCATTGATACCTGCCGCGGCGGCGCGCCCGCCCCCGGTCGGAAAACGGCGGCACAGATCCGCAGCGCCCTGGCGATTACTGAGCGGGGCACGCACACTGATGAGATAGTTTCCATCGTCCTTGAGGGTGGCGACGGCATGGGCCCGCGCCGGGTTACCGGACGCCAGGTCGTTACTGAACACACCACTGACGCGCCGCGCCCAGGCTTCATTGGGCAGCAGAAACACCGCAGCCGTATCCGTGCAGCGGGCCGGCTGCAGTTCGGCCGCCAGAGCCATATCTTCACGGTAACCCTCGCTGAGGCGACGGAAATCCGCCGAATCGGCATACAGCAGCGGCTCGCCGGCCGCGTAGAGCGTCCGGTAGAGGTCTTCCGGGTCGAAGTGCAGGTCCTCGATAGCCGGTCCATACCCGTTGTAGTTGATGCAGGTTCCGAGCTCTTCCAGACGATCCGCCGTCGCCCGGTCAATACCGGCGTCACGGGCCAGGCGCGCGGCCGTCTCCGCCAGGTTGTCGCCAAACGCACCGGTGATCGCCCACTCTACAAACCGCCCCTTGAGGTGGCCGTTCACCAGCGCCGCGGTACACACTTCCGGCGCCTCGTTGATCAGGGCTGTCAGACCGGGGTGATCAGGTATATCCCCGGGGAAATGATGGTCCACGTAGAACACACGGGCGCCCTCGTCGAGTGCTGTCGCTAGCGCGGCGCGATTCTTGTCCATGGAAACGTCCAGCACAGTGACCTGGTCACCCGCCCCCGGCTGGATGCGCGCCATGAGATTGATATCGCGCTTGACGCCCGTGACCAGCGTGGCATCCCGCGGCTCTGCCAGGCGCAGCTGCAACAGGGAGCAGATACCGTCGGCATCGCCGTTGAACAGATCGTAGTCCACCGGGCGACCTCAGGTGTCGATCGACTGGTAGTAGTCCGAGAGAATTTTCGCTACCTCGGGTCGCGAAAACTCCGGGGGCGGCGCAATGCCCTTACCCAACATCTCCCGCACCGCCGTGCCGGACAGCAGCACGAAGTCTTCCTTGCTGTGGTCCGGTGCGTCGCGCATCATCACAACCCGGTCCAGCTTCTTGCTGTAGGCGGTGTGGTCGGCCTTGTAGATTTCAAGCTCCAGGGCCCCTGCCGGGACCTCTTCATCAAAGATCGTCTGGGCGTCGAAACCGCCGTAGTAGTCACCCACCCCGGCGTGATCGCGGCCGACGATGAGATGAGTGCAGCCGCAGTTCTGGCGAAAAACGGCGTGCAGCACGGCTTCGCGCGGGCCGGCATACAGCATGTCGAAGCCGTAACCGGTAATCATGACCGTATTGGGGGGGAAGTAGAGCTCTACCATTTTGCGTATCGCCGCGTCCCGCACATCGGCGGGGATGTCGCCCGGCTTCAGCTTACCGAGCAACATGTGGATCAGGATTCCGTCGGCGCCGAGGTCCTCCATCGCCATGCGGCAGAGCTCCTCGTGGGCGCGGTGCATGGGATTACGGGTCTGGAACGCGACCACCTTGTCCCAGCCGTGCTCGGCAATTTCATTGCGTATCTCGACCGCCGTGCGGAAAGTATCCGGAAAATCGGCCTGGAAATAGGAGAAGTTGAGCACTTCGATCGGCCCCGAGAGCAGGGTGCGGCCAAGCCCGGTAAAGGTTGCCACGCCAGGGTGCCCGGGGTCGAGAGTACCAAAAATCTTTTCCGCCATGATGTCGATCTGGTCATCGGTGACCGTTTCCACCGCCTCGACATCCATGATGGCGAGAACCGGCTGGCCTTCGACATTGGGGTCCCGCAGGGCGATCCTGCTCCCCGGCTCGATACCCGACTCCGCCGTGAGATTGAGAATCGGCACCGGGAAAAACAGCCTGTCGCAGGTGTGCATGTTATCGGCGACGCTGAGCGCGTCGGCCAGATTCATGTACCCGGTCAGCGGGTTGAAATAACCGCCGCCCAGCATGACCGCATTCGCAGCGGCGGCCGAGTTCAGCAACAGCGAAGGAAGGCCCTCCGCCTCGGCAATCAGCGCATGCCGTTTCTCGCTGTCGTACACAAACAGCGGATTGAGTTCCTCGGAACCGTGGGGCTTGATCATTGTTATCTCCGGCTTACTGATTGATGATGCCGCTGCTGCGCAGCACGCTGAGAATCTGCTCGACTTCCTCGGCGAGGGTCTGTTGGTCGGAATGCAGGTGAATCTCGGGGCGTTCGGGTGCTTCGTAGGGATCGTCGATCCCGGTGAAGTTCTTGATCTCACCGGCCCTGGCCTTTTTGTACAGACCCTTGGGGTCGCGGGATTCCGCGGCCTCCAGGCTGCAATCGACGAAGATCTCGATAAAATCCATACCGGCCGCCTCGTGCAGGGCCCGCACCTGGTCGCGGTCAGCCCGGTAGGGGCTGATGAAACTGCTGAGTGCAATCACGCCGGTGTCGACGAACAGCTTCGAGATTTCCCCGATCCGGCGGATATTCTCGGTACGGTCCTCGGCGGAAAAACCCAGGTTCCTGTTGATGCCCATGCGGACGTTGTCGCCATCGAGTCGGTAGGAGAGGACACCCATCTCGTTGAGAGTGCCCTCCAGTTCCACGGCGACGGTACTCTTACCGCTGCCGGACAGCCCGGTGAACCACAGGGTTGCCCCCTTGTGACCGAGCAGTTTCTGTCGGTGATCGCGGGTAATGTCGCCTTCGTGCCAGTGGACGTTGGTCGCTTTCTGTTCAGCCATGGAATTGCCTTTGAGAGGGAGGGATTTAAGCGGTGCATAGGGTACGAAGTTTCCGGGGGCATGTAAAACAGCCGCTGTGCCCGGAGTTGAGGAATTTGCCATCCCTTGACTGAATTCACAGACCGCAGGTCTGGCAGCCTGTCGCGCCCGCGTAAAATGACCGCTCTTACAGCCTAGCGGTATCGGCCAGCAGGCTGCGAATGCGCGCGGCCAGGCCCTCCGGTACCTCGACCCAGTCAAAGCGCCACTGCCAGTTGTGGCTGTCCGTGGTGCCGGGTGTGTTCATGCGGTGACTGCCATCCAGGCCCAGAAAATCCTGCCAGGGCACAATCGCGGTATTGGCCGGCGATGCCATGGCCTGCCGGATCAGCATCCACGGCATGGCCTCGGGTGGATTACCGAAATAGCGGTAGACGTTCTGGCGCAGATTCGTATCGAGTTCCTCGAACCACCCCAGCGTGGTGTTGTTGTCGTGAGTGCCGGTGTAAACCACATCCCCGCTACTGTGGTTGTGCAACAGGTAGGGATTTTCGGGGTTGCCATCGAAGGCGAACTGCAGAATCAGCATCCCCGGCAGCGAGAATCGGCGGCGCAGGTTCTCCACCTCCGGGGTGATGCAACCCAGGTTCTCAGCCACCAGGGCGAGCTCGGGATAGTGCCGCCGCACCGTCTCAAGCAATTCGTCGCCGGGTGCCTTGACCCAGCGGCCCTCCTGGGCGGACACCGCCGTGGCGGGAATTTCCCAGAACGCCTCCAGCGCCCGGAAGTGGTCTATACGGGCGATATCGAACTGGCGCGACGCGGTGCCGAAGCGCTGCAGCCACCAGTCGAACCCGGTTTTCTGCAGCCGGTCCCAGTCGTACTGCGGATTTCCCCACAGCTGTCCCTCGGCGGAAAAGTAATCCGGGGGAACACCGGTCAGCGTCGCCGGTGAATAGTTTTCATCGAGGTCGAACAGATCCTGGTTCGCCCACACGTCGGCGCTCTCCAGGTGCACGTAGATCGGCATGTCACCGAACAGGGAGACCTCACTGTCGCGCGCGTAGTCCAGCAGTTCCCGCCACTGGCAGTCGAAGACAAACTGCCTGAACTTGTGCGCCTCGATCCGAGCGCCGAGGCGAGCAGCCTCCTCTCCGCAAGCCGCCGGCTCGTGATCGCGCAGCACTGCGGGCCACCGCGTCCAGCAATGGCCTGCGAACGCCTCGCCGAAGGCCTCGAAGCGGACGTAATCCTCCAGCCAGTCTCCGGCCTCCTCCCTGAATGCCTCGTAGCGGCGGGCCATGGGTGCATGATTATCCCGCTCGACCTGCGTGAAAAACACAGCACTGGCCGCGTCGATCGCACGATGCTTCTGCTTGCGATCGCTCTGTGACGCTGCCGCTTGTTCCGACGACAACCAACCCTGCGCGACCAGCCAGTCGAGGTCGATCAAATCGGGATTGCCAGCATGGACGGAGAAGGATTGGTAGGGACAACCATCGTCGTGGGTCGGACCCAGGGGTAAGACCTGCCAGATCCGGATGCCCGCCGCGGCGATCAGGTCGACAAAGCGACGCGCCTCTCCCCCGAGGGTACCGCAGTAACCCGGGCCGGGGAGACTGGATGGGTGCAGCAGGACGCCACCGCTGCGTCGGGACAGGGGATTGGCCACGGGGTCAGTGCTGGGAACTGTCGCTGTGTCGCATCACCCCGCCGCGGGAGGGGTCGCCGCCGCCGCGAGATATGACCTCGCCAAGCGACGCGGGCGCCTCCAGTCGCAACAACCGGTACAGGTTGGACAGGTGCATCCTGAACAACTGTTCGAACTGGCTCACGGTCGCCGACGGATTGTAGTCGCCGAACCACCAGAACCAGTCTGAGCCCTCACAGATAGCGAGCTGTTCTTCTGCCTTGCGCAGGGCTTCCCCCGACAGCGTGCCGGCGGCCACCTGGGCGTCAAACGCCCGCTTGGCTGCCAGCAGCAGACTCCAGCCCTGGTTCTTGTCCGTATCCCCGATCCAGGTGGAAAACGTGCCGTACACCCAGCTCCCGGCAACAATCCGGTCTTCGTGCAGGGGTTGCGGCTGCTTCCCGTCCAGGAAATCGCTGAAGGTCGTGAGCTCCAGTCGCGGATGCGCGGCGATCACGGAATACACCTGGTTGAGGAAATGGTAGCCATTCTCCGGGAAGTGCTCCCACGCGTTCTCACCGTCGAGTATGACGGTGATCAGGCAATCCCGGCGATCGGGGCAGTGATCGGCGATGTTTTCCATATGCGAGACCAGATCGCCCACCGCGTCATCGGCATGCCAGTCGGAATACTGGAAACCGATCAGGTCGGAGAGCCCGTCGTCACGGAAAAAACAGTTGATGGGCGCATCGCCGAAGCGGAACACGCGGTGGCTGCAATCACCCTGTGATGCGTCGTGGGAGTTGGCCAGCACGCCGGCCCCGCTGGCGGCCCACTCGAACCCGAATTCAGCAAACGCCCCCAGGGCGTCCTGGCTGACGCCACCCTCCGACGGCCAGATGCCCCGCGGGCGACGGCCGAAAACCCGCACGAACGTATCGACACCCTGCTCCAGGTGCCAGTGAACCCGCTCAGCGCCCCCCGGATACACTGGATTCGGCGGCAGCGGGGCATCGGGCAACGCCTCGCGGGCGCAGGCCGGGTCCAGCAGCAGCGGGACGATGGGATGCGCGTAGGGGCTCATGGACAATTCCACCCTACCCTCGTCGGCCAGCGCGCGGTAGCGGGGCAAAATACTCTCGAGTTGTTGGAGGATGATCTGCAGCAGCTCGCGGCGATCATGCAGGCTGAAGTTCGAGCCCTTCTGCTGCAGGTCCCGGATGCGCCGATCCCTGAGGCGTTCCGTCTCGCCGATCCACGCCAGGTGGTACCAGACCAACAGGTCAGCCAGGAACTGGTTGGAAGCGTAGATCAGGTGTTGCGGGCTGGCCTCGTAATGATCGGCCATCAACGCGAGCTGCTTGAACGGCTCGAAGCGGTTGATCATGCGCTCTCGATTGGCCCGCAGACAGGCGCGCATGAGATCGAGCCTGGCCACCTCCTCGCCGGGCAGTGCCGGCTCCGCGAGCTGTGCCAGCAGGTGGTCGCGAATTACGCCATCGCCACTGAGATACCCCCTGATCTGGTGGACATACTCCTCGATCTGCTCCAGCAATATCGGTGCAAAATTGACCACGGCACGGGCGCCCGGCACCGCCTCGATGTGGGCTGCCATATCCACGTAGTCCTTGATCGCATGCAGGTATGTCCACGGCAGGTGGCTGTCGCCGGTCTGCAGGTCACGGTACTCCGGCTGGTGCATGTGCCAGCAGAGCACCACGCTCATCGGGTCGTCAGTAGGCATAATGTAGTCTCTGTCCTAGCATTTCCGGGGTGACCAGCGCCACGCCACCGGCCGATACCTCGAACCGCTGCGCGTCCGCCACCGGGTCCACCCCGACGAGTGTTTCAGGAGGCAGGATACAACCCTTGTCGATGATGGCCTTGCGGATGATGCAGTTCCGCCCGATTTCCACCTCGGGGAAAATCACCGCATCCTCGATTTCACTGTAGGAATTCACCCTCACGTTGGAGAATACCAGAGAATGCCTGAGATTGGCTCCCGAGATGATCGAACCACCGGCGACCATTGAATCGACGGCCATTCCACGCCGACCCTCGTCATCGAACACGAACTTCGCCGGCGGCACCTGGTCCTGGTAGGTCCAGATTGGCCACTCATTGTCATACAGGTTGAGTTCGGGGATGACATCGATCAGTTCGAGATTGGCCTTCCAGAAGGCGTCGAGGGTGCCCACGTCACGCCAGTAGGCCGGCTCGCCCGTGATTCGATTGCGAAACGGAAAAGCACGCAGGCAGCGCCGGTCGATGCTGGAGGGGATGATGTCCTGCCCGAAGTCCCTGAGAGATCCGCTGTCGCGAGCGTCTCGGAGCAGTTCACTGATCAGAACTTCGGTGCTGAAAACATAGATCCCCATACTGGCGAGGGCTTTACCGGGGGATCCCGGAATGGGCGAAGGCTGTTCGGGTTTCTCCTCGAAGCGGGTAATGCGCAGTTTTTCATCCACGCCCATCACCCCGAAGGCGTTTGCCTCCTCGAGCGGAACCTCGATGCAACCCACGGTGATATCGGCCCCACTCTCGTGGTGGGCCCACAGCATTTCGCCGTAATCCATCTTGTAGACGTGGTCCCCGGCGAGAATCAGCACGAATTCGGGCGCGTGCGCCCTGATAATGTCGATATTCTGATAGACGGAATCAGCCGTACCCTGGTACCAGCAGTCCTCCAGCCGCTGCTGGGCTGGCAGCACCTCGACGAATTCCCCCATTTCCGCGCGCATGAAACCCCACCCGCGGTGGATGTGTTGCAGCAGGCTGTGCGCCTTGTACTGGGTGAGGATACCCACCTGACGGATACCGGAGTTGACACAATTGGACAGCGGGAAGTCGATGATCCGGAATTTACCGCCAAACGGTACCGCCGGTTTCGCCCGCCACTGCGTCAGCTGTTTGAGTCGCGAGCCCCGGCCGCCCGCAAGCACCAGGGCGAGCGTATTACGGATCAGGCGACTGACATGGCGCCCGGAGGTGTCGGTTTCCATAAGCAATCTCCAAGGTACAGTTCCACTGACACTGCGCCGCCCGCACCAACAGAATCCTGAGTATGCATTGACCGTGCACACAGGCTGACGGCACACTCTATTGTGAGCGTTTCCCGCGGCCGGGGATTGACATATATCAGCCCGAGCCGTCTGATTGATCAACGCTGATTCGGCGGCAGATCCCGCGCCCGCCACGTGTGAGGCCCGCACAGGAGCGACAATGCCTGGTTCGATATTTCCGCTGGAGGTCCGCCCCCGGATACCGGTTGAACTGCGCCGGCTCGAAGAGATGGCGAACGACCTGTACTACACCTGGGACAGGGGCATTCGCTCGCTCTACCGCCACCTCGACCGCGACCTCTGGGACGCCTGCGGACACAAGCCCCGGGTATTCCTGCGCCGTGTCTCCCAGCAGCGACTGGTCGAGGTACTGGCTGACAGCGGTTATATGGCGGACTATCGACGCGTTTGCGCGGCTTTCGATGATTATCGCGAGCGCGGGCCGGCCGCGGAGATCGCGGACGTGTTCAGCCACGGGCGCGACCTGGTTGCCTATTTCTGCCTGGAATTCGGTTTCCACGAGAGCTTCCCGATCTATTCCGGCGGGCTGGGAATTCTCGCAGGCGATCACTGCAAGGCAGCCAGCGATGTCGGCCTCCCGTTCGTGGCGGTCGGCCTGCTCTACGAAAAGGGTTATTTCACCCAGTTGATCGACGGTTCGGGTCATCAGCAGGTGAGCTACACCCACAATCACCCGCACGAACTGCCGGTGTCTCCCACCAGAACCCCGGACGGCCGCCACCTGGGTGTATCACTGGCGCTTCCGGGCCGGGAACTGAAGGCCCGGGTGTGGCAGGCGCGGGCCGGACACGTGACCCTCTACCTGCTGGACACCAACCTACCCGAGAACAGCGAGGCAGACCGCGCCATCACCCGGCAACTCTACGGGGGCGATCGGGAAACCCGTTTGCAGCAGGAACTGGTGCTCGGTGTCGGCGGCGTGCGCGCGCTCGCGGCGCTGGGACTGCAGCCGACCGTCTGGCATATCAACGAGGGCCATGCAGCCTTCCAGTTACTGGAGCGCTGTCGCATGGCCATGCAGGATGGCCTCGACTTTGCCAGCGCTATGGAACTTGTCGCCGCCGGGACCGTGTTCACCACGCACACCCCGGTGCCGGCCGGCCACGACATATTTGACCGCGAACTGGTGGCGCGACACCTCGCCGGCATGGCAACCGCGCTGGGCCTGGATTTCGATTCGCTGTTCGCCCTGGGTGCCAACAACAGCAGCCCCGGATTCAACATGACGGCGCTGGCGCTGCGCGGCTCCCGCTTCCACAACGGGGTGAGCCGCATTCACGGGGAGGTAGCCGCGCGCATGGAACACGCGATCTGGCCCCAGGTACCCCCCGAGGAAAACCCCATCGGCCACGTAACCAATGGTGTGCACCTGCCCACATTCCTGGCCCGGGAGTGGGTCAGCCTGTTTGACCTCCGCTTCGATGACTGGCGACATCGACTCTGCGACCAGGACTACTGGCAGCGACTCGACCGCATTCCCGACTATACGTACTGGAGCATTCATCGCGGCCTCAAGCAGGCCCTGCTGCGCGAGGTCTGCGCCAAGGTTACGGCCCAGCAGCAACGTAACGGTCGCAGCAGTGCGATGATAGACCGCATGCTGCACCTGGCGGCCAGGGACGACCAGGATGTCCTGGTGATGGGGTTCGCGCGGCGGTTCGCCAGCTACAAGCGCGCCGGCATGTTGTTCCGGGACCCGGAACGACTCGCGCGCATCCTCAACCAGCAGGACAGGCCCGCCCTGATCATTTTCGCCGGCAAGGCGCATCCCGACGACGAACCGGGGCAGCAGCTGGTCAAGCTGGTAAACGACTACTCGGTGCATCCGGACTTCATCGGCAAGATTATCCTGCTGGAGGGCTACGACCTGGCGCTGGCCCGGCACATG
Source organism: uncultured Gammaproteobacteria bacterium (assembly GCA_963840725.1). Taxonomy (GTDB): domain Bacteria; phylum Pseudomonadota; class Gammaproteobacteria; order Pseudomonadales; family Halieaceae; genus CAVWDU01. Next base: position 377,864 of record CAWIZY010000009.1, on the reverse strand, counting down.
GTGAGCGGTGTCGACGTCTGGCTGAACACCCCCGATTACCCGCTGGAAGCCAGCGGTACCTCCGGCCAGAAAGCCGGGCTCAACGGTGCGGTGAATCTCAGCGTGCTCGACGGCTGGTGGGGCGAGGGCTACAGCGGGGACAACGGCTGGGCCATCTCGCCGCGCCTCGGTGCGGCGACCCGCGACCAGCGCCAGCAGGAAGAGACCAACGACCTCCTCGACATCCTGGAAAACCAGGTCCTGCCGCTCTACTACCAGCGCGAGGGCGACGCCTACGCGCCCGGCTGGGTCGCCCTGTCCAAGGCGTCGATGAAGACCACAATCCCACACTTCAACGCCCAGCGGATGGTTATGGACTACGCGCAGCGACTTTATGCACCGGCGCAGCAACGCCACCGTGAACTCGCCGCCGACCAGGCGGCACCCGCTGCGGCACTGGCGCGGTGGAAGGCGCACGTCAGGGACTGCTGGCCGGGCGTCACCATCGATCTGATGGTCCAGCCTCCCGGGTCACTCTACGCCGACGAGACGATCCTGTTGCGTGTGCGCGCCCACCTCAATGGACTTACCAAAGACGATGTTACCCTCGAGTGCCTGCTCGGCCACCGCGATGGCGAAAGCCTGGAGGTCCTGCAAACCGCACGACTGAACCCTGTGCAACAGGATGGCGATGCCACGCTGTTCGAGCTCGAATTGTCACCGGAGATCCCGGGGCTGCAGCACTATAAGCTGCGCCTCTACCCCAGTAACGACGCCCTCAGTCACCGGTTCGAGACGGGTTGCATGCTGTGGATTTAATGTTCCTCGTACACGCGGTCAGGTAATCACGTCAGGGCGGTCGCGCCCGGTGTAGCGCTGAATACCCACCAACGTGTCCGCGGCCTGGATCAGGTCCTCCAGCGCTTTTTGTGTCGCCAGTTCCAGGCGCCCGGGGTCGCGCTCGTAGCGGTCGAAGTACACCCTGAGTGTTGCCCCCTCGGTGCCGGTGCCCGACTGTCGCAGAACCACGCGCCCCCCGTCCGCGAAAAAGAGTCTCAGGCCCTGCCCGGTGCTGACACTGCCATCCACCGGATCCGTGTAGCTGAATTCGTCGGCAGCCTGGACTTCGAGGCCGTTCACCAACCGCCCCGGCAGACTATCGAGCTGAGTGCGCAGCGCAGCCAGCATATCCGTGGTCCTGTCGGCATCGACACCCTCGTAATCGTGCCGGGTAAAATAGTCACGGCCGAATCGCTGCCAGTGGTCCCGCACCACCGCGTTGACCGGCTGCTCCCTGGCGGCGATCACGTTGAGCCAGAACAGCACAGCCCACAGCCCATCCTTCTCCCGGACGTGGCTCGAACCGGTACCGAAGCTCTCTTCGCCACACAGTGTGATGCGCCCGTCATCCATCAGGTTGCCAAAAAATTTCCAGCCTGTCGGCGTCTCGTAGCTGGCGATATCCAGGGCGGCGGCGACACGGTCTACCGCCCGGCTGGTCGGCATCGATCGGGCTATCCCGCGCAGTCCGGACGCGTACCCGGGGACACAGCTGGCGTTGGCCGCGAGGACCGCCAGTGAATCACAGGGATTGACGAAGAAGCCCGTGCCCAGAATCATGTTGCGGTCGCCATCACCATCGGACGCGGCGCCGAAATCGGGTGGGTCATCGGAGTTCATTTTGGCCACCAACTCCGTCGCGTGCGCCAGGTTGGGGTCGGGATGCCCGCCACCGAAATCCTCCCTGGGGACGCCGTTGATGACCGAACCAGGGGCGGCGCCCAGCCTGCGCTCCAGGATTTCGGTGGCGTAGGGACCGGTGACCGCGTGCATGGCATCGAAGCACAGTGTGAACCGACCGCCCTGCAGCAATCGGCGGATGGCCTCGAAGTCAAACAGGGACTCCATCAATTCAGCGTAATCCGCCACCGGGTCGATCACGGAGACCTGCATGGATCCCAGCCGTGAGCTGCCCGTGCGGTCGATGTCGAGATCGCCGGCGTCCAGCGTGAGGTAATGATCCAGCACCTCACTCGCCGCGTGAATGGCCGCAGTCACCGACTCCGTTGCAGGCCCGCCGTTGGCCCCGTTGAACTTGATGCCAAAATCAGCATCGGGGCCGCCCGGGTTGTGGCTGGCGGAGAGCACCAGCCCACCTGCAGCACCCCGTTTACGAATCACGCAGGAGGCCGCCGGGGTGGAAAGCAGGCCACCCTGGCCGAGCAGCAGTTCCCCGAAACCGTTGGCCGCCGCCATGCGGGCGATGACCTGTACGGCGTGCCGGTTGAAGTAGCGACCGTCGCCGCCGAGCACCAGACGCTGCCCGGATACGTCTCCCAGGGTGTTGAATACAGCCTGTACGAAGTTTTCCAGATACCCCGGCTGCTCAAACTCGCGGACTTTCTTGCGCAGGCCCGACGTGCCCGGTTTCTGGCCGGCATACGGCGTTGTTTTTACATGCTTTACGTTCATCTCAATCGACTCCAGCGTTTGGTCCGGCCCGCGCTCACCGCGAGCCGGCCTGGCCCAGCATCCCGCGGGTGACCAGCGTAATCCCGCTGTCAGTTACGCGAAATCCACGCTCACGGTCTTCCTCCGGATCAAACCCGATCCGGGTGCCGGGGTCTATCTCGCAACCCCGGTCGAGGATGGCGCGACGGATTTTGCAGTGACGCCCGATCGACACACCCGGGAGCACTACCGACTCCTCGACCTCCGACCAGGATTTCATCATGACGTCGGAAAACAGCAGTGACTTCCGCAGCGTGGCGCCCGAGATGATACAGCCACCCGATACCATGGAATCCACGGCCATTCCCCGCCTGTCGTCCCGGTCGAAAACGAACTTCGCCGGCGGCAGCTGCGCGGGGTGGGTCCAGACGGGCCATTCCTTGTCGTAAATATTTAGCGGGGGAGTCGGCTCGATCAATTCCATATTGGCCTTCCAGTACGACTCCAGCGTGCCGACATCGCGCCAGTAGGCGCGCTTCTTGGTCTCGAGGTCACGAAACGGGTAGGCGAGGATACGGTTATTGGCCACGATGGTCGGCAGGATGTCCTTACCGAAATCATGCGAGGACTCGAGGTTGGATGAGTCCATGATCAGCTGATCGAGAAGGAACTCGGTCGAGAACACGTAGTTACCCATCGATGCCAGCGTCAGGCCCGGCTCGCCCGGAATCTGGGACGGTTCGGCTGGTTTTTCCTCGAACGCCACGACCCGGCGGTCGGCGTCGACCTTCATCACCCCGAAGCTGTTGGCGGCCTCATCCACCGGCACCTCGAGGCAGGATACGGTCATATCCGCCTTGGATTCCACGTGCGCCACCAGCATCGGGCCGTAGTCCATCTTGTAGATGTGGTCCCCCGACAACACGATAACGTACTTGGGCGCCTCCTCGCGGATGATGTCGATATTCTGGTAGATCGCGTCTGCCGTACCCCGGTACCAGTCTTCGGAATAACGCTGGGAAGCCGGGAGGATCTCCACGTATTCGCCGAGTTCCTTCTTGAAATGGCTCCAGCCCTGGACGAGGTGCCGGATCAGGGAATGCGCCTTGTATTGCGTCAGCACGCCCACCCGGCGCACACCGGAGTTGATGCAGTTGGATAGCGGAAAATCGATGATCCGGTACTTACCGCCAAAGTAAAGAGCCGGCTTCGCCCGCCAGCTCGTCAATTCGTACAGCCTCGAACCCCGGCCGCCGGCGAGCACCAGAGCCATGCTGTCACGGGTCAGTCGGCTCACATAACGCGGATCGTGTTCTTCCATAATGCCCTCCTGAGGACAGATTCGATCGAGGCCGCGCTAGCGTCCCGTCGAACTCATTGACATCGCTTCAGAGCCCCGCTGAGCGCGATCGCCATGGTTCAGAGGTGCCCTAGCGGTACCAGATATCGTCGCGGTACTCCCGGATGGTGCGGTCGCTGGAAAAGCGGCCGCTGGCGGCGGTGTTGAGTATGCTCATCCTGGCCCAACGCTGGCCATCGCGATAGGCCTCCGCCACCCGCTCCTGGGCATCCACGTAGCTGCGGAAATCGGCAATAGTCATCCAGGGGTCATTCGGGCTGCGCATCGCATGGATGAGAGGCTCGAAGATGCCGGGTTCGAAGAGGTTGAAGTACCCCGTCTCCAGCAACTGCAGCACACGCTGCAGCTCGGGGTCCGCGGCGACGATAGCACCGGGATCATACTGTGACCGGGTTGCCACGACCTCAGCCGCACTCAGGCCGAACAGGAAGAAGTTCTCCTCGCCTACGGCATCCCTGATCTCGATGTTGGCGCCGTCGAGGGTACCGATGGTGAGTGCCCCGTTCATCATGAATTTCATGTTCCCGGTACCGGACGCCTCCTTGCCCGCAGTCGATACCTGTTCGGAAAGATCGGTACCGGGGCAGATCACCTCCATGACAGTGACCCCGTAATCGGGCACAAATGCGACCCGGAGCCAGTCGCGGGCCCGCGGATCACGGTTGACCACCTGGGCCACGTTGTTGATCAATTTGATGATCAGCTTGGCCGCGTGATAGCCGGGTGCCGCCTTGCCTCCGAACAGCACGCATCGCGGGTACATACCGTCAGTGTCACCCCGGCAGATACGGTCGTAAAGGCAGATCACGTGCAACACATTGAGCAACTGTCGCTTGTATTCATGGATGCGCTTCACCTGCACATCAAAGAGCATCGACGGTTCGAAGTGGACCTCGCAGCGGCTGGCCACCAGTTCTGCCACGCGCATCTTGTTGCCGCGCTTCACGGCCATCCACTGATCCATGAATTCCGGATCATCGGCATAGCTACGCAGCCCGTCCAGCCGGTCGAGGTCGGATACCCAGCCCGGACCGATCGCCGAGGTGATCAAGGTCTCGAGATTGCGATTGCAATGGGCCAGCCAACGACGCGGCGTAACACCGTTGGTCTTGTTGTTGAACTTTTCCGGCCAGAGTTCATAAAAATCGCGGAACAAGCCCTGCTTCAACAGTTGAGTGTGCAGGGAGGCGACGCCATTCACCGAGAAACTGGCGACGATGGCCAGGTGAGCCATGCGCAACTGGGGCACCGGTCCTTCTTCGACGATCGACAGGCGTTGCTGGCGGGCCACGTCACCCGGCCAGCGCTGGGCCACCTCGGCGAGAAACCTGCCATTGATTTCATAAATGATGTCCAGCAGCCTCGGTAACAACTCGCCGAATGTCGGCACCGACCAGCGCTCCAGCGCCTCGGGTAGCAACGTATGGTTCGTGTAGGCCATGGTATCGCGGGTGATCTGCCATGCCTCGTCCCACGGCAGCCCTCTTTCGTCCATCAGCAGGCGCATAATTTCGGCCACCGCGACAGTCGGATGGGTGTCGTTGAGCTGGAAACAGTTCTGCGCCGCGAACTGGCGAAAATCCTCCCCGTGCCTGGCAACCCAGCGGTTGATCACGTCCTGCAGGCTGGCCGAGGCGAGAAAGTACTGCTGCCGCAGGCGCAAGGACTTCCCGCTCTCACTGGCGTCATTGGGGTACAGGACCATGGTGATCTGCTCGGCGAGATTCTTCTGTGCCACCGCATCGGTGTAACTGCCGGCGTTGAACTCGTCGAGATCAAACTCGTCGGTCGCCTCCGACTTCCACAGTCGCAGGGTATTGACGGTGTCGTTCCGGTAGCCCGGCACCGGCACATCGTAAGGCACGGCCAGCACGTCATGCGTATCCGTCCAACGGTGTCGCTGATTGCCGTGGGCATCCCGGTAGGTTTCCGTTCTGCCCTGGAACTTCACCCGGCAGGCGTTCTCGGGACTTTCGATTTCCCAGAGGTAACCCTCGCGCAACCAGTTGTCCGGACTTTCTATCTGGTAGCCGTCTTCGATCTGCTGGTGAAACATGCCGTACTCGTAGCGGATGCCGTAGCCTGTCACCGGTATTTCGAGGCAGGCGCAGCTGTCAAGGAAACAGGCCGCGAGCCGGCCGAGGCCACCATTCCCGAGTCCTGCGTCCATTTCGGGGGCCAGTACGTCCTCCAGGTCACAGGCGTAATCCTGCAGTGCAGCCCGCACCGGCTCTTCGAGCTCGAGATTCATGACCGCGTTGTTGAGTGCCCTGCCCATGAGAAATTCCAGCGACATGTAGTTCACCCGCTTGGGCTGTTGCACGCGGTAGCGCTCACGGGTGCGGCGCCAGCGTTCCACCAGACGGTCTCGCACCGTCAGCCCGAGTGCCTGGTAAAGGTACCGCCGAGAGTGGCCGACGGCGTCGCGGCCCAGGGTCACGTGGAAATGGCGTCGCAGGTCTTCACTCAGCGACGCTGCATCCATACCCAGGCTCGCCGACCCGTTCTCTTCAGTCGTCATTTTCATTGCCCTCGAGGCTAGCGGGAGGTTCGTTCACGATGATAAGCGTCGCCAGTGGCGGCAGTTCCAGCCTGATCGACCAGGGCTGATGATCACAGGGGTCGGGCCGCGCCTCGAACCCGGACGGGTTGACCACGTTGCTGCCGCCGTATACATCCGCGTCGGTATTGATCAACTCATAGTAGCGTCCCGGCCGGGGTACACCCACGCGGTAACCGTGGTGAACCACCGGTGTCAGGTTGCTGAGGACCAGCGCGATTGATTCGCCGCTCTCGTCACGGCGCAACCAGGCAAATACCGAGGTGTCGCGGTTGTCGACCTGCAGCCATTGGAAGCCCTCAGGGTCACAGTCGAGATCATGCAACGCGGGAATCTCGACGTAGGCGCGGTTCAACTGCCTGACCAGCGCCTGCACGCCGCGATGGGCTTTCACGGAGAGCAATTGCCAGTCCAGCGAGCGATCGTGGTTCCACTCTCCACGCTGGGCAAATTCACCGCCCATGAACAGCAGCTTCTTGCCGGGATGTCCCCACATGAAGGCCAGGTAGGCGCGCAGGTTGGCGAACTGCTGCCAGCTGTCGCCCGGCATCTTGTGCAGCAGAGAGCGCTTGCCATGCACGACTTCGTCGTGGCTGAGCGGCAGGATGAAATTCTCGCTCCAGGCGTAGGTGATGCCGAAGGTCATCTCGTTGTGATGGTGGCCGCGATACAGCGGATCCCGGGCCATGTAACGCAGGGTGTCGTTCATCCATCCCATGTTCCACTTGTAGCCGAAACCCAGGCCGCCGTCGTGGACGGGCCGGGACACACCGGGCCAGGACGTCGACTCTTCCGCGATCATCATGACGCCGGGTTGGCTGCCGTAAACGCGGGTGTTGACCGCACGCAAAAAATCAATGGCCTCCAGGTTTTCCCGCCCGCCCAGTTCGTTCGGCAGCCACTGACCCTCCTCGCGACTGTAGTCCAGATACAACATGGAGGCGACCGCGTCTACCCGGAGACCGTCGAGGTGGTACTCGTCGAGCCAGTAGATGGCGTTGCTGAGCAGGTAACTGACAACTTCTCCCCTGCCGTAGTTGTAGATCAGGGTGTTCCAATCGGGATGAAACCCCTGGCGCCGGTCCTTGTGCTCATACAGGCAGCTGCCGTCAAAGTTACCCAGGCCGTGCTCATCGGTGGGAAAATGGCCCGGCACCCAGTCCAGCAGTACACCGATCCCGCTTTGGTGACACGCATCGACAAAAAGCCGGAACTCGTCCGGGGTTCCGAATCTGATACTGGGTGCAAACAGCCCGATGGGCTGGTACCCCCAGGAGCCGTCGAAGGGGTATTCGCTGACGGGCATCAACTGGACGTGGGTGAACCCCATGTCGACGACATAGGGTATCAGTTCATCGGCGAGCTCCGCATAGCTCAGGTACCGGTTGTCTTCGTCCTCGCGCCGCCGCCAGGATCCTGCATGGACCTCGTAAATAGACATGGGTTGCCGGCGACTGTCCCCGTCACCGCGGCGCCGCAACCAGTTGCCATCGGTCCAGGTGTAGTCTTCATCCAGGACGACCCGCGATGCAGTCTGCGGCGGGTGCTGCATGGAACGCGCATAGGGATCTGACTTGAGTGCCAGTGGTTCGCCCCTCGCGTCAATGATTTCGAACTTGTAATGCGCGTACTGGTTGACCCCCGGAATGAATATCTCCCAGATACCGGAATCGGGGTGGGGTCGCATCACATGCCGGCGGCCGTCCCAGTAGTTGAATTCGCCGACCACCGAGACCCGCCTTGCACTGGGAGCCCATACCGTGAACACAACCCCATCGATACCCAGCAGCTCCCGGCAATGAGCCCCCATCCAACGGTAGGCGCGCTCAGCGGTACCCTCCCCGAACAGGTAGATATCATCTGCGCCGAGACACGACGGAAACCGGTATACATCCTCCTCGATGACCTCCGCCCCGTCATAATGACAGCGCAAATAATAATCGAAGGGATGACGGCGGTTACCGAGTGACTTTTCGAAAACCCCGCCGGCGTGGACGGGAGCCAACTCGGTCACCTTGCGGCCTCCTGCGCGCGCTACCACCTCAATGCGCGTGGCACCGGGTCGGAATACCCTGATCTCCAGTCGCCCCGCCTCGGCGAGGTAGCGTGCTCCAAGCACGCCGAAGAGGTCGCCGCAGGTGCCGGTCACTATGGCTTCCAACTGATCGGTTGTCAGCCGCGAACCGGTCATTGTCGTTTCGGGTGGCACTCTGGCGCTCCCATACGCTGGCATTCGTACGCCCGCGCAAACGCGCGCGGTGGGACGAACAGGTCGTCTCGCCTTGGGGTGGATTGTGACAGATTCTTGGCACCGCGGCCAAACCACTATGCTACAGTAAACAAGAGCGCTCCGCCAGACATCACCCGGCGGGCGTCAGTGCGCCTGGCAACCGCCCGGCACACCCGACCCTGTATAGCTACCACCCAATTGGAGGAGCAGCGTCGATGACCGGGCAGATCCGGGTGTTGACCTACAACATTCACAAAGGCTATTGCACGGGTAATCGCCGCTTCGTACTCGAGGGTATGCGCGACCGCATCGCCGAAACCCGCGCCGATATCGTGTTTCTGCAGGAAATCCACGGCGAGGCGGCCAATATCGGGGCCCGGAAAAAGCGCTTCACCTACCCCGACCAGCCCCACTTCGAATACCTCGCCGACAGTGCCTGGCCCCATTTCGCCTACGGTCGTAACGCCATCTACCGACGGGGAGACCACGGCAATGCAATCCTCAGCAAATTTCCCTTCGTACAGTGGGAGAACATCGACGTGTCGATTTTCCCACGGTCCAGCCGCAGTATCCTGCACGGGGTGATGGAGATCCCGGGGCGGAACATCCAGTTGCACGCGCTCTGCGTTCACCTGGGCTTGCTGGAACAGGAGCGGCGGGGGCAGCTGCGGGCCCTGACCGAGCGTATCGACTCCCATGTGCCGAGGGACGAACCCCTGATCATCGCCGGCGATTTCAACGACTGGCGAGGGAAAGCCGAAAAGCAGTTGCGCGACGACCTGGAACTGCAGGAACTCTTCCGGGCACTCGATGGGGCCCATGCGAAGACGTTCCCCGTCTGGGCCCCCCTGTTCCCCGTGGATCGCATCTACTTTCGCGGCCTCGAACCCACATCCTGCCGTAAACTCGGCCACGGACCCTGGCGTGACCTCTCCGATCACGCGGCATTGATGGGTACGCTGGCACTGTAGCGAGACCCCGGGCCGTGAGCGGGCGAAAACCGGACTCGCATAATCCGCGCCTCCGTCTATGCTGTTAGGGCCTGATGACACGATATCGATCGGCCCTGGCAAAAATCGTCGGAGTTTTCCATGGGAGCACTACGCCTCCTCATCGCCGCCGCCCTGATCATGCTGGCGGCGATCGCACTGCTCGCCATGTACCTGCACTTCGGCGATCTCAACCGGCATCGATCGACCGTCGCCGCCCTGGTTTCCGACACCATAGGGCGTGAATTTGCTATCGACGGTGAGCTCGACCTTGAGCTCTGGCCCCGCATCGAACTGGCGGTCGGGGAGATGCGGCTCGCCAATGCACACTGGAGCCAGACACCCGACATGCTGTCTGTCGACTGGCTGCTGGTGCGCTTCCGCGCGCGGTCATTGCTGGCGGACACTTTCCGGCTAGAATTATTACAGCTGGGCGGGGTCCAGGCCCTGCTGGAAACCGACGCCACGGGGCAGCAGAACTGGCTGTTCGAAACCGGGGCGAATGAGTCGGCTCAGGAGGTCACAAGCGATCCCGGCGGGCTGCCGCTGGTAGTCCGAACTGCCGAGATTGACGACGTTGTCGTAACCATACGTGAAGCGGGACTTCCCGAGCGCCAGTTCAGGCTCGACAGACTCGACATCGCCCGCGCCGATGACGGACGGGCCATCGACGGGATCGGCACCGTGTTCAACCAGCCGCTGAAAATCTCCGGATTTTTGCGAGCAGACCCGGATCGTGGCGACGACGCGGGATCACTGCACATCGATGGCAGCGTCGGCGCGCTCGGCCTGACTATCGACGCGGCGCTCATCGATCGCGATGGCATTATCGTCGAAAGCCTGAACGCCGAGCTGTCGACGGATGATGTGGCCCCGCTGGTCAGCGCCGCGGGTTTGACACTGCCGCTGAGCGGCCCGCTCCGGTTACAGGCCAGAATGGCCCCGCAGGACGACGGTATACGCCTGTCCAGCGAAGGGGAACTGGGCGAGCTTCGCACCCGTGGCGAGCTCCACTTGCAGCGAGAGCGGCTCGTGGTGCGGCAGTCGGTATCCTCGCTGGCGGCCGCGGGTGAGCTTTTCGGCGTTCCTGACCTCCCCACCACGCCGGCGGCACTCTCGGCTGATGTGAGTTTCAATGGGCAGAACCTGGAAATTCACCCGCTTGAGCTATCGGTCGAGAAGTCCGGAATCGAGGCTCGGGCCAGCGGCACCGTCAACCGTCGCGATGAGTCCGCCGCGCTGACGGTAAACGCGAGTATTCCGAGTCTCGCAGCCATCGACCCTGAGCTACCTGCGGTGCCGCTAGCGTTGGGCTCACGCGTCACAATGGACCTCGATCTGACCCGGCTGCGCGTCGACGATCTCGAGGCCACTATAGGCGACAGCGATATCAGTGGAACCGTGACACTCGATCGACAACCGGTGCTCAGGTTAACGGCCGAGCTCAAGTCAGAAAAAGTGAATCTCGAGCAACTCACGTCGGCCGAATCCGGCGGGAGATCGCAGGCCCCCGCGGACCCGGTCAGCGCGCGCCGCTGGGTGTTCCAACCATCGCCGCTGCCGTTCGAGCGCCTGCGCGAACTGGAAGCCAGCCTGAGCTGGCACATGGAAACACTGGCCTGGGGCGAGATCCGCCTGACACCCTTCATCGTCGCGGGCACCGCCAACGGCGGAAAAATAAACCTGCAAACCCGACAGCGTGGCAACTTCGGCGGTGAAGCCCATACGGACATCACTCTCGACGCCAGCACAGCGAAGGCGCAACTGGAAGCGCTTGTCAGGGCCCGCGACTTGCGCGTCAACCTCGCCTCGGGCGGCGCCAAACGAACAGAGATTCCCACGGTTTCCGTGAGCGCCGACTTGCGGTCAACGGGCCGCAGCCCGCGCGAACTCGCCAGTGCCGCCAACGGCCGCATCCTGTTTACACAGGGTCCCGGAAAGATCAACAACACGGTGGTCTCGACAGTGTCCGGTGATCTGTTTTCACAGTTATTCGAAGCACTCAACCCGCTGGCGGAAACCGACGAGTATTCCAACTGGGAGTGCAGCCTGGCGCTGGTCACCATTGATAAGGGGATGGCGACTCTCGACCCCCTCGTATTGCAGGGCGAGAAGGTGATGATCACGGGGGGCGGCACCGTGGACCTGGGACAGGAGACGCTGCGCCTGGAGTTCAATACCAAACCCCGCAAGGGTCTCGGCATCAGCGCCGACATGTTTATCACACCGTTCGTGGCGCTCAAGGGTTCGCTGGCCGAGCCATCAATCGGACTGAATAAGAAAGGGACACTGCTCACCGGTGGCGCGGCCGTCGTTACCGGCGGGCTTTCACTGCTGGTCACGGCGGCGGCGGACCGACTGGGCGGCAGTGTTGATCACTGCGAGAAAACACTGCCTGAGTACCCCCATCCCGAGGCAACTGCAGGGAATTGATTCCCTAACGACTCCACGCTTACCACGATCGAGGCTGGCAGGAGCAGGCACCCGCAGCCCCTGTTCGCTGGAGCGCATCACCGCGCGCCTATCGACAGGCTGCACAGCCCGGATTGTGCCGCTGCCAAATGCGCCGAAACAGGCTATCATCGGCGACGGTCGGCAGTGCCCCCCGGGCTTCGGCCGCGAGTTTGGGAAACCGGGAACAACCGCCGGGCCGGAGAACCACCGGAAACGCCAATGAAAAAAATCCTGACGCTCAGCGTCCTCGCCGCCGCACTCCTGCTGGCCGGCGTCCTGCTCTCGCCTATCGGAGGAGATGACCCGACGGCAAGCGGGCAACTGGCCGAGGGCAGCAAGCGGAAATCGAATCGCAAGGCAGGCCAGCCCAAACCGTACAAAGGCGACCTGCCGACGCTCGCCCTACTGAACATCCGCAATGCCGTACTCGACAAGGTGTACGCCGGGCTCAAGTATCCCTGGGCCATGGAATTCATTTCCGGCAATGAGTTGCTCATAACCGAGTTCGGCGGTCGCCTGCTGCGGCTCGATCTGACCAGCGGGGAACTCAGGGAGGTGGAGGGGCTCCCAGAAAACATCGCCACCGGCAGGGGCCAGATCGGGCTCATGGACATCGCCCTGCATCCTGAGTTTGCCGGCAACGGGATCATCTACTTCAGTCACGCCGTGGAGAGTCCGGACAAGGCGGGTCGCTTCGCTACCGCAGTATCCATGGCGGTGCTGGGCGAGCAGGCACTGACTGAGGTGCGCCAGATTTTCGTCGCCACGCCATTTGGCGACTCGCCTTCCAACTTCGGCGGGGCACTGGCCTTCGACGATAAGGGGCTGCTGTACATCGGCACGGGCGACCGCTCCAGCGACATGCAGGCACAGCGACCGAATGCCCTGACCGGCAAGATTATCCGGCTCACCGACAGGGGCCGTGTCCCCGCGGACAACCCCTTTGTGGACGACCCGAATACCGATGATCGCATCTATGCGCTCGGCGTGCGCAACCCGCAGGGCCTGGTCTTCGACCGCGAGTCGGGGCAACTCCTCGAAACAGAGCACGGTCCGATGGGGGGCGACGAGGTGAACCGCATCACCGCGGGCGCCAACTACGGTTGGCCCGTCATCTCTTACGGCGCCAACTACAACACCCAGAAAAAGGGCCTGGGTACCGCGCTGGAGGGACTTCAGCAACCGCTCTACTATTACCTGCCCTCGATTGCCGTGTCGCCGCTGGCGGTCTACCACGGGACGATGTTCCCGGAATGGGAAGGTCACCTGCTGGTAGGCGCGTTGAAGGGTGCCCAGGTGAGCAAGCTGGACCTTCACGACGGTGCGGTGATAGCGGACCATCGCCTTCTGGACGAGGTGAAAGGGCGGATACGGGATATCAAAGTCGCAGGCGACGGCTCGATTTACCTGCTTGTCCAGAATGGCGGCAGGGTCTACCGGCTGCACCGGGATTTCCAGAGCGCCGACCTCGAACAGACGGCCGAACGCCGCGGCGGCACGGTGTACAAGACCATCTGTGCCACCTGCCACAGCAGTGGGGCCCCTGGTGTACCGCAGCTCGATGATGTCGCCGCCTGGACGCAGCGGTCGAGCAAAGGCCTCGACAGGCTGTACGACAATACCCGCTACGGGATCGGCGACATGCCCGCAGCCGGCCTCTGCGGCAACTGCAGTGAGCGTGAATTACGCGCGGCCGTGGACTACATGCTGCGCCAGGCCGGGGTCAGGGCAGAGGCGACAAAAAATGCCGGCGCCAAAGGCGGCCCGGCAGACCGCGGCCAGCCGTCCGCATCGGCGTCGGCCGTGCCGCCCAATATTGTTATCATGATCGCGGATGATCTGGGGTGGAACGACATCGGCGCCTACGGCAATCGCTTCGTGCAGACACCCAACATCGACGGCCTCGCAGCACATGGACTGCGCTACGACAACGTTTTCCTCACTTCCAGTTCCTGCAGCCCCAGCCGGGCCAGCATCCTCACGGGTCGATACCCCCACAGCAACGGCCTGATGCACCTTCACCAGGCGCTGCCTGCAACTGAAGTCACCGTCGCCCAACCACTTGGAGATGCCGGCTATCACACTGTGGCCGTCGGTAAATGGCACATCGGCCGCGAGCCCAAGCAACAGTTTTCCCAGGTTCGGGAGGCGCGCGAGGGCAGCGGCACCGGCGACTGGATTACTGCGCTGCGTGAGCGACCGGAAAACAAGCCGTTTTTCTTCTGGCTCGCCTCGCGGGACCCTCACCGACCGTGGAACCGGGCTGACGACCCAACCGGCTTTCCCTACGAGCCCGATCACGTTCCCGTGCCGGAGGGTATGGTTGATGGCCCCGCCACCCGCAACGAAGTGGCCAGCTACCTCGGCGAAGTCAGCCGTTTCGACCGCGACGTGGGCCGGGTCGTGGCGGAACTGCGCGCCCAGAACGTACTGGAAAACACCCTCGTCATTGTCATGTCGGATAACGGGCGCCCGTTTCACGGCGGCAAGCAGTTGCTGTACGACGACGGCATCAAGACCCCGTTCATCGTGCACTGGCCGGCGCGGGTCGGGAATGCCGGCGCGCGCCAGCAACTGGTCAGCGCGGTCGATATAGCGCCCACGCTGCTTGAACTGGCCGGTCTGCCTGCGCTTGCCGGCATGCAGGGCGTATCCTTCGCAGCGACCCTGACTGACCCCGATCTGCGAGCCAGGCAATACATATTCGCGGAACGCAACTGGCACGGCGCCAACGCCCACGAAAGAGTGGTGCGCTCACTGCACTGGCTATACAAGGAGAACCAGTATCCGCTGCACGGCGACTGCATCGGCAACCCCTACGCAGGCAAGCCCTCTTTCCGGGAGTTTGAACAGGCGTACCAGCGCGGCGAACTGGATGCGATCGACAGCGCCTGTTTCGCCGTCGTGAGACCCCCTGCCGAACTCCTTGCCGTCGACGGTTCGGGGCGGGCCCTGCATGACAATCGCATAGCAGAACCGTTGCTAAGCGGGGTGACTGAACAGATGCGGTCGGTACTGAACGAATGGCGTCGACGCACCGGTGACAGTAACTACGTACCGTATGTCCCGGAACCGAAGGCTGCTTCCCTGAGCGACGAATCCGGCTAGCATGGACAAACCACTGAGATGAAGTCGTCTCCCGTATCCCCGGCCCAGCGTGCGCGCCTGGTGACCATAGCCAGTCACGCGTCTGTCGCGACAGCCGCTGTGCTGATTGTTGCCAAGCTATGGGCCTACTGGCAGAGTGACTCGGTAAGCGTGCTGGCCTCCCTGGTGGATTCGCTCATGGACGGCGGGGCCTCGTTGATCAATCTGATCGCCGTGCGCTATTCTCTGGCGCCCGCAGATGCGCAGCATCGTTTTGGCCACGGCAAGGCGGAATCCATCGCCGCGCTGATACAGGCCGGCTTCATCGCCGGCTCGGGACTCTTCCTGGTGACGGAATCGCTGTCCCGACTGCTGCGGCCCAGAGCGCTGGAAGATCCCGCGCTGGGCGTGGCAGTCATGGGCGGCGCCATCCTGCTGACGCTGCTCCTGCAGGCCGTCCAGTACCACGTCGTCCGCAGGACGGGTTCCCAGGCCATTGCCGCCGACGCACTTCACTACAGAATGGATTTACTCAGCCAGACAGCGATCATCGCCGCCCTGCTGCTCGCCCAGTCGGGCTGGGTCGCGGCAGATGCTGTTTTCGCACTGGGTATCGCCGGCTACATCCTCCACGGCGCCTGGTGTATCGGCGGACAGGCAATCCAGGATCTGCTGGACCGGGAACTGGACAGTGACACGCGAACAGTGATCATCCGCTGTGCGACGGCGCATCCGGGAGTTGTCGGCGTGCACAGCCTGCGCAGTCGCCGCTCCGGGGGCACCGCTATCGTCCAGTTACATCTCGATATGGACGCGGAACTCACCCTGGAGAACGCACATCGCATCGGTGACGAGGTGAGCGATGCAATTCGAGCCGCCCTTCCCGGCACCGACGTGCTGATCCACCCGGACCCCGTGGCCAGCGCGGCTGCCATGTCGCTAGATGGAGGCGATGCCGGTCCGCCCGCTCAGTAGGCAGCCGGGTCGGCACGACAGCCGGCGATGTGACCGCTCAAGGATTACCCGGTGGGTGGCAGATCTACCGTGATCGTCAAAGCCGGCTACAGCGGTGTGTATTTGAACTTCTGACCACCCAGGGTAGCCTCATACATCAGCCCCCCCTTGGCGACCGTAAAGATCGCCATCCCCTTGCGGAACCCACCGGACCTGGTTGTGGCGTCGTTCTCGCCACCGCTGGCGCCCGCCGCCGCGCCGCCACCGGTGTTGGCTTCGGCACTGACACCCGCGGTGAGGGCCACGGCCGTCGCCTGGGCACCGAACTCGAAATTCCCGGAGGTGAATTCGTCAAACGCGCGTTTGTCCTCAAAGAATATAATCTGGCTGTACACCTGCCCACCCAGTTGCAGCCCGTAGGTCACCTGGGTCATGCTTACCGTCCCGGTTTGCTTACCGCGCGCGTACACTCGGCCCTTGCCATGGGCGCCACCGATCCCGATACCACCCTTGCCGATGCTGGGGAAGACCGCGTAGCCATAAGCGGTCTTGAAGTACTGTGCACTGTCGCCGGCATTCTTGAATACCTGGATGGTGTCGCTGTACGCGGCATCGTCGGCGGACATTGCCGGCAGGGCCAGCGCAAGCATCCACCCTACCAGAACCATCTTCAGTGATCTGCTATTCATTTTTCGTTCTCCCTCATTATCACAAAGGCGTACCCTTTGCAGAACGTGAAGCCCCAGCGTCAACCAAGCAATGACAGGTGCGACTTACCGTAATACCGTGAATGTCCATGCTGCGGGATTTATAGTTATACACGGTAGCGTACGACCATTATCATAGCAGCGAATCGACAAACAGGTGGTTTATGCAGGACGCACGGCAATGACATTCAGCGGTCGGATCAGCGGGCTTTCCCAGCGCCTGGCACCGAGCACGGGGGGGCTATGGGCGGTCCATGAGCTCGCGACTGAGCAATATGCCAGGGGCGAGGACGTCTACCTGCTGTCGGTGGGCGATCCGGATCTCGCCACACTGCCGTCGACAATACGGGCCGCCATCGACAGCCTCGAAAAAGGCCGCACTCACTATGCACCGGGCCGGGGCGAACCCGGTCTGCGCAGGATCATCGCCGAGATCGAGATAGCCAGCACCGGCAAACAGACCGAACCCGATAACATCATTATCTTCCCGGGAGCCACCAACGCAATATTCAGCGTGCTGTCCTGCCTCCTCGACCCCGGCGACGAGATCATCGTCGCCGAGCCCATGTACATCGGCTACGACGGGATATTCAAGGCGCTCAATGCCAATGTAGTGAGTGTGCCGCTATTGGTGGAGCAGAACTTCGCCCTCGATGTCGAGGGAATCAAGGCGGCAGTCAGCTCACGCACAAACGTCGTGTTTTTGAACACGCCGGGCAACCCGGCCGGAAACATGATCACCGCGGGGCAACTGGAGGACCTGGCGGCGTTCTGTCACGAGCGCAATATCTGGCTTGTCTGTGACGAGGTCTATTCCATGATCACGTTCGATGAGTATCACGTATCGCTGCGCAAGGCTGCGCGGCGACTTGACAACATCGTGGTCATCGACGGGCTCTCGAAGTCTCACGCCATGACCGGCTGGCGGCTGGGCTGGACCGTTGCCAGCAAGGCGTTTTCACGTCAGCTGCTCGAGTTTACCTCGTCGACGGTGTTCGGGTGCTGCCAGTTCGTCCAGGATGCCGCAGCGCATGCGCTGACCAATGACGAAGAATATATTCGCGGCGTCAGGGAGGAGTACCGGCAACGCCGGAATTACGTCTGTTCGCGGGTCGCGAAAATACCCGGGCTCAGCTGCGACGTCCCGCAGGCCGGCATGTTCATCATGATGCGCACCGCCGAATTGGCAGAGGACGGACTGGCGTTTGCCGAGGACCTGCTCGCCAGCAAGAAGGTCTCGGTGCTGCCGGGAGCAGGATTCGGTGCCTGTACCCGGGATTACGTCAGGGTGTCCCTGGCACAACCGGTCACCGTGCTGAAACCGGCGCTGGATCGCATCGAGGCCTACGCGCGGGAGAAGGCGGGTGGATGACGATGCGCTGGCCTCGCGCCGTCAGCGCCCTGCGTCGCCGGCATCGAGATAAAGCTCCCGCAAACAATCGCCCAGGGCATTCACCAGGCTGTCTATCTCCTCGACCTCTATCGTAAACGGCAGGCCCAACTGCACCGTATCGCCGCCGTATCGCACATAGAAGCCCTTCTGCCACATCCGCAGCGCCACTTCGAAGGGGCGTCGCAACGGCTCTCCCGGTGCCGGGCTCAGGGTGATCGCGCCGGCAAAACCGTAATTGCGAATATCCGCGACGTGCGGGCACTCTCGCAGTTCGTGCAGCACCTGCTCGAAGCGCGGCGCCAGGCTGGCCACGCGCTCGATCAACTGCTCACGCTCCAGCACGTCCAGTGCAGCCAGCCCGGCTGCGCAGGCAACCGGGTGACCTGAATACGTATAACCGTGGGGTAGTTCCAGGGCGTAATCCGGACCGCCTTGCTCCATGAACGTATCATAGATGGCCTGTTTGCAGACCACGGCACCCATGGGCACTGCGCCGTTGGTGAGCTGCTTGGCGAGCGTCATCACATCCGGGGTAACGCCGAAGGCTTCCGCTCCCGACCGGGCCCCGACGCGACCGAAAGCACAGATGACCTCATCGAATACCAGCAGAATATCGTGTTGGTCACAGATCTCGCGCAGTCGCGCCAGGTAGCCCACCGGCGGCGGAATGACACCCGCCGATCCCGCCATGGGCTCGACAATCACCGCGGCAATATTGCTGGCATCGTGCAGCGCAATCAGTTCCAGCAGTTCGTCGGCAAGCGCGGCGCCGTGTTCCGGCATGCCCCGACTGAAGGCATTCTCCGGCAGCATTGTGTGGCGCAGGTGGTCCGCCTCGACAGCGCTGCCATACAGCGCTCTATTAGGGCCGATGCCGCCGACCGAAATTCCCCCGAAATTGACACCGTGGTACCCCTTCGCGCGGCCGATCAGGCGGGATTTGTGCGCCATGCCCCGCTTGCGCCAGTACGCCCTGACAATTTTCAGCGCTGTCTCGACCGATTCCGAACCCGAGCCGGTGAAGAACACCCGGTTCAGGCCCTCAGGCATGAACTGGGTTACGCGCTCCGCCAGTTTGAATACGCCCGGATGACCAAACTGGAATGCCGGCGAGTAATCGAGGCGAGCAGCCTGTTCGCCGATGGCTTCGGCAATCTCCCGCCGGCCATGCCCCAGACCGCAGGTCCAGAGACCGGAAAGACCATCCAGGACCTGCCGGCCATCGGCACTGGTGTAATAATTGCCGCTGGCAGCAACGATCAGGCGCGGATCCCGCTTGAATTGACGATTCCCGGTAAAGGGCATCCAGTACGCATCCAACTGCGCCTGTGACAGCCCGGCCTTCTTGTCGAATGCAGACACGGTCATGGCTTGCTCCTTCCCGGCGGGATGTGAACGACTTCTCTACCCAGCACTTCTGTGCCCCTATATTAAGTCTCTCGCAAGCCAGCACGGATTCCCATAGCGCCCAGCTTGAACTCACTAAAGCGCCAGCCAGGATAAGGGACTACCCGTTCTCCTGCCGGGACCTGTGAATAAACGAAGTCGAACCGGCAGGCTGCCGCGGTCGCAAGACGTTCAGCGGACCGGGTCAGAGTCCGGAGGGAAGTGGTGAAACCGACCCCGGTATCGAGCCAGCTTGTGTCGCACCGTGGCGTGGATGGAAGGGAAAATTGGCGTGAAACTCGTTAAGTTTCCAACCGACATAACAGGATCACCCTATGTCCGGCCGACTGCCATTGTTCAGAAGTGCCCTAGGCCCTTGATTTCGCTTTAACCCTGGGTCTGGCTTTGGGTTTAGCCGTAGCTTTGGGTTTTGCCTTGGCCTTGGCCTTGGCCTTGGGTTTAGCCTTGGCCTTGGGTTTAGCCTTGGCCTTGGGTTTAGCCTTGGCCTTGGGTTTAGCCTTGGTTTAGCCTTGGGTTTAGCCTTGGCCTTGGGTTTTGCTTTGGCTTTGGATTTGGTTTTGGCGCGTGCTCCCGCGCCTGCACCTGCCTTCCTGGCGGCTTTTGCCCTGCGTTTTCCGGATGCCCGTTGACTCCTAGACGGGGGCGAGAGTCCCGCGACCTCCTCCAACTCGACCAGTGCCTCTTCCAGGTAGTCGATAAGGCGCTGGACATGGGGCACGGAGCGACGGCAGGCCACGATGCCGAAGTCCAGGCGATCGTAATTGCTGACCAGGGTGATATTGAGCGTGGCGCCATCGGTGGGCACAGAAACCGGGTAGAGCCCATCGAGTCGCGCACCGTTCCAGTAAAGCTGTTCCCTGGGGCCCGGGACATTGGAGATAATGGTGCTGAAAGCAGGGTATTTGCTCGCCAGGCCGGTTAGCAGGCTGAGCGACAACGGCAGCTGGGTGAACAGGTTGTATAGCTCTACCTCCCGCTTGTTCATACCGGAAAGTTGCGCCTTACCTGCGTCCATGGAGGCCTTGATAAGCTGCAAGCGACGCTGTGGATCGGCCTCATCGGTGGCAAGATTGGCGGTCAGGAAGCCCACGGCATTGGCCGAGTCGACATCACCCGACGTCCGCAGGGAAATCGGGGCCATGGCTTTCAGGGGCTGTTCGGGCACATTACCTTGTGCCTGCAATTGCCGGCGCAGGGCGCCGGCACACATGGCCAGCACGGTATCGTTGAGCGTGACGTCAAGGGCCTTTCCCACTGCGCGCACTCGCGCAAACGGCCAGGACTGGGCGACGAAACGCCGCGCGCTGGTCACCCGCGTGCCCAAACTCGTGTGCGGCACCCGGTGCCAGGGCACCGCGAGACCATCACCCCGACCCGCCCAGGCACCGGCGAACTGCCCGAGCGCCGAGGCGATATTGACCGTCCCGCCCAACTGCTCCCTGATCACTTCGAGAACCGCCCGTGCTTCGTCCTCCCTGGGCTCCGCGCGCTGCTCCCGGCGCGCCTTCATCTTTGCGCGATAACTGAGGCAGGCCTCCTCTGAAAACGGCGACAGCCGGGTCTGCGCCTGCGGGTCAGAGGAGTACATACTGTTGGTCATTTGCATGGCGCCCACGCCGTCGATGGCGCAGTGGTGGACCTTGAAGTAGGTGGCAAACTGGCGCTCCTGAAGCCCCTCGATGAGGTGCATCTCCCACAGGGGCCGGGAGCGATCGAGCATAGTGCCGTGGAGGCGCGAAACCAGCGCGAACAGTTCCCGGTAGCGACCGGGACTGGGCAGCGCCGAGCGCCGGACGTGATAATCGAAGTCCAGCATATCTTCGGGCTGCCATTGAATCGTCCCGGCCGTCCCCAGCAGACCCAGCTTCAGCTTTTCCCCGAACGGCCGCCGCATCTCCCCTTCGTGGTACAGTCCTTCCACCAGGCCGTCGAGGAACGGTGTGATTTCGGCACCATCGGGCAACGTGAACAGGCTGAGGCCGCCCACATGCATGGGAGCCCTCGCTGACTCACTGATCAGGAAAAAGGCATCCGCCAGGTTCATCTTTCTCATTACGCATGTCCTTGCTGAAATACCATGCTGTCAGGGTGTGCCGACAGCATAGACTAATTCAGTCAGGGGCGAGTATTGCATGGGGCACAGGTAGCACCGCCATGGCCCCCTGTCCCGGTCACCCGACAGGGACAGGTACGGTGGTGAACCGGGACCTCACACGATATCGTCGAGTGCAGCGTCGATGGTCGGATAGCTGAAGTCGAAACCGGCCTCCTGCAGACGCAGCGGAACCACACGCTGGCCCGTGAGCAGCAGTTCCTCCGCCATTTCGCCAAGCAGGAGCCTCAGCGCCGGGGCGGGCACCGGGGCAGTGAGCAGCGTCCTGTAGTGCTCTTTCATGGCTTTGCAGAATCCGCGGCTGGTCACCGGAGTCGGTGCGGTAACGTTATGAGGTCCGCGCAGTCCAGCATCGGTGAGCAGGCGCAGAAGCGCCGTGACGACGTCGGCGCGATGAACCCAGCTGAGCCATTGGTGCCCGCTCCCCATCCAGTTAGCCACGCCGAACCGGAACGGCCGCGCCATCTGCTCCATGGCACCGCCATCGCGGTCCAGCACCACGCCCAGGCGTGCCAGGCAGACCCGGGTGCCCAGGGACTCTGCCTCCAGTGCGGCAGCCTCCCACTGCTCGCACAGTTCGGCGGCAAAGCCCGCACCTGCGGGGCTGTCCTCTACCTTGACATCATCGCCGCCCGGACCGTAGATGCCGATAGCACTGGCGCTGACGAGCGTTGCTGGCGGCTCCTGCACACGCTGCATCGCCGCGATTAGCGAAGTCGTCAGCCCCACCCGGCTCTCGACGATCTCGCGCTTGTAGCTCTTAGTCCAGCGTTTGCCCGCCAGTGAGGCACCGGCCAGGTTAATCACCGCGTCGAACCGGTCTGCCTCGGTGAGTTCATCCAGCGCGCGAATATAGCGGCAGGTCGTATCACGTTGCTCCCGGCGGCTGAGTACCGTGACAGTATGTTGTTTCGCCCGCAAGGCGGGCAACAGGGCGGATCCGATGAAGCCGGTACCGCCGGTGACGAGCACATGCATGGAAAGTCCCCTCTCTTCGACCTGCGATGCCCAGGGTATAGTGCCCCCGGCGACCGCAACTCACACTATCAGGTACGCGCTACCCTGCAGGCGGATCATCGGCCGGGCTGCAATCGTATCAGGAACCCGCTGCGTATATGATTCTCATGCAAAACCTGACAGAAGACACCGCGGCCCTGGCCGCATGGCTGGACGACTTTCCCAGAATCGTCGCGCTCACTGGCGCGGGCATCAGCGCGGCGTCCGGGATACCCACCTACAGGGACGGACAGGGGCGTTGGCAGCACAGCCAGCCGATCACCCACGGTGCGTTCGTGGAGCAGCACCGGGCGCGGCAGCGCTATTGGGCGCGGTCGATGCTGGGCTGGCCGTTAATGCGGGATGCCGTGCCCAACCAGGGGCATCGCGCCCTGGCATGCCTTGAAAGTCGAAACCACGTGCAGTTGTTGATCACCCAGAACGTTGACCGTCTGCATCAGCGGGCGGGCAGTACCAACGCGGTCGACCTGCACGGGCGCCTCGACCGCGTCGTCTGTCTCGATTGCGGGACGCGCTGCAACCGCGAGTCGGTCCAGCTTCAGCTGCGTGAACTCAATGACCACCTCATCGGACAGACCGCCGAAGCCCGCCCCGACGGTGACACAGCGCTCAGCAGCGACGCCGTCGCCACGGTACGCTACCCCGCCTGCGAATCCTGCGGCGGCACGCTGAAGCCGGATGTGGTGTTTTTCGGGGGGTCGGTGCCAGCCGAACGGGTAAAGCGGTGCCGCCAGGCCATTGCAGCGGCCGATGCCCTGCTGGTCATCGGCAGTTCGGTGCAGGTCTACTCGGGTTTTCGCTTCTGCCGCCACGCCCGGCAACTGGAGAAACCCATCGGCATCATCAACCCGGGGCAGACGCGGGCGGACGAGCTGGCCGCGCTTAGGCTCAGCCGTGAATGCGGCCCGCTGCTGGCTTCGCTGGTCGCTCACCTGGGCGCTTAGCAGCCGGTCGGGCCCGGGGTGATCCCGCAGGTGCCGAGGGCTCGCGGCATGGGACAGGAGCTGTTGGGTGTGTGCAGGGCCCGCAGCGGCGCCTTGATCCAATGGCCGCAGGCAGACGTAAATTGACTTCGAAACCCTACTCAAGGACTCACCCTATGGATGCTGCACTGGCCCGGGCGACACTTGCCGACAGCAACCTTCCCGCCCCCGCGGAAAAGGTTCGGCAGGCACTGGTAGCACACGGACTCGAAACCCCGATGATTCCCTCGGCACTGACCCGGGCGGACAAACAGGAACGAATCAGGCGAAGCTTCGAAGACATCGTCACTACCCTTGGTCTTGACCTCAGAGACGACAGTCTCGCCGAGACGCCGGAGCGCATCGCCCGGATGTATGTCGACGAAATCTTTTCCGGCCTCGATTACAGCAGATTTCCCAAGATATCGGTGATCGAAAACAAAATGGGCGTCGAAGAGATGGTGTCGGTTGACAACGTATCTTTGGTGAGCACTTGCGAGCACCACTTCGTCACCATCGACGGCACCGCTCGCGTCGCCTACATACCTGCCAAGAAGGTGATTGGTCTTTCAAAGATCAATCGTATCGTCAACTTCTTTGCCCAGCGACCGCAGGTGCAGGAGCGGCTGACTCGTCAGGTGCTCGTCGCCCTGCAGACCCTGCTCGACACCGAAGACGTCGCCGTCGCAATCAATGCGACCCACTACTGCGTCAAAGCCAGAGGCATCAGGGACGCTGGCTCGAGTACCCGCACCATGGCACTTGGCGGCCGGTTTCAGACCCAACCGGCAACGCGGGCCGAATTTCTCGGCAACTGACCACCGGGCAACGCTTGCGTTTCACGCGGCTGCCGCACCTGCGGCAGTTGGTATACACTAGGCGGCGATGAAAGCCGCCTCGATCCTTTTTGTATTGCTCCACAGCCAGCTCGCCAGCGCTGGCCTCTTCAGTGTTTTCGAATACGAGGACGGCAGCACCAACTGGCAGTATCTTGCCAATACCAGTGGCGGCCTGCTGATCATTTCCCTCACCTACTCACTGGTCAGGCTGATATCGAGCCAACGCCGGACCAAGCAGTACAACCGCGAACTCGAGGAGGCGCGCTCCCTGCTGGAGCACCGCGTGCAGGAACGCACGGCGACCCTGGACGAGTCAAACCGGCTGCTGCAGGAAAGTAACCGCGGATTGGAAGCGGAAATTGCTGAGCATCGCAGCACCATGGAGCGGCTGCGGGTATCGCAGGGCTATGTAGCCAGCATCCTCGAGTCGATGCCCTCGATGCTGATAGGTGTTACACACGACGGCACCATTACCCAGTGGAACCGGCGCGCCCAGGAGATCAGCAGCCTCGAAGCGAAAGCCGTCCTCGGCAATAACCTGTGGGAGGCCTATCCGGTTATCACGGTCTCACCGGACCAGGTCGAGGCCGCGATAAGCGGCAACCGGTCTATTAACATCAAACACAGCCAACGCGGCGAATTTTATTTTGATGTAACGATTTATCCGCTGACGGATCACCCGGACACCGGCGCGGTTATCATGATCGACGACGTCACCCAGCAGGTGCTGGCCGAGGACAAGCTGATACAGCGAGACCGGATGTCATCGATGGGCGAAATGGCAGCTTCCATGGCCCATGACATCGAAACGCCACTGCAGGGCATTCAGCGTGATATCGAACAACTCCAGGCCATGGCGGACGGCCTCGCCGGGGAGCCGGGGGAAGCGGCGCGTCAACTGCTGGAAGATGCACGGGCGCGCGGCAGTCAGAGCACAGCCATCACCAACAACCTGCTCGAATTTTCCAGCGCCCGGGTAGGCGAAAAGCGGGTACGTGACGTGACCGCACTGATCGACAACAGCATCGCGCTGGCTGAAACCATGTTTTCATTGCCGTCGGGCCTCTGCTTCACAGGCATCGAGATCACCCGCGAGTACGCGAGCGATGTACCGGAGATTCCCTGCTTTGCTGCCGAGTTACAACAGGTGTTCCTGAGCCTGTTGCGGCACTGTTTTCACGCTCTGGACCACGCTGCCGACCTAGGCCGTGAGCCCACCATCCGGGTTGAAGCCAGTCATTTCTACGACGCGGTCTGGCTCAAGATCATGCATAATGGCAAGGGTATAGAACCGCAGGAACAGCAGTATATCTTCGAACCGTTTTTTGCCGACGACCAGCACGCGTTCAATGGTGATTACGACGCCGGACGCCGTTTATCGTTTCCCTACTTCATTATCGCCCAGCAGCACCGGGGCCAGCTGGCCGTGACCTCGGACCCGGATACCGGCACCACGTTTCACATCCAGCTGCCTTTGGAGTAGCGGCCGCGCCATGGATGAACCATCCGGGCGGACACGGCGTATCGTCCATCGTCCAGCAGTGGATATTCTTACCCTCCCCCGGCGAACATCGCCCGTAGTGCGGACAAGACGTTATGAACACAACCGTGATCTACTGGTTTCGACAGGACCTGCGAACCCGCGACCTCGCCGGCCTGGCAGCGGCTGCCGAGCGCGGGGATCGGGTCATTCCCTGCTACGTCCTCGATACCGCGACGCCCGGGCAGTGGGCTCCGGGCGGCGCCAGCCGCTGGTGGTTACATCACAGCCTCACGGCACTCGATGAATCACTGCGGTCGCTCGGCAGCCGCCTGCTCATCCGGTCCGGGGCCGCCGAGGACGTTATTACATCGCTGGTCGCCGAAGTCGATGCGCAGGCGGTCTACTGCAGTCGCTGTCATGAGCCCTGGGCAGCCGAACTGGAGGAACGCCTGCACGAGACTCTCACCCCGTCGGGCGTCGACTTCAGGCGCTACCCCGGGGCTCTGCTGTTGGAGCCGGAAGGCGTCAGCACCAAAGCGGGAGCGCCATACAAGGTATTCACCCCGTTCTGGCGGGCCGCCCGGGAAGTACTGAGCCCTTCCCAACCGTTACCCCCACCGACGTCCCTGCCCCCGGTTGACGCTTCCCTGGCAGGGATCGCAATCGACGAGCTGCAGCTGTTGCCGCGTAAGCCTGATTGGGCGAATGGCTGGAACGAACACTGGCAGCCGGGGGAGGCGGGCGCCTTACGCACCAGCGAGGCATTTTTTACATCGCGGATTGGCGATTATGCCAGGGGACGCGATTTTCCCGGCCGCGACAGCACGTCGAAACTGTCACCGCATCTGCACCTGGGAGAGATGTCGCCGCGGATGTTGTGGCATGCCGCCCGGCAGCACGCGGACCGACAGCCGGACGACTCTGACCAGGTCGAGAAGTTCCTGACAGAACTCGGCTGGCGCGAGTTCAGCGCCCACCTGTTGCACCATTTTCCGACCATCCCCGAAAGTAACTTCAAGGATTCCTTCGACAACTTCCCCTGGCTGGGCCAGGATAGGCACCTCACCGCCTGGCAACAGGGTCAGACGGGCTATCCACTGGTCGACGCCGGCATGCGGGAGCTCTGGTCAACGGGCTATATGCACAATCGGGTGAGAATGGTGGTCGGCTCGTTTCTGGTGAAGCACCTGCTGATTTCCTGGCAGCGTGGCGAGGAATGGTTCTGGGACACCCTCGTCGACGCCGACCTCGCCAACAACGCCTGTGGCTGGCAGTGGATAGCCGGTAGTGGGGCCGACGCCGCGCCCTACTTCCGCATCTTCAACCCGACCACGCAGTCACAACGCTTTGATCCAAAGGCCGTTTACATCAGGCGCTGGGTTCCCGAATTGGCTAAACTCCCGGACAAGCATATCCATCAGCCTGAGCAGGCCCCCGCCGATGTCCTGGCAGACGCGGGTGTGACTATCGGCAAGACCTATCCCGAGCCGATTGTCATACACGCGGAGGCGCGCCGCGCGGCGCTGGACGCCTGGGAAACGGTCAGGAGTGGTAACTGACAGCCCCGTGCCGGCGGTTCACATCGCCGGCACGGTAGCCCGTTCGCGGTAGCCCGGTTTGGCGAAAGTCACCTGCACCGTGCCGATCGCGCGTTCCGTGAACCCGCCCTCGCAGTAGCACAGGTAGAATTCCCAGAGCCGCTCGAACAACGTATCAAACCCCTGCTCTCGTACCTCGGGCAAAGCGGCCATGAAGCGCTCACGCCAGCAGGCCAGCGTGCGGGCATAATCCGCCGTGATGTCACGCAGGGCGATGGTCTGCATGTCCGTGTCACGGGCAATATGCCGGCCGATCACTTCCAGTGAAGGCAGGCAGCCACCGGGAAACACGTAACGCTTGATAAAATCCACGGAATCACGCGCCTGCTCATAGCGCTGGTCGACCATCGTGATCGCCTGCAACACCATCAGCCCTTCCGGCTTCAACAGCTTGCTGCACTGGCGAAAATAGCTTTTATACCAGTCGTGACCCACCGCCTCGATCATCTCGATCGACACCAGCTTGTCGTAGCTTCCGCGCAGATCGCGGTAATCTTCGCACAGCACCGTGATCCGGTCGTCGAGCCCAGCCTCGACCACGCGCCGGCGGGCGTACTCATATTGCTCAGCAGACACTGTGGTGGTGGTCACCCGGCAGCCGTAGTGGCTGGCTGCATAAAGCGCCATGCCTCCCCAGCCGGTGCCGATCTCGAGCAGGTGATCGTCAGACGTGAGTTGCAGCTGCTGACAGATCAGCGCCAGCTTGTGTTCAGCCGCCTCTTCCAGCGTGGTGGCAGGGTCGGCGAACACGGCGGAGGAGTACATCATGCTGCGGTCGAGAAACAACTCAAAAAACTCGTTGCCGAGATCATAGTGCGCCGATATGTTGCGGCGCGAACCCTTGAGCGAATTCTTGTTCAGCCAGTGTCCCAGCTTCAACGCCAGCTCACGCCAGCGCGAGGTCCCCGAATCCATCGACGCCATCACATTCATGTTGGCGCAGAACAGGCGAATGACCGCAACCAGGTCGGGTGAAGACCAGTGGCCCAGCATAAACGACTCGCCCGACCCGAGAGTACCACCGCTGAGCACGTGGCCATAGGCTGTCCTGTCATGCACGTTGATGACTGCAACCGGGTCGCCCGGACGATCTGCCCGCCCGAAGGTCAGCACATCGTCGCCGTCGTGAATGGTCAGGCTGCCCACCTTGAGCCGCTGTAGCACGGCCAGCAGGGCCCGGCGGGAGATCGCATCACGGCCCCAGCGCGCACGAAGGGACGGGAGCCGGATTGAACTGACGCTCGAGTTACTCATGATCAATACTCGCTGTTTGCAGTTTTTGGGTGACTGTGTAACGGATTGCCCTTCAACCAAAGCCTGAGCGCCTGCCAGTAGATGGCGCAGGCTACCTTGGTAGTCATCAGCGGGTAGCGCAGCAGATGCTTCACCAGGCTGGGGGCGGTCAGCGGCTGTGCCTCCAGCGTCAGGGTGGCATCGAAAATCCGGTCGCCACCGCTGTAATTCTCGAGGTGAATACCCAGCCGGCGTCCCGGGACGTTACTCCGCCAGTGATACCGCATGGCCATGGGGTTGAATGGGGACACGTGCATGGCCTTATCGAACTCCGTTTCGAACCAGTCCTGCTCCGGTGTGACCGGCAACACATACGCATGGCGCTCATGCCAGGGGGTATTGGTGACCTCAGCCACGACATATTGGAGCGTTTCGCCGTCAGGCGCGAAACAATAGTAGCAGCTGATAGGGTTGATCAGTATGCCAAAGTAGCGCAGGTTGGCCAGCAGAAACACCGGGCCTAGAGGCCTGAACCCCGTCTCTTCCTCGACCCTGTCCCGCACGGCTTCTTCGAGCGGTAACGCCGGATCCCCAAGAAAATCTGCCCGTCTGAACCACGCCAGGGACGGACCCGCGGCAGACCACCCGGGGCAACCGTTGAAGAGTTCCGGAAGTTCGTCGAGCCGCAGAAACGGCATGAACACCCGGTAGCGGAACTGGTGCGCACGCGGACTGTGCCGCCGGTGGCGAACCCAACCCTGATAGATTGCACTCTTCACGCAGCGCTGACAGCCATACGCGCAGTGATTGCACTGTCCTGTGACAGCGGCGCCGCCAGTGCACGGGCAACCCGCAGCCCGCTCACCACGCCATCCTCATGAAATCCGTTGCGCCAGTAAGCGCCGCAGTACCAGGTACCGGTGCCATTGATTTCGTCCCAGCGCTCCTGCGCCCGCATCCCCTCGAGAGTGAAAACGGGGTGATCGTAATTGAAGCGTCCCAATATTTTGTGGGGATTGATCGCCTGTGTGTTGTTGAGTGTAACGCAAAACGTATCGGGCGCATTGAGCCCCTGCAGTATATTCATGTTGTAGGTAAGGGTGGGTCGCTGCTCACCGGGGCTGAGTTGATAATTCCAGCTCGCCCAGGCGCGCCGCTCACGCGGCAACATTCTCACGTCGGTGTGCAGCACGACGTCGTTCTTCTGATAGGGAATAGCGCCAAGGATGTCACGTTCCGCCGCGCTGGGATCCCGAAGCAGGGCCAATGCCTGGTCGCTGTGGCAAGCGAGCACGACGTGGTCAAACGTCTCGACGGAGCCATCCTCCAGCGTGAGTTCAGCGCCACCCTCGACGCCCCCGCGGCGAATCCCCGTTACCGGCATGCGAGTTCGCAGGCGGTCTGCGAACCCCGCGGTCAGGGGCTTGATGTACTCTCGCGAACCCCCTTCTATCACCCGCCACTGGGGCCGGTTCTTCACACTCAGAAGCCCGTGGTTGCGAAAAAACCTCACGAAGAACAGCAGGGGAAATTCAAGCATGGCCGCCCGGTCTGCCGACCAGATCGCCGCGCCCATGGGCACCAGATAAAACTCCTTGAACGCCGCGCCGTAGCCACGATCAGCCAGGTACGCACCCAGCGTCATGGAGGCGTCGATACGTCCGGACTCGAGATCCTCGACAGCCTGGCGGTTGAAACGCAGGATATCGCTGATCATGCCCAGAAACCGGGGCGACACCAGATTCCGGCGCTGGGCAAACAGCGTATTCAGGTTGGACCCGGCGTATTCCAGGCCCGTCCTGGAGTCGCTCATGCTGAAACTCATCTCGGTGGGCCGGGTGGAGACACCCAATTCGTCCAGCAAGGCGATGAAGTTGGGGTACGTCCAGTCGTTGTAGACGATAAAACCGGTATCTACGGCAAACCTGCGACCTCCGAGGGCGACGTCGACCGTGGCCGTGTGTCCACCCGGACGCCGATTCGCTTCGAACACCGCAATATCAGCGTGCCGCTGGAGATAATAGGCGCAGGTCAGTCCGGAGATGCCCGAGCCGACGATGGCTACTTTCATGCGGAGGTCCTTCATGGCAGGATATGGCGTAGAATACGGGCTTCCCCCCGGGGCCGGATCATCCTCCGTGCCCCCATTAACCCCTTGCTACCGAGGTGATCCGCTTGCTTTACACCCACGTAATATCAGTGATCCAACGACAGATGGATAAAATTACCAATGAAGCCGCAGAGTTACGCTATGTCTCCTTCCGCGCCCTCTAGGCCGCCAGCCGGCACGAAGCGCGATGACGAGTGGAGCGTGTGCCTGCAGCAGGTCGCCGACAACCAGGATCGTGAAGCTTTCTCTCGCCTTTTCGCGCACTTCGCACCCCTGATCAAGGCATTTGCGCTCAACGGGTCGCCGATCGCGGCTTCCCACGCCGACGAGCTGGTGCAGGAGGTAATGATCAAGGTATGGCAGAAGGCCTCGGGTTTCAATCCTCACAAGGCCGCCGCCAGCACCTGGATCTACACGATCGCCAGGAATTGTCGGACCGACACATTCCGGCGGCTGCAGAAGTTTGACACGCCGGTCAGCGCTGAAGACATCTGGCCGGACGAGGTTGAAGACAGCCCGCTCGCGGCGATGCAACAGCGTCGCGATGAGGTGCGGGTGAAGGAGTTGTTGCAACAGTTACCCCATGAACAAGCCCAGATTCTGGCCAAAGTGTACATGGAGGGAAAGTCGCATAGCGAGGTCGCCGAGGACCTGGACCTGCCCCTGGGCACAGTCAAGTCCCGCGTGCGCCTGGCGATGCAGAAATTACAAGTAATGGTAGAGAAGTAATTATCATGGTTAATCATCACCCAGACACGCGCTTGCTCAACGAGTTCGCCTCCGGTGCCCTGCCACTCGCGCAGTCTCTCTGCGTGTCGTTGCACCTGAAGTATTGTGAACAGTGCCAGCGCAATCAACAGCGGCTACAGTTATTGGGCGGGAGCCTTTTTGACCAGTTGAGCCCTCAGCCTGTCGACGACAAGGTGCTTGCGGGTGTTTTCGCCCGGCTTGACGATGAGCCGCCGCTCGCATTTGCTCCAACGCCGGAGGACGAGGATGATTTTCCCGCTCTGGTGCAGCGGTTAATGGCCCAGGATTACCAGGATCTTGACTGGCGCCGGGTTAACGGTGATCTGCGTATCAGCAGGCTCCGGACCGGTGACCCCGAAAACGAGTTCGCGCTGTACCATATCAAGGCTGGCGGGAAAATTCCCCAGCATACACATCGCGGCACTGAACTCACCCTGGTCCTTGAGGGCAGCTTCTCGGACGAGGAAGGCATATACCACGAGGGTGACTTCCTGATGCGTGATGGCGAGGACGTGCACACTCCGACGGCCTCAAAATCAGCCGATTGCGTGTGTATAGGGGTGCTGGATGCGCCGATCAGCTTTACCCGCTGGAATTACCGGGCCCTCAACCCCTTTATGAGACTGGAGGCCCACTGAGTCTTCTGTTGTAGAGACCACTCCCCCGGCCACCGCGCCACTCGCGGCGGCCGGTAGTCCGCAGTCCCCATAAAGCAACACAGCGTCCCCACCCGGCTACTTTGGCCCGGCAACGTACCAAATCACCAGTCCCACGAATGGCAGTAATATAATCAGCAGTGACCAGAGGATCTTGGCGCCCGTCGTAGCGCTCGAGCCCAGCACCCTGATGATCGCCCAGATGTCCAGCACCGCAATGATGATGCCGAGTAACCCACCAATCTCCATATCGCTCTCCTGTTCCCGTTGATCCTCCTGGCGGCCCCTGGTGGCGGGATAACGCCTTCCACCCCGCCTTCCGTGCCGCCCGCGCCCGCCATTTTCAGCCACACCGAATTCTACAGGCAATCGACGAGTCGGGGTACGCCAGACGCCTGGCGTGGACATGGCTCAAGACAGCGGCTATCGAACTCGCTTCGCGGTAGCTCGCTCTACAGCGAACCGAAGACAGTGGCCATCGATCCACTACTTCTACTTGTTCGCCACGACGCCAGAGCACCTCTGAACAATCCAGCCAACACCGCGGCACGTAGTTTCCGGTGAATGAGTCTCCGCGCGGCGGCGCGGATACGCGCTTGCGCAGAGGCCCGAGTGAGAGATCAGACACAAACATGACAGCTGAACCCGTATTGCGTAAATCCCGGCGAGGTATCGAGTGCCCCTCGGGCGGCTTTGTCATCGATCCGGTGGCACCGGCGCCCGTGGCGCTTCTGTCCCACGCGCACGCCGATCATGCCAGGCCGGGATCCGGCGTATACTACGCCGTCGAAAGCAGCCTGCCGGTGCTCCGCCAGCGGCTGGGTGAGGACGCAGACATTCGCACAGTCCGGTTTGGTGAGAGCCACCGGTTTGGCGAGACGACCGTCAGCTTCCACCCCGCCGGACATGTCCTGGGGTCGGCCCAGGTTCGCGTAACCCGGGCGGGAGATACCTGGCTGTTCACCGGCGACTTCAAGCGTCAGCCCGACCCCAGTTGTGAACCCTTCGAAGCAGTTCACTGCGACACGCTGATCAGCGAGGCCACCTTTGCCCTGCCGGTCTACCGATGGCCCGAGACCGGCGAGGTGATCGACGAGCTGCTGGCATGGTGGGCGGCGAACCGCGCCGCCGGGCTCAACTCCCTGCTTTTCTGCTACGCGCTGGGCAAGGCCCAGCGCGTATTGGCGGAATTGTGCGGCCGTACCGACCGGCCCGTGCTGCTGCACGGTGCCGTTGCCACGGTCGTGGACCTGTACCGCGCCGCCGGCATTGCGATGGCCCCGACAAAACCTGTAGACCTGCGCCGCAAAGAGGCCTACGGCGGCGAACTGATCGTCGCACCACCCGGGGCCTCCGGATCTCCCTGGGCCCGTCGCTTTGAGCCAGCCAGCACCGGTTTCTGTTCTGGCTGGATGCGCGTGCGCGGTAATCGCCGCCGGCAGGGCTATGATCGTGGATTCGTGCTGTCGGATCACGCCGACTGGCCCGCTCTGCTGCGCACGATCGAGGATTCCCGCGCCTCCCGGGTACTGTTGACCCACGGCTTCGCGGATACGCTCGTTCGATATCTGCGTGAACAGGGCGTGGACGCGGGCGAGCTGCAGTGAGGCGATTCAGCCAACTCTACAACACCCTGGACCAGACGACGTCCACCAACGCCAAGGTCAGGGCGATGGCGGACTACTTTTCCACCGAACCCGCGACTGACGCCGCATGGGCCGTCTACTTTCTTTCGGGCCGGCGCCTGAAACGCCTGGTCAGCCATGCCGCGCTGCGGTCGTGGCTGGCGGAAGCCAGCGATCTGCCCGGCTGGCTGGTTGAGGAGACCTATGCCAATGTCGGCGATCTCGCCGAAACGGTCGCCCTGCTGCTGGGTGAGAACGGCAACGCGCTGGATTCCGACGAGGGCCTGCCCGCATGGGTGGAGGGCAGGCTGCTGCCCCTGCGCGGCCTGGAGGTCACGGCACAGCAAAATGCTGTCACCACGTGGTGGCGCGAGCTCGATTACGACGGCTGCTATGTTGTGACCAAGCTGCTGACCGGAGCGCTGCGCGTCGGTGTATCCCAGACGCTTGTGGCCCGGGCCCTGGCGGACGTAGCCGAACTGCCTCGGGCAACCATTCTCCACCGGATGATGGGGGACTGGCGGCCGACCGCGACGTTTTTCCAGTCGCTCCTCGCCGCGGAAGACGGCGCGGCCGCGCTATCGCGGCCCTATCCCTTTTTCCTGGCCTCACCCCTCGACGGTGACCCGCAGGCCAATGCACTGGGCGCAGCGGACGACTGGCAAATGGAGTGGAAATGGGACGGAATCCGCGGTCAGTTGATCTGGCGACAGGGCCAGTGCTTCCTGTGGTCCCGCGGCGAGGAGCTGGTCACCCGACAGTTCCCTGAGCTCGAACGGGCTGCACACACGCTTGCGGATGACTGTGTGTTGGACGGCGAAATCCTGCCCTGGCGAGCCGACCGCGTCATGCCGTTCGACCAGCTGCAGCGCCGAATCGGCCGCAAGCGGGTCGGCGCCGGATTACTCGCCGAGGTGCCGGTGGCGTTCATGGCCTACGACCTGCTGGAGCTGAACGGGAATGACATGCGCGCAACACCCCTGGCGGGGCGACGGGCGTGCCCTCGAGTCACTGCTGGATACCGCTTCCGATACGCTGATCCTGTCGCCGGTTCTCGAACCGGAAACCTGGCAGGCGGCCGCCGAGGCTCGCGGGGAAGCACGGACCCGACAGGTCGAGGGGTTGATGCTGAAACGTCTCGGCTCTTGCTACGGCGTCGGGCGCAAGCGCGGCGACTGGTGGAAGTGGAAGGTCGATCCGTACACCGTCGACGCGGTCATGATCTACGCCCAGGCCGGCCGCGGTCGCCGCTCCAACCTGCACACCGACTACACCTTCGCGGTCTGGGACGACGATACGCTGGTGCCCATCGCCAAGGCCTACTCGGGGTTGTCCAACGACGAGATCAGCACGCTGGACAAGTGGATCAGGCAGCATACCGTGGAGCGTTTCGGACCGGTGCGGTCGGTTGTGCCCGAACAGGTCTTCGAGCTTGCCTTCGAGGGAATCAGCCCGTCCACGCGGCATAAATCCGGGGTCGCTGTCCGCTTTCCCAGGATTGCGCGTTGGCGGCAGGACCTCGGTGCCCGCGACGCCGACACACTGGCCGGTGTCAGGCAGATTATGGAAACTCAGAGATGAGTTCCCGGCGGGCGGGCGCGGCGGTGAATGCCTGGTTCAAGGCTCAGGGCTGGAAACGCCAGCGCTTCCAACAGGACGCATGGCGCGCATATTCGGAGGGCTACAGCGGCCTGATCCATTCACCGACCGGAAGCGGCAAGACGCTGGCGGCCTGGTTGGGCCCGGTACAGCAGGCAATGTCCCGGCCGGTGCGCCCGGTGCTGTCGGTGCTGTGGATTACGCCGATGCGCGCACTGGCCAACGATACCGTCAACAACCTCGGCAAAGCGCTCGGCGGCGTCGGCCTTGACTGGGAGATCGATATTCGCACCGGTGACACGCCCTCCAGCCGACGCAAGCGTCAGCGCAGCAAGCCGCCCCACGCGCTGGTGACCACGCCGGAAAGCCTGTCGTTGCTGCTCAGCTACGCCGATGCCGATCACTATTTCAGGGCCCTGGATGCCGTAATCGTCGATGAGTGGCATGAACTGCTGGGCTCCAAGCGGGGTGTGCAACTGCAACTCTGCCTCAGCCGTCTGCGGTCACTGCGCCCCGGGCTGCAGGTCTGGGGTCTGTCCGCCACACTCGGCAATCTCGACGTGGCCCTCGCCGCCCTGCTGCCACCGAAAGCCGAGGGTGTCCTGATCAGCGGCCCTCCCCGCAAACCGGTGCGAGTGCGGTCTCTGCTACCGGATGGTGCCGAGGCATTCCCCTGGGCGGGGCACCTCGGCCTCAGGCTGTTGCCAAAAGTTATCGAATGCCTCGAACAGCCCGGTACGGCACTGATGTTCACCAATACCCGGTCCCAGTGCGAACTCTGGTTCGAGGCGATCACCCGTGAGCGACCCGACTGGATCGGCCGCATTGCGCTGCACCATGGTGCGGTCGATCGCGACCACCGCTCGGCCGTGGAGCAGCTGCTGCGCGAGGGCGACGTGCGCTGCGTTGTGTGCACATCATCCCTGGACCTCGGCGTCGATTTCCCCGCCGTCGACCAGGTTATCCAGGTGGGCAGCCCCAAGGGCGTGGCCCGCCTGCTGCAACGCGCCGGCCGGAGCGGCCACCAGCCCGGTGGCCAGCCCGTGATCACCTGCGTCCCGACCCACGCCCTGGAACTGCTCGAAATAGCGGCCGCCAGGGATGCCCAGGATGCGGCCAGCATCGAGGCCCGGACGCCGCCGCGGCTCTGCCTCGACGTTCTGTCACAGCACCTGGTTACGCTGGCACTGGCCGGCGGGTTCGATGCCACGGCGACCCTTGCCGAGGTTCGAGCCACCCACGCTTTCGAGTCACTGGACGACGATG
This sequence comes from uncultured Gammaproteobacteria bacterium, assembly GCA_963840725.1. Taxonomy (GTDB): domain Bacteria; phylum Pseudomonadota; class Gammaproteobacteria; order Pseudomonadales; family Halieaceae; genus CAVWDU01. The sequence continues at coordinate 341,042 of CAWIZY010000009.1, read as the reverse complement.
ACTGGCAATGGGTGCTCGAGTTTATCACCCGCGGTGGCCGCGCCCTGAAGGGCTATCCCCAGTACCACAAGGTGGTCGCGGATAACGGGGTCTACCGCGTTCGGGACCGCACCGTTGCCACCCGCCACCGTATGCACATCGGAACCATTGTCAGCGATGACATGATGCGGCTCGCGTGGCGCTCGGGGGGCACCCTTGGCTACATCGAGGAAAGTTTTATTTCACGCCTGAAAAAACAGGATCGTTTCCTGTTTGCAGGCCGACTGGTGACGCTGGTCGAGACCCGGGACATGACGGCCTATGTGAAAAAAGCGAAAGCGGGAAAGCGCATTGTGGCGCGCTGGCTGGGCAGCCGCATGCCGCTTTCGAGCGAGCTTGCGGAGGCCGTACTGGACCGCTGTGCGCGGCCCGGCACCCAGCCAGAGGATATCGCTCTCAAGCCGCTGCTGGAGATACAGTCCGGATGGTCCGCCATGCCGCGGCCGGAAGCCCTGCTGGTAGAAGAGATCGCAATTCGCAACACCTCCAGTCTGTTCGTCTACCCGTTCGGCGGCTGGCTCGCCAACGAGGGCCTGGCGACACTGCTCGCACTTCGGCTGGCCAGGGAGCGCCCCGCCACAATCAGGGTGGCGGTGAACGACTATGGCTTCGAGCTGGCGAGCGACGAACCGCTGGGCGTCGACCGGGAGACGTTGCGCCGGGCGCTTGGCACGGACAATCTGCTCGAAGACCTGGTGGCGTGCCTGAACACCGGCGAACTGGCCAGGCGGCAGTTTCGCGAAATCGCCCGTATCGCCGGGCTGGTGTTCCAGGGCTATCCGGGGCGGCGCAAGGCAACCCGGCAGGTACAGGCCTCCAGTGGTCTGCTGTTCGACGTGTTGAGCGAATACGATGACCGCAACCGCCTGCTTCGGCAGGCGCACGACGAGGTGTTGGAACGATCACTGGAGTACCGCCGCATCTACCGGTTGCTGGAGACCTGGCAGCAACGGGACATCCACGTGACCCGCCCCCCGACACTGACCCCGTTCAGCTTCCCGCTCTGGGCGTCCCGCATCCAGGCGCAGACGATATCGACCGAAACCTGGGCAGAGCGGGTGCAACGGATGGCTGCGCGGCTGGAAGCGAAGGCTCGCGTGGCATGAGAGACAGCCGCAGTGTGATCGACATCACCTACGCAGGCGAGGAACTGAGGCTGACCGCCGAGCGCGCCGTCGTGTGGCCCCGCGAGAGCGCTTTGATCGTGGCCGACCTGCACCTGGGCAAGGAATCGGTCTTCGGGCGCCACGGGATCCCCATACCCGCGGGCGTCACCGAGTCGACCCTGGCAAGGCTGAGCGCATTGATAACCACATACCGCTGCTCTCGCTTGATCGTACTCGGCGACTTCGTGCATGCGCCGCCGGCACCCGGGGACCAATGGCCAGACGCCGTCCGTGGCTGGCTGGACGCGCACCCCGATCTCGACTGCGGCGTCGTTGCCGGTAACCACGACGGTGAAACAACCCCGGGACTACTGGATTCCCGCCTGGATTGGCTGCCGGCAAAAACGTTCATGCCACCATTTATCCTCACCCACCTGCCAGATACCGACCCCCGCGGCCCCGTATTCTGTGGGCACCTTCACCCGGCGATAGGGCTCCGCGATGGCAGAATGCGCCTGCATGCACCGGCATTCTGGTTCCGTGAACACTGTGCCATGCTGCCGGCGTTTGGCGAATTCACCGGGCGCCACACCATCGCTGCGGCACAGGGAGACAGAATCTGGGCGGTGGCCGACGGGGTCGTGTGCGATGTCAGTGGTCTGGGCCGCTAGCGAAGTCCGGAACGAAGCCTGCTATTCCGGCAGCTTGAAGTACAGCTTCCCCTCGCCCCCCTGCCGCACGTCAAGGGCAGCCCCGACCGGGGCGTGGTCGAGGACTGCAGAGACTGTATCGAGGTCCTCAGGTGCCGTCGTGGCGATAAAACGACGTCCGTCACCCGCCTCTCCCAGGGCCATCACCTGCACCGGTTCAGCGGCGAGAAAATTGACCACGTAGCTGATCAGCCGCCCGGCCGACGGGTCCGTAACCATGTCGCGGTACGGTAATGTGGACGAGTCGACGTGGGTGTCCACGCGGCTCCAGTCGTGGTCGCTGGGCCGGCGGGAATAGATACCGGCCGCGTGCTTGGACAGCATGCCGCCAACCGCCGTGACCAGCGCAACACCCTCCGGTTCATGACGCAGGCGGCTTATCGCTTCGGCAATCCCGTGCATCGCGTAATTGTTTCCCGGGCCGCCGAAGAAAGGCAGTCCGCCGGTCAGGGTCAGCGCCCGCCCGTTGGCTTTGTCCAGCCCCAGCGCGTCCGCAGCGGCGAATACCGCACAGGGAAAACAACTGTAAATATCGATCAGCAGCTTCCCCGGGTCTGTGACCTCAGCCTGCTCCAGCACCCGGGCGAGGACCTGTTCCAACACAGCGGACCGGCCCGGGTCTTCACGCTGGCTGAGATTGACGTCCTCGCCCTGTGCCAGGCCGTGGATAAACACCCAGTTGTCCTCGGGGATACCGAGTTCCCGTGCACAACCGACGCTGCACAGCAGTAGCGCGGCACCCAGGTTTACGCTGTCGCGCGCAATCATTCCCTTGTGGTACAGGTGGTTGAGACGGGGGGCCGACAGCAGATCCGCGGCCGATCGCGCCTGCGGGAACTGCGCCACCGGGTTTACCGCGGCGACCTCACTCATACCCGCACAGAGTTGCGCCATGCGCTCCCGCCATTGCCCGTTGTCACCGGCCGCGGCCGCCTGCGCCTGCTCGATCAATGCATAGTAGTGAATCGGGGCCAGCATCCCGTTGGCCAGCTCCTGCTCGCTGACGAAAAGCTTGCCCCACCCGCGATCGTCCACCGGTTGCGGATACTCCTCCTTCCAGTCGAGATCACGGCCCGCCCGCTCGGCGCTGCGTTGATTGAACGTCGCCTCACCTCCGGCCAGCAGCACCACGCCACGACTGCCGGCAGCGATATCACGTGCGAACTCGATCACCCTCGCCTGCGGCTCGTTCCCGCCCACCTGGCCATAGATACAATGAGCGGGATTCGCCCCCAACGCGGCAGCCAACGACATTGGCGGGTTGTTGCTGCCACCGAAGGGGCAGGACTGGAATCCCATGGAGTCGCTGAACAGGCGCGTCACCGAGACCGTGTCGATGCGCGCTGCCACACCCGTACCACCACAATCGGCCACGGCCGCCCTGGCCGCCGCCGCTGCGAGTTGCAGGGGTGAACGGGCGTCGGCTTCGCGTTGCACGACCTGTCCGGCACCCACCAGCACCGGTGTATTTGCGGCGAGGCCATCATATTGCGTCATAGCTGTCTCCGATTCATTTCATGCCCGGCACCCGGCCCGGACTTCCGGCCACGTGATGTGGCCACGTTCATTGCGGGTGGTTTTCCAGGCTTGCCGCGATGCGCCGCAGCTGGCGCACAGTAGCCAGGTCGCCAGCCGCTGGATCGCCAGCCGCTGGATCGCCAGCCGCCGGGTCGCCGGCCGCCGGGTCGCCGGCCGCAAGACACTCGCTCTCATCCAGCAGGCACTGTGCCAACGCCACCCGGGCAGACGGCTCGGTCACACTATCCACCACCCGCATCAGCGCGGTGATGGTCTCCGGCTGCCACGGTGAACCGGGCGCAGGCGACGGCTGCCGCGGGAATCGCCAACCCAGTTCCGCCTCCAGCCATTCGGTCTCCGCCAGAATTGCCCGCTCCAGCCCGGATCCCTCGAACCCCTCCAGGTAAAAGGGCTGGCCCGGCAACTGCTGCAGCTGATCGAGGCCCGTCGACGGGGAATGGCCGTGACCGGGCCGCATGAGCGACGGATAGCGCCGGTTCAGCGCATCGAGCAGGTGGAACGCTTCCAGCGAGAGCCGCCGGTTGCGGTGACCGGTTTCCGCTGCGTGAGCAATCGCGGGGCGAGCGCCTGCGACAGCGAGAAACTCGCCGACCAGCCCGCGGCGGGACACAGAGAGCCGGTGAAAATCATACAGCTCGAGTTCGCCGCCAAAATTCCGGCGCAGCCGCTGTACTTTGTCGCTGACCCGGCCGACCATGCGCGAGGGCGAGATACTGACGCCGGCCTTGGCTCGCTCCTGCACAAGGCTCGCCAGGGCGTCCGCCGGACTTCTTACCACGGCTAACACCCGGAGCCGCCCGGCGTGAGGGGTCAGGTAAGCCCGCAGGTTCTGCAAGTCTTCATCGGTCCATACCTCGAGCAGTTCCGTAGACAACAGCAGATTGGCGCTGCGGGACTCGCTGAACCACGCATCGAGCTGAGCGCGGCAGCGCGGACCGACCTCGGCCGCCCGCGGCCCGAAGCGCTGCCCCAGTCCCAGCCGGAATCGGCCGGGACGTTTGCAGAAGGCAGCTGTCAACGGAATCGAATGGTTATGAAAGGTGTGGGCATCCATGCTGAAAACGGGATATATCACCCCGCCGTCGGCCAGGGCTTCCCGCTGCCGGGCGCAGGTATCCTGGATGCTGGTGGTGCCGGTCTTACTCAGGCCAGCGTGCAGCACTATCTCGCGGAAAGCAGGCATCGGGATGGCCGCTCTCAGCCCTCGGCGTCGGCCAGCACCCCACGGGCCAGTGCATGCCGGTGGGGAGTATCCCACAGTACACCGGGATTCATCATGCCTTCGGGGTCGAGTGCGCCGCGAGCCGCACCGTAGGCGCTGGCGAACAGCGGCGGTACCTGTTCATCGTAGCCCCGGTGCCGGTGGTCCCTGCCCACGGCGTGGTGGTGGGTTACGGTGCCGCCCGCTGTAACGACCGCCGCGTTGGCGGCCAGCTTGATATCACGCCACCGGGCGAGCATCGCCCCCATGTCGCCGGAGCGGGACCCGCGGGCGTAAATGGTAAAGTAAGGGGCGGGACCATCCGGGTAGACATGGGTGAAACGGCAGCTCAGCACGCCGTCACTACCCGTGGCCTCGCGCACCGCCGCGGCCACCCGGTTGCGGACAGTCTCGTAGAAGTCGTCAAAACGGTCCCAGGTAATCGCCGTCTCGAAGGTGTCAGCAATGATGCCGGCCGGCACCAGGTAATTGCGGTAGTAAGGGGCACGCAGAAACTGGTTGCGCCACGCCCCCGCGGCCCCGCTGCGGTGCTCACCACTCTCCGGGGCCGCCACAGAATCGGTCCGCAATGAGCGCTCCACCGCGGCCTTGTCCCACTGCCCACCGTGATCCGCGACCAGCTCCAGGGCGCGACGCAGCCATGCCTCCAGGGGGTGATCTGCCGACTCAAACGCCAGCACGAGCAGGGGGCTGCGGCCGTCCCCGACGCCGTTCATCGCCGCCTCCGTCGGGTCCAGCAGGCGGCAGTTGGACGGCAGCAGCGCCGACTGGCTGATGGCACGTACCCCAGCGCAGGCGCTGTGCATGTCAGCAAAGGTGACGCTCGCCGAGGCGCGAAAGCGCGGTCGGTGCTGCACGCGCATCCAGGCCCTGGAGATAATACCCAGGGTGCCTTCCGAACCGATGACCATCCTGTCGGGAGAGGGTCCGGCGCCCGAACCCGGCAGACGGCGACTCTCCATCACACCCGCGGGCGTGACCGTACGCAGGCTTTCGACAAAATCATCGATGTGCGTGTGAGCGGTCGCGTAGTGCCCGCCGGCGCGCGTGGCGATCCAGCCACCGAGCGTGGAAAACTGGAAACTCTGGGGAAAGTGCCGCAGCGTGAGCCCCTCCGGCTTCAGCGCCGCCTCCAGCTCCGGCCCCAGCGCACCGCCTTCGATCAACGCAGCCCGGCTGATGGGATCGATTTCCAGGACCCGGTTGAGGTACTGCAGGTCCACGCTGATCGTGGCCGCGTAGTCGTCACCGACGTCGGGCTCGACGCCACCACAGACGCTGGTACCACCACCGAAGGGAACCAACGCGGCGCCACAGGACGAGGCGAAGTCCATGAGAGCCGCGATGTCCTCTTCGTTGCGGGGAAAGGCGACCAGATCGGGCGCATGGCGGACATCGCGGAGTTGCATTCTCACCAGATCGCCAAACGACTTGCCCAGGGCATGCGTGATGCGGTCATAAGGCAGTGACGAGAACAGGTGTTCGAGTCTGCCGGGGACGGTGATCCGTGGTGCGCGCAGTTCGTAGTCCGCAACCGCCGGTGTGGGACCCGGTTCGCCGACGCCCCCGACCAGCGTTATGAGTTCCCGAAGGCGGGTGATCTCGGCGGCTTCCAGATGCTCATCTGCATATCCCCACCCCCAGAAACAGAGAGGTCGGCGATGTCCCATACTGGCGGTCATAATTTCTCTCCCGACAATGCCTTTTGCTGAAGGATGGCAGCTGGAGCAGATCAATGGCTGTGCAACCTGGCGCGCCGGGTAACACCGGGCGCGGGATGATCGGCTTTCGCGGCAGCAGTGTAACCTGAGTCCACCGCCACCGGTAGCGCCCGAGCATCTATCGATAGACCACCAGCGGAAGCCCACTGACCGGGTGCCGCTCGATCAGGATGGATACATCGAACACCGACGCAAACATGTCCGGCGTCAACACCGCATCCGGAGCACCCGTCGCCACCTGACGCCCGTTCGCCAGCACCGTGATTTCATCGGCGAGTTCCGCCAGCCGGTTGAAGTCATGCATCACCACGACCACGGCACAGCCCTCACCGGCCAGGCGCCGAACACAGCGCGTTACCAGCTGCTGGTGGGCAGGGTCGAGTGCGCTGGTGGGCTCGTCGAGCAGAAGCACACGAACCCGGCTGTCTTCGGCCCGCCAGACCTGCGCCAGCGCACGCGCCAGTTGCACCCGTTGTTTTTCTCCGCCTGACAGCGCCGTGTAATGCCTGCCCCGCAGGCACTCGGTATCGGTGGCCGTCATTACCTCTGCAACGATTTCGCGATCGCGAGCCGCACCACTGCGGTGGGGTATGCGCGCCAGCAGTACAACCTCTTCCACCGTGAACGGAAAGTTGAGTACGGTGTTCTGGCCCAACATCGCCACCGACCGGGCACGGTCACGCAGTTTCACGCCTGCCAGTGACTGGCCTCCCAGTTCCAGCTGCCCTGCGGTGGCCGGAATGTCTCCCCCGATGACGTGCAGCAGGCTGCTCTTGCCAGCCCCGTTGGGTCCCAGTATCCCCAGCACGGCACCCGGTTGCACAGCCAGCGTGACGCCGTGTAACAAGGGTTGCCCCCAGGGCGCAGCCGCGACATCACGCAGTGATACAGCCGGGGTCATGGCATCCCGTAACGACTGCTTCGATGCAGCAGGGACAGGAAAAACGGTACACCCACGAGGGCGGTAACCACCCCGACCGGCAATTCGGTGGGCGCCAGCACCACCCGGGCGAGGGTATCGGCCAGAACCAGCAGGACCGCGCCGGCCAGCGCAGACGCCGGTAGCAGATAGCGGTGGTCGGGACCGATAAGCAGACGGACTACGTGCGGCACCACCAGGCCGACGAACGCGATGGTACCGGCGAGCGCGACGCAGATACCGTTGCCGACGGCCACGAGTAAAACCAGCATTCGCTGCGTCCATTGCACATCGACCCCGAGGTAGCGGGCTTCCGACTCGCCGAGCAGTAACGCATTAAGCGGAGCCGCAAACCGATGCAGCGCAAGGCTCAACGTGACAGCGGTCACCATTGCCAGGATCAGCCGGGGATAATCGGCGCCGTCCAGGCCACCCATGCGCCAGAGTGAGATACGGCGCAACGCTTCATTGCTGGCGTAGAACTCCAGCAGGTTGCCGATGGCGCCGGCGAGTGCGGCGATCGCGATACCCGCCAGCAACATGGTGGCGACGGATGTCGTGCCTCCGGCCGTGGCCAGCCGGTAGACCAGTATCACGGTGAGGAGTCCGCCCAAAAAAGCGCCGAACGAAACCAGACTGATGCCGATCGGGCCGGTACCCGTCATCATACCGGCGTCGATGAAGCTGCCGGTCGCAATCACAACACTGGCGCCAAGGGATGCTCCCGCCGTCACACCGACGAGGGACGGGTCGGCAAGCGGGTTACGAAACATTCCCTGCATCGCTGCCCCGGTGATGGCCAGGATGCTGCCTACACTCGCCGCGAGCAGCACCCGGGGCAGCCTGATCTGGCCGACAATCAGGGCCGCCTGGAATTCTGCCCGGTCTTCCGGCCCGGCGCGCAACGCGGCAGCCAGCTCGGCGAGGGATATCGGCACAGCACCAAAGGCAAGCGCCAGGCAGATTGCCACCGGCAGCAACACCGTGAGCACCGCCAGGAGGCGACGGCTGGCCATCGGGACCCCCTCATGCGTCGGCGCGTTGCACGGACTGCGGATCAGAAATCCACTCCCCGCCGCGCCTTGATGCCCGCCGCATAGGCATGCTTGACATCGCGCACCTCGGAGACGGTATCCATCACCGCTTGCAGCGCGGCACCGCCACCACGCCCGGTGACGACGACGCTTTGCTCACGCGGCCTCGACTCGATCGCCGTGATTATCTCGCTCTCCGAGAGGTAGTCGAAGGCCAGCATGTAGGTCAACTCGTCCAGCACGACGAGGTCGAAACTGGCGTCCTCGAGCATCGGTCGTGCCACTGCCCAGGTCCGCCGGGCCGCGGCAATATCGCCACTTCGGTCCTGTGTGTCCCAGGTAAAGCCTGTTCCCATCTGGTAGAACTCGACCTGCGGGCAATGGTCGCGCAAGTAGAGCTCCTCGCCGGAGAGCTGCTCGCCCTTGATGAACTGCACCACCCCGACCTTCATGCCGTAACCCAGAGCCCGCATCACCATGCCGAAGGCAGAAGAGGTTTTGCCTTTCCCGTTACCCGTTAACAGCACCGCGACACCCCGTTCGGTATCGGCGGCGGCAATGCCTGCATCGACGCTGGCTTTTTGTTTCTCCATCGCCGCCTTGTGCCGTGCGTTCCTGTTGGATTCACTATCTGACATCGACCACTCCTCAAAAACTGTAGCGTACGCCCGCGAACGCCGATGCGCCTGCGGTGTTGTAGGTCGGAACTTCCTCGTAGTCGGCGTCCAGAAGATTCTCTACCCTCGCGTACAGGGAAAGACCCCCCGCGAACCGGTAGGTGACGTTGACATCCAGCACCTCGTAATCGTCCAGCGCCAGGCCATCAAAGCCCTCGGCATCGGCGACCAGTCTCAAGTGCGCGGCGAGCATCAGCGCACCGTCCAGCCCGCGCCAGTCCACGGAGAGGTTCGCCAGGTGTCGCGGGCGCCGCAGCCTGGCCTCGCCGGCGGCCGTTTCGGCGTCGTTGAAGGTGTAGTTGCCACTGAAGGTCAGGTGTTCTCCCAGCCTGAACTGCCCGACCAGTTCGACACCTCGGGAGTCGGCATCGCCATCGTCCTGCAGGTAGCCCGAAAAACTCAGCAAGTCGAAGAAAATCTCGTCGCTGACGGTCTGGTCGAAGTAGACCACCTCAAGAAACAGTCCATTGGCGCCATACCAGCCCAGAGCGAGGTCGAATCCCACGCTGCGCTCCGCGTCGAGATCGACGCTCGCGGCCGGCGGGAATCCAAAACTGCGGTTGTAGGCAATCTCGTAGAGACTGGGCGCCCGGAATCCCGTGCCGTAGGCTCCTCGCAGTTTCAACTCACCCAAGCTCAGGGGAACCAGGTAAGCGGCACTGACCCGATAGGTATCGCGAGCGCCGAAATCCTCGTTATCGTCATAGCGGGCACCCGCCGTGAGGAACAACCGGTCACCGAAGCCGCCCTGGTACTCCGCGAAGACACTGTCCTGGTCACGCTCGCGATCAAAACTGCCGTCATCCAGGGAGTCCGTGCGCCGCTCCAGACCGTAGACCAGGCGCAGGCCGGCACGGGGACTGTAGCGTCCCAGATAGCTGTACTGTTCCAGTCGGCCGCTGGATCCGAAAGTCGGCGAGCCCTCGGTGAAGTCCTGTCTCTCGGTGTCGTTGCCGGCATAGGCGACTTCATGGATGAACGCGCCAATCTCGGCGTCCATCGACAGTCGCCATGCCTGCTGCTCGAACTCGGTGACGCAGCGATCACTGGCGAGAAAATCCGCAGTGAAGCAATTGTCGTATTCGCCCTCACTGTCGGTGTCGCGCGCTACGGCCTCGAATCGCAGCGCCTCACTGGCGTTCCAGCCGAGCCGACCGTGCCAGGTGGTATTGCTGTAGCCGTCGTCGTCGCGCACCGAGGCGTCGGTGGTGCGCGCGTTAAAGCCATCGGTATGCAGGTCGGCGGCGGCGAAGCTGAAGTCGCCCGTTTCATTGCCGCCGGCAAGCCTGGCCGCCAGTTGTCGTGTACCATAGCGCCCCGCCTCGGCACTGGCGGCACCGCCCAGGCCTTCCCCGGGGGCCACGGTTGCGATGTTGATTACGCCGCCTGCATCCGCGCCATACATCAGGCCCTGGGGGCCGCGCAGAACCTCAACCCGCTCGACACCCGAGCTGAGCATTTCTTCGAAGCGCGGCCCGATCTGTGGGCCCGACGTATCCGAGACATCGATGCCGTCGATAAACGCCTTGGTGCGGAAACCCTCCTCACCACGGATTCGAAGCGCCGTGGGCCTGCCGACACCACCGGTGTTACTGGCGGCGATGGAAGGCTGACTGCGCAACACTTCGAACAGGGAATTGAAACCCCGTGCTTCTATTTCCTGCAGCGTGAGCACCGACACCGATGTGCCGATCTGTCTCAGCGGTGTCGGAGCGCGCGAGGAAGTCACCACGACCTCTTCCAGGCGGCTGCCGACCTCTGCGGCCAGTGTCGGCGCCGACAGGATCAATGAGACCGCCAGGGTAATGCCGCAGCGTTGCACTATCATGTGTGGTCCTCTACCTTCCGGTGTCCGGGAGCTCAGGGGCAGGAGGGGAATAGAGAGGAAAGAAAGACGCCTGGGGTGAACGGGAGAGCGTCAGGCAACCTCGTATAAAGCCCTCCGCTTCATCGCTGCGCACTGCCAGGCAGGTATCGGGCTCTCGGTCAGCGGCAATCGCTCGCGACCGTGTACCGTTGCGGGGGCAGCGGTGGCCGGTGACGAATCACCACCACACTTCCCATTTAACCCACCCTGCGCGCGTGCTGACACCGCCGTGGGCACCTGACCTGCGGGACTCTAGAGCCTGGCCCCCGCCCTGTCAATAAAGAAGGGGCGATATACGCACTTGCACCGTGCCCCGCAGGGAACGCACCCGCCATGAGCCGGGCTGCTATTGGCGACCCTGGCATCAACTACCAGACGTGGCGCGGGGGAGTGGTAACCCCGGCAGCCTGCTACAGATGTCCGCGTCGGCACGAAAGAGGGTTGAAATCCGGCTCAAAATCTTCATGCACTGTCGTGTACACTGAATTTTTGTGCCCGTTTTAGCCTTGTTTCGCATTCGCCTGGGACTTTTCCGACAGGCTGCTAGACTCCGCAGTACGGGACCACATCCAACCAGGGGCAGGCAATGCTGTTTACAGGCAACCACACCGATACTGCAAGCGCGAGACGCAAACTGCGTGACTGCTATCGCAAGGACGAATCCGCGATCATCGAGGAGCTGTTGCCAATCGCGGACACGGGCAGCGCTGCCCGGAGCCGGGCGTGGGAGCGTGCACGTAAACTGGTCGTGCGCATCCGAGAGCTACAGGAAGGCAAGGGCGGTGTGGACGCGTTACTGAATGAGTTTGCCCTCTCCACGGAAGAAGGCGTAGTGCTGATGTGCCTCGCTGAAGCGCTGCTGCGCGTGCCCGATGACCTCACCATGGATCGACTGATACAGGACAAGCTTACCGAGGGCGACTGGAGCTCGCACCTGGGCAAGAGCGACTCGCTGTTCGTCAACGCCTCCGCCTGGGGATTACTGCTTACCGGCAAGGTCCTGAATTATCGCGATGAGGAGCGCGCTGCGCAGATGAGCCTGCTCAAGAAAACCGTGGGCCGGGTCGGCGAGCCGGTCATTCGAGCGTCTGTCCGCTATGCCATGCAGATCATGGGCACCCAGTTTGTCATGGGGACGGACATCCAGAAGGCCGTAGAGCGCGCCCGCGAGGCTGAATCACGCGGCTATCGCTATTCCTACGACATGCTCGGCGAGGGCGCGCGCACCCTGGCCGATGCCCAACGCTACTTCGAAAGCTATCGCAACGCCATCGATGTAATCGGGCGCGCCGGCGCCGGGCGCGGCCCCGTCGAGAGCCCCGGAATCTCGGTGAAGCTCTCGGCGATCCACCCCCGTTACGAGTTCGCTCAACGCGAACGCGTGATGGATGAGGTGGTACCACGGCTCAAGGAGCTGGCGCTGGCCGCCAAGGCCTGGGACATTGGTTTCACCGTGGATGCGGAGGAAGCCGACCGGCTGGAGTTGTCGCTGGATGTCATCGAGGCCGTATTCGGTGACCGCGACCTGACCAGTTGGGAGGGATTCGGCATGGCCGTGCAGGCCTACCAGCGCCGCGGCCTGGCCGTCATCGAGTGGGCCCGCGACCTCAGCCAACGTACCGGTCGACGGATGATGCTGCGGTTGGTCAAGGGCGCCTACTGGGACTCCGAAATCAAGCACGCCCAGGTGGAGGGACACGACGGTTTCCCGGTTTTCACCCGCAAGCCGTCGACCGACCTGTCCTACCAGGCCTGCGCCCGCAAACTGCTGGCTTATCGCGATACGCTCTACCCCCAGTTCGCCACTCACAACGCCTATACCGTCGCGACCATACTGGAAATGGACACTGATCGCAGCGGCTATGAGTTTCAGCGCCTGCACGGCATGGGCGATGCGCTGTTTGACCAGGTGCTGAAAGCGGACCAGGTCCCCTGTAGAATCTATGCACCCGTCGGCGTTCACGCCGATCTTCTGGCCTATCTTGTCAGGCGCCTGCTGGAAAACGGGGCCAACAGTTCTTTCGTTAACAACATCGTCGACGAGTCGATACCGGTGGAGTCCCTGCTGGATGACCCGGTCGAGCAGGTGCGTGGCTGGCAGCAGCCCGCCAATCCGCTCATCCCGGCACCGATAGACCTCTACGGCGCCGAGCGGCGCAACTCCTCGGGCATCGACCTGACCGACATGAACCAGTTGCTGGCGTCTCGAGAGAACATGCTGCGATGGCTGGACACACTGCCGCTGCAGCGCGAGACCGGCGGCACGCCGATGGAGATCCGCAACCCGGCTGACCACAGGCAACTGATCGGCACGGTCACCCTCGCCGACCGGACCCTACTGGCGTCTGCGGTCCGCCGGGCACACGAGGCTTTCCCGGACTGGTCTGCAACCCCGGTCGCCGATCGGGCCGCCATCCTGGTCCGGTTTTCCGATGCCCTCGAAGCGCACCGCGATGAACTGATCTGCCTGTGCTGCAAGGAAGCGGGCAAATCGGTGCCTGATGGTATCGCCGAGGTCCGGGAGGCGGTTGACTTCTGTCGCTATTACGCGGCCCAGGCCGTGAAGGCCGACTTTGCCTCCCGCGGCCTGCATCCTCGCGGCGTCGTCGTCTGTATCAGCCCCTGGAACTTTCCGCTGGCCATTTTTCTGGGCCAGGTCACCGCTGCCCTGGCAGCGGGTAACACGGTCGTCGCCAAGCCGGCGGAGCAGACCAGCCTGGTGGCGCTTCGAGCCAGCGAGTTGCTGGTGGCGTGCGGACTGCCGCCGGGTGCGCTGCAGACCGTGGTGGCGACCGGTAAAGAGGCGGGCGAGGCGCTGATCCCCGACCCGCGTGTACAGGCAGTCATGTTCACCGGTTCGACCGAGACCGGCAACTGGATCTCGCGGCGCCTAGCCCGGCGCGCTGATGCCCCTATCCCGCTCATTGCCGAAACCGGAGGCCAGAATTGCATGATCGTCGACTCAACCGCGCTGCCCGAACAGGTCGTCGACGACGTCATCACCTCTGGTTTCCAGAGTGCGGGCCAGCGCTGTTCGGCCCTGCGGGTCCTGTTCCTGCAGCAGGAAATCGCCGACAAGGTCATCGCCATGATCATAGGCGCGATGCGCGAGCTGCGGGTGGGTGACCCGGCACTGCTCGCCAATGATATCGGGCCGCTGATCGACGACCGGGCGCTCGCGCGGATGCACGAACACCAGCGTTTCATGGCCTCATCGGGGCGGCTGCTGCACGCCTGCGACGGTCCATCGGCGGGTGACCACAGTTTCTTTCCCCCACACCTGTACGAGATCAGCAATCTGTCATTGCTGGAACGCGAGGTGTTCGGACCGATCGTCCATGTGATCCGCTTCCGCGCTGCGGAGCTGCCGCAAGTGGTCGAACAGATCAATGCCACTGGCTACGGCCTCACGTTCGGTGTCCACAGCCGGATCGAGCGGCGCACGGAAGCTCTGGCCGCAAGCGTGAAAGCGGGGAACGTGTACATCAATCGCAACATGATCGGCGCGATTGTCGGCGTGCAGCCGTTCGGCGGACACGGCCTCTCCGGAACGGGACCCAAGGCGGGAGGGCCCCAGTATCTGTATCGACTGGTCAGCCATCAGCCCGAACGGGAAAATGCAGAAGACCAACTGCCGTTACCGGCGGGCGCCGAGGGGGCGGCCGCAGCAGTCCCACGTGACGCCGACAACGCCAGCCTCGCCTGGCGCGGCCGCGGCCTTGGTGGTCGGGTGTCGACGCTGCGGCAGTACATCGCACAGTATGCCCATACAGCGCCGTCGACCGCGGATGCAGAACAAACCCTGGACTCGGCCCGCCGGCAGCTGCTGTTCGCCCAGCGCCTGCTGGAGCGGCCGACGGAACTGCCGGGACCCACGGGAGAAAGCAATATCCTGGCATTGGAACCGCGCGGCGAGCTGCTGCTGTCACTGGACGATCCGGCCCACAACGGCGAGTACCTGATGGCCCTCCTGTCAGCTCTGAGCGCTGGCAACAGCGTGATCGGCGTGGCCGGTGATCAGCTGTTCGCTGACTGGACCGACACCGCCCGGGGGTTGGAGGAAGCTGGACTGCCGGCAGACTGTTTTCAGGTGGTCCCCGATGCCGGGCTGGCGCCGGCACTCGGCCTGGACCGGATACAGGGTGTGCTGGTTCATGCCCGCAGTCGCTACCTGCACGCCATCGCCCGCGCCGTGGCCGAGCGGGATGGCCCGGTCATACCACTGATAAGCAGTGTGTCGCCGGAGATGCTGCTGCGCCAGACGCTGCTGGAGAAGACCGTGTCGATCGACACCACCGCCGCCGGTGGTAACGCGTCACTGATGACAATGCAATAGCGGCACCGTGGGAACGTCGGTTAACGGCACTCCTCGGTGTACCAGTCGAGAATCAGACGGGTCAACGCCAATCGGCTCCAGGAAAAGGAGTGGTCCCCGCTGATCACACGACTGCGCAGCCTGATGCCGCCCGCCTCGTTATAGGCGGCCACCACCGGGTGAAAAGTCACCTCGGGCAGGGTGACCCGGTCGCGGTCTCCGGCCACCATGAGCACGGTTTTTCCCTTCAATCCGTCGGCGAAGAGCCGCGTATCGATCTCTTTCGGTGCGGCCCCAAGCAATTGCCGGCGCAGGCGTTCGCCGTCGAAGTCCCGCAACATGTACAGGGTGTCTGCATAGTCGAGAAACGCCTCCGCACCCTCGTCGCCGCTGCCGATGCCGGCGGCTCTCGCACCGAAGTTGGCCGGCGCGATAGCACCCACGCAGCGCACGTCCGCGGACTGGCTGCCAGCCCGCAGCGAGGCGAACCCGCCGAGTGAATGGCCGAGCAGCGACAGCCGCTCGGGGTCGACCCGGTAACGGGTCGCATTCCCCGGCTCCTGCAACAGGGCAAGCGCCGCCAGGGCATCGTCCGCCACCTGCAGGACGGAGTAGCTGCCTTCGGCACCCCACGCACCCCGGTAGTGAAAAAACAACACGTTGAATCCGGCGCGGCGCAGGGCCTGGGCGATATCGAGGTTCTTCTCATTGCCTGGAATACCGTGCAGCAGCACCACTGTGGGGTGCGGGCCGGGTCCGTTGGCGATGTAGATGAGACCCGGCAGTCGCATGCCGTCGCTGGAAACCGACAATTCCATGATGGTGGGCGGGTGCTCAGGATCGGGCACCGGGTCCTCGCTCACGGGATCGTAGGCAGCCGCCCCGTTGGACACGCCAGCGCAAGCCATGACCACCAGAACAGCCGGTAACACTCGGTAAAGCCCTCGCCACCAGCCGGGCCTGTGTCGATAACCCCGGGCCGCCGGTGCGCGACCGGTGATGCGTCGATCGCGCTCGGAATCACGGTGATCCGAATACCGACCAGCTCGCGTATGCTTGATTGAAGGCACCATCGTATCCCTCCTGGAGCGCTCCGGCGCTCCCTTTTTTTTCCCGTCATTCCCGTCGCAAAGCCCCTGCCACACCTGCCGGGCAGCCAGTGCATGGGTGAGCTGGCCGCCCGGGGACGTGCCTGCCATTCCTGTCTGCCCGGCGCAACGTCCTGCCGGATAGTGCACTCACTGTCCGTCACGCCGCCTCTGCAGAACCTCACCATAGCCCGCCCGATAATCGGGATATCGCATACGATAGCCGCTGCGGTGCAGGGCGAGATTGCGGCATCGTTTGTGTCCCGCGGCCGCGCCTGGCACGTACTCCCGTGACGTTACCCCGAGCCGGTCCGCGAGCCAGCTCTCTACCTCGTGTGCCGGCGCGGGGCAGTCGTCCACGCCGTTGTACACCATACCGGTCGACACATCGTCCCGGGTGATGAGGTGGGCCAGGAATCCCGCCGCATCGTCCCGGTGGATCCTGTTGGTAAACCGCCTCGGTGAGGCAGCGCTGAGCCGGCCGGATGCAACCCGGTCCAATAACCTGCCGTTCGGATCGCCATAGATGCCGCCGAACCTGACCACCGCGGCACCGAGGCCGGACGACAGCAGCCGCGACTCAGCCTCGATTATCGCCGCCGAACGCGGTTCCCCGACTGCCAGCGCAGAGGTCTCGTCCACCCAACCGCCGTCCCGCTCGGCGTAAACCCGGGTGCTGGACACCATGATCGTCAGGCGCGGATTGCAGACGGCGAGTACGTCCACCAGGTTTGCCATCGCGTCGCGGAAGCCGGCTCGGTAGCCCGCGTC
Source organism: uncultured Gammaproteobacteria bacterium (assembly GCA_963840725.1). GTDB lineage: Bacteria > Pseudomonadota > Gammaproteobacteria > Pseudomonadales > Halieaceae > CAVWDU01. Next base: position 324,034 of record CAWIZY010000009.1, on the reverse strand, counting down.
GGAAAACCGGGTCGGGACAAACGTTGCAACGACGACGTCAGGTGCCAGGTCGACGATGAATCCGAGCTGTCCGGGCCGGCTGTAGTCAGCGGCAGGGCCCCGCAGTTGGACAGGCAGTTTCTCCGGTGATCGACGCACGCCCAGTGAGCGGTAGCCATCGTCGGGTAATCCTGCAGCCACGCGCACACCCAGATCGCCGCAGCCGACCAGGAGTACTGTCTGCGGCCGACTCACGATCGTGCACCGACAGCAACGGCCAGCAGCGAATGAGCACAGCTGGACGCATCGGCCAGCAAGTCACGCCGATGGATATCCGAGAGCGCGCCCTGCGAACTCAGCGGGTGAGCGAACCCGCCCGCCATGCCGCACTCGGACCTGTAGCTGATAATCACGAACACCGCCCCCTCCGCCGCACGCTGACCTGGCAGCAGGATCGCACTGAACCCGATGAGGCTGCCAGGCCGGCGAGAACCGGCTGAATATCTGGAGAAAAACCCGGTTTTCTCTCTGGAACTGAGACCGCGTTCACTATACTCGCAGAGCTGGGAGACATCCATTGGGCGGTTCCGGAGGGCGCCAGACTTGACAACAGAGAGAAGAAAGCACGAACGCTACAGCGTCGAGCGGGCAATCTACATCGAGGTGGTACGGCCCGGTTTCCGGCGCGAATCCGAGAACCCGATCCTGCGCTGCGAGACGGTCGATGTCTCGGTTGGTGGCCTGTTGCTGCGGGTACCACAGGCCATACCGGCGGGCTGCACCCTGAACATTGCCGCACCACTGGACGACTGGACGGAAGAAGTCGCGCTGGTCGGGCAGGCAAAGTGGTCAAAGCCGGTAGACGACAGCAGCGATCACTGGATAGGCCTGGAACTGCACGACACCTCCCGGGACGACATGATCAAGTGGCACACGGTGGTCACGCGGCTCGCGTACGCCGCCCACCGTGCGTCCGCTTTGGCCCCGGAGTCCGAGGCGGCCGCGAGCGACTGACGCGCACGCGAGCACTGTCACCCGCATCGGTTATGGTCTACACTCCCGCGAGGTTTCTCGCATGGAAGAAGGAGTCAGTCGATGTTCCGGAGTGCCGTTCACCCTACCCTGGCGCTGGCCGCCACACTCGTCATCGGTGCCTGCGCCAATAGCAAACCGCCCGCCGAGAGCCCCGACGGACTCGCGCTGGTACCCAACAGCGACTTCACCGAGGTTTACGCCAAGCGCGGCGTCACCCTGACGGGTTACGACAAGGTCGGTATAGTTGACTGTGAGGTGTCGTTTCGCAAGAACTGGCTACGCGACCAGAACTCCAATCGCGTGACGCTCAATAACCGTGTCACCGAAGATGACGTCGACCGCATCGAAGACACCCTTGGCAGTGAATGCGATAAATACTTTCAAGCCGCTCTACTGGAGCCACCCCCCTACGAGATCGTTGAAGAGTTCGGCGACAACGATTCCGTGCTAGTCCTGCGCCCAAGTATTGTCGACCTCGATGTCAGCGCACCCGACACGATGAGCGCCGGCATCAACCGTACCTATACCACGGAGGCGGGCCGGATGACGCTGGTGCTCGAAGGCTTCGACGGGCACACAGGTGACGTTCTGTTCCGCGCCATCGATCGCCGGCGGGCGACGGACTACGGCGGCAGCCTGCAATGGAGCAACGGGGTTACCAACAAGGCCGAAGCCGACCGGATACTGAAAGCCTGGGGCAAGAAGCTGCGCAAAGGGCTGGACACGGCGATACGCCCCTGACACCAGCCCGGCGGGTGCGTGTGTCCCGCAAGCCGACGCGGAGCAGGCCGCTCCTGCGCATCCCGGCCGGGACGCGCGCGTGCCTTCCCATCGCGGGTGGTGGCCGGAAGGGTACAAAGAGAGCAGAATATGACTAGCGACTCACGCGGGTCCGACACCGTCCCGATGGCCATCGGGGCAATACTCTACCCCGGGTTTGAGATGCTCGACCTGTTCGGTCCCCTGGAAATGTTCTCACTGGTAGGCGACGGCCGGGTAAGCATTCACCTGCTCGCCGGCGAGCCGGGGCCCGTCCCCGCCGCCATGGGTAACGCCGTGGACGCCGGTCCACAGGTGCTCGCCGACTACGGATTCACCGATGCGCCGCCGCTGGATATCCTCCTCGTGCCCGGCGGCGTCGGTACCTTCCCTGCGCTCGAGGACCAGCGCCTGCTGGATTTCCTCGCGGCACGCGCCGGGTCCGCCCGGGTGACCGCGTCGGTGTGCACCGGTGCCGCGCTGCTGGCGAAGGCGGGGCTACTTACAGGACGCAGGGCGACAAGCAACAAACAGTTTTTCGCTCTTGTCGCCGCGCAATCGGACACCACCGATTGGATCGAGCAGGCGCGCTGGGTCGACGAAGGCGATATCGCCACGGCCTCCGGTGTATCGGCGGGTATGGACATGGCTGTGGCTCTGATCGAACGCCTGTTTGGCGGGCCTGTCGCCGAGCAGGTGTGTGCTGCGGCGGAATATACCTGGCACGCCGATGCCGACGACGATCCGTTTCTTGCTGAATTAAACAAGGGGATGGACGCCCCGGGCCCGGCAGAATGAACTGGTTCCCGGGCACTGCTGTCGCTGTCGTGACGCGCGCCTGCCGGGGGCTCTCGCCCCACGACCCTTTCAGGCTGCTGGCGGTCCACCTGGTCGTCGGCGCTGCCCTGGCTATCGTTTCCCCCACCGGGGCCCGGGCAGGCAGCAACGCCACGGCGCTGCAGGCGAGCGACATCCTCAGCCGGCGCTGTATGGTGTGTCACGGCTGTTACGATGCGCCCTGCCAACTCAAGATGGAAGCCCACGAGGGCCTGGAGCGAGGAGCCAGCAAAGCCCTGGTGTACGATGGTGGCAGGCTGGCAGCTGCGCCGACCACACGTCTGTTCGACGATGCCCAGACCGTTCGTGAGTGGCGCAAAATGGACTTCTACCCCGTGCTGCAACCGGAGGGAAAGGAGCAGAGCGTCCTCTACCGCACACTGTTGTTGAAGCAGGCTCACCCCCTGGCCAGTGAGGGGCCGTTGCCCGCCGGGTTCGACTTCTCCCTGAACCGTGACCAGCAATGCCCCACGGCTGAAGAGTTCACCGACTTCCAGAGCGATTACCCGTTGTGGGGCATGCCCTACGGCCTGCCGGGACTGCCCAGCGACGAGCACGAAGCCATGATCGCCTGGTTGGAGGACGGCGCCCCGGCACCGCCGCTGACGCCTCTGGACGCGACTGAACAGGAAGCCCTGGACGCCTGGGAGCGGTTCCTCAACGGGGGCGACAACCGGCAGCAGCTGATGGCCCGGTACCTGTATGAGCACCTGTTTCTCGCCAGTCTCCACTTTACGGAGACCCCCGACCCCGCCTGGTTCCGCCTCGTGCGCTCGCGCACACCGCCGGGCAAACCACTGGATATCATCGCCACGAGACGGCCCTACGACGATCCCGGCACGCGCCGTGTGTACTACCGCCTGCAGCGAATGCCGGTGACGCCTCTTCGCAAGACCCACATGCCCTACCTGCTGGATACAAAACGCATGTCTCGGTATCGCGAACTGTTCCTGGAACCGGAATACGCCGTCACCGAGGTACCCGGCTACCGTTCGCTCGAGGAGGCCAACCCGTTCCATGTTTTCCGGGAGATTCCTCCCCGTTCACGCTACGAGTTCCTGCTCGACGAAGCCCAGTTCACAATCATGAACTTCATCAAGGGCCCGGTTTGTCGCGGCAGAATCGCACTCAGCGTCATCGAGGAGCATTTCTGGGTGGCGTTCGAGGATCCGGCGTTCATCGACCTCGAGAACGACCAGCGCGCGCTGGCGCGCGAGAGCGAAAACCTGCGCCTGCCACAACCCAAGACCGGCACCGTTATCGACCTGCTCTCGTGGCGGAAGTACGCCCGCGCCCAGGCAAGCTATCTCAAGGCCAAGTCCGAGTACACGGCCGCGCAGCTTGAACGGGATCAACTCGCCATGGACTACAGCTCGATATGGAAGGGTGATGGACGCAACCCCAACGCGGCGCTGACCATATTCCGCCACTTCGACACGGCCTCGGTGGTCAAGGGTTTCGTCGGCGACATCCCGAAGACGGCGTGGGTCATCGACTACCCGCTGCTGGAACGCATTCACTACCTGCTCGTCGCCGGCTTCGATGTCTTCGGCTCGGCCGCCCACCAGCTGGAATCCAGGCTCTACATGGATTTTTTGCGTATGGAGGGAGAAATCAATTTCCTCGTCTACATGCCACAAGAGGATCGGCGCTCGCTGGCGAATCACTGGTACCGTGATGCGCCGAGCGGCGTGCTTGATCACCTCAGGAAAGCCGACGTGGCGCAGATTGCGCAAACGGGTATAGACTTCGAGACCGATGATCCGAAGGCGGAATTCCTGACCACGCTTCGCCGCACTATTTTCGGTGCCGCGGCAAGCGATCGCGACTACCGCGAAGCCAATGCCCGCGCTACAGCCACATTGCTGCAACAGCTGGAAGATACCGCCGGCGCCCACAACCGCTTCATGCCCAACGTAAGCTTCCTGAATGTTATCGGCGACACCAGTGACGAGGTATTTACCGTCATCCGCAACTCGGGGTATTCCAATATCGCCCAGATCTTCTCAGAAGATAAACGCCGCCTGCCGGATGAAGACTACCTGACGGTGACAAGCGGTTTCATCGGCGCCTACCCCAACCAGTTTTTTCAGGTCAACGCGAACCGCCTGCCCGACTTCGTCACGCGGGTGACCTCGCTTGACTCCACAGCGGACTATGATCGGTTACTGGCCGACTACGGGGTGGCCAGGAATGCACCCTGGTTCTGGCAGGTAAGCGACAAGCTCCACGGCGCACAGCGCGCCGCCGAAGGCCTTGCCTCCGGTCTGTTCGACTACAGTCGGTACAAGGGTTACTAGCCGCAACATCTCAGCGATTCGTTGGCCCGGGGTTCAAGAGAGATCGCATTACAGCGTCTAAGCCTGATCTGGTTCCTCGCCGGACACGGGGTAATGCGCTTTTGAACAAGGGCCGGCACGGCCGCACTACGGCGGCGCCAGGAGAACTGCTTTTCAGTCGCGGCCCGATATCCGCTTGGTGAAAAGCAGTTCTCCTACCGACGCCTCGGATCGTGACTGCTTTCGCGAATCCAGGAAAAAAGATGACGATTCCGGTATAGGTGATGCGAGGTTTCCGGCAAACGTCGAATTCACCGGGTGGATATCGGGGCGAAGCGGGCTACCCCAACAGGGCTTTCAGGTGGGCCTCGACGCTGCGCGCCAGGGCCTGCAGCTCATACCCGCCCTCCAGCGCCGACACGATACGCCCGCCGGCGCTGGCTGCGGCCTGCTCGACAAGGCGCCCGGTCACCCAGGCGTAATCCTCCTCGACCAGGTCTAAACCTCCCATCTCATCGGCTCGGTGCGCATCGAAACCCGCAGACACGATGATCAGTTCCGGCGCGAACTCGGCCAGGCGCGGCAGCCAATGAGCCTCGATCGCCTCGCGAAACCCGCTGCCGCCGGTACCGGCGGGCAGTGGTGAATTGACGACGTTGGCAGCGTCACAATCGACACCCGTGTGCGGGTAAAACGGATGCTGGAAGGTGGAACAGAACAGTATGCGATCGTCCCCGGCCACGATATCTTCGGTACCGTTGCCGTGGTGGACGTCAAAATCGACGATCGCAACGCGCTGAAGTCCGTGCGCGGTAACCGCGTGCAGCGCGCCCAGCGCCGCGTTGTTGAACAGGCAGAATCCCATGGCCCGGTGCCGCTCAGCGTGGTGTCCGGGCGGGCGCACGGCACAGAAGACCCGCTTCGCGCGGTCTGTCATTACCAGATCGACACCCATTTGCACGGCGCCGGCTGCGCGCATGGCCGCGTCCAGGGAATGCGGGTTCATGGCCGTATCACCGTCCAGCCACACCAGCCCACCGACGGGGACGGCTGCTATTACCGCGTCGATGTAGGCGCTGTCATGCGCCAGTCCTAGAAATTCCTTCCCAGCCCTGGGCGCATCGTACTGCTGCATGGCCATGTCAAGCCCGCTCGCACGCAATCGGTCTTCAATCGCGGCGAGTCGGGCGGGCCTTTCCGGATGATGGGGCCCCATTTCATGCCAGTGACATTGCGGGTGGGAGATATACGCAAGCACGTTCAGAGCGTCTCCTCGCTATGACCAGGAAGATGACCCGGCAGCGATAGCCAGGCCGGCAGGGAGGGTGTTACCCGGTACGGTGTCGTCGCTACGGCGCCAGAGGACCGTTGATGCTCGCCACCCCGGGTGCACTGGCAGCAACCTGGCCAGCGCTGCCACTACTCAGTCCTGCGCAGCGGCAGTCTTGGGCCGGACCCTGGCGGTCGCACGTTTGCGCCGCACGGCCCGCGGCGCTCGCTTGCCAGCGGTGCTCGCCTTACGCGCCGCGCTTTTCCCGGCAGTGGCCTTGGCTTTGGTTTTGGCTTTGGCCTTGGCTTTGGTTTTGGCTTTGGTTTTGGCTTTGGTTTTGGCTTTGGTTTTGGCTTTGGTTTTGGCCTTGGCTTTGGTTTTGGCTTTAGTTTTGGCCTCGGCTTTGGCCTTCGTTTTGGTCTTGGCCTTGGCTTTGGTTTTTGCGCGGGGTTTACTGCCAGTGCTGCTGTCAGTCGCTTTTCCCGCCCGTGATTGCCGCCGCGAGCCGGTTCGGGCACCACCTGAGGTGAGGCCGGCGACCTCTTCCAGTTCGACCAGCGCATCTTCCAGGTAGTCGATCAGCCTTTGCACCTGGGGCAGCGAGCGCCGGCAGGCGATGATGCCGAAGTCCACGTGGTCGTCGTAGGTGACCAACGTGATGTTGAGCGCCATACCCTCGGCCACGATCGACACGGGGTACATCCCCTCGAGGCGAGCCCCGTTCCAGTAGAGGGGATCGCGGGGGCCCGGGACATTGGAGATAGTGGTGCTGTAAGGTGGAAACTTGCTCGCGAGCCCCAGGGGCACGAGCACAATACCCGGCAGCGAGGTCAGTTGCACGAATAGCTGGGACTCCCGCGCTGACAAGTTGCTGAATAGCGACTTTCCGGCCTCCATTGAGGCTTTGATGGTCCTGTAGCGCTTCTCCGGATCACGCACATTGGTGGCGAGGTCCGCACTGATCGCGGCCACTGCGTTTGCGGAGTCGAGGTCGCCCGCCCGACGCAGCGATACCGGCACCATGGATTTCAGCGACTCGTTCGGCAATTCGCCGTGATTCAGCAGGTAAGTTCTCAGTGCGCCCGCGCACATGGCCAGCACCGCGTCGTTGAAGGTCCCGTCCAGTGCCTTGCCCACCGCACGGATACGGGCAAAGGGCCAGGACTGGGCGACAAACCGGCGCGCTCCGTCCACCTCGGTATTGATTGATGAAGGCGGCACGTGGCGGAATGGCACCTCAAGATCGCTCTCCCGGCCCATCCAGGCGCCCACAAACCGGCGCAACGCCCCGGTCATGTGCACCCCGGAATCGAAGGTCGCTTTCAAGGCATCGGCAACATTCCCGAGTTCTCCTTCCGTCGGTGGCTCTACGCGCAGGTGCTGAAGGTAACGCTCGCGAGCAGTCACTGACAGCGGTGAGTAGTTCACCTGCTCATCCGGGTCGGTAGAGTACATACTGTTGGAGAGATGCATGGATCGGGCGCCGTCGATGGCGGCATGATGAAACTTGGAGTAAACCGCGAACTGGCGATTCTGAAGGCCCTCGATCAGGTGCATTTCCCACAGCGGCCGGTGCCTGTCCATCAGGGAGCCGTGGAGACGGGAAACCAGCGCAAACAGCTCACGGAACCGCCCGGGCTTGGGAAGTGCCGAATGCCGGATATGGTAGTCCAGGTCCAGCGCCGGGTCCGGCTCCCAGTAAACAGGGCCCATCGCACCGAGGCGGCCGAATTTCAACCGATCTCCGAAAGGCGCCTGAAAGGCGTCGGCAGTGCGCATGTTGTCAGCGAGTCCGTGCAGGAACGTCTGGTCATCCACACCCTCTGGCAATGTGAAAAGGTGCAGGCCGCCGACATGCATGGGCTGTTCCCGGCGCTCCAGCATCAGGAAAGCGGCATCCAGCAGACTGAGTTTTTGCATAAACGGGCCTCGTTATCTGGTTAATCCGGCAGCATAAATCACCACTGCCAGAGCGAGGGAACTGCCATCCCCTGCCCTTCGCACAGTGTAGCATCAATAGATCGGCGAGCGATGCTCGCATGGACAACGAAAGAGGCTCTCGCGATCGCATTGCGCAGCGATTCGCGCCCTGCGAGCTGACGTCACGACGGGGCAATTCCAGCCCCACCGCCAGTGTGAACGGCCACGCCGTAAATCAACCCGACGACCCCCACCCTTGACCGACAGTGCGGCAGGACAATCCAGTTGACCGCCAGGCCATCCGCCGTGTTCAATGTCAGTCAAACATGACCGTGTCGGCAACGCAGAGGACGGCCATACCGATGAGTGGATTCAAACGCATCTCTGTCGAGACAACCTGGCAGCTTATCTCGGAACGCGACCCCCAACTGGTCGATATCCGTGACGAAATGTCATTCCGTCTCGGCCACATCGAGGGCGCGACTCACCTCGACAACACCAGCGTGGACAGTTTCGTCAGCACCGCTGACCGGAATCGTCCCGTCGTTGTCTACTGTTACCACGGCAACTCCAGCCAGCCGGCTGCGGCCTATCTCGTCGAGCAGGGCTTCATCGAGGTATACAGTATGGACGGCGGCTTCGAAACGTGGCGCGGATCCTACCCGAGTGTTTGATTCAGCCGCGTCCGGGATTCCCGTGAAGCACCTCTTCCCGGGGTAAGCCGGGCCGGGATCACAGCCCACTGCCGTCAGCCTGACAACGACCCTACGCCGGACGGCGTGTACGCTCCCTGCCACTTGCTGGCGCAGGCCGGCACCTTGTTGGTGCGCGATTGGCGCCCGAGCCCGATCCGAGCGGTCGTTTCCCCATTGGCGTGCGCCGCCCGCACTGCATTCTCCGAAAAATAGTGGAAGTGGCACGCATCTTGAATGCGTGACACATTGGTGTCGACAGAAAACGGGCATCTCTGTGTCTGCAGCGGCAGGCCCAGCCCCTTGTGTATTTTGACCGTGGATGCGCGCGATGCAGGTAGAGTTCCTTCAGGTAGTCGGCGCACTACTCGCAGCCGGCGCCCTGTCGGGCGTCACTGCAGGGATGTTCGGTGTAGGCGGCGGGTTCGTCGTCGTGCCTGCCCTCCTCGCCGTGTTCTCGCTGCTGGACTCGCCCGCGTTCGCGCAACCCCAACAAAACTACATTCACGTAGCCGTGGGTACTTCACTGGCGACGATTATTGTCTCGTCACTGCGCTCGGTTCAGTCTCACCACGCCCACGGCGCGGTCGATTTCAAGGTGCTGCGGGAGTGGACGCCCTGGCTGGTGGTCGGCGTACTCGGTGGCACCTGCCTCGCCTCCGTGGTCAGTGGCGATGCACTACTGCTGGTGTTCGCCACCGGCGTCCTCGTGTACTCATTTTACTTCCTCGGATTCCAGTGGTTCGAGACTGGCGCACCTCCGCGTGACACACCCCACGGATTCGGCTGCGCGGCGCTGGCCTCGGGGCTGGGAGGATTTTCCGCGCTCCTGGGCATCGGCGGCGGAACTCCATTTGTGGTCACGATGGTGCTGTGCGGGCGCAGTGTGCACCAGGCAGTCGCCACGGCAGCCGGAGTGGGTTTTGTGATCGCGGTACCGGGCACACTCGGGTTCATGCTCATGGGGCTGAGTGCACCCGGCCTGCCGGCGGGCTCGATCGGCTACGTCAACCTGCCGGCGTTTGCCGCCGTCAGCGCCATGTCGGTGATCACCGTGCCGGTGGGAGCCAACCTCGCACACCGACTGGATGCCACGTTCCTGAAACGCATCTTCGGCGTCTACCTGCTGATGATTTCAGCACTGATATTTTATCGAGCGACAGGACAATGAAACCCCCGACCAAGGAGACCACTATGACATCAGCGCTATCACGCAGGGGATTCATCGGGGCGGTGGCACTGGGAGGAGCGGCGACGCTCGGCGGGATACCCCGCACCGACGCCGCGACGGAGCAGCCAGCCTCACCGGCCCTGCCCTATGGCCCTCCACCCGGCGTTGCCAAGCTCAATGCCAACGAAAACCCGTATGGTCCCTCTCCCGCGGCCCTGCGGGCGATGGCTGACGCCTGCTCCATGGGCGCCTACTATGCCGGCGGATCCGCGGTGACAGCCCGCCTGAAGTCGATGATCAGTGAGCGATTCGGCATTCCCGCGGAGCAGGTGTCACTCAGCGCGGGTTCCAGTGGTGTATTGACCTATTTTGCAGCGGCCAAGGCAAAGGAAGGAAAAATTCTGGGGCCGGATCTGTTCTGGGATACCACGACACGGGCTGCGCTGCGCCAGGGAGGCGAGCTGGTCCGCACTCCGCCGACCACTGATCTCAGTGTGGACCTGGAGGCGCTTTACCAGGCGATCACTCCCGATGTATCGCTGGTACAGATCTGCAACCCCAATAACCCCACCGGCATGATCGCCGACGCCGCCAGGTTACGTGATTTCTGCATACGCGCCTCGAAAAAATGCACGGTATTGATCGACGAAGCCTACAATGAAATCACCGATGACCCGGATGGCAACTCGATGGTTTCCCTGATTCGGGAGGGCCACGACATTGTCATCGCGCGCACCTTCTCGAAGATTTTCGGCCTCGCCGGTATGCGCATTGGCTACATGTTGGCCTCAGAGGAAAACACGGCCATGATCGCCCGCTACAGCCTGGGTGATTACGCGCTCAACCAGGCCGGCGTGGCGGCAGCGGTTGCCAGTTTCAATGACACTGAATTTCTGTCCTACTCCAAGGAGCGCATCCTGGAGGCGCGATCGATTATTACGACCGCCGCGCTCGCGAACGGCATGTCGGTTGCACCCTCACAGACCAGCTTCGTCTACGTCAACCTGGGTTCGCTCGATGCCGAGACGTTCAGGCAGGAGATGGAAAAACAGCAGGTACTGATCCGCGGCACATATCAGGACTACACCGGCTGGTCACGGGTGAGCTGCGGCCGCCTGGAGCATGTGCGGCAGTATGCGGCGGCCATGCCGCGGGCCCTGGAAGCCAGCATCGGCTGAGGGCGTTTACAAAACTTTACCACGACTTACGGACCTTCACCGCTCCCCGTGGTCAAATACCAGGTGTCGAGTCATCACGCGTCACGCGAAAGGAGTTTGACCATGACGCCTGGAATCAGTATCTCACCAGTCACCCCCACCTTGATCGACCGGGTTATCAGCAGGTCGGCCGCGGGCCCTCATCCATGAAGCGCACTGCCGTTCTGGGCCTCTGGTTACTCGCGATTGCCGGCTGCACCACGACCGATGAAATCATCATCGATGAGCGGGGTGTGAACATGACGGCCTACGAGCAGGACCTCGCCGAGTGTCGCACCTATTCCGAGGAGGTGAGAACTGGCGAGAAAGCCGCCCGCGGCGCGACCTCGGGCGCGGTAGTGGGCGGCCTGATCGGCGCGGCTGTCGGTAACAGCCGCGACGCCCAGCGCGGCGCCGGCGCTGGCGCGGTAACGGGCGGTGCGAAAGGTGTTTCCCAGGGTGCCCGCGAGGAGGTCCAGGTCGTGAAGCAGTGCCTGCGCGGGCGCGGCTACCGGGTGCTCAACTGACGTCGAACCGGTAATCGAACCGGGTGATGTCGCGCGGGAACAGTTGCGCAACGATAGCTCTCGCTTCGTCGCAATAATAACTGCTGTAATGCTGGTGGCGGGTGCGATTGACGTGGGGCAGTGTCACCCCGTTCAAGCCAATCCGTTGCGCGACATAAGCAAAGTCCTTCTCCAGGGTTTCGAACCGGCCCACGAAATCCATCCCAGGATCACTGTCGATGTAGTCGCACTGCTGGATCGCCTGAAAGGGATGTAGTTTTTTGAGGTATTCCGGCAGAGGCGGGTAGCCGGCCCTCGTCCCGTGCCGATGCTCGTAATGAGCGCGGTCGAACAGATACACGGACAACATTCGCTCCCAGGGGTTGCGCACGAAACAAAACTTGAACCAGTCATGGAGCCGGTCCCGCGGTAACAAGCGGTGGATGTCGGAAAGCGTCAGGTGCTGCAGCACCGGGCTGGTGAAACCGTACTCCCTGATCGCGTCTGTCTCGACCCAGCCTGTGAGGGTAGCAAGATTTTCGCGGTGGCCTTCGTTATGCAGCATAAGTGCCTTTTCAACCGAACTGCCGCCGGTGCGGGGTATGTGCACAAAAATACACCGGTACTGGTCGCAAACTGGCACAATCGGCCTCCTGTAGTTGGCCCCTGACCGGGCCTGGCGCCACTGGCTGATAATCAGTGATTGCAACGCGTGGCGCAAGCTTCGGTCAGCTGTACGGTTACGCCTGGCACCAGCGTTATCCGGGCCCGGCACCAGCGCATGGAGATTTAACCGTGAAACTTTCGATCATCGTGGTCGCCTTCGATATGGCGCGGGAGCTACCACGCACGCTGCAGAGTCTCATGCCGGACTATCAGCTGGATGGAAATTCTACAGACTACGAGGTTCTGGTCGTCGACAATGGCTCTCCCGAACCTGTTCCGGAGGCATCGATACGGCAATGCGGCCCACAGTTCAAACCGCACTACCTGAACAACCCGCCTTCCTCTCCCGCTTATGCGCTGAACTACGGCGCAGCGCGCGCCACCGGCGATATCGTCGGGTTCGTGGTCGACGGCGCACACCTGCTGACGCCGGGCTTGCTACGAAAAACGACAGCCTGCTTTCGTGCCATGACGGATGCGGTTGTCATCACCCGTTACTTCTACCTGGGGCCAGGCCCGCAGAACGAGACGATACTTGAGGGCTACAACCAGGCTGAGGAAGATCGCCTGCTGCAAAATATAGACTGGCCGCGGGCAGGGTATCGCCTGTTCGAGATCGGAACGCCCCTGGTTTACAAAGACTTCCCCAATTACACCTGGTTCTACCGGCCGCTGGAGAGTAACTGTCTATTCATGCCCCGGGACACCTTCCTGACGATGGGTGGCGCCGATGAACGCTTCGACCTGCCGGGCGGTGGCTTCATGAACATCGACCTGTTCAAGCGCGCGTGTGACTGGCCGGACTCGCGGCCGGTCATGTTGATCGGCGAGGGCAGCTTTCACCAGGTCCACGGGGGCACGACGACCAACGTTACGCCCGCGGAGCAAACACGGCGTGTGGCCACCTATCTGGAACAATACCGCGCCATTCACGGCTGTGACCTGCAGGCCAGCAAACGCCGCCTGTCTTACTTTGGTGATATCCCCACTCCGGCGGCAGACCTGCAACGCTTCAATAAGGCCTGAAAGCCTGAGCGCATTGCCATTATTCAGAGGTGCCCTAGGGTGTAGGTCCGAGCGTGAACTCTCCGGGTAGCAAATCCCCGGGCCCACGCTCGATCAGCACAAAATTGTGCCAGCAGCGAACGGAGGGAATGACGTCGGTGTGACGCATGGAGTAATCGAGCAGCTCGAAAACCAGTTGGTGCAAGGGAGGACTGTCGGGCGCTTCACCGCCCCCGAAATTCGGGAAAACGAGGTTGGTCTTCCAGTCTTCCAGCACGTACAGTCCCCCCTCCCGAAGCGAGGGGAACAACACCTCGAACGTCGCACGCGAGGGCGCGTACAGGTGAGACGCGTCATCGATAATCAGGTCGACTGCACCCTGCGGAAAATCTTCCCGTGCCACCGCGGCGACCGCGGCCCGATCGGACTGGTCCACGCCAAAGTGCACCCGGAAACTCTCGGAGAGGGACTGCGTGTCGATGTAATCGGTCAGTGCGGGGGCCTGGGATTTGAGCTCAATACAGCTGAGCATCTTCGGCTTGAAGAGATTCCAGAAAAAAATCGCCGAACCGCCATCCCACACGCCCACTTCGATCATACGATCCACCCGCAAGCCGTCGAGCTGTTTCAGGTACGCGCGGATGAACTTCTGGTCCTTGAACAGGGTCACGACGCCCTCGGTCGGCTCACCCAGGTCAAAACCACGCGCCAGCCGCAGGCGCACCCCGCGACACTGAAGATGCAGGGGATCCAGCCACTGCAGCTCGGCGTCCGCGAAGGAGGTCGGTATCGTCAATTCGGCGAGTTTGTCGGCCGCATCCATGGGGTTCACTCCCTGCAGGTGTTGGTACACCGTGAGACCTGGCCGCCACATCGGTGAGACATCGCGGCCAGTCATATCAGGCGCGCAGGATAACGGACCCGTGCGGATATGCCCAGTGCGAGGCAGTTGCGTATAATCGCGCGTTTCCCCGGTGGAGCGCCCACATGGCCAGTGCCAGGTCGACCCTTTTTGCCGTGATGCTGGTGTCACTGCTGGGCACTGCGGGTATCGCGCTGCCCTACCCCGTACTGGCGCCGTTCTTTCTCGACCCGGACGCGGCCAACGCGTTGACGCGCTTTGCCGATCTGCCGCCGAAGGTCTTGCTCGGCATACTCCTGGCGCTCTACCCCCTGGGTATCCTGCTCGGCAGCTCGTTTATCGGCGCAATCTCTGACCTGTATGGCCGCAAACCTGTGCTGATCATTACCCTGTTGCTGGCGGCCGCGGGCTACGGGGTCACCGGCTACGCGGTGCAGATCGAGAGCTACCCGCTCTTCGCCCTGGCGCGACTGGTGACCGGCATATGCGAGGGCAACATCGCCGTCTCCAGGGCCATCGCTCTGGAACTGCACCCGGCCATCGACCGCACCCGGGCCATCACACTGCTGTACTCGACCAGCTATGCCGGCTGGCTGGCCGGGCCACTGGCCGGAGGCTACCTGATGACCCTCGGCGTGGCCGAGGTGTTCTATATCGCCGGTGCGGTCACCATTGTCGCTACCGCTGTTACCCAGGTTGCCATCGTGGCACCCGCCGGGAACGCTGGCAAACGCGGCTCGCTATTGCAGGCCGTTGCACAGAACAACTCCCTGGGACTGTTGCGGCTGGCGGACATACGCCCCTTCATCATCTATCACCTGCTGTACTCGCTGGGTCTCAACGCGTTTTACGAATTTTACCCGCTCTGGTTGGTAGAACGTTTCGAGTTCAGCCCGGTTGCCATCGGCTGGGCGACCGTAGCGATCACCCTGGCAATGATCCTGACCAGCGTGTACGCCGTCGGCGCTCTGGAGGGACGCTTCGGACCGCTGGGTGCCGTGCGCCGCTTCAGCATTGTTCTCGGCGGCTGCTTCATGCTGCTGCCCTGGATAGGTGACCCGGGCCTGTACCCGGCTTTCATTACCTGCGGCGCCGTCATTGCTGTCACCAACGGCATCTTCCCGGCCTTCATGGCCAACCGGTTCGAGGAACACGGCCTCGGCCGGGTGCAGGGCTTGCTGACAACCAATTTCTGCGCTGCTAATGTAGTTATCGCACTTCTTGGCAGTATTATCGCCCTGCTGGGGAGCGGCTGGTCGATATTCGCAGGAGGGGTGCTGTGCAGTCTCGCCTCGGCCTGGCTCTGGTTCGGCCCCGCGAGGCGGGTCAACGCTGCCAGCAGTTGACCCGATGGCAGGCAACCCAGTGATCACGCCGCCGCATTACTACGGCCCGTCTTCACATTCCTGCTGTTCTTCTTTCAACCTGATGGGGCCAAACTGATCGGGGAACTTGCCGGACATCGGCGCGTAAAAATCACGCAGATACTGCATGTCGTGGCACAAATTACCGCTGGTTTCCAGCGCGGGACCAAAACCGCCCCTGCGACCGCCATAATCCAGAAAAGATGGCACGATGGGCACCGAGGCCTGGCGCGCTATATGGTAGAAGCCCGACTTCCAGAACCGGGACCACTCGCGCGTACCCTCGGTAGGCACAACCAGAACGAGGTCGGTCGCCGAGTCGAAGGCCGCAACCATGCTGTCCACGACATTGCGATTCTGGTGGCGGATGATCGGCATGCCGCCCATGGCACGCATCAGCCAACCCAGTGGCGGAAAGAACAGGTTGTGCTTGGCCATCCAGGTGATCTTGATATCAAAGGCAGCCGCAAACAGCAGCATGCAGGGGAAGTCCCAGTTGGAGGTGTGGGGAGCCGCGATGAGGACATAGCGTCGGTGCTCCGGGCGCGCCCCCTGTATTTGCCACCCACCCAGGTGCAGCAGCCAGCGGGCGAGTCGCCGCTTCATAAGTGGCCGGGCCTCTGTTGGGACTGTGCGCCGGGTAGCCGGGGTGGCGCAACAGTTGTCGCTGGAACCGGCATGACGTCTGCCCTGCAGGGCTCCCGACGCGGTGCCACCGGGAGCGATTTATAGTGGCTTCTGTCCTACACCTGCAGCATTATGGCCCGATTATTCCCCGAACACCAAGGGCACCTCTGAACAATGGAAAGCCGCTCAGGCCATTATTCAGAGGTGCCCAAGAGCAGCCTATTCGCTGACTCCGTCGCCATCGGTTTGCTCCGTTAACGCCGCCCGCGAGCGGTCGAGTCGAGTGAAGTGAAACCTGGGGTAGCCACCTGTCTGGTAACTAACGCGATACCGCTGCCCATCGACCAGCGGTGAGAGCTCGTGACACTTGCGCGGCAGCGTGATCTCGGACTCGTAATCCCCGAGACGATGCCTTTCATACACCTGAACACGGGTAAACAGGACTGCGTCGACTGGGCCGGTAGGGGGTAATGTCGGAATACCTATCGTCGTGGTGTCCGCATCCAGAAGCGTTGAGAGTGTGCCGTACCCGAAATCCCGAACCCTGCGTTTGATCGTCTCCGGACACAGGGCGAATACGGTGCCGAGCGTACGTCGCCTGGCCAGCACCGCTGATGCAATCTCCGCGGACTGTGAAGCCAATCGCTTTTCGTCCTCCAGATCGACCAGGCCCAGTTCGATTTCGATGTGCTGTGGAATAAACACCCCGCCCGGTAATAACTGTGGCGCCAGGTTAGCCGTGACTGCGACCTGCGGCTCCTGTTCCAGGGATTTCTGCATGGTTTCGGCAATGACCAGGTGCAGCTTCCTGTCGTGCCTGTAACGGCAGGCATCATCTCGCTGGATACGGACGCCATGGGCACCAAGCCCGAAATGCGCCAAGAGCGCCTCAACACTATCAAGGGAGCGCTGATGAACATCCAGCAGTGTGACATCCAGCTCACCGGGCCTGAACCTGCCGAGTAGCGGTAGCAGCAGGGTGGCAAACGGGCCGCAGCCCGCATAGAGGACAATCAGTGACTGATCGGGGAAGCGTAATCGAAGGGCATTCATCGCTGCGTGGACCCCGCGGATGAACGTCACGCTGCGTCGGTAATCCACCGCGCAGTGAGCCGCCGCCCCCGGGTTGATGGCGACACCGTCAGACAGCAGGGCATCATCGGACCAGGCACTAAAACTCGGATCCGGGTGGATATCACTGACGCTGCCGCACAGTCGGACGAACGAATCCAGCGCCTGACGTAACTCATGGGGCGAACTGGATTCATCGAGAATGCAGCGGCAAATGGCATTGAGGGTTACACTGGGAATATTATTCAACCTGCGCGGGCAGTCTGTTTGGGGCGCAGAGACAGTAACAGCAGCATTTGTCACCGCGTCAGAACTGGTATTCAAGACCCGATTTACGCAGCACCTGGAACACCTGACGCTGATTTTTCACCGACTGGCCCTTGACGCCGCCCTTCTCCACGATCCGCCGCCGCAGTTCCAGCCACTCCGGTGAACCCCAGCGGTAAGACTGGCTCTTCAGGTGCTCGAAGTCGGCAATGAGTGCATCACGCATCTCGGGCCCGATGAAAAAGAAGCCCATCTCGTTGTTGAACAGACGAGAGCGGTAATCGAAGTTTGCCGTCCCCAGAAAACCGGACTTGTCACCGATGATGTACTTGGCGTGTAGTTTACCGTAGTGCCTGTCGCCGCCGAAGTAGGCATCATCGAGACGCCCGGTTTCGTAGACAGAAAGTTGCGGATGATCGACAAAAGCCTCCCAGTCGGCTGACGAGAGTAACTCGGCATTCAGCTCGAGATCGCTCGTCTGCCACTGCGCGAGCCACTCGTCATCCAGCAGCAGGCGCGGCGCCATGTCCATATCGACAATAGCCTGGGCCGGGATGTTGTCCGACGTGAGTACTGAATTGGTGATCATCTCGTAGCGGTGATCGGGAGACTCCGCCAGCCATTCGAGAATCCGCGCGGCCTCGTCCAGCACCAGGTTCCCGTCATCGTCGTAGTAGCGTGCCAGGAACAGGTACGGCGAGACGACTCGCGAATGGAACCGTGCCCGCCCCCGCGCCTGCTCGAGCAGATGCATGATGGAGTTGGGATTGTTACTCAGGTTGGCCACCGCTTCGGTGACCACGGCCTGGTTGGTCAGGTTTGCCATTTCATGCGCCAGGCGCACATCGACCTCGTGCCAATCCGCGGCAAAGAGTTCCGCCGCAGCTTCCAACGGCTCGCGCAGCGCCGGTAACGATTTCAACTCGATAAGCGACGCAGCCATTTTATCCCGCCGGTCCGCGTACAGGTCGGGCCCGGCAAGCGGTTTGTTCGAGATCAGGTGCTTATTGTGCTCATACAAGACCAGCAAGGTGTAGTAGATTTCTGCGACCTCACCCACCGTGTGTTCCTCTTCCACCCCGGGGCCGGGGCGCAGCAGAATTTCCGCATCGTTGTACGTGTCCGGATTGGGCGAGCCATCGGCGAGGATTCCGTAGTAAGACAGCGAGATATTGCGGCCACCGGTAATGATCACCGCCCTGTCGCGGACGAAGCCGTCGATAACCATGAGTTTATCGTGCGAACGTCTGTTGGCGGTCAACGGGGAACGGGTCAATGCATTGAAGAGGATGACCTGCGCCCTCGCCCTCCGGGTGGTGACCTCACCTGCGCTGTTGCGAACGAAACCGGCGTCTGCCTCGCAACTGTGCAGCGTTCTCAGCCACGTTTTGTCCAGGCTTATCGAGCCCACCGAGTCGACCAGCAGCCGCACGTCGACACCGCGCTGCACCGCTGCACAAAGTGCGCCGAGAAAGGCTCTTCCGACGAGATCACTGCTGAAGATATAGTAGACGGCATCGATGCTGTGTTCGGCCCGCTCGATCATGTGGATCTTGGCCGCCAATGAGAGCAGTGCGTCAGATTCGCTGCTGCCGAGCAACCACGCCCTGGCCGCCTGGACAGGAATGTTGGCCTCGATCGCCATCGCCGTCGGGTCGATTCCCGGGTCACTCGCAATACCGGGGGAACGCAGGTCATACCACCGATTGAGCTCGGGGTCGTCTACCGCACCGAGCGGTGGACAGTTTTCGAGGGCCTGGCGATCGGGCGGGCAACGATCCGGTGAAATCGTGGTCGAGGTACACCCGGCGAATACCAGGACGACAGCAGCCAGCCACGCAAAGCGGTATAAGCGGCGGCGGTTCACGAATGCGCCTTCCATCGCACCTCGGCCGTCACCAGCCGATGATCAGAGACGGGTTGCTGAACCACTTCATAGTCGACAAACTCCAGTGACGGCGAGAGCAGTATCCAATCCAGCCGCTTGGCCTTGTAGGTGGACAGCTGGTCGGATTCGGGCCGAAAGGCAACCAGACCCGCGTCGTCCACGAGCCGGCGCACGACGGAATCCGCAGCGTACCATTGTTCGTTGAAATCACCCATCAGGATAACAGGCACCGGCGAGTTTTTGATGGCCGCAATGAGCGCATCGAGCTGTCGCCGCCTGGCCTGCTTGCGCGAAAAGTCCAGGTGTACCGATACCACTCTCACGCCGTACTCACCAGAGGGCAGATTCCAGCGTAGCGTCCCGGCCACGAAGCCCTTGGTCGTGGTCGGCGGCGTCGGCTCGAAATGGCGCACCCGGGCATCCACCAGGGGTACCCGCGACAGCAACCCGGTGCCGAACCGGTAAAGCCACGTTTCCGCGTGAATACCGGTGATCGCGCAGCTGAAGGACGTGCCTTGCTGGAGCCGGGGGGCATGGTCGAAACACCCCGACCACAGCGAGGACCCGTCGAGTTCCTGGAGTGCCACCACATCGATGCGGCTCTCACTGATCAGGCGCGCCGCCGCATCGAGATTACGCTCGATCGCCCGCGTACCGATCAGCATCTGGTTGAGTGACGTCCCGCGACCGTGGGCGATGTTCAACGTGGCTACCCGCAGGGTTTTCCCCACGTGCGCCAGCGGCTGCGCCTGCTGGGTGTCTGCGCAGACTGAGGCCTCGGCGAAGACGACCGGCGGGAGTGACAGGCCGATGGCAAACAGGGCCACAAGGGCCATAGTCGCTGAATCCATTCTCTGCATGGGACGGTGGCCACGGAAACTGAGTGCCGTCACTATAGCAAACCGGCCGCAGGGGATGAAATGCGAGGCTGTATGCGTCCGAGCTGCGGAACTATGCGCCCGGCGGGGGCTCGATACGTCAGCGGGAATCCTTCGTGCTGCCGAAATCGTCGGGATACAGCGAAGTTGCAGGGTAAAACGCCACCCAGGCGAACCAGTACGCGGCTGTCACCGGAATTTCTTTGCCGCGCTGGTCGAAGGCCCGGACCGTCTCCCCTCGCGGGTACCAGCGCAGATCGATCTGCTGCCCGGCCACCTCGAGGGTCAACTGGCGCTCCCGATCCCCCAATGCAGCGACGGGCACGGCGAGCGCGGCGTCATCCACATTGACGCCGAAAATCCACGCCTTCGCCGGCAAGCGCCAGTCCTGGTGATCGGTGGCAAAACGCACCACCGGCAGCCGGCGGTACTCGCTGTAGAGGTCGCCGCCGTAGTCCCGGTCGTAGCCGGTCTGGGTCGATAACAGCAGCGATCCGGGATACTGTTCCTGCCAGTGTTTCCAGGTAGTGTACTGCGCCGGGACCTGCACGAGCTTCTCGCCTTTCATTGGCCCCGTCACCGCCTGTTTCAACAGCTGCGACCAGAGCGACCCGGTAGCGCGATCGTAGAGCAGGACATCACTGTTGTAGAGCAGGCCGGAAACACCAAAATTCAGCAACCGTTCGCCTTCACCCGCCCGGAATACCATTCCCGAGCCGCACAAGGGGCAATAAGTGATCGTCAATCCGGCATCTCCGAAGCGGTCGTTCACCACCTCGTGGTGATCGAGAATGCGAATCGGGTAGGCCTTGGCGACGCCGTTGTACATCACCCCCATGACGCGCTCCGAGGGGCCGGATTGCCTGTCGCGCTCATCACCGCTGAGAAAGTGCGGTGTATCGAGGGCGGGAATACCATCCTTGCCTGGTCCGCCGTGGTCGATCGCGTCCACCGGGACCAGGCTGTCGCTGACGTCGAATCCGTTGAAGTACGCCGGCGGCTGCGGGCTGCGCAGCACCACTTCGGTAACGGCGCCGGCTGTGGTCGCTTCCGCTTGCGGCCCGGGGTCGGCGCTAAAAGCAGTCGCGGCCAGTAGTGACCCCGCAACGATTCCAGCGCCAGATTTCAACACAGAAGATGACGGCATAACTCTATTGACCTGCACTCAGCGAAAACATTCAACGGCGACACCCGCTCGCGGCGCCGCTATTCTACGATTGCACGGCAGAGGTGGGAACAGCGAGGATGGCATCAGCGGCACTGATTGCTGCGGCCACGTTTGGGGGCTACCATGAGCGCCCCTGCAACCCCGACCCCCGAAATAAGGTAAATCATGGCTGCTGACGCCTTCGGCCTGTTGAAGTTATCTGCGACCCGATCAGCGGTTTCACCCGCCGCTGGATTCAGGCACCTGGCAGTATTGGCAACCGCACTCTGGATCGGCGGCTGCGCCACGTCCATCATCACACCGGAAGTCGAACAGGAGCTGGGCAGCCATGTTTCCGCCGAGGTCGAGACACAGGTAGGGCTGTACCGCGACCCGGAGTTAGAGGCGTACCTGCAATCCATCGGGGATCGGCTGGTCGCGACGCTGCCGGAAACTCCCTACCGCTTCCAGTTTGCCATCGTCGACCAGGGTACACCGAATGCGTTCGCATCGCCGGGCGGCTACATTTTTGTGTCTCGAGGCCTGCTGGCCCAGATGAACAGCGAGGCTGAGCTGGCGGGTGTACTTGCCCACGAGATCAGCCATGTCACCCAGCGCCATCACGCCAAACAGGTGGGACGCACCTTCAGGGCCGGCATTTTGAGCCTGCCCGGAAAAGCCGTCGGTGTGGTCAACGAAAGCTGGGGAGAACGGATGAGCGACGCCGGCAAGATCTACCTGGCGTCCTACAGTCGCGAGCAGGAAACCGAGGCGGATCGGGTCGGTATGCGCCTGGCCGCAGGCGCGGGCTATGATCCCGTGCAACTGGCCGTTGCGCTCGATGGCATCGAGGACAGCGTGGCCCTCATCAGCGGCGAAGCCCAGCAGGCCACGTTTTTCGACAGCCACCCGACGACCCCGGAACGGGTGGCCGGTGTGCACGCACTCGCGTCCACGCTGGTCTGGAAACCGCAGCCGCCCATCGCGCAACGCGACGCCCTGTACCGCCTGCTGGATGGTTTATGGTGGGGGCCGCAGAACCCGCAGCAGGGAGTATTCCAGGACCAGACCTTCCTGAGCAATGAACTCGATATCGGCGTCACTTTCCCACCCGGCTGGGAAACCATCAACACCCCGGTACTGGTCGGCGCCTACCATCCCGAGGGGGAGGCTTACGTCGCACTCGGTGCCGGTGAGCGGGTTGCGGATCCCGCTAACCTGGGTGATGCCCTGGAGTCCGAGATGCGGGAAGCCACCGGGCTGTCGCCAGCGGAGCGACGGGACTTCACTATCGCGGCCTGGCCCGCCAGCCTGGTCCGATACGACGACGGGACGGAGGCAGAGGGCCGGGTCAGCCTGTACTACCTGTTCGTCACCACCCCGTCCGAGACCTTCACCATGATGGCGATGGGTCTGGAAACCCACCGCGGCGAACTCCGGCAGACGGCGGCAAGTCTGCACGGACTGTCTGCCGCTGAACGCGCATCTGTCAACGGAATGCAGGTGCAGGCGGTCAGTGGCGCCGCGGGCGAATCACTCGCGGAAATCAGCGCGCGTGCGGGCAATGAGTGGCCGCTGGAACTCACCGCCGTGATCAATGGGATGCCGGCGTTGCAACCCGCTGCCGGTGAACGCCTTTACAAGATTATGCGCACGGTGCCGTACAGACCGTAGTCGGCGGGTGCCGCACAGCGGAGATATCCCGCACCGCACGCGGCCTGATACACTCGAGGCGTTGCCGCTTGCGGCGGACGGTCGGCGCTGCGAGCACGCGGCCCCAGGCACGGCATGCAGTGCTGGTATTGGCGATGCCGTACACGCGTATCTGCTGCCGGCAGATGAAAAGCGCTTTGGAGGCGCCAAACACGCAGCATGGTCGCACTTTTTCTATTTCTTCTGGTAATCGCGCTGATACTGGTCTTTTTTTACCTGACCGTGTGGCGGGATCGCCGTATCCGCAAACGCCCGCTGCCTCACGAGTGGCTGGCGATCATTCAGCGGGCTGTCCCGGTCTATTCGTCGTTGTCAGGGGCTGAACAAACGCGCCTCCAGCAATTGATCAGCCTGTTTCTGGCCAGCAAGAAGTTCTACGGGTGTGGCGGCCTGGCCATGACCGATGAAATCCGGGTGACGATCGCCGCGCAGGCCTGCCTGCTGCTGCTGCACCAGGGCTGGTCGGTCTATCCCGGTCTCTTCTCGATCCTGGTCTACCCGGATGCATTTCGGACGCGCCGGGATCAGCACCGGGAGGACGGCACGGTGATCAGCGAGCACCGTGAACTCCTCGGCGAGTCGTGGAGCAACGGCAAGGTGATTCTATCCTGGGACGATGTCACGCGCGGTGTCGCCGATTTTTCCGACGGTCGCAACGTCGTCCTGCATGAATTCGCCCACCAGTTGGACTCTGCCACCGGCAGCACCAACGGCGCGCCGGCCCTGCGAACGACCAGCTACGCCGCCTGGTCCCGGGTTCTGGGCGAGAACTTCGATGACCTGCGCTGGCGCTCGCTGCGGGGCGCACCAACCGTTCTGGATACCTACGGTACGGCCAGCCCGGCGGAATTCTTTGCGGTCGCCACCGAGGCCTTTTTTGAAAGGCCGGCGGCACTCGCCGCCCACCGACCTGAGTTGTACCAGGAACTCAGTGCATATTACCGGGTGGACCCCCGAACCTGGCACGGCCACGCCGCCCCGCGGGACAAACTCGGCGCTTAAAACACGATCGGGCTCACGCGCTTCACCCCGTGTTGCGAACAGCGCACAATTGTACCCGTCTGGACAAAGCGGTATAAGTAACATACGCGTCAGCTGATCAACGCGCACTGCGCCTATCAACAATCACCTCGGGAGCCACACATGTCAGAAGAAGCCGTCGTCATAAGCACCGAAGCGGGGATTATGACGATCACCCTGAATCGACCCAAAGCAAAAAACGCCGTCAACAAGGCGGTTGCGATGGGCGTTGCCGCAGCCGTTGACCAACTGGAGGCGGACGACGACCTGCGCGCCGCCATCCTCACCGGTGCCGAGGGTACCTTCTGTTCCGGCATGGACCTCAAGGCCTTCGTCAGCGGTGAAACGCCCGTGGTCGAGGGCCGTGGCTTCGGCGGACTCTGCGAATACACGGCGGCAAAGCCGATCATTGCGGCCGTGGAGGGGTACGCCCTCGCAGGCGGGTTCGAACTGGCTATCAGCTGCGACCTGATCGTCGCGGCTGATGACGCCAAGTTCGGGATACCCGAGGTGAAGCGCGGGCTCGCTGCGGGCGCCGGCGGGCTCGCCAAACTGCCGAAGCAGATACCGCCGCGTATTGCTATGGAGTTGGCGCTAACCGGCGAGTTCATCAGTGCCCAACGCGCCTATGACCTGGGGCTGATCAACACGGTGGTCGGTTCGGGCGAAGCCCTGGGCGCCGCTGTTGCCCTGGCGGAAAAGATCGTGGCCAATGGGCCCCTGGCCGTGGCCGCAAGCAAGGCTGTCATCGATCGGGCGCCGGACTGGAACAGTGCCGAGATGTTCGCGGAGCAGCTGAAGATCATCCAGCCCGTATTCACCAGTGAGGACGCCATAGAGGGCGCAACCGCATTCGCCGAGAAACGCGCCCCGCGCTGGAAAGGCCGCTAGCGGCGATCGAACAATCCCGAGCGCGGGACTCTTTTACCGCACAGCACCGATTCCTCAGCGAGGCAGCGAACATGAAAGCGATCTGGAACGACACGGTTATCGCCGAATCCGAGGATACCGTGATCGTCGAAGGCAACCATTATTTTGCCCTGACCGACGTCAATCGCGACTTCCTGAAAGAGAGCGACCACACCTCGTACTGCCCCTGGAAGGGCAGCGCGCATTACTTTTCACTCGAGGTCGATGGCCGCAGCAACCCCGATGCCGCCTGGTACTATCCTGAACCGAAGCCGGCGGCGAGCGAGATCAGTGGCCGCGTTGCGTTCTGGAAAGGCGTTGAGGTCCGATAGGCCCGATTGCGGGTCGCGAACTACGTGCCGAAACGGTCTATCAACAGGCCGGTCAGTGCCTGCAGCCCCCGGCCCCGGCTGCTGACTTTCCAGGCGATGCAGGCCGCGTGATCACCTGTGGACGCAAGCGGCAACGCCAGCAACTCGCCCGACTCGAGCAGGGAGTCCACCCGGTGACGCGGCAGGTGTCCGATACCCGAGCCTGAGCGGATTGCCGCGACCTTCTGGTCCATGTTTTGCACGTAGAGCACGGCACCGCGATCCTCGAGGCCGGCGCTGCGAGCGATGCCCGCACTGGAGGTATCGTGCGTCACCACCCTGCGCAGCCCGGGCAACCGCTGTTGCAGCGCACCGGCGCTCGTCAGCGTCTTCGCCTCCGGGTGACAGGTGGCAATGACAGGCACGAGATCGATTGCGGGCAGCGGCTCCGACCGGTAACCCAACTGACGCGGCACCGGACCCGGCACTCCGATGATCACGTCGACCCGCTCCCGCTCCAGCGCCTCCCAGCCGCCATTGAGGACGCACTCGGTGACGTCCAGCTCGATACCGGGGTGATCGGAGAGGAATACTGTCAACACCGAGAAAAGCTCTGGCAGGGGGAAGAGCGACTCCACCCCGATACACAATCTGGGCTCCCAGCCGGTAGCGACCTCCCGGGCCCGCGAAACCAGCTGGTCCGCCGCGGCCAGCAGCTTCCGCCCATCCTCCAGCACGAGCCGCCCGGCGGGTGTCAGCACGGAGCGCCGGCCCTGGCGCCGGAACAGTGACACATCCAGTTGCTCTTCCAGCCTCTGCACGCCATAAGAAAGTGCGGAAGTGGCCCGGCCCAGTTCCTCGGCAGCGCGGGCAAAGCTGCCACGACGATCGATGGCATCCAGGATTTCCAGCTGCTCCAGGGAAATCGGTCTTGGGCCGCCCACACACACCTCGCAATTGTTCAAATTAATTGATCATTCTAATCAAATTTCAGCGCTTTTATCCACCCGCCTGCGGCTTACAATGTCGTTCAAGGTCATCGCATACGACAGGAGAAAAAACCATGAGACAGCTGATTAACCGTTTATTTTCCACCGAGGCAGGCTTCGATGCCGCCGCACTCCGCGTCGGTGCCGGACTGATATTCACCGCGCACGGCGCGCAGAAATTGTTCGGCTGGTTCGCAGGATATGGGTTGCAGGCAACCGGCGAATGGATGACTTCCATCGGACTCACGCCGGGTGTCGCCATGGCAGCGCTGGCCGGCGGGGCCGAGTTCTTCGGCGGCCTGCTGCTACTGGTCGGCTTCTTGACACGCCTGGCTGCACTGGCGCTGACCATCACCATGGTGGTGGCCATATTCTCCGTCCACTGGTCCAACGGCCTGTTCCTCAGCAACAATGGTTACGAATTCGGGCTGGCGCTGTTGGCCATCAGTATCGCCTTGCTTCTGCGCGGCGCCGGCAGCGCGAGCCTGGATCGGCTGATCGCCAATCGCGAGACCACAGCGAACTGACGCCGTCCGGGTGACGGCGCCAGCCAATACACATTCAAGGAAAGGAGCAACACGATGGGTTTACTGCAGAACGGTCAATGGGTCGATCAATGGTATGACACCAAGGAGAGCGGCGGCGAGTTCCGGCGCCAGGACAGCCGCTTTCGCAGCTGGGTAACCGCAGACGGGGACCCTGGCCCCACCGGCGAAGGCGGCTTCAAAGCCGAAGCCGACCGTTACCACCTCTACGTCTCCCTGGCCTGTCCGTGGGCGCACCGGACCTTGATTTTTCGTTCGCTGAAGCAGCTTGACGGTCTTATTGGTGTGACCGTCGTCGACCCGGTTATGCTCGAGAACGGCTGGGAAATGAACGATCCGCTCTCCGGTCTCGACTACCTCTACCAACTGTACCTGCGCGCGGATTCAGGCTACGAGGGACGGGTCACGGTCCCCGTGCTGTGGGACACGCAAACAGGCACCATCGTGAACAACGAGTCGGCCGACATCATCCGCATGTTCAATTCCGCCTTTGATCACCTCACCGGCAACACGGAGGACTACTACCCGGAGGCGTTGCGCTCCAGCATCGACGACATCAACGAGCGCGTCTACAACGACATCAACAACGGGGTTTATCGCGCTGGCTTCGCCACCACCCAGGACGCCTACGAGGCAGCCTATGAGCGACTCTTCACGGCGCTGGACTGGGTCGAGGGCCTGCTGGCGGAACAGCCCTACCTGGCGGGAGACGCACTCACAGAGGCCGACTGGCGGCTGTTCACTACCCTGGTCCGGTTCGACGCCGTCTATGTCGGGCATTTCAAGTGCAACCGGCAAATGCTGGCGAGCTTCCCGGCGATAAGCGCCTACCTGCGCAAGCTCTACCGGATGCCGGGCATCGCCGCCACCGTGGATATCCAGCACATCAAGACCCACTACTATCGCAGTCATCCCGACATCAACCCCACGGGCATCGTGCCGGCGGGTCCAACGCTCGATTTCATGCAGTGAGCAGACGCCCGTGCACCGGGTCTCAGCGACCCGGTCGCGGTACCCGCAGCCGGGTCGGCCGGCCGCCTTCGACCCCATCGTAGACGATCAGCACGTCCCAGCTATCGTCATTGCCGCCGAGCACCACGATCCCCTCGGCGCCCGCATTGTGGGTATCGGGAATCACGCCCAGGTCCTTGAGCACACAGGCGGGGCGACCCTGCGCTGGAAAACAGTCTTCACCATCCCAGAAATACAGGCGGTAGGAAAAACGACCGTCCCCCACAGGACCGCCGATGAGCAACAGGCCATCGTCCACTGGATGCATTCCACGCACCCCACGCCCGCCCAGGTTCAGGTAGCGCAGCCCGCAGTCGATGTCGCCCGTCGTGGGCGTCGCCACACAGTCCTGGAGGTCCTCGAGCGCCAGCACCAGTACCGGTACGTAGTTGTGCCGCAGCACCGGGCCCCTAAAACCGACAAACAGGTGACCGCCGTGAACTGCCATCCCCTCGAGATCAACCCCATTTTCCTTCCCGGGGGTGTGCAGGAAAGGCTGGAGCACGGGCTGTGCTTCCAACAGTGGCCGGAGACTGAACCGCTCCGGCTCGCCGCTTGCTCGCCCCGCCGCCGGATCAACCGCAATCCGGAACAGGCTGTCCCGGCGTTGCTGGTACCTGACTTCGGAGAAACGACGACTGTTTTCCTCAGGCCCCGCCTCCGTTTTTACGCGGCGGCGATACCGCGAGTGCGAACCGAGGACGTACAGGCGGTTGTCGCCCAGCGCCAGGGCTTCGAAATCGAACTCAACACCGGGGTCCTCGTCCAGTGGCAGGATATGGTCAAGCCGGTATCTGTCTGCGCCATCGGGACGCAGAAATTGCGCGGTGGCGTTCTCGTCAGACACAAGCACCAGCCACGGGCCAACGCGCTGCACCGCGCTGAGGTCGTGTGCGCCGAGCAGTTCACCCGCAAATTCGAGAGTCCCCGCCGCCTGGAGCCGGGTCACAGCGTATCCCGGAACGGAAAACATCCACAGGCACAGCAGAGCCGCAACCCGGGCCCACACGGTCACGCCAGAATCCCGCCGCTGCAGCGGCTATTCCATGGGCAGGTAACGGTCGAACATGGACGCGGCAAAACCATGGTCGTCACCCTCCGTCTGGTCATCGAGAAGGGCCACGGCGCGTTCGAAAAGAGCTTCAGCCTCCTCGCAACTGTTGCCGATACAGGTCATCCCCAGTTTCCCGTATTGCGATAGCGCACCAATCATGTAAAAAAGAACGCCGGTTTCGGTCGCGTGCCGGAAACTGATCCCGTTGCGCGACGCGATATGGAACAGGTCCTCCGGCAGCAGGCCCCGGTAGGCGGGTGATTTCAGGTTGTCGGTGGCGCTGTAGTACTTGGTCTGCCCGTCGGGGGTCAGGAACAGGCCACTGCGCTGATCGAGCTGGCCGCCGGTGAGGAACTCCAGCGCGTGAAACGGCGGCGTCGTTCCACACATGCGAAGGTTGATCTCTATGGCGTAAGAGTGCCAATTGCCGCCGGGCTCCCGGGTAACCAAAAAGTCGATGCCATACCGGCCGATCACGTCCTTGCTGCTCAGTACTCTGCCGATCCTGTCAGCCTCTTCCTGCAGCATGCCCCGATATTCATCGTCAGCCGGGAACCGGCAGCCCAGATAAACCTGCCCCGTAGCACCACCCAGAACCTGCTCGTGGCTGGAGACGATGCTGCTGGTACCGTCCGGGCTGATGCGCATTTGAACACTGGGAGAGCGGGATTCGCTGGCAACCATGAAGGCTTCGACGATTCCACCCATCTGTTCGAACTTATGCAGGAAATCCGCATAACCCTGCTGCGCAGACGACCACTCCAGGTCTTTCAACGCGCCACGTATCGCCCCGGGGTCGGTGCGGGCCTCGGGGAAAGTGAAAACGCCATTGCCCTCCCCCGCAAACCCCTCATTGAGCTTCACCACCGCGCGTCGAAGCTCGGGGTGGAGCCTGCCCAGTTCGACCAGCGCGTCGACGATGTCATTCTCGTTCTCGAGGTTTTCATAACCTGGCGGACAATTGACACCAGCTTCCTTGAAAATCTGGCGACTCCCGGACTTGGTCCCGTAGTACAGCAACTGGGGGTCGACGCCGTTCAACGGGATGCCCAGGGTCACGGCCAGCTTGCGTTCGAGGTCGGTCGAGTTGTAGCAGGTGAGATAGGCGCGTTCGGGATTGCCGAGCATCGCCCGCAGTCGAGCGAGCAGCCGCGGGCGCTCCAGAATCTTTTCTGTCAGCGGACGAGAACTGGCATCGAATACCGAGAGCATATGCAGGCGTTTCCGCGCATTACTCAGGGTGACGCCTTCCAGCAACTGCAGGTAGTACTCGACAATGTCGGGGCACACCGGCTGGCTGGTGATGTAAATCACCTTGGCATTGGGATTGCGCAGCCGGATCAGCGCAAAAAGCAGGCGCTCCTCGTACAGCGGAGCACCGAGCACTTTCGCCAGCTCCTCCTGGTCGAAGCTGAGCGAGGGGACAATCAACGACGTGTGTTCGTAGTCCGAATCGGTCTGCAACTCGTTCCAGATAATGGGCAGGCGCGACTTGAGTGCATTGAACTGCTGAATTTCGTTAATCATGGCGTGGCTTTCGATCTCGCAGGCAGATGGGGTCCCGGCCGTGAAGCAACGGGACGCGCGTATCCAGGCGGCTGGCCAAAGTAAAGCACTTGACGTCCCGGTATGACAAGCAACGCGTCGTTGGCGGCGCTGCGCCGCCGTGGTTCAGTGGGCATGGACACCGATCGTCTCTCCCACATCGTCCATGATCCCGCGCAGCGTGTCGTAATCCGGGTGTCGCAGACGCATCCAGGCGTTGGCCATATAGCCACCGGCTACGGGCTGTGTGGGAACGCCGGGATCGGGAAAGTGGGCGGCGACAACGCAGTCCCCATAACGCTGGTAAATGGCCTCGACGCCCGAATAGCCGCTGACGCGACCGTCACAGTCCGGACGCAGTGCAATCATGCCCGCGGCGTAGCGGCGGGAAGGCGCGTGACATGCACTGCCTCGAACCAGCGCGTGAGCCCATTCGTAGTAGAGGTCAAACTCGTTAGCCGCGTTATACACGTCCCACTGTCCAACACCGGGTGGTCGGCAACCAATTTCCGAAAACCGCAGGCCGCGGGGGCTGGCAAACCATTCCATGTGCGTCGCCGAGGTCCCGATGTCCAGTGCCCGCACCACCCGTCGCGCCATCTCCCGGACCTCACCATATCCCGGCGCATCAATGCGGTTAGTGGTCACCATCTGCGGGGAAATCCAGCGCTCGCGCATGGCCGTGAGGACATTCGGGTAGTAATGGCTGATAAACTCGTGCACGACCTCGCCATTGATCGTCAGTGTATCGAGATAACCCTCGTGGCCCTCGATAAACTCCTCGATCGCGACCGCCACGCCATCGGCCAGCCCGCTGCTGCGGATCACGCTCTCGAGCTCGGTGGCATTATCGACGCGATAGGTGGCCGCGGCACCGGCGCCCGCGGGTGGCTTGACGATGAGGGGGAATCCCACCTCGGCGGCGAACGCCCTGGCATCCTCTGCATTCACGGCCCGAGCGGAGGCCGCACAGGGAATGCCGGCTGTGCGCATCGCCTCTTTCATAGCCGGCTTGTCGCGACAGAGAAACGCCGTTCTCACCGATGTGCCGGGTATCGTTGCCGCCTCCCTGACAGCAGCGGCCGCCGAGATATGCGCCTCGACCGTCGCTTCCAGGCGATCGATCCATAGCCGGGACTGCGCCCCCCTGACCGCAGCCAGGAGTTCGGCCTCGTTGACGACGGAGCGCACCTGGTGGTACTCCCCCAGCCAGCCTCTGAGTTCGCCGTCCAGTGCCTGCAGCGGGCGTTCACCGATACCGATGACATTGGCGCCCACGCCGTGCAGTGCGCGCACGAACTCGCGCTGGTTGGCGGGAAACGCCGGCTCGACGAAGATGATATTCACGCTATTAGACTCCAGCCAGTTGACGGAAC
Source organism: uncultured Gammaproteobacteria bacterium (assembly GCA_963840725.1). GTDB lineage: Bacteria > Pseudomonadota > Gammaproteobacteria > Pseudomonadales > Halieaceae > CAVWDU01. The sequence continues at coordinate 292,142 of CAWIZY010000009.1, read as the reverse complement.
AGCTGTACGTATTTCTCGCCCTGCCGCTGCCACGAGTAGTCCATGGCCATCCCGTTGGCCACCACCGTGCCCCACAGTGAACGCTGCTGGTAGAGATCCAGGGCCGTGTGCATGGCCCAGTTCAGGCCCTGGTTATTGTAGTCGCGGAATACTACCCCGGTGCCAGCACCGGTGACCGGGTCGATCGGTTGCACGGAGTCGGCCAGACCGCCGGTTTCGCGCACCACGGGCACGGTGCCGTACTTGAGGCTGTACATCTGGTTGAGTCCGCAGGGCTCATAGGCCGAGGGCATGAGAAACAGGTCGCTGCCGGCCTCTATCCAGTGAGCCAGGCGATTGTTGAATCCTGCGTAAAAACTGACACGGCCCGGGAAGGCGTCCTGCAGCAGGGAGAAAAACTGCTCGTACCGCGGTTCACCGCTGCCGAGAACCGCCAGGCAAAAATCCCGTTCCCGCAGTAGCTGCGGGAGAACGGCCTGAACCAGGTCGATGCCTTTCTGCCCGACCAGGCGCGAGATGACGCCGACCAGCGGACCCGCGGTTTCATGCAGCCCCATCTCGGCCATCAGCGCACGCCTGCACTCCACTTTACCCGTCATGTCATCGGCCGAATAATTCGCCGGAATGAGGGAATCCGTCGCCGGGTTCCACTCCCGGTAATCGACGCCATTCAGTATCCCCCACAGATGGTCATGGCGCGCGCGAAGAAGCTGCTCCAGCCCCATCCCGTAGTGCTCGCTTTGTATCTCCAGGGCATAAGTTGGGCTGACGGTACTGAGCCCGGTCGCATGCAGCACGCCCGTCTTGAGCAGGTTGATCCTGCCGGCTGCCAGGTCTTCCTGGTGTAATTGACCTTCGCCCCCATCCAGCCCCAGGTCGGCTATCCGGTCAGCGCCGAAGATGCCCTGGTAACCGATGTTGTGCAGGGTAAGCAGGCTGCGACTGCCGGCAAACAAACCGTCCCACGCATACACCGTTTTCAGATACAGCGGGATGAGTGCCGTGTGCCAGTCGTGACAACTGAAAATATCGGGACCGAAGCCCATGCGCTGGCACATCTCGATGGCGGCCCTGGACAACAGGATGAAGCGCAGGTGCTCGTCATCATCCTCGGTGTACAGGCTCCGGCGGCTGTAGAATTCAGGACAGCGCAGCAGATACACGGGCAGATTAGTGCCCGGCAGTGTCGCGGTATCGATGGAGTAGATTACCTGGCGGAGGCCAAGTTGCATCGACAGGTCCTGCAGAAAATCCACCGGCACGGGATTGAGTGCCGCGGTGTCGATAGAACTGTACAGAGGTGTCAGCACCCGCACGTCATGACCGCTCTCGTGCAGGTAATCCGCGAGCGATGCGGTGACATCCGCGAGCCCTCCGGTCTTCGAAAGAGGCGTCAGCTCCGAGGTGGCGAGACAGATGTTCAGCGGACGGGATTCAGACACGGGGAGCCCGGTGGCAGTGGAGAATGAATGACCAGTATAGCTTGCACAAGACCGTCGTCACCCGGAGTGCCATAGCCGCCTCCGCCGCAGTGCCAACCGGGGCAGCGTCGCAAGGGGGTCCCGCTCAGGCAAACTCGGCCAGGTACTTCGGCAACATCTCGCGCCATGTGATCCAGTCATGGTGGTAGCCGGGGCCCCATGAGTCGACGCGGTTGGGAACGCCCTTGCGACCCAGCAGGTCTGCCAGTCGCCAGGACTCGCCGATATCCTCATAGTCTCCCTCGCCACTCGGCAGGAGGATAAATCGGTTGCGCAGGGCCGCCAGCGGAGCACCCTCGAGGTTGGGCAGGTAGTGCAGGGGCGATGAGAAATAAAAGTCCTCGGGCAGGCGCTCATCGAGGAGATCCGACAGGTCGAATGTCCCGCTCATGGCGATGGCCAGCTTGAACACTTCCGGGTGGCGACACACACTGGCCACGGCATTGAATGCCCCGATCGACGCGCCGGCAGTGATGATTTCGATATCGTCGCTGCGGCAGTCGAGTCGTATTGCCGGCGCGATCTCCCGGTGGACACAGGCGTCAAATGCATTCTGCAAGGCCGAGCAGTATTCGGGTGAATGGCGCTTGGAGATCCAGGCCTTGCCGGCGATGCTATCGATCGAATAGACCTTGATGCGACCGCCATCGATCAAGGGCGCCAGGGCGGCGATCAGCTGAAATCGTTCGATCTCCTCCGCATCGCCACCCGCCGTGGGGAATAGAAGCACCGGCGTGCCGTAGTGTCCCCAGCGCACCAGGGTCACTGTCTGGCCAACGCGGTCGGAATACCAGTGTTCGGTAACCTTGCTGCTCACGACCGGCTGTCCCGTTCAGCAGCCAGGGCACTTTGCACGCGATCCCAGAAAAGCGCCGTGAACTCCTCTACCTCCTCAGGCGGGTAAAGGGCCTGGACCTTCTGGCGGATGGCATCCCTGGCCTCGTCAGAGGTAAAGAACTCATCGGCGGCGGCATCGAGGTCGCCGAGATGTTCGGCACAGAATGCCTCGAACGCCGGGATGTCGAAATGCGCTTCCGCGAGCGCCACGTAGCCCGCCAACTTGTCGTCGAATGAGGCGTCGCTGTCGGCAATCTGAAAATACCGGTCCCAGTCGAGGTTGGTTTTCACCCGTCTTCTCGTGGCGGCACAGAACAGTGACCAGCGAAGGTTCGCCTTGATCAGCCACGGGAAGTGGTAATGCAGCGAGGTAACCTGGGAATCCGGACAGGCGTTGGCAAAGTCGATCGGGTGCCACACACCATCGCGGCGCAGGGCTTCGCAGGAATTGAAGTCCCAGCCGAAGAACGCATTGATGACCATGGTCATCTGGGTCAGGTGTTTCTCCTGTTCCGGCGGCAAAAAATCCACCTCGGTGCGGTAGCGGTCATGAAGCGGAGCGTCCGGATCGTAATTCACGCAGCGCCACTGAGGCCCCAGGCCGACGCAGCGGACAAAGGCATCGTGGGGTATCACGCCCTTCTGCAGGTGCATTACCCGGGTGCCGCTGGTGTTGTAGGCCGCCAGCAGGGAATCGGCATCCTTGACCGCAGTTACGCCGACCCAGGCACCACCGTCGTAGGGCTTCATGAACAGGGGATAGCCTATCGCATCACCGATTGCACCGAGATCGAAAAGGCGAGCGTAACGATCCAGTGTCGGCCGCAGGTCCGCTGACTCAGCATAGGCCTTGGGCGGAATCAGCCAGGTATCGGGGATGGGAAAGCCAAGGCGCATCATGGCGCAGTAACTGGTCTGCTTCTCCATCGACTGCAATGACCACGGGTTGTTGAACACGTAGAGGTCATCGGTCAGGATCGACTTCTTTATCCATTCCCGGGACAGGTGGTACCAGTGCGTCAGCCGGTCGATCACCACGTCGTAGGAGCAGGGCTGGCGCAGGTCGAAAGGTTCGATTTGGATACGTTCCACCGCAAAACGGATCTCGTCCCCGCCATCGGGAACCGCAAGGTCGAGCTTGCGCAACAGCGCTTCGTAGCAGATGGGCCAACACAGATCCGCACCCAGCGACAGACCGATTTTCCTGGTAATTGTTGCCACGACTCCCTCCCCTGAAAAATGTCGAGCGGCCCACAGGCCGTCGTTGTCACGAGCCCGGCCCAAACAGAAACACAGGGGCTTCGGGCGGACCCGGGCGCACGAGCCCGATAGTAACGCCACAGCCGCCGCGGAGATAGTGTTTCAGATGTGCACCTCGCCGGCCACACCTAGCCGGCCGCACCTCGCCGGCCAAAAGCTCGCTACTCGTAAACCATCCACAGCGGACCTGGAAAAAGCCAGGCGAGGCCGTTGCGCAACCGGTCGCGCCAGTTCTCCCAGTTGTGGGCGTCGCGCGCCTCCTCAAACCGAACCTCCAGACCCTGTTGCTGCAAGCGCGGCAGCAGGGACCGGTTTTCATAAATGAGGGATTCATAGATTCCGCAACTCATGTAGATTTTTTCGACAGGGCGGCCCGGAGATGCCCGGAAGGCGTTCATGAATTCCACTACCGGGTCGAACACCGGCCCACGCTGGTGCCGGCCGAGATCGCTGAAAGCGAAGGAGCCCGACTGCAGCAACAGGCAACCGACGCGTTGCGGGTAGCGCCAGGCGGTGTGCAGGGCGGCGACCCCGCCAAAACTGGCCCCCATCAGGCATCGTGCCGACGTGTCCTCGATCAACGGGTACCTGGCTTCGAGGTGCGGTATCAGCTCCTCTACGATAAAACGGGCATGTCGATCGTCGGCGCCGTACTCCACCAGCCGGTCGGGCGACTGGGTCAACGCGACCACGAGCTCCGGTATCTCGAGGTAGTGGGTCAGGTTGTCCAGCACCGTCTTCAGGGCCGCGAACTCGAGATAGTCGACACCATCGTGCACGACCAGTAAAGGATAACGGCGGTTGCGGCGGAAACGCGCGGGCAGGTAGAGCTGAAAGTCGCGCCTGCCGCCCAGCGCCGCGCTATGGAGGTGTTCCGGGTGCAACGAGCCCGGGCGCGCCTGCGGATCGGGTAACGACCAGGCCGGGCGCTCGTAGCCATCCCCCTGGCACACCGAATTGGCGCCGAAAGGATCCCGAGCCAGCACCGGGTTCAGCGGATCCGTGATCAACTCACGCCCACCGTGCGCGACGCGCTCTAACTTGTACTCGATCCGGGACCCCGGCGGGAGTTCTATCGTCGCGGCCCACAGGTCGGATTCCGGCAACCGGTTGAGCGGTTCCGCCGTGTTCAGGCCGGATATCCAGCAGCGCAGGAAGACCGCGTCAGCATCGCCGCGATACACAAAGGTGATCTCGCCCCCGTCGACCAGCGGGAAGCTGTTCGCGGCGATAAAGCGGTCGATCGCCTCGGGCCCGGGGATACCGCCGGCGATGAACTGCTGCAGCAGGCGGTTCACCGGGCGACCAGGCGGGACACGCCGCCACGCACGGACAGCTGGTCCACGTTGCGGGCGGCCTGCAGCCGTGAGTCGAGGTAGTGCAGCTGTGAGCCGCTGTCGAGCGTCAGGCATCGATCCGGTGAAAAACGGCCGGCGAACAGGCCGATGCGCGCTGCGTCACGCTCGCGCAGGCGACGTGCCGCATCCGGTAGAAACACGTGACCGGGCAGGAGCCCCATACCGGCGCCCAGCACTTCCGCGTCCCGCCGACCGAGCGGCTTGCTGTCGTGGAACAACACCACGCGCGACGCCAATACCATGGCCCCCGCGGACCACGCCACCAGGTGGCGGCTCGCGAGCGCCTCTCGTAACCCGAAAAGCTGCAGCCGGTTCAGCAGCACCAGCACGTTGCCACCCGTGAGCAGAACCGTCGCGCAATCCGCCAGCAGTGAACTCACTTCCTCAACGTGCGCTGCAAGCAGCCTGGATTTCCTGCCACTCAAGCGATCAGCGAATTCGTCATAGATGCCGCCAATCCGTTTCATGTGGTGCCGATCGAGCGCACGCAACTGCGCAATCGCGTGCCGTGCTTCCGCGGCCGCGAGATCGCCGGGCTCGTCCGTCCCTTTTACCCGCCGCGCCGCAACGACCAGCTGACGCAATCGAAGCCGGTAGAGTCGCTGTAGCGATTGCAGGCGATCCTGGCGCTGGCGATACGCGGCAAGGAGATGGCGATCCCGCTCAAACACCTGCTCAGCGCGCCGATAGAGATCGATGTTCACCAGAGGTCGCGGCACCAGTTCACCGAGCTCTTCGAAGTCACCCTCGGCCTCCTGCCAGGCCGCCGAGATCACCCCTACCGGCTCCCCGGGGATTGCCCCGTCACTGAATGCCTGACCGAGGTTACGGACAGGGTTCTGGGGACCGAAGAGCACACGTTGCAGCATAGCGAGCCTGGGGCGGGTGAAGGGGAGGCGACACACGGACAATTGCCGGGCCCACGCGTCGATGCGAACCCGCATGACTATACCGCAGTTGCACCCGATACGGCACGTGGGGATGAGCCAGGGCCCTGAATAATCCCGCGATCCGTAGACGAGCACGCGCTTTCAAGACCGGCAATTATTGCCCGCAGGCGCAGCTTTTCGGTCTGCTTTACAGTACACTTTGCGCGCCACGCTGTCGCTCGATTCGCCGGACTCAGCCAGTATGCAAAAAGCGTTAAAAAAAAACTGGCAACTGTAAGCCGGGCGCGGATCACTAACGAACCACCCACACTGCACAACACCCGCGTTCATACGCGCAGACCGCCAGTAAAGGAGAGTGTTGATCATGTCCCAGCCGCCGCTCGAAGACGCCGGGATACCCTGTCATTGCACGACGGCCATGCGGTCGTGCCGGCACGCACGCCCGCCGACCGGTGCCGCCCGGTGATCGAGAACCCCGGCTCTCCCGACACCGTGGCAGCAACGCGCTACCGCGATATCAGCCTGTGGCTGTCCGGTGAGCAGGCGCCCCTGCCCCGCACACCCCTGTCCGGTGACCGTGAGGCGGACGTGGTCATCATCGGCGGCGGTTTCACCGGCCTCTGGACTGCCTACTACCTGAAAGCCCTGGCACCGGGACTGTCGGTGAGCATTGTCGAGACCCATGTCTGCGGGTTCGGCGCATCCGGGCGCAACGGCGGCTGGCTGATGGGTTCCATCGACCGAGTCGACGACTGTCTCCGTCGGCTTCCGGGGCAGCGTCGCCTCAGTGCGCTCGCGAGCCTGCGCGGTATCCTCCCGGAGGTCGAGCGGGTGCTGGATGCGAGCGGTATCGAATGCGGTTATCACCGCGGCGGAGGAATCTATGCGGCCGCGCGCTATCCGCGCCAGGAAACGGTGCAGCGACAACAGCTTGATGTACTGCGATCGGTCGGCTTCAGGGAAACAGACTACCGCTGGCTATCCGGCCCCGAGCTGTCGGCGCGGCTCGGGATTCGTCGCCCGCTGGGTGCCATTTTCACACCTCACATCGCGCGCATCCAACCGGCTGCCCTGGCCCGCGGACTTGCAGACACGGTTGAGCATCTGGGCGTTGATATCTATGAGCAAACCCGCGCGCTCGCCATCGGGGAAGACGCGGTGCAAACCGACCGCGGCTGGATCCGCGCCCCGGTGCGCATCATCGCTGTCGAAGGATTCAACTACGAGTTCGCGGCCTTGCGCAACCGGGTATTACCGGTCTCCAGTCGCATCCTGGCCACGACACCGCTCAACGACGATCAGTGGTCGGCTATCGGGCTCGCTGACTGCGAGGTATTCAGCGATGCATCACCGGTCGTCACCTACGGCCAGCGCAGCGTGGACGATCGCCTGGTGTTCGGCGCCCGGGGAGCGTATCGCTATGGCGGTCGACCCCGCAGTGACTTCAGCGGCGACAAACGGGCTTTTGAGAAGATTCACGGATTACTTCTGGACTGCCTGCCGCAACTGGAAGGCGTGCCGATCACGCACCGTTGGGGTGGCACGCTGGGCGTGGCGAGAGGCCCCGGGCCCCACGCGATCTACGATCCCGTTTCAGGTCTCGGCACCGCCGGTGGCTACGGTGGCGAGGGTGTGGGCGCCTCCAATCTCATGGCCAGGACCCTGGTGGATCTTCTGCTAAAGCGGAAATCGGATCTGGTCGGTCAGCCGTGGGCACACCGCTGCCCGCTGGATCGGCCTCTGCGTCGCTGGCATCCCGAACCCCTGCGCTGGCTGGGCTACCAGGCCACCAGTCTCGCACTGGGCGCCGAGGAGTCGGTGGGACGCAGGGAATGGCCGCCACCGGTCTCCCGTCTGGCGTCCGGGGTGAACAGACTGCTGGAATCCCTGCGGTACTAACCGCCGGGACTTGAGGCACGTCTGAATAATGGCAATCGCACTCAGCAGAGCTCTGAAGCGTCCAAAGCAAGGCGCGTCGCGCAGGTAATGGCCGCAGTCCTTGGCAGCGGCGCAAGCGGAGGGCCGCCCCGCGGAGGGCCGCCCCGCGGAGGGCCGCCCCGCGGGGCTTTCAGGCAAACCCGTACTCGGCGTTACCACTTTTCGACAGTTTTTGAATGGCGCGGCCAACGGACCGCGGTACCATGAGCGCTTCAAACAGGAGACGCATGCCGTGATACCTCTGCTTGCAACGGTTCTGGGCACACTGGTTCTCGCCATGCCCGGCGACGGGCCGGGGCATCATCGCTCGCCGTCCATCGACTGGAGCCGCACGGCGAGCATCAGTGGGGACGTCAAGATCTACAAGTACCGGGCAGCGTCCGGTGTCACCACCTTTTCAGATACCGCGCCCGCCGGGCGGCGCTATGAGGTATTGCGCTATGACTGTTTTGCCTGCAATCCGGCTTCACGTATCGACTGGCACAGCGTGCCCCTGTACCTGAGCCCGTTCGAGGATGCCGTGAACACGGCGGCGCAAAAGTACGGTGTCGACCCCGCACTGGTGAGGGCGGTCATCCACGCAGAATCGGCCTTCAAGGCCGACGCGATCTCCAATAAAGGTGCCGTCGGGCTGATGCAGCTGATGCCGGCAACCGCGGCTGACCTGGGCGTGGCCGACTCGCGATCCCCCGAACAGAATATCGACGGGGGTGTTCGCTACCTCGCTCAGTTACTGCAGCGCACTGGCGGCGATACCCGCCTGGCCTGCGCGGCCTACAACGCAGGGCCGGCGGCCGTCGAGCGGCACGGCGGCGTGCCGCCGTACGCCGAAACGCGAACCTACGTCAAACGCGTGGAAATCCTGCGTCAGCGCTACAGCCTGGCGCTGGCTGGCGCAAGCTAGAGCAAAAACCCGCAGAGTCCACAGAAGCCGCTATCGGACCGAACTCAGGCGGACGTGCGTTTGAGGAAAATTGCCCGGGTTACCAGGGTCATCACGCACTCGCCTTCCTGGTTGTTGAGCACCGCCAGGGAAAACACGGCGCCCCGGTCGGGGCGCGAGCGGGAGGGCTGCACCTGAAGAATCTCACAGTGACCGCTCAGGGTGTCGCCGGGTCGCACCGGCAGCCGCCAGCGCACCTCGTCGACCCCCGGCGAGCCGACACACGTCGACTCCAGCATGAAACTGTCGCATTGCATGCGCATAAAGATGGCGGTGGTCAGCCAGCCGCTGGCGATCAGCCCGCCGAACGGCGAGCGGGTGGCCGCCTCGGGGTCGGTATGAAAGTCCTGCGGATCGTAGCGTTGCGCAAAAGCGATCATCTCCGATTCCGTCACGGTGTAAGGCGACAGCGCGATCACCTCCCCCACATTGAAATCCTCGAAAGTCTTCATCGCTGCAGCTCCGCTTCCAACGCCGGCCCGTTGTCGCCAGAAAGACCACTTGCCGATCCTCCCGAACCCGCCACCAGGGCATCGCGCTGGGTCGCGGCGATACAGGCGGCCTGGTCGTAAATGCCCGACATCAGCGTCAGCATACGGGTGACCTGTACCATCTGTTGATCGCTTTCGGATAAGGATTGGGTGAGGGGCAGCAACAGTGTCCGCCGCACGTCGGTGTACCGGTCAGTGGCAGTGACGCCCTTGTCCGTCGCCCGGTAGGTGGCCCCCTTCTTGGCCGCCTTGGCTCCCACCCGGGCGATATACCCGTGTTTGGTCAATTTACGCAGACTGTATTGCAGGTTCGGCATGTCGTCCCGGTTGAGCAGGCGGCCTATCTCCGAGATCCCCTTGGGTCGATCGTGCATGCGGATCACGTTGAGCAGGGAAAAATCGATACCGCTGCAGGGCGCCTCAACATCATCCTGACAACACGCTGCCAGGTCATCCATCCAGCGGTTGAACGCGGCAAAGATGCGAAAGATCGCGAATTCCGCCTCGGTCAGCGCCGCCTCGTGCGGGCTGCGCGCCAGATGCCACTGGGGTGGACCCGACTCACCGGAGCGCGTTTCGCTGGTATCACCACTCATACCGGATTGTTTGTCGCCGCGAGCCCTTGCCACTGTCGCCACTCCCTCCTGCGTCTTGGGAACCTTGCCCTTTAGAGAAAACTATCTTACGCTTAATTTAAACGTAAAAACACTCATTAACCGTCGAGCCGCACACTGGCTCTCCCACGCGCCCTGGTCATAGAGAGGACTCAGCGATGAAACCCACCGGCCCGATGTTTAACGATAATCGCCTCAAACTGGGTATTTTCTCCGCCAACTGCTCCAGCGGTATGGCCGTCACCAAGGTCGAGGAACGCTGGCAGAACAACTGGGAGAACAACCTGGAGCTGGTGCGGCAGTGCGACGATGCCGGACTTGAGTTCATGTTGCCTATCGCCCGCTGGATCGGCTATGGCGGCGACACCGACTTCCACGGCGGTGTGCTCGAAACGGTCACCTGGGCGGCGGGGTTGCTCGCCCACAGCCGCAGAATCCAGGTGTTCGCCACCGTCCACACCGCATTCAATCACCCCATCGTCACCGCCAAGCAGCTGGCCACCATCGATCATCTCGGCGGCGGCCGGGTGGGGCTCAATGTCGTCGCCGGCTGGAACAAGCCCGAGTACGAGGCTTTCGGCGTCGAACTGCCGGAGGCCCACGGCGAGCGCTACGCGCGCGCCCAGGAATGGTTCGATTACGTGCAGAAACTCTGGCATGAAGAACAGGCCTTCGACTGGGAGGGTGATTACTTCCACGGCAAGGGCGTCTACAGCAATCCGCGCCCACTGCAACAACATGTACCGATCCTCAACGCGGCGGCATCGACTGAGGGCCGGAAGTTCGCTGTCCGCAATGCCGACTTCCTTTTCACCCCCGTGTTCGACTTCGAACAGGCAAGAGCGACCGTGGACGACATTAAGGGCAAGGCCAGGGCTGTCGGTCGCGACATGGGCGTATTCACGTTCTGCACCGTGGTCTGTCGGCCCACACAGCAGGAAGCGGAGGACTACCTCGACTACTATGCCAACCAGAACGCCGACTGGGAGGCGGTCGACTACCTGATGAAGCTCCAGGGGCTGCACGCGCAATCATTCACCCCGGAAGCACTGGCAAACTTCCGCGACCGGTTTGCCGCCGGTCACGGCGGCTTTCCGCTGGTGGGAACGCCGGATCACATCGCCGACCAACTCGAACAGCTCAGTGCAACCGGCGTCTCCGGGACCACGCTCGCATTCGTGGACTACGCAAAGGAATTCCCCTACTTCCGCGACGAAGTGCTGCCCCGGCTGGAAAAGAAGGGCTTGCGCGCACCGGTAGATTAGTTACAGTCACACTCTGTCACTTCAACTGCTTCACCTGAACTACGTCATCTGAACTACGTCACCTGAACAATGCGGAGCTATGGCATGCCTGAACTGAAGCGGAGAAAATCATTCCTCACCAGCCTGTCTGTGGCAGCGGCGATCCTGCCAGTCCAGGTCAGCCTGGCCCAGAGCATGCTGGAGGAGATCGTCGTCACCGCGCAAAAGCGCGAACAGAACCTCCAGGATGTACCGATAGCCATCAGCGCTTTTTCGGGCAAACAGATGAACGCGCTGGGCGTGGAAGAAAGCTTCGACATCGCCGCATTCACACCCGGCGTACATATCAGCGGTAACCTGGCAGGACAAAATACCCAGTTCTCCATCCGCGGCGTCACCCAGAACGATTTCAACGACATCATCGAGGCGCCCAATGCCGTCTACCTCGATGAAGGCTATATCGCAGTCGCCCAGGGCCAGACATTTGCGGTGTTTGACATCGAACGTGTTGAAATTCTCAAGGGCCCGCAGGGCACGCTGTTTGGCAGGAACGCGACCGGGGGACTGGTGAATTACGTATCCAATAAACCCGACTTTGAGAGCTTCGGAGGCTACCTGGACCTGACCGCCGGCCAGTACGATGTTGAAAACGACGCGCGGCGCTACACCGTCGAAGGCGCGTTGACCGGGCCGCTCACCGAGACAGTGGCCGCGCGCCTGGCGGTGCGCTACAACAGCCAGGACCCCTACCTGGAAAACCGCTATCCGGAAGGCGCAATCTTTAACGAGCCACCCCCCGGCCGTGTCGGACAGGACCTCGGCGATGACGACTCCATCGCCGGCCGGCTGTCCGTGTCCTTTCGACCCACGGACACAGTGTCGATCGAAGTTTCCGCCAACTACGCGAAGTCCGAGGTTGCGACCGGTCCCTATCAATCCAAGTCCACCATTGGCGTGGTGGAAGACGGTGAACTGGTCAACGTCATCGACACCCCGCCGGATGAAACCCGGCTCACTATCGCGGGTGATGGTGATGGCGGCGGCAACGCCATAGACGGCGGTGAACTGCTGCCAGGAGCCGGCATCGGGCTGGAAGGACGACTGGTGCCCGGTGGCGACTTCTTCGGTTACAAGGATCCGGACGGTGACGATTTCACTTTCTCCGGTGACTTTGCCTTCGACGATCAGGGTGAGACCGAGAGCAGCGGCCTCAATGCACGGGTCTACTGGGATTTGAGCGATACAGTACGGCTGACCTCGGTCACGGACTACAAGACGTTCGAGAAACTGCTGTTCATCGACGTCGACGCCGCCCCGGTCAACCAACTCGCCAACTACGCCGGCGTGGACGCCGACACCTTCAGCCAGGAGCTGCGCTTCAATGGCGCGACCGACAGGATGCGGTGGGTGGCCGGCCTTTATTACCTCAATATCGACAACCAGTCCGACAACGGCCTGAAAGCGCCCGCGAACAGCATTATCAATGCCGGGCTGGGCGCGCCACTGGATATCGGCGTGGTGGCCGACCTGCAGACGGACTCCTACAGCGCCTTTGGACAGCTTGAATACGACCTCACCGATCGCCTGACCCTCACCGGTGGTTTGCGGGTGATCCAGGAGGAGAAGGAATTCGACGTCGGCATCGGTTTCTTCCTTTCCCAGAGTAACGACACCGTCAATCAGGGTGAATTCCTGCAGAACCCGGCGGGTGCCGGCTCCCCGTTCTTTTACGATGACGATCGCTCGGACACGCTGTGGGCGGGTAAGCTCCAGCTCGACTACCGCCCCACAGAGGACCTCCTGCTGTACGCGGGTATCAACCGCGGCGTGAAAGCCGGCAGTTACAATGCCCCGTTGCTGGGCTCCTACCTCGGCTCGGGGGGCGATTCCGCACTGCCCTACGACGAAGAGGTATTGCTCTCCTACGAGGGCGGGTTCAAGGCCACCCTGGGCGATGCGGGTACGACCCGGCTCAACGGCTCGCTGTTCTACTACGACTACACAGACTACCAGGCGTTTCTGTTCGTGGGCGTTGGCGGCGTGGTGATCAACGCCGACGCGGAAACCTGGGGCGCCGAACTGGAATTGCAGACCTCGCCGTTCGACGGCCTCGACCTGATGTTCAACGTCGCCTACTTCGACGCAGAGGTCAAGGATGTGCCACTGCGCTCGGGCTCACCGTTGCCCCCGCGCGATGTCGAACCGACCTACGCGCCGCCGCTGCAGGCGACCGCACTCGCCCGCTACAGCTGGCCTGCCCTGGGCGGGCGACTGGCAATCCAGGGTGACGTGAGCTATTCGGACGAGTTTTATTACAACCTGCGTAACTTCGACGCTGACAAGTTCGACAGCTACACGATGGTCAATGCCCTGTTGAGCTGGGAGAGCGAAGACCAGCGCTGGCTTGCGACCCTGGCCGCCCGCAATCTCACCGATGAACGCGCCGGCGTACAGGGCTTTGACCTCGCCACGCTCTGCGGGTGCAACGAGGTGTCCTACCGCGCGCCGCGCTTTTACAGCGTCGGCCTGCGACACAACTTCTAGGCACGCACGGTTCCGTGGATAGTGAGCGTCGCCAGTTCGTCCATAATGCCGGTCTGTTGCTGTCAGTTGTGGTTGCCGGCCGGGCGGTCACGCTGTCCCCGCGACAGGCGCGCGCCGCGGCGCTGCCCTGGCAGCAACTGAGCGCCGCCCAGGCCGCGACCCTGGAAGTGGTGGCGGACCTGCTGGTGCCGGGCAGCAAGTCGGCGGGGGTCGCCCAGTTTGTCGACAAACAACTCGCGGCACCCCCGGCCGATCGCCTGCTGATGCTCAAATACCTGGGCGTGGAGCCGGACGCCATGGTTGAATTTTATACATCGGCGCTGAATAGCGCCGATGCCCTCGCCCGAGGACGCCACGGCAAAACCTGGTCCGCGCTGAGCGCCGCACAGGGAAACACCCTGCTGGCCGCCATGGTCGCAGACGCCGGCGACGATTGGCGCGGACCGCCCGCCGGCTTCTTCCAGTTCGTCCTGCGCGCGGACGCCTGCGATGTGACCTACGGCACCGAAGAGGGATTTGACCGCCTGGGGCTGCCCTACAGTGCGCACATCCCGCCACCACCCGGCCACTGGTAGCGGTGATGGCGAAAGCAAAGCAGGTCGAACGGGTACAGGTACTGATCGTCGGGTCCGGCGCCGCCGGTGGGGTGATCGCGGCCGAGGCGGCGAAGGCCGGGAAACAGGTCCTGGTGCTGGAAGCGGGCCCTCCCCGGCAGTTATCCGATCTCGTCAGTTCGCAAATCTGGGCGCGCAAGCTCAAGTGGTCCGGCGCCGTCGTCGAGGAGTCGGGTAACCTGCCCGTCGGTCACACTTTTAATGCCGGCTGGGGCACGGGCGGCAGCGCGCTGCACCACTACGGCGTCTGGCCGCGGCTGCACCCTGAGGACTTCGCGCTGCAGTCGCGCTTCGGCCGCGGCCTGGACTGGCCGATCGACTACGACGCGCTCGCACCTTACTACGACCGGGTCCAGGCCGCCGTGGGCCTGAGCGGCGACGCTCGCCGGGAACGCTGGCGGCCGCCGGGCGAGCCCTACCCGATGCCGCCGCTACCGGTGTTTGCCCAGGGCCAGGTGATCGCCGCCGGTTTCGAGGAGCGCGGCATGACCACCGCGCCGATACCCATGGCCATCAACAGCACACCCCGGGGCGACCGACGCGCCTGCCTCTACGACGGCTGGTGTGATGCGGGCTGCCCGATCGGCGCACTCGCCAACCCCCTGAGCACCTACCTCGCCTGGGCGGTCGCCGCCGGGGCGCGGGTTCGCAATCACGCCACGGTCGTGCGGGTGCTGCACGATGGCAGCGGGCGCCGGGCGACCGGCGTCGAGTACTGCGATGACGAAGGCGCGCGCCACCGCGTCGATGCCGACAAGGTGGTGCTGGCGGCCTTCGCGGTGCAGACGGCGCGGCTGTTGCTGGCCTCCTGCCAGCCGGCAGCACCCCGACGGCCTGTCCAATCGCAACGGCCTGGTGGGGCGCTATCTCATGACCCACCCCGCCACCTCGGTCTACGGGTTATTCGACAAACCCACGCAACCCCACTTCGGACCGACCGGTGGCCAGTTGATCTGTCACGACCGCTACGCCGGGAAGCAAAAGCAGGACGCCTTCGGCGCCTACCAGTGGCTGATCGCCAACGCCCTGAAACCCAATGATCTGCTGGGCATCGCCACCGCGCGGCCGGATATCAGCGGGCCAGGCCCTGGATGGCTTCATGCGCCGCGCCGCGCAGCGCATGGGCACCATGACCTTCGTCGGCGAGGATATCCCGCGGCGGGAGAACCGGGTGGTTCTCAGTGATCGACGGGACCGCTTCGGCGTACCCCTTGCGCATGCCATCCACAACATACTCCCGCCAACCGAAGCGCTGTGTGAGCTGGCGGTTGCCGAAGGGCTGGACCTGTTCCGGGCAGCCGGCGCCGCGGAACCCTGGGCAGGGCCGCGCTTCGGCATGCATATCATGGGCGGCACGGTGATGGGTGAGGACCCGGCGCGCTCTGTCTGTGACGCCTTCGGCCGCCTGCACGAGGTCGATAATCTCTACGTCGCCGGCACCGGCGTATTTCCCAGCAGCGGTGCCGTCAACCCCACGTTCACGCTTCACGCGCTGGCGCTGCGCACCGCGGAGCGCCTGCTTGCAGACTGAGCGTCTGGGACCTCCCGCACACCGGCCAGCTCATTGGCACAAGGTCGGTTATGCCGGCACCGTCGCGCTTATACCGTGCCGGTCGAGGCTTTTTCGGCGGGCTAGAGAAAGCTGGCGATTTGCGACAGCGGCTTCTTGACCGTCGCGGCGCGTGGAATCATCGCATCGCTCGCGGGGTGACCGACCACCAGCAGGATATAAGGGCGCTCATTGGCGGGACGGTCGAGAATCCGGTTGAGAAACTTCATCGGGTTCGGGGTATGGGTGAGCGTGGCAAGACCCGCTTCATGCAGGGCGTTGATGAGAAAGCCCGTCGCTATCCCTACCGACTCCGGCATGTAGTAGTGCTTGCGCCGGTTACCGTCCTCGTCGATGCCATAACGCTCGGCGAAGATGGCGATCAGCCACGGCGCCACCTCCAGGAAGGGCTTGCGATCGTCGGTACCGATCTTTTTCAGGTCCTTGAGCCACTCCTCCCCCGCCTTGCCCGCATAGAACTCGCGCTCCTCCGCCTCGGCGGCTTCGCGGATGCGGCGCTTCACTGTCGCATCGCTGACGCAACAGAAGTGCCAGGGTTGGTGGTTGGCGCCGCTTGGCGCCGTACCCGCCGCTTTCACACAGGCCTCGATCACCGCCCGGTCTACCGGTGTGTCGCTGAAGTGTCGCACGCTGTGGCGGCAGCGGATGAACGCGAAGTAGGACTCGGCACGGGCCAGCGACTCCGCCGGAGACAGGGTCTCTCGGTCGGGCAGGGGTATCGGGTCGTAGTTGTAATCCATCTTCAGCCCTCATCCGGGTGCCAGACCCGGTCCGCCACCCGCAGCCAGCCAACGCCACACCGCCGCAACCGTTCAATGTGCTCCAGCGAGCCATCATCGAGAATCGCCATGCCTTCCACATCGAACAGTACGCCGGGTTTACCGGCGTTGCGTGCCTGCTCGATGTCACTGGCGGTCAGCACCCGCTGATAGTGTCCCGGGTGGCCCTGGAGCCACGGGTCAAAACTCTCCAGCATACGGAAATGATCTGCCCGCGACTGCGGGCCGAAACCCACGTTCAGGGTCACCAGATCAACCCCCAGCGCCGCCAGACGGCCGAGTTCGCCGAGGAACCCGTGGTCGTCCGGCCTCAGGGGCATGCAGGCGTGACTGTCCCAGACCAGGCAGGGCTTCAGCAGTTCACGGCCACGCTCAACCATCGCTCTGCACCTCCTCGCTGATCCGGCGTGTATCGCAGACAATATCGACGCCTCACTGGGTAACCGGTGCGTTCCCTGGGCTCGCTGGACTACATCTGGTATTCCGGCAGCCTGACCACAAGCCCGTCCAACCCGTCGGTGACATCGATCTGGCAACTGAGGCGCGAATTATCCTCGCGGTCGGGCCGCATATTGAGCATCGCCTCTTCCATCGGGTCCGGGGCGCCGGTCGCGTCGAACCACTGCGCGTCGACAAAGCAGTGGCAGGTGCCGCAGGAGCACCCACCCCCGCAATCCGCGTCGATACCCGGCACCAGGTTGTCAAGGGCATTCTGCATCAGCGACTTGCCATTCTCCGCGTCAATGACATGTTCCGTACCATCGAACTCTATCAGCGTTATTCTGGGCACCGGCGCTCCTTAGCTACTCTGGTTCATCTGGTGAATAAGATCGACGATCGGCTTCAGGTTCTGCGTGATTGTCGCCTCGATGAGGTGCGGCCCGCTCTCTCCAAGGGCCTTCTCAAGCGCTTCGTGAAAGCCCTCGGCGGTATCGACAGCCACGGACGGCACACCCATGCCCTCACCGATCTTGACCCAGTCCAGGCTCGGACTGTCGAGCTCCAGCATGGACAGCATTTTCGGCGTGGCCTCCTCAGCTCTCACCCGGGCGAGCTCGACGTTGAGTATGGCATAGGCGTCGTTCTTGAGGATGACCACGGTGACGTCACAGCCCTCCCGGGCGATGCTCCACAGGGCCTGGTTGGTGTACATCCCGCTGCCATCGGCCTGCAGGGCAATGACCTTGCGGTCGGGACAGGCGACAGCGGCTCCCAGTGCGATGGGCATACCACCGCCGATGGCGCCGCCGGGTATGGCATACAGGTATTCGTGGGCCGCCGCCGTCGCCGTCTCGCCGTACATCTCCATGCCGGCGGTTGCGGCCTCGTCGACCAGTATCGATCCCTCCGGCATCAAAGCATTGACGCTGCGACCGATAGCAGCCGAGTTGAGCTCACCCTCGGGCGGGCTGGCAGTCACCCGCTCGCCAACTGCGGGTACGGAACCCTCGGCCCCCAGCGCTGACGCCAGATCCGCAAGCGCCTGAGGCACATCGAAATCCGCGGAGGCGAGTTTCCAGACATCACAGCTATCCGGCGTTTTGAACATTGCTGCGTTACGGTAGGCAAAGGTGGACACCGGCGTCATTGCCCCGACCAGGATCAACTGCTCGTAATCGGCAAAAAACTGCTGCGCGATCTCCAGGAAATAAGGCACCAGTTGCACCTGCACCCGCCCGGCACCCCGCGACAGCCTGGCGGGAAATGTTTCAGCCAGCAACTGGGCGCCCGTCGCCGCCGCGATGCGCCCGGCATTTTGCAGACTTGGCTCGGAGAGGGCGCTCGTGCCGAGCAGCAAGCCGGTCTTGCGACCGTTCCCCAACATCGCCCGGGCAGCTTCGATCATCTCGGCCGAGGCCCTCGGATTGCTGATCGGCGCATCGATATCCGGCGCGCCGGGCGCCGGGTCCCAGTGACAGTTCGTCGGTGCGACCAGGGTGGCGATGCGCCCTGCCCCCATCATGGCGGTTCGCACCGCTTCCGCCCCCAGTGGCGCCAGCTCGCTCGCCGAACGCGCTTCCCGGGTCCAGTGGGAGACATTGCGGGCCAGGTCGGTAATCTTGCCGCCGATCATTTCGTGCTCGGGAAAATTGGGCTGGTGGTAACTGGCATTGGCCCCGACAATGTTGACCACGGGTACATTGCCGCGACCGGCATTGTGCAGATTGGCAATGCCGTTGGCGAAACCGGAGCCGACGTGCAGCAGCGTGAACGCGGGTTTACCTGCCATGCGCGCGTAACCGTCCGCCGCCCCTGTGACCACGTTCTCCTGCAGGCAGAGGACGGGCCGCACCGCGTCGGACCGGCCCATCTCGTAGACCAGTTGCATCTCGGACGTGCCCGGATTGGCGAAACAGGTGTCGAGCCCCGCCGCCGTCAGCACCTGGAAAAGCGATTGCGCACCATTCATCGTCTATAGCCCTATCGAATATGCCGTGATTCTGGCACACCGCGCCGGCGCCTGATACTCAACCCGGTTGCAATCTCTACCGCGCGGCCTGGCGCACCTCGATGGTGACCAAGGGCGAGACGACCGGCGGTTCGTGTGGCAGGTGGTGTTTGTCGCCCATGATCAGTTGCAGCGTATGCCTGCCCGGCGGCAGGTCGAGGGTGGTCTCCGTCTGACCGCCGCCGAAGTGCAGGTGACGGTCGTCGGCCGGTACCGGCTTTCCGGCCAGTGGCAAATCGGTCACATCGATAAGAAGATGGTGGTGACCAGTGTTGGCGACGTCGACCCCGGCGGGCGCTACACCCATCCCCTTCAAACCGAATTTTACCGGGAAGGGGCTCTCCACCACGGCCCCGTCAGCGGGTGACAGGATGTAAACCTCGGCACCTGCGGGCGCCGGTGTCTGCGCCCACGCGGCAGCTGCCAGCCATAACATCCCAAAGGTAATGGCGCGCGCTATATTCGTACGATACATGGTCTCTTGACTCCACGGTAAATGCGGCAAGGATACAGGATGACAGACTGCCAGGGCACTACTGAACACGGGCTGAGTGGCTCCGGCAAGACGGCGGCAGTCGACTTGGGTAAGATAGCACCGTCACCCCGCTTTTTCACAGTACGCTCCCCGGTCACCTGCGGTTCAGGTGATTGACGCAGCTTCGCCCGGACACCGATGACGAGCTCCCAGCCCATGCAGATCAGTGCCTTTGCAGACGAC
The DNA here is from genome assembly GCA_963840725.1 of uncultured Gammaproteobacteria bacterium. Classification (GTDB taxonomy): domain Bacteria; phylum Pseudomonadota; class Gammaproteobacteria; order Pseudomonadales; family Halieaceae; genus CAVWDU01. The sequence continues at coordinate 272,412 of CAWIZY010000009.1, read as the reverse complement.
CCGTTCGCAAACCTGAGTGCGGTGCAGACCGCCAGTGGGATTGCCCGCGGCGAGTTTAGCGCAACCGAGGCCGTCGCCAGCGCCATCGAGCGCCTGCGTCGCATCGACCCGATGCTCAACGCCACTGTGGGTGAACGGTTTGCATCGGCCCTTCGCGAGGCAGCCGCAGTGCGCCCGGATGGGAGCCATGGCGGGCTTGCCGGCGTACCATCGCTGATCAAGAACAACACCGATATCGCGGGTCTCGCGACGCTGCACGGGTCGCGCGCCGTACCCGCGCGGCCCGCCGCTGCTGATGCGCCGTTCACGGCGCTGGCGCGCGCTGCGGGTCTGCTGCCCATCGCCACCACCGCGCTGCCGGAGTTCGGCCTGACCGCAACCACCGAATTCAGCGCTGCCCCGCCGACCTCCAATCCGTGGCATACGGCCTATTCCTGTGGCGGTTCATCCGGCGGCTCGGCAGCACTGGTGGCCGCGGGCGTCGTACCCATCGCGCACGCCAACGACGGCGGCGGCTCGATCCGGATTCCGGCGGCCTGCTGCGGCGTGGTGGGACTGAAAGCCTCGCGCGGCCGCGTCCCGCCCTTCCCGATGGCAGACCGCCTGCCCATTGACCTGGTGAGCGACGGTGTGGTTACCCGAACCGTGGCCGATACAGCGGCGTTCTTCACGGAGGCGGAACGGCATTACCGTGCCCCCGGACTGCCGCCGTTAGGTACGGTAAGCGGGCCGGCTGAACGGCGGCTGCGGATCGGGCTCTGGCTGGACCACCCGCTGGGACACACGCTCGATCCCGACGTGGTACGGGTGGTCGGGCAGGTCGCGGACCGGTGCCAGGCGTTGGGTCACGAGGTGCTGAAAATGCCCACCGTTATCGATGACCAGATGGCCGATGACTTCTTTCTTTACTGGAGCAGGATGGCAGCGGCCTGCCAGTACCTGGGACGGTTCGTTTTCGGTCGTGGCTACGCCCGCGATCGGCTGGAGCCACTGACCCGGAATCTCACGCGTCACTACCTCAAGAACATCTGGCACAGCCCGGGCGCCATTCGCAGGCTGCGCCGGTTCGCCGCGCACTACAGCGCACTGTTCGACAACTGTGACCTGATACTGTCGCCGGTGCTGGCATCGCCGCCGGTGAAACTCGGCCATCTCTCCCCGGCTCTGGACCTGGAAACCTCGATGGAGCGACTGCGGTACTACACGCCGTTCACACCACCACAGAACATCGCGGGCACCCCGGCGATTTCACTGCCGCTCGGCACCTGTGCACAGGGCCTGCCGATCGGTGTACAGTTCGCCGCGGCGATGGGGGGCGAGCGCACGCTGCTGGAGATCGCGTTCGAACTTGAGGCCCGGTCGCCCTGGTCGTACGGGTGAGTGATAGCCGCCAGGGTGTTCAACCCGCGCCGTCATCGAACACCGAGGCACCGGTAGTGGCGGCGCCGACAGCCCCGCGGAACACGCCGAACAGGTTGCGGCCCAGGGTATCCTCACCCGGGGGCGGCGACGCGGCAGCACGTGCCTGCCACTCATCGTCCGGCACCAGCGCCCGCAGTGTCCCGCCAGCGGAATCGAGCTCGATAACGTCACCGTCCTGCAGGCGGGCAATCGGCCCACCGTGCGCCCCCTCGGGCGTCAGGTGAATAGCGGCCGGTACCTTGCCGGACGCCCCGGACATGCGTCCATCCGTCACCAGCCCGACACGGTACCCGCGGTCTTGCAGGACGCCGAGGTAAGGCGTCATCTTGTGTAACTCCGGCATGCCATTGGCGGCCGGGCCCTGGAAGCGCACAACGGCGATTACGTCTCGGTCGAGCTCCCCGGCCTCGAAGGCCGCTTTCAATGCGTCCTGGCTGGAGAACACCCGACAGGGCGCCCGGACGAACCGCTGCTCTTCGGCGACGGCGGAAACCTTGATCACCCCCTCGCCGAGGTTGCCATGCAACAGGCGCAACCCGCCCTCCCCGGCAAACGGCATCGCCACCGGGCGCAGCACCTCCGGGTCTGCAGAGGTATCGACCGAGTGCTCCCAGCCCAGGGCGCCGGTTTCATCGCAGCCCGGCGCGCGCGACTGGGCATCGAGGCCCGGCCCCAGTAGCGTCGTGACATCCTCGTTCAGCAAACCGCCTGCGCGCAGCTCCCGCACCAGGAACGCCATGCCGCCGGCGTCCTGGAAGTGATTGATATCGGCCGAGCCATTGGGATAGATTCGCGCCAGCAACGGCACCACCGCAGACAGCTGGTCCATGTCCTCCCAGGTGAGATCGATTCCGGCCGAGCGTGCTATCGCCACCAGGTGCAGCGTGTGGTTGGTCGAGCCGCCAGTGGCGAGCAGTGCGACCACGGCATTGACCAGCGCCGCCTCGTCGACAATACGGTACAGTGCGCGGGAATCGTCCTCCGCAGCCGCAACCAGTTCCGACAGGGTTCGCCGGGTGAGTGCCGGCCGCAGGCCGTCCTCAGGGTGCAGAAACGAGCTCCCCGGCAGCTGGACGCCGAGCATTTCCATCAACACCTGGTTGCTGTTGGCGGTGCCATAGAACGTGCAGGTACCCGCGCTGTGATAAGACGCGGACTCGACCGCCAGCAGTTCACCCCAGTCGGCGCCACCCTCGGCGTAGCGCTGGCGAACGGCCGCCTTTTCCTTGTTGGGAATACCGGAGGCCATGGGCCCGGAGCCGATGAACGCGACCGGCAGATGGCCGAACTGCAGCGCGCCCAGAAGCATGCCCGGAACGATCTTGTCGCAGATTCCCAGGCACACCACGCCGTCGAACAGGTTGTGACTGAGCGCGACCGCCGTCGCCATCGCGACCACGTCGCGACTGAACAGGCTGAGGTCCATGCCCGGCTGACCCTGGGTCACGCCATCGCACATCGCCGGCACGCCCGAGGCCACCTGGGCGGTGACACCGAGCTCCCCGGCAATCTCCCGGATCATCTGGGGATAGGCCGCGAGCGGCTGGTGGGCCGACAACACATCGTTATAGGCGTTGACGATGCCGATGTTGGGGGTGTCGAGTCCCGCCATCAACTGCTTCTCGGCCTCGCTGCAGGCGGCGTACCCGTGGGCCAGGTTGCCGCATGAAAGTCGCTTCTTCGGAGGCTGCTGGTCACGGGTGCGGCGACAGCGGTCCAGGTAGGCGGTCCGGGTGGGTTTACTGCGCTCGCGCAGCCGCTGGGTAACCTGCTCTACGACGGGATGCATAATCCACTCCATGTCCAAGTGTGAGTTGCGCGCGAGGGAGCGCCGGGGCGCGCTGGCTTACCGGCAGTGCCAACACATTGAACCACAAGCACTCCCCTCGCCCAAACCGCAGGTCCCTTCAAGCGTGGCCCGCGCAGTGAACCGATCAAGGATCGCCAGCGACAGTACTGGCCACCGGCGGTGCAGGCAGTCGCTGCCTGGATGACCTGTCGCGAGGGACTTGTACGACCGTCCAATAGCGGTATTGTACCTGCGAACGAGATTGTCGGCGGTAACAAGCCTCACGGCCGTTAAACCCCTTGAAAAATAGGGATATGGATAGCTTGCAAGTCCGGAAATCAGGTCTAGACTCGAAGAGGCGTAGTCACGCCAACACCTAAGGGGGAATCATGATAACGCGAACCAAACTCGCCATCGGCACCGCACTGGTCGCCACCGGCGCCATCGTTGCAGTCACCAGCCTGCAGCAGGACCAGAAAGCCAGCGACACCGTCGCGGAAACAACCCGGCTGCGGCCGGCGATGACCGCGCCACCGGAAGTCATAAAACGCATGAAATCCGATCCCAACCGGGAAATCCGGGTCTCGGGTGACCAGACGCTGTACTCGGGCACCGCGGCCTCGCCCGTGCTGATGTCCAACCTGCCCGACCCGGCCACGGTCACGACCGTACCCGCCGACGACGGTGCGGTACGCGTCGCCGGCGGTGCGCAGATCGAGTCGCCCATGTCGGATGCCGCCGTGGCAGCGGCGATTGCCAACGCTATGAAAAACGCACCGGACAAGGGCATGCAGAAGCTGCGCCTGGGATCCCGGGGTAACAGCGGGCGCCAAGATCAAATCCAGCTTCGACGCGATCGGTGCCGAGAACTGCTGCAACGACCCGGTACCGTTTTCGGCCACCGTGCCGCCGGACCCCGATATTGCCGTCGGCCCGGATCACGTGATCGTGGTGGTCAACGTGAGCTTCGCCATCTATGACAAGAGCGGTAACGACGCTCCTGCCCCCGACCCCGTTCAGCGCGTTTTTCGCCGGCGTCGACCCGGCTTGCGACCCGGGTGGTCCCTTCGACCCCGACGTGGTGTTCGACGAGTCCACCGGCCAGTTCATCCTCGGCGTGGACGGCGATGGCACCGACTACTGCATCGCGATGACCACCGATGGCGACCCGCTGGGCAACTGGAATCGCTTCGCGTTTCCCGCCGACATCAATGGCGAGTTCTTCGACTTCCCGCACATGGGCGTAGGTGTGGATGCCGTCTACGTCGGCTCCAACCAGTTCGGTGCAGGCTTCGTCGGTGGTCGCGTCTTTGCGGTCAACAAGGACGACCTGATGTCCGGCGACCCGCTGCGGGTCGTCCAGCGCCTGGTGCCGAACTTCAACAGCACGCCGCAGCCCGCGCACCTCAAAGGCGTCAGCCGGGGCACCTACCCGACCGAAGGTCCCGACTACATCATGACCGAGTTCTTCGACGGCAGTAACCACTCCGTCTGGGCCTGGAACGATCCCTTCGGTGCCGATGAGTTCACGCTGGCTGGGCGACGTCGACCTGGCCACCGCCTCCGGTGTTGCCTGTGACGGCGGTTCCTGCTTCCCGGTGCCGGTAGAGCAGAAGGGCTCCACAGTCCTGCTGGCCGGCAACGACTGGCGCGGGCAGGAAACCAAGTACCGCGACGGCAAGCTGTGGACGGCGCAGACCATCTCCTGCGACCCCGGAACCGGTGTAGTTAACTGTGTGCGCTGGGCGCAGATCGATCCCGCGGCAGTCACGCCCGGGGTCCAGCACCGACGGTGTTCTCAATGCCGGCGTGATCTCGGCGGAAGACGGCAACAGCCGCTGGTTCCCGTCCCTGGATGTGGATGCCTGCGGCAACATGGCCATCGGCTACAGCATCAGCGGGCCGGATATCTTCCCGTCTGTCGCCGTCACCGGCCGCAAGTTCAATGACCGCTACGGTGAAGTGCGCAACGAGTTTGTCACGGTCAACGGCACCGAGCCCTACCGCTCGTTCCAGAACCCCGCCGCGCCGAACCGTTGGGGCGACTACTCCGGCATGGCGGTCGATCCGGCCGGTGGTCGCTTCTGGTACGTCGGTGAGTACGCGCGCGCCAGCGAAAACCAGTTCGCCAACTGGGCGACCTTTGTCAGCGAGCACCAGTTGGGCTGTGGAGGCAATTACAAGGTCGAGGATAAAAAGTAGCCCGGAGTAATCCGACACGATCTCGGATTCGATGTTCTGTAATCCTGATAGACGGGGCTTCGAGCCCCGTCTTTTTCGTTTCAAACCTGGCCTTCCCGGGCACCACTACCGAGACCACGGGGTCAGGGAAAGCTTTCCTGCACGACTGATGGCGGGCCTTGTAGTACTGTTTGCCCTGCAGGTCACTTTCATCTCAACAGTCCTGGCACAGCGATCGCTCTCCCTCGAGATGGATGGCGAGCAATACGGGGTCTTCAGCAGCCTGGTCCAGGCGCATGAGACGCCCGGCACCGTTACCCTGGAGCAGGGATGGGTGAGTTCAGCCTTCCTCGAAGCGTGGTCGCCAGGGCTTACTGATGGTGGCGCCCTCGAGGCGGGACGGCGCGAGTTCGACGATGCATGCGTTGGACGACGCGTGGAAGTAGTCCAGACCCTTGCGACCGGTGAGCGAAGACGCGTGCGCTCCTGGACGTTGATCGACGCCTGCCCTGTGTGGTGCCAGGTGGAAGCGCAGGAGGGCGACAAGATAAGCGTCACCAGCCTCACCTTCCGGGTGCAGGGAGTCGGCGTGGCACATTGAGTCACGGCTGCTGCGCGGGATTCCAGCATCTCATGCGGGCATCGAGCACCAACCAACGCCCACCACATTGAACAGTCTGCAACAGGGACGCACGGCAAGCGCCGCGACCCGGGCGGTGCTGGTAACATTCTGTTATCGGCATTGCCGCGAAGTTGCGCTATATTTCAGTGTGGCCGGGAGACGTGCACGATAGCGATTACAACCTGCTCCGGTGCGCGAGATGCTCTAAAGCGAGAGAAATAATACAGGGAGACCCACCGTGCTCGACACCTTTACCGACTATCTCAACCAGTGGAATGAGCAGTGCCCGGACAAGGTCTGGTTACGCGAGCGCTGCGGCGATGAGGCCCACGAATGGACCTGGCGGGACGCTCACCGCGAGATCAACGCGCTGGCCGCCTGGGAGGAAAACTTTTTCGACGGCAATGGACACCGTGTCGGCCTGCTGTCGCGGAATCGCGCGCACTGGTACTTCGCCGACTTCGGCAGTATCGCCGCCGGCAACGTCGTCGTGCCGCTGTTCACCACGAGCACCGCAGAGACGGCCGAGTACATCATGTCGTTCACCGAAATGAAACTGCTGTTCATCGGCGAGACCGAGAACTGGCCGGAGCTCAGCAAGGTACTGCCGGACGGCATCCAGCTGGTGTGCCTGCCCGGCGTCGAGGTGCCGGAGGCGCACCTGAGGTGGGAGGATGTCGTCTCGCCCCACCGGGGTCAGATGCCGGTTTACCAGTGCCAGCGGGACGACCTGACGTCGCTGGTGTTCACCTCCGGCACCACCGGTGTCCCAAAAGGCGTGATGCAGACCCACGCTTCCAACATTGTTCCCATCACCCGCTTCAGCGACGTGTTCGGTGTGGCGGACAACGCCCGCCTCTTTTCCTACCTGCCCCTCGCCCATATCGCCGAGCGGCAGATCGTGGAAGGCAGTTCACTGGTCAACTGTGGCGAGGTGGATTTCAACGAAAACATGGCCACGCTGCTGCGCGACCTGCCCCTGTGCCGGCCCCACGTCATGTTCGGTCCGCCGCGGGTCTGGGAACAGCTGCAGCAAGGCATCATCGGCCAGTTCGGTTCCCAGGAGGCGCTGGATGCCGCCCTGGAGGCCGATGCCGAAGGCATTGGCAAACTGGTGCGGGAAAAACTCGGCCTCGACGAGGCTCGCTACCTGCTCACCGCCGCCGCGCCGACTCCGCCGGCGCTGATACACTGGTATGACCGGCTCGGGATTACCCTGATGGAGGGCTTCGGCCAGACCGAGTGCATGGGCCCTATCGTTTCCAGCCCGGATGAGCGCAGAGTGGGCTCGATCGGCAAGCCACTGCCCAATGTCGAGGTGCGCATCAGCGACGAGGGCGAACTCCAGGTCAAGGCGGATGGGTGTTCGCCGGGTTACTACAACATGCCGGAGAAAACCGCTGAAACCTTCGTCGATGGCTGGGTCTACACCGGCGACAAGGTAAAAGTCGACGAGGACGGCTTCTACTACATCACGGGGCGCGTCAAGGACTACTTCAAGACGATACAGGGCAAGTTCGTGGCCCCCACCCCGATTGAAAACATTTTCGCCGAGAACCCCTACACCGAGCAGATCTGCCTGCTCGGGCGCGGCTACTCGAAGACCGTGATGACCTGCGTACTCAGCGCACTCGCCCAGAAAGAGGACCGCGACGCCATCGAGGCGAAACTGCGGGAACGGGTCGCCGCCGTTAACGACGAGGTGGACAAGCACGCCCGCATCGGCGCGGTGATCGTGTCCACGGACGCCTGGTCCATCGACAACGGCGTGTTGACGCCCACGCTCAAAATCCGCCGCGAGAAGATTGAGGAGCGGTTCGGCGAACGGGCCGCCGAACTGGCTCGCCAATCCGCCGAGCAGGGAAAAGTACTGATCGATTGGTCCTGACAGCCGAGAGGCACAGGCGCGGCAGGCATCACGTGTTGCCCACCGGGCCTGTTCTCTCATGCCCCAGTGAGTGGCTGGTGGCCACCGTCCACGAAACGGCGAGCGACGCCAGCGCGGGCGACGGCGCTGCCTCACCCCGCACCGGCGCGTGAAGCAAGCCGTGAAAGTCGACTCGGCTAGCACCCCGCTTACCCGCACAACCCTGTGGACCTACGGTGCGCTGGCCATGCCGCTGGCCCTGCTGAGCTACCCGCTGGCGGTCTGGCTGCCCCGCGCGTACAGCACCGACATGGGCATCTCCCTGTCGCTGGTAGGCCTGATCATCAGCACGGCGGCGATTTTCGATGCGATCACCGACCCGTTGATTGGTTTTGCGTCTGATAACCGGCAAACGCGGTGGGGACGCAGAAAAGCCTGGCTTGCCGCCGGTGTTCCCCTGCTGACACTTGCCTGCTGGATGCTGCTCAATCCAGCCAGCGGTGTCACGGCCGCCTACCTGGGCCTCTGGTATCTCCTGTTGAGACTGGGGTCAACCCTCGTGCTCGTTCCCTATGGGGCCTGGGGCGCGGAAATCACCGGGGACTACCACCAGCGCACCCGGGTCAGCTCGGCGCGCCAGCAGTGGTCTTTGTTCGGCCTGATCGTTGCCACGCTGGTACCGGCCTTTGCCGAGTTTCGGCTTGGCGACGCGGCGAGCGCCGCTGTCGTCCTCGAGGCCTACAGCTGGCTGATCCTCATTCTGCTGCCGGGCATCGCCCTCGCCATGCTGCTGAAAGTACCAGAGCCCGTGACACGTCGGAACCCAGACGGCACCCGCCTGCTCAAATCACTGCGACTGATGTGGCGCAACGGTCTGTTCCGTCGCGTCGTCATCATCGAGCTTGTGATCACCGGCGGCGAACAGTTCCGCAATACCGTCTCGCTGTTCTTCATGCAGGACGCGATCGGCATCAGCAGCCCGGGCGTGCTCTACGTTGTCTATTTCGCCAGCGGCCTGGCGGCCATGCCACTCTGGGACCTGCTCGCGAGGCGCTTCGGCAAGCACCGCTCCCTGGCCGCCGCAATGGTACTGGTGAGCCTGGTCAGCCTGGCGATCTTCGCTCTCGATTACGGCGACCAGCGGGCATTCCAGATCCTCTTTGCACTCAAGGGGATGTGCTTCGGTGCGTTCGCCTACCTGCCGCTCGCCATGCTGGCCGATGTCGTTGATCTCGACACCCTGCGCAGCGGTGATCAACGCACGGGCAGCTACTTCGCAGTGCACGGTTTCATGACCAAGTGCGCGGCCTCGTTCGGCGGGCTGTCATTGCCGTTGCTGGCGCTGGCCGGTTACTCCGCCGCCCCCGATGCCAGCAACGATGCGGCTGCGCTTTACTGGCTGGGTGTAATCTACGCCATTATCCCGACAGCCTTGTTCGCCTTGGCTTTCTGGCTCACCTGGACCTGGCCGCTGACCGCCCACCGCCACCGCAGGGTCAGGGGCGCGCTGAGCCGCAGGCTGAGCCGTTCGGAGGGCTCTGAGGCCGGCGGGTGTGCAAATACCGACATCGTTGCAAACCAGTCGCGTTGATGCGACGTACATTGGGCCGTCACTGCCACGCCCATGCACTGTAATGCGTCGTGAAGCGGTCATAGGTGGCGCTTGACGCCATGTGTCGAAGGCCGTTTGTCCATTATTCAGGCCGGGGGCGGGTGGCACGAATCGCGGCGGCTTTCGCGTATACTGTGGTTTTTGGTTAGGGGCGGACGTGACAGGTATCTTTCGGCTTCGACACACGCTATGAGCGATCTGAAAACGAACGATCAGGCCTCGGTGAAAGAGGTATACGGGTTTTTCATTACCATTCTCGGGCCGGAGAACAATTATTTCCTCATCGCCATGATTTATGGCGTCGGCATCAGCCTGCTATCGCTCGCCCTCCCGATCTCGGTGCAGATGCTCGTCAACACCGTGGCCAACACGGGCCTCGCGGCACCACTGGTCGTGCTGTCGCTGACCCTGTTCGGATTACTGGCCGCTGCCGGTCTCCTGAACGCATTACGTATCCACCTCATGGACCTTTTCCAGCGCCGGTTCTACGCGCGCATGGTGTCCGAGATTGCCAAGCGCTCCATCTACGCGATCAATCCGTTTTTCGACGACTACAACAACGGCGCACTCTTCAATCGCTACTTCGATATCATCATCGTCCAGAAAAACGTGCCCAACCTGCTGATCGGGGGCTTTACCATCGTCCTGCAGGCAGCGGTAGGCTTTGTGCTGGTGTCAATGTACCACCCGCTGTTCCTGGCGCTGAACCTCGTCGTATTGCTGCTCATCTGGCTGATCTGGATTGTCTGGGGGTCGCGGGCGATCCGGAGTGCCGTGCAGGTATCGCACAAGAAGCACGCCGCGGCCGCCTGGCTGGAGGGGCTGGGCGCCTCCAACGGCTTCTTCAAGTCGGAGCGCCACATCGCCGATGCCCTGGAGCGCACCGACGCGGTCACGGCTGACTACATTACCTGGCACCGGCGGCATTTTCGCCATCACTTCGCGCAGACGCTTTGCTTCATCCTGCTCTACGCGCTGGCCAGTGCCGTGCTGCTCGGGCTCGGGGGGCTTCTGGTGATCCGCGGCGAGCTATCCCTGGGTCAACTGGTCGCCGCGGAACTGGTGATGACCGGGGTCTTCTATGGCATCTCCCAGCTCGGTATCTACCTGGCTTACTTTTACGAATTGTGCGGTTCGCTTGACGAGTTGGGGTTGTTCTACAAGGTGGAACAGGAAGATATCGACGACCGGGCAGAACGCCTGGAGGGGCTCGACGGCTCACTGCAATTCGTCCACGCCCGGGGCGACGCCCGCGGCGTGGATACCAGCCTGAACTTTGTCATCCCGGACGGAGCGCGGGTACTGGTCTCGGTTGAGACCCAGGGCGTCCAGAGCGAGGTGTCGAACTTTCTCAAGGGACATGTTCTGCCCAGCGCCGGCTACGTGGCCGTCGGCGGGCAGGATATCAACAACGTGGGTGCCCATGAGCTGCGCCAGCAGATCATCGTCCTCGACCGGCCCAATGCCATCGAACTGACGATCCGGGAGTACCTGCGACTGAGTTGCGAGGAAGCCAGCTCTGCACGCATCCTGCAGGCGGTTCGCACCGTTGGTCTCGACCCCGCCATTTCCCAGCTGGAAAAAGGCCTCGACACCCTGGTCGCCGCCACCGGCTGGCCGCTCACGATCACGGAGACCATGCAGCTCAAGCTCGCCGCTGCCATTATTGCCAGGCCGCGGGTACTGCTGCTGGGCGAACTCTACGACACCGTTCCCGGTGCCAACCTGCACGCGGCCCTGGACATGATCCAGCAGGAATCAGACACCACCGTGCTGTACTTCACAACGCGAACCCGGGACCTCGGATTCAACGGGTTCCTTTACCTGGGCCACGAGGAGCAGCGATTGTTCGATAATTTCGATTCGCTGAGTGACTTCGCACAGAGCCAGGGTGTCAGCGGGGAGCGCTTCGTTCCCGCGGGCGAACTCGCAACCAACCTCGGCTAGGAACCACTCACCGGATGCCAGACAGGGAGCAGATTCAACACTACTTCACCACGCTGAATGCCCAGCGCATCCCGCGTGTCATTCCCGTGGTGAGCTGGATCATCGTGGTGACGCTGGTGGTCACCGTCGTCTTCATGATCTTCGTTCCCTGGGTACAGACCACAGCCGGATTTGGCACGGTGACCGCGCTGAATCCCAACGACCGCCTGCAGGAAGTCAATGCGCTGGTGTCAGGGCGGATACAGGAATGGTACGTACGCGACGGCATGCACGTGCAGGTGGGCGATCCGATCGTGCGCATCGCCGATATCGACCCGCAGTACATCGAGCGGTTACAAGCCGAACGCGGCCAGGTCATCGCCAAACTGGAGGCTTCGAAAGCAGCGAAGCGAACGGCCGAAATCGATATGAAGCGCACGGAAGACCTGTTCGACGACGGCCTGGCGTCCCGCCGTGAGTACGAGCAGTCCAGAATCCGCGTTGAAGAGCTGCGTTCCCGGGTTGCCGAAGCGGCGGCAGAGCTGACGCGGGTGGATGTCAATCTTTCCCGGCAATCCGAACAGATTGTGCGCGCCCCGCGCAACGGCGTGATTCTCAGGGTCAATGCCGGCGACGCAGCCACTTTCGTGAACGCCGGCGATATTGTCGCGACGTTCGTTCCCGACAGTGTCGAGCGGGCCGTGGAGATTTTTGTCGACGGCCGCGACGTGGCGCTGGTGCAGTCCGGCGATCCTGTTCAGCTGCAGTTCGAGGGCTGGCCTGCGGTGCAATTCAGTGGCTGGCCGTCGATGGCTGTCGGCACCTTCAGCGGCCTGGTGACGGCGGTGGACCCGTCGGCACACCGGTCCGGGCGTTTCCGGATCCTGGTCGTGGAAGACCCCGAAGCCAGCAAACCCTGGCCCGGTGAGCGCTTCGTCCGCTTCGGATCAGGCGCGCGCGGCTGGGTGCTGCTCGAGACAGTCCCGGTCGGTTATGAAATCTGGCGCCTGCTGAACAATTTCCCGCCCAACCTACCTGAGTCTGGCTCCAATGCCGACCCCCTGGCCAATCAGGGTACCCAATGAAAACAGCGGTTTTGATCCTCGGGGCACTGGCGATCCTGTGTGGTCCCGCGTCCGTCAGCGCCCAACCGGGACAGGCGGGTGATGCGGGCATCCTGACCGCGGAGGAGGTGCTTGCCTCCTCGCAAGAGCATTTTCCGGAAATTTTGCAGAGCATGGCAGCACTGCGCGGAGCCGCCGGTCGGCGAATCGAGAGCGAGGGCGCTTTCGACCTGGTGTTTGAAGCCGATGGCTTCAACCGCGTCGACGGATATTACGACGGTCGGGTCGCAGGCGGGCTGGCCCGGCAACCGCTGCGCCCCCTGGGTGCGGAAATCTACGGAGGCTACGAGCTCTCGGACGGCGACTTCCCGATTTACGAAGATCAGTATTACACCAACGGCGGCGGCAAGTTGAAAGCGGGGGTACTGTTCTCCCTGCTTCGCGACCGCGATATCGACGAGCGTCGGTTCAATGAATACGACGCGCGCCTGAATGCGGGGCAGGCGCGCTTTGAGTTACTGATGACCAAAATCGGTGTGCAGCAGCGGGCGCTGCGCGCCTACTGGCGATGGGTTATGGCGGGCGGGCAACTGCGCGTCTATCGGGATCTGCTGCGGATCGCGATGGAGCGGCAGAAGGGACTGGAACAGCAGGTCCGCAAGGGAGCACGGGCGGAAATTTTCCTGGTCGAGAACCAGCAGAACATCACCCGGCGCCGATCCCGGGTGGCGCAGGCGGAGCGTGAGCTGGCCCTCGCCGCCAATGCGCTGAGCTACTTCTATCGCGATGACGACGGCTCTCCGAAGCTGGTCGAGTCCTATCGCCTGCCGCGCAACATGAGCAGCGACGAGCGTGACGCTCTCAACGTACCGCCGGAAGTTGCGGTCTCGGATGCCGTCCAGCGGCGCCCTGAACTGGCGATACTGGAAAACGCCATCGAGCGCGCGCGGCTGAAGCTGGATCTGTCGGAAAACGAGCTCAAGCCGAGGCTAGACCTGCGTTTCGAGGTACAGGACGGGCTGGGAGAGATCGCCGAGGGTGGACCGTCGCGCGACGCCACCGACACCATCATCGGCTTCGAATTCAGCGTCCCATTGCAACGTCGGGCGGCCCGGGGTGAAATCATCCAGGCCCAGTCGGAAATCGATATACAACGTGCGCAACGCCAGCTGAAAGAGGAAGCCATCGAGCTGGAGGTGCGCAACATCCTCCTGCAATTCCGCTACGCGCGGGAGTTGCTGGCACTGGCGGAGACGGAAGTCGAGCAGTCGGAAATCATGCGCCGCTCGGAGGTTCAACGCTTTGAAAGCGGCGCCAGCGACTTCTTCCTGGTCAACGTCCGTGAAAACCAGGCGGCGGACGCACGGGTCAAGCTGCTGGAGGCGGAGTTACAGGCCCGGCTCGCCCGGGCCGACTATGATGCCGCTGTCGTGGACCTGTCGCGTCTGGGTATCAGCCAACCGACTCCCCTGCCCTGACTCCGGCGTTCGCCCCCGGTGAGGATGGTTTTGTCGCGACGGCCCATTCAGCGTGGCGCCAGCAGGTCCCCGGTGTCGAAGTTGACCTTGAGTGAGAACTGGATGCGATAGTCGGTCCCGGTACTGCCATCGACATCTTCACGCTTACCCCAGATGAACTCCGTACCCATCAGGACGTTGTCCGCGGGATAATGCAGCAGGTTGATCTGGGCGATCTGTCCCTTGGCGAACTCGTCGTCGAGCTGGCCGGGGCGCGTATCGAGGTCGGTCATCGACCAACCGAATGACGTCGACCACCTGTCGTTCCAGTAGTGGTCATAGTAGGCGCTGATAGCCAGCAATGGCACTGTCTCCGCCTGGGCCCTGTTGATGTCTGCGGAATCCGGGGCGATATCGAGGCCGCCATCGTTCAGATAGTTGCCAATCCCCTCGCCGTAAGCCACCTGCAGTTTCAGCATGTCGCGACCCCAGGTACGCAGTCCGGCACTGGTGTTGATACCCCAGCCGAACTCGTGGTCAGTCTCGCCGGTGTCGATGCGCTCGAACCCGAGTTTGCGGAACATCCCCGCCACCTGGTAGTGGCCGAAGTCACCGTTGTTGCGATAGCGGATGCTCAGATCAGGCAGGTCGTTCCTGGCCTGGAAGAGTTCCTCGGCCTCCGATTCCGTGGACTCGCAATCCTCCGGGGGGTTGGGGAGGTCGCAGAGATCGGTATCCCGAAAACGTCCGATGGTGAGCGCCGTACTCGGTTCCTCGAACGCGATGGACAATTCATCTTCACCCATAGGGAAGGAGTAGCGGGCCTGGATGTTGCGCCAGAACACCATCCCCGTCGGGCCCCAGTAATCGATGGTATTGGGAAAGATGTCGATGTCCATGAAATTGGACCAGGTCTGCCCCATGCCGAAATTCTTGTAGGTCGCGAAGGCGTGTCGCAGTCTCGGCGTGGTCTGGCCTTCATCGCCGCCGACGCCGAACAGTTCCGCCTCCAACAAATAGGTGATGTCGTCGCCGTAATTGCCCTTGACGCCAAGCCGCGACTGGCGCACACCGAACACGAAGTTGCCGTCCTCGCCGAACTGACCGTCAGCGGTCGGGATCGTCGAGACCCTGAGGGTGTCTTCCCAGTCGGGGTCGACGCGCTTGAAGTCGTAGATGGCATCGGCCATGGCGAAGCCGTAGACGTTCATCGACGCGCGCTTCTCCGGGACTGCCTCTACATCGGCGGTCGCCATCGCCGGTATTGCCGGTTCCTCGCTGGCAGCCACCCCGCTCTCAGTCAAGGCTGGAGGTTCGTCGCGCTTGAGCCGCTCCAGTTCCTCCTCCATGGTCTCCAGCATCCGCTGCTGTTGCTGCATAACCGCCTTTTGCTGTTCCAGCTGTTCCTCCAGCGCACGAATCCGATCAGCTTCAGTAGCTGCGTTCGCCGAGAGCGCCAGTGCGGCTCCCACTGTGAACAGGGTATTCCGCAACCGACGGGGTAACTTGCGCATGAACATCTCCTGAATAGTCGCTTACCACGGGAATGGTGAAGCCGATTCCGGGCAGTCGGGAAAGCGTTTCTGGCGCGAGCCGTTCAATGCGCCCGTGCTAACGCCCAGTATAGATGAAGTTATTGTTGCCGTAAGCCAGGCTGGCGCGGCCACAGTTTACATTGATCTGGCCGCAGCGGGACCGAGTCCGGGCATGCCAGGCGCCGCAATCGGAGCCATGGTTGGGTGATGAGAAAGTCTGTGTTTCGGCGACGGGGCTCGAGAGAGATTCCATACCCCGCAAATCGCCCGCTGCGTCAAGCGATCAATGGACAAAAGTACAGATCGTGTCCGACGGGCTCCGCCGCAGCGCGTTGGCCCGCAAAAGCCCGGATTAACTGCGGATATCGTCACAAAAATGCTGAGTCGCGCTTGAGAAGGCGCTACGGTTGCCTACGATTGCGCGTGAGCGTTCAACCATCATAACAATGAGGAATACCACATGTTGCGCAACACAGTAAACGTTATTGCAGCCTCGGCCTTCGCGGCCTCACTGCTGGCCAGCCCGAACACCATGGCAGCGAGCGGCACCACCCAGGTGGATATCACCTTTCCGCCACTGATCATCCTCTACTACTTCGATGACATCGACATCACCATGGATGCCAATGACCTCGAGAGCCTGATCACCAACAGCAACCCGTCACTCAGTGCCTGTACCCCGGGGACCGGACCCGCCTCGGAACTGATTTGCGCAGGCAGTACCTCGCCCAAGGCGCTGGCGACGGCGACTGACGTGACCGGCGGTACGGCAACCTACGACGCGGATATCGCCAGCGATGCCACCGTCAGCCCGACGGTGGACAGCGACGTGACTATCGTTCTGGAGAACGCGTGGGCGGTGCGCGCGCTGGCATCGAGCCTCACCGCGTCGGTCGCCCTCGGCGGTGGCGATTTCACCAATGCATTGATCAGCCCCACCAATCCGACGCCGTCGCTGACCCTGACCGACGGCCAGAATATCGGCGACGTTCAGTTCGATGTCGACCTCGACAGCCTGACCACCCCACTCACGGCTTCTGATTCGTTGATCATCACCGTGGTATCGCCGTGATCGGCTGACGAACCTGCCGCGATGGAACCGGGGAATGCTTGAGCGGGCACGGCTTTACTGTATCGGTGGCATCCTGTCACTGTGCTGTGCGCTCCCGGCCGGACCATCCATCGCCGCGCCGGGCTGCGTCGACGACGTGCCGCTGGTCGTTCGCGCCGAACGGGCTGGCGTTATCGAACTGAACGCAGCCAGTATCCGCGATATTACCGGCGGCAACCGCGCCGACGTCGCCGTGAGGCGAGCAAACTCCGGGGCGATTGCCGGGCGAACCACCAACGGCCGCTTCGTTGCCGCAATGGACGCTGACGAACTGGCGGCTGACAGCATACGCACCGGCTTCCAGCGTGTAGAAAACTGGGCCTGGGAAGCCAACTATCCACGGGGCTTCTACGAGTTCGACCGGCGGCAGGACCTGCAGGTCGAAGCCATACTGGCAGTCGCCGGCGACACCGCGGTAGGCACCAACGGAGCATCGGGCTCTACCGTGACTCTCAGTGCCGAGACCTACGACATCCGCCGCAACTGGTGGGGTCGCAGCAACTCCCTGCGCCGCCTGAGAGGCCGGATTCGTTTCGATTATTCGAACCTGGAACGATTACGACAGCCCGGTACCCATCGCGCCACCCTGACTATCTGCATCAACGTGAAGAACCACCTATGACCCCTATCAGCCCGTCGCAACACAGCCAGCCGGCACGATACAGCATGAAATTCTGGCTCAACAATTTCGCTCAGCCTTATGTGCACAGCGGTCTGTCACCGACAGGTCTCTTCTCGCACGGTCGCGCGCGGATCTGTCGACGGACTGGCAGACAAACGGGCTGTCGCCGCACGCTGCTACCCTGCCTGACGGGCCTGTTGCTGCTGCTCTGGCAGTCTTGCGCCCTGTCGACGCAGCCCGCTGCCCGCCTCGGCATCTCACCTGATCGCTACATGATCGACCTCGAGGAAGGCGGCAGTGCGCCACAGGCGCTGATGATCAAGAACCTCAGCGACGAGCCCCTGACCGTAAAACTTTCCGTGAGTAACTGGGACCTGGACGCATCGAACCGGGTTCGCATCTTGCCCCCGCGAGAAGGCTCGCTGGACCAGTGGATTGTGATCAACCCCCTGCGGGTGGTGATACCACCCGGCATGCCGCAGACAATCCGGTGGGCCGTGATGCCCAGGCAGCGCCCGGCGACCGGTGAGCACCGCGCGATCATTTTCATTGAAGAGGAGACCGGACCGCGCCAGCGCAGCAACAACACGTCGGTGCAGATGGCTATCCGCTTCGGTATACCGGTGTACGCCCAGTTCGGGGAAGTGCACGAGCAGGTCGACGTCATTGACATCAGCCCCTCCGTGGACGGCACCCAGATCATTGCCGAAGCGCTTAACCAGGGCAATCGCCATGCACGGCTGCAGGGACGCTTCGGTGTGTGGCCGGCAGACGCCTTTCCGGGCCCCGACCAGGCGATCGACATTCTCCGCGACCCGACGCTCTCGCGGAAGCGCACGAGTGAATACGAGACCGGTGATGTTGCCGAGACCGTGCTGCTGCCCGCGACTCGCCGGGAGATTAAACTGCTTCCCGATCAAGTGCTGACACCCGGCCAGATCGTACAGTTCGACGCTCATATCGGGTCGACCGCGGTCGTGCGCACCGTCAGAGTTGCCGGTAGCTAGTGTTGCGCACGTGGCGACCCGCAGAGGAATGCAGCAGCCGGGTTTAGCGGCGCTTGTTATCGGCTTACTGCTTACGCTAGCAGCCGGACCGGGTCTCGCCGGACCGGGCCTGGCCGGGCCGGGTCCCGCCGGGCCCGGACTTGCCGGGTCATCCGCTGCAGACCCTCTCCTGCTCGCAACGGCCAGCCCCGCCGCGGTAGCCATTGAAGACCATTACACTGCACAACTGCTCGGCCTGTATGTGGGTGGGGAAGAAAAGACGGGAATTGTCGCCTATGTCAGCGGCAATGATTACCTGCTGCCGCTGGACGATGTCCTGGCCTCTATTGGTGCAGAGATCAGGCAAAACGGCGGCAACCTTGAAATCATCACTCCAGCCGGAAACGCTACGCTGGACCCGGCCTCGTTGCGGCGTGCAGACAACCGCCAGCTGATATCAAGCGAGGCGCTGCGGGAAGCGCTGAAGATCGATACCCGGTTCGACCAGTCAGCCTACGCCCTCAGGTTGACAATCCCCTGGTGGATTGACGACCGCGGCACTGAGACGTCAGACAATCCCTTCGACATTGACTTCTCACCACCGTCTGCAAGTCTGCGAACCCTGCGCGCCGATGTCAGCTATTTTCATTCCGATCAGCGCGATGAGGTCTTTAGCGAGTATCTCAGCGCCGGGAACATCGCCGGCGGACTGTGGCAGGCGCGGGCTGCGCAGACACCGAATGGGGAGCTTCGCCCCTTCGATTACTACTGGCTGAAATCCAACGCGGCGAGCCAGCTGCTGCTTGGCAATGCGCGCATGAACCTGCATCCCCTGCTGCCGGTGGTGGAGCAGACCGGCGTGCAGGCTCTGTTCAGTAACAGGCCGCTGGCAGCCGCCGATGCCCTGAGTCTCAGTACCGCCAGTGGTAACCGTCAGGTGGGCGGCAACGCACGCACTATCCGGGGGTCGGGAGAACCCGGCGACATCGCGGAGCTGCGTATCAATGGCGGTGTCGTCGACCGGGTGCGGGTGCGCCTCGACGGCCGCTTCGAATTTCCCGATGTCGATGTCGCCAACAGCGGTTACGCGGAAGTCAAAGTGTTGCTACTCGACAGTAACAGCGGTGTGTTGACGGAGACACTGGACTACTCACGACGGGTGGGCTCCGGCCTGCTGGAGGCCGGTCGGGCCACGCTGTTCAGTGCCATCGGCGAGCAGGGCAATCTCCTGGATTCGAAAATCGACTCCCTGGGCACCAGCGGTGCGCTGCAGTGGCGCTACGGTATCGCCGACGGACTGACCGTGGAGTTCGGCAGCCAGTACGACGGCCGCGAATTCAGCACCCAGGCCGGCACCTACCTGGCCCTGGGTGACCACTGGTTTGCGGGACTGAGCCTGGCCGACAGCCCGCTGGCTGACAGCGCCGAGCTGACAGTGGAGGGAGGGCGCGAACGCTGGGCGATGAATTTCTCCGCACGCGAATTCGACGTAGACCGGCCGGGCGAGGCAGCCCGCCAGTGGGTCCGTTTCGGGAACTATCGCTACCGATTCTCCGATCGACTGACACTGGGCCTGGCCGGCAGGGATGCGTCCACTACCTACCAGGACGAGCGCTACCTGCTACCCACGGTCACCTGGAGCAACGGCCGCAATGCCTCCTTCAGTGCCTGGCCCAACATCGACGGCAAATACCGCCTGGACGCACGCTATGCCGCCAGTCGACGGGATACAGTCCGCTACACCTACGAGGACACCAATCACTTTGTCGACTACCGCAGGCGTCTCGGAAACGGCGTCGAGTACTACGGGTTGTTCCGCGACGGCGACAGTTTCGAGGAACGTTACGAATCGGGCATCATCCTTCATGCCAGCGAGCGACGATTCGACCGTCTGCAGGCAGGCCTGGTCGCGCTCGGCGGGGAACTCGGCTACAACCTGCAGCTCGATGCGCGACTGTTGCCGGGTGTCTACTCAAGATTGCGGATCAGCGAGAATGCCCTGATCAATCCGGTGCTGGAGGACGACCCAGGATTGCTGGTCCAGTGGGACCTCACGTTTGATTTCGCCGTTACGCGTGGCCGGATCACTGCGGCCGACAGCGGTTTCGCCGCCAATACCGCCGCCCTCTCCGGCCCGCTGTTAGTCGGCGACCAGCCCCTGGCGAGTACGGCGAATATTTCACGAGTGGTCTTGATCGTGGATGGGGTGAGCCACACGGCGTCCGTTCAGGGTGGCCACTACTATGTCGATGGCCTGTCATCCGGTGTCCACCGCGTGACCCTGGACAGCCGCTATCTGCCTCTTCAGTTCCGCCCGGCGAGGGACCAGGTGTTCTGGGTGCAGCTCGATCGGGCGGCAGCGACGCGCGTACCGTTTACACTGGAAGTCAGCTACGCTGTGGCCGGCAAGCTGCTGGACCAGAACGGCGAAGCACTCGCTGGACGGACGGTGAAGATCGTGGCCGAGGGCGGAGCCGTGGTTGCCACCGCCACGACCGATGCCTTCGGTATTTACCGTGCGGACGGGTTGCCGCCCGGCGCCTACCGGGCCGAGTCTGGCGACGACAGGACCGCAGTGAAAGCGTTTTCGATAAGCGATCAGTTCCTGTTCGGGGTGGATATCATCGCTTCCGGAGACGGGTGATTGCCGAGACAAAAAAAGGCGCCACCGATCAGGAGGACAGGTGGCGCACAAGGGGAACAGATTGTGGGGTTTACACTATTGCCGCTGCCTACAACCCGGTAACGATTAACGGTGGCGTTTGAACGGAGGCCGGCCGCGGAAGTCAGCTTCCCTGTCTTCGGCTTCGATGTCCACCGCTGCCACATCGATAACCGGCACCTCCTCGCGAGTTCTCCGGAACGGCGGCTTGCCGCTGCGATCGACCTGCCATACCGTTACCGTCTCCACTGGCTCCCCGGTAACGTCAAGCCGCGCGGTATCGACAACCGGTATTTCCACGCGCTCACGCTTGTAAGGGGGCTTGCCAGACATGTCCACCTGCCACACGGTTGTCGTCTCGGTCAACGACGAGGTGGCTGTCGTGTCCGCGAGGGCGGCGGGGCCACCGATGACCATTGCCGCGACGGCGAGAGTAATGGTGCGAATACGCATGATGCTTACCTCCAAGTTTTTACGTCCTTCAGTCCACACAATAGTGCCATAACGTGGCCAGTTCCCCGACTAAATCGCTGAGCTTTATCAATAGTTTTTTGCTATCACGCGGTGCCATTACCACATAGTTTTTAAGCTATTGCACCCGTGGATACTCCCGTGTTTGGTGCACTCGCCCATACTTGGTGCGAAGCCTGGCCATGGGACAGGATTTTTTCCCTTAATAAACAATGTGTTAGTGATTGGCGCAATTCTTGCAACGACCGCGGTATAAAGACGACCAGCGAGAACCCTGATCATGGTGCGCAATTCCCCCGGCTACCGACTTCTCCTTACAGTGTTCACGGCCTGCATGCTCGGTTCGCCGCTTGGCCAGATCGCACCCACTGCCGCCGCCGACGAACGCGTGGACCTGGCACAATCAGGGGCAGGAAGCTTAACGATCGCAGCGGAAATCGCCGGTGTCCCCGCGCGCTTCATCGTCGATACGGGAGCCGGGATGGTGACGGTTGACCGATCGCTGTTCAAGCAGATGCGGCGCGGCGGCGATATCCGCGAAGTTAAACGGGTCGCGGCGAGACTGGCGAACAACCGCCTGCAGATGATGACCGTCTACGAGGTCAGCCATTTTCGTGTCGGCGACACCTGCGACCTGGGCCCGATCGAGGTCGCCGTCATGGAGGGTGCCGGCCGCAACCTCATGGGGCTGAGTGCGCTCGGCCGGGCGGCACCTTTCACCATCCACACATCGCCGCCATCGATTACCCTGAGCGGGTGTGGGTCCGCTCCCACTCTCGCCGCGGCTCACTGACACTGTCGCGCCGTCTTGTAACCGGGAACTCCGAACAACGGCAGGGCGATCAGTCAGACTCATCGCGACCGCCGACGACCTCCACCAGATCCCCGACCTGCTCTTTGAGAATCCGCCGCATATCGCCCGCCAGTCGTCGATAGAATGCCCTGTCCGGTGACGTGGGTCGCCACGCCAGCGTATGCAATCGGTCGATGGAGTCACCGTCCAGGTCTCTCACTGCCAGGCCGCTGTCCGCATCGATCTCCGAGGCGATGTAAAGTGCCGGCAGGAACGTGAGCCCCATCCCCATCATGACCATGACGCGCAACGCGTCCAGGCTCGTGCCCTCGTAGTCGCGCAATATCTGGGCACCGAGACGGGTACACAGGCCCTCCACCTGGCGGGCGAACCACTGGCCTTCTTCGATCGTCAGTATCTGCTGCCCGGCCAATTCGCTGGCAGCAACCCGCGGGCTTGCGGCCAGCGGATGGTTGGCGGGCAGAACGAGGCGGACAGCTTCACGCATGAGAGGCTGGACCACGAGCTCGCCGTGGCCGGTAGCGGCCGATGTCAGGATGAGATCGTACCGGTTGCGCGCCAGTCCCTCCTCCAGCCCCTGGGTGGAATCTTCGCGAATATACAGCTTCAAGTCCGCATAGGTAGCATGCAGCGCAGGCATGATTCGGGGCAGCAGGTAAGGGCCGAGGGTCGCGCTCACGCCCAGCCGGTAGGTGCTCGCCACACCGCCCCGGGTATCGACCGCCGTATTGACCAGTTCATCGAGAGACTCTACCGTTCTGCGGGCGAGCGGCTCCAGGCGCCGGCCCGCTGGCGTTGGGTAGACGCCCTTGCGCGTGCGCTCAAACAGCCGCACCGCGAGAGCCTGTTCAAGCCGCGCTATCTGGGCCGTCAGGGTCGGTTGGCTGATGGACAGTTCATCCGCTGCGCGGCGCAGGCTGCCGCAGCGCGTGACGGCGAGAAAATACTCCAGCTGTTTAAGCGATGGCCTGGCCAAAAACGACTCCCGGGTGGCGACTCCGTGAGGCATGGGGTTATCCGGCAGCGGCCACCCGATTGCACCGCCGCCGCCCTCACCTGCGCGGTAGTCAATGTCCCTGAGACCTGCCGCCCTCTATTCAGTTCACCACGAACCTGCAGGCCATCTCACCGCAAGCGCAGCAGTGCGTTTCCCGACACGTAAGGCGGGCATCCACCAGGACCGTGTACAGGCGCTCGAATACGGCAGCATGCCAGGCGCACAGTGGGTGGCTGGCGGATTCGCCGCGAACCACCGGATTGTCGCACAGCTCAAAGGTGACCGGCCGCGTGGAGGCCGTGCTGAACTGACCGGATCCGGCGAATGTCCAGGCGTGTTTTTCGATAGCCCTGGCGAGTAGCACACTGGCAATCCGCGCCGGCAGGTGCTTGAGCACCCCTGCCACAACGCCCGGGATTCGGTGAGCGATAATGTAATCGGCGGTGCGGCTGCCGGCCTCGCGTGCCAGCGCGTCGGCGTGGGCAGGATAGGAGCGCCGCAACGCCTGGTGCAGCAACACTGCCGGCACCTCGTCCATCAGGCCTCGATCCGACGGCGGGCGGTCCAGTCCGGCCCGCCGCATCAGGCCTGCCCGGGCGGGCAGACCCAGATGGGCATCCAGTACCGGTAAAAGTTGCAGCACGGCATTGGGGCCGATCCTGTGATGCCCCGGGGTGCCGGTGAAGGTCTCAGCTGCGCCCGGCCGCATCCAGTTCCACTTCGGCTAATTGTTCGTCGCCACCGCCGCAGGCTTTCACCGCAGCAGATTCGCCCACGGCATCCGTGGCCAGCATGTCGTACTCGTCGGTGACCAGGGACTGTTTGCGGGCCCTGGCCCTTGCTGCCCGGTCCTGTGCCGCCTCCCAGTCGTCGAGCTGCGCCTTGGCCAGCCGCCGCGAGGTATCAAAGTGAAAATCGACGTTCGACTTTGACTGGGGTCCCCAGTAGCCGTTCTTGCCAAGGTCGTAGAACGTGCGCGCAAAGCCCGCCTTGGCAAAAGCCTTCAGGCAGCCCAGAAGATAGCGCCGGCGGAAGCCCGTGCCTCGCCAGGGGTAGTGGAACAATGCCTTTTTGATATAGAAACGACGATAGTTGTTCATTACCCGGTCGAGCAACTCCGCCCGGTCCATCGCGTCCGGCTTCATGATCGGCGTGACAAAATTGTATTTCGAGAAATCGAATACCTCGACCTTGTCGCCCAGCGCCTGGAACAGGGGCGTAAAAGGCCACGGCGTGTACATGGCCCAGTTGGCGAGATCGGGCTGCCAGTCCCAGGCCATTTGGTAGGTTTCCTCAAGGGTTTCCGCGGTCTCGTTATCCATCCCGACGATGAACTGAGCTTCGATGAAGATATCGGCATCACGCAACAGTTGTATAGCCCGGCGGTTGTCCTCGACGCGGGTTTCCTTGTTGAACTGGTCGAGCTTCATCTGCGCCGCCGCTTCGGTGCCCAGGCTGACATGCACCAGACCGGCGCGCCGGTAAAGCGGCAGCAGCGATTCGTCGCGCAGGATATCGGTGACCCGCGTGTTGATACCCCACTTGACCCGGTCCGGCAGGTCGCGGGCAATGAGCTCCTCGCAGAACTGGATGAACTTCTTGCGATTGATGGTCGGTTCCTCGTCGGCGAGAATGAAAAACCCCACCCCCTGCTCCTCCACCAGCCGCTCAATTTCATCCACCACCTTGATGGGGTCGCGCACCCGGTAATCGCGCCAGAATTTCCACTGGGAACAGAACGAACACGTGAACGGGCACCCGCGAGCCATGTTCGGGATGGCCACCCGCGTATTGAGGGGGATGTACTTGTACTTGTCCCACTCCAGCAGCGACCAGTCGGGGTCCAGCGCGTCGAGGTCGCTGATGGTCGGCGCTGCCGGTGTAGCCACGATTTCTTCACCGTCGCGGTAGGCGAGCCCCCTGATCTGCTCCCTGTTTTCGAGGTACTCGCCCCGCCTGACCGCCTCCATCAGGTTGAGAAAAATTTCTTCGCCCTCGCCGCGGACGATGACGTCTACCCACGGCGCCTCGGAGAGCACCTGCTTGTACATGAATGTCGCGTGGATACCGCCGAGCACTCGCAACGCCTGCGGAACGTGCTCCCGGGCCAGTTCCAGCAGGGCCTCAGCCATGTAGATCGACGGCGTTATCGCCGTCGTCCCGACCACATCCGGCTGTAGTTCGACGAGTCGGGACACGATTTCCTCGTCGGCGAGGTCATGGGTCATTGCATCGATGAAGTGAATATCTTCATAGCCTGCCTTGCGCAGGTGTCCCGCCAGGTAGGCGACCCAGGCCGGGGGCCAGTTGCCGGCGATTTCGGCACCCCCGGAGCGATAGTTCGGATGGATGAATACGATTCGCATGACTATGCCCTCTACAACTGTCAACTAAAACTAACACATAGAACTGTTACCTCGAATTGACACACATCAAATCCACCGCAGGTGAATCAAAGCAGTGCCGAAGCCCCTGGACACAGCCGAACACCCGCCTTAAGCCAGGACCTTAAAAGAGGACACCCACTTGGACCTTCAAAGAGGCTCAAGACAGCCTCTAGACAGCAGTCTTCACACAGAGTCTTCACGCAGGACACCCACCGAAGAACTCCAAACAGGACACCCACCGAACTCCAAACAGGACACCCACCGAAGGCCACAACGGACTACAACCGGCACGCCCATGCGACAGATAACCAGCAGAAGCAGAAAAACAGCACACAACTGCAGGAGGAGCGGATAACCAGAACACCTATACGAAAAGAAGGCAGCAAACCCGCGGGCATGGCCAGGGACGGTGTTGCGAGAACAACAGGACCACCCGTGGGATCACTCCCATCAAGCCCGGGCCCGGCACCCACAGGCGAAACCCTTGACGAAACGCGAAGGCAATGGCGTCGGGTGAGGGGGCATTCGTTCACATTAGAAGAACGTTAAATCAATCAATATCTATTTTACAGAACCTTCTCGGGCCCGGATACTCGCAGCTGACATCAAGGAGGTATCCCATGCAGTTGAATGTGAGTGATCTGGCCCTGTGCCTCGTGCCGCTGCTCTACACCAGCGGTGCCATTCTTTCCACACTGCTCAAGCCCGATGCAGGCTGGCGGTTCCTACAGTACGCCAACGCGGGCGCGCTACTGTGCGCTATCGTGACAGCTCTGGGACCGGCCCCAGCATCGCCCTGGTTTCTGCATGGCGTGCCCAGCATAACGGTCCTGATACTGGTCAGCTTCATTGGTCTGGTCGTGGTCCGGTTTTCAACGCACTACATGGGTGGAGACCCGGGTCAACGGCGATTCCAGCGCTGGCTGCAAATGACCCTGGCCTGCGTCGCCATCGTGGTCACCGCCAATCATTTCGCACTGCTGATCGCAGCGTGGATCGGCATCAGCCTGTGTCTGCACCAGCTGCTGATGTTCTACCCGGAGCGCAAGCGGGCCGCGCTCGCCGCTCACAAGAAATTTCTCTTCGCCCGCCTGGCAGAGGCCTGCCTGGTGGTCGCAGCCATCCTGTTATACCAGCACCACGGCACGCTTTTCGTCAGCGAGATGATGGACGTGTACAGCCGTGAAAGCGGGCTTGCGCTGAGCTGGCAGGAACAGATCGCTGCGCTGCTGATCGCCAGCGCCGCGATGGTCAAGTGCGCCCAGTTTCCCATGCACGGTTGGCTGATCCAAGTGGTCGAGGCACCGACTCCCGTGTCGGCCTTGCTGCATGCCGGCATTATCAACCTCGGCGGCTACCTGCTACTTATCACCGCTCCGTTGATGTTACAGGCCGACGCGGCACGCTGGCTGGTTCTGGTCGTCGCCGGTCTGACCTGCGTCACTGCCTCGCTCATCATGATGACCCGGGTAAGCGTAAAAGTCATGCTGGCCTGGTCCACCGTTTCGCAGATGGGCCTGATGCTGGTGGAATGCGCACTGGGACAGTACGGCCTCGCCCTGCTTCACCTCATCGCCCACTCCTGCTACAAGGCCTACAGCTTCCTCAACTCGGGCAGCCAGGTCGAAAACTTCCTGCGCGAGCAATTGGCGCTTGCAGACCGCAGCTCGGTACTGCGGCTTCCGGCACTGCTGCTGTCAGCTCTGGTAATCGCCGGACTCGCGGCTGCGATCACAGGCTACAGCTTTCCTGCCGATACCAGCCTGTGGCTGCTGTTTGGCCTCATGCTGCTGGTACTGATCACCGAGCGGCGCAGCCTGGTGCAGGATGGCGGGCTGCTGGAGACACTGAGCCTGATGACGCTGCTGTGCGCGGCGTATGTCATCCAGAAGATGCTGTTCAACGTCGTTGAACCCCCCGCGAACGAGGGCGCCGGCATCATTGCAAATGCCTGGTGCTCCGCCCTGTTCCTCACCCTCCTGTTCGCGCACTGGCTGCTTCGTTACCGTCCGGAGAGTGCCACCGGTCGCAGGCTGTACCGGAACCTGTTCGCCGGCCTTTACCTCGACGAATGGGCGACCCGGGTGACACTCACGTTGTGGCCGGCGCAGCTGCCGCAACGTCGGCGGCAGAAAACCGTTTTTGAAGGAATACAAACAAGGGAGGCCCGGATATGACCCAGGCGAGCACGAATCACATCAATCCAACTGACACGGCTGCAGCCATGGAACCCTGGTTGTCCATGGCGCGGGACGCGGGACAGCGCATTGCGCCCACCTGGCCACTCGACCAGTTGATTGCGGTCAACCCCTGGTGGGAGATGCGCGAGGACAAGCTGACCGACGTGTCAGCCCGGCTGTCGGCTCTGTCACACACCCGCTGCGTCATGCCCCGCGAACACTTTCGCCAGGCCTGGCAATCCAGCGTATATGAGCGCCACCTCGAGATGGCCATGGCAGAAACCGGCGCCGACTGTGGCCTGGACACGCTGATAGACTGGCTGGACGGAAGCGATGCGTTGTCGCACTGGCACCACTTCAGTGACCAGGTCGACGCCACCCGGGACCTGGCCAGTCAGGTGAGTTGGCACGACGAGATCGTGTTCCAGATAAGCCAGTTCTGCGCCAGCTACTTCAGCGCAGACACCCCCATGCGTCGAGCGGGTAAAGAGGGCCTCTACCGCACCTGGCTCGATACGATTCGGCACGACCGAGGTATCGCCATCATGATGGGCGAGCCGGGCCTGAATGACCAGTTTCGACGGCTACCCGACGACCACGAGGCGTTGATCGCGCTCGTGGCGGCCGAACTCGAACTTCCCGCGGAGACCAGTTGCGACTACTTCCACGCGTTACTGCTAGAGATCAACGGCTGGGCCTCCTGGGTCGCATACCTTCGCTGGCAGTCGCGGCTATCTGGCGGAGGGGAAGACCAGCTGCCCGAGTTGCTCGCCATACGCCTGGCCTGGGAAATGGCGCTCTGGCGACACCAGGCCGAACGGCACCCGCGCGACGTCGACCAGATCCGGCAGCGGTGGCGTTCGCAGTTCACCGGCCTGGGGGATATGCTCGAGCAACATCGCCAGGCGCAGCAGCCGGCCTGGCTGTGGCAACGGGCGACCGAGCTGGCCTACCAGCAGTCGCTGGCCGGCAAGTTCGCCCTGGGCGAACGCGCGGTGCCGGTCACCCGGCCGGTCCTGCAGGCTGCGTTCTGTATCGACGTGCGCTCCGAGGTGTACCGCCGCGCATTGGAAGCACAACACCCACAGATCCAGACGCTGGGATTTGCCGGGTTCTTCGGCCTGCCACTCGAATACCAGCCTGCGGGGGCGACGTACAGCAGGCCACAACTGCCCGGACTGCTGAGCCCGGCGATTCAGGTGACGGAGGACACGGCGTCCGACCCACAGGCACTCCAGCATCACCGCCGCGGTTTCAATCGCGGTGCGCGCTGGCAGGCTTTAGCCAAAGCAGCGCCAGCCAGCTTTGGTGTCATTGAATCCACCGGGCTGTCCTACGCCTTCAAGTTGTTGCGCGATGCTTTTCTCGGAGACGCGCCCGAGCACCCGGTTAACAGTGCCTGGGGGCCGGTGCCACTTGCGCTGGAGCGTGAAGGCCAGCCGCTGACGGCGGAAGAGGCCGCAGCGCTGGCCGCTGGTATCCTCCGCGCAATGACACTCACCGATAACTTCGCCCCGATCGTCATGCTGGTGGGCCACGGCAGCAGCACTCGTAACAATGCCCATGCGGCGGGCCTCGATTGCGGAGCCTGCGGCGGCCAGACCGGTGAAATCAATGTACGTGCCCTGGCGCAGGTCCTGAACGACCCGGCAGTGCGTGCGGCGCTGCCCGCCGCGGGCATTTCCGTCCCGGCAGATACGCGCTTTATCGCCGCTCTGCACGACACGACCACCGACGACATTCGCTGCTACGGCACGCTGCCGGACGGCTTCGCGGATATCGCGAGCTGGCTGGATGCGGCGTCTGGAAAGGCCCGGTCCGAGCGCGCGGCAAAGCTTGGTCTCGACGCAACCGACAACACATCGGCGATCAGACAGCGCAGCCGCGACTGGTCCCAGGTGCGCCCGGAGTGGGGTCTTGCCAATAATGCCTGTTTTATCGTCGCGCCGCGCCAGCGCACTCGACATCTCAATTTGGAAGGACGCAGTTTCCTGCACGACTACTGCTGGGAAGCTGATGCGGAACAGGACTACGCCACACTGGAACTTATCATGACAGCGCCCATGGTCGTCACCCACTGGATCAACATGCAGTACAACGCCTCGGTCACGGACAACCTGCGCTACGGCAGCGGCAACAAGGTGCTGCATAACGTGGTGGGCGGAAACCTCGGCGTGTTCGAAGGCAACAGCGGCGATCTGCGTATCGGCCTGCCACTGCAGTCACTGCACAATGGCAGTGACTGGATGCATCAACCGCTCAGGTTGTCTGTTTACCTCGACGCGCCCGCGGAGGCAATAGCCGCTATCGTCGACAAGCACGAATCGGTGCGGCAATTGATCGACAACGAATGGCTATACGTCTTCCGGCTGGATGACGAGGCCAACAAGGCGCCGCGTCTGTATTGCGGTGAGTGGCGCTGAAGGCTACCCGGGCCGCCTGCTGTCGCCTGGCATTACCGGCGGGCGGTGGCCGATAACCATTAGAACAACACGTCGACTGCTTCCCGGTAACGGGTGAAAGTGCCGGCAGAGCGGCCACGGGGGCTCCCGAGCTATTGCTGCCTGGTCCACGTTCCCTGCACTGCTGGCTGCACTGCACTTGCCCTGAATGCAAGTCATGCGTATCTTTTGCCCTCCAGGCTGCCGTTGCATAGCCAAGCCGTCAAAAAGTGTTTCCGCGGTGATCAACACGTTTATCGAATCCACGCCGCTGTGGACTTTCTTTCTTGCAACTCTCGCCATCCTCGCCGTTTCAGTGGAGATCGGCTACCGCTATGGCTGGCGGCGCAGCCGCCAACCGGATTTCGACGATGAGTCACATATCAACGCCACCACGGGTGCACAGCTGGCACTGATGGGCTTCATCCTCGCCTTTACCTTCAGCCAGGCCGCAGACAACTTCTCGGTGCGCAAGGCACTGCGCCTGGAGCAGGTGGTTGTCATCCAAACCGCCTACCTGCGGGCAGGATTGCTGGATACGAAGGAGCGCGCCGCGATGCGGCGGGCATTGAACGAGTACGTGAAACTGGCGGCGCAGACCTACCGGCCGGCCGAGTTCCCCGAGGCAATCGCCCGGGGGGAGAGCCTGTTGGTGGAAATGTGGCAGATCGCCACGGCACTGTCCCGCAAAGGTGATTTCGGGGAGGAAGGAGCCCTGGTCGCGGAGTCCATCAACCAGGTTATCGAGGTGCACGAACGGCGCATCAACGCCGGCCTGCACAAGCGCATACCAACGAGCGTATGGATCATGCTGTACCTGCTGATCATTCTCTCCATGTTCGCCATGGGCTACTTCGCGGGCCTGCAGGGTAAGCGTAGTCTCACCACCACCTCCGCCATGGCCGCATCGCTGGCCCTGGTGATATGGCTGATTGCCGATCTCGACCGCCCACAGGGCGGGTTCCTCGTGGCCGACACCAGCCGGCTGCAGGAGTTCAGCGAGACACTCGACACGATAACGTCGGAACACCACTCAGACGGCCCTTAATGAGGGCAACTCGCCGGCCGCACCTCGCCGGCCGCACCTCCCAGACCCCAAATCAAAGCGCGAATGCGAGGCCGTCCTGTCGGGATCCGTATGGGGTGTGCCGGTCTACAAACCCAGAAGCCTGGCGATGACCTTGCGTTGGATGTCTGATGTGCCAGAGTAGATAAGCCCTCCCACACCATCCCTGAGATCACGCTCAATACCGAGTTCCTGCACGTAGCCCTGGGCGCCGTGAAGTCGTATAGCGTCGAGGCCGGATGCCACGAAACTCTCGCTGAGATGCAGGTTGGTCAGCGCCGCTTCCATGGCCAGGCGCTGGCCGCGTTGGTCAAGCCACGCCAGCTTGTACAGCAGCAACCGACAGGTCTCGAGGCGCAGCTTCATATCGACGAGGCGATTGGCCACCGACTCAAAGCGGCCTATGGGCCCACCGAACTGATGCCGCTCCCGGGCGAATTCGATCCCATCCTCCAATTGCCGCTGCATGGCGCCGACCTGGCTGGAAAGAATGTATCCGCGCTCAGCTTCCATCGAGCGTGAAAAAATGCTGAAGCCCGCGCCCTCGGGGCCAAGCCGGGCAGTTTCATGAACGACACAATCGTCCAGGTAGATCTCGCCGAAGGGGCTGGTCTTGAGACCCATTTTCCCTCGCGTAGTGCCCAGTTGGAAACCGTCGAAGCCGGCCTCGACAATAAAGGCGGATATGCCCCACTGGCCGGCGTCGGCGTTGGTGGAGGCGAACACAACCGCGATATCCGAAACCGGCGCGTTGGTAATGTAGGCCTTCTCGCCTTTGAGAATGTAACAGTCACCCTCGCGTCGTGCCGTTGCTTTCATACTGTAGGTGTCTGAGCCGGAGTCGGATTCCGTGATCGCAAATGCACCGATCATCTCGCCGCTGCACATAGGCCGCAGATAGTTCTGCTTCTGCTGCTCGGTACCGAACTCGAATATGGCGGCCTGGGTGCTCCACATCTGTGAGTTGAGCCCGAAAGGCAGACCGTTGTCGCGGCAGCCGTAACCCAGCGCCTCAAGCACTGCTATGGTGGTGACAATGTCCCTGCCCTGACCGCCATACGCCTCCGGCAGGTTGAGGCCGAGAATGCCAAAGTCCGCGCATTGGCGCCAATCGTCCCGGCTGAAATATCCCGTACGCTCGCGCTCGGCGAGATCATCATTCAGTCTTGTCCGGGCAAACTGGATGGTCGCCTGACGCAACTCCTCCTGCTCTGGGGTAAATGCAAAATCCATCAATCAGCCATCGTCGAGTCGATGTTAAGGCGACCGCGCTCGTCAACGGGCTTCCATTCGTCGAGGAAGGCCTTGTTGTTCCAATTCCCAAGGCCGGGGTAGAAAACTTTCCCCGGGCCGTGTGCTTCGATGCTGGAACCATTCCAGCGTTGATCAAGCGGTTCGCCCTCTGCCTGGTAGCGACTGTCGGAACTGAGCCGACAACGACCCTGCGGTGAGTTGTTGTCGAGCGCCCCATGCAGGGTTTGCATGGTGAAGCAAAGTACATCGCCCGCCCGGTAATCAGTCGTCAGCCAACGCCCGCCGTAACGCGACCGGAGCGCTGCGGGGTCCTTGCCAATCCACTCCAGTTTGTCCCTGTCGGCATCCGACTCAGCATAGCGCCGCAATCGGCGAAGCTGCGTTTCGGTGCGCTCCAACAGCATCAGTCCACCTTCAATACGATTGACATCACCCAGTGGAATCCAGCTGCTGAAAACCCGGTCCGTACCACGATTCATGTAGGGTCCGTCATAATGAAAGCCACAACCTTCCCCGGGCCGCGCAAATCGCGGCCAACGCATGTCATAGGCCCGGGGTTCGGCATCCAGCAACCGACGTAAAAACCCAGCAATTGCGGGTGCAGAACCACGCTCTGATAGGCGAGCCCGGAGCGTACGGATTCACTGAACGACCGCAAATTCACCCTGTCGAGTGCCGTTGTCTTCGCTATGCACGGCATCCATCAGCGGAAACCCGGGATGGACCTCGCCAATGATGGAATACTTCAGCAGAATTTCGCGCCTCGCCTCCATCACCGCCGGCCTCGGTATCAGGGACCGGAAAAAAAGGTACCCCTCTGTGACCATGCGTTGCCTGAGAGCCGCCGGGTCAGCCAGCAGGTCAGTCGAGTCACGGAGCTCCCCAAAAGCCTCAGATGAGGTGTCGACGGGGTAGCCGTTGGCGGTCAACCGGGTCATATCAGAACGTGCCTGTTCAGTTCATGGGACATCAGTTTACGCAGCCGGCGGCGCCGGCAGATGTGAACTGCGCGGCGAACCGATTGGTCCACTCTTCGACAGTATCCGGATTCCACTGCAGGTCATCGTGCTCACAATCGAATTCCACGAGTGTAATCCCACCCTCGGCCAGCGCCAACCAAAGCGCCGGTCCATACTTGTGATAGCCGCGGCGGGCGCGATACAGCAGGACCGGACAATCACTGACCTGAGATCATACCGCCGGGCTGCAGCGAGGTATCGCCGGAAAACATACAGTTTGCGCAGCTCCGCCGGCACCGGCCGGCCGATGCTTACGCAGGCCAGCGCATACACGTATCGCGCATTGACAGTGAGCCGCGAAGCGTAGTGCCCGAAGTGATTGCCCAGCTTCCCCAGGGCGTGGCGCGCCGCGACGACAGGACCCGGGCTACGCCATTCGCTACCACCAACGCCTTTCGCGGCAGAGTCATCGCTGTGCCGTTGCAGGTCACGACAGCTTTCCGGCACCGAATGAAACACTCCGGGGTTCTCAGGCGGATCGAGCATGAAGAGCATATCCACGACCTCACCGCGTTGCGAAAGGATTCGGGCAATCTCAAAAGCGATCACTGCACCAAAAGAATACCCCCCGAGTTGGTAGGGTCCTTGCGGCTGTATATCAAGCAACACCGCCAGTGCTTCTGCGGCCAGTTCCTGCAGATCGATGTCGTGGGCCAGGTTCGCGTCTTCCCAGTGAGCCGACAACAGGTGAATGGGTTGCTCTGCCCCCAGCGCGTCACGCAACTGCGCCAGCAGCCGCCCTCCACCGTGGACCATGAACAACGGCCGGCGACTGCCGTCCACGTTCTTGCTGCGCACGGTAGGTCCCGCCGCTTCCTCGATTGAGGCGCGAGTTTCGCGGCGCTCCTCGGCAAGATGAGCACACAGTTCCAGCAGCTTCGGGAAGTCGAACAGGTCACCCGGCTTCAGCATCATGCCCTGCTCGCCAGCACGAGCAACCACGTTGATACTCATGAGTGAGTCACCGCCGAGTTCAAAGAAATTGTCTTGGTCATATACCTCGCCACACTCGAGCACGTCACTCCAGATAGCGCGCATGATACCCATAAGACGTGTGAGCTCCCCGTCGTCTTCCGGGGCGAAACGCTCGCCAATGGTTCCTCAACTGCTGCCTGCGGCGCAAGCTTCAGCGCGATACGGTCGACCTTGCCGTTTCCCAGCCTCGGTATCGCATCCACCGTTTCGATATGAGCGGGGATCATGTAGTCCGGCAGCCGCGCACGGAGGAAGTCTCGATAATCCGGGGCCGGTCCGTCTGCGTCACCCGCCGCGCTGCGCGCCGGGCTGACCCACGCAAGAATCCGGGGCGTGCGCGAACCGGTCGGCGTTACCGACACCGACTGCTCGCCCACGCCCAGCCGTTGCGCCAGCAGCCTGCGCTGAGCGCCTGACAGGTTGAGCACGCGGCTATGGATTTCGGTATAAGCAAAATTTTCCCGACCGTTCATTTCTCTGCACGCACTACAATCATCTGGCGAGTCCAATGCGAATCCCGGCTGTGTTCGGGTATGTCCAGGTTCCTCACTATGCTGACGGTAAAGGACTCGAAATACGCCAACAACGCGCGCTGATGTGCCCTGCCGAGGGAATCCGCCTCGTTACTGAGGTAGGTAAACGCACCGCCCTTGCGAAGGTGGCCAGCCGCCGTTCGAAAAAAGTGCTCGGCAAAAGTGACACTCTGCGCGACGTTCTCAACATACTCCTGATCATTCAGCGGATAGGTGTGAAAGAAGATCCCGTCGTAGTCATCGAGTTGTTCGGTGACGTCCTGCCACATGCCCTCTATCACCTCGATATGGCTGTCGGGATAACGCTTCATCCAGCCCCTGGAAGCGGCCACGATATGCGGGTTGCATTCGATAATCGTGTGTCGACCCGGCGTTCTCGCCTGGATCATGTCCGATGCCACACCGCGCCCGAACCCCACCTCGAGAATGTCGGCACCCGGAATGCAAACACAATCGGCCATCGCCTCCATGATCGGAATCTGCCAGTCTTCCATAATATTCTGATCGGCGATCTCGGCGGTATCGCGGGCACTTATTTCGAGCGGGTCCCCGCCGGCGATAAAACCCCGGGATAGCTCGTCGAGTGCGAACAACTCGTCGGACATTTCCTTCATCGCCCGGTTCAGCAACCAGTTCCGCTGGTGTTCGCGCGGCGTGCGCATGAACTCGTCCTGCTTGATGGACAGCGTCAGCTCAAACGCCGGGCTGCGCTTTATCCGCCTGGTCATGTCACTTCCCTCGCTTGCCGCCGATGCTGTTCGCCACAGTCGTTCCCCAGCTCCCGAGTGGCTTCCGCTTCCGTGTATTGCTCGATGTCACGCAGCAGCGCCTCTCTGTCTCGCGCCGCCATGGTGAACAGCTGCGCGACCATTGCATCAACATCCTCAGCACCACTCACCGCGAGAGAGCGGCCGCCACCCGTAACCAGGACGGCTGCGTCATCGATCCCAGGATGCTGCACCAGGTTTGACTCGATTTCCGCGGGCTCAATACGATAACCGCGAATCTTTACCTGCTCATCCAACCGGCCGAGAAACTCGATATCCCCGTTCGCCAGGAATCGAGCCCGGTCTCCGGAACGATAGGCGGTTCGCTGCTCACCGGGGCACAGCGGATCATCTACAAAACGCTTCTCGGTCTCCACCTGATTGCCGATATATCCTGCTGCAACTCCGGGCCCCGTAATACACAGTTCACCGGCGACTCCGATGGGAGCGAGACGCTGCCGTGTGTCGAGGATGCAGGCCCCCGCCCCCGGTATCGGCCGCCCGATCGGCACGGCTGCAGGCTTACGCCAGTCGGTGGCGTCGAACGCCGTCGCCCAGACGGTGGCCTCGGTAGGTCCGTACTCGTTAAAGATTTTTGCCCGGGGAACCGTGTTTCGGTGGGCCTCGACGAGCGAGGAAACAAGGGGCTCGCCAGCGGTAATCACGAGCCGCAGGGAGTTCAGCGCGTCTGCAGGAACGTGTTCCAGGATCGCCCGGTAGAGCGATGGCAGACACAGCGTGTGCGTAACCCCCCGATCAGTCAAAGTAGCTGCCAGTGCTGTCATGTCCTGCTCCAGCCGGTGCTCGGCGATTACCAGCCTGCCACCGGTGGTTAAGGTCCAGAATAATCCCGCGACAGAGCTGTCGAACCAGAATGCCGACAACAGCAGGAAACTCTCCGGGTCGTCGCCGTAGTAGGCTATTCTCGAGGCGTTGGAGAATGCAAGATTGGCGCGTGTCACCGCGACACCCTTGGGATTTCCGGTCGAACCGGAGGTGTAAATGACGTAGGCAAGATTATCCTCCGGCAACCGGGAGAGGTTCATCCCGGGTGCCGTCCTCGATAGGGACATCAGCAACGGTTTCCAGCTGCAATAGCGACAGGCCGCTGGCTCTGACAAACTCCGCAGGAGGGCCTTCCGTCAGGACAACCCTGCAGCGGGCGTCCGCCAGGATGTATTCGATTCGGCCTGAGGGTGCGCGGGGGTCCACGGCAACATAGGCCGCCCCCAGGCGCAGAACCGCCAGTACGGCGCTGGCGAAGTCGACGCCGCGCTCGAGCAGGAGCGCCACCCGGTCACCCCGCCCACAGCCCAGGTCATGCAAGGCTCGAGCAATCTGGCCAACCCGGCCCTCCAGCTCCGTATACGTCAACTCGCTGTCACCGCAACACACTGCGGCGATATCTGCGTTGCCGACACCTGTCTGGCAAACAGTTCGAGAACGTCCGGGGGTTCGTGCGCGAGAGGCTCTCCGGGGCCCAGCTCACCGGTAAGCCTGGCGAGGTCCGCAGCCGAGGGCGGACCAAGGGCTGACAGCTCAACGCCCTCTCCGTTCTCCCCCATGGAACGGACAATGCCCTCGAGATCAGCCAGCATCGCATCCATCGCAGTATCGGAATACAGGCCGGTGTTGTAAACCAGCTTGAGTTCGAGTTCGTCGCCGGGCGTGGCAACCAGCGCCAGGCCGTAATTGCTGTAATCCACGACCTCGACGCCGGATACCCTGCCAGCCCGCGGACCGGCCTGACTCAGCGTAATCCTTGGGATAATTCGTCAGCACTAGAATGGCATCAAACAGCGAGTTGCCGGCTCCCACCTCACTCCACTCGTTGACTCGCGGCAGCGGAGAGTACTCATACTTCATGAACTCCAGCGAGTCTGCCTGCAGGCCGCGCAGCCAGTCCCCCAGGGAGATCTCGTCGGGAAACGTATGCCGGACGGGGAGCGTGTTGATGAACAGACCGACGGCAGATTGAATACCCTCGAGGTCCGCAGGCCGACCACTCGCCGTAACACCAAAAACCACGTCGCTGGCGTCGCTATAGCGGTGGAGCAGGAGCCCCCAGGCAGCCTGCAGTACCGTGTAGAAACTGACCTGCAGCTGCGAGAAAGAGCTTGCAGCGCAGCGGATGTCTCCCCCTCTACGATGCGGAGCGCAGCGCCGTGACCGGTGGCGGTTTTTAGCCCGCGTGTTTTCAGGGTCTGCAAGGCCGTTGGTCCCTCGAACCCGGCGAGACGCTCGCGCCAGTAGCGCTCGGCTGCACCCATGTCGCGGCTTTCGAGCCAGGCGATGTGTCGGGCGTACTGAAACGGTGGTGGCAACCCGTCGGCGACGCCGGTGGCCAGCGCACGATAGATCACGCACATTTCCCGCAACAACACCGATACTGACCAGCCGTCCGCTATCGCGTGGTGGCTGGTCCAGACCAGCCAGTGCCGGCCTTCGCCCAGCCGCATCAGGGCCATTCGCATCAGCGGAGGCTGTTCTATATCGAAAGCCTGACACCGGTCAGCTGACTTCCACGCCTCGAAGGCGGCATCCTGCTCCGGCCCGGGAAGATCCGCCAGTCATGATGCTGCCAGGGGACCGACACCTCCCGGTGTACCGCCTGCAGCGGCTGGGACAGATCGCCCCAGAGGATCGACACACGCAATGCGGCGTGACGCTGGACCAGTCGGTCCCAGGTACGCTCCATCAACTCGCGATCTATCACACCCTCCAGGCGAAAACAGACCTGCCCGACGTATACACCCGCGTCGGGATCGACCAGGCCGTGGTAAACCATTCCGGCCTGGGTCGGTGCGAGCGGATAGAGATCCTCGATACCCTCCATTGGCATAGGCTAATCCACCGCCTCACAGGGTACCGATATCACTCCGTTTTCCTCGCCAACATAGCCGCCACTTTGCCCATTTTGTCCTTGTCGAGCCTGGCAAGCGAAAACGGCTCCGGCGTTTTCCCCGCTTCTCCCGGGCTCCGTCCGGTGCGCTTTCACGCCGGGCGGCCAGGTGGGACGCAAGCGCCTCGATAGTCAGGTGTTCGAAAATGTCGATCGCAGCCAGTGGCAGCCCCGCATCCTGTGCCGTCGAGGCAATCTGGATAGCCGATATGGAGTCACCGCCCAGGGCGTAGTAGTTGTCGCCTGTGCCTATTCGCCCCACGTCGAGAATGTCCCGCCAGATACCAGCCAACTGCTTCTCGAGTTCGCTGCGCGGCGCCCGGTAAACGGACTCAACTGGCGGCCTTCCGCGCACGGGTACGGGCAGGGCAGCGCGGTCAATCTTGCCGTTGTCGGTCAGCGGCAGTGCCTGCATCGCGACCAGGTGGGCCGGCACCATACGTCTCTGGGAGGTGACGCGAGAGGTGTTCTCGCAGCCTGCCCTCTTCCACGGCCGCTTTCGACGAGTAATAGGCAACGAGACGCCGGCTGACCGCCCCCGGCTGCACGATTTCCTCGTCGTAGCCAATCTCGTCAAGCATCTGGTGGATGCGCGAAACGTCCAGCGAATCGTTGAGCTCAGCCAGGGCGACGTCGCGGGTCTTGTGGCCCATGCGAACATCCCAGCTGTAGGGCAGCGCATAGTTATGGTAGCCCTCTTTGCGCTGGTGCACATAGATGCCCGCGTCATTGATCAGGCAGTTCGTCGACCGGCCCGTGTCACGCGGGCGAATCCACGGAGCCTTGTCACTGAGGAAACGGTAGACTTCAGCGAGGCTGACATCGCAGTAACGGTAGAAGTCGATGAAGCCAACACGCTCGAAGACCTCATCATTTTCGAAGATAGACACATCGAGGCAGCGCGATACCGCGTCATCGACGGCGTGATAGGCCTTGCGGGCCTCGAGCACCGTGCGCTCTACTGCAATCAGATCGACATCTTCCCGGAACAACTCAGGCGTCAGCCGAGTTTCGAAGAACTGGCCACGAGACAAACCCGTTACGATGTAGGGTATTCCCTCCTCCATGGCTGTCTGCAGGGCGAGGGTGTAGATCGTCTTGAAACAGCCCTGGCAGACATTGGAGTGCCTCTCGAGACTGTCACGAAAAATCTCATTCATATGCGGGGTCTCGATGAACCGGTGATCGACACCGGTCGAAGCGACCACGCGCTTGATATTGGTTTTCGCGTCCTCGGAGATGAACCCGTTGTCGAGCGTGAGCGCCAGGACATCCGGCCCCTGTTCGACCAGGCGATAAAAAGCGTAAGTGCTGTCTTTACCGCCGCTTAACAACATGATGCAGTCATAGCGCCCGCCCCGGGTCTTTCGAGCCTGAGACAACAGCGCGTGCAGACCGTTTAGGTCGTTAAAATAGACCTGTGCACGATCGCGGTAAGACTCGAAATCAGTACACAGGCTGCACACTCCCTCCTGGTCGAAACTGACACCGGGATACTGTGAACTCAGCCCGCATCGCGCACAACAAGTTGGGTTATCCTCGACAGGCGGGCCTTTCACCTCCGCGACATCGACATGACAGGCGTCGATGCCCGGGAACGCCAGCATCGCCCGGGAGATTTCAGCAGGCTCCACGCGAACGCCGCGGACCTTGATCTGGTCATCCGCCCTGCCCAGGTACTCGACCAGTCCGTCCGTGTTAAACCGCGCAAGATCACCGGTGCGATACATCCTGTCCCCGGCGGAAAACGGGTCGTTCATGAACCGGTGCGCATCGCTGGCTGCCAACCCTCAAGTAGCCTTCGGCAAGCTGCCGGCCCGCAATGAACAATTCGCCGGTTACGCCTACGGGCACCGGGTTCATATCCCGCGTCGAG
This sequence comes from uncultured Gammaproteobacteria bacterium, assembly GCA_963840725.1. Classification (GTDB taxonomy): domain Bacteria; phylum Pseudomonadota; class Gammaproteobacteria; order Pseudomonadales; family Halieaceae; genus CAVWDU01. The sequence goes on along the minus strand of CAWIZY010000009.1, from coordinate 231,874 downwards.
CAGGTAGATCCTGTGGTGGTCGGCGGGCACACCTATCGGCACGGAGGCTGATCGGTCTCCGGCCGGATCGAAGCGGTGTCGCATACAGCCGACCACGGCTTCGGTTGGACCGTACTCGTTGAATACATTCTCGACATCCAGCGTCGAACAAGCAGCAGCGGCCAGGTTAGTGGTCAGGTTTTCACCCCCGAGTATCAGGCTCTTGATTCGTTTGACCGGCCCGGCCTGCTCGAGTACGAGGGACAGGTGGGCCGGAGTCAGCTTGACCACATCGACGGCGTCATCGGCGAACACGTCGAGTACCGCCAGGTCAGTGCCGGCCTCCTGCTCGGGGTACACGACAACGGTAGCCCCGCTGTAGAGCGGTACGAACAGTGAGGTGATCGTGAGGTCGAATCCGATGGAAGAGTAAAGCGGGAAATCACAGCGGCTCCCATCGGCGAAACAACGATGCGACCATTCGATATAGGATGCCAGGGCATGGTGACTCACCAATACGCCTTTCGGGTAACCGGTCGAACCAGAAGTATAGATAACGTAGGAGGCCGCAGCGCCGCCCATGTGAGGCAATGAGGGAGTATCTGAGCCAACAGCACCGTCATCCGGGAGCGACCCCGGCGAGAACAGCGGCACGTCCAGTGAACTGGTGCGCTGGTGCAGGTCCCGATCATCAGCAGCAATTTCATATCTGAATCAGAGACGATGTACCCGAGGCGTTCAACAGGTAGCTTTGATTCAGCGGGATGAAAATGGCGCCACACTTCATTGCCCCCAGTACCGCAGCGACAAATTCTGTCGACCTGCGCATATGGAGGCCCACGCGATCCCCTTCCGTGACGCCCTGGGCTACCAGGTTCCGGGCAATACGATTAGAGCGTCGATCGAGCTCCCGATAGGAGATTGCTGCACCGTCGCTAGACGACCGCGGGGGAATCGGGTGTTTCCGCTACGCGGCGGGCAAACGCGTTGAGAACCGTATCTGTGCGACCATCACCGCTGGCGGCGTTGAAATCGTCGACGAGGCGGCTCACTCGACGCCGAGACCAGGCCGACCGCACCCACCTCCGTGTCCGGCTCTGCGACCATTGCTTCGACCCTTGATGAAGTGGACGGGCATATGTTCGCGTATTGGTGCGTCGAGTGTAAAATCCTTGCAGTCGAAGTGAACCACGTATTCGCCCGTTTCCCCGAGATCAGAATCTGGATACGCAGGTCATGGCCGGAGTCTATGTGTCCGGAATGTACCAGGCTGGGAATCCATCGCGGTGCTACCAACGAACCAAATCCGATATTGATGTAGTTGAAAACGACGTTATAGAGCCTGGACAGTTCCGGGCTGCTGCAGCCGGGCTGCGCATGGCGCAGGAAATCTGTGATTCCTTGGCGACCTTGCGATGGAGGCTGATGAACGTCTCTCCCTTTACTAAGGTCGTGCTGAACGGCAGTGTTTCGATAAACAGGCCGATGGTCTCACGAAACCCCTGCGAGGGTCGATTGTGTGCAGGCGTCCCTATCGTCAACCGCTGTCCGTCGCCGATCCGGTGCAGGAAGGCGAAAACTACGGTGGCGAGAAGTTGAATCGGCTGAGGTGCAGGCTAAGCCCACGAAAGCCCGGCTGCTCGGCAAGTTGGTTGAGCTGTCGCGATCGTTCCCGCCCCAGCGATATCGTAAGCCGGCTGCTGGCGGTATGACTTCGCGAGCCCTTGCGACCGTAAAGCGCGACGAGCCCTGAAGGCTCTGTAGATTTCTCCTGCCAATGCTCCTGGCACGGACGAAGGCATCACCCTTGCGCCATGCCTGTTCGTGGCGACGATAGTCAAGAAATGCGGGTAATGGCTCGTCGGGTAGCGGCTTTCCGGCTCGAAGCCAGTCGTAATAGTCGCCGATGTGCCTGCAAATCAGCGCGACGGACCAGGCATCGGCAATCAGGTGGTGAATGTTAAAAAACCAGATCCACTGTTTTTCGCCGAGCTTGAGCAAACAGGAATCGTGACAGCGGGACGACAGATCGAATACCTTTCGGGCACGCTCGTCCATCCATCGGGAGGCAGTGATACCAGCCTCAGGTTCACCGGAAAGATCCACTACCGGAACCTCTACGCGAAAACTGTCGAGAACGCGCTCACAGGACTCGCCGCTGTTTTGGCGAAAACGGTGCGCAATGCATCACTCCTGTCGACTAGTGCCTGCAGCGCCAAGCGAAAATTATCCGGATCGACGTCACTCTCGATATCGAATCGATGGGCCATATTGTAAACGACCGACGCCGGAGACAGGCGCTGGCTCATCCAGATCAGAGCCTGGCTGGTCGTCATGGCCCGGGTTTCCGAGGGATCGCTGTCCGTAACTGGCATCTCCACTGTTTCCATCATCCAGGCTGTTTCAGGGCGCCTCGGCGCGCTGCTCGACGTATGCACCGATCGTTTCCATCGTTGCAAAATTTTCGATAGTAACGTCCTCCGGAGGGACCGGAGTGGCGAGACAGTCTTCGATGAAAGTTACCAATCGCATCACGCCGAGCGAGTCAACCAGGCCACTGATTAGCAGATCTTCGTCTGTGCCAATGTCTCGACCGGCAAGCAACTCGGTGACGATAAACTCCCTGATTTTGTCCTTCATGACATAATTCCCTGCGGCCCCGCTTCATCGCGCGAATTCATCATGCGAGTGTTCGATCTTGCCCGTGCTCGTACGCGGAAAAGCCGCAACAATATCTATGCTCTCTGGCACCGCATAGCCTGGCAAATGTGCGCATGCATACTCCCGCAATTGCACGACGTCGCAGTCCTCTCCCGGTTTGACGATAACGATCAGATACAGCTGGCTCCCAACCTCATCCTGGCACAGGATACAGGCAGCCTCCTCGACGGCCGCGTGCCGTGTCATCACCGCCTCAATTTCGTCCAGCTCAATACGGAACCCACGCAGCTTGACCTGTCGGTCTCCGCGGCCCATAAAGTGTAACAGGCCAGTTTCGTCCCGCAGCACTATGTCACCAGTCCTATAGAATTGGTCGATAGTCAAATCATCATTGACCCTTCGGTATAGCACCGCCTCGTTGAGATCTGGCTGCCAAAATAACCTCGCATCATCGTCGGAGAACGAACCAGAAGCTCACCGCTTTCACCACAGCCGGCAACGCGACCTTCACGATGGACGACGAGAAGTTCGACGTTGGGGCAGGCGCGCCCGATGGGGACGCTCTGAAAATCTTCGAGAGCCTCGTCAACCAGTGTATGGAAAGTACACTGATTGACTTCCGCAGGGCCGTAGACATTGCAGAAACGTGCCTGTGGCCAGACTTTCATGAGGCGAGAGAGATACTTCGGCGGGAACGGCTCACCGCCGTAAAGCACCCAGCGCAGTGAACCGAGGTCCCGGCTTGCGAGCACACCATGAAGCAGCAGCTGGATCAGTGCATGAGGTACCGAGTACCACAGTGTCAGGCGTTCGCGCTCGATCAGCTCGGACAGACTCGCCGGAAGCTTGGTGTAAGCCTCGGGGATAACGACCGTGGACGCCCCTGCCGCAACGCCGCTGAAGTAATCGAAGATAGACTGATCGAAATGCAGGGGGGGGAAGTTACTCAGCCGGTCATCGGGGCCGAGACCGTAGAGCTCTGCCGCCATCAGCGCATAGCTCAACCCGCTGGAGTGGCTGTGCACGATACCCTTGGGCGCACCGGTGGAACCGGAGGTATATATAATATAGGCAGCGTTGTCAGCAGTAGCCCCGACAGCTTCAGGTTCAGGAGCAACAGGGCCTTCAAGATGGCCGGCCAGCTGACCTGCGCTACGCCTTCGACCAGAGTCGCCGATGGGCCTATCACAGCGCTGACTGGTGAGCCTGGCGACTGCAGTAGCGAAATCACATCATCCCGCCGCGGCTCGTGTGTCACCAGGATGCTTATATCACAGTCGCAAACGATCGCTGCCAGCCGGCCCAGTGGCGCACCAGGGTCCAGCGGCACATAGACCCCACCCGCTTTCAGTATGCCGAAGACGGCAACGGACACTCGATGGACTTGTTGAGGAGGATACCCACGCGATCACCCCGGGCCACCCCGTGACTCGATAACTGTATGGCGAGTTGTGTCGATTGAAGATCGAGGGCCTCATAGCTCAGCGACTGCTTGAGAAATTTGAATGCCGTCGATTGCGGATATTCAGCAACCGACGCCTCAACAGGTGCTGAAGTAGGTACCGCACGCTTCTATGCTTCCGTGTCAATCCCGTTGCAGTCGAGACAGCCCGCTGGCGCAACGAGTGAAGCCAGCCCGAATGTCTTGGCAGATACGAAAGGGACGTCGATCGTGCGCTCCACAAACCAGAAGCTGGACACGAGTATCAGCGCGATAGACCCGCCCTTCAAAACCAGTGGCCGGTATCCCACCCAGTTTCGCAGAAAGAAAAGGAGAGGGAAAACTACCAGGATGATCGCAAGCTGCCCCAGCTCCACGCCGACGTTGAAACCCAACAGGGCAGCCGTCTTGCTGCCACCGCTAACCCCGAGCGGCTCGAGGACGCTGGCGAAGCCGAGCCCGTGAAAAAGCCCGAAAACGAATACCACGATCCAGACGTTCTGATTCAGAAACGGCCATAGACACGTTGAGTGCAACCACCGCTATGGAAAGGGCGATCACTCCCTCAACCAACTGCTCAGGCAGCTGAACGATTCCCAGCGATGCCAGCGATAGTGTGATGGTATGCGCCACTGTGAACAGTGTCACTACTTTGACGACGTAGACGAATGATTCACGGAAAGTGCTAACGGGCAACCACTCGCCTCCCTTGCGCACCATCACAGCGGGTAGCAGCAGGGCGCAGAGGAACAGGACGTGATCCAGGCCGATCCAGATATGCCAAACGCCATGGCGCACGAAATTCCTGAAGACAGTGAATGCAGGTATTTTGTCGAGCCTGATAGCCTGAGTCTCTCGCCCGGGGCCGAAGATAGCCGAAAACTGGGCTTCGTTGGACTCTATACCTGCCGCCTCGTTGCGCTCGATCAGGACCTGGCCACGATGCGTCCTCTCGGCATCGTTGAACAGTATATTGTAGAAAACCTCGATTTCGACGGTGGATTTGCGACTCCGGGAAGCTCGAAATCCATCCGCACAAAGGACGCCATGATCTAGATGGACAAATTCATGGTCACCGAAAACAGGACTGTGCCGTACGCCTGCGACGATGAAGGCCAGATTCTTAACCAGGTAATCGAGGACGCGATCGCTATTCGCGTTGAACTGTGCTTCTGTCGGCCGTTGGCCGCCGGTTACCTAGCGGTACGACCTTGCTGATATCCCCAAGGGTTAACTCGAGCCGTCCGCTGAGCGCGTTATCGGTCACCGTGAGATACACATATCCCTCGCCTAGATTGTGCGCGGAAAGGGAGCCGCCACACAACATCAGCGTAAGAAAGGCATAAAGCCTCAACATTTTTTGCATTATTCTTTGCCCCTGTGGAAAAGGGTTCGGCAGCGCAGTCCGATTGTTTTATTATCTGACCGAGAGTCATAATCCGCCGGCCATTCTCCAACTGAGTGTAGGGTCATCTCCACCTGTTGAAAACAGGGTTTTGTCGCCATTACACCGCCACAAGGCGCAATGTCACGCCAAAAATTCAGCATTCTCGCAGATAAAACCATCCACGAATTCAAGACTTAGGTCGGCGACGTTGTTCTCACTACCCCTGCTTCCCCCTCCGGGACACGGGCTGGGGAAATATGCTTATCCGTGAGGAATTACAGCGCCCCGCCGGGCGCAGACCGCTGTTCTGCCGGCTCCCGCCCCGCACCTTCGATGGTAACAGCGCTTCAAAGTGGCCCCAGCAAACGTATTCATGATCCACCTGCTCCCTTTTACAGAATTCGGCAAACGCCCGATACTCATGCTGCTGCCAGTTCGGGTAGTTGAAATACTCGTTGAATACGATGATGGTACCCGGCACGATTCGCGAACTGATATTGTCGAGCACGGTGACTGCGGAGCTGTAAATATCCGATCGATGTGAACGAGTGCCACCGCGCCAGTGTGCGATTCGAGAAAAACCGGCAGCTGTCGTCGAACCAGCCTTTCACCAGCTCAACATTTGCTGCCACGTCCGGGAGTGTACTGCGGGCGAAAGTGCCTTTCTCGATCGCCCAGCCCGACCATGATTCGGGCAATCCCTCGAAGGAATCGAAGCCGTATATGCTGCGGTCGGGCAGGCAGGCGGCCAGATGGTGGATAGTGGTGCCCGTCCTCACCCCGAACTCGAGCACCAGGCCAGCAGGCAACTGTTGCCGGCATGCGAAGCTGAGTACTCCAATCTGGTCGTCCTTTATCACAGCATTTGACATGTGCGCCTTGATATAAGCCACCGTTTCCGCAAGGGCCTCGTCACGCATGGCGTCATGCGGGTGCCATTTGCGCGAATAAATACTGTTATACTGCTTCAGTACCAGCGGCGTTGCAAAAATACTGATGTTCAGTATCACCTTCTCCAGCAGGCCCAGCGTCCATTTTTTCAGCATGATGAAACCCCGTGTTATCAAAGCCGGATGCTCGATTGCACCCAAGGAGCCAGGCGCCAGAAAGGCGGCTAACTCCCTTTCTTAAGGCAGGATGTAACAAAGACCTCACAGGCTGGTCGCAGAAACCGCGGGTGCAGGTAAGCCGCCCTGTTAACGCCAAATCGAAACGGCAGGCTGATGTTGGGCTCCAGCGCTTCGACCTCGTGAGGCCAGAATGACGGAATATAGAGCGCCTCACCAGCTTCTAGCGTCGCCTCGTAGCGAGCCGCCTTGGCGTACAGCGGAAAACGTTTCGCGTCGGCATCGGCTGAACGGCCCGGCAGGCGGCTCCAGCGCTCACCGACGGCGTATTGAGGCAGGAAGTAAAGCCGGTGAATGTCGTCAGGAGCAAACATCAGCACGCGTTTGCTTCCGTGAGTCTGAAACAGTAGCCCCGGCCAGGCATCGTAGTGCAGCGGCGTTACGACACCGGTCGTGCCAATCCACACCCCACTGGCTTTTTTCTCCGCCGGCCTCCCGGCCATTTGCTCCAGCGCCACCGCAAGCCCATCGATAATTCCTCCGACCGCGCCGCCCGCGGCGCGTCGAGGAAACTGCCGGTACACTGCGACGTTGGCAAACGTCGACTCATCAAACATGGCTGCAAGAAACGTCGCCAGAGTCATCGTGCGTGTATCGAGCAACGTCTGCCCATAATCGCCGGTGTAGAGGAAGTACGGCGCGTCCGGGTCGTAAAGCTTCACCTCGAACGGCACCTCGTTGCACCCGGCGATTTGCCGCAGCGCCGCCAGGTCCGACGCCGGGGCCGTCGGCATTGATTCAGCGAGTCCTTCTATGATAACCGGCCTGTTTGCCGCCAGGACAGACTGCAGATCCAATGCCCCCGCGTGCAGCCTTTCGATGGGCTGAGACAATGCGTCCCGTTCTTGCGGGCGCATACGCGACACGAGGCTGTCTGTCGCCGCGCGAGCGGCGAGAAATGGAATCAGGCTGCTTACTGCCCAGGGGTTTGACATATAGCCAACGACTTCTCAGGGTGACGATCAACCCGCAGTAAACAACGCGCACACGACCAAAATCAACAGGTTTCCGTGTCCGGGATCACGTCTCGGCAACACAACCTCCCTCAAACGCGGCGCGATGGTTTATGGTGAGCCGCGACGCCCAGGAGATCACGAAAGTTGAACACCGAGTTATTCACCCGGCAGGACCTGGCACATATCGTGTCACAGATTGGACTCGACCGGATCATGGACGACACGATCGATGCCCTGTCCGCGGCCCTCAGACACTTCGATCCAGTCTGCCATATCACCCCGGTGCGTGATGGCTTCAACTATCAGGAGCCAGAGCTAGGTTGATCGAGTGGATGCCGGCGATGAAATCCGGCGAGGCAGTCACGGTGAAAATAGTCGGATACCATCCCGCGAACCCGGCACGACGGGGTCTGCCGACGATACTGTCCACCGTATTGTGTTTCGACGTCACCAGCGGTCACCTGCGCGCTGTCATTGACGGCAATTTTCTGACGGCAATACGCACTGGCGCGGCGAGTGCAGTCGCCAGCCGCGTACTGGCGCGTCCTGATACCACCATCCTTGGACTGATCGGCTGCGGCGCCCAGGCTGTCAGCCAGCTACACGCACTTTCCCGTGTTTTCCCCTTGAAGCAAGTGCTGGTTTACGACACCGATCCTGTGGCCCAGGAGAGTTTCAGAGCAAGAACCGAGGCACTCTCACTGGCCGGTATCGACATCCGGCCCGTACCGCTTGATACCGTTGTCTGCACGGCCGAGGTCCTGTGCACTGCAACCTCCGTAGACATTGGCTGTGGCCCCGTATTCAGCGACAGATTGCTGCGTTCCAACGTTCATATCAACGCGGTCGGCTCTGATTTCCCCGGGAAAACCGAACTGCCCCAATCCCTCCTTGCGCGCAGCCTTGTCTGCCCTGATTTTCATCCTCAGGCGGTCAAGGAGGGCGAGTGTCAGCAGCTGGACCCTGAACAGATCGGGCCTGACTTAATCGCCCTCGTGCAACAGGCCGAGAGTTTTGCCGAATACCGAGAGCGCTGCACCGTGTTTGACTCCACGGGTTGGGCGATCGAAGATTACGTCACCGTGAACCTGCTGCTGCAATATGGCAGGGATCTCGGCTGCGTCACCCGGGTAGACCTCGCCGATCTCACCCAGGATCCCCACAACCCCTATGCCGGTCTGACGCTGACGCCCGGAGCCGACCGCTGCGCGGTGTGATTGTGATGCAGAAAACTCGACAGGTAGTAGACATATGGTCCATCACCGCGTGGAGAGACCACCCACGGAGCCGCTCGCTGCTGACAGCGCGAGAGCATCGGAAAGCCCATGCGTTTCGATGCCCCGAGACGGCAAACAGATGGTCCTATTTTCACAGCGCGGCCCGTGAAATTCTCGCCGCCTACACGGGAACACCTGCCTCCGAACTCGTTTTCGCAGAGGAAGAACACGGTAAACCCTACCTGCCGGCGGACAGGAGCCTGTATTTCAACCTCAGTCACTCCCTGTCTTCCGCCTTGTTGGCGGTGTGCCGTTTCGCTCCGGTTGGGGTTGATATTGAGCATCGGCGAGCGCTCAGTGACATGGACCGACTGGCGCGCCGCTGTTTTTCCACGCCGGAATATACCGCCTACCAGGCCGCTGAAAGCGCACTTCGCGAGCAGATTTTTTTTCGTCTCTGGACTCGCAAGGAGGCGGTTATAAAAGCCAGCGGCCTGGGGCTTCACCAGCCTCTGCAAGGCTTCGACGTGCCAGCAATCGAGATGCCGAGCCCCGTCACCTGCGGTGTCTACGAAGGTGAGGGAGCCGGCGGGTATTATCTCCTCGCCGCACTGCAAACCCCGCCGGCTTATGCCGGGGCGCTTGCGCTCGAATGTCGCGGCGGTGAAAAAGCACCGTCAGTTAAGCTGCAATACCATCGCTACAGGCCTGGGGATTTCGAGCCCGCGGGGTCGTCAGTGATGCCGCCCCGAGGAGAACTGGCGGAACTGTGTACAGAATAACAGTTCCAGCGTCCGGCCGGGATTGCAACTGCCAGGGGGGTGACGCAGAATCACCGGAGCGTAAGGTTTTCGTGGCACCGTCTCTGGTCAGGCAATTTCCAGGGCCCGGAAGCAGGGCAACATTCGGGTAGATTTTCGGCCCGGAATTCGACCCGTACAACACGCAACACCAACGAGGAAGTTTCCATGGTTTTTACAGCAGCGAGCCGACGTCCACAGAGGGACCCTGCCTGCGTTTCAATATGCTCAATAGCGTTGCTGCTCGCGATCGGCGCCGAGCTCGCGGCCGCACACGAACTCGAGGAAGTTCAGGTTCTGGGGCGGCGCATCAATCTCGTCGGCGAGGCGGTAAGTTCGTCGGAGGGCGTGGTCGGCCAACAGGAAATCAACATTCGCCCCCTGCTGCGCACCGGAGAAATTCTCGAACTGGTGCCGGGCATGATCGTGACCCAGCACTCGGGCACCGGCAAGGCCAACCAGTATTTCCTGCGGGGTTTCAATCTCGACCACGGGACCGATTTCGCCACCTGGGTGGATGGCATGCCGGTCAACATGCGTACCCATGGTCACGGGCAGGGCTATACCGACCTCAATTTTATCATCCCTGAGACCATTGCCACTCTCGAGTACAAAAAGGGCTCCCACTACGCCAGCCAGGGGGATTTCAGCAGTGTGGGGGCGGCGTCCATGCGCACGGCGGAACGCGTCGACAGCGGCAGACTGGTTGCCACGGTAGGGGAATACGATTTCCTGCGGCTTGTGGCGCTGGACAGCATCGCCACAGAAAACGGGGAAATCGCCTACGCACTGGAGGTCAATCGCTACGATGGCCCCTGGTCTGACATCGATGAGGATCTCGACAAGGTCAACGGGCTCCTGAAATATACCACCGAGCTGGGCGCCGGCAGGCTATCGATTACAGGAATGGGCTACGACAACAGCTGGAACAGCGCGGACCAGATACCCGCGAGGGCCGTCGACCAGGGCCTGATCGATGAACTGGGCTCCCTGGACAGAACGGTGGGTGGCGAGTCCAGCCGCTACAGCCTGAGCGCCAATTTCCGGACCGAACGGTTTAACCTCACCGCCTACGCGATAGACTACGAACTCGATCTGTGGTCGAACTTCACTTACCTCCTCGACGACCCGGACAATGGCGATCAGTTCCAGCAGGTGGATGATCGCTGGATTTTCGGGGGGCAGGCGGACTACCAATTCGGCAACCCCGACCGACAAAATGGCATCGGGCACCGGGTAGGAGCCGAGGTGCGCTACGATGCTATCGACGAGGTCGCACTCTACAAGAGTGATCGACGTCGACAGATCGGTGCGGTTCGCAGCGACGAGGTGGACGAGTACAGCGTCGGCGTATTCTACGAATTCGAACGGCGATGGAACCATCACTGGCGCACACAACTCGGCGCCCGCTACGACTATTTCAGTTTCGATGTCGACAGCCGCATCGGACGCAACGTCAACGGCGTGGATTTGGCCGAGAATGGTGGCAGCGAAAGTGATGACCTGCTATCACTGAACGCTAGCGTGATCTACACCATCAATGACAATTGGGAGACCTACGCTTCAATCGGCCAGGGCTATCACTCCAATGACGCCCGTGGTACGACCACACGTGTAGACCCTGCGGATGGGTCGCCCATCAGAACCGTGGACCCGCTCGTACAGTCACTCGGCGGAGAAATTGGCGCCCGGGCTTTCTGGACTGATAAACTCAATGCGTCCGCTGCGTTCTGGTACCTGGAGCTCGACAGCGAGCTGCTGTTCGTTGGGGATGCGGGAAACACCGAGGCCACCCGAGCCAGCGAGCGCATCGGCGCAGAGTTGACACTCTACTATTACCTTCTCGATGACTGGACCCTGGACCTCGAGTACGCCTGGACCGACGCAAAATTCAGCGAAAGCGCCCCGGAGGGCGACGAAATTCCGGGTTCGCTGGAGCACGTGCTGCAGGCCGGCATCAGCTTCGATGACGGTGAGGGCTGGTTCGGCAGTCTGCGATGGCGCTATTTCGGTGAACGCCCCCTCACCGAGGACGGCAGCGTCATGTCCGACAGTACCAGTTCGATGAACCTGAGGCTGGGGTATCGCTGGCGGCAGCTGGACCTGCACGCGGACTTCCTCAACCTGACTGACAGCAACGACCACGATATCGACTACTTCTACGCGTCGCGGCTGCCGGGCGAGCCCACCGGTGGTGTCGAGGATCAGCACTACCACGTGCTGGAACCCCGCATGGCACGGTTGTCGCTGACCTGGCGTTACTGAGCGCTGGCCCTGCCGGGGCCTGCCCACACTCTCGCCGCGGTACCCTCGCCACGAAAATCGGCGGGCGACCAGGCTAGTTCAGATCGGCCGCGTAACGACGCAGTACGTCCAGCGGAACGATCTCCAGAGCCCGTTGATGGGTACGACGGAGGAATACCGGTGGCGCAGCACCCTGTTCATGGGCCTCCAACCACCGCGACGCGCACACACACCACCGATCGCCGGGGTTAAGGCCGGGGAACCCAAACGCAGGGACGGGACTGCTCAGATCGTTACCTCGTTCCCGTGAACACGCCAGAAACTCTGCCGATATCTCCACACAAATGGTATGGGACCCACCGTCCTGGTCGCAGGTGTTGCAGCTCCCGTCGCGAAAAAAACCAGTGAGTGGCGACTGGCCGCAGGGTTCAAGCGCCAGACCGAACACGTTGAGCGATTCATCCATCGCCAGTTCCTGCATAGTGTTAGCTCCTGTAGGTAATGTGTTAAACCCGCGTGAATCGGCGGTTGCAGCGTCGCAGTGCCGGTGAAACATGGCGGCCAGCCCTGCTAAAACGTATCCCGCACCCGGATCAGAAACTGGACCTCATCCACGTCGTCATCCGTAACCAGTGGAAACGCCAGGTCGAGATGGACCACTGAACTCTTCTGTGCCCGGCTCGAATTCAGGCGGACGCCGATACCCACGTTGGCCAGCGTGCCGCCGTTACTGCCGTTGTCGCGGTCGTCGAACCACGCCCGCCCCACATCCAGGAACGCGGCCAGGCCAACCCGCACCAGGCGAAACGGGTGCCAGTCGGAATAATAGCGCTGCTCGAGATTAAACACGAAGGAGCGATCACCGGTCTGGTAGTTGCGGTCATATCCCCGAAGCCCGTTATCACCGCCCAGGGTGAGCTGGTTATCGAGGGTGAGACCGTCGGTGTAATCGACACGAAAGCGGCCAAACGCCGCCCATTTCTCAGACTGGCGGTGCAGGTAACGCGTCTCGGCGCTGATCCAGAGGTTCTCGAACTCCTCCTCGTCCACGGTCCAGAAGCCGTTCACCCAGGCGTCAACGACCCACCAGCGATCATTCGTGATCAACAACGTATTACCGTAACTGCCGTCGATCGCCAGCTGGTCTCGGGTGGCACCCAGGCTGTCGTCCGACCATCCCACATTGATGTGATAACGTTCGCCGACGTAGAGGTCTTCAGTTCTGCCCAGGTAATTGAAATTGAGCACCTCGGCAAACTCGTCCTCCAGCGATTCATAGCCGATGAACGGGTAGCTGACTGTGCGATCCTCCGGCAGCTCAGGCGGTGGAATATCCGAATCGCTGAACGCGAACTCGTGCTCTTCATAGATATAGCCAAAGCGCAAACGACCGACCTGTTTGGCCTCCTCCGTGTGCAAAGCCCATCCGCCCAGCGCCTGCACGCGCTCGCGCTGGTGGTCGAACTCGGCCACCTCATCGCCCCGGAACCAGATATTCTCCTCCAGCAATTGCTGCTCGACAGCTGCCCCCGCCGACCATTGCTCGTAGACCGAGAAAAACGGGCGGTTCAGGCGCAACGCCCGGTCGTAGCCATCGTCGTTGTCGGTGAGCGCAAGCCGGACGCGCCAGCGACTCCCGAACACGGCGGGATCGGAATAGACCAGTGTGTTGCCGCTGCGCTCGAGATCGCTCTCGTGGCGGACCTGCACCTGCTTGCCTGTGCCGAGGAAATTGGTGTCGCGAAACCCGAATGAATAATCGTTGGCGCCGCCGCTGCGGGTGAATGACACCGTGGGCCAGAAGGTCCAGATATCCCGGGTAATCACCTCGAGGTCCACGGTATCCCCGCACCAGCGCGATGGCCGCACCGTGGCATCGAACAGGAACTTGAGGTTGCGCAGCAGTCTCTCGGACTCCCGCACCCGCGCGACGTTGTACGCATCCCCCTCCTGCAACAGGAGCTGGTCGCGCACAACCCACTCGCGGGTCAGGCTGTGGAAATCGTTCGCCCAGCGGAATAGCCAGTTGGACTCCTGCGGATCCTCGGGATTGAAAACGCGGAACCGCCGCACGTGGATCGTACCGATTCGGGTGCCGGTGGGTATCTGCTCGGCAAACGCTTCATGCGCTTGCGACGGGATAAAGCGGAATTGATCCGATCTCCGACTGCGGCGGCGGCGAGACGCACGTGGGGGTTTCGGCCAGCACCGGAGGCACACACACCATGGCGAGCAGGACTACGCAGGCGCGCCACCACCTGTACTGCCCCGTTTCCAGACCGCCCCGGACAGGGGATTCGGCAAGACTGCACCGCTTCCTCATTCGCTTAACATACACGCCTGTGCGGGCCCGCACAATCGCTGCCCGGCGCTTCATTGCGCCAATTCGCCGGCATGGATAGGAGCGCTATATTCTTTAATGGTATAACGCCCGGATTGCATGAATCTGTCCTTCGGTCTATACCTGTTGCGGAGGAGCCGCGATGCCGGGTCTGATCACACTGGAACTGCTTGCGCCGGACAATACGCTGGAGTACGTCTGTGCGTTGCCCGTTTTGAAGGAACTTTCCGTCGATCGGGATTACGGCCTGGTTCTCGTCAGTCCCAGGCGCAACCTGTATGTGATCCGGGTCGACGGCGACCTTGACCGGAACCGCTTGCTACAGGATTCGCACGTCACGGCCGTGCACGGCGACGTGCGAATTTCCACAATGGATTAGCGGGCTCTCCGGCGGCGGCTCGCTAACCCAGAGCGGAGGTAAAACGACATGGCTGAAAAAATACGCGTTCTGCTACAGATGCGTCACTCTCCCCAGCTCGACATGGTCACTCGCGGCGGCGCGGCCAGCGTGGGCGCACAGGCCGTGCAGGGATTTCGCCTCGATGCCGATTTCGCGCCGGTGAAAGTGCCTGCGCGACAGCGCCGCCGCTCAGTGGCGGCAACCGAGGTCGGCCGTCTCTTCACCTTCGACACCTCCCCCGAGGCATCCACCTACCTGTTGCGCGGCGAGGTCGAAGACGATGAAGGGCTGGAGCGACTGATCACCACGATGGACGCAGATCCCGACTGCCTCGGCGTGTTCGCCGACCCGCTGATCAGCCACTTTGCCGTCTGCCCGCCAGGACCCGTGGGCGACCACAACGACGTCGCCAACCGGCTGGCGGTCGCCACCCTGCACAACCGTGGCATGGACGGCAGCGACGTGCTCACGGCGATCGTCGACACCGGCGTCAATCTCGAACACCTGGCCGGGCGTGGGCAGTCACCACTGTTCGATGCCGAACGCAGCTGGTCACCCGTCGCCGGGCCGGTACCTGGCGCAATGCCCGTCGGCCACGGCACCATGTGCGCGTTCGATGTCGGCATCAGCGCGCCGCAAACCACCCTGCTGGATTACGCCCTGCTGCGCTCCCAGGCGCAGGGCGGCTCGGCGATGGACGGTTTCCTCAGTGACGCCGTGCGCGCATTCAGCCGGCTGCTCGAGATCATGACCGGGGATGACCCGCCACCGGCCCTCGTGGTCAACAACAGCTGGGGGATGTTCCATCCCTCGTGGGACTTCGACGTCGGCCATCCCGGCAACTACAGCGACAACCCCGACCACCCATTCAACATCGTCGTGGAAAGCCTGGAGGATGCCGGGGCCGATATTCTGTTCGCGGCAGGGAACTGCGGGGCCGAGTGCGCGGACTCGCGCTGCGAGGGCGCCACCAGCGAGGGAATCTTCGGCGCCAACAGCAGCGCCAGTGTGCTGTGTGTGGCCGGGGTAACGGTCGATGACGTGCGGCTGGGCTATTCCACCCAGGGTCCCGGCCGGTTGACGCCCGACAAACCGGACATCGCCGCCTACACGCATTTTTCCGGCTCGGGGGTCTATCCGAACGACGTCGACGGCGGGACGTCGGCGGCCTGCCCGGTGGCCGCGGGTGTCGTTGCTGCCGTGCGCAGTCGCTACCCTGCGGCCGCGTTATCGCCGGCCCAGCTGCGCAACTTGATCCGCCGCTCCGCCAACGATCTCGGGGCACAGGGCTTCGACTACGACCACGGCTACGGGGTGATCGATGTAGACGCGCTGGTCGACCTGCTGGATCGCCGGGACGAACAGCCACTCGCTATTGGCCAGACGCTTTCCGGCCGGCTCGCCGAGAGCGAATCCACGGTGACCTATCGGCTCACCGTCGGCAGCGCACTGACTGTGGCCCTCGACGGTCCCCAGGATGCGGATTTCGATCTCTACGTCCGCCGCGGGGCGCCACCGACCACTGAGGAGTATGACTATCGCGGCTACACCAGCTCAGCCAGCGAGAAGCTGCGTATCGAGCCGGTACCCCCCGGCGATTACTATGTCATGGTTCGCGCCTATCGGGGTGGCGGCCAGTTTACCGTGAGCGCCACGCTGGACTGATCGTCGGCCGCTTTGTACGGCCGGGCCGGTTTTTTGCTTAGTCTCGCGCTCGCCTGCGACTTTTCATCGGGCGGCCAGGTCCGACTGGCTGCCAGCTCGGCCTGGAGTTCCGCAAACATTGCGCGAGCGTGTGCCCTCAATAGACCAGGACAACGGTATGCGATTGGCGACCAGGAAATCGATATAGCTGCGGAAAACAAGCTTGTAGATTGGATCGTCATTGAAACTGCGACGCAGGAAGATCGCCCCAATGCGCCGGGCCAGGCTACCAAAGCCCAGGAAGTTCATGTTCAGCCCGGCGAAGATCAGCGGCGTGGGCCGGAAGTCGTTATCGTACAGCGAAAGCAGGAAGACAAAGCTGTGCATGTGCGACTTGTGCGAC
Organism: uncultured Gammaproteobacteria bacterium; assembly: GCA_963840725.1. Classification (GTDB taxonomy): domain Bacteria; phylum Pseudomonadota; class Gammaproteobacteria; order Pseudomonadales; family Halieaceae; genus CAVWDU01. The sequence continues at coordinate 215,274 of CAWIZY010000009.1, read as the reverse complement.
CACAGGAACAACAACAGGTGGTCCTCTGACAAGGCGCGCAGCCGGTCCAGCGCGTCGAGATTGACGTCGAGTTCCCGTGCATAACTGCGCGTGTAGACAAACCGCCCGAGGTGCGCGGCGGGACGCATCCACGCCTCCCGGGGATCGGCCTCGATCTCTCGCAGGCATTTCCGGGCATAGCGCGAAGCCTTCGCGGGCGTCTTCTCCATCTCTGACGCGGCGGCCGCCAGCTCGCGCTGGAACACGGAGTCAGAAAAAATTACGCGGGCATCAGGCAAGCGCCGCCACCCTCGCCGCTACCTTACTCACGCGGTTCCGGCCATGCCCTGCCCGATTGTGTGACTGCCATAGCATCCTCTGGATTCACTGGTGACCACAGATCACGATGGTAACGCCGTGAATGATGATGTACCACACGGGAGGCGGGCCTCGCCCCATTTTAGGCCGCGCGTTTTCCGGCGGCATGATGTGCATTACACTCTGGCAATCGCCCCGCGAAAATTTTGGAAGCGACGTCGCACTACTTCGCTTGATCACCGGGCGAAGACGTCGATCGTCGTTGGCGCCGGCAACGTTCCGAGCAGTAGCGCACGCTGTCCCAGTCCCGCCGCCACTTGCGCCGCCAGGTGAAATCGCGCTGGCACACGGGGCAGGTCTTGCTGGGCAAATCGGTCTTCTTCATGTACTTGTGCCGGGCGCAATATCTGGGGTGGTGTGGTAAGAAATCGCGAGCCAGGCGGTCGGCCTCGCATGCAAGAGCCGGATAGCGAACCCGCGACGGCACTGCATGATGGGCGCCCCTCGCCGGGCGCCCATCGCCGGGCGCCACCACATCGCCCCCGGGCGGGACTCATTCGCCGGGTGATACGGTGATGAGCGTATAATGACCAGCGCCTTGATTACGAAGCCGCCGGTTCTTCAGCCCCCGAATCGTCAAACCGAAATCCCCCGGCCCCCATCTGCAATCGATGCCTGGGGCCAGGCACATCCGGGTCGGAAGTTTCGTAGCCCGCATCGCCCGCCCACATCGCGACAAGGTCGTCCCCGCTCTTACCGATGCGGGTGGCATAGTATCGCGGCGTCTGCAGGTCCAGGGCTGCCAGCGCCTCGTCCACCGTCCTGTGCGCGCTGAGGTAGTGCAGCGTCACATAGGTCGGCGGCACCAGTTCGATCTCACCTCGGGTGTGCCGCGCCAGCGCTTCGCCGGGGGCGATCCACTGGCTTTCGGTGATTTCGCCCTGGTCCACGCACACCTCGCCCGGCGGCGCGGGCGCGGCGAAGAACCAGGTGGCGAACCGGCGGTTCCCCAGCGCGGGCGGCGTCCAGTGAGAAAACCAGGCCATGCGCTGCGGCGCCACGCACAGTCCACACTCCTCTTCCGCCTCGCGCACAGCGGCCCGCCTGGCCCGAGTCTCCATCGTCTCCTTGTCGTCGCCATCGGTTGCGTCGATGCGCCCGCCTGGGAATACCCACATTCCGGCAAATGCAATCTTCGAGTTTTTGCGCAACATCAGGGTTTCGAGGCCCTCCTCGCCGTCGCGCAGTAGCACTACGGTCGCGGCGGGAATCAGTGCCGCGGCCTCGTCGCTGTCCGCGTCGTTGGATAGCCGCCGCTTCAGCTCGGCCAGTTGCTTGTCCATCGGTCCTTTCCTGGCTGGATTTAATTCGCCGCTACCATAACACAGCGCGTCGCCACCCTCCCCTCGCCGGCTGACGCCTGGCCGTCGGGTGGGCTTATCCCGTCTCACCGAGGCTTTGTACCCGGGCTCGTTGCCGTGGCACACTGACGGGCTGAAATCCGCCCCCGACCCCCGGGGCGGCATAACGACACGGAGGATTGACGCCTTGGCCTACGAACTGACCGGCAAGATCAAACTGCTGCAGGACCCCAGAACCTTCGACAGCGGGTTCACCAAACGGGAAATGGTCGTCGTGGTCGACGACGGGCGGTACCCCCAGGAAATCAACCTTGAATTCGTACAGGACAAGGTGAGCCTGCTCGACAACCTGGAGCCGGGCCAGCAGGTCACCGTGACCTTCGATATCCGCGGCCGCGAATACAACGGCCGCTACTTCAACAATCTGCAGGGCTGGCGCGTCGTGGTTGACGACGGCGGCAGCAGTGGTGGCGACCCGGGCGGGTGGGCACAGGACCCGGGCCTGCCGCCCGACGATGACGATTCGGACATCCCCTTCTGACCGGCTGGCGCTGACGCCACCTGCCGGCAGCGCCCTGCGCGCGCTCCTCAGGTGATTTACCCTGTCATATGAGCACAGACCCGACCGGCCGGCAATGCCCCGGGGGTTCGTCACGCGCATCATCCTGGCAGGCGAACGTCCGAAGGCCGGGTCAGGCCATCAGAACAGGGGCTGCTGTTGAGGTAAAGGCCACGGTGGCAGCGCGGCAAGCCCGGCACAGCGCGATGCAAGTGCCCCGTGAAACTCAGCGGCGTAGACCGGGCAATGCAGGTTGTTGGGGCAGTGCATCATAAAGTAGACCGAGTGACCGGCGGAGAGGTAGCCCTTCACCCGCTCGAGCCACTGCGTCACAAAGCGGGCGTTGCTGTCGGGGTCGGGGTGCAGAACCACACGGGCGTAGACCAGGCCGCCGTAAACGGTATCGAGCAACGGCACATCCGGTTTCTTGTGGCGCGCGGCCAGCACTTCCGGATGCCCGCCATCGCCCTGGTAGATAGGCCTGCTGTCAAACATGACCCGCGCTGCACCGGTGCGTTCCAGCAGCGATTCGAGTAAATCCGGCCGCTGGAAAAACGCGGGATGCCGGACCTCGACGGCCTTCGGCCAGGCGGTCGGCAAGCGGTTGATGAGCGCTTCCAGTTCGGGCAACCCGGCTGGCCCGAGACTGGCCGGGCACTGAACCAGCAGCGGGCCCATGTGCGCCTCCAGCGGCGCCACCGCCCGCAGAAACGCCTTAAGGTCGGTGAGGCTGGCTTGCCGCTGATGGGTCACGCTACGCGGCAGCTTGAAACTGAATCGGAAGCCGGTGCCGGCGACCGCCTCGCCCCAGCGCGTGATCGTCTCCGGGCCCGGAATCTGGTAGAAGGTGGTGTTGCCCTCGACCGTATTGAACACCCGTGCGTAGTGTTGCAGGGATGTTTCCTCGCGCCCCGGTCGGGGGAAATAGCGCCCCTGCCAGCCCGGAAAATTCCAGGCAGGCAAGCCGAGGAAATAGCCGAGGTCAGGCGAATTCATGTGATCGCGTTACATCCACGCAGCTGTCCTACCGAGCGTATTTAGAGTGCGCGCGCTGAAAAGTCAAACGGTCATTACGTATCGACACCCATTCGGCACCACCGGCAGGTTTACGTTGCGATTGTAGTCTGGAAGCCTCTCAAATATTTAAGGCACCTCTGAATAATGGCAATACGCTCAGGCTTTCAGGCAAATAGGCAATCAAGGCGCCGCTCTGAAGGCAGGCTGGTTGCCTGTCGAAAAGTGGCAACGTCGAGTGCGCGATTGCCATTATTCAGAGGTGCCTTGACGCTTAGCGAGCCGGCTGGGTATGCCCAGCACCAATAGCTGAGTCTGAAGCGCGCATTCAACGCAAAAAAAAAGCCCGGCGCAGAGGCCGGGCTCGTCGAAATCTTTCGACAGGTGCGCCGGTCTTACGCGGCGCGCTTATTCTTCACTACTGCAGTACCCAGCCGATATCATCGAACAGCGCCGGCGTCAGGTCGATATCGTTTGCTGCGTCCAGCCCGGCGGTGATGGAGGGTTCCATCAGCAGGCTCGGCTCCGCCGACGTATCGAAGTGCGACTTCGACGATCCGGGCTGTACCGGGTTCGGTGCGTACAGCAGAACCTGCCCGTCATCGTTCGCCCCGGCGAGCTTGTCCGGATTGAGAATCAGCTTGAGATTGACCTTGCCCGCGTCCTTGATCGCATCACCCTGCGCAAGCGTAATGCCCACAGAGGGAATGGTCACGAAGGGGCTGAAGCCGCCCATGGGCGCCGGGCCGCCAGGCTGGTTGTTCGCCACGATAGCGCCCTTGGCGCCTGCGGCCTGGGCATTCAGAACCTTCGTGGTGAACGCACAGCCGCCACGATCGATCAGCGCAATCTTGCCGCGCAGTGAGCGATCCGTGATGGGCTCACAGGCGTCCGTGCCGATAGCAACGCCGTCGTCAGCCAGGGCCACCTGCCCCGTCATGCCACCGTTGACTACCAGCGGTGGTCCGAAGCTGGCCTGCTGCGCATCGAGGAAGCCCTTGAGTGCCTTGGGTCGCAAAATCTGAATCGACGGGCGCGGCCCAAGCACTTCTGGCGCCTGCGCGGTCACGTTCTCGCCGGTCCAAACAAGAGCGCCACCGGAGACCTGCGCCTGCAGGCGTTCCGCGTCGGTCATCTCGCTGAAGAATTTGCCCTGGTTGGTGTCGAACATGAAGGTCGAGTAGATGTCCTGGCGACCAATGAACAAGGCTCCGGTAGATTCGCTTACGAGCTCGAGAAATCCAAGGCCATGCGCCAGTTCATGTGTCACGACCGCGAGAAAATCGATCTCGTTCGCTGCTTGGTTGCCGTCCAGGCCGTAATACCAGCCTGAGTTCTCAAGGCAGCCCGGGGTTCCCAGTTCGGAGTTGAAGAACGCGACTGCATCAATAAAACCTGGATCCAGGTCTGCGCCGTTCAGTGAGTCAGCGAGGGCGCCGACATACCAGGTGTCAGCCTTCTCGGCCCCGGGAAAATCGGAAAAGACGGCGGTCGGGCCCGCACTGGCCAGTACGCCGCCGGTAGCGGTGCATGGGCGCGGCGAGAACGACGCGGCGACGAAGATCGGAACGTCACTCTGCAGCGTCGCTCCCCACTTGTCGGCGCCTGCCTGAAAAGCATTGAAACGCTGCTCTCCAACTGTAGTCCCCGGATTGTCGGGAAGAGGCTCAACGGGTGTCGGATCGTTCAGTCCAGAACCCGGTGGATCGGTGTTGACGAGCACGACCTCGGCCGCATGGGCTGCAACCGTCAGGGTAGCGGCACCCAGAAATGCGGATGCGCGCGCTAGCATTTTATTCACTGGCATGATTACTGCTCCTCCTGTCGGGCGGCATTCTGGCTATGTATGAACGCCTGGGCTTCGCTCTCGGACCCCGCGTGCTCATAAGAGAAGCTGCCGTCCGCATTCTGACGCACTACCAGCATCTTCATGGCTTCCAGCCCCATGCGTGCGCTGGTCATGCCATTCGCATGGACTGTTACCGTAGATTCTGCTGAAGGCAAACCCATTGCCGCGCCCATCTCTGCGTTTGCTCTCTCGAATGCGGCGGAGCTGTCCTCTTCTACCTCGGCTTGAACCTGCAGACCGAGGCTAGCCATCGCAGCAACCGCTACCGCGGACCGCACGCCTGTTGAAAATGATTTCATCGATTGAAAACCCTCTGAAATGTATTGAGAATGGGGTTGGCGCGGTATCAGCTGCGCCTTGCCCGAATCGCTAAAGCTGCTGCCAGTTAGCCTTGAGGCTCTTGACGGCGCTAGCGGGACGCTGACTATAGGCTGTGCTCGTAGTGCTGTCCATTTGAATTGCGGTAGCCGGTTTGCGGAGGGCTGGTTCGCGCGACATGTTCCTGGCTAGCTTGAGTAGAGACTGTGGGGAATCTGTAGGGCTATCGTGCTCATTTTCAGAATCAGGGCGTCTTGTCCGATAAAGCTGGACAGATACGGGACAGAATCCTGGCTCTCGCACACGATGACGAGAAGAGCCGATCACCCCCTTGCCCTGGGTCTGCTCTGCCGCGAGCACGCCACCACGACCATCCCATCACGTCTATGCTGATATCAGCCACCCACTGGAGGTACTCGGCATGACCAACGAAGACTGGAAACGAATTCAACGCAGACTGGCCAAACTCGGTTACAACCCGGGCCCGCTGGACGGCATTCGCGGGCGCAATACAGTGAACGCCATCAAGCGCTTCCAGGAAAGCAAGGAGCTGGTTGCGGATGGGATCGTCGGGCCCATGACCCACGCCGCCCTGTTCGGGGAGGCTACCGCCGGGGCCACGCCGGCGTTCGACACGCGCCCCTGGTTCGATCACGCCCTGCAGTTGATCGGGCTCGCCGAAGATCCCCGACGCGAAGTCTCCAACCCGGCGGTGGTCGACCTCGGCGATGTGATCGATATCGATTACAAGGACGACGACATACCCTGGTGCGGCCTCTTCGTCGGTCACTGCATCGGCTCGGCACTGGGTGACGAACCCCTGCCAGCGAACCCCCTGGCCGCGCGCAACTGGTCCCGCTTCGGTGAAGAGTGCGAACCCCAGGTGGGTGCAGTGCTGGTGTTCTGGCGCCACCGGCGGGCCGGCTGGCAGGGTCACGTCGGCTTCTACCATGGCGAAGACCGGGATCATTTTCACGTTCTCGGTGGCAACCAGGGCAACGCGGTCAACGTGGTGAAGATCCCGCGCAAACGTCTGCTCGAGGCCCGCTGGCCGATTACGGCCGCAGCTCCCACTGGCGAAACGGTGGTGGGCGCGGACGAGGTCATGGTGTCGAGCGGGGAGCAGTAACGACCCCGCTAGCCTCTTCACTTACCGATTTTCGTCGTGAGGGTGGCCTGGCACACGGCGCGCAGGGTGCTCGGACCAGATGCCGGTGAAGGCGTGGTTGACCCTACTGCTTAGCCGTCTGGCGGCAGAACGCAATGCCAGACATGTGTCAGTTTGGCCCCACGGCCTACTCGTAGCGCAGTGACGCGATCGGGCTTGCCGTCGCGATGCGCGTTGCATGCACCGAAACGATCAGCCAGGCAATCACCAGCGCCATCGCGCCCGCCAGCAGTATGACCAGCGGCAGGTAGGAGATACGCTCGTGGAAAAATGCGAGGTACCTGAGGACGCCAGGTAAGCGAGCGGAATCGCTGCCAGTAGTGACCATAGCACCGGCAACGAGAACTGCCACACCAGCAGGCGAACGATGTGGCTGACGGGCGCCCCGAGCACCTTGCGGATGCCAATCTCCCGGGTGCGGCGCTGCGCCATGTAGGCCGACAACCCGAACAGGCCGATAAGTGCCAGTGACAACGCCATGATGGCAAATCCGGCGAGAATCCGGTTGATGGTCCGGAAAATCACGTAGACGTCGTTGAACTGGTCGTCGAGAAAGCTCTGCTGTATCGGGTAGTCCGGGTTGATGCGTTCCCAGACCCGCTCGATTGCGCTCAGGGTCCCGGGGAGGTCACGGCCGTTGACCCGCACCGAGGCGACTCGATTATCCTCGGGCTCGATAGAGAACGCCATCGGTTTGATCTTGTTGTGCAGGCCGAGAAAATTCTGATCGGGGACGACGCCTACGACGGTGAACGCCACGGCTTCGGGATTTTCGTCGTTTTCATCCGGCAGGCTGAAGTAGGTGCCACCGATCGCCGCCTGCGCGGAAGCGAAACCAAGGTTTTGTGTCGCCAGTTCATTCAAAACCACGTTTACCTGCCGTGATTCGCTATCGCGGATATCGTTGTCCGCCCCGCGCCCCAACGCGCGACCCGCGAGCAGCGGAATGTCATAGGTCTCGAGAAATCCCACGTCAATAGAAACGCCCTGCAAGGTCACGGCGTTCGCTTCGTCGCCCTGGGTGCGGCTGACACCGTTGGAGCTGTTGCTCTGCTGGAAAGGCACCTGGCTCGAAAACGTAACACTGCTGACCCCCGGGAGGCGTAGCAATTCCTCCCGCAAAGTGTCGTGACGGCGCCGGATGTCGTCTACGCCCACCCGTTCCAGCAACACGATCTGTGACTTCGGGAAGATGTCACTGGACCGTTCCACCATCCGGTTCTGGAAAAAGACCACCAGCACCACGGAGAGCATGAAGATCGACAACGCAAACTGTACCCCGATCATAGCGCTGCGAAAACGGCTGCCACCGACACCGTGTTGCACCGAATTGCGAAGACTGTCGATAGGACTGAAGCGGGTGCTCATCAAAGCGGGATAAGCGCCCGCTAGAACGCCCACCGCCACCGCGGTCAGCGCCAGGAACGGCAGGATCTCAGCATAGTTCAGTGACAGCACCTTGCCGGACCACTGGTTGAACAAAGGAATCAGTACTTCCAGGCTGGCCAGCGCCAGCAACAATGCCAGCAAGGTGGTGGTGATGCTCTCGGTGAGGAATTGCACCAGCAACTGCCCGCGACTTGCGCCGAAGGCCTTGCGCAGCCCGACCTCCCGGACGCGCCCGAAGCTCTGCGCGATGGCCAGGTTGGTATAGTTGACGCAGGCGATGATCAACACCATCAGCCCCAGCAGGCGCACTGAATCAATGACCGGGAGACCCATAGCATCCCAGATCATGGTGTTGGCCTCTACCAGCGGACGCGCTCTCAGGGCTGGGATGAATTCGCGCTGGTCCTCGGGCCCGTGACGCGTGTAAATACCGTTGAGCCGTTCATCCAGCCAGGCTATATCGCGACCCGGTTCGAGCAGCATATAGGTGAGTTCACCCATGGACAGGTTGCCCCAGTCCTCGTCCCAGTTGTAGTCGCTGAGCTGCTCCAGTGCCCGCCACGGGGCAAACAGCTCGGTTTTGGTACCCAGCACGCGCGACACGAAGTGACTGTCCGCGGGCAGGTCTTCAATCACGGCTGCAACGGTGAACAGGTGGGCGTGGTCCAGCTCCAGGTTCATGCCGACAACATCGGTGTGGCCGAACAATTTCTCCGCCAGAGAGCGGGTCAAGATGACGCTGCTCGGGTCATCGAGCGCATGGCGTTCACCGGCGACAAGCTCCAGGTCGAAGATGCGGGTGAAGTCGGGGTCTGCGAAGCCGACGTCCTGGTAAAAACTGTCCGCACCAACCGTCACCAGGAACTCCTGGTGCTTTGATCGTGCAACGGCCTCGACCGCATCGAGTTCGGCGCGGACCAGGGGTGCCATGGCCGTGTACATGCTGTCTAACTCTGCCACGCCGATCTCGGCATCCGGGGAAAAGATGCTACCGCCGGTAAAGATACGATCGCGGTTGACGAACATGTGGTCATGACTGCGCTCGTAACCTGCCAGCAGGTTGCCGAACAGAAACACGGTGAGCCCGAGTGCCAGCCCGACGATGTTGATTACGGCGTAGACCCGGTTCTTCGACAGGTTGCGCAGGGCAAGTTTGAAATAGTTAAACAGCATGCGGAAATCCCGTTGAAATTGGTGGAGGCTGAATCAGGCCGCGCGCAGGCTTTGGGTGACCACCTTGCCGTCGAACAGGTTGATCGTGCGCCGGGCGCAGTCGGCGTGTGCGGCGGAGTGCGTGACCATGACAATGGTCGTGCCCTCACGGTTCAGGGCCTGGAGAATGCCCATGACTTCCTGGCCGTGGACGCTGTCGAGATTGCCGGTGGGCTCATCGGCGAGGATCAACTGCTGGTCCCCGACCACGGCGCGCGCAACCGCGACGCGTTGCTGCTGGCCGCCGGACAGCTGACTCGGACGGTGGCCCGCCCGGTGCGCAATGCCGACCTTGTCCATGACCTGTTCGACCCGCTGCCTGCGTTCTGCCCGACTGATGCCGTGGTACAACAGCGCCAGCTCGATATTCTCGCGCACGGTCAGCTCGTCGATGAGGTTAAAATTCTGGAATATGAAACCGATGTGGCGCTTGCGAATCTGGCTGAGCCTGCGTTCACCGAGGCCTGAGACATCCTCATCCATGAACCGGTATTCGCCCGCGTCGGGGCTGTCCAGCATTCCGATGACATTGAGCAACGTCGATTTGCCGCAGCCGGAAGGTCCCATGACCGCGACAAACTCGCCGGAGTCGATGGCGACGTTGATACTGTCCAGCGCCACGGTCTCCACTTCCCGTGTGCGGTAGATCTTGGTCAGCTCATTCAGTTTCAGCATGCCGTTTCTCCTCAATCGGTGTGTTGCTCAATTGTCAGTCGAATCGAGTTCCAGGCGATCCATGTCCTGAAATCCGGTGTAGGGCGAGACGATGACCCGCTCGCCCGGTTCCAGTCCGTCCAGTACTTCGATGTAATCGCTGTTTCTCCGACCCAGCGTCACCACCCGCCTGATTGCCTGGCCCTGGTCGGGGCTGACGACGAAAATCCACTGGCCGCCTGTGTCCTGGTAAAAGCTGCCCCGCGGGACGAGAACGGCTTCGCTCGCGTCCCCCAGGGTCAACTTGGCCTGCAGGGTCTGGCCGCGGCGCAGAGCATCGGGCGCCTCACCCTCAAACTGCAGGTCGATCTCGAACTGCCCCGCTTCCACGTTGGGATATATTTTTGCCACCTTGAGCTGGCGAGAGCGCCCGCGGTGCTCGAATTCCGCCATCTGGTCGAGGTCCACGCGCGACAGGTAAAACTCATCGATATTGGCCACCAACTTGAACGCATCGGCGTTGTCGATCTGGCCGATGCGGGCACCGGGCGCGACCGTCTGCCCGACGGCAAGATCGAAACCGGACAGCTTGCCGCCCACCGGTGCGCGGACGTCGAGTTCGTCCAGGCTTTTGCGGGCGAACGTCAGGTTGTGCTCCATCATGGATGCGTTATTTTTGTAAAAGTCCAGCTGACTCTTCATCAGGCGCTCATCCGAGGACTGGCTCTCCAACGTCAGCGCGCGTCTGGCACGGTAGTAGGCCAATTCGTCATTCAGATTTTCGTAATCGGACTGAGAGGCGTGACCGTTGGCCAACAGTTCCTGCCGGCGCTCGATTTCCCGTTGCAAGCGACGAATCTGGTAGTCCACCTCGATCAGCGTCTGCTTATGACCCAGCCGATTCTGCTCAAGCCTCAACTCCTGGTCGCGCATGGTGTTGAGTTGCTCCATCACCCGGGACTCGGTGTTCATGACGCTGAGCTGCAAATCGGCATTGGAAAGGCGCACAATGGGCTGGCCCGCTTCAACCGTGGCGCCATCTTCTATCAGCACCTGCTCCACCCGGCCGCCCTTGACGGCGTCGAGGTACACGGTCTGGATCGGCGCGACTCGCCCGCGGATCGGCGTTGCGTCCTCGAAAATGCCGGAGCGCACCTCGGCGATCACCAGCCGGTTCTCGGCGACGACGAGGCTGCGCTGTGCCGCACGGGATACAATCAGCCAGGCCACAGCGACCAGCGCGGTGACCACGACGGCAATCAGTAGCCCCCGCCAGGGCAAGCCCCGACGGCTGACCGGGCGATCCATTTCAGCGCCCGAATGCACCCGCGTCGCTGCGGCCGCAGTATTGGCCGGTTCCACTGCTCTCACGCTGCCCATCAGCCTCTGTCGCCTCCCCGGGGTCGTTGTGAACACCCGCTCAGCAGGCACTCACAGGCAATGGAGCAAGTTTGATGCCAATTTCTAACCCACTGTTTTTATTGGGCTAAGTGTTTCAGCGCATGGTAGGGCGCGGCGCAGAATGTACGAAATCGAACAGTCACTGTACGATTGTGGACAGTGGCGTGTGCGCGACCAGCGGATGGCAACAGACGGTGAGCGAAGACAGTATCCTGATTGTTGACGACGACGCAGACATCCTGGTCGCCGGTAAACTGATGCTGAAACGGCATTTCGACCGGATTGAGACCTGTGCCGACCCGGGACAGTTGCCCGCCCTGCTGGCGAGCGACCGCTTCACCGTGATTCTGCTGGACATGAATTTCTCGCCGGGCGACAGCAGCGGCAAGGAGGGCTTCTACTGGCTCAAGCGGATTCTAGAACGCGATCCGGATGCTGCCGTGGTGATGATTACCGCGCACGGGGATGTACCGCTCGCAGTTGAGGCAATAAAGCGCGGCGCAACCGACTTCATCGCCAAGCCCTGGGAAAACGACCGCGTGGTGGCGACGCTGAAGTCGGCTTCGCGACTGCACACCACGCGCAAGGAAGCGCAGACACTGAAACGCCGCCACCAGGCGCTCGCCGCCGCCAGTGCCACACCTGGGCAGGCACTGCTGGGCGATTCAGCGATCATGACCCATCTTCTTTCCATGGTGGAGCGCACCGCGCCGACGGACGCCAACGTACTGATAATCGGCGAAAACGGGACCGGCAAGGAGTTGCTCGCCCGTCGCATCCACCAGCAGAGCCGACGGGAGAATGAGGTGTTCATGGCGGTCGATCTCGGCGCGGTCGCCGAGGGATTGTTCGAATCGGAGTTGTTCGGGCACCGCAAAGGCGCCTTTACCGGTGCCGACCGGGACCGGGTGGGTCGGCTCGAAGCAGCCAGCGGCGGGACCCTGTTTCTCGATGAAATCGGCAATCTTCCGCTGCATCTGCAGGCGAAACTGCTTACCGTGCTGGAACAGCGCGAGGTCACGCCGCTGGGCAGCAACCAGCCGGTGTCGATTGATGTCCGGCTAATCTCGGCCACCAACCTGTCTCGGGAACAGCTCATGCAGGAGAGCCGTTTCCGCCAGGACCTGCTGTTTCGCCTCAACACGGTAGAACTGTTGATACCCCCCCTGCGCGCGAGGCGGGAGGACATCGAGGTCATTGCCCGGCACTACCTCGAGCATTATATGCGCAAGTACGGGCGAGAACCCGGGGAGTTTTCGGAGGGCGCGATGCAGGCAATGACCGAGTACAACTGGCCGGGCAATGTCCGCGCCCTGCGGCACGCGGTGGAACGGGCGGTGATCATGTCGACGGGCAGCCGCATCGAGGCCGTTGACCTGCAGTTGGCTGGCGCGGTGCAGCGGGTACCGTGCAAACGGGCGCCGTGCAAACGGGCGCTGAAGGCCCGGGAACGGCGTCCCCGGCCTCCACTCCATCGACCGTCCCACAACCAACCGATCGCATGGCCGGGGTGGCCGCATGGGCGGGTGACGGGTCGCTCGACCCGGCCGACGACGACCTGAACCTCGAACGCATCGAGCGACGCACGATCCAGTCAGCACTGGAGCAACACCGCTACAACATATCCCATACCGCCAAGGCGCTGGGACTGACCCGCGCCGCGCTGTACAGGCGCATGGAGAAGCATGGTCTTTAAGGACTTCGCGACCCAACTGTCGCTGCGCGCGGTGCTGCTCACAGCGTCGCTGGCCGCGCTCGCCTACCTGCTGGTTTTCCACGAAGCTCCGGTGCTGACGGCGCTGGTGGCCGTGGCGTCGATCGCCCTGCTGTTCGCATTGCTGCGTTTCGTGCAGCGCACCAACGCGGAGGTTACCCGCTTCGCGGAGGCCCTGCGTTATGCCGACTTTGGCCAGCGTTTCCAGATGCCCCACCTCGGCACCGGATTCACCGAGCTTGGGGAGGCCTTATCCGCGGCGATCGCCGGGTTCCAGCACTCGCGATCGGAACAGGAAGCGAGCCTGCGTCACCTGCAGGCGCTCACTGAACAGGTGCCGGTGCCCCTTGTTTCCCTGTTCCCGGATAGCCGCATCATCTTGCGCAACAACGCCGCGCGCCGTCTGTTCGGCGGCCACACGGTCAACCGGAAGCAGGACCTGGCCGCCTTCGGTGCCGACCTGCCCACCGCTCTGGGCCGTCTGGCCCCGGGGGAACGCTGCCTGGTGGTGCTGTCCGTCGACGACCTGACCCAGCGCGTACTGGTGTCTGCCACCGAAATCGTCACGCCGACCGGCCCGGAAAAACTGCTCAGCCTGCAGAATATCCAGAGCGAGCTGGACGGCGCGCAATTGCAGGCCTGGCAGGACCTGGTGAGAGTGCTCACCCACGAGATCATGAACAGCATCACACCAGTGGCGTCACTGGCGCGCACGGCGTCCACGCTGGTTGACGATGCCGTCGCCGCGCTGACTGACCCCGAACAGGCGGCCGCGGACTTCGCCGACGTCAAGAACGCCGTGGAGACGGTCGCGCGGCGCTCGGATGGCCTGATGCATTTCGTCCAGGCCTACCGCGAACTGACCCACCTGCCCCGGGCTGAGAAGTCCACCGTGCGCCTGGAACCCTTGTTTCGCAGGGTCGAGAACCTGGTCGCCAGCGAGTGGCGGGCTGAACCAGTGCAACTGAAAGTCTATGTTGACCCGGCGAGTCTCGAGGTCAACGCCGACCCGGACATGCTGGAACAGGTGCTGCTAAACCTGTTGCGCAATGCAGCCCAGGCCCTCGCGGGTCGCGGGGACGCCGCGGTGGTCCTGCGCGGACGCCTCAGTCGCCGGGGTCGTGTCACCATCGAAGTCAGCGATAACGGCCCCGGTGTGCCCGAGGACCTCAGGGCCAGTATCTTCGTGCCCTTCTTTACCACGCGCAAGGACGGTTCAGGAGTCGGCCTGGCGCTTACCCGGCAGGTCATGCTGGCCCACGGGGGCACTGTGACGGTGAGCGCCAGCGACGCCGGCGGTGCCCGGTTTTCGCTCAATTTCTGAACACGAGGGCTGAGTGCGGCAAGAGGCCCGCAACGCAATCGGCAGCGGGCTGTACTACACTGCCCGGTACGTTCTGCCGGGGCGAATTGACATCAGTGACACACGGCGAGCCACCCGCGGCCCCCAGGCGGTCGATTGTACGCGTCCCTCACTCTAAATTGCGCGATCGACCCGATGCTGCTGGCACTGGATGTCGATACATTTCGTTTCGCGCGTTGCCGGCCCGGCATGATGAAGGCGCCGGGATTCGCTCATGCCGCCGGATTCAGCGCCCCGATCATAAATAAGGAGCAAACGGATGACACAGGCCAATAAACCCCCGGTATGTATCGGAAGGCGCCGGCTACTGCGCGGCCTGGCTGCCGGCAGCCTGCTGCCGCTTATCGGCGGCAACCTGCTGGGTTGCTCAGACAGCAGCGATTCACGCACGGGCGAGGACCCTGGCGAAGATCCGGGCGTAGCGGCGAGCTTCGAGCACGGCGTGGCATCGGGAGACCCACTGGAGAATGCGGTCATCATCTGGACCCGGGCAACGCCGGTAGTCGACGGACTGGTGCGGATTCGCTGGGAGGTCGCGACCGACGAGAATTTCACCTCGGTCATCGCCAGCGGCGAGGGTACCACCACTGGCGAGGTGGACTACACGGCCAAAGTGGACGTACAGGGGCTGGATGCCGGTACTTTGTACTGGTACCGTTTCCTGGTCGGGGACACGGTGTCGCCGACCGGGCGAACCCGCACCCTGCCCAACGGTGCCGTGGCCAGTGTCAGCCTGGCCGTGGTCTCCTGCTCCAACTACCCCGCGGGGTTCTTCAACGTATACCGTGAGATCGCCGGGCGCGAGGTTGACGCGGTGGTCCACCTGGGCGACTACATCTACGAGTACGACCGGGACGGCTATGCCAGTGATCGCGCCGAGGAGTTCGGGCGAGTCTCGCAACCCGAAAATGAACTGTTATCGCTCTCTGACTACCGCATCCGTTACGCGCAGTATCGCGGCGACGCGGATCTCCAGGCCTGCCATGCAGCCCACCCCTTCCTGGCGGTCTGGGACGACCACGAAGTGGCCAACGATGCCTGGCGCAACGGCGCCGAAAACCACGATCCGGACAGCGAGGGTGACTTCGAGGAACGGGTGGCCGCGGCGCTGCAGGCCTGGTACGAGTGGCTACCGGTGCGCCCGCCCGCCGACAATCGCGAAATCGTCTACCGCCAGTTTCGGTTTGGTGACCTGGTCGACCTGATGATGCTGGACACCCGGCTGATCGGACGCGACCTGCAACTCGCCTATGCGGATTTCAGCAATGGCGGCATCATCGACGTGGGCGCCGCGCGCGCCGCGATCGCGGACCCCTCGCGCCAGCTCCTGGGCGACGAGCAGACCAGCTGGCTTAAGGAGCGCCTGACCAACAGTACGGCCACCTGGCAGGTGCTGGGGCAACAGGTACTGGTGGGGCGCTATACCCTGCCGTCACCGATCATCGAGGCTCTGGACCCGAACAACCTCGACGAGGAAGCCCTGCAAGAAGGGGTGGCGGCAGTGCTCGCTGCCGTGGCCGCCAAAAATACACCGGAAGACGAGCGCACGGCGGAGCAACAGGCCCTGCTGGACTCGGCCATTCCCTACAACCTGGATGCGTGGGACGGCTACGGCTTCGCCCGGGAAGATCTCCTGACCCACGCGGCGGCATTGCAAAGCCGGCTGGTCGCGCTGGCCGGGGACACCCACAATGCCTGGGCCTCGCAACTGACCGGCAGCGACAACGCGCCGGTGGGAGTGGAGTTTGCCACCGCCAGTGTTTCCTCACCGGGCCTGGAGGACGCACTCGGCGCGGACGCGGCCGCGTTGTTCGAGGGACCGATCGTCACCCTGATCGATGACCTGCACTACGCCAACCTCAATGATCGCGGCTGGCTGGAAGTCGCCTTCACACCCGATGCCGTCGAGGCGAGCTGGCGCTTTGTGTCCGCCATCGACAGCCCGGACTACACACTACTGGAAGACCGGGCCCGCACGCTGAGCGTCAGCGCCGGCGACCTGCTCCTGTAGGCAGCTGTTCTCCGGCCCCAAACTCGAACAGCGCCGATCCGCCTGCAGGCACCATGCGGCTTGCGCGACGGCGCAGCGCCGTTAGTATAGCGCCATGCAAACCCTGCTTCGATTCGTTGTACTGCTCATCCTCGCCGCCCTGCTGTTCGGCGCATTCGGCTGGGCGCTGGCCTTTGCCCTGCGTTCACTCAACCTCCACCCGCCCGAACAGCTTACTATTGCCGCAGGCCCGCCGGGGACGGCCTACCACACCGACGCCCTCGCCTACCAGCGACTGCTGGCAGAGGACGATATCACCCTCGTTATTCTAGAAACCGCCGGTTCCGTCGAGAACGCGGCGCGGCTCAGCGATGACGCGGCCGAACCTGCCGATATCGCGCTGGTCCAGGGAGGAGTGCCACTCGGCGACGGTATCGAGGGGCTGGCCGCGGTCTACGTGGAACCGATCTGGCTGATGGCCCGGGCCGAGGTGGCGGTGGATGCCGATCCGCACAACTGGCACGGGCTGAGGGTGGCAGCCGGGGTCCCGGGTAGCGGGGTTCGCCTGGTCGCAGACCAGCTCGCCGCGATTACCGGCGCCACGGCTTTCGATCGCGATCAGGCCATCGCACTCGGCAGTGCGGCCGCCGCCGAAAGTCTGCTTAACGGAGAACTCGATGTCGCACTGTTCGTCGCTCCGGCGAGGGCAGCCTATCTGCAGCCGCTGTACTACTCTGATGAGGTGCGCCCGGTCATGCTCGCACACCCTGAGGCACTCACACTGCGGCTCGATGCCGCTCGCGCGATTCGCCTGCCGTCGGGCATCCTCGACTACCATCAGCCGATACCCGCCGAAGATATCGAACTGGTGGGGCTGATTACCCGCCTGGTCGCCCGCGATGGGTTGCACCCTGCACTTGTCAACCGACTGGTCCGGGCCGTACGGGAAATTCACGGCGGAACGGAGGTCATCCCCGCCAACCGGCAGTACCCATCCGCAGAGGACATGGACGTCGGTGCGAACCCCTATGCCAAACAATTGCTGGAAGAGGGCTTCAGCAGCCTGGAGCGCTACCTGCCCTACTGGGTGGTGGCGCAGCTCAACCGCATCCTGCTGGTACTGCTTCCGGCTCTGCTGCTCCTGCTGCCGCTGCTGAAACTGCTGCCGGCCATCTACCAATGGGTTTTCCGCGGCCGTGTGTATCGGCACTACGCCCGGGTGCACGAAATCGACCGTCTCGTCGGCGTAAGCGGAGAATCACTGGACCCGCAACAGCGGGAAGCGCTGCGCAACGAACTTAGCGAAATCGAACGCCGCCTGCGGGAGGCCAACCTGCCCAATAGCTATCGCAAGGAAGCGTACACCCTGATGCATCACCTCGAGTACGTGCGCAACCGCATCGCCTTACCGGAGTGAAAGATGGACACCAGTGATCTTGGGGTCAACGTCCCCGACCACCTGCTGTCAGCGAGGCGTCTCGCAGCCCAATTTTGCAGCGGGCGCCAACCTAAATCATTCGTCTTGATCACCTGCCACCGGGACCATACCAGGGGACACCGCCCGTGGCGGGGTGCGCGGCTGTGACATAGACTATAACCAGGAGGTGGCTATGGCCGCAGAAAGTTACCGGGTCAGTATCGAGGGGTTCCGTTCCGCGACCTTCGACGCCATTGAGGGGCTGTCGGGCGCGATCGAAGCGGTCGAGTACCAGGACGGCGACGACCTGGTGCTGCGCAAGCGACCCGGCAGGGTGCGCTTCGGTGACCTCACTTTGCTCCGCGGGCAGCTGGACACCGCAGACTTCTACCGCTGGTGGTACGCGGCAAGCGAGGGAAAATTTGTGCAACGGCGCGTACAGATTGAATTCCTGGATGCTCGCCACCGCGCCCTCCTCGGTTGGCGTATGGCGGCCTGGCCCCTCTCCTGGACACTTTCCGCGCGACGCGAAAAAGGCCAGCTGGTGGCACTTGAAACCTTCACCCTGGCAGTCGAGCGCGCCGAGTTCATCAACTGAATCATCAGCCCTGGTACCGGGAGAAGAACATGCCTACACGACGAAGTGAACTGGACCCGATCGGTTCCTACAATTTCAAGGTAGAAATCAGCGGGGTGAACGCCGGGTTCTTCAAGTCCGTCAGCGGTCTCTGCGCGGAACTGGAAGTGCTGGAATTCCAGGACGGCGACGACCTGGTCTTGCGTAAACGCCCGGGTCGGGCCCGATTCGGCAACGTCACGCTTACCAAGGGCTATACGGTGACCGCCGACCTGCAGAACTGGTGGCGCGCCGCCCGGGACGGCCAATACGAGCGCCGGGACGTATCGATTATTCTCGATGACAATGCCGGCAATGAAGTCCGACGTTGGAATCTTTTCGGCTGCTGGCCGTGCCGATGGGAAACCAGCCCGCTCGCCGGTAACAGTGACCGTTTGCTCGAAGAATCCATCACCCTGGTGGTCGAGGATATGCAGATCGCCTGAGGCCCACCCTGTCATCAGTAGCTGCCTGGCGCGCTTCCTGAGCGACTCCCCGAAAACCGCTTTCGACCGCATCTCACCCGGGGAGCCGGGCGCCGCCGCAGTGCAGCCGATCACAGCCGCATCACCCCCCGATATTGCTTGACCGCCAGGCCGGTTCGTGGTTCTATTCAAATATTAACATATTCAGATATTCGCATATATTAATGTTTGAGAGCCCCACCTCGGTGGGGTGCCATTGCCGAGGGATATTCAATCGCCCATGCCCAGCCGACAGGTCGTAGCCAAGGAGCTATCGGAAGTCTTCAAAATCCTCGCGCACCCCGACCGGGTGCGGATTATCGAGGAACTCGGAGCTGGTGAGCGCGACGTCAATAGCCTGGTCCAGCAGCTCGGCCTCGCCGGGCCACGGGTATCCCAGCATCTCGCGCTGATGCGCGCGCACCGGGTGGTCGAGGAGCGCCGCGAAGGCCGCCACCATTTCTACCGGCTCATGCAGCCTGAAATCGCATCCTGGATCATCGAAGGGTTGTCATTCGTCGAAGGGCGGATGAGCGGCCCGAATCGGTCGGACATCGACAATGCCCGCAAGCTCTGGTCGGCGCAGGTCCCAAACTGACCCGCCGCACCCGCAAATCAAAGGAGAGACCCATGCCCAATTTCGCCGCCGGCGTCATCAAGTTCCAGAACACCGTATACCCGGAGAAGAAGGAGCTGTTCGAACAGCTGAGCAAGGGACAGTCGCCAGAAGCCCTGTTCATCACCTGTTCCGACTCGCGGATCGAGACCGCCATGATCACCCAGACGGACCCGGGTGAGCTGTTCATCTGTCGCAACGCGGGCAACATCGTGCCCCCCCACTCCACCCACACCGGCGGCATGACCGCGTCCATCGAATTCGCTGTCTCTGCGCTGCGTGTCCCGCATATCGTGATCTGCGGCCACACCGAATGCGGCGCGATGAAAGGTGCAATGAACCCGGAAGGCCTGGATGGGCTGCCGCACGTGCGCGAGTGGCTCAGCTACTCCCATGCCGCCGTGGCCATCGTCGACGAGATGGGCGCGGATGCCAGTGACGAAGAGCGCATGCGCATGCTGCTTGAGCAGAATGTGATCCTCCAGCTCCAGCACCTGAAGACGCACCCCAGCGTCGCGGCACGGCTGGCCAGAGGCGACCTCCAGCTTCACGGCTGGGTCTACGACATCAAAACCGGCGACGTCGGCGCGTTTGACGAAACCAGCAACAGTTTCGTAGCCGTCGACATTCGCTACGCCGAAGAGATGGCGAAACTCGCTCACGACAAAGGCTGTGCGGCCTGACCCCGGAGAACGACGATGAAATTTTTCGACTTTTCCAATCTTCGTGGCGATCTGTTCGGCGGTGTCACCGCCGGCATCGTCGCGCTGCCCCTGGCGCTGGCCTTCGGTGAAGCGTCCGGTGCCGGCCCCATCGCCGGCATGTGGGGCGCGATCTTCGTTGGATTCTTCGCTGCCCTGTTCGGCGGTACCGGGTCCCAGGTGTCCGGTCCGACCGGCCCCATGGTGGTGGTCTTCGCGGGTGTCTTTGCTTCCCTCAGCGGGGATCCCGCACTGGTGTTCGCCGCAGTGGTGCTCGCCGGGCTGCTCCAGGTCACCCTCGGGGCCCTCAAAATGGGCCAGTACATCCGGCTGGTGCCGTACCCCGTGGTCTCGGGCTTTATGAGCGGCATCGGCTGCATCATCATCGCCCTGCAGGTCTCGCGCCTGTTCGGTCACGAGCCGGATGCAGCGGGAACGATTCCTGCGCTGATGGAAATCCCGGGCGCCGTGCTGGCGCCGGTCTGGCCCGCACTACTGGTCGGCGTGACCACACTCGGCGTCATCTTCGCCTGGCCGAAGGCGTTGGGCACTTACCTGCCCGCCCCGCTGGCGGCCCTGGTCATCGGCACCCTGGTGAGCATCGTGGTGCCCGGTTCACCGATACTCGGCGACATTCCAACCGGCTTTCCCGCGTTCGTCATGCCGGCCTTCTCCGCCGACAGCTTTGGCATCGTGCTTGAAGCAGCCGTCATTCTCGCGGCCCTCGGCGCCATCGACTCCCTGCTGACCTCGCTGGTGGCCGACAACATGACCCGCACCCGCCACAATTCCGATCGCGAGTTGATCGGGCAGGGCATCGGCAATACCGTTGCCGGCCTGTTCGGCGCCATCCCGGGCGCTGGCGCGACGATGCGTACGGTGATCAACATCCGTACCGGGGGCCGGACCCGTATTTCCGGCATGGTGCACTCACTGCTGCTGCTGGCAATCGTGGTCAGCCTGGCACCGCTGGCAGCTTTGATTCCTCACGCCGCCCTGGCGGGTATCCTGATCAAGGTGGGCTACGACATCATCGACATAGCCTATCTCAAACAGGCGCACCGAGGTCCGCGGCTGGACCTCGCGCTGATGGCCATGGTGCTGTTGCTGACCGTGTTTGTGGACCTCATCACCGCGGTCGCCGCCGGCGTGGTCCTCGCCGCCCTCGCATTCGTCAAGCAGCTCGCCGACGAGCAGCTGCGCAAGTTTGGCGACGAGAACGACAGCTACAACGACGCTACCGCAGAGGAGAAGGAACTTCTCGAGCAGGCCGGCCGTGCGGTCACAATCTTCGAGTTCGGCGGCCCGCTGAGCTTCGGTGCGGCAGCCGACGTGGGCCACACTGTGCGCGAGCGGACCCGTAACAAGGCGTCGGCGATGATCCTCGACTTTTCCAGCGTCCCGTTCGTCGATGTCTCGGCAGCCCGGGCGGTGGAAACGATCATCTGCGATGCGCGTCAGGCGGGTAAAACCGTTTACGTCACCGGCATGGACGACAACGTGGCAGCCACACTGGCGGCGCTCGATGCTACCCATTGCCTGCCGGTGGATACAAGCTACGAAAACCGCATTGACGCACTGCGAGCGGCGGTGGCGCAGGTCGAACGTCAGCGTGGCAATGGGGACTCCGTACCCGACCAGCCAGTAGCCGCCTGAGGGCGGCTGTCAAGCCCCCAGGTCGTCGCGCCCCCGCTCTCTCGCGGGGGCGAAACTCTCCCATCTGACAACAGCACGAGCCCGTTACGCGGGCGCGCCTGTGTAACCTCGTTCGCGCCCTTGCCCTGCACAACACATCTCTCAATCCCAGCTGGTAACGCGTGTCTGGCCGCAAACCAGTGAAGCCTGCTTACCAGTGTTTACCAGAAATGTTTACCGGGATGTTTACCAGTGTTTGTTTACCAGGACACCCACTCCAAAAGCTCTGCGAGAAGCTCTGCGAGGACACCCATCCAATAAGTGCTCCCCTGATCTGACTCCGACGCCACGCGTTGGCGCCCAATAACGTTACCTTTAATAGAACGATCTTCTTCAAATAATCAATTTCACAGAAGGATCGCGCAGGGCTATCGTAGCGGTGTTTCAACACGGAGCAAGAATCGATGGCCCACCCAGACGCATCAAGACAGTCCGGCGAACAAGCTAAACTGAGACTGGTCCAGCCGCTGCCGACTGCGTCTACCGCACTTGGCGCATGGGGCCTGTCAAAACCCCTCGCTAACGGGTTCAGGGAACTCCTGCAGACGGCTGGTGCGGCCCTCACACTGGAGCAAATCCCGGGACCCGCTGAAGGGCGCGGCTTCCAGCTCGATTCCAGCCACAATCCACGTCTCGCCAGTCTGATACGGGCCGGTGTCGAAATTTATCCTATCCAGGGCTTGAAGGGCGTTCTCGGGGGGCAGTCACCGTCGTTGAATACCATTGTCCTGGGGCTGCCTGAGGGCACCGATACCGGCACGCAGTCGGATGCGCTCGCTCTGGTGGGACGGGCTCAAAACGGCGAAAAAACCTTGTTAGTTGTCGACCAGGCTCAGGTGAGCCCGGCGCAGCATGGTGTTCCGCACGCAGTGTTCGAAACAACCCATGGGGCGCAGGCTATGGACAGGCTACTCAGAAAACCTGATGAAATCGCAGCGATTATCACCAGTCCCGCACAGGCAGGCCTGTTCGCCGCGGCGGGGAACGTAGTCGCGGGCACGCACCCACTCAGCATCTCTCTCGGAGTGATCGACAATGCCTGGAACTGCACCCACCGCGGTACGAATGCAGAAGATGCGTGCGGCCTGACCCTGGCCTGTGCCTGGGCCCTGTTTTGCGCTGGAGACCACAGCAACGCCGCGCGTCTCCACAATGCCCTGTTATGCGCGCTGGAAGACGGCCAGCATACGGCAGGGCTGCAGACAGTATTGCCCTATAGTCGCACTCTGGAAAACACGGATATGCTGCATGCGATCGCTGAACGGTTGGGCGCATCGCCACGCCGTCTGCCTGCCACCGATTACACACCGAGGACGGCCGCGCACCTGCGGCAGGTCGGATAACGAGCTTCTGTGAACTAGCCCCGACCCAGCCGGCAGCTGCACTGGCAGGGCGGGATTCGAACCTCGCCCACCCAGACCGGCCAGTTCCGGCAGTCGCTCCTTGTAAGCCCCCGCTCGGGGGTCTGGTAACGTCTGTTGCGCACGCTGAAATGCTCATCGCCCCCCATCATCTCCGGGGAGGAATGATCTAAGACGATCATCGTGAGGAGAGGCTATCTAAGGCACCTGTGAATAATGGCAATCGACCTCAGCGGAGCTCTGGAGCGTCCAGCGCAAGGGGGGCGGCCATCCGTCGCGTCGCGCAGTAAATGGCCGTTGTCCTTAACAAGCGGCGCAAGCGGCCGGCCGCCCCGCGGATGGCCGCCCCGCGGATGGCCGCCCCGCGGATGGCCGCCCCCTTGCGCTGGACGCTTCAGGGCTAGCCCTGCGGGGCCGTCGGGCAAACCCGGAATCGTTTGCCAGAACACCGGTCTCGGTGGTGGTAAGGCTAAAGTCATCAGATATTTGGATTCATACGCTGCAACATATCTTCAATGCGCGGTGCGGTTGGCAAACGCACCCATCCAGAGGTTTCGGGCATCTTCCACTTGTTCGTCCGTCACGCCATGCAGGTTGCCTGCAATGAAGTCGACACCCTCCACAAGCCATAACGCGAGCCGGTCAGATGACAGATCGTAGATGCGTTCCCTGCCGTTGCGCTTTTCTTCCACGAGTCGATTGGATTTCAGCACTCCCAGGTGCTGCGAGACGCGAGTAGGCGGTAGATCGAGGCTGTTCGCCATGTTACCCACACTGTGTTCTCCCCGGGTCGCGAGAAACTGAACGATGAGAATGCGGTCGGGATGGGCAAGCACTTTCAGTAGCCCACTCAACTCTCGCGCGACGATCCGGCGATTAGGCATACCAGACCCCCGCTATCGCTTTGCGGCTTACGCGATCCAGGCCCAGTGCCCGGTGCAGGACCAATTCCCAACTCACCCGGATCGCCAGCAGTTGCCGTGGCGCCGCGTGATCCCGGCCGCGGTTGCGCCCGATCCAGCCCTGCGCCCGAGCCTTTTCGCTCCAACGGGAAACATCACCCCACAACGCGCGAAACTCTCGCTCGACGCAAGCAGAGTCCCAGTTCAGCTCACTTGCCGCGCTGACAAGCACCCGGGTCGCGCTGCCGGGGAGTGCGGCGAAATGCGTCCTGACCCGGTCAAGCCCTAACAGCTCGGAGCAAGGGTCTATGGCGGCACGCGCGCGGTAGGACTGCCACGGGCAGCACCCCACCGGTGCGGCAGACCAGGCAGTGGTCCCGGCGGAGAAATAGTCCGCCGCCCAGGAATCGATGGAACCCAGGATCAGGTCCTTGATATCGACACCGGTGCGCTGTGTTGCAAGTACCGCGAGGCTGTCACTGTCGATGTGTGCCCCGGTAATGAGCCCACTGCCAATCCGCTCTGCTGCAGCGTCCACGGCGAGCTCCAGAGCCGCCGATCCGCTGCTACCACCAACGTCGCGGGAGAGTCCCCCGCCCAGGGTTTCCAGAAATGCATTCACTGTTGTTCCTCAGCCTGTAGTCTCGTTGATCGGGCTGCATCTGTACCAGTGCTGCAGTTTGCAGAAATCGGACCTATTGATAAAATTGAAAGATCATAACGTTTCGTTCTTCAAATAAGAACGCAAGCATGCACCCGGAGGAGCACCCGTGCGCCTGAACTACAACCACCTGCGCTACTTTTGGGCCGTGGCCCACAACGGCAACCTCACACGCACCGCAGAGCAACTCCATGTGTCGCAATCGGCCCTATCATTGCAGATCAAAAAACTGGAAGAGCAGCTGGGTCATGCGCTCTTCGACCGGCGCGGCAAGCAACTGGTGCTCACCGAGGCGGGTCGCGTGGCTCTGGACCACGCAGACGTCATATTCGCCAGTGGTTCCGAACTGCTCAGCACCTTGAGCGGAGAGTCCGCCGCCTCAGAGGTGCTGAGAGTGGGCGCGCTGGCCACGCTGTCCCGCAATTTCCAGATCGAGTTTCTGGACCCGCTGGTCGGCCGGGCAAACACCTCAGTTACGGTCCGCTCAGGCAACCTCGCAGACTTGCTGGCACAACTGGAAGCACACAGGCTGGACGTTGTGCTCACCAATACCTCACCGACTCGGGATGCCGCGACACCCTGGATAACGCGGACGATTGCCAGCCAGCCGGTGAGTCTCATCGGCTACCCGGAACGGCGGGTGGAAGGCCGGTCGATGGATGACATGCTGCGCCAGGAGCCCCTCGTGGTACCAACCCTGGAAACGGCAATACGCAGTGCTTTCGACAGCTACTGTGACCGGCATGAGATACGCCCGCACCTGGTGGCGGAAGTCGACGACATGGCGCTGTTGCGGGTACTGACCCGCCGCAATTACGGCGTGGCGGTCACTCCGGCTATTGTCGTGCGTGATGAGCTGGCCAGCGGCCAATTGGTCGAGCTGGCACGCTTCGACGAGCTGGAGGAGCATTTCCAGGCCATCACCCTCAACCGTCAATTCCCCAACGCCTTGCTCAAGACACTGTTCGACGCTATCGAGGCGCACGACTGGGATCCCGAAACGGCCTGAAGTCAGCGGGCTGATTGTTGGCTTCAGAACACACGCCAGCCGCAGGCAGCGGCCATTTTCCAGCGTAGGGCTGAGCGGCACGTGCGGCTGGCAGCCTATTTAACGCCGCATCGCGGCGGCTGAGGCCTTTTCAAACAGGCTGCTAGAGCGGTTTACTCAGGCTAATCGCACCGCGGACCTGCCCGGCGCTGTAGGCGGTGGCCCTGTCGTCTGGATAGTACTCGTTCAGCGCCTTGTTGACATCAGCACTCAATGCTTTGCCGTGGCAGGTCAAACAGACCCCCTCGACCACCTGTGCCTGCAGGTAACGATAATGGGACGCGGTAGTCTCACTGTAGTTCAATGCGGCTGCCGGTTCACCCGCCTCCCGGCGCTGCTCCAGCGCCTTCAACGCGGCCGTCTCCCAGCGATCCGGAATCGCACGACTGGCATTGCGGGCCTTGAGGCTTACCCGCTTGACCAGCCAGCCCGACTCGGCGCTGAGAGCATCGGCAATGGACGGTGCCTTGTCGGCGCACACGCCAATGGCGTGCACCGGGCCGCCGTCACGCAAGGCCGCCTGCAGCTCGGGTTTCAGGCGCCCCGCGAACTCCGCCGCCAGAGCCCTGGCCTCGGCTGCCAGAGCCTGCTCATTATCGGCTTCAGCAACCGCACACAGTGAAACTGCGAGCGCTGCCAGTAGCGTGCATGACCATCGACAATTCACGTAACGAATCTCCTTCTCACAAACAATCAGCATAATCCCACAATGGCAGCGGCAACTTGATCCCGGTCATATTCCGCGCGAGTTGCCGGCCGGTTAGCCCCCGATCACTCCGGCACGGTGGGCGGGTCATCCTCGAGTCTTGCGTGCGCAGGCTCCGGTGGAAGCCGCGCCATCATCGCCTCCAGCGCCTTGGCGTGCCCGTGTTCCTCGTCGGCAAACCCGGTTGCGACGCGACGGGTTTCCGGGTCAGTCGCGCGCTGTGCTGCCTGCCGATAGAACGCTTCCGCGGCACGTTCGTTGCGCAGTGCGAGTTGCATGGCTTCGCCCAGCGGCATCCGGTAGTGCACCGCTTCGTAGCTCGCGCTCTCCGGGGCCTCGGTGCCTGGCCAGCTGTACTCCCAGGCCTTCAATCCCGGCAGAATTGCGCCACCGACGATCGTTTCCACCTCGGCGAGGTGGTGACTGGCCTCCTCGGCCATGCGCCGGAAGAACGCCGACACCGGCTGGTTGTTGTGCGCTGCCATGGTGTCAGCCAGTTCAGCGTAGCGCTCGCGTGCCTCGCTCTCGAGTTCAACCGAGTGCGCCAGAAATTCCGCGAGTTGTTCGTTCATCATGATCAGGCTCCGAATTCACTGGCCAGCACGGCCAGGGCGCCAGCCGGGTCGTCCAAGGCCGCTGCAGCCGGTGGCCAGGATTGGCGGGGCTGGCAGTACAGGAGGCCGGTTTCAAAACCGTCGTCGGTGAGGAACAGACTCGCGGCCTTCTCCGCATGCACTTCCGGCGGATCGCTGCGCTCGTGCACGATCTGTTTCCAGTCAGTCTGCTCGGGGCAGAAGGTAATGCACTGCGAGAGCACGTGAATGAAGCTGAACCCGTCGAACTCGACCGCTTCCGCAATCAGCTTCGCCATCTGGTTGGGATTACCCGAATAGGCTCTCGCAATCCACGGTGCTCCGGCCGCCAGTGCCACGGCTGTCGGCTTGAACGGGCGCACGCCAGGGCCGTGCGGTGTCAGTTTGCTGTGCTCCCAGTCGGTGGGCGTCGTTGGCGAAGCCTGCCCCTTTGTCATGCCGTAAACCTCGTTGTCCATGGCGATGTAAACGAGATTGACGTTGCGCCGGCAGGCATGAAGGAAGTGGTTGCCGCCGATGGAGAACCCGTCACCATCGCCCCCGAGTGCGAACACGGTGAGTTCCGGGCGCGCGACCTTCAACCCCTGGGCGATCGCGAGACCGCGGCCGTGAACACCGTGGAACCCGTAACTGTCGACGTAGGCCGGGAGCCTGGAAGAGCAGCCAATCCCGGAAACGAGTACCGTATCGTCCTTGTCTATAGCAAGCGCGGCCATCGCCTTGGTGATGGCGTTGAGTACGGAGAAATGCCCGCAGCCCGGACACCAGATGGGCTTGATGCCGGACTTGAATTCCCTGGCTTTGAGGCGGATCGGTTGATTCATGCAGCCTCCCTGGAGGTGACGGCCTCGACGATGGCCTGTGGGTCCAGCGGAACCGGCCCGGGCACTGCCAGGCTCTCGAGCTCCCTGCCACAGTGCCCCCGGAGGTAGCGATAGAGTTGTGCGCCATGGTTCTGCTCGACCACGATCACCCGCCGGCAGTCGGTCAGCGCCGCCTCCAGTCCATCCAGGCACAGCGGAGAGAGCAGGCGCAGGGCCAGTGTACGTACCGCCAGCCCCTGTTGTGACAGTATCTCCGCGGCTTGGTTGACAGAAGCACTGGACGAACCAAAACACAGCAGTCCGATGTCACCGCTCCCCTGGCACCGGGCCCAGTCTGGCCCGTAGTCGAAGTGCTCAAGTTTGCGTCGGCGTTTCGCCAGCTGATCGCGGTGGTCCGATGCCCGCGCCGACGGGGTTCCGCGTTCATCGTGCTCGAGCCCGTCCGCCGTGTAGCGGGCCCCCTCATCACCCGGGTGGGCAACGGTTGAGACGCCGCTCTCGGTGAGACGGTAGCGAAGGTAGGCGCTATCGGGCTCTACACTGTCTGCAACCGCAGGGCCGGGTGCCTGCCGGGGAGGTGATACCACCGCTGTGGACTGGCCGAGGAACTGGTCCGAGAGGACGATCGCGGGAACCTGCAGCTGTTGCGCCAGTTGCACCGCCCACCCGGTGGTAAACGCGCAATCGGCTACATCCAGCGGCGCCAACACCAGGTGAGGCGCATCGCCGTGTAGGCCGTGCAATGCAATGTTCAGGTCACCCTGCTCCGACTTGGTGGGAATGCCGGTGGAGGGACCGCCGCGCATCACGTTGAGAATGGTGACAGCCGTCTCGCTGGCCACGGCCAGGCCAATGCTCTCGGTCATCAGCGCCAGACCGGGGCCGGATGTCGCCGTGAATGCGGGGACCCCACCGAAAGCCGCGCCGAGCGCCATGTTGATTGCCGCCAGCTCATCCTCGGCCTGGACCAGGTGGCCGCCCACGCGCTCGAGCCCTCCTGCGAGCCACTCCAGGGCATCCGAAGCAGGAGTGATGGGATAGGCTGCCGCAAAGCGAACACCGGCTTGCAGTGCACCGAAAGCCGCCGCCTGGTTACCGGTAAGACACCAACAGTCCCGCGCGGTGCGCTTCGGCAACGGGTGGGTGAGTTCGAAGACCTGGCCGTAACCCGCGTGGATACACGCGGCGGCAGCCTCGCGGTAGGCCTCCGCCTTTCCCGCCAGCCGGGCAGATGCGAATTCGAGCAGCGATTCAGCAGGCAGGCCCAGGGCCCGCGCCAGTACGCCCGCCACCACCATGTTAATACGTCCCTCTGCATGAGCGGTCGCCGCAAGTTCCGCAAGCGGCAGGGTGAAGCAATCCAGATCTTGTAGCGCATCCGGCATGCCTTCGCGACTGGCGCACAGGACAACCGTGGCGTCGGTAGCGCGAATTTCGTCTTCAAAGCGGCCGAAGTTTACCCAGTCCAGGGCGACGATCACGTGGTAACTGCTGGCCGCCGTGTAGGACTCGTCGCCAGTGAGCTTCAGCAGGGCCGCCGCCTCGCCGCCCCGAATCTGGGGCCCGAAGGTCTTGCGGAGCAGCCCATATCCCCCGGCCCGGGACCAGGCTTTCAGCAACAACTCGCCGCAGGAAATCACGCCGGCGCCGCCGGCGCCGGTGATGGCTATGGCCAACTGGTTATCGCTCATCGGTGATTACTCGGTGACATCGGGTGATCCGCTCGTGTCGTGTTTGTCAGGAGGATAGCAGGAGACCGGAAACTGTCCTCTTGATCCCGATCAGCATTATGGCTGTGAACCGGCCGGCGAACCATTCTCCGGCAGTGTGCGCTCCGCTGAACAGAGCCCGGCGCTGGCAGCAGGTCAGCCGGGTCATATCTGGCCAGCTGGCCGGTACCGCAACCGCCGGAAAGGCTCGACCGTCCTAAGCGCCAATTCCCGATGCGTCAACCTCGCAACTCGCGTGTAATAGTGGCAGACTTTCGACTCCTGAACAGCAGCGGCGGACCGCACCACGACGGACGGCATTGACTGATATCTGACACTTCACCGAGGGGATCGCAATGAGCAACTATGATCAGCAGCTTGAAAAAATGCGCAGCGCCAGGGGTTTCGTTGCCGCACTCGATCAGAGTGGCGGCAGCACACCGAAAGCACTCAGGCTTTACGGCATCGATGAAGACGCCTACAGCAACGACGCCGAGATGTTCGATCTCATCCACGCCATGCGCACACGCATCATGACGTCACCCGCCTTCACTGGCGAGCGCATCCTCGGCGCAATCCTGTTCGAGCAAACCATGGACCGGGAGGTGGAGGGGCAGTCTTCCGCCTCCTATCTTTGGGAACAGAAACAGGTGGTGCCCATTCTCAAGGTCGACAAGGGCTTGGCCGATGAGTCTGGTGGCGTGCAACTGATGAAACCGATGCCGGACCTCTCGGCCTTGCTGGATCGGGCCCGTGCGGCCGGTATCTTCGGCACGAAGATGCGCTCCGTCATCAAGAACGCGGAGGCGGCCGGGGTCAAGGACATCGTCTCACAGCAGTTCGATATCGGCCGGGAGATCGCTGCGGCTGGACTGGTGCCCATCATCGAGCCCGAGGTGGATATCAACTCGCCGACCAAGGCAGCGGCGGAAGACCTGCTGCTCGACCAGATCATCCAGCAACTGGATGCACTCGATGACCAGCAGGTCATGCTCAAGCTGACCCTGCCCGAGAAAGATGGCTTCTACACGCCCTGCGTGAATCACCCCAACGTGCTGCGGGTGGTGGCATTGTCCGGCGGCTATACACGCGATGACGCCAATGACCGCCTGCGCCGTAATGCCGGCGTGGTGGCGAGTTTCTCGCGCGCACTGACGGAGGGTCTCAGTGCGAAGCAGTCTGACGAGGAGTTTAACCGGCAGCTCGACGCGTCCATCGAGAGCATCTACCAGGCATCCATAACCTGAGATCATAGCGGCAGCTGCAATGACGGAAATTGATTGATGACGGGGATTCGACGCATCGAAACGCTGGGTTTCCCTGGCAAACGCCAGACCCCTTCCTGTTCTGTGCCTACCACAACGACCTCTACCCCCCCGGTAACGGTCGGCTGGGGCCGAACGCGGATCTCAGTGGTCGGGACATCGGAATGGATTTCTCGCGCCGGGACGGCTGGTCCATGTATCACGGGGAGTCGGTACCGGGATTTCCCGCGCACCCTCACTGTGGTTTCGAGACAATCACCATCGTCGAGCAGGGGCATTACGGACCACGCCGACTCGCTGGGAGCCGCGGGCCGCTTCGGGCAGGGAGATGTACAATGGATGACCGCGGGGAAAGGCGTCCAGCACAGCGAAATGTTTCCGCTGCTGGATACCGACAACAGGAATCCGCTGCTGCTCTTCCAGATCTGGCTAAACCTTCCGCGGCGCAGTAAGAAGGTCGATCCGTTCTACCGGATGCTCTGGCATGAAGATATCCCTGTATACAGTGACACACAGGTCCGGGTGAAAATCATCGCCGGCAGTTTTGGAGGAAAATCAGCCCTCCCGCCGCCCCCGGCATCCTGGGCGTCGAATTCAGACAATCACGTAGGTATCCACCTGATCACGTTGGCAGCAGGCGGAAAGGTAGAATTACCGCGGGTGGGACCAGGCGTTAACCGGAGCCTCTATTATTATGCTGGAGACGAAATCAGGGTAAACCAGAAGGACGTTGCGGCCGGAAGCCGCATCGATCTTGACGGCACAACCATGACGGCATTGCAGGCTCACGGGGAAGGTGCCCGGATTCTCGTCCTCCAGGGCAGGCCTGTCGGCGAACCCGTTGTGCAGCATGGCCCTTTCGTCGTCAACGAGCGTGAAGAGCTGCACGAGGTCTACCGGGATTTTCAGCAATCCCAGTTCGGAGGCTGGCCCTGGAAAGACCGCGGCCAAGTGCACGAGCCCTCAAGAGGCCGGTTTGCCCGGCACGCTGACGGGACAATCGAGTCGAGGGACTGACTTGCAGTTCCCCGGTCAGGCTCCAGTCATACTTGCGATAGCGGACACGGATTTGCCATCGTGCAATTGTGTGCCGACCGCATCGTTATCAACATAAGTCCGACAGCGTAGGCCTGCAATGATCACGGCCGCGGCGACAAAATCTACCTTGGACCAGTCGAAGATAGGCGAAATGTGCGCCCTGGCTTCTGCCGCGTCGAAACGATTGCGTGACGGGTCATTGATGAAGAGAGTGGCAGCGGCAAACCGCACCCACGCAGAAAGCTTCGAAAGTACCGTGTTTTGCAGTCAGGGCACGCTTTCATGACGCGACCCGACAGTTCCGGTGAAGCTGGTCAAGGATTGAACATGATGATCCTGCCCCGGTGAGCCACGTAACAACCTGTGTACTTCTCAAGCGACAGACCGTATGCAGATCAGCCTCGCACTGTTGATAACGGCGCTCCTCTTCGGCGGAATGGTGCTTTACTCTTTTGCTTTTGCCGCGTTCCTTTTTACGACCCTGCCCGCGGATGAGGCCGGGGCGTTGCTACGCAAGGCGTTTCCCCACTTCTACGTTTTCGTGATTGCGACGGCTGGCCTCGCCTCGCTCCTGCACCTCGGCCTAGACACGATCAGCGCAGGCATTCTCCTTGTTGTTTCAATGACAGCCGCACCGGCCCGCCAGCAGCTAATGCCGGCGATCAACCGGGCCACGGACACGGGCGACAGGTCGCGGTTCAACCGGCTGCACGCGGTGTCAGTGCTGATCACGCTGTTACATATTTCGGCGACCGCCTGGGTGCTTTTGCGCCTGTTGCCGTAAAGCTTGCCCGCGCCGCCTGCAACCAGCGGCGCCGTGGTAGCACCCAGGCTGGAGCCATAGACGTAGACGCGAGAGGCGTCCACGTACTCGTCTCCCAGCAGCCGGGTAAACGCGTCGATATAATGCGACACCTCCGTGTCGTAATCCAGGGTTTCACAATCGGGGCCGGTGCCTTCCAGCGCTGACCGCTCCACCCTCACCAGCGACAGCCCCGAATCCCTGGCCAACGCAGCAATCAATTCACGCGCATTGGAGCCACGCCGGTAGGTGACAGAGCCACAGGACACCCACTGAGAGAGCCACAGGACACCCACTGGGTAAATAAAAGCGGACGGGAGAGCCGCAGGACACCCACTGGGAGAGCCGCAGGACACCCACTGGGTAAACAACAGGGGTGTGGTAGACGCGACTCGTCTTCCGGGCGATGTATCAATGCCAGCAACCGCGCGCCGGGGAGACGTCAATCACCCATTCGGCCGTATCGACCCCGGGAGTGGGCTCGAGGGACTGAGCCAGGATGGCTTCCACACCAAAAATGCACTGAAGGAGACAAGACAGCACTAGAATCCATGCAGGCGGCAAACTTCAGAATATGTGCAGACAGCAACGTAGCGGCCGGGGCAGCTTGCGGTGTTGCCGATTCCTGATAAACCCTGCAGATTTTCTAATAAACAGTAGGTTAGCTCGAACTTTCCTGCCCAATCACCGGCGCTACGCCGGTATTCGACAAGCGCTCTGATTTTCCAGGCACTCGATCTGTATACGGTGGGTGTCCTGCTTATCCTCTGCTTATCCCTCTCGATCTGCATGCGGTGGGTGTCCTGCTTATCCCCTGCTTATCCCCTGCGGTGGGTGTCCTGCTTATCCTGCTTATCTCCCTGCTTAATCCCCTGCGGTGGGTGTCCTGCTTATCCCCCTGCTTATCCCTGCTTATCCCCTGCTTATCCCCTGCTTATCCAGCCTGCTCAGCCGCTGCCCATCTACCCGACTTCCAACTGGGACCTGCCATGACTTCAACACTTTTTCAGCGTTCGTCTGTTGTCAGGAAATTTTACAGTGGCATCTCCAGGAAATTGTTCGAGCCATTAAAAATCAATAACTTAAAATTCCTGGCTCAATATTTGCGTGCCTTCTACAGATTTCCTGGAGTTGAACACGATCATTTGGAGTTTTCGAAAATGAGACGAACAGCAGCTACGCTCCTGATTACGCTCACCTTACTGGGCGCAACTAAAGTCAACGCGAATTTAGTGCCGGTAGCAGACGCAAACGGACCGTATGAGATATTCGCAGGAAACAGCCTGACTCTGGATGCGTCAGGTAGCTTTGATCCGGATGGGGATCCGTTGGCATTCACCTGGGATATCAATAACGACGGCGTATTCGGGGATGCCGCTGGAGCGATGCCTACGTAGAGTTGGTCCGAATTGCTGGCCCTTGGGCTGGCTGCCAACTGGTTTAATTCTCTCACGGTGCGAGTCGACGACGGCCAACTTAGCGACGTCTCCTCAACCTCCCTTAGAATCAAAGCAACTGTGCCCGTGCCTGCCACCCTGGGCCTCTTCGGACTCGGGCTAGCCGGTCTTGGGTTATCGAGACGCAACACGGCGTAGGCAGAATCAAGCCCTTTGCCCTCTAGGCCAGCCACATCCGTCGCCTGAGGGCCGGGGTTTACCGATCCCTTATCGGGAACGCCGAGTCCGACACCCCGCTAGCCGCGCAGCGCTTCCTCCACCTGAGCAAGCCGCTCCTTGCCGAAGAACATTTCGTCCCCAACGTAAAAAGTGGGGATACCGAAACAGCCACGCTCGACAGCGGCAGCAGTATTTTCCGCAAGTCTAGATTTGACCGCAGGGCTCGCGGTACTCTCGAGCAGCGACTGGCCGTCCAGCCCGGCTTCTGTCATCGCGGCGACGAAGACCTCGGGGTCATCCATCTTCAAACCCCTTTCCCACATGCAGGCCAGGCCCGCCTCAATGTAAGCATCAAACTGTCCGGTTTCCCGGGCGGCGATCGCACCACGCATGAGCATCAGCGTGTTCACCGGAAAATGGGGATTGAACGTGAATCGGTCCAGTTGGTGCTTTTCAATGAATCGCTGTATCTCCAGCTGATCGTATTCCAGCTTGCCCTTGACTCCGCCGAAGGCCAGCATAGGTGCCTGGTTGCCTGTCGCCTTGAAAATACCCCCGAGCAGACAGGGGATGATGTTCAACCGGGCGTCCGTCCGCTCGAGTATGGGCGGCAACGCGCGATACACCAGATATGCATTGGGACTGGCGAAGTCGAAGATGAAGTCCAGCGTCTTGCTCATTGTCGTTTCCTCGATTGGCTCGTGGTTCCAGGTGCGTGTTGTTATCCGGTTGTCATCAGAGAATACAGATTAGGCTCCGCTCCGACAGACTGCTAGCCAGGGGCATGATTCCACCAGGCCAGGTCAGAAAATGCGCGCAGGTCGATTTCGTGAGTCCAGGCTGAGCGGTGCTGGTGAGCGAGATGCAGATAGGTCTCGGCCATGTGCTCGGGAACCAGCAACCCATCGTGCGCCTTGCCCTTCGCTTCACGCAGCCTGGCAAAGTTTTCCGCACCCAGCATTTTGCCCAGGGTATCGGGTGCATCGACGGCACCGTCGATGAGAATATGCGCCACGTGGATACCTCGAGAGGCAAATTCCGCATTCAGCGTCTGGCAGAGCATCCGGCGCCCGCCCATCGCAGCGGCATGGGAGTGCTGCCCTTCGTTGCCACGCACCGCAGCGGTGGCGGAAGTGACCAACAAGGTACCCCTGCCCCGTGCTTCCATCAGCGGAAACACACTGCTAGCGACCCGGAACAGTGCAAAGGTGGCCATCCGCCAGCCCAACTCAAACGCCTTGTAGCTTGTATCCGCCAACGCGCGGTTACCGATTTGTGCGCCGAGATTGAACAGTACTACCTCAATCGGCCCGATACCCGCCTCCACGTCAGCGACGAGGGTTTCGATGGCGCCCTCTTCCACCGCATTGATGATCTTGCCGGTAGCTGACTCGCCTGAGTCCTGAATGTCTGTAACCAGGCGGTTCAGGCCCGCCTCGTCACTGCGCCGGCAAAGCACCGCGTGGTATCCATCCCGTGCAAATCGTTTGCCGACCGTGCCACCTATCCCGGCACCCGCACCGAGGACCAAACACACCTTTTCCATGCGCGTTCTCCCATGTCTCCTCATTAACTGCCGATCGCCTCTGACTGCACACGGCGCGAACGGCAGCGCCCTCAATCCTCCAGTGCGGTAGTTAGACCATAGCAGTTAAGTTGCGTTTTGCAACTTATAACTCAGCCCTGTCCGCCGGTGCTATGCAATGACCGGGCGATCAGGCGGTCTGTGGGACTAAGGGTCCGCCGCAAGGCGAGTGGGAGTGGGAGAGCGAGACCACCAAGCGTCTTTTTAAGACGCACAGTGGCATCTGTGTAATTAGAAAAGGCGGAGATTCGGGCCACTGTCGCGCCGCCGCAATAGCGTCAGCCTAAGCCCGACGGACTGCTAGCCCTCGGATATTGCGCGCAGGCGCGCCTTGGCTGCAGTGCTGGCGCCGGGCCCCGCCCGGGCGATTATATCGGTGACATTCAGAATATTGCCGTACCGGTCACGCGGCAGCAACTTGAGCAGTTTTTTCCCCGACGACCGCTCGCAAAGATCGACCGCTTCATGGCCTGATCCAAATACCTGCTCGTTGGACCACTGACTGATGGCGACGATGGCCGGCAGCAACGACTCACCCCTGTCGGTAAGATGGTATTCGTAGCGGGCGCCACGCTCGCCTATATTCACGCGCATCAGTATGCCGGCGTCGACCAGCATCACGAGGCGATCGGTCAGAATATTCCTGGCAATACCGGTATGGCGCAAGAACTCACCGAAGCGGGTTGCGCCGTAGAGGGCTTCCCGGACGATCAGCAGGGACCAGGCGTCTCCAAAGATGTTGAGAAACCCTGCGATAGGGCAGGTCTGGACGTGTTTCTTAGTCATTAGAAAAGGTATTCATAGCCTGATGCAGTTGCCCAATTCTAGCGGCCTCGGTTGCTTTTTAAAACCGAGCGCTCCGATTCGATCGAAGCTAGTACGACCAATGCCAGGACATCAACGCCTCGATCGCCAGATCCAGAACAACAGGACAATCACGACTGAACCGATCAACCAGGGTAGAAAGGCACTGCTGATCGCTCGTTCAACGGAGAACACATCGGGTGAACCGGTTTGCCACAGTGTCCACTCCGCGGCGATGTGAGTGGCCAGCCCCGGTACACCGGAGGCCAACACCACAATGGCGTCCCGCGTATGGGGTGACAGCCTGACCGCTGCGCTAATCGCGGGATCATTCCTGCCGTCGTGTCCGAACACATAGTCACCGTCTCCCGCCGGTGCGTACAACATCGTGCCGAGGCCCCATATGGGCGCACCGTAAGCGCTGGCCTCGGGCTGCCGCATCTTGCGTAGGGTCTTCTCGTGCACAGGTGAATCTGCTGGTGGTTCGAGTATCGCAATCGCCAGCCGCGTGAGATCCGCCGCGGTACTGGCAAAACCGGTCGCCGCCGATGACGCATAGCGGTAGCGCGGCGCAGTGGTCCCATCCGCGCGAAATATCGGGCTCGCGTTGGTGTCCTCGTCCAGCGGTGTATAAGTAGAACGCTGCATGTTCAGGGGTTCCAGAATGCGCTCCCTAACCACCTCTGCAAAAGGCTTGCCCGTAACCTCTTCCACAAGCAGTTCCAGTACCAGGTAGCCGCCCCCGGAGTAACGGAATTCGCTGCCCGGCTCGATGCCTAATCGGATGTCTGCACTGCCATCGCTGGCGCGCGGGTTTTCGAGTTCCGCCACCAGGCCGGGCAGGCTCTCCTCCGGCAGGTAGTCACCGTACCCCAGGCCGTCGGTCAAGCCAGCGGTATGGCTGAGCAGCCTTCTCGGGGTAACACCGAGGTTATCGAAGTCGGAGGCCGGTAGTTGCCAGCGGGTCAGTGTATCCTCTACCGGAGCGTCCAGATCGATGCGGTCCTCCCGCGCCAGGGACAGGACCGTCAGTGCCGTGATCCACTTGCTGAAGGATGCCGTCGGGAACAGCGTATCAGCATCCACTGCCCGTGCTCCACCGAACTCGTAGCGATACAACTCACCATCCGCAACCAGGCTCATGGCATAGCTGCCAGGATTGTCCTGCGCCAGGCGCGTGGCCGCCCAGTCGGCGAATACCTGCGTGTTTCCGGCGGGAGCAACGGGCTGCACCCACCAGCCGCGCAGACCGAGTACCAGGCAAACAGCGCCCCAGATACCGATGACCCCCACGTGTAACAGAACTGGACGCAGGTATTTCATGCTTGTGCTCCTTGCTAGCGATGGCTGACGTGCGGTCCGGGCGGTCGAGGACGCAGTCAGGCAGAATTCGTCGAAGCCGCCATGCGGAACGGCCCGGTACCCGGCTAGTAATGTTTCAAAATCCGGGCCCTCAGTTGCAACTGTGCAACGATTTCAAAAGTAGACGGCGCAACTGCATCGCCATTCTATCGAGCGCCAGCGGATCGCCTCAAACACATTGAATAGCTTGCCCGTTCATGCGCCTTCGTTGACGAGCCTGACGACCGTATCACGGCAAGTGTCGACCGCTGACTCCGGCTCTACGTGCAGCCGCATTATTCAAATTTTGACGCTCAATATAGCAACACAGTGCCCAGGGGCGTGTTGATCTCCGCATTCAGCGCGACGTGCGAGCCGTGGCTGACAGGCAAGTCTACCCCGAGCACTGACAGCGCTTGACGCACTGCCTCTGGCTGCGGATGTTCGATCCGTAGCCCACTCAACGTACCGCCCGCCGGTAGCACAGTCGCCGGATGAGGCGTTTCGCCCCAGTCAATCAGGAAGGGTACAGCGCCGCCCAGCGGCATGGCGGCCGGATCGGTCAGTTGCCAGGCGAGTAGGGTGCCATCCGACTGCCGACGACTGCCGGGGTAAACTGCGCCGATCGGCACGCCGGCAGCCCGAGCCTCGGATGCCAGCCGTTCAATCCGGCCTGTTTGCAGTACCCAGGTCACCAGGCCTCCCCCGGAGGATTTGCCGTTACCCAGCGGAAATGTGCGCCTGGGGTGTGTTACCGCAGGATCGGGGGCGATCACTTCGAGGTAGCAGGCTTCACCCAGCCCCAAGAGCGCATTGTGGGTCCCCCAATCAGGGTGACGCCCACCCGTGACCGGTCGCACATCGAGCAGCGCCTCGATGGCGTCACAGCCTCTTTCGAGATCGACAGTTGCGTAAACAAGGTGGTCGATCCGGCTGATTCTATCGCTAACCTGCATATCAATCCCCGCGCGTAAATGACAGCGTGCAGCCCGCCACGGGTGCTGACGGCGGTCCGGTCCTGAAGGAGGTCCTGACGGGAGGTCCTGAGGGACACCCATTCGACCGAATTCCGAGGGTCCTGACGGAGGTCCTGACGGGACACCCATTCTACTCGAGGTCCTGACGGGGTCCTGACGGGACCCCCATTCTACTCCGACGACTAGGTCCTGACGGGACACCCATTCTACTCCGACGACGAATTCGACGAGGAACTTCGACGTGACATCAACTTCTATGCGTCCTAACGAAGTCCTGACGATCCTGACGGGACACCCACTCTACTCGAACGACGACTTCGACGCGAAATCCACATTTATTGTTGGGAGTCTAGCACCTCCGATGGTCCTGACAGAGATAGACCAGCAGACGATAGACCAAGACACCCACTCGGAGACAGACCGGATAGACCGGGACACCCACTCTACTCCAACGGCGAGTTCGACGAGACATCCACTTCTAGGGCACTCTGAATAACTCGCGAATTAGCGCAACTATTCAACACCGCAGCTGTTTCCGGCATTTGGGGGCTGTTGGCCCCCGAGTTTTATCCATTTCCCCGCCTGGAATCAGCCTTTCAGCCGACTCCAGGCGCACTAATCCCGCTACGTTGCCAAATACGGCTGCGCCCGTAGTAGATTGGTAAAGCCAGCCAGCAGGTACAACCGGTTGGTGTTCTTTCGCAGGCCGCGATAGCGAACCTTGTTGTAACCGAATTGACGCTTGATCCGGTGGAAGCAGTGCTCCACTTTTGCCCTGACACTGGCTTTCGATCTCTCTATCTGTGACCACGGGTCGGAAGCCGCGAGCTGTGCTCGCTTTCCAGGACGCATCGCGATAAACCAGTCAACCTCTCGACCCGCATGTTCTGGCCGCTTTTCAATGCCCTGGTAACCGGCGTCACCCCAGACCCGCTTCTCTTCCCCATGTAGCAACTGATCGACCTGAGTAATGTCGTGCACATGGGCTGGTGTTGTTGTCAGGCTGTGAATAAGCCCCAAAGAAGCATCCACGGCGATATGCATCTTCATACCAAAGTGCCATTCGTTACCCTTCTTGACCTGGTGCATCTCGGGGTCGCGCTCACCTTTCTGGTTCTTGGTCGATGATGGCGCCGCAATAATCGTTGCGTCGAACGATGCTTCCGCCCTTGATCTGTATACCCTGTGAGGCCAGGTGAGATTAGATAGTGTCGAAGAGGCGCTGACCGAATTTGTGTCGTTCGATGAAATGACGAAAATTCAGAATCGTGGTTTCATCGGGCAAATTGTCCGACAGGCGCAGGCTGGCAAAACGGCGCATAGACTCAATCTCGTAGAGCGCATCTTCCATGGCGGGGTCGCTTAGATTGTAGAGTAACTGCATGACATGGATGCGCAGCATGACGAGGCAGAGGATATGGCTTGCGTCCTATTTTGCCTTTGGAGTACTTCTTGGCTAACTGACGCTCCAGCTTTTCCCACGGGATGAGCGCATCCATACGTTCCAGAAACTTCTCTCGACGGGTCTAGCGTTTCTTACCTTCATATTTGGCTTCGGCAAAGGTCAGTTGGCTCATGACTTGATCCCGTGGATGGAAAACTCTATTTTGCCATTATTGGTTCGTTTTTCAGAGATGCCCTAGTGCTTGGAAACTGGCCTATCCGATACAAGCGCGAGGCATTGTAGAGTTACAAGTAACAGATGATATGCCGAGAGAAGTTGATAATGAATTTTTCCACGACGTGTACTCGCGGCATCGACTTTGATATATGCGCTGATCGAATTAGAAAGAACGCTCCTTAAATCGGTAGTGTTGGGAAACTCATCCCGCTCATACCAATGTGATCTGGCAGGCAAGCACACCGAACGGCGAACTAATGCATCGGCATCGCCGAAACTCCGGGATTTTCCTGTGGGGCTATCGGTCGTAGGCTTGCTTTAATATGGCTGAAGCCGGCAGTCGAACTCGACCCGTTTGGTTGCAGAAATCACGCAAGCGATCCAGACTGCCGATCGCCCGCAAAGCGTGACTCTGGGTCTTCAATGCCAGCAACTGCCACTGCTCGATCGACAGCGATAGTTGAGAAAGTGCCGGTAGTGCCGCCGGGGCAATTACGCCCCCTTTCCCCGGTCTCGCGACTCGACCCGTCTCCTCAACAAGCGTCAGGTAGTCGTGCAGGCGGATCGGCAGCTCTGCCGAACTAAAATTGGACGTACACGGCGCCCCCGCAAAGGGTGCGAGTGGGAGCACTTGATCCGTGACTGTCCGGTCACCCGCTATTGCCGCAGACGGCGCCCTCGCTCGCGCCTGCCGCAGTCGCTGTTGCGCAGACGTGAAGTCAGAATCCGCCAATGACATCGCCACGCCCGCCCGCACCGGATTCAGGTCAACATAGGCCATGCAGGCAAGCAGAGAGGCTTGGTCCAGCAAAGCCTGGCTCTTGAATCGCCCCTCCCAGAAACGCCCGGTACAGTCGTCTTCCGCATTGGCCCGGCGCGCAATGTACTCGTTCAAGCAGCGCATGTACCAGCTGATATCCGACAGGCGTCGGCGCCACACAGCTGCGATCTCTGCAACTGTTTTATTCTGAGCGGAAGACAGTTCATCGCCTACCTGCCACTGCTGAATCACGATTGGTCCCTTGAACAACAACGTCCAGCGGCGTATCACCTCCTCGTCCGACCAGGACTGAGCCAGCGATTCATTGATGCGAACGACAAGGTGATAGTGGTTACTCATAACAGCATAGGCGCAGATTTCGACCGCGAACACTTCCGCCTGTGCAGCGACCCGGTCGAGCAACCATTGTTTACGATGATCGAAATTCTTTCCGGTATACGCGTCTTTACCGCAAAGAAATGCCCGGCGTACGCAGCGAGCGACGCAGTGATAATACGGAGTGCAGCTTAATGCCACTTGCGCGCGGCGCGGGAGTGTCATTTTCAGATCCTGGCAGCTTCTTTCCTGCGTGCAGGATAGGCGCCAACTTTGGTGATGTCATCGAATTGGTTGAAAGTGATGGTACGCTAGGTGGGTGTCCAGAGCAGTTGTCGTACGACAGGTGGTCTCCAGAGCAGTTAGTTAGTACGATACGTGGGTGTCCAGAGCAGTTATTGAGTCATTCAATAACTCTCCATGTACAGGTTAACCAATCAGGTGGCAACGGCAGCCCCAGGGAAGCGGATATAGGTCT
The DNA here is from genome assembly GCA_963840725.1 of uncultured Gammaproteobacteria bacterium. Classification (GTDB taxonomy): domain Bacteria; phylum Pseudomonadota; class Gammaproteobacteria; order Pseudomonadales; family Halieaceae; genus CAVWDU01. Next base: position 173,049 of record CAWIZY010000009.1, on the reverse strand, counting down.
GAACCATCTGCAGGGCGAATTCGTCAGGCCCCGGACGATTGGCGCCAATGAGCCCACGCGCCTGAAGATCGTGCTCGAAAATATCCAGAATCTGCTCCAGGGAGATATCGTCCGAATGTTCCTGCCACGTGCGGCACCCGGCCTCGTTGGTAAAACAATAGCCTTTCCACGAGATGGAGTAGCGAATATCGCGCCACTGGTAGTTTGCCTGCGCCCCACCGGCGCTGCGCAATTCCCAGCCCTCGCCTCCGAGGAAATGCAGCCGGGTGCCTGGCTGAATAACGGGGATATCAGGCTGGCGCTGCGCCACCCGCTCGACGCCGTGAAACACCCTGTCGGTATCCACGAGGATCGCAGAGTTGTGCCTGGCCAGGATCGACTGCCGCGCGCCCTGCGCGCCGTCGGGAAAGAATGTGAAAGCCCCACCTCCGGCCGCGCCGAACCAAGACACGCAGGTGAGGATGGGTACGCGCCAACGTTCGAACAGTCCCGAATGCAGCATGCACACGAGCAGCCATTGCGGCATATTCATCCGGTTGGCGCCGCGAAACTCGGGCACGTCAGTATGAATCGCCAGTTCCTGCCCCGGCACCAGCAGGTTGGCGTACACGATGGCGGGTACCACGATCCCGCACCCGGAGATCTCGCGCGCAGCGGCCTGCATCTGCGGATGCTCCATAAAGGGTTCGATACCATCAACCCGCTTTTCGTCTCCGTAAGCATAGGTTTCGCGAAAATAGTTAGTTCGGCTTACCGCGGTATCCTGATCGTCCTCATTACCGGCCCCGTCCAGGCCATGCTCGAGGTAATTTAATGCGGCGTCGAAACGCTGCGGCAGAGACTCGCCCAGCCCCTCGCTGGTACCCTCCTCGGAGTAGGTGCCGAAGCTGCCAAAGGATTCCGCAATGCGCAGCATGCGTTCTGCCTCCGCCACACCTAGGAATGGCTCCATGTTAATGTACGCGTTGCTCATTTTCGCCCCCGACTTCCATACTACTTGACATTAACTACGTACCGCAGAATCTCCACTACCTGTGCAGGCTCCACCGCCCAGGCCATCGCCGCCGCATCCACCTCTTTCAGAGGATGGACAATGCCCACGTCGTGCAGCGTGATGTAGGGTTTGCCGAGGGCAGCGCAATATCCCGCGTCAAATGCCGCATTCCATTGCTTGTACTTGTCACCGAAGCGAATCACCGCAAGGTCGCACTTCTCCAGCAGCGTCTTGGTTCTAATCGCGTTAACCTTCGACGACTTGTGGTCTCGCCAGAAGCTCGATGCCTCTTCGCCCAGGACATCGCCCGCCGCGTCGCTTGCCGCATGGTCCGTTACCGGCGAAACGAACTGCACCGGCAGGTCCAGGTCAGTGCAGGCGGAGATAATCTGCTCTCGCCAGTCGGAGTGAATCTCCCCTGACAGGTAAACCAACCAGTTCATAAACATTACCCCTGTATTTTCGCAGAGGGTGAGACAGTGAGCCATCAGTCAGCACGTGCATACCTCATCGCGTGCACGCACAGAAAGTGACGCAATGAACTGCCACAGTTCAGCAGGTCCCGCTCAAAATAATCGGGACCTTGGGCGAATAGTATAAACCAATCGCTCGACTGCCGGCCGGATCCAGGGTAAAGACCGTTCAACACCGTGTGGACGGTATCCGCCAGAGGGCCTGGTTCGTATGATCGCTCGTAACGCCGATGTCCCGGGTGGATCCGTTGATTACTGTCACCCCGCTGAAAGCCTAGCAGGTCTCGACCAAGCCACGATCAAAACTGTCGCAAAAAAACACTGACCCGATTCCGGCCGGGTTGTGCCCACACACTCGCTGCCAGATAGACCTAACGGAAGCGCCGTAACGCATCACGACACGCAGCTCCTTCTCGCCAAGTAGACCACGTAAACTGGCAACGAGGCGTGGTGCTGCTGTGTTCCAACTAATCACATAAAGCACCACACCGCGAACTATTCGAATTACTCAGCTAACGCCCTGGACCTAGTCGATGAACAACGTAGGGCGGACTAATGACTAGCGCCTGTCAGCAGGTCTCGCCACTGGCTCATTGTCCCTGTGATCGTCCGTAGTCGGATCACTCACCGCCTTGCGAAAGCCGGAAATGGCTCGCCCCAGATCACCACCCAGAGTACCCAGCCGCTTGCTACCGAAAAGCAGAAGCACGATCAGCAGCAGAATTAACAGCTGCCATATGCTTATACCGGCTATACCCATGGCTGTCCTCCGAAGAACTAGATACGCTTGTGCCCATGGCTGTCCCTCCAAAAATTCCCATGGTTCTCCTCCTAAAAATGCTCCTAGGAAGGATGGCTGTCCCCGCAAAAAATCCTGGCTGTGCTAATAAAAATATCGATGGCTGTCCTCCAAAAATACCCTACGAACAATATGCCTATACACATGGCTGTCCTCCTAAAAATGCTCCTAAAAACATCACAAAAATCGCACCGGGGGCGCCATTGCGCCCCCGGATTCAGATTGACAGGCCCTTCACGAGCCCACAGTACCGCCGTCTTTCCTGGTGATGACTATCGTGCAATCGCGAGGAATCGTGAACCCATCGGTCGGCGCGGGGAAGTTCGTTGATGCAGGATTGCCGTTCCCGGGGTGCTGCATGTTGATCATCGCGGTCGTCTGGTCCGGTGTCTGCGCCCAGCCGGTGATCTCGTCGCTACGTACACCCACAAACAGTCTCCTGGGCGTGGGCAGTTCGCCCGGCGCGAGGTTCTCCGTGGTGTCGAATACGGTGAGCTGGTCCTGCAGGCCATCCGGTTGACCACCGTCGGTGCCTATGAACAGCCTGCCCTCACGGTCAGCGTAGGCAGCATCCGGGTCAGTAAAAACACCCTCCGAGCCACGGGTACCGGAAGCCAGGATGAAGAAATCCCAGTCGAATTTCTTGCCGTTACCCTCTCCGCGATCGCGCGTCCTGATGATGTGCCCGTCGCTGTTCGGCGCCTCGGGATTGGCGACATTCGGTTCCTGGCGCTGGGAATTATTGGTCAGCGTCCAGAACACACTGTCGCCGTCGGCGCCGATAGTCGTCCACTCCGGGCGATCCATCGGCGTTGCGCCGACGATATCGGCCGCAATACGCGTGTTGACCAGCAGCTCTGCCTGGCTGGAGAAACGGCTCGCAAGGCGTGGGTCATCCATGGACAGCTCCAGCCAGTCGCCAGTGCCGTCGTCGTTGAAGCGGGCAACATACAGCGTGCCCTCGGCGAGCGGACTCACACCCTGGCGCACCGAAACTTTCCAGGGCTTTTTGGAGACGAACTTATAGCAGTAATCGAAGCGCTGGTCGTCCCCCATGTAGCAATGCACTTTGCCGGTCCTGGGCACACGTATGGCGATAGCCTCGTGCTTGAAGCAGCCCAGCGCGGTGTGCTTCACAGGCGGTTTGTTCGGGTTCTGCGGATCGATCTCGACGATCCAGCCGAACCGATTGAACTCGTTGGCATAGTCAGGATTCGACAGGTCGAAACGGGGGTCCTGCGTGTGCCAACCGTAGCCGAAACCATTTGCGGAAAAGCCGTAGCGTTCCTGCTTTTCGTTCAACGGAGCAAAGTTGGGGTCGTTCGAACCGAAGTAGCCATTGAAGTTCTCTTCACAGGTCAGGTACGTCCCCCAGGGCGTAAAACCGCTGCCGCAGTTGTTGACGGTGCCCAGCGACGCGTTCCCGGCGGCATTCTCAAGGTACTCCGTACCGGCGACAGGACCGTCAAACTCCACAGGCGTATTGGCTGTGATGCGCCGATTGCGACCGTCGAACACTACATCCCACTTGCCATTCGCATCTTTGGCAACACGGACAACACTGACGCCATGGCCGGCCTGGGAGAGACGTACATCATCCAGGTTCTCCGGGAAGGATTTCCCGGTCAGGTGCGGGTTCGTGCCGAACTCGTGGTTGATACAGAGCATGCCGTCGCTGTTGGACGTGCCGTTCTCAGGGAACAGCCACATGCCGTCATGGCCGATACCGATCTGGTTCTCCTGTTCGACTGCGGTCGGACGAACGGCCGGGTTGCCATCGTACTCGCTCACCGTGTTGTTGAGCGGCGTGCCCCAGGGAATAAGGACCTGGTATTCGTAGTCATCGGCAATGACCGGGACCGTCGCATTCAGGCTCTCCGCAGTGTACTTTTCGATCGTGACCGGATCGAAGCCGACCAGGCTCCCTCCTCCCTTGCCTTTGCTTACGCTTTTGCCGTTTCCAGCATGATCAGGCCTGGCCAGCAGGTCCTGGGGAGCCAGGAAACCGGCGACAGCAGCGGCGAGTGTCCCCTGCATCACCCTGCGGCGCGACAGGTTAACGTCCAACACGCGGGCGAACGGCGTGTTTCCAGAGGTGTTGGTCGGCACATTCTCGTGCTCGTCGTGTATTGCAGCGTTGTTTCCGTCAAAGTGCTTGAGTTTCATAGTCGTTGAGTTCTCCTGCGATGAGTGACAGCTTGTCGTGGTGCGCTCGTCGGTACGCAGCAGGCACGATCACACAGGAAGGTTTCACTTTCGTTTGGCTTTTGTTTTGCTTTTGTTTGCTTTTGTTGCGCTTTTGTTTCGGGCGCTCTAATGTCGCGGCAACGAGATGGCAGACGACTGCGATGGCTTGACATCACTGGTACCAGGAGCTTCGCGTGAGCGAACGGTTAGTGAGAGGCGTCAGCCAGCATGATGGGACAAAACGAAGCCCAGGCCCTTCGGATTTGGACTCCCTTGATGTGAAGACCCGCGGCCATCGCGGACCACACGCACTGCGGTGCTCTGTATGCCAATCAGGCTGCCCACCGATTTTCGTCGCCAGGACGGACTCGCACTCAGATGACAGGGTGCCTGAACCAGAAGACGTTGAAGGCACAGGCGGCACTACGTCGAAACGTCTGGTGGGAGAGTGCCCTATCAGAAGAGTGTCAGGGCTGCCGCACCTCGCCGGCGGCAACCAAATATTGCGTTGACCGCGGGCTTACAACAACCCGGGTCTCCCGCGGTCTTTGCCAGCAGCCGCTTTCGGACCCGGGCTGGCGAATCGCTCAACCCAGGCGCGTACCTCACCGTACCAGTGCAGGGAATTGCCCCGTTTCAGCACCCAGTGATTCTCGTCCGGGTAATACACCAGCCTGGACTCAACCCCACGCGTCTGCAGCGTGCGGTAGAGCTCGAAACCCTGGCCCACGGGAACACGCAGATCGTTCTGGCCGTGAATCACCAGGCTGGGGGTGTTGAAATTCCCGGCATAGAAGTGGGGTGACTGCTCCTTATACAGACGACGGATTCTCCCAGTAGGGTCCGAACCGCTGCATGTTGACGGCGAAGTCCGCCGACATCTGGGCGTAGAGGTCGTACACCGCGGCGTGTATCACCAACGCCTTGAAAGGGTGCTCACGACCCAGGATGATGCTGGAGAGATAGCCCCCGTAGCTGCCGCCCGCAGCGACCATGCGCTCGGCGTCGATGTACTCCTGGCCGGCGAGATACTCGGCAGCGGCAATCACATCGGCGTAGGGCCTGGTGATCCAGTCCGGGTTGATAGCATCTACGAAGTCCTGCCCGAACCCCGATGAACCGTGAAAATTCGGCCAGGCGGTGACATAGCCCCAGGAGGCAAAAGTCTGGGCATTCCAACGGTAATGGAAGTTCTCCGTGACCGCGCCATGCGGGCCGCCGTGAATCAGCATCATCAGCGGATACGACTTGCTGCGGTCGAACCCCGGTGGGTAGTGCACCCACATCTGTATCTCGGCGCCGCCGTGGCCCTTGTAGGTCACCGATTCATAGGTGCCCACATCCACATTGGCAAGCACCTCGTCATTGAAGTGATCCAGCCGGGTAAATACCCCCGTGCCGGTATCTACAATACCGATCCGGACCGGATTCACGGCGCTCTGGTTTGCGGCCACGAGGGTGCCGTCAGCGGCGACGCTCAGCCCGCCGAAATCCGTCTCCCGGGTGACTGCACGCGGCTCTCCGCCACCCGCCGGAAGGTAGTAAATGCGCCGCACCGCCCGGTCACCGATGGCAGCATACATTCCCTTTGAGTCCGGCGCCCAGACCATCCCGTCCACGCCCCGGTCCCACGCCTCGTGCAACATCCGCGCCCGCCCCTCGCGCAGCCCGTAAAGCATCAATTTGCCCTGGTCGCCGTAGAATCCGGCTATCCGCTGGCGCACAAAAGCCAGGTGCTTGCCGTCCGGCGAAAATCGGGGCCCGTGATCGGACGCCCGATTGTCCGTGGTCAGGTTGACGGCGGATGCCTTGCCGGGAGTGAGCAGGAACACATCGGGGTTCGGATAGACGCCGCCGGCGTTAGTGTCGGCCACAAACGCTACCCGGTCGCCTGCGGGCGATACATCGTAATGCGAGGCGTCGACGCTGCCTCGCATCAGGGTGAGCCCAGTGGGACCAGTTATGGCTTCTACCTCCCCGCCCTTCGCCGGGATTCGATACAATTGATGCTCCCGGCTTTCATCGAGGTAGTGATCAAAATAGGAAAAAGGCATTGAGCTCCAGGTGAGAGCCGTAATGTGGTCTTCCTCCTCCGTCTTGAGCCGCTCCGCCATTTCCTCCCAACCCAACCCGGGCCAGACCTCGGAGATGAAATACAGGTGCTCGCCCGCCCAGCGCAGTCCGGAGACACCGGTCGGTACGCTCGTCAGGCGCGTCGCTTCCCCGGGAGCCGCCATGGGGAGAAGATAAATCTGCCCGGCCTCATCGTCGTCGCGCTTGCTGATGAAGGCGAGCTGGCTGCCATCCGGCGAAAACACAGGCTCGGAAGCCTTGAACCCGGCCACCGTCAACGGGCTCGGCGACGCGCCGTCCCCCGTCTGCAGCAACCACAGCCGGGTTTCGGATTCATTGGTCTCGGCATCAAATCCGGTCACCGGTACTACAACGAGGGAGCCATCCGGGGAAACTACCGGGTCGCCCGGGCGCGCGAGTTCCCACAGCACTTCCGCCGAGAGGCGCCTGCGCTCGTTCGTTTCGGCGGCCGCGGCGGAAGCAACAACCACGGTCACGACCAGGATAAGCAGTCTGCGCATCATCGAACTATGCTCCGTAATATTGACCCGGTGATTCTAGGCGGAAGCCAGGGGAACAGCCAGGGTAATGCGACGATCTGACGCCGTGGATTAGTCAGAAAGCAGACACAGCTCATACCACAATGTTCCGCGACACCCAGCAAGCTCAGTCAGCCCGGTTGCAGATTTTTCCCTGTGTCAGCCGTCACGGGCCACCCCTACCTTCACGGCGTCACAGGACAGGCGCCGCCAGCCGCGACAGTTTTACCGCCGCCCACCACCAGAATGGCTTGTCCTTCAAAGCCAGGGGGTCGATCACCTCCGCGTGTTCGAAGTCCGCGAGCAGCATCGTCTCCATCTCGGTCGCGAACGCCTCGTCCACCGTGACCGACATCACCTCGAAGTTCAGGCGAAATGAGCGATTGTCAAAATTGTGCGTACCCACCAGCGAGGCATGATTGTCTACCAATGCGACCTTCTGATGCATGAAGCCTGGTGTATAGGCGTAAAAACGGATTCCCAGGTCGCCCAGCTGCTCAATGTAGTGAAAGGCGGCGAGGTAGACAGGCAGGCTGTCCGGTTTGCCGGTGGTTATGATGCGCACGTCCACCCCCCGCAGGGCCGCCAGTTCCAGTGCCTTCATCACGGCTTCGTCGGGTACAAAGTATGGCGCAGATATCCAGATCCGCTCTTTCGCAGCACTGAGCGCGGACACGAACATCAGGCTGGCGGTCTCGTGACGACCGATCGGCCCGGTTGGCAGCACCATCACCAGCTGTGATGCACCGGCGGGCGCATGAGGCTTCCAGTTCAGCGAAGGCAGCTCCCGTGTTGCCCAGTACCAGTCTGCCAGCACCGTCATCTGCACCTGCAGGGCCGCAGGCCCCTCGATGCGCACATGGGTGTCCCGCCAGGGGCTGAAATCGGGGTCGCGTCCCATGTATTCATCGCCAACGTTGTGCCCCCCTACCCAGGCGACCCGTCCATCGACGACGACCATCTTGCGGTGATTGCGAAAATTCAACTGGAAGCGATTGCGCCAGCCCTGGGTGGGTTTGAAGGAGCTCACCTCTACCCCTGCGGTCCTCAGTGCAGACACATAGGCGCCCGGCAACCCGCTGCTGCCCACCTCATCGTAGAGCACCAGCACCTTCACGCCTGCCTGCGCCCGCTCCATCAATGCCGCCTGGACCTGCCGCCCGAGTTGATCATCGTGGATCATATAGAATTGGAACAGCACGTATTGCTGCGCATGGGCGATGCCATCGAGAATGCTCTGGAAGGTCGCCTCACCATCGATAAGCAGGTCGACCTTGTTGTTGCGCACCAGTCGGGAGCCCGACAGTTTGCGAATGGCGGCATACCAGGACGGCGCGCTACCCGCTGACAGTTCCCAGGGGTCGAGGTTGTGGCGTATATCAATCAGCAGCCGCTCGAATTCCGCCTGCCTGTCACTGAACGCTTCGACCATGCCTTCAAACTTGTTGCGGCCAAAAAAGAGGTACGCCGGCACCGAGACAAACGGGAAGCTCACCAGAGACACGCTCCAGGCCACCGCGCCCGGCGCGGTCCGCGTCTTCATCGCAGCTTCCACCGCAAACAGAATGCCGGCCACATAGAACAGGGCGACGATGGTGGCAACTATACTCATTTTCCGCATCGCTTTATGGTTTCTTTTTCGGTTCCCCGTTTGCAGGGGTAGGCGCCACAGGCAGCCACGTGCCTCACTCGAGCCAACGCCTGCCTGCGAATCAAAGTATCCTGGGAGCATAGCAAGCTTTCGAAATAATGGCAGTTGACGCTCTCTACGCACCTCTACGGGAAGCAGGCACAACAGGTGATCCACAGCGGGCTCATCTTCGCTTTGGCCCGGGAGCGGGCACCAGACTATCATTGCGTCAAAGTCATCCAGTGGAGAATGAAAACAATGACAGTCGATGGTCTACCGGGGCACCTCGGGCCAATGGCAATCGCGCTCAGGCAATCACGCACTCGGCGTTGCCACACTTTTCGACAGGTAACCAGCCTGCCTTCAAAGCGGCGCCTTTATTGCGTCGGCCGGAAAGCCTGAGCGCATTGCCATTGTTCAGAGTTGGCCTGAAAGCGCCCTTAGTGGCGTGGGGAAACGTAATCACCCTGCTCACCATCCTGATCAGCATTATCTGTGTCTATGTGGTGGTTGCGTACGTCGCGGGTTCGATCGACGCGGCACACCGTGGTGAAACCTGGCCACGAGGCAGCTTCGCCTGGCAGCGCCAAATTTGGCTACACTGAATCCAACGGCAGAACAGATCATCAAAAGATATCGAGGAGTATCCGGCATGAAAACCACCGCCATCGTAGCGAGCATGGTTCTGGCAAGTTCAGTGTTAAATGCCGGGACCCGCTCGCCTCAGAGCACAGGGGACCCCACGTGGAAAGACCTCCCGACGATTACGATCTATCCTGCCAGGGAGATCGTCACACTCGACCCTGAGCGTCCGACAGCCGAGGCGGTGGCGGTGGTCGGCGACCGTATTCTTGCCACGGGAGATCTGGAAACGCTGCAGCAGCAGGCAGAGGATCAGAAATTCCGAATCGACGAAACCTTCGCCGACCAGGTGATCGTCCCGGGTTTTATCGCCCAGCATGACCACCCTGTCCTGACCGCGCTGACGATGGCGTCGGAGGTGCTCTCTATCGAGGAGTGGGCCCTGCCGAACAAAACCATCCCTGCCGTACAAAACAAGGCGGACTTCATGAAACGCCTCGCCGCGGCAGAGAAGAAGCTGGAGTCTCCCGACGAGCCGCTCTTGACCTGGGGCTACCATCCGAGCTTTTACGGCGAACTGACCCGCGAACAGCTCAACGAAATCAGCGGCACCCGTCCGGTCGTGGTATGGGCGCGTTCCTGCCACGAATTCATCCTGAACGATGCCGCGCTGGAAGCGGCAGCCATCACTCAGGAATTGCTCGAAACCTGGTCGGAGTCACAGCGGGAACAGTCGAACCTGGAGGATGGGCGCTTCTGGGAGCAAGGCATGTTTGCGGTCATGGAAACAAAGCTCGCGACCATGGTCATCACGCCGGAAAGACTGCAGGCCGGACTCGAGATCGCCCGGGACTACATGCATGCGAAGGGCATCACCTTTGGCAACGAACCCGGTGGCATCCTCGTGAAGCCTGTGCAGGACGCCGTGAACGGCGTCTTTTCGCAGCCCTCGATGCCGTTCCGCTGGACCTTCCAGGTCGACGGCAAGACCATGGCCGACAGATATCACGATGATGCACAGGTGCTGGAGGAATCCAGAAAGCTTTCATCATGGTACGCGGGCATGACGAGCCAGTCTCCCATGATGGTGAAGCTCTTTGCCGACGGCGCCATCTACTCCCAGCTCATGATGCTGCGGGAGCCGTACCTGGACGACCACGAGGGCGCGTGGATGACCGACCTCGACGTCTTCCAGCGTGCCTTCCGTATCTACTGGGACGCCGGCTACCAGATCCACATCCACGTCAATGGCGACGCGGGGCTGGACCGGGTGCTCGATACGCTGGAGATGAACTTGCGACGACTTCCCCGCTTTGATCACCGCACCGTCATCGTCCACTTCGCCGTCAGCGCAAAAGACCAGGTGGGGCGGATCAAGCGCCTCGGCGCCATCGTCAGCGGGAACCCCTACTACGTGCGGGCACTGGCAGACAATTACAGCGATACGGGACTCGGCCCGGAACGCGCGGACCAGATGGTCCGCATGGGCGACGTGGAACGGGCGGGCATCTCCTTCTCCTACCATTCCGACATGCCCATGGCTCCGGCGGATCCGCTCTTCCTCATGTGGAACGGCGTGAACCGGATCACTACTTCCGGTCGCGTCGCGGCGCCCGACCAGCGGGTCAGCCGCGAGGCCGCGCTGCGGGCGGTCACGCTCGAAGCCGCCTACTCACTGAAAATGGAGAAGGAGATCGGCAGCATTGTCGCCGGCAAGTTGGCCAACTTCACGATCCTGGCGGCAAATCCTGTAACCATCGATCCGATGAAGATCAAGGACATCGAGGTCTGGGGTACGGTGCAGGAGGGGCGCGTATTGCCGGTGAAGCAAGTAAGAGTGGCGGCTTCGAGTGAATCCCATAACAACCGGGTTGGCAAAGATACGGGCGCCGAACAAACGGCGATGCTCCACGACCAATTTTCGGAGCAAGTCGCCAAGCACCTGGTCGGCATCCTGAGCCGCCACGGCCGCTGAGCTCTCTGGGACGCTCACGCAGGCGAGTTCAGGCGGGATTAACTGGCTCTGGCCCTACGCTCCATGCACAGGCGCGGCGGCTGCTTGCTGACGGGTCAGCTTTCACCCAGAGTCAACCTCGCTATCAGGCCTTGTCGTTACGGGCTCTCTATGTTCATCGCCGGTGGCGCGCCTGCTCCTGCCTCCAGAGTTTGCCCGCGCGATACACTGTTGCTATTTATAACGGCCGCCTTTGCCAATGCCGGTGCGTCGTCGATGCCATCGCCGGCCATGGCAACCACAGCGCCTTCAGCCTGCAGCTTACTCACCAGTGCCACCTTGCCATCCACCGGCACTTTTTCCCCGGGACGCACGCGCAGACGCGGTACCCAGGCCGATCAGGGTCCACATATTGGGGCTGCGATTGAATACCGATTGCACGCCGCGGGTAAAAAACGGCAGACCGCACCACAGCACCACCGGGGTGGCCAAGGCGAGTTCGACCCGGTTGTGCCAGCCCTCGGGCAGCCAGCCGTGTCCGAACATGGCCAGCACGAATACCGCAAGGGACAGCGGCAGGCTTATCCAGAAGCGCCGGGTGAAATCCACCAGTTCCGGATTTTCCTCCTCGTCCAGTGAGGGTGCCTCAGCCTCCAGGGCCATGCCACACTTCGGGCAGGTCCCGGGACCCCGCTGGCGCACCTCCGGATGCATCGGGCAGGTGTACCAGGAAGAGGGATCGACGTCCTCACCGGCGTCCTTCGGCGGCGCCAGGTAGCGAATGGGATCCGCGGCAAACTTGCCTGCACAGCGGCCACTGCAGAAATAGTAGGTATGGCCCCCGTGCTCGTGCCGATTTTCCGATTCAGGGGTGACGGACATGCCGCACACCGGATCTTTCAATTCCCCGCAGGCCTGCTGACTCGAACACTCGCTGTGATGGTTGTGCATGCGTCCTCCCTTAACCTTGTGATTGTATATTCGACGCCTGGTACCGCTCGTTTGCCTGTCGCGTCAGAACCGCCCTTTTCCACAGGAAGTAGATCGCCGGAAGTACCAGCAGCGTAAGCAACAGCGCGCTGACCATACCCCCGACCATGGGCGCAGCGATGCGCCGCATGACTTCGGAGCCGGTACCGGACCCGACCATGATCGGCAGCAGGCCAGCGATGGTCGCCGTGGCCGTCATGGTCACCGGGCGCACGCGCTGTCCCGCGCCGCGCTGCACCGAGTCGCGCAGTGCCTCCACGCCCGGTGTAACACCCTCTTTCCGGCAGTTTGCCAGCAGTCGGTCATGAGCCTGGTTGAGGTAGAGCAGCATGATGACCCCGGTTTCTGTCGCCACCCCGGCCAGGGCGATAAAACCCACTCCGACCGCTACAGAGAAGTTGTAATCCAATAGGTACATCAGCCAGATACTGCCGGCCATCGCCAGCGGCAGTGCGCCCATCAGGATGGCCACCTCGGCAAAACTACGGAAATTCATGTATAGCAGCACAACAATGATCAGCAGGGTCAGGGGCACCACATACCTCAGCTTTTCCTTTGCTCGCAGCATGTACTCGTACTGCCCCGACCAGCTGAGGGAGTAGCCGGCGGGCAGAGCTACTTTCTGCTGCACTATCGACATGGCCTGCTGCACGTAGGTGCCCACATCCACGCCTTCGATGTCGACAAAGGTCCAGCCATTAATGCGGGCGTTCTCGCTCTTGATCGCCGGCGGACCATCCTCCAGGTATATGTGCGCCACGTCCGCCAGGGCGATACGCTGTCCGCCCGGAGTCAGGATCGGCAGCAGTGCCAGCTGCTCTGGGGAATCGCGGTAGTCCTGCGGGTAGCGCAGGTTGACCGGGTAACGTTCCAGGCCCTCCACCGTCTGCGTGACGTTCATGCCGCCGATAGCAGTGGCCACCACCTGCTGCACGTCGGCCACATTGAGCCCGTAACGCGCAGCTTTGCCCCGCTGGATATCAACCTTGATGTAGCGCCCGCCCGCGACCCGCTCGGAATAAACCGAGGCAGTACCGGGCACCTCAGTAAGCACCGCCTCCAGCCGCTTGCCTATGGCCTCGATCTGCTTCAGGTCCGGCCCGGCGACCTTGATACCCACCGGCGTCTTGATCCCGGTGGCCAGCATATCGATGCGGGTCTTGATCGGCATTACCCAGGCGTTGGTGAGGCCGGGTATCCTGACCAGGGCGTCCAGCTCGCGCTTGATTTTTTCCGTATTCATGCCCTCTCGCCACTGGTCCCGGGGCCGCAACTGGATGAAGGTCTCAATCATCGTCAGCGGCGCAGGGTCGGTAGCAGTATCCGCGCGACCTATCTTGCCGAACACGGTTTTGACCTCCGGCACGGTGGCGATCAGCTTGTCGGTCTGCTGCAACAGCTCGCGCGCCTTGCCTATAGACAGTCCCGGGTAGGTAGTGGGCATATACATCAGGTCTCCCTCGTCGAGATCGGGGATAAACTCGCTGCCGATCTTGCCGACTGGCAGAAAACCGATCACGGTTAGCAGCGCCGCGAGTGACACGGTTGCCACGGGGTGGTGCAAAACGCCACGCAGCAGGGGCATATAGGCCGCCAGCAGAGCGCGGTTGACCGGATTGTCCTGTTCCGCGCGCACGCGGCCGCGGACGAAGAAGCCCATCAATACGGGAACCAGGGTGACCGCCAGCGCCGCGCTGGCCCCCATGGCGTAGGTCTTGGTAAAAGCCAGGGGCGAGAACATTCGCCCCTCCTGGGCCTGCAGGGTAAACACCGGAATGAAGCTGACAGTGATAATCAGCAGGCTGAAAAAGAGGGCGGGCCCCACCTCCGTCGCGGATTCCGCCACCACCCGCCAGCGGTTTTCCGCAGTCAGCGGAGTACGTTCCATGTGCTTGTGCAGGTTCTCTATCATCACGATTGCGCCGTCGATCATTGCGCCGATGGCGATGGCGATACCACCCAGTGACATGATGTTGGCGTTCAGGCCCTGCCAGTGCATCACGATGAAGGCGGCGAGTATGCCGATCGGCAGGCTGATAATCGCAACCAGCGATGATCGCACGTGAAAGAGAAACACCACGCACACCAGGGCCACGACGAGCAACTCCTCCAGCAACTTCTGCCACAGGTTGTTCACGGCGCGCCCGATCAGCGCGGAGCGATCGTAGACCGTCACCACCTCAACACCCTCGGGCAGGCTGTCCTGCAACCGGTCCAGCCGCGCCTTGACGCCGGCTATGGTGTCGCGGGCGTTCTCGCCGAAACGCATGACCACGATGCCGCCAACGGTTTCGCCCTCGCCGTCCAGTTCCGCAATACCCCGGCGCATCTGCGGCCCGACCCCGATATCTGCGACATCCCGCAGCAACACTGGCGTGCCGTTGACGTCAAGGCCCAGGGGTATATTGGTCAGGTCCTCGCGCCCCCGGATGTAACCGGTGGCGCGGACCATGTATTCCGCCTCGGCCATCTCCACCACCGAAGCACCCACTTCCTGGTTGCCGCGCTGGATAGCCATCTGTATATGTGCCAAAGGAATACCGAAAGCGCGCAGCTTGTCCGGGTCTACCCGCACCTGATACTGCCGGACCATGCCGCCCACGGCCGCCACTTCGGAGACACCGGGCACTGTCTGTAGCTCGTACTTCAAAAACCAGTCCTGCAGGCTGCGCAGCTGGCTGATGTCGTGCTTCCCGCTGCGGTCCACCAGCGCGTAAAGGTAGACCCAGCCAACCCCGGTGGCATCAGGGCCCAGCTGCGGGCGAGCATTGGCCGGGAGGGTCGGCGCAACCTGAGACAGGTATTCCAACACCCGGGAGCGCGCCCAGTACAGGTCGGTGTCTTCATCGAAAATCACGTACACGAAAGAGTCACCGAAGAACGAGTAGCCGCGCACGGTAACCGCGCCGGGCACCGAGAGCATGGCGGCGGTCAGTGGATAGGTTACCTGGTCCTCCACCACCTGCGGCGCCTGGCCCGGATAGCTGGTCTTGATGATCACCTGCACGTCGGAGAGGTCGGGAATGGCATCCACCGGTGTGTTTTTCAGCGACCAAACACCCACTACAACAAGCACCAGCGTGCCCAGCAGGACGAAGAAGCGATTGTTGATCGACCAGCGGATAATGCCCGCGATCATTGTTCGTGCTCCCCGTGGCGGCCGGCTTCCGCGTCCCCGGCGTGATGCCCACTGTGCTCCTGCGCGGCACGCTGCTGATTGTCCGGGAGCGGTGAGTGCTCCATTGCCTGGTGCTCGACACCATCCATCGGCGGTGGTTCACGGTCCATACGCTGGAAATCCGAGCTGCGGCTGGATTCGGAATCGATCAGGAATTGCGCCGAGCTCACAATGCGGTCGCCTCGCTCCAGCCCGGAGACAATCTCAGCCTGGTCGCCCGATATGCGCCCCACTTCGACCGCGACCGACTTAAAACGCCCTTTGCCCAGCGCCAGTACGACCCGCGACTGCCCTTCTGTGCGAATCAGGGCCTCCCGCGGGATCAGCAGGGCCTGGGCACCGGGCTGCGTGTCGATCTCCATCTGCGCGAACATCCCGGGACGCAGGTAGGCGTCCGGGTTTGCCAGGCGTACCCGCACTTGCAGGGTGCGGGTACTCGGGTTCAGGGAGGGATAGATGTAATCGACCTCGCCCCGCCACAGCCTGCCGGGCAGGTAATCCAGGCGCATACGCACCGGGTCGCCCACCTGCACCAGCGCGGCCTGGCGCTCGAAGACCTCGGCGATCACCCAGACATATTCCAGTGTGCCTATGGACATGATCTTCATGCCCGGCTCCACGTACATGCCCTCCCTGGCCTTGAGGTTGTCGACCACCCCGTCCTGGGGCGCATACAGGGTGATCGAGCGACTGACTGTAGCTGTCTCCCGCAGCCCCTGTATCGCCGCGGAGCGCACCTGCAGGGCTCTCAGGCGGTCTGCCGCAGCCTCGACAAGCATGTCGTTCCCGCGTTTTACGGCGAGCAGAAATTCCTCCTGGGCGTTCACCAGGGTCGGGGAGTACAGCGTGTACAGCGGCTCGCCGTTTTTCACCGGGTCGCCCGCCGCCTTGACGTAGAGCGCCTCTATCCAGCCGGCCACCCTGGGGTGGACGTGAACCAGGCGATCCTGGTCGTACTGTACGTAACCCACCGTATCCACACTCGCGCCCAGCCGGCCGGAGCTGACCTCGGCGGTGCGCACGCCGAGGTTGTTCACCACCTGTGGTGAAATCTCCACCATTCCCGGTGAATCCCCTGCACCACCTTCCTCATAGACAGGTACCAGGTCCATGCCCATCGGCGACTTGCCCGGCTCGTCGCGACGGTAACCGGGGTCCATAGGGGCCGCCCAATAAAGCGGCTCGCGATCCGCGCCTTCAGCAATATCCTTGTTCCGGTCGGTCAACACGGTCGTCACCAGGGCGCCAATGGCGACACCAACCACCGCAGAAATTACCAGCTTCACTGCACTATTCATTTTCCTGTACCTGTAAAGTCTGTCCCGGGATCCACCGGCGTATTGCCGACTCCAGCCAGCAGGTAATTTATCTGCGCGACGACCTGCTGGCGCTCCACTGCCAGCGACAGGGCAGCCAGCCGCGCATCGAGTTCGGCGATGCGCGCGCGCACTGCCTCGGAGAAATCGCCGTCGTCGTTGTTGTATGCGCTCAACGCGGCTTCGGCCTGTTCCGCCATCTGCGGCAGCAATTCCTCGCTGTAGAGCCTGTTGCGCTCGCCCAGCCGCTGCAGCCGCACCGCTGCGGACTGCAGCTCAGCGACCATTTGCCGCGCCATCAGTTGCTTTTCGGTTTTCAGTGCTTCAGCCCGGGCCACCGCAGCTTCGTATTCCCTGTCCTGCCGGTTGCCGGTAAACAGGGGCAGGTCCACGACCACGCCCAACGTGACCAGGTCGGCCCGGTCGCGCCCCGCGGGGTCGTCATCGCGATAGCCATAGCTTGCGGTGAGCCCCCATTCCGGCCGGTATTTCTGCCGCGCCAGGTCAATCCTGGTAGACATCGCCGCGATCCGCTGGTCGAAAGCAGCGAGCGCCGGGTGCGCCTTCAACAACTCCCAGCTCGTCTGTTCAGCCCTGCTCTGTGCCAACAACTGAGCTGACGGCAATGCCGTTGCCATAGAGGGGGGCTCCGGTGCCAGCGGCATACCCGCGGCAATCCCGACCCACTCTGACAACTGCCGCTCTGCGGACTCCCGCTGCAGCTGCAACTCAGTCAGGCGATCCTCCAGCCTGGTGAGCTCGAGCTGTGCGCGTATAAGATCCTGCTGCCGGGCCCGCCCCAGTGCGCTGGAGTAGCTGGCGCGGGCTGCATCCACCAGGTAGCCAAACAATTCACGGCTGCGCTCGATCAGGTCGATGGACTCCCCGGCGCGATAGATCTCCAGCCAGAGCCGAGCCACCACGGCCGTTACCTTTGCCCGCCGGTCGGCTCGCAGCAGCGGTTCCTGTTGGGAAAGCTGTTGTTTCTGTTGCCGGCCCAGCTCACGACTGTCGCCGCGCGGAAAAATCTGGCTGATACCCACACCAACCTGCGTCATGGGCTCCTGGTTGATATCGAAGGTATCCACCGGGAAGTTTCTGGCAGTGAAGCTGAGCTTCGGGTCGGGGAGGCTGGCGCTTGCCACCGCCTCGTCTGCCAGCGCCTGCTGGCGAAATTCGCTGCCGGTCAACCAGGGGTCGCCGCTGATCGCCAGCGAAATGGCTTTTCCCATCGTCAGCAGGCCTGCACCACTGTCCGCGCAGACAGCGAAACCGGGCCAGAACAGCAGCAGGCTTAACAGGATTTTTTTCATGGTCACTCCCGTGCCACGCATTTGGGCATGCGCGCTTCTACTCGTCTTTCGGGAGTGCAAAACTCCCGCTCACAGCCGCGGCATACGCCTGAATTTCAGGCGCACTGCCGCCGTGTCAGCGGAAAATGGGTGGACGAAACAGGGCGGCCTGGTCTGCAGCCGGGTAAGGAGGGGGACGCAAGGCACGATATAACTCGGCCACAAACGCGGCCGGCGCCGGCTGTTGATCAATTGCCGCGGCCAGCACAGAACTGCAGTGGCCGATTGAACACCGGTCCATATCGCAGCAGTCACAGGCATCTGGATTAGCAGCCTGCTGGTGGTCTGCGTGCTGCATGCCCTCCGGCATGCCATCATGCACGGAATGCAGGCTGGAGTCCTGAACCTTGGCACAGGCCACATCCAGCACTGCCCAAGACTGGCCTGCATAGACAAGAAGCATCAGTACCACGGTCAAGAATTTGAGCCGGCTGTCTGCCATCAGCTGCTGCACACCTTTTACTGCCTTTACATTAAAGATAGTGAAACCAGCAAATAGTTCAAGAGGCATCTTAGCTTAGGCGCATTTTCTGGATTCAGGCCCACTCCCTAGCTGGGGCACCTCTGAACAATGGCAATGCGCTCAGCGGAGCCCTGCTGGGTTTTCAGGCAAACCATCCAAGCTACCCATGGCGATCCCCGGGTATTGATTTACGTTACACTTATCGACCAACCGTTCCCAGCCTTCGACTGTCCAGAGATCGACAGCGATGCAATCATCGCCCGGGGGCTGCCAGCTAAACCAGCGTACAAAGAACCGAATCAGTACCAGAGACAAAAACAAAGAGTGTAGTTAAAACTATGACCTTCGATACCACGGCACTATTAATGATCGCGGCGATGCTCGCGGTTGTTATCCCCTCTATCGCCGACGAGGCGCCCGGTTACCGACACGCAGCCGAGCCCATTGGCACTGCGCGCGAAATCTATGACGGGGCGCTGATGCCGGACCTGCAGGCCAATACGTTCCGCAACATTGACCGGCTGTTTGCAACCCGGCAGGTACAACGCGGCAAGACGGTATACCCGTTGCCGTACAGTAAAACGCCCATCGAAAAATTGAGTTTTTCGTCAGGCGACCAGCTCTTCGACCTGTATGACTACACCTCACTCAATCGGGTCAGCGGCATCGTCGCCATCAAGGATGGCGAGATCGTTTACGAGACGTACCAACTCGGCAATGACGAGAACAGCCGCTGGATGTCCATGTCGGTCGTCAAGTCCATAACGGCGATCCTCGTTGGGGCAGCCATCAAGGACGGTTACATCAAGAGTATTGACGATTCAGTCGCCGACTACGTTGCCGAACTCAAAAGCACAGCGTACGACGGTGTGTCGGTGCGGCACCTGTTGCAAATGGCATCCGGAGTGCAATGGAATGAGACTTACACGGACCCAACGTCTGACCGACGCGCCTTGCTTGAAGCTCAGATCGCGCAACAGCCGGGTGGCATGCTCGAAGTCATGGCCAGCCTGCCGCGCGCCGCCGAACCCGGCTCACGCTGGAACTACAGCACCGGCGAAACACAGGTCGTTGCCGCCCTGGTCGCCGCTGCCACCGGCAAGACGCTTGCCGACTATCTCGCGGAAAAGATCTGGGCCAAGTTCGGCATGGAAGCGGACGCCAACTGGTGGCTGGACTCGCCTGGCGGCACCGAAGTCGGCGGCAGCGGGTTGTCCGCGACGCTGCGCGACTACGCCCGCTTCGGCCTGTTCCTGCTCAACGATGGTATTGCCGGCGGAGAGCAGATCCTGCCAGAGGGGTGGATCGATGCAGCCAGCACACCTAAAAAGATCGGCGACGAAATGGTCCCCTACGGTTATATGTTCTGGCCGGTTGAGGAAACCGAAGCGGAGATTCACCGGGGCGCCTACGAAGCCCTCGGTATCTTCGGCCAGGAGATCTACGTCAACCCCGGTGAGAACGTCGTCATCGCCATCTGGAGTGCAAGATCGAAACCAGAAGGAAGCACGCCAGTGAAAGACCTCGATTTTTTCGCGGCGATTTGCGAAGCGGTTCGCTAGCCGTGCGCTGATAACAGAAGATATAGACGGCCCCGCCTACTCCTGCATCGAGGTCTGTCATCTGAGGTGGGTACAAAGAAGTGGTGGCCCTACCACGTCAGCCAACAATAAGCAGGGGGTCTATACGAGGAGAATAGATTGACTCCTGAGCTTTCCAGGCTGCCCTAGTACTGCATTTTCTGTGCTGGATTCCGTATGCATTGAATTGCACGATGGTGCGGGGCCTCCTAGATGCAGTTAGTTACCCTGACAACCCTGAACCACTGGCCCCACGGGTAAAGCCGGCGCCGTAATTAGTAAGCAGACACCGTTCAGATCAAGACTGTTCTTGGTGACGCTGTTCATGATCCCTGCGCCGGAAGGTGTTGACCCGGCCTCGAGACTTCAGGGCCTTACATCCACTATACTACGCGCCGTCTCCAGGCCGGTAACCAAACCATGATGAGCAGAATATCAACCCTTCCAGCCCTGTCCGCGCTGGCGCTCTCACTTATTCTGTCAGCCTGTGATGTAGCGCCGGGCGGGTCTTATGATCCGGCCCATGACTACTACTCCGTTGCCAATACCGACGCTTTCATCACCGATCACCTGATACTGGATCTCGCGGTCGATTTTGACCAGCGTGAACTGCACGGGACTGCCACGCTACGCATGCTCAACCTGTCGCCGCTCGCGCGCGAAGTGGTGCTCGATACCCGCGATCTCACTATTGATTCCGCGACAGTCATGATACCGGGAGAAGCCCCGCGGCCAGCTTCATTTGCACTCGGTGAGCGCGATGACGTGCTGGGCCAGCCCCTGACGGTGACGCTGCCGGAAGATTTCGATCCCCAGGGTGGGTTCGACCTGACACTGGCCTACCGCACAGCGCCCGAGGCCACCGCATTACAATGGTTACCCGCCTCACTGACCACCGGTGGCGAACACCCGATGATGTTCTCGCAGTCGCAGGCCATCCACGCGCGCAGTTGGGTCCCGCTGCAGGATACGCCCTCAGTCCGCTTTACCTACGAGGCAACGATCCGCACACCCGACGACATGCTGGCCTTGATGAGCGCGAACAATGATCCGGCGGCGCCGCGAACAGGCGTTTATCGGTTTGAGATGCCGCAACCGATTCCGTCGTACCTGCTGGCCATTGCCGTGGGCAACCTGTTCTTCGAGCCGATTGGCGAGGACACTGGCGTCTACACTGAACCCGAATTGCTCGAGGCTTCCGCCTACGAGTTTGCCGGTACGCAGGA
The DNA here is from genome assembly GCA_963840725.1 of uncultured Gammaproteobacteria bacterium. Lineage (GTDB taxonomy): Bacteria > Pseudomonadota > Gammaproteobacteria > Pseudomonadales > Halieaceae > CAVWDU01. The sequence goes on along the minus strand of CAWIZY010000009.1, from coordinate 151,713 downwards.
CATGCTCGACCTGGCCGAGCGGCGCTTCGGCCCTTACGAATGGGGACGCTACGACCTGTTGATTCTGCCGCCGAGCTTTCCGTTCGGCGGCATGGAAAACCCCCGGCTGTCTTTCATCACTCCCAGCGTTCTGGCGGGCGACCGCAGCCTGGTATCCCTGATCGCTCATGAGTTGGCACACTCGTGGTCCGGCAACCTGGTCACCAATGCCACCTGGCGGGACATCTGGCTCAACGAGGGCACCACCAGCTACCTGGAGGCGCGCCTGATGGAAGAGCTCTACGGCGTGGACCGGGCCAACGAAGAACGCGTGCTGTCCTACAACAGCCTGTTGGCCGATTTGGACACCGTCCCCGCTCGATTTCAGCCCCTGGCACCGAAAGTGCTGCCAGAAGACGGCGAAAGCCCGCAAGAGGGTTTGCAGTACGCCAAGGGCCAGTTTTTCCTCGAACACATGGAGAAGCAATTTGGTCGGGAGGTGTTTGACTCATTCATGGCGGACTATTTCGCCACCTTCGCATGGCAATCTATTACCACGGAGACGTTCCTGGATTTCCTGGATCGGAAACTGCTCAGTTCCCGGCCAGGGATTTACCGCCGTGAGCAGGCCGCAGAATGGTTGTACGATCCTGGAATGCCGGCCGATTTCGTGCCACCCGTTTCCCCTGCTCTCGAAAATGCAGCCACCGCTGCGATCGGTGTTGCGGGGGGTGAGGTGAGTCTTGCCGAGCTCGATCCCCAGGCATGGAGCCCGCAGGCTACGGTGAACTTCATAAACAGTCTTCCGCAGGACATGAGCGACGAGGCACTGGAAGCGATTGACGCGCATTTTGGCTTCAGTGCGTCGCGCAACGCGGAAATCGCCAGGGCCTGGTTTATCCAGGTCGCCGAACGTCGCCACTTGCCGGCCTATCCCGCCATGAAGGACCACCTGTCCCGGCACGGCCGCACCCGTCTGATCAAACCGGTTTACGCGGCGCTGGTTGCCAATGGGCAGGACCGCGACCTGGCACTGACCCTCTTTGAGGAACGCCGGAGTGCATATCATCCGCTCACCACTGGCGAAATTAATACACTCTTTGAGCAATAATGCGAGCGTTCGTCCCGGTTACGCCTGCGCCAAACCCGGCCGCAGAAAGAAGAACATGCCCAGCGTGCCTGAACCTTCGGGAAACCAGCGCAGGCGCTGGAGGTTGCTTCTTCAGTCACCTCGCGTGATACCTCACCTGATCGTTGAGCGAAGCGGACTAGCGCGCTGTTGCCGGCGTGTCGTAAACGCGTGTCCAGTCTTTCGCCATGTCGACGATCAGCCAGCCCATCCCAGGGCCAAGCTGGAAGCCTTTGCATAACCTGCCGATCGGGCTGTCGCAGTCGCAGGGCAAGCGCTTCGTGATCTGCGACGAACCTCGAACGCGTTACGGCGCTATACTGACTGCGGGAAAACGAATCCGGAAGCGCCAATTATGAGCCAGTCCAATCCGGGGACCCCACCCGGGCCCTTCGCGAAACCCGGGCTCACGTCTGTGTTCGCGAGCCTGCTGTGGGCGCTTGTATCACTTCCTGGCACGAACTCCGCTATCGCAGGGGAAGACCGACCCTCGATCGAGGAGTCGATCATCATGCTCTACTATCGGGAGCTTACCGCTGCGGCGACATTCTACGGCGAAACACTGGGCCTGGAGCCGGTGTTTCGTTCCGACTCAGCGTTGCTTTATCGACTCACGCCCAACTCCGTCATTGGGCTGATTCGCGAAGGAGAAGGTGCCTACCACCAGGTTCAGGAGGACAATGCCGTGATGGTGAGCATCGTCGTTCCAGATGTCGACGCCTGGTATGAACGGCTTGCAAGCCGGGATGATGTGTCGATCCTGAAACCCATTGCGAATAGCAGCAACAATCCGATCCGGGCGTTTCTGGTAGAGGACCCGGGCGGCTATACGGTGGAGTTCTTCACCTGGCTGTCGCCACCGTCCTGACAGCGGGTACCGTGCGGTTGGCGCTGCGATATTCAGGACTCGTCGTACTTACCCGCTGCGCGGGCCAACACGGCGACCGGCACGGGTCGAACCGGAAAACGAGCCGTGAAACCCTCGACACTGCCCGGGTTCAAGCCGCGCTCCCGCGCCAGCAGGAGACGAGCCTGGTAATGACAATACCGTCCCTGGCAATGGCCCATACCACAACGGGTATAGAGCTTGAGTGCACTCAGGTCGCCGATATCCGGGTTTTCGGCGAGCGCCTGCTTTGCGCTCCCCACTGAGACCTCTTCGCATTTGCACAGAAAGGCATCATCGTCCATGACCCGCGCCAGCAGGTCGTCGCCCGGATAGGCGAAGTCGGCCAGCAGCGCGGCAAATTCGCGCGCGGCCGTCAATGGCTGCCCCAGCCCGCGGCAGGCGCTGTCGTAGTCGTCGTGGCTCAACCTGCCCGCGTCGAACGCCGCGGTCAGGGCTGCCAGTTCTCCCTCATAGCGAGCAACGTTGGCGCCACCGACACCGGTGGTTTCACCGGCCACGTAAATTCCTGGCACAGTGGCGCGCATACCACTGTCGTGCTCGGCCGCCCAACCCCCGGCGGTCTGCGACCAGTGACACTGGGCACCTGCCTGGCGCAGCAGGTCGTTGTTGGTCAGGAAGCCAAAACAGATACCGAGCCGGTCACAGCGAATGGACTCGCCTGCCACTCCAGTAGCAGCATCGCCGAGTTGCACGCGCTCGAGACGGGTGTTGCCCTCGGCGCGAATCGGCACCCGGCCGAAGCGCAGCGGTATGCGCCGCACAAGCAACTGGCCGATCACGCCGACAATGAGCAGCATATTTGGCAGCTGACGCAGCAATGTCATCGGCCTGCGCAGCAGGCCGATGAAAGCGCGCAGCGGCTGCGCAAACACGACGCCGGCCACTTCCCCACCGGCACTGGCAACCTGGTTGGCCACGATAAGCTGCAGGGGATGCGAGCCGACGAACAGAAAGCGTTCGCCGGGGATAATCTGCTGGGACTTCAGAAACGCCTGCAGTCCACCGGTGGCCATCACGCCCGGAAGCTGTGCTCCGGGAAACGCAAGCGGCATGTCGAAGCAACCCGACGCAACGATAACGCGCTCGGCGTCACGGGTCACCAGTCCGTCGGGGGTCAGGACCTGCAGCCTGAAACCGACGTCGCGATGCTCCACCCCGAGCACCGCTGCGTTGTGCAGGTGGGTCAGGGCATCACCCAGACCGATAAAGCGATCATACAGGGCATGCAGCGGCTGGTACGCCCGCTGCGACAGCCAGTTGTCCACGTCGAAGGCCCCGGGTGGCCGGCGAAGAATCTGTCCCCCGGCGCGACTCTGGTCGTCAATCACCAGGACACTGAGGCCAAGGTCACAGGCCCGTACCGCGGCCGCCATGCCCGCGGGGCCGGCACCGATAACGGCGAGGTCAATCACCGAGCCAGTCCCCGGGGAGCGCCAACGCCAGGTTCACCCCCGTCTCAACCTGCATGCCCGGCGCTACCGGTGTGGTGCAGGCCAGCACCCAGCGCACCTCCTCCCCCTGTTTCACCCGGACCCGGCATTCGAAACACGCCCCCATGTTGCAGAACATCATGCGCGGCCGGTCGCTGCGGGTCCTGTAGCAGGCGCTCCTGTCCTCGATGAGCAGCACAGTGGCTATCGTCTCGCCCTCGAAGGCCGTGACAGCAGCGCCATCAAGTGTGATCGCCACAGGCGCTCCCCGGCGCACATTACGCTCGCAACGCTTCGCCATCAGCCCTGCGCCTGCCGATCGCCGGCGAAGCGATCGGGTGAATAAGGCGCGATCGGGAAACTGGTTTCCTGTCGAAGAATGAGTTCCGACAGCAGGCGCGCATAGGTGGGGCCGTAGGTAAAGCCGGAGCCGCCAACTGCGGTGAAAAATCCCGGGGCGCCGGCGCTGGCGCCTATGATAGGCAATTGATCCGGTGTCAGCCCTGTGGTCCCGGTCCAGCAGCGCAGCACGTGCAGGTCGCCGATCAGGGGCATGACCCCGATCGCCGTTGCCATGTTTTTCTGCAGTTCCCCGGGATCGAGCGCAGCGCGGTAATCGAGGCGAAGCTGCTCCGGTTCCGGCGGAAGGCGCGCCAGCCAGCCGCCGCCAATGAGCAGATTGCCGTCCTCCACCTGCTTGAGTGACAGCTTGCGGCCGACGTGCTGCACGAGGTGCTGCATCACCACGGGCGCTTTCTCAGTGACACTGATAATCAAGGCGATCGGGTACACCGGCAACTCGACGCCTGCCATCCGCGCCACGTGCGCGGACCACGTCCCGGCGGCGTTGACGACCACGTCTGCGTTGACGACCCGCTCCCCCTCCCCCGAGGACGCGAGCGCCAGCTGCCAGCGGCCACCGGCATGTTCCATGCGGGTCACAGTGGTCTGCGTTTGCACGGTAGCGCCCAGCGCCTCGGCTTTGCGCGCGTAGCCGTGTGTCAGCAGTCGCGGATTGCAGTGCCCCTCATCGGGACAGTGCAACGCACCGACAATGGTGTCGCCAAGATAGGGCGCCCTGGCGATGACGTCGGCGCGCTCCAGCAATTCCACGTCGAGCCCCTGGGCGCGTTCGATGGCGGCCTTGCGCTCCAGCTTGCGCATCTCCTCGGCGGATTCAGCGAGCATCAGGCCGCCGTGCATGACCACCTCCAGGGGCTGGTCGAGCTCCGCCTCGAGGCCACGCCAGTCGGCGATGGCCAACTGCGCCAGGGCGGCGTAGTAGGCGAGTTCCTCATCGAGGACGCCTTCAAATTCTATCAGGCGGTGTTCCAGTTGGAAGTGCAGCGATCCCGCGTTGCGCCCCGAGGCGCCCCGGTTCAGCTCGTGCTGTTCCACCAACAGTACCGACGCGCCACCCCTGGCGAGGTAGAAGGCCGTCGCCACACCCGTAAGACCGCCCCCGATGACGACGGCGTCGTAGGTACTCATCTCAATTGCCCAGTCTCCCCAGGGCCTTGAGCGTTTCCCTGACTGCGTCCACACCCTCTTCCTCGAGCGGCAAGAGCGGCTTGCGCGGCACGCCGCCAGGGAGCCCCTGCTGATTCAGCGCCTCTTTGAAGATGGCCTGGGCCGATCCGAAGCGGCCGGTATAGTCTGCATTGAACCAGTCACTCATCAGCTGCGCGTCGCGTGCCCCCAATTCACTGGCCCGCTCCAGATCCCCGGCCCAGATCGCGTTGTAGAAATTCGGCTGGTCGCTGCCCAGTACAGCGCCTGCGCCCATGGTGCCATCGCATCCGTGTCTGGTTACGAGAGAAATACCCAGGTCGTTCATCGGCGCGCCAAAAACACGAACGCGATCCCTCACACCACCTAACACCGCGACAAAATGCCGAAGATCCGGCGTCGAATTCTTGATCGCAACGACACGCTCGAGGTCGGCGAGCCGTGAGAGCAGCGCCAGGGACATATCCACATTGGTGCCCGGTGGCCAATTGTAAACACAGATCGGTAACGGGCTGCGTGCGCTGATCTCGCTGTAGAAGGCATAGATCTCGCGCTCTGTCGGCATCATGTAGGGTGGCGGGGTGACGAGAACGCCATCGAAACCCGCATCGGCAGCGTAGCTGATATTGGCGAGCACCTCATCGGCTCGGTAACCCGAACAACCCGCGACCAGGGTCAGTTTGCCCCGTGCCCGGTCCGCCGTAAGGGCCATGAGGCGACGCTTTTCCCCGGCCGTCATGCTGAACCACTCGCCCTGGGTACCGAGCACGATGAAGCCGTGCACCCCGTTGTCCAGCACCCATTGATGCAGCGCCTGAACGCCCGCCTCATCCAGGCTTTCGTCCTCGGCGAACGGTGTCGTCAGCGCAGGTATGTAACCTTTCCAGTCAATCGAATCGCGATCCATACGGCCAGCTCCTGCCCCGGGAAAGTGGCGACGCCAAGCGCCACGGTGACCGTAACAGTAGCGAAACCGCGGGTTAGTTCAATAGCAACGGTTTGACGACTTTATAGCTTTGGGCGCAAACTGAAGACGCGCCGCGCGGGATTGGTGGCGGCCAGGACACTATCGACACACGGAGCAGCCTATGCCCAGTGATACCCGCCTTCGCTACCTTTACGAGTCCGCCCAGCTCGGCACCATGAATGCCGCTGCGGAACGTCTCAACGTGGCCACCTCATCCGTCAGCCGGCAGATTGCCCAACTCGAGATAGAACTGGGCCTGCCGGTGATCGAAAAGGGACGCCGCAAGATCCAGCTCACCGAAGTCGGAGAGGCGACCTGCAAGTACTACCGGGAAAAGCTTTCCCAGGAGGAAGCCTTCCTGTCGCGCATCGAGGAGATGAAAAAAGTACGTGCCGGCAAAATCGTCCTCGCCGTGGGCGAGGCCTTCGTCAACCAGCGCTTCAGCGACATGCTGGACGATTTCATGCAGCGCTACCCCGGACTGGAGGTACGTGTAGCCATCTCTAATACACTGAGTGTGGCGAGCCAGGTACGGGACGACATCGCCCACCTGGGATTGATCTTCGACATCCCCAGGGAACCGGGTATCAGTGCCCGCGTCACTATTCCGCAGCCGCTGCGGGTCGTGGTCAATAGCCAGCACCACCTGCGCAGCGCGAGCGAGGTCGACCTGCGCGCCCTCCGGGGCGAAAGCATCGGCCTGCCGGACGAAAACTACCGGATGCGCCAGATCATACGCGCCGCGGAACAGGAGGAGCACGTGTTCCTCGAGCCGTCTCTGGTGGCCAATTCACTGACCTTGCTGAAAGACTTCGTGCTGTCCGGCCGCGGCATATCGATACTGCCGGAACTCGTGGTTCACGACGAACTACACGCGGGCTCCCTGCACGCGCTGACTGTGCGCAGCGAGCTGCTGAACAGCACCAGGACCAGCCTCATCACCCGCGCCGGCCGGCAGTTGCCCATCGGCGCCTACCGGCTGATGACCAGTGTCGAGGAGTACCTGCACCTCTCGGCGGTGGATGCAGATAACACTGTAGAGCAGCAGAGCGGGGCCTGAAAAGCGCTTATTATTGCTCTCAACGCAACGAACCCGACCCTTAGATGCTATTGATACAATCTAGGGAATGGTTTCAAATCCGGATGAATGACAGCGCCGGCATACGTCCGGCCCGGGCTTTTCACGGGGAGATCAGGCCATGAATCACACAGCAGTGAACGGTGCGGCAGCGGTGGGCGGTATAGCCCGCTGCACGCTAGTGATGGCGGTCCTCGCGGCCTCGACGGCCGTCACCGAGGTGCAGGCACAGGCGGCTGGCCAGCTGGAAGAGATCGTGGTGACCGCACAGCAGCGGGAGGAGAGCCTGCAGGATGTGCCCATCGCCATATCCGCGTTCAACAATGCGGACATCCAGAAAAACATGTTCCGCGACGTCACGGATTTCGTGGGTCGCGTGCCCAATTCCAGCTTCGTGAGCAATGGCGCCCGCTCCCGCCGCGCGATCAGCATGCGCGGCATCACCAATTTCGTGAACTCAAACCAGGCACGGCGGACCGCAACCTTCGGCTTTTACGTCGACGGCTTCAACCTGGCCAGCAGCAGCATCAACCCGCCGATGATGGACATCGAGCGCATCGAGGTCCTGCGCGGGCCCCAGTCCACCTATTTCGGTGCCAACGCGCTCGGCGGAGGCATCAGCATCACCTCGATCGCGCCGAAATCAGACCAGTTCGAAGGCACGGTGATGGCGGACTACGGCCGCTTCGACACCCTCGACCTGGAGGGCACGCTGAATATCCCGCTGGTCAAGGACAAGCTGGGAGCGCGCATCAATTACAAGAACTTCAGTACCGACGGCAATATTGAAAACATCAACCCGCAGGGCGGCGGCAATGACGCTGACTACGAGTACTGGCGCGCAAGCATTCTATGGACACCCACAGACGACCTGTCGATCAGCTTCACCGCCAGCGATTCAGAAGAAGAGGTGGGCATGCGCGAGGGCGTCCCTTCCGGGGTATTCTCCACCTTCGCCGGCGGCACCTTGTATGCCAGCTTCCCTGATCGCAACGGAGATGGCCTGGCAGACCCCGATCCCGACGGCGTCGGCTTCTTCCCGCGCAACGACGACAAGGTGAACTTCAACGCGCCGCAGGAGGTCGGTACGGATTTCGAGTACTACATCGCCCGCATCGATTACGACTTCGCCGATTTGCGCTTCACCAGCATCACCGGCTACATGGAATCGGATTTCTTCCTGCGCGGTGACATCGACGGCGGCAGCGACGACTACTTCCAGGAGTTCCGCACTATCCCTCGGGAGAGCACGACACAGGAATTCCGCCTGCAGAACCTGGGCGGGGAAAAGCTCAACTGGAACATCGGCCTGTACTACTCGGACGACGAAGGCTACATCGACAACAAGACCTTCGTGGGCGCGGCACAACCTTTCGGCCTGCCCGAGGGCTTTCTCATCGACAGTGAGGAATCGGAGGGCACGTCGGAGGTCTGGGCGATCTTCGGCCAGGCGGACTACGCGATTACCGACACGCTCATCCTGACCCTGGGCGGCCGTTACAGCGAAGAGACCATCGACACGGACATTTCCGGTTTCGGGGGCGGTGTCTCCCAGGAGCTGCAGGTCGAGGACACCTTTACGGATTTCTCGCCGAAAGTCTCGCTGCGCTGGGACATCGGCGACGACTCCACTATCTATGCAACGGTGGCCAAAGGATTCAAGTCCGGCGGGGTTCAGGTCGCACCGGTAGCCGATCGCGAAACCTACGAGCCCGAGGAACTGTGGAACTATGAGCTCGGCTACAAGGCCGAACTCTTCGATCGCACCCTGCGGATCAACGCCGCCGTGTTCTACATGGACTGGGAGGACCTGCAGGTGGCGTTCCAGGAGTCGGGCGTCGACGCGGACGGCGAATTCTTCATCTTCGGCGGTATCGACAACGCCGAATCCGCCAGCTCCTACGGCGCCGAAGTGTCGCTCACGTCCATCCCCATCGACGGCCTGGTGCTGAATCTCAATGTCGGCTACCTGAAGGCCGAGTTCGACGAGTTCGTCGCGTTCATCGACGGCGAAAACCGGGTGCTGGACGGCGAAACGATCCCCAATTCACCGGAATGGACCGTGTCCGCGGATGCAGAGTACGGCTTCCCGCTCACGGACAGGCTGCGGGGCTTCGTGCGCGGTGAGTACATCTACCGCGACAGCCTGCGCTCGACGACGGCAGCCCTGATCCAGGAGGGCTTTCCCTGGGAAGTGCCCAGCTATGACTATTTCAACCTGCGCCTGGGACTGGAGCACGAGAACTATACCGTCACCGCCTACGTTGAAAACCTCTTCGACGACACCTACTACACCAACGCCTACCAGAAGGCATTTATGGGAGGCTTGCACATCGAGCCAGGCGTACAGCGCTACGGACTCCGGGTTCGCTACTTGTTCTGAGCCCGTGTCGGGCCCGGTGATATCGCACGGCTGAAGAGGTACAGCGATGAAAATCCTGAAAACACTGACCGCAGCGATACTGCTCTGGCCGCTGCTGCTCTCTCCGGCTGCCGGCGCGGCGGTCACGGCACTCGTCGGTGGCACGGTCGTCGATCTCGAAGGCAAAAAACCGCTGCAGAATGCGGTGGTGCTGATAGAGGGTGAGCGCATAAGCGCCCTCGGACGGCGTGGCGAGATAGAGATACCGGACACCGCTGAGGTAATAGATACGTCCGGCCAATGGCTGGTTCCCGGGCTCATGAACATGCACGTGCATCTCGGCCTGAAGCTGCCCGGGAAAATGGAGGCTGAACTCGCCGGTGAGACGGACTCGGCACTGGCCCTGCGTATGGCGGCGGCAGCCCGGGAGATCCTGCAGGCGGGAGTGACAACCATCCGCACCCCCGGCGACAGCCGGCACGCGGAACTCGCCCTCGACCGCTCCATCCGCAAGGGCGAATCCCATGGCCCACGAATCTTTGCAGCGGGTGAGGCGCTGGTGGTGACGGCGGGTCACGGTTCCGATGCCGGCAAGACCTACGCCGACGGCCCCTATGAGCTGATCAAGGCCGCGCGCAAGCAAATCAGCCTGGGAGCCTCCTGGGTGAAGATTCTTATCTCGGGCGGTATCGCCACAGAGGGCGGCGATATCTCGGAGGCCCTGATGACACCGGAAGAAATCAGCGCGGTGATCGACGCCGCACACCGGTTCGGGGTAAAGGTCGCGGCTCACTCCGGGTCTTCCGCCGCCACCAGCGTCGCGGTGGACGCCGGCGTAGACAGCATCGAACACGGCTACACGCTCGACCGGGCGGTTTTGCGCAAGATGCACCAGGCGGGCACCTGGCTGGTTCCGACGATCGTTGTGAGCCAGCCCGCAACCGCGCCGTTTTTCGAGAAGATCGGTTCCCCACAGTGGTACCTCGATCGGCGCGACTCCGTCGGCAAACTGCACTGGCAATCGCTGCGCACGGCCATCGAGGAGGACGTCAACATCGGCCTCGGTACTGACCAGCTTCCGAATGAACCGAATGACGGCACCACCGCCACGGTCCGTGAGGCCGAGTACTATGTCGAGGCTGGCATGACGCCGCTCGAGGCGCTGCGCTCGGCAACCATCGAAACGGCCCGAATGTTGGGTGCCGAGGACGACATCGGCTCACTGGCGGTAGGCAAGTATGCAGACATCGTCGCCGTTCCCGCCGACCCGGCGGCGGACATCAGCGCCCTGCGGCGCATGAACTTTGTCATGAAAGGCGGCACCGTGTACCGCGACGACCTGGCAGATTGACAACCACGCACCTATTGCCGGCACCTGAGGCGACGCAGACGTGCTAGGCCTGGCCAGTGCGCTACGAGCGATGATCGGTCCCACGGCGGTCATTGCCGCGGGCACCATGGGTGCAGGCGCTGTGGCCTCGTTCCTGCTCGCCGGAGCCTGGTTTCGCTACGACCTGCTCTGGGTAATCCCGCTCATGCTGCCGGTGTTCGTGGTATCGGTGGACACGGCCTCGCGGATCGGGGCGCTCAATCCCAGCAAGGGGATGTTCTCGCTGATTCGTGAGCGCCTGCACCCGGGCCTGGTTTGGTTCCTGCTGGCGATCAACGTGCCTGTACACGTGCTCATCATCATGGGTCAGCTCTCGGTGATGAACGACGCGACACTCTCGATGGCCGGCCAGGCTCTGGGCAATTCGGTAACGCTGTCGCCCCTGGCCGGGGCTGCGCTTTCACTCGCGCTCGCCTGCCTGGTCCTGTGGCTTGTCTTCTCCAGCGGTTATGAGCGCCTGCAGCGGGTCATGACGGGCCTGCTGGTGGCCATGTTCCTCTGTTTTCTTGCGGTTGCGCTGCGCGGTTTCAGCGAGTGGCGCCCCATCCTCGGCGGTTTCATTCCCTCGCTCCCACCGGACCTTCCGGTACCGGGTACAGGCGTCAGCCGCTCCGCGAGCGCATCGGTCATCGCCATGCTGGGCAGCGCCATTGCCCCGGCCGCATTGCTCGGGATGCCCTACCTGTCGGCAGACGGCGGCAACAGTCCGTCACGCCTGCGCGAGTCGTTCCGCCGGGCAGTACTCAACCTCGGGCTCATATTTGGCGCCTATGCGGTATTCGTGGTCATCGCCGGTGGATTCGCACTCTACCCGCTGGAAAACAACGCCGGGCTGGATGATGTCGCCCGCGCCTCGGCGGTGCTGGACGGCGTGTTTCCCGGCGCGCTGGGCGCGCTCGGCCCACTGGTGTTCGCCGGCGGCGTGTTCATTGCAGCGCTGACAACACTGGTCGTTGCCGCGCAGATCACCGTCTATTTCCTGCTCGACACGCTCGGCCGCGACTGGACCTTCGCGGCGGAAAACCGGGGCTACCACGTTCTGGTCGGCGCAATCGTAATAGGCGCCGCACTGCTGGCACCGCACTGGAGTTTCCCCGCACTGCTCAAGGTGGTGCTGCTCATGGGAATCAATGTGCTCGTGATACCGGTCGCGTTCGTCATCGTGCTGTTGCTGGCAAACAGCGACGAGGTCATGGGCCAGTGGCGGGCGGAGTGGTGGCGCAATGCTCTCCTCGGGTTGGGGCTGGTCGTGTCACTGGCCCTGGCCGTGCAGAAATTCCCGTATTACTGGACTACGCTGACACAGTAGGCATCGAACAAGCGGAGGTAACCATGTCGACAGCAAACAAGCCCGCGTTCCGGCGCGCCGATCACGTCTCCCTCACGGTGGCGGACCTGGAGGCCGCGATCGCATTCTACACAGACATTATGGGCGCGACTGTGAGCTACCGTATGGGCCCTTTCGATGCGCGCGAGATTCCCCGTATGGACGATGGGCGCGACTGGACCGACGCACACGTGAACGTCCCCGACGCACGCCTGCACATCGCCATGCTGAAGCTCTGTGACAACCTCGGCATGGAACTGTTCCAGTACGAGCGACCCGAAGACGCCGCCCCGGTACCGCCGCGCAACTGCGATATCGGCTGCCGCCACATCTGCCTGGAAGTCGAGGATGTCGAGGCCGCCGTAGCCTACCTCGCTGACAACGGCTGTTCTCCCATGGCCGGACCCATCGTCAGCGAGAACGGTCCCGCACCCGACTCCCTGTCGTGGTATGTGACGGACCCGTTCGGCAACCAGATGGAACTGGTCCAGTACACCTGACGGGCAGCCGGGCAACGCCCCGACATCGCAAAGGAATACGCCATGTATTGCATTGTTCGAACCCGCCGCTCCCTCGGCACCCTTTGCACCCTGCTGCTGGCGCTCGCGGCACACCCGGCCGGCGCCGACAAGGCACCGCTCACACTGGAGGCCATCTTTCACTCGGACACCTTCCACGCGCGGCTGCCCGCGAGTCTCCGCTGGCAGCGCGACGGTAAGAGTTTTACATACCTTGGAAAGGACTCGAGTGGAGCCGTGGTCTACCACCGCGCGGTCGGCGCCAGGGCGCCGGAAGTGCTGCTGCGGTTCGCGGAGCTGCGCGGCCTGCCGGAAGACTTCGCGGTCAGCGATGTCGACTGGCATGCAGGCACCGGCTATGCCCTGCTCCGCGGTCCCGTAAAGCCAAGCTGGGACGGCTACCGGGAAGCGAGCTATTACATCTGGGATCCGAAGCAGCGCGCGGTCTGGCCGCTGGTTGCGGCGCGCAAGCCCCTGCGCATGGCCGAGCTGTCCCCGGACGGACGTAGCATAGGCTACGTGAGCGGCAACAACCTCTACCTGATGGATCTGGCCAGCCGCCGCTCGCGTGCCGTCACCGGCGATGGCGGCGAGCATATTTTCAACGGCATCTTCGATTACGGCAGTACGGAGTTCGGTCCGCGCAGGGCCTGGCACTGGTCTCCAGACGGCAGGGCCATCGCGTTCTGGCGTCTCGACGCATCAGCCGTACCCTACTACCCGATGATCGACCGTCTGCACAGCTACCCTCAGGTGCGTCGGTTTCACTATCCAAATACGGCCGAGACGCATGCCCGCTACCGCATCGGCGTCTACGGGCTCGATTCGGGAAAGACGCGCTGGCTGGACACAAAGCACGATCCCGACGACTACCTGCCGCACCTCACCTGGCTGCCGGACAGCTCCGGGCTGTTCGTGCAGCGACTCACCCGCACTCACCAGACCCTGGACGTCTACCATGCTGACCTGGCGACGGGTAAGCTCGTGCGGGTGCTGAGGGAAAGCGAGCCCACCTGGATCGACGTGACGCTGGACCTCACACCCATCGCGGAACGGGCCTTCCTCTGGACCAGTGAACGCACCGGCTGGCGCCACGTCTACCGCTGCGCTGTGGGAGAAGACTGCAAGCCGCTGACGGCCGGCGACTGGTCTGTGGACGATCTGCTCGCGGTCGACACCGACGGCGGCTGGGCTTACTTCTACGCCAAGAAAGACTCGCTGATCGACCAACATGTGTACCGCGTGCCGCTGGGTGGTGGCGAGGTTGAGCGGGTAACGACAAAGCCCGGCTGGCACGACTGGCACTTCGCGCCCGGCGCGCGCCACGCGCTGGCGATACACTCCGACGCACGCACTCCTCCGACGCTTGCGCTGCGCGGCGCTGACGGGTCGTTAGAGGCGCAACTCGTGGCGGAATCCGTTCCCGCCCTGCAAGAACACCGCATGAGCCACACGCAGTTCATCACATTCACCACCGACGACGGCATCGAACTGAATGGTTTCTTCATCAAGCCACCCGATTTCGATCCGACCAGGCGCTACCCGGTGATCGCCTACGGCTACGGCAATGCCGGCTCCCAGGTCGTCGTCAACCGCTGGGGCACACAGCGCGGCCCCCAGCAGGACCTCTGGCACCGCTACATGGCGCAGGAGGGTTACATCATATTCGCCATGGATAACCGCACCACCCGCGGCCGCGGCAAGGCGGCGAAGAATCTCACCTATGGCGAGTATGGAAAGTATGCGGTGCTCGACTATCTACAGGCGGTGGACTTCCTTCGCGAAAAGCCGTGGATCGATGCCGATCGTATCGGTTTCTGGGGCTGGTCCGGCGGTGGCTACCTCGCCGCCGCCCTTATGACCAAGGGCGCGCCGCACTTCGCCGTGGGTATCAGCGTGGCGCCGGTCATCGACCTCACCCGCTACCAGGCCGTGGGAGTGGAACGCTGGATGGGCACACCGACGGAAAACCCGGAGGGATACACCGCGGTCAATGTCATGAACGACGCGCAGCGTCTCGAGGGAAAACTGCTGCTCATCCACGGTACCGGGGACGAGAACGTGAAATTCGCGTTCACGCTGCAATTTGCCGACGCCCTGATCCGGGCCGACCGGCAGTTCGATATGCTTGTCTACCCGAATCAGCGCCACGGCATCAGTGACCACCGCGGGCACGTATTCGCGACCATGACCCGCTATTTCAAGGAACACCTGTAACCGCGGCACCCCGCCGCCACCAAGGAGACACCATGAGCAGGACAGTCATCAACCCGGAGACACTCTATGGCAGCGTGCAATACGGTTTTTCTCACGCCGTTGCCGCGGACGGACCGACCCTGATCCACTGTGCCGGCCAGGTGGCCTGGGACAGCGAATACAACGTGGTCGGCGGCGATGATCTCGGCGCCCAGGCGCGCCAGGCGCTCGCCAACCTGAAGGCCGTGCTCGCCGCCGCCGGGGCTGGCATCGAGGATATCGTGCGCCTGCGTACCTACGTCGTAAACCACGATCCAAGCTGCCTGGAACCCGTCGGCGCCGCACTCGCGGAGTTCTACGGTGACGTCATGCCGGCTGCCAATACCTGGATCGGCGTGCAGGCACTCGCCATGCCCGACTTCCTCATCGAGATCGAGGCCACCGCCCAGATCGCCGGCGCGCCCCCATCATCGTGAAGAGGCAGGCCTCGGCGCGGTTACCGGGCCACCGACATCTCGCAGCCGCCTGCCTCGCCGTCGCGGCGGGTGTCAGCGGCGGGATCGGCGCGGCAGAAACCGCCGGGGAGGCCCGCCTCGATGCGCTCATTGCCGATTACGTCCGCACGCAGCGAGAGGCCGATTCGCTACCCCCCGCGACGGCGGCTGCCTTTCGCGCGCGCATGGACGCGCAGCGTGCCATGCTCGCCGATCTGCGGAAGGTCGATGACACCGACCTCAGCGGCGACGCCAGGATCGACCGGCGCCTGCTGACGGGCATCCTGGAGGCCGAGATCTACGGCGACGAGCAGCGAAGGCCCTGGGAAATCGAGCCGCGGCCTTACCTGCCCGCGGGCCGGCTGGGCCAGGCCCTGGCCTCGTGGGAATTCGGTGAGATGGATGAGCAGGCTCTTGTAGCCCTGCTGCAGCAAGTTCCCCCCCGCCTGGCGGCCGCCCGCGAAAACCTGAAGCGACCTCCGCGACGCTTCACCGAATCCGCGCTCTACGAGGCGCGCGAGACGCGTGAGGCCCTGGACCTCGCGCTGGCCAGGGCGGACGCCGACAGCGAGCTGCGCGCCGCCCTGGAGGCCAACCTCGCGGCGCTGGATGCCTACCTGGACTTCCTGACTGAGGACCTGCTGCCGCGCTCCACCGGCAGTTGGGCCATCGGCGAGGCGCACTACAATTACATCCTCGCCCATCGCTGGCACATGGATGCCGACGCCGACGCCATCCTTCGCCGCGGCCAGGAGGCATTCGCCGAGACGGAGGCGCTGGCCCAGGCCGTGAGTGAGCGCATCGCCCCGGGGCGCCACTGGAGTGCGGTCTACGATGATCTCACGGCTTCACACCCGCCCGCGGACGGGCTTAAGGCCGCCTACCAGGCGCAGATCGACGCGGCCCGGCGTTTTGTGCTGAAGCACCAGATCGTCACCCTGCCGCCGGGGGAGCGCGTTATTACACTGGATACGCCGCCGGCCATGCGGCGCTCCTCACCCTTTGGCACCTTCGATGGCGTCGATCCCTTCGGCGACGGTCTCACCGGACGCCTGTTACTGACGCCGATCGAGCCAGGCCTCGATGCAAAGGCGCGGGAACAGCGCCTGCGCGCGCATCATCGGGCCTGGATTCCCGTGATCGCGGTGCACGAGGCGTACCCGGGCCACCACGTGGATGCGCTGAAAACGCGGGAGAACCCGCGGCCACTGCGCCGGGTGGTCCAGGAACCGATATTTTCCGAGGGCTGGGGGCTGTTCACGGAGGAATTGATGTTCGAAAGGGGCTTTCTCCAGGGCGACGCCGTGCGGCTCACGCAATTGCGTAACCGGCTCTGGCGCGCTGCCCGGGTCATTCTGGACGTCAGCCTGCACACCGGGCAGATGAGCTTCGATGAGGCCACGGAATTCCTTGTCGAGCGGGTGCGATTCGACCCCCATCGCGGCCGCCCTCGAAGTCGGGATGTATATTCGCAGCCCCACCTACGTCCTCGGCTACCTTATCGGCATGCAGGAGATCATGGCGATCCGTGACGAATACCGGGCCGTCTACGGGGAGCCGTCGCCGCCGAGCCAGTTTTACGACCACCTGCTGCGCGCCGGCGCCATGCCACCGGCGCTGGTGCGCGAGGTACTGTTTCCCGCGGCGCAGCCACCGTCGGTCGAGGGCTCACCCTGATCCGGGTATTTTCACACTGTTAGCGGGCATGCCCGCAAGGAAAGCAACGATGTTGACCACACTGTTACGTTGGAGGTACTCCGCTGCCGCTATCCTGCTGGTCGCAGGTCTGGGCGCACACGCCGGGGAAACGCCGGCGGTAGAGGGCCTCTGGGACTACACCGGCCTCACGGCATCGACGGGCGCCGACATGCCACTAACGGGCATCTTCCTGTTCAAGGACGGTTTTTTCCTGCAGCAGGCGATCTTCAATGGTGACCCCTTCGGTGAGCAGTCGGCGATGGCCCACGCGGGGCCCTACGGCCCAGGGGCGAAGGATGTCCGCCTCGTCGCCGAGCAGACGCTGAGCATCGACCCGACCGCCGCCGCTCCACTGTCGTCGGCCGGGCAGACGGAGCATGACCTCGACGTCAGCCGCGACGGTGATGAACTCACCATCGTTTTCGGCAGCGGGACGATCCAGAACTTCCGTCGCCTCGGCGATGCCGCGGATGCATCAGTGTACCGTTTCGAAGACGGTGCCCTCGCTCTCGCCGACGGCTACCTGATCCTCGTGGTCGGCAGCGCGAAAGCCGCTGTCACCGGCTACGGCACCTATCGCCAAAAGGGCGACGAGTACACCGTGGACGTGATCCGATGGTCCGAGAGTGACGGCAAATCCGCGAAGAACGTCCGCGACGAAACGGTAACACTGCGGTTCGACGGCGAGATGCTGACCCTGGCAGACGGGCGCCGCTTCGCCGTTACCGGGGAGTGAGGTGAGTTGGGAAGCGAAACGGACTCGCCGGTCTCTGCGTTGAACCGACCGTACTGCGTGGTCTGACGCCCTCCAGCCGGAATATTGGCCATCTACTAGCGTATCAGCAGGACACGGTCCGCAACCGGGTACAGCCACTCGATACCGCGGGCCGTCAGTACGGCATCATCCTCCAGCGGTACACGCAGCTTTTTGCCGCCCCACTCGGGCAGTGCGGTGTAGGCAAAGAGTTCGATGGATAAAAGATTGCTTTCCCTCAGTTCGTAGGTCATGCGCTCCGGGTTGAACCACGCAATTGACGGGCCAATGCCGTGGCCGAGGTTGCCGACGGAGTGGCAGCCGATGATGACGTCCACCCGGTCAGGATCAGCGGTAGGTTCGTTGAAGGTTTCCATCACGGCAAACCCCGCCTCCGCGATACGCGAATTCAGCATCTCGAAGGCCTCACCCGCTGTCACGCCTGCCTTGATGTTGCGCTTGAGGATATCGCGCACCGCCCTGGCATTGTTGAAGGCGCGCTGGATACTCTCCGGCAGTGTCGTTTCGCCGTCGCGGAGCACATAGGCCTGTCGCTTCATGTCCGTGTGGAAATTGAGATACCCCACTCCCCAGTCGATGGCGAGAAAATCGCCGCGCTGGATCACGTACTCATCGGACACGTGGTCGATGCCGTCGGGACCGGTGACGTAAACCGAGGGCATACCAAAGGAGGTCCCGAGCCGATGTTCGAACTGCTGCTCGCGCATCCACCAGGCCACGTCCTCGAGTGTGGTCACACCCGGCGTGATGACTTCGTTCGAAAAGGCGCGCTCCGCGATCTGGCGCGACAGCTCACCGGCCCGTGCAAAAGCCGCTATTTCAGTGGCGACCCGGCGGGAACGAAAGTCGGAGATGAGCTTCTCCGCCGATACGATGCGCTGACCGTAGACTTCACCGAGTTCGGCGTGCAGTTTCTGGTAGGCGGTGTGGCTGAGACCGTCGGCGGCGCCGATGTGGTCAGCGAAGTTGAGCGCGATTGTGTCCGGGTTGCGCTCGGCAACAAAACCGGCAAGATCGCTGTCGGCGCGCATGATGTCATAGGCGCCGTTGGCTTCCACCAGGCGCGTTCCCACACCCAGCAGCGCACGCTCCACACGGTCCCCGCGATCCGTGAACACGTAATAGCCCCAGTCGCCGACGTAACCGCGGCCTAGATCGTCTGTCAGCGGGTCGTCGAGGCCTTCGCGATTAACGGTGATCCACATGTCGATGCCGTTCTCGCGCATGACCTCGGGCAGAACGAGGTCGAACTTATCGAGGCGGATCTGGTTCATCAGTTCCCAGCGCTGGCGCGCCTCCCCGGCCGCGGCAAGCGTGCCGGTGAACAGCACTGCGGCGCAGCAGAAGGCCAGAATGAATGCTTTTTCAGGCATGGTCATGGTGTACTGTCCTGGCCAGCTGGCACATTGGTTAGCACTGCAGCGCAGCTGCCCGTGATCAAGGTCCGGGGCCTTGTTGCACGCCATCATCAGAGCGTTGCCGAACCGGTTGGCACAGGCCGCCGCCTTCACATCCACGCTGCTCCCTGCCGGCTTGCTGCTGCCCTGCGACTTTAACTGCAGGGCCAACGCAGGGTAAACAGACGCCGTGAACGTGTGCTCAGAGTATCCCAGATTGTATACGTTGTCAGTGAGGTTCCTGCCCCAGTTTGCGATAGCCCGGTAATCGTTGCGCCCGGCCATAATCGCGACAAAAACCGGTGAGCAAAACGAGCTAGCAGTACCCGGTATCCCTCGCCGCTTTCATCATCAGCCGGCGAAAGGACTTGCGAGGCAGCAGCCGCTTCAATATCGGTGCCAGGCCGGTGCCGGGTCCGGTAAAAATATTGGGCTTTCCCGACTTCACACCGCTCACGATATCGTTGGCTACCACAGACGGGTGGGCACCTTTCTCATGGTAATAGCGCTGCAAGCGCTCCAACTGTTCCCGTGGCAGGTCGCTCCGCTCGTCGTGCTTGACTATGGCGGTGTTGATGACGCCCGGGTGGACGCAGCTGACGCGAATACGGGTATCCGCCAGTTCCATCTGCAGCACCTCGCACAGTCCCTCCACCGCGTATTTGCTGGCGGCGTAGGCCGCCATATTGGGCATGGGGGTCACAGAAGCCCCCGACGCGACGTTGACCAGGTGGCCAGCGGTGCCGCGCTCCTGCCACAGGCGCAGGAACAACCGGCTGCCCCAGGCGACACCAAGCACGTTGATATCCAGCGTGCGGCGCCATTGCTCAGGTGTGGTGTCGGCAAAGGGATTCATGTAGCCGATACCAGCGTTGTTCACCACGATATCGGGCAGCTGACCCTCCGCTGCAAGCTGCGCCGCCAGGGACTCGAAAGCCTGCTCGTCGGAGACGTCGAGAAGGGCATCCCGGAAGCCCACGCCCAGTTTCTCCACCTCTGGCCGCAGGGTATCGAGCCCCGCCTGGAGGACATCCGTAGCGATGATCGTCGCCCCCTCGCGGGCGAAGGCGAGGGCTGTCTCGAAACCGATTCCTGAACCGGCACCGGTGATCAAGACCGTTCTGCCGCTGATAGATTTTACTGCCATATCGCTTTCCCGTGCTGCCAGGACTGACCCGGCTTGGCCTGATGGGTGGATGACTCGCTTGCCGGTGCAGGTTCAACCGCTTACTCGTAGCCCTTGTCACCGTACCAGGTGGCGAATTCTTCAAACGCCGGCACTTCCTGTGCGCTAATTTCCGGGTTCACCGGAATCTGTACCACTGCGGGCCGGCCGCAGGCCAGGGCGCGCTCGATTGCGGGGCCGATCTCCTCCTGGCGCTCTACGAATTCGCCGTGGGCGCCGTAGCCTTCGGCAATTCGGTCAAAACGCACCTGATCGCTCCAGCGGGCCTCGGTATAGGAAGCCTCATCGCCGAACGCCAGGTTGTACACCTTGACCTCCAGCCCCCAGGCGTAATCGCAGCCGACGATGAACACGATCGGCAGATTCTTGCGCACGGCTGTTTCCAGCTCGGAGATATGAAACTGAAACGCGGAGTCGCCGCTCACCAGCACTACACGGCGGCTATCGCCCACCGCCAGCTGCGCGCCGATCGCGTGCGGGATGCCGGTACCCAGGTGGCCGAAATTCTGACACCAGTGGATGTCTGAAGAGTCGATACCTCCGAATGCCATCCCCCATAGCGAGACGGCGCCGCCATCGCGAATGACCACCGGGTTTTCAGGCATGGCGCGACAAATTTCATGCGCCATCTGGGCCGGGTGAATCAGCGGCCCCGCAACCGGCACATCCAACGCGGCGGCAAGCTCCGACCGTGCCTCTTCCTGCAGGCTGGAAAAACGCTCGGGAAACCGGGGCGCAACCTGCCGGTCCGCCAACAGCGCCTGCAACTGCGGTACAACGTCGCGCAGATCACCAACCAGGGGTACGTCGATTGGGCGGTTGACCCCGACGGCAGTGCTGTCACGCTCTACATAAATCCACTTGCGGTCAGTGCGCCCCTGCTGCCAGTGCCTTCCGGTACCGTAGTGCAGCGGCTCGCCGATTTCCGTACCCACCGCGAGTACGACATCGGCCTCCGCGATCGCCTCATTGGCCGCCAGCGACGCGTAAGGCGCGCTCACATCGAGCGCACCCAAAAGTCGGGACTGGGCGCCCGGGGTGGTAATCACCGGGCAGCGCAGCGTGTTCGCCAGCTGGTTGAGGGCATCCTGGGCACGTGATACGAAGACGCCATTGCCCACCAGCAACACGGGTTGCCTGGCCTGTTCCAGCAGCGCTACCGCGCGCTCAAGAGACGGGGTATCGGCCGGCTGCTCTACCAGACGATACTCCGCCGGCTGCTTGAGGGGGCAGTCGAAAAACACGACTCAGATCAAGGTCGAGGCGGGTTCCCATCCTGGGGATCGCGGCCTATGGGATACTGACAGTGTGATAGGCGGGGAGGCAGGGGTGCAGATGCTCGTCAGGTATACGGCGTTGAGTCTACGGCCGTTCTTTCTACTCGCATTGATAACCGCCTGTTCACCGAGTATTCATCAGCAGCCGATTGGTGAGGAGATTCCTCCGGATGATGAGCTTATCGCGCTCGAGGCATTCCGCAGCAAAGACCGGTATTATCTTCGCTATCAACGTGGCGGCGCGATTTTTTACGCTGCCGGTGACCTCCTGCGACCTGTACCCGGCGACGATCCCACCCAGGCTGCTACCTTCGACGTACCGCAACTGGCGCCGATGGCCCGGCACAGACCTGAAGAATGGACTCGCCTGACCCGAAATATGGTCACCATTCCTGTACTGAGTATCACCGAATGGGCTCGATTTCGTGACAGGTTGTTTGACGAATTTCTCCCCAAGGAACCGAATACCGGTGTCTCGGTCAGTTTTGATCGGGCGGACTATTTCTTTTTCATCGATAGTGAAGGCCGCTTCCGAGCGAGAAGGTTGATCGACAAACCACCCTGGTATTCAGTTGCGAAGCAGGTAGATCTGACCCAGTACTTCGAGAAATGGCAGCCGGCCCTCGCGGAATTCCTGGCGCAACGGGGCATTCACTCCGAAGAGGTGCTATTCAATACCGGCGACCTGGAAGAAGGTGCAATCCCGTTCGTGTACATAAACACGCGCACCCGTCTGATTGTGCTGGTGCGCTACGATGAACTGCCCGATTCGGTGCGGGACTCGGTGCCGGGCAGCCATATACTCCTGTCGCTGTGGCATTTTATCGGTACCCACACCTACTCCGTCCCGATGCGCCCCTTCTCTTCCATTCAGTCATTGTTGGCAGTTGTGACCGACACTGCCCTGGAGACCGGGCGGACGCTCACCAGCGGAATCCCCGCGGGCAATCCGGGACCGCTGAATAACACAGGCCCGGGCATGAGCCTGGTCGACTGGGAAGCAGAACTGGACAAGCGATTGGGCAGGCCGGCGTCAAGGGGCACACTTAAGTTTCTGGTCGACGGCGAGGCATTCTTCACCCGGCTGGTGGACGCCGTGGCCTCGGCCAGCACCTCGATTGACGTGCGGGCCTACATCTTCGACAACGACGATGTAGCCCTCACAATAGCGGAACTGCTCAAACGCCGGGCCAACGAAGGTGTACAGGTACGCGTTTTGTTCGACGGTCTGGGCACATTTTTCGCAGGCGGAACCCGATCCGATAGCCAACCGGAAGACAGCGGCGGCCCGCCCTCAATGCAGGCCTGGCTGGAACGCGATTCACTGGTCGATGTCAGGACAGTAAAGAACTTCTGGCTGACGGGCGATCACACAAAAAGCATCATCATCGACGGGGAACGGGCTTTTCTCGGGGGCATGAACATCGGCCGGGAGTATCGCTACGACTGGCACGACCTGATGGTCGAGGTAACTGGCCCCGTCGTCGATGAGGTATCTGATGAGTTCCGTTCAGCATGGACACATTCCGGCTTTTTTGGCGACTTCGCGACTTTGTTCGGGGGGCGGAAAAGCGGCAAAAATGCGGCCAGGCCAGGGTATGCGGTACGCCTTATCTACACCAAGCCGGGTCGGCAGGAGATTTTCTCACTGCAGCGCTCCGCTATACAGAGGGCGCAACGCTACATCTATGTCGAAAACGCCTATTTTACCGACGATACCTTGCTCAAGGAATTGATACTCGCCCGCCGCCGGGGCATCGATGTGCGCGTCATCATACCGCTGGAAACCGATAACGGAGCCATCACCCGAAATATTGTGTTGGCGGCCAATGTAATGCTGGAAAACGGTATTCGGGTATACATCTATCCAGGATTTACCCATGTAAAAGCGGCCATATTCGATGGCTGGGCGTCGCTGGGTTCAGCCAACCTCGACCGCTTCAGTCTGCGCCTGAATCAGGAACTCAACATCGCCACGTCCGAACCGGAAGCCGTTGCCGAGCTCCAAAACGTGCTGTTTCAACCCGACTTCAAGCGTTCACTAGAACTCACCGAACCGATACCGGAACACTGGACCGACTACCTGATCGAGCTGTTCGGTGATTACGTCTTCTGACAATTTCGATCCTGCACATATAGGAACAGAAACCAATGGTCAAAGACGAAAGGTCGACTTTCGCCTGGCAGGGGATATCGGTCTATTATTCAAGCCGACGGCTGCTTTCGACCCACCCCGGTCACTTCAAGGCGTCCTGATGCTTTAATCTTCCCGTTGTATGAAGGAGTTAAGTAATGCTGCTACGTAGAGTTACTTTGCATGTACGGGAGCAAAACTGGACCGCCGTTTTGATCGATTTCGTAATTGTCGTCGTCGGTGTATTCGTCGGTCTACAGGTCCAGGACTGGAACGAGTTACGCAAAGATCGAATTGAAGAGCAGCAGTTGCTCGATCGTCTGCTCGAAGAGGTTGAGCTACTGCTTGATACTCATGAGCAGGAGCTGGGTCAGTATCGCTTTCGAGCGGATGTACTCATGGAAGTCAATCCAATCTTATTCTCTCAAGCGCCAAGCAGGGCAATTACAGATCGTGAATGCTTTCAAATCACGTTTTCACACGTACAAAGGAGAGCGACTGACGAGCTTCCCGTCCTCGATGAGATTCTGGAGACCGGTCGGTTCAGCCTGCTGAAAGAGCCTCGTATAACAGATAGCCTGCGAACCTACCTTTTACGTCGAGAGCGCAGCCGAGCACACTATGACGAAGTGGTAAACGAACTCTTTCGTCTGCACAGCAGATACCCGGGGCTCTTTTCCATTCGGCGCTTAGCCGTGCCTACCGGCAGCACTGCCGTATGGGAAGCGTTAGCCGGCGATGGCTATCAGTGGGTGCCGGAGTGTAGCGTCGACGAAATGAAAGCGAACACAGCGTTTTTGAACGAATATGTCGACAACCTGAGCCGGATAGAATCCATGGGAGGGTATGTGGCGGAGCGCAGAGACCACCTTATAGAGCTTAAACAGCTCCTCGCCAATGCAATTCGGGGTGTACCACATCCAGAGTAATGAGAGGTGGGAAAGCAGAATCCGAAAAGGTCGCAGGTAGCAGGTAGCAGTATCAATGGTCGCTTGTGGCCGACTGCTGCCGTTCAGACCGCGGATTCCTCGCTCAGCGAATGTCCGCTATGAGCTGGAAGCGGACCCTTTTCCCACCTGGGCCAATCCAGGCCCTAAACAGTCCCCTTCCGCCTATTTTGAGTCGTTGGGAGAATCTTGGGCCGATGACCGCTTTCGATCCAATTCGGTCTCCAGAGTGACGTCACACAGCTGGGCAGACAGAGTCGAAATACCGCGTGCGCCGCTCACAAAATCCCGCCCTTGATATAGACCTGATGCTGCAACAGATAAAGGTCAACGCGAGAAAGACACCTTATTCAGCTGCTTGTGGTACTGGCATTTCTGCTTCAAGCAACAGGCTACGCACTGACGGGACTCTGAGCTATGATGGGCTAGGTAAATGACTTGACTAATCCATACACTAAATTGGAGCCTAGGAACGCATGACGCCAGCCACGATAGAATTCCTGTTTGTGCTGGCTCAAATTGCGGGGATATTCGTTGGCTTCGGGGCTTTGATCAGTAGTTCCCACGTGGCTGGTACGACCGAGACTGAAGCCAGAACTCTCGCAGCTGTCGTATACGTTGGAATTATGGTCGTGATTGGCTCGTTGTTGCCAGTTCTTCTCGACACTTTTGGGCTGGAGATCGGCTGGTCGCTGAAGATCGGATCAATCACAATTCTTGCCATGGCTTGGTTGATAATTGCCAAGAGCTGGGATGAATTGGCTCGTACTTTTCGTAAAAAGCCAATCTACAGCGTGATCTTTTGGGCTCAGGAATTTGCTGTGCAAGTGCCTCTGGCACTGATTCTTTTGGACGTTTTTGCCGCACATGCGGAGGCGCTCTACTTAACGTCAATTGTTGTAAGTGTGTTTGAAGCCGCGCAGATGATGGTGGGTCTGGTACTCTCCTCAAAGAGCCTGAACAAAACCTGACAGCGACCCTGCTATAGTGCCGATATTGGCCGAAAGCGGTCCTAAAAAACAAGTGATTTGACCTTCACCGACCGGCCGCTATGAGGTGAAAGCGGTCGTCAGCGCCCGCAGAGTGAAGTCTGGCCAACGCCCCCTTTTCGCCTACTTGGCGAAATTTGCGCTACAATACCCGACAGCCGGCTTACGTGCTCCAAGCACTAGCGGGTGAAAACAGGATATTGGGTGTTTCGATATACCTGGCCAAGACACTCAGTTGTTATGTGTGTTTCTCGATAGTTCCCTTATATTCGAACCGGTGAATTCGGATATAAATATCTACATTTCACCAACAAATATGAGTAAAGAAAATGAGTAAAGGTACTGTTAAGTGGTTCAATCCCGATAAAGGCTTCGGTTTTATCACACCTGAAGATGGTGGTAAGGATTTATTTGTTCATCATTCGGAAATTCAAGCGGGCGGTGGTTTCGCTACATTGAACGATGGTCAGGCCGTTGAGTTCGAAGTTGGCCAGGGTCAAAAAGGCCCTTGTGCGAATAAAGTTGTGCCTATCTAGCCCAGTAACACCCAACAAGGCAAGGCGGCAGGGTCAGCTTTACGGCTGCCTCTGCTGAAAGTGCTATCTGTTCCCCATAAACGCAAGCCGCACCCAATTCAGAACGAGAGGATTTAAATGGCAAAAACCAACTACTCATTTGAAAAACGAAAGAGAGAACTGGCGAAGAAAAAAAAGAAAGAGGAAAAACGCCTGAAGAAATCGGGTCAAGGCATCGAGGAAGCTTCGAACCAACAGCCGTCAGACAGCGGGTAAAGGGCCGCGGAAAAACACATAACAAGGCCAAGAAGTTCGCAGGCTTCGGCTGCCGGACCCGTGGGTTCGACACTCGCCGTTCTTGGCGGCGTAGATGTGAGACCGGTCCTGGCCAAAAAGCGGACCTCCGCCAGATCCCTGAAATACGTCCCAGTCGAGGTGAAAGCGGTCGTCACCGCCTGCAGGTTGAATTCTGGCCAAGTCCCTTTTAACCTCAAAGCGGAATCCGGGAAAACTAGGGTAACCGGCAATTTTCCTAACTGGCCTTCGACCAGAGGCCATTACACCTCCAATTGAAGGGAAATTACCAGACTCGTGGTTAGCGTCTGGAAAGGGGCCGTGCGAATCCGGCTGTCAATCTCTACGCGTGGTCAGGGTATAGAGAGTTCCTCACGTTTGGCTTCTGCCGGGGCTATGACATCGCTCAGCGTTGCCAGCAGGTGCTCCTGGTCTGCGTATTCGTACGGTTTCAGCACCCAATGGTATTTACGTCGCAAATCCCTGAACATGCTCCAGGGCTCCTGGCCAGCGAGAATGACCGGCTGGATTGGCACGGCCACGCCAGGGGCGATCGCTTGAATCTCCTGCGGGATACTTTTTGGATCGGTGAGATCCGCGATGACGAAGCGGGCCATGCGTGCGAGGAGAGTGACCGTCTCGGTGATGTCGCGTTCTTGGGGAATGTTGAAATCGAATACGATCGGTGACAAGTCTCTCCTACGAAGTTCATCGCGCAACGCGTCCAGCACCGCTTTTCGATCTGCCGTGAAACGGCCTAGTATCAACACGACTTTCGATGTAATCGTATCGATCACTCCACGAATTTCCTCATTTGCCAGCAACAAATAGATGAACTGCGCCACCTTCAGGTTATCGACCGTTACTGCAGCCTCGTCTCTCGATGTGATGACCAGGTCCGCCTGGTCTGCTGGAACACCCTCCAGGTCCCACGCGGAGATCCCATGTACGCGGGCACCAGTCAGGTGCGCACCATCCAGGTTCGTTGCCACGAGAACGCTGAGGCGCATATCCGCACCACGAAGATTCGCTCCGCTCAGGTCCGCTCGACGTAGGAACACCCGTTCGAGTTCGGCATCCATGAGATTGGCACCGGTCAGCGTCGCCCGGTTCAGGTTCGCCCGGTACAGACGGGCTCCGCCTAGATCCGCTTCGCTGAGGTTTGCCTCTCGTAGATTCGCACGACGCATGTTCGCGTTGCGCAGATCCGCCCCGCTTAGATCTGCCTCTCGTAGGTTTGCGCGAGACAGATCCGCCCCGCGGAGGTCCGCCAGAGCGAGATTCGCCTTAGAGAGATCCTCCCCGGCGAGGTCCGGATTAACGCCTGGGTTGTTTACGCGCCAGACATTCCAGCTCTCAACACCCTTCTTCAGGAGCTTTAGCTGCTCGTTGTGGGACATCGCCAGGTGCCTCCTTGGAAATCTGGCTCCTTAAAATCACCCCGCCTGATCTCCTGCTGCGTCGCTTGTCCTAGTACCAGTCGCCGGATTCCTGCGCCGTCTGCAGTCTCTCAATCAGTCCTTCAGCCTGATAATAAGCACTTTAGAGCGCCATCGTTAATATCTTATCGGGAAATACCAGCCCTCCGATACCTGATCTCCGCGAATGAATCAAGTGACGCGACATCAGAGCCAAACCTACTATGATTCAAATGTCACAAAGGACGACACTTCTCTCGTTGACGTTTTGACATATGACGTCGATTTCCGCTTCAGCTAAATGACCAGAAATGGCACACAGCGGCCGGAAAACGGGCGCCCAGCTCGCTCCCGTGAACGACAGCAACGAAGTGAAGGCGGACATGCGATTCTTCGATCCTTGTCTATACTGCAACTGTCGGTTCGACGGTGCCTCGCGCAGCTCGCCTTGCCATATCTGGGCGACTATCGCTGGCCCTACGACCCCGCAACTTACACAGATACCCGCTCGGGAGGCCTTCTCCATGCCGAAAGGCAGATTTCTATCAGTCAGCTTACTCCTCGCCTGCGCCACGCAGCCGGTTCACGCGCAGATCCCACCGCCTTCGGACCCCGAGAAGGTGTTGTCCGCCGCCTACGCGGGCAAAAGCTACTCGCCCTATGCCGATCGCGGTTTCGCGACCATGCCACTGTGGGGTGACTCACACCTGCACACCGGAAACTCCTTTGACGCGGGTGCCTTCGGCGCCAGACTGCTTCCGGAGGATGCCTACCGCTTCGCGCGCGGCGAGCAGGTGACTTCCTCAATGGGCATGACTGCCAGGCTGTCACGACCACTGGATTGGCTGGTGGTTGCAGACCATTCCGACAATATGGGTTTTTTCCCGGACCTCTTTGCCGGAAAGCAAAACATCATCTCCAAGCCGCAGGGGCGCGAATGGTACAACGGCATCCGCGAAGGCCGGGGCGTAGAGGTTGCCTACGAGCTGATCAGCCTGTTTGCAAACGGCGAGTTTCCCCAGGACCTCGCGTATACGCCCGACTCCGCGCCCTACAAATCCACCTGGATGGACACCATCGACGCGGCGGAAAAGTACAATGAGCCGGGTCGTTTCACGGCCTTTATCGGCTTCGAGTGGACCTCTCTGATTAAAGGCAACAACATGCACCGGGTGGTGGTCTATCGCGATGGCGAAGCCCAGGCCCGGCAGACCGTGCCTTACACGACCTACCCGCCGCTCGGTAGCGAGAATCCCCGCGATCTCTGGAAGTGGATGGCAAGCTACGAAGATAAGACCGGCGGTGACCTGCTGGCCATCCCGCACAATGGCAATCTGTCCAACGGGATCATGTTCCCGCTGGGGGAGCAATACGACGGCAAGCGACTTGACAAGGAGTATGTGCAGCAGCGCGCCCGCTGGGAACCGATGTACGAGGCGACGCAGATCAAGGGCGATGGCGAGGCACATCCCCTGCTCTCCCCGAATGACGAGTTGGCGGATTACGAGACGTGGGACATAGGCAATCTCGACGTGCCGAAATCAACCGCCAAAACCGATGACATGCTAGCCGGTGAATACGCTAGGGAAGCCCTGAAACGTGGCCTGGTACTAGAAGAGCGCCTCGGCACTAATCCCTACAAGTTTGGCATGGTGGGCTCAACAGATAGCCACACGGGGTTGGCGACGGCACAGGAGGACAACTTCTTCGGCAAGCATTCGGGTGTGGCGCCGAGCCCGGAGCGGATGGTCCACCCGGTAATGAGCAGTGACCGAGGGACGCTCATGGGCTGGGCCCAGGTGTCTTCCGGACTCGCGGCGGTGTATGCGGAGGAAAATACACGAGAGGCGATCTTCGACGCCATGATGCGCAAGGAAGTATACGCGACCACCGGCAGCCGCATGATGGTGCGCTTCTTCGGCGGCTGGGAGTTTACGAAAGAGGACATGACCGGCCGCAGCCCGGCATTTGCCGGTTACGAGAAGGGTGTACCCATGGGCGGCGATCTCTCGGCGCATAGCGGCGATCGTGCACCCACGTTCATGGTGTACGCGCTCCGCGATCCCATCGGCGCCAACCTCGACCGCATTCAGATCGTCAAGGGCTGGTCCGACAGCAAGGGAAAGACCCACGAGAAAGTCTACGATGTTATCTGGGCCGGCGACCGGGAACCCGGTGACGACGGCAAGGTGCCTCCTGTCGGCAACACGGTAGTGGCAGAAACAGCAAGCTACAGCAACACCATCGGCGCGTCGGAGCTCGGCACGGTCTGGACCGATCCCGATTTCGACCCTGCGCAGAAAGCGTTCTATTACGCGCGAGTGATGGAAATTCCAACACCGCGCTGGTCCACCTATGACGCCTTCCGTTTCGGGGTGGATATTCCCGAGGGTGCCCCCGTATCGACGCAGGAACGCGCCTACACGTCGCCGATCTGGTACACGCCCTGACATGCCAATCAGAACAAACTGGGTCCGCTTCTGGCTGCGAATTCAACCGTGGGCCGCCGCCGCTCCGGCGGGCGAACCCCGCCAGTGCGGGACAGGTAGCCATTCACCGGTGTAATGAAGGCGGGCTTTTCGAGACATATAGCGACACTCCTGATCTTTCTCGAAAACCACGCGGTGTTGCGTTTGCTCTTTGAATTCGCAGCCAGGAGCGGTCCTTTTCAGCCCAGCGCCCACTTATGTCGTATTCGGATCGCCATAGCGTATTCTGGGAGTAACCTCTCATCGTGAAGGCCGACCATTATTTCGGAGACAGCCGATGTCAATCAGACTGCCTGCATGCGGACTTGCACTTCTCGCATTGATCGCCATTCCATGCGTGGGACAGATCAACCCGTCCGCGCGCATAGTCGTCGCGCCTGACATTGAGGCTTTTCTGCAACAAATGGTGTTGGAAGAACATTTCTCCGGGATCGCGCTGGCTGTAAGATCTGGCGAAGTGCTGCACGCCAATGCTTACGGACGTGCAACCGAAGACCTGGACAACTCCCTGTACACATTGTTTCACGTCGCCTCGGTTACCAAGCAATTCACTGCAGCCGCGACGCTTCAGCTAGTGGATCAGGGAAAGATCGAGCTCAGCGACTCGATCAACGAGCACCTACCTGAAAAATATCGCTCGGAGAAGTGGGCAGGTGTGTCGGTGCACCATCTCCTTTCACACTCAAGTGGAATCCCCGACTATGCCCTGGAACGCGACTACTACAACGTCGTCGATGGTTTTTGTCTGGGCGATACGGTCGATGGGATGCTCAGAGAGGCGCAGAAATCTGAGCTTAGATTCATACCCGGTACAGAATATGAATACTCGAACATTGGTTTTACTCTTCTTGGTGAGATTATCGAGTATAGAAGCGGAACTCCTTATCACACCTACATCGAAGAGAACCTGCTTGCGCCTTTGGGTATGGAATCTTCCCGACTGCACATAGCCGGGCATCAGCCTGAGCAGTACGAGGCATCAGGCCATCGCTGGAACGAGGATCTGCACCGACACACCAAGGACATGAAGGTCACGCTACCGGTTACGGCTCCCGATGGAGGTCTTGTAACTAACATCGACGACTTCTATCGCTGGACCCGTATCTACACGGGTCAGCATGGCAAAATTTTAAGCGACGCCGCCCTTAAGAAGATGGTTACCCCAGTGATTGAGACAGGCGAGGTATATGGTCGTGGGGAAACCACCTCTTACGGTTACGGACTTTATTTGGGAGATGGTCTCATCAGCCACGAAGGTTATATCGTGGGTTTTCGCAGCCACTTTATTCTTGATACGAAAGACGATGAACTCGTGGTTGTTTTCACTAACAATACGACCAACGACCCCACGCGAATAAGCGCCGGCATGCTTGCGATCATCGAATCTGAGTGAACGTTGGCTATGGGTTGAAAGCGGTCATTGGCCAGATATCCTGCGACTGCCGGCTACCAGGCGGAAAGGGCCGTTGGCTGGATTTCGTTCACCGAGTGCTGGGGCAGCCAGGACCGCGGCCGCCCCGACTTTTCCTACATCTCTGTATGTTCAGCCAGCGCCAGCGCATTCTCAAGAGATGTCTTGGTCTTGGTCTGAGTAAGAGCGAACAGTCCCCTTTCGCCTATTCTGGGACGGTTGGTCTACAATCCATGAGATGATCGCTGTCGCCTAACAACCGACCCTTGAGCTACACTACTTCCGATGACTTGAGACAAGTCACCAGGGCATTAGCTATTGATGCCGTATGGCTTCTGCCGGAGAGAACAGGAATCTTGGCTAAATCATTGCAAGAATACGCGTTAGCCGCTGAAATCATTGGTGCAGTTGCAGTTGTGGTTTCCCTGATTTATGTCGGGGCCAGCGTAAACCAGAATACCAATGCACTTATGGTCGCGAATCACCAGGCGCTGGTCGCCATGGACCAGTCAACGACTGACTGGCTGAAAGATCCGGCGTTCGCCTCAACAATGGAGATCGGTTTCACCGACCCAGATCAGCTCTCTTCTGTAAAAAAAATGCAACTGTATTCCTACTACGCAGGCAAACTAAATGCTTGGGAATTCGCGTTTTTGACTCATGAGAACGAAATGATGGCAGATAACATCTGGATCGGCTGGGACGCCCATTACCGGACAGTGCTAAACACTCAGATAGTTAGAGATTTCTGGCAAGTGGATCGCAAGAGCTTTTCTCCTGCATTCAGACGTTATGTGGATGCGATTCAAACGGCCAAAGAGTAGTCCGCTTCCGCCTATTCTGAACCACCTGGTCTAGGGCACCTCTGAACAATGGCAATGCGCTCCGGCTTTCAGGCAAATACGCAATCAAGGCGCTACTTTGAAGGCAGGCTGGTTGCCTGTCGAAAAGTGGCAATGTCGAGTGCGGGTTTGCCTGAAAGCCCCGCAGGGCGGGCACTGAAGCGTCCAGCGCAATTGCCATTATTCAGAGGTGCCTAGACTGAGCGAAACGGTCGGAATCGCCGAAACGAGACGTTCGCAGCATCCTAGGCGTCTGACCGCTCCCGGCCCGGAACTGTCGGCCGAGCTTCGGTAAGTTGAAGCTGATTCCAGGTTCTGAGCGACTCGAGCGGAGCCGAGGCTGGTCGCGGTGCGGCGAAACAGCTTCAACCCAAGGACTCGAAACACACTGTTTATCTACCCAATGCGTACCCAAAGCCCTACTCGAATTTTGTTGCAATCTGCATGCACCATGACTACCTTCTCCCCACGCTGTCGAACCCGTAGGCCACAGACATGAAGCACAAGACCTTGCTTAAGCGCGCCGTACTCCTCCTGTTATTCCTCAGTCTACCCCGCGCTGCAGTTGCCGAGCATCACACGAAGAAGCCCGCAGACCTCACGGCCGCATATACATCGTTCAACGAGGCCTATGCCACCAATGATGTTGATACCTACTTCAGTTTCTATGCCGAGGATGCGACGGTGTACTTCTACGGCGAACGCCAGGACTTAGCTGCCTACCACGAGTTTTGGAAGGCACTGATTGACTCGGGCAGTGGCGTCGAAAAAAACGACACATCCGACGTGCAGGTGCAGCTTATTGCCGGCGGTGAAGTGGCTATAGTCACGTCCTTCATCGACAACCGCACACGCTATCCAGATGGCATTACAGAGGAGCGCGCCTTTGAAACTGATGTTTGGCAGAAAGTTGATAGCGCCTGGAAGATTATCAGCCTGCACTACAGCGTCGTTCCCAAAGCAATCGAATAACCCTGCCCCCAAGTTCGGACACCGATCATACAGTGTGTGTGCCCGGAATTGCCGGTTTCGGGGTTCCGGTGAAGGAGAGAGCGCAGAGACCGCCTGCCCCAAATGACCGAAGGTGGCCGGAAGCAGACCATCTGCTTCTAAAATCAAATGGGCGGCTATTCGGTGAAAGTGGCCCTGATTGCTATCGCCTAGATGTCAGATCAGGTCTGAACTATTACAACTAGGAGCGGACATTACGACTAGCTTGAGCAGCTCTTCTCCTTGAACTCAGTCCGGTCACATCGCTTTCCGACGCGGTGGGCGCGGGTCATGCATGAAATGGGTTCAACTGAACGGGCCCAAAGTGCCCCGCGTACGCGTGAATCGCGGGAGAACCACCTAGGTGCATGAGAAGAACCTTTGCACCTCTATCCAAGCGCCCATCGTCAATCAGTTTTAAAAGCCCATGAATTGCGCGGCCCTCATAGACGGGGTCTGCGATTAAGCCCTCTTTGCCGGCCAGCAGGCGAATGCTGCTAATGATCTCTTCATCGGGAGCGCCGTAATCATTTTTACTGGAGGCGATGACTTCTACGTCCTGAGCTGCAACAAGCACATTCAAGTCCAACTCCTGCAAGGCAGTGTTGGCCAGCTCCAGCACTCGCGCTTTCTTTATTGCTATCTCACCATCATCGGACACGCCGACTACACGCGTCTTTATTCCCAACGCGGCAAATCCCGCCAGCAATCCGGCCTGGGTGCTACTGGAGCCCGTGCAGTGAACAATATAATCAAAGCAGATGTCGGCACCATCCATCTGCAAAGCAATTTCAGCAGCACACTTGATGTACCCAAAACATCCGAGCCGATGCTCTGACGCGCCGCCTGGTATCAAGTAAGGCTTATGACCCTGTTCCGTGAGGTAGGCCATGAATTCGTCTAGTGGACCCTGATCCTCAATAGGTCGCTCAGTCTCATCAACGTACAGATCCGCGCCTATCAGATGGCTTATCAGCAAATTGCCAACTATTCGGTATTGAGGGCTTGCATCTTTCGTCCACGCGTAATGCAGCAATGAGCATTTCAGCCCAGATTTGGCGGCGGCGGCTGCAGTCTGACGGGTATGATTCGATTGAACAGCCCCAACTGTCACCAACATGTCAGCGTCTTTGGCAAGCGCGTCTCCCACCAGATATTCCAGCTTTCGAGTTTTATTTCCGCCGCCCTCAAACCCCGTGAGGTCATCTCTCTTCATCCATAGCTCAGGAATACCAATGGCAGCTCCGAAATTTCTTAGCGGTTGAATTGGCGTCGGTAAGAGAGCCAACGACGTGTGCGGATGGGAATCTAAACGGGCTTCGAGTTGGTGCAATGCGTCTCTATCGGTCATTCCGGCGTCCTCAGTGAAAAGTTGATATTGCGCCGATTCCAATTGAGTTTTAGAGGCTGTCTGAGAAGCCGTCGTCGCCGACCTGATTTTGCATCATATCGTTCAAGAAAGCATATTCACTGATTCGAATTAATGTCTCGCGCTGGCCGAAAGCAGACGGTCCGTTTCTCAGATCTAAAGGGCGGCTCTGAGCTGGAAGCGGACATGACCGCTTTCGCCTATTTTCCGACGTATCGGCTATGATTTATCGCGCCTTCTTTGCAATCAGCGGAGCAGCTATGACGACCCGGAACAAGCTGAGTTTTATCTGTATTGGCCTGATCGCCATCGTGGAAGTCGTTCTTGGTATTGTCTATCTCACCGCCAGTGAGGTAATGCCGTATCACAAAGAGGTGATAGGTGTTAATTGGGGGGAACTTGAGCCTGGCACCCGTACGATGTTTATTGCGTTTATAAATGCATACGGAAGCGGCCACTTTGCTGTGGGTATTGCTCTTGGTGCTTTAGTGTTGATTCCGATGCGGGAAGGCCATGCATGGGCGCGCTGGGCCTCTTTATCTATCGGTGTCCCTTTCCTCGCGACCAGCGCGTACGTCTCATATTACCTCGCGAGCCTTGTAGATGAAGGGCCGCCATGGCGTGGTGCGCTTACGATGCTGGTGGTTTTCATTCTGGGTGCAGCGCTATTTGAAAGGAATCCGCGGCCCTAAGCGGGTTTTCTTTTGACCACTTAGAGGTGGAAGCAGACACGTGGAGTTCCCGCTTCACGGCTCTGGTGGCATCGTTTCAAACGTCTGTGTCGAGAGGTGCGGCTGATCCCAGCTAAGGGCTCTCGAAACATATACGCTGACTTCAGGCTTGTATACTTCCGGATCCTCCAGAGTCGACGCAATGATAAAGGTCATATCAGCTATGTAAGTTCCGGTCTTGAATACCTGCGATCCACAGTTTGGGCAGAAGTAGTTTGCGACCTGTGCGCCAGAATCAGCGGTAACGGTATGAGCTCTGACGGTTCCAGCAATGGATATCTGCTGAGTCGGAACAACCAGAAGGGCCAGATGGCCGCCGCCGCTTAGCTTTCTGCAATCAGTACAGTGACAGTTTCCCGAGAATACCGGTTCGACTTGACCCTGATACGTGACCGCACCACAAAGACAGCTCCCTGAAATATCGATCAAAACATACGCCCTTGGTATTGGCTATGAACCCTGACAGTTAATCGTCGTCCAGCTTGGCCTCGAAAGCGGACACTTGGGCAAGCTTATACCACTTCAGATGCTGCTTGTAGGCGAAAGCAAATATTAAAGATGCCACACCTTGGTGCGTGGCCCTACAGGACTGTCCCCTATGTCAGAATGGTTGTCGACGCCATAGCTCTGTAAAATGAGGGGGCCTATGAGGTGGCGTGGTGGCAAGGAATGGCCGAGCCGTGATGTATGTCGTGTGACAAGTGGAACCCGGTAAGAGACCAGAATAACCCACTTCACAGGCATCCACTGTACCCGCCCTGTACTCGGCGGTTTGCTGCCTGGGGCGCGGCGTTGTGATTCTCCGCGACGGCAATCCGGATTGCTCCGCTTAGAAAGCAAACAAGCTTTTTTACTACTACTCCCTCTGTAGCAATGCGTCTACCGCCATGGAATCGTCCATACGCTCGCCTCGCCAGTTGGGTAACAGGGATCGTGGCCCGATTCCCAGGTCGGCTTGTTGGTGGGCATCCGTCAGTGCAAAGACGTTCCCGCGGGAACGCGTTTCAGGTGCGGCGGCGATGAACTCGCCTTGCGGGCTGGTGAATTCCGGGTTGCAGGCTTCACCCAGTTGCAGCCCGTAGCCACCCTCGTGCACCAGCCGGTGGTGATGCCGGCATAACAGCAGGAGATTGTCGACGCTTGTCTCGCCCCCGTCTGCCCAGTGTTTAACATGATGGGCGTCCACGTGACGATGGGCAGTGCAGCCGGGGAAACGGCAGCCCTGGTCCCGCCGCTCCAGCGCCCGGCGTATCGCCGGGGGTATGCTGCGGGTGCGGCGGCCTACGTTCAGGGTGTTGCCCTGACCGTCCTCCAGCCAGTGCACCACACCGCAGTCACAGCCGAGGCGGCGCGCGGTCTCGGCGCAGACGGTTCCGCCCCCGGCCAGTTCGGCTTCGGCACTTTCGCTGTCGGTTTTGAGCGTTTCGGCATCGGTATGAATATGGAGTGTGGTGCGATCGCCGCCGTTGCGGCAGCTCTCTTCATTGGCGAGGTAACCCTCCGCCAGGCGCTCCAGTGCATCGGCCCGGCGCGCCGCGATCGGCGTGTCCGCCGGACCCTCCATGGCCTCCGTGAGTGCGGCGGCAAACCGCGCACCCTGTTCCGGGGGCAGGCGGGCCTTCATCACGTAGCTGCCGTTGTCGTCGATGTACCAGCCGAGTTCACGGCACTCATGGGAGCGCTGGTCCCGCGCCAATGCCTCGGTGCGCTTCACCCGGCGGTAGTTGCGCACCAGGCGCTCGACATGAGTAGCCGTGCCGTGCTGGGCGATCATCAGCAGGTAGTCTTCGTTGTCCGGGGTGGCGACCCGGGTCATGGCGCGCACTTTGGAAAAACTGACCTGGCCGCGGCGAAAGGCGGCGCTGATCTGCGGCAGTTCGCCCAGCGCGTGGGCGACCCGGACTTTCTCCCGCGCCGCGCCCATCGCAATGCCGCACTTCCAGTTGAGCCAGTGGGCGCAGGATTTCAAGCCCGGGCCGTGCCAGCCGCCGCGGCGGTCGAACTCACGGATCATCTCCAGCAAGCGGAAGGTGGCGGCGCTGAGATGAGCGGCAAGTTCGGTCAGGTTGTCTGCGAGTTCATCGAGATCGAGGGCTGGAGAAGGCGTGTCAGTCGTGGTGGCGGCAGGCTGCATGGCGTGATCCTCCGTGATCGTGTAATACTGTGTAAATATACAGTATTGGGTCTAAAACATCCATTATGAAAAGCCATTGGCTGAGGGTCAGGGGGTGTTTGGGGCGGATTCCTAACTCACCAAACTGGTCGAGGACCGCGATGCAGACCAGGTGAGATCAATCACGCTGAACGCACCGGGTTACACCCTGGAGACACCGTACCGGGAAAGCTTGCCCGTGAGCACACAGCATGTGCAGTGTGCTGTAGCAGGTCCCCCTCCTGGCCGAAAGCGGAGGTTCTTGCTGACGAAAACGCTTGGTTGGAACCATCCCGGTGAGATGGAAGCGGAAGTCTTAGCTTAGCTCGCTAGCTCGCCCCCAACCAGGCCTTCGCGGCCGACAGCAGATCCGAGCCGAGCCCACTCAACCCCGCGGGATCCTGCAGGCCCCAGGCGCCGGTGCCGGCGAGTCCTGCCCCCAGCAGCACACCGAGCGCAGCGAGAACCAGGCTTGGTAGCGTCAGCAGGCGGCGCATCCCCTTGTGCTCACCGCCAAACGCGCTCTGCCAGAACGCAGCGGCGGAAATGAATGCCAACGCGATACCACCTGCCGTCAGCCAGGCACCGGGCATCTCAACCAAAGATCTGAGCGATTCCCTGAAGCCAAGCGCGATGCCAATACCGGCACCAGCCAAAACCAGACCGGTGAGGACTAACAGCAGCCCCCAAAAGACAGCCGCACCGCCGGTAAA
The DNA here is from genome assembly GCA_963840725.1 of uncultured Gammaproteobacteria bacterium. Taxonomy (GTDB): domain Bacteria; phylum Pseudomonadota; class Gammaproteobacteria; order Pseudomonadales; family Halieaceae; genus CAVWDU01. The sequence continues at coordinate 113,097 of CAWIZY010000009.1, read as the reverse complement.
GCGATGCGTCACGAAGCGCGCTTCTGCGTGCATAAACGCGACTCGCCGCCGCCCAATAGCGCTGACCCCGCCCCAAAACACACCAACCCCGATGACGAGGATGCCAAGGCCCAACAACAATGCCGAATCCTGCTGTTTGCCCGCAACGGCAACCACGGCACCCACCAGGAGAATAAGGGTTTCACTGACGGACTTCTTGGTAAAACTTGTGGACATCTACAACGCCTCAACACGGAATGAGTTCAAGCTGGGGAAGGCTGTTCCGGCACGCACGCTGTTCGGAACGGGTCGCTCAAGCTTCTGTGGCAACGGACGGATGCCGTCAGTACATTCAATGTCGAACTCCATATCTTCAGGCGGCACAACGGCCATCTTCCAGGCCATTCATTGGAGAACAACCAAAAACAAGCCTCATTCTACCATTTGGTACAGCGGTATCTCTGCTGATTGGCAGCGCAACAGATCGAACCATAGACCGCTGTTAACGTGGTCGCTCCGGGCGGTGGCGCACACACAGTGGCGCACCGATACCCAAACCGGCTTCCCTGCCAGCCGGCGACACCAACATGATCGCCTCCTTGCGATGCCGTCTTGCTCCGCCTCAGCCTGACAGGCTGTGGCGTTAGCTGATCCTATCAATTTCTACCATTTTGCATGGGGGGGGGATTACATTTCCTTCTTAGTCTTTTGGTTTCGCAGCCCAATTGTTCATGAAGTACTGGCAATACTGAGCCTAATTTCCGCTGCCAGCGGCTTCTTTATTGTTCGGATAACCGTCTAGCTGCCACCTGTGATACTGACGGCTCAACCTTCCTGCACGCAGATGCGAGATAGGTCAGCACTTTCCCGAGGGGTGGTCAAAGAACAATAGCTATTCCACGGTGACAACGAACAGCGGTTCACCGGTACGCATGCGGTCGCCAGCCCGTTCCAGCTCGTCGCTGTAGCGCTCATCCACGGCGTCGCGCTTGATTTTCAGCGTGTGCGTCAGCACACCGTTGTCCTGGCTCCAGGGCGTGCGACTCAGGATCACGGCGCCGATCCGCTCATGCTTTTCAAGTCGTGCATTGATCGACTGCACCCAGGTGCGCAACTCGGCGTCAAGTTCTGCATCGGACAGGCCCTGGGCGGCGGCGGACCGCACGGCCATCATCACCGTTTGCGCCAGGCCGTGGCCGCCGAGGCAAGCCTGCTCGACCAGGGGTGACTCGAGGAAGCGCCCTTCAATGGGCGCCGGCGCGACGTATTTTCCCCGCGCCGTCTTGAAGATTTCCTTGACCCGTCCCGTGATGTAAACGTGCCCGTCCTCGTCGATGCGTCCGCGATCTCCAGTATGCACCCAGCCGTCGTCCTCGAAAGTTTCCGCGGTCTTTTGCGGGGCATTGTAGTAACCCAGGGCGGTGCCGCCGCCGCGGGCAAGAATCTCGCCGTCCTCGGCAATTTTTATCTCAACGCCATGGGCGGCGACACCGATCGAGTCGATTTTGCGATTGCCTTTCTGGTTGCCACAAACGGGAAGAATCTCGGATTGACCGTAGCCATCGTAAAGCACGATACCGAGGTCGTCGTACCAGGCCTTGAGGGGCGCCGGCGTCGGCGCCGTTGAGGTCAGGATGTAGTCGATCTCGTCAAGGCCAAGAAAGGAACGCACCTTCTGCGCAACGGCTTCCAGCTCGCCCGCCGCCCTCGCGGCCTGCAGTTCCTCCAGACTGACCAGGTGCGCTAGCACGACCTGCTGCAGCTTTTCCCAGATCCGCGGTACGCCCAGCATCCAGTTTGGCCGTGCGTTGCGCAGGTCATTGAGAAAGCTCTCCTGGCTTTCGTTGAAATACACGGTACCGCCGCAGACCAGCGCCTGGTTTTCTACCACGACTCGCTCACCCAGGTGAGCCAGGGGCAGGTAGGAGATAAAGCGGTGGCCGGGCGCGCTCCCCGCAAGAACGGCGACGCCTCCCCCGGCCTCGCGCAGACTCGCCATGGAGTGCATCACGCCCTTTGGCCGCCCCGTCGTTCCGGAAGTGAACACGATGGTCGCCAGTGCAGTGTCGTCGACGGGTGGGGCTGGCGGCAGCGCTCTTCCTGCCTCAACGACCTGCTCCCAGGACAGGGCGCCCTCTATCTCCGGCGCCCCGGGCAGTCGTATCACGGGAATATCGGCGGGGAATGCAGAGCGCACGGCAGACCAGTTTGCGGCAGCACCGAGAAACAACATGTCGATACCGGCGAAATCTGCGGCGTAAGCCACGTTGTCGGCGTCCATAGTCGTAAAAATCGGCACTGTGATATTGCCCGATGCCATGATCGCGTAGTCAGCCAGCATCCAATGGGCGCAGTTGGGCGCCAGCAGGCCAATGCGTCGCCCCGAACTCGCCGAGGCGTCTGCCAGCCACGCAGCCACGGCGGCGACCTCTTCGGCGCCCTGAGCCCAGCTGATCAGCGTGTGCCGCGAAGTCCACTGCTCCACCAGCCAGGGTTCGCCGGGGCGCTCCGAAGCCCAGTGCTGCAGGTCCTGCAGCAGGTTGCGTGAATCGTCAAAGAATTCGGTCATCGTGAGTCAGCCCTGTTTTTACTGTTGGGTTCGGTTGGAGTATAGCCAGCTCCAGTATAGACAGTGCCAGGTCAGGGGTTTTCACCGCCTTAGCTGTCTGGCCAAGCGTCCCTTTTCGCCTAATTTGGGCCAAATTGGAGCGATGACCGCTTTCGACGCATATACGACGCTTTTGAGTCATTCAGGGCGAGTTATATTTCGCACAGTTATTTTTGTCAGCTTTCTTTACAATCACAGATTATATCCAAGCGCAGAACCGCTGGAGGCCGCGTGTTTACTGGGTTGGCATGGGTATTGCCTAGTCATTGCCACGGGGTTAGATCGATAAGGAATCATTTATGAAACAGGTTATCTGGTCGCTTTTATTGCTGCTAGCCGCAGGCACTTCTCACGCCGGCATCATCGTCAGTTCCCCGGTAAACGCGACGGTCCTAGCAGGGACCAGTTTTTTCCCCGTGACCAACTTGATCAATAAGTCCGGGCTTTCCGGCTCGGACCCACAAGTCCACTCGGGTAGAGACGCCACCAACTGGACGACGGAAGCCCCGGGGCAGACTACTTCGCAACAAACGGCCCCCCTCAGCTGTGGTTCGACATGGGTACAGATACCTCCATGGCGGGCTTTGCAATCTGGGCGTACACGTTCGGCACCTTTGATCCACAGAACTTTTTTCAGGGTAACTCCGCGAAGAACTTCACGCTCGCCTTTGCCACTGAACTAGATGGGGCGTTTGGGTTCTTGGCCTCAGTCCTCTTCAACCCGTCTTACATCGCGGCACCTCCCCCGGTTGCCGACGCAAACAACGTCGTGACGGCCCCCCGGCAGGACTTCCTCTTCGGCCAGTTAATCACGGCGCGGTACATCAGGATGACCATCACCGACAACTACTTTGGCTTCGCTGGTTCGCTCGGGGGAGACCGCGTCGGGCTCGGCGAGGTGGCCGCCCTCGTTCCCGTTCCCGCCACATTAGCCCTGTTTGGCCTTGGCCTCGCTGGCCTTGGCTGGTCACGCCGCAAGAAAGCGTAAACAGAACTCCTAAGGAATAGCCCCCACATGACGGGGGCTTTTTTATGGCTGCGATTTGAGCTTGTCTCAAAGTGGCACAAAGCGGACTATATACAGCTCGAAATACCTTCCTAATCTTGTCGCATTTGAGGTGAAAGCGGTCGTCCTGGCCGCACCCTCCATCGGGTCCGCACTCGATGTGGAACCTTCCTCATCAGGCCACCGTGCGCGGCCCGCTACAGGTGTTCGGGCGTCACGGTCTGGGGGACGTCAGGTTGTCCGCTGCCAAGAGCGGCCGCCAGAGCCTCGCCACGCGGCCTGAGCGCAATACACAGGCTCACTCGCTCGGCGGTCTGGTCGTAGCTGCGGCTGTAGCCCGGCACCAGCTCCGCATGGCGCTCGAACAGTGACTGCAATTCCGCGAGGCCCTCGCTTTCGCAGAATGCGCCGGCCAGGGCCGGCGTCCGGCGTCGCCACTGCCCGGGAATCTTCGCGGTTACCGCCGGGAAATTCTGCACCAGCCAGCGCCAGTTTTGCTCTTGCACATCGGCCGTGGCTGTAGCCTCCTGCAGCAGGTCGAAGGCCTCCCTCGATCCAATGTCGGGTGACAGTACCAGGGCATGCACCAGGGAGAGCAGCGACGGATCTTGCACCCGGCCCAGCGCCCGCGCCGAGGCGCCCTCAAACTGCGGGTCATCCAGTTCCGTCCGCAGGGCTATCAGGTGTCGCAGGAAGCGTTCATCACCGTCCTGCAGGGCCACCGTCAGCGCCGCCTCGTACAGGTCGCTGCTGAGCGCCTCGCTTTCTGCCTCGCGTTCAAAGCCGGTAAAGGCCAGGGCCTGTCGACGCAGCGTTGCGCGTGTCGCCGGGTCCCGCGCCACCAGCGCCATGAACTCCAGCAGTTTGGCATGGAGCAGCTGTTGCTCGGGGTCCGCAGAGCCCTCGCTGCGTAACAGCGCCGGCGCGTACCACTGCCGCAGTCGCTGCGCCAACAACTCACGCTGGTCGGTATCGAAGTAGTGCTCCGCATAGCGCTGCAGGGCATCAAGGGGTGCGATCACGACCTGGCGCACAGGGGAGCGGGCCGAAGCCGCAACCGTGCGCCACAGTATCCCGGGCGCCAGCTCTCCCGCCTCGAAGGCGGCCACGGCGCTGTCGACTACCGAGAGCGCCTCGCTGGGCTGGAGGCTGTCGAAATCTGCCAACAGGGCCAGCCATTGGCTCTCCGGCAGTTGCCAGCGAAAGTAGCCGGCGCCTCCCGCGTTGGGCAATACCCAGGCCGGGCACTGTCCCAGCGGCACTTCGCCGCGCTCTTCCCGCAGCAGGGTGCAACTGCGGTTGCCTGCCGCGTCGCGGACACACAGGGGTATGCTCCACCGGGCAGCATCGGGCGCGATAGTGGACCCGAGTGGCCGGTAGCGTGTCTGTCGCAGCTTGAGCCGCGCGCCCTCCCCGTCGCAGACCAGCCGGGCCTGCAGCAGGGGCACCCCTGGCTGCTCGACGAAACTGCGGAATGTGTCTGCCAGGGCCGGGGTATCGGTCTCCTCGCCGATGACCCGGTAGAACTGCGGAGAATCGGCGCTGGCATCCTGAAAGTTTTCGAGGTAGCGGCCCAGCGCCGGCCGGAATACCGCCGGCCCGAAGTACTGGTCCACCATGTGAATAACGCCGAGGCTCTTGCTGTAAGTGATGGCGTCGTAGGCACTGCGCACTTCCTCGTTGTCCAGCACGGGCTCGCGTATGGCCCGCGTGGTCGCCAGGGAATCCAGCCGCATGGCCGCGATGGCGCGGGACGCGGCGGTGAGTTCATGTCCCGCTCCCGGCTCCAGGCGCGTCAGTGCCAACGGCGTGCCCCAGGTGGCGAAGCCCTCTTTGAGCCACAGGTCGTCCCACCAGGGCGGCGTTACCAGGTTGCCGAACCACATGTGGGCGATCTCGTGCGCATGCACGCTGACCAGCGCCAGCCGGGCGCCGGGCGCCGGTTCATCCCCCACCAGGATGCGCTGTTCCCGGTAGGTGATGGCGGCCGAAAGTTCGGTAGCCCCGCTGGGCCACTGGGGCGCGGCAATGATGTCCAGCTTCTCAAAGGGATAGGGCTGCTGCAGTTCACCTTCGAACACCGCCATCATCCCCGGGGTGATATCGAGGATGTAGTTCATGTCGTCACCGCGACCGCGGCGGGCGAAGCCCCGCAATGGCACGGGCTTGTCGCGCCAGCGATTCGGCGGCAAGGGCGGGCGTTCCACCACGTCGAAGGGGCCCACGGCCAGTGACAGCAGGTAGCTGGACATGGGCCGGGTGGGTGCGAAACTGACCGCGACCAGATCGTCGCCGAGCGCCTCGCGACCGGTTTCCGGGCTGTTGCTGATGACCTGGTGGTCGCGCGGCACAGTCAGGCGCAGGTGATACACGGCTTTCATACCGGGCTCGTCGAACCCCGGCAGGAACCGCCGCGCCTGGATCGATTCCGACTTGGCGAGGACATAGGCGTCGCCCCGCTCTTCGACCTTGAAAAGGCCCGTCAGGTTGCGATCGTAGTCAGCCCCGTACTCGACCACCAGCGTAAGGGGACCCGCCGGCAGCGCTTGTTCAAAACGCAGCTCTGCCACACCTGAGGCCAGCCGCTGGCGGTAAGTACCGGGCACACTGCGTCCACCGGGAAGCCGGGCACTGACGCCACTCACCCGCAGATCCTTACCGTGGAGCCAGATCACCTCGCTGTCCCGCACCAGTTCGAGTTCGATCTGCACCGAGCCGCTGAATCCTGCCTCTCGCGGATCGATAACCAGGTCCAGCCGGTAGGCCGTGGGCCTTGCCAGGTCCGACAGGCGCCCGGCGGGGGGCTCAGCGGCAGCGGAGTCCAGTGCGGGCGGCAGAAGCAGCAGCAAGGCAGCGAGCAAACCAAATCGTTTCAAGGTGGGGTTCCCGGGAAAGACCAGCAACACATTGTAGCCGGGTAAGACCGGTGACCAAACAGTGGCGTCGCCTCGGGACAGTTTGCTATGGTGCGAATCACCACCAGCAGAGCCGCCCATGCCCCAGTCACCCGCGGTACCCACGTTCACCTCTTTCCTGACGACGGTACTGACCCTGACGGGCGTCGCCATCGGCCTGGGCAATGTCTGGCGCTTCCCCTACATGATGGGCACCTACGGCGGCAGTGCGTTCCTGCTGGTGTTCATCGCCATGATGCTGACCATCGCCGTGCCCGCGCTGATGTGCGAACTGGCGCTGGCGCGGTCCTTGCGCGGCGCCACCATCACCGTGTTGCGAAGCAGTTTCGGCGCCCCCGGCAGAGCTCTCGGCTACCTGCTGGTTATAGGCGTGCTCTGCTCCGGCAGCTACTACACCCTGGTGGTCGGCAATGTTTTCTACAGCGCGTGGTACGCCATCGTTCACGGTTTCTCGCCCGACAACCTCGCCCGCTACAGTACGGGACTGGGCAATCCGGCACTGCAGTTCGCTGTGGGGCTTGCGGTACTCTGGGCCAGCCTGCTGGTGATCTGGCTGGGACTGAAACGCGGTATCGAGCGGGTCAGCGAGAGTTTCGTGCCGTTCTTCTTCCTGGTTGCACTGTACCTGGTTTATGTCGCCCTCAGCCTCCCGGGGGCGAGCAATGCCGTCGAAGAATTTCTGCGCCCCGACTTTTCCCGTATCGGGGCCCAGGAGCTCTTTGCGGCACTGGGCCAATGCTTCTTTTCAGTCGGGCTGGGTGCGTCCTTTGCCCTGGTCTACGGTAAGTTCATCAGCAACGATACCAGCCTCGCCGGGGTAGCCCTGCTGTCGGCCGGTGGCGATACCCTGGCGTCCCTGCTCGCCGCGCTGTTTATCGTGCCCGCCGTGATGGTCTTCGGGTTGCAACTCAACGGTGGGCCCGGACTGCTGTTCGAGACCCTGCCCACCCTGTTGGCCACGATGCCGGCCGGCAGAATCGTCGGCAGTTTCCTGCTTCTCGCCCTGGCACTGGTCTCATTTCTTTCGGCAATCGCGGTGTTCCAGGTGGTCTCGGTGTCGCTGGGTGAAGAACCTGTCGGCGGCTGGCTGGGCCGGGGGCGACTGCTGCTGCTGATCGGACTTGTAGAAACGCTGCTGATGATCTATCCCGGCTGGCACCCGGAGATCATCGGCATACTCGACCTGGTGATAGGCTCGGGTTTCATGCTCGCCGGCGGACTGCTGGCCGTGGTTGCAATCACCTGGAGCCAGGACCGCGCCGCGGCAGTGGCGCATATCTTCGGGACCACACGGCCAGGGGTGTTCGTCAGACTGTTGTATCTGTGGATGCGCTATGTGATTCCTCTGGCCATTGCCAGCATCCTCGCGGCCACCGTCATAAACGTCATCGTCAGTAATTGATTGACGGATTGTTACCCGGGTAAATAACACCGGCCAGCAGCATCCCGCCCGGGTCGGTGCATTGCAGCGAGTGAACCTGCTTGCGCGGCAGGAATATGACGTCACCCGCTGCGACCGGCGTTTTCACATGCTCGGTCCACATACAGCCCTCACCTCGCAGCACCACGATCGACTCTTCATAAAGGTGTCGGTGCGGCGCTGCCTTGGACATCGGCACCTCGCCGATGAACTGGGTGACCACAGTCGAGCCAATACGCTCGTCGACCAGTACCTGGAAGAACCGGTCGCCCATGGCCTGCCGATTGTCCGGATCGATACCCACGGTCCGCAGCGGGTAGTCGTGATCAAAATTATCCGGCATTGCCGGCAGCAGATCAGGTGCGGCGACAATCGGACAGACAGAGATGAATAATTTGATCGGAGCGGTCGCGTCATTGCTCACCGCGAAAGCCTCTCCGGGCTGCACGTAAACGCCCATCTCTGGTGACAGGTCGAAGGCCTGGCCGGAGATGACGATACGGCCCTGGCCGGCGGTCACCAGGATCACCACGTGGCTGTCACCAAACGCCACTACGGGTGAGGTTCCGCGGCTTGCTTCGGCGTAAAACTGTGACTGGTACTGCGCCCCGGTGTCGGCGGATATCACCGAACCCAGCCGCAGCGACCCCAGGTCACGAAGCGGCACACGCTCGACTTTGCAAACGTAACAGCCGCCGTCCAGCACCGCCCGGCCGCTGTCGTCGCAGCCGATGGCGGGTATGGCGAGGTTGTGTTCACTGTGTGGATCATCCTCGTCGTAGGTGTCCCTGAGATTATTATGGGCGCCATCGCAGAAGGGCCTGTCGGCGGAGTGTTTGCAATTACAGAACAGCACTTCCTCACCATCGCTGGCGGGCACATACCGAACCGGCCTGAAATCAGTGCCCTGATGGGACTGGTCACAAAAGGGCTGGTTGCGACTGAGCCCGCAACTGCACCAGAAGTAGGCCTTGCCGGCCTCCAGTTCGCAGTAGTGGGGTTTGTAGGCCGCGATCCGCGGTAATCCAGATAATTTGTTGCTCATTCATTCAGCCTGTCAGACACCGATACGGGTATCGAGAAGGTCCTGCCGCTCACATCTCCCGTGGGCCATCGTTCATTCATTGATCGGCAGGTCCAGTGCCGAGCGGTCGATCAGTCGGCCACCCTTGATGACCGCGACGATGCTCTTGGCGTTGTTTATGTCTGCCGTTGGGTCCGCGGCCAATAGTACCAGGTCGGCTATTTTGCCCTCCTCCACCGAACCAAGTTCCTCCTGTTTGCCGAGAAATATGGCACCGTTGAGGGTCGCGATGCGAATGATCTCCAGTGGCGGGATGCCGGCATCAGCGAGCAGTTCGAGCTCACGATGCAGCGCCGGTCCCGTGGTCTGGTCCGTGCCCGCGACCACGACACCGCCGGCGGCGCTGATTTTGCGCACGTTTTCCTGGGCGACCGTCGTCATCACCTTCATCCACCAGGTCCACTTTCTCTCCTGGTATTCCTTGCGCTTCACCGTCTTGAGTTCTTCGATTTCAGCGGACGTCAGTGTTGCCCTGTACATCGGTTCGTCGAGGTACTCAGGGTGCTCGGCCAGCCGCGAGTAGTTCTCGCCGATGGTCAGCGTCGATACCATCGGTATCTGCTTGGCGGCCATCAGGTGCACGAACCCGTCAGAAACAGGCCCCTGGATCACAGGGTGGGCCAGGGTGTCCACACCGGCAAAAATCGCCTGCCTGGCCCGGTATTCGCTGGAAGTATGGGCCGTGGTACGGATGCCGCGATCATTATAGTAGCTGATGATATGCTGCATCAGGTCCAGCGGAAGCAGCGGTATCATCGGCCGCGAACCCCAGCCACGCTCCTCGTAGGTCAGTTTCAGGACATCCGGCTGGCGGGCAATATGGGCGTCCAAAGCCGGTATCGCCTGGGGCCAGCTTTCAACCGGGGTACTGAACTCGCTGCTGCCGTGGCTGCCCGGATAGGTCACGATGGCACCGGTGGCGAAAATTCGCGGGCTGACAATCTCGCCATTACGCTCGGCATCACGCAACCCGAGAATATAGTCCGGGACATTTCCCGCGTCGTAGATGGTGGTCACACCCGCATAAAGGTAGCTGTGCAATGCGCGTGTGCCTCGTGCGGGCTGCAGGTTCACGGCCAGGCCCTCCGGTGTGACCTCGACACTGCCCTGCAGGTGGACGTGCATATCCATCAGGCCGGGTATCAGGTACTTCCCTGAGCCATCGATGCGCCGTGCCGGCGCGGCCGGCTCAACTGGTCCACGGGATATCTGCGAAATGATACCGTCGTCAATCAGTACCGAGGCACGACTCATCGGGAGCCTGCCGGTGCCGTCGATGAGGGTGACATTTTCGATCAACAGGCTGTCGGCAACAGCAGGCAAGGGACCCGCAAGCATAAGCAAGCCGATAAGCGCGCGGGAAAACCGCGGTGAAATCAGATGGGGCATCGGGGCGAAGCGACCTCTACAGTAAGCGACGGCTGCCGATCAGAGCGGCACCACGATGTGGGCGTACGGCGTATCCTTCCACATGACAAACGGACCCCCGCTTGACGGATCGTCAGTCATGCCTTTCAACAGCTCTTTTGGCACGACTATCATCAGGTGCGGACCCGTCTCGGTATAGTCGGCGGCATTCGAGGATAACACCAAGGCCAAACGTCAACAGGGTTCCACATCTGGTGACCATAAATCTCCCCTTCTACTGGCTATGCTTCAGGGGGCGATTTTCTCCCACCGTAACACGCCTGCCGCTACTCCAGCCTAGACCATATTGACTGTTAAGCAAAAACCGGCCCGGGACTGGACGTACCACCACCCTCCAACGGGGTGATGGTCGACGACGAACCCGTACATCGGCACAACCACCTTTGAATTGGGGAGAATCGCAATGAGAAAGAAGAAATCAGTATCGACAACACCGCTGCTGTCCGCCTGAGCGGCGGATGGCCATCGGCGCCGTCGCACCCGCACTGGCGACTGAACCCTGCGGCGGTCTGGGCGAATGCAAGGCGCTGATAGAGATCAACGCCACGGGCGGCGATATCGGCTTCCACTTCCTGATGTACGCCGACGACCTGGTGGAGTCGAAGATCAAGGACCCCGATGGCAAGCTGACCTTCAAGAACTAAGGCAAGGGGGCGCTCAAGGAACAGAAGCTCACGGAGACCTTCGCCGAGAGTGCAGAACCCCTTTGCTGGGAAGATCCGGAAGCGAACGAGTACATGGACTCACTGCCCGATGGCACCCGGGTGAAAATCGAGATCGGGGCGATTGGCCTTGACGACAATGCCACTTTCTCAGAGGAAGACGGCTTCTGCGTCAACGAATATGAGGGCTGCGAGGAAGAGGAACGCGAGTAACGACAGCGCGTTCAGAGGCCCGAACGGCGCTCGCGCGAGGCCGGGCTCGCTGGTCAAAAACGGGGGGCAGTGTGGAGACTCTACCCCCGGTCCCAGTAGCGGATCATTTCGAGATACAGAAACGAGGCGGTCCAGGTGATCAGCAACAGGCCGGTCAGGGATTCCAGTCCGGTGAGGTAGCGCAGGTCACCGATCGGTTCAATGTCACCGGTGCCCAGTGTCGTGTAGGTCGTGAATGAGAAGTAGACGCAGTCATACATGGAGCCCTCGAAATGACCCTGCAGGTGACCCCAACCACTGGCGTGGTGCATCAGATAAAAAGAAAGAGCGAAGATCCAGACTTCCAGCGCGTGGGCGGTCAGCGCGCCAAACACCCCGAGCACGATACGAAACCGGTGCTTGATCTTCAGCCGCGGCATCAGCAGAGTGAACCTGTAGAGAAATTCATAGTGAATTATCACCGTGACCGCAATCACGATGGCGTTAATCAGCCACACATAGAACATGGCTTGTTCGCCCTGAGGTTGTAGTTTATGGCCTTACTTTAACCGTTCGCCAGCGCCTTGCCCAACGGCCGCAGCCGATCAGTAATCCAGGTTATAGCTTGTAAGAGAGCGGCCTTTACGAGACCAGGTGGTCCCGGGTATCTATGTTTGAATGTCGGGCAGGGGCTGGCGGGTAATGTCGCGCGCTTCAGACCAGGGGACGCCCAGCGCCCTGAGCATCAATTCGGCTATGCCGTCTACCTGCTCGCCCGGATCCTCCGCGTCGAAAAGACTCATCATACAGGCCACAGCGCCGCCTATCAGGTACCGCGCGGTGAGGTCCAGGTCGTCTGTCTGGAATCGGCCAGCCTCCAGACCGTGCTGGAGGTCTCTGGCGACGAAGTTTCCAAGCGCGTCACGAACCTCCTCCACGGGAAACCCGGAGTCACGAAGCAACCAGCGACACAGCGGGTCGGCCAGAATCATCCTCCCGATGTAACGGGTTGCTTGCGCAACGGCAGCCGCTGGATCTTCGATATCGCCCCCTGCATTGCTGATGGCCGCATCCCACTGCCGGGTCCTTTTTTGAAAGATCGGCACCATCACATCATGTTTGGATTTGAAATGGAGGTAAAAAGTCCCGTGGCCGACATCGGCAGCTTCTGTGATCTCAGCGATTGTCAGATCGTCCAGCGCGCTGGTTCGCAGCAGCTCCACGGTCGCGGCAATGATTTTCGAGCGCGTCTCCAATCGCCTGCGCTCCGAGCGTGAAACCTTGGGTGCCGATGCGGCAGTCGGTTGTGCCACAGGAGTGTCTACCTCTTCATCACAGCGGGCCTCGGCCCCGAAAGTTTCGTCGTCATGATGGGACGGAGCCGCGGGAAGTGTGCCCGATAGTCGACCACGAATCCAAGAAAATACTCGCCACACCACCTTTACTGACTGCAGTCATAAATGATAATGTACAGAACTGTACTGTGTAAACCTTTCGTTGGAGGGCACTGCCCATGGCGGTCAATGAGGGTCAACTGCTGTGGGAGCCCAGCGAAGCAGTCGCGAGCGGCTCCAACCTGGCCGGCTACATGAACTGGTTACGACGACGCAAGACTGTCGATGTCCAGGACTACGGCGCTTTATGGCAGTGGTCCGTCGACAACATCGAGGCATTCTGGGCGTCGCTCTGGGACTACTTCGACATCCTTTCAGATACCCCTTTCGAACAGGTTGTCTCCAGTGTCGAAATGAAACCGGGCAACGCCTGGTTCCCCGGCTCCAGAGTCAATCTGGCTGAGCATATCCTGCGCCACGAACGCCCCGGTGAAATCGCCCTGTATTACCTGTCGGAAATGCGGCCGCTTACCGCGATGACCTGGGACGATTTTGCCGCCAGGGTAAGGACGCTAGCAGATCGCATGCGGGCTATGGGTGTACTGCTGATTGGCCAGCCACTGGACACAGTGGCGAGTCGGGACTCGATGAAAAACCCGGGCGCTTTAGATTTTTTCCAGGACTACGTGGCGACGACCGAAGACTACGTTCCGCCGCACAGACCCGTGAGGTAACAGCCATGAAACTAGCTACGTTTACCCACACCGGCCGCAGGCGCCTCGGCGCGATCAGCGCTGACGGCGTCGTCGATCTACACACCACGGATCCAGACCTACCCGCGGACATGCGCAGCCTGCTCGAGGGCGGTGACGAGTTAATGACGCGAGCCCGAACTGCTGCTGAAAGCGGCAAGCCACTACCATTGGCCGAGATAACGCTGGAGTGTCCACTGCCTGATCCACCGCGAATCCTCGCCGTTGGCCTGAATTACATGGATCACTACCTGGAGATTCCGGAGGCCGTCCGTGAGGCGCGCAATCTTAAGCCCCCGGAAGTGCCGGTTATTTTCAACAAACAAACCACCTCGGCGAATGGTCCCTACGATGCGATTCACCTGCCGACGGAATCGTCGCAACTGGACTACGAAGCAGAGCTGGCGGTTGTTATCGGAAAGACCTGCCGGCGCGTACCGCGCGCGCGGGTCTTCGAGGTTATCGCGGGATATACCGTGCTGAACGACGTGACAATCCGGGACTGGCAGCTGGCCTCACCCACCATGACCATGGGCAAATCCTGGGATACACACTGCCCGATGGGGCCGGTGCTGGTTACCACCGACGAGATTGAAGATCCGGAGAATCTCAGGGTGGTGGCCTCCGTGGACGGCAAAGTACGGCAGGATTTTAACACCAGAGACATGATTTTCGGCATCGCAGATCAAATCGTATATCTGTCTACGGCATTCACATTGCTACCCGGGGATGTCATTGCCACTGGCACGTCTGCCGGTGTGGCGTTGTTCCGTGAGGGCCAGCCTTATTTAAAACTGGGCGAAACGATACGGGTAGAGATCGAGAAGATCGGCTATATCGAAAACAAGGTCACCCGCGAAGACGACCCCGCTTTCATACGCTGATGATCCACGCCAGCAGCCAGCGTGCCCGTGAGACGCCGAAGCGCGTCATTGGGCAGAATTTCACGGCCGGGATTGGAATTGACTGTATTCTTACCTGGACAATAGCATGACTGACTATAGTCAGCCCGGGTGGCGAATCACGATAAACGCAGTCATCTGGTATGGTACATTGAGCATCGCGAGGGAGCGCCGGGCTTGATCTAGCGCCATGTGTGCAAAGCGCTCCGGAACAATAATTTTTATAAATTCACAGAGGTAAATCCCATGACTCACGATCAGCAATCTCACTTTCCCAAGCCGGGCATACTGAGCACCGCCATTGCCGCGGTGTTAGTCGCCGGCGCGGACGCAGCCCAGGCACAACTGGAAGAAGTGATCGTCACCGCCACCCGGCGCGCTGAGAGCATGCAGGACGTCGCGATTTCCATTTTGTCCACCGACGGCGAGTCAATCAAGGATATGGGGATTACCCGCGGCCAGGAATTCGCCGCGGATATTCCCGCGGTCACCATTTCACAGAGCCCGATCGGCAACTTCATCTTCATCCGCGGCATTGGCACCGCAGGCGTGAACCAGGGGCTCGAGCAATCCACCTCGATCTTCCACGACGGCGTCTACATGGGCAGACACCAGCTCTCCCGCTCGCCCTTCATGGATCTGGAGCGCGTGGAGGTCCTGCGCGGTCCGCAGGCCATCATGTTCGGCAAGAACACGATCGGCGGTGCCATCCATCTGATCACCGCCAAACCCACGGCGGAATTGGAAGGCCAGGTCAGCGCCCTTTACGGCAACTACGGGGAGCAGGAGCTTAGTGGCGTACTTTCCGGCCCCATCACCGACACCTTGTCCGGGCGCCTGTCGGTGCGCGGCTATCAGATGGACGGTTATCTCGACAACATCATGAGCGGCAAGGACGGACCCGAGCGCGACGACACCACCATTCGCGCGCAGCTGGCCTGGACCCCAACGGACGCGCTGACGATCAATGCGAAGTGGGAAAACAGCGAGTTTGAACTGGTGCAGCAATCGACACAACTGTCGGTGTTCGACCCCGTGGGTACCGGCGTTGCCTTCTCGGGCCTGAATACTGCGCTGGTCGCTGTTGGCTCCGGCGGCAGCGGCATTGAAAAACTGGACGACGAACGCGCCGTGATCAATGACGGCGGGGCGGTGCTGGGTACGATTGCCCCGGAGTATGCGGGCCTGCCCGGCTTCCCGGACAAGCGGGAATTCAGCAAAAACGAAATGGACGTCGGCACGCTGACCATCGACTGGGCCATCGGGGATCACACGCTGACGGCGATCACGGGCTATGCCCACTACGAATACCGCGACATCTGCGATTGTGACTTCGCGGCGCTACCGTTGATTCAGGTAGACGCCACTGAAGACTACGACCAGTTCAGCCAGGAAGTGCGCCTCGCCTCTCCCGGCGGTGAAAAGTTCGACTATATTATTGGCTTCTACTATCACCAAAGCGATCTCGACTATCGCTCCATCGAGGGCTTCGGCACCTCCCTGGCCTCACCGCTTCTGGGCGCCCCGGCAGCACTGACACCGAACCTGACCAGGGATTACTCGATGGTGCAGGATCAGGACATGTGGGCCGTATTCGGCTCCGGCACCTACAGTTTCACCGATCGCACCCGAGTTACCGTGGGCCTGCGCTACTTCGATGAGTCCAAGGAAGCCAGCCACGTGCTGGACAAGCGCTTCACCGGGGGCTGGGACTACAGCCCGGCTGCCGGCCTTCCCCCCGGCAGCATTACCTACGATGATACCGCCGCCGACTACGATCGCTTCCTCACGGAATTTGCCGGCACACCGCTGGTGGCTATCTCGGAGGGCATTTACGGCGGTCTGCTGGGTACCTTCGAGCACAACATCCAGAACCGCAAGCGCTAGGAGAGCGACGTCAACTGGACCCTGACGCTGCAGCAGGACTTCGGCGACGACACCATGGTCTACGGTACCGTCGCCACGGGCACCAAGGGCGGCGGTTTCGACGCCCGCTTCCTGCGCACAAACGATGCACCGTTCTTCGAGTACGAAGAGGAAACCGCCATCAACTACGAGGTCGGTGTGAAGACGACACTACTGAACGGCATGATGTCCCTGAATGCCACAGCCTTTTTTACCACCGTGGAAGACTACCAGGTCAGTATCTTTGACGGTGCCACTGCGTTCTTCGTGCAGAATGCGGCGGAGGTCGAATCCAAGGGTGTGGAGCTCGACGTGAAATGGGCGCCCGTAGATGGCCTCGTCGTCAGCTTTGCCGGCACCTACCTGCAGGCGGAGTACAGCGACTTTCCCAATGCCCCCTGCTGGACCCTGACCGGATCAGAGCCTGTAAACCGCGGTAACTGTGTGGACGTGGGTTCGCCCTCGGCGTTCAGGGATGCCTCCGGAGATACCAACACTTACGCGCCGGAGCTGGCCTACAATATCAATATAGACTACCGCATACCGATGTTCGACTCACTGGAAGCGCGCGGCGTGCTGAACATCAACTACTCCGATGACTACTTCAACGCAGCAGATCTCGATCCGATCTACGGACAACAGGACTCCTACACCACCTACGACTTGCGCCTGAGCCTGGGTCGGCAGGACGGGGTCTGGGAGGTCGCACTGATCGGCAGAAACCTGACGGACGAGTTGATCAGCGGCAACAACGATGACCAGCCGCTGGTGCCGGGGGCTGGCTTCGCGCAAACCAACCGATTGCGCTCCTACGCGGTTCAGGCTACCTACCGGTTCTAGCCGCCGTCAGTCATATCGGTGAGCCCCTGGACATCATGCAATACCCGGGGCTCACTTGGTTACCTGAAGAGATCCTCACCCCGCGCCCAGGTCGCATGAAAGCCTGACGGCACGCGATGCGGAAGCGCAATCCTTGCGATGGGACCCTGGGGGACATCGGTGGCGTCGAATACCAGGCAATCCGATTGCCAGGTGTTGCTGTCGGTGACCAGGGTAATGACGTAGCCGTGGTCTTCGGCGGAGTTCCGGTCGGCGCCCGCCCGGGGTGCGAACACGGCTTCGCTGCCGAATACGCCGGGGCCGTAGTCCCATTGCGACCGCTCGCCGGTGTCGTTGTTGTACTTGACCAGGCCGGTAAAGCGCAGGGTATAGCCACCCTCATGCAGCAGGGGGATACGCTGGTGGTAGGCGTATCGGCTCTTCACACCGTGGAACAGTTGATTGGATTTGTTGAACTCGGTATTGAGGTCGTCGATATCGCCCTCCCGCACTTCCCCGGTGGCCAGGTTGAAGCGCCAGCGATAGGCGTTGGCCTCCAAGCGCATGTAGGCCAGCATGGAGGCCAGCTCGCCCTCGCCCGGCTGCGCATCAGGCATGGGGTTAAGCGAGCGGCAACCGTCCATAATCACCCAGTCGCCCTCCTCCCAGCAGTTGGTCACGTGCAGGATGTAGCAGGGCTCACACTCGAACCAGCGGACGTCACCGCTACTGCCCAGCCGCGGAATGATGCCAAAGCGGGTGGGAATGTCACGGTGAAACGTGAGCACGCGCTGCTTGTGTCGGCGCAATACGTTCATGTCGTGAAAGAACGGCAGGTCGTGGAGAATCGCGTAGTGGGTGGTAAACCCGATGTCGTGGGGCAGCCGTGGCCCGGGCAGGTCGATCGCCACTTCGTGCTTGAGTTTGCCGTCAGGGTCGGCGACCCCGAAGGTCATGAACGGTGGCTCGTCGCCGTAATCGAAAAACAGCAGTTCCCCGGTGTTCCAGTCGACTTTGGAATGTGCGGACATGCGCAGTTGGGGCCGGCCCTCGAGCTGAAAGTGACCGCGGGTAGCCAGCGTTTTGCTATCCAGCCGATAGGGGTGGCCGGCGTTGTACCACAGCGTCATCAGGTCGCCGGCGTACCAGAACACGTCCGTGTTGGAGGTGTCTTTGATGCCGAAGGGCGAGATGCTGTAGTCGAAGGGACCCATTACCCCAGGCGATACCGACTTGCCGTCGGCACGCTCGCCTTTCAATGCCGTGGTCTCCACGTAGCGGTTTCGGTAGCTGGCCTTGCCGTCACGAAAATACACGCCGTGCACCATGCCGTCGCCGTCGAAAACGTGGTGGCGGTTTTTCGGCTGGTAGACGGGGTTCGGGCCGTTGCGGAAGTAGCCACCCGCCAGGTCCGCCGGTAATTCACCCGTCACCGCGAGATCATTCACCGCCATCTCGTCCACAGTCGGCGCATAAACACCGTGCAAATAGGGATTGTCCAGCTGGTAAATCCACTGCGGGGCGTCTTCGAAATGAGGCACTCCACCGAGGCAATGCTCGACCGTGGGATACTCCATGAGCCTGTTCAACTGTGCCATTGCTCCCTCCTCTGCGCGGGCACCTGGCGGCCCGCGAACGCTGTCGGTTTCAGTATTGTGGAAATCATTCGGTTCAGCATGTCATATACGCTCGATCAGCAGGGCGCTGCCCGCGCCGGCTGCGCCACTGGCGGCAACGATTCCCGTGCGCTGATCGCGGCGCTCCAGTTCGTCCAGCAGGGTACCCGCCATCATCGCCCCGGTAGCGCCCATGGGATGGCCGAGGGCGATGACGCCGCCGTTGACGTTGAGCTTGTCCATAGGGATATCCAGGTCACGCTGGCACTTGATTACCGTGGCGGCAAACGCCTCGTGCAGTTCAAACAAATCGATATCGGCAACTGCCAGGCCCTGCTCCGCCATCAGTCTAGCGGTGGCCGACACACAGCCGGAAAGCACCTGCAACGGATCGTCACTGGCTGTGGCCGCGGCCACGAGACGGGCCCGGGGTGCCACTGAGAGGTCATTCTTCAGAGTCTCGTCACCGAGCAGCAACAATGCGGCGCCATCGGCCATGGCCGGGGAATTGCCCGCCGTGTGCACATGGCGTATAGCGCTCAGGGCCGGGTAGGCGCCCAGTTGCAGTGCGTCCGGCCCGCGGGCGCCGAGCTCGGCGAACACCGGCTTCATGCTGGCCAGCGCCTCGGCGCTGGCATCCGCGCGGATGCACTCATCCTCGGTAACGGTGCGGCCTGTTACCGGGTTATCAATCGGGACGATGGATTTAAAGTAGCCTTCGGCGCGGGCATGGGCGGCCCGTTGCTGGCTCTGCAGGGCGACGTCGTCGGCCTGCTCCCGGGAGACCTCGTTCAGCGAGGCGATCAGGTCCGCGCCGCTGCCCATCATCAGCATCCGGCAGGCCGCCGCGAACTGCGGATCGATGAAAGCAGTCGCCTGGTCGGACAGCATCGGCACCCGCGACATCATTTCAACCCCGCCTGCTACGGTTGCGCGCGCCTGACCGGCGGCGACCTTCAAGGCCGCCAGGCTGATGGCGTCGATGCTGGAGGAACAGAAACGGTTGACAGTGAGCCCGCCCACACTGGCGGGCCAGCCGGCATAGAGGGTAGAGGTCTTGGCGATATTGCCCGCCTGCTCACCCTGCTGGGTCACACAGCCCAGCAACACGTCATCCACCGCAGCCGGGTCGAGCCCGGTGCGGGGTGTCAGGCTGTCATACAGCGCTTTCAGTACATCGTGAGCGCGCAGATCGTGCAGGCCGCCCCCGGGCTTTGCCTTCGTGCGGGCCGAGCGAATGGCCTCGTAGATATAGACCGGCTTCATCTGCCCACCCCGACCACGAAACTCACGCAGGTCGTGGTGCTGCCGCCCACGTTGAAAGTCAGCATGTCTGTTGCGTCCGGCACCTGGTAGCTGCCAGCCCGGCCGGTCACCTGCCGCGCGCAATCCAGCACCATACGCACCCCGGTCGCGCCTACAGGGTGCCCGAGGCCGATCAGGCCACCGCTGGGATTTATCGGGAAATCCCCGTCGCGGGTGATGCGACCCTCCTCGATCGCCTTCCAGCTTTCCCCGGGGGCGGTGAGGCCCGAGTGGTCTATCGCCATGTATTCGGTAACGGTAAAGCAGTCGTGCGTCTCCAGGCCGTCGAGATCGGCCGCGGCCGCAAATCCGGCACGATTCACAGCATCCATGAAGGTGGCGCGGGCGTGCGGAAAAACCAGCGGCTGGTCAGCACTCAGGGCCAACTTGTGCTCCAGCAGCATGGGCGCCGAGCGGTGCCCCCAGCCCTTGATCCGCGGCACGTCATCGAGCGCCAGACCGAGCCTGGCCGCATGCGCTCTCGTCCAGGCTTCGCTGGCGAGAATGACACAGGCCGCGCCGTCGGTGATCTGGCCACAATCCTGTTTGCGAACCCGACCCTCGATAACCGGGTTGAGTGTGTCATCACAGGTGAAGGCGCCTTCTGGAAACTGCCACTGGCGGGTCTGCGCACGGTGGTTGTCGCGAGCATTGGCAAAATTGATCTCGGCAATACGGTTCAGGTGGTCACTGTTGATCCCGTAGCGCTGGTCGTATTCACGGGTGAGGCGATCGAACAGGAACGGCCAGGGGAAATCGCACTCAGCCGGGGTCGCCTCCTCGCCCTGCCAGGCCGCCGCGCCGAGATGCCCCGCCGCCGTCTTGCCGTCGACGTTGCGCATCAGCTCCAGGCCGAGTACACAGGCAACGTCGTAGTGCCCGGCCTCGATGTCGCGCATGGCCGCCAGCACGGCGATGGAGCCGGAGGCACAGGCCGCCTCGTGCCGGGAAGTCGGCAGCGCCGTCAGTTCGGGAAAGACATGGCCGAAAAACCCACCGATCAAACCCTGTCCCGCAAACAGTTCACCGGCAAAGTTACCGACATGACCGACTTCGATCTGCCCGGGTTCGATTGCCGCATTGGTCACCGCTTCGCGCAGGGATTCGGCGAACAGGTCGTAGAGCCCAAGCCCCTCACGCTGCCAGTTGCGCGCGAAATCGGTCTGGCTGCCGCCCAGAATGTACACACTGGAACTGGATGTCATGACTGCTCTGCCCCTCCGTTCGGGGTAACGGTTGCCTCGAGCGCGAAGCGCTGAACCTTGCCCAGCGCATTGCGGGGGAGTTGATCAAGGCCCTGCACCCGCTCCGGCAACTTGAATTTTGCAAACCCCTGCCCAAGCAGAAAGTCCTGCACAGCATCCAGCGTGAGCAAGGGCTCGCCGGGATTCATCACCAGGCAAACACAGATTTTTTCGCCGAGTCGTTCATCCGGGAAAGCACACACCGCAGCCTCGGCGATAGCCGGGTGCTGCTCGATCGCCAGATCCAGCTCCGCCGGGGATATCTTCATACCCCCGCGGTTGATGATGTCCTTGCAGCGCCCGACGATGCGGTAGTGACTCCCTTGCTCACCACAGATCTCCACCAGGTCACCGGTTCGGAAGTAACCGTCAGCAGTGAACACGTCGGTGTTGTCATGAGCCAGGTAGCCATCGAACACGGTGGCCCCGCTGATCAGCAACTCACCGCGTTCTCCCGTGTCGTTCAGCTCTTCACCGGTCTCGGTGTCCGACACTTTAGTGGCAATCACTGCGCCGACCGGTGGCTTCGCGAACATTGCCGCCCGCACCTCGGGGTCCGGAGCCGTCTCGGGGGTGGCGAACAGACTGATACCCTCGTTGGAGCCGTAGAAATTGACGATCTCCTTGCCGTAATCACGGCCGAAGGTCTCGATCATCCACGGTGCCAGCGGCGCCGAACCGGAACCGAGCCCGCGCAATGCGCGGTAATCAAACTGATTCCACAGGTCGGCATTTTTCGCCAACTGGTTGAGCAACGGCGGTGGTGCGATGGTAAAGGTGACTTTTTCGTCCTGCATCTGCTGCAGAAACAAGGGCGGGTCGAGCGGATGATGCAGCACAATGGAGCAGCCCAGCAGCGCGGCCGGGAACAGGAACCCGCCGAGCGCGGCCATGTTCACCAGAGGGAACGGGTTGAGCAACACGTCCTCGTCGGTATAGCCTCCCGCCGCCATGCTGCAACGGCCAGTAGCCAGCCACATGTTATGCGAGCGGGGCACGCCCTTGGGAGTCCCGGTGGTCCCCGAGGTCCAGCAGACGGTCAGGGTCCGGTTGGCATCCGCAGAGGGGCCTACGCAGGGCTGCGCCGGCTCCGTGTGATCAATGCTCAATTCCCGGCCAAAGCAGAGACTTCTCACCCCCGGCAATGCAGCGCTCAGCGCCAACAGGTCGAGCTCACGGAAGCGTGGCAGGGAGATTGCGGCATCGGCGTTGAGGACGCTGGCCGCCGCTTGCAGCTCGTGGCGCCCGTACTGCACCGGCACCGGCGACACAACGGCGCCCAGCTTGCTGAGCGCGTAGTAGACCACTGCCAGCTCCGCCACATTGGGCAACTGCACGATCACCCGGTCGTCTTCACCGATACCCAGCGACTGCAGCTGCAGGGCCAGGTTTTCGCTGGCGTTGGCCAGCTCGCCCCAACTGAGTGACAACGGCGCATCGCCGGTGAGCTGCTCACGATTGGGCTGGTCCTTGATCGCCAGGCGAGCGGGGTGCGCCCGGGCATTGCGGGCCAGCAGGCCATGCAGGGTGTCGAACCCCCAACTCCCAGCGGCGGTCAGGGCTTCGATCCGTTCCGGACTCGTCGTTATCATGCCGTTTCCCGCATCCTGCCTCCCGCGGCTGCTGGCTCAAGCGCATCGCCCGACTGCAACAAGGGCCGACACAACGCGCTACTTGTATAAAAAGACCAAAAGTATAGGTGATGACTCGCTACGCTTCAAGCATCCTTCAAGCAGGACACCCACCCCTCCCGTCAGAGCAACCTACCCCGAGCTTCAAGCAGGACACCCACCCCTCCCGTCAGAGCAACCTGCCCCGTGGACCTGGCTTCTTTCCGGAGAAAGCGATCACGCCCACCCTCTCGGGCGTGAAATGGGTTGAGCCAAACCCGGATAACCGTTCAACCAGCGGGTGTGGGTGTTCTACACTGTCCGAAGAAAGACAAAGAGCTGACGAGAAATCCTGCAATGAAACTGAGTGTCGTTACCCCGCTATGGCAGGACCGCTCCGCGGCTGAAAATCTCGAGGTGGCGGCACTCGCTGACCAGCTTGGGTTCCCTGAACTGTGGATCGGTGAAATGGCCACCTATGACGGGTTCGCGCTCGCCACCGCAATTGGACTGAAGACGCGGCAGATTATCCCGACTATCGGCCCGCTGGCCGTGTCCGTCCGCACCCCGATGAACATCGCCATGGGGATCGCCTCGGTAGCCGACCTGATCGGTCGGGAGGCACATGTCGCCCTTGGTGCATCCAGTGTGGTGGTCGTGGAGGAGTGGCACGGTCGAGCGCGGGCCCGCACCGCGACCCACCTGGCGGAAACCGCGCGGATCGTGCGCAGCCTGCTGGCCGGTGAGAAAGCCGACTTCCAGGGTGATCTCGCCGCCTGCTCAGGTTATCGGCTGCGACTCGATGCACCATCGTCATCGGTCACTATCGCCGCATTTGGACCAGCAGCGGTGCGCGCTGCCGCCCGCCATGCCGACCGCATGGTACTCAACATGGTGACTCCGGAGAGCCTGGCGAAGCTACGTCACCAAATGGAGACGGCCGCCAGCCAGGCAGAGCGGGCAGCACCGAAGCTGGCGGTGTGGCTGCCGTGCAGCATAGACCCGGCGCCGGAAGCCATCGGCCAACTGCTGCGGGGGGTGGTCGGCTACCTGGCCGCGCCAGGTTATTCCGACATGTTCGCCGCGGCCGGATTTGCAGAGCTGGTTACATTTGCCCGCACCCGACCGCACCCGAAAGAGCTGCTGGCGGCGATGCCCGATACGTTCGCGGCCACGATTGGCCTGGTGGGCTCAGAGGACCAGATAACCGACCGGCTGGCGGCCTACCGGGCAGCCGGTGCCGACGAGGTTTGCCTGGTGCCGGTCACCGCCGGTGATCCGGCCGGAAAAAAAACGCTCGAACTGATGAGCAGGCGGCTGGCTTGATTCGCCTGCCCGCGATCATGCGACGCTGCGCGATCGGCATGGCCGCAAGCCTGCAAGCACTGCAGACCTGGTGCTCTGCCGCGCGGCTTGCGACCGCCGGGCTGGCGAACAGTGGCTGTCAGAACGCGTAATTGACGTTCAGGCCATAGGTTGTCGGCGGCCCCCAGATGTCTACCGACCCGGCGACATTGCCCACGATCATGTGGATACGGTACTCCTCGTCGGTGAGGTTCTTGCCCCACAGACTGACGTCCCAGTTGCCGCTTCCCGAACGCCAGTTGAGGCTGGCGTCGAACAATCCGTAACTTTCCTCGAAAGCTGACGCCTGCGCGGATGATTCGAAGTAAAAATCGCCCGTATGTGCGTAGCTGAGCACCAGATCGAATTCGGAGCCATTGTTCATCGGGATGACATAGGAGCTGCGCAGGAAATAACTATCCTCGGGCGCGCGCGGCAGACTATTGCCGGCAAAGTTCTGCTCGCCCAGGATGTAGGTATCGTACTCGGCGTCAAGGTAGGCGTAATTGGCCGACACTGTCCAGTTTTCGGTGATCAGGGCGGTGGCCTCGATTTCGACGCCCTGGCTGGTCGCCTCGGCATTGCCGCTGACGAGCAATGAACCCACGAGCTGGAACACCTGCAGGTCTTCGTAGTCGGTGTAGAACGCGGCGGCGTTCACTCGCAGCCGGTTGTCCATGAACTCTGACTTGAACCCGAGTTCGTAGGCAGTTGCCAGCTCCGGTTCCAGCGGCACCAACGCGGCGTCAGGGAAGGCTGCCTGACCGGCGAAAGCACCGCTCTTGTACCCTTCGGAATAAGAGAAGTAAATCAGTCCGTCATCACTGTAGTTCCAGTTCAGGCTCGCCGAGGCAGTCACCTCGCTCCAGTCGTCGTCGGCCGAGACACTGTAGGGGAAGCTGAACACCGAGGGGTCACCGCTGCCGAAAAATGCACCGAGGCTGCCGAAGCCATTGGCGGGGATGCCCAGAACCACAGCATCCTCGGGCGCGAAAATGCCTTCGACAACACCGGGAGGCACGCCCAGCGCCCCGGCGATGAGCGCCGTATCGAACGCCGGGTCCTCATTATTGGCGAGACCCTGGACGATGTCTTTTTCATCATAATTGTAGCGGGCGCCAACGGTGAGCGACCAGCTGTCGCTGAAGTGCCAGGTTGCCTGCCCGAACGCCGCGTAGGTTGTTGTTTCTGCGTCCTGCAGGAAGGTGATGTCACCGTCCAGCAGGGGCACACCCGGAGTACTGGACAACGGGAAACCAAAACCGCCGATGAAGCTCTCGGCGCGATCCACGTTTTCCCGCATATAGAATGCGCCCACCAGCCAGTCGAGCTTCTCACCGCCGGTGGAGGCCAGCCGGAACTCCTGGCTGAACTGGTCCGAGTCCTCGTCTACGGTATCGATGAGGTTGAACGGAGTGACCCCCGCCGGCAAACCCGCGAGGTCCTCAAGATGTTCATAGTCCATCTCGCGATAGGCGGTGATCGAGGTGAAGGTGGCGAAGTCCAGATCCCAGTCGACGCGCAGCATGCCACCACCGACGTTGCGCTCCTGAAACGCTCTCGCCGGCGAGGCGCATTTGCGTATATCACCCCCGGTGGTCGCTGCGATGACCGGCTCGTAAACAGCGGCCAGCCCCAGTGGGTCGTTCAGACTCAGGCTGCCCACATTCCGGCAGTTGCCTGCCTGGTCATCCTCGGAGTAGTCCAGTCCAAACAGTACCTCTATGTTATCGCTCGGATTCCAGAGCAACTGGCCGCGCACGCTGAGGTTGTCTTCATCCTGGTATTCCTCGCCGTCGAGCACATTCTCAACATAGCCCTCGCGCCGGTCACGCTTGCTGAATGCCACTTTACCGGCCAGGGAGTCCGTGAGCGGTCCACTGACCAGTCCCTGAAATACCGTGAGGTCATAGTTGCCCACGGTAAATCCGAGTTTGCCTTCGAATTCCCGGGTGGGCCTTGCCGTGTGGTAGCTGATCGCCCCGCCAACGACGTTCTTGCCGAACAGTGTGCCCTGCGGTCCGCGCAGAATCTCTATGCGCTCAAGGTCGTACAGGTCGGATGAGCCGCCACCGGCGCGACCGATGTACACTTCGTCTACGAAAGTGGCCACCGCGGGATCGCCGCCGGCGGAATCGGCGGCATTACCAATGCCACGGATGAAATACTGCGGCTCACCGATGTTGAATTGAGTCATGCTGAAGTTCGGCGTTTGCACGGCGACGTCGAGAATACCGGTAATCCCGCCCTCCTTGATCAGGTCCCCGCTGATCGCGCTGACGGATACAGGGACATCCTGCAGGCTCTGGGTTCGTTTTTGCGCCGTTACGATCACTTCCTCCAACTGCGCATGGGTCACAACCGGCAAATACAAAACCATGGCGGCGACGAGGGGTTGTTTGTAGCGTGCGTTACTCATAACCGAACACCTCTACTCAGGCTTGCGGGATTATTATTATCGCGCAACATAGTCCCATAGGTACTATTATGCAAGTAAACTTGGTGTGAAGTATTACGGGTCAGCGCGCACCGAATGGTCGTAACCGGTGGTGCACGGGATTCAGCCGTTGGAGCGAGAGAGCGCGGGCCCATGGGCAGCGGACAGAAATTCTATGGACAAATTGATCACTCGCGCGAGCTCCATCAACCGGGCGTTGGACCAGATAGGCGACAAGTGGTGCCTGCTTATCTTCCGGGAGATATTCCTGGGCAGTAACGGGTTCAATGAGATGATGGCCGCCATCGGAGTATCCAAGGGCGTACTGTCCCAACGCCTGAAGTGGTTGCAGTCAATTGATTGCCTGAGTAAAGAAACCGACGGCACCGGCGGCAAGCGCATGCGCTACCACCTCACCGAGAAATCGATCGATCTTTACGACGGTGCCCTGATGGCACTGGCCTGGGAGCGACGCTTCTACCGCAGCCCCGAGGTTAATGATGTGACTCTGACCCACCTCGACTGCGGCCATGCCTTCGAGCCACAAATGCGTTGCCGCACGTGCAAAAAGAGGTGCGAGTGGAAGACGTGGACTACGAACCCGGACCGGGCGCGACCCGAGACGAGCGGGATAAAAAAGTGCGACGCCGATCCTCCATCTCGGCACTGGATACGCCACCCGGCAGCAGACGACTGTACAACAACCTGATCCACCTGGTCGGGGACCGCTGGACAGCCAACATCATCGCCCTGTCTTTTCACGGGCTGACGCGGTTCGACCAATTCCATGCCGAACTACCGGTCGCGACCAACATCCTGTCGGACCGGCTTAAATTCCTGGTCGCCGAAAAGGTCTTCGTTCAGGCGGTCTACCAGCAGCGTCCCGCGCGCCACGAATACCGATTGACCGAAAAGGGCGAGGCACTTTATCCATGGTTTTTATCCCTGCTGCAATGGGGGGACAAATGGTGCAGTCCCGACAACAGCGGCAAACCGATGCGACTGATTCACTCGCCATGCGCTACCACGTTACATGGCGAGGTGACCTGCAGCGTCTGTGAAACAGCGTTAAAGGCCTACCAGGTCAAGTTCGAAGTGGGTGGCCTCACCGTTACCCCGGTCGGAGCAGAGAGAGCAGAACCCCTACAGGCGCGCTAGGTTATACCGCCGCGGCGGGGTGGCCAGGGTATCAATCCGCTGGTCGCGCGCTGCGTAGGCCGCATATTCAGGCTTTTCCCTGGCCATTTTTTTCTCGAGGGTGCGCTTGCCGGTAACATTGATGATCAACCAGCTGTAGGCCAGTGGCCCGATGATCCCACACCATGCCAGCGGTGCCTCGAGGGCGATGACGAACAAACCCCACCATTGGCACAACTCGCCGAAGTAATTGGGGTGCCGGGTGTAGCGCCATAAGCCGGTATCGAGGACCTCCCCCGGCTGACTCTTACCGGCCTTGAATCGACTCAACTGGTAATCGCCGACGGCCTCGAAGAAGAAACCGAAGCACCACAGTGCCACCCCGACCACGGCCAGAGTACCAATGCCCGCCTGCCCGGCGGTGACCATGACAATTTGCTGGGGAAGCGTGAGCAGCCAGATCACCACGCCCTGCAGGAGAAACACCTGGCGCAGGCTGAGCCAGAAAAACGACGGGCCATCGGGCACCCAGGTTCGCAATCGGGTGTAACGCGGGTCTTCGCCATGACCCCAGTTGCGTTTGATCAGGTAACCGCTCATGCGCGCTGCCCAGACGAACACGAGGGCCAGTACCAGCAGCGGCTGCACGCCTTCAGGGCGGTTGTGGAGAAAAGCGAGCAGGAGCAGAAGAAAGATCATCGACGAAAAAGCCATATCGATAATACTCACGTCCCGCAGCTTGATACTCAAAAGCCACAGGGTGATAACCATGGTGAACGCCGCCAATGCGGTCAAGGCACCGGTCAGCAACAAATCGATCCAGGGCACGTGTTACGCTCCGCAAACAGTCTGGTGTTGACCGGAATCCGGTTGTAGTTGATCAAAGATTGCATAAAAGGACAAGGCTGTCACGGCCCGGTTGCTCCCGCATGAACCTTACTGGCGATTACCGTGATCGAAAGGTCCGACCATACAAATACTTTTCGACCGCCGACCCGCGTCACTGACGCAGACTGTGCTCCACTCGCGTTTCGCTGCGATGAGCATATACGAACGACATCTAAGGCGATAATCAGCTAAAGTAAAAACCTGATATCACGAAAGGTGGCCGCTATGGCAGGCACGACCACAACGCCCTCGCTCAAAGGCCGCGTGGCGATTATCACCGGTGCCGGCAAGGGCCTCGGCAAGGCCTACGCCCTGCACCTGGCCGAACTCGGAGCCGCAGTGGTGGTAAACAACCGCGCGGGCAACAGCGAGCCAGGCCAATGCTCGGCGGACAGGGTGGCAAATGAAATACGAGAGGCTGGCGGTCAAGCGGTCGCCAATTATGACAGCGTGGAGGATCCTGGAGCCGCTAAGCGTTTGATCAGCCAGGCTCTGGACAATTTCGGCCATCTCGATACAGTTGTATCCAATGCCGGTATCGACAGCGCCAGCACGTTTCAGAAACTGGATATGCGGGCTTTCGAGCAGATCATGGACATCAATTTCGGCTCTGTAGTCCGGCTGCTGCACGCCGCCTGGCCACACCTGCTCGACGCTGGCCAAGGTCGCGTCGTCGTTTCCACTTCCACGGCGGGCCTCTACGGAAACCGGGGCCAGGCCGCCTACGCGGCCTCCAAGGCAGCACTACTGGGATTGGCAAAAACACTGGCCATCGAGGGCGCACCCCACGGCCTACGCGTGAACGCGATCGCACCCTACGCCGTCACCCAGCTGACCGTGCCCTGGTTTCCGCAAGAGCAGGTCGCGCAGTTCGCATCGGAAAACGTGGCCGGGGTCGTCGGATGGCTGGGGAGCCACGATTGCTCACTAAGCGGGCAGACCGTTATCGCCGGCGCCCATCACATGCGGTTGGCCAGGCACCTGGAAACCGCCACCCTACGGTTCGAGGAAAACCCAGGCAACGCCGTTGAACAGCTGTCGTGCGCGCCCTGTCAAGAGACGTCACCGGCAAGTGCCGCCGCCGAGTTCGATGATTTCATGCGCTCGGTGGGAGGGCAAACAACAGTGCCGGATTGATCACTACCGATACGCCCTGAAAGCAGCGGCTTCAGGTGACACGATCAGGAGCATTTTTCTCCACTTATGAAGCGAGCGTTCGAGGCGTTCGGCCCGGTTCGCGCCCGACGCGATATCTTGCCCCCGGCGGGACCCTGTCCTACCGGAGTTCAGAAAAGTCTACGGGAGCTGGGTAAGCCAGCCAGCGTCCTCGAACCATTTCTTATGCAGGGCCTCCAGCCCGCCGGTGGACCTAAGCGCCTGCATATAGTTCTGCATCAGGTTCAGCAGAAGAACGTCATCGGGCGAGACGGCGATACCGATTGGCTCAATCGTCAGAGGCTTGTCCAGCATCGCAAGCCCTGAATTCGGATGGCGCATCATCGTCAGCTTGATGACCGGGGCATCAGCGAGCATGGCATCCACCTCGCCATCGAGCAGTTTCTTCACCGCCTCGTCATAGTCACGCGTTGTCACCAGTTTTGCCTTCGGCACATTGCGATGCACGAATGCCTCGCTGGTTGAACCCTTCATCGCCACGATGCGCATGCTCGCCTGATTAACTTCTCCGGTTTCTCTAATGCCCGCGACGGTTTCTGAAGTGGTCAGCATCGATTTGCCGGACACATAGTATGGGCCCACGAAGGCGACCCGTCGATTCCGCTCCAGCGTGGCGGTGACCAGCGACATCACCAGCTCCACATCGCCTTTCTCAAGCGCCGGCAGCAGGTCACCAAAGGGCATTTCAACAATCTTGAGCTCAACACCCATTGCCTTGGCGAGCAGCTTCGCCAGCTCGACTTCCATGCCAACCAGTTCACCGTCCCGATTGTGGAAGTTGAATGGCGCCGCGGCGCCCGTCATCCCGACTCTGAGCGTGTTCGTCTTGGCAATACGATCCAGTACATCACCGGCCCAACTGTGAGACAGAGGCAACAGAATAAGGGAGCAAAGCAGGGTAAAGCGGTGAACGATTTTCATCAGTTAGCTCCATGTTTTAAAGAAACAAAAAGACCGCGCAGGCGAACACCTTCTCCGGTCGGCCGTGATTGATACTTCATGCGGGTACCGCATTCGGCTGAACCATGAAAAACACAGCGTGCAGCACGGGCACTACACCAAGCGTCAGCACGGTGGCAAACGCAAGCCCGGTGACAATGATCAGCGCCAGTGAATAAAACACCGGGTCGTGACTGAGTATCAGCGGCATCACCCCGAATATGGTGGTGATCGTAGTCATCCAGATTGGCCGGAAGCGTGACACTGTCGCTTCAATCACAGCGCTGTATGCATCCCGTCCGGCTTTCTGTTCGTTGTCGATCCGGTTGATCAGCACGATACCGTCGTTGATAATGGCCATACTGTGCAGGCTCGCAGCCGTTCACCGCCGCGGCTAGTATAGGCGATGGAAGGGTGAACCTGGTAAGACTTTCTGTCGCGCCTCCCGATCTATTGCGCGACGATGAGACCCGCCGTCGTCGATACCATCGAAATCACGTTCGTATCGCTCCCATCGTTGAGAGAGACAATTCCAGCCGAGATGGCAGATCGCTCCAGTCGTCCCAGGAGTGCATATGAGCTTTCACATTCTGCGACCTGGTTGTCATCGGGCGACTAAATCTGTCCACCCGTTGGCACCCGGCCCCCGGGAGTATCCTCCATCCCCCCTGCCCCGTCTGTCGTGCGCTTCGCACCCAGGTCACGTCCCAGGTAGAGATACACCGCCGGCAACACATAGAGGGTAAACAGGGTGCCGATGGTCATGCCCGAGGCGATCACCAGGCCCATTGAGAACCGCGCGGCCGCACCGGGGCCGGTTGCCAACAGCAGCGGCACCATGGCGAGCACAAGTGCGGCGGTGGTCATCAGCACCGGTCGCAACCGTACCGAGGCGGCTTCCTCAATGGCCGCGCGCCGCGACAGTCCCTTCTCCTGCAATCGATTGGCGAATTCCACGATCAGGATGCCGTGCTTGGAGATCACACCGATCAGCGTCACCAGCCCGACCTGGGTATAGATATTCAGTGTCGCCCCATTGACGCGGAACATGGCCAGAATGTTCAGGCACAGCAGTGCACCGCTGATCGACATCGGCACCGTCACCAGCATGATGAGCGGATCACGAAAGGATTCGAACTGGGCCGCCAGTACCAGGTAGATCAGCAGCAACGCGAAAAAGAAGGTAAAGATCAGTGAGCTGCCCTCGGTCTTGAACTGGCGGCTCTGGCCTGAATAATCGAGGCTGTATTCACGACTCAACACCTCGGCGGAAATCTGTTCCAGGGTTTCCAGGGCCTCACCGAGCGCGATGCCTGGTCGGGGTATACCGGAAAGCGTGACCGCATTGAGCTGCTGGAAGGACGCCAGGGAGCGCGGCACCACCTCGCTCTCCAGCGTCACCAGGGAACTGAGAGGTATCAGCTTACCGCTGCGGGTACGGGTGTAGTAATTATTGAGGTCCTCCGGTTCCAGTCGCTGCTGTCGCAGCACCTGCGGAATCACCTTGTAGGAACGATCATTCATCGAGAAGCGATTGACATAACCGCCAGACAGCAGCGAGGCCAGGTCCGCACTCAGGTCCTGCATATCCACACCTAGAAGTGCCGCCTTGTTGCGATCGATGTGCAGCAGTTGCTGTGGCCGGTCGATCTTCAGGTTCTTGTCGATGAAGATAAACTTGCGGGTTGCCCTTGCACGCTTCAGCACCTCGTCGGCGCTCTCGTTCAGCAGCGAAAAGCCCAACGTCGTATTGATCACGAATTCCACAGGGAAAGTGCCGGCGGAGGGTAGCGGCGACGGGTTGATAGCATTGATGCGCATGCCGGCAATGGCGGCGGTACGCGGCCGGATGGTCTCCGCCAGCACCTCGGTTGAACTGCGCTGGCGCTCGCTCCAGGGTTCGAAGATGAAGCCACCGAAGGCACTGTTGGAAGCGCCACTGCGGGGCGAACCGCCGTTAAACAGGAAGTTGAGCCTGATTTCCGGCGTGTCATGGGTAACCTGCCCGATCTCCGCCGTGAACCGCTCAATATAATCCAGAGTGACGTAGGGATCCGCCTCGCCAATGAAAAATATCAGCCCGGTGTCTTCCTCCGGCGCCAGCTCCGCCGGGGAACGCAAGAACAACAGGAAGCAGGAGGCAAGGATAATTACGCCGAACACCAGTACGCCGGCGCTGTCGTTCATTACCCGGTCGAGATCGCGGTGGTAGACGCGCCGCAGGCCTTCAAAGCGCTGGTCGAGCCAGTGCTCCAGGCGGTTGGCGCTGTCGCCTTCATCGCGGCGCAGCAGCTTTGCGCACATCATCGGCGACAAGGTCAGCGCCACCACGCCGGAGATCAGCACCGCTCCGGCGAGGGTAAAGGCGAACTCGGTAAACAGGGTGCCGGTGAGCCCACCCACGAAGCCGATCGGCAGGTACACCGCAACCAGGGTGGTGGTCATGGCAACGATCGGCCAGGCCAACTCGCGAGCACCCACCAGCGCGGCGTCCAGCGGCGCCATGCCCTCCTCGATGTGGCGGTGGATATTCTCCAGCACGATGATGGCGTCGTCCACCACGATACCGATGGCGAGCACGATGGCCAACAGGGTCAGCAGGTTGATGGAGAAGCCCATCAGCTGCATCAGGAACAGGCCGCCTATCAACGACAGCGGCACCGCGACAGTGGGAATGAGGACCGAGCGCAGCGAACCCAGGAACAGGAAAATCACTACGATCACGATGGCGATGGCTTCGAAAATAGTGGCCCGAACCTCGTTGATGGCGTTCTCGATGTACACCGTCGCATCGTAGTTGATACTGCTTTCTATGCCCTCCGGAAGCCTCGGCTTGATTACCCGGTTAAAGGCTTCGCGCACGCCGGCAATGGCTTCCAGAGCATTGGCGTCGGCTGCCACCTCTACCTTGATAAACACCGATCTGCGGTCGTTGAACATGGACGAAGCCGTGTAGCCTTCGCGGCCCAACTCGACCTCTGCCACATCGCCCAGGCGCACAATAGCGCCATCCTGTTCCTTGAGCACCATCTGCTCGAAACCCTCGACGGTGCTGAGGTCGGTATTGGCCTTGAAATTGATCTCCACCATACTGCCTTTGGTAGTGCCGACCGCCGAGAGTACATTGTTGGCCTGCAGTGCCGCCCGCACCTCGCTGGGCGTCACGTCAAGCGCAGTCAGCCGCTCCTGGTCGAGCCAGACGCGCATGGCGAAGATGTCATTGGTCTCGGCAGAGGCCCGCAGGATGCCAGGCAGGGTAGTGAGCTTGGGTTCCACCTCCCGGATTACGTAGTCCGCGACCCGGTTGATCGAGAGCTCCTCACTGGTGAAAGAGATGTACATATCGCCCACCTGCTCGCCTACCGCCAGTGAAATCACCGGGTCCTCGGATTCGCGTGGAAGCTGGCTGCGTAGCTTGTTGACCTTGGTGACAACCTGGGCGAGCACCTCGTCGGGATCGGCCTCCGAGCGCACGTGAGCGGTAATAGTGCTCGCCCCGCGAGCGCTGTTGGAGGTCAGGTAGTCGATGTCTTCCGCGGTGGCGATTTCCTGCTCCAGGGGCGTGGTGATGAAGCCCCGGATCAGCGACGCGTCAGCACCGGTATAGACCGTGGAGACGGTGATCACGGCGGTCTCGATCATCGGGTACTCACGCACATTGAGCTCGCCGGCCGCACGCAGCCCGAGGACGACCAGGAACAGGCTGATCACCATCGCCAGGACGGGTCGGTGAATGAAGATGTCGGTGAACTTCATATCAACCGTTGTCCGGCCTGGGTTCAAGACTGGCGCTGGGCTGGACCGAGTTATTGATGACCACCGTCACGCCGGTATCCAGCTTGAGCAGCCCGCTGGAGGCAACGACCTCGCCGGGATCGAGTCCCTCCAGTACCGCTATCATGTCGCCGCGTGCCGGGCCGAGAGTGACGAAGCGCTGGGTTACCCCGAGGCCTTCTCCCTGCGGCCCGACCACGTACACCGAGTTACCGTAGGGACGATAGGCAATCGCAGTTCGGGGTACGATCACGTGATCGATTTCCAGGCCTATCGGCAAGGTCACGTTGGCGACCATCCCCGGGCGCAGCACGCCATCCCGGTTCTCTATGGTGGCCTGGATATCAAAGTTCCGGGTGTCGGTATCCACCACCGGCGCGATTGCGGTGATGACACCGGCGAACTCCTCACCCTGCAACGCCGGCACGCCGGCGGTTACGGTCATGCCCTGGCGCACGTCGCCGCTGTACTGTTCCGGCAGGCTGAAATTGACATACAGCCGGTCCAGCGACTGCAGCTCGATAATGGGCTCGCCCGCCTGCACATAGTCGCCGACGTTGTAGCGGCGGATGCCGAGGCGTCCGGCATAGGGCGCGCGCAGGGCTTTCTGCTCGATCCGGGCCTGCTGGGCGGCCACCCGGGCCAGGGCCTGGTCCACCTGGCTGGAGCGCTGGTCCAGTTCGGAGGCGGAAATATTGCGCTGGGTCACCAGGGTACTGGCGCGGCGCAGCTCCATGGCTGCGAGCTCACTGGCGGCCTCCAGCGCGGCGAGTTCCGCCCGATCCGGGGCCGAGTTCAGGGTCAGGATGGTCTCACCCCGGGACACTTCGGCCCCGTTGTCGAAATAGATCTGTTCGATCATGCCGGGGACTTCAGTCGCTAACTCGGCGCCCAGAATGGAGTCCAGTGAGCCTACAGAACGCACCGCCGATTGCCAGCGCGCGGTAGTCGCCTCGGCAGTGGTAATAGTCGCCGTCGGCCGGGGCATATTGTCCATTGCCCGGTTCATCATCTTGCGGCCATACATCTGTGCATACAGAAGGCCACCGAACACGAGTACGGTGATCAGCAGCATGAGCCACATTCGCGCGCTGAACAGGGGTGTTTTCATGGGCCTACTTTAGCGTGAGGGGTGGTCTACTGTATATCAACGTAGGCCTTAGACCATAATACCCGTAAATTCCTGGATGCACCCACGTCTGTTGCAACAAACGACCACCCCGATTTCAACGCGACAAGGGAACGGCCAAGGACGAGTTGGAGGAGCTGATTCAGCTGATCCACCAATGCATAGGTCGCTGCCTGGAAGTGCCTGCCCCTTGAGCGCAGCGACTGCATCAGGTAGCGCCTGCCCCGTTATTGCTTTGGGTTTAGCGTTGAATCGCCTCAGTTATTCCGAAAACGCGTTTGTTTGAATCAGGCCGCCCCTTCCCGGACTTCCGGTAGATAACTCACCGATCTATTCACAACTCCATCCTCTCAAGAGATGTGGTCTCCGGTAAATCCGGGGCGATTCAGCGGCCGGTATACCTTGTATTATGAGCAATTATGCGAATTAATCAGGTATGACTGAACCAAAAACCCAAATCGTGAGTTTGCCAGGATGACAATTTTACTGCTTGCCATAACGTCTTTCGTTCTGCTCTACCGCGGTACCGCGGGCTTCGTTGCATTTATCGCGCTGGCCGCGGCGGCTATCGCAGGATTGCTTGTCGACGGCTTCAGCGCTGGCGGCTGGATAGCAGCGGCTGTCTGGCTGGCGATCGCCGCGTTGCTGATATTCCCCAATCCCGTTCGCCTCCGCTTGGTCAGCCGACCTGTCCTGGGCGTTGTCAGCGGCCTGCTCCCCCGGCTTTCAGACACCGAGGCGCAGGCGTTGAAATCGGGTTCGGTGGGCTGGGATGGAGAATTGTTCAGCGGGCACCCCGACTGGGACAAACTGCTCGGTCCATCACCGACGCGGCTCTCCGAGGAAGAGCAGGCCTTTCTGGACGGGCCGGTGGAGGCGCTCTGTAACATGATCAACGACTGGGCCATCACCAACGAGGACTACGACCTGCCGGCGCCGGTGTGGGACTTCATCCGCGAGCAGGGCTTCTTCGGCCTGGTGATCCCCAAGGAGCACGGTGGCAAGGGGTTTTCCCATACCGCGCATTCCGAAATTGTGATGAAAATCTCCAGCCGCAGTGTTTCAGTAGCGGTGACGGTCATGGTACCCAATTCATTGGGTCCCGGTGAACTGCTGGTTCATTACGGCACCGGACCGCAGCAACAGCGCTACCTGCCGCGACTGGCCAGCGGGGAGGAGATCCCGTGTTTTGCCCTGACTTCGCCGGTGGCCGGCTCAGATGCGGGGGCGATACCTGACAAGGGCATCATCTGCCGCGGCCAGTGGGAGGGCGAAGACGTCCTGGGCCTCCGGGTCACCTGGAACAAGCGCTATATCACCCTCGCGCCCGTGGCCACCCTGATCGGGTTGGCCATCAAGGTGTACGACCCCGGTCACCTGATCGGCGAGGATGAGATCGTCGGGGTGACCTGCGTGATGGTGCCGCGCAACCTCGATGGCGTGAATGCCGGCGCCCGCCACCTGCCCATGAACACCGTTTTCATGAATGGACCCACCTGGGGTGAGGAGGTGTTCATACCGATGGAGCAGGTGATTGGCGGTCAGGAGATGCTCGGTAAGGGGTGGACCATGCTGCTCGAGTGCCTGTCGATCGGGCGGTCTATCTCGCTGCCGGCGCTGGCCACCGGTGCCGGCAAGCTGGCCAGCCTGACCACCGGGGCTTACGCCTACACCCGCGAGCAATTCGGTCGCAGCGTGAGCCAGTTCGAGGGCGTGCAGGAGGCGCTGGAGCCGGTGGCGGGATTCACTTACCAGATGAATGCGGCGCGCCTGTTCACTGCCGCCATGCTCGATCGTGGCGAACACCCGTCGGTGCCCTCGGCAATGCTGAAATACCGTAACACCGAACTGATGCGTCGAGTCATCGACCACGCCATGGACGTCGTCGCCGGCCGGGGTGTGATTACCGGGCCGCGCAACTTCCTGGCGCGAGCCTACCAGGCCGTGCCCATAGCGATCACGGTCGAAGGGGCGAATATTCTAACCCGCAGCCTGATGGTCTTCGGGCAGGGCGCAATCCGCTGTCATCCCTACATTACCGACGTGATTGCCGCGGTCGAAAACCCACAGCCGGACCGCGCTCTGCAACAGTTCGACCGCAGCTTCTACCCCCTCCTGGCCAATACCTTGCGCAACGGGCTGCGGAGTTTCGCACTGGCCTGGTTCGGAGGCATTCTGGAGCGGAGTCCGCCGTCGGGCTCGATAGAACCTCATTACCGCCAACTGGGGCGCTTTTCTGCCGCCTTCGCGCTACTCACCGACGTCGTCCTGTTATCCGTGGGCGGCGGTCTCAAGGCGCGACAGCGGCTC
This sequence comes from uncultured Gammaproteobacteria bacterium, assembly GCA_963840725.1. GTDB lineage: Bacteria > Pseudomonadota > Gammaproteobacteria > Pseudomonadales > Halieaceae > CAVWDU01. The sequence goes on along the minus strand of CAWIZY010000009.1, from coordinate 75,182 downwards.
TCCGGCCGGATGGCCGATTGTCTCGTGCATTTGTACTACGCGTCCGCGGTGATCCGTTACTGGCATGATCACGGTTACTCCGAAGAGCAGCGGCCGTTAGTCGAATGGAGTCTGCAAAGCAGCTTCTTTGGCGCCCAGCAGTCCCTGGGCGCCGCGATCGACGGGTTTCCCGTGAAAGCGCTGCGGTGGCCGCTGCGGTGGATGGTGTTTCCGCCGGGCAGCACCCGGCTGCGCAGGCCTGATGACGACCTGGGCCGTACCGTCGCCGCGGCGATCGTCGAGGACGGCCCGTTGCGAGAACACATCAGTTCCGGCTGCTTTGTTTCTGAAGACCCGGAGGACGCATTGGGGAGAGTACTCAATGCCTATCGCCTGGCACGCAGGACCGAAGAGGTCCGCGGCAGGGTGAACGACGCCATTCGCCGGCAGGATGAGGACCAGGTGGACGGTGTGCCGCTGCTGATGGGTCACCAGCGTGCGGAGCTGGTCGATTGGGCGGTCAGCGGAGGGTTAGTCGCTGAGGAAGAGCGCGATCTCCTGCTGGAGGCGCTGACCGCCCTCTACGACGTAATCCGGGTAGACGCTTTCGACCCTGAAGGAATTGAAGAGCTGGCGGAGGGTAGCCGTAGCAGGCTCCGGGTGATCGAACGACCCGCGAGAGAGGATCTTCCCGAGCGTCGGCACATCGCGTAGTGTGACTCCCGTCAGGTGAGGTGAGTAGGCTGGTTGACCGTTAGCGATACTATGATCGCCAAGGCTGGCCCCCAAATTTGGTCAAAGGACCCCTGCAATGGACAAACTTCCATTGGCACTGCCAGGCTTGCTAGCCTCTGCAATCACTTTACTCATCAGCAGCGCCAATGCTGCCGAAAACCTCGTCACTGTGGGCGGTGAAGGTGCGGATTGCATCGACGACCCGGGGTGCATTAATCGGCTTCACCCGAATATACCGATGGCGGCCAGAGCCAGGCCGGGGCAGACGATTCTATTCAGGGCAAGAGACGCGGGGGATGTGCTGGGCGCAGCAGCGGCTCAAACCACGGAACCTGAGACGCTGGCAGACAACTTCGGCCGGGTGCACCCTATGACCGGGCCGGTGTATATCGAGGGCGCCACGGCAGGCGATGTACTGAAGGTAACGATCAAGCATATCGACCCAGGCTTGTATGGCTATACGTTTGGCGGTACGTCGGGTTTCATCCCCGACCTCGTCGATGGAAACCGGCTGGTTATCTGGCGCCTGCACGGCGACTATGCCGAGAGCGATGACATACCGGGGGTTCGCATTCCCAACGCCAGCTTTCCCGGCGTTGTTACCACCTTACCTGGCCCCGATGAATTGCAGAGTATGCTGAAACGGGAACAGGCGCTGGCAGATGCCGGCGGCCACGTGTACCTGCCCTCCCCCGACGATGCGGACCCGGCGGACCTCTGCGGTCTACAAGGCACCGCCCGCAGCGAATGTCTGCGCACCATTCCACCGCGGGAGCATGGTGGCAATATGGACATCCGCTACCTCAAGGCGGGAGTCTCCATTTACCTGCCCTGTTTTATCGATGGCTGCGGCCTGGCAATCGGAGACCTGCACTACGCGCAGGGCGATGGAGAAGTGTCGGGAACCGCTATAGAGATGTCGGCTGACGTATGGGCAAGCACGGAAATCCTCAAGGACGGCCCGGACCTGTCTCGCGGTCCACACTTCGAAGGACCCGCCAGCTTGCTCAACATTCCCTCGCGTCGCTTCTACGCGGTGACGGGTATTCCGGTAAAGAGCCCCGGAGACGTGCCACCGGATATGCGTTACCTGAATTCGGACGTGGTTGCGGGTCTAGGCAATCTGTCTAACGATATTAACCTCGCCGCCCGCAATGCCATCGACGGAATCGTCGACTACATCACCACAACCTACGGTTATGATCGACAGCAGGCCTATGTGATTGCCAGTGTAGCGGTGGATATTCGAATCAACCAGCTGGTGGATACGCCAAATGTGGGAGTCACGGCCCTGTTACCGCTGGACATTTTTGACAGGTGAGACAGTGCTTGGATTTTTGCTATTCATCGGGACTAGCTGGTATGGACCTATTCGTAACAACCGCCGTTAAGCTTAGGGTGCTGCTCACCGTCGGCATCATTTGCCTGCCACGCGCCGCCTCGGGTGACGCCTTGTATCCACCGGCGATGGACGTGGACAGGGAGTCTGATGACTATTCTGCTGCGACCGAGGAATACCTGCGCGCACTGGATCTGGACGGTGAGAGCGTCCAGTTCGAACGGCTAGGCGGGACGACTGCCACCAACTGGGCCGTGAGCTCGGAAGGACACGTCGTCGCCGACCTGAAGTGCTCCAGCGGCAACACGAATCATCGCGGGGCTGTGATTACCTACCGACTCGGCCAGGCGCTTGGCTTCAGGGTTTACCCGATCGCCGTCTACCGCGACATAGATCAACAGGTGGGTGATCTGCGGATATCGGAACAGTGTGCCCTCAAGGAATGGGTCACGGTATTCACCCAGTATTACTGGACGCGGGAAACCTTCACCACCACTAAAAGCCGTGACAAGCGAAGGCTCGCGGCGGCGCTGCGGTGCGAAGAACCCAAGCCGCAGTCGTCCGAATCATTCCGGTTTTACGCTTATTCCTCGTACGGTAACCCCGCGATAACCGACAACGAGCGCACACGCTATGTCGGGGTGACGAACCTCGCTCAGGCCGCGCAGGATTTCAGCAACATGATGGTAGTCGATACCCTGATCGGCAACGAAGACCGCTTCCCCGGCGGCAACCTGTTCTTCCGCTCCGAGTCGAAGGCATACGAAACCAGCGATGGGGCCATCATTTTTGACCGCGCGCGGCTTTTCTCGTTGGATAACGAGGCCGCCTTCAAGAGCGCCAGGGCGGCTTCTACCTATGCCGCCCGAGATTTCGTGGCGTTGGTGACGCGCTTCGATACGGACCTGATCGACCGCGTGCGAGCGCTATCAGAAGACGACGAAGCTTTAGCTGCTATCACCGATGGAGACGAACAGCTCACTGACTTCATCCGCGAGGGAGCCGCTATTGTGCTGAAACACCATGCCGAGGCGGTAGCGCGCTGCGGCCAGGCTATGGCTCATTTCTAACGCCGCGCCGGCAACGGGCAGCCAGAGTCAGGGGCATATGCGTTCCGCTTCCGTATGACTGATCGCCAGCTCAGGATAGGGCTCGAAGGCACGGATCCTCCTGCGAATGCTGTCATAGGCTGGCTCGGTGTTGTGGCCGTCCGTATTCCTGTCCCAGTAGGCGACAGCCTCATCTGCCGTTAATCCGCAGAACTGTCGGAGTATCTTCGCCGCTATCAAACCTGAGGCATGCCAGCCATTCCAGCAGTGAAGATAGACCGGACCCCGGGCTTCATCGGCAATGGTATCGTGAACGTCCTGCAATATACGGTATGCATGCTCCTCGTCGAAAGGGCTGGCCTGCTGGTAGTCAAGCGCACCACTGCCGACCATGGGTTCTTTGCACAGAGTCGTTTTGGGTGCCGTCTCGTAGTTGGTTCGGTAGAGGTAGTAAGACCGTTCAAATCCCTCCTGACAGAGGTTGACAAGCCCCTCCTCCGGTAAAGGGTTCCTGTTTTCCCGCGGGCTCGAACGGTTCCACTTGTTGTTCGCACCACCGCGATAGGCGATGCCGTTGAGTATTGTGCGGAAATTGCGAGTACCGTAAAGCGATTCGAATCCTTCGCCGTGGTTGTTGGTACGCTTCTCGAAAGGGTCCGCCAGGCCATAACGTTGATCGTAGTAGGCGATTCGGTCTTGAAGCGCATCTGGCTCCGCCGCTGCCTTATCGGAGCGGGCGTGAGCCTGTGAAAGAAAAGTCGATATCGAAAGAACTACCAGCCAGGCAATACGCCCCATCATGATTATTCCCGCTATTTTGCCCCTTAAAACGCCACGCATTCTATCGAAAAAGTGATGAAATAACGACCTCTCCCCCCGAAATCAGCCTGATAAGTCGCGAAAACCAGTAATTGACAACCTTCCCCGAACCGGCGGACGTGAAGTACACCGCCTGGCCTCACCGCGCATTCGATGCGCAGCCAGAGCTGTCACGCGTTGGCTGAAGTCCACGCTTGTTTTCCTGGCTTGTTTCGGAGCGTGTAGAACAGGGGTTGAGCGCAGTGAGTGCGACCGGGTGCCCAAAGCGCCTATACTGTCTACTTTCGCGCACGACGGCCCTGCTGCCCGGTGCGAGCCACAGGGACTGAACCAGGAGTGCCACAGCCCATGCTTACCCTGCACGGTTTTTCATCGAGCAATTACTACAACGTCGTCAAGCACGTTCTGCTGCACAAGGGGATTCCGTTCGAGGAGCACCTGATCTACGGTGGCGGAGACGACTGGCTGGCGATCAGCCCGGCTGGCAAGATTCCAGCGCTGACCACGGAGGATGGCCAGCACCTTTCGGAGACGAGCGTGATTTGCGACTACCTGGATGAGGCCTACCCGGACGAGCCCTTGTATCCATCCGATCCGCTGGCGCGGGCCCGGGTACGCCAGATCATGAAAATAACCGAGCTCTACCTGGAGCTCTCCAGCCGCAAACTGATCGCCTACGCCTTCTCAGGCAATCCCGCGCCGCAGCCCGTACTCGATGATGCGCGGCAGATTACGGAGCGTGGGATTGGCGCGCTGCGACGTCTGTGCCGGTTTTCACCAAACATTGCCGGCGACGATTTCACCATGGCCGATATCTACGTGCACTACTGCAACGCGGTAGTCACGGCGATAGGCTCGAAACAAATGGAGTGGGACATCCTCGCCGAGATACCAGGCATGAAGGAATGGACCCGTTCTATGCGCGAGACCGATATCGCCCGCAAGGTGGAAGCCGACCGGCGGGCCAACGAGCCGGACTTCTATGCCTATGTCGCCAAAACCATGGCTGAGAACACCATTCCGGCAAAATAGAGCGGTGCCCCTACCCGGCTGCGTGGCCTGCAGCTGCCAGGCAGGCCGGATACGCGGAGTAGGTTCGATGGAAAATCAGTTAAAGGTCGCGCTGGCTCAAATAGCACCGGTCTGGCTGGATAAAGCCGCGACTATGGAGAAGGTCGCCGCCGCTATATCGGCTGCCGCCAATGAACAGGCGGAGCTCATTGTATTCGGAGAGGCATTCCTGCCCGGGTACCCTTTCTGGCTCGCCCTCACGGAGGGTGCCAAATGGGATCTGGGTATCAACAAGGAAATTCATGCGCACTACGCTCGCAACGCGGTCCAGATCGAGGCTGGAGAATTGAATGCTGTGTGCGATCTCGCCAAAGAGCATAAGATCGCCGTTTACCTCGGCATCATAGAACGCGCCAGGAACCGGGGCGGGCACAGCCTGTATGCGTCATTGGTTTACATCGATGCCACCGGCGAAATTCAGTCGGTCCACAGGAAGCTTCAACCAACCTATGACGAACGCCTGACCTGGGCAGCTGGTGATGGCAACGGACTGCGCGTACATTCCCTGAAACAGTTTACCGTCGGCGGACTCAACTGCTGGGAAAACTGGATGCCGCTTGCCAGAGCCGCACTCTACGGACAAGGCGAAAACCTGCACATCGCCGTTTGGCCGGGCGGTGACCATAACACCAGAGATATTACCCGGTTTATCGCCAGAGAATCGCGCAGTTTCGTCATCTCTGTGTCCTCTTTAATGAGCAAGAAGGACTTTCCGAAAAACACCCCACATCTGGCCAGGGTACTGGAGGACGCGCCTGATGTACTCGCGAACGGTGGCTCGTGCATAGCAGGCCCCGATGGTGAATGGATCATTGAACCCGTGGTCAACACTGAAGGCCTGATCTACCACACGCTCGACTTTCATCGCGTCTATGAGGAACGGCAGAACTTTGACCCGGTCGGGCATTATTCCCGCCCCGATGTAACCCGGTTGACGGTAAACAGGGAGCGACAGTCTACAGTCGAATTCAGGGACTAGAAGACCTGTGCCAGTCCACCGGGCCTGAAACCACCGGCGAAATCTCGCGTGTCCCGGGTTCCTCTGAACTGTTTTCCACTTTAGCAGTTTCGGTTTCAGCTGCTTTCCTCAACGAAGGAGACAGCCAGGGAACCAGCCACGCGATCACGGCAAGAATAGCGTCGGTAATATCTGCTGATCTACCGGGGACGGACTGCTGATGCCATTCAAGAGCAAAAACAATCATAAATACCAGCAGGGCTCCGACTGTGGCGATGGCTATGCGGCGCGAGGGAACCGACAAAAGCGCTATATAGCTCAGCCCCAGAAATGGCCATGTCCCATCGAGAATATCGATAATGCCAGTGATCTCGTTGTTGAGATGGCTTCTGAACGGAACCCAGCTGAAGGTAGAAGGAACAGATAGTGATGTGATTGTCGCGCCCGCTGGAGCATATAGGCCGGCGCAGACAACGGCACCCAGCAGCATGACTGCTGCAATCATGAACTGCAGCCGCAGCGACATTTTCGTGCACAGGGCAAAAAATGCCAATCCGATACCAAGTCCGAGCAATGCCTCAAGTGAAAGCTGGCGGCCGAACACAGGCACTTTCAGCAGAAGCACGACCAAGGCGAAGGTGATGTAAGACAGCTTTGGCTTATGCACTTTTCGCAGCAGCGTACCGCTCAATATCCCAAGCGCGGAAATCGCCATCGTATACTCGGCAACGCGCACCCACTGCAGTGAGCCAGGTTGGTTTAACGTTAGCCACAGCGGTTTGATACCGTCTCGCAGGTTACCCATATCGAGGGAAGGAACCAGAGGGCTCAATTGAGACAGCACCCAGAGGGCAAACACTGTCAGTCCCAGGTTTGCCAGTGACCCAGTTTCAATGTAGGTATTCCGCAGGCGTTTCAGGCGTCCGCCAATGAAGGTATCCTGCCAAAACAGTACTGCCAGCAGTGCGCCGGAGAAACCGCCTGCTGTGTTCGACATTACATCAATAATCGACGGGACTCGGCCGGGGGAGTGCGCCTGCAGATACTCCAGGGAAAGACTGAGCAAGGCGCTTGCCACTGTCGCGAAAATTAGCCGACACGCGGGGCTGTAGCGCAGGGGAAACGCCCCCGCGAGCAATACCCCGAGCGGCATATAGACAAGAAAATTAGCAAGAATGTCCGGGCGTGACGTATGACTCAGCCCGTGCTGTAGCATCATCGCAAATGGACTTGTCACGGGTGACTGCCAGTTGACCAGTGGAAACAGCGTGCCATAGATGAGCAGAAGAGCGTAGCCTAACAGCAGCGTCACGACAAACTGGCTGCTGGCTCGCGGGCTGGTGTTTTTTCCGGGATGACGATTATTCTGCATACTGATGTTCAGGCATCTATAGACCCAAACGACATAAAGTGAGAATGCAAAAGGGGCCAGACCCTCTTGTCAAGACCCCCTTTTCCTCCCAAGGGCCTCTCGGCAGGAAATGACGACAGTTGAGTTTTATCGGGGTCGATATAAAACATGATCGTAGTTGTCTGTTGCTGTTTTTAACGCAGACTACTGTAGCAACGCACCGGCGTCCACAGCACATCGATAATGGTCTTCCGGGAAGGTTCGTTACATGGATACCCGGCAACGTGTTAGCTTTAGAGGTTGACTCGCTACTCCTTATCGAGGATCGCCCACATGACACGCGATGCGTCCAGCTCATTAGCGCGGCTTTCGTCAGGAGTCAGGAGATAACGCAATGAGCGAAGTGCGACAGTCCCTACTCATCTACGACGGCGATTGTCGGTTCTGCCAGTACTGTGTCGACTATGCGCGCTCCGCAACCGGCGGCGATCTGGATTACCAACCCTACCAGGACGTTTATCAGCAATTCCCCCAGATCAGCGAGAGCGAGTTCAGGGCTTCGATTCAACTGGTGAAACCCGATGGCTCCATCGCCAGTGGCGCGCAGGCGGCATTCCAGGCCCTGGGACAGGGAGGGTCGACCCGGCTCCTCGCCTGGTGCTATAGCCACTTGCCGCTCTTCGCCGCCCTCAGTGAGTGGTGCTACAGGTGGGTGGCGAGACACAGGAACGGCGTCTTTCGAGCGTGCAGGTTGTTGTTTGGCGAGCAACTGCAAGTCACCTCCCAGCGTCTTTCCTGCTGGCTGTTTCTGCGTTTGCTGGCATTGATATACTTCTCGGCCTTCCTGTCGTTCACGCTGCAGGCACCGGGATTGATCGGCGCTCAAGGAATCCTGCCCGCAACTGACTTTTTTGCCGCGGTGGATCTGAGTTACGGGCCGGAAAAATACCGGTTGCTACCCTCTCTCCTGTGGCTGCATTCCAGCGACGCGTTCATCAGCGCGATAGGTTACGGGGGTTGTGGTCTTGCCCTGTTGCTGCTGGCAAATTGTTGGCCGCGGTTTTGCCTGGTCGGCCTGTACCTGGGCTACCTGTCCCTGTATCACGCCGGACAGGTATTCATGTCTTTCCAGTGGGATGTCCTGTTGCTCGAATGCGGATTTCTCGCGATCTTTCTATCCTCCAGCCCGCGACTGTTCACCTGGCTGTATCGCTGGCTGCTGTTTCGCTTCATGTGGCAATCAGGCCTGGTGAAGCTCCTGAGTGGGGACCCCAGTTGGCGAGACCTGACAGCTCTGGACTATCACTTTCACACCCAGCCGCTGCCGACGGTATTGGCCTGGTACGTCGACAAAATGCCGGAGTTGATACTGCGGGGTGGGGTGGTATTCACCTTCGCAGTAGAGCTTTTACTGCCGTTCCTGATCCTGATGCCCCGCCGCCCGCGGGCATTAGCGGCGGTGGGTATCGCGCTGTTTCAGGGTCTTATCATCGCCACCGGAAACTACAATTTTTTCAACCTGCTCACCCTCTGCCTCTGCCTGCTGCTGTTGGACGACCGTCAGATAGCCGCAGGGTACCCTGGTTCTATTCGACGGCTGGCAACCGCCGAATCTTTGGACCGAGCGGGCGCGGGCAGGCAGACGCTTTGCAGCGTGGTCGCCATCAGCTACCTGGTGCTGAGCACGATCCTGCTGGCCAACACCCTCGGGCGCACCACGTTGGCCGGCCTGCCGCTCCAGCTGATCCGCTGGAGCGAACCCTTTCATGTGGCGAACGCCTATGGACTGTTTGCAGTCATGACCACTGAACGCAGGGAAATCATTTTCGAGGGATCACGCAACGGGCGGGACTGGCAGGCCTACGAGCTGCCCTACAAACCCGGCGCCATCGGGAGGCGTCCGGTCTGGGCGACGCCGCACCAGCCGCGGCTGGACTGGCAGCTGTGGTTCGCGGCACTGGCGCCGCGTGATCAGAATCCCTGGCTACAGGGGCTGGTGAAGGGTCTGCTGACCAATGCCGATCCGGTAGTGGCGCTGCTCGAATTCAATCCTTTTCCCGATAAACCCCCGACCTACATCCGAGCCTCCCTGTACCGGTACCGCTTTTCCGACCGGTCGGAGCGTGAGGCAACGGGCGCATGGTGGAGCCGGGAGTATCTTTCCAGATTCTGGCCGCCCACCGCATGGCAGTTGCCGATGGACCGTGTGCCTGACGCCGGGCGGGACTAACCCGTGGTAAAGCCAACCGTATCGACCATCGCCAGGTAGCGCGGGTCATCGCGTTGCCCGTCGAGGGCTGGGTTGGTCTGCAGGAAAATGGCGCCGCAGCCCCCACCAGACTTTCCTCGCGATTGAGGTCTCCTATTCCTTTTCTGTTTTCTAGACTTTGAGCAAAAGATCTCTGTGCTTAACCTCTATTGGGTGAAAAGATTTCAAACGTTTTATCATGTAACGCCACCGCTCGGCTTGGCTAAAGGAACTCGAAACGGCGGCTAGGGTACCTCTGAACAATGGCAATACGCTCATTGGTTGGGACAGGGCCGCGGCTTGATGCCGGGTGAGAAGGTTGCGCGGCCGCGAGAACAACCAGGACACCCACCTCAAGAGAATAACCAGGACACCCACTTCAACATTCAACGCGCTTGAAGCTTCAGAATCATAGTGGGTTTCACGTTTAGACCCTCGCGCCCAGTTCTACAACGAGGTCTCGCTTAAGCCTGGCGGCGCAGACCAGAAAACAAGAGCCGGCAACGATAAACCAGCATACCGTCACAGACATCGCCATCTTCAGACCGGTCGAGCTGGCGTCGGCGCAGGCCGTCAGTTGCGCCTCGGACAGGCCCGCGTCGCGCATCAGGCAAAGTGCCGGCTCAATACCCTGCAAGGGTTCGGCCGCTGCGAGTTCGCGTTGCATAAAGAAATCGCTCATGAACCCTACGAAGTACGGGCCGATGCCGTTGCCTATAAGGGAAACGAGGATCAGCAGCACGGCGATCGCTGTCGCTCGGGAGCGGTTGCTGACAACGCTCTGGCCAATATTATACTGGGCTCCAAGATAGGCATAGTGCAAAGTCGCCGCTACGCCCCAAAGAATGAAGACCAGGCGCAGGTCGTCCACAAAAAACGCGGCGACGTAGGCCGGAATCGAGAGAAGCAGTCCGATGGCTGGCACCCATGCCATGGCTGTGGGAGATTTCGGTGTCAGTCGCTCCGTCAGATACCCGCCGAGAAAAGTCCCCGCAGCGGCCATGAGGGACAGCGGTGCGCCAAACTGCAGCGCGGCATCACGTACATTGAGTCCGTGCTCTCGCTGCAGGAACGGCGCCTGGAAACTGACCAGACCGTAGCCGACAAACGCCACCAATGATGCCCCGATGGCCATCCACCAGAAGGACGACTTGTGCTTCAGTTCCTGAAACGCCTCACCCCAGTGAGCCTTGGGCTTTGGCGCTGCGTCGGGGGGATCCGAGTAGCCACGGGGCGGCTCCTTGATAGTGCGCAGCACGATCATCGCAACAAGCACACCCGGCATTCCGACCACCACAAATGCGAGGCGCCAGCCTTCAGTCGTAGACCAGTCGATTCCTCCGAACATCCAGCCGATGCCGATACGATTAATCCACGCGCCGAAGTCACTGCCTTGCATTTGCGCGATCGGGCCGCCAAACAGGTTGGCCAGCACACCACCCAGGGTGACGCCCATTGAATAGACCCCAAGCGCCGTGGCGCGCTTGCGGGCAACGAAATAGTCACAAATCAGGGAATTGGCGGGCGGCGTGCAGCCAGCCTCGCCGATGGCAACACCAATTCGAAACAGCAATAGCGAAACAAAGCCCGCGGCCACACCGCACAGCGCGGTCATGAGCGACCAGACAATGATGCAGCAGGTGATGATATGTACGCGATTACCGCGGTCTGCCCACAGCGCGATGGGTAGACCCATCACAGCATAGAAAATCGCAAAGGGAGGCCCATACAGAAGGCCCCACTGGGCGTCAGTGAGCTGAAACGATTCGATGATGGGCTGGGCCACCACGGCAATCAGGGTTCGGTCAATGAAGTTGAGGGTATAAACCCCCATTAGCAGTAACAGCACGTAGTTCCTGTACCCGGCGGAACCGAATCCGGTCAGGTGTCCCTTGCTGTCGTCGACTGCTTGTGTCTCCAAGCTATACCTGCTTCTCATCATGGTGCGTGGCAAGGGCGCGCAGCGGGGTGCGCCGAAACGCCATATTCAATTGCAGGAACTACGCTACCCGGTCCGGTCTGGACTACCGCCACGACATGCTAGCGCAGTTTTCATAATGAGGCTGTAAAGATTTATCAGCCGAACGCAAAAACATCGGAATCGCCACGGACTTGTTCCTGGTTGCCCGATTCAGTTTTGATTGCCTGCCGGCACGACTGTCACTGTCCAGCACGCGGCCCGAATGAGGCCTTGCGAAGTGCTGCCCAGTAACATCTCACTCACCCTCCCACGACTATGGCTGCCGACGACGATGAGATGGAGACCGTTTTTTCGGCCAACGAAAGCTATGAAAGCGATGTCACCTCCGCGCACCCGCAACGTTTCGACCAGTGGTCTGAAGAACTCCACCGCCGACTGCGCCATTTCACCCCATGCGATCTGGCGACTCCGGCTCACGAATCAGGCCATCTCTCCAGGAAGGCCAGTATCTGTTCGTAGTCGAAGGTGCCCTCCTCTTCCACTGGCGCCCACATGTGCGTCTGCCGGTCGGCGTAGTGGCGACCCAGTTTCCAATCACCGGCACTGAGGTCCCGGCTGCCGTTGCGCTCATGCAGATCTGAGTAGTGATCGCTTGGCTGGAACAACTTGAAGCCGTCATCCATAAAACCGAAATAGGCTGACAGGAAGCCGTGAATCCTGTACCCGGTAAATTCTGAAGGCGATGACCCTGAGCCCGTTTAACTTCTTTGATCGCAGCCAGGTGATCAATCTGGCTCCAACGCAGTGATCATGAAGCAAAGGAAACTTCGCACCAGAGTAAGAATTTGCAATGACGCACTGGCAGATAATCAACGTAATTCGCGCTCACTCCACGTGAGCAAATCCAGCTGAGTCGGCACCGCGACCTCGGCGTGGCTGCCCTGGGAGCACAACTCATAAACCGGAAAACCCCGATCACTATTTGATCAATAATAGTGAAGTTCAAGTTACTCCAGCCGGACTCACTCCCAGCGGGAGCCCATAGCTTGCTTTAAGTCTTTCCGCGCTTCGACCAGGCTCTTTTCCAGCTCCGCGTCTGAAATTGATTCTGTGTTATTGATATCCCGCAGCGTGTGCGCGTAGTCGCCGGGGAACTCGCGCTTGAGGCTGGCCCTCGCCGCCTGCATCGCCGGTCTGCGGTGCCTGTACACGCCGTCTACGTCTATCGAAGCTGCGTAGAGGGCGCAGAACACACTGAAGCGACGGCTTCCAATATCGTCGAGGCAATTTCGATCACCACCCAGGTTTCGTGCTCCTGAGAATTCAGTATCTGCTATAGCCCGGTCGATGATCTTCAGGTCGACATCTGATACAAGGAACTGTTTGCCCATCCATTCGTCATCGAACTCATTCGCAAGCCGGATAGCGATGGGCAAGACACGAAATTTCTCGACACAACTGGCGAGAAACAGTTCCTCATTTTGCCGAATCAGTCTGCACATGCGTTCAGGCCGTCCCTGCCAACCCAACACAAGCAGTCCCTCGTTGCGGTCATACCTTGTCACGGGAAGTTCGACCGCGGGCATGCCATAAGGCACAAGGGAAACCTGCAACTGATCCCCGTTATCGACGAAATAGAAACGACCCATTTCGACTTGCCCCGACATCTTCGTATAAAAACCATAGCGCAGCGTTGGACTGGACCCGCGCAGCACATCAAGCTCATCCCTCACCTGTTGCGACATGGACCAAACAGGCACCAGTGCCAGCACGATCAATACGATAGGGTTGATGCGCATAAAGCTTCGTCCTTTCTTACCATGGCATGCAGAAATGTCAGGGCCGCGGGTAGTCCGGCAGGCTCTGGGCCGCTAAGTCGCCCCGTTTTTGATTCCTGGTGAAAAACTGTCTTCGAGTAAGCAGATTGCGCATCATCGATTGGAGCTTATGTCGCTCGGCGGGCTTTATTAATGGCCCGCAGAAGTCAGCGCCTCGTGGCTTCAAGAGTCATCTTCACTACGAAGGGTTGCCATCGGGAATGCACTACCTGGTCAGCGTGGGTGACCCGGAAGAAGACTTCATATCGATGTATCACTTCTTCGCAGGTTGGTTGTTTGAGCCCGACACCATTTGGCTCGAGGCTTTTATGACCACCTGTATGACAGGCGGCCCGAGTCGCATGGAGTACTTCAAGCACCTGATGAGCTGGTGGTCTCTTCCCGACGCCGACGATACGCTGTTGATGTCCTACCGCTGGATAATCGCCGACAGGCGTGAGCCGATTCGTCGGCTGGCGGCCTTGTGCGAACTGGATGCCAGTGACTCCATTCTTGAACGCGTCGAAGCCTTCGCGGATCGCGGCGGCCCTGCAGGACGCCATGTACTACTCGGAGCCGTCCTACTGCTACTTCCCGGTGCGTCAGATGCTTTGCGCCGCGGTGCTGCTGGACGGCCAGGTGCACCGGGCGGAGTCCGTGTTCGTCTGCGCCCTGGTCGATGCGCCCAATAACGCCTGGGCCCTGTATGGCCTGCGCGAGGCGCACCGTGCGATGGGAGACGAGGATGCCGGGCGATACGCCGACGCGCTGTTCCAGCGCGCCTGGGTCAGTGACCCAAACACGTTGGACCTGAAAACGCTGTAGCACCTTCGACCATCCGGCGGCGTTGATCGCCTGACCAGCCTGTAAAGCCAGTGAGGCTCTTCATCATTATCGGGCGAAGCTCTGCCTGGCTATTGAGTTCCGGATGAGGTGTCATCCATACGTCTGGAATACTCGACCTGCGTAGGGCGTTATGAGTCGATAACCGCCCGGTAGAGCACTGCAGAACGCGGGGCGCCGGGCCGACGGATCGGCGCCGGGGCGTCGGGCTGCTGCGTTGACCACCCGGACCTCATACGAGGATTGCTCCACCATCTGGAGCAGGAGGGGCGGCTGGGGGACATCGCCGCGCCAGGCCGCAACCGATGCGACCGTGAATCACGGGAGGTCGTGTCAGAGTTGGCAGATCGGAATCGTTGAGGAATGCCTGGGGCTCGTTGCAAGGTCGAAGTCCCCAGTGCATCGGGTGCCGGCTTGTACGTCTACAACCCGCACTCCTGGAGAAATGCTTCCGGATCGTTTGCCTCGAGTATTCGCAGCAGCATCGCGGATCGACGAAAAAAAAGCAGGGTATTTCTGCACCGTTTTAGCCAAATATTCCGGCGATAGCGAGAACTGGTCCGCGAAGTTTTTGAGCCCTTTGGTACCCCGCTCCAGATAATCAGCGAACGCCGTTTCTTCACCACTGCCGAGGAAGCGTTCATAAGCAGCAAAGAAGCGCGCGATATCCTCGTAGTAATAGGATTGGGCGCCCTTGCCCTGTTCGTCGGCCACCGTCAGCGGCGCAGCGATGGTGAGAACGAGGGCGCCGAGCAAGGTCCTCCGCGTATGCCATAGTTCGCGAATCATCATTCCTCTTCCGGGATGGCTTGTACTTATTGAACCCGGGACAGGCGTGGGTTGCAAGGCCTGGAGGGTTACCTGTTACCAGAGCGATCGGCTTGATATTTCTTGTTACTTGCCGGAATTGAAAACACACTGGGTCCACCCGGCCACCCGGCCACCCGGCCACCCGGGCACGTGGGCGACTTTTCTCGCCATTACCCTTGCGTTGCTGCCGTAGTTCAAGTGTGAGGGCTGACTGTCGGGCTGTATGGAACACACTCTCAAAGCCGACATGAATGCTTTCACCTCGCGCGACAGTTACGCGATTCGAAGTGCTGAAGATCCACACCGTGCAGTGAGCAGTTGTGAACTCAAATATCAGGACCAGGCAAATTTTTGGGCTTTGCAGGAGAAGCTGGCATGCCTGCATGAATCTTTTACCGTCGGCGGTCTGCCAACGCAACAGGGACAGCGCTATGACGGCCCCCGAGCCTCAACGCACCAGCCAGGCCGCCTGATCCTCAGGCAGGAGATGTCTTACTCGGTCTTCAAAAGCGGCGATTTGCTCTGCCGTAAACGTTTGAGACCATTCTGAGTTCTGGCCCTGATGGAAAAACCCGGTATCAGATTTCCAGAAACCGATGTTTGCCTGCGGTGCAAACTGCCCGGCGTTTTCCCTCATATGGTCAAAGCTTGCAGCGTTCGCAAAGCTTGCGATCTGACTGTCGCCATAGCTGTAGCCCAGAATGTCCGCCATTCTCGATATAGCCTGAGGCAGGTCCCTCTTCATATCGGCGTAGTGAAACAGATGAACATTGGGTGCGTTGCGGGCCTCCCAGTAGGTCTTGAACAGATGAACCAGCGCACCCAGCGTCCACCTGTCCCAGCTACCCGGCTTGTTGTCTCCGTGTAGCCAGAAATCGAAGGCGTTATCGCCGCTGGGAAAAGTGCTTTCCGCAAGTTCCTTATCTTTCATGTTATCACGGTGCTTGATGCCCGACAGATAGGCATCCCTCGGGTCCCGAAATACCGCGAGGTATTCACAGGACTCAAAGTAGGGAATGCCGTCCAGCGGCGTGTGCGTTTTTATGAAGCGCCTGTGCGGCTGCGCATCGACGATTTTCAGGTATTCATCCAAAGGGTCTAATTTGGCGTCAATCCAGGGTGAAATGTATGCCGGCGACTGCCCGTGATCAGCAGTACCAAATATGAGCGATGCGCAGATGGCTTGAGTCCAGGTGGTGCCGCATTTCGGCGGGGTGCAGATGAAGATATCGTTGTCCCTGTGCCTGAATGCCTCCCAGCGATGCGTATCGGTGATCTTTCCGACGTAGTGCGTTTTTATCTGGCTCATCTGTCGACTCCGGTCTAATTCTTCATGAGACTACTGGAAGTTCTATCATGCTTCACAAAGTAACACATTTACTACTACTCAACTATCAAGGACCCTGAACCGTTATATTGCATCGGTTATTGATCGAATGTGCAGCGGTAAGCAGGACATTCACTTCCGCGACAGGCAGGCGGACAACTACTGCAAGGTGTAACCAGGCTATCGCTGACTGATTATGATAGGTGTCCTGTTTAGTACCGCCATAGCCGGCGCATCGCCGAATTTTGACCTTATAAAAACAACACTGCTGTCTGTTTGAGGACAATTAGGATGGACGGGGCGCTCGGTGTCGATGTCGCCGAAGTTCCTAAGAGGCGCTGAGCTCTTCTTCCAGTTCGATCACACGCCCGAGGGTTACCTTGTCGAGGTCAATGCTTCCGATAAATGCCGAAAAGGCCATGCTTGCGGCCAATCGCCGTAATTCTGCGGCCCATTTGCGGACGTAGACCGGCGGAAGCAGCCAGCCACTTTCAAACAGTGGATCCAGCCGTGCGGCATCGGCGATCGTGAGCCGACCCGCGAACAGTTTACTCAGCAACTTGGGCTTATTGTCGCGTATCGCCAAACGGTAAAGCGTATGCACCTCCAGAAGTCCCTGCAGATAAACTGCATCTTTTGTAAATACGATCCGATCCTTCACCGCTCCTCCTCTGAACACACGTTGCGCAGATTGCACAGACTCTTTTTCAGATTGTCCTGACTCCAGGGAAAACGAAAAATGTCAATCAGGATTGGCCTCATCGCATGTGCTGGCGATGCTGTCCAACTCCCTTACGCCAGCGTCGACATCCGGCGCCACGATGGAGATCTCGGGCAAGCTTGCATTACCCTTGTCCCAGTCCTGTAAAAACTTCTCAGCGATTCCCACAGGCCACGCCAAGGTACTCAGGACCTTTATCTTCTTCGACGCCTTGATCAGTCGGTCGTCCAGCGTTTCAATGCGAGAGCTCTTCATTCTCAGTGATTCCGATGCTGGATGCGCGGGGGCGCGACACTCAAGTTTACCCTCATTTCGAGGCTGGCAACTCAAAAAATTGCATGGGGGAATCAGCTCTCACCAGTTGCGGATCGGCGATGAGAAACAATGAGTATTGGGAGGCGTCTATGGTGTATCGGCGTTGCCAGGACAGACCAGATCACGCTTAGTGAACACCCGCAGTACGAACAGGCAAGACTGCTGACACGGACACTACAGACCCGCTGCCAGCAATATGTACTACATAAATTGACTTTTGTATTACATTTAACTACATTTATGGTCCCCGCTAATTACAGCCAGAGGTTCAGGCTATGCCGGAAAGCAGGAACAGGGCCCGGCGCAGAAGTCGACCGACCAAGGACCGGGTATTACAGGCGCGGATTCCGGAACATCTCGACGAGGAACTGAGAGAACGGGCCGAACAGCTGGGACTCTCTGTCTCCACCATTGTGCGTAATACCCTCCTTCATACCTTCAACCTGGTCGAGGGGGTCGTGGCCGACAGTGCGCAACTGGCAAGAGCAGCGCAGGGCAGAGGTAAAGCGGCCGGGGCGCCAAAGCGGTCCTCGCCGCAATCGGTTGAGGCGGAAACCGGGATCGAAGTGATCGGCTGGCAGGAGGCGATACTGAACCGGAACGGGATCTGCGATAAATGCAACACTATTTTACCGACAGGTGAGCGCGCCGCTATAGGTATACCTGTTCAGGCCCGCCCGGCACTGTTATGCCTGGCATGCCTTGCCGGCCTCAGCAAGACGACGGCCCCCGCAGCCGGAAAGACGATGTCGACGCGAAAACCCTCTGCGGCCAAAACCAAACGAAAGTCAAAGCCCGAAAATTAGGGCCTGTTAATACTCACTGAGTTACCCCGTTGCAACAGAGAAATCGCCAATCGGGGCGCGGGAGTCAGGGCCACAGCCGAGGAGCGCTCATGAACGATTCATTGAGAAAGATCAAGGGTTCTGCAAAGCTGGCTTTCGACTCGGTGGAAGGCATCACCAACGCCGTTGAACGCATGCACGAGACGATTGCCAGGGCTCCACTGCCGTGGGTACCACAAACGCAGGAGGTGACCCGGGCACACGGGCTGATCGCCTCCAGCGTGTACTCTATCATTCGAGGCATAAACGCCGGTTTGCGTGAAGGTGCTGACCGCACGTTCGCGCTACTGCCAGACCTGGATCGCCGCACCGCTCCCTCCCGACGCGAGGTCGCGACAATAGCGGCTCTCAACGGTGCGCTGGGTGACCACCTGGAGTCGTCGGGTAACCCCCTGGCCATACCCATGCATTTGCGTACGCCTCAACGCTCATTGCCGCGCGAGCCCGAGCAGTACCTGGCCGAAATGCCCGGGGTCAGCCCGCACCTGGTGGTCATGGTGCATGGCCTCGGCCTGTCGGAACTGAGCTGGCACCGTCATGGTAAGCCCGGCCTGGGCGACGGACTGCAAAACGAACTGGGCCTTACACCGCTTTACTTGCGCTACAACACAGGGAGACATATCTCCACCAATGGACAGGAATTTTGCCAGATGCTCGAAACGGTGTTCCAGTCCTGGCCGGTGCCGGTTGAGTCAATATCGCTGGTTGGGCACAGCATGGGTGGGCTGGTAATCCGCAGTGCCTGTTGGTACGGGGCGCAGGCCGGGAGCGCGTGGTTGACCCGGCTTAAGCGGGTGGTTTGCCTGGGCACGCCACACCATGGCTCACACGTGGAGCGGATCGGCCGCGCGGCTGACCTAGCAATGCATAAAATTGCATATGTGAAACCACTGGCATTCGGCCGGCGACGCAGTGCCGGAATCAAGGACCTGCGTTACGGAGACCTGCTCGATGAAGACTGGCAGGGCCATCATCCCGACCAGCTGCGACCGGACACCCGCAGGGCCGTTCCCCTGCTACCAGGTGTAGACTACTATTTCGTTGCAGCCACCCTCGGCAGAAATGCAAATGATCCGCTGGGACGCCTGCTGGGAGACCTGCTGGTGCGCCTTGACAGCGCTGTTGGATCCCACCTCGATCGACAGAAAACGCTAGCCGTGAAGGCGGAGAACTGTGCCGTTTTTCATGAGAAGAACCATTTCGACCTGCTCGATGATTCCCGGGTCCACCGACAGGTCATCGACTGGTTCAGGCGAGCATAGACGAAACGGCGTACCTGCGGCCCCGGCTGTTCAATACCCAGGGTGAGCTAGTTAGTGCTGACCTTGCTGCCCTTGATGGTAACCTTGCCAGCCGACCGGATATTGATCGAGCCGCTGCCCCGAATCTCGATATCCTTGCCGCTGAGCGTGATCGACCCATCCCTTTTCATAACCAGTCGGGAGCTACCAACTACAATCTCGAGCATATCGCCGGCCGTCAGCGTCAGCTTGTTTCCTGCTTCCTGGGTAAGATTGCCGCCTGCGCTGATACTATCGTCGCGCGCAACTGACGTCGAACGCGAATTGCCGATGCTCAGCGATTCACTGGCGTTCACAGTCGTCCGCCGGTTCGTCCCTACAGACACTTCCTGTGAGCTTCCCACCTTCAGTGCATCGGTTCCGCCCACTGAGATTGCCCTGTTACCGCTGATGTTCTGGCTGCCTGTCGCCATGCCTGTTACCCTCGACCTGTGCCACTGCGAAAGAGCGCGACACCGATTACTCAACATAGCACCTATTGGCCTGCCGACAAGTGGCAGCAGGGAACGGAGCGGCACGACCGGCAATACACTATGAGACGTATCGTTGCTGTAAGTGCTGCCCTGATCGCGCTGTGCTGCGCTTCAGGCGCGCCGGTCGCACAGGTCGACGACCTCGCCTCTGCCATCGATTCGATCTTCGCCGACTATGCTGAAGGCCCCGGCTGTGCCGTTGCTGTCTCCCGCAATTGGCGCGTGCTTTATTCGCGGCGCTATGGCCTCGCCAGCCTGGAACATGCAGTGCCCATTACTCCCGAGACGGCCTTCGACGTCGCCTCCCTCTCGAAGCAATTTACCGCCGCCGCCGTTGCGCTGCTCGCGCGGGAAAGGCAGGTCTCAGTGGATGCAAGCGTACACACCTACCTGCCAGAACTACCTGCCTACCAACGCCCCGTCACGGTTCGCCATCTTCTCAATCACACGAGCGGCCTCCGCGATGTTTTCACGCTGTGGGAGTTGCAGGGCCGCCACGCGCAGGACGTGTACACACCTGAGGATGTTCTTGAGATGGTGGCGGCCCGGGACGATTCAGCGCCTGAGCCGGGCACCCGGTTCGAGTACAGCAACACGGGCTACCTGCTACTGGGGCGGCTTTCGAGCCTATCTAACGCGCTTTCCTGAGGCGTCGGTCTCCATAGCGGTGCTGTGCAATCGGGCCGATGCCAAACCGTGGAGAGTGGGACACAAAATCGCGGCGACAATGCTGGCGAGTCAGATGACACCACTACCAGCGCCAGCAGAAGCATCGAACAGCAGCGAGAATCGCGGGGTCGTTGACTTAAAGCTACTTGACGCCTACAGCGGCCGGTATGAAGTAGAGAGCATTGGCCTGGTCTACACGGTGGCGCGTGAGGGAGAAGTGCTCACTCTGGAGCAGGACGACGACCCGGCAGCTCTGCATGCTATAGATGAATCGACCTTCGCCAGCAGATCGGGTGATTTAGTGATTAGATTCCAGCGTGATGCCAATGGCAGCGTGGGAGGTGGCACCCTCAAACTGGGACCAGAAAGTCCCTTGCGTGTCCTCTTTAACGCGGGGCCAGTCGATGTCCTGCGCCGTCTCGAGCCCTGGGCTCCGCCGACAGACAGCCTGATTCCCTTCGCCGGCCGGTATTACAGTCGGCAGCTGGAGACGACCTACCAGGTTGTGGAGGATGATGGAGGTCTGTTGCTCAGGCATCGCCGACGCGTCGATGCTCGGATTGAGCCGAAGGAGAAAGACGCGTTCGCGGGTGATTTTCCGTTCATGAGCGTCACGTTCGATCGGGATGAGAGCAATCGCGTTGCGGGCTTTAGTGTGCTGGTCGGCGGGACGACTGAAACCCGCTTCGAAAAGAGTCCGGAGAGTGGGCGCGGTTGCAAGCCGGCGCTGTGACAGCCCTGGTCTAGCAGTCTTTCGTGTCTAGGCTGATCCTGCTGCGGCGGCGGCGGCAGCGGCGACGGGACAGCGGCCCCCTAAATCCAACAGACTAGTAGCCCGCCTCGACCTGCTCCCCTTCCACCTCGGGCGGATTCCCCAGGCCGAAGCGCTTGTAGAGGAAGCCGTTGACGACATCGCCGGCACCGATGAAGTCCTCGTAGATGAGGTACAGGCTCGGCACCAGGAACAGCGTGATGACCGTAGCAAAGAGCACGCCGAAGGCGAGCGAGATGGCCATGGGTATCACGAAGGCTGTGGCCCAGTTCGCGTCCGCCAGCAGCGGCGCCAGACCGATAAAGGTGGTCACGGACGTGAGCAGGATGGGCCGGAAACGGGTGACGCCGGCAAGGCTCACCGCATCCCACAGTTCCGTGCCTTCGCGCCGGCGACGGTTGATGTAGTCCACCAGCACGAGCGATGCATTCACCACCACTCCCGAGAGCGCGACGATGCCGAGCATCGAGAAGAACACCACGGCCTCACCCATGATGTAGTGGCCGAAGATCGCGCCAATGGCCCCGAAGGGAATCACGCTCATGATCACGAAGGGCTGCAGGTAGCTCTTCAGCGGAATCGCGAGCAGCGCATAGATGATCAGCATGGCGAGGAGGAAGCCCTTGCCGAGGCTGACGAAGGACTCGACGCGCTCCTCCTGCTCACCGCCCATGCCCACGGCCACGCCCGGGTAGCGCTCGAGCAGCGCCGGCAGCGTGGTCTGGGCGAGGGAGCTGATCACGGCCTCAGGGGTGAGCCGAGCCCGGTCGACCTCGCCGGTGACGTTGATGATGCGCTGGCCTTCCTCGCGATTGATCGCTGAGAAGCCGCGACCGACGTTGACGTCGGCGACGGAGGCGAAGGGCACCTCGGTACCGTCCGGCGTACGGATGCGCATGTCTTCGAGGTTGCCGATCGAACGCCGTTCCGCCTCGGGATAGCGGACCATGATCCGCACGTCATCTTCGCCGCGCTGCACGCGCTGCACCTCGAGGCCGTAGAACGCCTGACGTACCTGGCTGGCGAGATCGTTCATGGTCAGGCCGAGGGTCCGCGCCGCCGGCTTCAGATCGAGCTTGATCTCCTGTTTGCCGGCGCGGAAGGAATCGGTGATGTCGTAGACGCCCGCATAGCGGCTGAGCTCGCCACGCAGTTCCGTCGCTAACTCGCGCAGCTCGTCGATGTCATCGCCGGTGAGTTCGTAGTTGATCGCCTCGCCGGTGGTGAAGGCCGCCGCCGAGAACGACAGGGCCACCGCATCGGGAATCGGCCCCGCCAATTCACGCCAGCGGTCGGCGACGGCCTGTACGGAAATGTCGCCGCGGGTTTCGAAGCCCGGCATGGCGATGGCCACCTCGGCGAAGTGGCTCTGCCCCGGCCGCGGCAGTTGGGGTGGACCACCGCCGCGTGAGATCTGCGTGCCGACGCTAATCAGCAGGTGCTGGACGATGGACGTACCCATCTGCGGGTTCTCCGCGCCGATTTCCCCGGCAAGTTCGTAGGCCGCGCGCTCGAGCTGCTCGGCGGCACGCTGTGTGACTTCGACAGGCACACCCTCGGGCATGGTCAGGGTCGCGTAGATGCGATCGCCTTCTACGGCGGGGAAGAACTGCACGGGTATGCGCCCGGATGCAAGCAGGCCGATCACCAGGATCACCACCCCGAGAGCTGTGGCGGCGGTGATATAGCGATTGCGGATCGCGCCGAGAAGCCGAGGCTGATAAACGTGCTCGGCGAAGTAGTCGAGGCCACCCGACAGACGCTCCTGGAACTTAAGCCAGGCGGCCACGAAACGCGTTTTCTCGAACAGGTAGCCCTTCGTGCGCCGGTGAGCGAGGTGGGCCGGCAGGATCAGCTGCGACTCGACAATCGACATGAACAGGCACAGCAGCGCCACGTAGCCGATCACCGCGAAGAAGTCGCCGAGGCGACCGCCGCCAAGAATGATGGGCAGGAAGGTCGCCATGGTCGTGAGGACACCAAAGATGACCGGGATCGACACCTCGTAGGTGCCGTCGACGGCCGCGTGGCGCTGGCTTTCGGAGTTCAGCTCGTGGGCGTAGATCCGCTCGCCGACGACGATCGCGTCGTCGACCACGATGCCGAGCACGAGAATGAAGGCCATGACGGTCAGCGTGGAGATCGACATGCCGAACAGCGGGAACAGCATGATCGCGCCGAGGATCGCGATCGGAATCCCGGCGGCGACCCAGATGGCGATGCGGAAGCGCAGGAACAGCGCCAGCACCAGCAGCACGAGGATGAGGCCGTTGCGTGCGTTTGCCATCAGTGTGTCTAGGCGCACCGCGAGTTCTTCCGCCTCCTCCTGCCAGATGGTCACGGACATACCTTCAGGCAGCTCGCGTTCGTAGGTGGCGAGGTAGTCCTTGAGGTCTCCGTCATGACGATGATGTCTTCGTCGCCGATGCGGTAGACCTTCACCATCACGCCGGGCTCGCCATCGAGACGGGCGACGAGATCGCCCTCTTCGAAGCCGTCGACGATGGTGGCGACTTCGTTGAGGAACAGCTTGGTGCCGTCGGTGCGCGTGAGCACGACCACGTCCTCGAGATCTCGCCCCGTGTAGGCCTGCCCTTCCGTGCGCAGGAGGATCTCGCCGGCGTCGGTCTTGATCGAGCCACCGGGCATATCGACGGAGGTGCGGCGGATCGCTTCGCCCACCTGCGCGAGGGTAATGCCGTGGCGACGCAACATCTGCTCGGAGACCTCGACGGAGATCTCGTAGGGGCGGATGTAGGTGAGGTCGACCTGGGAGATACCCGGGAGCGCAGAGATTTCGTCCCGGAGCGTCTGGCCCATGTCCTTCAGGGTGCGCTCGTCGGTGTTACCCGAGAGCACGATCTGCATCACCCCGCCGCGGGTCTCGAACTTCGATACGATCGGCTTTTCCGTTTCGATCGGGAAGGTGTTGATGCCGTCGACCTGGCTCTTGATGTTGTTGGCGACGTCACTCGAGTCGAAGCCATCGGCGACCTCGAGGTTGACGGTGCACTGCCCCTCGTTGGCGACCGCGCGCATTGTGTCAATACCCTGGATGCCCTCGACGGCCTCCTCGATGCGCGTGCAGACGCTGCGCTCGACCTCCTCGGGCGAGGCGCCGAGGTAAGGCACGGTCACGCGGACCAGATCCGCCTCGACGTTCGGGAACTCCTCGAGGTAGGTGACCGAAAGCGCGCCAAAGCCGCCCACCAGCAGGATGAGCATGAGCAGGTTTGCGGCGACGGAGTTGTCGACGAACCAGGCGATGATCGCACGCATCGGCCCGCTCCCCTCAGTTGGTGGCAGCGACGACGCGCGTCGAGCCCGACGGAATCGGTTTTACGGTCATGCCGTCGACCACGGTCTGCACCGGCGAGATGCACACGCGCTCACCGGCTTCGAGACCCTCGCGAATGATCACCTGGTCCTGGTAGAAGCGCAGGGGCGTGATGTCGCGATAGCGGAGCTTGTTATCCTCGTCGACGACGAGCACCCGATCGCCGGAGCGCAGGGCCGAGCGGGGCAGCGTGACCACGCCCGCGACGTCATTGCCGGCGATGCCGGCCTCTACGAACAGGCCGACGGGGATCGGCGGATCGGCATTCTCGACGCGGGCGACCACGTGAACCATGCGTGAGCGCGGATCGATCTCGCCTTCGGTGCGCACCACCTTGCCTTCCCACTCGTAGAAGCGCCCGGCGAAGGTCGCCGAAAGCGTCACTGCCGGCGCTTCGTCCGCCGGAAGCTCACCGCGCGTGCCCAGCGGCAGGTTCAGGTAGGCGAGCTGCTCGTCGGCGATCGGCAGACGGATCTCGACGCGGTCCGTGGAGTAGATGCGTGCGATTTCGCTGCCGCGATTGACGAACTGGCCGACATCGACGGCCTCCGTGCGCACCACGCCATTGTAGGGCGCGCGCATTTCCGTGCGCTCCATGTCGCGCTCGGCCTTCGTGAGCGCTGCCTGGGCTTCGGCGATCGACGCCTCGGCGATGCGGTAGCGGCGCTGCGCCGCCTCCATGTTCGAAGCGGAGACGAGCTGGCGATTCTGCAGCTGCTTCTGGCGATCGAACTCGTAGCGGGCGTTCTCGAGCTCCGCCTCGGCGGACGTGAGCTGCGCCTGGGCGCGGGTCAGGGCGGTCGCATAGTCCACCTGCTCGATCCGCAGAAGCACGTCGCCGGCATCAAAGACGCCGCCCGAGACCATGCTCGGCGACAGCCATTCGACGGAGCCCGACACCTCGGGAATGAGGGCGCTCTCGGTGCGCGGCTCCACCGTGCCCTGGGAATGCACGCGCAGTTGAATCGCCTCCGGCTCCACCTCGAGCACGCGCACGGCGAGAGGCACTGGTGTGGGTGCTTCCGGGTCGAGCTGCGGCGCGGTGGCCATGAGCGTGATAGCGCCGAAGATGGCCCCCATCACGATGAGGCCGGAAATAACGACGGTGCGGATCATCGGGCGAGACCTCGCGAGGGGGCTGAGGGAAGAAGGTCCAGGCCGCGACTGGTGGCGCCGGCGGCTTCGAGGGCCGACCGAAGGCCTTCGCGGTTCAGTTTCATGAGCACACGCATGGTTGTCGCAACCTGCTCTGCATCGCGCGCAGCAAGATCATTCTTCAACGATTGCAATGCCTCGGTGTAGGGCTCGAGGTCCACGGTGGGGCCTAGATCGCGCGCCTGGAGGCGCTCGGCGAACTGGATGCGCAGACCGTTGGAGATGAGCCGGATCGGCAGATTCCCGGCGCCGGTCATGAAGTGCCGGCCAAGCGCCAGGCGCTTTTCCATGCTTTCATAGGAGCCGATCTCAGAGTCGAGGATCGCATCCACCAGCGCCTGCGCCTGGGCGATCTCCGCATCCGAGGCCGCTTCGACAAAATCTCTCGCTGACTCAATGACCAACAGCGACATTACCCGCACGACCTGGTCGGCCAGGGCCATGTCGGGCACCTCCTGCAGATCGAGCAGGGGCCCCAGCACCTCGAGCGTCGCCTCCTCGATGGGCACGACCCGCACGCCACCGGGATGGATGGCCGCGATACCGAGCTGCTCGAGCTTCTTCAGTGCCTCGCGCACGGCCCCGCGCGACGTGTCGAAGCGAGCCGCGAGCTCGCGTTCGGACGGCAGGCGCTCACCGGGGCGGTATTGGCCGGTGAGTATTTCCGTGCGCAGGGTGTCCAGGACTGAGTCCGCCAGGGATGAGAGATGCGTGTCGGCCATGCTCGGGCGCCCAAGGTTTCAGGATGGTGTGTCGATTTGGTCCTACCAAATCAGTCGACCACTATACGGTTCCAGCACGTGTGCCGCAATGGCTTCTTCCCGCTTTAAGCACGGCTCCAGTCTCGATTGGAGCCTGGATGCCGTTTCCGGGGATGTCCTGTGAAGTGCCTTGCCTGCTGAATGCTTCGCAGCGCAGTGAAGCAATAGTTGGGGTGGGTGTCCTGCCAAGTGCCGCCGGCCCGCTAGTTGGGGTGGGTGTCCTGCCAAGTGCGGTGCTCTGCCAAGTGCCTTGGGTGGATGTCGGGCGAGCTCGAGCCCGAGCTCGTGTGGCTGGCTGCCAGGGTGGCAGCTTTGCCTTGGAATCAGTGGCAGCTTTCGCGTGGAAGGGGTCGCAGGCTTCGTCTGGAATCAGCGGCTGGCTTGGCCCGGAATACGCACTCGATATGGCAGGGGGACTCAGTTCCTGGCACCGGGGCCAGACGGTCTTCGGGGACCAACCGCCTGGCAGCTGGTCTCAGTCACGATTTCTGCTTGCCGATCACCGATCGACGCCCGCGAGAGCAGCTTTCTGGTTGACTGCTGAATGATTCGAAGTGCAGTCCAATGCCGCGATAGTTGGGATGGGTGTCCTGCCAAGTGCCGTTGGTTAGATTAGTTAGCAGCGAGCGCCAGCCTGCGTCGTCATAATAGCGACAGCCAAGAACAGCATAATTCCCTGATGAGTAGCCTGTCGATCTGCGTGCTACGGAGAAATCTACTCGTTGATCCCCAGCAATTCCACGTCAAAGATCAGGGTTGATCCGGGCTTTATGGAACCGGCTGAACGGTCGCCATAGGCCAACTCGCTGGGAATAAACAGGCGAGTCTTCTCCCCTACTACCATCAACTGTAAGCCTTCTGTCCAGCCCGCAATAACCTGGTGGAGACCAAATTCAATAGGTTCACCACGATCCACCGAGCTGTCGAAGACAGAGCCATCCAGTAAGGTACCGTGATAATGCACCTTGACTGTATCCGACACTTTTGGATGCTGCTGCCCGGTACCCGGCTGCAACACTTCGTACTGCAGACCGGTCTCGGTTGTCACCACGCCTTCCCGTTTACTGTTAGCAGCCAGGAACTCCTCACCCTTCAGCCTGTTCTCCAAGGCTGCCCTCTTATTACCGGATGTAAATTGAAGGAAAACAAAGAAGAGGATAATGATAATCACTAGAATGATGATTTTCGACACGGAAACACCTACAGGTTGATATACAGGGAACGCCAGCGTACAGGATATCCTCCACAGCTCTGGTCTACTGGTCTGAGCTGCCCAGTATTTCGTTTAACGCAACGCGAACTTCACCGGCCCAGAGCTCCGCCACCTTTTGCCCCGCGGGCAGGTCGGTCCACCCACGCCGGTAGGTAACCATACCCTCACCATTCACGACCATAAGCCCAGGTAAGAATTCTACGTCATAGTCATCTGCAATACTGTCTGCATCGGCAATGGCAATAGCAACCAGGGGAAACCGTAGAGCGTCCAGATAGGCTTTGGGATCACCCCGCCCTCTCTCTTTGGCATTAAGCGCGATGACTTGTACTCCGTTTTCGGCGTATTCGGCCTGTATCTGTCTCGCATGGGGCATGAATGCCTTGCAGTACGGACACCAGGTCGCCCAGAAAACAAGCACAGCAGCTTTGTCATTGAGTATTGCGGGGAAGCTTCTCTCCTGTCCGCTCACCAGGTCGATGCCAGTCCACTCAGGTGCCCTGTCTCCCTTATTCAAGCGGCCAGACTTTGGTGGTTCCGCAGCAGTGTATGCTGCCAACAGGAGCAGACTCAAGGCAGTCACCAGCCCTCTGGTTACAACTTGATACATGAAACTACTCCGGATTTTGCGCCAATAAGGGGAAAGCCTCATCTTAACAGCAAGTAACGCAGAAGTGACATCGAGTGCAACGCCATCCCCGGCCGAAGGTGCAATGCGAAACCGACTAAGCAGAGACTAAGCAGACTAAGCAGAGGACTAAGCAGGGACTAAGCAGGACACCCACCTCAAGGGGACTAAGCAGGACACCCACCTCAAGCGGACTAAGCAGGACACCCACCTCAAGGGACTAAGCAGGACACCCACCTCAAGAACGAGTAGGCAGAGACCCAACCTTAGCTCCAACCATTTTGTTACTTACGAAGTATCGTGGGTGTCCTGTTAAGCACTTTTTGTTACTTACGAAGTATCGTGGGTGTCCTGTTTAGCACTGTTAACCCAGTGTTACCTACGAATTATTGTGGGCGTCCTGTTTTGCGGTGGGAGGTCCCGGCTACCTTTCAAGCAGATACCACATACTGTATTTGCCTTGAATCGCTGCCGCCTGACCTGCATTTAACGAATCTGCGATGGCGCCGCTCGGATCGACTTCTGGCACTGTAATCGGTATAGTGCGGCACTTTTTTGCACCCTCCCCCCACTTCAGGTACCCGTCCCGTGATTTCCACAGCCAACATCACTATGCAATTCGGCGCCAAGCCGCTGTTCGAAGATATTTCCGTCAAGTTCAGTGACGGCAACCGATATGGACTCATCGGCGCCAATGGCTGTGGCAAGTCCACGTTTATGAAGATTCTTGACGGCAGCCTCGCACCGAGCGCCGGCAATGTCTCCGTTACCCCGAATGAACGTATCGGCAAACTGAACCAGGATCAGTTCGCCTTTGAACAGTACTCGGTAGTCGACACGGTAATCATGGGCCACGAGGAACTGTGGCAGGTGAAGCAGGAGCGCGACCGTATCTACGGTTTATCCGAAATGTCTGAAGCGGAAGGCATGCAGGTCGCAGAGCTGGAGGTGCGGTTCGCCGAAATGGATGGCTACAGCGCCGAAAGTCGCGCCGGCGAGATCCTCTCTGGCGCGGGCATTGATGAGAGCCTTGCACTTCGGCCTTATGAGTGAGGTCGCTCCCGGGTGGAAGCTGCGGGTACTGCTGGCACAGGCCCTGTTCTCCGACCCGGATATCCTGCTACTGGACGAGCCAACCAACAACCTGGACATCGACACTATTCGGTGGCTGGAGACCATACTCAACGATCGCAAGTGCACCATGGTGATCATCTCCCACGACCGTCACTTCCTCAACGCCGTCTGTACGCATATGGCGGACATCGACTACGGCGAGCTGCGTGTATATCCAGGCAACTACGATGACTTCATGACCGCGTCAACCCAGGCGCGGGAGCGACAGCAGTCCCAGAACGCGAAAAAGAGCGCACAGATATCTGAGCTCCAGGCCTTCGTCAGCCGTTTTTCCGCCAATGCCTCCAAGGCGAAACAGGCCACATCGCGGGCCAAACAGATCGCCAAGATCAAGCTGGAGGACATCAAGCCGTCCAGCCGAGTGAGCCCCTATATCCGCTTCAATCAGGAAAAGAAGCTGCATCGCCAGGCTCTGGTGCTTGAGCACCTGAGCCATGGCTATGAGGGCGAGACACTATTCCGTGATGGCAATATGATCCTGGATGCGGGAACCCGCCTGGCCGTTATCGGCGAGAACGGGGCGGGTAAGACAACCTTACTGCGCAGCCTGATAAACGAGCTACAGCCCAATACCGGCGTAGTCAAATGGGCTGAGAACGCTACGATCGGCTACTGTCCACAGGACAGCACTGCCGATTTTGATTGCGATCTGAACCTGTTCGACTGGATGAGCCAGTGGCGCAAGCCCAGCCACGCTGACCAGATTGTTCGCGCCACCCTTGGCCGCCTCCTGTTTTCATCTGAAGACTTTGAGAAGAAAGCGGCAGTCTGTTCCGGAGGAGAAAAGAACCGGCTCTTATTTGGCAAGTTGATGATGCAGGAGTGCAACGTGCTCATCATGGATGAGCCAACCAATCACCTTGACATGGAGGCTATTGAGGCCCTCAACCTAGCGCTGGAACATTACGAAGGCACGCTGATTTTTGTGAGTCACGATCGCGAGTTCGTCTCCTCATTGGCCACCCGGGTGATCGAAATTCGCGACCGGGAACTTATCGACTTCCAGGGCAGCTATGAGGAATACCTGGCCAGCCAGCTGGAGGCCGGCAACGCGGCTGGCTTCTGACGTTGGTGTGCCAGTGACGGAGTCCTGATCGGAGTTAGTGGAAGAATGGAGTAGACAGGACACCCTGGTTTTACCCCGCCACGGCGGACTCTCAGTTAGAGCAGTTTGACTCGATTGCTCTAGTTTCCTGCGCCTCCTCGGATTGTATGTCAGCTCGATGTATTCGAACACATCGGCCCTGGCTTCGGCCCGGGTGACATATCGACGGCGGTTGACCCTCTCTCGTTTCAGCAAGCCAAAGAAGCTCTCGGCAGCAGCGTTGTCGTAGCAGCTGCCAACAGCACTCATGCTGCAAGTTATGTTGTGGCCTGACAGGAACTGCTGATACTCATGGCTGGTGAACTGCGAGCCGCGATCGGAATGCAGTACCACCGATTCCTTGCTCTTTCGCTGCCACAAGGCCATTAGAACGGCCTGGATGACCAGTTGGCGATCCATACGGCCGCTCATAGACCAACCGATTACCTGTCCGCAGAACAGATCAACCACAACCGTCAGGTACAACCAGCCTTCCCCCGTCCGGAGTAGAGTAAGAAGCAGGGCGTAGTCGAACTATTTCCCTGCTTCTCCTCTCCGAACCGTACGTGCACCTTTCAGCGCATACGGCTCTCCATCTAAGCATGGCTCAAAGCCATGGCGACATCATCGTAACGTGAGGTGACAGTGTTCCGTTCCTCTTCCCGAGTGATGAATGGGTTGATTTCAGGATTACGCCACCGGAATTGACACTTGCGACTGGTAACCAAACGCCGCAGTGTCACTCCGCATAGATTGCCATTTCCACTTCTGCCCAAGAGCTGCCATATTTTAGCGCTGCCCTCGACAGGGCGCCGGACCCAATGCCGCATCAGCGACTTTATAGAGGTTCGGTACTTCCTTGCCAGCCATCGTGCGAGTTTCCAGAAGACAATTCTGTCCAGTTTCCCGTAAATGACTGCGGTATAGTCCGTAAATTGGTAGAAGTTAGCCCACCCCGCCAATCTGCGATTCAGACTTTCCACCATATCAATCTTGTTCACACTATAATTGCCAGACAGTTCTTCAGCCAGTTTGTGCGCAAAGCTTCGGAACTTATCCATGGGTATCGTCGTGACCGGCCGCATCGTACCCCGTGGCCCCCGCTTACGGATGATGCGGTGCCCCAAGAAGGTAAAACCATCGTTGACGTGGGTAACATGGGTTTTATCCATGTTGAGCGTCAGTTTGAGTCTGCGTTCCAGGAACTCCCGACATTCTTCGCGGATGACCACGGCCTGCGCCTTGCTACCTTTGACGATCATCACAAAGTCGTCCGCATATCGACAGTAGGCTACCGCAGGCAGCCATTGCCGATTCTCACGAAGAGCAATGGGACGTTCCCGCTTGATACTGCCGTTGTTCCAGTACCAGCGGTCTTTCCGGGCCTTTTTGCTCAGGTACTTCGCCTCCAGCCACTGATCAAACTCGTTGAGCATGATATTCGACAGAAGCGGTGAGATAACCCCACCCTGCGGTACACCTTCACTGGAAGCTCGGAACAGGCCTTTATCCACGTGGCCTGCTTTTATGAATCGCCAAAGCAGTAACAAAAAGCGTTTATCTCGAATCCGTTTCCGAACGCAGCTCATCAGCAGTTTGTGATGTACCGTATCAAAGTAACTGGCGAGATCACCTTCGATCACCCAGCGTCCTGATGTTTCGGTACCATCCTGAAGCTGGAACTTCACGGTACGAATCGCGTGATGCACACTCCGCTCCGGCCTGAAGCCATAGGAAAGGCGATGGAAGTCGCTTTCCCAGATAGGTTCCATGGCCATAAGCATCGCACGTTGTACAATCCGATCCCGCAGGGTCGGAATACCCAATGGCCGTTGCTTGCCGTTGGCTTTCGGGATATAGACTCGCCTCGCAGGCAATGGCTGGTAGCCACCTGACAGCAACTCGGCGCGGATTGTATCCAACTGGTGCTGGATGTCTGCTCCATTGCTTGCTTGTCCATACCGTCGATGCCCGGTGTCCTCGCGCCTTTCGACGCCAGAGTCACTCGGGCAGCCTCTTGCAACCACGACCGTTCAGCAATCATCCTCAGGAGTCGGTCGAACTTGCGTCCGCTGTCCTCCGAGGACCATGCCGCCAGCTTGCTCTGCATTTCACTGATTATCAAAGGTCTTCACCTCTCTATCGGTCAGTTAATCCGCCGCGCAAGCCGCTCAAACTGTTCCCCTTCGCCATGTAGCAGGCTTTCCCTGCCTCAGACTACTACGGGAACTCCGCCAGCCTATCGATCATTGGGGCCACATTCCCTTGCCATTTCGATAGACCTTCCCCAGTCCACATGCCGGACTCAAACGTATTGGTTAGGTTGCCGATCGCAATCTTTGCCCTTGCTTGCTGCAAGTCGATACAGACGCCACGGTCTGGTTATGTTCTCCCCGTGGCACCCGGCCTGCCGGCGTACATGTACGACAGCCCTTCGAGAGCAAACTCCTACATGTAGCCTGCTCTAATCCGTATACCACCTGATAAGTCGTGTAGGTGGTGGTGACATTTCAACCCATAGACACGGTTTAATCGGTTCGTGTTCCTCAACCTTCCAATACTCAGCCTAGAGACGCATCTTGTCGTAACGACTTCGCCGCACGTCCCGTTTCCCACGGGCTCCGTCACCCTGCTAATGTGCAGCAGGTCACCGCCGACCCACCCAAGCAGAAGTAGGCAGGACACCCACCCAAGCAGAACGATCAGGCAAAAGACGAACTCAGCCTCCATCCAGCTTGATACTTACAAATTATCGTGGGTGTCCTGTTTAGCGATCGCGGGAGTCCTGTTTAGCGTCTAACCAGCTTGATACTTACAAATTGTCGTGGGTGTCCTGTTTAGCGCCAATTGGCGTGGGTGTCCTGTTTCCAGCAACCACCCGGCGTCGGACTGTTTCAGCGCAGAATATGTGCCTTGAACTTGCGGCCCTTGATCTTTCCATTCAGCAATTGCTCCAATGCACGCTCGGAAGTGG
Source organism: uncultured Gammaproteobacteria bacterium (assembly GCA_963840725.1). Classification (GTDB taxonomy): domain Bacteria; phylum Pseudomonadota; class Gammaproteobacteria; order Pseudomonadales; family Halieaceae; genus CAVWDU01. The sequence goes on along the minus strand of CAWIZY010000009.1, from coordinate 41,533 downwards.
TTCGCTCGATGGCGACGTAGGCAGTGTGGTCCAGTACGTCGATTTTACCGACGGCCTTGCCTTCAATGCCTCCTTCACGCGTCAGCGCTCCCAGAATGTCACCAGGGCGCACTTTCTGCTTGCGCCCTCCGGCAATAGCAATCGTCACGAAAACGGGCGCCGACAGGCTCGCGTGCGCTGGCCGGAGCCGCTCCACGGCCTCGAACTCGATTTCACGGGACTGGTAGCCGGCAATCGCGTCCAGTCGATGACGCTCTTTCTCCGTGAACAGGCTCAGGGCCACGCCGGATTTGCCGGCTCGACCGGTGCGACCGATACGATGTACGTACTGTTCCGTGTCCCTGGGCAGGTCGTAGTTGATCACCGCAGGCAGATCGTCAATGTCCAGCCCGCGGGCCGCAACGTCCGTGGCCACCAGCAAGCGCACGCTGCCCTGCCTGAACTGCACCAGAACCTGGTCTCGTTCACGCTGCTCAAGGTCTCCGTGAAGGGCCGTCGCGCTGTCGTGGGCCTCCGTGAGGGTACGGGTAACGTCGCGCACGCCCTCCTTGGTATTGCAGAACACGACCGCCTGTTCCGGCTGGTGATGAGCGATGATCTGCAACAGCGCGGCTCGCCTGTCTGTGGCCTGGCAGATATAGAAATGTTGCTCGATCTGCTGGCTGGTGTGCTGGGTCTCGACCTGAACCCGTTCCGCGTCGGTCTGGAATCGACTACTCATGTCCTTTATGTCAGTCGGGTAGGTGGCCGAGAACAGCAGGGTCTGCCGGCTGGCCGGTGTGGTGTCGATGATATCGCCGATGTCCTGGGCAAAACCCATCTCCAGCATGCGGTCGGCCTCGTCCAGCACCAGAGTTTTTACTCTAGACAGATCGAGGGTCTGTTTACGCAGGTGATCTTTGATGCGTCCCGGTGTGCCGACGATGATATGACCGCCGTGCTCCAGTGAACCGATCTGAGGGCCGATGGCCTGACCGCCACAGAGAGTTACAACCTTGATATTGGCCTGGTAGCGGGCCAGTCGTCTGATCTCGGTGGCTACCTGGGTGGCCAGCTCCCGCGTGGGGCACAGCACCAGCGCCTGCGCACCGAAATCCCTCGGGTTCAGCCGGCAAAGCAGCGGCAGGGAGAATGCCGCCGTTTTGCCACTGCCGGTTCGAGCCTGTGCGATGAGATCCTTTCCGGCTAACGCGAGGTGAAGGGAAGCGGCCTGAATGGCGGTCATTTCATGGTAGCCCATGCTGTCCAGGTTCTCGATGAGAGCCGGCGGCAAGGGCAATTGTGAGAAACTGAGCTCTGTCATGATTCTTCCTCTGCGTCACGCATGGAGCGCCCCGGCTTTTCTTTTGCAGCCAGCGCTTCGGGGATTGCCAGCGTCACGCCGTACACGTCCGCCTCGAGTTCGTCTTTCCTGAAACCGTCGTCCGGGGCGACTCGGGGTGCAGCCTGCCATCTTCGCACAGCGCCAGGTTTTTCTCTCCGCACAATGAGCTACCCGGGTGCGGCTACGACCTGGCCTTAGAGCACGATAGGCGTACTGCGCCTATACTTATCTGACAACCGTCCGCAGTGCATGGCAACCATCGGAGCTCGACTATGTTGAAGATCAGTTCAATCGTGCTTTGGGTTCTCGGCTTGACCTTAGTACCCGCAAGTGCGCTTTACGCTCAGAAGGACATGACAGGAGCAAGGGATCACCCGGAGGTTCCGAGAATCGATGGTTCCTTTATCGTAGGCTATTCACAGGAATCCTACGGAGAAGGTGAGTTCCTTTCCGCGATCGAGGGCAGAAACGTGATCACAGACTCGGCGGAGGGCGAGTTGACCCGGATCGTTTATGTTGGCCCGAAAGCAGTTGGTTCGCTGGCTATTCTGAGAAACTATCAACAGGCGTTTGAAGATTTGGGAGAAGTCACCGAAAAGTTCTCATGCCGTAAAGACTGCCCGAGTAACCTTGGACAGGCGTTTGTCTGGGCCGACGCGAAGCAGTTCAACTCTACAATGGACAATCCCGGCTACAAGTACGGGAACCCCGCGTTTTACGTTGATCAAAGCTACTGGTACGCAACCGTGCTGACCAACGATGCCCAATACACGGTCTCACTGTATTCCGCTGTGAGAACGGACCGCGACCTTTATACGGGTGACCAGTATGCAGCCGGGCAGGCCCTGATACACCTGGACGTCGTCAAAAGCCAGGATTTTGAAGCCACGCTAGTGGTGGTCGAACCTGAAACAATCACCAAAGCGCTGACTGATACAGGTCACATCGCGCTGTACGGCATTTACTTCGACTTTGACAGCGCGGCCATAAAACCCGAATCCGCACCGGCCCTGGACGCCATTACAGCCGCCATGAACAACGATCCGTCTATCAACATTTATGTGGTGGGACACACAGATAACGAGGGTGCCCTGGACTACAATCTCGAACTCTCAAGACGACGAGCCGAGTCAGTTGTTGAGGCACTGACGGGCAAACACGGTATTGCTGCGAAGCGCTTAACAGCCGGCGGTGTTGGCCCGATGGCGCCGGTGGCAAGTAATTCAACTAAAGCAGGACAGGCGCTCAACCGGCGGGTTGAACTTGTAGGCAATTAGCGAACACCCCCCGCAAATGCGGTTAACCAACGCTGACAGTAAGCTGGACACCCCTCTCTATGTTTAACTAGCGTTATAGTGGGTGTCCCGCTTTACGCGTTGAAGAAAGCGAAAGTTGAGGTGGGTGTCCTGGTTGCCCCTGGTTGCCTTTGCCTCGTTCTGGTTTCGTGGCGCAGGCTGCCTTCCAACAGGCTCCTAGACAACCGGTAGTTGACAATCTGGCTGCCTCAACGTGGCATCGTAGGGCTTTCCAGGCCCCGCTGCGTGGTCAGGTAGGTGGCGAAAGTGCCGAGCCAGTGACTTCCTGCGTAGTGTTCACCAGACACCGCCGCCAGGCCGCGGGCGCGGTGAGTCTCGGCGCTCGCCAGCAGGGCCTCGCGGCGTGGATCCCCCGCGGGTAGCGCCCCGGCAATTCCCTCCAGCGCCCAGGCGCGGGACAGGTTGAGCCCATGCAGGTGCGCGAGCTTGCCATCGGCGGGATCGGTCACTATGCCCGGTGTCAGCCAATCCCCGGAGGCCGCAGTGGGCAGTTCCGGCAGGAAGGCCTCGAGCCAGGCAGCGAACTGGTTTGGCGGCAGAATCCGTCGCATCAGGTCCGCTTCTTCGAGGCAGGGGGAGAGAAAGTCTTCCCCGGAGGGTTCGTACGATAACGGGCAAGCGGTATCGTCGCGGTAAAATGCCACCGCCTTGTCAGTGACCAGTGTCTCCAACGCAGAATTGCCAGTGATGCGCGCGTAATCGAGCATCAGGGTAAACGCGAAAGCGGTCTGGTTGTGTGTGCCCACACGAATGGGATAGTGGAGATTGCCAAGCCACTTCCGGACTCGTGCGACTATAGCCTGCTCCAGCGGGCGGAGCGCCTCGCGCCAGGCTGCTGCCTCCGGAAGATTACTCTCATGCAGCTCCGCAACCAACATCAGGAGCCAGGCAATGCCATAGGGTCGCTCGAAACTCTCACGGCCTTCCCCCTGGTAGTAGGACAACTCTCCACGAATGTTGGCAGCCGTAAGGCTCCGGGACAGCGCGTTTTCGATTTGCGATCGAAACGGCGAGGCCGGGTCGGCTTGGAGAATTCGCACCAGTAGCCAATGTCCATGCACTGAGGAGTGCCAGTCATAGCACCCATAAAACGCCGGGGTCAGTTCCTGCGGTGGACGGGCGTCGGTATCGGACTGCAGCACATGGGCGATCTTGTTGGGATACGCGCGGTGAACGCAGGCGAGAGCGAGTGTCGCGAACTTATCACCAGCAACTCCCGGCCGCGCCTCGGGCAAAACGGTATCGGCTATCTCGGCTACCGCGTTGCCACCAAGAAAGTACGACATGATCAACGGGACAATGGATAGCCGTCGCATGAGGAAACTCCCATAAACCAGATCATTGAAGGGTTGTGCCTGTAGTGCAAGGACGCGCGTGCGCAGGCTCCACCAAAGCCGTGCACAGTGTCTCGACTCCGTCAGGTGCAGCGCGTGCATACTCGTCCGGATTATAGGGCATGAAAGTGACATCGACATAGTCCATTTCCTGTCTCCCTTAGAAAGTGCGGGTACTAACCGCAGAAACTGCGCAAGCGTGCATCCACGACCTCATGTCCCGCGCCCATGCGCGCTTCTCTCCGTTAGACTCAGCGCTGGTCGCTCAGCAGATGCTTCTCAAAAAAGCTCATTGCCCGGCGCACAAAATCGTAGCGGGAGGGCTCCGTTGCGATCGTGTGTGGCTGTACCGGGTAGTACATGACCTCAAAGTCCTTTTCGAGTTCTATCAGTCTCTGGACAAGCCGAACCGCATCCTGAAAATGAACGTTGTCGTCAAGGATGCCATGCGTCAGCAGCAGCGGATCCTCGAGCCCCTCGGCGTAATAGATGGGGCTCGATCGGGTGTAGGCCTCCGCTGCCTCGCGTGGCACGCCGAGTATACGGCTCGTCCAGGCATCGGAGTAATGCGCCCAGTCAGTAACCGAGGCGCGCGCGATGCCTGCTGCTACCGATCCCGGGTGTCGGAACAGGGTCATGAGCGTAAGAAAGCCTCCGTAGGAGACGCCGTGCATCCCGATCCGCTTCGCATCGATGCCACGCTCGCTCGCAAGCCAGGCGGCTGCCGCGACCACACCGTCTGCATCGTTCAATCCCATTGAGCGGGCGATATCGGTTCGATAGTCGCGACCAAAGCCCGCGCCGCCACGATAGTCGAAGTCGAGCACTGTGAAGCCCTGCTGCACCAGGTAGTTGAGAAAACCGATATGCAGGGCCCAGCCATAAACGGACCAGCCTCGATGGGCGAACTGCCGGTAGCCGCCCCCGTGGACGTGGATCACCGCGGGTCGATCCGGATGAGGCATCCTGGGCTTATACAACGCGGCCCAGACAGCATCGCCGTCGGGATGCGGGAAGGAGACGATTTCCGGCTCAGCAAGCTCGAGCGCTCGGTAGTTTTCGCTGCCGCTCTCGGTTATCCGGACGGCCGCATTGCCAGACATCGAGTCGATGAATAGATCGGGCAGATCCGTTGCCGTACTGTGGATCAGGGCCAATCGCTTTCCGTCAGGCGACAACCAGCCTTCGTTGCGACCTTTTCCGGACGTCAATACTTTCATGCTGCCGCCGGCGGCGGGCATGCGATAGAGATGATCGTTGGCGGGGTGCTCGCGGCTCGTTTGCAGCAGCCAGGCATCCCGGTTTCGCGACAGCGCTGCCTCGCGCACCTCCCAGGGCCCGAAAGTGAGCGGCGAGACCTCGCCGGACTCGTCGACAACGTACAGGTGGCTCCATCCCGAGCGCTCGGACGCGAACACCCAGCGGCCATCGGGGAGCCACTCCAGCAGCGCCGGACGCAGGTAGTTCGCCTGGATCGGCGGACCCCCTATCCACGCATCGTCATGGTCATGCGTTATGACGGTGGTTGAACCGCGCTCGACATCGAGCTCCGCGAACCAGACATCCTGGTGATCCTCTCCGATGAACTGCACCAGGGCGCGCCTGCCATCGGGACTCCAGAACGGTCCATGCGGCACGGTGTTCCTGTCCCCGGCTTCGGCCAGCGTGACCCAGGTAATTTGCAGGGAGTCCTCGGGGACACCCGGATTCATCGGCAGAATACCCAGACGCAGGATGTCGCGCGTTTCTCCCACCTTGCTGCGCGCCTCGAGAACAGTCGCATAGCCGGACTCATGCATGTAGTCGATGTATTCCGTCGGCGGTCGGTCCGTCGCGGGGGTCCGTGCCCGGAACGTAAGAAAACGCCCATCCGGTGACAGGCTTATGTCTTCGACGCGAAGTGTCTCCTGGAGCGGTATCGACTGGGTCAAGGTGGCGGCCCGTTCGGCTGCAGCCACCGCTGCCTTGCGCGCGTTCTGATCGCGGACATAGTCGAACAGGTCTCGCTGCTGACCCGCCAGCCAATCACCCGCCTCGGTTGATTTCGATTCCTCGGGAGTCGTGCGCCGGGCCAGGATCCCAAGTTCACCGCCGGCAACCACGTACTGATACAACGCTTCCGCCGATTCGAAGTGCACGACGCCTGCTGCGTAAAAACGCACGGCCCGGATTTCCGTTTCCAGTGACACCACGGCGCGGGTTTTCTTCCCGTCCCAGACGAAAAGCGTTGATCCGCCGCTCCAGGCCGCCGCGTCGTTGTCGGCGCTCCACTGGATGCGCGCCGCGGGAATGTGGCGGATCTCCTCGAGGTCGCTCACCTGCACGGCGCGCAGCCCGTTGCGGTCTGTGCGGTACCAGGGATCCGCCTCGGGCACGTCTGACGCATCGGGACGAGCATTCCAGCGAAAGTATACGGCTGCTCCATCGGGCGCCCATCGAACGTCCCTCGGCCCAAGCCCAAGCCAGCGGTCATCACGCGAGGCATCGCGCAGCGTGAGCACGGAGGAGGCAGGAGTCTCTGTGGCCGCGCTCTGGCGGAGCGGTGTTTCCGAGACCTGGGTCGCGGCCACGTGTGGATAGCAGGTTGCGAGTGCAAGGCTGGCTGCGGTGCCGGCTCGGATCAGGCTCGTTAACATGCGGGGTTCCTTGTGGCGGTGTTCTCTGGGGCTGGACTCCAAGTATGCCATCGACGGATGCGACGACATCATTGACTACGTTGAATTCTTCCGAAACAGCTGGGCTGTTTCGACGCTGCGGGCTTTGCGGCTACCCCGCTCGCAACGACACGCAGACGCGTTTCGTCGGGCTCGTGCGGCAGGCGCGGCAGAAATTCAGGGGCTAAGCGGGAGGGGCTAAACGGGGCTAGAACGGGACACCCATCCCTATTCAACGGGCTAAACGGGGCTAAGCGGGACACCCATCCCTATTCAACGGGCTAAACGGAGGCTAAGCGGGACACCCATCCCGATTCGATCACATTCAACCAAACCGCCGACAATGACGAGCTCGAGTTCTATGCTGCACTCCTGAGAGCAATTGCCGAGACCGAATATGACCCTACAGCGCCGCGCCCAGGTGGCATTGAGCTGCACGCCCTACTATCACTGCATTTCACGCTGCGTGCGGCGGGCGTTTCTCTGCGGTACCGATGCCTGCACCGGCAAGGACTTCGACCATCGCAAACAATGGGTTCTGGATAGAATTGCCCAGCAGGGCGCTGTGTTTGCGATGGGGCTAAACGGGACACCCATCCCAATTCAATCACATTTCACTAATCCGCCGACAACAACGATCTCAGTCTTTATTCTGCACTCGTGAGAACAGTTGACGAGACCAAATATGACCCTACCGCGCCGCGCCCAGGTGGCATTGAGCTGCACGCCCTACTATCACTGCATTTCACGCTGCGTGCGGCGGGCGTTTCTCTGCGGCACCGATGCCTACACCGGCAAGAACTTCGACCATCGCAAGCAATGGGTGCTGGATAGAATAGCCCAGCAGGGCGCCGTGTTTGCGATCGATGTCTGCGCCTACGCAATAATGAGCAACCACTTTCATCTGGTGATTCGGGTCGGGCCGTCTCGCGCGCAGAGCTGGAGCGATGAAGAGGTGATCCACCGCTGGACCCAGTTGTTCAAAGGGCCGATCCTGGTGCAGCAGTGGCTGCAAGGCGAGGAGCTCTCCCCAGCGCAAAGGGACACGGTGAAAGAGATCGCCGGGGTGTGGCGCAGGCGCCTTGCCGATATCAGCTGGTACATGCGCTGCCTCAACGAGCATATTGCCCGTCGAGCCAACGCGGAAGATGACTGCACCGGCAGATTCTGGGAGGGGCGATTCAAGAGCCAGGCCCTGTTGGATGAGGCAGCCCTACTGGCGTGCATGGCCTATGTGGACCTGAATCCGGTTAGAGCGGGCTTGGCGACGTCGCTGACAGAGTCCGATTTTACGTCGGTGCAACAGCGCTTGCGGACGCTCAAACGGGAGGAAAGCACGAAAGACGCCAAAGCTGGCCAGGATGCACCTCAGGGTGTATCGCTGGCGTCGTTTTCAGGCGAAAGAACCAGGCCACGCTCCCGTGGTCCCGAGTTACCGTTTCGGGTTCCCGACTACATCAAGCTGTTGGAAGACACAGGTCGACTAGCGGCACACGGAAAACGTGGCGTACTCTCTGAAGACTGTGAATCGATTCTACGGCCGTTATCACTGACGGCGGACCAGTGGCAGTTGCTCTCAATAAACGTGCAAGCGGCCAGCCTGACGGCTGTAGGGAGTCTGGGCCGGTTACGCAGCTTCTGCAACGACACAGGGCGAAGTCGACTGCCGCCGTTGGGGCTTCTGAAACAAGTCTATCAACGTTAGCGTTCCAAACCACGATCCCTGCTGTCGTCGACCGTCGGGAGCTAGTTCGTGGCACAGGGGTTAAGCGGTTTTCCAGGCAACCCAATAGGCAAGTAGTCTCTGCCACTGCTCACGGCAGGGCACTTGCAACTCTATGTCTGAGACCCCCGAAGTTGGACGAAGGATAGTATAGGTGGATGTCCTGCTTGCTCTGCTGGTGGGTGTCCTGCTTGCTTCTCGCAACGACTTGCAGTCCCTGCACGGGCTCAAGGAGAGCGACGGGGCTCTATTCACGCGCCGGGCCACCTACAGAGGCGGAAGGTACACGGCGAGGGCAGATCCTCAGGCTCGAACTGGTACCGCGGGCAACGGAGTGCCACGGCAAATGAGCCGTTACGCGGACCGCGTCCTCGCAGCACCAGCAGGGCACAGCGCAGTGGCGCAGCGATGACCTGGCGTCTATCCTCAACCTGTGCTGTATAGTTCTCCCGGCACACAGTTGAATACATACCAATCGAGATGGGTAAAAACATGGCCGACATGAATCAGACCTGGGTATTGCGCGCTCGCCCCGTGGGCGACATCAAGGACAGTGACCTCGAACTCGTGGAATCACCACTTCTGCAGATTGGTGACGGAGAGGTGCGGGTGCGCACGGTTTACCTGTCGCTGGACCCGACCAATCGCATCTGGATGAGCGACATGGACGCCTACCTGCCGCCGGTGGAAATTGGCGAGGGGATGCGCGGCGGTGGAATTGGTGTTGTCGAAGAAAGCCGTTGCGACGATGTACCCGTCGGCGCAATGGTGAACCTGGGCCTGGCACAGTGGGCACGCTACAACACCTTACCCGGCGAGCAGGTCAACGTGTTGCCGCAAATTCCGGGCCTGCCGCTGACAGCGTTCATGGGACCTCTTGGCGCAACCGGGATGACGGCCTATTTTGGCCTGATGGATATCGGCCAGCCCAGGGCCGGCGACACCCTGGTGGTTTCGGCCGCCGCCGGCGCCGTGGGCTCGATGGTAGGCCAGATCGGCAAGATCCACGGTTGCCGTGTCGTTGGTATCGCGGGCTCTGACGACAAGTGCCGGTGGCTTACAGATACCGCCGGCTTTGATGCGGCCATCAACTACAAGAACGAAGACGTGGGCGCGGCCCTGGATAAACACTGTCCTGATGGTATCGATATCAACTTCGAGAACGTGGGTGGGCAGATCATGGACGAGGTCATCGCCAGACTGAACGACTTCTCCCGCATGCCGCTCTGCGGCCTGATCTCTCGTTACAACGACACCGAGCCAACCCCCGGGCCCTACAACTTCGAGAACCTGCTCATGCGCCGCACGCTGCTCAAGGGCTTCATCATTCTCGACTACCTCGACCGGTTCCCGGAGGGCATGGAAGCCATGGCGGGCTGGCTGATGGCGGGAAAGCTCAAGTTTGAAACCGATATCGTCGACGGACTGGAAAAGGCGCCGGGATCTCTTGAGCGCCTGTTCACAGGCAAGAACCTGGGCAAGCTGGTCCTGAGAGTATCGGACGAACCCTGACCGAGGAAATTGGGATTGGGGTACTGACAAGTTAAATACCCCAAACCGTTAGTACTTGTGAATGAATACATACAAGCGCGACCGATTCCCTCCAGATACTATCAGCTTCGCCGTTTGCCTCTGTTAACAATTCAATCTCAGCCACCGTGATAGCGTAAATCTACTCGCTAAGCGAGGGATCACGGTTAGCCGCTAGGCGATCCGCCTCTGGTACCCAAAGCACTCGCTGCGCTCATGGGGCAGGCTCTGCATAAAGTTCGGTAACGCTAAAAGGCGCTAAACGGAGGCGCTACTAAACGGGACACCCACCACCGCTACTAAACACGGCTAAACAGGACACCCACCATAATCAGTCAGCATCGAGCCAGTTCAGGAATGAGATGGGTGTCCTGCTTGTTCTTGCTTGCTCCGGATTGAGGTGGGTGTCCTGCTTGCTCTAGGTGGGTGTCCTGCTTGCTCCCGGATTGAGGTGGGTGTCCTGCTTGCTCCTAGGTGGGTGTCCTGCTTGCTCCCTGCTTGCTCCCGGATTGAGGTGGGTGTCCTGCTTGCTCTCTCTCGCTTGCTCTGCTTGCTCTGCTTGCTACTCTGCTTGCTTTTCGCTGCTTGCTTTTCGATAAGATCTTCTTCTTTCTAGCAGCCGGCATATGTGCCATCGGGCTCGCGGCGACGCTAATTCTGTTACGGAGCATATCGATGAGTGACGTATTGTCAGCATCAGCTAACCGGAGCTAGATTGCCACGAGCCTGTCTCCGGGCGTTGTTGGACAATCCGATGTGATTCAAATTGCTGAGGCGCAGCGCCCTAGGGCACCTCTGAATAATGGCAATCGCGCTCAGCGGAGCTCTGAAGCGTACTGGCTCGGTGCGGCCAGCCGCAGAACCACCGCTGGCGAGGCTCGTCACGTCGACCATGCGGCGGGCGACAGCGGATACTTAGGGCGAGTGCTGTCGAGGACGACCAAGCCAGTGGAGCGGACCTCGGTCAGAAAAAGGTGAATTTGTCGTCAGTGATCGGCGATAATCGCGTCTATGACATCATTTATCGCTGAACTGAAATATCGAGGCGTCCTGAGGGTTGGCGCGGCCTACTCCGTGGCAAGCTGGATTCTGATCGAGGCCGGTTCGGTGCTGCTGCCCACGTTCGGTGCCCCCGATTGGTTTTTCAAGGCCTACGTCCTGGTCGTGATCGCCGGTTTTTTGCTGACGCTGCTGCTGTCCTGGTTTTTTCAGTGGACGCCGCAGGGCATCAAGCTGGAAGCAGACGTCGATCGCTCCGAATTAGTCACACATGAGATCACCCGCAAACTGAATTACGGTATCATCGGTTTGCTCGTGGTCGCACTGATTATATCAGTAACGCTGAATGTGACCGGTTTGCGCGAAGCCAGTCCGGTTGCAGACGTTCCCGAGCGCGCCGCTTCGATTGCTGTGCTGCCGTTCGAGAACCGCAGCATCAACCCGGAACATTCATTGTTCGCTGACGGAGTCCACGACGATCTGCTGACTGGTCTTGCCAATATCAGGGCGCTGAAAGTCATTTCGCGCACCTCGGTACTCAGATACCGGGACTCCACGCGCAACCTGCCTGAAATCGCCAGCGAACTCGGTGTGGACACGGTCCTTGAAGGCTCGGTGCAGAGGTCTGGTGGCAACGTGCGTGTCAATGTGCAGCTAATCGATGCGCAAACCGACGAACATATCTGGGCCAAAATTTATGACAGAGAGTTAACAGCGAAGAACGTTTTTCAGATCCAGAGTGAAATCTCGGCGGAGATCACGAATGCGTTGAGAGCGCAACTGACGCCGGAAGAGAAAGGCCGTATGTCGGCGATACCGACGGAGAACCTCGAGGCCTACAGCCTATGGGTGGCTGGTCGCGATAACGTCTATAAAAGACGACTGGAGACGTTACAGGCGGCCAGGCAGCAGTACCAGGCGGCGATTGATCTGGATCCAGACTACTCATTTGCTTACTCAGGGCTGGCCGAAAGCATTCTGTTGCTGATGATTAATCACAAGGCCATCCCGGAACCCGAGGCACTCGAACTGGCGCAAAAAGCGTTGGACAGGGCACTGGCGCTCGACAGCAAGAATGCCGACGCCTACGCTTCATTGGGCCTGCTAAAAATACAGAAGGGTCATCTTGAACTAAGCGACCGGGACATCGCGGAGGCCGAGGCTGCGTTCCGCACTGCCATCGAACTGAGTCCAAATCATGCCCAGGCCTATTCCTGGTTTGCCTCACTGAAAACTGCGCAGGGAGACCTGGGCGGCGCGGCGGAACTCTTCAGAAAATCGCTGGAATTTGATCCGCTGGCGCGAATTCCACGCTCCAACCTTGCCCTGCTGTATGCAAAAATGGGCCGTAACGACGAGGCGCTGACACAATGGCTGGAGAGCGCGCGCGTTGATCCCGATTGGCCCACCGCCTATGACAATCTGGCTGGTCACCTGGCCGGACTGGGGCGGTTGGATGAAGCCTATGCCTGGTCCATCAAGTCAACCGAGCTGACCACCGATCCACTGGCCGCTCAGAGCCTGATCGGCGTTTTGCAACAGTTTGGTGAAACAGAGCAGGCGATCGCCCTCCTTGATGCCGTGCCCGAAGATCACGTGTTGTTTCCTATCATTGACGGCTTCCAGAAGATGTTTGCAGGCGACTATCGGGCGGCAATAGTCTCCTGGGAACGGCTGACCGAATCGGGCTTCGAGGGCTCGAGAGAGTTTTTGCTCAACCCCCTGTCCGACGCGGCGTTGTTGATCGGTGACTATGCGAAATCTCTGGACTACGCTTTGCGACTTGACCCGGACTTGCCCGACCCGGACTTCAAAGTCACGGCAACAAATGCGCAAAACGCCCTCAAGTACGCCTACCTGTTGTTAAAAAAGAACCCAGACAGTGAACGTGCGGCAATGCTGCTGGACGAAATCTTGAGCGTTGTCGAAACCACTCCCCGTCTCGGCGCGGCTGGTCATGGCTGCCGCGATGTTCAGGTTCTGGCCTTACAGGGCAAGACGGAAGACGCACTCGCCCGGCTGCGACAAGCATTCGAAGAGGGATTTCGTGGACCTGGGCGCAACAACAACTGGTCTCTCGATGAGGATCCTTATCTGGAATCCATCCGCGAGACAGACGAGTTTCGGAGCATCCAGGCCGATATCCAGGCCGCTGTCGACGTGATGTGGCGGCGTGTACAGGCCGCGCTTAGAAACAGCGACATCGAAACGATACGGTTGTCCACTCGTCGCGATAGCATCTGATCACTCACCATTTGCAGCGGGCAGACAACTCGTCGTTGCCTGAAAAATCCACAGTTCTGTGTCCTTCCGGACTGCCGTTGGCCCGCAAACGGGACGCTACTGGCAACCTCATGGCAGGGACTGTTCTGGGCTTTCGTTCAGAATTGACTGAATATCAATTGCGCGGTCCCAAGCCCTGGCAGCAGCTCAGCCTGACAGATCGGCTTGCCTCTATATTTTCAGGAGCGCTAAACGCTAAACGGGACACCCACCATAATTAGTAAGCATCGAGCCGGTTAAGGATTGAAGTGGGTGTCCTGCGTGTTCTGAGCCGTTAAGGATTGAAGTGGGTGTCCTGCGTGCTCTCGCGTGTTCTCTCTACAAGAACCAGCAGCCCTACCAGCCGCAGGCTTCTCTGTCGTAGGTATTTTCTTCAGAGCCATCTGATCGAAGATCTGTAGTTCTGGCTTTACCGGGAGCGAGCTGGGGAGTGCAACGCGCTCGTGTTAACTTGGCCGCAATAGTCGAGCGGGCACGCTATTGTCGAAAGAAGGAGAAAGGGGTAAAAACTGGTTGCGAAGCAAGACGATATCTATACTTCGGATTGCCACAGCGACTGGGCTACGAAGCTGTCATCGAGGTGCTGCGCGCACCCCGGTCGCCGATGCCGGTGTTCCCCTTGGGCAAGGCTGAGCAACTCGATCTGGCAATGCACCTGCTCAAGCGAGACGAAAGCGCACAACGGTAACTGACCCGGTCCCGCGCCTGTTGCGGCGAACGTTTGCCAACCACGCAGGGGCAGGCAGGCGCTGCCAGCGAAGGAGAGACAGACATGGCCAGCAAAACCATTCCCCCACTGGATCTCATGTTCTTTTTGACCGAGTCGGCCCAGAGCCCCAAGCATGTCGGGGCGGTCCAGGTGTTCGAGTTACCCCCCGGAGCCCCGGATAACTACCTGCTGGACCTCGTCGAGGCGTTAAAACAGGCGCCGGCGGTGGCGCCCTTCAACTATCAGCCTCACTTCCCCCGTTTCGGTATGCCCCAGTGGCGCGAGGTCGATGACATGGAGATGAGTTACCACGTGCGCCACTCGGCTCTGCCGGGGCCAGGTACCGAGGACCAGTTGATGGAGGTCATACAGCGCCTGCACGCCGGCCTGCTGGACAGGCGGCGGCCCGGCTGGATATGCCAGGTGATAGAGGGTCTGGAAGGCAACCGCTTCGCTGTCTATACCAAGATCCACCACGCCTACATCGATGGCATGTCCGGGGTGAAGCGCATGTATGGCTCCCTGTCCTCCTCGCCCACTGATACCCGGGTAACACCGACCTGGTCCTTCGACCCGGACAAGCCGCGAGGCTCAGGCAGGGCCCAGCGACCACAGCGTGCGGACAACAGCGACACCTTGAAAAAGCTGGTGAGCCAGGCAAAGGGCCTGGCGCAGGCCTATGGATTCCTTGCCGACATGGGGATGCAGTGGCTCAAGCTGAGAGATGGCAAGGCAGCGATACCGTTTTCCGCCGGCCGCACTCGCATGAACCGCACGGTGGAATGGGAGACCCGCTCCACCGCAGTTTGCACCTTCGAACTGGACAAGATCAAGGCGATCGGTCACAAAAAGGGCTGCACCGTCAATGAGGTGGTGCTGGCCATTATCGGCGCCGCGCTGAACGACTACCTGGCACAACACCACGAAAAGCCCACAGAGCCGCTGGTGGCGATGTGCCCGGTCTCCCTGCGTTCCCAGGGCGACGACTCCGCCAAGACCCGTGTATCGGCGGTAAACGTCAAACTGGGTGATCCCGACGCTTCCTTGCCGCAGCGTTTGCAACAGGTGGTGGAATCATCCCGCGCTGCCAAGGAGGCGGTCAGCCAATTGTCCTCCGAGGCCATGATGGACTACGGCGTGGTTATCTTCGCCCTATGGGAGCTGCTGTCCCGCACCCGGCTGGACCAGTTCGTTACGCCCTCCTACAACGTCCTTGTCTCCAATGTCCCCGGACCTGGCGAGGGAGACATGTACCTGTGCGGCTCGAGAATGGTGGCGAGCTACCCGATCTCGGCCTTTTTGCCCGGGATCAACCTCAACACCACGGTTCTGTCCCACGGCAACAGCCTCGACTTCGGCCTGCTGGGTGACAAGCATGTACTACCAGACCTCGATCTGGTGGCGGAGCGCATGGCCTACTATTTCGAGTCCTTGCAGCGGGAGGTGCTGGGCGGTAAAGCGGCAGGGAAGAAGGCAAAAGCAAGGCCAAAAGCGACACCCAAGACCCGCGGCAAGTCTTCGGCCAGGCCTGCGGGGAAGCCGCGAGTAAAGACCGCCCCGAAACGCGCCCGGTCCGCCCGCCAGCGTAAGTAGTCTGCAAAATATTGCCAACTGAAGTCGTCGTAGTTAATAGAGTCGCTGGAAGTAGACCAGATCGGGATTCTTTGATCTCGCCCGTCATTGCGCCGCCGCTGAGAGCCTCTTCGGCCTCCTGAAACTGGAACGGGCCAACCGCCGTCGGGAGTCCATACAAGCTGAAGCCAGAGCCGATGTACTCGAACTATCGACCTGACATACAACCCGAGGAAACGCTAGAAAATTAGAGTAACAGCGTCAAACTGCTCTTAGGGCCTGACAGTCCGTGATATCAGGGTAGAACCAGTGTCTGGTTGATATGTGGTTCTACCTGCGGCAGGCGCGGAAAA
Source organism: uncultured Gammaproteobacteria bacterium (assembly GCA_963840725.1). Classification (GTDB taxonomy): domain Bacteria; phylum Pseudomonadota; class Gammaproteobacteria; order Pseudomonadales; family Halieaceae; genus CAVWDU01. The sequence continues at coordinate 25,736 of CAWIZY010000009.1, read as the reverse complement.
ACCACCGCTGGCTCCGGTCGCGATGGGTCATTGAGCCCATGAACTCCGGACAAGACTTCTGCAAGTGACCCGACGAAAGCGGTACACTCTCCCCGGACCCGCGATTGCGTCCGGCCTCACCGCTCCCCTGGCAGGCAAAAGGAAGACCGATGCAAGCAGTAAAAGACCTCCCCGGATACAGCCAATACCCACGGCTTTTCGAACCCCTGGACCTGGGTTTCACCACGATCCGCAACCGCACCATCATGGGTTCCATGCACACGGGACTGGAGGAGATGCCCGACGGCTTTGAACGCATGGCCGCCTTCTACGCCGAGCGCGCGACCGGTGGCATCGGCATGATCATTACCGGAGGCATCTCGCCGAATGAAGAAGGCGGAATCAAGGTCACCGACGAGAACGGCAATACCGCCTTCTCAGCGTCCAAGCTGAACACGGAAGAAGAAGCCGACGGCCACCGCCTGGTGACCTCGGCGGTCCACACCGCGGCGACGGATGTGATGATCGTTATGCAGATCCTGCATATGGGAGCGCTTGCCTATAACGAGGAACTGGTCGCACCCTCGGCGATTCGCTCCCGCATCGGCGCCTATTCACCCAAGGAGCTCGACGAAGCGGGCATCGAGAAACAGATTGCAGATCACGCTCACTGCGCGGCCCTTGCACAATCAGCAGGTTACGACGGCGTGGAAATCATCGGTTCGGCAGGTTACCTGCTGTCTACCTTCCTGGTCGAGAAGACCAACCAGCGCAAGGATCGCTGGGGCGGCAGTTACGAGAACCGCATGCGTTTTCCCCTGGAAGTAGTAAAACGCGTCCGGCAGACGGTCGGAGAAGACTTCATTGTCATCTTCCGCATTGCCGCCATGGACATGCTCCAGGGAGGCATGAGCTGGGACGAGGTCGCCCTGCTCGCCCGCGAGCTCGAAAAAGCCGGCACTACGATGATCTCCACTCATTTCACCTGGCACGAGTCCCAGGTTCCGACCATCGCCACCATGGTACCCCGGGCCGCCTTCACCCGGGTGACGGCGCGGGTGCGCCGGGAAGTGTCGATTCCGGTGATCACCTCGAACCGCATCAACATGCCCGATGTCGCAGAGGAAGTGCTCACCAGGGGCGATGCTGACCTTGTCTCCATGGCGAGGCCCATGCTGGCGGACAGCCAGTTCATGACCAAGGCCGCAACGGGCCGGGCAGACCTGATCAACACCTGCATCGCCTGCAATCAGGCTTGTCTCGACCACACCTTCGAGATGAAGACCACCTCCTGCCTGGTGAACCCCAGGGCCTGCCACGAAACACTACTCAACTACGAGCCCACTGACGCACCCATACACATCGCCGTCGTCGGAGCGGGGCCCGCTGGCCTGGCCTATGCGGCGGTCGCCGCGGAGCGCGGACACCGGGTCACCCTGTTTGATGCCGCGGGTGAAATCGGTGGCCAGTTCAACCTCGCCAAGCGTGTGCCGGGCAAAGAAGAGTTTTACGAGACCCTTCGCTATTACAAGAACCAGCTTGCCGAGTTGGGTGTAGAGGTGCGACTCGATACGCGGGTGGATGCGAACCTGATCGCTGAAGGCGGCTTCGACCACACCATCGTGGCGACAGGTGTATCGCCGCGAACGCCGGATATCCCCGGCATCGATCACCCCAGCGTCATCGGCTACATCGACGCGATAACCGGCCGCAAACCCGTGGGCAGCAAGGTGGCCATCATTGGCGCCGGCGGCATCGGCTTTGACGTGGCCGAACTCATTACCCACGAGGGTCCCTCGGGCGCCATGGATGTGGACGTCTTTGCCCGCGAATGGGGTATCGACTTTGAACAATACCCCCGCGGTGGGGTGACCGGCATCGAACCCGAAGTGTGGCGCGCGGACCGGGAAGTCTGGTTGATGCAGCGCAAGGACACCAAGGTCGGCCGCGGGCTTGGCAAGACCACCGGCTGGACGCATCGCCTGACGCTATCCCGCCGCGGTGTGCACATGGTCAATTCGGTGCAGTATGAGCGCATCGACGACCGCGGCCTGCATGCGCTGATCAACAACGAGCCAAAGACCCTGGAAGTGGACACTATCATCATCTGTGCGGGCCAGGAACCGCTGCGGGAGCTCCACGAATCGTTGCAGGCTCGAGGATTGACATCGGAACTGGCGGGCGGTGCTTATGAGGCCCTGGAACTGGATGCGAAGGCCGCGATCAACCAGGCAAGCTGGATGGCGGCGACGATCTGATCTGTTCGCGGGTCGTGGGCACGGATGTGTTCGCTGCCGCAGACCGAACGTCATGCCAGGACGGCTTGCCACTTCTCGACTGGGCCTGCTACTCGCTCTGGGCCAGCCAGCCTGGGCTGCGCTGGATTGCGCTCACGCGATAGCGCCTGCGGAGGCATCGCTCAGCGCTCCGACTCCAGCCAGGATCGTTCACACCGCCCCCAGCGAATTCAATCGCCGTGTCCTGGTGGTTGACGAAGGCGGCCTTCGCGTCATGCGCTTCGGCGACGCGGACGGTAGGGACCAGAGTCGGATTAAACCCGGCAAGCCCGAGCAGCTGCCGATGCCTTACCTGCGCAGCGCCGCTGTCGGCCTCGGCGTACCCGTGTCCCTAAAGCGCATGTTGGTCATCGGCCTTGGCGGCGGCGCCTTCCCAAGCTTCATCCGCGCGCTCTTTCCTGAAGTACAGATCGATGCCGTCGAAATCGACCCGGTCGTCGCCCGCATTGCCAAAGAGTACTTCGACCTGAAGGCAGAGGACCGACTGCAGGTTCACGTCGTGGATGCGGTCGACTTCGTCAAGCAGCCGCGAGAGGGTTACGATTATATTCTTCTGGATGCGTACGACGCAGATGACCTACCCGATGCACTGGTCACCCACGTGTTCCTGGGCGACGTCCATGCCAGTCTCTCGACGGGAGGCGTCGCAGTGGTCAACATCGCGATCACCAGCGAAGACGAGGCCAGCAGACTCATCGACAAACTGACGGGTTTTTTCAAATCCTGCCTGCACCTGCGCAGTGAGCCCAGCCTCAACGATGTGCTGCTCCTCTCCGACGCAGTGCTGCCGGGTCGAGCTGTACTGAGAGAACGAGCAGAACAGCTGCAGACCGACGAGGCCACGACCCGAGGCATCGTGGGTCACATCGATACGGCCCGGGCGTGCACCGCGCCTTAACCGTTACGGGAGTGAACCGGCCATAACTACGCGCTTTCGGAATCTAACGTTTTAACTGTATTTTTTGGTGCGCTCGTTGCAGACTGCACTACCGTGCGCCACGGTGCAGTAGGGCCTCTGGAAATAGCTCGGCGTTACGTTGTCGCCACAAGCATTTTTTTCGTAGTGCGCAATGCTCTATCCGGGCCACCGAGATATTGAAGATCTCCCAGCTGTGCGCGGCATCATCGCAGGCGAGGTACGTTGAACCACGCAGCGAATCTGGTTTGCGAGCTCCGTTTCTGGTTTCTAACCCCGGTTTTGTTGATCTGTTTCAGGGCTGGTCCATCGGTTTCGTAGCAGACTCCACGGAATCGCCCGACAGGCGCAACACGAGTCCCAACAGATGTTCGACCCAAGGAGCAAGCTTTTCGTCTACCCGCTGCTGTTCGTCGTGCTGCTCGTCCTGGTGCTGTGGTGGGTCACCCGACCAGACCCCGTAGAAGTGCTGGTACAGGATGTGGCGCAGGGCATGGTGCAGGACACGGTCGCGAATACCCGGGCCGGCACCATAGAAGCCTGCCGTCGCGCGGGCATCTCACCGCGCCTGGGCGGTCAGATTGCCCGCATGCCGGTAGCCGAGGGCGACTCGGTCGAGAAGAACCAGATACTCATGGAGTTCTGGAATGAGGACCTGCTGGCGCAGGTGGCGCTCGGGGAAAGCGAGCTGAGGTCCACCGAGGCCAAGTGGGAGCAGGCCTGTATCGTCGCCGAGCTGGCCAAGCGCGAGGCCGATCGCCAGCGCAAGCTCAAGGCCAAGAACCTCGCATCCGAGGAAGCGATCGACAAGGCCGAGAGCGATGCCCTGGCGCAGGAGGCCGCCTGCAACGCCGCACTGTCAGCGGTGGGCGTGAGCCAGGCGCGCCTGGATGTCGCCCGGGCCGCCCTGGATCAGACTCGCCTGCGCGCCCCTTTCCCCGGAGTGGTGGCCGAGGTGAACGGCGAGGTGGGTGAATTTGTCACGCCATCGCCGGTGGGGATACCCACGCCTCCGGCCGTGGATCTCATGGACATCAGCTGCCTGTACGTCTCGGCTCCCATCGACGAGGTCGACGCCCCGGGCATCCGCATCGGCATGGCGGCACGCATCTCCCTGGACGCGTTCCCGGATCAGGTGTTCGCCGGGCGCGTGCGCCGCGTTGCGCCCTATGTGCTCGACCTCGAAAAGCAGGCGCGCACTGTCGACGTGGAGGTCGAGTTCGTCGAGGCCGCGGACTGCGATTGCATGTTGCCAGGCTACAGCGCGGACATCGAGGTGATCCTCGAGGAGCGTCGCGACGTGCTGCGTATACCCACCGAGGCTATCCGGGAAGGCGACCGGGTGTTCCTGCTGGATACCGACAACCGCGTCGAGGAGCGTGAGATCAGCACCGGCCTCTCGAACTGGGCCTGGACGGAGGTGACAGAAGGCCTGCGGCCGGGCGAACGTCTCCTGCTGTCGGTCGACCGGGAGGGCGTCGAGCCCGGTGCATTGGTGAGCGGCAGCACGCGGGCCGAAGGCGATGATTGAGCTCACCGACATCGATCGGCACTTCCTGGTCGGCGACCAACTGGTCAAGGCCCTGGACAGAGTCAGCCTGCACATCGGCGCCGGCGAGTACGTTTCGATCATGGGCCCGTCCGGTTCAGGCAAGTCCACGCTATTGAATCTCATCGGGCTGCTGGACCGGCCCACGGCGGGGAGCTATGCGCTCAACGGCCAGGACGTCACCGCGCTCAGCGACATCGAACAGGCCAACGTGCGTAACCGGGACATCGGCTTCGTGTTTCAGATGTTTCACCTCGTGCCGCGGCTCACCGCAGAGGAGAACGTCGAACTGCCGCTGATCCTCGCCGGTATTCCGCCGGAGGAGCGGCGGCGCCGCGTCACCGCGGCTCTCACGGAGCTGGGTATCCAGGATCGCGGGCACCACAAGCCGGAGCAGCTTTCGGGCGGACAGCGCCAGCGAGTCGCCATCGCCAGGGCAACCATCAGCGCTCCAAGGGTGCTGCTGGCCGATGAACCCACGGGCAATCTCGATCACAAGTCCGGTGGCGACGTGATTCGCATACTCGAAGGCCTGGTGGACGCCGGAATCACCCTGATCATGGTGACCCACGATCCGGACATGGGCGAACGCGCAGCGCGTCAACTGCACATGGTGGACGGCCGCATCACCAGCGACCAGAGCAGGTCTGCGCGTGAGTCTGCATAGCCCTGACGTACTTCGCTTTTCCTGGCGCGCGCTGTCGGGCTACCCAGCCCGCACCCTGCTGATGCTCATCGCCATGTCCATCGGTGTGGCTTCCGTAGTGGTGCTCACGGCTCTCGGCGAAGGGGCACGCGGTTATGTTACCGGCGAATTCGCGTCCCTGGGCACCAACCTGGTGATCGTATTCCCCGGGCGCTCGGAAACGGCGGGCGTCAATCCCGGAGCCATGTTTGGCGAAACCCCCCGCGACCTGACTCTGGACGACGCGATGTCCCTGACCCGCAGCGGCCTGGTGCGTCGTGTGGCGCCGCTGAACGTGGGCTCAGTGGCGGTCAGCCGCGGCGCCCGCTCCAGGGATGTGGTCACGCTGGGATCGACCCACGAACTGCTGGCCATACGTCACTGGCGCATGGCCCAGGGCAGCTTTCTGCCCCCGGGGGACATCGATCGCGCGGCGTCGGTCGCCGTCATCGGCAGCAAGCTGCGCGACGAACTGTTCGGGTCTGAGCGCGCCCTCGGTGAATGGATACGCGTGGGAGATCGCCGCTTCCGCGTCATCGGCATCCTGGGCTCCGAGGGTCGGTCCATCGGCGTCGATGTGGAGGAGATCCTGGTCATTCCCGTCGCCGCGGCGCAACAGCTGCTCAACACCCAGTCGCTGTTCCGGGTGCTGGTCGAGGCGCGTAGCCGCGAGGCGATCGAGCCGGTGCGGCACTTCGTAGAGGACACCATCCAGGCTCGACACCAGGGTGAGAAGGACGTGACCGTGGTCACCCAGGACGCCGTGCTCTCCACCTTTGACGATATTCTCGGCGCGCTCACCCTGGCAGTCGGTGGCATCGCCGCCATCAGTCTGGCGGTGGCCGGCATTCTCATCATGAACGTCATGCTCGTGGCCGTATCGGAGCGTACCGCCGAGATCGGCCTGCTCAAGGCCATCGGCGCAACGCCGCGACAGATCCTGCTGTTGATCCTCGCCGAGGCTACCATGCTGTCCTTCATCGGCGCGCTGCTGGGGCTGGCGCTCGGGCAGGCCGGTGCGCTCGTGATTCGCAGCACGCTGCCCATCCTGCCAGCCTATGCCCCGTCCTGGGTGGTGGCGGTGGTGCTTAGCCTCGCCATGCTTACCGGTGTGTTGTTCAGCGTGTTGCCAGCCCGCAATGCCGCTCGACTCGATCCCGGTGTCAGCACTGTCACGGAGGTAGCCGCGTTGAGGACCAGGGACTTTCTCACCCTCACTGGCAGCTCGCTCATCGCGCACCGCGTGCGCAGCCTGCTCACCGCCCTGGGCATTGCCGTGGGTATCGCCGCGGTCGTGCTGCTCACCTCCATTGGCGAGGGACTTCACCAGTACGTCATGGCGCAGTTCACCCAGTTCGGAACCACACTGGTGGCGATCAACCCGGGCAAGGCAACCACCGCCGGCACCAGCATGGGCGTGTTCGGCACCGAGCGCCCCCTGACCATAGAGGACGCGGTCGCGCTGGAAAGGCTGCCCTTCGCCCGCGCGGTCGTGCCCTTCGTGCAGGGCAATGCAGAGGTCGAGTACGGCAATCGCAGGCGGCGCACCACGGTCTACGGCGCCGGTCCGGACATGCCCGAGGCCTTCCGGATGATGGTGAGTATCGGTCGTTTCCTGCCGCGGGACGACCCCACGGCGCCGCGCGCCTTTGCCGTCCTTGGCAGCAAGATGCGCGACGAGCTGTTCGGAGACAGCAATCCCCTGGGGAAGCTCATCACCATTTCCGGCAGCCGCTTCCGCATAGCGGGGGTCATGGAGTCCAAGGGTACTGTACTGGGTTTCGACCTCGACGATACCGTCTACATTCCGGCCGCGCGTGCCATGAGCCTGTTCAATGTCGAGGGGCTCATCGAGATTGATGTCATGTACGAAGAGGGCGCGGCCGTGGACAAGGTTGTCGCGGGCATCCGCCGCGCCCTCAGCGCGCGCCACGGGCGGGACGACGTGACCATCACCACCCAGCAGCAGATGCTGGACGTGCTCGGCGGCGTCCTCGACGTGCTCACCTTCGCCGTCGCCGCCATTGGCGGGATTTCACTGCTGGTCGGCGCCATCGGCATCGTTACCATCATGACCATTGCCGTGAACGAGCGCACTGGCGAGATCGGCCTGCTCCGGGCCCTCGGGGCCAGGCAATCCCAGGTGCTCTCGCTATTTCTCGGCGAAGCCATCGTGCTCGCCGCCATGGGGGGATTCGCCGGCCTGACTCTGGGCCTGGGACTCGGCCGCCTACTGCACCTGCTGGTGCCCGCCCTGCCGGTGCAGACCTCCATGTTCTATGTGGTGCTCGCCGAGTCTATCGCCATCGCCATAGGACTCCTGGCGGGCGTGCTGCCGGCACGTCGTGCAGCCCGACTGGACCCCGTAGAGGCGCTACGCGCCGAATAAGCAGAGCGGTCCTGCCGTCAGCCCATGCCAAGCGGCCAGCTGCGCAACCAGTGGATGACGGGCGACCACGTGAAAACCAAAATTATCGACTAGAGTAAGCTGGGGAGTAAGCTGGACACCCACCTCAACAGAGTAAGAGGGGGGGAGTAAGCTGGACACCCACCTCAACAGAGTAAGAGGGACACTAACCTCAAGGGAGTAAACTGGACACCCACCTCAGGAGTAAACTGGACACCCACCTCAGGGGAGTAAGCTGGACACCCACCTCAAGAGAGTAAGCGGCGAGAGTAAGCGGGACACCCACCTCAATGTTTAACTAGCTTCATGCTATCGCGTTATGGTGGGTGTCCTGGTCAACGCTGGTCAACGTCCCCTCCCGGTTAACGATGGTGGGTGTCCCGGTTAACGCCGGTTAACGTCCTACGATGGTGGGTGTCCCGGTTAACGCCGTGGTGGGTGTCCCGGTTAACGCGGTTAACGCCGGTTAACGTTTGGTGGGTGTCCCGGCTAACGTCCCGGCTAACGCCGGTTGACGGGTTAACGCCGTCTGAATCTGGCACCGGAATTTGCGGTTATACTAAATTTTCACCAAAATCAGCCAGCCATTGTGGTTGATTGAGCGGTGCGATGTCAGCCGGCAGAGGAAGCGCCAACATGCCCACGTTTTTCAACCCCACTCCGGAAGAGATGAAGTCTTTCAACAGTGTATTGAGACATACCTTGCTTGAAGGTCCGCTACGCCTGGTGCGCTTCACCGATTCAACGCGGGGACACCAGGCCTCTTTCGGCCCTGTCGACCCGAAGTGCGGGTTGCATCGGTCCTATTGGATGTACTGCAGTGAACTTGAAGAAATTCTCGAGACCAGCGCGGTCGACGGGCCATACGGATTGCGCCTGATAAGGGAGGTTAGCCAGCGCTGGGCCATCAGTGACGACTGGGGCGACCTGGGTCGAACCTATGTGATGAACATTCCCACAAACGGCGCGCTGCACGCATACTTTGGATTTGCCAAGTTTCAGCCAAAAATATCGCAGGCGACCCAGAACCGCACTGGTCGTACGACGGTTAACAGCTATCCCGGCGGATCGCTTCAGATCGTCACGAGGATCGGCGAAAATGAGAAAAACTGGATCAAAGGGCCCCTTCGGACGAGGGACCTTTCGGCCAAAAAGCTACGAGGGCTTTGATCGTCCGGTTTTACAGCGCGGCGTCAATGGAATGACTGGGTAGCGGGCGCGCTGCGGCCGATACCATATCGGCGAAGCATAAGCTCTCGGTCAGCTCATCGAGGCGCACTATCCTGCTCTGGTGGACCAACTGACCCAGCAGGGCAACCCCTGCCCGACCATGTTCACCAGGAATTCGAGGGTATCGACAAGTTAATTCCCCCAGACCCAGGAATTCTGCCCCAGGATCTCAGGCTAATGCCCTACTCCATTGACTGGACGCAGCTATCCTCGGATTCCAATGATGTTGAGCTCTTACATGCTGCCTAACCAGACTGAATAAGTTGTGAGCTGCAGCATGTGCCCCAACGACTTGCTGCGCTTGGTGTTGTTCAGAATCTCTTCAATTTGGGTAGGCACCTGGCACGTGCTCAGCACTATCGTGACCTGAGGGTGCGTGCGTTTGCAGAGTTGCGGAAGGCAGCGGCCTGAGATTGAGGAAAAGAATCCAAGGTTCTAAAGCAGATAAGTTGTCGATACCCGGATTCAGAATACGAACGCAACAGCGAACCCGTTAACTCAGCATCGCCTGCTGTTGTAACTTTTCCACGACCCACTGGCCGCGCCGGGTCGGCATGCGTTCTGCTACTCCAGGCCGCGATTGCCTCAAAGCCCGGCACGTCCAATGGCGGTAGTGCCATAGTGAGGCGATCAGAAAACCGCTGGTAGAGCCGACTGGGTATCAGGGCCAGACGGTCGCTGCCAGACACGACCTCGATCAGCGAATAAAAACTGGAGACTGACATAGTCACGCGTCGCTGAAGACCCCGGGCCGCCAGCGCCTCGTCCGTAGGCCCGTGGAAGTGGCCTGCAGTGGGCGACACGATCGCATGATCATAGTGCAGGAATCTTTTGAGGGTGATGCCCCGTGTTGCCAATGGATGTCCCTTTCGAAACACCACCACATAGTGCTCGCTGTACAGGTGCTGCGCTCGTAAACGCGCATCAGAAAACGCCGGAATGGTCAGCGCGATATCGATTGCCCCTTTGTCCATCAGATCTACCAGGCCCTCGATCTCCGCCTGACGCACCGCAAAGCGCATATTCGGGGCTTTTTCTCCCATCGCAAGTATCGCAGGTAACAACAGCACAAATTGCATATAGTCATTGGAACTCAGGGTCACGGTCGCGTCACTCGTTGTCGGATCAAAAACCCGGGGAGCGACCAGCGAGTCTACAGAATCCAGAATATGTCTTAGCTCTGGCTCCAGGCTCAGCGCCCGACTGGTGGGCACCAATCCATGCCGGGTGCGGGTGAACAAGGGGTCGGCGAACAGTTCCCGCAGTCGAGCCAACATATTACTCACCGTCGGCTGGGTGAGGTTAAGCCGTCTGGCACTGCGCGAGACACTGCGCTCTTCCAACAGAATACTCAGCGCGCGTAAGAGGTTCAGGTCTACTTTCCTGATATTTGTCATTTCTATATCTTGTATAGCTAAACACAATTTTATTTATAGCTCAGAGGTACCTAAACTGACAACCAGACATAACAACACCAAAGGCGGCAAAACGATGGCAACGCTGTTCGAAAGACTTGAAAGACCGATTATGCAGGCGCCAATCGGCAGTGCCTGCTCTACCGAGTTGGCCCTGGCGGTCGCCAACGCCGGTGGCATCGGGTCACTGGCACTGACCTGGAGCAGTCCTGAAGAAGCTGCGCAAACAGTACGGTATATGAACGAGAACACCCGCGGGCTCTTCACGGCCAATTTTGCCCTCTCTTTCGAACCGGTCTCTTTGGTTGCAGCGTTGGAAGCCGGTCTACCGGCCGTAGTGCTCTCCTGGGGCATGTCAGATCAGGCGATTGAACTGATTAAGACCTCAGATGCCGCACTGGGCATTCAGGTTGGGTCGCTCGCGGCAGCGCAGCAGGCGCTCGCCGCCGGTGCCGACTTCCTGATCTGCCAGGGACTTGAGGCGGGCGGCCATGTCCAGTCCACCACGGGCCTGGCACTGCTGTTGCAACAAGTCATTGCGCTTACCGACCTACCAGTTATTGCGGCAGGCGGGATGGCGACCGCCCGGGACGTCGCCACAACAATAGCTGCCGGCGCAACCGCCGCTTCACTGGGCACGCGGTTTGTTAACGCCCTTGAGAGCCGTGCACACCCGGCCTACCAGCAGGCGATCATTGATGCGGGCAGCGATGCCACTGCCTATACCTGCTGCTTCGACGGGGGCTGGCCCCATTCAAATTCACGGGTATTGCGCAATGCCACCCTGGACCGGTGGGAAGCAGCAGGCTGCCCTCAGCCCGGCAACAGGCCGGGAGAAAACAGCATCGTCGCCACCACGGAGTCGGGCTGGGAAGTGCCGCTCTATCACATCGCCTCACCGGTAGACACAAGCAAAGGCGAACTTCTCAATATGGCGCTCTACGCCGGCATGGGCGCCAGCCGGATCAATGATGTTTTACCCGCTGCACAGATCGTCGAGCAGTTGTGCGCCGAGCTTCCCAGAGCCATACCATAAAACTTGAGGAGGCCCATGTAATGGCCGGCATACCGTTTAACAGTGTTATCGATGCGAGAGTATGAACAAGCGAATGCGTAGTGCTGCCGGCACTACTGTAGAGGGCGACTCTGCACAGTGCACCCCTGTCGAACGTACCCTGGAGGGAGGCTGCATCTGCGGCGCCGTGCGCTATAAGGTGCAAGCTCCCGCCATGATCGTTCACTGCTGTCACTGCAGTTGGTGTCAACGCGAAGCTGGCTCTGCCTTCGTTATTAACGGTTTGATCGAGCGAGACAGAATTGATCTGTCGCAGGGTGAGCTCGCGCATTGTCAAATCCCAACGGCCTCTGGCAAGGGCCAGCGAGTAGCACGTTGTGGCGAGTGTCACACAGCGCTCTGGAGTCATTACGCGTTTGCAGGCATTGGCGAAAAAGTGGCGTTTCTTCGCGTCGGTACATTGGACGACCCCTCCACCATGCCGCCAGATGTCCATATTTTTACGGCGCACCAGCCACCCTGGCTGACAGTTCAGGGAAAAGCGTTCAAGGGCTACTACCGTTCCCGCGATGTCTGGTCCGAGGCAGGCCTCGCTCGCAAACGGGCCCTTGGCGCCGGAAACACAGCCGGGAAGGGATAAGGCCCCAGGTGCCCAGCTCTATCGATCTGGCCCTATTCAGTCCTGGGCGTAATCGATCACCAGCTTGCCGAGGAAGCCGCCACGGTCCAGATCACTTAAAGCGCGGGGTGCTTCACCGAACGCATAGCGCCGACTGATGACAGGGCGCAATGTTTTCTCCTCGACAAAACCCATCATGGCCTCAAAGCCCTTGCGATGGCCGGTCCCGATACCATGAAGGTTAGCGTTACGAATGATAAGCGGGAACACCGTCGTATCCATGGTCGCACCGGCCATATAACCAATGATATTGATGTGGCCACCGTGGCGAATAGCGCCAAGGGATTGCGGCAGTGTACCGGTGCCACCGATCTCGATGACCGCATCCACACCGCGACCAGCGATTTCATGAACCACCGGGCCCCACTCCGGCGTCTGCCGGTAATTAATGGTTTCGTCAGCACCCAGTTCCCGTGCATCTGAGAGGCGCTCATCACTGGACGACAGCACGATAGACCGGGCGCCCAATGCCTGAGTAAGCTGCAGCGACGCCATGGCGACTCCGCCCGTGCCCAGGATCAAAACCCAGTCGCCGGGCCCGACCTCCGACTTCTCCACCAGCGAGGTCCAGGCGGTCAAACCAGCACAGGGATAGCAGGCCAGCTCAGCTGCGCTTAGATGCGCCGCACCTTTGACCAGAGCGGACTCCGGATAAACACCGTATTCGCGCAGTACACCCGGGGCTTCCAGACCGCTAGAGACGCTGCGCTCATCCAACAGTGCTTCGCCCTCTATCCAGTTGGGGAAAAAGCTGGGAGCGACGAGATCGTCAGCTGCGAAGCGCGTGACGCCATCACCCACGGCGACCACCGTCCCGGCGCCGTCAGACAGGGGCACCAGCGGGAACGGGACGTTGGGCGTGAGCTGCCCCGCAATAATCTGGCTATCCCGCGGATTGACGCTAGCTGCCTCAAACCGCACGAGTACCTCATGGGTACCGGGTTCGGGCTGTGGAATATCCACCTGCTCCATGCTTGCCAGTCCAAAAGATGTCAGGTGCCATGCGCGCATCGAATCGTCTCCACATATCTAACGTTCAAGGTTAATCTTATCCCGCTGCGCGCTCGAGCGCAGCCGCCTTCGCCATTTACTTTCGAGCTTTTTCTTGAGGCCCTAGGCGCATACGCACCTGGCCAAGTTCCTGGTGGACGGCGGCGCTGCAAATGGGAGACGCACTCAGCAATACACCGGACAGATCTGATTTCCTATGGCGGTTTCACTGAACGCTTGGACGTGGCATTCCTCAAGCCGCTGCCCCAATCTGGTTCGTTGCGCACGATGCAGACCCAAGGAGGAACCACCATGTTGGCACAGGGCAAGGAAGGACTTGATAGAACTGCCTACGAGCATAATCAACCCGAGCAGACTCTTCTCTATCAGCTCATTGAGGCGCACTACCCTGCTCTGGTGAACCAACTGGCCCAGTAGGGCCAATCCCTGCCCGACCATGTTCAACGGGAATTCGAAGCCTACCTGAAGTGCGGCCACCTCGCTCAAGGTCATCTCCGGGCGCTCGCGGGAAAAAGAGCGCAGCACCGAAAAACCCCGCTCAAGTGTGGTCAGGTATTCGTTGTCGCGGGCAGGCGGTGTGCTGGTCATATCGGGGCCTCGGCGCAGTGCACAAGAATAGCAGTAGACAGCGATACAAGCTTATTTCTCGCCGCACTTACGGCTGGGCTGCGGGTGACCCCGCGGCGACGCGAGGCCGGAATCGCAGCCGCGAATGGCATTCTCACCACAATACGTTCGCCACGATCCCGCGTCTCTGCCCGTATTGTGGCATGCTGGGTCTTACATAAATTCGATCCCCGCAGCGCGCGCAATGAGGGCGGTGTTTGCCACGAGCCTTCAATGCCACGCACTCACGCAGCCAGACAGCACCCGGAGAATACACGATGTCCGCCTATTTGATCGCCAATTACAACATCACAGGCCCCGAGGGCTACGCTGAGTATCCAACGTCGGTTGCCCCTACCCTGGCGCCTTTCGGAGGTGAGCTGGTCATCGCGGATTTTACGAGTGAATCAGTTGAGGGCGAGCCGGCCGCCGTCTCGATTGTGGTTCGCTTTCCCAGCAAGGAGGCGGCACGGAATTGGTACAACTCGGAAGCCTACTGCGCCGTGCGGCAGCTGCGCATCGATAATACAGAGGGATTTGTCCTGTTTGCGGATGGTATACCTATGCCCTCCGACTGAAGCTCGCAGCGATATGCGCAGGGTTAAGACTACTGCCCCGATGGCCAAGGAGACAATGCCGCCGTGCCATTGCGCCAGTGGGTCATCAGTTTTACGTTTTTTCAGGGTAGCTGTTCGCCATTTTATTTCTGAGATCACTTCAAATTCTGGCCGAAGAGGAAATCCTGCACGCCAATCACGAAATTCTCACTGGCGTACACGAGACCGTCCTGATTTATCGCAGCGGAGATCCGGTATTGGCCGGGTGTTTGTTTGTCCGCCCGGTAAAGTCCATGTAAATCTGTCGTGTACAGGTTAAATTGATTTTAACATATTGTTTTAAAAAGCTTTATTTGGCCACGCACGTTGCCAACCAGGCACGACAGAGCACCACTAAGCACGATGATGTCGGAAGTTGTCGGAACAGGTTCCATAGCAGATCTAACATTTCCGCTAAGACTCAGACCGATATGTAATACATCTATTTTCAGGTACAAGCACATGGCCAGAAGCACTTCCGTCACGCCCGGTGATCGTTTTGAAGCGTTCATCTCCAGCAAGATAAAACAGGGGCGCTTTCAGTCTGTCAGTGAATCAGTCCGCGCCGGACTTCGAAAGCTGGAGGAGGATGAAGCCAGGCTTGACGAGTTGAGAGCCCGGCTAAAGGCGGGAGAGGACAGCTTTGCGGCGACGGCACCTACCGTATGAGAAAACAGGCCACCCATGTCATTACCAAGAGCCGCTATTTCAGGACCGTCCAACACCGATACACGAGCGAGAGTTGCGAGCACTACCATACCGTAGTTGCTCTGGGTTTTACCCTCAGCATCTGCATACCATTTAGCGATATCGCCGGCGCATTGAGCGCCAGGGCGTTGGCGACAAGTTCTTGCGCGCCGTTATTCTCCGTTGTGTCGGTGCCGAGCGTATAGCGTGTATGCGCGCCGGTGGGGCGGCCATACCGTGCCCCGACTTTTTGCACCTCGTACATCTCGCGTGAAGATACGCCGTCCCTCATATACCCAACAGTGCTGCCAATGCCAGGTGCGCCAGCCTGCAAGCCCTTATCAATTTCTGCAAGAATTGCGTTGCCCTGTTCCAGAGTTGGACGCTGCACGCTCCAGCCATTTTTCTTCCAAGTTTCAAAAACGCCTGCGGGGCCGTCTAGCAAATAATCGCCACTGACCCGTCGATCACCATCGCGCGAGCAAATTTGTGACTAGCCCGGCAGCCATAATTGGCCTGAGTCACGCCTTCCCGTGCCTTGTACCAGACCGCAATATAGGAACCCGCACAGCCCAACTCCATATCCATACTGCTGGTCAGGCCGTCGCGCAAGTCGATCCGGTAGCCGATGGTCGCCTGCCAGTGGAAATGGGTGTCAATAAAGCCCGGCGCCACGATATGGCCAGTGGCATCCACAGTCTCGGCGCCCTGAAAGGTCTTCGCTGATCGTCGCAATGCGGCCGCCTGAGATGCCGACATTGGCAATACCGTCAAACTGTATTTGGGGATCGATGACACTGCCACCCGTGATGACAAGATCATAGTCCTGGGCTAATAGTGTGGATGCTGCCAGAGCGTTCACAATAAATGCACTAACCATCAAATATTTGTTGGGCCTTCCAGAGTCGGCCTCCGGCAACACCACCCCGTTCCTGCAGCGCGGGCATCAACAACTGAGCGTGTATCCTGGGCGCCCTCGAAGCCATTGAGAACCGTGGAACGGGCAAGCTCGTGGGCAACGGCCTGTCCGTTGTTAACCTGGTTACTCCCTGCCCGCGACCTGTACCACTGATCGATATAAGGACCATTGGTGCCGACCTCTAGGTCCATAACGCTGGTCCGTCCGTCGCGCAGGGCGAGCTTGTTTGACCAGGGCCGGTCATAGTGCCAGTGGGTGTCGATAAACCCCGGTGCGACCACATGGCCTGTGGCATCGATGGCCTGCTTGCCGCTGATCTTGTCCTGGGTGATAACGGCGATCCGGCCGGCACTGATACCCACATTGGCAATACTGTCATACCTGGTCTCAGCGTCCATAACCCGGCCGTTGTTGATGACCAGGTCGTACTCCTCGGCGCTGCTTACCGAGATGACAACTGTTGCGGCTATAACGCCGACTAGCGCTCTGATGCGTGACTTCATGGGATTCATCCCCTTGGGCCGGATCGTCACACCCGCCAGCAAAATGTATTTCGACGATATCACATATATTTCGTTATCGAAATATGATATTTTGACCGGCCGTCGCTGGAGGGGGCGATTTTTGTGTCAACTAGGTAGGAGCCTAATATGGCTGATTTTTATGTAAGGCACGAATACTGGTTTGCAGCCAGCCAGCTTATTCTGGCAATGCTGGGCATGGGGGCCACCCTGACCGCAAAAGATTTTCGCGACGTGGTGCTTGAACCCCTCGCCATGTCGGTGGGCACAGCGATACAGCTGGTGGCCGTGCCCCTGGCTGCCTTTATCTTTTTGCGCTTACTGGGCGTGCACGACGGGCTGGCCGTAGGTATCGCCTTGATAGCCGCCATCCCGGGTGGCACCACTTCCAATATTTTTACCTTTGTTGCCCGCGGTAATGCCGCCCTGTCGATCAGTATTACCGGTGTCACCACCATAGCGTGTCTGGTAACCACACCCTTGATTCTCTCGTTAATGATAAGCCAATATCTGCCGGCCGATTTCACCATGCCCAAAGGGCAGATAATGAAAGAAATCGCGCTTACTTTGCTGCTGCCGCTTGGAATCGGCATGATATTTTTACATTTATACCCACGCAGCGCCCCCAGCCTGTCCAAATGGAGTATTCGCGGGTCTTTGCTGGGCATCATTGCAATTGTGGTTGGCTCCGCCATGGCTGGTCGATTGAATATGGCCACATTTGGCTATAACAATATGCTGCTGGTAGCGCTGTTTACTGTATTCCTGTCTGCTGTTGGTTATCTGACTCCCAGGCTGGCGCGTTTATCCCGGCCGGATTCCACCGCAATCGAGTTCGAAGTTATTGTACGGAACATAAATCTGGGTGTTCTGATCAAAGCCTCTATCTTCCCTGCAGCTGTCGTGGAAACTGCACAGCTTGGAAACACGGTGCTATTCACCCTTATATTGTACGGTGCCCTCCAGCTGCTTATATCTGCGGTTCTTATCTTTATATATCGACGATCCCCCAGAGTATAACCCTCAGATTCCGGGGATCTCATAGCGTAATCCAGAGCCTCCGCGTACTCCACAGGGACACCGACATCATTCGCAAAATCTTTCATATTGAAAAGTAATTGGAATTGGACTGAATATTAGGCCTGGCATATCGTACCCTTACCCCTACAAAAGAGATAAAAGCATGAAAATTGTAGATGTTCGTATCCGCGAACTGACGGGTACCGCGCAATACACAGACGATTTATGGCAAGAGCGCCAGCGCAGTCCAATGGATATCTATCCCGAGGCCAAAGCTCGAACCGGCAGGGACCTGTATAGGGCCTGGAAATTCATTGGCGACGGCGACACCCATGAGGTCAAAGGTGTCTTTGTAGAAATCGACACAGACGAAGGCATCACAGGCATCGCGGGGCCCATAAACTGGACCATACCCTGTGTCTATATCGAAGCTCAGCTCAAGCCGCTGCTTTTAGGTAAGGATCCTTTCGCCACCGAGCTTGTCTGGGACCAGATGTACCGTTCCTCACCGCATGGGCGCAAGGGCTATCACATGCACGCCATCAGCTATGTCGATATCGCGCTGTGGGACATCAAAGGCAAAGCCCTTGGCCTGCCTGTTTGCAGACTTTTGGGTGGCCCGGTACAACAGAAGATTCCCGCCTATGCCAGCACCGTTGGCTTCTCTCTCGACCTTGAAAAGGTTTACGAAAAGGTCAAACAGTTTCGCGCCGATGGATATACCGCCACCAAGTGGTTCGTCAGCGAAGGACCTACAGACGGCCCGGAAGGTGAACGCAAGAACGTCGAGCTGATAAAAACCATTCGCGAGGCCGGTGGCCCCGACATGAAGATCATGCTGGACGCCTGGAGTGGCTGGGACGTCCCTTACACCCTCAAAATGGCCCGACTGATGGAGGAGTATGAACCCCATTGGTTCGAGGAACCCGTGCTGACGGATCTACCCAAAAGCTACGCCCGCCTGCGCAGAGAGTGTCCTGTAAAGATTTCTGGTGGCGAGCACGAATTCACGCGCTGGGGGGCCAAAGCGATGATGGATAATGACTGCTGCGATATCTACCAGATGGATACTGTGTGGGCTGGTGGCATTAGCGAATTGATGAAAATCTACACGCTGGCTTCCACCTACGACGTACCAGTGATTCCGCACGGTTGTTCAAGCCACATCAATGCACATGTGTCTTTCGCCCAGAACGCAACGCTCGCACCCATGATGGAAGACCTGATCGCCTTCAGGCAAATGACGCAGCATTTTCTGGCGAACCCACTTATACCGGTCGACGGCTATTTCACCCCCCCAGAAGTACCCGGGATAGGCATCGATGTGGACGAGAGCAAAATAGAATCCGAGCGGGCACTCAGCTGGGAGTAAGAATCTGCTTTCTCGGGGAACTGTGCCGCCCCGCCCAATCAACCCGCAAGATTGTTAACTTAAAATAATTTACATCAGGAGATATATCATGAATAACCAAAGCAAAAAGCAATATTTTAACGGGGTAAAACCTTTGACCGCCGCCGTCAGCGCGGCGCTCATTACAGGTACCGCACTCCCTGCAATGTCTCAGGACACACCCGATCGCTCCGGGTCACTGATGCTGGAGGAAGTGGTAGTGACCGCCCAAAAGCGTGAGCAAAGCGTTAATGATATTCCGATGTCGATTACCGCATTTTCAGGCGATTCTTTGACCGCAAGGGGCATTGAGGATACAGCAGACCTCGCCGCTATCGTTCCTGGCTTTGCCTACAGTGATTCAGTTCTTGGCGCACCCGTTTATACAATGCGCGGTGTTGGCTTTAATGAGGCAAGTGCTCAGGCCGCATCAACTGTGGGCGTTTATATCGATGAAATTGGCATCGCATTGCCAATTATGACGCGTGGCGCGATGTTGGATGTAGAGCGTGTGGAGGTGCTTAAGGGCCCTCAAGGCACTCTTTATGGTCGCAACTCCACCGGTGGCGCGGTTAATTATATTGCAAACAAGCCCAGTGAAGAGTTCGAAGGCGCAGTTTCAGCCAGCTACGGCAGATTTGAAACGCTGATCGTAGACGGCTTTGTTACCGGGTCTCTCACCGATAACCTACAGGCACGATTAGCTGCCAAAGTGATCGATTCAGGCGAAGGTTGGCAAGAGAGCGTTACGCGTAATGACGAATTGGGTGAACAGGACAAGCTCTCCCTGCGTTTAAGTCTTGCCGCTCAACTCGGTGAAAATACAGATGCCCTGTTTAGTCTGGGGTATTGGGAAGATAACTCTGACTCCATTGCACCTCAATTTCAAGAAGTTGTCTCTGATCCCAACAGGGGACCTACCGGCCTTCTCCAGGAATACGCGCCTTCAGGCCCGTTGGGCGGCGATGCCGAAGATGCTGATTGGACCGAGGGCAAGGATCCTGAAGTCGATATGGAAAATACCAGCGTATCGCTGCATCTGACCCATGACATCAATGATGAGCTGGTCTTTAAATCGCTGACAGGCTATGCCAAATTCAAGGAAGATGGTTCCTTTTACGAGCGTAGCGGTCATCCCGGTGTGCCAGCCTCAGTGGTACCTGATGCATGGAAACAGGGTGATATTGCTGGCGTGAACACGGGCAGATTGGTTGCCGATGGGTACGTCCAGGATAGCGACATTAAGAGCTTCAGCCAGGAATTCCGCCTATCCGGCGATTTGGATACAGTGTCCTGGATTGCCGGTGTTTATTATGGCGAAACTAAAGTCGATAACGTGGCTACGCAAATTCTTGAAATAGACGCAGCAACATGGGCCGCCCCCGCCCCTTTTGGAGGCTTTGACAGGGTTGCGAACAAGACAAACCAAAAGACAACCACATGGGCGGCGTTTGCAAGCGCAGACTGGGCCATTGGCGAAAACCTGGTTTTGACTACCGGCCTGCGTTACACCGATGATAAAGCGGACTATGAAGGTTGTTCCGCTGATAGCGGCAACGGTGCCCTCGCTGATTTTTTCAACATAGCATTAGCCGGTGCTTTTCCTGACGCCGGAACCGAAGTTGGAGGCTGCGCTACGATAAACGAAAATGGCAATAGCGCGCTGGTTAAAGATGTTCTGAAACAAGATTCATGGTCCTGGCGTTTGGCCGCTGATTATTCAATTACGGATGATTTCTCCGCTTACGCCTCTTATAGCCGGGGCTTCAAAGCGGGTAGTTATCCTACCCTGGGGGCCTTAAACGTCGATCAACTTGATCCAGTGGTTCAGGAGCGGCTGGATGCCTATGAGATTGGCTTTAAGGCTACCCTGGCTGATGGTGCAGCGCAGCTTAATGGCGCGGTCTTTTATTATGATTATAAAGATAAGCAACTGCTGACCAAGATTTACGATGCTGTTTTTGAAACGCTCTTTACTTTAGGCAACGCGCCAGAGTCTGATGTAACAGGGGCAGAGCTGGACCTGCAGTGGGTTCCTGTAGAGGGACTGACACTTGGGGGCGGCATCAGTTATATTGACACTGAAATTTCGGATTTTGCGGGATCTAACCAGCTCGGTGAGTTTGTAAACTTTGATGGTTCAGAGTTTCCCTTCTCGCCGAAAGTTCAAGCGACTGCTACTGCCAAATATGAGTGGAATATTTCTAATGGACTCATAGCGAGCATCGCCGTTGATGCATCTTATACGGATGACTCGTTGGCAGATTACACCAGTGATGACACAATTGCTTTTAACCTGCCCGAGGGGAACCCGGACCGCGTGGGATCCCCTTACAAGTTTGATGATCGATTCGAGATTGACGGGTACACCCTGTTTAATGCAACGGTGGGTATTGAGTCTGCAGATGGGCAATGGGCAGCTTACCTCTGGGGACGTAATCTCGCTGATGAGTACTACACCACAAATACGATTAAACATTCAGATATCATAAGTAGCTATGTGGGCATGCCACGTACTTATGGAGTAAGACTGGACTACTCGTTTTAAACTACGTTTTTACAGGGACTGCTAGCCGGGCGCATGCGCCCGGCTAGCACACAACCGCACAACGGATATTGGCATTAACCACCCTCAACCACCCTCAACCACCCTCGTTATACCAATATCTACTACACTCCATGTGTTATACCGGCGGTCATCAGTCAACGGCGGCACAGCACAGATTTGCAGTTGATTCATCAACCGGCCAGAGCGCAAATTTCCAGTTACAGATACTAGCGGGAGCATCTAATGATCGGTAATCGAATTGAGGTCAATATCGCAGGCGGACTCGATGTCGAGCTGCCCAGAATGGTGCGAGTGCGGCAGAAGTTCAAAACCCCTGCTATTGATGATATCGCCGGGGCTGTCAGGGCCCAATTTGACAACCAGGATATCCGCGACCGGATAAAGCCCGGAATGCGTATTGCGGTGGGTTGTGGTTCCCGTGGCATCGCGAATGTGGCCGAGTGCGCGGGTGCTGTTATAGCCCAGTTGCAGGCCCTGGGAGCGGAACCCTTTATTTTTCCTGCCATGGGCAGTCATGGCGCCGCGTCGGCGGAGGGGCAGGCCAAAGTGCTGGACAGCCTCGGCATCAACGAGCAAACCATGGGTTGCCCCATAGTATCGAGTATGGAGGTCGTTGAGTTGGGCCGACTCGATAACGGCATGCCGGTATATTTTGATAAACAAGCCGCCGAGGCGGACGCCGTGGTGCTGGTGTGTCGGGTGAAGGCGCATACCAACTTCAGGGGCCCCATTGAGTCCGGCATCATCAAGATGCTGGTCATCGGCATGGGTAAGATTGCCGGCGCTTCAGCAGTGCATTGGCACGGATTCGACTCCTTTAAAGAGCTGCTGCCCAAGACGGGCCAGTTTATCATGGAGCACAATAACTTCCTGTTCGGTGTGGCCATGGTGGAGAATGCCGCGGAGGAAACAGCCCTGGTGGAGATCGTTCCGGGCGAGAAAGTACTTGAGCGCGAGCCGGAACTACTCGCACTGTCCAAAGAGCTGATGCCCAGGCTGCAATTCGACGAGATCGACGTGCTGATCGTGGACCGCATGGGCAAGAATATTACCGGCGCGGGAATGGACCCGAATATTACCGGGCGCAACGCCCGTGGTACCGAGTGGGAACGGAAACCCGATATCAAGAAGATAGCAGTGCTTGGGCTCACCCCGGAAACCGACGGCAACGCTACCGGCCTGTCCGGTGCCGACGTCATTACCATGCGCCTGTACCGGGATTTCGACCCGGGCAAGACCTACGCCAACGTGATCGCCGCAACGCTGCTCGATGGGGCCGCCATCCCCATGATCATGAATACCGACAAGGAAGCGGTGCAGCTGGCCGTAAAAACGGTGCTGCGCACCCTGCCAAAGGACACGAAGATTGTCCATATCGCCAATACGCTGGAAATTATAGAGATCGATGTATCCGAGAACCTGTTGCCGTATATCGAGGCGAACCCTTCCATGTTTGAAGTGACAGGTGAACTGGCGCCGCTGGATTTTGATCCGGAGGGTAATCTTGCCCTGATGCCCAGCCACGGCGTAAAAGGGGACGAGTGATCACTGCCAGGCAATGCGTGTGAAACATATCCGCCTTGACCCGGTAGGTGGTGTAGCCGGTGATATGTTTATTGCTGCCGTACTCAATGCATTTCCTGAGCTGCGGGAAGGCATGGTGGAAGCGATACGCGCGGCTGGCCTGCCGTCCGATATCGGCATTGAGATTGAAGCGCATCGGGACCATGCCCTGACCGGGCTGAAATTCGCCATATCCGAAGCGGGGCACGTGGCGGGCGCCGCCCACCACCACCGCACTTTCAGTGATATACGCAACGCCCTGCAGGAATCCAGGCTACCGGAGTCGGTGCAGGCCGCGGCCATAGCCATGTTCACTTTGCTTGCTGAGGCCGAGTCGCAAGTTCACGGTATGAGTATCGACGAGGTCGCTTTTCATGAACTGGGCGAGTGGGATTCCATCGCCGATATCGTAGGCGCTGCCTTTCTGGTTACCGAGCTGGACGCCAACTGGTCAGTGGGACCACTACCGCTGGGAGGTGGCCGGGTCATGACTGCTCATGGGCCGCTACCTGTGCCTGCGCCTGCCACCGCACTGCTGCTTGAGGGTTTTGAATGTTTCGATGATGGGGTGAGCGGTGAGCGGGTAACTCCAACCGGAGCAGTGATTTTACGGCATATTAAAGCCAATCGGGGCCCGGGCTGCGACAGCCGGACCCTGCTCTGTGGCGGGACGGGTTTTGGTAGCCGCTCACTCCCCGGTCTGAGCAATGTGCTGCGACTGCTCGCCTACGAGGAAGCAAAGCCCGCAGGGCAAGAGCAGGATCGTATCGCCGAGATTTTGTTTGAAGTGGATGACCAGACCCCTGAAGACCTCGCTATCGGCCTGGATAAACTGCGCGCTCACGCCGCGGTAAGAGACGTGTTGCAGTTACCCGCCTTCGGCAAGAAGGGCCGCATGACTACTCACGTACGGGTACTGGTGGACCCACGCCAGATCGGGGCGGTGTGCGACGCCTGCCTGGAGGAGACCACCACCATCGGTGTGCGCTACCAGGTACTCGATCGTGTCATCCTGCAACGGCAGGAACTGACAGTGGATGTGGATGGCAGAAGCATCGGCTTGAAAGCGGTAAGTCGCAGCGGGGGAATTACCACCAAGGCAGAGGCCGATGACATTGCTGGAATCGACGGCGGACAAGATGCCCGCAACCGGCTTCGACGCGATGCGGATGAGGTGTTCAACAAGGAGAAAAACTAGTGAGCGATACGATCTCAGCTATTGCAGCGCTGGAGCGTGTGTTGGACACCTTCGAGACTATTGCCGTGGCGGTAAGCGGCGGGGTTGACAGCCTGACCCTGGCGACCCTGGCCCATCGCCGCAGGGCGGCCCCGGTGCAAATGTTTCACGCAGTCTCGCCGGCAGTTCCCCCTGAAGCCACTGACCGGGTAAAAACCCTGGGAGGACGTGAGGGCTGGGATTTGAAAATAGTCGATGCGGCAGAGTTCAGCGACCCATTGTATCGCGCGAATCCGGTTAACCGTTGTTTCTATTGCAAGAGCCATCTCTACGACGCAATTGGCAGGCATACCAACGCCCAGATTGTTTCCGGTACCAATCTTGACGATCTCGGCGAGTACCGGCCCGGATTGGAGGCGGCAAAACTGAGAGCGGTCAGGCACCCTTATGTCGAGGCTGGCATTGGCAAGCAGTCACTTCGTGGTATAGCGCGAAGCCTCGGCCTTGGTGACGTTGCGGAGCTGCCTGCATCACCCTGTCTGTCCAGCCGCATTGAAACCGCGATCGTCATCGAGCCTGACATGTTGGAGTTGGTTCATGCCATCGAAACGTTCGTCAAGCAAACAACCGGTGCTTCGACTGTACGTTGCAGGGTTCGAGACAACGGCATGGTGATCGAGCTGGATACTGCCGGCCTCCAAGCAATATCTGCCCGGCAGGAAGCAGAGATTCGCGCGGCTGCACGGCGCTATATGGATGGCATGGGTAGTCATTATGACTTGAGATTCGAGCCCTATCGCAACGGCAGTGCCTTTGTGCATGAGCCGGAGAGTTGCGCGGTGGCGCGACCATGAACATCGAGAGCGAAATTCTACTGGATCTTAATCGCCGGCAACGGATGGGGCTTGATGAAGCGGTCTACTGCGCCGGTAAGTCAGTAGAGCATATTCTGGAAATACTCATGCAGGTGGAGGCGCGGAGCGATCGAATACTGCTGACTCGCCTGGACAAGTCGCAGTTTGATCAGTTGCCGGAAGCTTATCGGCATCGCCTCGATTTCGACCCTCTTTCAGCAACGGCATTCTTTCCCGATCGTCATCCACAGCTGAGCCTGGACCGGGTGGCCGTGGTCGCCGCCGGCACCTCTGATGCCGCGGTGGCGCGGGAAGCGTCACGTACCCTGGAATACAACGGTGAAACACCGCTGCATATTGTCGATGTGGGTGTAGCCGGCTTGTGGCGACTGATGGATCGCCTGGATGATATTCGGCGTGCAAAGGTGGTAATTGCCGTCGCCGGCATGGATGCCGCACTGCCAACTGTGCTGGCCGGGTTGATCGATGCGCCCATCATCGGTGTGCCGACGTCGGTGGGTTATGGTGCCGCCGAGGGCGGACAAACCGCCTTGAAGGCGATGCTGGCCAGCTGTGCTTCCGGACTCACAGTGACCAATATTGATAATGGCTATGGCGGAGCCTGCGCGGCTTTGCGGATGCTGGGCGCCA
>CAWIZY010000008.1:0-71430 GCA_963840725.1 uncultured Gammaproteobacteria bacterium | reverse complement strand
GTAGTTACGAAGTTTTTACGGCTCAAAAAGTAGCTGCTAATTATGGCCGTATGACAGCTTCTCATACCAGATATCATTTATTAAACGAAACACCTACGGAAGCGCCAATAGCTTTTGATGAGATGTTTACCAATGCCATGTTGGTAGGCGCTCCATTTTTAATTTGCCATAATAATGATTATGGTTGGTGGGAAATAGAAGAAAAACTGCAATTGGCCAGAGCTAAAGGTTTGAATATGTGGTCAGAGTACTATCCGTACGCTGCCGGGGCAACAGCCGTTACTGCAGATTTCTTGAAACCTTCTGAATGGGTAGAAAAGCGTGGTTTCAAATACGAAGACACCATCTTCGACCCTATTGATAATGCATACCTTACCAACGAAACCTATGCCGCATTGATGAAAAAAGAACCAGGAAGATCGGTTGTGGTTGTGTTTCCATACCGGAAGCCTTGGTTAAAAGATTTTTTGACAATACCTCATATGACCATAGCAGCTGATGCCATGGTTGGTGTTGGTCCCGATGGAGAATCATTACCATGGGAAGCGGATTGGTCAGACTATAGAGGCCATCCCAGAACGGCTGGTACGCGTGGTACAGCTTTTCGTATGGCTCGTGAACAAGGTGTTCCTTTAATGTTTACGATTGCACAATCAAGCTATTGGGCAGCTTTACACCTGGGTGATGCCGGGCTTGAGTCCATGAAGCAAAGAGGAAGAATCCAATTAGGAAAAGTTGCAGACATTACCATTTTTAACCCTGAAACGATCACAGATAATTCCACTTTTAAAATTGGGGAAAATGGTATCCCTACCACCGGTATTCCTTACGTTATTGTAAATGGTGTAATCGTAGTAAAAGACAGTGAAGTATTGCCTGTAAAAGCAGGAGAAGCAAATTCGTTTCCCAATAGAAGCCAAAGGAAGGTTTACGCCGATTGATAAAGAGGATTGGAGGGTGAAGCATACTATTGGAATTAATCCAGGCCTTGCAGACATTCATGTTGATGACTCTGGTGCAGGGGCATTGCTCAATACAAAAGAATAAATTGATGCTCAAACATATGTAATAAAAAAAATAATGGCCAGCGCCCTGGACATGATTCTGGGTTTGCGGACAAACGGGAACCGCAGTGGAAGCGGCACACTCAACACCGACTGGCGCATGGGTTGGTAAGGCAGGATTTCATCAACCAGAAACGCGGCACTGGCCGTCATCCGCCCTACGCCGCAACTGGGACAAAAATCACCACGCTTGCCGCTAAATGCTACTAACGTCTCATCGTGGCAGGACTCGTAGCGAACCCTGAGAAAGCCATGCTAAAGTCTTGGATTCTGGATACCGAATCCGTGCCCATGGTCACCAAACTGGCGTACATTGCCTCTTTTCGCCGGCACGGAATCTGGCTCTACGCCAATCAACCAGCACGGACGCCACCGAGTAAACCAGTTGGTACAGACACGTGTGTGCCTCACCTCAGGAACGAGCAGATTTGATGTGCCAGGCCGCTCAGGTAATCACGATTCCGAGCAAAAATATGACAAGATTGCGAACCTTTCCGGTTCAGCAACTAGATCAAAGGAGAAAATTTGCTTACAACATCTCCTTAATACTTCTTATGCTTAACAATCGAGCAGAGCAGTCTCATGAGGCGACCAGAGTACAGGAGCGAGGGATGCGAAGGTTCAAAGCGACCGGCCAGGCCCAGAAATTCGTGACTGGACATGCTGCGGTTTCAAATCTGTTCAGAGGTGCCCTAGGTAAGCACTTGGTAAGGGCTCAGCACTATCGCGATCTCAGGATGAGTGCGTTTGCAGAATGGAACAGGGCAGTTGCTTGAGATCAAAGGGCAGCATTTCCTTGGTTCCGAAGAGTTAACTTGTCAGAACCTCTGTACGAACTCGGCGTCACCCCGTCCAGCGTCTGAATGCCTTGCGGAAGTTCGATTGGTCGGAAAATCCGACCCGGTGAGCTACTTCCTCTATCGGCAAGCTGGTTGAGGAGAGGAACTGAATCGCTACCGGTGCCCGCACGTCATCCAGTAATCCCTGGAATGTCGCCTTTTCTTCCGGAGTCTGCGATACAGCGAACGTCTGGACAGTCCCGAACTCACTTGCGATTTCGGAGGCGACCGGTTCTCGTTTTGCTTGCCAAGCAGAATAAATCGTATTTCCCGTTGCAGTCGGTGTCTGGCCCTCTCCTGAGGTCAGTACGCTTTCGCAAAAATCAGTGCATAACGTGGCCAGGAAGCGGCTGGCATTCGGGCAGGGTAAGCTCAGGCAAGCGGCGTCAAAATGCCACTCCATGACGGGGGCATCAAAATGCAGGTCGCATTGAAATTTTTCACGCAGCGCATTGGCGTGGGCTGGTTCCGGGTAAGGAAAAAACATTGCTGTGCTGGGAAAGCGCTGACCCATGATGAGATCGAGCAGCGTTGTCATTGAACTGCGCCAGAATTCTGCCGAGAAAGGCAGTATGGGGCCGAGCGTGAGCGGGTTCTGTGAGACGAAAACGGCGGTGTCTCCCCGTTTCTCGCGTGATGTTGAGCACGGGGCCGGCAAATTCGATCTGCGAATAACCGAAATGCAGGCAGTCACTCACGGTTTCGCTACTGGCCATGCCGTAGCCGTAGAGTCCGAAATCGCTGATGGTCTGGCGGCAGCCTGCACGCAGGGCCGCATCGCTACGGCTCGCCAGGCGCCATGCATTGCGCATTATCGTAACTCGCTGGGTCCGGCTGGGCGGGATATCCGGTCGGTCAAACCAGGATTCGTCGATGCCACTACCTTCGACCAATGCAGCGCTGCTGACACCCTCCTCAACTAACTCATCGCGCAGTGCGCGCAATCCCATTGTCGATCCGGATGCATTCAGGACAGGTACCGGCTGCGCGGGGGATAGAGAGTCAGATGGCACGATATAACCCTATATATGGCACGATAGAACCTTTTTATCAGAACTGGAGTCACTATGATAGGCCATTCAGATCTGTCTATCCGGCGGATCTGGTGACTCGTTCAATTAATGTCTATCCAAGGAGATCCCGTGTCCACATCTGATCCCTGTTCCTGTGTAGTTGATTCCGGTCTGGCCGTAATCACCCTGCACCACGCCCCCCATAACCTGCTGGGCCCCGTATTGATGCAATCGCTACTGGATGTCCTTGACCAGGCGCGCACTGCTGGCGCGCGCGCTGTGCTGCTCAAGAGCGGCCTTAGACACTTTTCTGCCGGTGCCGATTTGTCTTTGTTTGAGGCCGCGACGGGTGGTGGTGACGGGCTTGCTGTTTCGCCGGTGCAGTTTCTTGCCGCGCTGGAGGAGTTTCCACTACCCATAGTCGCTTGCGTGCATGGTGTGTGTGTAGGCGGCGGCTCGAACTGGCTCTGGCCTGTGACTTTGTTATTGCCGCGCGAGCGCGGAGCTGGGCTCTGTCGAGGTGCGCTGGTATCAATCCGCTGATGGGTGGCAGCGCCGGTGTCGCGGTGGGGCCTTGCGGCGACGGAGCTGTCCTTGCTGGGACGTCGTTACGACGCAGAGTCACTGGAAGCTGGAATCCATCGGCCGTAGTGAATGATCAACGCCTCGAGGAAGCGGCGTGGCACTGGCGTTCGAGCTCGCCACGGGCCGCTGCTGGCGCACCAGATTACCAAGCGGCCGGCCCATCAGGCCGGATCAGGGTGTTGCGGCAGCAGACCGGGAGATGGAGCGCCTGCAGCACGCATTGTGGAGTTTCGAGGATTTAAAAATAGGCCTGGAGTCGTTGCAGAAGAACGGCCCCGGTCACGCCAAGTTCGTGGGACATTGAGCCTTGACTGCGCCGCTGGATGGACTCCGGGTCGTGGATTTTTCACGGGTGCTTGCCGGACCGTTGTGCGGGCGTAAGCTGCAGGATCTGGGTGCCGAGGTGATCAAGGTTGAACCGCCCGGTGTGGATGTATCGCGCTTCGCGGCGTCGATCAGCCCCCAACGGGGTCTCCGGATACTGCGCCCAGCAGGATGCCGGCAAACGCAACATCTACATCGACCTTAACAAGCCTGAGGCCAAAGAGATTGCGTTCGAGCTGTGCGACAAGGCAGATATTCTGGTGGAAAACTTTCGGCCCGGGACACTCGCCAGTTTTGGTCTGGATTACGATACTCTGGCACGCCGCAACCCCGGTCTGATTTACGTGGCTATATCGGGATACGGACAAGGGGGGCCCCTGGCGCAGCCGCATGGCATGCGCGCCAACTGTGCAAGCAGAAGCGGGTTTTACCGATCATTCCCTGAACCATTTCGGGGGCAATCTGCAATCGAACCAGACCGATGCACTTTCACACGCCGATGTGTATGCCGGCCTGCAGGCCACGATTGCGGTACTGGCCGCCCTGAATCAACGCCAAAACACAGGGCGCGGACAATTTATCGACGTTGCCATGGCAGCGGCGATTATGTCGATTAACGAGCATGCACACGTCGAACTTCTTGACCAGCTCTGCCATTGTCATGTCGCCCTCACAGGCCGCCAGCGCTTCCTTCGCCTTAAATTCCGCCGAGTGGGTTCGTCTCTTCCGTCTCATTGCTTCTCTCCAGAGCACGAGGCTCATTTTGAGGGAAGCACTTACCTTCGTCCAGTGGCTGTCCAATCAGCGGGGTCCATCTCTTCCTGCTTGATATGGAAATGGCCGGGCTTGAACTTGCTGCACTTTACTTTTTGTAGGAATCGCAAAAATGTGGCCAGGGCGTCGCGCAGTAATTGCGTCTGGATTCGAACGCGTCTCCATAAACAGATGAGAATGGGATAAACAATTATGATCAAACGACTTATGCTGAACATTCTACCTATTGCGCTGTTGGCAGCCGCAATGCTTGGACAGCCGGCTTCTGCTGCAGATGCTAACCAACAGGATCGACCCAACGTGCTGTTGCTGGTAGGTGATGACATTTCTTTTGGTGACCTTGGAATCAGTGGCGGTGTGTCGAAGACCCCCGCACTGGACCGGCTGGCCAATGAGGGTGTCATGTTCACCCGCTTTCACGCTTCACCGGTATGTTCGGTTTCCAGGGGCATGCTCCTGACCGGCAACGACCCGGTGGATATCGGACTGGCGGCCTTTGATTACGCAGTCTATCCCCCCGCAATGGGCAAGCCGGGATACGAGTCTTACCTGACAAGGACTACCGCGACCATTGCCGAATTGATGCGCGATGCCGGGTACCGCACCTACATGGCCGGCAAGTGGCATCTGGGTGGAGCGCATGCTGGTGAGGGTCCGCACCGTTGGGGCTTCGATCACAGCTACTCCATTTACACTGGGGGCGCGAATCATTGGAACTCCGGTGTATTCCATGTTGATGCGCATAATCCCGAAGTTGTTGCTGCGCTTAAGGCCGGCAAGATTCCACAGGAGCCCTACTATGAGGACGGCGAGCGTGTTGAGCGGCCACAGGGTATTTACTCTGACGACCTGTGGACAGGCAAAATGTTGCAGTATCTTGAGTCGGAGCGAGAGTCAGGCAAGCCTTTCTTTGCGTATATGGCTTACACCACCGCACACGCGCCTCTGCAGGCACCTGATTTCCTGATTGAGAAGTACGTTGATCACTACCTCAAATTGGGCTACGCGGGTCTCAAGCAGGCGCGATTTGAATCACAGAAACGTCTCGGCCTGATTCCAGCCGATGCGGCTTTTCCGGACACGACAAAGAACCAGCTTTTACGCTCCTGGGACGCGCTTAGCGATGAGCAAAAGTATGTCGAGGCGCGTAGCATGGCGACTTACTCTGCGATGATGGAATCGCAGGATTACCACATCGGTATCTTGGTTAACTACCTCAGAGAGACCGGTGAGTTAGACAACACGTTGATCGTTTACCTTGCGGACAATGGCCCTGAAGGCCTGGGCCTCGAGGGTGAACTGAGTAACGCTGGCGCCACGCGTTGGGTAATGAATAACTTCAGCCAGGAGCCTGCAGATATTGGCAATGGCAATGCATTTGCGTTTATCGGTAGCGACATGGCAAATGCCTCCACCGGAGGCTTGCAGTGGTGGAAATGGTTTATTGGTGAAGGTGGTGTGCGTGTACCGTTGGTTATCGTACCACCGAAAAATACACCGTCTGCGCTGGCCGGGTCTAAAACCAGCAGTTACGCCAATATTCGTGACATCCCTCTGACGATTCTGGATTACGCAAACGTAAAACACCCCGGAAAGCGCTACGAAGATAGGGAATTGCGATCTCCTACGGGAATCTCCATTCGTCCATTCCTGCAAGGTGATTCACCTGTAGCCCGCACCGAGGAGCAGTGGGTAGCCTTTGAACTGTTCGGTAACGGCTATGTTGTCAGTGGCGAGTACAAAGCCATGCGAGTGCGAGAAGGCATGTATGGCGACGGAGAGTGGCACCTATACAACATTCAGAAGGATCCCGGTGAGACGCGTCCGCTGGACAATGAACAACCTGAGCGCCTTCAGTCCATGGTTGCAACCTACAAGAAGTGGGCGGCAGATAAGGGCATTGTTGAAGTTCGAGAGGACTGGAGTCCCTGGCACGGCTTCCCTGAAGATGAAAAGACCCAGTAAGCGCATCGATTCAGACTGCATCTATTTAAACTGAGGACATTAGCAATGACAGTAACAAAAAGCCCAATTGGTTTTATGGCGAAAATGAACTCCATGCTGTTATTCATCGTAACACCGGAGTTTGGCAAGTTTAAAGCCACTCAGGCCAAGGGTGCAGGTCAGTGCGAAACAGGTGAGCATGAATTTTCGATTAAGACGGAATACAAAACCGTTGCCGGCACGAAAATTCGTTTTGCTGATAATGGCAAACAGGATGCACCTGTTGTACTAATGCTTTGCCCGCTGCCGCAAAGCATAATCTGCTATGACCCTATCTGGTCAAAATTAAGTGGAAAATACCGGCTGGTGGCCCTGGATTTACCCGGTTTTGGCCGCAGTGATGGCGGTGTTGAGTTTATGAATTTCAAAGCTCAGGGTGAGTTTCTTGAGGAATTTGTCAACGACTTGGGGCTGAAGAATATTCATATTGTCGGGCCCGACGTTGGCATGCCGTCGGCGCTGTACTACGCCATTCATCAAAAACATGAAATCGCCAGCCTCATGGTTGGTGACGGTCCGGGTATTTTGCCGAGCGTCAATGGCAGTATTATCAACAAGGCAGTCGACTCAGCCTTCTGGCGATTGGTATTTGTGGTTACCGGTGCACAGACTTTTGTAAACGGCGCCTACCGTCTGGCTTGTCAGAACTATGTCCCCAATGCGGCCGAAGTCGCAGACTATGTTGCATCTTATGATAACGGACGCATTGGCCCGATCACCGCAAAATGGTTTAAAGAATACCCTGAAAATCTTGCCACTATCGATCCGCACCTGGAATCACTAGATCTTCCGACCCTCCTCTTTTGGGGTGATAAAGACATTTTCCTGACCACTGATAACGCTGAACGACTGCACCAGAGATTGCCGAAAAGTAAGCTCAACATATTTGAGAACTGTGGGCATTTTTCCTATCAGGATAAACCTGATGAGTTTGCAGAAATGGTTATTAACTGGGTAGACGGTGGTTATGACGAAGTCTAATTGAGCTTACTATTTGTTCTTTCGCTGTCGTTGCGCAGCAACAGGTAAAGCTCATGCAGCAGGTGCTCGTTGCACTGCGTCTCCAGCAACAGGTAGTTCAGCGTTAAATCTGTCAGATATCGGGTATCGCTACGGCTGCTCGTGGCAGGAGAGAACACCCTATTTGATCGATGCAAAAGGCCTGGCGCCCGGAGGATACGTTATGTTTCGTACACTGAAGTTATTGACCCCCGTTTTTACCACCCTGCTGATCGGAGCGTGTACCACCACTTCCGCTCCAGAGCAGACGTATGATGGACTGGTACGCGTGCCCGAAGCCAGGCTCGGTGATGTCTATCGCCTGCCGGGCGCCGAACTGGACGGTTACCAGGCATTCGGCCTGGAGCCCTGCGAGGTGGCTTTCCGCAAAAATTGGCTGCGGGACCAGAACAGCTCTCGCGTCGATCTCACCCAGCGCGTTACCCAGGAAGACGTCGACAGGATCAGGGGTTTCCTGGCCGAACAGTGCTACGAGACCTTTCGCGAGGCGCTGCTTGAGTCACCCGCTTACAATCTGGTCGATGAGTTCAATACTGGCCAGGAGGTGCTGGTCATTCGGCCCCAGATCATCGACCTTGACGTCAATGCCCCAGACACCATGAGCGCCGGCAGGTCACGCAGCTATACCACGTCTGAAGGGGAGATGACGCTGTCGCTGGAGCTCGTTGACAGTACCACCGGGCAGGTTCTGGCGCGCGTCGTTGACAAGGCCCGCGGTACCGATTCAGGCCGGATCCAGTGGACCAGCGGGGTCGGTAACCGCGCCGAGGCCGAGCGTGTTCTGCGCCGCTGGGCCAGTCAGTTCCGCACGGGTCTGGATTCGGTTATCAGGAAATAACGGCTCCTCAATACGATTGACGAAGGTGAACAATACGCATGCAACGCTACTATAGTGAAAACAGCACCTGGCTTGAGGTTCAGCAATTCCTGCCCGCTGACTACCGTTGGCGGGACTCTGATCTCCCCGTGGAGGAGTTTCAGCCCTGGCGCAGCAGTACCCTGCACATGGAACGCTTTGCCAATCCTGCTGCTTCCCATAAGGTTATTCTGCTGCACGGGGTTGGTACCAACAGCCGTTTGCTCAATCTGATAGCGGGCGCGCCATTGGCTCGGGCAGGATTTGAGGTTGTGGCTGTAGATATGCCGTTTTACGGCATGACCGATAACCAGGAGAAGAGCGTTACCTGGGCTGACTGGATCGAAATTGGCGCCGAGCTGGTACGGTCGGAAATCGCCACTGATGGCAGGCCGGTGGTACTCTATGGACTGAGTGCTGGTGGCATGCTGGCCTACGACATCGCAGCCGAAACACAAATGGTTAGCGGTATTATGGGTATGTGCTTCATCGACGCGGGTTCTCCCGTGGCTCGTCGACGTATGTCTGATCGACCGAATATGGATGAGGTCTCTTTCAAGACGCTACCGCTGTTACCCGCAGCGCTTATTCGCAGCCTGCGTGTACCAATGAAGCACCTGGTCAAGATGAAAGCCCTGGTCAATGATGGCCAGGCACTAAAATTGCTACTGCGCGACAGGTGTTCCGCTGGTGCCAGCGTAAGCCTCGAGTTTGTCAACAGCATGATCCAGCATCAGCCGGCGATCGCTTTTGAAGACTTCGACCTGTGCCCAATCATTCTGTTGCAACCGGGCAACGATCGCTGGACGCCGTTTCCTGTTACCGAGCCCTTCTGGGAGCGGATTGCCGCGCCCAAACAGATGATTTCACTGGACAACGCGAGCCACTATCCCATTGAGCAGCCCGGGCTGGATCAGATGCGTGACGCCATGGTGAAATTCATCGGGTCGCTCTGATACGTTTCTTTATCGCCACGCCATTTTCCGCCCTCGGAGACCGAACCATGAAAAAAACTGCTCTCGCAGTACTGTGCGTTACACCCATGCTTTCCAATGCGGAAGGTTGGGAATACTCCGTTGCGCCTTATCTATGGCTACCGACCATCGAGGTAGACTCAAGCGATACCAATGGTGGTAGCGATCGGCCTGAAGACTCCCCCATAGCCATCGGCCCAACTGATTATCTCAGTTCGCTGAATTTCGGAATAATGCTTGCCGGCGATATGCGCAACAACGAATGGGTGATCATGGGCGACCTGATCTATCTCGACTTCGGTATAGATGACAAGGATATCGATTTTGGACGTCCCGGCAGCGGCCCTGTTGCTGGCAGCTATGAGCTCGACCTCACCGCGAACATTTACACGCTGTCTGGTGGCAGGACTCTGGTGAAGAGTGACAGCTACTACATGGACGCACTGATCGGCTGGCGCCGCATCGGGATGGACTTCCAGATGAGCGAAGACGGCGAGGGCGGGATTATCGACAGTGATCTGTCCTTCAATGATGCTTTTGTGGCCATTAACGGCAGGTATACATTTGGCGAGGCTCAGCAATGGTCCATTGATTATTATGCCGATATTGGTGCCGGTGACTCCGATCGGACCTGGCAGGCATCATTGGGCATTGCCTATGAATTCAGTTGGGGCAAATTGTTCGGCAACTATCGCCACCTCGACTACGACTTTGGAGACGCGAAAGACTTTGACGATCTAACGATGACTTTCAGTGGCCCGTCAATCGGGGCGAGGTTCGAATTCTGATCGTGTGAATCGTGTTCCTGGCAGCTGCAGCTGCCCTGCGTAACCCGTATGTTTTAGCAGCGCAGGGTCAAATGGATTTATTGTCTTGCCGTGGCTCTGGTCCAAGAAAGAGTTCCACCAACAGTAAAACAATACCGCTGGCAGCGATTAGCTGCAAATGGGTTATTGGCATTGCTCCTCCATAAGCAGTCGAAAGAACAGCGATACCTCCGGCGACCAATAAACAAGTTACCAGCGGTGCATCCAGCACGCGGCGGTCGTTCGCTACATTGTTGGTGGCCGCTATCACTACGTGAGCGAGTAACGCGAGAGCCCAAGCTACCAGCATTAAAGTGGCACGCTCGTCACTACCAGGTAACAGCACCAGTTGCAGGTTTTCGCCCATGCCAACAGCCAGGGCAATGACGGCCATTGCCAACACGATGTGGGTGTAGACCCAAATCAGGGCGCTAGCGCCTGAGTGACGCAATACCGCGCCATCCAGGCGGGAGAAATAAATCCACCAGAAGCTGAATACTGTCACAAGGCCTAGCATACCCGTGACAAAAATCTGCGCGCTCATGTGGGCTTGTCCGCCAACATTTGCCAGCGCTATCAAGCTCTCTCCCAGCGACAAGGTTACAAACAATCCCATACGTTCGGGCAAATGATACGTGTTTACAGACTCAAAAGTGCGTTTCAACACCAGGTAAATCGGTGGTGTAAGTTGTAGCACAGCAGTTGCAGCAACCAGGATCAAACGCTGTCCGTAGTCATCTACCCACAATCCTGCGACGAGCGGGAACAGCGAGATCGTGAAGCCCACGGCATAGGGCCCGGTAATTGTCCTGGCAATGGGTATATGCCAGCCTGCATAAAGATTCGCAAAAATTGTTACTGATCGAAGTGCGCAGTAGCACGCTACAAATGCGCGATAGTCGCTCCCCGTCCAGTCGTGCAATGACGCGATCGACACCACGAGTGCCATCTGTAGTAATGCCATCGCGCGGTGGATGAAATCGTCGGTGTCAAAACGATCGCAATAGAAAGTGTAGCCCATCCAGGCCCAGTGAATGAGCACGAATATCAAAACAAATTCAATAACTCCAGTCGCGCTGGTACCACTGCTCAGTGAATGGGCGGTGGCCGCTACGGCAACGACGAAGGCCAGATCATAAAAAAGCTCCGTCCAGGTGGCCTTGCGCTCTTCGCTGTTTGAGGTCAACGCAGGTTTGCGATAAGTCTTGGCCACGTTGATCATTCTCGGTTCTGACAAGTTAACTCATTGAGACCATAGCAATCCGATGAGTAGTAATCAAACAACCGCCCTACCCCTTTCTTCAAACGCACTGGTCCTCAGGTTCCTATAGTGTTCAGCCCTGACCAGCTGCCTACCAAGGTTGAAGAGATTACTAACCTCTGTATGAGCACTCAGAAATCTTTGAGCCTGACCGACTGATTTGAACTTACGCATCCCTCGCTCTCTTACCCTGATCGCTTCATGTGATTGCTCCGCCCGATTATTCTCATACTGCTGAGTACTGTGGATCGTATCGGGGATCAACTCTCGATGGGCAACTCCATAGCTTCGCAATTTATCAGTCACGATTTTTCTGGGCTCTCCCCCATCGCTTCTCAATAAACGCATGAAAAACCGCTTCGCCGCTGCCCCATCCCGCCTGGCCTGCAGATACACATCAACCACTTCACCATCCTGGTCTACTGATCGTCAAAGATAATGCTGCTTACCGCAAATTTTTACGAAGACTTCATCGATGTAGAAGGTGTCGCCGTAGCCCTTGTGTTTTCGCTTCAAGCGGCGAGTATAAATGGCGCCGAATTTTATGCACCACAGGCGGATGGATTCTCTGGTTACGGTGATGCCCCGTTCGGTCAGGAGATCCTCGATATCACGATGACTCAGATTGAATCGGTAGTAGAGCCAGACAGCATAGGAAATGATGTCTGGAGGAAATCGCTTATATGTGTTCATAGCCCGATTGTATCAATCTGAGCCACTTAATTTGGCAATACCGAACGCCAGGTATACTCTCAACGCTCCGGGCAAGGGATTGCTCAGAACAGCCTGAGGGCCGTTCTGACCCTACGGGCGTCTCCGCTACGCTGCGGTGTCTAAATTCGCCTCCACGGCGAATTTATCGAACCCTGAGCTAGGCATTTTCCCGCCTCGCCATGCCTCCTAATGCCCTGCAAATCAGAGAGTTAAAAAATGCTCCCGGCATTAGAGGGCATCAAAAGGCGTGAGGATGGTCCCATGGTGGTCCCATAAATACTCTAGTAGGAAAAAATCAAGCTACGATGGGCTTGGCTTTCGAGTTGCCACCTTTCACGGTAACCAAACCTTCTGCAGTCACCTGCTTGGTCGGTGTCCATTGCTCCAATGCGGACTTGTATTTGGCCAGCGTGTAATTGGCTTGCATCGCCATCCAACTCTCCGCCGAGCGTCCCAGCACCTTGCTCACCTTCACTGCGAGGGCCGGCGACAAGTCGATTCTTTCATGAACCAGACGGCTCAAGGTGGACTCTGACACTTCCAGCGCATCAGCCAATTCGGTGCCCGTGAGGCCCAATTCATCCATATAGTTACGCTTGATGAACCCGCCCGGGTGTACAGTGATTTTAGCCATCAGTGATAATCCTCATAATCCACGACATACGCATCGCCGTTCTCAAACTCGAAGGTCAATCGCCAGTTGCCTCTGACCCAGATAGCGTGTCGCGCTTTATCCTTTCCCTTCAAAGGGTGTAGGCGCCACCCCGGCAGATCCATATCCGCAATGTCCGTAGCGGAGTCCAACGCAGCCAACTGGTCGCGTAGCTTGTCCGCATGGTCGGAATTGATGCCCTGGGTATCGTTGCCACCGCTGTTGAAGAATTTCTGCAGCCCTTTGTGCCGGATGCTCTTGATCAAATTCCACTTTCCTTCTGAGTACACGAATAGCCTATAGGGATATTGCATATTGCGCAATATGCAAGAATGTGCCCGATTGTCCAAATAGGATGTGCCTGGCGATTGCTACTTTTACAAGACTGGGCAGATGGTCCCATGGCGGTCCCAGATTTACTTTTGTCACAAGGATCCCAAGGCACCGCCTTGTTTAGATGTTCCTGGACAGCACTGATTGCCTCATGGTGGGTGACTTCGACATCAGGGATGGTCGAGTCAAGTCGGTATGCTGTCGCCAGGCAAGGATGCATTTGGCCGCGCCACCTAGGTGCGCCACCAACCGGAGCAGACACTGCTCTATCAGCTCGTCGAAGCGCACTTCCCTGCCCTTGTGGAGCACCTGGCCCAGCAGGGCAAATCCCTGCCCAATCATGTTCACCAGGAGTTTGATGCCTACCTGAAGAGCGGTCGCTTTGAACACGGCTTTCTGCGTGTGCGCTGCGATAAATGTCACTTCGAGCGACTTTTGGCGTTTTCCAGCAAGAAACGCGGATTCTGCCCGAGCTGTGGCGCCCGCAGGATGGCCGAGACCGCAGCCTTACTGGCTGATGAGGTGTTTCCTGATGTCCCATTGCGCCAGTGGGTCATCAGCTTTCCCTTTCCCCTGCGATATCTGTTCGCCGCCCACCCCCACGCAATGGGCAAGGTGCTGAGCATCATTTATCGCGCAATTTCTACACATCTAATCCACAAAGCTGGATACCGAAAGCACGTGGCTGGATCTGGATCCTGCTGAAGATACCGATGCCACACACCCGATAAAGCGGGGTGGGCCCTGCCCCAGATCCTGGGAAGTTCCATCACCTACCGAATTGCCGTCGATCCGCAACAGGGGCGCAAGGCGTTCATGATTCGCACCATCCGGCCACTTGATAAACCGGACCCCGGACTAGAACGTGTCGCCAAGGCGAGTGGGTTCTCACTTCACGCCGGTGTGAGCTGCGAAGGGCATCAAAACAACAAACGGGAACGACTTTGTCGGTACATCGCCCGCCCGGCAGTAGCCATTCCCCGCATTTCAAAGAGCTCCACCGGCAAAGTGGTCTACACCTTGAAGACGCCTTACCGGGAAAGCTTGCCCCATGAGCGCAGCGAATGCTTTGGGTATGGGACAACCCAGGTGGCCTTTCAACCGCTGATTTTCATCGCCCGCCTGGCAACCCTGGTACCGAAGCCGAGGGTCAATCTCATCCGTTACCACGGTGTCCTTGCCCCAAATCACCGCTGGCGCGGGCTCGTCACGCCAGGCAGGCGTGGCAGAGGCGTCAAGTCAATCTCGAATCCAGCCAGTGCCAGTCACTCCCACTCTATTATCAATGAGCCTTTATTCTTGTCTATTTTCATAAAGCTATCTTCCTCTGCCGACGCCAATACCATGCAAAACACCATGTTCAAAAATTTCTTAAAAATAGTTATCTCCCCGCTCGGAAGCTTGTAATGCGACGCATTATCGCACTTATAGCAATTTATTTGGTTGCCGAAATATAACATAACGCTATAATCGTATGCATGAATACAGTGCAGTACAGCAGGAAAGCAATTAAAGGTATGCGAAAACTGCCCGCAAACATTGCTGACCAGTTTCGTACTGCATTTCAGGAAATAGCTGATAGCCGAGGCCATTGGAATGTTAAAAAACTGGCTGGTCGAGAAGGCTACCGGCTGCGGATCGGCGGATACCGTGCTATTTACAAGATTGAAGGCGAACAGTTAACGGTTCTGGTGTTGGATGTTGGCCCACGTGGGAGTATCTACAAATGAGTACACAGATCATTGAAAACAATGGCGTGCCCGAGTATGCGGTGGTGCCAATTGCTGACTACCGGGTGTTGATCGAAAAGGCCGAAATGCTAGACGATGTAACGGCGTTTGATAAGGCCGAAGCCGCTGTGGCGGCAGGCGACGATGAACTGGTGCCGTCTGCTATCGTTGATTTGTTACTGGCCAACGTGAATGCGATGAAAGTTTGGCGCGAGTACCGAGGAATGTCACAGGCTACTCTTGCTGATGCAGCAGGGCTTTCCCAGGCGTACATCGCACAGATCGAGACTGGCAAGCGTGAAGGACGGATTGATGCCTACAGAGCTATTGCCAGCGTCCTGGAAATCACTGTTGATGACTTGATTTGAGCTGCAGTTGGTGACGGCAAGGTTTGTGACTTTCAGGCAACAGCAGGGCAGGATAGCTCAAATACCGAGTTCTAACTGAGATATTGGGGGCTGGCCACGGTTTACCGCCCTCCAGTCTTCGGTCGAGCAGGTGACATCAAACCTGGTCCGTCCCCGCTTTCATGTAACAAGACGCTAAGTGCCTCAAGCACGTGGGTGAAGCCGATACGTTCCTGCTCCAGGCGCAGGGACGGGGCGATGTGGTCGAGGCAGAGATCCTGGTAAAGCGCCTGTTCGCCCGCACTCAGGCGCGCGAGGGGTTTGCGGGTCGGTATGGGTTCGCGGCCCCAGAGGGCTTCGTGGGCCAGCAGCGTTGCCCTGTCCATCAACAGCGAGCGGGTGTGGGGGAAATAGCTGCGCAGCTGGTCGAGCATGGCAAAGCCGTGGCTGTCGATATCGCCCCAATAATGGATAGTGGTATCGTCCAGCCAGCCGGCGCTTTTCAGGCTGTCCAGGCCGTAGCCGAGACCAAACACCACCAGTGCCCGCGGCACGTCGGGAAACGCCAGGCCATTGATGTCGTTCTCGGTAATGAAGACGTGCTCGACCGGCGGCGCAAAGTGGGCGAAGTCCTCTGCGGGGATTTGCAGGTCGCCAAGGCCTCCCAGGTACAGGGCCGGGTCGAGCAGGCGGAAGCGGATCTGCGTGGGCTTGGCGCGAAAGCCGTAGCGCTGCTCGAACCCGGAACTGCCGCGGGCGGTGTCGTCGATCTGCGCCTGATCGAGCACCAGATCCAGCAGCTCGGTCAGCACTTTGCGGTGGCCCTCGATAAACTTGGTATCGACGCCGGCCAGCTCGAGCTGGCGGATGTAGACGCCGGGTCTGGGGTGCGCGCGCAACCAGTTCAGTACCGCCAGCAGCCGCGGCCACTGGTCTTTGAGGTCCAGAGCTTGCAATGGCCGGCGTTCCAGCCAGTCACGCAACATTGGAAAAGACGCCAGAATCTGTGCCCGCAGGCGGTCGAAGTCGAGCCCGGCGCGGTGTTTACCGATACAGGCAAGTGCCCGCTCGCGATCGCGAAACAATACCGCGGCCGGCAATCGGTTGCGGCCAATCTGGCGGGAGTTGACCTCGCGCCACTCCAGCGCCAGCCCCTGATTTTCCTCCTGCTGCGCCCACACTCGAACCCAGTCGCGGACCTCCTCAAAGCGCTCACCGAGTTCGCCGGGGGTGGGTCCACGCAATGGCAGCCGCAGCGGGAACAGCTGAGAACTGGTCAACAGTCGCCCTCGCTCCCATTGTCGTTGCAACTGGCTGCGCAGGTCGCCGGGGGATGTCCAGTGGCTCATGCCGAACGGGCCTCGCGCTCGGCTCGGTACTCCTCGATGCTGAGATTGCGCACCTGGGAGTCGCGCCCCTCCGGGTTGTGCACAAAGCCGACGCTGGCCACGAAAGGCTCTATAATATGGATCTTCTGCAGCGGCGTAACGACCAGCAACTGCAGATGCAGGCGCTTGAACAATTCCAGGCCGTAGCGCGCCGACTCGTCCGAGCCGCGACCAAAGGCCTCGTCGATCACCACAAAGCGGAAGCTCCTGGAGCGCACGGCGCCCCATTCGAGACCGAACTGGTAGGCGAGGCTGGCCGCGAGCACGGTGTAGGCAAGCTTCTCCTTCTGGCCGCCGGACTTGCCACCGGAATCGGTGTAGTGCTCGTGTTCACTGTCGTCTTCCTGCCAGCGTTCCGAGGCGGCGAACTGGAACCAGTTGCGCACGTCCGTTACCTTGCGCGTCCAGCGCCGGTCCAACTCGGTGGTGCCCTCGCGTCCGCGCAGACGGTCGATAATCGCCTTTACCTGAAGGAACTTGGATTCGGCGTATTGCTCCTGTTCAGAGCCGGTGAGGCTGCCCTCGGTGCAGGCCCGCAGCTGCTGCTGGAAATCGCGAATCTCGGGATCCTGGTTCAGCTGGGCTTCGAGCAGGATGTAGCGTCCGGGGTTGTACTCAATGTCGGCCAGCGACTGGTTGATGCGATCAATCCTTTCCTGGATAGTCTGGCGCTCACTCTTCAGCTTGGACTGGAACCCGGCGACCTCGCGGATAGTATTCTCGTTCAGCAGCGTCTTGAAGCGCTCGGCGAAGCGCGGCAGATCGTCGGCGCGCAACTGCGCCAACATCAGCCGGTACTCGTCGGCGGCTTCCAGGCGAGCATCGACTTCCTGTGTATCGAGTGGATACGCGTGGCGATAATCCTGCATAGCGGCGACGATACCCTGCTCCAGGCGCTGCAGACGCTTGTCCTCTGCATCGACCTTCGCCTGCAGCCATTCTCGCATTTCCCGCTCGCGGTTGTCGCAGGACTCGACCGTCACCTGCTGTTCACCGAGGGCCTCCGTGCGCAGTGGCTCCAACTCGGCATCAAGGATGGCGCGCGTTTCGGCCGGGCAGGCTTCGAGTTGTTGGCGGCACGCTTCGAGCAAGTCCCGAACCTGAACCTGTTTTTCATCGTTGCGTGCCAGCTCACTGTTGAGCTCCGCCAGTAGCCGCTCGGTTTCGGCGATCGCGGCCTCGAGCGCGAGGAGCTGGGTGTTGAGCGTTTTCAGTGTGTCTGAGCTCGCCTCGAGCACCTGTCGCTCTCGTTCCAGATCGGCGATGGCCCGTGACAGCTGGGCCCAGTCGAGCTCATCGAAGTCGGTAAACATACCGATCTGGTCGAGACGGGATTTCTCGTCGCCGAGTTCGCGGATGAGGTTCTGTACATTCCCCCATTGCGCAGCCGAGGTCTGGATGGCCCGCTCCAGCTCCTGTGCACTCTTTTCCAGCGCCGCGATCTTGGCTTCGTTGCTCCAGCCCAGCACGTAGCGGCTGCGGTCATCCAGGCGGTGGCGGTCGTCCTTTTCGTGGCGCTGGCCACCAGCCTTGAGCTGGCCGGCTCGAGTCACCGCACGATGTTCACGCCGAAAACGCTCCAGCGAGTCGCAGCAAATGTAATCGAAACGTCTGGCCAGTTCCCGCTCCAGCCAGGGATAGAAACTGCTGTTCGGCTTGATTTCGAGCTTGCCTACCAGTGAGTCGGGCTGGGTCTGGTCAGGGCCGACGCCACGGTCGGTGCCTACTCGGTAGTAGACCAGGCGCCCCTTGAGGTGGGTGCGATCGACCCATTGTGCGACTTGCGCATAGAGGTGCTCGGGTACCAGCAACGACAGACCGAAGTTGTGCAGCAGTCGTTCGGCGACGCCTTCCCAGGCGGCTTCGGATTCACGCACCTGAATCAGCTCCCCCGCAAAGGGCATGTCAGCTTCCTCAAA
Source organism: uncultured Gammaproteobacteria bacterium (assembly GCA_963840725.1). GTDB lineage: Bacteria > Pseudomonadota > Gammaproteobacteria > Pseudomonadales > Halieaceae > CAVWDU01. The sequence continues at coordinate 52,827 of CAWIZY010000008.1, read as the reverse complement.
GTCGAGGGCCTCACACAGGGTGCGGCGGACCAGAATCTGGCGCGCGTCGATATTGCTGCGGCGCTGACGCAGCGACGTCAGCTCTGTATCCAGAGCTTCGTGGTCAATTCTCAGCCGACGCAGTTCGACCGCCCGATCGACACTGGCGTTCTGCAGCTCACTTTCGCGCTCGCCTGTCGCCGCCAGGCGTTGCTGCACAGTGACGCGGTTGTTCAGAAATTGTTCGAGGGATGCAGCCCGGGTGAGTTCGAGCTGATCAGCCAGCTCGGTATACCGATCCGCGCGTTCGCGGCGCTTGCGCAACTCGGCGCCGCGTTCGCCGATCTCGGCCGAAAGCCGCTCCAGTCGATCGCCGCCATTGGCGGCAATCGCGCTCTTGAGCGAGTCCCTGTCGCCGAACTGATGCCGACGCCGCTCGGACTGTTGCTTTGCGCGCGCTTGCAGCCGGCTGGCCTCTTCGCCGAGCCTGAACAGACGCTTATCGAGCAGGCCCGCTTTCAGGCCGGCGAAGTAGAAACGAAGACCGTCTCGGCAATCGCGCCAGTAGCGGCTCTTGTCGGCAACTTCACGGTGGCGGTCGCTATCCTGCACCAGCGGCGTCAGCCGTTCGACCTGGCCGCGTGGCCTTCAGCACCGCCTCGTGAGCCCGGTTGAGGTCTTCGAAATGGCCGACCAGCGCCTCGATGCGCGGCTGCCACCGTCGAAAGGCCTCCAGCATGTGCTCGCGCACGAATTCGGTAAGGTTGCCGACCGACTTCATCGATACGGTCTGATGGAACAGCTCCAGCGCCTGTTCATTGTCGATGCCGAAACGGCGGCGGAAGGCCGGCCTCATAGGGAGGAAAGCTGTCGAACGGACCTCATATACTGGCGTTCGCGCAGCCGCTTGCGCAACCCGTTGATCTCGCTGCCGAAACCTGCGAAATCGGTGGCAATGCCAGAGCGACCGGTCGGCAGACCACATAAAAGCGCGCCGGTTGGCCACTGCTGTCCCTTGATCCAGAAAACCTGCGCCAGCGTTACGTGCTGATCGATAGCCCTCGTTATGGAAATCCCCCAGCATGACGGAATAACTGTTGTGATCACGCAGCGCAACCGGCTTGGCAGACATGGCCGGTGTCGCCGCGTTCCGATTTGTAATAGCCCAGCACATAAGATCGCAGCGTCCGTTCCCGGACCTCGGCCCCGGCGGCTTTGTTGTAGGCGACGCGCTGGGCCGGTACCAGCAATGTGGTGATGGCATCGACCAGGGTCGACTTTCCGGAACCGATATCGCCGGTGAGCAGGGCTGTTTTCGCCGTTGCGGTTCGAGCATACGCCAGACCTTGTTGTCGAAAGGTGCCCCAGTTGTACATCTCGATCGGTGCAGGCGGAATCCCGCCAGCGCGTTCGTTGGATTCAGCGAAGTCAAGTGCTGGGTTCTGCATGGGCGCTCTCCTGTCGCCGGCGCATAGCTCGCCGGTACTCCTGCAGTCGGTTGTCAAATTCGGCCAGCCACTGGGCGTCGACAAAGGCTTTGAGAATGCGGCGCATTTCGATCATCTGCGTCCTGGCCGCGCAACCGCCGGCGCAGAAAACCGAGTTCGACCACTTTGTTGATATGGGCGTCGATCTGGTCCATGAGCTTGAGCCTCGTTGGGCCGGTATCGGGCAGAAAGACCCGTATCATTTCAACAATTCGTCCGCGATTAAGGATCAGCCGCGGTGTCCGCACCGCCGGCGTCGTGCTCGGCCAGCTTTTTGCGCAGCAGTACCGCAGCAGCAGGCTCACCGGGATAGACCCAGTTGTCGGCGTGCCAACCAGGCGCGGCAGTTCGGTTTCACCCTCGAGCGGCAGGCGCTGACGCAAATAGGCATAGCCTTCGGCTTCGTCGAACATCAGCTCCAGACCCAGCACGGCAATATAATCCCGCACCGGGGCCTGAGCTCGATCAAGCCCTGCCAAAGCCGGACTCCGCTCCTGGTACAGGACGCCCTTGAACAGAGCGATAGAGCAGTGGCGAGAGCTGTTGTGTATCGGCTTCGATTGCGTTCATCGTATTAGGGCCTGACAAATATCACACGTGGGCAGGGTGGCCTGTCGTTGAGCGCCGTTCTCGTCGGTCCATGTATCATTTCAGAGCGTTCATCGTCGATCAGCCGCCTTGCCGTCGTCGGCGGCCAGGCTCAGATAGGCGACCAGTTCGGCCAGACCCTGTTCGAGGGGGTGGGTTTCCAGCACTCGGCGTCAGCGCGATTTGATCGCGGGTCTGCAGGGCCTGACGAACATGCGCCGCGAGGCGTGTCTTGTCGACGTAAACTTGCTCGAACAGTGCATCGTGGCGTCGACCGCATCACGCCTTCTTCGAGCACCTGTTGGCTGATACAGGGTTTAAGCGGTGGGGTGTACAGCGGCCGCTCCATGGCAACTGTTCGACGGCAGGCGAGGTGTCATCGGTGCCGTGAAGTTCCCGCCGGCGTCTGTTCCCTGCAGTTCCACCGCACTGGCGTTCAATGCCATGAATCAATGTCATGATGCGCCTGTTTTCCAGCCAGGCCTGGTCGTCAAGGTACCGGCGAAGTTGCTCCGACAGGCGGGCCACCGTGCGTTGGGTGTGTTCACCGGCCTCCAGCCAGTCGTAGTGGATGCGTTAACAGCCGGGTGTCGGGTTGAAGTCGCTGCGATCAGCTTCGAGCGCCAGCGTTCGCTTCAGTAACTGCGCTAGATCTTCCTGCCGCGCCGGCGACATCAGAAAATCCCAGAAGGCGTGGAAGCTCTTGCCCTGGTCGGAGTCGGCGATAGCATCGCGTTCACCGAATACCTGCTCCAGCAGCTCCCCCTTGCCGCCTTCCCAAGTGGCAATGCGTTCGCGCACCGCGCGTCCAGGATGCGAAAATTGTGCTCGACCTCGCGGAAGTCGCTGAGCAGTTCTCGCGCCGTGCCGCTGGCCTGCTGAAAGCGATCTCTTAGCGCGGTGTCGTCCAGCAGGGCGATCTCCCCGGCGCGGACCCGCTCGATTTCGCGGTCGATCTCGTCCCGTCGCTGCTCTAACTGCTCTATTCGGCTGGCGGCGTCAGCTTCGCTGCCGGAGACCATCTGGCGCAGCAGTTCGAACACCATCATCAGCCTCGACTCGGTGCCAATGAAGGCACGCTGCGCCAGAGACTCAAGCCAGGCGATCGCTTTTTCGGTGGCGGGTGTCAGGTCGAAGTGTGCCTCGTCGGAGCCGGGCGGGTAGAATTTGCGCAGCCAGCCGCGCTCATTTTGAGCCCAGTCATCAAGATAGTCGTGGGCATTGCGGGGAAAGGCGTCCTGGCCCTGGGCTTCACGCAAGTCAAACAACACATCTTCCAGGCGCGACTCCAGCTCCGGCTGCGACATGACCCGGATATTGGGCTCGATGAAGGCCCGCTGCAGGAAACTCGCGATCAGCGGCGCGTGGTCGGCCAGCAGCAAGCGCCAGCCCGGGTGGCTCCTGCGCAGCTGAATAAGTGTGGAAAAATCGAGGCTCAAGGAATTTCCAATTTCGCGGGCAGATGAGAACCCTTATTATCCAGAAGACCGTCGGCGTTGGCCATGGCGACATGGTAACGACGACGTCACGCAACATTCAACAATAAACTTCTGACTGTCGCCGCTGAAATACCTTCAAATACCAGCCGGTGCCGGGAATCGCCTGGCAATTCCGGTCACTCCCACTCGATTATCAATAAGCAATTTTTATCTTTTATTATCTATGGCTTATTTTCCTGATAAACGGCGATACCATGAAAAATATCATGCTCAGAAAATCCTTCAAAATACTCGAAAAATTTGCAGATTGAGCACCGCCACACCGCACTCTAGGCTACCTTCCGGGCTTTGACTTCCAGGTGTATCCCCTCCTGCTCCTGCAGATTATGGATGACCGCGAACAAGTTGCTCGCCTGGGGATTCCCTTTCGGCCCGAACATGCGCATGAGGCTCTTGCTCGATTTGCCGAAAACCCTGGACAGCTCCTCAAACCCGATGGTCGCGTTGATGTAGTCGCGCAGCACCGCCTTGCCGGTATCGACATCATCGGCCAGCAAGCATTCGACCCCTTCCTGAAGCAGAGCCTTGCGAAACGCTGGATCCCGCTGGGCGCGTGCCTGTATGGTGTCCTTAAAATCTTTCGTCAAAGCCATCATGTCACCTCTTGCCGTCTCCGGCGCTTATAGTCGCTCCAGTACCCTTTTGCAGCAGCAATGTCTGCATCCTGGCGCTTCTTGGTACCACCCGCGAGCAATATCACCAACCGGTCCCCATCCTTGCCAAAGTAGATCCGATAGCCAGGACCAGAATCGATTCGGTACTCATAGACGCCGGCACCTACACCTTTCACATTGGAGAAATTACCCTGCTCCATCCTATGGACGCCTGTCGCCACTTTGACTGCGGCGGCCACATGCAGACGATCGAACCATTTGGCATAAGGACTGTATCCCTCGCTATCGAGGTGTTATCTAACCTCTGTCATGTGATGCACATGGTAACATATATGTTACCTTTATCAATACCCAAGTAACTATCCATCCTATGCCACGGGGAGCCCAAACAAGCTGGTAACGGATTCGCGTTCTTCCTGCCACAACTCAGAACTTGAGCATCGCCTTGAGAAAGACGGTGTCGCCCTCGAGTCGGTTCTGTGTGGTCGTTTCATGCAGCCATTTCAGCTCAGCCAGCAATTCATGGCCGTTGAGTTTACGGATGTAGGAAACACTCGGCCCGATTCCCACCGTCTTGGCCTTGAAATCGCCTAAGGTAGCCCCTGCGCCGCTATCCCCGGTCACCTGCTTGTAGTAGTAACCGGTCACGCCGACGCTGGCGAGGCCGCCGCCGAAGGGAAAGTGTTGCGCCAGTGTGCCGTCCAGATGGAACTGGTTGCCAGACTTGTAAAGTGTGTCCGGGTTTTCCTCGTTCATCGTAAGGCCGCCGAATACGGAGACCTCAATACCGTTCTTCTGACCGAAGTACATCATGGCCAGCGTGGGCTCGACAGACCAGAAATTCTTGCCGGTATTGGCCAATCGGCCAACCTCGTAGCTGCCCGTGGGTGCGTAGGCGCTGAGGCGCATATTGATATTTAAATCCGGATTGACGTTGTAGTTGAACATCAACGGGATCAGGATGGCGTCACCCAGGCCTTGCTCGTTATCGGTGCGCCGTGCGGTGCCGATACCCGAGGCCACGTCGGCGGAGACCTTGATGTCGACCAGGGGCAATGTGGCGCTCATGCCATAGCTCCATTTCTCACCGATGGCGCCCCATTCCGGACGCCAGAACACGGTAAGACCGACTGCTGTCGACTTCGCGTCAGCATTAATCGCCGACAGACCCGCGATAGGCAGCGCCCGGTTTGCCGTGACCTCGCCCTCGTAATGCAGCATATTGATCCGCGCGATAAGGGTCTCTGTCGGTGAGACCCCATCCATGAAAGACGCGAACGATCCGGGCACGTAGTGACCGGATCCACCTTCTTCAGCATTTGCTGAAACTGCAACGAGACTCAGAACAAGCCAGAGAGTGGCGCACGATCGCTGTCTTATCGTTAAGCGTTGCTTATCATTTTTGTCGGCGCAAAACATAGCAAGGCACTCTATGCAGCGCTAATGGTCAAGGCCGGTACCAGATCGGCGAACCCCAGGCGCGCTCCTGTATCGTGGCTGGTACGTCATCAAGCAGCGGCAGTTGGTTTCGCACGGCATCATAGGTGCTCCAGCGCGGCGTCGGAATCTCGATGGCGCGCGCGTAGTAAAAAGCACCCTCGGAAGGATCGAAGTCCTTATCGGTCCAACTGCCGATCAGCATCGGCACGCCGATCGCATTAGTGAATTTGGCCGTTTTCAGGTCGACCGTATTGCCGACAGAGGGCAGCTTGCCGGTGGCCGGGTCGATGGAGCGCTCGCCAGACCAGACAACATCGATAATCTCTTCGTTGATGTCGCCATGAATATTGACCGAGCCCTTGATGATCTGGATGCGGTCGAGATTGGCGCCCAGCGGGTCCTTCTCGGCGAACACGGTGAAAGTCGGCGGCATGGGGTTGGGCGGGAGATCGCCACCCATGTGGGTGCCGAGCAGGTAACCCTCCGTAACCATGGCAACCGGGTCTTGCGGCGCTGTGAGACCGACTCCACCGAACATCCGCAGCTTGATGCGCGGACCGGAGGTGGCGAAGGTCTCGCGGCGCTTCATCGCGTCGAAAATGGCGGCGCGCGTGTTCGCCGTTGCCCAGACCCCGCCGATTGACCCGATCGACAGGTCCTTACCATCGATCCAGCCGAGGACATCGCCAGTACGACGCCGCTCGACCGTGCCATCCTCGGGACCATGTGCGCCGATGAAGCTGTCCTCGGCCACGGCGGACATCAGGCCGTTATGGTTGTCGGTGCCGCCGATGAAACCGTACTTGAACGGGTTGACGCCCAGTTCTGCTTCCATCGCAATGCCGCGTTGCAGACCACCGCGCACGAAATCGCCCTTGTGAAACGTGCGCCCGGAATTCTTCTGGATCGAATCGGCGTTCTCGAAATCGGCAAACTCGTCGGCCGCCCAGAACTTGCGATGTACCTCGGAGTTGCCCTTGACCTGCATCATCTCGATCAGCGGTTCGAAATGCTGGCGCATCTGCGCATAGTCGAGATCCACCGGGTCACCAAAGCTGTCGGTGTCGGGAAACATGCGGCCCTTGGAGGCATTCGAATTGTGCGGTATCGCCAACAGGTGTCGCCCTGCTGCCTCCTGCTCGGCCATCCATTCCCACAGCTTCTCTTCCTGGTTGATCTCGATGTAGCTGGGTACCGTCTTCGGCACCTTGTCATCACGGAACAGGATGTTGCGGTGCAGATTGGCGCCGTTTGGCGCTGCCGACCATTCGAAGCCGATGATCGCCGTGAACTTGCCGGGCTCGTTGGCCTCCTCGGCGGACTGGACGATGACATCCCAGGCGCTTTGGGTTGTCGCCGGGCCGGCATAGAACGGCGGGTGCTTCGGCTTGGCAGAGCGGTTGGACGAGATGACGTACTTGAAGAACCACTTCTGGCGTTCCTCGATATCGGTCATCGCACGCAGGGTCTTCAGATCATCGTTATCGTGGCCGGGCGCATCTTTGTACATCGTCGAATACATTTCGCCGATGTACTCGGCGTGATCGGTCACGGCGGCGAAGTCGAGCGGTCGTTTGTGTTGCATGACGGTGCCGTCCGGCAGGGTCACCGGTTCACCCCGGGCAAACCTCAGGCTGTCGGCCGGCATCAAGCGCGCGCCACCAATATAGGCATCGAGCGAGAAAGCCGTATGCATATGCGTTTCACCGAAGTAGGCGTTGCGCAGCGGATTGTGTTCGATGCCGGCCGGTCTCGTCTGCTGCCTGTGCCGACACGGCGCTTGCTGACGCACAGCACTGCGCCAAGGCACCGATGTGATTCGCTGATCGCTGTTCATTCGCCTAATCCTCGCTGATGCTTTGTTGTGTCGTTCGTTTTCGCGGCCCCCGGGTGCTAGATCAGCCAGTATTGCCCGGCCTGTCCCGGCACCGGCGATTACTGTTTCAGGCCGACATCCTTCGGCGGGTACTTCTTGAACGTGGCGGTGTGGGCCTTGAACTCCTGGCCAAGTGAGGCCAGCCACGGGTTCAGGCGGTGACCCACCGGGTACTGTTCCTTCGGATCGATGTAGAGATTGAACAGCCACGGCGCCAGGCCCACGTCGGTGATGGTAGCCATGTCGATGTCGAGCCATTGTGCATGCGTTTCCATGACCTTCATGAACAGCTTGTATTCGTGCATACGCATAGCCGCTGGCGTGTACTGCGACCAGATGAACACCTTTTCACGCTTGGAGTGGCCATTGTCGGCGAGCAGGAAGGCGGTCTGGTCGATGCCGTCGATATAACGATCAGTCGGGGATCCGGTCGCTGGCCCCGCCCAGTGCGACCGAGGTGTTGAACAGGTCCATCAGGTCGAACAGTTCGGCGCTCTCCTGTCCGGGTTCGATCATGCCCGGCCACCAGGCGATGCCGGGGACACGTACGCCACCTTCCCAGGGTGTGTTCTTCGCGCCACGAAACGGCGTGTAGCCGCTGTCAGGCCAGGAATCGTTCTGCGGGCCGTTGTCTGAGGTGAAGAATACGAAGGTGTTTTCAGCCACGCCGGCATCTTTCAGCGTCTGAATGATGCTGACCGACATGGGCGTCCACCTCGACCACGTTATCGCGTGTACTGGTACTTGGCCGCGCTTTTGCCCTTGAATCCTTACTGGGGTGGTTGTCGGCATGCACCCGCATAAAGTTATGGGCGATAAAAAATGGTTGTCGCCGCTGGCCAGCGCTTGATCCGGTCGATGGTGAACTGCGGTCAGGGTTTGGTCTGCCTCGGCAAACTGTTCGATGCTGGTGGTCTTCTCAACAATTTCCTCACCCTTCCCCTTCGCACCGTAGTACATGTCGACCTTGCCACTGGTTTGCCTGGAACTGCGCCAACCGTTCGGGGTTCAGCACAAGGTCCGGATATCGTCGTTCGTCAACCTGCTGGGTCAGTTCCTTCTGGGAGGCGTAATAGCCCTGGAACTCGTCAAAACCGACCTCCGCGGGTCGCATGCCCTCGAGCTTCGCCGGTATGCCATTTGCCGGTCAGCACGGTGTGGTAGCCGGCCTCGCTGAGTATCGCCGCAACGCTTTCTTCACCCTGCCAGGGGTTCTGCTTACCTTGTCTCCGGCCAGGATCGGCCGGGTCAGGCCGGTGCGCGGCGGCAGGCGGCCGGTCATCATCGCCGAGCGGGTCGGCGTGCAGGTCGGTTGCGAATAAGTCGAGGTCAGTTTCAGGCCCGTGTTCGCCGAGCCTGTCGATATTCGGTGTGGCGGCGCCGATGGCCGCGCCACCGCCGTAGACACCGGGATCGCCATAGCCCATGTCGTCGACGACCAGCCACACGATGTTGGGGCGTTTGCCGGTTTTCGTGAAGAGCGGCCAGTTTCTTGGCGACGGCCTTTTCCTGCGCCGGGCGTGGCACAGCCGGTTCGAGATGGTCCGCCGTTCTGACCGCATCGCTAAGCGCAGACGTGGGGTCCGATGCCAGCGCGGCATCGTGAAGTAGCAGCGGTCCCGTGAGGAAGAGCGCGCACGCGACAAGTCGAAGGCTCGAATAACTATTTTGCACTTGCAGGCACCCCTGGTATTGCACACCTCACAACGGATGTGAGTGTGTTTTGAATTATACGGAAAATAGTCGAAATATCTCTGTGTACATCAATGCTGAAAACTCGAGGCCAGGGGCACTCCAAGACTCCAATACCGTCCATAATACCTAGTCAGGTGACTGCTTGTCTTAACACGGTGAGTGCCAGCCAATATCAAGCCACAACCGGAAAGGTTCCAACAGAAACGAGAAAAGCCATAAATTACGCTGCCTCTTGTGTCTTTAATACCAGCTGTTGCCTGTCAGTGCCAGCCAGTGCCAGTCACTCCCACTCGATGGTAGCCGGCGGTTTGCTACTGACATCGTAGGTTACCCGGGAGACCCCGGAGATTTCGTTGATAATGCGATTGGAGACCCGTTCCAGTAACTCGTAGGGAAGATGGGCCCACCGGGCTGTCATAAAATCGATGGTCTCTACCGCGCGCAGAGCGATTACGTACTCATAGCGTCGCGCATCACCCACCACGCCAACGGATTTGACCGGCAGAAAAACGGCGAAGGCCTGGCTGGTCTTGTGGTACCAATCCGCCCGGTGCAACTCCTCCATAAAGATCGCGTCGGCTGCGCGCAGCAGGTCTGCGTATTGCTTTTTCACTTCGCCCAGAATGCGTACCCCCAGACCCGGGGCCGGGAAAGGGATGGCGGTAGACCATGTCGTAGGGCAAGCCCAGTTCCAGGCCAATCTTCCGTACCTCATCCTTGAACAGCTCTCGCAGGGGTTCCACCAGTTCGAGCTGCATTTCCTCCGGCAAGCCACCCACGTTGTGATGAGACTTGATCACATGCGCCTTGCCGGTATTGGCACCGGCAGACTCAATCACGTCCGGGTAAATCGTGCCCTGGGCCAGCCACTTGACGTCTCTCAATCTGGGCCGCTTCCTCATCGAACACCTCAATAAAGGTATTGCCGATAATTTTTCGCTTGGCCTCGGGTTCAGCCACGCCGGCCAGTTTGTCCAGGAACAGGGCTTCGCGGTCACTGCGAATGACTTTCACGCCCATATTGCGCGCGAACATATCCATCACCTGCTCCCCCTCGTGGAGGCGCAACAAGCCGTTGTCTACGAACACGCAGGTAAGCTGATCACCGATCGCCCGATGCAGTAGTGCAGCCACCACCGAAGAATCCACACCGCCGGAGAGGCCCAGGAGGACTTTATCGTCACCGACTTTCTCGCGGACCTTGGCGATGGCGTCCTCGACGATATTCGCTGCTGTCCACAGGACTTCACAGCCACAGATTTCGTGTACAAAATGCTCAAATATTCGCCGGCCCTGCAGGGTGTGCGTGACCTCCGGGTGAAACTGGATACCGAAGAAGGGCTTTTCACGGTGCGCCATAGCCGCGATCGGGCAGCTATCGGTCGCGGCGACGAGCTCAAAAGATTCAGGTAATGTGACCACCTTGTCGCCGTGACTCATCCAGACATCGAGCAAAGCATTGCCCTGGGCATCGATATGGTCGCGGATGTCATGCAATAAACCACCGGCTTTGAGCAGGCGGATCTGGGCATATCCAAACTCACTGGTGTCCGAACTCGTCACCCGCCCGCCAAACTGCTCGGCCATGGTCTGCATGCCGTAGCAGATGCCCAACACCGGCACACCGAGCTCGAAGACACAGGCAGGCGCCCGAGGGGAATCACCCACTGACACCGATTCGGGGCCGCCGGACAGAATAATGCCCCGGGGGTTGAACTCCCGAATGACCTCTTCACCGGTATCGAACGCACGAATCTCACTGTAAACCCCGACTTCGCGGACCCGGCGGGCGATCAGCTGGGTGTACTGGGAACCGAAATCCAGAATAAGAATTTTCTGTGCGTGAATGTCTGCGCTCATTGGCTGTCCTGATTGATGCTGTGAACCGGGCGGAACCCGAAGCGGTTCAGATGGTTACTGTTTGCCAAAAAACCGGTCGCGCTCGCTGTTGAGAAGGTCCTCTCATCAGCACCGGACCTGCCCCACAGATGACTGCCAACCAGGTACCTCAGCGAACCGGGTAGTTGGGTGCTTCCTTGGTAATTGACACATCGTGAACGTGACTCTCGGACATGCCCGCAGCCGTGACCCGAATAAATTCGGGCTGGGTGCGCATGGTCTCGATATCCGCACTGCCGGTGTAGCCCATCGCTGAGCGCACACCGCCCATCAGCTGGTGCACGATGGCCGCCACCGGTCCTTTGTAGGGGACGCGGCCCTCAATGCCCTCGGGTACCAGCTTCTCGGCGCCCTTGCTGGCATCCTGAAAGTAGCGATCGGAGGAACCCTGGGTCCTGGACATGGCGCCCAGGGAACCCATGCCGCGGTAGGCTTTGTAGGTTCGTCCCTGGTAAAGCTCTACCTCACCGGGGGCCTCTTCGGTGCCCGCGAACATACTGCCCATCATCACCGAATGAGCGCCGGCGACCAGCGCCTTGGCGATATCGCCCGAAAACCGGATTCCGCCATCCGCGATGACCGGCACGCCCGCCTCACGCAGGGCCGCACACACATTGGCCACGGCGCTGATCTGGGGCACCCCGATACCGGTCACGATACGCGTTGTACAGATCGAGCCAGGGCCTATTCCTACCTTGACGCCGTCGGCACCCGCCTCCGCCAGTGCCAGGGCGGCGGCCGCGGTCGCGATATTGCCGGCTATGACCTGCATTTGCGGATAGTGCGTCTTGATCCAGCGCACTCTGTCCAGCACATTGCGGGAATGGCCGTGGGCGGTATCAACCACCAGCACGTCGACCCCGGCGCGGATGAGCGCGGCGACGCGGTCGTCGGTTTCCGGGCTGGTGCCTACCGAGGCACCCACTCGCAACTGCCCCATGGCGTCCTTACAGGCGTGGGGGAAGCTCTCTGCCTTGTCAAAATCCTTGACCGTAATCATGCCGCAGAGGTCGAAGTCGTCGTTCACCACCAGGATTTTTTCAATGCGATGACGATGGAGCAGGCTCTGCACTTCCTTTGCGCTGGCCCCCTCTTTGACCGTTACCAGTTTTTCCCGGGGGGTCATGATTGTCGAGACGAGCTTCTGCAGGTCGGACTCGAAGCGCAGGTCCCGGCGGGTGACAATACCCACCAGGTCTTCTCCGTTCAGCACTGGCACGCCTGATATGCCATGCGCGCTGGTTAACTGAATCAGTTCGGCGACCGTGGCATCCTGCTGGATGGTTATCGGGTCCTTGACCACGCCGCTTTCAAACTTCTTGACCTTGCGCACTTGTTCGGCCTGATCTTCAAGGCTCATACTCTTGTGGACGATGCCGATACCGCCCTCCTGCGCCATGGCAATCGCCAGGGCGGACTCGGTGACCGTATCCATCGCCGCTGAAACCAGCGGGATATTGAGCTCTATCTCGCGCGTCAGGCGGGTGCGCAGGCTCACATCCGTGGCAACCACTTCGGAATAGCCGGGCAACAGCAAAACATCGTCGAAAGTGAGTGCTTCCTGGGCAATACGCAGCATCTTGGACTCGACTCCCTGTGACCGTCGCAACAGGTGGCGACGAGAAGGTAAACGTGCAATTATAAAGCTTCCGCTGCCCTTCGGTAAACAACAGCTTGCCTCCCCCACGCCACCAACCCCAGACACCGGTCACTCTGACCGTCAGCCAGCTCAATCGCCAGGCCCGCCAACTCCTCGAGAGTCATTTCGATTACCTGTGGGTCGAGGGCGAGGTGAGCAACTTTGCGGCGCCGGCGTCGGGCCACTGGTATTTCTCCCTCAAGGACGGCAATGCCCAGGTGCGTTGCGCCATGTTTCGCAACCGTAATCAACGTATCAAACCCAAGCCCGCCAATGGCGACGCAGTGCGGCTGCGTTGCCGAGTGACCCTGTACGAGGGACGCGGCGAATTCCAACTGGTCGCAGAACACCTGGAGGCGGCCGGTGCCGGTGCGCTGCAGGCCCGCTTTGAGCAGCTCAAAGCCCGCTTGCTGGCCGAGGGTTTGTTTGAACCAGAACGCAAACAATCGGTGCCCGAGTCAGTCCGCCACCTGGGGGTCATTACCTCGCCCCACGGTGCTGTTATCCACGATATTCTGACCGTGCTGAACCGGCGCTGTCCCGCCATTGCGGTGTCCGTGTTACCGGTGCCTGTTCAGGGTGAATCAGCTGCCAGTGAGATCAGCGCGGCCATCGAGCGCGCCAATGAGTGGCACCGGCAGGGCCTGATCGAGTTGGACGCGCTGCTGATTGCTCGAGGCGGCGGCTCCATCGAGGATCTGTGGGCATTTAACGAGGAAATCGTGGCCAGAGCGATTGCCGCCAGCGCATTGCCGGTGGTGAGTGCGGTAGGACATGAGGTCGATGTTACCATCGCCGACCTGGTGGCTGACCGCAGGGCCGCCACCCCGTCCGCCGCCGCGGAATTGCTCAGTACGGACCAGCGCGAGCACTGGCAGCAGCTCGCTGCCATTGAGGCTGAGCTGAGGGTGCGAATACAACGGCGGTTGAACGGTCTGGCCCTGGAGCTTGCCCACCTGCGCAAGCGGCTCAAGCATCCCGGGTTCCAGCTGCGGGAACAGGCACAGCGGCTGGACGATCTGGAGCAGCGCCTGAAATTGGCACAGCGCAACCGACTGACCAAATTCGCAACACAGCAGTCGATGCTGCGACATCGCCTGATGCGAGCTACGCCGGCGACCCGTATCAGCAGTCTGCAACGACAGCAGCGAGAACTCGAGCAGCGCTTGGGCCATGCGGTCCGTCACGGCCTTGAACAAACCCGGGCTCGGCTGGCCTACCTGACCCGCATGCTGGACTCACTCAGCCCGCTCAAAGTGCTGGACCGGGGCTACGCCATGGTGACCGACAAGCAAGGCAGCGTGATTACCGAGGTGCACCAGGTCAGCCCGGGGGACGCGGTACGCGCAAGGCTGGCCAGGGGGGGTCTGGAATTGCAGGTCATCGCCGTCAACGAGCAAACAAGCGACGTTGATGAGTAAGAGGTGGGGCTGCCTGCAGTCGGGCTGCGTTCAGTCGGGCTGCGTTCAGTCGGGCTGCGTTCAATCGGGCTGCCTGCAGCGCGCTGCCATTAGTTGAGAAACCGGAACCCCGGTTGAAACTATGCCAGAACCAGTGCCGCACCCAGGACAATCGACAAGACAAGCGCAATGGATGCGGTTCCCAGTAAAACACGCTCATCGCCAGACATCTTCTGCGCCACGGTTCCCCCCGATCCGGTTATCTTTGATCCCAGAGGATACCAGCCCGGGCTGGCCCGAGCCGGGCAAATAGGGTGAGTATTTGGCCAAAAGGGTCCCAACAAATACCGACCATCGCCTGTTGACTTGGCGCAGACCCGCGCGGCATATGACGCATCGCCAGAACGGTCGCATTCGGCCCCACAGCTCGTTACCCGGCGTCGAGCGGAGTCGCCTCGCAGCAATGCCGCGGACAAGGCAGCGGGTGCGACCGTGTCTGGTGGATATTGTATTGGTGGGCGGTCAGTACTTGGCTGGGAGCCGGGTATTGATAATGATGTGGCGCCCTTCAAAGCGTATATACTCACCAATGGTAAGGTCTTTGAGAATGCGCGCGACCATCTCGCGAGAAGCCCCTACCCGATCCGCGATGTCCTGCTGGGTGAGCTTCTCCGGTATGTACAGCGTGCCGTCTCCGCGCTCCTCCGAGAGGTCCATAAGGACATTGGCCACTCGACCGTAGACATCCTGCAGCGCCAGGCTCTTGACATCGGCGGTCAGCTTTCGGACTCGCTGGGCCAGGTTGCGCACCAACTTCCTGCCGATATTCGGGTACTGCTCCAACACACGATTGAAATCGTCCTTATAGACGATACAAAAGCTGGATTTCTCCACCGTACGCACAGAGGCAGAGCGGGTGGAATCATCCAGCAGGGCCAACTCGCCAAAATAGTCGCCGATACCCTGGGTATTCATGATGAATTCTTTGCCGTTCTTATCGCTACAGTAAACTTTGACCTTGCCACTTTCGATGATAAACAGTGAGTCAGCCGGGTCATTTTCATGAATGACCACCGTGTTCTTCGGGAAAGAACGGCTGGTACTGCTGGCCGACAATGCGTCCAGTTCCTCCGGCGAGAGGCCCTGAAAAAGTTCCACCTGCTGCAACATCTACGGCCCTGCCCCCCACGAAGTCAGCTAAACCTCAGCAATCATCTTGCTGATAATAACCCAAAATACGGCAAAACCGCAGCAGAACGGCGGCAAATTTCGCCGATCTGTGGTCATTAAGCGCCGCAAATAGCGATTCCCACACCATCATGCGCCTCGCTATACTCTACAGACGGTCAAGCACGAGGGTTTATTCCGGATTGTGGCTACTACTCCTATTCAGTCAAGCGGGCAATGGAGCGATTTGCTGGTGTGGGCGACGGTCGAATTGCGTCAGCAGTTCGACGCCGTTCGCGCCACATTACCCGACCCAGCCGTGGACGATTTCTCGCGCCTGTTTGCAGCCGGCGAAAAGCTCGAGGGCTTGCTCTCGGCAGAGCCTTCTGCCGAGATATCTCACGATATAAGAAATGCCCTGACAGCTATACGGGGTTACGCGGAGATGCTGCGGGAGGATCTCGGTCAACGCCAGCCGGCGCTGGATGATACGCTGGCAAGGCTGCTTATGTCCGTACATACCGCCCACTCGGGCGAGGTCAGCGCAGCACCCAGGGAGAACCCCGTCCTGGCAGCAGAGCCCGGTTTCATTCTCGCTGTGGACGACCTTCAGGAAAACAGGGAGTTGGTGGCCCGCTACCTCTCGCGCTCGGGTCACATCGTGGTCACCGCCAATGGCGGTGAGGAAGCTCTGAAAACGCTTAAGCAAGCTGATGTAGACGTGGTCCTGCTAGACCTGGTCATGCCCGGCATGGATGGGCGCGAGGTCCTGCGTAAAATCAAGGAGCATCAGGACTGGCGTGCCACCCCGGTGATCATGATCTCTGGCCGACAGGATATGGACGGTATTATCGAGTGTATCGAAGCCGGTGCCGACGACTACCTGTTCAAGCCGTTCAACCCGGTTTTGCTGC
Organism: uncultured Gammaproteobacteria bacterium; assembly: GCA_963840725.1. Classification (GTDB taxonomy): domain Bacteria; phylum Pseudomonadota; class Gammaproteobacteria; order Pseudomonadales; family Halieaceae; genus CAVWDU01. The sequence continues at coordinate 36,630 of CAWIZY010000008.1, read as the reverse complement.
AAGCCAGGATAAAAGCCGGCATCGAACGCAAACGCTGGCATGATCGGGAAGAGCAGTACCGAGACCAACTGGAGCGCAACGAGAAGTTCATCCGCGCCACGTTTGGTCGGTATCTGTCTGACGAGATCGTGGCGGACATCCTCGAGCGCCCGGAGGGACTCGAGTTGGGCGGCGATCTGCGGGAAGTCAGCATTATGATGTCTGACATCCGCGGCTTTACAACGCTCTGCGAGCATCTTGCGCCAGATCAGGTGGTCAGAATGCTGAACCGCTATCTGGCCGCCATGACCGATGTGATCCTGGCTCACCAGGGCACTATTGACGAGTTCATCGGGGACGCCATTCTCGCCGTTTTCGGGGCGCCACAGCGCCGAGAAGACGATGCCGACCGGGCCGTTAATTGCGCGCTGGAAATGCAGCATGCAATGACCGAAATCAACCGGCTCAACACCGAGGAGGGGCTACCCGAGCTGAGCACCGCGATCGCCATCAATACGGGCTCCGTCATCGCCGGTAACATTGGCTCAGAACGGCGCAGCAAATATGGCTTTGTGGGTCACCATATGAACCTCACGGCGCGGATCGAGAGCAAGACCGGGGGGGGCAAAATTTCGATCTCCGACAGCACGCTGGAGAAATTGCAGCAAGACTACAAAATTGGCAGAAGTCGCAAACTCAAAGTGCGCGGAATAGACCAGCCGGTAGTGGTGCATCATGTCAAAGGCACCGCCGCATGAGCGAAACCGACGGCCCGACGCAAGCGGGACAACAGGGGGCCGCCATCCTGCTGGTTGAAGACAACGAACTCAATCGGGATATGCTGACGCGCCGGCTGCATCGAGCCGGCTATGCTGTCGTCACAGCCGGCGATGGTGAGCAGGCGCTGACTATGATGCGCAATGAACAGCCGGCACTGGTGCTGATGGACATGAATCTGCCCGTGATGGACGGGTGGACCGCCTGCCGCCTGGCCCGTGAAGATGAACTGACGCGAAACACCCCCATTCTGGCACTCACGGCTCATGCTATGGATGACGACCGCAAGCAGGCGCTGGATGCGGGTTGCGATGACTTCGCCACCAAACCGATCGACTTTCCCGCCCTGTTGCTAAAAATAGAGAAACTGACCAAGCAATGAGTCTTCGCCGACGTTTAACGCTGTCATTATTCGCGATCCTGATTCTGTTTGCGCTTAATGTGGGGACACATTTCTGGGGTAGCTTTGCCCGAAGTGAGAGCATGATCGCCTATCGCAACTCGGTCGAGGCCGCGCAATTATCGAGCGAACTGGAGCAGGCATTAAATGATCAGCGCCAACAAATACTGATTCTCGATACCCTGCGGGAAAACACCGACGACCAGCTCGACAGCACTGAATTACAGCAGGCTGAAGCCAGTATTGACACCATCGGCGAGATGATTCGTGAGTTGGGTGAGCTCAGCCACGACTCGGCCAACTGTACTTCGATCAACTGATGCGAAGCGGCGAAGAGCTGCTGACTGGCTGGCGATCGTTTTATCGCAATTACAATGACCCTGAGAAAAATAGCAAGGTGAGTGACCCCTTTCCGTTTATGGAAACCAGCGAACACCTCAAGGAGTTGGAGCAGCGACAGGCGTTCATCGCCAACCAGCGGGCCAGTATCATCGACCGCACCATAATGCTGACCGATCGAATCACCGTGATCGGTTTTCTCGCCTCTATATTTCTCACCTCGACCCTGGGCTTTTTTCTGGTCAGGCATACCAATAGTTCTCTGAAGCTGCTTAAAACCGGAACGGAACGATTCGGCAGCGGTGATCTCAACTTCCGCATTGATAACATCAACGACAACGGCGAACTGGGCGATCTCGCGTCAGCCTTCAACGCTATGTCGGACAAACTCCGCAATGCCATCTATGACGTTCGTAATGCACGAGATGTGGCCGATGGCGCCAATGCCGCGAAAAGTACGTTCCTGGCCAATGTCAGTCATGAACTGCGCACCCCCCTCAACGCCATCATCGGTTACAGCGAAATGCTGCACGATGAGCTGGCGGACGGTCGTGAAGTGGATCGCCAGCAGTTCCAGACAGACCTGGACAAGATCATTCTGTCCGGACGCCAGCTGCTCAGCCTGATAAACGACATACTTGATCTCTCGAAAATAGAGACTGGCAAAATGTCACTGCACTGTGAAACGTTTCTCCCGGGCGAGATCCTGAAGCAGGTCTGTGACTCACTCTCCCCGCTGCTCAAGGACAGGGAAAACCGGCTTGAGCTGCTGGGCATAGAGGGGCTCCCAACGCTCTATAACGACGCCACCAAATTCCGCCAGATTTTTGTCAATCTGTTAAGCAATGCCTGCAAATTTACCCAACAGGGTACGATTACGGTCACTGCAGGCGAAATCCCACAGCGTGCTGATTGGCTGGAATTCAAGGTGCGCGATACCGGGATAGGCATGGATCGGGAAGCGCAGAGTCGAGTCTTTGACGCGTTTGAGCAGGCTGACAGCGCTACCAGTGCGAACTACGGCGGTACCGGCCTGGGCCTGGCCATATGCCAGGACTTTTGCGAACTGATGGGGGGCGAAATCAGCGTCACTAGCCAGCCCGGAGAGGGGTCGACGTTTACGGTCGCGTTGCCTTCTGCCCCAGTGTCAGCTCCCGCAGTCGTTTAAGCGCTTCCTCACGTTTTTGCAGGTCTTCTCTGAGCGTGGCGTTGGTATCCTCGAGGTCATCGACGTGACGATACATGACCCGAAAACTCTCCAGCGACATGGCAACCAAGAGGCTGCGCTCATCGACCTGCCAGTTGTTCCTGAACTCTTTCTGCAGTCGGCGATAGGACTTGCGTGCGCTATCCGGATCGTAAAAAGGGCTGTGCTGCAAGGTGCTCACATAGGCTATCGCTATCTCGGCCTCCCAGTTGCTAACGGCCGATTTTTCCAGTCTCTGGTAGCGCTGGAAATACTGCACTGCCTCTATATGATCGCCTTGTGACAGCGCGGTAAACCCCCGGTCAAGAAACGTCTTGTCCCGATCCTGGGTATCCAGTGTGCACTCACACTCGGGCTCGGTCAGGTTCAGGGTCAGCTCGGGTATCGGCTGACCGGCCTCACCGGTAGACGGCCCGTCGGTTGCGCGTTCCACCGGCCGGGTCGAAGCGGCACCAAGCTCCCGCATTTCTCCGTCTCCTTCGGGGGCCGTCACGCAACCCTGCAAAAGTGGCAGTACAACAGCGACAAACAGCGTGACGGTTGACAGGCGCAATGAGTACCTCGCAAGCAGGAAGGGGACTGCCGGGGAGTTTAGCACTTCCCACCGGCGACAGAGAAGCACGTCGGCCTCACTCGGGGCGCAGGTGGGGAAACAGAATGACGTCCCGGATCGATGGCGAGTCGGTGAGCAGCATCACCAAACGGTCTATCCCGATACCCTCTCCGGCCGTGGGTGGCAAGCCATATTCCAATGCCCGAATATAGTCGTGATCAAAATGCATCGCTTCCTCATCACCCGCCTCGAGTTCCGACACCTGGGCCTGGAATCGCTCCGCCTGATCCTCCGCATCGTTCAGTTCCGAGAACCCATTGGCCAGTTCACGGCCCCCAACGAAAAACTCAAAGCGATCCGTTACAAAAGAGTCGCTATCACTGCGTCGGGCAAGGGGTGATACCTCCGTGGGATAGGCGGTGATGAAGGTTGGCTGATCCAGGCGGTGTTCAACTGTTTTCTCAAAAATCTCGATCTGCACTTTGCCCAGACCCCAGCTGTCCTTCAATGCAATACCCAGACTGCTGGCCACAGCACGGGCTGGCTCAAGTTCGCGGAGTTGCATCGCATCCAGATCGGGGTTGAAACGAAGGATCGAGTCAAACACTGTCATGCGGGTAAAGGCTTGTGCGAAGTCGTACTCTTGTCCCTGGTAGCTGACCGTGGTGGTACCCAGCACACTGCTGGTCAAACGGCGCAGCAGGTCTTCGGTAAGGTCCATCGCATCCCGATAGTCCGCGTAGGCCCAGTAGTACTCCAGCATGGTGAATTCGGGGTTGTGCCGGGTCGAGAGGCCCTCGTTGCGGAAACTGCGGTTGATTTCAAACACGCGCTCGAAGCCACCCACTACCAGCCTCTTCAGGTAAAGTTCTGGCGCGATCCGCAGATACATCTCCCGAGACAGCGCATTATGATGGGTTACAAAGGGCCGCGCCGCCGCGCCGCCAGGAATCACCTGCATCATTGGCGTCTCGACTTCCATGAATTCACGCTCGCTCATGTAGCTGCGAATGAAGTCGATGATCTTCGAGCGAGTGCGAAACACGTCTCGTGAATCTGCGTTAACGATGAGGTCTACATAACGCTGGCGATAGCGCAGTTCCTGGTCGGCGAGGCCATGGTATTTGTCGGGCAGCGGTCGCAATGCCTTGGTCAGCAGACGTGCTTCACGCATATTGATATAAAGATCGCCTTTGCCGGATTTGTGCAATGGACCACTAGCGGCGACGATATCGCCCAGATCCCAGCTTTTGATATCGGCCAGTGTTTGCGCCTCGAGGCCTTTGCGATCCACATACAGCTGAATCTCTCCGGATCCGTCCTGAATCAGCAGGAAAGCCCCCCGGTTGCGAATCAGGCGACCGGCTACTGAGTAGCGTCGGTCGGCTTCCTCCAATGCGGACTTGTCTGCGTCCCCGAACTCCCCCTGCAGCTCGTCTGCCATAGCCGTGCGGCGAAAGTCATTGGGAAACACCCCACCTTGCTCACGCAAACTGTCGAGCTTGCCGCGTCGCTCAGCAATCAGTTTGTTCTCTTCCTGCGGTTCAAGGCCCTGATCAGTCATCTGCTTGTCCTACAGTCCCTGCTTGAGGGACGCCTCGATAAAGGGATCGATGGCTCCATCGAGCACCGCCTGGGTGTTACTGGTCTCGACGCCGGTTCGCAGATCCTTGATCCGGACGCATCGAGAACATAGGACCGGATCTGGCTGCCCCAGCCAATATCCGCCTTGCTGTCTTCCATCGCCTGCTTCTCTTCATTGCGCTTGAGAATTTCCATCTCGTAGAGTTTAGCGCGCAAAAGCTTCATCGCGTTGTCCCGGTTCTGATGCTGTGAACGTTCGGTTTGACACTGAACAACGATGCCACTGGGATTATGTGTCAGGCGCACGGCGGAATCCGTTTTGTTCACGTGCTGGCCACCTGCACCGCTGGCCCGATAAGTGTCTACCCGAAGATCTGCAGGGTTGATTTCAATCTCGATGTTGTCATCGATTTCTGGCGCCACGAAAACCGAGGCAAACGAGGTATGCCGGCGATTGCCGGAATCGAAAGGCGACTTGCGCACCAGACGGTGCACCCCGGTCTCGGTGCGCAACCAGCCAAAGGCGTATTCACCCTCGAACTTGATCGTCGCACTCTTGATGCCGGCTACGTCGCCCCCCGACGCCTCGATCAGCTCGGTCTTGAACCCCTTGGCCTCACCCCAGCGCAAGTACATCCGCAGCATCATTTCTGCCCAGTCCTGGGCTTCGGTGCCGCCAGAGCCGGACTGGATATCCAGAAAGGCATTGTTGGCATCCATCTCACCATCGAACATGCGCCGGAACTCCAACTGCTCCAGCTGAGTCTCCAGGACCCCGATCTCAGCAGCCACCTCTGAGGCGGTAGCCTCATCATCCTCAACAGCTGCCATTTCCAGCAAGTCGCGCGCGTCCGAGCTGCCGGTGTCCAGCGTTTCGATCGTCAGTACGATCAGCTCCAGAGCGGCGCGTTCGCGACCCAATTCCTGGGCCCTGTCGGGATTTTCCCAAACACTGGGCTCAGCCAGTTCGAGCTCTACTTCAGAGAGGCGTTCTTTGCGGTGATCAAAGTCAAAGATACCCCCTAAGCACGTCGGTGCGCGCCTCAATATCATTGAGTTTCTGCAACAGCGGATTGATCTCGAGCATTAGCCTGGGCCAGTTAATCAACAGGCGCGCAGTTTACCTTAGCCTTGGCAAAAAAGGCACACTGACACAGCGATCGAGGCAGGTATTATCGTACTGAATCGGCGAATCCACCGGCGATTGCTAAACCTGATTGAGGATCCAGCCAATCATCATCACCTGCGGCACTGCGATCAGCGGCAACGCCAGGGCAATGCGCCATGAACCGGTGGTATCGCGAATCGACATGACCTCGGTGTAGTCAGTGGCAACGCCCGCCATCAGAAAGGTAAAACTGTTCCCAGGCGCACCAGCACGGTTCATCAAGTCAGCCGCAATGGGGGTAGAGCCCTCGGAGCAGACTTCAATGACTGTGGTCGCTAACAGAGTCAGCCACAGCCCGGAGGCGGTGGCGCCAAACCACAGCGCGAAGGATTCCGGCGGTACCAGCGCCCGGATCAGGGCAGCCAGAATCAAGCCAAAGAGTGCCCAACGGATGACCACTCTGGAACCGGTCACTCCGTCTTTGGCGACAGCCTTGAGGCCGTCGGCAGATACCGAAATAGTGCCCCGAAACTCTTGCCATAGGTCAGCAAGGGGCCGCTCTGCACCGAGCTTTTCCTGCCAGGGGTTGGCCGGCAGGCGCCCTGCGGCGACCAGTGACTCGAACACGAGGCCGGTAACTATGCCAATCACCAGCGACAGCAGGATGAACATGAGGGTCCAGCCCAGGCCGATCAGGCCCACCAGAATCAGGGTCAAAGACAGGGAGTTCCACGGGCTGGCCAAGAGGAAAGCCATAACCTGACCGGCACTGGCACCGCGCTCGTACAATTTCATGCCCACCGCCAGAATGCCATGACTGCAGAGGTCCAGAAACACCCCTGCCAGGGTGGCTCGGAACAAACTGCCGACCCCGCCATCGCGGCCCAGGATGCCCATTACCAGATCGCGAGGCACTCTGGCCAGCAGGCCCACGAAGAGAACGCCGATGGCGATTCCCCACCACATCCGGTTGAACAGTTCGACAATACCACCGGTGAACACACCGACCGTGGACTGGTGATCGTGTGGATTCAGCACACCCCACAGGTAGGCCACAGTAACCACCGTCAGAGAACACCAGAGAAAATAGTCGCGACGCGCGGGACTCTCACAACAGCTGCTGGTCTGTGCAGGCTCACTGGCACAACAGGTGGACACCTCTGACGCAGAAATGGCGGCCTGTGCCTCGCCACAGCAGCTGGCTTCAGCGGCCGACAGTCCTTGATTGTCGCAAGGGTGACCAGCACGATCCGGGTTCTCAGGATGATTCATTTCGCAGACTCCGCAGCAGGCCGCTCTGTGCTGCCGAGGCCGTCCAGGATGGCGCAATCGGGCCCCTCGTCGCCATTGCATTGATCAGCCATTGCCAACAGCACCTGCTGCATGGTCTGCAGGCGGTTGATCCGCTGCTGCAGCTGATGGGACTTCTCTATCACCAGCGCTCGGGCATGGCGGCTTTGTCTTCCCGCGTCGCGGTGCAGTCGCAACAGTTCCCGACATTCGTCGAGGTCAAAACCGACATCCCGTGACCGGGCAAGGAACTGCAGTTCTCTCACTGCCTTGCCATCATACTGCCGGTAACCATTTTCGCCCCGGCTAGCCGGACCGATGAGGCCAATCTGCTCGTAATAACGTACAGTCTTGGCGCTGAGCCCACTATGACGGGCAGCTTCCGAGATATTCATACCTACCTCCACCATTACGAACACCCACCGTAAACCTTACAGTGACTGGAAGGTCAAGGCAATGTAGGGTTTGAGCTCGCTAACGCCACCAGGCGCTGATGTAAGTCCTGGGCCTGCCGCCAGAGACCTGATGAAAAGCCATCAGCTGAAAGTGGTCGTGTAGTCGGTGATCGCAGGGTTCCAGCACCGGTTACAAAGTCTGCAGGTGCTGAGAGCCCGGCTTTACTGGCGATGTCGCCCAGTGCCGCACTGCCATTGACCAGCAAGCCATCGAAATCGACCAAAATCGGGCCTGCAGCGGTCTGGTCCAGCACATACTGGTACGCGCTAATCCAGTACTCCAGCCAAAAGTCCTGATCCACAGCAGTCGGGTCGATCTTGCGGCCATTGAGCCAGTTCCCGAAGTTAATGGGCTTGAGATTACCACCGAACTCGAAATGGCCCAGCCACCGCATATAGTTCGCTGAAAAAGCATCGTCCTGATGCTGAGCAAGAAACCGCTGGTGCTGCTGCATTAATGACGCAACATGGGCAGCCGGCGTTCGAAATGGTACAAAAATCACCGCCTCCGGAAACAGACGCCTCAATGCGGCCAACCGAGAAACATTCGCATTGTTTTTGGACAGATAGCGAAGCGGCGCAGCACCCTGGACGGACGGCGTCGAGGCAAGTATTCCGAGTTTGGTAATGGTCTGGCGCAGGGCCTTGGCCAAAGCCGGGGAATAGTCGTCACCGCCCAATGGCCTCAGGTAGTCCTCTGCTTCAATTTGCTCGCGCATAAAGGCCAGCCAGATTGCTTCTTCAAAGGCTTCCGGGCTGTCAAAGGATACAGTGACATTGTCGCCGTGGGCCCGCTCACGTTCCACGGCTTGCTGCTGGAACGGTGAGGACATTCGATCCCAGAGCAGAGGAATTTGCAGGAACGGCATTTGTCGATAGGTGAATGTAGTGAATTCTCCAGTCTGATAAAGCAGATTGAGCAAGAGCGTGGTACCACTGCGAGGCAGGCCGGTAACAAATACCGCCGACTGGCTGCCGGCGGCCGCCAGCCGTTTGCGGTAGATGTCATTCTCGAGGTCTACCAGGATACCTTGCAGACCCGGGACCCTGAAAGCCAAGTGGTGCAGGGTACGGTCCAGCCAGCTATAGTCGCTGTGAGAGGGTTTTCCGTGAACCAGACATAACCGATTGCCCCAATCGTCATCAACAGAATCACGGTCGGAGACACCAGATCCGCAACCAACGCCTCCTCAGAGGCCGGAAAGAAGTAAATAAATGCCGCAAAGAAACCGTAAAGCACTGCACCCATGAGCGCAAACAACAGAATAAATGCGAGTGTCGCCTTGAACAGCGCCAAGGACTGCTTGCGCACTGCGACTTCCTTTTGCCGGTCCGTCAACTCGGAGGACATCATGGTTTGAGTGGCCTCTCGGGAGACCGAAAAAATACTGTCTATGCGCCGTCGCACCCCGAGCAAAATAAACATTTCGATGAAAAGAACACAGAGTGCGGCAAGCGCCACATAGCTCACGGACTATCCGCCTCTTTTTTCAGAGTGCCAGTTGCCGCGGCTGGGTCTGCAACTTCCTCGGCCATGCCAGATGCTTCTTGCTCTGCCGTTTCTTCTTTGCCGCGACCCGTAAACAGGCGCTTTAGCGGATACCAGAATATCCCGACGACAGCCAGGAAAACAGCAAACAGAATACCGAAAAAAGCGCCTATCGCACCCAGGCCCAAACCGGGTCCTACATAGGCCTGCGCAGGCACAGCCAGAAAACCAAGCAATACTGTAGTTGGAACTGTTAAAAAACGCATAAAGATATACCCTTTAAGATTACTGGAGAGGACAGCCTGGCGCAGCGTTAAAGTAGTCAGCAGGCAGCCAGATACCATTTTGAACATGGGCGTTAAGCTTTGCCAGCCCTGGCACCAGGTTATTGAATTCCATAACCTTATCACCGCCAGGATCACTCTCAAGCACTCGCCCCTCAGCTGGCACGGTAATCAATACGTTACCATTGGGCAGATATTGGTGTTTTCCCATTGCGCCGGAGAAAAATGTCAGTTCTCCGCCCCCCAATTCATTTTTCACCACGCCGGAATCAGGGTCGACAACGAGAATCTCTGACCGGCCGATAGGTGTATTGTTATCGTAAACAGAAATTTTCCCGTCAAAGCGAAAGTCCGGGTCATGCTGTTTTTGCCATGGTCCACGGCGAGACCACTTCACTTCCTTGAGTGTCGAGTCCATAACCACTACCAGACTCAGATTGCGGAAACTCATGAGCAGGTCACCCGCTTCAAAGCCGGGGAACGCTTCGGCCATCGTGGTCGAGAGAACCTCGAGGTCATTGGGGTGAAAATAGTCATAGCGATTCATAAAACTATTATCGCCGTCCCCGGAGGCAAAAGCCTGATCAGAACGGACCGAGAATAGCCTCGCCAGGTCACCATCGCGTCCGATAATATCTTCGATCAGGCCGTACTCCTGAAGCACCTCCCCGCTCTGGGGGTCAAAGTTCACCAGGGTAGTCGTAAGGCCCCCAGGTAGCATTGCCGCCGCCCCGCCATGTCCAGGCGGTGCCATCATCAGCGAGGTCCAGCGAGTGGTGATAGATGCCTTTGGCTCGCCATACGGGCTTGCCACAGGCGTCTATCCGCGCCATGACATCACCTTTGTCGAAACTTACCAGTGCACTGCCGTCCGGCAAGACTGCAAAGGCGTGCGGCATCGTCGAGCCATTGCGTGGTCCGTCTCCATCATTGTCGAGCTCGTCATAATCCCACAGCCAGCTATGCTGCTTGTTGCCTTCACTGTCGAACAACCAGGCTGAAAAGCGATTTACTTCGTCATTCCAACCTACAAAAACATACTGTCCACCTGCCATGGCCTCTGGTTGATAGATGCGAAAGGCCGTGCGAGCGGCGTCGGCCGGTGCCTCGTTGAACAGATTGGATGCCGGGACGACACGCCCGTACTTGCGGTAGGAGTCGAATACGTCTTTGGCCTGCTCCAGTGGTTTCCAAGGCCACACCTGGTACTTACCAACTGCTACGCCGTAAGCAAATACCAAACAGCCGAGCAGGAACAAGGCTGAGAGTCCTGGCACAAGTTTAGCTGCGTCGAGTTTCAAGTATTCACCTGTTACGCTAATGAAGGTAGCCGCTGTTGCAACCGTCTTCGGCTATGGTGCGGCAATATCCCCGAGGATGACCAAAACCCTCAGGCGGGGGGGCGGTGACTCTCATAAATATCGCGTACCTGCCCGAGCGTCGAAACTGACGACCACTGACTTTGTCACCAGCCACCTGGGGCGCCCTATACTACCTGAGCAATGCGAGCTGATGATAAGTGATCCGTCCAAAAGCCGCCACAAAGATATGCATTCGACAACAAAAACGAGACATTCCTCACACGGTCACTTGTGGTGGCAAGGGCGCAAACCGACCACGGTGTGCTCTGTGCCCCGGATCGGTTGCGCTAGACGGGAGCCAGTTGCTCGACCAATAGTTGCAGAGACCGACGGCCACGGTATTCGTTGATATCCAGGCGGTAGGCGAGATCGACCTGATTTACCGAGGGGTCAGGCCACTCACCGGGATCGATATTGAACGCAATCGCATCGACACACAGCTCGCTGTCGAGGGGCGTCAGCACCATTTTTAAATGATGGCCGCCGACCAGACGCTGCTGCAGTAAGTGAAACCGACCATCGAATATCGGCTCCGGGAACTGCTGCCCCCAGGGTCCGGCGTAACGCAAGGCGCTCGCCAGATCCAGGTGGAAATCTACCGCCGACAGTTCACCATCAGACTCGATCACCGCCTGCAGATCAGTGGTCCGCAGCTGCTGCGTAACAACACCGAGAAAGGCCTGCTCAAACTCCTCAAGGCGATTGCGCTCAAGGCTGAGGCCCGCCGCCATGGCGTGACCCCCGAATTTCTCCAACAGCCCGGGATGTCCGCTGGCTACAGTGTCGAGAACATCGCGTATGTGCACACCTGGAATCGACCGCGCTGAGCCCTTGAGTTCCCCCCCCTCGCCATCAGCAAAGGCAATCGTGGGCCGGTGCAGGCGATCCTTGACCCGCGAGGCCAGAATCCCCACCACTCCCTGGTGCCAACCGGATTGATACAAAACGACCGCCGGGGGCAGGGATTCAGGATCATCCAGCTGCAGGCCAGCCAACGCCACAGCGGCCTGCTGCTGCATCGCTTTCTCAATGTCCTTGCGCTGACTGTTCAGGTCGTGCAGTTGGGTGGCAAAGGTCATCGCGCGGCCGCTGTCTTCGCTGAGCAGGCATTCAATGCCGATTGACATGTCATCGAGCCGACCCGCCGCATTCAACCGCGGACCCACGCTGAAGCCCAGGTCTGCGGCGACCGCTGTGGCCGGATTGCGGGAAGCCACTTGCAGCAGTGCCCGGATACCGGGCCTGGCGCGGCCAGAGCGTATCTGCTGCAGCCCGCCGGCGACCAGAATGCGGTTGTTGCGGTCCAGGGGCACCACGTCGGCCACTGTGCCCAGTGCGACCAGGTCAAGATAATCCGCCAGCCGGGGCTCCGCAAACCCCCTCTGGGCGAACCAGCGGCGCTCGCGTAGCTCAGCTCGCAGGGCGAGCATGACATAAAAGATCACCCCAACACCCGCCAGATTCTTGCTGCCAAATTGACAGCCGGGTTGACTGGGGTTCACGATCAGGTCGGCATCAGGCAGCGTATCTCCGGGCAGGTGGTGATCTGTAATCAAGGTGGCAATCCCCGCGGCCCGTGCAGCGGAGACACCCTCGAGACTGGAAATCCCGTTATCCACAGTGATGATCAACTGTGGCTGAAATTGTCCTGCCAGTCCAACAATGCCCGGGGTGAGCCCGTACCCGTACTCGAACCGGTTAGGCACCAGATAGTCGACCTGATGCGCCCCAAACTCCCGCAGAGCGGACACCAGCAGCGCAGTGCTGGTAGCACCATCGGCATCAAAATCACCCACCACCAGGATGCGTTCATCAGACGCCAGGGCATCGGCTAGTCGCACCGCTGCTGCCCGCGCGTTTTTGAGGTCCGCTGGTGGCAGGAGTCGGGCAAAATCCAGGGTGAGGTCCGCGGCGCTGCGAATGCCACGCCCGGCGTAAATGCGCGCCAGCAAGGGGTGGAGACCGCTGTCGCTCAGCAGCCGCTGGTCCCCGGCCGCACGCCGGCGTATGGTTTTGGTCACGCTCGCCAAACGGCTGGCATCAGGCGCTGAGGCTCGCCGCCATCCGGGCTTGCACTGCTGCCAGTTCACGGGGCAGCACTTCGAGCCGCTCCTCGCGCTGGAACAGATCCGCCAGATGAGCGGGCAATGCAGGCTCGACCGCAAGCCCGGCGGCCTGAATGGCATCTGGAAATTTGGCGGGATGGGCTGTCGCGAGGCTGACTACAGGCAATTCTGCTGGTAAACCGGCGCGCATTGCCGCATGCACCGCGATGGCACTGTGCGGATCAAGCAGATACTCGCAGGACTCCCAGGTCGCAGCAATCTGTGCCCGGGTCTCATCTTCGTTCACGCGATGACTACTGAATACAGCCCTTGCCCCGGCCATAGCCGCATCAGAAAACGCGATATCGCCCTGGTCAAAACAGTCCATGAGATCCTTGATGGCCGCCCCATCGCGCTGATAGAGGTCAAACAGCAGACGTTCGAAGTTGCTCGAAACAGAAATATCCATGCTCGGTGAGAGACTGTGCAACAGCGGTTGACGACCATAGGTGCCCTCAGTGAGAGCCCGGTGCAGCACATCATTCTGGTTGGTCGCAATAATCAGACGCTCTATGGGCAGGCCCATTTTTCGGGCCAGGTAACCTGCAAAAATATCGCCAAAATTGCCGGTTGGAACGGAAAATGCCATTGGTCGAGCCGGCGATCCCAGTGCCACGGCGGCATAAAAATAGTACACAATCTGCGCCATGATTCGCGCCCAGTTGATCGAATTAACTGCGACCAGAGAGCGCCCTGCAGGCAGAAAACCCTGGTCGATGAAACTCGACTTCACCATTGCCTGGCAATCGTCAAAATTCCCCTGCACAGCAAAATTGTGAATATTGGCGGCGCGGACCGTTGTCATCTGGCGACGCTGGACTTCGGAGACCCGCTGGTGGGGGTGCAGGATAAAGATATCAATGTTGCGGCAGTGGCGGCAGCCCTCAATCGCTGCAGAACCCGTATCCCCGATGTCGCGCCCATAATCACGACCTTCTGCTGACGCCGCTCCAGCACGTAATCGAGCAGTCGGCCCAGCAACTGCAGGGCAAAGTCCTTGAACGCCAGGGTGGGGCCGTGAAAGAGCTCCAGAACCCACTGGTTGGCCTGTAGCTGAACCAACGGGGCAACCGCCGGGTGGCGAAATTCCGCGTAAGTCTCGGTCACTAATCTGGCCAGATCATCACCCGGTATGGTGCCCGCAACGAACGGCGCGATAATTCTGTGAGCCAGCTCCGGGTAGCTCAATGATGCCATAGCGGCAATCTCATCGGGGCTGAAAACCGGCAACCTGTCAGGCACATAGAGCCCGCCATCAGGCGCCAACCCGGTCAGCAGTACCTGCTCAAAATCGAGCGCCGGAGCACCACCCCGGGTGCTGATATACGCCACTTTATCCATCGCTATCGCCCTTTCCTGTCGCCCATCATTCTTCGAGCGTCTCCACCCTGATGCGCGCAATGTCGCTACTGACCGTATCCAGCGCCGCAAGAGCCTGCACGGCTGAATCCAATCGGCTCTGGGCTTCGATGTCTGTCAGCACAACAACCGGAACCTGCTTTGCGCCACCAAGCGGTGCTTTCTGAATTAATGCCTCGATGCTGATATCACGCTCGCTAAAGACACTGGCAATAGCGGACATGGCACCTGGGCGGTCTTCAACATCCATGCGCAGATACCAGGCCGTCCTGACCGCTTCCATGGGGAGCACCGGCAGATCGCGCAGGGCGTTCACAGCCACACCCAGCGCTGGCATCCTCGGGCGCTGACCACCACTGAGGTCACGGGCAATATCAACCAGGTCGGCCACCACCGCCGAGGCCGTCGCATTGGCCCCGGCTCCGGCTCCACAATACAGAGTGGGGCCCACCGCATCGCCTTCCACCAAAACCGCATTCTTGACGCCATCGACATGGGCGAGGAGGTGCTGCTCAGGGATCAAGGTCGGATGCACCCGCAACTCCACACCGTCATGCTGCTGTTTCGCCACCCCCAGATGTTTGATCCGGTAGCCGAGTTCCTGTGCATAACTGACATCCTGAGGTGTCACACCGGTGATACCCTCCGTGTAAACTTCGTCGAAGCGCAGGGGCATGCCAAAAGCGAGGGAGGCCAGGATGACAAGTTTATGGGCGGCGTCAATGCCCTCGACATCGAACGTCGGGTCCGCCTCCGCGTAGCCCAGCGACTGCGCTTCCGCCAGCACTTCACTGAACTCACGGCCCTTGTCGCGCATTTCAGTGAGGATGAAATTGCCAGTCCCATTGATGATACCCGCCAACCAATCGATGCGATTGCCTGCAAGCCCCTCGCGCAATGCCTTGATGATTGGAATACCACCCGCAACCGCCGCCTCATAGCGCACAGTGACGCCATGCTTATCAGCGAGTGCGAAAATCTCATTTCCAAACTCAGCAATCAGTGCCTTATTGGCTGTCACCACATGCTTGCCCGACACGATAGCCACTTCCAGCAGTTCACGCGCCACCGTAGTGCCACCAATTAATTCGACCAGCACCTGCACATCCGGGTCGCGTGCGACTTCAAAAATATCCCGGCTAACCCGGATTTGTCCGGTATTGCAGGCAGAATTGTCCCGGCGCGCTCCGATATGGCAGACCTCCAGCGGTGCCAGGCCGCGACCGGCCAGCAGCTCGCGATTGCGCGACAGCAGATTAACGGTTCCGCTGCCCACAGTACCCAGTCCACATATTCCCACGGTTATTGCTTTCAATCTGTCACCTGTTGATCCCATTGGCCCGGCAAGCCCGGCTCAGTTTGCACCGTCCGTTCTTATCATTCGCCGGATATTGCGAATCGCCTGTCGCGTGCGGTGCTGGTTCTCGATCAGGCCAAAGCGCACGAAGCCTTCCCCATACTCACCAAAACCGACTCCTGGCGATACGGCCACTTTGGCCTCTTTCAGCAATTTTTTACTGAATTCCACAGAACCAAGATGCCGGTACTGTTCGGGTATTTGCGCCCAGACGAACATCGTGGCTCTGGGTGGCATAACCGGCCACCCTGCAGAATTCAGCCCGCTGCACAGCACGTCCCGCCTCGACCGGTACATGCTGTTGATCTCACTCACGCACGCCTGATCACCCTCCAGAGCAGCTATAGCGGCCACCTGGACAGGCGTAAACATGCCGTAGTCGAGATAGGACTTCATTCTCGCCAGTGCCCCCACAAGATGGCTATTGCCGCAACCAAAACCCACACGCCACCCGGGCATGTTGTAACTCTTGGACATGCTGAAGAACTCTACCGCGACCTCTCGAGCACCGTCCACCTGCAAGATGCTGGGCGCCACATAGCCATCGTAGCAGAGGTCCGCGTAGGCGAGATCCTGCACCACCCAGATCTCATGCTCCCGGGCGATGGCGATCACTTTTTCGAAGAAATCGATCTCCACACAGTGCGCCGTGGGGTTGGAGGGAAAATTCAGCACCAGCATCTTGGGCCGCGGCCAACTGGTGTGGATGGCCTTCTCAAGTTCCGCGAAAAAATCCAGCTCATCCGTCATGGGCACATGACGGATGTCTGCACCTGAAATCACAAACCCATACGGATGGATAGGGTAGGACGGGTTGGGAACCAGAATAGCGTCGCCGGGCCCAGTCGTGGCCAGGGCCAGATGAGCCAGCCCCTCTTTGGAGCCAAGTGTGACTATCGCCTCGGTTTCAGGATCCAGGTTGACTTGATAGCGCCGCTCGTACCAGTCACAGATGGCCTTGCGCAAGCGGGGAATACCCTTGGATTGGGAATAGCGATGTGTGTCTCCCCTGCGCGCTGTCTCCACCAACTTGTCGACAATGTGCGGGGGGGTCGGCTGATCGGGATTACCCATCCCGAAGTCGATAATGTCTTCGCCGGCAGCACGCGCTTGCTGTTTAAGCTCCCCGATGATGTTGAACACATACGGCGGCAGGCGCGAGATGCGCTGGAATTGGTCGTCCACGATATCCCATCCGGGTTCGCACCCTGCAGGGGTGCGCTGTCAAAAAAAGCCACAGACAGTACTGAGTCAGTCGCGCCCTGTCAACGCGTCAGTCAGCGCTTCTGCTACTTCTGCAGGACCGCTACTGAAGGCCCAGTGTCATCAGCAGTTCATCAGCACTCTGATAGCCCGGAATCATCTGTCCCTTGTCTGTAATGATAGCGGGTGTTCCCCGCACACCCATCGACTGACCCAGAGCATACTGGGCCGCCACCGGGTTCCCGGCGCAAACGTTGTCAGGCACCTTCTCCTTGGCTTTGAGGCGAGTCAGGGCGTCCTGAGGATCACTGGCGCACCAGGCGCTAGCCAATTGCCGGTAGCCCTCCGACCCCACACCGGCTCTCGGGTAGGCCAAATAGCGAACTTCCACGCCCCGCTTGTTCAATTCCGGCACCTCTTTGTGCAGCTTTTGGCAGTAAAAGCAGGTCACATCCGTGAACACAGTCACGGTGGCTCGGGGCTTACCGACTGCCGCGAACACAATCATGTCATTGGGGCTGAGCCCGGCCAGTTGCGTTTTGCGATCATCGTCCCGGCGCTTTTCGGTAAGGTTTACATAGCCGGCAGGCCCGGTGCTGAACAAATCGCCCACCAGGAAGAACTCGCCCGACTTGGTCGCGTAAACCAGCGGCCCGCGCTTGAACTGGACAGCGTACAAGCCCGGAATTTCGCTGGTCGTTATGGTGTCGACCTTCAACCCCTGCTCGCCCACTTCGAGCACCTTGCGGATCTTCGCCGCCTGGGACTCAGGCACGGGCTCCCCGGCCCCGGCCAATTGCGAGAAAAGCCCGATCAACAAGGCCAGGGCAGGGGCATAAAACGTGGCTTTCATAATCTATCCTCTGAATGCTGCCGGTACCGGCCTGCAGCGCTGGGTTGTGGTTCGACAGTCCTTGGAGCCAACGGCCGGGGTTAAGTTCCTTAACCTCGCGGATGATGCTGCTCATGTAAATCCTGCAACCGCTGTCTGGCCACGTGAGTGTATATCTGGGTCGTGCTGAGATCACTGTGTCCTAGCAGCATCTGCACCACCCGCAGATCTGCGCCGTGGTTCAGCAGGTGCGTTGCAAACGCATGCCTGAGCGTATGCGGGGATAAAGATTTATTGATGCCCGCCCGCGAGGCGTAAAGTTTTACCCGGTGCCAGAACGCCTGTCGGGTCATTTGGCTGCCGCGGCGGCTGGGAAACAGCACCTCACTGGGCACGCCACGCATCAGTTCACTGCGCGGGCCGGCCATGAAACGCCGGAGCCACTGCAGGGCCTCCTCGCCCACCGGAACCAAACGTTCCTTACTGCCCTTGCCAAGCACCCTGACGACGCCCTGATTGATACTGATCTGGTCTACTCGCAACGAAATCAATTCACTGACCCGCAGTCCACAGGCATAGAGCAATTCGAGCATTGTGCGGTCCCGAAACTCCAGCGCCTCAGTCAGGTCAGGCTCATCCAGCAAGCGCTCGACATCCCGCTCTGACAGGGATTTGGGCAGTGGCCGACCTATACGCGGGCTGTCGACATCAATACTCGGATCACTGACCACGCGGCCCTCGCGCAGCAGATAGCGATAAAAACCGCGTACACAGGACATAAAGCGCGCCGTCGATCGGGGCGAGCGCCCCTGGGACAGACGATAACCCAGATAGGCCTGCAGCCCTGCCGGGTCGGCGCCAAGCAAACTGGAGCACTGTCGGCTCGCCAGCCAATCACTGAATTGACGCAGATCGCGCCGGTAGGCAGACAGGGTGTTGTCGCTGAGTCCCTTTTCCATCCACATGGCGTCGACGAAACGCTCGATTTCCGGGTCATCAGCATTGTGGGCTGTCATACCGTCATAGCCTGGCCCTGTTCCCTACTCCCCGCAGAGAAACCGAACCGGGCTCACGCCGGCACGGCCACTGGGAGAGTACACGGCAAGTAATCCCCTGATCAGCTGCCGATCAAGCACCGGTTTAATTGGACAGCTTTTCCTTGATTCGTGCAGCACGGCCGCTGAGCTCGCGCAGATAGTACAGCTTGGCCTGGCGCACATCACCACGACGCTTAACGGCGATACTCTCCACCAGTGGGCTATAAGTCTGAAAAGTCCGCTCAACACCAACGCCGTGCGAGATCTTGCGCACAGTGAAGGCCGAATTCAACGCGCGATTGCGCTTGGCGATCACGACACCCTCAAACGCCTGCAAACGCTCGCGAGTGCCCTCTTTCACCTTGACCTGCACAACCACAGTGTCTCCGGGGGCGAACTCCGGCAGGTCTTTCTCCATTTGTTCAGCTTCGAGCTGAGCAATAATCTTGTTGGTGCTCATGGCGCACTCCTGTTAATAGTCAATCCCAGCTTCACAGCTGGTCGTCTTCTGGTAATTCTGCTTCCTGGTCGCAATATTGCGCCAGTAACTGCGCTTCTTCTGCCGACAACTGCCGGTTCTTCAACAGATCAGGCCGTCGCTCGGCAGTACGTCCCAGCGCCTGTTCCAGACGCCAGCGGCGAATCCGCTCATGATCCCCGCTCAGCAACACAGCCGGAACCGCACTTCCTTCAAAACACTCTGGCCGGGTGTAGTGCGGGTAATCCAGCAGCCCATTGGCAAACGAATCCTCTCCCGCAGATGCGTCATGCCCCAGCACGCCTGGCAACTGCCGCCTCACTGCATCGATGACCACCATCGCGGCCAGTTCGCCGCCGCTCAGCACGTAGTCACCGATCGACAATCTCCTCATGCCATTTCTGCCTCGATAAGGCGCTCATCCATGCCTTCGTAGCGGCCTGCCACCAGCACCAGGCTGGCTCTACCCGCCAGCTCCAGCGCCTTGATGATTAAAGCGCGCGCCCCTGAGGCGACAAATGTATCACCCGGCTGGCTTATCCAGTCGCAGCCCTTGCCGCCCCGATCGCCTGCCGCAGAGGCTCAATCTTCATCAACATACCCGGACCGCCGCCATAGGGACGGTCGTCCACCGTACGATGGGGATCGACGGTGTAGTCACGCGGGTTCCAGTAGCTCAGCGCTATCTCGACCCTGATCCACTGCGCGACCAATCACCCGTGCTCGGCTGACCGCCGCAAACATTTCCGGAAACAGGCTCACCATCGCGATTGCATCCCGCTCCCATTCCACTATTCATCTGTCGCTCCTGCCCGTCTGTTTACCTGTCCGTCTATTCATCGACGATACCAGTCTACATCGATCCGTCCCGCCACCAGATCCACCCGCTTACCACGTCGCCGGGCAGATACGGAATCAATCGCTCTCGCGTATCCACGCTGCCCGCACCGGGACTTTACCACCAATACATCGTTGGCGCCGGTCTCAATCAGGTGGTCCACCACCCCAGCAAACCGCCCAATAGTCAAGTCATCCGGTCATCAGCGTCGCCGTCCTGACACCACACCTGCAGACCCTGCAGATCACGCCAGTAATATTCTCCCGCTTCCAGCTGCGGCAACACCGCCGCGCTAGCGATCTCCAGCCCCCGGTACGCCTCCGCCGACAGTGCGGTCATCCACACCCTTGATGTGTGCGATCAGCCCTTTACCCTGGGCCTTTCCGGCATCGAATTCCACCGCCTTGGATACACCGTCCTGCGCTTGACAACTGCCAGTCACCCAATGCAATAAAGTTTTCGGCGGGTCGGTGTAAGAATGCATCTTCACCCAGCCTTTAATGCCATGACAACCGGTAATCTTACCGACCACGAGCCACTCATCGTTCGCTCAGCGGACTCACTCATCTCCAGGCCGCGTACCCTGCCGATCAGCTTGCTCAGGCCGCGGCAGCGACATCCTTGAACAGCTTAGCTACTCGTGGTGAGATACTGCGCGCCCTGGCCCTGCCAGTACTCGATACGGTCCGTATCGATACGCAGGCGCTCTTCCTGGCCACGGGCAACCGGGTTGAAAAAACCCACGCGCTCTATAAAGCGCCCGTTGCGAGGTTTGCGGCTGTCGGTCACTGTCAGGTGGTAGAAGGGACGCTTTTTGGCGCCACCTCGAGCAAGTCGAATTGTTACCATTTTCTGTAATTCCTAATAATCTAGAGTGGGTATCTGCTGCAAACCTGGCAGTTACGCCCACGACAAAAACCGGCTGCGCAAGCCGGAAAGGTGGCGTATCATACGGAATATTCGTCCGGATTTAAAGCCCTCTGGACATTATTTGTTTAGCGCAGCATCCGCAGCTGCTAGAGGCAGCGTGCCGCTACTAGCGAATGGGTAATCCACCTGCGCCGCCGACCGCCGCCGCCCGGCGGCATCATGCCACCCAGGCCGCGCATCATTTTCTCCATGCCGCCGCCCTTCATTTTCTTCATCATCTTCTGCATCTGCTTGTGCTGCTTCAGCAGACGGTTGAGATCCTGCACCTGAGTGCCCGAACCCTGGGTGATGCGGCGCTTGCGCGAGCCCTGGATCAATTCCGGGATTGCGGCGCTCGCGCGGCGTCATGGAGTTGATCATCGCCTCCATGCGCGCAAACATCTTCATTGTCCAGATTCTGCCTGCGCCATCTGCGCCATGCCGCCCATACCGGGCATCTTGTCCAGCATGCCGGCGATGCCGCCCATGTTGGTCATCTGCTGCAACTGGTCGCGGAAATCCTCCAGATCAAATTTCTTGCCCTTTTTGACCTTGCGCGCCAGCTTGCTCGGCCTTGTCCTTGTCGACCTTCTGCTCCGCTTCCTCGATCAGCGACAGCACATCGCCCATGCCCAGAATGCGCGAGGCCAGGCGATCGGGATGAAACGGCTCCAGCGCTTCGGTTTTTTCGCCGACGCCGAGAAACTTGATCGGCTTGCCGGTCACTGAGCGCACCGACAGCGCGGCACCACCGCGGGTGTCGGCATCCACCTTGGTCAGGATAACACCGGTCAGCGGCAGCGCCTCGCCAAACGCCTTGGCGGTGTTGGCCGCATCCTGGCCGGTCATGGCATCGACCACAAACAGGGTTTCCACCGGCTTGACCGCGGCATGCAGCTGCCGCGATCTCCTCCATCATGTCCTCGTCGATTGCCAGCCGGCCGGCGGTATCGACGATCAGCACATCGCTGAACTGTGATGCGCGCGTGCTCCAGCGCCGCCTGGGCGATGTCCACCGGCTTTTGCTCGATGTCGCTGGGGAAAAAATCCGCGCCGACTTCTGCCGCCAGGGTTTCCAGCTGCTTGATCGCCGCCGGGCCGATAAACGTCGGCGCTGACCACCGTGACTTTCTTCTTGTCGCGCTCCTTGAGCAGCCGCGCCAGTTTGGCCACGTGGTGGTTTTACCCGCACCCTGCAGACCCGCCATCAGAATGACCGCCGGCGGCTGGGTGCGCCAGATTCAGCCCCTCGTTGGCAGACGCCCATGCACGGCCTCCAGTTCGTCCTGCACAATCTTGAGGAACGCCTGGCCGGGACTGAGGCTCTTCATGACCTCCTGGCCCAGCGCCCGCTGCTTGACGCGACTCGACAAAATCCTTGACCACCGGCAGCGCCACATCGGCCTCCAGCAGCGCCATGCGCACCTCGCGCAGCGTGTCCTGGATATTTTCTTCGGTGAGTCGGGCTTTGCCGGTAATACTGCGCAGGCTCTGGGACAGGCGATCACTCAAGCTCTGAAACATGGGCTACACTCTCTGGCGGACCGGTACACGTTCGCTATTGATTATGCAGGACAAGTCGGTACAAAGGTGCGCAGTATACTTTAGCCGGGCCCAATCCCCAAACCGATGTCTGTCACTCTATCGCCCCACTTGCCGCACTGTTATACCTGGCAGCGACCGGCGCTGCAACTGCTGCACATGTCGCAACGAGCCGCCAGCGTGATCGATCGCGTATTGTCGTGCTTGGCCTGGTCGCTCTCCTGCTCATGCGCGTGGTTGCCTGGGAAATATTGTTCGCCGCACGGCGGCGTCAATCTCGGTTTCTACAAGGTCTCTGCGCTGATCTTCCTGGTGATCAATATCGCCTGCCTCGCTGCCTGATCGCGGCGGCCGCTGCAGAACCTGCTGGTGGCGCTGTTTCCCCTGTCGGCACTGGCAGTGCTGGTCTCCACCTTTGCACCCGACACCGCGCCGTATCAGCAGCAATCTCAGCGGTGGCATGTTGCTGCACATCGGCAGCTCCATCCTGGCCTACGCCATACTCACTCTGGCCGCCGTTCAGGCAGCGCCTTGCTGGCAGTGCAGGACCACCAGCTCAAACACCGCCATACACGCGGCATCATTCAGATACTGCCACCGCTGCAGCTGATGGAGAGCATGCTGTTCGAACTGCTATGGATCGGCGTCATTCTGCTCACCTGTCGCCATCGCCTCCGGCTTTGTCTTCATCGACGATATTTTTGCCCAGCACCTGGTGCACAAAACCGTGCTGACCATCGTTGCCTGGCTGCTGTTCTCGGTCCTGCTGTGGGGCCATTATCAGCTCGGCTGGCGCAGCAAAACTGCGGTGCGCTTCACCCTGGCGGGTTTTGCCCTGCTGATGCTTGGCGTTCTTCGGCTCCAAGCTGGTGCTGGAGCTGATACTGAACGTATCGCAGCCCATCAGAACTTCTTGCCCCAACCGCTGCTTTTTCTTCAAGATACACCCTGCAAGATACCGAGGTTCACACCACCTTGAACGAAGCACCGCTGGGTCTCCTTTTCTCGGTTCTTGCAGTCACTGATTCTTCTGTCCGGTTTTTTCTCCAGCTCAGAAACCGGCATGATGTCGCTCAACCGCTACCGGCTGAAGCATCTGCAAAAACAACAACACGGGGCGCGATGCGAGCCAGCAAACTGCTGGAGCGGCCCGACCGCCTGATCGGCCTGATCCTTATCGGCAATAACCTCGTGAATATTTTCGCCTCGGCCATCGCCACCGTCATCGCCATTCGGCTCTGGGGCGATGCCGGCATCTTTATCGCCACTGTGGCGCTGACGCTGGTGATTCTGATCTTTGCCGAAATCACGCCCAAGACCATCGCCGCACTGCACCCGGAGAGAGTGGCCTTTCCATCCAGCCTGGTGCTGCTGCCACTGATGAAAATCATGTATCCCGCTGGTCTGGCTGGTCAACAGCATTACCAACGGCCTGCTGCGTCTGCTGGGCTTTGACCCGGCAGAACAATGGAGGACGACCATGTTTCCGCCGAAGAGTTGCGCACCATCGTCACCGAAGCCGGGCAACTGATTCCTCGCGGCACCGCGGCATGCTGCTGAATATCCTCGACCTGGAAGAGGTCTCCGTAGACGACATCATGGTGCCGCGCAACGAGGTCTACGGGATCGACCTGGATGACAGTGACGAGGACATTCTGCGCGCATCCAGACCAGCGCGCATACCCGGCTGCCGGTTTGGCGCGAGGACATCAACAACATTGTCGGCGTCCTGCACATGCGCAATATCAGTCGGGTGATCGATCGGCGAGGGCCTGGATCGGGCATGCGCTGGAGCGGGAAATGGAAAAGCCCTATTTCATTCCGGAAAGCACGCCGCTGCACACGCAGCTATTGAACTTCCAGAAAAAGAAATTGCGCGCTGGCAATCGTCGTAGACGAATACGGCGACGTACTGGGCTGGTCGCAGCATTGGAAGACATTCTCGAGGAAATCGTCGGCGAATTCACGTCCAATCTCACCGAGAGACCGAGAACACCATCTTCCCGCAACGCGACGGCAGCTACATCATTGACGGCACCGCCAATATCCGGGACATCAACAAGTCACTGGACTGGAATCTGCCCACGGACGGACCCAAGACCCTCAGCGGCCTGATCCTGGAATACCTGGAGTCCTTTCCCGATGCCAATGCGGGCCTGCCATCGATGACTACCGGCTGGAGATTCTGGAACTGGAGGGCAACGTGGTCCAGTCGGTGCGCGCCAGGACTCTGGCCCAACCGGGCCTCTGATTAACTTGCCTCACAGCAGCCGCACGGGGTTGGCCAGCGCCTGCCGCTCGCGGCTGAGCGCGCAACATTTCCCGCTTGACCTCCGCACTGGCCGTAAACCACTCGGTGATCTCGTTGGCGGATCGGTAACACCCCACACAAATATCGTCTTCGTCCAGCAGGCACACTGAAATACAGGGTGAGGCTGGTTCCTCAGATTCATTCATCACTGTTTCCTTTTGTCCATTCACACGTGCATCCTGGAACTGCTCATGGCTGCTCTTTGAGGGTCTCCGTAAATCGGCGGGCGTTCCCCACATAGTGGTCGGCGTTATGCATCAGAGCCAACTGCTGCGCCTCTGACAGAGTGGATACGCACCTTCGCCGGCGAACCCAGGACCAGGGACCCATCGGGTATTTCCATGCCCTCGGTCACCAGCGCGTTGGCTCCGATCAGGCAGCCCTTGCCAACCTTGGCGCCATTGAGCACTACGGCGTTAATACCCACCAGTGAGCCATCGCCGATTGTGCAGCCATGCAACATGGCGCTATGGCCAACGGTGACGTTTTCGCCAACCACCATGGGATATCCCGGATCGGCATGCAGTACAGCCCCATCCTGGATATTACTTCCCGCACCGACCTCAATCCGCTCCGCATCGCCGCGCAGCACACAGCTGAACCACACGCTGCTGTTTTCATGCAGCGTTACGTCGCCAATTACCGCCGCATTGGGGGCGATGAACTGACCGCTCCCCACTAAAGTAACTTCTTTGCCTCCCAGGCTGTATTTCATGGTTCCCTTGCCCAATCACGTTGCAAATCAAGGCCCGCATCGTAAGCCACATTGGCCAGTTGTGCCAGAATCGCGGCTGTTACACCCCAGACGTTGTCTTCGTCGAGCCGATAGTGGGGGATCTGACGTTCCCGCCCGTCCTCGCGCATTCTCTCCAGCCTGAACCGCTGCGGCTCGGCAAAGACAGACAGAGAAATCAGAAAAACACTGTCGAACTCGGCCGCATCTACTATCAGATTCGGTGCCCCGGGCACCCGGGCAATACAGGGATGTACCTCAAAGCCGCTGCGGGTAACCAGCGACGCCAGTTCACCGAGCGGGTAGACAAGGTCATCGGTGAGACCGACTTCCTCCTCGGCCTCACGCCGGGCCGTCGCCCAGGGTGTCCCATCGATCAGCTCTCGCTTACCACCAGGAAACGCAATTTCACCGGGATGCAGCCGCAAGTGCCGTGCTCGCCGGCCCAACACCACACGGGGCTCGGATTCCTCAGTCAGGGCCACCAGCACAGCCGCCTGCAACCCGTCGCCGGCCCACGGCCGGACTTCCAGCGGCAGTTGCTCTTTGAGCTGCCGAAGCACTGGCGACAAGCGCGGCATTAGTCAAATGGCTCCGTTCTGGCCACGGGAAGGCTCAATAGGGAAGGCCCGGTCGGGCAGACCCCCAGGCGGGCCGCGCGCTCTGCCGCGCTATACACCGCGAGCCTGTTGCGCATAGAAAGCCGCCGCGAAGGATTCAAGCTGGCCCTGTTCGATGGCCTCTCGAATCGCAGCCATATGCGCCTGATAAAAATGCAGGTTATGAATGGTATTGAGCTGTGATCCAAGGATTTCATTGCACTTGTCCAGGTGATGGAGGTATGCCCGACTGAAATTCTGGCAGGTGTAGCAGCTGCACGCCTCGTCCAGCGGCAGCGTACTCGTTTTGTGGCGTGCATTGCGCAGTTTGAGGCCACCCCTGGACGTGAACAAGTTACCATTGCGGGCATTGCGCGTGGGCATCACGCAATCAAACATATCAATTCCCCGGCGCACACCTTCGAGCAGATCTGCCGGCGTGCCCACTCCCATAAGGTAACGCGGCCTGGAAACCGGCAAGCTGGACTGCAGGGCCTCCAGCACGGCCAGCATATCCTCTTTGGGCTCACCGACAGAGAGACCCCCAATGGCATAACCGTCGAATCCAATCTGCGCCAGCCCCGCCAGTGATTCCTCCCGCAGCTGCGGGTACATCCCGCCTTGCACAATGCCGAACAGCGCCGCGCTGCTGTCCCCGTGGGCAGCTTTGCTGCGCTGCGCCCAGCGCAAAGACAGGGCCATTGACGCCCGGGCCTCCGCCTCCGTAGCCGGATACGGGGTGCACTCGTCAAAAATCATCACGATGTCCGCACCCAAACTGCGCTGGATAGCCATCGAGCGTTCAGGATCCAGGAAGACTTTCGAGCCATCGACCGGCGACTGAAAGCGCACACCTTCCTCGCTGATTTTGCGCATCTTACCCAGACTAAAGACCTGAAAACCGCCGGAGTCGGTCAGTATCGGGCCGTCCCAGCCCATAAACTGGTGCAGACCCCCGTGCTGTTCGATAATGTCCGTGCCTGGCCTGAGCCACAAGTGAAAGGTATTACCCAGCAGAATTTCAGCACCAATGGCGCGAATATCGCGTGGCAACATGCCTTTTACCGTGCCGTAGGTTCCCACTGGCATAAAGGCTGGCGTCTCGACGGTGCCACGGGGAAAACTGAGCTGACCGCGCCGCGCGAGGCCATCCGATGCCGTGCTTCGAAACCGCATTCGACAGGACTCGCTCACCGGGGCTGACCCGACGCGCTAATCATCATGGCGTCACCGTAACTGAAAAACCGGTAGCGCTGCTCAATGGCCTCCCGGTACGCCGCCATAATGTGCTCTCGACCGGCCAACGCGCTGACCAACATCATGAGCGTCGATTCAGGCAGGTGGAAATTGGTGATCAACACGTCCACGTTGCGAAACTCATAACCGGGGTAGATAAAAATAGCGGTGTCACCTTCGAAGGGGTGGATGTCGCCCGCCTCAGTGCTGGCCGACTCCAGCGAACGAACTGCCGTCGTGCCCACCGCTACTACGCGCCCACCCCGTCGTCGGGTATCGCGCACGGCATCGCAGACCGCCTGGCCTACCACTGCAAACTCACTGTGCATCCGGTGCTGCCTGATATCCTCGGTGCGTACCGGTTGAAAGGTGCCTGCACCGACATGCAGGGTCACTGTCGCGCTGCGAACACCACGGGCATGGATTTGCTCCAACAGGGCCTCGCTAAAGTGCAGGCCCGCCGTCGGCGCCGCCACGGCCCCGTCGCGTTCGGCATACACAGTCTGATAGCGGGACTGGTCAGCCTCTTCGTCCTCACGGTCGATATAGGGCGGCAGCGGCATATGACCGATTGCCTGCAGCAGATCGGTCATGGAAGGCGTCGGTGGCGAGGCAGTCAGACAATACAGCTCGCCATCGCGGCCGGTGACGGTCAGAGTCAGGTTCCCGGGTTCGCCGCCCTCGCGCTCACTGAGATAGATCAGCGTGCCGGGGCGTGGGGATTTGCTGCAACGGATGTGAGCAAGCGCGGTATTGCTGCCGGTAATCCGCTCAATGAGGATCTCCAGCTTGCCGCCGGTGTCCTTCCGCCCCCAGAGCCTGGCGGGTATGACCCGGGTATTATTGAACACCAGCAGGTCCTCGGGATCCAGCAGGTCGAGGATGTCCCGGAACTGGCGATGAACAATGGCGCCGCTATCCCCGTCCAGGCACAGCAACCGACTCGCATCCCGCTCTGGCAGAGGGTGCTGGGCAATCAGTTCAGGGGGAAGTTGAAAATCGAAGTCGCTGCGTTTCATTGGCATGACCATGCGGTGGCGCAGCGCGCGGCTCCTGCAGTTCCGCGAATGGGCACTGAGTTGCCATGCGCTCCGTGCGCCCGCCAACCAGGGGTCGGCAGACGCACTAGCGGCCCTGGCGGCCGGGCTTAAGCCGTCGCTTCGCCGCTGTCATCTGCAACAGCTTCGGACTCTGCAGCGTCCTCTGCCGGTGCTTCGGGCGCTGACTCTTCTGGGGCCGCCACCTTCGGGGCAGCGATCAGCCCTTCTTCTGTCAGAATGCGCGCTTTCTCGTCACCATTCACCGACGCCTTGCTGGCGTCCTTGACGGCATGACGACCGTCGCGCCGCTGGTAGATCGTATAGTCGTCGGTCTTCTTAACCAGTTTCATACTTGAGATCCTTTCTCTTGGGGTATCTTGGGGTACTCAGAACAGACACGAGACCGCCACCAGGCAGTCCCGCATGAGGGCGGGGATTCTAACGCCTATTCGCTTTCGGTTAAGGAAAATTATTGTAGTTTGACCGGCGGTTGCTATAATCCTGCGCGTTCGGGCGGACCGGGAAGCGTTGGGCTCTTTCAGGCTTTCCCGTCCGACCCTGACTCTGCCGGAGTGGTGAAATTGGTAGACACGCCGGATTCAAAATCCGGTGCTAGAAATAGCGTGCCGGTTCAAGTCCGGCCTCCGGTACCATTCAAGTAGTATCTGCAACATCAAGCGGATGGCGCAAGATACACCGATAACAGCACCGCAAAAAAGCCCAGGTGAACTGGCGTCCCGGGGTACCACTTCTGCCCCATTTGGGTTATCCTTGAATTTAATATAACTACCCTGATCCCTACCAGCCTCTTTACCGCCCTACAAGAAACCGCAATTTCTCTGCAGCCTCATGCGCATGCGCACTTGCCATTGTGCGATGTCAAAGTGGTGCTGACAGGACAATTCTGCAGGCAGTAACTGCTGGAAAGGGCCAGATACACGAATTTAAGGCCAAAAATGCTTTTCTGTACATTCCTCCTCAAAACGGTTGTCAGCCCACTGTACCCCTCGCACACTATAACCGGTGATTATATCTTATAAGTTAATATTAACTATTTAATAGGGTGGCACAGTTTCTCTGTGCGGTCTCTCCAGGCGCTGACGCAGACAAGCCCCAACCCGGTTTCAAGTCGAGGAGCAAAACATGTTCGTTAACGGTAAGAAACGGCTCGTTATATGGGGCTTTTGTGCAGCACTGGCGGGCGGCATTATCCCCCAGGGCATGGCGGCCTCGCCACAGGCCAAGCAGATCAAGCTCGACGCGCGCACTGCTCGTAATCTGAAGGCACAGATTCAAAATACCGGCACAACCCGGATTATCGTGGAACTTACCGGCGAGCCGGAGCTGGATCAACGAGCGGCTACGCCGCCCGGCCTGGAACGGTCACCGGACGGTTTGGCGAGCTACCGTAACGCAATCATCAGGGTGCAGGAAAAAGTGCTCTCTGCCTCAGGTACACAGCGCGGCGTCAAGAAATTTCACAACGTGGCTGCGCTATCAATGGAGGTCACCGCTGCAGAACTGGATTCACTGCGCCTGATGAGCGAAGTGAGCAGCATCCGGGAAGACATCCTGCTTGAGCCTACGCTAGACGTCAGCGCCCCGCAGATAGGCGTCGATAATGTATGGAGTCTAGGCTACACCGGCATCGGTCAGGCCGTTGCCATTCTCGACACGGGTGTCGACACCAGCCACCCGAGTCTTGCAGACAAAGTCGTTGCCGAGGCCTGTTTCTCTACCACATCCAGCGGCTCCACCAGCTTATGCCCCGACGGCTCAGAACAGCAGTTCGGTCAGGGTGCAGGCGCAAACTGCGGAGCGGGCAATTCTTGTCGTCATGGAACCCATGTGGCCGGCATCGCCGGCGGCAGTGACAGCAGGTTTACCGGTGTTGCTCCAGGGGCTGACCTGATCGCTATCCAGGTATTTTCGCTGATGGACAATGGATCAGTGCTCGCCTACTACTCTGACGTGCTGATGGCTCTGGATTGGCTCTATGATCAACGCAATCAGTACTCGGTCGCCAGCGCGAATATGAGCCTTGGTGGTGGCAGGTACACAGGGAGCTGCAACAACGTTTACCCCGCCTTCACCGACATTGTCGAGACTTGCAGTCTGCAGGAACGGCCGCTGTCGCCTCTTCGGGTAACAACCGCTACTCCAACGCCATTGGATTCCCGGCCTGTATCGATGACATCGTGAGCGTCGGCTCGGTCTCCAGCGGGGACGTCGTGGATGATTTCTCAAACAGCATGGCCGAGCTGGACCTGCTGGCGCCCGGGAGCGGCATTAGATCATCGATACCCGGCACTGTATTCGCCACCTGGAGTGGCACGTCCATGGCAGCACCGCATGTGGCGGGCGCTTTTGCACTCTTGAAATCTGCTGCGCCCTCTGCATCGATCGATCACTTGATGGCCACCCTGACCAGTTCGGGTGAGACGGTAGTCGACAGCCGGAATGGCATCGCCACGCCTCGGATCCAGTTAGATGCAGCACTCGCGGCGTTGACCGGCGAAGTCGTGGAGCCGCCGAGCCGAGCCTCCCCTGACCTGAGCCCGCCCCTGAGCCTGAGCCTGAGCCCGAGCCCGATCCGGCAGACGAGAGGCGAAACGATCGTGCTTACCTGGCCATCGTCGATACCGGCGAATACGGTAACAAGTGGGGCACCGACCTGCACCCAGGGCTGAGTCAATGCCCGGTTCGAGGCAACTGGCGTGGACATGGTACTCACACTCGATGGCTACGATATCGACACCAGAGGAGAGGTCACAGTCCGCCTTAACGGTACAAAGATCGGCAATCTCTCCGTGGGGCCCGGTAATGCGCTGAATGCCGGAGACATATTTACACTCGAAGCATCGAATCAGGCCGCTGGCACCAACGTGATCACGTTCGAACACTCTAACGGACTCTACAAATGGGGCGTGACCAACCTGCTACTTAGAGAAATCACCGAAGGACGATGGACGACCCGGATGAAGGAACGGACGACGGTTCAGGCCCGATTGTACTCTTCCCCGGGATTCTGGAAACCGGCGAGTACGGCAACAAGTACGGCTCCAATGAGCACGCCAACGAGTTTGCGGCGACTTTCGCTTCGACCGGTGCTGCCATGAATCTGCAGCTCGACGGTTTTGCTATCGATACACGGCGGGAATTACCGTTTACCTTAACGGCGAAAACTTGGCAATCTGTCCACCGGACCCGAATGAGCTGAATAATGGGGATATCTTTCAGTTGCCCTTGAGCTCACAAAGACCAGGCACGAATACGATCTTGTTTGTCCACTCTAACGGCAAATACAAATGGGGCGTCACCAACCTGTTGCTGAACGAAAACTAATCCAGCGCACTGGATTTATGCTAGCGTCGAGGCTCCGACCAACGGAAAGCACGACGCCAGCTGCCTCTTTGGGTTCCGTCTTCACGAACCCTGCCACTCGAAACCGGCCTGTCTGATGAATGCCCGGCCTGTTTCTGCTCAGCCAGTCACACTCTCTGACTTTCGATGCGGCTCATCTGGCAGATGCCTCGGTTTGACAAGCCATCAGCGCTAGCAATTATACTATCCGCCTATGGGTTATAAGCCTAGCCGACCTGCTGGAATGCAGGCGGTATGGGCAGTAGCTGATCGATCTTGTCGCCCTTGGCGATTCAGCCCGCGGGCCCGTTTTTTTTGTTTCTGGTCGAGCCCACCGATATGCCCGCACAGAACTCGAGTTCAAGGACTTGTTAAGTGACAACGCATCAACCCTTTAAACCAATGCCCGACGAATTGCGGGACAAGGACATACTCGACTTCAAGACCAACATTGAACGCAAAGTCTGGCTGAACAGAAAGGCATTAGGACGCAAACTTCACGGTCTCTCCGTGGAACAGAAATGCATACTGATCCCGGGCATGCAGCGGTCCGGCTCAAAATTACTGATGCAGCTGTTTGAGTGGAGTAAGTACACAGACTGTTATCCCGAGGACGACAAGCGCGCATTCGACTATTTCCAGATGCGCAACACCGACAAGATCCGTGAACTAAGAAAAAAATCATCCGCTGAGTTTTTTGTCATCAAGAGCCTGTGCGAACTGGACCAGACGTACATCTTGCTCGACAAGTTTACTCCGGCAAAGGCTACATGGATTCTGCGAGATTTTCGTGACTGTGTGAACTCCTGTATCTGGAATTTTTCGGGCTTCGCCTGCGGGCGCACAACATCGCCAAAGACAGTAAACATGGCCGGTTGGCGTGGCCGCGGCATGTCGGATGAAACCTGGGAAGTCATACAACGTTTCGAACGGCCGGAACTCAACGAAGCCGACACTGGCGCGGCGCTGCAGTGGTATTACCGGAAGATATTCTTCTTCGAACAGAATCTCGATCGGGACGAAAAGAGTGATGATCGTGCGCTACGAGGACCTGGTCACCGATCCGAACAGGGCGATGTCGGAAGTTTTCGCGTTTACCGGCATTCCCGACATGTCACCCTGGATCACACGAAAGGTCCACTCACGCTCTTTGCGCAAGAATGCGTGTCCGCCAATTGATGATGATGTTTTCACGCTCTGCATGGAGCTTCAGGAACGCTTTACCACTGCAAGATCAGGCTTCGACTCCCGGCATAATCCGGAACTATCGAGCGTCGATATATGACCATCCCAGCAGGGGTCTACAGTATTTTTCCGCAGACCGCATGCTCAGAGTGGGACGGACTCTGCAAATTATCGTACCCGGCGCCATTTATACCTCGATACAGTCAAGAACACACTGGCCGGGACACCAGGGTTGGGCTAGCATGATTCATCAACATCACTGATGTTTATCTAACCCGGTGCGTGGTAGCACTCAACATACCAAACTACAGGTGACAGTGAGAAGATCCTCGATACCAGGATAAACGTGTCTCTGTTTTAGTGACAGTCCAGGCATTGACAAGATGTAGAGTTTGCCGTCCCGTGGCCTCAGACTAAGGGCCTCCGATTTTTGACGGCATAGGAAGGATTACCCTGGCTTGGCGTTTCTTGCCACCAAGGGATACGAAAAGAATATCCTGTTAACGGGATGACCATTGGAAGCCAGGCCACGTGCTATTTAACTCCTACATTTTTATCGGGCTGTTCCTTCCGTTAACGCTGTTCGCTTATTACTCTAGTAGAATAAAATTGGGACGCGAAAGTGCATTCCTTGTGCTTTGCATAGCGTCCCTAATCTACTACGCCTACTGGAAACTCAGCTACCTTCCTATCCTGATCACCTCGATCTTGGGCAACTACCTGATGGGCATGCTCTTGTCGGGTGAGCTATCTTCGGCCAGGAAAAAAGCCCTGCTCATCGCAGGTGTCACAGCCAACCTTTTAGCGCTTGCCTATTACAAATATGCAGATTTTTTTGTGGAGAATCTTGGACTGATCCTCGGAGAGACTTTGCCCCTCCCGGGAATTGTTCTCCCTCTTGCGATTTCATTTTTCACTTTTCAGCAGATCGCCTACCTCGTCGATGCATACCGGGGTGAGGTAAAGGAATATAAGTTTGTTCACTACTGCCTGTTTGTGACGTTTTTCCCGCAGCTGATCGCCGGTCCGATTGTGCATCACAAGGAAATGCTCCCGCAATTTATGGATAAAGCCAAGCATTGGATAAAACCGGAACTATTCTGGCTTGGGTTGGTACAGTTCAGCATCGGCTTGTTCAAAAAAGTTGTTGTGGCAGACAACCTGGCAATTTATGCAACTCCCGTGTTCGGTGCGGCTGATCAAGGGCTGGATGTCACTGCCATCGAGGCCTGGATAGGTACGTTGGCCTATACGTTTCAACTGTATTTTGATTTTTCCGGGTATACGGACATGGCACTGGGCATAGGCAGGATGTTCGGCATTATTCTCCCTATCAACTTCAACTCGCCATACAAAGCGAGTTCCATCAGTGATTTTTGGCGACGCTGGCATATGACTTTGTCACGCTTTCTACGCGACTATCTCTACATCGCCCTCGGCGGCAACCGCAAGGGCCCTGTCAGACGCTATATCAACCTTTTCCTGACCATGCTGCTGGGTGGCCTGTGGCACGGGGCGAGCTGGAATTTTGTTATTTGGGGCGCAATGCATGGCACCTATCTGGTAATCAACCACGCCTGGAATAACCTTTGCAACGCTATTGGTTGGTCTGGCACCCAAGGCCGCGTATATCGTATGAC
This sequence comes from uncultured Gammaproteobacteria bacterium, assembly GCA_963840725.1. Classification (GTDB taxonomy): domain Bacteria; phylum Pseudomonadota; class Gammaproteobacteria; order Pseudomonadales; family Halieaceae; genus CAVWDU01. The sequence continues at coordinate 2,037 of CAWIZY010000008.1, read as the reverse complement.
ATCAATAATGATTACATTTTTGTGTGTTATTGCCGCCTGGGAGTCTTTCGAGCCGAGACGTTCTCCGGAGCCTTGACCATCCTGACTGCAGCTACTGAGCTTAACACGCTCACGGTAGCCAACTTTACGGAGCAACCGCTGATTGGTGATATGAACGCTGTCCGAGCCCTTACCCTTATTTTGGCGTGTGCTTTTATCGCTTTTATGTGCCCGAATTCGCATGAGATCCTGTCTATGGCTACCAATGAACCCGATAACGGAGAGTCCCGCAGGGTGAAGAACACGCGCGCGTTTCGGTTAGGGCTCTCTGTTGTAACACCGTTTCTATTGGTTTGGTCCATCGCGTCTATGAATCAGATTAGTGAATTTTTGTACTTTCAGTTCTAGAAATAATTCTTACCAGGGTCCAGTTAATTCGTGAATAAACTCAGTTGGCTAGAACTTATGTCTTTCTCAATCGTAAGAACCAGTGTGTAGGCTCGACATGAAGACTTCTGCCCATTGCCTTTCGCTGTGGTTCTTACCACTGCCCTTGTTCGACAGCGAAATAAAAACAACTAATTGCATTCGGACACACACCTCCAGAACCTTGGGAGAACCCATAAGCTCAAGCTATCCAAATGCGGGACAGCAGACCACGCGGGCTCGAGGTAGGTCATGCATCTACTCACCCAAGCTGCATCAGGACCACGGCAAACGAAAGCACCTCAATCTCTTGAACAGCCTAGCTACAAGCGCTGATAAATTATGAAATCGGTTAAAGTGTTTGCTTTCTTCAGCATGTTTTGGTCGGCGCTACTGGTGGTTTTCAATTATTTCGTTGACCCACTTCAGATCTACCGCCGTGATAGCGACCCCGTTTTTTATAAGAACATGAGATACCAGATTCCCGGTCTCATAAAGCAGTACGAATTCGATACGATCATGGTCGGTACCTCTCACAGCGCAAACTTCAAACCGAGCGACCTGGACCCCTATCTGGGCTCCAGTAGTCTTAACCTGTCAGCCAATGCGTCCTCCGGCTGGGAACAAAGTAAAGTAGTGTCACTCGCTCTAGCGACCAGGCCAGTGACTACTGTTTTATGGAAGTCAACTATCGCAGTCTTGATCTGGATCCAGAAGAGCGATTAAAGAGCGGCGTTTTCCCGCTCTACTTTTATGAGCCTGATTGGACAACACACTTTTACTACTTGTATTCCATTGACAGTGCCTGGCAATCTGCCAAGCGCCTTGCAGGACGTGGCCACCGGGATATTGAGAGAATAAACTCCTGGGAAAAGAAGTTTGCCGGTGCATTTGACGGCAAACGCACCAAAGCTCATTACTGCATTAAACTACAAAAACAGCGAAGACCAGGTCAGAGCCTCGGTTATCGAGCCGCATTGGACACATACATCGTGAAACTGGCAGAGTCTGAATCCAAAAACCCAGTTCGTTCTATTTGTGCCGCCACTTTCATACCTCAATTATTTGCTGGGTAATGAAGCGCAGGCATTTATGCACCTGCGGAAGGAAGTATATACCGCTGCCGCTATCCACAAGAACATTACCTTGCTTGACTTCAGTACACGATTTGACTGGATGGAAGATCCAAAAAATTACAAAGATATCGAACACTATAGCCCGAATATTTCCCGAGAAATGCTCCGCATAGTTGGCCGGCAAACAGACTATGTAGAAGATTGGGATATTGAGCTGGCAAATCGGGAGCTCGGCGAATTCCTCAGATTGAAACATGATGCCGAGCCGGAATGCGCCGAAGTCTCTGAAGAGACATTCAGAGGACCTATACAATAACCACGCTATCGACCCTCAACTGATTCTCTAAACAGTTGAGGCGAGGTCTCACCTGATATGCGTTGTTGAGAAATACTTCACCAGTAACTACTTCAGAGTATAGACTCCTAACGACGCCAGTCTTTGAGACTAGGCTGGCTAGGCTTGGCTTCCCGGCATGTCTTTGAGTGGAAGAATCCCCGCACCTCAATCTTCTTACCTTTTTTTGAAGCCTGCGAAAGTGATGTTTTGCAAATAGAC
>CAWIZY010000007.1:0-164493 GCA_963840725.1 uncultured Gammaproteobacteria bacterium | reverse complement strand
AATCAGTTTCGCGGGCTATGCCTTTAACGGGCTTACCGTCAATATGGCCTATCTCGACCTGCCGTACTACCTGCTGGTCTTTGCCGTACTGCTGATGACTCATGTTCGGCAACAACTGGCTATACCGCAACCGGTGAAACGCCCGGCGGCGGCCTGCGCGTCAGCTAGAGTGACTTGAGAGGGGCCCACACCGTCGATAAACATTATCGACAGAACAATAGCATGAGCGCACCTCGCTCGAGTGATATCCCCTTAAAATGCAGATAATCGGAATGGGACAACGGCTGATTCAGCGGCGGAACCAAGCCCACGCATCCAACGCAACCGGCCTATGGCCGCCGTCGCTACGAGGGAGCAGATACAGGTGTCTGAGCAAGGCAACAAGAAGTCCCTACGCCGGTCGATTTCCATCAGCGTTGCCTGGATGGTCGGTCTGCGTGTTGCCGAGAAGGGGCTGGGGCTGTTCAGTAGTATCATATTGGCCAGGCTTCTCTTTCCCGAAGACTTCGGCCTGATAGCACTGGCAACGTCACTCTATGCCTTAATCCGATTGATCCGTGAGTTCGGTTTTGGTGTAGCGCTGATACATAATCAGACGGCGGGGCGTGACCAATATGATACGGCCTGGACACTCCAGGTTTTGCTGTCAATCATCGCGGCCATTCTGCTAGTGTTGTCCTCGAGCTTTGCCGTCAGCTTTTATGATGAGCCCAGGCTCACCGGTATTTTGTATGCCTACGCGGCAGTGTTCGTGATTACTGGTTTCACCAACATTGGCGCCATCAACTTCCAGAAAGAAATGACCTTTGACAAGGTCTTCTGGCTCAAGGTGACACCGAAACTGATCAGCTCGACCTGTTCGATCGCGCTAGCCTACTATCTGCGCAGCTATTGGGCATTGATGATCTCACAAATCCTGTTCTCGCTGTGTTCGCTCTACCTGAGCTATTCCATGCACCCCTATCGCCCCAGATTCGGTCTAAGCGCATGGCGTGAGCTGCTGGGGTTTTCCTCCTGGCTGCTGATAAACAATTTCATACGTTATATAGACCGCCACGGGCGCCACATGGTCATTGCAAAAATTGGCGGGCCACAGATGCTGGGTATTCTTACCATTGCGACTGATTTCGCAACCATTGTCTCCAGGGATTTGATTGGCTCGGTCAACACAGCGACCTATCCGGCGTATGCCCAGGTGGCACACAACAGAAAGCGGCTTTCCAATCTGTTTATCGACATGAACAGTGTCATCGCCGTGGCCGGGATACCCGCATCTGTAGGGCTCGCCGCGCTGAGCCCGCTCTTCGTGCCTGTGCTGCTGGGGGACAAGTGGCTGGCCGCCATTGATGTTGTTCCCCCTATCGCTTTTGCCAGCGTGTTTCTGTCTTTCACCGCTGCCTACGATATTGTTTTAATGGCCGTTGCCAGACAGAAATTTATCACACTGATGCTCAGCATTCGCTTGCTAATCTTTTTCCCGCTGATGTATGTATGGGCGATGGAAGATGGGGCTGCTGGTGTGGCGAATGCGATGCTCGTCGCCAACGCGTTAACCTTCCCGCTGTATCTGATGTGCCTGCAGAACCTGATCGGCGTGACCATGCTTGAAGTCATCTCAGCAATGTTCAGGCCCTTGGTGGCATCTGCTGCGATGTATCTGGCCATGGACCGCTATATCGCGTCGCTGGGGAGCAGTCACTGAGCGTCAGCGGTCTCGGCCAGCTGTTGGCTACAGTGATCATGGGTATAGTCGTTTATACTGTTGTTACTGCTGTTGTGGTTTATTTCCGGCGCCAGAGACGGTGTAGAGCTGAAACTGCTGCGGCACGCAAATTCCAGCATCAAAGCCCTACTCTGAAAATTGAACGAGATTATGCTATGTCTTTAGATTCAATGGTCAGGTCGGCGGCTGCCTCCGGGATACCCTCTCTCCTTCGTACCAGGGGCAAGCAAAGATTGATGATCCTTATTTATCACAGGGTCCTGGTTAGTAAGGATTTCATGATGCCCGGCGAGCCGGATGCCGGCGAGTTCGATTGGCAAATGGAACTCGCTGGCAAAGCATTTCTCACCGCTGCCCCTGGCAGAGGCTTGCCAGCGGCTGCGATGACGGCTCACTTCCTGAAAGAGCGGTGAGCATTACGTTTGACGATGGCTATGCGGACAATCATGATATCGCCTTGCCCATTCTAACGCGAAGAGGTATTCCTGCGACAGTTTTTATCGCCACAGCCTTCCTCAATGGCGGAATGATGTGGAATGATACCGTCGCTGAGTCACTGAGGACAGCCCCGTTGGGTAAGTTAGACCTGACAGAGCAGGGGTTAAAGGTTTACGGCACAGCCAGCGAGAAGGCCCGACGTGAAAGCGCAAGCTGAAATACTATCAACGATAAAGTACTATCATCCCGGAAAGCGCCTTGAGATCGCTTCCGCGATAGCAGCGCTGGCAGGCCCACTACCGCAGAACCTTATGATGACCAACGAGCAGGTGCGCGGGTTGCACCACGCCGGCATTGAAATTGGTGGCCACACCCGTAACCACCCAATACTCGCGGCACTTGATCTGGAGGAGGCAAAAAACGAAATTGCATCCGGCAAGAAGGATCTGGAGGATATTATCAGGGCCCCTGTCACTGCTTTTGCTTACCCAAACGGCCGCGAAACCACTGACTTCACAATGGCGCACCGTAACCTGTTGCCTGAATTGGGGTTCACCACTGCGGTGACGACAGAACCTTTCGTTGTCTCGCCAGCAAGCGACACTTTCAGACTACCGCGGTTCACGCCCTGGGACAAAACACCAACGCGTTTTATGATGAGACTACTGCACGCCTTCAGCCGGGTCGCCTGAGGCAGAGAGATGGCAATATTCCAGCAGTAGATGGCTGACAGTCTAATCGCATAAGCGACGCCATTGGTTCAGTCAGTGACTTCAATCACCCCGTAGCGCTGCCAACTCTCCAGCGTTGGTCCCGCTGGCCTGGACTGCTGGCAGGCGGAGGAATGCACAAAATCCCGTTGACGAACTCGCTGGTCCGGGTCGAAACCCTCAAAGCTCACGTTATCAAGATAAACATGCGCGCGCTCATAAGCATTGGTTGGCATTGGAAGCAGGCAGGGTGACTCACCCTTGCCGCCATCCCAAACCATCGCGTATGGTAGACCTCCAGGGCTGCCAGTCGCTTGTTCGCCACGCCCGAGAAGGCTATCCGCGTATCCTTGATCCGGGTAGAAAAATGCTTTTCCCCCGCCAGCTCCTCCCACCATTGCGGGCCGTGCGCTGGATGAGACGGATTTTTGGGAGGCGGGGAATGAGGATCCGTTTACCGGTTTCTTTGTCTGTTATCCGCCGATGATACGGGCTCCAGATCAGAGGTATATGCGATCCGCGCAGAGCGGTCATTCGCGCGCGCAGACTTATAACCGCAGTGCCCGCAGTTCGTGGATCCGGTTTGAATTTACGTAAATCACTGTCCTGCACCAATATGTCGGACGCCAGTGTTATATCGATCTCTGCCTGAGCGTTATCGACTGGCAAACCGTCGTCCACCCCACTGCCACTGAGACTTGACCATATCCGGCTGTTGATAATATTGTTCTCATTGGCTATCGACTTGAAATTGCTAGCCCAGCGCGCGGAGTGAACAAAAGAATCCACCAGATTGACCCGGGACCAGGTATCGAAGACGTCCGGACCCAAAGCCATCAGTCGCGGGTGTCCACCTCCACCACCCAAGGAAGTTGCATATAAAAATTATGTGTATGGTTCCCCTGGCCGTAGTGGCTGACTTCTACGCCGCAAAAGCTGGCGTTGAATCGACTGGGCTTGGCAATGTTCCGATAAGGATCTTTTGCAGGACCACCGGTATTCTTGTTAGAAAAGCCGTTTCCCAGACCCGAATGGGCATAGACATTCAGGAAACGGTACTCACCGGCAGACCCCATCTCGACCGCCTGCCGATAGCCGTCTATTTCAAAGTTCTCCAACGCGAATCGCCCATTAGGCGAGGCGATTTGAAGGAATGATGGAGTCACCAGATCTTTAGGCACCGTTCCCCCGAGTCGGACGCTCTTGGTAGGATTACCACTCCTATCCAGGCGCGGGAAATCAGCGGCTCTGCAGTAGGCTCTGGCCATTTTTCCCGACACCCCGTATGGTCAATCGGGCAGATACAGTTTTCTGGTCATCCTGAAGTTATCGCACTGCAGCATGTCGCCAATACCTCAATAACACCGCCTGACGGTGACTTACTCTTCAAACGCAAGACCGCTTCAGCCAGTGTTTCGCCGAGCTGCAACCTCACCACGGTGATCGCAGAATCCGCCACAGGGTGGATGGGCTCACAGCCATAACCATTTTGCTGTAGTGGTACAGTTTTGGCATAACATCGGCGTGTAAGTTCGCGATGGGGTAGGACAATTCGGGGGGGCACAGCGCGGCGTGGTCGCTTTTCTTGCTGCTGGCTCAGACTCGCTCGCCTGTACCGGCTGATCGAAGAATTGAGCCGCGAGAGTAGTCACGCAAATAATCGCAGTCAGTGCCAATAGTGCCGGAATAACAGTACGATGCCGCATCACTGGCTGGTGTGGCAATCAGAGAGCGCGTCAGACAACAGTTCTCTCTCTCCCTGCGGAGTCGGCAATCGTTCGAGTGCCTCCAGCACCCCTGCCCGCCCTGTGTGTTTCGCTAAGCGAGCCACCGCGAGTCCGGTCGGTGGCATTATTCGAGCCTCTCATCTGGTTTTCAAAGCATTGCGCAATCCTGCGGGCATTTTCGTCCCACAGCAGTTTTTGCTCACCGATGGTTCGGTGAGCTGCACGACCCAACGCCTCTCTGAGCTCGGCGTCGGTGCAGAGCTCACTGAGTTTCCGGCTAAACGAGTCGTTTGCTGGATCGAATAGCAAGGCGTTCTCCTCATCAGTCAAGATTTCACGGATGTTTTCCGTATCCGGTGCTATCACCGGACGACCCATCGCCAGGTACTCGAAGAGCTTGAGTGGTGAAGCGTACTCCACCACATCCGGTTGCAGCGCAATATCAAAGCGCTGTATGAACTCAGGCATGGCCTGGCGATCGATGATTCCTGTGACAGTCAGACGATCGTCTATGCCAAGGTCTCGGGCGATGATCTCCAGGCGCTGTCGATCCGGACCATCACCGGCCAGAAGTAAATGCCAGGGTTCATCCCGGTTCTCAGCGATGACGCGCAGCACTCTATCCAGACCGTGCCACTCACGCACGAAACCGACAAACCCCAGTACCAGTTTACCCGCGAGGCCATAGCGCTTGTCAAGGACAGCGCGATCGGGGAGGTCCTCCCCAAACGAGGCGCTGATACCGTTGGGGATGACCCGGATTTGATCGCTACACACACCTCGTTCTGCAATCATCCCAGCCAATACACCAGTCACAGGCAGCACGATATCGGCATTCTTCCACACATAGTCCTCACTCCACCGCGCCAGGCGAGGCAACGCCACCTGATCATTTTTTTTCCGCTCGAGAAATAGCGGGGCGTTAACCTCGACCAGGTATGGCAGGGAAAATCTGTTCTTTGGCCCAGACCCCGGACATGAAGTAAAGATTATAGCGCTCGTATATGCAATCGGGCTTGTGCGTGCGAATCAGACGGCGCAGTTTCAGGTAGTCAGGTATGCTATAGAGAATTTCAGCGACTTCGTGGATAAAGCCGGGCAAGTAGGCCCGTAGCCGATCTACCGTCCCCGAACCTTTGCCGAACTGTGTATTCTTGATCGATGCGGGCTCGCAGACGATGACCTCGTGGCCCAGTTTTCTCAGTGAAGACACAATTTCGGCGATGTGTACATACTGTCCGTCTTTTGACGCAACTCGGTGGTGGTAAAGTATCTTCACCTTGGAACCTCACAGTCAGCACCCAGCGAGGACGCCTCCTGATCGGAGACAGCTTTCATCAGCGACTTAATACCAACTACTGTTTCGTTCCATGAGAATTTTTCTGCGTAGGCCCGGGTGTCCGCATGGGCAGGATAGTGCGTCAGCAGTGAGATCACGCCGGCTGCCAATCCCTCACCACTGCGCTCCGCCACCAGAACGCCCGCAGCGGGATCGGCGACTACCTCGGGGGTACCCCAGATATCGGTAGCTACCACAGGTGTCCCACAGGCCATCGACTCCAGAAGCACATTCGCCCAACCCTCTCGACTCGAAGCCAGCACCATAATATCAGCGGCGTTGTAGACTCTCGCCAACTCGTCCTGATCCAGTGCGCCAAGGAATGAGACACGCCCTCCCAGTCCCAGGCGTTCAACCTGGTGGCGCAAACGATCAAACTCTTCTCCATCGCCTGCGATCAGCAGATGTACGCCGGGCAAATGAGTCAGGGAGTCGATGACCAGATCATGGCCTTTTCTCTCGATCAAATGCCCCACACTCAGGAGAGTGGTGGTGGAGAGTCCATATTCGCGCCGCATTTCTTCCCGTGAAAAAGGTCTAAACCTGACAAGATCAACTCCGTTTCGCAGCACATTAATCTTATTACCATCCGCACCCAACTCGACCATTCTGTCCTTAAGAGCCTGGCAAACGGTTATGGAAGCGGCGGCCTTGTCCGCTGCCCAGAGCACCAGTTTCCTGGGGATCGTGTATTGTGGAATCAGATTGATATCCGTGCCTCGCGCCGTGACCAGAAAGGGCCTTGCCAGATACCGCCTGATGAAAGCTATCGCCACGCCATCAGGGTAGTAGTAGTGCCCGTCAACAACATCATAATCAAGTCCGGTCTGGCGCAGTTTCCTGACCATCAGCAGCATTGAGATGGCGAGAAAAACGGGTGCAAGGAGCATACCCACCTTGGGTATGACCAGGTATCTGGGATGGTACACCTTGACCCCGTTTCGCTCTTCCTCGGCAGGAATATCCACGTAGCGAGAATACTCCGGGAGACGCGATGTCCTGAATGGAAACCAGGGGACAGGTGCTATAACAGTGGCCTCGGTATCACCTGCAGCCAGCAAGTGTCGCAACCGGGTTTCCACAAAAATTCCATGCCTAGGTTGAGCACTGTTGGGGTAAAGCGTGGAGATTAACAGTAGTTTGGTCACCACGGTATGGGCCCGTAAGCGCTATTCATTACCTTCCATATCTCCATGTGGACCCTTATACCTTTGTACCAAGCTGACGGATGCTGGATTCAAACATCAGCATCGCCCATATCAGCGAACTGTGCTCCCGTTGCCCGGAGGTGTGCTGATCAATCAGCTGTCTGATTCCGGCCTTCTCGAACAAGCCCATATCGGCGAGGCCGCCTTCGAGCAGATTGTCGTGTAAGCGCGATTTCAATGGACCTCGAAACCACTTGGCGACAGGCACGCCGAACCCCATCTTGTCCCGGTACAACACATCCTTTGATAGATAGGGCTCGAGCGACTTTTTGAACACGTACTTTCCCTCCTGGCCGCGCAGCTTGAGTGCGGGGGGCAAGCCACTTGCCCAGCCGAGGAACTCGTGATCAAGGATCGGGACACGAACCTCCAGTGAGTGCGCCATACTGGCCCGATCCACCTTGGTCAGAATATCACCCGCAAGGTAAGTCTTCATGTCCAGGTACTGGATCATAGAAAGGGGGTCTTCTGTGGGGCGCGCTGCGCATGGTAGTGAAAGTTCTCCACTGCCTGATAACCCTGCAAGTTCGCTGCAGTGTCATCGCGAACATGGCGATCGGCGCTGTGCTTCAGTTGTCATCGAAACAGTATTAAGATAGGCCTCGACGGAATTCCGCGCAAGCGACTGCAGCGTGGTCTTGGCCCGAAAAACTTCTGGGGCCCAGTCCGCCTTGGGATATATACCTCACCGGCCGCACCAAACACCGGCCGAGCGAAACTGACCAGGGCAGCTTGCACGAAATTTCTCTTCGTTCATATGCCATCGATGCCGGCGATAGCCCGCAAAAGCTCGTCACCACCATCCCCGGAAAGCGCAACAATCACGTTTTCCCTCGCAGATGACAAACGCGATAGGTGGGAATAGCCGAGCTATCGGCATAAGGTTCGTCGTATAGAGCCGCCAGTTCGTCCAGTAGGTCAAAGTCATCGCTAGCGACCACGTTGACTCCGGTGGTTGGTGCCGATATCGCTTGGCGACCTGTTCTGCGCAGAATCGGTCTCATCAAACTGTTTGCACATCGAAACCGATAGAGCAGGTATTTACTGGATTGTTCTGCAAATCGGACATCAGAGCAACAATCGCGCTGGAATCCACACCACCGGACAGAAACGCACCAAGTGGCACCTCGGCCACCATGCGGATATTTACGGCTTCACGAAGTACGCGCGAATCAGTTCTCGACTCTAGTCTCGCTCTCCGAGCCGACCTTCTTCAATATTGAAAGGTACGTCCCAGTATTCCTTCGGTCTGTGCATCGCTTTGCCCCGGTGCAACAGCAGAGTGTGACCGGGGGCCAGCTTATGTACGTCCTCGAGAATCGTCTTGGGCTCTGGCATATAACCGAGTGCAAAGTAATCTTCCACCGCCTCCATTGACAGCGTCTTCGGCATCTGTGGATGCCGGGTGAGCACCTTCAGCTCAGATCCAAAGACGATATGTCCGTCCGACAACTCAGCATAATACAACGGCTTTATGCCCAATCTGTCGCGGGCAATGAACAAGCTCTGTGCCCTGCGATCATAAAGTGCAAACGCAAACATACCGCGGAACCGCTCAACGCAAGCCTCTCCCCACTCCTGCCAGGCATAGAGGATCACCTCGGTATCGCAACGGGTTCGGAACTCATAGCCCTTGGCTTTGAGTTGCGAGGCCAGATCTATAAAATTGTAAATCTCTCCGTTGTAAACCAGACACAGGTTCCCATCACCACTGAACATCGGTTGTTGACCCGAAGACAAGTCAATAATTGACAAGCGACGGTGAGCGAGCGCGACCCCGGGTTCCAGATGCAGCCCTCCCTCATCCGGACCGCGATGAAACTGACGTTCATTCATTGATTCGATCAATTCCCGTGAGAACTCACGCTTACCACCCAGATCGAATATACCAGCCACTCCGCACATAGATTAACCAATCTCCAGATTGTTCTTCTGTTCTGCCACGGGCGCCCCGTTTGTCTCTCGGCCAGCAATGCCCAATAGTTCGTCGTATATCTTTAAATAATTCTCGACTGTTATTGACCAGTCAAAGCGTTCTCTCACCTGCTTCAAAGCACTATTACCTATGCCTGCGCGCAATTCCGGTGACACCAGCAATTGCTGCAGGGCATCCGCCAGTAGAGCCGCACTGCCCACCGGCACAAGAAATCCGGTTTCCCCGTGACTGATCAATTCCGGGTTGCCGCCGGTATCGGTCGCTATCACAGGCAGACCGGCAGACATAGCCTCGAGTATGGTATTGGAAATACCCTCCGCCAGGGACGGCAGAATAAAAATATCCATGGCTTGTAACAGCGCCGGTATATCATCTCTGTCCCCCGGCATCCAGACCAGCTCTGTCAGACCCAAGCGCTCTGACAGCGCTGCCAATTCCTGCATTAATGGACCGTCCCCGACCAATACCACTCTCAGGCTCTCACGCCAGAGAGGATCGCGGGATACGATCAGGGACACAGCCTGCAGAATCTGCTGCTGGTCCTTGACCGGGGCTAGTCTGCCAACCGTACCAATTACGACACCAGGCCCGTCGGGAAGAAACCTGGTCGGGAGCACGGCGGGGCGGCGCTCTCCGCGGGGCTGGAATTTTTTGTGATCGACGCCGTTGTAGATCTGCTCCACCCGTTCGGGTGCGACCTGTATGGTCTGCAACAACCAAAGCTGGAGGTCCTCGCTCACGGCAATATACCGATCGACGAACAAACGCATAAACTTTCGCAGCAAGGCATATTTTCTGTTCAAGCCATCAAGGTCGTAGATGTCACGCCCGTGCTCGCCATGCACCTGTTTGAGCGACGGTACCATCAGCCCCAGTACCTGGACATCCAGCGCTGCCAGATTGCGTGTATGCAGAATGGCCGGCTTCAATCGCCAGAGCACCTTTAACAGGCGCCAGTAAACTGGCCAGTCCTTGCCATCACGTTTATTGAGCTCGATGACCTCCACGCCTGGGGTGGTGATCCGGTCGGCGAACTCCTGCGCGGTGGTTAGACAAACAATCACGTGACGATAACGATCTACCGGACAACGGTTAATAATGTTGACGAGCCCGTTTTCAAGACCGCCGGTGCCCAGCGAGTAAATAACGTGAGCTACCAGAGGCACGCCACCGTGCTCACTCATCGCGGTCTCGTGATCCGTCATCATCCAATGCTGACTCGATGGACGACCAGTGTTGGGTAATAAATCCAAGCAGTGTCTCGCGCCCGGATTCAACCGGAGTCTCTGACAGTTGCAATTCGGTAGCGACCAGAATAAACGCCGAATCCCGCCGACCAAAGGTCATCGCCTCCATGGCCTGATAGGCTTTGGCCCAGTAGCGGTTTATGACGTTGTGCCCGCCAACGCGATACCAATACCACAACAAAAGACTGCGACCGCCCGCTGAGAGATCAATCTCCCTTACCGCGCTAACCTCTCCCGATGGTAGCGTGACAGGGATCGTTCTCGACCCGGTGATCCGCCAGCGGCCCGTCTCGTCAATCATCTCATTGACCTTACCACTGATCAGCTCACGCCCCTGCCCGTCCGCAACATAACGCTGCAGGTAAAGGCCTACCTGTTCATTGTCCTGGCGATAGAACTGAGTCAGATTTGAATCGGCGCCCCGGTTGACAGGCGCCCAATCCCAGTTACCTGGTGGCGCTGCCATCCAGCCGCTCGCTGCCCGGGGCACCTGCAGCGCACTGCTGACATCATCGGGTGTCCGGTTCTCCATTGCCATTGCTACCAGCGGCCAGATGGCCGCCAGAGCCAAGGCTATGAGAGTGGCCGCAACAAAACGTGAATCCTCAGATACCCCGGTCGGCACCGGGACGGTTGCGTCTTTCGACTGCGGTAGCTGGTCATCCCGCCAGAACGAACCGATCCAGAACAACAGCATCATGACAATACCGAAGAAAAGCCAGCCATAGATCAGGTGGTCTACTCCCGTGGCGATGGTCATGTCGCTCATGTGCCCCAACATTACAATCATATAGGCACGAGCAGAGTTCGCGGCAATCGGCACCACAATTGAAGCGAGCACAAACAACAGCTTCTTCAACAAGGAGTGGTAGCTCAAATGGGCATATAATAGACCCAGGGTAAACGATGCGATCAGGTATCTCACGCCGCTGCAGGCTTCTACAACCGACCAGCTGCCGGAGGGCAGGGTAAAATAGAGACCCTCTCTAAACACCGGGATCCCTGTAGCTTTGACCATCCAAACCGTTGTTGCAGCGGTCAATTCCATCATTGGAGGGACCAGATCTTCCCCCATGGGAACAGCCAGGAACAGAAAGCCCAGTGGAAACGCCAGCTGTCTGGTAACACTGTGCCCGACAATAGACCAGATCCCAACAATCAGAATCCCAACCAGCGCCAGTTGCTGCACAACCAGTACACCCACCATATCAGCCGCCAGCCAGGCCAGGCCTCCAGGCAACAACAGCAAGGCAGGCCAAAAGGTTGAGTCGAAACTCATCGTTTCTGCTTTTCGATAGGTCTCCCAAGCCAGCCACAGTGATATGGGAATAATCAGGTAGCCGTGGGCATAGGTGTCAGATCGACTCCAGATCGACAAAATCGACAGCGCGGTATCGTGGTAGAAAAACAAAACACCAATCGCGTAGCACAGACACGCAAGCGCCGCATTGATCCTCACGGGGCGGGTGAGCGGCTCTGATTGACCAATGGCATCAACCATGACTTACCCGCTGCGGAAGCAAAGACATTGCAGGCTCCTGCCCCAGCAACAGCACGACCTCAGGCAGATTGTTATCCCAGTTAAAGTGCGCGGTTACAAAGTCTTTTGCCCGTGCGCCCAGCTCGGGATAGTGGCCATCGAGGATATCATTGATCAGTTGCAGGTAATCGTCCCGTGAGTCGGCGAGCAATACCTGTTCCCGGTCACTCGCGTCAATACCCTCCAGGCCCTTGCGGCTCACCAGCACAGGTGTAGCCATTGCCATTGCCTCGAGTACTTTGTTCTGCACGCCGCGGGCCACCCGCATAGGGGCGACCGAAGCGATGGCGTACTGTATGTAAGGTCGCATGTCTTCAACTCTGCCAGTGACCACGACGCCGGGGATCTGCTGCAACAGCTGCACCACCTTGCTGGGATTGGAGCCGGCTATATAAAAACAGACCTCAGGGCGCTGTTTGCGCAGCTCAGGCAAGACCTCCTGCGCAAACCAGACCACAGCGTCTATATTAGGCCAGTAGTCCATAGCTCCGGTAAACACAATGGGGGTTATTCCCTCGGGATAAGGCGACACCAGGTCGGCGGCCGGGAAGAAATAATCCGTGTTGACACCGTTGTTGTAATAGCCAATTTTGTCGGCGGTGGCAGGCAACAACTGACGGAACAATTCAGCCTCAGAACAGGAAACAAACAGCCCCGCATCGAAGTCGTCAGCCAGTTTTTCCTCGTAAGTCAGCAGCCGACGAGATTCTCTTTCATACAGCCAGTTCATCGGCCAGTTTTTCTGCTGTGCGTATTGTTGCCACTTGTCTGAATCGACATCAACAAAGTCGACAACCTTGCGCCTGAAGTGGTGGGTTTCGTTCAGGACGTACTGTGCCATCGGCGATGAGAAAACCAGTACACGCTCTATCGCGTTTTCGCGGACGGTTGTCCGAACCCAGTTGCGCATTTCCCGATTGGCATAGAATGGCACCGACAGGGCCTCACCGCTAAGCAAGCCGGTCAGGCTTTGCAGTCTGGCTGGCCACTTTTTTTGAGCCACGAATAGAGTCTCACAACAAAATTTTTCGACCTCGGGCACCCATGGCCAATCGGCGGGATCATCCACAAAGGTCGCCAGATATATGTCAAAGTGCTGACTGAGATGATGCAGCAAATGAAACGAGCGAATCTTATCGCCTTTATTGGGTGGGTAAGGAATGCGATGACAAAGGAATAGCAATGGTGTCTTGTCGCTTGCGCTTGATGCCTCCATTGGTAATTACCCCAGGTTCTTTGCAAGCATCGGACCCAGAAGATTTGCAACCCCCAGTGGGAGACGCTTCCAGTTATCCACGAAAAACTTGTACTTCGGGTTGGTCGGGTTAATATTTGGCATATCGTCAGCACCAACAAGGTAATACTCATAAGGCAGCGGTTCGGGGGTAAAACCCCAGTTTTTCTTGAACTTAAACGGGCCGGTACCACTCTTGCTACGGCCAAAATCAAAGCTTTTTAAACCCTCTTCTGCTGACCGGCGCATAAGCTCCCAGTACATAAAGTCATTGCAACCCTTGATACTTCTGGCTCGGGCAATACTGCCACCGTAATAGGGCAGCACCTCACCACGGAAGTAAAAGCTCATTACACCCGCAACATCTTCATCTCCGTCCTTGATCATCAGTATCCGACAGTCCGTACCAAATACCTGCTGCAGCACCTGCAGATATCTGGAAGTAAACACCGGGGTTCCAAGGTTGCGCACGCTTTCTGAGTACACACGATACAGACGTTGACTGTCTTCTACTTCTTCACTTACAAGACCTGACTTGATGCCTTTCCGGACCATTGCGCGTTGCTTGTTAGGAATCGCTTTAAGGTTGACGTCATTATCTGGCTCGATCGCTTTGCGGAAGGTGAAATACAGATCCTTGGTCGGCCAGCCAGAGTTCGTTATCTTAAGGTTTCGCATTTCCAGCGCGTCCACGTTCAGCGTCCTGGCATGGTCGCAAGCGACTTCCCGCAGGGCCAGCGTGGCGTCATCAGACGTCGCCGCTATACCGCCATAGACACAGAAGGGGAGTGATGACAGCGAATTTCCGAACAAGGCGCTTTTCACCTGCGCCAGCGGCAGTACACCCTCGATCTCACCGCCACGCTCGGCAATCAAATAGATACAACGATGATTGAAGGCCCGGGTCAAAACGGCTCGCCAGCCGGCGCGGTGAAAAAATGTCGCCTCTGGGCAGCCGTCTACAAATGCGTCCCAGCGCTCTGCATCAGCATCCTCAAATTCTCTAACAACCAGGTTCATACGGGCTTTCGCTCTCCGAGAAAAATGTCGTCCATCCTTCCCCAGGAAAAATCGTCGAGCAGATGCTCCAAACGGGAAAACATGTGATCGAGATTTAGGTAATGGCGGAAGCGACTCTTCGCACTGAGCCCGCTGGGTCGCGGCTGTTCAGGGTCAATTTCCCAGGGATGGAAATAGAAAACTCCTGCCTGACCTTCCTGGTTGTTGACCTGCCCGAGGGCCCAGCGTGAAAATCCGTAAGGGAACAGTCGGAACCAGCCGCCTCCACCGCAATTTATATTGCGTCCTGCAATAGTCACGGTGGTCACTGGCACTTCCAGTAACCTGCCTTCAGCTGCCCGGAATGCAAATCGGGGTGCCTCAGGCATCCCATAGAGATCATGCTTGATCGGAACGATGCTGGAGCTGTAGAGATAGCCGGCATTTGCCAGTTCATCCAGGGCCCAGAGGTTGGACGCGCCAATAGAATAACTTGGCGCCCTGTATCCGGTCACCACCTGACCGGACACATCTTCCAGCAACTTTTTTGTTCGGCTGATATCTTCCCGAAACTCGCTGGCATCCTGCAGGTTGACTCGGGTGTGTTCCCAGCTGTGGCTCGCCAGCTCATGCCCCTCGGCAACGATGCGGCGGACCATTTCAGGGTGCCTTTGCGCGACCCAGCCCAGCGTAAAAAAAGTCGCATTAATACCCTTGTCATCAAACAACTTCAGGATGCGGTCAACGTTCGCCTCCACCCTTCGCGGCATGTTGTCCCAATCAGACTTATCGACATTTGACTCGAAGGCAGAGACCTGGAAATAGTCTTCCACATCAACCGTCATCGCATTCACGATCATATTTTGCATAGTTTGAGTCACCGCTGTGTCCGCCCCGTCAAGTCCTGAAGTCATATTGCCATGCGATAGTGAATCGGTTTTCCTGGTAGCTATCGAGTTCCTGCTCAGATTGCCGATCACGGTACTGATAGCTGGCGATAATACGGCTTCGACGACCGGTCTTTCTGTCCAATCCCAAATAATACATCCAGGTATTCGAAGCGCGAACCGGCCCCAAAAGATCATCGTCGCCTAACTGCAAAGTCTGCCCGTCCCGCTCTGCATAAGAGACCCGGGCAGTCAAGTTCGACTTGCCAGACAAGCGGTAGCGCCAAAAAACCCGGTAATTGGTAAAATCAGAGTTGCGGCCATCAACAGCCCGACTCTGGTCGGACCGGGATGCACTGGCGCCCAAGGTATTGCGAACACCATGAAGTGTATAACGCAGGGCATATCCCTCAGTGACTATTGGTTGTGCTGACAGCGTTGTCGGCGTGCCAGAAAACCCGGGGTCTTCGCCTCCAAAGTCCGGCAGGTTACCACCAGGGATCTGATTGTCTACACGCAGATTGCGGGTATAGGTCAGCTCGCGTTTATACTCGAATTGCAAGTCGCTGCGTTTATGACGGTAACTGACAGAGGCACGGGGAGTGCTGCCGAAAAATCGCTGTCCGGTACCCGCCTCGATCCGAACGCGGGTATTGGGTGTCCACACCACACCCGCGTCCCAAGCGGTATCGTCGATGTTGTCAAACGACGATAGAAAGTCGTTTTTGTCGACGCCCACCGTCCCATACAACGCCCACTTTCGATCTATCTGGTAGGCCCCTCTAAGGCGCACACTGGAGATTTTCGTATTGACTTCTGGCCGCCCGCGAAATTCAGCATAGGTGACCTCATAGTAATCAGCCGTAACCCCGTAGCTGAAGGCATTGCGCTCTGGTGCCAGCCCGGCATCAAACTGCACCCGGTGACCAATACTGTCGCGGACGAAATCACTCGTGTTGAGACGCTGATCAAAGGTGTACCTCAACAGCACGTCATAGCGCTCATTGATTCTTCGATACAGATAGGGGCTCAGGCTATAGCTATACGTAGTATTGATATTACCGCTCGCATTGATTTCGTCACCACCTCCTGGCGCAAAAGCATTGACGAGGTTCTGGCCAGCGAAGCCTTGAGCATCAAAATAAAACCAGTCCTGCACTACCTCGGTTTGTGAAAGCAGGGTCAGGCGCGGCGCTGGCGAAATATTACTGACGCCTCCCCGTCCCTGTCGACCGTCGGGGCAATCCAACGAGCTTTCAGCGAGCGTGTTGAACGCAAGGCTGAACCTCAAGTCCAACTCGCTGCGTCCCCCACGCCGATAAAGCGCTCCACTGGGGGTCGCTGTGGCGATCCACTTATCGATTTTTTCGTCGGGGGTCAAGCACACGTTGTCCGTATAGATAGAACCCACTCGTAGCGCTGCTTTCTTTTCCCACTCCGCGGCCTTCACAGGCACAGCGAAAAGGCTGGCGACTGTCACGGTAACGAGCAATAAACGCCTCATTGTCTGAGTGGGACTCATCATTCTGCTTCAGGCCCCGGGCGCCTCTGGGTGCAGCGCATCCGCCTCGGCCTGACGGTCCTCACGCACCCGATGACCGTAGCCGGAACCGTAACCATAGCCATACCCGTAGCCATAGCCATAGCCATAGGCCCGATTGAAACGCGCAGAACTCGCCTGGTTGAGTACCATGCCTACCATCTTGTCTCCGCTGATTCGCTCCAGCGCCTCAGCGACCACATGCTGCGGCGTTGCATCAGCCTGAACTACAAAGACAATCTGCCCCATCAGATTTGCCAACACGCCAGCCTCAGTGGTGAGCAATACCGGTGGAGAGTCAAAAATCACCACGCGATCGGGATAGCGACGCGATAGTTCAGTCATCATTGCACGCATACTCTCGCTGGCCAGCAACTCGTTACACCGCTCGTGAAACGCTCCGGCTGGCAGTATGCTCAGCTTGTCCATGTTGGTGCGCATGATCACGTCGCTCAGAGATACCTCAGGGTTTTCCAGCACGTCGATAATACCCGGCTGGTTCTCGGGCACGCCCAGCATGTTTCCGCCTCGCGCCTTGGCAATGTCCGCGTCAACGAACAATACCCGCTTATCCTGTTCCATCGCGATACTCATGGCCAGACTGATAGCAGTGAAGGTCTTGCCTTCGCCCGCCAGCGCACTGGTCACCATGATCAGATTCGCCTCATCGATAGCTGCCGCACCGGTGTTCCCAATGTTCTTGAGTAGCGGACGTTTGATGGTTCGCAGAGACTCAGCGATCACGCTGCGAGGCACAGCGGGTATAAATATCCCACGCTCGTGAAGCGTTTCAAAGGGGATATTAATAAGATCGTCGCTGTTCTCACTCGAGCCGGCAGGGTGCCATCCGGTTCGCAGATCCGCACTGCCCAGGGCAAACTCCTCTCGGATCGATGCCTTTTTGGCAGCGTGTCCGGGATCGGCTACAGGATCTCCGCCCACTGGCGCGGCCCTGCCGGCAATATCGCTCCGGCGCTGCTGCCGGGCCGGAGTTTTGTCCAGCAGACTGACTGCCTTTTCTATTATGCTCATTGTCTATTCCATTACTTTAGGCAGCCGCCAAAAATAGCGCTGTCTCGACCCAAACAAGAAACCGTCAGGCAATTGCCATATTTTGCGTTGCGGCGAGGCCGGCAAAGATCAGCACCAGACCGGCCGCGAGCGAGGCAAACACGACGCCGCCGACCAGGTCCTTACGTCTTTCCGCCTGGCTCTGGTGATAGGGAACAACCCCCAGTAAGGGAAAACCAGAGATATTGGTCAGCGTTCGCGTATTACTGATAACCGGGTTAATCAATGATATCAGGAGGGCAACGCCCGCTCCGACCAGAACCGAGGCCAGCAACACCGCGGCATTGAGCAGCAGCTTATCGGGCTCGCTGGGGGCAGTGGGCACAAAGGGCGGCTCGATAACCCGAAAAATAACATCACTGGAGCTCGCTTCAAGATCCTCGGACAGGCGCGCAGACTCACGACGTTCCAACATCTCCTGATGATTCGCCGATACGACTGCATAATCGCGGTTCAACTGCTTGAGACGCGCCTCAACCTCGGGAATGGTGTTGACCTTGCCGTTGAGGTCATTGACCCTGTTTTCGTACTCTCCCACCCGGATCTGCAGCTCGGCAATCTCGGCCTCTGCCTGCCCCAGCATGGTGCGCATGCCCTGGTAGACCGGACTCGTGGACAAGGCTTCGTAGCCTCCGCCAGCACCCTCAACGGCACGACCATACTCCGCCATTTTTTCACGATCCAGATCTCTGATCATGCTCTTGAGTTGCCGTACTTCAGGGTGGTTGTCCGTGTAGCGGGTCAACAGTGCGTCAAGCTGAGTCTTGAGTGACTGAATTCTCATGTCCAGAGGGCTCATGCTTTGTGTGGGTGATATACCGCTGGAGAGAAATACCGGGTCTTCCCCCGCCACCTGCCGCTCGAGTTCGCGCTTACGGTTTTCGGCCTCACTCAACCTCAACCGTGCCTGCTTCAGTTGGTCTCTCGCCGTCTGCAAACGGGTGTAATAGTCTCCACCACTGCCGGGCAACAGGTCCATGTTGTATTGCTTGAACTGGGCGACTCTGTTCTCTGCCTCGATAAAGCGCTTTTCATACTCTGTGATCTGGTCATCCAGGAAGTCCTGGGCACCGGAACTGTCCTCGCGTTTTCCACTCAGAGAGCTCTCGATGAATACCGTGATGAGGGACTGAGCTATGCTCTTCGCCAGATCCCGGTCGCTGTGAACAACCCTGATTGAGTAGAGCGAAGGATTCTGGATATCTCCCGCCAGAGAGATGGCCTCCCGCAACTCATCGAGGGTGTCTTCGAGCTCTTCGTCATTACCCACCTGCAGGTCGAGGTCGGTCATACGCATCAGCTTTTCGAGATTCGGACGACTCAGCAGCGTCCGGCTCATCATGCTAACCCGCTCATTGATATCAGGTTGAATCGCAAGTCCGCGCAACAGAGGTCGCAACACGCTACTGGTGTCGACATAGATCCTGGCGCTGGCGACATATGCCTCCGGCATTTTCCACACAAAGGACCACCCCCCGATCGCGATTGCCCATGCGATGCAATTGCCACCCAGCGATACCGCCAGGCACCCCAGAGGTAACCGAATAATTCTGTGAGTATCTGCTGCATCGCGACTCTCTGTTCAGGTTTTGTCTGATTCAATTCAGCGCGGTTTTACGGGATCAGAACCACGACTCGGTAATGATGACGATATCACCCGGCAACAGCGACAGGTTCGCCGAGATATCCCCGTCCTTGAGCAAATCGTCCAGTCTCAGGCTGTATGACTGGTAAACACCGTTCTCCCAGCGGACAAGCACCGAATCATTTCCCGAGGCATACTCAGTCATCCCTCCGACTGCTATCATCAGGTCTAGCAGTGTCATATGCTTGGGAAAGGCACACCGACGGGCTCGGCTGCCTCGCCGACAACCCTAACCTGCTGCTCCGGTAGCCCCACGAACCCGTTGACAATCACACTGACCACCGGCTGCCTGACATACTTGGCGTAAGCACTTCTCGATTCTCTGGCCAATTGGGTCGCCGTGCGACCGCTGGCAGGCAGATCGTCCACCAGCCGCGTGGTCAGCTTGCCATCGGGGCGCACCTGGGCGATGGTGCTGAGCTCTTCGTTACCCCAGACGAAAATTTCGACGCTATCGCCCGGCCCGATCAGGTAATTGTAACTCGCCTCTAGCTCGCGCTGAGAATCGGGCACTGGCGGGAGCGAATCACCTCCGGATCCGGCCAGCAGAAAGACTAATGACGCCACCCCGACAGAACGCTTACCATAGACCCTGAGCAGATTTAAACACTAGCCGCTAATACCCGACATGTATCTCTCCATCTGGGTCTGGCCATCTATGACAAGCGAACTAGTCTATCACGCGCGTCTTAACGGGACACTACTTGAGGCCCGACACTGTGAAAAGAATCACAATCGCCAGGCGATGGGATGAAACGGTGGGTGGATTGTACGAAGAGACAGTCCGTCCGCAAGGGAGAACAGCCCCTTTTTTGGAAGAGCCAGACAGGTAAGTAAAGGCAACACCCAGGAACGGGGAAGCTCAGTTAAAGGCGTGTGCTGCGCTCAGTCCTGGGAAGGGCAGCGCAGTACCCGCCGCGGTAATTTGCACTTGAGCCGCGGCGTCCTCCACCGCGTCGTCTTCGTACACATCTTCCACTGCGAAATCCAGATCGGAAAGGGCATCGCCAGCCGCGAGGTTTTCCTCCTGCAACTCAAGAATAACCTCTCTGACGTCCGCGACGCTGATGCGCTCTCGCTGCTCCACACTGCCGTGCAACAGGAGCGGCTGCAAATCAGGTTGATTCGCCGCGGGATACCCTCACTGAAGCGGAATATCAGCGGAAATACAGGCTTACTGAACGCCGGGTTGCCCATCCAGCCCACCCGCTCGAGCCGGTGGCGATATATGCCTCGGTCTCGTCTTCCTGCAACGCACCCAGATTAGCGGAGGCGACTATACGCTGATGCACCTGCTCCATACCCGGACCCAGGATCAGGTCGCGCAGATCCGGCTGGCCAAGCAGAAAAATCTGCAGTAGCGGCCGCCCCGCCACCTGCAATTTGGTCAGGAGACGGAGCTCTTCCATGGCGGACTGGTTGAGACCCTGGGCCTCATCGACGATGAGTACGGCCCGATGACCTGTTTGGTCCCATGTCAATTGCCGGTCTAGAGCCTGCAACAGCCCTGCCTTATCCTCAGGCCTGTGACCGATCCCGAAGCTGTAAGCCACCATCTTCAGTAGATCGCTGGCCTCCAGTTGGGTGCTTACGAGGTTGGCGACGGTAGCATTCTTCTCCACGCCAGATATTCTATCAGTTCACCAACCAGGGTCGTTTTACCGGTTCCCGGCCGGCCGGTGACCATAACGAAACCTTCGGCACGCAGAAACGCGTACGTCATGTACGCCCTCGCCTTGGCGTAACTCCGATGCTCGTAGCAGAACCTATGGTCGGGGCTCAGCCTGAAGGGTTCCGCTTTCAACCCGTAAAAAACTTCGTACATTTAGCAGCGTTCGCTTAGGGATCGGAAGGGCTTCAAGCTTGGCAAAGATACCAAAGGTTTGCAAGACAACTAAGTAAGAACGCGACAGCAGTCACAAACTCCCAGCTAACACGCCCGCTTGTCGGGCAAGGGGGAGGGAGAGTAAGCTCAGCACACTAACTATTAATCAGCGGAGACTCACATGTCACGATTCCTGAACCTGTCCGGACGCATGACAGGATTGGTTGGCGTTATAGCTTGCGCACTATCGGGCTCGATGCGGTTGAGCGACAACTATTATCTCGCAGGGCACGAAGTAACCACGTTGTTCACCATCGGCACCAGCCTTATGGTTTTCGCCTGCCTCCTGAAACTTGAGGCGCTGTCTCTCAAGGCACAATGACACAGTATTCAGGAGTGGGGATTCAGCGCCTTCCTGGTTAGATGAGGCAACAGCAGGTACAACGGCATGCGCAGGTAGTGCGAACGAATACAGACAACCAGCGATTGAATCCGGACCATCGAGAATCGAGGTTTGCACGGCTGGGCTCCAACGCCGCAGCTACCAGGATGTCCATTCCCGCCTCCAGTAGGGGGTTTGGTGCCCCCAGGACCCCGGTTTTTGCGAGCACGTCATCCGGCACTTGTGTCCCTAGTATATTGCGACTGTACTTGAGTGCGTAGTAGCAGGGTCGGACAAGATCCATTTCAATCGCTCGCTCCAACAGCTGCGACCAAAAAGCGGTATCGCTGCCGAAGTACGCCAATAGAGAATCCAGGTCGACCAGGTCCCGGAGCCCTCCAGCGAGATCACCATCATGAAACAAGTGGACAGCACTGTGTAAAACCATATCGGTGTTCGAAAGCACCCAGACACCGGGATGACCCGGCAGTTCAGAGGCCTCGCCCCAAAGTTTCTGGACATCTGGCTTGAACGCAGCTGTGGGCGGCAGTATCGTGTGATGGACGTCCAGAGACGTATTTCGGGTGATATGGCGCATTGGCGGGATCTCATGCATCCAGGTACGGTAATAGCGCTGGTCATAGGCGTCGAGCTTGGAAGATATCCAGTCGTGGTCAAACAGCGCTCGCTCCGCGCGCTCGAGGTCATCCAGCCGGACCATGATATCCACATCGACAAACAATCGTCCTGTGGCAGCGGGCAGACCGGCCATTTCGTACGCAGCCCCCTTTAACAAAACAAAGGGAATTTTCGCACCCGACAGGGCCGTTTCGATCTTTTCGACCTCCCATCGCACTGACCGACTGCTGCCCGCCGCCACCTTGAGTGCACCCTCGAAACGGCGGCGCACTTTTTCCGGCAGGCTTGCAAGCTGCCATCCTGCGTCAACGTGCCGGCTACCCGGCTCAACAGCTTGTTGCGCTGTGACTCGCGCAACAACGTTGACCAGTCTGCCATCGTAAACTCACTGGCAGCCTGACCAGAATTGCGCAGATAACGGATTAACACCGCGGGCGTCCTCACTCCAAAAGTTCCCCTATGGTCGCCAGCGCCTGATCCAGATCGCTATAGTCGAGGCTATAGCTATCGCTGCGCTCCATCAGAGCGGCGAGCGCTTCAAAACCATCTGACCCAGCACATGGTAGTTGAAGCTATTGCTTACCATCTCCATGAAATGCGTAACCTCTGGACATGGGGGTCAACGCTACACCGGCATTCGCCCGGTATTTGGGAAATACGACCAGTGCCGGAGCTGCGGGTTCCAGGGCCCGGTCGACACTCGCTGCGGGCGGACGCAGATGGCCAACCGTTCCTTTGGAGGTATCGCGCACCACCTCGCCCATAAAGGCATCCGGAGCATAGGACTGGATTACCTCTATGGACTGGTTTTTCAAGCTCACCGGGCGCGGAAAAGGTCTGACCAGACCATTCTCAAGATCAATCAGCGTCATTTCATCAGAAAGTAGTCGCCAACCGCGACTGATCATGGCCGCGCAGAGGGTGCTCTTGCCGCTGCCGGGGGTTCCCGGAAGAATAACCGCCT
Organism: uncultured Gammaproteobacteria bacterium; assembly: GCA_963840725.1. Taxonomy (GTDB): domain Bacteria; phylum Pseudomonadota; class Gammaproteobacteria; order Pseudomonadales; family Halieaceae; genus CAVWDU01. The sequence goes on along the minus strand of CAWIZY010000007.1, from coordinate 141,439 downwards.
TGCCCTGGCGCTCAACCACGGCGGCATGGATGATCAGCCGGTCATGAGCGTTGCCGGCGACACACCAGTTCAGCCCCCACTCAAACATCGCAAAGGCCTGAGCCAGCGGAAGCGGCTTGAAAGGCACGACGCCGTCATTGTAGAAATTGACCTGGGGCCGCAAGAACCGCCGCAACATGCTTGGCGATTTCAATTCGAGATAGAAATCCGCAATCTCGCCTTGCGCCAGTATTGGGTAGTTGGCGTACAACTGTTGCAGGTTGAGCAACACAGCGGGCAGCGATGACTTGAGGCGCACATCAAAGTCGCCAATACACAGCCCAAGAGTGCCCTCTTTCAGCCCATCCCTGAGCTGCACCGGGTCGAGATCGGCCAGCTTCAATCTGCCTGCGCCTCGACTACGTCAATCAGATCGAGTGCTGAAAGCTGAGTCAGGGCATCACACAAATAGGCTTCCGCTTGCGCAGCAGACATGCCAGGGGCAGCCTGATCCCGAAACCGGGCAGCAACGACGGATACGTTCGCTCGCCGGCGATAATATCTTCGAGTACAGCGACCACCGAGGGATTCAACAAGTGCGTATCGGCTGAAACCGGATTGTAAACGACGACCTCTGAACCCAGCCACCGCACCAATGGTCGCGGCCCAGAGGGCGCAGAAAGACGTGTGTGATTACCAAATATCATGCTGCGGGAGTCTATCACAGCACCCCCGCTGCAGACGGTCCAAGAGTGCTAAACCGAGCGTCTGTTCACACTATCGCTGGCTGCCCGGCCCCAAGGAGGTGATCAAGTGACCTCGCAGGTTGTTGTTGTTCTACCGGTCCGACCGCCGCTACATTGAAACCAGGCTCAAATAGGTCATGTACTCACTGTACACGCCCTCAGTTCGCCTGCTTTTTCCTGCCACTGAATGCCTCGAAAACGAAATCAACGACCTGCTAGATCATCGTCCACGCGAGGAACTGCTCGGTGGTCATTCCGTAATAAGGCATGGAAACCCGACGCATACGTGCCGATAAAGCACCATTGGAGGCGGGGGTCCCGTTTCTTAGCAACTCCGCCAGCTGTTCGCTGGTGAGTATATAGGTCATCGACATACTGGCGTTTATCATTGCCGCTACCGCCAGCGTCTGCATCTCGTTGCCATGCATCAAAATCTGCTTGAGGTTTTTGTTCTGCTGATTTCCGGGGAATATGTGAACCATCTCTCCCAGCATGGTCTCCCTAATTTTGTGGTAGTGCATATACCTGGGGCCATAGTTCCCCGAGTCCAGGATAGCCTCCGCCGAGAAGCCCCTGGTACATTCCCCCCTGTCCGGGTCAGACAAGTTCCCGGAAGCGGCATTTGAACCACAATTCGCACCAAATACCGGCTGACTCGCCAGAGTCATCAGCACAGGCGCCCCAAGCCCCATTCTGGTGAAGTTTCGACGCGAGCTGTCGAGCGGATGTCGGTCGCTCGGAGACGCGCTCACCGCGTCTTCCCGCTGTTTCTCTTCGGACATAATTTAAATTCCCATAACCTGTATGCAGCAAAACTGCCGTCCCTTACTCACAGCATGCAATTTACATACCATGTTCTTAACCTATTGATTTATAGGCCTTTTCTTGTAGGAGCCCCCGCGGGCTACCGTACAACACCCTCCTGAGTGTTAAAATTTCTGACATGCTTGACGCCGCAGCCCTGACTGACAACCTCTTATTATAGACGCCAGAGCCGAGCCCCGCTCGTTTTTACCATTGCGCGGTCGAGTACTGATTTAACGTCAACCACGAGACCACCGGGCACGAGGCTGTTGAGCAAGCCACCGTCCTGCGACTGGTCCAGATACTGGCGGTGAGGTACGGCAACAATAATGGCCTGCGCGGCTGGCAACGCCTCCCAGTCCGTCAACCCGATACCGTATTCTCGCTCGGCTTCAGCACTGCTGGCAGCCGGGTCGTGCACCGTCACATCGCAACAATATTCTCGAAGTTCGGCGATAATGTCGACAACTCTCGAATTTCTCAGGTCCGGACAGTTTTCCTTGAAGGTCAAGCCCAGGATCGTTATCTGCGCGCCACTGACGGGATGACCAAGATGAACCAGCTGCTTCACGGTCTGTTCTGCAATATATTTACCCATGCCGTCATTAGTCTGGCGACCGCCCAGTACCACCTGGGGGTGATACCCCACACTCTGAGACTTGTAGGTCAGGTAATAGGGGTCAACACCAATGCAATGCCCACCGACCAATCCCGGTCGGAACGGCAGGAAGTTCCACTTGGTCCCCGCCGCCTCCAGAACATCGAGTGTGTCGATGTCCAGGCGGCCAAAAATGATCGCCAGCTCGTTCATAAGCGCAATGTTGAGGTCTCGCTGGGTGTTTTCAATAACCTTGGCGGCCTCAGCTACCTTAATGCTGGCGGCCCGGTGTACGCCTGCAGTCACTACCGACTCATAGAGATTCGCTACCTGCTCCAGCGTCCCGGGCGTATCGCCCGAGACCACCTTGATAATCGTTTCGAGTCGGTGCACCTTGTCCCCGGGGTTGATACGCTCGGGTGAGTAACCGACGTTAAAACCATCCCCCGAGACATCATCGTTCCCCGACCTGCCCGACCACACCAGCCCGGAGTCCTGCTCCAGAATGGGCACGCAGACCTCTTCTGTGCAGCCGGGATAGACGGTGGACTCGAAGATCACCGTGGTACCGGCCGTCATATGTCGCGCCACAGTCCGACAAGCAGCCTCCAGTGGCCGCAGGTCCGGGCGCTTGGCCTGATCGATCGGCGTGGGGACAACGACAACAATAATATCCGCCGCGGCGAGATCCTCAGGCTTCGCCGTATACTGGAGCGAGACCGCAGCCTCCATCGCCCCGGTCGCCACTTCGCCGCTGGGATCAACTCCACCGCGATAACTGTCCAGTTTAGCCTCATTCAAGTCAAAACCCAGAGTCCTGCGGCTGGCTCCAAAGGCAACCGCCAGAGGCAAGCCCACGTAACCCAAACCCACCACCGCCACTGTCTCCAAACCAACCCCCGACTGGTCGACTGGCGCGCGGTCGCGTTCAACTCCGGCCCGCAAAGGTGCCTTTTCAGTCAATTCCGGGGTACTCATGGCCGGTCCTGATCTGCTCTGGCCAGATACCACTGCACGGTTTTTGCCAGACCCTCGTGAACATCGTACTGAGGCGAGTAACCGAGTAGCGACACAGCCCGCCCGATATCCGCCTGAGAGTGCCTCACATCGCCCTCTCTGAATTCGGCCCGATGTGCCTCTCGACCAACCAGTTCGGGAAGCGCGGTCGCCAACTGATCACGAATCGTCAGATACAGTTCGTTGAGCGTGGTGCGCGCGCCGTAGGCGACGTTATAAACCTGGTTGCTGCGGATGGGTCGTCTGCAAGGGCGGCGAGAACATTCGCCTGGACCGTATTGTCAATGTAGCAAAAATCTCTGGACGTCTCGCCGTCGCCATTAATCTGGCAGACGGCTCCACTCATCAGTTCTTCAATCCAGCGCGGGATGACCGCTGCGTAAGCCCCCTGCGGGTCCTGTCTGCGGCCGAACACGTTGAAATACCGCAGACCGATTGTCTCCATCCCATAGGCACGTGCAAAAACGTCAGCGTACAATTCGTTTACGTACTTGGTCACAGCATAGGGAGAAAGCGGCCTTCCGATGGTATCTTCAACCTTGGGCAGACCGGGATGGTCACCATAAGTCGATGAGGAGGCTGCATATACGAAACGCTTGACTCCGGCGTCACGCGCTGCGACCAACATATTCAGAAAGCCGTCGACATTGGACTGGTTGCTGAGAATCGGATCAACCAGTGATCTGGGGACACTGCCAAGTGCGGCCTGGTGGAGAACGTAATCAGCGCCCTCCACCACCTGCCGGCAGGCCTCGATTTCCCGTATATCTCCTTCGACCATAGCAAATTTGCGCCAGTGATCCTCGCCGACAGAGGCGCGAACATCCTCCAGATTGGCGCGGTGTCCGGTCGAAAAATTATCCAGCCCAACCACCGACTGGTCATGCTCCAGAAGGCATTCAACCAGGTTTGAACCAATGAAGCCGGCGGCACCGGTCACTAGCCATGTAGCGCTCACTGCCGAGAGCTTATCCGATAGCCGGTCGCTGAACGGCATCGATTTCGATTCCTCTGTTTTCAAAGAAAAGTTACCCTGATTCATTAGCTGTATCGCCGCCCAAAAACGTAGGTGACGGCGCGTTTTTCATGACCGCCATTCTCAGCCGCCCGCCTTTTGTGCGGCAGCTCTCACTCGGGTCAGTTCCACGTTTACACTCACGCAGACAGAGTATAGGGTTATTGCCAAACCGATGCTATGTCATTGCGTGACCAGCACCACAGTTCGGACAATCTCCACGGATCACTCACCGGGACTCACTCTCTATGCTCGCCAATGTGGGCTTATACAGTTATTCGACCAGTGCCATCGCCTATGCACTGCTGACCGTGTTGTTGATCGCCACCTGGCGCGGCAGGCGTCTGGGCATTCTCCTCGTTGCTGTCAGCGCCCTGACCAGCCTCTGGGCTGCGGTGATCGCACTCGGCACCCTTAACGAGTACCCACCGGTCAAGCTCATTGAGCTCTGCGAGTGGGCAAGAAACGCAGCCTGGCTGGTGTTTCTCCTGAAGATCCTCGCTTTACGTTTTGACAATCAACCCGGCTTTTCCGCCCATCACTGGACCCGCAGAGCCTACTTTGGAATCGGACTGGCCGCTCTCGTCATTCTGCTCCTCAGGCCCCTGATGAGGCACTTTGCAATTGACTACACCCTGTACAGCAACACGATTTTCCTTATCTGGCTGATCATGGCCATAGGCGGCCTGCTGCTGATTGAGCAATTGTTCCGCAACTCCAGCGACAGTGAACGCTGGGCGCTGAAATACCTCTGCCTTGGGCTGGGTGGCATCTACGCCTACGATTTTTTCATGTACGCTGAAGGATTGTTGTTCCGGGAACTGGACCCACAGCTCTGGCAGGCCCGCGGGCTTGTTAACGCCATCGCCGCCCCTTTGATCGCAGTCTCAGTGTCGAGAAGTACCTCCACCGAATTCAGCCTGCAGGTATCGCGCAAAGTGGTCTTCCACAGCGTCACGCTGCTGGGAGCCGGACTCTATCTGATACTGATGGCGCTAGCCGGCTATTTCATAAAATACATGAACGCAACCTGGGGTGGGATTTTACAGGTCTCGTTTCTGATGGCTACCGCCGCCCTGCTCTTCGCCCTGCTCTTTTCCGGAAAGATACGCGCCACGGTCAGAGTGCTGTTGAACAAACACTTCTTCAGCTATAAATATGACTATCGGGAAGAGTGGCTGAAGTTTACCCAGACCCTGGCCTCCATCGGCGATAACGTACCAGGAGGTATCACCCGGGCCATGGCTCCATTGGTAGACAGCACGGGTGGACTGCTATGGGCTACCAGCGGAGACGGGCGCTATCGCCTGATGGAAAATTGGCAAATGAACACGCCAGTTGAAACTCCGATGACGGCTGAGCTGACCGAGTGGCTGCACCATAGGGGTTGGGTCATCGACATCGAGGAGTTTCAGTCTGCCTCGGACATTTACGGCGACCTGTCGTTACCCGATTGGCTGCTCCGGACGCCGGATGCCTGGCTCATTATCCCGCTGATGTTCAAAGAGGACCTGGAAGGTATTCTCTTGTTAAAGCGATCCGAGCTGAAAAAGTCACTGAATTGGGAAGACCGAGACCTGCTAAAAACTGCAGGGCGCCAGGCAGCAAGCCACCTCGCACAATTTCTCGCCAACGAGGAATTGGTCGAAGCGCGGCAATTTGAGGCATTTAACCGCCTCTCAGCCTATGTTATTCACGACCTTAAAAACATTCTCGCTCAGCAGTCTCTCATGGTCACCAATGCCGAGAAGCACAAGCACAACCCGGCTTTTGTCGATGATATGATCAGTACCATCAGTAACTCGGTCGATCGGATGACCAAGCTGATGGAGCAGATGCGCAGTGGAATGCGCGGCACCACCGCCCTGCAGGTAGACCTCACTGAGCTATTGCAAGAGGTAGTCGAAGCGCGCAGCGCTCAGACGCCGGCTCCCACCTTTACTGCGGATTCTCACCCCTCAGTACAGGCCAGCCGCGATCGCCTGCAGACCGTGTTTGGGCATCTTATCCAAAACGCCCAGGAGGCCACTGACAAAGAGGGAGCCGTGCGAGTGAGGCTGGGCAAAAACGGGCAGTACGCGACTATTGAAGTAGCGGATAGTGGCTCGGGAATGGAACAAACTTTCATTAACAATCGCCTGTTTAAACCATTTGACTCAACCAAGGGACTCACGGGCATGGGTATTGGCGCATTCGAAAGCCGCGAATTCATCCGCTCACTGGGTGGAGACATCACCGTTGAGAGCACACCCGGACAGGGTTCGATATTCCGTGTGGAGATTCCACTGCTAGCGAGTGACGCGGCATGATTGAGACACACCAACCACGCAAGGAGTGGTAATGACAAAAATTAAGAAAAATCTGCTGGTGGTCGAGGATGACAAGGGCCTCCAAAGCCAGCTGCGCTGGGCTTTCGAGGGCTTTGAAGTCGCTATTGCAGGCGACCGCAATGAAGCGATCAACCAACTGCGCCGCGTCCAGCCGGGGGTGGTACTTCTGGATCTGGGATTACCACCCGACCCCGGCGGTGTTTCGGAAGGTCTGGCAACACTGCAAGAGATCACCTCTCTCTCCCCCGAGACCAAGGTCATCGTAGTGACGGGCGATAACGACCGCGCCAACGCCGTCCAGGCAATAGGGATGGGTGCCTACGATTTCTATCAGAAGCCGGTGGATGCAGAAATACTCAGCCTTATCGTAGACCGTGCCTACAGCGTCTATGAGCTGGAAGCAGAGAACCGCAGACTTAAACAGGGCAAGGACAAAATGCCACTGTCTGGCATCATTGCGACCAGCCCGGAAATGCTGGAGGTCTGTCGCACGGTGGAGAAAGTTGCCCCGGCTGATGTCACTACCTTGCTGCTGGGTGCCAGTGGCACGGGCAAAGAGCGCTTCGCCCGTGCACTGCATGAACTGAGTCGGCGCTCTTCAGGAAAGCTGGTCGCTATCAATTGCGCTGCAATTCCTGAAAACCTACTTGAGAGCGAGCTCTTTGGTTACGAAAAAGGCGCATTCACTGGCGCTGCACAAACCACACCTGGCAAGATAGAAAGCGCCAACGGCGGCACCCTGTTCCTCGACGAAATTGGAGATCTTCCCTTCGAGCTGCAGGCCAAACTGCTTCGTTTCATTCAGGAGCGAGTCGTGGAGCGGGTGGGTGGGCGCAAAGAGATCCCGGTCGATGTCCGGATAATCTGCGCCACCCACCAAAACCTGCAGCAGCTAATTGAAGAAGGACGGTTTCGCGAAGACCTCTACTACCGGGTCAGCGATATCACAATCACCATCCCGCCACTGAAAGATCGGGGTGGCGATGCACTGGTTCTGGCAAGAGCATTCCTGCGACGATTTTCCGCCGAGCTCAACAGCAATATCCTGGCGTTTGACAAAGAGGCCGTCAGCGCTATTGAAAATTATGCCTGGCCCGGAAACGTTCGCGAGCTGGAGAGCCGGGTCAAGCGAGCGATCATTATGGCAGACGGCAGATACATTTCGGTGACCGATCTGGAGTTGGGGGATCCAGAGGCCTCAGTCTTGCCCTTGAATCTGAAAATGGTGCGCGAGGACGCAGAACGCAAGGCTATCCTGCGGGCGCTGGAGCACTCTAACGAGAACATCTCTGATGCGGCCGCCCTGCTAGGGCTTTCTCGCCCGACCCTTTACAACCTGGTGCAGAAGCTTGGAATCAGAGATGAATAATGCGTGACCCCCAGGGCAGCCAACCACCCGCGGCAGCCTCCCCGCGTTAACTATCGTTGCCTAATGAGCGTCTTTAAACTGCGTTTGAACAGCTCGGTCGCCGGGGGACCCGTCTACCCTGCAAGCAATGCCTCAACACGACTCCCTTAAAAAGACTGTATTGAGCGCGAATTCGGAAGGGGACGAGTTTTCGTCCGCTCAGAAGCCCAGCTTAAAGCCCAGCAATACTCGGTCACGATCAGCAAACTGGCCGAACAATCCATCGTCATCTCCGCTGAAAAAGTCGCCACCGACCCAGAGTTCCAGGTTGCTTCTGACCAGATAACTCAGCTTCAACTGCACAGAGGAGTCCCCTCGATTCGGTGAGTAGAGACCCAGAACATCCAGCTGCAGTGTCTCGTTAATGAACATCTGCCGGTACAAGGCGGAGAGGTTGTGTTCTGTTTCATCCCTTATGATGTCGCGGCGATAATCGAAGAGATGGCTGACAAACCACTGCAAACTGAGGAACTTGTCACTTCCCCCCAGCTGCCAGTCCAAACCCAGAACAGCCGCCAGCTCCGACGACTCCTCGATGCCCGAGTTAGAGTATGTGGGGTGGTCAGTGGTATGAAATGTGTCGCTTGAGTAGGCGATTTCAGCGCGTATAGTCGTGTCCCCAAACGCGTTACTCAGCGTTCCTCCGAGCAGATGGTTGCGCTCGTACTCAGGAGCCACGGTAAGCTCCAGAGGCTGCTGGTCATGGGTCGCTCGCTGATAAAAAACCGGCAGATCATGATAATGGTAAAGGTAATTGAGGGTCATGTCCCAGCCACCCGCAAAGGTGGAATAGCGGATTCCAGCGTCGCTGTCCTGGAGCGGGTTATCCGGCTTGTCCGGCGCGCGCGCAGCTACAATCGCTGCGTTTTTCCCATGAGGCACATAGAGTGGGCTGGTCCATTCGTACGGGGTACCTGGCTCCGCAAGCTCATGGTAGGTCGTGTCCGGTATCCAGAGCAACTGGACCGTGCCGCCAGCGCCAACCGGTAGCTCTGCGTTTACGGTCCAGAGGGGTATTCGTGAATCATCGAAGTCATCCAGGATGAACTCTCTGAAACTCTGGGGATTGACCACGTCCAGGACCTTGATCCCGTCGGCCTCCCCCACACTACTTGTTGCTTACCCAGCCGCCAGACAGTGTTGCCCCAATTGGCATCCAGGTACAATTCTCGGAGCGACAATTCGCCGTACTCGTCGTTGTACCATGGACCATTAGCGCCCGAATAGTTGTCTGGTCTTCGCTCGGCAGGGCCTAACTCACCCACTGTATCCAGTCTTACCCTGGCGATAGCGGTTAATTGCATGCCATTGGAGAATCCCAGGTCCAGTCGAGGTTCTACTAATGCCTCAAATTTTTGATTGCCTCCGCCCTCGGTTGCAATGGCCCACTCCTGCTCCCAGGTCCCATCGAAATTCACCTCAACGCCAGAATCGCCCGCCTGAGCGAGAAGACTCGCGAGGACAAGACAGCCCGGGGCCGACAGCGAGAAAACGGTTTTCATCGGCCGCGTGCCAATGCTTGCCGGGTGAATACACGATCGGTCACCTCTGCCTGATAATCCACACCGGAGAAGGTGAACCGTGTCTTGTGCCCCGTCTTGATATTGTTCATTGCTATCACTTTCCGTGTCCAGATTCCCTGCACCAGTTCCACCTCTTCAACCTGTAAGGTCTTCAGTGGATTCCCTTTGACATCCCAGAAGTCTATTTGACTTACTATCCAGCTCTCGGCGTTGACTTGCATCCTGACTTTCGAGTAGCCCAGCGCCTTGCTAACTTCATCACTCACTGGCATGGCTTCGAGCAAATAGACCGTTTCCCCTCCCCGGGATTCTTCGCCAAGTAATGTGTAATGATAATCCCGAGACTCCAATCGGCCGTCGAGCCTGATATCTTCAAAGGTAAAATCCGTTCCCAGGAAGTAATCGCCCCGATCCGACGCCGACACCCGGCGCACTTTGCGCAGCGCGGGCAGGTATAGCCATTGATCATCCTCTTTGTCCAGTTCGGGGTAATCCCAGATCAGAAAAGCCGTACCCCGTATATTGGCAGGTTCGCGGTAGAACATCACCGTACGCATTTCTTCACCATAGTATTTACGATAGTTAGTCGTCTTGCGGACCCGACGCTTGTTGCGCCGGTCGATCAGTTCCATTTCCAACTGCCTGACAACATGTTCACCGCGATCTGCAGAATTCACCCGCTGGACAATGTCATCGGCGGTGACTGTGGCCTCGTCCGACAACGGCATATCGGGAGTATCTGCCGCAGAGCCACCACCCTCGCCTTCGTCCGTTGTTTTCTGCTCCGCCTCTAACGCTTCCAAAACCGTCCCACCGGGAGCTGTCGTTTCAGCCAGCGGCTGCTTCGCCATGGCACTGCCTATTGCGGTCTCCGGCCCGGTCTCGGCACGAGCAGCCGGCACAGTCAGCACTAAAGCGACAATCATTAGCCCGACCAGACCAATACTCAGCAACAAGGAACCAAGCGCAGTGGAAGTCGTCTTTTCCGAGATGAACGCTGGGCGGAACAAATCCAGCATTGCAGGAAGTAGACTCATGCTGGAAAAAAAACTGACACCGACGGCAATCACCAGTATTCCACCGAAATTCCGCAAAGAAGACACTTCGCTAGAGATAAGAACGCCAAAACCACAGGCAATGGCGAGGAAGTTAAACAGCAGCGCTCGCCCCGTAGATTGGTAGAATTCAGCGAATGTCCGCGCAGTGTTCTCACCATTCCGACGGTACAGGACCTGCATTCGCTCCAGTGTATGAATAGAGAAATCGACGCCCAGGCCGATCGCGATCGCAGCGAACATGGACGTACCCACACCGATACTCATTCCCATGGCCACCATGGCAGCGTACACCAGCAGAACCGAACTGGCCACCGGGACCAGCGCGTAAACCCCGGCAAGTAGGGACCGAAACATCAGTGATGCCATACCCCAGACCAAAAACAGCGAAACTACCAGGCCCATGAAATGACTGCGTCCGAGATCGCTGATCCAGTGATAATTCAGATTCACCCGACCACTCAGCGTTGCAGTCAATTGATCATCATTGAAATTCTCTGCCAGGTACTGGTTTAGCGATTCAACGATCACCTTGAAATCCCGGTAGCTGCCAGAATCGACATAGAATCGTACGTTCGCCGTCCGGTAGTCGTAGTCAACCTCCTCTTCAAAATCCGTCGGATCCGACGACATTGAATAGAGCAGGAAATACTGGGCTACCAGCTCCCTGCTGCCCGGCAATTCGTACGCCTCGGGAGCACCATCATGCAATACGCGATTCATTTGTTTCAGGTAGTCCACGATCGACACCGAGCCGCCCAAATGAGGCAGGCTCTCAGCGTAGCGTTGCATCGCATCTATTTTTCTAAGGGTTTCGGGCTCGAAAAGACCCTCAACACCCGGGCTTTCGACCACTACGTCGAGGATATTGCTGCCCGCCATGTGCTGATTGATCGCTCGATCGGCGCGGGCGATAGGCTCATCGGGGTGAAAGATCGTTATTGGGTCCTCTTCAATCACCAAGTGACTCGCAGAAAACACACCCACCGCAAGAATAATCACCCCGACGGCCACCACGCAGCGTGGATACCCCAGCGTCAACCCTCCCAGGGCCGCCATGAAACGGCCAAAAATATCGGTTCTTTGGCTGTTGAAATTGGCCGCAAAGCCCGGGGAAACTCGCGGCTTGATCAACACCATGGCAGCGGGCAGCACCAACAATGAGTAAAGCCAGGCAACAGCGACACCGAGCCCTGCAAACAAGCCAAAAAAACGAAAGGGAGGCATAAATGCCGCAAGGTAGAGCCCCAGAAAGCCCGCTATTGTGGTCAAGGATGTAAGGGTAACCGGCCGCCACATCTCGAGCATGGTTTGACCCACCAGGTCTTTTACTTCGCGCTCCGGCGCCTCCGCCTGAAGCTGAAAATAGTGACTGAATATATGAATGGTGTCAGCCACCGAGATACCGATCAATATCACCGGCAGGGCGGTGGTAATCATGAAGAAGGGGACGCCACTGCCTGCCATGAAGCCTATACTGATGATCACCGCCGCCAGGATGATAAAATTTGCCATCAGCGCTGGGCTCAGGCGTCGATAGGCGACAAGAAAGATGATCATGATAATAAGCCATGCCAGGGGATTCAGCTTGCGGGCATCCTCATCGATATATACCGCCAGAAATCCCGCAATGGCCGACTCGCCCGCTATGTGAAGCTTCTCACCCGCCCCAACCGGTGCCGAATCGATCAGTGCAGTAAGCCTCGCGTAGGTCTCCTCGACCTCGAACTCATTGAGAATTTCCACGATCAAGAGAGTCATGGAACCATCTTCGGCTACCAGCGTGCCCCGGTAGAGTGGAAAGTCTTCAACCTGCGTTCGAAGGAGGTCCGCCTCCCTCTGCGTCGCCGGTACCGGGTCGAAAAAAGGTGCGACCTCCAGCCCGTCACTACTGCCCCTGATGTTACTTTCGGTTGCGAGACTTTGCAGCCGGTTCTCATCAACGTTGGGAAGGGCCGCTACTTCTGTTGCGAGCCAATCCACCAGCGCCAGTGTCCCGGGATTGAAAATTCCGTGTGGCCCCTCATTTACGACCGCTATTATCAATGGGTCGCTGAGTCCAAACTGCTCTTTGACTTTTTCGCGGTAAACAAGCGCCGGGTTATCAGGGGCAAGAAACGTGTTGGGTCTTGTATCTGTTACCAGTTGAGGCAGAAGCATAGCAGCCAGGGCGATAAGCAACACGCTCGCCAGCAGGACTTTCCAGGGATTATCAAGAATCCTTGCCGACAACTTCACCCGAGGGTTGACAGTCTCTGCAGTCATTTTTATCAAGGACGCAGTTGGGCCAGCAACTGTTCAGCATCCCCACGCTCAGCAAACTCTCCCTGCGCCTCAAGGATGGATACCAGCGTCTTCATTGCCTGATCACGCCGTCCCATCGCAACATCGATCATCGCGCCGTGGTAGCGCAAGGTGGGCTCATCAGGAAACGCCGCAAGTGCCTGGTCGATGAACTCGCGCGCTACATCATACTCACCCCGGTGGTAAGCGATAACGGCCGCAGTATCCAGTACCACCGGGTTATTATCGCTCAATTCCAGAGCGCGCAGCACATAGTCGTAGGCCTGATCCGGGTCTTCCTCTCGGAGCATCCATGCCAGCTCATTGAGGGCCACGTAGTTGGACTCATCGAGTTCGACCACTGTCTCAAACAATCCCGCTGCTCGCCCACTGTCACCGCGAATAACATAGGCCTGTGCCAGTGTTTCCAAGGCTTTGACATCATTCGGGTTATCGGTCAGCCAGGCCTCTTGCAGAGCAATGGCGGCAGACTGGTCGCCTTGCTCCCACATCTGGGCCACAGTGATCAGCATGTTTTCGGTGGTGGGCTGTTCCTCAAATAGCTGTTGAAAAAATTCCAGCGCCTCCGCCTTGTTACCACGCTCTCTTGCCAGCATACCCCGCATCCTCTGTGTCGCAGGACTGCCTTTGTGAATCGCCTCGATCCTGTCCAACTGCCGTGCTGCCTCAGCATTATCACCCGAGACCAGCAGCGCCGCCGCATACGCGGTCCCTGCGGCAATACTGTCGGGCTCCAGCTCAGCCGCCGCCTCCAGGGACTCCCTCATGCCCGGAAGATCCCCAAGACCCACCTGGGACCGTGACAACAGGTAATAGGCGCCACCGGAGTCTGGCTTCAGAGCAATCAGCTGTTGAAACCTGTCACGGGCCGCATCAAAGTCTTTCATACCCAACCCGGCCATGCCCTGGAGCTGCAATGTCTCGAATCTGTGTACCCCCTGCACGGGCAAATCGCGCAGCTCAGCAAGGACACGCCTGAACTCAGCCTGTGAGTAGTAATACCGGGCCAACATGAGACTTGGCGCGGCAATACCCGGGCGGGCCTCCCTGGCGGCCTCCAGCAGGGAGACCATGGCTGCTTCGTCACGCTGCAGGGCTTTGACCCGGGCCAAGCTCAGCAAAGTTGAAATATCCTCAGGGCTGACCGCGAGCACCCGACGGTAGTAGGACTCGGCGTCGGGGTACTCGCGTCGATCCATCGCCAGCCGAGCCAGAGCATGGTTAGCCTGCCGGTTGCCCGGGTCCAGATCTTCAATTGTATTCAGCGCAGCCGCTGCGGCTTTTGCATCGCCGGAGGCCAGCCGAATCTGTGCCTCCAGCGCCAACGCGTCCAACTTGCTTGCTCCGCTGGTGCGCATTCGCTCGACTGTCTGCAGCGCCGACGGGTAGGCTTCTTGTTTGAGTTGTTCCCGCACCAGCAGTCGATAAGCTGCCGACGCCTTTGGAGCCTGCTGGAGAACTGACTCCACCTGGCGTGTTGCCGCCTCGGGCTCTCCGGTGGCAAAGAGGGCGGCAGCGTACTGAATTCCCACCGCTGCTGTCTCGGGCTGCAGTCCCAACAGTCGTTCAAGGTAAGGTAGTGCCGCTAGTGAATCACCGTTGCGCACCAGCGCATCTGCGACCAGCGTCAGGGCCTCAATGTCGTCTGGATCCGCCTCCAGCACCGGTGCCAGCAGGGCTGGCACGCCGTCAGTCTCCCGCTTGGCGAGGTGTACCGCTGCCAGCAATTTTCTTCCGGGCACGGCATTTGGGTGCATCGAAAAAAACCGACGCGCGTAACTATCTGCCAGCTCCACGTTGCCTTGCTGCAGGCTGAGCATTCCCAAAAAGTAAGTCGCATTAGCGTTTTTACTGTCCAGTGCGAGGGTTTTCTGGAACGCCTCGGCCGCTTCCGGGAATTTCTTCTGGCGCCAGTAAATAAGCCCCTGTGCGTAGTTGGCCTCCGGGTGGTTACTCAGATCACGGGAAATGACGTTGAGGTCTGCCTGTGCTTCATCGATCAGACCCAGCGCAATACGGACCTGGGCACGAGCCATACGATCAGACAGGTTCGCCTGTCGATTATCAATCGCCTGGGTCAGTGAGTTTTCCGCTTCAGCTAACTGACCCTGGCGTCGCTGCAGATTCCCGAGCAAACTCCAAGCCGGCGCATAATCGGGAGTCTGGTCCAGAATCTGTCGCAACTCATCTCTGGCGAACTCCTCTTCCCAACGCGCAATAGACAAACTGGCATTGGCTACCTGCACGTAAGGAGAGTCCGGATAGCCCAGTCGGGCCTGCTCGATTTGAAGCGCCGCCAATTCGGTCTGGCCAGCACGCAGATTACCCATAGCCTGGGCTGCAAATATCAGGGCCGCAGCCTGGGGATCGGCCACCGTGTCCTGAGAGAGCGCCTGTAAAGCACTATTATTGTCTTGTTGCAGCAGTGAGTCGGCCAGCGCAGGCATCACCAACTCGGGTGATACGCCAAGCTCGGTAGCCCGCTGCAGCTCTTTCTCCGCGGCACGCGGGTCCCCCGCCTCCAACTGCACCTGCCCCAAGAGCAGCCGCGCTTCACCACTGTCGGGGTTTTCCTGAAGAATCCCTTTGAGCTGAACCGAGGCGGCGGGCAAATCGCCAGCCTTTAGGTAGGATCTGGCGTCTGCAAGGGACTGGGTTTCATCCAGGCGAGTGTCGCAGCCAGTGAGTGCAACCAACACAGCCAGCAAGCAGGCCACACGGCAAAGATATGACACGGGACGGCACTCCACGGCTATTATCGTGGCGTGATCTTGCCTCAGCCTGCTCGCCCAGGCAAGCGCGCACCCTTATAAACCGCAGAAAAGCTGCGCGACCGGGCCTGAGAGGCCCGGACCCGGGTCTCGCCAGGGGGCAATCGTCGATCAGGAAGAAGAGCCTGTCTGTGGCAGCTCAACGATAACGCTAGATTGACCGGCCACAAAAAAGGGGCGCTCTCGCGCCCCTTCCTCGGCTTTGTTCTCGGCAAACCGCTCCAGCTGCGCCGGCCCGGTTTCAGCTTTCTCTAGCTGCGCTTGCGCAAGCCCAGGCCCATCAGACCCAGTCCCATCAGCAGCAGAGTACCGGGTACCGGAACCTGGAAGCCGATAGAACCATCCAGAGTCGACTGGCGAGCCACCGCGTCGCCTACCCCATCACCATCCGTATCAACCAGGAGCAGCTGATCGGGCGTTGGAATGGGCGGATCAACGTTGGTATCAAGCCTCGCCATTACCGGGGACATGGTACCTACCAAATCCGCCGCATCGACAAACACACCGGGCCGTGTCTCGACCATCAGGAAGTTGTCTGCGGCAAAAGTCACGTCAAACAGCACAGCCAGGTTCGCCGCGTCGATTTGCGAACCGGTGACGGTCAGCGTCAATGCCAGGAACTCGTCCAGTACACCATCACCACCGACGTCGACTCGCTCCCGAAAAGTGAAGTTGATATCGCCGCCAGTATAGCTCGGTCCAACAGGCGAGAGGTTGCCGGTAAACGTGTAGTCGGCCACCAGCTCCCAAGTACCCAGGAAACCCTCATTGTCAGAGTCTAAGGGCGGGGCCAGTGGTGACAACGCATCGATATCGACCTGTGCAGGATCCTCAGGAGTCCTGAATACTACCGTTGTCTCTCCATCCAGCGCCGTACCTGACCCCGGTACAAACGGGAGGTCACCGGCTCTGTTCGAGTCGTAAAAATCCCCAAAGATCTCGCCATCGGTGAAATCGTACACCGAAGTGGCCAAAAATTGACTGAAACCAAACTGATCAAACAATCCGGTCAGTGTGTCGCCGTCCTGCGTGCCGAAGAACGGAGCCCCTTGCAGGTCGTACTCGTTGTCCCCAACGTCGAGCATCACATTGCTCTGGAACGACATCGCGCTTGCTGTCGAACTCAGCGCCACCAGAGATGCAGCGATCGCAGCTTTTTTTAACAATAGTTTCATCGTAGTAAACCCCTTCCGACGAATGAATGAATAATCCCCAAGTTCAACAGTCTTTACACTTGTCAGGTTCTGCTGTCTCTCACGCTGAATAAAGCAGCTAACGTGCCAATAAACAAATAATTCTTTTAAATCATACATTTAAAAATTTTACGGCGTGAAAAAAACATCTGCTCGAGGCTCCAGTGTAAAATATCCTGACAACCTCAATGACGGACTTCACCGCTTGGCCATTACCCGACGACGAGCTATCGCCAGTCCCAGCTTCTGCAGCGGATTGCGATTGCCCCACGGGCGCCAGGTGGTGGCCAGCTTATTGCGATAGGCATCGAAGTGCACACCCCGGGGGGCGGCCACTACCTCACCCCTGCCCAGCAAGACCTTCAATGCATAGGTGCCCGCAAACCCCGCGCATAACTCGCAAGCCATGGGTGTGGAGGGACCTTTTCTGGCTTCGAAATCCACCCGGGAATCATCGACAAGGTAGCCCATCTGCAACAATGCGGGTGACAGACCCAGCATCAGCCGCAAAGCCTGCTCGTCAGGATCATGACCGGCGAGCTGGAAATACGCCTCAAAGCTCATCTGACCCGGCAAAAAACACAACAGGGCCACACCCATGCCCAGTGGAGCCGCAGTGATGGCTGGAATGCCGCGCTGTTCGCAGGCCTTGAAGACCGTCTGCCGCGCCTCGAAGGCAAAAAAATCCAGCGCATCTATATATAGGTCAACGCCGTCGAGGAAGGCATCGACGTTAGTTGCCGTGACGCCTGACCCAAATTGGCTAATGGCCAGATCCGGATTGATATCATGCGCCATCTGCGCCAGCACCTCGACCTTGGGTCGCCCCAGTGAACCCATGCCAGCACCGGCCTGGCGGTTGAAGTTCGCGAGTTCAAAATGATCCAGATCGGAAATGGTGAGCCCACCTATTCCCAACCGAGCGGCTGTCAATACATGACTGCCCCCGACTCCACCGAGGCCCGCAATGGCGATCCGCTTCTCCCTGAGCAGCGCCTGCTCACGGTCTGTCACCCAGCCGATGTTGCGGGAAAACGCTTCGTTGTAGTCAAAAGCCATGTGCCTCGCTGCCTCCCGATAGATTCACGAACCCGGCCTGCGCTGCTCAACCCGCGCGGGCTCAGCGGGTCCGGCTGGCGAGCGAAGTTTGCGCGAACTCCCCGCGTATATCCCGATACAGGGCCTTCAGGTCATCTTTCATGCCATCGGCGGCCGCGTCGGTGGTCATGAAGTAGGGTGCTCTCAGCCCATGGTAGTCGATATCGCTGCCCACCTTATTCACCAATATTCCGGACCGTCGCAAGAGCCGCGGCAGAAAGGGCTCCATCATAGCAAAAACATTGGTGCGACCGAGCACATCACTGAGTGCAAAAGCGGCGGTAAAGGTCGAAACGGCAATCAGTGAAAACGTGCGTTGTTCGCGCTGGGTGATATCCAGTGAGGAGATTTCCCCAAAGCGGGTGGCCCGCTCTCCCGCTCGCCTGCGGAACGCGCCGTCCACGGCCAACCGGGAGAACTCACACAAGGTTGCCCGTTGATTGGAAAAGCTATCGAGCACCCCGCGTTCAATGGCATCTGCGCAATAATGCTCCATGGGCATCAAGCGAGTGTTGTCGACCTCAACCAGGCGCACGCAGGCCGCCGGCATCTTACTCGAATTATGGGTGATGAGACAATGGGCGGAATGGCTGTCAAAGTCATCTGCCTCCAACTGGTCGGGAAACGCCTCCGCCGCCTCGTAGCCAAATTCCTCGCAATACACCCGGTAGCGTATACGCCAGATTGCCTCCATTTGCTCCGGCGTGGTCGCTAATTCGAGGGTGAAGTAATTCTGAAAGTCCTCAACCAGCGTCGGCTTGCGCTCCGTTACAGGCGCCAGCGGGCTCCTCGTGGGCAGGTTCATCAACAACTCCAGGCATCGCGATACCCATGAATTAGAACAGTTGCTTTCGAGACGTCGCAACAAAAAGGTCGCAATTAATGGCATTAACCGAGGGTGAGCAGCTTTTCGGCCAAGCCGTCCAGCGCGGACGACAGCATTGTGTGAACCCGTTCAAAACTTTGCCTATTGCCGAAGTAGGGGTCGGGGACTTCCTCGACTCCGAGGGCCGGGCCGTAAGCCATCACCAACTTGAGTTTGTGTTCGAAATTATCGGGACAGAGGGTCAGCAAGAAATCCAGATGCGATTGCTCCATCGCCAACACCAGATCGTACCTCACAAGGTCGCGCTGGCTCACCTGCCTCGAGCGGATACCACTGAGGTTGCAGGCAGTAGCTGCGCAGACCTGCTCAACCCGAGCATCGGGTCTCTGGCCACGCCGGGACACATGCGTCCCCGCAGAGTCCACGCCAACCTTTCTGGATAAACCCAAACCGTGAAGCCGCTGCCTAAGCAGGGCTTCGGCCATAGGTGAACGGCAGATATTCTCGGTACAGACAAACAGTACCCGGTAAGACGGCTTAGACCAAAACATGCGATTTAACTATCTCATCAAGTGGACTTTTCAGGCCACTGAACCACCGTCAGCCTGCAAACTAGAATCACGCGCAGCGCAACCACAGGACAACGGGAACGCCTCGAATACGTTCGGGCGAAAACGCAACCAAGGCGTGATACCTGCGGGCGCCTTCGCCAAACACAAGGCCAGAATCGCGTTCACACCGCGTCTCAACGGCACAGGTTTATTCAACCGTCTGTCACGGATTGCCCAGCAGGCTTTTAACATACTTGGCGGGGATAGCATAACTGATCCCAGAGGGACGTGTGAGGAGAGACTCTCGCGATTCTTTCACCACCACGCTGTTTACCACGCCAATAACACGACCGGTCTCGGGCTCGTAAACAGGGCTACCACTATTTCCCGGGTAGGCGATCGCATCCAGTTGAAAGGCATTAAACATATTGCGCATGCGGCGAATCTGCGCGGCGTTCAGAGTGGCTGCACGCTCGGCCGGACGCGCCATCGGTGTAATTGCGGCGATGATACCCTGGTGCGTCACGGGAAACAGCCCCAACACCATGCCGATAGGAAAACCCGTGAAGACAACGGACTGCCCCTCTCTGACCTGGTCTGAGTCACCCAGCTGCAGTGCGGGCAGTGCGGGGGAGTCTATGGCCAGCAGGGCCAGATCATGTTCTGCGTCAACTTTTATCACGCGAGCATAGTGCGCCTGATTCTGGTGGCCCGTACCGCTGAAGATCGCCAGCCTCTCATTGTTATCGCTGTCAATCTGCTCAGGAATGACGTGTGCATTGGTAATGATTTGTCGGCCGTTGCCCACCACGAACCCGGTGCCGGAGAAGGTCAGTCGCGCCTTTTTCTTGGGTATCGGCTGGCGCGGTGGATAGACCTTCCCCACCCCCACGACCCCCCCGCGCACACGATCTATCACATCGGGCAAACTGGCGCTCTGCACACTCAGAGCTGTCAGGCAGCATAGCGCAATCAGCATCCTTTTCAGCATCTGGGCCCCCGCTCGGACTCGACCGCTACCGGCAGTGAACCCGTTAACAGGTCAGCCCGTTGTCGCCGCAATGGAGCACAGGAAAACCGATATGGATGATGGAGTGATCGATATGATTGTTCAGACAAGTGCTTGAATCCCCACTATTTACTTCTATGGCGCCGAGGCTTGAAGCTACAATAGCTTGGCTGCTACCACAAGCAGAGACCGGGGGTTTAGCACGTTTAATGACCACACTCATACACGACTGCATCAGTGAACAAGCTGCACGGTGTCCGCACGCTATCGCCCTGCAAGCGGGTGAACGGCAGGTTACGTATGCTGAACTGGAAGCGGCAGCAACTTCTGTTGCATCGGGCCTGCAGCAGCTTGGCGTTGGTCCGGGCGACCGCATCGCCGTATTTCTACCCAAGCTACCAGAGACGGTGTTCGCTCTGTTCGGCAGCTCGTATGCCAATGCCTGCTTTGTGCCGATCAACCCCCTGCTGAAACCCCGGCAGGTGCTGCATATACTCGATGATTGTGACGTCAAAGTCCTGATCACCTCGTCTCAGCGCCTGCAGCTATTGACACCAACCCTGCCCGGGTGCCGGTCCCTCGGCTCTATCATCCTTGTCGAGGAGGTCACGGCAACGCCCTCAGAGCTTCCGCTCCGGGCCGAGGTTCTTTCATGGTCGGCGCTCGGCCAGTCGCGCCGGCCAGTGACACGTGAGCGCATAGACCAGGACATCGCCGCCATACTCTACACTTCCGGCAGCACCGGTAAACCCAAGGGTGTTGTCCTGTCCCATGGCAACCTGGTGGCGGGGGCCCGCAGTGTCGCCGAGTATACCCATACAGTTGCCGGTGACCGCTTGCTGGCGGTGTTACCGCTGAGCTTTGACGCGGGGCTGAGCCAGCTGACGACTGCATTTGTCGCCGGCGCCCGCGTTGTGCTGCTGGATTACCTGCTCCCGGGGGACGTCATTAAGGCCGTCTGTCACTACCGGGTGACCGGGCTAGCGGCCGTACCTCCCCTGTGGAACAAGCTGTCTAATCTGGACTGGCCCCCCGAGGCAGCAGAGTCGTTGCGTTTCGTCAGCAGCACCGGCGGAGCCATGCCCGTCGCCACAACGCGGACACTGCAGAAAAAACTGCCAGACACCGACATTTACCTTATGTACGGTCTTACCGAGTCCTTCCGGTCCACGTACCTTCCACCTGATCAGGTGACCCGGCGTCCGGATTCCATTGGCAGGGCGATCCCCAATGCCGAGATACTGGTGATCAATAACGACGGACCAGCCGTGTGACCTGGTGAATCCGGCGAGTTGGTGCACCGGGGCGCAATGGTGTCCATGGGTTACTGGAACGATCCGGAAGCCACCGCCATACGATTTCGTCCATGCCCCGCCCAGCCGCCCCCCAGTTGCCTTTGACTGAACTGGCGGTGTGGTCCGGAGACCGGGTAATGAAAGATAGCGAAGGCTACCTGTATTTTATCAGTCGCGAGGATCAGTTGATCAAGACATCCGGCTATCGCGTCAGCCCTTCTGAAATTGAGGAGGTTGCTCTCAACATATCCGGAGTGGTCGAGGCCGCTGCGCTTGGACTGCCGCATCCCGATATCGGTCAGGCGATTGCGTTGGTGGTCAGCCTCAACACACCGCCGCACGGCGATCACAGCACCCGGGAGGAGCTAATGAGGCAGTGCCGTCATGAACTGCCAGCTTTTATGGTGCCCAAGGCAATCTTTGTAGTTGATAGCTTGCCGCTTAACCCTAACGGCAAGATCGATCGAACCTCACTGGCCAGTCAACACAAGAACACTTTCCTGGAACCAGACCGTTGAAAGAGAAAAGTAAACCCGCCGCAGTAGGTCATGCTCCGATGACGCAGTTTCCCATCGCCGACAACCAACTGCAAATTGGTGGTCGAGCGCTGACCGCACTGGCGAGCGAACTGGGTCAGACGCCATTTTACGCCTACGACCGGGCAGTTATGAGCCAGACAATGTCCAACCTGAGGTCTGTGCTTTCCCGCTGCAGTGCACGTTCACTATGCAGTCAAGGCCAACCCGATGCCAGCGGTCGTCAAGCACTTCGCGGCCATTGCCGACGGACTGGACGTGGCTTCCTCCGGCGAGCTCGACATCGCACTGGGGACCGGCATAAACCCCGCTACCATCAGTTTCGCTGGGCCTGGAAAATCCGCTAAGGACCTGTCAGCAGCGGTGGACGGCGGCGTGATCATTGTGATCGAATCGGAGCGTGAACTGGGGCGAGTGGCTGCGCTGGGTCGCCAACGCGGCAAGCGGCCCCGGGTAGTCATTCGGGTCAACCCCGACTTCGAGCTGAAGACAGCTGGCATGAAAATGAGTGGCGGGCCGAGGCCCTTTGGCATCGACGCAGAGGTCGTTCCCTCGGTGCTGGCAGGACTGCCGGAGTTGGCTGTCGACTTCATCGGCCTCCACATTTTCAGCGGCTCCCAGAGTCTTCGGACACAGGCCATAATTGACACACACACCAAAGCTCTGGAACTCGCAATGCGGCTGGCCGAGGAAACCCAGGTAGCGCTGAAATGGCTCAATCTGGGCGGCGGTTTGGGTATTCCGTATTTCCCCGGAGAGGAAGCGCTGGACGTGACACCGATCGCTCAAAATCTCGAGCGCCTTGCCGCCGTGGCTGAACATCGGTTTCCCGGCATTGAACTTGTGATTGAGCTGGGCCGCTACCTGGTCGGTGGGGCCGGCATCTATGTCTGCGAGATAACAGACCGAAAACTGTCGCGAGGCCAGGCGTTCCTGATCACCAATGGCGGACTACATCACCACTTGGCTGCCTCGGGCAATTTTGGCCAGATTATCCGCAAGAATTACCCCGTTGCCATTGGGAATCGCATTCATTCGCAGCAGACCGAAACTGTCAACATCGTGGGGCCGTTGTGCACACCGCTTGACATATTGGCCCAGAACATTGATCTGCCAGTGACACAGGTCGGTGATCTGGTAGTTATCTACCAGTCGGGGGCCTATGGCTATAGTGCAAGCCCGCTTCACTTTTTGAGTCATCCGCTACCGCTGCAAGCCTGTTTTTAGGGCACCTCAGTTTTGCTGCGAACTGATTCACACAAACGGCACCGATAGGAACTCCCAAGATTTTGTCATGGTACATTCCCGCTACAGACAAGAATTATCGTGCCTTTGGTGCCTCGAGCTGAGCTTGTACGCAACCGCAATCAGGCGCGAGCTTGGTAAAACTGATAAAGGCAGGCGCGCACCTTGCCCCTGCAAAAAGGATGTATACAACTAGTGGCAACTGTAAAGGTCTTTAATCATCATGTCCCTCGGGCGATCTACCATCTGGTGATAGTCGACAGCATTCTGTTTTTTCTTTCCTTTTACCTCGGCACCTATCTCTACTTTTTGCTCGAACCGGGGAGTCTCTATGACTATCTCAATAAGGTACCTATGAGAGCGGCCCTCTTTTCTGCGGTGTCAGTCATCAGCATGGTAGCGATGGGCCTGTACCAGCCACGAATGCGTGAAGGTGCCAGTGGAATTCTGCTGCGTACCGTCGGCGCTTTTATCATTGTCACCCTTGGCATGTCGCTTATTTACTACTTCCTGCCCAACCTCTTCGTATGGCGCGGAATCTTTGTTTACACGGCCTCCATTGCTTTTATCGCCAGCCTGGCCAGCCGACTGGCGTTTGTTAACCTTACCGACCTCGATCAGTTCAAACGACGTGTTCTGGTGCTCGGGACGGGTCAGACCGCTAACACCATCACCACATCGATGCGCAGAAAGTCAGATCGGCGGGGTTTCTCGATCTTCGCCTTTATGAAGGTAAATGGCGAGAAAACCTCTATTCAGTCTGACCAGGTGATCGCCCAGGTGCCACACTTGCCCAGTTACGCTCAGCAAATGGAAATCGACGAGATCGTTGTGGCGGTTGACGACAAACGCACGGCTCTGGAAATGCAGGACTTGATGCAGTGTCGAATGGATGGCGTAAAGGTAGTTGAGATTACCACCTTCTTTGAGCAGGAGGCCGGAAAGATCCTGGTTGATTATATCAATCCGGGCTGGCTGATTTTTGCAGACGGATTCCAGCAGGGCACAGCGGCAATGCTGTGCAAACGCTGCTTTGACGTGATCTCAAGCCTGCTGCTATTGCTGGTCTCCTGGCCACTGATGCTCGGTACTGCAATCGCAATCTGGCTGGAGGACGGATTTGATGCGCCGGTATTTTATCGCCAGGAGCGGGTCGGGCTCGGCGGCACCCGGTTTGAGGTGCTGAAGTTTCGCAGCATGTCAGTCAATGCTGAAAGCGACGGTAAGGCGCGGTGGGCGACGGCCAATGACAGTCGAGTAACCCGTGTGGGCAACTTTATACGCAAAGTCCGTATAGATGAGTTACCGCAGATACTCAATGTGCTCAATGGCGATATGGCATTTGTCGGGCCCCGCCCGGAGCGGCCTCAGTTTGTCGCAGATTTGGCGGAGAAAATCCCCTACTTTGATGTGCGCCACTGTGTAAAGCCAGGAATTACCGGTTGGGCGCAGCTCTGCTACCCCTACGGAGCTAGCGAGGAAGATGCCAAGCAAAAATTGCAGTTCGACCTTTACTATGTGAAGACCCACAGCCTGTTCCTGGATTGTATGATCCTGCTGACAACGGTAGAAGTTGTCTTGTTCGGCAAGGGCGCGCGATAAAAGCGAATCAGTAAAACGCATCATGTGCAAATCCGGTGTCAAAAAATTAGACACTGATCACAAAACGCTCCAGCCCTAAACCGCTCGAAATTCAGAACATCCTTGTTTTTCAACGCAAAAACCCGCTCCGGCTCGATTGTTGCTTCTCCTATGGTGAGATGAATGCAGAGGTTGACCAGTCGTGTCTGACATAAACAGTTTTTACCTCATTGTGGGGGCCCTGGGTTTGGCGACCGCAGCCGCAGGCGTCTATGTGTTCACGCTTGCGGCCCGCAGATATGTTTCCAGCGATGATGACAATATGTCCGCCGGTGAACCCTCTTCCTACGCCGACTCACGACAAACGCAAGGACGCTCCTCTCAGGGCCGGGACGAGAGGCGCAGCGACCGGCTGGTCGCATTCCCGCTGATGATAGATGGTGTTCTCATTCCGAAAGACCGGAGACAGCAGTAAGAACACCACCGGCCGGTTTGGGTAAAACTTCCGCTGTCAGCGCCGCGGTTGATGATCAAACGCTCCGTGGCGCAGAAAATACACCATCTGGGCGAGTACCGTGTCGCTCCACATCATCAGAGTATGGCTGGCGGGCACTGCTATGAAATCTGCCATTCCCGCGACCGCAGTTTCAGCGACGCTGACAGTGCCATCGCCTGGCCCGTCGGGCAGACCCGGCAAAAAATTGCGGTGATGTGTATTGCCCGCGATAACCCCGAGTTCAAAATCAACCGGCCCCAATTCGAGCGGTACTGACTCTGGCCCGGTACCCAACTGGGCCAGAGCGGGCGGCTCCAGGTAGTCGGCGGTAATCAACGCAGCATAGTAATCTGCCAACTCGCTTCCCTGGTTGGGTGGGCCCATCATCACGACGCGTCCCAACTCTGCTATCGGCTGCTTGCTGAGATAATGTCGAACCAGAATTCCACCGAGAGAATGGGTGACAAGACTAATCCGCGTAGCCCCCTCAGCACGGCATTCATCCAGTGCCGGATCGATTGCCGCGCGGGCGTTTTCCTCAATTTTGCGGGTCAGGGAGGAGTAGCTGTTATTGACCACTCGATAACCCGCATACGCCAGCTTCCACTCTGCGGCAAGCATCGATAGTTGAGTCCGCCACAATCCATGCAGCAGGATCACACATTCTTCGTTAGAGGGGGCCACCGTTGCCGGCCCTTGCGGCTGCCCCGCGGCCTGCGCGAGGCCGCTACACAGGCCGAGCACAAGCGTGCAGAACCAAAAAATCTTCACGCCGTATCGGGCCGCGACGGCTCTACACCTGGTCGCCGCGGACACAGCCGGCGATTACTTCTTCAGAAACGATTTGGCCGCGTCCATCAGACCGCCGATGCCGCCGGCGCTGTCGAGCAGCTGCCCACCCTGGCTGGCTTTATCCATCACCTCAGGCAACAAACCGCTCAGGCTGCTAGCTGCGGCATCCGTGTCGATGTTTAGCTTGCTGGCAAACTCCGCGATTCGTTCATCACCAAACAGAGACCTGACAGTATCCGCGTTAATGGGCGCATTACCGCCGTCCCCAAGCCAGGATTGCACTGTATCCGCCAGACCACCCTCTTCGGTCATCTTGGTCACAACGCTGGACAAATCAAGGCCGCCTTTGCCGTCTTGACCCAGCACGGACGTTAATGCAGACAGGGTGGACTCGGCATCGACCCCCTTGTTGAGCTGCTGGCTGAGCATATTGACTGCACTTTCGAGAATGTTCATTGTGAGACTCCTTCCGCCCCTGGGCACTGTAGGTAGATGTTTTCATTCGAAATGGTTTCCACATGCTGGACTGTCACAGCGTGGCGTGTGCACTATAACCCGGAATTGAGTGGATCGAGAAACCCCAGGGCGCAAAAATGCCTCAGCTTGAGCCTTGCCCTGAGGGGACAACTGAACTAACTTTGCATTTTGTTGAACTCACACAAGGCTACCCTATGGCATCTTCATTCTCTATCCCCGACTTCCTCGGCCGGTGGCTCTTCGCTGCGGCTCTGGTATTCGGTACTTTTAACCCTACGGGTTACTCCTATGTGGGCTGGATGACAGCCGAAGGTACGGAATTCGGGCCCATTCCCGCGCTGGCCACGATTGCCCTGATTATTGCCTGGATAGTCTTTGTGAGAGCCACACTACTGTCGATGGGTGTCCTCGGCGTGGTCCTTTCTGGCGCCCTTTTCGCCTGCCTGGCATGGCTATTTGTCGATATGGGCTGGCTCAGTCTGGACGCGGAAAATACCCAGACCTGGATCATTCTCACAGTCTTGTCCCTCGTGTTGGCAGTCGGCATGTCCTGGTCCATCATTCGCCGCTCCATGTCCGGGCAAGTGTCAGTCGACGACGTGGAAGACGACTGAAGCTGACGCACCACCCACTGCCTGACGCTCCGGGTGAGTTGAGGGACCGTCCTCAACTGTACCCAACCGGCCCTGCCCCCTCGCGCCCATACCCCGGATCGCGGGATTGCTCTGCGGTGAAGGCCGGACATCGCTTGCTATGATGTCATTTTCGAGAGGATGGCCAGTGGCAGTGGAAAACAGCCTCCATACCCTACTGGATCGACTCTACGGTATCAGAGCCCAGTTGACGGTACTCCCCGGGGAGCGCGATCTTAACTACCTGGCGACAACGACTGACGGCGAACGCTATATATGTAAACTCATGCATGCGGGGTGCGAGCAGGCTGTCGTAGAATTGCAGATCGCAGCCCTCGACCACCTGGATAAGAGTTCACTCCTATTGCCACGGGTGGTGCGATCCGCCAGCGGTGCTGCACTCGTCTCCGCGCAAATAGGGACCGAGACCCGGATTTTGTGGCTATTGCACTATTGCCCCGGGGAGTTACTGGCAGACTACCGTCCGCACACCGGACCACTCTATGAGAGCTTTGGCAAAACCATGGCCCAGTTGTGCAGGGAGTTGGAGGGTTTCCGGCATCCTGCCATGCGCCGGGACCATTGCTGGGACCTGACCCGTGCTGATGAGCACCTGCTCAAAGTCAATGCCGTGTCGGAGGATTACCGGGAGGCCGCGCGTCGGGCACTGGAGTGCTTTGCGGCTGAAACTAGCCCTCGACTCAGCGGACTGGCCCAGGGCGTCATTCATAATGATGCCAACGACTACAATGTTCTGGTAACCAGTGACAAGGGTGCAGCTCTGGTCACTGGCCTGTTTGATTTTGGCGATACGAGCTGGCAGCCACTGATCTGTGACGCCGCTATCGCCCTCGCTTACCTGATTCTGGACCAGGAAGACCCACTGTCAGTCTGCGCAAGCTTCCTGCGTGGCTATTGCACCCTGCGGCAACCCAGCGCGGCTGAGATATCACTGTTGTTCGGGCTTATTCAAGCGAGGCTGGCGGTCAGCCTGGTGATTTCCAGCGATCGCGAACAGGAGGAGCCGGAAGACCCGTACGTTACTATCAGCCAGGGGCCGGCAGGAGCCGCCCTCAATCGACTGCAAAGCATCCCGACCAGATTTGCCGAGTGTGTATTTCGGGACGCCTGCGCCCTGCCAGTCCTCCCCGGCATAGAATCAGTCACTGCCGCCCTGGAGACGATGGGCGCCGAGGCGGCGCCGGTGGTCAAGTCGGACAGCCAACCCGCTGTTATTGACCTCAGTGTGGACAGCCCACTGCTGGGATCTGATCCGGCAAACCACCGACTGGGACCCCTGGCGACCCTGATCAATCACTCGATGGCCGCCTCCGGCGCAAGTGTTGCCTATGGCCGCTACGCTGAGCCGCGTGCCCTCTACACTGACGCGGCGTTTGGCGGCGACAGATATCCCACTCAGGAACGCCGCACGGAACACATTGGTCTCGACATTTTCTGCCCCCCGGGCACCGCAGTGCAAGCCCCGCTGGCCGGGACGATCGAGTGTATCGCGCACAATCAGGCGCCGCTCGATTACGGCCCGCTGGTGATACTGAGGCATGTCACAACCGCGCAAGAGCCTTTTTATACGCTCTACGGGCACTTGAGCCTCGCCAGCATCAATGGCCTCCACACAGGCCAGACAGTGCGGCCGGGTGAGCGCTTCGCCGAGGTGGGCGACAGTCATGAAAATGGCGGCTGGCCACCGCATCTCCATCTGCAGATTATGATCGACTTGCTGGGCCTAGACGCTGAATTTCCCGGCGTAGTCAGTCCAACCCACGCACACATTTGGCGGCAGTTGTGCCCCTGTCCCGCAGCACTGATACCGGGAGCCCCGCTCGACCGACTGGATGCACGAGCGGATTCAAAGCCTACTGTGAACCAGTTGCTCAAGCGACGGGAAAGACTGCTGGGACCGTCGCTACGGCTGTCTTATCGAAAGCCTCTGCACCTGGTCAGCGGCTTTCGCCAGTTTCTCTATGACAGCCAGGCCCGCGCTTACCTGGATGCCTACAATAACGTCGCCCATGTCGGCCACAGTCACCCGCGGGTGGTTGCGGCGATTCAGCGCCAGACAGCACTGCTGAACACCAACACACGCTATCTGCATGAGAACATACTCGACTATGCCGAACGGCTGAATGCCACCTTCCCGGCACCCCTCTCCACCTGCCTGTTCGTTAATTCCGCCAGCGAGGCAAATGAACTGGCGCTGCGTTTGGCCCGCAACTATACGGGCAGGCACGATGTCTGCGTGATGGAAGCCGCCTACCATGGCCACACCAACACACTGACGGCGATCAGTCCCTATAAGTACGACGGGCCCGGGGGCGGAGGCCGCCCCGACTGGGTTCATGAAGTGCCCCTCGCTGACGACTATAGAGGCCTCTTTCGCCGCGACGATCCGCAAGCGGGGTTGCGCTATGCGCAATGCGTCAATAGCACGCTGTCGCGGGCTTCCGCCAATGGGCGCGACGTGGCCGCGTTTATCACTGAGACAATCCCATCGGTAGGCGGACAAATCGTATTTCCGCAGGGCTATCTGGCGGCGGCCTACCGGCACGCCCGCTGCCACGGGACCCTGTGCATCGCCGACGAGGTTCAGGTCGGTTTCGGCAGAATGGGGAGCAGTTTTTGGGGGTTTGAGCAGGAGGACGCAATCCCTGATATTGTGGTGCTGGGAAAGCCTATCGCCAATGGTTATCCGCTCGGGGCAGTGATCACCCGAGCAGAAATCGCCGCCAGTCTCGATAACGGAATGGAGTTCTTCAGCACCTATGGCGGCAACCCTGTGGCCTGCGCCGCGGGACTGGCCGTTCTGGATATATTGGATGAGGAGTCGCTTCAGGCCAATGCACTCGCCCGCGGCGAGCAGTTAATCAGTGGGCTTGAAAAGCTAAAGCACAAGCATCCACTGATCGGTGACGTGCGCGGCCGGGGTTTGTTCCTGGGTGTGGAACTGGTCCGGGACGCAAACACACTGGAGCCGGCTGGGTCAGAAACTGATTACGTCGTCAACCGGCTGAGAGACTGCCGCATCCTGGCAGGTAGCGACGGGCCGCACCACAATGTTATCAAGCTTCGTCCACCGATGATCTTTACGGCACAGGATGCCGATGTGTTGCTGACGACTCTTGATCGCATTTTTCAAGAGACTCCCCTGAAAAAGGCACTGCTGAGATAAGCCTATGCGAGTCTCTGAAGTGCCCTAGACCTTGTCAGGAAACAGTTCCTGCACATTGGAGGCTGCGACTGCGGGGGCCTGCGAGTGAGTGACATTACGAATCCACATGTGATCGTAACGCTCTTCGGGACCTGTGTAGCCGCTGACTGCACGCCCCAGAACAGCGGTGATTCCATCGCAATCCATCTGATCACAAAAACGTCGCAGGTCTATCAGCTTGCGATGAATCTGGGCATAGCTGAGGCATTCCTCCTCGGCTCGCATAATCATCGGATGCCCGGTGCCAGTGACATTGCTGCCCAGAACCAGTTCCTCACGCAATTTTTCTCCCGGTCGCAGACCGATAAACTCCACCTCGATGTGTTCACCGATGTGCGTATCGTGATTCATCTCATAGCCACTGAGGTGAATCATGCGCCGGGCCAGTTCCACAATCTTGACAGGCTCGCCCATATCCAGCACAAAAACATCCCCTCCGGTGCCCATTGCGCTGGCCTGAAGCACCAACTGGGCAGCCTCGGGGATAGTCATGAAGTAGCGCGACACTTCAGGGTGGGTCACAGTGACAGGACCACCGCGAGCAATCTGCTCACGAAACAAAGGCACGACCGAGCCCGATGAGCCCAGGACGTTACCGAAGCGCACCATACAAAACCGGGTAGCTGTATCGTTCTGGGCCAGACCCTGAAGAATCATTTCAGCAAACCGTTTGGAGGCTCCCATAATATTGGTGGGACGAACCGCCTTGTCTGTAGACACCAGCACGAAGGTTTCTACCTGAGCCTTCCGGGCAGCCTCTGCTGCGTACCAGGTACCGAACACGTTGTTCGCGACACCCTCAACAATATTATGTTCCACCAGCGGGACATGCTTATAGGCCGCCGCATGATAAACCGTCTGCACACCGAAAGACCTGAACACATTCTCCAGCCGCACCTGATTCTGAACCGAGCCCAAAAGCACCACGATCTCAGCTGAAAGACCCTCGGCCTCTCTCACCTCGCCAAGCTCTCGCTCTATGCTGTAGAGCGCGTACTCCGAGTTATCGAATAACAGCAGCGTCCGCGGCCTGGCACGCAGAATCTGGCGGGCCAGCTCCGAGCCAATAGACCCACCCGCACCTGTGACCATGACGACTTTGTCAGTAATACAGGTCGCAACCAGCTCCGGATGCGGCGGCACCGGGTCTCGGCCCAGAAGATCCTCCAGTTCGATATCCTGGATCTGATTGACCGTAGCCTTACCCGACACCAGTTCGCTGATCGGCGGCACTGTACGCACATAGACAGGCAACCCCACCAACGAGTTGATGATTTCCTTGCGGCGCTCGGGAGAGGCCGCCGGGATAGCCAGCAGAACCTGCGTGATATCGAACTCACTGATCAATCTTGGCACATCTCGGGCGCGCGCCACAGGCAGTCCATTAATCACCGAGTTGTGGAGGCGTTTGTCGTCGTCAACAAACGCAACCGGACGGTACTGGTCACCGTGATTAAGTGCCGTGAGAAGCTGCCGGCCGGACTCTCCGGCCCCGTAAATGATCACATGCTCGGAGGTGGAGCGCAGCTTGGCTTGATAGTAGGCCCGAACAGTGAGTCGGGTACCACCAATGAGCATCAATGCCAGCCCCCAGTATATGAAGGGCAACGACCGGGGCACATCGGCGCGGGTAAAGAATACCGCTGCTCCGAGCACCAGGCTGGAGTAACTGACAGCAGTTATCACGGCCCAGATAGCCTGCTGTCCCATAAAGCGGATGACGGCCCTGTATAGCCCGAGCCGCAAAAAAATCACCGCACTGGCGAGGACAACGAACAGGGCACAGCCGATCTCGAGTGCCCCTATGGGAAATGATGTGTATCCGTAGCGCAGCGCGATGGCGCTCCACATCGCGGCACAAACAAAAATCATGTCCAGACACAACAGCAGCGATTGCTTGATGTTGCGCGGCAGTTCCAGCAATTTGCGCAGCGCGTCGCGAACGCTGCCCCAGACCACGGACGTATAACGCACAGCGACACCGGCTAGTCGACTCAGCAATTCCACTCTATCCCCTGATCCTGGCCCGCTCCCGCTCTTAAGAAACTTGTTCAGCGGTGCCTATAAGCAGTTGATACTACGCGATTTTGGCTGCAACCACCATGCCACAGAGCAGAGGAAAATATGCCAAAATTACCAATATAAGCTCGTAACTCGGGTAAAACAGCACCAGGCTGGCGAGAGGAAGTAGCCAGAACAATCCTATGGCGAGCAACAGCAGATCGACGGAAAGATGTCCACGCCAAAGACGGCTTAACCGCTGGTAGGCGTGTAGCCGATGTGGCCGAATGAAGGGCTGCCCGGTGGCTGCCCGCCAGATCAGGGTATACGTTGCATCTGTGATAAACGGCGCCAGCAGAATGAGCCAGCAAGCCAGCGGGAGCAGCCCATCCGCTGCGCCGAGTAAGGCCAGCGCGCCCAACAGAAAGCCGATAGGAACGCTGCCCGCGTCCCCCATAAACAGACGTGCAGGGGGCCAGTTCCAGAACAAAAATCCCGATAGAGCCATAGCCAGCAGCATACAGATCAGCGCAAAGGGCTGACTGCCATTTATCCATCCACTGAGTAGCGCTGCTGCAGCACAGGCGAAAACGCCCTGCAGCCCAGCAAGGCCATCTATGCCGTCCATGAAATTAAACAGGTTCATCAGCCACAGCAGGGCGATGGCCGCCGTCGCAAGCAGGAAGTAGTGCCGTACCTCGAGCACCGGGAACAGGGGGACCCACAGTATGCTGACCGTGAGCAGCGCACAGAGACCATAGAGAGTAAAACGCAGCAGCACGGGCAAATGCCAGAGGTCGTCCAGAACCCCTATAACCATCAATACCAGGGCAACGAGCAGCACCACCTGGTAGGACGTGCCAATCGGCACACCCGAGTAAAAAGCCATGAGAATGCCCGCACAAAACGCGAAAAGCATCGGTACACCGCCGCCGTGGGGTGTCGGTTGGCTGTGGGAAGAGCGATCATTGGGACGATCCAGAAACTGCCAACGAAGGGCAAGGCGTCTATAAAGGCCACAAAAAAGCACAGACAGGGCCAGGGTGACCAGAAGCAGGATCGCAGAGTTCAAGACAATGAGCCCGGACCGAGCCGCTCAGCCAGATCCTCAATTTTCCATTGGGGCCGCCAGGATAACGCCTCAAGCAGCGCCCCGTTGCTGTAATGTTCACAGCCAAACAATGTATCGAAGCTCGACTCACGCTCTCTGGAGCCCCCACCTCTGCGACGTAAATCCAGGCCAGCGGCCGCGAATCGCCACATCCACAACGGCCACCAGTCTGCAGCCGGACCCAGCCCCTGCGTCACTCGCAAGGAATCGTGAATCCGCCGAAAACTGTAGCTTTCCCCGTCGCAGACAATCCAGGTCTGCAAAGTCTTCACCGGGCTGTCCGCCAGGATGCAAAGCAAACTCACCAGATCCGGCAACGATATCATCGAACGCCCGCCTGATTCAGGAGGCCGCGGCAGACCATAGCGTACCGCCATCGCAAGAACCGCAAGGTTACCTTTGGCCCCACTGCCGTATACCAGCGCGGGCCGCAGGATCACCACACCCATAGATGACTCGGCGTAAGCGCTGCGTAACGCCCGCTCGGCTTGCCACTTGGAATGGCCGTATTCATCGGTGGGAGGAAAGCAATCCAGCTCGCGACGCGGCGAGCAATCGTTCGGCGGGCCCATCGCTTTAACACTGCTGACAAATACAAAGCTGCTCACGCCTGCGCGGGCCGCAGCGGAAGCAAGGTCCAGAGTTGCCTGATAATTGACACGGCGATAATCATCGCCGCCACCCTGCCGATGCGCCACACCCGCAAGGTGGAAAACGACATCCACGCCTTGCAGCAGGGACTCCGGGACTGACTCTTGGCTGAGATCGACGATAAACCATTGCACACCCGGTAGCGACTCCCCGGCTCGCCGACTTATAGCCAATAAAGAAGCGCCGCGAGCGGAGAGCGCACGCATCAGCTCACGCCCTATAAACCCACTTGCTCCGGTTATCAGATACTTCACCCTTGCCGCCTACTCTCGCGCCGTGCCCACCGGCTGGCCTGAAATTGCCTCCCAAACTCACCCCCAATGTCCCTCAAGCAAGACCAGGGAAGTGGCTAGAGCCCGGCAACCGGACCCATAAAAAAGGGCCCTAAGGCCCTTCATGATACGGATGCACTGGGTTTATTCCAATGTAATCACTGTGCGATTCTTATCGATTGTTGCCTGGCCGATACCTTTGATCTCGGTCAGTTCTTCCAGGGTGGCAAACGGGCCAAAGGCTTCCCGATGACGGACAATATCCTGCGCCCGCGTGAGGCCAATACCATTGAGACCCGCTGCCAGATCCTCGGCGCTGGCGGTGTTGATGTTGATGCTTGTAGCCACCGACGAGGGGGCCGCATCTTCGGCACCGGCCGGCAAACTGACAAGGCTGGCACCAAGTCCCATCATCAGGATCAGGATCGCGACCCTGATAGCGACAGACTGACGGGAGAGTACTTGGCGTTCGGCCCTGGCCGATCCAACTGTAACTGCAATAGGGTAGGGTTTCTTCATGATCAAATCTCCATATTAAGACGCTGCGTCCTTGCAAGCATCCGCATCGCAAACAAGTCTAGCAACGAACAACGCAGACAACTGCAATCGGAACGGATCTGATCTATTATCGGCCGGGGCCTGGGCCCGTTTAGGCTAGATGATTGGCGATATCCTGCTGCACTCTGGCCAGTGCAGCCAGCGGATCTTTCGCCGCGGTGATGGACCGCCCCACAACAAGATAGTCGGCTCCATTGGCCAACGCCTGCGCCGGAGTTACTACACGACGCTGATCACCAGCCGCATCGCCGCCGAGTCTTATGCCCGGTGTTACCAGGCAAAACTGAGGCCCCTGCGACGCGCGTAAAGCCTTCGCCTCAGCCGCAGAACACACCACTCCGTCGAGCCCACTCGCCGCCGCCAAACTGGCTAAAAGCTGCACCCGCTCTTCAGCGCTCTCCGTATAGCCCAGCTCTTTCAAATCGGCATCAGTCAAACTGGTAAGCACCGTAACCGCAAGCAGAATGGGCGCGCGCGTCACGCCCGATAGGGCCTCCGCCGCCGCCTCCATCATACGGCGGCCACCGCCCGCATGTACATTGACCATCCAGACGCCTAGATCTGCGGCTGCTCGCACCGCACCGGCGACTGTATTGGGGATGTCGTGATACTTCAGGTCCAGAAAAATCTCATAGCCTGCCTGCTGCAGCTTCTCTACCAACTCAGGGCCGCAGCGGGTAAACAGCTCCTTCCCTACTTTGAGACGGCAGGCGCCAGGATCCAGCCTCTGTGCCAACTGCAGCGCAGGGTCTGCAGCGGGGTAGTCCAGAGCGACGATGATCTGTGAATCCATGGGGGTTGCAACTCCTGACACCGGAAAACTAATCTATAGGGGCGCCGCAAATACCCTTGACCGTACCCCAGTACTGACATCCAGGGCAACACCAGTGCAGTCGCTGGCCGGAAAATCCGCAGTGGCTGCAACGGTATGCGGGTCGCTCGGCAATCAGCCGCTCCACCAGCGCCTGCAAGAGCTCCAGATCAGCCTTGGCTTTTCCGTCGGTGCCGCCCACTTGCAGGCTGATCAGCTGGGCGATGCCCCGTATAGAGGGGTGCTGCGCCAATTGCGCCGCGAGAAAATCTCCGGCCGACGCCGCACCATCGTTGCGCTGCATGTCCTCGGCAATGGCCAGCACCAATGGCGCCGACGGGTGCTCCGCCATACATTCCTGCAGCCAGGGCTTTAGCCTGCCTTCGTGCCCCAGTTCCCCGTAGCAACGACGCAAAGGGCCGATAGTCTCGGGGACGTAACCCGGATCTTGTCGCTTTACATTGCGCAGGATCTTCTCTGCAGCGGCATAGCGACCCGCTTCGATCTCCAGATCTCCGAGCATCAACGAGGCCCGCGCGCAACCCGGATCGGCGGCCAGAGTGCGACGCAACAAATGCCTGGCTGCATCCGTATCACCAGCCGCCTGTTTTTCCAGGGCCAGCTCACAATGATAATGCGCCAATACCAATGTCGCTGGCTGCCTGGACTTATCAGCATCGTTTGCCGACTCAAGGCGAGCGAGCTCACCTGCCACTTCGATGGCCCGGGGCCAGTCGCGTTCACTGTGATAGATATCCAGCAGGTGTCTCAGGCTGACCCGGTGCTGCGCCGGAGACTCTCCGGTCAGATCAATCAGTAGTTGTTCCGCACGATCCAGCAGGCCAGCGCTGATGTAATCGCGAGCCAACTCAAGATGTGCCTGATGGAGCTGCGAGTTCGGCAGTTCGCTGCCGGCAAGGAGATTCTGATGTATGCGGATGGCGCGATCCACGTCACCCCGCTTTCGCAACAGGTTGCCCAGCGCTATATGGGTGTCCAGTGTCTCGCTGTTGATCTCAAGATCATTAATAAAGCTGTCCATGGCCCCATCATGACGACCGTCGAGCAAGTAATTCAGGCCCTGATAATACTGGCTGGGCGGCTGCGTCTCGATTACCGCCTCCAGTGCACCGCGCCGGCCGAGCAACCAACCGGTAGCAATGCCGACAAATAACAGCCCAAAAATGAGCAGGTCATTCACCGTCGCTCAGGTCCGCTGCGCAGTTGCTCCAACTCCTCGCGAGTGCGTTTCAACTGGCGGTCGCTCACTGCAAGAGCGGTGCGTTTTCGCAACACCATGCCAGAGGATATCAGGAGACCTGAAAAACCGCCGATAGCAAAAGCACCCAAAATCCACAGGGCCATGCTCCTCGGCTCGAACGTATAGACCAGCATGTCCAGTGGTACCGGGGTCTTATTTTGCAAGGCGAACAAAACACCCGCACCGGTGGTGGCGGCTATCACCAGGATGGACAAGATCGTACTCAGAAATTTCATGCCTGTGCTCCAACACCTTCACCCGGCATCAAAGACCCATCTGTAAGCCCAGGTTGACCCGCTCGCGCAATTCTTTGCCCGGTTTGAAATGGGGGACGTATTTCCCGGTCAGTTCAACAGTATCGCCGGTCTTGGGATTGCGCCCGCGCCGGGGTTCCCGGTAGTGCAGAGAGAAGCTGCCAAAACCCCTGATTTCGATCCGCTCCCCTGTTGAGAGGGCCTGGGACATGTGTTCCAGAATCGTTTTCACCGCCAACTCCACATCCTTGGAGGACAGCTGGGTTTGACGCGCCGCAATCGCTTCAATTAATTCGCTCTTGGTCATGACGCCTCCTGCGAAGGTTCATGAAAACCTTTGTTTTCGTGACGGCTTATTCTGGACGGCTTCAGAACTTTGCGCAAGTCCCTATTTTTAAAAGAAAAAAAAGGGCCCACTTAAGTGAGCCCTTGCGAGTCTGGCTTGTAGCACGTCTACGAGACGGTTACTTACTTCTCGCTCATCTGCGCCTTGATCAAATCGCCAATCGTACCCGGCGACGCTGTTTCGGTCTCCTGATCTTTCAGCGACTTAACAGCTTCCTGCTCGTCTTCATAGTCCTTGGCTTTGATCGACAAAGCCAGACCCCGGTTCTTGCGATCTACTGAAATGATCTTGGCCTCGACTGAATCGCCGACCTTGAAAGAATTACGCGCGTCTTCCACCCGGTCGCGGCTGATGTCGGAGGCCTTGAGGACACCCTCAACTTCGTCAGCCAGTTTGACCAGAACAGACTTGGCGTCAACTTCGATCACCTCACCCGTGACTATGGTTCCACGGTCATTTTCGGCGACATAATTGCCAAAGGGATCATCTTCCAGTTGCTTGATGCCGAGAGAGATACGCTCACGCTCCGGATCGATGGAGAGAATAACAGTTTGAATTTCATCACCCTTTTTGTAGCTGCGCACGGCTTCTTCGCCCGTCTCGTTCCAGCTGATATCGGACAAATGAACCAGCCCGTCTATGTTGCCCTCGAGGCCGATGAAAATACCAAAATCCGTTATCGATTTGATATTGCCGGAGATCTTGTCGCCCTTTGCGTACTGCGAAGCGAATGCATCCCACGGGTTTTGCTGGCACTGCTTGATACCCAGCGAGATGCGGCGACGCTCCTCGTCGATATCCAACACCATCACTTCTACCTCGTCGCCCAACTGCACGATTTTGGAGGGGTGAACATTCTTGTTGGTCCAGTCCATTTCAGATACGTGAACCAGCCCTTCTACACCTTCTTCCAGTTCTGCAAAGCATCCGTAGTCGGTGAGATTAGTAATACGCGCCTTGACCCGGCTGTTCTCGGGATAGCGGTTCTTGATCTCAACCCAGGGATCCTCGCCCAACTGCTTGAGACCCAGTGAAACGCGATTGCGCTCCCGGTCAAATTTGAGGATCTTGACTTCTATCTCCTGCCCTACTTCAACGATCTCGGACGGATGCTTGATCCGCTTCCAGGCCATATCAGTAATGTGCAGCAAACCATCGATGCCGCCAAGATCAACAAAGGCGCCATAATCGGTGAGGTTCTTCACAATACCGGGCACTGACATGCCCTCCTGTAGCGTCTCCAGCAGAGCGTCCCGCTCGACACTATTCGCTGCCTCCATCACTGCGCGACGCGAAACCACCACGTTGTTGCGCTTCTGATCGAGCTTGATAACCTTGAATTCGAGTTCCTTGCCTTCCAGGTGCACTGTTTCGCGCACCGGGCGCACATCGACCAGCGATCCGGGCAGAAAGGCGCGGATCGTATTGATGTCGACGGTGAAACCACCCTTGACCTTGCCGTTAATGACACCGGTGACCACTTCATCGGCCTCGTAGGCCGCTTCAAGATCTTTCCAGGCCTCGGCGCGCTTGGCTTTTTCCCGCGACAGCTTGGTCTCGCCAAAACCGTCTTCAACTGTCTCCAGCGCTACCTGTACTTCATCGCCGATGCTCAGGTCACAATCACCCGCTGCATCCAGGAACTGGGCGCGAGGAATCACACCCTCAGACTTGAGTCCCGCGTGCACGGTTACCCATTCGTTGTCAATGTCGATAACGACCCCGGTGACAATTGAGCCGGGCTCCATATCGACGGTCTTCAAGCTTTCTTCAAAAAGTTCGGCGAATGATTCGCTCATTACACATTACCTGTTAATCATGATCACGGCGGCAACCTGTGGTCACCGACTGCCGCGCCTCCAGCAGGCCCGGGTCATCCCTGGTTAACTGTTACCCACACGGTGCTGGATTCAGATGCGGGAAAACAGACTCTATACTCGCTCTCATCGTACGGCAGTATCCAGGTGTGCTAAGCAAAACCCTGTTTGCGCACTTCCTGCATCACCTGCTGAAACACCTCATCAATCGATGCGGTGGTGCTGTTTATGATGATAGCGTCTCTCGCGGGAACCAGCGGGGCGACAGCTCGGTTGCTATCACGCTCATCCCGTTCTTCGATGTCCGCGAGAAGGCGCGGGAGACTAACACTTTCTCCCTTTGCAAGCAACTGAAGGTAGCGCCGCCGGGCTCTTTCACCAGCGCTCGCCGTGAGGAACAGTTTCAGCGCCGCATTGGGGAAAACCACTGTGCCCATATCTCTGCCGTCCGCCACCAGTCCGGGGGGGCGCCTGAACTCTTTCTGCCGCGCCAGCAGCGCTTCTCGCACACTGGGGATGGCGGCAACAGTGGACGCGCCTCGACCGCCCTCCTCCGTACGGATTTCACGGCTCACGTCCTGTCCTTTATAGCTGACATGCACCTCGCCACTCGCGGCGGTTCTGAAATCGACCTCGAGGTGGCGAGCGATAGCTGTGACTGCTGGCGCGTCGGTCCAGGACACCCCCTCCAGAAGGCAGGCCTGTCCGGTAACCCGATACAGCGCGCCACTGTCGAGAAAATGCCAATCCAGGGTTGCCGAAAGCCGGTGCGAAATCGTGCCCTTGCCTGCCCCTGAGGGCCCGTCAACCGTAATCACGGGGGCGTCTTCCATCAGGCTGTTTGCACCGAAATCTGCAGACCCAACCCTCTGGCAAGAGCGTCAAACCCGGGGAAAGAGGTCGATACATGATCACAATCAAGAATGTGAATCTCTCGCTCGGCACGCAGTGCCGCAATGGCAAAGGACATGGCTATACGATGGTCATGGTGGGTATTGATGACCCCGCCGCCCATCGCGCCTCCATGAATAACAATGCCATCTTCGAGTACTTCACAGGCTACTCCGAGGGTGGTGAGCCCTTCAGCCATTGCGGCGATACGATCACTCTCCTTTACCCGCAGCTCGGCAGCGCCGCGCAGCACGGTGCGCCCTTCGGCGCAGGCAGCAGCCACAAACAACGCGGGAAACTCGTCAATGGCCAGGGGCACGAGATCCAACGGTATCTCAATACCCTGCAGGGGTGCAAAACGGACCCGAAGGTCGGCGACCGGTTCGCCACCCACTTCCCGTTCATTGCCCAAGCTGATATCAGCACCCATAAGTCGCAGTACGTCGATCGCTCCGGTGCGAGTGGGATTCACCCCAACATGGGTGAGAATGAGGTCAGAACCCGGTGCAATACTCGCCGCCACGAGGAAAAAAGCGGCCGAAGAAATGTCTCCGGGCACATCGATATCGGTCGCCTGCAAACTGCCGCCACCGTGCAAAGCGATGATTCCGTCCCGGGTGGATACAGGATAACCGAAACCGAGCAACATGCGCTCGGTATGGTCCCGAGTCGGGGCTGGTTCAGTCACCGAAGTTTGCCCCGATGCATACAATCCCGCCAGCAGAAGGCAAGATTTCACCTGCGCACTGGCTATCGGCAGGTCGTAATGAATACCCTGCAATTGCGCCGCCGGTTCGATATGCAACGGCGGAGTGCCCGCTGCTGTGGCGGCAATGCGCGCCCCCATCTGACTCAGCGGTGTCATAACTCTACCCATCGGTCTGCCCCGAAGAGAGGCATCACCCGTCAATTCGCTGGCAAAGTTCTGGCCGGCCAAGAGGCCACTCAAGAGCCGGATACTGGTGCCGGAATTGCCCAGATCCAGGGCTTCTGGCGCCGGCTTGAGCCCTCGCAAGCCAACGCCGTAAACCGTGACTTCGCCGTCGCGAGGCCCCTCTATTTTTACACCCATGGCACGAAAAGCGGCCACCGTGGCCAGAGCATCATCTCCCTCGAGAAACCCGCTGATCTCAGTCACGCCCTCGGCGAGCGCTCCCAGCATAATCGCGCGGTGAGAGATAGACTTGTCGCCCGGCACCCGCGCTTCGCCGGTTATGGTCCCGCCGGGCATTAACGTGAATTGCATGAGTCAGGACCTGCTCGCAGTATGGCCATCAGTGACGTCCGACCCGCGGACCGCCAGTTCAGCGGTGAATCGATCCCGAGCAGCTTTGGCACGGGTAAAAGTTTCCAATAACGGCTCTGAAGCCTGGCTCGCCACGGCACTGCGGAGCTCGTCGAGATGCGCCTGAAACTGATCGATACTGGCCAGCAGTGAGTCTTTATTGGCCAGCGCAATATCGCGCCACATCACCGGGTCGCTGGAGGCAATGCGGGTAAAGTCCCGGAAACCACCAGCAGCAAAGCGGAAAATCTCCTCGCTCAGCTCCGACTTGGCAAGGGCGTCCACCAGTGCGAATGCGAGGACATGGGGCAGGTGACTGGTCGCCGCCAGAATCGCGTCGTGCTCCGCCACACCCATTTCGACCACCTCAGCGCCAGTACAGGCCCACATGACCTTCACCAGCTCCAGCGCTTCCGGGTCGTTACCCTTTACCGGAGTGAGAATAACCCGGTGCTTGCAGAACAACCCGGCATCCGACGCTGCCAGGCCGCTGCGCTCAGAGCCCGCGATGGGATGCCCCAGTATCAGTTTGGGCGGCATCTGATCGCCATTGACCGCCAGGGCTGTGCGCAGCAAGTTACCTTTGACGCTCGCCACATCGGTGATTACCGGTGATGTTCGGCGGCGTGACAGCAGCGGCAGCAATTGCGCCAGCAGGCGCTCGGTTGCCATTGTCGGCACAGCCAGGACCAGCAGGTCGGCACGCTGCAGCGCCTCTTCGGGGTCCAGGGTGTAATCATCGATAAGCCCCAGCTCCATGCCTTCAGCCAAGGTCTGGGCACAATGGTCATAGCCCATGAGACGGCGGCTGAAGCCAGAAGCGCGCAGTGACCGTGCCAATGACCCGCCGATAAGCCCCAGCCCCATGATCACCACCGTATCAGTGCCAGAGCCATGAAGGTCAGTCACGTAATCACCGGTTTACAGCACTGCACGCGGATAGGAACCCAACGGTTTCAGCAGTATCGACTGCTCATTGAGCTCATCAATGAGCCCACTGATGGTCTCGTCCTGCACGTGCCCCTCGAACTCAATGAAAAAAACATAGGCCCACTTCTCAGTGCGCGAGGGACGGGTATCTATACGTGTCAGACTGACGCCACGCTGCCGAAAAGGGTCCAGCAGTGCGTAGAGTGCGCCCGGTTTGTTGCGGCTGGACACGACGATCGAGGTCTTGTCTCGCCCGCTGGGGGGGACCTCCTCTCTACCGATCACCAGAAAGCGGGTAGTGTTGTCGGCGTAGTCCTCGATATGTTCGGCAAGCTTCTCAAGTTGATACTGTTCCGCCGCCATTTCGCCGGCCACAGCCGCTATGCCGGGTGTTTGCGCGGCACAGCGCGCTGCCTCGCCATTGCTGCTCACTGCCTCACGCGGGACACCAGGCCAGTGTGTATCCAGCCAGTGCCGGCACTGTGCCAACGCCTGTTGATGGGCACAAATGCGAGTAATTCCCTCGGCAGAGGTGTGGGCCGCGACCAGCAGATGATGAACGATGCGTATTTCCACCTCCCCGGAAATTTTCAGCGGCGAATCCAGAAAACTGTCCAGAGTATGGTTCACCATACCCTCTGTGGAGTTTTCGACCGGCACTACGCCATAATTGCACTCGCCGGATTCTACCCGGGCGAATACCTCGTCAATCGACGTCTGGGAGACGCAGACGGCCGCATGCCCGAAATGTTTCAAGGTCGCCGCCTGAGTAAACGTCCCCTCCGGTCCGAGGTAGGCCACCTGCAGGGGTCGTTCCAGAGCGAGGCAGGCTGACATGATCTCGCGAAAAATATGCGCTACTGTCTCTCCCGCCAACGGTCCCTGATTGCGGTCCATAATACGTTTCAGAACCTGGGCCTCTCGCTCGGGGCGGTAGTACACCACCTCGACCTCCGGTTCTCCCCGCTCCCGGGCAGCGAGCACCTCGGCCATCTTGATTTCTGCCACGCGCTGCGCACAACCCGCACGTTCACCCAGCAAATGCTGAATCCGCTGATCAATGGTATCGATATCTACCCTGATTTGTTCAAGCTCTTTGGCGTCAGTCATGGCCCCTGGCTACCCGGCTTATCAGCGGCGGCACCTCAGCCGCGGCGCTGCTGAAAATCAGCCATGAAATCGATCAAAGCGTCCACGGCTTCCTCGCTCACAGCGTTGTAGATACTGGCACGCATGCCCCCCACCGATCGATGCCCCTTGAGGTTGAGCAGGCCGGCTGACTCTGCATCCTGCAAAAAATCCTTATCCAATGCTGCATCGGCCAGCGTGAACGGCACATTCATCAATGAGCGGCTCGCAAGCTCTACCGGGTTGGCGTAAAACCCGCTGCGGTCGATAAACCCATAAAGCTTCTCGGCTTTGCGGCGGTTAACGACTTCCAGCGCCTCCAA
The DNA here is from genome assembly GCA_963840725.1 of uncultured Gammaproteobacteria bacterium. Classification (GTDB taxonomy): domain Bacteria; phylum Pseudomonadota; class Gammaproteobacteria; order Pseudomonadales; family Halieaceae; genus CAVWDU01. The sequence continues at coordinate 97,293 of CAWIZY010000007.1, read as the reverse complement.
CCCGCCCTGTGCCTGCAACCAGTCAAACACCAGCGCGGCCAGATACAGCGCGAAGGTTGGTGGGGTGTTGTACATTGAATCATTGTCAGCGGCAAGCTGCCAATTCAGCATCGCAGGACAGTGTTCAGACGCCATTCCCAGCAGATCCCGACGCACGATTACCAGCGTCAAACCCGCGGGACCGATATTTTTTTGAGCGCCTGCATAGATGACACCAAAGCGGCTCACATCAAGCGGCCTGGAGAGAATCGTAGACGACATGTCTGCTACCAGTGGCGCAGGGACATCAGGTATCCAGGAAAACTCCACCCCACCAATCGTCTCATTCGGGGTGTAGTGAAGATAAGCCGCCTCACTGCCCAGCTGCCAGGTCTCCGCAGCGGGAATACCGGTAAAGTTACTGCCCTCGGAGCTGGCAACGACGTTCACACTGCAGTAACGGCGGGCCTCTGCGATCGCCTTCTTGGACCATTGTCCAGTATTGACATAATCTGCGTTACCTTTCCCAGCCAGCAAATTAAGGGGCGCAGCAGCAAACTGGGTGCTGGCACCACCTTGCAAAAACAAAATCGCATAGTCGTCGGAAATCGCCAGCAGTTCTCGCAGTGCCGCCTCGGCGCGGTGAGCGACACCCACGACCTCTGGGCTGCGGTGGCTCATTTCCATAAAAGACAGGCCCGTGTCATGCCAGTCCAGCATGTCCTGGCGGGCTGTTTCCAGCACGGCTTCCGGCAGGGCCGCCGGCCCTGCGCAAAAGTTGTAACGACGACTCATTATTCCACCTTCCTCATAGCTGTTGTTCCGGGACTAGCCATCGCCAGTTGCTACGCACTCGTTTCAGTTGCCTTGTGAATCGCCTTTGACCCGGTCGTTTCAGGCCCCATCGTCTTCGGTACCGTCTTCTTCGGTACCGTCTCCTTTAATACCATCTCCTCCGATAGCACCTTCGTCTGCGGCCCCGTCATTCTCTGCATCGCCGACTGAGTCAATGCCGTCAGCTGTCGCGGCTTCGCCAGGGGCAGATCCCGCCTCGGCTTCGACGCCTATTTCAGCTTCGGGTTCGGGCTCATCGATACGCTCCACACCGACCAGGGTCTCATCATCCTTGGTACGAATAACACGCACGCCCTGCGTGTTACGCCCCAACACAGAGACCTCTTCGGCGCGGGTGCGCACCATGGTGCCCTGATTGGAAATTAACATCAGTTCATCACCGTCAAACACCTGAATCGCACCGACAAGACGACCGTTGCGCTCACTGGTGGACATCGCGATGACCCCCATATTGCCCCGGCCCTTGGTTGGAAATTCATCGATTTCGGTTCGTTTCCCATACCCGTTTTCGCTCACCGTCAGCACTCTTCCCTCGGTCTCCGGAATAATCAGGGAAATCATCTGATGCCCCTGGCCGAGACGGATACCGCGAACACCGCGTGCCGTGCGCCCCATGGCCCTCACATCGCCTTCTCGGAAACGCACCGCTTTTCCCTCACTGCTGAAGAGCATGACGTCACAGTCGCCGCGGGTGATGGCGGTACCCACCAGCACGTCGCCTTCATCGAGTTCGATGGCACGCAATCCGACGCTGCGCTGGCGTGCAAAGTCAGTCAGCGCAGTCTTTTTCACTGTCCCGCTGGCGGTTGCCATAAAAATGTAATGGTCGTCCAGATACTCTTCAACAGGCAGGATGGATGTCACCCGCTCGCCCTCTTCCAGTGGCAATAAATTTACCATCGGTCGGCCTCTGGAATTTCGTCCCGCGAGGGGAATGTGAAAAACCTTCAGCCAGTAGACTTTGCCCACATTGGAAAAACACAGGATGGTCGCATGAGTGCTTGCGATGAGTAGATGCTCGACAAAGTCCTCGTCCTTGACCGCGGTCGCCGATTTACCCGTGCCACCGCGCCGCTGGGCCTGGTAGTCAGAGAGCGGCTGGGTTTTCGCGTAACCGCCGTGCGAGATAGTCACCACGCGATCCTCTTCGGTGATCAAATCCTCTACCGTCAGGTCGTGCTGGGACGCGGTGATCTCCGTACGCCTTTCATCGCCAAACTCAGTAACAATTTCCTCAAGTTCTTCTCGGATGACAATTTTTAGCCGGTCAGGGTCAGCGAGTATGTCGAGAAAATCTGCGATTTCCACCAACTTTTCCTGATACTCATTGAGCAGCTTCTCATGTTCCAAACCCGTCAAGCGGTGCAGGCGCAGATCCAGAATCGCCTGCGCCTGCACGGGTGACAAATGGTACAGACCGTCATGCAGTCCGAAGCGAGGATCCAGCTCTTCAGGCCGACAGGCATCGGGCCCGGCACGCTCCAGCATGGCAATCACATCGCCGGGAGCCCAAGCCTCGGCGATGAGCTTTTCACGCGCCTCGCTGGCACTCGGTGAGGATTTGATCAATTCAATCACCGGGTCAATATTACTCAGCGCAATGGCCAAGCCTTCGAGCACATGGCCCCGCTCTCTCGCCTTGCGCAGTAGATAGACCGTGCGCCTCGTAACCACCTCGCGACGATGCCGGATGAATGCTTCCAGAATCTGCTTGAGATTGAGTATCTTTGGCTGCCCGTCTACCAGAGCGACAATGTTAATGCCAAAAACGGACTGCAGTTGGGTCTGGGCGTACAAATTGTTGAGCACCACGTCGCCCATTTCACCGCGCCGCAGTTCTATCACCACACGCAGGCCGTCCTTGTCGGACTCATCGCGCAGTTCAGTGATACCCTCGATTTTTTTCTCTTTAACCAGCTCCGCTATACGCTCTATCAATCGCGCCTTGTTGAGCTGATAGGGAATCTCGTGGATAAGAATGATGTCTTTGCCGCGCTTTTCGTCATGAATGACTTCGGCACGGGCACGCACATAGATCCGACCACGACCGGTGCGGTAGGCCTGAATAATCCCCGCACGCCCGTTGATGATGGCTCCGGTGGGAAAATCTGGTCCCGGGATGTGCTCCATCAACTCATCAACCGTAATACCCGGATCCCTCATCAGCGCCAGCGCACCACTGATAACCTCGGTGAGGTTGTGGGGCGGAATGTTGGTGGCCATTCCTACGGCGATACCTGAGGAACCATTCACCAGGAGAGTGGGTATGCGGGTAGGCAGAACAGCCGGAATCTGTTCGGTGCCGTCGTAGTTGTCGACAAAATCGACCGTCTCTTTATCAAGATCCGCCAGCATCGAATGAGAGATTTTCTGCATGCGGATTTCGGTATACCGCATGGCTGCGGCCGAATCCCCATCTACGGAACCAAAATTTCCCTGCCCGTCTACCAACATGTAGCGCATGGAAAACGGTTGCGCCATCCGCACAATGGTATCGTAAACAGCCGAGTCACCATGAGGGTGATACTTACCGATTACATCACCCACAATCCGCGCTGACTTTTTGTAGGGTTTATTCCAGTCGTTGTTCAGCTCGTTCATCGCGTGCAGTACCCGCCGGTGAACAGGCTTGAGGCCATCTCGCACATCGGGCAGAGCCCGGCCGACGATAACGCTCATGGCGTAGTCGAGATAAGACTGTTTCAGTTCATCCTCAATGTTAACCGGGACGATTTCTTTAGCGATGTCACCCATTTAAACGCGTTTCCTTGGTCTGACTATTACCCGAACCTCGTGTAGCGCTATCGCGACACGAAAATCTGAAGCCCTAACTCAATGCCAAAAGTCTATGGCAGACGCCACGCCCGACTGATCCCACCCCTAAAGCGACGCCGACTGCAACCAGTACAACTGCAGCGAAAGAGATCGCTGAAGAGGACAAACGCGCAGGATGGTAGGCCGTATACACCCCACCTCGCTCCTTGCAGGCACCTTTATTTTTGCCACTAACTAAATTTTGGCTGCTAGCTAAAATCGTTTGGCTACTAGCTAAAATCGTTTGGCTACTAGCTAAAAAGGCTGCTCAGCGCTCTCGCAGCACCCCTTTCACTCAAGAAGCTGACTCGCGCACCGGATTCACACACCGCGCACCACAGGCGCCGTTTATTATGGCCGCATATACTGCGCCGCGCCCGATTAAGGCCCTGCGGCGATGCCCGGGACGCCGGCCTGATCAAGCATGACCATCGGTCGCTCTAACCCGTCCGACAATCTATTCCACCTTATTCGACCGGCTTTTCCACAGGCGCTTCAAAGGGGCCGCCAGCTTCAAAGATATCGCCACCAGACTCCGACGCCTGATGCAACGCACCGCGGCCAGAGACCCTCCGCTCACCAGCGCGCAATTATACGGAAATCGGCGCATTTCCGCTATGTTTTTAGCCGCTGCAAGCGGGTTTTGAGCCCGCAGCACGACGCGCAGCGACAATTTGCGGTTATACTGCGCGGCGATCAGTCAATTCGCTGCAAAACCAGTGCAGCCGCTGGTCGAACGAAGCATCGAATAGAGGCTACACAAGGACAGCCAGCCCAACATGAGCGACCTCCCCGATTCCGTGGACACTCTCATCCACCCCGGCTGGATCATTCCAGTGGTGCCCGAGGGTGTCGTGCTGGAGGACTACAGTATCGCGCTGCGAGATGGCTGCGTCAGCGCGCTGCTGCCGCGCGGGGAAGCGCAAGCAATCAGCGCCGGCAACGAGCTGGAGTTACCCGGTCACGCTTTGCTACCGGGCCTCATCAACGCCCACGGACATGCGGCCATGACCCTGCTGCGGGGCTATGCAGACGACCTGCCGCTGATGCCCTGGTTGGAGGAGCACATCTGGCCGGCAGAGAGTCAACACATGAGCGCCGAGTTTGTCCGCGTTGGTGTGGAGCTGGCGATCACCGAAATGCTCCGCAGCGGTACCACCACCTTCAGTGATATGTACTTCTTTCCCGACGTCTGCGCCGATGTGGCCGGCGCCATGGGCATGCGCTGTCAAATCACATTTCCCGTTTTTGACTTCCCAACAATCTGGGCCCGCGACGCTGACGAATATATCAGCAAAGGCCTGGCACTTCGGGACCAATACAAGCACGATCCAAGAATCACTGTCGTATTCGGCCCTCACGCACCCTACACTGTCTCCGAGGCCAATCTGACCAAGATTTCCACGCTGGCAGCCGAGCTTGACCTCCCGGTGCATATCCACCTGCACGAGACTGCCAGTGAGGTATTGATGGCAGTCGAGCACTCCGGCGAGCGACCGCTGGATATGCTCAACCGTCTGGGCCTGCTGGGCCCGCGAACCCAATGTGTCCACATGACCGACCTCGGGGATCAGGACATTGCACTGTTGGCCCAGTCGGGCGCCCACGTCATTCATTGCCCCCAATCCAATATGAAACTGGCATCGGGCTGCTGTCCCGTCAACCGTCTGCAGGACGCCGGCATCAATGTCGCACTGGGGACCGACAGTGCTGCCAGCAATAACGATTTGAATATGTTCGGCGAGCTGCAGACAGCCGCACTGCTCGCCAAACTACGTTCCGCCGACGCCACGGCACTGCCGGCCTCGCGTGCCCTGTCAATGGCGACCATTTGCGGCGCCAGAGCGCTGGGGCTGGCTGACCTGGTTGGCAGCCTGGAGCCCGGCAAACGCGCCGACATGATCGCTGTAGACCTGAGCCAACCGGAAACCCAGCCACTTTATCACCCCTTGTCACAGCTGGTTTACGCCGCTTCCGCGAGCCAGGTCACCCACAGCTGGATCGACGGAACACCGGTGATGGAAGCGCGACGCCTGATCGGACATGACCTCAACAATCTGCTGCAGCGGGTGCAGCAGTGGCAAGTCAGGATAGCGAAATCATGAACAAGGAATTGAATTTTGACCCACAGGAAATCGCCAAGTTTGAGTCCCTGGCTTCGCGCTGGTGGGACCCCGAAGGTGAGTTTCAGCCCTTGCACCGCATCAACCCGCTGCGCGCAAATTACATTGATCTGCATTCGCCCGTGGCCGGCAAGGAGCTGGTTGATGTCGGCTGCGGTGGCGGTATCCTCGCTGAATCCATGGCTCAGCGCGGGGCGCTGGTCACCGGCATAGACATGGGCGAGGCACCCCTGTCCGTGGCCCGGGAGCATCAGCGTGATGCGGGGCTGGAGGTAAAATACCACCAGTCAACGGCCGAGCAGTTAGCCAGTGAGGCACCCCGGCAATTCGATATCGTCTGTTGCCTGGAGATGCTGGAGCACGTGCCGGACCCCGGCGCTGTCGTCAAAGCCTGTTCCGAGCTGGTAAAGCCGGGCGGCAGTGTTTACTTCTCGACGCTGAACCGAAATCCCAAGTCGTTTTTATTCGCGATTGTCGGTGCCGAGCATCTGCTGCGCATGCTGCCAGTCGGCACCCATGAATATGCCCGGTTCATAAAACCCTCTGAGTTGGCCGGCTGGATCAGGGCCACCGGTCTGGCGCTGCAGGGCATGACCGGCCTCACCTACAATCCACTCACCGGAGAGTATCGACTCGAAGAAAACGACGTGTCAGTGAACTACATGGTGCACGCCACCCGGCCCGCCCAATGAAAAAACCTGATGACCTTCGGGCGGTGATTTTTGATCTCGACGGCACACTTGTTGATACCGCCGACGAGTTCGTCGTCGCAGTTCAAGCGCTGCTGGCATACCATCAACGGCCGGCAGTGGATGCCCAGGCAATTCGTGCCAGCGTCTCCAATGGTGCCGCATCACTGGTGACTCTGGCCCTGGGTTTGCCGGACTCGGCACCTGAGTTTGAAACGGAGAGAGAGCGCCTGCTCGAATTCTATAGCGCAGAGCTTGGCACCAACGCAAGCCTGTATCCAGGGCTATCGACACTGCTGACGGCGTTGGCGGAACGCGGCATCCGCTGGGGCATCGCCACTAATAAGCCACGCAGGTTCACCGAGCCGCTGCTGGCAAAACTGGCGCTCACTCCGCCGCCCGACTCTGTTGTTTGCTCAGATGACGTCGCTGAGCGCAAGCCACACCCGGAATCGCTCTACCGAAACTGTCGTGAACTGGATTGCGCACCTCATCAGGCTATTTATGTCGGCGACCATCTCCGCGATATTCAGGCCGGGCGCAATGCCGGTATGTATACCATCACTGCGGGCTATGGCTATATTCACCCGGATGAGGACCTCGACCGCTGGGGCGCCAGTGCCACGGTCAACTGCAGTACGGAGCTGATGAACCTGCTGCTGCCAACCTAACCCGCTATCAGGAGACCGCTGCGATGCAGACCTTCGCTATTCCCAGCCACTATGCACCGGCGGAAGCGCTGCTGGAGGGAAAAACCATTCTCGTGACCGGGGCCGGTGACGGGATCGGTCGGGCCGCCGCACAGGCCTATGCGGCAGCCGGCGCCACGGTGCTGCTGCTGGGGCGAACGGGCAGTAAGCTTGAGGAGGTGTACGATGCGATTGAGGCGGCCGGCGCACCCAAGGCTGCCATTATAGAACTGGATCTGGAACACGCAACCGAAGCGGAGTGCGCTCGCCTCGCTGCAGAGTTGACCGCAGCGTTCGGCCATCTGGACGGACTGCTGCACAACGCCGGGATACTGGGGGAGAGACGCCCGATCGAGAGTGCTACCTACAGCGAGTGGCAAAGGGTCATGCAGGTCAACGTCAACGGAGCCTTCCTGCTTACCCGGCACTTGCTACCGCTCTTACAGGCCGCGCCCACTGCGTCACTGGTTTTCACCTCTTCGGGCGTCGGTCGCACGGGCAAAGCGTTCTGGGGTGCGTATGCTGTCTCCAAGTTCGCCACCGAGGGGCTGGTTCAAGTGCTGGCCAGTGAGTTGGAAAATACATCCAGAGTGCGCGTCAATTGCATCAACCCCGGCGCCACCAATACCGCAATGCGACGGAGCGCTTACCCCGCAGAACAGCCCACCACGAACCCCGGCCCCGAAGACATCATGAACGCCTATCTCTACCTGATGGGCGAAGACAGTGCTGACGAAAATGGCAAGAGTTTTGACGCCCAGTAAGGAGCGGGGCTCAGGCTTTCAGGCAAACCCGCAATCAAGGCGCCCTAACGCTTGGCGGGGCGACGACCACCGCCACCTGGCCCCTGACGCTTGTTGAATTGACGTTCCATGACCTGACGTTCTTTACCGCTGCTTTTCTGCAAGGATTTGGGCGGCAGGCCCGCAAGCCGATACAAGCTCTTCATTTCTTTGGATTCCAATTCCAGCCACTGGCCCTGCTTGACCTTAGATGGAATAAAAACATCACCGTACCGAACCCGCTTGAGCCGCGACACGGTCAGCCCCTGAGACTCCCAAAGTCGTCTAACCTCGCGATTGCGCCCTTCCATCAACACCACGTAGAACCAGCGGTTAATGCCGTCACCTCCACCATCCTGGATATCGGTAAACCGGGCCACACCGTCTTCCAGCATCACGCCTTCCAGCATTCGCTGCAATTGCGCCTCTTCAACCTCGCCCATCACCCGCACCATGTACTCTCGCTCGATGTTGGCCGAAGGGTGCATGAGCGCGTTGGCGAGCTCTCCGTCAGTGGTGAACAGCAGCAGGCCCGATGTGTTGTAATCCAGGCGACCAATCGATATCCAGCGCCCACTTTTTAGCTTGGGCAAACGCTCGAAGACGGTACGGCGGCCCTGAGGATCACTGCGTGAGCAGACCTCGCCAACCGGTTTATGGTAAATGATACATCGCGTGTGCTCGGCGGGCGCTGCGCGCAGGGGTTTCCCGTCGATGCTGATCCGGGCCCGCACATCGACCCGTGCGCCGAGGCCGGCAATTTTGCCATCCACCGTCACGCGGCCACTCTCTATCCAGCGCTCCATCTCGCGCCGTGACCCCAGTCCGGTGCGCGCCAGCACCTTCTGCAGTTTCTCACCCTTGGCAGCGGGGCCATCGCCCGCGGTTTCGTCGGGTGTGTCCGGTCGCGTTTTCTGCACTATTTACCCCATCTCAATGTCGTGACTCAGGCTGGGTATCTGCCGCTGTTTCGTCCTCGGCAGGCAACTCATCCGACTGGGATGCGGCGGTTCCCGCAGTCCGCTCAGTCTCACCCTCACCCTCAACAGCTGCGGCCGATTCGACGTCCAGGTCCGTCGCCGGGCTCACGTCATGAACTGCACTGCCGGCTGCCAATCCAACAGCAGACAATTCCTCGAGGGAGACATCGGGTTTGTGGTCTCGGCCACCGACCAGCGTCAAACCCGGCGCAGAGTCAGCATCATCAACACTGCCTCCATCCGGCTCGCCGCCCGGCGCGTCCTGAACCAGACTCTCCGGCAATGGTTCATTGAAGCCCAGCTCCGCATTGAGTGTTTCCAGGTCACGGATCTCGGCCAATGCCGGCAACTGGTCCAGGCTCTTCAGGCTGAAGTAATCCAGAAACTGGCGGGTTGTCGCGTACATAGCCGGGCGCCCGGGCACATCGCGGTGGCCGACAACCCGAATCCACTCGCGCTCATGTAAGGTCTTGATAATATTACTGCTGACTGCCACGCCCCGGATTTCTTCAATCTCACCGCGGGTTATAGGTTGTCGGTAGGCGATCAATGCGAGGGTCTCCAACAATGCCCTGGAGTACTTCTGGGGACGCTCGTGCCACAGGCGTGCCACCCAGGGGCTCAGACTCTGGCGCACCTGAAAACGGAAACCACTCGCTACCTCTGTCAGCTCAAACCCACGATCCTCACAGCGCCCCGCAATCTCCGCCAGGGCCGCTTTGATCGCCTCTTTGCCAGGTCTCGCCTGGTCCTCAAAAAGGTCCTCGAGCTGGGCGACCGTCAGCGGCTTACCGGCGGCCAGCAGAGCGCCTTCGAGAATCTGTATCAAGCCTGTTTCGGACATGTTACTCCGCTCTCGCTTTGACGTGGATGGGACCAAAATCCTCGGTCTGCACAATTTCCACCAGCGACTCCTTTATCAGCTCCATCAGGGCGAGAAATGTCACAACCACACCCAGACGCCCCTCCCGAGCAGTAAACAACGTGACAAACGGGACAAACTGCTGCCCCGAGAGACGAGCGAGCACTTCTGACATACGCTCGCGCGTAGAGAGCGCCTCGCGCTGGACATGGTGACTTTCATACATATCGGCTCTGCGCAACACGCCACCGAGTGCAAGGAGCAATTCCCGCATATCCACTTCGGGGTCCGGCCTCGCGCGGTCGAGCTGAGGCGGCTCAGCGCTGCCTACCCAGGTGTCCCGCTCCAGGCGGGGCATCTCTTCGATATCCTCAGCGGCTTTTTTGAAACGCTCATACTCCTGCAGGCGGCGGATTAGCAGTGCCCGCGGGTCTTCCTCTTCCGCATCGGTTTCCACTGAGCGGGGCAGCAACATGCGTGACTTGATCTCGGCCAGCATGGCCGCCATCAGCAGGTATTCCGACGCCAGTTCGAACTGCATAGCGTCCATCAACTCGACGTAGTGCATGTACTGGACGGTAATCTCCGACACATCGATTTCGAGAATATCGAGGTTTTGACGCTTGATCAGGTATAGCAGCAGGTCCAGCGGGCCTTCAAAGGCCTCCAGGAACACCTCCAAAGCCTGCGGCGGTATATACAGGTCTTTGGGGAGTTCAGTAACGGCTTTGCCCATCACCACGGCAAAGGGCATCTCGCTCTGTTGCGGGTGCAATGCCACAGCGGTATCGCCCTGGGTCGCTGAGCTCACCGGTGGTAAAGTATCGGGGGTGGAATCGTCACTGGACACGGCCATACCTGCAATTGATTCTGCAACGCCGTAAGGCGCACTTTCTGAGTGGTCGAGTATACCTCATCAACCCTCAAAAGGCGCGGGATCTCCCTTGCCGACCCGCAGCATTACCGGTGTCTCATCGGCGAGGTCGACAACAGTCGTCGGCTCCATACCGCAGTAACCACCATCAATGACCAGGTCCACGTCATGCTCCAGCGTCTGGCGAATATCGTAAGGGTCTATCAACGGGTACTCGTCGCCGGGCATCACAAGCGTGACACTCATCAGTGGCTCACCCATATCCTCCAGCAATGCCTGAGCGATCCGATTCTCCGGTACTCGCAAACCCACTGTTTTGCGCTTTGGGTGCATTAATCGCCGCGGCACTTCCGAAGTCGCCTTGAGGATAAAGGTATAGGGGCCGGGGGTAGCGTGTTTGAGCAGGCGATAAGCGGCATTATCGACCTTGGCATAGACGGCGATCTCGGAGAGGTCTCGACAAACCAGGGTAAAATTGTGGCGATCGTCAAGCTTACGGATCCGCCGGATGCGGTCAACTGCCCCTTTGTTACCAATCTGGCAACCCAGGGCATAGGCTGAGTCCGTCGGATAGACCAGCACGCCGCCCGCTCGCACGATATCCGTGGCCTGACGGATCAGACGCGACTGGGGGTTGTCGGGGTGTATCTGAAAAAACTGGCTCACGTTCTGTTGTCCGTTATTGTTCTGTTGTTATTGTCTGGCCATCACCCGCTCGGGAAGTGGTGACTCGCTCCAGCGCTCCCAAATCCCCTTAGCGCGTCGCAGCGATGACACATCGACGCCCAGGTCGGCACCGTAGGTGCTGTCGCGATGGAAGTCACTGCCCGCCGATACTTCCAGGTCGAACTCCGCCGCCAGCCGCAGCAGCCCGGAAAGCTGGCCGGTCGCCTGACGACCCGATATCGCCTCTACCCCTGCTCCGCCCGCCGCGACAAAGTCAGCAATCAGTCGTCGCAGCTTTGCGCGGGTGAATCGGTATTTCAGCGGGTGGGCAACCACCGCCACACCACCGGCATTGGTAATCCAACTCACCGCGTCGGCCAACTCCGGCCAGAAGGCTTTCACATCGCCCGTTTTACCCTGACCAAGATAGCGCTCAAAAGCCTCCTGAGCGTCTGCAACATGTCCCTGCGCCACCATCCAGTCGGCAAAATGTGGCCGACCCAGCTGACTGGACCCGGCCAGGGCCTGAGCGCCATTCAGCGCGCCGGCAAAGCCGAGCTTCGCCAGGCGCTTTCCGATCTTCTCACCGCGGTCGATTCTTGCGCGTGCGAGCACCGCCAGCCCCTCTTCCATGGCGGGGTGCTCCACCATCATACCCAGCCCCAGGATATGGATGGTCGTGCCGGACCAACGACAGGAGAACTCAACCCCGGGCACCAGTCGCAGGGTCGGATTCCGGTCTCTGCAGTACGCTTGCGCAGCCACAAACCCGTTCACACAGTCGTGGTCAGTGATAGCCAACTGCTCCACGTTCGCCGCAATGGCACGTTCGACCAGTTCAACCGGCGTCAACGCTCCATCGGAGGCAGTGCTATGGGTATGTAAATCGATCAACACGTCACGGGACCTCGACTTCGGTTAATTGGCTTTGCCATCGTGTGCGGTTCCGGCTATCTTTGCGCATCCACCTAGCAAACACGCATGATAACATGCCGGAGCCGATCATCTGCCATGCGGCAATTACTTGAGTTCGTTCCTATCGCCCTGTTCTTTATCGTCTATCAGCTGGACGGCGAGACGGTGCACTTGGGAGACTGGAAATACACCTTTGACGGTATTTTTACCGCCACCGCCGTATTGATGACAGCGACCGTGATTCAGGTGGCTATCACCTGGGCACTCACGCGCAAGTTGGAGAAACGCCTGCTTTGGATGCTGGCGGCTGTGGTGCTGTTCGGTGGCGCTACGCTGGTATTTCGCAATCAGGTTTTTATCCAGTGGAAGCCGACCATTTTCAATTGGGCACTGGCGCTCGTCTTCGGCGCGTCACAGTTTGTCGGTGAAAAAAACCTCATGGAACGCACGCTGGGAAGTCAATTGCAACTGCCGGGGCCTGTATGGAGTCGACTCAACTGGTTATGGGTCAGCAATTTTGCCATAGTCGGCGCCCTCAACCTCTACGTTGCTTACTCATTCAGCGAAGCCACCTGGGTGAGTTATAAACTGTATTCTGCTATTGGATTCACCCTGCTGCTGACAGTACTCACTGCGGTGCTGGTGTCGCCGCACCTGAAAGAACAGGAAGTGACCGAAAAATAAGGCCCGTATATGTACTACGCCATACTCTGCGAAGACGTGGAAAACAGCCTGCCTCTGCGCCAGCGAGCGAGACCCGCACACTTGGCTCGAATCCAGTTACTGGTCGAGGCCGGCCGGGTACTTGCCGCCGGGCCGCATCCGGCAGCGGATACACCGGACCCGGGTGAGGCCGGCTTTACCGGCAGCCTGATCATTGCTGAATTCGACAGCCTGGAGGCAGCAACGGCCTGGGCGGATGCGGACCCCTACGTGGAAGCCGGCGTTTTTACCCGGGTTACCGTCAAACCATTCAAACCGGTGCTGCCTTAACATACGCACAGCGGCGCAAACTTCCGGTACAATACCGCCCCATTCATTGGCAGAAAACCATCGGACACTCCATGTTGCGACGCGACTTGCTCCCCTTGCTGCTCGCCCTGTCACTGGCGTTCACCTGGAGCCCTGTGACCCGGGCCCAGGACATCCGTTACGTCAGCGACGTTCAATATATCCCGCTGCGTAGCGGTGCAGGCGGCGATTACCGGGTTATTCACCGTGGCATCCCCTCCGGCACACGACTGAAAATCGCACGCACCTCTAAAGACAAGGTCTGGGCGGAAGTCACAACGCCAAAGGGCAATACGGGCTGGATTCGCACCCAGTACCTCATGCGAGAGCTACCGGCCAAAATGCGCCTGGATGCTGCGATCGCACGTGCTGAAGAACTCGGGCTGGAGAAGGCCGCCTTCGACCAGCAGCTGGCGGCCCTGACCGCCGAGCGTGATGCCCTGCGTGAGCAACTCGAGACGACCGGCGTGGAATTCAACAGCATCAATGATGAACTTGCCGCCATCAAACAGATCTCCGGCGATGCAATACAGTTGGACGCCAACAACCGCCGACTGGTGGAGCAGTCGGAGATGCTGCGATCCAGTGTAGAAATGCTCGAAGCGGAGAACCTGCGGCTGCAAGACAAGCTGGATAGCGAAGCCTTCATCAACGGCGCCCTGGCGGTATTGCTTGGCGTCATTATCACCCTGGTGGTGCCTAGACTGTGGCCACGGCGCCGCGGCGGCTCCAGTTGGGCCTGACTCAGGAGCGATTAACACAATGCTGAAACTACTACTGCTGGGCGCGGCCCTGCTTATGCCCGGGGTGGCTGCGGCGGCAGACACTGGCCTACCCAACCCACAGGTCACTATAAGGACAAACAACGGCGATTTTCATCTGCGGCTGTTTCGCGACAAGGCGCCTGTCACCGTGGAGAACTTTCTCAAATACGTTGATAGCGGCCACTACAATGGCACTATCTTTCACCGCGTCATCTCCAACTTTATGATTCAGGGTGGCGGCTTTATGCCGGACATGAGTGAAAAGGAGGTCGGGGAGCCGATAGCTAACGAATCCAGGAACAAATTGCACAATGTACGCGGCACCATCGCGATGGCACGCCTCAACGACCCCGATTCCGCTACTGCCCAGTTCTTCATCAACCAGCGCACCAATCTGCAACTGGACTGGCAGCCCGGCCAGGAGGGCTATACCGTGTTCGGTGAGGTCACAGAGGGCATGAACGTAGTGGACTTCATTGCCTCTGCGCCGGTGCAGAAACTGGGCCCTTACAGCGATGTCCCCACCGAGCCCATTGTCATTCTCGAGATCGTACGCAAGAGCTTGCTGTGATTGCCCTCAGCGTCAATCTGAACAAGATCGCCCTGATTCGCAATTCCCGGGACACCACTAATCCGGACATTCCCCGCCATGCCCGTATCTGTGTGGAGGCTGGCGCAGAGGGCATTACCGTCCACCCGCGTCCCGACCAGCGCCACATCAGAGTGCAGGATTGCTTTGACCTGGCCGCTGCTCTGGCGGTGGAGTTTAATATTGAGGGCAATCCCTTCACCGGGCCACGTGCCAGCGACAGACGCGGCGTTAGCGACTATCCGGGTTTCCTTGCACTGGTCAGTGAGATACGGCCCACACAGTGCACGCTGGTGCCTGACGGAGACGGACAGCTAACCTCCGACCACGGCTTTGACCTCAAACGGGACGGCGACCGGATCGCGCCCCTGGTAAGCCAGCTGCAGGCGCTGGGCATTCGGACCAGCTTATTTATGGACCCTGACCCCGAACAGATCCGATTGGCAGCGCAGACCGGCACCGATCGTATTGAGCTGTACACCGAGGCCTACGCCCGCGCCTGCAGCACCAATACAGCGATCGACGCCGTATTCCGTCGCTACCTTATCGCCGCAGAAGTGGCCGCCGAAGAGGGGTTGGGATTAAACGCTGGTCACGACCTCGATCTGCACAACCTGCCGCGGTTTGCCGCTGTTCCCGGACTCCTGGAGGTCTCCATCGGACATGCACTCACGGTGGACGCGCTGAGCATCGGCCTGGCCAGTGCCGTCGCGGCCTACCGGCGCGCCCTGGGAGCGTAATACCCGGGACGCGGCAGATCCAGCGGCCCAGCAGACCGCAAATGAGGCTACTGAGGCAGCTGTTTGCGCAGGCTGTCAGCAATCCGCAGGGTTTCCTTGGTCTGCAGGTTCAAATGCACCAGCACCGCCGTTCCCCGCACCGTAATCCGCTGGTTCTGAGACATTTCGCAATGCACAGTCAGTGAGCTATTGCCAACGCTGGCATCCGTCACGCTAGCGGTGACGTCTGAGCCGTAAAACGTCTCGGCGACGAAATCCAGCTTGAGCGACGCCAGGACCCAGTTCTTGTCGATCCCGACCGCACTGCCCGTGAGCGATTCCAACCAGCCGATACGCACCACTTCAAACCAGGCGGCGATAGCGGCGTTATTGATATGTCCGAGCGCGTCGGTCTCATAGAAGCGCGGGGTCAATGTAATACTGAAACTCATGTTATCGCCTGTAAATCCATGGTGGGATCGGTAGCGTGCCTTGGCAGCCCTGCACTGCAAACGGCTGCCGATAGTGTGCCACGTTATCCTCTGCGTCGCGCAGTTCAAGCTAGCTTGAAGCCCTTTCCAACTGCACAATGATGTCATCCAGCCAGGCCTGGTGGTCGCCGCGGATTCGACGTTCAGCGCGTATCAGGCAAAGATTACCCAGCGTATTTTTCGGCTCCCAGGATTCCCGCACCTGCAGCAACGCATCCGCCAGGGCGAGCTCAGCGGCGGTGGCGTCATCGGCCAGCACCGACAGCTCAAGACGGGTTGCATAGTCCCAGTAATCGGCATCACCGGAGCCAATACGGCGATCAACCGCATAGGCCACGATGGGTAACAGCCGTTGCTTTTGTGCCTGTGACCCGGCATCTCCACGCAGGTCTAACAAAGTAAGGGCATTGATACCGGGGTACGAATCTCTGCAGTCAGCCTCAAACCCGCTGACATAGGCGCTGATGGCTCGATCCAGCGCCACTGCGGCCGCCTCTGCATCACCTGCCTGCCGCGCCGCCAGCCACCGGTCTTTGTAGACTCGTCCTATCAGGGGGCAGGTCTCGGAACTGGGACCCTGTTCATCGAGTACTGTCTGTAATACGGCGAGTGCCTCCTCACCCCGCCCCAGGCGGTTGAGCGCAAAACCCAGTTGTTCACGCACCAGCACGGTGGCGCGCACCAGGGCCGGCAGGCGCGATACCAGGTCGACCATACCCTGCCAGGCGTCAACTGCCCGATACGACAAGAGAAGATCGACGAGCAGCGCAGTTTCGATCCCGCCCATGTCACCGAGCTCGCGTTCAATCTGCGCCAGTGCATCGAAGTCGCGCTCTTGACGCGCGCCTGCCAAGCGCTCTTTCAAGACATGTGAGTAGACCACCTGATCACGAAACACATCGGTCTTCAGGCGGGCGATCAGCGGCGGGCGCCAGGGCAGTAGCAGCCGGGCGAGAGGATTGTCTGCCCCACCCTGGCGACCGGCCCCTCCGAACTGCGTTGGCATCCGGCGCTGCAACGCGACCCGCAGGCTGACTGCCTCTGCCTCGCCAAATTCGCCCTCTGAGTTTTGCCGGTAACGCACCGCATCCTGCGTATCGACAGCAAACCCGGGCGGGTGAGTCTCGGCGAACATCAGCTGGTTGCTCCCCGCGTGCAATGCCGCCCGGACACCGAGACTATACAGCGCCCGCGCGCCACCGGCACTGACATCAATCAGGGCGAAATCAGCCAGGGCCAGTTGATCGAGTAACACTGAACCGCCGGTTACGGAGACCATAGAATCGTCAGCCCTGATCGCCAGCATGCCCATGGCCTCTGCGGCGGGCCCGACAGCGCGCTCAAAGACACGGTCAAAGTGGCTCCTGTCCAGTGGGCTGTCATCGGACTGACCCACCGGAAACACCACCAGGCAGATCGGTTTATTCATAGTGCAGTTGCGGTGGACAGCGCCCCGCTTCCCAAGCGCGAGGGCCGCACCCGGCACCCGAGTGGCCGCTGGCCCGGGTACCGGACAGCTTATGCTGGCGCTGATTATCCATGCGGGATGGCTTCAATTTCTTGCATCGTGCTGAGCGCCATCAAACAGGCCTCCTGGTCCCGCTGATTCCACGCCGAGAAACAGACCCTGTTTACCTGGCTGTCCGGATTCTGAACCAGGTAATCTATCGCGCCAGACAGCAATCGTGGGGCTACAGCGTAAACAGACCCACCGCCGGCGCCAGTTCCCAGCATCGGGAATACAACACTCTGCAATGGCTGCTCTGCGGTGCTCAACTTATCCATTCTGTGCAGAACTCGGGCGACACACCGCTCCACCTCCGGCATCGACTGATAACCGGTCCCGGGCGCACCAACCACCGTCGCCGCGTGCAATATTTTTCTTACGCCATGGGTAGCCGCCAGTGCACCGGCCCCGGTAACGTAGACCGATCCAGGCGACACTGATTCCCGCGTCCCTTTGCTCGCCGCGAGTTCTTCGGCAATGATATCCTGCTGAATTTCACCGTTGTCATCTTTCAGCGCTCCCTCATAACGAATCATGGCGGAGAGCGAACGGTCGAAGAACCGCGACATCTGCAGGTTGGTGTTTTCAGAATTCACCCAAACCTCTATACCATCCAGATGTCGAATATCGCCGGTAATGATCTCTATCTCCTTCTCCGGCTGCTTGCGAAGGCGGTATCGATAACGCCGTGTCTCTTCGATACGGGCCGCTTTCCAGTCCTTGCGCGCCTCTGCAAGGATATTGAAAATCGGGCTGTCCGGCCGGGATGACTCACCACCTGCCTCAATGAATGCCTTGATTGCGGCTATCGCCTGGGCCGGATCCTCTCCAACCGGCGGATACTCTACCAGGCGCTGACCCTGAATATTGAAAGGCACTGCTACGTCCCGTTGCTTCATCATAATAGTGATAGACGGCCGCAATGCATGACGAACGCCCAGTTCATAAAAGACGTTCGGGTTCAGCATGGTGATATCAACGATGGCCAATTCATCGACGGCGATATGGTGAAACATATCGCGATGGATAGAGCCGGCGCGCTGGATTTCGTCACATCGCAGAGGCGCAAAGCCGAGACCGGTGGCGGACGGCCTGATAATCGTCTCGTAGACCGCATCAAAATCGACTTCGGTGCCCGCCGCGTCGCGTTTCACACCGAACGGCATAATAACAAAGCAGGTCCTGGCGCTATCGGGCTCCATGGGGCTAGCTGACCAGCCAATGGGCATTCGCCAGATTCTCTATTCGCCACCCGTAGCGACCCCGGGGTAATCGGTGACGCAGTTCATCGCGAAGCGTTCGCAGTAGAGTCATACAGGCGCCGTGGATATCACCCAGACCCCGGCTCTCCTGGCGCCAACTTGCGTACTCATTGAAGATAACCATTCGTGGGTTCTGCACTTCGATAAACTCGACCATGTCGTTCGCAACCCTGTGTGACAACTCCTCAAGCCTGCCCCGGTCAGCCAGCAAGGCGAGCCAGTGATCGACGAACTGCGTTGAACAACCGCTGCTGGCGGTCATTTCGGCAAACAAGCTGTCCGCCGCTTCCGCGGGTACCGCCGCATTGAACAATAGATCGTCGAAAATGTGGTTGCTGACCAACAGGTCCACATTGCCGGCGATATCCGGCGGGTCACCAATGCCGGTTTGGCTGGTCCCGACAGCCGCCCCCGGAAGCAGCTGCCGATAACGGTTCAACGCCCAATGGCGGGCCCGATCATTGGGCTCGAGCAACAACAGAGACCCGCAAAATTCACTGTCCGCAAGCGCTAACGCGACTTTCTCACCGTAACCGGGACCGATCTCTACCACCCGGGCGTCGTTTAGGGAGACATGCTTCGCAAGCATGCCAGACCAAGCCGCGGCTAATGTTTTGTTCCAGCAAAACGCTTTTTCGGTCAAGTGTCGCGCTCTTGGCTATCCATAGGCTTACCGGCACAATAAACAAATGATAGTTACGCCGCAAGCCAGAGCACAGCGTCGCTGGAAGGTTACCCCGGCGGGTGTTATTGAGCAGTTTTTTGACGCCCTGGACAAGCACCTGATATGTTTTGCCGGCTATGGCGAACTGGGCTATGAGGAGCCTGGTTGTGTCAGGACGGTTTGTATGGAAGTGCTCGACCCGCTGGACCGCAACGCCGTCGTTGTGCACTGCGGAACACTGCTACGCGAAGGCGGACTCAACGGGATTGCTGACGTTTACCAGATAGCCAGAGGCATGGGATTTACCACGACGGGCCTGTTCCCTTCAATCGCTCTGAACTTTCATGAAACACATCGCGTGGCGCCCGATTGCGAATATCCATTCTTCATCGAGGACACCGGCTGGGGCGGGTTCAGGGAGGACCGCACTCTCTCCCCCACTTTGACTCTGCACCTGTACATCGCCGCCGAGTTGGTCGTGGTCGGCGGTGGCAAATACGCCGCTGAGGAATTGCAGGCCTTTGACCAGGCGGGCAAAAGGGTCCGGTACTTTCCGGCAAGAATGAACGCTTCGGCGACCCGTCGATGGGCGCAAAACGGTGGGCTGGAAATTGAGGACCGCAACGGCGCCGCTGCTTCTGCCTGGCAATTGCTGCGAGATCGCGACCGCTGATCAGACAAAACGCCCCGACAAGCTGTTTCCAGGCCTGCGCAGGCGAACCAGTCAGACACTTGCGCACCGCTGCGACCGGCACGTCAATTATTGCGACACGGTCAGGACCGACTATCCTTTCTACTAAGCGCAAGGTCCGAGCTGCGCCGCGTTCACGCGGCTTCGGGAAAGAGGGCCGAGAGAGGATCGACAAAGGACATTGGCATGACCACCACCTATCGCATCCGTGGAACCGAGATTAAATCCACGCCAGACCCCTCGCTGACAGACCAGGTCAAGATTACCTCTTCACGCCGGCTCCAGCCTGGCGCCTCTCGCGATGCCGGCGTCGGGGAAATTGAGGCGGCGGCAGATGAGGTCGTCAGGGTCGAGTTTGAAAACGGCTTTGCGCTGTGGACCCGCACCGATGACCTGATCCGAGAACGCGGTCGCAAGAGTATCAGCCGCAGCGGGGAAGCACTGGCCTGGGAGATCGATACCCGGCCCCAGGTGCTGGGCCAGCATGACACCCATCGAGGCTGGCTCAAGATAGGTGTGCGAGTGCTGGAGTTCTTCGGCGTTGACCTCAGCGGAAAATCAGCCGCCTTCCTGGGCGACAAACTGGAACGCAAACTGCTGGGCGGCGAACCACAGCTCTACCACTGTAGGCTTGGCGACGATTTCCAGTTAACCCCGATCAGCAGCGCCAACCCACTGACCAGGCTCCGCAGCGACGCACCGACCCTGGTTTTCCTGCACGGCACAGCCTCCAGTGGACAGGGCAGCTTTGGCAAGCTCTGGGAAACAGCCGCTGGCGCAGATGCCCGGCGCAAGTTGACGGCGCGCTACCAGGACCGTGTTTACAGCTGGGAGCACCGGAGCCTCACTGAAAGCCCGATCGTCAATGCGCTGCAGCTCGCCCGCACGCTACTGGAATCAGCTCCGGTGGGAGCCAATATCGAACTGGTCAGCCATTCACGGGGCGGACTGGTTGGCGAGGTGCTCTGTCTGGCCCAGCGCGCCCGGGACAACGATCCGCTGCAGCCGGAGATGCTGAGCGAGTTGTTTGCCGCAGACCGGATCATTGCTGAGCAGTTGGGGCTCGGGCCCCTGAACAGCGAAGCGGCAAAAGCCCGAGATCAAGGCTATCAGGATGACCGCGAGGCACTACTGGCCCTGCGTGAGCTGATGGACCGCAAGCAACCGAAGATCAACCGCTTTGTACGTGTCGCCTGCCCGGCCCGTGGCACGACCCTCGCCTCCGGGCGGCTGGATCGCTGGTTTTCAGTATTGAATTGGTTTGCCGGTAAGGGCTTCGCTGCAGATGCTTTGGATTTTGTTCTCGCGGTAGTCAAGGAGCGCACGGACCCACGCACCCTGCCCGGCCTGGAGGCGATGATGCCGGGTTCAGCACTCACGCGACTGCTACAGCATCCGTCACTCTCAACGACTGCGGACCTCACTGTTATCGCCGGTGATGTAGAGGGCAACAGTTTCTGGAGTGAATTGAAACTGCTCGCTACCGACTGGTTCTACGATTCGGATCATGACCTGGTGGTCAATACCGGGTCCATGTACGGCGGCATCCGGCGGCCGGAGGGTCGAGCACGGTTCCGCCAGGACCAGGGCCCAGAGGTCAATCATTTCAATTACTTTAACAATCGCGAGAGTGTTCACTGGCTGGTACACGGGCTCACCCGGGTAGACGATGCCAACGAGCGCATATTTCAACCCCTTGCCGAGGCCGGCCATGAGCAGCCACGGTGGCGCGCGGCGGTAGAGCGCAGCCGCGCGTCCAGCGAGCCCAGGCCACTGGCAGTGGTAGTGCCGGGTACCATGGGCAGCCAACTTGAAGTACGCGGCAGTGCCGTCTGGCTGAACTACTGGGCACTGTTGCGGGGCGGGCTGAAAGACCTGGACATCGATGCCCAAACCGTCTCGGCAACAGACTTGCTGGATGACTTCTACGGCCCTCTGCTGGAGCGACTGGCGCGCACCCATCGGGTACACATCCATCCCTATGACTGGCGCCATTCTGTGCGCGACGCGGCGACACAACTGGCTGATCAGCTCGAGGCATGGCTGCCGGAGGCAGAACACAACCGGCAGCCAGTGCATATTGTTGCCCATTCCATGGGCGGTCTGGTGGCCAGAGCCATGATTGCTGACAGTCGCCGGGGAGCAGCCGTCTGGCGTCGCATTACCGCCTTGCCTAATAGCCGTCTGCTGATGTTGGGCACGCCCAACCGGGGCTCCTACGAGGCAGTGCGCTGGCTGACCGGGCACAATCCGACGCAGGCCAAGTTGAGCCTGCTTGACCTCACGCAGAGCAGCACGGACATCGTCAACCTGGTGCGCAAGTATCCCGGCCTGGTCGAGCTTTTGCCCTTTGATGAAGACGGGCCTGATTTTAGCCAACGGTCGCGCTGGCAAGGCATCAAGGACACCACCCGTGCCCGATGGCGCACCCCTACCGAAGGCGTGTTGCGTAAGGCGCAGACGACCTGGAGTCTGCTCAAGGACTCGCCCCCGGACTCCCGCTACATGATTTATGTCGCCGGACACCAGGCTGCGACCGTTGCCGATTACCGGTTTATCGACCGGCGCGCGGACAGTGATCAGGGGCAACGGCTGGAGTATCTGGCCGTGCGCGAAGGTGACGGCACGGTCACCTGGCGGTCGGGCGAACTACCCGGCGTGCCCATGTGGTACGTCGAGAACACCGCGCACGATGCGCTGTGCTCGCAAACCGAGGCCTTCTCCGGGTATCTGGAGCTGCTGAACACGGGTACCACCGGCAAGCTGCTGAGCTCACCCCCGTCGCGCTCCCGCGCAGCTGAGGGTGAGCCAGATCTGTTCCCCCTGCCGTCCATGCCAGTCACCGACGACATCCCGGATCAGCAGGGTGTGAGCCACTTCAGCTTTGGCGGTGCCAGGCCCGCACAGACAACCGATAACCGCCCGGTCACACCGGTGATCGAAATCGAGATCACCCACGGCAACCTCGCCTACGCCAAATTCCCGGTGATGGTGGGCCACTACCTGGGTGACACTATCGTGAATGCAGAGTCGGCATTGAATCTGCGGCTGGACAATGTGCTGGCTCAACGCCATGAGCTCGGGCTCTACCCCGGCGCGCAGGACACCCATGCCCTGTTTTTCAATGACAAGCTGCGGGGCAAGCCGGCCGGTGCGCTGGTGGTCGGCATGGGTCAGGTAGGACAACTCTCCCCGGGTTCACTGGAATCCGGGATTCGCCGGGCACTGGTGGACTATGCCCTGCAGGTATCGCGCTGGCCTGATGAACGCTTTGGACCCGCCAATGAAAAACGAGCCGCCAATCTGAGCTGCGTGCTGATTGGTTCTGGACCGGGTGGGCTGCCTGTTGGGGATTGCGTGGAGGTTATCCTGCGCGCGGCCGTAACCGCGAACGATCAACTGATCGATGCCGGCATCGCCAATCAGGCACTTATCGAGCATATTGAGTTTATCGATATCTACGAAGACGTCGCCCTGATGGCCGCCAAGGAAATCAATAGCGTACTGGCGGACCGAACGTCTGGCCGACGCAGTGGTGTGGCCTGAACAGGTGATTCAATCGGGCCAGGGCGGCCTGCGCAGGGCCTTGATCGAGCCCGCCCCGGGCTGGTGGCAGCGTTTGGAAATTGTCGAGGAGGAAGACGGCAGCGGACTGCGCTTTCTCGCCGCTACCGGCCTGGCACGTATCGAGGTCACCCATGCGACCGGCCAGCTGCAATTGGCGGATCAATTTATCCGCCAGGCTTCCCAGTGCACCGCGGCACAACAGTGAAGACGCCAAAACCCTGTTCGAAATGCTGTTGCCCAACCGCCTGAAAGAAGTTGCGCCAGAGATGAACGACCGCGTGTTATTGGTCGATGAGTCCTCGGCCCGTTACCCGTGGGAACTGCTTGAAGATCGCTGGGGTCCCAGTGGAGAGCCACTTGCGGTCGGCGCCGGATTGGTCAGGCAGTTGAAAACACCCCGGTTTCGCTCCCATCCCCGGCACGCCACGGAAAAACTCGCCCTCGTCGTCGGCAATCCGGATCTGGACGACTGGGGACTGTTCCCCGACCTGCCCGGTGCTCGCAAGGAAGCGCAAGCCGTTACCGAACGGCTGATGTCAGCGAGTTACTCTGTAACCGACTGTATCGACGCCAGTACAGAAGTGATCGTTAACGCCCTGCACCGCAGCCCCTGGCGGATTTTGCACCTGGCGGGTCATGGCGAACACGAATTCCTCATAGAGGAGCCCGGGACGGGGCGCCATCTGCAGCTGAGCGCTGGCGACCATCCGGGCCCGCGTCTGTCTGGCATGATCATCGGTCGCAACCGACTGCTCACGCCGGGTGACGTCGAACAGATGCGCCATGTGCCCGAGGTGGTGTTTATCAACTGCTGCCATCTGGGCAAGACCACGACCAGCGAACCACGACGTTTTGGCCACATGGCGGCCAATTTCGGGGGTACAGTTCATCAACATGGGGGTGAAAGCGGTTATCGCTGCCGGCTGGGCGGTAGAAGACAACGCCGCCAGCGCCTTTGCGGACAGTTTTTACCGCCACCTGCTGGCCGGCGAGGCCTTCGGTGATGCCGCCCAGATGGCGCGCAGGGAGACCTGGTCCCGTTATCGGCAGGTCAATACCTGGGGGGCCTACCAGTGTTACGGTGATCCGGGTTTTCGGCTGTTTGCCGGGAGCAGTCAGACATCGTCGCGGGTGCCGCCGCAGTATCATTCACCGGCACAGCTGGTCGCTGCGCTCGAAAACCTGGCCGCCAACATCGGCATGCGAACCAAGGATACCATCGGCCAGGACGTCGAAGACTCGACCCGCACCATGGCAATGGAAATCAACCAATTGCTGAATCGGGTACCGGAAATCCAGCGTCACAACTGGCAGCAGCGCGCGGATGTGGCCGCTGCGGTGGGCTTCGCCTGGGGCGAGGTAAACGCCTGGGATCAGGCCGTTGAATGGCTGGAGAGGGCTATGCACGCCAAGATTGGCGACTGTCCGGTCAGGGCGGTTGAACAGTGCGCCAATTTTCGGGTCAGACTGGCGTCCAACCGCTGGCAGCAGGTGCGTAAACTCGGTTCCAGCGACGAGGTGGACAGTGAGCGCTATCAGCTTATCGAAACGGTCGAGGCCGCTATTTTGCAGTTGGACCTGATCAACCAGCGCGCGCCCACCCCGGAGCGGCTGAATCTGCTCGGCAGTGCCTGTAAAAGACTGGCCTGGCTCAGCACCTCTAACGGGGCCCGTATGGAAGCATTGATCAACATGGAGCAATACTACAAACAGTCCCTGGAGCTGCACGAGGAGGAAAAACCCTATGCGTTCACCAACTGGGCCTTTGCGTCCGTCTTTGCTCGCCACCACGCCAGCGCTGACGACAGCTGGCGTCAACCCATGCAGGCAAGATCGCAGGAGCTGGCGAGGGTGGCTCGAGAACTGAATGCCCGCTCGCCGAACTTCTGGGACGCGGTCGGAGAACCCGATTGCCAGCTGGTGCATCTGCTTGTCGATCTACTGTCGGGCAAACCAACCCTCACTGTCAGCGAAGTGGAACAGGCCTGCAGCCGGATTACCGAACTTTACCGCGAAGCCGGCCGTCGAGGGGCCAGCCCCCGGGCCTTCTCTTCGGTGATAGAACACCTCGACTTCCTGGTGGACCAATGTGCGGCCATTGAGATCGAGTCCGCCAGAACAGCCATTTCCAATATTCGCAACGCCTTGTCATGACCAGCGAGACACGGCGCGTTACCGGGAGACACCTGTGAACAAACAACCTGCAGACAGCGAACCCACCGATCGCTCTCATCAGAGCCTCAGGCAGCTGAAGCTCTCCCAGCTGAGACCTCTGGACAAGATTGCACCGGACTTCCGGGCCTACGAACTGACCCGCTCCGACCTCGCCGAGCGCTGGGAAATAGATAACCAGTTTTCCAGCCAGGAAGAGCTGATGGCTGCGGTTTACCTGGTACGCAAAACCCTGCAGCCGATCCGCAACGAGTTTGGCCCACTTACGCCCAAGAGTGTCTACCGCAGCCAGGCACTGGACCGGGTCATGAAACGCAAGCCCAGCAGCTGGATAAGCGCCAGCCAGCACACCCAGGGCAGTGCTGCCGATATCGAGGTGATCGGCGTGCCAACGATTGTCCTGGCGCGCTGGGCGGCCGAGAATCTGCCGCTATACGATCAGATCATCTGCGAGTGCTACCACAACGCCAACGGGCCCAACTCCGGCTGGGTGCATATCTCTCTCAAGCGACCCAGACACGGTAAAAACCGGCGCCAGGTGATGTCTTCCCTATTCGACCCCGAAATCGGCGTAAGGCGCTGCATAGAGGGTTTACACGAGACCTATCCCTGAGACACCCATGCGGGAACCCATGCCCCCGAGCGGCGTTCAGGCTGCGCCGTCTTGCGGTCATCAGCAACTCGCAGCAACAGTGGCGATCCGGGGTATTTCACGTAAACTGCCGGCCATGAACGAGCTCCCACCCTATCTGGTTCCTCATAGCGAGGAACCGATCATCCTGGTGCATCGCGACGAGCACCTCTTATTGGTGCGCAAGCCGGACCTGTTGCTCAGTGTTCCCGGGCGCCATCCACTTAACCGGGATTGCCTGATCACCCGGCTCCGGCGGGAGTTCCCCAGCGCCAGCATGGTACATCGCCTGGATCTTGATACCTCGGGCATTATGGTGATTCCGCTCTGCAAAGCCGCTCACGCCTCGCTCTCTCGCCAATTTCAGGAACGCCGGGTCCAGAAGTCTTACCATGCGGTGGTCTATGGTGCCGTGGTGGATGACGTCGGGGAAATCACCCTCCCCATAGCGACTGACTGGTCCAACCGTCCGCGCCAGCTCATATGCCACGACCGGGGCAAGTCGGCACTGACCCGTTATCGAGTGCTGGAACGCCGGGCGGACCGGACCCGGCTGGAGTTGTTACCGGTGACCGGTCGTTCCCACCAGCTGCGGATTCATATGAGCGCTATCGGACACCCCATACTGGGCTGCGATCTGTACGCACACAAGGCGGCGCTGAACATGGCAGACCGACTCCTTTTGCACGCCACAACGCTGGCCTTCGAGCACCCTGCCACCGGCGACTGGATCAAGGGCGAAAGTCCCGCGGACTTCTAGGGCACCTCTGAATAATGGCAATGCGCTCAGGCTTTCAGGCAGATTCGCAATCAAGGCGCCGCTTTGAAGGCAGGCTGGTTGCCTGTCGAAAAGTGGCAACGTCGAGTGCGGGTTTGCCTGAAAGCCCCGCAGGGCGGGCCCTGAAGCGTCCAGATCCGCGTTGCGCCGCTTGCCAAGGGTTACGGCCATTACCTGCGCGACGCGCCTTGCTCTGAACGCTTCAGGGCTCCGCTGAGCGCGATTGCCATTATTCAGAGGTGCCCTAGGGCACCTCTCCTCTGACCGCGGCAAGAAACAGCGCGCTATATTCCTCAGCAGTGAATTGAATCGGGTTGCCCGCTGCCGCGGCGTCCGCCACTGCCATGCAACCCACACGCTCCGCCTCGTTCCCCGCAATACCCAGTTCCGACAAACTATGGGGGATGCCAAGCTGCTCGCGCAGCGCCAACACCCAGGCCAGCAGGCCATCAAAATCGGCTCGTTCCAGACCGATAAAGCGCGCCAGGCGGCGGGTGGGGACTGCGACCGCGCTGCGGTTTGCCTGCAGTACATAAGGCATCAGGACCGCATTCAACAGCCCGTGGTGGGCGTCGTACAGGGCGCCCAAAGGATGCGCCAACGCGTGCATGGCCCCCAGCCCCTTTTGAAATGCCGTTGCACCCATCGCAGAGGCGGTCAGCATCTGCATTCGTGCCTCCAGGTCAGTACCCTCGGTGACGGCGCGCGGCAGATATTCCTTGACCAGTCTTATGCCCTCCATTGCGATACCCTCTGCCATGGGGTGATACCCGGGAGCGCACAGAGCCTCCAGATTGTGCGCGACAGGGCATCCATACCGGTGGCTCGGTCGAGACGACGGCGGCAGCCCCACCGTCAACAGCGGATCGAGTATGACGCGTTGGGCTGCATGGCCGGATGAAAAATGATTCGCTTGCATTGCCGGGGTGGATTTTATCGGTTATCACCGACGCGCGGCCCACCTCCGACCCCGTGCCAGCCGTGGTAGGCACGGCAACCACCGCTGCCATCTGCGCTTCATCCACGCGCCGCCAGTTGTCACCGACGTCCTCATAGTCCCACAACGCGCCGGTTTGCCCGACCATCAGTGCCACCGCTTTCCCAGCATCCAGCGCCGACCCGCCACCGAAGGCGATGACGCCGTCGTGGTTGCCAGCGCGAAATGCTGCAACCCCGGCACTGATCTCGAGGCCACGAGGATTGGCACTGATCTGGTCAAACACTGCAATTCTGAGTCCGGCCCGGCGACAGTTTGTCACAGCAGTCTCAACGATGCTCAGCCGGGCGAGTCCCGGGTCGGTCACCAACAGCGGCGCCTGCATACCCGGGACTCACAGGCACCGGCCAGCCCGTCGGCTCGACCCGCGCCAGCCATGATACTGCTGGGGTAATGCCAGCTGCCTTGCAATAACTGCATGTCCATGATCACGTTCCGTATCGAGAGGCAAACACGCAAGCTGGGCAAATGGCCTCAGATAACCTCAAAGTACCGGGCCAGTTCCCAATCACTGACGTGCCGGCGGTGTTCCCGGCACTCCCACTCACGGCTGGCGGCATAGTGATCCGCAAAAGCATCGCCAAACAGCTCACGGGCAACGCCGGAGCTGCGCAACGCGGCGGCGGCGCTCTCCAGGTCGGTGGCCAGTGCCAGTTCGCCAGGCTGAGGCTGCTCGTATGCATTACCGGTCACCGGATCCCCGAGCTCGAGCGCCTGTTCGATGCCGTAAAGGCCAGCTCCCAGCGCGGCGGCCAGAGCAATGTAAGGGTTGGCATCTGCCGAGCCCAGACGAAACTCTACCCGCTGTGATTTGGGCTGACCTGGAATGACCCGTAAAGCCGTGGTGCGGTTTTCAACCCCCCAGGTGGCGTCTGTCGGGGCCCAGAAGCCGGGCACCAGGCGTGTATATGCATTGACCGTCTGAGCAAACATCGCTGTCAGTTCCGGCATCAGGCGTTGCTGGCCGGCGATGAAGTGTCGTTGCATTGCACTCATGGAGTGAGGCTGCAGCGGGTCATGGAAGAGCGGCGCGCCCTGCAGGTCGCGCAGTGACAGGTGGATATGCCCGGACTGACCCGGGTAGTCGTTGGACCACTTTGCCATGAACGTCGCCATCAGGTCCCTCCGCTGGGCCCAGACCTTGGTAAACGTTTTAAAAAGAGCCGCCTTGTCTGCCGCGGTGCCGGCCTCGTCGTAGGCAATCGCCGCCTCCAGAACGCCCGGACCGGTTTCGGTGTGCAGGCCCTCGATCGGAAAGTCCATCTCTCGGGCGAGTTCCAGCAGGCTGTGATAGAGATCGGCATAAACCGTACTGCGCAGCATCGAGTAGCCGAAATAGCCCGGGGTCAGGGGTTGCAGATCTCGAAAGCCTTTTTCGCGCACTGAATCTGGCGTCTCACGGAACAGAAAAAATTCGTACTCAAACGCCGCCAGAACCTCAAGCCCCATCCCTTTTGCACGCTGCAGAACACGCTGTAAGACCTTGCGCGGACACACCGCCGCCGCGGCACCGGAAAACTCACAGAGAAACAACAACATACCGGGCTCGAAGGGCAGCTCGCGGCAACTGTCCGGCAAAATTCTCACCGGCGCATCGGGGTAGCCCGTGTGCCAGCCGGTCAAGGTGACCCCCTCGCCCTCGTAGAGCTGATCGTTGGAGTCCCAACCCAGCACGACGTCACAAAATGCCAGCCCGCCCTCCAATGCAGAAAGAAATTTAGCGGCGCTGAGGTATTTACCGCGCATGACACCATCAATATCGAACAGCCCGATCTTGACGTGGTCCAGACCTCGCTCAGTGACGATCGCTCTGGCATCCGCTACCGTCTTGACCGCTCTTGCTTCAATCATAAAACTCCTCTCTTGAATCGCCGATGAGTGCCATGAGGCTGCGACGCCACCTCGCTAGTCCCCGGCATTGAAGACCAGAAAACCCGGCATCTGCAAGTGGTAGCGAATAGCCGCTGCGCGGCCCAGAAAGATAATCAGGCCTCCGGTCAGAGAGGCCACTGCAGGTCCCACCCAAGCGCCCGCCAGCAGCACTAACTGAACACTCACCCCCAGCAGGATCGGTGTTGCGTAAAGATCCCGGGACATCACCAGGGTCGGGCGCCCAGTCAGCAAGTCACGGACGATGCCACCCCCGATTCCGGTCATAACCCCCATGACCACCGCGTGAGAATTGGTCAGCCCCAGTGACAGGGTCTTGTTGACAGCCGAAGCAGCGAACAGAGCGACGCCAAAGGCATCCAGGTACAGCAGTAGCAGATAGCGCCGGTTGATCAGGTCGCGCAGCAGAAACGTCAAAGCAGCGGCCAATACCGCGGCCAGCAGGTAGCTGGCATCGGCAATCCAGAACACTGGCACGTCGAGAATAACGTCTCGCAGCGTGCCACCCCCGACCGCGGTCACAAACCCCACCACGATGACCCCGAAGAGATCGATTCTCGCCTGACTGGCTGCGAGCACGCCGGTAATCGAGAAAGTTACCGTGGCCAGCAGGGCCACCAGGTATGAGGCATACTCCATGTTTGTATCCATCAGGGGGGGATAGGCAGAGTGCCATTGTAAAGCCCCGCGCTTCAACCGCTATAGACCTGGCCAGACGCATGTCGTACTGTTTTGACTTTCACCACACCTCTAAACCCAGTCACTGCCGATTCAAGCTTAGCTGAATTAGCCACTCAAGGAGAACACCATGACCCCATTTGAAACCGCCACCGCTTTTTTTCATGCCTGTGAAGGGCTGCAAGGGTGGAAAGGCTGTCAGGAATACGTGGCCCCGGATGCGCATTTCACGGCCCAGAGTGAACCCGTGGCCGAGCTCACCACCGTCGAAGCCTACTGCAACTGGATGGCCGATCTTGGTCACGGCCCCCTGCACGGCTGCAGCTATGACCTCCACAATGCCGCCTGGGATGAGAGCACCCGCACAGCGCTCTATTTCGCCACGTTCAATGGTAAACACGTGGGTGACGGCGGCCCGGTGCCCGCCACCGGCAAGGAAACCCACAGCCACTACGTATACGCCATCACGGTAGACGATAGCGGCAAGGTCAGTGGGCTCACCAAGATCTGGAATGCTCCCTGGGCCATGCGGGAAATGGGTTGGGCCTGAGGTCTGCAACAGTGCGCAACCCACACTCCAGACACCCTGCTTTTCCGTCTATACTAAGCTTGGTGCCGGGCAAGGTCACATTGGGCAAGGTCACAATAGCCAGCACCCACAACAGGCCGCTACCGGCCTCTGTCAGACGCTACCCGTTTAACGAAGTCGATGACGCCAGGGCCTGGATGCTTGTGCGCTAGCGATGCTGGAATGCCGGGCTTGACGTAACATCAACGCGACAATAGCACTGGGGCAAAAAAGGCGCCTGCAAACGCTTGCCGGACTGGCGGCGAACCTGGAACATATCCGCGGCGGACAGGGAGAGCCCGTTATGAGAGATCGAGCGACAGCAGCGCAGTTTTTTTCAGCCTACCAGGACGCTTACGATCGTTTTTCGGCGCCCTCGGTCGCAAAATTCTATGTGCTTCCGGCACTTATCTGCGACACCAGCGGCCAGAGAGTGGCGCAAACGCGGGCCTCTCTGGAGCGCGAGATCGTCAGTCAATTCGACCGTCTGACAGCACTGGGCTACCAGAGCTCAAGTTTCACGCTGACCCGGTTCCAGTCGCTCGGGCCCGCAGGAAGCCAGGTGACTATCAACTGGACGCTGGATACCGGTGGCGGCACAAGCGACTTTGGCAGCTTCTATCTTTGCTGCTGGACAGAGCGCGATGATGCATGGCGCATCGCCTGCACCTATGCCTGGCCATATGACCACCAATGAACGGTCAGAGGGGAACAACTCTGTGGCTACCGGGTAAACAGTGCGCTTACGCATCAAAGGATAAACGCATCGGGAGCTGTCTGTGCAATTTATAAACCCCGACAATGTAGTGGCGCCCCTGGGCCTCTACAGCCATATCGTCACCGTACCCGCCGGTTCAGAGTTGTTGTACCTGTCGGGCCAACTGGGTGTGGATATTCACGGCGCAGCCCCTGTGACTATCGACGACCAGGCAGAACTTGTCTTTTACAATATTATTTCCCTGCTTGAATCACAGGGCCTGGCAGCCACCGACATCATCAAACTGACCACCTTCATAGTAGCCGGGCAGGATGGACAGGCGGTGCGAAATGCACGCATTAAATACCTCGGCGATCACCGCCCTGCGTCAACCGCGGTCTATGTGACACAGCTGGTCGATCCGGCATGGTTGGTCGAAGTCGATGCGGTCGCCTGCCGCACCCCGCCCTGAGCAAGCCCTCGCTCGAGGCCCCGATTCGCGCGCCCTACAACCAGCTGCACCAGTCGCTCCAGCTGCCCGCGTAAAGGCTTGCTTCGTCCCGTCCCAACAGGGCCAGTGCAAAGAGGTTAACGCAGGCCGTTACTCCGGAGCCGCAATAGACGACGACCTCTTCAGCCGCGCTAATGTCAGCCCAGTGCGCCGCCAGTTCGGCGCCACCGCACATCCGACCGCTGTCATCCGTGACGGCCAGCCAGGGTCTATTTACCGCCCCGGGTATATGTCCGGCTACCGGATCAACGGGTTCCTCCAGGCCCAGATAACGCCTCTCCTCCCGGGAATCCACCACAACCGCACCGCGGGCCTGTGCCCGGCGTAAGCCCTCTCTATCACACCGCCACCGATACGCGTCGGAGACCCCCTCAACAGGCACTGGCACGGGGGTGGGAAGGGTTACCTGTGGCACTCCCCCCGCCGCGAGCCAGCCCTGATAACCCCCATTGAGCAAGCGTGGCGGCCTGAAGCCCAGGCTGCGCATCATCCACCAGAGACGGGCGGCAAAGGCGAACCGGGAATCATCGTAGGCGATAACGGCTGTCTCCGGGCCGATACCGAGCCCTGCGAGTGTGCGGACAAAGCGCTGGGGCCCGGGCAAGGGGTGGCGCCCCCCGTGAATTCCCGGCGTCCCGGAGAGGTCGGCATTGAGGTCCAGGTAGTGCGCATCGGGTATATGTCCTGCCAGGTAGGAACTGCGTCCCGCGGCGGGATCTGGCAGGGAAAACCGACAGTCCAGCAGCACGCAGTCGTCCCGCTCCGCGAGCTCTGCAGGCTCCACCAACATTGCTTGTTTCATCTGCTACTTACCCCTGTCTCAGGACCTGTTGGGCGAGGGCCGGATTTTTGGCTAGAATAACACCCGGCACAGAGAACCATCTGCACAGCCGGACTCTCATAGGGAGTAAGCCGTGGTCACCAGTACCCGCAATCAACTGAGCCTTAGAATCATCGCTCAGCCAAACTGCTCCGCCAGTTGGCGCACCAACAAGCTGGTGCTGCTGATGCTGGCGGTGCCCTCGTTGGGCGCGGCGACCGGTTTTGCCCTGCTTGGGGCGTGGCCGATTCTGCCCTTCGCGGGGTTGGAACTGCTGGTACTCGGTGCTTCCCTGTATTACGTCAACTGGAAACTGCAGTACCGGCATGTCATCACCTTGAGCGAAAAAGCCGTTCGCATAGACAAGGGTTTCTATGCCCCCCGCGAAAGCTGGACTTTTACCCGCGATGATAGCGGGCTCGCCATCACCCCCGAGAAGCATCCCTGGGATGGTCCGGAGCTCAGCGTCCACAATCGCCACCAGCGGGTTAGCGTCGGCGAGTTTCTCAACCGTGACGACTGCCTTAAGCTCGCCGCGCTGCTGCGCAAGGAGCTGCGCGTGCGCACTTACAGTGGCCTTGAGTCAAAGCGGTTCTAACCCCACCCTGCCCGGAGCTGGCCAGCCCGGAGCTAACCAGCCCGGAGCTATACTCTGCAGACTCTCAGATCTGGTCGAAATCGCCATGGCGGCCCTTGCCCGCAGCAAAGCGTGTCGCTCCGGTTACGGTCTCCAGCGACTCTATCACCCGCACCCCCCGTTCAAATTCATTGGCCAGGGCATCGTCCGCCGACAAGCCCCATTGTTCGCAAGCGCTGAGGCGATCAGATCGCAAACAAGCCTGGGGATACCGCAGCAGATCGCGAGCCAGGGCCAGGGCAGCCTCCAGCGCAGTGCCGTCGGGCACCACCCGGTTGGCCAGCCCCATGGCGAGCGCCTCTTCTGCGCCAACCGCACGGCCGGTGAGAATAAGATCCATGGCTCGGCTATGGCCGATCAGCCGCGGCAGACGAACAGTGCCGCCATCAATTAACGGGACCCCCCAACGCCGACAGAACACCCCCATCACAGCGCTCTCCTCCACCACCCGCAGGTCGCACCACAGGGCCAATTCCAGGCCTCCCGCCACAGCGTGCCCCGCCACCGCCGCGATCACCGGCTTGGTCAGCTGCAGGCGTGATGGCCCCATCGGTCCATCGCCCTGCGCCGCAACCGGGTTACTGTCCACTCCGGTAGCGACTGCCTTGAGGTCGGCGCCGGCACAAAACACGCCATTGGCGCCATGGAACACCGCGACATCGCTCTGATCGTCCTCGTCGAAATGGCGAAACGCATCGGCCAGCGCCCGCGCGGTGGGCCCATCAACTGCGTTGCGCACCTCCGGCCGCGACAGGGTAACCAGGGTGATCCGATCCTTCTGTTCAATATGCACTGACATAGCTTCAAATTCCGCGTGATGAACTTCTGGTCAATACAGAGCATGGAACTGGACGCACCGCCCCACGCTTCCTATGATCCAGACCGTTGCAGCATCATCATAATTCAGGGCCGGCCCATGACCAACCGAACCATCAACCGAACCATAACCGAACCATTGCCATCATTATGTTCTCTCTGCTGATCACGGGCTGCAGCGGCGACTCCATGGACGCGAGGCAAACCGATGAGAGTGTTGGCCTGGCCGGAGCGGCACAAGGCCGCGTCAGACTGCTGCCAGTAGACGAGGGGATAATCACCACCGGGACGCCGCCTAACCCCGAGCGCAACGCCTATTTTGGCGACTTGCATGTGCACACTGGCTACTCCTTTGACGCCTACGCCTTCGGCACCACAGCGACTCCGGACGATGCCTACCGCTACGCCCGCGGTGATGCGCTCAAGCATCCCAGCGGCTACGAGGTACAGCTGCGTCAGGCACTGGACTTCTACGCCGTGACGGACCACGCGATGTTTCTGGGCCTGGTCAAGGAGGCTGCGGACACAGGCACCGAGTTTTCCCGCTATCGCGTGGCGCAGCCGCTGCACGCCATTAACTCGCCTGACAATATGGGAAGTAGCAGCCTGCCCGGTCGGGCGGAGGCCTTTGCCCGTTTTGTTCCTGAAGCGCTGGCGGGGCTGCTCGATGGCAGTATTGATACCACTATCGTCAATGCGGTTAGTCGCTCGGCCTGGCGCGATAGTGTCCGTGCCGCCAACGAGGCCTATGTGCCGGGCACGTTCACTACCTTTGCCGCATTCGAGTACACCTCCTCGACCGACACACGGGGCAATCTGCACCGCAACGTGATTTTCCGGGATACTGACCGTTTACCGGCAGCGCCATTTTCGCGGTTCAACTCACAGAATCCCGAAGGTCTGTGGGACTGGATGGATACACTGCGCGCCCAGGGCATAGAGAGCCTGGCCATCCCCCATAACTCCAACGGTTCCAACGGGCAGATGTTCAAACTGGAAGACTGGGCCGGCAAGCCCATCGATGACCGCTACGCTGACCAGCGCCTCCGCAATGAGCCGCTGGTTGAGGTGACCCAGGTCAAGGGCACCTCCGATACCCATCCCCTGCTGTCAAAGAATGATGAATGGGCCAATTTTGAGATCGCACCCTACCGAGTAGCCACCAAGCTGCCCAGTGATCCCCCGGGCAGTTACGCTCGAGACGCCTATCTGCGGGGTCTGGCTATCGCCAGCAACGGGGTGGAAAACCCCTATAAATTTGGCCTGATAGGCTCCAGCGACACCCACACCGGGGCGATCTCACAGGACGAGGAGACCTTCTTTTCCAAGGCCGGCATGTTGGACGGCACCCCGGAGTTACGGGGGTCGGTTCCCGCGTCCTTTCTGTACGGCACCGCGCTGCGGTTTCTCGATCCCGGGCTGCTCAAAAAGGTCGATGGCAAAACCTATATGGAGGGTTCATCGTTCGAATACTGGTCGGCCTCCGGCCTTGCGGGAGTCTGGGCGGAGGACAACACCCGGGAGTCGATTTATGCGGCTTTTCGACGTAAAGAGACCTTTGCGACTACCGGCCCACGTATTCGGGTTCGCTTCTTCGCCAGTTATGAACTTGAAGCGGCCATGCTGGACAGGGATGACCTGCTGCAAACCGCCTATGCGGGCGGAGTGCCCATGGGCAGCGACCTGGCGGCCCAGCAGGGCAGTGCCCCGGCATTTCTCGTTTGGGCCCTGTCCGACCCTCAGGGAGCGCCTCTGCAGCGAGCGCAGGTGATCAAGGGGTATCTGGAAGACGGGGAACACCGGGAGCGTATTTATGACGTCGCTTGCGCCGGGGGAATGGCGGTGGACTCGGCTACCGGACGCTGCCCGGACAACGGCGCCTCCGTCGATCTCAGCGACTGCTCAATACGGGCCAATAGCGGCGCCAGCGAACTGAAAACCCTGTGGCATGACCCGAATTTCAGCCCCGAGCAGGAGGCCTTTTATTATGTGCGAATACTCGAGAATCCGGTATGCCGCTGGTCCACATGGGACGCCATCCGAGCCGGTGTAGCACCTCGTTCAGATCTACCCAGCACGCTGCAAGAGCGCGCCTGGAGCTCTCCCATCTGGTACCGGCCGGGCTGAGAGCCCGCCCCGCCCGGGATCGCGGAGTTTCCCCGCCTGCCGAGGCAGGCGCAGCAAAGTCAGACACACTCATTTGCGGCCCAATTTTCTCCCGAAAAGTCGAGTTATCGCTGGGCCGAAGGCCTCTGCTGACACTAGGCTAGACCGAGCGTATTATTTGCGGAGGTCATCATGTTCGGCTACCACCACAGCCCCGAGGAGACAGCAGAGATCGGGCTGCTTATCAGCCTGCACCGGTCGCGAGCCCACTGCTGGCGGCAGATTGTCTCGGATTATCACGACTGGCTGGTCACGGCCGCCTGTGGACTGCTGATCTGGACAGCGATTGCCAGCGAAATCCTGTGGCCATCGGACTTTGCCGGCACCCGAATTGCCTGTGCACTGCTCGCTTTTATCGCCGCGCTGGCCACACTCCCGGTGGCCGCCGCATTTACCAGCAAGTACGAAGTCGACCGCGCCAGCCAGCAGCTGGCCTCGCTGTTTGCTCGCTATGGGCTGCGGCACATCGTGCATAGCCCAACCGAAAGCACGCTCACTACCCTTGATCCCGGCGAGCCAGCTCTGGACACCACGCAGTATCTCGCTGCGTACCAGAGCACCGAGGTTCACAGTGGCAACCCCAGCGATGCGGAACTGGCAGCAGGCTGGGAGCCTTCACATCGGTATGCCGAACGGGAGCAGAGCAACGTCGACATAGTCTCCGCCTGCCAGATCTGAGGCAAGCCAGAAAACGGCAAAGCCCTCCGGTCAAGCCACTTACCCACCCCGGATTCTGCGCTCTTGCGATAGGAGGTCTGAGACGTTACGCGGCTGTTTATCCCACAACAGGCCACACCTTATCCCAGCAGAGGCCACGTCAGCCCGCTGAAGACCCACGTGATACCGCACACAACAAGAGTTCGTTCTTGTTATCCCACGATTGCCGGGCGGGTTGCTGATCAAGAGCCTGGCGCAGATCCCCCTGTGGACCAGTGCCGGGTAAGCCCCCAGCCACTGTGGCCACGGCGCTGATCAAGCAAAACGCCATTGCTATCAGGGTCGTTTGTCCGGATATGCGAAGTTGTCTGTTGCTGCGAAAATTCATGTCGGTCCTCCTGCAATTATTCTTACGGCCTACTCACAGCCTGTTGCCGCACATTATGACCCGCTCCGGCGTATCTTTATCCCCCCAACAGCCCCGGATACGACCAACAGAGCGTTACCGGCGATGAGTCGACAAAACGGAAGCGCGGGTCGGGCGCAGGACTGACTGACCCTCTCTGAGGTATACTGTTTTGCTGTCAATTTCACGGCTATTCATCCCTACCCATGACTAAACCTTCCAACAAAGTCGGCTTTGTGTCCCTCGGCTGCCCCAAGGCGCTGGTAGACTCCGAGCGCATCCTGACCCAGCTGAAGCTGGACGGCTACGAGATCGTGCCCACCTATGAAGATGCCGAGGTGGTGGTGGTCAACACCTGCGGGTTTATCGACAGCGCCAAACGGGAGTCTCTGGATGCCATCGGCGAGGCCCTGAGCGAGAACGGTAAAGTGATCGTCACCGGCTGCATGGGCAAGGGCGAGGACGCCCGGGCTATCCGTGACCTCCACCCCAGTGTACTGAGTGTAACCGGGCCCGCAGCCTACGAGGAGGTCGTGACCGCGGTCCATGACTGGGTGCCCCACACGCCGGTGCACGACCCCTATACCGACCTGGTCCCACCCCAGGGAGTCAAGCTGACACCGCGCCACTACGCCTATCTAAAAATCTCCGAAGGCTGCAATCACCGCTGCACTTTTTGCATCATTCCCAATATGCGAGGTGATCTGGTCAGCCGTCCCATCGGCGATGTTATGGAGGAAGCCGAACGGCTGGTGCGGGCCGGCGTGCGCGAACTGCTGGTTATCTCCCAGGACACCAGCGCCTACGGTGTTGACCTGAAATACCGCACCGGTTTCTGGAATGGGAGGCCCATGAAAACCCGCATGCAGGAATTGTGTGAAGCACTGGGGGAGTTCGGGGTCTGGGTTCGGCTGCACTACGTCTACCCCTACCCCCATGTCGACCGGATCTTACCCCTGATGGCCGACGGCAAGATCCTGCCCTATCTGGATATTCCCTTCCAACATGGCAGCCCCGAGGTCCTGCGGCGCATGAAGCGGCCGGCGGCTGCGGAAAAGTCCCTGGACCGTATCCACAGCTGGCGCGCGATCTGCCCGGATATTACTTTGCGCAGCACGTTTATTGTTGGCTTCCCCGGGGAAACTGACCAGGAGTTCGACACCCTGCTGGAGTTCCTGCAAGAGGCCCAGCTGGATCGGGTCGGCTGCTTTCAGTACTCGCCGGTGGCGGGCGCCCGGGCCAATGAGCTGCCAGATCCGGTGCCTGAGGCGGTTAAACAGGAACGCTGGGACCGATTTATGGCCCTGCAGCAACAGATAAGCAGCGACAAACTCCAGGCAAAAGTGGGTAAGACCATCGAAATTCTTATCGACCAGGTCGATGAGCGCGGCGCGGTCGGCCGCTCCACTGCGGACGCCCCGGAGATTGATGGCAAGGTGTTTCTGGACGGCGCGACTGACCTGCAAGCGGGAGATTTCGTCGAGGCCGAGGTATCCCGTGCCGACGAGTACGACCTCTGGGCCGGGTAGACCCCGGTGAATCTGCTTTTGTTCAGTAATGAAGACCGGGTCGCGCCAGACCGGGTCGCGCCAGACCGGGTCGCGCTAGCTACAGCGCGATCCAGGCCATTAATCACCGTCAGCGGACGCCGAGCTCAGCACCTGCAACAGGTACTGGGCGCCGTCCCCGGTGACTCGATACGGGTCGGTGAAATCGGCGGTCTAACGGGTGACGGTGAGCTGCTGTCCCTCGGTAGCCGCGGCGCGACGCTCGCTGTGGATTTGCACACCGAACCGCCTCCGAAACTGCCGCTATCGCTGGTCATGGCCCTGCCGCGACCGAAAATGTTACGCCGCATCCTGCGCAGCGCAGCTGAGCTGGGAGTGCGCGATATTCACCTCATCCACAGCGCCCGGGTCGAAAAGAGCTTCTGGCAAACCCCGGTGCTGGAGCCGACGGTGGTGCGGGACTATCTGCTACTGGGTCTGGAGCAGTCGCGGGACACGATCCTGCCGAGTGTCGTCTGTCATCGCCGATTCAAGCCATTCGCAGAGGACCTGCTCCCCACCTTGACGGCCAACCAGCAGGCCCTGTTGGCCCATCCTGGTAACCACCGGACCTGCCCCCGGGATCTGGGCAGCGGCACCGTACTGATCGTGGGGCCAGAGGGCGGCTTTATCCCCTATGAGGTGGACAAACTTCAGCAGGCGGGTTGCGTCACGGTATCGCTGGGCCCACGGATTCTGCGTGTTGAGACTGCTATCGTGGCACTGGTGGGGCGCCTGGCCTGATGGGCGGCCGGGGCGTCGTTGGCTGCACGGGGTGGGCTTCGGCAGCTGCCCGCCATTTTTTTGACGACGATCAAGGTAGCAGTCGTCCTTGAGCATTAGCCTGTAGTCTCGCTGGCACTCGCCAGGCGCTATGAGGGACAGATTATGCTGACAGTCGCCGACATCATGACCCGGGAGCCCTACG
Source organism: uncultured Gammaproteobacteria bacterium (assembly GCA_963840725.1). GTDB lineage: Bacteria > Pseudomonadota > Gammaproteobacteria > Pseudomonadales > Halieaceae > CAVWDU01. Next base: position 56,901 of record CAWIZY010000007.1, on the reverse strand, counting down.
CACTGGGGCCAGACGATAGCCTCGCTGATGCGCGCAACCTGATGGCCCAGCATCACATTCGGCATATTCCTGTGCTCACGGGAAACGGTGTGGTGGCGGGAATGGTTTCCCAGCGCGACATACTCGCCGCTGAGGACTCCAGTGTCCTCACTGCTGCCGGATCAACCGCCGAGCCCGACCGCCACGTGGCGCTGTCTGCTATTATGACCTCGCCAGTGCATTCCATTGATGAGCACGCAAGCCTGCGCGGCACCGCCATGCATCTCCAGCAAAACAAGCTGGGCTGCCTGCCGGTGCTGAGGGACGGCAAACTGGTCGGGATCATCACTGACTCCGATTTCGTCACCATTGCCATCAGCCTGATGGAACAGCTGGAGGCGGCAGAGCCGGAGGAATATGACTTCGACGCCGACGATGATCCAGACTGATCGACCTTGACTGAAGCGGTTAATGCCGGCTCGATCTGCCGCTGTGCTGGCAGATAGGGCTCACTCGTTTACCATTGCCAGCCTGTTCGGCCTATAATCCCCTCCGCCGCCAACCGTCATGGCGCGACAGCGCGTTCCAGGTCGCTACGGTATGCGCGAGCAATAACCCGAATTCGATAGTTAAACAGGCTGCCCGCTATGAAAAAACCTGTGTTGATCTCTCTCGCCATCCTCGCAGTGGCTGCAGGCGTTTTCGCCCTCTTCCGTGAACCGATCAAAGAAGCGGCCTACGACGGCATTACCTCGGATATGTTCGTGGAACAGGACGATGACGAATTCGACCCCGGTCCTGCCCTGGGTTCGCGGTTTCCTGGCATCAAGGCGGTCTACGAGGGTCAGCCGGTGAGCCTGATCCAACCCTTCGCCGGCAAGTCGGGCACCGTCTTCATGGCCAGCCGTTCATTTGACTGGTGTCCCTATTGCATGAAGCAGATGATCGAATTGAACAAAGCCGCACCGACGTTTGCGGCCGCCGGAATCGGCCTCGTGGCTATCACCTACGACACACCATCAAAGCAACAGGCCTTCGCCAGCGAGCACGGGATTACTATCCCGATACTGTCCGATGTCGATACGCTCTCTTTCAAGACCCTGGGCATTCTCAATGACGGGTATCAGCCTGGCGAAAACGCCTATGGCATCCCCTATCCGGGCATGATTATCATTGACCCGGACGGCGTGGTGGTGGGCAAATTGTTTCTCGAAGGGTACAGCACCCGGGTCAGCGCAGAAGCCGCGCTCGCGTATGCCAACAAGGTTCTGTCAGGTTCGGGGCCGGGCCTGGCAGAATAGGGTTCCGACTGAGACGTCACCCAGAACCCCACTGCGGCGGGTGCTCTGCTGCGGGCACTCTACAGCAGATCAGCCTCCTTGCCATACTCCGCCAGCAGGGCCGCGTAGAGCCCCACCGCCGCAAACAGGTTACCCACACGCATATTCTCATCGCGGCCGTGCTGGTTGTTGTCGTGATTGGCAATAGGCAGCAACACAATAGGCATCTCCAGCGCCGCATCGAACAGATAAATAGGAAGACTGCCGCCCATGGTCGGGGTCAGCAGCGGCGCCTGACCGTCGTAGCCGGCGAGGATCGCAGCCACCCGGCGCGCGGCCTCACCATCGATTGAGCTGCGGTAGGCCGGGTAGCCGCTGTCCCATTCCACCCGCAACAAGCGCGGATTCTTGCGCCGCTGTTCTGCGGTGGGCTCTTCATGGGTGATGAAAAAACCCTGATTTTTGATGTGCCGTTCGAGGGTCTCGCGCAGCTTGGGAATCGTTTGGGATTTCACCAATCGCAGATCAAGTGACGCCGTTGCCATTGGCACAATAATATTGCGAGCCTGGCTGTTTACGCCTCCGGCCTGGATTCCCACGATATTGATCGCGGGGCGCATAATGGTCTCTTCCAGGCGCTGCCCACCGCCCTCAAGTCGACCCAGGGACAGCGCATCCTGAAGCTCACTATCAACGGGGGGCATGGCGGCTATCGCCGCTCTTTCACGATCACTGACAGGCACTACCTCGTCCAGATAACCGGGCACCAGAATATTGCCGTCGCTATCCTTGAGGCTGACCAACAGCCGAATCAACGTGTCAGTCGGGTGCGGGGCCCAATTGCCATAGTGCCCCGAATGCAGGGGCCGGGCAGGCCCATACGCCGTGAGGTGGACGCCCAGGGCCCCTCGCACACCGAACACCAGCTGTCGCCGGCCACTCTGGTGCATGGGACCGTCACAAAACAACAGCAGGTCGGCCTGCAGCTCCGCACCGTGTGCCGCGAGTATTTTTTGAACGGTGGGACTGCCAAATTCCTCCTCACCATCAAGGATCAGTTTTATGTTGACGCTCAGGGGGACGCCGGCAGCGTCCAGCGCCTCGATAGCGTGCATGAGTGCGATCAGCGGCGCTTTGTCGTCTCCAGCCGAGCGCGCATAGATCCGCCAGCTCTCTTCCAGCGCACCCTCGCGCAGATCCTGCCAGTCCAACACCGTGTCACCGTTTTTGAGAGTGGGTTCAAAGGGCGGAGTCGACCAGTTCGCCGGCTCCACCGGCTGTCCATCGAAGTGGGCGTAGATAAGCAGTGTTTGCGCAGCACCCGGCACCCGGCGCTCGGCCAGCACATAGGGCGACCGGCCCGCCGTAACGACTCTCGACTCAAATCCATGCCGGGCCACGTACGTGCTTATCCAGTCGGCATTTCGCTCCATGTCAGACTGCACCGTCGACACATTCGGCAGGCTCAGGAACTGACGGAAATCCTGCAGCATGCGCACACCGTTTTGGCCGATGTATCGATCGATCTCACCACGCAGCGCCGTTGGTTGCGCGAGGCTGGGGGTGGTGAGCAACAACAGCACCACGCCCAGGCAAGCACCGAGCCTGAATGCGGGCTTGGGACGAATCGGCGGCTTCGGTGACAACAGATTCATTCGACTTCCTCGAGTTATTGCGCCAGGCACGGCACACGTCATGGACGGGTGACAGCATTATGGCATCACGCCCTGTGCGCTCAAAGCCACTTCCGACCGACGCTTTGTCAGCGCCCTGGCATAACCACGGTTTGGGCGCTGGTGTTCAGCTCAGCACAATCACGGCACCGTCCCTAGCTGGACAATTCCATGTCGCCGGGGGCTTTGGGGGGCGAAGTCGGGATCGGAAGCGAATCCTGAAATAACGACAATTGCTGGCTGTCATCGCTCGCCAGTGGTTGCAGCCGCAAACCGGCGCCGAGCAGGCGCACCGGTTTCGCGCCCCGGGGCCAGGCAGCCGCCAGCAGGCGATGGAATTCTTCGCGTCGGTCCCAGCGCTGACCGCTGTCGGGCATGGCCTCTTCCAGCGTGGTTTGGGTAAAATCCCGATATTTGATTTTCACGAAACGTTTGATGGGCTGGTACTCTGACGCGATGCGTATGAATCGCCTCTCCAACTCTGCGAGCACACTATCCAGGGCCGCCGTGATAGCTGCCATATCGGCGATATCATCGGAAAACGTGCGTTCTACACTGATCGACTTGCGGACCCGGTCGGTCTGAACCCGACGGTCATCCTGCCCTCTGGCCACTTCGTAGAGCCGCTTGCCGTACTTACCGAAACGCTGCAGGAGATCGGACTGTGGCAAGCCTTGCAAGTCACCGCAGGTTTGCACCCCCATGTCATTCAGTTTGCGGGCTGTGACTTTACCGACCCCATTGATACGACTGACCGGTAGCTGCAGGACAAATGCCGCCACCTGCTCTGGTGCAATCGTGAACAAGCCATCGGGCTTGTCCCAGTCACTGGCCACCTTGGCCAGAAACTTGTTGGGAGCGACACCGGCAGAAACCGTAATGCGCAATTCACTGCGCACCCGAGCCCGAATCTCCTGTGCAATCAGCGTGGCACTGCCATTGAAGCGCGCGCACTCACTGACGTCCAGATAGGCTTCGTCGAGGGACAGGGGCTCGATCAGCTGGGTGTATTCCGCGAAAATCGCCTGCATAGCGCCAGACACACTGCGATACAAATCAAATTGCGGCGGTACGATCAGGAGTTGCGGACACAGCGCCTTGGCTCGCGCGGAAGCCATGGCCGAATGGACGCCGAACTGGCGTGCCTCGTAACTGGCCGCCGCAATCACCCCACGCCGGTCGGAGCGTCCTCCCACCGCCAGCGGGAGCCCAACCAGCTCCGGCCGTTCCCGACGCTCCACCGAAGCGTAGAAAGAATCGGCGTCAACATGGATGATTTTACGCACCGCTGACAGCCCCACCGACACCACGTCAGCAACGCCCCTGTCACGCGTCTACAGACAGCCCACTGGCGCAGGCCACGCCGGTCCCGCCAAGCCCGCAGTAGCCACCGGGATTCTTGGCCAGATATTGCTGATGGTAATCCTCGGCGTAAAAGAACGCCGGCGCGGGCAGAATCTCCGTGGTGATGTCCCCAAAGCCGGCCTCAGTCAACGCAAGCTGAAACGCCTCCTTACTGGCCAGCGCCTGCTCCAGCTGTTGCTCATCGGAAGCATAAATGGCCGACCGGTATTGGGAACCCAGATCGTTGCCCTGGCGCATACCCTGGGTAGGGTCATGGCCCTCCCAGAATAACTTCAGCAGGGTGGCGTAGCTGACAACCGAAGGGTCGAACACAACCATCACCGCTTCCGTGTGCCCGGTATGGCCTGAACACACTTCCTGATAGCTGGGATTGGGCGTCACCCCGCCCGCATAACCCGCCGCCGTTGTATAAACCCCCGCTTGCTGCCAGAACTTGCGTTCCACACCCCAGAAACAGCCCATCCCGAAGACAGCTGTTTGAAACTGCGATGGAAATGGTCCCTGTAACGGGTTGCCAGAGACAAAATGCGCCGCTGGCACTGACACGGGCTCTTCCCTGCCCGGTAAAGCCGACTCCGCAGTGGGTAGTTGGTGTTTTTTTCGGATGTCGAATAGTTTCATAGGTCAACTCGCGATTATTACGATTATGCAGAAGTATAAGCGACTGTTGCTACGCAATGCACCGCCGAGCCGATTGGCCGCCATCGCCATCTTTGACCGCCTCTGGCGATGTTGCCATGCGGCCCTCTCAAGCTGAAAAAACCGTTGGTGCGAACTTAGCTATAATCCGCGTGTCATATTTCTAAGCAATACTGTGTTCCATTGAACTGCGTGCATCACGACCCGCAGAGACGATAAGCTTTGGAGATTGTAAACTGTAGAACTCATGAATAGCCAAGATATGAACAAGCACACGACCAATAACCGCGATTCTTTCGACCCTAGCGAGTTGTGTAGCCGCAAGCTCTGGGAACTGGTTAGCGCTGAATCCCACGGCGAGATCAAAGAGGCAGACCTGCGGGAAGCCATCGAGGAACTGGCGACGCGGCGGCGCTATTTGTCAGAGCTGCAGAAACTTGGCAAACTGACGCAAAGGTCCTGAACTCTTAATGCATGTCCAAGCTACCCACCCGGCGATCCTCCACTACGGAGATTAACCAGTTCCTGCAAAAAAGCAGGAGCATAAGCACCTTCGTCAAAAAGCAACCCCGCCTGTTGTTCGCTATCGATGCCACCGCAAGCCGACAACCCACCTGGGATACTGCCTGCCACCTGCAGCAGGAGATGTTTCGCGAGACAGACAAAATTGGCTCACTGGCCGTACAACTGGCCTACTACCGCGGTTTCCACGAGTTTTTTGCCAGCGCCTGGCATACCGAAAGCGCGACACTGAAACAGCAGATGTCAGCAGTCGATTGCCGTGGCGGTCAGACCCAGATCAAGCGCTTGCTGAGCCACGCTCTACAGGAAAACAGCAAGACGCCCATCCGCGCCCTGGTTTTCATCGGCGACGCTATGGAAGAAAACGCGGACACACTGTGTGACCTCGCGGGGCAATGTGGTCTGCAGGGGCTGCCCCTGTTCCTGTTCCAGGAGGGGCACCACTCGCAAGTGGAGCGCTGCTTCCGTGATATGGCCAGGCTCAGTGGAGGTGCTTTCGCCCACTTCGACAGCAACAGCGCCGACACGCTGGCGGCGCTGCTCGGTGCGGTGGCCAAGTATGTCGCCGGCGGCCGCAAAGCACTGGAGAACAGCAGCAGCACGAGTGATAAACTACTGCTCCAACAACTTAAACACTAAGGATTCGCGTGCCTCGACTTCTACTCCTGCTCGCGGTAATTGCCGTCGCGTACATACTCATCAACCGGGCTCGCTCTGTCCCGCCGCATAAGCGACGTGCTGAGTACATCAAACTCGGCGTGGTGTTCACGGTGCTTTTGGTGGTGGTGTTAACCCTGGCGGGCAAAATGCATTGGATTGGCGCGGCGGCGGCCGGCCTTCTGGTGCTGGTGAGACAATTGGCGCCGACACTGATCCGACTGTTTCCGGCGCTGGCGGCCATGAAAGCCAGCGGTTCGCCCTCTGGCGCAGGCCCCAGTGCAGGCCAGAGCTCTACGGTCGAGACAGCCATACTGCGTATGCACCTCGATCACGATAGCGGCAACCTCGAGGGCGAAGTGCTGCGCGGTAACTATCGGGAGTGGCGCTTGTCAGAGATGAATCGCGACCAACTCGTGGACCTCTTCGCCTACTGCCGGGCAGAAGACCAGGATTCGTTGCAATTGCTCGAAAGCTACCTGGAGCAACGCTTTCCCGGAGAGCCGGATTTCGGGCAACCCGAATCCCGGGAGCCCACAGATAGCGGCGCCATGAACCGCGCCGAAGCACTGGCGGTGCTGGGCCTGCAGGAAGACGCCCAGCAACAGGACGTGGTCGATGCTCACCGGAAGTTGATCCAGAAACTGCACCCGGACCGCGGCGGCAATGACTACCTCGCAGCCAAGATCAACCAGGCCAAGGATTTTCTCCTCAGCTGAGTGGTGTTCGGTAGAAGCTGTGGCGATGAACTCGCTGGCACCACCTGCAGGCAAGGATTACACTCCCCCGCACCGCAAACAAGGTAGACAGACTCATGAGCGAAGTTTTCGTTATCCGCAATCAGCATGGTCATTACTGGGGCAAGGCCAAGGTCTGGGTGGACGGCAGCGACGCCCGGGAAGTGCTGCGGTTAAAACACCAGGACGAGGGGGTCAACAGTCTTGTGGAACTGAGCTCCCGCGATGTGGCATTGCGCGGCGAAGTGCTTGCAACAGAACTGGATTCACGTGGTCACCCGCTCGTCAAACCCAGTCAGATCCCGCTCCCTGGCACCGTCGAATCGTCTCCCGGCACCGAAACCCCTGGGCCGCAGACGGAGAACCAGCCAACACCGGAGGCCGCTGCAGCAGACACTGCAGACCCCGCTTGAAAATCCCCTCTGCGGCCCCATAATCGTGAATACATCCGGATTCCGAGTTAATGGGGTACGAGCGGCTATCCGCGTGCATCCGCCAACCTGTAATCAGCAAACAGCAATCAGCGACAAGAAGGTAGCTTCACAGCCATGAGAATTCTGCTCTACCTCGCGACAAATATCGCCGTACTGGTGCTACTGAGCGTCGTGTTCAATCTCCTGGGGCTGCAGAATATTCTGGCCCAGAATGGGGTGCGAATGGATCTTGGCGGCCTGCTGGTCTTCTGCGCGTTGTTCGGCTTCGGCGGCTCTCTGATTTCGCTGCTGCTATCCAAGTGGATGGCCAGGCGCTCCACCGGCACCCGGGTCATCGAGCAAGCTGCGAATGCCGAGGAGCAGTGGCTGCTGGATACGGTTGACCAACTCGCACAGCAAGCCGGTATCGGTCTGCCGACGGTGGGCGTCTTCCCCTCTGACGCCGCCAACGCGTTTGCCACCGGCTGGAAGAAAAACGACGCCCTGGTAGCGGTGAGTTCGGGCTTGCTGCAGCGCTTTGACAGAGCCGAAGTGAGGGCGGTACTGGCCCACGAGATAGGACATGTCGCCAACGGCGACATGATAACCCTGAGCCTCATCCAGGGTGTCATCAACACCTTCGTCATGTTCACTGCCCGCGTGATAGGACACACCGTTGACCGGGTCGTATTCAAAAACGAACGCGGCTATGGAATAGGCTATTTTGCGGTAACCATGATCACCGAGTTGCTGCTCGGCTTCCTGGCCAGCATGATTGTATGCTGGTTCTCACGCTGGCGTGAGTATCGCGCCGATGCGGCGGGCGCCAGCCTGACCACGACGCAGGATATGGCCGGCGCCTTGCGTCGATTGCAGCAGGAACAGGGATTGCCACAGGATCTACCGGGGGAGTTGACAGCCTTCGGCATAACGGCGCAGTTCAAGCAGGGTTTTGCTGCGCTGTTCCGCTCACACCCGCCATTGGAAGACCGTATTCACGCACTGGAGTCAAACTACCGATGAATCAGCCCGTCAAAACCTCTCGTCTGGTGACCTGGACCGGTTATCTTGCCATCGCTCTGCTGTTGTTGCTCCCGCTGGCCGTGCTCACCGTGCGCGCTGGCGCCGTCGAACAAGGCCTGTTGCTCTACGCGGTGTCCTGTCTGGCTGCGACAGCGCTCCTTATCCTGTTTATCGTGTTGCTCCTGCTACCGGGGTTCGCAGCCTCGCGCCCGGCGATACTAAAACGGGCGGCGCTGACGATACCCGGCGTCATCCTGCTCGCCCTGCTGTTGCGCAGCGGGGGCCAATATCCCGAAATTCATGACATCAGTACCGATCTAGCGGACCCGCCTGAGTTTCGCGCCGCGCAGGAGCAACGTGGCCCCGGCACTAACGACCTGGAAATCAGCACCGATACTCTCACGCAGCAGCGAGAGTCTTATCCGGAGGTTCAGACTCTCCTCACGGACCTGCCAATCGAGATGGTGTACGAGCGCGCGCTGCTGGTGGCGCAGGAGATGGGCTGGGACATTTATTACCAGAACCTGGACCAGGGGGTGATCGAGGCGGTGGACACCACTGCGATCATGGCCTTCAAGGACGATATCGCTATCCGGGTGCGCAGTAATGCCAGCGGCAGCCTGCTCGATCTGCGCTCGGTGTCTCGCGTCGGGGTCAGTGACCTGGGGGCCAACGCCAAGCGAATTATGGACTTTCAGCAACGTTTCGAGGCCCTGGGAGAATACCAGCCGTGAGCGGGTTCCGGGCCATCTGTCTACTGGCCCTGCTGAGCAGCCTGGTGGCCGCTCAGGTTCCGGCCAAGTCATTGGACTACCTCAGTTTTGCGACTGACGACGAAGCCAATTCCACCGAGATTTTCAGCAAAGCCAGCCCCTCGGTGGTATTTGTCACCAACACGGCCCTGCGACGGTCGATATTTAACCTGGATGTCCAGGAAATTCCCCGGGGCTCCGGAACCGGCTTCGTCTGGGACAGCAGCGGACTGATAGTGACCAACTTTCACGTTATCGCCAACGCCCACAAGTTGACGGTCACTCTGCAGGACCAGAGCGATCATGCCGCTGAGGTGATCGGCGTGGCACCGGAAAAAGACCTGGCGGTATTGCGCATCCAGAACCCACCATCAGGCCTGGTTTCGCTGCCCATGGGTGATTCTTCGGAGCTGTCGGTCGGTCGCAAAGTACTGGCCATCGGTAACCCGTTTGGACTGGATACGACTCTTACGACCGGTATCGTCAGCGCATTGGGCCGCGAAATATATGCCCCCAGTAACCGCAAAATACGCGGTGTGATTCAGACCGACGCCGCCATTAACCCGGGAAACTCGGGCGGTCCGCTGCTCAATTCGCTGGGACAACTGATCGGGGTGAATACAGCCATTTACAGCCCCAGCGGTGCCAGTGCCGGTATCGGCTTCGCCATCCCCGTCAATACCGTCAAGGATGTGGTCCCACAACTCATCGCCTACGGTCGCATCCTGCGACCGATCATTGGCGTAGAACTGGCCAGTGACCGCTGGATCAGGCGTTTTGGCGTTAAAGGGGTCCCGATTGTCATGGTTCAACCGGGATTGCCCGCGCACCGCGCAGGTATGATCGGCGCGCGACGCACCTCACGCCAGGGTATCGAGTTGGGGGATGTGGTCACCCATATAGACAACGAGGAGATCAACAATAACGATGACTACCTGTCAGCCCTGGAGCGCAGGAAGCCCGGTGATCGGGTCACCATCAAAACACGGCGCGGCGACAAGACCCGCAGCTTCAAACTGGAACTGATCGAGTCCCAGTAAGCACCCGCCAGGCAGGTCCGCGACACAGCGATCCGATTCTTGAGGAGATCTTGATGCGCAGAAACCGCTTCTTCTGGTTCGTCTTCGCTGTGCTGGTAATACTCACGGCTGTGATCCAGTTCATACCCAGCGACCCACCAGCCCCCGCTGCTGACGCGGTCCGGGATATGCCACGCCCTGGGCAGTAACGCCGGCCTGCCGCCACAATGGTTAATGTATGCCACCGTATCGGACATCAATGCCAGCGCCGAGGCCTGTGTCCGTCTGGGGGGTACCGTGGTGGACGGCCCCCGATCAATGGGCGCCGCTAAGCTCTGCATTATTCGGGATCCCGCTGGCGCAGTCCTGGCGCTCTACCAAAAATCCCCAGCCTGAAACAGTAGCGTCATCAGAAAACGTCACGCGGGCATGCAAAATGGCTTATGCTATCCGCTCTTCGTGATCACTCACCAGAGAGGATGCCAATGGCACGACCCAACTACAGTTTTGAAAAACGCCAGCGCGAGCTGGCAAAAAAGAAAAAGAAAGAAGAAAAACGGATGAAAAAGGAGGCACAGAAGGAATCCCCTGATGCGATGCCTGAGGACTCGCCTGCCTCTGAGGGGCAGGATATCTCCTGATCGCAGCCCAGGTAGCGGCGGCTGGCAACGGCCCGGGCTCGCTGCGCTTGCGCTAACCAGACGCCAGGCACCAGGCCCTGCGCGCCCCGGCGTTTTACCGGCCTCCTTATAGAACTGTGTAACCATGGTGCTTGACGCTTACGAGGAAATCATCGCTGCCGGGGTCGTGCTGCTCTACGTCCTGGCCTTTGTCTCGGCGATTGAAGCGATTATGCAGGGCCGCACCTCTCAGGGTTCTATCGCCTGGGCGATATCATTGCTGAGTCTGCCACCGCTCGCCGTGCCGCTATACCTGGTGTTTGGCCGCAACAAGTTCGATGGCTACCTGGAAAAGCGCGAAGAGATCGAAACCCTGTCGCGGCGCCTGATCGACGCTACCTCGCTGTCCCTCGCGGGCCACATCATCCCCACCAGCCCGGAACAACCCTACTACACCAGCCTGCTGAGGCTGGCGCGGATTCCGGCGACCAACGGCAACGAGGTTGAGCTGCTGATCGATGGTGCGGCAACATTCACCAGCCTGCTCGCTGGTCTGCAGAGCGCGAGAAAATGCATTCTCCTGCAGTCTTACATCATTCGCGACGATGAACTGGGCCGGCAGCTGGCCCGCATCCTGCAGAACCGCGCCAAGGCCGGCGTTCAGGTTTACCTGTTATACGACGAAATCGGCAGTCGCGGCTTTCACAAGACCGGCTTGTGCAAGCAATTGGTGATGCTGGGTGTCCGGGTTGCCGCGTTCAACACCACTCAGGGGCGTCGCAACCGTTTCCAGCTCAATTTTCGCAATCACCGCAAAATCGTTGTGGTGGACGGCCGCGATGCCTGGGTGGGTGGCCACAATATCGGTGTTGAATACCTCGGTAATGACCCCAAAATTGGCCACTGGCGCGATACCCATGTCCGTATCGACGGCCCTGCCGTGCTGGGCCTGGAATTGGCCTTCGCCACCGACTGGCTGTGGGCCACCCAGACACCGTTGGACATCGCCCTGGACTATAACGACCGTGCGCCAGGGGACTGCAGTGTTCTGGTGTTCCCCTCGGATCCGGCGAGTGAATACGAGGAGGCCGGGCTGATGTTTCTGGAGTGTATTGTCCAGGCCCGGGAGCGAATATGGATTGCCAGCCCCTACTTTGTGCCCGATCGTGCCATAGTGGCCGCACTGCAACTGGCCGGGCTGAGAGGGGTCGATGTGCGGGTGTTGATACCGGATCAGCCCGATGGACCGGTGGTGGCTATGGCAAACTGGTCGTACACCCGGGAACTGCTGCCTGCGGGCATCAAGATTTATCGCTACCGCGATGGCTTCATGCACCAGAAGACCCTGCTTGTGGATGACCGCATGGCCGGAGTCGGTACCGCAAACTTCGACAATCGTTCCTTCCGGCTCAACTTCGAAATTACCCTGCTGATCCACAATCATGCCTTTGCTCGCCAGGTGGCCGATATGCTGGAACGGGACTTCGAGCATTCCAATCGGGTGACCGCGGGCGACTTCGACAATAAACCCTTCTGGTTTCCGCTGGCGATGGGTGTCGCGCGTCTGTTCTCGCCGGTGCTTTAGCCGCTTATCCCGGTAAAGATAATGACCATCAGTGCCGGGGGGACCACAAAGCGGATCAGAAAGTGCCAGATCTCATAAATCGCGGCGGGCGTGCCACTCAACTCATCACGACTCACCGATTTGTCCACCGCCCAACCGGCAAACACAGCAATCAGCAAGCCGCCCACTGGCAAAAGAATCTGGTTGGAGAAGTAGTCCAGGGTCGCGTTGAAATTGCGGCCACCCAGACTGAGGTCGCTGAATACGTTATAGGACAAGATGCTGACCACGCTCAAAACCGCCACCGAACCGATAACCAGCACAGCGCTCTTGTGGCGGGGCATGCCGTAATGATCTTCCAGCCAGGCATTAACACACTCGACCAGCCCTACCATGGAGGTAATACCCGCCACCGACAGCATCAGGAAAAACAGTACGCTGAACAGATGCCCTCCCGGCATCTGGGCAAATGCTACCGGCAGAGTCTGGAAGATCAAACCGGCGCCGGCCGCCGGGTCGAGGTTGTAGTTGAATACGGCGGGAAAAATTACCAGCCCCGCCAGCAGCGCAACACCGGTGTCAGCGATCACGATAAGGAGCACCGAGCCAGTCAGCGAGATGTCACGGGGTAAATAGGATCCATAGGTCATCATCCCACCCATGGCGACCCCAATGGAGAAAAACGCCTGGCCGATAGCGGCGAGCACAGTGGCGCCGCCAATCTTGCTGAAGTCGGGCGTGAAGAGCCAGATAACCGCCTCATCGAAGCCACCGGCAAAATAATTGTAGCCCGCCAGGCCGAGCAGGAGCAGAAACATCAGGGGCATCATAACGCTGACTGCGCGCTCGATACCGTCCTTGACTCCCGCGTAGATAATCAGCCCGGTGATGGCCAAACCCACCAGAGTCCAGAACAGCATGCCGGCTGTATTGGCCAGCACGGCGTCGAAGTCATTGCTGGCGGCGAGGGCATCAACACCGCCAAAGCCAGTGACCAGGGCCTTGTAGAGGTACCAAAGCACCCACCCGACAATCCCCGCATACACAACTTCGATGGTATAGGCTGCGAGGAGCCCCATAGCCCCAACCCACTGCCACTGCCTGGACCTGCCACTCTCAACAGCAACCGCTGCCATAGCCGATGGCGGGCTGCTCTGACCGCGACGCCCGATCAGCAACTCCGCCATCAAAATGGGCACGCCGATGCCAAAGGCACAGGCCAGATAGATCAGCACAAAAGCTGCACCGCCGTTTTCACCGGTTACGTAGGGGAAACGCCAGATATTGCCAAGCCCCACAGCAAAACCCACGGACGCCATAAGAAACGCAAAGGGTGAAGACCAGTGGTCTTGTGAGCCGCCGGCTGATGCCATTGTTTAATCTCCAGGAGGTGTTTTTATTGCCTTCAGTGTACACAAAAGAGCAGCCTGATTCAGTGCGGTAGGCCGTTGCGTTGCAGCCCGACTACTCACGCTGAAGCTATGGGCTTGAGTACTTGTGTCGCTCGCTCCAACCATTCCCGCGTGCTGAGGTCCAGCAGCGGGCCGACAGACTCGGCGACTCGCCGGTGATAGGCATTCAGCCAATCCAGTTCACCTGGCTCCAGCAATGCAAGATCCAGCATACGCCAATCGAAAGGCAACAGGGTGATGGCCTCAAACGCCAGCATCGGCCTCTCGCCGGCGGGCTGGACCAGCGCTTGCACTACCACCAGATTTTCGCAGCGGATACCGAAGGCCCCGTCCCGGTAATACCCGGGCTCATTGCTGACGATCATGCCCGGACACAGCGCGACCGGACTGTGCACCTTGGATATCCGCTGCGGCGCTTCATGGACGCTCAGGAATACACCCACCCCATGGCCGGTACCATGATCGTAATCACAGCCGGCGCGCCACAAATACTGCCTGGCCAGGACATCGAGCTGGGTACCCGTGGTGCCGTGAGGGAAACAAGCCTGGTCCAGAGCGATATGGCCCTTGAGCACCAAAGTGAACATGCGGCGGGCCTCTGCACCAGGATCCCCAATCGCCACGGTCCGGGTGACGTCGGTCGTGCCGTCGGTGTACTGAGCACCGCTGTCAACCAGATAGACGCTGTTCATCTCCAGTCTGGCGGGGTCGGCGTCAAGATGATTGTAGTGACACATCGCCGCGTTGGCCCCGGCGGCGGAGATGGTGTCAAACGACAAGTCCCGAAAATGCGCACCCTGGCGGCGCAGGTCCAGCAGAGCGTCCGCCAGTTCAGCCTCGTCGTGCAAGCGGCCCGCTGCGACTTCGCTATCCAGCCACGCCAGAAACCGGATTTTGGCGACCGCATCCCTCAGGTGCGCTTGCCGGGACCCCGCCAGTTCAACCGGATTTTTGGCGGCCTTGGGCAGCAGCACAGGATCCTCGCCGGCCAGCACCGTACAACCCGCATTTTCCAGCAGTCGTCCACTCCAGGCATTAGCGCTATTGGGGTCAAACAGCAGGGTTTTGCCAGAATAAGCTGCCAATACATCCGCTGCATTGGCCTCGGGGTGCATCGTGACCCCGGATCCGACGTGACCTGTAAAACCCTCCGGAATGCGCCCCGGGTCGACCATGAGTGCCAGGTCACCCTCGGTATCAATAACCGCCATGGCCTGGATAACGGGCATGCGTGGTATATCCGTGCCGCGCACATTGAGCAGCCAACTGATGGAATCGAGGGCAAAAATCAGAGCCGCATCTGCGCCGGCGTTGGCCACGCGTGCCCCGATACGGCGCCGTTTATCGACGCTTGATTCACCGGTATAGTCCTCGCCCAGCAATATGACCGGATTCACCTGTGCCGCCGGGCGCTCCCGCCAGCACTCGTCTACCAGGTTGTTTGGGGTTGCGAGCAGTTCCAGACCCGCATCCGCCAGGATAGACGCTGCCCGTCGGCACCACTGTGCGGAATGCAGTCGTGTATCAACCGCTACCCGCGCACCGGATGGTAACTGCCGGACCAGCCATTCCAGCGGTGGCTGATCAACCAGATGAAAAAACTCAAAAAATTCTGCCGGCACCTGCTGTCGAACCTGCACCGTGTAACGCCCATCTACGAAGATTGCCGCCCGGTCATGCAGTATCAGCGCCGTGCCTGCGGACCCGGTGAAACCCGTTAGCCAGCGCAATCGCTCATGGTGTTCCGGCAGGTATTCCCCAAGGTATTCATCGGCTCTGGGAACTACCAGGGCCTGATAGTCCAGGGCGCTGAGGCGCGCTCTGACAGCGCTCAGTCGTGCGAGAATGGCGGTAATGGTCGTGTCCTCTGATCGGCGAGAGCCGCAGTGTAGCCCAGCCCGACGGGATTGTGCACCGCAGGAAGCTCTCAGACCAGCCCATTCACGGCCGGATCTGCAGCCCGGTGCAGGCACCCGAACAGGATCAGGCACTGGACCCAGCAGACTGCCGCGTATAACCGGCAATCCATCGTAAATCGCTACATTCTCGCGGCGAATTGGGCAAAATTTGTCTTTTCCACCACCTCTGGAGCGCTACGGGTCGTTTCACGGGGGTTCCGAGGGTAGAATAGGAGACAGTCAGTGGCACAGCACACACTCCTCTGCCTCGCGAGTAGTCCGGCAGGATAACGGCACACTAATGAGTACGAGCATGACCATGAAGTTAACCCGCATCGTTGCGCCGGTTCTGGTGCTCGCCGCCAGTGTCGGAGCCTATGCGGTCCTCCATGCGACACGGCCCGAGCCAGAAAAGACGGAGCAGGGACCGCGTCCAACCAGCGTCTTTACCGCCACAGTCGCCCAGCACAGCGTCGCCCTGGCCGTGACCACCCAGGGCGAGGTTCGTGCACGCACCGAAATTGACCTGATGTCACAGGTAGGGGGTCGCATCGTATCGGTCTCTCCCGAGTTCACTGAAGGGGGGCAGGTCGAGCCCGGAATTCCGCTTCTCCAGATAGAGGACACTGATTACAGGCTGGCCCTCAGCCAGGCCAGGGCCCGCGTCGCGGAGGCCCAGGTGGGGTTGCAACAGTCCCTGGCAGACGCCGATGTGGCGCGGCGCCAACTGCGAAACGATAAAACCGCCTCTGCGCTGGCCCTGAAAAAGCCCCAGGTGGCCCAGGCACGCGCCAACCTGGAGGCCGCCAAAGCCAATATGGAGCAGGCGGAGCTCAACCTGCAACGCACCAAGGTCACTCTGCCCTTTCGCGGGCGGGTGGTGAGTACCCGGGTAGACATAGGACAGTACATCACCCCCGGTATTACGATCGGCCGCGTTTTCGCAACTGACGTCGTCGAAATACGCTTGCCTCTGAACGACTCCCAGCTGGCCTCCCTGGCCTTGCCAATCGGCTATACGGCGCCGGCCGGCGAGGGCATGCCCGTAACGCTCTCGGCCACAGTGGCCGGTCTGCGCCAGGAGTGGCAGGGACGCCTGGTGCGTCTGGATGCGTCTGTCGACCCGGATACCCGACTGCTCTATGCCATCGCCGAAGTGCTGGACCCCTATGGGAAAAACGTGTCGAAAACCGGCATGCCTCTGGCCGTTGGGCTATTTGTCGAAGCGCGAATCCAGGGGCGAGAGCTGGCCGACGCCATCAGTATTCCCGGCAGCAGCCTGCGGGCCGGGAACGTGGTCTTTCTGGTCAATGCCGAGGGGCGTCTGGAGGTTCGCAACGTCGAGGTGATCCACGCGGGCCCCGATCAAGTGATCATTGGCTCTGGCTTGTCACCCGGGGAACAGGTGGTCACTTCCGCCATCCGCAACCCTATCCAGGGCATGGCGTTAACGACTCTCAGCGAGACTAAATCAGGGTAGACCTGATCAAGGTAACAGTTATGGAACGCATGATCCGCTGGTGGGTCGACAACCCGGTGGCCTCCAATCTGCTTATGATCGGTATTCTACTCTCGGGTTTCCTGGGCTTTCTGGCCATGGAGCGTGAGGCCTTCCCGCAGATCAAACCCAACCAGGTGCAGGTCGAAGTCGTATGGCCCGGTGCGGCCCCCCAGGAGGTTGAAGAGCAGATTATTGTGCGCATCGAGGAGGCGCTGAAAAACATAGACCGGGTCTACCGGGTCTACTCCACCGCCACGGAAAATTTCGCCCGGCTGGACGTGACCACCTACCCCGGTGTCGACGTAAACAGCTTCCTGAATGACGTAAAAAACGCCGTTGATTCCGTCACCGCCCTCCCTCGCGATATCGAAAACCCCCGCGTCAAGCGTACCGAGTTTCGCCAGGAAATGATCCGCATCGCCGTGCATGGCGATATCAGCGAACGGGAACTGACACGACTGGCCGAGGATCTCCGTGATGAGGTCGCCGCGCTGCCATATGTCTCAACCATCGAGCTGTTCGGAACCCGCCGTGAAGAGGTCACTATCGAGCTCTCCGAGTCAGCGATGCGCAGCTACGGGCTTACTTTCGCCGAAGTTGCCAATGCAATTCGCGCCAGCTCGATTAATCTGTCATCGGGCCAGGTTCGCACCGCCACCGGCGATGTTCAGCTGCGGGCCCGCAATATGGCCGATACCCAGGCGGAATTCGAGCGCATTGTGATCCGCCAGAGTGCGGCTGGCGGTGTCGTGCGAGTGGGCGATGTGGCCCGCGTGATCGACGGCTTCGAGGACAACGAAATCCTCGCCACCATGAACGGTCAGCCGGCGGTGCTGCTGCAATTGCAGGACACGGATAATATGCAGGTGGTTAAAGCCAGCGAGGCAGTCAAAGGCTGGATGACCGAGGCACGTGCCCGCTTGCCCGAGGGTGTGGAACTGACCCTGTGGCTGGATTCGGCAGACATCTACCGCGCGCGCATGAGCCTTATCGGGGAGTCTGCCGCACTGGGTCTGGCGCTGGTATTTTTGGTGCTGATTCTGTCTCTGCGCCCCAAGGTGGCCCTGTGGGTAACCGCCGGCATCGCAGTCGCGTTCATGGGAACGTTCTCCCTGCTGCCCGCCAACGATGTATCGTTGAACATTATTTCCACATTCGCCTTTCTACTGGTCCTGGGTATCGTGGTGGACGACGCCATCGTGGTGGGCGAAAGCATTCACGATACGGCTCACCGAATGGGCGGAGGCCCGGATTCGGCCGTGGCAGGCGCCATGGCCGTCTCCAAGCCCGTGATTTTTGCGGTGCTCACCACGGTGATCGCCTTCGCGCCCTGGTTATTCGTGACGGGTGAGACCGCCCAGATTACCCGCCAGCTCTCTATCGTCATAACGGTAGCCCTGGCCATTTCACTGGTGGAGGCATTTTTCATTCTGCCGGCTCACCTGCGCCATCTCGAGCCCCGCAAAGAACTGCGCGGATTAGCCCTGCGTCAGCAGCGCATTGAGCACAGCATCACCCATTTCGCAAACACGCTTTATCGCAGTGTGCTCGGTGCAGCCATTGAACATCGCTACCTGACGACCAGCCTTTTTGTCGGCGCATTCATCCTCAGTATCGGGATATTCAGTAGCGGCTGGGTGAAATTCTATTTCATGCCCCAGGTCGAAAACGAGGAAATTTACATCAATGTGGTACTACCCAGTGGCACGCCCTACTCGCGCGCCCTGACAGTACTGGACCAATTGCAGGAAGCCGAACGCAAGCTGATTGCAGAGGTGGATGAGCGCGCCGCCAGCGGCGACGGCAGCGGCAAGTTGATAGAGGGCTGGTATACCCGTTCGCGGCGGGACAGCGTTATCGCTATCGTGCGCCTGGCGCCGCCGGAAATCCGCGATATGTCCGCCAAGGAGGCGGCCAACCGGTTTCGCGAGCTGGTCGGGGACATACCCGATGCTGACGAGATCCAGGTCAATTATTCCCTCAGTAATGATGGGCCCGATGTCACCTACCTGCTGCGACACAAGGACACCGAAAAACTGCGCGCCGCCAGTCGCGAGCTGAAAAAACAGCTGCGTTCCTATGAGGGGACTTTTTACGTCCGCGACAGCCAACGGGGTGAGTCCGACGAAATCCTGCTGCAGCTTCGCCCAGGCGCCGAGAAGTTGGGCATTACCCTGGCCGATGTGTCGCGCCAGGTCCGCCAGGCCTATTACGGCGAAGAGGTACAGCGCCTGCCGAGAGAAAATGGCGACGTCAAGGTTATGGTCAAGTATCCCGAAAGCCTGCGCCAGAGTCTGGGCAGTCTGAACAATTTCCGGGTGCGCACCGCTGACGGGCGGGAGATACCCTTGCTGGCAGTTGTTGATGTCGAAATATCCAGTGGTGTGCAACGTATCCAGCGACGCGACGGGGAACGCGTGGTCTCGGTCAATTCCGATATGGATCAGGACCGGATGAACAACATCACCAGCGACATCGGCGACAACTTTCTACCCCAGCTGGAGCAGAACTACCCGGGTCTGACCATTCTCAAGGGCGGCCAGCAGGAAGAAGAAGAGCAGTTTTTCAATGAGATCATGTCACTGTATGCGTTCGCCTTGTTCATGATGTATGCACTGATTGCGGTGGCATTCAAGTCCTACTGGCTACCTCTGTTGATCATGACGGCGATACCCTTCGCCTTTATGGGCGCGGTATTCGGCCACCTGTTTTTCGGTGTACCACTGGCCCTTTTTTCATACTTTGGCATCGGCGCCGCTGCCGGGGTTGTTGTCAACGACAACCTGGTGCTAGTCGATTACATTGGCAGACTAAGGGAATCCGGTCGCGATATCCGCAGCGCCATCATCGAGGGCGGCGTCGGTCGCTTTCGGCCCATCCTGCTCACTACGGTCACTACCTTCGTCGGGCTGCTGCCGATCATGGCCGAACGGGCAACGGATGCGCAGTTCCTCAAGCCAGCGGTGCTGTCACTGGCTTTCGGAGTCCTGTTCGCACTGTTTGTTTCCCTGCTGATGGTGCCTGCCCTGTATTTGATCGGCGACGATGTAGCGAGATTCAGAAGCCGACTCAAAGCGGCACTCTGGCCGGCGCAAAAAACTGATCCAACACCTCTGGCCGACTGAATTAACCGTCAATACTCGGCCTCCCGGACCGGGTCAGGCGTGCCCCACGATGGCGTGCCCCACGATGGCGTGCCCCACGATGGCGTGCCCCACGATGGCGTGCCCCCCTGTTCAGTGGCGGCAAGGGTTTCGCTGTAACAAATACGCGCTACCCTGCTTTTGGCCGGTACAGTTATTGCTCCGGCATGGTTATTGCAGGGGTTATTGCAAGGGTTGAAGCACGGGTTCTGCCAAGGTATTGCCAGCCTGCTGCTGGCGTACACCCCAGGCGCAACTAACGGTAAAGGCAGAGGCAATACTGATCCAGGATCGTGCGACAAGGCACTGCAACAGTGCCCGCTAACGCGCAACCGCCCACGAAATCTCGCGACAGGAGCAAGCTGATGCACACTGATCACTGGCAGGAAGGACGCATTCGGCGGCTGCTGAATGACCTGGTGCTGGCTGAGGTATTCCTGGTGCAGGCCACTATCGAAAGCGCACAGGTCATCGGTGAGGGCTTGAGCGATATCAGTGAGCAAGTCGGTGACGGTGCTTCACAACATCCCGGGCGACCGTCTCTCTCCGCACTGTTGCAACGCACCGCCGGAAACGCATTGGAGCCCTATACCGCTCGGGTCAGGGTTCTCCGACAACTGGCCGACAGCCACAGTGAAAAATAAGCGCGTCCCATTTCCGACTGTACTCCTGGCTGAGACAAATCGCAGGCAGCAGTGCCACGACTCACCTTTGCCTGCTAGACTCCAACTCCCGACCAACAACCACACTGAGCCGACCACCCGGATGCTCAGACAGCGGAGAATGCCATGCCCCTGGGTACCTGGGAGCCCGACGCGGCCGATGCCCCGGCAGAACTGGATGCCACCACATTAAAACGCCTCGCCAGTTACAGCTCAGCAGAACAACCTGAGCAGTTGGAGCAACTACTGACTGCTGCGGAACGCCAACGCTTTGCGGGCCTGATGCTTATGGAACACGACCAGTGGCAACAGGCTGCGGCAGATCTACCGGACCAGCAACTTATAGAGCTGATCCGGTTCTTTGCGGTCGCCGAAAACCTCCCCGGCTGGGAAGCCGGCGCCCGATCACCGGTCATAGCTCTGGCAAGAACACTCCGTCAGCGGGGTCAGCGTCTGGACAAGGACATGCTGAGATGGCTGCGGGCCGTCAACAACAACCGGTTTTTGCCCTACGGCCCACTCTGATTTTTGCCGGTGGCGAATGCCGCCAACTGCTCTGCGGTTGCTTCGGTCTGGTGCTCCGCCTTCCACTGGGCGTAGGGCATCCCATAGATGCGCTCTCGCGCTGCCTCATAGTCCACCTCAACGCCCGCCTCTGCTGCGGCCGCTACGTACCACTTTGAAAGGCAGTTGCGACAAAAACCCGCCAGATTCATCAGCTCAATGTTCTGCACGTCGCTGCGCTCGTCCAGATGTTTGAGCAAGCGCCGCAATACGGCCGCTTCAATCCCGTCTTCAGACATTGCTTGGTTCTCCTCTTTCACTATCAACCACTATCAACGCGGTGCCAATAGCCAACGAACTCGACTGTTGCGTTCCCCGGCACTGCCGGACTATCGCCAAGCGGCCGGCACCAGGCGGTCATCACTGCTCAGCCAGCATCCGCAATACAGCTCCCTGCCCGTCAAAACGCCAGCGCACAGAGTCGAAGCGCTCCAAAGGCAACCACAGGGCGCGGCTAACCTCAGAGGGCAGCCCATTGAGGGGATCGTAATTGCGGTAGTAATCGCAACGATACAGCTGAAAACCGGTATCAAAGACCCGCACCAGCCGCCGTGGCATGAGATCAAGACCCGTCTCCTCCCAGGTCTCACGATGCGCAGCGCACTGGGCAGATTCCCCAGCCAGTGCTTTGCCGCCCGGCGGGGACAGCCCGCCTGTTTTCATTTCTACCAATAGCATCTGATCGTCTATGGTAACCAGGCAACCGGCGCTGGGCGCGTAGTCCGGCTCGCCGCGGTAAGGGCAGGCTGGCTGCGCCACTTCACGACAGGCCACCAACAAGCAGCAGCACAGCATACAGAGCCTGAGACGAAGACCACTGGCAACCCGGTCGGCGCTCATGAATAAACCAGGAACACCCGCTCGCTGCCCACCCTGTCTCGCAAGGACTGCAACAGCTCATCGCTGGGCTCCACTCGCCAACGCTCCCCCAGCCGCACCCGGACGCGACTGCTCGTCCGGCTGTAGACCAGCGAGACCGGGCACTTACCGCCTCCGGCCCGGGTCAGGGTTTGTTCCAGGGCATCGGTGAATTGCGGGTCAACCATGTCCTGGCTGAGTTCGATAGTCAGCTCCGAGGCATAGTTCTGGCGGGCCTCAATCAAAGTGCGCAGGGTGCTGGCTTTGACAGAAAGTCCCCCGTTGTAATCGTCCTTGCCTACCTCGCCTTCCACAATAACAATCTGGTCCTTGGTCAGCTGCTCCCGGTTCTCAACGTTGCTATCGGCATAGACCACAACTTCGATACGGGCGCTGCGGTCATCCAGTTGCAAAATAGTCATGGTGCCCCCGCGACGGGTCTTTATGGTGCGGGTGGCGACAATCAGCCCCGCAAGGACCTGATTGCTGTCTTTCCGAGCCCGCAGATCAGCAATTCTGACCGGGGCAAATTTGCGCAGCTCAACCTCGTACTCGTCGATAGGGTGCCCCGTCACATAGAGCCCAAGGGTATCTTTTTCTCCAGCAAGGCGCTGTTTGCCGCTCCAGGGCCGAGCCTGGCGGTGAGCCGCGTAGACATCACCGTTGGCAGTCGCCGCAGTAGGCACAACTTCACCGAACAGGTCGTCTATCCCGCTATCCCGGTTGCTGGCGCTCTGCTCGGCCGCTTTAAGCGCGTCATCAACACTGGCCATCAATACCCAGCGGGCTTCTCCCATAGAATCGAAGGCGCCGGAGCGAATCAGCGCTTCGATGGCTCGCCGGTTAACTCGCCGGGGGTCGGTACGGGCACAAAAATCAAACAGATCAGTGAACAGTCCATCGGCGTCCCGGGTTTGCAAAATGCCCTCTATCGGACCCTCGCCCAACCCCTTGATGGCCCCCAAACCGTAAATAATATCCCCCTGGGGGTTCACCGTGAACATGTACTGCCCCTCGTTCACATCGGGAAGTTTCAGGGAGAGCTGCATCGCACGGCACTCCTCCACGAACACCACGATCTTGTCCGTGTTCTGCAACTCCGAA
Organism: uncultured Gammaproteobacteria bacterium; assembly: GCA_963840725.1. Lineage (GTDB taxonomy): Bacteria > Pseudomonadota > Gammaproteobacteria > Pseudomonadales > Halieaceae > CAVWDU01. Next base: position 33,516 of record CAWIZY010000007.1, on the reverse strand, counting down.
CTCATGACCGCAGCCATAAAAGGGGCCGGGTAGTGGGTCTTCAGCCACAGTGTCTGGTAGGACACCAGCGCGTAAGCGGCGGAGTGGGATTTATTGAAGCCATAGCCCGCAAACTTTTCCACCAGATCGAAAATTTTCATCGCCAGGCCGCGGTCGACCCCTTTACTCTCGGCGCCCTCAGCAAAAAACTCCCGCTGCTTGGCCATTTCCGACGCTTTCTTTTTGCCCATAGCGCGACGCAGCAGGTCAGCCCCGCCCAGCGTGTAGCCCGCCAGCTCCTGAGCGATCTGCATCACCTGCTCCTGATACAGAATAATGCCGTAGGTAGGCTCCAGGATAGGCCGTAGCCATTCGTGCTGATACTGGGGGTCGGGATAAGAGATCTTTTCCCTGCCGTGCTTACGGTTGATAAAGTTGTCGACCATACCGGACTGCAGCGGGCCGGGCCGGAACAGGGCCACCAATGCGATAATGTCCTCGAAACAATCCGGTTGCAGCCGTTTGACCAGATCTTTCATGCCTCTGGACTCAAGCTGGAACACGGCGGTTGTCTCCGCCGTTTGCAGGAGTTCGAAACTGGCGGGGTCCTGCAAAGGAATGAGCGTGATATCCAGCGGCGGCTCGTCCTCCCGCTGACGAATAGCGTTTACATTTTTGACTGCCCAGTCAATGATGGTAAGCGTACGCAAACCGAGAAAGTCGAATTTGACCAGGCCAGCTTTTTCGACATCGTCCTTATCGTATTGCGTTACCAGACCGCCGCCACTATCGTCGCAGTACAGGGGCGAAAAATCGGTCAATCTGGAGGGCGCAATCACCACCCCACCAGCATGTTTCCCCAGGTTGCGGGTCACACCTTCCAGTTGCACCGCCATATCCCAGATTTCCTGAGCCTGCTCATCTTCAGCCAGAAACCTGTCCAGGGCTTCATCCTGCTCACGTGCCTTGGCCAAAGTGATCCCGACTTCGAAGGGAATCATCTTGGACAGTTTGTCGGCCAGCCCATAGGACTTGCCCTGTACCCGTGCCACGTCGCGTACTACCGCCTTGGCCGCCATGGTACCGAAAGTGACGATCTGGGAGACCGCTTCCCGCCCGTAGGTATCGGCTACATAATCAATTACGCGGTCGCGCCTCTCCATACAAAAATCAACGTCAAAATCCGGCATGGATACCCGCTCCGGATTCAAGAATCGCTCAAACAGCAGATCGTATTCCAGCGGATCCAGATCGGTTATTTCCAGAGCGTAGGCCACCAGCGACCCAGCGCCCGAGCCACGGCCCGGACCGACGGGAATATCATGTTCTTTGGCCCAGCGAATAAAATCCATCACAATCAGAAAATAGCCGGGGAATCCCATCTGAACTATGGTTTCGAGCTCAAACTCCAGACGCGCGCGATAGCGTTCTCCCGCTTCTACAGCTTCCGACCCGGATGAAGGGTGCAGTTTCTCCAGCCGCTTAGCCAACCCGTCATGGGCAATCTGACGAAAGTATTCATCCATCGTCAGACCGTCGGGAACGGGATAGTCCGGCAAATAAGGCTTGCCCAGCTCGAGTTGAACGCTGCAACGCCGCGCAATTTCCACACTGTTGGCCAGGGCCTCGGGAATATCGGCGAACAGTTCCGCCATCTCTGCGGGCGTCCGCAGATACTGCTGTTCGGTATATAGCTTGGCGCGGCGTGGGTCATCCAGCGTGCGGCCCTCGCCAATGCAGACCCGCGCCTCGTGGGCTTCGAATTCGTCGCCATCGAGGAACCGCACGTCATTGGTGGCAACCACAGGGAGCTGCAGTTTTTCGGCAAGCTCCACCGCCGCATGCAGGTGCGATTCATCGCCCTGACGTCCCGCACGGTGTAGCTCCAGATAGAAACGCCCGGGATATATCGCCATCCATTCACGGGCTCGCTCGGCCGCCAGCGCCAACTTGCTGCCAAGCAGTGCCTGCCCGACATCACCGACGGCACCCGCAGACAGGGCGATCACTCCCTCTGCACAGGAACGGAGCCAGTCCTTTTCGACATAGGCCACGCCGAGCCGCTGGCCCTCCGTGTAAGCGCGAGAAATCAAGACAGTGAGGTTGCGATAGCCGCTGTCGTTCATAGCCAGCAGACAAAGCGGGTAGGAGCGCTCCCGATCAAGTGGATCGACCACCCTCAGGTCCACACCAAGCAGCGGTTTAACGCCCTGACCAAGGGCTGCCTCGTAGGCCTTGATAAGGCCAAAAAAATTACCGGCATCGGTAACTGCCACGGCGGGCATACCCAGCTCGGATACCCGTTGCATCAGCGGCTTGACCCTCACCAGGCCATCCGCCACGGAAAATTCGGTGTGCAGACGTAAATGGACGAATTCGGGCATGCTGCAGGGCTCTACTGGACAAATAGGTCAAGGCCACCAGTGGGTGACGTCACCCGGACCGGCGCAGGCCACTCCGGACTCCCAAGTCTACTCCGCGGCTGCGGCGACTAACAGATTTTTTACCGGGGCGAAGCTACGCCGGTGGGCTGGTGTTACCCCCAGTTTCGCCAGCGCCGCCAGATGAGCCGGTGTGGGATAGCCCTTGTGTTGCGCGAAACCATAGCCGGGGAACTGCCCGTCCAGGGCTTCCAGTTCGCCATCACGCTGCACTTTGGCAATGATCGATGCGGCCGCAATGGCGGGTACAGTCGCATCGCCTTTTATGATCGGCTCAGCGGCGTAACCCCAGTCCGGGAGCCGATTCCCGTCCACCAGCACATAAAGCGGCTGAGGGTTCAGCGCCAGCACCGCTCGGTGCATCGCCAGCAGAGACGCCTGCAGGATGTTCAGACGATCGATCTCGGCTACGGTCGCGCGTCCCAGGCCCACCGCTAGCGCACGCTCGTGAATCGCCGCAGCGAGCTGCTCACGGCGCCGAGGCGTCAGCTTCTTGGAGTCGCGCAGTCCGGCAATGGGTCGCAGCGGGTCGAGAATAACCGCAGCTGCCACCACATCCCCGGCCAGGGGGCCGCGCCCGACCTCATCGACTCCCGCCAGCCGCTCCGCTGGCACGGTCGACCTGGCATTGGGCATCATTGGCCAGACTCCCCCGGTTCACCGGGTGGGCCAGAAGATTCAGGAGAGACTGATCCCTCAACCAGTGCGGCCAGAGCCGCTGCGGTGCGGTCGGCGGAGCCCAGCCTCAGGTCCGTGTGCAGGCCGTCAAAAGCCTCCATCTGGGCGCTGGCGGCGGCACTGCCAGTCAACAACGCAGAAACAGAGGAACAAATATTCTCGGGTGTTGCACCGGCCTGCAACCATTCCGGGACCAGTCCCCGCCCTGCCAGAATGTTCGGCAAAGCTGCAAAGGGTGTTTTTACCATGCGGGAGACAACAAACCAGCTAAGGACACCCATCTTATAGGCCACCACCATAGGCCGCTTGTAGAGCATGGCCTCCAGAGTCGCCGTGCCGGACGCTAGCAGAATGACATCGGCCGCGGCCATGGCCAGCTGTGACTCTCCCTCCCGCAGGCTGATCGGCAAGCCAGGGTACTGCGCCAGTAGCGCGGTCAGTTCCGCATGGCGGCTGTCATTGGCCGCCGGCAATATGAAGGACAGCGACCGGTCTTCCTCCCACAGGCGCTGCGCGCACTGCAGAAACAGCGGTCCGAGCAGGCCAACCTCCCCCCCACGACTGCCGGGCAACAAGGCAATCAGGCTGCCTTCCGGTTGCAGACCCAGGGTCTGGCGCGCGACGCTATGGCTACTTCTAAACGGGATCTCGTCCGCCAGCGGATGACCGACAAACGCTACCGGTACCTTGTGTTCCCGATAAATGGCCGTTTCGAACGGGTAAAGACAGAGCATCAGGTCTACCGCCCGCTGAATCTTGCGAATTCGGCCCTGCCGCCAGGCCCAGACCGAAGGGCTTACCAGGTGCGCAGTCTTCACCCCGGTTTCGCGCAGCCGCTGTTCAAGATGCAGATTAAAGTCCGGGGAGTCGATACCGAGAAACACATCTGGCGGGTTGCGTCGAAAATGCTCGTAGACGGCGCTGCGAATGCGCAAGAGTTCCGGTAGTCGCTTGAGGGGTTCTACCAGCCCCATCACTGACAAACGTTCCATCGGGAACAGGGAGTCCAGGCCCTGGGCGGTCATCAGTGGGCCACCAATACCCTCCACCTCAACCCTTGTGTAGCGTTGCTTAAGTGCCACCAGCAACCGGGAGCCAAGAATATCGCCTGAGGCCTCGCCCGCAAGGATTCCAATGCGCAGCGTGTCGGCAGGCATCGGCTCAGCGCACGATGCCGCGCTCCGAAGCGCGAATCGAATCGATCAGCACCGCGACTTCGGGCGTGTCTGGCAGCATGGTTTCCAGACGCTGCAAGGCCAGATCCAGCGTCAGCCCCTGTCGGTAGACTATTTTGAAGGCGCGTCTGAGTTGGCTGATGGCGTCCGCGGAAAAACCACGCCGACGCAGGCCCTCGACATTGATGGTCTTGGCTTCCGCGGGCGACCCGCTCACCGTGACGTAAGCGGGAACGTCCTTGCCGATAGCCGTGCCCATGCCGCTGAAGCTGTGTGCACCGAGTTTGCAGAACTGATGCACCAGGGTGTAGCCGCTGAGAATCGCCCAGTCACCGACCTCCACATGCCCTGCCAAGGCGGTGTTATTGACCAGAATCGTATGGTTGCCGATCACGCTGTCGTGACCGATGTGTACATAGGCCATCAACAGGTTGCCATTGCCGATAATGGTTTCGGAACGGTCCTGAACAGTACCCCGGTGAATGGTGACACTTTCCCGGATAACGTTGTTATCGCCAATCAGCAGCCGCGTCGGTTCATCGCGGTACTTGAGGTCGGGAGTCGCTTCGCCAATGCTGGAAAACTGATAGATATGGTTGCCAGACCCTATTCGCGTTGGGCCTTTGATGACCACGTGGGACTCGATGATGCAGCCCGAGCCGATTTCAACGTCGGGGCCAATCAGGCTCCAGGGACCGATTTGTACATCGTCGGCAACTATGGCCGAAGGGTCTACACAGGCGCGAGCATCAATCATGGTGAGCAGCGGCCCAGGACGCTATCGGTCAGCGCACAGGATAGTCGCGGAGGCGCAGACATCCCCATCGACATCCGAGCTGACCTCGAACTTCCAGATGCCACGGCGATCAGACAGCACCCTTGAGCGCAACATGACTTGATCTCCGGGCACACAGGGTCGTTTGAAACGCAACTTGTCGGCACCGACGAAATAATACATCGAGCCATCCTCCGGTGTTTTGTTCATGGTCTTGAACCCGAGAATACCAGAGGCCTGGGCCATCGCTTCCAACAGCAGGACGCCGGGAAAAACCGGCTGCGCCGGGAAATGGCCGTCGAAGAATGGTTCGTTAACCGTGAGATTCTTGTAGGCGACGATAGATTCGCCCTCAACCAATTCCACCACACGATCCACCAGCAAAAAAGGGTAACGGTGAGGCAGATACTTGCGCACTTCTGTGATATCCATGACCACGCCGTGTGTTCCTCCAATTAACTGAGTGACCGCTTCTCCAGTGCAGTGAGACGGCGCTGGATAGCCTCCAATTGCGAAAAACGCACGGCGTTTCGTTTCCATTCCCCACTGGGGCCCATAGGCGTTCCAGAGGAATAGGAGCCAGGCTTGCCGATTGACTTGGTGACCATGGTCATCGCAGTTACGTGCACATTGTCGCAGATTTCGAGGTGACCCAATACACCCACGCCGCCTGCCAGCGTACAATTCTTCCCTATAATCGTGCTTCCAGCCAAACCCGTGCAACCGGCGATCGCGGTATTTTTGCCGATGCGACAGTTATGGGCTATCTGGACCAAATTATCGATGATGACACCATCCTCGATAACGGTGTCGTCCAGGGCGCCGCGATCTACCGTGGTGCCAGCACCGATCTCGACCGCGTCGCCTATGCGAACACCACCGAGCTGGACGATTTTCTCCCAGCCGTCTGGCCCGCGGGCAAACCCGAATCCGTCGGCACCCAGGACGGTATTGCTATGAATCACACAGCGCTCACCCACGCGCACACCGGGGTAAATCACCACGCCCGGGAAGATGCGCGAACCTGCACCTATATGACTCCCACGACCCAGAAAAACATTCGCCGCCAACACTGCACCCGCTTCAATAATCGCCCCGGCTTCGACCACTACATTGGCAGCCAAACTCGCCTGGGGATGCACCGTCGCCTCCGCCGAAACCAGCGCCCGGGGATGAATACCTGAGGGTGTCGGCTCGGCGCGACCAAACAACCGGCTCGCTCGCGCGTAGGCGAGGTAGGGATCGTCGCTAAGCAGGCAGTCGGTGGGACACCGGGCCGCGTGAACCGGACGTATGATTACCGCGGCCGCTGAGTAGAACTCAGCTGTGGGAGGTACCTGTCGTTGGCGAGAAAGGCAAGCTCATCAGGCCCAGCGGTGGCCAATGTAGCCAGTCCGCTGACCCTGCGATCTGCATCACCGGAGTACTGTACCCCCAATTCAGCGGCCAGTTCCTCCAGCGAGTACACCGACTGCTTACCTTTTCTTCTTCGACTTCTTGCTGTTGGATGGTGCCTGGTTCAGCTTGTCAGTCACTTTGGCCGTAATACTGTAGCCCGGATCGGCGTGGATCACCGAGGTCTGGGGCAACAACAGCCCGATGCCCTCATTGGCAATAAGCTCCCGCAGCACTTCCTGCACCTTGGGCGACATTTCCTGCAACAGGGTCTGCCCCGCCGTCTGCTCGGCTTGCTGCAGCTTGCCAGCAACATGCTCAAGGTCCGCCTGCTTGTTTGCGAGCTTCTTACGCGAGGCCAGCTGTTGATCCTGGCTCATAACCGCAGCGTCTTTCTGAAATTTTTTGACCAGATTATCAAACTCTTTTTTCAGACGATCAAACTCCGACTTGTCGTTCTTGTAGTCATCCTGATTGCGCACATCTTTCATGCGCTTCTGGGCCTGGTCAGTCTGCAGAATAGCCTCCTGCAGGTTGACTACCGCAATTTTGCCCTGGGCGGCAACTCCAGCTGATACGCTGAGCACCAGAGCCGCCATTACTATCTTTACCATTCTAGACACGACATTCTCCATGTTGGTTGAAAAAATCAAAACCCTCTGCCGAGGGTAAACTGAAACGCTTCTTCCTCATCATCCGGGCCTGCGTTGAGTGGTTTGGCCAGGCTGAAGGTCAGTGGACCAAAACCGGTAATCCAGCTGACACCGATGCCCACTGAATAACGAAGCTCGCTGGCATCGACATCAAAGCAGTTGACCTGGGCTTCTGAGCAGTTGGTGTTAAACACATTGCCAACATCAACGAAGAACGCTGAGCGCAGCTTGCTCTGATCCTTGATGAACGGAACAGGAAACAGCACTTCGGCGGTGCCCTCCATCAGCACGTTACCGCCGAACGGGTCCAGGCGCCTGTTTTGCACGTCCTGCACTACCAGTTTTTCAGTATTGGGGTCAGCGACGTAACCAAACCCCCGCCCGTCTTCGCCACCAATCTCTGTCGGTTGGCCATTCTCATCGATAGCGGTAACCGGCTGTTCAGTCTGATAGAGGCGCGCCGGTGTGCTTCGGGGCCCCAAGGTGTTGTTTTCAAAACCGCGCACGGAACCAAAACCACCGGCAAAGAAGTGTTCATAGAACGGCAGCTCTGTGGTGTCGCCGTAGCCATCACCGTAACCCAGTTCACCGCGCAGGCGCAGTGTGAACTGACGAGTCAGCGGAAAGTAGACTTCGCCCCGGTAGGTAAGCTTGAAAAACTCCAGGTCCGAGCCGGGCACAGCGACCTCCAGTGCGACGGACTGCGCAAAACCGCGGGTAGCCATACGGCCACGGTTCAGTGTGGACTGGGTCCAGCTGCCGGTGACTGTCCAGTTCAGAAATTCGTTACCGTTTTCATCGAGAAAGCCCGGGTCGCCGGTGGCGGTCAGATAACTGTCGGGCAGTGTCCCGATGGGGAGCAGTTCTTCAGGCCTCCCGTAACTACCATCCGTAAGCCGAGTGCTGGTAAACCAGTCATCGACCTGAGGTTCCAGCCTCGGACTGGCCAGAATTTCTTGCACCGCAAACCGTCCCGCGGTGATTTCGGTGTTGGAAACCCCAAAACTGAATCCGAGTCGCTCTGTTTCCTTGATCGGATAACCGAAGTTCAGTGCCGCACCCACCGTATCAGTGGTATAGCTGGCAACGTTGACCTCGGACAAGTCTGTGGATCGGAAGAATACGTTGAAGCCCCGGCTCACCCCATCCTCAGTGAAATAAGGGTTGGTATAACTGAAGTTGGCCTGATCCTGAAACTGGGAGGAATTGATCGAGATACCCACACGCTTGCCCGTTCCAAGAAAATTATCCTGTTGCAGGTTGAGTCCGAGAATCAGCCCGGCGTCCTGAGCGAAACCAAAACTGGCACCGATACTGCCGGAGGATTGCTCTTCGACCTCGAATTCCACGTCAATAAGGTCGTCATGGCCCGCGACCTCCGGCGTGTCCACTGTAGCCCGGGCGAAATAGCCGAGACGTTCCAGGCGAATACGCGATGTTTCTATCGCGGCCTGAGACGCGGGGGCGCCCTCCATCTGACGCATTTCCCGCCGCAAGACCTGGTCCGCCGTGCGGTCATTGCCGGTAAAACTGATGCGCCGCACGTAGGTGCGTTTGCCGGGGTCCACAAAGAACTTCATGGATACCGAGCCATCTTCCTCATTGATCTCCGGAATACCCGTCACTTTGGCGAAGTTATAGCCCTCGTTGCCAAGACGACGGGTTAGATACTCCTCTGTAGAAGTCACCAGCGACTGAGAATAGGTCTGGCCCTGACCAATCAGCAGGAACCGCCGCAGGTCTTCTTCCGGCAACACCAGGTCACCGGACAGTTCCACCTCGCCCACTGTGAACTTGTCGCCCTCGGTGACGTTTGCCGTTATATAGACCTCTTTCTTGTCTGGCGACACGGCCACCTGGGTCGAATCTATGCTGAACTGGAGATAGCCGCGGTCCATGTAGTAAGAGCTCAGGGCTTCCAGGTCGCCAGAGAGCTTCTCCCGGGAATACTTGTCGTCATTGCGAAAGAACGACAGCAAGCCGGTGGTTTTCAGCGAATACAGATCGATGAGTTCTTCATCGCTATAAACCTCGTTGCCCACAACGTTGATGTGCTTGATGGATGCCACAGTGCCTTCATCGACATCGATATTGACCGATACCCGATTGCGAGGTTCAGACAACACCTCGGTCTCGATAGCCGCGTCATAGCGCCCCTGTTGAACGTACTGGCGCTGCAGCTCCAGTTGCATGCCTTCCAGTGTCGAGCGCTGAAATACCTGCCCGACCGACAAGCCGGCACCGCGCAAGCCGTCAAGCAATGCTTCTGTTTCGATGGCCTTGTTGCCGTCGATATTGATCTCGCTGATGCTGGGGCGCTCGGCAACCATAATGACCAGGACGTTACCGTCCCGGCCGACTCGGATATCGTCAAAGTTTCCAGTTGCGAACAGGCTGCGTGCCGCGGCGCGCACGGAACGCGGATCGACGAGATCGCCAACACCGACGGGCATGGCGGCGAATACACTACCTGCCGAAATACGCTGCAGTCCTTCGACCCGGATGTCCGACACGATAAAAGACCCGGACTGGGCATAAAGCGGCATGCCTGGCAGGAGCAGGAAAATCGCCAGTAACAGGTAAGTACGCTTGATCAAATTACACTCAATGACAACTGGTCTGCGAACAGAGCCGTGAATTTTTTTGTTCGAGTGGACACGAGGGCTCCCCGTCGGGTTAAGGCCAATCACCATCCCTTTTATTGCTCGTCCTACAGGCGACTGAAATCGTTGAACAACGCCAACGCCATGATCCCGAACACCAGGAACAGACCCACCTGATACCCGGCCATCTGCACTTTCTCGGGTATCGGACGCCCGGCCAACAACTCCATTACGTAGTAGAGGAGGTGCCCTCCATCGAGCACAGGGATAGGCAAAAGATTCAGCACACCCAGGCTCACACTCAGCAGGGCCAGGAAACTGATATATGACTCCAGTCCCGACTTGGCTGACGCGGTCGCCACTTTAGCAATCGTGATCGGGCCGCTCAAGTTCTTTGAGGAAATCAGCCCCATGGCCATCTTCTTGATGGATTCCAGCGTAAAGACAGACAGTTGCCAGGTCTTGGCGGTCGCCGCACCGAGAGCCTGCAAGGGCCCACGCTCGAACTGGCGCAGCATCTCCGCTGGCATTTCAGGCCTTACCACACCCATACCAACCCGGCCAAACGTCTCGCCGCTATCGTCTTTAGCGGCGGCCGGTACGATAGTCGTCGTCTGCAGGGTACCGTCGCGCTCGTACTCCAGCACAATGGGCGTATCCGGTCTGGCCCGCACGTATTCCACCCAGTCCATCCACTGCGTCATCGCCACACCGTCGGCGCTCAGTAGCCGGTCCCCGGGCGCCATGCCACTGGCTGCCGCAGCGCCACCTGCCACCACCTCCTCGATGATCGGCTGCACTTCCGGGGTGTACAGTCGGAGGCCCAAACCCCCGTAGAGGTCTGGCTGCTCCTGGTCCGACAACCATTCGGCAAGCCCAACCCCCGACTCATAAATCACATCTGAATCCGGGTATTTAACCGCGAAGGTGATGGTACCCGAGTCGCCGATACGGTCCATAAGGCGAAAACTGAGTGCCTGCCAGGTCGGGGTCTCGTGACCGTCGACGGCAACGATTTCCTGCCCCGGCTCCAGGCCGGCTATATCGGCCAGAGAGCCAGCTTCCACACGATCAATCACCGGCACATAGCCGCTTTCCCCGGCCATGAACAGAAGCCAGAATGCGAAAATAGCCAGTAAGAAATTGGCCAGAGGGCCAGCGATAACAACGGCGATACGCTGTAGTACCGGCTTGCGATTGAACGCGCGATCCAGGTCCGCCTCGGGTACTTCACCCTCGCGCTCATCGAGCATTTTTACGTAACCACCCAGTGGGATCGCCGCAACGCTGTATTCAGTGCCCTGGCGATCACTCCAACTGAACAGCGACTTGCCGAAGCCGATAGAGAACCGTAACACCTTAACGCCGCAACGGCGCGCCACCCAGAAATGTCCAAACTCATGCACGGCAACCAATACCGCCAGTGTGGCCAGCGTTATGGCAATTGTGTATACCACTTCCATCAGGTCACTCTACCCTACTCAATTCTGCCACCTGCCTCTGTGAACCGGCGGGCCAACCGCCGCGCCTCATTATCAGCTGATTCGACCACGCTCAGCGACGTGGGTTCAACAAAACTCATCTGCTCCAGCGTTTTCTCAATGACAATGGCTATCCCGGGAAAGGGAATAACACCATCCAGAAAAGCGGCCACGGCGACCTCGTTGGCTGCGTTGCAGACGGCCATTGCGGTGCCGCCAGCAGCTACCGCCTCGCGGGCCAGACGCAGACACGGAAAGCGGCCTTCATCCGGCGCCTCAAAATCCAGCCTGGCCAGCGCGATAAGGTCCAGCTGGCTCGACGCCGGAATCCAGCCGTTCAGGCCAGCCGAGACCATAAGCGATTGGGGTGCGCATATCCGGGTTCCCCAGCTGCGCCAGCACCGACCCATCCACATATTGTACCATGGAGTGAATGATGCTCTGCGGGTGCACCACTACCTGAATCAGGTCCGGGGTGAGATCAAATAGCCAGCATGCCTCGACGAATTCCAGGCCTTTGTTCATGAGGCTCGCAGAATCCACCGAGATTTTTCGCCCCATAGACCAGTTGGGGTGGGCGCAGGCCTGATCCGGCGTGGCCTGGGCCATCTGTTCCGGGCTCCAGGTCCGGAATGGCCCACCTGAAGCCGTCAACAGCACCTGGCTTACCCCCGTTTTGCCCACCCGGCCATCGGGCCCCGCCGGCAGGCATTGGAAGATCGCATTGTGTTCGCTATCGATCGGCAGCAATGTGGCTCCGTGCTCCTTCACCGCTTGCATCAGCAGGTGCCCGCTCATGACCAACGACTCTTTATTCGCCAACAAAACAGTTTTACCCGCGTTGGCTGCAGCCAGGGTGGATCGAAGACCTGCAGCGCCGACAATGGCGGCCATCACCGTGGTCACATCATCGGCAATGGCGATTCTGGCCAGCCCTTCTTCACCGTGGAGTACCTCAGTGGCACAACTGTCCGGCAATGCCTCGCGCAACTCGTCTGCGGCCTGTTCCAGCACCATGACTGCGTAGCGCGGCTGGTGCTGCAGGCACTGTTCCAACAGGGTCTGCACCGAACTGTGGGCTGACAGTCCATACACCGCAAAGCGCTCCGGGTGTCTGGCAATGACATCGAGCGTATTCACTCCGATTGAGCCGGTGGAACCCAGAACACTGACAACACGCTGAGACATCGCTACCACCCCGCCAGCAATAAACCCAACGCGAATACTGGCGCGGCGCCGCAGAGACTGTCCAGGCGGTCAAGCAGCCCGCCGTGCCCCGGCAACAGGTTGCCACTGTCCTTGACCCCGGTTTCACGCTTGACCATGCTGATGGTCAGGTCGCCCACCACCGAGGCCAAAGCCGTGCTGACCGCCACCGCGATTACTGAACCTACATGGATGTGCTCCCACTGGGCAGGCAACTGACACCAGAGCAGTATTGCAAGCAGACTAGAAGCCAGCACGCCACCCCAAAAACCCTCCCAGGTCTTGTTGGGGCTCACCGTGGGCGCCAGCTTGTGACGGCCGAACGCTCGACCAGCAAAGTAGGCTCCGATATCGGCGGAGGCGACAACCAGCACCATCACTACCAGCAGCAGGCCGCCACGGGGATAGCTGAGAATAAATACAGCAGCCAACCAGGCCAGTGCCAGGATCAATAAACCCATGACGCTGCGCACCGCCACTGAATTCCAGAGTACGGCGCTGGCAGGATATCCGCGCACCCATAGCAGAGCAAAGGACCACCAGAGGCAGGCCAGCCCCAATAACGGCTGCACCTGCTCACGGGTGGGCGCGGAGCCCAATCGGCAGTAATGATAGAGCCCGGCCATACAACAGAGCAGCAGGATTACATAGAGTCCGCGGGTGATGGGGGTATTCCAGCCGGCCAACCGGGACCACTCCCAACCGCCCAGCGCCACCACCACAGCAAAGATAGCCGCTTGCCACATCAGTGGCAAAAACATAATGGTGGCGAGGAAGGCCCCCGCCATAACCAGCGCGGTAATGACCCGCTGCTTAAGCATTTCCTTTGTTCCCCACAGCACGATCGACCGGTGCTCGAACCCCGAAGCGGCGCTCGCGACGACTGTAGTCTGCCAACGCACGGGCAAACTCCAGCTCGCCGAAATCCGGCCACAATGTCTCGGTGAAATACAATTCGCTGTAGGCGAACTGCCACAACATGAAATTGCTGATGCGTGTGTCACCACCGGTGCGAATACACAGGTCGGGATAAGGTAATCCGGCGGTAGACAACTGATCGCTTAACAAGTCGGGCGTTATTTCGTCCGGCGTCAGACTGCCGTCCCTGACCTGCTCCGCGAGCTGCCGACACGCCTGTGCGATATCCCAGCGGCCACCGTAATCAGCGGCTATCACCACCGTGGCCCCGGTGTTGCCAGCTGTCAGCGCCTCCGATTGCTGCATAAGGTGCTGCAACCGACGGCTGAATCGACTGCGTTCGCCGACAAACCGCAGGCGCACGCCATCGCTGTGCAGCTCTCTGACCTCATTGCGAAGGTAGCGGTGGAGAAGAGCCAGCAGGGCGCGGACCTCCGGCAAGGGTCGCCCCAGTTTTCGCTGCTAAAGGCAAACAGAGTCAGCACTTCGACCCCCTGATCCCGACATGCACGCAGGATGTCTCGCACTGCTTCGACGCCGGCTTTATGTCCAGCCGGGCCGGGCACCCCCTGACGTCGCGCCCACCGATTGTTGCCATCCATGATTATGGCAACGTGGCGGGGCACCACGGTGATGGCCGGTTGGTTGTTGTAGGAATCGTTAGAGGACATTGCCGAGGCGGATTAAATTTCCATAAGGTCGGCTTCTTTGTCGGCCAGCAGCTTCTCTACCTTGGCGACAAAATCGTCGGTCAGTTTCTGCACCGCTTCCTGACCACGACGCTCATCGTCTTCACCGATTTCTTTGTCTTTCACCAGTTCCTTCAGCATGGCCATTGCATCGCGACGAGCGTTGCGCACTGAGACCCGTGCGGCCTCGGCCTCATGACGTGCCTGGCGAGTAAAGCCCTTGCGGGTTTCTTCTGTCAGCATCGGCATGGCAATACGAATGACGTCCCCTGCTGTCGCCGGGTTGAGCCCCAGGTCGGACTTCATGATGGCCTTTTCTATATCGGGAATCATCGACTTGTCCCAGGCCGTCAGAGACAGGGTCCGCGCGTCCTCCACATTCACATTGGCCACCTGTTCAAGCGGTGTATCCGCGCCGTAATAACTAACTTTCAGGCCATCGAGCAAGCTGGGGTGAGCCCGCCCGGTACGTATTTTGTTAAAATTGTGCCCGAGCGCATCGAGGCTTTTCTCCATGCGGTCACGGGCTTCGTTTTTTATGTCGTCAATCATGCGTTTCCTCCCGCGCTAGGTTATCAGGGTCCCTTCGTCGCCGCCGCGCACGATATTCAGCAGGGCGCCCTGTTTTTCCATCTCGAAGACCCGGACCGGCATGCCGTGATCGCGACACAGGCAGATCGCCGTGAGGTCCATCACTTCGAGTTTCTTGGTTAAAACCTCGTCATAGCTCAGCCGATCGAAGCGCACCGCGTCTTTGACCTTGACCGGGTCCGCCGAGTAAACCCCGTCGACCTTGGTGGCCTTGAGCACCAGCTCAGCACCCACTTCGATTCCGCGCAAACACGCAGAGGAATCGGTGGTAAAAAAGGGATTACCCGTGCCGGCTGCAAAAATCACCACATCACCATTATCGAGCGCCCGGATAGCCTTGCGTCTGTCGTAGTGATCTACCACGCCACTCATAGGTATCGATGACATGACCTGGGTGGAGATGTTTGAACGCTCCAGCGCATCGCGAAGTGCCAGGGCGTTCATAACCGTCGCCAGCATCCCCATGTGGTCTCCCGTCACCCGGTCCAGACCGGCGGTCTGAAGCGCCGCACCGCGGAACAGGTTACCTCCACCTACCACCAGGCCAACTTGCACGCCGATGCCCACCAACTGACCCACCTCGAGCGCCATTCGGTCGAGTATTTTCGGATCGATACCGAAATTTTCCGAGCCCGTCAGCGCCTCGCCACTCAGTTTGAGCAAAATCCGCTTGTACTTTTTGTCGCCCACTACCTGTGGCATATGGCCCTCCCCAAAACTGGGGCGTATGTTACAGGACATTCACGCCACCGCATAACCTATTGTCGCCCTTCCCGGCATGGCCGCCGCACGAGGGATGCCGAATTCCCGAGTCCACAGGTCACACATAAAAAACGGGGCCTGAGCCCCGTCCTTAACAGCCTGCTGTCGGTCAACCTTTCAGCTGCGCCGCTACCTCGCTGGCAAAGTCCACCTGCTCAACCTCGATTCCTTCACCGACTTCCAGGCGTACAAACGACAACACCTCGGCGCCCGCTGAATTAACCAGCTTGCCAACAGTCATGTCGGGGTCCTTGACAAAGGCCTGCTCAACCAGGCTGTTCTCGGCAAGGAACTTCTTGATCCGACCACCGATCATCTTCTCGATGATCTCCGCGGGCTTGCCTGACTCCTGAGCCTGAGCGGTGTAGATTTCTTTCTCCTTGGTCACGAGATCTTCCGGCATGTCTGTCGGCGAGACCACCCGGGGGTTCACAGCGGCAACATGCATGGCGACGTCTTTTGCCAGATCCTGATCACCGCCCTTGAGTCCCACCAGAACAGCGATGCGGTTGTTACCGTGAACATAACCACCCACGACCCCTGCATCAGCACTGACCAACTCTACCCGGCGAACACTGATATTTTCACCGATTTTTTGTACCAGAGCTTCTCGAGCCCCCTCCAGATCACCCGCCATTAGCGTGGCAACGTCGGTCTCCCTGTTGGCGAACGCGGCATCGACGACTTTTTCAACGAAACCGAGAAAATTTTCATCTCGGGCCACAAAGTCTGTTTCGCTATTGATTTCTACGATCACACCATAACTGCCATCCTCGGACAGGCGGCTGGCGACAACACCATCGGCGGCAGTTCGACCAGCCTTTTTGGCGGCCTTCATGCCGCTGGACTTGCGCAGCTCTTCAATCGCTTTGTCGACATTACCCTCGGCCGCGGCCAACGCTTTCTTGCACTCCATCATGCCCAGGCCAGTGCGCTCGCGCAGTTCCTTAACCAGTGCTACAGACATCACTTCTTCTCCCTGCAAAGACTCCATAAGAAGTCCGGAAATAGACTATGCCGGTAACGAGAGCCACCGGCGATGTTTCTTGGCGATGCGGCTCTTTACCAGACCGCAACCCGGGGAAGTCGCTCTACTGAGCGGTCTTGTCGGTCGCCTCTGCGGGGTCCGCAGCGGGCTCAGCTTCTTCGGAGGCAGCCTCAACTGCGGCAGTCTCCACTGCGGCCTCCACTGCGACAGCCTCCCTTCCACTGCGGCAGCCTCCACTGCGGCAGCCTCCACTGCGGCAGCCTCCACTGCGGCAGTCTCCACTGCGGCCTCTTCTGCAGCAGCCGACTCTTCGACGAACTCGTTCTTGTCCGCCACCATCTCGCCACTCTCGGCCTTGCCGGCCAAACAGGCATCTGCGACGGCTGTCACGTAGAGCTTTATTGCGCGAATCGCGTCATCGTTTCCTGGAATTACGTAATCTACACCATCCGGGTTGCTGTTGGTATCGACAATGCCGATCACAGGAATACCCAGCTTGTTGGCCTCGGTGATGGCAATGCGCTCATGGTCCACATCCACCACAAACAGTGCATCCGGCAAACCACCCATGTCCTTGATACCACCGATACTGCGCTCCAGCTTCTCCATCTGCGCGGGTCGCATCAGGCCTTCTTTCTTGGTCAGCTTGTCGAAAGTGCCATCAGTCTGCTGAGCTTCCAGCTCACGCAGGCGCTTGATCGAAGCGCGGATCGTCTTGTAATTGGTCAGCATTCCACCCAGCCAGCGGTGGCTGACATAGGGCATACCCGCACGTTCGGCCTGTTCCTTGATGATCTTGCCCGCAGCGCGCTTGGTGCCCACAAAGAGAATCTTGTTCTTGTTGGCCGCCAGACTCTTGACCAGGTCCAGGGCCTCATTGAAAGCGGGGACGGTGTGCTCGAGGTTGATGATGTGAATTTTATTGCGGGCACCGAAAATGTACTGGTCCATCTTGGGGTTCCAGTACCGGGTCTGGTGACCGAAGTGAGCGCCCGCCTGAAGCAGGTCGCGCATGCTTACTTGACTTGCGACATAATATGATCCTTTGTAGTTTGGGTTAAACCTCCACGTACCCCGTGCTTCAAACCAGCGCTTAGCCGGCACCCTGAAACAGGTGTTGATATGTGTGTCGTTAGTGCGCCCGTTCAGGCGTTGTTATCTCTCTGCCGACTGATTCCGGCAAGCCAATCAGCGCTCGGCCAGACACCCGCAGCTCGGCAAAAATACCACACGCATCGGCAAAAGAGGCGCGCTTTATACCACAGCCTAGCGCTCGGGGAAAAGCGTTTCCTGTTACTTCCAGGCTGTCAGCGCCGCCGGGCAGTACACGTTGCACACAGCTATGGGTTAGAATGTCGACCCCGACCGAGTCCGCAGGCGCCAGCGCTGACTAGATTCTTTATTTTTTCATTAAATATTAATAAGTTAACAATGGCGGTATCGATCAAAACAGCTGATGAGCTGGAAAAAATGCGGGTGGCTGGGCGCCTGGCGGCAGAAATCGCTGGAAATGATCGAGCCACACGCACAACCGGGCATCACGACGGGCGAGCTGGACCGTATCTGTCACCGCTACATCACAGAGACCCAGAGCGCCATACCGGCCCCGCTAAACTACCATGGCTTTCCCCGTTCCATCTGTACCTCGGTGAACGAAGTGGTCTGCCACGGCATTCCATCGGACACCAAAAAACTGAAAAATGGCGATATCGTCAATATTGATGTTACCGTGATCAAGGATGGCTACCACGGTGACACCAGTATCATGGTGGCAGTTGGGGAGGTAGCGCCACATGCCCAGCGCCTGATCAGCGTCACCCAGGAATGCCTGTACCGGGCCCTGGAACTGGTCAAGCCGGGCACGACCCTGGGCGACATCGGCCACGTCATCCAGACGCATGCCGAAAAAAACTACTACTCTGTGGTGCGTGAGTACTGCGGCCACGGTATCGGCAAGGTTTTCCACGAAGATCCCCAGGTGCTGCATTACGGTCGCATGGGGACTGGGCTGGTCCTTGAACCGGGCATGACCTTTACCATCGAGCCGATGATCAATGCCGGGCGCCGCCACACCCGCCTCAACCAGAAAGATGGCTGGACGGTGACAACCAAGGACGGACGCCTATCCGCGCAGTGGGAGCACACCCTCGCGGTGACTGAAGATGGCTGCGAAGTATTCACCCGCCGCCACAGTGAAAACTTCTGACAGGTCCACGGTAATGAACGCGCCACTGCCCGCACCGATGTTCAATGAACAAGCCTTCCGAGAAGAGCTTGATGCCGACAACGTCATTGAGCGCTCCAAGGATGCGCTGTCCGGGGCGTCCGACTACCTCGATGAGCAGTTTCGCGCCGGGCGACCCGCCGGCGAACTGTTGCAATTGCGCGCGCAGTTCGTCGACACCCTGCTGAGTGAACTATGGGATCGCTGTGCATTGGCGCCCCGCAGAGCTGACCCTGGTGGCTGTCGGTGGCTACGGCCGCAGTGAACTGCACCCCCACTCCGACATTGATATCCTGATTTTGCTCGGTGATGAATGGCAGCAACGCGAAAAGCAGTTGGAGACTTATCTTCGTCTGCTTATGGACATCGGCCTGGAACTGGGCCACAGCGTGAGGACCGTGTCTGAGTGTGTAGCCAGCGCAGCGGGCGATATCACCGTGGTGACTAACCTGATGGAAGCACGGGTGGTACGCGGAGAGGAGTCGCTGATGGCGCAGGTGCGAGCGGCCATCGGCACCGACAAAATGTGGCCCAGCCAGGAGTTTTTCAAGGCCAAACTTGAGGAACAGGACGCTCGACACAGAAAGTTCGCCGACACCGAGTACAACCTTGAGCCCAATGTGAAGAGCTCCCCGGGCGGTTTGCGAGATCTCCAGGTGATCGGCTGGATCGCCGAGCGCCATTTCGGGGTGCGCGCTTTGGAAGAACTCTCAGAGGAACAGTTTCTCAATCCGGACGAGCGCGCCATACTCAGCCGCGGACGCGAGTTCATGTGGCAGGTGCGCTACGCTCTGCACATGATATCCGGCCGCGAAGAAGATCGGCTGCTGTTTGACCATCAGCGACAGCTGGCGGCACTGTGGGGTTTTGAGGACGGCAATAAACTGGCGGTGGAGCAGTTTATGCAGACTTTTTACCGTTGGGCACTGGCATTGAGCCAACTCAACGAAGTGCTGATCCAGAATTTCGATCAGGCTATTTTGCACGCAGACACCGCCGATGATGTCAGTGTCCTCGACGACTCTTTCCAGATTTGCAATGGCTACCTGGAGTGCCGCAGCGACACGCTCTTTGAGGAACGGCCCAGTGCCATTCTGGAGGTATTTCTGCACTGTGCCCGCAATGAGTCCATAAACGGTATTGCAGCGCCTACGATCCGGCTGATACGCGATCACCGTCACCTCATCGATGATGCGTTCCGCGCCGACCCACAAAACCACCAACTGTTTCTCGATATTTTACGCAGCCCCAACAAGATGACGAGGCAACTCCGCCGCATGAGTCGCTTCGGTGTATTAGGCGCTTACCTGCCCGAGTTCGGCAAAATAGTCGGCCAGATGCAGCACGACCTGTTTCACACCTACACCGTCGATGCACACACCCTGGAAGTCATCAAAAACATGCGACGCTTTCAATATCCCGAATCGAAGAGACGCTTCCCGGTCATCCTGTCGGGTGGCCAGGCGGCTACCAAAAATCGAACTGCTTGTACATTGCCGGTCTCTACCACGATATCGGCAAAGGACGTGGGGGCGATCATTCAGAACTGGGCGCCGTAGATGCCAGCGTTTCTGCCGCCAGCACGGGCTCGATGATCACGATACCGACCTGGTGGTCTGGCTGGTCCGCAACCATCTCTACATGTCCGCCGTAGCCCAGCGCAAAGACATTTCAGACCCTGAGGTCATTCAGCAATTTGCCCGGCATGTAGGCAACCAGGATCGTCTTGACTATCTGCTTTCGCTGACAGTGGCAGACATTAACGGCACCAACCCCACCCTGTGGAACGCCTGGCGCGGCAGCCTGTTGCGGCAGCTCTACACCGAGACCAAGCGCGCGCTCCGACGCGGACTGGAAAAACCGGTGGACAAACAGGCATTCGTCGCCGAGGCCAGACGGGCTGCCTCGATATTCTGGAGTATCGGGGCTTTACCCTGGGTGAACTGGAGGCCCTCTGGAAGGGCCGCGGCGAGGACTACTTCCTCCGCGAAAAGCCCGAAGACATCGCCTGGCACACCGAGGCCATTGCCGGACACCATGATCACACCGTGCCCCTGGTTCTGGTGCGCAATGACATCGATTCCACGGTGGCCAATACCACTCAGATCTTTATCCATGCACCCAGCGGTCGCCACCTGTTCCCCAATATTTGCGCAGAGCTCGAACACCTGGACCTCAGCATTCACGACGCGCGTATTTACGATGCCAATCACGGCATGAGCCTGGACACGTTCTACGTACTGGATTCGGATGGCCAACCGATCGCAGAAGATGGTGCCAAGCTGCGCCATATCAAGGACCACCTGACCACGGCACTGCACAAGTCAAGCGGGTCGGCCGAGATCAGTCAACGGCGCACACCCCGCCAGATCAAGTCCTTCGCCACACCTACCGAAACGCGTATGTCGCTGGATCACCGTGAGCGGGTATCTGTGCTGGAGGTGTCCGCGCCGGACCGACCCGGGCTGCTGGCGCGAATTGGCCGTATCTTTATGGATTTCAAAGTGCAGCTGCGTGCGGCCAAGATTCAGACCCTCGGCGAGCGGGTGGAAGACGTGTTCTTCCTGACTGATGCAGATGATCAGCCGATCACAGATCCGGCGCTCTGTGAGGCTATTCAGCTTGCCGTGCGCAATGAGTTAGACCAGAAGGCTGGCGTCTGAGCCACCCATGAATCCCCAGCTCGCCGCCCTGCAGCCCTACCCCTTCGAGCAATTGCGGGCATTGTTTGCCGATCTGAAACCGTCTGTTGGGACCAACCCGATCGCGCTCTCTGTGGGTGAACCCCAGCACGCCCCGCCCCCCGAAGTCCTGCAGACACTGGCGGCCAACCTGAACAAGGTGGGCAATTATCCGGCCACCCGGGGCCTGCCGGAATTACGTCAGACCATCGCGCGCTGGCTGACCAGCAGATACGCGCTCGCGGGCATCGACCCCGAAAGCGAGATATTGCCGGTGAATGGCACCCGCGAAGCCTTGTTCGCTTTCGCCCAGACGGTGGTAGGTTCGGGAGCCGGCGCTTCGGGAGCCGCCGCTCCGGGAGCTGGCCCGCTGGTCATGAGCCCCAACCCGTTCTACCAGATCTACGAAGGCGCGGCGTTGCTCGCCGGCGCCTCACCGCACTACCTCAACTGCACTGAAGCCAATGGCTTCATCCCGGATTTTGAATCGGTATCCGAGGCAGAGTGGCGGCGATGTCAGTTGCTCTACCTGTGCTCACCGGGCAACCCGACCGGGGCTGTTTTGCCACTGGCACAGTTACAGCGGCTGATTGGACTGGCCCAGGAGTATGATTTCGTCATCGCCTGTGACGAGTGTTATGCAGAAATTTATCGGGATGAAGGCGCGCCGCCCCCCGGCCTGCTGCAGGCCTGCTCCGCGCTGGGGCGGAACGATTTTCGCAATTGCGTGGTTTTTCACAGTCTTTCCAAACGTTCAAATCTGCCCGGTCTGCGCTCCGGTTTCGTCGCTGGCGATGCCAGGGTTATTGAGCAGTTTGCTCGCTACCGCACCTATCACGGCTGTGCCATGCCGCTGCACCATCAGTTGGCCAGTATCACTGCCTGGGAAGACGAATCACATGTCGTCGCCAACCGCGCGCGATATCGCGAGAAATTTGCCGCCGTGCTGGCCAGATTAGACGGTCATCTGGAGGTCTCCGCGCCGGATGCGGGATTTTACCTGTGGCCCAGGACACCGATCAGCGATCTGACACTAGCGCGGGAGCTCTACAAGGAGGAGCGCGTTACCGTGCTACCGGGGCGATTTCTAGCGCGCACAGCCCGGGGCATCAATCCCGGCGAAAATCACCTGAGGCTGGCTCTTGTGGCACCCCTGGAACAGTGCGTCGAGGCGGCAGACCGCATTCTCTGCTGCCTGGAGCGCCTGGAGCGCCAATGTTGAAGGCGGACCGGGTAGAGTACATTCAGCGCCGGCTGCAAGAGCTTTACCCTGAAACCCCGGTGCCCCTGGATCACAGCGATCCCTTTACGTTACTGATAGCGGTGTTGCTCAGTGCCCAATGCACTGATGAGCGGGTTAACCAGGTGACCCCTGACCTGTTCCAACTGGCAGACAACCCGCTGGCCATGGCCGCTCTGGGAGAAGATCGCATTCGCCAGATCATCAGGCCCTGCGGGCTATCACCGCAAAAGGCCAAGGCAATCAGTCGGCTCAGCGCCATTTTACTGGACGAACACGCAGCCGAGGTCCCGGCCGACATGGCCGCTCTGGAACGACTGCCCGGCGTCGGTCACAAGACCGCCAGCGTGGTGATGTCGCAGGCCTTCGGCGTACCGGCGTTCCCGGTAGATACCCACATCCACCGTCTGGCACAGCGATGGGGCCTGAGTAGCGGTAAAAACGTGGCCCAGACTGAGCGCGATCTGAAACGTCTGTTCCCCAAAGAGGCCTGGAATCGCATGCATCTGCAGATGATTTTTTACGGCCGTGAGTACTGTTCCGCCCGGGGCTGTGACGGCCGGGTCTGCGAGATATGCCGCACCTGCTTCCCCCTGCGCAAGCATCCGAAGAAGACCCGCAAGGCCTGACCCACCGTCACCGCATTCTTCCCCCACGGGACACCCCCAGGCGATCTCCCAGGCGCCCTCCCAGGTGCGCTACCACACCTATACGGGAGCTTATCCCGGCTGTGTTCACAAGCTCGGGCATCGGCTGATCTGCAGGCTGCCTGTATCTGCCCCACAGGATTTGCTATTCTTACTGCCCTTTGTGAATTCGTAACTCTCCTAACCTCCCGATTCAGTGGCCACATCGATGATCACCCTTTACGGCATTAAAAATTGCGACACAGTGAAGAAGGCCCGCAAGTGGCTGGAGGCGGAGTCGGTGGAATACCGCTTTCACGACTTCCGCTCTGACGGCCTTGATCGCGAGGCAGTGCAACAGTGGCTCAGCGAACTGGGCTGGCAGCGCCTGATCAACAAACGCAGCACCAGCTGGAAGGCACTCAGCCCGGAAGCTCGTGACAGCATGAGCGATGCCACGGCGGTGGCGGCGATTCTCGAGCAGCCGACCTTGATCAAACGCCCCTTGCTGGATACCGGCAAGCAGCGCACTTGCGGTTTTTCTGCTGACGAATACCGCAAACTCTTTGATCGCCATACCCTTTGACCGAAAACACCCTTTGACCGACAACACCCTTTCAACGCGCCACAGTGACAGGAAACGTTATGACTGATACCGCATTCGCTTTCGGCCTCGGCCCGGGTACCTGCAATCGTCACGGTGACTGGCTGGAGGTTTTCTTCCCCCGCCCCCAGGTGGCACCTGACAGTGGTCTGGTCAATGCCGTTGCTGACCACGGCCATGGTCGCCCCCTGAGCAAAGAGGCCCTGCAGGAATTGCAACAGGCTCTCGCGGCAGCGGGTGCCCTGGACCAGGCTGAACTAGCGGCTCAGCTCCTCCACAGCGATCGACCGGTGGCGGCGGTACTCCTGCGCGAAGACGCCCCGCCCACCGACGTGCCCTCGGCTTACCTCAAGCTGCAGCTGCTGTCGCATCGCCTGGTGCCGCCCCACGGAACCCGACTGGACGGATTGTTCGGCCTCCTACCCAATGTCGCCTGGACCGATGCCGGAGCAATCGATCTGCAAGAGCTACCCCAACGACAGCTTGACGCCCGCCTGCGTGGTGGGGTGCTGGAAGTCAGTAGTGTTGACAAGTTCCCCAAAATGACCAATTACGTGGTCCCCTCAGGGGTCAGAATTGCCCACACCGCGAGGGTGCGTCTGGGAGCCTATCTGGGCGAGGGTACCACCATCATGCACGAGGGCTTCGTGAACTTTAACGCCGGCACTGATGGACCGGGGATGATCGAAGGTCGCATTTCAGCCGGTGTCAGAGTCGGCGCAGATTCAGACCTGGGGGGCGGCTGCTCCACACTTGGCACACTCTCCGGCGGCGGGGATATCGTTATCTCCATTGGCCGTGAGTGCCTGGTTGGCGCCAATGCAGGCGTAGGGATACCGCTGGGAGACCGCTGCACGATAGAGGCAGGTCTGTTTGTTACCGCGGGCACCAGGGTTACCATGCTGGATGCGGACGGAAAGACGGTAGACACGCTGAAGGCCCGGCAACTCGCGAACCAGTCAGATTTGCTGTTCAGGCGCAATTCCACCAGTGGGGTCGTCGAATGCCTGACCAACCGCTCAGCGGTGGAATTGAACCGCGAGCTGCACGCCCACAACTGAACCGAGACGGCGACGACACGGTGGAAAATACCCTGGAACTCTGTTGCGACCTGATCAGCAGACCCTCTGTTACACCCTACGATGCCGGTTGCCAGGCGCTTATGATTCAGCGGCTGCGCGACCTGGGATTCCGCATTACTGAGCTGCCCTTTGGCGAGGTCAGCAACTTCTGGGCGGAACAAGGCAGTGGCGGGCCGCTACTGGTGTTTGCCGGCCACACTGACGTGGTACCGACCGGGCCTGAGGCCGATTGGGACAGCCCACCCTTTAAGCCCACGCTGACTGACGGCATGCTGCGCGGCAGAGGCGCAGCCGATATGAAAGCCAGTCTGGCTGCGATGGTTGTCGCCTGCGAGGAGTTTCTGGCCCGACACCCCGACCATCCCGGCCGGATCGGCTTTCTCATAACCTCGGACGAGGAAGGCCCGGCGACCGATGGCACGGTGCGGGTGGTAGACTACCTGCAAAAGACGGGCATCCGCATCGACTGGTGTTTGGTCGGCGAGCCATCCAGCACCCACGTCCTGGGCGATACCGTTAAAAACGGCCGGCGTGGCTCGTTGGGCGCGGTGCTCACGGTGCGGGGACTGCAAGGGCACATCGCTTATCCGCAACTGGCGGACAACCCCATCCATCGGGCCCTGCCGGCACTGACCGAGCTAATCGGACAGCACTGGGATTCGGGCAACGAGTTTTTCCCGCCGACCAGCCTGCAGATCTCCAATATCAATGGCGGCACCGGTGCCACTAATGTCATTCCCGGACAGCTAAACCTGCAGTTCAATTTCCGTTTCTCCACCGCCGTGACCGCAGCCGAGTTACAGCAGCGCTGCGAGGCGATACTGGACGCCCATGAACTGGATTACGACCTTGCCTGGACCGTGAGCGGAGAGCCGTTCCTGACCCCCCCGGTGATCTGGTGGCGGCAGCCCTGGACAGCATCCGCGAAGTCACCGGAATCGAGAGCCGGTTGTCTACCGAGGGCGGCACGTCCGACGGTCGTTTCATCGCTCCCACAGGGGCTCAGGTGGTCGAACTCGGTCCGGTCAATGCCTCTATTCATCAACTCAACGAAGAAGTCCTGGCGGATGATCTGCCGCGGCTGGCGGCAATCTATTGCGGCATACTGGAGCGGCTGCTGCGCTAAAATAAAGCGGGCTCAGGCTCCACCCAGCGCCTGCCCGAGATCTGCAATCCCCTGCCGCGCCAGCGCGCGATTTTCAGCCCCGGGCACCACCAACACCTGCCCCGTATCGAGCGCGGCCAAGCTGGCTGACACCACCTCATGAACCTCCATCCAGAGCGGGTCCGGCACCCGCCCGGAATCGGAGCCCGCCGGGGCATCCGGATCGTGAAATTCAGTGCGGGTGTGCCCAGGACACAGGCACTGTACGGCGATGCCACTGCCCGCAAGCTCAGCGTGCAAGGCCCGGGAAAAACTCACCAGGAAAGCCTTGCTGGCGCCATAGACCGCAGCCCCCTCCACGGGCAGGAATGCTCCCAGAGAAGCGACATTGATGATCGCCGCCTGCTTGCGCTCCAGCATGAAGGGAACAGCGGCGCGACAAAGCGTGATGGTGGCATCGATATGCAAACTGATCATGGATCGTTGGCAGTCTATCGAAGCCCGGGCAAAATTGCCGAGGTTCGCGCAACCGGCAGTGTTCACCAGGATATCTGCCGGGCCGCGCTGCCGCAGTGCCTCGATGGCGCGAGTAAGCCCCTCGACGGTGGTCAGATCGGCCTCAATCACCGCCAGCTCAGCACGACCGCATAATTCTTCCGCCAGCGTTTCAAGACGCTCCGCACGGCGCGCCACCGCAATAACGACCTCGCAACGCTGCGCCAACTGACGGCAAAACTCCCGGCCCAGTCCGGACGAAGCGCCGGTTACCAATGCTACGCGTTTTTCGTCAGTCATTTATTCTCCGGATACCCTGGCGACGCTATGGACCCCGCAGCCGACCTCTGCCCCCGGCATGATAACCCAGGCTGGGACGGTGATGCAGGGCTGCCGGGCGTCACTGGAACATCGTCAGTGGGCTATCGTCAGTGGATCATGGCTTCACTGCAATGCGCGTCGCACATACACGTCAAACCGCACCGCCTTACCACTGATGCAGTGAGACGGCGACAGGCCCGCCAGGACCGCCGCTCTGAGCGGCCGTTTGACCACCACCCGGGCCACCGTCTGCTCCAGCGCCCAGTGCAGCAATTCCTCACTGTCATCGGCACTGTGCTCAAGCAGCGACTGAAAAACGGCCATTTCTTTTTTCACTGCCGCCCGTTTGCGTCGGGGTGGAAACATCGGATCCACATAAATGACATCGTTGTCTGCCAATCGGAGTAACGGCAGCTGCCGGCAGTCGCCAGCAAACAACGAGAGACGACTGGCCAGTTCGCCAAGCCACGGGTCACCCTCGGCCAGCGCCTGCTCGAGTCCGCTGGCCAACAGACACGCGATCAGAGGACTGCGCTCGCAAAGGGTAAGCTCACAACCCAAATCGGCCAGAACAGCCGCGTCGCGCCCCAGGCCCGCCGTTGCATCAAGGACACGCAGACCCGATTTCTTACCCACCCCTACGGCCCGGCCCAGCAGCTCGTTCTGTCCTCCTCGGCGACGATGGCGCATCCGCGCATCGCCGAAATCGATCCGCACAGCAGCAGACGCGCCGCGACCTGTGGGCTGCAAGGACAGCCCGTCATCAGCCACTTGCAGGAGTAGTTCGGCGCCACGACAATACGCCGCAGCGGTGCCCGGGGCCAACAGGTTCAGCCCGAGCTCCCGTGCCAGGGAGTCAGCCCGCGGTGCGCAGGTCTCGGTCATGGCAACGACCGCCACAGTCGCAGGGTTTTCGATCAAGATTCACTCGCGTTCGGTCAGCAGGGCTTCCAGTCTACTGCTGTTTTCCGCAATTGCATCCATGTAGAGATTAGTGCCACCGAAATGTTCGGCAGCGTAGCGGTAAGCGCCGTCAAAGTAGCCATCCAACCGCAGTTCGATGGAATTGCGGATGAACCCGGGGGTCAGCTGCAACAGGTGCTGTGGCGAATCGTAGATAAACCCGGTGTGGGTGCGGTAAGCGTCTTCGCCCGCCATTCCGCCGGCCTCAAACTCTGCATACAGGTGGGTACTCAACTTGTTGAGATATTCAGAATCACTCATCTGCGCTATCAGGTCTGCGGTGCCCAATAGCTCACCCAGGCGTCGTTCCCGGGAATCCGCGACCTCGATTTCGGCCGGGTCCAGCAAGTAGCTGGTGAAATGAACAATGCGGCAGCATACGGGCGACAGTCTCTCCAGCCCCACTTCCGGCAGATAGTCCGCCATGAAGCGCGCGCTGCGATTAACATGGATATGCGTATAAGCCGCACCGTTCTTGTGGCGCGTGTCACGCCTGCGGCGGATATAGCCGGAATCGTGGAACAGCGCCGCAGCAATCCCCGTAAGCGCACGCTCGGGCCCTAACTGTCGCGCTGCCGGCTCGCTGCTGTCGTGACCATCCAAGAGCCGCGCCATCGCCAGGGTCACATCGAGGACATGCTGATTATTATGGTAGCTGATATCACAGCCGTAAAACCCGGGAAAGTCGCCACGATACAAGCGCTCGAAATCTCTGAACAGCGTATTCAGCGGCGCAAAATCGAAGCCGGGATACCGCGCACCGAGTATCTCGCTCACAACCTCACAGACGGCGTTGGCATCGGTGACATTGACCGAATCACTCACATCCATATTGGCCGACCGACCGACACGCAGAGGCATAGGACATATTAACGGCCTATCGAGAGTAGACATCCTCGCTGATTGTGCTGCCCGGACCTGCAGACCTGTCGAAGTTTCCATCTATTGACCCGAAAATCCTGTTCGCGGCGTTGGACATGCCATTCCTATCTGGTCAATCCTGAACGAGCGCGCGCAACCGCTCGTGCCATGCGGTTTCCCTGGCTTCCTTGCTAGTGGGTTGCTGTTGGTCTGGAATCCTTCCCAGCGAAAAGTGACAACGTTCCAGGTGGCGCTCTGGTCGGTGGCACCAGCAATGGCCGAGCCGGCGTTTCCTGTTCTTTCTGGCGCAGGTGAGTCAGTATCCGATCGATGACGTCCTGGTCCTCGATACATGCGATGACCCTGACAGATCCGCCACAAAAACTGCAGGCCTCGATGTCGATGTTGAAAACACGCTTTAGCCGTTGAGCCCAGGTCATTGCGGCATGGCGCTCGGCGGGTGTGTGGACTTCTGTGTTGGAGTTCGACTTGACGCCTTTCCCGCGTCTCGCTGGTGTGACGAGCCCTCGCCAGCGATGGTTCGGTGCCAGGACGCCATGGTAGCGGGTGAGGTTGACTCTTGGTTTGGGTACCAGGGCGGCCAACCTGGCGATGAAATCCAACGGTTCGAAGGCCACCTGGGTCGTGCCATCCCGGGCTCGTCTCATTTCAAACTGCATCATCTATTATAATTCTGCCATTCTCTCGAGCCTGTTCCAGAGTTGAGAAACGGGGAAACCTGATGGCCAAAGAAATCCTCTGTCGAGTATCGCCAGTGGCCTGGCAGCGCATCAATCTGAATGGCGTCTACGAATTCGAAAGCAACGAACAGGTTGAATTGGAACGTCTACTGAGGGATGTGTCCACGGATAGCAGCCAACTATTGCAATTTGAAATTTGACACATCTGAGGCATTATTAGCAGTCATTTCAGGCCAAGTTTGGGTGATATCGCAAGATGGTTAGAATTTAACCGCCCTCACAGCCCAGTAACCAGTGGGCCTGCGGAGGCAGTTAGGAATATACGAGGGGATGGTCGTTACAAAACCCGTTGTTCCCTATCCGTTTTTTATTGTAATTTTGTGTAAGGCTAGATATTTGCATGGACATAGCCTTAGCCTTAGCCCAAACATCGCCGCCTCAGGAGACCCAAGCCGTTGAACTCTTCCCAACGCCAAAACTTGGGCAGGAAAGCTCGAGGAGTCAGGCCCTTGGCTGCGGCGTTTGCCGTCGCCGTCACAACGTTTATTGGGGTGTCGCTGACAGCATCTGCCGCCCCCGTTGACGCGCTCGCCTTCGCGTTGTTCGCCGACACGCCGAGCAGGCGGAGCGAACCTTGCGCCCGCGCAAACGTCGGGTATTTTTGCTACTTCGACATCAACCTCGCTGATTGAACCTCAACGCAATGCTTTCGCTGAAGCTGACGACGCCGCGGAAGTTTGCGAACGTCTGCCAGTCATGTGCCGGGCGGCGGTTTTCCATTCTCCATTTCAAGAGCGGAGATTTTTGACTTTTTTCACGTTTTCAGGCCCAGGGCCAACCGTAGAGTAGTTTTAGAGTATGCCTTTGACGGATCACTGTCGCGAAACAATCCAGGATCCACATCAAGTGGTCCGCGGCGTTTTGGAACACGGCTTATCATGGCTGACGTTACCGATCTTGATGATGCCGGTGCTGGAAATTGGGTCTGCGGGCCTGATTTTTCACTAGAAGCTCTTCTTGCATTTGACGACGATCCTCGGATTGATTGTTACGCCTAGTCTCACCGGTTTCAGTAGCAGCCTCTTCTGAAGACGCTGCTTCTGTAGACCCTGCGGTTTTGGACCGATGTCGTATTCAGCGAGACAGCGAGTGCCCTCGACGTAGACTTCGTTGAGGAACTCATATTGACAGTGCCAACGGGAAGGCTCCTTGGCTTCAACATGAGCGAGTTTCTTCTGATTGCCGACGGCGGCGCTGATTTTTTGGGTACGACTTCCCGCTGGATTTCACCGATCTGGGTGATCAACGTTTACATCGGCGTATGGGATTTTCCCTCGGTTCGTCAAACGATCCTGGGTCAGGTGTGCCTTTCGCCGGCTACGCTACTACTCATGATTTCCGGGTTGCTGACGATTCTAGCGCGGTCTCCTGCGCGTCTGTTCCTTAGCGTCTGGATGAGGTTGGGGTAGAGGCCGGCACAGGCGGCCATCTGTGCCGCATTCATCGTATTCGCGCCTTTTTGTAGACCAATGTACCTGTTGACCGAGACCGTCGAGCACGAACGCTACGCATCGCCGGACACGGTCGTGATCATATTTGGCCTGATATCGCGAGCGACTGCTAACGGGGCGTGAAAAAAAAATCCTGAGACCGCAGGCGCTCTAACGTCCGGAGTGCAGCTCGAAGTACTAAACCGCTCGCGCGGTAGCAGCTGCCGCATCCGACTCCGCTCTCTACTTACCCAAACCAGCTCATGCAGCCAGAACCTGTCCTATGTTGAGGATTCCGGCGGGGTTTTCCCGCCTCTCAACAGGAGCAGGACCATGACACATTCTAACATCGACTATCAGCCCACTGCGCCAGCGCATGATCGATGATATGGCGTTGCGTAAATTGAGCGTCAAAACCCAGACAGACCTATATTCGCTCAGTCTTAAAGCTTGCCCAGTTCCTCGACCGTTCACCGCATACCGCCACCGCGGAAGACCTGCGGCGATTTCAATTACATCTGGCCAGTAACGGCGTTTCCAGCAAAACGATCAATGTCACCATCACTGGGCTTCGCTTTTTCTTCGAGGTCACCCTGGAAGACCGCCAGTTACTGCGCAAGATGAGTTCCGTTCACGAGCCGCGCAAGCTGCCCGTGATCCTTAGTCCCGACGAAGTGAAGCGCCTACTCGAAGCGACCACCACGCTCAAGTACAAGGCGGCGTTGTCCACGGCGTATGGCGCCGGACTGCGCGCCAGCGAAGTCACCCACCTCAAGGTCACGGATATCGACAGCCAGCGTATGCTGATCCATGTCGAGCAGGGCAAAGGTAGCAAGGACCGGAACGCCATGCTCTCACCCACGTTGTTGCTGTTGTTACGGCAATGGTGGCGTGCCGCCCAGGCCGAGCGCAAGATGCTCAAGGGTGGCTGGTTGTTCCCGGGACGAGATCCCGTGGACCCCCTCTCAACCCGGCAGCTTAACCGGGCCTTCCATGCCGCCGTGACCATGGCCGGACTCAATAAGCCGGTTAACCTGCACAGCCTGCGACACGCCTTCGCCACACACCTGCTGGAGCAGCAGGTCGATATCCGTGTCATCCAGGTCCTGCTCGGGCACAAGAAGCTTGAGACCACGGCACTCTACAGCCAGGTCGCGACCGCCACCTTGCGCGATACCCGCAGCCCGCTGGATTATTTGGCCCTTGATCCACCTGCCTGAACGGGACCGTGTCCCGCTCGCTGGAGGTCGCGGATATCTTCCGGGCCCGGGGGGCATCGTGGCGTGAGGCACAAGCCGGCCACCTGAGCCTCGGGCAACTCAAGGTCATGTCCGCCATCGAACGCTGCCGCAGTGCCGAACTGGGTGGTCATGTGCTGTGCTGCCAGACACTGCGCGCAACTCCAGATCGCCTACAACTCCTGCCGCAACCGGCACTGCCCAAAGTGCCAGGGCACGGCGGCCCGGCGCTGGCTGGAGGCCCGCCAGCAAGATCTGTTGCCGTTGGAGTACTACCACCTGGTATTCACCCTGCCGGCCCCGATCAGTGATATCGCCTACCACAACAAGTCAGCGATCTATCAGATCCTGTTCCAGACAGCCGCCCGGACCCTGCGCATCATCGCCGGTGATCCCAAACACCTGGGTGCTCAGATTGGCTCCACGCTGGTTCTGCATACCTGGGGCTCTGCCATGACCCACCATCCCCATGTGCACGGGATTGTCGCCGGGGGCGGGTTCTCTGTCGATGGCCAGCAGTGGATTGCCTGCAAACCGGGCTTCTTCCTGACCCGTGCGGGTGCTGTCGCGGTTGTTTCGGCGTTTGTTCCTGGAGGCACTGGGCAAGGCGCACCGGGCAGGTGAGTCTGCGCTTCTTCGCCGAGCACCGCGACCTGGCTGACCCGGGTCCTTTGCCGAATGGCTCCGGCCCTTGCGAAAACAAGAATGGGTGGTCTATGCCAAAAGACCCTTTGCCGGGCCGGAGGCGGTGCTGGCGTACCTGTCCCGCTATACCCACCGGGTGGCGATTGCCAACAGCCGATTGCTTGCCCTGGATGATCACGGCGTCACCTTCAAGTGGAAGGACTACCGAGAGAAGGGCCGCACCCGCCAAAAGACCATGACACTGGACTACCGGTGAGTTCATTCGTCGGTTCCTCATGCATGTACTGCCCACGCGGCTTCCACCGCATTCGCCATTACGGCTGGATGGCCAATACAACAGGGTAAAGAACTTGGCGCAGGCCAGGGAACTACTGGAAGTTGAACCCATTACTGACGATCATGATTCGGAGGAACAGCAAGCGGTCCGATCAGTCCCTGGATGTGCCCGACCTGCGCCACACCGATGATTATCATTGCGGTCTTTGACCGAAATCATGCACCGCGTGCGCCGCCGGCGGGGGACAAGGTATGACGAATCGCTTCATCGCACCGCCGCCACACATAGTGGCTCTATACTGCCGGCAGCGTCCGGCCAGGATGCCCGCTGTTTACCGCCATTACAATCCCGTCTGTGGCAACCTGTTACGAACCAAAACGCCCAATCGCATCATCGAATACGTACGCTCATGAAAGCTTCAAGACGATATCAAAGAACGACAACCGCCTTACGCTCAGCAGCTTGCCCAGCCCGAAAGACAGTAATCCCCATAGCGTCATTGATCACCAAACACCGATCAGGTGTTCCCGCGGTTTCCTACATCGAGGCTTATCCGACGCCTGCCCAGTAGGGCTGGTCAAAGATTGCGAGGGACAGTGCAGGGGCAGGCATCGAACAACCCTTAACGC
>CAWIZY010000006.1:0-52290 GCA_963840725.1 uncultured Gammaproteobacteria bacterium | reverse complement strand
CTGCTGCCGGTCAGCCTGGACCCGATGAGTGTCCGCTTTGGGGGCCGCACGCCGCTGCAGTTGCCTGTTCGGCTCTGGTTCGGTGTTCGGTTTGCAGGAACCTGTTAGCAATCTTCGGCTTACGGCAGCCCTGCCCGCAGTCCGATACCGAGCGCCATCCGGACTGCGCCAAGCGAGAGAGGTCGGTGTCCACCCCTACCTCAAATAGCAGCAGGATAATGCCAAGCTCGGCCAATAAACGGATTAGCTCTGTGGGCTCGAGCCTGCCCGGCAGGCTGGGTCCCAGGATAATGCCGGCGACCAGTTCGCCAATAACACTGGGTGCGCCGAAGCGTGATGCAAGAGTAGACGCACCCCGGGCAGCGACAAGAATAATTGCCAGTTGCAGAAAAATTTGCGATGCATCTATGGTTCGGCCTGCTTGTCGTTCCCGGGGCTGACATCAAGCTGTTGTCGCAGTGACGGCTCTCCCTACGCCGGCAAAGTATAAAGAATTGTGCCTGGAAAAGGCCTAGCCCCCGAACAAGAATCGCAGAGTTTGCGGTGGCGCAGGGAGTGGCCGTGAGTATCGAGCCGGTGGGCGGCTCGCGCCGCTCAGAACGCCCGAAGCAGTACTGCCGCCATCGCTACAATCTGACAAAGGCCCACAACAACCGAGAGCAGGTGCAATCGCGAAAAGTGCTGGCGGTCTCCGGCATCCGAGGCAGCATTGATTGCCGGCATCAGCTGTTGTCGTAAGGGCACCGTTATCAGCGCGATGGCTGCAAGAATAATACTGCTGCCAAGGTCGATGTTCACTAGGAGAAGGGCTCCGACCAGCGACGTGACAATGAGCCATAGATAAAACTGCGTAAACGCTTTGCGCAGCAAAGTCCCCGCCTCGCTGGGAGGCAGGGTTTTAAACAGAAACGCAGCAAAGGCCGATGAATACAGCAGCGACCCACCGAACAGGAACGCCACTACAAGCTGGGCAGCTGCGACCTGCCAGTCCACCACGCTCATATCTTCACCGTCCAGGCGATTGCATTGACGATCATGGCTTCGTCCTTATCCGGCAGACGCAGCGGCCATAAACCCGCTCAGAGGTTGGCATTGCTAGCCATTGCCATCGCGCTTGGAAGATCATCACCGCGCCCCCATAGCGAATGGGCACGGGTGATTGTCTGATGAATATCACGCGTTGCTAACACATTGTTTTCCAGCACCGCGTACTCGCCCGCGTACAGGTAACACTGTAGCTCGGCCTCCAGAGCCGCTGCCTGCCCCAACGCAGTGTCCTCCACTGCTATGACGTTGGCGGGGGTCTCCTTGAGTAAGCCAAGGGCGTGGTGATAAATAGCCGGGGCGGGTTTTTCTGCCCTGACGTCACCTTCGCTCAGGACCACGTCAAACGTGCCCTTGCCGATACCCGCAGTGCGTTCCAACAAAAGCTCGACGAGCGCTGGGTCTTCTGTAGTCACCCAGCCGAGCCGGATGTCATTGCGTTTACAAAAACCAATGACGCTTGCAACACCGGGCCGCAACTGCAGCCCGCCCTCGACAATCCGGGTGAAGTGCTTACGCTGCAGAGCCAAGGTCTCATCTGCAAGACCCATTGGCGCCTGATCGCCAAGAGCGAGCTCCAGTCGACGAACTTCCCCGGGGATTCCCAGGAGTGAGCAGTACGTCGCGACATTCCAGTAAAGATCAAGCCCCAACTCTTCGAATGCCGCGTTGTAAGCCAGCCGTTGCAGGCGCGATGTTTCTACAACGACGCCCGTGGACCCCAGTAAACATGCTTTCATAATGACGCTCCCCGGATCACGCTACCCAGCCGTTACACCAGCCATTGGCATGTACGCGCTTACCGGCAAAAATCGGACACAGACCGTAGTCGTCGTCGATGCGCTGGTACAAAGAACAGCTGGTGCACTGCTGCTGTGCACCATCCGCTCCTGCTTTCTTTGACCACTTTGTGATGTCAACGGCGGTGTGATCCGCCTTATAGCCCATAGCTACCGCAATACCCTCGTCTTCGCCTATCACATCCTGCGCGTGGCTGAATCGGGCAATGACAAGACCTGCGCCGGCAACGGCGGACGACTGTAAGAATTTGCGACGATTAATATTGTTCATCATGAACTCTTCATTTGAGTGTATGTACATCCAACGATACGGGGGGCCCTGAATGATCGGCTCACCGTTGTTCAGCTTTCGTCTTGGTCGGGTGCACCATATTGGTGCGCATGAGAATTATTTGCATTCCGCTTTTCATTGGCGACCGTCAATGCTGACAGATTTTCAAGCGTTCACGTTTTGTCTCATTCATTGTTCTTGACAGGCCGTGATTATGACAATCCATTTTCGCAAGGCTTGCCGTAATCTCCTCGAAGACCTGCTTCATGACGTTGCAGATCTGCTATCAACTCACATCCCACAGCAAGACTGTGAAGGAATATAGAAATGGAAAATGCTGCGCTGCCTATACTCAATCTGGTTATTCTAGGATCCGTTTTTGCTCTTGGTCTTCGCGAGCTCGGCAAGCTCAAAATGCAAGCCATTGAAGTGCGCGAGTCAGACAGGCGCTAACAAGTAGTTTGGCGTCATCCACAAGCCCCGCAAACAGTGTGTGCTGTTTGACGGGGTTTACTCGCTACCGATTTATCGCTGGCTACCGAAAAGTGGTGCTGCTAAAAAAAAGGGACACCTGATTCTTCTGGCCTTGAAACACCCAGAGCGCTGAGTTCCTCGCAGGCGTGATGTTGAACCAGAATTGCTTGTTCCACACCTCGCTGGCGAAAGACATCACGCACATGATCAAGCGATCAAAAATGTATTGCGCGCCCTGTCAGACTTTCGATCATGCGCGACGGTCCTTCGTTTTCGTGTTCCAACTCCACCACATAGGCGCGGCAGGTGCTGCTCCGCACCCGGGCGGACGTTGCTTGCGGCTTTGGCCGAAATAAATCTGTGAATTGCACCGTGAGATCTCCCCGTAAATATGTGCGTATACGCCTGCCGACGCGCCGGTAGATGGACAAGAACCGGGTGTGCATCAGCTTCGGATGCAGGCCGCTTGTGTTGTTAGTTCTACAACGTGTTGCCCTCGGCAGATCCATGCAAAAAGAAGATACTGCAAAGACGCCGACAGCCTTTGCGCTTGTGTTGGCTGACGCCTTTTTTCGCCGAAGGGGGCGGGATTTTTAAACCTGAGCTTTGGCTACGTGTTGACTTGCATCAGAAATTGACCCGCTGGTTGCACTAAAGCTTGCCCCGCCAGAGCGGGCCTAGCCAACTGATCAGCATCGAACTCCGACTTTGCTGCTGGGTCAATCCGAGATACACATATCCTGAGAAATTGACCCCGTATTCAATGCAATGGCGTCTGCACATGCGGTACCGATTGCTCTCTCGCCCAGACATTTACGGCCTGCAACTCCTCAGCACTTATTTGCCGCAACGCCGCTTTATGTTCTGACCATTGCACGTTGAGGTCGGCATGGCGTTCTCTGGCACCGCCGGTAACCGGCGCTCCGCCGCCCCCGACAATATCCAGAAGATGGCGCAACTGCCCATCGAGCATCATTACCCAGGCATCTTCGTCTTCGAATGTCTCATGACGCAGCTCTGTAATACCCGACTCCCAATCATCGATAGCGCTAACAGCAGCCCCAGCAAGCACCTGAAGCTGAGCATCAACATACTCAGATTGCAGTTTTTGCACTTGCTCGCGTGCGGCGCGAGCGCCCTCGAGCGCCGCCAAAACCTCTTCCAGAGTCGAGGCGACATCACTCTGCATCAGCACCCAGGCTGCAAGCTCTTGATCATTTGCAGGCGCGCGTGCATCGGGAAGCAATTCAAACGTTACACTAGCGCTGTTGGATCCCGCCATAACTCGAACGCTGTACATCCCGGAAGCAACGATAGGGCCTTTATAACCCTCAAAAAGAGTATGACCATCAACGCAACGCAGATCGTTACTCCGTAGACCCCAATCCCAGCGCTGCAGTCCGGCGTCCGTTGATGGGTATTCCAGCCTAAGAGGCCGTCGAGGGTCCATACCGGCAATAGGACAACGGTCGTGATCACTTTCTCCGTCGCTATAGAGTCGTAGCACCTGCCCCTGACTGTCGAGAATCTCGATAGACAGGGCCGCATCATCGGTCAGGTC
Organism: uncultured Gammaproteobacteria bacterium; assembly: GCA_963840725.1. Taxonomy (GTDB): domain Bacteria; phylum Pseudomonadota; class Gammaproteobacteria; order Pseudomonadales; family Halieaceae; genus CAVWDU01. The sequence goes on along the minus strand of CAWIZY010000006.1, from coordinate 48,140 downwards.
TTGTGCTAAATAGTAATAGATTGGTAGTTTGGGGAATGGGTTTTTGCCTTCAAAGTCCCTGCTTCTGGAAGAAGGACGCCCCATGGGATCTTCGCGCACCACGCGCATAAACGCGCCATCGGGTAACCCCGCATCAATACGACCCCAGCGCTTGCCATGATTACGGGTGCGGTAAATGTACGGCGCAAAGTCATTCAGCTTGTATCCGGTCACAGCGATGTACGCGGTGCCCTCCGCATGCGGCGAGGTAATCACCGGCGGATTCCAGTTACTGCGATATTTCAGATCTTTGGGGTCAGCGCCATAAACTCGCTCTGGATAGGTAACAATCGAGCGTCGTTTTTGGGTCGTCTCGTTAAACTCTGTGAGCGTACCGTTGATGGTCGTCAAGGATAGATGATATAGACGCCCCCACCTTCACCAGCATCAAGGGCTATCCTTGTAGATGGGGTACCTCAAAGCGGTGGGCAATACCGCATAATCTCGCAAATAGCGGAGGCGTCTATGACACAAAAAATAGTCTATATCGCCTGGATGTTCATGATACTCAGTACCACGGTTGTGCGCTGAACAAGGAATCCGGTGAACTCCTCAGCTTCAGGTGCAGACCAACCCTGAAGGGCCTGTTGGGGCAATTGGCCAAGGTCCGGAAACACTTTGCCAGGTACACCATCAAGGTGGTTTGTGAGGCTTCCTACCCGGCAGAGCCTTATGCATCAGCGGGAACAGGTGCGCCGGCATCTGCAGGCGATACTGCGCCGCAATGGCCTCCATTACAAAGCCGAGACCCAGCATAAAAGCCATTGGACGATCCAGCACCATAGCTGGCTCGAACGAACGATTGCCGACCAACCGGGCAGTCTCAAAGTAAACCTGGACCTCCTGTACCGCCAGTTGCAGGATATCAACCGGTCACTGGCTGATTACAACGCGCAGATCGAGGAACTGGCGCAAACGGTTCGGTATCACCGAGCACGGTAACCGCTATTTGCGTACCGCCTTCATCGAGGCGAACCAGCGGGGCTACCGCACCACGCGGCTGAGTAAAGATGTTAGGTTAAGGCAGGCGGGCTCGGTGCCGGAATATGTTGAGATTGCGACTCGTTGCTTACGTCGATTGTGCAAAAAAGGAAATCGGTTGCTATTGGCGGGCAAGCACCCCAACAAGGTGAAAGCGGCCTGTGCCCGGGAAATGGTGGGATTTGTCTGGGAGTCGCTGCGCTTGGCAGCTGTCTGAGCGACGATGATGTGTAAAGTTTAGAGAGGTTTTTGTCAGGCTGAGCACACTGCTTGATCCAGAGGTTAGGCCGGAGATTGGGAAGCCCACGAGTTTTTCTTTAGCGAAAATAGTCACTGAGTATAGGTTGTGGAAACCCCGAATCGGACAGATCTTAATGCGTTAACCAGCACGCGGATACAAGGATGTTAGTCCAAGGTCAAACCCCGCTCAGTGATCAAGATATTTGTTCAGGTTGACAAAGGGGGCGTCTATACGAGGAAAGTTAAAGGGACTATTGGCAAAAACATCTCTCTCATCATCCCGGTCTTTTGCCTGAAGATTACGCTTGCTCGTCATTGATCATCTCGAAGTCACGCTCGCATTGTTCCCGTCTAAATCTATTCCGGCCATTTCTGTCCTGCCGCGCGCAGGAGCCCATGCCGACCGAATGTTCAGTAGCGTCCCTGCTGATTCAACGGTGATAACGCGAACTCTGCTACCGCGCGCCTCTTCCCTCGAACAGAGGCAGCGTGCCTGGTGGGGCCGGGTGGGTGGGTGGGTGGGTGGGTGGGTGGGTGGGTGGGACAGGATTCTGTCAATGACATCCTGTTTCCTCAATGCAGCGGTTCGACGATAGCCCTGACAGCACCTCCGCAGCGCCCGCAGACCTCAATGTCTATGTTGAAGACGCGTTTCAACCTTTGGGCCAAGGTCATTGCCGCGTGGCACTCTGCTGGCGGGTACTTCCAAATTGACTGAAGTGGTTGGGTGTCCCGTGCACAAGGGCGAATCACTCAGTGTCTCCCTGGCGGCGGCGAACCGCGATCCGGATGTTTACCCGGACCCGGATCGCTTCGACATCCAACGAGCGGATGTCCAGCACCAGGCCATCGGTGGCGGCAGGCACCTATGCCTTGGCGCGCACCTGGCGAGATTGGAGGCCCAGGAAGCCATACTTGGCCTGCTGGATCGTTTCCCGGGCATTCGTCTCGCTGACCGGGGCTACACGCACCATGCCATCCCCAGCTTTCGCGGCATGAGCGAGTGCTGGGTGACAACGCGCTTGCCCTGACGGGTGACAAACGTATTGCAGCACATGCCGTACGACACCAACCGGTGCTTGTTCCCGCTCAGGCCAGCTCCCTGGCCGACGATGGAGGGCGCGGACCAATCCCAGATCCAGGCGCGTATGGTAGCTGACCAATCAGGCCTCGAACCACTTACCGTCGGGATCGCCGGGGTACACGCCCAGTAAATCATGTGACTGGTAACCCATGAGTCGACGAATGTGTTGAGGATAACTGTCGGCGACTTCCCGTGGGATGCTGAGGTAGTGATTCTCTTCCTGTCTGAGCCAGCCCAGCGAGTAGGTGTTTATAAGACCTGACCGGGGTTTGCTGGCTCGGTTGGCGCCACCCCCATGTATGGTGGAGCCCATGTAAAACAATACCGAACCACGTTCCATCACGGCCTGCTTTACCTCCTGGTCCCGCACCGACCGTATCTCGCGCATATCGTGGCTGCCGGGTACGACCCGTGTTGCACCGTTTTCGAGGGTGAAGTCATCCAGCGCCCACATGGCGGATATCTGGTACTCCACCCCGGGCACCCGCAACGGATAGATATCGTCATCCCGGTGCAATACCTGGTCGCCTTCACCGGGCAGTATTTCAATAGCGGTGCAGCTGCCAATGCGGTAATTCTCACAGTGACGCAACAAAATGGCATCGGCTACTGCCACCACCAGGGGGTGTGCGATCAGCGCTGCCGCAGATCGGGAGAGTGCGAGGATGCGGCCCAGCCTCAGTGTCTTGTAGCCATTGAAATCATTCTGAAAACTCCTGCCCTGCTCGTCGTAATGCGGGCGTAGTTCCGCGCCAACCGCATCGAGGAGTGTTTGCGTCGCGACTCCACTGACGATAACCGCGCCAACGCGCAGTAACTCGTCGGCGATGTCCACAGTCTGGGTGCTCGCTTCGAGCTTGGCGAGGGAGTCTGGGGTCCGTTTCATTGCGGCCGGCCATGTATCTGAATGGCCTCCATGATCCACCGATTCTGATCACTTTTCCAGTTTGGCGCTGAGCCGCTGGTAGGTGTGGCCGGCGAGGTGTGGCCGGCGAGGTGTGGCCGGCGAGGTGCGGCCGGCGAGGTGCGGCCGGCGAGGTGTGCCGGCCGGCGCAGGTGTGGCCGGCCGCAGTAGAAGAAACCGGGTGGGCGAACCGGGCTAGAGGTGTTCAGCGAAGAACGCGACCATCCGATCCCAGGCCAGCTGGGCGGCCTCCTCGTTATACCGCGGTGTTGAATAGTTGTGGAATCCGTGGCGAGTGCCCTGATATGTATGCATTTCATAAGTTACGCCGGCGGCCTTGAGTGCGGCCTCGAATTCAGGGCGCATGGCATTCACGCGCTTGTCCTCCTCGGCGTAGTGCACCTGCAAGGCGGCCTTGATCTGCGGCACTTTCTCCGTTGCCGCCGCACTGCCATAGAAGGGCGCGCCAGCGTCGAGCTCTTCGCCCATTTCCGTGGCGAGGAAGTTGGTAGTGCCACCGCCCCAACAGAACCCGGTTGCGCCAAGCTTGCCGTTTGAGAGGGTGTGCGCTTTTACGAAACGTGCACTGTTGAGCATATCCTGGCGAAGCTTCGCCTGGTCCAGTCCTCGCTGCATCGCCCGCCCGTCGTCGTCATTTCCGGGATAACCACCAATCGGTGACAGACCATCGGGTGCCAGTGCAAGGAATCCGGCAACCGCGAACCGCCGGGCGACATCCTGGATGTACGGATTCAAACCCCGATTTTCATGCATTACCAGTACTGCGGGGAATGGACCATCGCCAACCGGCGCGGCCAGGTAAGCTCGCATCTCGCCCGATGTGCCTCCCGGCGATGGATAATTGATCCAGTTCGGTTTGATGCGCTCGTCGGTAAACTGAATTTCCTGAGCCGCCGCGTAATCTGGTAGCAGTGCTTCGGCCATGGCGATCACTGCCGCGCCTGTTAGGGCCAGCTGACCGGCGCGCTTGAAGAACTCGCGTCTATCAATATCACCGTGGCAGTACTCGTCGTACAGTTCAAACACCTGCTCGTCTATCTGGTCTTGTTTCATGGTTTTACTCCCGCAAGTTGAAGGGTTCCGTTGGGGTTTTTAGCGTCACATAGTGCGCTGGCCAAGGGTGAAACGAACAAAAATGTCTGTGCTTCCCATCAAGACGTCATCGTGGCGCGCCTGCTCTGATCAGATTGAAGTGCCACCTGTGCAAGGTGCGGCCGTCCCCAGAAGGGACGAAACCCGCAAGAGCGGGCGCAGCGCTATGATTCCAACACTACGCTTCTGACGCGTTAGCCTAACAGGTTCGGCAGCGACTCTGAACTCACTCTGGCGTTCGTTACCAGAACGCAATCACAATCACCGCAGTCAGGGCCAGCAGCAGCATGGAGTGTAACCGGTAGTTAGCCCACCACGGTGTACCGGCGAGTGTTCGCGAGTCCTCACTGTACTCCCGTGGGGACCAGGTGTAGCCATCGAGGTTGCCGGCATCCGGCGCGTTTGTCAGGTGACTGGCGATCACCATGATGACGCCCGAGATACAAAACAGGACAGGGGCGACGTACAGGAAGTGTAAACTCCATATGCCGAGAATCTCGATTGTAACGAACAGCCCTGCACCAGCCAGACTGCCGAGTGCGAGAGTGGCCTTCGCACCCGCAGAGTTTGCACGCCGGGAAAAGAACCCGAACACGAACAGCACCAGCACCGGTGGCACGGCGTAGGACAGGATTTTCTGCAGGTATTTGAACAAGGAGCCGAAGTTTTCGATGTGGGGCGCCCAGAGTACGCTGAGAACCATGAAAGCAAAGGTTACCAATTGGCCGATGCGCATCAGTTGATGCGGGCTTAGACCGGGGTATCGATCCAGCACGAAGTCCATGGTTACCAGGGTGGCGGCGGAATTCAACGTCGAATCTATCTGTGACATCAGTGCTGCGAGGAATCCGGCGGTTACGATGCCTATGACGCCGACGGGCAGCAGATCGAAGATCAGCGTTGGAAACACCAGGTCAGGGTTGGGCAGATCGGGATACAACACAATCGCGAAGGATCCTGGCAAAACCATCAGGAACAGCACCGGGAGTTTGAGAAAGCCGGCAAATAAAGCGCCCCAACGGCCGTGATCGACACTCTTCGCAGACAGCACTCGCTGCGCCATGAACTGGTTGGTGCACCAGAAGTAGAAACCGAGCAGGAATACGCCCGTGATGAGGCCGGGCCAGGGCACACTGGGATCATCCCAGGGCCTGATTAGACTGAGTTTTTCAGGCGCTACCGTGTCCAGCAACACATCCCAGCCCCCCACCTTGTCCAGCGCAAGGAGCGCTATCGCTGAACAGCCGACGACGATAAGCAGTGACTGCAATGCATCCGTATAGATCACAGCGGCAAGACCGCCCGCGATGGTGTAAATGCCGGCTAAAACGGCAATGAAGGCCACGCTGTGGGCGATGGGTATGTCCGGGTAGACCAGTTTCAGGAACAGACCACCTGCGTAAAGGCTGCCGGCTGTATCGATCACGATATTGAGAAAGATGGTGAGCGCGGAAAAGTAGCGGCGGGCGGCCTTATTATACCGCCGTTCGAGGAATTCCGGCATGGTGTACAGTCTTGATCTCAACACGGTTGGAAGAATGAAAATGCAGTACAGCACCAACACCACAGCCGCCATCCACTCATAGTTGAACACCGCGATGCCGTGAGAGTACGCCTCACCGGACAGGCCGATAAGTGTTGTACTGGATATATTCGAGGCAAACAGGGAAATGCCGATAAACGGCCATAGCATAGAGCGACCGGCCAGGAAGTAGTCTTCGGCACTGTCGTGCCGACGTGAGAGGTACAGACCTATCGCGATGCTGAATAGGATGTAGCCGATTATGATGGCAAGGTCGAGTCTGTGCAGGGTGAAAGCAGGCATATCGACAACCCGTTTCTACGTCAGTTCAAGGGTAAGTGGCAGAGCCGTCCTGATGGGGCTGGGGCGACAGGAATTTCGGTAGTCAGTGCACTGACTGTGCGGCTTCATGGCCCTGTTTCTGTCTTCCCGATGGATAGTACGAGCAGAAATCATCACCAAGCCATCTACCCTAATCTCATTGCACAATGCGTTGAAGGAGCGCAATCCACCATACGGCTGCCCTCGCATTGCCCCCTCTGCGACGAACAGACAAGTCTGTTCTTCCCATTAAGGCGTCATCGTGGAACGCCCGTTCTGATGGAATTGAGGTGCCACCTGTGCAAGGTGTGAACGTCCCCAGAGGGGAGAAAACCCGCAAGAGCGGGCGCACCGCTATGATTCCAACGCTACGCTTCTGACCCGTTAGCCTAACAGGTTCGGCAGCGACTCTGAACTGACTGTGGCGTTCGTTGCTAGGGCACCTCTGAATCACCGCAGTCAGGGCAAGCAGCATAGAGTGGAACCGGTAGTTGGCGCGCCGGCGAGTGCTCGCGGTGCATGCCGAGGGCGGTCGACCACTGGCGTCCGGTGCACTGGTACTGGAGGTCAGCGCGGCACCGCGTCGCCCCGGGCGCTGACAGCTCAGGCTAGCGACCCTTGAACACCGGCTCCCGTTTTTCCACACGAGCTATCAGGCCCTCGACGAAGTCCTCGGTCTTCATGAGCGCGTTCAGGGCCTCGTTCTCGAGGTCCAGCGCCCGGGTGAGTTCACTTACCTGCTGCAGGTGCACGGCCCGCTTCATGGCGCGAATAGATGCACCTGCGCCACGAGGCGGTACCAGCTGCAGGGCCCGGTCTCGCGTGTAGGACAGCAACTCATCATGGGGCAGCACCGCGTTGGCAAGACCTAGCTCCACCAGTTTTCGTGCTTCGAGCTTTTCCGGGTAGAACAACAATTCTTTCGCCTTCTGCATGCCCAGCAACCGTGGCAGCATGTAGGTCGAGCCCAGTTCCGCCGAGATACCCAGGCTCGCGAACGGCAACCGCGCCCAGGCGTGCTCCGACAGGTAAACCTGATCGGCAACCGCCAGAGGCAGGGTTATTCCACCGCCGATGGCCAGGCCATTGACCGCTGCCAACACCGGTTTATCGCAGCCGAAAAACTCCAACACGGTGGCCTTCATCGCAATATCGGTCAGGTCGACCTGGGCCATGATTTCCTCAGGTACATCGTCGTAGACGCCGGGGACGAAATACCCGCCACTGCTGAAGGCCTGACGCGAGGGCTCAGCGGACGCGTCAGGCGCACCGGTCAGTATCATGGCCAGCGCGTTGTTATCCTCTTGAAAGTGCCGCGCCGCCCACTGCAGTTCCAGCGCGGTCAAAGCGCTGATGGCGTTCTTGCGCTGCGGGGTGTTCATGCTGACAGTGACGATGCCGTCGCTATCGAGTTGGTAGAGGATGTCGCTGAATTCGCTGGGCTGCACGTCTTGCTCCTGGGTTTTTCTGGTAGATTTTCCGGACCGACACTCTACCAGATTGTCCCGCACTTATAGTGTGATTATAGAAGCCGGCGATGCTGCTGGTGAAACGAAAAAGGTTGAGGGCCGAGTAAAAACTTGTTTTTACTCGGCCCTCAACCTTAAGGTAAGCGCCAGGCCACCGTCATCAGGAGCCGATCACACCGCCGTCTTTCCTTCGTATCACCAGGGTGCAGTCACGCGGTATAGTGACCCCGTCCAGTGGAGCAGGGAAATTGGTGAGAGCAGGGTCACCATTACCCGGGTGCTGCGTATTGATGAATAGCGTTCGGCGGTCCCGGGTCATGGTCAGTCCCGTTATTTCGTCTCCGGTAACGCCGGTAAACAGGCGGCGCACATCCAGGGTATTGCCGTCATTGTTCCCACCGCGCGCGGAACAAACCAGCAACTGGTTGTTGAGACCTTTTTTCTGACCACCGTCGGTCTCGATGAACATCCGCGAATCCGGATCAACGTAGAGTCCATCGGGGTCACTGAAGGTGCGCTCGTCGCCCTCCTCGTGCGTGTCCTTGGAGATAATAAAAATATCCCACTCGAACGTGGTCCCTACATGCCGCCGGGAGTCTTTCCACCGAATAATGTGGCCGTCGGCGTTGGGCGCCAGTGGGTTAGCCGCGTCCGGTACCGTGCGGCGACTATTATTGGTCAGTGTACAAAACACATCTCCGTCGGGCCCGACCGTGGTCCATTCCGGACGGTCCATCGGTGTAGCACCCAGCAAATCGGCAGCGATGCGTGTGTATGTCAGCACCTCTGCCTGAGAGGAAAATCGCTCGGCCAGCGCCGGATTATCTATCGTGATTTCCAGCCAATCGCCAGTGCCATCATCATTGAAGCGCGCCACGTACAATGCGCCGTGATCCAGGGGACTCAAGCCCTGGGCGAGCATTGAGCGATGGTTGCGGCTAGAGACAAACTTGTAGATGTAGTCAAAGCGCTGGTCATCACCCATATACGCGACTGCACGGCCGCCCTTGCCGATGACCAGAGCAACGCCTTCGTGCTTGAACCGACCGAGCGCGGTGCGTTTCACAGGCTTACTCTCGGGATCATTGGGGTCGATCTCCACAACCCACCCAAAGCGGTTCTCTTCATTGGGATGCGCAGCGCTATTGAGGTCAAAACGGGGGTCGAAGAGATGCCAGCCATACCCGAAGCCATCCTTCGTAAATCCATAGCGTTGGCGGGCTTCGGTTTCCTCGATATCGTCTAAAGCCCCAAAATAGCCATTGAAGTTTTCCTCGCAGGTAAGGTATGTGCCCCAGGGCGTGTAACCGTTTGCACAATTGTTGACAGTGCCCTTCGCATCGTCCTCTGGATAGATCCAGTCGGAACCTGCCACGGGCCCACTGAAAACAACGGGTGTATTGACGTGTACACGTCGGTTTCTGCGGCTGTAGGGATTGACCTTCCACTTGCCATCGATCGCATCGATGTCGACCACGCTGACGCCATGGGCGTGCTGCGAGAGCAAAACATCTTCGATCGACTCCGGGGCGTTCTTGCCCAAGACGTGGCTGTTGCGACCAAACTCATGATTGATACACAGGGTTCCCCTGGCATGTCCCCAACTCCTCGCCGGGAAGAAGTGCATGCCGTCATGGCCTATACCGATCTGACGAGCTTGCTGCACCGACGTGGGGCGGGAGTCAGGGTCGCCGGCGTACTCAGCCGTCTGATCGTCCAGCGGGGTTCCCCAGGGAATCAGCACTTCGTACTCATAATCATCCGATATCGCCGGCATCGGACCGCTTCCATCCTCGATAGCGACCGGCCTGAAATTAATCTCGCCGCGACGGTTCCGTGACGAGCTCGGCTGATCTGCGCGGTCGCCCCGAGCCAACGCGACGCCCGGCGCGAGAAAGCTACTGGCCGCCAGGGCCAGCCCCCCCGCCACCACCGTCCGACGCCGTGTGTAGGTTTCCAGAACGTCGGCAAATCTGCGATTTCCCGACTTGTTGCTGACTTGATCATCGTGGGCCATGTTCTCTTCCTCGATACAATCTGAAAAGGGTTTTCTGTACCGGCGCACAGTCGTCGATTGCGAAAGCGTATCAACGGTTTTTTGCGCGGATGTGTGAGTTAAATGAAGCAAATTCGTCAGCGCGCCCAGCTAGCAAAACACTGATTGCGCCGAATCAATACCCCGGGCTACCAGGCAGATCGCCGCTCAGGAAGTCGGTTCCTTCGAGCGTGGAGCACCAAGGTCAAGCCTATCAGTGCCAGTAGTGCGGTACCGGGCACCGGCACGGCAGCCGGGGCAAAAGACCGCATCCGGTACTCACCATCGATAATGGGAAAACCCTCCAGGCGAGCGACCTTGACGCTGGGATCAAGGGTCACAAAATCCAGTGAGTCGAGTAAGCCGTTGACAAACCCCAGTAGCGGTGCGACCGGGTAGTCCAGGTCGTCGGTCTTGCCGAAGACCAGGCCTGAAATCTCCAGCACCATATCGAACAGGCTGCTCTCGAGAAACTCCTCGCCTACGCCCATGACATCGCCGTCATCGTAGTTCAGGGTAAGAGACCCCGCTTCGCCAGCCCAAGGGCCGGTCTCAATGAGCACACCAAAGATGTCCGTCACCGGTCCGGCATTTGCGGCGCCATGCATACCGAGGCTTAGAACCATCAGTACAGAGGCACACAGTTTTCTACTCAATACGCTCATTCCAGATCTCCATCGCCATCGGCATGATCAAAGTTTCTGTGGGCAAACAGATCGCTATCGCAGTAGGACAATTCGCCCGTGACAAACAGCATGGAGAATAAGTGTTGCGGTGCAGTTACGTGGAAGTTACGGTTAAATAGCGGTTTTCTTACAATTACAATTCAATCGTGCGCCTGCAATTTCTCCATCAGCTTGGCGGGTGACTGCGGTTCGGGTTATGGTGACACGGATACTCGCATAAGGTTTTAGTCTTGCAGCTTTCACGGCGTCGGCAATGAACACACCAGATGCATCGATCACCGACCGGCTGGGTGCCCCCCTGGCGGATACTTCGTTTGCACTAATGCATCATGCCTTGGGCGGTATGCGCCTGCTGGGCGTCGACATTGTGCATACGGCGCGTTCCTTCTCTACCTACCGCCGCATGTTCTACCGCAATCATGCGGGCGCTGCGGTGCTGGCGTCACTGGAAGGCAAGCGCGTGGTAGACCTGGCCTGCGGATATACACCCTACGCGCCCGACTCCATGTTCCAGGCCTGCCGGGCGGCGGGCATCGAGTTCTACGGTGTCGACCCGGTATTGGCCGAACCGCTGAGCCCAGGAGTCAGCGACCGTTTGCTCGCGCGCTGGACAGGTGGTAGCGGCAGGTTCCTCAGCGACCCACCCGGCCTTGAACGGGCCCTGGATGCGAAAGCCGAGTCCCTGCCATTCGCAGACGAGAGCGTGGACGAGATACTCTGCGGCTTTCTCCTTTGGGTATGGCTCGGGGATGAGCGCGTGCTCGCCGACGTCTTTAAGGAGACGGCCAGGGTGCTGAAGCCCGGCGGATGTTTAAAGCTGTTTCCCCTTCCCCGGTGGCGTTGGCTTCGTCCCCGTGACCCTGGGCTTGTGGATGCGCTTCAGTATTTCGACATATCACAGCGCTTCGTGCCCGGCCATCGCCGGTCACGAACCCTGTCCGCCATGTCGACGACGCTGGTGAGAGCACGCGGGTGAGAGTTAGTACAGCCAATGCCGTATCTCACCGATAGATGAAACTCCCAATGAGACATGGCGATTGACATTCTGTCGGACTCAGGGTGACCACCGGATCGCGCCGCAGGCTGCGGCGTCCACCGACGCCTTGAATGCCAACGCATCGAGCTCGGCGATCTCCACCACGATCTGGTAGGGGCCGTTACCTGCAATCATCAGGTGAGCATGGTAGCTGCGGGCCGCCTGCTCCACGGCCTCCCGTAAACCGCTTTGTATCAGTGCAGACAACTTAACGGTTTCCATAGCAGTAGCCCAGGCCTCAATGCTTTTATAATGCTGCAGTCAGTGGTTCAAGTCTATCCGTAGCCACCACTCGGGGAAGGTGTGCCGTGCGAAAGGATGGAATTCTGGGCTTTTCGCGAGCGTGGTGACTCAGCCTGCACTCTGACCTCATATCAGTAAAAGTCATCGCCTGCATTGAGGACCAGGACGTCATACTCGATATGGAGACTCAACTTGGCGATGCCGGTGACTATAGTATAGCTGCGGCCTTACCAAAACCCGGCATTGCGAGCTTACGGTCACCGCCCTAACCCGGGACCCTTGACTCAAATCAACCACAATTCGATTGAGTCCACCAGCCGTCGTCAACCGGCACCGAGACCGCGCCAAAGGAGCTAAAGTTATCAGGTATGACTTGGCAAATGCTCCTGACCCTGTGCCGTATTCCCGGTTCCTGAGGTCCAAAAAATGACAGCAATCGTTCACGATTAATTCGGACCCTTCAAGGTAATCCACGTGCATGAGCCCTCCGTTGGTTTGCGTGGCACGCTGGTGGTGGACAATGTGGCCAGGGCTGACCAGGAACAGATCATTCGAGCTTTTGCCTGTTCACTGGCGGAAGTGGAACAGTACATTATCTCCCTGCAAAGGTACTGATACTGCCGGCCCAGGAAGACATGGAAGACCGTGCGGAGCTGTTCCATATTGGCGCTACCTGTGCCGGTGCCGCGGCCTGCCTGCTCGGCCTAATCGATCGCGAGGCGCTGGCTGATGCTATTGCGAAGGAACTGGCTGGGCACGAGCCAGAAATCGTGGCAAAAAACTGCGACAGTGCCCTCGCCGCCTATGATGCCATGGCAGAAAACTACGGCGTGGTGCTCGAGGGTAAGGCTATTTCAGCCGAGGCGTGATAGACCACCTTCCTGGATCGAACTGCCCTTTGATGAGGCGCGCATCTCGGCCCCGGCTATCCGTGCCTCCGCCAACAGCGTACAGGTCCGCAATGGACTGTGGCGTACCATGCGGCCAATTATCGTCTATGAGCACTGCAACAAGTGCTGGTGGGTGTGCAGCACCTTCTGCCCGGATAGCGCGATAGAAGTAAAGAACAAGACACCTATCATAGATTACGACCACTGCAAGGGCTGCATGGTCTGCGTGGGCATATGCCCACCCCAGGCGATTGAGGTCATTCCCGAATATCTGGCGCCCTTCGATGCCCAGAACATCCAATTCACCGCCAGCGCACCAGGGGAGCGCAACCTGGCGTGATCACCTGGACATTAATTCGATGATGCTAGCGACTAAGCTGACGCCTAAAGGTTACTTGCTGGTCGGCTCTGCAATTCAGTCATAGGAATCCCGCTAATTTATTCAATAGACATGAGACAACACAGACAAACAATGGGGTCAGCCCGCTTTACTGCCTGCAATAACCTGTGCTCAAATACCGCGATGAGCACCCTGACACTACGCCGCGTCGCCATCGATACCTATAAGGAAAACGTCGCCTACCTGCATCGAGATTGCAAATTGTATCGCAGCGAGGGTTTTCAGGCGCTGAACAAGATCGAAATTCACAAGGAGGCTGGCGGAATGTCGATCATCGCCGTACTCAATGTCGTCGACGATGATTGCATAACCGGACCCAAGGAATTGGGATTATGTGAACAGGCATTCAGTCAACTGGGCGGGAGAGAAGGCATAGCAGTAGGCATTGCGCACGCCAAGGTACCTGATTCACTCAAAGCCGTGCACCGAAAAATCGCCGGGTACAGCCTGGGTCTTGAAGATTATCAGGGTATTGCCCGGGATATAGCGCGCAATCGCTACTCGAAGATAGAGATAGCGGCCTTTCTTGTCGCATGTTCTGAAATTGGTCTCGAGCGCGATGAAATATTGTACTTGACCAAGGCCATGATCGAGACTGGAAAGCGTCTTGATTGGGGCGAACCCCTGGTGGTGGACAAGCACTGCATTGGCGGAGTTCCGGGGAATCGCACCTCCATGCTTGTGGTGCCAATTGTGGCTGCACACGGCATGCTTATTCCCAAGACCTCCAGTCGTGCCATCACCTCACCAGCCGGCACAGCCGATACCATGGAGGTACTGGCGCGAGTGGAGCTGTCCCCGGACGAACTCCACAAGATCGTACGAAGTCAACGAGCGTGCCTGGCCTGGGGTGGTACCGCCGAGCTGGCGCCGGCGGATGATATCCTCATCTCTGTAGAGCGTCCGTTATTGATGGATTCTCCCGGCCAACTGGTGGCCTCCATTCTGTCCAAAAAACTTGCTGCCGGAGCTACCCATCTCATCATTGATATTCCCATCGGGGCAACGGCCAAGGTACGCAGTCGCCAAATGCACTGGTCCTGCGCAAGCTGTTCGAGTACGTCGGTGACCGCCTTGGACTGAACCTTGAAGTGGTGCTAACGGATGGCAGACAGCCGGTGGGACGAGGCATAGGCCCGGTACTGGAGGCACGAGATGTCATGCAGGTGCTTACAAACGATCCCGGCGCGCCTGTTGATCTGAGAGAAAAGGGCCTGCAACTGGCGGGCAGAATCCTCGAGTTTGATCCTGACGTCCGTGGCGGACACGGTTATGAGATTGCCAGGGATATTCTCGATTCCGGCAGGGCACTGGCGAAAATGCAGGCCATAATTCACGCACAGGGGGAAAATCCACATCCTCCCGGAATCGGCCGTTTGCGCCACGATGTGCTTGCCAGTCATGCTGGGTTTATTACCGCCATCAACAACTTGCAGCTGGCCCATATCGCACGCATGGCGGGAGCTCCTATGGACCAGGGCGCTGGAGTCGATCTGCACAAAAAACTTGGCGATAGCGTCAAAGCCGGTGAATCTGTTTACTCCATCTACGCGGAATTTCCAGCTGATTTCGAGTTCTCCCGCGAGTCGTCTGCACAGGACTCAGGATTTCTTATCGGTGATAGCTATGTCGACGAACGGCTCTGAGGTGTCTCTTCTACAGCAATCCGTACCCTGTCGAGAGCCAGCTTGATGGGATCGACCAAAAGAGCAGGAATACTACTGGGCTTTCCAGAGTACAGGGATCCAGCCCGCAACCTTGCGAAAGCTGCGAGCCTGGATTTTGCAGAGATCGATGTACACTTTTTTCCCGACGGCGAGAGCCGTATCCGTCTTCCGGAACATCTTCCGGAACATGTATTTATTTGTCGGAGCCTGAACCAGCCTAACCAGAAACTGGTAGAACTCGCTTTGGCCGCTTCCACGGCAAGGGCGCTTGGAGCGGGAAAGTCGGCCTGGTGGCGCCATACCTTTGTTACATGCGCCAGGACAAGGCTTTTCACGCCGGTGAAGCCATCAGTCAACAGATAGTGGGAAACCTGCTGGCAAGCTTATTCGATGAGCTGGTCACCGTGGACCCGCATTTGCATCGTGTACAGCGGCTGGAGGCTGCTGTACCGGTCAGCAAAGCAATCGCACTTCGAGCCACCGACGCCATGTCTGACTATCTGCAAGGCAGACTAACCAATCCCATACTGGTGGGACCAGACGAAGAATCAGGGCAATGGGTTGCCGCTATAGCACAACGCAATGGCCTTGAATTCCATGTGGCCCGGAAGCAGCGGCTGGGAGACAGAGACGTCAATGTCACTTTACCAGCGGCAGACTTCCAGGGACGGAACGTCGTGCTGGTAGATGACATTGTGAGCACGGGCCGCACGCTGGAGGCCGCAAGCAGACAGCTTGTATCTCACCAGCCTGCGAGTATTACCGTCATGGTGACGCATGCTCTTTTTGTCGGCGATGCACAGCAGCGAATAAGGAGCGCTGGTGCTGACGAAATCTGGAGTTGTGACAGCGTAGTGCATTCGACCAACCGGATTGGGTTGGCCAAGTCCATTGCAGCAGCTCTGCTTGACTTATAAGATTTTGGCTACTTGCTGATCACGCCTTCGCAACCATTTCTCCGCTTCCACCGCGAACAGTACAATCGATGACAGCAGGATACAGATCAGCAATTCATGCAGCGACAGGGGCTGGGTATTGAAAATCGTATTCAGTATCGGCAGATATATCACCAGCAACTGCAACATTACGGTCAACAGCACTGACCCCATAAGGGGCACGTTACTGAACATACTCTGGCGCAACAAGGATTCACTTTCGGAGCGAATGGCCAGTACGTGAGCCAGCTGGGAAAAAGTAAGCACTGTGAAATACCATTGTCTGCCAGTGGGTGGATCCATTGCCATAGGACCAGGCCTGTGCCGCCAGTGATACCAGGCCGATCAACAAGCCCACCCAGAGCATGTGCTGCCACATACCCCCGGCGAAAATACTCTCATTTGTAGGTCTTGGTGGCTTTTGCATGATACCGCGCTCCGCCGGCTCCGCCGTCAATGCCAGCCCCGGTAGACCGTCTGTAACCAGATTTATCCAGAGAATGTGGATGGGCAGCAGCGGTAAAGGCAAGCCAAAAAATGGCGCCAGGAACAACACCCAGATCTCACCCGAATTGCTGGTCATGGTATATTTGATAAACTTGCGAATATTATCGAATATATGTCTGCCTTCGCGCGTCGCCGCGACGATGGTCGCAAAATTATCATCCAGCAGTACCATGTCGGCTGCTTCGCGGGCCACATCGGTTCCTCCTTTGCCCATGGCAATGCCAATATCTGCCTGCCTCAATGCCGGGGCGTCATTTACACCATCTCCGGTCATGGCACAAAACTCTCCGTTTGCCTGCAAAGCCTCGACAATACGAATTTTTTGTTGGGGCGTTACCCGGGCATAAACGCGCAGCTGCCGAACCCGCTGCTCCAGTTCCTGCGACGGCATTTCGTCGAGCTCGGCCCCTGCTATCAGTTGCTCTTTGGATGATGCAATTCCCAGACGCTCAGCTATGGCCTGGGCCGTAGCCGGATGATCGCCGGTAATCATGACGGGGGTGATACCTGCGTCAATACAATCCCGGACCGCCTGTGGAACCTCTTCCCTGGGTGGGTCAATCAGGGCAACCAGGCCCAGAAATGACAAGTCGGCCTCTGCCTCTACCAGTGACGACTGTTGCGGCTTTTCTGCGAAAGTGCGCATGGCCAGGGCAAGTACCCGGTAGCCCTGTAGTGCCAGTTTTTCCGCCTCGCCGGAAACCAGTACGTGATCGATGTCACTACAAAGGGGCAGAACTCTCTCGGGGGCTCCTTTACAGTACAGGCGTATGCCATCGCCATCGCTATGCAGGGTGGACATGCGCTTACGTTCTGGATCAAAGGGCAGCTCTGCCACTCGCGGAAACTGTAGTAACAACGCCAGTTTGTCATAGCCTCGCTCTTTCGCTGCGTTGTACAGCGCAAGTTCCGTCGGCTCGCCCTGGGCTTCATCGCTGCACACTTCAATATCGTTACTCAACGCAAGTGCCTGCCCGAACTGTACGGCAGTCTCCGGAATCGTATCGAGCACTTTTCCAGCCAGGTAAAACTGCTGAGCGTGCATGCGGTTTTCGGTCAAGGTGCCGGTTTTATCGGCGCATATATAGGTCACCGAACCAAGCGTTTCCACCGCGGGAAGGTTGCGCACCAGCGCCCTCTGCTGACTCATGCGACGCGCACCCAGTGCCAGCGCAATGCTGATAACAGCGGGCAACGCCTCGGGAATCGCAGCGACTGCCAGACTGACGGACGTCAGAAACATGATCAGCACGGGCTCGCCACGCAACCAACCCATAAGGAAAATCACTGCACAGATCGCAAGCACAACCAGGCCCAGCTTTCTACCAAAGATAGCCAGGCGCTGTTGCAGGGGGGTATCCAGCTGGGGGACGGTGTGAAGCAGTTGTGCAATTCGCCCCAGCTCGGTAGACATGCCCGTCGCGACGACAACCCCTGCGCCTCGACCGCGGTTTACGCGGGCCCCCTTGAAGGCCATATTACTGCGCTCGCCCACTGGCAGATCCGCACTTGTAAGAGACTCAAACTGCTTTACGATACCGCCGGACTCTCCAGTGAGCATCGACTCGTTCAGCTCAAGCTCGGCACCTTCCAACAGGCGCAGGTCTGCGGGTATCACATCGCCCGCCTCCAATAAGACCAAATCACCAGGCACCAGTTCAGCGGCGGGCAATTCCTGTACCCGACCCCGGCGTCGCACACGCGCAGTTGGAGCAGCCATTGCCTTGAGCGCCGCGATTGCTCGCTCGGCGCGAAACTCCTGCACTACGCCAATCACGGCGTTCAGCGCAATAATGACAAGGATAGCAATAGCATCTATCAGGTCACCAATGAATCCGGAGACCAGGGCTGCAGCGAGCAAAACCAAAATCATGAAATCGCTGAATTGTTTCAGTATCAAATGCCAGAGCGGTCGGTGCCCAGTGTCCTGAAGCTGGTTTGGACCATGCTGCTGCAGGCGACGTCCAGCTTCAGCGTTGTCCAAACCCTGATCAAATTCGCACTGCAGTGTTTGACCAAGACTTTCGACACTCAGCGTATGCCAGGCACTGTCGCTCATAGTGGATTCATACTTGGCGCTACACACCCAGCCATTGCACTCCCCGGCGTACCAGCCATTTTCGCAGTTCTTCGATCGAGAAGATCACCCAGGGTGCCAGCAGTATGCCCCCCCACACCCACAGTGGCAGTGGGGCGGTGGAGAAAAAACCGTGAAATACCGGAATATAAACGATTGCAGCTATAAACAGGATTTCCACCAACAATCCCGCCGCTATCCACGGGTTGAAGCGCAACAAATAGGGGATAGCGCTCTGGCGGTTGCTGCGACAAGCCAGCACATTGCCGATCTGGCAGAATATAATCGTGGCCAGAAAGGCGCTCGTTGCCTGGCCATACAACAGGGTGTCACTGGCAAGAGGCTGGGCCCACTGCCAACCGCCTGCGTCCAGTACCAGGAAAAACACCAGGAAAGATAGCGCAGCCTCGGCCGGGCCAATTATGCCGTAGCTGCGGATAAAGGTCCGAAAACTCACCAGTCGCTCGTCGCAACGACGTGGCGGTCGCGACATAACATCCGATTCTGGCGGCTCATTACCCAGACCAATCGCCGGTAAAATGTCGGTTACAAGATCTATTGCGAGAATCTGAACGACGGTAATCGGCAGCGGTATCGGCAATAAGACATAGGCGATAAACGGTACAATTTCCGGAATATTGCTGGTGAGAATATAGGTGATAAACTTTTTGATATTGTCATAGACCGCACGCCCCTCCTCAACGGCCGCTACGATAGTCGCAAAGTTATCGTCCAGCAGGATAATATCCGAGGCTTCCTTGGCCACATCCGTGCCGCGCTGGCCCATTGCTATACCGATATCGGCCCGCTTCAGTGCCGGTGCGTCGTTTACGCCATCACCGGTAACCGCAACCACCTCCTGCATCTCCTTGAATGCTTCGACAATCGTAAGCTTCTGCTCCGGCGCTATGCGGGCAAACAACACCTGGTCATCCCGCAGCGCCTCCCGTAAGTCAGCTGGACTCATGGACGCCAGCTGCTTGCCCTCGACCACCGTCGGGTTCTGCACAATGCCCAGCTTGCGCGCAATATAGCTCACCGTCTCGGCCTTGTCGCCACTCATCACCACGATTCGAATACCGGCAGTGCGACAGGCGGCCACCGCCGCAGGCACCTCCAACCGCGGCGGGTCAACCATCGCCACCAGACCGACAAAAACCAGCTCCTGCTCTTCCATATCTACCGAGTCAACCACCCGATAAGCCAGCGCCAGCACCCGCAGACCCTGCTCAGCGTAATGGTTCGCCTGTTCTTTCAGCTGCAGGCGCTCAAGGCATTGTCGCGGCCTATTTCAGCCACCGGAGACCGCATGAAGGGGAATTTGCCACAGACAGGTGGGCGCCAGCTGAGACTTATGATCAAGCTTTGTCGGGGGCGGCCAAGCCAGTGCGGCGGGAATCGGTCGGAAAAAGTTAATTTGTCGCCACTGATCGGTCATAATCCCGTCTATGACTCCATTTATAGCTGAACTGAAACGTCGAGGCGTCCTGCGAGTTGGCGCCGCCTACTCCGTGGCGAGCTGGATTCTGATCGAGGCCGGTTCAGTGCTGCTGCCCACTTTCGGTGCCCCGGAATGGTTTTTCAAAGCCTACGTCCTGGTCGTCATCGCCGGTTTTTTGCTGACGCTGGTGCTGTCCTGGATTTTTCAGTGGACGCCGCAGGGCATCAAGCTAGAAGCAGACACCGATCACTCTGAAGTAGTCACGCCTGAACTCACCCGTAAACTGAATTACGCTATCATCGGCCTGCTCGTGGTCGCACTGACTGTTTCTGTAATACTGAATGTGACCGGTTTGCGCGAGGCCAACCCGGCTGCAGACATTCCCGAGCGCACTGCGTCGATTGCTGTGCTGCCGTTTGAGAATCGCAGCATCAATCCTGAGCACTCATTGTTCGCTGACGGAGTCCACGATGATCTCCTGACTGGTCTTGCCAATATCCGGGCGCTGAAAGTTATTTCACGTACCTCGGTGCTCAGATACCGGAACTCAACGCGCAACCTGCCTGAGATCGCCAGCGAACTCGGTGTGGACACGGTCCTTGAGGGCTCCGTGCAAAGGTCTGGTGGCAACGTGCGTGTCAATGTGCAGTTAATCGATGCGCAAACCGACGAACACATCTGGGCCAAAATCTATGACAGAGAGTTAACGGCGAAGAACATTTTTAAGATCCAGAGTGAAATTTCGGCGGAGATTACTAATGCGCTGAGAGCGCAACTGACGCCGGAAGAGCAAAGCCGCATGTCGAAGATACCCACGGATAACCTCGAGGCCTACAGCCTATGGGTGGCTGGTCGCGATAACGTCTATCAACGGCGGCTCGAGACATTGCAGACGGCGAGGCAGCAGTACCAGGCGGCGATCGACCTGGATCCAGACTACTCATTTGCTTACTCAGGGCTCGCCGAAAGCATTTTGTTGCTGATGATTAATCACATGGCCATCCCGGAACCCGAAGCACTCGAACTGGCGCAAAAAGCGTTGGACAGGGCACTGGCGCTAGACAGCAAAAATGCCGACGCCTACGCTTCATTGGGCCTGCTAAAAATACAAAAGGGTCATCTTGAACTAAGCGACCGGGACATCGCGGAGGCCGAGGCAGCGTTCCGCACTGCCATTGCGCTGAGCCCAAATCATGCCCAGGCCTATTCCTGGTTTGCCTCACTGAAAACTGCGCAGGGAGACCTGCGTGGCGCGGCGGAACTCTTAAGAAAATCGCTGGAATTTGATCCGCTGGCGCGAATTCCACGCTCCAACCTGGCCCTGCTGTATGCAAAAATGGGCCGCAACGACGAGGCGCTGTCACAATGGCTGGAGAGCGCACGCGTTGATCCCAATTGGCCCGCCGCCTATGACAATCTGGCCGGTCACCTGGCTGGGCTGGGGAGACTGGATGAAGCCTATGCCTGGTCCATTAAGTCAACCGAGTTAACGACCGACCCACTGGCCGCTCAGAGCCTGATCGGTGTCTTGCAGCAGTTTGGTGAAACGGAGAAGGCGATCGCCCTCCTTGATGCCGTGCCCGAAGATCATGTGTTGTTTCCCATCATTGACGGATTCAAGAAGATGTTTACAGGCGACTATCGGGCAGCAATAGTCTCGTGGGAAAAGCTGACCGAAGCAGGCCTCAAGGGCTCGAGAGATTTTTTACTCAAACCCCTGTCCGACGCGGCGTTGTTGATCGGTGACTATGCGAAATCGCTGGACTACGCTTTGCGCCTTGACCCAGACTTGCCCGACCCGGATTTCAAAGTCACCGCAACAAATGCCCAAAACGCCCTCCAGTACGCCTACCTGTTGCTAAAAAAGAACCCAGACAGTGAACGTGCGGCAATGCTGCTGGATGAAATCTTGAGCGTTGTCGAAACTACTCCCCGTCTCGGTGCGGCTGGTCATGGCAGCCGCGATGTTCAGGTTCTGGCATTGCAGGGCAAGACGGAAGACGCCCTCGCCCGGCTGCGACAAGCATTCGAAGAGGGATTTCGTGGTCCCAGGCGCAACAACAACTGGTCTCTGGATGAGGACCCTTATCTGGAATCCATCCGCGAGACCGACAAGTTTCGGAGCATCCAGGCCGATATCCAGGCCGCGGTCGACGCGATGTGGCGGCGTGTACAGGCCGCGCTTAGAAACGGCGACATCGAAACCATACGGATGTCCACTCGTCGCGATAGCATCTGATCACGCAAAAACTGCAATGAGCAGACAGCTTGTCGCCGCAAAAAAAAATCCAGAAATTTGTGTTCTAAAGGGCGGCCGTCCCACCGCAGCACGGACGCGAAGTGTTCATCACCTGTACACAAGCACCCACCCGTGAATTGCAAGGCCGTGGTTCAAAGCAGCTTCGAAGAGGAAATGGGCGCTCACAGCCATATCGCGAACCTCGACAGAGCAGACCGAGCGATAATTACCGCGCTGGGTGACATGCTGGGCACGCTCGCTCAAGCATATCAGCGCAGTCTGTCCAAGATGCTCTTCCGCAGGCGATCGAGCAAGTATTGACCTAAATGGTGGTGCGGCGATTCGCCGAACTCGGACTGCGGGTCAAAGATGATTGGTTTTTACTGCGACCCGATACACTTGAAAATGTTCAGCCGCTATTGCTCTGCAGCGTGATCACTCCTGATCCCAGAAGCGGGTCATCTCGAGGTAGAGAAAGGATGCGGTCCAGGTGATCAGTAACAGGCCAGTAAGCGACTCAAGTCCGGTCAGATAGCGCAAGGCGCCGATGGGTTGGATGTCGCCAAACCCCAACGTGGTATAGGTGGTGAAGGAAAAATACACACAATCATACAGAGTGCCTTCGAACATGCCCTCCAGGTGCCCCCAGCCCGCTGCATGGTGCATGAAGTAGAAAGCCAAACCGAATATCCACACCTCCGCCGCATGCACGGTCAGCGCGCCAAATACGCCCAGCACGATCCGGAATCGGTGGCGGATTCTCAGTTTCGGCATCAGCAGGGTAAAGTTGTAGAGAAACTCATAGTGAATCATCACAGTCAGTGCGATGACGATGGCATTCATTATCCAGACATAGAGCACGGATATAAACCCTCAGAATTTTCACGATTTCTCTACTCTAACGGTTTGCCGGACAGGATGCATCGCCCGGTGCCCTGCGTCAGGACGTTAAACGGGACGTTAAACGGGACACCCACCACGTTAAACGGCGTTAAACGGCGGCGTTAAACGGGACACCCACCATGATTCGGAAGCATCGAGCCAGCTAAAGATCGAGGTAGGTGTCCTGCTTATTCTGCCTGTTCCTGGCAGGTACTACCTGGCGTATGTGAGTGAAACGCTCCAGGGTCTCCTCGATGCTGCCCACAGCGAACGGTCTCGGGTCGACGGCCGAAGGGCATGCTGCCTGTCAAGGCGGACCGGTTGAAGAGATGTATAGTCTGGTCTACGCTTCTTTGTGTGTTTTCCCGTTTACACGGTGTTGCCTGGAGAGGCGGTTGGGAGTGCTCGGCGAGCAAATCAACCTGGGTCGAATTGCGCAGCAACAGGAGTGAATGTAGTGACACGGCTTATGATAGATGACGTAACGACTGCGGCTGGTTACCTGCAGAGTGTATCGCTCCCCGCCCCTCCGGTTGAGTACCAAACTCGTGGGGCAAGCCAATCGCTTCCGCAGCCTGACTTCAGCGCAGGGGGCGGCCAGGCGATTGCGGTAGGCTCCCAGATTGCCGAATTCTCGCCGGATATTCAGCCCGATCTGCGCGCCTCAATCTCTAATTCCTTCCTGCTGGCTCAACTTGCAGCCAACCGTCATCTGCAACAGCATCCTGGCGATAACAAGGCCTGGTATGAGCGATATCTTGAGGTGTTGGCAAATGTGGGCTGGATTGTCGAGACGAAGCAGGAGTCGAAGCGACGGGTAGATGGCGATTCAACCGAAGTGCACGAGGCCATTCTGCCCGTGTTGACCTCGGTAATGGGTACTGCCGTGGCCGCCACCACGGTCATCACCGCCATACTGAAAGGACTATCGGAGATGGACAAGGACTCACCGTGGATCACGCTGTTTGATCGCGAAAGTCAGCGGGCCTCTGCCAATCAGTTTCAGCTGAGCAGTGCAGCCATTGATCTTGATGGCCGGCCACGCGTATCCGTCGGGTGTTTTGAACTTGATGCCAGCCGTTCAGTAACGCAAGTGCTCTTCTTCAAAATTTCATCGTCCGGGGCGACCCTCAACCACTTTGGCGCACAGTTGCGTATCAACGAGGGCATATTCGACAACGTCAGTGCGGTGGTCGAAGCGCGTGTGCAGGAATACGTAGCCAGCTACATCGCAGACATTCCCATCTGATACTGGCGCTGCTCTCTTCATGGAGGGCCTGTCCCCTGCAATCGTATTTCAAGCCGCTATCGGCGACTTAAACTATCGACAAGTCGAACAGACGACGTCGACCGCATCCCGGCACAACTACACCAGGGTAAAGTCGTTGGGCCGGCGCATCATGGCAGGGCCGATGCCGTCACTGATTGTCCACAGCGGGTCCAGGCAGCGATTACCCAATCTGAACGCACGCGCCGATTACCGCGCTGTTTGATATGCCCGGTCAGGTCCGCTGGAGCCTATCTTGGCAGCCTGGCCAAGACGATCTTCCTCAAGCGATAGAAAGAGCTTGACCGAGATTGTAGCGCCGCGATTTGCCGCAGGAGACCGGGGGTTAAAAATGACGAGTTTTTACCCTGACCCCAAATATTGCGGACCCCAAATATTGCTTAAGGACTGGGCGTTGAAGCCTCAATAACGACCGTAACGGGAAAACTGCTCACGGTACCTCGGCTATCCGACCTATACTCCTGACTGCTGAAACGGGCCGCACTGGGGATCGACAAGGGAATCGCAATAATGATGATCACGAAATTTATTCAATTGATCGGGACCTGCGCATTCATGTGCATGGCGTCGTTAACGATGGCTGGATCCGGAGTGTCGCCCGCGGCCCAGGGTGCACTTAAACAGGCACAGGCTCTGGATGGGGATATCCAGGACATGGCGATGCGGCTGTGGGAGTATTCAGAGATTGCTCTTGAGGAACATCAATCCGCCGAGCTGCTCGCGGATTACCTGGAGCGGGAGGGGTTTCGGGTGCAACGAGGAGTGGCCGGCATGCCCACGGCATTTACCGCAGAATGGGGCAGCGGTCGGCCGATTATCGGGATCGTCGCCGAGTATGACGCCCTGCCCAACATCGGCAATGACCCGGTCCCCAAGAAACAGGAGCGTGAGGATGGCAACCCCCACGGCCACGGCTGCGGGCACAACTTATTTGGAGCCGGATCAGTAGGCGCGGCCGTGGCTATAAAACGCGCCATGGAAGCAGAGCGCGTGAAAGGCACAGTCCGTCTATACGGCTCACCGGCTGAGGAAACACTGGTCGGCAAAGTATATATGGTCAATGCCGGTCTCTTTGATGACCTCGATGCAGCGCTGGATTGGCACCCTCTGACGATAACTGCAATCACCAACGATGGTGGTCAGGCCATGAACAACTTCACCGTTGAATTCTTCGGCAAGGCCTCACATGGAGCGGTGGATCCCTGGAACGGGCGCAGCGCACTCGATGCGGTAGAGTTGATGAGCGTTGCCGTCAACATGATGCGTGAACACATTGAACCGACCGGCAGAATTCACAGTGTCACCACTCATGGTGGGGATGCCCCCAACGTCGTTCCGGCTTATGCCCGGGCCTGGTATTACGTCAGGGACCACGACCGCGAGCGGGTCGAAAAGAATTACCAGTGGCTGCTACAGATTGCAGAGGCGGCCGCGATGGCAACACAAACCGAACACAAAGTGAGTCTCATCACCGGGGTGCACGAGATGTTGCTGAACAGGCCGCTCCAGGAATTGGCGCAGAGAAACCTGGAGCTGATTGGGGCCCCCGCTTATTCAGAATCAGACCAGGCCTTCGCCAGGAAATTGCAGAGTTTTCTCGACCGGGAGCCGGTGGGCATTGATACCACGATAACCCGGTTGCCCGACGGACAAGGCACGGGGACAGGTGGCTCCACAGATGTGGCCGAGATCAGCTGGAAAGTGCCCACTGTGTCACTCCTGGTAGCCTCGGCAGGTACCAACCTGCCTTGGCACAGTTGGGCGACGGCTGCCAGCCATGGCCTGGAGGGCTCGGCAAAGGCGGCCCAGGTGGCAGCCAGGGTTCTGGCTGTTACCGGCATGGACCTGCTTACCTCGCCGGAAATACTGGAAAAGGCAAAGGCTTTTCACAGCGAGAAAACAGGAGGCAAACCCTATGTGTCTCCCATACCCGTCGATCAAAAACCGCCTCTACCTGAATAAGCGCCTGGTCAAAATCCTGTAGACCAGACAGCCCCACTCTCTGTCCTGCTCGTACGGTGTGCAGGGGTGGAATTCGCGCCAGGGCTGGTGTGTACCGGATCATGGCGCGGTCATCCTGCCTGTTGTCCCCCTTATCCAGCTATCCCCCGAGTGCCTGTTCAGCTGCCCAGGGTGCTTAAGTGGAACAGGGCGCAAAATATACCCTGAAGATCGAAAAAACCCCTGAAGATTTCCCGTTTCCAGGGAATTTCCTGAAGACAATTCCTGTTCACACTGCCTCCACCGCCACACATGAGAAGGGCCCCACAGGGGCCCGTTTCGTATGTGGTGCTGCGGGATGGCTTGGTTCGGAGCCTCGTTCGAAAAATTGCAACCTCAGTCGCAATTTATACGCCGGAGCATTGAGCGAACGTTGCCTGAGATCAGGTCCCCATTCCATTGCAGTGATTTCAGCAGGACTTCCTCAGGTGTCAGTAGCGGTCGAACTTGTCGGGATACTAGCGTTTACTTCGCGGTCAGCCTCGGCGGCGCGGCTAAATCGAATACTTTCTCGCCGTCGATAAAAGTCATCATGACCGTAGTTTTATGCACCGCGGTAATGGGAACGTCAAACGGACTTTACTCCAACACAATCAAATCTGCGTGCATGCCGGGTTCGATACTGCCGACTTTGTCGCGAATACCCATGTACTGTGCCGCATTCAGGGTATAGATATCCATAGCATGCTCCAGCGTGATTTTCTGGCTGCCGCCCAGCTCCTTGTCACAAACGCCCGGCACCTGGCGCGTGACCATGGTTTCAATCGCCAGCCACGGGTTTACCGACGGGACGACGGGCCAGTCCGAGCCCGCTATCACCCGCGCACCCGTGTCCAGCGCGTCCTTGATTGGAATCCAGCGGCGCATCCGCTCCTCGCCGATCACCTTGCTGATATCGTGCTCTGAAATCGGGGTGGAGAAGCAGATATAGGGAGAAAACTCCCAAGTCATGTTTAGATCGCGCACCCGTGGAATGTCGTTCAGGTTGACAAAGCTGTTGTGGCAGACGTCGTGCGCTGAACCATCCCAACCGTTACTCGCCCTGGCGTTCGCCGCGGCGTCTATCGCCTGACGTACCGCTTCGCCGCAGTAGGCGGAGGAATCACATCCAGCACCAAATCCATAGCGGTTTCCCGCAGCAAGCCGGTAGCTTCGCCTTTACTGTCCCGATCGATGACACCGCCGTCCGGATTCGGTGTCTCGGCGCTGATACCGGCCATCTTCAGTGCGGCAAAATTCACCCAAAGACTGTGATGTGATTCGTCAAACAGGGCCACGGGATTGTTCGGTGCCAGGCAACGACGGTGAGCGAAAAAGATCTACAAGATCAGCTGCGTGGGTACTAACCGCAGACACTGCGCGAACGAGCGCCCGCGATCTCAGGTGCCGCGACCATTTTCTGGACGACCAATTACTGTCGACAACCCATTAATACTTCTTATACTTCCCGCATTTGGGGAGGCCTCGAATCTGTGATGAACATCGTCGGGTAGGGATTTGCCGTGCCGGGTCATCCCTGACCCGAGCCAATACGGACCGCTATTCCAGCTCGAAGGCACCCACATCGCAGGCCGCGTCTCTCGTTATCCCACGCTGATCCGTCGCCGGACAATCCGCGTTACTAGCGGCATCGATCGCCGGGCTGCCCAGCAGCAGCGCCCGCGTCCGGGTGGGGCCACCATTATTCTGCAGCGGGCCTACCAATGGATCAGCCTGGATGTCCGAACCAACTGGGCTACATGATCCGTCTCTGAATACGTTGTTCCCACCCGAATTCAGCACCGCAGCCCCACCGCCCTCGATCTGGCAGTCATAGTCACCGTTGTTTGCAACGATACTGTTGGTGACTGTCACTGTGACCGGAGCTCCGAAGGTCGCCACCATCAAACCGCCTGCAGTTCCGCCCGGCGCGAGATTGTCGGTGATGGTGCTATTGACTATCGTTGCCGTGCCATCCGTGATAAACGCCGCTCCGCCGTGCCACACGGAAGACACATTGTTGCTGATGGTGCTGTTGACCACGGTGAGATTACCCAGTGTACGCAATCCACCCGCCACGTCGCCACCGACATTGCCATCGATCGTGCTACGGGTGATGTTAACCGTACTGTTGAAGAAGCCGTAAACCCCGCCGCCGGGCTGTTCCACCGTGGCATTATTGGTGACAGTGCTGTCAGTCAGGTTGAGGGTCGCACCATCGCCATTGTAAATACCGCCCCCACCGAAGGCGAAGTTCGCCCCAAGACTGGTTTCGACGTTATCCATCACCACAACCCGATCCAGGTTAAGCGTACCCAGGTTGAGAATACCGCCACCCTGGGGTGCGCCAGCTCCGTCGGCAATCGCGATGTCATTCATGCTGATGGTCACGCCGCCATCCACCTGCAACACGCGAGAAGCATTGCCGCCGCTGACCACCAAACCCGGCGCCGCCGAGGCATCGATGGTCATGTCTTTTGAGGCCACCAGTTGGCCGGAGGCCAGCCCGATTACACCGCCGGTCAGAGCGGGATCAAAGCTGATCACACCCCCACTGCCAATCGTCGCCATCGCCGCACGCAGCGAGCCCTCGCCGCTGTCGCTCAGGTCGGTCACCGTGATGGACAGCAGCGGCGGCGGCAGTTCGACCCGCACCTCATCCAGCAGCGCCGAGCCTCCTTCAGTAAGCTCGAAGCCGTAGCCCCAGACATCGCTCAGGGTCAACCCGTCATCCGGCGCACCGGCGGGCTGTTCCGCGCTGCGAACAAAAGCAGTGAATGGTAGCTCGACCTTGTGCCAGCCCTCGAAATCGTCGACGAAGGAGGTCTCGAAACGCTCAGCGGTATCCGGCGCCTGGAAAACCCGGACGTAGTCCACCGCCAGTTCCTGCGGGGTCTGGAGATCCGGATCAACGTCGCCGCCGAAGTTGCCGCCCACCGCCATGTTCAGCAGCAGGAACACCGGATCGTTGAATACCCATGGATTTGGCGCTACAGAGCCAGGCTGTGCCTCGTGATACATGACACCGTCCACATACCACCTGATCAGGTCGGGCTCCCACTCAACGGTGAAAGTGCGATAGTCGCTGTAGGTCGGCTCGCCGAAGTCCAGGATGCCGGCGAAACTCTGGCCACCGGAATAACCGGGACCATGTATGGTGCCGAAGATCTCGTTGGGCAGCCGGGAGACATACTCCATGAAGTCAATTTCTCCGGTCTGCGGCCAACCCACCAGGCCGATATCGGTTCCAAGGCTCCAGAACGCCGGCCACAGGCCCGCCTCTCCGTCAGGTACCCGTATCCGCGACTCAATGCGGCCGTAGGCAAATTCGGCCTTGTGCTGGGAAATCAATCGCGCCGAAGTGTACTCGCAAGGCCCGTAGTAACAGGACAGCGACCCACCTGCTTCGCGCAGCGTAATCACCATGTTACCAGTGCCGTCCGTGGCGGCGTTTTCCGGGTCGTCGGTGTAGTACTGGAGCTCCTCGTTACCCCAACCGGGGATGCCGTTGATGGTCCCGTCTCCTATTTCGTAGCTCCAATTCTCCGGTTTGGGCGGCGTGCCCGCGGGCTCGTTGAATTCATCAGCCCACGCGAGGCTCCAGCCGCTGGGGCCAGGGTCCGGTGCGCGGTTGTCCTTGAGCGTCACCTTGACCTCGGCGCCGCTGCCGCTGCCGTAGTACCAGAAGCTCAAAGCCTCCCCTTCGGACCAGTCAGTACCGATCGGGAAATCCCGACTGAAAGTCACGGCGGAATCCGTCCCGGTAACAGCCTCACCGCTAAAGGTTTGACCAATGAGCTGCGGCTCGCCAGTATCGCAATAATCGCCGATCTCACTTCTCTCGAAATGGAAGACGAGGTCGGTATCGCCGTCATTGTCCACGTCCTCTTCGTGACGCCTGGGCAACCCGGTCTTTTTATCGACATGCCGCTCGCTGGCATCGCCCAGAGTCACCGTCTTATGATCAATGCTGAGCGCGTCGAACGTGTCCGTGGTGAGAATGTTGACTACGGCCTGTTTGCCGAGCTTTTTCTTGCCGTTAGGGTTGTTGCACAATTGGTTCTGGACGACGGCATCGACTCCTAGCGGGCTGTCGACCTGGAGCACGCCTTCGAAAGCGTCCTGCCCAGGTAGCGCCCAGGGTGCGTCGGCCGCCAACTCCAGGTATGACAGGGCAACGTTGTCGCCGGCTTCCCACAGGTAGGGATCTCCCTCGAAGTCGTCCTGCAATAGCGGATCGAATTCATCATTGTCCACTACAAAGGCAGACACCACGGTCTGCGGCGCGGTGGCCACATCAACAGGGTTTGACAGCGTCACAAGGAAACTGCGGCCACCCTGCCACTTGCTGTCGTCGATGGTTTCCACGGGAAAGCTGAGCTCCCTCGGACCACCGTTCACAAAGGTGAGTGTCCCCGAGGTCGGAATATAATCGCGACCCGGTGCGGCCGTGCCGGGACTGGTTGCATAGTCCACGGACACCTGGCCGGGATCGTCAGAATTTATGGCCCGGTTGAGCTTGACCGTGATATCGCCGATCGTTCCCTCCTCGAAGCCGTATCCTCCCTGGGAGAAGTTCACCGTCAGCTCCGGGATCTCGGCCGCGCCATAGACCTCGACTTGATCCACATACCAGGTCACCTGCCGGCCGCCTGTGCTCAAGGCGCCCAGCGCCCAGCCGTGAACTTCTAAGCGGCCAAAGCCGTCATTGGGCGCACCGTTGCCGATCTCCTTGCGGGCAAACTGGTCGAACGGGAATTCGAGCAGCTGCCAGCCACTGAAGTCATCGAAAAACGACACTGAATAACGCTCGGCATCATCACGGGTGGAGCCGGGATTGCGATTGTCCAGCACGTCGATAAACATAGCGGTGCCGGTGTTTTGACCGTAAAACCACAGTCTGAATCCCGCGAAGGTACTCCAGTCCCCGGTCACCCATGTATCCAGCTCGCCGTTTTCGAAGCCGTGAATGAAGCCCGCAAAACCCGTCACATCGCCGGTCATGTCCAGCACGTTGTTGCCTCCCGGCGCGTCCGGCCGCGGTGCCGGCGGTGTGTTGGTCGTGGCGATCGAGATAAAGCTGCCGTCGCTGAAGGTATAGAAGCCGATGGAGTTGCCGTCGACATCTACGCCCTCGGGAAGGCCGTCCTCAAAATCGTCGACCACCTGAATCGGCTCCACCAGCGAGCCGCTGGAGAACACCCAATAGTCGGTGCGGAAGTTCACATCCGTGCCGGTACCGATCACCGCCCAGACCACGTTGATCAGCTGTCCGTTGCCACCGTTGGTGACGCTGACCGGGTCCAGCACCCCGTTACCGCCGGTAAAGAAGGAATTGTCGTCGAAGAAATCAGCCAGAGGGATGGAGACCAACTGCCAGCCGCCGCCACTGACGGCGCAGGGCCCGGAGGCAGAGACCACGCAGTTGTACTGGAACTCATCGTCATCGGCCGGGTTTGTAGCACCGTCGCCGTTATCGTCGTCCTGCAGATTGATCTCCAGGGTGTATTCCTGACTGGCATTCGGGTTGATCCAGAAATTGAAGTGCGTCGGCCCATCCACATCGAGGGGCTTGGTGCGCCCGAAGCCACCTAAGAAGCCGGCAACGCCGCCGGAGCCCCAGCCGGTTTCCAGGGAAAACGCACCGCCGTTCTCCGAGGGCAGATCCGTATTATTGGGGCCGATGCCGCCACCGCCGACGCCTCCGCCAAAGGAGAACCAGCCGTTGTTCGACGGGTCGCCGTGCTCCATATCGTCAAATACGAGCACATCGTCGTCATCAGCGACCAGCGGGCCGCCACTGGTGAAGGAAAACTGGTCGAAGTCGACCTCCACGGTAGAGGGGTTGCCGCCTGTCACGCCCGCGATGACAATAACGACCTCGTCGAGAGTGCCGTCAAAAACGCCGTTGCCGCCGGTGCCGAGATCGATGAAGCTGCTGAGCGGCGCGCTGACCAATACCCACTCGTCGTTGAATTCACTGCTGACGAAGCTGGCGTCGAGGCGAATCGAGTCCTCCAGGCCGTTGGTCCAGCCATCGCCGTTGCCATCTTCTCGCAGGGTGATTTCCAGGGTGTAGCCGTCCACGGTGGCATCGCTCTGGTTGAGCACCCACACGTTGAACCAGGGATCCGCAGGCGGCGTGGGCTGCGCTGCATTGTCGAAATTTTTGAAGGCGCCGCCGTAGAAACCGCTGGCGCTTCCCTCACCGCCCCAACCGGTGCTGAAGTAGAAGCTCCCCTCTTGCGGGCGATCGCCGAGCGGAGCGCCGCCACCGCCGGCGTTATTGCCGCCAAAAAAACCCCAGTCCGAGGTGTCGCCATCCTCGAAGTCGTCGATAATGACGTCGGGTACCGGCGTTTGCGCCACGCTGGTAAATGAAAAGCCAAGCACCAGCGCGCCGAGCAGCGTGGCAGTGGTCAGTAAGTGAACACGTAGAGCTACCGCCATGGGTTGTTTCCTCCAGCGCAGACGTCGGAGCGGCCACGGGTCAGGTCCGTCGGGAAACCACAAACCAATGCAGACAGTAAACGGGGACCCCCGAGGGTGACGTCAATTCTTATGGTTGTTTAACATCAATCTCGCTCTCATAGTATAGAGCATCCAGCGGCTTTTGGGAGGTTCCTGCGTCAAGGCACTGAAGGAGGCTTCCTCGGCGCTGGAAGAGGGCCAGGCGGATATCCTCGGCCTGTACCTAATCACCCGCCCTACGACATGGGTGAGCTCCCCGAGGCGCAGCTCATGGACAACTATGTGACTTTCCTGGCGGGCATTTTCCGCCACGTGCGCTTCAGCGCCTCCAGCGTCCAATAAGACCACAGTATCCCCCCGATCCCGGACTGGAGCGGGTGGCCAAGGCTGTTGCGTTCTCACTTCACGCGGGGGTGCGTTACGAAGGGCATCAAAAGGAGAAGGTGAGGGCCGGTAAGGCCCGAGAGACTGCCCTGGGGCACAAGCGAGAGCGGTGACAAGGTGATCATCCACGTTACCGTCGTGTGTTTATCCCTGGTATAGGATTGAGCATGATATGGTCTCTGTGCCGATTGCTATCGCCATCGTGCCGCTTTCTCGGCACAGTGAAGGCTTTCACACCGTTGCCGGCTGATTGAACGTAAGTACCTGCAACGCGGGCTTTGCACTGGACGCTTCAGAGCCGGCCCTGCGAGGCTTGCAGGCAAACCCGCACTCGACGTTGCCATTGTTCAGAGGTGCCCTAGCATGAAACTTTCAGTTATAAAGACAGAGTGTGCGGAGGAATATTTCACTCTGGTTGAAATTAGAAAGAACCCCGAAAATGCCAGTGAGTACATAGGGCTATTATATGGCCGAGATGGTAAGTCTTTCATGCTGTGCGACGAAAGTGACTCAGTTATTTCAGAAAAAGAGTTAGGAGACATAGTCATATTACTAAAAGACGCCGGATTCAAGAAGGCCAAAATATATTTTTGAACTTACGAATTGGCTCGCCAAATTCTAGTTGCCTCACTTTTTCACGGCACTGGCCGAAATTGTGAGTCGCTACCTGCCTTGTCTTTGGCTGCGAAAAAGCAAATCAATTCGGCCGCTGGTACCGAGGGTTGTGCAGATCATTCTATATAAGAATTCCTTAAGAAATAAGAGTTAGACTTCCTCCAAATCCATAATGGGAGGAGTCCTGATGAAATATTCCAAAGTCCTGTCAGCCGTACTACTAACGCAACTGGCGGCTACCGCTTTCGGGCAATCGCCCTCAGGCATCCCCCAGGAAGCGCAGCATCTGCAAAAAGAGTGGGCTAGAGTCAACTACGAGGTGTCCGAGGATGATCGTGCTGACGCTATGGCAGAACTGGTCGACAGTTGTGATTCCATGGCTCCTGTAAATTCGGCTGTAGAAACCGTGATTTGGTGCGGCATTGTCAGATCGACCTATGCTGGCTTGGCCAGCCCGTTTTCTGCGATGAAGTATGCCAAAGCCGCTCGCCAGGATTTTGAGAAGGCGATTGAAATTAACGCGGAGGCGTTGTCTGGCTCCGCTTACACCAGTCTCGGAACGCTCTATTTCAAGGTGCCTGGTTGGCCTGTGGGGTTTGGCAGCGATAACGAGGCCGAGAAGTACCTGCAAAAGGGACTTGGTTTGAATCCCGACGGCATCGATCCCAATTATTTCTACGGTGAGTACCTATACGAACAGGGAGAATACGCAAAAAGCCGGGAGCACTTGCTGAAAGCGAAAGATGCGTCACCGCGCCCCAATCGACCCATAGCGGATCGAGGGCGCCAGCTGGAAATCGACACTTTGCTGTCAAAAGTAGACAAAAAACTCGGCGGGTAAGGAGTGGGTAAGTTTATCTTAAGGAAATAGCCGTAGAGTTCCATCATAGACCGCACTTTGGAAGCAATACCATGATGAGACTGGCAGAAAACATCGCAGCATGCACTCCAAGCGCCCAGCCCACCATTCCTTCCCTGGAATACAATGCATGCGGCAGCAATGCAAGAGATGAGGTACAGCGCTACATCGCCGGCGTATTCCAGATGAGTTATGGAGCACAGGTAACCGAGTTCATGCCGCTGCTGGTATCTTTGCGGGAACAGGAAAAGGGCCACCTCACTTCAGCCTTGGGTCTGCGAGGAGCCGCGGGTAACCGCTTGTTTTGTGAGCAGTATCTGGATGATCCCGTGGAAACCCATGTGCAGGCTATTTTCGGGCGGCAGGTGCAGCGAGGGAGAATCCTTGAGATGGGCAATCTCGTTGCGTCAAACCCCGGGCATGCGGCCCTTCTATATACCCTTGTAGGGGCTGCGATGTACGAGGCTGGCATGGACTATCTCCTGTTTGCCGCCAATAGGGCCGTACGTATCTCCCTTAAAAGAAGTGGTATGACCGGTGTGCCGATCGCCGCCGCAGACCGGAGTCGCCTGGAAGCGTCAGCTTGTGACTGGGGCAGCTATTACAATGGCGACCCAAAGGTCCTGCTTGGTGATGTGCGCGTGGCAATGGATAGCTGCAGAGTGAATCCGCTGGTCGCATGCATTCTGGCTTTTTACCAGGATACCATCAACGAACTCGTTGAAATCATCCAACTGCGCCTGAAGTGAACCCCTTTTTACTACAACTTGAGGAGCGCGCAGGCCGGTCGCCCGAGAGTGTGGTGCTGGAGACGGCTGACCGCTCCATGAGCATCAGTGAGTTACTGGTCTTGCTGCAGGAGGTCGCTCTCAGGCTTAAAGCGGGTGGATATCAAACCGTTGCGCTGTACGCGGACAATTCCCCTGAGTGGGTAGTCGTGGATCTGGCTTGTCAAACCCAGGGAATATGCCTGATCCCGCTACCCACCTTTTTCAGTTCCCAGCAAATATCCCACGCACTGCAAAGTACGGGGGCCGATCTATTGATCTACCAAGAAGACCTCGGCCTCCGTATTCAAGACAATGTCGCGGCATCTGGTGCAGAATTCTCTGTGCTGCCACCCCTCAATGGCTTGCCCCTGGCGGCAAGGCCCGGGGCCAGGATTCCGCAGGGGACTTCGAAAATCACCTTTACCTCCGGCTCCACAGGCGACCCTAAAGGGGTTTGCCTGTCCTTCGAGCACTGCCTGAATGTGGCCCACTCGCTGGCACAGGTGACCGGCTTGAAGGGCCCTCGTCATCTTTGTGTGCTGCCGCTGCCGATACTGCTGGAAAACATTGCCGGCGTTTACGCTCCCTTGTTGGTAGATGGCAGTGTGTTCACTGCTCCGCTGCAAGATATGGGCTTCTCGGGTAGTTCGGGTGTCGATCCAGCTACATTTTTGGCTGCGCTCAGCCGCTATCAGCCGGATACCCTGATTCTTGTCCCCCAGTTACTGGCGGTTCTGGATGTGGCATTGGCTATGGGCTGGGAAGCTCCCCAATCCCTGAAATTCATCGCAGTCGGTGGGGCCAGGGTCTCAGCATCACTGGTAGAAAGAGTCAGAGCAAAGGGACTGCCAGTTTACGAGGGATACGGCCTCTCGGAGTGTGCTTCCGTGGTGAGTGTCAATTGTCCTGGTTGCGATCGGCCTGGAACCAGCGGCCAAGTTTTAGATCATGTGCAGGTCGCCGAGCACGAGGGTCAATTACGTGTAATTGGCAATGCATTCCTCGGCTATCTGAACCAGCCGGAGACCTGGTATCCGAAATACGTCGATACAGGTGACATTGGCACCGTGGACGCCGACGGCTACATCACGATTGAGGGGAGGCAGAAAAACCTCCTGATCACCAGCTATGGGCGGAATATCAGCCCTGAGTGGGTTGAAAGCGAACTGGCAGGCACTAGCAAGTTCCGCCAGGTAGTCGTATTCGGTGATGGCCGACCTTACTGTACGGCGTTGATCTACCCACTGGACGAAAATAGTACCGATACTTCCATCCAGGTAGCCATCGATGACGTCAATATCCGTTTGCCTGACTATGCCAGGGTGGGAGCCTGGGCGCGCCTGCCCGGACCTCTTTCGGCTGCCGATAATTTACTCACGGCCAATGGGCGCCCCCGCCGCAATCTCATTGAACTGGCCTATGAGCAGTTGGTTGAATCACTTTACCCACAACCCAAGGAGCTGAAGGGTCTATGAGCTTTTTTGAAACCCTGCAATTATCTACTACCCGGGAACGGGATTTGCTGCTGTCTACTGAACTGATCAATACAGCGCTTTCTGGCGAAGCCACAACAGAGCTCTATGTCGCTTTCCTGCAGCAGGCCTACCATCACGTGAGGCATACAACGCCCTTGCTAATGGCAGCCGGCAGTCGGGTGCCAGCAGAGAAGGAGTGGATGCGTGACGCCCTGGCAGAGTATGTCGAGGAGGAGCTTGGCCACCAGGAGTGGGTGTTAAATGACATTGCAGCTTGTGGCTACGACAAGGGAAAGGCACGTCAGTCGGTCCCCACCCGGGCTACCGAACTCATGGTGGCTTACGCCTACCACGTCATTGATCGGGTCAATCCTGTTGGCTTCTTCGGCATGGTACATGTACTGGAAGGTACCAGCGTTGCCACAGCGGATGGTGCTGCAGCTCGTATTCAGGAGGCGACAGGGCTGCCAGATAACGCTTTTTCCTACTTGCGCTCCCACGGAAAACTTGATGTGGAGCACGTAAAATTTTTCGAGAACCTGATCAATCGCGTGGAAGATGAGAAAGACCAGCGTTTGATCGTGCATTGTGCCCGCAACTTCTATCATCTCTACGCCGATGTTTATCGCAGCGTGGAGGCGGACCAGGCGAGATTATTGGCGCTGGAGAGCGTCGCATGAACATCAGTGGGAAGTCTCTTTTGCTCACTGGTGCGACAGGCGGTATCGGCAAAGCGATGGCACACCGACTGGCTGGAGAGGGAGCTCGACTGATTCTGGTATCGCGTAACCAATACCGGCTGGATAATCTGCTGGCCAGGTTACCGGGAGAGGGCCACACCGCTGTCGCGGCAGATATCAGCAGCCGTGATGGGAGAGAAACGGTGGTGGCCGCTTGCCAGGGCCAGTTGGATGGACTTATCAACAACGCAGGCATCAACAGTTTTGGTATGCTGGACAGCCTCAGCGACGATCAGTTAGGTCAAATGTTTGAAATCAACACAATGGCCCCAATACTATTGACCCGAGATCTGCTGCCGATTCTCTCTGAGAGCGGTGGTACTATTGTCAATGTAGGGTCGGGTTTCGGTAGCATCGGCTTTCCAGGCTACTGCGCATACAGTGCCAGCAAGTTTGCTTTGCGGGGGTTCACCGAGGCGCTGCGGCGCGAATTAGCGGATAGGGAAGTGAGTGTGCTCTACTTTGCGCCGCGCGCCACAGATACTGAGATGAATCCACCTGAAGTGGTGGAACTGAACAAGGAACTTGGCAATACAACAGACTCGCCAAAACGGGTAGCGGATGAACTGCTGGCACTACTGAAAAAAGGTAAAGGCAGCCGTGCTGTAGGACTGCCCGAGCGATTTTTTGCCCGCCTGAATTCGTTATTCCCGTCATTGGTGGACGGTGCTCTGGCAAAACAACTGCCCATTATCCGTCGCCAGGCCCTGATGGGAAGCCAAAACAGAACCTAGACCCTAACCGGCTATGCGATGCTGTTCGCGGCGTTTTCCCTCGTTTCGTTTGCCGCTGCACTGAACGGTTACCGCACCAGTGTGCATGAAGCGGAGCATCAAGAGATGGTGCCCTGGGGTACATTACCTCTTTTCGCTAGGAAGGGCCCGCGGCAGCAGAATCCAGTTCAACAGCACTACATCAGCAAGTAAGACACTGAAAAATTTATGGACGCCGATGGCAACCACCTCAACGGTAGCAAGACCTATAAGTTGAATATACCCAAGAACGCGCCTGCGAAGAAATTCTGGTCGGTGGTCGCGGTGCTCTGGCCCAGTATTGCGCTAGTTGCCATGTCGGTCGGCGTTCAGCTCTACTGAATAGTTTGAAAACGGGCTGACCCAAACGGGACTATCGCAAAGGCCGAACTCGCGTGCTCCATCGACATTCGCAGTTGACGTGTGTCAATGCTGTATTCAGGAGAATTGCGTACTCTCGGCCAAATGAAAGTACTGATTGGCGCTCTGTCGTGCCTTGCGCTTCTAACCGGCTGTGCTCCCGAGCTTACGCATCCCGAAGAAAATAGCGCCCGAGAAAAGACCAGCAAACTCTGCCTGGAACATGGCGGTGAGATAGCGAATATGTGGGGTCGGTGGGGAGGCAACTTTGGTTGCATCATCTGTGTTATGCCAGGCCAAGGTCAACCACCTGTTTGGAATGATTACTGCGACACAGAGGATCTCACTCATGCACTCGGAGATGACTTCGATGTGTCAAACCGTGGCGAGTTCCCGAAGCCAGGAATCGGCATATACGGCCAAAAGATACCATCAAACAACGAGCAAAAGGTCTACGTCGAAATACCGGAGTTCAGATCGGTAGCGATTCTTAGATCTGAAGACATTCTCTCGTTGGAACAGCTAAATGAAGGCAATCAGAAAATTCTTGATGCCGCCTTATCTGGCGCAACGGCCGGGTCAGCTGCAGGTTTGGCAGCCGGGCTTATCATCTGTGGAACTACTGGGCCGCTTGCAGGTTTATGTATTACAGGACTATCTTCGGCCGGCCTGCTCACTGGCGGCGCCGGCGGCGCAATCTATGGAGCGACCACCTCCAACAACGGAGATGAAGCAGGATCAGTCAATAAGAACCTGGCGCTCGTGTAAGAAAAATATGATCTGCAAGAAGAGATACTTTCTCGCCTGAGAGCCAGGATTTCTGATGCGCATTCTCGCCCCTCCGACGCAGCTGACATCCTCGTTTCGCCGTCGCTGTCGCGTATAGGTGTCGAAATCTCGGACAAAGGCTCTATGCATCTACAAATGTGGAGTCACCTTATCTTCTCGTGGGAAATGGATGGAGACGAATACTTTGGTAGAGCGCATTTCACCCACAAGACCGCCGAAGCGTTGATTGAGAGTCGGCTTACATGCGGCCACGGCCATCCCTGCCGTCCCGGGGCTCGGCGACCATGAATTGCTCCGGGTAAATTTTAACCCCTCATATATTATCGTCGCCTTACCGCTCGTGCTTACCTCTGGCATGGCGTCGGGCGCGGCCCGATACGCGAGATAACGGCCTGCTTCAGTTATACTAATGACCAACCGCATAAGCGCTTCGGCGACGTGATGCTAGATTTAAACTGATGCAGAGGGATCACTATGGCAAATTCGGAATCTCCCTATGTGCTGGATCACATGTCCGGCCATGTGCTCTGGCTTACCCTTAACAGGCCCCGGCAGCGCAACCCGCTCTCCTCTGCAATGATTGCGGCCCTGCACCAGGGGCTGCGCAATGCCGAGGCGAACGAGGCGGTGCGGGTGATTGTAATCACCGGAAAGGGGCCGGTATTTTCATCCGGGCACGACCTGAAGGAGATATTCGGCCGTAGCGAGGGTGTGGAGCCTGACACCGAGAGGCGGGTGACCAATGTACTCGACGCCTGTACCGAGCTGATGCTGGCGCTCGTAGGGTCGCCCAAGCCGATCATCGCTGCGGTGCAGGGAACAGCCAGCGCCGCGGGCTGTCAGCTGATCTCCATGTGTGACCTGGCGCTGTCGGCAGAAGATGCGCGTTTCTGCACGCCAGGAGTCAACATCGGCTCCTTTTGCACTACGCCGCTGGTTGGCATCGGCCGCAACATGCACCGCAAGCATGCCATGGAGATGGCGCTCACGGGCGACATGTTCTCGGCAGAGGATGCGATCCGC
This sequence comes from uncultured Gammaproteobacteria bacterium, assembly GCA_963840725.1. Classification (GTDB taxonomy): domain Bacteria; phylum Pseudomonadota; class Gammaproteobacteria; order Pseudomonadales; family Halieaceae; genus CAVWDU01. Next base: position 7,923 of record CAWIZY010000006.1, on the reverse strand, counting down.
TTCGGCCTGCTCAACCGCAGCGTACCCGCCGACCGGCTGACAGCCGAGGTGGAGGCGCTGGCCCAGCGCATCGCCGCCAAGTCTGCCGTGGGGATCGCCGAGGGTAAGGCCGCCTTCTACGCCCAGATCGAACAACCGATCCGACAGGCATACAGAGATGCGGGCTGCGCCATGCTCAGTGCCATGATGTCGACAGAATGCGAAGAGGGCGTCGATGCCTTTCTCAGCAAACGGGAGCCGCGCTGGCAGGGGTTGTGAAGCCGTATGTGAAGAGCCACAAGACCGATCGCAATGATGCCAAAGCGACCTGCGAGGCGATAAATCGTCGCTGGATGCGGTTTGTGGCTGTTAAGAGTATCGAACAACAGGAAATTCACGCGGTACGTCGGGCGCAGTCGACACTGGCTTGCCAACGCACCAGCAAGACAAACAAACGCCAGCATGGCACAGGACAAACCAGAGCAAACGAGAAACGATTCAGAGACCTTAATTGTATAATAACTTGCTGTCATTGCGCGGATGCTATTTTTGCGACAAAGAATTTTGTCCATCACAGCATAAGCCGGTGAGTTTCCTATCACTTAGGAAGAGTAGATTATGAAAACAAATTCATTATTGTTATTCGTCATCGCTTCTCCATTAACCTTTTTATTATGCAGTTGCTCGAGCAAATTTTCCTATACAATCGATCCCGATATTTCCTTACCTGAACAGGTAATTAGCGGCGAGCCTGGTGAACCAATTCGTATTTTTTCAGTTATGGTACACCCCGACGGTACGCGAGAGGATTATGTTGACGATGAAATAATTCTTGCACCTGAAAGTGACGGTGAATTAGCCGATTTTTTGAAACTCTACAATGGACGCGTAGTGAATGACGGTTCTTTCCAGTCCCCGCCTGATTCGCTCGATTATGAAAATCTTAGACTGCCCCTCGAGTCGAGTGGATTTTATGTTATCAAAGTAGACTTAGATACCATAGATTTCGAAAGCTTCCACACAAACATGACCAATGCTGGATTAATCGGGCCATTCAAATTTTCTACAGTAAACGCTGCGAGGCTCGCTGCACTTGTTGTGAAAGAACAGAGCCAGGGCAAAATAATTTCAAACAACAATCTACTTACTCCTTCAACGGATTGCGTTATAGACCGCACGCAAGAATGGCAAGTGAATCCTCTCGCCCCTGATTCGAGTCTTCTAAATAGTGGTTACTATAATGCCTTTCGCTATGACTGGTTTAATGATCCGGAGTTTGGTGTAACCAAAGCGTGGCAATACATGGAGCTGATCGGGCTCAACAAGAAAACCGTGGCAGTTGCATTCGTAGATTATGGTTTTCAGGTTAACGAGGATTTCAGAGGCTACCCGCAAATGTGGGGTTATGATTCTGTCGATGGAGATTATGATGTCTCTGAAAATTCTCCAGATGGGCAGGTATCGTTTGAAAATCACGGCAGCTCCGTAATGAATATCGCTGCTGCACTGCATAACAACAGGTTCGGCTCTGCCGGTACAGGCGGGCAAGTTGTGGTTCCTTTGCTCTTTCGTAGCAAGATTGAATCACACGCTGCAAATGCGATATACAACGCATCCGTTAATTGGGGAGCGGAAGTGATAAATATCAGCTTAAACAGTTACGACTCATTCATCGGAATTACAGCGAAGGCATTGAACATAGCCAACTCTCACAAAGTGATTGTTGTTAATGCAGCGGGCAATGATGAAAAGGATCTCGATCAAACCGCTCATAATTTCACAGACGCCGGATGGGTTATTGGGGTAGGTGCAATTGAGCGAGCGTCAAAAAAATCGACTCGAAAGCAGACACAGCAACTTAGTGATGGCGTCGCTTGGGGATCCAATTACGGTTCCGGGGTAGATATTTGGGCACCGGGAAACTCTATTGACGTTCCTGCTCTGAATGATATTTTGCCCACGCCAATGTCAGGAACCAGCGCGTCGGCACCCTATGTTTCGGGTGTCGTAGCGCTGATGAAGGCAATAAAACCGGATTTGAAACATGACGATGTCCTGAAGATTCTGCAAAATACCGCTAACAAGAGCTCCGACCCCCGTGTTAAAACTGGCTATGTGAACGCGTACGATGCGGTAGTAAGCACCGCGCAACTGGCTGGCCTGTCACCGAAAGGTGATAGCTTTGAGAGCAATGACTCGTTTGGAGACGCTTTTGCAGTTGATATTAACAAAAGTATCACTGCAACGGTCACCCCTGGAGATTGGGATTTCTTCAAGTTCCAATTTTCAGATTATCTGAGTAATAGCAAGGTTTTACTTGAGCACAAAAAATATTTCAAAAATAATCCTGGCGAGGATCTCAATCTCGAACTCTACGATCACTCGTACCAAGCGTTTGCAATGGGTATAAAATTGTCTGTCACGGGCTACGCCAAGACAACCGAGGCTTTGATTAGCGGGAATCTTAGCGCTGGAAAGCATTACAGAGCGAAGGTCCGGGGAGCAACACCTGAATCTATGAATTGTTATCGTTTATCCGTATTTCCAGGCAATCCTTCGACTATATTGCCTGACAGATTTGACGATGGTAATTTTGAAGATGGAAGCAGCGGCAAACCCAGAAACGACGAGTTTACAAACAGGTCCATTATCAGTGATGTTACTCCTGCGAATTCCGTGACAGCGATGCACCATATCCAGCAATTGAATTTCGATGTAGTGAATGACATCGACTACTTCGAAATTCGTCTTCCTGCGTCTACAGACGAAGCAACCGGACAAACCGAGTGTATTAATCCCGGCACCAAACCCTACGGAGAGTCTGGTTTTTCTCAAGGGTTTCTAGAAATCGCAGCCTATCCAGAACAGAAGGGTTACGCCTGGCCTTTTGATATACGTGTCTATGATTCAAGCAAAGTTGAGTTCAAAGATTTTGTAAGTAAATCGGGAATGAGCTTAAAAATTGAATGCCCTCATAAATCATTTCCTGATGGTGTTATTCGATTTTCAATCGGGGCTAAAGAAGGTAGAAGAAACTTTTATCAGGTAGCACTTCACTATAGTCGATGGGATCAGATGCTTGATATGCCGCAATGGACGAAGCTACTGCCGTACCCACCGATGTTCAAATTCCCCCCTTTTCCTTTAACAGAAAAAATTACTTTATTCTATCCGACAAATCCAGATGTTATCGACGACTTTCTTAGAGATGGATCTCAAGTTTCCCTGCCAGCGGAATACGCGATACTCAGCTGGCCGGAACCGCGAGATTTCGAAATTGATATAACTACAGAACACGGTAGTTATTTGGAAATAGCGCTCTACGATGCAGAGCAACAGGAACTGGCGAGGACAAGCACTGATCGATCCAAAGAGACCGATCTCGGCAAGGCCACTCTTCGGGTCGACGATTTGTCGGAAGGAATATATGTACTTGCTTTCGGCTCCGCGGATTTCGCAACTGTATACTCTATAATGCTCGATACAGGAAACCTGGCGGTACACTAACGGCTAGGCGCCAGGGTACTGCAATCCCTTCCTCAATATCGGTCAGCATGACATCCCGGCTCAAGCGTGTCTTCAATGCAGACATCGAGGTCTGCGCCCGCTGCGTTGCGTCGGTATGGGTGATCGTCGGCGCCGAAATAACTTTTGGCGCCCTTGCGGGGGAACAATGTGAGCAGCGTCACCGACCAGAAACAGCTTGCCATTCTGGTTGTAAGCATGTGCCCTGAACGGGCGAGAGTTATTCCTGGTCCCAGTTTGAGACTGTCTCGAAGAAGCTGAACGATTCTCTTTCCGCTGCCTCGCTGTGCTGATTGGGTGGAGAGTAGCTGAGCGTCACAACCACTATTTTGCGTTCGGGATAAACAAACCTGTATTGCCACTGCAGTCCTATCGCCGAATATGCGGGCGTTTTCGACACCGTCCACAACTGATAACCGTAATCGAGCGGCTTGGCTTCATCACCCACGGGACGTGTTGATTCCCTGATCCACGCGTCGGATACGGTCTGCCTGCCCGTCTCACGATACAGAAGAGTATGACCCTGCCCGGTTATCTGCTATGGTTGAATGGCGCCTCTTGACTTGAGGCAGCTATCCTAATTCAATGAGCGCCGATCAATGGCCGTAGATTTAGAGCGATCGCCCATAGCTGTCGCCGCCGTAGACCCCGATACCATCGATAAGAGCGTCCCACTGGGCGAAGATGCCCAGATTCTGCTACGGCGACGCCCTCCTGGCAGTGTGAAATTGAATGGCGGACATCAGGAACACCTCCTGATGTGTACTTTGGGAAAGCCAGCCGAACAGGGTCCGATTCGTTCGACTTTGTGCTCTCAACTTGGAGAACGCGCCTGGTATGTCTGTCCAACCAGGGAAATCACCTTTATCCCCGCCGGCTTTCCCATGGAGTGGGAGTGGAGTTACCAATCGCACTCGGTACACATCGCCCTGAAGCCCTCGTTCCTCTCCGGGGACTGCGAAGGTCTGCCTGCCGCAGATCTTGAGCCTTACTTTCGCGTTCGGGATTCGGTCGTGAGCGAGCTACTCTTGCAACTGGGGAACGAAATTAGCGCGCCCGGCTTCGGTGCGGATCTGGCTACATCTTCACTGCTGAATCTCCTGAAGGTTCACCTTAGGCGGCCCAGGCAGACTGACGGTCGTGCGCACTCTCGCGGGTCAAAAAGCTCACAGCATGGGCTTTCTGCTGCACAGGAGAACCGCGCTATACAATTCATCAACGACCGACTAACTGAAAACATCACCCTGGACGTGCTGTCGGAAGCCTGCGCCCTGTCGCCGCACCATTTCGCTCGCATGTTCAAGCTAAGCACCGGTTACCCTCCCCATGAGTATCAACTGCGCCTGCGTATAGCCCGCGCGCAAACGCTCCTTTCCCACCATCCACGGCGATCCATTGTCGAAATCGCATGCGAATTGGGTTTTGCAGACGAAAGCCACTTCCGACGCCATTTCAAACGAATCCTCGGCGTCACCCCCAGCGAGTATCGCAGACAGCAATAACGTACCCCCCAGCCGCAAGACCGTACTTTTCCCAAGCGCTGCCCCGGGCTAGCCTGATTCCGTCATTCAATAGCGGAAACAGCGATTATGAAGCAAACACGACGACCGACGAGACTACTGGCCATTGCGGCGCTCGCCCTGCCTGCGGCGTTGGCCGACGCAGAGCCCTTCAACTACAAAGACGGTAAACTGCAGCGGCCCGAGGGCTACCGGGAGTGGATCTACGTGGGCACGCCCGTCACACCCAATGACATGAATGACGGCAAGGCCGCATTTCCAGAGCATCACAACGTCTATATGGAACCGGGTGCTTGGAAACACTGGAAGAAAACCGGAACATTCAAAGACGGCACTATATTGATGAAAGAACTGGTCAGTGTCGGTAGCAAAAGCGCCGTTAGCGGAAACGGCTACTTTCAGGGTGAGTTTATCGGCCTCGAGGCGACTATCAAGAGCAAGCGACACTTTCCGGATGAACCAGGAAACTGGGCATACTTCAGTTTTTCAACACCTGATCACAAGGCTTTGACCCCTACGGCTACACCGTTCCCTGCCGCGGCATGCAACGCCTGTCACCAGGGTGCGGCGGCTGATGACTTCGTCTTCACGCAATATTATCCAGTGCTGCGGGCGGGCAAGGGCACAGGGCGCGCCGCAACCGGCGGCACGTCTGACCAGTTACTGCCATGAACAGCTTACGAGGGCGGTCACGCAGGCGCGTTGCCTGGACGGGTATTGGGGCGGCATTCCTGGCGTCCGTGGGCCTGGCGGCTGACGTTTCAGTGCAGGTCTCGCTTCCAGATGATTTCCGAACCCAATTCGTGCACCTGGGCAGTTGGTTTGTACCGGATGGCGACGCGTCGGGCTTCCACGACGTGTATGCCTCTCCGGGAACGGCCGAGCAGTATCGCCGGAGCGGAGAGTTTCCGGATGGCGCGGTCCTGGTTAAAGAGCTGCGCGCTTCGAGATCTGCAGCCTATAGCACCGGCGCTAACGTCAGTTCCGCAACCGCAGAGGTGAAGCAATGGTTCGTGATGGTGAAAGATCGACAGAGCAGATTCCAAGACAACGCGCTCTGGGGAGATGGCTGGGGCTGGGGCCTGTTTAAGCCCTCTGATCCGGGAAAGAACATCGCATCAGACTACAAGACGGACTGTATAGGCTGTCACATCCCCGCCAAGGCGACAGATTACATCTACGTCGAAGCCTACCCCACGCTGGACGAGAGCGATTAAGGCTTCCTTTCTCATCCGGTACGCTGCGGCTCTTCCGTACTGACTGTTCACTGAAGGCCGAAGCGTTCATAAGATGCATAACAACCAGGCTCGGGACGGTTTTGACAAATTAACTCCGCTGGATGAACAGAACTAGGAGTCGCTCTTCATGCTACCGCCCTACTCCATTCACTGAGCGCACTGATCCTGAGATCCCGATAATGTTGTGCTCTGATCAGGTGCCTACCAAGATTGAATAAATCACTGACAGCAGCATGGGCACCCAGAAATCGCTGGGCCCGCAGGTACACATCAACGACCTCGTCATCCTGGTCCACAGCCCGCCATGGATAATGCTGCTTGCCATTGATCTGAATGGTCCGGCACACCGGCGAACACTTTATCGATGTAAAAGGTATCACCGTATCCAAGATGATTTCGTTTCAGTCTGCTAGTCTAAATTGCTCCGAATTTGATGCAGGGCCTGCCCCATGAGCGCAGCGAGTGTTTTGGGCACCACAACCGGACTGTTTCTCGGCTGACAGTTATGCCTCGTTCAGCCAGGAGGTCTTCGATATCTCTGTGACTGAGATTGAATCGGTGATAGAGCCACACAGCATAGGAAATAATGTCTGGAGGGAATCGATGGTGATGAGATGGACACCTCTTGTCGAGCCGGCATCATAGCGCCAAAGTTGATGTGCGTCATCAGCGAAGCCGCCAGGCGTCCAAAAATGCGCTTTGTCGCACCGCGGAGTCTGGAGCAAACCGATATGATCCTGGTACGCCGGATTCGTGAGCGTCGTGTCCGCGCGCATACTGCACTGTTGAATCAAATGCGAGGGCTTCTTTCAGAGTACGGGATTGTTCTTCCAGCAGGGATTGCGACCTTGCGCAAAGCACTCCCACTGCTACTGGAAGACGCTGAGAATGGCCTGACCATGGCGGCCCGTCGATATCTACAGGACTTGCTTGAACAATGGCGGGATCTGGATGAGCGCATCGGTGAGGCCGACCGATCTATCCAGGTCGCAGCCCGTGAATCCCCCGCGGCCTCCCGTCTGATGTGTATAAGAGGTGTGGGCGTCATGATCGCCACCGCTTCTCTGGCCAAACTGGGTCGGGGCGACCAGTTCAAGAATGGCAGACAGTTCAGTGCCTGCCTGGGATTGGTTCCCAGAGAGCACTCCAGCGGGGGTGTTCAGAAACTCGGGGGGATCAGCAAACGCGGCGATGATTATTTACGACGAATGCTAATCCAGGGCGCCTGGTCCGTCATTCGATATGCCGAGGGGCGACAGGACAGGCTGTCTCAATGGGCTTTGCAAGTGAAAGAACGGCGAGGCAAGCACAAGGCTGTGATTGCAGTTGCCAACAAGTTGGCCCGGATTATCTGGGCTCTGGTCAGGCATGAGACCACTTACTGCCCGAATTGATTGCAGGTAAAACCCACCCAAGGATGCGATGACGATGAGTTAAACGGTTAAACCGGCCCTCGCCAATGCTGGTTACAAACGAGTGCAAACCATGCCGAGGTGGCGATAGAGCAGCGAGGGTGCTGTTCTCATTGGGGCCAGAGATCACTGCATCTCACAAACAGGCCGGATATACGACAGCAGTTTGACCAGCCAACTCAGTCGCATAGGGTGGAACAAAAAGGATATTGACGGGAGGTGTCCATATACGTTTGTACGTATTCATCC
>CAWIZY010000005.1:0-10773 GCA_963840725.1 uncultured Gammaproteobacteria bacterium | reverse complement strand
CGGACATGGGTTGGAGTCCTACACACGTACACTTTTTTCAAAAAAATAGTTTCTAAGTGTACATAGCTAAATCGATTGGGTCCATGTGCGAAGCTCCTTGCCTTGATGTCATGCATATCAGAATCGCAAGGATAGGGCTTGTCTATTCTGTTTTCCACCAGATTCCGCAGTTCAAATCCTCGTTTCTTAGCCCCTGCGAATTGTCCCCAGCCGATAGTGGTACTACCCCAATCTCGGCATCACCGATGGTATCTACGGTAATCTCCCCGAGGATGATGTGGCCGACATTATGAGCGATTTCACACCTGACCGTGCGTCAGTGCCCGGTCCTTCTGTGAATGGGGATACCAAGGCAGTGCTGGAACAGGTGAAGCAGTTGCTGGAAGGACTGGCGTGATGGAAGATCCAAACCGTTCATATTGCCATTGGTGCGAGGGTTACACCGATACCTATCATTTTATGGCGGGGCAGCCCATGTGTACGATGTGTGGGCGAAGGAAGTCGCTGATACCATTGCTGAAGGCCCTAGACTGGTCCCCACACTGGGAGGAGTCTTGCGATCCCATTGGTGTGGATGATGAACTGCGAGCCTATGAGAATGATGAGGTGGAATGAAGGTTCCTGGTGGACGAGTAGTAAGCAAAATGCGGTGGTTGCTATCTTGCCACAGCAACCACCGCTGGCGAGGTGAACTGGTTCTTACCAAGAACAGCACTGTTTCGAGATAAAAAACAATCATTCTTCTATCAGATCACTGTAAAAACACTCTCAGAATCAGGAATGCCATAGCCAGGTTTGCTCCGGCCCCTAAGTGTCACTCAATTGTCCGCATCCCGCCATGCAATTCACTGCCACACTGCCTTGCTAGGATGGGATGACTGTGTCCCTGTTATGGTATGGCATTATGGATGCCGCCCGCTTTCGACAGTGACACCCGGCAAGCCTGGGGGACGGTCCTAGCAAGGTGCTCGCAGCACAGGCTAAACGCGGTCCTCTGGTCCCAGGCCAGCTGCCGATGAGACAAACAGAATCAACTAGTCGCAGTCTCTGTTGTCTCATATTTGCAGCAGCTTGTCTACATCATAAGGTAATAGGCTAAAAAGTGTCGCGTTTCGGCATCGGTTGAACTGGCTTTTTGGCTAGGAAACTGCTGAAGAACTCGAGCTCTATCCATCGGATCGTCCACACACATTCTTCACAGATTTGTAACCAAATTATCGACGTAGAGTATGCCGCGATCCGGGGGCAGTTTGAACATTGCGAATTCACTCATTTCCCGGCACAAGCACAAAATCGAACTCGCCCAGGCGTTTTTCGTAGCCGGAGGGCGCGCCACAGTTGCTGAGCCCGCGCACGATGTAGGTATAGTTCTCGCCGGCTGACCCGGCCGCACTTACGTCGGTGTAAGACGAAGAGCCGGCTGGTTCGGTGGTCAGCAACGAGCCGGAATCAGGCGCGAAGTAGGGAGAGGTACTGCGATGCACCTCGTAGCCGCCGGTGTTGGCCGGGTCGAGGTCCCAGCTCAGAGTCACGTCTGCGCCGCTGAGGCTGATGCTCATGTTGCTTGGCGTCACCGCGTCAGTGCAGTCACTCACGGCCCAATCAGAGAGTTGAATGATTCCACTGCGGGTAATGGTCTTGTTACCGGCATCGAAAGAGCTGGCCCCACAATCCCATACCTGAGCACTGCCCGTGTAACGGCAGAGTTTATCATCGCCATCGGGGGTAAAGGGGGCTGGCAAGGTCAGGGTTAGCTCAAAGTCGGTGGCGGGATCGCCACTGCTATCGGTGGCGGTGATGGTCCAATAGCAGCCAGTTTGCAGGCCGCTGGTCGCATGGGCATGGTCTTGATCGTATCGCTGTACGCGGATACAGTCGATGCTTCCCAGCGTATCAACCCGCACTGTCACCGGGTAGGTCTCGTCATAGTGGTAGGTGCTTTTCGGGCTCAGGTCGCATTGTGTCTCGTCGTAACCCGGGCCGCTCCCGTGCCAGTACCCCGCCTCCAGAGATATGGAATCATCGCTGGAGACGCCGATGACCGGCTGGCCCAGGGTTGCGTTCAGAGCGATCCCGTCACCGTCGCCGACCGGTCCGCCTCCACTGCCGAAGACCCACCAATCGATCACTGCGGTTCCCTGCGCCAGTGCCAGCCCAAACGCCATAAGTGACAAGGCAAGCACCAGCGCCAGAATCAGTAAATTCGTTTTCATCGCGCGTCTCCTTATGGACAGGTAGAGCCATCGGTACTGATGGTTGTGCCCCGGGTGACCAGCACGCAAGTCACAGTGCCAGACACCGCACCGCCGACCAGCCGGGAGTTGCTTACGTTCACGGTACCACCGTTTCGAAGGACCGACTGGTCCGCGCCCTCCAGCACGCTCTGGGTTATGTTGGTCGTGGCAAAGGGCGTGGTGTTGTGCAGGCCGTAGTTAGTGCTGCTGCCATCCTCGCCCAGCGCGGTGACGCTTTCGGCCTCCAGCATCGTGCTGAATAAGTCCTGGGAGTAGTTGTAGATTCCCCAGCTATCAGTCCCACCGCGCCCGGTGAAGGAGCCGCCGCGCAGCGTAGCCGTCGCACTATTGTAGTTGCGCAGGCCGTTGTTGCTTGCCGCTGCCATTCTCGCCCAGCGCGGTGACGCTTTCGGCCTCCAGCGTCGTAGTGCCGTCAGTTGTAGATGCCATAGGCGCTCGTCCCCCCGCCGCCCGGTGAAGGAGCCGCCGCGCAGCGTCGCCGCCGCACCGTTGGAGTTGCGCAGGCCGTAGTTAGCGACTGCTGCCGTTCTCGCCCAGCGCGGTGACGCTTTCGGCCTCCAGCGTCGTGCCGGCTGCCATCGTTGTAGATGCCATAGGCGATTGTCCCCCCGCGCCCGGTGAAGGAACCGCCGCGCAGCATCGCCGCCGCGCCGTTGAGTTGTACAGGCCGTAGTTGTCGCCGCTGCCGTCCTCGCCCAGCGCGGTGACGCTTTCGGCCTCCAGCGTCGTGCCGCTGCCATCGTTGTAGATGCCATAGGCGTCTGTCCCCCGCGCCCGGTGAAGGAGCCGCCGCGCAGCGTCGCCGCCGCACCGTTGAGTTGTCCAGGCCGAAGTTGTCGCTGCCGTTCTCGCCCAGCGCGGTGACGCTTTCGGCCTCCAGCGTCGTGCCGCTGCCTAAGTTGCTGGATGCCCATAGGCGTCTGTCCCCCCGCGCCCGGTGAAGGAGCCGCCGCGTAGCGTCGCCGCCGCACCGTCGTTGTACAGGCCGTAGTTGCCGTTGCTGCCGTTCTCGCCCAGCGCGGTGACGCTTTCGGCCTCCAGCGTCGTGCCGCTGTCAGCGTTGTAGATGCCACGGCAGTAATGTCCCCCCGCGCCCGGTGAAGGAGCCGCCGTGCAGCGTCGCCGCCGCGCCGTTGTTGTTATCAGACCCTAGTTGTGGTGCTGCCGTTCTCGCCCAGCGCGGTGACCTGCTGCAGCGTGACACCCGTGCCGATGCCGCTCAGATACGATGGCATAGTTATACGTGCCGCCCCCCAGCGCCCGCGCCGTTACGTCCGTTGCCAGCGTGTGCGTCATACCCGCTGTCGCCAGCAGGGCCACATTGTGATCACCCGCGCCGCTGTTGCCCACCGTCAGGTCGCGCAGGCTGGCGTCGCTCGCCAGTACCAGTGTGGCCTGCGTGGGGGGCCAGACGCTGCTACTGGCGGTGCTGGTGATGACTGTGGCCTCCTGCCCAGCCCCTTGCAGGTGGACGTAGGGTTTCATGGTCACCTGCTCCTCGTACACCCCCGGCGCCACCCACACCAGGTAGGGGTTGCCGGCTGCTTCGCCGCTGATGCTGTCGATCGCCGCCTGCACGCTGGTGTAGTCCCCGCCGCTTTTAGCGACAACCACCACGTTCTGGTAGTGGGTCCCCAGTTCGCTGGCGTGCAGGCCGTCCACCGTGTCGGCGTCCAGACTGCTCCCCGCCCCTTGCGGAGAGATGTCACCAGGAGCGTGGTTGTGAGTGGCGTTGGCGAAAGCGTTGGCGTGCTCGCCATCCACCGTGTCGGCGTTCGCCGCCTGCTGTGCCTCCTGTGCCTGCAGGGCGTAGGGCGCGGCGGCGATACGCCGGTCGGGGCTCAACTGCACAAAGGTCTCGCCGTCGCCGCTGAACCACACCCGCAGGTAGCACTCGGTATCCTCGAAGACATCCGCCTCCAACGGCACCTCATGTTTTCCAGGGATGGGTCGCCCAGCAGGACGTTGAACAGGCCGTTGTCGACGTGCAAGGACACGCCGTACTCGAGGCTCCCCGCCACCGCTCGGAGCTGCCGTCGTTGGACCAGTAGGTGGTGGCGCCGCCTCATCCACCACCGCGAACTTGAAGTAGCCCGTGCCGTCGTAGGGGGAGCCGTCCAGGGTCACCTGCCCCTGGTAGCTGACCACGGTGGGCGAGCCGCCTGGCGCCATGGGAGCGTTCCCCGGCGCAGCCTGGATCAACGTCACCCATAGCGCCGCTCCAGCAAGCAGACCAGGGTAAGAATCAAGACAAAACGTGCTTTTGTGTTCATTACGAGGTTGGCTTGAATTTGGGTTTAACGCTTCATTATTTTCCTCTCTCCAGAGCGTGGTTGATATTCAGTTGCCCGATATTGTTTGGAGCATACCCGCCTGCGCGCCCGATATTGCTGCGTCTGCTGAAAGCCAAGCGCTATGAGAGCGGAAGTTTGAAGAGCGACCTCAAAAGGCCATTGGCGATGATGACGCAGTGCGTGTATACCACAATTCATTATAGCAGAAATACCCCTGTTGCGCGCTCGAATCTTGAGACTCAATCAGCCGCTTCCCGGCACAAGTCCAAAATCGAACTCGGCGCAGTGGTTGGCGTCGGCATCCGCGCCGATGAAGGTGCACGTACCTGGTAGAAGTAGTTGCTGGCGACATCACCGCAGGTGCCGGTCAGTGGATCGAGCCATATGCCATCGCTGTCCGTGTCCACCTTGCTGGTCGGGTCTGGAGCCAGGTAGGGACCGGTATTCCGGTAGATGTCATAGGCCATGTTGGCGGCGTCGGGCGTCCACTCCAGGTGAGCCTGGGTGCCCTCACAGGTGATATCGACCTGCACTGCCATGGGTGCGCAATGGCCATGCCAGAAGCCGCCCTGCAGGCTGTAACCGGAACCAGTGGCGGGAAATTGGGCATCCGCCTGGCCGATGGCCCCGCCCATGCTGTAGCCGTTACCTGTGCTCCAGGTGTGCCCCCCACCATCAACGGTGGACCAACTGAGGTCATAGCCCCCGCCCGATTGGGCTCCGACCAGGCCAAGAAGACCTACAAACATCAAGGCTGCCACCAGCAAGCCGCCAATGGAGAGTGAAAACGAAGTATGTCTGTTCATAATAATCTGTTCCTGAGTTGGAGAGCGGATTATGAAGTTGCCAGTAACATGACCTGCATGATTTGACCTGCAGAACCAGAAAAACCTGACTCGCCAAATGACAGCCCACCTGCACCACCATCTCCCGCCTGCCCTGTGCTGACCGTGAAGACATTTTCCGTTTCATAACTGGCTAATCCCTCACTGGCGAATATACCCACCGACAGACCACCCGCACCTCCACCCCCCCCGCCGCCGTGACCGCCGTTACCCCCTAAACCTCCATTACCGGCCTTCGCGCCAGGGCAATAATGCGTTGAAATTCCGCCTGCACCCCCCTCACCGCCTTTGCCTCCAGGTTGGCCTTGCCCGCCATTTCCGCCGTTTCCACCGATGCCCAGATTCTGATTTCCTGCATCGAGGGCAAGCTCACGGGTGAACATCGAACACGATGTAGACGCCAAATGCCCTGCCGCCGCCACTGCTCCCAGCCCGCCTTCACCTCCTTCGCCGCCCGATCGGCACCGCCGCCAGAACGCCAACCCAGCCGCTAGCCACCCCATCAGGTTCGGCGCCACCAGCCGCTCCACCACCACCACCGCCCGACCCATGTTGTCCTCTCCACCGTTACCTCCAGGTGGTGTAACCCATTGTGTAGCCAAAAGGGACCCCGAGTCCTGATCCCCGATCCCAGCGCCACCAGTGTTTCCAACTGCGCCATCAGAGCCGTCGGAACCCTCTCAACGAACCCGCCAGTATGGAGAGTGTTTGCCCAGTCTCGCGTCATACCCGCCGGATCCGCCAGCACCTCCTGCAGCACCCAGTCCACCGATTCCGGATGCGGCCTGTTGTGTGTAGACTGGCGCGGTCGCAGCGCCACCGTTCCCGCCCGAGATGTTATCCGATCCATCAATCACCAGTATACCGCCAGAGCCGCCAGGAGTGGATGAAGGTGATGTCTCCTCAGGGTATTCAAGCGCATTGGTACCTCCCGCACCAGGAATACCTTCAAGGCTAATTACGACCTCATCACCTTGCGCACCGTTTCCAGCAACGCCACCAATTACAACATTGTTGTGGATGCTCAGAGCGTCTGTACAATTGCTGATATGAATCGCGATACTGTTCTTATTTTGGGCCGTCACCAACGGCCCTTCGATGATGAATCCCTCCAATATGGTTGGTGTGACGATTCCAGCGGCTGTGACGGTTGGGTAATCAGTACCATCGCCTTTGATGATCGCTTGCAAGGATCCGGTGTCACGAACCGTAAATGAAGCATTGTAACCGCCTAAAAGGTCTATACCATTAGCAAGTGCTATGCGTTCGAAGTAAACTCCGAGCGCCACAACCACTTGAGGTCCGCCTCCATTCTGAGCCTTTACCAGCCCCATGCTGATCGTCTGGCATGGCTCAGTGGCATCCAGACATGATGATGTATCATCACCGTTTGGCGCTACGAAAATGCTGCCTGGTGCAAAGCTAGGGCTCTCCTCACAAAGGATATCACCCGGACTCGTCAAACCCGATAACTGCCGTCCCACTGGACAGAGCTGGTCGATTGGGCCGTCATCGGTGCCATCCGCAAAACCATCAGGGACGTTTGTCAGATGTGACCAATCAAGATAATAGGCACCCTCCTCGCCATCGAGACGTACGGCATTAAGCGAGTAGGGTACAGGTGTCAGCGGTTGGCGGGGGCTGAGAGTAGCGGAGATGCTGCTGCAGTCGACATCGATCTCCAGCCAGCGGGCGTCTCCAGTGAAAGCGCCTGTCCCGAAATCCAGCGACACGGTGAACAGACCGTCGCTGACGCCGACGCCAGTGAGCGTCACATCGGAGTTGATCTGGTTCCCACCCATGGGCGGCTCACCGCTACCGGCTTCATCCCACAGGCTGAAGGTGAAGTCGCAGGTGTCGTTGACCGGGGCGCCATTGTAGACCAGTTGCCCCTGGTAGGTGAAAGCGGTGCCCATGTGCAGACGCGATGGCCAGCGATTGCGAATCAGCAGTGTCAGGTTTCCGGGCCTGGCTGAGACCTGGCTGCAAGCAGCATCAAGAGCACCATGACCAGGATGGCTTGAAAAAGGGTTCGACGATTCATGAGGTCCTCCCTCCAGAGCGTGGTTGTTATTCAGTTACCCAATTGGAATAGAAGCATACCCGCCTGCGCGCCCCATTTTCCTGCGTTGTCAAATGCTAGACGCTATGAGAGCGGTAGTTTGATGAGGGATCTCGAAGAGATCGTTAGCGACGATGACGCAGTGCGTGTACGCAGACTCCATTATAGCAGAAATAATCTGTTTGCGCGCCCGAGATTGCCCTTCCCTGGTTTCATATCACAATTCCGGATATGACGAGCAACCAATCTTCTCAGATCGATGCTGATTTTGAGTCGCTAATACAAGCCAACAATCAACAGAACGACGCTATTCGATTACACAAACCCCTCGAAATTCTGGCGTGACCAGACGTGGAGAAAAAGCGATGCCCGAAGATCGCCTCAACCACGCTCCAAAATCGACCTGGCCTCTTACACAAAAACAGCCCTCGAAAGGGCTATGTTCTGTGGCCTTACAGCCTATGGTAGGGTGACCAACGGGGCTTGAACGAAACGCCTATTTGGACACACTTTGGGGAAATATTTTTGCGGAAAGTGTGCTAGCAGTTTGTCGGAGAAGTCAATATTTGAGTAAGCGTTCTGAGATAGCATAAACTTGAGCGATGACAAGGAAATTCAAGACCGCAGATTACGATAAAACGCTCGACGTGCAGATCAGTCTTCGAGAGGCGTTGCCCCCTGAGCATCTGGTGTATTTCATCGTGGATGTCATCTCACAGCTTGACTTGCGTGCGCTCTACGGCCGATACGGCAAACTGGGTGCGCCTCCGTATGCGCCAGAGATCATGTTGGGGTTGCTGTTCTATGGATACGCAACAGGGGTGTTCAGCTCTCGTAAGATTGAACGGGCCACGTACGAAGTGATTCCGTTTAGGTACATAGCCGGCAATATGCATCCTGACCATGCGACGATAGCAGCTTTTCGCAAGCAATTTCTACCGGAGTTGAAGGAGTTATTTGTGCAGATACTGTTGATTGCGCAGGCGATGCACTATCTACAGGTTGGCAATGTCAGTGTGGATGGGAGCAAGATTCATGCCGACGCCTCCAAGAGTAAGGCGGTGAGCTACAAGCGGCTCCTGGCCATCGAAGCTTATCTGCAAAAAGAAGTGGCAACACTATTTGCTCTGGCTGAAGCCGTCGATGGTGGTGGAGTGCCAGAGGATATGAACGTTGACGATGAGATAGAACGTCGTCAACGGCGACTGACCCGTCTGGCTGAAGCGAAACAGGTCCTGGCAGATCGCGCCCGGATCCGCTACGAAGCGGAACAGGCGGAATACGAGGCCAAACTGCGGGAACGGGAAGAAAAAGCTGCGAAAAAGGGTCAGAAACCCCGAGGGCGGAAACCCAAACCACCAACACCCGGCCCTCGAGATAAAGACCAATACAACTTCACCGATCCTGACTCTCAAATCATGAAAAACTCGACGAACAGTGGCTTTGACCAACACTACAATGTCCAAGTTGTGGTTGAGCATGACAGCCGTTTGATCGTCGGCAACTGGTTGTGCAATCAGGCCAACGACAAACAGGCCGCTTTGCCCACTATCGATAGCATTCCTCCTGAGATTGGCAAACCGGAAACCGCCAACCTCGATACCGGCTATTTCAGCCAGGACAACATTGAGGGCTTCGAAGTACGGAAGATTGAGCCATATATCGCCACTGGTCGTACACCGCATCATCAGAGTTGGCAACGGTTCTTTACACACGAATCTTCGCCGCCAGCCGAGGCCGCTTCTGCCAAAGAGAAAATGGCCTACAAGCTCCGTACCGAGATTGGCGATGCCCTCTACCGCTTGCGCAAATCCACGGTGGAACCGGTTATTGGCATCATCAAGGAGGTGCTGGACTTCCGCCAGTTCTCTCTTCGAGGTTTGGCCAACGCCGCTGGCGAGTGGACTTTGCTTTGTCTGGCCTACAATCTCAAACGTTTGCATACGTTGCATACAGCCTAAATCTTGCTTCAACGCGCCCGCATTTCAAAAAGGGGGCGCTGTTTCCACGTCTTACGAGCCGCTGGCTTGTCGTTATGTCTATCATTGAGTGAAAACCTCCGAAAAATGCCGCTGATGGCAAAATTCTGGCCGATTCTCTTTACTTTTCCGACAGGCTGCTAGGCTAAATGGTGGGGCTTGCCAAAGCCCATCTTGCTGCCAAATGCTAGCAGCGAGTCTTACTCTGAATCAGCTTGGTTGTTTCCAGAGAACACTGGTAGATCTTCGTCGAAACATTGCCAGTGCAGCAGCTCGGCATCACTACCCGGAATAATGAGCGTCGTCATCGCCTGATTCACTCCTGTCCCCAAAGTTGGTCTGTCTTTGTCAAAACTCGCCGATTCAGCGATCTGTTGCGCGGATTATTCGAATGCAAACCCTATAAAATTATTCTCTATGTGTTTGTGGAGGAAGTCTTTTCCCAGATCGACAGCAAACCATGACGAGTAATCCTCTTCATGAGGGTAGTCAATAGATGGTTTTCTATCATTGAGAGCGGCTAGATAATGGAAGTGAATCGTCTCACCTGGCTCTAATTGCGGAACTTTTGTGATAAATCCAGTCTGCTTATTTTCCGTTAAAGTATAGATTTCGTTATAGTCGACATCCATTGGTGCTAGCCTTCTTGGTAACCCTGTGTGTCTATAAGATACTGTTGGCGAATTAAGATTAGACCGGTGCAGGCTGTTGTAAAGCAGCAAAACGAGACACTCTGGTCTCGGCACGTTTTTGATCAGTAAACCAGTCATCTAATCGAGCTAAATTAAGGGCGGCGGCGGTTAAGACATGCTGCAAATGAGTTTTCGCCAGGCCGATGTAGCGACATTCTCGTAGCCCAAAGCTTCGAACCGCCTGGGAAATGGTTCCCTCTACGCCGGCTCTTTTCGCATATTGTTGCTGCCACTCTTTAGTTGTTTGCTTTTGTCGGACAAGTTGCAACGCTTCATGGTACTTCTGTGGGTTTATTGACAATGTTCGAGGTGTTGTTTTTCGACGTGTACAGAGAGAACGATCATTGCAATCTCGACAAGCTGGACCAGGAAAACGGATAAGGAATGTTTGGTTTCCACCAGCATTGATTTGCGGGTTCCAAGTTGATGATAGGATGCCATTTGGGCAGGTGGCCGTTTTTGCTTCCCAATCGATCTGGAAGTTTTCGAGCGCATATCCTGTGTTTTGAATTGTTTGCCAGTTGACATTCGGTCGCACTGGGCCAAGCAAAGTGATTTCGTATTTTTCCTGACTCTCGACCAATTGTTCAGCGTCCACATATCCGGCATCAGCCAGGTGAGTGCCAGGCAAACAATCTTTGGTCGT
>CAWIZY010000004.1:0-630823 GCA_963840725.1 uncultured Gammaproteobacteria bacterium | reverse complement strand
CAGCTCCTGGAAGGGCCTGGACCAGTTGGCAGGCGCGGCCAGGGCTAACGCCTCCTCAATAAGCGCCTGTGCTTTGGCAGGCTCTGCCAGTTGTTCTCGCGCCACGGCCTCCAACAGCATCAGGTCTATATCCTGGCATAACAAATGCTGCGCAACAGTACCCACTCGAATCGCAGAAATCGCCTTCAACGCCATGCTGGCAAAGGCGCGTTCGCCCCTCGCCAGATCGACTCGAATGCGCGTGATGGCAGGCTCCTCCAGCCAGAACATCAAAGTGCCCACCGCCGGCAACTCAGGCAGCTCCTGGGCCAACTCAATGGCGGTTTCAACATCTGCATGAAGGAGAGCAGAGCGTGCCCTGACGCTGGCCAGGAAATGGGCCCTGGCCTCGTCCATTTGCGGCGCCAACGTAAGAGACTCCAGCCGCAGTAGCTCCGCCTCGAGCTTCTCCCATTCCTGCAGATAGGCAAAGCACAGGATCTTTCCGGCTAGCATGTCCATGCGCGCCTGGTATTCGATGTACCCGATTCCTTCACTGGCTTGATCAAATGCCGACCCGGCCTTAATGAATCGCCCGGTGCCGAACAGGACCAGACCTTGCATGTAGTTCGCCCAGGCGCGGGCATGCTTGCTGTCAAAATCGGAGGAACTGATCATGGCCAGGCGGGCAGCTGCTTTTGCAGCAGGTACGGTAGCGATGCCAAAATACTGTGTGTAGAACTCTGCCGCAGCCAGCCGCGAGGCCAGTGTGCCCCGCTTCCCGGCGTCCAGTGCTTTCAAAGCTGCAATGCCCTTAAGCGCGAGCTCGCTGTCACCTTGCATCGTTCTGCACATCGCCAGATAAATCTGCAACTGGCCCTTAATGGTTCCGTGACCCAGCGGCGCTTCGTCTGCTCTTTCGAACATTGTGCTGGCCGCCGCAATATCACCCGACCAATACAGCAACACCGCGCGCGAGTAGTCGAGTTCACCTGACTGGGAGTCAGTCAGTCCGTGCTTGCTCTCTATCATGTCCAACTGCTGGATCAGGTCGGCAATCAGCTCCAGGTCAATATTGAAGTGGCCTACCCAGGCCCTGGCCAGGAGCGTTCCCGGCCAGTTACGTATTTCGCTGGGTGAGAACAGCTGCAGCCAACGGCTTACTTGTAGCCATTGGTCTTCATCCAGGGCGCTCACCCGGTGCCGATCAACGACCTCGGCCGCGTCAGCGGGCCGCTCGGCATCGATATAAATACGTATAGCGTATTCGAGCAGGCCCAGCTCCTCCAGCGACATGGCGATGAGCGACTGGATCGACGCTCGCTCTTGGGACGACACGCGCGACTGCAGCTGCTTCAGCAGCAGGTCTCGAAACAAATGATGGTAACGATACCAGGTACCGCTGGCATCGAGCGCAATGAGAAACATGTTGTTCTGCTCTGCGCGGTGAATGAAATCCGAGCCATGCATCTCGCCATCACCCGGCATCAGCTCGGCTATGTTGTCGAGCAGGCCAGCGCAAAACTTCTCCGGAATCGCTGAACACAGCAGCATGTACTGGGTCGCGGGGGGCAGGCCTTCAACCACTTCCTGAAGCAGGTACTCCTGAATCTGTTGCAAACCCGCGGGCGCTGCCTGCAGCGTTAAATCAGGGTTCTGCAGGTGCCTCGCGGCCAGTGCCACCATGCGCAGCCCAGCGGCCCAGCCCTCTACCGCTGCTTGCAAATCCCTGACCTTTGAACTTTCCGGCACCTCGCCCAGGGCTGCGGCCAGCAGCTGCGTTGCCTCCGTCTGCGAAAACCGCAAGTCCGCAAGCCGCAGCTCCGTCAGCTGGTTATTTGCCTTGAGCTTGGCCAGGGCCAATGGTGGATCCCGGCGCGTTACCAGCACCAGATGGAAATTGTCTGGCGGGTGTCTGAGGATCGCCGCAACCAGCTCATGCACCGCCGACCCGTGGTCAATCTGGTGGTAATCATCCAGCACCAGGGTCACCGGCCTGGCGATGTCCACAATTTCGTTGATCAAGGCGCTGGCAATCGTCTCGATCGCGGGCAAATTCGAGCTGATCAACAAGCTGTGGAACGATTCGAATGCACCGGGATACACAGAGTCCAGCGCCGCCTGCAGATAAGCCAGAAACTGGGAGAGCTCACTCTCAGCCGCGTCCAGCACCAACCAGGCCGCCGGCTCCGGGAGCGACCGTGTCCAGTCAGATACCACAACGCTCTTACCGTAGCCCGCCGGCGCGGACACCAGCGTCAAAGGCCGCGTGAGGGAGGCGCCCAGGGCGTCCAGCAAGCGCTCACGCATCACGAACCCAACCGTCTCTTGCGGGCAATAAAGTTTGGTCTTGAGGATGACTGCGGGTTTCTTCACGTTACGGCGTTCCCATTTTCCCTGGCGCTACTGTGGAGTACATCCGTGCGACTTAAGTGCCTGGCACCACGGACAATCGACTATTACCGTATGGACCTTGCCGTTTTCGTAGTGAAAAGTAGCATAACTCCCCCGCAGTCACCACGCTCGGCCGCAAACTTATCGATGCTAGCGCGTTCACGGTAATGAGCCGGTGCGATTAGGCCAGCCATACTATTCCCGGCCCAGAAACGCCAGCGACTTCGCCTCGAGATACGAATAAAAGGGGTTCCAGCGCAGTCGCAACATCGCCGCGGGGGATACCTGCAACACACTGCGCTCGCCGCGCAGCGCCAGTTGCCCAAGTTGCAGGCCAGTAGAGGCGCTCCACCAGGGCAGGCACAGACACGGTAGCGTCCACCACGGAGAAAAATGCCTGAGTGGGCGGCATATCGGCCAGGGTCCCGGAAGCAGAGGCGGCATCCAGCATTAGCTGAATCTGGCGGGTAATCCGATAAGACACATCACTGGCATTGATCGCGAAGGCGCCGTACTTGAACGGTTCATACCCGGGCAGAATGTCATGCCAGGCCAGCTTCTCCAGCCCCAGCATATGACCCGGGCGGCCGCTGCATAAAACACCGCGTCGCGATAGACGTGGCACACGCTCGCAGAACAGCCAGTAGCGCTGAGGCCGCGCAGCTGGACGATCAGCGGGTTATCGTAGCCTGGCGCTCCCTCATTGAGGGTGGAGTACATCTCGCCGATATGCTCGGCATGATCGGTCACCGCTGCGAAATCCAGCGTGGGTTGGCCGACGTCCAGGGTCACATCGACGCAGCTGTTGAAGCCTGCGAGCAGTTCCCCGGGGCCACCGCGTCGACCAAAGAATCGACTGCCTTGCCGAGTATTGAGTGGGATGGTCACTGTCAGCGTGTCCCGGCAGGTGCTGCCGAGTATCTGCGTGGGGCTGCGGTACTCGTCGGTGTAAAGAGAGACGTCCCTGGCCACCAGGAAGTTGCGCGCCATCTCGAAGCGAGTCGTCGCTATCGGCTGGAAAGTCAGATCCCAGACGCCCAGAGTCGACGAGGCGAAAAGGGCAGTGACCGTGAGTGCCGTGAGCCAATGCCGGTTCTTGCCCCGTTCTGGATCGAGCATGCTTTTATGAAAACGCATGCGGATAACCACCCACCGCCAGAGTTTGAAGATGCCAGGGCCAGCAAATATGCTTTCAAAAAGTATCCGCCCAAGGATGTGGGCTTGTAGCCTGGGAAGATCGCCCAAGCGAGGTGGGTATTACCTCGCCCGGGCTATCAACTCAGCCGGTGTGTTTCTCGAATTCGAGTTCTGGAAAACCCTGGTTGGCGGATTCGTCCAGTTTGTCGTAGTAGACGTTCGCGCCCCCGAAATAAATCAAAACCCGGGCGCCCTTGTCTGCCCGGTTCGCGCCCATCATCCATGAATGGACCTTGTCGCCCTGGGCCATCAGCGTTTGGCTGTGAACATCTGCTGTGTGCGCAGTCCACTCGTCTTCAGCCTCCTGTCGTGGTTTACACACGTCATAGCCCTCTGCTTCCATCTTCTTGATGCAGTTGGTAATCCAGATGACGTTCTGCTCGATTGAGGTGGGCAGGTTGGCGAAGGGGGCCTGGGGGCCGGTCACAATAAACATGTTGGGGAAGTCGGCAACGCAAACGCCCATGATCGACTGGGATGCCGTCTTCCACTTCTCATTGAGGGTTTCCCCTTTACGACCCTTGATCGGGAAGGCCTCAAGCCCGCCGGTGTAAGCCTTGAAGCCTGTGGAGAGAACAATGATATCGAATTCATAATCGTTTTCTGTGGTGCTGATGCCAGTTTCCGTGATTTTGGTGATGGGCTCACGGTCTTTGATGTCCACCAGGTGCACGTTATCGCGGCTGTAGGCTTCCAGGTAGCCGTGGTCCAGCGGCGGGCGTTTGGCGAACAATGGGTATTCTCCGACCTTGGGGACGATCAGGTCGGCGATCTCTGGGTCCTCGATTCTCTCGCGCATTTTGTCGGTGATGAACTTTGAGGCCATCTTATTCGCTTCGGGGTCGGCAAGCAGGTCGTCGAAGGTCTCGAAGACCCAACGGAAACTGCCGGTCCATTTTTCTTCAAAGATCCGCTGTCGCTCCTCGGGAGAAGTATCGACGGCGTTGCGGCCCACCGGGCTGTCAAAGGCCATACCAAAGACATGGTTGCGGCACTTGGCCACAATCTCGTCGTAATTCTCTTTGATTTCTTTTTCCCATTCCGGGGTCATGGGCTTTTGCATGGCGGGCAGAATAAAGTTTGGCGTGCGGTGGAAAACCGTCACACTTTTGGCTGTTTGCGCCATCACAGGGAGCATCTGGACGGTGGTGGCGCCGGCTCCGATGATGCCGACCCGTTTGCCTGCGTAATCGAGGTCCTCCGGCCAGCGTGAGGAATGGAACAGGGGGC
Source organism: uncultured Gammaproteobacteria bacterium (assembly GCA_963840725.1). GTDB lineage: Bacteria > Pseudomonadota > Gammaproteobacteria > Pseudomonadales > Halieaceae > CAVWDU01. The sequence goes on along the minus strand of CAWIZY010000004.1, from coordinate 626,023 downwards.
CCTTGAATTGGTCCATGCCTTCGATTGCCGGTATCTCAGGCTCGGAGATCATCCCCATCGCACTGATAAAATACTTGCAGGTATAGGTCTCGCCAGTGCCTGTTTTGACCTGCCAAATCCCGCTTTCCTCCAGGTATTCCGCCGCTACAATCTCGGTGTTCAACTGGATATTGGGCCACATGTCACAGGAGTCAGCGACAAAACGCATGTATTGGTGAGTTTCCTCCCAGCCCGGGAAGCGCTTGGTCCACGACCATTTTTGCAGCAGTTCCTTGGAGAAGGTCAGGCAGTAGTAGTAGCTCTCACTATCGGTGGCTGCACCGGGATAGCGGTTCCATGTCCAGGTGCCACCGATATCGGATGCTTTGTCGAAGACGCGTATGGACAGCCCTGCCTCGCGCAAATAGTGAATCAAGGCGAGACCGGCGAAACCGGCGCCTATCGCAATCGCATCGTAATCAGTCTGCTGCTGGGTCGTCATAGCTGTTTCCTCGTCTTATAGTATGGTTGTTGCAAGTTCGATGCCCGAGTATGCCACCTGAAGGGCCATTTTGCGGGCCCGTCCGTGATCCTGATCGAATATAGCCATGACTGCCCTTTGCACTCCGTCGACAGGTGCTCGTCGGCTCGGTGCTGGCACGGTAACAGTCGATAGCGTGAGTATACTTGTTAGATGCAATCAAGCAAGTTACATGCCCCTGCTATTTCGGTCCGAGCCGGGCATTGCTTTAGCCATCAACGGGTCATAATATTGCTTGCGTCAATCAAATTAGATAATGGCGATGTGTATGCAGAACCTGATGGACCCTGAGGTACAGGCCTGCCCCTATCCCCTCTATGACCGCCTGCGGTCTCAAGCGCCGATCTACAGAATGCCGGATACCGGCTTTTATCTGGTTACCCGCTATGACCACTGCCGGGAGATTATTCGGCAACCCGATCTTTTTATCAGCGGTGTGTCGCCTATGGCACTGAAGTCCGGCGGCGTTCCCGCAGAAGTCATGGCTATTTATGAAAATGAGGGCTGGGTCCCCAGTGCCTCCTGCTCGACCTCGGACCCGCCCAGGCACACCCAGCTAAGGGCGCTGTTGTCGCAGCTGTTCACTACCGCTCGAGTACGCAGCGTTACGCCTTACATAGCGCAGACAGCTCACACGCTGATTGATAAGGTCGTCAGTGATGGTGAATGTGAGTTTGTGAAGGCGTTTGCACATCCTTTGCCAATGGTCATTATTGCCGAGCAAATCGGCGTCTCGTCGAGTGATCTTGAACTGTTCAAACGCTGGTCCGACGCTATCGTGGAGCTGTTCAGTATGATGATCAGCCGAGAGCGGGAACTGGAGTGCGCCCGCCTGATGGTGGAGATGCAGCATTTTTTTAAACAACAGATCGACCTGCGGCGAGCGAATCCGAAACCCGACATCCTTACCATGCTGGCCAACGCGACCTACGATGGTGGCAAAGCAATTCCAATGAATGAACTGCTGTCTATTGTCACTATCGACCTGCTGGCATCGGGCAATGAAACGACCACCGCCGGGATAGCCTCGGGTATGCTAAAGCTTGCGGAACAACCTGAAATTTTTGCAGCGCTTCGCGAACGGCCCGACCTCATTCCCACCTTTGTCGAAGAAGTTCTTCGCCTGGAATCCCCCGCACAGGGTATGTTCCGAGAGGTCACGGAGGCCACGACTATTGGCGCAACAGACTTTCGCAAGGGCGATATTCTCAGCCTGCGTTTTGGCGCGGCGAACCGTGACCGCGCCGCATTCCACGATGCTGACGAGATCGATCTGCACAGGAAAAAAGCGGGCGGTCATCTGGCTTTTGGCATGGGCAGGCACCACTGTGTTGGCGCACCTTTGGCCCGCCAGGAGTTAATCACCAGCTTTTCGGTCATTGTGGAAAGGTTGCGGCGCATCAGGCTGAAAAATCCGGATGCAATCCACCGCTATACGCCGAGTTTCTTCGGCCGTAATCTGGAAGCACTTGAGATTGAGTTCGAAGGATGCAGTAGTTAGCCAATCTTCGCCAGGGTGAGAGCGCCGTGCGGGTGCCCGTTAAACCTGACCCTGGAGTGGCCGGTGTTGCGCGGTCAGGGCACAGCAGCCATAGCGCCGTTTTGACCAGGAGAATACGATGACCGAGCCTTTGAGTGATAGCGAAATAGCGAGACTGCGCAGCCTGCTGGAGGTCGAGGCTATACGTCAGCTGCGCATTGATTACACGGCGGCCATGGATGAACGCGACATGGAGAGACTCATCAGTCTGTTTACTGATGATGCGCTATGCGAGTACGGCCCCTACGGCTCCTGGGCCGGTAAACAGATCATACTCGACAACTACCGAGCCACCTTCACGGGTGAACTGGCACAGCCGTTTACCTCGCAACATATCAACAGCAACCATAACATCCAGTTGTTGTCAGATGTTCAGGCAACCGGGCAGTGCTATCTGCTGGATGTGCTTACCCACCGGCCAGCGGACGAGAACCCTATACTCTGGTTCGCCCTTTACGATGAGGAATACCGCAAGGAAAAAGAACAGTGGAAATTTGCTCGTTCCAGCCTGCAGTTTTTCTGGCCGCAGCGGCACGTGACGGGTGCCTATGCATAGGCCATTCACCACTTGACCCATGGTCAACAGCGCCGAATCTGCCGCAGCGATAATTTTCCGGTAGGGAACTTCCCCGTGCTAACGTGGCCCAAAACCACCGACATCCGCAAACGGTTCAAACCCGCAAAAAAAGGATCGCGCATGCGCTGGATTTTGACGTTGTTGTTCTGCTTCCTGCCACTGGCTGCGTCCGCAGCCGAGCCCGCCTCGCCTGAGACCTGCGCGCCGGACGGCGTGGCTCTTGGAGGATACGATCTGGTCTCCTATCGCCAGCCCGGTGGTCCGCTCCCGGGCTCGCCCGATACAAGCGTGGAGCATGACGGGTTGACCTATCGCTTTGCCAGCGAGCGTCATCGCGAGTTGTTTGTGGCGGACCCGGATGCCTACCTGCCCCGATACCAGGGCTGGTGCGCGGCCACATTGGCGATGGGGCGCTTGAATTGCCCGGACTACACCAATTTCAAGATCGAGCAGGGTGAGCTCCTGTTATTTGAACTGGCCGGGTTCACCAACGGCAGAACGCTATGGAACACCGACCCCACGGGGTTCAGAACCCGCGCTGACTCCAACGCCCTCAAGTTGCTCAAGTAGTTATGCGCTGCTTGCCCTTGTGGGGGTTCGCGATTCTTATGTTCACTGCAGAGCTCTCTGGTCAGGATGAGCTGGTGTTGGGGGTGCACACTGAAGAGCCCGCCCCGAGTATTGGTGCAGTGCTGGCTGACGCCGCACCTGACGGTGCTGCTATCCGCGTAGAGTCCTATGCCAGCGCCGAGGCGCTTCGCGAGCAACTCCGTGCCGGTGCCATCGACTTTGCCTTGCTGGAAGAGACCGGACGGAGAGAGCCTGGTATTGCGGTGGTGGCGGATATCTATCCCAGCGTCTTGCATATACTTTATCGAGGGGAAGCGGTGCCTGGCAACCTCGGTGACCTGCTGCGTGGGGGAGCCATCTGGGCCGGGCCTCCGGGTAGCATCGGGCACACCGTAGCGGTGGCCCTGGCGCGGGACTTTGGCGTGGCCGCCGATGAGGTGAACCTGCTGGCAGACGCCTGGACCGTGGACCCTGATCTGTATTTTATTTTCGGCGGCATACTGGCGCCCGATGCCTTGTCCCGTCTGGGTGGTTTTCAGTTGTATAGCCTGGGTGATCCGGCGACCCTGATGCACGGCAGCGTGGTGGAGGGCATCGCCTTGCGCTACCTGAATTTGCGGCCTTTTATATTGCCGGCTCAGCTTTACCCCGCATTGAGCGACGATGCGGCCCTGACCCTGTCGGTGTCGTCCCTGCTGGTGGCTCGGGAGGGGCTGGATGAGCAAATCAGCTATGATATGGCGGCGGCTGTCGAAGAACTGTTGCCTGCCATCGCGGCTATTTACCCCCTCGCTGGCATGCCCCAACTGGCCGCCGGGGCGCAGCGCGCCCGGGCACTGCCGCTGCACGCCGGCGCACAACGTTATCGCCAGCGCGATCTACCGGGGTTTCTGGAGCGCAATGCGGAACTCCTGGGCCTGGCGGCGACCCTGATTTTTGCCGTTGGCAGTGGTCTTGTGGCCTGGCGACGACAACGCAGGCAATCCCGCAAGGATAAACTGGACGCCTACTACCGCAAATTGCTCGACTATCGAACTGATCTTAGCCAGTCAGGCTGTGATCAGGCTTCTCTGGCGGCATCGGTGCGCTCCACCCAGGCTGATGTGCTGAGCCAGGTTATGGGTGAGCGTATTGATGCCGATGGCGCACTGTTGGCGTTTCTGTCTCTATCCAACCAGATTTTGAGCGAGGCCGAGCGGGACTGAGCCGGGCGTGATGACTGCGATGGAAGACCCCTGAGCTAGGCCCCTGAGCAAAGGCGAGACCGGAGGGCCTGTGCCGCAGTGATTGACCGTGAATTAGGAATGGGTTGCATAAAACGGCGCGCACTTTGACGCGCATTTTGACGCTTACCGGGATAAATTCAGTACCTGCTCGGCCCTGGCCCGCAGGGTGGGGTCGGTGATGTAGTCATCAATCAGCTGGCGCGCCGCCTCGGGGTCGCGGCGGCTTATCCCGTACAAGGCTTCCTGAATGCCGATTTGACGCGCGGTGTCGGAGCTGTAGGCCGATAACAGGGCGGCTTCCGACGCCTGGGCCGTGAGATAGTGGGTAATCGCCGCATCGCGGGCCAACCCGCCACCGAGACCGAGAATCCAGCTCCTGGCCGCGCCGGCGTCGCTCTCGGCCCATTGCCGCGCTACCTGCCCCACCGCTTCAATGCGTGTGCTTTCATCATCCAGCTGAGCCGCCCAGGCTGCGGCGGCAGCCGGCTCGCGACTTGCCAGGGTGTCGGCGGCGAGGCCGGCCGCCTGACTGGCCAACTGAGGGTCTTCAAGGTCATTCAGAGCACTGATCAATTGATCAGGGTCATCCCGTCCACGGTAGAGCATCACTGTGGCAGCGGCGTCGCCGTAGCCCGGCTCTCCGCGAAATTGTTCCAACCAGGTCTGGGCGGCCCCTGGATCCTCGTGGGCAAGGCCTTCCGCAACCCGGGTCATCCAGTTGGACCGCATGTCGGCAGGCACCCGATCAATAAACCGTGCAGCCTGTTGCGGATTGCTTTGGGCGAAGGTTGCCGCCAGGTTATCCAGGGTCATTGAGGGTAGGGCTGACCGGTTGTCGAGAAACCAGGCGAGCGCGGCTTCCGGATCATTCGATGCCCAGATCGGACCGAGAAATTCGAGGGCGGACGTCTGGGCACCCTTATCCTCCATCGTCAGGATGTGCGCTCCTGCAAGGGTGGCCTTGCCGTTGGCGGCGAGATGCATGGTAATACCTTGCATGGCTTCTGCTTGCGCCCGGGAAGAGTCCAGGCCGTCCACCAGGCCCAAGGCCAGCGCGGGGTCCTTGACCGCGATACTGGACAACACCGTACTCAGTAAACGTGGTGATCGCGCTTGCATGCTTTTCGCCCAGGCCACCGCCCCCGCTGGATCGACGCGAGCATAGGCCCTGCCCACGTCATTGATCGCCGCTCGCCGTTGTTGGCCCGCCGGCTGGGTGGTCGCGAAATCTACGGCGGCCTGTGGATCGAGCTTGGCCCAGCGGTTGAGTGCTGCTGCTCTGGCCCGCGCGCGATCGGCAAGAGGCAACTGGTCGACTGTTTGCAGCAGCAACAGCGGGTCAGCCAGCGCGATTTCTGAATAGACCGTTCCGGTGATAAAGCCCCAGTCCATTGGCGGCTCATCGCCTATGCTGGCCAGATAGGCCAGTACCGCGGCCGGGTCGCGATTGAGCCAGCGTTCCAGAACGGATTTGCTGGCAGATTGTCGAACCGTGCGATCATCGATTTCCCCGGCGCGCAGCAGCGCGGCTATCGGGTCCTGTTCCACCATTGTTTCAACGAGTTTGCGCTGGGTGCGCAGCCGCAGTTGCGGGTCTTCCAGTGTGGCTGCGATCTCCCAGCTGGCTTGCGGGTCGCGCACTGCCATCGCCGCGTAGGCCTGCGCTTTGAAACTGTTGCGATCAAACTCCATGGGCAAGGCCGCAGCCACACGCTCTATAGCCTCAGCATCCGCCCCCAGCGCTTCGATCAGTACCTCTCCGATGGCCTGCACAGCCGCCAGGTTCGATTCAAACTGCAGGGCAAACAGCGCGGCTTCAGGGTCCGTCTCCGCCCACTGGTCGTATAATTGCCCGAACACGGATACGGGCAGGCTCAGCTTGCGCGCCCAGCGTAAAGCCGCCGTTGGGTCGAAGTCGAGATAGCGGGAGAGTAGCACCTGCGCGGAAAAACGGCGGCCCGGCGAATCCGGTCGCGCGAGCAGCTGGTTCAGCAAGGCCTCGAGTGCCTGTTGATCAGCCTGGCCGGCCAATTGGTAGACTCTGGCTCGCCGCGTAAAGCCTGCGCTGGTGTCAGTGGGGGCGCGGCTAGCGGTCGGCAAGCCTACTGGGTCGGTCCCCTCGGGCTGAATCCAGCCTTTATCCCGGTTGTTTGCAGCTTGCCCGGGTTCTTTCGCAAGGGGCAAGAACTGCGCGAGGGTGACACCGCAGACCAGACCTATGCCGAGAAAACTAATGGCATGCTTCATGGGTCGAGTTGCGCTGTCTCTTCATCGTCCATCGTCCATCGTCCATCGTTCATTGCTCAGGCTGCTTACCGGGCTGAAGTAAGTGGTGCGTCAAGCAGCCCGACGATTCTGCAGCTGGCCAGTGTTGCGGCATCAGCCACCTCGCCCGGTCATTGGGTGCAGGGGATATTTACCGCCGATGGCAACAAGCAGACCCTGGAACTCACCACCAACGGGTTCAAAAATGCACACCTCAACGCCTATCAGTTACGAGAGATATCGGCGCCTGCCATACTGCCGTTGATGAGTGTAGGTCTGCTCGGGTTCAGCCGCAACCGCAATCGCGGTCATAGCTAGCGGCGGCGCTGCAGCAATACCCGGAGACCCTGAATGCACTTCGTGACGACAGCTGAGCAACAAGATGTTTAGCCGTCGCAATGGCCTCGCGTGGTGAATCGCAAGAACTGGTAAGCTGTAGCAATGGCGAGGGGCTCTGAGTCTCCTGGCGCTTTCTTCATCGCCGATGGCAAGCGATGTTCACGCCGCTCTGCCAATACCAGATTGAGGTGTTCTAATGAGTGATGCATCGAAGCCTATGCCATTACAGATCGATATCGTTTCAGATGTTGTCTGTCCATGGTGCATTATCGGCTACAAGCAGTTGGAGCTGGCGCTTGAAGCCCTGCCCGGTCGATTCGATGTGACACTGAACTGGCACCCGTTCGAGTTAAATCCCGGTATGCCCGAAGAAGGGCAGAACCTGCGTGAGCATCTCTTCCAGAAATACGGTACGACACCGGAGCAGAGTCGCGCCGCCAGAGAACGGCTTACGGCACTGGGTGAATCTCTGGGGTTCCGTTTTAACTACGGCGATGACATGCGGATGGTGAATACCTTCCGTGCCCACCAGCTACTGCACTGGGCCGGTGAGCAAGGCGGTCAAACTGCGCTGAAGCTGGCCCTGTTTGAAGCGTTCTTCAGCCGGTGGGAGGATGTGAGCGAGGAGTCTGTTCTGGTGGCCGTGGCGGAGCGTGCAGGTCTCGCCGGTGCTGAGGCCCGCGCTGTGCTCGCCGACCAGCGCTACAGCGCGGCGGTCCGCGCGCAGGAGCAGCATTGGCTTGACCACAATGTGCAGGCCGTACCCACGTTTTTGTTCAACGAAAAGTACCAGGTGCAAGGGGCTCAGGACGCCCAGACGTTTGTGCGAGTTCTCGATAAAACAGGTGCGAGGGTTTTGCCATACAGCACCAGGGCATAGTCGGCTAGCCTGGAGGCACCCTGTGTTCCAAGACCAACCATTGAGCTGGTTTGTCATTCGAACGATCCTTGCGAGAGAGGCGGTTTTTTCCTGGTTTGATGCTGACGGGAACGGGAACGGGAACGGGAACGGGAACGGGAACGGGAACGGGGCGGCTCGCCCGGCAAAGACCGGGCAGATGCGCGTGAGCATAGTTTAAGCCGTTTTGCATGTACTAAAGAGCATGCTGTTGTCGGAGTTTTAGTGCGCGCAACTTTATTTTTTTCGATACACTAATGTTTGTTATTAACTTGTTACAGATTATTTCGGAGCTTGTGTATGTCGACCGGTGTCACCACACAATCAGTCGCAGGCGGCGGTAGGATCTGCTTCAGGGGAGATGATCGTGCCCCTTATGAAATCTTTCGAGCCGGATTTTCTTCAAGAGAAGCTGGAGAGATAAAGTATTCAGGTACCAATCCGGCACCGCTATTGATTCACAAGGAACATGCCAGGGACTATCAGCAAGCAGGTTTCAAAACTGTTGTGGGTAAGACTTTTGATCCGAAGGGTATGAATCCAAAAGAGATCTACCAGCGGACGTTGGCCGGGAAGTCTCCCAAAGGGATGCAATTAGCCATCGTCCCTCGAACCGGCGATATCCGCAGTGAGAGCGCCGTGTGTGTAACGCCACGATTCGCGATGGCCGTGCTGTTTCCGCCCAAGTCCAGACCTAGTGACAAGAAAGAGTTTACCTGGGTTTATGCTGTCTATGTTCGTGAGCTCTACAACACACATGCTAAACAGTTCACTGAAGGGATGAAAGCAATAGAGGGTGAGCTGGTGGGGCGAGACAAGGCGTCGAATACTGCCTTGGGGCCATACGGGGGTTCTGGAGTGCGTGAGGCTTTTGTCGATAGTGTTGCTCTTTGGCCGTTGTACGCTCACGAGTTGGCCACCAAGCGAATCCTGGCAGGGGATGTCATTTGTGCCATGCGGGTGAAGCGCAGCTGGAACGGACCCGATTTCACGCACGGCTGTGATTACGAATTACTGAAGAGAACACTGAAATTTAATCGTCGCTGTACGGTAAGCAAAGCGGATCGAAAAGCTGTGAAGGAGTTTCTCAAGCAGGAGCCCGTGCGCGCCACAAGCCCGAGCCGCTCATCCGGGTTTCACAAGGATGATGTCAATACGCGGGTTAGTGTGGGTGCAACACGACTGGCTGCCCATGTGGATCGAGTTATGCAGGGCAGGCCGCAATTGGATTCCTCAGATTCAGATTTTTCGGATGTGGACTGGGAGTAGCTGGCTAGCGGGTAAGTCCGATCCATGGTGCTCGGATTACAGGCTACTGACTACGTTAACGCATAGGTATGCCGTGACTGACGTCAGGCTACCTTCACCAAAGCGCTTGATGTGAATCGCTTCTGGAGTTTCTTTCTTCGAGACTGAACGCGATAGTGCATTCAGGAACAGCTTGCCCCGGCCTCGATATCGCAAGTTACCGCTTCCGAGTTTGTCAGATCGATGGTGTACTCTTGATCTTCCGGGAGTGGGATGATCACGCTGTCATAAGCAACGGCATCATCGGATTCTGCGGCGCAAGTAAAACGCAGCGTGTACTCGCCTGCCGGTAAAAAACCGAAGGCATATTCCCAGCCGCCGGATAGACTGTTCTCTGATGGCGAACTCATCGCATAGGGTGCTACCGCCTGGTCAGGGATCGCATTGCCATTGTCTGAGGTGAAAGCATCAACACCCAACTCGGTCTCGTCCAGGTCTTTGTACAGGTAAAGACGGTTGCCTTTTTCGGGATTAATTTTCTCATTGCATGGGGTGACGGAATCGAACAAGTCACTGGCCAGGCGGCCGGAAATGCTGGCGTTGAGTTCATTGTCCGTGACGCGGGCTGCGGTAGACGTCAGCAGGTAATCATTGCTGGCCTCACGCATTTGCAGTGCTCGCGCCAGCGAGAGCGTGACGGTATAAGCCGCCGGCCCCGAGCTGAGGTTGAAGCCGTCCACCCGCAACTCGCCATTGCTAACGTTCAACACATTGCGCTGGTCTTCGTCATCCAGCACATAGGACAGGTTCACGTCGCCATCCAGTACAGTGAGAGCCATTGCAGTGTAGTCGCCCGGGTCAATCTCTTGTGCCTCCAGCAGCAGCAACTGGTTCAAGGCCGGGTAGTCCAGCAAGTCGAACTGGACCGTATCTGCCTCATTCAATCCGCTTGCATCGTCAATAAAGGTGTCTATAACCACGTCCTCAGTGGTGCCGCTGCCAATAAGGCTGATGCTGGCGATAGTAACGACGACAGCTTTGGCATCGGTGAAAACATCTGACGATACGCCCAGGTCGAGCAGGGCCGGCCCTGAGGGCTCATTATCTTCGTCGTTACAATCAAAGCCGCAAGGGCAGCCTGCCAGAGGTAGCGTCAATGCCGCCACCAGCATTGCGCCGAAGAAAAAAGCGAGCAAGCGTTTCATTCTGCATCACCCCGCGTTTGTTTCGTTCCCGGTGTTCGGTTTTTCATCCACAGCTTTTACTCAGATGTTCCGTTGACCCGAGTGCCGGCCTGGACATTTGCTTGGCAGGTGATTGGAAACGATACCACGTGAGAATGTCCGCCTCTAGCCTCGATGCAGTCGGTGTACCATCGACGTAGGCCTGACGCTATCGATCCACGGAGGCGGTGCATTGCGTCGGCGCGCTGCGCACAGGCGTCCAGCAAACCCAAGGATGGCGCGCTGTAGTGACGGGGTTAACTTTTCAGGTTGCGTTCCGCCGCTATGTCACTCAAGTACTGCACAAACTCGACCTCAAAGCCTGCCGGATCAATATAGTAGGCGTTGCGGCGAAAGGACTCGTCAGCACCGCCGCTGTCCCGGCTAAAGCCGGCCGCAGTCAAGCGTCGCACGAGCGCGTCGAGATTGGTGGTGACAAACCCGAAATGGGCCAGTCCCACCTGTTGGCCTGCCAGGTTGCGGTTTTCGCCTTCGCCGTTATCGTTGAATACCAGGTACTGATAGTCATCGCCGAAGTGCAGCCAGATGTAGGGCTTACCGTGCCAGTTGCCACTTCCGGAGTCTCTTACCCGCCAGTGTGGGAAGGCGGCCTCGTAAAATTTCAGTTCGGCTTCGACATCACTGACAACCAGATTAATGTGTTCAAATTGCAGCATGATGATCTCCTGTGGTTAACGACAGGATTATCCTGAGACCTTAACCTAGGTTGAGGTAAAGTGATTATTCATTTTTTTTGCCGGGTAGAGAGGGCATTGATGAAAGATGCAGGCTGGACCGTGGGTCGTGTGGCCAAGCGTTGTGGCGTCAGGGTGAGTACGCTGCACTTCTACGAACGCAGGGGCCTGATTCGAAGCTGGCGTAATGCCGGCAATCAGCGCCGCTACAAGCCGGATGTGCTGCGGCGAGTGGCGGTTATCAAGGCAGCCCAAAAAATGGGCATCAGCCTTGAGCTTATTCGCGCGGCCCTGGCCAACTTGCCCGATGATCGCACCCCAACCGTAAACGACTGGGAAGTGCTCTCGACCCATTGGCGCGATGAACTTGATGAGCGCATTGCTTATCTTAAGCGACTGAGGGATTCACTCACAGGCTGTATTGGCTGCGGCTGCCTGTCCCTGAAGACCTGTCCGATCTATAACGAGGAGGACAGGCTGGGCAGGGAGGAGAGCGGGCCGGTGATTCTGGAGCGCGGTCAGCCATGAGCGGGCCGGCACCTGATTATAGCGGCTTGAACCCCGTAAGGCCAAAGCGTTTGGATAATAGCCTGTCGAACATGGCGCTCGGCAGCAAGCGTTTGAGCATCACAGACTGTACACTGCCGCCTCCGCCTCTGATCACCGTCAGGGGTGATGCGGACAACAGCTTTTCTACCCCCGGGGTGACGAAGTCATCGCGTTTTAAATCCACTACGGCTCCTACTTGGTAAAAACCTGCGTTATTGATCAGCATGTCCAGTCGCCCAGTCTATGCAGCAGCGGTGTCCAGGGCGGTGGCCTCGCACCAGCCAGTTCTTAGCAATTTTGTGAAACTCGCGTTATGATGCCAGGCTCTATAAATCCACGCCTGTCAGAGCGTTTTCTCGGAGAAAAACGCAGCTGACAGGTTCGCTGTAGCGGGTTTTTTCCCAGAAAATCGAGCCGCGATGCAGTTCTTGCAATGGCTTCCCGTCTTGTCTGTGGTGGCGGTCGGACGGACGAGATACTTACTTGGACGCAAGCTCGACATTGCACACTGCGTATCGATGAGACTGACAGGAAACGGAAAACGGATGACACTACTGAACACAGTTAGCCGGTGGTCAGCGGCGGTACTGGCCATCGCCAGCTTGTCTGGAACAGCGCATGGGAATGACGGCCCCCGGTTGCTGGAGGAAGTTATCGTCACCGCGCAAAAGCGGGTCGAGAATGTGCAAGACATTCCTATGACGATCAACGTCGTGGATGCTCTCACTATCGACCAGTTCACCATTCGCGATACGGTCGATCTGGCCAACTTTGTTCCGGGCCTGATCATCCAGCATACGCCGCAAAATCTCGCTCAAGTGACGGTGCGGGGTTTGGGCACGGGGTCCGCCAGCGAGAGCCTGGACCAGTCTGTGGGACTGTTCATCGACGGTATCTGGAGCGGCAGGATCCGGGAGTTTCAGACGTCCCTGTTCGATGTGGAGCGAGTGGAGGTCATCAAGGGCACGCAGACAATGCTGCTGGGTAAGAACACCAGTCTGGGTGCCGTGAGTGTGGTATCGCGCCGGCCTGGTGACAGCCTCGGCGGTTATATCCAGGGGGATTATGAACTGGAGTTCGACAGTACCTATCTTACCGGTGCCCTGGATCTGCCCACGGGTTTTGGCAACTATCGAATCGCCTTCAATGGAGTAGAGGAGGGCGGTTATGTTGCCAATGGAACAACAGGGAATGAGGTGCCCGAGCGAGACCAGACCACTGTTCGCATCGGGGCGGAATATCAGGTAACTGACGAGGGCACGCTCTACCTGAGCTACCAGTATGATGATCTGGAGATCAGGGGTGATGTTTTCCAGCCGGACAAGGATAGCCTGGGCTTTATCGCGGGCATGGACCCGGGAACCGATATTGGCATTGACACGCGTAAGAACGCTTTCACTTCCTACAGTCGCAGTGGTGATGCGGATGACGAGCAGGAATCACATCGACTGATTGTTCTTTATGAGCAAGCGCTGGGCGACTTTCAACTGACCTCTTTGACCGGCTGGTCTGAATATGACAACGAGCGACTGACCGATACCGATTTTCTGTCCGTGGACTACCTTACGTCAGTTTTCTATAGCGACTATCGGCAGTTCAGTCAGGAAGTGCGTATAGCGTCGCCAGTGGGCCAGCGTTTTGAGTATCTGGCAGGCGTTTACTACCACGACAATGAACTGGACTACGCCAATATCACTGATACATCGTTTCCACCGCCCTACACACTGGGACCCTTGCCTTTGGACAGTGCCAGCCTGAAAACCTACGAACAGGACGGTACGGTGCTCTCGTTTTTTGGCCATGGTACGGTCTTCCTGGGTGAGCGCTGGCAGGCGACCGTGGGTCTTCGCTATACCGATGAAGACAAGGACGCGCTGTGGGGCCGTGAGCGGTTGCGCAGCGGTGGTCCGCTGGCGGATATTCTTGCTGACATCCTGGGGCCCGTGGTCGAGCCGACGCGGCTGGAGCGCAGCGAGCACAATCTGGATGGGTCTATCAATGTGCAGTACAACGCCAGCGACGACGCCAGCGTTTACCTGTCCTGGGCCAGCGGTTCCAAGAGCGGCGGTTTTACCAATGATGTGGCCCTCCCGGAGGATGCGGAGTTTGAAACCGAGGAGGCTGAGACTACGGAGTTGGGCTTCAAGATGGCTCTGGCAGGCGGCGCGGGCTTGCTTAATGCCGCTGTTTTTTATACTGAAATTGAGGACTTCCAGGTGGTATCTTTCGTCGGCACCGGGTTTCTGACCTCGACGGTTCCGGCGCGCAGCCAGGGTGTTGAGTTGGAGGCTCAATGGGCGATGAGTCCGAGGTTTCTCCTGGGCGCCAGTGCGACCTATGCAGATGCGGAGGAAGAGGACAACGGTTTAACCTTGCCTTATGCGCCCGAATGGTCGGGTTCATTAACGGTGAATTACGTGTACCCCTGGCAGAACGCAGCACTGCAATGGCAGGTGGACGCAGCGGTCAATTACCGGGATGAGCAGTATCAGCAGCGCGGCGAGACTGCCCTTGATGGCGCTCTTACACTGGTGGATCTGCGAGTAGGCCTGGCCTCTGCCGATGACCGCTGGGAGGTCGCTCTGGTGGGGCGTAATCTGCTCGATGAACAAACCTCGTTCGGATTTGACTTCCCCTTTTTCGGTGGGACAGCGGTACCTGCAGGCTCGACCACCATTGGCAGCCTGAACCGGCCTCGCACACTCGCCTTACAAGGCCGGTACAACTTCTAGTTCCAGCTTGACTGGCCCTGCACCGCAGACGTGTTCCGCAGCGCACTTGGCTCCGGGGCGCGCTGGTGTTGACGAGCCTGTGATCGATGATTTATCTTGCTAGATGCAAGCAAGTAAACTGCGCGGGGAAATCGTGCTCCGGGTCTGGTGAGCGGTAGCGGCCATTTGAGCGATAGCGATGATTGGAGTGAGAAGAAGGAGTCGTCATGGAGAGCGCCAATAAGCCCTACGTAACGGAGCAGGGTGATATTCTCGCCAATATCCATACGCTGCCCTGGCTTGATGTGGGCGGAGGCACCCGGTTCAAGGTGCTCCGCGCCTGCAGGACGACGGGCGAGTGGGCGCTGTTCGTTAACATGGCTCCGGGCGCAGCGTTCCAGCCGCACAGGCATCAGGGCCCAGGACAGTTTTTTATCACCAAGGGCGAATTACTGTACGAGGTGGGTTCGGCGCCCGCTGGCACTTATGGTTACGAACCGGTGTTTGCTGAGCATTACCACGCGCGCTGTGAGGTGGAGACTGAACTGCTCTTTCTGGGTTCAGGCGCGGTTGCGTACTTTAAAGACGACAAGTCGATCGACTACGTTTTTGACGCGGAGTCATTAATTGGACTTTGCGATGGGAGTACGGCGCTTGATATCGGAACCTGACCGGTTCGATAGCGCTGACACACGCGGGGTGCCAGCTGTCGTCAACGGCATGTCAAGCGAGTTTTGGCTCCCGGCTGGCTGGCGTAGCGGAAAAAAAATATTGCCATATATTAAGAATTGAAATACCTTCAAAAGAAGCTTGACGCATCAGCGAACACGGAAAAAAACGTTAGAAGCACCTCGTTATAACTAGAATTAGAGGGTCAATGATGTTGAACGACAAGAAGAATGTGTTTGGGTCCGGTGCCGGTTTAGTGCTAGTACAAGCGCTGGTTGCTGCGAGCGTAATGGCTCAAGATGCGAACCAGTCCGGAAGGGCTGATCTTGAAGAGGTGCTTGTGACCGGTACCAAGCGGTCCGTGGCGCAACAGGATTTATCAGTGGCGGTGACGACCGTCACGTCAAAGCAACTTGAAAACACCTTCCAGAACGATGTCACGGCGCTCACCCAGCTGGCCCCCAATGTCAACCTGACCCCCCAGACCGGCTTTAACGCCATTGCAGGGGGTATGCGCGGCACCGGCTTCAACTCGATTCTGGTTACCAAAGACCCCTCGGTTGGCATCACCGTGGATGAATTTGCCTTCAACCATGTGCAGAGTCAGTTCGTCGAGCTATTTGACATGGAGCAGGTTGAGATTTTCCGCGGCCCGCAGGGAACGCTTTTTGGTAAGAACACGACCGGCGGCGCCATTGCGTTCACCACCAAAAAGCCCGTGCTGGGGGAGTTTTTTGGCGACATCGAAGCCGACTACGGGCAGTACGACTCCAACAACGGCAATCTCTACAAAATCAAGCTGGGTCTGAACGTGCCGCTGGGAGAAACCTTTGCAGCGCGGCTGGCGGTTATTCAGGATAAAAGCGATGGCTTTTATACCAATGACAAGCCCCCCGGCGGCGAGTTATTCAGTTTAGGCTGTATAGACGTGCCGGATCCGGCAGCCTGTGTGGAATCTATTCGCTCACCGTTTCCGGATACTGGTGATGGCAGTGACATTGGTGGTAAAGATGTCCTCGCCGCCAAGCTGAAGTTTCGCTGGCAGCCCAATGACTTTTATCTGGCTGATCTGATCTTCGAATATGTGAAAGACCGTGGTGACACCGTACCCGCCGCCAACGAAACACCCAGTGCCAACCAGAATGGCGGTGAGGGCTACCTGTGGCCTGCGGTCGGCTTCCCGGGTATCGGTAACGGCGACCCGTTCTCAACAGGACAGTCGTATACGGATAACAAGGTGATAGATATCCCTGCCGGTCACCAGATTGACGCCAATGGTATTTATCTGAACCAGACCTTTACCTTCGATAAGTACGAGTTCAAATGGTTGTTGGGGATGAGAGATCAGGATGAAATTCTCGCCAGTACTTACACGGGCGAGGCCTACACCGCCCAGTATGATGCCAGCAGAAACACCGAGCGGGAGCAGCTGCAGAACGAGTTCCGATTGACGTCCAACTTCGATGGGCCGTTCAATTTTGTTACGGGCGCTGCTTACTACAAAGACGACCTGGAGTTTCAGGTATTTGGTAGTCTGGGCTACTTCATTCTTTTGTCCGGGCCGGCTGGAGAGTTCTACCGGGATACGTTTGAAGTCCAGTACACGTCACAGGACCGAGACAGCTACGCATTCTATATCGATGGTACCTATGACCTTACGGACAGATTGAAACTGTCATTGGGTTACCGCTATACCGAGGACGAAAAAGACTTCCAGCGGCTAAACCTGGGCACAGCCGATAACCCGGTCAGTAACTTTATCGATATCGATGGCTTCAAAGGTCCGCATACCAATCCGCTGCCAGAGTCTGCGTTTGGCAACAATATCAAGGATTCCAAAACTTTCACTGCCAACACTTATCGCATCGTGCTGGACTACAACTGGACCGATAATGTCATGGTCTATGCCAGCTTCGCCACGGGGTTCGTCTCCGGCGGATTCTCCGAGACCTGCGGTAGTGCGTTCAGCTGTGCACCCTATTCCAGCGAGGAAAACGAAAATGCCGAGGTGGGTTTCAAGGCTGACATGCTCGACGGCAAGCTCAGGTTGAATGCCGCACTGTTCCACACTACCTACGAGAATTTGCAGCGCGATACTGTGGTATCCATACAAGATGCGGCCGGCAATGAGTTTCAGGAAACGGTAGCACTGAATGAGGGCGAAAGCACGGCGATTGGCCTGGAACTGGAACTGTCCTATGTGCCGATCGATAATCTGAGAGTTGACGTTAACTTTGGTTGGTTGGACCACGAGTATGACAGCTATGAGCCGGGCTATGATACATCGCTGCTTGGCCTGGAGGGACCACCGCAGCCCTTTGACTTTTCGGATCTGACTGTGCCCTATTCGCCGGAGTTTAACGGTGGTATCAGCGTAAGCTATTTCCAGGATCTCAATAGCGGTGGACTGATCACCTATAACCTCAATGCTCACTACCAGGACGAAGCCGAGATGAACCCGGCCCCGGCCAGCTTTCAGGGCGGTACCATCGATAATCCCGTGCTGCGACAGAAAGCGAACACCCAGCTGGAAGAAAGAACGCTGGTGAATGCGTTTGTCACCTGGGAGAGCGCCGCAGGCCATTTGGAGTTCTCAGTTTATGGCAAGAACCTGACCGACGAGGTCTACCGGAATTCAGCGAACCCGGTTGCTACCCTTTGGAACTTCACCACCTACGGTCCGCCACGAGAGTTTGGCGTACAGCTGGGTTACGCATTCTGAGGGCTGCATCCGCCTGAAAGTGCACCCGGTGGCTTGATCCCGGCCCCGCTTTGGATCGCAAGGAGGTTGCTTTGAGCTCGGAGATTCGCGACCGGCTGCGTGCCAGACTCGACGAGTCTGGTGCCGCCGGCATCGTAGTCACCACACCCGATAACATTGCCTACCTGACCGGCTTTGAGTCTGTGATGGACGGGTGGCGCTTGCCAGAGCCCATCGCCGCGGTGTTTTTACCGGCGTCAGCCGAACTGCCCATGACCCTGTGCCTCCCCGAGGCCAGCCTGATCAGTCTGATCGTGGCCGATAGAGAAGGGCAGCCGATCAGTTTTGATCGACTGCGAACCTTTGATTTTCTCAATTTCTGTACCACGGCCAGGTCGGTAGATCTGGATTTGCAGCTGCCCCCTGACGTCGCGGGCGAACTGGCGCGGCTGTCTGGTTTAATCGATGGCCACTGCGCGCCGGATGTCATCAGTGCAGTAGTCGACTGCCTGGGTCGTCACGGCTTGGGTGAACAGACGGTGCTTTATGATGATATGCGGGTGGCCCTGGCGGTTAACCAGGCCTGTGGGCAGTCTTTTGCCGATGGGCTCGATACCATCATGGCCGCGCGCTCGATCAAGTCGGCCAATGAACTGGCGGTGTTTCGAGAGAGTGGCGAAAAAGCCGACCGGGTCATGGCCTTTACCGTCAGCCAACTGGGTCGCGGCCGTAGCTGGGCCGATATAGAGAAAGCCGTCGCCCACTTTATGATCGACGAAGACATTGACCCTTTACCCCACAGTCCGATGTTGTTCGGCGGTAGCTACGACAGTATTTTCAAGCCCGATTTGTTTCGCACCCGTTACGATACACCCTTTGAGGGTGGTGAGATCGCGATCCTTGAAACCCAGGGCCGCTATAAAAATGTATGGATCGACATTAACCGCAGTGCCCATATCGGTGAGGCTTCTGCGGAATATCGCCAACAGCACGAGATCGTGCGGCGTTGTTTTCAGGCATTGTCCGCGCAGCTGCGCCCTGGAGCCAACTCTGCGGCAATCTGCGAGGCCGTGCGTGCCGGCCCGGCAGGCGAGCTCTCTGCGCCGGACAAATTGCTGATGATTGTGCACGCCATCGGGCGGGTGCCTCTGGAGAGCCCGGTGCGCTTTCCCTCAACGGGTCTGCATGCGGCGCAGGAGGGCTTTGAGATCAAGCCCTCAATGGTGTTGAGTGCCGACTGCCTCTATTTCGGCAGCCGATACGGGCCCTCGCACATGGAAAACGTATTTATCATCGGCGAAAACGGGGCTGAAAGTATTTATCAGTACCCTCTGGATTTGATCGAAACCGACTAACTGGAGCTGGCATTGAACGACTCACTCGACACACTTTACGAAGCCTATCGGTCCATGAAGTTGATACGCGAGTTTGAAGAGCGTATTCGAGCGGAATACCAGCAGGGCAAGCTACCCGGGTTTATTCACATGTACCGCAACCAGGAAGCCATAGCCGTTGGCGCCTGCATGCATCTGGGTGACGAGGATTATATTGCCAGCACACACCGGGGTCATGGCCACTGCATAGCCAAAGGCTGCGACATTCAGGGCATGCTGTTGGAGCTGGCCTGCAAGCACGATGGGCTCTGTAAGGGCAAGGGTGGCTCCATGCACATAGCGGACATGCGCAAGGGGATGCTGGGTGCTAATGCGATTGTGGGCGGCGGACCACCCATCGCCGCCGGAGCGGCATTGACAGCGAAAACACTGGGCAATGGCAAGGTCTCGATGGCTTTTATCGGAGACGGTGCTGCCGACCAGGGGACAGTCGCTGAAGCGCTCAACCTGGCCTGTGTATTGCAGCTGCCCATGATTTTTATGTATGAGAACAACCACTTCGCAGAGTTTACCAAAAACCCCAAGCCCGATGGCAGAATTGCCGAGCGAGCCGGAGCCTATGGCATGCCCGCCGTCACCGTGGACGGTCGGGATTTCTTTGCCGTTTATGAGGCTGTTGGCAATGCGGTAGAGCGAGCTCGCGAGGGCGGTGGTCCATCGGCGATAGAGGCTATTGCGCCGCGCTATTATGGCCATTACGAGGGAGATGCCCAACGCTATCGTGACGTGGAGGAGTTGGAAGCATCGCGCCTCTCCTCTGACCCGCTGGCACGATTTCTTGCAGATTCTCGCTGCGGTGACCTGCAGGAAGATAACATCAAGCGGATTGACGAGGCGATCCAGAACATCCTCGACGCGGGTGTTGAGCATGCCTTGAGCGCCGCCGACCCATCGCCGGACCAACTGTATACCGACGTCTATCTCAGCTATCGGGGGGAATCAGCGTGAGTAAGATGTCGATCCGCGAAGCACTCAACCGGGCGCTGTTTGAGGAGATGGAGCGAGACGATCGCGTGATCCTGATGGGCGAGGACGTGGCCAATAAAGATAGCGGTGGCGTTTTTGGTGTAAGTGCCGGACTGGCCGACAGATTCGGTGAGTTGCGAGTGGTGGACACACCGATTACCGAGTCCGCTATCATTGGTGCCGCCGGTGGCGCGGCGTTGACCGGTCTGCGCCCCGTTGCAGAATTGATGTTCATAGACTTTATTGGTGTGTGTCTCGATCAGTTAATGAACCAGATCGCCAAGTTTCGCTACATGTTTGGCGGTCGCGCAGCGACCCCGGTAACTATTCGCACCATGATAGGAGCCGGCACTGGCAGTGGGCCGCAGCACTCCGCGATCCTGTACCCGATGCTGGTCGCCATTCCTGGCCTGAAAGTGGTTGCGCCCAGTAATGCCTACGATGCAAAGGGGCTGCTGGCCCAGGCTATAAGGGATGACGACCCGGTGGTGTTTTGTGAGCACAAGTCCATATATACCGAGGAGTGCGAGGTTCCGGACGAGCCTTACACTATTCCTTTTGGGAAGGCGCGAACCGTTTGTGAAGGAACGGATGTGACTGTGGTGGCGTTCTCGCGCATGGTGCTGCTTGCGGAGAAGGCTGTTGCGACAATGGCCGCGGAGGGCATTTCGGTTGAACTCATTGATCCGCGCACCCTGTCGCCACTGGATGACAAAGCGATACTGGCCAGCGTGCACAAGACCGGGCGGCTTGTTGTTGTTGATGAGGCCAATCCCTATTGCAGTATGGCGTCCGAGGTCTCCAGCCTGGTCGTAGAGCAGGGTTTCGACTATCTGGACGCACCGATAAAGAAAGTGACCGCCCCTCATACCCCGGTCCCCGCGAGTCCTGTTCTCGAGGCGCTTTACGTGCCTTCAGTAGAAGAAATTGAAGCGGCAATACGCGATGTTGCGGCCTATTGAATCTTATGGAAGTCGCTTTGGATTGCACGATGACTAAGCTGAAAACGCTCTGCTGGCTTTCGGCCGCGGCGAGGCGCAGGGCCCACAGCCTGGTGGTTTTCGCAATCCCGGCCATAGTGCTGGCCCCGCCCGTCACTGCGACAGTGGACCCCGGCGAAGCTATTTACCGCCGGCACTGTGCTGAATGCCACGAAGGTAATGTGCCGCGGGCACCCCACAGTGTCATGTTCAATATGTCCCAGCCTGAAGATATTCTCGCTGCCCTGAATGGAGGCGTGATGCAGACACAGGCGGCTGAATTGAGTGCTGCAGAGCGGGTACTGGTGGCTAATTTTCTGGCGGGAGCCAGCGCGGCGTCCGGGGACGCTGAGGCCATGATGGCTTGCACCGGTGCGACGGCCCCGGCGCCGCCCGGGGCGACGAGAGTCGCCGCCTGGGGTATGGGTAACACCAATCAACGGTTTGTGGATACAAGCACCGCTCAGTTGACCCGGGAGGATGTGTCCGGGCTGGAACTCAAGTGGGCTTTTGACTTTCCGGGTGCAACGCGAGCACGTTCACAGCCGACGATCTACGGTGATGTCGTGTATGTGGGCTCGCAGCATGGCTTTGTTTATGCACTGGATCTCGAGTCGGGCTGTGCCTACTGGCGGTTCAAGGCTGACGCAGAAGTTCGCTCGGCCATCAGCATCGCAGCGTCTGAGAACAAGGCCAGCCCCATGCTGTATTTCGGCGACACTGCTGGTAACGTCTATGGTGTGTCCGGTGCTGATGGCAAGTTGGTCTGGCGATCAGCGCTTGATGACCATCCCGAGGCGACCATTACCGGGTCACTGCGCTACTACGATGGTCGGCTCTATGTTCCCATGTCCTCACGTGAATGGGCGAGCGCGGCAGACCCGAGCTACGCCTGCTGCACCTTCCGCGGTGGGATCGTCGCATTCAGCGCCGGCGACGGAGCGCTACTATGGAAGAGCTACTCCATTCCGGCGTTGCCTGCGGATACGGGGCGGCGCAACCCGTTGGACGTTCCTGTCATTGCCCCATCCGGAGCGCCCATCTGGAATGCACCAACTGTGGATGTCGAGCGCGGATTATTGTATGTGGGGACCGGGGAGTCCTACACCTCCCCTGCGGCAGCAACCAGTGATGCGGTGCTGGCCTTCGCCATAGAGACCGGACGGCTGGTGTGGAGCAAACAGCTCACCGCAGGTGATGCCTGGAATATGAGCTGCTTTATTGGATCGAGCTACAACTGTCCCGAGGAGAATGGGCCCGATATGGATATCGGGGCACCACCGGTGCTTATTTCCCTCCCCTCCGGGGAGCAAGGCTCTGCAGGCACGGCGGCGGGAAAGGCTTCAACGGGCAAGGACATCCTGGTGGTCGGTCAAAAGAACGGCTTTGTGTACGGGCTCGATCCCGACAACAAGGGCGCCATTGTCTGGAAGCGGAAAGTAGGCCTGGGTGGTTATGCCGGTGGCATTCACTGGGGGCTGGCAACTGACGGTACGACGGTTTACGCGCCCAATGCGGACACAGATTTTATCGGGCGTTACGACGGCGAACGTTTTCCGGGGGTATTCGCGCTCGATGCGGCCACCGGTAAACAGCTGTGGTTTACGCGTGCGCAGGCAGACTGCAGTAGTGAGAACAAGCCGGCCTGCGATCCCGGGGTTTCCGCGGCTGCAACGGCAATACCGGGCCTTGTATTCGCCGGCGCATTTGATGGCCAACTTCGCGCCTATGACAGCGCCGACGGTAAGGTGCTCTGGAGCTACCAGACCAACCGGGCCTACACGGCGGTATCGGGACGCAAAGCACACGGTGGTTCGATTGAATCAGATGGGCCGGTGGTGTACCGGGGCCATGTGCTGGTCAATTCCGGATACCTGTTCGGTGCCCGTATGCCCGGCAACGTTCTACTGAACTTTGCCCTGCCTCAACCGGGCAGTCAGGCAGTGGAGGAGGGCGAGTAATGGCCAAACTGATAGCAATCACTATTCCCAAGTGGGGAATCGAAATGGAGCGCGGCACCATTTCCGAGTGGCGTGTTGCACCGGGCGATGCAGTGAAAATCGGGGACGAGCTGGTTGATATCGAAACCGACAAGATCGTCAACAGCTTCGAGGCCAGCAGCGACGGCATACTGGTTCGCATCATTGCCGAAGCAGGAGAAGAGCTCGAAGTCGGTGCCCTGATTGGGGTTATGGCGAGTGAAATGGTATCCGACGAGGAATTGGATGCTTTCCTGGCGGGCACCGGCGATGGGCCCGGGGCTCTACAAACGCTGGCTACGACGGATTCTGCTGACTCAAGGGGCGATACTGCCGACGCCGCTGCCGGGAGTTTTTCGGGCGAGACGGTCGCCGCGGCGGTCGTCGCGAAAAGCAGCGCTATCAAAATCTCGCCCGCCTTGCGGCGCAAGGCAGAGCGCCTGGCCGTTGACCTGTCGACGGTGGTAGGTACCGGGTTTGGCGGGCGGATACTCCGCGATGATATAGAAGCGGCGATCAGCAATGATCAACGGCCCGGTCTGACCCAGTTACAAGGTGCGCAAAAAACTATCGCCCAGCGTATGACCCTGGCCAAGCAGACCATTCCACACTTTTACCTGCAGCGGGATTGCGATATGGGTGGGGTAAAGGATTGGCTTGACGCCGTCAGTGCTGAGAGCGGAATGGCGGTCACCATAAACCACCTGCTTGTTTATGCCGTAGCCCGGGCATTGCGACAGTTTCCCGAGCTCAATCTCAATGTTCTGCCGAATGGCATCCAGCGTCTGAAAACCGCTGACGTGGCGATCGCGGTTGACACCGGGAGCAGTCTTTTGACCCCGGTAGTGCGGGATATTGGTGGCGCTTCCCCGGCGGACGTCGCCGCGGCCTCCAGCTCAGTAGTGGCGCGTGCGAGGGACCGTCAACTGAACGCCGGTGACCTGGATGGTGCTGCTATTACGGTGTCCAATCTGGGTATGTTCGGGGTGACCAGCTTTACAGCGATTATCAACCCACCCCAGGTGATGATTCTGGCAGTGGGCGCAATTCAGGAGCGGGTGATTATGCGCGAGGGTCAACCGGCGGTGGGGCAGTTCTGTTCTCTGACGCTGGCCTGCGACCACCGGGTGATCAACGGTGCCGCGGGGGCCCGCTTCCTTGCTGCGGTCTGTGAGGAACTCGAGGTGCCCTAGCAGGTTGTTGATTTTCTATCTGCGTGGCCACTGCCCCGTTTAAAACCGGCTCAAATCGGTCATGTATTCACTATACACTCCCTCATTTCGCCTGTTTTTGCCTACCGGTGGCTGCCTCGAAAACGAAAATCAACAGCCTGCTAGTCAGTGTTGGTGCGGGGTAGTCGGTAGGCGACGACCGCATCGCTGGCGGGTGTCTGGAACCAGCCGTGGCGACCGGCAACCATCACCACATACTGGGCTCCCGCGGCCATGTAGGTCATGGGTGTGGTTTGGGTGCCACCCGGCAACTCATCCTTCCATAACTCTTCACCATCCTCGATGCTGAGAGCCCTGAGGTAGCCGTCCATGGTTGCCCCGATAAATATCAGCCCCCCTGCGGTAACGACAGGTCCACCGAGGTTAGGGGTGCCGAGGTTCCACTCGATAGACAGGGGCAGCATCTTTTCGATGGAGCCGAGAGGGACTCGCCATGCAATCGTGCCCTCCTGCATGTCGACGGCGACCAGCTCCCCCCAGGGAGGGGCGCTGCAAGGGGCCCCGAGAGGCGATAGCAGCCATTCCCTATGCACCCCATAGGGCGACCCGTCCGGCGATGACACGTCACTCTTGGCCAGCAGGACGGGACCCTCGTCCGTCGCCTCGCCGCTGCGGGGAATCATGGTGACCACCTGAGCGACCCGGTTGGTATTGACGATCATAAGCTTTCGTTCGGGGTCGAATGCCGGTCCCCCCCAGTTCATGCCGCCCGCTGAGCCCGGCACCTGGATGGTTCCCTGGGTGGATGGCGGCGTAAAGATTCCCTCGGAGCGATAGCCTGCGATTTTCTCTGCGCAGGCCCGGCGATCGATAAAAGTAAAACCCCAGGCATCCTCCGCAGTGAGTTCAATAGGCACCAGGGGTGGCGGTGCCACCGGGAATGGTTGCGTCGGTGAGAGCCACTCGCCGGGCAGAGCATTCTGGGGCACCGGGCGTTCTTCGATATCAAACAGCGGTTCACCGGTCACCCGGTTGAAGACAAAGGAGAAGCCTTGTTTGGTGTTTTGCACCACGGCCGGGATCTGCTTGCCGTTTCGCTCGAGTTCTATCAGCATTGGCGGGGAGGAGGCGTCGTAATCCCAGATGTCGTGATGTACCAACTGAAAATGCCAGGCCACCTCGCCGCTGGCCGTGTGCAGCGCCACCAGAGAGCTGGAGTAAAGATTGTCACCTTTGCGTTGCCCACCCCAGAAATCGGGTGCCGCCGACCCCACCGGGATGTATAACAGCCCCCGCTCTGCGTCGGCGACCATGGTCGACCAGACGTTTGCCGCGCCAGCAGTCAGGGCGCTGTCATCCTGCCAGGTGGCGTAGGCCGGGTCTTCAGGGCTTCTGGGAATCGGGTCAAATGCCCAGCGTTGCTCTCCGCTGTAGGCATCAAATGCGAAGATTGTTCCCGCAGGCGCATCGGTTCTGACGTTGTCCATGACGTAGGAACCGACAATCACCAGATCATTGACTACAACAGGCGCCGAGGCGATTTTGCGCTCCCCGGCAAATTTGAGTGGCTTGTGCTGCCTGACCTCGACTTCCCCATTATCGCCAAAGTCGCTGCAGCGTTGGCCTGTTTTGGCATCCACGGCAATCACTCGCGTGTCGTTTGTGCCCATGAAGATGCGGTGTTGGCAGGGTTCTGTGTCGCCCAGGGTGGAGGCCTGCCATCCGGTCACGCCCCGGCAGTTGTACTGGGGGTATTCGTGCTTCAGGTCGACTTTGGCGTCAAACACCCAGCGCTCTTTGCCGGAGGCCGGGTCCAGTGCTATCAGCCTGTTAAAGGGTGTGCAAACCAGCAATGAGCCGGCCACCAGTGTCGGCGTGTTTTGTTTGGTGCTGTTGTTGATCAGTTCATCACCGCGACGTTCCAGCTCGCCGGTGTGGTAGACCCAGGCAACCTCCAGTTTGTTCACATTGGCGGCGTTGATTTGGTCGTGGGTGGAAAAGCGGGTGCCGGACTGGTCCCCGCCATAATAGGCCCAGTCAGCAGTGTCTGCCTCAGCCGCCCAGCCGTTCACGGTAACCAGAGAGAGCAGTAGAGAAGAAAATACTGCCTGATAGCGTCTGGCTTGCATGGTGACTATCCTTTTTTCAGGGTACAGATGATGGGTATAGACAACACGGGTGGGGAAAGGCCGACCATTAGGGGCAGCGCCACGCCTACAGGATTTCCTGTACCGCACGATGCGCCTGGGCGATTGCTGTATCAGTGTCGGCG
Source organism: uncultured Gammaproteobacteria bacterium (assembly GCA_963840725.1). GTDB lineage: Bacteria > Pseudomonadota > Gammaproteobacteria > Pseudomonadales > Halieaceae > CAVWDU01. Next base: position 599,529 of record CAWIZY010000004.1, on the reverse strand, counting down.
GACGCACCGGCATCGGAGTTGGCAATAGCGATATGCCCGAAGGGCTGGCGACCCTTTACCCAGGGTTTGTCGGCTTCGCTGGCATAGGGCGGCTCCCATAATAGTCCGGGGTTGTAGGCGTAGCCATGGGACCAGCGATTTACGGTGATGGCTTCAATATCGCGTTCGGCATCGAAGCCGGTGCTGCTCAGGGCCTGGTCAAGCTGATCACGCACATGATGCTCAAAGGTCCCGAACGAGGTCTCCAGCAGTTGTCGCCGGCCCGCGCGCCACTGTTCCGGGCCCTGGATGTCAGCGAAATAGGGCACATGACACATATGTAGCACCATCGGTTCATCCGGTGTCGCGCCAAATTGATACTCACCCATGGAGACGGGGTAGTCCAGCTCAACCTGCTTGTAAAAATCGTTGGTGTAATAGACATACCGGGTACCCAGTTCGGCGAACCATCGCCAGTGCGGAACCAGCACTTTGGTATAGACCAGGGGTACCTTTACGCCATAGCTGAGGCTCTCGCGCTGCGCTGCGGGCAGCTCTGGACACAGGTAGGGTATGGCGCCGTTATAGCAGGCGAGTATGCAGTGCTTCCCGCGCACGGTGTGTGGTTCATTGGCGACCGCGTAGGTGACATGAACCGCCTTGCCCGCCGCGTCGTGGGCGATATTAACAGCCGTGGCATTGAGGCGTATTCTCACCTGCGCGTCCGCTGCATCAAGGTGACTGTAGTTCAGCCTCGCGGTGACGATGTCTTCCATTGTGGTGCCGGACAGGGCGCCGGCGTTGAGTGCCCTCACCAGCAAGCGAGCGATGGAAGCGTTGCCGTCGGGAAAGTGAAAAATGTAGGGTTCGACGCCGCGTCCTCCCTCAGTTACCAGCGTATTGCCCAGCCCTGGCAGATCGCCACCGTCACCGTAGCCGAGAATATCGATAGCGGGCACTTCGTCCATACCCACGCACCAATAGCTCATGCCCCAGCGCTGGTACATGGCCAGTACCTGCGCGTCCACCTTGACGTAATCTTGCAGGTAGGTCCGATAGCTGATGCGACGAAGGAGCGCGATCTTTTCCTCGCGTGTCATTCCCGGCAGGTAGTCTGCTTTGGCGGTGAACGCCCGCAGCAGGTCAGCCCTGGCCTGCTGGTTGAGTGGCGATCGGGCGGCAAATTCCCGCCAGGGTGTGGTGCCGTAACCCGTTACCAGTTTTTGGGCGCCAAAGCTCGCGCTGTCAAAAGCGATGGCGTGGGAAAGACCCAGCCTGTCGTAGAGCGACTGTTGGTAGTAGTCATAAAACCGCTGCAGGTCAACGCCGAGGTCCTTCAAGAGCTGGCGAGAGACCGGGTCGTAAGCACTGGGTGTATCGACAGACTCTGTGCCGCCGTAGCCAATCAGGGTACGGTCTCCGACACTGAATTCGTTGCGCTTGGCGTGTCCGCCCACATCGTCGTGATTATCCAGGACCAGGATACGGGCATCCGGATTGGCCTGGCGGTAGAAAAAAGCCGCGCTCAGCCCACTGATTCCGCCGCCCACTACGATCAGATCATAGTCCTCCCTGACAGCGGCCTGTCGCCATCGTTTGCCAGCAACCAGGGCATGCATGGTCTCCCAGGAGCCCGGGTGGTTGCCCCGCAGGCCGGTCCTGGCCGGTGGGTAGTAGTCCGGGGTGGACAGGCGCGGATCTGCAGCGCCAAACAATTCGGTCCAGGGGCTGAGCAGTGACGCACCGATGGCGACCTGCGTACCGTTGAGGAAATCACGCCGGGTTACTCGATGTTTCATGGCGGGCTCCGCATGGCAAATGAGTGCTGTGCTGCATGAGGGTAGGGATGACATTCCGCCCCGGCGTCAACCGCAGCGTGGGGGCAGCCAGCCTGCTCTCACACGAGACACACTGCCTGAGGGGTCGTGCCGCCGTCAAGCCATGGGTGAGGTTGCAACCGAACTGCACATTTTCCGCCGGCATTGGGGCGACCAACAGTTTTTCTATCCCCGCCGGGCGCCCGTCATTGCTCAACAAGCCGGGCAAGTTTTTTTGCCCATTAATTTGCAGCGGCGTCTATTATTAGTGGTCTGTTGGCTGCAAGAACCACGTCATGGATAACAGGGTGGCAGCTTGAATCCGGAGCTTTTACAAGGTTTTTATCTGGGCGACGTCTTCGTGGATCCGCGAGAGGGCACGGTTACTGGCCCCGATGGATCCGCTCATCTGGCCCCCAAGGCTCTCGAGGTACTGTTATGCCTGGCTTCGCAGCCGGGTGCAACGGTGTCCAGCGATGACTTGATCGGCGAGGTCTGGGGCGAAGGCCGGGCCAGTCGCGATACCTTGACCCACGCGATCAGTACCTTGCGACACGCCCTGGGGGACCACCACAACCATCCCATTTATATCCAGACCTTGCCCAGGCGCGGTTATCGCCTGCTGGTTGAGGTGCAACCGCGTGTCCTGGACGGTTCGGAGCCCTTGCTCACGGCCTCGCATGCCGGTGCTCTGCACCACAGAGGACTCCTGACCAACCTCAAGCAGCGTGGAGTCCTGGAAACAGCCATCGCGTATCTGGTTGTGGGCTGGCTGCTGATTCAGTTTGCAGATATTGTGTTCGAGCAATTGATGTTCCCCACCTGGGTGGGAACCTTTGTCACCGCCCTGGTGATCGGGGGTTTTCCCATTGCCGTATTGCTGTCCTGGTTCCTCGAGTTCAGGGATGGCCGCGCGGTGCCACATGAGTTATCCCCACGGCGCAGTTCACAACGGCGATTCAGCCGGACCTACCTGTCTGTGGTCGCTGCCCTGACTCTCGCCGGCGGGCTGGTGTTTGTCTACGACCAGAGTGTCGGCCTGCCACAGGCAGTCGATGCCCCGCCGTCAGCGCTTCCCGTGGAGGTCGAGGACCATGCCGTAGAGCCCAACTCCTTCGCCGTCATTCCGTTCAAGAACCTCGACGGCAGTGACGACACGGAGCTGTTCGTTAATGGTCTGGTGGATGATGTCATCGCGCGACTGTCCCGGGTGCCGGGCCTGCTGGTCTCATCCCGGGGCGATGCCTTTACACTGCCTGCGCACTCTCCCTCCGGTTCCGTTCGTCGGCGCTTGCGTGTTGCCCACTATCTGGCCGGCAGCGTGCAAATCAGCGGCGAGCGGATGCGGGTATTTGTCCAGTTGATTGACTCGAAAACCGGTTTTCAGCTGCTTTCCAGGCAGTTCGATCGCACCGTGGATGATTTTTTTGAGTTGCTGGATGAGATAACGGAATTGACCGTGGCCAATGTCAGGGTGGCCCTGCCAGGAGAGGCGCCTGATGCCTTCGAACTGAGCAACGAGGATCCGGGTGTAGACGTCTACCTGCTCTATCGCCGGGGCGTGGAGGCGGCGCGACTGGCGAGAACAACCGAAGGGTTTACCACGGCACTGGGGTGGTTTGGCAGGGCGCTGTCGATCGATCCCGATTACGCTGCGGCACATGCTGGGGAGTGCGTAGTATACGTCGATGCCTACTCGATAACGTCGGATGCGGCTTTTGTGAAGGATGCAGAGGTCGCCTGCGGCCGGGCGCTCACGCTGAACCCAAATCTCGACGTGGTCTATACCGCCCTGGGCGACCTTTACACCATTACGGGTGAGAACGAGTCGGCGGAAGATGCCTATCTGGAGGCACTGGGCCTGTACGCGGGTAATGTAGACGCGCTGATCGGATTGGGAGAGATCTATCGCCGTCAGCAGCGACCGGTGGAGGCCGAAGCCAGCCTGCGTCGGGCCACCGGCTTGCACCCCGGAGACTGGTCAGCCTACAACGCGCTGGGTACGTTTCTGTTTCGTTCCGGTCGCTATGCTGAGGCGGCAGAGCAGTACGGGACTGTTGTAGACCTGGATAGTAGCAATGTGCAGGGTTTGACTAATCTGGGCTCGGCCCTGTTTCTCGCGGGTGAGTTTGCCGCCGCAGAGCAGCAATACCGGCGTGCTATTGAGTTGCAGCCTCAGGCGGCGACATTTCAGGCGCTGGGGGTCGCACTTTATTACCTCGGGCGATTTGATGAGGCGGTAGAGGCACTGCGCGAGGGGAGCAGGCTGGCACCGCTGGACTATCTGATACGCTCCAACCTCGGTGATGCGCTGTGGGTCTCAGGTCGCAGTGATGCCGCCAGAGAGGAGTACCAGGTAGCCAGGCAACGTGCTCTGGCGGCCCTTGACGTCAACCCCAACGATGCCTTCATCCTGATGGATCTGGCCTGGATCGAGGCGGTGCTGGGCCGCGAGGCAGAGGGCATGTCTTTGATCAGGAGGGCGACGGCTTTGGTCCCGGAGGACTCGTATGTGTACTATTACGAGGCACTGATCTTGCAGCGTCAAGGCAATGGCGGGGGAGCACTGAACGCCCTGGTCAAGGCAGTGGATCTGGGTTATCCGCCCAGGCTGATGGCCAAGGACCCGCTGTTGGCGGAGCTTCGCCAACGCAGTGACTTTCATGCCCGTCTGAAATTGGTCAAATAAACAACACTGAACTATTCTTTGGTTGGGGAATGCGGGGCAGAAGGATCTGAGCTGCGGCCTATAAGGCAGGCCGTCGCCGTGTCGCCGACAAGAGACCAGGAGGTCGCTATCATGTTCAAGCTGTTGATTGTTCTATTTTCACTGGTTTTAGTGCTCAGCGGATGCCTCAAGCGGGGCGAGATAAAACTGGGCGCTTGCCCGGTGGTTGAGGTTCCAGTAATTGACTGCAACCAGGTCGAAATTTTGGAAAACCCCGTGGTAGACGTCGAGATCAGTGACGATGGGGCGTCAAAGGGTGCCGATGGGAAAGGCGGCGGGCGTGTCGCTGCCAACCCACCAAATGTTTGCGTCGAACCCGGCAGCACAGTTAAGTTCGTGATCAAGGGCGTCGGCACGGAGTATCCGGGTTTCGCAGTGTTGCCCAAGCGGTTCGACGATACATGGTTGGTGGCGGGCAGTGCCGAAAATGACGGCACACTAAGCATCACGGTGCCTGCAGATTTGGCTGACTCTTCCAGGGATAAAGACAACGATGGCTGGTCTGAGTACAACTACAGCATCGTCACCTCTGAGGGTGCCTGTGTGGACCCACGCTTTCATGTCAGGAACTGACGGCGTTCGCAACGCACAGGCCGTAGGTTCTTATTCGCTATTTGCACAACATAGTGCGGTCTACTGCTGCGGCGTGTGCAGCGACCCCAGCCAGTAGCCCACATCGACCCAGCGGCCAAACTTGTAGCCCACCGCTTCGAAATGGCCCGATTGTTTCATGCCGAATTTCTCGTGGATACGGATACTGGCGGCATTAGGGAGGGTGATGACTGCAATAGCGGTGTGATAACCCGCCTTGCGGAGTTCCGCAAACAGCGACTGGTAGAGCACCGTACCGGCCCCCTGAGCTGTTCGATCGTGCGCCATATAGATCGTTACTTCAACGGTATACCGATAGGCATCGCGCGGGTTCCACCGGCTGGCATAGGCGTAGCCCAGCAGGTCTCCGTCAGCCTCTGCAACCAGCCATGGCAGGCCCGCCTGCCGAACCGCGCCCAGACGGCGCCTGAGTTCGACGGCTGATACCTCCGTCTCTTCAAAGCTTGCTGTGGTGTTGAGAATGTAGTGGTTGTAGATGTCTGCAATAGCACTCACATCGTGTTTGGTAGCTGTCCTGATCATGGCCTATACGGTTCTCTTTTCACTTCCTTCTGCAGTAACTCGCAGAAATCAGGTGCATTAAATCGCTCTCGGGGTCCCCGGGTTGACGCCAGACCAGGAACGGGGCGATCTCCCGGCAAACCCCGTGCTGCCGGCGGCACATGCACTCAGTTATCAGTGTAGCCGGACAATGCCGGCAGGGCCCGGCCGCTAAAGCCCTGCAGCTCGAGGGCGAGTGAGGGGGGTGGCGTCTTGCCGGCTGCCGCACTAGCCTGGAAGGCGCCGGCTGCGGAAGGATGCCGGTACAATCAACAATATGAGCCACCACTCACCCGTGAATGACAAGTTGATATGACCGTTCAATGGCGCCCTGAAAGACCCGGATTGCGACTGGGGATGTTCCTGACGAGCCTGTTGCTGACCTGCGTAACGGGGTATACCACGTCTGCCCGGGAAGCGACTCCGTCCGATGCCGAAGACCTCGCCGTGAGCTACAGCTACGCCGTGGTGATGGGCACGGCGGGCATCAGTGCGCAGCGCATCTGGAGAAACATGGATGACTCGGAGTTTCGTTGGGGTGTTGCGGGCCGGATCGTGGGCGAGTACCAGACCCAATCCTACGAAAGCGTGGGTTTCAGCCTGGCCGAGACCGGTATCGACTATCGCCTTGACGCGGGGTTTCGGTTGCTGGAGGAAAAGGTCAATGTGGGGGGCTACTACCTGTTGCAGTGCTACCTGCCCGTTTGGGATGTGGCAGAGACCCCCAATCAGGATTCAGACATCCACTCGCTGCATGAAGTGGGTTTCTCACTGGGCTTGAAAAAACCGCGCAAGTTATTTGGTTTCACCATAGAACGGGTGCGCGTGGGCTATAAAACTGCCCAGGGTTTCCGGGGCTGGACCTTTGGTACGACCTTCCCGTTCTAAGAGCAGTTCAGCCATTAGGCGCCAGAGGGGCTTGGGAGATACTGATTGTCACTGACAGTGATATCGACATAGCCAGCACGCTGGAGTATGCCGGTGAACAGTCCCTGACCCTGATCGGCTCGGGACAGACGATCAAAACCGCGTTCAACACCACGCTGCTCGCGCTCACACGGGGGCCAGCCTGTCCCCACCTGAACTTTGCCGGGTCTGGTAGCTATGACATCGAGAATCGGGGCGATGTGGCTGGGCCGGCTGGCAAAGGGATATTTATCGACGTCCGGGATGGCCAGACCGGCAAAGTGAAGCTTGAACTGACCGATGTGGTGGTGACGGGTATGGCCAACCGCGCGGGTGCCGATGGGGGTAAAGGTCTGGTTTTCGAAGACGCAGACCGAGGGAGTCTCAGGGCCTCGGTCGCCGGGACGGCGACTGCCAACAATGACGACGGCGACGGCACCGGTATTGAGGCTGTGCAAGAGGACGGCGGGATAGGCGCGCTGGTTGTTGGCAACTCATCCATCGAGGAGGGCGTCACTGCGGAAGACGTTGAGGTCGAAGAGAACTGATGCACTGCCACGGGTCTGTCTGGACTGCACCCACGTGCTGCCGGGGTGTGTCAATTTAAAGCTACACATTTGGGTGACAAAGCAAGTTGACACACTCCAGTAGCACTGCTAGATTTGTCAATAGCCCGAGGTAGGTTACCCGCGAGGGGAATCGTACCAGCGTGTGTCTGCCGGTGTGACTGGCAGTTGCGTCTTCGCCCTGCGGAGATAGCATCGGGCTAATAAAGAAAAATTAATTAACTTCTAGGAGACAAACCTATGGCAACTGATCTGGACGATCCAGACCGCGTCTGGCCGACTGGTCTGACCATCCGAGAGTCAGAGGAACTGCACAAGCATGTGATCGATGGAGCACGCGTGTTCTTTGTGATCTCGGTGTTTGCGCATGTTCTCGCGTACTCATTTTCACCCTGGGGAGGCTAGCGACTCATGAATCAAGGTAGAATCTGGTGTGTGGTACAACCAACGGTTGGCTTGCCCCTGTTCCTGGGATCGGTAGCATTGATCTCGTTTGTGGTACACGGTGCAATTCTGTCCAACACTTCCTGGTTTGCAGCCTACTGGGGCTGAGCTCGGGGGATATCCCTGGGGACAGAATGTCGTTTCTGTCCCCAGCCTAGGGGCCGGGTTACACCGGTCCCTGTGACTAATTTTTTTGTTCAGTGTGGCGGGGGGTTCTCTCGCGTGCTATGAATGTAGGTATCTAATAACGAATGCCCCTGAGGTAATGGAGAAACATCATGAGCGTAAACGGACGCATCTACGAAACCGAGCAGCAGGCTCAGGACGTGATGGACGAACTGAAGGCGAGTGGTTATGGCGCCAGTTCAGTACTCATGACCCCGACATCAGCGGGGCCAGACGTATCCCATCGCGACATCCGCAATTACAAGGTGCTCAATGGTGACGTGCCGCAGTTCCAGGCACTGGTCTGCGCTGCGGCGCTGAAAGAGGGGAAGTCTGTGGTCCTGGTGGACCCTGCTCTGGGCTTTAGCGCAGCCGCCGAGGCCATTCTGGAGGCCGGAAAACCTGAGAATGCGGGGGGGTTTGTCTTTATGGAGTCGGACAGCCCAACGCCCTTGTCTGATCTCTTTTCCATTCCTACCCTGTCCGACCCCGACCGCCGTTTGACGGTTTGGTCACGCATCTTCAGCCCGCTGACGCGGCACGATTTTACGATGTTCGGCAAGGGCGGTCTCAGCAGTAACGCCACCCCGTTGTCTTCCATGATCGGTTACAAAACGCTGTCCGGAAATGACGGGCCCTGGGAGAGCAGTCTCGGCATGAAGTTGCTGAGCAAGAACTCCACTCCGCTGTCCTCCATGTTCGGCTTGCCGACGTTAATTCAGCGCTAGAGCTTTTGTGGGGCTAGAGCTTTTGTGGGGTTAGGACTGTCGACGACCACCCATGACGTGGTGCCGGCCGGGCTATTGCTGCCTGACTACCCCCTGGCTTACTGACTGAGGTCGACATGGCACGTTTTGGTCAACGACTGACAGCGGCCTGGGTGAATCTCGGGCCGCGTTTTCTTCCTTTTGCCGATGTAGCGACACCGGATCTGCCGCTGGGCCGCCTGCTGCGGCTTTCGCTGTTTCAGGTATCCGTCGGTATGGCCCTGGTGCTGCTGGTCGGTACTCTGAACCGGGTGATGATCGTCGAGTTGGGGGTTCCCGCCTCGCTGGTAGGCATCATGGTGGCCATACCGGTGGTGTTTGCCCCATTTCGGGCCCTGGTCGGGTTTAAGTCCGACACCCATCACTGTGAGTTGGGTGGCGACGGGTGCCCTTCATCTGGAAGGGTACCCTGCTGCAATTTGGTGGCTTCGCAATCATGCCCTTTGCGCTGCTGGTGCTCGCAGGCCAGGGTGAATCGGCCATGGCGCCGGTCTGGCTGGGACATATCTCCGCTGCTACGGCCTTTTTGCTGGTTGGCGCAGGTCTGCATATCGCCCAAACCGCCGGTTTGGCCCTGGCGACTGACCTCACGCCTCAGGAATCCCATCCCAAAGTGGTGGGCCTTATGTATGTGATGCTGCTGGTGGGCATGTTTTTCAGCGCTCTATTGTTTGGCGCCGCACTGGAGGATTTTACCCCTGGCAAGTTGGTCCAGGTGATCCAGGGCGCGGCAGTAGTCACCCTGCTCCTCAATGGCACCGCCATGTGGCAGCAGGAGGCCCGCAACCCGCCCCACGGGCGCGTGCGCGGGCCCGACCCGAGCTTCCGGGAATCCTGGGCCAGTTTCTGTGCCGGTGAGCATACCGTGCGTCGCCTGATCATCATTGGGATTGGAACCATGGCATTTGCAATGGCCGACATCCTGCTGGAGCCTTTCGGTGGTGAGGTCCTGCGGCTGTCAGTCAGCACCACGACCAAACTGACCGCATTGTTTGCCTTTGGTGGTCTGGTGGGTTTTGGATTTGCATCACGTATCATAAGCCGTGGCGCCGACCCTTACAGGGTCACCCTCACCGGCACGCTGATAGGTTTCCCTGCGTTTGCCCTGGTGATTGCCTCCGAGCCCGTCGGGCTGCCGCAGCTTTTTTTACTCGGCAACTTTCTGATCGGTTTTGGCGGCGCCCTATTTGGGCACGGGACGCTGACAGCAACCATGAACCGTGCGCCCAGGGACCAGGCGGGTCTGGCGCTGGGGGCGTGGGGCGCGGTGCAGGCCACGGCAGCTGGCGTGGCCATGGCGTTGAGCGCTGTGATCCGCGACCTGGTCAACGCGGCAGTCGGTGATACCGCCGGGCCCTGGGGCTTTGCCGGCGTCGCCAATGGCTACCTCACGGTGTATGCAATTGAACTGCTACTGCTGCTGGTCACGATTGTCGCCACCTTGCCATTGATTCGGCATGCGCAGGGCTTGCGGGCGACCGCCGCCGTAAAAACCCAGGCTGCGGCTGGAGACCGGGTTGCCTCCCTGGAATCCAGCCGCAGTTCTGTATAGGCTCTGTGTAACAGGAGGACGTCATGGCCGTTTTACCGATACTGGAATATCCGGATCCCCGCTTGCGTCGCGTGGCGGAACCGGTAGAGGTCTTTGATGCCGAGCTAGAGGCGTTTATCGAGGACCTCACTACGACCCTTTACGACAGTGGCGGTATAGGGCTGGCGGGGCCCCAGACCGGCGATGTGCGGCGTGTCCTGGTCATGGACCTGTCAGAAGACAGGGATACGCCCGAGGTTTACATCAATCCTGAAATTCTTAAACGGGATGTGCCCGGACTCGTCGAGGAGAGCTGCCTCTCGGTGCCCGAGATTGTAGAGAACGTCATTCGTCACACGCAGATTCGGGTGCGAGCCTGCGATGTCCGCGGCGAGACCTTTGAGCGTGATCTCAGCGATATGTATGCGGTTTGCCTCCAGCATGAACTGGACCACCTTGATGGCATGCTGTTTGTTGATCGCCTGTCGCTGTTCAAGCGCCTGCGTATTCGCGCAACGCTGGGGCGCAGGCCGGTCGCCGCTGCAAGCTAGCACCATTCCGAGTGGGTTACTGACCTGCATCAGGGCTTGTCTATGAAGTTCGAAGACATCAGCTCGAACACGTAAAGTGCCTGACCCGCAGTCGGTTGGTATATCTCGGGGCTCAATACGGCTGTCAATGCGCGAAATACGCCGATGCCGGTGGGGACTGCGATGTATTGTTTTCCGGCGGCGCTGTAGGTGACGGGGTACCCATGCAGGGGTGCTCCCAGTCGCGTGCGCCAGACCGGATTTCCGCTTTCGATGTCAAACGCTGTGAAATAGCGATCCAGATCACCGATGAATACCAGGCCCCCTGCAGTAGTCAATGCGCCGGTCAGAAACAGCGCCGGTTGTTCATAAGCCCAGGCCTCTTGCAGAGTATTTAAATCGAATGCTGCCAGGCGTCCCATTTTCTGCGCCTTCCCGGGCATGGGGTAGGTCCTGGATTCGCCGCCGTAACCGCCGCCACCCACTTTTTGCTCCACCTTGCGTCCGACCATGTCTGAGCACAGCTGATGCAGTGGAATGATGAGTCGATGGGTCTCCGGGCTGTAGGCCGAAGCCTGCCAGTTGTGGCCACCATAAATGCCGGGCAGGCGGTCACGCTGTCGCCGACTTTGGCATTGATGATGTCGTCGCGGTAGGTGACACTGCCGGTGGTGCGGTCGATTGCCTGGTAAATGTTTTGCGGCAGTGTTTCGGCGAGCTCCAGAAACGCCCCGGTCTCGCGATCCAGTTTCCAGAGGATGCCATCCTTACCTACCGTGAACAGGAGTTTCTTGTCTTCTGCATCGATCAGCACCCGCTCGAACCCCACTTCCATGTCGATGGTCTCGCCGGGTATATGCTGAAAGTGCCAGCGGAGCTTGCCGGTGCGTGAGTCGATGGCCAGGGTCGAATTGGTGTACAGGGCCTGATCTTTGGGAGTCATGCCGCGGCTGGCGGCGACCCAGGGCTTGGCCTGGCTGGTGCCGATAAAAAACAGTTTGAGTTCCGGATCGTAGGAGCCTGCAATCCAGGTGTCCCCCCCAGCTCGCAGTTCAGCCGGCAAGCCGGCCCAGGTGTCGCCGCCGGGTTCACCAGGTTGGGCGATCGTCTGGGTGCGCCAGAGTTCTTGTCCGGTCTCGGCGTCGTGTCCGGTGATAAAGCAACCCTCTGCCTTGTACCACTCGCAGCCGTTTATGCCGCTGAGCACGACACCATCTCCAACAATGGGTCCGGCGGTGTGCGTGTAGCCTTTTTTATAGTCCGCTTTAACGGTCCGCCAGACTTCCTTTCCGGTGCCCGCGTTCACCGCCACTATCGCCGCGTCGTAGGTGGCCAGGTAGAGCTTGTCGCCATAGATAGCGATGTTTCTGGTAGGGCCACCCAGGGTGCGCGCGTCATCCGGAAAACTGTACTGGTACTCCCAGACGAGGTCGCCGCCAGCCGCATCCAGGGCCTGGATGATATTGCCCGCATGAGTGAGATACATGATGCCGTCATGCACCAGCGGCGTGACCTGGTTGCTGCCTTCGTGCATGGCCAGCGACCAGGCCAGTCGCAACTGCCCCACGGTTTCGCGATTGATCTGTGCGAGTGGGCTATAGCCCTGTCCGTCGAGGGTGCGACGCCAGCTCAGCCAGTCACCGGGAGGCGGGTGGTTCAGCAGGGTGTCGGTGACAGGTTTAAAGGCGTCGAGTGTTCGGCCGGTGAAGGCACCGCTGTCTTTTGCGGTTTGTTCTATGGTGGCGGCGGCGGACCAACTGACCCAGCTGTCTGGTTGCGTATCATCGACCTCGCCCAACTGACTGGCGCTGGCGAGCAGAGGAAGCGCTGCGGAGGCGGACTCGGCATTGACCGAGAGCACGTGGGCCAGCACGGAGGCGTGTTCTGTCGCGCTCAGGGACCCCGCCTGTCCGGGGGGCATCGCGTTACTGCTGTAGGCGAGTAGTTGTCGGCTGTCTCGCTGACCCCACTTGTCCAGAAACGTTTTGCCTTTCAGTGCACTGCCATGCGCTGAGCCGCGCAGCGAAACGGAATGACAGGTCACGCAGTGCTTGGCGTAGAGGCCCTTGCCTTGTTCGATCTGTTTTGCGGCCAGGCCCTCGAGAGCCTCGCTCTGACCCGGGACTGACCAGCACAGTGCAATAGACACAATAATTTGCCAGCGAAAGCTCATGAATCTGCCGGGTTCGAGACCGACAGGGTGCGGTAGATCAATCGGCTGCGGGGCTCGGGCGAGGGGACCCGGGCGGGGGTGATTATCGTAGCTGCGGTGGATCATCGCGCGGCCTCTATCGATGGCTGTTCGGACGCTGGCGGCGTTTAGCTGAATAGATTCTTGTTTGCGTCCAGCAAGTGATGATACTAGGGCACCTCTGAATAATGGCAATCGCGCTCAGTCAAATCCGCACATAGCCCGCATGGAGCCGACAAACAAACGATGAGCGTCTTCAAGCTCGATGTCGTCGTCAAAATAGACGGCCGAGCGAAGTCCCAGCATCATTGAGTAAGCGACTTCGGCGGCATCCTTGGCATTTCCCATAAACACAGAAGGGGCCTGCTGAAAGATTTCCACGAGATAGTGTTTACACCGCGTATCGAACTCTGCCTTGGTATCCCGAAGCACGGGATCGTTGACCGCGGCGCCGAAGCATTCGAGCATGAAGCCGATTTCTTTACGGGTTCCGGCCTCACTTTTGAACCAGAAGCTCGCCAGTGACTGGATCTGCTGCTCGGGAGTCTCGTGGCTAAATGCATCAATCCGCTGCAGAAATCGCACCGACACGTTGGCGAAGTACTGCTCGAGGATCGCCTCCTTGCCCTTGAAATAATAGAGCAAGTGGCTGGCGGACATGTCCGCTCCTTCCGCAATATCAGCGAGGGTGGTTTTGACATAACCCTTGGCCAGGATGCAGTCGTGCAGCGATTTGAAGATAAGGTGACGGCGCCGGTCGCCGCGCGAGTCGCGCTTGGTGGCGGGCACGGTGTCGTTATCATTTTCGGGCGGCTGGTGACTCATGCAAGCCACTGTAGCACTTTCCACTTTTGGTGGCACTTTGACTATCCCCTGCCCCTGCCCCTGCCCCTGCCCCTGCCCCTGCCCCTGCCCCTCCGTCAGCATTGCGTGTGCTATTCCTGTTTCCCTGGTTGTTGTGTTCGCCGCACAGGCGAGGGATTGTGGCTTTTATTGAATAACATTCAAAGCTGGCCTAGGATGTAGAGAAGATGTGCGAGACGAGGCCGCGGTGGCAGACGCTCATGGCGGGCTTGGCAGGGTGCACTAAACAAGGTACTCACGAGCGCATGTCGGGCGGCGTCACAACGCTGGATGTGCCGGCAATGGAGGTCAGGATATGCAGCTCACAGCAGAGAACAGGATGGCGATTCAGGACATGTTGGCCCGGGGCGCTTATGCCTATGATGAGCGTGATATGAAGGCGCTGGAGGCCGGTTTTGCGACCGAGGCTGTCATGAGTATGCGCATCGCCGGTGGCGACTTGATAGGGCCTTTCGAGGGTAGGGAGGCGATCATGGGGTTGATGCTTGGCGCCATGGAGCAACAGACCGATGTTCGCCGTCATGTGATCGCCAACAGTTTTTTCGATACTGAGGGGGAGCACCCGATCGTGACCTCAGTTCTGACACTGTTGGCGACGGAAGACGGCAAGGCTTCACTATTAGCTACCGGAATTTACCGCGATACGGTCATTGAAGTGGATGGTGCCTGGAGAATTCTGCAACCGGCACATTGACCTCGATTCGCCCTGACTAGCCTGGTCTTACCGCTATGAATATCGGCAACATTCCCGCCAAATACGCCCGTCTGGACCCCCAGCGCGAGGCTTTGATCGATGTACCCAACGAGCGCCGCCTCAGCTTCGGCGAGCTGGATGAACAAGTTCGACGCCTTGCCAATGCACTGAGGGATGACCTCGGGCTCGCCCGTGGCGACCGGGTTGCGGTGATCGCCAGGAATTGCATCGAATACATGGTTGTCTACTACGCTTGCGCACGCAGCGGTCTGATTGTTCAGCCGATCAACTGGCGTCTGGCGGTTGCTGAGATGAGCCGCATTTTGGGTGATGGCGAGCCCCGGGTTGTGGTGGCCTCGGCTGAGTACAGTCATCTGCAATCGGCCCTGGCGGGGGAAGTTGCGTTTGAGCATTGGCTGGACTTTGGCGAGGGCAGTAGCCGAGGTTTTGAAGCACTGCTGGCCGCTGCGAGTGCAGCGGAACCGCGGGACTCGAGCGACGTGGGGATAATGACCCGGTGCTCATTCTCTACACTGGCGGCACCACTGGCGAATCCAAGGGCGCCTTGCATACCCATCGCTCGTTGTTCATGGGCATGCTCAACCAGACCGTTGCCGAGCGAATTGTGCCCGAAGACATCTACATGTTGACCGGGCAGATGTTCCATATTCCGGTAGGGCTGGCTATGAATTATCACGCCCACGGTTGTCCGCTGGTGTTGATAAACTTTGACGCCAGGCTGGCGCTGGAGGTGATACAGCGGGAGCGTGTATCCGCCTTCCTCGGTATTACCACCATGCTGAACTGGATGATGGCGGTCGAGGACTTTGACAGTTTCGATCTCAGTAGTCTGCGCAATATTCAGTACGGCGGCGGACCGATGCCGCACAAGGTGGTTGCCGCGGCACTGGCTGCCTTCCCTTGCTCTATCATTCAGGGCTACGGCCAAACCGAAGGCATGACCATGTGTTTTCTGTCTCAGGAGGATCACCAGCGTGCCCTGCGCGGTGATCATCCCGAGCGTTCGGCGTCCTGCGGTCGCGCAGGGTTTTGTCACCGCGATAAAGCTGGTCGACAAGGATGGCCAGGCCGTACCCCGGGCAATGGCGAGACCCCGGGCGAAATCCTGGTCCAGTCGGACGCCAATATGGTCGGTTACTGGCAGCGCCCCGAATTGACCGCCCAGACCCTGCGTGATGGCTGGCTGTGGACGGGGGATATCGCGGTGTGGGATAGCGATAGCTATATCTTCATCGTGGATCGCGCCAAGGACATGATTATCAGCGGTGGTGAAAACGTGTATAGCACCCAGGTCGAAGCGGCGATTCACCAACACCCCGCCGTGCTGGAGTCCGCTGTTTTCGGCGTGCCCGATGAAGAATGGGGTGAAGCCGTGAAGGCGGTGGTGGTGCTTAAGCCCGGCGCCAGTGCCACGGCGGCAGAGATCATTGCCGCCGCTGCGGAACATCTCGCCTCCTACCAAAAGCCGCGTTCGGTGGAGTTCGTGGACAGTCTCCCCAAGGCGCCCACGGGCAAGATACTCAAACGTGAACTGCGCGACCCTTACTGGCGCGCCGGGGAGAAAGTCTGATGAGCGGGCTGCTGAGCAGCGAACTCCTGGCCACTATTGGCCGTCAAAGCGCACCGCGGCGAGAGCTGGTGACCCGCCGGGACATTCGTAAATATGCAGTAGCTACCGGCAATCGCCAGCCCAAGTATCTGGCAGGTGATCAGGCACCACCGATGTTCCATGTGCCGCTGTTCTGGGACGTTGTGGAGTTGGATCAGCTCTCCCCGGACGGCGTTTCTATCGATCAACTGCTGCCCCGGTTTCCTCTCGAGAAAGCCATGGCCGGGGGCTTGAAAATCGAGTATCTGATGGATATTTTCCCCGGTGACTGGCTGACCGCCACCCGCACCCTAACCGACATCTACGAAAAACAGGGCCGCAGCGGCGCGCTCATTTTTTACGAGGTGGTGATGGGCATCACCAACGATGCCGGAGATACGGTGATCAGGGAAACCACGACGAGGATTCTGCGGTGACAGAGCATGAAGAAAAGGCCGGTGGCCTTATTGTGGCGGTCGGTGACTTGTTGCCAGAACGACGCTTCCGGCCCGATAACGTGCAATCCATGCTCTACAATGCAGCACTTTGGAACGGGCATCGGATTCACTTTGATGAACCCTACGCCCGCGAGGTGGAGGGGTATCCTGGCCTTGTCGTGGCGGGCCCGCTGCTAGGCGACTGGCTCAATCAATGCGTTGAGGAGTGGCTGGGTGAAAGTGGTCGCCTCGAGAGTATCGAGTACTCCAACAGGGTGGCCACGTACACCGGGGACCTCCTTATTTCGGGCGGTGTGGTCACCGCCTTTACGCCGGCGACTGGTGAGGTGGACATCGAGGTTTTTATTAAAAACGAAGCGGGCGATATCGTCGCTCCAGGCACGGCGCGGGCCCGCTTGCATGTGGTCTGACGTGAGGGTGCTTTGCCCTGTGAGTGAGGCGATAGGCTTACTTCGATATGAATGCGCTGGCAGTAGTGCGTCGTTGTGGGCAGTCCCCTATCACCAGCCCTCTATCAGCAGGCTTCTATGAGCGCGCAGGGCCTGGCGGGCAGAGTCGCCATTGTTGGCGCTTTCGATACGCCGGTGGGCGTTGTCCCGGGATGTACGCCAATGGAGCTTTGCGTCGAGGCCGCTTTGGGTGCTCTCGCGGATGCGGGCCTGGAGCGGGACGCGGTGGATGGTCTGATTACCTGCAATGCCATGGCACAGCCAATGCTTTACCACGCTGAAGCGGCGGCGGAGTATCTGCAGATATTTCCTCGTTACTGCCTGGCTGCGGGCGCCGGCGGTGGCACCACCTTCTCTATGATTCATCACGCCGCCAGTGCAATCGTTACCGGGATGGCAGATACCGTGCTGATTTCCATGGCGGACAGCCTGCGCTCCAGCCTGAGTCGCGACCAGGCATTGGCACTGCAATCAGCCACCGGGCACCCCGAGTTTGAGCAGCCCTACGGGCTGACTGTACCCGCTTATTACGCGTTGATCGCCCAGGCGCATATGGCACAGTACGGCACTACAGAGGCGGATTTCGCCCAGGTGGCGGTATCGGGCAGGGCTCACGCCGCAGGCAATCCCAGCGCCCAGATGCGCGAGCCAATTACCGTGGATGATGTGTTGAATTCCCGCCTGATTGCCGACCCCTTGCACCTGTTGGACTGTTCGCTGGTATCGGATGGCGGTTCTGCGGTGGTGATGATGTCGGCGGAAAGAGCGCGGGACCACTGCCGGCAACCGGTGTATTTGCTGGGCGCGGGTGAAGGGCACCGCCATGAGCACATTACCCAAGCAGAGAGTCTGACCACCTCGGCGGCTCTGGACGCGGGGCGGCGCGCTTATGCCATGGCGGGACTGGGGCCGGCCGATATCGACTTTGCGCAACTTTATGACTGCTTTACGCCCACTGTTTTGATCGAACTGGAGGATCTGGGTTTCTGCAGCAAAGGCGAGGGCGGCGGCTTGCTGCGCTCGGGTGCGACACTCCCGGGTGGCGCTATGCCGGTCAACACCCATGGGGGTTTGCTATCGCATTGTCATCCGGGCAACCCGGGGTCGATGTTTGCACTGACCGAGACCGTTCAGCAACTGCGTCATGCGGCCGGCAGCCGCCAGGTAGCTGATGCAGAGATTGCTCTGGTTCACGCCCAGGGCGGGATCATGTCGTCGCACACTGCCTTGATATTGGGACGGGGGCCCGGCTGATATGCCCAGGATTACTCCGCAGTCCTCCGACCTCAGCCAGATATATTGGGAGGGATGCCGCGCCGGCGTGCTGCGTCTGCAGCGCTGCGCGGCCTGTGAGCGCTACCAGTTTTACCCTCGTATCATCTGCAGTCATTGCGAGTCACGCGATTTGCACTGGCGCGATACCAGCGGGCGAGGTCAGGTGGCCAGTTTCACCGTTGTCCGCCGCGCCATTTCATCCGCCTATACCGCACCTTACGTGGTTGCGTTGATTGATTTGATTGAGGGGCCACGAATGATGGCGGCTATTGTGGATGTGCCACTGGATCAACTGAGTGTGGGCATGCGTGTTGAAGTGAACTTTGAGAGTTGGGCAGAAGAGACGGTGATGCCTGTATTTACCCGCCCCAATCTCGCAACTGGAGAATCGCCATGAACGCGAACAAAATTCCCCTGGCTGTAATCAACCCGGACGCCGGGCCGCAGTCACTGGAGGCCAAACAGCCGCATATTGACAACGGAGTGGAGCGCTACGGCAAGGAAGGTTACTTTGATCGCAGCTATATGGAGCGAGAGTGGCAGAAGCTGTGGACACAGACCTGGTTGATTGCCGGTGTGACGGCAGATCTGGCGAGGGTCGGTGATTTTTTTGTCTTCGATATTGGTGACGAATCGATCATTGTGACGCGCACGCCCGGCGGTATCCGGGCGTTTTACAATGTTTGCAGTCACCGCGGGTCAAAACTGGTGTGGGATGAGCGAGGCAACCGGAATGTCTTTGTCTGTCCGTTCCACAGCTGGAGCTTTCACAACACGGGGGAATTGCGACGCATCACCGACGAGGACAGTTTTCAGCCCGAGGTGATCGCCCATCGTCCCGGTCTCACGCCGTTAGCCTGCGAGACTTACGCCGGCATTGTGTTCATCAACATGGCCGAAAACCCGCCACCGCTCAAGGACTCATTGGGTCTGCCTGAGGGTTACCTGGAGGCCTACCGCATCGACGAGATGCGGGTGGTGCGTCATGTACGCAGTGAGTGGGGTTCCAACTGGAAGGTTGGGGTGGAGGCGTTTTATGAAAGCTACCACCTGCACGCGGTGCATCCGGAGACGCGCGGCGTTATGGGCGACCTCAATGTGCAGTACGATCTCTACCCGCATGGAGCCAGCCGGATGATTGTGCCGCTGGGCCAGCCCAGCCCTCGCATGCACGACCAGTCCACGGTGAATGAGGGGCTGGGCTACATGCTGCAGGATGCCGGTATTGATCCGGCAAACTTTACCGGTACGGCGGCCGACGTCCGGCGCGCAATTCAGGTAGCCAAACGTGAGCGTGCAGACCGGCTGGGCTTGGGTTACGAGCGCTTTGAAGACGGGCAGCTGTCCGACAGCTGGGCGACCGGTATTTTCCCCAATGTGCAGATCGGTTGTCATCCCGAGGCGATCTTCTTAATGCGTTTTCTTCCCCATGAATCCGATCCGGAGAAGTTTTATTACGACACCATGACCCTGATCTTTCCCGCAGACGACTCGGATTACTCGCCACCGGCCTGGATGGGGCTGCCCGAGGGGCTTGACGTAAGCGGCCGCTCGAGGCCCGCGACAGAGCATTACTCCATCGAGCAGGATGCCCAGCTCGGTCAGGTATTGAGCCAGGACGCCGCGTTGCTGCCCGTGGTTCAGCGAGGCATGCGCTCTCGCGGCTTCAAGGGGCAATTGTGGGGCGAACAAGAGCAACGGCTGCGTCATTTCCATGTCGAGCTGGAGCGCCGGCTGGCGGCGGAATGACGGGTAGCGAAGACGGTAAGTTATTCAATGCCAGCGCCACCCCTAGCGGGAACGAGGGGCGCTATTGTGTGCGCCTTCAGGGCAAGAATCACACCGGTGAAGCGCATCGGATCGGTAAGCTCCCGGCGACGCGTATTGGCACCGGCCCGAGACTTGAGGCTGAACTGGAGCTCATACGGCGCGCGATAGATTGAGTCTGAGAGCCTTGCGCGGGCGAGCGTGGTTTCGTCGACCAGCACAGCCTGAAACTGATTCGGAGATTCAAGCATGAGCGACATTATTCTGCACCACTTCGCCAGTTCACCCTTCGCTGAGAAGGTTCGCCTGGCGCTCGGGCTGAAGGGGCTTGCCTGGTCCTCGGTGGATATACCGATGGTTATGCCTAAACCCTTGTTGACTGCTCTTACCGGTGGCTACCGCAAAACGCCGGTGATGCAGGTCGGGGCCGACATTTATTGTGATACGCAAGGAATTGCTCTGGCGCTGGAAAAACTTTGTCCGGAGCCGACGCTGTTTCCAGGGGACAAGCAGGCCCTTTGTTTGGCCCTCAGCCACTGGAGCGATGGAGCGGTCTTCCAGCCGGGTGCCGCACTGTCCATGGGAACCAATGGCGACCTGCCGGAAGAGATTTTGACAGACCGCCGTATGTTCTTTGATTTTATTGATTTCAGCAGACTGGAGGCTGAGCTGCCGCATTTTTTCAGCCAATTCCAGAGCCACCTGTACCTCACCGATAGCCTGTTGCAAGGGGGTGGGGATTATTTGCTCGGTGACATCCCGGGTTGGGCAGATATTCTGGCGTATTTTCCGCTGTGGATGGCCAGGGGGAACATCCAGGCTATCGATGAAATGGCGGCAGGTCTCTCTGCTTTGCAGGCCTGGGAGCTTCGAATGCGCGGTATCGGTCACGGTGTTGTGAGTGAAATGACCGCGCAGAACGCGCTGGAGATCGCGCATGATGCGAATTCTGTTGCGGAGCCAGAGGTCGATAGCGCTGCCTGGCCGAGGGGCTTGTCGGTAGGATCGCCCGTAACGGTTGCCCCGCACGATTACGGCATCGAGCGCGTATCAGGTAGACTGTTGCGCCTGACCAATAGTGAAGTGGCGATCACCCGCGAGGACCCAATGGCCGGAGAGGTGGTGGTTCATTTTCCGCGGATCGGTTACCAGGTAGAGGGGTTGTAGCGATGAGCAAGAACGGGTTTTTTATACTGTTCGTGGGCCTTCTTTGGCAGTTAGCGTTTCCCGCGGTGACCGCAGAGCCTGGCCAGGTCGCGCCACCCGGTGCTGCACTGTTTGATCAACACTGTGCCAGCTGCCATACCGGTAAGACCTCCAAAGCACCGCCCATGAGCCTGCTACAGATTATGTCGCCCGGCTCCGTTCTCAGAGCCATGGAGTCGGGGGTGATGCGCAAGCAGGCTGCCGCATTGCAAGCGGATGAGCGCCAACAGGTGGCGGAATACCTCACCGGGAGCGCACTGGCCGCGGCAGGTGATGCGCCGCCAGCATTCCAATGCGGCCCCGATGGGATTGGCTTCGATTTTGCCGCTCAGCCGGATAGCCAGGGTTGGGGCATGACACTGGACAACCGCCGCTATGTCGACGAGCGTGTTGCGGGGCTCACTGCGGCGGACTTGCCTCAGCTGGAACTCAAGTGGGCTTTTGCCTATCCCGACGCGACGCGGGCGCGCTCACAACCAGCGACTGCTGGTGGTGCACTGTTCGTTGGCAGCCAGAACGGTACGGTGTTTTCGCTGGACCAGGCAACAGGCTGTATCCGCTGGCAGTTTCAGACGACCGCGGAGGTACGTACCGGTATTGTGATCTCGCCGTGGACGGCGCAGGAGCGCAACCCGCTGCTGTATTTTGGTGATCTGGTCGGGAACGTCTATGCGGTGAACGCGGTGACCGGGGAGCTTGCCTGGCGTGATCGTCCGGATGATCACCCCAGTCTGACCATTACCGCGGCGCCGGCGTTATACCAGGGCAAGCTTTATGTCGCCTTGTCTTCGCTGGAGGTGACCGCCGCCGCCGATCCGACCTATGCATGCTGTACATTCAGGGGGGGTGTGGCTGTTTATGATGCCCGCAGTGGGGATAAGCTCTGGACAGCCTATACCATTGACCAGACCCCGACAGTCGTGGGCAAGAATTCGGTCGGCACTGACCGCGTTGCACCCTCTGGCGCGCCGGTTTGGGGTACGCCTGTGATCGATCCTGAGCGTGGAGTTATGTATGTCGGTACCGGAGAAAACTATTCTTCACCAGCCAACGATACCAGCGACGCGATTCTGGCACTGAGCCTGCGGGATGGGCGTATCATCTGGCGTCAGCAGATGACAGCGAAAGATGCGTGGAATATGGGCTGCGAGACCAGCGAGCGCATTAACTGCCCCGAGGAGGACGGCCCGGACTATGACTTCGGCGCGGCGACCATCCTTGCGACCACCTCCGGAGGCAAGGATCTGGTTTTGGCGGGACAGAAGTCTGGTGAGGTCTACGCGCTGGACCCGGATGCCGGCGGGACGGTCTTGTGGCGGAAGAAACTGGGCGCGGAGGAATTCAGGGTGGCGTGCATTTTGGAATGGCAGTAGATGGGGACACACTCTATGTGCCCATGTCGGATTTTGATGGCGGTGCCCGTTGGCCTGGTGAGCCGCGCCCCGGTATGAACGCGGTAGATATCCGCACCGGAAAGCTGGCATGGCACACTGCGGCCCAAGGCAACTGTGAGGGCCGTGAAAACTGCCAGCCGGGGCTATCGGCAGCGGCCACTGCCATTGCAGGCGCCGTTGTTGGTGGGGCCATGGACGGGTTGTTGCGGGCCTATGATGCCGCGACTGGCGAGGTGCTCTGGCAGTACGATGCTGTAAGGGAATTTACTACCGTTGATGGCGGCAGCAGTTCCGGGGGCTCCTTCGGGGGGGCGACAGGGCCTGTGTTCAAGTCCGGCATGATGTTTGTTAACGCGGGCTACGGAATCTACTTCCACATGCCAGGCAATGTTCTGCTGGCCTTCGGCTCGCCTGATTCTGAGCCCAAACCTTCAGTGCCATAGATTCTCCCCGGGGACAGAGCCGAAGCAATAGCGGTAGGGGCATCACTGGCAATACAGAAAGACGGAGGACAGAAAGACGGAGGACACCCAGAAGAAGACGGAGGACACCCAGGAAATACGCAAGACACACAAATGAAAGACGGAGAGAAAGACAAAGGACATCCACAAATTTCCCACCAAAACCGGCCAATCCCTTGGCCACCGCGAGGCTGACGGCTAAGCTGGATGTGTCGTTCAGCCACCCCAGGAGGTCAAGGATGACCATCCGGCGCTCCGCACAGATCTCGCTCAGCGAGACACCCTACTACCACTGCATCGCCCGCTGCGTTCGCCGGGCTTTCCTGTGTGGTAAAGATCAGTACACCGGGCAGGATTTCAATCACCGCCGCGCCTGGCTGGTCGAACGACTCAAGCTGCAGGTCTCGGCCTTTGGCATCGAACTCTGTGCCTACGCCATTATGAGTAATCACTACCACGTGGTGCTGCGGGTGGATCAGGCCCGGGCACAGCACTGGAGCGACGATGAGGTCATCGAACGCTGGACCCGGATGTTTAGCGGGCCCCTGCTGGTCCAACAGAAACTGGCCGGGCAGCCGCTCACGGCGGCCCAGGCTGCCACCGTGGCGGCGATTGCCGCCGTGTGGCGTGCCCGGCTCTATGACATCAGCTGGTTTATGCGTTGCCTGAATGAACACATTGCGCGCAGGGCGAATGCTGAGGACGACTGCACGGGGCGATTCTGGGAGGGGCGCTTTAAGTCCAAAGCCTTGCTGGATGAGGCGGCGGTCGTGTCCTGTATGGCCTATGTCGATCTGAACCCGATCCGGGCCGGGATGGCAGAGACCTTACGCGATTCGGACTTCACCTCGGTGCAGGAACGGCTAAAGGCGAACACACCTGCAGACTCTGCGTCTGGAGGCAAAACTTCAAGCTCTTCCCTATCGCCGTTTTCAGAGGGCGGCGAGTCGCTTGAGAACAGCCAGAGTCTCCCTATCAGGCTGGACGATTATCTGGCTCTGGTGGCTGCCACAGGCCGCTGTGTGCGCGCTGGCAACCGGGACGTCATGTCGCGGGAGGCCGTTCCAGCCTTGAACCGGCTGTCGATAGATAGCCAACAGTGGATGGCCCTGGTCTGCGATATCCAGGCATCTTCCCTTCAAGCCATTGGTGCTCTGGCGCGGATGCGCAGTTATGCGACGTCTTCAGGGCGTTGCTGGATAAAGGGCTCAGGCAAGCTAGGAATTCTCTATAGCGGTGCTTAAGTCTCTGCGGCAGTGAAAACCTCACGGCAACTCTACCGGATGGATGGCGGCTTTGCGCCTCACCCGCGTCGGGTTCCAATCTGGCATTGGCGCCGTTAGCCAGTCTTTGTCTTTGGGTATAGATCTGATCGTTTCTGCACTTTCTTCTTCAACTCCCTCTGGACATCGCTGGTCTTGACCCTACCTAGTCCCTCCTCTGCAAATGAGCTATGCAAAGTTGATGGGTGTCCTGACCGATCCGCGGACCGATCCCCAAAGTTGATGGGTGTCCTGCCCTATCTTCATGGGTTCCTGCCCTATCTTCTAGCGGATGGCCGCCCCCTTGCACTGGGCGCTCCAGAGCCCGCCCTGCGGAGTTTGCCTGAAAGCCTGAGCCTATTGCCATTGTTCAGAGGTGCCCTAGATCTGGAAGTATTCTCTGTTCAATTTGTTGAGAATGAATAACCATCGCGTCCTGCAGAGTTCGATCAGTAATGCCTGCTTCAGTCAGCGCCCCTGATCGGGTGAAACCGGCGGTAACGCCCTGATTTGAAAAGATCGAGGTGGTTTAGCGCACAAACCAGGCCCGAGCGATCAAGCCATCCTTCACTTCGTAAATGGCGACTATTTTGAAGCCGCTATCCCGACCAGTGATCCATTCATGATCAAACACGAAATTACCCTGGACCATGCGTCCCATGAGTGTGGATTTGTTTTGTGGGTTTTCCTCGAAGATCTTTCCGTAGCTGGTGTGAATAGCCTTGCGTCCTTTCATGGCGGGTTCGAGGTCTCCTATGTTCCTGAAGACTTCGGCATCTTCAGCAAACAGGGCAGTGAAGCCGTCGATGTCTTGCGCATTGTAGGTATCGAGTTGCTTTTGAACCACAGCCAGAGGGGAGCTATCACTGGCCATTGTGGAGTGACTGGTCACGATCAAGAGCGTGAGGAGTAGAAGCTGAGTTGCTTTCATTGGCAGGATTCTTGTTGTAATCGAGAGCACGTTTTATAACACAGATGCCGGGTCGGTATCTCGCCAATTATCCAGGCCGCAATTGACGGGGTCTGCGCATAAATACTTACCAGCGCGCTCACCACTGAAGTCGGGTTTAACTATAAATCGCGGCATTGCCGCTATCGATTCATAGACGGGCGCTTTCTAAGCGAAGTCACCCAATGTTCGATGCAAACGTCGGCGGTCGCAGAGTGCCTTGGGCCACATACAGAGTGCCTTGGGCTACATGATGTGGTGTAGGCACGGCAGCCAAACGGCAGGGAACTCCATTTAAGAGCTGTGGCTTGCAGAGGAAAACTCAGAGCCAGTCCCATCAATACACTACGGTCGACACGATGGCGGGGCGTGGATACGGTGCGCAAGAGAGCTGGTTATTCAGCGTCTTTCAGTTCAATTACCGCAGAGATTTCGACCGGGATGTTTCCCGGCAGCGATCCCATGCCTACAGCGGCACGAGCGCCCAGACCGGACTCCCCGAACGCCACTACCATGAGTTCAGAGAAGCCGTTGATAACCTGTGGTTGACGGGTAAAGTCAGTGGTCGCATTGACCATGCCGTCGATGCGCAGGAATTGTTTCACCTGCGACAGGTCGCCGACGGCCGACCTGATGGTCGCGAGCATACACAGGCCAACCTGTTCTGCAGACACGCGTCCCTGCTCCAACGACAGTTCCCGGCCGACCTTGCCCCGGGGGAATTCTTTGCGGCAATCTCCGTGGCCCGACAGGTAGAGCGTATTGCCGCTGCGTCGCCAGGTGACATAGGCAGCGACCGGGGTGGGCGCCTTGGGTAAAGTGAAGCCTGCTGCCTTCAGTCGGGCTTCGGGTGAATCCACCGCTGCCAACGTGGGTTTGGTGCAAAGCAACAGGGCCAGGAGCGCCATTACTGCTAGAAGAGTCAATTTCATCGTTCAGCTGCCTGTTCAGTGAGTTCTAGTCCATTCCTTTTTTGCCCGCTTCGCGCAAAATAGGCTGGTATTCCGAGAACGCTGGGCCCTCGGCGGTCGCACCGACGGTAATGCCTGCATCCACTGTGAGTGTATGCCCGCTGGTGTAGCCTGACTCATCGCTGGCCAACCACAGTGCCGCATTGGCGACGTCCTCTGGCAAGCCGGCTCTGCCGTGCAGCGGTGAGGCTGCAGCGAGGGTCTCCCGAGCGCCGGCCAGGTCGGTGGGGTCGCCGGTCAACACGGCGGCCACCATCGGGGTTGCCATACTGGCAGCGGCAATCGAGTTGACGCGAATACCTTTGCTAGCGAGTTCTGCAGCGACATTTTTAGTCAGTCCCACAACACCGTGTTTGGCAGCCGCGTAGGCATGGGGCCCCAGGCCACCCATCAGGCCGGCGGTGCTGGCCATACTGATAATGGAACCACTGCCACGGGGCACCATGACCCGCGCGGCATGTTTGATTGCGTAGAAGGTGCCATTGAGCAGCACATCTATACTAAATCGCCATTCATCACCTGGGGTAGTCGCAACAGGCCCCACTGCACCGACTATTCCGGCGCTATGGAAGATAATATCCAGGTGACCAAAGCGCGTCACCGCCGCATCGACAGCCGCGGCGACCTCCTCTTCGTTGGTTACGTCGCAGTGCTGATAAAAAGCTTTCCCTCCCAGGGTCGCCGCAAAGGCCTCACCGGGCTCGTCCTGAATGTCGCAGACACACACATCGCAACCCTCGGCGGCAAATCGCTCCGCTGCGGACGCACCGAGGCCGCTTGCGCCGCCGGTAATGAGTGCGGTTTTTTTGGCCAGTCTCATAAACCTGATCTCCTTGTTTGATCGCGCCGCCGCAGTTAACGCGGCGGTTGACGACGGGTGTTAAGGCTTATTTTCTGGATGGGATAAGGCGGTCTTTGCACCGTCTTTATTACTAGCGCCCCGTCCAGTGGTTGTTAATACTGTCGGCAGACCTTGTCATCGGGTGCCCGTTGTCCCACGGTGTCCGTCCGTATGCTTCCCAGACCCTGGGAGCTCGGCGGTTCCAGGCGCAGCCAGTCAGTCATACCGGTCCGATTGCTAATCAGCCACACGCCATCCCGACACTCAAATTGATCAATGTAGCGTCCACCCACGAAGTAGTCCATTTCGGTATCGTAGGCCTGCTCATTGGCCAGTGGGTCACCAATGGCACGCATTCTGTGAAAAGCGGTGAAGTAGGTTTCCACGTTTGCGCGGTCAGACGCAACCAGGTCGATCAGGGTATTGCCCATTTGATGGTGGGTGCGTGAATACGCGCTGAGCACCCCGAGTGCAAACGCGACAAAATCCGCCGGTTCTGCGTTCTCTGAGGTGAGTGATTCATCAGAGGAAGGGCCTTCAAAAAAATGACAATGACGAGAGCCGGGATGGAAGCAGCTGCGCAGCAGAGCCTCGTCCATTCGGTCGATCGCCCGTGCGTAGCGAAAGATAATTTCAGTAATGGCCTGTTTGGCCAGCAACGTCTCCAGTTGACTGTTACTCATGATGGGCGCCTATGCTGTCGATGGTTCCTTGCCGTATTGATCCCGTAACACCTGCACCCGGGCCAGATTGGCCCGGGCTGCCGTGGTGGTGATCAGTCGCCGAAGTTGTATTGTACTTCGACACCGTAGGTACGCGGCGGCCGGGTGGCAGCGTAGGACCAGAGGCCGGCAACATCGTAGCCGTGCATATAGCCGTCTTCGTCTGTCAGGTTGCGACCGAACAGGCTGAACTGGAGGCCGTTGATGGAATAGTTCACCGACGCATCCACCAGATGCTGGGCGTCATTTTTCAGCTCGGGATCGTTAGTTACATTGACGTAGTGTTCGCCAATAAAGTGATAGGCGCCTCTGATCCAGGCCTGTCCGTTACCTATGTTCCACTCATAGGTCGCGTCGAGACTGCCCGTCCAATCGGGTGCGCGACGGAACTCCAGATCAGACAGATCCACGGTGCCCGTGAGACCCTCGTAGGAAAAATCGTCGTAGCCCGAATCCAGGTAGCCGGCGTTGGCACGCACGCTGAAGTTATCGGTGATAAAGGCATGCACTTCAAGCTCCAACCCCTGTATCGTCGCATTGGAGGCGTTTTCAACCACGGTTTTCTGGCCCGTGTCGTTATCGTCCGGGAGCTGCAGCTCTTCCTGCTTGTCCTGGTAGTCCATATAAAACAGGTTGGCGTTCACGCGCAGTCGATTGTTGAGCCACTCCGACTTGATGCCGATTTCATAGTTATCGACGGTTTCAGGATCATAGGGCTGTGTGGCATCGACGATGTTGCCGACCCGCCCATTGAAACCGCCGCTTCGGTAGCCCACCGAGTACGTGGCGAAGACCATCATGTCATCCGAGATCTGATAGCGCGCGCCAACACGGGGGGTGAACTCGCTCCAGGTCTCGTCAGGGTGGTTGGGGCCAGTGCTAACTGCGCCATACTGGCGTGATTCCTTCTCGTCCTCGGTGTAACGACCACCCAGAGTCAGGGTCAGGGCATCGGTCAGATTGTAGTCAGCCTCAAAGAACAGGGCCAGCGAATCTGTATCCTGCTGGGTTTCCTGCAATATATTGAGAATGCTGTTCGGCGCAGCGCCGGGCACATAGCTGCGTAGCTGGATGGCATAGTCGGATTCCCACAAGTAACCGCCTGCGACAAAGCTCAAGTTGCCGCCGCCGTTGTAGGTGAGTCGCAGTTCATGACTTTGCTGGTTGTACTGCGCCGGACGGTCCGTACCGTACAGCAGCAGCGGCGTTCCGTCCCAGTTGGATAGAATGGTTTCGTCAGACTCCCATGAGCCGTAAAGGTAATCCAGCTGAAAGGCGTCGTTGATTTCCCAGCGTGCTTCCAATTGATGGAACTCGGTGTCGAAGGTGGCCGCACCCTCCCGCGCCAGGGCCTGATCCAGGGTTGATACCGTAACCGGATTGCTGCGTGAAGACTGCTCACCGCCGGGGCGAAGAAATTCGTTGGCAACTTTGAAGCGGTCGCCGGTGATGGGCACGTCTTCGGAGGGGGAGCAAAATCCAAAGCCGGAACAGAAGGCATGGCGTGGTTGGGCGGTGTTAAGCAGGGGCGGGGTGTCCTGGTCCGTCTCTTCTTTGGTGTAAGTGTACTCGAAGGCCAGTGTGTCACTGACATCCCAGAGCAGGTTGATGCCGTAGCTCTGGTAATCGATGGCACCCAGATCGGTGTCGCCGGTGTTGACGTTGTCGTAGTAGCCGTCCTGCTGGTCGCGCTTGGCGAGGCTGATTTTACCGGCAAAATTATCAGTGATGCCGAAGTTGAGTATCGCGTCCGCGTAGTAGGTATCGTAGTTCTCAAAACCCACCCTCAACTTCGCACCCAGTTCGCCGGTAGGTTGGGTATGGGTCACGTTGATCAGCCCGCCGATCGTGTTGCGACCGAACAGCGTGCCCTGCGGCCCACGCAGCACTTCGATGCTGGCGAGGTCGATACTGCGCAGTATGGAGCCCGCATTGGCGCCCAGGAATATTCCGTCAACGACTACTCCCACCGCGGGGTCAAAGTTCTTTTCGACGTCCGCCGCGCCAATGCCGCGGATAAAGATCGCTGCAACGCCCCCGGGCCCCTGAGCAGTGTCATCGATGATCAGGTTGGGCGATACGGTGGCGAGGTCGGAAAGATCGCGGGCGAAACTGCGAGCGATCTCGGTCTGGCTCATAGCGCTGACCGCCAGGCCAACGTCTTGCAGGCTCTCGGTGCGTTTGCGGGCGGTAACCACGATCTCTTCCAGTGCCACATCGCCTTGCGCGCTCGCAAGGGGTGAGATAGCAGCGCTCAGCGCGGTGGCGGTTAATACCAGTGCGCCATCAATTACTCTCTTCTTCATTTGCGGTGTCTCCTGGGATAGGACTTTTTTTGTCATGGGGTTGGGCTTGCACTAACCATCCACCGGTTTTTTCAGTCGCCCTCAGGTGCGGAGAGGACTGCGCCGGGAATGGGGTTGAAATAATGAATGGTGACCTTGCGGCGGCTGATTTTCCAGGCATCTGCCTGCCGCCGGAATTCGTCAAAATAACTGGCACCTACAACGGTGCAAATGCTCTCTCCCGCGAGTGAACCCATACACTGCACATCGCACAGGCCGCTGGCATGATCTGTTCCGTGGAATTGGACTATGAGGTTGCTGGTCAGGTGGTGTGAGTGGTTCCAGGCCGGCCAGAGCACGTCGTAGATCGCCTCTTTAATACCCGCATGCCCCTCAAAGCAGCCGAACGGTGGCCCGATATCCCAAATACAGTCGTCGGACCAGATGGCCAGAAAACGGTCGTAATCACGTTTATCAAAACCGTGACAGTAGTCGGAGACGAGGTCGCTAATGGCTGTCCGGCTCTCCAGTTGGGAAAGGCGTGCTGTCAGTGCCTCGGTGGTGATTGCCTTGGTCGCCATGCTTGCCTCTGGCGGGCAGTGATGCGTTTTGCCTCACCTTCGCCTGCGGTTGTTGGTGACTGGTCCATAACGCTTGCTTGCGTCTAGCAAGTTTAGTTAGCCCACTAATTAAGTCAACTTAATTCGCCGGCGTTTACAGCCGCAAAAACGGTAATAGTGCACCCATCAGGGCAAGAGCAAGGGGCAGCGACCAACGACTGGTGTAGCAGTGAGTCACAGACGGACGACGCGTTGCAGGAGACCTCCGGCGGCGCTGGCATGTATCCGGGCCAGCGGCCGCCCGGGTCTTCAGTCGGGCAGGTAATGGCCGTACTTTTCCATGGCTTTTGCCCGCACGGTCGGTGTGTGATACGTCGGGAACAGCCCGGGCGCAGGGCTGTAGTCGCGCAGTACAGTGCGTGCCACGGTCACTTTGTGAACCTCGGTGGGGCCATCTACCACGCCCAGCTCAGGGATGTTGGCCCACATGGTCATCAGCGGAGTTTCGTCCGACATGCCCAAACTACCGTGCAGGTGCATCACGCGATAAATGACTTCCTGCAACACGCGCGGGGTGGCTGCCTTGATCGCGGCGATTTCCTTTCTCACCTCGCGGTTGTATTCCTTGTGTTTGTCGATTAGCCAGGCCGTGTAGAGCACATGAAGGCGGTACTGTAAAATCTGGGTGTAGGTGTCGGCGATTTTCTCCTGGGTGAATTGTTTTTGCGCCAAGGCCTCGCCTTTGGTAGTGCGGCTCAGGGCGCGTTCGCACATCATGTCCATCGCTTTTTTAAGCACGCCGACACTGCGCATCGCGTGATGCACGCGGCCGCCGCCGAGGCGGGTTTGGGCGACCAGAAAGCCACCGCCCTCTTCGCCAAGCAGGTTAGCGGCCGGTACCCGGCAGTTCTCGAAGCGGATGTAGGCATGCACGCCGTCGCCTTGCTCGACGTAGGGGCCCACCGCCGAGTTGCGAATAATCTCCATACCGGGAGTGCCTTGCTCTACCAGCAGTATGGAGGCACCCTTGTGAATCGAGACATCCGTATCGGTAACCACCATGACCAGCAGGAATGCGGAAAACCGGGCATGGGAGGCGAACCATTTCTCGCCATTAATGACCCAATCATCACCGTCGCGAGTCGCCACACAGGTGAATTCTGCAGGATCGGCACCTGCCTGGGGCTCGGTCATCGAGTAGCAGGAGGCGATTTCGCCATCGAGCAGCGGCTGCAGGAACCGGCTCTTCTGATCCTCGTTGCCGAAATGTGCCAGGATCTCTGCATTACCGGAATCCGGTGCCTGGCAACCAAACACGCTGGGCCCGAAGCGACTGCGGCCCAGGATTTCATTCATCAATCCGAGTTTCACCTGGCCATAGCCACCACCACCCAGCTCGGGGCCGAGGTGGCAGGCCCAGAGTTTTTTCTCTTTTACAATAGCCCTCAGGGGTGCCATTGCGGCTGCGGCGGGGGAATCAGGATCCCAGGGGTCGCCAGGCTCCCTGAATACCAGGTCCAGTGGCTCGATCTCTTCCCGGGTGAAATCGTCTATCCAGTCGAGCTCCTCCTGGAAAGCACTGTCGGTCTCGAAGCTCCAGCTCACTGCGTCATCCTCTTTGTAATGGGTCCGTAAATGGCCGTGGGTCTACGCATGCCAGAGTGACGCCACGGTACCCTGCCAGGCTGACTGCAAGGCTGGCCCTGGTGGCAAAACGCCAGCGGTTTTAATATAATCTTGTTAGACGCAAGCAAGCAAATGCTTTTTTCGATCTGCCCAGCTGGCGTCCGCGCAGATTGCCTGCTCCCGAGCCCTGGTAATGCCGTTTTCAGCCGGCCTGAGGCGGTGTTCTCTAAGCCGGGTTTTTCTTGACAAGCGACGTTGCTGGTTTAATCTTGTTGGACGCAAACAAGAATAAACAAAAAGGGGGCCTGGTGGAGAACGATGTATGGGTGGTTACTGGCGCCTCGCGAGGCATAGGACGGGCGGTCGCAGAGCGGCTGCTAGCCACTGACGCCAGAGTCGCTCTGGTAGCGAGAAACCCCGATGTGGAGGAGCTGGCCGCGACCCTTGGGGACCGCTGCATGGGCTGTCGCGGTGACGTTACCGACGCTCAGGGGATGGTCCGGGTCTTTGAGCGTGTGATGGAACGTTGGGGCCGGGTCAATGTGGTGGTAAACAACGCGGGCTTTCACCGCGGTGGGCGAGTGTCCCGTCTGTCCCCGGAAGATTGGCAACAGGTGCTGGATACCAATCTCAGCGGCGCCCTGAACACCATTAAGGCAGCTGAACCACATTTCGATGGCGCCGGCTCCATAGTCAATGTGGGTGCAGTGGTGGGATTTCGCGGTTTTCCGGGCGACAGCGCCTACGCGGCTTCCAAGGCCGGACTCGCGGGCTTGACCCGAGCACTGGCGATTGAACTGGCGCCCCGTGCCATCACGGTGAATCTGGTGATTCCGGGTCTGGTGCTGACGGAGATGACCGGCGAGCTGTCGGAGAAAGCCTTAAGCGCCATGTGTAAGACGATTCCGTTGGGCCGCTACGGTGAAGCTGAGGAAATTGCCGAGGTGATCAATTGGGTGGGTCGGTCCCGGTATATGACCGGCGCGTTCGTGCCGGTCGACGGCGGCTTGATGAGCAGCTTTGGTGTGCCGGGTTGACCGGCCAGCCAGTACTGGACCCCGCAAGTGCCGCAAGCCTTTGCGCCTGGGTAGAGCGAAATACCGACAGGCGGAACGTGCAGTTGGGGCAGCCCCTCAGTGGCGGTAATGCCAATCTCACTGTGCAGCTGTCCAGCGCTTCCGGGCCCCTGGTTCTGCGCACGCCTCCCGCAGCCGCCATCTCAGCCACGTCGCACCGAGGCATCGAACGGGAAGCACAGGTCATGGCAGCACTGCAGGGCAGGGTCAAGGTCCCTGAAGTCATCGCCTGGTGCCCGGAAACCGAAATCCTGGGTAGGCCCTTTTTACTGGTCTCCCATATCGATGGGGTGGCTATCACTGATCAGTTGCCCTCCGCTTATCCGGACTCGGTAGACAGTATCAATGCACTGGGTGTCGAATTGGCAGAGGAGCTTGCTGCGCTGCATACGGTCCCCTGGCGTGAAGTGGGGTTGGAGGGCTTTGGCAATCCCGAGGGTTTTCTACAGCGACAAATTGAGCGTTGGCGAGAGACGCGGCGCAAGACCCGGGTGCGGGAATTGCCGCTTATCGATGAGCTGGCGGGCTGGTTGCTGGCGCAACTACCGCAGCGGGGACCGGTCAGTATTGTTCACGGTGACTACCATTTGGACAACACATTGGCTGACCTTGAACAACCGCGATTGCAAGCAGTGATCGACTGGGAACTGGCGACTATTGGCGATCCCCTGGCCGACCTGGCCCTGTTGCTGATGTTCTGGGGGCCTCGCTCCCTCGATCCTCCCGGGTTTAGCCATGTGCAGGCTGTGTCGCGACGAGCCGGGGTGCTGAGCCGTCGGCAACTGGTCGAACGCTGGCAAAACATCTCCGGGATCGGTGCCGACAATCTCGATTTTTATATGTGCTTTGCGTTCTGGCGTCTTGCCGCCATCGTCGAGGGCGCTTTCTGCCTGTACAAGGCAGGTGAGGTCGACACGCCCTACGCAAGAGGGCTTGAATACGATGTGCCGGCATTGCTTCGGGAGGCAGAAATTGCCTCGTGGGGTAAATGGTGAGTCATTCACGCCGAGGAGAATGTTAGTGGCAGAGCCAGCGAGCAGTGCGAATGCGAGCGTTATGTCGGCCACCATGATGCACCTGCCGATGACCGTGCGCATGTTGATGGCACATGGTGAATCGGTTTTCCCCGACAGTGCTATCGCCACGTTCGACGGCGAGCGCACGGATGCCACCGCTTACAGCGAGGTGGCCGAGAGAGCGGCGCGCCTGGCGGGTGTTTTGCAGGGGCTGGGTGTTGTTCCCGGAGATCGGGTCGCGACCTTTAGCTGGAACAGTCAGGCGCATATGGAGGCCTACCTGGCCATCCCCTCCATGGGGGCCATTATGCATACGGTTAATGTGCGCCTGTCTGCGGAACAGGTGGCCTGGGTGATCAATCACGCTGAGGACGGCGTGGTGATTCTCGATGCCCGCCTGGTCGAACTTTTTGAGCCGGTGATCCCGTTGCTCAATTCGGTGCGGCACCTGCTGATCGTTGGCGACGCAGCACCGCGAGCCGAGGGCTTGACCGTGTCATCTTATGAGGATGCAGTGGCCGCTCAGCCCGCGGGTTTTGACTGGCCGGATCTGGATGAGACACAAGCGGCCGCCGTCTGCTACACCAGTGGCACCACCGGTAATCCCAAGGGTGTGGTTTACAGTCACCGAACGACATTTATGCATTCGCTGGCCTCCCGCGCCGTCGATACCTTCGGGATCAATGAGCGCGATCGTATTCTGTTGCTGCCGCCGATGTTTCACGCTAATGCCTGGGGCCTTCCCTACAGTGGTTGGATGAGTGGCAGTGATATTGTCATGCCTGGGCCTTTTTTACAGCCTGAGCCCATAAAGGCCATGATCAACAGCGAGCGACCGACTTTCACTGCCATGGTGCCAACGGTGCTCGGCGACCTGCTGCGAGCCTCACAACAGGGCGAAGTCGATATGACCTGCTTTCGCATGTTGGTTTCAGGCGGCTCGGCCGTTGCACCCGCGATGATCGATGCTGCCAGGGAGCGCTGGGGGGTGCCCGTTTTGCAGGGATGGGGTATGACGGAAACCAGTCCCTTGTGCGCGCTGTCCCATCCGCCGCGGGAACCCGGCGAGGGCGGAGAAACACCCTGGCGTGCCAAGAGTGGCCGACCGGTGCCCGGGATTGAGGTGCGGACGGTTGATGCAGGCGGTTTGGTGCTGCCCCGGGACGGTGCATCAGTGGGTGAACTGCAGCTGCGCGGACCCTGGGTGACAGCGGGTTATCACAATGCCGACTCGACGGATTCGTTGTCCGGGGATGGTTGGCTGCGCACCGGCGATGTGGGGCATATCGATGCGCGTGGTTATGTGCAGTTGACTGACAGAACCAAGGATGTGATCAAGTCTGGCGGGGAATGGATTTCGTCGGTGGATCTGGAAAACACGCTGCTGGCCCATCCGGGTGTTATCGAGGCAGCGGTCATTGCCGTGGATGACGAACGCTGGCAGGAGCGTCCGCTGGCGATCGTGGTCAGGCAGCACGATTCCCTCACAGAGACCGAATTACGCCATTTTCTCGATGGTAAGGTGGCCGGATTCTGGATTCCCGAGTACTGGAGTTTTGTCGAGCAAATACCCAAGACCAGCGTCGGCAAAATTGACAAGAAACGATTGCGGGCTGCCCGCGAGTCGGGTGATATTCAGGTTAGCTACGTGAAGTAGGGAGGCAGCCAGCCGATCAGGCCGCTTCGTAATTGTCCTTCAGCAACGGATTCTTAGGTGCCACTATGGCCAGGCAACGAGGAAGTCAAGGGAGTAGTCGCAGGATGGAAGCAGATGGCGCGCGCGGCACGGAATCCGACGCAATCGCGGACAATAACGCTGACAGCGGCAGGGACAAAGGCCGGCGCACCCAGGCGGAGCGAACCGCGCTGTCTGATGGGCGGATGTTTACCGCAGCGATAGAACTGATCAATGAGCGCGGGACCCAGAAGACCACCCTCAAGGACATTGGCGAGCGCGCCGGTTACAGCCGAGGATTGGCGCACTCTCGCTTCGGATCCAAAGAGGGTTTCATGGACCAGCTTTTTACCCGCTTTGACGGGCGCTGGAAGGCGCATCTCGGAGGTTACGTAAAGGGCAAGAGCGGCATCGCCGCGATCAAGGCTGCGGCCCTGTCGCTGCGCGATTTTCTGACTGAGGAACCGGACTACATGCGCGCCATGTATGTGCTTTGGTACGAGTCTCTCGGACATGAATCCACGATGCGAGAAAAATTATCAGACCATCACCGGGTGTACCGGGAAGACGCCACCCGGTGGATACGCAACGGTATCGACAGCGGCGAAATTGATCCCGATATCGATGCCGAGCAATTCGCGATTCAGTACTGCGCCTTTGTTTTCGGTGTGGTTTACCAATGGCTGGTCAATGCGGGCGCCGTCGACCTGGACGCGCTTTTTGCGCACTACGAAATGACTTTGGACAAAGCGCTCCTCAGGAGGAAATAAAGCGATGGCTTATCTGGAACGTGAGAAGGGCAAGCGGGTCTACTACGAGTCCCACGGAGAAGGCGCTTCAGCAGTCATGCTGATTCACGGCTGGGGGATGAGCTGTCGTACCTGGGACAACGTACTACCGGCGCTGCTGGCGCAGGGGCTGCGGGTGGTGCTGATTGACCACCGTGGTTGTGGCGGCTCCGATAAAGACTTTGACGATCTGGGGATCGAGGCCATCGGCACGGATGTGGTGGCGCTGGTCGATGAACTGGAGCTTCAAGCTGTGGTACTGAACGGCTGGTCTCTTGGCGGTGCCGTTGCCGTCGGCGCTGCTGCTGCACTCGGCGAGCGGTGCACGGGTCTTGTGTTGACCGGTGGCGCATCACCTATCTATACCCGGAAGCCGGGGCTCGCCTGTGGCGGTACCGATGCCGATCTGGCCGCCACGGTGGCTGCGTTAACCGCTAACCGTATCGCCGTGCTGGCCGATGTAGCGGCAGCGGTTTGCGCCCGGGACGTCGGCAAGCCGATCGTGGAATGGATGTGGCGGATCTTTTGCGAGGCTTCCCCCCGTGCTGTGGTCACACTCGGGCAATTGGCCGACGTCGACCACCGTGACATCCTCCCCGCGCTGGGTATGCCGATACTGGCCTTCACTGGCAGTGAAGACGGCTTTGTGAGTCCGGATATCTGTCGATGGATCGGTGATAACTGCTCTCGGGCACGCCTGATAGAGTATGAAGGTGTCGGCCATGCGCCATTTATCGAGGTAACAGAACAGTATAATGCCGACCTGCTGCAATTTCTGGAGCAACTGCAGGCGAACTGACCGTGAATGGCGTCGATCTTGTCGGCGTTACGCAAGTTTGGGCCCAGCCCCATAACCAACCTAATACAAGGTGGCGTAGAGATGTCTGACAGTGTGAACTATGGATTGTGGTACGACTTTCGCAACCCGCCCCAATGGGAGCGAGGATTCGAGGAATTTTATGCTGACTCTCTGGCGCAGATCGCTGCGGCAGAGACGCAGGGCTTTGATTCAGCATGGCTCACCGAGCACCATTTCTGCGACGACGGCTATACGCCCTCGCCACTGGTTGTGGCCGCCGCGATTGGCGCCCGCACCCACCGCATGCGGGTTGGGACTAACCTGATGCTGTTGCCCCTGCATGATCCGGTCCGGGTGGCGGAAGATGCCGCCACCTTGTCTATCGCTACCGACGGACGCTTTGACCTCGGGGTTGGTATTGGTTACCGGCAACTGGAGTTCGATCAATTTGGGCGCAAACTTTCCCACCGGCCAAGCCTGGTCGAGGAGGGTATCGAGATACTGCGTCGTGCCTGGTCAGGCGATGCTATCAACTTCACCGGAAAACGTTTCGAGGTGGGGGATCTGCGGATAACACCGACCCCCAGGCGCGCGCCGCATATTTTGCTGGGCGGAATGGCGCCCCCCGCCGTGGAGCGTGCCGCCCGGGTGGCTGACGGCTTCCTGTCGACCGGGGGGCTAGGCATGGATAACTATTGCGAGGCGTTGCAACGGGTCGGCAAGCCCCTCAGCGAGGGGCGGATAATACTGGGCTGCTGGGCCATTATCGCCGAAGACCCTGAGGCCGAAGCGGCGCGGATTGGTGATCACATTCTTTACCAGGCCAACGAGTACATCAAGTGGGGCGCCTTTGGGCCCCCCGGTGCGACACCACTGTACCCGGACGCGAAGACGGCGATAGAGAATGGGCTTTACGAGCTCTGGGACGCTGAGACCGCCATCAGCAAGTTGCGCCAGTTGGTGGCCGATTACCCGATGATTGCAGATATTCATTTCTGGGCGCAATTCCCCGGTGAGTCGGTCGAGTCCGGGACCCGGCGTTTGACGTATATCGCGGAAAAAGTCCTACCCGCCCTGCGCGGAGCGCGGTAGGTCAGTTTCGGCGCACGGGTGAACGGCGCACCGGTGCGGTGTATTGGCAGATCCACAAACCTGTCTGCCGCGGGAGATCCGTATTACAGTTATCAATCAGCGGCTGGCTGGACCACTGCAATCCCCGCATCGGGTCTCAACGGGGCCGGTAGTAACCTCTTGCCGCGGTTGCATCCCGACGGCATGCGCCTGTATTACAGTCGGGTCATGATGGGCTGCCACAGCGAGCGTAAACAAGTACCCTGTCTCGAACCCTCAGAGGAGTGTAGAGATGTCGTCGCGACTGTCCCCTTCACCATGTAAAACACTGGTAGGACCGCTGCTTGTTCTGATTGCCAGCCTGTTTGCCGCCTCAAGCATTGCCGCTGCTCCACAGGCAGAAACCTGGTATGTTGACAATGTGACGCTGATTGATGGCAGGGGCGGGCCGCCTGTGTCTGGTGCAGCTGTCGTGGTGGAAGGAGAGCGCATCCGCTCGGTCAGTGCGACCAGCATCGAGCCTCCCCCGGGGGCCGAGCGAATCGATGGTAGCGGCAAATATCTGATACCCGGGCTGATGGATATGCACATTCATCTGCAAGGGCGAGCAGAAGTGACTCCGGAGGGGCTGGTGGAGAGCCCCGAGGATGTCGCTAGGGGCATCCGCGCATTGCACAGCTATCTCTATGCCGGGGTAACCGCGGTGTTCGATGCGGGCAACGTGCCCGAGTATATATTTTCTCTTCGGAACAAGGCGCATAGCGGGGCGATTGCCAGCCCGCGAATATTTGCCACCGGCGGTATTGTGACTTACCCCGGTAGTCATGGCAGTAGTACGTTTGCAACGCTGGTCGACAGTTGGCCCCAGGCCACAGAAGCACTGGAGGCCCACGCAGATTTGGGGCCCGACATGGTCAAGCTTACTTTCGAGGAGCGCGGTTGGGGTGCGCGGCCCATGATCCCCATGCTGCCGGTGCCGCTGATGCAGCGAATTATCGAGTTCTATAATGACCGCGGTATCCGCTCTACTGTGCACGCTTCGAGCGAGTACCGGGCCCGCCAGGCCATATTCGCCGGGGTTGATTCATTGGCTCACCCGGTAATACAGGGCCCGGTTTCCGACAGTTTTGCCCTGTTGATGGGGGCCAAAAAAATACCGATGGTCACCACCCTGACGATTGGTGAAAACTACAGTCGCCTGGCCGAACAGCCTGAATACCTTGATCAGCCCTTATACCGAGCCACGCTGACAACGGACGAAATCAAGACACTGAAAACGGTCACTCGCGAGGCTTACCAGCAGCGCAAGTGGACCTGGTGGATGAAGATTATGACCGGTGTTGCACAGGAGAATCTGGCCACTCTTTACAGGGCGGGTGCAGTGCTGGTGGCGGGCACGGACCAGACGACCGGGCCCGCTCTGCACCGCGAGCTGGAGCTGCTTGCGGATGCCGGAATCCCGGCCTCGGCCATTCTTCGCATGGCGACCCTCAACGGGGCGATATTTCTGGGCCGAGAAAAGGACCTGGGCTCGATAGAGCCCGGGAAATTCGCCGATATGGTGCTATTGGAAGCTGACCCCACCGTGGATATTCGCAATGCGCGACGCATCGTGATGGTGGTTAAAGGCGGGCAGCGCATTGATCGGTCAGCGTTGAATTTGCCCGTCAACGGGCGGTAAAGAACGCGCCCTGACCACGTAGGCCTAGCAGGTTGTTGATTTTCTATCTGCGTGGCCACTGCCACGTTAAAAAC
Source organism: uncultured Gammaproteobacteria bacterium (assembly GCA_963840725.1). Lineage (GTDB taxonomy): Bacteria > Pseudomonadota > Gammaproteobacteria > Pseudomonadales > Halieaceae > CAVWDU01. Next base: position 559,180 of record CAWIZY010000004.1, on the reverse strand, counting down.
AGGCTCAAATCGGTCATGTATTCACTATACACTCCCTCATTTCGCCTGTTTTTGCCTACCAGTGGCTGCCTCGAAAACGAAAATCAACAGCCTGCTAGTGTCAGTGCTGAATCGTTAGCGCTTACTCATATTTACGCCCGATCACCGGTGACCCGCGCCACCCGTGTCTACCGGATCCATCCCCCGGGCATTGTCGGGCCGGTATCGGTGGGCAACTGCGTATTATCTGCGGCATGTCAATAAAACTGTAACAATTGTGTCACATACTCCGCGACCGTTGGGTGGCCGCAGGGTTGCCCATGCCCTCGGGGCCGGCAGCAAACGAGCCGGCTGGGCTTCACAGGATAACGAGACGAATTGGGGAATAAGGCTATGCGCAGATCGAGCGTTCGCAGCACTACACTGGCTCTTGTGTTCGCCGGCTTGTCGGCAGGGTTCGCACCTGGTGGCCAGGCCGCCGACAAAGAGCTGCTGGACATACTTTTCGACAACGGCATATTGACTCAGGCGCAGTACGACCGCTTGATGAAAAAAGAGTCATTGACCAGCAAGGATATTCTCGCCCCCACCGAGCCGGCGAACACGGCGCAAGATGGGGTCCCCGTGGAAGATCTGGGTGCCTATGGTCTGCCGCCGCAAACCGAGCTGGCCATCGCCGATGCGGTAGCGCGAGAGGTTGAAGCCAACTCCCCGGTAATTGCCGAACATGGCAGCAAAGGTTTTCGGTTCTCGACCCGCGATGGCAACTGGGAAACCAACTTGCAATGGCGAGGCCAGTTCCGCTATACCAATCCCACGCGCTCCGATCCTCGGCAAATCGAGGATTTCAACAACAATGAAAACTCAAACTTTGAGCCCCGACGGCTGCGAATGAAGATCGGTGGCCACGGTTTCCAGCCCTGGCTCAAGTACTATTTCGAGGTCGACCTGCAGCCATCAGCGGATGTTGATGCCAGTGACCCGGACAGCGGTGCCCGAGTTATCGACTGGCGGATCGATATCGCCAAGTGGGAGTGGTTCGGTGTGCGGCTGGGACAGTGGAAAATAGACCTCAACCGTGAGCGGGTCGACTCCTCAGGGCGCCAGCAGTTTGTCGAGCGCTCTATCGTCAACCGGATCTTCACCATTGACCGGCAGGTGGGTATTCAGGCCCGCGGCCACCTGTTTAAGGGTACACCGGCGGACATGCGCTATTACGCCGGTATATTCAATGGTGAGGGGCGCGGCACTTTCAATGAGAACAACGAACACCTGGTGATGGGTCGCCTGCAGTGGAACTTCCTCGGTCGCGACCTGGCCTGGCGTCAGACCGACGTGGAATACACCGAGTTGCCCACGGGCAGTCTGGCCTTTGCGGCCGCCAGTACAGACGGGCCCTGCACACGGTTCTCTTCCTCCGGTTGTGGCAACCTCGACGGTTTTCTGCGCCCCGCCCTGGCCGGTGACGAGCAGTATGAAATTGATCAATGGGTGCAGGAATTCGCCTTCAAGTACCGCGGGCTGTCGATTCAGCAGGAATATCACCGTAAGGACATAGATGACACGGTGCTGGGGATCTCTAACGAGCTGACCGGGTACTATGCCCAGACCGGGTACTTTTTTCATCACCTGATACCGGCAGTGCCGGCGCCGCTGGAGCTGGCCTTCCGCTACGCTTATGTCGAGGAGCCCAACGAGGTGGATCGACTGTTCGACAACGAGCGCGAGGAATTTACCATTGCGGCCAACTGGTTTATCGCCGGGCACAACAACAAGATCACGCTCGACTACTCGTATCTGACCCTGGATGATGGCCTCGTGGGAGTGAATGAGTCGGAAAACCGAATCCGGCTGCAGTGGGACGTGTCTTTCTAGCGTCCTTTTAAAGGCGCCTAACGCCGGTATTGGCAGATCCTGGAGTCAGACGATGGAGTGGGGTAGTACTAACGGGTCCGGGGCGGCAATGTTGATCGTTGCAGCCGCTAAAGCTCTCGGGCCCTGAGAACCGCGACGTCGTGGCATATCGGGTACCCACTGAACTGGAATCCGAGCGCTTGCTCCTGAGACAGTTTCGGGAGCACGACTGGGTTGATCTGCATGCGTACTACAGCTCCGAAGTAGCGACCCGTTACACGGTGGGCCGGGCGTTCAGCGAAGGGGAGACCTGGCGCACCATGAGCGCCATGATCGGGCATTGGCAGCTGCGCGACTACGGGCCCTATGCCGTGGAGGAAAAAGCGAGTGGCACCGTGCTCGGCACCGTGGGATTCTGGTATCCGGGGGATTGGCCCAGCCCGGAAATCAAATGGGCCCTGGCGCCGGCGTTCTGGGGCAGAGGGTTTGCCAGTGAGGCGGCCCGTGCTGTGCAGGCGGCCGCGCATCAGCACCTGCCGGAACTGTCCCTAATCAGCCTTATTCACCCGGATAATGCTCCCTCTATTGCGCTGGCTCTTGCGGTCGGCGCCGTGTTCGACGGCAACATCGAATTTCGCGGTGGCCGGTGGCCGGTCTACCGGCATCCGATGTGAAGGCAAGAAACGCGCTAGCGCGCTTCTTGCATCAGCCATTCACGAAACAGTTTATACCAGATGGACAGCACCACCGCGCCTGCAAACAGGCCGACAATACCGGCGGCGATCATACCGCCGATGGCGCCCATGAGGATCACTGGCATCGGGACGTCCAGTCCGCGGCCCATTAGCAGCGGTTTCAGCACGTTGTCGCTGAGCCCGGCCAGCAGCATCCAGATCGCAAACACGGTGGCCACCGTGGCGGTTTGGGTGGAGTAGGCCCAGATAATCAGCGGCAGCACCACCAGGATAACGGGAAGCTGGGCGATGGCCAACAGCAGGATAACCGCGCTCCACACCGCTGCGCCAGGCACACCCAGGGTAAACAGGCCCAGCGCGCACAGAATACTCTGTAGCACGGCAACGCCAACCACACCCAGCAGCACGCTGCGCACAGTCGCTACCACCATCGCGGCCCAGTCGCCGCCCTGGTGCTCGCCCGCAAGACGGACAAAGAGCCTTTTTGCGGCTTTGGCCGCGGGTTCTGCGTAAGCCATGAATCCACCGGCAATAATCAGTGAAATCACGAACATGCCAACCCCGAGCATGCCGTTTGCTGTCGCAGTGACGGCGCGACTAAGCAGTTTCTTCAGTTGTGGTTGCGACTGCGCCAGCAAAACTTCCAGGTTGTCGCTGGCGAGAGACCATTGGGCATGTAACTTTGCACCGATAAGCGGCCAGGATGTCAACTTTTCCGGCGGTGGCGGGACGTCAAGCTGCCCCTCGTTAACTTTTTCAGCCATGGTTGCGGCAGCGCTCAGCAGCGAATCAGTGAGCAGGTAGCAGGGGGTCACTAGCGCCAGGATAAATACCAGTGAGACGACCGCCGCCGCCGGTCCTGATCGGCCGCCCAGACGCCCAGCCAGCCATTGGGTGATGGGATAGGCGGCGATAGCGATGATGCCACCCCATACCAGTGGTATCACGAAAGGTCGGATGATGTCGTAAGCCATTACCAGCAGAAGGCCAATGAGGCTAATGCGCAGCGCGGACTCGGTCATGTTGCGTACGAACTGGCGGTCGTAGCCGCCATCTTTATCTACCGTGGCCATGCTTGGCAGTCCTTGTGACGGGTCAGTGGTCGGCGTTGTGGCCGGAGCGGGCGCCAATCAGGCTGGCGACGACAATGGCAAGATAAAATGCCCCGCAGACTGACTCAAAGTAGGCGAGGGTGCGGCTTATTTCAGCTGTTGGTGAAATGTCGCCGTAACCCAGACTGGCGAGGGTACTATAACTGAAGTAAAGTGCGGTGCTGAAATTATCCGACCAGTGTTGATACTCGATGCCGTTAAATGCGTCGGGGATGAACTCCAGCACCAGCAAATAGAGGGTTGCCCAGATCAATCCCAGCAGCAGGTAAATCGCCATGGAACCGACCAGGGTATTGTTGTTGGCCCGGCCGGACAGCAGCACCTGACGGGCCGAGAACGCGGCAGCGGCAATGAAAAATATCAGGGTAAAAATCAGGTCGATCACAGCAAGGTAGGGGATTCTGACGTTTTCATTCAGCAGGTTCAACAGGAAGAGTATCGCTGCCATGACCATAACGAAACGGCGCCACCTGACCCCGAAGTTCAGACTGAGATAGGCAACCAGAACCGTCAGCATGACCAGTACCCGCAGTACCAGACCGCCAAAACCGTCCGGCACATGGCCTATAAAGGTGGCGCACAGCAGCAGTGTGACCAGCGACAAGGTGAAGTAGTGGAAATTATTGTCTTGGTTCAGTTTCTTCACAAGGCGGTCGCTCTCCAAGGCGCTGGCTTCCGCGCTGATTGAGCGCACAATAGCAGAACTGCCCCTGCTGTAAAATGTCGAGTGATACCGACTACGGTCGCGGGCGTCGGTTTGCGGAACCGCCATCCGCGACAGCGTGGCTGCCGGCAGTAACGCGGCTTCCTGTAAGTTGCACCGCAGCGGGGTTTGGATCATATTGGATCTTTATCGGAGAACCCTATGGCGGACAAAATAATTCCTATTGCCGAGAACTTCTGGAATATCAGGGGCTCATTCAAAATCGGCGGTGTCGTTGATATCGGCACTCAGACCTCACTGGTGGAACTGGCCAGCGGGGGGTTCGTATTTCTTGATGCGTATACCCTCTCCAGGGAGCTTCGGGCCCAAGTGGAAGCTATCGTCGGCGACATCAGTCGTATAGAAGCCATAATCAATTTGCATCCGTTTCACACGATCCACGTCGAGGCGATGGCGCAGCAGTATCCCGGCGCCAGGCTCTACGGGACCGCCAGGCACCACGAACGGTTTCCCGATCTTGATTGGGATCCGCTTTTGAGTGAGGACCCGGAGATGCATGCGCTTTATGGCGAGGATTTTGACTTCAGTGTGCCGGCTGGAGTCGACTTTATTGCCAGCGATGAAAAGGTGCACTTCTCCTCGGTGCTGGCGCTGCACCGCAGGTCGGCGACCCTGCATGTCGACGATACCCTGATGTATATCAAATTGCCGCGATTGCTAGGGCTGCTCGGCAAAAGGGATGTGCTGAGCTTTCACCCTACTTTGTCTATGGCTCTGGAAAAACGTGAGGGGGCGGCGGCTGAGTTTCGCCAGTGGGCCGAGACGCTGGTCGAGGACTGGGGTGACACCGAGAATCTCTGTGCCGCCCATTCGGCGCCATTGACGGCACAAAAAAATGACGGACCGTCTATAGCGACCCGGGTCCGTCGTGCTCTCGACAGTTGTTCCTCACGGCTGCGGGCCCACGAGAAGCGCTTCGGTTGATTCCTGCGACAATGGACCGACCCGAAAAGTCAGTTAGTCGACATCCAGCGAAGGCCGCATGACTGCGCATAGCAGGGTGCTTGCTGATCCGGCACGATTGCAACAAGTCTGCGAGGTCTGTTTTGAACAAACCGCCACCATCGGCCTGTGCTATCAAGAGCTGTCGCGCGCGACCGCCGACACCTATATGCAGGCGGCAAATTGCCAGTACCCGCTCAGTTTTAAATCCTACCGAAACGGCAGCGCTTTTTTGCACAAGCCCCTGACAGATGGCGACGTTCAGCCATGACCCAGGTCTCTGACATTCAGCTGGATTTCAATCGCCGCAGCCGGGTCGGGCTCGACGAGGCCGTGTATTGCGCCGGCAAAACGGTTGCACATCTCACCGAAATACTGGAGCAGGTCGAGGCGCGATCCGCGCGTATGTTGCTGACCCGGCTTGAACAACCGCAGTTCAATGAAATGCCGCAACGGTGGCGTGAGGAACTCGACTACGATTCGCTTTCCCGCACCGGTTTTTATCCCGATCAACACCCGGCCGCCGGTCGTGGGCGGGTGGCGGTTGTGGCCGCAGGTACCTCGGATGCAGCGGTGGCCCGAGAGGCTGCCCGGACACTGAGTTTCAGTGGTGAGGTACCACTGTACATTGCCGATGTCGGCGTGGCCGGTCTGTGGCGCTTGATGGATCGCCTGGACGAAATCCGCCAGGCCCGGGTGGTGATCGCGGTTGCCGGTATGGATGCCGCCCTGCCAACGGTGCTGGCGGGCCTCGTGGAAGCGCCAGTGATCGGCGTGCCGACCTCGGTCGGATACGGTGCTGCCGAGGGTGGCCGGACCGCCCTCGGGGCGATGCTGGCCAGCTGCGCCTCGGGACTGACGGTGACCAATATCGACAATGGCTACGGGGGCGCTTGTGCGGCACTGCGCATACTGACTGCAATCACGGCGTGAGCACTAACAAGCCAAAACCTGATAAACGGGAGACCAGGGCGATGACAGCAAATAAAACGACGGGTTTGCATAAGTATCGATCAGATGTCATGAAAAAAGGACCGTTCAAGGCCGCCGCGCGCGCCTTTCTGCGGGGTATGGGGCTGGACGACGAAGATATAGAGCAGCCCTTCGTGGGCATCGTTTCCAGCCACGGAGAAATGAGCCCCTGTAATATGCGCCTCAAGGAGGTGGCCGAGCACGCGGTGCGTGGTGTCTACCGAGGCGGCGGCACCCCCCGGGAATTTACTACCATCTCGGTCTCCGACGGACTGGTCAATGGCCATACCGGCATGCATTTCTCCCTCATGTCGAGAGAGATCATTGCCGACAGCATTGAGGTAGTCATGCGCGCGCATCAGTACGACGGTCTTCTCTGTATCGGCGCGTGTGACAAAAATTTCCCCGGCATGATGATGGCGCTGGCGCGGCTGAACCTGCCCGGGGCCTTTCTGAATGGCGGTCCGGCTATACCGGGCCGATACAAAGGCAAGCCGGCTGAGATCAAGACTGTCGCTGAGGAGACCGGTAAGTTGGTTGCTGGTCACTCCACGCCGGAGGAGCTGGAAGCCCTGGCCCGCAAGGCCTGGCCCGCATCGGGTTGTTGCGCGGGGCAGTTTACGGCCAACACCATGGGTATGGTGGCCGAAGTGCTGGGGCTCGCACCGCTGGGTTCAAGCACCATACCCTCAGTATTTTCACAACGCCAGGCAATGGCAAGGCGTGCCGGCGGGCAGTTGATGAAGGCCGTACTTGCCAATTATCCGTTACCTCGCGACCTGATAACCCGTAAAAGCCTGGAAAACGCCTGCGCCGCAGTGTCGGCAACCGGCGGTTCCACCAACGCCACATTGCACATCCCGGCGATTGCCAACGAGGTGGGTATTGAATTCACCATCGAGGACGTCGCTGTGGTCTTTGAGCGCACGCCCTTAATTACCCATCTGAGCCCCAGCGGCCAATACCTCTATGCTGATCTGCACGAGGTGGGTGGGGTGCCGATTCTACTCAAGGAGCTGCTCAAGGGGGGCTATCTGCACGGCGACTGTCTCACCCTGGATGGCACGACGCTGGAAGACGCCCTTGCAGACGCCCCCGATGCCGATGGAGACGTGGTGGTATCGATTACCCAGCCGCGCACCAAAGCGGGTGGCCTGACCGTACTGCGGGGTAACCTGGCGCCGGAGGGGGCGGTGATCAAAACTGCAGGGCTGGACCGCGACAGTTTTGACGGCAGCGCGCGTGTCTATGAGTCTGAAGAGCACTGTCTGAAGGGTCTGCTCGCTGGCGAAATAGAAGACGGAGATGCCATCATTATTCGCAACGAGGGTCCCGTGGGCGGCCCCGGTATGCGTGAGATGGTCACAGTGACGGCGCTGTTGTACGGAATGGGTAAGGGCGAAACCACTGCCCTGATTACCGATGGTCGGTTCTCCGGGGTGTCGCGCGGCTTTTGTGTCGGTTATGTCACCCCTGAGGCGGCTCTCGGTGGCTTAATGGGCCTGATCGAGAACGGTGATCGCATACAGATTGATCTCACCAACAAGAGTCTGCACCTCGCCCTGGACGAAGCGACGCTGGAGCAGCGTCGTGCCAGCTACCAGGCCTCTGATCGCAGTGGCAAAGGCTATATGATCAAAGCGGGTTACGCTCAGAAATATGTCGCCAGCGTCGGGCCGGCCAGTCATGGTGCCGTGACCCACTCGGGCAACCTGGAATGGCCGCATGAGGGAATTAACGCCGATGATGCCTGAGGTGCCCGCCAGCAGCACCGACACCGCAGGTGCAAATTCGAAGCAGCGTCCTCGCATCCGCAGGGCTCTGCAATGGAGTCACTGACCCTGCACCACGGTCCATTGCGTTTCAGTGCCAGCACCCTGGGCAGTGGTCCTTTGGTAATGTGCCTGCACGGCTTCCCTGACAACCGCGCATCATGGCGCGAGCAGTTGCCAGCGCTGGCAAACGCTGGATACAGGGCCGTGGCAGTGCAGATACGGGGCTACGAACCCCGCTCCCAGCCCAAGGGTGGGGACTATTCACTGGCAGCCATCGCGAAGGATGTGTTGGCATTTCTCGACGAGTTGCAGTCTGAGCGCGCGCACCTGATCGGCCACGACTGGGGAGCCGCAATCGCCTATGTTGCTGGAGCGGCCGCCCCGGAGCGATTTCGTAGCCTGGTCACTATGGCTGTGCCGCACTCGGGTCGTTTTCTGACCCAAACGCCACGGCACGCCCGTCAGCTGCGGCTGTCGTGGTACATGCTGTATTTCCAGCTGCGCGGCCTAGCGGATTGGCATCTGAGACGCAATGACTATGCATTTATTCGCCAGCTGTGGCGCGACTGGAGCCCCGGGTGGGAGCCTGCTGAAGAGACCCTGGACAATGTGATTGAAAGTTTTCGCCAACCCGGCGTCGGGTCGGCAGCCCTGGCCTATTACCGAGCCGCTCTGGCTATTCGGTCGATGCCACTTGGCAGCGCGGCGCGAGAAGCGGCGCAGTTCAAGGTCCCCGTGCCCACCCTGGCCCTGACCGGAGCCGAGGATGGTTGTATCGATAGTCATGTGTTTCAACGGATGATGTATGCGGAAGACTTTCCGTCAGGGATGAAAGTCACCCGGATCTCCGGAGCCGGACATTTTTTGCATCGCGAACAACCGGAGTTGGTCAACGCAGCAATCATTGACTGGCTGCAGCAGCACGACCAGTGAGCACCACCGCTGGCTGTCGGGGCTATCCTGCCTGCGCGGGAGAGTCTGTGCTTATCAAATGAGCGGACCCTCGTGCTCAGTTTGTTCCAGGCGCCAGCGCGGATTCACCGTTGGTTTACCGCACCGCACCGCACCGCACCGCACCGCACCGCACCGCACCGCGGCAATGCGGTACTATAAGATCCAACTCCAAACAATAATAAGCAGGGCTTGCAGTTGATGTTCAGGTCTATCCGAATCCCGGTTTTTTTGTTGCTCTCTCTGTCCAGCGCGCTATTGCAGGCGTCAGGGGCTCTGTTGGAAGCTCCCAGGGTCATGCTGGCGGGTGTGCCCGCCGCGGTGTCAGTCGAAGCGGCTGATACCGAGGGGCTTGTCCTGCTTGTCGATGGACAGCCGGTTGCGGCGACAGTTGACGACAACCTGCTTAGAGCGGAGGTGCTCAAGCAACACCGTGGCACAGCGGACTTGTCGGTGATGCGACAGGGTCAGGTGATCGAGCAGCGCTCGGTGCCGGTGATCCCCGGTTGGGTGTCGGTGCTCCCACCGCTGATAGCGATACTGCTGTCGTTTCTCTTGCGTGCAGTGATTCCGTCGCTGTTCATCGGCCTGGTGTTGGGGGCCTGGTTGATCAACGGGATGACCTGGACCGGGGCGTTGAGCGGCGTTTTCGACACCATGACCATTTATGTGTTGGGTGCCATGACCGACCCGGACCACGGCGCGATCATGCTGTTTACGCTATTGATCGGGGGCATGGTCGGTATCGTTTCGCGCAATGGAGGTATGTTGGGAATCGTCAATCGGGTGATTCCAATCGCCAAAACGCCAAGACGGGGGCAGGCCGTGATCGCCGGTTTGGGTCTGGCGATATTCTTTGATGATTATGCCAACACCATGATAGTGGGCAATGCCACCCGCCCGGTCAGCGACCACCTGAAAATCTCCCGGGAAAAGCTTGCTTATCTGGTCGACTCGACTGCTGCACCGGTTGCCACGGTCGCCGTTATCACCACCTGGATCGGTTTTCAGGTGGGCTTGATAGAGGAGGCCTTGCAGGGGATAGAGGGCATTACCATGCCCGCCTATGCACTGTTCCTGCAGTCGATTCCCTATAGCTTCTATCCTTTTCTGGCGATTTTCTTTGTGTTTCTAGTGGTGCTGACAGGCAAGGATTTTGGTCCTATGCACCGGGCCGAGGTGAGGGCGAGGGAGACGGGCGCCCTGACTCGAGCGGATGCAGGCCAGCCCACCGATCAGCAGATGGATGACTTTGCCCATAAGACGGGTGTCCGCTGTCGAGCGATTAATGCGCTGTTGCCCATCGGCTGCCTGATTGGTGGCGTTGTCGGCGGGATGTATATCAGTGGCAGTGGCGATTCGGTGCAGGAGATAGTGGGTAGCGCCGATACTTATGTGGTGCTGATCTGGGCATCGTTGCTGGCCTGTATCGCAGCGTTTATCCTGTCAGTGGGTCAGGGGCTATTGTCGCTGAACGAAACGGTGGAGGCCTGGGTAGTGGGCGCCCGTTTTATGCTTACCGGCCTGTTGCTGCTGGTGCTGGCCTGGGCGATTGCCGATGTGACCAATATCCTCCAGACCGCCCCGTATCTGATCTCTATCCTCGGGGACACTCTGTCACCTTATGCACTGCCCGCGATTGTGTTTGCACTGGCAGCCGGCGCCGGGTTTGCCTCGGGGTCCAGCTGGGGCGTCATGGCGATATTGATGCCGTTGGTGATTCCACTGTGTTGGGCGGTGCTGCAAGCGAACCAGATCGCCGATGCCGAGCATCTGCATATTTTGTATTCCTGCATCGCCTGTGTGCTCTGTGGCGCGGTATGGTCAGATCACTGCTCTCCCATTTCGGACACCACGGTGCTGTCCTCACTGGCCACCGGTTGCGACCACATGGATCACGTTGCCACACAACTGCCCTATGCGTTGTTAGGTGGCGTAGTGGCCGTCTTCATCTGTACGGTGCCAGCCGGCTACGGTATCCCCTGGTGGTTGTTGTTGCCCAGCGCCGCCACTATTCTGGTGGTGGTGCACCGGTTTGTGGGCAAGCCCACCGAGCCAGTTGCCAAGCTGTGATCCTGCCCAGTTTATCCGCTCACGCGTGCCGGACCCCAGAGGCCAGTGTGACCTGGCAAGCCCATTGTTGACCCGGAGCAAGTAAGCCGGGTTAAATGAGTCGAGCGGGTTCAAAGGGATTGGGCGGGTAGGGGGAGTTGAGAAAAGTGATCAGATTACGGACAGCAAGTGAGGTTCATTCCTCCGGTTGCCTGGGTATCGTCGTCGCACTGCTGTTGATCACCGGTTGCGCTTCGGTGCCGCTGGATGTACCCAAGACCCCGTCCTATGCCATAGACCCGAGCTCTCCACTGTTGAAAGCGCCCACGCCGGATGGTTGGCTGGGTGGCCGCACCGACATCAACGGCTTTTATCCACTCATTAACGGGTTTGATGCCTTTGGTGCGCGATTGGCGCTGATGGATTCCGCGCGGGCTACCATCGATGCACAGTATTTTTTGATGAAGCCTGATAACGCGGGTCTGGTTTTCGCCGGCAAGCTCATGCAAGCCGCAGACCGTGGGGTCAAGGTGCGATTGCTGCTGGACGACGTTTTTACCACCGTGGATGATGTGGATCTCGCCATGCTGGATCAGCATCCCAATATTGAACTGCGCATATTCAATCCGATCTCGCGCTCGGGCTTTTATTGGCTCAATTATCTGGGTCGATTTTCCCTCGCCAACCGCAGAATGCATAACAAATCGTTCACCGTTGACAATCAGATCTCGATCGTCGGTGGTCGCAATATCGCGGTGGAGTATTTTCAGCTGGAGAGCAAGAGCAATTTTATCGACTTCGATATGCTCTCCGCGGGCCCGGTCGTCACCGAGGTTTCACGGCAATTTGACCGGTACTGGAACCACGAGTTGGCCATACCCATGGCTGTGCTTTTTGATGATGTTAACAAGCACAAAGCGGATGAGGCGCGAGAGTTGATCACCGAAGAGATGGCCGAGGCCGGTGAGACTATCTACGGCGACGCCATAAACACCGAACTGATGCAACAATTCTATGCGAAGTCCCTGCCGCCTTATATCGCCGAGGGGCGTTTGATTACCGATGATCCGGATAAATTGCTGGTCAAGGTTTCGCGGGAACAACAAGCGGTTGCCAGGGACATGGGTGAAGCCCTCGCGGCCGCAAAAAAAGAAGTTATCATTTTCACCCCTTACCTGATTCCGGGTAAGGGGGGCGTGAAGGCCATTGAGGAGTTGATCGCCAGGGGAGTGAAAATAGTGGTGGTCACTAATTCTCTGGCGACCAATAATCATGCGCCGGTGTATTCCGCCTACAGTCGCTACCGGAAGGATCTGCTGCTGGCAGGTGTTGAGTTGTGGGAGGCGCGGGCGGATGCCGCAAGGGCTGAGCCGGAAAGTGAGGAGGACGCCGGGGGTGATGGTATATTGACCCTGCACACCAAGGCGATACTGATCGATGGCAAGCAAATTTTTGCGGGGTCCCTCAACCTTGACCCGCGCTCTATCGCGATAAATACCGAGATGGGCCTGCTGATTGAATCATCCGTACTGGTTGAGGAATTGAGGGAGCGCTCTCTCAGGAGTTTGCCCACCTGGGCCTATCGCGTATCGTTGGACGAAAACGGTGACACTGTCTGGAAGGCTGAAATTGGCGGTCAGCAAGTGGTGGAAACCCACGCGCCGCAAACCACGCTGTGGCAGCGTTTTACGGCCTTAATGCTGCGGGTTGCCCCTGAAAGTCAGCTCTGAGCAGTGCTACAGCCTGCAAATCGTCGGCCCTTCGTCAGGCAATACCCAGCACCCTGAGTACCACCAGGACGACCACGATCACGCCGATAATATAGAAAATGTTTCTACCCATACTCGATTGCTCCGGTCTGGTGATTGTCTTGGGCGACTCGCCTTTCGCCACTGTCCTTGGAGGTTCGACGCACAGGAAAAGTCTAGTTCATTCCCGATCATTGTAAAGTGCTTCAGGCGGTCAGCGCATTTCGGTGTGCTCGGGAGACGCTTGCCCAGGTGCAGGGTTTCTAACTGTCGATAAAAACTTCGGGAGTGAAGTGACCATGGAAACCAAAGGGCACATGATGGTTCAGGGCAATGGCTGCAATCTCGTCTTCGGGCTGCCGGGCGTCCCGTATCACGACCTCGGTTCTGTGAGTCTCCGCGTCGTAAACGAAGGACAGCATATAGCCATCGTCTTCTGATCTGGCTGCGGCTCGGGGCGCGAACAGGGCCTCGGAGGTATAGCGGTTCGGACCGTAGTCGGCGGTTTCACACTGACCTGTTTCAGTATTGAGCTTGACCAGGGCGTTAAAAGCGTAAGGGGTTCCATTGTCCATTGCTGCGACGTAGTAAACATAGCGGGTTCGACTGGCAGTGTACTCCGTGTTCCAGGCCGGGAATTCACCCGCGGGCGTGTGGTGATAGAGCTCGTGATGGATGGCGCCGGTTTTGACATTAAAGCGGTAGCGCAGCAGGGGGCCGCCGGTCACCCGGTCGATAGAGAACACGTCGGTGATACCGGTAAAATTGCCGATATCGGAGGACTGAATAAAATCGGTGACAATCTCATCGCCCGATTCGAAGGAATTGGCAAAGTGGACAACGATGGCGGCCGGCATCTCGAATCGCTGAACCAGCGTCATTGTGCGTAAATCTACAATTAGTCCATGAACGTTCTGGCCATCTGGTAGTCCATGGTTTCACACAGCGTTCTGGTGCCGAGCAGCGGACCGGCGAGACTGATCGACAGGGGGCTTAGCAGGAAGAGAGCGTAGTTTTCGGTGAGCCCAAAGTCGTGTAAAAAAGGGAAGCCCTGCAAAGGAATTCGACAGGTTCGCTTGATTCCGCCAGCGGGGTCAATGTCGTATACATCCAGCGCGGGTTTGAAGCCGCGCAGGCCGAGGCCGGTAATATTTACTCCGAAGTTGATCTGATGCCCTGTCCGGCGGTTGATCTTGCCGTGGGCACTCATGGTTCTGACAGCGTTTAATGCGCCGCTGTACAACTCTATGCCGACGGTTTCCAGAGTCCCCGGGTCAAGCCGGTAGGGCTGGGCTCCCTCATAAAAGGCACACAATTTCTCGCCGTGCCATGAAACGCTGGTGTTCGCGGGGTTGGCCATTGGCCGCAGCAGGTTTGCCCTCAGGCCTCCGGCGATCTGGGTGCCGAATCCGCGGGAGCAGATCTTGCCTGCTTCCTGGTCCTGAATGTATCTGGGTGTGCGTACATAGCGATTCTTGAAGTGCACCCGCCCCTGGGTGAAGGTGACGGCGCTGATCATTCCGGGCCCGTCGAACCAGTGCCCGTACTGTTGTTCGCCCGCTTTCATGGTGCCGGGGCCATTGCGAAAAAACGTGCCGACCAGGTCCTTTGGCAGCGTGCCCCGAATTGAGTCGACCCAGCCACAGTGTTCCTCTTCCAGTGCGTCGAACCCGCGATGAAAGTCAGCCGCTGGCGGCTGTGGTGCTGCTTGTGGCTGTCCCATAGTGTTTTCCTGAGTCCTGTGCACGATAGACCTTTTAGCGTCCATGGTAGCGCAGCGTCAGGCCTATCGTCGCTTCCGGGGCGACGACCCCGGCGTAGCCACCGAGGGTTGGAATATCAAGGCCGAACGCATAGTATTCTTCATCGAGCAGGTTGCGCCCCCAGAGAATGGCTTCCCAGTCCCGATTGGCATTGGTCAGGGTCAGCCTCAGGTTGATGAGATTGACTGCATCATTTTTCAGGTGCGGGTCCAGATCTTCTTCCAGATAAAAGCTGTCAATAAAACTGTGCTCCAGTCGCATGATCGCCAGCAGTCTGTCGCTGAGGTCGAGATCGTACTCAAGATAGGAGCTGACGTTCCACTCCGGGGCATTGGCCAGCGGTCTTCCTGCCAGGTCCTGGCTGCAACTGCTGTTGGTTCCCGGGGAGCCTCCCTGGGCGGCGTCAATAATGTAGTACTGATGGAAGGTTTGCTCCACAGTGCACTGGGCGTTGTCAAAGGAGTCGTATTCCGCCTTGGTATAGCCGACGGCGGTCCCCAGGGTCAGGTCCCTGGATAGTATATAGACCAGCTCGAGTTCGGCTCCGTAACTCTCCAGGCTACCGGCATTGGTGACTCTGACAGAGGACCCGTCAAAGGTCTGCGACTGAAAGTCCTCGTAATCTACGTAGAACAGAGCGCCATTGAATTGCAGTCTGCGTTCCAGGAGAGACGTCTTCCAGCCCAGTTCATAATTGGTGGCGGTTTCTTCATCAAACTCGCCATTGGAGGTCGACACTTCCCGCCGTTGATTGAAACCGCCTGATTTGAAGCCCCGGCTTACTGACCCGTAGGCCATCAGGTCACCGGTGAAGAAATAGCGCAGATTAAGTGCCGGCGATATGTCGCTGTCGCTGCGGCTGTCATCGAGATACAGGTCCGGACCGGCAACAGGAGGCAGATCCAGTGGGAAACTGGGGGTAGTGATTTGTGATCCTTCACGCTCCTTTTTCTCATAGGTGTACCGCAGGCCGAGGGTGGCGCTCAGCTTTTCGCTGTAGTTCCACACGATCTGGCCAAAGGCGGCGTAGCTGGTGGTTGTGTAAACGTTGCTGTCGACGTTGATGGTGCCATCGGGGAACAGCGTGCCCAGAGTGAGGTCACCGCCGAGGCTGACGTTGTGCACCAGGCTGGGTTGTTGGGTGAAGGTGCCAACCGAATCAAATTCAGAATAGTAGGCGTACAGGCCGAATTGGTAGTCGAACAACTCGTCTCCTGGCGAGGTCAGGCGCAACTCAGAGGAGTACTGGTCGAGGTCGACCTGGGTGCTGGATGTCACCGCATTGTAGGCAGTGAAGTCGCCGTCGAATGCACTGTCCGAGCTGTAGTGACGCCAGGCGTTGATAAAGTCCACCGTGCTGCCATTGGCGAGCGCGGTTTGCCACTCTAGCGCTACTCCCCCCATCTCGACCTCATTTTTCAGTTCGTCGTCGAACCAGTAATCGTCACTGAATGGATCCGCCCGGGGAGGGGCAAACCCTTCGCTGTTCTCGAAGGCGTTAAAGTCCAATATGGGTTGGCCCAGGGCGTTGTCGCCCAGCGCGGCCTGCCACTGGGCCGACGGGTTGCGAGTCGATGGCGCGTTGAGTGAAGACAGACCGTTGTAGTCCATTACCGCGAAGGCACAGCATTCGGTATCCTCGCGGGTGTAGTCCGCTGTAATGACGAACTGCCCGAAGCCACTGTCGGATTGCGCAGTATCCAGGTCAAATAGCAGCCGTGCTCGCGCGCCGTATTTACCGGCGTTGTTGAGACCCTGGCCAGAAAACGTATTGTCGAATTGGTGTTCCCCTTCTATCCCAAACCCGGAGAGGCGAAGCGCATGTCCGGTGGCACCCAGTGGCAGGTTGATCATACCCCTGATCTCGGCTTTTTCATTGCTGTCATAGCCCACTTCCAGCATCGAGGCAGCGTCCTGGGTAGGCAGACGTGTGTGAATGCTGATTGCCCCGGCCGAGGTATTCTTGCCGTAGAGTGTGCCCTGCGGGCCGCGCAGAACCTCGACCCGCTGGACATCCACGAGATCTCCGATGCTCATGCCGGCGCGTCCCTGATAGACGCCGTCGATAAATACACCGACGCTGGGGTCCACACCTGAATTGCTGCCTACGGAGCCGATGCCGCGAATGCGGATCACGGTGGAGCGCGAATCTGTTGCCGTATCGATGCGCAGATTGGGCGTGTATTGCTCAAGGTCAGCAAGTGAATTCACGCCGGCGTCCTGAAAGAACTCCCAGGAAAAAGCCGACACCGACATGGGTACGTCCTGCAAGCTCTCTACCCGGCGGCTGGCGCTGACCAGCACCTCTTCCAGCACCGGCGCCCCGCCAGCGTCTGTCTGCTGTCTGCCGGATGATTCATTGTCGGACGCTATGACAGGGGTGCTGTCAGCGGTTTGATCGGACGCGGGAGAGGGCCTGTCGTCTGCCAAGCCCGCTGTTGTCCACGGCATGAAAGCCGCAGCTAACAAAGCCGCCGCACAAGGTCTGCGCATCGGTAACACCTGTTGTCAGTTTGAATTATTGTTTTAGTGTCGGCATCTGTCACCGGGTGTGAGGTGATGGCCGTGGAGCAAAGTGTACCCTAATCATCGTCACTGGGTACCCTAGAGTTGGCTGTTGGCGAAAAAAGTTGCAGTCAATCGGTAGCTCGTTAGACTGAGTGGCATTAATAAGATTAGCGGGGCAATCGAGGATGGCCACAGTGTTGGTCAACGTCCAGGAAGGCCTGCAGCCCTGGATCACCGGTACAGGATTTATCGTCTGGTGTTTTATGGCGCTGATTGTGATCAAAAAACTGGTCGCGGCCCTGCGCTCCAGATCTTCAGAGAGTATCAGCGGTCGCTGGGTGCTGGTCACCGGCTGTGATTCGGGGTTCGGCCAGGGGGTGGTCGCGGAGCTGGTGAGTCGGGAGGCGAATGTCATCGCCTGCTGCCTAACGCCCGATGGTGCTGCCGCTGCCCTGGTGGCGGGGGCCAGGGCGGCGCCCTGTCTGGATCTTAGCGATGATGCAGCGGTGAATCAGGTGGCGGGGCAAGCCGATGCCCTCTGCGAGGGTTCGCTCTGGGGCCTGGTGCATTGCGCCGGTGTGGTACTGCCGGGGTTCGCCGACTATCAGCCCATCGACTTCTATCGCCAGACCATGGCGGTCAACTTTTATGCACCGGTGCTGCTCACTCAAAAGCTCCTCGCGAGCCTGCGACAGGCCCGGGGACGGGTCGTGCTGGTGAGCAGTGTCGACGGTATTGTCAGCCTGCCGGGCAACGCGCCCTACGACGCCTCCAAATTTGCTCTTGAAGCTTATGCCGATGCACTGCGGGCTGAACTGTCTTTCTGGCAGGTTTCGGTGAGTGTGATCAACCCCTCAACCATGCGGACACCGCTGGCCATGAGCTTTTTCGAGTCTCACCGCAAGGCCTGGCAGGAGATGGCTCGCATCGACCCCGGCGGGGCGTGGCGGTCGGCTTGGCCGGAGCACTGGCTGGAGCGCTATATCACAGTGAATACACCGCAGCTTGAGAAGATCGCTCAGGACCCAGCGCTCGCGGTTGGTGATATTGTTCACGCACTCACAGCCACTCGCCCCAAGTTGCGCTATCTCAGCGGGACGATGGCCAAGACCCTGTTTTACGCCTTGTGGGTTGGCCCTGAGTCCTGGTCACTGAAGTTCAAGAAGCTAATGATTCAACCCCCGCCACCCGTGGATCCCACATGAATATTTCCGGCTTGCTCCATGTCAATATCAACTGTAGCGACTTCGAGCGGTCGCGAGCGTTTTACGAGTTACTCGGCTTCGAAGTGCTGATGCCGGTGCCCCCTGACGGGGCCGCCGATGTCGCGGCTGCGGTGGGTTTTGATACTTACCGCCTTCGCGGGGCATTGATGAAGCACCGGGATGGGTCTGTGATTGACCTGCTGGAGTGGCAGCAACCAGCGGATGGCGATCCGCCCTATGCGGCGCTGAATCATCTGGGTTTGGGGCGGATTGCTCTGACGACCACAGACATCGCGGCCGATACCGCTGCGCTGCGCGCTCTCGGGGTAGAGTTTCTGTCCCAGGCGCCGGCCACCGTCGCTGGGCCCGGGGGGCGGGACACGCATTTCATTTGCTTCAAGGACCCTGACGGGACCGTGCTCGAGCTGGTGCAAATGCCATCGTGAAGCGCTTTACCCGGCGTAGCTGCAGGCGTTCACAGAATCGGTTCATGACAATCAATACAAGCGTGAGGGAAGTATGAGCGACAACAGGGAATATGACATCGTCATCTATGGCGCCAGCGGCTTTACCGGGCGCCTGGTTGCTGAGTACATGGTGGCCCAGAACGGTCTGGGACTGCGCTGGGCGATGGCCGGGAGAAATCGGGACAAGCTGGCGGCGGTGAGGGAAGAAATCGGCGCCGGGCCCGACACACCCTTGTTGATCGCCGATGCCGA
Source organism: uncultured Gammaproteobacteria bacterium (assembly GCA_963840725.1). Classification (GTDB taxonomy): domain Bacteria; phylum Pseudomonadota; class Gammaproteobacteria; order Pseudomonadales; family Halieaceae; genus CAVWDU01. The sequence goes on along the minus strand of CAWIZY010000004.1, from coordinate 540,181 downwards.
TGACCCACAGTCTGTGCGCGCCATGGTTGCCCGGGCGCACTGTATCTGTGCGGTGGTTGGCCCCTATCAAATTCATGGCTCCGGGCTGGTTGCCGCCTGCGCAGAATTGGGTACCGCTTATGTCGATTTGACCGGCGAACCTCTCTGGATGCACGAGATGATCACTTCGCACCAGGCCCAGGCTGCACGCAGTGGGGCACGCATCGTGCACAGCTGCGGCTTCGATTCCATCCCCTTTGATCTCGGGGTAATGCACTTACAGAATGAGGCCAAAAAGCAGTTTGGTGTACCCTGTCAGCGGGTTCACGCCCGAGTGCGGTCGATGAAGGGTGCTTTTTCAGGGGGTACCGCAGCCTCGCTCAATGCTACCGAAGACCTGGTAGCAAGGGATCCGGCATTAATGCTATTGCTGAACGATCCTTTTTGCCTGGCTGATGGCTTTCGAGGGCCTCAGCAGCCCCCCGGCGATACCGTCCAGGAAGACCCGATGATTGGTCAGTGGGTGACACCCTTTATCATGGCCACGATCAACAGTAAAAACATTCACCGCTCCAATGCGTTGATGGGCCATCCTTACGGCGTCGATTTTGAATACGACGAGATGTTTGCCACCGGCCCCGGAGAAAAGGGCAAAGCCATCGCGGAGGCTATGGCTTCAATGAACCCGCTGCGGGGCGAGGGTGCTCCGGGTCCCGGCGATGGCCCCTCCAGGGCGGTGCGCGAGGCCGGCAATTTCGAAGTGTTGTTTATTGGCCAGACGGCTGACGGCCGCGAGATCCGCTCGCTGGTGTCAGGCGATATGGACCCGGGCTACGGCTGTACGTCAAAGATGATCGCCGAGAGTGCAGCCTGTCTGGTCGAGGACTGTGCTGAACTTCCCGGTGGCTTCTACACCCCGGCTCCGGCAATGGGTGAACGCTTGATCGAGCGCTTGCAGCGGCGTGCAGGACTCAGTTTTGCCCTGGAGATCACGGATGCTGGGGCCTCCTGAACAAGGCCTCTGCCCCTTTGGCAATCCCCAGGGCCAGGGCGCCGACCGCCATGCCAAACAGGGTGTTCAGTAGCAGGGGGGTAATGCCGCCTATCACCGGTCCCACCACTTCGATACCGGTCACTGACCGGGCGATGGCCTCAAAGCTCGCGTTGACTGCGAGGTCATCCCCCAGCACCCCAGCGGTTTTTTTGGCATCGAGAGAACGCGTCGTCGCTGCTCGCCGGCTCTCGCGCTGATGGAGGGTGCAGGCCCCGGCAATATTCGGAAACGTTTGTGAACCCTGGCGGGGCAGGTAGCCTGTCGGCGGGTGTCTAATGGTCTGACCTGCGTGCTAAGCCGTAGTTATCACATCAACGCGGTCTGGATGCAGAGCCTACTGCTGAGTCGATGTCGGTCTAGCGCGGACCGAGTGATGGCCTGGACCGCTGACCCGGTGCGGGACAATGGTTGATACAGGGAATGGGAGGTTGCTTGACACACAACGTACAGCAAAACAGTCTGGACCCAGACACCGGTCACCCGGACTTGGCACGCCAGGTTGCGGTAGATCAGGGCAATGGGTGCTTGTATTACGATGGACAGTGTCCTTTGTGCACCCGCGAGGTGGCCCGCCTGCGTGAGATCAGCGACGGTCTGGCCCTGTGCGATATCCACGAGGTCCACGACGCAACGCTGCCGTCGCGCGACACATTGCTGCGAGAGCTGCACTTTCGCGATGCCAATGGCAGGTTTCTGGTGGGTCTCGACGCCAATGTGGCAGCCTGGCAATACACCCGGTATGGGTGGCTGTGGCGAGTCCTGCAATGGCCGGTGATCCGGCCATTGGCAGAGCGTGCCTACAACGCCTGGGCAACACAGCGTTACCGGCGGCTTTACGGGGACAGTGATACCAGTCCCCGTGGCCACGATGGCTAGTTGCAGAGTGCGCCAGGTGAGTGGGCTATCCGATTGGAATAGCAACGAGCCCTTTAGGTGGGTGTATCAGGCTACCCGATGCAGGGTGCAGACTTTGTTTCCCGAGGGGTCGCGCAGGTAGGCGAGATACAGCTTGCCGGCAGCGCCCTCACGCACACCGGGGGGGTCTTCACAGTCGGTGCCTCCGTTGGCAAGGCCAGCCTTGTGCCAGGCGTCTGCGGCAGCTGTATCCGCTGCGGCAAAGCCGATCGTGGTGCCGTTGCCATGGCTGGCCGCCTCGCCGTCAATGGGTTTGGTAAGCGCGAAGATGCCATTGTCGGTGAAGTAAAAACAGCGGCCGTTCTCATCCATAACGCCGGGCTTGTGTCCCAGCACCCCGAGGGTGGCATCGTAAAACTGCTTGGACGCGGCAACGTCGTTTGCGCCGATCATGATGTGACTGAACATAGTGCTTTCTCCTTCAGATGGGTTGGTGCTGCTAGTGTAGTCCTCATATCGGTAAAAGCCAGCCCCGGTATTGCCTCAGCGCAATGTCCACCGGGAGTTGCTGCAGCCACTGTACACCAGGGCCCGGAGCTTGCGTTGGCGATCCCGGCCCCCGACGGCTATCGGTGTTCAGGCCAGAGCCAAAAGATTCAGCGCGGTCAGCGCTACCAGCGCAAGCGTCGAGAGCGCGAACAGGGCGAAACGCACTATCACCTTGTTGATGGTGTTCTGAACCAGAGAATGCACCACCCTCAGGCCGACATACAGCCAGGCCAGCATGACGGCCGTGGTATCGCCGTTGCCCGCCAGTGCCGTATAAAAAACCAGCGCGTAAAAAATCGTTGGCTGCTCGTGAAGGTGATTGTAGTTGTCTGCAACCGCCCGAGCTGAGCTTGGCAGTTGATTGAGTGAGCCCGGGTGTCTGGCTTCGTCGGGGTCCAGCCCTGCCGCGTTCATCGCTGGTATACGCAGGGCATACATCCAGGCCCAAATCAGCAGTGTCCAGGTGATCAGTGCAAGCACTGGAGTGAGAATAGTCGTTTCCATGAGTGGTTCCTTGTGGCCAAAGCGCCGGTTATGCGATTCCCCGTGATGGCTGTACACCGCTATTGTGTGCGGTGGCCGGGGCGCCAACCTGCATGCAGGAAGCAGCGTCCAGCCCACGCTGGCGGGTATCGTTCACCGTTTGGAGATGTAATCGCCGTCACTGTAACTCATACGGGTACTCAGCTAAAACGGTAAACCTGGCGACACCGCGGATTACTGCCAGGTTTGGGCAGCTGATTTGTCGCAGGGCCGGGTCTCCAGCGATGCGCCTGCGTTTCCCTTGGCGCTCGCCTGCAAACATTTGTCGAGGCCATTGACCAGCCGGCCCTGCCCATCCAGCTTCCAGCGCTGGTGTTTGGCCCCCCCGCATTTTTGCAGTTGTGCTTTGGCTCCCGGTTCCTTGACCTTGCCACCAACCCCCAGACAGACGCCACCCTTGGTGGTTAGTCGATTCTGGTCATCAAACTGCCACTTCTGATTGTCGGATTTGGGCTTGCACTTTTGTACTTGCAGGTTTGCGCCCGGTTTATCGATTTTCGCGGCATGCAGGCACAGATTGGACGACAGCGAGAAGGCGCGAAACCCTTTCTCCTGATCGACTATATCGAGGCCTTCCTGCTGCATCGCTTTAAGCGCATCCTTGTTGAAATCGACCGCCACTGCGACCCCCGTGCAAAGTGTGAGGCAGGCGGCAAAGAGATAAGGGTGTTTCATTGGGTTCTACCTTTCAATTATCCAATCGACTCAATACTATGTTTACTGTGTCACTGTATTGAATGCAACCGCTAAGTGAAAGGGGGCGTCTGTTCGCTCGCTGACACTGGCCGGGCACAGACAATAAACAGCAGCAACTGCGAAGTAGAAACGGTGAAAAAGCCCTCTGCAACTGCAAGCATTTTACTGGGCCTGGCGTTCCTGCTGGTGATAACTGTCGCCGTTATTCTGGCGCTTGCCGGGACTGCCAAAGGCACACGCGTATTGACAGACCTGGTGCGCGACGCTTCGGTCGGCGCGGTCAATTGGCGCGATCTACAAGGCACCCTGTTGGGTGACCTTCAGGTGCGGGGGCTGCAGCTGCAGCTTTCCGCTGTTGAACTGAGTATCGATAGCCTGAGCCTGAGGTGGCGGTCCGCCGCGTTGATGTCGGGTGTTATGGAAATCAGCCATCTACACCTCGACGGGGTGGACCTGCGCTTGGCAGGCTCACAGGAGGCTACTGAGGACTCTGGGCCGCTGCGCCTCGACGAAGTACCCTTACCTCTGGACTTCAGGCTGTCAGATTTGCGGATTCGGAATCTGCAGGTACAGGTCGACCAGGAAATAGTCGCCGATATTGACGAGATCAGCGCGGCAGCATCATCAGACGGGCGTAAAATTGCGCTGCAAAAACTCGTGGTGCGGGCGCCGCAGGCTGCGCTGTCAGGAGAGGGAAGTATCGAGCTGAGCGAACGCCTGCCGATGGCTCTGGAACTCGAGTGGAACGGCTCGCTGCTCGATGACCGGCCGGTCGGTGGTCGTCTTCAACTGGATGGCGATGCCAGCCAGCTGCGTGTAGAGCATGTGGGACGCGGCGAACCCACCGTGAATCTGCAGGGTGAGCTGCGTGACCTGTTGGGCAGCCCCGGCTGGGTGCTGGCACTGAACTGGCCGGAGATTCGCCTTGCCGCTGAGCCTGAGCCACTGGTGCTGGCCGCCGGGGCCCTGACCAGTCAGGGGCAGATGGACGCCTACTCACTGAGTGGCGCAGGCGGCGTGCAGTCAGCGGGTGTGGGCGATGCTCAATGGTCGCTGCAGGCAGTCGGAGACCGGGCCGGCATCCAGCTGCAGATGGCCCGGCTGGTCGCTAGGCAGGGGGTGCTGGAGACCCGGGGAGCAGTCCGCTGGTTGGATGGGGAAACAGTCGATCTACAGTATACCCTGGTGCCGGACCTGACGGCCTCGGAGGCGCAGGGCATTCCCGCCGGTCTGGTGCTGGAGGGGCGCTTGCAAGCGGGTCGCGAAGGGGACGCTATTCTCATTGAGTACGCCAGCCTGGGCCCTGCTGAAACACCGGCAGAGCTCAGCCTCGCCGGAACCGTGAAGCTGGTCGACAAAGCAACCCCCGAACTGGCCCTGCTTGTGCAGTGGCACGATCTGCAGTGGCCATTGACGGAGCCTGTCCCACAGTTCATCAGTGCGGCGGGCGAACTGGCTATCCAAGGGCAGCTGGACGCCTATACGCTATCCCTCGCTACCAACCTGGCCGGTAGCGAAATGCCTGCCGGTGATTGGGAGGGGAGGGCGAGCGGCAATCTCGATGGTCTGCAGGTGAGCCGACTGAGCAGCAGCCTGCTGGGCGGCGAGCTCTCTCTGGACGGCAGCGTCGACTGGAACCCGGCGCTGCGGTGGCGGCTGCAGGCGCGGGGAGAGCAGCTGAACCCGGAGAGCCTGGTGCCTGACTTGCCGGGCAGGCTGACCCTGAACCTGAAAACTGACGGGTATATCGATCCCCTCAAGGGTCCGGTGCTTACACTGCGACTGAATACACCGTCGGGGCAAATCGCCGGCAGGGAAGTTGCGCTTACCGCGCTGGTTGAGCCCAACGACCGAGGCCTTGCGCTGACGTCTTTGCAATTATCCAACGCCGATAACGTTCTCGAGCTGCAGGGCCAGCTGACGCCCGCAATCGCGCTTGAGTGGCGTGCCCGAATGCCATCGCCACAGCGGCTTTTGGCGGCGGCACAAGGTCATCTGCTTGCCAGCGGTCGTATCGATGGCAGTGTAGAGGCTCCCCGGGTACAGGCCCAAGTGCAGGCCAGGGATCTTGGCTATGATGACCTGTCGCTGGCACAGCTTACTCTGGATTTGCAGGCGAGCACCGTCCGTTCGGACCCGCTGCAGTTGAAACTGCGCCTGGAGCAGCTGCAGCAGGGCGGGCAAGTGATGTTGGACAGCGTTTTGGTCAACGCCCGGGGCAGCACCGAGGGCCACTGGATCAACGCTGAACTGCTAAGCCCAACAGACGGCGTTGTCGCCCGTGCTGCGGGTGGCTGGACCACGGCAGGGGCGAACTGGACAGGGATGCTTGAGGCCCTGCGGGTGGACAGTTCCGCCTATGGTGACTGGCAGTTGGATCACGCGGTTGCCATGACCGCTACCGGGAGCGACTTTGCCCTCGAACAGGCCTGTCTGCAATCGGCCAGTGACGATGCCTCACTCTGTGCCGGTGGTGGTTGGGTGGCGGGCGATGGCGTGCAACTCAATGCTCTCTTGCAATCCATCTCACTCTCGCGGTTTCTACCCAGCCTGACTGGTGCGCTGAACGGTACCTTACTGGCAAGCCTCGCAGGCGATGGGGAGCTGCGGATGCGGTCCATTCTCGATATCACCCCGGGGGCTCTGGAGCTGAGGGGGGCCAGTGCAGTCGAGCAGATTTCCCATAATGGTGGGGTATTGGATATCACTATTGATGAGGGCGGCCTGCGCACTGACCTGAGTCTGGACACGGGACAACGCAAACTGATCGCCGCCACGCTCCAGCTGCCTGCCCTATATCGCCTGCCCTTGATCCAGCCGCAACCACTCAGCGGCCAGATTCTGGCCAGGCTCGATGATCTCAGTGGCTTGCAGGCATTGCTGCCTGAACTGGATACCACAGCGGGTCGCATGACGGCGGATATGCAGCTTGGAGGTACGCTGCAGCAACCCCGGCTCAACGGTGAGCTGGTCCTTGCTGACGGTAGGGCAAACGTCCCCCTGGCCGGGCTGGAACTGCGCGATATCACTCTGCGCGCTCGCGGCGACCCGGCGCATCCGGGGGAGTTGCTGCTCTCCGGTGGCCTGCGCTCCGGGCCCGGACAGCTGGTGTTGGACGGGCGAGTCGGCCTGTCGGGTGATCTGGCGGAGATCACAGTGTCTGGCGATCTGTTGGAGGTCTATAACACCGCGGATGGACAGGTGTTCGCCTCCCCGGAGCTCGAGCTCGGCTGGCAGGAACAATTGCTCACACTGCGCGGGCGGGTGTTTATTCCCGAGGCCAGACTGACGCCGAAACTGGGCCTCACCCCCGGCATGGTCGCTGAAGACCCGACGGCTGAAGCACAGCCTGATACCGTAGTGCTGGCCTCGCCTGATGTGGTCGTGATCGACGAGGCAGGAGAGTTGATCGCGCCACCTGCAGTAGTTGCCCCACCGGTGCGGATCGACAGTGAACTGGCCGTAATTATGGGCGAAGACGTCAAGATCAATGCGCTGGGGCTTGCAGGGCGTATCGTCGGTGCACTGGCGTTTACCAATACACCGCAACAGGCTGACTTGATACCCATCACCAATGGCCGACTCGGCATCGAAGACGGAACGTTTCGCGCCTTCGGCCAGGACCTGGAAATCGAGACCGGGAGACTTCTGTACGACAATGCGCCCCTGACCGAGCCCAACCTGCTGCTGCGCGGCGTGCGATGGATTGATAACGATCCACAAATAACCGCTGCCGGGGTTGAGATTTCCGGCTCTCTGGACAAGCCCAACCTGGTGTTGTTCTCGCGGCCACAGCTAGACCCTACAGAGGTGCAATCCTACCTTCTTACCGGTCGTTCAGCGGGGGATCGGGACACGGTGTTGAGCATCGGGACCTATTTGCATCCCGAGCTGTATGTGGGCTACGGGTTCAACCTGCTGGAGGAAACCAGTGAGTTCAATACGCTTTACACCATAACCCCGCGCTACGGGGTGGGCGCCAATGTGGGCGAGGCAGACAACAATATCAACCTCACGTTCACACATGAACGCTAAACTGTCCATGAATATCAGACCCTCGGCGGGGCAGTATCGGACAGGCCTGAGTCGGCAGTTTATGCACCGCGCCTCGCGGCCTGGCACCCGGGCGGTTTCTTATTGCGGTGGCAGGCGGCTTGTGAGCCTCTTGAGCTGTTTTGGAATTGTGTCCTTGCTGTGCCTGACAGCAGCGGCCCCAGCGCCTGCCGCTGATGAGCAGATAGAGTCGCAGATCAGTGGGATCGATGGTGATTTGCTGGCCAATGTACGCGCGTCGCTGAGCATCGAAAAGCAACGCGGGCGACCCGGGCTGAGCGCCGCTGCAATTCGAGAGCTACACGCGCGGGCCGACGCCGAGATTGCATCCGCTCTGGAGCCATTTGGCTACTATCGCCCAGCGCTTGAGACGGACTTGCAACCGCCGCCTTTTGTCGGGGGGGTCTGGCGTGCCCGCTACGACATTGATCCGGGCACGCAGCTGCCCATTGCCAATGTAAAGGTGGAGATTTTGGGTTCGGGAGCGGAAGACCCGGCGCTGCTGCTGCTGGCGCAAGAGTTGCCATTGCGCCATGACCCCTCGCTGGACCACCGGCGTTACGAGGCGGCCAAGCAGAGTTTGATAGAAGCAGTGAGAGCTCATGGTTACCTCGATGCCCGCTATCAGCGGCATCGGGTTGAAGTTGATCTCGCTGCATACAGTGGTGCCATTTACCTCCAGATCGATAGCGGGCCACAATACGTCTTCGGTGCGGTCAGCATTGACCAGGAGCGATTTGATACCGATTATCTGGCACGCTATCTGGTGCTTGAGCCAGGTGCGCCTTTTAGTGAAGAGGCCTTGTCTCGCCAGCGTGCAGTGCTGAGCCGTAGTGGTCATTTTGAGGAGGTGGATATTCAGCGTATGCCACCCACCGGAGATGATCCTCCTGCCATTGCGCTGCGCATACGACTACAGCCCTACAAGTCCAACCGGTACCGCGGGCGGTTGGGGTGGGGTACTGATACCGGGCTGGGGGTGCAGCTGGACTGGACGCGCCGGCATGTGGGTGCGCGGGGGCAACGCTTTACGCTCGGGGGCACCAGCGTGCAGGAGCGCAACCGGCTGGCCGGCAACCTCAATTACGTTATCCCGCTGCAGCCACTTGAGCGCAGCCGCATCGAACTGGTGGCGCGCCACGAGAGCAAAGATCTGTCCTTTGATGATGTGGATCTCGATCAGGGCGGGGAGACGCGTATTGCCACCAATTTACTCTCGGCCCTTTGGTATGCGCCGCGCAGGCACTGGGGTGGGTTTAACCTGGATCAGGTGATTGGGCTGAGCGGTGTAACGGAAACCTACGATGTGTTCGAGGTGCTCTTTGGCAACCTGCCTCGTGAGTCCCAGGACTTTATTATTAATCGCATCGGGCCGGAGGCTTATGCAACTCTGGCGCCAGAGTTCGAGGCCCTGGTACCGGGTTACCGGCTGAGCTTGCGTCGCAGCGATGACCGTATTTTTATTCGCAGCGGGGACTATCTGAATTTTTCGCTGGTGGGTTCCAGCGAAGCACTGGGTTCCAATATCGACTTTTGGCAGGCCCGGCTGTCAAGCTGGCACATTCGGCCGATGGGGGAGCGGGGCAGGTTGCTGTTGCGTGGTGCTCTCGGTTATTCGGAGGCCGAGAGCCGCACCGTGCTGAGCGTGAACTTCAATCAACTACCGGAATACTACGAGTTCCGCGCCGGTGGTGGACGCAGTGTCCGCGGCTACGGGTTTGAGACCCTGTTCCCGGCAGATACGCTCACCGGTGGCAAGCACCAGCTGATTGGCAGCATCGAGTACGAACACAGTTTTTTGCCTGATTGGGGCGCCGCGTTGTTTGTGGATGCAGGCAACGCATTCAACGATTTTGATGACATTGACCCCAAGGTCGGGGTGGGTCTGGGGCTGCGTTGGCGTTCCCCGGTGGGCCTTGCCCGCATCGATTTGGGGTTTCCACTCGACGATGCGGACGATTCGTTTCAGATTTACATTACGGTGGGTCCGGAGTTTTGAGGTTTGCGCCGGGCAGCGTTTGCTGCAGGGCGTCCAGCCATTCCGTCCAGGCAGTTGTTCCGGGGTGAATCCAGTCGAAATGGCCCACCGCCGACCAGTGCGCGCGACCCGTGGGCAGGTATTGTGCTTGTGCCGGGACGATGGTGTCGAGACTGCCCATGAGCACGGTGTCGCGAGGTTCTACAATCGGTGTAGCCGCCCGATACGCCTGTGATTGCTCGGCCGGTTTTGCTCCCATGAATTGGACGGCCGCCTCGTTGCAGCTATCGTCACCCCGGGCATAGGCCGCTATGTCAATGATGGGAGCGAGGCCGATGACCGGCAGATCATCGGACGCAAGCAGCGCCAGATGGCCGCCCGCCGAGTGCCCGGCGACTGCCGTCCGGGTACTGTCGACGCCAGCCGGTGGCGACCGACTCAGTAAGGCAATGGCCGCGCGGATATCATCGAGACTCCCGGGAAAGCCACCACCCGGCTCGCCGCTGCGGCGGTATTCAATGTTCCAGACTGCATATCCTTGCTGGGTCAGTGCAGTCGCCAATGGGTGGCTGTGATCAATACTGTATTCGCTGAGCCAGCATCCGCCGTGGATAAAGATCACCACCGGCGCGTCACCGCTGCGCCCCGCTGGCAGCCACAGTTCAACGAACTGGCTGGGTGAGTCTCCGTAATGGAAGCGCGCGGCAGGGCTGCCAGCGGGGAGCGCCAGGACCGCGGCAAAACTGACGTCCGCTGCCACCGTCGGATAATGCAGACTTTCCGCTCTGGAGGATGCTATTACGGCCATGAGCAGCAGGCCGGTCAAGCATCGGGTCAGCCCTGTGAATGGCGCGGGCCTTTGTAACCGGCAGGGCCGGCCTCGCCGCACAGTGTCATGGGAGAGGTCCCCATCGAACACGGGTTCAGGGTTCCCCCGTTATGGTAACGCCCGGTTGTTCTCCGTAGCGATTGCTACCCGGCGTTCCCGGCAAACAACCGACCACCGTCTGGGCAATGGTCGCCAGAATCCCAATTGCGGGTATCAGCCCTGTGACCATGATCGCCAGCGCCAACCAGCCGCTCTTGTCAATATCGTGCAGGCGACGCACCAGCACAGCCACACTGGGGATGAATACGGCCAGCATGTAGAGCATCAGCAGGGTGAGAAAAATGGCCGCGGTAGTGGACACTTCTTCAGTCTCCAGATCTATACCGCTGAGGTAGGCCGCTGCGCCCAGAGTCAATGTGACCCCCAGATGCATCAGGTAGGGCCACCAGTACTCCGAACGACTGGAGCGTCCGCGAAAGTCGGTATAACGGCTGAAAAAGAGTTTTATAGCTTCATTGAAGCTGACCATAGGTCCATCCTGTGCGCCATGGCGCTATCCGTCAGTCTACGCCCCAGTCGCGCTTTTTCTCACCCTTGAGAATGGCCCATTCTTCATCCATGATTTCGATGAGTTGGGCCCGCGTATAACTGTGCGGCTGGTCCTGATTGAGATGCAGCAGTTCCTCGAAGCTTTTACCGACGGTGATCATGGCTTGAAACTGATCCGGCACCACCAGATAGTGCTCTTTCGGTTGCTCGCTGAACAGCGCGTGTTCGATTGCATCCGTGACTTTGTCCGGCGGCGGTCCGCTGCGGGTTCCCTTGCCGGCAAGGCTCTCCCGGCACTGGTCCAGATAAGTTTTCATGACGTCTGCGTAATAGCGATAGCTTGTTTTGGCGTTGTCTGCCAGCATCCGTTTGCAGCGCGATCGGCCAATCTCGGAGGCGAAACTGCCCGGCTCGATGCCGCTGACCCCGACACCCAGCCCGGACAATTCGAAGGCGAGCTGATCGGTGTAGGCTTCCACCGCATGCTTACTCATAGAGTACATGCCATAGCCGGGCAGACCGCCTGAGAGGATGCCAGAGATGGAGCTGATGTTGACGATACGCCCTCCCGACTCGATGATCAGCGGAGCGAATGCCCGGGTCACCCGAAACACCCCGTAGACATTAACATCGAAGAGGAACGCCAGGTCCGCGTCATCTGCTTCGATCAGCGGGGCAATAAGGTTGACCCCGGCATTGTTGACCAGACCCCACAGCCCGCGTCCCGCATCATTGATGGTGGCAAGCGCCGCATCAATGTCTTCCTGCACCGTAACGTCGAGGCGAACCGCCTGAACATTTTCGATGGCATTCAGCGCCTTCAAATCACTGGCCTTGCGCGCACCTGCGTAGACAAAATAGCCATTGGCGGCGAGTTTTTCGGTTGCGTGGCGACCGATGCCGGTGCTGGCGCCGGTAATGAGTACGGCCGCTTGGGTCGGTGTTGTCTGTTTGGTCTCAGCAAGGCTCTTATGCCCGCCGAAGACGGTCAGGGAAAAAACCAGCAAGGCAAGGTAGCGCGATGCTCTGGTCACGGCTAGCTCCAGATCAATGAACCTGACCTAAGGGTAGCGCGTTCGCTGCGGATTGCGAACCCGATCCGGCGCAAACGCATTTAGCGGACAATCAGCGTCTGGCACCGGATACAGTAGCGTCGATCTGGTCGACCAGTGCATCTGGCAGGTTCAGGCGCCCCGCGAGCATGTCCAGATAGCCCCGTTCAGCGCGCGTGGCCGGGTCGATAGTGAGTCTCGAGGCGGTATACAGTTCAACTTTCTGGCTTTCCGAACTCGCCGAGGCGACGATACCGTCCAGGTCGACAGGACGTGATAACTCAGCGGAGATAAAAGCCTCGGCTTCCCCGTCAATGCCAGCCCCTTGCAACCGCTGGCTGATGAGGTGCCGTTCCTGCTCATCAATGTGGCCATCTGCTCGGGCAGCGGCGATCATCGCCCGCGCCAGAGCGAGGATGAATTCGTCATGATTGCCCGGGTCGTCGAGGGCGAACCCGCTCCCCGGGGGAGGTGCTTGCAGCTCGCTGCCACTTTCAGCTTCCTGCCACGACTTGTAGGCGGTGTAGCCCAGGCCAGCGATGGCTGCCAGACCGCCGACCTTGAGCGCGGATCCGGAAATATCACGTCCGGATTCGGTGCCAAGAAGCGCAGCGGCGATTACACCACTGGCCAGTGGATTCGATTTCACCAGACCACTGAGTCGGTCTGCGCCCTCTTGCACAGTGCCCTCGGTACCGGGAACGGAGGTCCCGAGGAATTGATCCAGGATCGCCTTTGGGTCAAACATGATCGTATGCCTCTGTGTCAGTTTGTGCGTGGACCAGCCGACGATATCGTGGCTGGCAATGGGCGCAGCGCGGGCGCAGCGCGGGCGCAGCGCGGGCGCAGCGCGCGACCTTAAATTATGATAATGCACCGGCGTTTTGTCCAGGGCAGCTCCGAACAATAGCGCTGAGCGGATCGCTATTGTTCGGAGCTGCCCTTGATTTTCCTCGTCGCCTGATTGGATGACTTGCGCGACAGCTGTGAACCGACACGAAGCAGTCCGGGAATGGTCTTCAAGCTTGCAGAGACCAGTGAGGCACTTCTCGCAGCGTCCAGCCGTTCCCTGTTTAACTGTACCGCCCTGGCTTCCTGGCTCAGCTCCAGCAGGAGGTTCTGTACCGTATCGATATGGTAGGCCTGCCCCTCTGGTGGCAGCGCGATGGCCACCATGGCCGTTGTGTCCGCGAGCCCGAGTATCTGGCGATTGTAGTTCAGTGCCTCGACCATCGCCCTGGCCTTGGGCTTTTCCGCAGGTTCCAGCTGATAGGGCGGTGTCCAGTCGGAGACTGGCGGAAGTTGATCGTTGTGTGTGGTCACCAAGACGACCGGCGGCGGTTTGCGTTGCAAGTGCGCATCGAAATGTCCGTTGATCTGCTCTATCAATTCGCGATCCAGATTTTTTGCCGGTTGATTAGCCTGGCACAGCCACAGTATCAAGTCCGAGTTTACAGCCTGCTGTAACAGCTTGGCCGCTGTCTCATCCTTACCATCCAGGCCCGGCGAGTCCACCAAAAAAAGCTCGAGGTCGTCACTGAGAGTGAAGCGAACGTGGCGGAAGCCTGCCGTGGCTGGCAGTGTGTCTACCTCCGTCACATAGCGCTCGGCCAATGCGTTGATAAGAGAGGACTTGCCGGCATTGACCTGGCCGAGCAGCAATACCGAAAGGGGTCGTACGGTGACTTGTTCGGGAGCGCCCAGGCGCTCCCGGTGGCTCGCGAGTTCAGTGTCGGAGAGCTTGAGGCGCCCGCTGTAAAGCTCGATAGCCACCTGGGTGACCTGTTCAAACAGCGCTTGTTTCAGGTTGGTCTGGAGGTGGCCGCCCAGCCCGTCTCCGAGTTCGGCGTAGAGCCTGGCGCGCAGCTCGGACGTTACCGCAGCGCCGGGGTCTATCAGCACGCGGGCCAGTGTGATCAGCGGTGCGGTGCGGCGGTAGAGGCTGCCCGCCAGTGAGGTGCCACGGCGCAAGCGCAAGAGGCTGGACACCTTCAGCTGTCGCGCCAGCGGCAGCTGGTCAATAATGTAGCCGCGGTACTCCCGGCTCCAGGTCTCCAGCATCAGCAGTAGTTCCGGCACCGTGAAGGCGTATTCTGCTTCCAGCTCGCGATGATGGTACTGGCGCGCAACGAATTTGACCTGATCCAGCATGGCGTCGGGAATGGCCTCCCAGGGGGTGAGTGCCCGTTGGCTGGCGTCGATCTCCGCTACCGACCGACGCCAAATGCTGCGATCGCGCTCCGACCACTCCGCCAGCGGTTCGATTTGATGCTCGGCGGGATCGGCTGGCTCCTTTTTGTCCTGGCGCAACAGTCGCGCAGCGGTAGTCAGTAGTGCCAGGGCTACCAGGGCGATGCCAAACCACCAGAGCCAACCCAGTTGCCACAGATAGACCACACCCAGGCCCGCCAGGGCGAGCGCCGGCAATAACCACAGCAGGCCCAGCAGCAGATAGAATTCGAGGCTGCGCTCGCGCAGCAACTGACGCAGCCAGAGAATCAACTGAGATTTTTCATAAAGCGTTGCCGTCCTACCGCAATGCCTTCCAGCAGCGCCTCCCGGTAGCGCGACTTGGTCGATGCGGCGACGTCTGTAACGCCCTGTTGGCGGTAGTAAAGATAACTGCAGGCTGCGCGGCCAAGGGCGTAGGTGCTCCCGTAAGTGGTCGCAACGGCGGTTGCGGTACCAATGACCTGCCCGTAGACCGGTACCATTTTTCCCATCTGACGTCCCAGGAGCCCGGCCCCGTAGCGCAGAGCTGCGCCTCCACCCAGGGCGGCGGTGAATTCCGCAAAGGTCCGGCGGTCCCACTCTGTATCGTACTTGCCGGCAAGGCTGTGCAGCATTTTGCCCTGAATCGCCGGCACACTGACCATGCCAACCATTGGCAGGCTATCGGCGGCAGCCGCCGTGCCGGAGTACCACAGCACGTCATTGCGCAGGCGTTCGAAGTTCTGACGCTCGGCGTCACGGTTGCTGCGTTTGACAAGCCATAGCTGCAACTCGGGTATGCGCTCACTGAGCATCGCCTCGAGTTCATCCTGTCCGGTGTCGGCCAGGGTCTCCCCATCCGGATTCAAGCCAAAGTCGACCACGCAACTGGCAAGCTCCTCGCCCCAGGCTTTTTTTACCGCGCGCCGGTGATTGTCGATAGCCCGGTCTTTGTCGCGTCCGGGGGGCAATTCATCACCGCCGGTGTGCACCAGTATCAGTTGCCGGGTCGCGATGCCGGTCCCGGCGCGACGAATGTGTTCCAGTCCGCTCAGAACCGGGCTTTGCTCTGCGTCGCGGATGCGCATCACAACCATGATCGCATGGCTGCTGGTTCCGAGTGACTCGATGTCCTGGGACGGGTCGTAGCCCGCCTCACCGAGACCTCGAGTATCCAGAAATCGCATTATCGACTGCTCTGGCGGGTAGTTGAAATAGTCGGACTGGCGCGTGCAGGGCATGAAGCCATTGCCAATCGCGGCGCGGGATTCACCGGTGAGTCTCTGCACGATCGATGATTTGCCTGCGCCGGTTTTACCAAATAGCCATATGGTCGGCAGGTCGGCGTGCGACTGATCCAGCGCTCGGGTCAGCTGTTCGTCCACAGGCGGATTGACAACATAGCGGTAGAGTTTTTCTGCAAATCGTTTCATGACCAGCGTCGCGCTTCCAGCAGTGAAATCAGCCATCATTGCTCAGGGCCCGCCGCCGAGATACTGAGTGCCGCGGCGGGGTTTCTCTCGCGCACAATGGCAAGGCGCGCCGCGAAGGTCAAGGCTGCTCGGTCCCGCAGGCTGCGGGCCGCTGCTGGCGGCGGCACCTGACGGCTGATCTGATCTGCCGGCAGCACGTATACTGCTGGGTCCCCGGGGCGTTATCCTGGACAAAAGTGAGGCGCAACCATGCAGTACAGGAATACCGTAGCGGCGACAGTCGGCTACTGCCTTGGGCTTGTGGGCCCGTTGACTCTGGCAGCTGAACCCGGCTTTGATATGGAACTGGAGCTGGGAGCCAGCTACCAGGCAAGGAACGATGTCAAGATCCCCAATGACAACGAGGGCACGCGATTCTCACTGGAGGAACTGGCAGGTAGCGGCCCCTGGGCCACCGCCAGAATCAATGCGAACTGGAACATTAACGAGAAGCACGGTGTACGGCTGATACTGGCGCCGTTGTCCTACACCGAGAGTGGACAGTTCGACACCGCGGTACGTTTCGCCGGGAAAGAGTACGCGCCAGACCAGCGAGTGCGAGCGACCTACCAATTCAACTCCTGGCGGGTGGGCTACCGCTACAATTTCTATGATCGCGATCAGTGGCAATTGTGGGTGGGTGGCACCCTGAAGATCCGTGATGCCGAGATCAAGTTGAGTCAGAACGGTACCAGCAGTCGCGACGATGATGTCGGCGTCGTACCACTACTGTATTTTGCTGCCCAATACCGGGTCAATGAAGATTGGCTGCTGCAGGCGGATTTCGACGGTCTGGCCGGCGGGCCCGGTCGAGCGTTTGATATCAGCGCGCGGGTGGTTTACGAACCCGGTGAAAAATGGCGTTTCGGTCTCGGCTATCGTGGTCTCGAAGGGGGCGTCGACAGCGACGATGTCTACAACTTTGCCTGGTTCAATACGGCATTCGTGTCGGTGAACTACCGGTTCTGATTCCGCATCTGCACACGTGCCCTAGCTATTCACCGCGGCGGACTCCGGCGCGATGCCGGCGTTGACCGGTTGCTGGCCTGCACGATTGAAGCCAGCGTGAATATCCCGGCCGACGAAATACAGAGTCGGCACCAGAAACAGGGTTACAGCCGTGGCAAACAGCACCCCGAAAGCGATGGATATCGCCATCGGTTTGACGAATTCGGCTTGTATTGAGGCCTCCAGTTGAATAGGCAGCAAGCCCATAAATGTGGTGACTGATGTCAGTACTACAGGCCGGAAGCGGGTGACACCACCTTCTATCACGGCTTGTTTCCAGTGGATTGCGTCCTCTCTGAGCCGGGCGTTAATGTTATCGACCAGCACCAGGCTGTCATTGACCACGATTCCCACCAGGCCGATCATACCAATCACCGACAGGATGCTGACGCTGTTGCCCAGAATCAGGTGGCCCAGGATGGCACCGACGATGCCAAATGGGATAACCGCCATGATGATCAAGGGCTGTCCATAGCTGCGCAGTGGCACAGCCAGTGCCGCGTAGATCATCAGCATCACCGCGATCATTCCGAGGCTGAGAGCATCGGTGGTTTTGGCCTGTTCTTCAGCTTGCCCGCTGAGTCTCGATGCCACGGTGGGGTAGCGACTGAGGATGTCCGGCAGCACAGTAGCCGCGATGTCCCGGTTGACCACGCTGGGCTCTACCCGCGATTTGTCCACATCCGCCAGCACATTGACTACTCGCTGGCGGTTGAAACGACTGATAACACTCACGCCGGTGTGCTCCACCGCTTCTCCGACCACGCCAAAGGGCACCTTGCCATGCCCGGGCACCTCTATCCACATGGAGCGCAACGCCTCCAGGCTGGCTCGGGTCTGCTCAGGAAAACGCACATAGACTCTGACCTCGTCGCGTCTGCGCTGAAAGCGCTGCACTTCGGCGCCAAAAAATGCCTGTCGGACCTGACGCGCCAATTCCACCTGGCCCAGCCCCAGAGCGTCACCTTCCGCCGTGAGCTGGATGTCCAGCTCCGGTCCGCCGGCGTCGAAACTGTCGCGGATATCGTAGACACCCTCATAATTTACCAGCGCCGCCTTGAGTTCGTTGGCCGCTCCGCGCAGGGCCGTCAGGTCCGACCCGGACAGTTCCACGCTGATTGCCAGCCCCGGTGGGCCGGCATTGGCGTCCAGAGACAGCGACTGGGCGCCGCTCAGCGTTCCCAGGGCCTCTCGGAGCCATACCGCCAGTTGCACCGAGGTAATATCTCGCTCTGTACTGGGCAGTAGCTCAAGGCTGACCTGTGACTCCGTATCGGTCGTGGACAGGGACATCATTTCGACCACCACGCCTTGCTCTGCACCGGTCTCGCGCTGGTAACGCTGATCCATCGCCTGCGCCGCCTGCTCGATCCGCAGGGTGTAGTCATGGGTCCGTTGCCAGGGTGTACCCTGGGGCATCTTCAGGTCGATATTGATCTGATCGGAAGGCACGCTGGGAAAGAATACAAAGCGCACAAGGCCTGAGGGAATCAGCGCCAGGCAGATGATCAAGCCGCCGAGGAACAGGGACAGGGTGACATAGCGATATTCCACGGCCAGTTCCAGCAATCTGCGGTAGCGGACATTGGCAAAGCGCTGCAGGCCATTGGCGCAGGCTTGTTGGATGACCCTGAGTCGGGCGCGCAGCCCACGATCTCTGGTTCCCGCAGCGTCGATCTGGATATGGCGCAGGTGGGCCGGAAGAATCAATTTGGTTTCGATCAGGGAAAAAATCAGGCTCAACACGACCACCGGCACCAGCACCGACATGATGCGTCCCACGCCTTCTGTGACGAACCAGGCAGGGATAAAGGCGACCATGGTTGTCACGGCGCCGAAAATCGTGGGAACAGCGACGCGCCTGACCCCCCGTACTATGCTGTCGAGCCCCTCACGTTCCCGCTCAAGCTGGGTATAGGCACTCTCGGCGGTGACGATACCATCGTCCACCAGCATGCCCAGAACCAGAATAAAGCCGAAAACCGAGATGACGTTAATAGAGACCGGCAGACCGAGAAGATTGATCATCAGCAGGGCACCCAGGAACGAGAACGGGACGCCAAGGATGACCCAGAAAGCCAGTGAGAGATCCAGAAACAGCGCCAGGGTGATCAGCACCAGAATGGCGCCCTGGGTGGCGCTTTTCAGCATCAGGTTGATCCGCCCATTGAGGGTGACGCTGCGGTCAGCCCAGGCGGTGAGCTGCACGCCGGCGGGCAGATCGGCCTGCTTGTCTTGGGCGTATTGACGCAGCCAATCGGTGATCGCCAGGACATCCTGGTTTTCGACACTGAACACCTCCAGGGTGCGGGCCGGTTCGCCATTGAGCCGACTCAAAACTGGCTGCTCATCAAAGCCATCCCGGATACTCGCGACGTCACCCAGGGTGATCTGGGTGCCATCGTTGCGTGTGATCAGCGTGATCCGGGCAAAATCTGCTCCGGCATAGGCCTGGCCCACGGAGCGCAGAGTGATTGAACCCGTGTCGGTGCGCAACTTGCCGCCGGGGAGGTCTTGTGAATTGGTTCTTACCGCATTGACCACCGTGTCAAAACTCAAGCCGTAACGTCGCAGCGCCTGGTCCGACACTTCGATAGATACCTCGTATTCGCGCTCACCTCTGATGGTGACCTGACTGATCTCCGGTGAGCGTAGAATTTCGTCGCGAATCGAAGCGGCAAGTTCCTTTAATTGCATCTCTTCGAGCTGGCCATAGATGCTGAGTCGCATGGCCCGGGTCTTGCTAAGTACCTCATCGACAATGGGTTCTTCCGCGTCCAGCGGAAACGCGGCGATACCGTCCACCCTGGATTTCACCTGGCTCAGTGCCTTGGTCATAGGGGTGCCAGGTTCCAGCACCAGGGTCACGACGCCCACTCCCTCCCGCGCCTCCGAGCGGACCTCCTTGATGCCGGCCAGCCCGTCCATGGCTTCCTCGACTTTCAGGATAATGCCTTGTTCTACTTCCTCGGGGGCGCTACCCGGGTAAGGCACTGTCACCGTGATGACTTCCGAGGGGAAGGTTGGAAACACCTCCTTGCTCAAGCCGCCGATGGAGGCCAGCCCACCGACCATGATCACCAGCATCAGCAAGTTGGCGGCAACCGGGTTGTTGGCCATCCATGCGATAATCCCCTGATCGGCGCGAGCCTCCATACTACTGCTCCACCGCGACCGCCATGCCGTCGACCATCAGGTCGAGGCGGGTTAACAGGACTTGCTCGCCACTGGACAAGCCCTTGCCGACAATGACCGAATCCGCCTCGCGGCGCAGTAACTCAACCGGCCGTTTTCGCAACATGCCCTGGTCAACGATGTACACGAAGCCATCTCCGTGTAACGCTGCCCGGGGCAGTCGCACCGCGTTATCGATCGCTTTACCGGAAATACTCGCCTCCACGAACAGGCCCACCGATAGCGCCGTAGCGTACCGGTCCAGGTTGTAGGGCTGGTCGACTTCGGCCACCAGGTAGAAAACACGGGTCTGTTCATCTACCCGCTGTTCAAGGCGCACCAGCCTGGCCTCCCAGTGGTGTTCGGTGTCGCCGAAGCGCGCCTTCAATTGAGCAGTGGGCCAGCTCCCGTCGGGCGCCTGGCCGTAGCTGATAAAGGGCAGGTCAGCGGCCAGCACGGGCAGCCTGACCTCGACCCGGGCGGTGCTCAGCAGACGAGCGACCACGGTTCCCGGTTGCAGGAACTGGCCAAGGTCCGCGCGCTTTTCGGTCACTATCGCGTCGAAGGGTGCTTTCAGGGTCGTTTTTGCCAGGGCATCCTCCGCCTGCCGCAACCGGTCCTGCGCTGCCTGTACCCGGGCTTCGGCCTCCTCGATTGCCGCTTTCATGACCACAACCTGCACCTCGGCCAGCGAGTAGCGGGCACTGGCCAATGCCGCCTCGGCCTCCGAGCGCGCGACTTCATAGTCGATGGGGTCAATCCGCAGCAGGGTCTGCCCCTGCACGACGCGGCCACCCTCGACAAAATCGTCGGTGGCCTCGATGATCTTGCCTGATACCTCGCTGGCGAACTGGATGTCGCGCCTGGGAATCACTGTGCCCCGGGAGTTGACGGTCACGGGCACGGATGCTGGCTGGCTGGTCATGACCTCGACCGCAGGTAAAGGGGCTTCGGCCGCTCGCCTGGAAATATCAGGCCGACTCTTGACCATCACCACAGCAATGACCGCGGCGATGGCGATGATGAGAGCACACAGCAGGCCCTTCATCCATGGGTTTTTCATTGTGTTTGATCCAGTCCGGTTCGCCGACCTGTGGGGCCAACGTGGTGATGCTTGTCTCTGCGGGCGCCCTCATCGTAGCCACGTGTGCCCACGGCACTGGTTGTGCCTGGAGGCCCTGAATGCTGCGGTTTACTGTACGGCAGCTACCACAATTCGGATGCCCTGTTCACGCATTGTACCGGCTGCGAGTAACAGTCGGGTGAATGACGTGTGTAAATAGTATGCCGTCCCGGGCACTCGATGATGGCGCCGCCCGCCGCGTTGTCCGGCATCTCTGGCTAGAGTTTTCCGACAATACTGTCGGGCAGGCGGGCCATGAGAGGTGCCAGAATGGCCCAGGGCCAAGCCGGGACGTAGCGAAACTTGACCTCACGCTCAATCAGGTCAGCCATAATGCGGGTGCCTTTTTCCGCGCTTATGACAAATGGCCGGCTGGGCATGCCCCGGTTTAACTCGGTGTCGATGAAGCCCGGTGCCAGATCTGTGACAGCGATATTGTCTCTCGCGGTCTCCAGCCTGACGGCTTCGAGATAGCGACTCAGTGCCGCTTTGCTGGCACAGTAAGCGCCCTGGTTACGCATTCCCCGGGCGCCCGCTACGGAGCTGATGCCGACCAGATGGCCGTGTCCCTGTTGTCTGAACAGGCGAACCGCCGCGTCGGCGGTAGCGATTGCACCGAGGAGGTTGATCTCAATCACCGTCCGCGCCTGTTCGAACGCGTCTTTGCCAGCGGGTGAGGGCAGCGCGACGCCAGCATTGGCCACCACGATATCCAGCCCTCCCAGGGCCTCTGCACACTGGTTCAGCGCTGTGGCCGTGCCTTCGGTATCCTGGACGTCGAGCTGCGCAGTAACGATAGTGCCAGCGACAGAACTATGACCATCATTTGCCGAGCGCAGCTCGCTAGCCAGGTCATCCAGGGCGAGTGGGTCACGCCCGGTGAGGGCCAGGCGGTAACCTCTGCTGACAAACTGGGCTGCGAGATGGCGGCCCAGGCCGCGGGTTGCGCCGGTGATAAGGATCGATCTGGTCATTGGTGGTTTGCATCAGGGGCCGTGGGTAGGACGCGGATTCTACCCTGTGGCCGCAGCTTCGAACAGCGGAGTTCTCGCGGTTGATTAGCCGCAGAGTGGTTTGCAGGATGGGCCGGCTGGTTTGTGGGAGTCAGCCAACCTGTGTTAGATTCGCAGCGTTTCGACGGGCGGGTTGCAACGGGAGTTACGCCACTTCGAAGTCATTTGTCGGGGCTGATCAGGCCCCAAATCAATCCGGGAGATAGGCTTTGCGCCTGCTGTTTTGTAGCTGTGGTGAGCCGGTTTTTTGCGATAACATCGCCTGTCTCAATTGCGCCAGGGTGTTGGCGTTTGATCCGCTGCTGCCCGGGATGCTGGGGCTTCGTGATTGCGGTGACGGGACACTTGTTGATGATGATGGACGGGCTTATCGCTTGTGTGCCAATCGCCTCAACTACCAGGTCTGTAATGGCTGTGTTCCACTGACCAATGGCGTGTCCGACTCAACGTTGTGCAGCACTTGTCAGCTCAATCGCACCATTCCCATTGTCGATCGCCCTGAGAACCTGGCTCGCTGGCAGGGTCTGGAGCGGGCCAAGCGTCGTCTTGTTGCCGGGCTTGCCGTGCTCGGCCTGCAGGTAGGGCCTGGCAACGGCAACAGCGCCGGGCCAATGCGGTTTGATTTTATCGAAGACAAGCGCAGCCACCCCGATGTGCTCGAACACTTTGTGAGCACCGGTCACAAGAATGGCCTGATCACGATCAACCTGATGGAGGCCGACGAAGTGCAGCGCGTTCGGCAGCGTGAAATATCCGGTGAGCGCTACCGGACGCTGTTGGGGCATTTTCGCCACGAGGCTGGCCATTACTTTTATCTTCAGGTGGTCAACGACTGGTCCCGGTTCAAACAGCTCTTTGGTGACCCGTCTGCAGATTACGATCAGGCTCTCAACCTATACTACGACAGGGGCCCGGCATTTGATTGGCCCGGTGGGTTCATCAGCGCTTATGCCAGCAGTCATCCGTTAGAAGACTGGGCGGAATGCTTTGCCCACTTGCTGCACATGCAGGACACACTGGAGACGGCTGCGACCCGGGGGCTGATAGACCCGGCTATTATGGCTGCCCAGTTGCCGCAACAGCTGGAAGTCTGGAGGCAGCTGGCGATTACCATTAACGAGGTAAACCGTAGTCTTGGGACTGGCGATCCGTATCCGTTTATCATCAATGCCGCGGTGGCCGAGAAACTGCATTTTGTGCGCGAGGCCATCGCGTCAGTGCCTCTCTCCCGGCCGCTTTCCTAACTGTCTGCTAGTCGTCCCGCTCGAGGTGCTCGACTGTGACGCTCATACCCGTGGGCAACAGGGTAGGGCCGTATTGGTTGTAGACCGCCACATCGGCTGCATCGCGTCCGCAGGCTACCGCGATTCTCAATCCCAGGCCGTCATCAAAGATGGGGTCAAAGGTATACCACTGACCGCCAACGAATACCTCGAACCAGGCGTGAGAATCCATGGGTTCCAGTTCGTGCAGATAACCGACCACCATACGCGCAGGAATGCACAGAGCCCTGCACAGGGCGATGGAAACATGGGCGAGGTCACGGCAGACTCCCCAACCGCGGCCATTGACTTCTGTGGCTGATACTGGCCAGGTGCTGCTCAGCGGTTCGTAGCGAATGTTGCCCCTTACCCACTTGGTAATCGCCGCGACCTGGGCATACCCCATGGGCAGTTCACCGACGATTTCCAGAGCCATGTCACCGAAGCGATCTGATTCACAATAGCGGCTTGGCAGCAGGTAACTCAGCACCTGCTCCGGCAAATCGGCTATCTCAATAAAGGCTGGATTTCCCGGCACAGGGGGGGTCATCGATACCAGAACGTCGGCACTTGTGCGGATATGAAAATCGCCAGCCGGGGCAACCAGTCGCTGACACAGATTACCGAAGCTATCGGTGTGCTCAACCACGCGCAGTGAAGGCATCAGATGATATTGCTCAGCGGCAACCCATTGACGCGGGTTACTCCGTGGTCGCAGCATAAAAACCATGGTCGTTGGCAACTCGACCTCGAAAGAGAGCTGGCAACTCGCCCGCAGCCATACGTCGTTCAAGGCCACATTCTCCCGGTTTCCAGTCTGGGTATGGTAAATTCCATGTTGATCAACTCTCCCGCTACCTTGCTGAACCGCTGTAGCAGCGCGTGTCGGCAACGTGCCGGACGATCTGTTACATCCGGCTTATGCGCCAACAGTGGATAGCGTATCATGTTGGCGTCGGGGATGCGCGCCGTGGTTCAGAGCATTTGTTTTTGCGCATAGGGATGAAAACTATGTTGCAAGCTGGCCAGTTTAATTCGCTGCTAATCAAGGATGTGGGTGTTGCGGGATTTACGCTGGATGCCGGTCTGGCCGGCGAGCTTTTTCTCCCTGCATCCCATCCACCGGACGCGGGTCAGGGAGGCTTGCAGCCGGGAGAATCGGTCCGGGTGTTCGTCTACCAGGACGCTGACGGTGCCCCGGTAGCCACGCAACTGACCCCTGCTGTGCAGGTGGGTGAGTGTGCCTGGCTGAAAGTCGCGGCGGTGAACCAAACCGGAGCGTTTGTGGATTGGGGTCTGCCGAAAGACCTGCTGGTGCCCTTTGCCGAGCAGCAGCATCAGCTGCGGGCTGGCCAGCGAGCTATCGTAAGAGCCTACCTGGATAAACGCGGGCGGATCACAGGCTCAACGCGAATTAACCGGTGGATTGAGGATGAAGCCGGTGATCTGCGGACGGGTGATCCGGTTGAACTGTTGGTTGCGGAGCGGACCGAGCTGGGTTTCAAGGCGGTTGTGAATCACCGCTACTGGGGTTTGTTGTACAGGAACGAACTGTTCGGGGATGTGCGCAGGGGCCAAACTCTGTCGGGTTTCGTCAAGAGGGTTCGGGAGGACGGGCGGCTGGATCTGACCCTGAACCGGCCCGGTGGCGGACGAGACCGGGTGGCCGCAGTTCAAGCAGCTATTTTGCTCAAGCTGGAAGCCGCCGGTGGTCGGCTCGAGTTAACCGACAAGAGCCCCCCGGAGGACATCTACGCTGTTTTTGGGGTGAGTAAAAAGGTCTTCAAGCAAGCGCTTGGAGCGCTTTACAAGCAACGTTTGATCACGTTGTCGCCGGGCCACATTACCCGGGCAGCGGAATGATGTCAGCGCCATTGCAGTGTCTGCCAGGCCGGCAACTACGCAAGTCCCCCCCCTGCCCTGGGGGCATGTCGATTGCCCGGTACGCGAGCCGCTGATTGTGAAGCTGATCTTCACTCATGAGAATTCGCTGATTGTCGGCAATGCCCGTGGATTGCTCGAGGCCGCCGGTATCGGCGTCGTGGTCCGCAACGAGTTCTCACAGGGTGGACTCGGGGAGCTGTCTGCTTTTGATACCTGGCCTGAGTTGTGGGTTCTGGCTGACAAGGATTATGAGCGCGCTGTGGCCCTGCTGGATCAGTCTTTGAGTGAACGCGGCGAGGCAGATTGGCGGTGTGTTGCCTGTGGTGAATCAAACGGTGCCTCGTTCGAACTCTGCTGGCGCTGTGGTGCAGCGAAAGGGTGACCCTGCGGCAGGCGATCCTGCGGCAGGCGCCCCTGCGGCAGGCGCCCCTGCGGCGGGATCGCCCGCGGGGCCTCATTGGCTGCTACTTCGGGAGGTATTATGTGGGTTGTGGTAAATAGCCTGGTGCTCATTAAATGTGCATTGAGCAGGCAATGGGGTGGCCTGTGGTTGGGCCGATGGGCGCTGCTCTTCGCACTGCTGCAGGGGCAACTGGGGTGGTCTGAGACCCTCCCGGTGCCAGCCGCGTCAATGGCCGAGTTCTGCACGACATTGCCGCGCCCGGAATACGCCGGCCTGCAGCGCATCCCATCCGGCGATGACTGGTTTGAGACTTATCGGCTGGCTCCCGGGGTCACGGCGATCTATGAGCCTCATCAATGGCAGGAAGTCATTTCCTACCTCATTGAAGGCACTGAGCGGGCATTGCTGTTCGATACAGGCAATGGTATCGGCGACATTGCCGGCGTTGTGCGCCGCCTGACCGCGCTACCCGTCTCGGTACTTAATTCACATACCCACTACGACCATGTGGGAGGAAACTTTGCCTTCACCACGATTTACGCAATGGACACGGCTTTTACGCGTGCAAGACAGGCCGGCCACGATACGAGAGATATCGCCGTCGAGGTCTCACCGGCGGCCTTATGCAGGCCACTGCCTGTGGGTGTGACGCCTGAGAATCATCGCGGTCGTCCTTTCCAGGTGTCCAGTTTCATTGTGGAGGGTAGTGTTCTGCAGCTCGGGCAGCGCCAACTGGAGGTGATGCAGGTTCCCGGTCATACCCCCGACTCGATCGTATTGATTGATCGTGAGGCGGGTCTGATGTGGACGGGTGACAGCTTCTACGAGGGGCCGATCTGGCTGCATGCACCGGAGACCGATCTGGCGGCTTATGGGGCATCTGTCGCCAAATTGGCCGCCATGGTGCCGGATCTGCAGGCCCTGTTGCCGGCGCATAATACGCCCTGGGTGGCGCCGTCGGCGCTCTTGGACTTGCAGCGGGCATGGCTGGAAACGCAGGCTGGAGAGGCCGAAGCGCTCGTGCAGGGGGACGGTTTGGTGCAGTACCGAGTGCCGGGAATCAGTCGGTTCTCGTTTCTGTTGCGAGCCGACAGCCTCGAAAGCGCGGCTGCGTCGCACCAAAACAGGTGACCCGCGTTAACCTTTATGGGGTAGGCAAATCCTGCAATCTTAACTACACTCTCGGTTCGATCATATTTCCAAACTGGAGAATGTACGGATGAAACTGACAAAAACACTGATTGCTGCTGCTCTGCTGACAGTCGCTGCGCCCGGTTTTGCTGATAAGACAACGGGCCAGATGATCGACGACAGTGCCATCCAGGCAGAAGCCAAAGCCAAAATCATGAGCGATGATTTTTTTGGCGGCATGGGTATGAACCTCGAAACCCGCAAAGGAGTTGTTCAGCTGGGTGGTTGGGTGGACGATGCTGCCAAAGGGGAAGCCGCAGCGAAGCGCATTGCCGAGGTCGATGGGGTGGTCGAGGTAGACAACCAGATGCATCAGAAGCCGGGTGACCGCAGCATGGGGCAGTCTGTTGATGATGGCATCACCACCACCCGGGTCACGGCGGCTATTGGCGAGGTGAGTCTGGGCGATGGAATGAAGATCAATATCGATACCTACGCTGGTAACATTTTGCTGACCGGCTTCGTGGACGAGATGGCCGACAAAACCCAGGCCGGGGAAATTGCCGGTAAAGACAAGAACGTCAAGAAAGTCATCAATGGCATCTATGTCCTTGATTGAAAATTGAGATAGGGTCATCTCTGCAATCGTCACCGGGAGGTTTCCGGTGGCGGTTCGGCAGAGCTCTTGTTCTTTGCGGTGGCAAAGGATTTAGGTAACTGAAGCATAAGCGGTATTCGGTAAGCGGGCAGTCGTTTCAATGGACGGTCGCTTCAGTCAGGTTCCTCCTGAACCGGGGCCACATGCAAGCGCTCAGCAATGGGCTGATTTCATTCCAGGAAGACAATCATGGCTCAACAAGAAATCAACAATCCGATGATCGAAAAGGCGGGCAGCGCACGTTCACTGTGTAAGCGCGTGTGGTGGGTTTTTCTTATTGGTGGCATTGCCTCGGTAATTTTCGGGGGTTTGGCATTCTACAATCCCGCCGTTGCATTGCTGGTGTTGTCTATCTACTTCGCCGCATCGGTGCTGGTAGATGGGGTAGTGAACGTTATTGGTGCGGTTCAGCATCGTGACCAGGACGGTTGGTGGATGATTCTTCTTATCGGCGTGTTGGGTGCCGGGGTCGGCGCCTATGCGCTTCTCAACCCCCCCGTGAGCATGGCAGCCTTTGTCTATCTTGTGGCCTTTATGGCGATCTTGCTGGGAGTTTTCCTGATCATGCTGGGGCGTAAAGTCAGGGAGAAAATCGATCGCGAATGGGTCCTCTACTTGACCGGCGCACTGTCCGTAATCTGGGGTGCGCTCATTATCATTCAGCCGGGATCCGGCGCGGTTTCTGTGGTCTACATGATAGGCGCCTGGGCGATAATGCTCGGCGTCATGAAAATTCTCTTCGCCTTCAAAGCACGGAATTTCACTGAGCATGTCGGCGAGCAGATCGCCAGTCGCGTTAGCGGCGCTGCCTGAAGGTCGACACTACAGCTGGACGCGCGTGGCGTTGCCTATGTGGGTGAAACGGCCGGGCACACAGGTTAGCACAATTACCTGAGTGTCCCTGCCCGCCGTCGCGATGGCGGCGCCCATAGTCTCCAGGCGGCCCGGATCTGAAAAGCCCAGGGCGTCATCGATTATCAACGGTGCGCCGCCGTTGCCCGCTACCAGACGTGCTGCGGCGAGCCGGGTCAGTATTCCCAACTGCTCTTTCATGCCGACGCTGAGGTCGTCAAAAGGGATCGTCGCGCCGCCCCGGGTGCACGAAAGCAAAGCCCAGTCTTCACCCAACTCAATGCTGAAGTCGGTGCCAAATACCACTCGTCCCAGCTGTTCAATGCCCGCCCTCAGGGGGCGCGCATAGGCGCGGCGTACCTCATCCCGGTGTTTGTTGAGCGTGAGCCACAGGCGTTGCGCCGCCGCCGCCCGTTGCTCGGCCAGTCTCTGTTGCCGGGACAGTTCCTCGAAGCTGTCTGTGGCAGCCTGCAATCTTTCGAATTCACCATCGGCCCGCGCGCGCTCCAGGCGATCAGCCAGCACCGCCTCCAATTGGCGTTGCTGCTGCAGCTCGGCTTCAGCCCGGTGCAGCGTGGCATGGGCATTTGTCATCACGGCCCTGGCAGACGCCAGACTCTCGGGGTCGCATCCCGTGCTCAGTTCGGCTAGCTCCTTCTCCAAATGCGTCAGCTGCGACGCTTGCGTTGCCGATTGTTGCGCGAGCATGTCGTCACTGACTGTTGCCCGCAGTTGGTCCAGCTGTCCGCGCAACCAGTTGCCCGTGTCCTCAATGCCTTTAACCTCGCGGCTGGCCACACCGAGATCCGCCTCGGCACTGCCCAGTTGGCTGCGAAGGTCCTGCTGCAAGGTCTGCAGCTCGGCCAGTTCAGCCAGGCTTTTCTGGAAGGCGTTCTCCGCCTTCTCTCGCTGAGTGGCTGCAAGCGCGCTGTCAGCTGGCAAGGGCGTTGCCGGAGCGCGTGAGCTGAGATAGTTTTCACATTGCCTGCGGAGGGTCCAGGACGCTTCTTCAAGTGTTTCCAGTGTTTCCCCGTCCAGTAGTTCACTGAGCTTCTCCTGCCAATGACGCAGCTCGGCCTGAGTAGTCTGGCGGCGGGCGAGGGCAGTTATCGCCTCAGGCAGGTCTGCTACTTTAAACCGCTGCAGGAGTGCATCCAGCGTTACTTGCCGCAACTTGACGTCGTCTTCAAGTTCGGCCGTAGAGTGGGGTGGTAGTACCGTAATGGTGGCGCTGCCTTCCAGACTGATTCGGAGTTCGGTGGTCAGTTTTCTGGTGTCGATTGCACCGGCATCAAGACTCAGGGGCTGCTCGTTGCACTGCAGTTCGAGATCTCGCTCAGCGGCGATGACGACGGTAGAGCTTGCCATGTCGCGCCGGCTCTTCGCTAGTTGCAGCTCTCGCTCAGCCTCTCGCAGCCGCTCCAGGTCTGCGCTTTCGATTGTCAGTAGAGACAAGGCCTGGCGTTGCGCCGCAGTCCTCTCGGTATACTCTCTGGCGCGGTTGAGCCGCTGTTCTGCTGTTTGCCTGGCCTGCACGGTCAGCAGATGCTGCTCGTCCTCGCGCGCGACCGCCAGTGCCGCTTGCAGGCGAGCCTGTTCCTGTTGCAGAGCGTGGTAGCTTTGCTCCCGCTGGGTGAGTTGACTCCGGCAGTTGCTGACCCTCTGGCCGAGGCTGGGCAGATCGCGACGTGCCGCGACAAGCGCCAGCTGGTTGCTCTCCAGGTCCTGTTGCAACCGCTGTCGTCGCGCGGTGTCCGCTGCCACTGCCCGGGCAAGCGCCTGGGCGGTCTCCAGCTCTGCCGTTTTGCTGGCAAGCTCGCGTGAAAGAGACTCCAGATGCTGCCAGCGTTTATGTTGCTCCTCGGCTTTTGCGGCCAGTTCGGGCAGCGTGTTCTCGAACCGCTGAATTTCTTCCTGACACCGGCGATACTTTTGGTTGTCTTCCTCGGTGCTGGCCAGAATTTGCTCAGCGGACTGGATTTCTGCCTCCAGGGACGCGACTTCGGCCACCGCGTCATCCAGTCGGGAGCGACCTGCTTTAGGGGTGAAATAGCGCTCGTACTCTGTACGAGATGCGCCGTAGAGATCGCTGTCATCCGTTTCACCGCCACCGCTCCCTGCGGCTTCGTCCAGAGCCCGCGCCAGTCCGGAGGAGTCCGCCATGTGAACTGCCTTGATTTCCTTACCCTGTTCTACAGTCAGTGCATTCCAGAGATTCATATCGACGGTTTCCTGCAAGATACTGAGGGCTTTGTGGTGGGCCTCGCGTCCAGTAAGTTGTTGGGGGTTGGGGGACAGGATATTCAACGCCGTCGCGCGATCACGGTTGTAGGTCTTGCTAAGCACAAAGTGATAGCCGCCACTGGTGACTTCCGCCTCTACCCGGCTGGCGACGTCTCTCCCAACGGGTTGTATGGCCTTGACCGCCTTTTTGTTGGAGGAGTCAAGCTCATCGAATAGCGTACGCAGAGCCGCGAGCACTGTCGACTTTCCAACTTCATTGGGACCCTCAATCAGTGTGACCTGCTCGGAGAATGTTATCTCCAGTGCGCTCACAGCCCGCCAGTTTTCGAGCTTCAGCCGCAGTAGTTTCACTGTAGATTTCCCCGCGAGCTGAGTCGAAAGAGTAATTGCAGTGCCTCTCTTGCAACAGGATCGGACTCCGCATCGGCGAGCAGTTCATCCCAGGCACGGCGTGCATAGCCGGTCAGCGTCACGCTGTCCTGGTCGAGTTGGTCTGCCAACACCGTCAGTTCTGACATGCGCTCCCACTGCCGCAGGCTGGCAAACAAAGGGGCCTGCCGTTCCAGGGTTGCGTCCAGGGCCGCTGCAGTCGCCAGGCTGAGGCTACCCCTCAGCCCCAGCTTGACGATAGTGCGCTCTTTCGCGGGCAGCGACGATAGCCACTGGTCGAGTTGGCGTACGTCTTCGGACCCATTCAAGTCACGGCGATTGGCGATGAATTGCCAATCGCCCACCAGCAGCGGTTGAACATCGCAGCGGCCGCCGGATTGCAACTCAACCAGCAGGACCTTGTTTGGATCGTTTTCATCAAAAGCCGTGGCAACCGGGGCCCCGGAATACCAGATGCGTCCGGTATTGCCGAGACACGTGACAGAGTGCCGGTCTCCCAGAGCGAGGTAGTGAATCCGACCGTCGTTAATGGCAGCCTCTGAGTCCGCAAGATCGATTACGCCAGGCTGGCTGTTGTCCGGAGACAAGGTATTGACCTGCCCGTGACAAACGGCGACGCGCAGGCGGTCAGGGCACGGTTGCAGTTGGTTCAGCAGGACCGCGCAGGGATCGACGGTGGGACGCTTGCTGGTCCAGGGCGCCCCGACTACTTCTACCCGCGGTAGTCCAGGCACCATTATCGGTCGGCTGTCGCGAATGATAACGATATTCTTGCCCGCAGCCGTCAGCAAGGATGAGTGGAACAGAGAGCTTGCGTCCAGCGGGTCGTGATTTCCAGGTAACAGGAACACCGGCACTGTGAGTCCGGCCAGTGCATCTATGGCCCGCATCACTGTTGTTCTCGACACCCGGTTAGATTCGAAAACATCGCCAGCGACGACGATGAAGGCAGCGTCGTGCTGGATTGCCAGTTCGCCTATTCGGGTGATGGCGTCGATACGCGCCTGGCTGAATCGCGACGCGGCCTCGGGGGCGAGAAATGCGCGCGTCATGCCCAGCTGCCAGTCGGCGCTGTGCAGAAAACGGATTGTGTCGCCGGTTGGCATGCTCTGCTATCGCTCAGTGTAATTGACTAGTTGCCATCGGTCTGCTGCCCTGACTCGGAAGCGCGGCCCCCGGGTTCGACCCGATTTCGGCTCTGGGGCGTGCTCAGGCCTGGCGATGCTGCTCCCCGGCGGGACTAAGTATAACGGAGGCCGGCGGTCAGTATAGCGCGCCCGGCGCGGTACTACCGTCGATGTTCCGGGCAGAGTAGGCGCCGAAAGTATTCTCGTTAGGTATTCAGGCCCGGGTTGTCATTGCCGGTCCCGCAACTTATTCTGCACGCTTGACTGATGATTATGGCCAGCACCCGGGGGGGGCGCCGTGAAACTTTACTCGTATTTTCGCTCCTCAGCGGCCTATCGGGTGCGCATTGCACTGAATCTCAAGAACCTGCCCTACGAGACCGTGCCCGTCGATCTGCTGCATGCGCAGCAGCAGTCGGCTGACTATAAATCGCGCAATCCACAGGGGTTGGTGCCGGCACTGGAAAGCGACAGCGGCCAGGTGCTTGGTCAGTCAGTTGCCATTATGGAGTGGTTGGAAGAGTGTTACCCCAAACCGTCTCTGCTGCCAGAGGACCTCTGGCAACGGGCGCTGGTGCGCAGTATGGTCAACAATATTGCTTGTGATATCCACCCACTACTCAATCTGTCGATCCTAAATTATCTCAAGGGACCGCTGGAGGCGAATCCGGAGCAGGTGAATGCCTGGTACAACGCCTGGATCAGGCGGGGTTTCGAGGCAATAGAATCTTCCCTGGAGTTGCGGGGTGGGGATTTTTGTTTTGGCGACAGTCCGACGCTGGCTGACTGTTGTCTGGTGCCCCAGGTGTTTAACGCCCGGCGCTTCAACATCAGTTTGGATGACTTCCCCGTGATCTGCCGGATCTCGGATCACTGTGCCGGCCTGGAACCGTTCGAGGCGGCCCATCCGGCCCGGCAGCCAGACTCCAGAGCCTGACGCCGCTAACGGCCTGAAATCCGGGTGTGCAGCAGTCCCGCCCAGCGGGAGAACTGGTTGGACATGTCGCTGCCACCGGTGCGGGTCCACAGCATGCCCGGCAATGTCTGCCGGTCGCGGATGACCGCCAGCAGGCTACCACTGCTTTGATCATAGAGGCGAAATTCGGCCGCAATGTCGACGCTGTTGGCAGAGCCCGTCACCACCTGGCCACCGGCGGTGGTGGTAGAGCCAGAGCTTCTTCCCGGGGTGATGTCGGTCAGTTCAGATTCGAGTCGCAGAGCGGGCTGGCCGTCGTCATTGAGCGGGTAGGCCGCGAAGGCGCGATCCGTCGCCTTACGCCAGAGGCCCTGTAGGGTTTGCTCTCGCTCGGAGTTCATTACCCAGTCGTTGCGCACCGTGCCCGTTATGGCGGTCTCACTCACTTTGACGTCGGCTACCTGCATGTCGGCAATGATGACGTTCTGGTAGCTGCCAAGCTGCGCATCGGGGCGCACATAGGCCTGCTCAAAACCGCTGGATTTAACCCGCAGCAGACCCTCTGCGGTGAATTCTTCGCTGGGTTGATCGGTTAGCGTCGGTTGGCTACAAGCCGTCAGCACTGCGGCCACAATGATGAGTGTCAGAACAGGAGAGACGAGCTGCATGATTGGGTGTTCCTCTTTGGGGGTGGCCCTGATCGAAAGCGAATAATAGCTGATCCTGCGTGCGCCGGCAGCCGATGGCGCCGGATCGCAGGGAGTAAGTACAGCGAACGCAGCTGCCTTGCTGCAGATTCAGCTGCCTGCTGTGGGGTGGAAGCTGTACAGCTTGTCACCCAGTATTAACGCGCATCCATCAGCCAGCGGCATGGCGCGCCGCGCCTGCACGAACGTGGCTCCGTTTGAGCTCAAGTCTGTTATCAGCCAGCGGTCGTCCCGCCAGCAGAGCCTGGCGTGGCCATGCCTTGAAATAGAGGTGTTTCCCGGGGATACGCGCTCACGCCTGATGATGACCTCAGGGCCTTCGAAATCATGTGTTTCACCTTTCGGGTCCCGCAATCGAAAGCGCCCGGTAGCCGATGAGCGGCCATAGGCCTGGAGTTGATCAAGTGCCACAGTGGCCTCTTGCCCGTCCCCGGCGTAGGGGTTTTCACTGTCAAACTGAAAGATGGCCGAACCGAAAACGAGTCGGTCATCGTGTTGCAGCGGGTACTCTCGGGAAATCTGGACGAAGGTTGCGCCATTGGAACTGAGGTTGAGAATAGACCACTGTGCGCCGTCAAACTCCACCAGTGCATGAGCGCGTGAGGACAGCGCCGGGTTGTTCGGGTCCAGGCAAGCTCTGGTGAGGGTGACCCGGGACCCCTGCAATTCCACGGACCGCTGTGTGGTTTTATCCTGCAGCTCAAACCCCGAAGGTTCAGCATCCGCTGTCCAGTGTTGTAGTGAGACGGTGGGACAGGCGTCCATTGCCGTCAGCTCCCGGTTTGCTGCCTCTTCTTGTTTCGAAATGTTGGCCGGTTCAGGTTGCGGCTGCCGCCGCATGCCTTCCCTGGCAGCTGCCTCTTTGAGCTGCGGTATACGGTCCAGCCGGCTTATGAGACGATTTATGTCGGCATCGAAGTCCGCGCTGCGCAGCGGTACGGCGTTTTTATAATGTAATTCAAGCATATCCGGAGGCAGGTCTTTGGGTTCGGGCATGGTGGCGCCGGCGATCAGGACCGGTAACACCAACACACCCCGATTCAGCGCGGTGCTGATTTCCAGCCGCACCGGGTCATCAGGTTGATGCAGGCGCTCCCGATAACCGGCTAACCAGTCCCTGCCGATAATGGCGATGAGTACGGCGCTATGATCCAGCGCTCGCTTGATCGTGTCGAGGAAATGGTCACCGATATCGATATCGGCAAGATCGTGAAACACCTGATCGGTACCGTAGTGCTGGTTCAGCTTGGCGACCAGAAAGCGGGTGGCAATCGGGCGATCCCGGCGCCGGTAACTGACGAAAATTCCAGCCATTACGACACTCCAGTCCGCGCTGGTTAGCGGCGGATGCCGGCAGACCATTGTGGCGCAGCAGGCTCGATGACGATGCGGACCTGCGCGCTGCGTCTGACTAAGCATAGAATTGCCCGGCCGGCCTGTCTACCCGCGTTTCGCCTCGAGTCTCGCCGTGTAAACGCGCGTCTCTCATCCGGCAACTCCGTTGCCGGTATCGCCCTGGGCCGCACAGATGTGATGCAAAACGCGTTTAATTCGTGCATATTGTGCCCCGGCGGTGGCGGGCCGGGTCCGCGGATGGTGCGCGCGTATGCTCTGAAGGGTGCAAAAATCAGCGTGGGGTCTACAATGGGGTTGATCTGGATCACAGGAATCCGGAGTGCGATGGCGTATATAGTGGGGCGTATATAGTGTAAACCAGGCAGCGACCGTCCTGTCTGCGATGAAGCAGCTGAGTGTGCTCAGTGCAGCAGGGTAGAAACTGAAGAATAAATTGAAGAATAAATTAAAATAAAGATAGTGAGGCGCTACTATCGCGCCAACGATAATATAACGTTAAGAGGGATAACCAATGAAGATAAAGCTGCTCGCTCTGGCTGTAGCCGGCGCCATGACCTCGCAGGTCCAGGCCTTCCAGTTGGATACCGGGGAAAACTGGAGTATTCGCTGGGACAACACGCTCAAGTACAATCTGATGGTGCGTGCCGAAGATCAGAACAAGGGCGTTTTGTCTAGCATTACCACCGAAGACCCGGATCTCAGTTTTGATCGCGGCGACATTGTCAGCAACCGTTTTGATATCCTCTCCGAGATCGATGTGGTCTACAAAGACACCGTCGGATTCCGGATCAGCGCCGCCGGTTGGTATGACCACGCTTACAGTGACGATATGAACCAGCCCGGAAGAATAGCCCCGCACTGGACCAACCCGTCGGTGGGCGTTGGCGAGTTGAACAGCGAGGCGGAAGACCTCCACTACCGCGGCGGTGAATTGCTCGATGCCTTTGTTTTTGCCAATTTTAATATGGGCAGTACCGCGGCGAACGTGCGCCTGGGGCGTCACACGATCTACTGGGGCCAGAGCCTGTTTTTGATTGGTTCTGTGCACAGTGTCGGCGGATCCATGAACACCATTGACGGTATCAAGGCCTTTTCCGTGCCGGGCAGTGAGGCCAGAGAACTATTCCGGCCGACCAACAAGATCTCCACCGTATTCCAGATGACTGACAACCTGACCATGGAAGCGTATTACAGCTTCGAATGGGAGAATATCCGGATTCCGGAGGCGACGACGTTTTTTAGTCCCGCGGACGTGTTGACCGAGGACGCTGAAATGGTCCACCTGCTGGTCGCCCCCGGTTTTCCGGGCTTTGACGGGCCGGTGGGTATCGGCCTGGAAATGCAGGATGACGAATACTCGGATGACGGTGAGTGGGGTGTTAATTTTTCCTACTATTTCGATAATCTGGGCCTCGAGGTGAGCGCCTATTACCTGAACTACAACTCCAAGGTGCAGGACGGCATCATCGGCGGCATTAACGCCGCCCAGGCACTGAGTGTAGGCTTCTTTGACGAGGCTATTGCGGGCGCGGGTCTTGACCCGGCAGTGATCAAAGCGGTTTTTGGCGAGGCGCCGGATCTGGTGAGTGCCGAGCTGGGGCAGGTGTCCATCGGTCAGGCGAAGTGGATGTATAAGGAAGATATCGATCTATATGGCCTGTCTTTCAGTAAGGATGTGGGTGGTGTCAGCCTCGGGCTTGATCTGACGGCCAGACGCGATACACCGCTGCGTTCCGATACCGCGCTGGCCCTGCAGCAGTTCAACAACTACCCGGCGCCTCTGGCCCCTGCACTGGAAGGGCTGGTTGGCCCGGAGTTCGATTTTGATAACGCCGATGGTGGCAATTACCCGCGGGTACCGGTGGGCAACACCTACCATGCCACGTTCAACGGTATCGGGGTGCTTAATGACAACGGCATCTGGCAGGGCGGGTCCTTTGCCTTCGAGGTGGTGTTGGCTTACCTGGATAAAGTCACCCAGGGTGAAAACCTGCTGCTGGGTACCGTGACCCCTGCGGTATCGCTGGAGGAGGGTGATTCCTACTCCAACCTCGCCCTGTCCTTTAATCCGACCTGGTTTCAGGTTTTTCCGGGTGTTGATCTGACCTTGCGCAGCAACGTCAATATGGCATTGCATGGCAGCGCCCCGAATGGCCTGGGCGGAGATGAGCAGGTGGGTCTGGGTACACTCGGGCTGGAAGCCAGCGTGAACCAGACGTGGACTGCCGACATTCGGTACAACTTCTTTTTTGGCCCGCAGCAGAATGGCATCGGCGCCCAGTGGAAGGACCGGGATAATATTTCACTGACGTTTAAACGCACTTTTTAAAAGACTGCAGGCGTTGTCATTGATGATGGTCTAAAGTTACTAATTGCCGATGATGACAGTCCGCGAAAAAAACCCGTGATAACGAGGAAGAAATCATGAGACAGCACAAACCGCTCACCGCCTTTTGCCTGAGCACACTTCTTGCCGCCGCCGCCTACGGCGCCGTCTCCCCGGAGGAGGCGGCACGGTTGGGCAAGGATCTCACCCCGGTGGGTGCCGAGCGCGCGGGCAATGCCGATGGCAGTATTCCGGAATGGGACGAAAAAGGGACACCTGTTCCCGCGGGGTTCACCGGCCCCGACTCTGACGGGTTTACCAATTACATCAACCCCTACCCGGATGAAAAGCCGATCTACTCGATCGATGGTACCAACTGGCGCAAGTATGCCGACAACCTCACCGAGGGAACCCAGGCCATACTGGAAAAGTACGGTAAAGACGGTTTCCGTATCGATGTCTACCCGAGCAAGCGAGATTTTGTATTGCCCGACTGGTTCGAAGCCAATGTGATGAAAAACGCCACCAGTGCCAATCTGGTGGCCGATGGCCAGAAAATCGAGGGCAGTTACCCGGGCACGCCGTTTCCCATTCCCCAATCTGCATTGGAAGTGCTCTACAATCACATGATTCGTTATGTCCACGATTTCGAGGTCGACTACGACGTTTACTATGTCAGTTCAAGCGGCAAGCCGATCCTGTCTACCACGGGTTTTTCGGCCAGCGTCTTCCCGATGTACAAGGACCCTGACAAACTGGTGGGTGATGGACTCTTCATCTGGCTACGGATCAACTATCTCGCCCCGGCTCGCCGGGCGGGAGAGATCCTGTTGGTGCACGAGCCAGGCGCGGATTTCAGCGAGGGCAAGGGTCGTAAAGCCTGGCAGTATCTGACCGGCCAGCGCAGGGTGCGACTGGCGCCTGCGGTCTCATTTGATACGCCCAACCCGGGTGTGGCGGGTACTTCCACCTACGACGACTCCTACCTCTGGAATGGGTCACCTGAGCGCTATACCTGGAAGCTGGTTGGCAAGAAGGAGATGATCGTTCCCTACTCCAACTATGATTTCAACTTCAAGTACAAGGTTGAGGACCTGTTGGGTGAAAAGTTCCTGGATCCAGATAGCATACGGTGGGAGAAGCACCGGGTATGGATCGTCGAAGCCGACCTCAAAGAAGGCAGTCGCCACCTGTACTCAAAGCGCCGCTACTACATTGATGAGGACTCCTGGACCGCTCTGGCGGGAGAGACCTACGATGGCCGCGACAACCTCTGGCGCGTGCACTACGCCTATTCCAATAACCTGTACGATATCAATTCCCAGTACGCCTTTTCTTACGGGACTTATGACATCCTGCAGGGGATTTACAATATCAACTTCAAGCCCCGTCCCGGGCGTTTTCGCAACGGTGTGACCAAGGGGGACAAGTACTTTTCTCCCAAGGGCATGGCACGTGGCGGAGTAAGGTAACTGCAACGATCCGCAGGGCACTGTTGCGACAGTGCCCTGCGTCTGTTTGGTCAAAAATAAACATGCAAGGGGTGTCATAATGCTAAAACAGGCATTGTTCGCTGCTTCGATGGTGCTTGTACTGGCGATGGCGCCTCCCGGTCGGGCAGAGAGCTACGACGTGCTCGAGCTACCAGCAGTGCAGAGCCCGCTGGCAGCCAAATCGATGATTTTTTCTATTAATCGGTTTGGCGACCGTTTTTTTGCCACAGGACATCACGGGCACATTCTTTACTCCGATGATGGCGGTGATTCCTGGACTCAGGCCGAAGTCCCGGTGCGCAGCAGTTTGCTGGATGTGCATTTCGCTAGCCCTGAATTGGGCTGGGCGGTGGGTCATGAAGGCGTGATCCTCCACTCATCAGATGCGGGTAGAACCTGGGTTAAGCAGTACGATGGTATTCGCTATGGGGAGGAGGGCCTGGTCTTCTACCAGAACCTGCTTCAGGAGGACCCCGGTAACGAGTATTACGATGTCCTGGTGGGTGAGATGGAGTTCGCCATCGAGCAGGGTGCCGACAAGCCTTTCTTTCGCGTGTATTTTGTGAGCGAAACACAGGGCTACGCCATGGGCGCCTATGGCATGTCAGTCGTCACCTTCGACGGGGGCGAGAACTGGGAGCACAACCTGCATCGGTTCGAGAACGACTCCTTCTACCATGTCTTCGATTTTGCACCACTGCCTGAGCCCGGTACGTTTTTTCTCAGTGGCGAGGCGGGGCTCTTCCTGGTTGGCAACGTGCAGGAACGCACTGGCAAGCGGGTGCATTCCGTGCCCTGGGAGGGCAGTTTTTTTACCAGTTCCGCGGCCGCTGATGGCTCGATTGTGATGGGCGGGCTGCGCGGTCGCATGTTTCACACGACGGATGTTGGAGATACCTGGACGGTCGTTGAGAAGCCACCTACGAGTTCTATCGTGGGCTCCACCCGGCTGGAGGATGGCCGCCTGGTGTTTGTCGGGATTGCCGGCGAGGTATTGATCAGTGACGACGATGGTCTGAGTTTCAGTCTGGTTCCTGTGTCCAGTGGCGATCGCATCTACGCTGTTGCGGGAGGCCCCGCCGGTACCCTGCTGGTGGGTGGCCCCCGGGGCATCAAGAAACTTACTCTGCCCGAATAACAAGATTCCGGAGAATCAGTAATGGCGCACGCGCAGCAATCCGATCTTCCTGTCATCTCTGACCTGAAAGACTTCGATTTCCAGTCTGGTAGTTTTCTGGAACGACTGGTATTCAACCACCGCGCTACGGTGATCATCCTGTGCGCATTGGTTACGTTGGTTCTGGGTTATCAGGCCAGCAAGATTCAGCTGCAGGCGGGTTTCGAGAAAACCCTGCCCAAAAACCATCCCTATGTGCTCAATTATCGGGCCAATATGAATGAGCTCAAGGGCCTGGGCAACAATCTCAGGGTCGTTATCGCGGTGGAAGAGGGGTCTATTTTCACCGCCGAGAACCTGAAGTTTCTGGAGACTGTGAACGACGAGATTTTTTACATCCCCGGTGTGGACAGGAACGGGATGAAATCGATATTCACACCCAATACGCGCTGGCGTGTCGTGACTGAGCAGGGCTTCGAGGGTGGTCCGGTGATACCCGGCGATTTCGACGGATCACCGAAGTCGATCGGTGAGGTCAAGCGCAATATCATGCGGGCGGGCATCATGGGTGACCTGGTCGCCAACAATGAGAAGTCAGCCGCTATCATTGTGCCGCTAATGGATACCAATCCGGAGACAGGCGAGCGGCTGGATTATGCAGAACTCAGCAGCGTGCTGGAGGACATTCGCGAGAAATACGCGGGGGATGATCCGGATAAATCCATTCATATCATTGGTTTTGCCAAGCTGGTGGGCGATCTCATAGACGGTCTGTTCTCCGTCATGCTGTTTTTCCTGGTTGCAGTGATCATAGCCACTGCGCTGCTGTACTGGTACACGCGGTGTTTGCGTTCAACGCTGATGGTCATTGCCTGTACGCTAGTGGCGGTGGTCTGGCAAATCGGGATTCTGGCGACCCTGGGTTACGAACTGGATCCGTTCTCGATCCTGGTGCCGTTCCTGGTCTTTGCGATCGGTGTCAGCCACGGTGCCCAGAAGCTCAATGGCATTATGCAGGACATCGGCAGAGGCACCCATCGCTACATCGCTGCACGCTACACATTCCGCCGCCTGTTCCTGGCCGGCGTGACGGCGCTGCTATCCGATGGTGTCGGCTTTGCAGTGCTGATGATTATCCAGATTCAGGTGATTCAGGACCTGGCCATTACCGCCAGCATCGGGGTGTTGGTGCTGATTTTTACCAACCTGATACTGATCCCTATCGTGTTGTCTTATACCGGGGTGGGTAAAAAATGCGCCGAACGCGCTGCTCGTCCGGTCAAGAGCATCGAGGAGATGCACTGGCTGTGGCGCTTTTTGCTGCAGTTTACCAAGCGTGGGCCCGCGGCGGCGGCGATTATCGTCTCCATTATCCTTGCCGCAGTCGGTTTATGGGTAGCACAAGATCTGCAGATCGGTGACCTGGACCCCGGCGCGCCGGAACTGCGAGCCGACTCCCGGTACAACAAGGACGTGGCATATATGACCCGAGAATTACTCGGTGAGTACCGACGTATTTGCGGTGATCATCAAGACGCCGACCGATGGCTGTATTGAACAAGAGGGACTGAGTCTGGCCAATGAGCTTGAGTGGCGGATGCGCGGCATCGACGGTGTTGAGGATGTGCGCGGCCTCAATGTGCGTACCCGCGACATCATGATGGGTATCAACGAGGGTTTCCCCAAGTGGCACGCGTTGTTTCGCAATCAGGACACCATCAACTATGCGGTCAGTGAGTTGGTGACGCTGGAGTATGTCGACCCCGATTGTTCCATCTGGCCTATGATGATTTACCTGTCAGACCACAAGGCGACGACCCTGGAAGGGGTTGTCGCGGGGCTGGAACAGTTCAACGACGGATTGGCCAAGTGCGGAGATCGAGTTCATGGGCGCTGCGGGCAGCTCGGGATTTGAAGCGGCCACCAATATCGTAGTGAAGAAGGCCAATCGGGAAATGCTCTTCTACGTTTACGGCGCGGTGATCGTCCTCTGTATGCTGACCTTCCGCTCTGTCCCCGGTGTTATCTGCGCCGTTGTGCCCCTGATGTTGACCTCCATTCTGTGTGAAGCCTTGATGGTCTGGCTTGGCATCGGGGTTAAGGTGGCTACACTCCCGGTAATCGCGCTCGGGGTTGGCATTGGTGTCGACTACGCACTTTATGTGCTTACCGTGATCCTGGCCAAAGAGCGAGAGGGCCTGGATCTGACCACCGCTTATTATGAAACCCTTAATTTCACCGGCCGGGTGGTGGCCTTGATCGGTGTCACGCTCGCTGCAGGGGTTATTACCTGGGCCTTGTCGCCTATCAAGTTTCAAGCGGATATGGGCATACTGCTGACCTTTATGTTTATCTGGAATATGTTTGGAGCCTTG
This sequence comes from uncultured Gammaproteobacteria bacterium, assembly GCA_963840725.1. Taxonomy (GTDB): domain Bacteria; phylum Pseudomonadota; class Gammaproteobacteria; order Pseudomonadales; family Halieaceae; genus CAVWDU01. The sequence continues at coordinate 497,802 of CAWIZY010000004.1, read as the reverse complement.
ATCCTGATGCCAGCGCTGGCCTTTTTCCTGATCAAGCCCAAACCCGCCCAGGCTGCTGACACCACGGGTGGCGAGCCGACAATGGCGGCTAGCACCTAAGCGGTCAACGCGTGAGGTACGCCAGGCCAGCCTGCTCCCGCAGGCTGGCCTTTTTTGTGTTGCGTCTTTTTCGCATTGCGTCAGTTGGCTCTGGGATCTCAGCCTGCTGCGGCCCAGATAATACTTGAACGTTGGTAAAACATACTATATGTTCAAATCCCCTTGAAACCTGAGCGAGAGGTAATTCCGTGAGCGATCTGGAACAGTTCCGCGAAGAAACGGCGGCCTGGCTGGAGCAGCATTGCCCGGCCGCTATGCGTGAGCCAGTAAAAAGTTTTGAGGACTTCTATAACGGTGGTCGCCAACCCGAAATCAATCACCCTGACCAGAAAATCTGGTGCGACCTGATGGCCGCGAAGGGTTGGACCGTTCCCGAATGGCCTGAAGACTACGGTGGTGCGGGCCTCGACCGTGCCCACGCAAAGATCCTTGCCGGGGAGATGGCGCGGATCGGCGCCCGGCGAGCCCTGGACAGCTTTGGTATTTCCATGTTGGGGCCCGCGTTGCTTGAGTTCGGCAGCGAAGAGCAGAAGCGGGAGCACCTGCCCAAAATTGCTCGCGGTGAGATTCGCTGGTGCCAGGGCTACTCAGAGCCCAATGCCGGCTCGGACCTGGCCAGCCTTGCAACCCGCGCTGACGATCAGGGCGACCACTACCTGATCAACGGCCAGAAAATATGGACGTCCTATGCTGACAAGGCCGACTGGATTTTTTGCCTGGTGCGCACCGACAGCAGCGGCAGCAAGCATGAGGGAATCAGCTTTGTCCTGTTTGATATGGCCGACCCCGGGGTCACGGTGCGTCCGATCAGGCTGATCAGCGGCTCCTCACCGTTTTGCGAGACCTTCTTTGACAACGTCAAAGCGCTGAAAAAGAATCGGGTGGGTGAAGAGGGCAAGGGCTGGACCATCGCCAAGTATTTGCTCACACATGAGCGCGAAATGATCTCCGCTTTTGGCACTGCGGCGAAGCGATCGATGGGTGAGTTGGCGGTGGAGAGTCTCGGCACTGATGCCAGCGGTCGACTTGCCAATGGTATCCTGCGCCAATCAATTGCCCAATATCAATTAGATGCCTCGGTGTTTGCAGCGACCATGGCCCGGGTGGGTGACGAGGCCCGAGCGGGCAAGGGCCTTGGCCCTGCCTCGAGTATTTTCAAATACTATGGCACCGAGCTCAACAAGCGCCGCAATGAACTCAATCTGGCGGCCCTGGGCGAGCCGGCTCTGGGGTGGGACGGCGAGGCCTACGGTGGCGGCACTCTAAGCCGCGACTGGCTGCGCTCCAAGGGTAACTCCATCGAAGGCGGCACCTCGGAAATTCAGCTGAATATCATCGCAAAACGTGTCCTTGGGTTGCCTGACGCCTAGCAACAAACAGCGGAGTATAAATATGGCATTGGTACTTAGCGAAGAGCAGCAGATGCTGAAAGACGCCGCGGCGGGCTTTCTCGCTCAAAAGGCGACGGTCTCCCATTTGCGCGAGTTGCGTGATACCGCCGACAAGATCGGCTATTCGCCCGAAGTCTGGCAGGAAATGGTGGCAATGGGCTGGTCGAGTATTGCCATTGAGGAAGAGTACGGTGGGCTTGGTTACGGTTACACCGGGTTGGGACTGGTTTTGGAGCAGGCGGGCCGCAACCTATCGGCCAGCCCGCTGCAGTCAACGGTGTTGATCGCGGCCACGGTTATTGCAGAGTTGGCGGACCCCTCCCAGCGAGCGGAAATGCTGCCGCTTATTGCCAGCGGTGAAAAACTGGTCTCGCTGGCCTTGCAGGAGACCGGCCACCACGCGCCGGGGCAGATCGAGCTGGCTGCGGTCGCAGACGGTGACAACGATTACCGCTTGTCCGGTTCCAAGCTGCTGGTGCTGGATGCGGCCAGCGCCGAGACCTTTGTTGTGGTGGCGCGCACAGGTGGCGCGGCAGGCGACACCGCCGGCCTGACTGCATTTCTGGTCGACGCAGATACGCCGGGACTGACCATTGAGCGCCGCAATATGGTGGATTCGCGCTGCGCTGGCGCCCTGAGTTTTCTCGACGTGCGAGTGCCCGCAGTCCATCGTCTAGGGGCTGAGGGGGAGGCCTGGAGTGGCCTGGAACGCGCCCTGGATATTGCCAATATTGGTCTGGCAGCAGAACTGCTGGGGGTCGCCAGTGAGGCGTTTGAGCGGACCCTGGCCTATATGAAAGATCGCCAACAATTTGGTCGCGCCATCGGTTCTTTTCAGGGTTTACAGCACCGATCGGCAGAGCTGTTCGCCGAACTGGAACTGGCCCGATCAATTGTTCTGAAAGCCTTGCAGGCGATCGACGCGGGTGATCCGCAATTGCCCCTGCTGGCCAGTGCGGCCAAAGCCAAACTGTGCGAAGTGGCGCAGCGCGCGACCAGTGAGGCAATCCAGATGCACGGTGGTATCGGCATGACCGATGAACACGAGATAGGCTGGTTTATCAAACGAGCTCGCGTTGTCCAACACTGTTTTGGCGGCTACGAGTATCATCTGGATCGCTTTGCCCGACTGAGTGGTTTTTAGTGTTCTCTTGTCGGAGTTGCAACAGCGCCGGTTCTGCGCGGTTTCCTGAATGACGACTGAACTGGCGAAAATAGACCGCGCCGTAGCTGAACTGACGGCTGCCGGTCAGCCCTTTGCCCTGGATACCGTCGAGATCAATGGTGTCCTCTATCGCAATTATGCTGCGATGCCCGCCGATCTGTGCGAGTACAGCCGCGCCATGCTGCGGCATGCGGATAAGGATTTCCTGGTCTACCGCGATGAGCGTTATACCTTTGGCGAGTGTTATCAACGCAGCGCGGAGCTGGCTAGCGCCCTGATCCATACCTTCGGCATAGTACCCGGAGATCGAGTGGCCATTTTAAGTCGTAATAATCCGCAGTGGATTATGAGCTTTATTGCCATCGTCTCTGTGGGAGCCGTCGCAGTGCCAATGAATGCCTGGTGGACTTCGGAGGAACTGGATTATGGTTTTGGTGACAGCGGCGCCAGCCTGGCGATAGCGGATCGAACCCGGATTGAACGGCTGTTGCCCATCGCCGCCAAGCATAAACTGCGCGTGATCAGCGTTGACGAATGTGGCGATATCGCATTCGATCACCAGCCTTTCGCCGATGTGTGCGCCGCCTTTGCGGGCCGTGCTATGCCGGAAGTGCCACTGGGCGCGGACGACCCCGCGACCATCATGTATACCTCGGGCTCCACGGGGCACCCCAAAGGCGCTCTGTCGTCCCATCGGGGTATTCTTTCTGCCTTGTATAGCTGGTTTCTGCTCGGTCATGCGACCAACCGGGCGGTGCCGCCGTCCGGTTCAGGAAAACGCTGGCCTGCGGCGGGATTATTGACTGTGCCGCTGTTTCATTGCACCGGCAGTCATTCGGCGTTTCTGATGTCGCTGTTGATCGGCAGAAAACTGGTGCTTATGCATAAATGGGACCCGCAAGAGGCGTTGCGTCTGATCGAGGCAGAGCGCGTCACCTGGTTCAATGGTGTGCCGACCATGTCGGCGGAATTGCAGGCCGCCGCTGCGGAATCGGATCGGGATCTATCTTCTCTGGCGGACATTATGGCCGGCGGCGCGGCGCGGCCGCCCGATCAGGTAGCCAAGATCAGCGGGGCTTTTCGAAAAGCGACTCCTGGCATCGGTTACGGGCTCACGGAGACCAACGCGTTGGGCGCTGTTAATGTGGGCAACGCCTATCGCGACAGACCCAGTAGCACTGGCCGGGTCGTTCCGGCGGTGACTGATTTTCGGATTGTCGATGACCGTGGTCAGACATTGCCTATGGGTCAGCGCGGTGAGGTCTGTATCAAGTCACCGGCTAACGTGCTGGGTTACTGGAATAAGCCGGAAGCCACCCGTGAGGCCTTTGTTGACGGTTGGTTTCATACCGGCGATGTTGGCTACCTTGATGAGGAAGGTTTTGTCTACATTGTCGACCGGATCAAGGAGATTGTCATTCGTGGTGGTGAAAATATCAGCACGGTTGAAGTCGAGGCCGCGTTGTTCGCCCACCCCGCCATCGCGGAGGCGGCCGTATTCGGATTGCCGGATCAGCGTCTCGGTGAGCTAGTGGGAGCGGCGGTGGTGCTGCGGGCAGGCGAGAAGCTGGATGTTGACGCTCTGCGCGCGTACCTTGGCGAACAGCTTGCAAGCTTCAAGATTCCCGCCCACATCTGGTTTAGAGAGGGGCAGCTGCCGCGCATTGCTTCGGGCAAGATTTTCAAGCGACAGTTGAAGGAAGAGTATACTGAGGCGCTGGACAGCACTCGGTAATCGGTGCCTGGCGATTGCGTTGTTGGTGCCAGTGTTTACCTTAAACGTGGAGAAAGAGTATGGATTTGGGTATCAGCGCTAAATTGGCGCCGTTATTGGCGGAGGTCAAGGCCTTTACCGAGGATGAAATCACGCCGCTGGAGCAGGAGTATCACGCAGGAGGTTGCCAGCGGCGACCGCTGGCAGTTCACCGACAGGCAGACGGAGATCATGTCGACGCTCAAGGAAAAGGCCCGGGCTCGTGGTCTGTGGAATTTTTTCCTGACCGATGGCGCAAGCGGGTCGGGCCTGAGCACCGTCGAGTACGCCTACCTGGCTGAGGAAATGGGTAAGTCCTCTATCGCCGCCGAGGTATTCAACTGCAGCGCCCCCGATACAGGGAACATGGAGGTGCTCCACAAGTACGGCACCGAAGCTCAGCAGGAACAGTGGTTAAAGCCCTTGCTGAATGGCGAAATCCGTTCCGCCTATGCGATGACCGAGCCGGGAGTCGCCTCTTCTGATGCCACCAATATCTGCACCGAGGCGAGATTGGAGGGCGATGAATGGGTGATCAATGGCGAGAAGCACTACGTGTCTGGTGCTGGCGACCCACGCTGTAAAATCATGATTGTCATGGTGAAGACAGACCCCGAGGCACCCAAACACCTGCAGCAGTCCCAGATCCTGGTGCCCACCGATGCGCAGGGATTTGAGAATATTCGGCCCATGCACGTGTTCTCCATGGACGACGCTCCACACGGGCACATGCACCAGCGCTTTGACAATGTGCGGGTTCCCCGGGACAACATCATTCTCGGTCCGGGTCGAGGCTTCGAGATATCCCAGGGCCGACTCGGCCCGGGGCGCATACACCACTGCATGCGCGCTATCGGCGCCGCTGAGCGGGCACTTGAATTGCTGTGTCAGCGGGCGGTTTCACGCACTGCCTTCGGCAAGCCTCTGGCGCGACTCGGTGGTAACGTTGATATTGTTGCCAACGCGCGGATGGATATTGAACAAGCTCGACTACTGACGCTCAAGACTGCATGGATGATGGATAACGTGGACCCGAAAGAGGCCCGGGTGTGGATATCCATGATCAAGACCAAGGTGCCCAATGTGGCGATTCGTATTGTCGACGAGGCTATCCAGATGTTTGGCGCGCTCGGGGTGTCACAGGATACGCCGTTGGCTCACATGTATATGGCCCAGCGCACTCTGCGGTTGGCGGACGGCCCGGACGAGGTACACCGTATGGTTGTGGGCCGTGCGGAACTGCGCCGCTACGCGGATCAGAAAGATGTGAATGCCACATTTCGTGATGGCTGACACAGGGCATTTCCTCGAGCCGGGCGCGCCTGGCAGGCCGCGCCTTGCAGGCCTCGCCCCATTAATCGAACGAAAGTAAGCGCAAAAGATAAATACTAACAGGAGGATCAGCATGGCGATCAAAATTGTACCGGTCGAGGAATTGCTCAACGCAGCTGGCACGCGCCTCGAACCCAGCGACTGGATAGAGATTGGCCAGGACCGGATCGACACTTTTGCCGATTGCACCGAGGACCACCAGTTTATTCACGTGGACCAGGAGAAAGCTGCGCAAACACCGTTTGGCGGCACCATTGCGCACGGTTTTCTGACGCTGTCGCTGCTATCCCGAATGGTTGAGGGCAATGGGGTGTTTCCCGAAAACACGGTTATGGGTCTGAACTATGGCTTTGACAAGGTAAGGTTTCTTGCCCCGGTGCGAGCGGGCAAGCGGGTTCGTGCCCATATTGAAATCGCCAGTGTCGAGCCCAAGGACGGGGGCCGTTTCCTTATGAAGCAGGCCATCTCCGTGGAAATTGAGGGCGAGGAGACACCGGCGCTGGTGGCAGAGTGGTTGTCGATGCTGATCACAGGTTGAGCGGGCCGATACGGAATTGAAGCTAGATTGTAATTGATAAAGGAAATGAGCGAATGACGATTAGATATGATGGCAAGGTGGCTATTGTGACGGGTGCTGGTCAGGGGCTGGGGCGCAGCCATGCCATAGAGCTGGCCAAACGCGGCGCCAAAGTGCTGATCAATGACCTTGGCGGTGCCAAGGACGGCACCGGTGGCTCCAGCGACGCCGCCCGGGGTGTAGTGGCTGAAATAGAGGCCGCCGGGGGGGAAGCATTGGCCAATGGCGCCAACGTGGCCCATTACGAGCAGGTTGAGGCGATGGTAAAGCAGGCGGTCGATGCCTGGGGTCGGGTCGACATACTGGTGAACAATGCTGGCATTCTTCGGGACAAGAGTTTTACCAAGGGAACGCTGGAGGACTTCAAACTGGTTCTAGATGTGCATCTTATGGGCACGGTGAACTGCACCAAGGCTTGCTGGGATCTTATGCGGGACCAGGGTTATGGCCGCATTGTGGTCACGACATCTTCCAGCGGTCTCTACGGTAACTTCGGTCAGTCCAACTATGGCTCGGCGAAGATGGGTGTCATCGGTTTAATGAATACGCTCGTACAGGAGGGCAGCAAATACGACATTCGGGTCAATGCGCTGGCACCCACTGCGGGCACGCGGATGACCGAAGGTCTGATTCCGGAAAAGGCCTTTGACCTGCTGTCGCCCGAGACCGTGACCCCTGCGGTGCTCTACCTGGTCAGCGAGGATGCGCCCAACCGCACGATCTTGTGTGCGGGGGCCGGCGCATACGCGGTGGCCAAGATTGTCGAAACCGACGGTGCCTGGTTGCCGCCGGAAGAGCAAACGCCCGAAGGTCTGGCCGCGCACTGGTCGGAAATCACCGCCAGTGCAGGGGAAAAAGTACCCCAGGCAGGTTTTGAGCAGACCGTCAAGTTTACCGCCAAGGCTGCTGAAGGCCTGGGTATCTCGCTGGACTGAGCCGAACGTATCAGTTCCGCCGGCCATGCGGGTAAAGGCCATTAATGGGAGATCATATGATGAAAGAAGCAGTTATTGTCGCAACGGCACGCACGCCTATTGGTAAAGCCTATCGTGGCGGTTTCAACAACCTGGGTGGTGCAAGTCTGGGCGCAGCTTCGGTGGCAGAAGCCGTCAAGCGGGCCGGCATTGACCCGGCGCGGGTTGATGATGTCATTATGGGCTGCGCTCTGCAGCAGGGGGCTACCGGGAGTAATATCGCACGGCAGGTCGCATTGCGCGCCGGGCTGCCAGTCACCGTCGCCGGGATGAGTATCGACCGTCAATGTTCCTCGGGGTTGATGGCTGTGGCTACTGCGGCCAAACAGATTATCTGCGACGGCATGGACTGTGTAGTAGGCGGGGGGCTGGAATCTATTTCACTGGTCCAGAACGAGCACATGAATCTGCATCGCGCCGCCGACCCGGCGCTGCAGGAAATATGTCCGGACATCCATATGCCTATGCTCCAAACTGCCGAGATCGTGGCAAAGCGCTATGGTATATCCCGGGAGGCGATGGACGAGTACGGTCTGCAGTCGCAGCAGCGCACGGCGGCTGCTTATGAAGAGGGTCGCTACGCGGACGAATTGGTGCCCGTCACCTGTAAGCGCACGATCTGGAACAAGGAAACCGGCGAGCAGTCCGAAGCGGAGGCGACGGTGTCCGCTGACGAGGGGCTGCGGGCCACTACCGCCGAGGGGCTTGCCGGTCTCAAGACGGTGATCGAGGGCGGTACCATCACCGCGGGGAACGCCTCCCAGTTGTCCGACGGGTCATCAGCACAGCTGTTGATGGACGCGAAACTGGCCCAGCAGGAGGGTCTGGAACCCCTGGGCATATACCGGGGTATTGCGGTGGCGGGCTGTGAGCCCGATGAAATGGGTATCGGCCCCGTTTTTGCGGTGCCCAAATTACTCAAGCAGCACGGTTTGTCTGTCGATGACATCGGGCTTTGGGAGCTGAATGAGGCGTTTGCCGTACAGGTTATTTATTGTCGCGACCAACTCGGTATAGACAATGACAAGCTCAACGTCAGTGGCGGGGCGATATCTGTCGGCCACCCCTACGGCATGAGCGGTTCGAGAATGATTGGTCATGCACTGCTTGAGGGCAGGCGCCGCGGCGTCAAATATGTTGTGGTTACCATGTGTGTCGGCGGTGGCATGGGCGCGGCTGGCCTGTTTGAGGTTGCCTGACGATTGCCTGCCGACAGGTGCGAACAGATCAGGGCGTCGGCGGTATACTTAATACCGCATTGGCGCAATCGTGGGTTTGAGTGAAGTAGTAGGGGAAGCAGCGATGAAAGCAGTGGTGTGCAGTGAACTTGGAATGCCGGACAAACTGAACCTGGCCACCGACTGGCCGGATCCCGAGCCGGGCCCTGATGATGTGCTTATCGACGTCAAGGCTGCGGGGCTCAACTTCCCTGACGTGTTGATTATTCAAGGCAAGTACCAGATTCAGCCAGAACTGCCTTTTGTTCCGGGTGGTGAGTTTGCCGGGACGGTCAGTGCTGTTGGAGCGGCGGTTACCCGCTACAAGCCGGGCGACAAGGTGATTTCAATGGGCTCAACCGGTGCGTTCTGTGAGCGGGTGGCAGTCCATCAAGCGGCGGTATTCCCCATGCCAACGACCCTCAGCTTTGAACAGGCCGCGGGTATTAGCATTACCTATTTTACGTCGTACTACGCCTTGAAGCAGCGAGCCAATCTGCAAGCGGGCGAGACGCTTTTGGTCCTCGGTGCTGCAGGCGGTGTCGGCACCACGGCGGTTGAGCTCGGCAAACTCATGGGAGCCCGGGTGATCGCCGCTGCCAGTTCAGCGGAAAAGCTGGAGTTGTGCAAGAAGCTGGGCGCAGACGAGGTCATCAATTACAGCGAGGTATCTCTCAAGGATGCAATAAAGGAACTGACCGGCGGCAAGGGCGTCGACGTGGTTTATGATCCCGTCGGTGGCGAATACGCCGAGCCCGCGATCCGGGGCATGGGCTGGAACGGTCGTTATCTGGTCATCGGTTTCGCCAGCGGCCCAATTCCCAAGATTCCGCTCAACCTTACTCTGCTTAAAGGCTGCTCCCTGGTGGGTGTCTTTTGGGGCCGGTTCACGATGGAGGAGCCCGAGCGGAATCGCAAGAATGTGGAGGAGCTGTGGGAGCTGTTCGAGCAGGGTAAGCTGCAGCCAGTAGTGACGGATACGTTCCCGCTTGATCAATACGAAAAAGCGTACCAGAGCATGATCGAGCGTCGCGCCCTGGGCAAAGTGATTCTTACCCTTTAGCCGTAAGGCCGTCCTTATGCCGTGCTTTGAGTTTAACACCGTTGGACGCATCATTAGTGGGTCGGGCCGCGCACTGGCGCTGGCGGAGGAATGCAGCCGCTTGGGCATATCCCGACCCCTGCTGGTGACCGACCCCGGGCTGATGGCAATTGGGCTGGTGCAGCCGGTGTTGGCAGGACTGGAAGAAGCTGGCTTGCAACCCCTGGTCTTTGATCAGGTGCGTGAAGATCCACCCGAGTCCACAGTGCTGCTGGCCGCTGAGCAGGGGCGTGTGAGCGAAGTCGATGGTGTGATTGCTGTGGGCGGCGGTAGCTCGATGGATGTGGCCAAAGTGGTGGCGGTATTGCTGGGCGGGCAACAGCCCCTGGCCGACCTTTACGGCGTGGGGATGGTGAGCGGTAGCCGGCTTCCCCTGATTCTGGTGCCGACCACCGCCGGGACAGGCTCCGAGGTCACCCCGGTCGCTGTCATAACCACCGGAGAGACAACCAAGGCCGGGGTGTCCTCGCCGGTGTTGCTGCCCGATGTGGCGGTGCTCGATGCCGGACTGACCCTCGGACTGCCTCCTCTGATTACGGCAATGACCGGTGTCGACGCAATGGTGCATGCCATTGAGGCTTACACCTCCCGACATCAGAAAAATCCAGTATCGGACCACCTGGCTCGAGAAGCCCTGCGCTTGTTGTCGCGCAACATTCGCCAGGCAGTAGACCATGGCAGTGATATAGAGGCGCGTGAATGCATGCTGCTGGGCGCATGTCTGGCGGGGCAGGCGTTTGCGAATGCTCCGGTGGCTGCGGTGCACGCCCTGGCCTATCCGCTGGGTGGGCACTACCACATTCCCCATGGGCTCAGTAACTCGCTGGTGCTGCCATCGGTGCTCGCGTTTAATGCCCCAAGTGCGGCGGTGCACTACGCGGAACTCGCGCCTATCGTGATAGGCAAGCCGGTCGCCGGGAGCGCAGAGGCGCAGGCGGAGGCGCTGCGAGGCGAACTGATCAGGCTGATCGATGATGTCGGCCTCCCGGCTACACTGGAGCAGGCGGGGGTTCCTGCGCAGGCGCTGGGTACGCTGGCTGAAGATGCGATGTTGCAACAGCGGCTGTTGGTCAATAATCCACGTGAGGTGGGGTATGACGATGCATTGGCTATCTACCAGGCGGCCCATGGGCATGCCGGATGATCGAGCCTCGCCGGGTCGGGCCTCGCCAGGTCGGGCCTCGCCAGGTCGGACCTCGTCCGGTACGGTCACCGGGGTAGTCGCCGGATGAAAGGCAAGACTATTCCGGTTCGTAGCGATTATCGGGTTTTTTACCCCGTCAGCAGTCGCTGGGCCGACAACGACATCTATGGCCACGTGAATAACGTGGTTTATTACGCATGGTTCGATTCGGTCGTCAACCGCTATTTAATCGAGGTTGGGGGGCTGGATATCAGCGATGGACGTATTGTCGGGTATGTCGTTGATTCCGGCTGTGCCTACCACGCTCCGCTGGCTTATCCAGAGGTGGTCGAGGTGGGCCTGCGTGTGGACCACCTCGGTAACAGCTCCGTGCGCTACGGGATTGGCGTTTTTCGGCAGGGGCGAGATAGGGCCGCAGCCCACGGCCATTTCGTGCATGTATTTGTTGAGCGTCCGGCCGAGACAGCTGTGCCTATTCCCGCGACTTTGCGTGACGCCTTGTCTCGGTTACTGGCAGAGGAATCTTAAGGCGTGGCCGGCGGGTTGGGCTCCAAAAAAGGCGACTCAGTCCTGGTCAAACCGCGGTAAGAAGCGCGGGTAGGCCACTGGGAACAGGCGGGTGATCAGAGAAACGTAGCTCGCGTCCCCACCGATAAGCAACCGGGGCTTGCGTCGTTCTATGCCTTTGATGATTTTCTCCGCTGCGGTTGCCGCGCTGGTGCGGGCCAGTGCTTGAAACCGGCTGTCACGCTCCTGCGCACTGGAGTCTGCTTCGCTGCTGCGACTGTTGAGGGCGATATTGGTTTTGATGCCACCGGGATGGACGCACATAACGTGCACTGAGCTGTCGGCCATTTCCTGACGCAGCGCCTCCGTGTAGCCGCGTACGGCAAACTTTGCCGCATTGTAGGCTGACTGTGTCGGCACGCCGATCATGCCGAAAATCGAGGAAATATTAACCAGATGTCCTTGTGGAGAGGCTTCCAGCAGGGGCAGGAATGCCTGGGAGCCATGCACAACGCCCCAAAAATTAATGCCCATCAGCCACTTTATATCCGCTAGATTGCTGTCCCGGACTGGCGCGGACAAGCCCACACCAGCATTGTTTATGACGATGTCCACATGGCTTGCCTGGCTGGCGATATCCTCTGCCCATTGGCTTACCCGCTCCGGGTCCGCGACATCGACGATAGCGCTCTGCGTTGGTACTTCCGGGCGCTCGAGCAGGGCGATCGTCTGCTCGAGCCCGGCCGCATCGACATCGCTCAGGTGCAGTTTACAGCCCTCGCGGTTCAACTGCAGGGCCAGGGCCCGGCCGATTCCCGAGCTCGCGCCGGTAACGACGGCTGATTTGTCAGAGCTGTAAGCCATGTGATTGCCTGTGCGGGTTTTTGGGTTGCGACGTCCGGTGACCAGTGCATCAGCCCTCTGCCCATTATGAAGAAAGGCGTCGGTGGCGTGAAGCTGCCAGTGGTCCGGAAGAAGGCTGCCCGTCGCGGCCCTCAAGTACGCGCCAGTGTGGACAGCTCGAGGGCTATCCCCTACAATCGATCGCCAGATTTCACCGCGCGGGTATGCGTAGCCGACGGTGTGCGTCCCTTCGAAAAACCCGAGCTGGATCGATGGCGTAGAGCGAGATGAGGTGACCCATCTCGCTTTTTTGCGAGCGCGGCTGGCCGGTGTTGTTCCACTCGACAATGGAGGTGTTGCTTGATCAGTCCCGCCATATTGGCCCTGGAAGATGGCAGCATTTTTCGCGGTACAGCCATCGGTGCAGAGGGAGCGGCCACCGGCGAGGTGGTGTTCAATACCGCGATGAGTGGCTACCAGGAGATATTGACCGACCCCTCCTATGCTCGCCAAATCGTTACTCTGACCTACCCGCATATCGGCAACACCGGCACTAATTCCGAAGATGAGGAATCCAGTGCCATTTGGGCTTCGGGTCTGGTTATCCGCGATTTGCCGCTGCTGGCCAGTAATTACCGTAATCAGCGGAGTCTTGATGACTACTTGCGAGCGCATGGCGTAGTGGCCATTGCCGATATCGATACGCGACGTCTCACCCGGATTTTGCGTGAAAAAGGGGCTCAAAAGGGCTGTATCATGGCGGGGTCCGCTATCGATGAAGCCGAAGCGCTAGGGCAGGCGAGGGACTCTGCCGGGCTCAAGGGAATGGATCTGGCGCGAGAGGTGAGCGCTACCGAGCCTTACCCGTGGCGTGAGGGCAGCTGGCAATGGGGTGAGGGCTTCAGTGAGCCTGCCGCAGCTACCCTGCGCTGGCACGTAGTGGCCTACGATTTCGGCGTGAAGCGCAATATTCTGCGTATGCTGGTGGACCGCGGCTGTCGGCTCACTGTGGTACCTGCCCAGACACCTGCCAGCGAGGTGCTGGCGCTGCAGCCGGACGGAATTTTTCTGTCCAACGGCCCCGGCGATCCGGAGCCCTGTACCTACGCGATAAGTGCCATCCGTGAGATCCTCGAAACTGATATACCGGTATTCGGGATTTGCCTGGGCCACCAGTTGCTGGGTCTGGCCAGTGGCGCAGTGACTGAGAAAATGAAGTTTGGCCATCACGGTGCCAATCATCCGGTGCAGGACCTTCAAAACGGCAGCGTGCTTATTACCAGCCAGAACCACGGTTTTGCTGTGGCTGAGGCCGGTTTGCCCAGTAACCTGCGGATCACTCACAAGTCGCTGTTTGATCACAGCTTGCAGGGGATAGCTCGCACCGACAAGGCCGCGTTCGGTTTCCAGGGTCACCCTGAGGCCAGTCCGGGCCCACATGATGCGGCCCCCCTCTTTGATCACTTCATGACGTTGATAGCCGCCAGAGCAGGTAATACTGCCGGTGAGTCAGGCAACGAGACAGTAAAGGGCTGACCCGCCATGCCAAAAAGAACTGACATCCAGACTGTTCTGATTCTCGGCGCAGGTCCGATCGTCATCGGACAAGCCTGTGAGTTTGACTACTCGGGGGCACAGGCCTGCAAGGCGCTGCGGGAGGAGGGCTACCGGGTAGTATTGGTGAACTCCAATCCGGCGACCATCATGACCGACCCATCCATGGCGGATGCCACCTACATCGAGCCGATAGAGTGGCGGACTGTTGCCCTGATTATTGAGACTGAGCGCCCCGACGTATTGCTGCCGACCATGGGCGGTCAAACCGCACTGAACTGCGCTTTGGATCTCGCCCGGGAGGGTGTGCTCGAAGCGCATGGTGTTGAGCTCATTGGTGCCACCAAAGAAGCTATCGACATGGCTGAAGATCGCCAGCTTTTTGACGAGGCAATGCAGCGTATCGGGCTGGAGACGCCCCGTTCGGCAACTGCGCACAGCCTGGAGGAGGCCCACCAGGTTCTCGATTCAATCGGATTCCCCTGTATTATCCGGCCTTCTTTTACGATGGGGGGCTCCGGCGGCGGCATCGCTTACAACCGCGATGAGTTCGAACAGATCTGTTTGCGCGGTCTGGACCTGTCTCCTACCAATGAGCTGCTGATCGACGAGTCGCTGATTGGTTGGAAAGAATTTGAAATGGAGGTGGTTCGCGACAAAAACGACAATTGCATAATAGTGTGCTCAATAGAAAATTTTGATGCCATGGGTGTGCATACCGGTGACTCGATTACAGTGGCGCCGGCGCAAACGCTGACCGACAAGGAATACCAGATCATGCGCAACGCCTCACTGGCGGTGTTGCGGGAGATTGGTGTGGAAACAGGCGGTTCCAATGTACAGTTCGGGCAGGACCCGGAAACTGGCAGGATGGTGATTATCGAGATGAATCCGCGCGTATCCCGCTCCTCTGCGCTAGCCTCGAAGGCCACGGGCTTTCCCATTGCCAAAGTCGCGGCCAAGCTCGCGGTCGGCTACACCCTTGATGAATTAATGAACGATATAACCGGCGGTGCGACACCAGCATCCTTCGAGCCATCCATTGACTACGTCGTCACTAAAATCCCGCGCTTTGCCTTTGAGAAATTTGTCGGTGCTGATGCCCGGTTGACCACACAGATGAAGTCGGTGGGCGAGGTGATGGCGATTGGCCGCACCTTCCAGGAGTCGTTGCAAAAGGCCCTGCGCGGCCTGGAAGTCGGGTCTGCCGGACTCGAGCATATGATGGATGTGCACGACCCGGATCTGCGTGACGAACTGGTGGCGGAGTTGACCAACCCCGGCGCCGAGCGTATCTGGTACATCGCCGACGCCTTCCGGGCCGGAATGGACGTGGCTACCGTATACAAGTATTCGGGGGTAGACCCCTGGTTTCTGGTGCAGATACAGGACCTGGTGACGACAGAGAACAGCCTCAAGACAGTGGATCTCGCGGACCTCGATCGAGACGCCATGTGGCGGCTGAAGCGCAAGGGCTTTGCCGATGCCCGGCTGGCCGTGCTGCTGGGTGTGAGCGAGGCTGAGGTCCGCCAGCACCGGCAGCACCACGGGCTGCGTCCCGTCTACAAGCGGGTTGATACCTGTGCGGCGGAGTTTGCCACGGCCACCGCCTATATGTATTCCACCTATGAGGAGGAGTGCGAGGCCGCTCCCAGCGGGCGCGACAAAATCCTCGTGCTGGGGGGCGGTCCCAACCGCATCGGCCAGGGGATAGAGTTCGACTACTGCTGTGTCCATGCCGCCCTCGCAATGCGCGAAGATGGCTATGAGGCGATCATGGTCAATTGTAATCCGGAAACAGTGTCTACAGACTATGACACCTCTGACCGACTCTATTTTGAGCCGGTTACGCTGGAAGATGTGCTGGAGATTGTCGCCGTCGAGAAGCCTGTTGGTGTGATTGTGCAATACGGCGGTCAGACCCCGCTGAAGTTGGCGCGTGCGCTGGAGGCAGAGGGGGTACCGATTGTCGGCACCAGCCCGGATGCCATTGATCGGGCGGAGGACCGCGAACGCTTTCAGCAGATGATCCGCAAGCTGGGCCTCAAGCAACCCGCCAATACCACGGTGCGCAGCACTGAGGAAGCGCTGGAAGCGGCAGAGAGTATTGGTTACCCGCTGGTCGTGCGTCCGTCTTATGTTCTGGGCGGGCGGGCTATGGAGATTGTTTATCGCAGCGAGGATCTGTTGCGCTATATGCGCAAGGCCGTGCGGGCATCGGACGATGCGCCCGTATTGCTGGACAGTTTTCTCAGCGCCGCGATCGAGGTCGATATCGATGCGGTAAGCGACGGCAGTACCGTGGTGATAGGCGCTATTATGCAGCACATAGAGCAGGCGGGTGTTCACTCCGGTGATTCTGCCTGTTCCCTGCCACCTTATAGCCTCCCCCCGGAAGTCCAGGACATGATGCGGGAGCAGGTCAGGCAGATGGCCCTGGAGCTTGATGTAAGGGGCCTGATGAACGTGCAGTTAGCCTGGCAGGACGACGAAATTTATGTCATCGAAGTGAATCCGCGGGCGTCGCGTACGGTGCCCTTTGTCTCCAAGTGTATCGGTCAGTCGCTGGCAAAAATTGCCGCGCGCTGCATGGTGGGCCAGAGTCTTGAAGATCAGGGCTTTACTCGGGAGCTGGTGCCGCCCTATTACAGTGTCAAGGAAGCTGTGCTGCCATTTAACAAGTTCCCCGGAGTCGACCCCATCCTCGGACCGGAGATGCGTTCTACCGGTGAGGTCATGGGCACAGGGGACAGCTTCGCCGGCGCGTTCGCCAAAGCGATGATGGCCGCGGGAAATGCGGTACCGGCGACGGGCACCGTGTTGTTGAGCGTCCGAGATGCCGACAAGCCCGGTGCTATCCGGGTGGCTCGGGATCTGGTTGAGCTGGGATTCAAGCTGGTCGCCACCGGGGGCACCGCGACCGCTCTGGAGGGTGCCGGTCTCAGTGTCCAGCGGGTTAACAAGGTGCTTGAAGGCCGGCCGCACATCGTGGATATGATAAAGAACGACGAGGCGCAGCTGATTATTAATACAACAGAGGGACGACGGGCCATTGCAGATTCTGCATCCATCCGGGCCGGCGCAGAATCCCATCGGGTCTTTTATACGACCACTCTGGCCGCTGCAGAGGCGATCGTTATGACGCTGCAGCAGGATGTCGACAAGACTGTGCGAAAGCTGCAGGACCTACACAGGAGTATCACCGCATGAACAAGGTACCGATGACGGTTTCGGGCGAGGCGAGCCTGCGCGAGGAGCTGGAGCATCTTAAAAAGGTAGAGCGTCCGCGTATTATTCAGGCCATTGCAGAGGCACGGGAGCACGGGGATCTCAAGGAAAATGCTGAATACCATGCCGCCCGGGAGCAGCAGAGTTTTGCCGAGGGCCGGATTAATGAAATCGAGGGCAAGCTGTCCAACGCCCAGGTCATTGATGTGACGGCGCTGCCCAAAACCGGCAAAGTCATTTTTGGTACGACAATCGACCTGATCAATGTGGATACCGATGAAACAGTGACCTACCGTATTGTCGGCGACGATGAGGCCGATGTGAAAAAGCACTTAATATCTGTCAGCTCCCCGATCGCCCGCGCTCTGGTGGGTAAGGAAGAAGGCGATGTGGTAGTGGTCAGGGCACCCGCTGGCGACAAGGAGTACGAGATCGGTGAGGTTCGCCACGATTAGCGGCTATGGGTCAACGGAGTCTCTTTCCAGTTCATAAAGCCGTATTTTAGCCAGTACCAGTTGAGCTACCAGATTGATCGCAAGGCCATGGTTCTCGCGTCGGATATTTTCCAGGCCCTGGGAGACCTGTGTCTCCAGAGAAAGGCGGTCGGTGTCGGAGAGTCCCGGCGGAAGCTGCAGGGAGAACCCGCATTGCCTGGTTTCGGTGAGTTCGGCGTAAATCCCCGTCAATGCTTGTGCTGCAAATTCGATCAGGTCGTCATCTGCACCCTTTGCACCGAGAAGCTGGCGTACCTCCCGGTCGAGAAACGCGAGCCCCTGCGCCTGCTGTGATGGAAATTCGAGAATGTCGCCCATGCATGGCTCCGGCAATTCTGCAGGGTCAATGGTAGCCCAGGACCGGCGAGAAAACGAAGTCCTTGCCAGCGTATCCTGGCACAGCAGTCGGCCATGATGGTTGCCGCTGATGCAAATACTTCTCATTAACGTTATGATCCCCCGCCATGAACGATACCTCACCAGATACACTTCGTCGCCGTCATTCCCTGTGGCAACTGGAGGCGGGGCAGAGCAGCTGCATTATCGGGTTTGACGACCAATTGGCCGAGAGTTATCGGGTGAGGCTGATGGAGCTGGGGTTTCATCCTGGTGAGTGGGTGTCCTGTCTGCAGGCGCCGGGGCTGGGCGCGCCGCATGTCTACCGGGTGAGTAACACGGTATTCTCGCTTGACGACGACATTGCCGGTCATATCCACGTCGAGGCGAGGCCGCGAGGTGTCTAGAATAATTCTCGTGGGTAGCCCCAACTCCGGCAAAAGCCTGTTGTTCAACCGGCTCACCGGTCTAACACAGAAAGTGGCCAATTTTCCCGGCATTACCGTGGATGTGAGCAGCGGAGTGCTGCAGGGCATGCCCGGTACTGATTTGGTGGACTTCCCGGGTACTTACTCGCTGCGGCCAATTTCAGCCGAAGAGGCCGTGGCGGTGGATTATTTCACCCGGGCCCTGGACGATCCGGCTGTGGAGCAGGTGTTATGTGTGGTCGACGCCACCCGGCTCGAGAAAAGCCTCTATTTTACCATGCAGGTTATCCGGGAATGTGAGCGACACCGGAAGCCGGTAACGGTGCTGGCGAACATGATTGATGTGCTGGAAAAGCATAACCTGAGCCTGGATCGCGAGGCGCTGGTCAGTGCTATTGGCGTACCCATCCTGCCCATCTCCGCCCGTTCCGGAAAGGGAATTGATGCACTCATGGCGCGGCTGAAAGCGGTGCGGGCTGATCCCCAGGGCAGTCTGCCAGGGGGCTGTCTGGGTGACACACCGGATGCCCTGCTGCATGGCACTGCGCATCAGCTCGTGCATCGCTACGGCCCCAAGGGCGACCTGCTGGTCGCTTCACAGGCGAGACTGGATAATTTTTTCCTGGGGTCACTGACCGGAGGCATCGCGTTTTTTGCGATTATGTACCTGCTGTTTCAGTCAATATTTACCTGGTCCGCTCCGGCCATGGATGCGGTGGAGACCGGCATTGCCTGGACCGCAGGACAAGTTATTCCTCTGCTGGGTGACCGTCAGGTGCTCAGTGACTTTACCGCCGACGCCCTGTTCAGCGGCATCGGCGCGTTTCTGGTGTTTGTACCGCAAATCTTTGTGCTGACCTTCATCATCGGTATGCTCGAAGACTCGGGCTATATGGCTCGAGCAGCCCTGATCTGCCATCGGCCCCTGCGCGTGTTTGGTCTCACAGGCAAGAGCTTTATCCCCATGCTCTCGGGCGTGGCCTGCGCTATTCCCGGTATTTATGCGGCGCGCTCGATCGACTCTCCCAGGAAGCGCCTGCTGACCTATATGGCCATACCGTTAATGCCGTGCTCGGCACGTCTGCCTGTTTATACCTTGTTGATTGCAGCCTTTATCCCGGCTGGCACTGCACTGGGCGGTCTGGTGGGCTGGCAGGGGCTGGCGATGTTCGGCATTTATTTTTTCGGGCTGTTGTGCGGGCTGTTGGTGACCGGACTGGTATCCCGGTTCAGTAAAGACCATTTCACTGATCTGCCCTTTGTGCTGGAACTGCCGCCCTACCGGGTTCCGGGCTGGCAACCCCTGCTGCGCAACGCCTGGAACCGGTCGAAGCACTTTGTGACCAAGGCGGGAAAGATTATTCTGGCGGTTACCGTTGTGGTCTGGGTGCTAGGTTATTTCCCCAACTTTGGCGCCGATCTTGGCGCTTCCTGGCTGGGACAGTTGGGTAGGTTCAGTGAGCCGTTGTTCGCACCGCTGGGGCTGGACTGGCGTTACGGTGTGGCTATTCTCACCTCGTTTCTGGCCCGAGAGGTGTTTGTAGGGACCCTGGGTACAATGTTTGGAATCGAATCTGCAGAGGACAACATGGTGCCCCTGGTGGACCAGATTCAGGCCAGCGGTTTGGGCATAGCCTCGGGCCTGGCGCTGTTGGTTTTTTTTGCTATCGCGCTACAGTGTGTGTCCACGCTGGCGGTACTGGTCAAGGAGAGTGGCTCGCGAGCCCTTGCGATCAGGATGTTCGCGGCCTATTTTGCCTTTGCCTACCTGGCGGCATTGTTGGTCTACAGGTTAGCGCTGTTATTGATTTAGCGCATCGCCGATACGCGGATCAGGTTGGAGAGCCTCGGGTCAGGATTAGGGCTGCGACGTAATAACAGGGCGACGCTGCCGATACTCTGGATCAGACGTGCACCGGATTTTGCGCACAGTTCGCTGACCTGCAACTGACGCCCTTCACGATCACCTGCTGCCAGCCTGACCTTGATCAGTTCATGGTCGGAGAGTGCGCGGTCCAGCTCCGCCAGCACACCGTCAGTGACGCCGTTTCCGGCGACGGTTACTACCGGTTTCAGTTTGTGGCCGATGGCCCGCAACTGTTTGATATCCTCGTTAGCTATCCTGCCCATACTCACTTTACAATAGAAGACTCAGGGGGCGCGTAGTGTACACAAGCGCCAGCGACCATGTAAGCCACACCGGTGACGCATCAATGGCCAAAAAGCGATCGTCCAGCAAGGCCTGGCTGAAGGAACATCGGGACGACCCGTATGTTCAGCAGGCACAGCGTGACGGCTATCGCTCCAGGGCTTGTTATAAACTGCTGGAATTGCAGGCTCGCGACAGGCTGATAGCGCCGGGTATGACGGTGCTGGATCTGGGAAGTGCCCCGGGGAGTTGGTCACAGGTCGCGGCAGACCTGGTCGGGCATCAGGGCCGCGTGATTGCCTCCGATATACTGCCGATGGACACCCTTGCGGGGGTGGAGTTTATTCAGGGAGATTTCACTGAAGACACAGTTCTGGAGCAAATATTGGGCGCTGTTGCCGGAAAACCGGTAGACCGGGTGATTTCTGACATGGCACCGAATATGAGCGGTGTGAGCGCGGTCGATCAGCCGCGTTCTATGTACCTGGTAGAATTGGCGCTGGACATGGCGCGGCAGGTGCTCACCCCGGGCGGCGGGTTCGTTACCAAGGTGTTTCACGGTGAAGGCTTTGATGCCCTGTTCAGCGACGTTCGGCGCGATTTTGACCGGGTGCTGACCCGCAAGCCCAAGGCCTCCCGGCCGCGGTCACGTGAGGTCTACCTCGTAGCAACGGGGTTTGTGGGCTGACCGGCAAGCCATTGCAGCAATATTGGCGGATGTCGCTAACCCGGATTGAAAATTGGAGGCTTGACCCCAACTGTAGTAAATTGGGCAGGAAGAGTACAAAGGTGGTCCAATCGTTGGCCCGGGGAGTATCGACTGTATCCCTGGGCCGGTCTTCGACCGAGACAGGTCGATTTCATCTTATAGGAGCAAAAGCTGTCGTGCCGGGGGCTGCAACCGCCCTGGTCAAGCTGAACGGTAGACCCTGAGGGTCGCTTTGAGGTAACAGCATTGAATGATATGGCGAAAAATCTACTGCTGTGGCTGGTGATAGCCGCTGTTCTGTTGTCGGTTTTCAATAATTTCAACATGCAGACCCCGACTGAGCGGGTCGGCTACTCCGACTTTATCGAGGAAGTCCAGCGCGAGCAGGTGAAGCGCGTGATGGTGGATGGTCTTACTATCAGCGGAGAGCGCTACGACGGCTCGCGCTTCGAGACCATCAGACCCATGCTGGAGGACCCCAAGCTGATTGACGATTTGCTCGAACATGAGGTGGTCGTCGAGGGCCGCAAACCGGAGCAGCAGAGCGTTTGGACGCAGTTGCTGGTGGCCAGCTTCCCGATCCTGATCATCATTGCGGTGTTCATGTTTTTCATGCGGCAGATGCAGGGCGGCGCCGGCGGGCGTGGCGGGCCGATGAGCTTTGGCAAGAGTAAGGCGCGGCTGCTGGGTGAGGATCAGATTACGACCACCTTTGCTGACGTCGCCGGGGTGGACGAGGCCAAGGAAGACGTGCAGGAACTGGTGGAGTTCTTGCGTGATCCGGGCCGGTTTCAGAAGCTCGGCGGTCGCATTCCCCGCGGCGTCCTGATGGTGGGGCAGCCGGGTACCGGTAAGACCCTGCTTGCCAAGGCGATCGCGGGTGAGGCCAAGGTGCCCTTCTTTTCCATATCCGGCTCCGATTTCGTCGAGATGTTCGTCGGTGTCGGCGCGTCCCGAGTACGGGACATGTTTGAACAGGCCAAGAAGCAGGCTCCCTGCATTATTTTTATCGACGAAATTGATGCCGTCGGCCGCCATCGTGGCGCCGGTCTGGGTGGCGGGCACGACGAACGGGAGCAGACACTCAACCAGTTGCTGGTGGAGATGGACGGTTTTGAGGTGAATGACGGCGTAATAGTCATCGCTGCGACCAACAGGCCGGATGTGCTGGATCCCGCACTGTTGCGTCCCGGCCGGTTCGATCGTCAGGTCGTCGTTGGTTTGCCCGATATCCGTGGACGCGAGCAGATCCTCAAGGTGCACATGCGCAAGGTGCCGCTGGCTGAAGATGTCGAGCCGGCCAAGATCGCCCGCGGCACGCCGGGGTTCTCCGGTGCCGACCTGGCAAACCTGGTCAACGAGTCTGCCCTGTTTGCAGCGCGCGGCGGTAAGCGCAGTGTGGGCATGAACGAGTTTGAATTGGCCAAGGACAAGATCATGATGGGCGCGGAGCGCAAGTCCATGGTCATGTCAGAAGACGAGAAGCGCAATACGGCTTACCATGAGGCAGGCCACGCGATAGTCGGCAGGTTAATGCCAGAGCATGACCCGGTGTATAAAGTCAGCATCATCCCCCGCGGCCGGGCTCTGGGCGTGACCATGTTCCTGCCGGAGGAAGACCGTTACAGCCACAGCCGTCGGCATATTATCAGCCAGATTTGCAGTCTGTTCGGTGGCCGAATTGCCGAAGAAATGACGCTGGGCAAAGACGGTATTACAACGGGCGCCTCCAATGACATCCAGCGGGCCACGGAGATTGCCCGCAAGATGGTCACCCAGTGGGGACTGTCGGAGAAAATGGGGCCATTAATGTATGACGAGGCTGGCGAAGAGGTATTTCTGGGCCGATCAGCGGGCCAGCCTCATCAGGGGATCTCTGATGAGACCGCCACCCAGATCGACAAAGAGGTACGGCGGATCATCGACGAGTGCTACTCGACGGCTGAGCGTATTCTGGAGGAAAATGTCGATAAGCTGCACAGCATGGCCGATGCCCTGATGATCTACGAGACCATCGATGCCGAACAGATTGACGATATCATGTCTGGGCGCACCCCCCGCGAGCCGAAGGATTGGGGTGATACCAGCGGCAGTGGAGGCAGTGCCCCGGGCGTGAACTCTGAAGAGCCCAAGGAGTCGGGTGGCAGCCGCCCGATCGGTGGTCCTGCCGGCGAGCACTGACGCGGCTCTCCTGTGTCCCTTGGCTGAATCAGGCAACACCTCCGGCCCGCTGCTACTCTGCGCGGGCCGCACCCTTGACCTCTCGACTCCGGCCATCATGGGGGTGATAAACACTACCCCCGATTCTTTTTCTGACGGCGGAAATCTCTACCGCGACAAAAACCTTGATCTTGGCCTGACCCTTGAGCGCGCCTGTTTGATGGTGGCGGAAGGGGCCCGAATACTGGATATCGGTGGTGAGTCAACCCGGCCCGGGGCCGCTCCCGTGAGCGAACAGGAGGAAATGGATCGGGTTTTGCCCGCCATTGAGCTGATATGCAGCGAACTGGACATCATTGTGTCTGTTGACACCAGTACCCCCTCCGTTATGACCGCCGCAGCGGGGTTGGGCGCGGGTTTGCTCAACGATGTGCGCGCTCTAAGTCGTGAAGGCGCGATGCAGGCCGCATTTTCGACTAATTTACCGGTTTGTCTGATGCATATGCAGGGAGCCCCGGCTACCATGCAGGAGAGTCCGGGTTACGATGATGTTGTAGCAGAGGTGGCGGGGTACCTGAAATCCAGGGTGGCAGCCTGCGAGACGCAGGGTATTGCTCGCGAGAAGCTTCTGTTAGACCCCGGATTTGGATTTGGCAAAGCCCTGGCGCACAACCTGCAGTTAGTGCGCGGCCTGCCTGAACTGGCGCGTCTTGGCCTGCCCCTGGTGGTGGGTTTTTCGCGCAAGTCCATGATAGGGCAGATGCTTGGGCGGGACGTCGAGGAGCGACTGCCTGCAAGCCTTGCGCTGGCGGTGCTTGCGGCCCAGCGCGGTGCCAGGATAATTCGCACGCATGATGTGGCCGCCACGGCGGATGCGGTGGCAATGACCGTGGCCATAGAGGGATTTTGAGGGAGAGCACCACGATATGGACAGACGCTATTTTGGAACTGATGGCATTAGAGGTTCGGTGGGCGACAAGCCCATTACGCCGGATTTTATGCTCAAACTGGGGTGGGCCAGTGGTCGCGTCTTCGCACGCGAGGTGAGACCGGGTGGTCGCTGCACCGTCATTATTGGCAAGGACACGCGGGTATCGGGCTACATGTTTGAGTCTGCCCTGGAGGCCGGTCTGGTCGCCGCCGGGGTCGACGTGAAATTGCTGGGCCCCATGCCGACGCCGGCTATTGCTCATATGACCCGCACCCATAATGCCACGGCGGGTATCGTGATCAGTGCGTCCCACAATCCCTTTTATGACAACGGCATCAAGTTTTTCTCGGCCCACGGGACCAAACTCCCTGATGAGGTGGAGTTGGCGATCGAAGCCCAGCTGGATCAGCCACTGACCACGGTGATGTCGCGGGATATCGGTAAGGTTGTGCGAGTGGTGGATGCAGCGGGGCGCTACATTGAATTCTGTAAGGCCACGGTGCCGGAAAATACCAGTCTGCGTGGTTTGCGAGTGGCGGTTGACTGTGCCCACGGCGCCACCTATCACATCGCCCCCAGCGTGCTCAGTGAGCTGGGAGCCGATGTGATTGCCATGGGCGTGCAGCCCGACGGGTTCAATATCAACCAGGGCGTCGGTTCCACTGACACCGCGCAACTGGGAGAACTGGTGCGAGAAAAGGGTGCCCATCTCGGGATAGCCTACGATGGCGACGGGGACCGGGTGTTGTTTGTGGATGCAAATGGTGAGCTGGTAGACGGAGACGAACTCCTGTATATCATTGCCATGCACAGATTGGCTCTCGGGGTCAGTGACGCCGGGGTTGTGGGTACACAGATGTCCAATCTGGGACTGGAGGTAGCGCTGCGTGAGGCCGGGTTGCAGTTCGTTCGCGCCAAAGTGGGCGATCGCTACGTCAAGGCCATGATGGAAACCGAGAAGTGGCACCTGGGTGGCGAATCATCGGGCCATATCATTTGCTCAGATGTGACCACTACCGGTGACGGCATCATTGCCTCGTTGCAGGTGCTATTGGCGGTGCAGGCGGCCGGAGGCGACTTCGCCAGCTTGCGCGTGGGGATGAAAAAATTCCCGCAAACGATGATCAACGTTCCGATCAGCGGAAAAATCAGCCTGGATGACTTTCCGGCGATCAACGAGGCTGTAGCCGGCGTTGAAGCTAAACTTGGCAATCGCGGTCGTGTCTTGCTGCGACCCTCGGGCACGGAACCCATTGTCCGGGTCATGGTAGAGGGCGAGGATGGACCAAAGGTTGAGGCTCTGTGCAGCGATCTTGCGGCCGAAGTTGAGCACCTGTTGTCCGCATCGGTATCCCCAATCAGTGCGGCAGCCCCCAACCGTTGATGTCTGGCTTAATCGCCTCGCCCCAATGCGGGTGGACTGACGCCGTTTTCAGCGTGCGGAGCAGCTGCGCGCCATCGTCTAATCCGCTTGTAACTCACGATCAACCCGGTTAACATTGCCGCCGCTTTTTGGCGGTGGGAGTCGGTATGCGTGGCAAACTGGTTATGGGCAACTGGAAAATGCACGGCTCCAGGGCCAGTGTGGGCCAGCTGCTCAGTGATCTGAACTCCGGTCTGGCGTCAGCTCAAAGCATCGAGGCGGTGGTATGTCCGACTCATGTGCACCTCGCACAGGCACTTCATGACTGTGCCGGGTCTGCGTTGATGGTCGGAGCCCAGGACTGCAGCCATATGGAATCGGGTGCTTACACCGGCGAAGTGGCAGCGCAGATGTTGCGCGACCTCGGGTGTGACTGGGTTTTGATCGGGCATTCTGAGCGGCGTCAATACCACGCCGAATCAGACGATTTGCTGCAGGCGAAACTCGCTGCTGCGGTTGTGGCTGGCCTTAACCCCGTGCTCTGCGTAGGCGAAAGCCTTGAGCAGCGCGAAAACGGTGAGGCGCAGGCGGTGGTGGCACGGCAACTGCACGGGGCTTTGGATAACCAGCTGAGTCTGGCAGGGCTGGTAGTGGCCTACGAGCCGGTGTGGGCCATTGGTACCGGCGTAACGGCTTCACCTGAACAGGCACAAACTATGCACGCGTTCATCCGCGAGGCGCTACAGGAAGTAGACGGCTTGCAGGCGTCGAGTACGCGCCTGTTGTATGGTGGCAGTGTCAAGCCTGGGAACGCTGAGGAACTTTTCAGCCAGCCGGACATTGATGGAGCCCTGGTCGGTGGCGCTTCACTGGTTGCTGCGGATTTTTTGGCAATTGTAGCCGCGGCGATCCAAGCGGTTTAACAAGAAATAACACGGCGTTCCCGGTGGGAATAGGTAGTATATGGAACAGATTATTTTGGTAGTTCACTTGTTAGTGGCATTGGCTATTATTGGCCTGATCATGCTGCAGCAGGGCAAGGGCGCCGATATGGGGGCCTCGTTTGGCGCGGGCGCATCGCAGACACTGTTTGGTTCAGATGGCAGCGGTAATGTTTTGACCCGCGCCACGTCCTTGCTGGTGGTGTTCTTCTTCGCCAGCAGCTTCGGCCTGGCTATTCTGGCCAGTCAGAAGACTGTCGTCGTTGATGATATCGATCTGGAAATTCCAGCTGCGCCGCAGCAGGAAGCTCGCGTCGATGACCCTCTCGGTGGCGATCTGCCGGTGCTTGAGGATGATATTCCCGCAGCCACCGATGCGGATCAATCCGGCAGTGACGTGCCGGAGCTTTAGCAGGGTCAATGAAAAGCAGTACGCCGAAGTGGTGGAATTGGTAGACACGCTATCTTGAGGGGGTAGTGAGCTATGCTCGTGCGGGTTCAAGTCCCGCCTTCGGCACCAACTTCAGGAAACAGGCCCCACCATCGGGGCCTGTTTCGTTTCCGGGCCTGAATCGGGCTCGCGGGACTAAGCCGGCGCTCGCTGTATCCGCCGGACACGCTTGCCTCGCAAGCTCCAAGGTCCGCCGGGCTCACGCGCAGCTTGCGGCGCAAGCTGCCCCGCCTTCGGCACCAACTTCAGGAAACAGGCCCCACCATCGGGGCCTGTTTCGTTTCCGGGCCTGAATCGGGCTGGCGGGACTAAGCCGGCGCTCGCTGTATCCGGGCGTTGTACGCTGGATTCGGGCGTTGTAAGAGGCGTTTATTAAGCGGGCGTAACAATCCCCTGAATTTCGTCTCCAACGAGGTTGACCCACGGGGGGTCGGTACCTATAATGCACAGCCTCGAATTTGGGTCGGTACGACGAGGTTGACCCAAACGCGCAATACCGAGGGGTGTGCGCAGAGAGAGTTTTGATGCGGGGTGGAGCAGCCTGGTAGCTCGTCGGGCTCATAACCCGAAGGTCGTCGGTTCAAATCCGGCCCCCGCTACCAATAATGCAATGCTTACAAGGGCATTGTGATAATACAAAAAGGCCCCTTTTCGAGGGGCTTTTTTGTATTTGGGAGAAAGGTTCTCCCGTTGGCGGGTAGGAATGAAAGAACAGCAGTTGCAGAGGATGCTTGAACCCACGGTCGAGGCGATGGGGTATGAGCTGTGGGGCCTGGAGTATTTGTCGGCGGGACGCCACAGCATGTTGCGCCTGTATATCGAGAGTGAAAACGGTATCTCGGTAGACGATTGTGCTGCGGTGAGCAGTCAGGCCAGTAGCGTGCTCGACGTTGAGGACCCGATCAGCGGTGAGTATACCCTGGAGGTGTCCTCGCCCGGAGTGGACCGTTTGTTGTTCAAGCTGGACCAGTACCCGCCCTACCAGGGTGAGATGATTGAATTACGCTTGCGCACTGCCTTTGAAGGCCGTCGCAAGTTCAAAGGCATATTGCAGGGTATTGAGGGAGAGGAAGTTGTGGTCAAGGTTGATGATCATGAATACCTTCTCCCCCATGGCGCGATCGAGAAGGCGCGTATCCATCCCCGCACCTGAGTGTGGAAATGAAAACAGGCGAGGCTTGAGATGACGAAGGAAATTCTGTTGGTAGCTGAGGCCGTATCGAATGAGAAGGGTGTCTCAGAGGACATCATCTTCGAGGCGATAGAGCTGGCGCTGGCAACAGCAACCAAAAAACGCTATGACGAGGAGGCCGATATTCAGGTCACCATAGACCGGGAAACCGGTGATTACGTCACCATGCGGCAGTGGTTGGTGGTTCCTGACGATGAAATGGCCCTTCTGGGAACTCAGTTCACTACGGAGGAAGCCATCGAGAAGGACGCGGCGCTCAAGCCCGGCGATGTCTTCGAAGAGCAGATAGACAACGTGGGTTTTGGCCGTATTGCTGCGCAAACTGCCAAGCAAGTGATCGTGCAACGAGTCAGGGAAGCCGAGCGGGCCCAGGTCGTCGAACAGTACCAGGACAGGGTCAATGACCTGGTGGCGGGCACCGTGAAGAAAGTCACTCGGGATAACGTGATAGTTGATCTGGGCAACAACGCTGAGGGCCTTTTGCCCCGCGAGCAGTTGGTCGGCCGGGAGACCTTCCGGGTAAATGATCGGGTCAGAGCGATCTTGCGCGAAATTAGCGAGGAGACCCGGGGGCCGCAGTTGATTCTCAGTCGTGCCTGTCCCGAAATGCTGGTGGAATTGTTCAAGATTGAAGTGCCTGAGATCGCTGAGGAAGTGATCCAGATTCGTGCGGCAGCCCGTGACCCGGGCTCTCGGGCCAAGATTGCGGTCAAGACCAACGACCAACGTATCGATCCCGTGGGCGCTTGCGTGGGTATGCGTGGCTCGCGGGTGCAGGCGGTCAGCAATGAACTCGACAATGAGCGTGTGGACATCGTCTTGTGGGATGACAACCCGGCCCAGTTGGTTATTAATGCCATGTCCCCAGCTGAAGTGGAGTCTATCGTCGTCGATGAAGACAGCGGCACGATGGACGTCGCGGTATCGGAGGAAAATCTGGCCCAGGCCATCGGTCGCGCCGGGCAGAATGTGCGTCTCGCGGCAGAGCTTACCGGGTGGACGATCAACGTCATGAGTACCGAGGAAGCGGCGGACAAGCACGACGCTGAGGCCGGTCAGGTCATCGGGCTCTTCACGGAGAGTCTCGACGTGGACGAGGACGTAGCGGATATTCTGGTAGAAGAAGGTTTCACAACGCTCGAAGAAGTGGCCTACGTACCCCTCGAGGAGATGATGGCCATTGAAGGGTTTGATGAGGACATTGCTGAGGAGTTGCGCGCCCGTGCCAAGGACGCGCTGCTGACCCAGGCTATTGCGTCTGAAGAGCAGTTGGGCGCCAATGAGCCCGCCGAGGATCTATTGACAATGGACGGTATGGACCGTCATCTGGCTTATATCCTGGCCAGCCGTGAGATCGTTACCATGGAAGATCTGGCGGAACAGGGCGTGGAAGACCTGATGGATATACCGGATATGACCGCTGAGCGGGCCGGTGAACTGATTATGACTGCGAGAGCACCCTGGTTTGCCGCTGAAGAACAGTAGCGTTAGGCGGCAGGATTGGCGGTATGGCGACACAGGGTACAAAGGAGATTATTGAATGGCGCAGGTGACAGTACAGCAACTCGCGGAAGTGGTTGGCGCTTCGGTGGATCGTTTGCTGATGCAGATGAAAGACGCGGGTCTGCCTCATGCCGAGGCCAATGAGGCTGTATCCGACGAGGACAAACAGACGCTGCTGAGCTTTCTGAAGCGCAGCCACGGCGAGCCGACTGCCGCACCGAAACGCATCACGCTGAAGCGCAAGACCATCAGCACTTTGCGTACCCCGGGGTCCCAGGGAAAGCGGATGGTGAATGTGGAGGTCCGCAAGAAGCGTACCTACGTCAAGCGAGACGCTGAGGAAATTGCCGCCGAGCCCGAAGGCGCTGCGGAAAGAGCAGACGCGGAGGTGGCTGCGGCCGAGGCAGCGGCAGATGCCGCACGTCAGGCAGAAGCAGAGGCCGAGGCGGCAGTGTTGGCGGCCAGAGAGGCTGCAGAAGCTGCGCAGCTGGCTGAATCCGAGAGCCCCAAGGCGGAACCTGTCGAGACTGAAGAGGCTGTACCCGAGGTAATAGAGGGGCAGGAAGAGGAAGAGGACCCGAGAAATATCGATCCCGAGATCTTGCGGCAGCGGGCAACTGCGCGCCGCAAGGCCCGTGAGGCCGAGGAGGCTGCTGCGCGGAAGTCCGCCATGGAGGCCCGTAAGGCAGAGGAAGAACGACAAGCATCCGAGGCACAGGAGCGAGTACGCGCCACCCGCGAGAAGGAAACCGCAGTCAAGAAGCCCAAGCGGCTGCATGAAGCACCCCCTCCCGCCGGTGCGCCGACTGAAGACCATCGACGCAAGCAGCGCGGTAAACTGGGCCGCAATGCACCGCTTGGCCGCGGCAAGCAGCGCGGTCACAACTTGTCGCTTTCAGTTATCGATCGTGCCGAGGGTGTGGGCCGTCGTCGCAGCGGCCGCAAGAAAATGAAGGCCAACCACGCCGAGCACGGCAAACATGGATTTGAAATGCCTACTGAACGCATCGTGCACGAAGTGGAACTGGCAGACCTGATTTC
The DNA here is from genome assembly GCA_963840725.1 of uncultured Gammaproteobacteria bacterium. Lineage (GTDB taxonomy): Bacteria > Pseudomonadota > Gammaproteobacteria > Pseudomonadales > Halieaceae > CAVWDU01. Next base: position 467,218 of record CAWIZY010000004.1, on the reverse strand, counting down.
GGTCTCCGGATTGGCGCAACAGATGTCGGTTAAAGCGGGTGTTGTGATCAAGGAACTGATGAAGCTGGGTGTGATGGCGAACATCAACCAGATGATTGATCAGGATACTGCGACGCTGGTAGTCGAGGAACTCGGCCACTCGGTCCGGCTGGTGAGTGCTGATGCTGTTGAAGAGAAGCTGGAAGACGAGCTGAAGCAGCTTGGCGGCACCGAGGAGCCGCGGGCGCCGGTAGTCACCGTGATGGGCCATGTCGACCACGGCAAAACCTCTCTGCTGGACTTTATACGCCAAAGCCGGGTTGCTTCCGGCGAAGCGGGCGGCATTACTCAGCATATTGGTGCCTACCACGTAGAAACCGATCACGGCATGATTTCATTCCTGGACACCCCGGGACACGCCGCGTTTACGGCCATGCGAGCGCGCGGAGCGAAGAGCACCGACATCGTTATCCTGGTTGTGGCCGCGGATGACGGTGTGATGCCGCAGACCGAGGAGGCAGTGTTGCATGCCCGTGCCGCGGGTGTGCCTTTGATCGTCGCAGTGAACAAGATGGACAAGGAAGGCGCGGACCCGGAGCGAGTCAAAAGCGAGCTGTCAGCCCGTGAGGTTGTTCCCGAGGACTGGGGAGGCGATACGCAGTTTATCAATGTCTCTGCCCTGACCGGAGATGGCGTAGACACGCTGCTGGATGCCGTATTGTTACAGTCGGAGTTATTGGAGCTGACCGCTGCTCGGGATGTCCCCGCCCAGGGGCTGGTGATTGAGTCCCGTTTGGATAAGGGCCGCGGCCCGGTGGCGTCACTGCTGGTGCAGAGTGGCACCTTGCGGCAGGGCGACGTCGTGCTCGCGGGTCTGCAAACCGGACGTGTGCGCGCAATGCTCGACGAAAACGGCAAGCCGATTGAAGTGGCAGGGCCCAGTATTCCTGTAGAGATTCTGGGTCTGGACGGGACGCCGGATGCAGGTGACCAGTTTACTGTCATGGAAACCGAGAAGCGCGCCCGCGAAGTGGCAGACTTCCGTCAGGAAAAGACCCGGGACAGCAAGCTGGCGCGACAGCAGGCGGACAAGCTCGACAACCTGTTCAAGAGCATGACTGCGGGCGACAAGCAGACGCTCAACGTCGTGGTGAAGGCCGATGTGCGTGGCTCTCTGGAGGCGATTCAGGCCGCGCTGCTCGATATTGGTAACGAGGAGGTGCAGGTGAATATTGTCTCCGGTGGTGTCGGAGGTATTGCCGAGACCGATGTCACCCTGGCCATCACCACCAACGCCGTGATGTTTGGTTTCAACGTGCGGGCAGATAGCGGGGCGAGAAAGCTGATTGAGTCAGAGGGTGTGGATTTACGTTACTACAACGTGATCTATGATCTGATTGACGATGTAAAGCAGGCGCTAACCGGCATGCTCTCACCGGAGCTGAGAGAAGATATCGTTGGTATTGCGGAGGTCCGCGACGTATTCCGCTCACCGAAGTTTGGCCTGATTGCCGGCTGTATGGTTATCGAGGGCACTGTACACCGCGCCAAACCGATTCGTGTTCTGCGCGACAACGTGGTGATATACGAAGGGGAGCTCGAGTCCCTGCGTCGCCACAAGGACGATGTCAGTGAGGTGCGCAGCGGCACGGAGTGCGGTATCGGCGTGAAGAACTATACCGATGTCAAGGCAGGCGACCTGATCGAAGTCTTCGAAGTGAGGGAAATCGCCCGCTCTTTGTAGTGGTCGATTCGCGGCGACAGAGAAAATGGCCAAGGAATACAGTCGGACGCAACGGGTCGCCGACCATCTGCAGCGAGAATTGGCCGGCGTCATCCAGCAGGAGATGCGGGACCCTCGAGTGGGGATGGTCAGTGTTACCGGCGTCGATGTGAGCCGCGACCTGGGGCACGCGCGGGTTTACTTTACGGTCATGGGCAGTGACTCCAGCACAGAAGCGGACGAGTCGACAGAGGCTTTGAACAAGGCAGCGGGTTTTCTGCGCAGCCGGCTGTCCAAAGACAGCAGCATGCGCAGCGTTCCGCAACTGCGCTTCTACTTCGACAGCAGCGTGGGCCGCGGTCGCGACATGGAAGATCTCATCCGGCGGGCCACGGAGGCCGACAGGGAACTGGGTCCGCGCGATGACGAGCCGGACGGGGAGGCCTAGGGTTTGACCAGGCGGCGCCGGGGTCGGCCAGTCGATGGCGTGCTGGTATTTGATAAGCCGGCGGGCATGAGTTCCAACCGGGCCCTGCAGCAGGTGAAGCGGCTGTATGGAGCCGCAAAGGCGGGCCACACTGGCAGTCTTGACCCGCTGGCCACCGGTGTTTTGCCACTGTGTTTTGGCGAGGCAACCAAGTTTTCCCAATTTTTGCTCGATGCTGACAAGGCCTACCGAGGCACCTTTGTTCTCGGCGTGAGCACCGACTACCGGTGACGCCGAGGGCGAGATAATGACAGCGGGTCGATGCCAGCGGGGTGGACGAGACCACCGTGGCAGATGCGCTGGGGCAATTTCGGGGAGAGATCGAACAGGTCCCCTCGATGTATCTCGGCCATCAAACATGAGGGCCAGCCACTCTACAAGCTGGCTCGAGCGGGGCGCGGAAGTGGAGCGCAAGTCACGTCAGGTGATGATTCATGTGCTGCAGCTCAGTGCCTTCCGGCGCGGGCGACTGTCCGGAAGTGGATGTCTATCTGGAGTGCAGCAAGGGGACCTACGTCCGGTCTATTGCCGAAGATCTGGGTAAGGCCCTGGGTTGTGGTGCCCATGTCAGCACGTTGCGTCGCACCCGAGCGGGCCCTTTCGGGCTTGAGGATAGCGTCACCATGGATCCGCTGGAGGCCCTGAGGGACGAAGACAAGGTGTCGGAAATGGATGCATTGCTGCTGCCTGCCGACGCTGCACTGGGCAGCCTGCCGTTGCTGAGGCTGAGCGAGTCCGGGGGATTTTACCTGCGCCAGGGCCAGGCGGTACAGGTGCCAAACGCGCCCAGTAATGGTATGGTGCGCGTCGCTCTGGAAACCGGTGAGTTTCTGGGTGTGGGAGAAATATTGGACGATGGGCGCGTGGCGCCACGTCGACTGATAGTCACCGGAAGGTGACGCGAACCTGTCTGTTAATCTGCACGGACAGGCTCTTTTTTAAAGCAGGGCAGTGTCAACGCCCCTGGGCAGATTAACGAAGAGGACATTAGCATGGCTTTGAACGCTGAAAAGAAAGCAGAAATTGTAAAAGAGTACCAGGTTGGCGAAAGCGATACTGGGTCCCCGGAAGTACAGGTAGCACTGCTGACGGCAAATATTGAGCAACTGCAGGGACACTTTCAGTCACACAAGCACGACCATCACTCACGCCGCGGGCTTATCCGCATGGTGAACCAGCGCCGTAAGCTGCTGGACTACCTCAAGCGCAAAGATGTCGCGCGTTACACCGATCTGATCAAGCGTTTGGGTCTGCGTCGATAAGCTGTATAGCTCACGGGTCGACCCGCTCGGGCAAGCGTCCGACCGGTGATGGTTTTCTTGCCGCGGTGCTGTCATATCGTGAAGAATTGGAGAATTATCGTGAATCCAGTAACAAAAACATTCCAGTACGGCGGCCAGACCGTCACCCTGGAAACCGGCCGCATTGCCCGGCAGGCAACAGGCGCGGTTCTGGTAACCGTTGAGAATACTTCGGTGCTGTGTACCGTTGTAGCGGAGAAAACGGCGCGCCCAGGTCGGGATTTTTTCCCGCTGGCCGTCCACTACATTGAAAAAACCTATTCCGTGGTAAAATCCCCGGCGGCTTTTTCAAGCGTGAAGCTCGGCCCAGTGAAAAAGAAACCCTGACCTCCCGGCTGATTGACCGACCGATTCGGCCGCTGTTCCCGAAGGGTTTCATGAATGAAGTGCAGGTTGTCTGTACGGTTATGTCGGCGGACAAGTCATATCGATCCCGATATCCCTGCAATGATTGGAACCTCGGCCGCACTGGCCATATCCGGTGCTCCGTTTAATGGACCTATCGGTGGGGCCCGAGTGGGTTTTACCGAGGAGCAGGGCTACATGCTCAACCCCACCTATGAGCAGCTGGCGAAGAGCAAGCTGGACATGGTCGTGGCAGGTACTGACGAAGCCGTTCTGATGGTTGAATCAGAAGCCAAGGAGCTGACAGAAGACCAGATGCTGGGTGCAGTGTTGTTTGCGCACCAGGAAATGCAGACAGCGATCCAGGCCATTAATGAACTGGTTGCGGAAGCCGGTAAACCGAGCTGGGGCTGGGAAGCACCGGCGGTCAATGACTGAATTGCTGACAGCTGTTGAAGGCACAGGTCAAAGCCGATCTCGGTGAGGCCTACCGCATTACCGAGAAGGCGGCTCGATACGAGCGCGTTGGCGAGATAAAAACTGCCTGTGTGGAGGCACTGGCCACAGAAGATGGCCCCTCTGCGGACGAGAGTCAAAGATCTGTTCAAGGCGGTCGAGAAAAACCTGGTGCGCAAGCGCATCCTGGCTGGAGAAGCACGTATTGATGGTCGCGACAACCGCACGGTGCGTCCGATTGCCTGCGAAGTAGACCTGTTGGCCAAGGTGCACGGTTCCGCGCTCTTTACCCGGGAGAAACCCAGGCTATTGGTGCGGTCACTCTGGGTTCAACCCGGGATGCGCAGATCATTGATGCATTGGAAGGTGAGCGCCGCGATCCGTTCATGCTGCACTACAACTTCCCTCCCTACTCTGTGGGTGAAGCGGGACGTGTCGGATTCACCAGCCGCCGGGAAGTGGGCCATGGCCGTTTGGCGCGCCGTGGTCTTGCCGCCGTTCTGCCAACCCAGGACGACTTCCCTTACACCATTCGGGTGGTCTCGGAGATCACCGAGTCTAATGGCTCCAGTTCAATGGCATCAGTCTGTGCTGGTTCACTGGCCATGATGGCAGCGGGCGTACCCCTGAAGTCTCCGGTGGCCGGGATTGCCATGGGCCTGGTCAAGGACGGTAACCAGTTCGCTGTGTTGACCGATATCCTGGGTGACGAAGACCATCTGGGCGATATGGACTTCAAAGTCGCCGGTACCGCCGACGGTGTCACCGCGCTGCAGATGGACATCAAGATTGAGGGCATCAACGAGCAGATCATGGAAATTGCTCTGGATCAGGCGCAGCAAGCGAGATTACATATCCTGGGCCAGATGAATGCGCTGCTGCCTGCGGCTCGCGAAGTAACTTCTGAGAATGCACCCAGCATGGTCACTCTCAAGGTCGACTCGGACAAAATTCGTGACATCATCGGCAAAGGCGGGGCGACTATCCGCTCCATCACCGAGGAGTCTGGAGCCACTGTTGATATCGATGATGATGGCACCGTGCGCGTATTTGGTCAGGATATGGCAGCTCGGGATGCCGCTGTGGCAATGATCGAAGAGATCACTGCGGAAGCGGAAATCGGCGCTGTCTACACTGGCACCGTGGCCCGAATTGTCGACTTTGGTGCATTCATCAACATCTTGCCCGGCAAAGACGGCTTGGTACATATCTCCCAGATCGCTAACGAGCGAGTCGAAAGCGTGTCAGATCACCTCAAGGAAGGCGAGCAAGTTCGCGTCAAAGTGCTGGATGTGGATCAGCGCGGTCGCATCAAGCTTTCCATCAAGGAACTGCTGGAAGACGAAGCTGCCGACGCTGAACCTGCTAGCGCAGAATAAGCGATTCCTCCTTCGGGTGGCTTGGGCCGCTCGAAGCTAATAGGGAATTGCCGCCAAGGGCGCAACCATAAAGGCTGCGCCCTTTTTTGTGGCTTGTGTTTAACCAGGCGTCTCTTCAGTGCCGTACCGTGCTGCACAAAGCGGACATACTCCAGGTGAGCTTTCTCCTCGCTCAATGGCGCATATGAGGTGATAGCGGAAGTTCTTTAGCGACTACTGTCTACCGCCGATAGTCAAGATAGAGCCCTGACTCGTTTGTGCATGGTCTGTCAGATCAGATATGGGCTAACCCACAGTGTCTCTTATCAGTTCTAGCGAGTGCCCGGCGTGCGTTTCAGTTGGCGAGCTTCTCCGGTGTATGATCTACAAAGATAAGGGCATCGGTGTCGAAGCCGAGTGCGTCGGCCTGACTGATGAACTGTTGTTTCAAGGCCTCGCTCACTTGCGGGGTCCTGGCCAGCAACCACAGATAGTCGGTGTTAAACCCGGCCACAAAGGCATACTGGTAGTCTTGCTGGTCGAGCTCGAACACAACGTAAGAGCCGTAGAATGGACCAAAGAACGAGACCTTGAGATGACCGGTAGTGTCATCCTTGACGAAAAAAGCCTTGCCGCGCGCCTCTTGCCATTCTCCCTGCTTGTCACGACCACGATTTATAACAGTCACGCCGCCGCCATCCCGAAGGACGTATTCAGCGGTGACCTCGGTGAGGTCGCGCTCGAAACTGTGGTCCAGTCTTGCGATCTCGTACCATTTGCCCAGGTAACGCGGCAGTTCGAAGCCGGTCACCGGTGTCACCCCGTCGGGCACTCCGGTACAGGCTGTCAACAGGCTGATGATTGCGGCAGCGCAGAACACCCGGCCCAATGCTCTCGACTTCGGAGGCCGGGTGTGTGGTCTCGCCAATGGACTGTTCATGTTCCCTTTCCTTCAATAAGAGTGCTGTCGCGCCTGCTAGGGTTTATTCCCGCCTTTGTCTCGGTCATCGGACCACTGTGGTACACGACCCGGGGTCCAGGGGGCGCCCAATGTCCCGAGCTTTGTTTCCAGTTGACCAAGATTGATGTCCAGGTCTTGCAAATCAGCCAGCACACCGCCGAATTCCTCGGCAGCTATGTCGTAGGATGACGTCAGCATCTCCCCGATGGGCGCCTGGGTGAACACCGCGGGAGTGTAAATCGCCCAGGCGCGCTGGGATATGGGCATGGGGGCCGATTCGTTGCGGCTTGTGACCGTACTGTCGCCCTGCAGCGCTCGTGTGATCGCCTGCAGATCCCCGGTCAGCTGCTGTAACTGCCGGTACTGCGCATCACTGGCGCGGTTGGTCTGCACCAGCGCTGCTCGCAGGTGCTCAATGCGAGCATGCAGCTCGCCACTGAACGCCACTGCGCCCGCCACTGCCCGTTGCAACTCCGCAGCCCGGATCAGGTAGTCCTGTTGGGCTCGGCGATCGGTGGTGATCTCCGGGCTGTTTTCCAGGGCTTTGACTTCGAACGCTCGGGACTCGCCAACTTCCTTGAGGATACCGTCACGCAGGGTCGCCAGGCGGGCCTGATACCGACCGGGCAGTACCAGCGGTCCGGCGGGGGGGCGCTCCCAGCTTGGCCGTTCTGTCGGGGCCAGCACAATGGGGTCAGGGGGAGGCAGGCGCAGGTCCCAGGCCGCGCGATGCAGTCCGCTGCCCGCTTCAGCAGGCACCTGTCGCACCACTCTTGCGGCCTCGTCCCGCACAATGATGAATAACCCGGGGGGTGTTTCATTGTCCTCTTTACGCAGTTGTTTCCAGGAGGGGTAGGGGGTGTCGGCACCGCGCTGTTCCAGCGCGATCTCTCGTTGTCGCCGGGCCTTTGCCTCCGAGACCAGCCCGTCTTTCAGGTAATAGCTGAAAATGGCTCCGAAGGGAGGATTGGCTGCGGTGTAGAATGCCGCGCCCTGTGAACCTTTCTCGGTCAGGTCCCATAGGTCACCCTCAACGTACAGCCAGGGGTCGCGCAGGGGGAACAAATGCAGGTCGGCAACCTCTTCCGCCGCTGTGCGCAGCGCAGTGTAGTCATCCAGTATGTAGATCCCACGGCCAAAGGTGCCGATGACCAGGTCGTTTTCTCGTGCCTGAATTTCCAGATCACGTATGGCCACCGTGGGCAGGCCGGCTTTCAATGCGTGCCAGCTCACCCCGCCATCACGCGTAAAGAAGAGACCGAACTCAGTCCCGACAAACAATAATTCGGGGTTGACCGGGTCCTCGGCAATCGTGTGCGCTGAGCCACGGTGGGGCAGGTCACCACTGATCGATTGCCAGCTGTGTCCCTGGTCGCTGCTTTTCATGACATAGGGCCGATAGTCGCCACGCTTATGATTATCGAATACGGCGTAGACCACGCTCTCATCGTGGCTGGATGCGAGCACATCTTCCGTCAGTGACATGTCCGGCACCGGCGGGAAGCTGACAGCACGGCGCCAGGTTTCACCGCCATCCTCGGTGATGCTGATGACGCCATCGTCGCTACCCACGTAGATTAGACCCTCGCGGATTGGACTTTCGCTGAGGCCAATGGCGGAGCCATAGCGAGAGGTTGAATCGTTCTTGGCTACCGCGTCGACGCTCCATACCCGGCCCATGACCTCGAGCTGGTTGCGATCCAGTTTGCGGGTCAGGTCGCCGCCCATGCGACGCCAGCTGTCGCCGCGATCATCAGAACGGAACAGGTACTGGGCAGCATAATACAGTCGCCTGGGGTTATGAGGACTGATGAGTATTGGCGTATTCCAGTTCCACTTGAAAGAGGCCTCTCCGCTGGGCGGGTGGGGGGTAATGGTGACACGCTCCCTGGTGCGGCGGTCATAACGGAACAGGTTGCCGTATTGGTATTGGGTGTAGATGATATTGGGGTCCTCGGGATCGATTTGCGGTTTGTAGCCGTCGCCGCCTAGTACCATAGTCCAGTCGCTGTTGGTGATACCGTGGACGACGCTGGTGCGAGAGGGAGCGCAAAGAGAGTTATTGTCCTGGGTGCCGCCGCAAACGTTATAGAACGGGGCTGCGTTGTCGGGCTGGATGCGATAGAACTGGGTAACAGGCAGATTGCGCACGTGGCGCCAGGTGGTGCCCCGGTCCCATGATTCGTAAATGCCGCCATCGCCGCCGATGTAAAGATGCCGGGTATTATCGGGGTCGATCCACAGGGCGTGATCGTCCACGTGGCGCCAGCGATTGCCCAGTTTGCTGAAGGACTGACCACCGTCCTCGGAAATGTGGGTGAAAGTATCCAGTGCATACACACGCTCCGGCTGCAGTGGATCGACGACTAATTCATTGTAATATTGGGGACTGGTGCTCATGTGTCCGGAGCGCTTTTCCCAGTTGTTGCCAAAATCTGTTGATCGGTAGACCCCCTGTTCCTCCGCATGACCCTCAATGATCGCGTATACCGTGTCAGGTGCCGATGCAGCGCCGGCCAGTCCAATGCGCCCCATCTGGTCCTGCGGCAGCCCGCTGCTGATCCGGCGCCAGGTTTTGCCACCGTCTTCCGTTCTATGGATACCGCTGCCCGGCCCGCCATTGATCAATGTCCACACGTGCCGACGCCGCTGATAGGTGCTGGCCACGATGTTATTGAAGTTGCGCGGGTCGACGACAAATTCGTTGACTCCAGTATGCTCATCTACCTGCAGCAGGGCCTGCCAGGTCTTGCCGCCATCCCGGGTTTGGAACAGGCCACGGTCGCCTCCGGCGCTCCATAGAGGCCCCTGTGACGCGACCAGTACATGGCTGGCATCTTCGGGGTTGATCCAAATCTGGCTGATATGGCCGGAGTCTTTCAGTCCCATGTTTTCCCAACTGACGCCGCCGTCCACCGACTTGTAGACACCATCGCCGTAGGCCACGCTGCGCTGGGCATTGTTTTCGCCACTGCCAAGCCAGACGATCCCCGGGTCAGATGGTGCCAGTTCAACCACGCCGATGGCATAGGCTCCCTGATCCTCAAACAGGGGCTGCCAGGTAATGGTGTTATTGTCTGTCTTCCACAGATTGCCGGATGCCAGCGCGACGTAGAATTGCTCGCGGTGTTTGGGGTGAAAGGCGAAGTCCGCAACGCGTCCGGAGGTGATTGCCGGGCCGATATTGCGCATGGGCAGCCCGGCCAGTGGGTGCGCGTCTGCAGGAGGCGTCGCCGCGTTGCCGACAGGGCAGAGTGAGAGTGTCAACAGTAGTGCGGGCAGAGAGAGAAGTCTTTTCATTGGTTGGCTTTGTTGCAAATTGAAAAACTTAAAGGTAGCCGGATTCGCTGCACAGAGCCAGTGCTGATTGCTGCCGGGCCCCTGGCAAGCCGGACAGCATTGAGTGCGGTGGGCTGGCCCTGACCGAGGCCCCTCTGCCTCTACCTATCCGGCCCGGGTTCAGGTGGGTCGATTGGCCACCAGGTTGTCGACGACTGACGGGTCAGCCAGGGTGCTGGTGTCGCCAAGGCTCTCCAATTCATTCTCGGCTATCTTGCGCAAAATGCGGCGCATGATCTTTCCGGAACGTGTTTTAGGGAGTCCCGGCGCCCACTGGATGATATCCGGCTTGGCAATCGGACCGATTTCCGTGACGCACAACTGGATCAGCTCAGCACGGAGTTCGTCACTGGGCTCCACGCCGTTCATCGGGGTGACGTAGCAGTAAATGCCCTGGCCCTTGATGTCGTGAGGAAAACCGACCACGGCTGCCTCGGCTATTTGTTCGTGCAGTACCAGTGCGCTCTCTACCTCGGCAGTGCCCATTCGGTGGCCGGAAACGTTGAGCACATCGTCTACCCTTCCCGTAATCCAGTAGTAGCCATCCGCATCACGGCTGGCTCCGTCACCGGTAAAGTAGTAGCCGGGGTAATTGCTGAAGTAGGTGTCGATCATGCGTTGGTGGTCACCATAGACCGAGCGTATCTGTCCGGGCCATGAGGCTTTGATAACGAGGTAGCCGGAACCCGCTCCCTCCACCTCGCTGCCGTCCTCATTGAGCAGTGCTACATCGACACCGAAAAAAGGAAAGCTGGCCGAGCCGGGCTTGAGTGCATGGGCGCCCGGTAACGGAGTGATCATATGGCCGCCGGTTTCGGTTTGCCACCAGGTATCTACAATCGGGCAGCGCGAGTCGCCAACAACCCGGTAATACCATTCCCAGGCTTCCGGGTTAATAGGTTCTCCCACCGTACCCAGCAAGCGCAGGCTGGCGCGGGAGCTGCGAGTGACCGGTTCGTCGCCTACCGCATGCAGTGCCCTGATGGCGGTCGGCGCCGTATAGAAACTATTCACCTTGTGCTTGTCGACCACTTCCCAGCAGCGCCCGGCATCGGGATAGGTGGGTACGCCTTCGAACATCAGACTGGTGGCGCCATTGCACAAAGGCCCGTACACAATGTAAGTGTGGCCGGTGACCCAGCCCACGTCGGCAGTGCACCAGTAGATCTCGCCCTCGCGATAATCAAAGACGTATTTAAACGTCATACAGGCTTGCAACAAATAGCCGGCGGTGGTGTGCATGACGCCCTTGGGCTTCCCTGTAGATCCCGAGGTGTACAGAATGAATAGCGGGTCTTCGGCGGCCATGGATTCCGGCTCGCACTCTGTGTCCGCATCCGCAGTGGCTTCGTCGTACCACAGGTCGCGCCCGTCCTGCCAGTTCACCTCCCCGCCAGTGCGCCTGACCACCAGGCAGGTATGCACATCCGGGCAGGACTCGAGGGCCTTATCGGTATTCGCTTTGAGGGGTATGCTGCGACCGCCTCGTACACCTTCATCAGCGGTGATCAGCGTCCTGCAGTCCGAATCAAGAATGCGGTCTTTCAGTGCTTCCGGGGAGAAACCACCGAAAACGACCGAATGAATAGCGCCTATGCGCGCACAGGCCAGCATGGCGTAGGTCGCCTCGGGAATCATGGGCATGTAGATACACACTCTGTCGCCGCGATTTACGCCGCGAGCTTTCAGCGCGTTGGCAAGTTTGCAGACCTCAGCCTTGAGCTCACTGTAGCTTATGTGGCGACTGTCAGCGGGATCGTCGCCCTCCCAAATCAATGCCGTCTGTGCGGCACGGGCTGGTAAGTGACGGTCGATGCAGTTGTAGCTCACGTTGAGCGCGCCGCCTCCGAACCAGGTCGCCTCGCCAGTGGTAAAGTCATACTCGACAACCTGGTCCCAGGGCGTATCCCAGGACAGAAACTCGCCGGCAGCCTTGCCCCAGAACGTTGTCGGGTCCTCGATGGATTGCCGGTAGAGCGAGGCGTACCGCTCAGGGCTTATGTGGGCGTCCTTGAAGTTGGCCGGAATAGGGTAAACAGCTGATTCAGACATGTTGGCATCTACCTGTAGCTCATCGATGAACTCAGGATGATACGACTACCGGGGAGACATGCAAGGCGACCAAAGTCTAAACAGGCGGAAGCGCCTGTTGCCATGCTTACTGGCTGGCGAGCATGCCCCAGTCTGAAGCGGGGTTCAACGCAAGGCGCACGTTGTCGATCAATCGGGTATCACCCAGTCGCGCCGCGGCCAGAATGGCGACTTCTTCGGTGTTTTCGTTCACGGCGCTCAGGGTGGCGGCATCGCGCACTGCAAAGTAATCGGGCTCAAAACCCGCCTGCAGCAGCTTCATGCGGGCGTGGGATTCCAGTTCGAGGAAGTTGTCAAACCCGCAGGCGATGGCCTCGCGACAGCTGTTGAGTGTTTCGTGCATGGTCGGTGCGATGCGACGCTGGTCGGGAGACAGGTAACCGTTGCGCGAACTCAGCGCGAGGCCGTCCTCCGCGCGGGCTGTCGCTACACCAACTATCTCGATGGGCATGCACAGGTCGATGGCCATTTTGCGAATAATGGACAGCTGCTGGTAGTCTTTCTCTCCGAAGACGGCGACGTCTGGCTGAACCAGATTGAACAACTTGGCGACGACCGTTGTGACGCCGTCAAAATGACCTGGCCGGCTGCTGCCGCACAGGGTGTCTGCCAGGAGGGGCACGCTCACCTGAGTGTGATCTTGCATTCCGTGGGGATACATCTCTGTCGCTTGCGGGGTGAAGAGGATCTGAGTGCCCTCGCTGAACAACTTTTCCTTGTCAGCAGCGAGTGTGCGCGGATAGGCGGCGAGGTCCTCATCGGCACCGAATTGCAGCGGATTGACAAAAATACTCACCACCACGACTTCGCAGAGTTCACGGGCCTTGCGCACCAGAGCCAGGTGGCCCTCGTGCAAGTTGCCCATGGTGGGGACAAAAGCAATGGACTGACTGCTCTGACGCGCCGATCTCAACGCCGTTTGCAGCTGCGTGGTCGTGTTGTAAGTTCGCATCTCTGGCTCATCCCATGACCGACGGAACGGTGACGCATGACCGGCTTGTTAAGCTGGCCGTGGTCCATGTCGCGGGTCAAAAAACCGCGCCAGGTTGGGCAGTATGCCCCATGGTTGCCGGAGGTGGCAATGGCTTTTTATGAAAAATTCACACTATAATGTTACGAAAATGGACACAATAGGCGGACTTTGGGTACTTTCCACCCAAAATGGGAGCTCACACCATGAGGTGGCTTGAATGGGCGGTCGGGCTCTGCCGGGCAGTCTCTCGGCCCGGGTGTGGATGAGACCCTCTGTTCCGCGGCGGGTTGAAAGTGCGCCGCCCTCAGCACGGCGCGCATTCAGGAATACGTATGTTCCTCGCTCGGGTAATCGCCGCGCTTGACGGCATCGACAAACGCCTGAAGCCCGGCCTGGATGCTGGACTGTCCCTGCATGAAATTCTGCACAAATCGCGCGCTGTGCTGAGACAGGCCGAGCAGGTCGTGCATGACCAGCACCTGGGCGTCGGTGCCAGGTCCGGCGCCTATTCCGATTACCGGTATGTCGAGCTTCCTGGATATATCGGCCGCGAGGGGGGCGGGCACACATTCGAGAACCAGCAGGCTGGCTCCCGCGTCCTGAATCTCGACACTGTCCGCCAGTATGGATTTGGCCTCTTTTGGCGTGCGGCCCTGAACCTTGAATCCACCCAACGCATTAACCGACTGGGGCGTAAGACCGAGGTGGGCGCAAACCGGAATGCCACGTTCCACCAGCATGCTGATCGTGTCGCTGAGCCAGGTGCCGCCCTCAATCTTGACCATTTGTGCGCCACTTTGCATGAGTGCAGTCGCGTTTTCGAGCGCCTGCTCGGGGGTGCGGTAGGTCATGAAGGGCATGTCAGCAATCACCAGCGACTGGGGGGCCGCCCGACTGACGCATTCCGTGTGGTAGGCCATATGCTGCAGTGTAACGGGGAGCGTGCTGTCATGGCCCTGCAATACCATGCCTAAGGAGTCGCCTACGAGAATAGTCTCGGCGCCGGTATCGCTGACCAGCCGGGCAAAGGTCGCGTCGTAAGCAGTGATGCACACGAACTTTTCCCCGCGAGCTTTCATTTTGTCCAGGGTGCTGATGGTGACCTTGCCCATGGCTGGTGTCCTGCTACCCAAAAAACGTTGGATTGAAGTAGTGGCGGCCGTTACGAATGTCCAGCATGTAGTCCACCAGGTGAAGATAATCCGTCGACCCGTTCAGCAGGTCGATCTCGCTGGCATTGACGATCAGCAGCGGTGCATCATCGTAATATAGAAAGAACTCGCTGTACACTTCGTTCAGACGCTCCAGATAGTCACGACTGATGTTCTGTTCATAACCGATTCCGCGGTTTTCGATCCTTGCCAGAAGCACGTCTGTGGCGGCCTGCAGATAAATCACCAGATCCGGTTTGGGTGCATCAATCGTTAACTGTTGGTAGACCTTTTGATAAAGGGTGTACTCGTCCGGCTCAAGGTTGATTCGGGCAAAAAGAGGGTCTTTCTCTATCAGGAAATCCGCGACCCTTACGGGCTCAAATAAATCTGCTTGACGCATATCCTGAATTTTCTGGGTACGCTGAAACAGGAAAAAAAGCTGCGTTGCCAGAGCGGCCTGCCCTGGATTGCGGTAGAACTTGCCGAGGAATGGGTTATCTTGTGCTTCCTCCAGAAGTGTCTGGTAGTTGAAACTGCTGGCCAGTCTCTCGGCGAGTGTCGTCTTGCCCACACCAATCGGACCCTCGACCGCGATGAATGAGGGCGGCTTGCGTCCCTTAAGGTCTATGGTGGTTGGTGCATGGTCCCGCATCGGGAGCTGATGTCCTGTCACGTGAGTTCACGGATCTGAGCGACCCCTGCCGCGTTTTGGCCGGGCGTCTCGCTACCCGCTCGATGCCGCTGGAGGAGCAGTGGCTTCCGAAAGCGTGGCTTACGTCATGCCCAAAGCGCCGGTCGGGTGTTGCTCCTGCGTTTCGATTGCTGGAAGTATAGTTGATAAATCCGCTTGCAGGCGCTCCTGCAGTCGTCGCATCCCGAGCCCGTGTGGGGGACGGTGCAGCGTCGATTTTATCTGGGCACAACAGGATAGGGATGGCAGAGCCCATTGACCGTCAGCTGCATCGGGGTCTTCTCAAGGCCGTCGCACGGGCAGTCGTGCAAGGCTGTAGCAAGTGTCGAGCCGTCCGGGAAACGCATTGCCGCACCGGCAATTTCGCGCAGTGGGTAGAGGACAAAATTCCGCTCGGTCATCGCGGGGTGGGGAATTGTGAGGCGGGCATCCCGATAGCACTCTTCCCCATAAAGCAGAATATCAAGATCCAGTGTGCGGGCCCCCCAGCGGATAGTGCGCTCTCGCCCCTGGCGACACTCAATGGCTTGTAACTCAGTGAGCAGGGCGTGGGCGGGCAGTTCTGTTTGCAAGAGTGCTACCGCGTTCAGATAGTCGGGCTGCTGGCCGGGTCCGATGGCACGGCTGCGGTAGATGCTGGAGCAGCGCGCTAGCTGAGTCGCAGGGATGCGAGCCAGTGCCTCGGTGGCCATTGAGAGTTGCCTCTCGGGGTCGCTCAAATTACTGCCAAGCCCGATATAGGTGGGAATCATGCGGGTCTAGTCAGAGGACGCCGCATCAGACGGGGTGGAATCTGCGGGTCTGCGCCTTCGTCGACGTCCGCCGCGATTGCGGCGCGGGCGCTGTGGCTCATTGTCGTCAGCAGCGGCCGTTGGCACAGGCGATTGGATCTGATACTCGGTCCACCACTCGCCCATACCCTGGGTCGGTTCGCCAGCCTGCTCTCTGAGCACAAGAAAATCATAGGCTGCGCGAAACCGACGATGGCCGGCGAGCTCCTGGGGCTTGCGTGCCGGTTTGCGCTGCAACCGGAGCTGGAACTCCCAGATTTCGCGCATCGGTATGCTAAACCGTCGAGGAATAGACAGGTGCTTGACGGCGCTGGCGATGACCTCTTGAGCCGCACTGTGCATCGCGGTCATGGGCGGGTCACCCCGCCCCTGCAATTGGTTGAAGCGTTCCAGCGTCACGGGCCATAGCAGCGCCGCCAGGAGAAAAGCCGGGGTCACTGGTTTGCCGTCCCGAATTCGTGCGTCGGTGCTGTGCAGGGCGGATCTGACCAGCGCCATCGAGCCAGTGTCCTGGCGCAACAGCGGGTCGCTGTCCGGGAACAGGTAACGGAACAGGTTGTATTGCAACATAAGTTGCGTGGTAGCTTCGGCGTTGCCGGACATGAACAGCTTGAGGAACTCGTCGAAAAGTCGTGCGGACGGTATGTCCGCCAGCAGATGCGCGCAGGGCGGTATGGCGACCGCCGTGGCTGGGGCTATACCAAAATCCAATTTGGCGGCAAACCTCAGAACACGCAACATGCGCACCGGGTCCTCCTGGTAGCGGGTCTCCGGGTCACCAATAATTGAGACCGTTCTTTGCTCCAGATCCTCGAGGCCGTTGACCTGGTCATAGACGGCAAACGTACCGCTGTCGTAGTAGAGTGCGTTAACGGTCAGATCGCGGCGAACCGCGTCCTCTTCGAGTGTGCCGTAGACGTTGTCCCTGAGTAGTCTGCCACTGGAGGATTTGCGCGAGTGGTTACTTTCCGCTTTGTTGTCGCGACGGCTTTCCTGGTTGTCGTGATGGCCGCGGAAAGTGGTCACCTCAATAATCTCGCGACCGAAGCGCACATGTACGATTCTGAATCGACGACCGATGATGCGGGAGTTACGGAACAGGTCATGCACCGCCTCGGGGGTGGCGTCTGTGGCGATGTCAAAGTCCTTGGGGTGGCCGCCCAGCAGAAGGTCACGCACGGCGCCTCCGACCAGATAGGCCTGATGTCCCTGGCTGCGTAGTCGCGACATGACTTTCAGTGCACCATCGCTGATGTTTTTGCGGGAAACAGGGTGTTCATCCCGGGGTATGACGTTCAATAGCGCTGTTGCCTGTATTCGCTGGTAGATATAGGCCCGGCAGTCTAGCACAGATGATCACCGCTGGATGCCGGGAGAGGGCTGTGAGGGTGTGAGGGTGAATGTTGGGGAAAACAGCGTTTTCCCCAACCAGGTCACGTAAAGCGTTATTGTTATTTCTGGGCGGTTATTATTATTTGGCGCGTGCTCATCGGCACGCTCAAGCGCTTGTCTTTGCAATGTCGCTGCATCACGTTCATGCAGTCGACGACACCTGTGACCTCTGTACTGTGACTTCTGTACTGTATTCTGTAGAAATAGAAGGGGAAGCCAGCTTCCCCATCCAGGTCCTTAGTGAACTCTATTATTTTTATTGCAGCGTGTTATTTTTAGAATGATCGCTAGCATTTTTACTGCATGTTGCATGCCAGTTTATAAAATAGCTATACAAAACAGAGGCATAGCTATTTCAGGCAAGATAATGTAGACGGTAATGTGACGGTATTGTTACCTAACTACTCTGGGTCGAGTAACGCGCGTTGTTTGGAGTAACGCTCACTGGGAAGAGCCCAGAGCGCGTTTGCGGCGCGTTCCGCCACCGTTCTTGCTGCGGGGTATGCCAAAGCGCTGTCGCCTTTCCCAGAGGCACTTGCGGCTGACGCCCAGTTTCTGTGCCAGTTCCGTCTCGCTCATCGAGTCCTGGTGTTCCAGCACGAAGCGCTGAAAATAGTCTTCCAGTGACAGATCCTCCGGCGGGTCGGTGTTGCCAGTGCGCGGCAGGGCCTGGGTCTGAGTCTCGATGCCCTGGCCGCGAAGCCGGCTGATATTGACCAGCTCCAGGTCAATACCCAGTGCTTCGTTGTCGATTTCGTCCGTATCCGAGAAAACCGCAGCACGCTCGATGGCGTGTTCCAGCTCTCTGACATTACCGGGCCACTGGTAGGTAGTTATCGCTTGTATGGCGCGCGGCGAGAGTGTCATCTGGCCGCGATTCAGCCGCTTAGTCTGTTTTTCCAGCATCTGTTCGGCGAGTTGCAGGATATCCTTGCCACGGTCGCGCAGCGGCGGCAACGACAGGCGCAGCACGTTGATTCTGTAAAACAGGTCCTGGCGGAATTTCCCCTCGCTGGACAGTCGTTGCAGTGCGCGATGTGTGGCGCAGATCAGCCGGACATTGACTTTGCGCGAGTGCACCGAACCGATCCGGCGTATTTCACCCTCCTGTATGAACCGCAACAGTCGGGCCTGCGCCTCCATGGGTAGCTCGCCTATTTCGTCCAGAAACAAGGTGCCGCCGTCCGCGGCCTCGATCAGGCCCATGCGGCTGGCATTGGCGCCGGTGAACGCGCCTTTTTCATAGCCGAACAACTCAGACTCTATCAGGGTATCGGGTATTGCCGCACAATTGACTGAGATGAGGGTCTGCTCGGCTCGCAGGCTACGCTGGTGTAAGGCCTTGGCGACCAACTCCTTACCGGTACCTGTCTCGCCCAACACCAGTACCGTGGAATCGGTAGGCGCGACCTTGCCGATGTGGTTGAACAACTGCTGCATGGCCGGGCAGCTGCCCTGAATACCGCTACCGTTTTCGGCGGCGCCGGCCCTGTCGGCCTCCGATTGCGGCCGCTGGCGGGCGCTGGCCGGGTGTTCAACGATGATCCTCTCTACGGCGGTCAACATATCCGAGTGGTCAAAGGGTTTGGCAATGTAATCCACCGCACCCATGCGCATCGAATCCACGGCTGACCGCAGACTGGCGTAACTGGTCATTATCAGAACCGGCACATCACCGACTTTGTTTATCAGGTCCGTACCCGGAGCCCCGGGCAGACGCAGATCACTGATGACCAGATCAAAGCTCTGCAGGTCGTGTCCGGTCAGGGCCTCCTGCACCGAACCCGCCTCGCTCACCTGATAGCTGTTACGTTCCAGTAGTCGCCGCAGTGCGGAGCGTATTACCGATTCGTCTTCGACAACCAGTATTCGTGACATTGCTGTTTACCTCTGGACGCAGTGTAACAATTTCGTTGTCACGCTGGCCACTGGCCAGGCTGGATCGTTGTGCTCGCGATGGCTGTTTATGGGTCGAAACTGGAGCCATAGTCACCGTGGCGCAGTCTCAGGCAAAGGCGTGTTCCCGGGGCGTCGCCAGTGCTAACAGGGCTTTGTGCGTGAATGGTTCCGCCCATATCTTCCATGATGCTGTAAACCAGCGCCAGCCCGAGCCCCGTGCCTGCGCCGGGATCCTTGTTGGTATAGAAAGGCTCGAATATCCGTCCCTGCAGCTCTGGTGCAATGCCGCAGCCGTTATCCTCGATGTCGACCTCGACCCAGTCCTCAGCGCTGCGGGCCTCAATCTGCACCCGGCCGCTGTCAGAGCAGGCATCTCTCGCGTTGGTCAATAAGTTGATGAACACCTGCAGCAGTCGCTGGCTATCGGCCGACACGACAATCTCCCGGTCGCAGCGATTTTCAAAGCGCGTCTCTTTGGCCTGTAGATCAAGTTGGAGTAGATGAATCGCTTCATCAATGCAATCTGCCAGGTTGCATGGCATTAGCACAGTGTCGCCGGAGGAGGACCCGGTGTGCGAGAAGTTAACCAGCGACTGCACAATGCGGGTGACCCGGTCCGTCTGCTTGAGTATATCGAGTGCTGTATTACGGATTTCCTCGGGTTCCGTTTCGTACTCCAGATTTTGCGCCAGACAGGCTATGCCGGTGACCGGGTTGCCAATCTCGTGAGCCACACCGGCCGCCAGTCGGCCGATGGAGGCCAGTCGTTCGCTGTGCATCAGCTCGCCCTCCATCAACTCGTAGTCGGTGATGTCCTCAATCAGGATCACCCTGTCGTTGGAGGTGCTCGATCGAATCTCAGGGCCGGCTTTGTGCAGGCTTATCCAGCGTTTGCCATTCAGGTCCCGGTGGTCACCCGAACCTGCTCGATTGACCTGTTTTTTCAGCACGGTATCCACTTCGCCATCCAGGAAATCGGTGATAATGTCACTCCAGGGTTTTGGGAGTGAGTTCAGGTGGGAACCCAGAACCTGTTGTGCACCGATGCCGGTGATTTGTTCCATACACCGATTCCACATGGTGAGTTCTCCGTCGGTCGCGCTGGAGCAGACCCCGATTGGCAGGTTGTCAAGGGTTTCGCGATAGTGACGGCGCAGGTTGTCCAGTTCGGCAGCCCTGCCAGTGAACTGCAGCTGCGCGCGATCAAGGTTGCGCTCGAGAAGATTGATGTCCTCATTGCTTTCCTGAAGACTGCGTTGAAAGGGCAGGCATCGATCGACAATGCTGTGAGCCACGGCCGGCCCCAGCAAGCTGGCGAGATTCGACTCGATTCGATTGCGCACTCTCCGCAATGCATAGGGGCGCGATTCATCAGCATGGAATTGAAGTTGTCGCATTGCGCGATTCACCTCAGCCCGGGCAGTCGCTTCACCCAGTGCGGTGGATAGCTGCTCAATGAATTCGCCAGCGCTTTGCTGGGCGAGGGTATGACGTACCGGGGGTTTGAAAGAGTCCATTGAGCAGATCTCGGCCGCAATCTGCTCTTCATCGGTGGACCTGGTCAGCAGAGAAACAGCGAAAAAAATAGCTGTGTTGACGGCCAGTGATAACAGCGCTGCCGCTGGCCAGTATGCTTGACCCGCCAGCCACTCCGGGGCCAGAGTGTCCAGCCCTGGCGGCGCTATATCTGCGATAGCAGGTAGCACCACCCACACCAACCAGCAGCCCAGTCCCGCCGCCAGGCCGCTGAGTAAACCGATGCGATTGGCGCCCTGCCAGTAAGGCGTGGCAACGATGCCGGGGAAGAACTGCAAGGTGCCTATAAAGGCCGTGAGCGCCAGCTGAGAGAGACTCTGGCTGCCATCCAGCACGATGAAAAAGCAGTACCCGGCCATGATGAAAACTGTAATCAGTGCGCTTCTCAACCATTTGAGTTGACAGTAAATGCTCTGGTTCCTATCGAATTGAAGCACTTGCCCGGGCAGAACCAGGTGGTGCAGACACATATTGGCGAGGGCGAGCGTCACGACGATGATTGCTGCGCTGGAGGCGGACAGGCCCGCAACGAAGGCGATGGCCGCTACCGATGTCGATTGCAGCGCCAGGCCGATAGCGAGCCCGGTGTACTCTGGCGGTAATTGGTGCCCCAATTTAATCCCGGCCCATGCGATGGGGAGCACCGGTAGACTGAGCATACAAAGATAGAGAGGCAGTCCCCAGCTGGCGACGCGCAGATTGCGGCTATCGGTGTTTTCTGCAAACACCATGTGAAACATGTGTGGCATGCCGACAGCTCCGGCAAAAAACAGCAACAGCAAAACCCTTGCTTCCACATTGGTCGATTGGGGTGCGGCAGCCCTCGGCTGGGCAAGGTTGCTTAGCAGCCATTGATCCAGACCGTCCAGGCCGTCGAAAACCCGCCAGACTACGATCACCATGAGTACCAGCAGGGCTGCGAGCTTGACCAGGGATTCAAACGCTATTGCGGTAACCAGGCCGGTATTCCTGTGCCGAGCGGCGATATCCCGGGTACCAAACAACAGGGAGAAAAGCGTGATGATCACGCAAAACAGCAGCGCGAGTCCATCCTGCCTGTCAACCCCGGCGAGCAGGTTCCTCTCATTGCCGGCCAGAATGTGGACGCTGTCAGCGACGGCCTGAATCTGCATCGCCAATAGCGGCAGCAGGGTCAGGCACATGGCGATGGTCACGCTGGTACCCACAGCCTGACTGCGAAAACGAAAGGTCAGCACGTCGGCCAATGAGGCGAGTTGGTACACCCGGCAGAGTCTCAGCAATGGCAACAGCAGTATTGGCATAAATATGAACATCAATACCACGCCGAGGTAATACGTCAGGAAGCTGGAGCTGCCGGTACTCGCCAGAGCGAAGACACCGTTGGTCGCGGAAGCGCCGGCGAATACGCCGAGTGAAAGCACATAGACAGCGGGGTGATGACTTATTCGTCGCGGGATGATGCCGCGGTCGGCCAGGTGAGCCACCGTGAACAGGCCGCCGAGATAAGCGGCAATATAGAGTAGAATCTCCGCGAGACTAAAGCTCATCCGGATACCGGCTGCGCTGGTTCCACCAGGCGGCGATGACGATCAATAGCCAGAACTGGTAGGGACGGTACCAGGCGGTGGGCGAGTGAAAAAGCCATTCTTCGATGCCGGGGAGGAACATGGCGATCAGTCCGATGGCCAGCAACGTCACGCGGTTGATATACATGGTGTAGAGGTGTCCTGGTCGGCAGTCCGAGGCTTCGCATCATTGCAGAGATTTCACAAGCTGTTAAGTAGTGCCGCGTCAGGACGCTAGGGCAACTCTGAATAATGGCCTGAGCGCATTGCCATTATTCAGAGGTGCCCGAGTGCAGTGTCAGGCTATGGCGGGCAGCGAGGGCACGGCCGGGATGCTGGCGCGCGACCAGTTGCTGGTTGCAAACGCCAGGAGTTCCTTTACCCCTGTCGCTGACGCCGGGGGTTCGGGTTGGCGCAGGAATTGCAGCGCCTTGCGCAGGTTTACGCTGGATCGGTCATCGGCCAGCGGGGGGGCGAGATTTTGCTTGCTGAGCTTCTTTCCGCTGAGGTCAGTGATGACGGGCACATGCAGGTAGCCGGGGGTTTCCATCGCCAGGCAACGCTGCAGGAAGATCTGTCGCGGTGTGGAGTCCATCAAGTCGAAGCCTCTGACCACCTGGTTTATGCCCTGCTCTGCATCATCGATGACTACGGCCAACTGGTAGGCAAACAGACCATCCTTGCGCAGCAGGGTGAAATTGGGACAGTCGACCCCGAGGTCGAAATGTTGAGGCCCCTGCAGAGCGTCATCGAAGTCTATTGATACCGAGGGTGCAACGCTGACCCGTGTAGCGCGCTGGCCTTGCAGTTGCGCCTGTCTGCTCTGACAGCCCCGCTGGCAGGCACCCTGCGGGCCGAGCATGCTTCGGGAGCAGTCGCATTCAAAAAGTAGCTCCGCACGGGCGAGTTGCGCCAGTGCGGTAGCATAGGCGGGAAGGCGCTGACTCTGGCGCATCATTGGCCCGTCCCATTGCAGCCCGTGGGCTAGCAGGCTGGCCGCTATTTGCTCGACGGCGCCAGCTTGTTCTCTGGGTGGGTCCAGGTCCTCCATGCGCAGCAGCCAGGTACCGCCCCTGCTGCGGGCATCGAGAAAGCTGGCGAGTGCTGCGATGAGAGAGCCCAGATGTAATGGGCCGGTGGGTGAGGGTGCGAAACGACCGCGGTAGCGGCTGCCGTCCGGGGGTCGCACGTTGGGTTCCCGGAGAGGGCGAGGGCCGGTATTAACCCATTTCCTGGCGCTCTTTGATTTCTGCGAGAGTCTTGCAATCAATGCACAGGGTGGCAGTGGGCCGCGCTTCAAGCCGCTTGATGCCTATCTCTACACCGCAGGCATCACAGAAGCCGTAGTCGTCCTGTTCGATGCGTTCTATCGTACCGTCAATCTTTTTTATCAGCTTGCGCTCCCGATCACGCGTTCTCAACTCCAGGCTAAACTCCTCTTCTTGAGTTGCCCTGTCAGCTGGATCGGGGAAGTTCGCAGCCTCATCTTTCATGTGGCTCACGGTGCGATCGACTTCCTGCATCAGCTCGGACTTCCAGGTCCGCAGAATGTCTTTAAAATGATCGCGTTGCTTCTCGTTCATATACTCTTCGCCGCGCTTGGGTGTATACGGCTGAAAGTTTTTGAACTCGGTGCTAGCTGGTTTCTTTGCTGCTTTTGGCATGGTCACGTTCCCGTACATGCGATATGCGGATCGGTGTTTTCAGGTTGCCGGAGGTAGATTAAACCGGCCCCACTGGATCAAGGGCGGCGAATCTATCAGATATCTCTCGATTCTGCCACTCTTTCATCACAGATATTCCAATCGCCGCACGGATTCGGTTCTTGCTAGAATTATGCGCTGGACAAAGGGGGCAAAAGCGGCTTCTGCCGGCAGGTCCACTGGGGGTCCTGTCAGGGTTTGCGTGTGCCGGACAAATTTTTTCTATACGACTCAGGGTGTTGTATGTCCTTTTGGACTGCTTGTCGACCGCTTGTCGACTGATGAGTGGACGCTAACACCCGTTGAGCATGAGGTGATGCATTGGACCTGGGCCCGCTTTTAGAGGGTCGGCTGCTGAGGCGCTACAAGCGATTCCTGGCCGATGTCGAATTGGTTGATGGCCGCAAAGTCACGGTTCACTGCCCCAATACAGGAGCGATGACGGGGTGTGCCGAGGAGGGCTGTCGGGTCTGGCTGTCCAGCAGTGCCGTTAAAACCCGCAAGTATCCCCACACCTGGGAGTTGGTGGAGACGGCCTCTGGACTTGCCTGCATTCACTCTGCGCTCGCAAACCGGGTTGTGGGGGAGGCTATAGAGGCTGGCAAGGTGCCCGGTTTCGAGGCCTGGCCGTCAATTCGCCGCGAGGTCAAATTTGCGGGAGATAGCCGGGTCGACCTGTTGCTGGAGGGCCCACCCGGTCGCGTATATATTGAGGTGAAGTCGGTGACCCTTTGCCTGCAGGGTGGGCAGGGCGTGTTTCCAGATGCTGTCAGTGAGCGAGGACGCAAACATCTGCGAGCGCTGCAGTCGGTCTGCAGTGCTCAGGATCGTGCCGTGCTGCTCTTTTGTGTATTCCATCGAGGTATTGATCGGGTGAGCGTTGCCGGCGACATTGACCCACGCTATCGCGAGGCTTTGCTTGAGGCCGTGGCGGCGGGAGTCGAAGTGCAGGCCTGGCTAGCTGCGATAGATTTCTCCGGCATTGCCCTGGAGCGTTCACTGCCCTTCACCGTTGATCCACCGGAGGTCGCCACATGCCAGTAACACGGCCGCTGACCGCGGCTGAATTGACCGGTCGTGCGGAATCGCACCTGATTAGCCTGACCGATGGCCAGCGCCTGCAGGCTGAGGTGGCGGGCGCGTTCCTGGCCCTGCAGTCCGATGCGAGGGAAGCCGGGTTCGAACTGACCGTGGCCAGCGGCTTCCGCTCTTTCGCGCGGCAATGCGCGATTTTCAATGGCAAAGTGAGTGGGGAGCGAGTCATCTATGCAGATGACGGCACTCCGGTAAATTTGGAATGTTTGTCGGTCGACCAAGTGCTCGCTGCGTTATTGCGCTTCTCGGCCATTCCGGGCACGTCGCGACATCACTGGGGCACAGATCTGGATGTCTATGACGCCGCCGCCGTGCCCTCAGACTATCAGCTACAGCTGTCGCCAGCGGAAGTCATGCCAGATGGCGTGTTCGGGTCGCTGCACCGGTGGTTGGATCTGCGCATGGCGGCCGGTGAGTCGCATGGCTTTTATCGTCCCTATCAGGTCGACCGTGGAGGTGTTGCAGTGGAGCGCTGGCATCTGAGTTACGCGCCACTGGCGAGTGCATACGCCCGGCTCATAACCCCCTCCCTGTTGGTCAACTGCTGGGACGAGGCGGGTGGTCTGTTGTTGCGGGACGAGATCGAGCGCAACCTGCCCGAGCTGCTGGCACGGTACGTAGATGTCGCGCCGGACTGGTGTCCGGCTTCCACGCTTGCTATCGACAGCTTGAAGTGAGGTACAGAGAGACTGGCGACTCAGGCTTTGGCTTGCTCATGCAAATGACCAAAATGGGCGCGATAATCCTGTTCGGCTGCAGCGATGACTTCCAGAGCCTCCTCGCGCCCGTACACAAAGTCGACTTTGATGTCGGTGTGCTTGCCGGGAATCATCTTGTAGGTCGAGAAGTAGTGTTGTAACCGCTCGGTCTTGATTTTGGGCAGATCGGTAATGTCCTTTACGTCGCCCCAGATATTGTCGCCTTCGAGCACTGCCACGATTTTATCATCGGCCTCGCCACCGTCGATCATCTGGATGCCGCCCACCACCCGAGCCTTGAGTATGATGTCTGCGCGGGTTATGTGGCGTTCTGAAAACACGCAAATATCCAGGGGGTCCCCGTCTGCGATCTCGACAGATGGGCAACGTTTAGCGACTTCTTCTGCGCAGTAGGTGCGGGGGATAAAACCGTAAAGTGCGGGGGGGCTGGAGGTGGTGCGCTGCGGACGGTCGACCATCAGAAACCCCGAGCTTTTATCCAGCTCGTACTTGACCACGTCATCGGGTGTCATTTCGATATAAACCTGAACCACATCACTGCGCTCATCGGCGCTGTCAGCGCGGGAGCGCAGACCGTGCCAGGGATGACGTCGCCAGCGATTAAAATCTCGATTGCTATACATGGCCTGTGCCTCTGCTCGACTGAAAAAATAGAGCGTGATTGTACAGATATTGAACCAGAAAATCCCGCCTAATCTCGCAATCCCGGCGGCTTGCCTCAGCTGAGTTCAGCTGTGAGGGATGGCGCAGTGCAACTGGCGCAGTGCAACTGGCGCAGTGGATACCGAACCGTGTGCGTGAGGCGCAGGCCTCACTCGGGTCGTGTGCACCGGGACATGGAGTGCGACCCGGTGAAAGGTGGGAGGTGCCCTAGATTTTGAAGCGCGTTTTCAGCTTCCTGGGCACCGGGACATTTTTTAATTGTACGTACTGTGGCAAGCCGCGCCGGTAGTCCGGGTAGGCCTCCCCGGCGATCAGTGGTTCCAGATACTCGCGCGCGGCCGGAGTGATCCCGAACCCGTCTCTGGTGATATAGTTGCGGGGCATCATTTTTTCGCGATTGGCCACCTTTTCAAGGGGCGCTTCGCCGATAGACCAGCGGTAACGCTTGCCGGTACTGCGAACAATGCACGGCATGACCGCATTTTTGCCCTGCAGGGCAAATTCAACTGCAGACTGGCCCAAAGCGTAGGCCTGGTCTACATCGGTTTGCGAAGCAATGTGTCGTGCCGATCGCTGCAGGTAATCCGCTACCGCCCAGTGGTATTTGAAGCCGGTGGCGTCCTTCACCATTGCGGCCAGGGTTGGTGCCAGTCCACCCAGTTGGCTGTGGCCAAAGGCATCTGTTAACTCCGATTGAGCCAGAAAGCTGCCATCTTTGTAGCGGGTTCCCTCGGAGGCGACGATGACACAGTAGCCGTAGCGCTTCACCGTGCGCTTCACGCGAGCGAGGAACTTCTCCCGGTTAAAGACAATTTCCGGGAACAGAATGATATGCGGGGCGTCGCCTTCTTGCTCTGCAGCAAGACCAGCCGCAGCAGCGATCCAGCCCGCATGGCGGCCCATAACTTCGAGAATGAATACCTTGGTGGACGTCTCGCACATGGAGGCGACATCAAGAGCGGCCTCCCGGGTCGACACGGCCACGTATTTTGCCACCGAACCGAAGCCGGGGGAGTTGTCTGTCAAGGGCAGGTCATTATCGATGGTTTTGGGGATATGGATCGCTTGCAGTGGATAGCCCATCGACTCGCTCAACTGCGAGACCTTGAGGCAGGTATCCGCGGAGTCGCCGCCTCCGTTGTAAAAGAAGTAGCCAATATTATGGGCTTTGAAAACCTCGATGAGGCGCTCGTATTCCGCGCGGTTGTCGGTCAGGCTCTTCAATTTATGCCGACAGGAACCGAAGGCGCCGGCGGGTGTCTTGAGCAGTGCCCGGATTGACCTGGCGCTGTCTTTGCTGGTGTCGATAAGGTCCTCGCGCAGGGCGCCGATGATGCCGTTGCGTCCGGCGTAGACTTTGCCAATTTCGGAACGCCGCAGACGCGCGGCCTCGATAACGCCACAGGCGGATGCGTTGATGACGGCAGTCACTCCACCTGACTGGGCATAAAAGACGTTCTTTTTGGGCATAGCGAAGTTTCCGTTGTTGGGACTGCCAGCGCCTTGGTCAATTGCTTTGGTCAATTGCTTTGTTCAGGCGGTAGGCGACGTTTGACGGTGCTTACATGATACGTCAATCGCGGGATGTTGTGGACTGTAGTGCGCAGTATTACCGACCGCAGTGATAGCGGCCCAATACCCCCGTGATACCATGTGCGGCCGCATTTTGGGAGGAGTTTTTTTGAGCGCGCATATTCACATTTTGGGTATCTGTGGGACCTTCATGGGCGGTCTGGCGCTGTTGGCCAGGGACCTCGGGTACCGGGTCACGGGCTCCGATGCCAATGTTTATCCCCCGATGAGCACTCAGCTGCGTGCAGCGGGTATTGGTCTGGAGGAAGGTTATCAGCCAGAACACCTGCAGCCGGCACCGGACTGCGTGGTCGTAGGCAATGCCATGACCCGCGGTAACGCCGCGGTGGAATACATGCTGAATGCGGGCCTGGCCTATACCTCGGGACCGCAGTGGCTGGCCGACAAGCTGTTGGCGGACAAATGGGTGCTGGCAGTTTCGGGAACTCATGGGAAAACCACTACCGCCAGCATGCTCGCCTGGATACTTGAATGCAGCGCAATGAAGCCAGGGTTTCTGATTGGGGGAGTTCCAGCTAACTTTGGTGTGTCGGCGCGTCTCGGGGAGAGTCCCTTTTTCGTGGTTGAGGCCGATGAATACGACACGGCGTTTTTTGACAAACGTTCCAAGTTTGTCCATTACCGTCCACGTACCGTCACGATAAATAATCTGGAATTTGACCACGCGGATATTTTCGATGACCTGGCAATGATACAACGTCAGTTCCACCATCTCTTGCGCTGCGTGCCCGGGGACGGTCTGGTGGTGCACGCTGCCGGGAGCGCGGCGGTTGATCAGGTGCTGGCGATGGGTTGCTGGAGTGCCCGTGAGTCATTCAAGCTGGGCCTGGACTCCGACGCCAATTGGCGCGCCCGGTTGCTGGCAGCTGATGGCTCAGCCTTCGAAATTCACCCACCGGGGGGTTCGCCGGTGGCAATAGAGTGGTCATATTGCGGGAGCCACAACGTAGCAAACGCCCTCGCCGCCATGGCGGCGGCCCGGCATGTGGGGGTGAGTCCAGCACTGGCGGCTGAGGCACTGGCTGCATTTACTGGAGTTAAGCGTCGCCTGGAGCTGTTGGGCTGTGTGGCTGGCGTGGAGGTGTATGATGACTTTGCTCATCATCCAACGGCCATTGCCACCACGCTGCAGGGTTTGAGGGCGCGGAGCCGGGATGGACGGGTACTGGCATTAATCGAGCCGCGTTCGAATACCATGCGCATGGGAGAACACCGCGATCACCTGGCGACGGTGACCGCCGATGCCGACTACGTATACTGGTATCAGCCGCCCGGCATGGATTGGTCGTTGGATGAATTGGTCAAGCGCAGTCCCGTCCCGGCCGCTGCTTTCGGCGATCTCGATACCATGGTGCAGCGTGTGGCATCTGACAGCCGCAGTGGCGATCGGGTTGTTATCATGAGTAACGGCGGTTTTGGTGGTGTCCACCAGAAACTGCTTAACCAACTGGAGCACTAATGGCTCATCCCTTGCTCGCAGCCTATGATCGGCTGATTCTTGCGCGTCCATGGCATTGCATTGTCTTGATTTTGTTGCTGGTGGCGGGTTTCGCAACCCAACTGGGCAAGATCAAGCTTGATGCCTCGGCGGACTCGCTGATGCTGCAGGGTGATCCGGCGCTGGATTACTTTCGCGAAATTGGCAGTGAATACAGCGCCGAGGAGTTTTTGCTGATCACCTGGCAACCGCACGCGGGCCTGCTGGACGATGATTCACTGAAGCCACTCAAATCGATGGCTGATGAACTGCGAGCGCTGGATGGCGTTGCCTCGGTAGTAACCGTGCTCGATGTTCCGCTGCTGGAGAGCCCGCCGGTCAAGTTGACCGATATCACCTCCGGCGATCCACTGCCCACGCTTTCCCAGCCGGGTATCGATAAAACGATGGCGCTGCGGGAGCTGACCACCAGTCCTATCTATGCGGACTTGCTCGCGAGCCGGGACGGTGATGTCAGTGCGGTGCAGATCAATCTGCAGCGTGATGATGTGCACGATAGTTTGTTAGGCCAGCGTGAGGCGTTGCGCAGAACCCGGGCGGACAGTGGCTTGACGCCGGTCCAGCGAACTGAGCTCGAGCAAGTAGAGCGGGCGTACAAACAACATACTTCCAGGGCGCTGGAGAAGCACGGTCGGTTGGTAGAACAAGTGCGCGAAATTGCCGCCGGGTATGGCGAGTACGCCGATCTGTTTGTCGGTGGTGTGCCGATGATCGCTGCCGATATGGTGGGTTTTGTGCGCAGTGACCTGGTGCTCTTCGGCAGTGCCATTATGGGTTTGATGATGGTCGTGATGGCGATCATTTTCCGCCGTTTGCGCTGGGTGGTGATTCCGCTGCTGAGCTGCAGCGCTACCTTGATTGTGATGCTGGGGCTGCTCGGGGCGCTGGACTGGCGAATGACGGTTATTTCATCGAACTTCGTTGCCGTGCTGTTGATTATCACCCTGGCGCTCAATATTCACCTCATCGTCCGCTATCGGGAGCTGCACCTGGCGAGTCCCGAGGGTTCGCTGGATCAGCGGGTGAGCGACACGGTGAGACTAATGGCAGTGCCCTGTGTCTACACGGCCATTACCACCATCGTTGCATTTGTTTCACTGGTTGTCTCAGGGATTCAGCCGGTCATTGACTTTGGTTGGATGATGACCGTTGGTATTACTGTCGCTGTAAGTATGGTGTTCCTGCTGGTTCCCTGTCTGATGCTGGTATGGCCGGGGGCAGTCGGGCCGCCGGCTCACAGCGAAGACATACCCCTGACCCAGAAATTCGCCGCTATTGCGGACCGTTTTGGTACCGCCATACTGATTGCCAGTGCGGTGCTACTGGCGGGAGTGTTGTTCGGTATTTCGAGGCTGGAAGTGGAAAATCGGTTTATCGACTACTTCAAAGAGTCCACCGAAATCTATCAGGGTATGGAGCTGCTTGACGCAAAGCTGGGTGGCACCATTCCATTGGATATTATTCTCGATGCCCCGGACGAGCAACAGCCGCTCCCGGGCCTTTCCACGGGTACTGCCTCCAGTTCACTGGAACCCGTCGCAGACGACGATCCGTTTGCCGAGGAGAGCCAGGGTTTCGAAGCCGCCGACAATGCAGACCCGGAACTGCTGCTCGATGACGAATGGGCGGATGATGTCGATGCCGGGTTCGATGACTTTGCCGGAGATGCCGCCGAATTCAAGCCCAGTTACTGGTTCAGTCTGGAGGGCATGCGGGAGCTGGATGCGATCCATGCCTACGTCGATTCCCTGCCGGAGACGGGGAAGGTATTGTCGTTATCGACCACTTTTTCCGTAGTAAAGGACCTGCTGGGTGCCGACATTGGCGGCGTGGAACTGGCCCTGGTGCAGCGCAACCTGCCGCCGTCTATAAAGGCGATGATGGTTGACCCGTACTTTTCAGCAGACGCGGATCAGGCTCGCGTTACCATCAGGGTCAAGGAAACAAGCCGTGATCTGCGCCGCAATGTATTTCTGGTTGAGCTGCAGCAGCACCTGATCGATGAATTGGGTGTAGCCCCTGATCAACTGCACTTTACTGGCATGTTAGTGCTGTATAACAATGTGCTGCAAAGCCTCTTTCGGTCTCAGATCCTGACCATCGGGGTGGTGTTTATGGCGATACTGGTGATGTTTCTATTGTTGTTCCGGTCGCTCTCACTGGCCTTGATTGCTCTGGCACCCAATATGCTGGCCGCGGGGCTTGTGCTTGGCGTGATGGGCATTGCAGGCATCCCCCTCGATATCATGACGATAACGATCGCTGCGATTGTGCTGGGTATAGGGGTCGATAACTGTATCCATTACGTGCACCGGTTCAAGCGAGAATTTCCGATCGACAGAGACTATCTGGCGACCATGTACCGCTGTCACGGCAGTATCGGCCGCGCACTCTATTACACCAGTTTGACAGTGGTCGTGGGGTTTTCCACGCTGACCTTGTCCAACTTCAAGCCCAGCGTCTACTTCGGCACGCTCACCGTGCTGGCCATGTTGGCCGCGGTACTGGGTGCCTTGCTGCTATTGCCGAGGCTGATAATATTGTTCAAACCGCTGGGCCCGGAGGCACCTTGAGATGCAGTGCCGGCCAGGCTGTGGCGCCTGTTGCAGTGAGATTTCGATCGCTAGCGGGTTTTTCGGTATGCCCGATGGTAAGCCCGCAGGGCTTGTCTGCGTGCACCTCATGGAGGATCTTCGCTGCAGTCTGTTCGATGATTCCCGGCGACCGGCCTGTTGTGTCGCGTTTGCGGCTGAGCCGACGATTTGCGGCAGCACGCGTGAGCAGGCACAGACCAATTTGCGGTACCTTGAGATCCTGACTCTTGCTGGATAATTGTTGATGATTGAACTGCCCTTGTTTCCTTTGTCTACCGTGCTATTTCCGCACGGTAGACTCCCGCTGCAAATTTTTGAGCAGCGCTACATCGATCTGGTCCGCGACAGCCTGAAAGCTGATCGGGGTTTCGGCATTGTCCTGTTACGCAGAGGCGGCGAATTGTCGCAGCCTGGCCAATCCGAGCCTGAGTTGGGCGATTACGGAACAGTCGCGCGGATAGTGGATTGGGATCAGCTGCCCAACGGTTTGCTGGGCATCACTGTCCAGGGCTGTGAGACCTTCGAACTGCTCGATACAAAGCGACGCCCCGATGGTCTGAATGTCGGTGAGGTCGAGCTCACGGATGCACCACAGCCGCAGCCCATGCAGCCCGCCTGGCGTTCATTGGAAGATGTTTTGCGAGGACTGGAGATTCATCCACATGTACAACGCATGGGGCTGACTATTGACTACAACGATGCTTGGCAGGTGGCCTACTGGTTGGCCCAGCTGCTGCCATTGGAGGAGTCTCTGAAGTACGAATTGCTGGGTACGGACAGCCTGGAGTCGCTGATGAAGGAACTCGATATTATCTTGAACCAGATCAGCGCCTGAGATTGGGCGCTTCTGAATAATTGCAAGCCCCGCAGGGCGGGCTCTGGACGCTTCAGA
Organism: uncultured Gammaproteobacteria bacterium; assembly: GCA_963840725.1. Lineage (GTDB taxonomy): Bacteria > Pseudomonadota > Gammaproteobacteria > Pseudomonadales > Halieaceae > CAVWDU01. Next base: position 434,438 of record CAWIZY010000004.1, on the reverse strand, counting down.
GCTCCGCTGAGCACGATTGGCATTGTTCAGAGGTGCCCTTGATTAATGAAAATCGGGTGCCCAGCCACCGCACTCTTTCCAGCGATTGACGATGTCGCAGAATAGCTCGGCGGTGCGCTCGGCGTCGTAGGCGGCTGAGTGAGCGGCTGCATTGTCAAAAGCGATGCCGGCTTCAGCACAGGCTTTGGCCAGGACTGTCTGCCCGAAAGCCAGTCCGGCCAGGGTAGCGGTGTCAAAAAATGAAAAAGGGTGGAATGGGTTGCGTTTGATCCCGCATCGTTCGACCGCGGCATTGACGAAACCCGCATCAAAGTGAGCGTTGTGCCCAACCAGTATCGCCCGATTGCAGTCTTGATCCCGAATTTCCTTGCGCACGACGCGAAATAACTCAGACAGTGCCTCCTCTTCATTCATCGCTTCACGGAACGGGTGCCAGGGGTCGATGCCGGTGAAGTCCAGTGCTGCCTGTTCGATATTGGCCCCTTCAAAGGGTTTGACATTGAAATCACAGGTGCGATGCACGCTCATAACACCCTGGTCGTCCATGCGCACCACCGTGGCGGCGATTTCCAGCACCGCATCAGTGCTGGCATTAAACCCGCCGGTTTCCAGATCCACGACCACCGGAAGGAAGCCCCGGAAGCGGTCACAGATACGCTGACCCGTGTCCTCGCTCAAGAGTTGGCCACAGGTGTTGACGCAACACGCCACCTCACCGTCTCTCCGGCGCGCAGCGGCGTGAGTGTGCCGCTGCCCAGGGGCAGTTGCGAGGGCACCTGCCAGTCCTCCTTGCGAAGCACGATCGTGTCCTGATTGCGGGGCAAGCGATAAAAGTCGGGTCCATAAAAAGCGGCAAAGGCCTCAAGCTTGTCCAGGGCGCCCTGTTGCTCGAAGATTTCTGCGTACAGCTCGATTGCCGCATGCGCGCTATAGACACCAGCGCAACCACAGTCGCTTTCTTTACTGGCAGTGGAGTGAGGCGCTGAGTCGGTGCCCAGAAAGAAGCGTGGGTTTCCGGAGGTGGCCGCCTCCAGTAGCGCAGACTGATGGATGTTACGCTTGAGTATGGGCAGGCAATAGTAATGCGGCCGAATTCCGCCAACCAGCATATCATTGCGATTGAACAGCAGGTGGTGAGCCGTAATCGTAGCGGCTACAGGCGCTGTGCTCTCTGCAATGAATTGCACGGCATCGCGCGTAGTAATGTGTTCAAGGACCAGCCTCAGGTCGGGAAACCGCTCCACGATGGGGGCAAGATGACGGTCGATGAAAACCTTTTCTCGATCAAAAATATCGATATCAGAGTCAGTGACCTCACCATGAATGAGCAAGGGTAGCTGGTGTTCGGCCATTGCCTCCAGGGTCGGGTAGAGCGATTCCAGATCGGCCACCCCCGCGGCGGAGTTGGTCGTAGCACCAGCCGGGTAGAGCTTGATGGCGCTGACAAACTCGCTTTCGGCTGCTGCCTGGACTTCCGCCGGCTCAGTCCGGTCAGTCAGGTATAGCGTCATCAGGGGGTCGAACTGCCGAGGCAGTCCGGTCATGGCAGCGCGGATTCTATCCCGGTAGGCGCTGGCGTCGGCGACAGTGGCTACTGGCGGGGTGAGATTGGGCATGACGATGGCGCGCTGGAAATAGCGCGCCATATCGGCGCAGGTATGCTCGAGAGCTTCTTTATCTCGCAGATGTACGTGCCAGTCGTCTGGTCGGGTTATGGTCAGTTCTGTCACGGGGTCCTGTTGATCCTGCTTAGCAGGCTGAATCCTACAGCAAAGCCGCGGCAACGGGAACAAGGGACGGGCGCCGGCTTTGCCGAATTGTTGCTGCTTCGCTATCGACAGGCGCTGCACTGTGATTTGACCGCCCCCGGCTGTAGAATACGCGGCCGTGTCTCGTCCCTATAACTGTTGTGGAGTCCATGATGTCTGAAGTAAACAAGGTCGTACTCGCCTACTCCGGTGGCCTCGATACCTCTGTGATCGTGCGCTGGCTGCAGGACAACTATGGCTGCGAAGTGGTCACATTCACTGCTGACATCGGGCAGGGTGAAGAAGTCGAGCCAGCCCGCGCCAAGGCTGAGGCTCTGGGCGTGAAGGAGATTTTCATCGATGACCTGCGAGAAGAATTCGTCGGCGATTTCGTCTACCCAATGTTCCGCGCCAATACGATCTATGAGGGTGAATACTTGCTGGGCACTTCGATTGCGCGGCCGCTGATCGCCAAACGGCTGATAGAGATCAGCAATGAGACCGGTGCAGACGCGATTTCGCACGGCGCCACTGGCAAGGGCAACGATCAGGTGCGTTTCGAACTTGGCGCCTATGCCTTGAAGCCGGGCATCAAAGTCATCGCTCCATGGCGAGAGTGGGATCTCAGCTCCCGGGAGTCACTGATGGATTATTGCGCATCACGTGATATTCCGGTGGATTACGCCAGCAACAAGAAGAAGTCACCCTATTCCATGGACGCTAACCTGCTGCATATTTCCTATGAGGGCGGTGTGCTTGAGGACCCCTGGGCAGAGGCCGAAGAGTCCATGTGGCGCTGGAGCGTCAGTCCTGAGGAAGCCCCCGAAGAGGCCACTTATGTAGAGTTGGATTACCGGCATGGCGATATTGTTGCGATTGATGGCAACCCCATGACGCCGGCAGAGGTCCTGACCTATCTCAACAAGGTGGGCGGTGCCAATGGTATCGGACGGGCCGATATCGTTGAAAACCGGTATGTAGGTATGAAGGCCAGGGGGTGCTACGAAACGCCCGGAGGCACGATCATGCTGAAAGCCCACCGGGCCATTGAGTCTCTGACTCTGGATCGGGAGGTGGCGCATCTCAAAGACGAACTGATGCCGCGTTACGCCAGTCTCATCTACAACGGATACTGGTGGTCACCCGAGCGGCAAATGCTGCAAGCGGCCATTGATCAGTCCCAGTCCACGGTCAATGGCCGGGTGCGTCTGAAACTGTATAAAGGCAATATCGCTGTCGCCGGTCGGCAATCGGAGCAGAGCCTCTTTGATGAGAGCATGGCAACCTTCGAAGAGGATGCTGGTGCCTACAACCAGGCTGATGCAGAGGGCTTCATCAAACTCAACGCACTGCGACTGCGGATTGCGGCCAACAAAGGTCGCTCAATGCTGTGAGGCTGCCCGGGCAGGGTCGTGTATGGCCTAGCCCGGTTGACTGCCGCAGGTCCCCCTGGCGCATAGCCCTTAGCGGGTGACGTTTGTGGACATGGCGAGGTTTTCCACCAGAAAGGCCCACAAGTCAGCATATTCGCGAATGATCATAGAGGTTGGTTTTCCGGAGCCATGGCCGGCGCGGGTTTGAATGCGGATCAACACCGGGTTTTCGCCCTGGTGGGCCCGCTGCAGCCGCGCAATGTATTTGAAGCTGTGTCCGGGTACGACGCGGTCATCGGTGTCGGCGGTTGTCACCAGGGTTGCCGGGTACTCTTTGCCACTTGTGATGTTGTGGTAAGGCGAATAGGCGTATAGCGCCTTGAACTCCTCGGGGTTTTCTGCCGAGCCGTAGTCATCCACCCAGAACCGCCCGGCGGTAAACAGGTGAAAGCGCAGCATGTCCATAACGCCCACGGCGGGCAGTGCTGCACCGAACAGCTCAGGGCGCTGGTTTACCACCGCCCCGACCAGGAGCCCGCCATTACTGCCTCCCTGCACGGCCAGTTTCTCGGGCCGGGTGTAGCGCTTGGCAATGAGGTATTCGGCGGCTGCGATAAAATCGTCAAAGACGTTTTGTTTGTTGAGTTTGGTGCCGGCCTTGTGCCAGTCCTCACCGTACTCCCCCCCGCCGCGCAGGTTGGCCATGGCGAAAACACCACCCATATCCATCCAGGCCAGGCGGGTCACTGAAAAATACGGCGTCAGTGAGATATTAAAACCTCCGTAGCCATAGAGCAGCGTCGGATTGTTGCCATCCAGCTTGACTCCCTTTTTGTGAGCAATAAACATAGGGATCCGGGTGCCGTCCCCGGAGGGATAAAATACCTGGCTGACGCTAAAATCGTCCGGATCGAACTCGACGGTGGGGCTTAACACCGGTGCAGTCTTGCCGCTGCTGACATCGTAACGGTAGACGGTAGTGGGGCGGTTGAGTGATGAGTAGCTGAAGTGGGTGACGGTATCGCTCGTTGCGTTTGGAAAGCCCGCGACACTGCCCAGGCCGGGCAGCGTCACATCGCGCAAGTGCTTGCCTGCCAGATCGTGAACGGCAACCCTCGCATGTGCATCCTGCAGGTATGTCAGCACCAGATGGTCGCTGACCAGACTGGCCTCGTCCAACACCTGCGCCTGCTCCGGGATGACGTCCTGCCAGCGTGCCGGGCCATTGGCCGACAGGTCTACCTTCATGACCTTTGTACGCGGGGCATCCCGCGTGGTGAGGAAGTAGACCTGGCTGCCCACGGCTTCGATCAGCGTATACCCGGCCTCAAACTGGTCCTCCAGCGTGACAACCTTGGTGGGCGCCTTGGTGAGGTCAATGTATTCCAGCCGGTACCGGTCGTCGGTGCCCACCCAGGTGGTCAGGATCAGGTAGCGGCCATTGTCCGTGGTCTCGGCCTGAAACCCCCATTCGGGATGGTCAGGCCGGGCATAGACGAGGGTGTCATCGGTCTGATTCATCCCGAGTTGATGAAAGTAGACTGCCATGTTTTTGTTCAGGTTCTGAAATTCGCCCCCGGCGTCAGGCTCCGGGTAACGGCTGTAATAGAAGCCCGATTCATCCGCCGCCCAGGCAATGCCCGAAAACTTTACCCAGCGCAGCTCATCTGCCATGACCTTGCCGGTTTGCATGTCCTTGACGTGCCATACCCGCCAGTCGGAGCCGCCGTCCTGGATGCCATAGGCCACATAGCGGCCGCTGGGGCTTAACTCAATACCACCCAGGGCGACCGTGCCGTCTTCCGACCAGCTGTTTGGATCCAGCACGACCTCGGCGTCGGCCTGGTCGCCCAACTTGTGGGTGCGGTAGATCACGTTCTGGTTCTGGAGCCCGTTATTGTGACTGTAGTAAAAAAAGTCGCCGCGTCGGGTGGGGACCGAGAACCGTTCGAAGTTCCACAACTCGGTGAGGCGCTTCTCGATTCTGTCGCGGGCCGGCAGTTGGTCGAGGTAAGCGAAGGTCACGGCATTCTGGGCCTGTACCCAGTTCGCAACCCCCTCGGACTCCCGGACGTCATCCTCCAGCCAGCGGTAAGGGTCTGGGACGACAGTGCCGTGATGGACGTCCTTTTGATCGACGGTTCGAGTGTCTGGATAGCTGAGCCCGGGTTTGGCGCTGGCGCTGATGGCCAGGCCCATGGCTATGAGGGCTGCGAGTGTCTTGATTGGGTGCATGTCCATTCCTGTTTTAGTCAGCGGTCAAGGGTGGCCTGTCAGGGGCAAAAGCCAAGGGAGCGACAGTGAGCTTCGACTGACGGTTCGGCCTGGTCAGGCTCCTCCACCCTCCGCACAGCGTCCGCTATCAGTAGTCGTCTCTGGTGGTGGCGCTCTGCGCGCGACGGAACCAGCAGTTTACCCACCGGTTCGGGTTGTTGCATGATAACAGTGTACTGCAGCCGCAGTGACTTTCAATAATGGCCGCCGGGAGCACAGGGAGTGAATCGCACAGGTTCGAAATTGCGGCGGTGCTTGCCAGACCACACTCGCATCTTGCTGGCGGCCGTTCTGACCATAGGCGTGTCGGCAGCCGATGCTGCGGCAGGCGACCCTGCGGAGCCGATGCTGCGGCAGGCGACCCTGCGGCAGGCGACCCTGCGGCAGCCGGTGCTGCGGCAGCCGCGAGGCAACTCTGCGCGGCGCTGCCCGATGAAGGGTCACTGCGGCAGCGCTATGGCGAAATCGAAGCCTTTTGGCGATCGACGGTCGAGGAGGGGACCTTTACCTCCAACGCCCGGCAGACTGCCCCCGATACCTACCGGGTGGCGGCCGCCGTGCCGATTGCCTACGCCCTGTTGCGCCCGCCCTCTGACCGTGTGTCACGGGGCAATATCGTGATCGCCAGCGGTCGGACAGAAAGCTATGTGAAGTACAAGGAAATGGCGCTGGAGTTGTGGTGTGAGGGTTTCGGGGTGTACCTGATGGATCACCGCGGTCAGGGCCTCTCAGGTCGGGTGCTGGTTTACACTGCGGGCCTGAGTGAGCTGGCTGCTGACGAGACGCCGGTTCAATATGCCAATCGTGGTCACGTCGAGGAGTTCCAACATTACGTGATGGACTTCAAGCAGTTCATCGATACCCAGGTGCCCACCGATGCCCCAAGGATATTGTTAGCGCACTCCATGGGCGGTGCAATCGGTACCCGTTTGATGCAGCTAGTGCCTGACGTATTCGATCTGGCGATTCTCTCCTCACCTATGTTGGGTATGACCGGACAGTTTGCCTGTCCGGCGCTGCCAGCACTCGAAGGCCTGGCGGGCGCCGACCATTACATCCCGGGCGGTGGACCCTGGGATCAGCAGAAACGCTACCCCTATCGTGATGAACTGCCCTTCATGGTAATGGCCGGTTGGCATTACACCGGCAGTGCGGTCCGTTACGACATTTGGCATGAGGAATATGCACACCCGGTCAAACGCATCGATGGCTACAGCGTGGATCTGCGTACCGGTGCGCCCACGGTGGGTTGGTTACTGCAGGCCTGTGCGGTCCTGGATCAACTCATGGACGAAGTCAGCCTTGTTGATACCCCGGTGCTGTTGCTGATTGCTGAGGACGATACCATGACCTCTCGGCGGCAACAGGAACATTTCTGCACCCGGCTCAACAGTCCCGCCACCGGCCCGGCACTCTGTCGCAGCGTGCTTTTTGAGGATGCTCGGCACGAGATGTTTATTGAGCGCGATTCGATTCGTGAACAACTGCTGGCAACGTTGTACGGTTTTGTCGATCAGCAGCTCCCGGATTCCCCGTCCGGGCCGACTATTGATAGAGCGCCAGTCTCTGCGATAAGGCGTTGATCAGTGCCGCGAGATGCTGATGTACCGCGGTTTTTGTTGCTGTTTCCAAATCGGCTGGTGATGTCTTCTCGCACGTGTCGCGGTACATTAGGGGAACACGCCATGGATATACCATGCCCGGGCCAATCGGTCGTGGAACACCCAATAATGCTGTCCGCTGTTGTTGCGGGCGATATAGTAATCACGGCTGACTGCCTGTCGCCACCAGTTGTCCTCGATTCGCTCCGGGCCATAGACCAGCTGCAGCGGCCCGCACTGGCCATTGCCTTGCCAGTACAGTTGGGAGCCGCGAGACTTCAGCAGCTGTGGCTGCGGCATAAGCCAGAAGGGGCGTTGGGCGCAGGCCTGGCCTCGGCCGGGTGAGCTTTCCGGGTCACTGCCTGAGTACATGGCCAGTTCTGGCAGGTGTTCGTCCCGACAGGCGATTTTCTCGATCGCCTGAAGGCCCAACCGATTGCGTAGCCGATCCAGCAGGCTATGCAGGGGTTCTCGCTGGTTGCCGGGATTGAACAGGTCGATGCTTGCCAGTTCTCCGGCCTCCAGTTGATGGCACTCCAGGGTTAGACCCTCTACGCCCGTGGCCAGCTGCAGTTGCTCAAAGCGTAGACCGGTGAGTTGCAGCCAGTTTTCCCAATCGCTGTGCAGGCTGGCACTGCGCACCGGGATCTCTGTTATCCGTCGGTCAACGTCTGCCAAGCGCCAGAGAATCTCCGCTGTCTGCAATTGGGTATTGCGCAGGAACCGACACAGCGATTGCAGCAAGAGCTGCACTGCTGGCATTAGCTCGCTATTGGCTTTCACCTCGTAGCCGTACCAGTATTCATCACTGAATGTGGCCGGGGGCTGATAGTCGGTCTGGGGGTCGTCTCCGCGCCCCAGGGCCTGTTGCAGGAACTGATTGAACTCGTTGCCGCAACGGCGGGCCAGGGCATGGGACGGCAGGGCCAGAACATCCCCCAGTGTTTCGAGGCCCGCCCGACGCAAGGAATCTACTGCGGGTGCAAAGTCCTCAAGCAGGTTCAGTGGCAGCGGCGCAAGGCGGTCATCGAGGGTGCGATCCACTGCCAGTGCTGTTGCCTGATCGGTAAATGAGAGCAACCAGGCTGCCTTGGGTGTGGTCGCCAGGCCAAGCTGAGCCTGGAAACCGCGACTGCCCAGACCACTGCGTACCTCCGCCAGTATCGCGTCCAGGCCCTTGAACAGGTTCAGGCAACCGCCAATTTCCAATTGCAGGCAATCTTTACGCCAGCTGTTCAGGCTGGGGCTGATGCTGTAGGCCCAGCAGCAAAGCTGTTGCAGGCATTGTTGTTCGGCTTGCTCGTCGCGCTCCAGCAACATGACCGGCTCGTTGCCGGCCAGTGCGCGAAGGGTTGCAGCGCCCATGCCCTCGGCAATACCCAGGGCCATGGCGCAGTCATTGGCGCGTATCACCCGTTGTCCGGCCAGTACAACGACAGCCTGTTGTTCGGAGCGGTTCAGGCACTGCAAAGGCAGTTGCCGGAAGCGCAGGCATAGCCACAGTTTCATGATTCCGCTCTCTCGAAGGTTTTTCTGGTGCAGTTGACGGTGACTTGAACAGATCCTGATGAGCCCTGGCCGCGCTCGGTAGCAGTCATTCTGCGGCGTGTTTCAGGCCTTGCTCGACAGGGTGTTGGAATCCTCCGGCGCGCCAGGGCGAGTTCAGTTGGTGTGAAAGCCCCGACGTCCTGCCCGGTTGGTCCAGCTCTACGTTTTCCCGGCTCTGCGTTTTGTAAACACGCGAAATGATGGGGGGGAGCCGTTCGAACTCCGATTGTTAGTGTAGAAATATACTGTATATATGTACAGTATTATTTCTCGTCAGGATTAACCGCAAATGCCAGCCTGCCTGTCTCTGCTGATGTCCGGCCGCAGCGGCGGGCGGCGACTGGTATTTGCAGCCGCTTTGGGTCAGTATGTGCGGTTTTTTTAGTGGGGTTGATGCCCCTGTTGGTCCGCACGATTGGAGAAACCATGCCAAGCACACAGCGATTGTCGCTTTTTACCCTGTTCGGTTTACTGCTGTTGTCCGCCTGCTCCAGAGAGCCGGTGTCGGCGCCATCGGTCACTGAGAATACAGCTACCGCGGTCGCCACGGTATCAGCTGCGACCAGCGATGCGTTCCGTCGCTACCTGGGTGAAAGCTATGCACAGGATATGGCGCGGGCACCCTTTACCGCCAGTTATCGCGGCGTCAAAACGCACAACGACCAATGGAACTCTGTGGCTGAGTCGCACCTGGAGGAATCCCGGCTCATCCTCGACAAGCGGCTGAGCGAACTGGAAGCCTATCCGCGCAGCAGTCTGGACGAGTCACTGCAGCTGTCCCGGGATATTTACCAACTGGATATTGAGCGTCGAATCGCCCTGGATGACTACCGACACGAGGCCTACATTATTCACCAGTACCGCGGTCCCCATACCCTGGCACCCAGCAACCTGATCAATATTCATACCATCGCCAACGTCGCTGAGGCGGAGGATTATATCGGTCGGCTCAGAAATATCGGCCCCTGGTTTGATCAGGTGATCGAGCAGCTGCAGATTCGTCAAAGCAAAAACCTGTTCCTGGTCGATTGGCAGTATCCGCAGATGATTACCGCTGCCGGCAACGTGATTACCGGTGTGCCTTACGACACGACGGGCGATGATTCCACTCTGTGGGCGGATTTCCAGGCGAAGCTGGCGCCACTGGATATCAGTGACGAGCAGCGGAAGCTGCTGCTTGCCGATGCCCGCAGTGCGCTGGTCGACGTGGTCAAGCCGGCTTACCAGCGTTTGATTGCCGAATTGGAAAAACAGGGGGAAATGGCGCCCGACGTGGACGGAGTCTGGCGTTTTGAGCGCGGAGAGGCATTTTATGCCCAGTTGCTCCGCTGGTACACGACGACCACACTGGGGGCGGATGAGATCCACAACATCGGTCTGCGTGAGGTAGAACGTATTCACGCTGAAATGGCGGCGGTCATGCAGCAGGTGGAGTACGGCGGTGATCTGGCGGAGTTCTTTGTGTTCATGCGTAATGATCCACAGTTTTACTACCCCAATACTGATGCCGGCAGGGCTGCCTACCTGGAAGAGGCGAACGGCCTGATCGACGCTATGCGCGCCCGGCTGCCAGAGCAGTTCGGCGTATTGCCGCAAGCGCCGTTGGTGGTCAAGCGGGTCGAGCCATTCCGTGAGCAGAGCGCGGGCAAGGCGTTTTACCAGGGGCCGCCGCCAGACGGTTCACGGCCGGGAATCTACTACGCCAATCTTTACAACATGGCAGACATGCCGAAGTATCAGATGGCCGCGCTCGCCTATCATGAAGGTGTGCCCGGGCACCACCTGCAGCTGGCGATATCCGCCGAGCTTCAGGGAGTGCCGGAGTTCCAGAAATTTACCCGGTTCACAGCTTTCAGTGAGGGCTGGGGCCTGTATTCTGAACTGCTACCTAAAGAGATGGGCTTCTATCCGGACCCCTACGCGAACTTCGGGCGTTTGGCGATGGAGTTGTGGCGAGCAGCGCGGCTGGTGGTCGATACGGGCATTCACAGCAAGCGTTGGACAAGAGAGCAGGCCATTGATTACCTGGTCAAAAATACCCCGAATTCTCTGGGGGACTGTACCCGTGCGATTGAACGTTATATCGCCATGCCCGGGCAAGCCACCGCTTATATGATCGGTAAACTGAAAATTCTCGAACTGCGCGAGCGCGCCCGTTCGGCGCTGGGCGAGGATTTCGATATTCGTGATTTTCACGACCTGGTTTTGAAAGATGGCCCGATTCCACTGAGTCTACTGGAGCGTAAGGTCGACCAGTTGATTGGGGCCGCCCCGCGGGATTAAGGCGCTTCGGGAGCTGCCCAGACGGCCAGCTCATTGCCGCTGGGCTCGCTGAAGTGGAAGCGCCGGCCGCCCGGGAACTCGAATATTTCCCGGGTGATGATACCGCCAGATGCTTCTACCCGGCTCAGCGTGTCTTCCAGGTTGTCGCTGTAGAGGACCACCAGCGCGCTGCCGTCAGCGGCTGATGCCGAGAGGTCTGCGCGGTAAAAACCACCGTCTACGCCCTGGTCCGAAAAGGACGTATAGTCGGGTCCGTAGTCGATGAAGCGCCAGTCGAAAGCCTGCTCGAAGAAGCGCTTTGTCGCCGTCAAATCACTGGCGGCGAATTCGATGTAGTTGATCTTGCCCTCTGTTGCTGCCATGGCGCTTACTCCTGATCGACTTGCCAGATAGGTGCCCAGGACCGCGACCAGACATAAAAAAAGCACAATCACCGCGGTCAGCCGAGGCCTCATGATCCGATTAGTCCAGTGCGGGACGTATTGTCAGGCTCTGCTGGCACGGCGCGATGCGCTGCCGGCTCGCCCACTGTGGGTGTGATGGCATTACACACCCGCGTTCTCCAGCAAGTAGGTAATGACGACTTTGATCAAAAAGCCGGCTATGCCCATCGCCAGGCCGATATAAAGAATGAGGGTTCCGAATTTGCCGGCATTACTGCGCTTTGCGAGATCCCAGACGATAAACATCATAAACAGGATCAATGCGCCAACCCCAAGGGTGACACCGTATTCCGTTAGCCACGCGTCCATAGATCAGAATGTCGCCCAGTGGATGGGGTCAGGTTTGCACAATGACCTCGGTTTCCAGGTGAGTCGCAGCCTCCAGAGAGCGGGTTATCAGGCAGGCGCTCTCGGCTTTCTCCAGCAGTTTGCCGGCCCGGTCGGTGTCTGTAGTCGCTGGCACGGTTAATGTGGCGGTTACCGTGAACGCGGTGAACTTGGTTATTCGCTCGACACGATCCAGGGTCCCCTCTGCTTTGCAAGTGAGGTCGGTCCAGTCCAGCTTTGAGGCTCTGGCGATGGCACGGAAGGTGAGAATAAAACAGTCCGCGACCGATGCCACCAGCAGGTCCTCTGGCGACCATTGGTCGCCGGGGCCGCCGAATTGCGCAGGCGGTGCACTGGTCAGTTCGGGGAGATCCTCTGCCTTCAGCGTGACATGGCTCTCTGATCGGGCGGTTGCTGTAACCGGGTAATGGTGTGGAAGGGCCTGCATATTCCAATACTCCAGGCGGGTTAAGTGATCAAAATCAGCGGCGCTCTGACATCAGTGGTGCTCTAACAAAAGCTATGCCGCGAAAAGTAAGGTGGTGTCTCTGTTTCCGGGCTGGTTCAGAATGCGTTCCTGAACCCCGCTTAACAGTATAGCCTGTTTGTTACAGAAGGCTTCACCTCGGAGCGCGACGGTAGCTCCCATAACTGGGGCTGGTCGGGAATATCGTCTGCCGCTGGCAGGTCGATATCCATCTGTTGTTTACCGCCACGTTGCTTGAGAATGTGCACCTGCCGGTAGGCGCGCATTTGCAACCTCAAGCCTGCGGGCGCGTGGTTTTGGGCGGCCTGATTGGGGCGGAACAATACCCCCAGGGTGTCACCACTGGCCGCCGCCAACTGCAGCTTGCGCAGTTCACTGTAACGGTAATTGGCAGCACCCAGCCAGCTGAATACGGCGCTGCAGGTCGTGCTGCGCAGCGCCTGCTCTGTACTCCACAACAAATCCTCATGGCTCTGAGGGTGTATCAGCAAAATTTGCCGGGTATCGATCCCCCGGGCGGCTAACAGGGGCGCATAGGGCATATAAGGCGGGGCGATAAACGCTTGCCAGCGTTGCTGCTCGCTGAGTCGTTCCATGGCCGGGAGAAACAGCCCCATGGCCCCGAGGCCGCTGCCGTCGCTCAGCAGTTCAATGGTGCTGCCCAGGGGCCAGCCCCCCTGGTGCAGCACGTCATCAAGGGCTCTGTACCCGGTGGCGAGACTATCGCCGTTGGCGTGGGAGTCATTGTTGGCAGAAGCCAGGGTGCGATTAAATCGGTTGTGCCGGCCGCGCCAGGTGTCCTGGCGTCGCATGACTTGTTCAAGCATTTCGTTCATGGTCTTACTCCGGGGGAAAGTTTCCCATTAAACATACTGTATGAATATACAGTAGTTTAGTCAGGGTCGGAATGCAAGCCCGAGAAACACGACGTAACGGTAGTGGTTTACGACGAAATGACTTGCCCGACCCGGTACCTGAAGCCACACTGATCCTGAGGCCCCCATCTGGAATCAGCCCCATGTCCCGATTTTCTGCGTTGATTTTTTTGTTTGGTATCGCATTAGCAAGCCCACTCTGCAGCGGGAGCGAACAGACCGAGGCCGCGACCGCCGTGCAGCGGGCGTTGGCAAATCCGGACCGCCTGTCGGCAGACCGCGAGCGGGATCAGCGCAGCCACCCCGGTGAGATCCTGGCCCTGCTGGATCTCAAGCCCGGCGATCAGGTAGCGGATATTTTTGCCGGTGGGGGTTATTACAGTGAGCTACTGGGCAGGACGGTGGGGCCATCGGGGCGCGTGCTGATGCACAATAATGCGGCCTATGTGAATTTCGTCGGTGAGGCGCTGGAAAAACGATTTGAGGGCAGGGACCTGCCGGCAGTAGTACGCCATGATCGTGAGGTGGTAAACCTCGACCTGGGGGTGGGGCAACTCGATGCGGTTATCATTGTTATGTCCTACCATGACCTCTATCACACCGCCGAAGGCTGGCCAGTGATCGATGTCGACAGTTTTATGGGTCAGATCACAGAGGCACTGAAACCGGGTGGCCGCTTGCTGCTCGTTGATCATGTCGCGGCTGCCGGATCTGGCAAGGCAGCGGCACAGGAGTTGCACCGGATTGAGGCGTCATTTGTGCGCCGCGATGTGGCGCGTTTCGGTCTGGAGTTTGTCGCCGCCAATGATAGCTTGCGCAACCCCAATGACGATCACAGCCTGACGGCCTTCGCCCCCGAGGTGCGGGGTAAAACCGATCGCTTTGTGCTGCTTTTTCAGAAGCCCTGACAATCGGCGCATTGCGCTGCCACCCGGAGCCTGGCTTTCGGTACTCGGTCAGGGCGATGATTGCCCCCGGGTTGCACTCGGGTTTGACTGAGCTTCGTTCCCCGCCTTATCCTGTCGCGCCAGAGTTGCGCACTATGCGAGCTGCGCAGGCTACCAGGATTCACTGATGACAGTAGAACACCGAGATGTACTCATTGTTGGAGCCGGTTTGTCCGGTATCGGAGCGGGGGTGCATCTCCAGCAACAATGTCCCGACAAAAGCTATCTGATCCTCGAGGGCCGCCAGGCCATGGGGGGAACCTGGGACCTGTTTCGCTACCCGGGTATTCGCTCGGACAGCGATATGCATACCCTGGGTTACAATTTCAAGCCATGGCTGGCGCGCAAGGCCATCGCAGACGGCCCGTCAATATTGCAGTATGTGCACGAAACTGCAGAGGAATATGATGTTGAGTCGCATATTCGCTACCAGCACAGGGTGAAAAATGCAGCCTGGAGCACAGAGCAATCGCGTTGGCTGGTAACGGTTGAGCGCGGTGACCAGGGCGATACGGTGCAGTTCAGCTGCAATTTTCTGCTGATGTGCAGTGGTTACTACAACTATGAAGCGGGCTATACACCGGAATTTGAAGGCCGTGACCAGTTCCGGGGTCAGGTCATTCACCCTCAGCACTGGCCCGAAGATCTCGACTACAGCGGCAAGCGCGTCGTGATTATTGGTTCCGGCGCCACCGCCATGACCCTGGTGCCGGCCATGGCGCATGACGCCGAACATGTCGTGATGCTCCAGCGTTCACCAACCTATGTTGTCTCCATGCCCGATATCGACAGGCTGGCCCTGCTGGCACGCCGACTCTTGCCGGAGTCCCTGGCCTACCGGCTGGTTCGCTGGAAAAACATCCGCATGCAGGAGTACATTTACCGTCAGAGCCGTAAGCGACCGGAAAAGTTAAGGCGAAAGCTGCTAAAACGGGTCCGCAAGGCCCTTGGGCCCCAGTTTGATGTAGAGACACATTTCACCCCCTCCTATAACCCCTGGGATCAGCGTCTGTGTCTGGTACCCAATGACGATCTGTTCGAAGCGATCAATTCGGGCAAGGCCTCAGTGCAGACCGGGCCTATCGAGCGGTTTACAGAATCCGGGATCCAGCTTGAGTCCGGCGAATCGCTGGCCGCAGATATTATCGTTACCGCAACGGGGTTGAGGTTACTCGCGGCCGGGGGAATTGAACTGAGTGTCGATGACAAGCCAGTCAATCTGGCGGACACCTGGTCTTACCGGGGCGTGATGTACTCTGGCGTGCCCAACTTTGCAACCACCTTCGGCTACATTAATGCCTCGTGGACGCTGCGGGCAGACCTGGTGGCCAGTTATGTGTGTAGCCTCGTCAATCAGATGGATGCCACCCGGACCACCCGGGTGGTACCGCAACTCTCTGAGGCTGATGAGGCGATGTCGGTCAGGCCCTGGATTGATCACTTTTCAGCCGGTTACATGCAGCGGGATATGCACTTGTTTCCAAAGCAGGGCGACCGCTGGCCGTGGACCAACCCCCAGGATTACGGCGTGGAGCGCCAGCAGTTTGAGCACGAGCACTGGGGAGACGACAGGCTCCAGTTTCAGTAGCTATTGCCTGGCTACTTGCCGAATAGCTTGCCGAAGGCCTTGTTGAGGGCATTGTCTACGGCATTGTCGGTCTGTTTGTCGACTTCCCGCTCAGCCTGATCAGGGATCCGTTCTTCCTGGCGCTTGGCCTTGCCACCGAGGGCGCCCATGATGCCGGAGACGAAACCGCCTTCCTCCTCACTGTTGCCTCCGGCAGCACCGAGAATTCCGCCCAGTGCGGATAAATCGGTGGGTTCCGCTGGCAGTTCAAAGCGCGCCTTGTCGATTTTGCGATCACTGATATTTGACACCCACATGTCGTCACCGTAGCGCAAGATGCCCATATTCATGCCCGTTAGTTTCTTCTGCATCTCCGCAGCGCCCTCTGCCTCCTTGCCTGCGGCACGAGCCATACTGGTGATCATGACAGACATGGCCTGCTGCAGTTCCACTGCCCGTGGGTCTTTGCTCAGCACCATGTCCGCAGCGCGCTCCTTGCCCTGGTCGTCGATAAAACGGACCATGTAGACCTCACCCTTGATGCCCGCCACCGTCTCACTGCGACCGGTGGCTTTCATGGATAAGAGTTTACCTTCCACGGTGTCGGGCGTGGCTCCGGCGGCCATTCCGGCGAACATGCTCATAGCTTGATTCATGCTGATAACCATTATCTGGCCGTCGCTGTCTGTGACGACATAGATTTCATCGTCTCTCATGATCATGTAGTTGTTGTCGGTACCCATGTTGATACGCAACCTGTCGCGACCGCTGTACTCGAATTTCATGGCGCCGCCGTCGCTGCTTTTAACGTCCGCAGCCCCGGCCATCGCGCCGGGCGCTGCCCACGCCAGCACCGTGGCCAGGGCGGTTGCCGATAGGACTGTTTGCAGATTATTCATGACTCTCTCCAGTTTTGAGTGGACGGTATGCTGATTGTGTTCACTGAACTGATGAGAGAAACCATAGGCTACAAGGTGCCATAGCGCAATGTTGAACCGGATTCAGCACAGGGCGACCACCAGGGATTCGAGATGATCCCAGGGCTTGCCCGGCGCGTATCCCTTGACGCTGCCGTCCACAGCTGTGGCCTGCTCCAACAGGTGGTGCAGGCTGTCCCTGTCGTGCCGCGCCAGCGCGCCCTGCAGCAGTGACATGCGATTTTTCCATACCCGGCGGGCCTGCATGGCCTGTTGCAGGCTCTTGCCCCCGGCGCAGTCACCGTGCAATTGATGCAGGGTGCGTATGTCCTTCGCCAGCGCCCACAGCACTACCGCGGGTTCCGTGCCCTCCGCGCGCAAACCATGCAGCATTCGGAGCCCGGCCCGGGCGTCACCCCTGAGTGCTATGTCTGCGAGCTCAAAGGGGTTATAACGGGCATTTTCGGCCACTGAAGCGACGACAGTCTCTACACTGATATGACCCGCCTCGGCGAGCAGTGCCAGCTTTTCCACCTCCTGCACGGCAGCCAGCAGGTTGCCCTCCACTCGCTCGCAGAGCAACTGCAGAGCGTCGCTGTCGATGCGCAGTCCCGCAGCTTGGACCCGTTGCTCCAACCAGCGAGGGAGGCTCCTCGCATCCACCGGCCAAACCTGGACCACCACGCCACAGCCCTCCAGCGCCTTGAACCATTTGCTCTGCATGGACTGTTTGTCGATTTTGCCTGCTACCAGGAGTAAAAGACTGTCCTGCGCCGCCAGGCCCAGGTATTCAATGATTGCCTTGCTGCCCTCGGCGCCGGGTTTACCCCCAGGCACGCGAAGTTCTGTCAGTTTGCGGTCAGAAAAAAGTGACAGGCTGGCGGCGCTGGCGACGAGGTCAGACCAGCGAAAGCCCGCAACGCCGACCTCGAACAGTTCGCGCTCTGCGCAACCGGCGGCACGGGCGGCGCGTCTGATTTGGTCGCA
Source organism: uncultured Gammaproteobacteria bacterium (assembly GCA_963840725.1). Lineage (GTDB taxonomy): Bacteria > Pseudomonadota > Gammaproteobacteria > Pseudomonadales > Halieaceae > CAVWDU01. The sequence goes on along the minus strand of CAWIZY010000004.1, from coordinate 417,061 downwards.
GCACTCCTGTACCAGCAGCGGTTCATCACCGCTGACCACATAGACAGCTTGCAAGGTTTGCTGCAGATGGGCGGTCAATTGCTCCGGGCGTAATCGCACTACTGGACGCTGGCCGCGTAGAATCCGATATGGCGAAGTATTTTCTGGGCCAGTTGGGTCCGCATTTCGCCACGCAGTATGCGCATTTCCTCCGCCTTGCCGACAACATTACGGGGGTCGTTCTCCATCTGCTGTACGATGCTGGCTTGAGTGGAGTCAATGACATTGGCACCGGTGGCGTCTGTGACCTCGAATCGTGTTGACAATGTGAGTTCAAACTCTGCGGCCCGCGCCTCGGCATTAATGGACAGGTTCTCCCGGTTAAACTGTTCCGGACCCAGTTTGATGACGTAGGCGGCATCTTCGCGATTGTCGGTCCAGTTTATGCCGTTGGCAGCAAATTGTGCCTGCACGGCGCGACCCAATTCTCCGTTGGGGTTACCGGTCATCAGATACATACTGCGCCAGCTGTCAGGTATGCTGGTGCCGCCACCCGAGCCACGCAGTTGGAACCCGCAGGCGGTGATCAGGGTGCAGCAGGCGAGCACCAGTACGGGACAGATTTGGCGACGCTGCATGTTCGTAGAGCTCCCTGAGTTACGCTGAGGGTTGAGTTGGCGAGTTCAGTTGGCGACGATGTTGACCAGTTTGCCGGGCACCACAATCACCTTGCGCACGGTAAGCCCGTCGAGGAAACGGCACACGTTATCCTGGGCTCGGGCCTCGGCCTCGGTGGCCGCCTTGTCTGCGTCTGCCGGCACCTCGATTTTGGCCCTGACCTTGCCATTGACCTGTACGGCCATTTCTATCGTATCGCGGCTCAGAGCTGACTCGTCAATCGCGGGCCAGCCTGCGTTGATGACCTCACCCTCACCGCCTAATGCCTGCCAAAGGCTATGGCATATGTGTGGCACGACAGGGCATAGCATCAGGACACTCGCGCGCAAGCCTTCCGCCAGCACCGAGCGGCTCTGCGCACTCTGGCAGTCGAGCTTGCCCAGCTCATTGCACAGTTCCATAACGGCTGCGATGGCTGTATTAAAAGTCTGTCGCCGACCATAGTCGTCACCGACCTTGGCAATGGTTTCGTGAATCTTGCGCCGTGCTGCTCGTTGCTGATTATCGAGAGCGTCGATGTCCAGCGGCGGGGATTCTCCCAGGGCGAGATGACCTTCCACGAGTCGCCATAATCGTTTGAGGAACCGGTGCGAGCCCTCCACTCCGGAATCTGACCAGTCCAGAGACTGTTCGGGTGGTGCTGCGAACATGCTGAACAGACGCACGGTATCGGCCCCATAGCGCTCAATCAGTGCGTGCGGGTCCACCGTATTACCTTTGGACTTTGACATTTTGGCGCCGTCTTTCAGCACCATTCCCTGTGTCAGCAATCGGGTGAACGGCTCATCGCTGTTAACCAGGCCTTCGTCCCGCATCAGTTTGTGATAGAACCGTGCGTACAGCAGATGCAGTATCGCGTGCTCTATGCCGCCAACATACTGGTCGACAGGCACCCAGTAATCGGCTTCGTCATCCAGCATGGCATTTTTATTGCCGGCGCTGGCGTAGCGGGCGTAATACCACGAAGACTCCATAAAGGTATCGAAGGTGTCGGTCTCCCGAGTCGCATCGCCCCCGCAAGCAGGACATTGAGTCTCATAGAAAGCCGGCATGGTTTTTAATGGCGACCCCATGCCTTCCAGTTCGACATCCGTCGGCAGCACTACCGGCAGATCCGCGGCGGGTACCGGTTGGGCGCCACAGTTGTCGCAGTTGATAATCGGAATGGGTGCGCCCCAATAGCGTTGCCGTGATACGCCCCAGTCGCGCAGCCGAAACCGGACACTGCGCTTGCCCAGCCCTTGTGACTCCAGTTGGTCGCTAATACGATCAAAGGCCTGCTGGAAACCCAGACCGTCGTAATCCCCGGAATTGATAAGGGTGCCGCGTTCAGTGAAAGCTGCCTGCTCCAGGTCGCAAGGCTGGTCGTCAGCGGACGCGATGACCTGCACGACAGGCAGACCGTACTTGCGAGCGAACTCCCAATCTCGCTGGTCGTGGCCCGGCACAGACATAACCGCGCCCGAACCGTAGCTCATCAGCACGAAGTTGGCGACCCAGATTGGCACTGGCTCACCGGTCAGGGGGTGAGTGGCGTTAACCCCGGTTGACATGCCGAGTTTCTCCATGGTGGCCATGTCTGCCTCGGCGACCTTGACCTGACCCAGTTGGGCCATGAATTGCGCCAGTGCGGGGTTGGTTTCGGCGGCCGCACGGGCCACCGGGTGCTGGGGCGCAACTGCCAGATAGGTGACTCCCAGCAGAGTGTCGGGGCGGGTGGTGTAGACACTCAGCGGACTGCCGTCAGGCAGGGTGAAGTCGAGGTCCAGCCCCTCTGAGCGCCCGATCCAGTTGCGCTGCATCGTGCGCACCCGCTCTGGCCATTGATCCAGTTTATCCAGATCGTTCAGCAACTGTTCGGCGTATTCCGTTATCTTGATAAACCATTGATCGATTTCTCTGCGCTCGACCGGGTTGTCGCAGCGCCAGCAGCGACCGTCCACGACCTGTTCGTTGGCCAGAACCGTCTGATCCGTCTCACACCAGTTCACCTCGGCTTGCTTTTTGTAGGCCAGGCCCTTTTCGAACAGACGGGTGAAAAACCACTGTTCCCAGCGGTAGTAGTCCGGGTCGCAGGTCGCCAACTCCCGGTCCCAGTCGTAGGCAAAGCCCAGTCGGCGTAGTTGCTGACGCATGTAGCTGATATTCTCGGCTGTCCATTTGGCCGGTGGCACCCGATGGGCGATGGCGGCGTTTTCCGCCGGCAGTCCAAAGGCATCCCAACCCATGGGCTGGAGGACATTCTTGCCACACATGCGCTGGTAGCGTGCGATCACATCGGCGATGGTGTAGTTGCGTACGTGTCCCATGTGCAGCTTGCCGCTGGGATAGGGGAACATCGCCAGGCAATAGAACTTTTCGCGCTGGTCATCGGCATGCACCGCGAAGCTGTTGTTATCCAGCCAGTGCTGCTGGGTTACCTGTTCCAGGTGTTGGGGATTGTATTGTCGGTCCATGGGGGCTGGGCAATCTCGTTCGGTGCTCGCGGATCCTGACGCGGATACGGCAGGGGGAAAAGGCGGCAATGTTAGCAGTAAACGGGCGGTGCTGCGAACGCCGGCGATGAGATCAATAGCCGGCCGGCGAGATCGGCGCTGCGTCTCTCAGACACCCCAGAGGGTTCTATGCAACACACCCATGAGCAGCAACAGCACGCCGCATCCAAGCAGCACGGGTGCAGACCCAAAACTGCCGAAGGGCGTGCTGCCCATCATAACCTCGGCCCGGCTCTTCAATACGGCCTCCACGAACTGATCGCTGCGGGCTGTGATCCTGCCCTGGTCGTCGATGATCGCGGTGACGCCATTATTGGTGCCTCGCAGCAGGTAGCGACCATTCTCCAATGCCCGCATACGGGCTATCTGGAGATGCTGAAGCGGGCCGATGGATTGTCCGAACCAGCTGTCATTGCTGATAGTGACCAGAATGTCAGCCTTTCTTGCCCCCCGCGCCACCAGGTCCGGATAGACGATCTCGTAACAGATGAAAGGTGCTACCCTGAAGCTGCCTGCCCGCAGCAGCTGCTGTGACGAGTCACCGCGCTGGAAGGAGGACATGGGCAGGTCAAAGAAGTCGATGACACCGCGCAACCAGTTCTCAAGCGGTACGTACTCCCCAAACGGCACCAACCGTTGTTTGTGATAGACGCCTTCACCGTAGCCCAGTGCGACAATGCTATTGAAGTAGCTGCCCGCGCTCTTGCCCAGGTAGGGTATACCCAGAATCAAGGTTGAGTCATAGGCCTTGGCGCGTTTGGCAATAGGGTCCAGGAAGGGGGTTGCTCGCTGATAATAGTTGGGTACCGCCGACTCTGGCCAGAGGATAATGTCGGCGCCGTACAGCGCGTCCATCTGTGCCCGATACGTTGAGAGAATCTGGGGGTACCAGCGGCGATCCCATTTTCGTTGCTGAGGAATGTTGGGCTGGTACAGGGCCACTGTCAGTGGCTCTTCACTGGCTTGCACGGTCCACTGCACCGGCTTCAGCACGGCGCCCCCGGCCCACAGGGTGACGACAATACCGCCGTAGGTGATAAAAGCAGCGGGACGGCGATTGCGCCAGGCTAGAAACAGACAGCTGCCGGTGATGGCGGCAAATAGCGACAATCCGTAGACCCCTAATACAGGCGCCCAGCCTGCGATCCAGGTATCGATATAGGCGTTGCCGAGATAGAGCCATGGAAAACCGGTCAACAGCCAGCTGCGCAACCACTCGAAGAGCATCCAGAGAATCGGGAAGCCGAGCAGCATGCCCCCGGGCAAGCCTCGCACCAGACGCACATAGCACCAGCCGAATCCGGCGTGCAGCAGTGCCAGCCCGCCACAGAACAGGGCGGTCAGCAGAGCCGCCAGGGGGGCGCCGGCATTGCCATGCACATGAATGCTGACGTAGATCCATGATACGCCGGTGCCAAACAGTCCCAGCCCGTACAGCCAGCCACGCAATGCTGCTGTCCTCGCGTCACAGGTCGACAGCAGCCAGCACAGCAGGCTGATACTGATAATGCTGGCCGGCCAGATAGCAAACGGTGCCAGGGAGAGGGTGATCAATGCCCCCGCCAGGGGTGCGATGATCAGGAAATGCACGGGCTTCAAGCCGGTCGCCGGAGAATCACTCATGAATGGCAGCCGATTCAGTCCGCGATCGGCCGCATCCGCAGACTGTGTATCTTGCGTTGATCAGCATTGATCACCTTGAACTCGAAGCCGTCTATAGTGGTGACCTCATTGCGGGCCGGCATATGGCCGAAAGCCTGAATAACCAGCCCGCCGATGGTGTCAAACTCTTCGTCACTGAACTGGCTGTGAAAACGGTCATTGAAGGCATCGATCGGGGTCAGTGCCTTGATGAAATAATCCTGCTCACTGATCTGGCGAATAAACTGGTCGGACTCAACATCCGTTTCGTCTTCGATTTCCCCGACGATCTCCTCCAATACATCCTCTATGGTGACCAGACCCGCCACACCGCCGTATTCGTCGATGACGATGGCCATATGGTTGCGGTTTTCCCTGAATTCTCGCAGCAAGACATTGAGTCGCTTGCTCTCCGGAACTACCACTGTCGGCCGCAGCAGATCGACAATCTCGAAGTCGCTTTGGTCGCGGTTGAGAATTTGGGGCAGCAGGTCTTTAGCCAGGAGAATGCCCAGTACGTCGTCGGGGTTTTCACCGATGACAGGGTAACGACTGTGGGCGGAGCGGATAATTTGCGGCAGAATCTCTTCCAGCGATGCATCACCCTTGATCACCACCATTTGGGCCCTTGGAATCATAATGTCGCGGGCCTGCATATCGGTGACCTGCATTGCCCCAATGATAATACTTTGGGAATCCTCGTCGATAACCTCGTTTTCGGCGGCGGTCGAGAGCACTTCCAGGAGGTCTTCCCGGGTGCGAGGGTCGCTGGAAAAAAATTGTGCGATACGTTCGACCAGGGATTTGTCCCCGCTTTCGCCATCGCTGCGGCTTTCGTTCATGGCGCTGTGCGCTCCAGTAACGGATCCCCGTTGTAGGGGCAGGGGTAGCCGAGATTGGCCAGGATGCGTGTTTCCAGCGCCTCCATCGCTATCGCGTCGGCGGTATGGATATGGTCAAAGCCCAACAAGTGCAGGCAGCCATGTACGGCCATGTGAGCCCAGTGAGCATCCTGCGCCTTGGCCTGTTCTCGCGCCTCTCGCTGAACCACCGGGGCACATATAACGATATCGCCGAGCAGGGTCAGACCCAATTCCTCGGGGAGATCAGCCGGGAACGAGAGTACGTTGGTGGCACCCCGGCGACCCCGGTACTCGCGGTTCAGTCGCACCATCTCCAGTTCGCCAATCAGGCGCAGGCTGATCTGCGCATCTTCAGCCGCGCCAGCCTCTTTCAACGCTTGGCCCAGCCAGAGCCTGAGATTCTGTTCCGAGGGAACGGGCTCGCTACATGCGGTCTGGATATCAATGTCTGCGGTCATGGTTCGTGGGTTTCTGGATTGGCGTGGTTGTTTGTCTCGTGGCTGTCATAGGCCGCAACGATGCGCTGTACAACCGGGTGCCGGACAACGTCCCTGGCGTCGAACCAGGTGAAGCCCACACCCTCCACGCCCGTGACAATTTTGCTGACATGGGTGAGCCCTGAGTGCGCGCCGCGAGGCAGGTCTATCTGGGTGGCGTCACCGGTGATCACGGCAGTGGAGCCGAAGCCTATGCGGGTCAGAAACATCTTCATCTGTTCGCGGGTGGTGTTCTGGGCCTCGTCGAGAATGATAAAGGCATTGTTCAGCGTGCGGCCGCGCATAAAAGCCAGTGGCGCCACTTCGATAATGTTGCGCTCGATATATTTGTTAACCGTCTCAAAACCGAGCATCTCATACAGCGCGTCGTAGAGGGGGCGCAGGTAGGGATCGATTTTCTGCGCCATATCACCGGGCAGGAAGCCCAGCTTTTCACCCGCTTCCACGGCCGGGCGAACCAGTAGAATGCGCCGCACTCTCTCTTCAAGGAGCGCCTCTACTGCACAGGCCACGGCGAGGTAGGTTTTACCGGTCCCCGCCGGGCCAATGCCGAAGTTGATATCGTGCTGCTGGATACAGGCAACATAACCCTGCTGATTTTTGCCGCGGGGTTTAATCGAGGCCCGCTTGGTGCGGATAACTGCGACGGCGGCGGCCGGTTGCTCGCCGTCGACGTTGGCGAGGTTTTCGAGCCCCACCTGATGCAGGTGCAGATGCAGGGATTCGGCGCTCAGCGCAACACCCTGGCACACTTCGGCGTATAAATGGATGAGCAGCTGCTTGCCGGCCGCCACATTGACCGCAGGTCCACTCAGAGTGAACTGGTTGCCGCGCGCATAAATGGTGACGCCAAGACGCTGTTCGATCTGCCTCAAGTGACCATCCAGCTGGCCACAAAGCATGGCCAGGTGACGGGCGTCATTAGGTTCGAGGGAAAGACTTTGCTGCGTCGACGGTTGGGGTACAGATTCGCTGTTCAAGAGACTCTACAGCCGCTGGCGGCGGTGATTAAAAACTAAGCATATACTGGAATTCGCCGGCGTCAACTGGCTAGTGTCCTGTCCGGTTAATTCGCAGTATTTCAGAGCCTGCAGAAAGCGTCACAGTAAGGCGCGTTCCGCAGACAATACGGGTTGTATTTTCAAGGGACGCAACGCAGCAGTGAGGCTTTCTGTAGGCTCCCGCAGGGCGCGCCTTGCCATTGTTCAGCGTTGCCCCAGAAACTCACCGCGCAGTGAATTTGGCAATGCGGCGAGGATACGGACCTGGGCAAAGTCACCGATCAGTGAGTGGTCTGTGGTAGAGAAATTGACCACCCTGTTGTTTTCGGTGCGTCCCTGCAGTTGCCCCGGGTCTTTCCTCGATACACCGGTGACCAGGATGGTTTGTCGTGTGCCCACCATCTGTTCGCTGATCATCTGTGCCTGCTGATTAATACGATGCTGGAGTAGCTGCAGGCGTTGCTTCTTGGTGTCTTCGGGAGTGGCGTCGGGGAGTTCGGCTGCTGGTGTTCCCGGGCGGGCGCTGTAGACGAAGCTGAAGGACGAATCGAATCCAATCTCCTCCACCAGTTTCATGGTGGCGGCGAAATCGGCATCGGTCTCTCCCGGAAATCCGATGATAAAGTCCGAAGAAAGGCTGATATTGGGTCGAATTTTGCGCAGTTGTCGGATGCGCGACTTGTATTCCAGTGCGGTATGGCCCCGTTTCATGGCCGCCAAAATGCGATCTGAACCGCTCTGTACGGGCAGGTGCAGATGATCCACCAGCTGGGGGATGTCTGCATAGGCCTGGATCAGCGCATCGGAGAACTCCACCGGGTGCGAGGTGGTGTAGCGGATTCGGTCGATGCCGGGTACTTTGGCGACCAGATGCAGCAGCTCGGCAAAATCCACCACATCCTCCAGATGATTGAGTCCCCGGTAGGCGTTGACATTCTGTCCGAGCAGATTGACCTCCCTGACCCCGCCGTTGGCGAGGTGGGCGATTTCTGCGATGACATCATCAACCGGTCTCGACACCTCCTCTCCCCGGGTGTAAGGCACCACGCAAAAGCTGCAGTACTTGGAGCAGCCCTCCATAATGGAAACAAAAGCGGTGGGCCCCTCGACTTTTGGCTCTGGCAGCCGGTCAAATTTCTCTATTTCCGGAAAACTCACGTCCACCACCAGCGTATTGCCGGTGCTGCGCTGCGCCATCATCTCAGGTAGCCGATGCAGGGTCTGGGGCCCGAAAACCAGGTCAACATAGGGGGCGCGTTTGCCTATCTCTGCGCCCTCCTGACTGGCCACGCAGCCTCCCACGCCAATGATCAGTGCCGGATTCTGCTGTTTGAGTTTTTTCCAGCGGCCCAGTTGATGGAACACCTTTTCCTGGGCCTTCTCGCGTATCGAGCAGGTATTGAGCAGCAGCACGTCTGCATCTTCAGGGCGCTCAGTCGTTACCAGGTCATCGCTTTCCTGCAGCAGATCGCGAATCCGGGCCGAATCGTACTCGTTCATCTGGCAGCCGTGGGTTTTGATGTAGAGTTTTTTGCTCACCGGGGTTTCCCGCCTTGCCAAAAAGGGCGCGAATTATACTGGTTTGGCACGCTGTGATACAGAACCATGGTGAAATATCGATGTCCTTCTTGAATGACTGCCCGTTTCATTCAGCCGCAGGTCACGGAACTGGGCGTATCGGGCACTGGTAATCTATAGTAGTAATGGTAACATCGTCGCCCCCGCAATTTTGCTGGTTGATCCTACAGCCAGCTGCCGAGGAGATAATGGCCAGCGAGCCCGTGTATAAGGTGATTTTCCAGAACGCGAATCAGGTGTTCGAGGTCTACGCGCGGCAGATTTATCAGAGCGATATGTGGGGTTTTATCGAGGTGGAGGAGTTTGTCTTTGGTGAGCGTTCACGGATTGTGGTGGATCCCACCGAGGAAAAGCTCAAGAGCGAATTCAAGGGCGTTAAGCGCAGCTACATACCGCTGCAGGCGATAGTTCGCATCGATGAGGTGGACAAAGAAGGTTCCGGCAAAATAACGCCCGGCTCAGCCTCCGAGGGCAACGTTGCCAACTTCCCTTTCAGCGGTGTCCTGCCCGGACAGCAGGGCAGCGACGAATAGCGGCTCCTTCAGGTGTCGTGACACCGTTCTGATCAGGGGCACCCCCACAGGACCTTCCTGCTCACAGGTCATGCCGGTGGTTGCCGAACCCGAGGGTGCTCGGGCGGCAGACCTGCGTTACCAGTAACCCGATCGCGCCACATATAAGCTATAGCGCTATAAAGTAGATAATATAGCATTATAAGCTATAATTTAACTTATATAGCTATAAGTGCTATACTGTGATACAGCAAGCGTATTCGAATCAGCGTCGGCGAGCCGGTGGGCGCAGTGGGGTGGCGATGGCCGTAGCACAGGGTAACTACTACGCGGTGATGATAGGCGATGTCATTGCCTCCAGGGCGTTTCCGGACCAGCGGCAATTGTTTTCTGCCCTGGGGGGGCATTTTGAGTGGGTGAATCAGCATGTACCGGCCGAGCAGCCCCTGCAATTCACCGTCGGTGATGAATTTCAGGGTGCCTATACGGAGATCGCCGCCGCATTTCGGGCCACGATACTGCTCAAACTGCAGTTTCGGGCCCAGGCTCCGGGAGATATAGAGCATGATTGCGAATTCCGCATCGGTTTGGCCTATGGCGAGATCAGCGTTTACGACGACGGCCTGGCACCTTACGGCCAGAGTGGTGATGCCTGGTGGAATGCCAGAGCGGCCATTGACGAGGCGGGCCAACCGGCGCGCCGCAGCGGTGTGCCCTATGCCGCCAGGACCCGGTTCCATGCGCCTGATGCGCTGCTGACGGCCACCGCCAATGCATTCTTACTGGCGCTCGACCAGGTGATGTACCAGATGGATCGAAAGGATATTGCAATTACTCTCGGTATCCTGACCGGTGCCACCCAGGCAGAGATCGCGGGTCAGTTGGGCATTAGTCAGCCGGTGGTTTCACGGCGCTCCAAGACCAATGGTGCGTATATTATCGAGCGAATTCTGGCTGAATTCGAGCAGGCGGCCATACGGTGATCACACTGGCGATTATGCTGTCGATCCTGGCCGTGACAGACCTGGCGATCGGGGGTATTGCCGCCGCGGCGGGCCGCTCCCGAAGCCGCCCTTATCGCATGGGGCTGGTGCTGTTGAACTGCTCCCTGGGCGCCGCTGCGCTATGGGCCTATACAGCGTCCCCGATAGCCGCAGTACTGTTATTTCTGGGCAGCGCTGCCGGGACGTCCACCTGGGTTGAAGCTCGGGCGGCGATCGATCCCACCGCCAATCATCCGCGGCTGGCATTGACTGCAGTCACGCTGATGCTTCTGCTGGGCGGGCTGGGACTACCTGCACTGGTTGTTGAAACAGAACCGGCCATTATCACCGGGTATTTTGCCAGCCTCCCCTGGCTCGGCCTGGCTGAACTGGGCGTGGGGGTTGTCGCTCTAACTGTAGCCAGTCTGTTGTTTCTCGGCCCGACCGGCAATGGTATCGTCCGCACCTGTCTACAGCTGACCCGGGAAACACCGGTGGCGGAAGCTGAGCAGCAGTTGAAAGGCGGCCGATTTATCGGCCCGCTGGAGCGCTACCTGATCTTTGGTCTGGCGCTCGCGGGCGAGCCGACGGCAGCGGCCCTGGTCATATCGGCAAAAAGTATTATTCGCTTTCCTGAACTGCAGAGTAAGGGCGCCGCAGAAGCCCTCTCGGCAACGACCCCCGAGGGCCGCAAGTCACCCCGGCCGGTAGACGTCCTAACCGAGTACTTTTTACTGGGCTCATTGCTGAGTTGGGGCCTGGCGCTGACTTTGGCAGTTCCACTACTCGCAAGTCTTTGACCCTAAACGCCCGCGGCCACCCCGGTAGTCGCCCGGCCCCGGGCTGTGTGGCCTCGCGGTTGCAATCTGTCATCCTGTTACTATTCTCATTCGTACCCTGAACGAATTTCGGAGGAGCCCCATGCCCTTTCCTGTTGCCGGGCCCCGGCCATTGCAAACCGCAGGTTTGCGCTACTGGCTACCGGCGATCTGCCTGGTAAGTGCATCGGCGCTGGCCGATGACCCCACTCCCTATAGCGACAGCTCGGTAGCCCAGGGCGCGACGCTGTTTCAGCGCTATTGCACGGAGTGCCATGGCAAGGACGGCCGTGCCCAGATGGACGTTATTTCAGATGCGACAAACCTGACGGCACCAGAGGAGTATTACAGTGGTACCTCCCGGGAGGACATGTACCGCAGTATTCATGATGGCGCAGGCGTGGGTATGCCGGGCTTCAGTTTCCAGTTACAAGAGCAGGCTGAGTTTTGGCATCTGGTGAACTTTATTCGCAGCCTCTGGACCCCGCAGCAGCGAGAGTCCCTATAGCCCCGCCAGCAGTGAGCTGGCGATAACTTAGTCAAGGATCACAGGTATGACCAAGCGCGTGAAGCGAGCGGAGTTTGAGCCGGAAGGAAAAAGCCAGACCGACAGCTCGCGCCGGGATTTTCTCCGCAAATCGGTGACAGGCGTCGGCGCGGCAGTCACTGCCGGCACTGCGGCCGGGGCGATGGCTTTGGATACTGTGGACCTGGGGGAGCTCAAGTTGCCATCCATCAGGGTAGCCCCCGACTTTACCGAGTCACTGGGGGAGGACGCGGCGGCTGCCACCTTCGAGGGCAGAGGCATGAGTGGCGCCGATGTGTTTGCCAATCTCTGTCGGGAGGAGAAGCTGGCGGGGCTGTTCTGCTGTCCTGGGAATTACACGGTCATCAATGCTCTGGCGGCCGCAGGTATTCCCGCCTACGGCGGGCGGTCCGAGGGGGCTATGTGCGCGATGGCCGATGGTTTCTCCAGAGCGACGGGCGAAGTGACCGCCACGTCGGGTACCGAGGGTCCGGGCTTCACCAATATGATCATGAACATCGCGGCGGCGAACGCTGCGCGAACGCCGCTGCTGGTTTTGGCCAGCAATATGCAGATTGCCGGTGATGACCGGGAGGCCTTTATTCAAACGGGTTACCAGCAGCCGACGACCACAGGGATTAAAAAATATGGGAAGCGCCTGATCGATCCCTCCCGTGTCCATGAGTACGGGGCCTACGCTTTTCGCCAGCTCAAGTCCGGTGTGCCGGGGCCTGTGCACCTGGATTTTCCGGCTGAGGTGGCCCGCGCACGGTTCAAGGATCCTGCCGACCTCAAGGACTATTACGCCAAATCGCGCTACCGCAGCGAGTCGCGAGCCCATCCGGCCCCCGCGGATGTGGCCAGGGCCGTGGCCATGATCGAAAAAGCGCAGCGACCCCTGATCGTGGCCGGTCAAGGTGTGTTCCAGCGTCGCGGTTGGGATGCGCTGCGGCGAGTGGCAGAGAAAAACAACCTGGCCGTGGCCACCTCGGGCCCGACCCGCGGTGTTTTTCCTGACGAACACCGGCTCTGTGTCATGGCCGCACCCGATGCGCTGTTGAGCGCGGATCTGGTTATTTTTGTTGGCCAGTACTGTATGCCGAGCCCGGGGGAGTACCGCTTCAATCCGCAGATCAAGGCGATAAGAGTGCATCCCGAGCAGGAGGATCTGGGGCGTAACTGGCCTCTGGACCTGGGAATTGTCAGTGATGAAACGCAGTTCCTCGCAGCCCTTGCCGATGGCCTGAAGGCGCGTTCCCGACCGGACTGGGTCACAGAGATCGCCGCCGCCCGAAAGGCTTACCAGCAAGAGCTGGACAGGGTTTACCAGTTGGGCCTGCAATACAGTGGGAAAACCGGGCACCTGCACCCGGCTGTTATCGCCCGCGATACCCAGAGCTTTATCGACAATGATGCCGACGATCGCCTGGCGGTCGTCTCTGGTGGGGGCGGCTGGACCAGCGGTCTTTATGCCGGGCGCTATCTGCGGGCGCAGCGTCCGGGTCATATGATTGTCCCGGCTTATCAATACGGAGCGATCGGGCCGGACATGTCGATGATGATGGGCGTCTCTGCGGCAGTGCAGCGGGGCGTCGGTCCGCAGCAGGGTTATGCGGGCGCCCCGACGATCTGTATCACTTCCGATGCGGGCCTGGCCTACAGCCTCTTTGAACTGGATACCGCGAGTAAGTACCGACTGCCGACGATTACCATTGTCTACAATAATAACGCCTGGGGTGTCTGGCCCAATGCAGCGCGCTCGGCGCGCTCAATGCACATGTATCTGTTCCAGGAAAACCTGCGCTATGACCGGATGGCCCAGGGCTTGGGTGCCAATGGTGCCTATGTGCGCACGCCGGAGGAGTTCCGCATTGCGCTGGCCGAGGCCTACAAGCTGGCACGAAACGACAAGGTGTGCAGTCTTATCAACTGCCAGGCGCTGAAGGAGTTCACATCACCGCGGGATTATCCGCCGGGTATTTCCCTCAATGCCGAGCCGGGCACTGGTGCTGTTGCGCACTGATGAGTGACGCGGCCCTGGTAGGGGAAATTCTGCAAGGCTATGCAGCTCGGGGTGTTTTTCGCGGCTTCGGTGCAGCCACGGGTAAACGCGTGTCTGCTGCACGTGCGCAATACCAGACTCGCTGGCATCGTGATCAACTATTCCAGTGGCAGTTTGATGCGACCCGAGCCTCCCTGCGATTGCCTTGCGTGCTGCCGCAGGTGCCCGCCGGCTCGGCAATGTATCGCGACTTCAAGCGCTGGCTGCGGGAACGGCAGAGCCCATCCCTCCCCGAGCATCGGCGTTATGATGCGAGCCGGCTGCGTCTTAAGACCTACAATCGGGGCGGTGAGATTGCGCTGACCGCATATATCCTGAACGGCGATACGGAATATGCGGTGCGCAAGCTGGTGGACCTGGTCAATGAAGTCTACCTCAGTTTCCTGTCCGACGGGCTCTACTACGAATGGCTACTGGAGACCTTTAATCTGGATCCCGACCGGCCTTACTGAAAGCCGCAAGCTGGCGGCGAAGCGTGAACAGCTGCTGTTCACGAGACAGCGGGTTCCGTCCGCCACTTGCCCTGCGCCCCGCCAGGGCGGCTCCAGGTTCAGGCTGGTGGCGGCTCGGCCTCTATAAGTCGGCGCCTGACAGTGGCCAATTGCACACAAACAGCAAACGCCTCTGCGGCAGATTGGACCTCCTCGACGCTGGGAAAGGTGGGCGCCAGACGGATGTTCTGGTCCAGCGGATCCTTCCCCTCGGGGAATGTGGCGCCGGCAGGTGTCAGTTTTACCCCAATGTCAGCCGCCAGTCCGACCACCTCTCTGGCAAGCCCCGGCAGCGTATCGAAGGAGATGAAGTAGCCGCCCAGAGGTCGCGTCCAGGAGCCCATCCCGCTGTCACCGAGCTGGTCTTCCAGTGTCCGTAGTACTGTCTCGAATTTCGGTCGGATGATGGCGGCGTGCCGGGCCATATGACTCTCCAGTTCGCCGGCCCCGCCGAGAAAACGCAGGTGCCGCAGTTGGTTGACCTTGTCCGGACCGATACTTTGAAATGACAGGTGCTTTTCAAAGGCCGCGAGGCTGGCAGGGGCGCTGCTCATGAAAGCGACGCCAGCACCAGCAAAGGTAATCTTGGATGTGGATCCGAACTGGAATACCTGGTCGAGAGTGCCGTACTCATCGCAGGCTTTGCGCACTGAGGCCAGCGCCGGAGCGTCTTCGGAAAGAGCATGAACAGCGTAGGCGTTGTCCCACATCACCACAAAGTCATCGCTGGCCAATTGTGGCAGCCTGGCAATGCGCCTGACGGTCTCGTCACTGTAAACGCAGCCGGTAGGATTGGAAAAGCGCGGTACACACCAGATCCCTTTGAACGTTCTGTCTTTCTGCACCAGCTGCTCGACCAAGTCCATGTCTGGCCCGCTATCAGTCATGGGCACCGCTCGCATGCCGATGCCCAGGTGAGCGCAAATGCCGAAGTGGCGATCGTAGCCAGGGCTGGGACAGAGAAACTTGATTGTATCGCTTTTTTCCCAGGCACTGGCCGGCCCGCGCCGCCCCTCGCGCAGCAGAAAATCCATGACCTGATACATCAGGGTGAGGCTACTGTTGCCGCCCACCAGGGTTTCTTTGGCCTCGGCATCGAGTATGGCGCCAAAAAATGCCCGGGCCTCGGTAAGCCCTGACAGTCCACCGTAGTTGCGCACATCGACCCCGGCGCTGGTTTTATAGTCTCCGCCCAGAACACCATCGAGGGCGTTGGAGAGCGCAACCTGCGCGGCACCCGGCTTGCCGCGGGTGAGGTCCAGCGACAGTTTTTGCTCCGCCAGCCGCTGATATCTGCTTTCCAGCGAGCGCAACAATGACCGCAGGTCGGGGTCGCCCGGACCAGGGTCGCCCGGACCAGGGTCGCCCGGATTAACGTCAGATGTTTGTTTGTTGCCCACCGGCTTTACCTCGTCTGCTTTGTAGTCAATGGCGTGTGCCAGCGATTCAGTATAGCGCCGCAACGGCGCCGGAAATACCGTCCGCAACTTGAAAAAATGCGCCCGCAGCCCCAAATAACATGAGATTGGGTCTGCAGCAGAGAGAATAGCGAAGAATGAGCGATGACACGCAGGTAGCGGATGGAGAGATTATCTCTTCGGCAGAGAGTCATAACACACCGGCGGTTGCCGATGACGTGCTGCCGGATACGCTGTACCTGCTGCCTGTGCCTGGCAGGCCATTTTTCCCGGGTCAGGTACAGCCGGTGGCAATCGACCCCCAAGAGTGGGGACCTACACTGAAGGCTGTGGCCGCCAGCGGCACTCGCCTGCTGGGCCTCAGTCATGTAGAGCGCGCGGATCAACAGCCGGTGGCTACGGATCAGTTTCCTGAGATTGGTTGTGTCGTGCGGCTCCACAACCCCCCGCCGGGCGCCGATAATCCAGGCCAGTTTCTGGCCCAGGGAATGAAGCGGTTTCGCATTGTGCGCTGGCTCAGCGACAAGCCACCGTATCTGGCGCAGGTTGAATACCCGCGCAGTCAGGACGATCGCGACAGCAATGAAATCAAGGCCTATGCGATGGCCATCCTGCAGCAGATCAAGGAGTTGCTGCCACTGAATCCGCTCTACAGCGAAGAGTTAAAGCATTATCTTGCAAACTTCAGCCCCAACCAGCCCAGCTTACTGGCTGATTTCTCTGCGGCATTGACTACTGCGTCGGGAGAGCAACTGCAGGATGTGCTGGATACACTGGCACTGCGTCCCCGGATGGAAAAAGTGCTCGCACTGCTGCGCAAGGAGCGTGAAGTCGCCGAGCTGCAGAGTAAAATCACCAGTCAGGTGAATGAGAAGGTGTCCGCTCAGCAACGGGAGTTCTTTCTGCGTGAGCAACTGAAAATCATTCAGAAAGAGTTGGGCCTGTCCAAGGACGATCGCACCACAGACGTGGAGATGTTCGAAAAGCGCATCGCTGATCTGACCTTGCCCGATGCTGCAAAGCGGCGGGTCGGTGACGAGTTGAACAAGCTGTCGGTGCTGGAGACCGGATCGCCGGAGTACGGGGTGACCCGCAATTACCTGGATTGGGCCACCTCGGTACCCTGGGGTGTGTATTCACCCGATAATCTGGAATTGCAGCATGCCCGCGAAGTGCTCGATGCACATCACGACGGCCTCGAGGATGTCAAAAGCCGCATACTGGAGTTTCTGGCCGTGGGCGCATTTCGTGGCGAAATTGCCGGTTCTATCTTGCTGCTTATCGGTCCGCCCGGTGTGGGCAAAACCAGTATCGGGCGATCTGTGGCCGACGCACTGGGTCGCAAATTCTACCGTTTCAGTCTCGGCGGAATGCGTGATGAAGCCGAGATAAAGGGACATCGTCGCACCTACATTGGCGCAATGCCCGGGAAGTTCATCCAGGCTCTTAAAGAAGTTGAAGTGGCCAATCCGGTGATCATGCTGGATGAGATAGACAAGATCGGTGCGTCCTATCAGGGTGACCCGGCATCGGCCCTGCTGGAGGTGCTGGACCCGGAGCAGAACAGCGAGTTTCTGGATCACTATCTCGACCTCCGGGTGGATCTGTCCAAGGTGTTGTTTATCTGTACCGCCAATCAGCTCGATACCATTCCCGGCCCCTTGCGCGATCGAATGGAGATTCTGCGCCTCTCCGGTTATGTCGCCGAGGAGAAGTTGGCCATCGCACGCAATCATCTCTGGCCGCGGCAGTTGGAACGCCATGGCTTGACGGACACTCAGCTTAAGATAAACGATGCGGCGTTAAAGTACGTAATAGACGCCTATTGTCGGGAGGCCGGGGTGCGCTCGCTGGAAAAACACCTCGCGGGGATCATGCGCAAGTCTATCGTGCGGTTTACCCAGGAGACAGTGGATCACCTGCGGGTGAGCAAGAAAGACATTGAAGACTTGCTAGGCAAGCCGCCTTTTCAGGCCGATAAACCCATGCGTGGGCTGGGCGTTGCCACCGGCCTTGCCTGGACTGCAATGGGCGGCGCGACCCTGGCGATTGAGTCCTCGCAAATACACACGCTGAACCGAGGTTTCAAATTGACAGGTCGCCTGGGTGAGGTGATGCGTGAGTCTGCGGAGATCGCCTACAGTTATGTGATCAGTCATCTGCGCGATTACGGTTGTGACCGCGACTTTTTTGATATGAGCATGGTCCACCTGCATGTGCCTGAAGGTGCTACCCCCAAGGACGGTCCCAGCGCAGGTATTACCATGGCCGCTGCACTGGTTTCCCTGGCCCGCAAAGAGCGGATCAAGCGCCCCCTGGCGATGACCGGTGAGTTGACCCTGACGGGTCAGGTGCTGCCGGTGGGAGGAATACGGGAAAAGGTGATCGCCGCGCGCCGCAGCAAGATTATGGAATTGATTTTGCCCCATGCAAACCGCCGGGACTTTGAGGATCTCCCGGACTATTTGCGCGAGGGGATCAACGTGCACTTCGCGCGCACCTTCAGAGACGTATTCGAGTACGTATTCCACGAGCACCGAATGGAGAAAGCGCTGCATTGAACCGCTGTGGCAAGCCTCTCGCACTGCTGGTGATTATTGGTCTAGGCTGGGGTCACTCGGCTTCTGGTCACACTTGGGAGCTGCTCTATAACGATGAATCGGTGCGCGTAGAACAGCGGGAATACGCCGGTTCGCCCCTGCGCGAAGTTCGGGGAGTTACCCGTTTGCAGGCGTCACTGAACGCCATTGTGGCCTTGCTTAGAGACGCGGATTTCAATGATCGTTGGGTATACCGCAGTGGTGGTGCAAAAATTCTTGCCCAAAACGGCGCTCACCAGGCCTACGTCTACGGCGTAGTAGATGCACCCTGGCCCATGCAAGACCGGGATACAGTGGTGCGATTTGATTATCAGCAGGATCCACAAACCCGGGTTGTCCGCATCAATATCGTCAATTTCCCCGACTATCTTCCGCCACGGGACGCTCTGGTGCGCGTGCCGGAATTCGGCGGTTTCTGGGAGCTGAGGCCGGAGCCCGAAGGATGGGTGGTGGTTACTTACCAGGTGTATGGCCATCCGGGTGGTTTGATTCCAGTATGGGTGGCCAATCGTGCAGCGGGTTTATCGGTGACCCGCACTCTGATCAATATGGCCGGTGCGGTGCAACGCTATCGCGAGGCCAGCGCCCCGCAAGTTCGCGAGCTGTCGCCGGGTCAGGAAACCGTGCCGATACCAGAAATACCGCGAGGCAGGGTGCCAGCTGAGACTCCAGAGGCAGCCATGCCGCCCGCAAGCCGTTGAGGCGACCGGCGCCGTAGCTGATGCTAGTTTTCGGGCCGGTTGGCGATGATGGTAGCTCGCCGGGGCGCGGGGTAGCCCTCCACGGTTTTGCCTGGGTTTGCCGGGTCCAGAAAGTTGGCCAGGGAGTGAAAACGCATCCATTGTGTGGCGCGCTGTTCATCGGTGGAGGTGACGCTGACGTCTACCACGGCGGGGTTCTCGAAACCCATTCTGCGCAGCCACTGCAACAGAGTTGCACAGCTGGGAAGAAACCACACATTGCCCATTCGTGCATAGCGACCGTCGGGCAGCAGGGACTCCCCGCACTCGCCCTCAATCACCAGGGTCTCTATTACCAGCTGGCCGCCCGGTCGCAATGTGTCCCTGAGTTCCTGCAGATGATCCAGCGGTGATCGCCGGTGATAAAGTACGCCCATCGAGAAGACGGTATCGAACGCCGCCAGCTTGGCCGGCACCTGGGCAATACCTGCCGGCAGTACCCAGATATTTTCTTGTTGGAGATAGTGCTGCAGCGCCCAGAACTGCACCACGAAAAGCGGCGATGGATCGATACCGATGACCTCTGCGGCACCCTCGCCCAGCATACGCCAGCAGTGGTAACCGTTGCCGCAGCCGACATCCAGAACTCTGCGCCCCTGCAAGGGCGCCAGCGCTGGTAACAGGCGTTGCCATTTCCAGTCCGAATGCCACTCGCTGTCGATGTGAACGCCAAACAGTTCGTAGGGCCCCTTGCGCCAGGGGTGCAGCTCCAGCAACCGCGCTTTGAGCCCGGCCAGCGTTTCATCGTCAAGCGTTGCCAGAGAGGCCGCGCCAACCCGATCGGTGTTCAGTTGCACCGAGTCTGCTTTGAGCGATGGCAGTGCAGCGAGCGCCTCCAGCCAGCGCGGCAGGTCACCGTAGCGGCGGGTCGACAGTCCGGCGTCGATTTGTTCGGGCAGGCATTGAGCCCAGCGGTCCAGTGCGCCGCCTTCCCAGGCCCGCAGCAAGGGTTGATAGTCCATCATTTCAAAGCGATGATCGAAGCAAAGTTGAAGCACTGAAACCAGACATCACTGCTGCTGAAGCCCGCGTCTTCGATACGTGCCCTGTGTCTGGCCAGCGACTCTGGCACCAGCACATTCTCCAGGGCATTGCGTTTACCCGCGACCTCGAGTTCGCTATAGCCATTGGCGCGTTTGAACTGATGATGCAGGGCGATATTCAAGTCGTTCAGGCGCGCATCTTCGAACGATAGTTTCTCCGACAACACCATCACACCTCCGGGTCGCAAGCCGTCGTGGACGGCTTTGATGACCGCGTCACGTTGTTGTTGCGGAATGAACTGCAGCGTGAAATTGAGCACCACCACCGACGCGTCGGCGATCAGAATATCCTGCAGCCGGGCGCAAACCAGCGAGACCGGCAGCTCGTGACTGTCTGTGTCGATGACGGAGCGACAGCGCTCCAGCATCGCCGCAGAGTTGTCCACGCCGATGATCCTGCAATCGCTGTGTTGCACGTGTGCGCGCATGGCCAGCGTCGAGGCGCCCAGTGAACAGCCCAGGTCATACAAACGGCTGCCCGGTGTCGCGAAGCGGCCCGCTAACAGTCCGGTCATGGCGATGATGGTGGGATAGCCTGGCACCGAGCGCCGAATCATGTCCGGAAACACGCTGGCGACCTTGGCATCGAACTGGAATGGGCCGCCGCCTGCCAGGGGTTCAGCGTAGATGTCGTCACGTTGGTCGTTCACGGCTGTTCCGGATCGCTCGGTTTATCGCAGTAAAAGCGGGATGTTAGCACAATCGTTTCCTGCGCGACGCGCCTTCCTCTGGACGCTTCAGAGCTCCGCTGAGCGCGATTGCCATTATTCAGAGATGCCCTAGAATAAGCGGCCTTAGCAGCGCCAGACCAGCCGGAGTGAACTATGAAGGGAACACATGAGTACGCGGGTGATCCTCGCAATGACACCATACTGATCGACATTAATGATGAGCATTTTCCCCGCGATCAGGCCAGGGTTTCTGTTTTCGATTCTGGTTTTATTCTTGGCGACGGGGTGTGGGAGGGCCTGCGGGTCGAATCCAATACCATTTTGTTTCTCGAGCGGCACCTGGATCGCCTTTTCGAGGGCATGAAAACGCTGGACTTTGCCCCCGATTTCGATCGTCCGCAATTGGAGAAACGGCTGTACCGACTACTTGCAGCCAATGATATGCACGATGGCGTGCACATTCGCCTGATGGTCTCCCGGGGGATTAAAGCAACCCCTTATCAGGATCCCAGGATGACCATCACGCCCCCGACGGTGGTTATCATACCCGAGTATAAAGAGGCCCTGCCTGAGACCGTCCAGCGCGGTGTCCGGCTGTTCACCGTCCATGTGCGCCGCGGCTACTCTGACGTTCAGGATCCGACCCTGAACACACACTCCAAATTGAACTGCATCACGGCCTGTATCCAGGCTGCAAAATCCGGGCACGATGAGGCGTTAATGCTGGACCCACATGGCTTTGTCGCAACCTGCAACTCAACGCATTTCTTCATCGTCAGGCGCGGTGAGTTGTGGACCTCCACCGGTGACTACTGCCTGGATGGCATCACCCGTGCCAAGGTACTGGAGATGGCGAATGGGCTGGGCCTGGTCGCTCGGGAAACCAACTTTACGCTGAATGACGTCTACAACGCCCAGGAGGCCTTTGTCACCGGGACCTTTGCCGGGCTGGTGCCGGTGACCGAAGTGGACGGTCGCGTCATTGGCGAGGCGGGTGAGCGGCCGATGATTGGACGACTGCAAATGGCCTATCGTGACCTGGTTGCCAGCTATATCGCCGGCCCGGGCCGCAAGCATCAGCGAGCCTGAGATGACTATCAAGCGTATTGCTATGTGGTCCGGGCCGCGGAACATCAGCACGGCACTGATGCGGTCTTTCGAAAATCGCGAAGACTGTATGGTGGCGGATGAGCCACTCTATGGCTACTACCTTGCCGCGACCCGGATCGACCACCCCGGTGGCCCGGAGATTGTTGCGGCAATGGACTGTGACTGGCGCTCGGTTGCAAACGATCTCTGCCACGGACTGCCGGCCCAGGCGAGCGACCAGGCCCCCGACATCTACTATCAAAAGCATATGGCTCAGCACCTGCTGCCGTCCGTAGACCTGTCTTTCACCGACGAGTTGGACAACTGCTTTCTGATCAGGGAGCCGAGACATATTATCGCCTCTTACGCGCGGGTGCGGCCGACCTTCTCATTGGACGAACTGGGCTTCGCTCGACAATGGGAATTATTCCAGCGGGTCGCCGATCGGCTGGGTCATGCCCCCCCGGTCATTGATTCGGCGCAGACCTTGCGTGCGCCGGAAGCAACCTTACGGGCTTTGTGCCGTGTGCTGCAGATACCTTTCAGTGGGCGTATGCTGAACTGGCCCAGCGGCCGGCGAGAAAGCGATGGTGTCTGGGCGCCGCATTGGTATGGCGCTGTGGAGGCGTCAACGGGCTTCCAATCTGCGCCTGCTGCTGACGTAGAGCCACCGTTGCCCGAACGCTACCAGGTGCTGTGTGAAGAAGCCGATCGCTATTACCTGGACATTCTGCGCTACGCTTTGGCTGCGTAACAGCGAGCGGCGGGTCAGTTGGCGCTGCGAACCAGGTGCAACTCTTCGCTGTTCGAGCCCGCGTTGGTTTGTACCCGTTGTTTGAGTCGGGCGAAACGGTTGGGACTGTGTCCAGCACCGCGTGCTTGGTCGCTGTGCGAAAATTTCAGGCTGCGCAGAAAATCCACCAGAGATGTTCTGCCGTCGTCACGTCTTGTCATGGTTGCCTCGATCCGAAAACGCTGTAAATGGAAGTTTAGACAAACACACGGCTTTTGATAGGTGAAAAATTACCTCTGTGGGAGGTAAATTGTGCAGCGTTTCACAGCTCGCGTATAATTTTGCGCAGCGCACTTGCATGGCCGCGCGTCGCCGCGTTGGCAGGATCCAGGAGTACATTATGAAACCGCAGAATTACCCCACACAGCCCGCACCGTTGTGGGAGCATTTTTACCGCATCACGCAGATCCCAAGGCCCTCAAAACAAGAGGCGGCCGTGCGACAGTATGTGATAGACGAAGCGGAGCGGGCCGGTCATTCCTGGCAGGCCGACTCCCAGGGCAATCTGGTGGTTCGGGTCAGCGCGTCCC
This sequence comes from uncultured Gammaproteobacteria bacterium, assembly GCA_963840725.1. Lineage (GTDB taxonomy): Bacteria > Pseudomonadota > Gammaproteobacteria > Pseudomonadales > Halieaceae > CAVWDU01. The sequence goes on along the minus strand of CAWIZY010000004.1, from coordinate 394,053 downwards.
CTGGCAAAGAGGACCGCGAGACCGTGATTATCCAGAATCATCTCGATATGGTCACAGTGAAAACCGGCGACAAGCAGCATGACTTCGAACACGACCCTCTCGAATTGCGGGTGGAGGAGGGGTGGTTGCGGGCGGATCGCACAACACTGGGTGCTGATAACGGGGTCGGCTGCGCGGCCGCGCTGGCGCTCATGACATCGACCGGACTGTCTCACCCGCCACTGGAACTGTTGTTCACAGTGGACGAGGAAACGGGTTTGGGCGGCGCGCTGAACCTGGACCCGTCACTGCTCACGGGCACTCGAATGCTGAACCTGGATACCGAGGATTGGAACGAGCTCTACGTGGGTTGTGCCGGAGGCGGTGGCTGGGACTTTCGCAGATCGTTCACGCCGGTGGTGCCGCCCGCCGATTCTGAGCATTGGCTGCTGTCGCTTGCTGGCCTCGCCGGCGGGCACTCCGGCATTCAGATTCATCAACAGCTGGGCAACGCGATCAAGCTTCTGGGTCAGTTTCTGACCGACGCGGGCCCCGTATGGCTGTCCAGCCTGGATGCGGGAACGGCCCACAATGTGATTCCCCGGGAGGGCCGTGCAGTGTTCAGCTGCCCCGGCGATGACGGGAACAGGCTGCAGCAGTTGGTCGCTGGCCTCACGGACCAATGGCGCAGTTTTCTGCCACCTGCCGATCGGCAATTGGGCCTGACCCTGGAGCCTGCGCCGGTGGAACCGTCGGTGTCGCTTGGCCTCGCCGAGACGACCCAGGTGCTGGATCTCATTGCCGCATTTCCGCACGGCGCTGCGGCCTACAATGCACAGCAGCCTGCGGACCTGGTGGACCTGAGCATTAACCTGGCCATCCTCAGGCTGAAGGCAGGTGATCTATTCCTGCAATCCAGTTTCCGGTACTTCAATGAACAGCAGAGCCGACCGCTGCAGCAAACGGTCCTGGCTTTGGCGAGGGCGTTTGAGCTTGAGGTCACTCCCGCGGCGGGGTACCCGGGCTGGCAACCCGATTTTGACAGTGGGCTACTGGCTCATGGTATGGCGACCCACGAGCGGCTGTTTGGTTGTCAGCCTGCGGTAAAAGCGATTCACGCCGGACTCGAATGCGGGATTCTCAAGAGTAAAAAGCCGGATGTTGATATACTCTCCTTCGGGCCGACCATCCGCGATGCGCACTCGCCAGGCGAGAAGCTGCGGATCGATACCGTGCCTCCGTTCTGGCAGCTATTGACCGCGCTGCTGGCAGAAATGTAACCAGGGTCAGTTCGGTTGATTTGAGCAGATCCCTGTCAAGTCGGAGAAAAACAGCATGTTGGATCGATTGGAACGTCTTCCCAGTGACCCGATTCTGGGGCTCGCCGCCGCTTGTCGAGAGGACCCCAACCCTGACAAGGTTGACCTTACCGTCGGTATATACATGGATGAGCAGGGCATCTGCCCGGTTTTTGGCGCTGTCCGCGAGGCCCAGCAGTTACTGGCGGCCGAGGAAACCACCAAGGCCTATATGGCGCCCGCCGGGGACGTCGCGTTTAATCAGGGCATGCAGCGCCTGGTGCTGGGAGCCGATAGCAGCGCTTTGTCGGACGGGCGGGTCAGCAGTGTGCAGACCCCCGGCGGATGCGGGGCGTTGCGAATCGGCGCAGAAGTGATACAGGCCGCTGCACCGGGGACCCGGGTGTGGGTATCGGATCCGACCTGGCCCGTGCACATTCCACTGCTGGGCAGTGTCGGACTGCAGTTCGAGACCTATCGCTACTACGACCCGGCCAGCCACGGCGTGAACTTTGAAGGCATGGTTACGGACCTGGGCGCTGCTGGTGCCGGAGAAATTGTTTTATTGCACGGTTGTTGTCACAACCCCTGTGGCGCAGATTTGAGTCCGGAGCAATGGGGGGTAATCGCTGATATGGCGGAGCGACAGGGGTTCACGCCCTTCATTGATATTGCCTACCAGGGCCTTGGCGACGGTCTTGAGGCGGATGCTGTTGGCCTGCGGCTGTTAGTGGAGCGTCTGCCCGAGGTCATTATTGCAGCATCCTGTTCCAAGAATATGGGCCTCTACCGAGAGCGCACCGGGGCCACGCTGTTCATCTGCCGCAGCCCGGATAACGCTACTGCACTGCTGAGTCAGGCACTGGTTGCGGCGCGCCGGGTTTACTCCATGCCCCCGGCGCACGGCGCGCTCATTGCCGGACGGGTACTGTCTGACTCCGCGCTCAATGCGGCCTGGCAGAGCGAGCTTCGGGGTATGTGTCAGCGCATTAACGGGCTTCGTGGTCAGCTGAGGTCAAGCCTGGAAGATGCCTCTGGGAGGGACTTTGGCTTTATCGAGCGGGAAAAAGGCATGTTCTCGTTTCTCGGTTTGAGTGCCGAGCAGGCCCAGCGACTGCGGGCTGAACACAGTGTGTACATGCTCGACTCATCGCGGATAAACGTCGCCGGTGTCAATCGCTCCAATATAGATTATCTGGCGGCAGCCGTGGGTAGCGTGCTGGCCGGGTAGGGCCGCTAGCCCGGGTTAGCGGTCCCTGCAGCCGGCGGCAAGCAGGACCAGCGAGCGAGTTTGGCCCCGTGGTCAGGCCGGCCTTCTCTGCGGCGCTGGCGCCTTGCTTTTTCAGCTATCCAGCAGGGACCAGCGCGCGTAGGCTGCCTCGAGTTCCGTCTGGATCGCAGTCAGTTCCTGCAACACACCGTTCACCTCATCCTCTGCGCGTTGGTAGAAATCAGGCTCGGAGATAGCGGCTTCCAGTTCACTCTGGCGCTCTTCCAGGCGCTCGATGGTGCCGGGTAGTTGATCGAGTTCCCGCTGGTCCTTGAAGGAGAGTTTAGCTTTTTTTTTCGCGGGTTCCGCTGCCGCTGGCGTGGGCTTGGCAGATTGCGGTGTTGCCGTTGCAGAACTCCCGGCCTGATGTTGCGGTTCGTATAATCGTCCACCCCGTGCAGTCCAGTCACTGTAGCCACCGGCGTGCTCCGTCACCACGCCGTCACCCTCCATGACCAGGAGGTTGGTTACCACATTGTCCATGAAGTCCCGGTCATGGCTGACCAGGAGTACTGTGCCCTCGAAACTGAGGAGAATTTCCTCCAACAGCTCCAGGGTCTCGATATCGAGATCGTTGGTGGGTTCATCCAGTACCAGCAGATTGGCCGGTTTGCTGAATAAGCGGGCCAGAATCGCCCGGTTCTGCTCTCCGCCAGACAGGGCCTTCACCGGTGTTCTTACCCGCTCCGGAGAGAATAGAAAGTCTCCCAGGTAGGAGATCGCGTGGCGTCGCTTGCCGCCGATATCGATAAAATCCTGGCCACCGCATACGTTGTCGATGAGGTTCGCCTCCGGGTCAAGGTGGGCGCGGAGTTGATCAGAATAGGCAACTTCGAGTTTGCTGCCCAGTTTAACGTCGCCGCTGTCCGGGGTGATCTCGCCCAGAATGATTTTCACCAGTGTGGACTTGCCGGTTCCGTTGGCGCCCACAATACCGATCCGGTCGCCGCGTTGGACGATAGTGGAGAAATTGCGCAGAATCTGCTTTTCGCCGTAGGCGTGACTCACCTTCTTTAGCTCGGCGACAATCTTGCCGGAATTACTGGCCTTGTCGATGCCAAATTCTGCTTTGCCGGTTTGCTCTCTGCGGGCGGAGCGCTCTCGGCGCATCGCCTCAAGGGAGCGCACTCTGCCTTCATTGCGGGTGCGCCGCGCTTTGATTCCCTGGCGAATCCAGACTTCCTCCTGGGCCAGTTTGCGGTCGAATAACTGATTCGCTCTCTCCTCAGCCGCCTGCTGCTGATCCCGGTGGCGCAGAAAACCCTGATAGTCGCCGCGCCAGCGCGTTAGCGCGCCACGATCGAGTTCAGCGATGCTGGTGGCGACATTCTGCAGGAAGCGTCGGTCGTGCGTGATCAACACCAGGGCGCCCCGATAGGCCGCCAGTTGTTCTTCCAACCAGGCAATGGCAGGCAGGTCCAGATGGTTGGTCGGTTCGTCCAACAGCAGAATATCCGGCTCGCTGACCAGTGCTCGCCCCAGGGCCACCCGGCGTTTCCAGCCGCCAGACAGGTCACTCATCAGTGCGTCGGCGGGCAGCTGTAGTTGACTGATAATGGTTTCTACCCGCTGCTGTAATTTCCAGCCATCTACGGCCTCCAGCTCGGCTTGCACCCGGCCTAAATCCTCAAGTCCTTTGGCGTCAGTGGATTGCAATAGTTGGTGGTATTCGCTCAGCAATTGACCGGCCTCGGCTAGCCCGCCAGCGACCACGTCATAGACCGGGAGTGGGTCGGCATCGGGCAGTGATTGCTGCAGGCGAGCGATCGCCACGCCGGGTCGCAGCCAGCGTTCTCCGGCATCCGGGGCCAGCTCTCCGGCGAGCAGTTTTAGCAGCGTGGTCTTGCCCGCGCCGTTTCGGCCCAGCAAACCCAGCTTCTCACCCCGGGTGATACTGAGATCGACCTCGTCGAGAAGGACCTGGGTCCCGTAGTGCAGGCTGGCTGCATCGAGTCGCAACAATGGCATGGTGTCGGCCTATTCGTGTGGAGCGGCAGTTTACTGCAAGCGATGGGCGGGGGCTACGGATGGCCTGACGGACTTCGCGAAGGGCCGGGGCTGGTCCGCCTCATCCGGGAATTTGCATCTCCGGCACCTGGTCCGGTACCACCAGATCGCCGGCGGTGAGTTTAACGATGTCCGCCACACTCACTCCAGGCGCTCGTTCCCTGAGTACGAATTTGCCATGCTCGATGTCCAGCAGTGCGAGGTCCGTGAGCACCCGCTTGATGCAGCCTTTGCCAGTCAGAGGCAGGGTGCACTCGGCCAGAAGCTTGGATTCCCCATGCTTTGAGGCGTGAGTCATGGTGACAATAATATTGTCAGCGCCCGCAACCAGATCCATTGCGCCGCCCATTCCCTTAATGAGTTTTCCGGGAATCATATAGGACGCGATATTGCCCTGGGTGTCTACCTCGAATGCACCCAGCACCGTGAGGTCCACATGACCGCCGCGAATCATGGCGAAAGAGTCGGCCGAAGAAAACAGGGATGCTCCCAAAGCCATAGTGACAGTTTGCTTGCCGGCATTGATTAAATCCGGGTCTACCTCCTGATCAAGGGGGAATGGGCCCATACCCAGTAAGCCGTTCTCGGACTGCAACATCACCTCGATGCCCGGCGGTACATAGTTGGCCGCCAGCGTGGGTATGCCGATACCCAGGTTGATGTAGTAGCCGTCCTGGAATTCCTGCGCAACCCGTTGCGCCAGTTGCTCGCGAGTCAGAGCCATTACCAATACCTCCTCAGGCACTCCGGACAGTGCGTTGTTCTATGACTTTCTCGAAGCTGCCCTGAATCAGGCGGTCGACATAAATGCCCGGTAAATGAATCTGGTCCGGGTCCAGCTCGCCAACCTCGACGATCTCCTCAACTTCCACGACCGCGATTCTCCCTGCGGTAATCGCCATGGGGTTGAAATTACGGGCTGTCTTGCGGAACAACAGATTGCCGTACCGATCACCCTTCCAGGCCCTGGCAATCGAGAAGTCACCGTGTATGGCTTCCTCCAGAATGTAGTGGCGGCCATTGAATTCTCGTACTTCCTTACCCTCGCCAACAGGCGTCCCGTAGCCGGTCGCCGTGTAAAAGGCGGGTATGCCGGCACCACCGGCTCGCATCTTTTCGGCCAGGGTGCCCTGCGGCGTTAGCTCTACCTCGAGGTCGCCACTCATCATCTGCGCCTCGAACATGGCATTCTCACCCACGTAGGATGCGATCATTTTCCTGATCTGCCGGTCCTGCAGCAGTATGCCCAGCCCATGTTCATCGGTGCCACAGTTATTGGAGGCGATGGTCAGACCCCGGGTGCCACGCCGCTTGATTTCTTTGATCAGGTTTTCGGGGTTGCCACAGAGCCCGAAACCACCGGCTACGATGGTCATGTTGTCTTCGAGGCCATCAAGTGCCGCCTCATAGCTGCTTACTACCTTGTCGAAGCCCGACATCTTGTTCTCCTCAGGCGCTGCTCTGTGGATCATCGGTAAATCCACCCGGGTATGGGTGCCGCCGGTGGGGCAGCCGTCGTAGAGTGCAATACTGGTCGACATTTATCAAATGCTTCAGGCCCGGCCAGTGAGCGCGGTCGCGGCTGAGCCACCACCGGTGTGGGCAGGGCGCCAGGGGTGGTTATGGGTCACCGGCGTCATTGCTGGCAGGTTCTGCGCGGTGACCTGTTGCGGCCGCCTGTTCTACCTGGTCAAGTTCCCTGCAAGGGGCCACTTTAACGGCGTGGGCCGAAATTTTCGGTTATCATGCCGCCCCGGAGAAGGAACAGGCAGTGATGACGACAGACGACAGAGTGGCAGTTGTGCAGACACGTTATGACCAGTGGGTTGGCGGGTGGCTACTGGTCTGTGCTGCGGTCGTGTTTGGTATGGTATTGCTCGGTGGTGTGACGCGTCTGACCGACTCGGGTTTGTCCATGGTGGAGTGGAAACCGCTGATGGGTGTCGTGCCGCCGCTTTCGGAGCAGGCGTGGACCGAAACCTTTGAGAAGTACCGGCAATTCCCCGAGTACCAGCAGATCAATCGGGGCATGAGCCTTGACCAGTTCAAGACGATCTTTATGTACGAGTACCTTCACCGGATGCTGGGCCGCCTGATCGGAGTCTTGTTTTTGCTCCCGTTTTTGTTCTTTCTGGCTAAAGGGTACTTGCGACCCAAACTGGTGCCAAAACTTCTGGGCTTGTTTTGCCTCGGGGGTCTGCAGGGTCTGCTGGGCTGGTACATGGTGAAGAGTGGTCTGGTGAATGTGCCTCATGTGAGCCAATACCGGCTCACTGCTCACCTGGGCCTGGCGGTGCTTATCTATGCCTCCCTGTTGTGGCTGGCGTTTGAATTGTTGGCGCCAGAGCGCGGGGTGCGCGACCGGGCTGCTGCCGGCTGGAGCAAACTGTCACTGGTGCTGGTGGGGTTGGTTTTTGTGATGATTCTGTCAGGCGGGCTGGTCGCAGGCACCCGGGCGGGTCTTGCCTACGGCACCTGGCCGCTGATGGGTACGGAGTTCTTTCCGCCAGGCTTGTATGCTGGCAGCCCCGCCTGGCTGGCTGCTTTCGAGGATGTCACCACGATCCAGTTCAATCACCGCATGTTGGCGTATTTCCTCTTCCTGGCGATAACGGCTCTCGTGGTGTTGGTATTGCGCACCGGCACGGCAGGGCGCGCTCGCGTGGGGGCTATTGCGCTGGAACTGGCCTTGTTGCTGCAACTCGGTCTCGGTATCAGCACCCTGGTGCTGCATGTGCCGGTGCCATTGGCGGCGGCCCATCAGGGCGGCGCGCTACTTTTGCTCAGTTGCCTGCTCTGGCTGACCCACTCGCTGAGCCTGCAGCGCCGCCATAACCTCCGGGTCTGCTCATGAGCCAGCCGGCGGCCCAGGCCATGACCCAGTCCGCGGGCCAGTCCCCGGACTAGTTCCGCCGCAGCCGTACTGGTGTATTCTTGTATCTCCAGTCACGGTGGAACAGGCATCATGAAAGCATTGGTCAAGAAGGAAGCGACCCCGGGTTTGTGGATGGAAGAGGTGGACCTTCCCAGGGTCGGCATCAACGATGTGCTGATCAGAGTAAAGCGCACCGCTATTTGCGGCACCGATATGCATATTTACAACTGGGATGAGTGGGCTCAGAAGACGATCCCGGTGCCCATGGTGGTGGGGCACGAGTTCGTCGGCGAGGTTGTCGAGACGGGCTCAAACGTCAATGACTTTCGCCCCGGGCAAATCGTCTCCGGTGAGGGTCATGTGGTCTGTGGGCGGTGTCGCAATTGTCTGGCGGGCAGACGTCACCTGTGCGCGCACACCAGCGGTATCGGGGTCGACCGTCCCGGTGCCTTTGCCGAGTACCTGACCCTTCCTATGTCCAACGTTTGGGAGCACTCCGCTGGCATTGACCTTGATGTCGCCGCATTGTTCGATCCATTGGGCAACGCGGTGCACACCGCCCTGCAGTACGATTTGTTGGGCGAGGATGTGCTGATTACCGGGGCGGGACCAATCGGCGTCATGGCGGCGGCAGTGTGTCGCCACGCCGGCGCACGCCACGTTGTCATTACCGATGTGATTGACTCCCGGCTGGCACTGGCCGCCAGTCTGGGTGCCAGCCGGACGGTCAACGTGACGCGAGAGTCGCTGTCCGATGTGCAGCAGGAGCTGGGTATGAGCGAGGGCTTTGATGTCGGTTTGGAGATGTCCGGCAACCCCCAGGCGTTCAACGACATGCTGGCCAATATGTGCCACGGTGGAAAAGTCGCCATGCTGGGTATCCCTGGCGAAAAAATCGCGATCGACTGGAACATTGTCATTTTCAACATGCTGACACTCAAGGGCATCTATGGCCGCGAGATGTATGAGACCTGGTATAAGATGTCGGTGATGATCGCACAGCGGCCTCGACATCGCCCCGGTTATTACTCATCGCTTGCACTGTAGCGAATTCCAGCGTGGATTCGACGTGATGAAGTCGGGTGAAGCTAGCAAGGTCATTCTCAACTGGGAGTAGGGAGCGCGGTTATGAACGCAAGTTACGCACGATTTCAGGAGCACCTGGCGGGTGAGCTAAGTGCCATTGAAGAGGCCGGCCTGTACAAGCGCGAGCGCGAGATCATCACGCCTCAGGGCGCCCATGTTGGGGTTGCCGGTGGTGCGGAGGTACTGAACCTCTGTGCCAATAATTACCTGGGCCTCGCCCAGCACCCCGAGGTGAGGAAGGCCGCGGCGCGGGGTCTTGACGAATGGGGTTACGGCCTGGCCTCGGTCCGATTCATCTGTGGCACCCAGTCGTTGCACAAACAGCTGGAGGACACCATCAGTCGGTTTCTGGTCACCGAGGATACGATTCTGTACCCCTCCTGCTTCGACGCCAATGGCGGGCTTTTTGAAACGCTCCTGGGACCGGAAGACGCTGTTATTTCTGACGAGCTCAACCACGCGAGCATTATTGATGGCGTAAGACTGTGCAAGGCCCGTCGATTTCGATACCGCAATAGCGATATGGCGGATCTCGAGGCGCAGCTGCAGGCAGCCGATGCGGGCGGGGCGAGATTCAAGCTGATCACCACGGATGGTGTTTTCTCCATGGATGGCTATGTCGCCCGGCTTGATGAAATCTGTGACCTGGCAGAGCGCTACGATGCACTGGTGCATTTTGACGATTGTCATGCGACCGGGTTCGTCGGGGAAAACGGCCGCGGCACACATGAGCTGCTCGGCTGCATGGAGCGAGTGGATATCATCACTGGCACCCTCGGCAAGGCGCTGGGCGGCGGCAGTGGCGGTTACACCGCCGCACGGCGGGAGATCGTGCAGTTATTGCGGCAACGATCGCGTCCCTACCTGTTCTCTAACACGGTGGCTCCGCCGGTGGTGGCGGGAGCTATTCGGGCTATCGAGCTGGTCAGCGAAGAACCGGATCTGCGGCATCGCCTGGCCAGCAACACGGCCTATTTTCGCGAAGGTCTGGAGCGTCTTGGCTTTGAGTTGCTGCCCGGCGAGCATCCGATCGTCCCGGTCATGTTGCACGATGCCTCACTGGCGTCCCGATTCGCGGAAGCGGTGCTGGCCCATGGTGTCTACGTGGTGGCCTTCTCGTTCCCCGTGGTACCGCGTGGCAAGGCGCGAATTCGTACCCAGATGTCAGCTGCATTGAGCACCGATGACCTCGATCTGGCCCTGGAGGCCTTTGCCCGAGGCCGGTCCGAAGTGGGCCTCTGACCGGCCTCGGGGGCGTTTAAACCCTTCCTCTACAAGCGTCTTCCATCCTTCGAAACGCGATTACTTCCGGAACTGTGATGAGGCGCTCAGTCGGCGCTTGGTGACCGTTTGGACACTGTCTTATGCTGCACAGCGAGCGGGTTGTCATCTGCCCGAAACCGGCAAGCGCCAGCGAAGACTACGCGGTGGTCCGGACTGTTGATGGAGCATTCATGGAGTACCTTTTTATCACCCCGACGGGCACATTGCAGGAGTGCTGGCACACCGCCTTTCCAGACGCGGTTGCCGTAAGCAGTACTGCAGAGGCGGCCGTATTGCAGTACGGTGTGCTGTGGCTGGACGCGAACAGCTGCCAGGGAGCACGGGGTAACCGACAATTGAGAGAGGCGGTTGCCCTCGGTCAGCCCGTGGTGGTTCTCACTGAACAATTGGATCCGAAAGAGGCCGTGCGAGTGATGAGTGCTGGCGCCGTGGGCTATTGCCATGCCGCCACAGCGCCACGCCAGTTCTGGGAGATTGCCCTGGTCGTCGAACACGGCGGCGTCTGGATCGCGCCGGAGTTGAAACAACAGGTTTTTTCGTTATCCGCCGGGCTGCCTTCACTGCGAACGCGGGTCAAGACCGATGTTTCCAGTCTGACTTCTCGAGAGCAGATGGTCGCCGAACAGGTCGCCCGGGGCGCCACAAACCGGGAAATTGCAGCAACGCTCATGATTACCGAGCGCACGGTCAAGGCACACTTGTCGGCGATTTTTGAAAAGCTGAGCGTGCGTGACCGGGTGCAGCTGGCCCTGAGAATGAACAACCTGCCCGTCGGTATGGTTGTGCGTTGATTCACACTACGAATAATCCAGCGATTTTTCTACCCGATAGTCCAATGGCCCAGTCGCTTTCGTCGCGTAGGATTCCTGGCAGGTTTTTGATTTTCTATCTGGGTGGCCACTGCCACGTTAAAAACAGGCTCAAATCGGTCGTGTATTCACTGTACACGCCCATATTTCTCCTGTTTTTGCCTACCAGTGACTGCCTCGAAAACGAAAATCAACAGCCTGCCAGGGCGCCTCTGAACAATGGCAATGATTTCGGCTGACCGATAGAGATGGACAATAATTATGGTGATCGCTAAAGCGGTGGTGTTGGCTGGGCAAGTGTACGCGCACGATGATCTGGGCAATTTACGTATGCTCTGCGTCGGCGATGAGCTGACTGAGGGCGAGACAGTTATTACCCCGCTGGGAGGTGGCGCAGAGCTGGAGCTGATTGATGGATCATCAATGAGATTGTGTGAGCTGAGCGGGACCAGGATCGTCTCGGAACTCATTGAATCAGAGTCTTCCGAAACACCGCATTGTGTCGGGGACGTCCCCGTACCCGTTGCCGACCCATTTCCCCTGCGCTTTGGCAACCTTGTGGATGGTCGGCCCGTGCAGACACTCGATGGACATAACCTGTTCTACGACGAGATGCCGCTGTACTGGTCCCTGGCCTGTGATGGCCGGATTGCTCGGGCAGTGGTGCCCGCTGGCTGCGCTGACGTCGTTATCGACCGGCTGGCGTTTACATTGGAGTTGGATAGTCTCGATCACTGTAGTTTGGAACTGAGTGGCGGTAGTTTCCTGATTGAGTCTCACAATATACCCTTCACCACCGGCGATCCGCAGCCGGGCCTGCCCGTAGCATTTTATGGAATCTGTGAAGAACCAGGATCCCAGGCTCACGCCACCAGAGCCGACAGTACCGATCAGTTCAGTGCTTCTCTGGGTGACCTGGGCTGCAGTAACAACTGGTACAAAGAGGGTCGCGATATTGTTTTTGAGTTTCTGGGCAAACCAACAGATGCGTCGCCGGGGCACTCGGTGTCGGCCTCCGACGCCTATGGCTCGCGCGCAATAAATAATTTCAGTCTCAGGAATACTGGCACAGCTGCCGCCTGCCTTATCATCAAAGCCTACCGAGGCTGTAATCCAGCCCCCTTGTTTGAGGACGGTAGTGAATCGGCTCCGGTGCAGATCAAGCCAGGGGGAGCCTACATGGTTGCCGCCGAATTCAATTATGATCGACTGGTGTTGACCCGCCCCGAGGGAATCGACAATGTGGATCCCTCATTCAGCCTGGAAGGCTATAGCGAATTCCTGGCCACCGACGCACTGATGGCGATACAGGTCAGTTCCAGCGATACTGATGTAAAGCGCGACGTAGAGCTGCGCTTCGTACTGTCGCGAGAAAAAGCGGCAGCAGGGCGCAAACAGGTGTTATCAATATCCCAGGCCAGCACCCAGGTAGGGCCAGCTTTTAACTCCGTTTGGGAATGGCTCGGTCAATCGCAGTAGGACCCTGTGCCCCGCTAGATATAGCCACTCGCCCATCTACCGCTTACCGGAGCAGACACTGTGGTCCCAGCCTTGCTGAGGCAGACCTGGATCTGTGCCTGATTTGTTCTGCCCCCGGCTCCGGTCGCGAGAAGGCCAAGCCCGTCTTCTATCCGTCTGCGCGAGCGGTTTCATTGCCTTGCGGTTGGTCCGGAGCTCATCACCGCGCCGCGACGTAAAAAGGTCCACGCTGACGTTGGCAGGCCGAGGTCGGTCAGGCTCGCACACAGGAATGAATGCCTGATGTTCGAGCAGTTTCGGTTCTGTGGCAGGCGCTGTGCCCGGGCCAGTCAGGCCAAAGCAGCCGACGGTGAGCCTGTTTGGGTATAGCGAGCCGTTACCTGAGGACCGGTGGCTGAGTCAAAGCCCAGTTCCGCGAGGGCTTGCCACTCCTCATCAGTATTGACGCCTTCGGCGATCACGGTAATGCCCAGTGAATGGACCAGGGTGCAAAGTGTGCGCAGCAGAGTTTGATTGGCGGGGTTGGTGTCGATATCACCCACGAACGCAGAATCAACCTTGACGTAGTCCACTCCTACGTCATGCAATCTGCCTATATCCGACAGTTGGTGGCCTACGTGCTCCAATCCGATGCGAGTGCCGTATCGTTTGCTGCGCGTGCACAATCGCTTGAACTGCTCGAGATGACGGTAAGCGGTTGACTCACCGACTTCCAGCCACAGCAGCGCGGCGGCCTCCGGGTGACTGGAGAGTTTCTGGCTGAGCCAGGGCAGAAAGTCCGCGTCGGTGAGTGCGGCACCGGAAACATTGATCCCGAGGCTGCTGCGTTCGCGGTTTATAGTATCAATGGCCAGTTCGATCACCTGTCGATCCAGTTCTCCCGCCAGTTCCAGGCGATGGATCCAGGGCAGAAACTGGCCCGCAGAGAGCTTTCGCTCTTTCCATTGCAGTCGGACGGGTGCCTCATGATGAACCAGTTCGCCGGTCAGGGTGAGCACGGGAAACGCCGCCAGGGAGAAGCGGCGCTCCCCGAAGGCCAGTGACAGCATCGATCTCCAGCGCTTCAGTTCCTGTCTGACCGGCATCATTTGTATGCCATCGCGACCCATGGTGACAAGCTCTGAGTCAGACCGCATCTCCGAGTTCAGCAATGCGGAATCAAGATTGGTCAGTAGGTCGGTGGGGGAGTCGCCAGGCAAGTAAATCGTACTCGCAGCAGGCAAATGCACTTCGTCGCCCAAACCCCGTTCCGCGAGCATCTCTCGCATGGCCTTCTGCAGGTCTTTGCCCACCAGAGCGGCATCCATTTCACGCGGTATCAGTAACACAAAATCAGCACCGTTGAGCCGCGCTGCGGCAGTCCCCTTGTGGTAACGCTGAAGATTGTTGATGGTGGCACCGAACCCCGCCAGCACGCTGTCGATCGCATCGCGGCCATGAACCTGGTTAAGCCTCGCGAGGCCGGCGATGCGGATCAGGCATATAACACCGGTAGTGTTGTAGTCATCGGCCTTGAGGGTGGAGTCCAGCTCGCGAATGAACTGGTTTCGGTTAAGTAATCCGGTGACTTGATCTGTGTGCGCGTTCTGTCGCCATTTGTCGAGTCGTGAGGACTCCTGCTCCAACATGGCTTTGACCCGCACAGAGAGCTTGTTCATGGAGCGCACTGCCGACTTCAGTTCTTTGGCTGCGGGTTCAGGGCTGGTGATAAACTGACGTTGAGCAATGGCCTGCGACTGCCTGACCAGTCCGTCCAGTGGCTTGAGAATCATCTTGAGTAACAAAGTGCCCAGGGCGCCAGCAATAATGGCCGCAACGAGGAACACGAGGGTCAGGCTGAGACTACTGCGCCACAGGGATTCATGGACGAGCCGGGTGTGACCGCGCACCGTAATAATTTCCCCGTCTGCCTTGAGCTGGGCGACGCCTGCGGGTACGTCAATGGATAGCAGCCTCATGAACCACTGGGGCACCTCTGTCTTCGATCCGCTTTCTTGCCAGCGTTGCAATACCCTGCCACCGGCTGCTGAAAGCTCGATCATTTCGTAGTGCCCACTCTGGAAGCCGGTTTCAAGAAGGGCTTCTTTTGTCGCCAGGTCATTCCCCTGTTGGTCGAGCTGCATGGCAAATGCCGATGCAGCATCGACGTTGTCCATGTAGAGCTGATGCTCCAGGTAATGGCGTGTAGTCAATGAGGTGACCAATACGGTCGCGGCAAAAGTGAGGGCCATCAGACAAACGATGGATAGCCAGAGTTGCTTGTACAGTGACATCGAAAACCCCTGCGTTGCCCTGGCTTTTGCGAGCCTGATAGTCGGGTGATAGTGTCCCGCTAGTGGGCATATTATTTGAGTAACAGACACTCGGCATGGTGATGGCATGCCAGCCTGGAAAACAGCGCAAGCTGGAATGTCCCTGGGCAAAGAATAGGTGAACTGGCGGCGCCTGTAACCTGTCAGCGGGGTTCATTGCTCGGAACTGTGACCGGGTTCAAGCTATCCCGGGCACTATTTTAGCACCCGCGATCAGGCTCGTGGGATACGGAAGCCGAGTAGTACGTTGCCGGGCAACTGGCCGAACATCGAGTAGCCCGACTGCAGGTAGAGCCATTCCCCCGCGATGACCTGGCCATCGACATCGATGGCTCCACCGTGCCCCGATACTCCGTTGACTGCGGTGAATGGAACGGCTGTCGAATATTCCCAAAGCACTTCACCGGTGGCGATGTCAAAGGCTCTGATAATGCCGTTAAGTGCCCCGCTGAACACCAGGTCTGGCGTAGCAGTGGCTGCAGCGGACAACCCGTAATAAAATGAGCAGGCGTACTGATCCGCCAGATCGCGCTTTTTACCGGAGCGCATGTTCTGCAGGCCCACCAGCGGCCGGTTGGCCTCATCCAGTTCACAACCGCGCTGGGCAGCGTACTGCCACAAAACCTCGCCACTGGCGACATCCAGGGCATGCAGGCCCGGGCGCGGCTGGTAGCCCGGTCTGTCCCGCTCCGGATCGGCGGCGGGCACCAGCAGGTGCTGATCAGACAAGGCCATGCCCCAGTGTATTCCGCCGTTGGTTGTCGTCTGGGCAAGATTGGGGCCCTGGGCGGCGTTGCTGACCCGGGTCCGCCATAGCAGCTGGTCTGCCGCTGTGCCAGCATCCGGATCGAGGGCAAATACGTCGCCAGATTTCTGGCCGGCCAGCAGAATCTCGCGCCCGTCGGGCAACTCGGCGATGATCACCGATGCGCCGATGTCGAAGTCCGGGCCCGGATTTTCCGGACAATTTGGCCCGCCATTGAGACAGGCGGCGTTCCATACATCACCGGTGGTTGCCTGAAAACTCCAGAGGCGCTCACCGGTATCCAGGTCCAGCGCTACAACTGCGTCGGAGGTGTCAGTGGTCGGGTGAGTCAGGTTCTCACCGGTGCCGATGTAAAGGCGATTGCGTCGCACGTCGATTGTGGGCGTGCTCCAGACCGACGCGCCCGAGGGGCCGTACATATCAACACCCGCCGCATTTTTGCCCTGCACCGTGGCCGGGGGTGTAGCGTGCCACTCCCAGAGCCGCTTACCGCTATCGACCTGCAGCGCAATCACGCCACCGTGGGACTTGCAGCAGACATGAGCGGGGCTTCCCGCCGCTGCCGCTTCATAGGACGAGACCGGCACATACAGACGGCCATCGTGATAGCTGATCGACCCGGTGATGACAGAGGTGTCGAACAGGCGGGCGGCCTGTTGCCAAACAACGGTCAGAGTATCGGGGTCGAGGGCGAAGATTGATGCCATGGAGTCGGCAAACACCAGCAGTGCGTGAGCCGTCCTCCCGCTCTGCAACCGTAATCGCCGATCGAATACCGCTGAGTACCTCGGTATGCGCGCGGATGCAGCCGCGTTTGCGGTCGATGGCATAGAATTTCCCGGTCTTGTCGCCCAGATACAAGGTGTCACCGATAATCGCCGGTTGCGATCGCATATCGGTCACCTGAGGAAACGCGAGAGTCCAGGACAGCTCCAGCTGGTCCACATTGTCGCGGTTAATGGCGGTATTGGCCGCGGGCACAAAGCGGCGGTTCTCGGGGCCGAAACCCCAACTGGCGACGTATTCGCGTGAGTCGCTGGCATCTGGCGCCGTGCAGCGGTTTTCTTCTATCCAGCCCGACTGGTCTTCACCGGTGCCGGCGAGGTACAGGGCAATCAGGCCTTTTTTCTGTTTGCTGAGATGGGCCGCCATCGGTTGCATTTTGCCGAACTCCAGGGCCACCATGACCGTCTCTTTACCAAATCCGGCCAGTGCCTCACGGGTGGGCGCATGCATGGCAGGGTTATCGTGACAATTGGCGCAGTGCTTGTCGAACAGCCGTCCCCCGACCCAGGCCAGCGGCAGTTTGTCGGCGTGACGCATCGCAAATGCTTCCGCGGCTTTGGCCGGTTCGTCCAGCATCAGCAAGCCTCCGCCGACCAGCAAAATGGCAGCCAAAAGCAGGGAGCCAAGCAAAATCAGCAGCTTTTTCATGTTGAGCTCCTATTGTGGAAGCGCGAAAGCATACAAGTAGTCTCCATAGCCGCGTCCAAACATATGGTGCCCGCCCGCATTGATCACCACGTATTGACGGCCGCGGTATTCATAGGTCATCGGCGTGGCTGTTGCATCCACCGGCAGGGTGTATTGCCAGAGCGTGTCACCAGTGCTGCTGTCGAAGGCGCGGAATTGCCGGTCCATAGTGGCACCAATAAAAAATAGCCCTCCCGCTGTTGCGATGCCGCCACCCAGGTTTGGAGTACCCCACTCGATATGAAACGGCGCGGTGATCGGTCCCATTTCGTGTACTGAGCCCAGGGCCGTTTCCCAGGCGATGGTGCCGCGGTATAGATCCACCGCCACCAGTTTGCCCCAGGGTGGGGGGTTACAGGGTATGCCAAGGGGCGATTGCAAGCTGCCGATCTCCACCGCATAGGGTGTGCCCTGCATCGTCACCCGCATGCGTTGGCCTGCCGCGGGATGATCACTCTTTTCGTCTCCCGGCGCGCTGTTTTGTCTAGCGGACAGCAATTGGCCAGTGAAGGCCACATTATTGATGTGACCAGCAGCATGCCGGTATCGCCTAACAAGGCGCCGCCACCCCAGTTGGGACCTCCCAGGCTGCCGGGATACATCAACGACAACTGTTCGCTGTTGGGTGTGAAGAGGCCAAGATTGTTCAGCTCGGCCAGTTGCCGCGCACAGTCGCCGCGATCCCAGAAGGTCAGCCCCCAGGCGTCCTCTGGCATCAGAAAAGAGTCCAGCAGCGGCGGTGGTGCAATGGGCTTGGGCTGGGTGAGAGCCGTGTGTTCTCCGGCTATGGACGAGGGCGGCACCGGCTGCTCGGTGATCTCCCAGAGCGGCTCTCCCGTCAGCCGGTTGAATACGAAAATAAAACCCTGTTTGGTCAACTGCGCCAGCGCCGGGATGGTTTCACCCCGGCGATTCCAGTCAAATAAAATAGGCTGTGCCGGTGTGTCGTAATCCCAGAGGTCATGGCGCACATGCTGGAAATGCCAGCGCAGTGCGCCACTGCGCAGATCCAGCGCCACGACACTGTTGGCATAGAGATTGTTGCCCGGACGCCCCACCCCGTAATAGTCTGGCGAGGCGGCGCTGGTCGGCAGATACAGCAGGCCGTTTTCCGGATCGACCGAGATAGGTGCCCAGACATTGGCACTGCCACTGCCAGGGTGTCCGAGCAGGGGGTCGAATCGCCACAGTGCTTTGCCGCTGTCACTGTCGAAGGCCATGACGGTACCGCGCGGGGTCTGTGCCCGAGCGAAGTCAATGACCGTGGAACCGACAACCACGACGCCGTTGGCGACGACGGGAGCGGAGGAGTTACTCACGTCACCCGGCGTATAACCTGCCTCGTTGCTGTAGAGCGGGACCCGACCTGCTTCGCCGAAGTCTCTACAGGGCTTGCCATCTCCAGCATCAATGGCCCAGAGGTTGCGGTCATGGGTGCCCAGATAAATACGGTGATGGCAGTGCTCGGTGACCGGGGTGCTCTGCGCTGTTGCATAGCTTACACCGCGACACCGAAACGGACGGTCGCCGCGTCGATCGATCTGCGGATCAAACTCCCAACGCTTCGCACCACTGCCGGGATCCAGTGCGATCACGCGGTTAAAGGGCGTGCAATAAACCAGGGATTCCCCCGCCGCCTCTGGCAGCAGGACAGGGGTGCTCTGGGTCGAGGTCTTGGCCATCTCGTCGCCATACCGTTCGACGTCGCCGCTGCGATGTATCCAGGCTACTGCCAGCTCGGACACATTGTCACGGCTAATCCCGGCGGCGGTCGAATAATGTTTGCCACCAGGATCGCCGCCATAATGTAGCCACTGTGCCGCCTTCGCAGCAGCAGATACATGCGTGAGCAGCAGTAGTGAGGCTACCACCTCCAGTAGTCGGTGCGGCACATTATTTCTCCACTGGAGCAATGCGCAGCAGCGTGGGCACGCCGCCTTCCGATTGCCAGGTGGGGAAGTGAGAGTTGGTGGTATAGATGGCCCCATCGTCTTCCGCTATTTCGATATCGCGGGTGAAAAATCGCTGTCGCGGCATCGGATAGACCTGCCAGGTCTCGTTGGCGATATCAAAGCCGAGGATGGTGTCAGACTGATTGCCGTTGACCCAGACAACGCCCCGCTCGCGATCAACATTGAGGGCGTAGGGCACTTCGTTGATAACCGGCAATTCGTAGGGTGTGAACAGCTTGGCCTTTGGGTCGTACTTGACCAGTAAAGAGTCCTGGAAGGCGACGATCCACAGATTGCCGTCGGCATCGGCGCGCAGGCGCCTGGGCCCCTTAAAGGGGAAATCGATCATCGTGACATCCCCGGTATCGGGGTCAATGCGGGCAATATCGTCGGCGTAGAGTCGAGAGGCCCAGACCATACCATCAGGAGCAATGTCGATACCGTAGGGCATTGGCAGTCCGGTGGACTCGATGTCGGGATCGGGCTGCGGCCGGCTGTCGGGGTCGAGGCGAAAGATAAGGGGCAGCGATTTCAGAATCATCCACTCCTTTACGCCTCGGGCAGGGAGGTCGTGCAATGTAAACGACCCCGCTTGTCGATCGAACATGGCCACCTGAGACGACAGCGCCAGGGTAAACCAGACCCGGTCCTGCTGGTCCAGTCGAATAGTGTGCGGGTAGAAGCCCCCCGGCATTTTGTGTTCGGTGAATTGCTTGCTGGTCACATCGAACTCCAGCAATGACTGTTGCATGGATGGCGTGATAAAGATATTGCCGTCGCGCTTGGAATAGGCGAACGAATGTACCCCGAGATAGTTGTGCATTTTCGGGAACACCTTGAAGCGGTTGCCCAGAATGCCACCGACCTCGGCGTCTTCGGCGTGGGGCACTTTATACACCGTGTACGCGCCTGTTTTCGGGTCCAGCTCGTAGATACGATCAAACAGATTGTCACCGATGTAAATAAAACCATTGGGGTGGAGGAGAAAGTCATGCATCTGCGAAAAGCCGTCGCCGATCGGCCACTCAGTCATCTCGACACCGGCAAGCTGTTGCTCCCAAGGGCGTGGCTGCGGGATTTGTTCAGGGTTTTCGCGCAATTCCCGATACTCCTCTTGTAGCAGCTTGGCGACACGGTGGTGATCGTCAACCGGTAAACGCGCGCCGTAAGTGTTCATCCGTTCGATGACGCTTACCCATTGTTCTTCGGTGCGCTCGTTGCGCATAAACGGTGACGCCTGCTGATGGCAAAATGCGCAGTTCAACTGGAAACGTTTTTTCAGCGCGTCATCGCCGCCGAACTCCAGTTGCGATAGCCAGACATTAGAGGGGTAGCTCGCAATTCGTTGCTCGGGGCTCATCGCCTGCATAACCAGCGACTGATCGAGTTTGTCGAACTGAACGTCCTGGAAACCCTGAGCTCGCGCGCGGTAGCTGACCGGCCCCGTTGCCGGCGGGAAGTCCACCCGGCCCTGGCTGTCCGTAAAGCGGGTGATGACGACCGGGGCTGTATTGGTTACCCCGTCGGGGGTGTAACCGTCGTCCTGCAGGTTTGCCGGTGGCAAGTCCACAGGGGAGCGTGTGACCATCACCAGAGCCAATGGGGCACCCGAGCTATCGCTGACCGTCAGGCCATTGCCGGTCGTCGAAAGCTGCGCTTGCGCGGCTGCAGCACTGCACAGAATAATGGCGGGCAGGGCTGCAGCCAGGGCTTGAACGAAACGCATAGTTTGCTCCAGTTGTTTGATGGACGCGAGTAAGGGATCGGAGGACGTCCTCTCCCGCTATTATAGGCAATTTAACCGGCCTGCCGCAGCTTCTGTCAGCCCATAGGGTGCCGGATGCGTGCTGAATCCGTGGCGGTACTGCAGATCGCCGCCCACGGTACCAATGAACGGTGATCAGGTTTATTATAGGGGCGCTTGATCAGGGATTTGAAAATGATAGGAAAAGTGGTTTCGCTGGGTTTCAGACTCTATACGCTGCCGATCAGAATGGGTTACCGCGGCGCGGCCAATGTGTTCAATTTGCCGGTAGATCTGGATCAGTTCCTGGCTGAAGCCCGCGCGGTTTCAGACCAGGTGGCGCGCGAAGTGCAGTGGGCTATCGAAAGTGTCGACCGGGAAATGAGCGCCAAGGCAAGCCATCTCACACCCTTGCAGCGAGAGCAGGCTGCACAGTTGGCCGTGAGTGCTGCAGAACAGCATCTGAGCATGGCGGCAATCAATCTGCTTCGAGCACTCTGGCTGTCATCGGGCAGCCGCCATCTCAAAACGCCGCAAAACCTCAGAGAAGCCCGCCCGGGCACCGTTATTGATCACGACGAATGACGCCTCGTCGGTAAAAAATTGGCTTTTTCGGCGCCGTGGTGAGCCGACAGCGCTGAACTGGCGCTTGTCGCGATGGCGGAAATCGGGCAGAATCGCGCGCGCCACGGAGCGTGGAAAGGCCCTGGCCAGTCATGGCGCCATAGCCATTTAACGTGCTGCGGCCACTAAATAGAGCGCTGCGGCCCAATAGAGCGCTGCGGCTCAATAAAGCGCTGCGGCCCACGAAGTAACACCGCCAGACCTGACGGCGCTACTTCAAGCAATGCCAGGTTAAATCAATGCAACGACGAAAGCCGGCAACAGCTCTGGCGGGGAGACTCTAGTGGCAAGCCTACCATCGGCGGTCGACGATTATCTGAATCTGGACGGTGTACTGCCGGCGCTGAAAGCCCGAACTGGCCGTCTGGTGCGATCGACGGGCGAGTTTACGTTTGGCCTCGGCAAAATATACAAATCCATTATTCCGCTTGCCGAGCTAATCAATCGTCGCGGGGCTATCAGTGAACCTGAATTGCACCAGGCACTGGACGATCTGTTCGTGGCACTGCGGGCGCATCCACTCAACAATCAGGTGCGCGACCTGACCTCCCGCATGCGCAGTGAGAACCTGATTCCCAACGAGGCCAGTACGGAACAGCTCATCCACTTTCTGGTTGATCAGCTGACCGCCCGCAGTGTGGTGTCAATTCCCGCCGAAGTGACGGCGGAGTTCTGGAAATTCTTTAACCAGTTGATGAGCGAGCCGGAACTGCGAGGTCTGGGCGAAGTCAGCCTGGATGTGTTGCGGATTTTTATTACTGCCTACGAACCATTGATTGTTCAGGTGCTGAATCAGCTCAAGGAATTGCGAAGCGTCAGCGATTCACGAATGCGCGAAATTCTGGGCAATACGCGGGTGATTCGTGATGACCTGGCGATATTTCGTCGGCAAATTGGGGCATTGCGGCACATTCGCACTTTTTTTGCCACCGATCCGGCCGATGTGAAAACCCAGGCTGAACTGGTGGCGCAAATGGTACGAGAGTTCGGCCCGTTCTTCATCAAGATGGCGCAGGTTGCAGCGGCCACTGCGGATTTTCTGCCGGACGAGATTGCTCGCGCACTGGCTGTGTTTCAGGAAGATGTTGAGCCGATGACAGCCGCTGAGGTTGAGCAGGCCTTTCTGGAGTGTTACGGAGAGCACCCCGGCCAACGTTACTACGGTTTCGATGCGGCAAAACCCATTAAATCCGGTTCCATAGCCTCTGTTTATCTGGCGCAAAAGCCATTGGGCGAGCACCGTGGGGCACCCCTGCTGGTCCCGGTGGTGGTCAAGGTCGGGCGGCAGAATCTTGAGAGAGAGTTTTTGATCGGCAAAACAGTCATTAAACTGGCGATCCTCAGCAGTCAGTACTGGGCACCTCACTCCAAGTTGTCGCCGTTCTTCGCTTCCTGGTTGGAGCAGGTAGACGTATTCGTGGAGGGCTTTCGCCGGGAGCTGGATTTCGAGCTGGAAGCGGAAAACCAGATGCGCTTCGCGCGGCGAGCGCGGGCCTCTGATGGCTGGCATGTGCCCCACGTCTACGACCGCACCCGGCGGATAATTGAAATGGAATTCGTGGATTCCGCCGCCAGTCTGAATGTCGCTTTTGCAGGGAAAAACAACCGGAGAACGCGACGCGCCAGACGTAAAACCGCCCGCATGTTCCTGCATGCGGTGATTTCCCACCTGCTGGTGTACCGCGAGTTTCACGGCGATTTGCACCCCGGGAATGTACTGGTCGGTGAGGATGCACGATTATTCTTTATCGACTGGGGCAATACAGTGGATGTGAGCGGTATCTGGCGACCAGCGCTGCGTTATCTCCACGCCGTGCTGACCGGCGATGCGGCTGCGGTGGCCGCTGCCATCGTGGAGCTTGGTGCGGTACCCGGTGATGAAGCCGCTGACGGGAAGTTGTGTGCGAAGGAACTTGAGGCTGTTGTCGCAGCGGTGCTGGCTGAAGCGGGGCTGAAACCACTGGGTTATGATTTCCTGTTGACCGTGTATCGCGAGGGCCAGCAAGGCTTGCTGAAACGGCTGGAATTGGCGCTTAACCTGACCACTGCACTGACCCGTCAGGGCGTTGTGGTGCGCAGTGATTATATGCACCTGACCCGCTCGCTGATGGCGATGCTGGGATCTTTTCTCGGTCTCTACGAGGGCTTGCCACGAGCAGCTCTGGCTCAGGATGTGGTTCAGGTGTTGTTGCGATTTCCGGCCCTGGAAGGCTTGCGCCAGGCCGCCGGCTACCGACGCCATCTGATCAGCCGCGTATCCCCCAGAAGTCGCCTGCAGGCAAAAAAACCGACGGCATCCAGCAGGCATGTATCGCGCAGCACGGTATTGCATTAAACGACGATTGCGGGCCCTGCGCTTCGGATCCGGATGCGCTGACCGGACTGATTTCCATACGGATGATCGCCCCCGGCGGGCTAACGGCGGGTCAAAAATAAAAGGCCAGCTGCGCAACGAAAGCGGGACCGTTGCTGATTTCCTTGCCCGGCACCGGTGATTCGAAACCACCGAATTCGCTGTCCGAGGGTCCGAAGGGTAATGCAAGTGAGGCCCGCAGCTGCCAATCCTCCCGGAAATCGTATTGACCGATGACCTGCAGCAGTCCCGAAGCGTCCTCCAGGTTCAAAAACAGGCTTGGAGAGAGCAGGGTAAGCGGGCTGGTCTCAATACTGAGTCCCGCAGCAAGATACTGCCGCCCCAAAGTGAAAAGCTCACCGCGATTGAGGCGTTGCAATAGATCCGGGTACTGGATCAAGTCTGGATAGTGGCGTTTACTGAGACCGAAATCATTGAAAAAATACTCGATGACAGCGCTGGTATTCCTGTCCCATGCGGTCCAGGCGTAGCTGAGGTTGGCGACGAGACTGGTATAGGTGTCGCGGTCCGTTTGAGTAATCATCAGGTCGCCGCGAACAATAGCCCCGCCCCAGCTGCTGACACCGCCCAGAGAGACGACAGTGTCGGTGTAATGTCGGGCCAGCAGCAGGTCTATTTCCTGCTCGCCAATAAAGCGGTGATACTTGACGGCGTGTGTGTTGACATCGGGGTCTGGCTCACCTTGTTTCTGTTCCCGGTTGCGGTCCTGATTGTCGCGACGCCACACAGAAACGAGCTGCCAGTCGTTGCCGCTGTCCTGAAGAAACTGGCCATACAGCATGTCGTCCCCGGTTTTGAATTCCTGGTCAACGGCGGCGGGGTCGAAGGGGTTAAAAAAATCCACCGGATTGTAGATCAGGCCATTTCCCCAGCTGACGGCCTGCCTTCCCAGCCGAACAACTGTCTTGTCACCCGTGTAGCCCACATGTAGTCGATCGAGGCGGTGCAAAAGCACGCCATCGTCCCCCTCGGTGATGTTGTGACTGAGGTTCATCAGGCGACGATCGTCATTGATTATCGTGTTTGGGTTGAGCGCTGTGCCGACCAGTTCCCGTCCCAATGGGACGGTGTCGCCGTAACGAGCGACCAACTGGTAGTCCGCCTGCCAACGCCAGCGGTCCGCTCCCCCGCCGACGAGCACCCGAAGTTGCCCATTGAAGTCATGAGCCGGGGTATCCAGCAACTCCCTGAACAGACTGTCTGGCGGATAACTGGTCAGCAGGTATTGAGCGCTGGCACGTCCGCCACCGAGTTCGAGTACCTGCCCTTGTGCGCTGCAGGCGAATAGGAGCCCTATGGTCAACAGGCAGCGCATCAATGGGCTTTCCCGGCTCCCGACTGGGCCTCGTCTGCCGTAATTTTGCCATCGACCATGCGGATCAGGCGCCGACAATAGCTCATTACCCGGGTGTCGTGGGTTGCGATAACAAATGTGGTGCCGCGTTCCCTGTTAAGCGATACGAAGAGTTCTATCAGTTGAGTCGCGGCGTGGGAATCGAGGTTGGCGGTGGGTTCATCCGCCAGCACCAGAGTAGGTCCGCTGACAATGGCCCTGGCCACCGCAACCCGTTGCTGCTGCCCGCCCGAGAGCTGGGCCGGACGTCGATCTTCCAGTCCGACCAGGCCCACCTCTGCGAGTATGGCGCGCGATCTTCGCTGTCGTTCATCGCCGGGCACACCCTGAACCTGCATCACAAACTCAATATTCTCCCGGGCAGTGAGCACCGGGATCAGGTTGTAGGCCTGAAATACAAAGCCGATGCTGTGCAGTCGCATATCTGCCAGAGCGCCTTTGCCAAGTCGATCCACACGCTGTCCGCCGACTTCGATAGCGCCGCTGTCGGGCGTATCCAGCCCCCCAATGGCATTCAGCAGCGTGGTTTTGCCCGACCCTGAAGGCCCGGACAAGCAGACGAACTCTCCGCCACGAATTTCCAGGCAGACATCGTCCAGCCCCTTGACGCTATCTTCACCCTGGCTAAACGTTTTATTGAGATGGCTGCATTTGACTGCGATCACGGATGCCTCGTCATCAGGTTTTATTCAGAGCCTCTATCGGTCGATACCGCGAGGCGCGCCAGGCGGGCAGCAGGCTGGCCAGCAGTCCCAGAATCAACACCACGCCAGTGGACATCAACATATCTTCCAGCGCCAATTGTGGATACAGCGTTGTGCCCATGCCGGCCATCTCCAGACCCTCGGCAACCACCGAGATATCGATGCCGTCTCGTAAGGGTATCAGCGTGGCAAATGCGAGCAAATTGCCCAGCAACAAACCCAGGGCCAGCAGCAGGGTACTCTCCAGCAAAACCTGATAGATAATCCAGCGTGGCCGCATCCCCAGCGCCATACTCAGCCCGATTTCCCTCACCCGCTCGAAGACAGCCATGACCAGCGTATTGACGAGACCGAATGAGAGAGCGAGGAAAATGACAATCATCAGCACCAGGTTAACTGTCCCTTGAACGGAGAGCATGGAGTGCAGATAGCTGTTCAGTTGCATCCAGGGAAGTGTTTCCAGGTCTGGGCCGGCAGCCTCGGCGAGGCTGCGCCACCATGGGTCCACGGCGCGGAAATCATTGCCGGTGACGGCCACCTCGGAGATTCGGTTTTCCACACCCAGCAGGGTCTGCAGTGCCGCTCTGCCGGTGTACACGAAAACCTCTTCCTGCGCCTGCAGGCGGGCCCGATAAATGCCGACAATCCGTACGCCGCGATCTACGACCTCGTTGTCGGGGTCCTGGGACAAAATGACGACGCGTTTGCCCAGGCCCGTAGCCAACCGTTCGGCCAGTTTGCGTCCTATTACCACGCCGGAGTCTGCGGGTGAGTTCAAGAAACGCCCGGCGATGATGTCCTCGGGCTGGAACCCCAGCGCGATCTCACCGGCCGGATCAACCCCCAACAGGGTAATGCCGCGGCTGTCACGCTCACTGGAGACCATGGCGGGCACCTTGAGGCGGGTTGTCCAGGCGAGGATGGGAGGACTGTTCAATCGGTTCAGCAAGGTCTTGCCTGGCTGCGCAAGGCTATTGACGATGCTGGGGTCCCGAAGATAGTCAGGGTGGTGAATTTGCACCTCTCCGGGCAAGGCGCGCAAGCCGCCCTGCACCATCTCGTCCAGCATCCCACGCATAAATGCGCTGAACATGATCATTGCCCAAACACCCAGGCTTATGGCTGCTAACATGATCAACGTGCGGCGATAGTTGCGCCACAGGTTGCGCCAAGCAAGCGTTATCAGCATGTTCAGTTGAGGAGTAGGCCCACGCGTCATCAGCTTGCTCTCATCGCTTCTACTGGTTGCAAGCTGTGCAGACGCAGCGCCGGATAAACGGCCGCCAGCAATCCGCCGAGGAACACCACCGCTGGGCCCAGGAATACTGATACCAGGGACAATTCTGGATAGATACTGCCGGGCAGGTTGTACTGGGCCATGGCCTCTTCCATGCCGGGGATATAGAAACCCTTGCGATTGAACCAGGCACTGATCGTGCTGCCCAGGGCACAGCCCAGGACCAGGCCTAGCGATGACATTAATGCGGTCTCCAGCAGCACCAGGCGGCCAAGAGCCCCCGGCCTGACGCCCAGAGATAACATCACGCCAAACTCACGGGTACGCTCCAGTACCGACATCAATTGGGTATTGAGCACACTGAATGCCACCAGTGCAATGAGGACGCCGTACATGAAGAAGGCACTGAACAGGTCAGCCTGAATGGCCTGGCGCAAGCCGGGCTGAAGTTCGTCCCAGTCCCTGACAGCGAGGCCTGAGCCATTTAACAGTGGCTCGAGCCTCAGCCTGGTCTGGTCCACTTCAGCGAGCGCTGGCAGTTTAATCACCAGGCTGTGGACCTCGTCATTCATGGCAAACACTTCGGAGAAGTACGCCAGCGGTACCTCCGCGAGGGCGCGATCCAGCTCCAGTGCGCCACTGTGGACGATGCCCACGAGTGTCGCGATGCCAGCGGCGAAGGAGCCGTCCCTCCCGGTACCCATGAAAGTGATCTCATCGCCCGGACTGACTTTGAGATTGCGCGCCAGCACCGAGCCGAGGACGATCTCCGCCGCCGTGTGGTTGCGCAGATAACGACCCTCACTGACCAGACCCGGCAGGGAAGACACCAGCGGCTCGAAGTGCGGCTGGACTCCGATAATCTGCATGCCGAAGGAGCGCTCCTCGCTGGAGGCCAGGGCGAAACTGCTGGCGCGGGCGGCGATCGACTCAATCCCGGTCGCGGCGCGCAAGTTTTCTGCCAGTGACACCCCACCGGCCACGCTATCCCGCATGCGGGGCTCCGTGTTGTAGTCGGGGTGCTGAATCTGCAGGTGTCCGGAGAGGGCAGCCAGCGTGCCATCGATCATCATGGTATAGGAGCCCAACTGCAGCGAGATCATGAAGATCAACAGCGCGTTGCAGAAGATCATGGCGCTCACGGTAAGCCAGGTTCGCCTCCCGTGCCGCCACAGGTTACGCCAGGCCAACCGCCAGGTGACGTTCACCGGCGCGGGTTACGAAGATTGGACAGAGTGAACAAATTGGCAGGCAGCTCCAGGTCAAAATCAACGCTGTGGATCTGAATCTCGGTCCACTGATCAGTCTTGTCCAGCCGCTGCATGCGCATTGTGGCGGCCACCTGACGGCCGTCCATCTCCCGAATGTCGGTGGTGGTGAAACGCTTCACCAGCACACCATCCTGGTCCCAGAATTGGTGCTCCAATAGCACGTAGTCGTCGCGCAAGGTAATGACCTCTTTGCCCCAGACTACCGGTGCCTCTTCGTGCGGAACGGACTCGATCACGTACAGGCTGTGTCCGTCCTGCTGTCGTGTGGATAACAGCTTGTGTTGATACTGGTCTATCAAATCGGTGGAACGGCTTATGTCCTTGTTGGACAAATCGGATCCCATCCAACTCTGTCCCATCATGGAGCCTGGCACCTTGACCACCCGATTTATCCTGGGCGCATAGGACCACATGTTGTCATCGAGCAGCAGGGTGCCATTGCCAGCGTCCTTGGCGGGTGCTGTGACCCGAATCAACGACTGTTCATTGCCAGCAGTCCAGCTGTCCAGGGTCATGCTGCGCCGCCAGTCGGGCCGCTGAATAGTCATGGTAACCGAGGACCGGGAGCTGAGTCCGCGCTGTTGTTCCATGGCCTTTTCGATCAGTTTTTTTGGATCGGGGTTGGCAGCCGACGCCAGGGTTGCGGTGAGCAGCACCGAGGCGGCCGCAGTGCAGTGAACGAGCGGACGGATTGGCGGACTTACGCTAGACACGATCTCCCGCAACCTGCAACACAGGCGCATGATGTGCCGGAGCATGAAGTGCAGAATCATAATCCCTCGGGTAGACCGGACGCAGTGCATTGCGCTTGCGGGGCGTCTATTGGCCTTACAGAGGGACACTATAGGCTAGACAGGGTGATGCTGTCACGGTGGATAAACCGGGACATTCTCCCGGTGCTGCGGTGGCGCATCGCCTTGAGTGGGCAGCAGAGTTGGCTGTGGCATGTCTGCCCGACGCTGAATATGGCAGTGCCCGTTCAGTTGCACTATGCTGAGGGCACGTCTGGCTGCAGGAGTGCATATCATGATCGGCTACACTACGCTCGGTACCAACGAACTGGAACGAGCCTGTAAATTCTACGATGAACTACTGGCAGAGGTCGGTGGGACCCGGATGATGGAGGAGGAAGGTTTCGTGGCCTGGGCCTCTCCCGGAGAGGGTGGCGCATTGTGTATCACCCGACCCTTTGATGGTAACGCCGCAACCATCGGCAACGGCGTTATGGCCGCCATAGCGGTGGACAGCAAGGAACTGGTCGATCAGGTCTACGCCAAAGCCATGGCACTGGGCGCTGCAGACGAGGGTGCCCCGGGACCCAGAGGAGAGGGGTTTTACGCAGGCTACTTTCGTGACCTTGACGGCAACAAACTCAACGTCTTCTGTATGAGCTAATTGGCGCGCGGTTGATTGATGACGCGCGGCAGCGCAGCTGGCGGGGACTGCCGCTCGCCGGATTGCCGTTGCCTGCGTGTAGCGGTTGTGTTGTTTTATGGAAAGCCTGCTGCTGTGATCAGTGCATGCTGAGTGGAGCGTGATGATCGGGATCGCTGCAGATAACCATATTGCACTGATGGCAGCATTGTTCGCGATCGCTGGTGTTGCTTTTTTGCTTGAGAAAACCCGGTTGGGCGCCCAGGTGACCGGCACTGTGCTGGCGATTCTCGGCGCCATCATCGCCGCCAATCTAGGGCTAATCCCTCACCAGGCTGCGGCCTACGATTTCGTCTTCAGCTACTTTGTGCCGGTACTGATTCCGCTGTTTCTGTTCAAGGCCGATCTGCGCCGGATCCTGTTTGAGACCACGCGTATGACCGCTGCGTTCCTGCTGGCCAGTGTGGGGACGATTGCCGGTGTCACGGTGGCGGTCCTTGCTCTTGACCTTGAAACGCTGGGCAGCGCCGCGGCGCTGGCGCCGCAGCAGCGCGAGGCAGCTATTGCAGGACTGTTCACATCCACCTATATCGGGGGTTCGGTTAACTACGCGGCACTGGGCGAGCTGACCGGACTCAAAAATGATTCGTCATTTTTTTCTGCGGCCACTGCGGCCGACAATTTGTTCAGCGCGGTCTATCTGGGTTTCCTCGCACTGCTGCCCGGGTGGGCCTGGTTAGCTGGACGCTTTCCTCCCCATACCGCAAGCCCGGTGAGGTCTGAGCCCACCGCGCCTGACATCACCGCCATGTCACTGTGCCTTTCTCTCGCCGCCGCCCTGGTGATCGTTGCCGTCGGTGACGGTCTGGTGGGCTTGTGGGGCGGCTCCGGGTGGCGCTACGTGATAATCACCAGTCTCGCGCTGGGATTGGCGACTGTGTTCCCGGGTCTTGCCCGCAGATTGGCCGGTAGCTTCGAGCTGGGAGTGGCGCTCTCATTCGTCTTTTTTACGGCGATAGCGGCGGGAGCGGACCTGGTTGCGATGGTGGAGGTGGCGCCGCTACTCATTGCGCTGGTGGTAATCTTATTAATCGTGCACGCTTTGGTTACTTTTACCGTGGGTGCTGTGTTCAGGCTGAGCCTGCCGGAGTTGATTGTTGCCTCCAACGCAGCGGTGCTGGGCGCGACGACTGCGCCAGCGCTGGCGGCCACCCGGGGTTGGCGAGACCTGGTCACGCCGGGAATCCTGGTCGGGGTTTTAGGCTACGCCCTGGGCACGTTTTTGGGTACGCTGGTCTTTAATTTCTGGGCTGCCTTTACATAGGTTGGAGATCACTGATCGCGACTGCTGCCTCGGTATCTGATTGGAGAACGAATTATGAGACATATCCCGGCCTTTTTTGTGATTCTGGCCTTGCTACCCTCAACCGCAGCTGTCGCAGTCGCGAAGAGTTCGGATGCTGTTATGGAGGGGGTGCCGCCCCAGCGCCAGTCGCAGGTCACGATGGCCAATTACCGTGAACATCCTTTCAGCCGCTGGGCGTTTCGCAATGCGGGCGCACCGCTCAATGTGGTCATGATTCCCCGAGAGGGTGACATTCGACCTCTGCGAGGTCCGCTGCGGCCGGAGTTGGGGGAGCGGGAATTTACCGATTTGCTAGGCCGCAAGCAGACCTTTGACGACTTGTTCAAGGCCAACTACGCCGATGGTGTGGTAGTGATGCAAGGCAGTCGTTTGCTCCACGAACGTTATTTCAATGGCTTTGGTCCGCACAGCCAGCATATCTGGTTCTCAATGACCAAGTCGCTGGTAAGTACCGCGTTCGGGCTGCTGGTAGCTGAGAATAAGGTGGACCTGAAGGCGTCCCCCGCGGACTACATTCCAGAACTCAAGGGTAGTGGCTTTGAGCGAGTGACCATTCAGCAGGCGCTGGACCACGCCACTGCGATCGATTTCAAAGAGAATTACACCGACCAGGATTCCGACTTTGCCCGAGTCTACGCACCGGCGCTGAATATGGGCTGGCTTCCCGGTGCCGCCGATGCCCGGCCCGAAGAGAGCGAGATCTACGGCGTACATGATTTTCTGGCGCACTACATCAAACCCGACCCTACGGTGCTGCCAGGTGCGGGATTCGACTATAACTCCAGCAACGCTGATCTGCTGGGCTGGCTGATTGCACGAATCTCTGGCGAGCCACTGCAGGACTTTTTGCAGCGCACCGTATGGTCGAAGATTGGCGCCGAACATGATGCCTATATCGCGGTAGACCGCGCCTTTATGCCCGTGGCCACGGGGGGAATGAATTCCACGCTGCGGGATGCGGCCCGCTTTGGCATGATGGTGCGGGATG
Source organism: uncultured Gammaproteobacteria bacterium (assembly GCA_963840725.1). GTDB lineage: Bacteria > Pseudomonadota > Gammaproteobacteria > Pseudomonadales > Halieaceae > CAVWDU01. The sequence continues at coordinate 362,427 of CAWIZY010000004.1, read as the reverse complement.
GCGGTAAGTTTTATGGGGTGCAGGTGATTCCCGAGACCTGGATAGACGCCACGCTGGCGGTGCCGGAGGGTTTGCAGGCAGCGATGGCCGCCAACCCGAAATATGGCGACGACCCCTGGGTTGCCTATCACAATATGTGGTGGGTGCTGGACCCTGAGTCCGGTGAATATTGCGCTGTTGGTATTCACGGGCAAGTGATCTATGTCAATCGCAAGGCCGACACGGTGATGGCCTGGTTTTCCAGTCAACCGGGGGCCTCCGCTGCGGGCAACAAGGATTTTCACTCCAAGCTGAGTGCGGCGCGGGCGTTGGCCAAATCCCTGTGAGCTGTTTATCAGGGGCGGGTTGATGGGCGCGCCAGACAAGGTCGTTGGTATCATCGGCGGCATGGGTCCCGCGGCGACGGTGGACCTGCTGCAGCGCATTATCGAACTGACTCCGGTCGCCGATGATGGCGACCACCTGCGTATCCTGGTGGACAACAACCCCAAGGTGCCTTCCCGGATAGGGGCGCTGCTTGAGGATAGCGGACTGGACCCTGCCCCATCGCTCGTGGCCATGGCGCGTGGACTGGTCGCCTCCGGGGCGGAGCTGTTGGCAATGCCCTGCAACACGGCACACCATTACTACGCGGAACTCGCCGGCCAGGTTGAGGTGCCGGTGATCAATCTGATTGAGGCGGTGGGAGATGCGCTGTCAGAGCGGTTTCCCGGCGCGGTGCGTATTGGCCTTTTGGCTTCGTCGGCCGTGCAGAAAATAGACCTTTACGGTCCGGGCCTCGCCCGCCGCGGGCTTGAGGCGGTGTTCCCGCAGGCGAACCACCAACAGCATGTGATGGCATTGATTCGAGCTGTTAAGGCGAAGGCCGACGGGCCCGAGAGTCAGCAGATCGTCGCCGCAGCGATTGCTGACCTGCTTGCGCAGGACTGCGATGCGATCGTCATTGCCTGCACGGAGCTCTCGATCCTGGCCGATGGTGTTGACACCAGAGTGCCGATTCTCGACGCGGCACAGGTTCTGGCGGAGGAGGTTGTGCGACTCGCGAGACCGCAGCCCCTGGCAGGTTGTTGATGTTCTATCTGCGTTGCGCCGCTTGCCAAGGGTTACGGCCATTACCTGCGCGACGCGCCTTGCTCTGAACGCTTCAGAGCTCCGCTGAGCGCGATTGCCATTATTCAGAGGTGCCCTAGTCCAGTGAGGCCTCCCGAATTTCGCTCTGGGAAAAGCTGATGCCGAATGCCCCGGGCTCCAGGCTTTTGACAATGGACAAGGCATCGTTACCCTGTTTATCTGCCTGCTCCAGCAGGTCCACCGTCCGTGGTTCTGGCAGTTTTCGCTGTTTGTGGTCCAGCAGGATCATGACTTTGGGTCGCAGACGCCGGGTTCGGGACTCGGCGACGACTACGCCCACTTCTCCCGACGAGAGCTCCACCAGTGTTCCGGCCGGGTAGATGCCCACCGCCTGAATAAAAGCTTCCACCAGTTCGGCCTGGTAGCCGACATCGCGTGCTTCATACAATAATTTGATCGCACTGGATGGTGAAATAGCATTCGCGTAGCCCCGGTCAGTAGTCAGGGCGTCATAGGTGTCCACGATACCGGCTATTTGCGCAACGGCCGGGATGGCTTTTCCTGACAGACCCTGCGGATAGCCAGTGCCGTCGTAACGCTCGTGGTGGTGGGCGACCATATCGAGAACGTCCTGGTTCATCACGCCGTTTTCCTGAGCGAACTTGACGCCGTAGCGAACGTGCTCTCGCACCTCGCGGAATTCAGCCTCGGTCAGTTCGCGGGCCGCGCGCAGCAGTTCGGGTCTAACCCACAGTTTGCCCACGTCCATCAGCAGTCCGCCAATTGCCAGTGAGCGCAGATCCCTGCGGTGCAGACCGATTTGTCGACCGAGGGCGACTGCCCAGATAGAGGCGCTCAGAGAGTGCTGATAGGTGTACTCATCATGTTGCTTGAGACGGGTCAACCAGAGGCAGGCGTCCGGATTGCGGCTGATGCTGTCCAGGATTGGATCAACAGATCGCTTCAGACGCAGCATATTGAGGGTGCCATGGTCGCTGACATGGTCAAAAATTTCCGAGATATCTTCGACCAGGGTCTCCAGCGCCACTTGCGCCTTGGGAAACTCTTCTCCCAGCGCGGTGGCATCATCATAGGGCTTTAACGGACGCCCGGAAAAAATGCGTTCCAGCGGCTCCCGCGGTCTTTCAACTCTGACTTTGCGCTGTAAAACGCTGGCCGCCTGATGGCTTTTCTGGCAATCGACATAGACGTACTCGCACAACTCGCGCAGGCGGTCGATTTCGTCCTGGTTTTCGATGCGGAATCCCTGGACGACAAACGAGGTGTCCAGCCAGGGGCGATCGAGTCCGCTGACGAACATGCCTGCTTCCAGGTCGGCTGTATAGATTCTAAGGGTATAGAGCATGTTCTCGACCCGGCTCCCTGTTGTTCTAGTGTTATTGCCCTTGCGAGACAATAGCCTAAAGGGAGATTCAGTTCCCAATAAAACCGGCGATTTGTGAACTCTGTTGCAAAGCGTGACTGTTGCGATCATGTTGGCATGGCAGGCTATTGGTTTAGCTGCGCGAGGCAGTGCGCTGCGGGGTTTTTATCTGGACTTTTCGGTGCTTTATTGTGGACTCAGGCCTAAAGTTCTGACTTCAGTTGGGAGCGTTCCTGCCGGGGCTGGGGCCAGGTGCAAGACTGGCAGAGACGGCGCAGGCGATGTGCAGTCAGTGAGCGAATTCAAAGCAGGGCGTGTAGTTTGCGGTATCCAGCTTCATGCGCCCCTGACTCACGAACACATTGAGCAAAGCGTCGAGACTGTCAATGATGTCCGGGTCGCCACTGAGTTGGTAGGGACCCTGGTTGGCTATCGCCTGGATCCCGAACTCCTTGACGTTGCCGGCAACTATACCCGAGAACGCCCGCCGCAGTTCTGCCAGCAGGGTGCTGCGAGGCTGTTGCCGATGCAGGGCTAGCTCGCTCATGTTGGCGTGGGTGGGGTTGAAGGGATACTGCAGCGCAGCGGCGATAGTCAGGCCCCAGTTGAAACCAAAAGACTCCTGTTGCCGAATTCGGTGATCACGAACGTGCCTGATCGCGGATTTCAGTTTTCTGGCGACGCCCACCGGGTCGCCAATGATAATGTCATAGTGTTCTGCCACCTCCTCACCAAACACCGAACGCAGAAAATGGTCTATTCGGGTGAAGTAGTCGGCGCTGTCCATGCCTGCAGCCAGTATAATGGGCAGCGGCATCTGCTGATTGGATGGGTCCATTTTAACGCCAAGTAAGTAGAGAATTTCCTCCAGCGTGCCCGCGCCGCCCGGGAATACCACTACCCCATGGGCGAGGCGCACAAATGCCTCCAGCCGTTTCTCGATGTCCGGCAGGATCACCAGTTTGTTCACCAGTGGGTTGGGTGATTCCGCAGCTATAATGCCGGGCTCCGATATCCCGATAAACCGGCTCTCTTGGTTGAACTGCTTGGCGTGGGCGATGGTTGCGCCTTTCATGGGGCCTTTCATGGCACCAGGACCACAGCCCGTGGCGATATCCATGCCGCGCAGGCCCAGCTGGTAGCCAACTTCTTTGGTGAATTCGTACTCGGGTCGGGAGATCGAGTGGCCGCCCCAGCACACAACCAAACGGGGCTGCACGTTGCTGCTGACGATGCCTGCATTGCGCAGGATCCGGAACACGGTGTCGGTGATGCCTGCGCTCGAGCTGACGTCAAAGCTCCCCTCTGCCATCAGTTTATGATGGATGAATACAATGTCGCGCAAGGCGGTGAACAGGTGACTGCGTATCCCGTGAATCATCCTTCCGTCGACGAAGGCCTGGGCCGGGGCGTTGTATAGCTCCAGCTTGACGCCCCTGGGTTCTGAGACCACCCGCACCTCAAAGTCAGAGTACTGGGCGTAGAGCTGCTCGGCGTCATCGGTATCGGCTCCGGTATTGAGTACCGCAAGGGCGCAGCGTCGAAAAAGCTGGTGCACCTCCTGGTCTGCGTTGGCCAGGCTGACCATTTCACTTTGCGACAGCAGGTCAAGGCTTTCAACGGGTCGGATCTTTGCAAAGGGCAGTTTGTTGGCCATGGCTTTTCCTGTGGCTTGGCAGCTGCAGCGGCAACTGTCGTGCGGCTACGCAGAGCTGGCCCCCCGGCATTTCTGCGGGGGGCGGTAGTCGTTCCTGGTGCTGTTGCGGCACGGCTGCCTGATTACAAAGGCTTGGCGAACACCAGCGTCATCCGGTTGCTTTCGCCGATTGCCAGGAAGGGCGCTTTCTCGGCATCCGTCTTCAGGTCCTGCAGTGTGGGTGGCAGCTGCCATACCCCTTTCGCGTAACGTTTGTTATCCAGCGGATTGCGGTTAAAGAATCCCTCTGCCTCCAGGGTAAAACCCGCAGCCAGTGCCTGTGCGATCAGCCACTCTCTCCCTATGTATCCAATGTTTTCCGACAGCCAGTCCTGATCAGAGTCTGCCATATGCTGCACAACACCCAGTTTACCACCGGGCTTCAGTATGTCGTACAGGTGCGCTAAAACGGCCCCGGTGGTGCCGCTCGCACGCCAACTGTGGGTGTTGCGGAACGTGACCACCCGGTCGACGGACGCCGGCGGGGCAGCGGCTATTTTCACGCTGGCGGTCTGCTCATCGAGCATCAGAGAGCTGACCTCCACCTTGCTATAGTTCTCGGGGCTGGCGGCCAGTTTTTTCTCGAATGCTGCCCGGGAGCGTGGACGATAGCTGGCCTGGGTATCGCTGCCATCATAGTGGGCTGCAATCAGCTTGCCTTCGTCGCGCAGGTAAGGGGCCAGAATTTCTGTGTACCAACCTCCCCCCGGCCAGATCTCTACCACTGTGTGCTGCGGCTGAATATCGAATAATTGCAGAGTTTGCGAGGGGTGCCTGTAGCGGTCTCTTGCGGTCCATTCGGGCGTACGCTGGTCGCCGCCGATGGCTTGCCTGAGCTTCTCCAGGTCGGCTTGTGCAGGCATGGCGGTCACAGCGCAGAGGGTGAGCAGTAATGCGGGAAAAAGTTTCATCTGTGTATCTCCGGGGTTCGTTATCAGAGGGCAAACTTATTGCGTGCTTGCGCCCACGGGGTGGGTGACACGGTTCCAGAGCTGTACGCCTTCAGAGCGGGGGTGGTTCACCGGGTGTTGCCGTCCAGGCATAAAGGCACAGTTCTGCTTTCTCCGGATCCAGTCGTATCATCTTTTCATGTCGCATTCCCAGCTTTTTAAGCAGAGCCTGCGAGGGCAGGTTGCCCGGGTTTACGATTGCCAGCAGGCGCGTGAAGTGCAGCTCGTCATGGGCGTAGCGCAGCACCCGCCGGGCGGCCTCCAGCGCAAAACCCTGGCCGCGGGCCGAGGGTAGAAACGCGTAGCCCAGATCGACGGTCTCCAGTTCCGTCCGTCGGACCAGGCCGCACAAACCGAGAAACTCTGCCGCGGCGCGGCTGCGCACTGCGAACATGCCGAAGCCGTGTTCACGATAACTGGCCTGGGGACCAGTGCGCAGAAAACGATGGGCATCATCCAGGCTGCGCACGTTCCGGTCGCCGATCTGTTCTATAAAATCAGGGTCATTGAGCAGCTGCAGGAGGGCGCCCGCATCCTCTGGGCGCAATTCATCGATCCAGAGACGGGGTGTTTCCAGCGTTTCCATCAATGATCAGTCCTGGCCGTCTTCCCTGTGTTCAGTGCAGGTGGGTCGCGCTGAGCAGGGCGGACCTCAGATCGCTCCGGTCCACCGGCACCGAGCCAGGCGGCAGGGTGGCGTTGTAGTCCCGGGCGAGATCCGCGATGGCCTTTTCCAGCATTGCCGCGCCCGACTCGCTATTTGCCATGGCATCGGCGGCCACGGTATCCAGATGAAAGCTGCCGCCAGCCTCAATGAAATGCAGTCGGATTCCCTCGGTCGCGAACTGAGGGGGCTGCAGGCACACCCGATCGTTGTCTAATTCGGCCACCAGAACGCCCGTCTTGCCTATACTCTGCAGGCTGCGCCGACCTCCGACGATGACCAGCCCTGATTCCTCGTACAGACCGAATCCGTATCTGACCCGCTGGCTGGCGCTGGCAACCAGCAGACGGCCGAGGCGATGGCGGCTCTGGAAATTTTGGTCAATGAGCCCGAAGGTGGTCAGGCCGATACCCTGCTCGACCACAACACCGGAAAAGCCAGCGTCTTCTGAGGCGCCATGACGAAGCGCCGCCTCACTGTCGCCTTCAACGATCATGCGCTCCGCGAACGCGCTGGCCGCTGCCGCGACTCCAATCAGGGGTACGCCTCGTTCATAGGCACTGACGATGGCGTGCAACACCGGTGTGGCTTCCGCGCAGTGGAGCAGGGTTTCTGTCATTTGCCGTTGATCGCCACCGGGGATCAGCAGGCTGCCAGCGTCACCAATACGCTTGAGCAGAGCACGATCTCTGCTGGCGCGCTCAATATTGGACAGGGAGATGTCGACAAGCTCAGCGCGTATGCCGATACCGTGCAGCCATGCCAGATATTCGGCCGCTACCCGCTGTGGTTCAGCGGTTGCCACAGGGAGAACCGCTACGGGTTCACGCAGTTCCTGGCGCAGGGCCGGTAGCTGGTCAACATGCCACTTCAGAGGTGAGTTGCCCAGTAATACCAGCCGCGCGGTGGGGATAGGGTCCGGCGGCAGCACAGTGGTGCTGCTTGCAGGGCGCTGTGATCGGGGTAGAGGACAGGACCTGATACGGACGCCGAAGTGCAGTGCCGAATAGCGGATGTCGCCGTCGCGAACTGACCTTAGGGCGCGGGATCGCCTGGGGAAGCGCGTCAACTCCACGCAAATCTGTTGCTCGCGGTGCTCATCGTAGGCCAGGGCGCTGTCGTGCTGGTAATAGGCTGGGTCACCCTCCGCCAGCCGCAGCAGGAGATCATGGATCGCATAGCTGGCGAACGCGGCGCGGCGCACGGGTGCCGGGCGGCGATAAGAGGCGCGGGAGACGCGTACCCGTTTCTTGTCCGTGGCAGGTAATGGCTTGCCGCGGGCGAGGTCGATGCTGTCGCCGTCATCCAGATAGGAAATACTGACGCCGCTGATGTCGTAGCCATCGCAGTCGTAGCGGGCCTTGCGGAGATCCAGAAACACAGCGCCCGTTTCCCCGACCACGCGACCCCGGTCGCCTTCCACCAGCAGTGCGCTGTTTTCATCGATACCAAAGGCCATGGGCTGATCCAGCGCCCTGGCGCCGGCCAGGAGGCGCCCGATTCTTCCCCGCTGCAAGAAATGCTGATCGACGAGGCCCCAGTGAAAGAAGCCCAGGCCGCTGCCCAGGCGAAACGCGTCTTCGTCAGATGCTGCGTCCGGGGAAACCCCGGCGCTCAGAGCATTCAGCGATGTGCCGCTGAGTATCATTGGCCCCGACATGATGGCCGCCCCTGCCGAGGTGCCTGCCACTAAACCGCCCAGCCGATGATTATTCCTGATCATGGAAAGCGCCGGTGTTTCCGCGCCCTGTTGGATCAGGGTTTCGACAATTCGGGTCTGGTCGCCGCCACTGAAAAACACGCTGCCGTAGCGAGCCAGCTGGTCCACCAGCCCGGGGTCGAACGCCGAGGTTTCACGCTGCTCCCAGAAAATGGGTATCAACTCCGCTTCGAAACCGTAGTGAAGAAAATCGTCGACCAACTCCTGGCCGACTTCCAGAGGGTAGCCGGATGCCATGGACAGGACCGCAATTCGGCCTTGGCACAAGGGTTTCAGCGCCTCAAACAGCGCCTGATTGTCTGTCTCGAACCGCCCGCCGATTAATGCCAGCGGACCGGGCTGCCCGGAACTGCGTTGAATCAAGTTGCTCTCCAGTAGACCGCTGACTCATAAGTCGTGCATTATCGTCGATCGGCCATCATTTTGCGAATCTCGTTCGGTTCTTCCATGCGGCCAGCGGACGGGTTAAAGTGTTTTTTCAGTCAGCGCCCAGCGGAGCGATAAGTAATGAAGTTCGTCGATACCAGTGTCTACCGAGGACCCAATGTCTACGCACTTTTCCCGGTGATCCGTCACACGGTCGACCTGGGTGAGCTGGAGGACTGGCCTACCGGCAGACTGGGTGAGGATTTCGTCAACCGTTTGGTCGAACAATTGCCCGGTCTCGCCGATCATGGTTGTTCTTACCGCGAGCCCGGTGGGTTCATTCGCCGCATGTTGGAAGATGATGGTACCTGGCTGGGACACGTCCTGGAGCATGTGGTGCTGGAGTTGCAAAGTGCGGCCGGAGCGGATGTCAGTTTTGGCAAGACGCGCTCCACCGATGCCCGTGGCCAGTACGACATGGTCTATCAGTACGAGAGCGAATATGCAGGTATTGAGGCGGGGCACCTGGGGCTGGATCTGCTCCACTCTCTGCTGCCTGAATCCCTGCAGCCCGAGGACACGCCCGGTGATTTTGATTTTGCCGTGCGCCGCGATGATTTTATTCGGGCCTGTCAGAAGCGTGATCTTGGACCCAGCACGGCGTCGCTGGTAAAAGCGGCGGAGGGCAGAGGTATCCCCTGGATACGTCTGAACGAGCACAGCCTGTTGCAGCTGGGACACGGACGGTTCCAGAAACGCCTGCAGGCGACTATCACCAGCGAGACCCAGCACATCGCCGTGGAACTGGCTTCTGACAAGAAAGAGACCAACCGGATTCTGGGGGATCTTGGCTTGCCGGTGCCTCGCCAGGCACTGGTTTACCGGTTGCGCCGCGCCTTGAGTGCAGCCGAGCGCATTGGCTATCCGGTGGTGCTCAAGCCACTTGACGCGAATCACGGGCGGGGCGTGACCACCGATATCACTGATGAGTCCCAGTTGGAAAAGGCTTACGACAAAGCGAAAGAGCACAGCGACGGCGTGATTGTTGAGACCTTCCTCGAGGGTCTGGATCACCGGCTGCTGGTGGTTAATGGGGAACTGGTAGCGGCTGCAAAGCGGGTTCCCGCGCACGTGGTGGGCGATGGACGACATACCGTAGAGGAACTGGTCGCTCTGGTGAATGAAGACCCACGGCGCGGTGTCGGTCACGAGAAGGTTCTGACGCGTATCAGCCTCGATGCGGCTGCGGAGCGGATGCTTGCGGCCTACGATTACGCTGTGGATAGCGTCCCGGCTGAGAGCGAGATTGTCTATCTGCAGCCCACCGCCAATCTGAGTACCGGCGGCACCGCCGTCGATGTTACCGATGTGATTCATCCGGACAACAGGATTATGGCCGAGCGCTCCATTTTGGCGTTGGGGCTGGATGTGGGTGGTGTGGATTTCATCACCACGGATATCACCCGTTCCTACCGTGAAGTGGGTGGTGGTATTTGTGAGTGCAATGCCGCCCCGGGGTTTCGCATGCACGTGGCGCCTTCCGAGGGTGAGCCCCGGGAAGTGGCTGAGCCGGTTATTGATATGCTGTTCCCCGAGGGGAGCAAATGGCATATTCCTATCGCCGCTATCACCGGCACCAACGGCAAGACAACGACGTCGCGCATGCTCAGTCACATCCTGAAGATGGCCGGTTTGACGGTAGGTACCACCAGCACCGATGGCGTCTACATCGATGGCCGCCTCTCGGTTTCCGGCGATATGACCGGACCGACTGCGGCCCAGATCGTGCTGCGCGACCCGTCGGTTGATGCGGCAGTTCTGGAGACAGCCCGCGGCGGTATATTGCGCAGTGGCCTCGGGTATCGCAGTTCCAATGTATCGGCGTGCCTTAATATATCGGCGGATCACTTGGGCATGAAGGGCGTGGAGACCATCGAAGACCTGGCGGAGGTAAAGCGCGTGGTGGTTGAGGTCGCCGAAGATGCGGCCGTTCTCAACGCCGATGACGCCCTGTGTCTGCAGATGGCGGACTATTGTACGGCGGAGAAACTCTGTTACGTGACCATGAATCGCAACCACCCCCTGGTGCGTGAACATATCAAGGCGGGCGGTACTGCGCTGGTACTGGAGCATGGGATCAACGGAAATATGATCACCCTGTATGACGAGAACGGGCACAACATTCCCCTGTTGTGGACTCACCTCATTCCCGCCACGTTGGAGGGCCGCGCACTGCATAATGTGCAAAACGCCATGTTCGCCGCAGCGCTGGCCTATCATATGCATATAGATCTGGAAAACATCAGGCACGGACTGCGTACTTTCGACAGCACGTTCTTCCAGTCACCCGGGCGCCTCAACGTCTACGACAAACTGCCGTTCAAAGTCATACTCGATTACGCGCACAATCCCGCAGCGGTATCTATGGTATGTGGCGTGGTCGATCGGTTTGAAGTCAGCGGCCGCAAGATCGTGGTACTGACCATGCCCGGCGACCGTCGAGACGAGGATGTCACGGAGGTGGCCCAGATCGCTGCCGGACATTTTGATCATTATATCTGCCGCAGGGACGACAATCTGCGGGGGCGTGAGCCGAGGGAGGTGCCGGAGATGTTGCGCGATGGTCTGATTGCCGGTGGTGTCGATCCGGCAGCGATTGAAATCATCGAGCATGAGGAACAAGCCAATGCGACCGCAATGGGTATGGCCCGTAGTGGCGACCTGGTGCTTCTGCTCGCGGATAACGTGGCGCGCAGCTGGAAGCAGGTCATATATTTTGAGCCGGGCGAGGATGTTGTGGCGAGTGCGACCGAGAGTAAGACACTGGATATTCCCGCGGAGTTTTTTGGCGATTTCTCCTATGATGATGAACTGGAGTTGATCCGCGATGAACGCGGCGTGCGCATCGCTCGTGAATCCGAGGACTGAACCTGCTTCGGAGGCCCGTCGTGCGCTTGCTTGATTCCCGCCGTCTCACCGGCCCGAACCTCATCTGGGAACGGCAGGGTGCAGTTATTGATATCGACTTCGGCGACCTGGACCCGGACCTGGTGGTCGGTGCCTGGCGGCAGTCGGTACTCAAAATACTCCATGAACTCGGTTGGGACGAAGAGCAGTGTTGTGTGCGCCGTTTTGCTGGCGGCGCCAGTCTCGCTGTCTCTGCACCCGTGGATGCCCTGTACACAGCGACCGAGATCAACGAGACCGCCTGGGACGCCGCGCGAGACATGCTGCAGGGCGGGCAGCGGCAGTTGCTGCAGCGAGCGGCTCGACAACTTCGCGTTGAAGCCCGCGATGAAGAGCGGCCGCGACTGCGGCGCCTTATGGACGCGGCGCAGCAGCGCGGCTTACCCACTGTTCTCGACACCGATGAGGTTTCATTGGGTCTCGGCAAGCACAGCCAGTGCTGGGATCTGGCTGAGTTGCCGCATCCAGACGATGTCGACTGGGGCGCGCTCGGTAGTATTCCCGTCGCACTGGTCACCGGAACCAACGGTAAGACCACGACGGTGAGACTATTGGCTTCTATAGGTCGGGCCGCCGGGTTGGTCACCGGTGTCAGTTCCACAGACTGGCTTGCTGTAGGCGACGAAATCATCGATCGGGACGACTACGCCGGACCCCAGGGTGCGCGTACGGTGTTGCGCGATCAGCGCTGCGAACTCGCTGTTTTAGAGACAGCCCGGGGTGGGTTGCTGCGCCGGGGTCTGGCGCTGGACCGGGCTGATGTGGCGCTGATCACCAACATAGCTGCCGACCACATCGGTGAATTTGGCGTTCAGGATGTGAATGAACTGGCGGATGTTAAATGGGTGGTTACCCGGGCCCTGGATAGCAGCGGCACTCTGGTTCTTAATGCCGATGACCCGCTGTTGGTGGAGCGAGCCGAAAACACTTGTGCCGAACTGGTCTGGTTCAGCCCTGATCCACAAAATGCCATCCTGCGAGCGCATGAGGCCGCCGGGGGGAAGAGTTTTACGCTGAACCGGGGCCGGATTGTGCTGCGCAGAGGCCGCGAGTTAGAGCCGGTGGCGACGATCAAGCAGATTCCCATCTGTTTCGGGGGTGCGGCCCGGCACAATATCGCCAACGCCCTGGGTGCCGCGGCGCTGGGGTTCGCGCTGGGTATTCCCCTGGAGGCTGTAGGGCGCGGCTTGCGCGACCTTACACTGGAGGACAATCCCGGACGAGCCAATCTCTTCGATGTGGAAGGCGTTCAGGTGCTATTGGATTTTGCCCACAACCCCCACGGGCTGGAGGCGCTGGTTGAATTGGCGGCCGAACTTCCCGCGGGCCGTCGGCTGCTGGTGGTCGGCCAGGCCGGTGACCGCAGTGACGAAGACATCAGCGATCTGGCCACCGCGGCACAGGGCCTGAAGTTTGATCGCGTGTTGGTGAAGCACCTCGACAGCAAGCGGCGCGGCCGGCCGGAAGGCGAAACCGCTGCCGTGCTGAAGTCGGCCTTTGTCGCTCAGGGTTATCGGGCACGTGAAATTGGGCTGCACCGCAGCGAGCCAGGCGCGCTGCGCGCTGCATTGCGCTGGGCAGAGCCCGGGGACTTGATTGTATTCCTGACCCATGAAGATCGCGATGCCATGCACAGTCTGCTGGAGCGCCTGCAAGGTGGAACCCAATCCGGTGCGGGGACCGACAAAGAACCATGCTGACGCTGATCAAAGGTGCTCGGGTGTTTGCCCCTGAGCCCCGGGGCTGCTTGCAGGTGCTGGTGGCGGGCGACCGCATCGCCGCTGTCGCAGAACAGATCGATGTGCGCGGCAGTGCGGTGGAAGTCGTCGACGCCGGGGGTCAGTGGCTGCTGCCGGGTTTTGTGGATGCCCTGACGCACCCCTGCGGTGGGGGCGGTGAAGGGGGTTTTGGCAACCGCACCGCGGAAGTGCCGGCGGAGGCGTTCATTGCGGCCGGTGTCACCACGCCGGTGGGGGCGCTGGGTACAGACTCGATCGCGCGCAGCCTTGAGGTTCTGTTTGGTAACGTGATGGGCTTGCGTGCCAGTGGTTTGGCCGCCGTGATGTATACCGGCGCCTATCGCGTTCCCGCCCCGACCCTGACGGGCGATATTGCGCGAGATATCACCCTCATCGACGCGGTTATTGGTGTGGGTGAACTGGCGATTTCTGATCATCGCTCGTCCCAGCCAGCCTGCACTGAATTGCGCCGTATAGCGGCCGATGCTGCCCTCGGGGGCACCCTGGCGGGGCGCGGTGGGCGGGTCATGTTGCATGTAGGTGATGGTGCTACCCGTCTCGCGCCCATGCGTGCGGCACTGGCGGGGAGCGATTTGCCCCCCGACAGCTTTTATCCGACCCATATTAACCGCAGCACCGAGTTGCTGAGTGAAGCGGTGACTCATACTCTTGCAGGCGGCTATGCGGATATTACTGTGTCCACTACGCCCGAACTGATCGCCGCTGGAGACCTGCCCGCGCTTGAGGCTTTGATCAGAGCCAGCGGCGAGGGAGCGCCGGCGGATCGTTTGACCTTGTCATCGGATGCCGGTGGTTCGCTGCCTGTCTATGTCGATGGCAGACTTGCGGGGCTTACCGCCGCCAGTCCAGAGGTGTTATTGCAACTCCTGTGCCAAACGATGGGAGACAAGCCGGACCTGGTGCCGCTGGTCATAGCAGCATTGACCGCCAACCCGGCGGATGCACTGGCGCTGGGCGACCGCGGGCGGGTGAAGCCCGGCTATCGCGCTGACCTGCTGCTACTGCCAGAGCATGGCGGTGATCTGGCCGCAGTGATGTGCGGCGGGCGCTGGTTGTCAGGGCCCGGTGCGCCGCCGCCCGCGATGATGACCTGCTGACACGATTGGCGGGGGCTCCTGTCGCGCGCGGCTTTGGACAGGCGGTCAATCAACTTCTATAGTGTTCACAATCACGACTCAGTTAAGGATGAGAAATGGCCAAATCAGCATTCCAGGAACGCATCAAGAAGCTCACTGAGCATTTTAAGCGAGAAAATCCGGTGCTTGCCGAGGCGGTGACCAATACCCAGAAAGTCGACGCCATTGGTCGTAAGTTGGGGGTCATCGATGACGATGAGAGCCTGTCTCCGGAGGTGTCCTGGTGGCCTGTCATATCCGTCCTGGGAACCTTTTCTGCCGGCAAATCGACGTTCATCAACCAGTTGGTGGGTACGGATCTGCAGCGCACCGGTAATCAGGCCGTCGATGACAAGTTTACGGTTATTTGTCATGGCGCCGGAGAGAATGGTGCGGCCCTGCCCGGACTGGCGCTGGAGAACGACCCCCGGTTTCCTTTTTACCAGATTGGTAAAGCCATCGAGAAAGTGACCGAGGGTGATGGCAGGGGGGTGGACTCCTATCTCCAGCTTAGAACCTGCCAGGCGGAGATTCTTCGCGGCAAGATACTGATCGACTCGCCGGGGTTTGACGCCGACAAACAGCGGAGTTCAACTCTCCTGCTGACAGATCACATTATCGACTTGTCAGATCTGGTTCTGGTATTTTTTGACGCGCGGCATCCGGAACCCGGCGCCATGCTGGACACACTGAAGCATCTGGTCGCCGATACGGTCAATCGCCACGATGCCAACAAATTCATGTATATCCTCAATCAGATAGACAATGCCGCGCGTGACGATAACTCCGAGGAGGTAGTCGCCGCCTGGCATCGGGCGATGGCACAAAACGGTCTCACCGCCGGCCGCTTCTACACGATATATGCCCGCGATACCTCACTGAAGCTGGAGAATGATCAGGTGCGTGAGCGGATGGAGCGCAAGCGCGATGAGGATCTGGCAGAAATTGAGGGTCGCATCCGTAACGTGGAAATAGACCGGGCCTACCGCGTATCCGGTGCCGCGGACCAGCAGGGCAGGCATCTGCAAACTGTGCTGGTTCCAGGTCTTGAAAGCGCCCGGCGCAGCTGGCGTCGTCGCACTCTGTGGCTGAGTCTCGGTGTATTTGGACTATTGGCAGGGCTGTCCCTGTGGTGGAGTATCAGCGCTGATCTCTGGGATGGCTTCTACCTCACACCGTTTGTCAGTCTTGATCAGAACACCCAGATCGCGGTTGCGATAGCGGTGGTACTGGCACTGTGGCTGATTTATGTGAAGCTGCGCGGTTTTGCCGGATACAGTGTTCTTAACGGCATGGCTCGCGATGAAAGCCTTGGTAAAGACCAGGAACCGCTGATGGAGGGGTTCCGTCACAACCTTAAGGCCTGGTGGCATCTGACACTATCAACACGGCCACGTGGCTGGAGCCGCCGGCGGGAACGGCAATTGAGCCGGGTGATCGCCGATACAGACAAGTTCGTGCAGAAGCTTAACGACGGTCACGCCAATCCGGCGGGTAGCGTTCAGCGCAGATGATCGATTGCCGCAGGCGCTGCTAACCGGTTGGCTGGCCTGCCTGCTCTGGCGAGAGATCTGAACGGACCCGCTCTGAGACTATTGTGCCATCACTGATCAATGCCGTGAGCGATTTGCTGGCCCTGGTTGTGGAACACAGTGGCGCCCTGCTGTTGCTGTCCCTGTTGATATTGGTGCTGACACTGGTGCTATTGCCGGTTATCGTAGCCCGATTACCGGTAGATTATTTCTCCAGAATTCGAGGTGACAAATCCGCACCTGCCACCCGACGAACGATTGGTTCGCTGTTTCTCTTGTGCTGCAGGAATCTCTTGGGGGCTCTGCTGGTGATATTGGGCTTACTGATGCTGGTGACGCCGGGTCAGGGGCTGCTGACGCTGTTCGTGGGGTTGATGCTGATGAACTACCCGGGCAAGCGAGCCCTTGAACGCTGGTTGGCGCGGCGCAACGGGGCGATGGAAGGTCTCAATTGGTTGCGCCGCAAGAGTGGCCAGCCGCTACTTCAGCCTCCCCACTCTGCGGGAGCCGCGGCGATTGAGGATTGAACCGTTAACGGCCGTCCCGTCCGTGCATTTTGTCGGCTTGCCGACAGCGATGCCTGATTTATCCGTGAGACTACTATCTGGAGATTACCGTGAGAATACTGCTTCCCTTGCTGTCCTGTCTGCTGCCGCTCTCTGGCGTTGCTCAACCGCCCGTGTTGGAACAATCCCTGCCTCTGGTGGTGATCGAGGACCGCGGTGAAATCCTGCTGGATAGCGACGATTTCAGCTTCCGACCGTGGCGCTCGGATCGTCAGCCAGGTGGAGTGCACGTGCTGCAGTACTTTGCGGCAACCAAGGACGCCAGTGAGACATTCGCGCCGTTTACCGACCGCTTACAGGAGGCGCTAGACCCGGCGACTTATCATGTCAGCACGATTATTAATCTCGATGCCGCGATCTGGGGCACTACCGGGTTCGTAGTCTCAGAGGTAAAGGACAGCAAGCGCGAATACCCACTGGCAACCATGGTGCTGGATGAGGATGGACTGGGCGCGAAAACCTGGCAACTGGGTGACAAGGGTGCTTTGCTGGCCATTATCGACGGTGCCGGACTGGTGCAGTTCCTGTCCAGGGAAGCCCTCACCAGCGCACAAATCGAGGCGCAACTCGCCTGGATGAAGCGGCGGTTGGCTGCGGTCGCCGCCGCGCCTTCGGCTCAGTAACCGTCGCGCATGTTTACCAGGTTCAGCAGCGGCTCACCGGCCACGTAACGGCGCAGGTTCTCCACCGCAATGGTGGCGTTGCGCCTGGCGCTGTCGATACCCGTCGCGGATACATGAGGGGTGATGATCACATTGGGTAGCTGCCACAATGGGCTGTCCTGGGGCAGGGGTTCCGGGTCGGTGACGTCGAGTCCGGCGCCGTAAATTTTGCCTTGCTGCAGCGCCTCAACCAGGTCTGCGGTCACGGTACTCTTACCGCGGCCGACACTGATAAAAATGGCTCCCGGTTTCACCCCGTTGAAAAACTCCTTGTCAAAAACCCCCGTGGTTTGGGCCGTCAATGGCAAGGCGTTAACGACAACATCGGCTTCAGCGGCCAGCTTGGGTAATTCGTCACTCAGGCCAACGTAGTCCACGTACTCCGGGCCAGTTCGCGAGGAATTTCGGGTGGCAGTGACACGCATGCCCAAGCCATGGGCGCGCCAGGCCACCTGGGTGCCGATGCCACCGAGTCCCACCACCAACAGGGTTTTTCCCTTAAGCTCCCCAAATCTTACCGCGCCCGCAGGACTGCGTTCCCATTTGGACTGGGCCTGAGCAGGCATATAGCCCGGGAGACCGCGGGCTATGGACAGTAGCATGGCGATGGCGTGCTCAGCGATGGCGGGCCCGGAGAGCCGTTTGGTATTGGTAAAAACGACCTGTTCAATCTGTGCGTCGGAGAGTCCCGCGCAACGATCCATGCCGACATAGTAATTGTGTAGCCAGAGCAGTGAGTCACTGGCGTTATTGATGGTTTGCGGGCTACAAAGACCGATGATTGCGTCAACTCCTTTGAGGGCGTCGACTCCCAGTTGGAAGTTGCCGGACCGGTCGATGACCAGTTCAATCTCTCCGGCGGCTGCTTGCAACTTCTCTATATAGTCCGGTACGGCTGCAGTCAGGAGAGAGGGGACGCTGACCAGCACGCGCCTTGGCCGCCACCGAGAGTTCTTTGAGATGGGCTGTTCGGCAGCTCGCAACCCCAATTCCTCGACAATGACCAGCGCTTCGGGGGAGGGTTTGTCTAACCCCGCTGCGCTTACGGAAAACAGCAGCCAGAATACGGCCAGTAAAAAAGGTATTCCCGCAGTTCTGCGCACAATCATCTCCTTGTCTTTGGTAGTGGGTAAACCTGCTCAGGCGGCAGGCTACTCGTCTATAACTTCCACCGTTACCGGTGCGTGCCCCAGCTTGAGCAGCCCCAACTTGCTGGCGGCGGCACCTGATACATCGATAATCCGCCCTTTGGCATGGGGTCCCCGGTCGTTGATAACCAGTTCAACCGATTGTCCGGTTTCGGTCCGGGTAACTTTTACCCGGGTGCCGAAGGGCAAGGTGCGGTGAGCGGCTGTCATGGCGTTTTTGTCATAGGGTTCGCCGCTGGCCGTTTTGTTACCGTGGAGACTGTTCGCGTAGTAAGAGGCCTCGCCCTCCTCGACAGCTGCTGCGGCGGCCACCGAGGAAGTGGTGGTCAATGCGATTGCCAGGAATAATACGGTACTGAATCGTTGCAACATGGTGATGCCCTCGGGTTGTGTTAGCTCGAGCCTGACCCGTTTGACGCGGCTGCGGGCCGGCATTGAAGGGCGGTAGAATCGCACACTTTGGGTTTTGCGGCCAGCCTCCGGGAATGGTCCAGGGACATTGGGAAACGGCGGGCAACCGGCATGGTAACCTGAGCTCCGGCCCGGGCGGTCCGCCTTGCGCGTCCGCGTGGCGGCAAAGGGCAGGGTGGGTTATGCTTCCAGCTGGCTAACACCAGATCCTCACCGAAATCCGGTGGGGCGAGACTGGGAGAAGGCATGGCAATCAGCCTCAACGCGACGGAAACACTAGCCGCAGCCATCGCTATCTTGTTCATAGGCGCAGCCTTGCAGCGGCGGATTGCGTTTCTTGGCGATAACAACATACCGGTCCCCGTGGTGGGTGGTTTGCTTTTCGCCGTGTTGACCACCGTGCTGTATGTGGGTCTGCAGCTGCGCATCGACTTCGATATGAGCCTGAAAGAGCCGATGATGCTGGCCTTTTTTACCACAATAGGCCTCGGCGCGGATGCGGCCCTGTTGCGACAGGGCGGCCCGCGTCTGTTGTTGTTCGCGGGTGTCTGCCTGGGCTATCTGCTGGTTCAGGATGCCATCGGGGTGATCACCGCTATAGGACTCGATCTGCACCCTTTGGTCGGTTTACTCAGCGCCTCGATCACGCTCTCGGGTGGGCACGGCACCGGAGCGGCCTATGCGAGTAGTTTTGGTGACGTGCAGAACCTGGCCGGGACCATGGAGCTCGCCATGGCCTGTGCCACCTTCGGACTGATACTCGGTGGTCTTATTGGTGGTCCCGTCGCCGGCCGTCTGATCCGCAAAAATGACCTGTCCGCAGCAGCCCATGACCGGCAGGAGAGTCTGGTTGAGGAGATCGAACACGACCCAATCGACAGCAGCAGCCTGCTCAGCACCCTGTTTATCGTTTTGCTGTGCCTGATCGGTGGGGGCTTTCTCGCTCAATGGCTGGGTGCGGCCGCTTTTACGTTGCCCGGGTTCGTCTGGTCGCTGTTACTGGGTGTGCTGATCCGCAATCTGGAACATGTACTCCCAGGCCTTACTCTACACAAGCCGACAGTGGACGCCATCGGGTTTCTGTCGCTGTCGATTTTTCTGGCCATGGCATTGATGTCGTTGCGCCTGTGGGAGCTATTGAGTCTTGCGGGCCCGATGCTGGTGATGTTGGCGGCGCAGACCCTGGGCATGATCCTGTTTGCCAGCCTCGTTACCTTTCGGGTAATGGGCTCCAGCTACGACTCCGCCATTATCGCGGGTGGGCACTGCGGTTTCGGGCTGGGGGCAACGCCCACCGCGGTTGCTAACATGGAAGCTCTAACGCTTCGTTATGGTCCCTCGCCCCAGGCATTTATTGTTGTGCCGCTGATGGGCGCGTTTTTTATCGATATTCTCAATGCGTTGGTCATTCAGGGTTACCTCGCACTGCCTCTGTTCGGTTTAGGCGGATGATGTCTTCTGTGCAGCGTTTCGCCCCATGGGTACTTGCCCTGCTGCTCTGCTGCCTGGCGGGCTGCAAGCGGGGGCCGGAGCCGGCCCTGCTGGAGCAGGAATTGCAGGCGCGCCTGGATACCAGTTTTCAGCAGGATCTTTTCAGGGTGGCCGGGTTCAGGCGCACCGGCTCGGCACCATTTAACGATCTGGTAACCGAGGTATCCGGGGTCTACGTTTACTACGATGCCGAACTGGAGTTTGTCGAGGACTATAGTCTCACCCAGTGGCGCGGTCTCAACTTGGGAACGCTGGCATTTGCCGTCGGGGCAACGGAGGATGGGGTCACCGGATTTCACTCTCGCGGCAACACCCGCGGTGATCGCCTCTATGTCCATGGCCGGCTGGCGTTTACCCGCAGTGAAGGAAAACAGTGGGTGGCGCTGCGAAACGCGGTGGATCAATCGCCGGTAAAACTCGCCGAGGGAGGGCGTGACGGCTCGGTCAGAGGGGTCGATGCCATTCTGCGGGATACGCGCTTGCTGCTCGCCAAAGAGCGCGCCGAGCCGGTTGCGGCCGCTCAGATCATTGTGCTGGACGAACTGGAGAGCGCTTTACGGCGCATTGATCTGGCACAGGCCCGGATCGACGGCAAGCTCACCCTTGGGTCAGGGCCGCCCAAAGGTACCTATTTCGAGTTTGGGGAGACGCTTAGGCAGGTCGCTGAACAACAGGGCGTGTCGCTGTTCAGCGCGGAATCAGCAGGCAGTGTCGAAAACGCCAGCCGGCTGCAGGCTGCGGCGCTGGACTTTGGGCTGGTGCAGAGCGACGTCCTGCAGCTTATGTATCAGGGCCTGCAGGAAGAATATTACTTCCCCAGTGGTAATCTGCGTGCCGTGGCCAGCCTGTGGCCGGAAGCAGTGCATTTGGTCACTCTGGAGCGAACCGGCATTCGTGAGATGGGCGACCTGCTGGGCAAGCGCATCGCGATTGGACAGCGTGGTTCCGGCAGTCGTGTCAACGCGCTGCTGATTGGCATGGCGGCCCGACTTAGTGCGGACCGAATGCCGGTAGTAAATGAAATCGGTCTGGATGCCGCGATTGCCCAGCTGGAGACGGGGGATATCGATGCGCTTTTCCTGACCGCCGCAGTGCCCGCCGCGGCAATACAGGCTCTGGCCGCACGACGCGATGATGTGCGCTTCGTGCCAGTACGCACCTCTCTGGTCGGCACCCTGGATGACAGCCACTACGCCTACTATCCGCTGACCGTTGCCGAACGCACCTACCCTGGGCAGAAAGAACCGTTCACGACACTGGGTCTGACGGCAGCGCTGGTGACCCATGTGGATGTGGCGGATGAGAGGGTGGAGAAAGTGCTGGAATTGCTGCTCTCAAGCGGAGAGGAACTGGCCAGGCGCTACTATCGTGCCGCATTCATATCCCGAGAGACCATGCGCCTGGGTCTGGCGGTCCCCCTGCACCCGGCCGCAGAACGGTTTTACAGTCGCTATGACAAGTCCGTCCCGCCAACCAGCTCGACCGGGCAGGGCGCGCAGGGTTCTAACCAGGGGGGCGCCGCAGGAGGCAGTGGCAGGCCCGCGCTGTTTTAAGGCTCACCGGGGCCCCGACCCGGCATACCAACGCTCGGCAGGCGCACTGATGCCGTTGCCTGGGACACACTGTGGGGCCGCGTGGCAAGAGTTCAGAGTGGGGGCGTGATCAGAATCACGTCGATAGTGGCCAGCGCTGCCAGGTACGTTGTGACTGCGGCGCGATCGATCGCGCCAAACTCTGCCGTCAGCCAGTCACCAATCTCGCTGAGGTCGCGTTTACCGTCAACCAGGTTGAGTGCCTCATAGGCCTGGTCAGAGGGCAGGTTCAGCTCCGCGAGGGTATTGGGGTCGAGGTGATCCTCCAGATAGCTGTACCCGAAGGCGTGCATGGGCCCCATGATGGCGGGGTTGCGACGGTATATGACCGTATCCGCTTGGCTGTCGCTTTCGACAGGGCTTGCCAGGGCGCCCAGCGTCAGATCAGCCAGTTCCTCGATATAGTCCATTGCAGGTTCTAGAGCGAAGGTGGGAGCAGCGATAAAACGCAACAGACTTTCCAGTTTGGCCTGCTCCACATCAGCGTATACCCGACGCATGGCCGCGCTGTCTGCGCTGGCCAGCCCTGCCTGGCGGTCCATCAGTGCGCGGGCCCGGTCCAGGGCGTTGCCGCGCAGCAAGGCCAGTATTGCGGGTACCTGATCGG
This sequence comes from uncultured Gammaproteobacteria bacterium, assembly GCA_963840725.1. Taxonomy (GTDB): domain Bacteria; phylum Pseudomonadota; class Gammaproteobacteria; order Pseudomonadales; family Halieaceae; genus CAVWDU01. The sequence goes on along the minus strand of CAWIZY010000004.1, from coordinate 340,725 downwards.
CGCTCATATCGGCCAGATACCAACCCGTGACGGCGGCGATGAAAGCCGCGCGCTTGAGTTTGGTGGGATCGATCATCGCCGCACTGTCAAAATTGGTGTGGATGTAACGATCCGGCCACTCATGCAGGTAGATGCCGGGAATGCGCCAACTGCCCTCATTGAACACCTGGTGGTCACTGCCCAGTGAAATCCCCTCGAACATGGCCTGCAGTGGCTCTTTACCGCCTTCGGGGGACGTGAGCGGAAAATCGGTGGCCCTGCCGCTGGCGAAGGCCTCAGTCTGTTGGTTGACGAACGCGCCGACAGCCAGCCCGAGATCAGAAATAAAAGAAGGCAGGCTCATGGGGCCACCGGAGACCCGGAATACCGCTTTCGTTTCTGGTCGGCCACCGACCATGTCGAGATGGATGTTGGCCCTGGCGCGTGCGGCCAGATCGGGGCGGGCGTTGAGATACACCAGGGTGCCCTCTATCTCGGCTGGCCAGATAAAACGCAGCGTGCGCCTGGGCGCCGGTAGCAGCCCCTGGTCAATCAAGCGGCGCAAGCTGCGGGCGACTTCAAGAATAGCAACACAGCCGGAGGCATTGTCATTAGCACCGGGTCGCGGATGGTCAAGGTGGCAACTGAATACGATCTCCTTGTCGCCCAAGGAGGGGCTCTGTCCCGCCACGGTGGCAGTGACAATATCGTAGCTGGCGGTCCGCTGTTCGGCCCGCACGGTAGCGGCGAGGCTGACTGTTTCCCTGGCTTGCAGCCTCGACTGCAGTGCCCGCGCCTCCGCCAGGGAAATCATAAAGGCAAAGGTCTTTTCATCCTCGGCCGGGAAAGAGGGCAGATGCCCCCATCGCACCAGTCTGGCATCCTCCTTCCACCAGGCGGTCTGCTGATTCGCCGCATAGGAAACGATGCCCACGGCCCCAAACCGCGCGACCGCCAATGCGGTGACAGCCTCCGGCTGGCTGCTGGTCAGCACCAGTTTTCCCGCGATGTCCTTGCCCAGGTAGTCCTCTTCCGCAGTGCCGGCCCCCACGTCCACCAGAGTCGTGGTGGTCTCGCCCGAATGACTGTCCTGGGCGAGGCTGAGTGGCATGGCATCCCAGTCTGCCAGACGGCGCATGCGGCGGCCGCCGGCATCGACTTCCCACAGCTCGGCGAACGCCACATCCCAGCCATTGCGGGCTCGCTGTGTTCCGAACAGGGTTTTGCCATCGGCGGGAAAACTCAGGATCCGGGCGTCCTCATAACCATAGCGTTGCAACTCCCCCAAAATATGCTCAGCGGCCTGTCGGAATTGACTACTGGCGCGAGTGCGGTGGTGCACGGTGATGGTATCGAGATTACGTTTTGCCGCTACACCGGAGACCTCCCGGGCCAGGCTTTGAAGCAGCCGCTTGTCCAGCAATGGCTCGGAAACGCTTGCAACCGGGCTTTGTGAAGCCGCCTGGCTGGATCCGGCACCTCCGGCAAAAAACAGTGCAATGAGGCTCAGCGTGATGAGGTATTTCATTATCCGTGGGTCTCGTTCAAGTCACTTGTGAGGGCTCAGGATAGCCTGCCGAGTCGAGTCGGGCCAGCGATGACGGCTGGCTGAGTGCGACTGGATCGCGGCAGCAATAGCGATTATATTGGCCGCGTGGCGCCTGTTGGTGCAACCTGGGCCGGGGTGCGGCCGCGGAGAAGCACGAGATAAACCTATGGGTAGAGCCTACCAGAACCGTAAAGACTCGATGGCCAAGACCTCCGACGCCAAGGCGAGGGTCTATAGCAAGTACGCGAGGGAAATCTATGTAACAGCAAAATCCGGGGGCGTGGACCCCACCGGTAACCTTGCCTTGCGCAGCTTGATCGAGCGAGCAAAAAAAGATCAGGTGCCCGCTCATGTGATAGATAAGGCCATCGATAAAGCCAGCGGCGGCGGCGGCGAGGATTTTGCCACCGCGAGGTACGAGGGCTACGGTCCGGGTGGCTGTATGGTCATTATCGAATGCCTGACCGACAACCCCAATCGCACTTTCGGCGATGTGCGTAACTGTTTCACCAAGACCAGCTGCAAGATCGGCTCCCAGGGCAGTGTGAGTCACCTGTTTGATCACACGGCGATTTTTGTCTTTGACGGGGACGACGAGGAGGCGGCACTCGATGCACTGATGCTGGCCGATGTGGAAGTGACCGATATCGAAAGTGAGTCGGGTAAGATTACCGTGTTTGCACCTAACACTGAGTTTTTCAAAGCCAGGCAAGCCTTACTGGATACCTTCGGTGAAATAGACTTTGAACTTGAGGAAATTCAGTTTGTGCCTACCGTCACTACGGAGGTAGTCGAGGACGACCAACCCTTGTTGGCCCGATTCCTGGGCATGGTGGAAGATCTCGACGACGTGCAGCGCGTCTTTCACAATGTCGACAACCCTCCGGACTACTAGTGTAGTGTCCGATCAACTCGCCTGTTTTTGCCTCTCAGCGGCTGCCTCGAAAACGAAAATCAACAGCCTGCCAGGGCTCCTCTGAACAATGGCAAGGACGCGGTGTCGCCGGAGCAAGCCGCAATGAACCTTACTTGATCGCTCTGCCGTACTTTTTGACCTGCTGGCGATGCTTGGTGAGGTTTTCATCCACCTGCTTGCTCATCACATCCCACCAACGCAGGTGTTGTTCCCAGATCCGTTCTTTGCGGTGTTCCGGTTTTTTCGGTCGGTGGTAGTCCGACATGTCGTCTCCTGATAACCCGTATTGCGCATGGTGCCGTCCAGACGGCCGTTGATGTGTACTGCAACACAGGGTAGCCGGGACCACAACCGTACTGTATCTAGAGTGTGAACCGGTTCCCCGTCTGCGCTTCTCTGAACACTTGAGCAGGCCCGAAGCAGGTTTCATTAGGTAGACTCATGGGGCGTGTTGATGGGGCAGATTCAGGGGGAAAGTTCAGGGGAAAGGTTCAGGCGAAAGGTTCAGGCGAAAGGTTCAGGCGAAAGGTTCAGCGGAAAGTTTCAGGGAATGGCAGTCGACAAGGGTTCAGCGTGTTACCGGTTTCATCAACAGCGTGGCGTCAATGGGGATAAAGTCGTCGGCCTCCGCGGTGAGCAGGTCCGAGGTCAGTGCGGGAACACCGTAGACCTCGCTGGCAGTGCCAAACCGTTGTCGAATCCGGTCAAGCAGTAGACCAAAATCACCGTCTCCGGTGGCGAGGACTATTCGGTCGCAGTGCGGTGCTGCTTCGTACACATCCAGCGCAATCCCGATATCCCAATCTGCCTTGCTGCTGCCGTCACGTCGCTGCAACACCGGCTTCAGCTTTACCGTAAACCCTATCGCATGCAGTATTGCCTGGAACTGCATTTGCTTTGCATCGCCCCGGTCGGTTGCATAGGCGTAAGCATCCACCAGCAGGCGATCAGCGGTGACCTGCGCCCAGAAACGGTTGTAATCGAAATTGCGCTGATAGGTTTGACGGCACGTGTAGTAAATGTTCTGCACATCAACAAAAAGGCTGACTTTTTCCAAGGCGGAGATCCTGCGCCGAAGTCCGGCGATGGTGAATGTGATTGTGATTGTGATTGTGGGCTGCAGTGTAGCAGGGGAAATCCCAATCCGGTTGTCGATACCCGGTCAGGCTGTTGCAAGCCTCAGCATCGCCCAGGCCCAGGCCAGGCCCGGCCACTGATCCATGTCTCAAGTTACCTCGACCAGCCCCCCGGAGACCGCGAAATGTATCCACTGTCCCAGCACCGGCTTCCGCGTAATGCGGCGGATGCCCTCTGCATAGGCCGCCAACTGTGCGGAATAGCTCAGGGCGATATCACCCCATTCGGACCGGGGCCGGGGGGAGGCCTTATGATCGATGAGCACGAAGCCCTGCTCGTTCTCCAGCAGGAGGTCAATCCAGCCAGTGATGATTTGCCCGCGCTCATTGCGATACTTTAGCGGATATTCGCAGTAGTAGCGGACCGGTGCGAAGCGTTCTTCCAACACGCTGAGCAAGCGTGAGGAGCACGCCGCAGCACTGGCAGCGGACAGGGTATCGGTCAGGCCATAGTCGCGCAGAATACGGTCGCTGACATCTTGGCCCTGGATCGTGGTGGCGATAATGGCATGCAGTGCCGAACCCAGCACAGCGGGGTCATAGGGCAGTTCGATGGGCAGCCTTTCGCCCAGAGTAAGGATATCACCCAGTCTGGCGGTGGGCAGTGCTGGCAGCGCGGAGGGACTGACGCGCAGGGGCAGGAGGTTGGCTGCCGGGGGTTGACGAATCGCCAGGTGCAGGGGTTGGTAACGGGACGCATCCGGGACCGGTTCCTCGGCAGCCAGTGTCACCATTCGGCTGGGAACGGTGTTGCCGTCGGGCAAGTTCAGATGTTCGCCCTCGGGCAGCATCCAGGGCGCCGCCAGGGTGTCCAGCCACTCGCCACCCGTGCTGTTGTTGTTCGTTACCAGAATCAGCGTATCCCGTGGCCGGGTCAGTGACACGTACAACAGCCGCTTGGCTTCCTCGGTCTCGCGTGCTTTGGCCGCCTGTCCGGCAGGGCTGGCATCGATTTGATCGAGCAGGGGGATACCGCTACTCTGGCGGCCGTTGAATGACGGCCAGTAGCGCAATTGGCGGCCGGCCAGTGGGTCTTCAAGTCTGAGCGGTTCATCGGCGGGCAGAACACTCAGTCCCCACAGTCGGGGTCGCAGCCTGGCGTCCAGGTCCATGGCGAAGACGATCGGCCATTCCAGCCCCTTGGCCCCGTGATGCGTGGTCAGCTGAATGGCGTCCTCGCTGCCACCGCCAGCTTGTGAGTCGGTTCCGGTGTTGCTTAGTTCATAGAGCCAGAGCACCAGTCCGGCGCTGGTTGCCGGTTGATTCTCCGCTGCGCATCGGTCCTGATAGTCGCGGGCGTGGGCGAGGAATCTGCCCAAATTATTGAGTCGGTGCTGGCAGCGCGCTGCTGTTGGTCCCCAGCGGCGCACAGTCTCGCGCACCTGACCCGCATTGAGTGCCAGCGCCAGTGTTTCCGCCGGGGTTAAAAACGGCAGCCGGGCGCGGGCGCTGTGCAGCGCCGCGACGACGCTGTCAGGGTCGGATGCCAACCAATGATGCCCGGGGACTTCCTGCTGCTGCAGAAATTCAATGCGCCCGGCGACCCATTGTTCGGGACTCTCGCAGGTCGTCAGCGTGTGAACCTCTGCGCTGGCCAGCGTGTCCATCGGGTCGATCAATCGACGCAGACAGGCCAGCGCAAGACAGCCCTCGGGTGTGCTCAGCAGGCCCTGTCGCTGGTAACGTATCGGCAACTGCAGATTCGCCAACGCGGCTGCGGTGTCGTCGAGATTGTTGTGGGTGCGACAGAGTATGGCGATATCACCGCAGCGAACGGTGCGGCGCTGCCCGCTGTGCTTGTCCGTGACGCTGCGCCCGGATGCGAGCAGCGCCTGAATGCCGGTTGCGAGTGCCCGGGCGCGCTCTGCCCTGGCCCGGCCCTGGATGCGCCAGCACTCCACTGCGGGCTCATTGCGTACCGATTGGCGGGCGGATCGTAAGGCCACCTGGTCCGGTTTCAATTTGCCGGCAAACGCGGGCGTAAACAGCTGATTGATGTAGTCCACCAGTTCGGGGGTCGAGCGCCATGAGCTGGGCAGAATCTCCGGTGACTGGCCGCTGGCGGTTACGCGATCAATAACCGCTTCCATCAGCACCGGGTCGGCACCTCGAAAACCGTAAATGGACTGTTTGATATCGCCCACCCAGATGACCTGCCCGGCCAGCTCTGACAGGCGCAGAAACAGGGCCAGCTGGATCGGGCTGGTGTCCTGAAATTCGTCGACCATCAGCAGTTGCAATTCATCGGCCAGGACCGACCGCACTGCGGGGTCCTCGAGCAGGCGGTAAAGCCGTTGCTCCTGATCCACAAAGTCGATCAGCCCCCGCTCGGTCTTGATCTTCTGGTAGGCGCCGAGGCTTGCGGCGGCAATGGCGAAGACCTGCTGCGCGAAAAACCGGATGTCCCGGTGCAGCCCCGGGTGCCGGTCATACTGCATGGCCGCGTCGGCTATCGGCTCAGCGAAGGCTCGTGACCTGGCGCCGGGCATTTTTTTACTGAGTTTTATCCATTCCGACCAGGTGGCGCGCTGCTTATAAAGACCGGCGCGAATACCGCCTAGCTCAGACAGGTAATCACGGGTCGTCTTGGTGCGATCGTTGTCGGTATCAATGCCTGCGGTCGCCTGTTCTATTGCATTCAGCAGCGCCCGGTCCAGGTCGCGGCTACTGGGCTTGGGGAAAAACCGCAACAGCTCGTCGGCGCAGGGCTTGCCGAGAAAACGAATGTCGTCGGCGCTCTGGTTATTGGCGCGGGCGGCATCGGCGATGGCCTTTACCTCGGCGCGCCAGTTCAACTGCTGATCGCCGTCGAGTATCTGCAGCCGGTGACAGGCGGCATTCATCTGCCGTAGCAGTGGTATGTCATCTGCCAGGGCTTCCTCCATCGCCTGATAAAACAGGGTGTCGCCCCGGGCTTCATCCAGCACCCTTTGCTCAGGCGGCATCCCGGCCTCAAAGGCAAATCGCTCCAGCAGTTCACCACAGACGCCATTGACGGTGCCGATCATCGCCTGTTCCATGCCGTTGGCGAGGGCGAGCTTGCCGGATTCAACCAGCTTGCGCCGGACTCTTTCACGCAACTCAGTCGCGGCCAGTCGGGTGAAGGTGGTGGCTATGACCCCGGCCGGTTCAACCTCCCCGGAGGTCAGCAACTGTTCCAGCTTTTGAGTCAGTGAGAACGTCTTGCCACTGCCCGCGCCGGCGCTGATAAAGTGGATGGGGCTGGACGGTGTCTGCCCGGTCACGCGCCCTCCTCCCAGCCGGTCAGGGCACGATAGTCATTGAATCGGTCGCTGGTCTCCGGCATGTGGAGGCCATCGGGGTTGGACAGGGACAGTGCATCCGGCTCCGTCCCCGCCACCGTAACCTCGATCCGGCCAGCATCAAGCTGGGTCCGGCGCCAGCGCCAGCTCTGTTCAATACGACGCCAGTACTGCGCGTTACTCTCTTCCGAGCCGGCATCGCTGCCGGTATCGCTGTTTGCACTGGCAATGGGCTGAATTACTTCAGCGTTGGGAAAGAAGCTGTGACTGAGGCTCAGCATGTGCGCGTCGGTGACAATAAAATAACTGAGTGCAGGCGCTTCGCCGACCTGGTCCCTGCGGAGTTTGGCGTAGACGGCCAGCTGCAGGTAGTCGTTCGCCAGCAGCGCCTCGCGTCGGTACTTGCGGCCACTCCATTTGATATCAACCACGGCCTCCCGGCCGTCAGCGCGGATGGCCAACAGGTCGATCGAGCCTGTCAGCGGCCCGCCGACGAAGCGGCCTTCCTGCCACAATTCAGTGCTTACGGTTTTGGTATCTGCGGCCTTGAGATGCTCTACCAGCGCTACCAGTGATTCACGGATCTGGACGATAAAACGCTGACACTCGGCCTGGCGGCCCGGCGTCAGCAACAATGCGCCCTCCTGTTGCAACAGGAGTGGCAGTTCCCGATCTACCCAGGCGATGATGCGTTGGCTGTCAGTTGCTGCCAGCGTCGGATGTGCTTCGAAAAACCATTGGTACAGACGATGGGCAAGATTACCTTTGAGCAGGTTGCCGTCACTGACGTTTGCCAGTGAACCCGGACGCAGCCGGGCGCTGTAACGCAAGAGCCACTGATAGGGGCTGTGGATGCCCGCGTCCAGGCTGGAGTAAGATTCGGCCTCCCGCTCGGGTATCGCGGTGTCTGCCGGTAATTGCCACCAGCGCACCGGGGAGGGAAGTCTGGTGGCTTGCAATGGCTCAGGCGTGATGCCAAGCCCCACCAGTGTCCCCGGGTCGCTGATGCTGACTTCTTGCAGACCCTCGGCGACGCTGACGAGTTGGTCGTATATCGGATGGTGTCTCTCGGCATCGTCGTGCAGCACCAGCAGCAGTTGGTGTCGGGCACTGAGAATCGGGCGCAGCCAGGCCTGCCCCAGCCAGCCCCATTGTTCATTCTCGGTTTGCAGCGTGACACCAGCGGCGGCCAGTGCGGACCTTTCGGTTTTTGACCAGGGCCAACGGGGCACCCGGTCTCCGGCCTGGCAATCCCACCAGATCACATAGTCTATTGGATTGTGGAAAGCCCCGGCGTGGTCTGAGCGCAGCACCGGCCGCTGACCCGGGCGGATCTCGGCGCCCCTGTCGGTCGCCGGTGCGCCTCTGCCGCGCACATCGTCAATGAGGCGGCGGACGTTGTCGCGGCTGAGAGGGTCTCGCCCGTAGTCGCGGAGGCGTTCAACTGCGTTGCTGAATTCCGTCGCCTGATTCAGCGCAATGGTGTAGAGGGCCTGAAAAGCCGGCTCATCACTGGCCTCTCGGGCCCCCTGCAGCCAGTCCGCCACCCGGCGAGCACGTGCCGAGAGCGTCGCACTGTCAACCCCCGGCTCGGGTGCAAAACGGGGTGTCGCGAGCCAGTACTGGACATCGGCCAGCAGCCGTTCCCGCCGCGCGGGGTCCTCTCGGGCCACACCTTCGTCAAGCGCCTTGCGCCAGTCGGCACTGTCGATGCCGGGCGTATTCGCCACTGCGGTGGCCAGCCGGCTGCGCAGTTGCCGGGGTATCGGCCCCACAGGGTGTGAAAGAAACTGAAACAGAACGGCTGGGTCCAGTGGTTCCCATAGCAGTTCCAGCGCCAGCGGCAGGACCTGAAAAACCGGCCTCCAGGGCGACAGTTCGGTAAAGCCCAAGCGCGGATGCTGCCGACTCTCCAGCGTGTCATCGAGGACATTGCCACGGGTTTCGGCCAGCACCGCTATGCTCGTATCCGGGGACTGGGCCTGCCATTGATGACATAGCCGTTCGACCACTGGGCCGCTCTCAGGGGGGCAGTCGGCGCGCAGTACCTGCACTGAGCCATCGCCAGCGAGCTTTACAGGCGTGCCCGTGGGCTCAAGCAGGCGCTGCTGCAGTAGACCGAGATCCGTGCCGGCCGCCGCAGCCGCGTTGGGAGCAGGCTGCTCTTCCAGCGGTGCATCGAGGATCTCCAGCAAGCGCTGCCACAATGGCGGGAAGGCGGCCAGTGGGTCGCGCAGCACAATGACGTCAATGGCCAGGGGATGATCAGCGATCAGGGCAATAAGCCTTTGGACACGTTGCCCAATGCACGGCGCTACCGCTGCCTGTGCCGTTTGCTCCAGCGCCGCCAGGTCGCGCAGCCTGGCGGGCAGCGCTCCTTTATGTGCACTATTGCCGCGGGTACTGCGGGCCGTTTGATTGGACCTGGTTTTAACTGGCTCATTCGTGCCGGGCGCTTTTTCAGGGGGTAAGGTTTCATCAAAGGTCCCGGTCCAGCCCCCCAGATACCATTGATCGCGCCACTGCAGCAAGGTTCGCGCCACCGAAAACGGGTCGGCCTGGTAAGACTGGTGGTAGAACGTCTGTGGATGGTTGCCCGCTTCGACGCAAGCCAGGTACTGAATCAGTCGGGTGGTGAAGGAGACCTCGTCGGTGGGAATGCCCATTTGGGCCTCCAGCACTCTGAGCAGGCCGCGGGTACCCAGGGTAATCTCACCCAGACTGTCGGTGTGCGCTGCAGGCTCGGCCCCGTCGCCGGTAAGGGCGAGGTTGATACGCAGAGGCGCTGTTGCTGTGTTGGCAGGGTCAGGCATATAACCTAGTGTACTGGAATCATCGGGTCTCACAATGTCGGTACCCGGACCACCTGCCTGAAAGAGCGACAGACCCGAGCACAGTGCGAGGCGGCGGTGTTATGGGTTACGATAGCGGCCGCCAGAAACCAACAGATCAGGGAGACACCATGCAAGCCATCCGATTACACAGCCCCGCGGGACTGGACAATTTAAAGGTCTGTGAGATCGACATGCGTGACCCGGGCCCGGGTGAAATTCGGGTGCGTAATCACGCGACCTCACTCAATTTCCACGATTATGCCGTCGTCGCCGGCCTGATACCGGTTGACGATGGCCGCATACCCATGTCGGATGGCGCGGGCGTAGTCGAAGCCGTTGGCGAGGGCGTGACCGAATTCGCTGTGGGTGATCAGGTCATGAGCCTGTTTTTCCCCCACTGGGTGGATGGACGGCCGGATGCGATAGCCAAGCTGCTGGAGGTTCCGGGTGATATGGTCGACGGTTTTGCGGCGGAGTCAGTGACTATGGCCGCCAGTGCGTTCACCCCGATGCCCCGTGGTTATACGTTTGAGCAGGCTGCGACTTTGCCCTGCGCTGCGCTGACGGCATGGCGTGCACTGATGGTCGAGGCACAGATCAAGCCGGGAGATCACGTTCTGGTGCAAGGCACCGGCGGTGTTTCGGTGTTTGCGCTGCAGTTGGCCAAGTCGGCGGGATGCCAGGTGACTGCCACCTCGTCCAGCGACGAGAAGCTGGAGCGCATGAAACAACTGGGCGCCGACCACCTGATCAACTACCGTGAGACGCCCCGCTGGGGTGACAAGGTGATGGAGCTGACAGCTGGTCAGGGTGCGGATGTGGTGGTGGAAGTGGGTGGCCCCGGCACGCTGCCGCAGTCGATACGCGCGGTGGCGATGGATGGTCACATCTCCTTGATCGGGGTATTAACCGGTATTAGCGGCGAAGTGCCTACGGCCGAGTTGTTCCAGAAGAACGCAGTGGTCAACGGCATTACCGTAGGCTCCCGGGCCCAGCAACTGGATATGGTTGCGGCCATCGACTGCTGCGGTATCGTCCCGGTAATCGACCGGAGCTTCCCACTTAGCGATCTTGCCGATGCGTTCAGTTTGCAGGAGTCACAACAACACTTCGGCAAGATTTGCCTGAGCTTCTGAGCCCGGACGGAACCAACAGGATGTCCTCCTCCAGCGACACACCGCGCCCGAGCCGGGAAGATATCCAGCGTGTATTTCAGCTGTATTCCGCGCGACGCTTGCCCGAAGCACTGGCGGAAACGCAGCGACTGTTGTCGCGCTATCCCCGTGCGCCTTTGTTGCTGAATATACGCGGCGCAATTCACGCGGGTCTCGGTCAGCTGGACGACGCGGTGGAAAGCTATGCCAGCGCCCTTGAGATCAGTCCGGAGGTTGCTGAATCTTACTTTCATCTGGGTAATGCGCTGGCAGCCCGAGGGGATCGGCTCGATGCGCTGGCGGCGTTCCAGCGGGCGGTGGAGCTGAAACCTGACTTCGTCGAGGCCCATGGCAATGTCTGTCGAGAACTGGAGCGCGCTCATCAAATCGAGGCCTTGCGACGGGCGCTTGCGCAAGCCCGGCGGCTGTGTCCCCCGGACCATCCGCTGCTGCAGTTGCGCCAGGCTGAGCTCGCGCGACATGATGGTGATCTCGCCGCTGCCCGGGGTATTCTTGAAGCCCTGCTCACCGCTGCGGCGGACCCGGATGTACTGGAAGCCGGGGCGTACCTGCTGGCAGAGGTCTGCGATCGCCTCGAGGATACCGACGCGGCCTTTGTCGCTGCGACTCAGGCCAACCAACAGAGCGCGGCCGGGTATGCGGCGGGGCAGATAAGTTCAGTGTCCTACCTGGACCAGATAGGCGTTTTGACGACGCAATTCAGCGCTGACTGGGTCGCCCGCTGGCAGCAGCACCCCGAGACCGATGCACTGACTGATCCGGTTTTTCTGGTGGGTTTTCCCCGGTCGGGCACGACCTTGCTGGATTCCGTTCTGCGCAGTCATCCGGCTATTGACGTGGTGGAAGAGCAGCCTATGGTCAGCAAGCTGGAGCGGGCGGTCAGCGAATTGCCCGGCGGCTATCCAGGCGCATTGGCCGAGCTCAGCGCAGGCCAGCTCGCGCAGTTGCGCGCTGTCTACTTCGAGGAACTGGCCAGACATCTGGACCCGGACAGCCAGGCCCCGGTGGTGGTTGATAAGCTGCCGCTCAACCTGGTTCACGCGGGTCTGTTACAGCGAGTATTTCCCGGGGCGCGCTTTGTATTTGCCCTGCGCCACCCCTGCGACAGTGTACTTAGCTGCTATTTGCGGGCGTTTGAGCTCAATGAGGGCATGGTGAATTTCCTGCAGCTCGAAGACGCCGCAAAGCTGTACGACAAAACGATGCATCTGTGGCAGCGATACCGGGATGTCTTGCCGCTCGCTGTGCACACTGTTCGCTATGAAACGCTGATCGATTCACCGCAAGAGACGCTGACCCCGCTGTTGCAGACTCTCGGTCTGGACTGGGATCCTGCGATGAATGAATACGCAAAAATCGCCCGATCCCGTGGTGATATCCAGACCCCCAGTTATCATCAGGTAACCGAGGCTATTTATACCCGAGCCAGGTATCGCTGGCAGCGTTATAGCGAACAGCTGGCGCCGGTGCTGCCGCTGCTCACGCCCTGGGCGCAGCACTGGGGTTACGAGGACGAGGGGGACTGAGGCCCTTGCCTCGACAACGGCCTTCTGATGTGGCCCTGACAGGAGTCCCCGCGTATAGGCCCGGTGGCCCTGGAGGTCGCGGCGGGGCTAGCCTGCGAACGCTGCAAATCTGCTGACAGGGCGATACGTGAGTAATTACGACACGATTATTATCGGGGCCGGCCACAACGGTCTTGTTTGCGCCGCCTATCTGGCGGCCAAAGGCCAGCGAGTGCTGGTGCTGGAGGCATCTGCAGCGCCGGGGGGGCTGGCTGAAACCCGCGAGTTTCACCCCGGGTTCAAAGCCTCTGTCGCGCATACTATCAGTCATTTCTCATCCCGCATTGCCACTGACCTTGATCTGAACAGACATGGATACCATCCCGCCACGGAGCCCTTGGATACCGTGGCACTGGATGCCAGTGGTGACCACGTGGTCATTGGACGATACGGTCTCAGCGGAGTTGGGGAACAGGATGCCAATCAGTTCTTTCGCTATCGGGAGCTGCTAACCCGGTTCGCCGATGCACTGCGCCCGTTTTGGATGAAGACCATGCCCCGGGTTGGCAGTCGCGGAGCCAAAGCGACGTTTACCTTTGCTGAACTGGGCTTGCGACTGCGCAATCTGGGCCGCGCGGATATGCTGGAATTTTTGCGCATGGCCGCGCTGCCCATGCGCGACCTGATGGAGGAATATTTCTCCGACAAACGACTGCAGGCAGCACTCAGTTGGGACGGTTTGGTCGGTTCGAAAATGGCGCCGCGCTCCCCGAACAGTGCGGTCTTTGCCCTGCTGTACCGCATGTCGGGTGACTCGCAGGGCAGGCATACCTTGCCTGCGGCCGGGGTTGAAAGCCTGATCGGCGCCCTACAGGGCGCTGCCATCGAGTCTGGCGCCGAGATACGCTGCAATGCGGCGGTGGTTAGCATTGAAGTGGCGGCCGATGAGGGCGGTCAGCGCATCAACGGTGTGAAACTGGCGAACGGCGAAACCATTGAGGCCGGGCGTGTTGTGTCCTCGGCCGACCCCCAGCGAACCTTTTTGCAGCTGGTGGGCGCACGCCACCTGGAGGTCGAATTTACCAACAGAATCCGCCGTCTGCGCTGCGAGGGCTATGTGGCCAAGCTGCACCTCGCCCTCAGTGATCTACCTGCGTTTACCGGACTGGCACGGCCCGACGGTCGGTTGATCATTGCATCGGACCCCGACGCGCTTGAGTTCGCCTACGACGATGCGAAATACGGCAAATTCTCTGAGCACCCGGTGATGGAACTGCTGATACCCTCCCTGCACGACGCGTCACTGGCCCCCGCCGGGCAGCATGTGCTGTCTGCCCATGTGATGTACGTACCCGCCAGTCTCCGCGGCGGTTGGACGGACGCAGCCCGTGCCGAGCTGACTGCCCGACTGCTCGACATCCTGGAGCACTATGCGCCCGGTATGCGTGAGCTGATTATTCACTGTGAGCTACTGACGCCTGCTGATCTGGAGGTGATGCATCACGTCACCGGGGGGCATTGGCATCACACGGAATTCGCGGTCGACCAGATGTTGATGATGCGTCCCACCTATGAGGCGGCGCAATATGTGACTCCTATCCCCGGCCTGTATTTATGCGGTGCTGGCTGTCACCCCGGTGGTGGCCTGATGGGCGGGCCGGGACACAACGCTGCCAGAGAGATATTGCAATGAAGCAGTACGATGCGGTGATCATTGGTGCGGGTCACAACGGCTTGACCAATGCAGCCTATCTTGCCAAAGCTGGCCTGGATGTGGTGGTGGTCGAGAAGAACGACTATATCGGTGGTGCCGCTGTAACCCGGGAGATGCACGAGGGCTGGTTCTATTCGAGCTGCTCCTACGTATGCAGCATGATGCGCCAGGCGATACATCGTGATCTGGATCTCACCCGACACGGGCTGCTATTGGTGCCCTACCTGGGTACCGTGGCGTTCGCCGATGATGGCAAGACACTGATCGATTATACGGACAGTGAGGCCGCCTACCTGGAATTGCGTCGGCACTCACCTCACGATGCCGACTCGATGGCCCGCTTTCAGGCTGATCTGGGACGCTATGCGCAGTTGATCCGTAAGACACTGCTGCGCACGCCACCAGATCCCAGTTCATTCAAACCCCGTGATATCCGTGAAATGCTATGGCTGGCGAAGGAGTTCTGGGCCCTGGGCGAGCGCGAACTCTACGAGTACATTCGTTTTTTTACCATCAGCGCGGCAGAATTTCTCGAGGATTATTTCGAAAATGATTTGATCAAGGCCGCGATGGCGAGTCCAGGGATCATCGGGACCGCCCTTGGGGTCTATTCGCCGGGCTCCGCCTATGTACTGTTGCACCATGTCATGGGTGATGTCGATGGTAATGTCGGCGCCTGGGGTCTCGCCCGCGGCGGCATGGGCGCCATTTCACAGGCGCTGGCCAGTGCATTGCAGGCTGAGGGTGGAGAGATTCGTACCAATGCAGGCGTGCAACAGGTCCTGGTGCGCGAAGGTCAGGCAGCGGGGGTGGTGCTGGACAACGGCGATGAGATCGAGGCGCGTATTGTGGTGTCCAACCTCGATGCCAAGCGCACATTCACCAAGATCATGGACAGGAAGGATCTGCCCCCCGGTGTTTTCAAGCGCGCTGAAAATTTCAAAATTCGTGGCTCCTCGGGCAAGGTTAATATTGCTCTGTCGGGTCTGCCGAAGTTCACAGGCGTGCCGGACAATCGCTACGTCAATCGCGGTGGACAGGGTTTTGTGGGGTCGCTGGAAACCATGGAACGGGCCTACGATTGCTGGAAGCGGGGGCGTTGGTCGGAAGACCCGTTTGTGGAGTCGGTCATTCCGTCGGCCTGGGATCCCACCGTGGCGCCGGTGGGTAAGCACTGGATGTCCAATTTCATTCAGTATTGCCCGCCGGAACTCGCAGATGGACCCTGGACGTCAGAGAAACGGGATCAGTTCGGTCAGACTGTGATTGACAAGATCGAGCGCTACAGCCCCGGGTTCAAAGATCTTATCGTTCACATGGAAGTGCGCACCCCTCACGAGATCGAAAACGAGATCGGCTTGACCGAAGGCAATATTTTCCAGGGCGAGTTGACCATCGACCAACTACTGTTTAATCGGCCGTTCCCCGGCTATGGGCAATATCGTATGCCGGTTGAAAATCTCTACATGTGTGGATCCTCCACCCATCCTGGTGGCGGTGTTTCATCCGCCTGCGGTGCCAACGCGGCCCGAGAGATACTCCTGGATCTGAGGCGGCCCAATACGGTGCCGGAGGATGATTGCTATGACGAATGAGTCAATATCGCGGGAAGACCCGTTCGCTGGTGAACGGCTGAAGCTGTCGCACTTTCACCCGCGACAGGCGCCAATGAATTTGCGCGACGCGTGGTCCTCCTGGAACGGCTTCAAGTTTGCTGATTATTACTATGACGCCGAGTACGAGTATTTCTGCATTCGTAACACCTGCGGCACCTATGATATTTGCCCGATGCAGAAGTATACCGTGAGCGGCCCCGATGCCCTGGCCATGCTCAACCGTATGGTAACTCGCGATATCAGCCGCATGAAGATCGACCGGGTCACCTATGTATGCTGGTGCACGGATGACGGGCGTATGGTCGATGACGGCACCATTTTCCGGCTGGCTGAAGACCGTTTCATGCTGACTTGCGGCAGCCCCTGTCTGGCCTGGTTGCGCAAAAGTAGCTTTGGCTTTGATGACATCAGCATTGCGGAGATGACGGAAAACATCGCCGCCCTGTCCGTGCAGGGGCCAACGTCTTGCGCAATTCTGAGGGCGATGGGGCTCACCGGTATTGAAGAGCTCAAGCCGTTTGGCATTATGCGTTTCCCTTTCGGATCGGCATCATTGATGGTTTCCCGGACCGGGTTTACCGGCGATCTTGGCTACGAACTATGGATCGACCCGTCTGAGGCGCTGGCACTTTGGGATGCGCTCTACACAGCCGGTGAGCATTACGGGATTCACCCCTACGGTGAGGCGGCGACCAATATGGCAAGGCTGGAAGCCGGGTTCATCATGCCGGATATGGAATTCTCCGAGGCTTTGAAAACCATTCATTTTCAGCATGATCAGACCCCCTTCGAACTCAGCCTCGGTTGGTTGGTGGATTTCAAGAAGCCGCATTTCAATGGCCGCAGGGCGTTGCTGGAAGAGCGCAACCGCGGGCCGAAATACACCCTGGTGAAATTGGATGTCGCCGGTAACAAGCCGGCGGAGGATGCCATTCTTTACAACAATAAAGCTTGTCGACAGGAGATCGGATACGTCACCTCGGCGATGTGGTCTCCGGCGGCCAAGGCCAATATCGCCCTGGCAATGATTCAGACCGGTTTTCACACCGGTGAGATATGGGCCGAGATCTACTATCAGAAGGAACTGCGCCATTACCACAAGGTGGAACCATGCCAGGTGGTAAAGCAGGCTTTCTGGGCGCCTGAGAGGGCGCGGGCAACCCCGCCGCCGGCGTTTTAACGCGGGGGGCGGCATACCGAGCCGGGTTTGTGCATTTAACCGCGATTACACGCTGTCGGGGCAGGGTATTTTGTGCACCTTTCACCTTTCACCTTTCACCTTTCACCTTTCACCTTTCACCTTTCACCTTCCTTCACTGCATTCGAGCGCCGACCCGATCAGGCGGTCTCACGGCCCCCGTCGTCTGCGTCTCTTATTTCCGTTTTCCATTCGGAGATATTCATTTCTATGGCAAAGAATCCGAGAATCCACAGAGCCTCGTCCCAGGCATAGATGTAGTGACCGCGGTACACCCAGTAAACGGCGGCGCCCCATAACATAGCGTACAGCAACAGCTTGATCACTGACGCGCTGCGAATGACGGTGCCGCGCGTAATACCACGATTTTGCAGGCGCACGACCGTTTCAATACACAGCAGAATAATCAACCACGCCAGGGACTCGGCCAGATCCAGCCAGACCAGCTCCCGCTCGATTGTCAGTCCGGTTGTATCGGTGACAACGGTGCCCTCTTCAATGAGGTAAAACCGGGTGTCGGTCGACAGGCTCTGGCAGTTGCTCTCATTGAGCTCTGTGTAAGTCAGGTTGGAGCCAAAGGACAGTTCCCGGTCGGCCAGTTGGCACAGTTCGCTGGTATCGGCGATTGGTGTCAGACCGGTCAGATCGAACCCCGCTTTGGCGTAGGCAAACAGGGTGTGCGCCAGGAACGCGAAACACAGCAGGCGAATGCCGTGAATAGCCGCAAGCCGCCCCCGGGTGAGTGCTTCATCCGAGAGCAGGTAGGTTTCCAGCTCGAACAGAAAAAGTAGTGTCAACCAGGCAAAAGTGTCAAGTGTCACGGCGAACGCCGCGGTATGGTCCAACACGCTGGCATTGTTCGGCAGGGTGTGCGCGGAGATGCGCACATCATCGGAGAGATAAACAAAGAAGTTGACCACTAACAAACTGTACACGGCCAGCTTTATCCACTGTCGCAGGTCTACACGGGCCATTGACTTGGCCGTCTGTTGCACTGTCATTGCTGTCCGGCTCAGATTAAACAGTCGTGGTCGAGGATGTTAGAGCCTTATTGAGTGAATCACCAGCGTGTATATGACAAAGCCGACGCGGTGGGGCTAGAATAGGGCGGTAACCATCGACCGGGGGCCGATCAGATGATTGCTGCAGAGTTTGTAGCCAGCTATTTTGACGCCTGGAATCACGGTGACGCCAGTGCTGTCGCCGGGCATCTCTCCGAGCGCGGTATCTATTGTGATATGCCCTACGAGGAGCAACTGACCAGCAGGGAATTATTTGACTACCTGCAGCAGTTTTTCGCTGGCGACAATTTGCGTTATCAACTCATGGGTGAAGTGCTAAGTGGTGCCAGTACCATCGCGTTTCAGTACCGCGCTTACAGATCGAATAACGCGGAAACAACCCTGTGGACCGGTGCAGAATTTGTCACCCTGGATGGCGATACCGCCTTAAAAATAGAGGACTATTACCGCAGCTCCGAACCGCAAGAAACGGGACCCCGGGCGGAGCAGGCCGACGGGGAGGAACGCGTCCGGCGCTACGCCAAATCGGGTCTCAATGAACAACAGCTACGGAGTTTTATGGGTCGACTCGCCGCTCTTATGCGACGCGAGCACGGTTACCTGGATCCGGAATTGACGCTGCCCCGGCTCGCGCAACAAATGGGTTGTTCGGTGAACCATCTGTCCCAGGTTATCAACGCAGGCTTTGGTATGAGTTTTTATGATTACATCAACCGCTGCCGGGTTGACGAGGCGGCCAGACTGTTGGGTTCAACTCAGGGTGATACACAGAGCATTCTCGACATTGCACTGTCTGTGGGCTTCAATTCATCCTCCACGTTTTACTCGGCATTCAAGAAGTTTACCGGTCGCACGCCGGCGCAATACCGGCAGTCCTGTCGGGCGTTGTAAGTAGGTAGCCCAGGCGCTCATCGCCGAGGTTCTCGTCACAGTGCACGGAGATACCACTCGTAGTCGATATTGCTGACCTGGGCATGAAAGTGGTCGCACTCACCCTGGCGCTGGGCGGCAAATGTGCGGCAGTATGTCTCGCCAAGATAGCCGGGCAAAATATCACCGGCGCGGAAGGCATCAAGGGCGTTTTCCCAGCGCGGTGGCAAGGTCACTTCGGCGCAAGACAGATCAGCGTCTGAGGCTACGGGAGGCCCGGGGTTGACAGCGGTCTGCAGGCCGTGATGCAGGCCTGCCAGCACGGCAGCGGTTACCAGGTAGGGGTTGGCGTCTGCTCCCGCCACCCGGTATTCAATCCGGCGATTGTCGGCGGAGGAGACCGGTATTCGCAACGCAACCTCACGGTGATTGTATCCCCATGAAGGTGAGGCGGGCGCGAAGCTGCCAGGTTTGAATCGTCGGTAGGAATTGGCATTGGGTGCCATAATGGCCATGGCCTGCTCCATGGTGTCGATGAGTCCACCGATCGCGTGACGCAATTGTTCATTCACTGGCAAGCCCCCACTCGGACTGGCCAGCTTGTTGCCAATGTCATTAGCCGAGTCAGTGCGTGAACTGTCACCGGAGTCACCGGCAAAAATATTGTTGCCCTGTTTGTCGTACACACTGGCGTGAATATGCATACCACTCCCGGCGAGCTCGCCAAAGGGCTTGGCCATGAAAGTCGCGCTCATCCCGTGTCGGCGCGCCACCGACTTGACGATACGTTTGAGCAGCATCGCCTGGTCGCAGGCGACCAGCGGGTCGTTGTTGTGGTGGGTATTAATCTCCCACTGCCCCGCGGCAAACTCAGAGTGGACGGCAGTCAATGGCACACTCTGTAAATCGCAAGCAGAGCGGACGTCATCCAGGAACTCGTCACAGTCGATGAGATCGTCGGCCATACAATACTGGATACCCTGCTGTTTTAATCCGGTGCCGGGAATTGCGCCGCGCAGTGGCCGGGGGCGTTCACTGTCTCCGGGCGCCAGCAGATAGAATTCCAACTCGGTGGCGACGACGGGTTTCAGGCCGGACTTATGATAACGTTGCAGTACACGAGCCAGAGGCCTCCGCGGATCAGCCCAGGAAGGGTTCAGTTCCATGTCGGCAAAGCAGGTCAGCACCTGCGCTGTTGGCGAGCTCAGCCACGGCACCCGGGCCGTGGTCCCCGAGAGTGGCAGCAGTAACTGATCCGGGTCTCCCGCCAGTACCTCCCTGTCCATACCCTCATCGTAAAGATCCCCCAGAATGCCCAGTAACGGCACGCTCAAGGGCGCTTTGAAGCTCCCATTGTACAAGCTGTCGAATTCGCGTCGGTGTATCCGCTTGCACCGCAACAGCCCATTGATGTCGGCCATCAACAGCTCCAACATCTGGATATCCGGATTGGCTTGCAGAAAGCTTTCAATCTCCGCAGGTTTTGCAATATTCATGATGGGAGCCCCTGTTACGCATGGTCGTTTTAGAGCCGTCGAGGACATGGCAAACCATTCGCGCAGGCTTAGTCTACCTTGCCTATAGGTCAGGATTGAATCTGAATGACGCCGCTATTTGACCTCCAGAGTGATTTAGCGTATCTCACTAATAGTGAGTTATTAAGCACTAAAGCACCCGATTTTGGAGATTTGTGATGCTGGGTTTGCAAAGGACAGCAGAGACGTCTGAGCACACCGATTCATACTACGCGGCCACAGCGAATTGGCGAACTGACTACCCGCGACTCGAGAGCGATATCACGGCTGAGGTTGTCGTTGTGGGTGGCGGTTTTAGTGGCGTGAATACGGCGCTGGAGTTAGCGGAGCGTGGCGTGGACGTTGTGTTGCTGGAGGCTAACAGGATTAGCTGGGGCGCATCAGGGCGCAACGGTGGTCAGATCATTGGTGGCATCGGGCACGATCCGGAACGGTTTGAAAAACACATCGGCGAAGCGGGTGTGCGAGCGATCTATGCGATGGGCCTGGAGGCCGCCAACATCATTCGCGAACGGGTGGCAAAATACCGGGTGGACTGTGACCTGAAGTGGGGCTACTGCGATGTGGCGCTCAAACCCCGGCATATGAAGCAGTTTGCGCAGTGGAAAGCATTTGAACAGGAGATCGGTAATCCACACGAGTACCGCTTGCTCGACCGCGACGAGGTCAAGCAGTATGTCGACTCCGATCAGTACCTGGGCGGCTTGCTGAATTACGCCAATGGCCACATCCATCCACTGAACCTGTGTATTGGTGAGGCCAGGGCTGCTGAGGGCCTCGGGGTGCGCATCTTTGAGCAGTCTCGTGTGTTGGAGCTGGTCCAGAACGACCGCCCGCGGGTGGTGACCGGTCAGGGCAGTGTAAGCGCCGACAGGGTGGTGCTCTGTGGCAACGCCTACCTGGGTGATCTGGTGGCGCGCCTGGCCAGCCGTGTGTTGCCTTCCTGCAGTTCTATCATCGCGACCGAACCGCTGTCGGAGCCGCTGAGGAAAATGCTTATTCCCGGTGATGTAGCCGTGTGTGATCCACGCACTGCCCTGGACTACTTTCGCTTGTCTGCAGACGGCCGCATGTTGTTTGGAGGACTCTCTAATTACACCGGACTTGAGCCCAAAGATCTTCAGGGTGTATTGCGCAAAAAAATGCACAACGTGTTTCCGGCGTTGCGGGACGCGAGGATAGATTACGGCTGGAGCGGGCAAATCGGCATCGGCCTTAACCGCATGCCCCAATTGGGCTATTTGTCCGACGCTGTCTGTTACATTCAGGCCTATTCCGGCCATGGCGTGGCCCCCACCCATATGATGGCCAGGGTCACGGCGGAGATGATCACCGGCTCACCCCGGCGATTCGATGTTTTCGCCAACATCCCCCACTGGCCTTTCCCGGGAGGCAAACTACTGCGCCGACCAGGATTGGCTGTGGGCATGAGCTGGTACAAGCTGCTCGACGAACTCTAGCGGGTTGTTGATTGCCGTTTTCGCAGCAAGCAATGGCTTATTGCCCGCCCAGAGCGGGTCGGTAATCGGGAGTGAGACAATAGATGGACACTGACGTGATCGTTATTGGCGCCGGCCACAACGGGCTCACCTGCGCGGGCTATCTTGCCAAAGCGGGTCTGCGGGTTACGGTACTGGAAGCAAGGTCGGTCGTGGGCGGAGCGGCGGTGACTGAAGAGTTCCACCCGGGGTTTCGAAATTCGGTCTACTCCTATTCCGTCAGCCTTTTGCATCCGCAGGTCATCCGTGATCTGGAGCTTGAACAGCACGGCCTGGAAATTCTGGAAAGGCCCGCGGGCACACTCAGTCTGCTGGAGAATGACCATCTGTTGTTGTCCCGGGATGGAGCCCAGGCCAGGGCGGAGATCGCGCGATTCTCAACCCGGGATGCGGCGTGTTTTGACGACTTTGAAGCCAACATTGCCGCTGTGGCCATTGCACTGCGAGAGCTGGCGTCTCAGGCTCCACCGAACATTGGCGGTGGTTGGCGAGACGCATTAAAACTGCTTAACTCCGGGAACCTGCTACGCAAACTGAACCAGCGTCACCAGGCCGTGCTGGCGGAGCTGATGACCCGATCGCTGGGTGACTATCTGGACAGTTGGTTTCAGGGTGAGGCCCTCAAGGGCCTGCTGGGCCTCGAAGGTGTGATCGGCAACTTTGCGGAGCCTTACCAGCCCGGCACCGCATACGTACTGCTGCACCATGCTTTTGGCGAAGTGAAAGGCCGGGCGGGTGCCTGGGGAATCGCCCGCGGCGGCATGGGTGCCATAAGCGAAGCGATGGCGGCGTTTGCCCGCAGCCGCGGTGTGCGCATCGAGACCGAAACCCCGGTGAGCCGAATCCTGACCCGGGAAGGTCGTGCCTGTGGTGTGATGACCGCCGATGGTCGCGAGTTGAGCGCTCACTATGTGGCGGCTAATGTGCACCCCCAGGTGTTATTACAAAAGCTGTTGGATGGCGAGCAGCAGGACGCCGACGACAGGCGCAGGATCGCGAGCTATCGCAGCCACTCGGCGACCTTTCGTATGAACGTGGCACTGTCCGAGTTGCCGCGCTTCACCAGCATGGCGGGTCGCGGGGATGAACACTTTATGGGTGCCATCGAGGTCAGCCCGTCACTATCCTATATTCAGAACGCGTATTTTGATGCCAGGCGCGACGGATGGTCGCGCAGGCCTGTCATCTCCATGCAAGTGCCGACAACCCAGGACAGCTCCCTGGCGCCGCCGGGTGCGCATGTTGCCAGCCTGTTCTGCCAGCACTTCCAGCGGCATCTCCCCGGTGGGCTCAATTGGGACGAGGAGCGCGAGTCGGCGGCAGACCTGGTGATCGATACCATCGATCAGTACGCGCCCAACTTTCGGTCCTCGGTGGTGGGAAGGCAGATCAAGACCCCACTGGATATCGAGCGGGATCTGAATATGGTGGGGGGAGATATCTTTCACGGTGCCCTGCATCTGGACCAGTTCTACTCACTGCGGCCGATCGCCGGGTACGCAGCCTACAAAATGCCGGTGGAGGGGGTTTATCTTTGCGGGTCCGGGGCCCACCCGGGCGGCGGCGTGAGTGGCATGCCCGGCCGCAATGCGGCGCGGGAGTTGCTGCGCGATCATCGCGGTCTCCGTCCGGGCTGAGCCCAAACAAAACCCAGGCTGGAACCGGGATCACTGTGAACTGTCTTACGACGCATTCGCCAGAGCCGGCATCGTCCTGTTTAATTTCAGATAGGTGAGCAAGTAGATTCCGAAGGCGGCTAGTGAGGCCAGTGCACAGAGTATAAATACGCCGCTGTAGCCCCCACCCAGGGCAAGCATGGAAGCTGCCAGGTTGGGTCCCAGGATCTGTCCCAGTCCCTGTGCACCCGGCATCAGGGCAGCAAACCGTCCCGAATGGTCAATATTGGCGATGGTGGCGGACTGATAGACATCTACAAAAATCCAGCAAAAATTAAAGCTGAACATACTGATCATCACGTTAACGTTGTTGATGCCATTGGCGAGCATCCCCACGATGACCGCCTGCACGACCAGTGTCACCAGAAGGGGCCTGGCCAGACCATAGCGGTTACTGATGATCGTGGCGCAGGCGCAACCGATGACCGAAAATACCGACGTATAGACCAGTAACTGTCCCACCCAGTCAGGGTCGGCCTCGGAGGCCGCACTGGCTAACTCGATATAGGTCCAATAGGCGCCGATGTTCAGATAGGTAAACAGCACGGCGGCCAGCACCAGCCAGGGTACCGAAGCGGGAACGTGAACGTGTACGGTGCTGTCCATAGTGCTCTCCTCAGCGGGCTCTCCCGAGCCGCTCGCCAGCAAATTGAGTTCCACATCCAGAGTTTTTGCAACCGGCCGCGGTGGTAGCCATCGAATTAGCAATAGTGCGGGTATATAGCTGGCGATGAAAAACAGGTAAATCTGGTTCATCGATAATTTGGGCAGCAGGTACAGCTCGCCACCCTGGGAAAATGCGAAAGAGAACAGGAGGATGTTGAACGCACGGGCCGGTCGGCAGGTTCCCGCTAACGTCGCGATGGCGATGGCAGTGAAGGCACCGCTACCTGTGCCGGCCACGAACCGCAGCCACAGGGTTTCCTCATAGCCCTGCACGCCCATGCACAGGGCGTTAGCAGAGATGGCAATGGTGGCTGCAATACCGACCAGCACCCGGCGGTTATAGCGGGCGACAACGGCCGAGACCATGACCGCCCCCAGAGAGAAACCACCCAGGTCGGCACCTGCTACACGGCCAACCTGTACTTCAGTGAAACCCAGCAGTGATACCCAGGCGGTGCTGATCACCGGTATGCCGACCATGACCCCGTAGCCAGCGAGCGCCATATAGACCGCCAGGGTCATCGAGCGCCAGCCATCGAAGATGCTGCGATGGTGGGCCAGTGTTGCGGGCTTCGGGCTCACTGCACCGTCTCCTGGCGCTGCCGACAAATGCCTGCCGGTGAAAGCGGTCGTGCCGTTGGCAGGCTAGGACTCACAAGTCAAAGCCCGGGGAATCGAATTGCACGCACAGGCGTCCGGCGATCCGGCCAGTACCTCACCAGCACCACAGAATGCCTGTACATCATTGGCTTCCGAATCAAATCCTTTCATTGCTGCGCCGCGACCGGCTCCACCGCGATGCCCGCAAAAAGTGCAAAAGAGACAGACCGGGCCATTGCGGTGCGCTTAACTGTGCGATCGTTCTGGGCTGCAAAAAAGCCGCTTGCCTGGGAGTGATCTACGTCGATGCTCAGTGGCGTGCATGTGTTTTCTCCGGACGGGAAACCTGGCGAGACAGTATCAGGACGTTGCGATACGAGGCTAACTCGAAACCTTGGATTCTGCAATGCGCATGGGGGTGACCCGCAGAGAGATGGGCGAAGCCTTTACGCAGGGTGCTTTGCATCCAGGATGGGGGTGCTGTCTGTGTCGCACGGCCCGACTTGCGCGGCCCGTCCTGCGCGGCCCGCCTGCGCGGCCCGTCCTACATACGGGTGCTGGGTCGGGTTTTGAAGTTGAGATACCAGCGGCGCAGGTTGGGGTACTGCTCTGGCAAGCCGACGCCGAAAAACTCACCGAAGTACAAACCGGCGAACAGAGTGCAATCTACCACGGTGGGCTCATCGCCCGCAGCAAATGGGTGATTACCGATGCGTTGCTCGATCCGCTCCAGCGCAGCCGGAAGTTTCTCCCGTTCTGGCCCACTGATCTCCGGCCGGACAGGAAGCCCCAGTGGAGAGTTGGTGGCGTGGACGATACGGGTGATGGGTTCAAGCAGGGTCTTTTCTACCATGCGTTCGTATTCACGGGTGTGAAGGCGCGAGAGCGGGTCATGGCCAATCATCACCGGGAGCGGGAAAAGCTCTTCCAGATACTCCATCATTGGCAGGCTCTCGCAGATAAATTCGCCCGAGTCGAGCTCCAGCACCGGCAGCGCGCCGCGCGGATTTCGGGCCAGGTGCTCGGCACTGCGGTGTTCTCCCTGGCCGAGATTGACCTGGATCTCCTCGACTTCGATGCCTTTTTCGCGGATAAACGTGCGGACTTTTGTTGGGTTGGGCGCTACGGGGAAGTAATAGAATTTCATAATTGCACCGGGCTTTGCACGGGTTGTCCGGGAGATTCGCCCCCGACCGCACTGGCCGTGTGGCAGGGGACCCCTCCGGGAAGTCTAAACAGATCGCAGTTAGGGTCAACCGGCCGAGCCGCCAGTTGCCTTTCGCTGGCAGCTCAGACTAGTGCTCGCCGCGCACAAAATGATCCAGCACGGCCTCACGCAGCAATTCGGGCGGGAGCAGGCCCTGCCGGAGGATGAAGTCGTGAAACTCACGTTGGTTGAACGCATCGCCCAGCGCGATCTCTACTTCTGTGCGTAACTGCATCAGGCTCATGTAGCCATAGTAGTACGAGGTAGCCTGGCCGGGTGCGCGAAAGGTGTAGCGGTCAGCCTCAGAACTGGCCATAGGAACGGACATGGCGGCCTGATCGGTGAGAAACGCCACCACGTCCTCGTGACTGAGTTGGCCGGTGTTGACCATGGGGTCAAGAAACATTCTGGCGGCCCGCATCAGTCGGGTATAGAGATTGAAAAGCTGACCCTCCAGCGGCAGGTACTCCTGCATAATGGACTCGGCGTAGAGGCCCCAGCCCTCGGCATTGGCGCTATTGAAGGCGAAGATGGCCCGCGCCAGTGAAGTACCATCTTCCACCAGCCGGGCGAACTGCAGTTCGTGGCCGGGCCTGGCTTCATGGACCGTCAGCGCCCAGGTCATGGCATCATGGCTCCAGTCATCCATCAGTGCCGCGTCCCCCTCGAGGCCGGGGTTGGAGGTGACCAGCACGAACTCACCGAACTGCCCGGTATTGTTGATTAGCTGGGGCGGGCTCATGAAGGATGCGGGAATGGCGGCTGACTCAGCCTCGGTGGCCAGACGGATAGACGCTTCGCGGTCGGGAAGGGTGACCAGGTCTTCGCGGCGAATGATGGCCTCCACTTCGGCCAGACGCTTCTTGTACAGACCCAGCAATTCGTCCCGGGGCACCTGCTCACGTTTCATCGCCCGGATCACCGATACCAGGTCTTTATCCTTCCAGCCATTCTTGGTGGCGATCTGCCAGGCCAGTGCTTTCATCTCGCTACGTATCAACTGATAGCTGTACTGGCCGCGCACGATCAGTTCTGCCGGTGAGGACTGCACCCCGTAGCCTTTCAGTTGATCGGCGTAGACGGCCTCGGGCAACAGGTTGCTGGTGCGGGCGCGGGGCAGCATGTCGCTTTCAAGCCAGGCTTTGTAGTCTGCCAGCTGTTGTTTTAACAGGGTAAAGTTCTGTTCCCACCCGGTTAGCTCTGCGTCACGAAACAGGGCCTCGATGCCCGCGATCATACGCGGTGCGTTGGCGAGGTCTGCCTCCAGTTGACCTTTATAGGGGCCCAGGAGACCCTTGGTGTCAAAGCGTGCCTCGCTCGCTTCCCGAGCCAGTTCGGTGAGCGGACGGAAACCCTTCTCGCTGCCAGTGTATTTGCGCAGGCGATCAAGAGCACTTTTGTATCGGCCACTTTCATTGCG
Organism: uncultured Gammaproteobacteria bacterium; assembly: GCA_963840725.1. Taxonomy (GTDB): domain Bacteria; phylum Pseudomonadota; class Gammaproteobacteria; order Pseudomonadales; family Halieaceae; genus CAVWDU01. Next base: position 313,345 of record CAWIZY010000004.1, on the reverse strand, counting down.
GGGATCAAGAATGGAGTCGAAACTGCCGTAGAGCAATTGATGCAGGTTGAAATAGGGAATGAGATGATCGCGCTCGATACGCTGTGTCTCGGCGTCCTCTGTGATGGCCCGCAGCATAATCTCCAGGTCTTGTTTGACCCGCGGGTTTTTCTCCGCGGCCAGGACGGTTTTTAGTCTGGTTTGCAAGACCTTGGAACTCGCCAGCTTGCGCTCGTAGAGCTTTGGGCCAAGGTCGAGAATGTCGGAATCGTATTGATCCAGTCCGTAGCCGGCGATGTTCTCTGGCTGGTAGGCTGCAGCCGCCTCCAGGACCTCCATTGCGTAGCGATTGCTGTCGTCGATCCAATCGCTCCAGCTACCGGCACTTATTCCCAGCAAACACATGAAAAGCGTTAATCGCACGACTTGTTGCATTGGTTGATGCCCCACTGTTAAAAGGTCGTGAGTGTATCATTTCGCCAATCCTCCGACAGCGATGCTGCGACGAAAGCATGGCCTGTTGCGATGAATGGCTCGCCTGAAGGCCCCGGACAAGCCACTGCCGGTGCTCAACCGGAGACAGTGGACACAGAGCTGCGGGCATTGAGAGGTGCGGGGCTAGAGAGGTGCGGGGCTAGAGAGGCGCGGGGCCAGAGAGGCGCGGGGCCAGAGAGGTGCGGGAATGAAATTGCGCTAATACAAGTGCGGGAATAATGTGGGTTTAACAGGTTTTCCGATGGGCTGTGTGAAACGCGGCTGGTATTCTGAGGCTTGGGTTTGGTGGTTCGGCAGCGGCTGTCAGTCAGTAACGGAATCTATGGGGCATCCGGCCCGGGCCTGATAAATGGGGAGAGCTATTCAGTGAGAGTTCTGGTAACGGGCGGCACCGGCTACATTGGCAGTCACAGCTGCGTGGCATTGATCAACGCCGGTTTGCAGCCGGTGATCGTCGACAATTGTTCCAACAGCAGTCCAAGGGTGGTGGAACGCATTGCAGCAATTACGGGCTACAAGCCGGAGTTTCATCAGGGGGACATCCGCGATCGGGCGCTGCTGGACAGCGTGTTGGGCGCAGGTGACATCGACAGTGTTATCCACTTTGCGGGCCTCAAGTCAGTCTCCGAATCGGTACAGCAGCCGTTGGCGTACTACGAAAACAATGTTTACGGCACTTTAGCTCTCGCTCGCTCAATGGCAGCGGCGGGGGTGAGGAAGCTCATATTCAGCTCATCGGCGACCGTGTAAGGTGATCCGAGCCAGGTGCCGATTCGCGAATCGGCTCCGGTGGGCGGGGTGACCAACCCCTATGGCCGCAGCAAACTGATGGCAGAGGAGTGTTTGCGTGATTTGCAGGCCTCAGATCCCCGCTGGTCTGTTAGCGTGCTGCGCTATTTCAATCCGGTGGGAGCTCACCCCTCCGGGCTGATGGGTGAAGACCCGCAGGGTGAACCGAATAATCTGTTGCCGTACATCGCCCAGGTCGCAGTGGGGCTGCGCCCTCACTTGTCGATTTTTGGCGACGATTATCCCACGGTAGATGGAACCGGCGTGCGTGACTACATCCACGTGGTTGACCTCGCCCTCGGGCATGTTGCGGCGCTGACACACGGCATGTCATCCCCCGGGCTGAGCACCTACAATCTCGGCACCGGGGTGGGGACCAGCGTATTAGAGGTTTTGGCAGCATTTCGCGCCGTCTCGGGACAAGCGATTCCGCACCGTGTATGCCCCAGGCGGCCCGGGGACATCGCGGAGTGCTGGGCGGACCCCGAGAAAGCCATGCGCGAGCTGGACTGGAGCCCTGCAAACACGCTGCATGACATGATTGTAGATGCCTGGCGCTGGCAGCAAGGTAACCCGCAGGGTTATGCAGCCTGATCGAGAACCGCGCAGTCGGGCCACAGAATGCGTGAATAATTGGTATTTTTGGGCCTTACCAGAGCAAGGCGGCTATCTCTTATAATGGCGCCGCCGTCCGGTCGCTGGCGCCTGGCATGATTCCTCACGAAATCTCTCCACGCAACGACGGCGGGCCATAGGCCAGTCCTCGCGTCATGCGGCCTCTGACGCAGCAGCTTGTTTTTTAGTCACAGGAGATCTCTTATGAACCTGATCAATCGACCTACCGCTCTGGCTTTGGCTATCAGCGGCACAACCATGATGTTCGGCGCTGCAGCCAACGCAGATGAAGGTTTCTTCATCGGTGCCGGCGTCGCTTACTCACAGATTGATGAAGATTTTCGCATCGATGACATCGAGGACATCAGCGATATTAATTTTGACGATGATTCCTACAGCTACAATTTCCAGGCGGGCTATCGGTTTAACAACTGGTTGTCGGTAGACGCAGCCTACTGGGACCTCGGCGAGTTCGAATCCGACAACGTCGGTGACTTTGGCAAGGCCAAGTTTGAGTCCGAAGCCTGGACCGTCGGCGGCATGGTCTCTGTGCCCTTGTGGATTCTTGATGTGTACGCGCGCGGCGGGGCCGCCTTTTGGGAAGCCGATGGCCGCCAGGTAGATGACGACGGCACCGATCTCTACTACGGCGTTGGAGCTGCCCTCAACATCTTCCGCAGCCTGGACCTCTACGCGGAGTGGGTGCGTTTTGATCTGGAAACAGATCTGGATACCTTCGGTGTAGGCGTGCGCTGGACCTTCTGAGACTTGCGATAAGGTCAGTGAAAAATGGGGCTACGAGACTTTGCGGGAAAAAGTGGAGTTTTCGCCACTTAGCTGCCGTCCTCGTCTGGTGCGCCCCTGGTCCGCTTGTTAGCATTGAACTCCCACAAGAAGTCACGGTGGAATAAGAGATGTTCGAACGCAATAAAAACAAGCAGGTGCCGCCGGCGGTCAACCAACCTGCAGAAGAAAAACCCAAGGTCGCAGTGAGAGAAGCGGCCCCAGTAACTGCGAGGAGTGGTGCAATGATCGGACCGGGTATAACAATCAAGGGCGAAATCAGCGGTAGCGAGGACCTGTTTGTGCAGGGCAAGGTTGAGGGGACTATCAACCTGGGTTCCAACGAGGTCACTGTGGGTGAGTCCGGCGTAGTAGCTGCCGATATCAACGCCCGGGTAGTGAAAATTGATGGCGAAGTTTCCGGCGACGTGATGGGCGAAGAAACGGTCATCATCTCCCAATCCGGCAACGTCTGTGGCAACATTGTCGCTCCGCGGGTGACGCTGCAGGACGGGGCAATTTTCCGCGGCAGCATCGATATGGATCCGGGCGAGCCCGCTGCCAAGGCGGTGCCTATCGGTGCGAAAAAATCTTCAGGCCCGGCGTCGGCTGAAGCTGACAATACGGCGGGCCTGGCGTTGAAGAGCGGCAGCGCCTGAGGCAACGGCGAGCTGGTCGGTGGTTGAAAGGCTTGCTCCCCTCACACTGCCAAGTTGGCGGGGAGGGGTCTCCTGGCCCGGCCCCGGCTGCTTATAACCCGCAAACCTTTCGCTGCCGTTGCTAGCAGGTTGTTGATTTTCTATCTGCGTGGCCACTGCCACGTTAAAAAAAGGCTCAAATCGGTCATGTATTCACTATACACTCCCTCATTTCGCCTGTTTTTGCCTACCAGTGGCTGCCTCGAAAACGAAAATCAACAGCCTGCTAGGGCCGCTCTGCAAAAGACTTGAAGTCCTCGGCCAGAGCGGCTGAAGCGGCAGCAATAATTTTTTCACCATCCTCCGGCGTTGCCTGACTGGGGTCGGATCCAATCCGACCGTCAGCGAAGGCAGCGCGGTATTGTTCCGAGTCGCCGAATGCGCCCACCGGAGCGATCCGTGGCGTCATCTCTACGTGCCGCACCTGATCGGGGTATGCGGCGTAAGTGACGGCCACTTCTGAAGCCGTTGCGTGCATGCCTTCTCCTTTTGGGTAAATGTTCTGGCAAAGACTTCGCACTCCTGGCAGTTCCCACCAGTTGCGGGCCCGTTGCACAATTTCAGGTACGGCGGCAGGTTCGTGTGCCATGCTGCGCAGGGCGTGAATTTCTGCGAACGCGGCTTGCATTGTTGCGTTATTACCGCCGTGTCCATTAAACCAGTAGAAACGTGTAAAACCGTGCCGCCGTAGTGAAATGGTCCAATCTGACATAGACGCGATCATTGTGGATGGCCGCAGTGTGATACTGCCTGCAAAAGCCAGATGATGCTGTGCGCAGCCCACAGGGAAGGTCGGGCCGATCAGGATGTCTGCTTGCTCCGCTGCGCGGCGGGCAATAATTTCCGGGCACAGTGCGTCGGTGCCGATCAATCCATTGGGACCGTGTTGTTCTGTTGACCCGATGGGAATGAGTATGGCGCGGTCTCTTTGCAAGCGTGTCTCGATTTCGGGCCAGGTGGCCAGTTGCAGGTACATTCCAGGGTATCTCCTCTTGGTGTTGTGAGAGTCAGTGTATCGCGGGTGCCCATGATAACCGGCACAGTTCCTGCGGATAAACCGGTAATCGAGCGGCAGGAGGTCGGAGCGGTGCGCTGATAATTTTGTGGCAGCGGTGGCCCTCTTTATCGGCTGCATGATCTTGAACTATGTTCAGATTATGTTCAGGTATGGGCGTCGCTGTATCTGATCCCGGCGGTGGCGCAGAGCGTAAGATCGTGTTGCACCAACCACTCACTTGGAGAAAAAGCATGACACTGAAAAATCTGGTCCTGGCAGGTTCTGCCGCTGCAACGTTGGCATTGGGTTCACTGGCACAGGCGCAACCCATGGGCGAGTGCCTGAGCACAGATTTCATTGAATTTGATGGGTCGATTGTCGACGCCGCTATCGCTACGCCCGAGCTGAGCACCCTGGTCGACGCCGTGGTTGCCGCTGGCCTTGACGGCGCGCTGGCGGAAGCCGAGGACATCACTGTCTACGCGCCCACGAATGCGGCATTTGAAGCCCTGCCCGGCGGGCTGCTTGAAGATGCACTCGAAGATGTTGACCTGCTGACCGCGGTATTGACCTATCACGTGACACCAGCTATTCAGGACCCGCGCCGTTTCACTCAGGCGATCAGCCGTAACACGCTGCAGGGCAACAAGGTGTTCTTTCACCGCGAAGGCGGCATGACCCGCGTGAACAACGCGGGGGTTGATTGCCAGGGCGTGCGCGCGGACAACGGCAATGTGTGGATCATTGACTCAGTGCTGATCCCCTAAGCTTACGGCTCGCAACCGAAAGACCCTGCGCCCCGCAACTGCGGGGCGTTTTTCGTTGTGATGGCACAAGTTGTTGGTGGCTGAAACGGGCAGCGTGCTCATGTTGCAAGCCGGTGGATGCGTTGCTGTCGATCAGTGTGCAGCTGGCTGGCATGTTTCGGTCACTATCCATGCATATGGAGTAGCTGGCGCTGTTTTATTTGGGGGTGTCTTAACGCCCCGTGCACTGCACCGGATTGCGACGCTACCTGGGTCTCATGCCTGTATCGCAGTGCTTATTTGCTGTTGCGACTGGCACTACTGCCGTCGCGAATAGCGCGGAACTCATCGCCTTTGACCCAATTGGGCCAGGCGTCAGTTTCGGCCAACTCCCGGCCGATCTGATAGTAGAGCTTGAGGTCTGCCATGGTGCCGCGCCAGTCCCAGTTCGGATTGTACTCGTCGCCCGGGGCGTGGTAGCGGTTAACCGTGTAGTCCTCGGCGGCGGCTCGCCCGGCTTCGACACCGCCATCGATCAGGTCTTCGCCACCCTCAAAGTAGAGCATCGGTACGCCGAGTTTGGCGAAGCTGAAGTGATCAGAACGGTAGTAATAGCCTTTTTCTGGCGTAGGTTCCCGTTTGGCGACCCGGCCTTCGCTGGCCAGGGCGCGCTCGAGATAGGCATCGAGCTCTGATTTACCCTTGCCGACCACGATGACATCGCGAGCGGGCCCGGACATGCTGAAGGCGTCCATATTGATGCCACCTACGGTGCGTTCCAGGGGCACAACGGGATTGGCCGCGTAGGATTTTGAGCCGAGCAGGCCGGATTCCTCTGCCGTGACCGCGAGAAAAACCAGACTGCGCTCCGGCGGGCCCGCTTTGACGTGGGCCTCTGCCAGCGCTACCAGGGCCGCGGTGCCGGTGGCGTTGTCTACCGCACCATTGCAAATCACGTCCTCGCTGCCGGCTGCGCCACAGCGGCCAAGGTGGTCCCAATGAGCGGTGTAAAGAACGTATTCATTCGGGCGCTTGCTGCCTGGTAGCACGCCGATGACATTCTTGGAACGCTGTTTCTTGATGTCATTGTTGAAGGACACCGAGGCCTTGAGTCCCAGCTCAACGGCTTTGAAGCCCGGTTTTTTGGCGGCCGCAGTGAGTTTATCCAGGTCCTGGCCAGCACTGCGGAGGATGCTGCGCGCCACCTCCAGCTGCACCCAACCAATGGCCGGGCTCTGATCCATGTGGCCATTTTTCGCATCGGCGACATGCTGCGGGCCGGTATTACTGGACTCAACGACGTTCCAGCCATAGGCGGCGGGAACGGTATCGTGGACCACCAGAGCGGCGGCCGCTCCCTGGCGGGCAGCCTCTTCGTACTTGTAGCTCCAGCGCCCGTAGTAGGTCATGGCGCGGCCGTCGAACCGGCCCTCCAGGCCCGCTGTTTCATAGTCGGGGTCGTTGACCAGGATGATGACGGTTTTTCCCTTCACATCGATGCCGGCGTAGTCATTCCAGTTCTTTTCCGGGGCGTTGATGCCATAGCCGACAAAAACCACCTCGCTGTCGTTGACGGCAATCTTTGGCGTAACCTGGTAGGAGAACACCACCATGTCAGGGCCGTACTTGAACGACAAGGGCTCGGTTCCACCTTCGACGGTCAGGTCCGAGACCTGCTGGGCCGTGATCTGAACCAGCGGTACGTCCTGGAACCAGCTGCCGTTGTTGCCGGGCTGCAGGCCCGCGCGCTTGAACTCACGGGTGAGCAGGTTCAGGGTTTTCTCCTCGCCGACGGTGCCAGGAGCACGACCCTCAAACGCATCTGAGGACAGTTCTTCCACCAGCGATTTCATGGTAGTGAGTGAAAGATCAGGTGCCTTGGCCACGACGTTGGTGGCGGCAATGAGTGCAAGTGCGGAAACAATGGGACGCAATAGGATTCGCATGTGGAAACTCTGGCTGGTAAAGAGGCGGGAATTGTTACATCACAGCCAGATCAGGGCAAGGGAGACGGCCTGCAGCGGGCTCGCGTGGCCTGGGTGTTCAGGGGCCGAGGTGGGCAAGCGGCAGCGCCGTTGCCAGTTTGAGTTCCCGCAGGGCGATATTGGAATGCACCTGGGCGACTTGCGGCAGGGCGAACAGGCAGTCCTCTAGAAAGGCGTGCAGTGACTCGATATTTTCAGTGACCACGCGAAGAATAAAATCTGCGTCGCCAGTGGTTGCAAAACACTCCATGACCTCGGGTCGTTCGCGGATGACCTGCTCGAAACTGAGCGTACTCTCTTTGAGGTGCCGCGCCAGCGTAATGTGGACGAAGGCGCACAGTTGGAGCTGGACCTGGCTGCGATCCAGAATAGCGGCGTAACCGGCGATCACGCCCGCGTGTTCCAAAGCGCGTACCCGGCGCCAGCAGGCAGCGGTGGATATGCCGACCTGTTCAGCCAGGGCCTGGTTGCTGATACGGCCATCGCGCTGCAGCAGGGTCAGGATTTTTATATCGTTGTGATCCATTCAGAAAAATCCGAAATACAGGAGATTATATTTCAATTATAGTGTCTTTTGGTTAAGAAGCTATCAGATCGAGTGGGGCCGCGGGTGAAATAAGAAAGCACATTTCGCCGGGGCTCGGCTACAGTAGTGAGTAAACTGCCACATCGAGTGTCTGCCTGTGAACCAGCTCAACCCCGATCTCCCACTGGACAATTACGACCTTCAGGACCGCTACCAGCGTGAACAGGGGCGGGTGTTTCTCACCGGCACCCAGGCGCTGGTGCGCCTTCCCATGTTGCAGCGGCAGCTGGATAGGCGTCGGGGGCTCAATACCGCCGGTTTTATTTCCGGTTATCGCGGTTCACCACTGGGGGGCTATGACCAGGAACTGTGGCGGGCGAGTAAATTTATGCAGCAGCAGGACATCCAGTTCCTGCCAGCCATTAATGAGGATCTGGCCGCCACTGCCATTCTGGGCACCCAGCAAGTTGAGAGTGATCCGGGCCGGGAAGTCGATGGCGTATTCGCGATCTGGTATGGCAAGGGACCCGGTGTCGATCGTGCCGGCGACGCATTAAAGCACGGCAACGCCTATGGCAGTTCCCCCCATGGTGGCGTGCTGGTTGTGGCTGGCGACGACCATGGCTGCGTGTCCTCGAGTATGTCACACCAGTCCGACGTTGCCTTTATGGCCTATTTTATGCCCACTCTTAACCCCGCCAGTGTGGCCGAGTACATCGAATACGGTCTTTATGGATTCGAAATGTCGCGATACTCGGGCTGCTGGGTGGGTTTCAAGGCGGTGTCCGAGACGGTCGAAAGTGCCGCCTCGGTAGAGCTGCGGGGCTTCCGGGAATTTACGCAGCCAGACGATTACCAGGCGCCAGACTTTGGCCTGCACTACCGCTGGCCGGATCTGCCCGGCCCGCAGGTAGAGGCCCGCATGGTCGCCAAGCTGGACGCGGTCAGGGCCTTTGCCAGGGCCAATCCACTGGACCGGGCTATCTACGGTATCCGTGACGCCCGACTCGGCATCATCACGACGGGTAAAGGCCACCTCGACCTTATGCAGGCGCTGCGGCTGTTGGGTGTAGATGAAGCCCGCTGTCGGGAACTGGGTATCGATATCTACAAAGTGGGTATGGTCTGGCCGCTGGAAACCGAAGGGGCGAGAGCGTTCCTGCGCGGTAAAGACGAAGTGCTAGTGGTCGAGGAAAAGCGGGGCATTATCGAGAGCGGGTTGAAGGAGGCTCTATACGATTTCCAGAGCGACAAGCCCAGCAGAATGGTGGGCAAGTACGATGAGGAGGGCCGGCCGCTGGTCCCCTGGACGGGAGAGCTCAGCCCCGGTCTGCTGGCTCCCATTGTTGCCGCCCGCATCAGTCACGAATTTCCCGACGTTAATTTCGAGGCGGAACTGGCCGAACTGGCGGCGACCCGGGTTGATGTTGCGGTGCCCACCGACGTCAAGCGAACCCCTTACTTCTGCGCCGGCTGCCCGCACAATACCTCCACTCGAGTACCCGAGGGCAGTAAAGCGCTGGCAGGTATTGGCTGCCACTTTATGGCCTCGTGGATGGACCGCAATACGGAATCACTGATCCAGATGGGTGGCGAGGGCGTCAACTGGGTCGGTAAATCGCGATTTAACGGCAATCAGCACATTTTCCAGAACCTTGGCGAGGGCACCTACTTCCACTCCGGCTATATGGCTATCCGTCAGGCCGTCGCTGCCGGCGTCAATATCACCTACAAGATTCTGTTCAATGACGCGGTCGCGATGACCGGCGGGCAACCGGTGGACGGTGTTATCACCGTTCCAGCGATCGCAAACCAGGTTCGGTCCGAGGGTGTCAGACGTATCGCGATACTTAGCGACGAGCCTGAGAAATACACAGATAAACGCCTGTTTCCTGATGGCACCAGTTTCCACCACCGGGATGACCTGGATGGGGTGCAGCGGGAGCTGCGCGATATCGCCGGCGTCACGGTGCTGGTATACGACCAGACCTGCGCTGCAGAGAAGCGGCGAATGCGCAAACGCGGCAGCTACCCCGACCCAGACAGGCGTATGTTTATCAACCACGCGGTCTGCGAGGGTTGTGGCGATTGCTCAGTGCAATCCAACTGCCTGTCGATTTATCCGCTGGATACCGAGCTGGGCCGCAAGCGCAAGATCGACCAGTCGTCCTGCAATAAAGACTTCTCCTGTGTTAAAGGCTTCTGCCCCAGCTTTGTGTCTGTCCAGGGAGGACGGCTCAAACAGGCCGCCGCGATCGATGTAAGCGACGAATTCGAAGCGCGAGTAAGCGCATTGCCACGCCCTCAACCGCATGCCCTGGAGGATAACTTTGACCTGCTGGTCGCGGGCATCGGCGGCACCGGTGTAGTCACCGTGGGGCAGCTGATCACTATGGCGGCCCATCTGGAAGGCAAGGGCGCGAGTGTTCTCGATTTCACCGGCTTTGCCCAGAAGGGGGGCGCGGTGATCAGCCATATCCGGATCGGGCGGAATCCGCAGACACTGCATCAGGTGCGCATCGCCGACGGACGGGCAGACGCAGTAATCGCGTGTGACGTGGTAGTGGGGACTGACCCGCGGTGTATAAGGGTGTTGGCCAAAAACCGCAGTCAGGTACTGGTCAATCATACAGAGATACCCAGCGGTCAGTTTGTTCAGAATCGCAATGCCGATATTCACATGCAGGATCGCATTGACGCCATTAAGAATGCTGTCGGTGCAGACCGAGTGCAGACTGTGCAGGCCAATATGCTGATGGAGCGGATTATGGGTAACACGGTCTATTCCAATGTCTTTTTACTGGGCTGCGCCTGGCAGCGGGGGCTGGTGCCGGTATCCCTGGGGGCCTTGCAGCGAGCCATTGAAATTAATGGAGTCGGCATTGAGCAGAACAAGCGGGCCCTCTCCTGGGGCCGGCTGGCCGCGGCTGACCCGGATGCCGTGAGCCGTGCCGGTGGCCTCACTGCCACTGTCGCAGCCCCCATGACCCTGGATGAGCTTATTGCGCACCGCAGCGCGTTGCTGGTTGACTACCAGAACGCCAGCTATGCAGCTGCTTACCGCGACAAGGTTGCCCGCGTCAGGGCTGCAGAGCGGGCCGCGGTAAGCGGCCGTACTGAGCTGACGGAGGCTGCCGCCCGTTATCTGTATAAGCTCATGGCCTACAAAGATGAGTATGAGGTGGCGCGGCTTTACACCAACGGTGAGTTTCTGCAGCAACTGGAGGCGACATTCGATGGCGACTACCAACTGAGTTTTCATATGGCACCGCCGATCTTCAACAGCGGTACTGACGCCCTGGGTCGACCGCTTAAACGCAGTTTTGGCCCCTGGATGATGTCGGCCCTGAAGGTGCTGGCGCGCTGTAAAGCTGTGCGCGGTACAGCACTGGATCCCTTTGGTCGATCTGCGGAGCGGTGCGAGGAGAGGGCGCTCATTGATGACTACAGCCAGCTGCTGGAGGAACTGATCACAAACCTGACCGCCGAGAACTACTCCGCGGCACTGGCCTGCGCCAGCCTGCCGGATCAGGTTCGCGGCTATGGCCCGGTGAAGGCGCAATCAATGGTTCAGTATCGGGAGCACCGGGCGGCGCAGCTGCACCGGTTTCACAACCCGGCAAACCCGGTGCAGATTCAAGACGCCGCCCAGTCGGTCGCCTGAGGGTGCGGGTGTCCACACGATCGGACTCCTGCTCATGCCAGTGTGACTGTTGCAATACCTCGGGATTGCTCGATCCGGGCGCTTTGGGCAAGCTTCAACCGGGGCCAGTGTCGGTAGTCGACCCGAATGACAGGTAGCGGGTAACCGTAGAGTTCGGTGCCTACCAGGCTGCCCATGACCAGGATGGGGTCGGTTTCCGACAGCAAAATGGCGGCGGGTGCCGTCCCTCGCCGCAGGCATTCCACCAGCGCGCTGGATGATGAGGACGAGCCTCTGGCGGCGCGCATAGCCAGTACCTTGCCGGTCACGCTCGCGCGGTGTTGTGGATGAGTGTAGTCAGTAATCTCGCCGGTGGCCGTATCCACACCGCCCCAGAAACTGAGAGCCTGGTCCAGCAGCAATAATTCACCGTTAGCTGAGCCCGGCGTCAGTGGCGTTGCGGTGATGATACTCATCGCAAAGATACTCGACCCGTTGCAGCCGACTGCACGCAGTTTTCCAGCGAGGCCAGGCCCACCCGGCGCGCCAGATTGGCGGGCCCGTAATGCGCCCACTTTGCGGAGTTGGTGAGAATCACGCCGGTCTCGGCGGCAACGACGGGGGCCAGGTAGGTGCAGGTATCTACGACCAGTGTGACCCCGAATTCTCTGAGCGCCTCAAAGCGCAGGTCGCATTCAACTATTGCGGCGATTTCCCGCGACGTCGATACGTAAAATTCCACGCCGATGGCGCGCTCCCGGTTGCGCACACGTGTGGCGAGCGCCTCAAACTCCGCAAGCGAAAAGTGCGGCGAGCCCAGACAAACAGCCGCGAGAACCTCAGATTCATCGACCGGGCACAGTGCCCGCAGAACAGATTCCAGGTCCGGTTGGGTGAAGGTCAGCCGTGGCAGATCCGGCCGGTTGCCGGTGGCCTCGCGCAGAGAGCCAGCTTCTGGCGTGATGCCCAGAGCATGAAACATCGCCAGAGACCCGGATGAGGCCGCGGCAGCCCCAAGAAACTTGAGATCATCTTCGGTGGTATCCGGTGGCAGCCCCGTCACCACCGGCACGGTGCTGCCGCAGCGCCCACCCAGCAGATAGCCAAGACAGCCAAAATACAAATCCCGCTCCAGGTTGCAGTCTTCGATCGGGGGCGCGTCGACGCGCACGGTGGCCAAGCGATTGCTGTCTATATGCAGGCCTGCACGGGGCACCCGTCCCGTCAATGCGGCGCATAAATCCGTAAAGTCACCGTAGCGGTCTGTGCGCGCTCCGAGCACCGAGTTCGCAAAGACAATAGCGTTAGACTCCGCCCAGGCGATATGATCGCCAATGCCGGGCCGGGCATGTTGCTGATAGGGCGCGCAGGTCAGCGTGGCCTGGCAACCCAATTGCAGGTACAGGTCGGTGAGGTGTTCCTGCCGGGCCGGCAGCGTCGGCTCGCCCCGATGCAAACCGGGGTGCAGCACATCCACCGCCGTTGCGTTGAGCGTGGTGGGCACACGCACGGCCCCCTCCAGCTCGACGAAACGGCGGGCAAAATCGATACTGGATTCGCCGTGGTACATGCATCCGTCGATATGGGCGCCGCTTATTGAGACGAATTGCGTGACCCCCAGCGCCTCTGCGTACTGCAGCAGCAGTCCCATGGCGGTTGCTGCAGCTTTGCCGTGAACACCGTTCATGAGGTCGCGGTCAATGGGCTCGAGTTTCATCATTGTAGTTGCTGCTCAAGTGGGATGGTCCACCTCACGGCGGATTCACCGGCGGGCGACGGAAACTGACGCACAATGGCAATTGGCGATCCACAGGTCAAGCCTGCCGGTATGCTGCAGTCGACCTGCGGTGCTGCGCATGGCTTCAGGGAACGCTCAAGTCTGGTTGCGAGGGAAGACGATGACCGTTTATTGTGCTCCACGCGCAGCACTGGCGCGTATCAAAGGTTTCTTTATCACGGCGGAATCTCAGGCATGCAGCTTAATCCCCAAACAAAAGCGGTTATCTTCGGCGGTATCGGTACCCTGACTGAAACATCGGAGTTTCAGCGGCAGGCTTTTAATCAGGCTTTCAAAGAGGCGGGTCTTGACTGGCACTGGGCCAGCGAAGATTACAAATTGCTGCTTGCGCAGCCCGGCGGAGCCCGCCGGATTCAGGACTATGCCGCCACGCATGGTGAGCCGTCGATCGACGGGCAGGCTGCCGCTTCTCTGCATCGCCGCAAGACAGAGCTGTTTCAGCAGCGGGCGTCCCGAGAGGGTTTGACACTGCGACCGGGAGTTGATGCCCTGGTGTCACTTGCCGGGCGCGAAGGATTGGCGCTGGCGATAGCATCGACCACCGACAGGCTTACGATAAGAACGCTGCTGGAAGCCACAGGTCTTGCCCCCGATCAATTTGCCGTCATCCTGGACCGGGAGGCGGTAGCGCATTCCAAACCCGCACCCGATGTCTATGCGCGCTGCCTGGAAGACCTTGCGCTGGAGGCAAGCCAGTGTCTGGCTATCGAGGACAGCGAGTCGGGGCTGCTCTCTGCACACGCCGCAGGGGTTCCCTGTATTGTGACGCCGGGCGCAAACACTCTGGATCAGGACTACAGTCAGGCACTGGCCTGCCTGGAGTCACTGGCGGTGCTGGAGCCAGCCGTTTTGAACACCTGACCCCGGAGAGGGCCTGGCTATTTGCGGCGGGCGCTCCCTTCCTTTGCGAGCGGCGTCCAGTTGAACCGGGCCCTGCGGTCGGTCATGATACGCGCTATTGCGGTCGGGATGTGCGTGGGGTTTAACAATGACACAGAGCGAACAGGTGGCAACCAGGCCCAGCGTCTGCCCGCTGGATTGTGCCGATACCTGCAGCCTTGCAGTTGATGTTCTCGACGGGGAGGTCACCCGGGTTCGAGGCAGTCATGCCAATCCGTTCACGCGCGGAAAAATCTGCGCGAAAGTGGCCAATGCTCTGCCGCGGCAAGTGCATGGTCCACAGCGTTTGACGCAACCCTTGAAGCGCACCGGTCCAACGGGGGAGGGTGGCTTTACGCCCGTATCCTGGGAGGAGGCTCTCGATACGATCCACGCCCGGTTCAGTGACATCATCAACGAGTTTGGCTCGGAGGCGATCGCGCCGCTGAGCTACGGCGGGCCGATGGGTCTGCTCTCCGGCGGTTCGATGGATCAGCGTTTTTTTAACCGATTGGGCGCCAGTCGGGTTGATTCGTCACCGCTGTGTGCCGGCGTTTCGAGTGCCGCGTGGGACAGTGTCTTTGGTGATGTCGGTGGGATTCCGTACGCCGAGCTGAAGCACTCCAAACTGATTGTAGTCTGGGGCAATAATATCACCGCCTGCAATCTGCATCTGACCACCTTGCTGCGAGATGCGCGCAAAAACGGCGCCAGGTTGGTGGTCGTGGACCCCAAACGTATCCGCATTGCTGATGAGGCTGATCTCCATTTGCCCCTGCTGCCGGGCACCGACGTGGTGCTGGCTTACGCGGTGGCTGCCGAGTTGCAGTCTCGCGGGTTTCTGAACCACGCTTTCATTGAGGCACACGTTCATGGTGCGGATGCTTTCCTGGCGGAGGCCGCAAACTACACGCCGGAGCGCGCGGCGGCTATTTGTGGTGTCCCGGCGGATGCCATACGTCAGTTTGCCGGGTATTGGGGGGAGCTCAGCCCCGCGGCCATATCGGTGGGTGTCGCCCCGGAGCGCAATCGCAACGGCGGTTCAGGGCTGCGCGCTGCATTTGCACTGCCAGCCTTGACCGGGAACATCGGGCCGCTGGGCGCAGGCGTCTGTGACGTTTCCGGTTATTTCAAAGCGGACACGGAAAGATTGCAGCGACCGGACCTGCGAGCAGCACCCACCCGGGAGTTGAATGTTCTGGATATCCCGGATTACATCCTGACGCCGGGCACCGAGGTGCCGATCAGGGGCGTATTCATCTATAACCACAATCCCGTGGCGGTGCACCCCCGGCAGCGCACGATGCAAGCCGCTCTGCAGCGACCAGACCTGTTTGTGGTCGGGTCAGATGTCAGCATGACCGATTCCATGCGTTGCGCGGACATAATCTTGCCAGCCGCCACGCATGTGGAGTATGGCGACCTTTACAAAGCCTACGGCCATCAGTACCTGCAGCGATCATCGGCCGTCATTCCCCCGGTCGGTGACGCAGTCGCCAATACCGAGCTGTTTCGGCGGCTTGCAGCGCGCTTCGGTTTCGAGGAGTCCTGTTTCGAAGACAGCGATCTTCAGCTGATGGACCAGGCATTTCCGGCGCAGCGCCTGGGTGGGCGCACCGCGAGTGAGCTGTCACTTGATGATGCTGTAGATATGGCGGCCTTGAACCCTCCCGGGTTGTTGCGCGGTCTTCCGCCAGCAACTCCCAGTGGTCGCATCGAACTGTTCAGTGACACCCTGGAGGCCGATTGCGGTCTGGGGTTGCCGCGTTTTCGCGAGTTGTCATCGGGAGGCCGATTTATCCTCGTGAGTCCGGCCTCGGAGCAGAGAATCAATTCGACCTTTGGCGGCGTGACCGGGCAGAACGCCGATCTGAGTGTTGAAATGCACCCGGATGATGCGGCCGACCTGGCCTTGGAGGGAGAGACACTGGTTCGGCTGTTTAATCAGCAGGGCGAGGTTCAGTTACCGCTTTGTATCACAGACCGCGTGCGCACGGGTACGGTATTCGTACCCAAGGGTGCCTGGCTGGGCGATAGCCGCACAGGCCAGACCGTCAATGCGCTGATACCGGGTCACAAGGCCGATCTTGCCGGCGGCGCCTGCTACTATGACTGCAGGGTGGATGTGGAAGCCTGCCATTGATGGCGTTATGCCGTCTTAATTTAGCAACCATGATGGAGTGATCAACCATGCACACAAAGGCACTACTCAGGGCCGGGTGACTGGTGTTCGGCACTGCGCTTGCCGCGTTTGCCCAGGCAGCGGATAGGCCTAATATTCTGGTGATCTGGGGTGATGATATCGGTATTACGAATATCAGTGCCTACAGCGACGGAATAATGGGCTATCAAACCCCGAATATTGACCGGATCGCCAATGAAGGGATGCGCTTTACCGACTACTACGGCGATCAGAGTTGTACCGCGGGTCGTTCAACCTTGATTACCGGCCAGGCGGGTCTGCGCACAGGACTCACGAAAGTCGGCCTGCCAGGCGCTGAATTGGGGCTGCAGGACCGCGATATTACGATTGCGGAGGTGCTCAAGGTCCAAGGCTACGCGACAGGCCAGTTCGGTAAAAATCACCTGGGTGACAAAGACGAGTTTCTGCCGACGAATCACGGTTTCGATGAGTTCTTTGGCAACCTTTATCATCTTAACGCTGAGGAGGAGCCCGAAGACCCGGACTATCCCCAGGACCCCGGTTTTCGCAAAAAGTATGGCCCCAGAGGGGTGATCCATTCATTTATCTGAACGACGAGGCGATGCCTGTGGGTGTAAGAATTGATGGCTGGAAGCTGGTGCTTGCCGAGAACCGGGCCAAAACGCTGGCGCTTTGGGCGGAGCCCTTTGTCACGCTGCGCATGTTCAAGATCTATAACTTGCGCAGGGACCCTTATGAGCGGGCGGAGGAGAATTCCAACAGTTACTGGGACTGGATGATCGACAAGGCGCCGCAGGGCTGCCGGGGTCTGGAAATACTGGGAGGATTTCTCAGCACCTTTAAAGAGTACCCACCCAGTCAAAAACCGGACTCCTGGTCGGTCGACAAGCTGACGGATTTTTATCCAGGAGCGAAGTAGCCACCACCATGATCTGCCTAAAGCCCGCTGATAGTGGGCATTGCCACTCCCCCTCCACAGACGCGGGTGTCCGACGGTCGCCTTGCATTTATCCTGAAGCTTGCTAGTTTGATGGCATGAGGCCCTGTGCAGGGCAGGCCCGGAAGCAATCGACTATGGCTGTGAAAAATCCCCACCGTCCATTTACCCCCGACCCGGCAATGCTTTCGCTGCGTCCTGCAGTAACGGGCAACGAGATCAATGGCTTACAGGATGTCGAACCGCGACGTCCGCGAATGGTGTTCTGGGCACCGGATCCGGACGATATCCCCTTTGGCGAGGTGCAAAAATGGTTTTACCGGCGCGAGCCTCCCAACGAGGAGTTGATGCGTGAACGAGCGCGACGCAAGGCCATTCTTGATGCGCCGCTCCCCGCGCTGGCAGACTCGCCGCTAGAGCGATCACCGGAGGCCTGGACTTCGGCGCTGGACCGGTTTATCGACCAGGGTGACTGCGAGCGGGTCGGTGTTGCGCAAATGCGGCCCGAGTGGGTATTCGAGCATCACGAGAGCGCGTTCGAGCGTGTCATAGTGCTCGGCGTACAGCATGACTACGAATTGCTCAAGACCGCGCCGGATGTAACCGCCGGTGCCGATGTGACGCGTCAGTACGGACGCGGTGCAGCAGTTGCCAAGCAAGTAGCCGGGTGGTTACGACTACAGGGCTGGGACGCAGAGCCGGTGACCGGACCTATGGTCGGTAAGATTCTGTTGATTCCGCCGGCGCTTGAATGTGGATTTGGCGAACTCGGCAAGCACGGCTCATTGATCAATCCTGAATTCGGCTCGGCGTTCCGTCTCGCTGCCGTGCTGACGGATGCTCCTTTTGCTACTACCCCCAAAAGGGATTTCGGCATTGATGATTTTTGCACCCGCTGCCGGGTGTGCGAAAACGCCTGTCCTCCGCTGGCTATAGGTCCGGACAAGCAGATGGTGCGCGGTGAAGAGAAATGGTATGTTGATTTCGACAAGTGCATACCGTTTTTTGCCGAGACCTCGGGCTGCGCGATCTGTATTGCAGTTTGTCCGTGGTCCATGCCCGGAGTGGGAGAAAATCTAGCGGTCAAGCTGGCGCGCAGGGCGCAGCGCCTGAGCACTCAAGATAAGTCAGCGGGCGACTAGCCCGCAAGATGCTTGCCTGGAGGGGGTGAACTGGTTACTACGCCGCAGTCTCCGAGACGGGCAGCATCATAAAGTAGACCTTACGCACTTTTTCGATCACCTCGGCGGTGCCTTTCCAGCCGCGGGGAAAGATCCAACTGTCGCCCGCCTTGACCTCAGTGACCACGCCGGATTCTGATGTGAACTTCCAGTGACCTTCCAGCAGGTGGCAGAACTCCATGAGGTCAAGATCCAGTCGCAGAGTGCCCGGCGCGCATTCCCACGTCCCAGCGATCAGGTTGTCAGTCTCAAAAAACCCCTTATCGGTTTGCAGTGGCAGTGACCCAACCGGCTCGCCGAAGGAGTCGACTTTGAGAAGATCTGTGAGTGAGGCACATCCGTGCTGTACGCTGATCTCTGGCATGCTATTTTCTCCTGACAGTTTTAATGGTCCATAGAGACCAGATGGGGCTTAGGGTGCACGCATCGAAGTACAGCATAGCAGCGGCCGATGTTCCTCCCAGCCTGTCCGCGCGGAAGCTGCTATGGGTTTTTCCGGGATAGGCTCTACGTGTAGGTAATTGACCGGGAGGCCTGCCGATGTGAGAGCCTGGCCCGCATGTCGTAATGCCGGTCAGGATCAACGATTGCGGGTGATCATCGGGAGAGCACCGATCGATATTTACAGCTTCACCATCGCGCTCAGTCTTGTCGTTTTCGTTCTGGTCGGGGGATACTCCGGCCGCAAGGTTCAAGCTGTCGATGACTATTTTGTGGCCGGACGACGTGCCCCGACTTTCCTTATAGTAGGCACGCTGGTGGCCAGCGTATTCAGCACCTCAATTTTTTTAGGGGAGGCGGGGTTTACCTATGACGGCCAAATGGGCCCCTACCTGCTACTGCCGGGTATAGCGGTGGCGGGTTACGTATACGGAGCCCTCTTGTTCGGTACGTTTCTGCGCCGTAGCCGTGCGCCAACGGTAGCGGATTTCCTCGGACAACGATTTGACAGTCGACGGGTGCAGCAGGCGGCGGGCTACACCATTGTTATTGGTCTGGGTGGATACCTGCTTGTAGTAACCCAGGGCGCCGCCTTGTTGCTCTCGGATCTTACTCCATTGAGCTATCAGCAGGCTCTGGTGGTCGCCTGGCTGAGCTACACAGTGTTCACGATCTACTCGGGGTCGCGCGGTGTCATGATTACTGACACCCTGATGTTTTTGTTGTTTGGTGTAGCCACCCTACTCTTTGTTTTCTATGTTGTGAGAGATCTCGGTGGCCTGCCTACCGCCATTGAGTCGCTGACCCGATCGCAGGTCAAACCCGATATTACCGCCTGGCATGGCACCGTGGGGCCAGGCACAGGATGGAAGACAGCCCTTGATTTCCTGATTTGGGTCATCGTTGTCGACACCTGCTGGGGGGTCGTCTATGCGGTGAGCCCCTGGCAGGCCAGTCGACACCTGATGGCACGGGACGAGCATGTCGTGTTGCGGGCAGCAATCTATGCGAGCTTTGCGGTCATTGCGATGCAGATTCTGATCTACGGTGTGGGCGGTCTGATCAATCTGGTGAATCCCGATATCCAACCTTCGGAAACTGTCATTATCTGGGCGGCCAAGGAGTTGGTCCCCGAACTCCTGGGCGCGCTGCTTCTTGCAGGCATTATGGCCGCGGCCCTATCCTCCGCCTCGACGTTTCTATCGCTGGTGGGCTTCAGTGTCAGTAACGATATCCCGCCTGCTGGGGGTACCGTCACGGTGGGTAAAACCCGGGTTCTCGTCTTGCTGATCGCAGGCCTGGTCCTGGTAGCCAGTTTTTATGTGCCGCCGGATCTGTTTTGGATCATGCTGTTTATCGGCACCGTGTTTGCTTCCTCCTGGGGCCCGGTGGGCTTTATGAGTATCTGGAGCAAGCGCATTACCGCCGCTGGTGCTTACTGGGGAATCATTGTCGGTTTTATGGCAAACGTGGTGCCTGCAGCCCTGGTCTATCTGGGTTTTCTGAATCTGCCCAGCTATCTTGACCCTGCGGTTTTGGGCGCTGTCGCCAGCGTAATGACAATTGTTCTGGTATCCCGCGCGGGCGTCGTGAGTCCACAGGAGCGGGCCTTTCGCGAACGCTTGCATCACACGCCGGAGTCGGATCGTTGCTTGCGTAAAACGCGCTTAACCCTGGTGGCGCCAATATTGCTGATGGTGTACGGGTTGTTGATGCCACTGGCGCTGCTGAAATGGTATGTGATCCCCTACCAGAGAGGTAGCGGAGAGTTGCTTGCCGAGGGGCAAATCAACTGGTCTGGCAGTGAGCCCTGGTTCGCCTTGAGTCCTGCCCTGTTATTCGTTCCGTTGGGGCTGGTCAGCGCCGTGACAATTTGGCGGCGTTATCGGCCCGCTATCTGAAGGGTAGCCAAAGAAGTACCCCTATGTCGGTGTGTTCGGCTGACGCAGTGGTGTGGTGAGAGAAGATAAAAAGGCGCTCCGGGGAGAGCGCCGTGATCGATTAGAAGCGGTGTGTTACTGGCGGCGGCGACGCGCCAGCAGTCCCAAACCCAGCAGAGTCAGCACAGCGGTGCCAGGCACAGGTACGCTGCCATCGGTCGATGTGAAGAGGGCTTGGTCACCGGCGATCAAACCACCTCTCACCTGGATCGGAATACCGTTAAATTCAGTCTCTACGATATAGCCGAACGATGTGAGCGCTCCGTCGAAGAAGAACAGCTGCGGGAAGCCGAGGGAGCCAAAATCGAGATCGTCTGTTTCGTCAAACATCATGCCCAATATGTTGAGGTGCCCTAGAGGATACCGCCCGCGGCCTCGATGTTCTGTATCTTGTCACTGAAGAAGCAGCCTCCGCGATCCACCGCGACAATCTGGCCCGTCTGGTCTGTCGAGAAGGGGGCGCAGCCGTCGAGGTTGCCACCGGCACCGTCAGCATAGATAACCTTGCCCTGGATGACGCCTGTTGGGCCCGGCGTCCAGGGGCAGTTGACGGTTTCCCGCGGTCCGGCCAACTCTGCCGGTTCAATCAACCGCATAAAGAAGAGTTTGGAAGAGGGTACATTGGTTTGCGCCACACTCAGTGCGGTAGGGGCGCCAGAGGGAGTCCATACGATCTAGGGCACGTCGCCGCTGTTGCCCGCAGAGACAACGGCTTCGGCTGGAACGGCTACTCGTGTTGCTATACGCTATGTAGTCATGCTGGGTCTCACCTGAGGCCAGGCAAACGAACAAGCCTTTGTGCACAATCCAAAAGAGCCTTTGCAAGTGAGCAATGCGAGTGAATGCCCCGCCCCAGATGGGTGCGCGGCGCGATGACAAGGCCGTGTGCTAGCGGGTGGGTGCTGCCGCTGGGGCTTGCGCTGTTGCTCTCGGGCTGCACCACACTGGGGCCGGACTACGAGCAGCCCGAGGTCGATTGGGTGGCGGATTGGGAATCCAGTCTTTACGGGCAAGCTGAGGAGGGAAGCGCAGCACCAGTGGCACAGGGTGATCTGGCCTTCTGGTGGCATGCCTTTAACGATCCAGTTCTCAACCAGTTGATCGAAACTGCTCGTGACGAAAACCCGACCCTGCGTATTGCCGGGTTGGCCATTGCCCAGAGCAGGGCCCTGCTCGGTATCGCAACTGGCAGTCAGTATCCGCAATTGCAGCAGGCGAACGGTGCGTATTCCCGGGTCGATGGACGGCCCACCGAGGGCAGCAATTCAGGCGACCGGACGGGTCTGGAGAGTTACAACCTGGGTTTTGACGTCGGTTGGGAGCTTGACTTCTGGGGGCGCTACCAGCGCGGCATTGAATCGGCTGACGCCAGTTTTTTTGCCTCGCTGGCCAACCAGCAAAACGCCCAGATACTGCTCAGTGCCCAGGTTGCCCAGACATACTTTCTTTACCGCACGGTGGCGCAGCAGATCGAGATAGCCCGCAGGAACGCGGGTTTGCAAAAGCGCAGTCTCGAAATTACCCGGCGTCTTTATGATAGCGGGCAGGATTCGGAACTGGATCTCCAGCAGGCAAAAACGCAATACCTCTCCACGATGGCGACCATTCCCGAACTGGAAGTCAGCCTGCAACAGGTCGCCAATTCCCTGACTGTGTTGCTGGGCCGCCCGCCGGGCCAGCTGCCCGAGTTGGCAGGCAAAGCGACAGCGCTACCCGCGCTGGACCCACTGATGATTCACGAACTCCCGGCTCGCCTGCTGTTGCGTCGGCCCGATGTGCGCGCCGCAGCCCTGCAGGTGGCGGCGCAGTCAGCCCAGATCGGTATTGCGGAGGCGAATCTCTATCCCGCTGTTTCACTGTTCGGCACCCTCGGGTGGTCGGGCAATACGCTGGACGGCAATGTCGATACGCTGGACACGGGTTTCGGCCCCGGGTTCTCCTGGAACCTGTTCAATTACGGTCGCTTGGAGAATAATGTTCGCGTCCAGGATACGCTTTTGCAGCAGGCTATTGAGCGTTACGAGAACACCGTATTGCAGGCGGCCCGGGAGCTGGATGACGCCGCGATCAGCGTGGTCAAAACGCGTGAGCAGGACGCCATTCTGGCCGAGGCGCTGGTCGCCGCAGAGCGTTCGCTGAAGCTCTCCACCTCGCGCTACCGTGAGGGCTATTCGGATTTTGTCCGGGTGCTCGATGCCCAGCGTTCGCTGGCGCTGCAGTCGGCGAACTATGTAGCCAACAAGGGTGCGCACGTAGCCGCAGTGGTGTCTTTCTACCGCGCCCTGGGCGGGGGCTGGCGGGCGGCCACGGCGGAGGACTACATCCCGCAAAACACCCGCGAAGTCATGGAAGAGCGCACCGACTGGGGTGAGATCTTGACGGCTCCACTGCCCGCTCCGCCAGAATAAAAAAACGGGTCGCAGCAGAATGCGGGTGACAAAATTAATGGAAGGTTTGGATAATGAGCACGTCTGAAGACGCGGTTGAGGCGAACACTGACGATCCGGGTAAACCCGGCGAGGAGTCGGCACCGGCGGTGGTCCGACGTGTTGGCTTCGCTATCGCGGGGCTGATCGCTGTCAGCTTGCTGTGGTACCTGCTCGCTGACCGCATGACCCCATACACGGATCAGGCGCGAATTCAGGGCTACGTTGTCGGCGTGGCTCCCCAGGTGTCTGGAATCGTGCGCGAAATCTGGGTGCAAGACAATCAACAGGTGAAGGCGGGAGACCGGCTGTTCAGTATCGATCCGCTGCAGTATGAGATCGCGCTGGAGCGCGCGCGCTCCGATCTGGAAAACACCCGGCGTCAGGTAGAGGCAGGGGATGCCGCGGTAGAGGCGGCGCGGGCGAATCTCAGTTCAGCACAAGCGAGCCTGGTGTCCGCCGAAAAAGATACCCAGCGGCTCGAGCGGCTGCGTAAGGAGGATCCGGGTACCATTTCCACGCGCCGTGTGGAAATCTCGCGCGCCAGTCTCGACAGCGCCCGGGCCAGGGTAGCGGCGGCTAAATCCGGCATTCAGCAGGCGATCGAGCAAAAGGGCGGCGACGGTGAGGATAACTCACAGCTCAAGATTGCCAGGGGAGCGGTAGTACAGGCCGAACTGGACCTTGAACGCACCGTGGTGGTGTCCTCCTCGCATGGGGTGATCACCGATTTACGCGCCGATATCGGCGCCTATGCCGGTGCGGGCAATCCGGTTATGACGCTGGTTGCGACGAACGATGTCTGGGTGCGGGCGGAGTACACCGAAAACAACCTCGGGCGTTTGCGACTCGGGACACCGGTCGAGTTACTGTTTGACGTCCTGCCGGGCCGGGTCTTTCAGGGTCAGGTCAGCAGCATCGGCCTGGGGGTTAGTTCCGGCCAGGCGCCCCCGCCCGGCACCCTGCCCAGCATCGACAACAGCCGCGACTGGTTGCGGCAGTCGCAGCGGTTTCCTGTCAACGTCAGGTTCGATGGCAGCGGGCAGGTGGAACTGAGCCGACAGTTGCGTGTGGGAGGCCAGGCCTCGGTTATCGCTTATACCGAAGGGGCCGGTCTATTGAAGTGGCTGGGCATGTTGCATATTCGACTGATGAGTTACTTCTCCTATGCCTACTGAAGCGCCCCGGGACTGAGATGGATATTGGCGCCCGGCGGGTTTTTCGAGTCAGCCTGACCGTGGCCCTGTCGCTGGCAGCGGGTTATGGGCTGGCGCTGGAGATACCGTTTCTGGCACCCATATTTGCCTTTATGCTGACGGCGGCACCTAAACCGCCGATGGGCTTTAAAGGGACCCTGGGACTGGCAATCGCGTTGCTGGCCACCCTGGGCCTCGGCTTATTACTGACTCCGCTGCTGGACCACTATCCGGCGACCGGCTTGTTGGTCGTGTTGGTTTGTCTGTTTTTTTGCAACTACCTGACCTTGCATCTGGGCAAAGCTCTGATTGGGACACTGCTGACCGTAGGGGTTGCGTTAATCTCCGCCGCCGGCCTGCTGGCACAGGGGCTGGCCATGGCGTTGATCAGCGGCATGGTCATCGGAATGATACTGGCGGTCGTCTGTCAGTGGCTGGTGTATCCCCTTTTTCCGGAGGATGACCTGCCAGCGGCGAGACCAGCTCACGTGCCGTCCGGGAAGTCGCGCTGGCTCGCCTTGCGCGCCACCCTGATTGTCTTTCCCGGCTTCATGCTGGCTATGATCAATCCCGCGCTGTATTTGCCTATTGTCATGAAAACCGTGGCTCTGGGTCAGCAGGCCTGCGGGGTTAACGCGGGCAGCGCCGGGCGAGAGCTACTGGGCTCTACTTTTGTAGCGGGTATGCTGGCTGTTCTGTTCTGGACCGGTCTCAGTGTTAAACCTGATCTGTGGATGTTCTTTCTCTGGATGTTGCTGACAGGGGTTTATATCACCGGAAAGTTTTTTGGCGTTATTGCCACCCGGCTGCCACCGACTTTCTGGCAAAATGTTCTGGTGACTCTGCTGATTTTGCTCGGGCCGGCCGTGGCGGACAGTGCCAACGGCAAGGATGTTTACAAGGCGTTCGCGGTGCGTATGGGTCTGTTCGTTGCGGTAACAATCTACGCCTGGGGGGCGGTGGTATTGCTGGATCGACTCTATGAGCGCAGGCCAGTTGCGGCAGGCAAGCTGTGATCAGGCGCCGACGGCTGCAATCTCCACCGCGGTCAGGTTGGCGGCAATGGGTAATGGTTGCAATCGGGCTTCAGATCCATCCGCTGGGGCCATTCCCGAGCGAGCGCCGCGAGTTTGTCGTGTCGCCCTAAATGTGTCAGGAAAATTTACAATCACGTCGTATTTATTCGCTCGAAGTTTTTAGGTCGTTGATTTTCAAGAAAAAAATTTTTTGGCCTACTTTATGCAAGGTCTACCCTACTGCGGTTCATTGTGGCCCAGTCGAGGCGCGTCAGAAAAGCGCGCCGGTACTGAGTGTAGGGAGAATTAAAATGAAAAAGCTTTTGCTAGCAACTACTTTGGTCGTTGCCGGTTTATCGGGATTCAATCAATCGGCGCAGGCGATTCCGGTCGATTTGGAATTGATTCTTGCGACAGATACATCGGGCAGTGTGGACGGCACGGATTTCGCCTTGCGACGCAGCGGCATCTCGGCAGCCTTTCGCAACGCCGATGTGATTGCGGCGATCGAGAGCGGCGCCATTGGCAGCATCGCGGTAGCGCTTTGGGATTTCGGAACCAATGTCACTATCGCTCTTGATTGGGTTCAGATCAGCAGTGCCGCAGAAGCAAATGCTTACGCGGATGCAGTCGATGCGGCCGGGCGAGGAAACGGCGGCATAGACGACGGTCAGGCCCAAATGTTGCGTGATGCTGCGACGGCAATTACCACTAACGGCTTTGAGGCCACCCGGTCAATTGTGGATATCACGTCTGAGGGCGTACAATCGGGTGAGGGCTGTGTTTTCACGAGTCCGGATTGCCAGGCCACACGCGATGCTCGAGACACCTTCCTGGCTGCGGGCGGCACGGCTGTCAATGCCATATGGATGGAGGACCGGACCTTCTTTGGACTCGGGCCTGGATATTCTGTAGACGCCTTCGAATACGGTGCCTTGAGTGTCATTGGTGGTGACGGTGCCTTCCAGGTTTTCGCCCAGACCAACGCCGATTTTGAAGATGCGATCCGGGAAAAACTTATCCGTGAAATTACTGACCCTGGTCCCGACGATCCTACCGTGAGCGAGCCCGCCTCGTTTGGCCTGATTGCGCTGGGTTTGATCAGCCTGGTTCTCAGGTCTCGCCGGCGCGTGCCAGCCTAGACCAGCGTTTTTCTGAGGCGATAAAAAAGCGGCGACTCCCCTGAGTCGCCGCTTTTGCTTTGGCGGTCGGCACCTGACGCAATGGCAACCGCCGGTTGCTCCGAATCAAAGCGCTCGCGCAGCCTGGTAGACAGCCTGATAGAGCCGCGCCCGATCCGCCTCAATGCGCCACTCGCGCACGGCCGTTACCAGGCCCCGTCGCAAATGATTCGACGCTTTTATCCCCTGGGCCCAACCCGGTTGCGGGCGGCACTGAGTTGTTCGCGATACAGCAGCACGTGGCGCCACGGTATCTGTTAAGATCAGCTGCTATCCCCAATAGCGCGGGTGAGTGGCCTGGAGTGACAAGACCGTGAATGACGATACCCTGGGCTGCCCGCACTGCGACCTGCTGGTCGACATTGGAAAGCTGCGGGCGGGGCACGTGGCCGTCTGCCCACGCTGTGGCGGGGGCCTTTCGCGCAAGCGGACCGACGCTTACAACAAGGTGGTGTCCTATTCCCTCTCGGCACTGGTCGCTTTGACTATGGCCTGCACCTTCCCGTTTCTATCGTTTTCCCAGGCCGGGCTGGAGAGCAGCATGACCTTGATTGAGACTCCGGGGGAGCTGTGGGACAACGGCCTGCCGGTTGTCGCACTCCTGGTAGCTTCTTTTATTATTGTCATTCCCGCGGTGGTTCTGGTGCTGATGCTGGGTTTGTGCCTGCCGCTGCGAAACCGGTGCTGGCGACCCTGGCTGGTACCTGTGGGTCGCTGGGTCTTTCACTTGCGGCATTGGGCTATGGTGGAGGTCTTTATCATCGGCGTGATTGTGTCTCTGGTGAAGATCGCCCATATGGCGCATGTTGCCCTGGGTATCTCGTTCTGGGCCTACATTGGGTTCAGTGTGCTTTTCACCCTCGCCGTTGCAACGCTGGATCGCGTTCAGCTGTGGCAGACGATTGAGACGCTGGGTGCGACCGGGTTCAAGTCGTCTGTCGCGGACGGCCGTCCTTGACGACGGCTCGCTCCATTGGCCTGGCCTCCTGCGAGACCTGCTGTAAGTTGGTTCCGGCGGCAACCTCCAAGTGTCCGCGCTGTGGCTCGACGGTGCACTTGCGGCAGCGAGACAGTCTGCAGCGGACTCTGGCGCTACTGATCACTGCCTGCGTGCTGTACATTCCTGCCAACGTCCTGCCCATTATGTACACGGACCAACTGGGCGATACCCAGGCGAGTACGATTTTGGGTGGCGTTCTGTTGCTGATCAAGCTCGACTCGGTTCCCATTGCCTTGGTCATCTTTATTGCCAGTGTCATGGTGCCGTTGGGCAAACTGATTGCCTTGTTCTACCTGGTCTGGAGCGTGGAGAGGCACTCGCCGCTCAGCCCCAGGCAACGTGGAATGCTGTATCGGGTTACGGAGTTTATTGGCAAGTGGTCCATGGTAGATGTATTCGTGGTGGCCATACTGGTGGCGCTGGTGCATCTCGGTGGCGTACTTGTCATCCGGCCGGGCTATGCTGCACTGTCCTTTGCGGCCGTGGTCGTCGTCACCATGATAGCGGCTGAGTGTTTTGATTCCCGCCTGATATGGGATGCTATGGAAGATGACAATGCAGCCAGCTGAAGCTGAAATTAGCCGCGGCCGTGGCTTCAACCCGGTTTGGATTATTCCGCTGGTGGCGCTGCTGTTGGGTGTGTATATGGTGGTGCACGCCTGGATGAACGAGGGACCTGAAGTGACGATATTGTTCACTACCGCTGAGGGGCTGGAGGCGGGAAAAACCCGCGTCAACTATCGCAATGTGGAGATGGGTCTGGTCACCGAGGTAAACCTGACCGACGACCTGGAGAAGGTGCAGGTCAGTGTGCAGATGAAAAAACAGGCGACGCCCTTGTTGCGAGAAGATTCCCGATTCTGGCTGGTTACGGCACGGGTGGGTGGCGGCAGCATATCGGGCCTGGGTACGCTGTTGTCCGGCGCCTATATCGAATTGGATCCAGGTAGCTCGGGAGAGTTCGGCCGGCGGGAATTTGCGGCGTTGAAAAACCCGCCCCTGACGCCTGCTGATGCCCCGGGGTTGCGTTTGCAACTGCTTAGCGATCGCGCCGGCTCGGTGAGCGTTGGTAACAAAGTACTGCACAAAGGTTATGAGGTGGGACGGGTTGAGTCGGTGGAGTTTGACGCCGGGGCAGAGCGGGTGCGGTATCAGGTTTTCATCGATGCACCCTTTCACGAACTGGTGGACAGCTCGGTGCGGTTCTGGAACAGCAGTGGCGTCGCCATCAATGCCAACGCCGAAGGGGTGAGTCTGCGGACCGAGTCGATAGAAAACGTGCTGCTCGGTGGTATTACGTTTGATCGTCCACCCGATATGCCCGTGGGCACGCCGGTCGAAGCCAATGCCATATTTGATCTCTACGAAAGCCACGAGGCATCGCTGGAGAACCCATTTCGATTCCGTGAGCTTTTCGTGGTTCGTTTTACCCAATCCATCAAGGGCCTGCTGCCCGGCGCGCCGGTGGAATACCGGGGCGTGCGCATCGGTACGGTGGAGCGGGTTATGCTGAGGGAGATGATAGAGAGCCGGAACGGGCTGATGAGTGACTTCGACAGCACCAGTATCAGCGGTCAGGCCATTCCGGTACTGATTCACCTGGAGCCTGGCAGATTGTCGATGCCGGATACAGCGGAGTCTCTGGAACTTATCGTGCGCAATATCAATGCCGGAATAAAAAATGGCTTGCGGGCCAGTCTGGAAACCGGCAACTTGCTGACCGGAAAGATGTACGTGGGCCTGAATTACTATCCTGATCTCCCGGAGGTGACCGAAGCGGAGCGGCATCCCGAGCAGGACTACGGCTATACCACCATCCCGACGTTCGGCGGCAACTTCGACCAGATTATCGTCAAGGTTAATCGCATTCTGGACAAGATCGGCGAAGTCCCTCTTGAGGAGACGCTGCACAATGCCAATCAGGCGATTGACGCGTTCAGTAACACCCTGGCGGGGCTTGACCGCCTGTTGAATGACGAGGCGACCCGAAGGTTGCCGACAGACGTGGATCGCAGCCTGATCCAGCTGCGTCGTACCCTCGATGGCCTGTCACCGGAGTCGGAGCTTTATCAGTCCATGGGGGCGAGCCTGCGGCAGTTGAATCGTTCACTGAACAATATCGAGGCGCTGACCCGAACGCTGGCGGCCCAACCGAACGCAATCATCGTACCGTCAAAAGCCGCCGCAGACGTTGAACCCGAGGCGAGATGATGAAAACGACCGCATTAGTACTTCTGAGCCTGGTGCTTTTGGGTTGCGCCAGCGCGCCGCCCCAGCCTGAGTACTATCTGCTGCGGGGAGGCGAGGGAGAACCCGGCCGCAAACTGGCGCCGTCCCAGCGTTTTGCCATGGGGCAGGTGCGTTTGGCCCCTTACGTGGACCAGCCCGGTATCGTTGTGCAGGTTGGAGATGGCGAAATCCGTACTGCCAATCAGCACCTCTGGGCAGAGCCCATGCACGGGGCTATGCAGCGCCTGATTGGGGTTGAGGTCTCCAGGGCCCTGGGCGAGGATATATTTCCGGTGACCAGCTCCCACGGGAAACGGGCCTTTGACGTGACCATTGATCAGATGCACGGAACCCTGGAGGGTGAGGCGCAATTGGTGGCTTACTGGTCGGTCCGAACGGGGGATGAGCTGCTCGCCTCATACAGGTTCAGTGAAGCGCAGCCTCTATCTGCGGATGGTTACCCCGCGCTGGTGAGTGCGTTGCGGCAGCTGCTGGTTAGACTGTGCGGGGAAATCGCCGATAGTTTGCGGGCGCAGGTGTCGAGCCCTTGATCAGTGCCCGCAATGCGGTCCTGTTAATGCGCCCCTTCGTTTGCGACCCTATAAGGCGGGAAGACAAGCCGCTACAGTCAAGCCAGCATGAGGGTGCCACGTAGGGTACTCGTAGGGCATTGGTCAGCTCATGGACACTAAAGCATTCTTCCAGCAGAAGCCGCTGAACGACTGGGCGCTGTACGGACTCATTACCGGGCCGATGGCGGTCGCGATGCTGCTTACCATGATGGCCACGGATCTCTCTACCGCGGAAGGGGTCTCCGCCATGATTGCCTACTCGGTGAGGTGGTCGATTCCCTGGCTGTACATCGCCTTTGCAGCGTCCTCGCTGCAACGATTGTTTTCCAATGACCTTACCCGCTGGGGCCTGCGCAATCGTAAAATCTTCGGCCTCTGCTTTGCTACCGGTATGGCCTGGCAAATCCTGTTCATTGTTTGGCTGGTCGGGTGGCACCGGGCCTATTATGTTGCGGAGGTTTATGTCCTGCGCGATGTCATCGAAGGGCTGATCGGCTACGTTTTTCTGCTGGCGATGACGGTCACCTCATTCAAGGCGGGTCGAAAGCGGCTGAGCAGCAGTCAGTGGCGGACCCTGCACACCTGGGGTATTTATTTCCTTTGGGCCTATGCCTTCAGCGTCTATTGGCATGCGCTGTTCTATTACCGGGAGGCCGACACTATCGATGGCCTCTACTTTGCAGCGGGGCTGCTGGCCTGGGCCCTGCGCCTGGTAGCCTGGTTCAAGCAAAAGGTCGTCAAAAAAAGTGCCCTTGAACCGAGTTTTGCAGACCGGCGGTCGCTGGTCCTGGCGTCCGGCTCACTCGTGTTGTGTATTGCCACGATAGCCATGCTGACCAGCGGCTTGTGGGAAGGCTGGGCCTACGAAAACCTCTACGGCTTCAGGTTTACGCACTGGCTGGAGCTGTACATGCCTTACTGGCCGTTCATACCTTATCTGCCGCTGCTCGTGGCGGCTGGCGGCGCCGGTTTGATGGTCTACGGCCGATCCGGTGGAACGAGTTAGCCGCGGGCAAGCTGGGTGTTGCCGGTGTCAGGCGGCCCAGCCCGCACCCCGGACACCTGAGCCGGGACAGGAGGCCGGCGCCGGGCTGGAAGCCAGCGGCTACTGCAGTCCTGGCGCAGCCTGGCTGTCAATGCGGTCGGTTCTGAACCGCTCGCCAAAGAAGTCGCCGTCATTCCAGGTGGGAGGCGTATCCTCGTCCGCGATCTCCAGGCCGATGCGCACATTGGCACGGGCGAAGCGCAGCGCAGACGGCCAATCTACTGGACGGCTGAGGTCGTCACTTGGCCGGTGATAATGGGTGGCAAGGTGAGCCTGGAACAGGGCCTGGCCATCAATGTCCGGGTCAGATGAGGTAAAGCCTGGTACCAGATAGACCGAGGGAATGCCCTTGCGCACAAAAGAGTACTGATCGCTGCGAATGAATAACACTTCCTCTGGCACCGGGTCCGGGGTCAGTGTGAAATCCTCGGCGGCGACCGCCCGGGTTATCGGCGCTGCCATGCTCGAGTGTTCGGCCCCAAAGGCAATAATGTCCGCTAGCGGGTACAGCAGCAGCGGCATATCCAGGTTTACGTTGGCGACCATAGACCCTGCGGGAACGGTGGGGTAGTGAACAAAGTAGTCAGAACCCAGTAGTCCGCGCTCTTCAGCCGTGACCGCAATGAACAGTATCGAACGCCGTGGGGGTGTGGCCATCGCCTTGAAGGCGCGCGCGGTTTCTATCAGCAGGGCGGTGCCCATCGCATTGTCGTAAAAGCCATTGTAAATGTCATCACCTGCTACCGGGGTACCTATACCAACGTGATCCAGATGTGCCGAGTAGACGATGAATTCCTTGGCCAGCTCGGGGTCTGAGCCGCGCAGTATGCCGATGACGTTGGGTCCGGTGGCCTCGCTGTGCGCGCTGCGTTGGCGCAGCGTGACCTCGATACCCAGGGCCTTTGACATCGGTCGACCCTGCTCTGCGGCATCCAGCGCCTGCTCGAAGCTGATGGGCGTCAGCTTGAATATGTCAGGCGCAACCGTTTCATTGATTAGAGCACTGCCCTCTAACTCGGGGTGGTGATCGGCGGCATGTCCCGATAAATTGACCCAGGACATGCCCGCCGTCACGCCGGCATTCAGGGTAACCACGTCCCACTCGCGTCGTTTCTGATCGACTCGGGAGCGCATGGAAATGTAACCTACAGCACCGCGGCGTACCATCTCGTCGCGCTTGGTGCGCCCGGAAGAGTAGAATGCCCGCTCGTTGTGCGGGAAGCTCTTGGGGGCGCCGCCAAAGATGGCCACGATCTTGCCGCGTACGTCAATACCCTCGTAATCCGAGTAGCCAATCTCTGGCGCATGCACACCAAAGCCCGCATAGACCACCTCGGCGCGCACCTGAGTCTGGTCCCGAACCGGGTCACCGCCCATAACAAAGTCTTGCTTCCAGTCCAGTTCGGCGTCGCCCATGTCGCTGTGGACGGTCACTGCCGCGCTCTCGATATCAAGCCGGCTGGCGAGCAGTGGCACGTTTTGAAACCAGCTATTGATCCCGCCCTGTTCAAGCCCCAGTGCTGCAAACTGTTCGGCGACATACCGTGCGGCCATGTCGTATCCGGGCTCTCCGGACATTCGGCCCTTGAGCGCATCAGCGGCGAGAAACTCAAGATGTGATTGGAGTCTGTCGCGGGTGATCTGACTCAGGCCCGCTTCTATCGGGGTGACCGGTTTAATACCTTCATTTTCAGGGGTCGGTGCTACTGGTTCAGTAGTCCCACCGACAGGGTTCGCCCCTGCGTTCTCTGTCCCGGTCCCTGACCCGGGCTGGACATCAGCCGCTTGCTCCCGGGCCGTGTCGGCGGCGGGCCCGGGCTGAGGGCTAGCGCCAAATACCGTGGCGCAAAGCGTTGTGGCGCCGAGAAAGAGGAGTATTCCAGGTTTGGTCATGGTGTGGGCGTCCAGGTCAGTGTTTAGAAAAGATCATACAGGGTTACATCCCGTTGTGCGTTGTGGCGGTCACTGAGCCATGCTGGACAGTCGATGGTTTGTCCACAGCGACAGTTCAGCTTATCGAAGCTGCAAGCCGATCGTTGTCGGTTGGCAGGTTCTGGTCCTTGGTGTCGGCCGGATGCCGCGTTCGCCCGGCTGGAATTTTCAGCCGGGCTGTCTATGCTTGGTTGGCAACCATAGCAGTTTCCGCTTTATGATCTGACTCAGGTGAGTGGGAGCGCCGGAACCAAACGGGCAGCCGCTCGCGGCACCACCCGCTGAGGTAGTCAATATGAATATGCTGCGTCTGCTCGTTTTGTTGGTAACACTGGTTTTAGTGGCTGTTATGGGGCTTTTACTTTACCTGCATTACGCAGACCTCAACAGTCATAGGAGCACCATAGAAAACCTGGTCAGCAAGAGCGCCGGGCGGGAGTTCAGGATCGACGGTGATCTGCAACTCTCACTCTGGCCTGATACCGAAATCCTCGTCGACGGACTCTCGCTGGCTAATGCGCCCTGGGGCGACGAGCCGACTATGTTGGAAGTCGGGCACATCTGGGCGCGTATTGCGCCACTGTCATTACTTTCAGGGCCCGCCAGGGTGGAGCAGCTCGAGGTGCGCGATGTTCGGGTACTGGTGGAGAACGATGGCGAGGGTCAGTCCAATTGGGATTTCGGCGCGGCCGAATCGGCGCCTGCACCAGAGCCAGCACCCTCCCAACAGTCCGGGGAGCTGCCCGCAATGTTGGGTTATGCCGAACTGACCAATATTCTGCTGACGCTGCGCCAACCCGGCGTTGCGGACCGCGTGCTGCGACTGGATGAGTTCATGCTGCAGCCGGGGGCGACGGACCTGGAACTGGCGGCCCGCGGCGAGGTGCTCGACCGCGCATTTGGCCTGGCTGGTTCGCTGGGTCCGCTGGACGCTCAGCAGTCCAGGGGTGCGGTCAAGCTGCAGCTTGATGGCAACGTGGGCGAGCTGTCACTCAAGCTGCGGGGTCGGGTCGACGATTTGATCAGCGGGGAGGGGGCCGAACTGGATGCCTTGATAGACGCGGACGATATCGGCCCACTGCTGGCCAGTGCCGCGGTCGATCTGCCTCTTCAGGGGCCCTTGCATGTAGAGGC
Source organism: uncultured Gammaproteobacteria bacterium (assembly GCA_963840725.1). Classification (GTDB taxonomy): domain Bacteria; phylum Pseudomonadota; class Gammaproteobacteria; order Pseudomonadales; family Halieaceae; genus CAVWDU01. Next base: position 279,018 of record CAWIZY010000004.1, on the reverse strand, counting down.
CACCTTGAATCAGCTGGAGGAGTCCCTGCAATTGCGCAGCGAGGTCTCTGTCGGAGGCATCGAGGCCCGGACACAAATCGTGAAAAACGGGCAGCGCTTTCAATTGGAGCAAAAAGTCAGCTCGCTAAGCGCCCTGGGCCATGCGCTGGCTATCACGGGACTGCCTGATAACCCCCTGGACCTCAGTGCCGCCTTTACGCTGGGGAAGCGGGGCGCCCGGCTGCATGCCTTTGAACTGGCCTCAGGAGACACGCGGTTCGAAGCCGAGGGCTTGCTCAGCACCGGCGGCGGTGTGTCTGATCTCGAGGTAACAGGAAAGGGGGGCAGCATGGCGAGCGTGTTTGCCAAACTGCCGGACATACCTTTCGATGCCAGTGCCGACGTTGAGCTCAGCACCGGAAAGGTCATGCTCGGTGCGTTGAGCCTGAAGCTTGGCCAAAGCGACATCAACGGCGACCTGATGCTGGCCTATCCGCAGCCGTTTGCGGTAGAAGCTGACCTCTCTTCCCGTCTTATCGATCTCGGCGTACTGCTGCCACCGACCGCTCCGGAGGCATTGCCTGCACCAGCCGGTAGCGCAGCTGACAAGCGATATGTCTTCAAGGATAAACCGCTACCTTTGGAGTCCCTGCAGGCTCTGGATATGGATGTGACATGGTCTATCGAACGCCTCCAGGACAGCAATACCGTGGTGCAGGATATTCGCCTTCGCGCTGCAGCAAAGCGTGGAAAAATTGACACCAGTATCGCCGCAAAGGGGCCTTACGGCGGAGTCCTGCGCAATGAGCTGGCTCTGGAGGTCTCGGATAAAGACGTGAGGCTTGATGGAGAGGCCTACACACGCGACATGCGATTCAACCTGTTTTCCGGAGACGTCACCGATCCCTTGAAAATTCCTGTCAACAACGTCACTGTCAAAGTGAAGTCCCGGGGCAGCAGTCCGCGCCAAATCGCTGCGGGTGCCAAGGGTAGTGTTCTGGTGACTCAAGGCGCGGGCCTGATTAACAACAATCTGCTGAGCACGGTATCCGGCGATGTGTTCGCTCAGCTCTTCAATGCCTTGAACCCACTGGCCAAGGCAGAGAAATTGTCCAAGTGGGAGTGCAGTCTGGTGCTGGTGAAAATCGACGGCGGCAAAGCCCTGCTCGAGCAGATGATCCTGCAGGGTGAGAAGGTCATGATCGTCGGGGGCGGGGAGGTCGACCTGAAGACGGAGCGACTCAAACTGGAATTCAATACCAAACCCAGAAAGGGTGTGGGTGTCAGCGCAGACATGTTTATCAAGCCCTTTGTCGCACTGGAAGGCACCTTGGCAAGCCCTGCCATCGGACTCAACGAAAAGGGTACCCTGATCTCGGCGGGGGCCGCGGTTGCGACAGGGGGCTTATCGTTTCTGGTCAAGGCCGCCGCAGACCGGCTGGGCGGTAATGTCGATCATTGCAGCAAAACGCTACCCGACTTCCCGCACCCTCCGCTGCCGGAATAAAGCACGGCCGGCTCGCTTGCGCGATGCAGGCTTTTTTACTACTGGCGGGCAGTAAAGAGAAATACAGAAGGAATGCCGCTATCCCTGTTGTACCGAACGCCCGTGAGGGATTCACCGAGGCGGCGAGACTATTGCGCGCTGGATCTGCGTAGGAGGCTTGCCGCCTCTGTCTGGATTTGCTTCAGCACTTTCCCGATGACGCGAATATTCTCTGTCTTATGGGTCGGGCGCTGATCGCCCGGTATCAGTCGGTTTGTCCCCGCACTCAACACGGTAGACTTCGGGTCCGGCATTACCGACGTTGTCTTTCGCGGTGCTACATCCGATCCAGGCTACCTGGTTCAGTCCACCTCATCAGTCTATTTCGACGAAATTCCCTTCACTACGCAAGGGCAGCAGCCCTATATCCGTATGGTGGATATTGCCCGTGTTGAGGCCTTGGCGGGCCCCCAGGGTACGCGATACGGTTCTGACTCCCAGGCTGGGACGCTGCGCATACTCTCCAATATGCCCGACCCCTCGGCCTGGGAAGTGGTTCTGGATGGCAGCGCCAGAGACAGCAGCGAAGGCGAAAGCAGTTGGGACGGCTCGATGGTCGTCAACCTGCCTCTGATTGAGGATACACTTGCATTGCGTGTGGTGGGTTACGGGGCCAAGGATGGAGGCTTTATCGACAACGTGCGCGGATCCACTATTACCAATGATCGCAAGACGGACGCCGCCTACGGCCGCTCGCCCGCGGGGTGGGGCACCCTGGACAACAGGGATGTGGTGGCAAATGACATCAACGACTTCGAGGTTGAGGGTATACGCGCCGGCCTGTTGTGTAACGTTACCGATAACTGGTCAATGACCCTGTCTCACCTGCATCAGAAGACCGAGGCGGGTTACTACAATGCCTTCGATGACAACGTCGGTGATCTGGAGATTATCCGGTTTAACGACGAGTTTTACGCTGTCGACCAGGACAGCAGTTCTCTGACCATCGAGGGTGATCTGGGTTTTGCGCGGCTGGTGTCCGCCACATCGTACTACAAGAGCGAAAGTTCCTTTTACCCAGGATGTAACCAACTATCAGAAATCCTGCTCGGCTTACTACTGCATCACCTTTACTTTTGACTATGTGCCCCCTGCTCATATTGCGCCGGTCAGCGGCGGTCCTTGAGAATTCTACGGGCGGCATTATGCCCCGGTGCTCCGGTCACACCGCCACCGGGGTGGCTTCCGGAGCCGCACAGGTAAAGCCCTCTCACGGGGGTGGCATACTGCGCTGCCTCAGGGTGCGGCCGGGTGCTGTAAAGTTGATCGGGTTCCATGCGGCCGTGGCAGATGTCGCCCCGGGTCATGCCAAAAGTCCGCTCTATATCCAGTGGTGTCAAACATTGAGTGGCGACCAGAATATCTTGAAGATTGGGAACAAACAGGGTGACATGGTTGAGTATCGCCTCTACCACTGCAGGTTTTCTGTGGTCCCAGTGTTCGCCACCTGCGAGGTCGTAGGGCATGTATTTGCACAGCAGGCTCATCACGTGGGTGCCGGGTTCGTCGGTCAGGCTGTCGTCTAGTGAGCTGGGTATGATGGCTTCGATAATGGGTGGGTCGGCTGGAACCCCCGCGCGCGCACTGAAGTAAGCCTGGTCCAGGTGCTCCTTGCTCTCGATCATGGTGATGCTGCTGGCGTGCTGGGGTCCCATCGCTGTACCGGGGAATGCTGCGAACTGGGGCAGGCCCTTGAGGGCCAGGTTCATGCGCAGCGAGGCCGATTCCTGACGGAATGCCCCGATGTCGCGGGCGAACGCCTCCGGGAGATGAGCCTCACCCAACAGGGTCAGGAACGTTCGCTTCGGATCGGTATTCGCCGCTACCACTGGCGCTCTAACAGTCTCACCGCTGGCAAGTTGCACCCCGGTGACACGGTCGCCGTCCACAAGAATCTGCACAACGTCGGCGTCGGTGCGAATCACCACGGCTTTTTCTCTGGCCGATGCTGCCATGGCTTGGGTGATACTGCCCATACCACCGCGGACCAGGCCCCAAGCACCTTTGCGTTCGCCGATCTCCCCCACCGCGTGATGCAGCATGGCCAGGCTTGCGCCGGGCTGTGATAACGGCGCATAGTTGGCCGGCATGATGTGGGCGGCGACCATCGCCTTGACCTTGTCGCTCTCAAACCAGCTTTCGATGATGCTGGCCGGAGCCCCCACAAAGAACTGCAGCAGGCGCCAACGACTGTTGTCATCGAGGCGATAGACGTCCAACCCCAGTTTTATCGCGTCCACTAAATCCCGCGGTCCACCGCGGTGCAGGCGCGGTGGTTCTCGCAGCCATTGCCGTGCCATTATGGCGCCGGCTTTTTCGATACTGGCCTCGAAGTCTTGCATCGCGTCGTAATCCCTGGCGGAGAATTTGCCGAACTGCTGGCGGTCGTGTTGTTCATTGCCAGTGAGCAGCAGGTAATCGCCGCCTGAATCAACATACAGGGAGTTTTCCAACAGTATCGGGGCATAACCGTGACGCGCCAGTTGCAGGTCGCTGACCACCTTTGGGTGCAGCAGGCTGACGACGTAGGAGGCCAGTGAATTGCGGTAGCCCGGATGAAACTCCTCGCTGACTGCTGCCCCGCCGACAACATGGCGCTTCTCAAGCACGCAGACTGACAGTCCGCCCATGGCGAGATAGTTGGCCGTGGTCAGACCATTGTGGCCGCCGCCGATAACTATCGCGTCGAAAGCAGTTGTTGCCATAGCTGTCACGCCCTCATGAAATAACGCCATGATAGCCCGAATCAATCCGACCCTAGTCAAGCCTTACAGGGGCGTATCCTGCAGGGCGGGCACTGTGAATGGGAATGCACGATCAGCTCCGGCGCTTCTGAATCAGCTTAATTCATCCACGGCACGGCGCGCCTGTACGACGGCCTCTTCCAGCATCGCGTTGGCGCCGGCATCCGAATTGGCGATGGCGAAGCGTCCGAACTGACGGCGGGCCCGCACGTGGGGATAACGTGGGTCGTCCCAGTTGTCGTAAAAGCTGTCTTCGCCTTCCGCGTACCAGTAGGAGTAACCATGAGCCCAGCGATTGACCGTGATGCCGGTGATGTGCTGCGCTGGATCGAAGCCACCCGGACTCAGCATGGCGCCGAGCTGCGAGCGCACATGGCGCCCACTCCAAGGTTCTTCCACGCCTGCCAATTGCGTACGGCAACGCTGTTGTAGAGACTGGGCACTTTTACCTGCATGGCGAGTGCCTCCTTCTGATCGGCGGGTAATGCAGGGCAAAGCGCAGGTATCATCGCGTGGTAGCAGGCGAGTATGCAATTTTTTGCATTAACTCGATGCAGCTTACCGTTCTGCACAAAAGCCACAATGACCTGATCGGAGGCTGCCGGGTCAGGACCCGATCCGCCCGCGGCGCCTTTTTGGTCAACCGCCGTTACCGTGCTGTTCAGGCGCAGCCGCACCGGGGTATCGGGCGGATCCAGCGCAGTGTAGTCCAAGTGCGCTGTCCGACAGGGGCATCTCCCGTACTGAATCCGCCAGTGGCCGCCCCACGGGTGCCAGCGGTATTTAGCCATCATACAGCGTTCCAAGATCGCAGGGCACCAGGGCGTCCTGCCTCCATTGCTCACGATTAAAGAAGATACCGGGCGCCAGCTTGTTACGCCGGTAGAAATCCTGGTCGTAGGCGGAGTCGAATCGAGTCAGGTCGACGTTAAGGTCGCGCAGCAGCTCCTTCGCAGGTGCCGGATAGGATGACGGTTCCTGCAGGGTTTGGCTGCCGCCATAGCCGATCAGTTTCGTGCCATTGCTGTAGAGTTCGTTGCGCTTGGCATGACCGCCAAAGTCATCGTGATTGTCAAGGATAAGAATGCGTGCGCCGGGATGATTGCCTCGCAGTCCGGTCAGCGCGGGGGGGTAGGGCGCCAATGCCACTTCCATGTTCAGCGCGGTGCCCGCCAGGGCCTTGCCCGGTAGCAGTGATGCGCCGGCTACTGCGCCCATACCGTGAATGAGGTCCCGGCGCGTAATCCGGCGGCGGAGTCCAAGCTCTGTGTCGCTGTCGCTCATCGTTGCCGTGCCCTCCCTGTAGAGTCCTGTCGCTGGCGCGATAGCGGTGCCTGCTTCCGGCCGCACGGGCCTGGAGTGTTCCCGATACAGCTTGGAATGCAGTTCCTTTCTGCCGCACATTAAGAGCGTACCTCTGGGAGATGGCAGTGTCTTGCGCCCGGATAGGCCGGGAGTCAGTCAAGTCCGTCTCCTATCATTGCAGGTGACGCTGAGAGTCTTGTGGTGCGTGACCGGAAGGATGGTATCAGGCGTATGAGTGCAAGGCCAAACCACCACCGGAATGACCGACGTTCCGGTTCAGGGTAGCGAGCGGTGTCCGGACGGTGAAAAAACCGTAGAATACGAAACACGGTCAGTGCGAGTCTGGCAGACCGAGAAACTGTCAGATAAGACGCGACAAACCTGGCCGCTGCAGTCCTTTTAGATCTGCCTTGCATTTCACAAGGGTTATCGTGCTCGGAGCCAGAATGTAGATCACAGGAAGAGAGAAATGATGAACATAGTTGCTCAAGGCGCATTGACGTGACCACTCCGGGCGTGACAGCGCTTGCCGACCTGGATACTCCGGCACTGGTGCTGGACCGTGAGCGCCTGCTGCGCAATGCCTCGCGGATGAGCGCGCGCATGGCTGAGCACGCCGTTGGTCTGCGACCTCACCTGAAAACCTCGAAATCGATTGACGTCGCCACAGCGGCTCTTGCCGGGTTGCCTTTGCGTGCTACTGTGGCAACCCTCAATGAGGCAGAGTACTTTTTCTCATGCGGCATAAGCGATTTACTCTATGCCGTCTGTATTACGCCCAACAAGTTACCGCGAGCGCTGGCCCTGGTGCAGGCCGGCTGCGATTTGTCCCTGATTGTCGATTCACTGGACGCAGCCCGGGCCGTCGAGCACGAGGCCAGTAAACAGCATGTGAATCCCGGCGTGATGATCGAGATTGATTGTGGCGGACACCGCACCGGCATCCGGCCTGACTGCCAGACACTGAAGGCGATTGGCGAGCTGCTGGCCGGGTCCCCCGTAATTGATTTTCGCGGCGTAATGACCCATGCAGGACAATCCTATGGGGCGCAGAATGTGGCGGAAATCTGCGCCATTGCAGAGCTTGAACGTCGCGCCGTGGTGACGGCAGCAGAGAGATTGCGCGCGATAGGAATAGGGGTCAAGCAAGTCAGTATCGGATCGACTCCCACCGTATGCTTCGCCGACAGTTTCGAGGGCGTGACCGAAGCCAGACCCGGCGTGTACCTGTTCGGTGACCTGTTTCAGGTGCATCTCTCGACTTGTGTCATTGAGGACATCGCCGTTACGGTGTTGGCGACTGTTATGAGCGTGGACACTAGTCGTCGGGCTGTTGTGGTAGATGCCGGGGGCCTGGCCCTGTCCAAGGACCGCAGCACCGGGCAGGCCGTTCATGATTTTTACTATGGTCTGGTCTGCGATAGCCGTGGCGATCCGTTCCCGGAGGAAGTGTGCGTGCGCAACGTACATCAGGAGCACGGTGAGTGTACCTGGCCAAACGGGCTGGGGCTGCCTGCTATTGGCACGCAGTTGCGTATACTGCCTAACCACAGCTGCATGACAGCGGCGATGTATGATCGTTACTTCGTCGTCGATGGTGGCGAGCCTGTGATTCAAGCCGTCTGGCCCAAGACACAGGGCTGGAGTTAGGCAAGGACGGGACAGAACTCGCTCCTGCGCCGCCGCCGTGCAGCATTCCCCGGTTTTTGCTATATGGGTAGCAGCCTCGGAGTGCCGAACTGGTTTGCATAGGCGTGCACGGCAGGTGAGCCACCCAGGTGCATGAGCAAAACGCGGCTGTTGGCTGTAAACCGTCCCTCAGCTGCCAGTTGCTGCAAGCCGCGCAAGGCCTTGCCCTCATAGACAGGATCAGCCACGAGTCCCTCAGAGCGAGCCAGCAATCGAATTACATCCAGTGTTTCAGGTTCGGCGATTCCGTAGCCACTTTGATCTGCCGCTATAATCTCGATATCGGCGCGCCGCACTCGGGCCGGCGAATCCAGCTCCGCCAGTGCACGATTTGCGAGCTCAAATACCCGGTCGCGCTTGATGGCTACTTCATTGTCATCAGCTATCCCGATAACCGTGGTGTTCTGTTCCAGAAAGGCGAACCCCGCCACGAGGCCCGCCTGGGTGCTACTACTGCCGGTGCAATGGACGACGTAATCGAAGTGAATGTCTCTCTCTAGAGACTGCTGCACCAGCTCTGCTGCGCAAGCCATGTAACCCAGGCTGCCAAGCCGGTGCTCTGAGGCACCCCCCGGGATGAGATAGGGTTTGTGGCCGTCCTTCTGCAGTTTTTCGATGAACGCCTGTAGCGGGCTCTGGTCCTCTATCGGCCGCTCGGTCTCATCCAGATATAAATCTGCGCCCATAAGACTGCTGAGTAATATGTTCCCCGATTGCCGATACAGCGGTCCCGCGTCTTGTGTCCACCCGAAATGCAGCAGTGCGCACTTGAGATTACACCTGGCAGCCGCAGCGGCGGTTTGCCGGGTATGGTTGGATTGAATTGCGCCAGCCGTCACCAGCATGTCACAACCGGACGCTATGGCATCACCAACCAGGAATTCGAGCTTTCGAGTTTTGTTGCCGCCACCCTCGAGACCTGTGAGGTCATCGCGCTTTACCCAGAGCTCGGGCAGCTTCAGTTCGCGTGCGAAGTTGTCCAGTCGGTGTAAGGGCGTTGGGAGTAGTGCCAGATCAGCCTTGGGCCTGCTGTTCAGTGAGCGCAGTAACTCATTCGTCTTGTCATCGGTCACAGAGAGCCCCCGCTGGGTCTGCATACAGTCTGAGGTAACGCTTCAGCTGATTCAAGTCGACTGAAAGGACTTGTCCACTCATGGGTCGATTCGGTGTTGGAGTGACGGACACAGCAATGCTGTCTCCCTGTTCAGGCGCAGCTCATGTCTTGGTCAGTGTGGTGATCAATGCGAGCCACTTTTATGTTCAAAAAAGCTGGTATAGTCCAGTGAATCAAACAGGCAATAAATGCCTCTTATTGCTGCAACAGATGGACGATACGGGTATCAGATCTAATGCTGGATAATTTGCAGAAAAAAACCCTCAGTGATCGAGTAGCGGATGGCGGAATCGATAGAAATAAATTCCGGTTAATGGAGGGGAAACGGCTCTGCGGCGCTATTGACCTTTGGCTGCGAGCGCATATGCAGGCGAACAACATTAATAGGTTCAGTGCGGCTGACGCACAGGACTATCGTACCTTGGTCTATGGTATCGCCGAACACATCGATGCGATAAATCGCGACAGCCCGTCTTTTGATACGGCGGTCAAGGCATTGGTCAAGCCGGTTATTAAGCCCGGCACCGGTCCTGCGAAGGGGCGCTTCGGAACGGTTCCGGCTTCTATCGTCGACCAGGTCGTGGGTGGCGGTACTCAGATCACCCGCCAGGCAGTTGTTCAAGCCTGTAACGTGATGGCGGCTAAATTCGGACAGGACGGCGTGAAGATACTCAAAGGCGACGTGAACCTTGCCGAGCTTAAAATCCTGAAGATGGGCAATAAGCGTATTGTGGCTTCCACGAAAGTGGGCGAAGCCTATGTGTTTGACAAGATCGTAAATAAAAACGACGTCTAAGTGGTGTACATACGGAAGAAACTGAAATGGCACCCAGAAGACGGCTGCTCTCAATCATAGGCAGGGTTTCGTCTTTCGGTTCGGTGAGTATCGGGGTGGTAGACCCAGCCCGAAGACTTCTCGGGTGTCCAGCAAGGCCTGGTACGGGGTGTTTTTGCAGGCGATTTTTCAGTGTTTCTCCACCCGCTGTAACAAATATCAGTTGAAGGCTCGGGGGCATAAAACACTGCTGCCGCGAAGCTGAAGTGAGGCTCGGGGTTGGGCTGATTTGCCGCCGAGGACCTTGCCCTAAATAACACTTTGCAAGGGGCTGCCTGCCGCAGTAGCATGGACGCATGAAGAACCCTATGATAAGAAGTCTTCTTGTTCTGGCCTGCGGCGTGATAATGGCTTTCGCCAACGCGGTATTTTCTGCCACCTTCAATGAAGACCTCAAGCGGATAGACGAGGCAATCAAGGCCAACCCCTCCGGCGTATTGCGCCAGGCGCTCGAGTCCTGTCTAAGTCAACGCAACTCTGCCGTCCAGCTTAATGAAATGGGTATGAGAGAGCAGGCCCGTCGGTCGCTGAATTACTGTTTTGATTCGCTGCGGATACCCAGAACCGGGCCGGTTGTCAAAGTGACCGCGCCAAGCGCAGAGGAGCTGCAGGCCAAGGCTTACCAGAGCTACGAGGAAGCACTCGCACTGACACCAGACGTAGCCAATGGCCTGGCCATCTATCGAGAGTGCGCTGCCTGTCATCAAGCTGAGGGTTGGGGAAGCGTCACTGGCAGCGTACCGCAGATCGCTGGCCAACACCGCAGCGTATTGATTAAACAGCTGGCTGATTTCCGGGCGGGAAATCGAGACTCGGGTTTGATGGTCCCCTACGCTTCGGTAGAGAGCATTGGCGGTTCTCAAGCAGTGGCGGATGTATCGGCGTATATTTCCACCTTGGAAATGAGTGTTGCAAACGGCCAGGGTTCTGGTGAAGACCTGGAGTTTGGCGAGAGCGTCTATCAGGAGCACTGTGCGAACTGCCACGGTGACGCCGGCGAGGGAGACGCCGATGCGCTGGTTCCACGGTTGCAGGCCCAGCACTACAAATATCTGTTGCGTCAGTTCCAGTGGATCAAAGATGGCAAGCGTCGCAACGCGAACCCGCAGATGGTGAGCCAGATTCATGAGTTCGACGATCGCCAGATGAAAGCGGTGCTGGACTACAGTTCGCGTCTTTTGCCTGCGCCGGCATTCCGCGCACCGGCCGACTGGAAAAACCCCGACTTCAATTAGTTTGGCGGTGAGAAAGCTCAGCAACCCACCGGAGTCATACTGGGCCGCTAGGGCACCTCTGAATAATGGCAGCTCTATCGATGGAGAGGTTTTGCTGTAGCCTGGTGAGACGGGTAGATCGCAGTAGCCTGATATGGGAACGAGTGGGGTGGATGACGCCACTCTGGCCCTTTACTTGCGGATTTTCAAAGTATTCGGCCAGACGCTCAGTGAGCCAGGGCGGTGTTGTTCCCAGATGGGCCGTCGTTATGAGGTGAGAAATCTCGTGAAAGCTGGTGCCCAGATTACTGATCGGGCGATTAGGGTTGTAGTTGAAACCCGCTGATTCTTACTTATGCGATGAGCGGGCCCCGTTGTTGGTCTAAGGGTTTTCTGTTCGGCTTTTTTCTTTGCGCTCGCGCCTGTTTAGCATCTTATCCGTTAGCCGTGGTGCCCGGTCCGGATAAGCCCAGGGGCAACGCACAATACAGATAGCACAGCCCAGAGTTTCGCCAAAGTAGGGAATGCACTTATCAAAATCGACGTACCATTTTTCAGTGCCTCGCACCATTTGCTTGTCATCACTGATCGCACCTGGTGGGCAGGCATTGGTACATACCTGGCAACCGGCGCAAAAATCCTCCACGCCGATGTCAACGGGTTGATCGGCAACCAGGGGCAGGTCTGTGGTCACGGCGGACAAACGAAAATTTGATCCGTATTGACCGTTGATGATTGAGCCATGCTTGCCCAACTCACCAAGGCCTGCGGCTAACGCTGCCGGAATCATGTTTAAGGCTGATGCCAAGGGACCCGGATAGCCTTTGGCATGGTAGCCTTTGTCCAGTATGAAATTGGTTAACTCGCGACTTGCCCTGGCAGCCCGATTGTACTGGCGGGCCACTTCAACCCCCGCTTCGGGCTCTTCGACACTGGCTGGTGCGAGGTCCAGGGAGTCATAATTCATGGCTACACCAACCAGGATTACCCAGGGCTCGTTGATCGTATAGCCCTCGAAAACGTAAGACGGTTCCATTTTGGCAATAGCGACCAGGTCAGCTTCATTGTCCAGGGCAAAGTCTTTAACCAGCGAAGCCCATTCCGCGGCAGTTTTCTGTATCTGGGTTGTGTTCCTCTCGATCGTTTTCGGGCCGCGGCCCCCAGGTGGGTCAGGAGAGAAGTGTGTGCAAATCTCCGGCGCTTGCTGGTGGTAGGCCAGCACCGCAGACTGTAACTCGCCGTGTGTTTGACGCTCGGGCGGGTGCCAGAAAAAAGGGGAGGCGAGACGCGGCTCGGTTTCACCCAGACCGTTTACGGTATTACCCGAGACAGCGGGAAAAGCATCGGTAAAAATGGCTTTAGGCTGGTAGGGTTCTTTCTTTTTCATTGAGCACCTTTCTCATCTGGTGCCCTAGCACCGGGTTCATCCGCCACGCCCTGCCAGGCACCCGTCGCTGGCACCCCTTGCTGGCACCCCTTGCTACCCCTTCTGGCACCAGCGATGATTGTCGCCAGCTATTGCGAGCACCACCCATGACAGCACGCCAAGCCACGGTCTTTGGCTTTACTGTAGCACAGGCATATTTCAGGCATAAAATAAATGCGTGTCACTGCCGGCAGGTGTAAACCATAGGGGTTAACGAGAGGCGTTGTCTTTGTCGCATCAAAAGCAGCACTATTGTATCCCAAACATAAAAGCCGCCGTGGACCTATTGGTAGCCAGGGCACGTATTGATGGCGTCCCACTCGGTCACCCCCGTTGTTGCCCCTGCGCTTGACCATTGGCTGGTTAACAAATCCTGAGATTCTGTAGTCCCCCTGATCTTCATCACCGGGCTCGCGGGCTAGCCCGCCTCCGCGCTCAGCGTCTCATGTAAAAAAGACTGAAAGAGCCGCTTTACCTCATCGAGGGAGCTGTTCAGTCGGTGATCTCCCCGAATGAGGTGAGCACTGGAGCGAGACGCTTTTGCAAAGGCAATGGAGTTTGCCACCGGAATAATGTCGTCCGACCAGCCGTGAACAATTTCAACGGGGCAACTGGTCTGGTATGTCTGGTGCCGGTAGCCGGGTATGTATAGCGCAGGTGCCAGCAAAAACAGCGCCCTGGCAGGGTATTCCATCGCTGCTACCAGAGAAACATAGCCACCCATGCTCGAGCCGACGAGTACGAACGAGTCTTTTTCCTTGGCGAGATAGCCTTGCAAAAGTAGCACCCGTTCGTCCGGGTCCATAACGCCCTGGTAATCAACGCTGTCCACCGAGCAGCCGCACGCCTTCGCTATGGCTGCCAGGGCCTGTATTTTTGACCCCCAGGGGCCGCTTTCCTTGCCGTGTGAAAAAACCACTTTCATAAGGTGTTGCTCCGGTGTAAAAGCACCTGGCCCGAGAATCGCAATTCTGCCGGTGTAGTGTGACAGCGTTGCGACAGGCCTGGCAAAAAAAGGCGCCGATAAAATCATCGCCCGTACGCTTGAGAAATGTATGCGTGATTGCCGGGCCTGGTTCACAGACGCGCTTGGCTCACAGCCCCGTACTGGTTTGTATAATCTCCCTGGAATTGGCGGGCAGGGAAAACGCCACGCCATCTTCGCCAATGGTGTAGTTAGGGAAGATTGTTTCGGCGCCGTCCAGGTAGAGTGCCTTCTGGCCTGGAATGATCAACGGTGGCACGATGTGATAGTAAAGCAGGTGGCCAACGCCGGCATCGCGGGCTGTTTCCGCCGCCTCCACCGGGCTGGCGTGATAGTCCAGTATGTCGTGGGTGATCCTGGCGATGATCGGGTTGCCATTCTTGTTCGCTGCCTCGTGCATCATCCTCACCAGGTTGGGCGCCAGTGCTTCATGTACCAGCAGGTCGATACCCTTCGCGAACTGCTCAATATTGGCAGACTTCACGGTATCGCCGGAGATAAGCAGGCTCCTGCCCTTGTAACTGAAACGATAGCCAACGGCGGGGTCCACCGGTGAGTGGTCAACAGCGAGGGCTTCCACCTTGAGCTCGCCATCATCGATGAGCGTTGCCAGTTCGCCCAAGGCGGGCTGGGCGAAGGGTTTTGCCGCGAGGCCTGCACCACTGAGGGGCGCTACCGTGTCGCCATGGTGGTCATTGCGATAGATGAAGTCCTGACTGTAAGCCATGTTGAAGCCATCGACCACGCGCTCAACGCCAGTTGGGCCGTGAACGGGTAAGGGTTGCTGGTTGTCACCACCGGCCCAGCGCAGGGTGGCCAGCTCACCCAGGCCGTCGATATGATCCGAGTGGAAGTGGGAGAGAAACACGGCCTGCACATTGCCGACCGGATACCCCATTCGGCCGAGGTTGCGGGGGCCGTCCGTCCCCACATCGACGATAAAAAGTTGCTTGCCGGCAATTACGGCGACGCAGGGTCCCGAGGCGTTGGGTGCGGGCAGGGGGCCGCCGGCGCCGCAGAGTGCCAGATGCAGGCCATCGTCCAGTTCCGCAATGCGGTCAGCACCCAGCCGGGATTCCAGGCCCCGCTCCATGATGCGGGTCGCGATAGTGGCCCGTTGGGAGTAAGCGAGCATCGTAACGGCCAGCAGGCTGGCCAACAGAAAAAAGACTTTTTTCATTGTTTACTCCCGGGATATTCACCGAATTACTCAAACTGAGTTCGCCGCCGTGCGCCCAGCGCCACAATCGACCCGGTAAACGATTGCAGTCTGTTCTTCCCAAGCCGGTGAGTCGCATGCATACGCGGCAATGGGCGAAATGTCAGCACGTTACTGCAGGCCACTTGGCACACGACGGAACAGAAAAGTTGAATCATTGCAGGAGTAAACTGGCATGACAACTGAATTCACGCGGGTAAGCGCCCATCTCCAATCCGGGTAGGCGCAAAGCCCCCTGACCTGTTCCATAAGCTTGATTAATCAGAACGTAACTTGTTTACTTTAGTCTCAGGATGTCAAAAAGACAGAGAGGGCGATGAGGATGACCACCCCGAACTACGTTCAGCACGAGGGCGTCAAAGCCTGGGTCGCAGAGATGGCCGAGTTGCTAAAGCCGGATCAGATTCACTGGTGCGATGGCTCGCAGGCAGAATACGATGCCCTGTGCCAGACATTGGTCGCGGCGGGAACCTTTATCCCTCTGAACCCCGAGAAGCGCCCCAACTCCTTTCTGGCCCGCTCTGACCCCAGCGACGTGGCGCGGGTGGAGGATCGCACCTATATCTGCAGCGCCAATGAGAACGACGCGGGCCCGACCAACAACTGGATGCAACCCGAAGAGATGAAAGCCCTCCTGAACGATGTTATGGACGGCGCAATGAAGGGGCGAACGATGTACGTGATCCCATTCAGTATGGGGCCACTGGGTTCCGATATTGCCCAGATTGGTATCGAGATCTCCGACTCGCCTTACGTCGCAGTGAATATGAAAATCATGACCCGCATGGGCAAAGAGGTGTTTGATGTGCTGGGCGAAGACGGACGCTATGTGCCCTGTGTGCACTCTATCGGTGCGCCGCTGGCGCCGGGAGAGAAGGACGTGGCCTGGCCCTGCAATCGGGAGGTGAAATACATCGTCCACTTCCCCGAAGAACGGTCCATCTGGTCCTATGGTTCCGGCTACGGTGGCAATGCCCTGCTTGGCAAGAAGTGTCTGGCACTGCGCATCGCCTCCACCATGGCGCGCGACGAGGGGTGGCTTGCCGAGCACATGCTGATCATGGGCGTTGAGGAACCCAGTGGCGAGAAAACCTATGTTGCGGCAGCGTTTCCAAGTGCCTGCGGCAAAACCAACTTCGCTATGATCGTCCCGCCCAGGGCCTTTCAGAAGAAGGGCTGGAAAATCACCACGGTGGGAGACGATATCGCCTGGATTAAACCGGGGGCAGACGGAAAGCTGTACGCCATCAACCCGGAGGCTGGCTACTTCGGGGTCGCCCCGGGTACTTCCTATCACTCCAACGCCAGTGCCATGGAGTCGATCAAGGAAAACACGATTTTTACCAACGTCGCCCTGACCGACGACGGCGACGTGTGGTGGGAGGGTATGGACGGGGAGCCACCGGCACATGCCATCGACTGGCGTGGGAATGACTGGACACCTTCGTCCGATACGCCAGCCGCTCATCCCAATGCACGTTTTACTGCGCCGGCTCAGCAGAATCCGGTCGTGGATGAGGCCTGGGAGGACCCGAAGGGCGTACCGATCAAGGCCTTCGTATTCGGGGGTCGACGGTCTAATACGATCCCGTTGGTATTTCAGTCGTTCAACTGGGCCTACGGTGTTTACCTGGCCGCGACTATGGGTTCAGAAATGACCGCCGCTGCGTTTGGCAAACTCGGTGTGGTACGCCGCGACCCCTTTGCCATGTTGCCCTTTGCCGGCTATCACATGGCTGATTACTTTAATCACTGGCTCAACTTCGGCCGTAACATTCCTGACCCGCCACGCATTTTTGGTGTCAACTGGTTCCGCCGCGATGAGGAAGGCCAGTTTGTCTGGCCGGGCTTCGGCGAAAACATGCGTATCCTCGAGTGGATCGTGAAACGTTCCAAAGGCGGCCGAGCGAACGGGATCGAGGGCCCGATTGGCTGGATGCCGACCCACAAGGACATCAACTGGGAAGGTCTGGAGGACTTCAGCAAAGAAGACTTTCTGAAAGCCATGTCTATCGACAAGCGCGACTGGGACAAGGAACTGCTGGAGACAGACGAGCTGTTCATCAAGCTTTATGATCGTATCCCCAAGGAGATGATCGCGATCAGAACGCTGCTGCTCTCGGGCATGTGGCGTTCGCCGGATCATTGGGAGATAACTGGCGACCCAACCTGAAGCGAACCCGTCACCAGCTTGCGTTTGCAGGACGTGGTGACTGGGCCAGGGTGCTCATTCGGGAAGTGCCAGGGACTGCCACGGAAGGCGGCCGATAATAACGTAACCGCGATATCGAGCGCCTGTCCAGGGCATCAGGCCGGGAACAATTCCTCAAAAAAGTTCTCAATGGACCGAGTCGCGCGGGCGTCTGCGGTGGCGCTGTACACCGTGCCCATTTCCGGGTCATTTGCCTGGGGGTTGGTGAAGGCGTGCAGCGTTCTGCCGTAGGCATGCAGTTGCCAATCTGCGCCCGCTGCTGATAGCTCCGTCGCCAGGTCCAGGGCGCTCTGTGGCTGGGCCATGGGGTCATCCCAGCCATGCAGACAGAGAATTCGCGCGCTGATCGACTGCCCGTCTGTATTGCCCGGTGGCATGAACAACCCGTGGATGGAGATGACACCGGCTACATCGGCTCCGGTGCGGGCCAGATCAAGTACACAGAGACCGCCAAAGCAGTAGCCCATGGCACCCACTCTTCCCGCATCGACTTCATCCTGCGACCTGGCCACATCCACCGCCGCTGAAACGCGTGCCTGGAGCTCTGGACGGTTCTCCACCAGTGGCGTCATCAGTGCTGTGTTTTCTTCTGGTGAGTTGCCGCGAATGCCTTTGCCGTACATATCCAGTGCAAACCCTACGTACCCAAGGGAAGCAAGCCATCGGGCCTTGTCTTCTTCAAACTCGGTTTTCCCGGCCCAGGCGTGTGAGATCAGTACCGCCGGGCGTGGCCCCGCCGCGGCGTCATCCCAGGCCATAAAGGCCTGGTGGGTATTACCATTGATCGAGTAATCGACTGTTCTTTCCTGTATTGGCATGAGCTATTTCTCCGTGAGACTGATCGGGGCTGTGCCCTAATTACGTGGACGGCCTCGTTAAGATCGAACCGAGGTATGCGCCTGCCTGCCGGCAGCGCGACCCTGGGATGAGGCGTCAGTCTACATCAGGCCGGGCGTCTGTGCCTCGCCACCGCGCCAGCGATTTTACACAATATCGGGAGTTTCGAAAAAGGGCGTTTCTGAAAAGGGGGGGGTGTCGTAAAACTCCAATGCGATCAGGATCGGTGCTTCTGGTATAGCCGGCTTCAGCGTGTCAGGATAGGTTGTCGCTTACAAGTTTCGGTGAACCGCATGATCCGCGCCCTGTTCTCAGTACTGATGTTATGGACAATGATGGCACCGCCCGGCGTCACCGCTGACCCGCGGTTAACCATCGCCATCATCGGCACGGGCGATATGGGCGATTCACTTGGGCCGCGTTTGGCCCGCTTGGGCTACCCGGTGGTGTATGGCTCACGCAACCCCGATAGCGAGAAAGCGCGTGCGCTGGTGGTGCTCACAGGACCTGAAGCCATTGTCGTCACCCAGCAAGAAGCAGCGCGGTTAGGCGATATCGTTATTACCGCGGTACCTTGGCCACCGATGGAAAAGGTCGCCCAGAGTCTCGGTGACCTCACCGGAAAAGTGGTCGTTGATATCTCCATGCCGTTTGAGCAGGCGGCGGATGGCTACCCCCGCAAGCTGCTGGAAACGTCCAGTGCGGAAGTGATTCAGGGCTTCAACCCCGGTGCGCGCGTGGTAAAGGCCTGGGCCACCGTCGGCGCCCAGGTCATCGGTCGTCCCGAGGCCTTCGAAGGTCCTGTTACGGTGCCTCTGGCGTCTGATGACCGGGCTGCAAAAGAAGCGGTAGCCGAAGTGGTAGCCGCCATGGGCCTGGACCCGGTAGATTTCGGCCCCCTGCGCATGGCGCGTGAAATTGAGAGCCTGCAGATGGTCTACATGATTCCGCTGGTACAGCGGCGCGAGCAGTCTTGGGAGTTTTACTTCCGTCGCAGCAACCACTGGCATTGCCAGCCCGGAAGCGAGGAATGGTACGCCCCCGTTTTTGACCAGGATAATCTGGCGACCTGGCCTGGGCGCCCCGCCGAGGACGGCCCCTGCAGCGCGTCAACGGCGCCTTGATTGCGCAGTGCCTGAAAGCCTTATCGCATTGCCTTTGTTTTGAGTGCCCGGCTCACAGGTCTCTCAAAACTGATAATGCCTCACCAAATTCCAGTAACGTGGCAGATCAGGTCTGAACGATACGTCTAGTGCTGGCGCACCTGACCTGACCCCATTGTTCGTGACCCGTTGTTTGAACCGGGCTCCAAGCTTCACTTTTCCTTCGGGGGCGCCAGTACCTGATCAAACACCGCTTCCACGTCCAAAGAGAAGCTCTGTTGCCGCGGCGGGTAGTCGACCAGGCATTTTTCACGAACTTGCCCAGGACTCCCCCAGTTGGCCAAACAACCAGGAGCGGTTCTCCGCCCATTCATCGTAGCCGCGTGTCGTGTGGAGGCGCTCGAAGGGGTCCAGTTTCAGGTTGACGATGCTTGGGGAGGTCAGTGAAATTCTCGGGTCCTGGAACCATCTCTCCTGCTCGGTAAACAGGAACTTGTAATCACCCATGCGCAATCCGTGAAACCGGTCTTCCGTTAAGTAGAAGAACTCCCGACGTTTGGTCGGGCCCTGCTGTGTCAGTATGTCAGTTTGATCATACCCCTCCAGGTGCACCTTGTAGCTTTGGGCGCCGATACGGTGTCTGACCATCCGCGTATGAGTGAATGATGACCCGTTGGTGATGGCCGCTATGGCGTCCAGGTCCTTGGGGTAGTCGTATTGCTCGACGTATTCCCCGGCGTTCAGGTGATACAGGATGCCGAAGTAACTCGTCAAAGCCGTGCTGGTGGGCAGAATTCGTCTCGAGTCACCCAGGTTCTTGCCGATCTGACCGGTAGCGTAGCCGAGGGGTTTGAGCCTTTCTGCAAGCGTGGGGTCTTTTTCGAAAGACCCTGTGGCGCACCGGGTAGGCCGACCGTGCTAAGCTCCGAGCCTATGGGATACTGCTCGGTTATGAAGAAGCGCGCCCGGCGGTGCAGGATGCATGAGCCAGATGATCCATAAAAATCATTCCCTCATTGGCGATGCGGTCGATGTTCGGCGTGGAGCCGCCCATCATGCCGCGATGATAGGCGCTGACATTCCGACATGCCGATATCGTCACCCCAGAGACTGAATATTCGTCCAGTTTCTCCTGGCCGCGGGCAATCGGGGCCAATGACAGGTACTGACGCGACGAGACGCTAACAGCTTTTGCATTTTCATAAAGAGGTCCCTCGGTTCGGAGTGCATCACGCTCTTTGTCAGTTGTCATGTTGGCCAGATCATGGTGGCCAGATAGAGCTGAGCCATCTGCTCATCCTTTCGATTGAGATTGTGGCGCACTGCCCCGGGAGAGGACACATCACAGTGGTTGCACCACGATGCAGGATAATGCGATTTGCAGTGCATTGGAGCAGCCTGAGGGCGATGGGCGCTGCCAGGCCGGCTCCAGCGCAGTGGGGCGGGAAAAGTCGCGGCATAGTTATTTTGCTGGTGATCGGCCGGTAACTGGACCTTGGCAGACATGATCTCAATCAGCTCAAAGATTGAGCGGGTGGGTATTGCCAGTACGAGTACCCTCCTTGGGTGAATGAGCTTCTTCAGATGGATGAATCAGAGCGGCCCGTGGGCATCCTCTGGCGCGATATTGGCAAGTGGCAGAATTTCGCGACAGCGAGGATCGCCCCTACATTCATCTCATGGCCGAGGCGCAGCTCGCCGGTGCGACACTGGAGGAAGCGAACGCACGCTACCCATATCTTGCAGCGCTGAAGTGAAACCTCTTACCGGCGCGCGCAGAGGCCAGACTCGGTTACAGCCCCTAACAGCAGGCGGCCACGAGATTGGAGTGAACGCTATCAGGCAGCGCGAGTTCTTCGTGCTTTTACCAATGAAAAAAGCGTAATCACGACGATGAACCCAACCCCGATCAGCATCGGCCGCTTCGCACTGTCGATGGATAGATTGGCCTGGATAAAATCTGGATATCCAGTCTGCCACAGTCCCCATTGGTAGCCGATTCTGGAGGCGAGGTAGGCCGGTCCTGTCGACAGCGCAACGATCGCGTCACCGCTGGCGGGGTTGATGCGAACGCTGCTGTTGATCGAGGGATCATTCGCGCCATCATGGCCGAAAACGTAGTCTCCGGTGCCTGTTGGCGAGTACAGCATAGTGCCCAGGCCCCAGATCGGCATGCCATACATATCGCCGTGGGGCTCCCGCATCGCTCTGATCATCTCGATATCGAGCGGTGCTCCATCGCGGAGTTGTGCTTGCGCAAAGCTCACCAGGTCGGCGCCCGTCGAAGAAAGCGCTGTGGCGCCTTTCGCGGCGTACTTGTAGATGGGCGCGGGCTCGCCTTTGCGATCAAAGGAGCCTGAGATATTATCCTGGGCACCGAGATACTCGTAGGTGCTCCGCGTCATGCCTATGGGGTCAAAGACGGCCCGCTGCATATAAGTCGTAAAATCCAGTCCGGTCACTTCCTCAATAAGCAGTTCAAGTATCAGGTAACCGCCCCCAGAGTAATCCCATTCAGAGCCGGGTTCGCGACCCACGGCAATGGCTGGCGTCTCACCGCCTGACGCTCTCGGGTTGGCCAGGGAATCCTCAAGGCTTGGCAGGGTCTCCTCTGCGCCGTAGTCACCGAATCCCAGTCCGTCAGTCAGGCCAGCGGTGTGAGACAAGAGGCGCCTGACTGTTACCGCTTCATTGTCGAACTCGCTCGCAGGCAGCTGCCAGCGGCTCAGATAACGAGAGACCGGCGCATCCAGTTCCAGCCCGCCAGACTGCACCAACAGCATGACGCCATAAGCCGTAGGCCACTTGCTGAATGACGCGGTCGGGAACAGGGTTTCGGCATCAACTTCTTCGGCGAGCGTCTTGTAATAGTCGTCGTAGACGACCCCGTTCTCGATTAGTACCAATGCCACACTGCCGGGGCTTGACTCTTCTATCAGGGTGACTGCCGCATCCATGAAAGTACGCGTGTCACCGCTCGCAACCATTGGCTCCAGCCACCAACCCCTGAGCCCCCCGTAGAAAGCCAGCGCCGACCAGAGCGCGCACAACAGCAGGCTGGAAAGTACGATTTTTATGTAAGTCATAGCGGGTTACCTGTTTTATGGGAACTGTCGCTCTGTCCCTCATCCTCGAGATTCATCCGGCGGATAGCTTCCAATGATCCTGAGCGGCAGGACAGAGTTCAAGCGGTGGGTTCAGTGGGCACCACTCCGATCATTCATCGCCCTGGAGATTTTCTGCCTTCCAGCGCATGGCAGTAAAAATGCGCACATAAGGTGAAGGATGGTGATTCAGCCAGGCTTCTTCCCAGGCCGGCGGGTGCAGCTTGCGATACTCCGCTGTCAGTAGGGCGACCTCGGCCCAGGCGTCGGGGTTTTGTGTGGCATTGATGGCGAACAAGTCCGCTTCATACTCCTGGATATAGACCACTCGAAACAGCGCCGGGGTAGCAATAGTCAGGATTACAGACATCGCTGCGTACAACATGGGAAAGCCCGCGTAGTCATCTATTCCACGCACCCCCCATCCCTCACCTCTGCGCCGCAACATTAGCCTGAAAATTTTGTTGGTCGCTGCAAAACAGGCTAGGAAAATCAGCCCGATCGATAGCATCATGTTCCACTGGTGATTGAGCACATAGTGGCCAATTTCATGACCCATTACAGCTTCGACACCGTCGGCACTGGCCCTGTTGAGCAGGTTATCGTTCAGGGCGATGCGGCTGGTTCCAAACAGTCCGCTGACATTGGCGCTGACACGATTGCTCTGCCTGGACTCATCCACCTGTTTAACGTCATCCGCGGCCATGCCATTGGCCCTTGCGATCGAGAGTATGCGATCCTTTAGCGGACCCTCGTCCATCGGTCGGTAGTCATTGAACAGCGGTTGAATATAGATGGGGCTGATAAACAACAGTACGGCAATAGAACCCACCACCAGTCCGGATGCCCACAACCACCAGCGCTGTGGTGAGCGGCGCAGGAGCAGATACAGCAAGGCAACAAACAGTGACATTCCCACCAGCGAAAGGGCCGCTCCCTGCAGAAACTCGACCAGCCAGGGACCAAACGGCTGGGTCGCCAGGCCGTATTTATGTTCTGTATAAAAATCCCGGTACCAACTCAACGGAAACAAGAGACAGGTGGTCACCAGCAGGTAAATCGGTACGTAAATGAACGCCTGCAGAAACTTCGATCTGAGTGTTCGCTCGGCGAGATCTCTCCATCTGCGGGACAGACCCAGGCCTAGCAGGGCCAGAGCAACCGCTATCTCCACAAAGACTTCTATCAGAGCGATGACATAACCCGTATTGACATAGCCATCGCTGTTGGCAATTTCTTCAGCAGAGACGTCAGCGATATAGGCCTCAGTGGCGGCCACGGGGTCGAAGGCTGCGGCCGCATAAGACGAAACGAGCAGGGCCGCAGCCAGTATTAAAATTGGGACACTGATTCTTTGCATGATGATCATCCGAGGTGCGGAATTGGCGAGAATTGGGAGGGGGTTGGGAGGGCACCCATTTGCGCGTTCATGTCTCGGCGTATTTCGATGAGTAGACAAACTAGGCGAGGCAAGCTGACGATGCAAGCAAATATAAGTGGGCAAGCCTCGCCGTATACCCGTCCACGCGCGCCTTCCCTCGGAGGAATAAATGCCGCTGCCTTGCAATCAAGCCCTGGAATTCTGGCGCTGCCGACCGTTGGTGGTGGGCTGCGGTGAAAATGAACATTTTTTCTAGACGCCACCTGACACGAGGTAGAATGACTCAGCGATAAGATAGCTGTTTCCGATCTTAAGGAGGCTGAATGTGCGAGGTGGTTCAAATCGCTCGCCGTCATGTCCGGGAATAGTTTGAAGATGATCGCCGAGCTTCTCGTGTCGCGTGTGGAGAGTCATGGGTAGGCCACCCTCGAGTAGATTCGGAGGAGCAGGCCTTATCGAGTAATCGACCGGGTTTATGCATTCAAGCCACATGCCTCGGTCGAGGTTATCGGCCGAAAACCTGGAAAAGACGAGGAAGAGCCGGATACCCAGCGACAAATCCGCCAGGTGCAGATCCATCACTATCGGGCCCCATTGACCAGGCTTCAGCATGTCAGCAACGTTGATTCTCCGTTTCTTTGCCGCGGCCCGGGCGAGTTCCTCGTCCAGAGTAGATCGTAATTGGGCCCGAATAATCGCCTCATTTTCAGGGAATATACGGGCGCACTCCCGTGCGCCGCTTATCCGCGACCCGCCTGTTACGGGACATAGAACAAGCGCATCCATTTCCAGGTTTTTCCATTCGTCAGACATGAATCCCTCCATCAAATGGTATTCGCAGACTGCAAGCAAAGCGCTATGCAAACATAGAAAATATACAGGCCCCCACCTTCGCCTGCATCTAGGTATGTCCTCTTGGATGCCTACCAGGACATGGTGGCCATACCAAGTAATCCAGCGATAAACTTAGGCCTCTGTGAACAAGAAAATAGTCTATGCCGGCCCGGATGTCGATGATGCGATACGCATCGGAGCTGCGCTGAATATGGCGACCGGTGAGCAGGTCCATTTCAAATGCAGTCCTGAGGAGTTCGCTTCCCTCAGTAGTCTTAAGTAGTCTTACTGGGCGGAGTCTAGCGCCAGAATACTGTGCAGCAGCACACTGGCGCCACGTGCCATATCCTCGGCCTTTGTAGCTTCGTAGGGCGAGTGGCTTACTCCGTCAACGCTGGGCACGAAAATCATTCCGGTGGGCGTGATGGTTGCCAGGTCCTGGGCGTCGTGGCCTGCGCCGGAGGGCATACGCCGGTAGCTATAGCCCAGCGAGTCTGCTGCCCTCGCCACGACCTCGCGCACTGACTCGGCGGTCGGTGCGGGCGGTGAGGCGGTATCGATTTCGGCAAAACTCACACGCACGCCGCTGTCCTTGGCGATGCGCTGGGACTTCGTCTGGATCTGATCAAAAACCTGCTGCATTTTTTCAGCGTCCAGGTCGCGGATTTCCAGGCTCATAACAACCTTGCCGGGTATGACATTGGGCGCACCGGGGAAAGCCTGAATTTTACCCACCGTGGCCACCTGCCGGCCCTCCAGTTCCAGGGCAATACGATTCGTGGCCAACACTATTTGCGAGGCCGCTACCAGTGCATCCTGGCGCCGATTCATGGGTGTAGTGCCGCCGTGGTTGGCAACACCTTCCACCGTAGTATCCCACTGGCGAATACCGACAATACCCTCCACCACACCAATGTCGACACCGTCTTCATGCAGGAAAGCGCCCTGTTCAATATGCAGTTCAAGGAAAGCATGCAGTGTCTGCGGGTCGCGTCTGGCCTCAGCTATACGATCCGGATTTCCGCCCACGCGAAGCAGTCCATCGCGGATGCTCAGTCCGCTGTTGGATATTAATGCCATCGCCGGGTCCGTGAGCTTGCCGATCATGGCGCGGCTGCCAGTCAGGCCACCTTCCTCGTCGGTAAAGCTCACCACTTCCAGCGGGTGCCGGGTGCTTATGTCGTTTTCGTTCATCAGCTGTACCACTTCCAGCGCCCCCACAACGCCGACCTGGCCGTCGTAATTGCCGCCACCGGGTACCGAATCAATATGAGAACCGAAGAGGATCACCGGTAATGCATTATCTGTCCCGGCGCGCCTACCGAACAGATTACCGGCAACATCGGTTCTCACCTCCAGCCCCAGAGCTTTCATCTCCTGCACCAGCCATTGACGCGCGGCGATATCGGCGTCGCTGAATGCCACGCGACTAATGCCACCTTCCGGATTTCGGCCAAACTGGGCCAAAGCCTCGATACGCGACTGCATGCGCTCAGGGTCGGCTCGCACAGTCTCCTCTGACTGCGCTGGGCCGACAAACAACAAGACCAACCAGAACCGGACAATGATCTGCACAGGGAATCCTTGGGAAATGAAACTGCGTGCCCAGATTAACCCAAAAATCTGCAGACTGTAATGGAAATACACACGGCCAACTGAGAGAGGCTATTGGCCTGCTCCGCGCTGATTAGAGGACGGAGCAGGCTGAGCAGGCTTCCAGCGTTCAATCGTCCCGCGAGCGCTCGCTTGCACAGATCGCGGCATCTGCGCTGTAGTACAACCGCTTGAGGTCCCACGACAGTGACGGGCGGGTCTCGCCCAAGGTCTTCGAAGGAACGCAGTTCGCAGCGTAGTTCGAGACGTAGTTCGAGACATCCATTTTACTCTCCGTACAGAATCAGAATAGAACCTGAGATCGTCACTGTCGGCGAGTTGTTCACAGATGATTGAATTACGGTGGGTGTCCTGAATATTCCTCGGAATACGCTTGCGGTGGGTACGCTTGCGGTGGGTGTCCTGAACACTTGCGGTGGGTGTCCTGAACGCTTGCGGTGGGTGTCCTGAATACTCTTGCGGTGGGTGTCCTGAATACTCTTTCGGTGGGTGTCCTGAATACTCTTTCACAGCTTATAATCAGTTCATGAAAAAATTAGTCCTGTCGCTGGCATTTTCCTTGGTGTCATTGTCCGCTCCAGTCGTCGCTGATACTGCCGCGGAAATATTTTCCCTGACCGAGCACTCCCGTCTCGATGGCAGTGGTAACTTGCCCGAGGGCGGGCAGATTCTCCAGCCGCAGATCATCGAAGCGTTTTATATCCCGGATCAGTATGCGCCGGCCTGGCGCAATGCCACTCAGGTCGCAGAGGTACTCGAGCTATTGGCCGACAGCTACCTAGACGGTCTTACCCCGGCGGACTATCACCACGCCGAGCTGGTGCGGCTCTGGCAGGGAAACCCCGACCTGCTCAGACACAACGACAGGCTGCGCGCGCGATTTGATGTGCTGCTCAGCGACGGCGTGCTGCTATACGCTCGCCATCTCATCGAGGGCAAGGTCGACCCCGCAGCAATGTCCGGTACGTTCAACTACGCCCGGCCCGGTCTCGAGGCGGAGCGAGCCGCCACCGGCCTGCGCGCGGCTATCGCAGAGAACCGCGTCGCGGCCGCTTTGGACGAGCTGCGCCCCCAGTTGCCATTCTACCGGCAGATGAAGGCCGGCCTGGCGCATTACCGGGCACTCGCCGCGCGTGGCACTTATCAGCCGCTACCCGACACGGTTGTACTCAAACCCGGCCAGTCCCACGCGAGTATTCCACTGCTGCGGAAGCGTCTGGGCGAGATGGGTTATCCCAGCGAGGTGACTGGCTCCACGGTTTACGATCCGGCACTTACCGCCGTTGTGAAGCAGTTCCAGGCGGATCACGGGCTGGATGTCGACGGCGTCGTCGGTCGGGCGAGCTACATGGCGCTGAACCTGCCACCTCAAAAGCGGGTCGATATGCTGCGGGTCAATATGGATCGTCTGCGCTGGATCGCGCAGGACGTGTCCAGGGATTTCATCGTGGTCAATATCGCCGGCTTTGAACTGTATTACGCCGTCGACGGACGCGTTGTTTGGGAGACGCCTGTCATGGTCGGCAAGGTGGCCCATCAGACGCCGGTGTTCACCAAGCGCCTGAGCTATCTGGAATTCAACCCGACCTGGACTGTCCCTCGTAGTATTATCGGCCGTTCCCTGCTGCCCAAGTTTCGCGCCGACCCCGGTTACGTGGCTGCCAACGGCTACCAGTTGTTCGACGCTGCTGGCAATGAAGTCGATCCATTCAGTCTCGACTGGGAGGGCAGAACGCTTGCCCGTTTCCCTTACCGCGTGGTGCAGCGCCCCGGCGACAATAACGCCCTGGGGCAGGTGAAGTTCATGTTTCCCAATAGCTACGCAATATACCTGCACGATACACCCGCCCGGGCGTTGTTTTCTCGCAGTGCGCGAGCCTTCAGTTCAGGCTGTGTGCGGGTGAAGGATCCGCTGCGGCTGGCCGAGGCGGTGCTGGATGACCCCAACCGCTGGTCACTTGCGGATATAAAAGCGCTGGTGGCCAGTCGCAAGCCCCAGCAGCGCGTGTTCATCGAGCGCGATATCGACGTGATGCTGATGTACTGGACTACCAGCCCCGCGCGCGGCGGCAAGTTGCAGTTTCACGCGGATATTTATGACAAGGACCCCGCTGCTCTCACTGCCCTCGATACGCAACAACAGGTACTTGGCATTGCCCGCCCCTAGCGCGCCTCGCTCACCGGACAGCGCCTGCTCTCGCGCTCGCCGGAACAGGTATCAACAGACCACAAGGGTCGTCGCGGGCGCGCTCGCGCTCTGGTGTCTGGCCATGCCTGCCGCTGCCGGTGTGCTGTTGCGCGGCTTGGAGATCAGCTTCAGTCCCTTCCCATTGGTAGCGCATGCCGGGGAGCGGGTAGAGATCGGGTTCCCTGAGGGTGGTAGGGAGCTGATCCTGGCACCGGAGAAGCCGGGCTATCGTCCTCATGAATTCCGCTCTCCGGACGGGCGAGTCTGGGTTGCGCAGGTGTTTGTAATGGAACCTGCCTCGGCGGTTGTCGACGGGGTTCTCAACGGGTATCGCATCGGTTCTCCACCGCCCGGGCATGCCAGGCGCCCCGAACTGTACCAGCCGCCGACGGGCTTTATCGAGGTTAGTGAGGACATGCTGGCGCTACCCCTGAGCCCGCATTTCACGCTCGGTCAGTTCCTGTGCAAGCAGGAGAGCCAATACCCCAAGTATGTTGCACTGCAGGAATCATTGCTCGTTGTGCTGGAGGGCCTGCTGGAGCAGGTGCGACTGCGCGGCTATCCCGCGGCCACCTTTGGCGTGATCAGCGGTTACCGCACCCCCTGGTACAACAAGCGCATCGGCAACGTGGCCAACAGCCGGCATGTCTACGGTGACGCCATGGACCTGTTCGTGGACCTCGACGGCGACGGACGCCTCGACGACATGGACCGTGACGGCGACCTCGATCTGCAGGACGTCACGGTACTCTATGAGATCGCTACCGACTACATGGCAAATCATGCCCAGGCCGGAGCGAGTGGGGGAGTGGGCCGTTATCGCCAGACCCACCGTCATGGTGGTTTTATACACGTGGACACGCGCGGTTACCCGGCGCGCTGGTAAGGGGGTGCGGCAAGCGCGGCCCCTCTGGACGAAAGACAGCTCACAGCGCCTGCCGAATGGCCCGGTGCCTGAACCGACCGGAAGCTATCCGGTTCGTTCCTGCTCGCCGCGCAGGCCCGCGAAGAAGGTGCGCGTGCTCTTGTCCAGCAATTCGTAGGCATCGGCGCCGGGGAGGAAGCGACTAATCTGGTCGTTCATGGCCAGGCCGCTCAGACCGTGCACCATTGACCAGAGCTGGGTGGCGATCTCAATCGGGTCGAAGGGCGTGATGGCCTGGCGTTCGCAGACCGACGTGACGGCGTCGACCAGCACGTAGAAACCGGAACCGCGGAGGTCGACTGCGTCTGACTCCATCGCCCGCGCGCCTTGATCGCCCCACATCAGGTCGACGAAAGGCCGGTGGTTCAGCATGAAGCGTATGTAGTTGCGCCCGAGTGCGATCACCGACTCCACCGTGCCCCGTTCCTGATCGACCATTGCTTCCCTGGCGGTTTCGGTCAGGCCCATGAAGCACAGCTGGGATACCGCTAGCAGCAGGTCGTCCTTGTCGCGGAAATGTCGATAAGGTGCCGCATTGCTGACCCCGGCCTTGCGGGCCGCCTCGGCCATCGAAAAGTCGACGCTGCCGCGCTCATCGATGAGTTCGGCTGCGGCGGTGATCAGCGCATTGCGCAGGTCACCGTGGTGATAACTCTTGCCGTCGTGAACGGCTGCACTTTCTGTCATGCTGTAATGTCTTATCGTTATAGTCGCGGATCTTGGCCCGCCTTCGCCCGGTGTTCCGTGTGGGCTGTTGCGCGCGCGATAGCCATTGTTCAGAGGTGCCCTAGCTCGCGAGCCGCTCCAGCGGTTGGGCCGACGGAGCCGGCAGCGGCACCGTAGTGTCCTCCGGCGCCAGCTTATCACGAGTCGCCAGCAGGAACATCGGGGGGACCAGGAAGAAAGAAACGATCGTCGATAGCAGCACGCCGCCGGCGATCGCCATGGCAAATGGAGGCCAGAACTGGCTGCCCTCGAGGATCAGCGGCAGGAACCCGCCGAAGGTGGTGATTGTCGTTGAGACGATGTGTCGGCTGGAGTCCATCACCACGTCCCTCATCGCGCGGCGGTTGCCGCGCATCGCTTTATCATCGAGCTGGAGCGCCGTCATGATGATAATCGCGGCATTGATCGAAACGCCGACGGAGCCGATGACGCCGATGACTGCCTGAATGCCGAAGGGATACCGGAACAGCGCCAGTGACAGCAGGCTCAGGCCCAGTGAGCACACGCAGACCAGGAAGGCGACGCCGGAGAGTCGCCATGAATTGAAGGTGACCACGATGGTGGCGATGAGCAGCGCCAGCACCAGCCCAAAGGGTGCCATCAATTTTTCCACTACGCTGGCGCGCTCGTCGGCGTCGCCACCGATCTGGTAGCGATAGCCCTGGGGCAGCGCTACCGGATTGGCCTCCAGGTCTGCAAGCAGCACTTTAAGTGCTTCCTGTGGCAAGACCCCCCGGGTTACATACGCCTGTACGGTATTGATGCGCTCGCCGTTTTTGCGGCTGATGGGGCTGCGCGCGGGAGTCAGTTCGTAGTCACCGAGTGTACTCAGCGCCACTGCGGACAGCCGTCCGTCACTCTGACTGCCAGGCAGCGGCAGGCGCATGCTGGCGATCTGGTCTACGCTGGCCCACTCCGACTCGGCGAGGCGGGCGCGCACCGGCAACCGCTCGGTATCCTCCAGCACCTCGCCGCCCGTGCGTCCCCGCAATGCGCTGTCCAGGGCGCCGGACACGTCTGCCAGGTTCAACCGGGCCAGCCTGAGTTTGTTCTCATCCAGGTCGAAAACCAGTTTGGGTGCGCCGGCGGCAAGGCTGGTCGACGTGTGAGTGACCGTGGGGACTTGTTCCATGCGCAAGCGAAATGCATCACCGAGGCGCCGCAGTTCGTCGAGGTTGGGCCCGAACAGCTCAATCTCCAGCGGAGCCGCCACCGGTGGTCCCTGGTCGATGCCTCGCACCACCGTCCGCGCCTGGGGGAAATCGCGGTCCAGTTCGCGCTGGAGTTGCCGGATCAGGTCATCGGTGAGGTTTTCATCGTGAGTCAGCACCAGCGCCTCCGCGTAGCTGGGTACGCCTTCTTTGCCGCTCATCATGTTGTAGTAGAAGCCCGGGGCGCTCTCGCCGATAACCCAGTCGACCCGACGAATCAGGTCGTGCCGACGCAACTGGACGTCCATCCTTTTCGCCGTGGCCAGCGTGTCCTGAATGGAGCGGCCGTCGGGCAGTTTGACCTGCAGATAGAGCTGATCACGGTCGGTGCCTGGAAAGAATTGGGCGGTCAGGGTGGGGAAGGCCAGGAAGCCGCACAGGGGCAGAACCAGCGCCAGAGAGATGGATCCCCAGGGGTGGCGAAGTGCCCGATCGAGGGCGCGGGCGAGCCAGCGCCCGGCCCAGCCTGAATCCATACCATTGTCCCACCAGTGTCGATCCGCCTTCTGCAAGCCCGCGGGCAGCAGCCAGGCTGCCAGAACGGGGGTGACCACCAGGGCGAGCAACAGCGACGAGGCCAGCATCACCACAACGGCCTTGGCAATGGAACCCACGAAGTCTCCCGCCGGTCCCGGCAGCATCACCATGGGCAGGAAGGTGAGAACGGTGGTGGCCGTGGAGGAGAACAGCGGCATGCGCATGCGGCCAACGGCGTTTCCGATCGCGGCCAAGGGGGCAGCACCACGGAGGATCTGTTTGCGGATTTCATCGGTCATGACAATTGAACCGTCGACCAGCAGCCCGAGGGCGACCACCAGTCCAGTCACCGACATCTGGTGGATGGGAAGGCCGATGTAGAACATGACCGTGATCGACAATAGCGAGCAGAGGGGCAGGATCACTGCGACAACCAGCGCGGCACGCCAGCCCAGGGTGAACAGCAGTACGAGGATGACAAGCGCCACCCCCATCAGCAGGTTGGCGGTAACTGCTTGCAGGCGTGCTTCGGTGTAGCCGCTCTGGTCGTAGCTGGTTTCTATCAGGATACTGGCCGGTGCCGCTTCGCGGTAGGTAGCCATGAAGCCGTCGAAGTCGCGACTCCAGCGGTCGACCTGCAGGCCCTCTTCCATGGCGATACCTAACAGAATGCCGCGCTCGGCCTCGACCAGCGCGATGCTGGCGGGCGGCGTGACCTCGGCCTTGTACACCCGGGCGATATCCGACACCCGGACGGCTCGTCCGTCGCTACCCGCGCGAACTATGACACCGCGAATACGCTCCAGCGAAGCGAAATCGCCCGTGATCTCGATCAGCAGGTCGTTGGTCGCACCGTGAGCCCGGCCCGAGGCGAGACGGGCGTCCGCCGTCTGCAATGCGGCCGCTACTTCCTGCATCGACAGGCCGCGTGCAATCAGGGCTGCCTCGTCTATCTCCACCCGGACCTCTTCCTCGGGTTCGCCGTACATGCGTACCAGACGGGTGCCGGGAAAATTGCGGGCGCGGTCGGCGAAATCCTCAGCCACCCGTTTCACCACGGCCACCGGCACCTCCGCGCCGGGGGCCGAGCGCAGTGCGACGATACGGGTGTTGGCTGTTGTGCGTTCGTTATTGAATTCAGGTGCCAAGACGCCGGGTGGGAATGCCCGTGTTGCATCGCTGATGGCGTCGCGGATTTCAGTCCAGCTGCGTTCTATGTCCGCATCGCTCATGGTCTCGTCGACCTCGATAGACAGGATCGACACGCCGGTGCTGGAAGTGGAGTCCACCTCAGTGACCTCGGCGATCTCGCGGATTTCGTCCTCCAGCGGGCGCGTCACCAGGGCCTCGACACGGGCCGGATTGGCGCCGGGAAACAGCGTGGTAACGGTCGCCCGGAGGTTGGTGATGGTGGGGTCTTCCTGGCGCCCGAGGGTGCGCAGACTGGCGATGCCCACAAGGGTGATAACCAGGACGACCAGGGTGAAGTAGCGACTGTTTCTGTATAGGAGTGACGCCAGCATGTCAGGCTTCCTCCAGCACCACGGGGGTGCCGGGCGCTATGCGGTGCACGCCGTCGGCGATGAAGCGCTGGTGGTCCCCCAGGCTGCCACGCACGTAGGCGCGGTCACCGCGGACATCCAGTACTTCCACCGCTTCGCGGGCAGTTACCGTACCCCTGTCTGAATCGACCACCCGCAGGACATTCCACAAGCCGCGTTCACCTTCCAGTAGCGCGGATACCGGCAGCCAGCCGCCCACCATTGTCACCTCCTCGCTCAGGGACAAGGTCACCGGCTCGCCGTCCATGCCGCCGGCCGTCGCGGGTAGTTCAAACACGGCGGTAGCGGTGAGGGTGAGGGGATCAATATCCGGACGTATCGAGCGCAGGTTTGCGGGGACGGACTGGCCCCGCAATGTGAGCGTGTAGCTTGTTCCGGGTTGCAGCAGGGCGGTTTGCTCTGCAGCGATACCAATGTGGGCCTCGCGGGCGCCACTGGCCACCAGCCGCAGGACCGGGTTTCCAGGATTGATTACTGCCCCGGTCTCTACCCGGCGCTCTGCGACCAGCCCGTCGTAGGGTGCACGCAGCACGGATTTTTCGAGGTCTACGTCGATGCCGCGCAGCTGTGCCTCAACGCTGGCCAACTGAGCTTCCAGAGCCCGCGCGCGCAAGCGCGTTTCGTCGAATGATTCTTTGGATACCGCACCTGATTTCTGCAGGTTGCGCTGGCGCCGGGCCTTGAGCCTTGCCAGTTCCAGTTCTGCCGCAACCTGGTCCAGGTTCGCCTCCACCGCGGCGCGGCGCGCTTCCAACTGGGCAGTGTCGAGGGTGGCAAGCACCTGGCCCGCAGTGACGGGACTACCTTCACCCACCGCGAGGTTGGACAGAGTGCCGGGCACCTCGAAGCCGAGGTTGGAGGTGCGCCCGGCGCGCACGAGGCCGAGGAAGGAGATGTCCCGGCGATAGCCCTGCTGTAGCTCAAAGGTGCCAGTCACCACCGACAGTGGCTGGCGACTGGATGCCGTTTCGACCGCTGCCGCGCGGGCATGCAGTAAGCCGGTGAGCGCCGCGGTCGCCAGCACCGCCAGAGCCACGGCAGCAACTGTGCCACGGGTCGTTGATCGCCGGCGCAAGGCGCCCACTCTGACCTGTTCTGTTCCAGACTGCATCGTCGTCTCCCTGTCGGCGGCTGCCGGCGGCAATGTGAAAGCAATTAACATTAATGTTACTATCTATTACATCTACGTCAAGTGCTTCATATCGGATGTGTGCGAATTATTCTTTTGGTGTGCCTTAGCGTTGCGATCGCCGGCCAGCGTCTAACGGTTCTACGTGGTGGGTTGGTGGCAATTGCAGGCAATTTGGGAGATTGAGGGGCGATTAAGGGTGATTAAGGACGATTAAGGACACCCATAGGGCGATTGAGAGGCGATTAAGGACACCCACTACTTTGAGGGGGCAAAGTGAGGGGCAATTGAGGACACCCATCGTTGGGATCGACTGGGATGGGCAATCGAGAGGGGCAATCGAGGACACCCATCATTCGACCCGACTGGGATTGCCAATCCCCATCTAATCAGCTAGAACAATCGTCGGGTCGACAGTAGGAAGCGGTCCAGGGGAGGTGCCATATCGCTCTGCAAACATCCACCGCTGTGGGTCAAGGCCGGCGAGGCTGTGCGCCAGAGTGGGTCGCTTGAGTGGCCCGCGAGAGCGCTACGCTGGCAGATCTGGGCCTCGCAATCGCGCCCTTTGCTCTCTAGCACCTTTGCTAGCATGGATGTGCGTTATCGCCGGCGGTGTTAGTCTATGGTCACATAACTTCAATCACACATTGGAATTAAAGCAATGACAATCGAACTGCAAATGCTCACATGGGTGACTGCGCTGACACTGCTGATGTGGCTTCCCTACATCCTGGCGCATATTGTTAACGTCGGCCTGTTACCGGCGCTGACCTACAAGGCCGACGCGACGCCGCTGCCGGATTGGGCGGCCAGAGCAAAGAAAGCACATATCAACGCCATAGAAAACCTGGTGCCCTTTGCTGCCCTCATCGTTGTTGCACACCTGACCAATACTTCAAACGATGCCACTGCGTCTGCTGCAATAGCGTATTTCTGGTTTCGCGTGGCGCATTTCATCGTCTACGTGGCCAATATTCCCTTTGGCCGGACGCTGACGTTTGCTGGCTCATGGTTGGCGCAGTTGTGTATCCTGTATCAGATACTCGCTGTTGGCCACGCGAGCTAAGCGAGGGGTATCACGGGGCGCTCCATCAGCGGTGGCCTCGCGGCCAAGCTGATCACGATTGCCACGCAACTGCGGTACACTGCGGGGCGATGACACTCACCCTGGCCGCTACATTTCGACGTCTGGACACACTGATCACTGACTATCAGCAGTGGTGGCAATTCCAGCCCTTCCACACTATCCACAGCCGGTGGCGTACCTGCGCGCCCTCGCTCCATGCGGCTCTGAATGCTCTAACGCCGGATGAGCTGACACAGCTGACCCGCGATAGCGATAACCGACGACAGTTTTTGAAGCCCTGGCTGCCGATAGTAGACGAATTGGAGACCCTGTGTCGGCTGCCCCGATTGCAGGGCCACACACGCGCACACGACCGGCAACTGGATCATGGCGTCGGCCGCCGCAAGTGGGGTCAGGTCGTGGCTTTTGCCGGCCTGGTGCCGCCGGCTCAGTCGATTGTGGAATGGTGTAGTGGCAAGGGTCATCTGGGCCGCGTCCTGGCAGCCAGCGGGGCCCGAACGGTGCACAGCCTGGAACGCGAGCCGGGTCTTTGTCGCAGCGGCGAAGCACTCGCCGCGCGAGCGGGTGTCGAGATGAGCTTCCACGCCTGCGATGTGCTCACAGACTCTCTGGAAGGATTGCTACGGGCAGAGAGCCACTGCGTCGCGCTGCACGCTTGTGGCGATTTGCATACCGGATTGCTGCAGCAGGCTGTGGCCTGCAATATCCGAGGGGTGTCAGTCGCTCCCTGTTGTTACTACCTTATATCCGAAGCCGTCTACAGGCCTCTGTCTGCCGCAGCCGCCCTAAGCAGGCTGCGGCTGGGCAAACCGGACCTGCACATTCCACTGCGGGAGACCGTCACCGCCAGCGCCAGGGACGGCCGACTGCGGTCACTGGAACTGCGCTGGCGGCTGGCCTTTGACTGCCTGCAGCGCGACCTGCGAAAGCAGAACACCTACCTGCCATTGCCCTCCATTCCCCGACAAATACTGCGCGGTGGTTTTGGCGACTTCATCCAGTGGGCGACCCAACGCAAAGGCCTGCCGGATGCCGACCCCGCGACACTGGACGATTATCTGACACAGGGCGAAGCTCGACTCTCTGCAAATCGGCAAATGGAACTGGTGCAACAGGTCTTCCAAAGGCCACTAGAACTCTGGTTGGCCTTTGACCGGGCTTTGTATCTGCAGGAGCATGGCTATGACGTAACGCTGGGTGAGTTCTGCGATCGCCACCTGACGCCGCGCAATATCATCATCCAGGGACTGCGCGGGCAGTCCTCGGCGCTGTCAGTCAGCGGTTGATTATGCCCACGGCAATACCACCATCCAGTGTAAATACGTACCCACATTCCCGACCACAAAGCTCTCCCGATCGAACCGACCGGCAGTGCGGGGTTCGGCCGCCGGGTTGATGCCAGTGCAATGCGCGCCCAGCAGATGACCGGCGACCGTTTGGTGCTGATGCCATCTCACCAGCAGTGACAAGCAACAGAGAGCGCTTGCATCGGTGTGGTTTAACTATGGTGCGGCACCGATTTATCCGGGCTATGGCCACTCGGAAAGATTTGCAGATTGACGTGGTGAGTCATTTTAAAAATGCCTATGATCTGTCGCGAAATGGCAAGCCCCCACGCCACACGTCCATATACTGATAGTGCGCAGCCCTGCTGTAGTCCTTTAGCTTGAGTCTGCACATTAATCCGTGCTGTCTCAGCCCGGATACCAAAACAATGCCTTCCGGAGGATGAATCAATGTTAATAACTACAAACGTGAAGAACCTGCGTACTTCAGCCCGAAGAATAGCTGTCACCGCTCTGCCGTTGCTGCTAGCCGGCGCAGGGGTCAATGCCCAGGAATTTTCCTATAACGGGGATAACGGACCTAACCACTGGCAGGAACTCAGTGGCGATTGGGCGGCCTGCTCGGGGGAGGGAGTCGACGGCGCCAGTCCCGCCCAATCTCCAATTAATATCAGAACGGGCAGAGTAGTCCCCGATGACAGCCTGGGCGAACTGGAACTCGTCACCTTTCCCACTACCATCGACATGTTTAACAATGGTCATACCATTGAGCAAAAGTACGAGGATACTGGTACATCTATTGTGTTCAATGGCATCACCTACGAACTTACGCAATTTCACTTCCACACCCTGTCGGAGCACACGATCAAAAACAGGAATAAGAAAATGGAAATGCACGGCGTATTTGCCGAGCCCGGTGGCACCGATCTGGTTCTCGCGCAATTGTGGCGTATCAGTGGTAGCGATCCAGATAATGCGTTCATTCAAGAGCTGATCGATGCGGGTCTTCCGGTCAAGAACGGGGACGCTACCGCAACGAACGCCATGATTGACGTAGGCAATGCCTTTGCCAATCTTGATAGCTACTACACCTATTCCGGCTCGCTGACTACGCCCCCCTGTAGTGAGGTCGTGACCTGGGTAGTGCTCAAGGATCTCGTGTCTATTTCCAAGGAACAGCACGAAGCCTTCCGCACGATCCTCGGCAACAATTTCCGGCCGGTACAGGAAATCGCCGCACGCGAAGTGCGGGGCACGGTCGATTGAGAAACCGGCAGATACAATAGCGTGACGGAGCCAGCGGCTATCAGCAATCACGGTCTCGCCGCTGGCGCCACCCTGACGACTGTGCTCTGTCCATCGTCTGTTAACAGGTCGAAACACGCAGAAGCTGAACAAGGTACTCCATATTTTCGGTTTCGGTTTCGGTTTCGGTTTCGGTTTCGGTTAAGGGCGACACGCGAGCGCTGCCGCAGTGGCTGAACGCGATGGCAGCAGGCGCGCGCGGCCTGTGGGGCTCTGCGTGGTTTCGCACAGAAAGCTCAGCCATCAGGGTCGGCTGGAGTTTGGCTAGCGCACTTTAGGTAGAGGTGTCATCAGCTGCGGGCATAGCTACTGCTTTTCAATCAGAAGGTTCATATTGGCCCCCGCAACGGGAACATAGGCTCGCAGAATAAGATAGAACGGCTTGCCTGTGGGAATACCGTTCTTGCCCGCACCGCTGGGGCTCAAAGTGAGCGTATAAGTGCCGTCCTCGTTGGGTTCTGAACTGTATGTTGTCCGATCATAAACCTTCTTATCGTTCGGAATTAATAGCTTATCGTCTGCACCATAGGCGGTGACAGAATAGTAGCCGCCGTGTTGAATGATGTTGGCGGGTACGGTGACGAGATAGGTATCCTTCCCTTTGAGCGGCTGCCCCTCGGAGTCGGCAAAGGCGATGCCGTAGCGAACTGTGTCTGACGGTGTCCCGAGCTGACCCTGAAAAACACCTGCAGCCAACGATAACATCCCAACGTCGCCAGACACCTTGCCAAATGACAGATCGGGATTGGGACCTATCGGACTGTTCAGTACCGCCTGGATAGTATGCAAAGCGTGTTTTTCCACGGCTGGCGAAAAACGTTGGACATCGCGTCGCATATCCCCTTTGCCTCCCTCCATGGTAATCGACTTGCTGAGGTTGCGTACCTCATCCATGTTGTCGACCACCAACATGCGGGTAAAAATCAAACCCTGGTCGGTCTCAAGCTTCACGACGTGAAAGTCACCCTCCGGGACCTGCTGATCAGGCCGCATAACAACTATCGGTTTCTCCGGGTTCACAACCACCAGAGGTACATTGTGCTTCATATCAAAGACCGATACCGAAAAGAACTTATCGTAGGTCGGCGTACGAACGATAGCGGGTGCATCGGACACGCTGAACCAGTTGTAGCCATAGTCAACGGTCGCCTGGGGCGTGATAACGGTATCGTCCGTTGGATCGACTAATCCGGTAAACCGGAAGGTGCCTTTTTCATTCTTCTCCAGCCACTTGTTCATCATCAGTGTCTGCTGCTGGTTAGGGTATTCCAGAATGTAGTTCTCCAGAGTATCCTGGCCATACAATGCGGTGCTGAAAACCATTGATAGCGCCAACAGAAAACAAAGTGAGTAAATTCGCTGTAATGACATGACTGTTACCTGTACGTAGTTTGTAGTGGTGTTCACGTCAGTTGCCAACCCGGCTACGCGTTCGTTCTACCGTAATGCCTTTAGTCTGAAACAAGCTCGAAATCGGCAAGCTTCCAGCTGCGGTCGAACCAGGGCTCAAGCGGGGCATAGAGCCGAAAGTAGGCAAACCATCCCCGCCCAGGTAAAGTCGGTACCCAATTCTCCTCCCATCCTTCGGGCGCCTTGGGGCCGAAATAGATGTCGGCAGATCCATCCTCGTTAAGGCGCAAATCTTGCCGCGACGACCGATCGGCAATCTCATGCGGGTTGTCGATGAAGATGCGATCCTCATTGTCATAGGCCGTGACCGACCAGAACTGCTTCGCGGGTACATCCTCCCCGACCCGCAGCCTGTAGGTCTTTCCACCGTCCAGCCAGTTGCCATTTGCATCACGCGTGGCCTCCAGGTAGGTCTGACCGACACCGGGTGTTTGGGTGGCCATTGCCCGTGCGGCTGTCACAGCCTCATAAAACCACGATGCATATTCGTCGAGATAGGTGGCATCATCCGGCTCTTCTCCGGGCTTAAAGGCGAGCGATAATTCCCACTGCCGATCAGGCCAGATTTGCCTCCCGCCAAACCGTTTTCGATAAGCATTGGCGCGGGCCATTGCCTCGCCGACAAAGGCGGCTTCGGTCAGTATCTCGATCTGACGCGCGTCCGGAGCAAAGGGTTTGCCCTTCTCGATGCCAAGCGGTTTCAGCATCGCCATCATCACCCGGTCTTGTTCACGCACGGGCTCTCGCTCCAGCGTTTCGGCCAATAGATTCCAGTATGCCATGCCGCGCGGCTGTGTCCCGCTCCAGGTCTTGCCGCCGGGAGAGACGATGTTTGTCGCGCCGGGTTTGTTCCTTTTGCTATAGGGGTAGAGGCGAAAGGCCTCGCGCAACGCTTTACCTTCTTCAGCATCGGGTGTGAGAATCCGCAGCCCTATGAATACAATGAAAGTGGGCGACTGCACGACGCGATAACCTTTGGCGTCGTCAACGGACTGCCCCGGTCCCACTACCAGGAGTTTGTCTCCTTGCCCTTTGTCCGGCCCCGCCTCGCCAAATTCACCGTTCAGGCCCATCTGCCACAAGCTTGCTATGCCGCCTGCCGTCGGTCCTGGCGGCACCTCAAGCACCAGCGGTCCGGTGCGTGCCAGATTCGGAAACCCAAGAATGTAGGGCGTTGTCGCATTCGCGGTCAGCAACCCCAGCTTGTCGCGGTAGCTTGCATAGAACACCAAATCGGTGTCCCTGGCCCCGAACACGGTTTCATGCTGGTTATGCCACTGGGCAAACCCCATCACCGGAAGCGACCACAGGTAGGCTTGTGTGGCACGCTGAAAATCCATCGCGTCAAAGAGCGTGTCCACACTGCTTTGCGTCGGGTAACCGTTCTCAAATGTCACCCTGCCAATGCGGGTGTCGGCGTCTTGCAGTTCCATCGGTTTCTCGCGAGCTTGCGCGATCCAGGGAGTGGCGGCCATCGCCATCACCAGAATCGCAGCCAGACATGGGATCTTATTCACCGCGTCACTGCCTTTCCGTTACTGAGTCCTCCAGACTTTACCAGAGTGATACTTCGGTGGACATACGGCAGGCGGGAGTAACACTCGAACGATTATGTCGTATGCCGGCCCGCCACAGATCACGCACCAACATGTAAGGCAACCCGGGGGGCAGGCGGAGGAGTGGCGGCCCGCATTGCAGACATTGTGACTGGGGCCCCTCTCGTCCATGATCACCAGGTAGTGCTGGATGCAAAGCGGGGGGCTGGCGCTTACCACGGTTGCCCGTAGGCCAAGTTTGGCGTCGACTGGGGATCACAAGCTAGCGACGCCGTGGAATACTTTGGTTAGTTGTATCAGTACAGTTTATTGTGACCGTGCATTGGAGTCGTATCATGATACGAAAGCACTTCATTACTAGCCTTACCGCTTTGCTGCTCGTCTCTGGAGCAATCGCTCAGGAAATGCCTGGACCCACCGACCAAGCTGTCAAATACTCGCCATACCCGGGAGAGGACTTCCCCAACCAGGTGTTCTTCGGTGACACGCACTTACACACTTCTTACTCGGCCGACGCGGGCATGGTGGGTGCAATTGTTGGACCCCGAGGAGGCCTATCGTGCAGCACGCGGCGAGGAAGTCACGTCCAATAAGGGTTTGCCCGTCAAGCTGAAGAGACCGCTGGACTTCCTGGTTATTGCCGACCACGCTGAGAATCTGGGTTTGGCGCCACTGATCGCTACATCCGATCCGTCGGTACTTTCCAACCCGTGGGGCAAGAAAGTCCATGACATGATCAAGGCAGGCAAAGAGACAGACGCTTTCAATACCTGGATTGCGGCGATGCAGGCCTTGGAGGATCCGTTTGCAGGTGATCAGCAGATGGCCAAGACTGCCTGGCACTATATGACTAGGACGGCTGAAGATTTCAACCAGCCCGGACACTTCACTGCGATTATCGGCTTTGAGTGGACCTCCGGTCCTGACGGCAACAACCTGCACCGCAACGTTTTGTTCCGCGACGGCAAGGACAAGGCCGACCAGATCATTCCGCTTTCGTATTACGACACCGGCGATCCTGAGGATCTCTGGCAGTGGATGGAGGACTATGAGAAAAAGACCGGCGGTAAGATGTTGGCCATTGCACACAATGGTAACCTGTCGAATGGCCTGATGTTTGACGACATCACGCTCACCTCCAAGCAGCCTCTCGATCGCGACTATGCTGAGCGGCGCATGCGTTGGGAGCCAATCTATGAAACGACTCAACCAAAGGGCGACGGTGAGGCCCATCCGTTGCTGTCACCTAATGACGAGTTTGCCAACTTCGAGACGTGGGATGTTGGCGGCTTTGGGCCAGCGCTGCATAAGCCGGACATGCTGCCACGCGAGTATTCGCGCGAGGCGCTAAAGCGTGGTCTGGCCTATGAGACCAAGCTCGGCGCCAATCCTTTCAAATTTGGCATGATCGGGTCGACCGATATGCATACGGGACTTGCGACGACCTCGGAAGAGAACTTCTTTGGAAAGGTGGCCTTACTCGAGCCGACGGCTGACCCGATTCGTTTTGACGAAGTCATTGTTGGGCGTGTACCTGATGATCGCGCTCGCAAGGACCAGCGGCTGGCGCGAGAGACAGGCGCCGCCGGACTGGCTGGCGTATGGGCACGCGAAAATACGCGTGAGGCGCTTTGGGATGCGATGAAGCGCAAGGAAGTTTTTGCCACCACGGGCACGCGGTTGCGCGTGCGCGTCTTCGCCGGCTTCGGTTATGAGGAGGCCGACCTTGAGCGCTCAGATTTTGCCAGGTACGGCTATGCACACGGTGTGCCGATGGGTGGCGATCTGAGGGCTGCTACTGCGGGGCAGGTGCCGAGCCTGTTGATTCGCGCGCTGCGCGATCCGGATGGGGCAAACCTCGACCGAGTGCAGGTAATAAAGGGTTGGACCGACGCGGCTGGCAAGGCACATGAGAGGGTTTACGATGTGGCCTGGTCAGGCAACCGTAAGCCACTTGGCGACGGCAAGTTGCCGTCGGTGGGGAGCACAGTTAACGTGCAGGATGCCACGTTTACCAACGGGATCGGTGCGGCCTATCTCTCAGCACACTGGCAGGACCCAGCATTCGATGCCACGCAGCGAGCCTTTTATTATGTGCGTGTTCTGGAGATCCCGACACCGCGCTGGACCACTTATGATGCGAAGGTCTTTGGCGTCAAGCGGCCAACCGATGTTCCCGCTACGCTGCAGGAACGGGCTTATAGCTCGCCGATTTGGTATACGCCCGACTGATGCCCGTGAATCTCAGTGTGCGCAGCCCGTCCACTGTGAATTTCATTTGATGCCGTAATCGGGTGTCGTTGAACCACTGTCCCAGGGCAGTATTGAGTGACTATAAAGCGTTGCCGTAAAAGGGCAGTCGCCAGTAGCAGGCTAGTGCTAAGTGAGTTTCTGCAGTACAACGTGATTCTCCTCTCGCCACAGTGAGGGGGCTTTGCCGCTCTGTCGCTGAAAGGCTCGTGCAAACGCGCTGGCGTCAGCGTAGTCCAGAGTGTTGGCGATATCAGCCAATTTCAGCGCCGAGTCGCTCAGCAGGCGTGACGCGATCTCGTAGCGGGTGTCATCCAGGATATCCCTGAAGCAGGTGTCACACTCTCTAAGACGACGATGGAGCGTTCGTTGATGGATAGAAAATAGTCGGGCAACGTGGGGTGCGTTAGCGTGATGTGTGAGTACGGCGGTATGTGTTACCCGTCGCACTTGCTCAGCGAAATCATCGGAGTAGAGCTTCTCCAACTGGTCAATTTGGCCTTGCTGAAGTAGCCCTAATTCAGGGTCTGACCCCGCCATCTGCAGCTGCAGCAAATCGATTGGAAATGCGACCCCGTTCCTGCCCGCGTTGTAACGTAAAGGTGCTTTAAAATACTGCCTCATCGGACGCGTGTTTTCAGGGGTTTTGTGCGTGAAGCAGACTTCGGTCGGTTGCCACTTCTCCCCGCATAATTTTCTCAACGTATTGAATATCGCCGTAACCGCTGCGTGGCTGACCTGCTCAGTCTCCTCATCTCCAGGGTAGGTAATGCTGTAACCGAAGAACGCGGACGCCTTATTTTCTTCCAGGTAGCTGACTGCACCGTCGACGTGTAAGTGCAGGTAGCGCACGAAAGCTCTAAGTGCGCTTGCCACATCTGGCGCTTGCTGGATAAGGCATCCGGCGATACCGAACGAAGAGGGCGTGCTGTTTCGGGCTACCAGGTGCCCGAAGTGCCGGCAGCCGGTTTTGTCAGCGCACTGTTCCAGTAGCCGGTTGCGAGCGACGTAGGGAATGACATTCTCCGGGTTTTTAAACAACGCCAGATCAAAACCCATTTCTGAGAGGGTGGCCTCGGGATCAAACCCCAGATGTTCGAGTACCCGGGGAATCGAGGCTACGGGTGCGATACGCACGGTGCCAGCGGGTGGTGTCAGTTGCCTGCTTGGACTATTCATCGGAAGTCTCCAGGTTTTTTGATCTGGGTCATAGAGTTTACCTTATGCTGTCTGAAAATGTATTGCCAATGTCTAAAAATGTAGTACTGTAGTTTTTCTTAAGACTTATACTGGAGGGGAGAACGCGGTTCCGTTTAATCCTGCGGGAAGCGTGGGCGCTGTTTGATTTGTAGGCGTTGGCTAACTAGGAATGAAGTCTTAAGGAGGCTTTTGTGGACGACAATAAAGTAGGTAATGGGGCGACAGACAGTGTGGCAGACGAGGAGTCTTCTGTGGAGTCTCGCCGCAGTTTTGTCATCAATGCGGGGCTGGCGGCGGGCGGGGTTGCAGCACTGGGTGCGGGTCTTGGCTCTGCGCCCGCAGCTGCAGCTACCGCTAGCAGAGCGGTGAAAAAGGAAGTCGATGGCAAAATGACCACGACGATCAGCCTTGACTGGAATGAGGTGTATTATACTAACTGTCCACTCATTTCGGCCAGCAATGTGGATCAGGAGTTAGGCTGGACGAATGAGGAGTTTGCCAAAATAGGCGTCGAATTTGCCTATTTCCGCTCGCGACCGGAAACCGATTGGTATCCGCATTATATTCATAACCAGGACAATCTCATCCGCTTCGGCGGTCTGTTTCCACCGATACATGTTCACGCAGATTACCGCAGAACCCGCATGCTTGGCTTGACCCATGTGCCCTATGAAGGCGGGTGCATGATGGTGCGCGCTAATGATGACATTTTCAAAATGAGTGACTTGAAAGGCAAGCGCATCGGTATTACCAAGAGTATGAATACACTTAAGAACGA
The DNA here is from genome assembly GCA_963840725.1 of uncultured Gammaproteobacteria bacterium. Classification (GTDB taxonomy): domain Bacteria; phylum Pseudomonadota; class Gammaproteobacteria; order Pseudomonadales; family Halieaceae; genus CAVWDU01. Next base: position 234,787 of record CAWIZY010000004.1, on the reverse strand, counting down.
CTGGTGGCGTATTCAGGAGCACCAGGCGATTCTGGCGATGCTGAGAATGAACGACATGTCGGAAAAGGACATCAAGCTGGTCGATTTTCCTTATCCGGACGACTGGTATGACGATCCCGATATGTTAACGCCGATGGTCAACCCGACCTGGTGGCAGTTGAAGCGTGATCACAAGCGCGATCTGGCCTTCCGGCCTCTGGAGACAGCGCTGCTTGAGGGTAAGGTCGATGCGATTTATTCGCAAAGCAATGTGTTTCAGCATATACAGGAAGCCACGGGTCAAATGGTTGCCATCGAAGATCTGTCCCGGTATCCGGACTGGCGACTGCAAGTGGCCAATATTCCGGCCATCATTACCTGCACAGACGTCATGGCCAAGGAACACCCGGAACTGGTGGTCGCGTTTATGAAAGGGATGATAAGGGTCGGGCGCTGGGCCAATCAGCATAAGCGGGCAGCGTCTGCGATTCTGAATAAACAGACGTATTACCTGGATGAGGAAGATACTTACCAGGGCATCAAGCATGTAGATATGGTGCCTAACTTGTCGGCCCAGAATATGGCGATGGTCGGTATCGGTAAGGACTTCATGCTCAAGCATGGCTACATCAACAACGACTTCAACGTTGAAGAGTGGGCTGCACCGGAGTTCCTGGCGCAGGCAGGAAAAGAGCTACTTGAAGATGCGGCTGAGACCAGGAAGCTCGAAAAGATTCCCACCATGAAGGGCAGGGTAGGCTAGCCGGACTGAAGCAGCGAGTGCCTCCACTGTGAAGCGAGTAGCCTGCGAGTCCTGCAGGCCGGGAGTCGGGTCTACTCGCTGCCCACTTGTGAGCTGTATGAGCTGTGAGCTTAGAGAGCTGTGAGAAAAGTCATTAGCTGGAGGTCGACACTATGAAGCTCCAAATCCTGGTCCTTGCTGTTATTATTGCCACTTTTCAGGGCCGCCTGGTTTTGGCTGGTGGCCCAATGTCTGATGAGGTGGTGAAGATGGAAATCCCCGGCATTGAAAATTTCTCTCGTCTGACTGGAGCCTCCGGATATGGCGGCCCGGTTGTGGGGTTTGGAGGAGCCACGCAAGCGTCCGCGTTTGTCGCATTAAAGGACGCGGGGTTTGCCTCGGTGATTAACCTGCGATTGGCCAGCGAAGACCGTGTAGATGTGCAGGCAGGTCGCACTGCCGCCGAACAGCTGGGATTGCAGTATGTCCATCTGCCGCTTGACTCCGATACGGTCAGCCCCGCTGTAATCGAAAGCTTTCTGGCGACCGTCAGCAACCGGGACAATCAGCCTGTGTACATACACTGCGGCTCTGCGACACGGGCGGCGGCAGTCTGGATGATAGGACGAGTGTTACAGGATGGGTGGGATATCGACGCTGCGAGCGCGGAAGCTGAGTTGATAGCGCTTAAACCAGAACAGGCCATCGCTTTTGCCAAGGCCTACCTCGCGGCTGATGGAAGTTAAGCGGCTGGTCAGGGTTTGGCCTGCGAGTGACTGGCTTGTGTTAGCGAAACATCTGCCGGATCAGCTGGCGAAGTCCTTATCCGATAGCCTCCTCTTATATCAAAGGGTGAGCGGACGCCAATCGAACGCGAGTCCCGGTTGAGCTTCTGGCGCCAGTGTGGGTCGGCAGGCCAAGAAGCCACACGGGCTTTTTATGTCGAGGTAGACAGTTAGAGGCGCGCTACTTTTCAGTGGCTGCACGGCGTTCGATTCACGTCAAGCCACATGGAGATGCCGCTCAATGATATCGTTGAAGGCGCTCAGCGCACTCTCGAAACGGCCGAAGATCAGTGTCTGCTCAATGCCCGACCCGACCGACTCCTGAATCCGCGTGCCGATCTCGAAGTCCTCCCTCAGGGTTTTCAGGGTGATGTGATGGTTCTTTTCCCAGTGTTCCTTGTCAGCAAGAGATGATGCCGGCGCGAGTGTCACAAGGCGCATACCGGTCTCGGTTGGGCTCACTGGGCCCGTCTGCATCCATACTATATGGTCCTGCTGCACCAGCATCTGGGCGTTCGGCGCGAGCCAATAGGCAATATTGGCGTGATCGCGAAGCTGGAAACTGCTGTCTGTTGGTTTGGCGGCGGCAAGCGTGGTCCGCGGGAGCACAGAGTGTATGTGGTCACCGAAGACCTGGTAGGTTGACAGATTGTTTTCGAAGTAAGGTCTGATCGTATTACGATGCGCAACCTTGAAGTGGTAAGCCTCCAGTCCGCCTTCGATCAAGAGCTTCCAGTTGGCCGCTTGGGGTATTACCGACTGTTTAACGATCCGCAGGCTGGCGATACCCAGGGATTCGAGATCTACCGCTATGGGCGCCAGAGATTGCTCGATGCTCTGCCCTTCCTCCGGGTTGAGGGCCACCCAGATGAAGCCGAAGCGCCCGGCACAGTCAAATCGCTTGAGCCCCAGCTGGCCCTAGTCGAGTCCACCGAAACCCTGCTCGAAATGGGGTGCCGCCAATAGCTGACCGTCTGTTCCGTAGGTCCAGGCGTGATAGGGGCAAGTGAGAGGATTGTCATATGGGCGCCAATGACGTCACGTCCACCCGCGACCGTACACTGGCCATCGCGACGGAGCTGTTCGCCGAACGTGGCTTCCACGGCGTCAGCCTTGCCCATATCGCTGAGGTCCTTGGTTATTCCAAGCAGGCTGTTCTTCACTACTTTTCATCGAAAGAGAAGCTCTATGGCGCGGTGCTCGCCGGTATCGCCCGGGAGTTCGAAGCGGTGCTGGATGACGCGAAAAGCCGCGAGACCGCTGCACAAGCGCAGCTCCAGCGGGTGTTTGATGCTTTGCAGCAACCCAGTGAGGCAGCGCGCACTCGAACTCGGCTGGTGGTGCGTGAACTCATGGACGTTGGCACACGCAAAGACACAGCCAGGGCCTGGCCGCTGCGCGGATTTCTCGACGAGCTGACGGCCATGGGCCGCTCCCTCGATGCCTGGAACTGCAAATCTGACGAAGAAGTGTTCGCCGCACTCTACCAGCTGATCGGTGCTGTGAGCTACTTTTCTATCTACGGGAGCACCCTCACGGGGATGTATGGCCGGCGCAGAAACGCGGCGATCAAACGGGCGTTCACCGGCGAGTTAGGCAAGCTGGTTGCTTGTGCCACCGGTGCTGGCGCGGAATCTCGCCTGGCCAGTTGTTCCACAAGCGCAGGGTAGTGCGCTTCGTCGAGTGGGTATAGTATTGCTATTGTTCAGAGGTGCCCCAGGCTGGTGCACTGTACCAAATTGATTGAGGTGGCGACTTGCGCAACGAAGAGCAGATTAACTACTGGAACGGCGAGGCCGGGCGACGCTGGGCCGCCGAAGACGAGCGCATGGCACGCCTGCTCAGGCCGGTCACACTGGCTCTGCTCGATCACCTGCAGCCGCAGGCTGGCATACGCGCGGTGGACATCGGTTGCGGTGGCGGCAGCCAGAGCGTGCTGCTGGCTGAGCGGCTCGGTGACGGCGGCCGCGTGCAGGGCGTTGATATTTCCGCACCACTGCTTGATGTGGCTAAGGCCAAGTTGGCCGATGTACCGGCAGCGTATGCGGCTATCGAGTTCTTGCAGGCCGATGCAGCGATCCACGATTTCAACCCGGGCAGTGTCGATCTGGTGTTTTCCCGGTTCGGGGTGATGTTTTTCGACGACCCGGTCGCGGCCTTTCGCAACTTGCGCGAGGCCATGCACGAGACGGGCCGAGTCGGATTCTGCTGTTGGCGCTCGCTGCGGGACAATGCCTGGGCGTGGGAGCCGCTGCAGGCAGCGCTGCGGCATATATCCCCACCGGAGCCCTCGGAACCCCACGCCCCGGGCCCCTTCGCGCTTGCGGACCCAGAGCGATGTCGCGACATCCTGCAGCAGGCGGGGTTCAGCAACATCTCACTCGTACCGTTCAGTACCGAAATGGTGTTCGGGGAGTCCGCCGGGCTGCGGCATAACGTGGAGGATTTGGCCCGGATCGGCCCAATCAGCCGCTTGCTGGCGGAACAAACTCCAGCGATTCTCTCACTGATTCTGGAGGACATTACCGAATCTCTGGCGCCGTACTACAAAGACGAAGCCCTGCGGCTGCCAGGTTCCGTGTGGTTCGTCACAGCAGTACCAGCCTGATTAAGACCAAGGGGTCAGACTCCTTGATCCAACGGCAGTCAATTAGCTGGTTATTGCGGGGCGAGCCCGTGAAGTGATCAATGCAATCAAGGAGTCCGACCAAGGAGTCTGACCCCTTGATCCGTCAATGAGCGTTGGTATCGCGTTCACGCAGCGGGTCTTCACTGTCGCGCCAGTCATAGAACTCCACGTCCTGAAGTGCGGTGCTGCCGTGGCCGGAAATCTGCAAGACCAGTCTAAAGCCGTCGCTGAAGAAGGGGTCGTCGGTCAGGTTGTTACCCGGCGCAGCAGCGGTAGCTTCGGGGGCACCGGAGACGAAGCCGAAGCGCTCAACCGCGCCGCTGATCAGCAGACTCTGCAGTAGCGACTCTCGTGCCTCGTCCACATTAGGGTCGATGACATGGGTAGTGAGAGTAGGGCTCTTGATGGTCGCTTTTACGTCGATGTCGCGGCTGACCTGCCCCGCCCAGACCGGCTTTCCGTCGAAGCGAAATGGCGCGAGCCACAGGCGCAAATGGTTGCGTTGGAAGATGTTGCTGCGGGCCCGTTGCATGGCGATGTCCTGGGAGCGATTGAACAGGTACAGTGGGCTGATCGGTGCAACCGGGTATGGATTACCCGAAATGGCGGCGCCGACCATGCGTCGAACCGTATCGAAATCGATTCGGTGGGTAAATGACCAGCTGCTTCGTGTCAGGGCGGACATGACATCAGCGGCGCTTCCCAGGAGAACCAGGTTGAGGGGGTCTCCCTCGGCCTTGCCGTCCTCGTCACTCGTACAGCAGGGTAGCTCACGCAGCCGCCTGCGAAGTGTCTCGGTGTCGACATCGGGAAGGTCGGCAACACCGTGGAGCACCTCCAATTTCAGGGTGTCTACGTCAAATTCGCTGTCCAACAGAGGCACCGAGAATCCATAGTTGAGCGCGTGCCCCTCTCCCATAAGCAGTACCGGCACATAGCGACCGCCCTCGTGGCGCGGCGCTAGCACGTAACCCTCGTTGGTCGCACCGGCGACCGCCTTCAAAGGCATGGCAAGTTCCCGGAAGCGGCGGATTGCGCGTTTCTCGTCCTCGTCGTCAAGCCGCCAGTGAAACAGTGTGGCCGCCTCATCCGGTTCAAAATAGTCCATATCCAAGGCGGAGACCAGGAGCCAGTGCGTGTGATCCGAAAGATTGTCGATGCGCAACCAGATGGCTTGCAGGCCCGCCTCCGCGAGGTCCACACCGTAGAGGAGCTGTGCCTCCTTGTCGGTGAGGATGGCGGTGGATACAACGACATTTTCGCGCTCGTCGGTCTGAATCCGTTCAGTAGACAATGGAGGTTCAAGCGTCTGCGGGGCGTAAGTGGTGGTGCACCCAGCAACCAGGCAGATCAAGACCAGCGCCAGGACAGCTGACAGCGGGTCTCGCCGGGGAAATGTCATCGTTTTTGTGTGCCCCCGTACTGGGTTTTTCTGCGCTGTCAAAGCACGCTAGGAAGGGAATTCACAGATCTCGATAATAGATGCAACGTTCTGAGCAGGTCAAGCGAACCAGTGACGGGTCGGCAAGGCACGCGGTGAGTCCGACTTACCATCAACACTGCACCCAACCCCGCGCTCAGGCAGGTCAGTCGCATCGGGGTCACAAGTCTCCGTGACAGAGTCTCCGTGACAGGACACCCATCAACTGCTTGCTGATTGAGTGCAGGGCGCAGCACAGGTTGCTCGGATACCGACTGTGGCGCAGCTTGAACACTTGAACTGCAGAAGGCAGTACCGACGCACGGCTAGGGTATTTGAGGGCAGGGGCTGCTGAACGCAGCAATTCCTGGAAGCAGGTTCTCAGCATTGTCACGCCGTCTCAGCAATGGCGTCATAGCTCAAGTTTGCTCCAGACGGGTTGTCGACGATTCCGCGTCAGCTTCCGCGCATGCGGGTAACAATCGCTTTTAGCGTTATTAAAAATAGCGTATCCTCACCGGTCGTGAAACTTAGATCCTACAAACATTCTGCCACTGGAGCGCTGCCAGCCTTGCTGCTGGCGGTGTTTCTCTGCGCGCAGATCGGATTAGTCGGGCACCTGCACGCCGGCGAAAATCACGTTACCGACTGCTTGCAATGTCAGCTTGATAATGGTCAAGCGGCAATTCCAAGCACTGGTCTTCCGATCATTTTCGGACCAACAAACACAAGCTTCCAGCTCTCCCTTTTGGCCGCAGCGACCGCTGCGGCCTACAAACTCAAGGCACGCGGCCCCCCCACAAACTCCTGAAAGAGATAGCCCCTTCTTAATTTTCAGGAGAATGACATGAAGCGTACTCTTATTGCGGCCTGCGTTGGCGCCGCTAGTCAAGCTATGGCACAGGTCCCCGAGTCACGTATTGAACACGTGTTGGTCACGATGCCCATCCACAAAAAAGCGGCAGAAACGGCACTCCCCGTCACCGTTTTGACTGGCGAGGAGCTACGCCGAATCACGGCGGGCACACTCGGCGAGACCCTCGGTGACAAGCCGGGAATATCCAACGCATCGTTCGGCCCCGGTGTAGGGAGGCCGGTCATTCGAGGCCAGGCCGGGCCTCGTACCGTTAACCTCAGCAACGGCATTGCCGCGGCCGACGTGTCGAGTCTCAGCCCTGACCACGCGGTAGGTATAGAGCCCATGCTTGCAGAATCCGTTGAAATTGTCCGCGGCCCCGGGACGCTGCTCTACGGCGGTGGCGCCATCGGCGGCGTAGTCAACACACTGGACAACCGTATTCCCGGTAATCGAATAGACGGGGTTCAAGGGGCGGTAGAGTACCGCTACGATGACGCACCCGGGATGAACACGGGTGTCCTCAAACTTGAGGGAGGATCGGGAGACTTTGCTTTTCACGTCAGCGGCACTTTCCGCGACTTCGACGATTTGGACATCCCCGGTCTGGCGATCGATGAACAAGCGGTAGAAATGCAGGAAGAACTCCTTGGCGGCGAACACGGTGAAGACCACGACGAAGATCACGACCACGAAGAAGAGTTTGAGAACTCCGATGGTTTTATTCCCAACACAGATGGTGACTCAGATGTATTCACTATCGGTGGAAGTTATCACTTTGGCGAACGCAATTTCGTGGGCTTTGCCTACAACAGCTTTGAAACAAACTACGGTATTCCGCCGGGCGCCCATGAGCACGGACACGAAGAGGAGCACGGCGAGGAAGGTGAAGAGCATGAAGGTGAAGATCATGACCACGAGGAAGAAGAGGAAGAAACTATCCGCATCGACCTCAAGCAGGAACGCTACGATACCCAACTCCACATGCATGAGCTGGTACCGGGACTCATTGATACGGTACGCGCCTTTTTGACCTACACAGATTACGAACACGTAGAGCTTGAAGGAGCCGAGGTCGGCACTCAGTTCAGCCGCGAGACCTATCAGGGGCGCCTGGAACTGGTTCGCGAGGGCGACAATCACGGAGTGCTGGGCCTGCAATGGGGTGCCGACGAGTTTGAAGCCGTGGGAGAGGAGGCCTACGTGCCAGTAACCGACTCCTCGGAATGGGGTGTGTTCTACGTTCAGGATTTCCACACGGACGCGTGGCAGCTTGAGTTTGGCGGCCGCGCAGATTACGTTGAGCACGACCCGGAGACCGGTTCCGAGGAAGACTTCACCAGTTTCAGCCTGTCGGGAGCTGGTCTATACAATATCAATGAATACTGGAGCTTCGGCGTGTCCCTGTCGCGGTCAGAGCGCGCACCCTCCACGGAGGAGCTCTTCTCCAATCTCAACAACAGCGAAGATCAGCTGGTCACGCACGCGGCCACGGGCATTATCGAAATCGGGGACCCGAACCTTGACACCGAAGTGTCTCTCAACGCAGATTTGTCGCTCACCTACATTAGCGAACGGATCTTTGCCGAGATCACGGTGTTTTCTAACACCTTCGACGATTACATTTTTCTGCTCAACACGGGTGGCGAAGTCGATGAAACACCCGTGTATGCCTATGAGCAGGATGATGCAGACTTCTACGGGATGGAATTCGAGTCCAGCTTTGAGCTGGCCAGCCTCGCCGGCGGCAACGTCACACTCGGCGTATTCGGAGACATGATCGTCGGTGATTTCGATTCTGCAGGCGATGTGCCACGTTTACCCCCGATGCGCATCGGAAGCGAATTATCCTGGCGTAGCGATGCGATAGGTACCTACCTCAAGGTCCTGAACGCAAGTGATCAGGACAACCCGGGTGACTTTGAGACCGAGACCGACGGCTATACCCGTTGGGATGCGGGTGTTGACTATAACGTGCAGTTCTCGGGCAACACGCAACTGCTCGCCTTCCTTAAGCTGAAGAACATCACCGACGAGGAAATTCGTCTCAGCACCTCTTTTTTGCGCAATTTCGCGCCGCAGGCCGGCCGGAGCGTAGAAGCTGGGGTAAGGTTGACTTTCTAGAGGCGAATGACGGGCCCTTTTTGAGGGAACAAAAAAGGCCCGTTCCCCTGTCGCAAATGTATCCACCCCTGACGTATCGTCAGCAGCGATATCAGTACCCACTGCTCGGCAGCATCCCGTAACACGTCGAATCACTGAACACCAATCGACCAGAAGTGCTCCGTAGGACAACGCCGAGCAATCGGTCGGGTGGAAGCGATAGCGGGTGCAGCAACCAGGTCGCATACCTGCCTGCCTAACTCTTGAGTTAGATCATAGAAGCAAGATTTCGGTGGCGCGAAATGACCGGTAGCCGACCTGAAATCACCCTATCATGTACCATGATTGGGTGAGGCGTAGCGGGGTCAGCACAGTTTTGCTTAACACTCAGGAGGGTACTCCGGTGAGTCGAGGTAAGTTAGTTCAAACTGTCGATCCACACTTCAGCGGCGTCCGTTACGTTGATCTCGAAGACCGGGTGAGCTGCATCCACGTCACAGCCGGCTCGGGGCTGCGCCGTTCGCCTGTATCAGCCGCGCGAAGAGATTTTCAATGGCAGCTGGAGCTTTGCAGAAATCAATCCCTTCATCTAATTTTTGAGGAGCAGTTCGTATGAAACAGTTTGGCCTCACCCTGGCGCTCGTTGCCAGCCTGGGCGTTTCTGCAATCGCGTCATCGCAACTCGCTGACGACGACCTGAGCGAACTGCTGGAGGCGCGCGGGGTCCCGGTGACCATCAACAACTTCATCCGCGCGGCCACCGATATCGAACTCGACAAATACGTCTCGCTCGCCGGGGGCGTGAACAAGTTCTACCACTTCCGCGAGCCAACGCCGGTCGACAATCAGCCGACGGTCCGGATGAACCGCGATACGCTCTACAGCACAACGGTGGTCGACATTTCCGAGGGTGCAACACTGACCCTGCCGGACGTGGGCGAGCGGTACATGGCCGCGATGATCGTCAATCAGGACCACTATGTTAATAAGGTGTTCCACGGCGGTGGCACATACACGCTAGACATGGAAACGTTCGATACGCCCTACGTGATCGTCTTCATGCGCACGCTGGTGGACGCCGACGATCCCGAGGACGTGGCGGCAGTGAATGCCATTCAGGACCAGATGCAGGTCGAGGCGGTCTCATCCAGGCCCTTCATCCTGCTGAACTATGATGAAGACGCTTACGAGGCGTTGATCGAGCGGCTCAGTGCGCTCCTGCCCTTCACCGGCGAGATCGTGGGGACCTTCGGAAACCGGGAAAGCGTTAATCCGATCCAACATCTGGTCGGTACGGCCGTCGGCTGGGGCGGGCTGCCAGTGAGCGAGGCCTTTTATCCCTCCAACGTTCCCAACCTGCCTATTGGCGAATACAAGATCGAAGTGCCTGCCCGGGTGCCGGTGGGCGCGTTCTGGTCGGTCAGCCTTTACAACGCCCAGGGGTTTTTTTTGAGAAGAACAATATCGACGGTTATGTAATCAATTCGATCATGGGCAAGCGCAACCGGGACGGTTCCATGATCATTCACCTCGGTGGCTGCGACGACGGGCGGGAGAACTGCCTGCCGATCATGGAGGGCTGGAACTACGTGGTGCGCCTTTACCAGCCCGGCCCGAGGTCCTCGACGGCAGCTGGAGCTTCCATGATTTCGAACCCGTCAACTAGCTTTGAAAAGGAGCGCAACATGACTGCTAAAACAACATTATCCACTCTCGGTGTCATGGCCCTGAGTCTGTACCTGACGGCCTGTGATAAGACACCGCCACCTGCGGTTACTGCAAATACTGCCGAGTCGGCTGGCGTCAGCGTCGAGCAGTCAGCTGCGGCTCCCACCGCGGCAGCCCCCGCCGCGAGAGAAAAATTACCCAATGCTGTTTACTGGGGTGATACACACGTGCACTCATCGTATTCATTTGATGCGGCCGGCTTCGGGAATACGCTCGATCCGAACGAGGCCTATCGGTTCGCGCGCGGTGAAAAAGTCACTGCCTCCATGGGCCTGGAAGCCCAGTTAGTCAAACCGCTGGATTTCCTGATGGTGGCCGATCACTCGGACAACATGGGGATGGTGGCGGATCTCTTTGCGGCCAAAGAGAGCATTCTTGCCGATCCCGTGGGCAAGCAATATTACGATGATATACAGGCCGGCAAAAATGCCGAGGTCGGGGTAAGACTCATTACGCAATTCTCAAACGGAACATTGCCGGACGCCATGACCTATGACCCGGAGTCAGATGCCTTTAGGGATGTGTGGGACCGCATCATAAACGCCGCGGAGAAATACAACGAGCCGGGTAAATTCACGGCTTTGATCGGCTACGAATGGACGTCGCAAGTCGATGGTAACAACCTGCATAGAGTCGTGGCCTATCGGGATGGCGGCGATATAGGCGGGCAGATGGTGCCTTATACTACCACCCCACCCCTTGGTAGCCCCAACCCGCGCGACCTGTGGAAGTGGATGCAAGCCTATGAAGAAAAGACCGGCGGCAAGCTACTCGCGATTGCGCACAACGGCAACCTCTCAAACGGCATCATGTTCCCGATGGAAGCGCAGTACGATGGCGTAGCGCTGGACGAGGAATATGTAAGCCAGCGGATTCGCTGGGAGCCACTGTACGAGATCACACAGATGAAAGGTGATGGCGAGGCCCATCCGTTTCTATCACCCAACGATGAGTTTGCCGATTATGGGACCTGGGATATAGCCAACCTGGAAGGCACGGTTGGCAAGGAGGATGCCATGCTGGCCACTGAATACGGTCGCGCAGCGCTTAAGAACGGCATGGCTCTGGAGGCTGAACTGGGCACTAACCCCTATAAGTTCGGCCTGATTGGCTCTACCGATACCCACACCAGTCTCGCCACCACCGAGGAAGACAATTTCTTCGGCAAGATGTCCACGTCGGAGCCCGGTCCGGATCGTATGACCAAACCGCTTTTCACGGCCCCGATGGGTTCCGTTTATTACCGCGAGTCCTTGGCTTCAGGGTTGGCTGGCGTATGGGCGACGGAAAACAGCCGCGAAGCGATCTTCGATGCCATGGAGCGCAAGGAAACTTATGCCTCAACGGGCACGCGTATTCGGGTTCGCGTATTTGCGGGCTGGGACTTCAGCGAAGCTGATCTAAACAGTAACGCCTTTGTGCAACTCGGTTACAGCAAGGGTGTTCCTATGGGCGGTGATCTGAGTGGCGCTGCCGATGGGCAGGCCCCGCGTTTAATGATTAGCGCATTAAAGGATCCAGACACCGGCAACCTTGATCGTGTACAGGTGATCAAAGGCTGGATGGACACTGAAGGTAATACCCAGGAGCGGATATACGACGTCGCGTGCAGTGGGGAGCGCACCATCGTAGACAGGCGCTGTAACGCACCAGTCGGTAACACGGTTGATGTCGAAACGGCGACTTACTCCAACACCATCGGTGAGCCAGCCCTGCAAGCGATCTGGACAGATCCTGATTTCGATGCCGATCAGAGCGCATTTTATTATGTGCGGGTGCTGGAAATTCCAACGCCACGCTGGACCACCTACGATGCCGTTCGCTATGGACTGGATCTGCCCGACGATGTGCCAGCGTCGCAACAAGATCGCGTTTATACGTCACCGATCTGGTATACGCCTGGCAAGGGCTGAGAGGCACGGTAAAAACCAAGACTAGTCAACGCGAATGTAATTTTTGTCACGAGGTATCTTTATGAAAACGAATCGAGTCTCTTTTATCCGCGTGCTCTTCGGTCTGACTCTGTTAGCGGCCGCGCCCGCATGGGCCCAGGATGTCCTGCCATTCCCCGAGCCGCCGATGGGCGGCAAGGTCGGGCCGACCATGCAGGAGTCGGTTCACAAGTGGCGTGAGGCCCCCAGCCACCTGCCCGACGACGCGCCGAACATCCTGATCGTAATGCTGGACGATGCGGGCTTCGGACAGCCAAGCACCTTCGGCGGCTTAATCGAAACCCCGACGCTGTCGCGTCTGGCCAAGGAGGGCATCGCCTACAATCGCTTCCACACCGTCGCCATGTGTTCGCCGACCCGGGCCGCGTTGCTGACCGGCCGTAATCACCATCGGGTGGGCGCCGGCCAGATCGCCGAGTTTGCCAACGACTGGGACGGCTACACCGGCGTCATTCCCAAGTCTTCGGCGACCATTGCCGAGGTGCTGGGCCACTATGGCTATGCGACGTCAGCCTTCGGCAAGGATCACAACACGCCGATCGACCAGTTGGCCAACGGTCCCTACGACCGCACCCCTACGGGGCGAGGCTTCGACTATTTCTACGGCTTCCTCGCGGGGGAAACCTCCCAGTGGGAGCCGGCATTGTGGGAGAACACAAACCCGATCTCGCCGCCCCACGTTAAGAACCACGAGGACTACCACCTTACCGAAGACATGGCCGACAAGGCGATCACCTGGATGCGCAGACATCTTGCCATCAATCCGGATCGACCCTTCCTGATGTGGTGGACACCAGGCGCGGTGCACGGACCCCATCACGTCGCCAAAAAGTGGGCGGACAAGTACAAGGGCCAGTTTGACGGCGGCTGGGATGCCTATCAGCAGCGTACATTCGAACAGCAGAAGGCGATGGGCTGGATTCCCGAGGACACCAAACTGGCTCCCAGACCGGAAGGTATGCCCGCCTGGGAAGACATCCCGGAGGACCAGAAAGCATTCCAGGCGCGCCTGATGGAAGTCTATGCCGGCTTCCTCGAGCACACCGATGTTCAGGTCGGCAAGCTGATCGATGAGCTCGAGGCCCGCGGTATCCGCGACAACACCATGGTGATCTATATCCTCTCGGACAACGGCGCGTCGGCCGAGGGTCTGGAGGGAAGCGTTGCCGAGTTGAACTCCCAGAACGGCATCCCCTCCACGGTGACCGAACACATTGCCATTGCCGAACAGTTGGGCGGGCTCGACGTGATCGGTAGTCCAAAGGTGGATAATCATGTCCATGCTGCCTGGTCCTGGGCCGGCGACAGCCCCTTCCGCTACACCAAGCTGATCGCGGCGGACTGGGGCGGCACGCGGACACCCATGGTCATTTCCTGGCCCGCAGGCATCAAACCGGACGATACGCCGCGCTCGCAATTCGCCCATGTCAACGATGTGGCACCGACCCTCTATGACATTCTCGATATCACAGCACCCAAAGTGGTTGATGGCCACGAGCAGGACCCCATCGACGGGGTGAGCTTTGCCTACACCTTCGGTGCGCCTGATGCGCGAGAGCAGAAAAAGACTCAGTATTTCGACATCATGGGCAGCCGCGGCATCTATCACGATGGGTGGATGGCCAGCACCTTTGGCCCCAGGACACCTTGGGTAGCTGCGGTACCGGATCTTGCCAACTGGGACCCCATGCAGGATGAGTGGCAGCTTTTCGACACCCGCAAGGATTTCTCGCTGATGAACGATCTCGCATCCGAACATCCCGATAAGCTGGAAGAACTCAAGAAGCTCTTCATGCAGGAAGCCGAGGAAAACAAGGCGTTACCCATCGGTGGTGCCATGTACACCGGACTCAATCCCCATGAAGCAAAGCGCACCACCAATACCGAGTGGACCTTGTTCGAAGGGATGACCCGAATCCCCGAAAGCGAGGCGCCGAACGTGCGCAATGGCAACCTTCGCGCGGAGATCGAGGCTACTGTGCCGGAGAAAGTCAACGGCGTGCTCTTTGCCATGGGCGGCTATGCCGGCGGTGTGAGCCTCTATGCACTTGACGGCGAACTCTACTATGAGTACAGCGCGCTACTGTTAAAGCGTGACAAGATCAAGGTTGGCGCTTTGCCAGCGGGCGACGTGACTATTGCCTACGAAATGACAACTCCAATGGTACGAGCCGCGCCTGCCAAGCTGAAATTCTGGATCAATGGCGAAGAGACTGCTACCGGCACGCTGCAGCGCACCATCCCCTTGTTCTTCACGGCATCTGAGACATTTGACGTGGGCATGGACACGGCTTCACCGGTGGCGGACGCCTACTTCGACAAGGCCCCGTTCAAGTTCGGAGGCACCCTGAAACGGCTGCATTTCTCCCACCTGAAGTAGCAGGCATCAGGCAGCCTGTGGCGGTTGTGCACGTTGTAGAAAGGATAGTAAATGATACAAGCAAATAGGGAACGCGCGAGGCCAGCGGTAGCAACGTGGCCGTAGAGGTGAGCGGCAAGCTGCGCACCGCTTACAGACTGACCGGGTGCTTCTGGACTGGAGTAATACATTGATGAAATTCCGCGGGTTCCTGTTTCTTATCATTGTCCTGTTGCCTGTGCTCGCGCTCGCGGAACCGGGTGACGTAGTCGTTGTTACGAAGGATGCGGAATACAACCGTATCCTTGCCGGCGTGCGCGTGGACATCATCAGTCGCGAGGGGCAGCAGGCCAGCGGGACCACGGACGCAGCGGGTGAGGTGCGCTTCCAGGGGCTGGAGGAAGGCTTCTATCGCGTGGAGGCGAGCGCCGAGGGACGAGCCACCATTCAAGAGCCGGTGTATCGGGTGATTGCACGGCGCGCGTCTGTGCTCGAGTTGCAGCTCCCCAGGCTGGAACTGCCCGGTCCGGTGCTGGAGGAAGTCCTGGTGGTTGCCCGGGCGCGGCAGGCGGACAGTCTGAGCGGCGTTAGCAGCAGCTTTCGCAACCGCGAGGAACTGCGCAATGCCGTCGGCGCCGGCGCCGACGTGATGCGGGCCCTGGACGGGTTGCCGGGGCTGGCCTCCGATGGTGCGTTTGCCGGCTTCACGGTGCGGGGGCGCGGCCCGCGCAATAACCTGATCTTTGTCGACGACTTTCCCCTCGATAAAATCGTGCACTTCGACCAGACCATCGGTGAGGATGACGACATCTCTGGCGGCGGTCGCTTCTCGATCTTTGCCCCCAATTCTGTCGCCGGCGCCGAATTCTCGCCCGGCGGGTGGGGCGCTGCCTACGGCGGCCGGTCGGGATCGCTGTTGCGTCTCGAACTGGCCGACGGTGGGTTGACGCCGGTAACCAGTCTGCGCCTTGATATCGCCGGCGCTGAATTCACCTATGACGGCCCTTCGGGATTCTCCGAGGATACGTCGGTTTTTTTCACCGCTCGCCGTTTCGACTTCGGCAATATTTTCGAACTTATCGGTCAGGATGACATCGGCACCCCAAAGGTGACGGATATCATCCTCAAGACCACCACGCAGCTGACTGGGCGCGACGAGTTGGAGTTCCTGCTCATCCATGCGCCGGAGGACTACACACGCGACCTGGACAACGTTGAAGAGGACGAGGATTTCGACGACACGTCGCTGATTCGCTCCGAGCAGGACCTGTCGCTCTTCGGTGTAACCTGGCGGCACCTGGTTGGCAGCGAGGGTGAGTGGACCAACCGTCTCTACCTGCGTAGCAGCGACAAGGATTCGACCCAGGGGGAAGCCTTTCCCGATCTTGCGCTGCCGGGCGCCGATGATTCATCTATCCCGGTGCGCGACGATATCTTCACGATTACCGAGGAAGAACAGGAAATCGGCTGGCGCAGCGACTTCGTCACCTTCAACCGCTTTGGCGAATTCTCCGCCGGGCTGCGTGTCGTCAATATTGATGCGGACTATGAGACCGGGCTTGACGGCCCCTGGATTCGCTACGTCTACGAGAGTGACGATCCTCGGCCGCCCAGGCAGCAGTTCATTGTCTGGCTGCCCGAGGTTATCGAATCGCGCTACAGCGAGTCCGGCACCAACGTCGCGGCGTACGTGGAGCAGGTTTTTGATGTTGGCCGTTTCAGCCTGCGCCCGGGCCTGCGCGTGGACCGTGACGCCTTCTCCGATGATACCTACGCCGCGCCGCGTTTTTCCGTCCTCTACTCGGCCGCGCCCGACCTGCGCTTTTCTCTCACCAGCGGGCTCTACTACGAGTCGCCTCGCCTGTTGGTGCGCGCTGCCAATCCGAACAACTTCGATCTCTCGAATGAGGAGATCGCCCACATCGGCGTAGGCCTCGACTACGACCTAAACGAACAGTGGAATATCATTCTCGAGGCTTACTATCAGGAACTCGACGACCTGATCGTCTCCCAGAGCCGCGCCAGCGGCCGCGCTGCGAACGCAGGAGACGGTGAGAACAGCGGCATTGATCTTGTGGTGCAGCGCTCATTCGGAAACGGCTGGTCGGCTGATTTTACCTATTCCTGGAACGACAGCAGCCAGGATGACAACGACGGCCGCGGCAGCTACACGCCCGACTTTGCCCGCGAGCATTTCGCATCCATTGGTGCACGCTGGGAGGTAACGGACCGGTTGCAGATCGCCGGCAGGTGGAAGTGGGGCAGCGGACGTCCCGGTGACCGTTTCATTATTCATGAGGACGTGCTGCCGCCATCGCTCGGCTTGACACGCGCCTCCAAGGAAATCACCGAGGTCAATGCCACGACACTGGGCGACTACCAGTCACTCAATGTCCGTGTCGACTACCGACGCCGGTATTGGGACACGGATTTTGTGCTTTTTCTGGACGTGATCAACGTTTACGGCGCTGACCGTGGTTCCCCCCAGGACTTTAACCCTATTACCGGCGCAGAGATCGACGAGGACGCAAGCGCGTTCCCGCAGTTTGGCCTGATCCTGGAGCGGGCGTGGTAACAAACCCACCATGCAAGTCGTCAGTGCTGGCCTTGACTTTGATCCTGTCGTCTGCGGGCGCCCCGGCCGATGAGGCAGCTGATCCTGAACCCGCCGCCAAGTCTGCAGAGAGCCCCTGGCTGCTGACACCCGCGGTGAGCAGCGACCCCAAGCTCGGTTCCACGCACGGCGTCGTGGGAGGCTACACCTTCGACGTCGATGCCGGTTCGCGACCCTCGACAGTCATGGCGTTCGGCACCTACAGCGATACTGATTCCTGGTTCGCCGGCCTGTTCGGTGATATTCACTGGGGGGAGGGGACACATCAGTTCACCGTCGGGCTCATGCAGGGCACGATCCGCAACGACTACGAGGACTTCCTGGGCACGGGTCTCGAGGTGAAAACGACCGACGACCTCGAAGCACTGTTCCTGCGCTACAAGCACCGCCTTACCGGCAACTGGTTTCTCGGCGGCCAGGCCATCTCTTCCAACTATGCCATCGGTCCTGATGGTTTAGCCGGTGACATCCTCGAGCAGATCGGCCTGGTGGGGTTTGACTCCAATGGGATTGGTGCCGTCCTGGAATATGACAGCCGTGACAGCCTGCGCAACCCGACCCGCGGGCAGCGATTCATTGTGCACAACATTGCCTACCGCGATAGCCTCGGCGGCGATGAATCCTTCGACACTGTGACGTCAGACTATACTCGTTACCAACCCTTTGGAGATGGTCACGTCTTCGCTCTGCAGGTTCATGAACCGAGACAGTGAACCGAGACATGAACCGAGACAGGAGAACCGAGACAGGACACCCATCAAAACGGAAACCGAGACAGAACCGAGACAGCAGAACCGAGACAGGACACCCATCGAAAACTAGTGAACCGCGACAGGACACCCATCAAGAAACCGAGACAGGACACCCACCAAAAACTAGAGTGGGGGAGTAGCTGGGTGTCCTTTACTTTCGCCCTTTACTTTCATCGGTGTGAGATAGATGGCTAGAGCTTACTTAATTCTGGCCATCCTAATTCCATCCCATCCTCGCGGTGGCCAAGGGGTTGGCCGATTTTGGTGGGAGATAGATGGGTGTCCTTTATCGCGCTCCTTTATCGCGCTAGTAACCCCCGCGCAAGACGCAGCGCACGACATAGGCGCACCTCCGTATCAGCGCGAATTGATGATGCTGAAATCCTACAGCCTGAAAACGGAAAGCGATTGAAGAAAATAGCAGCGGCTACGGCGTGTTGTCCTGCCATGATTCCGCAATGCCTTGGTGTTTATACGCTTCGCGGGTTGTGACAAGTTAACGGCGTGCGGCCTGCGTAATCCCGCGCCACAGTTTAAGGCAACCACCCAGTTCAGCTAATCGTACTCACCCTGAACTCTCAGTGGTACTCAGTTCGGGCGGGCACCCTGTCAGGACCCAGCATTGTCAGGGTCTGTGAGCAGGGGCGTTTGGACAATGGAGTAGAGGGCGGTTGCCTGGTCAATGTTCGGGGTGAGGGATGGCTCAAGCCCGGGAATGCCAGGCTTTGAGTATCGCCATCTCGCGTTCGCGGTCAAAACTAAATGGACGCACGCGATCATTGTCAGCTGAACGGGCCTGCTCGAAGGTCAGCGTGTCCCGTGCGGTCAGCGCGATGGGGCGATAGGTCAATCCGGCTGCGACAGACGCACTCACATCCACATACATTATGGGATAGCCGGGCAACCAGGCGGGCATGTCGCTCCAGGGGTTAACGTCGTGTGCGGCCAGGAAGCCCTCGTCGACCCAGGTTAGATTGGCCTGGGCGCCCACACCCTGTGCGGTTTGTTCAAGCATGGACTGCATGGATAAAAAACCGGCCGGACCGGCACCGTTGAATATGCCGGTGGTGCCATTCTCAATAAGGCGCACGTGCCATTCGGTGAGATCGCGTTGATCGATTACCTGGGTGGAGTGCTGTGGGTTGCCGGGTGCCAGTACTTCGCCGCCCTCAGCCAGCCTTACCGGCCAGTATGACCAGCGCCCGGTGTGATCGCCCGGGCCTACAATCAGGGTCGGGCGAACAATCGTGGCGCGGGAGCCAAAAGCATCCAGTACTGTATTTTCGGACAACACCTTCATCCAGGCATAATCGGCATCGTCACCGTCACTCCAGCCGTCCGGCCGTGGTGTTGTCGGTGTATTAACTGGTAGCGTTTTACTCACCGGTTCTGTGGCTGTCGCCATGTCAACTTCAGGCATGTTGTATGAGGAAATGGAGGACACAAAAACATAGTGATCGCAGGCGTCTTTTAGCAGCGTTGTGCTTTTGCGCGCCCAACGGTAGTCCTGACAATTGTTATCCAGAACCGCATCCCATTCACGGCCCTGTAGAGCGGAGAGGTCATCATTGCGGTCGCCAACCAGGCGCTCAACACCCTCCGGCAGGTTATACTGCCGCTGGCCGCGGGTGAATACACTGACTTGATGCCCCCGCTCAACCGCATATCGCACCGTGTGTGGACCAATAAAGCCGGTGCCGCCAAGAATCAGAATTTTCTTCGGTTGCTGCCCGGCAAGAGCGCTTACAACTCCGGTGCCTGAAAGGCCCAGCCCAATGGTGCCGGTGGTTTTCAGCAAGTCTCTGCGTGTCAGCGCCATGGATCCGATCTCCTTTGTGTCGTGTGTGCCGATTAAACCTCTACTGCACAGGGAAAACAAACGGTCGGTGCTGAATTAAGACACCCATCGACAACACCGATACAGGACACCCATCAACTAATGGCTGCTCGGATACAGCACTGCTAACTGCTTGGACACCGACGGTGGCGCAGGTTAAAGGGTCGAATTGCAGAACGAGGAATCGACTGATAGCCAGTGAGTAGGCAGCAGTTGTCAAGGGGCACGAATGCTGGAAATGCCGCTCTAATGCCTGGGAATCTAGGGCAGCTCTGAAAAACTCGTAAATTTGCGTAGTTCTTCCATGCTGCCTCCAATTCTGATTTCCAGGGGCCATTTGCCCCGTGGTTTTGTCTATTTTTCCGCCTGGAATCGGCTTTTCAGCAAACTCCAGACGGAGTTATCCCGCTATGTCGCCACATATGGCTCGGCTCGCAGCAGGTTTGTGAAGCCAGCTAGCAGAAACAGCCGGTTGGTGTTTTTCGCCAGGCCACGATAACGAACTTTGTCGTAGCCGAACTGGCGTTTAATTCGGTGGAAGCAGTGCTCCACCTTAGCCCTTACACTGGCCTTTGACTTCTCCATTTGTGACAAAGGGTTTGAGGCCGCAAGGCTGGGCTCTCTTTCCAGGGCGCATCGCTATAAACCAGTCCACATCTCGCTGTTCATGCTCTGGCCGCTTTTCAATGCCCTGGTAGCCGGCGTCACCCCACACCCGCTCTTCTTCTCCGTGCAACAACTGATCGACCTGAGTTATGTCGTGCACATTCCCTGGTGTTGTCGTCAGGCTGTGAATCAGCCCCAATGAATCATCTACGGCGATATGCATCTTCATGCCGAAGTGCCATTCGTTACCTTTCTTTACCTGGTGCATCTCGGGATCACGCTCGCCTTTCTGGTTCTTAGTCGATGACGGCGCTGCAATAATCGTCGCATCAATGATGCTCCCTTCCTGGAGTCTCAGACCCTGTGATTCCAGGTGAGATTGAATGGTGTCAAACAGGCGCTGCCCGAACTTATGCCGCTCAAGGAAATGGCGGAAATTCAGAATAGTTGTTTCATCGGGCAGATTGTCCGACATGCGAAGCCCGGCAAAACGGCGCATTGACTCAATCTCGTACAGCGCATCTTCCATGGCCGGATCGCTCAGGTTGTAGAGCAACTGCATGACATGGATGCGTAGCATGACTGACAGTGGGTACGGTTTACGTCCGGTTTTGCCTTTCGAATACTTCTTCGCTAACTGCCGCTCCAGCTTTTCCCACGGAATGAGCTGATCCATACGCTCCAGGAACTTCTCCCGCCGGGTTTTGCGCTTCTTGCCTTCATACTCTGCTTCGGCAAACGTCAGTTGGCTCATTTCTTGATCCCATTGGTGGAAAACCCTATTGTGCCAGTAATGGGCCGTTTTTCAGAGCTGCCCTAGTTCTCAGCCAGCGAGTATTCGTGACTGACCCTATTGTTGATTTTCAGGCCGCGTTGTAAAGATTCCCCAGTGTGGTCGAGCCCTTGATCCAGCAACGCCCTGAAGCCGTCGCATAACTGCGCATCCGCCCCAGAGCACCAATGGCCTGCAGGGAAGACGACTGAATGTCACAGACCAGGGCCATCCACTGTTGGCTATCTATCGACAGCCGGTCCAAGGCTGGAACGGCCTCCCGCGGCATGGCGCCCCGGTTGCCAGCGCGCACGCAGCGGCCTGTAGCAGCCACCAGGGCCAGGTAGTCGTCCAGCCTGATAGGGAGGCATCGGCTGCTCTCAAGCGACTCGCCGCCCTCTGAAAACGGCGATAGCGACGGGCTTGACGTGTTGCCTGCTGGCGCAGCCTCGGTAAGCGAGTTCGCCTCCAGCCGTTCCTGCACCGAGGTGAAGTCCGAATCGCGTAAGGTCTCTGCCATCCCGGCCCGGATCGGGTTCAGATCGACATAGGCCAAACAGGACAGGACCGCCGCCTCATCCAGCAAGGCTTTGGACTTAAAGCGCCCCTCCCAGAATCGCCCCGTGCAGTCGTCCTCAGCATTCGCCCTGCGCGCAATGTGTTCATTCAGGCAGCGCATAAACCAGCTGATGTCATAGAGCCGGGCACGCCACACGGCGGCAATCGCCGCCACGGTGGCAGCCTGGGCCGCCGTGAGCGGCTGCCCGGCCAGTTTCTGTTGGACCAGCAGGGGCCCGCTAAACATCCGGGTCCAGCGTTCGATGACCTCATCGTCGCTCCAGTGCTGTGCCCGGGCCTGATCCACCCGCAACACCACGTGGTAGTGATTACTCATAATGGCGTAGGCACAGAGTTCGATGCCAAAGGCCGAGACCTGCA
This sequence comes from uncultured Gammaproteobacteria bacterium, assembly GCA_963840725.1. Taxonomy (GTDB): domain Bacteria; phylum Pseudomonadota; class Gammaproteobacteria; order Pseudomonadales; family Halieaceae; genus CAVWDU01. Next base: position 212,714 of record CAWIZY010000004.1, on the reverse strand, counting down.
GCTTCAGTCGGTCGACCAGCCAGGCGCGGCGGTGATTGAAATCCTGCCCGGTGTACCGATCTTTACCACACAGGAAAGCCCGGCGAACACAGCGGGCGATGCAGTGGTAGTAGGGTGTCTCGCTGAGCGAGATCTGTGCGCTGCGTGGAATGGTCATCCCTGACCTCCTGGGGTGGCTGAGCGACACATCCAGCTTAGCCGTCAGCCTCGCGATGGCCAAGGGATTGACCGGTTTTGGTGGGAGATTAATGGGTGTCCTTTGCCTCCCTCTATGGGTGTCCTTTGCCTCCCTCTGGTGGGAGATTAATGGGTGTCCTTTGCCTCTCTTTGCCTCCAGCATCCCGAGCGCCTCAGCGACGGGGCAATGCGGGGTGAGTATCTCTGTGGCCGCATCTGACGTGTTCGGGATGAGTCCTGTTTGACTGGGCTCGAGACCCCCTTTTGCCGTAGTTTTTCGATTGTGACGATGTCCGCGAGTCGTCCCCTATCCTGGGGCGAGCGGTCGAGCCTGTTTGCGCCTGCCAGCACATATGAAGGAAGCAGCATTGTAGTGATTGTATTGCGGTGGGTGTCCCCTGGGTGTTGCCATTGGCCTTGCTTATTCTCACGCGAATATTCAAAGCACACTGTCTCCCGCGGTGCAATGCAAGGCTGGTAACTGCGGCTAGTGGCGGCTTGCCGGGCAAATCACCAAGGAACAACAATCAGGCTAGGCCGCTACAGGCAATGGTTCTCAGGGTTCCGTAGGAAGTGGTGCAAACTGCGAACACTGTCAGCTTTTTTAAACAAGAGTGCCGCTCATAGCCTGCCGATGATGTAACATGATAATGTCGTCGCGATGGCAATGAAATCGCCGCCCGTGGCTGATGCACGCCTCCAGGTCGATCGCTCTCGCGCCGCCACCCAATCGCTGCGCCTGGATGTTGCCAATGAGGTAACGTAAATCATGGACTCAGTAAATCGGACAAAATACTAAAAAGGTTATTGTTCATGTATAGCAGCAGAATTGTAAACTCGAGCTTCTACAAGGTGGCAGGCAAGGAGACTGGATCGCGATTCCACATTGATACCGTTCTTCCCGCTCGCGAGTGCACGCTACCAGGCGTTGGAGGGGTACTCAGCAATAGGCTGAGCGACTTCGACCTATCCGGGCGCGAGGCCTGGATGTTTATCAGTATCAAGAATCGCGCTTTTGATCGTGCATATGTTAACCGCTTCATTGAGATGTGCGAGGTGCTCGGCATTCAGGGACATGTTTGCCCGGTGGATGGTCCCTATCACTACAACCGGATGGCGGAGCTCGGGCGTGACGACCTCCCCGGAGAGGAAGCACTCAAAATTGAAAGGCTGACATCGGACATCTCGCGGATGGTCCAAAAGGCGCTGAACGGCTCCCGCACGACGCGGGTTGACCTCGTAAGATGGTGCGACCTCGAGGCAGAGACACCCCCACTCTATCGGTCCGAGTTGACAGCGGCATTTAATGCAGGAACGGCCATCCGAGATGCGATTTTCGAGCAGGTCGGATCGGTGAAAGAACTCAAAGACGAACGCACATTCGAACGGTTTGCCGAGTTCTTTCTGTGCGAAGTCCCGGTATTGATGTACGCATATTATAGCAAGGGGCCGACAATCGATGTTTATCCGGGGCCGCAGCCAAAGCTACTTTGGACTATCGAATTGGGTCTGGTTGAGAATGAATTGCCCAGGCTTACCGCGTTGACCCGCAGAGGTCGGGCTATGCTCTATCTCGACACACACGATCGAAGGGCGTCAAGGCATTGAGCGTCTCAACCTCCAGAAAAACATCGCCCCATGCCGTGACTGCGGACGACGTGCTCGCCGCCCATTTCACGCTCGTGAATGTCCCGGGCACGATCGAAACGATAGTGCTGGACGGTGCGAGTGGTTGGACTTCGCCCGACCCGCATCCGGTGCTGAGCCTGATGAGGTGGACGACCACAGACCCCGCTCAGGCGGCGGCCGACCTCGACACCGTGCTTGAGCGTTTCCGCCCCGAACGGCGGGGTTTCGACTGGATGACCGGACCGCGCTGCGCTGATGCAGGCCTTACGGCGCTGATGACTGAACGCGGCTTCGTTCCACCTGCCCTGCAGGTCGCGGCAATGGTCAAGCAGCTGACCCCCGAATGTCCGGTTGTGGAAGAAGCCGTGGCTGGCTATCGAATTTGCAGCGCGCAGAACGATGACCGACGGGTGTGGCAGCTTATGGCCAGCGGCTTCGACGTGCCCGAAGAGGTCGGGGAGGCCTATCATCGCGCCTATCTGACGGCGTCGCAGCAGCAGCGCACGGAGGTTTACACAGCAGAGTCGACTTCGGATAATGGCATCGCTGCGGTAGGCTACCTTTCCTGGATCGGCGACGGAGCCACCGTGCTGTTGCGAGTCTCAGCGACGGCACAGCAGGATTGCGGAAAAGGCCTCTACAGGGCCCTGGTGCTGGCCAGGTTGGCAGAAGCGGCGAGACAGGGCGCGAGGTACGCTTTCGTGCATGCCTATTCGGAGCTTTCGCAGCGCGCTCTGTCTCAACTCGGTTTCAGCGATATTGGACGCATACAACTGCACCGCTGGCGAGCATGAGCAGCCGGGTTACACATTCCATCGAGGCAAACGTATGAGCGTCCACATTCGCGTGGTGACGCCGGTTATCCCAACTGGGCTGACGCATCCTTTGGACTTCGAGGGTTTGTTAGACCCGGGGGATCGCATTGACTTTGTTGAGTTAGAGGTAGGCCCAGCCTCTTTGGAGGGCGCATTTGATGAGGCGCTCGCGGCAGCGGCAACGGTCGCGCGAATCATTGAGGCGGAAGCGGAGGGTGCCGATGCTGTCGTGGTTGACTGCATGGAGGATCCCGGCGTTCAAGCAGGGCGTGAGGCTGTATCGATCCCAGTGCTGGGGCCTGGTGAGACATGCATGCACATCGCCTGCACGCTGGGGCGCCGCTTCAGCATTCTTTCAGTGACGGCAGGCATGCGCCCCCTTTTCGAAGCCAGGGCACGTCTATATGGGGTGTCGGCCGCTTATGCGTCGACGCGAGGCGTTGAGATTCCCGTTTTGGAGTTGGAGATGGCCGGCGACGAACTTGTCAAGCGACTGCATAAAGCGGCTCGTAAGGCGGTAGTTAATGACTGGGCCGACACACTCGTGCTCGGTTGTACCGGAATGAAAGGCGTGGCAAAGACGCTTCAGGAAAGACTGGACGCAGACGGGCTGCAGGTCCCTGTTATCGATCCGATACCAACCACCGTGAGAATGGCGAAAGTGCTCGCAGCTTGCGGACTATCGCATTCCAAGGCGGCCTATCCCAGCCCCCGCCCAAAGCGCGTGCAGGGCTTTGAGGGGTCTGCAATCCGCACTGTCACCGGGAAGTCTCGCTAATGACGACTGATAGCGGCCTGCAGCCAGTGGTGTCCGGTCGCGAGGAGGTGTTTTCTGCGGCCGACGCGCAGCAGGACTCTAGCCACGCTGACCTTGGGAACCTTGTCAGCGAGGCGCTGTTGCGGAATCCCGACCGCACCGCGCTACGACATTGCGGACGCACCCTAACACGACGCGAACTGCGACATGAGTCGATGCGCGTCGCGGAACTGCTCGGCGCGGCTGACGTGGCAAGACATGAGTTGGTCCTGGTCGAGATAGCGCATTCGCCCGAACTCGTCGCGGCGCTCTGTGGGGTCCTAATGGCTGGCGGCACTCCGGTCCCGCTCGATCCAACGGTCTCCGAAGAGCGCCGGCAAGCGATACGTGAAGATGTCAATGCGCGCGTGGTGCTGTCGATTTCCGAAGACCAGGCGCACACCGTTATAGACCGTCACTCACGTCCGGCGCAGCTCGTGCCGGGGACTGCTTTTCTTGTGTACACTTCTGGTTCAAGCGGGAGACCAAAAGGCGTGGAGATCCCGCACCACGGATACGTGCGCCGACTGCAACACATCGTGGAGGCGAGTTCACCCGAGTCCTTCGACGTCGATCTAATATGGACTCCGTCTAGCTTCATCGGATTTCTCGACGAGGTTTTCTACCCGCTACTCCTGGGCGTTCCTGCAGCCATCGCTTCCGCAACAGAGCGTGGGGAGCCACATGCGTTCGCCGACTTGATCGCGCGCGAAGGGGTCACAGCGTTCAGAATCACACCGAGTCTATTGGAGGTCTTTCTCACGCTATCCACTGCAGAGAGGCTGCGCACCGTCCGCTCTATTTATTGCAGCGGCGAAGCTATCTCGCCGACGGTGCAGGCAAAGGTGCACTCGCTTCTCGACGCGACACTGATCGGGTTCTACGGGGCCAGCGAAGCGCCGGGTATTGGGATTCATGTCTTTGATCAGGACGAGCCGCCTCTGTCCGCGACGGTCTTTTCGCCCCAGGCTTTCTCCGAGGTACGCATCGTCGATGAGCATGGAGATCTTGCTTCGCCGGGAGAGCTGGGCGAGATCTGGGTCAGCGGTTGTGCTGTCGCTGGGGGCTATAGGGGAAAACCGGCCTTGACCGCAGAGAAGTTTGTTCAATGCGACGGTATGCGCTGGTACAGAACCGGTGATCGCGGACGGCACTTCGACGATGGCCGCGTGGAGGTTTTGGGCCGTTTGGACAACTCCGAAGTAAAGATCAACGGCATCCGTATCGGGCTGGGGGACGTCCGCACGGCACTGCAGTCGCTGGCCGACGTGCATGACGCCTGGGTCACCCCGGTCGAAGTCGCTGAACACCGCGATCCTGTACTAGTGGGTCATTGTGTCGGGGAGGGCGAGTTGCCAGATGCGTCAGCTGCGCGTCGCGCACTGGCGTCGCAGCTCCCGTCAGCGGCATTGCCACGCTACCTTATCCGCCACGACTGTTTTCCGTTGACCGACAATGGAAAACTGGACCTTCAGGCGCTTGCGCACGCAGCACGCGATGTCGCTACAGCCCAGACCAACTCATCGTCGCACGGATCCGGTGCAGCGCTGCGCAAACCCCAATCCGCTCTAATCCGCACCGTTGGACGACTTTGGTGCGACACACTCTTTATAGACGAAATAGGTGAGCACGAAGATTTCTTCGATTTGGGCGGAGACTCGTTGCGGACAATACGCCTCCTCATGGAGGTTGAAGAGGTTTTTGACGTGGACCTTCCTGATGATTGCGTATTTGGGTCGGCTTCCACAATTTCTGGCATGGCAAGTACGATAGAGGAGTCCCGACGCAACCGAAAAGCATTCACCATTTCTCGCGAGACATTGTCTCCCCAGCAACTCGCCAAGAAAAGCTATTGGGCTATGCGAAAAAAGACAAGAAACTTTATTAAAACGCTACCTAATCTGTTTTCTGCCGACAAGAGTTGCACGAATGAAAACGACATAGCATTGGATGAGATCCGTCGTCGCATGGGACTTTTAACTAATGGATGGCCGGGCGAGAATGTGGGGGTTGATTTCCCTCTGTACCAATGTGGAAGCAGCACGGGAAGAATTCCACTCTTTTACTGCGTTAACTTTAAAACACAGGCGGAGAAACTCAGCGATGTTCTGGACCGAGACGTCAATCTTTTCGCGATGCGCTCCCTGAACGGGATCATTAGTGACTGGTCAATCAAGCGTAGCTTCGTCCCAAGCGTCATTAATATATACAAGAATGAGATTGCTAGAATCGCTCCGACAGGGCCTTTGGCTATAGCCGGAAACTGCCAGGGCGGTGTGATTGCAGAAGCGGTGGCGCGCCTGTTGCTGGGCGAAGGACGGGACGTCGTGCAACTTGCTCTGCTCGAGCACGAGCCATCAGCACCTTACCCTGGTCGAGTTTCCATGTTTTTCCACGCCGAGAGCCTTGACCATAATCCATTCCATCAGCGACCAGATCCGGTGAGCGAATGGCGCGAAATGCATTCAGATGTGACATGGGATCTCCTTCCCGACGGCCACGGTCGTACCTTCAACAACGCCAACTTTCCACTGTTTTCAAAATTGCTCGTAGGCCGTATCCAGCAAGCCTGTGCTCCTCACTCTTTGGGGTCAGAGTAAAAACTTCCAGCAACATTTACCACCAGGCAAAGTACGATCAACCTTTCAGTGTTCTAGCAGGCTGTTGATTTTCGTTTTCGAGGCAGCCACTGGTAGGCAAAAACAGGCGAAATGAGGGAGTGTATAGTGAATACATGACCGATTTGAGCCTGTTTTTAACGTGGCAGTGGCCACGCAGATAGAAAATCAACAACCTGCTAGGGCTCCGCTTAGCGCGATTGCCATTATTCAGAGGTGCCCTAGGAAGAACATTATGGCCACGCTAACGAGTACTGCTCGTCGGGCATTGCGCAACACGTCGTTCAGCGCAGTATTAATCGTTCAGGTTACTTTGCCTCAAACGAGAGTATGGCTGTATATGCTTACCATTTGAATAAGACTGCATTGAAATTCGGGCTGTTGATTCATGACCGGGTTTTTATCAGCAATCATGTACGGTTTTTGACTGTTCCAGAGGAAGACGTAGACAGAGTTTCCGCGCTAGTGCCCAACTCGCCTAGTTGGCCGGTACTGCATTAATCCCCTGCGATAGATGATAGTCTTGGACACAGGATGACTCGGCAGATCACAGAGGTTCGACACGATTTCATTCCCCTGAAAGGTGGTCTTCGCCTGGCCTACAGGGCATGGCTACCCGCTGATGCCCATCGGCATCCGGTACCCGCCATACTGGAATTTCTCCCGTACCGAAAAAATGACGGAACGACCTACCGCGATGAGATCACCATGCCAGCCACAGCCGCGCATGGTTACGCCTGTATCCGTGTGGATATTCGCGGCACCGGAGAGTCGGATGGGTTCTTTGACGATGAGTACAGCGAACAGGAACTCGCAGACGCTGAGGAAGTCATCCACTGGCTGAGTCAGCGGGACTGGTGCGATGGCAACGTGGGCATGGTGGGTATTTCCTGGGGCGGATTCAACGCCCTGCAGCTCGCGTTCCGCCAACCGCCAGCACTGAAAGCGATTATTTCCATCTGCTCCTCTGATGACCGATTCAACGAGGACGTTCACTTCGCTGGCGGTTGCCTGCTGAACGACAATCTCGACTGGGCGGCCTTCTTCTGGTCTTACGCCCAGGCACGCTGCCCCGATCCGCGGCTGGTGGGCGATGAGTGGAGGCAACGCTGGTTGCAGCGACTGCACCGCATGCCCTTCCTGGCAGATCGATGGATCGGCGAACAATCCAAAAGCCGCTACTGGCGGCACGGGTCGGTCAGCGAGGACTATTCCAGGATCAGGACACCCGTGTACGCCATGGGCGGCTGGGCGGATGCTTACCGAAACACCGTGTTCCGCCTGCTGGAGAACCTGTCTGCACCCTGTAAGGCACTGATTGGCCCCTGGGCACACAAGTATCCCAATATCGCCTACCCCGGCCCACGGATAGACTACGTGAGAGAGTCGGTCCGCTGGTGGGATCGCTGGCTCAAGGGTATCGACAACGGCATCATGAGCGAGCCCCGATTGCATTACTACCTGATGGATTCAGTACGTCCCGCCACTGACTATGCTTTCCGCGCGGGTCGCTGGCAAAGCGAGGCATCGTGGCCGTCGGCCGACATCACATTGCAGTGCTATTACCTGCATCCGGGCATACTGTCCACAGAGGCCCCGCGAGCTAGCCACGATGCCGTGGTCGCATCACCGGCATCAACCGGCCAGGCGGCTGGCAAGCTGATGGTCGGCATCGGCCACGAGCAGGAGTTTGCTGCCGATCAACGGCCCGACGATGCTGCCTCGTTGGTATTCGACACGGCACCGCTGCCGAGGGCAATCAACATCGTGGGCCAACCCCGGCTTTGCCTAACCGTTTGCTGTGATCGACCGTTGGCCAACATAGCGGCCAGACTGTGCGATGTGCACCCCTCCGGCGAGAGCACGCTGGTCACCTACGGTGTATTGAACCTGGCGCACAGGGACTCCAATGAATCGCCGCAGCCAATGGCCATCGGCCAGTCCTACGAGGTGGAGTTGCCGCTGCATCACATCGCGTACCGAATTCCGGACACCCACCGTCTCAGGCTGTCTATCTCGAATGCCTATTGGCCATTGATCTGGCCGTCGCCTGAGCGCGGGACACTGACAATTGCCTTATCCTCCAGCCAATTCATGCTGCCCGTCAAACCTGCGCTGGAGACTGTCGACAACCCGGCGTTGCAGCCTTTTGATGGAACACCGATGCCGGAGGAGGACGTACTGCGGCCGCCACACACCTCGAAGACTGTCACCGAGGACCCGGAGACAGGCCACAGGCTCATAGAGACCTCAATCGACTATGGGCACTGCTTCCTCCATTCCTGTGCAACCAGCATTGACTTCACCGTTGACCAGCGGGTCAGCATACACCCCGATGAACCTTGCTCGGCCATCTCTACCAACTGTCATCGGGTGACCATGCAGCAGGGAGAGACCCTGACCCGGTTGCAAGCTTATTACGAGATGACATGTTCAGAGAGCCGGTTTTACATCAAGGCTCGCTGGCAGGCCTGGGAGGCCGATGCCTGCCTCGTCGAGAAGGAATTCAACCATGCCATCCAGCGGCATTTATTATGAACCCGGAAATGCTGGGGAACTGACGTGTTGAACCGCATTCGACCCTGGGTATTCTGGCCGTCCTTCCTGGTTCTGATCAGCGCAGTGGTCATGAGCTTTGCCGACCTCGACAGCTTCCTCGCAAACACCCGTTCCCTCAACAGCACACTGCTCAAGAACTTTTCCTGGTTGTTCAGCCTGGGGAGTTTTTACCTGCTGGTACTGGTTGCGGTGGTCTACGTTTCGCCGTTGAGTCACGTGAAGATCGGTGGCAACGCGGCCGAACCGTTGCTGACACGGACCCGATGGTTCTTCATCACCCTGTGCACCACACTCGCCGTGGGCGTGCTGTTCTGGACCACGGCGGAGCCGATATTCCACCTTCATGAACCACCCGCGTCATGGGGTTTGGCGGCGGGATCGGCAGATGCCGCAGTGTTCTCGCTCTCCGCAGTCATGTTCCACTGGGCCTTCACACCCTATGCCATCTATGCGGTGCCCTCACTGGTTTTTGCCCTCGCTTTCTACAACTGTAAGCTGCCTTTTTCGATCAGCAGTTCGCTGCAGCCCGTGTTTGGAGCACACGTGCTGGGCAGGAAGGCACAGATAATCGACACCGTCGCCCTGTACGCCCTTGTGACCGGGATGGCGTCGTCGCTGGGGACCGGCGCCATAACCCTGGTAGGCGGGCTGGGCCAACTCGCGGATATCGACACCACGCCGTTCTCCCTCGGTGTCGCAATCAGCCTGATCGTGGCGACCTTCGTGCTCTCGGCCGCCAGCGGCCTGCAAAAGGGCATTGTCAGGCTGTCGCTCGTCAACGCGTGGCTGTTACTGCTGTTGGGTTTTTTCGTGTTCGTGTTCGGCCCGACGGTATTCATCCTGGCATTCGGCGCAGAAAGCCTGGGAGCCTACCTCGGCAATTTCTTTAAACTGAGTCTGTTCACCGGCGCTGCGTCGGGTGACACCTGGCCGCAATCGTGGAGCGTCTTCAATTGGGCGGTCTGGTTCGCGTGGGCGCCCGTCACCGCCCTGTTTCTCGGGAAAATCGCCTGCGGTTACACCGTACGCGAGTTTATTCGAATGAACCTGGTGTACCCCGCCCTGTTTGCCATCGCCTGGGTATCCGTCCTCTCCGGCACCGCAATTCACACGGACATGACCGGGGGCGGCGTGCTGTACGCGACCCTGAACGAGGCGGGCGTGGAGAACCTCCTATTCAGGCTGTTCCAGCAATTTCCAGCGAGCCAGGTGATGACGGTCGTACTCGTATTCGTGGCGTTCATTTCCTACGTGACAGCGGCGGATTCCAATACCGATGCCATCGGCGATTTATGCACCACCGGTTTCACGGCCGATTCAGACGACCGCTCGGCGTTGGGTTTCAAAATCCTCTGGGGTGCGATTATCGGTGTTGTCTCCTGGACTATGGTGAGTTTTGTCGGCATCGATGGCATCAAGACACTGTCCAACCTCGGCGGACTGCCCGCTGCCGTCATCACCCTGGCAACCAGTCTCACGCTCCTCAAGTGGCTGCGAAACCCCGCCCTGTTGAGCGGATAGCCAGCTCCCAATACAACAGGCGCGCGTCCCTCGAGGCCGCCCGGTTTGCAATCTGCTCAGGTCAGGGTGTCGAGGCAGGCCCGAATTCTCGCGGCATGACTCTGCAAAACTGCAGCGTCCTCGACCTCGCGCGCATGCAGCTTGAATTCCAGACCCTCAAAACGCGGCAGAATGTGAAAGTGGAGGTGAAATACGGTTTGACCCGCCGCGGGCCCGTTTAATTGGGCGATCATTATGCCTGGCGCCTCGAATGCCTGCTTCACGGCGGCGGCCACGGTCTGCACCACCTGGATCGTGCTGCCCAAAATCTCCGGGTCCGCATCATGCAAACCCTCGGCAGGGTCCTTCGGAATGACCAGGGTATGACCGGCAACCTGGGGCATGAGATCCATAAAAGCCAGCGTCCGGTCGGTTTCATAGACCTTGTACGCGGGCGCCTCGCCGCGCAGTATTTTCGCGAAGATGTTGTCCTTCTGGTAAGTCATGGGGCTGCTTCCTTTTCCACTGTCTGGCGGAACACGCTCTGATTTTGCGGGCTCGGCGAGTTGTTGGTCAAGGTCGGAGGGAGCGCTTGCCAGTCGGATCGCGGCCCTTTCCCCAGCAGGGAAACAACCGATCCTCGAGGCCGAAGCCCTCCAATAGCTTCCCCCAAGGTTCTTTTCGATAACGAGCAAGCAGGACACCCACCTCAATTATCACTAACTTCAGTCTGTAGCCCCTGCACGCCGGACGAAGCAGTACAAAAAGTGGGGCTGTCTGGTCTGCGAGATTTTGACCCGACGCTTAGTCAGGTAAGGGCGGTTTTTGAACGACAGGTATAGAAGGCATATAGGGTTTGCCTGAAAGCCCCGCAGGGCGGGCCCTGAAGCGTCCAGAGCAAGGGGGCGGCCATCCGTTTGCGCCGCTTGCCAAGGGTTACGGCCATTACCTGCGCGACGCGCCTTGCTCTGAACGCTTCAGAGCTCCGCTGAGCGCGATTGCCATTATTCAGAGGTGCCCTAGAGAAACTGTGGGGTTTATTGGTGGGGTGTCATGACGATGCCAATGTTCGGCGAAGTGTCGGGACCGACGTGGTTCAGGCGGCAGGAATTGAGCAACTTGCCGGCACACTTCCCTCGCCCGGCAGCGATGTCCGACAAATCGCGCTGGCAAGGGAGATGAGGAAGACGTTTAATTGAGAGAGCGTTTTCCCGTAAACTGATCCCCCGATGCAATGGAGTCCCGCACCATGGCCGAATTCCAGGTCCGCAAGGATAACTACCTCGAGCACCGCACCGTAGCCAACGCCAGCCTGGCCGGCGCAGAAAAACTGGCACCCGGTGATATTGTCGCCCGGGTGACGCGCTTCGCGTTCACCGCAAATAACATAACCTACGCGGTGGCTGGCGACATGATCGGCTATTGGCAGTTCTTTCCCCCCGGCGGTGACGACGCGGACGGCTGGGGGCTGATCCCGGTATGGGGTTTCGCCGAGGTCGCGCGCTCGGAACATCCGGAAATTTCCGTGGGTGAAAAGCTGTTCGGTTACTTCCCGCCCGCGACGGAGTTGAGGATGACGCCCGGCGGCGTGCGCGAGGCTGACTTCGACGATACCGTTGCCCACCGCGCACAGCTCCCGCCCATCTACAATCGCTACAAGCGGGTGCAAGCCGAGCCGGGGTATGATCCGTCACTGGACGCGGAGCGAATGCTGCTATGGCCACTGTATGCCACCGGCTACTGTCTGGCTGATTCTCTGCTGCTGAATGATTGGTATGGCGCATCCCAGGTGGTGGTGCTGAGTGCGTCCAGCAAGACCAGTATCGGCATGGCGTACGCACTTCAGGACATCCCTGAATCCCCGAAAGTTATCGGCATGACCTCAGCGGGCAACGAGGCTTTCGTTAAGGGGCTGGAAGTTTATGATGCGGTTTGCCGCTACGACAACATGGGGGATATCGACACCAGCGTGGCGACGGTTATCGTGGATATGTCGGGTAACAGCGAGCTGTTGGGAGCGCTGCACGAAAAGCTGGGTGACAATATGCGCCAAACCGTGAACGTCGGCCTCACCCACTGGGACAAGGCCGCAGGCAATGACAAGATCATCACCGAGCGCAGTGGCATGTTTTTCGCTCCCGGCCACATACAGCAGCGCAGTGCCGAGCTGGGCGCCGCGGAGTACAACCGGCGATCCGCCGAGTTTGTGCGCTCCGGCATAGAGCGCAGCAGTGCATGGCTGAAGCTCACGGTGCACCAGGGCCTGGACGGTCTCAGCGAGATTTACGCCGATGTGTGCGGCGGCAGAAGTGCGCCAGTGGAAGGGCAGATCATCGAGATGTAACTGCATCAGCGGTCAAGCACCCCGGTCTGCTGGCACCGAATTTCCAATTGCGAGCAGCTTATTCAGTATTCCACGTCCGATTGGCTTACATTTTCGGAGGTGACCTTTTCAGAGGCGCATATCCCGCCTGCTGACCGTATTGCGGTTTTCGACAACGATGGCACGCTATGGGGCGAGCAGCCGGTTTACTTCCAGTTGATGTTTGCTGTTGACGAGGTGAAGCGCCGGGCCAAGGCGAATCCCTCTGTTGTTGCGGCCAGCCCGGCATGGCAAGCCGCAGCCAGTGGCGATTAGGCGGCGTTGGCCAAAGGCGGGGAGGAAGCGCTGCTGGAGGTCGTCAATTTTTCCCATTCGGGTATCAGCGTGGCAGACTTTCAGGCCAGCGTGTCGGCCTGGCTGGACAGCGCGAGGCACCCTGAAACCGGTCTCCCGTTTCATCGCATCACTTAAAATTGTCGCGACTGGCGGCGCCCGTGCTGTAACAGGGACAGTGGTCCCGCGTTCAATCACGCGCGATCGAGGGCCCGTATCGGCGACTCCCGACTCCTACCGTCGCCCGTCAGTCGCGCCTGAGCACACCGGTGAGGGTCAGTACAACCACGGCTGACAGGCCGGCGCCAAACAGTCCGAACAGGCTGTGTAACGCCAGCCATAGCCAGCGCATGGACCCCTCCGGCGCGAAGCGGCAGTAATTGTCCTGACCGAGATTGATTACGGGCAGGGCGAAGTCCAGCGCGAAGTGCAGGGTGTCCAGACCGGGACAGCCCAGTGGGACGTCGTGGCTGCCCAGGCCGAAGGGCAGGACGTAGCGAGTGGGCTCCGGCTCCCATTCGTAGGGGTAGAACGGCTGGTCGAAATAGCGCACACCGATGGTGTACATGATGCCGCCAAGGAACACGAAGATCGCGAAGGAGGCGAGGGCGCGGCTGGTGGAATAGCCATAGTTGCTAATCAGCATCAGCAGTCGCGGGAACAGGCGTTGCAGCGGTGGCTCGACTCGAGCGGCAAGTCGGGTGCGGATCTTTTCCACCGCGATGGCATTGGCCTCCTGTGCCAGTCCGGCATTGCGCAGCGCGCGGGTCAGTTCCTCATAGGGCTGTGGACGGAATTCCTCGGCCGAGGGCTCGGTGCCGCTGAACTGCCGTTTCAGCCAGGCCGAACGCAGGCTGACAAGGTCGCCGCTGTTGACGTGCCGGATGCGATCATAGGTCGCCCCGTCCAGGTCCAGGTAGCCGGATGCGGGCCAGCCGGTCTCGGTATGATCGATCAGGGTACTCATCCTCGCACCCCCAAGCAGGAACCAGCCTTCCACGGGGCCGTCCCCGGCCTCGGGTGAGGTGAGATCATTGAACATCATGGCATTCGATACGCGCATCTGCCGCAGGTTGGCCGCCACCCGTCCCCCGCGACCCAGTAGACCGCTGTAATCCGGACCGGGATCGATAGAGGCGCGTTGCAGGAAGAAACCCCCGCCAACGGTGGCGCTCAGAAAGTTGAGACGCCCCCTGACCTCCAGTCGCAGTTCGTCGTCGTTGGCCAGGAATACCGACTCTACCTCCAGGTCTTCGCAGTGGAGGGCGCGACCATCGGGGTTGATGAGTCGCGCGCCACTGCAGTTGAGATCGCCGATAATCTCCGCCGCGCCCAGGCACACTTCACCCGCCACCTCGCATCGGTAGCCGTGAGCTGGGAGCAGTTCCAGGTTGCCGCCAAATGTGGCGGAACGAGCCGTCAGGGCTGGCTGCTCGTGTCCGCGCAGGCTCGCACCGTGTAATTCGGTGTTGCCGTCGATCCGGGCGCCATCCATTTTGATACTGCCACCGGCCTCGAAGCGCGAGGTCGCGGTCGCCGACATCAGCAGCCGACCTGAGACGCGGGCGTGGTTCAGGTGGATTGCACAATCCCTCACCTCTGCCAGGTCGGACTTGTAATTGCTGATGCCCGCGAGATGGCAGCCGGAGAGGTCGAGGTCGGCCCTCACAGTGAAACTGGCCCCGATCAGGGCCGGGAGGGTGCAGTCCACCAGGCGCAGGGTGAGTACATCGGCGCCGCTCAGGTCCAATGGCGAATCAAAGCGACACTCCCGAAACAGTAATTTGAGGCCCGGTCCCTCCTTGCTCGAAGGCAGTGATCGAAGTGAGCCGATGATGTCGGCACCGACGATTCGCAGTGCGCAATGCAGTGCCGGCATGTCGTCCCCAGCGCCGGCGATCAAGGTTTCGAGGAAGACCGCGTCCAGTTGGCGCTCGGCCGCCGGCAAGTTGGAGAAGTCGGCCACGCTGCGGGCCCTGATCGCGGCGAGCACTTTCCTCTCGGCGTCTGTGTACTGTCCGGGTCTCGTCGGCAGGTTTGCGTCCATCAATCACGCTCCGCTTGGGTGGCACCGCTGTCGATGCCAGAGTTTACTCCGCCATTGACTCACCGGTTCGCGTCGCGGTCAAGTCGGTAACGCGGCTGACCTGGTGACACCGTTTTTCATGGTTTACTGCAGCTTGGAGAAGAGCAGTGGGCAATGCAGGCGGTGGCCCCTGATGGCCAGTGCAGGTTTCCGACCGTAGCTGATTTAGAGAAGTTTCTGAATTTACTCATAATACGGCAATCGCTACGAGGTAGAGCAGCATGACGCTAACCAACCCAATCGAACCTCTAAGCTACCTGAAAGCCAGTACTGCAGTGACTGGTTTGACCTCAGGCTTGAGCGGAGTCTTGGGATCCATCGCCACGTCTGTCAATGAGCCGAGTGCGCTGAGAGATGCCTCGACGAGATCTCTGTCATTTATAACCGGCCGGCCGACGAAGACCTCGAGTTTTTCCCCGGGCCACTCGGCCAACACCACGGTTGGCGTCACCAGGAGGTACAAGAGTAGCGATCGACGCAAAGAGCGTCGCTCTGGTGATGCCGAACCCGGTGAAGGCGCAGGAAATTGTGGCATGCCTGCCTCCGGCTTGGCGTAAACGAGCTGTTCAGCGGGCAGAATACGCCAGCCATTTCTTTTTTTAGCCGCTGCATCACCGGCTGCAGCGCGGGTTCGCCGCTGAGCGCAGTGAAGCCCGGCGAGTGAGTCGCCAGGTACGGCCAGTTGGCAAAGCCGTGGTCCACCGCGATCTCCAGCCAGTGTGCCGCCGCTGGCGCAATTCCCGCCATGGCGCAACCCTCAGCCATAAATCGCGCGAGCAGTTCGTTGCCTTCAGCAGCCGTTATCAACCAAAGAGAGACACCGGAATGAAATGTTCAACATGCAGGCTCTTCGCACTCGCCTTCAGTACGTTACTGTCCGTTAGATCTGTCACGGCTCAAACCGGCGAACAGTTCTACCAATGGACTGACGTATCTGGAACCGCTATCCACTATTTCGATAACTCGATGCTGCATTCTGAGCGGCCGACCTCACGCGGCATGCGCCGGTACGTTACTGAAACTGTGGAGCTGTTTGGTGATGTTGCACGATGATTCTTTCAGGTTCGAGGTTGATCTCGAGACTGGCGCTACCTTTGGTCGAATTTTTTTGTCCAATCGGATAGCCGGTCCAATGATGCGGTGTCGCCTGGATATCGTCGGAACAGGCATGACCGAGGCGGGCAATGGGCTCGCTGAATATTCGGGTAAGTACCGCATGTTTCGTGAGGAAAGTCCGGTGAACTAGTGGTGAAAGAGACTGCAGTGAGCCGCTCGCGGGCAGCACTGGTTTTTCTGAGCCCACTGCGTCATCCGCACTGGCCCGAAAGCTGGACGACACCTTTCCCAGCTGTTACCTTGTCAGATGACAAGCAGGCCCGAACCTACCCGTTTAGTCTGCCGCTGGGTTTATGCAATAGCGCCTCGCCATTGCCCACTTTGAGGACAAGTCATGCAACGCTCGATACTCAAAATTCTGTTTCCATTCCTGTTACTGGCGGCCAGTGGCGCTGCGCACAGCGCATTGATAACTGCTTTTGCGGATCTTGACTATGCTCAGGAGGTCTCGCCGAGCAACCCGACCCAGAGCTCCGCGACAGGCACCGCCAAGGTCGTGTTTGACACGGCCACAGGGCTACTCGACCTCTCTGCTACAATCATGGGCATTTCATTGGCCGACGTTACGTTTCCCGGTGGCGGCCTCGCGTTTGGGGCTGCGGGTCCGTTCCACATACATCAGGCGGCTGCCGGCATGAACGGTCCGATTGTCGTCCCGTTCAGCGCTGAGAGTTTCTTTAGCGATACCACGTCGGGTCTCGCTATTTCGGCGCAGGGCGTGGGTTTCGACGTCGCTGTGGTCGCGCCGCTCCTCGCCGGTGAGCTCTACCTGAACCTGCATTCGCTTGACTATGCTTCTGGGGAGATCAGGGGGCAACTAGTGGTTTCAGAACCGGGCGTGGGCGCGCTTCTCGGCGCCGGCCTGCTTTGCCTCGTTTTCATTCGGCGCAGGGGCTTTCAGTAGTTTCACGACAGTCATGCAGCACGGAACACGGGGCCGATTAATTAGCATGTAGGCGTTGTGCGGCTCTTGCCGGACAGACGGCCTGGGTCACGCGGGGCAGCGATACCCCCGCACTACCTGATCAAGTGGCCAACTCCCAGCTGCGCTATCTTAACCTATTGTCAGCTGCTTATGAGGGCCTCGCCCGATGACGACTCACCTGCTGCGCGCACTTTTTTTGATCACCGTGCTAATGCTCGAAGGCTGCAGTCGGGACCTAACCGCTACTGCCCGACTTCCTGTTGGTGGCGATTTGCAGCAGGGTGACAGCGTGCTGATGTCCGGACGCCAACTGGGTACTGTCAGCAAAATCACTCGCAATGAGGCCTCACCGGGCATTACTGTCGAGTTCAGCCTGGACGCCGAGGTAGCCGATCGAGTGCAGTCGAATGCGTTTGCCTTTCTCGCCCTCGACGGCGCGCCGGCCCTGGCGCTGGCCAATCCAGCCGAAGAAGCCCCACCGATCGCGTCCGGTGACCAACTCAGTGGCCTGTCAACGATGGATGCGGCCATCTGGCATGCCGGACAGGCCGCGGGTGTTTTCTCGGGCATGGTTGATCAGTTCAGTCAGGGCGTCGTGGACTATCTGGAGAGCGATCACTGGGCTCAGACGCAGGCCGAGATCGAGTCAGAGATTGCCGAGCTGGCGGCAGATTCCCAGCAGGCCGCAGAAGCGGTGGTTGAAGATCTGACCACTTTGTTCGATACAATCAACGACCAGGCCGCCGACAGCGCGGAGCAGCTGGATGATGAACTGCAGGCTATCGAGGGAGCGATCGAACAGCTCCGGACCGAAGGGCATGAGCAGCTCAGCACCGCGTTAAGCAAACTGCTCGAGCAGCTCAAGGGACTGGAGGCGCCACCCGAAACCGAATCGCCCACCATCGACACTTAGGCAGATGCGGCTGGCGCTTTCGGCAACCGCGCTCGCCGTGTGCTGCCCGATTTTATCGGCAGACTCTCCATCGATTCATATAGTGTTTGTCTGTGGGGCAGTGGGTTGTGACTGCATCGCGCCCGGCCTCTAATCAATCTTTGGGGTGTGCAATCACCTGCAGGTCCTTGATACCGTGCACAAAGCTGTGTTCGACACGCTCCGGCTCGCCGATCACTTCCAGCCGCTCGAAGCGCTTTAGGATCTCTTCCCACACGATTCGTAGCTGGGCTTCGGCCACGCGATTGCCCATACAGCGGTGGAGTCCGAACCCGAACGCCATATGGCGACGGACATTGGGGCGGTCGATGATAAACCTGTCTGCGTCCGGGAAGACAGACTCATCGCGATTGCCGGAGGCATACCACATCGCGATCTTGTCGCCTTTCTTGATCTGCTTGCCGCCGATCTTAACGTCTTCCATCGCGGTTCTGCGCATGTAGGACAGGGGTGTCTGGTAGCGTATGATTTCGGACACTGCGGAGGGAATCAGTGACTTGTTATCCTTGATCTTCTTGAACTCCGAGGGGTTTTCGTGCATGAACAGCACGCCTGCGGACATCGAGTTGCGGGTGGTGTCATTGCCACCGACAATCAGTAGCATCAGATTACCCAGTAGTTCCACCCCATCCAGGTCGGCCGTGGCCGGGTTCCTCGCCAGCAGTGAAATGAAGTCCTGGCTCTCGTTGCCCTCGAACTGGCGCTCCTTGAACAGCACGGTGAAGGTCTGCAGGCACTCTGCCAGGTGATTCAGGCGATCCTCGATGGTCAGTCCCATCAGGATCGGCGGTGTGGTGATGATGTCGGACCAGTAGGTCAGTTTACGACGGTCCTCGAAGGGAAAATCAAACAGGGTCGCCAGCATGCGTGTGGTAAGCTCGACAGAGACTTTTTCGACCCAGTTGAATGGCGTACCCGCGGGCAACTCGTCCAGCACTTGCACCGTACGTTGGCGAATAAGTTGATCGAGGTCCTTCAGTCGCACCGGGTCGACGGCCGGCTGAACCGCCCCGCGCTGTGCATCGTGTTTGGGCGGGTCCATGGCAATAAACATGGGGGCCCGCTCCTCGCCCAGTAGTTCATCGAATAGGGCGATGGACGGTTCGGAGGAAAACCTCTCAAAGTCGCTGTCCACCGCGATGATGTCTTCATAGCGGGTCAGGGACCAGTAGGGGCCGATTTCCGGGTTCTTGTCGTGGTAGTGCACCGGGTTCTCCTGGCGCAGGCGCCTGAAGTACTCGTGGTGTTTCTGGGCCTGGAAAATCGCGCCCGTAGCGAGATCGATGTCATCCAGAGCCACAGCCCAGGGGTCCGCCTCGGGGGTGGTCGTAGGGGATCGGTAAAACTCTTCCGGGTTCTGATCCGGGGCACTCTCCACGACTGTCATCCTCTTTTGTTGCCACTGTTAACATTGCGGGTTTGTGACTATACAACAGTTAAAGATTTTGGGGCAGACAGTAATAACGGAATCGACTTGCCCGGTGGACTGTCGAGCCGCGGTCGCGACCACGCGCAGAAACACCGCTATGCGGCAAATTGCAGGTTTGCCATGACGGGAGGGCCTCGTCGAAGCGCATTGTGGAACTGAGGGTATTCGGCGGGGCTTACCTACGACGAGATTGCCCAAGCACTCGACCTGTCAAACGCGACGGCTCGCGCAGACTGGCGCTTCGCGAAACCGTGACTGCAGGCCAGGCTGGCCAGAGATTCTACTCGGGAGGCGGCGGTCTGTAGCGCCAGGTCATGGCGCAATTCAATGTGATCATTGAGATCTTCGTAGGCCAGGGCCAGGCTATAGATCCGTTGTTTGAGCAGTTCCAGCAGCGAGTGATTGCAACTGGCCTGACGCCGGGTATCGGCGAGCACCTGGGAGACGGCTAGGGTCAACCCCATCTGTTTGTCGACCTGGGCGAGGAGCGGAATGCCACCATGCTGGTGATGTCGCCGCCGCTGAAGTCGGCTTCAACTTTGCGGTGTTTAACAGGTGGAAATTCGAGCGAAGTTTGGCCGCATTCTGTCACAGCGGAATCTTCTTATTGGTATGGCCTCGACACCTGTATTTTCAAGATCTTTCCGCCGTCTTTCTATCCCCTTCGTGAAATTCCCAGGCTAGAATCATTGAGAATTATTGGTTGAGGGTGCTGACCCATTGCGGGTGGACTTGAACCACCGACCCCAGCATCATTAATCTTGCTCGCGTTATCGATTTACGACAACAGAGGAACCTGATTGAATCCTCTGGAAATACATTCGCGGAAGACCCCTTCTGCGACAGGAAGAGTATGTTAACCAGATCGTTTCCCAATTCGGAGAATTGCCAGGCGAAAACTACTCTACTTGCACGATGCAACGGACCTGCAGGATTTGAGAGTTCCACCTGGTAATCGACTGGAAGCATTGAAAGGTAATTTGAAGGGCTTTTACTCGATACGGATCAACGATCAATGGCGACTGGTTTTCCGCTGGAGCGGCGGGCAATCATACGATGTACAGATAGTGGATTATCACAGATAGAGGTGAAGGCTGTGGACAGGCAACCGAAACATCCGTTCCATCCCGGCGAGATGCTGCTCGAGGGTTTCTTGAACCCCAAGGCATGAGCCAGGCCGAGTTCGCAAGGAGAATAGGCTGTACGAAGGCGCGACTCAATGAACTGATCCGTGGGAAACGCGGTATCACGGCAGAGGCTGCACTGGACCTCGCTGAGGCTTTGGGGATATCGCCAAAACTCTGGATGAATCTCCAGGCTACCTGTGACCTCGATAAGGCCGCTTCGCAGTGTGACCTTGCGGCCGAAACGCAGGGCGCGATGCGACACCCCGGGTAACTGGAGGGCATTTCTTGAAAAGTCGGCCCTGGCTGTCATTTCATGCGCCTGACACCGGGCGGTCAGGAGCGGTCGTCCGGCGGTCGCTGAATCAAGCGGTGGACGTCACCGACAACCACTCACTCTCGACGTCGTGCATTATTGCATCGAAGCGACTGTTGCCTCGAATCGAATCCACCCACTCGTTGTGGTGAGCCCAGAAGGGATAGTTGATATTCCCGATGCGGACGGTGTTCTCGAGCCATTCGAGCGCTTCGTCAGTTTCACCAGCCAGGGCCAGGCTGTGGGTAATTTCCCGGGACATCAATTCGCTATTCTTCGCGGCTGAGCGGAGTTCCCTGGTTATCGCGTCGCGCGCCGCTGCTGGGTTGCCGCCCACGCCGTGAAGAACCGCAGTCGCCAACTGCGCGAGGACCGAGTCCGGGTAACTGGCGTTCAGCTCGGCAATGACTTCTGAAGCTTCATCCACCCTGCGATTCCGAAGCAGAACAGTACCCAAAGCCCAGGCGGCAAAGGGATTGTATGGATCCATTGAGAAAAACTTGCGGTAGTACGGCAACGCGTCCGCATGTCGGCCTTCCATGAGGGCGACGAATCCCGGCATGCATGGGCTGATAGGCGTGAGGGGATCTATTGCCAGCAAGTCGGCAAAAAGCCGTGACGCCTGCTCGTTTCGACCGATCAGTGCATACAGGTATCCCAGCATAAGCAGGTTGTCAGGATCGGCAGGATTGACGCTCAGCGCACGCTCGAGTGGTTCCCGTGCCAGGCGCAGCGCGCCGGAATGGAACTGCACCATCCCGAGTAGGGAGTAGCCACGAGAAGAGTTCGCGTTCAGTTCGAAGACCCTGTCCGCACACTCGGCCGCCTTGCGCAATAACTCGCCGTCCGGATCGAGCCCGATTTCACTGTATCTCGCATAGACATGTCCGAGAGTGCTCAGAAGACGGGGATTTGGCCCGACGAGGTCGAGTCCGTTTTTCAGGTGCAGTTCGGCCTGCCGCAGTCCAGCCTCGGAAAACCGCCACAATTGATATTGGGCCCGAAGGTAGGATTCGACGGCCCGTGGATCTTCGAGTTTTTCCTTTCTTAGGGGGTCGGGCGCAGGGACGTTCTGAGCCAGTTCAGTCGCGACGGCTCGCGCGATTTCATCGTGCAGGTCGAACAGGCCAGCCAGACTGCTGGTGTACCGTTCGCTCCACTGAGCTTCGTTTGAATCTATGTGGCTCAGCTGAAGCGTGACACGAAGCTCGTTGGCCCTGCTACGAATCGACCCATCGAGAATGTAGTCGACACCGAGTTCGCGAGCAGTCCCCTGCAGAGCCTCGCCTGCGCCTTTCAGGCGCATGGCGGATGCACGGGAGATCACGCGGAACGATTGAATCTTCGAGAGTTCGACAATGATCTCTTCCGTCAGGCCGTCAGCGATGTAGGCTTTGTCGCCTTCAATACCTTGGTCCTCTATGGGTGCCACGAGGATCGACATTCGTGTATCGGCCGCAAGCCCCTCTTCCTGGAAGTGCGCTTCGAGGATATAGCCGCGGCGCGGAACGGTACGGATGAGCTTGCGCTCGCAATCGCCGATTGCTGCCCGCACTTCCACGAGGCAACTCTTGAGCGACCCTTCCGTGACGACTCTATCACCCCATACAGCGTCAAGAAGTTCGGCCTTGGTTACGAGACGACGGGGCCTCTGCAGGAGATAAACGAGTACATCGAAAGACATGCGGCGAAGGGGAACACTCTCCCCGTCTCGGCAGATCTCGGCACGAAGGGTATCGACGGACGTATCGCCAAATCGATAAATCATCGCAATCGCTCGCGAGGAACCTGGACCGTCCCGGCCGCCACCGCCACACCTCCTTGCTGATCTCTCTTGACCGAAATTTAACATAAATTTGACGACATTGACTCCTGGTCGGAATAACGTGGATTTGTAAATACCCCTATTGAAATGAGCGGATGCTCCGGGAGGGAAGAATGTCCAAGTTCAAGTTTTCACTCGTATCTATAATAATGATCGCCTTCTGCATGCCTGCCCTTGCTGGTGAGGCGGTTGTGAAGCGCGTTCCAGCGGGCGCTGTGGCCTATCATTTCGTGTTGGACGTAACGTTCGATTCACCGCCGGTGGAATTGGTAGGCTATCTCGCGTTCATCGAGGGCGTCGACGGCTCACTATTCGATGGTGTGCCTTCGAAAGACTCCGCCTATTTTACCGTTCGAGTTACGGGGGACCTTCCGCCACCGATACCGCTGCCGGTTGAACCGGATCCTGCGTTGCAAGTGTCTGTGATTCCGCCGGGCGCCCAATTCACACTGTTCTTCGATTCCACCCCCGGCCCTCGTGACTGGAGCAGCCCGGACACGTTTTCCGAGGGTGTGCCAATTGCTGTATTCGAAGAGTCTGCGCTCATCAACACTGTAGCAGCCGGCGGGTTTCCCGGTGTCAACTTTGTGACATTCTCGAGTAAGTTGATCGACAGCACCGCGATCGAGTTCAATGGCCAGAAACTCAACTTCAAAAAACTCGTGCCGAACGGCGTCACGATCACGAATTTCGGCAACGGGATTCGACCAGACCTCACCGGCTTTTCTGGAGTGGGGACAGCAATAGCGATCGGCGGGAACCCCAGGAAGAAATAATTCCGACGGCTGAATTGCACGACGCGCTCTCGGCCCACGTTATGGCCCCAGCACTTCAGTTGGGGGGGTATCTGTCGCATAGCTTGGGTCTCGCGCCTATCACGACTTCCGGCTCAAGCGTCTTCTTGGCTCTGTCGTAGCGCCCGTTTCATCATCTCACCTGGATTTTGGTGAGCGCGAGGGGCTTTTGTATGCTCACAAAAGAGGAGAATGACCCATGATAAGATTGAAAATATTTTCACTTGTCGCAGCGCTCTTGTTATTTCCTGTCGCGCTTGCTGAAACCCCCAACAAGGTAGTTGTCTTTGGAGACAGCTTTTCCGATACGGGCAACCTATTCTTTGCGATCGGATTTCCTACGCCGCCATATGCCGACGGCCGCTTTAGCGATGGTCCACTTTGGGTCGAGTACCTTGCGGGAGAGATTGGCGCTGCAACTCCCGCACCGAGTCTGCTTGGGGGGACCAATTTTGCTTGGGGCGGAGCGGAGAGCATAAACAACGTATCAACCTCTGGCGCGCCTGGAGTAGGATTGCAGGTGTCGGAGTATCTTGGCGGTGGAGGCGGTTCTGCGGCGGAAAGTACTTTGCATATCGTTTGGGCTGGGGCCAACGATATCCTTCTGGCCGGTAACTTCGATGGAACGTCGATCGCAGCTAACGTGGCCGAGGCCGCAACTCGGCTCGCTGCGGGCGGCGCGCAGTACATTCTGGTCGTGAATCAGATGAATTTAGGGCGGGCGCCGGCATTGGCAAACGGAGACCCTTTCTTCAACCCGCTGGGGACTACATCCAAGCAGTTCAAGAAAACTGCAAAGACTTTTAATCGTGCGGTCAAAAAGATGCTGAAAACGGTGGCACGCGCCAATCCGGAAGCAAGGATTATGCAGCTCGACGCGGCCGACCTTTTGCGAGACGTCGTGCAGCGCCCTTGGCGATTCGGTTTTCAAGATGTGACGACTCCAGCGATTCTTGGCGGTGACCCGGCGACGTCCTTGTGGTGGGACTCGATACATCCGACTTCGGCATTCCATCAAATCCTTGCCGACGAGGCTCAAGCGCTAATTGAAAAAGGCGAATGACAAATTTGAGGACGATTCCGATGATGACAACTGCCAGTTCGCTGATTTTGGGCGGAACTGTCCCCAGGTATTCCGCGATTCGTCTTAAGCTCTGCGCCGTGGTGAGCAGGAACTGGCCCGCATTGAGGACCCGGACGTAATACGACGAACTTTTTTTACCTGGACGGAGTGAGGCGACAGGGGACCTCGCCCAGCCGGGTCGAAGGAACACCTCCTGGGTTCGTCGATGATGTGCATGGACGCACGAATGTAGCGGGCGCTGGATGCGCAGGAGCGACCACCTATCGCATCGCTGTCGGGCCACAGAAATGTTGGGAGCAGGCGACGAAGAAAGACGACTTTGACATAAATAGTTTGAGTGCATGTATAGATGATATAGACGCCCCCACCTTCACCAGCACCGAGGGCTATCCTTGTAGATGGGGTACCTCAAGGCGGTGGGCAATACCGCATAATCTCGCGAATAGCGGAGGCGTCTATGACACAAAAAATAGTCTATATCGCCTGGATGTTGATGATACTCAGTACCACGGTTGTGCGCTGAACAAGGAATCCGGTGAACTCCTCAGCTTCAGGTGCAGACCAACCCTGAAGGGCCTGTTGGGGCAATTGGCCAAGGTCCGGAAACACTTTGCCAGGTACACCATCAAGGTGGTTTGTGAGGCTTCCTACCCGGCAGAGCCTTATGCATCAGCGGGAACAGGTGCGCCGGCATCTGCAGGCGATACTGCGCCGCAATGGCCTCCATTACAAAGCCGAGACCCAGCATAAAAGCCATTGGACGATCCAGCACCATAGCTGGCTCGAACGAACGATTGCCGACCAACCGGGCAGTCTCAAAGTCAACCTTCAGTTGCGGCATCGCCAGTTGCAAGATATCAACCGGTCACTGGCTGAGTACAACGAGCAGATCGAGGCGCTGGCCAAAACGGAGCGGTATCAGAAGTCCGTGCAGGCGTTGACCTGTTATAAGCGGATAAAGACAATCTTTGCCCTCACCATGATTACTGAGTTTGGTGATGTCCAGCGCTTTCCACACCCGCGGCAACTGGTGTCATGGATGGGCATGGATATCCGCGAATATTCCTCTGGGGGTAAGCACAACCGGTTCGGTATCACTGAGCACGGTAACCGCTATTTGCGTACGGTCTTCATTGAGGCGAACCAGCGGGGCTAGCGAACGACCAGGTTGAGTAAGGACGTCAGGTTGAGACAGACACGCTTTGCGCCGGAATACGTAGAGATTGCGACTCGCTGCTTACGCCGGCGTCGAAGTGGGCTCGGGAAACGATAGTGGAGGGTGGGATGCGGTCAACATCGAACAACGGGGCTGACGGGCGTTGGGCAGCGTTGGACGCGGCCCGTGCGCGTGCGTGACGGGGCTCGCATCTTCAGAGCAGCGCGCCGCCGGGATACGGGGTGGGCCGCACCGTTTCCTGCGGGTGAGACGGCGGCTACCAGGCAACGCGCTGATCGAATTCGAAGTCCGGCTCGGCTGTTAAGGTAATCCCAGTCCGGCTCGGGCATCGTCCCGGGCGGGCGGCCCGCGTGCCTACACGAGCCGCAGTCGCCGACAACCGGCACACCGGAGGACTGGGACCGATGACTAACGAACACGAACCAACACCGTGGCAACAGGCCGAACAGGACCGACGCCAAGCCGACCTGCTCGCCACGATCTTCGGACGCGGGCCAGCAATCACCGGCGAACCGGACAACGACAGCAACGGCTGGCTAGATCAGGACGAATAAAGAACCGCCCGTCATAAGACGGGCGACAGAAGGAGAATCTGTGTTGTTCGTTAGCGTCGTCGTCGTCTTCAGTGAATCCCGGCGGCGTGGGCGGGAAAGACGGAACCTCAACTGTTAGATAACCCGAGATGGCAAAACCCTTATCCAACGGTACAACGGGGCGGAAATTACCAGGTGGGTCCTCCACAGTTCCAGGGAAGTAGTCGATCATGTCGTAACGAATAAAACTGGCTTCCACTGCACGCGGAACACTCAAGCATCCGATCTCCAGAGCAAGAATTGATAGGTATTGTACTGTTCGTTTCATCATTATTGGCACCTTCTAGAAATAATGTCGGTCGGAAAGGCCTGCTATGCTGCTAATCGCTACTGTCTTTGGGGTCGAGTCCATCTGCTCAGATCTGCTGCCGCAACCGTCCCTCCCACCCTAATCTGACGATAAACCATCGCGGTGCTGCAAGTCTGGGGCCACAGGGACAGCCTTGATCCTGATAGGTGACTGAAGCACTTCACAGAAGTAGCTCGCTGGTAAAAGTTGGGAGCACTCACCAGGCACCTTGCACCGACAAGGGAATAACTATCCCCAGAGAGCTATTGCCCTGTCGACACGGAGCGGCTTGCAGGTGCCCCGCTTTATCGGGTGTGACGTCCTGGTCCTTAATGCTGCGGTTCGACGCTTCGACGATGACCCTGACAGAACCACCGCAGGGGCCACAGACCTCGATCGGGCCGCGTTTGGATCGATACTGAACACACGTTTTAGTGGTGCTTCACACGACGCTGGGCCCAGGTCATGCCCAAAGCACTCGCTGCGCTCGCGGGGCAGGCTCTGGCGGCAGGGTCCACCCCTCTTTCTGGATGTGGCGCTCGGCGGGTGGGCGGAACACCTTTGGTACCACTACTTTCCCGCTAGTTCGAGCTGTAGACCGAGGCACCGCCATACCACGTATCTAGCACCTTGATATTATGAATTTCATAAGCATCGACCTCAAATGGGCTGGCATTCAGCAAGACCATATCAGCCTTTTTTCCAACCTCAATTGACCCTATTTTATCTTCAAGTCGTAATTGATAAGCGCCGGCCATCGTATAGCCGTACAACAAATCCGAGATAGCCACGCGCTCTTCCTTCAGAGGCTGTATGGCAGCATCTGGCTGCCCCACAGCTTGCCGAGTGTGGCCCACTTGAATATTGAATAGCGGCGCCACCGCGTCCGGGCCCCCACCATGTGACGGAAAATCGCAGCCAAAACTGAGCTTGGCACCTGCATCCAATAAACTTTGGTAGCGGTAATAGCGATCGAATTGATCCGGCGTTAAAAACTTTTCACCTTCGGTATCATGAACAGTCCACAGCAGAGATCCCTGCCCAATCACTCCCAGACTGGAAAATCGTGCTATGTCCTTATCCGCCATAACCTGTATATGCGACAACGTAAAGCGAGATTCAGTTTCGTGACGTTGCTTCTTTGCTGCCTCTATGGCATCGAGCGAATAACTTATCGCACGTTCTCCCAATGCGTGAAAATGGATATCCAATTCATTCTCTACGCCTCGAGCCACCAGGTCGTTTAGCTCTGACTGCGTTAATGCAGTCTCTCCCAGATTATTCGGCTCGCCCTGATAAGCTACAAACATGGCGGCCGTTCGGCTCTCTGTAGTGCCATCGACCATAATTTTTAGAGTATCAATTTGGTAAGGCTTGTTTTGAGTTCGTTGCTTCAAACTCAGCACTTCATCAACTATCGTATTGAGATCTTCCCTGCTATCAATGTACTGAGAGCCCTTAAACCGTATAGTTAATTGGCCTGAATGCTCCAGTTTTTCCAAGATATCTAATTGACTCTGTTCAGCTTCCCAGGGACCGGCATCAAACACCGCGGTAATCCCATAGCGGTTATACAAGTCGACAACGTCAGCAGTACCCTCAGTCAGTTCCTCTAGCGTGGCGGCCCCCAGTTTCTCCAGTGCTTGCCAAACCACGCCTTCCAACAGATAACCCGTTGGCTCACCTGATTGGTCCCGCTTGTAATAATCGAAGCCGGGAGCCGGATCTGGTGTATTGGCATCTATATCAAGTAACGCCAATGCTGCACTGTTTAGCCAGGCGCCATGCATGCCCTCGTCAAGAATAAAAAGGGGTTTTTCTGGTGATATGGCATCCAGCATGGCTCTATTAGGGCCATCCAAACCAAATCTACTGGCAAGAAAACCAGCTCCCATCAAAATGTCCTTATCTGGATTCTTTCGATAGTACTCATCGATGGACCGCAACCAGGATTCTACGTCTGCGGTGCTATCCAAAAGCAAGTCATTAATGTGGGCCCCACCGGTGAAGACATGTGAATGTGAATCCACAAAACCGGGCATCAGGAACTTTCCTTGCAAATCAATCTGTCGCGTCATTTCTCCCTGCCACTGTGACACTCCCTTCTCATCACCCACATAAACAATTGTGTCTCCAACAACAGCGACGGCTGAGGCCCAGGGTTGTTTGGCATTAACTGTATAGATAACGCCATTGTTCAAAATCAGATCGGCCGGGGCCGTATTCGACCAGGCAAACTGGATTATAGACAACAGGTAAAAGACACAAAACCTCGAGCAAAACTTCATCACCGCTGAACTCCCTTATGTGCGCACTATATGAGTTGACTCTGACAGCTATGTCCAATGACGGTAACTCAGCTGGATTGGTATCATTCGATTAGGTATCGCTGTTTGTCAAAGTAGTTGTCGCGCCCACTTACGCGGCGACCTCTAAGTCACCACTGTGACTTTCCGGATTCAGCCAGACGCTCTCAGGCAGATCCCAGTCCCTGATTCCTTGAGACCAGCGCCTGGGATTTGATGCCCTGGCCGCCTCGTAGACAATCTTCCGGTTATCCATTACATGAGCGGTTGCACCGCAGTGCTGCTGCTGTGTCATGAACTTCGATCCGCTATGCTTGTGCTCAGTGTTGTACCAGTGCACAAACTTCAACACCCATGCATGGGCATCGCCCAGGGTTGCAAATTCTTCTACAGGACCACTGATGGCGTCATGCACCAGCGGGTCATGCTCCTTGTGCAGTGCCCCATAAAATCGGTGCCCGTTGAAGTCAACCCGCTCGATGATGCCAGACCAGTCAAAAGGGGTTTCGCGGTAATAACCCTTTTCGGCATCGGGCAGGTAAATCGACAGTTGGATAACACCGTTATCCAGTTTCAGTCCGGGGTAATCCCCGGCTGTGAAAGCGGACATGATATGTGTCAGTATCCGTATAGCAGCGATGAGGTTCTTTATGATAACAGCCGCGGTGGCCCCGAAATCAAGCTGGGCAAAGCCTGGATATCCACCAATTTATCAATCAGTGTGTAGCTCGCCGACTTTTGCCTGCATTAGCCGCTCCAGTCAGTTCTACTGGCAAGGTGAAATAAGCGCCCTGCGTTGATTGCCTGGCCTCAGGAGCGCCGGGAGCGATACTTCAATGCACCAGGTTCCAGGGGTAACCTGTTGCTCAGCTTCGCAAAGGAGGGAATTCTTCGAGCCGGCTTGCTGAATGCCGCGCCTGCGCATTGGGGATACAGATGCCAGGAACAACGAACGTCGGGTGCTAACTCTGCAACCGACCCCGAATCAGTCGTCGGAGTCGTCATCATCTGAGTCGTCATCATCGGAATCGTCTGAGTCGTCATCGGAATCGTCTGAGTCGTCATCGGAATCGTCATCCGAGTCGTCATCATCTGAGTCGTCTGAGTCGTCATCGGAATCGTCATCCGAGTCGTCATCATCTGAGTCGTCGGAATCGTAATCGTCATCTGAGTCGTCAGAATCGTCATCGGAATCGTCCGAGTCATCCTTATCTTTTTTGTCTTTCTTTTTGTAGCCAACAAGCTTCGCCGTGCCTCTGATCCTGGCAACCTCATCGCCTGCCGGCACGAATAAACCCAGTTCGCTGTTCAGCAGGTCAGAGGTTTCCTGGGTTATTGTCAGGACGATTTTTCTGGATACAACCTTGCCGGATTTGTTGATCGAGATTTTACTTTGGTCGACCAGCATTACATTAAACACCGGGACTCTGTCGGAGATGTTGCCATCAATCTCCACGACGCCAGTGACCTGGAGGGTTTCACCGAGCATTTCGAGGGACAGATTGTGAAATGCTACCCGGGTCCCATCGAGGCCTTTCAGGCCAAACCCGCCGGTATGATTTATCTCGCCGGTATACTCTGAGAGATCGATGACCCCGCCGCCGATCGGGAAACGCAGTTGGCCACTGCTCTGGCCTCTCTTGGCCGGCTTGATCGCTGAGTTGGCCACGCCGGCCGCCTCCATGGTCTCCAAAAAGTTCTTGTTCAGCGTGAGCAGGCTTTGCCCCGCTGAACCTTTTACCTGCAGTGTCGGTGCAGCCACTGCAGCACCGTGGGCAAAGCCCAGGGCAATAACCGAACCCGCAACAAACTTTTTCACAATAATCTCCCTCGCCATCTTGCCGAAACCGTTCAGGGTAACAAAATAGCGCCTGAATGGATTACACTGGATTTCAGTCTAGCTTGCGCTAAATCCAAATCACAACTGGTTTTTTGACAGAATGCGACATCCATACCAGGGGAGCTTGCATCTGGAATGTCTTTCCAATCGCCCATCGCTATCAGCTACCGCCCGAAGAAGTATGACTACCTGCCCGTGGTGGTTGCCTCGATTCGGCGTCACCTTGGCGACTGGCCAATCGCGCTGATTTGCGAGGCAAAAGATCTGCCGCACGCAGGCTGGCTGGAACGTAATGCCGTGCGGGCAATTACCGACTGGCAGCATTCCGAGGACGCGAACAAGGTTCTCAGGTTCTGGGAGCATCAGGCGGTCTTCTCCCGCTACTACGAGAGCTGGATATGGTGGCATGACGACATGCTCCTGCTGCGCTCAGTGGCTGATCCGGTGCAGGAATTCAGCCGACCAATGGTCGCCAGGAAACAGGCGAGGAGGCCGAACCGCAAGCTTTCAAACTGGCGTTGTTGGTTGTGGGACACGCTGGCCTTTTTTGACTGCCAGAATATCCCCGCGCCCAACCCGGTGATGCATGTGCCCAGGCTGATAGATCGGGAATCACTGCTATCGATTCCAGCGCACTGGAACAGGTCCCGGTTGTTATTTGAACCCACCTATCTGCTGTGGCGCTGGCATCAGCTCGGTCTCCAGCCGCGGCTGACCGAAGATTATCGTAAGAGCGTATTTGAAGGTGAAATGCCCGCGATAGCGGGGTTGGAGTCGGCCGGGTTTACGATACTCAATTGGGGCCGCAAAATGGAACACGAATCTGCCCGGCGCGAATTTGGCAGGTTGTACCCAACTACGTTCGAGTAGCGGCGAGGTCGGTGTCGGGGTCCCGTTTGGAACGTGTCATTGCCACGCGCCTTCGGCACATTCAAAATGCTGGCTGTCAACAATCCGGAGGGTATCGCCAACTTAAATCACTGAAATTGGTAGAATCGGCGGATGAATACCTATAAACGGCACCGATTTCCGCCTGGTGTTATTTCTTATGCCTTCTGGCTCTACTACCGATTCAATCTAAGCCATCGTGATATCGAAGACCTGCTCGCTGAGCGAGGAGTTACCGTTATTCGAGAGTCGATCCGCCTCTGGTGCATCAAGTTTGGAGCTATCTACTCACGTCGATTGAAGCGCAAGCACCGAGGCTATGGTGATGCCTTCTACACCGATGAAGTCTTCGTCAAAATTGGTGGCAAGCAGCACTACCTGTGGTGGGCCGTGGATCAGGATGGTGAGGTGGTCGACGTGTATCTTCAGGCCAAACGCGACGGGGCTGCCGCGAAGCGCTTCTTCAAAGCGATTATTGAAAAATCATGGCTGGGAACCCAGGAAGACCGTGACCGACAAGCTGCGCAGTTATGGTGTTGCGCATCGGGAG
Organism: uncultured Gammaproteobacteria bacterium; assembly: GCA_963840725.1. Taxonomy (GTDB): domain Bacteria; phylum Pseudomonadota; class Gammaproteobacteria; order Pseudomonadales; family Halieaceae; genus CAVWDU01. The sequence goes on along the minus strand of CAWIZY010000004.1, from coordinate 180,670 downwards.
GTGATGCCGTATGTCATTCATAGCACTAAACAGTACGAGAATGATAGGGCGGAGCAATCGCACGAGGCGACCAGGGTCAGGGAGCGAGTTATGCGACGGTTCAAGTCAGCGGGACAGACTCAACGATTCGTAATAAGCCATGCCGCTGTCCAGAATCTATTCAACTTGGGAAGACATCTGGTCAGAGCGCAGCCCTATCGAGATCTCAGGGTTAGTGCGTTCGAAGACTGGAGCAGGGCGGTTGCTTGAGATCAGGGGCTGATTTTCATCGGGCTGAACGAGTCGATTTGTCAGCACCCCGCCAAGATGAGTGCCAGGCCGGTGGCGGCTTTGTGCGCGATAGCGGACATTGGGGCTACGATACCAACATGTCGCAAAATAGGCGAAAGCGGACTAAACAGGTTGGGATGGGATAATCAATCGAGTACGGGTGAATGCCCGTCCCCCGTTACTTGGGTAGAGACTGGGGTAGAGCCGGAGGATTGCTGACTATTTGCTGACTTTTGGGGTGGTCGGCGGCGGCACGAAATGCTGTAAGTTGTTGAATTATATGGTCGCTACGGGTGGACTTGAACCACCGACCCCAGCATTATTAAAAATTCTATTTGGAGAGGCTAACAAGCGCCTCCAAACAATGTTGCGCGATTTTAAATGGCCTGTGATTCCTCCGAAACCGCATAGAATAAAGCGGAATGGAGGGAGTATGGCGCAACTTATTCTGGTCTCTGATGCATCAGCTCATCATGTGGTAGCTGAGTCCTGAAATGTGTCGAATAGATGAGCGTAGCCCTCCGCGGCATGCCAGGCAGCCAGATCTTCCCAGTTGATGGCATGGTTCCTTGCTATGTCCAGCGCTTGCTCCTGGCACTGGCCATCGCGTTCCAGGTACCACCAGAGCAAGCGGTCTTTTACGCAGTCCGTTGGGCTAAGCAATCGTACGGTGCCCTGACTGGTTTTGAGGCCGGCAACTCTGTCGACGGTAATTTGCTCATGGCCGACAGCCAGGGGCGCGGAAGGGAATTCCAGTGACCATTGGCATCCGTCCCTCTCAAAATACCTGGACGCTCCCTGTGAGTGGAATCCGATTTCCTGGAGTGCATCTGCAATTTTTCGTTTCCTGGAGTAGGACAGGTCGATAAAGTCCAGGTCGAAGGAAGCGAAGCGCTCGTTGGTGTAGAGGCACACGCACGAGCCACCTACAAGCACCACCTCGATGCCCCGTACGGCCAGTGTTTCAACGACCAGTGCGGCCAGTTCAGCGCGGCTTAGCGCGTTGATGTCCGTCACAGGGGCTTCGTCACAGGGGCTTACCTTTGCGTCTTGGGCGTCGGCGGTTTAACAGCAATTGCTCCTTCAGCACGGGAGGTGCGAAGCTCAACGCCTTGGTCAGCAGAGAATCGACCTCCTCTTTGAACATATAGCGCGGGTTAAAGACGAAGACACGAGTTCGGCCCACTTTGTCACTGACCAGCAGCCCGTCCCGCTCCATCCGCTCCAGATGCTTTTGAACATTGCTCACGCTCATGCCGAATGTATTGGCGATTTCAAGGGCATACCCTCGCCGCCTGGCTGCCAAAAACAGCAGGACGCGTTCTGCACCTTCCGATCCGACTACGGCCTCAAGCATGTGGCTCTAGTACCTCTACTTAGGCAATTGAAACTATAAAAGAGGTTATATTACCTTAAAAAGAGGTTTTATGGCGATAGGCCATTGAATTTAGAAGTGTTGTCGCGCCCGTGTGTGCCTCCACCATCAATCGAGTCCTCGGTGGTTTTATTACTTCTTTTCCTCAATGTATTGCCTCATATGTAAACAATATTGCCACACATGAAAACTATTGCGCCTTCATCTATTTAATATTGCCCCTTCATTGTGCTGTGGGTGGATTTCGCGAACAGCCCCTGAAAGAGCGCAATCAATAAACGGAAGTGAAGTCACAATGAATAAAATACTGAGTGTGCTGGTACTGTTACCCGCAGTCTTATTTGTAGTCACCGGTTTGTAGTGACCGGTTTGTAGTCACCGGGTTGTAGTCACCGGGTTGTAGTCACCGGGTTGCGCTGGCTGACAGATCCTGCCGGAATCGCACCCGAATTCGGGCTGGTACTGGGCGAGGGCTTAGGGCTCAGTTCGCAAGTGGGCGATATGTCGGGCTTTTTCCTCACTCTGGGCATTTATATGTTGGTGGCCCTGGGCAAGCTCTCGCGGAGCCAGAGATCGTACGATATTTGAGCAATTCTCCTGGATCTCCTCAGCCATACACTGCTGTTATCTATGCTGTGATTGCCTGCCTGGAGGTTTTATTGGATATGACATTTATCAAATAATGCGATAAAATCGCAAGCGATTATATCATAGTATGGATGTTGTATGAGCCTCGCTCAACAAGTGCGAAAGAAGTTTCAGCATGTACCGGAAGGTGGAGTTATCGCTAGCCGAGAACTACATAGATTGTCGACTGAAAGCCAAACTGTCGACAAGGCTGCCTCTCGCCTGTACAAAGCCGAGGGACTGAGAAAGCTCCGAAATGGTCTGTACTACAAGCCTTACAACAGCCAATATTTTGGGGAATTACCACCGGGCGAGAAGGGCATCCTTCAAGCCGTCCAGAAGCAATACGGTGCCAGGGTAAGTCCCTCGGGTGACCTGGCTGCCTACGAATTGGGCCTGGTCCAATCTCTCCCCGAGGTAATCACGTATGAAACTGACAAGCGAATTGGCCCGATCCGGCTCGATAACCACATGATTCGCTTCAACAAGGTAATCGGCACCAGGCTAAAAGCGGTGGAACCTTCCCTGCTGGTGCTACTGAAGGCGATAGAGTTCATCTATACCCAGGGGGATGAATTGACGCCACTCCAGCAAAAGCGAACCGGTCGATTGTTGGGCAAATATTCCACTGAACAAGTTCTTAAGGCGATAAGCCTCTGGCCACGTTGGTTTCAGGAAGCGATAACGCCCCAGTTGGCTCTGACGAAACCGTATATCTCCGGCCTGAGTGCACTCAATATTCCTCATCAAGGCAAACAGGCGGATTGGCACCAAATGGGCATGCTCCACAGTGGTAAATTTCAGGTTGTCGGAAAGAATTATGACGGCGCTCCAGGGCTTGGTGAGGAAGAACTATTTGAATGCGGGGATTTCCTGAGCAAATTCGATATGGATGTGGGCACAACACTGTGCGCGACTCCCGCGAGGGCGATTAAGGACATTCTGTACACAAGTATTATCAAGAAGACCCAGTATCCCGGTTTCTTCATGCTGGACCAATACATGCTGGACCTTTCGAAGCATGAGGTTCAGGCGGTAATCAAAGACCTGGAAACAATGGCCAATAAAAAGCAAAAGAAACTGTTGATGGAATGGACACGCGACAATGAGCTTGACTGACGCACAACAAGCAGAACACCTGGAAGTGATGACCGAAATCTGCCATTCCTTTAATCGTAAAGGGCTGCCCATGGTACTGAAGGGAGGCACAGCGCTGAACCTGTGTTATGGCCTGGACCGATTCAGCGAGGATTTGGACTTCGATTGCGCGAAATCCCTCAATCTGGTCAGCTCAATACAGGCCGTGTTTGCTCAACTTGGAAAGACCAAGCCGCATTTGCGAAATCCTGATGTCAGCGTGACCAAAGATACTCAAACAGTGAAGCGATACCGGGTCATCTATGCGGATGATATCAACCTCAAGTTGGAGACATCACTGCGCGGTACACCTAACGACGATGATTTGATCCAGCTTAACGGGATACTGACGTACAAAATTGAAAAGCTTATCCAGCAGAAATTGAGAGCACTGAACGGACGAACTGCGGCTCGTGATTTGCATGATGTGATTTACCTTTACGAGAACTTCTTTGATAGCTTCGGAAAGGACGAATTGGATGAAATCGAGGCGCTGTATAGGAATCAATCTTCCGTGATTGATGAATATAATTCAGCGTATGGCGAAGACGCTATCCTATCAACGACCGATTTACTTGAAGACCTGGGAAAACTGATCGATCTGTATGAGTTTCGTAATAAAAATCCCTAACGCAGGTAATACCCTGTCCATGGCGAATTCCCAATTCAGGCCGCCACTGGATGCTGAAATAAGCCGCGACAAAGTTCCTTCCAACGGTACCTGTTGATGTCTACCACCGTATTGCCGGAAGTTTCTACAGGCGTTACGCCATCCCGCCCAGAATGAGTCCGGCACTCGTTGAAATAGCGCTGATAGTTGCGCAGCTTGTTATCCAAGTCAGTCGCAGTCCAGATAAGAGTCTGATCCAGTAGCTCTCGCCGGACGCTACCGATTAGCCGTTCCACAAATGGATGAGACAAAGGCACACGTGGCAGCGATTTGATTTCCGCCACTTCGAGTACGCGGAGGTTGGCTTTCCATCGATGGTATTGAAACAGCGGATCGTTATCTGAGCTGAGATAACTGGGCCAGCCTTGTCCGGAAGTTGCATGATTGAACATACGGCAGAGCGCGGGCCCATCGACGCTCCCTACATGAACTCCAAACCCAATGATTCGGCGCGTGTACTGATCTATCACCACCATTACCCAATGACTGTTTAGCAAGATGGATTCGCAGCGGAATAGATCAACACTCCACAAGCTGTCTTTTGCGTGTCCGATAGTTGTAAGCCAGGACGGTCCGCGGTTGCTAGGGTCTGGTTTGAAATGAACCGCGAGCACCCGGCGAACAATGTCTTTGTCGAGTTCAAGTCCAAACGCGAGGTTGATCTGCTGAGCAATCCGAGGGCATCCATATCGCGGATTACGCCGTTTCATCTCAACAATGGCATCAATGACTCCTCTGGACGGGCCCTTGGGGCCTGGCTTCCTCCCGCTGCCAGGTGAGTACAGCAGTCGATACTTTCGCTTCTTTAGTGCGTTGTGAAAACGAAGCAGGGTAGATGGCTTGACAATAATGGCTGATCTTGCGATGCGTCGGGGACTCAAGAACAGTGACCGGAGACCGAGGAGGGCACGATCTCTGGCTGACAGATTAGGTGCTCGTTCTCTGGATCGACTATGAATAATCAGTTGCTGCTTCAGGAGGAGATTTTCGGCGATGACTGCACGACTGCCACCGGGTCGCAGTAGCTTGGCCATGGCAGCCAGCAGCTCGAAAAGCAGGAAAATGACATCTTTCATGGCTCCCGAGAGTAATATTTGCAGAAGCAAGCAGCAACAGTCAACATTCTGATATTATTGGGAAATTACTATTTCGCCACCCACAGGGTGCTGACCCATTGCGGGTGGGATGGCATTATCAATCGGGTACACATGAATGCCCATCCCCCGTTAATTGGGTAGAGTCGAATGCCCGTCCCCCGTTAATTGGGTAGAGCCTGACTATTTGCTGACTTTTGGTGGAATTTTTAAGTCGGGTTTTTTCTTAAGTCATTGATTTATATGGTAGCTACGGGTGGACTTGAACCACCGACCCCAGCATTATGAATGCTGTGCTCTAACCAGCTGAGCTACGTAGCCACATCAGTGTGGAGCCTGCAGACTCCCGAGAAGGCGCGCATTTTGCTGAAAACGGGGGGGCAAGTCAAGCCCGCTGGCTCGCGGGGCGGGCGGCGTTAACTTCCCCGACCAAACCCACTACAATGGCGTCCGGTTCGCTCAGATTATCAAGCCGCCCTGGTGGCGGGCTCATTCGGTACACCTCAATGTCCAAAACATCCGATCTCTGGCAGGCCCGGTTCGAGCGCCTGCGCAATAACAAAGCGTTTGAACTGCTGGTTATCGCCATTATTGTGTTTTCGGCGCTGGTTATCGGGGTAAAAACCTACCCGCTGCCGCCGATTGCCATGCATGCGATTACGGTGCTGGACTGGGCCATCACCGTTTTTTTCCTGGCTGAGATTACGGTGCGCTACCTCGGCGAGCCGGACAAAAAACGGTTTTTCCGCAATGGCTGGAACCTGTTCGACACGCTGATCGTCACCGTTAGTCTGATTCCCGTCGAGGATTCAGACCTGGCTCTGATCGGCCGTCTGGTGCGTATTTTCAGGGTGCTGCGGATGGTCTCCATCATCCCGGAGTTGCGTATTCTGCTCAACTCTCTGCTTAAGGCCCTGCCGCAGCTGGGCTACGTGTTACTGATGATGTTTATTATTTTTTATATCTACGCGGCGATCGGGGCGACGTTTTTCAGTACGATCAACCCGGATCTGTGGGGCGATATCGCGATCAGTATGCTGACTTTGTTCCGGGTGATGACATTCGAGGACTGGACGGACGTGATGTACGAGACCATGACCGTCTATCCGCTCAGTTGGGTGTTCTACCTGAGCTTTATTTTCCTGTCGGCCTTTGCGTTTCTGAATATGATTATCGGCATTGTGGTTAGTGTGATGGAGGAGGAGCACAAGGAAGTCGCAGAGGCCGCGGCCCGGGCTGCGGGCGAGCCGACCCTGCAGGAGCTGCAATCGGAGATTAGGGACCTGAAGACGCTGCTGCACGAGCGACTGCCGCGAGTCTAGCGCTGGCGGGGCAGGTGGCCCGCCTCGCAGCGCCGTCAGCGTCGGCTCACACGTTAAACCGGAAGTGAATAACGTCGCCATCCTGGACGATATAATCCTTGCCCTCCAGGCGCCAGCGGCCGGCATCCTTGGCACCTTGTTCGCCGCCGTACTTGATAAAGTCGTCGTAGCCGATGATCTCGGCGCGGATAAAGCCCTTCTGGAAATCTGTATGGATCACCGCGGCGGCTTCCGGGGCGCTGGCACCGACTTTGACGGTCCAGGCGCGGACTTCCTTGGGCCCGGCGGTAAAATACGTTTGCAGGCCCAGTAACTCGTAGCCAGCCCGGATAACCCGGTCGAGCCCGGGTTCTTCCATGCCCAGGTCGCGCAGGAATTCCAGCCGTTCGTCGTCGTCGAGCTCTACAATTTCTGATTCCAGTTTGTTGCAGATCACCACCATTATTGCCTGTTCCTGCTCGGCAATCGCCTTGACCACATCCAGGTGGGGGTTGTCGCTGAAGCCGTCCTCATCCACGTTGGCAATATACATGGTGGGCTTGCCGGTCAGCAGGAACAGCTGTTTGGCCAGCGCTTTCTCATTGTCATCGAGTTCCAGTGAGCGTGCCGGCCGGGCCTCATTGAGGTGGGGCAAGAGTTTGTTCTCCAGCAGGGCCTTCATCGCAATGGCTTCCTTGTCACCGCCCTTGGCCGTGCGAATCACTTTTTGCAGCTGTTTTTCGCAGCTCTCCAGATCCGCCAGGGCCAGCTCGGTGTTGATTGTCTCGATATCTGCGCGCGGGTCGATGCGGTTGGCCACGTGAATGACGTTGTCGTCGTCGAAGCAGCGCACTACATGGGCGATGGCGTCGGTCTCGCGAATATTGGCCAGAAACTGGTTGCCCAGACCCTCACCCTTGGAGGCGCCCGCGACCAGTCCGGCGATATCCACGAATTCCATGGTGGTCGCAATTTCTTTTTCCGGCTTGATGATGGCGGCTATTTTGCCCTGGCGTGGGTCCGGTACGGGCACCACACCCGCATTGGGTTCGATGGTACAGAACGGGAAGTTTTCCGCGTCGATGCCGGCCCGGGTCAGGGCATTAAACAGGGTGGACTTGCCAACGTTGGGCAGTCCGACGATTCCGCATGTAAAACCCATGTGCGTTACTTCCTTGCTATGCCGCAAGCGGCAGCTTTGGTGGTGGCTGGTGCCGGCTTGTGATCTGCACGGCCCACTGATTAGTCGGCGCTGAAGCTATGTAGTCGCGTCATCGCCTTGACCTCGTCTCCGTCCAGGAGCAGGGGCAGGGCAGCGATGGCTTCGTGGATGCCGCCTCTATGCGCTCGCGGTCTGTCGCTGCCGGCCGGCCAAGCACGTAGCCAGTAACCTGCGCGGCGTGCCCGGATGGCCGATGCCGATGCGCAGGCGATGAAAATCTCTGGCTTTGCCCAGCGCCGGGATGATATCCCTCAGTCCGTTGTGCCCTCCGTGGCCGCCGCGCGTTTAAAGCGAGCCTGTCCCGGCGGGATATCCAGTTCGTCGTGGGCCACGAGAATTTCCTGCGGCGTATTTTTAGAACTGGCTATGGCCGCAACGGCCTGGCCGCTGCGGTTCATAAAAGTTGTGGGGATCAGCAAACGCAGGTCGTGGCCGGCACAGGGTCATGCGGCCCGCCAGTCCGGAAAATTTACTCTGTGCCTGTAAAGTGGTAGCGCCCTGGCGAGCCAGTGCCTCTACGAAGTCGGCACCCGCATTGTGCCGGGTACCCCGGTATTCGTCTCCGGGGTTGCCCAGGCCGACAATGAGTTGAAAGCAGTTGTCGTCAACGGGGGTGCCGCCAGCTCAGCGAGACCTTAGTCCTCGCCGTCTTCATCTTGCGTCTTCGGCGTCTTCGGGTGCCTCAGGCGCTTCGTCCAGGTCTTCATCGTCAGCGGTGCCCTTGGGCGCGATGACCGATGCGACTGCGAGGTCGTGGTCTTCACCCAGTGCCAGGGCAACTGAAATAACGCCCTCTGGCAGCGTGATGTCCGACAGGTGAATGATGTCACCGGTTTCGACCTTCAGCATGTCGACTTCGATGTACTCGGGAATATCTCCGGGCAGACACTGGACTTCGATGTCGGTGACCTGGTGCTGGATCATACCGCCCTGCAGTTTGACTCCTGCGCAGGCAGCCTCATTGAGGAAGTGAATCGGCACATGTACCTTGATCGCCACTTTATCGTCGACGCGCAGAAAGTCTGCGTGCATAACGCTGTTGCTGGCGGGGTGGCGCTGCAGATCCTTGAGGATAGCCTTTTCAGGGGTGCCGTCGATATTGACGCTCAGCACGTGGGAGTAGAAAGCCTCGTTCTCCAGTGACTTCTCCAGATCCTTGCGGACCAGGGTCAGGGGCTGCGGGTCTTTTTCGCCACCGTAAATAATGGCGGGGACGTGGTCAGCGAGACGACGCAGGCGGCGGCTCGCACCTTTCCCCAGGTCTTCTCGCACTGTTGCAGTCAGTTCAAATTGGTCAGACATAGTCTTGACTCCTTTGATAAGTCATTGCCAGTTCCTGCGACCGGTGCGGGCAATGAGTTGGTTTATGCGCTGTTCTACTTGAACAGCGCGCTGATGGATTCCTCATTGGCCACGCGGCGCATGGATTCTGCCAGCAGGTCGGCCATGGTGAGTTGGCGAATCTTGCTGATCGTCTTCGCTTCATCACTCAGAGGAATCGTGTCTGTCACCACCAGCTCATCGAGCTGGGAGCTCTGAATATTTTCCAGGGCGCTTGCCGGACAGCACCGCATGGGTACAGTAGGCCACGACCTTGGTGGCGCCGCGCTCTTTCAGCGCGTCGGCGGCCTTGCACAGGGTGCCGGCGGTATCGACCATGTCGTCCACCAGCAGGCAGGTTCGGCCTTCGACTTCACCGATGATGTTCATCACCTGCGCCTCGTTGGCCTGTGGTCGGCGTTTGTCGATGATGGCCAGGTCCGCTTCATCCAGCTGCTTGGCAATCGCCCGCGCCCGCACCACGCCGCCGATATCCGGCGATACCACCATCAGGTTGTCGTAGTCGCAGGCCAGATGTCGTCGTTGAGCACCGGCGAGGCGTAGACGTTGTCCACCGGGCAGGCAAAAAAGCCCTGAATCTGTTCCGCGTGCAGGTCCACGGTCAACACCCTGTCCACCCAACGGTCACCATCATGTCCGCCACCACCTTGGCGGTGATCGGCACCCGCGCGGAACGCACCCGCCGATCCTGACGGGCATAGCCGAAGTAGGGCACCACCGCGGTTATCGCGTGGCCGAGGCCCGGCGCAGGGCGTCGATCATCACCATCAGTTCCATCAGGTTGTCGTTGGTCGGCGCGCAGGTCGACTGCAGCACGAACACGTCCTTGCCGCGCACGTTTTCGTTGAGTTCAACGGCGACTTCACCGTCACTGAACTTGCCAACGTCGGCTTTGCCAAGGGACAAGTACAGCCGGCTGGCCACTTTTTGCGCCAGCTCCGGGTTGGCATTACCCGTAAAGACCATCATTTTCGAGGACACTGGGGAGTACCTTCTGTGCTGGCTGGGTTAGGTGCGCTCAGGCCGATAACCCTGAACGCCTTGCTCGCGGGCTAGCTATACTTTACCGGGCCCGCTATTGGCAGAACGCCGCGACGCGATATGGCTGGGGTGGCAGGATTCGAACCTGCGAATGCCGGGATCAAAACCCGGTGCCTTGCCACTTGGCGACACCCCAATAATCTTGTCGGTGTTTAACTCAGTGCTTCGATGGCGGGGAACTGTTGACTCCCTGGGCCACGTATCCCGTGCCAATGTGCCGGCAGCCTGCTTCAGTACGCTCTGCGCCTCACTCTCCGTAGCGAAGCTGGCGAACACGCAGGCACCGGTTCCCGTTACCCTGGCCTCCCCAAAATTTTCAAGCCAATTCAAAGCTTTATCTATTTCAGGATAAAGGCGCCTGACAACAGGCTGGCAATCGTTTCGGGAAGGACCCCTCAAAAACGGCGGCTATTTTGATCGGAGAGGTGTCTCGTGTCAATTCACGAATGGGAAAATATTTCCGCTGTAGCCACCGCGCAGCCCGGGTCGACCACCAGAAACCAACGCCGGGGCAGTTCCAGCGGCGTCAATTGCTCGCCAATGCCCTCCGCCCAGGCGCTGTGGCCAGCGACGAATACCGGTACGTCGGCGCCCAGCTGGCGCCGATGGCCTGCAGTTGTTCGGTTGCCAGGCCGAGGCCCCAGAGCTGGTTGAGGGCCAGTAGTGTGGTGGCGGCATCGGAACTGCCGCCCGCCCAGCCCGCCCCCGGCGGGGATATGTTTGTGGAGCCTGATATGTGCACTCCGCGGTCCGAAGGCGGCAGCGCCCGGGCCGCCCGCAGGATCAGGTTATCGTCCAGATCACAGGTTGTGCCGCCGCAGTCCAGGGTAACTGACCCCGCTTCGTTGGTGTCGAAGTCGCAGGCTGTCGCCCCAGTCCAGTAGCTGAAAAACCGTTTGCAGGCTGTGGTAGCCGTCTGGCCGGCGGCCGGTAATATGCAGAAACAGGTTGAGTTTGGCGGGTGCGGGCATCTGAGAGCTTCATTCGGCGAGCGCTGTCCACTGGCGAATGATCAGGCGCACCCGGGTGGCGCCCCGGGAGATTTGTAGTCGAGTGGGTAGAGTCAGCTCCTGAAACTGGCGGTATTCCTGGTAGTCTACCTGCCAGTCATGCTGCAGAAAGCTCCTGGCCCGGTTGTCCTCGAGTACCAGGCCGTGCACATCGTCCGAGGGGCTGGGCACGCCCTTGAGCCAGTGCGGCAGCGCCTGCAGGGGCAGGTCCCAGCCCGTATTCTCTGCCATGGCCTCGGGGCTCGATATGTCCCAGCGGCGCGGTTCTTCGTCACCCTCTCGCAGCTCCAGGATACTGCCATTGCTGTAGACGCTGGTCGTGTTGAGGCCCATCGGCCCGCTCAAACGCAGCCGGGTCTGCAATCGCCTTTGCTCCCAGTTCAGACTCACCGATTCGGCGCGATCGGCCGTGCGCAGGGCCAGCTTGCCCTCTGCCTGCCACTGGTCAAACTGGCTCAGTTCGATGATGCGCTGGTTCCACCCCGGGCTTTGCTGTGGGGCGCCACCCTGCAGGGCACAGCCAACCAGGGTAACGGTGAGCAGCAAGTGGATGAAACACCGGGCCCCCATGCGGACGGGCAGGCGGTGCACTAAGTGGGAGTCGCCGGCTCGCGGGTGCGCAAGCGCGCGGATGGTGCTCACCAGCACCTGGTGGTCAGGGTCTTTCTCGAGGGCGTGTTCCCAGACCTCCATTGCGGCTCTGGTGTCACCGCTGGCCCACAGCACCTCACCCAGATGCGCCGCCACCTCGGGATCGGGAAAGCTCTCATAGGCCAGCCTGAGATAGCGGATAGATTCCTGGTAGTCACCCTGGCGATAGAGCACCCAGCCCATGCTGTCGAGAATGGCAGGCTCCTGCGGTTGCAGGGCGAGGGCGCGGCTGATCAGTGCCTGGGCCTCGTCATAGCGCTGGGTGCGGTCAGCCAGGGTATAGCCCAGTGCGTTCAGTGCGGTGGCGTTATCCGGGTCGTTGGCGATAATCGCCCGGAGGTCACTTTCCAGTAGCGCGAGATTGTTCTGCTGCTCGCCCAGCATCGCGCGAGTGTAGCGCATGGATGCCGACTGGGGTAACTCATCGAGCCCGCGCGTCAGCACCGCCACGGCGTTGTCCAGGTCTCCCGACCGGCTCAGGAGGTCGGCCTCGATACCAAAGAGTCGCTCACTGCGATCCGGATAACGGCTGCGTAGTTGGTTGAAATAGGCGCTGAGTTGCTCTGCCTGGGCTCGGTCGAGATAGATCTGGCCGATACGCGCATTGGCACTGTAGAACTCACGGCCATCCTTCACCTTGGTGTAATTGTAAAGAGCGCTCTCGACTTCGCCGTCATCCTCTGCGATCTGGCCCAGGAAAAAATGTGCCTGGCCTTCCTGTTGCCGCAGTTCAAGCATCCGTCGCAAATAGGCCTTCGCGGTCAGGTTATCGCCGATTTCCCGGTTGATAAGTGCCAGGGAGAGCAGCAGCTGGCTGTCTTGCGGGGCCTGGGAAGCGAGAATCTCAAACTGCTCGCGCGCCGCCTCCATATCGTCACGGGTGAGCATCCTGGCGTATTGCAGCCGCAGCTTGCTGTTTTCAGGCTCGTCTTCCAGTACGGCCTCAAGGCGGCGCAGGGGTCTCCTGGCACCGGTCTCCTGCAGCAGTTTAGCCTCCAGTAGCACGGCCTGGTTGTTCTGGGGGTCGAGGTCAAAAAGGGTCTGCAGCGTATCCACCGCCTGTTCTTCCTGGCCCAGTTCATCCAACAGCAGCGCCTGGGCCAGCAGCAGCTCGGTGTCCTGCGGGAACTCCACCGCGAGTGCATTGATGTTAGCCGTGAGCTCGGATTGTTGCTGGGGGCTAAGCTGTGAGAACCCGTTGAGCAGGACCGGAAAGTTGGCTTTACCGCCGTTGCGCGCTACCGCTCCGAGGTGCGCCGCCGCTGCAACGGTTTGGCCTTGTCGGGCGAGGAGCAGGGCCAGCGTCGAGTTGGCTTCCACGTTGCCGGGCTCCAACTCGGCCCACAGAGACACTGCTTCAAATGCATCGGCCTCCCGGCGCTGAAACTGGGCGAGGTGAGTGGTGTGGGCACTGACCCCGGGGTCGCGCAGTACGGGTGCCAGTTCCAGGTAGCGATCCAGCGCAAAGTCGTACGCCTGACGGCGCAGGGCGAACTCGGCTACCAGCAGGGCATAGACACTGTCCGGGGGGATAGATCTTTCAACCACAGGGGCTGGCTCTGCCGGGGGCTGCGGCACAACGGGCACCATCGCAGATTCGTCCGGCACCTGGCTGGCGCAGGCGGCGAGCAGCAGGATGAGGGCAAGAGAGGTGATACGGATCATCAACGGTGTGGGTCCAGCTAAGTACGACTGCTAATAATGACATAGAAAATGGCTTAAACCCAAGGCCGTGTCCATGCGGTTTCCAGATCTTGTTCGAGCAGGCGGCGGCGGGTGCTAACTTGTTAAAATTGCGGCGGTTTTGGCAAACATGGTAAGGTGCCAACGCTGGGAGCTTTGCCGCACTGAGGGGTGACCCTGCCTGCATTTTTGAGATCTGCACCGCATCGGGGGAACCTTTAATCTTGCGGACGCACAGGCGGAACTGCCGCGTGCAACGGGCTGCTGGCCTTAGTGCCGCGACAGCCCTGTGCAGCGGCTAGCGTGCCGGCGGCAGACTCAGAACGCGCTGCAACCATGCGAACCAACCGCACAGGACATTAACGCCCGATGAATCTGATTGCCCTTGGCATCAACCACAACTCCGCAGCCGTTGAAGTCCGCGAACGGGTTGCCTTTGCTCCCGAGCAGGCCAGTGAAGCGCTGGTAGATGCTTGTGCAGCGGCGAACTGCGAGGAACTGGTTATCCTCTCCACCTGTAACCGAACGGAAATCTACGCGATCGGCCCTGCCAGGGAGTCCCTCGACGGCAAAGCGATGCAACTCATCGACTGGTTGGCCAATTATCATCACCTGTCAGTTGGGGAATTGCGTCAAAGCGCCTACCACTTCGAGGGGGAGGCGGCACTGCAGCACATTGTGCAGGTGGCCAGTGGGCTGGATTCGATGGTGCTGGGCGAGCCGCAGATTTTTGGCCAGATGAAGTCGGCTTTTGCCGTGGCCCGGGATGCCGGCACTGTCGGCAGTGAACTTGGGCGTCTGTTTCCGCGTGCCTTCAGTGTCGCCAAGCGAGTTCGTACCGATACAGCTATCGGCGAGAACCCGGTCTCGGTAGCCTATGCCGCGGTGAATTTGGCCGGACACATCTTTTCTGACCTGCGTGACTGCAGCGCGTTGCTGGTCGGAGCCGGAGAAACGATCGAGCTGGTGACCCGCCATCTTATCGACGCGGGGGTCAAGAAAATCGTGATTGCCAACCGTACGCTCGGCCGGGCCCGAGAACTGGCGCAGAAGTTTTCCGCTGAGGCGGTGTTGCTGGCAGACATACCGCAGGCACTGCCCCACGCCGATATCGTCATCACTTCAACAGCCAGCCAGCTGCCTATCCTGGGCAAGGGTGCGGTTGAGCAGGCACTCAAAGCCCGCAGGCACCGACCTATGCTGATGGTCGATATCGCAGTACCCCGTGATATCGAGTCACAGGTGGGCGATCTGCGCGATATTTATCTTTACAGCGTTGATGATCTGCGCGAGATCGTCGACGAGAATCTGCGCAACCGGCAGAGTGAGGCCGGCAAGGCAGACACCATTATTGCCGAGGGTGTGGCCCTTTGCATGGAAGAGATGCGCAGCCTGGCGGCGGTTGATACGGTAAAGGAATACCGGATGATGGCGGAGCGTTTGCGCGACCACGAGCTGCAGCGGGCTCTGCGGTCACTCAGTCGCGGCGAAGACCCCAGAGAAGTGCTGAACCAGATCGCCAGGGGGATAACCAACAAATTGATTCACGCACCTACTGCTGGACTGAAACGCGCCAGCGCCAAGGGCCGTCAGGACCAGTTGGACAGCGCCCGCCGACTGCTGGGCTTGCCGCCCGCAGGGGAATCCCAGGCGCCCCCTGCCGCCACTGAGCGGGCCGCCCCGACCCTGGACGGCAGTGAAGGGCCAGCCGCGAATACCGAAGGGCTGCGACCCACTCTGCAATGAAAGCCTCACTGCTTGGCAAACTGGATGCGCTGACCGATCGCCATGAAGAGGTGTCGGCGCTGCTCGGTGACGCCGAGACGATCGCCGATCAGAATCGGTTTCGTGAACTCTCGCGTGAGTACTCCGAACTGGAAACGGTCGTCAAGTGCTATGCAGACTACACCCGGGTCCAACGTGACCTGGATGAGGCCAGGCTGATGCTCCAGGAGAGTGACCCCGATCTGCAGGAGATGGGCAGGGAGGAACTGGACAGCGGTGGTGAGCGTCTGGAGGCGCTCGAGCGGGAGTTGCAGACCCTGCTGTTGCCCCGGGACCCACGCGATTCCAACAACGTATTTTTGGAAATTCGCGCCGGCACCGGGGGCGATGAGGCCGCTATTTTCTCCGGCGACCTGCTGCGCATGTACACGCGGTATGCGGAGCGCCAGGGTTGGCGGATCGAGGTTTTATCCGAGCGCCCCGGCGAGCACGGAGGCTATAAAGAAGTCATCACCCGGGTCGAGGGGCGGGACGTCTATGCCCGGCTGAAGTTTGAATCCGGCGCGCACCGTGTGCAGCGGGTACCTGAGACTGAATCACAGGGCCGTATTCATACCTCGGCCTGCACGGTGGCCATCATGCCCGAGCCCGAGGCAGTGGACGAGATCGAGATTAACAAGGGCGACCTCCGGGTAGACACCTACCGCGCCTCCGGTGCGGGTGGGCAGCATGTCAACAAGACCGATTCGGCTGTCCGTCTGACTCACTTGCCCAGCGGGATCGTGGTGGAGTGCCAGGATGAACGATCCCAGCACAAGAACCGTGCGCGAGCCATGTCCCTGCTCCAGGCCAAGCTGATGAGTAGTGCCCAGGACCAGCAAGCCGAGGCCCAGGCCGCCGAGCGCCGCAACCTGGTGGGCACGGGCGACCGCTCTGACCGCATCCGAACTTATAATTTTCCTCAGGGCCGACTTACCGACCACCGGATCAATCTGACGCTTTATAAGCTGTCCGAGGTGATGGAAGGGGACATGGAGGCGGTGATCGATCCGCTGCGCCGGGAGTACCAGGCGGACCTGCTGGCAGCCCTGGCAGAGGACTGATGGCGACGGTGCGCGAGCTGCTGCAGCTTGCGGCGGCGCAGTCCGTAGATCGACGGGATGCGGAAGTGCTGCTCTGTCACTGTGTGAGCAAGTCACGGACCTGGCTGTACGGCTGGCCGGAGACACGAGTCAGCGATACCCAAGGCCAACAGTACCGACAACTGCTGCGCGCGCGATCGGACGGGCAACCAGTGGCCTATCTCACGGGTCAGCGTGAGTTCTGGTCCCTGCCACTCACGGTCAATGAGAGCACCCTGATCCCGCGCCCCGAAACGGAACTGCTGGTGGAATGGGCCCTGGAGCTGGTGCTACCCGCCGCGGCCGCGGTGTTGGATCTGGGCACCGGGAGCGGGGCTATTGCTCTGGCCCTGGCCGCAGAGCGTCCGGACTGGCTCGTAACCGCTGTGGATGCCAGCGGCGAGGCTTTGAGCGTCGCGCGGGACAACGCTGCGCGGCTCAACCTGCCTGGCGTCCAGTTCCTTGAGTCCGACTGGTATCAGGCACTCAGCGACCGGCGGTTTCAGCTGCTGGTCGGCAATCCTCCCTACATTGCCCCGGGTGACCCCCATCTGCAGCGCGGCGACGTCCGCTTCGAACCCACCGACGCGCTGGTGGCTGCGCGGGCGGGCCTCGCTGACCTGGCTATATTGGTTGACGGCGCGGGTCTGCACTTGCATGCAGGGGGCTGGTTGTTGCTGGAACACGGCCATGATCAGGGCCCATCGGTGCGCGAGCTATTGTCGGCTGCCGGCTTCCAGCAGGTACAGACACGCTGCGATATTGCGGGACTGGAGCGGGTGAGCGGGGGATGTCTGGGTGCTGGATGACGAGCAGTTGGAGCGCTACGGGCGGCAGATTCTGGTGCGAGATTTCGATGTTGCTGGCCAGGAGCGTTTGGCTGCTGCTGCGGTGCTTGTCGTCGGCCTGGGTGGCCTGGGCAGCCCCGCCGCGCTCTACCTGGCGGCGGCAGGGGTGGGGCGCTTGCTACTCGCGGATGGCGATGCGGTGGAGTTGTCCAACCTGCAGCGCCAGCTGGCGCATACAGAAGCGGATATCGGTAGCAATAAGGCCTGTTCTGCCGCCGGCGCGATCAAGGCACTTAGCGCCGACTGCCAGGTGGAAGTTATCCAGCGCCGGCTGAGTGAGCGAGACCTCGCGACCCTGGTGCCACGGGTGGATCTGGTCGTGGACGCCACCGACAATTTCCCCATCCGGTTTGCACTGAACCGGGCCTGTATCGCCGCCGCGAGGCCCCTGGTCTCGGCCGCAGCGGTGGGAGCCGAGGGGCAGGTGGCCGTGTTCGATCCGGCTCGGGGCGGTCCCTGCTACCGCTGCCTGTACCCCCGGGAGGGTAGCGACACTGCACTGAGTTGCAGTGAGAGCGGTGTGCTGGGGCCGGTGGTGGGGGTACTGGGGTCACTGCAGGCCCTGGAAGCACTGAAGCTGTTGAGCGGCTACGGTGAGCCGCTGCGCGGCAGCGTATTGATGCTGGATTTACGCAACCTGGCGGTCAACCGTCTGGCGCTGCCGGTGCGAGAGTCCTGCCCTGATTGTGCTGCCTTGCGTCGCAGTTGAGCGGTGGTCTCAGCGCCGGGTCATAACGCCCCCGGCGTCTGACTGTCTGGCAAATCGTCGGGTAGCGGCCTGCGCAGTACGACCAGCAGGCGCCAGACGATCAGCACCGAGGACACTGTGATCCCGATAATCATCGCGCGCCAGAATCCGAGGGTGCCATCCAGTTCCCCCTCTGCGCGCACCAGGCCCAACCAGTAGCCCAGCGGCAGGGTCAACAGCCAATAGGCGAGGCACATCACCAGGAACGGGTAGCGGGTCTCCTTGAAGGCGCGCAGGCTGAATGAGGCGGCCACCTGCACTGCGTCCAGCAGGATAAACAGCGCCGCGAGCCTGATCAGGGCTACCGCTATGCTGCGAATCGCGGGGTCTTCGGTGTACACCTTGATGATAGGCACGGGCGCCGTTAGCAAGACCAGCATACACAACAGAGCCACTGCGAGGGTCGCCAGGCTGCCGCAGCGAATCGAAACCCCGACTCCGTCACGGTCACCAGCGCCGATGGCGTGACCGATACGGGTCGCCATCGCAGAGCCGATACTGATCAAGGGCATGTAGATGACATCCCAAACATTGAACGCGATCTGGTGAGCGGCCATTGCGGTGTTACCCAGGGTGGCGATCATCAGCGCTACCAGCGAGAAAACCGCCACCTCCAGGAATAGGGTCGCGCCAATGGGCAGCCCGATCCGTGCGATGGCCGCCATGGCGGCCACTTGAGGTGAAGCGAATCGGGCCGGGGGCAAATAGGGTCTGAGTGCCTCCGCTCGGGTGATGTGAAATGTGATCAGCACCGGTGCCAGCCACATGGAAATGGCAGTGGCCCAGCCGCAGCCTGCGGCACCCAGCTCGGGTGCGCCCAGTCGTCCGTAGATGAGGGCGTAGTTGAGCGGGATGTTGGCACAGAAGCCGATCACCGCAGCGATGGCGAAAGGTTTCATGATGCCTATGCCCTGGGTGTGGCAGCGCAGTGCCTGAAACACTGCAGCGGCGGGCATGCCAAAAGCCACGGCCTGCAGATAGTCCAGACTCTTGACGCGGGTAACCGTGTCCAGGTTGAGGAGGCTGAGCAGAGGATCACTGAAATAACACAGCGGGGCGGCGATCAGTCCTACCAGGAGTGAGAGCCACAGTGACTGAGGCAGGGAATCGCGGATTGCCTGCAGACGCCCGGCACCAAAATCCTGGGCCACGATGGCAGTGGCGCCGAGCATGACACCCACGAAAAACAGGTAGATGGGCAGCCAGATGTTGTAGCCGATCGCAATGGCAGCCAGGTCCGTGGCCCCGTAGTGGCCGGCCATGATGGTATCGACAACACCGGTGCCGATCAGCGCCAGTTGGGCAATGAACATGGGCCAGGCGATGGCGATCATCGCGCGCCATTCAGCAGCCATCGATTTCCGGTTATTGGCCTCCATTGCACTCCTCGTTGCGAACTGGGGCGATTATTGGCAGGTATCCAGGCTGGAGTTGAAACCTTTTCGGCGCTCCCGTTGTCACAGGAGAACGCAAGCATACAGGGAGTTCTCCAATGAATGTACTCGTCCGCTGGTATTACAGTGTGCACGACGCGATCTTTGGCACATTGCAATACCTCGACGGGCTTGCCCCCCTGGCGTTGCGCCTCTACCTGGCTTATCCGTTCTGGTATGCCGGCCGTCAGAAACTGGCCGATATAGACAGCACTATTGCCTGGTTCGGGAATACCGAGTGGGGCCTTGGGTTGCCTTTGCCCTCCCTGTTGGCCCATCTGGCGGCCTACACAGAATTTATCGGCGCATGGTTACTGCTGATTGGTCTGGCAACCCGGTGGATCTCGATACCGCTGATGATGACCATGCTGGTGGCGATCTTTGCGGTGCACTGGGACCATGGCTGGTTTGCAATTGCCCAGTCCAGTGATGCTGAGGTTGCGGTCCGCCTGGACCGAGCTAAAGCGCTGTTGCAAGAGCATGGCAACTATAGCTGGCTCACGGCCAAAGGTGGTTTCGCGATCCTGCAGAACGGCATCGAGTTTGCTGTCACCTATCTGATCATGTTGTTCACATTGCTGTTTACCGGCGGTGGACGATTTGTCAGCGTCGATTACTATCTCTCCCTGTTGTTCCCACGCAACCGCTGATGCCTGGTCGTCATGGCTTGTCGTCATGCCGTGCCGCACCCTGATAGCCACTGCAGCATCGATAGCCGCCACACCCCGAGAGACGCTGCGTGATGCAACTGATGATCCTACTCCTCACAGCAGCGCAAATAAGTGATAGACTAGCGCGTTTTTTGAGCAGTCAGGAGCAGCATCGGTTTGATCAAAAGTCTAGTAGAGGGTGCCGGAGGGACGGGCACCGGCGGCCAGGGAGCCACCGCAAGCAAACCACCATCGCACGGCGATGCCGTACCTCAGGGGGCAGGGCCAGCCTCACAGGCCGTCGACAAAAGTCAGCACAAGAGCGGCCAACGCAGGCGCCGTCGTGGTGGCGCCAAGCCGGTGGAGCCGGAATGGAGCATCGACGATTTTCAGGTGGCGGCCAAAGAGGGCGAGACCCGCTTTCATGACCTGGGCCTGCAAGACGATCTCATGCGCGGGATCGCCGAGCTCGGCTTTGAGTATTGTTCGCCGATCCAGGCAGCCATTTTGCCCCAGACTCTGCAGGGACACGACGCCATCGGCAAGGCCCAGACAGGTACCGGGAAAACCGCCGCATTTCTGATCACCGCCTTCAACGATATGCTCTGCCACCCCATCGAGGGGGAGCGGTTCGTGGGGGAACCCCGCGCTCTGGTGATTGCACCCACCCGTGAACTGGTGATGCAGATCGCCGCTGATGCGGAAGACCTGGCCCGGCACACCGGCCTTAAAGTGGTCAGCCTCATCGGGGGAATGGACTATCAGAAACAGCTCAACCGGCTGCAGAACCATGTAGTGGACCTGGTGGTCGCCACCCCCGGACGCCTGTTGGATTTCATGGGGCGCAGGGACCTGTACCTTGATCATATTGAAATTCTGGTGCTCGATGAGGGAGACCGGATGCTCGATATGGGCTTCATCCCGCAGGTCAAACGCATCGTGCGGGCCACACCGCGCAAGGAAAACCGCCAAACCCTGCTATTCTCCGCGACCTTCACCCAGGACATCATCAACCTGTCTCAGCAGTGGACCTACGAACCGATTACGGTGGAGATCGAGCCCGAGCATGTCGCCACCGATTCTGTAGACCAGAAGATTTACCTGGTGAGCAGTGAACAGCGTTACCGCATCCTGAATAACCTGATTCGCAGCGATGACGCCACCAGTATCATCGTGTTTGCCAATCGGCGCGATCAGGTGCGACGCTTGCACGAGCGCTTGCGAAAATCCGGGGTTTCCTGCGGTATCCTTTCCGGAGAGATTCCTCAGGGCAAACGCACCAAGACCCTCGAGCAATTCAAGGATGGGTCAATCAAAGTGCTGGTGGCTACCGACGTGGCAGGGCGTGGTATCCATGTAGATGGGGTCAGCCACGTGGTTAACTATAATCTGCCGGAAGACCCCGAAGACTACGTGCACCGCATCGGGCGCACCGGTCGGGCTGGTGCCAGCGGAACGTCAATCAGTTTCGCCAGTGAAGATGATGCCTTTTTGCTGCCCGATCTCGAGGTGCTGCTGGGCCAGAAGCTCGAATGTACGCACCCCCCGAAGGAACTGCTAGGCTAGCGGCGCATTGTGACAGCGCCGGTTGCCCGCGGGCCGAGATGAGGAGCGCGGGCGAACGGGTGCTAGCGCATCTCCTCACACCATAGCAGGGTCGCTCCGACCACGGCCGCTGGCACCACAAAAAAATTGATCACCGGGATGCTGGTGCACAGGGCCACCAGGCCACCGAAGCCGAGGCTGCTCAAACGCCGCTCGCGAACCGCTTCCTTTACCTCTGCGAAGCCCAGTCGATGGTTGTCCATCGGGTAGTCGACAAACTGAATGCTCATCATCCAGGCGCCCAGGAGAAACCAGAGCAGCGGCGAAAGGGTGTTAATGCCGGGCACGAAAGTCAGGATCAGTACGAACAGTGCCATCGGCACGTAGTACAACAGCTTGATGACTTCTCGCACCACCGCCCGAGGCACTTCCATGAGCGCGGCGCCCAGGCCCTCCAGCGAGGGTACTTCTTCACCGGTGATCAGTTCCTCGGCTTTTTCGGCGAGCAGCGAATTGAAAGGTGAGGCGATGATCAAAGCGACGGCGGTAAATACGTAACCGGCTGCCAGGCCTACCGTCAGAAAGATCAGCGGCCAGATAATCCAGGCGATAAAGCCCAGCCAATCCGGTATCGCTCCCAGCATGGTTGCAATCAGGCCGCTCAGGTAGCTATAGCCCAGGCCGATCAGGCTGGCAAAGATCACCACGTTGACCAGCAGCGGGATAATCACGAACAGGCGCAATTTGCGGTGGGTTAGCATCTTGGCGCCGCGGACGAGATAACCGGCGCCGATAACGGCATTACCTTGCAAGGTGGGTGTCTCCTTCGGCGAGGGCACAGGCCGGGCACAGGCAGGCGCGGTCTCGCTGATCCGCAGGCAGGGCCTTTAGCGCCGCTGTGCTCACAGTCTGGCCATAGCACCAGCAGGATTGCACCGGTGCACCGGCCACAACGGCACAACGGTTGTCTCTCCGGCAGCGGGGGCAGCTGGCGGGATCAGCAGTTTTTTTTGCCGCGATCATCAACAGATCAGTTTTTCGAATGTCGAACGGTATAATACGCTACTCAGCGCAGGTAGTAAGCTTATGAATAACGATGAGAACGAGGTTTTCCGCCAGGAGATGGCCGATGTGCTGCCGCTGTCGCGGGAGCCGCGAGCGGCCAGGCCGGGCAAGCGAGGCCGCGATGCCGATTCCTCTCTGAAGGTGCGCCGTCAGGCTGCGGTGGAAAATACCGGCCCCGACCGCAACACCCTCAGCGATGTGCCCATTGAGCCGCTGGACCCCTGGTATGTACTGGATTTCAAACGGCCGGGGGTTCAGAACGGAGTCTTTCGCAAGCTCAAGCAGGGTCGCTATGAGATGGAGGCGCGGCTTGACCTGCACCGGATGCGGGTGGCCAGGGCAAGAGAGGAACTGTTCGAATTTATCGAGGAGTCTCACCAACTGGGCCTGCGCTGTGTGCAAATGATCCACGGTAAAGGGCTCAGCCAGGGAGAGCGCGAGGCAGCTGCGGTGCTCAAAGGCTGTGTCGATCACTGGTTGCGGCAGCTCGACGTGGTGCAGGCGTTTCACAGTGCCCGGCCTCAACACGGCGGCACGGGAGCGGTCTATATACTGTTGCGCAAGAGCGAGGAGAGCAAGCGCGCCAACCGTGAACGCTTCACAAAAGGCCGGGTACCCTATGACGGCGTTTGATCTGGGCCGCTGCCCGCAGCCTCCAGAATCGCGGCGTATTCCGCGCCGTGGCGGTGGGTGCTAACGATATCCATCACGGTCTGACCGCGACGGTTGGTCGCCGCCAAATTGCGCTGCTGGGCAGTGAAAAACCCGACAAATAACTCGAAGTCTGAGGCCCGCATACTCTGGTAGGCCTTGTGCAGCATATGAAAATCCGCGTCGCTGCCGTCGTGGGGGCGGACTTCGAGAAAACTCTTCACATGGTCTTCGGTCCACACCTCGTCCAGGACTTTTTCTTTGTCTTTCCGCATGGTCTTATTGCCCCCGTTTGGTCAGCCCAGTTTCGCCGCCAACAGTTGATTGACTAAACCCGGGTTAGCTTGCCCCCGGGAGAGTTTCATAACCTGGCCCACAAAGAAGCCCAACAGCTTCTTGCGCCGGCCCTCGTCTGCCGCGAGGTACTGCTCCACCTGCGCCGGGTTGTCGGCGATCACCGCATCGACCATCGCCCCAAGGGCGTCAGTGTCGTTCTCCTGCTTGAGCCCTCGGGCCGCAATAATTTCATCGGCCGTACCCTCGCCAGACCACATGGCTTCGAAAACCTGCTTGGCTATCTTGCCGGAGATGGAATTATCCAAAATACGCGCAATCAGACCGCCCAGGTCCTGCGCACTGACCGGACAGTCACTGAGGGTCATATCCTCACGATTGAGCAGGCCCAGTAGCTCGACCTGCACCCAGTTGGCGGCGATTTTTGCGTCAGCGCTGCTCGCGACAACTGTCTCGAAGTAATCCGCCAGTTCGCGACTGTCCGCCAGCACGTTGGCGTCATAGGCGTTGAGACCGTACTGGGTCATGAAGCGATGCCGTTTGGCTGGCGGCAGCTCCGGCAGTGTCGAGCGCAAAGCCTCTATATAGTCCGTTTCGAGCACCACTGGCAGGAGATCGGGTTCCGGGAAGTAGCGGTAGTCATTGGCCACCTCCTTGCTGCGCATGGGGCGGGTCTCGTCGCGCTCGGCGTCGTAGAGCCGGGTCTCCTGCACGATGCTGCCGCCGTCTTCCAGTATGTCACTTTGGCGCTCGGTCTCGTGACGAATGGCTTTTTCCACAAAACGGAAAGAGTTCACGTTCTTGATCTCCGTCCGGGTTCCCAGCTCGGTTGCTCCCGGTCGGCGCAGGGACAGGTTGATGTCGCAGCGCATGGAGCCCTCCGCCATATTGCCGTCCGAGATGCCCAGGTAGGTGACCAGGCTGTGCAGCGCCTTGAGATAGGCGACCGCCTCAGCGGCGCTGCGCAAGTCTGGCTCCGAGACGATTTCCAGCAGGGGCGTGCCAGCGCGGTTGAGGTCAATGCCGGTCTGGCCGTGGAAATCCTCATGCAGCGACTTGCCTGCATCCTCTTCGAGGTGGGCGCGGGTGATACCAATCTGGCGAGTGCTGCCGTCGTCCATTTGAATATCAAAAACACCGCGCCCTACAATAGGGTCCTGAAACTGGCTGATTTGATAGCCCTTGGGCAGGTCCGGGTAGAAGTAGTTTTTACGGTCGAAGATCGAGCGCTGGCCGATCTCCGCCTCAATGCCGAGTCCGAACAGCACCGCGCAACGTACGGCCTCCTCATTCAGCACCGGAAGCATGCCGGGCATGGCGAGATCTACGGCACTGGCCTGGGTATTGGGGGCGGCGCCAAAGGTCGTCGCCGAGCCGGAAAAGATTTTCGAGCGGGTGGCCAGTTGCAGGTGAACTTCCAGCCCGATGACGGTTTCCCACTGCATCAGCTTATACCCTCCGTGTCTGGGGGTCGCTGCAAATGCCAGTCGGTCACCTGCTGATAGCGATGTGCCACGTTGAGTAGCCGGGACTCGGCAAAATGCTGCCCGATAAGTTGCAGTCCCACCGGTCTGCCACTGCTGAAGCCAACCGGCAGAGACAGGGCGGGGAGACCCGCCAGATTGGCGGCCAGCGTATAGACATCCTCGAGGTACATGGCCACCGGGTCGTTCGACTTCGCGCCGATGGCGAAAGCAGGTCCGGGGGTCGTGGGCCCGGCAATGATGTCAACGCTTTCAAAGCCGCCAGCGAAGTCTTCGCTGATCAGTCGCCGCGCTTGCTGAGCTTTTTTGTAGTACGCGTCATAGTAGCCTGCAGACAGCGCGTAGGTGCCCACCAGAATCCGCCGCTTGACCTCGTCACCAAAACCTTCCTCCCGGGTGCGGGTGTAGAGATCGTGGAGGTTTTCAGGCTCCTCACAGCGGTGGCCGTAGCGCACCCCATCGTAGCGCGCCAGATTGGTCGACGCTTCAGCGGACGCGATCACATAGTAGGCCGGAATGCTGAGCTGGGTGCGGGCCAGCGTAATATCGACCAGGGTCGCGCCCAGTTGCTCCAGCTCCTTGAGCGCAGCGGTAATCCGTTCGGCGGTAGCGGACTCCAGTCCGTCGCCAAAGTACTCCCGGGGGAGCCCGATTTTCAGCCCGTGCAGCGGCTCCTCAAGGGACGCACTGTAGTCGTCAACCGGCACCTGAGCGGACGTGGAGTCCAGCGGGTCGTGACCGGCCATTGCGCCGAGTAACAGGGCGCAATCTTGCGCGCTGCCGGCCATGGGGCCTCCCTGGTCGAGGCTGGAAGCAAAAGCCACCATGCCGAGTCGGGAGACTCGTCCATAGGTCGGTTTAAGGCCGGTGATACCACAAAACGCCGCCGGCTGGCGGATGGAGCCGCCGGTGTCGGTGCCGGTTGCGGCAGGAGCCAGTCTAGCCGCCACGGCCGCCGCGGAGCCCCCTGACGAACCGCCGGGAACCAGACTGTCATTCCAGGGGTTGCGCGTGGGCCCGTAGAAGCTGGTTTCATTGGACGAGCCCATGGCGAATTCGTCCATATTCGTTTTTCCCAGGACGATAGCGCCCTGTTCTCGCAGGCGGGTGATCACGGTGGCATCGTAGGGCGGTACGAAGTTGTCCAGCATCTTCGAGCCGCAACTGGTGCGCAGACCGCGGGTGCAAAAAATATCCTTATGGGCGATCGGTATGCCGGTCAACGCGCCGCTGTCTCCGGTGGCGAGGCGCTGATCTGCCTGCTCTGCGGCGCCCAGCGCCGCTTCAGTGTCCACCGTGAT
This sequence comes from uncultured Gammaproteobacteria bacterium, assembly GCA_963840725.1. Taxonomy (GTDB): domain Bacteria; phylum Pseudomonadota; class Gammaproteobacteria; order Pseudomonadales; family Halieaceae; genus CAVWDU01. The sequence goes on along the minus strand of CAWIZY010000004.1, from coordinate 154,383 downwards.
GTAGCAATTGTAGCGGGCGTCCAGAGTAGCGATGCGATCGAGGTAGGCGCGGGTCAGCTCAGCGCTGGAAAACGCCTTGTCGCGCAGACCCTGCTGCAACTGGGCGATGCTCATTGTATGCATGGTGGAGGGAGTCCTGTAGCGGTCGTAGGGATCAATCGATGACTTTGGGTACCAGGTAGAGACCATCCTCTACCGCGGGTGCCAGAGCCTGGAACTGTTCCCGGCAGTCAGTCTCGGTCACCGCGTCAGCGCGCAGCACCGCTGTTGCATCCAGAGGATGGGCCATGGGCTCGGTGTTTTCGGTATCGACGGTCTGCAGCTCGTCAACCAGTGCAAGAATGGCGGCAATGCTGTCGGTCACTGCTGCAATCCGGGGTGCGGCGATACGAATACGGGCCAGCTCGGCGATTTTCTCGATTTCGTCTTGCGCGATAGCCATGTTGGGGGTTTCCGGGACATTGAGCGGGGCGTAAAAGTATCACATTTGCGTCTTGCCCAAAATCCCTGTCATTGGTACAGTTGCGGCAATAATTGAGAGGCAACGGTTGGTGCCGGTCTTTGCTGCATCAGTGGGAAAAGGCGCTGTGTGCGGAATCGCAGAAGCAATCGATGGTATCGATGTAACCCGAGTTGCCCCGGTCTTTCAAACATTACCCTGGTTTTTCATAGATGAGTCCGCTGCGCCCCGGGAGCGGGCAGGCAGGGTCAGGGTGAGTCCCGAAGGTGGGCAGGGGAGAGTGTTATGGAATCTCCCGGTCCGGTCATGTCATGCAAATGTCGCCTCCATCTACAGTCCTTAACAAGGTAGTCTGAATTCATGCTGAAGAAACTGCGCGGGATGTTCTCTAATGATCTATCCATAGATCTGGGCACCGCGAATACACTGATTTATGTTCGCGACCAGGGTATCGTGCTCGATGAGCCCTCGGTGGTTGCTATCAGGGTACACAACGGCCAGAAAACCATCGAAGCTGTCGGCATGGAAGCCAAGCGCATGTTGGGCCGTACCCCGGGTAATATCACCGCGATCAGGCCGCTGAAAGACGGGGTTATTGCCGATTTTCAGGTTACCGAAAAAATGCTCCAGCACTTCATCGCCAAGGTGCATGAAAGCAAGTTCATCAGGCCGAGTCCGCGGGTTCTGGTTTGCGTGCCCTGCATGTCTACCCAGGTCGAGCGGCGCGCGATCAGCGAATCCGCCATGGCTGCGGGGGCCCGGGAAGTGCGCCTGATTGAGGAACCGATGGCAGCCGCTATTGGTGCGGGCCTGCAGGTTGAGGAAGCGACCGGTTGTATGGTCGTGGATGTCGGTGGGGGCACCTCCGAGGTTGCTATCATTTCGCTCAACGGTGTTGTTTACCGGGATTCTGTGCGCGTTGGCGGCGACCGATTCGACGAGGCCATAATAGCCCACGTGCGACGCCGTTACGGCAGTCTGATCGGAGATGCCACCGCAGAGCGCATCAAGCAGGAAATTGGCTGTGCCTTCGCCGGCAGCGAATTGCGGGAAATCGACGTTCGGGGTCGCAACCTCGCTGAAGGTGTGCCGCGCAGCTTTACCCTCAATAGCGATGAAATACTCGAGGCTCTGCAGGATCCGTTGGCCAGTATTGTGCAGGCCGTCAAGCTGGCGCTGGAGCAATCTCCACCGGAACTGGCCGCCGATATTGCCGAAAGCGGTATTGTGCTGACCGGCGGTGGTGCGCTGCTGCGGGATCTCGACCGTTTGATATCTGAGGACACCGGGTTGCCGGTGATTGTTGCCGATGATCCTCTAACCTGCGTGGCTCGTGGTGGCGGTCTCGCGATGGAGCGGATGGACAGGCACACGATCGACTTGCTCTGCACTGAGTAATCTTCCGGTCGGAATAGCCCGGCGGCTTCGACTGCAGTAAACTAACGCCTGGATTTTGCCGTCGAGCCCGACCAAGGTCGCGGCCTCGCCCCGGGAGTTAATATCAAGCCGTTATTCATCAACGACTCTTCGCTCGGCACGCGCGCGTTGGTCGCAGCTCTTGTCGTGGGCGGACTCATTCTTGCCGACCTGCGCTTCAACAGCCTCGACAACACACGTGCCGCTCTGGATACCCTGGCGGCACCGGTGTACTGGATTGCCGATATACCCTCTCGAGTCGGTGAATGGAGCGAAACGCGCCTCCAGTCCCGTTCCAGTCTGCTGGAGGACAACGACCGGCTGCGGCGCGAGCGCCTGGTGTTGCAGGGGCGCTCGCACCGAATGGCCTCCTTGCAGGCAGAAAACGTGCGCCTGCGTTCACTACTCAATTCCAGTGCGATCCTGCGTGACGACGTGCTGGTGGCGGAAATGATTGGTGTTTCTCCCGATCCTGTCAGACATCAGGTGATATTGAACAAGGGTGAGCGCGACGGCGTGGTTATCGGCCAGCCGCTGATAGACGAAAACGGGCTGATGGGCCAGATCGTGGAGGTCAGCAAACTCAATTCACGCGCCTTGCTGATAACTGACACCACGCACTCTATCCCGGTTCAGGTCAACCGGAATGGGGTGCGCGCGATCGCCGAAGGCAGCGGGACGCTAGGCAGTCTTGAGGTCCATCACATCGCGGCAACGACAGACATCCGCGAGGGCGACCTGCTGGTGAGTTCAGGGCTCGGGGGACGCTTTCCCGTGGGTTATCCGGTCGCGATTGTGACTCGTGTCGATCGGGACCCAGGCCAGACCTTTGCGCGCATACAGGCCAGGCCCAGCGCCGCTCTGGATCGCAGCCGCCATGTTCTCCTGGTGTTTAGCGCTCGCGAAACGCCCGATGTGGCGGACCGATCCGGTGGTTGAGCAGGAGGCGCACGGTTACTGGGTGATTCTGGTGACCTTTGTGCTGGCACTGGTGCTGGCTGTGCTGCCGCTGCCCCAGTGGCTGCTGTGGGGAAGACCCGAGTGGTTGGCGCTGATATTGATTTACTGGACGATCGCGGTGCCCGACAAAGTGGGGGTATTCACCGGTCTGATAATGGGTCTTGTACTGGATGTTCTCGAGGGTGCCGTGTTGGGTCAGAACGCGCTGGCGCTGGCTGCCACGGCTCTTTTGGCGTCCATTCTTTACCAGCGACTGCGTGTATTCAGTTTGTGGCAGCAGGCAGCGATCGTCTTTGTATTAGTGGGTATCAACCAATTGTTTTGCCAATGGGTGCAGAACCTGGAGGGCGCTGGCGCACGGTCTCTGCTGTTTTTGCTTCCCGCTGTGTCCAGTGGCTTACTGTGGCCGGTGCTGTTGCCCTTGCTGAGAGGCGTGCGCCGCCGCTATCGGGTGGTCTGAGTGGCTTCCGTTGCGCTGCTGCTGGCGTCCGCGTCACCTCGTCGACTGACGCTCCTTGCGCAATTGGGGGTGGTGTGTCCGTCTGAACCGGCGGCAATAGATGAGAGCAGGCGAGCCGGGGAAGAACCCGCGGACTACGTTGAGCGCATGGCTATGGAAAAGGCTGCCGAGGTGGCATCCCGGCATCCGGCCGAGCGACTGGCAGTGCTCGGTGCTGATACCACGGTGATTATCGATGGAGATGTGCTGGGCAAGCCGGCCGATGCTATGGATGGTCTGGTGATGTTGGCGCGGCTCAGTGGTCGCAGGCATCAGGTGATGACCGCCGTAGCCGTGAGCAGCCCCGCCGGCACAGACAGTATTGTGGTAACAACGGAGGTGGAGTTCGTCAGCCTGAGCCGAAATCAGTGTGAGACCTATCTCGCTACAGGGGAGGCCCGGGACAAGGCCGGCGCTTACGCGATACAGGGTCTGGCGGGGGCCTTTGTCAGGCGCATTGATGGCAGTTACAGTAATGTTGTGGGGCTGCCGCTGTGCGAAACCTGGCAACTGCTGGTCGCCCACGGTGTTACGACCGGGTTGTCCGGTCTCCCCGGGAGTGACGATGAGTGAAGATATACTGGTAAATGTGACCCCGATGGAGACCCGGGTGGCGGTGGTCGAGAACGGTTCCACTCAGGACATTCACATTGAGCGCAGCAGCAGCCGCGGCCTTGTAGGCAATATCTACGCCGGCAAAGTGGTGCGGGTATTGCCGGGAATGCAGGCGGCTTTTGTCGATATCGGCGCAGAACGCACCAGCTTTATTCATGTTGCTGACATTCTTCCGGTGAATGGAGAGGGTAAAGAAGATCGCAGCCGTCAGTCCGATGCGATCCGGGATTATGTCCACGACGGACAGAAACTGATCGTTCAGGTCACCAAAGACCCACTGGGAAGCAAGGGCGCGCGGTTGACGACCCAGTTATCGGTGTCCTCTCGCTACCTGGTCTATATGCCACAGAGCAGCCATGTGGGCGTATCCCAACGTATTGATGACAGCGCGGAGAGGGAGCGGTTACAGGGTTTGTTGGCGGAGGGAGTGGCTGCTGAAGAGCTGCAGGGCGCCGGTGGCTACATTTTACGCACGGCGGCTGAAGGTGTCGGCGGTGAAGAGATCAGGGCCGACTTGCGGTTTCTCAAACGCCTCTGGGCCGCGGTGTCGCGTCGCGCTGCTGCCGCCACCAAAGCGCAGCTGTTGTACGGAGACCTGCCGCTGCATTTGCGCCTCACCCGGGATCTGGCCCGCCCCGCGGTGAAGCGGATTCTGATTGACAGTCGCGAGACCTTTGTTGCCCTGCAGGAGTTCTGTGAACAATACATTCCCGAAGTCAGTCCGCTGCTGGAGCACTACGACGGTGCCCGCCCGCTGTTCGAACTGCATGGTATAGAGGATGAAATCCAGCGCGCACTGGGTCGCAAGGTGGAACTCAAGTCTGGCGGTTATCTCATTATAGATCAGACTGAGGCCATGACGACCATCGACGTCAACACCGGGTCCTATGTGGGGCGCCGCAATCTCGAGCAAACCATTTTCAAAACCAATCTCGAGGCTGCAGCAATGCTCGCGCGGCAGTTGCGACTGCGCAATCTGGGCGGCATTATCATTGTCGATTTCATCGACATGCAGGATGAGGAGCACCGCAGGCAGGTGCACCGGGCCCTGGAGAAAGCGATGCAGCGAGATCCGGCCCGCAATACCATAACCGGCGTCTCAGAACTGGGTTTGATAGAGATGACCCGCAAACGCACCCGGGAGAGTCTGGAGCACTTGCTTTGCGAGGATTGCCCGGTGTGCGCGGGGCGCGGGGTGCTGAAGACCGCGGAGACCGTATGTTATGAGATATTCCGCGAGATAATTCGCGAGGCGCGCGCCTATGAGAATGATACTCTGATGGTACTGGCCGCTCAGTCTGTGGTGGACCGCCTTCTTGACGAAGAGTCGACCAACGTTGCCGATCTGGAAGAATTCGCCGGCAAGACCATCAGCTTCAGGGTGGAGCCGAGCTACAGTCAGGAACACTTTGACATTGTACTGCTCTAATAACCAGTAAACCTGAATAATTGGATGCACCGTTTGGAACACTCTTTTTTCCACAGACTGAGCGGGTTTCTCTGGACGCTCATCGTCGCAGCGATCGTCGCTCTGGCTGTGTATGTCAGCTTCGGTCGCTGGGCCATGAGTCACGTCGACGAGGTTCAGGGCAATATCCTCGAGATCCTCAATGCCAGGTTGCCTTTCAAGGTGGAGGCGGGCGGCGTCAGTGGTCGCTGGCACTCCTTCTCGCCGGTGATTGTGCTGTCTTCCCTGCGTATCACCCTGCCCGGTCACCCCCATCAACCTATAGAACTGGGCGAGGGCAGTGTCACTCTGGATGTGTGGCATATGTTACTCAGTCGCAACTTACACACCAGCGAACTCACCCTGAAGGATTTGCGTTTGCGGGGCGAACTCGCCGATGACGGCCGGCTGGCGCTGGTTGGCCTTGCGGATGGCGGGGAGGCTCCGGTGCAGTGGTTGCAGGACTTCCTGCTGAATGGTGAGCATATAGAAGTCGATGCGGCCCGGTTACAGTTGCGTTTACCCGACAACAGCGAGCGCGATCTGCGCCTGGATGTGGACCTGCGACGAGAAGGCGGCAGGCGGCATCTCAGCGCTGCCATTTTGTCTTCCGGTGGGACCCGAATCTCCGCGCTCGCCGAGGGCGTTGGTAATCCGTTTCGTCCCGAGTCCTTCACCGGCGAGCTGTACCTGAATATGGCTGATGTGGATTTGCAGGCGCTGCAGGGTCTGCTGCCGGACCCAATGCCGCTGTCCTTTGATGACGGCGAGCTTGATCTCGAATTGTGGTTGGCCTGGCAGCAGGGTGAGCCGCGCGTCGAGGCGCATGTTGAGGGCAGGGACCTGCTGGTGCTGCCCGAGGCCGGCGAGTGGCGCGTGCCCGTTGAACGCATTGCCTTTGATGCCAGCCTGGTTGAACGGCGCGGCCGTTGGACGCTGTTTGCCTCGGATCTGCAACTGGTCAGGAATGGACACGCATTGATCATGCCGCGGGTAGAGATGAGGCTGCGTGGTGATTCCATTTTGCTGCGCTCGGAACAGGTCGCTCTGTCCCGGTTAAATCGTATTCTGGTTGAACTGGAGCCCACCCCGCCGGCATTGGAGAAAGTGTTTAGAATTCTGCAGCCGGGCGGAGAGCTGGTCGCCCTGGAGCTGAAAGTTGAGGACTATCGCAGTCCGAAAAAAGAGTGGAGCCTGGTGGCCAATTTCCGCGATCTGGCACTGGATTCCTGGAACGGCGCTCCGGGGACCAGTGCCGCCGCGGGGTATGTGAAACTGGGCAATGGCGGCGGCTACGTGATCGTGGACGGGCGCGATACCAGCCTGGATTTCCCCACGGTGTACAAAGAGCCGTTGCGCTATAAGGAACTTTACGGCACCGTCAATATCGACTGGTTTGATGACGCGGTGGTGCTATCCAGCGGGCTGATTAGCGCCCGCGGTCCAGAGGGCGATGTGGCGGCGCTTTTCGGTCTCAATATCCCACTCACACCTACCGATGTGGGCCTGGAAATGGACCTGCTGGCTGGGGTGCGCAACAGCGATTTAGAAAGCCGCAGCAAGTATCTGCCGTTTATTCTGCCACCGTCGCTTTACGGTTGGTTGCAGGACAGCGTCAGAGATGGCCTGGTAGAGGAGGGGGGCTTCATTTGGCGCGGTAGCCTCAGACGAGGCCAATCCGCTGCGCGCACGGTGCAGCTGTTTTTTGATGTTGCTGACACCCGCCTCTCCTATCACCCCGCCTGGCCGCCTATCAGTTCGCTGAATGGTCTGGTCCTTATCGACGACACGGATGTGAGTATCTGGAGTGAGAATGCCCGGCTGCATGCCACGCGAGTATCCGCGCTGTCCGCAGAGGCCTGGATGGGAGCGGACCGTGAGGTGCGACTACAGATCAGCGGTCGCCTGCAGGGTCCGGCGGGGGATGCCATGACGGTGATTCGTGAATCGCCGCTTAATGACATCACTCGCAACGTATTCAATGACTGGAAGCTGGATGGTCGCCTGGAGAGTGAATTGCGACTGGCGCTGAACCTGAGCGAGAGTGCCGAAGCACCGCGGGTGAGTGTCCGGGCGCGTCCGACAGATGCGCAGCTTGATATTCTCCCTGGAAACCTGCGCTTTACCGGGATTGACGGGGAGATAAGTTATAGTACCGAGCGCGGCTTTTCGTCATCAGACCTTCGGGGTCGCCTGTGGGGCGAGCCCATGGTCTTGTCGCTGGGTCAGCTGTCGCCAACGGGCGGACGTCCTGAGCGTTATGATCCTGCTCGCTCCATCACGCGGATCGATTTCCGCGGTGATGTGCGTATGGCCGAAATCGATCGCTGGCTCGACTTGCCTGCAGAGTCTGTCGGGCGCGGCCGAACGACAGTTTCCGGTGAGGTACGGGTCGCAGCGGACAAGCCGGTGCAGGTGGACATCGCCAGTGATCTCAAGGGAGTGACCCTCAATCTGCCCGCCCCCCTGGGTGGTGACGAGGCGGGACCGCTAGAGGTGTCGCTGGCACTGGGCGCTGTGGAAAGCACGATTAAACTGTCGCTGCAGCAGCAATGGTTCCTGGATGCGGCCCTGGCTGGAACCCGGCAGGGTGCTGTTGCGATAGGCCTTGGCAAGCCCCCGGCTGCGCTGCAGCAGGGCATGATCGCAGTGGGCGGAATGCTTCCGGTTGCCGATGTGCAAGACTGGCAGACGTTTCTGCGACCCTGGACGACCAGCGAACTGTCTCCAGCATCCTCGGAGCAGCGGGACCAGGCGGCGCTCGGACAATCCCGTCCCGGGTTTGGCCGGGGTCTCGGGGGGACAAATACCCCCATTCGTTTGCGTCTGCACGATCTCGGTATTGGCTCACTGCGCCTCTGGGCGCGTGAATTTCAGGATGTGCTGCTGAACGTCGAGCGGGGAGTGGACCACTGGCAAATCAGTGCCGAGCTGGATTGGTTGGCAGGGAGTTTGTCACTGGCGGATGAGGGCGATGGCTCCCGCTTGACCATAGACCGCCTGGACCTTGGCGGTATGAAGCAACTCGAAAGCAGTGATGAACAGGTTGACGCGCAGGACTGGCAGTTGCCGACTATGAAAGTGAGTGCGCGCAACATTAGCCAGGGTGACCGCCAACTGGGCGAACTCGATTTTACGCTGAGCACAGCGGATGACGTCCTGTGGGTGACTGACCTCGTGGGTGAAGTGGCCGGCTTGCGTATGCTGCCCGAAGACGGCAACCAACTCGAGTGGCGCCGGGGTGAGGTCGATCGCACGGCGCTGACTGCAGGTCTGCATTTTGTTGACTTTGGCACGACGCTGCAGCGGTTCGATTACCAGCGAATCATAGAAACCGGCGAGGGGACCTTTGATCTGAAATTACAATGGCCGGGGCCGCCGCAGCAGTTCGCGCTGGCTGATGCTGAAGGTCTGGTTGGCTTTGATGTTGGCGCGGGTCGTTTTCTCAAAGCGCCGCCGGCCGCCTCTGGTGCGTTGCGTGTGGTGAGCATTCTCAACCTGGCGGAGATTGTCTCTCGGCTCAGCCTCTCCCATATGTTTGAATCGGGTATACCGTTTCGCAGTGTCACTGGCGAGGCGGCGCTGCATGCCGGCACGATAGAAGTGGCGACACTTGACGTTCAGGGGTCATCCAGTGAGTTTCAGTTCACTGGCCTCTCGTCGGTCGCCGAACAGAATCTTGACGGGGAATTGGTGGTAACCCTCCCGGTCGCCAGTAATCTGCCCTGGGTCGCCGCCCTCGCAGCCGGATTGCCGGTTGCCGCCGGTGTTTTTGTTGTTTCCAAAGTGTTCGAAAAGCAGTTTAACCAGCTTACTAGTGCAGTCTATTCGATCTCCGGCAGTTGGGACGACCCGCAGGTCGATTTCAGCAGAATCTTTGATGTGGAGGCGCAGTCGACTCCTACAGCGGACGCCGGGTTTCGCTCGGTGGAGGGTGAGCCCGAGGTGCGGGCGGAACTGCTTGAGCCGATGCCTCGGCCGATGGATATACCGGACAAAATCACAGACTGATCCCGTGGCTGTCGTCCCCAACCGCGTTCAGCTGGACTCGCTTTCTTCCTGCAATTGACGCAGATAGCGAAACAGCTTGCGGCTGGCAGCTGGCGGTTTTCCCTGCTGTACCTCACGCTGGTGCTGTCGCAGCAGAGCCCGCAGGTGTTGGCGGTCCGCCTGCGGCCATTGAGCCAATATTTTTTCTACCCCATCGACGCCCCCCTCAAGTACGGTCTGGCGAAGGTCTTCCAGTCGATGAAAATCTGCGTTACGGCTCTGCGACTCCCGGTGCAGTGAAGCCAGAGCGTCGGCCATCGGCTCTGTGTCAATATCGCGCATCAGCTTGCCGATATACTGCAAATGCCTGCGCCGTGCACTGTGGGTGCGAATCTCCCGGACTTCTTGAATCGCTGTAAGCAACCGATCATCGTCAATAGGCATCTTGGACAACTGTCGGTCACTGAGATCAGCCAAGGACTCCCCCAGTTTCTGCAAAGCGGTCATCTGTCGCTTGAGGGCGCTCTTGCTGGGGATATCCGAGGATTCAGCAGTGGGTGCGGAAGGCTTGCGCTCAGGCATAGAACACGGTCGCCAGGCCGAGAAAGGATACAAAGCCCACTACATCGGTAACGGTGGTCAGTACGACACCTCCCGCCAGGGCCGGATCGATGTTTACCCGTTTTAAAAGCAGTGGCAGCAGCGTCCCCGTAAGGGCGGCTACGACGAGGTTGATGACCAGCGCCGCGGCGATGATGATGCCGAGGTTCCAGTCTTTGAACCAGAGCGAGGCCGCCACCGCCACCACCGCTGCCCAGAGCAGACCATTGAGCAGTCCGATCATCAGCTCCCGGCGCAGCAGCCAGCTCTGGTTGTTCTTGCCCACTTGGCCCATGGCGATACCGCGCACCAGCAGGGTGAGGGTCTGGGTTCCGGCAATGCCCCCCATCGAGGCGACAATCGGCATCAGTACGGCAAGCGCCACCACTTTCTCAATCGTGCCCTGAAACACGTTAATCACAGAGGCGGCGATGAATGCAGTGATCAAATTGATCCCGAGCCAGATCGCACGCCTCGGGGCCGCCTTCAGCACCGGTGCAAACGTGTCTTCCTCCTCATTGAGTCCGGCCATCGACATGAAGGAGTGGTCCGCGTCTTCACGGATGACGTCGACCACGTCGTCAATGGTAATCCGTCCCAGTAATTGACCGTTGTCGTTAACTACCGGTGCGGAGACCCAATCATTGCGCTCGAAGAGTCGTGCGACTTCGGTATCGGGTGTGTTGACGTTGATGGGCTCCACATCGGTCACCATCATTTCTCGTACGGAGGCCGAGGGGTCGGAAACCAGCAGAGTGCGAAGCGGTAGCAGGCCGATGAACTGGTCCACCCGATTGACGACAATCAGGTTGTCGGTCATTTCCGGAATTTCCGTGTGTCGGCGCAGATAGCGCAGCACCACGTCCAGGGTAAAGCGAGCCCTGATAGTGATTGTATCGGTGCTCATCAGGCCGCCGGCAATATCATCCGGGTAGTGCATGACCTGCTCGAGCCTGGCCCGGTCCTGATGATCCATTGAGTTGAGGACTTCGCGGGTCACCCGGTCGGGCACCTGCTGCAGCAGGTCGGCGACGTCGTCGTTCGCCATGTCCTCGGTAATGAGAGCGACTTCCGCGGCGTCCATATCGCTGAGGAAGTGTGCCTGCAATTCGTCGCTCAGTTCCCCGAGTACTTCGCCCTCTTGCTCCACCTCTACCAGTTTCCAGAGGATATGGCGGATTTTGGGTGGGGAGGATTCGAGCAGGTGGGCTACATCGGCCGGCGACAAACCATTGAGCATGTAGCGCACATCAGCCAGGGCGCCACTCTCAATGGCCAGTGACAGCTTGTCCAGTGTCTTCAGTGAGCTTGCTTCTGCCTGCCCCACCATGATTGCCATACTCTGCGGTTGAAGGTTGTGGTTAGGTCAGGGCGCTTTCAACCCCGGTTCGGCGGTTTACCCTATCGGTATTTATCTGCGCCGCAGGAGATTATCCGGTAAACACCGGGTTACAACAACGCGACTGGGAATATATAACGCGATTGGTGGAAAGCTGCCGCGATGCAGGATTACTCGGGCTCGTCAAAGCGGTTATCAATGAGGGTGCTGATCGCTTCCAGCGCGGCTTCTTCGTCGGAGCCTTCAATCTTCAGATCCAGAACCGTACCCTTGGCTGCAGCCAGCATCATCACCGACATGATGCTCTTGCCGTTGACCAACTTGCCGTCAGTTCCCGCGTGAACCTTGCTGGAAAACGCCGATGCACAGGAGACCAGCTTGGCGGCTGCCCGAGCGTGCAGGCCGAGCTTGTTGATGATTGTAACCTGAGTCTCTATCACTGCAGTTCTCTGTGTCGCACCTGCACCTGTTTGTAGCGGTCCCGGTAGTGTTTGAACAAACGGTCCGCGACGTATACTGAACGATGTTGGCCTCCGGTACAACCCAGAGCTACGGTCATGTAGCTGCGGTTACTGACTGAGTAACGCGGTAGCCAGGTATCCAGAAACTGGCAGATGTCTTCGTAGAGTTGCCCTGTCAGAGGCTGCGACTCGAGGAAATGAGCGATCTCCGCATCGAGCCCGATCTTAAGTCGCAGGTCGGGAACCCAATGTGGGTTGGGTAGCATTCTGACATCGAAAACAAGGTCGGCGTCCGCTGGTACGCCCCGCTTGAACCCAAATGACTTGAACAGAATCGACATGACGCCGGCGGCACCACCGACCAATTGTTGGCGGATCGCGTCACATAATTCATGCAGTGTCATCTGGCTCGTATCCAGAACCAGCGAAGCGGCGCTCGATATGGGCTCCAGCAGGGTGCGCTCGCGCTCTATCGCCTCTGCCAGGGGCATCAGTTCATTGCTCAGCGGGTGCCGGCGGCGGGTCTCACTGAACCGTTTAATCAGCGTGCTATCCTGGGCATCCAGAAACAGTATCCTGAATTCTACCGTCGCGGGCAGGGATGAAAGAATGTCGCTGAAGTTCTCCAGATCTTTCCAGGCATTGCGGGCATCAATACAGACCGCAGCTCCCTGAAAGTGCTTGAACTCACTTCGGCTGACCTCCTTCATCAGCGCAGGAAGCAGCGCCAGCGGCAGGTTGTCGATGCAGTAGTAGCCCTCGTCTTCAAGCTGATTCAGCGCGGTACTCTTCCCTGAGCCGGATCGGCCGGAGATAATGATCAGGTCCAAGCGGCCTCCGGCGGCGTGCGGGTAATCCATAGCGGTGTTTGCTTTGAGGAGCAGGCCATCAGACGGGCCAGGTTGTGGCGGTGGCGAACAGTTCGGCAGGCGTTTGTGCTTCGCGCAGCTGCTGGCAGAACTCGGCCTGCTGAAACAGGCCGGCAATACTGGCGAGTATATCCAGATGCTGCTGATGTGCCTCCTGAGGTACCAGCAACACAAAGAGCAGGTCCACCGGCGTGTCATCCGGAGCGTCGAAATCGATGGGTGAGTCGAGGGTAATCAGGCTACCCACTGGCTGCGTACAGTTGTCCACTCGGCAGTGGGGTACCGCGATACCGTCGCCCAGGCCGGTACTACCCAGTTTTTCGCGGGCGATCAGTTGGTTAAAAATATCAGTGTGCGGTAGCGAAAGCTGATCATCCCCTATCATCCTGGCTACGGTTTCGAACAGTCGTTTTTTGCTGATGCCCGGGGCGCGACACAGTGTCCGACCCGGGGTGAGAATTTTTGCTAGTGCTTGCATGAGTTGGCCGGGTCAGTGCCCGCGTGACTTTTCCTTGTGTTTTATCAGTTGTCGGTCGAGTTTGTCCGCCAGTGAGTCGATGGCCGCGTACATGTCCTCTGATTCTGCGGCGGCGAAGAGGTCAGCACCTGATATGTGTACGGTGGCCTCTGCCTTCTGAACCATTTTCTCCACGATTAGCGTGACTTCTGTGTTGGTGATCTGGTCGAAGTGTCGCTGCAAGCGCTCGAACTTGTTCGCCACGTATTCTCTGAGAGGCTCTGTGACCTCAACGTGGTGACCACTGACATTCAGTTGCATAAGTCGCTCCTTCTTGGTTGTGAATCGGGTCGAGCCGATACCGGCAGGGCCGGATTTGCACTGCCTTTCTAAGTCTAGACCAATCTCTTGCGCTCGTTAGATGGCGGTATGCACAGCGAGTCACGATACTTCGCGATCGTTCTGCGAGCGACCTGAATACCTTGTTCTTCCAGCAGCTTGGCAATTTTGTTGTCGCTGAGTGGCTTGCCAGGGTTCTCCGCAGCGACCAGTTTTTTGATCAGTGCCCGGATTGCGGTTGATGAGCACTCGCCGCCACCCGTTGTGCCAACGTGGCTGGAAAAAAAATACTTGAGCTCGAAGATTCCCCGTGGAGTGTGCATGTACTTCTGGGTCGTGACCCTCGAAATGGTTGACTCATGCATTTCTACCGCTTCGGCGATTTCCGCGAGCACCAGGGGTTTCATCGCCTCAGCCCCGTACTCGAGGAAATTTCGCTGGTGCTCAACAATTTTTGTCGCGACACGCATCAGGGTTTCGTTGCGACTGTGCAGGCTTTTCAGGAACCAGCGTGCCTCCTGAAGGTTTTCGCGCAGGAAAGTGTTGTCGGCGCTATCGTCGGCCCGCTTTATGTAGCCTGCGTAGGCGGCATTTATGCGCAGCCGCGGTGCAATGTCGGGATTGAGTTCCACTGTCCAGCGATCACTTTTCTTGCGCACGAAGACGTCAGGTACAATATACTCGGTACGTTCTTCACCGACCGTGCGACCGGGATTCGGGTCCAGTGACTGAATCAACTCGAGAACAGATTTCAGCTGATTTTCGGTCAACCGGGTGCGCCGCAGTATCTGGTTGAAATCACTGGTGCCGAGTTGGTTCATGTGGCGACTGACCACCAGTTTGGCTTGTTCAAGCCAAGGTGTTGCGGCGGGTAACTGGTTGAGTTGGACCAGGAGGCATTCCTGCAGGTCAGTGGTGCACACGCCAGCCGGCTCAAACTGCTGCAGGCGATGCAGCACGGCCATCACCTCGTCCTGTTCGATATCGATCTCTGCAGCCAGGGAGAGATAGAGCGCCTCCGGGTCGACCGTCAGTCGGCCATTGCCGTCGGTAGCATCGATGATCGCCAGGGCTATTACCCTGTCGGTATCGGAAAGTCGGGTCAGGTTGAGCTGCCAAAGAAGATGCTCCTGCAGCGACTCGCCGACGGCGTTGCGGCCCTCAAAGTCGTTGTCACCTTCATCTGGCGCACTGGTCATCGGGGCCGAGGAGGAGGGCAGCAGATCTTCCCACTGGGTATCTACCGGGAGTTCGTCGGGTAGTGTCTGCTCCCACTCGCCGGGCTGTTCTTGCGTTGCCTCCTGCGCCTCGGGGCTGTTCTCGGCCTGCCGGTCGGAGGCTGACTCCGACTCATCTCCGGGATTGGACTCGTCCTCCGCGACTTCCAGCATCGGGTTGGAATCCAGCGCCTGCTGGATTTCCTGTTGCAGGTCCATGGTGGACAGTTGCAGCAGCCGGATGGCCTGCTGCAACTGTGGCGTCATGGTGAGCGACTGGCCCAGCTTGAGTTGCAGTGACTGTTTCATTAAGGCGTTGAGCCCATTGCAGTGCCCGAGTCAGTGAGGGTTTGCCGTACGCCAGGGTAAGCCTGCCGGCTCAGTCGTGGCAGCGATCGTTTGTATCGAGTGTAGCGCCGGGCAACGATCCCTTGCAACCACTCTGGCTCGATTTTTGCTAGTCAAATCACAAAGGGCGTATCTTGTCTCCACCGAAAGGCGGGCCCCGACGCCCGACGGCCTGAACCGGGGCTCGTTCCGGTGTTCAGAGCTGGAACTGGTCGCCCAGATAGACCCGCCTGACGTTGGCGTTGCCCATCACGTCCTGGGGTGAGCCGGCGGCGATAATGTGGCCCTCACCGACAATGTAGGCCTTCTCACAGATATCGAGGGTGTCGCGGACATTGTGATCGGTGATCAGCACGCCGATGCCGCGCTTGCGCAGGTGGTTGATGATCTGTTTGATATCGTTGACCGAAATGGGGTCGACCCCGGCAAAAGGCTCGTCAAGCAGAATGAAATCTGGCTCTGTGGCAAGGGCGCGGGCTATTTCTATCCGTCGGCGTTCGCCGCCAGAGAGGGCCTGTCCGAGGCTTTCGCGCAAATGGCTGACGTTGAATTCTTCCAGCAGCTGATCGCGAGTTTTAACGCGGGCCTGTTTGTCCAGATCCGGGCGAGTCTCCAATATTGCCAGGATATTGTCACCGACGGTAAGTTTACGAAAGATCGACGCCTCTTGAGGCAGGTAGCCGATGCCGCGGCGGGCGCGCTCGTGCATGGGCAGCCCGGTGATATCTTCATCATTGATGGTGATGACACCACGATCCACCGGGATAATGCCGACGATCATGTAAAAACAGGTGGTTTTTCCAGCACCATTGGGGCCAAGGAGTCCGACGACCTGCCCGCTCTCCAACTCAATCGATACGTCCTGCACGACCTCCCTGCCCCGATAGGCCTTGGCGAGATTACTTGCCCTGAGTCGAGCCATTATCGGCCTCTTCTTTATCGCTTTGCTGCAGCTGTTGCGCTGGAATAACAACCTCGACCCGGCTGCCCTCTACCGATTGGTCTGAGTCAGCGATAACACGCTGGTCGTCTATAAAGTATTCTATGGTCTCCCCGGTGACGGTCGACCCGTCCTGTTCAATAAACGCCTCGCCTTTGAGTAATACCCGTCCGACTGAGCGCAGGTACTCGATTGTGCGGGCCCTCGCGTGCATGGGTCCTTTCTCTGGCTCAGGTTGCTGCTGCAGGCGTGCAGGGCTGCCTTTGGCAAGGACCCGGTCTGCCTCCTCACGATCGTGGAAGACGCTGATGCGATCGGCCTCAATATGCAGGCTGCCCTGGTCAAGACGGACGTTGCCCTTGTAAACCGTGACCCCTTTTTTTTCATCACGCAGGGCCTGATCGGCTGTGATGCGTATGGGTTGGCCCTGATCGGTTTCCAGGGCGAAAACGGCCGCTGGCCCGCCCAACAGCCAGGCCGTCAGCAACAGGCCGGCCAGTTTGCGCAGATGTTTATTGTTGGCGTACATAAACGCTCTCTACATTTGGGCTCATGCGAACTTGCTCACGCTCGAGATTGGCATGCATGCCGTCGGCTCGCATCCTGTTGGGTCCCTGGGTAATCTCGACCGGGACGTCGGAATGGGCAATTTTTTTAGCGATCTGGATAGTCATTTTCTCGGTTTCCAGGCGGCCACCGCTGATATCGTTGGTCAGCACTACGTTTTGCTCCAGCGTCAGGGTTTCGTTGCTGGGCCGAAAATGCCCCTGGTCGGCGCTTGCGGACCAGGTTTTGTCGTCACCGTTGTGCGAGTAAAATCGTGGGGCCACCAGCAGGGCTTCGTCGCGTCGCTGGTATTGCTCTACACGGTCAGCTTCCATCACTTCAGTCAACATGCCGTATTCATCGAAGGTCAGGCTGCGGGCCTGTTCTACATAGGTTTGCGGAAGGTCACGCTCGCGTTCTTCGATGAAGTCAGTGGGTGAGATCAATTCGGCCGGGTCCCGAAAGAAGCTCAGCGCAACGCCTACGAGGGCGATAATAAGAAGCGGCAGTCCGGAGCGGGTCATAGCTGATAGCTGCGCTCCAGTTCAGCGAGGGCACCCCGGGCCTCGAGCAGAAACTCACAGGCCTCGCGCACAGCCCCGCAGCCTCCAGAGCGGCTGCTGCGCCAATCTGCCGCTTTGCACACCGCGGCGGTGGCATCCGCCACTGTCATGCCCAGGCCGGCCGTCTGAATAGCACCGAGATCGGGGAGGTCATCGCCCATGTAGGCGCAATGCGTCAGCTCCAGGCCGGTGTCTGCGCAGAGCTCTGCCAGCGCTGCGCGCTTGTCCTCGCGACCCTGGATGATGTGGGTGATTCCCAGCTCCTGTGCCCGGCGCTCTACCATCGGCGAGCGACGACCAGTAATGATGGCGACTTGCAGGCCGGCGCGCTGGAGCATTTTGATACCCAATCCATCCTTGATATCAAACGCCTTGAGTTCTTCGCCACCACTGCCGTACAAGATGCGGCCATCGGTGAGAACACCATCCACATCGAGGACCAGGAGCTCGACCGCAGCC
This sequence comes from uncultured Gammaproteobacteria bacterium, assembly GCA_963840725.1. Lineage (GTDB taxonomy): Bacteria > Pseudomonadota > Gammaproteobacteria > Pseudomonadales > Halieaceae > CAVWDU01. The sequence continues at coordinate 136,858 of CAWIZY010000004.1, read as the reverse complement.
GCGCGCAGCCGTGTATCGGCAGGGTTTTGCACCGGGTCTTCGCTCACGCGATCCCCGCGCGCAGCAGATGCATCAGGTGCAGGACGCCGGCGACATTGCCATTGTCCTCAAGCACTACCAGGGAGGAAATGCGGTTTTCCTCCATGATGCGCAGCGCTTCAGCGGCGAGCATGCCGCGGGAGATCGTTTTGACATGGCGGGTCATAATGCTGGCTATTGCGGTGTGATTGATATCAGTGCGCTCATCCAACGCCCGGCGCAGGTCACCGTCGGTAAAAATACCCAGTAGCGAGCCATCTTTGTCTATCACCGTGGTCATACCCAGACCCTTGTTGCTGATCTCCAGCAGCGCACTGGACAGCACTGTCTTCCCGGTTACCTTGGGTATTTCTGCGTCTGCAACCATGACATCTTCGACTTTGAGCAGCAGTTTGCGGCCCAGGGTGCCGCCCGGATGTGAAAATGCGAAATCCTCTGCTGAAAACCCCCGTGCCTCAAGCAGGGCAATGGCCAGGGCATCCCCCATTACCAGTGCTGCCGTGGTGCTGGAGGTCGGTGCCAGATCCAGAGGGCAGGCCTCGGTTTCCACGCCGGTATCGAGGTGGACATCGGAGGCCTGAGCCAGTACGGATTGGGCATTGCCCGTCATGCTGATCAATGTTGTTCCCATGCGCTTGAGCAGCGGCAACAAGGTGACGATCTCGTTGGCGGTGCCGCTGTTGGACAGGGCAATCACCGCATCCTCCGCGATGATCATGCCCATATCGCCGTGACTGGCCTCGCCCGGGTGAACGTAGTGGGCGGGTGTCCCGGTGCTGGCCAGGGTGGCGGCAATTTTGTCGGCCAATGTGACCGGACTTGCCCATGCCAGTGACAATGACGCGACCTTGTGTAGTCAGCAAAAGCTCGCAGGCCCGGTTGAAGTCGGCGTTTATCCGTGACTCGAGTGCAGCGACGGCCGCCGCTTCCATTCGTATTGTACGTTGTCCCGACGCGGTGTGGTCTGTGTCGCCCATGCGGTGACTCTATAGGGTCGTGTAAAGCAGGTAATAATACAGTGCATAGTACAGCACGAACAGCGTACCGACGGTGCGCCCGAGGTAAGAGTGGCCGGCGGGTGCAACCCGCCGCAGGCTGCCGAGGTAGATCGCTATTGCCAGCAGGACGGTTGCTCCCGCCATGGCGCTGTAGTCCCGGCTCAGCACCGATGCGTCGAGAACCTCGGGGGCAAACAGCCCGGGGATGGACATGACCGCGAGCAAGTTGAACAGATTGGAACCGATGACATTGCCGATGGCGATTTCGGTATGACCGCGCAGTGCACTGGCGATAGTCGCCGCCAGTTCCGGTAAACTGGTGCCCACAGCAACGATGGTCAATCCGATGATCAACTGGGAGACACCCAGCTCTTCCGCAATCTGCGCCGCCCCCCAGACCAGCAGTCGGGAGCTGGCCACCAGCAGCGCCAGGCCCACGATAAAGGTCATCCAGGCGCGAGCCGGCGGCAGGTGGGGCAGTTCCTCCTCCCCGGCCTCTTCGATCAGCGTACTGTCCGCGGACTGACCCCTGACCATCTGAATCACGATCAGCACTAAGGCCCCCAGCATCAGGCACCCGTCAAGCCGGTTCAGTTCGCCATCGAGCAACAGCAATCCGCAACTCAGGGTCACGATGAGCAGAGTGGGCATTTCCTGTCGAAGACAATTTTGGTGAACACACATGGGTGCCACTAGCAACGTTACGCCCAGCACCAGACCGATGTTCGCAATGTTGGAGCCAATGGCGTTGCCGATTGCCAACTCTCCGGCACCTGATATTGCCGCCGTAATTGAAACCAGGATTTCTGGCGCCGACGTTCCGACTGAGACAATGGTGAGGCCGATAAGGATAGGCGACATGCCCATGTTCTCGGCGATGGACGCCGCACCGGCCACGAACAAGTCAGCACTCCAAACCAGCACAATGAAGCCCACAAGAATCGTCGCTGCCGCTATCAGCATGGGCGCGAATTTCCTGTTAAAGTGTGGGTATTGCAGTTGGCGTTGAACTGCATGTGATCCTTATTGTCTCAAGCAGCGTATCGCCATTTTCGATTGGCGCTCGCCTGCATAGGGGTTGTCGAGATGCAGGGGCAGATTATACAGGGCGCGGCAAGTGTTGATAGCAAAAATTAGGGGCATGCAAATGGAATCGTGGTTAGAGAAGCAGTGTCATCAGGGTTTGGCATTCCTGATGGCGGTGGCGTTGACCGGTCTTGTTTACGGCGGGCCGACGTTTGCCGCTGAGCTCAACGCGCATCAGGTCGTAGCGGATACCACCGCTAAAGTGATGACTGCGGTGGAGGAGGCCGGAGCCTATGTCGACAAGGATCCTCAGCGTTATTACGACAACATCCAGGCGGTACTGGATCCGGTTATTGATTTTCGGGGCTTTGCCCGGGGAGTGATGGGGGATTACGCCAGTAGCGAGCGCTATCGGTCACTGGACAAGGCGGGCCGCGACACCCTGAAGGCGCAGTTGGACCGTTTCACCCAGGTGATGCGGCTGGGACTGGTGCGGACCTACAGTAAAGGTTTGCTGGCTTTCGGTGGCTCTCGCATCCAGCTGAGCGAGCCGGCCCCCGGCGATGACACTGCCCAAACGGTATCCGTGCGTCAACTTATTTTCGGTGAAGCATCGCGCCCCTATGAAGTAATGTATCAGATGGGACGCGACAAGGCGGGGGACTGGAAGCTTCGCAACATGATTATCGAAACGGTCAATCTCGGGGCCATATATCGCGGTCAGTTTGAGGCGGCAGCGAGAAAGTATGACGGTGACCTGGACCGGGTTATCGACAACTGGAGCGCTGCTACAGCCGAGCTGGACGGCGTCGGTGACCCCTGATGTGTTCCCCTATTGAGTCCGATCGGAGGATGGCCGTTGAGCGGTCGGTCGAGATGCCCGTCAGGTCACCGATAGGGGCGGCCATGGGCGGTGGCCGGGCAGCTAGTTTGGATTAAGGTGTCGCCATGGGTGCGTTTTTCTCCTAGAATGCCCGCCCGAAACCCCGTCGTCGCGCGCCGCGACTTTACAGCCCGGAGAGCAGCTATGGACGCCGAGACCGTCATCGCCCTGCTGCAGGAGCACCTGCAGGATTGCCAAGTCGAGGTCAATGGTGAGGGCGCCAACTACGATATCACCGTGATTGGCGAAGTCTTCAAGGATCTGCGTCCGGTCAAGCGGCAGCAGTTGGTCTATGCTGCTCTGGGGGATCATATCGCCGATGGCCGAATTCACGCCGTTAACATCAGCACCTACACGCCCGATCAGTGGCGAGAACGCTCCCAGGCCTGATCCGGCACCCATCGGGATATTTCATTGGATAAGCTACTGATTAAAGGCGGTCGCCGCATTGCCGGAAATCTGCCTGTGTCTGGAGCCAAGAATGCAGCCCTGCCGATCCTGGCTGCGACTCTACTGGCCGATGAGCCGATCACCCTGAGTAATCTCCCGCACCTGCACGATGTCACCACCATGATCGAGTTGCTCAAGTGCCTGGGTGTGGTCGTTGTTGTGGGTGACAAACTCGATATCGAGGCGGACGCCAGTGGGGTAGACAATTATTCTGCGCCTTACGAACTCGTAAAGACCATGCGCGCCTCGATCCTGGTACTGGGGCCTATCCTGGCCCGGTTCGGTCAGGCGCATGTGTCGTTCCCTGGAGGCTGTGCTATCGGCAGTCGCCCGGTAGATCTCCATCTGCGTGGTCTGGAGGCCATGGGCGCCACGATCGAGGTTGAGGGCGGGTATATCAATGCACGCATCGGTGGCCGCTTGCAGGGAGCCCGAATCGTGATGGAGACAGTCACTGTCGGCGGCACCGAAAACCTGCTTATGGCCGCGACCCTCGCCGAGGGGCAGACCGTGCTTGAGAACGCCGCCCGTGAGCCAGAGGTCGTCGATCTTGCGCTTTGTCTTATTGCCATGGGCGCCCGCATTAGTGGGCACGGCACTGATACGATTGTGATAGAGGGCGTCGAGCGATTGCACGGCTGCCACTATGCAGTGATGCCAGACAGAATAGAAGCGGGTACGTATCTCGTCGCCGCCGCTGCCACTCGGGGCAGCATAACCTTGCATGACGCCTGTCCGAGGTATCTGGATGCAGTCCTGCTAAAGTTGGAGGAAGCAGGTGCACGAATAACCGTAAAGGGCGATACTATCGCACTCGATATGCTGGGTCAGCGACCAAAAGCGGTGAGCATCAAAACCGCTCCCTACCCAGGATTTCCCACAGATATGCAGGCTCAGTTTACCGCGATGAATGCGGTGGCGACGGGTGTGAGCACGGTGACAGAGACTGTTTTCGAGAACCGTTTGATGCAAACTCATGAGATGAACCGCATGGGAGCGCATATTGTAGTGGAGGGTAATACGGCGATTATAACCGGTCAGGATGGCCTGCAGGGTGCCCCGGTTATGGCCTCTGACCTGCGCGCTTCTGCGGCACTGGTTATTGCGGGACTGGTGGCGGATGGTGAAACCCGGGTGGACCGTATCTACCACATCGACCGGGGCTATGAGTGCATAGAAGAAAAGATGCAGCAACTGGGTGCGGATGTTCGCCGCCTCCGGGAGTGAGGGCATAGTGGGATTGGTAAGCACGCAACCGGGTCTGACCATTGCTCTGACCAAAGGGCGCATTTTGCGGGAAACATTGCCGCTGCTGGCCGACGCTGGTATTGAACCCCTTGAGGACCTGGGAAGCAGTCGCAAACTGGTTTTTCCTACCACCCAGGACGGGGTCCGTATGATCATTATTCGCGGTACTGATGTGCCGACCTACGTGCGCCACGGCGCTGCGGATATCGGCGTTGTTGGCAAGGATATTCTGTTGGAACACGGTGCCGACGGTCTTTACGAGCCACTGGATCTGGGAATCGCGCGCTGCCGATTGATGACCGCTGGGCCCGTGGGCTGGCAAGGCGGCGGCTCGCGGATCCGAGTGGCGACCAAGTTTGTCAATATAGCGCGACGCCATTTCGCCTGCCGGGGAGTCAACGCAGAGCTGATCAAGCTCTACGGGGCAATGGAGCTGGCACCGTTGCTGGCGCTATCGGATCTGATTGTCGATATTGTCGACACCGGCAATACACTGCGCGCCAACGGTATGGAGCCGTTGGAAGAGATCGCGGCCATCAGCTCGCGGCTGATCGTCAACAAGGCAGCCATGCGGTCCCGTCACGGACTGGTCCAGCGGGTGATTGATGACCTCGGCGCGGCAGTGGCGAGTCGCTCAGAGGAGGTTAGCTAGACAATGCAGCGACTCGATACACGGGCAGACGATTTTGAGTCTCGCCTCAAGGCCTCACTGCACGGTCAGGCGGAACTCGACCGCGCTGTCGATGAGGCAGTGGCCCGGATCATAGCCGATGTGCGCGCGCATGGTGATGCAGCAGTGGTGAACTACACAGCGCGTTTTGACGACTTGCAGGTGACTGATGCCTGTCAGTTGGAAATTGACCCGGCACAACGCCGCTCGGCGCTGGATGCCGTGACTCTAGCCCAGCGCACTGCGCTGGAGCAGGCCGCGGCGCGGGTAAGAGAGTACCACCAGCATCAACTGCAGCAGAGTTGGGACTATCGGGATGCCGCCGGTAACCTGCTCGGGCAGAAGGTCACCCCACTGGCCCGCGCTGGCATCTATGTTCCGGGAGGAAAAGCCGTTTATCCTTCCTCAGTACTGATGAACGCATTACCGGCCCGGGTGGCTGGGGTCGACGAAATTATTATGGTGGTGCCGGCGCCCGGAGGAGAGCTGAACCCTCTGGTTCTGGCTGCCGCGGAGATAGCCGGTGTGGACCGGATTTTCACCATCGGGGGGGCACAGGCCGTTGCGGCCCTGGCCTACGGCACCGCCACCATACCGGCGGTCGACAAGATCGTCGGCCCGGGTAATCTCTATGTGGCGACTGCCAAGCGCCAGGTGTTTGGTCAGGTGGGTATCGATATGATTGCCGGCCCGTCGGAAATTCTGGTGATCGCCGATGGTTCGACCGACCCGGAATGGGTGGCCATGGACCTGTTTTCTCAAGCCGAGCACGACGAACAGGCACAGGCGGTATTACTGAGCCCGGTGCCCGAATACCTCGACGAGGTAGACGCGGCTATGGCGCGGCTGCTGCCCTCGATGCAGCGTACCCGGATCATAGCGGCCTCGCTGGCAAACCGGGGACTGTCGGTACAAACCCGCGATCTTGCGGAAGCCATTGCCTTGAGCAATCGCATCGCACCAGAGCACCTGGAGCTTTCGGTCGAGGATCCGGAGGCCTTGCTGCCCGCGATACAGAACGCCGGTGCTATCTTCATGGGTCGCTACACATCTGAGGCCCTTGGCGACTACTGTGCCGGTCCCAGTCATGTGCTCCCCACCGCCGGGAGTGCGCGCTTTTCTTCACCCCTGGGTGTCTATGATTTTCAGAAACGCAGTTCGCTGGTCATGTGCAGTAAACAGGGTGTAACCGAGCTGGGTGAAATCGCCTCGGTGCTGGCGCGAGGCGAGCAGCTCGAGGCTCACGCACGCAGTGCAGAGTTGCGTCTGGCCGTGACTACCGATCCCGTCTGACAGGTGCTTCTCCCCTTGCAGCCGGTGCCTGACTGAGCGTCCCGATAATCGCACCCAGCTCCAGGCTCTGTTTTTCGCGCAGTACGCTGATAGCGATGTTGTCACCCGGTCGCAAGCGGCCGATCTTTTGCATTGTCATCCGCCCGTCTGACACCGCCTCCCCGTCGATGTGGGTAATCATGTCGCCCAGCCTCAGGCCTGCCTTTGCAGCGGGGCTGTCCGGCGTCACTGCCACGACCAGCAGGGCATAGCGGGAGCCATCCACCGTCAGCAGCGGATCTACCGATACCCCCAGCCAGCCACGAATGACCTCCCCGTAGTCGATCAGGTCCTGCATGACGAAGACCGCAAGGCTGACCGGGATGGCAAAGCTGATGCCAATGCCCGTGTAACCGCTGCCGCCGCCCTGGCTGGCGGTAAAAATCAGGGTATTGATTCCGAGCAGCCGACCCTGTGCATCAATCAATGCACCACCCGAGTTGCCCTGATGAATGGTGGCGTCAGTCTGGATGTATTCTTCGTAGCTGCGCAGTTGCGGCGAGTAGCGCTCCAGCGCCGAAACGATGCCCTGGGTGACTGAAAGACCGATATTCAGCGGGTTGCCAATAGCCAGTACCGTGTCTCCGACGCGTGTCTGATCTGAATCTCCCAGTTCGATCGGGCTTAGGTCCGGCATGTCAATGTGCAGGACTGCGAGATCGGTTGCCGGGTCTGAACCGACGACGCTGGCGGTGGCGCCACGGCCGTCGTGCAACCAGACCTGAATGGAATCAGCACCGGCAATGACGTGATTGTTCGTGAGGATATGTCCATCCGCGGTCATGATGACGCCAGACCCCAGGGCGCGCTGAATCTCTGGTCGTTGCGGTTGCGTGGGCGCAAAGTTACCCAGCACCCGGTCATTGAGCAGCGGGCTGCGGCGCTGAGGCACCCGCTTGGCCGTGTAGATACTGACCACCGATGGGCTGGCCCGGGCGACTGCCCGGGCGTAACTCAGCGGAGCCTGAACCGCCCCCTGTTGACGATCTGCTGGCGGCAGGACAAAACGGTCCAGAATGAGCAGGGCCGCCAGTAAACCGGTGATCGCAGGCCAGGTGATGAATTGGAAGACATTTTTCATGAGCTATCCCGTAAGCGTCCGCATTGTATATGATGACAGGCTGACAGGAATAGCTGGGCGAGAACGCGGGAACCGTAAATGGCCATAGATCTTACTGACTTAGTGCAGTTCCTGGACCGCTGTCTGGAACCAGCCGCTTTTAAGGATTATTGCCCCAATGGCCTGCAGGTGGAGGGCCGGGCGCAAGTGACCCGGCTGGTAACCGGGGTGACCGCCTGCCAAAGTCTGCTCGACGCCGCAGTGGCCTGGGAGGCCGATGCCATACTGGTTCATCACGGGTATTTTTGGCGTGGTGAGGACCAGCCTGTGGTCGGTATGAAGCGTCGTCGTCTGCGCACCCTGCTGGGCCATGATATCAGCTTGCTGGCTTACCACTTGCCGCTGGATGCTCACCCCCGGTTGGGCAACAATGCCTGCCTCGGCCGATTGCTCGGGTTTCCCCCGGGAGGTCCACTGGTTCCTCTGGAAGACCGACCGAGCGCGGCCCGACCGAGCGCGGCCCGACCGATCGCGGCCCGACCGAGCGCGGCCCGACCGAGCGCGGCCCGACCGAGCGCGGCCCGACCGGTGGGCAACGTTGCGGACCTCGAACCGACCCTGCTGGCCGGGGAACTTGTCGCCGCCGTGCGTGACCTCACCCATCGTGAACCGTTGCATATCGGAGATCCGCTGCGGCCAATAAAGCGCGTTGCCTGGTGCACCGGTGCCGCCCAGTCGTACCTTGAACTGGCCGTGAGTGCCGGGGCGGATCTTTTCCTGACCGGTGAGGTTTCCGAGCAGACGGTGCATGTGGCCCGGGAGTGCGGGATCGATTTTGTGGCCGCAGGACACCACGCGACAGAACGCTATGGTGTGCAAGCCCTGGGTGAGTATCTGGCTGCGGAACTTGGGCTGGAGCACCGGTTTATCGATATCGAAAACCCGGTGTAAGTCTCCGCAGACTGGCTACTCCTGGGTGGGTAGCGGCGGCTTTCCCCTCTCCTTCCCCGGCGTGTTGTCCATGCCGAATGATTCATTCAGCATGCCCGTTTCATCCGGCGAAGACTTGGGAGCATAGTCCAATGGGGCCTGAATGTTGGCCAGATCAGAAGGAATCTCCCCCGGTTCACGCGCGCTCTGTAACCGACCCATGGGTATCGGCCCCACATCCTTGCACAGGGTGGCCGCACCCGTTGCGAGCTGATTGTGCACCTCGCGGTAGCTTTCGGTCAGGTTGTTGAGCAATTTCGCGGTTTCGGTGAAGTGACCGACGACTTCGTCCTCGTAAGACTTTTTATCCTGCAAGGCTTCGTCCAGCTTCCGCTCTGCCTCCAGGTAGCGTTGACGATCAGGCGACATGCCGCGCCCCATCAGGATGCCAATGCCTAAACCTATGGCGGCCAGGGCAGCGCCAATGATAATGAGCATCTCCGTGCTCAACTCAGGTGACTCCAAAACTCAGGTCCTCTATGCCAGGGGGGGTAATCGTGGCGGAAGTATACCCGTATTGGACACAGGCGTGTAGCAGCGGTGACAAGTTCCGCGGGCCGTTTCGAGCTATTCGGCGGGATGCGTCCCGGTCTGGCTTGTTACAGGTCGCGTGCAGCGGGCTCGCGCAAAGCGTGCAGCGGACTCTCGCAAAGCGTGCAGCGGGCGCTGTCCCTGACGTTGCCAAGCAGAGGGTCACTGGTTAAAGTAATTGGCTGTACCCGAGCAGCTTCGGGTCAGCGACTGAACCGCCGACCGCGGCAGACTTCCCTGAGCTTTCTGGATCGACATGCACCCGAACAGCACCGGCACAACACCGTGGCTTCGCTATCAGGCGAATCTGGCGGAGGAAGGATTCTGCCATGATCCCGCGCAGGAGCGCGCCGTTAAGGCGCTGGAAGACCTGTATCAGCGGTTAATCGCCGACGGCAAATCGCGCCAGAGCGCTCTGGGCCGCTGGTGGCAGCGGCTGCGGCGAGCGCCGGTTGAGCCTGTCCGGGGCCTCTATCTATGGGGGGGGGTGGGGCGAGGGAAAACCTACCTGATGGACACCTTCTACGACTGTTTGCCGTTTGAGGAGAAGTTGCGGGTGCATTTTCACCGCTTTATGCAGCGAGTGCATGCCGAGCTCAAAAGCCTTGAAGGGCAAAAAAATCCATTAGAAGCGATAGCAGATCGCCTGGCGGCGCAGGCGAGGGTGGTTTGCTTCGACGAATTTTTTGTCACAGATATCGCTGATGCCATGATTCTGGGTGGGCTGATGGAGGCGCTCTTCAGCCGCGGTGTCACTCTGATTGCGACGTCAAATATCGAGCCGTCGGGGCTCTACGAGAACGGGCTGCAGCGGCAGCGATTTTTACCCGCGATTGCGCTGATTGAGCGCCATACCGACGTGCTCAACGTCGATGCGGGTATCGACTATCGGCTGCGGACGCTGCAGCGGGCCGAGCTCTATCACACCCCTCTGGACGAGGCCGCTGAGGCGAGTTTGCGAGAGAGTTTCGAACGTCTGGCCGTCGAGCCAGGCAAGCACTGGGAGCGCCTGGAGGTCAACGGACGCTTCCTGACCTGTCGCTGTGTGGCTGATGATGTGGTCTGGTTCGAGTTTGCTGAACTCTGTGACGGGCCGCGTTCGCAGAACGACTATATCGAACTGGCACGAATATTCCACGCGGTGCTGCTCTCCGGAGTTCCTGCCCTGGGCCCCGATACCAGCGACCAGGCGCGCCGGTTCATTAATCTCGTAGACGAATTTTACGACCGCAATGTCAAGCTGGTTATGACGGCGGCAAAGCCGTTGTCCGAGCTCTACAGTGGCGGCAGGCTGGAGTTTGAGTTCCGGCGCACCGTTTCGAGGTTGGAGGAGATGCAGTCACTCGAGTATCTGGCGCGGGCTCACAAGCCTTGAGCAGGCTCCCGCCTGGGCCCGGCCCGGAGGGTTTTGGGTCCCCGAAAGTGGGTTCAGGTTTATTTTGACCGGCTATTGAAAAGCGGCGCCGTTTTGGCTAGTATTCGCGCTCTCGAAATTGGAGCCTTCCAAGAGGCGGTTATTGATGAAAACTTATAGTGCCAAAGCAGAAAATGTCAGCCGTGACTGGTTCGTGGTGGACGCCGCTGAGAAGACCCTGGGCCGTTTGGCCAGCGAGATAGCTCACCGTCTGCGGGGCAAGCATAAAGCTGAATACACCCCCCATGTCGACACCGGCGATTACATTGTAGTGATCAACGCGGAGAAAATCCGGGTTACAGGTGCGAAGACAACGGACAAGATTTACCACTCCCACACCGGTTACCCGGGCGGGCTCAAGTCCATATCGTTCGAAAAGTTGATCGAAAAAGCGCCGGAGCGGGTCATCCAGGGAGCTGTCAAGGGTATGTTGCCACGCAATCCCCTGGGTAGAGCCATGTTCCGCAAGTTGAAAGTCTATGCTGGAAGTGAGCATCCACACGCCGCTCAGCAGCCTCAAGCACTGAATCTCTAAACGGATACCTTTACCACTATGTCAGCTACCCAATATTACGGAACCGGGCGTCGCAAGACGTCCACAGCCCGCGTATTCCTCAAGAACGGCGGGGGCGGCATCACGGTCAACAAACGTCCGCTGGACCAGTACTTCGGTCGTGAGGTGGCTCGTATGATCGTTCGGCAGCCCCTCGAACTGGTGGACCTGGGCGACAAGTTCGACGTGAACGTCACCGTAGAAGGCGGCGGCAGTTTTGGTCAGGCAGGCGCTATTCGGCACGGTATCACGCGCGCGCTGCTGGACTACGACGAGTCCCTGCGCGGCACCCTGCGCGGCGCTGGATACGTCACCCGTGATGCCCGCGAGGTGGAACGCAAGAAGGTCGGTCTGCGCAAGGCGCGCAAGCGTCCCCAGTTCTCCAAGCGCTAACAGGCCGGGAGCACTGCGGCGGCGGTGCTTTACTGTCGCAGGTGAAACGCCCGGTTTGGACAGCAGACCGGGCTTTTTTGTGTCATGGGCGGGGAAGTCCTGCCGGTAAGCGAGCGGGCCGTTTCGGGATCTATCCGCCCGCTTGCAGTGGCGTGGCGGTAGCGGTGCACTACGCGCCGCCGCCTGCGGCGCATCCACTTCCCGCATTATGTCCAGGTCGTGTAGCCGTCGTCCGGCTGCGGGTACAGTAGCGTCCAGACATCAAGCGGTCGTTACCTTGTAACAGTCGGGCAAAAACCGTACCATCTGGGCCGTTTTGAAAGTTGGGTTCCGAGTGTTGCCGACAGGGCGATTCGGGCCTCTCACTCAGGAGATAGAAGCATGAGTAGCGATGACGTCAACTCCGGCAGGAGGCGGTTTCTGACGGCAGCCACCAGCGTCGTGGGTGTTGCCGGCGTGGTGGGCATAGCGGTTCCGTTTGTGGGGTCCTGGAACCCCTCCGCTAAAGCGAAAGCCGCCGGAGCGCCAGTCAAGGCCGACATCAGTAAGATAGAACCCGGGCAAATGGTCGTCGTCGAATGGCGCGGCAAGCCGGTTTATGTGGTGCACCGAACCGAAGAGCAGCTGGGGAATCTTGAGAAACTAAACGACCAACTCAAGGATCCCGAGAGTGCAACATCTGACCAGCCCGACTATGTCAGCGGCATCGGCAGGGCTATCCGACCGGAGCTGCTGGTGGTAGAGGGTCTGTGTACCCACCTGGGCTGTGCCCCCAAGTACCGTCCCGAAGTCGGCGCTGCCGATCTGGGCGGTGACGAATGGCTGGGCGGGTTTTTCTGCCCCTGTCACGGCTCCAAGTTCGATTTATCGGGTCGCGTGTTCAGTGGTGTGCCCGCGTCTGCAAACCTGATAGTGCCCCCCTATTCATTTGAAGGGGACGCAATTCTGGTAATCGGCGTGGACACGGAGGCGGCCTGATGAACAATGTACTCGTAGGATTTCGTGATTGGGTCGACGCCCGCCTCCCGATAGTGAGAGCGTGGGATACCCACATGGGGAAGTATTACGCCCCCAAGAACTTCAATTTCTGGTACTACTTTGGCGTTCTGTCATTGATCGTGCTGGTCAACCAGTTGCTCACCGGTATCTGGCTCACCATGAGCTATACCCCGAGTGCTGAAGGAGCTTTTGCCTCCGTCGAATACATCATGCGCGATGTTGAGTACGGCTGGTTGCTGCGCTACATGCACTCCACGGGCGCTTCGGCATTTTTCGTGGTGGTGTATCTGCACATGTTTCGGGCATTGCTCTACGGGTCCTACAAAAAGCCGCGGGAGTTGATCTGGGTCTTCGGCATGCTGATTTTTATAGTGCTGATGGCCGAGGCCTTTGTCGGTTATGTATTACCGTGGGGGCAAATGTCCTTCTGGGGAGCCCAGGTGATTATCTCGCTCTTCGGGGCGATACCCTACTTCGGTGAAGACATCGTCACCTGGATTCGCGGTGACTATCTGATATCCGGGATTACGCTGAACCGCTTCTTTGCGCTGCACGTGGTCGCGCTGCCTATCGTCCTGTTGGCATTGGTGGTGTTGCATCTGCTCGCGCTGCATGAGGTCGGATCCAACAACCCGGATGGCGTTGATATCAAAAAGCACAAGGACAAGGACGGGATTCCGCTGGACGGGGTTGCATTCCATCCTTATTACTCAGTGCACGATCTGCAGGCGATCGGCGTATTCCTGTTCATCTTCTGCGGAGTCATTTTCTTCCTGCCTGAAATGGGCGGGTATTTTCTCGAGTACGCGAACTTTGAGGAGGCCAATCCGCTCAAGACACCGGAGCATATTGCCCCAGTGTGGTATTTCACCCCGTTCTATTCGGTGTTGCGCGCTGTCCCTGACAAGTTCTGGGGTTTCGTCGCCTTCGCCGCCTCGGTCGCGATTCCATTCCTGATGCCCTGGCTGGATCGCAGCCCGGTCAGGTCCTGGCGTTACCGGGGCAACATTACGCGGGCAATGCTGGTGATATTTGTCGCTTCGTTCATTATTCTCGGCGTGTTGGGAGTTAAAGCACCTTCACCTGGCCGGACGGCACTGGCGCAGATTTGCTCGATCATATACTTCGGGTTTTTCCTGCTCATGCCTTTCTGGAGCGCCAGAGATACCACCAAACCGGTACCCGAGCGGGTCACGATGGATGGCGGTATCGGTTTTCTCGGCAGTTTGGGCGGTCTGGTGTTGATACTGATTCTCGCAGTCGTGCCACTTAAAGTGGTGGGTGCAGAGTCCAGTCATCAGTGTGGCACCATTGACTGTGATCCGATTGCTGTGGACCCCCTCGATAAGGCCTCACTGCAGCACGGAGCCCAGGTGTACATGAATTATTGCCTGGGCTGTCACTCACTGCAGTACGCCCGCTACAACCGTGTGGCCGAGGACCTGGGTATTCCAGAAGATCTGTTCATGGAAAACCTGATGTTCGATCCATCTGTGAAGATCGGCTCTCTGATCAACAATGCCATGGCGGAAGACAATGCCAAGAAGTGGTTCGGCGCCACGCCGCCGGACCTGACGCTGGTGTCGCGGGCCAGGCAACCGGAGTGGCTGTACACGTATTTGCGCAATTTTTACCGGGATGACAAGCGGCCTTACGGCGTGAACAACCGCGTCTTCAAAGACGTTGGCATGCCTCACGTTCTGCTCGAACTTCAGGGCATGCAGGAATGTTCTATGGGGCCAGCCACTGCCGACAAGGGTGGGGCCAAGCGCGATACACTCACCGGTGAAGAAATTATGGAAGAGCCCTGTGGCCAGCTGGTGGTCACCGAAGCGGGGGCGATGTCGCCGGAAGCCTTTGATAGTGCCATGTACGACCTGGTGAACTTCCTTGCCTACATGGCGGAACCCATGGCGGCTGACCGCAAGCGCATTGGTGCGATGGTGCTGCTCTTTATTGCTTTATTCTTCGTGTTTGCGTGGTTGCTCAACCGTGAATACTGGAAGGACATTCACTAATCCTGCCGCGGCAGTCGCGGCGAGGGCGCAGGTGTGCATCCTGCGACCACACTGATCGATAACAAAATAACAGAGGTAATTTGATGGGCGTTGTGGCAAAGAGGTCTTCGATGACCTTCTTCTCTGACAGCACGAGTCACTATAGTCACCGCGTGCGTATCGTGCTGGCCGAGAAAGGTGTGACGGTAGACCTGATTGAGTCTGACGGAGCGCATCCACCCTCGGAGTTGGCGGATCTCAATCCCTACAACTCCCTGCCAACGCTCGTTGACAGAGATCTTGTTCTCTACGAATCCAAGGTCATGATGGAGTACCTGGATGAGCGTTTCCCGCATCCACCGCTGCTGCCTGTATACCCTGTTGCTCGGGCGGAGAGCCGTTTGTTTATCCATCGCATCGAAAAGGACTGGTGTGGGCTGGTAGATTCAATTCTGCACTCTCGCAGTGAAAATGTGGTGACCAAGAGCCGCAAAGAACTGCGCGAGGGCATCATGGCAATCTCTCCCATTTTCGCCGAGAAGCCCTTCTTTATGAGCGACGAGTTCACTCTGGTGGACTGCTGTATTGCGCCAATCCTTTGGCGTCTGTCATCTCTGGGCATTGATATACGCTCCAGCAAGCAATCCAAGCCACTCCTGGCCTACATGGATGCGTTGTTTGATCGCGTCTCGTTTCAGGAGAGCCTGTCTGAGCAGGAGCGGGAGATGCGTCTCTAGGGCGCATTCTGAGTTGGTCACCAGCCTGTGGAAGAGCAGCACATGACGCCCAACCGGCCCTACTTCATGCGAGCGCTGTATGAGTGGATTGTCGATAATCACTGTACCCCGTACATCCTGGTCGATGCACTCCATGAGGAGGTTAAGGTGCCTCAGCAGTATGTCAAGGATGGTCAGATTGTGCTCAATATTTCCCCCGGTGCGGTCATTGATTTGACGATTTCAAACCAGTCGGTGGTTTTTAATGGCCGTTTTGGTGGCGTGGCGACTGACATCTATGTGCCGGTCGCTGCGGTGGTGGGGCTGTACGCCCGGGAGAACGGGCACGGCATGGTTTTTGAGCCCGAGGATTCGGAACCCGGTCCAAGGACACCTGACGACGACCCCACAGGTCCCGGGCGTCAAGACGGACGTCCGTCCCTTAAAATCGTTAAGTAGAACCGCGCCCGTTTGGCTTGCGGCAGCCGACGCTGCGGCAGCCGACGCTGCGGCGGCCTCGTCGCCACTGTCGGCGTCCTCCACAATCGTTGTATCCACGATGCACTCCGCACCGATGTAGGCCACCCCTCCAGTTCGCCGCCCCCGATGCCTGAGATGACCAGAAGCCGGGCGATCATCGTGCCTGGTCCTGGAGGACCATTTGATAGAATGAGTCGGATCGAAAGGGAGTTAAAGCAGGGTGACTAATCTACAACTGGTTTTTTTGCATATCCCCAAGACCGCGGGCACCAGTCTGCGTCAAAGGATGAATCAGGCCTATCGCATAGAAAATGTTTTCTGGATCGGCGTCGATTGCAATACCTCTACAACGAAGTTCCCCTCGGAATTGATCGGCGAAGCCGCAGTTATGGGCGGCCATCGTGGCATTTCCTTTTACCCTGAAGATTTATCACCCATTTACTGTTCGGTATTACGGGATCCGCTGGAGCGCGCAGTGTCGTTGTTCGCATACTACACTCGCCCGGATCTCGCTGAACTGCCGGGACAACAGCGAGAGAGAGAAAATCAGTTAAAACGTATGCTCGGTCTAGGCATCAAGCCGGACAGCCTCGCGGACTCCATTGAACAGTGTGCAGCGTTTCGCAGTGCTATATCAGAGCAGCAGTGTGGCTATTTGTCTCGTGGGGAGGCAAATTTCGCCGAGGCTTTGCAAACCCTGCGTGACAACGAGTTTCTCGTCGGCTCCCAGGCTTCTTATAACAAGTTCTACGGTGCCATGGCAGCCATGTTGTCATGGCAGCATTCATCCGCCGCTCGCATAAATACGGGGCGGGAGAATTACGCACGGGAGTATCTGGATGATACGCGTGTCGCGACCCTGGTGAAGGAGCTGAATCCTGAGGATTACAAACTATGGCATTTTGTTGAAGGCGAAAACGGGGGGCTGTACCACAATCTGCCACAGGGAAACGATTCGAGACTGGCAGTGCTTAATGAAATACGACGCCAGTAATTGGTGCAGTCTGGTTTTCGGTTCCTTGTCGTCAGTTGCAGGGCGATCAACATGCCTCCTGCCGCCATTCTATTGTGGGGCGGCCCCGGTAACACTGGCGAGTAGACGCCCGCTGTCTACGGATACAATCACAGGTGGACGCTGTGCCGGGCTAATCTGGCAGCTGATCAGCTGACCAGTTCGAACAACCGCACCACACGCTCAACGCCCGAAATGCCCGCGGCGGCCTCGCTGATCCTGTCGGCTTCCTCCCGGGTGGCGAGACCCATAAGGTAGACCACGCTGTTTTCGGTCACCACTTTAACCCGACCTCCCTCAATGCTTGAGCTGCCCAGCAGCCACGTCTTGACCTTGGTTGTGATCCAGGCGTCGCCGCTGCGGGTGACAGCTGAAGTGGGCGCGGCGATCTCCAATTCATTGTAGATCCGGCGCACACCCGCTACTCGTCTGACAACTTCGGTGGCGCGGGTTTTGAGCGCTGCGGTCTGTACCTGCCCGGCTAGCAGCACATAGCCGTTGAAGCTGACTACAACGAGATGGGCCTCGTCGAAGTCATCGTTATCTGCCCCCAGGTTAACGAGAACCTTGGTTTCGATGCTTTCGTCTTGCAGCTGCTGCGGGAGGGTGCGCTTCAGTGGGTTGTCTTCAATGGTGTCGGTCTCCAGGGTGGCCAGAATGCTACCGCAGCCGGTCATTGTCAGGCTCAGGGTGAAGAGCAGAAGCAGGCACCGTGACATCATCAGCTGGTCAGCCCGAATAAATCACGGTAGATCAGCTCACACAGCGTATTGATAATCATGGTGTGCAGCTCGATAACGCGCTCTCGACGAGCCGCGGGTGCGCTTATTCTTATATCGATACGGTCCCCTGGAGCGAGTTGCTCATCTGCCTCCGGCCCCGACAGGACAATCACGATCATCTGACGCTGCAGCGCCATCCGCACGGCCTCCTTGAGGCTATCCTCCGGGTCACCGCTGGCAATACAAAAGAGGACGTCACCCTCCTGCCCCAGGGCACTGACCTGCCTGGCCAAAGCAGACTCGTTACCCTGGGCGCCCGTGTCTCCGTCCAGGGCGATGGCCGGCAGTGCCGGACGTTCGTTTTCACCATAACCGAGCAAGTTGCCCGCCAGCAGATGTGCGATCGCAGTATCGGGTCCCCTACCGCAGATAACGACCTTGCAATCCGCGAGCAGGGCTTGTGTTATCAGTGCGCTGGCCTGCGCCAGTGGCGCGGCGATGTCATCTACCGATGCCATGATCGCCTCGACCGCACTCTGGAAGTTGCTGGCGATTATCGGGTAGTGGTCCATAGGCTTATCCGGCGGGTTGGTGGTCATTGCCGGCCCTCGCTGGCGGGCGGACCGGCTCACCAGGGTCAGGCGGAGAAAGCGCCGCGAATCCAATTTGGCCCCGAGGCCGGCTGCTGCAGTTCGTAGGCGACCACATCGAACCGGCACGGGTAGTTGGCCCATTGGGGATTGCGTTGCAGGAATGTCCTTGCTGTGCGCAGCAGCCGCTCCTGCTTGCGGCGGTCAACCGAAGCGGCGGCGCCGCCAAATCCGCCGTAACTGCGGCTGCGTACTTCGACGAAGACCACGCAGTAATCTTCAAGAGCGATGATGTCCAGTTCGCCGTAGCGGGTACGAAAGTTTCTGTCCAGGATTCGCAGCCCCTGTTGTGCCAGCCAGTTTGCAGTCGCCACCTCATAGCGGTGGCCATCGTTGTGCTGCATACCAGGCTCGCTCGGGCATCATCGAAGGCACCAGTCTACTCACTCGGGTTGCAATTCACCGCCATCGAATTTGGCCAACTCTGTCTCCCGCAGAATCCTCAATTGCGGGTCCAGGGTCAGAAGGCCAGTGTCGCCGCGTACCAGTGCGTCCGGTCCGGCTTGCAATTGCCTGAACAAGCCCTGCAGCCGATGTGCGTCGGCTCCTAAGGCATTGAGTCGCGTATACACGTCGCTGCCGGTGTCTCCAGAAGCGATGGTCAACCGGAGTCCCGGATTTGAGCCCAGCAGCCAGGGCAGGTCGACCAGTTGAATGCCCTCCAGATCCTGATTAGCCGGATCAACGGTGCCCCGATGTATGCTCGATGTCGCGTAAACGGGAAGATCGCCAGCATAGTAGTAGCTGAGCAGCGGCTTTAATGCCTGAGCCTCCTGGGGGTTTCGGCTCAGCATAAACACCACATCAATGTCCTGCCGTCTGCGGGGGGTTAGCTCCAGCTGACTGCTGAGCCCCAGCCTGGAGCGCAGATCGCGTGACCGCTTCTCGCTGGCAGTGAGTCCCAGTGCAGCGGTCATGCTCTTGGCATAGTCCTCGGCACCGCCGTAGGCGGCGCTGTCAGCGATGGTGCCGCCCAGGTCGCGCCAGCGGTCTCGCAGCGCGCGCTCCATTTTGTCGCCCCATGCGCCAGCGGGTCGCAGCAGCAGAGCGCGTCTGGCACCCCGCCCGAAGGCGAGGGCCGCCAGGTGTTCTGCCTCATCTTCAGGTGCCAGGGAGAACTGAACCAGCGCCGTATCGGCCTGTGGAAGTGGAGAATCTGACCGGTTGAGGGCAAGCACCGGGACCGGCCGCGGGGACTCTGCCCCGAGTTCCCGAACGGCGGACCGGGTTAACGGTCCCACCACGAGCGCCGCGCCCAGATCGACGGCGGCGCGATAGGCCGCCCCCGTAGAGGGAAACCGCAATCGATCAAGCACCAGGAGTTCCGGTTGCGGGTCACCCGCGCCCAAACCGGCGTAGTAACTGGCGAGGAACCCATCGCGGATAGCCTCGCCCGCAGGGGCCAGCCGACCACTCAGGGGCAGCATCAGAGCGATCTTGTAGCGTTCCAGCGCCGGTTCCAGCAAAAATGACATGCCGCCTGGCAGTGGTTGGGCAGCCGGGTGCGTTGGATTAGCTGCCAGCCATTGGTTGAGATCGGCCTTTAATCGCGCAGTCGAGTCTGAACGGCTCAGCATGGCTAGCTGCAACCAGGCTTGAAGCCGGGGCGTATCAGGTTGTTGTAAGGCCGCGCGCAGTGATTCATCGCTGAGACGCTGCAGGTTGAGCCAGGTTGTCCGTTTGAGGGCGGCCGCGGATTCCGGTGATCTGGCCTCCGCCAGCAGTTGATCGGCAATTGCGGCGCTGGCCAGGTAGTCACCCGTTATCTCAGTCTGGTAGCGCTGGAAGTTCTGTATTTTGCTGGCCAGCGCGGGGTCTGCATTGCCCGCCCCGGCTCGCTGCGCGATTTCTTTTGCGGCACGGTCATCGCCGCGCAGGTGCGCAATTCTGGCCTCGAGGTAGGCGAGATAAGTTCGATCTGTCTCGCTCATCGCCTCGGCCGGGATAGTGTTCAGGGCTGCCTCGGCTGACATCCAGTCGAATGCCAGCAGGGCTTGTTCGGCGGCGGAAAACTGGCCGGCATAGTTGCTGGGCGGGAGCAGCAGTGGTCCCGATCCGGGCAGTTCGACTGGTCCTGGAGCCGTTGGCAATTGCACGGTGCTGGGCTGCTGGGGCCCACTGCCACAGGCGGTCAAAAATATCGCCAGCAGGGCGGCAAGATTGAGTGGCGATATCCGTCGCCGTCCGCTAGTTTTTTGTCTCATGCTATCCTTCGTTTCCTCATCGCACTCACTGTAGGCATCAAGGTCACACCTGGTTGCAAGGGGATAAAGTGGATCCAACTCTGTACATCGTTGCTACGCCGATTGGGAATCTCGGCGACATCTCCGGGCGCGCCCTGGAGGTGTTGCAGCAAGTTGACCTGATCGCAGCGGAGGATACCAGACACAGCCAGCGTCTGCTGCAACATTTCACCGTCACAACGCCCCTGTGTGCCTACCATGATCACAGCGATACCAGGGCTGTGGAACGGGTTTTGGCCTGTCTTCGCGCAAACGAATCTGTGGCGTTGATCAGCGATGCTGGCACGCCGCTGATATCGGACCCTGGCTACCGGCTGGTCAGGCGGGTGCAGGAAGAGGGTTTCCGGGTCTGTCCCGTCCCGGGTGCCTGTGCGGCGACAGCCGCTCTCAGCGCCAGTGGTCTGCCCACGGATCGTTTTCTCTTTGAGGGGTTTCTGCCGGCGCGGCGCGGGGCCAGGTCCCAGCGTCTGGCGTCGTTGCAGGCAGAGACGGCAACGCTGATCTTTTATGAGGCCCCGCACCGGGTGCTGGAGTGTGTAGAGGACATGCTGTTGGTATTCGGAACGCAGCGCGAAGCGGTCATTGCCCGCGAACTGAGCAAGACTTTCGAAACAATCAGACGGGATACGCTGGAGGGTTTGCAGGCCTTTATTGCCGGGAGCAGCAATCAGCAGCGCGGTGAAATTGTGCTTATGGTGGCTGGTGCCCGGGGCAGGGAGCAGCAACTTGACGCGGCGACAGCCAGGTTGCTCGAGCGCCTGGCAGATGAGCTGCCGGCCAAGCGGGCCGCAGCCGTCGTAGCCGATATTACCGGGCTGCGCAAGAAGCAGCTCTACGAGCACCTGGTGCTCAGTCGGCAGTAAGCGCTTGCAGCTACGATAGGTCGGGGTTAGTCTGACGGTGGAGTTGGTCAGGCGATCGCTTCCGGCATTGCCGGGGGAGGAAAGTCCGGGCTCCGCAGGGCAGAGTGCCAGGTAACACCTGGGGGGCGCGAGCCTACGGAAAGTGCAGCAGAAAGGAAACCGCCCGGGTACTTTTAAGTGTCCGGGTAAGGGTGAAAAGGTGCGGTAAGAGCGCACCGCGCGGCTGGCAACAGGCGTGGCGATGGTAAACCCCACTCGGAGCAAGACCAAATAGGAATCCGTCAGCTGTGGCCCGCAGTGGATTCGGGTAGGTCGCTACAGGCAGGCGGTGACGCCTGTCGCAGATGAATGGTCGTCCATGACAGAACCCGGCTTATCGACCGACTCCACCTTATTAAATGCCTGCATTCCCAGGGAGGGGCGCAGTAGCCGGTTTTCATTATGAAGATTGTTGCTAAGCAGCTGATGCTGACAGAGAAAAATGTACTTAGACTTAAAGTTAAACCTTAGCATCTAGTTTTACCGTCATGTTTTGCGTC
Source organism: uncultured Gammaproteobacteria bacterium (assembly GCA_963840725.1). Classification (GTDB taxonomy): domain Bacteria; phylum Pseudomonadota; class Gammaproteobacteria; order Pseudomonadales; family Halieaceae; genus CAVWDU01. The sequence continues at coordinate 115,050 of CAWIZY010000004.1, read as the reverse complement.
ATATTTTACAAAAGTATTGATTCCCCATGCTGAGGTCATGGCCACTGATATCTTGCGCTTTTCGTCAGAACTTGCGCTAATTACCTGAAAGTAAAACGTTTTTTTCTCCAGCGCTGCTTGACAGCTATTCGCTGGCGCACCTATAGTGGAGAAATATGGGAATTAGTGGTGATCAGCGGCTTTTTGTGGGTTTTTAGGTCGGGATCAGGGGAAAATAAGACGTGTTTCGTGGTGTGCAAAACATCAATATGGATGCTAAGGGGCGACTTGCTATCCCCCAGCGTCAGCGCGAGCACCTGCTGGACCAATCTGATGGCCAACTGGTCATCACCGTTAATACGCAGTCGACCTGTCTGGTCATATACCCACTGCCCGAGTGGGAGCGCATAGAAGCCGAGGTGCAGGCGCTGCCGTCCCTCAATCCCAAAATAAAACGCTTTCAGCGACTGTTGCTCGGTTATGCAGTCGATCTGCAACTGGATTCCAACGGTCGCGTCCTGCTGCCCCCGTCTTTGCGCGAATACGCGCAGTTGCAAAAAGAGCTGGTGCTGGTCGGCCAGGGAAAAAGTCTGGAGTTATGGTCCAAGGTGCTGTGGATGGCAGAAATGGAAGCTGATCTTGGTGAAGATCTGCCCGAGCCACTCACGCAACTGGTTCTTTAAGTGACCGGTTCTCATGAGGCCGTATTGTTGCAAGAGGCGGTCGACGCGCTGGTCACCGTACCCGCTGGATTCTACGTCGACGGTACTTTTGGCCGCGGCGGCCATAGCCGCGCTGTCCTGCAGCGCCTCAGCCCCGATGGGCGATTGCTGGGAGTCGACAAGGACCCGGCGGCGTGCGCTCTGGCAGAGCAGCTGGCTGCCAGTGAGCCTCGGTTCAGTTTTTATCATGGATCCTTTGCGCAACTCCCGCAGCAATTGAGCGCTAGCGGCGTAGCCGCTGTGGACGGCATCCTGCTGGATCTGGGTGTGTCCAGCCCGCAACTTGACGAGCCAGGTCGCGGCTTCAGTTTCAGCCACGACGGAATCTTAGACATGCGTATGGACAACTCCCGCGGTGAGACCGCTGCGCAGTGGCTTGCTCAAGCTTCGGAAAGCGACATCGCTGAAACCCTGCGCGATTATGGTGAGGAACGATTCGCCAGGCGCATTGCCAGGGCGCTGGTGGCGGCGCGTGCGGAGCAGCCTATCGTCACTACCGCCCAACTCGCGCAAATAGTGAGTGCGGCCAATCCACGCTGGGAGCGGCACAAGCATCCGGCAACCCGTGCATTCCAGGCGATTCGAATTCGGATAAATCGCGAGTTGGACGATCTGAGCGACCTCCTGGCTTCCGCGCTTTCTCTGCTGCATGTCGGCGGCCGCCTGGTGGTTATCAGTTTTCATTCTCTGGAGGACCGGCTGGTCAAGCGGTACATGCGAGAGATGGCTCGTGGGCAGGTGCTGCCGCGCGGATTGCCGGTGCCCGACAGTGCCATTGAGCGCAGCATGAGACTGGTGGGCAAGCCAGTGCGCGCAGCGGATTACGAAGTGGCAGGCAACCCGAGGGCGCGCAGCGCCATCATGCGTGTGGCCGAGAAAACGGGCTGATGAAGAAGCGCACGGCGATAGCCGAGACAGGAGCAGGCAGGAGGGGATGGCGCATAGCGATGCAGCCGTTTGTTCTCTTGCTGCTCATTGTTTTGTCGGCGCTGGCGGTAGTGCAATCCACCCATGCCTGCCGGCAGCTCTACGCTGAACTGCAGGTGCAGGAATCCGCGCGCTGGCAATTGGAGGAGGAGTACGGCCGGCTGTTGCTGGAGCAGAGCACTTGGGCCGCTCATCACCGGGTAGAGAAAGTGGCACTGGACGAGTTGGGTATGGCCGCGCCCGCCCTGGAAGAACTGCGGGTGATTACACCGTGACCCGTCAAAAACAGAGCGTAGCCGTATCCCCATGGCGGTTCTGGCTGGTGGCACTGATGCTGCTGATGTTGCTGGCTGCTCTGGTGGTGAGAGTGATGTCGCTGCAAGTACTGGATAGTGATCGCGGACGTGAGTTTTTGCAGGATCAGGGAGAGCTGCGGTCGCTGCGCACCGCCGAGATTCCTGCCTATCGGGGAGTGATCTCCGATCGACGGGGAGAGCCTTTGGCGGTAAGCACGCCGGTTATCTCGATTTGGGCCAATCCGGCGGTGCTGAGGCAGTCGGGGCGGTTGGAAGAGTTGGCCGAAGCTTTAGGTATGGAATTAGAGGCACTCAATGCGAAGCTGACCCGCTACGAGGGCAAGCAGTTTATGTATCTGCAGCGCCACAGGGTGCCTGCCGATGCCAGGAAGATCCTGGCCAAACGTTTCGCTGGCGTCCACGGTGAGCGCGAATACAGGCGTTTTTACCCAGCCGGCGAAGTCGCGGCCCAGTTGCTGGGAATCACCAACCTCGACGGTGAAGGCATTGAAGGTCTGGAGCTGGCATACGACGACTGGCTGCAGGGTTCGCCCGGGAAAAAGAAATATATCAAGGACCTCCACGGGGAAGTGGTGCGTGATATCGGCGTTGTCGAGCCGCCTGTGCCCGGCAATGACCTGGTATTGAGCATTGACCTCAGGCTGCAGTATCTGCAGCACCGTGAACTGCAACGCGCCGTGCGGCAAAGCGGTGCCCAATCGGGCTCTATCGTCACCCTGGATGCACGTACTGGTGAGGTGCTGGCCATGGTTAACTACCCGGGATTCAACCCCAACAGTCGCGGTAGCCGCAAGCGGCATAATGCCGCCGGGATGCGCAATCGTGCCATCACCGATGTGTACGAGCCGGGTTCTACGATGAAGACGCTGACACTGGTGGCCGCGCTGGAAAGCGGGCGCTATCAAACAGACAGCCTGATCGACACAACGCCGGGTTATATTCGGGTGTCCGGTAAAACCTATCGCGATCCGCGCAACTATGGCGAAGTTACCCTGTCACGAGTGATCGAGAAGTCCAGTCAGGTCGGGGTAACTAGACTCGCTCTGGACCTGGGTCACGAGCCGGTGCTGGGGGTCTTCAGTCGCTTTGGTTTGGGTCAGCCTCTGGGGACGGGCTTTCCCGGCGAGCGGGGGGGCGAGCTGCCCAGCCGCGCGCGCTGGCACGTGAGTGAGGAAGTGTCGCTGGCCTTCGGTTACGGAATTCTGGTATCGCCGTTGCAGATCGCGCATGCCTATAGCGTCTTCGCCAATAATGGACAGCAACTCCCGGTCTCGCTGCTGAAGATTACCGAAGAGCTGCCGCCGGCAAGTCCGGTTATTACGCCGGATGTCGTTGGGCAAGTGCTGGAGGTGCTGCACGCAGTCACGGGAGAAAACGGGACTGCCCGGCGGGCGCGCGTGCCAGGCTACCGGGTGGGTGGCAAGACCGGAACCGTGCACAAGGTGGGTAGTCAGGGCTACGACGAGGGGCGCTATATTGCGCTGTTCGCTGGCATCGCTCCCATTGAAGACCCGCGGCTTGTGACCGTGGTGGTTATCAACGATCCCCAGGGCGACGATCACGGCGGCGGCTCGGCGGCGGCTCCGGTTTTTTCACGGGTGACCCGGGACGCGCTGCGATTGCTCAATATACCACCCACCGAGGGCATGGATCCTGATCGCGCGTTGCTTGCTGTAAGCGGGGGTGGTGCATGATGGCCGGCTCAGCTTTAACCGGGAGCGATGTCCGTCATGTCAGTCTCGCCGAGCTCCTGGGCGGACGTCGCGTTACCCCGGATGTGATGGTGTCCGGGATTCATCTGGACAGCCGTAAAGTGGGTCCGGGTGACCTGTTTCTGGCGGTGCCCGGGGAAGTTCATGACGGGCGACAATTTATTGAGCAGGCCGTTGCTCAGGGAGCGGCGGCCATCGTCAGCGAGCCCCCGGTGTCGGGTTTTGTCGAGGCGGTGACCGCACCGCTGATAGAGGTTCCGGACTTGCAGCAGGAAGCAGGTTGGATCGCAGCACGGTTTTATGGCCACCCTGGGCGTGAAGTGCAGACTATTGCGGTGACCGGTACCAACGGTAAAACGACTGTCACCCGCCTGGTGGCCCAACTGCTGCGTGCGCTGGGTCAACGCTGCGGGGTGATCGGTACACTGGGATCGACGCTATCCGAGGAGGTGGTTGCGGCGGATAATACGACTCCCGATGCGGTTTCCCTGCAGGCGCAGCTGGCTGCCTGGCATGCCGAGGGTGTCAGGTGCGCCGCCATGGAAGTGTCCTCTCATGCACTGGTGCAGGGGCGGGTCAATGGCCTGCAGGCCGCAACGGCAGTGTTCACCAATCTCAGTCATGATCATCTTGACTACCACGGCTCGATGGCAGCCTATGGCAAGGCCAAGTTGCTTCTCTTCGCCTCACCCGATCTGCGCTGTGCAGTGGTGAATAATGATGATGCCTTTGCGGCTCAAGTGCGGGAGGCGCTGGCGCCCGGAGTGCAATTGTTCACCTATTCAGCAGCGGGCGATGCCAGTGCCGACTTCTGGATCGAAGACGCCCGTTTTGCCGACGGCCGTATGCACGCCACGCTTTGCTCAGCGAATGCCAGGGGCCGATTTTCGAGTCCGCTGCCGGGCGAGTTTAATCTTGCCAACCTCGCGGCCGCTATCGTCGCGCTGGTGGTAAACGGCGCAGATTTTGACGCGGTGATAGACGCGGTTAGTCATCTCCAGCAGGTGCCTGGTCGGATGCAGAGCCTGCCCAACGAGGCGGGCCTTCAGGTGATTATCGATTATGCGCATACGCCCGATGCGCTGCAGCAGGTGTTGTTGGCTCTTCGGCCCAACGTTGCGGGAGCCCTGGTTACGGTGGTCGGCTGCGGTGGCGAACGCGATGCGGGCAAACGCCCGGTGATCGGGCGTGTCGCTTGTGACTTATCGGATCGGGTGATCGTGACCAGCGATAACCCTCGCGGTGAAAACCCACTCGCAATTCTGGCGGACATTGAGGCAGGCTGCCGTGGGGAGTTTGTGTCTCAGGTAGATCGCGCCGCCGCGATTGCCGCCGCTATCGAACAGGCGGCCCCGGGCGATTGTATTGTCATCGCCGGAAAAGGCCATGAAGACTATCAGTTGATTGATGGCGAGCGCTTTCATTTCAGCGACCGGGAGCATGCAGAGGCGGCTCTTGGAAGGAGAGCTGAATCATGATGCGCGCACTGCGACTGAGTGAGGTGGCCGGCCCCCTGAACGCACGACTCAGTGGTGAAGACTGTCTGTTCACGGGTGTATCCATCGACAGCCGCAGTGTGCAGCCCGGAGACTTGTTCGTTGCTCTGCAGGGCGAAACTCACGATGGCCACCACTATCTGGAGCAGGCGGCTACAGCGGGTGCAGCAGCTGTGCTGGTAAGTAGCGCAGTGGACAGTGTCCTGCCGCTGCTGGAGGTCGCTGATACCATCCCGGCACTTGGCGGCCTCGGGGCCTTTAATCGCGAGCTTTACCGGGGGCCCCTGGTCGCTATCACCGGCAGCAATGGCAAGACCACGGCCAAAAATTTGGCCCGGGGCGTATTATCGCAACGGGGCGAAACCCTGGCAACGGCCGGCAATTTCAACAATGAAATTGGCGTGCCGCTGACCTTGTTGAGGCTGTCCCCGGAGACAGAGTACGCGGTGGTTGAGATGGGTGCGGCGCGAGTAGGTGATATTGAATACCTGTGTCAGTGGGGAAAGCCCAAGATCGCGGTGCTGCTCAATGCGATGGAGGCGCACCTGGAAACCTTTGGTAGTTTGGAGGATGTTGCTGCCGGCAAGGGAGAAATATTTGATGGTCTGGACGCCAGCGGTGTTGCCATCATTAATGCTGATCAGGTCTGGGCTGAGCAATGGCGCGCGCGGGCGGGCGCTGCCTCTGTTATTGATTTTGGCCTGGAGCGGCCCGCCGCCGTAACCGCTAGAAAATTCGAATCGCTGGGCACTGCGGGCAGCCGTTTTATCGTTGTGACGCCTGACGGCGAAATGTCCGTGACCCTGAGGCTGCCGGGTCGGCACAACCTCGCAAATGCGTTGGCAGCGACTGTGTATCGGTCTGGCGTGCGGTCTCTCCCGGGAGGAAATTGGCGCCGGGCTGTCCTCGGTGGAGCCAGTCAGTGGTCGTCTTGCGACCCGACAGACTGTCAACGGCACTACCGTCATCGACGACTGTTACAACGCAAACCCGGGTTCAATGCGTGCCGCTATTGATTTGCTTGCCCAGGCTGACACCCGGCGCACCGCAATTCTCGGTGCCATGAGAGAGCTGGGTCCGTCCAGTGAGGCGCAGCATCGGGAGCTGGGCGCCTATGCCAGGGAGGCAGGGATCGAAAGGCTCTGGGTTGTTGGAGAGGAATTACAGCCCGCGGCAGACGCGTTTGGCGCAGGCGCGCAGTTCTTTGCCGACCACGCGGCACTGCTGCCGTTACTGGCAACCGAGGTGAGCGGAGATGACACCCTGCTGGTCAAGGGGTCGCGCGGTGCAGCGATGGAGCATATTGTTCAGGCGCTGTTAGCAAAGGGTGAGGACTGAGCATGTTACTTTACCTCGCCAACTACCTCAGTCAGTTCGAAACGGCTTTTCAGGTATTCCAGTATCTGACCTTGCGCGGCATTCTTGCGGCGGGCACGGCACTGGCGATCTCGCTGCTGGTAGGTCCGGCGATGATCCGGAGACTCAACTATCACCAGGTCGGCCAATCGGTGCGTGATGATGGACCCGAGTCCCACTTGAGCAAATCGGGCACCCCGACCATGGGCGGTGCCCTGATTCTGGTCGCCATTGCCGTCAGCGTGCTGCTCTGGGCCGATCTCAGCAACCCCTACATCTGGATTGTGATGCTGGTGACCGGCGTATTCGGCAGTGTCGGTTGGGTTGACGATTACCGCAAGGTCGTGGAGAGGGATTCGAGGGGTTTGCCGGCCCGTTGGAAATACTTCTGGCAGTCCCTGGCGGGACTGGCGGCGGCGCTTTATTTGTACTTTGCCTTCGACACTCCGGTGACCACCGAGTTGTACCTGCCGTTTTTTAAAGACTTCGCCTGGAGCATGGGCCCCCTATTTATCGTGCTGGCCTACTTCGTCATTGTCGGTGCCAGCAATGCGGTCAATCTGACCGATGGGCTCGATGGCCTGGCAATTTTGCCCACCGTCATGGTTGCTGCTGCTCTGGGCGTTATTGCCTATCTGACCGGCCGGGTCGACTTTGCTGACTATTTGCATATTCCCTATGTGGCTGGCAGCGGTGAACTGGTGGTGTTTTGTGGCGCTATCTCCGGCGCCGGGTTGGGCTTTCTTTGGTTTAACACCTATCCAGCCCAGGTATTCATGGGTGATGTCGGTGCTCTTGCTCTGGGTGCCGCGCTGGGTGCGGTCGCAGTGATCACTCGGCATGAAATCGTGTTCTTCATTATGGGAGGCATATTCGTTCTTGAAACCGTATCGGTTATTTTACAAGTTGCCTCGTTCAAGCTGACCGGCAAGCGCATTTTTAGGATGGCGCCCATTCATCATCACTACGAATTGAAAGGCTGGCCGGAGCCGCGCGTGATCGTGCGGTTCTGGATTATTACGGTGATGCTGGTGTTGTTTGGCCTGGCAACGTTGAAGCTGCGCTGATGAATAGCGGAGTCATAGCCAGCAGCGTCTACCGTGTGGTCGTGGGTCTTGGGGTCACCGGCCTGTCCTGTGCGCGACATCTGCAGCGACGTGGAGAACGATTCTGTCTGGTCGACACCCGCAGAGACCCGCCGGGTCTTGCGTGGTTGCGTGCCGAAATGCCAGATGTTGAGGTCTACCTTGAGACACCGCCAGTGGGCTTGCTGGAAGGTGCGGAGGAACTCATTGTCAGCCCGGGCGTCGCGCTTGATGCCCCGATTTTAGAGGCCGCCAGAGCTGCGGGTGTAAGCATTGTCGGCGATATTGACCTGTTTGTGCGCGAGGCGCAGGCACCCGTCATTGGCATCACCGGCTCCAATGCCAAGTCGACAGTGACTGAACTCGTCGGGCTGATGGCAGCGCGTTCGGGCAGGCGAGTCGGTGTCGGAGGCAATCTGGGTACGGCGGCGCTGGATTTGCTGTCCCCGGACTGTGATCTGTACGTACTCGAGTTGTCCAGTTTTCAATTGGAGCGGGCGGGCGAACTGAAGCTGGCGGTCGCGACGGTGTTGAATGTCAGTGCTGATCATCTCGACCGACACGGCGATATGCCGACCTACCACCGTGCCAAACATCGGATTTTCCGCGGCTGTCTCAGTGCGGTTGTAAATGCCGGTGACACACTGACCCGGCCGCTGGTGGATTCTCAGGTCGAACTGGTCAGCTGGCGTCTTGGCGAGCCGGATCTGAACGGCTTTGGCCTGCGCATACTGGACGGTGAGACGTTTCTCTGCCACGGATTCGATCCTTTGATCAACGCGACGGAACTGGCCCTGGTGGGACGGCACAATCTCGCCAATGCCTTGGCGGCTCTCGCCATCGCCAGTTTGGCAGGCTTGGATCAGAGTGCCGCGCTGCAAGTGCTGCGGGAATTCCCCGGGCTGCCCCATCGCTGTCAGCTGGTCGCTGATCTGGCCGGCGTGCGCTACATCAATGATTCCAAGGGCACCAACATCGGCGCTACCCAGGCCGCTATCGAGGGTTTTGGCGGCAAGAACAATATTCTTTTACTGGCCGGTGGGCAGGGTAAGGGTGCGGATTTCTCGCAGCCTGCGATCAGCGGTCAGTAAGCATTGCAAGCAACTGCTCTTACTCGGGGAAGCGGCGCCGGAACTCCAGAGTGCCCTCGGCGACCTGGTGCCGACCGCGGTCCTGTCCACGCTGGAGCAAGGTGTGCAGTTAGCGGCGTCAGCAGCTGTTGCGGGCGATTGTGTGCTGTTGTCGCCGGCCTGCGCCAGTTTCGACATGTTCTCTGGCTATGCGGAGCGCGGGGGAGCGCTTCACCGCCGCGGTCCAGAGCCTGTCGGAGGATGGCCGATGAGCGCCGCCCGTGATTTGCGGATCAGCGTCGCCGGGCCGGACACGGCCCTGTTGATGTTGACCCTGAGTCTGTTGGCCGTCGGTCTGGTGGCAATCAGTTCTGCCTCGGTCGAGTACGCAGAATGGCATTATCAGAATGCCTGGTACCATACTCGTCGTCATCTCGTGTACGTTTTTCTGGCCGTTCTTAGCGGCATCCTTGTGTATCGCGTGCCGCTTAATTTCTGGTATCGGAGCGCCTGGGGCTGGTTGTGTCTGGCACTGATTTTACTGGTGTTAGTACTGATCCCGGGGATCGGTCGGGAAGTCAATGGCAGCCAGCGTTGGTTGCCCCTGGGTCCCCTGACCCTGCAACCTTCAGAATTCGCGAAATTAGCGCTGGTGGTGTGTCTCGCAGGCTACCTGGTGCGCCGGGAGGAAGAAATTCGCACTCGTTGGGTCGGCTTCTTTAAAGCCATGGCTCTGCTGGTACCTATCGTTGTGCTGTTGATGGCGGAGCCGGATTTTGGCGCCACAGTGATTGTGCTCGGCACCAGCTTCGGGATGCTGTTTCTGGCAGGCGTGCGTCTGGGGCACCTGCTGGTGGTCCTGCTGCCTGCTCTGGCGGGGATGGCCGCGCTGGTGGTTGCGGAGCCCTATCGTCTGCAACGACTGATCGCCTACACCGATCCCTGGGCCGACCCTTACAACAGTGGTTTCCAGCTGACCCAATCACTGATTGCGTTTGGGCGTGGTGAATGGCTGGGCGTGGGGCTGGGCAATAGCGTGCAAAAATTATTCTATCTCCCGGAGGCGCATACAGATTTCGTGTTCTCGATCTGGGCGGAGGAAACCGGCTTTATCGGCACCATGCTGGTAGTGGGTCTGTTCGTTGCCTTGATTGGCAGAATTCTTACGGTGGGACGGCGCGCCCAGCTCACTGGCCGGTTGTTCGGCGCCTACCTGTGCTACGGCGTAGCGTTGGTGTTCTCCGGCCAGGCATTTGTGAATATGGGCGTTAGCTGTGGTTTGCTGCCTACCAAGGGTCTGACACTGCCTCTGGTGAGCTATGGGGGCAGCAGCCTCATTGCCTGTTGTGTGATGCTGGCACTGGTCATGCGAACCGAGCGTGACAACGCCGAACCGGCTGGGGGAAGCCATGACGACGCCCCGGCAGCCCTTGATTTTGATGATGGCCGGTGGCACGGGCGGCCACGTCTACCCGGCACTGGCTGTTGCTCTTGAGTTGATGGAGCGTGGCTATCGGATCGAGTGGCTGGGCACGGCGCGTGGTCTGGAAGAGCAGGTCATTCCCGGGGCTGGGATAGTGCTTCATCACCTGTCGGTGCGCGGTGTGCGCGGCAAGAGTTTGACCAACCAACTCTTGGGGCTGGTCAGCCTCGCGGTGGCCTCGGTGCAAGCACTGTGGCTGGTGTGCCGTCTCGCTCCGCGCTGCGTGGTCGGTATGGGGGGCTATGCGGCGGGTCCGGGTGGTGTCGCAGCCTGGCTATTGCGCAAGCCGCTGCTGGTCCAGGAGCAAAATGCTGTCGCCGGCACCACCAACCGGTTGCTGGCACCGCTGGCGGCAACCGTGGTGACCGGGTTCCCCGACGCATTTCCCAGCGAGGTTAACGCTCAGGTGCTGGGCAATCCGGTGCGTCGGGAACTGCTGGAGGCAAGTCGGGGTCTCGGTTACGACTACCGGGCTCAACGCCCCTTGCGCTTGTTAGTGCTGGGGGGAAGTCTTGGCGCGCGGCCTCTCAACGAGCTTCTACCTGAGGCCCTGGGCGAACTGACCCCGGACTCTGCCACCGGGGCGGTTCAGGTGTGGCATCAGACGGGTAGGGCTCATCTGGAGTCGGTGCGGGCAGCCTACGCCAGACATCCGCAAGTCAGCGTCAGGCTGGGCGATTTTATTGACGACATGGTAGCTGCGTATCGCTGGGCTGACCTGGTGGTATGCAGGGCCGGTGCTTTGACGGTCTCGGAAATAGCCATTATGGGGCGACCCTCATTGCTGATACCGCTGCCGCAGGCCATCGATGACCACCAGACCTTCAACGCCCGATTTCTCGCCGAACGGGGCGCCGCGCGGTTGCTGCGACAGTCAGAGCTTGATGGCAAGATTCTGGCGGCGTTGCTTAAAGAGCTGCTGGCTCAGCCCGAGACTCTGGGCGCCATGGCGGTAGCTGCAAGAGAAGCGTCAATGCCGGGCGCCACAGCTGCGGTCAGTGATTGTTGTGAGGCGCTTATTCATGGGGCCTGAACTCACAACGTACAGCGTTCCCGAAATGCGCCGGATCCGCCGCATTCACCTGATCGGTATCGGTGGCACCGGGATGAGCGGTATCGCAGAGGTCCTGGTAAATCTGGGCTACGAAGTGGCCGGTTCGGATCTCCGTGAAAGTCCGGTGACCCGTCGCTTGCAGGGCCTCGGAATAGAGGTATTTGTCGGTCATGGCGCGGACCACGTGCAGCAGGCCGATGTGGTAGTGATCTCCAGTGCGGTGAAAGACGATAACCCCGAAGTCCTGGCGGCCAGGGCGCGGCGTATTCCGGTCGTGCCGAGAGCGGAGATGCTGGCGGAGCTGATGCGCTACCGCCATGGCATTGCAGTCGCAGGTACGCATGGCAAGACCACCACAACCAGTTTGATTGCCGCTATTTTTGGCGAAGCGGGCCTGGACCCCACGTTTGTGATCGGGGGTTTGGTCAACAGCGCTGGCAGCAATGCCCAGTTGGGTGCCAGCCGATTCCTGATTGCCGAAGCCGATGAGAGCGACGCATCGTTCCTGCACCTGCAGCCCATGGTCACCGTTGTCACCAATATTGAAGCCGACCACATGGATACTTACGGGGGCGATTTTGGTGAGTTGCGCCATACCTTTCTGGAGTTTCTCCACAACCTGCCTTTTTACGGGCTCGCGGTGCTATGCGTGGATGACCCGGTGATCGCCGCCATGACCCCTGAGATTTCCCGGCCTGTTATCAGCTACGGGTTTTCCCCGGAGGCCGATTACCGAATCGAAAATATGGAAGGCGTCGGCCTGGCCACCCGGTTTGTACTGCACCGACCAGCCGGTCGGGCGCCGCTGCCGGTGCTGCTGAATATGCCCGGCAGACACAATGTACTCAACGCCGCCGCCGCTGTTGCCGTGGCCTGCGACGAGGGCCTTTCAGATGAAGCCATTCTCGCCAGTATGGCCGGCTTTGCCGGTGTGGGTCGGCGCTTTACCCAATTGGGCGAAATTGCTCTGGCCGATGGCTCGGCGTTGCTCGTTGACGATTACGGTCATCATCCCACCGAAGTGCGCGCCACACTGGAGTCTGCGCGGCAAGCCTGGCCAGAGCGTCGAGTCGTGATGATCTATCAGCCGCACCGCTTCAGTCGCACCCGAGACCTCTACGAGGATTTCGTGGCGGTGTTGTCCAGCTGCGATGTTCTGCTGCTGCTCGAGGTTTACGCCGCTGGTGAGGAGCCTATAGCGGGCGCTGATGGACGCAGCCTGAGCCGCAGCATCAGGCAACGGGGTCAGCTCGAGCCCATATTCATCGAGCACATCGGCGAAGTACCCACCGTCCTCGCAGACATTCTCAGCGATGGCGATGTGGTGATTACCCAGGGCGCGGGAAATGTTGGCCGACTCGCACAGACGCTCGCAGCCGCGGATTTTAAGGCGGCAGGTCATCAGGGAGGTGCAGCCCAGTGAATCTGGCACAGATCAAGCAGGGAGAGGTCGCAGTTTTGCTGGGCGGGAGCTCGGCCGAGCGGGAGGTCTCACTGCAAAGTGGCGCCGCAGTTGCCGCTGCCCTGGAGATGCGGGGCTATACCGTCCGGCGCATCGATACCGCGGAGCAGGGCTGGATGCAACGACTGACTGGCGCAGGGTTTGCGTTTAATGCCTTGCACGGACCGGGCGGCGAGGACGGCACCCTTCAGGGCGCCCTGACGACGCTGGGTGTTCCCTACAGCGGTTCCCGAGTGCTGGGATCTGCCCTGGCCATGGACAAGCGTCGCAGCAAACAGTTGTGGCAGGGTATAGGCCTCGCCACCGCCGGCTTTGACACGCTCAGTGACTCAAGCGACTGGCAGGACGTGATCCAGCGACTGGGTAAAGTTTTTGTCAAACCCGCCTGTGAAGGCTCCAGTATTGGCATGGCTGCCGCCGCGAACGCAGAGGAGCTGCAGCGGGCCTATCACGAAGCTGCCCGGTTTGGAGGCGAGGTGTTAGCCGAGGCTTTCGTCGATGGCCCTGAGTACACCGTAGCGGTGCTGGGGGACCAGGCGCTGCCCGCGATTCGCCTCGAAACGGACAATGTTTTTTACGATTACGACGCCAAATATCTGTCAGATGACACGCGTTATCTTTGTCCCTGCGGTCTGACCGCCGATGAGGAGTCAGAACTGGCAGCACTGTGTTTGTGGGCCTTTCGTTCGCTGGGTTGTAAGGCCTGGGGGCGCGTGGATGCCATGCGTGCGTCGGGACGGACGGTTTCTGGTATTGGAAGTCAACACCATACCCGGGATGACCTCCCACAGCCTGGTGCCGATGGCCGCTGCAGCGACGGGGATGGATGTCCCTGAACTGGTGGAGCGGATCATTGAGCTTAGCCTCGAGGCGGATAACTGAGATGGCTAACGCGAGCAGAACCAAGGGAACCACTGCGGGCAGCCGGGGACGCAAAACAGCCCAGGGTGCGACGCGCAAGGTGCAGGCCGCACCTGCGGCAAAAACCGATTACGCACTCTGGTGCAACCGCGCTCTGGTAACGGTGGGCTGTGCGGCGGTGCTGTTTGCGGGCTTACAGGCCTATGTATTCCTGCGCGCAATTCCGGTGCAGCAGATCCGCGTCAGCGGTGAACTGGAGCACACCCAGGCTGAGGCGATCCAGGCCATGGTGCAACCCGCTCTGGTAGGGGGGTTTCTCAATGCCGACCTCGGCTGGATTCGCGACCAGGTGGAGCAGTTGCCCTGGGTCTACCGGGCCTCGGTTCGGCGACGCTGGCCCGCTGCACTGGAACTGCATGTGGTCGAGCAACTGCCGATTGCGCGCTGGGGCGAGCAGGGGTTTATCAATCACAGCGGCGAGGTATTCAGCTCGACCACCGTGGAAGACCAGCAGGCTCTGCCGTTGTTGCAGGGGCCGACGGGCACTGCGGCGGTTTTGATGGCTGATTATTTGCGGCTGATCGCTTTGTTGGAGCCCCTGGGCTTGCGGGTCATGGCACTTGAGGTAGATCAGCGCGGCCAGCTGGAGGCGGGCTTGCAGGGTGGTACGCGGCTAGTAATGGGGAACCATGAATTCCGCGAACGTATGCAACGCTTTGTTGCTGTTTATCAGGATCATTTGGGTGGTCGTATTGGAAATATTGAACGCATTGACTTGCGCTACGAGAGCGGCCTGGCTGTCGCCTTTCGAGCGCCAGGGGAACAGCCAGCCGCAGAGTCGGGTGAAGTACCGCCCCGCGTGGCGGGTTTATGAGGAGCTTGGGATCAAGGGGAGAACGACTGCCATGGGCAGCGCTACAAATAAGAAAATGATCGTCGGCCTCGATATCGGTACCTCGAAAGTGGTCGCCATCGTTGGCGAGATCGCGCCGGATGGCGACGTCGAAATTATCGGTATTGGTTCGCACCCGTCCAAAGGTCTGAAAAAAGGCGTGGTGGTGAATATCGAATCGACCGTGCACTCGATTCAGCGGGCCGTCGAAGAAGCCGAGTTGATGGCCGGTTGTCAGATTCATTCGGTATATGCGGGGATTGCCGGCAGCCATATTCGCAGTCTCAATTCGCACGGCATTGTGGCGATTCGTGACAAGGAAGTGACTCCCAGTGATGTGGAACGCGTGATTGATGCAGCACGCGCCGTGGCTATTCCGGCGGATCAGAAAATTCTTCACATCCTGCCGCAGGAGTTTGTCATTGATGACCAGGATGGATTCGTGAGCCGGTGGGTATGTGCGGCGTGCGCCTGGAAGCCAAGGTGCACATGGTGACCGGCGCGGTGAGTGCGGCGCAGAATATCATCAAGTGTGTGCGCCGCTGCGGGCTGGAAGTCGACGACATTATTCTCGAACAACTTGCGTCGAGTTATTCGGTGTTGACCGAAGATGAAAAGGATCTTGGTGTTTGTCTGGTGGATATCGGTGGCGGCACCACGGATATCGCTGTATTTACTGAAGGTTCAATACGCCATACCGCGGTGATCCCCATTGCCGGTGACCAGGTGACCAACGATATAGCAGTCGCCTTGCGTACGCCGACCCAGTACGCCGAGGAGATCAAGATCAAGTATGCCTGTGCGCTGACACAGCTGGCAGCCAGTGATGAAAATATCGAAGTGCCCAGTGTCGGTGATCGTCCGCCGCGGCGCTCTGGCGCGGCAAACGCTGGCCGAAGTGATCGAGCCGCGTTACGAAGAGTTGCTCACACTGGTACAGGCGGAACTGCGCCGTAGCGGGTTCGAGGATCTGATTGCTGCCGGCATCGTGATGACCGGTGGCAGTTCCAAAATCGAAGGACTTGATGGATCTGGCAGAGGAGGTGTTTCACATGCCGGTGCGCCTGGGCGTACCACAAAGTGTTATGGGCCTGGTGGATGTTGTGCGCAATCCGATTTATGCAACCGGCGTGGGCCTGTTGCTGTTCGGCAACCAGAATCGCGTGCAGAGGGCTTTTGAAAGTGATTTCGGGCAGTGGCGTGCGCGGGGTCTGGGAACGGATGAAGAGCTGGTTTCAAGGTAATTTCTAGAACATTTTTGTACTGAGATCTGAAAGAGAGGAGACGTCGTTATGTTTGAGTTAATGGATTCGTACAGTCAAAACGCCGTAATAAAGGTGCTGGGTGTCGGTGGTGGCGGTGGCAACGCCGTGCAAGCACATGGTTGAGGCTGACATCGAGGGTGTCGAGTTTCATCTGTGCCAATACCGATGCGCAGGCGCTGACCAATATGAATGCACGTACCACCCTGCAGCTGGGCAGCAGTATCACCAAGGGTCTGGGTGCGGGTGCTAACCCGGATATCGGTCGCCAGGCGGCGATGGAAGATCGCGATCGTATCCACGAGTGATCGAGTGGTGCGGATATGCTGTTCATCACCGCCGGCATGGGCGGCGGTACCGGTACCGGCGCAGCGCCTGTTGTGGCGCAGGTTGCCAAAGAGCTGGGTATCCTGACTGTTGCTATTGTGACCAGGCCGTTCCCGTTCGAAGGTGGCAAGCGTCTTCAGTTGCCGATCGCGGGCTTGCCGGAGCTCAGTCAGTATGTGGATTCCCTGATCACCATTCCCAATGAAAAGCTGCTTTCGGTGCTGGGTAAGGATGTCAGCCTGTTGAATGCTTTCAAGGCAGCCAACAATGTGCTGCAGGGCGCGGTGCAGGGTATTGCCGAACTGATTACCCGTCCGGGCCTGATTAACGTCGACTTTGCCGATGTGCGAACTGTGATGTCCGAAATGGGTATGGCCATGATGGGTTCAGGCAGTCGCTCGGGCCAGGACCGTGCGCGCGAAGCCGCCGAAGCGGCAGTTCAACAGCCCGCTGCTGGAAGATATCGACCTGATGGGTGCGCAACGGTATTCTGGTTAATGTCACTGCCGGTCTGGATCTGTCTATCGGTGAATTTGCGAGGTCGGTAATACCGTCAAGGAATTTGCTTCCGGCGACGCCACTGTGGTGGTCGGTACCGTTATCGACCCTGACATGACGATGAATTGCGTGTCACGGTTGTTGCTACTGGTTTGGGCAGCGAGATGGCGCGAGTGCCACTGCAGGTGGTCGAAGCGCCCCGGCCCGTAGAGGCGGAGATGGAGGCAGAGCCGGATTACAAAACGCTCGATCAGCCCACCACTACCCGTCGCAAGCGAGCCGCTGCGGGTGGCGGCGGACCGATCATGGCGCCTGCCGACGCCGGTGGTGAGGAATACTTCGATATTCCCGCTTTTCTCCGCCGTCAGGCGGACTGAGGGGAAAGCCGTCAGGCGGACTGAGGGGAAAGCCGCCAGGCGGACCGACAGAGAAGACGGGTAATACGGGTGGGCGCGGTCATACCGCCCTTCACGAGCGCAGCTACGGGTGGGACTGACATGATTAGACAGCGTACTCTTCGCAATGCCATCAAAGCCACGGGTGTGGGTCTGCACACGGGCGGCAAGGTGTATCTGACCCTGTCACCTGCGCCGGTCGACAGCGGGATCGTATTCAGACGGGTAGACCTGGACCCGGTTGTCGAGATACCCGCCCGGGCTGGTAATGTGGGAGATACCACCCTGTCTACCAGCCTCAATATCGGTGACGTGCGGGTGTCCACGGTGGAACACCTGCTTGCCGCCATGGCGGGGCTGGGCATAGACAATGCGTTTATCGACGTGAGCGCCCCCGAAGTGCCGATTATGGACGGCAGCGCTGGCCCCTTCGTGTTTCTGCTCCAGTCAGCGGGCATTGAGGAGCAAAACGCCGCCAAGAAGTTTATCCGTATCAAGAAACCGGTGATCGTGGAAGATGGAGACAAAGTCGCCAGCTTTCTCCCTTTCGATGGCTTTAAAGTGTCTTTCACCATCGACTTCGATCATCCGGTTTTTCGTGATCGCACTGCCCATGCCGAGGTGGATTTCTCCACCACCTCATTCGTCCGGGAAATCAGTCGTGCTCGCACTTTCGGATTTATGCACGAGATCGAATACCTGCGCTCCCGCGGACTGGCTCGGGGGGGCAGTGTCGATAACGCGATCGTGGTCGACGAATACCGCATTCTCAACGAGGACGGGCTGCGCTACGAGGATGAGTTTGTGCGCCACAAGGTGTTGGACGCGATCGGGGATCTTTACCTGCTGGGCAATAGCCTGATCGGCGAATACCGGGCCTACAAGTCCGGACACGCTTTGAACAACGTCTCATTGCGGGCGCTGATTGCCCAGCATGATGCCTGGGAGATGGTCACATTTGATGACGAGGCCACCGCCCCGATCACCTACGTGACCAATCCACTGCCGGCGGCCTGAGCAAAGCCGCGTGGGCCATGGCGTCCCGGGCGCTTTTGTGGCATAGTGCGCGCCCTGAGAATCACACGCGTTTCCTGATGAAAGTAATCGTCGTCAATCGCAAGCAGGACGACTCGCGCACCTTTGAACTGGGGCGATGGTCGCTTGCCTTGCTCTCCCTGTGTTGCCTGGGGCTGCCTCTGGGGATGCTCGCGGCTGGCTATGTGGCGGGGCTGGAGAGCGAAGTCCGCTCCATGCGTGGGGCTGCGCTGGACAGCTTGCAGAAGGAGCTGGACCAGCAGGCCGATGAGCTGGCGCAGCTGCAGACACAGGCGGTACGCAAGGCTCAGGCAATGACTCTGGGCCTGGCCCAGTTGCAGGCCAGAATGACCCGGCTAGATGCGCTGGGCCAGCACCTCACGGCCATGGCAGGGTTAGAGGACGGTGAGTTCGACTTCAGCCAGCCCCCGGCCCTGGGTGGCCCGATCGCGGGGGCCGAGACCGTCGACTTCCGCGCCCTGGATCTGGGCACTGAATTGGCTCATTTCAGTGACCGCCTCAATGACCGGCAGCAGCAGCTGGACATTCTCGAATCCCTGCTCACACACCGCAAGCTCGACGATCAGGCCTGGCTCTCCGGCCGACCCGTTGCCAAAGGCTGGATCTCTTCCCACTTTGGCCAACGCACCGATCCCTTCACCGGGAAGCCCGCCATCCATCACGGCATCGACTTCGCCGGGCGTGAGGGCTCTGAGGTGCTGGCGGTGGCTGCGGGCGTAGTCACCTGGGCGGGTGTCCGGTCTGGCTACGGCGAGTTGGTAGAGATAGCCCATGGTGAAGGCTTCGTTACCCGCTATGCTCACAACCAGGAAAACCTGGTGAAGCCCGGTGACGTGGTGCGCAAGGGCGAAAGCATCGCTTTGATGGGAAACAGCGGTCGTTCCACAGGTGCCCATGTGCACTTTGAAGTCTACAAGCACGGCCGCCCGGTCGACCCCTCCAGCTATGTGGCCCGCACCCGGCGCTGAATAGCGTCCCCCTTATTACGCCTTTATTTCTGCCGCTGCTCCCCAATGGGCTCGCCTGCGGTCTCCAGAACATTATTTCGAGGTATACCCTGTGTTGAAGAAAATTTTTGGCACTCGCAATGCGAGGGAGCTGAAGCGCCTTGGCAAGGTCGTCAAGCAGATCAACGGTTTTACTGACACCATCAAAGCGCTGGACGACGAACAACTGGCCGCCAAGAGTGCGGAGTTTCGAAAGCGGCTGCAGGAGGGAGCTACTCTGGACGCCATCCTGCCCGAAGCCTTTGCTGTTGCCCGTGAGGCTGGCGACCGGGTTATGGGCATGCGTCATTTCGATGTACAGTTGATCGGCGGAATGGCCCTGCATGAGGGCAAAATCGCCGAGATGCGCACGGGTGAGGGTAAGACTTTGGTCGCTACGCTGCCGGCTTATCTGAATGCGCTGGCCGGAAAAAGTGTCCACCTGATCACGGTCAACGATTACCTGGCGGCACGTGACGCCGCCTGGATGGAACCGCTCTATAACTTTCTCGGTGTCAGCGTTGGTGTGGTCAAGTCGGGCCAGTCCCATGAACAGAAGCGGGCGGCGTATGGCGCCGACATTATTTACGGTACCAACAACGAGTTCGGCTTTGACTATCTGCGCGACAATATGGCGTTCAGCCAGGCTGACCGCATGCAGGGAGACCTCAACTTTGCCATCGTTGACGAGGTCGATTCGATTCTGATTGATGAGGCCCGCACACCGCTGATTATCTCCGGTGCATCCGAGGATAGCTCGGAACTCTACAAGCGCATCAATAAGCTGGTGCCCTCGCTCATATTGGATACTGAGGGCACGGCCGGGCACTACACCGTCGATGAGAAACAACGTCAGGTCGAGCTGACCGAGGACGGGCATGAGTTCATTGAGAACATGCTGCACGAGGCGGGCCTGTTGCCGGAGGAGGACAGTCTTTACGCGGCCACGAACCTCAATCTGCTCCACCACGTGAACTCCGGCCTGCGGGCACACGCGCTGTTCCATCGTGACGTGGAATATATCGTGCAGGACGGGCAGGTGGTGCTCATCGACGAGCATACGGGTCGCACCATGGCGGGCCGTCGTCTGTCGGAGGGGCTTCACCAGGCGATTGAGGCCAAGGAGGGGGTCCCGATTCAGAGTGAGAGCCAGACTCTGGCCTCGACCACCTTTCAGAATTATTTCCGGCTCTACGAGAAGCTGGCAGGGATGACCGGTACGGCTGATACCGAGGCCTTTGAATTCCGCCAGATCTACGGTCTGGAGGTGCTGGTGATTCCGACCAATGTCGCCCAACAGCGCGACGACCTCAACGATCTGGTCTATCTGTCCCGGGAAGAGAAGTTCGATGCCATTGTGCAGGATGTGAAGGCGTGCACGGAAAAAGGCGCCCCGGTACTGGTTGGTACCGCCTCGGTAGAGACCTCGGAGCAGTTGTCCAACTACTTCCGGCAGGAAAAAATAGACCACAAGGTCCTCAATGCCAAATACCACGAGCAAGAGGCGGAAATCATCGCTCAGGCGGGCCGCCCCGGCGTGGTGACCATCGCCACCAATATGGCCGGGCGAGGTACCGATATCGTGCTCGGCGGGAATCTGGAAGCGGAGCTGAAAAGTGTAGGCAAGCACGATGAAGCCGTTGTTGCCCGGCTGCAGGAAGAGTGGAAAGCCAGGCACCGGACGGTTATCGAAGCGGGTGGCCTGCATATTCTGGGCACGGAACGTCACGAGTCCCGGCGTATAGACAATCAGTTGCGTGGCCGGGCGGGGCGTCAGGGTGACCCCGGGGTGTCGCGTTTTTACCTGTCACTTGAAGACAATCTGATGCGAATCTTCGCATCCGACCGGGTCAAATCCTTTATGCAGGCTCTGGGCATGGAGAAGGGCGAGGCCATTGAACACCGGATGGTGACCAATGCGATCGAAAAAGCGCAGCGCAAGGTTGAGGGGCGCAATTTTGATATCCGCAAGCAACTGCTGGAATATGATGATGTCGCGAATGATCAACGCCAGATTATTTACAATCAGCGCAATGAGTTGCTGAGCGAGTCGGATATCTCAGAAATGGTGACGGCGATCCGGCGCGATGTGGTGAACGACGCCATTGACGGGTTCATCCCCCCCATGAGCGTCGAGGAACAGTGGGATGTGCCGGGACTGGAGAAGCAAATCGAGGCGGAATTTAACCTTGCATTGCCGCTGCAGGAGTGGCTGGACGGTGACGACAATCTGCACGAGGAGGGCCTGCGCGAGCGGATTTGCAGCGAGATCCAGACTGCCTATGACCAGAAATGTGAAGCGGTCGGTCCCGATATGCGCAAACTGGAGAAGCAGATCATGCTTCAGGTGCTGGACACGCTATGGAAGGAGCACCTGGCGACCATGGATCACTTGCGTCAGGGCATTCATCTGCGCGCCTACGCACAAAAGAATCCCAAGCAGGAATACAAACGGGAGTCTTTTGAACTGTTTGAGCGCTTGCTGAGTAGCCTGAAGTACGAGGTCGTGAAATTCCTGAGTCATGTCCAGGTGCAGAGAGAGGACGAGGCCGCTCTTATTGAGAGTCAGCGCCGAGAGGCGGCGGAGAGGGAGAAACTCGCCTTTCAGCACGCTGCGGCGACAGCGATGGCCGCCGAGGCGGGTACTGCGGAAGCCGGACCCGGTGGGCTTCCTGAGGCGCCCCAAACGTTTACCCGCGAAGGGCCTAAACTGGGTCGTAATGAGCCCTGCCACTGTGGCAGCGGCAAGAAGTTCAAACATTGTCACGGTAAGATCTAGGGCACCTCTGAACAATGGCAATGCACTCAGGCTTTCAGGCAAACCCGCAATCAAGGCGCTACTGTTCAGAGGTGCCCTCGCCCGGAGACCTGAAATGGCCGTAGGTAACGATACGCTGCCGCCCCTCGCTGCCGTGCCTGGTATACGACTTGGAACGGTCTCGGCTGGGATTAAAACACCCGGGCGCAAAGACCTGGTGCTGATCGAACTGGCCGAGGGCAGCCAGTGCGCGGCGGTGTTCACCCGCAACAGCTTCTGCGCCGCACCGGTGACGGTGGCCCGCAGACATTTGGAGCACTGTGCCGGTCAGCCTCGGTACCTGCTGGTTAACACCGGCAATGCCAATGCGGGCACTGGCGAGGCGGGGCTGCGTGATGCGCAGGCCTGCGCCGCTGCGGTGGCCGCAGTCACGGGGGTCGATCCCCGCGAGGTGTTGCCGTTCTCCACCGGTGTGATTGGTGAGCCGTTACCGCTGGACCTCATCAGGTCGGCGGTCCCCGCGGTGGTGGCGGATCTGGTCGGGAATGGCTGGGCCGATGCCGCCAGCGGTATTCTGACTACCGATACTCGACCCAAGGGGCTGTCGCAGCAGTTCAGCGTTGGCGACCGCACCTTTACGGTCACGGGTATCGCCAAGGGGGCCGGTATGCTCCGGCCGGATATGGCGACTATGCTGGCTTACCTCGGCACCGACATGGCGGTAGAGCCGGGGCTGTTGCGGCAGCTGTTGGCAGACGCCGTGAGCGTGTCCTTCAACCGTATATCCGTCGATGGGGACACCTCGACCAATGATGCCTGTGTCCTGGCGGCGACGGGGTGCGCAGGAAACACAGTACTTGATGCGGCCCAGGGGCCGCTCTACAACGGGCTGCGCGGCGCCCTGGAGTCCGTTTGCATCGGCCTGGCACAGGGGTTGGTGCGCGATGGCGAGGGTGCCAGTAAGTTTGTCACCGTGCAGGTGAATGGGGGGGGCGATGAGGCCGAGTGTCTGCAGGTGGCTTACACCATAGCTCATTCGCCTCTGGTCAAGACCGCACTGTTTGCCTCCGACCCCAACTGGGGCAGGCTGCTGGCCGCTATAGGCCGCGCTGGTTTGGCTGATCTGGAAGTCGCTCGGGTGGCACTTTACCTCAACGATCTCTTGATTGCTGAAAACGGGTGTCGGGCGCCAGACTACAGTGAGGCCCGAGGCGTTGAAGCCATGGCGCCGGAGGCGATCACTATCCGTGTAGAGCTGCATCGCGGTGAGGCTACCGCAACCATCTGGACGACTGACTTTTCCTACGACTATGTGCGTATCAATGCGGAATACCGGACCTGAATGAACAGTACAGGAGCGCAGGTGCATGTCGCGGTCGGCGTGGTCCTGGATCACAGGCTGCGGATACTTCTGACCCGGCGGTCGGTCGCTGCGCACCAGGGCGGCTTGTGGGAGTTTCCAGGGGGCAAGGTGGAGCCGGGTGAAGATGTGCTTGCTGCACTGGCCCGTGAATTGAAAGAGGAACTGGATATCGTGCCGCTGCGCAGTTCTCCGCTCCTTGAGGTTCGCCATGACTACCCCGACCGGGTTGTGCTATTGGATGTGCACGTGGTTTGGGACTTCGATGGCGTGGCGGTTGGCAAGGAGGCGCAACCCCTGGCCTGGGTGGAACCGGGTGACTTGAGCGACTACGCCTTTCCCGCGGCCAACCGGGCGATCCTGGATGCTCTGGGGGCGTTACTGACAGACGCGTCGAATACCGCTATCACCCCCGACGCGGCGCAGTGAATCTGCTGGTTTTTGTTGGCTACGGGTCCCTGGTAGCGTTGTTGTCACTGCTGCCCCCGGGCGATCTTGGACCGGGGCAATGGGACAAGCTGGCGCATTTCAGCTGCTATGCCCTGTTTGCGGTTCTGGCCTTTCGCGTGGCTAAGCGCGGTAATGGGTTCCTGGCACTTTGCCTGGGAATCGTAATCTATGGGGGTCTGCTTGAGTATGCCCAGTCTTTAACGCCGGATCGAATGATGTCGACCTATGACTTCCTGGCCAACACGCTGGGGGTGATTGTCGGGGGCCTTGTTGCACCGAGGCTGGTGCGCGGCTGATCAGTCCACCGCTTCCTGTGCCGCCTGCTTGAAGCGGCGGTGCAGCGTCTCTACCTGCTCATCGAGCGCGGCGAGAGCGCCGCTGTTGTCGATAATGATATCGGCTTTCTCAAGCCGCTCATGCCGCGATATTTGAGCCGCCATAATGCGCCTAATCTGGGCTTCGTCATTGTGATCGCGCGCTACCGCGCGAGCCAGCTGAACCTCTTCAGGCACATCCACCACCGCCACGATATCGGCGAGCTCGTGCTGTGAGGTCTCCAGGAGCAGGGGAGAGCTGAGGATGACATAGGGGGAGTCCGCTGCGCGCAATTGGCGCGCAATTTCTTCGCCGATGAGAGGGTGGATCAGCTGCTCCAGCCATTCACGCTGTGATGCGTCGTCGAATACGATTTTGCGCAGTGCTGCGCGGTCCAGAGTGCCATCTGCCTTTAGTATCTCGGAGCCAAAGTGATCTGCAATGCTCGCCAGCGCGGGTCTGCCGGGTTCAACCACCACACGGGACGCCAGGTCGGCGTCCACAACACAAATGCCTCGCCGCTCAAACCGTTCTGTGACTGCGGACTTGCCGCTGCCGATGCCGCCGGTGACGCCGACCACCAGGAGCATCAGGTCATGGTTCCAAGGTAGCGGCTCATGATCTGATCACCCCAAACCAGGGCGATCCAGCCCGCTGCGGCAAGGTAGGGCCCGAAGGGAATTGGAATCTCCCTGCCGCGTCGCTTGATGACCATGAGGGCAATGCCGCATACGGCGCCGACAAGCGATGAAAGCAGGATAATCAACGGCAGGGCCTGCCAGCCCAGCCATGCCCCCAGCGCTGCCAGCAGTTTAAAGTCGCCGTAGCCCATACCTTCTTTGCCTGTCAGGAGTTTGAACAGCCAGTAGACGGACCAGAGCGCCAGATAACCCAGCATGGCGCCCAATACCGCATCCTGAATGCTGACGTAGGTATTGCCCAGGTTGAACAGCAGGCCGAGCCAGAGCAGCGGCAGCGTAATATCATCGGGCAGCAACTGATGGTCGATATCGATAAGCGTGAGGGTGATCAGCGACCAGGTCAGTAGTACTGCGCCCAATAGCGCAAAAGACACCGGAAAATAGCAGCCCAGGGCGAGGGTCAGTAAGCCAGTGGCTGCCTCCACAACGGGGTAGCGCGGTGAAATACTGGCGCCACAGTTGGCACAGCTGCCTCTTAGCAGCAGGTAACTCACCACGGGTATATTCTGCCAGGGTTTGATCGCCATTTTGCAGTTTGGGCAGTGTGAATTGGGGGTGGACAGCGTCAGCCGCTCGGTTTCCTCGGCTTCCAGTTCCAGCAATTCACAGCAGTCTTTACGCCACCGCGATTCCATCATCAGGGGCAGTCGGTAGACCACAACGTTCAGAAAGCTTCCTACGACCAGACCGAGCAGCAGGAGCAGTGAATAGAGCAGCCAGGGCTGCTGCTCGAAGACCGCCAGCAACCCTGACGTCAGTTCCGGGGCACTCACTGTGATTGATGCCGGGTCAGACTACTGAGCCGAGCATGAATATGGGCAGGTACATGGCGATCATCAGGCCACCGACCAACACACCGAGTATCGACATGATCATCGGCTCCATCAGGGAACTCAGGCTGTCCACCGCATTGTCGACCTGGTTCTTCATAGTGTGTTGCGACCTTGTCCAACATCTCATCGAGAGCACCGGACTCTTCACCGATGGACACCATCTGCAGCAGCATGTTGGGAAACAAACCGGTTGCCTTGATCGCATTGTAGAGCGTGGTGCCCGTGGTGACATCGTCACGGATTTGCAAAATGGCCTTGGAGTAGACCGAGTTACCGGCGGCGCCGGCGGTTGATTCCAGGGCCTCAACCAGCGGCACGCCTGCGGCGAAAGTGGTCGCCAGGGTTCGGGAAAAACGCGCCACTACCGAGTCGTGAATGATGCCGCCAAAAATGGGCGTTTTCAGCAGTACCTTGTCCAGCCACTCCGCGAAAGCCACCGAGCGGTGCCTCGCTTCCTTAAACAGATAAATCAGGCCGATGATGGCTCCCAGAATAATCAACCACCACTCCTGCACAAAGTCGGATATCGACAGCACAAACAGGGTAAAGGCAGGGAGGTCGGAACCGAAGCTGGTGAAGGTTTCCGCAAATTGGGGTACCACTTTGATCAGCAGGATCGCCGTAACCACCAGGGCCACCACGATCACCGCGATCGGGTAGGTCATCGCCTTCTTGATTTTGGCCTTCAGCTGCTCGGTCTTTTCCTTGTAGGTCGCGACCCGGTCCAGCATGACCTCCAGAGTACCGGAGGTTTCTCCCGATCCCACCAGGCTGCAGTACAAGTCGTCAAACAAACGTGGATGCTTGGCCAGTGACGGGGCCAGACCGCTGCCGGAAGCCACATCGTTTTTTATGGAGCCGATCAGGTCCCGCATGCGCGGATTGTCCACCCCTTCACCGACAATATCAAAGCTCTGCACCAGCGGTACACCGGCTTTCATCATGGTCGCCAGCTGGCGGGTGAAAATAGCGACGGCGGCCGGCTTGATCGCCTTGCCGCTGCTTCCGAACAGGGGTTTGGCTTTCTTGCGCACTGTTTTCGGATTGATGCCCTGGCGTCGCAATTGCGCCTTGGCCATGGCTGTCGTAGCGGCCTGTATTTCACCTTTGCTGGTGCGGCCGTTTTTGTCCACGCCAGCCCAGGTAAATAATTCGGTTCTGTTTGCAGTGCTTGCCATTGTTGTTTCCGTCCCCTAATGCGGTCTCTGGATCTGCCTGCTCGGCGACAGGCTTTGGTGAGTCCGTGATTGTCAGTCTGTGGTGATTCTGTTCACTTCTTCGAGACTGGTCAGCCCCTGGGCGGCTTTCTCGAGCGCTGACATGCGCAGATCGTTGAAGCCCTCCGCCCTGGCCTGCTCGTGAATCTCTATGGAATTCCCTTCTTCCATAATTATCCTTGCGATGGCGGGGGTGACCCGCACCACCTCATAAACGCCAACCCGGCCCTTGTAGCCGTCGTTGCAACTCTTGCAGCCTATCGGCTTTTTGATTTGAGCATCTTGCAGCATAGCCTCCGTGAAGCCCTGCTTGAGCAGGGTCTCGTGTGGAATGTCATCCGCAGGCTCGGCGCACTCTTTGCAGAGGCGGCGTGCAAGTCGCTGGGCAATAATGAGACTGACCGAAGTCGCCAGGTTAAAGGCTGGCACTCCCATGTTCAGCATCCGGGTGACAGTTTCCGCCGCGCTGTTGGTGTGCAGTGTGGACAAGACGAGGTGGCCCGTTTGGGCTGCCTTGATGGCTATTTCAGCGGTCTCCAGGTCACGAATCTCACCCACCATGATGATGTCTGGATCCTGACGCAGGAATGAGCGCAGAGCCTCGGCAAAGTTCAGCCCCACTTTGGCGTTCACGTGGACCTGGTTGATACCCTCCAGGTTAATTTCTACCGGGTCTTCAGCGGTCGAAATATTGCGCTCCGCGGTGTTGAGAATATTCAAACCGGTATAGAGTGATACGGTTTTACCCGAGCCGGTGGGACCGGTGACAAGGATCATGCCCTGAGGCTGGTTGAGCGCTTTCATGTACATGTCTTTCTGGTCTTCTTCGTAGCCCAGCGCGTCAATACCCATCTGGGCGCTGCTGGGATCGAGTATCCGCAGTACGATTTTTTCACCGAACAGGGTGGGTAGGGTATTGACCCGGAAGTCGATCGCGCGCTTGCGCGACAGTTTCATCTGGATTCGACCATCCTGGGGCATGCGCCGCTCGGAGATATCCATCTGCGACATGACCTTGAGGCGCGCCGAGAGCCGTGGGGCGAGGTTCTTGGGTGGCCGTACTACCTCACGGAGAATCCCGTCGGTGCGAAACCGAACCCGATAGTTGTTCTCGTAGGGTTCAAAGTGAATATCGGAGGCGCCCTGTTTGATGGCGTCGATCAGGACTTTGTTGACGAAACGGACGATGGGCGTTTCATCGATGGCATCCGAGCTGCCGTCCTCGTCTTCTCCGCCCTCGGATACGCCGCCGACGTCGATATCATCGAGATCGGATGAGTCCAGGTCGTCCAGCCCGCCACCGATAGAGTCCTGTACCTCGACCCACTCGCCGATAACGCGGCTGAGCACGCGCTCATCAATCAGCACCGCGTCGGTATTGATACCGGTGTGAAATTTTATCTCGTCAAGCGCTGCGAGGTTGGTGGGGTCGGAGAGAGCGATAAAGAGGCGGTTGCCGCGATGGAACAGGGGAAGTGCGTGGTGCTTGGTGACCAGGTCCACTTCGACCAGTCCCACCGGTATCTGATTGCGATTGAGAGCGTCCAGATCAAATAGGGGCACACCGAATTCCAGCGAGGCCACCTCGGCCAGCCGCTGGCTGTCGACATTATTGTGTTCAACCAGGTAAGGGACCAGATGGTTGTTCTCCAGCGAAGCCTGTTTTTGGGCGACTCCCGCGTCTTCTGCTGAAATCAGACCCTCGGCCACCAGTCTCCCAGCCAGGCCGCTGACTTGTCCTGTTAATTTTTCGTTCATCTGCATGTCTTCCCCACTGCAGTCATCCCGGCCAGCTTATTATTGTAGTACCGCTTTTGCGCTTGAGTATAACCATCCCCCGCATGAGCTAATAGCATATGCGACCACTTATCCTATGAATTCTCTACATTTTTGTAGTTCTGCCAGGGTCTGGGCCATAGCGGGACGCGGATCTGGCGATCAATCTCTGCCTGATGGTTTGCGAGGTTTTTCGGGCGCCCGGGGTAAAGAATAAGGGGGTGTGTTGGCTGCTGCCGGCGTGCGCTTCACGCGAACTGGGTGTGGTCCCTAACCGTCGGCGCGACAATGTGACAATTATTGTCGCTATTGGCCCCTGGTCGTCGCCGTCTCAGGTTGCTGTGCGAGTCAGTCTGCTGTCAATAAAATGGTGTAACGTTATGATAACAAAGGCTAAATAAATTGAGTTAAAATAGTTACTGGCAGTTGGCACGACTTCTGCATCATCTCTCTTGCCAACTCAGCTGCCCAGGGGCGCTTGACGGGGGCAGTTGATCTACTAATAACTCTTGGAGAAGAAACATGAACATTCAGAAGAAGCAACAACAGGGTTTTACCCTTATCGAACTGATGATCGTTATCGCGATCGTCGGTATTCTGGCCGCAGTCGCGCTGCCGGCTTATCAGGACTACACCGTCCGTGCCAAGATGTCCGAGCCGCTGGCGATCCTGGCTGAAGCCAAGACGACTGTAAGCGAATACTTCGTCGCCAACGCGCGTTTTCCTGACACTGAGGAAAGAGCCGGCATCCGGACCAACATCGACACTGACATCGTAGCCAGCCTGAACCTGGTTAACGAAGTGCTTATCGTTACCATGCAGCCCAACGTGATTCCTGGCGATGCAGCGGGCGACGCAGCGTTCGAGCTGTCTTTGATCGATACTTCCTCTGGTGCTCCCGAGTGGCGCTGTCGTCCGATCGCTGGCAACGTGCTTGAGACCAAGTTCCTGCCGGCTAACTGCCGCGGCTAACAGGCCGTCTGATGACGACCAGGCCCGGGCGTTTCCGGGCTTTTTCACCGAACGACCCGCGCCTTCCAGGCCGGGTCGTTTTGTTTTGCGCAGCTTTTATGCCCGTCAACCGGTCTACTGCTCTTTCTGACTGCGTCCGACGTCGACGATGAACCGATTGCCGGGCCGCGGCGGCCTGACCGCACTGTTTGCGTTACTCGTTGTACTGGTCCTGTATGCCCCCGGCTGCGGCGACTATCTCTTGTTTGACTCTCGTGTCGCTCTATCCTTGAACCCGGCGCTGGACAGTGATGGCAAACAGCTCGAGGACTGGCGGCTGGCGGCCCTCAGTTCTTCCAGTGGTCCGCTGGGCCGCCCGCTCACCATGCTCAGTTTTGCTGCAAACCGGTTTGCGGCTGGTAGCCTGGTGCCCTGGCAACTGCGTTTTACCAACGTATTGATTCACGCCGCGACAGCCCTGATGGTCTACGCTTTTTTGCGCCTGGCACTCACCGGCTCGACCACGGCGCGCCTGTCGTCCCGGTCCGCCGGTCAGGTCGCGGGATTGGCGGCACTGATCTGGCTATTGCACCCCCTGCATGTCTCTACGGTGCTGTACACCGTGCAGCGCATGGCCCAACTGTCCACCTTGTTCGTGCTGCTCGGGCTGTGGGTTTACCTGCGTTATAGAGTTCGCTGGGTCAGCACGGCCCCGGCGACAGGTGAGTTGGCGGCCGCGATACTGTGGTTGGGTTTGATTCTTCTTGCCGGGGTCGCCTCCAAGGAAAACGCTCTGTTGCTGCTGTGGCTGTTACCGGTGGTGGAGCTGACCCTGTTTCGCGGCGAGTGCTCCGGCCGCCGCAGGCCACAGTTGACCGTCCTGGCCTGGTTGGCCGCATTGGCGCCCTTGGTGCTGCTGGCAGGGCTGTGGCTGCTGTCACCGGGCACCCTGACGGGCGGTTTTGCCGGTCGGGATTTCACCCTGCAGGAACGTCTGCTAACCGAGGCCAGGGTGCTTTGGTACTACGTGGGCTGGCTGTTGGTACCTGACCTGACAGCCATGAGCTTGCACCATGATGATGTCGTTTTGTCTCGCAGTCTGCTGCAGCCCTGGACGACCTTAGTGGCAGTTTGCAGTTGGGCGGTCGCCCTGTGCGCAGCCTTCGCTCTGCGGCGGGTCAGCCCGCTACCGCTGTTTGGTCTGCTGTTCTTCCTCGTGGGTCACAGCATGGAATCCACGGTGTTCGGGCTGGAACTGGTCTATGAGCACCGTAACTATCTGCCGTCGGTGGGGCTGTTCACCGTGCTGGCCTGGGGGCTATGCAGCTGGTTGGGCGATCACCCCGCCCGGGTGCGAGTGGCAGGCGCCGGTGCACTGCTGGTAGTGCTCGCGCTGCTGACGGGCTGGCGGGCGTCGGTCTGGTCCAATGAGGCTGATCTGGCGGCTTTTCAGCTGCGCCATCACCCGGACTCGGCAAGGGCTAACTACCATGTTGCCAACATGGCCCTGCGCCGTGCCCAGCGCGCCAGCGACCCGACCGAAGTGCGCGAACAGGTGCTGCTGGCACGGCACTATTACAAAAAACAGCAACAGCTGGCGCCCGACAGCCTTGCGGCCCTGGCGTCACTTTACTATGTCGATAGCGTGTATTTTCCGGGCTTGCAGGATCAGGTGGACTGGTTTGCGAAGCTGCACGAGGCGGCCCGCTCGACAGTGATTGATGCGGAGGATCGCAACGCCCTGGTGCTGCTGGCCGACTGTCTGCTGTCGCGGCAGTGTCGACGTCCCGCCGCAGACATTGACGGCCTTTTCACCGACCTGCTCGCAGCCTCGCCTCGAGGTACGCAGGTATCCTATCAATACGCCAGGCTGCAGTCCGAACTGCTTGATCGGCCCGAGGCGGCCAGGCGCAGCTATGAAGGCTTGATCCAACGGCGACCGGATTACGCCCCGGCCTATTATGCGCTGATGCAGTGGCATGCCGGTCGCGGTGATACCGCAGCGGCAATCGAGCTGTCCCGACAGTTACTGATGCACGATGGTGATCGGCGGGAGCAACGCAGGCTTGCCGAGATTTTTGCCGCCGGATCGTCGGTGCCCAATGACTGATGCCCGCCTGCCCCAGGATGGCCTGCCCCAGGGTGGCCTGCCCCAGGATGGCCTGCCCCAGGATGGCCTGTCTAAGGGCGTTGGGGCAGGGGTGGTCTGGCTGCTGGTGCTGGTGCTTTGTGCCTGGGCCTATGCCCCCGGTTTGCAGGGACCCTCACTGCTGGACGACCAGGTTAACCTGTCTCGTCTGGCCAAATTGGGAGAGCAGCCCGGGTTTGCCGGTGACGTTGCCATGGGGAACCGCTCCGGGTTTCTGGGCCGCCCACTGTCCATGTGGAGTTTCACGCTCGAAAAGCTCTACCTCGACCGCGGGCTGTATGGCATCAAACGCAGCAATCTGGTTCTGCATCTGATCAATGGGACACTGATGTACCTGTTGTTCCTGCGCCTGCTTTTGGTGGCGCGCCTGCCGTCGCCTCGGGCGGTGGCTTGTTGCTGCGCGGCGGCCTGGCTGTTGTCACCACTCTACGTAAGCACCGTGCTCTACTCTGTACAGCGCATGGCGCAGTTGAGCACTCTCGGTGTTCTCGCAACACTGCTTGCCTACACCCATTGGCGAGTGAGGGTGCTTCGTGGAGATCGTGCCTGGTGGCTTCTCGCACTGGTCCCCTGTTGCGCCGTGGCCGCCCTGTTGGCCAAGGGCAACGGCGTAGTCGCGTTGCCTATGGTGTTGCTGCTCGAGTGGCTCTGGTTCGATTTTGCCGCTGCGTCCGTTGCCGTATCGCGAATCCTGCGCCGTTGCTGGGGCTGGTTGTCCGGCCTGGGTGCGCTGGTGGCTATCGCCGGGCTCGTTTGGCTGTGGCCGGGATTGATCAACAGTTATGCGCGACGTGACTTTACCCTCCATGAACGGGTGCTGACGCAGTCGCGGGCACTTTGGGACTACATTGGGCAATTGCTCTGGCCTGCGGTGGAGCGCATGGGCGTGTTTCACGACGACTATCCTGTTTCCCAGGGGCTGACCCAACCCGTGGAGACCCTCTGGTCGCTGCTGGCCTGGTTGCTGGTTCTCTGCGGCTGCGCGCTGCTCATTTTTGGCAAGGGTCGGATGAGTCGCGAGGCTCGCCTGCTGGGCTGCGGGGTCGGTCTCTATCTGCTGGGGCAGGCGGTTGAATCCAGTGTGTTGCCGCTCGAACTGTATTTTGAACATCGCGCCTATCTGTCCGGTCTGGGTCTGTTTCTGCTGCTCGCCGTTGTCATGGGCCTGCTGCTGCGTGGTTACCCGGCGCTGCGCCCGCCGCTGCTTGCGACAGCGGCGGTGGCCCTGAGTGCCTTGTTAACATTGACCGGTTCTCAGGCGGCGCTCTGGTCCAGCCGCGACATGATTACCCTGACTTCGCTGAATGCGCATCCCGGTTCGGTTCGCACCAACGTGGAGATGGCAGCACTGCTGGCGCGACGGGGTCAACTCGATGGGGCGCTGCGCTACTCGGGCCGGGCGCAGTCGCTGCGTGGTGAAGCTGATTCCGCGCCTTTGTTGGTGCGCAATCTGGTGCTGACCTGCCTCGCCAACGAGTCGCCCTCCGCAGACCGGCTGCAGGCGTTCATGATCAGTCCTGAGGGGGCTCAGCACCGGGAGGTCAACAGCAATATGCGCACCCTGACCCGGCTGCTGCTGGACCAGCATTGCGCCCGCTTTGACGTGCGGGCATTGACGGAACGCCTGGCGGAAATCTTCCTTACCGCGCCAGATGCGAGCAGCGCGACGCGCAATCTGTTCACGCTCATGGCACAGCTCGAAAATCACCTGGGTAATTATCAACGGGCCTATGCCTACACAGAGCTTTTGCTCGAAAAGTCCCCGGGGGATACCCGCGGGTTATTTATGCAGCTGTATTTCGCCTCGGCACTCGGTCGTGAAGACGAAGCCGCAGCGATTGGTGAGCGTCTTGGCGAAATGGAGCGGCTTGGCTTGTTAAGTGCCGAAGAACGACATAACCTGAGTCTCTTCAGCCAGTGACCGTGTCCGCAGCGCGATAACGCTTAACCACAACCGCCGGGCGTTTCGCTGCCCTGGAGATGACTCGAATGCAGTTTTCCATTGTTATACCCGCCAAGAACGAAGAGCAGGGATTGGCGCTGGTGTTGCCGGAACTCCGAGAGCGCTATCCGGAGGCGGAGATCATTGTCGTCGATGACGGCTCAACCGATGGTACCGCGCAGGTCTGTCGAGACGCGAACGTCAAAATCTTGTCGCAGCCCTATTCAAAGGGCAATGGGGCGGCGATAAAGTCCGGAGCCCAGACGGCCAGCGGCGAGTTTGTGGTTTTTATGGATGCGGACGGGCAGCATAAGCCTGCCGATATTGAGCGACTGCTGGCCAAATTGGGCGAGGGCTATGATCTGGTGGTTGGTGCTCGCACGGGTCGGTCGGGACAGGCCAGCCTCGCGCGCTGGAGTGCCAACAGCCTTTACAACTGGCTGGCCAGTTGGATGGTCAATCACAGGATAGAGGACCTGACCTCGGGTTTCCGGGCGGTTAATCGCAAGAAGTTTCTGAGTTTTCTGTATCTGTTGCCGAATGGCTTCAGCTATCCCACCACCTCTACGATGGCGTTTTTCCGAGCCGGGTACTCGGTGGCTTACATCCCTATCACTGTGGAAAAGCGGCTTGGCACCAGCCATATCAATCACCTGCGTGATGGGGTGCGGTTCTTTCTGATCATTTTCAAAATCGGCACCCTGTATTCGCCGCTGAAGGTGTATTTCCCTGTATCGGTGCTGCTGGTGGCCCTCGGTCTGTGCAATTATCTGGTGAGCACTATTGCCTCAGGGTCGTTCCGTTTTACCAACATGAGCACACTGCTGATTCTCGCGGGCATGATCGTGTTTCTTATGGGACTGTTGTCAGAACAGCTGACCAACCTGCAATACAAGGATTCTGAGCCCAATTTGGATTGACTGCCGGTCCTTTGCTCCCGCGTTTAACTGCCGGTGCTTTGCACCCGTATTAATAGGCAACGGGCAGCGCCAGAGTCTCCTTGACCTGTTCCATAACCACGTAGCTGGTGGACTCCTGCACGCCGGGGAGCGTTAGTAAAGTTTCGCCGAGAAATTGCCGGTAAGCCGCCATGTCCGCCACCCGGGCTTTGATCAGGTAATCAAAATTGCCCGAAACCAGATAGCACTCCTGCACTTGCGGCAGATCATACACATGGCGGGTAAATTCTTCGAAGACGTCCTGTGCCGTCCGATTGAGACGGATTTGTACGAACACCACCAGGGCGGCATCCAGATAATTCGGATTCAAAATCGCCTGGTAGTTGCGGATTACACCGTGTCGTTCCATGCGCTTCACGCGCTCTTTGCAGGGCGTGGTGCTCAAGCCGACCTGGCGCGCGAGTTCTGCAAAGCTGATGCGCGCATTGCGCTGTAACTGACGCAGGATGTTGCGGTCGATACGGTTGAGCAAGCGGGGATTTTTATCCATGTGCAGCAGGGTCTCCAGGGGTCATGGTCGCTGTGCTTCAGCAGTCAGTCGTGTCTCTCGGCCTGACAACTTTAGTCAAAACAGCCTACATTTATCTCAATCGCAGTCAATTCGTCTGATTTTGCCTCGATATAGGGAGAAAAAGAAAGCATTCCTGCAGTAAGCTGGCGGCAACTTCCATCGAAACAAACGCCAAAGGTGTAAATTATGTTGATTGGGGTACCCAAAGAGATCAAAAACAACGAATACCGGATTGGATTAACGCCGGCCGGGGTGCGGGAATTGGTGCAGCAGGGAAACAGCGTTCTGGTGCAGCGCGATGGTGCGGTGGATATCGGCTTTGAGAACGAACATTACGAGCTGGCCGGGGCGGAGATTGTTGCTACCGCAGAGGAGATCTTTGCGCGCGCCGAGATGATCATCAAGGTCAAGGAACCCCAGCCAGTCGAATGCAAGATGCTGCGCAAGGGCCAGGTTTTGTTTACCTACCTGCACCTGGCTCCCGACCCCGAACAGACCCGGCTGCTGGTCGAATCCGGTGCCACCTGTATCGCTTATGAGACGGTTACCAGCGATGACAACACACTCCCGCTGCTGGCCCCGATGAGCGAGGTGGCAGGGCGTATGTCAATTCAGGCAGGCGCGCACAACCTGGAACTGAATCAGGGGGGTGTCGGCATACTGCTCGGTGGCGTCCCGGGTGTCGGCCCGGCCAAGGTGCTGGTCATCGGTGGTGGAGTAGTTGGCATTAACGCGGCCCGGATGGCCATGGGTCTGGGTGCAGATGTCACCATTCTGGATCGGTCACTGAAACGGTTGGCCGAGCTTGAGATGCTGTTTGGCGGGCGTATTAAAACCATATTTTCGACCGCCGACTCCATCGAGCGCCATGCCCTGGAGGCCGATCTGATTGTCGGAGCCGTGCTGATTCCCGGTGCTTCCGCGCCGAAGCTTATTACTCGCGAACTGGTTAAGCGGATGAAAAAGGGCGCGGTTATGGTCGACGTGGCGATTGATCAGGGAGGCTGCTTCGAGACCAGCAAGGCGACCACCCATGAGCAGCCCACTTATGTGGTAGACGGCGTGGTGCACTACTGTGTGGCCAACATGCCGGGAGGGGTGGCGCGCACCTCGACGATCGCGCTCACCAATGCAACCTTACCCTACGCCAGCCGACTGGCTCGTCTGGGGCCAGCACAGGCGATGGCACAGGATCCGCACCTGCGCAATGGTCTTAACGTCCATGCCGGTCAGGTGACCCACAGTGCCGTGGCCGAGGCACTGGGTTACGAGTATGTGGCGGCCATGACTGCACTGGGCTAGTTCACTGCCTGCAGCTGTGTTCGGGGGCCGCTGCTCCGGGGGCAACCCCGGAGCAGCGGCTCCATGGCGATGAGTTAAGCGTTGTAGCGGGCCTTGGCCTCGCGCCGCCGTGCATGCAGTACCGGCTCAGTGTAGCCACTGGGTTGCTCCCGGCCGAGAAATACCAGGTCGCAGGCCGCCTGGAAGGCAATGCTTGCCTCGAAGTCAGGCGCCATCTGGCGATATGCCGGATCACTGGCGTTCTGCTGGTCCACCACTACGGCCATGCGCTCCATGGTCTCTCTCACCTGTTCCTCGCTACAGACCCCGTGGCGCAGCCAGTTGGCAATATGCTGACTGGAGATACGCAAAGTGGCGCGGTCTTCCATCAGGCCCACATGGTTGATATCGGGTACTTTGGAACAGCCTATCCCCTCGTCTATCCAGCGCACCACGTAGCCCAGAATGCCCTGTGCGTTGTTGTCCAGCTCTCGCTGGATATCGGCTGCTGAGAGTCCCTCTGCCCCGGCCAGAGGGATGCTGAGAATATCCTCCAGAGAGGCCCCGGATCTTTGGCTCAGTTCCCGCTGGCGCTCGGCGACGTTGATCTGGTGGTAGTGCACTGCGTGCAGAGTCGCCGCTGTGGGTGAAGGCACCCAGGCGGTGCTGGCTCCGGCGCGAGGGTGGCCTATTTTGACCGCCATCATGTCGGCCATCAGGTCCGGCATAGCCCACATGCCTTTACCGATCTGGGCTTTGCCTATGAGTCCGCAGCGCAATCCGGTGTCCACGTTCCAGTCTTCATAGGCGTTTATCCATGCTTCCTGTTTCATAGCGCCCTTGGGGGTCATGGCACCGGCCTCCATGCTGGTGTGGATCTCGTCCCCGGTGCGGTCCAGAAACCCGGTATTGATAAACACGAGCCGCTCCCGCGCGACGTGAATACAGTCTTGCAGATTGACCGTGGTGCGGCGTTCCTCATCCATAATGCCCATCTTTATCGTGTTGTCCGGCAGTCCCGAGGGATTCAATGCGTTCGAACAGGTCGCAGGTGAAAGCCACTTCCTCGGGGCCGTGCATTTTGGGTTTGACGATGTAGATACTGCCTTCGCGGGAATTGCGCCCGGCCCCTTCACTCGCGCAGGTCATGCAGCGCAATCATCGCGGTGAACATACCGTCCATAATCCCCTCCGGAATTTCCTCACCCCGGGCATCCAGAATGGCCTCGTTGGTCATCAAGTGGCCCACGTTGCGCACAAACATCAGGCTGCGTCCCGGCAGCACCAGGGGCTGACCATCGGTACCGGTGAAGTTGCGATCGGGGTTGAGTCTCCGGGTGACCGACTTGCCACCCTTTTCGAAGTTGTCCTGAGATCGCCGCGCATCAGCCCCAGCCAGTTGCGATAGACGATGGCCTTGTCCTCTGCATCGACGGCCGCAACCGAATCCTCACAGTCCTGAATTGTGGTGATCGCCGCCTCCAGTACCACATCCTTGACCCCGGCAGCGTCGGTGCTGCCGATGGGGCTTGCGGGATCGATCTGGATCTCTGCGTGCAGACCATTGTGGCGCAGCAGAACGCTCTCGGGCACACCGGCTCGCCGCTGTAGCCGCGCAACAGCAGCGGATCGACCAGTCCTGAATACTGCCATTTCCCAGTTCCACCCACAGTGCGCCGTCATTGATGCGGTAGGCCGTGGCATCGCGGTGCGAGCCATCGTTCAACGGGAAATGTCGGTCGAGAAACTCTCTGGCCCATGCAATCACCCGCTCACCGCGCACAGGGTTGTAGGCGCCGTCGCGCTCAGCGCCACCGGTCTTCGGCTATGACGTCGGTACCATAGAGCGCATCGTACAGGCTACCCCAGCGCGCATTGGCGGCGTTCAATGCGTAGCGCGCATTCATGACCGGCACCACCAACTGAGGGCCGGCCAGAGTCGCGACCTCTTCATCGACATGGGTTGTCGCAATGCCGAAGTCGGCTCCCCGGGGGAAGCAGATAGCCGATGTCCTGCAGAAACTGCCGGTAGGCAGCGCGATCATAGTCTTTGCCCGGGTTGCTCGCGGTGCCAGGTGTCGATTTTCTCCTGCAGGTCCTCGCGAGTCTCCAGCAGGCGGCGGTTGCGGGGCGCCAGTTTGTTCACGATCGATTCCAGTCCCGGCCAGAACTGCTCGGCAGCTGACGCCCGTGCCGGGCGCGATCTCCGACTTCAGCAATTGGTGAAGGACCGGAGCGATTTGCAGTCCGCCCTGATTGATGCGATTACTCATGGTGAGGTTCCTTGTCGCCAGCTGTATCGGCAGCCCGGCTCAGGCTGCGTGACAGATTTTAAAGGGGAGAGCTCAAATTTAGCTAATAAATCGCTGTTATCGCGAGCATTATTCCGTGAATGACTGCGCTCGAGTCGTAGCGCCTCGGGCAGGCCTTGCCGTCCAGTTCCCTGGCGGTATCGGCGATCAGCTTGCGCAACCATTGATTGGCGGGATTGTGCTGCAGCAGTGGGCTCCAGGCCATTTTCAGTTCCAGCGGTGGGATATCCAGGGGCGGGTCGAGCAATACGACCCGGGGGTTGTCACGCTTCAGCTGTGCGGCGCGAGTGGGCAGCGTCACGATCAGGTCGTTGTGCTCGGCGAGGGTCATTGCCGCCTGGTAATGACGGGTGAATACCCGGATCTGGCGTTTCTTACCCAGCTTGCCGAGAGCGACGTCTACCCAACCCAGACGCTGCACGTCATCCGGGTTGACCCCCACGCCAACCCCCATACCGGTCTTGCTGACCCAGACATGCTTGGCCTTCAGGTAGTTTTCCAGGCTGAAGTCTTCCAGCACCGGATTCTCGGGGCTCAGCACACAGGAGAAACTGTCATTCCACAGGTGGATCTGGTGAAACGACTGGGGCATGGAATCGAAGCGGTTGATCACCATATCCACCTTGCCCCGTTCCACATCCAGAAAGCTCACGTCCTGAGGGGGTCATGATGTCCAGAGTGATGCCCGGGGCCCGGGTACGCAGCTTTGCCAGCACAGCTGGGAACAGCGTGGATTCGGCGTAATCGCTGGCCATGATTCGAAACACCCGGTGCGGCCTCCTGCGGGTCAAAGGCGGAGCGCTGTTGCACCGCCTGATCAATCATGGAGAGCACCTCGCGGACGACGGGTTCGAGTTGCAGGGCTCGCTCAGTGGGGGTCATGCCGTCGCTGGTGCGCACCAGCAGAGGGTCGTCGAACAGATCGCGCAGGCGGCGCAGCCCGTTGCTCATGGCGGGCTGTGACAAGTTCAGCTGGTGCGCTGCCTGGGTGACATTGCGCTCTCGCAGCAGGGCATCGAGATAAACCAGCAGGTTGAGGTCTATGCGATTGAGGCTCATGGGCGGTTCCTATTCATGTACTGAATGATGAAAATCTTGCCTATTGATTGGGGAAATTATAACCAGATCGCTAGAATTGGGAATCGCGTTGCGCGGGTCCGGGTTTCACGCCAACTCGCGAGCACCCCCGCCACGGCCGCTGTCGCTGCAGAGTTTTTGTGCAGAAGGCACGCGAGGCCTTTATAATGCACGTTTCGCTAACCTGAATACCCGAGGACCAGAATGGGAACCTACCGCGCACCACTTGCAGATATGAGCTTCCTGATAAACGAGGTGTTGGATGCCGAGCACTGTCTGGGCAGCCTGCCAGCCTTCGAAGGGTTGGGTGTGGGGCCAGACCTTTCCACGGCATTGCTGGATGAGGCGGCCAAGCTGGCGGCCGATGTCCTGGCGCCCTTGCGGCGGGTTGGCGACCAGCACCCCGCAAGTTGTGCCGATGGCAAAGTGACGACTTCCCCGGGCTATGACGACGCACTGCAGCAACTCGGCGCCGGCGGCTGGGTGGGCATGTCAGCCAGCGCCAGCCACGGTGGACAGGGTCTGCCTGAGTTGTATGGTACTGCTGCCAATGAGATGTGGAACGGGGCCAATATGGCCTTCGCCCTGGCACCGTTTTTGAGTAGCGGTGCGGCACTGGCCATCGCCGCCCATGGCACGGAGGCGCAGAAAGCGACCTATCTGGAAAAAATGCACACCGGGGAGTGGGCGGGCACCATGAACCTGACCGAGTCGGGCGCTGGCTCCGATCTCGGGGTCATGAAGACCCGGGCGGAGCGCGACGGTGATCAGTACCGCATATTCGGCCAGAAAATCTATATCACCTGGGGCGATCACCAGGCCACAGACAACATTATTCACCTGGTGTTGGCAAAAATCCCGGGCGCGCCCGAGGGCAGTCGAGGTATCTCGTTATTCATCGTGCCCAAGTTCCTGCTCAATGAGGATGGCACCCCCGGGGAGCGCAACGATGTCTTCCCGGTTTCCTGCGAGCATAAGCTGGGTATTCACGGTAGTCCCACCTGTGTGATGGCTTTTGGGGACAATGACGGGGCTGTTGGCTACCTGCTGGGCGAAGAGAACCAGGGCCTGTCCTGCATGTTCACGATGATGAATGAGGCCAGGCTGAAGGTGGGCCTGCAGGGGCTGGGATCTGCCGAAGGCGCATACCAGAAAGCGCTTGCCTATAGCCATGAACGGGTTCAGGGCGGAGTGCCGATTGTGCAGCACCCCGATGTAAAACGAATGCTGCTGACCATGAAGTCGCTAACGGAAGGTATGCGGGCATTTGCCTATACCGAGGCGCTGACGATGGACCTCGCTCACTGCGGCCCGGAGGGGGAGCGTCAGGCCCGCCAGGCACGCCTGGAGCTGATGATTCCGGTCATCAAGGGTTGGCTGACAGAGGCCGGGCAGGAGGTTACATCGTTGGGTGTGCAGGTTCACGGCGGCATGGGCTATATCGAGGAAACAGGCGCCGCGCAGTATTTTCGCGATGTCCGAATTACTCAGATTTACGAGGGCACCAACGGTATCCAGGCCGCGGATCTGGTCAACCGCAAGCTGGGGCGCGATGGCGGCGACACGATGCGCGAGGCCCTCGATGAATTGCGCGCTACCGTCACTCAGCTACAGTCTGCCGACGACCCCGATTTCGAAGTCATGGGTACTGCCCTGGCCAGTGCTTTGGCGGGTATGGAGGCTTCAACGCAAACGCTGCTGGACGCGCTGCAGTCGGACCGCAGCACGGCTCTGGGCGGCTCTTTCGACTACATGATGCAGGCCGGTTACCTGTTCGGCGGCTGGGGTCTGGCGCGCTCAGCCCTGGTGGCAAAGCAGCGACTGGGGGAGGGCAGCGACAACACCTTCTACCGGGCCAAGATTGCAACCGCACTCTACTACGCTGAGCTTATTCTGCCCCGCTGTGAGAGCCACGCGGGCGCGGTGGCGGGTTCCGGCGGCAGCCTGCGCGACTATGCGATTGACTGGCTGTGACGGGAGCCGGGATTTTGGCCGGGTTCAGCACGCCTGACCTGGCAGATGAGCACCCCGAACAGGCGCGAGCTCTGGAACTGCAGTTTTATCGCTTTGGCCGTCGCCAGCGATTTGCCGGGCCGGTGGTTACCATGCAGTGCTTTGAGGATAATTCTCTGGTGAAGGAAGCGGTGGGCCAGCCTGGCGACGGGCGGGTCATCGTAGTCGATGGGGGTGGCTCTTTGCGGCGTGCCTTGTTGGGCGACATGCTGGCAGCGGCGGCTGCAGAAAACGGCTGGGCGGGTCTCGTCATCAGCGGTGCGGTGCGAGATGTGGATGAAATCGACACCATCGATATTGGTGTGCAGGCGCTCGGTACCTGTCCGGTGAAAACCGCCAAACTGGGCGCCGGGCAGCGCGATGTGCCCATTCGGATCGGGGGCGTTGATATCGCGCCCGGTGATTATCTCTATGCCGACCGCAACGGCGTGGTCATCAGTAAGAAGCCCCTGCATCAGGATCGTTAAAGCGCATCGACAGATCCAGCGCTTTACAGTCCTTGGTCAAGGCGCCACTGGAAATGAAATCCACACCGGTTGCAGCGATAGCTGCGAGGGTGGCATCTGTCACGTTGCCCGACGCTTCCAGTTCTGCCCGTCCCGCGGTAATTTGCACTGCCTGTGACATAAGAGGTAGTGAAAAATTGTCCAGCATGATGCGATCCGCACCCGCAGTCAGGGCCCGCTCAAGTTCAGCCAGCGACTCTACTTCAACCTCTACCGGTTTGCCGGGCGCTGTAAGTCGGGCAGCTTTGACAGCCCCGTCAATTCCGCCCCAGGCACTGATATGGTTTTCTTTGAGTAAAAAGGCGTCGAACAGGCCAATCCGGTGATTGTGACAACCACCGCAACGCACTGCGTATTTTTGCGCCAGGCGCAGCCCGGGAATGGTCTTGCGGGTGTCCAGCAAGCGCACTGGGGTATCGGCCACGAGGTCCGCATAGTGGCGGCAACGGGTCGCAGTGCCTGAGAGCAGCTGCAGAAAGTTCAGCGCCGTGCGCTCCCCCGTAAGCAGGCCCCGCGCAGGGCCGCGGGCGTGGAACAGAACATCACCAGCGCCAACCCGCTGGCCGTCGTCAACCTGCCAATCCAGCACAATGCGACTATCCACGGTGTTAAATACGGCATCGGCCCAGGGCCGACCACAAAGCACGCCATCCTCTCGAGTGATGACCGTTGCGCTGGCCTGCGTCGTCTCGGGTATCAACTGTGCTGTGATGTCGCCACTGCCGATG
The DNA here is from genome assembly GCA_963840725.1 of uncultured Gammaproteobacteria bacterium. Taxonomy (GTDB): domain Bacteria; phylum Pseudomonadota; class Gammaproteobacteria; order Pseudomonadales; family Halieaceae; genus CAVWDU01. The sequence goes on along the minus strand of CAWIZY010000004.1, from coordinate 72,271 downwards.
TCTTCAGCCAGGGCTGCGGCAACCGTTTGGTGGAGGTCAGCGGGGACGGGGTTCAGGTCTGCCATGGGTCTGGGGTATTCTCTGGAGATTTCAGGTGCCGATTGTAGCAGTTGGGGCAGAACGCTGGGAATTCGCTGGCAGTGGGTAGGCTCGCGGTCGGTGCCGGTAGGGGAATGACTGCAGCCAGTGAAAGCGGATACAGCTATGGAATATACGGTTAACAAGGGGTGGGTGCTACCTGCGCGTCGGGTGCTATCGCCAAATTTCGGGCCCAGACCCCCCGATAGCGAACCCACCCTGCTGGTGATTCACAATATTTCTCTGCCGCCCGGCGATTATGAGGGCAACAGTATCGAGTTGTTTTTCTGCAATTGCCTCGAGAGTTCCGGGCACCCCTATTTTCAGGAAATAGATACGCTGCAGGTGTCTGCGCACCTGCTGATTCGTCGCTGTGGGGAGCTGCTGCAGTTCGTCAATTTTGAAGACCGTGCATGGCATGCCGGGCTGTCGAGCTTCGAAGGCCGTGATAACTGCAATGATTACAGTATTGGTATTGAGCTGGAAGGTAGCGACGAGGAGCCCTACACGACCCATCAATACCGTTGTCTGGCTCAGGTGACCCGGGCGCTGCTGCACCACTTTCCCGGCTTGAGTCCGGGGCGTATAGTCGGCCACTGCGATATCGCGCCTGGCCGCAAAACAGACCCCGGACCGGCCTTTGACTGGCAGCTCTATCGACAAACACTGATGGCAAGAGGAGACGATTGATGGGATTTGTGGCGATGATTATAGCGCTGTGGCTGCTGCAGGCCTGGGGCACTGGCGGCGCAGTGCAGCGGGATGAATGGTTTCGCAGCTGGCAGGCAACCGTAAGCAACTGGGCGCTGGCGCCCCATTGGCGGTTGGCGCTGACGGTGCTGGTGCCGGTCTTGCTGGTGATAGTGGTTCTCGACGCGCTGCGGGGATCGCTGTTTGGACTGCTATGGATCGCTGCCGCGGTGGGACTGTTACTTTATTCTTTCGGGCGCGGGGATTTTCATGCGCTGATGGATCGTTATCGCAGTTACTGCCGCAGTGGCGATCTGGAGGGTGCCTGGCTTGCCGCTGAGTCCGAGTGGGGTGTGGTGACGACCGGTGATAAGCCAGAGTCAGCAGTGGACGCGCACCGCATGATTCAACGCGGTCTCTACTACATGGGGTTTCAGCGCTGGTTTGTGGTGGTGTTTTATTTTGCCCTGTTTGGACCGGCCGGCGCTTTAGCTTACCGCTTGCTGCAATTGTCCCGGGATGGGGCGGAATCCGCCCTTGTGGCTCGGGTACTGCACGTACTGGACTGGGTGCCGGCCCGGTTGCTGGCGGCGGTGTTCGCTGTGACTGGCGACTTTGTGCGGTGCCGTGATGCGCTGGTGGCTGCACTGAGTGATTTCAGTCTGGCGGCGGCTCGAGTGTTACAGCGTGTAGGTGATGCTGCCCTGGGCAGCGGTATTCAGCTGGATGTGGCTGACGATCAGTTCGGCGGGGTGGCGGCGAACCAGAACAAGGAAGTGGAGGATCTGTTCAAGCGCAGTGCTGGTCTGTGGATTGTAGGCGCCGCGATTATTGAGCTGCTGCAGGTCTTTTAATGATGCCCCGTTTTTGCTGCACGTCGAGTTCTGCAGGGTCTACACTGACAGGAGGGTAGACCGGGAGGACAAGTTGGCGGCATGAGCGAGCGTGACAATACAGCGGAACAGACGCTGCCTTCGGTTGCACTCCCCGCTGTTGCTGCCTACGGCGCCAGCCAGCTGGTACTGACTATCGTATTTCATCCTGATACCGGTCGTATCGGCGAGACAGCGGTGCTGCGTCCCACGCCGCGGCGGCAGTCGATGATTCTAGGGCGCAGTGAACCCCGTTTTCGGCCGGTCGCGGCGGCAGCTGTGCAGCGTCCGTTGGCAGACCCCTACGTGAGCCGCTCAGCCCTGGTCTTCCAATGGCGAGGATCGCAATTGCGGGTGGAACCGGGTCATGCTGCCACGCGCTGTCGGGTCGGTGGGACCGAGCTGACTGCGGCGGCCAGTCTGGACAGACCTCAGCTGTGCCGCGGTGTGCGGATTATGCTCGGCCACAGTGTGGTTCTACTGTTGCGCCTGATCGAGGCAAAGCCTGTGCCGGCGGGCGCGGCTGAGAACAGAGGCATCATTGGGAGCAGCACTTACAGTCTGGGCTTGCGCCGCCAGATTGCGGAGGCCGCGCGCACGGATCTCGATGTACTTATTCTGGGGGAGTCGGGTACGGGTAAAGAGCTGGTGGCGAGTGCCATTCACAGCGGCAGCGCGCGATCTCGGGCGAGTCTGGTGGCAGTGAATATGTCGGCGATACCTGAGTCGCTGGCACCTGCGGCCTTGTTCGGCTCAACACGTGGCGCTTTCACCGGCGCAGACAAGGCCGGTGTGGGTTATTTCGGTCGGGCAGAGGGCGGCACACTGTTCCTGGATGAAGTCGGCGACACGCACCCCGGGGTGCAGCCACAGTTGCTGCGTGCCCTTCAACAGCGTGAGATCCAGGTCGTGGGCGGGAGCGTGCGCCGGGTGGATTTGCGGGTTGTTTCGGCGACCGATGTTCTATCTGAACCTGATCACAGCGAGTTTCGCGCTGCACTTCGCCACCGTTTGGGCGCACTCGAAATCAGCCTGCTCCCCCTGCGGGAACACCCCGAGGACATCGGCGAATTGTGTTGGCATTTTCTCCGGGACGCATTGTCCGGCAGCGGTAAGGCGCGGCTGTTGCCAGCACCCGATTCACCACCCATGGAGGTGGCGCGTTGGGCGGATTTATTCTATCGCTGCCTTGGCTATCACTGGCCGGGTAACGTGCGTGAACTGATCAATCGCGCCAGACAGGTAGCCGTATCCAGCGAGGAAAGACTGGACCCGCCAGCGGAGCTGTATGACGCCCTTGGGTCCCCAATGGTCACAGCATCACCCGACAGGGCTAGCGCTGACCCGGTGGTAGCAATGCGACGCGCTATGGAAGATGTCAGCCAGCAAGAGTTTGTAACGGTCTGGGAACACGAAAAATACGAGGTTGCGGCTGTTGCAAAGCGGCTTGGGGTGTCGCGCCAGGCGGTGTACCGCAGATTGGAGAACTCCGTCGAGCTGCGGACTGCCGGCGATATCAGCGTCGCCGAGTTAAGCGGGGCGCTCAGGGACGCCAACGGCGACCCGAATCAGGCGGCCATGAATCTCCGTGTTTCACGGACGGGCCTGATGTCGCGAATCCGGCAACTCGGTCTCCCAGTGCGACCGGACCGCGGCTGAGCATCGATTCGTGGAGGCCCGGGTTGGACCCTATCGTATTCTGCGCAAAATTCGTGAGGGCGGGCAGGGCCGTGTTTATCTGGGCTACGACAGTCGCTTGCAGCGCAAGGTGGCAATCAAGATTTATATCTTGCCGCCCGATCGAGGGGGAAGGCGCTCGCTGCTGCGCGAGGCGCGCATGGTATCGGCTATCACACACCCCCGGGTGGTACAGGTACACGATGTGATCACATCCAGCGGCCATCTGGCGCTGGTTATGGAATACGTCCCCGGAACGGATCTCGAACAGTTTCTGCAGGTCGCCAAGCCATCGATAGCGAGCGTTCTCAGTGTCTCTGCTGACCTCGCGGGGGCCCTGGCCGCCGCGCGCCAACAGCGTATTGTCCACGGCGACCTGAAACCCAGCAATGTGCTTATTGCACCCAGCGGTCGGGCAAAGTTGAGCGATTTCGGGATTGCCCGAGCGCAGAACGCAGAGCAGCAGGGAGCGGCCTTCAGTCATGCGGCGGTGTCGCCTGAGCAACTCCTGGGTGAGAAGCTGGATAATCGCTCCGACCTGTTTTCGCTGGGCTGCCTGATCTACCGGATGATCGCAGGCCACCACCCCTTTTACCGCAGAGGTCGCCTGGACCGGGAGATGCTTTTGGAGGAGCTGCCCCCGCCGCTGGAGGAAAGGCCGGGAGAACGGCAGCTACTGCCTGATGGCCTGGCGGATATGGTTATGGGTCTACTGGAGAAAGACCCTCGGGACCGTCCGGCCAATACCCACCAGGTGCGCGAGGTGCTGCGTCGCGTCGCCCGCGAAGTACCGTTGTCCGCGGGTAACCCCCTGCAGCTCGAAGCGGCGCCCTGGTTTCGCCCCGAAGCTGCAGAGGAACTGCCTTTGCCGGTGCCCGAGGAACTGGGCCTCGAGGGGAGGTCGCGGCTGCACAAACGGCCCCGCAGGCCCTCCTGGACCTGGCGCGACCCCGCCGACCGGCCCCGTTTTGTGCTGGCGGCAACAGCCATTTGTGCAGTGGTGCTGCTCGCCGTAATGCTGGTCGATCAATCCGGTTGGACTCGCCCGGTGAGAGTACATATCGATGCACCAGAGCTCGCTATCGCCAATGACGCGGCTCTGCCAGCAGATCTGTCGATCGACTGGCTGGTCGGTGAGCTCAAGGATACGCTACAGAGTTATCTGGGGCCGATGCTGGTGACCGGTCCGGTGGGTGCCACACCTTTGACCACGCTCTACACGCGGGGCCGCTCCCCGGCACAGGAGCCACCGCTGGAACGCTACAGCATCGGCCTGCGTTGCACCGAGCAGTTTTGCCTGCTGGGCTTGTCGCGGGAGCGCAGCGGTTTGCAGTTTACCGGCGGTGCCATGTTGTTTCCCGACCGGCCTCGGGGCGAGTGGCGGCTGGCCATTGAGCGGGCCGTGCAACAACTGTTCCAACAGTCAGGGCGGGCCCTGGGTCCACGGTAACACGGCCCGCGATGAGAGGGCCCGTGACGAAAGACCCCATTCACTGACCGTTTTCCAGCGCCAGCACGCTGTCCATGAGTGCCCGATTCAGCGGTGCAGCGACGCCCAGGCGTTCTGCAGTCTGTAGCAAATACCCGGTGATATAGCTGATTTCCGTGCGCCGGCCGGCCAGGATATCCTGCAGCATGGACGAGCGGTTTTGCGCGGTGGCCCGGGCGACAGACTGGACCCGTTGATGCAGATGGGCGGCGAGATCGACGAAGCCCGCGGCGGTGCAGACGCTGGCAATCTCGCTGCATAAGGCGCCTGCCTCGATCGCAAGCCGGGTGTTATTGGTCAGCTCGCCGTTGCGGCAGCGGTGCACGGCGGTGAGCGGGTTGATCGCGCAATTTACGGCCAGCTTTTGCCACAACGCGACCTCTATCTCCGGCTCCCAGGCACAGCTGCCAAGCGCTGCTATCCAGTCGGCAATCCACACCGGCGGTGCGGCGCCCTCCGGGTGCCCGATAATCGTATGACCCCTGCCGGCGTGGACGATCGACAAGGGATTCCGCCGATAGGCCCCCTCGGTGGTCGTGCCGAGGTAAAAATTCAACGCGGGGTGAGCTCGTTTTAATTCCTCAACCAGGCCCATACCGTTGACCATCAGCACAATGTGACTGTTGTCATTCAGGCGCGGTGCAATAGCGGCCAGCGCTGCCTGGGCATCGTGCGCTTTGGTAGTGAGCAGCAGCAGTTCGATGGGTTCACGGCCAACGCAGTGGTCGCTGTCCAGCTCTATTTCACTCAGCCCGCTGGCATCCTGGAGCCGGACCCGGACGGTATCGGGCGTTTCGCCGCGCGCGCTGTCTTGCTCGCGCAGCAGCAGGGTCACCTGCATGCCGGCCTGGTTCAGGCGGCTGGCGAATAAGCAGCCCATCGCGCCGGCACCCAGTACCGACCAGTGTCGGGGCATCAGCGCTGGAAACCGGTCATCGGGATTGTAAACTGGCTGCAGGTCATTACTATGAGGGCCCTGTCTGTCTTTGCTAGGGCCGCACTATGCCATCATTTGATGTTGTTTCGGAAGTAGACCTGCACCAGCTGACCAACGCGGTCGATCAGGCTGGTCGGATCGTCGCCAATCGCTTTGATTTCAAGGGCGTGGACGCGGCATTCGAGCGCGATGAACGCGCCGTCGCCATCACCGCTGAAGCGGAGTTCCAGGTGACCCAGATGGAGGATATGTTGCGCCAGGCACTGATCAAGTGTGAGATCGATCCCGCTGCCATGGACAGTGGCGAAGTGGTCACCAGCGGCAAGCAGGTGCGACAAACGGTGCAATTGCGACACGGTCTCGACAGCGCTCAGTGCAAGTCGATAGTCAAAGCCATCAAGGATGCCAAACTCAAGGTCCAGGCCCAGGTCCAGGGTGACCAGGTACGGGTAACCGGGAAGAAGCGCGATGACCTGCAGCAGGCCATTGGTCTGTTGCGCGAGAGCGAGTTTGGCGCACCGCTGCAGTTCACTAATTTCCGCGACTGACAACGTGTTGCTGCAGCTTCACTCCCGGGGTTCCGCCACCAATGCATCGAGACGTGCTTGCAACAGGGCGAGGCTTTGCGTCCAGTAGTTCGGGTCAGTGCCGTTGGACTGCTGATAATCCCCAGGGGGTTGTTTTGCCTGGCAGCGGTCTTCTTTTGCCTGGCGGGGGCCTTCTTTTACTTGGCGGGGGCCTTCTTGTGTCTGTCGGGGGTGCTCTTTGTCCCTGCTGGGGCCTTCTGATTCAGGGGGCGCATTAATGCCATGCCAGAGTAATTCCAGGCACTGATACAGGCAGCAGTGGCGCTGGAGCTGCAGCCAGTCTCCGGCGTCCGGTGTGCGCTGCAAGTAGGCTCCGAGCAGCAGTGTCTGTGCATCTCGACCCAGGCGGTCGCCCCTGGCGACCACGGCCAGATCGAACCAGGGGCTGCCCATGGCGCAGTACTCCCAGTCAATGGCCCAAAGCTTGCCGCCGCTGTACAGGCGATTTGCGTACAGCAGGTCGTTGTGGCAAAGGACTCTTTCCCGAAGGCCGGGTGCGACAATCCGCAGCAGCTCCAGAACCCGGCTGCGACAGTACTGCCAGGCCGGATCGGCGACCCACCGGTGTGGTAGCTGCCGTTCATAGCGCAGCAACCGCCCGTGCAGGTCAAGACGTTGCTGCACAGCCGGCAGCTGGTGGATGCCGCGTAATAGCGCCGCCACTGCCGGCGGTGACGAACGGTTATCGGGGGTGCCAGCGGTATGCACCGTTGGTGGCAGATAGTCGCAGACCAGGCTTCCCAGATCGGGATTGAAGTAGCGTGGAGTGGGGGCCAGTTGCTGGCGGCTGGCCATCTCCAGAGCCCGCCACTCAACCTGGCGATTGAGTCCCAGCCGTCGGTGATCGATCCCGTCAATGCGGACCACATAGCGCTGTTCGGCAGCCACGAGAGCACTGTAGTTACTCAGCCCTCCGGGCAGCACCCTGACCAGTTGCGGGCGACTCCTGAGTTGCTCAGCGCGCCACCGGGACCAGTGGTCCAGTGTCTGGTCCAGCCTCAGCTGGACTGCAGGCGGTAGTTTTGCAGCCATTGGCGATAGCCGAACAGGGCGATGATCAGATAGGCCAGAAACAATACCGCGGTCAGCGTCAGGCCGCGATCCAGATACAGGTAAATTGACACACTGTCGATCAGTAGCCAGTAGAGCCAGTTTTCAAGAATCTTGCGCGCTACCATCCAGGTGGTCAGGACGCTGCCCCAGGTGGTAAAAGAGTCCAGAAAGGGCAGGGCAGCATCGGTCCAGTACTGCAGCGCCAAACCGCTACCTGCCGACAGGGTCAGTACGCAGGCCAGGGCGCGCATATGCTGCAGCGGGCCCCAGCGGCTGATAGCCAACCTGGTTTGAGTCTCGGTTCCGGTTCCGGTTCCGGTTCCGGTTCCGGTTCCGGTGTTCCGGTCTGGCGCCAGTGCCACCAGCCGTAGACCGCCATGGCCATGTAATAGACTTGCAGTGCTGATTCCATGACCAGCTGCACGCGCCAGAATACGGTGAAGAAAATCGCCGTGCTGACCAGCGCCGCGGGCCAGCACCACAAACTCTCGCGCATCGCAAGGATCAGGTAGAGGATGCCCAGGGCCACGGCGATGACCTCCAGTGGACGCATAGCCATCACCGCCTGCGTCAGCGCGTCTGCGGGGTTGTCAGTCATTCGGTATGATAGGAAGTTCATCCGGGATCAGCTTACACACCAGCACCTGTTTGCCGTAGTTTTCCACGCTGTTCCTGAAAGCGGTGCGCAGCAGGTCGAACACGCGGTCGTAGTCGCCACAAATCTGGGTGCTCATGGCGTTGGTGACCACGGTCAGGTCCGACTGTGCCGCTACCGAGGCGATGAAGGCTTCGATAATCGGAATATACTCTTCCTGCAAGGGGTACAGGCTGAGTTCTGCGGTCAGTTTCATGACTTACTCCTGGTGTCCGGGTTCAATAGTTATAGCTGGCGCTAACGCCAATCTGGCGCGGGTCACCCAGTTGGTAATAGGGTTCTACCGCGTATTCCTTGCGCGGATCATTGCCAAAGCTTCCGAACCCTCTCACGGCGTATTGCTCATCCGTCAAGTTGCGGCCCCAGAGGGCCAGAGACCAATGGGCCCCACTGTAGCCCAGCCGCGCGTGCAGCAACTCAAAGGCCGGTGCCTTGACGGCGTGGCGATCGGAGAAGTAGTAATCATCCTTGCCCTCGATATCGAGCCGCAGGTAGAAACCCCGTCCAATGTCCAGACGCCCGCCCAGGGCATATTGGTAGGCGGGTGCCTGGGCTTGCTCTCGGCCCGACAGATCGACGCCATCGGCATTGATGTAGTTCTCGAACTCGGTTTGCAGCAGGCCCAGTGAAGCATACAGGCCCAGTCTATCCGTTGCCTGCCAGTCCAGCTCCAGCTCCATGCCGTAGTTATTACCCTCGGCGGCATTGTCCACGTAGTCGATGAATTGGCTGCTGCCGTCCTCGCGTGGCACCACTAATGAGCCCCTGACCTGCTGGTCTTCCCGGTCCATGTAAAACACCGCCAGTCGCGCGCCCAGGCGATCATCGAGAAACTGCCCCTTGAACCCCGCTTCATAGTTGAGCAGAAATTCCTCATCAAAAGTCTGCAGGCGCGTGGCCAGATCCGGGTCATCGATAGTCTCTGTATTGGCCAATATCGTGGCATTGACACCATTGGCCCGATAACCACGGGATACCCCAGCGTAGACCAGGTACTGGTCAGCGAGATCATATTCCAGCGTCAGGCGCCCGCCCCAGAGCGTTTTGTCAGGGTCAGAGCTTACGCCGTTATTGTCTGCGTAGTCCGTGGCCCGTCGCTCCCAGCGCAGGCCAGTAACAAGCCGCAGCCTGTCGGTTAGCGAGGTGTTCAATTGGCCAAATACGGCCAGTGTGTCGGTGTCGTAAGCGCTGCGGAAATCCGCGTCGAGGAAGGTATAGCGCCGCCGCAAGTCCTCCCTGTCGCCAAGGTAGTAGAAGCCTGCCACCCAGTCAGCACGGTCTCCAAAGAGCCGCGATTGGTCGTTGGAGAGTAGCCGCAGCTCTGCGCTATAGCTGTCCCGATCACGCAGATACTGGTCGAAGGATGAGTATTCCAGCATGGGTGCGATGCCCACGAAGCTCCAGTCCTCGTCATAACTGTATTCGCTCTCGGAGCTGGCGATACTGACCAGTGCCGTGAGGTCAATCAGGGCCAGATTGCTCTGCCACTTCAGCCCCATCGCATTGGACTGCTGGATGTCCCGGCCGGGCTGATCGGACAGGGTGCTGCGGGTGTTATCCAGGGAGAAGGCGTCGTAGCCGTTATCGACATCGATATGCATGGCGGTGACGTCCAGGGTGTGGTTGTCCCGTGCCAGCCAGCGTAATTTGCCACGCACGGTGGTCTCGTCCCGCTCACTGGTGTCACTGCGATTGAGGTAGTCGTTGTCGTTGAACCCGTCACTGCGGTAGCTGTTCACCGCGAGTCGGTAAAGCAGCTTGTCCTTGACCAGTGGGCCGCTGCCGACGATACCGCCACTCCAGGTCTGGTAGTCAGCGAGCATAGCCTCCATGCGCAGGCTGGGCTCGGCATCCGGAGCGGCGGTGCGCACATTGATCAGCCCCGCTAGCGCGTTGGCGCCGTGCAGGGTGCCCTGGGGGCCGCGCAGAATCTCCACTTGTTGCACATCAAAAAGGGTGCCTGCGGTTCCCAGGCCGCTGAAGTCTATATCGTCGATGATAAAACCGATTGACGGATTGAGCGGCTCCTGAAATTGACTGCGCTCGCCGATGCCCCGGATTTGGAAAAAACGTGCTCGAGAGGCGCCGCTGGCATAGTTGACGTTGGGCGCCAGGTTGAGAATGTCTTGTAGGTGCAAGGCCGTACGTTGCTCGATCGCCAGGGCCCCGATGACGCTGGTGCTGGAAGCCTGTTCCAGCAGGGGGGTTGTTCGGAATTCCGCAGTGACCAGAATCTCTTCCAATGTCTGGGCGGGTGCAAGTGGGCTGAAACCGGAACTGAAACACAGTGCCAGCAGCAGTGGCCTGGGATTGTAAAACAATGGATTCTCCCTGAATGGTTCGGGTGCGGATCAGGAGAACGGCGCGGCAAGAGAGCCTACAGGACCTATTCCTACGCCGGTTCTAACCGGATCAGGTTCAAGGGGTTCGCCATCAAGGCATCTCAGGTGCCGCGTCGCAGCGACAGACCACCCCCCAGGTTTGCACCGCCAGTATATGATGCTTACACTGACAAACCAATAAAAAGAGGCTGTGTGCCAGACAGCCCGCCAGAGGTTGAGATGTTTATGAGGCACGAAGATGACAACAACGAGCGTTTAAAAGTTGGGCTGCAGGCCCCTGAGGTGTCGGTGACACCCGCCGACGCACCGGGCAGGCGCCCGTCGGAAACCTTTACGGTCAACCGGCATCTGTACAGGCAGATTCAGCAGTTGGAGCATATGCTGATCAGCGCCGCTGATTTGCAGGCATTGCTTGACATCCTGCTGCGCGGGCTGCCGCGGCATTTCTCCCTGGCGGCCAGCGAGCTCTGGCTGTTTGACCCCGGGCAGGTCGTCGCGCGATTGCTCGATGACAGCAGCCGCACCTGGTCAAACCTGCAATTGTTGCAGGAGACCTTCGATCTGGACCAACTCTATGACCTGGACCCGGATGTGACCCTGATCGATGCCACCGACCCCAGGATGTTCGAGGTCCTCAAAGTGGAAGAGGGGATCGCCTACGCGCTGCTTATGCCTCTGCTCAACGAGGGACAGCTGATCGGCAGCCTGCATTGGGGTCTGACGAACGATGTTCTGGTCACAGGCGATGCCAATGGGGATATGATCGCCCATTTGGGGTCAATCATTTCTCTTTGTTTTCAGAATGCCGTTAATGGGCAGCGCCTCTCCCGCTTCAATCTGATCGACCCATTGACCGAAGTCGCCAATCGGCGCGGATTCGACGCAGATATGTCGCGGGAGATAGACCGTGCGAGGCGCGAGCAGCGGCCTATCTCGCTGCTCCTGTTGGAGATAGACCAGTATGATGACCTGCATCGTTATCACGGCGCGACCACCAGCGAATATGTGGTGCGCAAACTGGCCGAGCGTATAGCCTCCACCCTGCGGTCTACGGACCGGCTGGCACGCATTAGTGACGCCGGTCTGGCCGTGCTGTTGCCGGGTAGTGGCGCGGTACTGGCTGACGAAGTGGCCCAGAGAATGCGCAGTGACGTGGAAGACTTCCAGGTAGACAATGGTCGCGGCGCAGTAATGCACGCCACACTCAGTGTCGGCGCTGCTACCTGGGAACCGGTGCGTTATCCCGCGCGGGACATGCAGCGTCTTGCCACCCAGCTGGAAGCGGCGGCTGACAAAGGGCTGCAGACCGCATTGCAGGATCACGGCAACGCGGTGGTGACATCCCGGTTGGGCGCATTGATTATTTAGGCGGCGCGATGGAAGGTATCCGGAGATGGGGGGAAAGGCATCGGGGCCCCACGGGGTGCTTGAAGCCTATCGCATGTAGCAGGGCCCGTGGCCCGGAGAGCGAGCATGAACAACCTGTTTTTGATGCTAGTGTTTATTTTTGGTGGTGTGGCATTGATGGTGTTGCTGGGACAGCGTTTTGCCGCACCGGCCGATCCTGAGCGACTGCGGCGTGTGCAGCGCTGGATACTGCCACTGGTGGGCCTCTCCATCGTTCTCTCTATCGCGAGCTACTACTGGCGTCAGTAGCGTCGGCCCGGAGACTGTGCCCCGTGGTCAGTGCCGATGGGGGACGCGGGGCTTCTGACACGACGCCATGGGCACGGTGTACGCGACATAAAGTCAACATTTGTTGACAAAATCCACCTTTTTAGCCGCTGATTTCATACAATTGTCACGGTTTTATCTTTCTATCGGGCATCCTATAATCAACGTACTTAAACCCGGCTGCGACCGGGTGGAAACGGGAGTGTTCAGTTGTCGGCCGAATGGCTAAGTCAGAGCAACGACTTGTGGGGGCGTGTGTCCGGGTGGTTGGTCAATGCCGCCCATGGGTTGGCCGAGCCCGCCAGAGCGCGGCGCCTGAGACAGGTGCTGATGGCGGTCTTCGCCCTGTGGGCAATAGCCGCTCTCGCCCGCCTGGCCTGGTCGCTGCTGCCAGCTGCCGCGCCCGAGCTACCCGCTGATCTGAATCTCCTGAATCCGGTAGTGAGTCAGCGCCAGGTGGCAGCTACTGCCGCGGTTGATATCGAGAAAATGCAGGGCTGGCACCTGTTCGGTAAGGTCGCCGCGGAGCCGACGATTGATGCGGCTGCGCTTGCCCAGGCGGCGCTGGAGGCACAGCAGGTTTCGGGTCGTGAGGGTATTGAGAAGGGCGCCAGGAAAACGCGACTGAATCTCAAGCTGCGCGGTGTGGTCGCTTCAACAGATGATGGCCTCGGGCATGCTGTCATAGAATACAAAAATAAGCAGCAGATCTATGCGGTAGAGGACAAGCTGCCGGTGCAGGGACGGGTATTTTTGGCCAAGGTGATGCCCCGGGAAGTCGTACTGGATAATGCGGGTACCTATGAACTGTTGGAGCTATTCGAGGAGTCGGCACTGGACCGTCAGCTCGATACTGGCGCGAAGGTATCGCCCCCGGCGCCCAAGCGGGTCAAGGGCATTACTGAAACCCGAGCTACCACGCCTGTTGATTTAAGTGATAACGCCGAGGCTAGCCGGGTGGCCCAGACTTACCGCGATCGACTCTACCAGGATCCGCAGTCTCTGGGTGAACTCGTTCAGGTTACCCCTGTGCGCGAGGGCGGCAACTTGCGCGGCTATCGGGTGAGGCCGGGAAAGGCATCGAAACAGTTTGCCCAGTTGGGTTTGAAAGCCGGTGACCTGGTCACCGGTGTAAACGGCATTGCGCTGAACGACACGGCCAATACCATGCGAATTTATCAGGCGATGCGCTCTGCCGAAGAGGCTGTGTTTGAACTGCAGCGCGGCGATCAGCGACTGAGTGTGGTGGTCAATCTGGCTTCCGCAGACGATTGATCAGCGACAAAAAAAAGGAACACCATAAGTGAACGTCATACTCCGGCTGACCAGGGCCCCTGTCATAGCGTGCCTGCTTTTATTTACGTCGGCGAGTGCCCACCTGCAGGCCCAGGAGTACACGGTTAATCTGAAAGAAACCGATATCCAGGAACTGATTCAGTTTGTGGCTGAAGTGACGGGTACAACCATCGTTGTGGACCCCGCCGTAAAGGGCAAGGTGAAAGTCGTATCCAGCAAACCGGTGACCAAGGATGAGCTGTACGATCTGTTTCTGTCCATATTGGAAGTTCACGGGTACACGGCGGTGCGTTCCGGTGGCGTCATCCGGGTGATTCAGTCCAAGGACGCTCGCTCGTCGCCCGTGCCGGTGCCTGATCGGCCGGGTGGCAACAGCGGCGACGAATACATTACCGAGGTGATCCGGCTGGACAATATATCTGCCGCCAAGTTGATTCCTGTGCTGCGGCCACTGGTTCCGCAGCAGGCCCACATGGCGGCCTATGCCCCCAGCAACGCCATTATTATTTCTGATGTGGCCGCGAATATCGATCGGGTCCGCAAAATCATTCTGCGCATGGATAAGTCGGCGGTCTACCAGACCGATATTGTCAGACTGCGCTTTGCGGTGGCCTCTGACATCGTTGCCATGCTGGACAAGCTGAGCAAGTCCGAGGCCAAACAGGCCGGTGGTGCCGAGGCCGAACTGCTGCTGGTGGCCGATGAACGCACTAATAGCGTGCTGATTACCGGCGATGAGCTGGAGCGTGCGAGAATCCGCAAGCTGGTTTCCCATCTCGATACACCTCTTGAGCAGAGCGGTAACGTCAAGGTGATTTACCTGGAGTATGCCCAGGCCAAGGAGATCGCCGAGGTGCTGTCGCGGGTGATGCAGAACATCGATCGTCTGGACGCAGCGGAGGCTGGCAAGAAGCCGGTCCGGTCTTCCAGTGGCGGAGTGGCGACGATTGAGGCAGATGAGGGCACCAATGCCCTGATCATAACTGCCGACGCGGATGAAATGGCCGCCCTGGAAGCCGTGATTACCCGGCTGGATATTCGTCGCGCCCAGGTGCTGGTCGAGGCGATAATTGTTGAGTTGGAGGTGACCGACGGACAGGATTTGGGCCTGCAATGGTTGTTTGCCAATGACAGTGGTTTTTACGGCAGTAACATCAACGCCAACGACGCCCGCGCGCGGCGGATTGCGGGCGCGTTGTTGCCAGAGGACGAGGCCGGCAATGACACCGGAGACGCTGACTTTGATCTGGGTACCCTCGCCGGTGCGCTGGCGCAAACACCCGGCCTGTCCCTGGGCTGGGGTACGGTGGGAGACGACCTGTCGATGACCGTAATCCTCAATGCGCTCAAGGAAACCAGCAACGCCAATATTCTCTCGACGCCGAGCCTGCTGACTCTCGACAATCAGGAGGCGTATATCACGGTAGGTCAGAACGTGCCCTTTGTTACCGGTTCATTTACCCAGGCCAGCGGCGGAGATGGCGCGCAGAACCCGTTTCAGACGATTGAACGGGAAAACGTCGGTATTACCCTGAAGGTGACACCGCACATCAACGAGGGGGACTCGGTGGTGCTGGATATCGAGCAGGAGGTATCCAGCGTGTTGGCCGGGGCCGCGACCATTGCCAGCGCCTCTGACATTATTACCAATGAGCGTAAAATTATGACCAAGGTGCTCGCCGAGGACTCCCATGTCGTAGTGTTGGGTGGGCTCATCAAGGACGACGTGCAAAATGGCCAGCAAAAGGTACCGTTTCTCGGCGATATTCCTTTTCTGGGCCGGCTGTTCCGCAGCGACGGGGTGACGATTACCAAGCAGAATCTGCTGATTTTCATCCGCCCGACCATTATCCGGGACCCGCAGGCATTGGCTGGTGCCACTGCTGAAAAATACCGCTACATACGTAATCAACAGCTGCTGCGTCAGGAGGAGGGGCTGGAGTTCTTTGACGACAGCAACGTCCCGGTGTTGCCGGAGTGGGAAGAGCAAATCAAACAACTGGACCTGCTTCAGGGCGGCGAGCCTATAATCATTGAGCCGGCAGAATGACCGTGTCTGAAGAACAGCTCGATGCATTGCCGGTGGAGCTTGTAGAAAACCCGGTCAGGGGCCTGCCATTCACCTATGCGAAACAGTTCGGGGTGCTGCTGGAGCATGACGCAGAGCGGCCTCGAGTTGTGTACGAGGGGCACCCCGGGGTCGCAGTTGTGACTGAACTCAGACGCCTGCTGGGTGAGCCGTTCGAGATGAAATCTGTCTCCGCGGCGGAGTTTCAGCGGCGGCTGTCACAGGCCTATCAACGGGGGAATAATGAAGCGGTGCAGATGGCGGAGGATCTGGGGGCGGATGTGGACCTCAGTCGCCTGGCCGATGAGATCCCGGAGATGGGCGACCTCATGGACGCCGAGGATGATGCCCCGATCATCCGCCTCATCAATGCCATTTTATCTCAGGCGGTGCGTGAGCAGGCCTCCGATATACATATCGAAACCTTCGAGGACCGTCTCAGTGTGCGCTACCGGATAGACGGTGTGTTGTCTGAAGTGCTGTCACCGAAACGGATGCTGGCGCCCCTGCTGGTGTCACGGCTCAAGGTCATGGCCAAGCTGGATATCGCGGAAAAGCGGGTACCCCAGGACGGCAGAATTTCGGTAAAAATCGCCGGCCACGCCGTGGATATCCGTATGTCGACTATCCCCTCCGCGCACGGGGAACGGGTCGTGCTGCGCTTGTTGGATAAACAGGCTGGCCAGCTGGAGCTTGAGCAGTTGGCGATGAATGAAAAAGTGCTGACGACCTATCAGAAGTGTCTGCGCAACCCCTACGGAATTATCCTCGTGACCGGCCCCACCGGATCCGGCAAGACCACGACGCTTTACGCGGGCCTGAGTCACATCAACGAGGCCTCGCGGAATATTCTGACCATTGAAGATCCTATCGAGTATATGCTGCCGGGCGTCGGGCAAACCCAGGTCAACCCAAAGGTTGAGATGAGCTTTGCTCGGGGGTTGCGGGCGATTCTGCGACAGGACCCCGATGTGGTTATGGTCGGTGAAATCCGCGATCTGGAGACTGCCGAGATTGCGGTGCAGGCCTCCCTGACCGGCCACCTGGTGTTGTCGACCCTGCATACCAATACTGCAGTGGGGGCGATCACACGCTTGCAGGATATGGGTATTGAGCCGTTTCTGCTCTCCTCCAGCCTGATCGCGGTAATGGCGCAACGCTTGGTAAGACTGCTCTGCACCGAATGTCGTGAGCCAGCCAAAGCCTCAGCGGCAGAACTGGAGATGCTGGGGTTACCGCCAGAGGCAGATCAGACATTGTATCGAGGCAAGGGCTGTGAACGCTGCAATTACAACGGCTACCGCGGTCGTGCCGGGGTATACGAGTTGATCGAAATTGATGAAACCCTGCGGCTGATGATCCACGAGGGCGCCAGCGAGCAGGAAATGCTCAAGCAGGCCCGCAAAAATTACCCGGGAATAGAGGGTGATGGTCGCAATCGGGTGCTGGCGGGGGAGACCAGTCTGGAAGAAGTCCTGCGTGTGACTGCGATCAAGTGAGGGCCCTGCGCTGGATTGATGTGAGCCGAAGCGGCGAGGCACTGCAATGACGGCCTACCGCTACCGGGCCCTCAATGACAAGGGCAAACTGGTCAAGGGGGTACTCGAGGGAGACTCCGAACGCCAGGTGCGCACGCAATTGCGCGGACAAAATTTACGGCCGGTTGAGGTGGGCCTGGCCAACAGGCAGCCTGCGGTGGGCAAGCCGGGTCGCAGCCTAAGCCTGTTCCGACTGTTTCAGCCCCGCATCCGCGCCGGTGATCTGGCCCTGCTAACGCGGCAACTGGCGACCCTGGTGGAATCCAATCTGCCGCTGGATGAATGCCTGCAGGCCACCGCAGAGCAGACGCGCAAACCCCGCCTCAAAGGGATGTTGTTGCAAGTAAGATCGCGAGTTGCCGAGGGCTACACGCTCGCCTATGCCATGGGTGAATTTCCCCTGGTGTTCAGCGAGATGTACCGGGCGATGGTCACAGCCGGAGAACACGCGGGCTTTCTTGGCCCGGTACTCACCCAGTTGGCAGACTACACCGAGCAGCGACAGTACACCGGCCAGAAACTGAAGATGGCGATGATTTACCCGTTTATCCTGGTGGGAGTAGCCATTGCCGTGGTGGTGGCGTTAATGGTTTTTGTGGTGCCGGAACTGATTGGTATATTTGCTCACAGTAGTCGGGAACTGCCGCTGCTGACCCGGGGTCTTATAGCCAGCAGTGATTTCTTCCGCAACTATTCCGGCTGGGCACTGCTGGTCTTGATCGGGCTGTTTACCTTCTTCCGCTGGTGGCTGCGTGCGCCAGCTCGACGCCGCCGCTGGCACGCACTGTTATTGCGAATACCGGGAATTTCAAGATTGGTGATTGCCGTCGACACTGCACGTTTCGCATCGACGCTCAGTATTCTTATGGCCAGCGGTGTGCCCTTGCTGGAATCACTGCGGATCGCCGGACAGGTGCTGACGAATCTGGTTCTGCGCGAAGATAGCGAAGCCGTGGCGGCGCGGGTGCAGGAAGGCAGCAGTCTGAATCGAGCCCTGTCCCAGACCGGGCGCTTTCCACCGATGATGGTGCACATGGTAGCCAGCGGTGAGGCCAGCGGCGAATTGGAGTCCATGCTGGAGCGGTCGGCTACCAATCAGGAGCGGGAATTGGAGATGACTCTGGGTGCGATGATGAGTTTGTTCGAGCCGCTAATGGTAGTATTCATGGGTGGCATGGTGCTGGCCATCGTGCTGGCTATTTTGCTTCCTATATTTGACCTTAATACGATGGTGAACTGAGTTTATGAACGCAAACAACAAAACCCGTGCCCTTTCAGGCGGCTTTTCGCTCGTTGAAATCCTGGTCGTGCTGGTGATTATGGGTCTGCTGATTTCAGTAGTGGCACCCACGGTACTCAACCGAGCGGATGAGGCGCGGGTGCAAAAAGTCTACGCTGACTTCAAGGCGATCGAGACCGCACTAAAAATTTACCGGCTGGACAACTATGTCTATCCGACCACAGAGCAGGGCCTCGAAGCGCTAGTGGAGCGCAGTACACTGGATCCGGAGCCGCGAAATTTCAAGGCCGGTGGCTACCTGGCCGAATTACCCCTGGATCCCTGGGGACGCCCCTATCTGTATCTGAGCCCGGGTGAAAAAGGCGAGGTGGATATCTACTCACTGGGCGCTGACGGCTTGTCCGGCGGCGATGGGCAGAACCTTGATCTTGGTAATTGGAAAGAAGAAGACCGCTAGCGGTCTCGTGGCGACGGGCACTCACCCGCTTGCTGGTGCGCTAGGTCGAGGGGAGGCAGTTCGGGACTCGCCAGTCCGGGACTCGCCTGTCCGGGACTCAAACAGCCGTGCCCGAGTCGGGCAGAGCCGGTCTGGTCGCAATCGTTGCGGCGGGGCGCGGGGTTTCAGCCTGCTGGAGTTGCTGGTCACCCTTATGGTCGTGGTGCTTATTACCTCGCTCGTTTCGCTGACCGTCAGTTCCGGCGGTCAGGAATTGCGTACCGATGCCCAGATACGCAATCTGGCCAACGTGGCTCAGTACGCGATGGATGAAGCGCAGCTGCAGGGAATCGATTACGGGTTATTGTTATTGCGCAAGCTGGACGAGGATCGCAAGCCGGTCTTCGGATACGGTTGGCGCGAGCGAGACCTGAGAGGTTGGCGCTCACCGGAAAACGATTCTGAGATATTCGTGGAGCAATTCTTCCCGCCCGATCTGGAGCTGCGCCTGGAGCTTGATGACAGCCCCATCGGTGCGCCCGGCATGGAAACCGACGACCCCCTGGCAGCGCCGCAGGTGACGTTCTACGCCAGTGGCGAGACGACGCCCGGCGCGTTGGAGTTGTTGCGGCGTGACAGCGGCGAACTACTATGGCGGGTCGAGTGGGACCTGCTGGGACGTTTTACCCTGTTGCGTCGCGGTCTGCCGGAAGACGATGATGAAGCATACTAGAAGTACGCCAGTTGCAGGCCGATGCCCGCGCGACAAGGCGGCGTGTGGGTTTACGCTGGTCGAGGTTCTGGTGGCACTTGCGGTGGTCGCGATGGCGTTGCCCGCGCTGTTGTTTTCGCTCAATCAACAGGTCGATGGCACCGCCTATCTGCGCGACAAATCGCTGGCAGGTATGGTTGCCGCGAACCGTCTGGAAGAGATAAGGCTTATATCCAGGGCCCGGCAGGAACTGGTCAAGGGGCAGGACAGCGGGGTGGTGGAGCTGGCCGATCAGGAGTGGGTCTGGTGGGTCGATAGCCAGCCTACCGAGGTCGACCAGTTTTACCGGGTGGAAATAAGCGTGGCCAGGGATGAGGCTGATCGGGATTCCCCGCTGGCGATTCTGGTCGCCTATATGGTTGCCGACCTTCAGCCGGCGCCTGAATCGGTACCCACTGATGGCAGTTGATGGTCGCGTGAATAAAGGCTTCACATTGATTGAAGTGCTGATTGCGATGGCGATAACGGCTCTGGTAGCGACGCTGGCGTACAGCAGTTTATCGACCGCCATTCTGGGGGTGGAGAGCACCCGCGCAGTAGCGACGCGTACGTATGAGATTAATCGGGCGCTGATGATACTCAGTCGTGATCTGAGACAGTTTGTCCCCCGTCCTATCCGGGATGAATTCGGCGATGTCGAGCCGGCGATGATGGGCGGGCGCCTGGCGCGTTTCCCGCTGAGTTTCACCCGGGCGGGTTGGCACAACCCCAATGGCCTGCTGCGCAGTCAGCTGCAGCGTGTCGCTTACCGCCTGGAGGACGCGGTACTGTGGCGCGATTCCTGGGCAGTACTGGATCGGGCCGGGGACAGTGAACCGCAGTCGGTTATTTTACTCGAGGACGTCGAGTATTTTGACCTGTTATTTCTCGCAAGCCTGGATACGCTGGAGATCAGTAGTGATGGCAGTGGCATGGAGACTCGTGATTGGCAGGAAAACTGGGTCGCAGACCCGGGCATCGCAGGCCCGGGGCTGGTTCCTCCCGTGGCACTGGAGGTGCGCTTGCAACTGGACGACTGGGGCGAATTGAGGCGGCTGTATGCCTTGCCGCCGCTCTAACTTCGGTCCGGTAGGGTTCATGGGGCGTCAGGGGGGGGCCGCACTCATTGTTGCGCTGTTGATTTTTGCTATTTGTTCGGCGCTGATTGTCGCAATGAAGAGCGAGTTCACCTTATTTTACCAGCGTGGCGCCAATCTTTTTCATGGCGAGCAGGCCTATGCTTATCTACGCGGCGCCGAGGATTTGGCCTCCCTCGCTCTCATTCTGGATTACGATGAGGATCAGGCGCGGCAGGAGCCCCGTGACGACCTTACCGAGATTTGGGCGCAGCAGTCGACGCCCTATGCCCTCGATGACGGTGGTTGGCTGGTGGGCAATCTGCAGGACTTACAGGGGCGGTTTAATCTCAATACCCTGGTGACCGAAGGTGGTGCGGGTGGCGGGCCGCGCGCCCCCGATGGTGACGGGACTCAGCCCGCAACAGAGTCCGCCGGGTCGCCAGCCGCCGGGTCGCCAGCCGCTGGGACGCCAGCCGCTGGGACGCCAGCCGCTGGACCTCGTTTCAGCCCGGCCCAGCAGCAGTTTATTCGGCTTTTACAGACATTGGAGGAGTCTCCCTTGAGCGAAGTTGAGGCCATCCAGATTACCGAGTCGGTGCGGGACTGGCTGGATGCAGACAGTGCCGTGTCACCTGCCGGCGCAGAAGACGATTTTTACTACGGCCGCACGCCAGCGCACCGGGCGGCAAACCGACCGATGAGCAGTGTCAGCGAACTGCGTGCGGTAGCCAATATCACCCCGGAAATCTACTGCGCACTGCTGCCACTGGTGACTGTCTGGCCGCAAACCCCTGCTGCCCTGAATATTCACACGGCGTCCGCTGCAGTATTGCGCTCGATCAATGACGATGGCGACCTCAGTCCCCTCAGTGAAGCCGATGCAGAGGCGCTGGTAGCGCAGCGCACTGAGTCCGGTTTTGCCGAACTCGCTGAGTTTCTGACCCACCCCGCGCTCGAGGGCAAGGAGCTTGGCGGCCTGGGTGCGTTACTGGGCGAAACTACGGCGTATTTCTTGCTGAGTGCGACGGTTGAAGTTGCTGATCGGACCACGCGCTTGTACAGTGTGCTCGAAAGAAACCAGCGGCAGATCACTGCACTTTCGCGCCATAGCGGTGCCGCTGAACCGCTGTGCATCAGGGCCGGCAACACCGGGCCCGACAGTGAAGAGGAAGGGGATGGGGCCTAACAGCGAGTTGCAGAACCTGGTAGCGGTGCGAGTGGTGGCGGGCCGGTTGGCCTGGTATCCACCCGGAGCCGGGGACCAGCCCCGTTTTCTCGATGACGATCTGTCCCGAGAGCAGCTGCGCGCTGCCCTGTCCCAGCGTCTTGGCAATGTTTGCTTTGCGGCGCCGGGCGTGGACGTCAGACTGATGCAAGTCGAATTGACTGCCGAAGAGAAAAAACACATCGGTAACTCGCTGCCTTTTCTGCTGGAAGATCAGGTCGCCGCAGACATAGACGACCTGCATTTCGCTGCCCGGCCCCTGGGTAAACTCGGTCTGTCTGTGGCGGTGTGCAGCCAATCAGCTATGCAGCATTGGGAAGATCTGCTGGGCGATTTACCCACCATTTCACGCTGGCTGCCCGAGCCTCTTTTATTGCCCTGGCAGTCTGGCGAATGGTGCGTGGTGCTGGATTCCGGAGCGGCACTGGTGCGCTATGGCGAGTGCCTGGGCTTCAGCATTGAGCCTGATATGCTGCCAGCGCTTTTGGCAGAGCTGTGTGCCAGTGATGGTGAACCGGAGGCGGTCATTCTCTATGGTCAGGACCAGGCCGGCGACATTAGCCTGCTGCCCGAAAAATTGCATGATCGAGCCCAGTGGCGACACGGTGCATTGGGCAGCGCGTTGCTGCTCAGTGATGTCGGGGCGGACACGGTAAATCTGCGGCAGGGTGAGTACGCTCCCCGGCTGCCTCTCGTTCGCTGGTGGGGACAGTGGCGTAACGTGGCAGCTGTGTTTGCGGTAGCTTTTACTCTGCAGCTGCTGGCGACCTACCTGGATTATCGCCAGCTCAAGGGCGAGAACGTCGAGTTGCGCCAGGCTATCGAGAATAGCTACCGGAAGGCCAACCCCAGGGGCAATGCGCCCGAGCCCGAAAAGCAATTGGCGCAACAGCTGGCAAACTTGCGTGGGACCGCCCAGACGGGTGGGTTTGTGAGTCTGCTGGAGCGGGTGGGGTCGGTCATTGCGCAGCGGCCGGGTACGGTGCTCGCCAGTATTAATTACAGCGACCGCGTGGGGGAAATGCGGATGAATATCATCGCTACCGATTTTGAATCCGTTGAGGCCATCCGGGCGGGGATCAACAAGGTCGGATTGCAGGCCGAAATGGAGAGCAGCAACGCCCAGGGCGACAAGGTTCGAGCGCGCATCCGGGTGGGAGAAAAGTCATGAAAGACTGGTTTGCCCGCTTTGATCAGCGGGAGCAATTGAGCCTGCTGGCGTTGGCAGCGGTGGTCGGTCTTTATCTGCTCTACATCATGCTGTGGAACCCGCTGGCTGGCAAGCGGGAGGATTTACTGGAGCAGAATATTCGGGTGGCGGCCTCGCTGGAGCGGGTAGACGCCTTGGTGTCAGAAGTGATGCACCTGCGCGAGACCGGGGCCGGCGAGAACCGTCCCCGACGCAACCTCACCGCACTGGTCAACCAGTCTACAAGTCAGGCGGGTTTACAGGTAAGTCGGTTGCAACCCAACAGTCGTGGAGAAATTCAGGTGCGACTGGAAAACGCGGTTTTCGATGATCTTCTGACCTGGCTGCAGGACATGGAGCACAGCCGCGGTCTGCTGGTTCGAGAGGTGTCCGTCACCGGGTCAGGCGCAGCTGGCCGGATCAACGCCACCGTGCGTATTGCGCAGGGGGGGTAGGTGTCGAGAATTTCTCTGGGCATCGCCGCAGGCCTGTTGTTCCTTCTCTTTCTGGTGATCAATGCACCCGCGCGACTGTTGAACTACGTGCTGCCCCAGGACCAATTCATTATCCAGGGCCTGGAGGGAACCCTTTGGCAAGGCGTGGCCAGTCGCACAATGGTGGCTACCGAGCGGGGCTATGTTCACCTGGGTAGACTGAACTGGACGCTGCGACCACTATCATTGCTGTTGTTTGCCCCCAGCCTCGATATCCGTAGCGAGTGGGGCGCGCAGACTTTGTCCGGTAGAGTAACCCTGCGGGGAAGTCGCAGTTTGGGCCTGCGCGACTTTGAGGCATTGGGCTCTGCCGATCTGCTGCGTCAGCTCTTACCCGTTGCGCTTACGGGTACGATTTCGGCGCAAGTTGAGCGATTGCTGCTGGTTGATGGCCTGCCCACCACAGCGCGTGGACGCCTGGTTTGGCAGAATGCAGGTTGGGTATCGCCACAGGGCCCGTTAGAGCTGGGCGCCTATGCGCTGGAGTTTGAACAAGCCGCGGGTGAGCCGCTTTTGGGCGATGTGATAACGATTGATGGGCCTGTAGAGGCCGAGGGCAGCATCCGCCTGACGGAGGTCGACTACGCGCTCGACCTGACAGTACACGGGGAAGCACCACTGGACCCGCAATTGCAGCAGGCGCTGTCCCTGGTCGCGCAAGCCGACAACAATGCCTATCGCATTCAGGTCCAGGGCGCGATGCCAGAGCGAGAGGCTGAGGCGGCTGCTGAACCGACGAACTGAGTTTGCCGGAGCGATCCGGCGTTTGCTCACAAGCGCTAATCACAACAGGGAACGAGAAGCCAGACGATGAGTGATTCGGATTACAAAAAGTATGAGTGCATGATTTGCGGCTTTATTTATGATGA
Source organism: uncultured Gammaproteobacteria bacterium (assembly GCA_963840725.1). Taxonomy (GTDB): domain Bacteria; phylum Pseudomonadota; class Gammaproteobacteria; order Pseudomonadales; family Halieaceae; genus CAVWDU01. The sequence continues at coordinate 48,032 of CAWIZY010000004.1, read as the reverse complement.
GGCCGAGGGACTGCCGGATGACGGCATTCCACCCGGGACCCGCTGGGTTGATATTCCCGAGGACTGGGAATGCCCTGATTGCGGCATTTCGAAAGCGGATTTCGCATTACTCGACGTGTAGGTTTGATCTGCCGCTCAATCGACAGGCGCTTTCGGGGTCGGCCCAGTGGGTGGTTGCTCGGACAGCAGGTGACGGTAGCCACCAATAAATGAGCCGAGGTCGGTTGCTGAATGAGGCATCCATACCACGTTATTGTTGGCGGCCATTTTGTCCAGCGTCTCCATATAGCGGACGCCGATAAGATAATTCGAGGGATCACCGCCCAGCGCTTGCTCGACCAGTTCGAGTTTGGTTTTCTCCGCTGTGGCCAGTCGCTCGATCGCCTGAGCGTCGCCCTCTGCCTCCGTGATTGCGGCGGCTTTCTCGCCCTCCGCTTCGGCGATTCTTGCATCGCGCTCGCCCTCGGCCCGGAGGACGGCGGCGCGCTTGAAGCCCTCTGCCTCGGTGACCCGTGCGCGGCGTTCCCGCTCGGCCTTCATCTGCTGTTCCATCGAGGCCTGGACGTCCTGTGGTGGAATAATGTCCTGCACCTCCACCCGGTTCACCTTTACTCCCCAGGCCTGCGCTGCGGCTGCGGCTGCGGCTGCGGCAGCGAAACCCAGCCCGGCGAGGACAAAGCCGGAGGTAAATATTTCTGCTGTCAGCAGCAGGGCAGCCAGAATAAGCCAGTAGTGCCAGGGTGAAATAGCGAGTCCAAACATGCGCCGGAGGCCGTCAGGAGAACAGGAGAGCAGGGTGCACGATTTCCTGTCAGGGTGTCAATCCGGGTTTGGGTGTCCTGAGTGTTGCCGCGCCTGTCCTGTCTCGCCAGCACGTTTTCGTGGGGGCCGTCCCACGGGGGCCGTCCCACGGGGTCCGTCCCACGGGGGCCGCGAGTGTCAGTGCAGTCAGGCGCATTGAATTGCACGCTACGCTGGCTCTGGTGGTTGCTATCAGTTAAATTGTTAGCAGCGACTAAACAACAAAAGCCCGTCTTGTGTTCAATAAATCATGACCCGAGATCAAGCACTGCGTCTGTTGGAGTTGGGGCCTCAAGCCTCTGAGTCTCTGGCGGATACCGCTTATCAACAGCAGCGTGCTGCCCTCCTGGCCCTGCTGGAGTCAGTTTCGCTCAAGGCCAGTGCCCGTGAGCAACTGGTGGGCCGGCTGGCGCAGCTTGATGCTGCAATGATGTGCCTTCGCGCCGGCGGCGAGATTGATGATGAGCAAGCCTACACGCGGGTGCTTGATGACGACCTCACCGTGATGCAGCAGCCCAGTGACCCGATTGAGCCTGATGATCCCGATGCCACGCGCTTTGCCTGGGTCGACGAAGTAAGCCCGGTCTCCAGCGAACCCACACTGCAGTCCTTTGTCGGCGGCTCTGGCGCCCCGTCCACCGGGTCCTCCGCGTTTGCTCGCTGGCGCATACCAGTCATGGTGGCGGCGTTTAGCGTGTTCGCACTGGCGGTTCTGCTGGTATTGCGAACCGGGCAGCAAGACGTTGCTGGGACTTCGGAGACCGAGGCCAGGCCAGAACCGGCAGTAACCACAACTGAGCTCCCCGATGGCGAGCAAGCGGCCCAGGACGCCCGCAGCGATTGGCAGCGCTGGGGCGACCGATTGCAGGACGAGCAGCTACGATTGGCCTCGGTACTGGAGCAGGCGCAGGTGGAATCGCGGGCTGCGGCGGCGAGTATTGACAGTCGCACCCATGGACGGTCCGGTGATCATCCGGCCAGAGAGCGGCTGAATTTGATCGAGGCCCATGTGGTTGACGAAGATTACCTCAGGGTATTGGAGCGGGTTCTGGCAAAACCGCTGCCCGCTGGGACACAGAAAATCCAGCGCTCGCGCGGGGAACTGGAACAACTGACCTCGGATGCCAGCGCGCGACTGGCGAGACTTGAAGCACTGGACCTGGCGCTGACAGAGCGGCAGTCGGTGCGTGCCCAGCTCGCCCGCTTGCGTGCCAGCGGATTGCCTCGATGGCCGCTGGAGCCCGGTGAGTCAGAGCTCTGGTTCGATGGTTCAGAGCCGGTAGAGGTGACGCGTGCTGAAGCATCCACCCGGGCGGCCGATGCGGCGTTTGCAGACGCCGATTTTGGCCTGGCGGCCCAGCGGTACAATAGAGCCGCCGCCCGGCTGGCAAAACTGGAAGTTACGCAGACCGAGTCCTCCAACGAAAGCGATGCGCGTATCAACGAATTGTTGGAACTCGGCCGGGAGGCCATTCAGCGCAATCGACTGTCGCTACCCGCCGACGCCAGTGCGCTGTATTACGCACTGGAAATCGAGACATTGCAACCCGGGCGAGAGGAGGCGAAAGAGTTGATGTCCGGCATTCAGCAGGGTTACGCCGCATTGGCTCGCGGGCAGCTGACTCGGGGTCGAGCAGGTAAAGCCCTGCGCTATGCCGATATGGCGGTGGCCATGGGCGCTGATGAGGCTGCGGTGGCTGATATCCGGCGCCGCGCGGCAGGAATGCTGGAACGACAATTTAAACCCCTCAGCCCGGTCACAGAGATTGAAAACATAGAAATGCTAACCCTGCCTCTGGGTGAGTTTACCATGGGTGCAAGGTCATCAGCCCTGGAGGAATTTGCCAGTAACCTGGGGAGTCTGCTCGGCTCGCTGTTTCGCATGGATGAGACCAGGGACTATTCCGGCGGTGATACTGAAGTGCCGCCGCATCGGGTTGTGATCTCGTCGCCGGTCGCGATCAGTCGCCTTGAAATTACGGTGGCCCAGTTCAGGCGTTTCATTGACAGCAGTGGTTACCGCACCGATGCCGAACTGCAGGGCTATTCCTACGCCTGGGTCAACGATGTTGAGCTGCGCCTCGACGGGAAAAACTGGCGTCATGATTACCGGGGTAATCCCGCATCGGACCGCGACCCTGTTGTTCACGTCTCGCAGCGCGATGCCAAAGCTTATGCGCGCTGGCTCGGCGCCTTGACGGGTGCCAATTATCGGTTGCCGTCAGAGAGCGAGTTCGAATATGCGGCGCGCGCTGGCACCGATAGCCTGCTTCCCTGGACTGGCGGCAGGCCTCCCGAAGGTGCCGGCAATTTTCGTGGGGAGTTTGACACTCCGCCTAGCGGGTGGCGCAGCGCGGGTGATTTGCGTCCGGTGCCGGGCTATAGAGACGGCTATTTCGGGCCCGCCCCGGTGGGGAGTTTTGCGGCCAATGGCTACGGCGTTGCCGATACCCTTGGCAATGTATCGGAATGGGTAGGTGATTGCTTTCATAACAATTACACGGATAAGAGTGGCGCCCAGTCGGCGCGGCGCGATGGAGACTGTGCCCGGGGCGCAGTGAGGGGCTCCGCCTGGTCAACCGATGCGCGCTTGCTGCGGCTCAGTTACCGCCGCGGTCGACCCGTGTCCTACAGTTCCAATACCCTGGGTTTCAGGGTGGCCCGGGATATTGCGACCGCACGCTGATCGAGCCCACAGCTGCCTCTCGCATCCGCAATGTCTGTTCGCAGGCTCTCAGGACTTTTGCTGGTTTATCCATGCCAGGGTCAGTTGCTCCAGCACCGCGATGGGCAGTGATCCATTGCGCAGTATCAGGTCATGGAACTGGCGGAGGTCAAAGCTGGCTCCAAGCTGCCGTTCCGCCTCTTGGCGCAGTTCCCTGATCTTCAGCTCGCCGATCTTGTAAGCCAGCGCCTGTCCGGGCCAGGTAATGTAGCGGTCAATCTCTGCAGTTGCTCCGTGCACACTCAGCGCGGTATTTGCGACCATGTAATCAATGGCCTGCTGCCGGGACCACCCGAACGCATGCAGACCGGTATCAACGACCAACCGACAAGCCCGCCACATTTCATAGGTCAGGCGACCGAAGTCACTGTAGGGGTCGGTGTAGAAGCCCGCCTCCAGACCGAGGCGCTCACTGTAAAGCCCCCAGCCCTCGGTAAAGGCGGAGTGATTCAGGAAGCGCCGAAAGGTGGGCATGTCCGCCTCCTGCGCAATGGCGTTCTGCAGGTGGTGCCCAGGCACCGCCTCGTGCAAGCTCAGTGCCTCCATCACGTACAGCGGTCTGCTGTCCAGCTTGGCCGTATTGATGAAGTAGGTCCCGGGAGTGCGACCATCGCCGGGAGCGGGCACGTAGTAGGCACCTGTTGTGCGTTCCGCTATTACGGCCGGCACCGGTTTTATGTCGTAGGTATTACGCGGCAGCGTCGCGAACAGCCGAGGAAGCTGTCCATCCATACGTTTGGCTATGCGCGATACCTTCTCCAGCAGGTCTTCGGGATCATCCGTGTAGAACTGGGGGTCGGCGCGCAGAAAGTCGACAAAGTCCTTGAAGCTCCCGTCGAATTCCAATTGGTCGATAAGGCTCTGCATCTCTTCGCGGATACGGCTGACCTCGCCCAGACCCAGTTGATGAATCGCCTTGGGTGTCAGGTCAGTGGTAGTGAAGAACCCCACCAGGTAGCGGTAGTAGTCGGCCCCGCCCTCCAGGCTGTCTATACCGGGCTTTGAACGGCAGTGGGGTGCGTATTCGGCGGTATAAAACCGGTGAAATTCGGCAAAGGCAGGCAGTATCTTAGTGCCGATCAGTGTGGCGCCGCGTTGCTGGAACTCGGCTTGTGTGCTGTCCGGTATCGAGGTTGGCATCGAGGCGAAGGGCGCATACAGCTCGCTGGTCCTCGGGTCCTTGACCAGACTGGCAGCTATACCTTCTTCAAAGCCGATCATGGATTCACAATAATGGGTGTAACCAAGCGCTATGGCCTGACGGAGCAGGTCCAGCTTCTCACGGTTATAGCGCGGATAATCAGCCAGCGCAGTCAGGTAAGTCTCGTAGTCCGACTCGCTGAGGAAGGACATGTTTTCCGGTGCATTGATAAAGTAGCTATGCCAACTGGTGCGATTGGTCAGCGGGAAAAGATGTATGGGCTGTTCAAAGCTGGCGCGCTCTGCCAATCGTTCATACATGAACACTTCATAGCTCACCTGGTCATCCGCCGACAGCTGGCTGGGGTCGATGGTCTCCAAATCTCGCAGCACAGACTCGTTATAGTCGCGGCGTCGCTCTCTGGCTTTTGAGTCCCAGCCAGCCAGCGCTCCAGCGATCCGGAACGAGTCCGGGTCGCGGCGAAAAAATACCTGCTCTTCCACCGAACGCTGCCAGTGGGTGTCCAGCAATGCGGCCAAGTGCGCGGCCGCGGTCTGTGTTGTTTCGGCACGGGCCGCCCCGGCAAGGGCCGCCCCGGCAAGGGCCGCCCCGGCAAGGGTAGACAAGCAGAGGGTGAGGGCGACGGTCACCGTCAGCCGGGAAATAGGGCGGCAGGCCTGCATGGGTATTTTCCTGTCTGGTATGAATAGTGATCAGTGTGTTGCTTTGTGGGTCGCTAATCAAGGCGATCCCCAAAACTGGCCTTGCAGGCAAGCCTGTCCCGGAATAAATTCACAGCTACCTGGCAAGCTGACCGCGGGGTGCTGCCTGCCAAACAGGGGTTGCCATGTTTTGCCAACAGTCTTTTGTGCTGCCAGCTTTTGTGCTGCCAGGCGTGAACAGAGCATTGTTCTGCTTTCACGGACGATGGCGGCGTAACTCGTCGTTTTGGGTGGCGCCACCGGTTCCGCTCAGGTAGTGTTGCAGGGTATTTTTGCGATGGCGATATTCTATGTTTTCCGTTCCCAGTAAAAGAGCCCTGTCACTGCTTTGCGCCTTTGGTCTTGTGTTGGCCTGGTCCCTCCCGGTGAGTGCACAGACCACACTGATTCAGGCCGGCACCTTGCTGGCTGAACCCGGGAAGCCGCCGGTGGAGCGACAGACTATCGTGGTCGAGGACGGTCTTATCAAGCGCATCGTAGCGGGGTACCCGGGGCCTGAAACAATTGCGCCCGGCGCGCAAGTGATCGATTTGCGGGACCAGTTCGTGCTGCCGGGTCTCATGGATATGCACGTTCATTTGCAGGGCGAACTCGGACCCCGCAACGACTCCGACGATTTGAAAATGTCGCGACAGCTGGTGCAGATGAGGTCGCAGATGTTCGCGATGCGCACGCTGCAGGCCGGCTTCACAACCGTTCGGGATGTGGGCTCCAGCGGTCAGGAAATGTATGCCCTGCGCGATGCCATCGACAGCGGTTGGGTAGAGGGTCCGCGTATTATAGCGGCGGGTAGCGTGGGTATTACCGGCGGGCACGCGGATGTCAGCGGGATGAAACCGGAGCTGTTGGCGCACTACACCGATGAGACGATCTGCGATGGCCCTTATGATTGTCGCCGCGCCGCCCGCAATGCGGTCAAGTTCGGTGCAGATCTGATCAAGATCACCTCCACCGGCGGGGTGCTGACGGATCGGGCTACCGGAACGGGTCAGCAGATGGAAATGGATGAGTTGACCGAGATTGTGCGAGCGGCTAAACGCATGGGTCGCAAGGTGGCCAGCCATGCGCATCAGGAAGATGGCATTGTTGCGGCTCTGCAGGCGGGTGTTGACAGCATTGAGCATGGAACCTATTCGGGCGAGAGGGCGATTGCTCTGTTTTTGGAGACCGGGGCGTATCTGGTGCCTACTCTGCTGGCCGGTGATACGGTGGCCAGAATGGCTGTGGAAACTGATTTTATGAGTGATGCCATTAAGGATAAAGCCGTGCGGGTCGGTCGCGACTTGCAGGAGAACTTTGCGCGGGTGCATGAGGCCGGGGTCAAAATAGCCTACGGGACCGATAGCGGCGTGTCTGCTCACGGCACCAATGCCCGGGAAGCGGTGCTCATGCACCGTGCGGGTATGGGCAACATGGACATTATCAAAACTGCCACCGTGAACGCGGCAGACCTGATAGACCACAGTGATTCTCTGGGGACGATTGCCCCAGGCAAAGCGGCGGATATCATCGCGACCAAGGGTTCGCCTCTGGAGGATATCAATGAGTTGCTGACGGTGAGGTTTGTAATGAAAGGCGGCAAGGTATTCAAGCGCTAGATCAGTCCGGTTTTAAAACAGAGGCTACCGTGGACAGCTTGTCGGCCGCAGTACTCTCCTGTGTTTGCAGATTGCGAGCCAGAGCATGACCTATCGCGTGGGCTTGCCTGTTCTCGTTGCTGGCGTCCGGGTCACGGCCTTGCTCCTGCTGGTGGTGGTTGCAGTGACTCTGCCCCGTTCTCTGGTTGCGGCCGACCTTGAGCAGGTTATTGTAACCGGGCGTAAGCCCGCCGCAGCCGACGGTGGGCATCTGCACGGCTTTACCTCCTATACCGATATGGCTCGGCTAATGGCGAGCCCGGTTAATCTCGCCACTCTGATGGACCGGCAGCCCGGCGTCGCATTCAATGGCCAGGGAGGGCTGTTCCAGACAGTCTCTATCCGCGGTCTGGCGCGGCAACGGGTGGGCAATTTCTTCATGGATATCCCGCTGTTGAGCGAGCGTCGGGCTGGCACTGCCTCGTCTTTTATCGATGCGTCAATGTTGAGCGGCGTAGAGTTGGTGCGGGGTCCCGCCACCACTGCCTATGGTTCGGGCAATATCGGCGGGCTGATTCGCTCGCACCCGGCGGAGTTCTCCGGGATGAACGCCCGACTGGCCTGGGGCGGCACCGGCGACGAAAACGCGCAGTTTTTTGGCTTTGGGAATGGTCGCGTTTTCGGTGCGATCAGTCGCCGGGCCTCGGATAATGCCGAGACCCCGGAGGGGGAGCTACTGAACACGCAGTTTGAGCAGTCCAATCTGCTGGCCGGTGGCAGCCATGAGACCGCACAGGCGGTTTATGAGCTGGTGTCGCTGTTCAGTTATGGCCGTGATATCGGCAAGTCCAACAATCGCTACCCGGATCAGCAAATCGCCAGTTATCCGAGAGAACAGCATTGGCTGACGCAGCTTTCACGGGCGAGTGATGGCTATTCCGCCAGCGTCTATTTCCATTATCAGGATCTGGAAACCACCGTGCTCAGGCCTGCGCAGCGGCGCGATACGGTGGTGTCCTCTGCGCTGGATTTTGGCGCGCGCTACGCCAGTAACTGGGGGGATGACCGCGATTGGCGCTGGGGTGCTGAGTACATGGGCAGGCGCAATGTGGAATCGGAGGAATGGCGCACCGAAGTCGGCGCGGCCAAGGGCCCGAAACAACAGACCCTGGCGGCTGAACAGGATGAGCTGGCGGTGTTTTTGGAAGGGCGCCGCGAGTGGCGTCAGCTGACAGCCACTGCGGGGCTGCGCTTTACCGGCCAACACCAGAATGCCCGCGGGTGGTCCTCAGTCGATGAACAGCTCTTGAGCGGTTATCTGGGCGCCGCCTGGGCCTTGGATTCCAACTGGCGCGCGACTGCCGAATTGGCGCGCGGGGCCCGGGTGGCGAATTTGTCGGAGAAATATTTCTCGGGCACTACCGGTCGGGGTACTGTGGTGGGGAACCCGTTGCTGGACCCGGAGCTGGCAGACAGTATTGATGTCGGCCTGTTGCGTGAGACTGTCCGCAGTCGTGTTGAGGTGCACCTGTTCCACTTTTGGCTGGATGACTTTATTGAACGGGTTGCGGTTGGCACAGATACCCTCAGTTTTCGTAACCAGGACGGCGGTCGCCTGAAGGGGATGGATTTTGTTGCCGCTTGGGAACTCACACCCGGCTGGGAACTGCAGTTGGGGGGGCACTATCAGGAAGGTGATAACCACGGTGGCGGCGAGCTGCAGGATGTTTCCCCGAATCAGCTGTCAGCCGGGTTGCAGTATGAGGGCAATGGGTGGCGTTGGTCGCTGGACTATCGACACCGGTTTAGCAAGGGGCGCGTCGGTGAGGGCGAGCAGCCTGTGGGCGATGCGAACTTGCTGTCTCTCATGGTCAGTCGGGAATTGTCCGAGTCCCTGTCGCTAACACTGTGGGGCCGCAACCTGTTTAATGAAAGCTATCTCATCACCACGGACGAACTGTCTACCAACGCAGAAAAAGTGGCATTCGGTATTGAACTGTCATGGCGCTCCGAAGGCGGCTAGCGGCTGCTCTTGGTCCGGCCCTGGCCCTGGTCCCGGCCGTTGCTGGTTTATTGGCCCCGGGGTGGGGATGAACTGCAGCAACTGGACGACTGGTTCCCCGCCGGTGTTGCCAGCGGCAGTCGTTACTGATCCGGGCTGTCCGGTCATGCAAGAGTCCTCCCCAAGCATGGGGTGATGCTGGTAATATAGAAATATCGCATGCATGCGTCCCTGTAAATGGGCCCTGCAGGACGCCGGACGCCCCAGGGCCAAATAACCGCCGAAAGTATTCAGGTACGCTTCAAGCCAGGTAAAAAAACCACAACAACCCACAACAACCCACAACAGCCAATCAGGAAGGTAATGCCGTATGAACAGTCACACCAGTCAGGCAGGGTACCGGGGCGTTCTTTCGATGCTTCTGCTATCGGGTCTCGTTTCAGTCTTCGTCTCGGGCTGCGCATCCAGCAGTGGTCCGGAGATTTATAGCAGCGTAGCCCCCGGAGCGGATTTTCGGAGTATCGAGACCTACGGTTTTCTTTCTGATGTGGCCACCAACGCTCAGGGTTACGAGTCCCTGGAGACTAATTTTCTCAAGGTTGCGGTAGCCCAGCAGCTGGAGCAACGGGGGCTGCGTTACGACCCCGAGAATCCCGACGTGCTCATGAATTTCTATATCCATACCGCCGACAAAATAAAGACCCGGCAGACGCCGACTATGAATACCGGCTACTACGGATACCGCGGGGGTTACTACAGCGGATTTGGTTACGGCGGCACCGCTTATGAAACCCGTATTGACCAGTACACCGAGGGAACCCTGACTATAGACATGATCGACCCCGAAGCGCGCAAGGTGCTCTGGGAGGGAACAGCCAGTGGTCGGATTACCAAGAAAGCGGTGGAGAATATGGAGGCGTCCATTGATGGCGCGGTAGCGGATATCTTCTATAGATTCCCGGTGTTGGACGCCCAGGTCAAATGAGCCACCGCGCCTCGCCACAGCGCTGGCAGAGCGCCGGAGAGTTCCCGGGCGGCGGGCTTTCAAAGGTCACCTCAACCGCCACCTGAACGCCCGTGTTAAACCGTCCGCGAAGGCCTAGTTGTCTCCCAGAAATCGTTGCAGGCGCTGCCGGAGGGCCCGGTTTTCCGAGGCGAGGCGGTCCCGCTCGCGTAACAGGTCTACCAGGGTCGCCACGGCGAGCCAGTCCAGCTCCAGATCGCGGTGCAGGCGGATGGCTTTTTTCACCCAGATGACGCCGTTGGCGTCAAACACCCAGTCCTCGACCTGCTGGCCCAGCACCGGGTGGGCGATGTCGTTCTCCACCAGTTGCACCAGTACCGTTGAGGAAACCCCTTCACACTCGCACAATTCGCTGACTGTCATTTGAATTACGTTTGTCGTCACCATCATTTCCCCCAGTCCCCGCGCGGATCGAAAGCGGCCTTGTCGGCCAGCTCCTGCCACAGGGATTTGACATCCGGTCCGTCATTCGGCGGCATCACCACCTTGAGTACTGCAAAAAGGTCACCGGACTGGCCACGCTTGTTTAGCAGTCCCTTCGCTTTCACCCGGAGTTTTTGGCCTGACTGGCTGCCCGGCGCGATGGTGAGATTAATCTTCCCGCTCAGGGTGGGCACGGTGATCTTGGCACCCAATGCGGCCTCCCAGGGTGCGATCGGTACTGTGATCAGAAGGTTGTGGCCCTCAACATCGAAGAGCGGGTGAGGCACCAGCCGGATGTGAAGATAGAGATCGCCGGCCGCCGCTTCTCCGTGACCCGGCGCGCCCTGGCCCTTGAGACGAATGCGCTCCCCATCCCCAATGCCTGCGGGCACCGTGACCTTCAGGGATTTGTTCAGTGGGCGAGCCTGGCCGTTTTCGACAATGGGAATCTGATAGGAAACGGGCTTGCTGGAGTCAGTGAGCGTATCTTCAAGGAACACCGGCAGCTCTATCTCGACATCCTGGCCGCGGATGCCGTAACCGCGCCCGCGCGCGCCCCCTTCGCTGCCGAAACTTTCTCCGAATACCGAGTTGAAAAAATCCGAGAAATCGCCGCTTCCGCCACTGAACCCGCCGCTGCGCCCGCCGGCTGATGCGTCTCGCCAGCCCGGTGGCGGCTCGAATGGTTGTTCCTGGCGGCCGCCGTAGCGGCGCAATTCATCGTACTCCGCGCGCCGGCCACCGTCTTTGAGCACCTCCCAAGCCTCCGCAACATCCTTGAAGCTGTCTTCTGCACCCTTATCAGGGTTGAGATCGGGATGGTACTTGCGGGCCAGCCGCCGGTAGGCCGTCTTGATATCCTTGGTTTCGGCTTCTGGCTCGACCCCGAGAATCTGGTAGTAGTCCTTGAATTCCATTGCTTGCTGCCGGTCATGAAGTCGTAAATCCAGGGCGGCCCATGGGGCGCCCACCGTTTCGAAGTCAATAGTACAACAAGGACTTTGGCGGTTGATAGTTTGTTGGGGCTCATCCCCGGGCGGGCGGCTCCGGCAGGTCCTGCTGCTCCAGCCACAGCAGGGTGTCGATGTAACTGACAAAACGTTCGAGATAGGCCGGAGACAGCTGGTTCAGAGTGGCCAGCGAACGTGCTGCCAGCAGGTGAGGGTTCAGGGGGCCGGCACCGTCGCCAGCCGACTCGACGGCCAGTTTCACTTGCTCGCGGGTGTGGCGCCTGGCCGCTGCCTGTCTGAAAAACTGGCTGGCCAGCAGTTCGTCCAAGCCGCCGTGTTGGAGCGGTTCCCCATCGCGCATGGCGGACGAGGGCGCGGCTACGTTGGCGCTGTGTCCCGGTGTTATTCCGTCGGCTTGTCTAGTCTCGCCATCTGCCTCGCGGTATTGGCGCAGTGTACGAGTCAGCTCAGAGAGTGGCCGGCCGCGACCCCTGGCCGTGAGGCGCTGCCGGGCGCGCAGCAGCCCCTTAAGGTCTCCCCGCTCGAACAGCGCCCTCAGCGCTGTATGGGCTCCGGGGTCGAGTTGGCAGCATCTGGCCAGGATTTGCGCGGCGCTGTTGCGTCGATGTGACAGCGCAGCGAGACTGTCTCCGATGGCGTCACATGCCCGGGATTCAAGCAGCCTGGCCAGGGGTGTAATGCAGTCCTGCACCGCGCCTGTCAGCGATTCGCAGTAACGAAAGCCAACGGGATCCCAATGGGGCCCGCCGGCTCGACGGAGCTGTTCGAGCCGCTCCAGAGCGCTGCCCTGCAGCGCGGTTTCCCCGGTCTGCTGTGGTGCGGTTAGTGGCGGCGAACTCGGGCCCAATGAGGGGTTGTCGCAGTGCTCGGGGCTGGCCCCATCCCGCTCCGGTCCGCTCATCAGTTTCTTTCCCCCCGGGGTACCGGCGCCATTTCGACCCGGCGATTCTGTGCGCGACCGTTGTCATCCCGGTTTGATGCGATGGGTTGTTGGTCGCCAAACGCTGCAGCGAACACCATTTCCGCTGGCATACCCGCGGCAATGAGGGTGCGCGTTACCGTGAGAGCCCGTTGTGCGGACAGTTCCCAATTGTCGCTGAAGAAACGATTGCCCGACTGAATCGGCAGGTTGTCCGTAAATCCGCTGACCATGAGAATCTCGCGTCGCTGTCCCAGGTAGTAGCGCAGTGGGGCTACCAGGCTGTTCAGCAGCGCCTCGCCATCGGGTTGCAGGTCGGCGGAGTTGGAGGCAAAGAGCACGCTACCACTGATACCAATCCTGCCATCGTTGAGGGTCACCCGCCCGCTGGCAAGCGGACCCGCAAGTGCCTCCTCCAGTGCTGCTCGCCGTTGTTCTTCTGCCTCCCGTTTCATCACCTCTTGTTCCAGCGATTGAGTCAGCTCCAGTTGGATGCCCAGCGTCCAAACCAGCAGCAACACGAATACGCCAACCAGTCCAGCCATCAGGTCGCCGAAAATAGGCCAGACTGGTGTATCCTGATCCAGTGCGTCCTCAGCTTCAGCCATCAGCTAGCGACCGCTGGAGTCGATTCAGGCTCGGGCGCGGCGAAGTCCTCCAGTTTGGCAAACATTACCTGCTGGGCGAGCAGGCTTTGGTCGATGATTTCCCGGGCCTGTGCCACGTAATAACCCAGTTGTTCATCACTGCGGGATGCCCCGGTCTCCAGCGACTGTTCGACGCCTGCCAGCGTGTCGATCAGAGCACTGTTGGAGTCGTTGAAGAGCGTGACTGCCAGCGCAAATGCCTCGCTCATACTGGACATCTCTGTCGCGCTGCCAGCTACCAGAACGGCGGCGTCTGCCAGTCGCGTGCTCTCGGCCTCGGCCAGACCAGTGACTTCATGGGCTACGTTTTGCAGGCTCTCGTTGGCAGCGCTGACCAGCTCCGTGAGCGTATCGCGCTGGGCAAGCGCTGACTCGGCCAGGGACCGGGACAAATCCTGCAGGGTTTCCATCAGCTGTGCGCGTTCTTCCAGCAGGCTGTTGTCCCGCTCGAGATAGCTGGATAGCTCCCCGCGCAAGCGGGCGATCACTTCTGCAGCCGCCTTGGGGGTTTCCGATGCCGTCTCTATCAGTCTGGTCATGGGCTCTTCGAGGGCTTTTCCAAGATTCCTCAGCTGCCTGGCCACAGTCTCTTCAAGTCCGGCGAGCTGCTGGACTGCTGCGAGGCCGCGGCGCTCCTCGTCAGCCCGCAGTTGTCCGAGGTCGGCCGTCAATTGGCCAGTGAGCGCGCCGATGCTGTCGCCGGTCTGCTGCCAGTGCTTGCTGACGCTGTCCGCCAGCGCGGCGTTCATATTGGCAAGCAGCTTGTCGCTGATCTGCTGATGCTCGCGGATGCCGGTTTGCCAGCTCTCATTGACTGCCGCAGTGGTGGCAGTCAGCTGCCGTTCGAACAGCTCACTCTGGGTCTGGGCTTCTTGCCTGAGCTGCTGCTGTGTAACGCGGTTTTCCTGTTGCACACTGGACACCAGCTCGTGCACCAGAGGACCGACGCTGGCTGCGGTCGCTTGTCCCGCCTCGGCCAGGCTGGTTCTGAGGGACTGCTCCACCGATTCGGCCAGGCCCCGGTAGCTCTGCTCTGCCGTAGCGTGAAATCGTGTCTGTTCAGCGGTCAGTTTGACTTCAAGGCGCTCACCCAGTGCGGCCAGATGATCCGCCAATCCACTCAAGGTCTCGGTGAGCTGGGGCAGTGCCTCCGCCTGTGACTGCAATGCCCGGTAGGTCTGACGACGGTCGTGGGCCAGGGATAAGGGTTGCAGGCGAGTGGCAATCACCGCGTCGAGTTCACGGGTGGCGAGCAGCCTCTCCCGCCGGCTCAGGGTAGAGGCCATCCCAAGCATTGCCGACGCGGCGACACCCGCGACAGAGGTGCCAAAAGCCAGACTGAGGCCCGCTATGGGTTGGGTGAGGCCAGCCCGCATGGCCTTCAGTTCAGTGCTTCCCTCCAGTGCAATAACGGCCCCCTGCAGCGTCTCGACCATGCCCATAAAGGTGCCCAGCAGGCCAAGCATGACCAGTAAACCTACGAGGTAAGGGGTAATAGCGGGCGTGGGCAAACCGACCCGGTCGCCCTCGACCCGGGCGCGTATAGCGCTGTGCATTGATGGATGCAGCGTTTGCAACCACGGGGTCAGGTCGTGGGCCTGCAGCGCTGAGTCTGTAGCGGCGGGCTGCAAGCCCCTGTGCAGCGTGGCGGTGGCCTTGCGAAACTGCCACAACTCCAGGAATCCCAGAACGTAGACAGCGCCAATCAGCGCGGTGACGGTTAACGCCAGCGCATCGGTGCCGGCAAAACCGACACCCACCCAGAGCACGGCCGTGGCACCGAGTGAAAATGCGAGTGCAAAAAGAAGTTTGCTATTCATTAGCTGTCCCTGATTTTTCGGCCAGCGCAGCAACCAAGCCCCGCACCGGCAGGAGTCTGGCATCGACCTCCGCAACCAGCGCGGTCTGCATCTCGGTACAGATCTGGCGGTGCAACGGGAGGCCGGCATCTGTTTCTGACAGAGTCATGTCCGCACCGTGCGCCATGGACTGACTGAGTTCGCTGTAACGTCTGGCGAGTAGTGAGGGCACGCGCTGAAACAAGGCGCGCAACTTTGCCCCGAGTGCATCGTCCAACACGGCGTCGAGTTCCGCCAGGCGACATAGCCGCGGGGACAGGCTCGCCACACCCAGGCGTGTTTCGCGCTGCAAAGCGTCGATCCTGAACTGTATTTCCCGTTGCTGAGCAATATAGAACTGCCTGTAGGGGTGAAATGACTCAGGGTCGTCGCCCGGCGCTGGGGGCGCCGGCAGCGGCACTCGCCTGAAGTGGCCGCCGCCCGCGAAACTCGCCAGCGCCCACGCCAGGATCGCCGCTCGCTCGAGGCTGAACGCTGCAGTGACCTCGGCGGCAGTGGGGTCAGTAGTGGTCGCTTCACCCGATTGGCGTGCCAGCGTCGGCAGCGCATCCAAACTTGTTGACAGGCGAACGGTATCAGCGAAGTCGAGCAGATCACCCAGCCGCTGCGCTTGTCCCGGGCGCGCGTCTGGTGTCGTGTGGTCAAGTAAACCGATCAAGCTGCGCACCAAAGGTGAACTGTAGGGTTTGTACTGGGAGGCTGCTTCGCTCATGGGGCGCGGCCTGCCTTGTGAAGATGACCATTACGAACGGGTTGACCCGCACTGCCAGGGTATCCCTTGGTATCAGTACATTTGGTGGTATCGATGCGACCGCTGGTATCAAATGTGTCAGTCTGCAATCGCTGAGTCCGCAAGAGTGTGGATCCGGTTAGAAGGGTGGTTGTGGGTCCCGAGCCCTGTTTGGGCGATCCGGCTGAAATCTGCCCCGACGCGGCCGCTATTATCGCCATTTACCTGCATGATTCAAGCTCAGTCTGCTGTAAAGCGTCAGTTGTCGACCGGTTCCTGGCCCGGACTGTTCTGGCACCGGCATTCGACGCGTTGGCGCGTGTCAGAAAGAGGTCGGCAGGATGGGCGGTTCGTCATCCTGCATCAACTTCACCAGGCGCTCCTGAATTTGTCCTAACTGTCGGCTCTCCGGTGTGAGCAGGAGAGCCGCCTGCAGCATGGTGTCGGCTTCCACGTATTGTTGCGCCGCCATCTGGCCCTGAATGGCCAGTAGGTAGCGCTGCGGCATTTGGTCAATCATCAGCTCTACCTGCGCTGATCCGGGGCTGGCGCGCTGTGCATCCAGCAGCGCCCCGTAGGCGCGCTGAAAATTAGCCGCAACTGGCGGTTGCTCCTCCAGTAGCTGCAGGGCGCTGGTCAGCAGCGTTTGTGCCCGAGCTTCCGCGCGCTGCTCATCCCTGCGCTGCGCCCGCAGCAGGTCGGCTTGCACAGCTTTCAGGCCCTGCGCGGCAGACGTATTCTCCGGGTCAATGGCGAGGGCCTCCAGATAGAGCGCTTCTCGCCGTTGGGGGTCGTTACTCAGCGTCTCACTGCGGGCCTGTTCCAGCAGCCGGGCGATTCCGCTCGCGTTGTTTCTGGCCTGCTCCCGCGCACGCGCCACCTCCACCCGCAGTGAAGGCAGGCTGGGATGCTCGGGTGCCAGTCGCGTCAGGCCAGCAAGGTTGTTCTGGGCGATCTTCAATTCGCCGGAGCGCAGTGTTTCGTTCACCCGTTGCGTTTGCAGCCGTATGATTTGCTGTAGCAGAGTTTCTGCCTCAGTGTTCTCAGGGTCTAGTGCGGTGATCTGCTGGTAGCGGCGATAGGCGTTATTCCCGGCTGGATTCAACAGTCTCCCTGCTTTGATATCCGCCCCCGCTGCGTTGATAAGCCGGGCTACCTCGAGGCGCGTCGTCTCAGCTTCACGGAGACCTTGCTGGTAGTCTGCCTGTGCGGTGGCCAGCAGGGCCTGCAACTCCCCCAGCCGGAGATCATCCTCAGCCTGCCCCTGCACCCGATCGAGGAACTGCTGGGCCTCGTCATACTGATGGTTGCTGATCAGGGTTTGCGCCCAATCCATGTATTCGCTGTTGATGCGCTGCAAATCCTGATCAATCGCCTGCCGGGCCAGCGTCTGCTCTTCGCCCAGCGCCTCCAGCGCCGCGGCCTGTTCTGCGCCCACGGCCTCTTTCTCCTGCAATACGGTGTAGGCCTGATAAGCGGCGACTGCAGCAACGACCAGAATCGAACCTGCCAGGGCCAGGGTAGCGCTGCGTGCCGGGCGACCGCGCGGCAGAAAGTCCGCGATGAAGGTTTCGACATCCTGATAACGCTGCTCGCGCGACAGGGCTATGGCTTTGCGCAATACGCGCCACTGTTTGGCAGGCAGCTTTGCCGGCTTTTGCGGTCGAACCTTGTGCTCAGCGGCTTCCCGGGCGGTGTTGTTCTGGTAGGGGCGATCCCCGGTGAGCAATTCGTAGATCAGACAACCCAGGCCATAGACGTCATCTGCGGGAACCGGACTCTCCCCGTTCAGGCGCTCCAGGCTGGCGTACCCGGGGGTGAGGGCGCCCAGACTGATCGGGTCGAAGACGGTCTGTTCCTCCGGCGCCGCATCCGGCTCGGTGCTCTTATCGGAACTGTGCTCTGAACGCTGCTCAGTACTGGCCATAGCCTGGGCAATACCAAAGTCCAACACCTTGGCGGTACCGTCGCTGGTGAGGAAGACGTTTCTGGGAGTAAAGTCTGCGTGGACAATACCGTTCTGATGGGCATGTATGAGGGCATCTCCCATTTCCCGGCTCAGCCCCATAACTGCCTGCAGGCCTATGCCGGTGGGGTTGGCGTCTATGTGTTGCTGCATATCGTGGCCGCGCAGTAGCTCCATGGTCATAAAAACCGTATCGCCGTCGCGATCAAAATCGAAGACCTTGACGATATTGGGGTGGGTCAGGGTCTGCGATTTGCGGGCCTCCCGCTGCAAAGAAATCAGCGCTGACGGATGTTCCTTAAAATCCTCATTCAGCAGTTTGATGGCCACCCAGGGCTCACGGTCCTGGGCCTCTACCTTGCGCAGGTCCCGCGCCTTGTACACCGTGCCCATACCGCCAGTGCCCAGCCGGGTCAGTAACTCAAAACGGTCTTTTACGCGCTTTACTTCTGCCCCATCGATTGACTCATCAACCGGGGCATCGACGTTCTCGGCAGAATTCAGCGCAGGCGGACCCGGCTGGACTGCGGGCAGGGGCTGCTGACCGATCTGGGTAGCCGCTTGCGCGGCAAGGGTATCGGGTGATTCATCGGCCCTGCCCCGGTATTGCGAGCTCCGGTTTTTATTGGCCTGATCTTTCTCTGGCATTGTCCTGGCCGTTGGGAGTGTGCGGCAAAAGCCCGCTCGGGCAGTTAGCTTAGCACTACCAGCCCGGGATATTCGAGCGTAAGAGTGGGTTTAGCGAGGCCGGCGGGGGCAATTACAGGTATGATTCAGAGCGGGGCCGGACCGAGCGTCGCGGCCAACTAATCGCAACAGTTGAGGCTAGGATATGGGTATTTTCGCGCGTTTTTTCCTGCTCCCCGGGCTCGCCATTCTGGCCGGGCCCTCTTTGGCCGATGACCCTGAGCGAGAACTGCGATTCGTGGCCGGGGCGGCGGCGGGCTACACCGTGCTGTCTTTCCCGGCCAAGCTGGATCAGGACCTGGGTTTCATTTCCGGAAACCTGCTCGCCGGAGCGACCTACGGCAAGTGGCAGCTGTCATTGAACGGAACATTCTCCTTGCAGGACGCCGACATTTCGGAAGAGGAAGATGTGGGGGAGGCCAGCCGCGAAGACATTGACCTCACGCTGGGTTACCAGCTCAACCGCAATTGGTCCCTGTTCGGGGGCTATAAGCGGGGGGAAACAGAAATGGATTTCATCGCCAGGGAGGCCGATGACGAGGGCGTATTTAATCGGGTGAATGAAAGCTACGAACAGGAAGGGCCTTACCTGGGTGCCACCTTTTCCTGGGATTTCGAAACAGCGGGTCGACTCAGTTTCACGCTGGCTTACGCAGAGCTTGATGCCACCAATAATTTTGGTGCCAATACAGACGATGATGATGACGAAGACGGCGAGGAAGAGCCGGAGTTCGATGACCTGACCGGTCGGGTCAAGGGTGATACCACTGGCTTCAGTTACGGCATTACCTGGACCATGCCCCTGTCAGCTAGCCTGTTATTCCAGGCCCGACTCAAGGTTAATGACTATCAGCAGGATATTCGCTATGAGGGTGTGAACTACAAGGATATTGACGAGACACTGAGCAGCCTTCATCTCGGGCTTGCCTACGTATTTTGAGCGCGCTGTACTTCTTGAGACATATGGAAAAATCCCTGCTATGAGAATGACTTACTGTGCATTTGCCCTTGTTGCCACGCTGCACTCGACCTGTATGCTGGCCGCTGATGCGGATCTCCACGTCATCCATCGGATCAAACATGAGGCTTTCGAGCGCTCGCAGGTGATGGACTATCTGCACATCATCGCCGATGAACATGGCCCGCGTCTGAGCGGCTCGCCCGAGTACCGGGAAGCGGCCGAGCTGTCGCTGAAACTGTTTCAGACAGCCGGTATCGAGGATGCGAAGCTGGAGCCCTGGGGTACTTTTGGTCGCGGATGGTCCTGGACCCGGATTGGCGTGCAGATGCTGGCACCCCAGCAGACGACCCTGAGTGCCTTTCCCGCCGATTGGAGCGGTGGCACCGATGGCCCGGTATCCGGCGACGTGGTGTTTGCGCCCCTCTGGGAGGAGGATGAGCGTCCTGCAACGGTCGATCTGGTCAAGCGCGCCGAGCAGATCGACGCTTATATCGAGAAGTACAAAGGAAAGCTGCGCGGCAAAATAGTGCTGTTCAACCATCCTGAACCGATCGAGCTTCCGGATCCAGAGGCGGTGTTCCGGTTTAACGATGAAGACCTGACGGAACTTGCCACAGCGACCGAACCTGGTCTCAAGGAGCCCCTTCATTGGCCCCTGCTGATCACGCCTCTGGACGAGGGAAAAGCCGAACGGTTGTGGGATGAACTGCCCGTTGAAGTCATGGTCAACCACTGGGATATCGGTATGGACCTCAGCGCGAGGCTGGCTGCGTTTCACCGGGACGAGGGTGTGGCGGCCATTTTGCTCAACGGCTGGGCCTCCGGTGCGGGCGTGATCATGCACAGTGACTACGGCTCCTGGCGGCAGCAAGACCCGGTGCCGCCGCCCACGGTAGTGATGATGAGTGAGCACTACAACCGCCTCCATCGCCTGTTGGAGCGAGATGTAGCTGTTGCGCTTGAGGTCGATGTCGAGGCCCGCTTTCATGGCGGCCAGCAGGAGGGTGTCAACGTGATTGCCCAGTTGGCCGGTTCTGACCCGAGCGGGGAAGTGGTCATGTTGGGCGCCCACCTCGATTCATGGCACGCCGCGACCGGCGCGACAGACAATGCCGCCGGCGTTGCGGTGGTGATGGAGGCAATGCGCATACTTAAAGCGCTTGATCTTCCGCTGCGGCGTGCGGTGCGTGCAGCCTTGTGGGACGCAGAAGAACAGGGGTTTTTTGGTTCCAGAGCCTACGTGAAAAACCATTTCGGCGATCCCGTGACCATGGCGCTCAAACCCGCCCATGACGATCTGTCGGTCTATTTCAACATCGACAATGGTGGCGGAAAGATCCGGGGCATTTACCTGCAAAAGAACGATATGGCCAGACCGATACTGGAGACCTGGCTGGCGCCCTTTCAGGATCAAGGAGTCAGTACCGCCACTATCAGCAATACCAGCGGCACGGACCACCTGTCCTTTAATGCCGTGGGTCTGCCGGGCTTCCAGTTTGTGCAGGACCCGCTGGACTATGACCTCAACACCCATCACTCCAGCGTGGATGACGTCAGCCATATTAATCCCGGTGACCTGATGCAGGCCGCGGCCGTCATGGCGACTGTGGTCTACCATGCCGCCAACAGCGAAGAGAAGATGCCGAGAAAGCCGTTGCCTGAGGCACTGCCACCCAAACAGCCCTTGCCTGAAATACTCCGCAAGCGTTAAACAGTGCCTGCGAAGGCGGTCTGCCCGGGGTTGTTGCCTGGATTGGAGAAGAGCGGCCGCGATTGAGGCGGCAGAAAACGTGATGCAGGCAGCCCCTGCAGGGCCTGGTAACAGGCCCTTACAGGTGGCGCGCCCGCGGATCAGCCCTCGACTGGCTCGCGCCAGGTATCGATGGATGGGCAGGCGCAGAAAAGGTGCCGGTCACCGTAGACATTGTCGACCCGGTTAACCGGTGGCCAGTATTTGCTGGTGCGCAATGTGGCTACCGGGTAGGCCGCTTGTTCCCGCGTGTAGGGGTGATCCCAGCTGTCGCTGACCACGTCGGCGAGCGTGTGGGGTGAGTTGACCAGGGGGTTATCCGCGGCATCCAGTTTGCCGGTTTGCACGGCGCGAATTTCTTCCCGAATGGCGATCAAGGCATCGCAGAAGCGATCAATTTCAGCCAGCGACTCGGATTCCGTGGGTTCGATCATCAGTGTGCCCGGCACCGGGAAACTCATAGTCGGTGCGTGGAACCCATAGTCGATCAGGCGTTTCGCGATATCCTCTTCTGAAATTCCGCTCCCCTCTTTGAGCGGCCGGATGTCGATAATACACTCGTGCGCGATATTGCCGTTGCGGCCGGTGTAAAGTATGGGGTAGTGGTCTCTCAGCCGGTGGGCGATGTAGTTGGCGCTGAGGATGGCTACCTCGGTAGCCGCTACCAGGCCATCGCCACCCATCAGGGCGATATAGGCCCAGGAGATCGACAGAATGGAGCCGCTGCCATAGGGCGTGGCCGAGACCACATCGTTATCGGTACTGAGGCCGGGCACCGGAGATATCGGGTGAGTGGGCAAGAACGGTTGCAGGTGTTTACCCACACCGATGGGTCCCATGCCCGGTCCGCCCCCGCCGTGGGGAATACAGAATGTTTTGTGCAAATTCAGGTGGGAGACGTCGGCTCCGAATTGCCCCGGAGCCGCCAGACCGACCAGTGCATTCAGGTTGGCTCCGTCTACGTAGACCTGTCCGCCATGGTGATGGATCAGCTCGCAGAGCTCGATGATGGATTCCTCAAACACGCCGTGCGTGGAGGGGTAGGTCACCATGATCGCTGCCAAATCGTCGGTGTGCCGTTCTGCCTTCGCCTTCAGGTCGGCCATATCGACGTTGCCGTGAGCATCGCATTCAACAATGACCACCTTCATGCCGGCCAGGGCCGCCGAGGCCGGGTTGGTGCCGTGGGCCGAAGAGGGGATCAGGCAGACCCGGCGCTGGTGCTCACCGCGACTCTCGTGGTAGCGGCGAATAGCCAGCAGGCCCGCGTACTCGCCTTGCGAGCCCGCATTGGGTTGCATGGAGATGGCGTCGTAGCCGGTGCACTCACGCAGCATGTGGTCCAGTTCAGCCAGTAACTGCTGATAACCCAGAGTCTGCTCCGGCGGGGCGAAGGGGTGAATGCGATTAAATTCAGGCCAGGTCACCGCCAGCATCTCCGTGGTCGCGTTGAGCTTCATGGTGCAGCTGCCCAGTGGAATCATGGCCCGGTTGAGCGCGATATCCTTGCCCTCCAGTTTGTGCATGTAGCGCAGCATTTCCGTTTCTGAGCGATAGTCGTGAAACAAGGGATGCTGCAGATAGTCCGGCTCTCGCAGCAGGCGCGGGGGAATGCCCGGGAAGTCCTCAGCGCTGTCATCCAGTTCCAGAACGCTGCTGGCTGGCGCCTGGCCGCTGAATACTTCCCACAGCGCTTCGACGTCGGTTGCTGTGGTGGTCTCGTCGAGGGACACTCCCAGCCGGTCGTCGCCGATTATCCGCAGGTTGATGCCAGCCTCCAGCGCCCGCGCCACGATAGGCTGCTGCTGGTCGCCGACTGTGAAGGTGAGGGTGTCAAAATAGAGCGTGTTATCTGCCTTGAAGCCGGCCTCGGACAGACCGGTGGCAAGGATGCCGGTGAGCCGGTGGATGCGCTCGGCGATCTGCCGCAGACCGTCGGGGCCGTGGTACATTGCGTAAAACGCTGCCATGATCGCCAGCAGGGCCTGGGCGGTGCAGATGTTGCTGGTCGCCTTTTCTCGCCGGATGTGTTGCTCCCGGGTCTGCATCGCCATGCGCAAGGCCTGGTTGTTGCGGCGGTCAATGGACACGCCGATGATGCGACCGGGTGTAGAGCGCTTGTAGGCCTCGCGAGTGGCAAAAAATGCAGCGTGGGGGCCGCCAAAACCCATGGGCACACCAAAACGCTGGCTGTTGCCGACCACGACGTCGGCGTCCATTGAACCGGGAGACTTGAGCAGCAGCAATGCCATGATATCGGCAGCTACCGTCACCAGAGTTTTTGCATCGTGGGCGCGGCCGATCAAGCTGTCGATATCAGGCAGCTCCCCGGTGCTGCAGGGGTACTGCAGCAGCACACCAAAGGCCTCGGTACTGCCCAGTAACTGCGCCGGGTCGCCGACCACGACCTCAATATCCAACACGTGTGCACGGGTTTTGACCACGGCGATCGTCTGTGGATGGCAATCTTCAGAGACGATAAACGTGGCACTGCGATTTTTCTTGTTTACCCGCTGCAACAGGGTCATCGCCTCAGCCGCTGCTGTCGCTTCGTCCAGCATGGACGCATTGGCGAGTTCCATGCCCGTGAGGTCCATGATCACCTGTTGGTAGGTGAGCAGCGCTTCCAGACGGCCCTGAGAGATTTCGGGCTGATAAGGTGTGTAGGCGGTGTACCAGCCTGGATTTTCCAGTACGTTGCGCTGGATCACCGCGGGCGTGAAGGTATCGTGATAGCCGGTGCCGATGTAGGAACGATTGACCACATTCTTGTCGGCTATTTCCCGCAGACGGGCTATCACTGCCTGTTCGGTCTGGGCGGGTGGCAAATCCATGGCCTCGGCGCGCAGGATGCCTGCGGGTACGGTGGCTTCAATCAGGGCATCGAGGCTGGCATAACCCATTGCCTGGGCCATTTCCTCCTGCTGTTTCACGGTGGGTCCGATATGGCGTTGGATGAAGTCGGATTGGTTTTGCAGCTCAGCCAGAGAAGGGCGACTCATGGTGTCTCCGTGGGGTCGGAACAGGGTGGATTCGAAGACGGCGGATAGTAGCAGCCGCGCCGGGTGTGGGCAAACCAGCGTAGGGGTTTTGAACAGTAAAATCCGGGTGAGTCCAGCCCGGGTTGTCGATAGCGGGAATCAATCCTTTGAACCGGGTATGCACCGTAAACAAGGGGGAAGAACGCGCCGCGTAAATGACTCAGGCGCCATGGAGTCTGGTGGCCGTTTGTGCACCGGCAATCAGTGGCATGATCCGTGGCACGACGCCCCCTGATTGCGTCGCCGAATGGGTGGTTAAAGGGCCTGCAAGCTAACTGCGGCAAGACCTGGCTTCACAGCACGAAGCCCATGATTGCAAAGCCCAGCATCGTCACGGTGCCGGCCAGCAGTGCATAGGGTAATTGTGTGCGTACATGTTCGATATGATCGGTACGGGCGGCGAGGGACGATACCACGGTGGTATCGCTGATCGGTGAGGCGTGGTCGCCGAATATGCTACCGGATAGCACGGCTGCCAGGAACGGCGCCGCAGGCAGCCCCAGCGCTACGCCGGCCGGGATAGCGATGGGGATCATGATTGCCAGGGTGCCCCAGCTGGAGCCCACTGAAAAGGCGATAAAGGCGGAGCAAAGAAAGACCAGCGGCAGCAATAGACCCGGGGCGACGTCCCGTGGCAGCTGTCCTGCCACCCAGGCGCCAGTACCCAGTTCTTTCGCCACACCACCCATTGCGAGTGCCAGCAGCAGAATCAGTGCCATGGGCAACATGCCGCCGGCGCCGCGCAGGAACAGCCGCATAAGGGTTTCCAGGTTCATGCGTCGCTGCCCCAGCAGCATGATCCAGCTGGTCGCCAGAGCCGCCAGTACGGCCCACAGCACACTGGTCGCACCGGAGCCCCGAACGATCACGCCGTCACCGGTAATCCACAGGCCCAGCGGCATGGCGCTGACCATAACAACCATTGGCAACACCATGTTGATCGCGGGACTGTCGGGAGCGACCTCGACGCTATTGTCCAGCTCTTCTACCTCCCTCCCCGGCCAGTGCCGACGGCCCTCGGTGGTGCGCTGCTGGGCAGCCCGCATGGGTCCCAGTTGCCAGTCAAAGCGTATGACCAGCGCTGTCAGCGCGACTGCGCTCAAGGCGTAGAGGTTCAGGGGGATAGAGTCCAGGAACACGGCGAGGGGTTCTTCCACACCGACGTTATCCAGCAGGCTAAGACTGAATGCGCCCCAGGCATTGAGCGGGATCAGGATACAGACAGGCGCAGATGTTGAATCGATGATGTAGGCGAGTTTCTCTCTGGCAACCCGGTAGCGATCTATCAACGGGCGCGCCACACTGCCTGCGACCAGCACCGTAATGTTGGATTCAATAAAAATAATGACCCCGGTGACGAAAGCCAGCCATTGGGCGCGCTGGCCCGTGTTTACCCAGCGCCTGCCTTCCAGCCAGTTAATAAACCCCTTGATACCCCCGCTGGCTTCGATGGTAGTGATCAATGCGCCGATGATTAGCGTGAATACGATCACTTTGGCATCCGAGTCGCTGGCAAGCACGGCGACGATTGCATCGATTGCGCTGGCAAGTCCCGCCAGGGGGTTGCCGCCGGCCAGCAGCGAACAACCGAACCAGATACCCCCGGCCAGGGCCAGGTAGACTTGCCGGGTTTGCAGCGCCAGTCCGATGGCGAGCAGGGGCGGTAGCACGGAAGTCCAGCCGGGTTCATACATGGGTTATCGCTACCTGTATTCAGGGTGTGGCGGTCATCCGGGCGGCGGTGTTCGCCGCTGTACAGGACCGAACCGGGGTGACATGACCGACGCGATTGCTGCCGCCAGCGCCCAAGTAGTGCTGTCCCGGTGCGTTGCCGCCCGTCAGAAAGAATAGGTGAGTAGCAGGGTCGGCCCGGAGAATTCCATTTGGTAACTGTTGCTACCGTTGTTTTTATCTTCAGTCAGGTCGATGTCGGTGAATTGGTACCCGGCGGAGATACCTATGCCGTGGCCCAGGCCATAGTGCAGGCGGCCATGGGCGTAGAGGAACTCACCGTCGAAGTCGTCGTATTTGGCGCTGAGCCAACCCAGCGTCACCAAAGCGGAGAGCCTGGGCGTGAGCGCATAGAACGCCTGGGCGCGTAAATTTGGTAGCGGGGCCAGGATAGTCTCGCCGGCCACCTTTGTGCTGGTTTCCTGATCACCGATAAACGCGCGAGCGGACAATTCCGCACTGAAGTCGAAGGCATGCAATCCGCCGCCCAACATCAGCTCCAGGCGCTCGCCGTGATAGGCGCTGTACATGAGATCAATGATATAGGTTTTTACACCGAGCTCAGTGTCCAGTGCAGCGCCGGCCTCGAATACCGTGCCGTCAAAGTTAAACTCCCGTGACACCGACCTGTCGCCATCGACCTCGAAGGTGAAGGCCCCCAAACTGATCGCCCACTTGTCGTTGATGCGGTAGCGATACTCAGCCATCCAACTGACGTAATCATCGTCCAGGCCCAGATCGCCGAGGTCAATCGAGGTCTCGGGGAAGCGATCGCGAGTCGCGGCGAGCTTCACCTCGGCATCCTGCCATGTGGCACCCGCCATCAATGAGTGCCTTTTGGTGCCTTCGAAGTAGGGGTGAACAGCATCTTGTGCCAGCGCCGGCGCAACGAACAGTGCAGTACTGGCGGCAGCCGTGTACCGACGAGTTATTGACAGCAAATCGAAGCACTTCATGGGATCAGGTTACTCTTTTGTGCAGAGCCTTTAAAGCCACGCTGTAACCGCTGCGCCACACGGCGCTGCGCTCCGACTGGCCTGGCCGCGGCTGGGGTGGAAAGACAATTTCCGGGCGGAGTCAGGGATGTGATGTCGCCGGGCCCGCGGCGATGGCTAGGCGCCGAGGTTTGGGGTGTCATGAGCGATAAAAGCTCAGATACCTCGTCAGACCAAACAGCCAATCGGAGCCGTGGACCGGTGCCGCACACTACATGGACAGTATTACTTTGAAGCTTTGGACTCAGCGGCTTTGGGTTTTGATGACGCCATGCTGGATTGCCCGCTAACCCCGGACTTAACCTGCTCGATCTTTCCGCCCGCATCCAGGAAAGCCTTAACTTTTTCTTCAAGAGAGGCGGAAGTGACTACCGCTGCAGGCTGTTTCTTTTTGCCTGCCGCTCTAAGAGGTTTAGTCGCCATGTCAGACCTGTTGCTAATAAGTGGGCCACGAAGTATACACTAAAAGTTAGCTGGCTGCTTGATATGGGCCGCATGGTGGACGCGGCTTTAGCCAATGCACGAATCACAGCGATGCCCTGGACTCAGGTGTCCTGTAGTGCGCCGGACGAGTCCAGCACCGGCGGCAGTTGCTGCAGATCCGGGATCATCAGGAAAAGGAACGCACTATGGAAATTACAGACCCGACCACGGTCGGTATGAACCCGGGGCAGCTGGCTCGAGCCGGGAAACATCTGCGCGCCCGTTTTGTGGATTTGGGCAAGATACCGGGCAGTCTGCTCCTGGTGTCCCGGGGAGGGCAGCTGTGTTACCTCGACGTGGCCGGCCGGCGGGACATAGAGCGAGACCGGCCGCTCACCGCCGATACCTTGTTCCGCATTTATTCCATGACCAAGCCCGTCACTTCGTTGGCCTTGATGATGCTTTACGAGCGGGGGTTGTTCTCGCTAAACGACCCGGTTCACCGGCACATTCCTGCGTGGCGGCATTTGCAGGTGCGCACCGGGGGGGCCTGGCCGCAGTTTGATACCCGGCCCTGTGACCGTGCGATGACCATCCGGGACCTGTTGATGCACACATCCGGGCTCACCTACGAGTGGATGCGCGCCACCAACCTCGATCGGGCTTATCGCAAGCAACAGGTGGGTGTGCCGCGCCCCGGCTATACCCTGCAAGCCATGATCGAGCAACTGGCGGAGCTGCCACTGGAGTTCAGTCCCGGCGATCACTGGGGCTATTCCCTGGCAACTGATGTGATCGGTCATCTGATTGAGGTGCTCAGCGGAGAGAGCCTGCCCGTTTTTTTGCAGCGGCATGTATTTCAGCCGCTGGGGATGACCGATACGGCGTTCGAGATAGCGGCAGATGACACCGACCGCTTCGCTTCATGCTATGTGCGTTCGGCCGACAAGCGTCTGGTGCTGCAGGACGACGGGCAGGCTAGCGCCTACCGGGAGCGCAGTTTTTTCTCTGGTGGTGGCGGGCTGATTTCCACCGCCGGGGATTATTGGCGATTCTGCCAGATGCTGCTGAACGGCGGCACCCTTGACGGGCAGCGCCTGATTGGCTCGCGCACCCTGCAGTTTATGACCCGTAATCATTTGCCGGGAGGCGAGGATATGAGCCAGTTCGCCACTGGCAGCTTTGCCGAGACTGCCTATGAAGGAGTGGGCTTTGGGCTGGGCTTCGCCAATAAACTCGATGCCGTACGCAATGGCTACCCTGGCTCCGCCGGTAGTTACTTTTGGGGCGGTTTGGCCAGTACGCTGTTCTGGGTAGACCCGACAGAAGAACTGGTGGTGATATTTATGACCCAGTTGATTCCTTCGAGCACATTTGATTTCCGGGGCCAGCTGGAATCGATGATCTACGCCGCCCTGGACTGAGTTGGCGGTTCCCGCTCCAGCTGTGACACGCTCCGCTACTGGCTCGCCGCTCGCGGCAGATTTAATTGGCGATTGCGTTGTAATTGAGAATGATTCCTACTAAGATTCCTGTTTATGATTCGCGGCGGTCTACGCCGGGCGAACGGCATTTTCAGGGAACAGGCTAACTATGAAAAGACGCATTCTGGCCACTGCGGCAGCGGGCCTTCTGAGCGGGCTTGCCCATGGCAATGGGTCACAATTGGAAGAGATCACCATTGTCGGCAGCGAGGAAGATGCCCGCTCCCTCCCCGGCAGCGGGTCCGTGGTGGGTATCGAGCAAATCCGCATCGAGGCGGCCAATGATATTAACCAGTTGTTAAAGACGGTTCCCGGCGTTTATATCCTCGAGGAGGACGGGTATGGCCTGCGCCCCAATATCGGTATCCGCGGGGCAACATCCGAGCGCGCCTCGAAGATCACTCTGTTGGAAGACGGGGTGATGATCGCACCTGCGCCGTATTCCAATCCTGCCGCTTATTACTTTCCCACCACGTTGCGGATGAACGCCATAGAGGTGCTCAAGGGCGCCCCATTGCTGCGTTATGGCCCGCAGACCACCGGCGGGGCAGTGAATATGGTGTCTACACCGATACCTGAGTCCTTCGCCGGTGCGATTAATTTTCGGGCGGGCCAGAACGGTGAGCTGGACCTGCTGGCCAGTTACGGGGGCCGGGTGGGTGCCTTCGGTTTTCTGGTGGAGACGGCGCAGCGACGCAGCGACGGGTTCAAGGACATCGATCGCAGTGGCCGCAGCAGCGGTTATGATATTCAGGACTACGTTGTCAAACTGGGCTGGGAGGGTGAGCGGCAGAGTCTGCTTTTCAAGGCCCAGTATTCCGAGGAGATATCCGATGAAACCTATTTGGGGCTGACCGACCGGGATTTCGACCGGAATGAGGATCGCCGCTACGGTCTGTCCCTGATTGATGAGATGGACAACGACCATCAGGGTTACAACCTGAACTACGGCCTGGCAATTAATGATGCGGTAGATCTGAGCGTCACGGCCTACTACAACGAGTTTTCGAGAGACTGGTTCAAACTCTCTGGTGGTGGCAGCCTGGTGAGCGATGCCAACGGGGGTGACAGCTTCGCCCAGGGGGTGCTTGACGGCACTCAGGACATCGAAGGCCTGAGCTACACCCACAATAATCGTGACTATAAATCACGCGGCGTCGAGGTCAACTTCGACATCGATATGGGAGCGCATCAATTGGCGCTGGGCGGGCGTCTGCACGAAGATGAGATGGACCGGTTCCAGCCGATTGAGTTTTACGACCAGGTGGATGGCAGCCTGATTTATGCCGGAGACAAAGCGCCTGTGGGCAGCAACAATCGCCTTGAGGACGCAGAGGCGACGGCTTTCTGGCTGGTTGATGCCTGGCAGTTAAGCAATGCCTTGAACCTCAATCTGGCATTGCGCTATGAAGATGTAGACACGCAGCGTCGACAGTATGATGACCCGGGGCGCACAGAGCTGGGTAGTCAGCGTAGGAACAGCACCCAGGAGTGGTTGCCCGGCGCTTCCTTCACTTATGACGTCGATCAAAACTGGCAGCTTCTGGCGGGCGTGCACCGCGGGTTTTCACCGCTGGGGGGGGGTGCCAAGCGCAACGAGGATGCAGAAACCAGCACCAACTGGGAGGCCGGCCTGCGCTATCGGGGTAGCTGGTTCGTTGAAGCGGTGGGTTTCTACAGTGCTTTTGACAACAAGACCGAGAACTGCTCCAACGCCAACCCCTGCAGCAATGGCGCCACAGCAGGTGCGTTCAATACTGGCGAAGCAGTGATTTCGGGCCTTGAACTCCAGGCTGGCACCACGATGCAGCTTGGCGCGATGAGCATGCCCGTGGATTTCATGTACACCTATACCCAGGCGGAGATCAGCAAGGACAACCCCGAGCAGGGCTTTCAGGATGGCGACCAGTTGGCCGCGGTGCCCGAGAACGTATTCAGCCTGCGCCTGGGGCTGGAAACCACCATGGGCTGGAATAACTACGCGGTGGCCAAGTACATCGACGAAATGTGCGTGAATGTGGGCTGTAACAACGACGGTGACCGGTTTGACCGCACTGAGTCTCTGTTCGTGCTCGACTATATCAGCCGTTATGCTATCGCCGACGACGCAGTGGTCTATCTGAAGGTGGAAAATATTTTTGATGAGCGGGCGATTGTGTCGCGCCAGCCCGAGGGCGCCCGACCCAACAAGCCGCGCACGGCCTCGCTGGGCTTTGAATGGGCCTTTTGAGGCAAAGCTGTACGGCCGGTCAGTGTGACGACGGGTAGTCGATAGCTACGATCACGTAGTATTGCTCCCCGGAAGGGCTGCTAACAGTGATCTCATCGTCCACAGCCTTTCCGATCAGGGCCCGGGCCAGCGGTGAATCCATGCTCAGCTTGTGCTGCTGCAGATCGAACTCGTCGGGGCCGACCAGCCGCCACCGTTGCAACTCGCCCTCTTCGTCTTCCAGCGAAACCCAGGCCCCGAAGTAGACTTTTTCGGGGTTGGCGGGCGGACGATCCACGATTTGCAGTTCGTCCAGGCGTTTGTTCAAAAACCGGACCCGGGAGTCGATCTCCCGCAAGCGCCGCTTCCCGTAGATGTAATCGCCGTTTTCGGAGCGGTCACCGTTTTTGGCTGCTTCGTGCACCGCGGCAGTCACCTCCGGGCGCTCCTGTTTCCACAGGCGTTGCAGTTCAGCCCGCAGGGCGCGCTCGCCCTCGGGGGTAATGTATTTGGAGCCACGCGGACGCGGTGGTCGGTATCGGGTCATTCGGGTATTGTAACGCCCTGCGCGAGCGAGCATAGCGCTGATGTACCGCCCTGCCCGCCGCCAGAGTGCAAACTGAGCCTGGAGAACACTTCATGAACAAGCATTGGGAAACCTGCCGCAAGCGAGCATGGGTTGGATTTGCGTTGCTGCTAACCGGGCCGGCGCTGGCGGCGGAGTGCGTGCAGTGGTCTGGCAACACGATTCAGGGCGGCCTGGTGTGGGGCTCGGTGGCACCGGGCAGCCGGGTCACGCTGGATGGCGAACCTCTGGAGGTGCTGGCGGACGGCACCACCTTTGCGGGCTTTGGTCGGGATGCCCCGGCGACGGCGGTGCTGATGGTAGAGGGCCCCGGCGCCTGCCAGGAAACCCTGCAGATCGCATCCCGCCAATACAACATCCAAAATGTAGAGGGGGTGCCCCAGCGAACAGTGACCCCGCCACCGGAGCAAACCGAGCGAATAGCCCGGGAGCGGGCCCTGGTAGGGGCCGCCAAAGGTCGTAAACTGACACGCCCGGACCTACTGCAGGGCGCTCTAGCCGGCTTTGAATGGCCAGCCGAGGGTCGCATTTCCGGGGTCTATGGGAGCCAGCGAGTGTATAACGGTCATCCTCGCAGTCCTCACTACGGCGTTGATGTGGCGGTGCCTACTGGAACGCCTGTGCGAGCACCCACTGCCGGTGTTGTTACTCTCGCCGAGCCCGACTTGTTTTACTCGGGGGGCACAGTGATTCTCGACCATGGCTACCGGCTTTCCTCTTCTTTTTTACACCTCAGCAAGGTGTTGGTAACCGTGGGGCAGGAACTGCGGGCTGGCGACGTTCTGGGTGAGGTGGGTGCGACCGGCCGTGCGACCGGCCCCCATCTCGACTGGCGCATGAGCTGGCGCAACCAGCGCATCGACCCGCAATTACTGACGCCGCCCATGCCCAAGCCGTAAAAAAATCCGTATAATACAGGCCCTGTTTTAGCTGGTGAGACCATCGTGATAGACAAAAAATTACTCAGTATTCTGGTTTGTCCGGTCAGCAAGGCACCCTTGGAATATGATCAGGACAAGGATGAATTGATCTGCAAGGCCAGCGGTCTGGCCTACCCTGTGCGCGACGGTATTCCGGTGATGCTGGAGAGCGAGGCCCGCCAGCTGACCGCAGATGAGAAGCTCGGTTAACGTGGGCCGCTGTTGGGGAGCAAACCCATGACTGACACTATTTTCGGTAAGATTGCCCGCGGCGAGATTCCCAGCGAATTCCTCTACGAGGACGAGCACTGTTTTGCGATCAACGATATCAACCCGCAGGCGCCGGTGCATGTGTTGGTCATTCCAAAGCAGGACATTCCAAGGTTGGTGGATGCGGCGCCCGATGATCAAATGCTGCTCGGCCATTTGTTGTTGGTGGCAGCTAAAGTGGCGCAGCAGTTGGGCGTCAGTGATGCCTTCCGCCTTATCGTCAACAACGGTGCCGGCGCCGGGCAAACGGTTTTCCACCTGCACCTGCACATGATCGCCGGCAGGGAATTCGCCGAAGGGCATATGGTCGGTTAACCACGGCCCCTGGCAGGTTTTTGCAGGCAGCGCTTTTTTTTGCAGGCCTTGGGGCCTGCCAGTCACCATTGAGATTACTTTATGAAGACCGTAGAGATACGCGAGGCGTTTCTGGCCTTTTTTGAGCAGCAGGAACATACACGGGTGCCCAGCAGCTCGCTGGTTCCGCAGGATGATCCGACGCTGCTGTTCACCAACGCCGGCATGAACCAATTCAAGGATACGTTCCTGGGTACCGATCCGCGCCCCTACAAGCGCGCAGCCAGCAGCCAGCGTTGTGTGCGTGCCGGTGGCAAGCACAATGACCTGGAGAATGTGGGCTACACCGCTCGCCACCATACCTTCTTCGAGATGCTGGGTAACTTCAGTTTCGGTGACTATTTCAAACGCGAGGCCATTCGCTACGCCTGGGACTTCCTTACCCGTGATATGGGGCTGCCCCCGGAGCGTCTTTGGGTGACTGTTCACGTCAGCGATGATGAAGCCGAGCA
The DNA here is from genome assembly GCA_963840725.1 of uncultured Gammaproteobacteria bacterium. Taxonomy (GTDB): domain Bacteria; phylum Pseudomonadota; class Gammaproteobacteria; order Pseudomonadales; family Halieaceae; genus CAVWDU01. Next base: position 14,662 of record CAWIZY010000004.1, on the reverse strand, counting down.
GATCTGGATTGAAGAGATCGGATTCCCCAAAGAGCGGATTTCCCGACTCGACGAAGACAATTTCTGGCAAATGGGTGACACCGGTCCCTGCGGACCCTGTTCAGAGATTTTCTATGACCATGGGCCTGACGTGCCCGGGGGTCCGCCGGGCAGCGCCGATGACGATCTCGATCGCTATGTGGAGATCTGGAACCTCGTTTTCATGCAGTTTAACCGCTCTTCAGACGGCAGCATGGTGGCGTTGCCCAAGCCCTCGGTCGATACGGGTATGGGTCTGGAACGCATCGCCGCTGTTATGCAGGGCGTGCACAGCAACTACGATATCGACCTCTTTCAAGCACTGTTAAAAGCCGCAGCGGAGGTGCTTGGGGTTGAGGACCTGAGCCATGACTCGCTGAAGGTCATCGCAGACCACATTCGATCCTGTGCTTTCCTGATCGTCGATGGCGTGCTGCCGGGCAACGAAGGACGTTCCTATGTGCTGCGTCGGATCATTCGCCGGGCCATTCGCCACGGCAACAAGCTGGGCGCCAGTGAGCCGTTTTTCTATCGGCTGGTGGCCCCCCTGGCCGAACAGATGGGTGGGGCCTATCCGGAACTGATCGCCCGCCAGGCCCAGGTTGAGAAGGCACTGCTGAGTGAAGAGAACCAGTTTGCCAGAACTCTCGAACACGGCATGCAAATATTCAGTGAGGCTATTGAGGCATTGAAGGGCAGTGAGATCCCCGGCGAACTGGTGTTTAAACTCTACGACACCTACGGGTTTCCTACTGACCTGACCAACGATATAGCCCGAGAGCGCGGCCTGAGTCTCGATATGGCGGGCTACGAAGAGGCTATGGCCGAGCAGCGACACCGGTCGCAGGAGAGCGGCAGTTTCAAGGTCGATTACAATGACATCCTGACCCTTCAGGGTTCAACTGAGTTCACAGGCTATGAGTCCATGGCGGGGACCGGTAAGGTGACGGCGTTACTGAGCGACGGTGCAGAGGTTGATCTTCTGCACGCCGGACAAGCGGGTTTCCTGGTGCTGGACGCGACGCCTTTTTACGGTGAGTCCGGTGGGCAGGTGGGCGATACAGGCTATCTCTACGCAGATGGCATTCGTATCGAGGTAACCGGGGTCAGCAAGAGCGCTGATCAGCACCTGCATCATGTGCAGGTGTTAGAGGGCGTTGTGAAGACCGGCGATACTCTGCGCGGAGAGGTCGATGCCACCCTGCGCCAGCGAATCCGCCGCAATCACTCGGCGACCCATCTGCTGCACGCGGCCTTGCGGGAAGCCCTGGGCGACCACGTGACCCAGAAGGGCTCTCTGGTCGATGCCGGGAAGCTGCGGTTTGATTTTGCCCATACCGAACCGGTGACCGCCGTCCAGTTAAAGGCTATCGAACACCGGGTTAACGAGCAGGTGTGGGCCAACACTCCGGTGCAGACGCGCCTGATGGGCATGGAAGATGCCATGGCAGCGGGTGCCATGGCGCTGTTTGGAGAAAAGTACGGCGAATCTGTGCGGGTTTTGTCCATGGGCGAAGGTGACTTTTCCGTCGAGCTGTGTGGCGGTACCCATGTGGACCGTACCGGTGATATCGGTGTGCTGCGCATCGTCTCCGAGACCGGCGTGGCCGCCGGGGTGAGGCGCATTGAGGCGGTAACCGGCGATGGGGCAGTAGCCTTGATGGATGCCACCGAGGGGCGATTGGCGGCCGTGTGTGAAGTCGTCAAGGCGAGCCCCGACACGGTGGCCGACAAAGTGGCGGCGTTGAGGGCGGGGAGCCGCGACCTGGAAAAAGAGATTGCGCGACTGAAACAAAAGCTGGCGACCTCTGCCGGCGGTGACTTGACTCAGGGCGCGGTAGACGTGGACGGTATCAAGGTGCTGGCCGCGACTGTCGACGGTGCGGATGCCAGGTCGCTGCGCGATACCCTGGATCAGTGCAAGAACAAGCTGGGCTCCGCCGTGATTCTGCTGACCGCAGCGGACGCCGACAAGGTATCCCTGGTGGCTGGTGTCAGCAGTGACCTTACCGATCGTATCAAGGCGGGAGATCTGGTGCGCGAATTCGCCAAACGCCTGGGGGGTAAGGGCGGTGGTCGGCCAGATATGGCGCAGGGCGGCGGGACCGATGTAGCGGGTCTGCCGGCGGCGCTAAAGGCGGTGCCCGAGTGGGTCCAGGGGCAGTTAAGCTGAGATTTTCGGCACTTTTACTGGCTGTACGATGTTTTATTCAATTAAGGTTTGCGCTCTAATGCGCCTCCCGACAAAGGGTCTGGGCAGGTTATGAGTTTGATCGTGCAAAAGTTCGGTGGCACCTCGGTAGGCAGTATCGAGAAGATCGAGCAGGTGGCCGACAAGGTTGCCCGGTTTCGGGGCGAGGGTCACGATGTGGTAGTAGTGGTCTCTGCCATGAGCGGCGAGACCAACCGGCTGATCGGATTGGCTCGGCAGGTGCAGGATCAGCCAGTTCCGAGAGAGCTCGACGTACTGGTCTCCACTGGCGAGCAGGTGACAACGGCCCTGCTCAGCATGGCACTGAACAAGCGCGGTGTTCAGGCCAAGTCCTATAATGGTAGTCAGGTACGTATACTGACCGACGATGCGCACACCAAGGCGCGTATACGCGAGGTCGATGACGAGCGTCTGCGCGCTGATCTGGCCCAGGGCAATACCATTGTGGTGGCCGGGTTTCAGGGGGTTGACGAGCAAGGCAATATTACGACCCTGGGCCGTGGTGGATCAGACACCACCGCGGTGGCGTTGGCGGCGGCATTGGGCGCAGCAGAGTGCCAGATTTATACGGATGTTGACGGTGTGTACACCACTGATCCACGCGTGGTAGACGGCGCGCGCCGATTGGAGAAAGTCACCTTTGAAGAAATGCTGGAAATGGCCAGCATGGGTTCCAAAGTACTGCAGATCCGTGCGGTAGAGTTCGCGGGTAAATACAGGGTGCCCCTGCGCGTGCTCCACAGTTTCAAAGAAGGGCCCGGTACACTGATAACGTTCGAGGAGCAGGGCGTGATGGAGATGCCAACAATCGCCGGTATCGCGTTCAACCGCGATGAGGCCAAATTGACTATTCTCGGCGTGCCCGACATGCCGGGTACGGCCTACAAGATACTGGGCCCAATCGGCGACGCCAATATTGAGGTCGATGTGATCATCCAGAACGTCGCGGATGACAATACAACGGATTTTACGTTTACCGTGAGTCGCGAAGATTGCCTTCGTGCACATGAAGTCCTGGCTCGGGTAGCAGAAGAAGTCGGTGCGCGAGAAGTGCGCAGCGATGACAAGATCGCCAAAATCTCCGTGGTAGGCGTCGGTATGCGCTCACACGCAGGCGTCGCCAGCCAGATGTTTGCGGCACTGGCCGACGTTGGCATCAATATTCAGATGATCTCGACATCAGAAATCAAGATATCGGTGATTATTGAGGAAAAGTTTCTGGAGTTGGCGGTACGCGCCCTGCACTCATCTTTTGGGCTCGATGGGGAACAGGGAGCCGAATCTGCTGCCTAACGTCAGCGGTGTGGATAGTCCGCCGCTGGTGTCAGTCGCGGTGGATTTGGAGCAAATAATGGAAGCGCCCGCAGCTGCGGGTAATTGGGGGAACAGGGCCAGCAAAACCGTGGCCCGTCATGTTCGTAAGAGCATGTCCACTAGAGCTAAAGGATGAGAGAAGCGTAATGCTTATTTTAACCCGTAGGGTTGGCGAGTCGTTGATGGTGGGAGACGACATTACAGTTACGGTACTTGGCGTGAAAGGTAACCAGGTGCGAATTGGCGTTGATGCACCTCGCGATGTAGCGGTGCACCGGGAAGAAATATACAACCGGATACAGGAGGGTCACCCCCCTGCAGCGCCAGGAACGGAAGAGGAGTAATTCGGTTTCAGCCGGGGACTTTGATTTTGTACTGGCTATGGTATGATGCCGCGCTTGCGATTGCGGAGCGTGGACAACACCGGTCTACAGAGACGGTTTGCACCACCTGAAGTAAGTGGCTGAGTGTCAGCGGCTGCAGAGCTGAAACGATGTGGCCGTGTGCATGTTGCTCAATCATTGAGCCGCAAACATTAAACCGCAAAAATTTGGAGAGCTGGCCGAGTGGCTGAAGGCGCACCCCTGCTAAGGGTGTATAGGTTAATACCCTATCGAGGGTTCGAATCCCTCGCTCTCCGCCATATATCTATTTGATTTTAAAGGAAAATCTGGTTTTTCCTCCCCTCCATGGGACCATATTGGGACCAAACGCTCAGAAACTCCCAATCGCTCCGACACAAACTGCGCCATCCCGGTCGCATCTGCGGAGATCCACTTGCCGTAATGCTCATCGATCATGCGCGTGCTGGTATGACCCACCTGGCGAATGATCCATTCTTTCGCGATGCCGGCGGTGAGCAATTGGCTGATGAAGGTGTGCCGTGCAGTGTTCGGCCCGCGATAGCGCACCTGGGCTTTTTTGAGATGCGCACGCCAAAAGTTATTTCGTACCGTCCCGTCCGATTCGTGTGGCCTCTTCGTGTTGCTGTTTAAGAACACGAGGCGAACGTCCTCGGAGAAATGTTTCTTATTGTCTCGCGACATGATTTTGAGGCGACGAGTCTCCAGTCGCTCGGTGAAAAGACGCTGCACCTGCAGCCATTGAATCGCTGGATCAATCAGTTCCACTTCGCGTGTGGAGCGTTTGGTTTTTGTTTGTTTATAGGATCCGTTCACCCTGGCTCGGCATACTTTGACGGTCCCGGTTTTCAAGTCAATATCTTCCCATGCCAGGGCGATGAGCTCTGAGATTCTCAGTCCTGACCAGAACGCAAATCCCATCATATTGATTTCCTGGGTCCGCCGGGTCGGGGTGGCTAGTATTTTTTCTATTTCTGACTGGGTAAATGGATCCGGGTCTTCTCTGTCGCCCAGTGAAAGATTGTCAATCGCGTCGATCGGTGAGTCACTGCGTATGTTGTCCGCTTTCGCATCTTTGAAGATGCCGCGCAGTATGATCATGATTTCATTGATCGTCTTATTTGCGAGTGCACTGAGTTCTACCGCGATCCACTTCTCCAACTCTGTTTTTGTAATCGTGGTGAGTTTGTACGACCCCCAGCGAGGGCGTACATGATTCTCTATCTTGGATTTGTAGTTTACATAGGTCGATTGAGCCGTTCTGACTTTCTTGACGGCTAGCCAGAGGTCCAATGCCTGGTCGACGGTTCTGTCGCGGTCTGGGTTCGTGCCAAATAGACGGCAACGAGGGGATTCCGGGAAGTGCTTGGAATAATCAAATATCTCACGGCCAATCTCATGCAGTATCGCCGCGCGTTTTTTCTCCGCGAATTTGATGTTGGCTTTTGTGACCCGCAGTCCTTTCAATGTTTCGCGGCAACGTACCCCACGATAGCGAAAATCGATACGAATGGTGGCACCGTGTACTTGTACGCCATCAGGCAACTCCGAGTCGGATGCCAGTGCCGATGACTTGCTTGTTGATGTTTTAGTGATAGCCGCTCTCTGTCCATTGATCAATTGCGCGCCAGTTGTACATGATGTTGCCATCGGGTGCTTTTACCCAGTGCACACCTTCCAGCCACACGCCCTGTACGCGCTTATGTTTCTGCGCATCCACGCGAAACCCGGTCAGCTCAGTCAACTTTTTGCCGCGGATCCATTTTGGCAGCGGCACACTGTATTCAAGAGGATCGTTCATTCGGCTCACACAAATTCATAGAATGGATTCGTGTAAAGATTAGCACTGAGCTAATTACTGCGACAACTAAACCTGCAGAGAAAATTGTTATCGCGGTGCTAAATGGCGCTACAGCTCTTCCCCCTTGAAGACGATGACGCCGCAAATCGGGGTGTCCGGATTCACCTCAATAATACGATTGGGCCAGTCCGGGTTCAGCGTTTTGAGATACTTCTTGCCTTCCTCCAGGATCAGTTGCTTGAACGTCACCTCATTGGACTCTTCCAGCCGAACGACGACAAACTTACCGTGTTCGACTGGTGCCTGTGGGTCAACGAAAATCAATTCGCCCTCCCGGAATTTTGGCTCCATGCTTGCGCCGCGCACGCGCAGCACAAAGGTCTCCGGGCTACATTCTACGGGGCACCGTAGAAGCGCCGTGCCGTATGGGGGTGGCAGATCTTCTGAAATATCGTGCCCTTTGCCGACCTGGTCCCACTGTATCAACCGATGCTGACTGCCTGTATTGGATCCGTCGCGCTCGGCTGTCAGATCTGAGCCAGTAGGGTGATCCTCATCCATCCACCCTGGAGGCTTGTTCATCGCCGCCTCTAACTTGGCCGCCAGATCATCTCCAATGGCGCGCGGAGTTCCCTTCTTGGTGGGTAGCTGATTGCGTACCTGGCTGAGGTAGGAGCTGTTGGTTCCTGCGGCACGCGCCAGGCGCACGGCCGAACCCGCTTCGCGAATGAGGGTCTCAAGATTCTTGAGTCGAATGGGGATATGTTTTCTTGTCATTGAGTTAGTTTAGCAATATTTAGCAGAATGATAAAGATAAAATTATCACGTTAGCTTGCGGGCCAATTTGCTCAGTGCTAATGTATATTCGCATGGAGCTAAAGTATTTTCTCAAGATGGCAACGAAGAGGGAGCGAGCAGAGGTCGCCGTCGCCTGCAATGATTCGGTGTCTTACCTATACCAGATCGCGGGCAACCACCGCTACGCCAGCCCCTTGCTGGCGACCCAGATCGAACAATCGACGAGACTGGTTGCAGAAGCATCGGAGGGGCGACTTCACCCCGTGCCTCGTGCCTCAATGGTCCGCCACCCCGAAATCTTCTATGGGGTAGAGGAACAAGAAGCGCAACGACGGCCTGCAATGGTGTGTGAAGTCGATGGCACAGAATAATCGATCATCCACGAACGCTGCGTCCACATCTGACGATGTCGTCGCCACACGCATCGAGGTCACCCGTATTCACCTTTACGGGCGCAATCCCCGGCGTCAGCAAAATCCGGAGTATGACCGTATCAAGGCGTCTATCCGTGCCGGCGGTCTGGATCAACCGCTAGTGATCTCGCAGGAACCCGGCGCGGCCGACTACGTGCTCCATGCCGGGGGCAATACCCGGCTGCGTATCCTTAAAGAATTGTATGAGGAGACAGGGGAAGAGCAGTTTTACTGGATAGACTGTGTGATCAGACGCTGGTCCCAGGAGTCGGCGGTGTTGTTCGCGCACCTGCGGGAGAATGAACTGCGCGGCAGTCTACCCTTTATCGATAAAGCGCATGCCGTCTTTGACGCCAAATCGTTGCTCGAGGCGGAACTGTCCATAGAAAACTTGTCGCAGCGGCAACTGGAAACCCTCTTCATGGAGCGAGGCTTCAGTCTCGGCCACAGTATGATCTCCAAGATGGGGTACGCCGTTCAGACACTGTGGCCGGTAATGCCAACCGCATTGAGTGCCGGCATGGGTCGACCCCAGATTGAAAAGATTCGGGCTTTAGAGCGTGCGGCACGACACATCTGGCTACACCGCCAGTTGGGTGAGGAAAGCCTGTTTGATCACGTATTCGCCGAATTGTGTCGGCGCTACGATGGCAGCGAGTGGGATATCCAACCACTGCGCCATGCGCTGCAACATGAGATCGCAGTGGAGTCAGAGCAGAGCGAACACATCATCCATCTCGAAATCGAAGCCTGCCTGGCAGGTCGGCCCTTTGATTATCCTTCCACTCCCGACCAAGACAGCGATGAAGCGCATCCAGAGGATGAGCCAAACAAACTAGTGGCTGTGGGTGAAGAGTCGCCTATAGTCACAACGGCCCTCACGCCCCGGGCGCATCAAGAAGCGCCAGAGCGCAGTAATTGACGAAGGAGGAATCCCCGGACAACTCGACTCACACCATTGCGGTCTCTGCCGACAGTGTGACGAGTACTCGAGATCTGAAGTCACTGGATATTCCCGTCATTGCGCCGCCACCTGTATGCCACCGCTGCACGCTTGGCGGAACATCACGGCCTGGGCGATCGTGTCATTCCTCTTGCAGATCACGGCTTGGGTTTTTTGGTGACGGATGTCCCGCCAACGGAGCTGACGGAAACATTGGATCAGGAGATGCTTGGATTGGTGTCCTTGCTGTGGTGGCAATTGGCAGCCTGCTCTGAGGTGACTGCGGGCCCCGTAGATGTCCTCCTGAATTACCTTGAAGAGTCGTCGATATTGCACCGGGCACTGGCATCGCAGGATGCGGAGCTGTTGTTTAGCAATGTCTGGACGCTTGACCCTGGTCACATGGGTTGCCAATTGTGGCAGCAACTCAATCCCGAGGATTGGCAGCTTCTGCTGCAGATGATGGAAACTTATCGTGCGCTAAAACGGCGTGCCTTTGACGCGGGCTTCCCGTTGTGGGACACCGCGGAAGGTGACAGCTGATGTCATCTAATAAGGAAGCGGATCTCACTTCTGCCGTTCTCCTATACGCGGTCCGCTGTCTCGCCGAAGGTGACCAGCAGGCTTTGCGAAGCATGAATTTTGGTCCCAAGGAGCTGGATGCTTTACAGGGGATAAACCTGGCTGACCTGTATCGAGCCGATGCGCTCCGCGTGCATTGTCTGAAGATAGACCTGGACCGGGAGGTGTTCTGGCCCATGCTGGCACACCTGCGCCATCAGCGGGAGTCCGAAGAGCTACAGCGCACGCTGATAGTGGCCGATGCCCCCTTGGATATGATGCAGCAGTTGTTTGGGATGAGTTCACGTGAGTACACACGATGGCGTCGAGTGCTGACGCTGGCTCCCTCGTGGGAAGGCCGCCTGAGCTCGATGAGACCGATACGCATACACTGTGGTATGCCTGGCAGGAACGGGTTCAGGCGTGTGCGGAAGCCCCGCTGGCGGCAGCAGACTATCTCAGTCTCTACCAAGAGACGGACATCGCGCTACGGTGTATTTGGGCACTGGTGCAACGGTGGGAGGCATACGGCGAGCCTATGGCAGGCGCCGATGCGAATCAGGTCATCGAGCATGGCCCATGATGATGCCGTACCGCGACCGGAAACAGTTGCCCTTGATGCCCTAATCAAAGCAACCATTGCGGAATTCAAAGGTGAGGGCGCAGTATCGTCGTCCGACGCCATGCTATTTGTGGGCAATTGGCACCAGGCCGTTCCCGCCATGGTGATTCAGGATCCCATCCTGGAGCCGGTGGACAAAGTGGTGTGGATGGTCATTATGTCTCACGCCAGAGAAACCGGAGGACGAACGGCTTTCCCGGATTACGACACCATTGCTAACCAGACTAACGTTTCCTCGACGTCAACCGTATCGCGGGCGATTGCGATATTGCGGCTCACCCGCTGGCTAACCTTATACGCCAGGCTACGTCAAAAATCCGGCCGCTTTACCGGCAACATCTATGTTCTGCACGACGAGCCCTTGCCGCTGGTTGACGCCCTGCATCTTGACGATGCCTATATGGCATTTGTCAGTCAGTCTCAGCAACATCACCATGGACGTGTGCGTCTCGTTGCGCAGGGAATATCAGACAGTCTGGATGAAACCATTCGGGACGGACAAAACCTTGCGGAAAGAGAGTCGGGGTCGGAGCGTCGTCTGCATGCGGCGCAGTTTCTGGCAGAGAAAGGGAAAAACACAGACGGCTCGAGTCGCTACTTCGCCTTCACAGGCGCATCTGTTAACCGACTTAAGCAGCCGTTGTCGCAGAGATCTGACAGGGTTAGTGACCGTAGCCAAAATTCGAAGGCGGAGGAAAAAGTACACTACAGTAGTGGTTGTAGTAGTGATTATAAAACAACTACAACAACAACCCCTACACAGAATTCCAACAGCAAAGAAAGTGCTTTACCGGCAGTAAGCTCACTTTCTGATAAACCGCTGATCTATCCGCCCCGGCTGTCGGAAAACCAGAGACTGCTGGCAGATCGGTACCTTGGCATGATCGCCCCCGAGGATCGTCAGTCTGTCTTGGATGAATTGCAGGGTCGACTGGACTCAGAGCAAAGAGGGATGAAACCGGTCTATGACGAATTGCGTTTCCTGCACTCGCTGTGTAAGGCCGCGGACAAGGGTGAATTTATACCCAATCTCGGTATCAAAGTGGCTGAAGGCCGATTGTCTCGTGCCCAGCCAGCCCCGCCACCTGTGGACCCAGAGCAAGAAACACTCAACGCCGAAGAGCGCGAACGCTCGCGGGCCTATGGCATCGAACAGATTGCCAAATTGCGCCTCTCGTTCAACGCGAAGGATGATCCCTGATTCAGCCCCTTTGCCGTGTCATCCGGTTATTGGAGCGCTGTATTTAACGTCTTTCTCGAGGTGGTTCCACTGTCACCAGTTTGGAAGACCAATATCCAATAGCAGGGCGTAAACCTCCACGGTACTTGGCGAGATACCAAGTGGTCGGTGATCGGGTTTCGTGGGTTCATAGCGTGGTGAAAAATTGATAGGAACCACGCTGATGAATACTCATGTCGACCTCCCTGGCGAACAGCCTATTGATCAACCGGATAAAACGGGTCCGGGCGCGTTGCGTGGCGAGGTCTGGTTGAACGTCCAGACCTACCAGGCACAAAGCTTGATCAGGGGGCGGCGTGGCGGCGAAGGCAAGCCAGCGATTATGGGCCTGGTTGGATTTGCAGAGCGGCTGAAGATGCTCTGGCAAGCCATCCGATCGGATGACCCGTTCGCCGACTGGTGGCTGGTCAAGGTGGAAGACAGTGTTGGTGATGTACGTTCGCAGTTACATCGCCTGCAGGAACAACTTCAGGCCTTGCTGGTGAGCGTCGAGTGTTTCGAAGTGACCTTTGCGCAGTCGAGTCGACCCCAGCGGGTTTCCCTGCAGTTTGCCAATCCCTATGCCTTTCGGGCGGCGCAGATGCTCGCTGACTATGACCGCATGATGTGCACCTGGATGACGGCCCGACATTTGGGCCTGGCTTTACCGACGGAAATCGCTGAACAGGTGAGTGGGAGTGGGCGGTGGCTGCGGCGCGTATTTGCACTACCCCAAAGCTACCAGTATCTGGAGATCAGTCGCAGCGACATACATCAAGGCACCGCGCGAGCAGAGAAAGCGCGTGAATGCATGGGAGACCTGCCGCAGGAGATTCTCGACGGTGACAAACTTCCTTCGCTACGCCCCGTCACGTTCCAGCGTGCGAGTGCGACTTGTAGTCCTGCTCGCCAGGATGGATAGCCGCCATGCTAGCAGCGACTCAACAGCGCCTGAATATCATTCTGGATACGCGTATTCCTCTGGAGGCGATGATTCTCAATCGTTTACAGCGATTGCCACAGCGGCGGCGAAAAGATTGGCTAAGAGGCTTGCTGCTGACTGGCTTCAATACAGAGTGTCAGGTGATCAAATCGCAAACGCCATCGATCCCTCAACAAGATGGTGATACTGACGATCGCCGATTTTTGCATTGGCGTATGCCAGCGACGCGAAGTGGTGCGCGCCGGTCCAATAGCGATGCATCTCCTGGATCTGGCGATCCGCATAGTGTGGAAAAGGCCCAGAGTTGCCCCAGTACCCATTCTGAAAAGCCCTTTGCGCAGTTGAAAAACGTGATAGGCCACTAGCGTACATGGATAGATTTCGAGGAAATAGACAGTGACAGAACGCACCGATGAAAAACCGACACAGGATGACAATACTTCCCGGCTGTCCTCGGATCCGATGACTGTGGTTCAGGTGGGGCTCGATGACGGGTATGCCTATACCAAGGTGGCGTTAGCCGACGGACGGCTGTTTAGCGTGCCTTCCAGAGCGCGGATTGGCGCTGCCGGTGTCACCTGGATTAGAGAGCAGGAGCAACGAATTTTTGAGTATGAGACCGGCGGTACCGTCTATTCAGCGGGAGCCGTCGATGGGGAGCCTACACAGTTTGACGAATATCCCGGGTCGGCACTTAACCGTGTGATTGTCCAACATGCTTTGCAACAGGCCGGCCTATCGGGTCGCTCTGTTCATCTGGTGACAGGTTTGCCGGTTGCAGCGTTCTACCGCAACGATGGCCAGCGACGCCAGCAGGGCATTGATCAAAAACGGGACAAGTTGAAGCTGGCTGTAGAGCCCCTCGCCGGGAACCCAAAATCGAGCCGGTTAGCGGTAAAGGCCAGTATAGGCTTCCATGAGGTGATTCCTGAAGCCCTTGCCGCTTGGTATGACCATGTCATCCTCACCCAGGACGACGGTGTCACCCTGGATGGCGATCGATTGAGCGCGCCCATTGCCATCATCGATATCGGCGGACGTACAACCGATTATGTCGTGGTGCAGGATCAGGGCATCGTTCACGGTTCATCCGGCTCCCTTAACCGGGGCATGCTGAATGTGAAATCTCGGGTCGCCGATCTTATTCAGCAAACCTTCGATGTGATCGAACTGGGCGAGCAGAGTATCGCAAGGGCGGTAGACAGTTCCCGATTACGCCTGCATGGCAAGGATCATGATATCTCGGCCATGGTGGCTGCGGCGAAGCGAGAACTGGTGGAGCTACTCTACGCCGAAACCCGGCGCAAACTGGGACTGGGTGTCGAGCTTGATCGGGTGCTCTTTGTGGGCGGCGGTAGTGCCGCGCTCGCAGCCGATATCGCCAACTGGTTTCCGAACCAAATGATAGCCGACCACGCAGCGTTCGCTAATGCACGTGGGATGCTCAAGTACCTGCAATTCGTGTGTGATGACCCCGAGAAAAAGTTCTAAGGTTTTATACGTGGTCACTGCGGTCTCAGTGGCAATAAGTATCGTCGATTGTGCAATTGATACCACGGCTATGCCGTCAATCCAGTGTCAGGACTCGTCCTGATATTTATCACCCCGCCGGGAATCGTTCCCCTCAGGGAATCGCGTTCCCCGGCAGTTCATTAAGTTCAAGGAGAATGTGTTATGAACACTAAACAGTCTACGACTGAAAAACCGAAGTATTTCGATCTTGATATCCACGGATCGAGTTACCTCAACCGTGTACGCGACGTGACACCCGAGAATGGCACTCCCTTTCTCAGTGTCACCATAGCGGCACTGCGAGGCCCTGCCGACAACGTCCAGCATACCTATTTTGATTGTGTGGTAGTGTGGCGAGGAAGCAAAGGATCTGGTGCGCCAATTGATGCCTGCAGTCGAAGCCGACATGAAAGTGTTGGTGGGGTTTCACTCAGCGATTTGCAGGCAGAAGCGTTCACATTTAAACAAGGTGAACGTGCCGGCACGACAGGCATTGGACTGAAATCCCGACTGCTTCGTTTTCAATGGATCAAAGTAGACGGACAACCGTTTCCGGCGCCTGTCGCCAGAGACGCCACCGCCTAACCACAAACCCTGGCAGCATCTACCGATGCTGCCAATCTTTCAATCCCGCGAGGAAACCACTTCCTCGCGGGACTGGTCTCCCCGCACCATCGAAGGAGACCAGTCATGGTTTCGAAATCATCGCCTGCAAAGGTGAACACTAAAAACCGTTTGGCGAGGCTGAAGATCGCAACGCTTAACGACGGTGAAAAGCAGTCTCTGATGGATCTGGCTCTTGCGGTTCTGCAGGACCTGCATCGACCGGGGCTCGAGCTGCCCAGTCCTAACAGTACCCGCGACTATTTGCGTGTGCTGTTGGCCGACCGGAAAGCAGAAGTGTTTGGTTGCATGTACCTGGATAACCGGCATCGAGTGATCGAGACTGCTGAGCTGTTCCAGGGAACGATTGACGGTGCGGCAGTGTACCCCGCGTGGTGGTGCAGCAGGCGCTACCCTCAATGCCGCCGCGGTGATGTTTTTTCATAATCACCCCAGTGGAGTTGCCGAACCCAGTCACGCGGATGAGGCGATTACCCGGCGGTTGAAGGATGCTCTGGCACTCGTGGACATCCGCGTGCTGGATCATTTCATCGTCACAGCCGGTGAGTCATTGTCGTTGGCAGAGCGCGGACTGCTCTAGCTCACTATTTACTCAACCCATTGGGGAGTCGCTGCTTCCCAATGGGAAGGAGGGACTCCCTGAATTCTTAAATCAACTCCTCAGGGAAAAACTTTATGAAAAACACAGAGAACACTTCACTGGAAGATGTCTTTGCCTGTGATCTCATGCTACAGCCGAGCACAGGCAATTGAAGACGGTGTGTTGGTCGATGTCACCAATATGGCGCGGGAAGCTGGTTTCAAGTGGCCGGTGGCTGTACATGCGGCATGGTGTGATTGTGTCGCCTGGACTGAACAAGATAGCCGGATTCAGACGCATCAGGATGAGTCCGGTCGCTTGTGGGACGTGTTATTCATGGCATTTGTTGCCATGCACGGCCACTGATTCCGGTGATCGACTGCGCTTCTCGTTGTATCGAGTACCCAGTGATGGTTGCACGATGGAAGCTCAGGAGGTGACCTTGAAACTGATGGTGGGTCCCGGTGATGCCGGAGAACCCGTTGTGACCATCATGCTGCATAACGAAGATTAATGTCGCCGATGAGAATCGGCTCCTTGCCCTGGCCACTTGGGATAAAGTGGCGCCTCTCTCTTACTCGCCCGCTCTACTTCCATCGTAGTATGTTCCCGCGAAGTGCCAACACCGCCGCCACCTGACGTTTGCCGGTGGTTCCACTGTAACCACGGCCAGATTAAACTAGTTTATTCGACTGCCATGACAGGTCAAAGACCTGGCATGGGAGTTGATACGAACGAAG
>CAWIZY010000003.1:0-258729 GCA_963840725.1 uncultured Gammaproteobacteria bacterium | reverse complement strand
GCGGATGATGTCACCGAAGATCATGAAGATCATGAGGATCCACACGAAGAAGAGGAAGAACCAGAGAATCGACCAGAAGACCTGGCCGGTTCCGAATTCAGCTGCAAGTAGCAATGCGTTGCCTTTCGTTCGGTCGGCGCATCCGTGCGCCGAGCGGCACAAGCATTGCCCCCGAATGGCGGAAATCAACCATCTGCCGCTTCCAGTCAGATGTCTGAACTGCGGTACCTTGCGACGCTCTATTCGCTTTGCAATCGCCGCCATTGGGAGGTCTCATGGCCCTTGGACCCATCGAAGTACTGGTCGTCGTCTTCCCCGGAAACGAATTCAACGGCGGGATCATCCCCGAACTCGAACGGCTCGTCGAGAACGACACGATCAGCATCATCGACGGCCTTTCATCCGCAAGGACGCCGACGGGAGGTGACGTTCCCGAGTTCGAAGAGGCTCGGGGGAGAGCCGATGCCGACACGGCTCGTCGAACTGATGAACCAATCGACTCGCTGATCTCCGACGAAGACATCGAGGAGATCGCCGCTGGGCTCGAGCCCGAAGTCCGCGGCGATGTTGGTGTTCGAGAACACGTGGGCCAAGCCATTCGCCGACGCGATCGTCGACAGCAACGGCGTCATGGTGACGAACTTCCGGGTTCCCGCGTCGTGGTCGACGAGGTGCTCGCGGCGCTCGCCGAGATCGACGACTCGATCACGGCTCGACCACCGAATCAACCCATCGAAAATGAATAAGGAGACAGAACATGATGAGACGTCGCGTGGGACGCCCAGGACTCGTCGGCACGATGGCCCGTACTGCCGTTGTCGCCGGAACCGCATCGGCAGTGGTTGGTGCGTCCGCCAACCGCCAGGCCGGCAAGCAGCAGGCGGCCGCCGAACAGCAGGCTGCACAACAGGCAGCGTTCGATTCGCAGGCCCAGCTCGCACAGATGCAGGCCGACATGGACGCGATGAAGGCCCAGCAGGCCCCGCGCGGCTCCGGCTCCGGCCCCGCTGCTGGTGGGGGCGGTGACCTGATGGCCGAGCTGAGCAAGCTCGCCGACCTGAAGGCTGCGGGCGTGCTCACCGACGAGGAGTTCTCCGCCGCGAAGGCGAAGCTGCTCGCCTGACGCGACGATGAGCGAGACCGCGGCGGTGACAGAGTGCGGCGGCTCATCGTCACGGGATGGCCGACCCAGTCGTCGCAGCGCCCGTCGAGTCGTAGGGGGTCGCCGGGTGGACTACACGCCGGCCATCGCCTCGGTGGCACTGGTGGCGTTCGCCATCGTGTCGAAGCGGTTGAGCCGGTCGGCGGTGACCGGCACCATGCTGTTCACCGCACTGGGCTCGCGATGGGTCCCCAGGCGTTCGATCTGGTCGACTTCAGCGGGCCGCTCGGGAACACCGAGCTCGTCAGGCTCGTGCTCACCGGCACCTTGGTGATCGTGCTGTTCACCGATGCGAGTGCGATCAACTCGTCGAACTGGCGCGACGACATCATCCCGGCACGACTGCTCGGCGTTGGGCTGCCGGTTGCGATCGGGCTCGGCTGGCTGCTCACGGCGGTGCTGTTCGGCACCCTGGAGATCTGGGAAGCGGCCGTGCTCGGCACGATGTTGGCGCCCACCGACGCGGCGCTCGGCAAGGCCGTGGTCTCCAACGAGCGCGTCCCGCAACGTGTGCGCCAAGCGCTCAACATCGAGAGCGGACTCAACGACGGCATCTCGCTGCCGGTGTTCCTCGTGTTCCTCGAGACGGCGTTGGTCGCCGAGCAGTCGCTGGCGGTCAGCGACATCTTCGTCGAACTCGGCAAGCAGGTGGGATCGCCCTGGTGATCGGGATCGCTGTCGGACTGGATCGGAGCCCGGGCGATCGCCTGGGGCCGCTCCAGCGACGCTGCCGTCAGCTACTGGCTCGAGATCGGCCTGGTCGGCCTCGCGGTGTCGGCCTATGCGATCGCGACGCCACTGGCGGTTCGGGATTCATCGCAGCGTGGGTGGCCGGGTTCGTATTCGGGCGGCGATTCGTGTCGTCGAGCGACGACACGCTGCCCGAGTTCTCGGAGGCATCCGGTGACCTGCTCACCATGGCCAGCTTCTTCGTGTTCGGGGTCTTCCTCGGTCCGGTGCTGGCCGACCTCAGCTGGCAGATCGTGGTCTATGCCGTGTTGAGCTTGGCCGTGGTGCGCCTGATCGCTGTGGCGATCTCACTGGTCGGGGCGAAGATGCAGTTGAGCAATACGAAACCGAACCAAGTAGAGGAACAGAGCCACCATTCGCCGTTTCGTCATCGCCACCGGATCGCGCCCTTACCATCCGCCAGATGTCGACTTCTCACATCCGCGCGTACTCGATAGCGACTCGATCCTGGACCTGCAACACACCCCGCGTAGCATGACCATCTACGGCGCCGGCGTCATCGGCTGCGAGTACGCGTCCATCATGAGTTATCTGGACGTGAAGGTGAACCTGGTGGATTCGCGCGAACGCCTGCTGTCATTCCTCGACGACGAGATCACCGATGCACTGAGCTACCATCTGCGCGAACAGGGCGTCGTCATCCGCCATGACGAGACCTACGACTCGGTCGAGACCCATGACGACGGGGTCGTGCTGCACTGCCGCTCCGGCAAGAAACTGAAGACCGATGTGCTGCTATGGGCGAACGGCCGCAGCGGTAACACCGAGGACATCGGCCTAGAGCAGATCGGACTCGAACCAAACCGACGGGGCCAGATTGAAGTCAACAAGAGCTATCAGACCGCCCTCCCCCATATCTACGCCGTTGGCGACGTCGCCGGGCCACCGGCGCTCGCCAGCGCCAGCTACGATCAGGGCCGCTTCGTCGGCGCACACATCGCCGACGGCGAATGCGACTGGTCCCTCATCGACGAGTTCCCCACCGGCATCTACACGGTGCCGGAGATCAGCTCCGTCGGCCGCACCGAACGCGAACTGACCGCCCAGCAGGTTCCCTACGAGGTAGCCCAGGCCCACTTCAAGACCATTGCCCGCGCACAGATCACCGGCCACACCGTGGGCATGCTCAAGCTGCTGTTCCATCGCGAGACCATGCAGATTCTTGGCATTCACTGCTTTGGCGAGCAGGCATCGGAGATCATCCATATCGGCCAGGCCATCATGTCCCAGACCGGCGAGGCCAACAACATCCAGTACTTTGCCGAGACCACGTTCAACTACCCCACCATGGCCGAGGCCTACCGCGTCGCGGCGCTGAACGGCCTCAATCGGCTTTTTTAGCCTCGCCCTAAGCGGCCCCCAAAAAGGGATCAATTGTTGTCGTGTCGCGGTCCTTTGCGGCGGGCCATCGTGCTCCAGAGCACGACGTAGAGCGCCCCGCTCAATACCGTTGTTGCCAGGCAACTCCAAATGAGTGTTTCGACCAGGATCGGCGGCAGCGGCAGTGGTCCGGCGTCGGCGATGACGACGACTACCAGCACGAGCTGGACCACGGTATTGAGTTTGCTGAGCTTGGTCGGCGCGGCCTGCACCTCTTCGATCAGGTAGTGATACAGCACACCGCCGGAAACGATGACCAGGTCGCGGAACAGCACCGCGAGCGTGAGCCATAGCGGGATCAGCCCCATGGCGGCGAGGACCAAGAAGCAACTGATCAGCAGCGCCTTGTCCGCAAGCGGATCGAGGATGCCGCCGAGCGGGGTCCGCCAGCCGTAGTGCTTGGCGAGAAAGCCGTCGACCCCGTCGGAGATCCCGGCCAGCAGAAATACCAAGCAGCGCCCAGCCGAACTGTTCCGATATCAGCAGTTGGATGACGGGCACCACCGCCGCGAGCCGCAACGTGCTGATGATGTTTGGCAGGTCGCTGAGCTTAAGCGGGCGCACTGCGGACACCTCGTTGAGCCCCGTGAGGGCGACATGTCAAAGGGAACCTGACGCTTCCCGCTTCGGAATGAAAGACTTCACCCTTAGCGCGACAGGTTGGTGCACGAACCGCGGGTAGCGGCAAGCCAAGGGGTGTCCTCGCGAGTCGGCGAACGGCAACCGAAAACCCGAGACAATAGTTTTTCGCTATCAAAACAGACGACCTTCTAGCCGAAATAAATTGTTATTTCATTATTTTCTTATATACTGCTTTTCCAGTGGCGCTGGACGAGTCGCCAGTGCCAGACGCCCCAGTGCCAGATGCGCAACCGGATGCGCAAGGTAGGCGTCCAACCAAGAACGATGATCCGCCCAGAGCTGCCGAGCAGCTGACGGCTTCCAGAAATAGTCCATTTTCTAACTTTTGTCTCAGGTGTGTTCAATGAAAACAATCATACTTTCCACGTCCGCCGCTGCCCTGACCGTTGCCACCATGTCCGCCGCTGCCTGGTGCAACGGTTCTTCTCATAATGGTCCATTCGCGTCGCCTGCGTTTACACCTGCTGCCACCCCTGCTGCCACCGTGGAACAGCGGCAAGCGATGGCCGATCAGCACCGAGCCATGGCCGAGCAGCACGCTAAGGCCATGCAGCAGATGATGGACGATCAGCGCCAAATGGCCGAGCAATGGGCCGCACAGCTGCCGCAAATGCCTGAAATGCCTCCGATGCCCGCTTTCGGCGAGCGTCCGAACATGCCAGAAATGCCTCCGATGCCCGCCTTCGGTGAGCGTCCGGCCATTCCAGAAATGCCCCCGATGCCTGCTTTCGGCGAGCGTCCGCCTATGCCCCAAATGCCAGAGTTTCCGGCTTTCGGTCAACACCCGACGATGGGCCAGATGCCCCAAATGCCGGAGTTTCCAGCCTTCGAGTTGCCGGAACTGCCTGAATTTCCAGCGATGAACATGTCGCAGATGTCCATGCCCGAGTATCCGGCCATGCCTGAGATGCCGGCAATGCCCCGGATGGATATCCCCGCGATGCCTGCGATCGGCGCCACGTTCGAGGAGCGCAAGGCACAGATCGATAGCTACCGGGCCCAGGCCGAGGAGCGCAGCGATGCGCGCCGTGCGGAGATGCAGGACCGGATCGCGCATCGCCGCGCCGTGCGTCCGCAGGCGCGTGCCTACCGTATGGCCCCGATGCCGGTCGCCTTTGCCCCCATCGCGAACACGAGTTGCGCGCAAGCTGCAACCGCACCGCAGACCCAGGCGGAAGTCGCCCAACCGTCGGCCACACCGTCGGCCACAACAGTGCAGTAACACCAACTGCTGACCAGCGCCTGCTGATGGGTGTCCCGCGCAAGCGCGGCCCCGACACCAAAGCCCTCGCCTCGCGAGGGCTTTTTTCTTGGTGACCAACCCAGTCTTACGCCCAAGAGCCCACACTCGCGCGAGCATCGACAGGCACCCCGCGATGCGCTCGAATTGATTCAGCTCCAAAAAGCCGAAAATCAGCCCCTATCGATCGACCCGACTCGAGCCGATCTATTCGCTGTATCAATCATAAGCATTTGCGAATAATTCCGCGCTGGGTTAGCTTTTGCGCTTCGCTGCCGTCGCCGACAATCCGGCCCCGATCGCCCCGCAGCCGACTCTGAACCCAGCATCGGAACCCGTTTCAGGAATGCCCATGGCCAACAAGCCCGACATCGACCCACAAGAGACGCAGGAGTGGCTCGACTCCCTGGATGCCGTGCTCGAAAACGAGGGCGTCGAACGCGCCCATTATCTACTCGAACGCCTGATCGACAAGGCCCGCCGCTCGGGGGCACATCTGCCCTACAGCGCCAATACCGCCTACGTCAACACCATCCCGGTGCAGCAGCAGGAGCGATTCCCGGGCGACCGCGCCATGGAACGTCGCATCCGCTCGTTCGTCCGCTGGAACGCGATGGCGATGGTGGTGCAGGCCAACCGGCTGTCAACGGAGCTCGGCGGGCACATTTCTTCGTTTGCATCCTCCGCCACGCTGTTCGACGTCGGCTACAACCATTTTTATCGGGCTCGCAGCAAAGACCACGGTGGCGATCTGGTGTTCATCCAGGGCCATTCGGCGCCCGGCATCTACGCCCGGGCCTTCTTGGAAGGGCGTCTCAGCGAGGAACAACTCTACAACTTCCGCCAGGAGGTCGACGGCAACGGCCTGTCGTCCTATCCGCACCCGTGGCTGATGCCCGGCTTCTGGCAGTTCCCGACTGTTTCCATGGGGCTCGGGCCGATCATGGCCATCTACCAGGCGCGCTTCATGCGCTACCTGAACGACCGCGGCGTGGTCAACACCGAGGGCCGCAAGGTCTGGGCCTTCCTCGGCGACGGCGAGATGGACGAGCCGGAATCCCTCGGCGCCATCTCGCTGGCGGCGCGCGAGCGGCTCGATAATCTGGTGTTCGTGGTCAACTGCAACCTGCAGCGGCTCGACGGTCCGGTGCGCGGCAACGGCAAGATCATCCAGGAACTCGAAGCCGTGTTCCGCGGTGCCGGCTGGAACGTCATCAAGGTCATCTGGGGCAGCTATTGGGACCCGCTGCTGGCCCGCGACAACAACGGCCTGCTGCTCAAGCGCATGGAAGAGTGCGTCGACGGCGACTACCAGGCCTACAAGGCCAAGGGCGGCGCCTACACCCGCGAGCACTTCTTCGGCAAGTATCCGGAGCTGGCGGAGATGGTCGCCAATCTCACCGATGAGGACATCTGGCGCCTGAACCGCGGCGGCCATGACCCGATCAAGGTCTATGCCGCCTACGCCGCGGCCATGCGCGCCAACGGCAAGCCGACGGTGATCCTGGCCAAGACCGTTAAGGGTTACGGCATGGGCGAAGCCGGCGAGGGCATGAACATTACGCACTCGCAGAAAAAAATGGGGGAGGCCAGCCTGAAGGCCTTCCGCGACCGCTTCAATATCCCGATCTCAGACGACCAGATCGGCGCCGCTCCGTTCTACAAGCCGCCGCCGGACAGCGAGGAGATGAAGTACCTGCAAGAGCGCCGCGAGACCCTCGGTGGCCCCCTGCCCGCCCGCCGCGATACGGCGCCGGCGCTGACGGTACCGACGCTGGACGCATTCGGATCGCTGCTGGAGTCGAGCGGCGATCGCGAGATGTCCACCACCATGGCGTTGGTGCGGATGATGACCGTGATCTTGCGCGACAAAGAGATCGGCAAATTCGTCGTGCCCATCGTGCCGGACGAGGCGCGCACCTTCGGCATGGAGGGCATGTTCCGCCAACTCGGCATCTACTCCTCGGTCGGCCAGCTCTACGAGCCGATGGATGCCGACCAGGTCATGTACTACCGCGAGGACAAAAAGGGCCAGATCCTGCAAGAAGGCATCAACGAGGCCGGCGCCATGTCCTCCTGGATCGCCGCCGCCACCGCCTACGCCAATCATGGCCAGGCGATGATCCCGTTCTACATCTACTACTCGATGTTCGGCTTCCAGCGCATCGGCGACCTGGCCTGGGCCGCGGGCGACATGCAGGCGCGCGGCTTCCTGATCGGCGGCACCGCCGGGCGCACCACGCTCGCCGGCGAGGGCCTGCAGCACCAGGATGGCCACAGCCATCTGCTGGCCTCCACCATCCCCAACTGCGTCAGCTATGACCCGGCCTACGCCTACGAGCTGGCCGTGATCGTGCAAGACGGCATGCGCCGCATGTACCAGGAGAAGCAGAACTGCTTCTACTACGTCACGGTGATGAACGAGAATTACCCCCAGCCGGCGATGCCCGACGGTGTCGAAGACGGCATCAAGCGCGGCATCTACCGGCTGCACGTCGGTAGCTCGGAACACGAACCGCGGGTACAACTCCTCGGCAGCGGCACGATCCTGCGCGAAGTGCTCGCCGCGGGGGAGCTACTGGAGCGCGACTTCGGCGTCGCCGCCGACGTCTGGAGCGTGACCAGCTTCAACGAACTCCGTCGCGACGGTATCGACGTCCAGCGCTGGAACATGCTGCATCCGGATGAGGAGCCGCGCCAGGCCTATGTCAGCGCGCAGTTGGCGGACAGCACCGGCCCCATCGTTGCGGCCACCGACTACATCCGCACCCACGCCGACCAGATCCGGCCCTATCTGTCGCGGCGCTATAGCGTGCTCGGCACCGACGGCTATGGCCGCAGCGACATGCGCAGCCAGCTACGCAAGTTCTTCGAGGTCAACCGCTGGTACGTCGTCGTCGCGGCCCTGAGCGCCCTGGCGGACGAGGGCCTGGTGGAGCGCTCGCGCGTGCGCGAGGCCATCGAGAAATACCGCATCGACCCGGACAAGCCAAACCCGGTGACGCAATGATCAGGCTGCTCCCGACAACTGATACCGCAACCCGGCACCCAACCCGGAATCCAGCCCGCAACCCAATCGGGCAGCTAGCTCGGAACCCAGTCTGGAATCAGGCGCAGGAGACCGCGACGTGGCAACCGTAGAAGACGTTCTGCTTCCCGACATCGGTGATTTCTCCGAGGTCGAGGTCATCGAGATCCTGGTAGCACCCGGCGATCGCATTGAGCCCGAGCAATCGCTGCTGACGCTCGAAAGCGACAAGGCCAGCATGGAGATCCCGTCGCCGATCGCCGGCACGGTGCAGTCGATCAAGGTCGCTGTTGGCGACAAGATCAGCCAGGGATCGCTGCTCGCCACGATCGAGACCGATGGCGGTCGCGCGGAAGCCGCCGCTCCCGCGGAGGCCGCGCCGACTGACGACGCCAGTCCGCAAGCCGAACCCCCATCGGCGCCGCAGGCGGCTCCATCGCCTGCGCCAGCGCCCTCAGCTGCGCCGGCAGAGCCGGCAGCCGCCACGCCAACCGAGATCGCGGTGCGTCTGCCGGATATCGGCGACTTCGCCGATATCCCGGTCATCGAGGTCCTGGTCGGCCCCGGCGACAGCGTCGATGTGGACCAGTCCATACTGACGCTGGAAAGCGACAAGGCGACCATGGAGATCCCCTGCCCCGCGGCCGGCACGGTGCAATCCGTCGCGGTCAAGGTTGGCGACAAGCTGAATCAGGGCGATCTGGTGCTGACGCTGCTCGGCACGGCGGGGAGCGAGAGCGGCGCTGCCGATGCCGACAGCACGGCGGAAGAGCTCGAGGCCCCTCAGGCACCGGCGGCGACGCCCAAGCCCGATGCGGCAGGTGCGGGCGCCCGGCGATGCCGAGCAGCGCAAGGCGCCGGTGCTGCCGCGACCAGCGGACATGGTCAGCCATCGCCCCTGGGCGCACGCCGCATGCCAGCCCCGCGGTGCGCCGCTTCGCGCGCGAACTCGGCGTCGACCTGGGCCAGGTCAAAGGCAGCGGGCGCAAGGGTCGCATCGTCAAAGACGACGTACAGGCCTACGTCAAACAGATGCTCAGCGCTGGTGCCGCACCGCCAGCAGCGGCCGGCCTGCCGTTCCAGCTGCCGGCGGCGCCGGCGATCGACTTCGCCAAGTTTGGCGAAGTGGAGACGCAACCGCTGTCGCGCATCAAGCGCATCAGCGGCGCGCACCTGCACCGCTGCTGGCTGTCGGTACCGCACGTTACGCAGTTCGACGAGGCGGATATCACCGAGCTGGAGGCCTTCCGCAAGGGACAGAAAGCGGCGGCGGAAAAGGCCGGCGTGAAGCTCACCTTCATGCCATTCCTGCTCAAGGCAGTGGCCGGGGCGCTGGCGCAGATGCCGAACCTGCGCGCGTCGCTGGCGGCGGATGGCGAGAATCTCATCGTCAAACACTACATCCACATCGGGGTCGCGGTGGATACGCCGAACGGCCTGGTGGTGCCGGTGCTGCGCGATGTCGACAAGAAGGGCATCTTCGACCTCGCTGGCGAACTCATGACCATCAGCGCCAAGGCCCGTGACGGCAAGCTGCTGCCCGGCGACATGCAGGGCGGCGTCTTTTCCATCTCCAGCCTCGGCGGCATCGGCGGCACCGCGTTCACGCCCATCGTCAACGCGCCGGAGGTGGCCATCCTCGGCGTCTCGCGCTCGGAAATGAAGCCGGTCTGGGACGGCGCCGCATTCCAGCCGAGGATGATGCTGCCGCTGTCACTGTCCTACGACCACCGCGTCGTCGACGGCGCCGAGGGGGTCAGATTTACGTCGCTGCTGTCGGGCCTGCTGGCGGATATTCGGCGCCTGCTGTTGTAGAAGGCGAGCGGGTTTATCGCTCAGGTCGATGCGTTGACAGCTCTAATGGCGCGTGCTACACGTACGGCACGTGTGAATTTCCTGGATGACCTTCGACCATGCGGCAGAATATTACGGTTGCGTTGGATAAGGCGCTGGTCGTCAAACTGCGCTTGATCGCAGCCGAACGCGCCACGTCCATTAGCGCGATGCTCAGCGCCGAACTCACGCGCATCGTCGAGCAGAGCGAGGGCTTTGAGGCAGCCAAGCGACACGCCCTTGCCGACCTTGATCAAGGATTCGACCTCGGCGGACGGACCCTGCCCCGGGATGAACTGCATGACCGCGAAGCCCTTCGTTGACACCAACGTACTGATCTACGGATACGACAAGACCGCCGGCTCGCGGCACCAGGCGGCGGCAGCATTGCTACGATGCCTGTGGCAACGAGGCGGCGGATTTCTCAGTACGCAAGTGCTGCAAGAGTTCTACGTCAACGTCACCCGCAAGATACCGCAGCCGCTAACGGCGGCTCGCGCCCGCGGAATCGTGCGAGACTATTGCGCTTGGCATATCGAGCCCATCTCCTGCGAGACGGTCTTGCAGGCATCGGAGGTGCAAGAGCGAAATCAGCTGTCATTTTGGGACGCGCTGATCGTCGCGGCGGCGACACGCTCTGGTGCAGACCTGTTGTTGTCTGAGGATCTCAACGCTGGCCAAATCGTTGAGGGTGTTCGCATCGTCAGCCCTTTCGTCGATACCGATCCGTACTTGCGCGAGTTGCTCGAAAATTGCGGTTAGGCCCGCGACAAAGGCTCCGAGTCCCGGGGTCCTTGACCGATATACGATCCACCACTGACCAGAAACCACTTGTTTGGGGACAAACATGAGCGACACCGCTCCCAGCAAAGAACTCCGCGCCCAAGTCGTCGTGTTGGGCGCTGGCCCCGGCGGCTACACCGCTGCCTTTCGCGCCGCCGACCTCGGTCTGCGGGTGGTCATGATCGAGCGCTACCCGGCCCTCGGCGGTGTCTGCCTCAATGTTGGCTGCATCCCATCGAAGGCGCTGCTGCACACCGCGGCCATCATCGAAGAGGCCAAGACCATGGGCGCCATGGGCGTGACCTTCGCGCCGCCAGAAATTGACCTGGACAAGATGCGCGCGGGCAAGGACAAGGTGGTCAAGAAGCTCACCGGCGGCCTCGCCGCGCTGGCCAAGCAGCGCAAGGTCGAGATCGTGCAAGGCATCGGCCGCTTCGAGGCACCCAACCGCATCGGCGTCGACGTCCGCGACGGCAAGGTGTCGGTTACGTTCGATCACTGCATCATCGCGTGCGGCTCCAGCCCGGTGCGTATCCCTGGTTTCCCCCACGACGACCCCCGCGTCATCGATTCCACCGGCGCGCTGGAGATCGACGGCATCCCGGAGCGCATGCTGGTGGTGGGTGGCGGCATCATCGGCCTGGAGATGGCAAGCGTCTACAGCGCCCTGGGCGCCAAGATCGATGTCGTCGAGCTGCAGAACCAGCTGATGCCGGGTGCCGATCCGGACCTGGTGCGGGCCTTCGAGAAGGTCGTCAAGAAGCGCTACGACAAGATCATGCTCGAGACCAAGGTCGCCAGCATGGACGCGACATCAGACGGCATCAAGGTGGTGTTCGACGGCAAGCACGCCGGCGAGGCCAGCTACGACAAGGTGTTGGTGGCGGTCGGCCGCCGGCCCAACGGCAAGCTCATCAACGCGGAGGCGGCCGGGGTCAAGGTGGACGAGCGCGGCTTCATCCCCGTGGATCAACACATGCGCACCAACGTGCCGAACATCTTCGCCATCGGCGACGTGGTCGGTAATCCGATGTTGGCGCACAAGGCCACCCATGAAGGCAAGGTGGCCGCCGAGGTCATCGCCGGCGAGCCGGCCCTGTTCGATCCGCTGACCATCCCGTCGGTGGCCTACACCGACCCGGAGGTCGCCTGGATGGGGCTGACCGAGACCGAGGCCAAGGCCAAGGACATCGCCTATGAAAAGGGCGTCTTCCCCTGGGCCGCCAGCGGCCGCGCTCTCGGCATCCATCGCGACGAGGGCCTGACCAAGCTGCTGTTCGATCCCGAGACCAAGCGCATCCTCGGCGCCGGCATCGTCGGACCCAACGCCGGCGAGCTGATCGGCGAGACCGTGCTGGCACTGGAGATGGGCGCGGACATGGAAGACATCGGTATGACCATCCACCCCCACCCGACGCTGAACGAGACCATCTGCTTCGCCGCCGAGATGGCGCATGGCTCGATCACGGACCTGATCGCGCCGAAGAAGCGCTGATCGGCGTCCGATATACGCGGCCTGGCCCGGTCGCACTGTCCCTATTTGTTCTGGAGCAACCTCTGCTCCGGTCGTCGTGTCGCTCCGCGCGCTCAGCGTGATGGCGCCGCGCGCGGCGCGTTTTGATACCATCGGCGCAGACGCAAGAACGAGGTGTCATCCATGACTGCGACCCGCTTTTTCCTCGACGAGCACTGGCAGACATTCATCGACGATCAGGTCGTGACCGGGCGCTATGCCTCGGCGACCGAGGTCATTTAGGCGTGCGGTTGCGCCAGCTCGAAGCCCATGATGAGAAGCTGACCCGACTACACGCCCACCTGGCCGAGGGTGTCGCCGAGGCCGATGCTGGCGACTTCGTCGATGATACTCAATCGACGCAATCTTGGCAGAAGCCGACCAAACCAGGGACCGTGATTGACCGGCAGGAGACTAGCCTTCCGCATCACACCGAGGGCGAAGCGAGACCTGACGTCAATCGCCTCGCACACCAAGCGGATTTGGGGCCCGAAAAAGAGGGTCTTGTATATGCGAAGCCTCTACTGCCGCTTCACTTGGCTCGCCGAGAATCCACTGCTTGGAAAACCGCGCCCCGAGATCGAGCCGCGCTGCTACTGCTATCCCCAGGGCTCCCACGTGATCTTCTACCTGATAAGCTCCCGGCGGCGTCCGACATCAATCGGTGTCCTCCATCGCCAAAATGGATGTCGTCAACTATTTCAGACGAGGTGAACCGGCAGAGCTCGGCGACATCATGTTGATCGCTTTCGCTAACGTCCTGAGAGGCGGTGCCTTCGGGACGCATCCAACGCCGGCTAGTCAACCAGCATGAGGCCCTGCGCGTGGTCAGCGACGCCATCCGCCCCCAGCTAAAGAATCAGCTGGCGCAGGCTCTACTTTCCCGGCGCGCAGTGAGGCTGGCGTCCACGGCCGGGTAGGCCGGCGACGACGCCTATCGGCATCGCCGCCGGATTGCTCGGCCAAATTAGTCGACTAGGCAACCGTGGCTCAGGGCGCGTCTACCCTTGGCCTACCTTGACCCTGCACCTTTGCGTTAAGGAGGGCCTGGCGGGAGCATAGAAGCTATGTGGCCGCCAGCCCGACATGGAGGGCGGGTCAAGACACGTCAGATGGTATGAAAGTCACAGAAATCGCCTTAGTCAGGCCATTGGATCCGCAGGCGCTTCATAGGCAGGAGGCCCGACCCACGCTAAGGCCGTCGATGTGCTGTCGTAGATCGCGGACGCGGAAGCGGAGACGGACCACTCGCCGCGGGCAAAGGTGGTGAGCCGCCGGCAGTCAGGATCGAGGAAAAGATCGAATCAATGTAAATGAACGAACCGCTCCTCGTAGAGCCTATAGAAGCCGCGTATATCGCGATCCGTGAATCGTTCTCCGGAGCGCCTTGAGCCATATCGCCACCAGGACGTAGTCTTCCGTGACTTCAAACTCGGGCGCAACCCCATTATGCTTGATGAGCAATGGGACGATCTTGGGGGCACCCCCATTCCGCGGGCATCGACATAGCCGTAGTGGCGCAAGATATCGACAATCAGTTCGAGCAGCTCGGTCTTGGTCATGCGCTGTCGACTCGTCTCTTACATGGCCATCTCAAGGTCGTCCTGCACCGCGGTGACGCCAGCCTTGGCACACTCCTCGTCGGTCTCACCGGAGGGGGCGCCACTGACGCCGACGCCACCGACCAGTGCGCCGCCCACTTGCACCACGGCGCCGCCGGCGGACATGACCAAAAAGTCGAACCGGCCGATGGGGTTCCGCACGTTCACCAAGCGCCAGGTATCGGCGTTGAAGTTGACCGCCGTATAGGCCTTCTTGAAGCTGATCGGGATCGTAATCGGCGAGGCGATGGTGTCACGCAGCTGGGTCTGGATCACGCCGTCGCGGATCGACGACGGTGACGCCGATCTGGATGCCCTTCTCGCGGCACGCGTCGATCGCGCCCTGGGCGATTCGCTGGGCGGTTTCCAGCGACAGGCGCTTCATGGAGACCATCATGGGGTCCTCCGCGGACGCCGGACCCGCTGTCAGCGCTGCCACGGCGCAAATCGGTAACGCCATTTTGAATAGGGACTTTTTTAGCATGGATCGACTCCTTGTGGGTGAAAGGGGTGCAATCGGCCGCAGCCGACGACACGCGGTTCGAGGTGAGCCCCGCGACGATGCGCGTCAATTGCGGGCTCGGCGGCATGTTGGCAGTCTGGGCACGGTTACCGTGCGGATGGTACGTTCAACGCCCGCTCAGCGTGCAGCGTATTTTTCGATGACATAGTCATCGACCATCTGCTTGAATCGGTCGGCGATACCCGCTCCCTTCAGCGTCGTGACCTTCTCCCCGTCGACATAGACAGGTGCCGACGGGTGCTTCCGGTGCCGGGCAGACTGATGCCGATGTTGGCCTGCTTGCTCTCGCCGGGGCAGTTCACCCTGGAGGTCGCAGCATCATTGGACCAACTGGCACAGCCCCCGGCGATTATCTTTTGCACCGCCTGCGACGACTTTGCCCTGCAGGCTTTGCGCCATCATGCCGTCGACTATCTGCTGAAGCCGGTCCGGCTCGTGGAGTTGCAGGATGCGCTGGCGAAGGCATCCCGCATCAATCGCCTCCAACTGGCCGCCCTGAATGCAGAGACAAGCGGCTCGCGTCTGGTTAGCAGCCTCACCCATCGCGGCGTGGAAACCCTTGCCCTGGACGCTGTGCGCTGTTTTCTGGCGGAGCAGAAATACGTCACTGCAGTCAGCCCAGAGCGGGAGCTGGTGTTGCAGGAGAGCCTGAAAGAACTGGAACAGGCCTACGGCGATGCGTTTGTGCGGGTCCACCGCAACGCGCTGGTGGCCCTGGCCCATATCGTCTGATTGCAGCGCGATGCGCGCTCGGGATGGCAGGTTGAGCTAAGCGGTGTTGAGCAACGACCGGCAATCAGCCGTCGCCACCTGGCTGAGGTCAAGCAGCGTTTGCTCCAGCGCGCCTGAGCCGCGATCCGGCTGAGGTATATCGCCGTCTTGTGTTGCTGCTGATATAATCGCGGCGCACTCCGGGGAAATAATTTATGTCACGAACACTCACTATTGCTACGAGGGAAAGCCCACTGGCTCTCTGGCAAGCCAGGTTTGTCGAAAGCGAACTGCGCAGGGCGTATCCCGACCTTGACGTGAAACTGCTGGGAATGACATCCCGTGGCGACCAGGTGCTCGATGTGCCCCTGGCCAAAGTGGGCGGCAAGGGTCTGTTTGTGAAAGAACTCGAAACCGCACGGCTAGAGGGCAATGCTGACATCGCGTGCACTCTATGAAGGATGTACCGATGGAGTTTCCCCAGGGACTCGGGCTGGGGGTGATCTGCGAACGTGAGGATCCCAGTGACGCCTTCGTAAGCAATCGCTATGCCGCTCTTGAGGATTTGCCGGAGAATGCCGTGGTTGGAACCTCCAGTCTGCGGCGGGAATGCCAATTGCGCGAGCGTCGGCCGGATCTTACGGTGAAATTTCTGCGTGGCAACGTGAATAGCGCTTGCGCAAATTGGATGATGGCCAATACGACGGCATTATTCTGGCCAGCGCGGGACTGGTCCGGCTGGGTATGGGGAGCGCATTCGTGAGCGTCTGGCAGTGACCGACTCACTGCCTGCGGGCGGACAGGGCGCCGTCGGCATCGAACTGCGTACCCATGACAGTGACACGTTGGAGTTATTGCAGGCCCTGCACCATGGGCCAACGGCCTGTCGCGTCACTGCCGAACGGGCGATGAACCAGCGACTGCAGGGTGGGTGCCAGGTGCCGATAGCCTGCTATGCAGAATTGTCAGCAGACGGCCAGGAGTTGTGGCTGCGGGGTCTGGTGGGCAGTCCTGATGGCAGCCGTATTTTGCGGGCAGAGGCCCGGGCGGCGGCTGAGCAAGCGGGTCCACTGGGCATCGATGTCGCCGAGCAATTGTTGGGCATGGGAGCGGCCGACATTCTCGCCGCGGTCTATGCCGACGCCTAAGTCCGTACTGGTCACCCGTCCGCAGGGGCAGGAGCTGGCACTGTGTCAGGGGCTGCGTGAAGCCGGTTATGAGACCCATCATCAGGCTCTGTTGGAGTTGGAGCCATTGGCAGAACTGGACCCGGCACAGCGGGGATTGCTGCTGGAACTGGACCGGTTCCAGCACATCATTTTTATCAGTGGCAATGCCGTGCGTCATGGCATGGCCAGAATTGAGGACTACTGGCCGCAATTACCGGTTGGGCTCAACTGGTACGGCGTGGGTGAAGCGACAGCTGGAAGACTGTCCGATTACGGAGTTACAGCCCAGTCGGCGGGTGGTGAAATGACCAGCGAGAGCCTGTTGGCCCTGCCATCTCTACGTGAAGTGGCCGGCGAGCGGGTGCTGATCGTCAAGGGCGAGGGTGGGCGAGATACCTTGCGAGAGGAATTGTCGCGCCGTGGCGCCGAGGTCGCCGAGCTGGCTTGTTATCGGCGTCGCTGCCCCCCGCTGCCCGCGGGAGAACTGGCCGCCCGAATAGAACGCTGGGGAATCGAGCTTATTTTGCTCAGTAGCGGCGATGGGCTGACGAACCTGTTGTGTTTGCTCGGCCCAGAAGAAACCCATAACGTGAAGTCACTGACACTGCTGGTGCCTTCACGGCGCGTTGCTGAACAGGCTGAATCGGCTGGTTTCGGTCATTTGATCACCGCAGATAATGCATCCGATGCGGCGATGCTGCGCGCCCTGACCGAGCAAGCCCCTGCAATGGAGAGGATGCGTGAGCAATAGGAAAGACAGTAACCGCAAAAACGGGCGGCAGAAAGACGATAAAGCCACTCCGCAGTCCACCGAATCGGCTGTCGTGGCGGATCCAGGTGAAGAGAAGCCTGAGGAGGCGGCGGATACCGGCAGCCAGTCTGCGGTGCAGCGTGCGGGCGCGGATCATCTGTCGGCTCACAAAGAGGATGAGGCGGCGGCTTCAGCACGGCTCAATGACGTCCCCCCTGAGCCGGACGTAGCTCCGGAACCAGAGACCCCGGAAGGCCGGCCCCCGGAAGGCCGGCCCCCGGAAGGCCGGCCCCCGGAAGCCAAGGCGGAACAGGCCAAGGCGGAACAGGCTAAAGCCGAGCAAGTCAGGGCCGAGCAAGCCAGGGCCAAAGAAATCCAGTTGGCCACCGCGGGAGAGTCGAAACACACTACTGCCGCCGACCAGGGTTCGGGTTCCTCTGGAATTGCCTGGTTGGCCCTGCTGCTGGCCTTGGGGCTGGCGGCGGGGGCGGGTTGGTTTTTTATGGAGGCGCACCAGCGTGAAGCCGCATTGTTTGAGCGGCTGCAGTCCCTGGAGTCCGCGACTACAGACCTGGCGTCAACCAGCCGCTCGCTGGAGGAAACGACTCTTTCACTGGCCACGCGCACAGATACTTTGGGCGACAAGACCGCCTCGCTGGAGTCCATCACTGGTGAGCTTCGGGCCGCAGACGGCACCGCGAGGGTGGCAGCCGGCGACCTGGACCTGGACGCACTGGATGAGCGCCTCGACAGTCGCATACAGGCCGCCGTCAGTGATGCGGTGGCCGTGCTGGAAAGCGGCGCCGCCGAGCAGTCTCAACAGTTGCAGGCCCTGGCAGCACAACTTGCGGCGCGTGCCGGCACTCCGTCCGCCGACGTCAATCGTGACAAATGGCTGCTGGCAGAGGTGGAGTACCTGTTACGCCTCGCCAATCAGCGCTTGATCATGACCGGCGATACAGCCGCTGCGCAGGCGCTGCTAACCAGTGCGGACAATATATTGCGTGAACTGGACGACGTCAGCCTGATGGCTGTGCGGGGTGCTATCGCATCCGATCTCGCCAGTATTCGGGCAGTGCCCCGGATAGACATCGAGGGTAACTATGTGCGCCTGGCAGCGCTGGTTGATCAAGTGGATCAATTGGTGATTTTCGCACTGCCCGATGCTGAAATGCCCGTGGTCGAAACTCAGACCAACGACGACTGGCAGGGTCGCCTGCGCCAGGGCTACCAGGAGGCCCTGGATAAGCTGGCGTCCTACGTGGTGGTGCGGCGTCGGGAAACGCCCGCCGAGGCACTGATGGATCCTCAATGGGAGCGGCTGGTGCGCCAGAATTTACGTATGTTGCTGGAGCAGGCACAGGTGGCTTTAATGTCCGGTAACCAGGTGCTGTATCGCGAGAGCCTGGGTCGCTCCCAGCACTGGGTGGCGGAATTTTTTGAGTCAGACCAATCTGCTGCAGAGGCGATGAATCGGGAAATTGCCGACTTGATGGAGCAAACGGTGGCGGTGGAGCTTCCCGATATCGCTGATTCCATGCTCGAGCTGGATGCGGCGATGAAGCAGCGTCTGCGACCGGCTGGTGGTCAGTAGCTTATGCGCCGACTATTTTTTCTGTCGCTTATTGCACTGGTGCTCGGTGTGGCCGTGGTGGCGCTGGTTGAGCGTGAACCGGGCTATGTGCTGGTCAGCTATGGCCAGTACACGGTTGAAAGCAGTCTGTGGATTGCTCTGGCACTTATAGCGCTGGCAGTTTTTTCGATTTATGTTCTGCTGCGATTGTTGCACATGTTGCTTGTCAGTCCGGTGGCGCTTTCCCGCTGGCTAAGTGGGCGCAAAGCCGGCCGCGCGTCGATGATGACCAGTCGGGGCCTGGTCAGTTTTACTGAGGGTAACTGGAGCAAGGCGCGCAGCCAGCTCTTGCGGGGAGTCGAGAACCATGAGGCACCGTTGTTCAATTACCTCGGCGCTGCCCGCGCCAGTGCCCGATTGGACGAGCCAAAGAAAGTATCAGAGTATCTGGTGGCCGCCGAAAACACGGAAGGCGAGGCCGGAGGCGCGGTGGCTCTGACCCGCGCTCAGCTGCAGCTTGAGGCGGGCGCTTACGCACAGACCCTTGAGACTCTGAGCCAGGGCGGCGGGAAAAGCCCCGCAGGGCTGGATCTGCAATGTCGCGCTTTGCTTGGCCTCGAGGACTGGCAGGGGCTCGCGGTGCTGCTTCCCGAGTTGAAGAAACAGCAAGTTATGGCCGAAGCCAAGCTGCAGGACCTGGAGCGCAGCGTTTGGGTCAGACTGCTTGAATCCTGTGCGGATCAGGGGCCGACGGCTGCCGGGACGACAATAGGGCAGCAGTGGCAACAGGTGCCCGGTGATTTCAAGCGTGACCCGATGGTAGTGCGGACTTACTGCCATGCTCTGATGCTGGCGCAGGATCACCAGGAGGCAGAAAAGATCTTGCTCAAAGCCCAACGGCAGCACTGGGATTCACAGCTGGCTGGATTGTATGCCTATATCGAGACCGATGACCCGGCCCGGCAGCTCAGCACCGCTGAGGGCTGGCTCGATCAGCACAGCGACGATGCCGAATTGCTGCTGGCTCTGGGCCGGCTGGCTGCCCGCAATGAGTTGTGGGGCAAGGCCCGGGATTATTTTGAAAAGAGCTACAAGCTGACCCCGGGGGCTGAGGCCTGTGCTGAGTTGGGACGCCTGCTGGCTGCCCAGGGTGAGCACGGTCCTGCTGATATCTACTACCGTCAGGGTCTGGTGCTGGCGGACGTGAAGTTGCCTGAACTGCCCATGCCGGAAACGTCAGCTCCGGGGCCCTCTGCTCAGACTTCCTGAATTGATGCACTCAACCGTTGTACTGAGCGGTTAGCCGGCTGATAGACCCCGGATCACTGCTGGAGTTTTTCCCACTCTTCCAGTCGTTTGGCAATGTCCCGGGCGTCGGGTCTTATTTCCAGCGCCACACGCAGCAACTTGATCGCCAGTTCGGGGCTATAGGCCCGGACCTGTTGTGCCCCCGCCCGGAAATAATCCAGTCCCAGGTCGCGCAGTCGTTGCGACGGGGGTGGCCTCTTTGCTTCCCGCAATCGCCTGACGATAAACCGCAGGATCGTCGCTGACTCGCTCTGCTCGGGGGCCAGCCGTCCCGCTTCCTGTTCCAGAAAATCGGTTGCTGCCTCGCGCAACAACGGTTCCTCGAGGTCCCGAATCTGGTACTCCAGAACTGCGAGGGTCGCGAAAGACCAGATCTCCTCTGGCTTAGCAGAGGGTCGATCGCGAAAAGCCAGGCCGAGGTGCTGTTCAAACCAGTGACGCTCTTCCTGCACCTGCTCATAAATGGTCGCATCCGCGCATTCGTTCCAGCTGAATCGGGCACCGGGAATTGCGTAGAGGGGTTGCATATCCCTGGGCTTGCGTAATGCGGCGGCCGTCGAGTCGTCGGTATTGGGAAAGCGTTGATTGATTGCATGCATGATTCTGAAGGCTTCCAGCGAGGACCGCGGGTTGGCCGCTCCATAGTCCAGTCCGACAAGCTGCTCGGCAGGTATGCCGCAGGCGCGATAGAAAGCACCGACCAAACCCTCCTCGTAAGTGACGCAATCGTCGAAGTTAAGCACCTCCAGCGTATCCGGGAATACCCGTTTCAATCGTAGATAGCGCTTGCGACTCAAGGTCCCCAGCTCGCCAAGTTCTGGCAACTTGCCCGCCCTCACGCGCTGTTGCAGGGCACTCTCGACAAAGTTCAGCGGGTTTCTGATCACCACCAGGACACGCAAACTCCGGGTATATGGCAGCAGGTGGTCGCGCAGGCGCATGAGATCTGACCGGTTGTAAACGCTGAATATCTCACCGGATAGCAGCAGTGTTCGCGCCTCTGGCGCATTGAGCGTTTGCGCCAACTGCTCCCGGCAGGCGGTTTGGGCTCGCGCTGTATTCAGTTGCAGATTGTAGCGCCAGTCCTTGCCGTACTTATCCGCTTCATTGAGCAGCGCGGCGGTGACTATCCCGCCATGATTGGGGCGCAGCTTACCCTCGAGGCGAAAACAGGCGTATTGGATACCATTGGCGAGCAGCAGGTCGCGGTGCATGAACTGAGAGCAGTTCTGGATGCTGGTGGAGCCGGTTTTGTGCAGTCCTACATGGAGGATAATACTGTCGAAGCGTGCACTCATGCTTTATCCACAGGGTTCATTGGCAGCCTTCCAGTGATGCAATCCACTGTGCGATCAGTTCTACGGCCGGTTCGTCAATCACCGCGCTGCCGATGGGTGGCATGCGATAGGCGTCGCGCCGCTGCATACGCGTCAACAGAATTGAGTTGCCGGGTTCTCCCGGGGAGAGCAAACGAGCTTGGGCGTTCCCCAGCGTGTCGACCACCGGGCGCGCGTTACACAGGTTCATCTCTGCCAGCGGGGTCTCGATTCGCAGGTCCATCGTGGATCGGTCCCCGCCACCCTGGGGCCGATGGCAGCCGCCGCAATTGACGTGGAGATAGGCTCTGGCGCGCTCCGCTACAGGGGCGTCTTCGTTGTTCAATACGGCAAATTCCCGATCGCGTCCGGGTGTGAACGAGAACAGATTGAGATTCTCCAGCATCTGTAACTGGCCATAAAGTGAATCGCCGTCAAAGTGCTGGGTGTTGAGCTGGCGCAGGGTGAGCCCCAACGATCGGCCGGCAGCAAGCGTGTGGCATTGCAGGCACTCGCTGCGGCTGGGGTAGCGCCAGAGCTGTCCATCCACAGACCTGACCCTGGCGCCGGGCAAGAGTTCGGCCTCGGTTTCGCTGTCGTTCCAGGCGTAGCTGTAGCCCGCCCACTCGCCATCGTCGTGGCGCATGAACAGGCGGGTTTCCAGCAGACGATTGAACAGCCGAAAATGCTTGACCAATACAGTGCCCGGTGGGAAATCCAGGTCTCCGGAGGAACCCGCAATGGCAGTGATTTTGCCGCCCGGGGGGAGGGCCAGCCAGCGGGATTTTTCAGCGCCGTCAGACCATAAGGGGGACTGAACCGAGTAGGGGATCATGCCGGGCAGAAGCCGCTCCGGATCCGCCATGTCCACGCAACCCGTCGCCGACAAACGCGTGGGAAAATCGCTGTCCGGTTGTTCCGTGTTAGCCGCCAGTTGGTAAATATGACCGTCATGAAAGTCGAGAGCGTAGATCTCTCCCCTCAGGTCCTGCGCAAAGGAAACCAGAGATAGTGAACCCTGTGCAATGAGGTCAATAGCGTAGTCGCCGCTACCGTCCTGGCGCAGGGCGAAAACCTTGCCAGTGACGTAGTCGCCGAACAGATAAACGCCCTGGAGGTCGGCTATGTCAGAGCCCCGGTAGACGTAGCCGCCGGTGACTGATTTGCCTGTGTCGCGGTCATAGTCTGCCAGCGGATCTATAAAGGAATCCTGGTCGACGTTCACGGTCACCCTGTCGACTTCGCAGCGCGGACAGGCAATTTTACCTTCACGAAATGGCCAGCCGTAGTTTCCCCCCGCGACCACCCGGTTGATTTCTTCGCGACTCACCCAGCCCACATCGGCCAGCCAGAGTTCACCGGTGGCACGATCAAAATTCCACTTCCATGGGTGGCGGAACCCCCAGGCGTAAATTTCTGGCCTGCCACCGCCATTGGCAAAAGGATTGTCTGCAGGGATGGCGTAAGGGTCTTCTCCGTCGACGTCAATGCGCAACAAGGAGCCCCAAAGCAGCGCCGTGTCCTGGCTGAATTCGCTGAACACGCCCGGTTGGGTACCGTCCCCCAGCGCGGCGTAGAGGTAACCGTCATTGCCGAAATTGAGCTGTCCGCCGGGGTGTTCGCCATCTGCGGTGTTCCTGTGCGGCAATGGGACCTGCAGAATCACCCGCTCGGAATCTGGATCAAAGGCATCGAGTGCCGGTGACCAGGTAAATTCCAGTATGGAAGTGCCCAGGCGAAGGTCCTTGCCGTTGTGGATCTGTACGTAGATTTTGCCATTGCTTGAGAACTGCGGGTGAAACACCAGGCTGCGCAAGCGAGCATCGCGGGAGGCGAGGTCCAATACCACATCGCTCTGGCTGACATCCGGCCGGTTGGCGAATCGGTAAATCTTGCGACCCAGTATCGAAGTGACATACCAGTGGGAATCATCGCCCGGGGCCTGGTCCATGTCCGCAGGAGAAGGAATGCTGATAGCGGGGAAAGCCCGTACCAGCCTGGTCGGCGAGTTCATCGGCGGCGGTGGCGGCGCTTTGCAGGCTCCGCCAGTTTCTGCAGACCTGAGTCTGTAACGGGTGTCGGCCACCGGCACCACCTGAGATTCGTTGACCGCGGTCACGGTAATGGGCAGTTTTTCCTGTCGCCCGTCCTCTCGGGTCACCAGCGCTTCGAGTTCAACGGCTGCGGTTGTCACGGCCCCGGGGGCGTCGAAGACGATGCCGCCAGAGTCTGTTTCCGACAACACCAGTGTCGGGCCACTGACCTGGCGCCACACAAGGGTGTCGGTTGAGGTGACCGTCAGCCCTAACTCGTCCGCCGACAGGGGGGTGCGCTGTCCGGCTATTACCGAGCGGTAAGCTCTGGGATATTCATCAACGCTGGTTGTATTGAGGGCTGTCGCGGCGCCGTCGCTCGGACCATCGCTGGCGCCACAGCCCGCGAGTAGCAGGCTTGTCACTAAAGCCACCTGGGGCAGGCGAGGCCCGATAGCGGAGGCTGTCGAGGGGTGACGCTGGGAGAAGGGCTGAAGCTTTACCATACAGCGGTCCGTAACTAACAACCGCCTCAGTTTACAAGTCTCAGTCCAACATGCGTAGTGTTTTCCCCGGTACCCGCTCAGAGCCTCAGTCGGGTGGTGTAGGACAGAGTGGTTTTGCCATCTGCCGGCACCGTGATGACCCACTCGGCGAGACCGGCGGCCACTTTCTTGTGGGGTAGGCTTTCGCTGAGCATTTCCCAGTCGCCGGGTATGGGCTCGCGCACCACCACCGTAACCGCTTCCGACTTGGCGTTGCGCAGCTCGATTTCATAGCTTGATTGAAAAACGTCCCGACCGAGAATTTGCTCCTTGATCTGGAAGTCGGTTTGCTTTTTGTCTGCCGTCACATCGAAAGACTCACCCAGTTTCAGGCGTACCTTCTCATTGCGGGCGGTGTGATCAACTTCATCTTCCCCAATGAACTGGGCGTTGCCTGTCGAGTCGCGTTTGTAGACGCGGACAACGCCCTTGGGCAAGGGCATGCCCAGGCCGGATTTTTCGCGGTTGTCGAA
Organism: uncultured Gammaproteobacteria bacterium; assembly: GCA_963840725.1. GTDB lineage: Bacteria > Pseudomonadota > Gammaproteobacteria > Pseudomonadales > Halieaceae > CAVWDU01. Next base: position 234,395 of record CAWIZY010000003.1, on the reverse strand, counting down.
CTCAATGAAAACCTCGGGTTTTACGCTGCGCCCGACCACGCCACGGCCGGCGCGGTAGTAAGAGGGTTGACCCTGGAACAGCAGCTCCTTGACCACGGGGATGCTGGCCGCCGAGAGCAGTGAGACCTGTTTGGTCTGGTTGTCATTGATGGTGGTGGGCCGCTCCAGCGTATAAAGGTGGTATTCGAACAGGGTCTCTTCGACCACGCGGCTCGTGGGGGCTGCGGACGCGTACATTTCGGCGTCGAATCGGGCCTGTCGCATCGGCGGCCTGACCTGGTTTACATCACCCGCTACCAACTGCATGCTGGCGTTGGTATAGGTCGCACCGCTTTCGTTGGTGAGAGTAACCCAGGCTAACAGGTCCAGTGCTGAATCGGTCGCATCGAGCTCGGCAACGTAGTCGGCTTTCCAGGCCAGGCCTCCCGTGAGGTAGCTCAGCTCGACTTCCTGCGCGGCGTTTGTGGCGCTCTGTAACTGTATCGACAGGGTGGGTTCATCGCGCAGGTTAGTGGGCACATTGCTGAAGATAAACCTTCCCGTGGGATTGGTTTCAATCCGGTCGCCGATTTTCACCACCACGCCACCGTTGGTAGCCAGGACGGTTGCCTCCTCAATGATTTCGTCACCCGTGGCCGGGTTCATGCGAGCGATTTGGATAGTCTTGCCGGTGTATTTTTCCAGCAAACTCTGCGGGGATAGCAAATCAAAGTCGAAGTTCTGTTCGAACACCCGCAGGGAGTTCGGGTTGTTGATCTGCCGCAGCATGGCAGTCTCCGCTCGCATCTGGGCGCTGACACCCCGGAAAGCAAGTTGACTCGTGCCCTTGTCCAGCTGGAGTTCGCGGCGGTCTTTGACCAGCGCCAGGTTGTCATTGTAAATGGTGACCGCTACGGCCGTTTGATCTTCTATCGTGCTGCGCATGTCGGCTCCTTGGCCCTGGCTGGCCAGGCATAGAGAGAATAGCGATGCAAAAACTATCGGGGGTTTCATCAGACGGCTCCTTGACTACAGGCGGTTGTCTGGCTTAATCGCCGCTACCGGTGGAAAGGGGTTAACGGGCCAGAAAAAAAGATGCAGCCACAACTGACGCTGTCGGCTGAGGGCGTCAAAGGGCGTTTCAGCCGTTGGGGGCCGGACTTTATGTGGCCGCAACGAGTCTCATCGCCAATTGGATATGCGGACACCTGCGGATAATTCAAGACGGCTCGCCGGGGGGCGCCAGGGCAATGGCAGTCGCGCTCAGGGCACTAGGCTATGCCGAGCTGGTCCCACAGTTCATCGACGCGCTGCTTTACTGCCGCATCCATGGCTATCGGCTGTCCCCATTCACGCTGTGTTTCTCCCGGCCACTTGTTGGTGGCGTCGAAGCCGGCCTTGGAGCCAAGTCCGGCCACGGGAGAGGCGAAATCCAGGTAGTCGATGGGGGTGTTGTCTATGAAGACGGTATCGCGCTGCGGGTCCATGCGGGTCGTCATCGCCCAGATCACGTCCTGCCAATTGCGCGGGTCGATGTCGTCGTCGGTGACAATGACAAACTTGGTATACATGAACTGACGCAGGAAAGACCAGACGCCCAACATGACCCGTTTGGCATGCCCGGGGTATTCCTTGCGGATGGTGACAACAGCCATGCGATAGGAGCAGCCCTCCGGGGGCAGATAAAAATCCACAATCTCCGGGAACTGTTTCTTGAGAATCGGAACGAACACTTCGTTCAGAGCCACGCCCAGGATCGCTGGCTCATCCGGCGGTCGGCCAGTGTAGGTGCTGTGATAGATCGGCGACTCACGGTGGGTAATAGTATCTACTGTAAAAACGGGGAACCGTTCCACTTCATTGTAATAGCCGGTGTGGTCACCGAAAGGCCCCTCATCCGCTTCTTCGCCCGGCTCCAGGTAGCCCTCAAGAATAAACTCCGCGTTAGCCGGTACCTGCAGGCCATGCTCCCTGCACAAGGGGGTATAGCACTCTGCCACCTCGGTTTTCCCCCCTCGCAGCAAGCCGGCAAAGGCATACTCGGAGATGGCGTCGGGCACCGGCGTTACCGCTCCCAGCGTCGTGGCCGGGTCAGCACCCAGCGCAATCGCCACCGGGTAGCGAGCCCCCGGGTGAGCGAGTTGCCAGTCACGGTAATCCAGTGCGCCACCGCGATGGGAGAGCCAGCGCATGATGAGTTTGTCGCGGCCCAATAGCTGCATGCGGTAAATGCCGAGGTTCTGTCGCTCCTTGCCGGGTCCGCGGGTGATGACCAGGGGCCAGGTGACCAGCGGGCCCGCATCACCGGGCCAACAAGTCTGAATGGGCAGCGAACGCAGATCGACGTCCGCAGCCTCGCGAACGTGATACTGACAGACCGGGTTTTTGACCAGTTTGGGGGCCATGCTGAGCACTTTGCGCAGCAAAGGTACTTTTTCCCAGGCGTCCCGCATTCCTTTCGGCGGGTCGGGCTGGCGCAGATAGGCAAGGATTTCACCAATTTCCCGCAGGGATGAAATATGCTCCGCACCCATGCCTAGGGCGACGCGTTTTTCAGTGCCGAACAGGTTGGCCAGCACCGGTATATTGAATCCTCGCGGATTTTCGAACAAAAGAGCAGGGCCGCCGCGTCGCAGGGTACGATCGGCAATCTCAGTCATCTCCAGATTGGGGTCTACCTCGGTGCTGATGCGCAGCAATTCGCCGCGAGCCTCAAGGGCACTGATAAAATCCCGCAGGTCTGCGTACTTCAAGTTGCCTTAACCCCTCGCTGATCAGGAGGCTGCATTATAGCGGCATTTGGCGTGAGGCGGTGGCGCCTGATTATTGCTTAGAGGTAATTACTTGCGCTTCATTGACATGAAGAACTCGTCGTTGGTTTTGGTGTCTTTCAGTCGACCGAGCAGGAACTCGATCGCAGCGAGGTCTTCCATGCTGTGCAGCAACTTGCGCAAAATCCACATGCGCTGGAGTTCTTCCTCGCTGGTAAGCAACTCCTCGCGGCGTGTGCCCGAGCGGCGGATGTTGATGGCGGGGTAGACACGCTTTTCCGCCACTTTGCGATCGAGGTGCAGCTCCATGTTGCCGGTGCCCTTGAATTCTTCGTAGATGACTTCGTCCATTTTTGAGCCGGTGTCGATCAGTGCAGTCGCGATTATCGACAGGCTGCCGCCTTCCTCGATATTGCGTGCTGCGCCGAAGAATCGTTTTGGCCGCTCCAGCGCGTGGGCGTCGACACCACCGGTCAGAACTTTACCGGAACTGGGTATGACGGTGTTGTAGGCCCGAGCCAGGCGGGTAATGGAGTCCAGCAGGATAACGACATCGCGTTTGTGCTCAACCAGGCGTTTTGCTTTTTCGATGACCATGTCCGCAACCTGGACGTGTCGTGACGGCGGTTCATCGAAGGTAGAGGCCACGACCTCTGCGCCGCGTGCACCCACGGACCGTTGCATTTCCGTGACTTCTTCAGGGCGTTCATCGATCAGCAGAACGATGATGTCGCACTCCGGGTTATTGGAGATAATGGATTGGGCGATGCTTTGCATCATAATGGTCTTGCCCGCCTTGGGCGGTGCTACCAGCAGACCGCGCTGGCCCTTGCCGATGGGTGCCACCAGATCGATGACCCTGCCGGTGAGGTCCTCCGTGCTGCCGTTGCCTTTTTCCAGTGTCAGCCGTTCATCCGGGAACAAAGGTGTCAGGTTTTCGAACAGGATTTTGCTTTTTGAATCTTCCGGTTTATTGAAGTTGACTTCACCGACCTTGAGCAGTGCGAAGTAGCGCTCACTGTCCTTGGGCGGGCGGATCTTGCCGGAAATGGTGTCACCGGTGCGCAAATTAAAGCGCCGTATTTGACTGGGTGATACATAGATGTCGTCGGGTCCAGCGAGGTAGGAGCTGTCTGCTGAACGCAGGAAGCCGAACCCGTCCTGCAGGATTTCCAGCACACCGTCGCCGTAGATGTCTTCGCCGCTTTTTGCGTGTCGCTTTAGAATCGCGAAGATAATATCCTGCTTGCGGGAGCGAGCCATATTATCGAGGCCGACTTCCTTGGCGATATCAATCAATTCTTGCGTGGATTTGCTCTTGAGGTCAGTTAGATTCATAGATTGACTGGAGTGTGGGTGAAGGAAAAGGGATTGCCAGCGTTATTAAGTCGACGCATGCCGGCGTTGGCCAGGATGAGTGGCTGTTCAGAAGCTATTGCTGTTGCTGGGTCGCAGGGTTTATTCTGGAGCACGGGAATGTGCAGCGGAAAAGAATGTAGCACGCTGTGCTGGGCTCGTCTACCGCTTTTTTGAATCGGGGCCGGTAAAGAAACGGCCCCGGGAAAAGGGGCCGCCGCGGTCAGGGCTCAGCGCTACGTTCGACTAAGCGATCATCTCTTGAACAAACTCCGACAATTGAGTTTTGGACAGTGCACCGACCTTGGTGCCCTCGGCATTGCCGCCCTTGAACAGGATCAGGGTGGGGATGCCGCGAATGCCGAACTTGGGGGGTATCTCCGGGTTGGCATCGACATCAACCTTGCAGATTTTTAGCTTGCCTTCAAGTTCACCCGCCAACTCATCGAGTACGGGTGCGATCATTTTGCATGGGCCGCACCACTCCGCCCAGAAATCTACCAGGACGGGGATGTCGGAATTCAGTACTTCGGTATCGAAGGTTGCATCGCTGACGTGCACAATTTTGTCACTCATGTGATTCTCCGGATGGCCGGGGGCCGCTTTAGCGCCAGGCTCTGTTTTTCGGGTGAGCAATAATACCATTGCCCGTCGTCGGTACAACCGGACCGCAAGAGTTTTTCGACCTGAGTATATGACTCTAGGGCACCTCTGAATAATGGCAATCGCGCTCAGCGGAGCCCTGAAGCGTTCAGAGCAAGGCGCGTCGCGCAGGTAATGGCCGTAACCCTTGGCAAGCGGCGCAAACGGATGGCCGCCCCCTTGCTCTGGACGCTTCAGGGCCCGCCCTGCGGGGCTTTCAGGCAAACCCGCACTCGACGTTGCCACTTTTCGACAGGCAACCAGCCTGCCTTCAAAGCGGCGCCTTGATTGCGAATCTGCCTGAAAGCCTGAGCGCATTGCCATTATTCAGAGGTGCCCTAGGGTATGAAAGCCCGGGAACTTGCTATGCTGTCTCGGGGACCAAGTCTACGAGGTGGTGCGGGCTCTCAATCGAGCCCGGCCGGGCGAGGGCTTCATAGCACTCGGAACGCAGCAAGGAGATAAAGTGCAGCAGCGTAGTAAGCAGATTACGATTGTGGCGGTTGTGGCCATCGCCGTTTGGGCCTGGTTCCAGTTTGGCCTTGGCAGCTACCTGCAGTTCGACGTGCTGCAACAGAGGCTTGGCGAACTGCAGGAATGGTATGGGCGAAACCCCCTGGTGGCTGGCGCACTTTACTTCTGTCTCTACGTTGCGGTTACCGGACTGTCACTGCCCGGTGCTGCCATTATGACGCTGGCAGGAGGCGCGCTGTTCGGCTTCTGGTATGCACTGCTGCTGGTGTCCTTTGCCAGTAGCCTGGGCGCGACCCTGGCGTTTCTGGTGTCGAGAACCCTGCTACGGGATTGGGTGCAGACCCGGTTTGGCGGGCAATTGCAGGCGGTGAATGATGGCTTTGCCCGGGACGGGGCGTTTTATCTCTTTGCCCTGCGGCTGGTGCCCGTGTTCCCGTTCTTCGTCATCAATCTGCTCATGGGCCTGCTACCCATCGGGACAGGCCGCTATTACTGGGTCTCCCAGCTGGGAATGCTGCCGGCCACGGCAGTCTATGTGAATGCGGGCACTCAGTTAGGTCAGTTGGACGGGCTCTCGGGCATTCTTTCGCCCAGCCTGGTTTTGTCCTTTGCACTGCTGGCGGTATTCCCGTTTATCGCCCGCGCGCTGCTGTCGCGCCTGCGGGCGAGGCGGGCCCTCGCCAGTTTCGAGAAACCCGCTCGCTTTGATACCAACCTGGTCGTGATCGGTGCCGGCTCTGCGGGGCTGGTGGCTGCTCTGATCGCCGCCGCCGTCAAGGCGCGGGTGACCCTGATTGAGCGGGATCGAATGGGTGGTGATTGCCTCAATACCGGCTGTGTGCCGAGTAAGGCTCTGATCCGTTCGGCCCGGATTGCCGATTATATGCGACGGGCCCCCGAATTCGGGCTTGAGTCGGTGCCGGTGGCGGTAGATTTCCCCAAGGTTATGGCGCGTGTGCAAGCGGCGATCGCGGCTATCGAGCCCCACGACTCGGTGGAGCGGTTCACTGGCCTTGGCGTCGATTGTGTGCAGGGGAGCGCCCGGATTACCTCGCCCTGGACCGTGGTTGTGGGCGAGCGGACGATCAGCACGCGCAATATCATCATTGCCAGTGGAGCCCGGGCGAGAGTTCCCGACATCCCTGGCCTGGCCGAGCTTGATTTTTTGACCTCTGACACGCTTTGGGACATTAACGAGGCTCCCCGGCGCTTGCTGGTGCTGGGCGCAGGTCCAATCGGTTGTGAACTGGCGCAGGCCTTCGCCCGGTTGGGGTCCAAGGTGACACTGGTGACCCATGTTGACAGGATTATGCCCCGCGAGGACGAAGAGGTTTCCGCCTGCGTGCTAGAGACGTTCCGCAGCCATGGGCTGACGGTACACACGGGCTATGAAGCGCGATTGTTCGGTGCCGGTGATGGTGGACAGTTCTGCCGGTTTGACACTGAAGGCGGCGAGCGTGAGCTGCAGTTTGACCGCGTGCTGTTGGCCGTAGGCCGCAGCCCGAATACAGCGGGACTGGGGTTGGATGAGCTGGGAATTGCCACTCGGCCCGGGGGCACGATTGAGGTCGATGATTATCTGCGTACGGTAATACCGACTATCTACGCCTGTGGTGATATCGTTGGACCCTATCAATTCACCCATATGGCCAGCCATCAGGCCTGGTACGCCACGGTTAACAGCCTGTTCGGCTTTCTGCGCCGGTTCAGGGTGGACTATTCGGTGGTGCCATGGGCGACGTTTACAGACCCGGAAGTAGCGCGTGTTGGCCTCAACGAGACCGATGCCCGATCACAGGGTGTGCCCTTTGAGCTTACCCGTTACGATATCGGCGATTTGGACCGGGCGATTGCCGACGGCGAGGCCCACGGCTTCGTCAAGGTGCTGACTGCACCCGGCAAGGATCGCATTCTCGGGGTCACCATAGTGGGTTATCACGCCGCTGAACTGTTGGCCGAGTTTGTGCTCGCGATGAAGCATGGCCTGGGTTTGAATAAACTGCTGGGCACTATCCATATTTACCCGACCTTGAGCGAAAGCAATAAGTTTGCCGCCGGTGAATGGCGCAAGGCCCATGCGCCTGAAACCCTGCTTGGCTGGGTGGGGCGACTGCACAACTGGCGGCGCGGGTGACCGTCTCCAGGCATTGGAGCGTCTATATTTTACGGTGCGCCGATGGCACCCTTTACACCGGAATTACCCGGGACCTTGCGCGCAGGGTTCAGCAGCACAACGGTGAGCGCGCCGGTGGACCGCGCTATACCTGCGGGCGGCGACCGGTGTGCCTGCTTTGGTCAGCTGTTGCCAGTGACCGGAGTGACGCCAGCCGTCGGGAAGCGGCGATCAAAAAACTGAGCCGGGCACAAAAGCTTAAGCTGGCGGCGGCTGCCTCGGTCGACTCACAATCTGGAGGCACGGTTTTAGCGGATAGCGGCCCCGGGTGAGGCTCCCAGTTCAGGCCCTCCGGCTTAGGCCCATGTCAGGGTGACTGCTCCAGTTCCTCCAGCGCCTGCTGGTCTCCCAGCCAGCGTTCCTCCAGTGTCACGGCGCTGGCTTTCAGCGCCGCCTCACGCTGCAGCACGTCGGCAAGCTCAGCCTTGCGCGACGCCTCGTACAGTTCGCTGTCTGCCAGCTGTCCCCGGATGGCCGACAACTGCTCCTCCGTTCTGGCTATTTCTCGTTCTGTTTTCTCAATGCGTTTTCGTAGTGGCCGCATCTGCTCCCGCCTGGCGGCCGCCTGCTGACGCTGTTCACGCCGACTACTGTCACTCGCCGGAGCCCGCCGGTCCGCCTCTTTATCACCGCCAATTCGGGAAAGAATCCACTGTTCGTAGCCACTGAGGTCCTCGGCATAGTCTTCCACCAGGCCGTCGTGCACTAACAGGAGTTCTTCTACCGTGTTGCGCAGCATGTGGCGATCGTGGCTTACCACGATCAGGGCGCCCTCGTAGCCCTGCAATGCCACCTCCATGGCGTGGCGCATTTCCAGGTCAAGGTGGTTGGTCGGTTCATCCAGTACCAGCAAATTGGGGCGCTGCCAGACTACCATCGCCAGGGCCAGACGAGCCTTTTCTCCTCCGGAAAACGCAGCGATGGGTCCGCTCGCCATGTCGCCGCGGAAATCAAAACCACCGAGGAAATTCAGGATGTCCTGCTCCCGCGCCTGGGGGCTCAAGCGCTGCAGGTGCAGGGCGGGACTCGCCTCCAGGTCCAGCACTTCCAGCTGTTGCTGATCAAAGTAACCGATATTGCAATGCTCGCCGACAGTGCGCCGGCCCGCCAGCAGGGGCAGGCGACCCACCAGGCTCTTGAGCAGCGTTGACTTGCCGGCGCCGTTGCGTCCCAGAAGACCGTAGCGGCTGCCCGGTCTCAGCACCAGGTTGACGTTATGCAGCAGTGGCCTATCGCTGTAGCCCAGTACCGCCTCGTCGAGGCGCATCAGGGGATCACTGCTGCGCGCCGGTGCCGGGAACGCAAAGTCGAAGGCGGCGTCGATATGTGCCGGCGCCAGGGTCTGCATGCGCTCCAGCTCCCGGAGTCGGCTCTGGGCCTGTTTCGCCTTGGTCGCCTTGTAACGGAAGCGGCGCACAAAATCGTCGATATCGGCGATACGCTGTTGCTGTTTTTCATAACTGGCCTGCTGATTGCTTAGCCGTTCAGCCCGCTGCTGTTCAAATTGGGAATAGTTGCCTTTGTAGCTGCTTAACTGCTTTCGATCGATATGCAGGATGCGCTCACAGGTAGCATCAATAAAATCCCGGTCATGGGAAATCATCAGCAGGGTGCCGGGGTATTGTTGCAGCCATTGCTGCAACCACAGCGTTGCATCGAGATCCAGGTGGTTGGTCGGCTCGTCCAGTAGCATCAGGTCGGATGGGGTGGTCAATGCGCGTGCCAGGTTGAGCCGGATTCTCCAGCCGCCGGAGAAGTCGCTCACCGGCCGGGCGCTGGCGTCCGAGGCAAATCCCAGGCCCTGCAGCAGTCGATCGACCCGTCTCTCGGCCCCATAGCCGTCGATTTCTTCCAGCGCACTATGAATGCTGGCCGCCGCCGTAAAATCGCCACGCTGCTCTACTTCCCGCAGTTCTTCCCGCAGCCCGAACAGGACGGCATCTCCCTGCAGCACGTACTCGCCGCAGGGCATGTCCGTGGCCGGGACTTCCTGGGCCATGTGCGCGAGTCGCAAATTGCTGATACCCTCAACCGCGCCGCGGTCGGCGATAAGCGCTCCCAGTAGTAGAGAAAACAGGCTGGATTTACCGCTGCCATTGGCACCGATTAAAGCCAGTCGCTGACCGGGCTGAATCGTGGCCTCAGCGTGCTGAAACAGGCATTTGCTGCCCCGGCGTAGTTCAATGTCGCGTAGTATTATCATAAGGTCGGGAAGTTTACGCTCAGTGGATATCAGGAGCCAGTCGGTTTGTCGATGAGTAATCCCATTTGGGAACACTCTCTTGTTGCCTATGGGCGAGAGGGCGTCGCCAGGGAGTGTCTGCGCGCCCAGGACGAGTTACAGGCGGACGTCAACGTGCTCTTGTACGCGAGTTGGCTGGCCTCAACCGATCAGCGCCTGAATTTTGCTCACCTGGAAGGCCTCGAGAAAGCCGTCGGGGAATGGCGACAGCGCGTGGTTCTCCCTTTGCGGACACAGCGGCAGGCCCTGCGCGATTACGCGGATGCCGCATCGGTGTGTGAGTCACTGCAGGCGCTGGAACTGCAGAGTGAAGAAGAAGAGCAGAACAGAATCTGGCGCTTCTATCTGCTCGCGCCTGCTTTGGTAGTGGCCGAGCAGCCCCTGGAGGAAAACCTGGCACTGGTGTTTGAGTCCACCGGTTGTGAACGTGAACGCTGGCAACCCATGGTCCAGGCCCTGTTGGCCGTGCTGACAGCGCGCTGAGCAGCTGCCGCCGCCGGGGGTGGCGAAACCGGCTTCAGGGCAGTATGATTGCGCCCACCGCGAATTCCTTGCCAGCACCTCTTTATGGAATTGAGCGCCTGGCTGTGTTTGTCGACTCCCGGGCAGCGTCATTTTCCGCCCGGTGTCTGTTGTGCAAGCTCGTGGCGATGCCAGGGTCTGCTGACCCAACGATTTAACTCGAAGATGGAATGTTTCTATGAATAAGTATGCTCTGCCGCTGGCCGCGGTTGCTGTGCTTGGCCTGCAAGCCTGTAACGAACAGTCTGCAACGACACCCGCCGTGGATGTCGCTGCTGAATCGGCGTCTGTCGCCGCCACTGATGCTGCGTTGGAGTCCAGCGAGCAACGACTCAGCTACGGCATAGCCTATGGGCTGGGGTCGCGTATGTTGAGTGACCAGGTGCCGATGGACATCGAAGCGTTCACCGCGGGCTTCCGCGATGCGATGGAGCAAAAAGAGCCGCAACTTACCCAGGAGGAAATCCAGGCTGAGATGCAGGCCTACCAGGACAAGATGATGGCCGAACAGGCTGCCCAGCAAGAACAGATGGGTGCAGCGAACGCAAAAGCCGGCACAGATTACCTGGCGGAAAATAAAAAGCGTGAGGGCGTTATGGAAACCGCCTCCGGCCTGCAGTACGAGGTGGTCGAAGCCGGAGATGGCGCAATGCCTGGTCCCGACGATCAGGTTGAAGTGCACTATCGCGGCACGTTGCTTGATGGCACTGAATTCGATTCGTCCTACAGTCGTGGACAGACAGTCACCTTTGGCGTCGGCCAGGTGATTGCGGGTTGGACAGAGGCCCTGCAGTTGATGAAAGTCGGTTCCAAATACAAGCTGACTATCCCAGCTGATCTCGCCTACGGACCCGGCGGTGCCGGCCAGATGATTGGGCCGAATGAGACCCTGCTGTTTGATGTGGAACTGGTTGGGATTGTGGCGGATGACGCTGCAGAAGCCGAAGCGACAGACAAGTAAGCTTAGGAAGCCTCGCTTAGGGAGCCTCCGCCACCGTTCGGTGGCGGTTGTGAAGGCCGGCAATCAGCCGGTCTTCCAACACAAACCGTGATTCCAGCATCTCGCCCAGCGCCGAAAGGTCGCGCTTGAGGTTGGCATCGTCTGGCTTCAGTCCGCTGTACTTCTCATCGTAAGCGAGCATGACCTCGGTGGTGTCTACGATCGCAGGTATCAGGCGCGCAGCGAGCTCTCCACTGCCGTCGGCAAAGGCTTCAGCCTCATTAACCAGCTGGTGAAAAACCTCGAAATGACCAGCCGAAATATAGTCGACCAGGACCTCGCACAGATTACTTTGAAGGCGGTCGTAAGCCGTGGCATCGGGCTCACTATTCAGTAGCTCCGCCAGGTCGGTATAACGGCTCAAAAGTACCCGTCGTTCCTCCAGCCAGCGACTCAGTAACTCCTCTACAGTCTGAAACTGCTGGTGTAGCTGCGGATCACCGCCTTGTGCTGACATGTTTCTACCCTTCAACGGTGTGCATTTCTGAGCGCTTGACTATAAGCGCCGCAGCGGCGCCTAGCAAGCGTCTACTGCAGGCGGTGTTCAGCCGGCGTTCCCGACAGCGGCTGGTGCCGGGCGGCGAAATACCTGCCACAGGCTGACCAGTGTGACGAAGATGAATAGCAGCAGGGTCAGTTCCGGAATACTCAGACCGAGGAACGTCCAGACAGTCTCGGCGCAGTTGCCATCGCCCATCAACACCAGACTCAGAGTTTCAGAAAACGGCAGGGTCTCCAGCATGTATTCCAGGCTGGGTCCGCAGGCGGGTACCTGATCCTCGGGCAAATGCTGCAACCAGACGTGTCGCGCCGCAATGGCGCCGCCGGTCAGCGCGGCTGCGGCGCACAGGACGCCGTAAATCCGTCTCCCCCAACCTGCGGGGTTGTGCAGTGCGGCAATCAGGGCAATCACCCCGGCCAGCGCGATGAACACCCGCTGACTCATGCACAGCGGGCAGGGGTGCAGTCCCAGTCGATGTTCCAGGAACATCGCAAAGCCGATAGCGGCGGCAGCGAGTACCGCCAATCCAAGAAACACCAGACGAGGGGAGAGGGTGTTGTACATAATACAGTAATACCTGAAATAGGGCGGTCAGAGGGCGGTAACTTAGGGGCTTTTGGTTGAAAGTGCAATCGCCAGTTGTGGGTCGGGACGCAATGCCATCAAATCCGGGTAGAAGGCGCTGAAAGCTTGCTCCAGGTCTTCCTTTATCGGGTTCAGGCCCCGTTCCACATCCAGTAGAGGATTGCCGCGCTTGAAGCGTTCGCCAACACGTTGGGCACTGGCTGTGACCAGACCCCAGTCGTGGTAACGGTTGAGAAGATCGTGTTTGCGCAGGGCTTGCAACATTTTCAGGGAACCGCTGCTCAGTTGCATTGACCGGTTCTCGAGCGCGAGATGTACGCCGGCCGTGAAGGCTCGTAGTTCCAGCTCGCTGTAGCGATCCCAATACAGGCTGAGATAGTGATCAAAGCTGAGGTCGATAAGGATTCCGGCGTAGCGCCGCAATGACGCGGGAAACTGTTTCCGCAGTGCAACAATCTGTGGGTGACTGTCGGTGAACGCATCGATAGCGCGGTGCAGACGTATACCCTGCGCCAGATCGGGTGCGAAATGCGGGCCGATCGGACCTTTGTGAAAGTCACCCTCCAGGGCGCCGGCCAGCAGCCCCTCTCCCGGCCACGCCAGATGAAAGTGGGCCAGGAAATTCACAGACCCTTGTATTGGGCGTAAATGCGGTCCAGGTACTCCTCGAAGCTGATGGAGTCAGCATGCTCCAGTTCGAGTTGCGCCTGCTGTGATGTGCGAGATTCGGTCTCCAGTCGCTCTTTCACTGCGGCTGGGATGTCACGGTTTCTGAATTCCTGGGCCCACTGCTCGCTGTAGGTCATCGCGAGCCGGAAAAAGGGCAGGTCTCGCTCCCGCATCTCCCGGAGTATCCGCGCCGATGGAGTGAGTTCCGGGTCGTCGACCTTTGCCCGTTGCTCTGCCAGGGCTGCCCGGTACGCATCGCCGCCATGGCTGGCGTCCAGTTGCTCTGCTATGGGTGCCATTGCGGTCAGCAACTCGCCCGCCAGTTCGGCCATTGGTCGTTCGCCGTCTTCGGTAGTCAGTGTCAGGCCCGGCTCTCGACCGCGATTGACGATGGCGGACAGGTTCTCCGCCTGAATCGATTGCACCCTGTCATCGCAGGCGGGGCTGTCTGCTAGCAGGCAGTAAAGGAGAAAGGTATCCATAAAGCGAATCTGCTCGGCATCTATACCCACAGGGGAGAACGGACTCACGTCCACACAACGCACCTCGATGTACTCGATGCCTCCTCCTTGCAGTGCGCTCAGTGGTGTCTCCCCTGAGCGCGTGACCCGCTTCGGTCGAATCGGACTGTAGAACTCGTTCTCAATCTGCAGCAAACTGTCGCTGAGCTGCTGGTAGTCACCTCCCTGGCCGCAGTTGATGGATGCGTAATCCGGGTGGGGCTGCAGGATCGCGGCACGCAGTGTCTCAATGTAACTGTCCAGGCAGTTATAGCAGATATCCAGCGATTTCTGGGCGTCGCTGTTATAGCCCAGGTCGCCCATGCGCAGTGACGTTCCCCAGGGCTTGTGCAGACTGCGTGAGCCCTCATCGAAGGGCTCCAGCCCCTGCGAGCCTCGGCCACGAAGGAAGCTGGCGCACACGGCGGGCGAGGCGCCGTAAAGATAGACCAGTAACCAGGAATGACGGCGGAAGTTGCGAATAAGTTCGAGATAGCGTTCTGAAATATAGTCTTTCAGCTTGTCCGGCTTGCCAGCGGCCTGCCATTCCAGCTCCCAGAATTCGGCCGGCATGGAAAAGTTGTAGTGGATGCCGGCGATAGCCTGCATCATGCGTCCATAGCGATGCCCCAGGCCGTAGCGATAGACTGTTTTCATGCGGGCGACATTGCTTGATCCGTAGCGTGCTACCGGGATCCCCTCGTCACCGTTGACGATGCAGGGCATACTGGCCGCCCACAGTATCTCGTCATCAAGCTTCTGGTAAACGAAGCTGTGTACCTCTGCGAGCGTTTCTAGACTGTCCTCGATACTGTTGCTGACCGGCGTGATGAACTCCATCAAGGCTTCGGAGTAATCAGTGGTAATGGATGAGTGGGTGAGCGCCGAACCCAGAACCGCCGGGTGCGGTTTCTGTGACAAGTGACCATCGCTGTCTATGCGCAGGCTTTCTTTTTCGATGCCTCGGCTGATTCTGGTCAGCAGGGCTCGCTGTTGGGGAGTTGCAAGGGCCTGCAGACGTTTTTCTAAGCGATCGGACAACACAAAACTCCTTGCGATCGTCGGGCCCGGGGGCGCCCGTTACAGTTTCTGATCAACCCTGTGGGGGCATTTGGAAGCGGCGCTCAGTGTATATTGGGCTGGCCCGGGAGTACAGTTGACAGAAGCCGGTATAATTCGCGGCTTGATGGAGGCAGCGGAGTAATTATGAAGAAGGCCCTCTGGTTGATTGCTGTGCTGTTGCTGGCAGTGGGTGCCCAGCGCTGGTGGCAGTCCGCACACGGGCCTGCCGCTGCGCGAGTACCCCGATATCGACGCGCCCGTGCTCAGTGTCCTCACGCTCTACCCGGGGGCGTCAGCGGCGGTGGTTGAGCCAAGATTACCGAGCTGATAGAGGACCGCTTGGCGGGTGTCGAGGGTGTCAAGAGTATGACCTCGACAAGCGCGGATGGGCGTTCCGCCATCACACTGGAGTTTGAACTGAAGCGGAACATCGACAACGCGGCAAACGATGTGCGCGACCGGGTGTCACGGATTCTATCCAGTCTGCCTGAGGAAGCCGAATCACCAGAAGTGATCAAGAGTGAGAACGACGAGCAGGCAATGTTCTGGGCCCATCTGGTCGCTCCCGGTATGAATGCACTGGAACTCACGGATTACGTCCGGCGTCACCAGGAGGACCGTTTTTCAGTTATTGATGGTGTTGCACGCATTCAGGTCTCGGGCGAGCAGCGGTGAACTGATCCCGTTGGGCAACCTGCTCAGCATCAGAGAAAAAGCCGACGCCGGCAGACTGCAACGCTATAACCAGCTTCGCGACAAGGGCGTAGCGTTCAACGAAGCAATCCTGGAAGGTGCCGGCAAACGCCTGCGGCCCATTCTGATGACAGCTTTCACGACGGTCATCGGCGCGGTACCGCTGATTCTGTCCATCAGTCCCGGGCATGAGGCCCGCACGGTGATTGGCGTCGTCGTCATGTGCGGTGTGGGTGTCGCTACCCTAATAACGCTGTTCCTGGTGCCGCTGGCCTACGCGCTGTTTGGCCGTGATACCGCCTCACCCGGAACGGTCGGCCGTCAGTTGCGTTATGAACTGTCGCAGTACGAATTGTCACAGAATAACTGAGAGGGTGGTCACAAGCCTCGGTATCGAACTTGAGGCCGATCCTGAAACTGCTAGAGTGACGTCGAACATTCGCAGCAATCGGCAGCATAGCCGGCGATAAGTATAAGGGGTGGCCTGAAGGGCTGCCGACAAGCGAGGACGACGATAGTGAGAATTACAGATTGGCTCAAGAAACTGGCCGCGGAAAACGGTTCTGATCTTTACCTGAGTACCGGCGCACCGCCCTGTGCAAAATTCCAGGGCCAGTTGCGACCCATCTACAGTGAAGTCATGAAGCCCGGCGAAATCAAGGAAATCGCTTACGAGATCATGGACAGCACCCAGCAGGCCGAATTCGAGCAAGAGCTGGAAATGAATCTGGCGATGTCAGTATCCGGGTACGGTCGCTTCCGGGTCAACATTTTCGTACAACGTAATGAGGTGGGAATCGTCGCGCGAAACATCGTGGCAGAAATCCCCAACTGGCGCGATTTGGGGCTGCCAGATATTCTGCCGGAAGTCGTGATGCGCAAGCGTGGTCTGGTGCTGTTTGTCGGTGCCACCGGCTCTGGTAAATCGACATCGCTGGCCGCCTTGATCGATTACCGTAACAGCAACAGCAGCGGTCATATTGTCACCATTGAAGATCCGGTGGAATATGTGCACAACCACAAGAAATCCATCGTCAACCAGCGCGAAGTCGGTGTCGACACACGCAATTGGCACAATGCCCTCAAGAACACCCTGCGGCAGGCGCCGGATGTTATTCTGATTGGCGAGATTCGCGACCGGGAAACCATGGAGCACGCGATTGCGTTCGCTGAGACAGGGCATCTCTGTATTTCGACCCTGCACGCTAACAGCGCGAACCAGGCGCTGGACAGGATCATCAATTTCTTTCCCGAAGAGCGTCGCCAGCAGTTGTTGATGGATCTTTCGCTGAACTTGCAGGCTTTTGTTTCCCAGCGCCTGGTGCCTACGGTAGACGGTAAACGCTGCGCTGCGATCGAGATATTACTGGGGACGCCCCTGGTGGCCGACCTGATCCTCAAGGGTGAGATCGATGGCGTGAAGGAGGTGATGGCCAAGTCGGAAAATGCCGGCATGAAGACCTTTGACAGCGCAATGTTCGAGCTCTACCAGCAGGGACTGATCAGTGAGGAAGAAGCACTGAAAAATGCCGATTCAGTCAATAACGTGCGTCTCAAGATCAAATTTGCGAAAGAGGGCGGGGAGCTGAACTCCGACGGCTCGCCCAGCCTCAGTCTGCAAACCCTCGAAGAAGACGAACCGGCCACTTTCGCCATCTAATACCCTTTTCGCCATCTAATACCGCTTTCGGGGCGCCCGCTAGCGCCGCTTGCGGTCTCCTGGGTGGCGTCGGCGCTTGCCTCTTACGGCTTAAACGTGCTCCAGGAGTTTGTGCCAGTCCTGGATATCGGAATCGAGCGCATTCATTAACTTGAAGCCGATTGACCAGCCCGTTTCCGGGTCCTCATTGGGCCGGCACCACATCACCTCGGCGGCCAGATAAAACGTGTCATCAGCCCCGGGCAACTCAGCCCCAATCTGGAGTATCGCGCCAACCGGGAGCTGTCGGTCCAGTCTCGCCTGTAAACCGCCTCTGGACACATCGAGTATCTTGCATTCGGCAATTTCTGCAGGCTCGCCGGTGAACACATCCGCCGAGGTCAGTTCAATAAAAACCCTGCTATCAAGGCGAATTCGCATATGTTTGCGACTCTCATCCTTCATCATACTACCCGTCAGCGATCATTATTCAGAGGTGCCTTAGACTATTCCCGGTCGTTTTCGCGTGCCCGGCCTACATCGGAGCGAAAGTTGGAATTGGTGGTAAGAATATCAACCAGCTCCTGCTCTGCCAGTAACTCCAGTTCTCGCCGGCTAAGCTGGCGCATCTTGATCCCCTGCCGGTTGACGAAAATATACAGGTCAAGCTCTGGATCATGTACTGCCAGTTTTGCCATCAATGGCGCTTCGCCGTCGTGAAAGCCAAGCCATGCGCCCATTGGCAAATTCAGAGCGATAGACTTTTCCGGGTCAGTGGTAGTTGCCTCAGCTTCGCTATCGGGTCGATCGTCAGCGAGGCCTTTCTCGGAACTATTTTCTCCGGTGTCGCGCGGCGGCATGGGAGTGTCTGTCCCATTGGCGCGACGTGCCAGCAGCGCGGCCTCCTCACGCAGGCTCAGATTTTTGGCCTCCTCTGTCGCCGCAAGCTCAGCTGCCTCCTGTGCTTGTCTCTCCTGTTCGGCGGCCTCGCGCTGTGCCTGTTCCTCGGCTTCCTGCGCAATTCTCGCCTGCTCCTCGGCCTCGCGTTGCTGGCGCTCTTCTGCCTCTCTGGCCCGGCGTTTTTGTTCTTCGGCCTCGCGCTGCTGTCGCTCCTGCTCCTCCCGGGCCAATTGTTCTTCGTGTCTGTTCGCCAATTCCTTGGCAGTATTCACCAGGCTTGCCAATTCCTCGTCTGTCTCGATACCTGCGGCCCGGGCCAGTGAGCGGCTGAAGCTCAAACCCTGTTGCAGGAGCACGGCTCTTTTGCTCTCCAACAGTTGGTGGAATGCGGCATAGTCCAGCTGCAGGGCCTTGATGCCGGACTGGTTGGAGAACAGCAATTGCCGCTCGTTTTCCAGCTTGAGGGCCAGCTGTGCCCGAATGGTCGGCTCCGGTGGGTTTTCGATCCGGAACCATTGGCCTGCCTCGAGCTGTTCGATGTCGTCCGTAACGGGACCTTCCGGGGCCGGGTTTTCCCCGGTGAGTTCCAGTAGCTCTATGTATTCGACCTCAAGGGGCAGCTCGCGGAGAATCCGCAAGTGGCAGGCCTCGATGGGTTGCACCGCTTCGTTGGCGGCGTCGCTGTCGTGTTGCAGGCTGAGCAACCAGCGTTTCAGGTCTTTGGGAATGCGCGTAACCGCTTCGAACAGGTATTGGCGCCGCTTGTCGCCCTGGGGGCCCTCTACCTGCATCGAGTCGACCAGAACCTCCGTGGATTCGGTCATCTGCTGCCACTGTTCTGAATCGGCGCCGAATTTGAGCAAGACCAGTTGCGCGCTCTCGTACCACGGTCCTTTCAGAAACTCGCCGACACGGGCCGGGGCCTCGAGTTGCGACAGGATTTCATTGATCATGCTGGCCGCTGTGTGTTTGGCATCAGCTGCGCGCAGGCGTCCCTGCTCGGTATCCATCATCCGCTGGGTCATGCGCTGTGCACGGGACAGGTCCCGTTCTGCGGTTAAATTGAGTTCGGCGCAAATGGCGGTCAGATCGGTGGAGCGATCCTGAAACCAGCGGACAGCGTTTTCAATCGCCGCATTGACCTGCTTCTCCAGGGTATTGCCGGCGCGTCCCAGACTGGATTGCCAACCGATGGCGTAGTTGTGGATGCTGTCCATGAGTTCATGAAAACCGTGCTGCCCCGGCAACAGAAAGCGCGGCTCCGTTATCGCCAGAGCTGCTGCCAGTGGCTGTAGTTTCAGGAGCTGATCCGCCAGCGGGGGTTCCAGGGGGTAATTGCGGCGCCAGAATTCAAATGCTTCGCCAACCCATTCGAGGATCGCGGCCTGCTCCGGTGGTGGCACGGCCGGGTCACTCAGCGCGTCGGCTTGCGCAGCTACTGCGGCAAGCGGGCGCTGTTCAGAGGGGTCAATGCGTCTCAGATAGCCGAGTAGTTCGTCGAGTTCCAGTTGCTGGTCTTCGGCTGCAGTGGTCACCGAAGCAGAAAAACGGGACAGCACTGCCTCGCGCAGCGGGCAGGGCGGTGGCGGTGGCGTCTCAGTCACTGAGTCTGCGCCAGTTTCCACAGGACCATAACCAGCAACGTGGCCCACAGACCGATGAGCAGGGTCAATCGCCATTTGCTGCTGACCGCAGGTTGCTCCAGGGCGGCGGTCCTGCTTTTGCTGACGTTGAACGAGCCGCACGCGGGACAGGCGCCGTCCCGACCACTGGCATTCCCGCGGTAGCTGCATGCTTTGCAGTTATATGACATCCGGTGTTATCGCGTACTCTTGAGCAGTTGATCGACGATTCTCTCCAGTTGCCTGAGATTGTTGCACTCGGCAACGAAATGACAGGCGCTGGCGTAACGCAACATTTCTGAATCACCGGTGCCCCAAGCCCTGCGTGACTCCGGATTCAGCCAGATCACCTGCCGTGCTCTCTGGCAGATGGACTGCAGCAACTCCAATCTGGCGTCGCCGTTATTATTGCGTGCGTCCCCTAATATTATCACGGTGGTGCAAGCGTTTACCTCATCGATTGCAAGTTTTGTGAAGTCCGTGAGGCTGGCGCCATAGTCCGTCGAACCCGCATAGTGCCAGTTAATCAGCTCGATGGCCTTCTCTACAGAATAGTCGTCGAAGTAACCGCTAACTTCACCCAAATGACTCGAAAAAGCGAAACTGCGTACTTTGGGGAGCACATCTTGCAAGCTGTAAAGGAATAGCAGAAGAAATCGAGCGTAGGATGCCACGGAGCCACTGACATCACAGATTGCCATGATCTGGGGCTTTTTCTTGCGCACTCGCCGCCAGGCTGGAGTGAACATAATGCCGTCCGTGGCTATGCCCTGGCGCAGCGTTTTCGCCATATTCAGTTGGCCGCGCCGGGATCGAAGACGCTTTTGCGCATAGCGGCTGGCCAGCTTGCGAACCATTTTGGCGACCAGCTCCCGGACCCGGTCAATGTAGACGTGTTCGATGTTACTGAGCCTAGTGGTGCTGAGTATGTCATCCATGAATTGACGGTTCTTGCCCTGGGCGTGTAACAAATACTCCCTCTCGACGTAATCTCTGACCTCGCCACGCAGGCTATCGCGAAAACGCTGCAAGGCGGGCAGCGCGGGATTGTCTTCGCGCTCCAGTGCTATCACGGTCTGGCGGATCTGCTCTTCGCCCATAGCGTCGAGAATTTTCCGGGTGAACTGGCCCTTTTGGGTAAACAGACTGATTTCGCTCAGACCGACCTCGCCGGCGGCTCGACTCATAGCCAGACTCAACTGATTGCGGTCATTCTCCAGCAGGCTTTGCATCAGCGGTGTCTCGAGCAGCGTTGCCAGCTCCTGGTTGTCAACCGCCGCCTGTTCCAGAGCCAGCTGCCCTGCGCTGTGACCATCTGCAGCAGTGCTTGCTCCTGATCGGTGAGTGGCTGTTCCGGAGGCTCCGCTGCGCCGATGGTCTGCTGATCGAGTTCACCAAGGTCGGCGAGATGGCGCTGGAAAAACTGATCAAAGCACTGCTGGTAGACCGCCTCTTCCTCCGGTGTCTTGGCCAGTGCCATGCCCAGCCCGTGCCGCAATTGTTCGCGGTCGTCGTAGCCCAGGGTCGCCGCCGCCGCCAGGGCGTCCAGCGTCTCGGCAGGCGATATTCGCACATCGTGACTGCGCAGCACCTGGATAAAGCTGATCAGGTTGCCTTGCATGCTTCAGGGCCAGCTCCGAGCTGCCCAGTAAGCCCCTAGGACGCAATGACCCTGGCGACAAAGACCCTGGCGACAAAGACCCTGCCGACAAAGACCCGGCCTAGTCATGCACGCTCGCCGCCAGCAGGTTGCGCAGCTCGCTACCAGTGGTGTCTATGTCTTCCTCGAATTTGAGCAGCACATTCAGCGTGCTGCCAACCAGTTCTTCGTCGAGGTGGTCCGCATGCAGCAGCAACAGGCTGCGTGCCCAGTCGATGGTTTCTGAAATAGCAGGCGCCTTGCGCAGGTCGAGCTGTCGCAGCGAGTGCACGAATCGCACCAGCTGCAGGCGCAGCTGTTCGTTCACTTCGGGTGCCCTGCTGCGCACGATACGCGACTCCAGCTCTTCGCTGGGAAAGGGAATATAAAGGTGCAGACAGCGGCGCTTGAGCGCGTCGCTGATCTCACGGGTATTGTTGCTGGTCAGGAAAACAATCGGTGAACTGCGGGCCTTGACTGTGCCGATCTCGGGTATGGATATCTGGTAGTCGGACAGGATTTCCAGCAATAGTGACTCAAACTCATAGTCGGACTTGTCGACCTCGTCGATAAGCAGAATTGCCCCATCGTCCTGCTGCATGGCCTTGAGTAGGGGTCGCGGTTCCAGAAAGTCCTCCGAGTAAAAAATATCGCCAAACTGATGCAGGCGCTCCACCGATTCGGCGAGCCCCCTCGCGCCCTGCAGCAGATCGCCCAGTTTTTCTTTCAACACTTGGGTGTAGAGTAGTTGCTTGCCGTACTTCCACTCGTAGAGTGCTTTGGCCTCGTCCAGCCCCTCATAGCATTGCAGCCGGATCAATGGCCGGTCCAGCAGCAGGGCGGTGGTTTTCGCCAGTTCGGTCTTGCCGACGCCCGGCGGGCCTTCAACCAGGATGGGTTTACGTAGCCGAAAGGCCAGAAAAACCGCCGTGGCTATCTTGGAACTACAGATATATCCATGGGATTCAAAGCCATCCATGATGGTGGCGACTGACGCCAGTTGCGGAAAATCTTCGGGTTTCATGCCGGCCTCGGAGGATCTGGCGTTGCATTGTACGTCAGTGGTGTCAGGACACCAGAAATCAGCCGCCGGTCATGTTCATAAACCGGACAATTTCGGGTTTTCCCTGGTCAGCGAAGTAGTGGCGTTCAGGTTTGTGCAGCACCGCCGCCAGAATGGTCCGGTCCAGCTCCCGGGGAGTAAAGTCGGGCGCGCGCAATACGGCGCGCAGGTCGACCGAGTGTTCGTTGCCCAGGCAGAGCAGCAGGCGCCCCTCTACCGTGACCCTGACCCGGTTGCAAAAATGGCAAAAATTGTTGCTGTGGGGCGAAATAAAACCCACGCGGGATGGGCTGTCAGTCATGGAGAAAAAACGCGCAGGACCCTGAGTGGCCGACGGATCGCCCTGCGGCTCCAACGGGAATTGGCGTGAGATCTGGCTGCGTAACTGGTCGCTGGTGCAGAGGGTCAGGGTGCGGTCGTGTTCCTGGATGGCACCCAGGGGCATCTCTTCGATGAACGCAATATCGATCTGCCGGTCACGGGCGAAACCGACCAGTGCGGCTGCCTCGTCATCGTTGCGCCCGTTCATGATAACTGCATTGATGCGGATTCCCTCGAAACCTGTCGCGACCGCCGCATCGATGCCATCGATGACCTGGGCAAGGTTACCGTGCCGCGTCAGTCTGCGGAAACGCCGTGGTTGCAGGCTGTCCAGGCTGATATTGAGTCTCTTTACCCCGGACTCACGCAGAGGCGCGGACAGTCGACGCAACTGTGAGCCATTGGTGGTGAGCACCAGCTCGCTGAGTCCTTCCAGTTTGCCCAGCCTCCCGACCAGCGACATGACGTTATTGCGAATCAGGGGCTCCCCACCGGTGAGTCGAATTTTGGTGACCCCCAGGCGCGTGAACGCTGCGGCGATCTGATGCAGTTCCTCCAGGCTCAGAACATCCGGCTTGGGTACGAAGCGCATATCCTCGGCCATGCAGTAGACGCAGCGAAAGTCGCAGCGGTCGGTCACAGACAGACGCAAGTAATTGACCCGGCGCTGAAACTGGTCGACCAGCCTTGGGGGTAATGGCTCAGACATGCGGGCAGTGTAGAGCCTTGGCGCAGGTGACTCCAGCGCAATTTGTTGCCGCCCCTTGCATGGCTATACAGGGCTTTACAGGACTTGCGCGCTGGGACACGATGAACTCGGGCGCAGGCGAAGGGAACCTGGATGTCAACGGGAGAAACAATGGGAACAGTCAGGCGCCTGGCGCTGTGGCTGGGGCCGGCGGTGGCGTTGCTGGCGGCACTGGCAATGCAGCGCTCCGGTCAGACGGCGGATGTGATGGTGGTGAGTTTTGTCGCGGTGCTGTGTGTGGTCTGGTGGATTTTTGAGCCGATTCCGATCCCCGTCACTTCCCTGCTGCCCCTGGCGTTGCTGCCGCTTGCGGGCGTGCTGACCCCTGCAGAGGTTGGGCAGGCTTATGGCTCACCGTTGATACTGCTGTTATTGGGCGGTTTTCTTCTCTCCAAGGCGATGGAGCATTCCGGTGCGCATCGGCGGGTTGCCCTGGGTATGGTGAATCTGTTTGGCGCCACCAGTGGTCGACGCCTGGTAATCGGTTTCATGGTGGCGGCCGCAGCATTAAGTATGTGGATATCCAATACCGCCACGACGCTGATGCTGTTGCCGGTGGCACTGGCCGTGTTGGATGCCAGCTCGGATCGGGAACGGCTGGCTGTTCCGCTGCTGTTGGGTATGGCCTACGCTGCCAGTGTCGGCGGTCTGGGCACTCCGATTGGCACCCCTCCCAACCTGATTTTCATGCAGGTCTACCAGGAGGCTACCGGCGAGACGATAAGCTTCAGCCAGTGGATGATGTGGGGTGTGCCGGTGGTGCTCATCATGATCCCGCTGATGGCAGTGGTCTTGACCCGCGGCGTGGGGGGGCAGCTGTCAGTAAGCCTGCCTGACGCTGGTCGCTGGAGTACCGCAGAGCGGCGCGTCATGGGGGTTTTTGTGTTGACCGCATTGGCCTGGATCACGCGCAGTGAGCCCTTTGGGGGTTGGCAATCCTGGCTGAGTCTGCCTCAGGCCAATGATGCCTCGGTAGCCCTGCTGGCTGTTGTAGTGATGTTCCTGGTGCCCAACGGTGCCGGGGGGCGGCTGCTTACCTGGGAGCGGGCAGTGACGATTCCATGGGGCGTGTTGCTGTTATTTGCTGGTGGCATCTGTCTCGCCCGGGGATTCATTAACTCCGGACTCAGCGATCTGTTGGGACAAGGTCTGGCCGGATTGACCGCCATGCACCCCTGGGCACTGATTGTACTCATATGCCTCGCGGTGACATTTATGACTGAAGCCACATCGAATACAGCCAGCACCACATTACTCATGCCGGTACTGGCCGCCGCTGCACTGGCGGCGGGCATCGCCCCGGAGCTGGCCATGGTGCCCGCAGCGATGAGTGCCAGTTGCGCCTTTATGTTACCAGTGGCCACCGCGCCCAATACGGTGGTGTTCTCCAGTGGTCTGGTGAGCACCGCACGGATGGCCAGAGAGGGGCTGTTCCTCAATTTACTCGGAGTGGCTGTCATCAGTACCCTGTGTTATCTGTTCTTTGGCCACTAACGATGGTTTTTCGGTATCATGCCGGGTTTCCTCGGGAGTATTCATATGAGCAATAAACGCAAGTTGCTGGCCGCCGCACTGATCCTGGTCGCGCTGGGCTTGTTATACCCCGGCGTCACGCTACCGGTGCTCACCCTGAGTGGCACCATAGAGAAGTCAGAGATAGCCGAAATGGGTATCGGCCTGATGGCCGGTGAGGGGGCGGACAGTCAAGCCCGGCAGATGCTTACCGCGGTGTCGGCGATGCTCGGCCTGGACCGTATAGAGGGGCAATTGCAGGTGTACAGCACGACACGCTCTATCTGGAGTACTGCAACCGAACTGGCCTATACGGGAAATGTCCTCGTCGCTACGCTGATCGTCCTGTTCAGTGTAGTGATTCCAAGCTTTAAGTTGCTACTGCAATTGCTGTCGATCTTCCTGCCTCAGCCAGCTCTGCGTGGCTCGCTGCTATGGCTGAACGCCCTGCTCAGCAAGTGGTCTATGGCGGATGTATTTGTGATGGGGTTATTGGTGGCGTACATGGCGGGTAGCGCCTCTGAGCAGATGGGCGAAGTTTTGACCATGGACGCCCAGCTGCAGCAAGGTTTTTACTTTTTTCTGGGCTATTGTCTGTTTTCGATTGCGGTCAGCGGGCTGCTGCGCGAGCCCGCCTCCGAACCGCGATTACAGGTGGCGCTTACAGCAGGCCCATCATCGTCTCCGCAGAGCTGACGTCGACCCCCGCGCCTTCCTCGATATTGAGATGGGTAACCGTGCCCTTATCCACCAGCATTGCAAAGCGCTGGCTGCGGGTGCCGAGGCCGAATCCGCTGCCGTCCAGTTCCAGCCCCATTGCGGCAGTCAGCTCGCCGTTGCCATCTGCGAGCATCAGCAGCTCCTCGGCATTCTGGGCCTTACCCCAGGCGTCCATCACAAAAGCATCGTTGACCGACATGCAGACGATGGTATCCACGCCGGCTGCCTTGATCTTGTCGGCGTTGACTACGTAACCCGGCAGGTGCGTCATGCTGCAGCCCGGTGTGAACGCCCCCGGAACTGCAAAAAGCAGTACTTTTTTGTCGTCAAAAATTTCCCCGGTGGTGATGGGGGCGGGGCCCTCAGCGCCCATTGTCATGAGACTGCAGGCGGGTATTTTGTCGCCGACCTTGATTGTCATGTTAAGCTCCTGCTCGGTTTCTGGAACCCGCAATATAGCAGATGCCCGGGATAACGCACTGCCCGCTGTGCAATTTCATCGACAGCGAGGCTTTCTACCGCGACAGGCGACGGACCTACCGTCGCTGCTTGCGGTGTGCGCTGGTTTTCGTGCCGCCGCAGTTCCACCTCAGTGCTGCCGCTGAGAAGGCGGAGTATGACCTGCACATCAACAAGGTCGAAGATCCCGGCTACAGGCGGTTCCTTGCGCGCCTGGCAACACCTTTGTTGGAGCGGGTGCAGGCGCCGGCCCGGGGGTTGGATTTCGGTTGCGGGCCGGGACCGGCGCTGGCTTATATGCTGAGGGAGTCCGGCCTTGAGGTGCGTCTTTTTGATGTGTTCTATGCCCCCGATAGCCGTGCATTGGAAGACCGTTACGATTTTATCTGCGCCACAGAAGTGGTTGAACACTTGCACGAACCGGGTCGGGAGTTGGCACGGCTTTGGTCACTGCTTGCGCCGACGGGATGGTTGGGTGTCATGACCAAGCTGGTGCGCGACCGGCAGGCGTTTGCGGCGTGGCACTACAAAAATGATCCCACTCACGTTTGTTTCTTTAGTGTAGCGACCTGGCAGTGGTGGGCTGGCGAACAGGGCGCCGAATTGGAATGCCTTGGAGCGGATGTCATTCTGCTGCGCAAATCGCCAGCTGTTGGTCCAGCTACGGTGCGTCCTCCAGCATAGTCGCGAAGATGGCCTCGCAGTCACGATAGAAGGGCAATTGGTCATCACCCAGATAGGGGGCCACCATCGTCATCAGCTGGAAGACACCCTGGTGGATGGTCACCTGAGGCTTCCGATCACCATGCAGTAACTGGTCGTAGCTGAACCAGAAGGTCAGTGCCAGGGTCATGTTATCGACCAGTCCCACAAGTTGTTGATCCCTGGCGTCTATCACCGACTGGTCCAGCAGCGTTTGACAGATCGCCAGTAACGCGCTGCGTTGTAACTGCAGGAGCCGTTTGAAGCGCCGTTGTATCGTTGGATAGCGCTGCAGGATGTTGTCCAGATTGTGATAAAAAAAACGGTATTGGTACATCTCTTCGAGTACCACGTAGAGGTAGTACCAGTTGTCCTCTACATTATTGCGATCGGCGCTCAGGGGTTGCTCAATGGGCGCGTTGAGGGTGCTCGACAGCGCCTGTTCATATTGCTGAAACAGCTCGGCAATGATCTGGTCTTTGCCCTTGAAGTGGTAGTAGAGGTTACCGGGACTGATATCCATCTCGTTGGCGATGTCGATGGTGGTCGTATCGGGCTCCCCCTGCTCATTGAACAGTGCCAGGCTGGTGACCAGAATCCGATCCCGGGTTTTCATGGCGGCGAGCGATCAGGGGTTCTTCTTGCTGCTTCCTGCTCTGGGCCGAATGCTGCTCTTTTTTCGGGTGGCCGTTTTCCTGCTGCTGGCGTTCTTTGTTCGCGCTTTTTTCGCAGGGGCCTTTTTTCGGGCGACCTTTTTTTTCCCGGTGGATGCACGTCGAGTGGAAGCGGCAGGCTCGGTCGGCACGGTGATGACGCCGGACTCGGTGAGCGCGTTGGCCAGCACGTCAAGCTTGCGGGAGACCAGGTCGATCTTGCTGTGCAGGTCTGCGACATCCTCGATTCGCGCCGGGCGTTGTAAATGGAAGTTTTCCCGGACCTTGCTGATCCGTTCCTCCACCGATGTCCTGGCGGTCTTTAAGTCGCTGCTGGTGTTGCGTGCCTCTTCTTCCAGCGCTGCTCCGGCCTCAACCAGATCGCGAAACAGCTTGGGAGGCTCCAGTCCAGCCTTCTCGAGCCTGCCCTGGGCCTCGTCCACCGCGCGACCATAGGCTCCAACACCCGCGAGCCAGATGTTCTTGGCGATCTCACCTGCCTTGTCGGTCACCTTGTTCTTTTCGTCGCTCATGGTGTCTGGACTCCACGCTGAGCCGGGCGGGATCACTATGAATCGCCGGCGGGACAGCCATTAAACCAGAATTGGAGACAAAAAAAAGGCCCACAACAATGAGCCTTTACGCACATCAGGCCACGCTTGGGCCGGCCTTGATAATGGTCTCCGAGACAGCAAAATTGCCGATGTTTTTCTGGAACAGGGCCGCGAGCTTGGTCGCCTGCTCATCGTAGGCCTCGGGTTCGCCCCAACTGGCTCTGGGATTGACGTACTTGTCATCGACCCCCGGGATGCTGGCCGGGAAGTCAAGATTGAGGATGTCGAGGTGCTTGGTGGGTGTATCGAGCAGGGCGCCACTCTGAGCCGCAGCGACCACGGCCCGGGTGACCGGGATGGGGAAGCGGGCACCGCTGCCCCCGGGGGCACCGGATCCGCCGGTCCAGCCGGTGTTAACCAGATAGACCTGGCTGCCAAAGTCTTCTATCCGCCGCATCAGTAGTTCGGCGTAGTCGCTGGCCGGCCGTGGCATGAAAGGCGCGCCAAAGCAGGTTGAGAACGTGGGGTGAATGCCAGCCTCGGCGCCCAATTCGGTGGAACCGACCCGGGCCGTGTAACCGCTGAGAAAATGGAAAGCCGCCGCTTCCTTGGAGAGAATGGACACGGGAGGAAGCACGCCGGATACGTCGCAGGTCAGAAAGATCACGCACTTCGGCTCGCCGCCGCTATTGTGCTCCGTGCGTTTCTCAATGTGGTCCAGCGGATAACAGCAACGGCCGTTTTCCGTAAGGCTGGTGTCGCAATAATCCGCATGACGCCGCTCGTCCAGGACCACGTTCTCGATAATGGCGCCGAAAGAGATGGCATCCCAGATGACCGGTTCGTTTGCCTGACTCAGGTCGATGGTCTTGGCGTAGCAGCCGCCCTCGAGATTGAATACCGAGCCCTTGGCCCAGCCGTGCTCATCGTCGCCGATCAGATACCGCTCTGGATCAGCGGACAGTGTTGTTTTACCCGTGCCCGACAGGCCAAAGAATAGCGTGGTGTCCCCATCCTCACCCACATTGGCCGAACAGTGCATGGACATGACATCTTTTTCCGGTAGCAGGAAGTTCTGTACGGAAAACATCGCTTTCTTCATCTCGCCGGCGTAACGCATGCCGGCCAACAGCACCTTGCGCTGGGCGAAGTTGATAATCACCACGCCATCAGACCGGGTGCCATCCCGCTCGGGGTCGCAGACAAATCCCGCTGCGTTCAGCACAGTCCACTCCGGCTTGCGGCTGATGTTATAGCTCTCGGGACGAATAAACATGTTGCGGCCGAAGAGGGCTTGCCATGCGGTTTGGGTAACAACCTTGACCGGCAGATAGTGGTCACTGTGCTCACCGACATGGAGGTGGGAAACAAAATGCTCCCGGCCGGTGAGGTGACTTTCTACCCGGGCCCACAGCGCGTCGAAGCGATCGCTGTCGAAGGGCCGGTTGACCCCGCCCCAGTCAATGCTGTCCTCGGTGCTGGGTTCCTTGACCACGAAACGATCGCCGGGAGAGCGCCCTGTGCGTTTGCCGGTGGTAATCAGTAATGCGCCCGTGTCGGCGAGAATTCCCTCGCCACGCTTGAGCGCTTCCTCCACGAGCTGTGAGCTACCCAGGTCGACAAATTCCTGGCTGGATACGGTGTCTTCGGTCATGGTAGGTCCTGTTTCGTTGCTGTTGCCTTGCCGGCTTTCATCACCGGACGGCCTGTAGGGGCAAATTCGGGGCGGTGATTATGTCAGATCGCGGTGTGCGGCAAAACCGCTGTGGTGAAAAATCCCTTGCTTCTGTGGACTGGTGCAAAGCAACCGCCAGCTGGTCTGCGCCGAGCTCGCTTCCCCGGGCGCTATGCGATATCGCATGATCAGTGCAGCTGCTCGGGCGGTGGTGGGTCGCTTTCCGGGAGCAGGTCCTCGGCCACAAAGCTATAGCGTTGATTGCAGAATTCGCAATCCATGGTGATGCAGCCCAACTCCTCCAGCAGCTCCTGTACTTCGGCCGGGTCCAGTGCCAGCAAGGCCTGGAGGGTGCGCGCGCGGGAGCAGGAGCAGGAGAAGCGGACGGGCAGAGCCTCGAACAGGCGCACCGGATCTTCGGCATAGAGTCGGCCCAGCAGGTCGGGGGCGGACAGTGCAAGCAGTTCACCTGGAGTGACTGTGGCCGCCAGCGTGCAGGCGTGCCGCCAGTCCTCCTGGCGTTGTTCAGGATCTTCGACTTGCTGAACAGGCAACTGCTGCAACAGCATGCCAGCTGCGGACTGTCCGTCGCAGGCCAGCCAGAGGCGGGTTTGTAGCTGTTCGGACCGCGCAAAATAGCCTTCCAGGCTGGCAGCCAGTGAATCGGGGAGCAGTGGCACAATACCCTGATAGCGGCGACCGCGATTGGGGTCGATAGTGATGGCCAGCTGCCCTCCCGGCAGCAATTCGTTAAACTGGTCCGAGGTCGCTTCGTCGGCGCCGCGGGCGATGGCCCGCAGATCCCGGTCGCTGCTGCACTCCACCATCAAAAGCGGTATCTGGCCGTCGCTGCGGGCCTGTAGCACCAGTTTGCCGGCAAATTTCAGGGTTGCAGTGAGCAGTACTGCGGCGGCCTGAAACTCGCCGAGCAGACGACTGACGCCGGGGGCATACTGATGGATGTCTATGACGGCGCGGTAGGCTGTATCGAGCGCAACTATCTCCCCGCGAATGTCCGCCTCTTCGAAGATAAAGCGCCTGCTGCAGTCCCTGGGGTTGCCTGCGACTTTGGCGGGGGAATCATTCATACGGGTAAAGTCCTGGTTCGGGTTGTTCTGCCGCGGGCGCGCTGTTGGCGCAGTCGGTTGGCCGTCTGGCTGCCAACTGCCTGGCAGCGCCGGTACGGCCGGATAGTGTGCAATTTTCCGATCGGGGTGTCGAGTCGCTACTGCGGTGGGCGATACAGGTATAGTAGTAATTTACACGGGTGATGCCAGCACGCATGAGCAATTCGCTTCTTTACATCCTGACCGTGGTGATCTGGGGTTCCACCTGGGTGTCAATCAAGTATCAGCTGGGCGAGATCTCCCCCTGGTCTCGATAGGCCACCGCTTTATGCTCGCCGCTGGAATCATTTTCCTGTATCTGCTGCTGCGCCGGCGGCTGCAGCGGATGACGGCGATCAATCATCTGTTGGTTTTTGGGCAGGGACTCTGCCTGTTTTGCATAAACTACGTTTTTATTTATGCCGCCGCTGCTGAACTGGCCAGCGGGTTGGTCGCGGTGGTGTTCTCCACTATGGTATTTTTCAATATCATCAACGGGGCGCTGTTTCTGGGGCTGCCGGCCAGTCCAGTCGTGGCCCTGGGCGGTGCTGTGGGTGTACTGGGAATGGTGGGCGTCTTTCTCCCGGAATTTCGGGCGCTGGACGTCAGTGATGACAGTTTTCGGGCCTTGTTGTTCTGCCTGGCGGGGACCTGCTCTGCCTCGTTGGGAAACATCCTTGCGGTGCGCATACAGCGCAGTGGGCTGCCAGTGCTGACCAGCAATGCCTGGGGTATGCTCTACGGTGCCCTTACGCTCTACAGTGTCGCCCTGTTGCTCGGACATCCGCTGGCTGTTCAATGGCAGGCACCCTATCTGCTCTCACTGCTTTACCTATCGGTTTTTGGGTCGGTGGTGGCCTTTTGGGCCTATGTCACTCTCATCGGCCAAATCGGTGCTGACCGCGCTTCCTATACTTCCCTGTTGTTCCCTCTGGTGGCATTGCTGCTCTCGACCTTGCTGGAGGGTTACACCTGGACCTGGCAGGCCACCGCGGGTCTCGGTCTGGTGTTATTGGGCAACTGGATCGTGATGCGCCGGCGCAGCGGATAACCTATACTCGAACAAGTGCTTTTAGGGGAACAAGATGGC
Source organism: uncultured Gammaproteobacteria bacterium (assembly GCA_963840725.1). GTDB lineage: Bacteria > Pseudomonadota > Gammaproteobacteria > Pseudomonadales > Halieaceae > CAVWDU01. The sequence continues at coordinate 202,822 of CAWIZY010000003.1, read as the reverse complement.
CGGATTCAAAGTGATGCGACCGTACACCATGCCCAAGGAGGAAGTCCGTGAGGCGGCTGCCGGTCTGGCCCGGAGTCTGGAGCGCCAGCATGGCGTCAGAGCCTCCTGGGATGGGGATGCGGTGCGCATCCGCGGGGTGGGAGTCAATGGCAGACTGTCCTTTCATGACGATGTTATCGATATATCCGTGACGCTGAGTCTGCTCGCTTCCGCGTTTCAGGAAGTGCTTAAAAGTGAGGTCAACCGCTACCTCGACGAGAACGTCTACTGACGTGTCTCGCTACCGGGCCTGTTAGGCCAATACCGTTGCACCGCGCAGCGGATCGCCACTGTTGACCATATCACCAAACGCCTCTGCCAGGTCCTTGCTTTTTGTCACACACTGTTGCCAATAGCGCACTCGTTGCGCGGGTTTCATGCGGCTAAAGTCACTGCGATCGGGGATTTTTGCGAGCGGCAGCGAGGCGATAAAGGTTTTCGAGGGGCAAAGTAGTACCAGCTTGTCAAACTGTTGAATCGGTGGGCGTCGCCAGGGCAGGAATTTATCAAACCAACCGGTAATGATGCGCTCGGAGAAGTGGGGGTACAGTATCAGGCCGTCCCCCGGGTACCGGCTGAGATCGAAGTGATAATCCAGGATGCCACCGTCCCAGTATTGCCCCGGGGGTGCACCGTCGATGTCTTTCTCACCAGTCAGAACAAAAGGAATGGAGCCGCTGGCATGCAGCGCGGCCCTGAGGTTTTCCCTGTTGAGCTGACAAAAAACAGTCTCGAAGTCGTCCAATGCGAGCCCCGGGCTGGGTTGATGGCCGGTGTGAAAAACCACGCGCTGAAACTGCCTATCGAGCAGCTTGCGGCTCACCGCATTGCCCAGTGCTGCCGTGCCCATGCCCGTTGCCAGAGCGGCCCCGGAACCGCTTCCGGTCAACCCCCGGCCCCGGGCTGTAACGATGTGGGTGTGAAAGCGCGGGTGCTGCAGAATATCATCGATGCCGGTATCGCCCAGGGCTCGCTCCAGCAATTGGAGACTGATGCTGCTGACCTCCTCCGGTCCTGGCCTGGCGGAATAAGCCTGGCTCAAGTAATCCGTCTCCAGTTGCGCAATTGTGGCCACCGGGTCTCGCGTGGCCAGGCAGGCGTGTCGCCAGGACCCGATCGATGAACCCAGAACAGACAGTGGTTGGCCGCCCGCTGCCAGGAACTGACCGAACAACAACCGGTCAAGATGGCTGAGGATCAGCCACTTGGGTCCGCCGGAGGCGCCGATCATGAGGCTGAACAGGTCGGGATTCCAGCCTTCTGCAGCAATGCGCCTGGCGGCGGTCTTGCCCAAATAAACAGCAAGCGCTTCAGTGCTCACGACGGACTTCCCCCGGCGAGTGCCCGGTCCATTTCAGATAGGCCCGGCGAAAGTTGGCGGTATCGTTGAAGCCGATCAGGTCGGCGATTACGGTCAGCGACAGGCGGGTATTTTTCAGGTAGTGAGTGGCATGTTCCGCCCGCACCCGGTCCAGCAGCGGCTGGAATGACTGTTGTTCACTGGCCAGGCGTCGCCGGTAGGTGCGGGGGCTGAGATTGAGCATTTGCGCCAGCTGCGGCATTTGCGGGTATTGTCCCTCCAGTTTGCGCAGCAGGCGCAAGGTTTGCTCTACCGTCGACCCGGTTTCTTGCAGATCGGCCAGCAGGCGGGCACATTCCTCCTCGTATAGCGCACGCAGCGCCGGGTTGGATGAGGGTAGTGGCGCAGCCAGCAAACTGGTGGGGAAAGCAATGCTTCCCTGGAGACAGTTAAACTGCAGGCTGTCGCCAAAGATTTTCCGGTATTCGTCCTCATGCTCTGGCGGCGGGTAGGGGGCGTCGATGGTCAACGTGACCTCCGATTGATTGAGGAGTCCGCGCAGGGTATTGAGGACAGAAGCAAAGAGCAGCTCAAAGTAGAAGACGCGGTATTCATCCTCTGGCGTGTTCAGAACGGTGAGCTTGCAGCGCCGGGTGCCCATTTCCATGGTCAGTTCAAGATTGGGTGCCAGTAGTGGGTAGTATCTGAGGAACAGTTCCATTGCCTGGCCCAGATCACGGCAGGTCATAAAAGCCTGTCCCAGCAGCGCGTGTGCGCTCAGATTCAGGCGCAGGCCCAGGTGCAGGCCCAGTGCAGGGTCGCCGGTGAGTGTCATCGCGTTGGTGACGACGGCGTTAAAATCGGCCTCGCTCACCCGGGCGCCAATGCCGGATATGCCGCTTTCGGCCAACCCGGTGTCGGCAAGAAGAACTTCGCGATAGTAGCCCAACCCCGCCACCATATCGATGAGGATGAGGACATATTGGGCCGGAATGCTGGGGTTGACCATGCCCTATTTGGCCACAAATGACCATAATATGACAATACTTTACCTTGTGATGGCCGCTTTTGTTGACCATAGTTAAGGCTTCACAGGGTGAAAAAACAGGAGTCATTCCATGAAAATCCAGTGGACCCCCGAGACCCCCCGCAAGATCCAGCAGTTTTCCGGTGCCGACTATCCCCGAGAAAACCCCGACCTGGAAGATGTTTTGACCAGCGCTGATGTTGATCACGTGGCTGAGATCTTTCAGACGCCGCTGACCGGGACCTACAATTGGGATTACAAGGTTCAGGACGACCGCATCAAGAAGCTCTACGACCTCGGGAAACAGCTGAACTGGGACCCGGAGATGGATATCGACTGGGACCGGCCCTGGCCTGATGAGACCAATCAGCCGGAACTGATGAACCTGCATGAATATCCGCCGTATCTGGCCATGGACGAGAAGACCCGCGACGAATTCTGGCTCCATATGAACGCCTGGAGTCTCTCCCAGTTTTTGCACGGGGAGCAGGGTGCCTTGCTGGTGGCGTCCCAATTGTGTTCCTGTGCCCCGACATTTAACGCCAAACTGTACGCCGCCTCACAAACGTTTGATGAGGCCCGGCATGTGGAAGTGTTCAACAAGTATTTACAGCAGCGAATTGGCTTGATGTATCCCATCAACACGCACCTGAAGAGCATTATCGACAAGATTCTGACGGACCCTCGTTGGGACATGAAGTTTATCGGGATGCAAATCGTCATTGAAGGCCTGGCGCTTTCGGCTTTTAACACCACGCGTGAGACCACGCCTGACCCGGTGCTCAAGGATGTGGTGTACCTCGTTACGCGCGACGAAGCTCGGCACGTTACCTTCGGGGTTAATTACCTGGAAGAGTTCGTCAAGACCTTGTCGGATGAAGAGCGTGAAGAGCGGGCGCTGTTTGCCTATGAGGCCTGTGTGGTCAGCCGAGAGCGGCTGGTGGCGACGGACGTATTTCGTCATTTCGGTTGGGATGTGGAGGAAGCGCGCAAGCAGGTGCTGGAGGGATTTGTCATGTCCACGTTTCGCAATCTGCTGTTTCAGCGTGTGGTGCCCAACCTCAAGCGTATCGGGCTGTTGACCGACAAGATCCGGCCAAAGTTTGAGGAGCTCGGTATTCTGGAGTTTGAGAACCTTGAACACGGATGGCGATATAGACTGGGCGGCATTGGAGCGTCCACTGGACACGGAGGAGGCTCAGTCTCACGAGCAGAGTATGCTCGCAGCCTTTCATGAGAAGCACGAGGAAGCCGAGGCGGCTAAAACCAGCTCTGCGGCGTGACCGCCTGCTTGTAGTTCTGTAGCCGGCGTCCCGTCCGCAGCAGATAGAGCGGGCACAAACCAGCGACCGCAATTCAGCGCCCACAACCAAGCGACCACAAAAAAGCCGGCGTGTAGCCGGCTTTTTTGTGGTCGGACATGCGTCTCGGGTCAGGCGGCGAGTGCCTTGACCTGCGCGTTGAGGCGGCTCTTGTGACGGGCGGCCTTGTTTTTGTGAATGATGCCTTTGTCGGCCATACGGTCGATAACCGGGATGGCGCTGTTGTATGCTGCTCTAGCCTGCTCTGCATCACCACTTTCTATGGCCGCGAGGATTTTTTTGATGTTGGTGCGCACCACTGAACGCAAACTGGCGTTATGGTTCCGGCGTGTCTCGGCCTGACGGGCGCGTTTCTTGGCTTGTGCGGAGTTGGCCACGGTTTAATTCCTCGGGGGGTCAAAATTTGAGAGGCGAGATTATTCACATTCCATGCCCACTTGTCAACCACTGTGCCTATGCGTGTCGCGCGGGCAGTGGCGTTCGGGACCCGATACCTCAGATTGGCGGGAGTGGGCATGCTGATCACTGACAGTGTTCATGTCTGGCGTGAGGTCAGTGGTGATTACCGCATTCACTGGGAAACCAGTCAGCCGGGTACGGCGGTGGAGATCGAGCCGCTTTCGCCTGCTACAGACGGATTTTCCCGGCGCGAAGCTGCGGGTAGGGAGTCAGCCCTGATTGGCGGGTTACCTGCCGCTCAACGGCATTTTTTCCGTCTTAGCGATAACTACGGCAATACCGTATTGGCCGCCGAGCGTCGGCTGGTCATGGATGGCGCGCCCAATTTCAGGGATTTTGGTGGCTACCCGGCGGCTCATGGCCGCCGGGTTAAATGGGGCTACCTGTTTCGATCTGGTGACCTGTGTGGGCTCAGTGATCGCGACCTGGCGCTGCTCTCCAGCCTGGAGCTCGATCTGATTTGCGATTTCCGCCGCACCGAAGAGCAGCTCAACGAACCCAGCAGGCTGCCCGAAGGCCGCAGGCCGTTGTTGGTGAGTTTGCCCATTGTTCCGGGCAGTAATCGTGCGGCTATCGATCACGTGGGGGCAGATCAACACAGCCCGGACCGCATGGTCGAATTCATGATTTCGATAAACCGAGACTTTGCCTCGACTCAGGCCAGCACTTTTGCGCAGATGTTCCGCGAGATTCTGGATCTCGAGGATTCCCGGCTATTGCTGCACTGTGCCGCGGGCAAAGACCGCACCGGGTTTGCCGCGGCTATTATTCTGCTGACACTGGGTGTGCCCAGGGCTGTAGTGATGCGGGATTACCTGCTCAGTGGGGAGTTCTTTCAGCCCGCTCTGGAGTTGACACGGGCTCGCGCCAAATACGGTCTGGAGCACCTGGACGGGTATGCGGTGACACCCATGCTTGAGGTGCGAGAAGTCTATCTGGACGCCGCCTTGCGGGTTATTGATGAAGGCTATATCGGACTGGACGCGTACCTTGAAGAGGCCCTGAACCTGGGCTCTGCGGAATTGGCAGAGTTGAGGCGCCGTTACCTGGAGTGAAGCCCCGCCGCCCGAACCGAGGCAGGGCATTGTCTCCGGCGACTGGACTCAGGAAACCTCGCAGGCCTGCTTGGCTGCGCTGATCTGCTTCCGGTCGCACTGCTCGCTGCTGTTATCACCCACGCACCACTTTCGATCATTTTCCCAGGCGGTAAGCTCCATTCGCTTGCCGTTGGAGCATTTCACCGAGTACTTGGCGAAGGGTTTGCCGTCAGTGGTCTCGTCGGTGTTCTGAAACTCAATACTGGTTGGTTTGGCGGCGATGCCGCTGCCAGATGCGGTGAGCAGAGCGATACCCGCCGCAAACTTACGCATGTTCATACTGTTACTCTCTCTTCCAGGTCGGGTGACGGACTGGATGGCGGTGAACCGCTCGCACCCGGTCGATCAATGTCAGTGGTACCACTGTACGCCTAGATACGTGAGAATAATAGTTACAGATTGGTAACAAATAGGCTAAAAGGTAACAGACCGTGGCTGTGCAGACAAAAAAGCTGGCCAGGGCAGTCAGGGCCTTGGACGATGCCCCGGTGAAGCTATCCGGGGCTGAGCCTGAACCCAGCGCGGCCGTGTCCGTTGGCTATTCGGGTTAAGGGTGTGTCAGGTAGCCAGCCACAGCAAAAAGCAGCCGATTGCTGCCAGCACCAGAGGCTGTCCGGCTTTGTCGAGACGAAACAACGCATAACCGTAAGACAGAGGGGGCAACAAGAGGGTAAAAAGCCCCCAGGCATAGTCTTCCTTCCAGGAGACGATCAACATAAGTATCCAGCTCGCCAGCAGTATGGCGAGACCAAAGGTCATCAAGGTGGCGGAGGTGGCTTCCATGGTCGGATCCTGTTAACGGGCTGATTGTTATGGGCTGCTTGCCGGGCCGAATGTCGGGCTGCTTACCGAGCTGCTTGTCGAGCTGCTTGTCGAGTTAAATGCCTAGCTAAATGCGGAACCGGTTAAGCCACAAAAGATGCGGCGCAAGGGTAGCAGAAACACGACCCCTGTGTCAGCGTTCCGGAGTGGATAATTGAGTCGTTCCGGGCTCGCTCTGAATGCGCCGGATGGCCGTGTGGAAAACGCAGCGACAGCGTGCACCCGACGCATTGCCTCCGGGAGTCCGCAGCCAGTGCCACCGTGGTCGCTTCGCCGCGGCGCGGCTGGTGACTCAGCCGGGGAATTTGGGTATTGTGTGCCGCTTTCGCGGCTTCGGAGGTTTGCTTGGACGATCCATTTGTCGATATCCGCCCCTATCGCGACGCTGAGGTGGCCAGTGTGCTGGCGCGGTTGATGGTGGATCGCGAATTTCTCGATGCGCTCGCCAGTTTTCGCCTCGGCCGTATCGCGAGACTTGCGCCCGGCCTGACAAGATCATTGGTCCGGTTTCGTCTGGAGCGTCAATTGCGCCACGTTACGGACGTTCATGACATGCAACTGGTGATCAAGGGGTATCTGGAAAAGATGATCGCCGATACGACAGATGGGTTCAGTGTATCTGGCCTGGACCAGCTGGACGCCGAGCGTCCATACCTGTTTATGAGCAATCACCGGGATATTGCCATGGACCCGGCCTTCACCAACTATGCCTTGCACACCCATGACCACGGCACCTTGCGTATCGCCATCGGGGACAACCTGCTGACCAAGCCCTGGGTGTCCGACTTGATGCGCCTCAACAAGAGCTTCCTGGTGAAGCGTGAGGTCAGTGGGCCCAGACAGCTGCTGGCTAATGCAAAGCAGCTTGCTGCGTACATTCAACATTCATTGCTGGTCGAGGGTGAACCGGTCTGGATCGCCCAGCGTGAGGGACGCGCCAAGGACGGTCTCGACAGAACGGAATCTGCAGTTATCAAGATGTTGAGCATGAGCCGTGACAAAGGCAGTCAGGAATTTGGCGAGCACATCGCGAGTCTCGGCATCGTGCCGGTCGCCATTTCCTATGAGCTGGATCCCTGCGATAGCCTCAAAGCCCGAGAGCTCTATCATTTGGCTGCTGAGGGCAGCTATAAGAAGGGTGCGCAGGAGGATGTAAACTCGATCGCCAGAGGCATTTCGGGTAGCAAGGGTCACGTACATGTTTCGTTTGGTACGCCTCTGGGCCCTGAGCTGGCCACCGCAGATGCGGTGGCGGCGGAAATCGACGCACAGATTATCCGCTCGTACTGCCTGCACCCGACTAACATTTATGCCTGGCAGATGCTCAACAACGATGCACCGGTCCCCGATACGCTATACAGGGAAGCGGGCACCTGCTCGAGAGCGGCATTTGTCGCCCGGATGGAAGCGCTGCCACCGGAGCACCGGCCTTTCGCACTGGCGACCTACGCCAACGCTGTGGAGAGCAAGCTGGCGCTGGTGGTGTGACCATTGCTCAGTGATGAGTTAAAGACCCGTATTAGAGATGCCTATGCTGCCCTGATGGACAGCAAATCGCTGGCCCCGCGCTGGGGGCAGCGGCAGATGATTGCTGAGATTGCCAACGCCCTTGCCCGAATACCTGCGGCAGGCGTCCCTGCGGCAGCCGATGCTGCGGCAGGCGTCCCTGCGGCAGCCGATGCTGCGGCAGCCGATGCTGCGGCAGCCGGTGCTGCGCCGGCGGTCTGTGTTATCGAGGCCGGTACGGGCACCGGGAAGACGATCGCCTATGCGGTGGCCGCTATCCCGGTGGCTATGGCGCTAGCCAAACGACTGGTGGTCGCCACGGCTACGGTGGCCCTGCAAGAACAGTTTATTAACAAGGACTTGCCGGATATCAGGCGCCATAGCGGCCTGGATTTCAGCTTCGCGCTCGCCAAGGGGCGTCGTCGCTATGTTTGCCTGTCGAAGCTGGATCGCTTGCTGGGGCAGGGCGACGGGACGCCGCTGGCACTGTACCCCGATGACCCGGGGGCAACAATGAGTGCCGGTGCCCTCTCGGCCTACAATGCGATGCTGACCGGGCTGGCCAGGGGAGAATGGGACGGCGACCGGGATAACTGGACGGATAGTGTCACCGACGAGATCTGGTTTCCGGCGACCAGCGATAACAGCCAATGTAGCGGCCGGCGCTGTCCCAACATAAGCCAGTGCAGCTTTTTTCGTGCCCGGGAGGCGCTTCAGAACGCCGATATCATCGTCACCAATCACGATCTCACCCTGGCCGACCTTGCCCTCGGGGGCGGTGCTATTCTGCCCGATCCGGAAGACAGCATTTATATTTTTGACGAGGGTCATCATCTGCCGGACAAAGCCCTCTCGCATTTCGCCAGCTTCTGCCGACTGCATACGACCGGGCAGTGGTTGCAGGACAGCCACAGTCTATTGTCCCAGTCTGCCCAGAGCCTGGCGGCGCTGCAGGGGATGGGCTCAACCCTGGAGCAGCTGACCACAGCGATGGATGAGGCAGCGGAAAGCTTACAGAATGCCGAGCAGGTGGTCGCGGGTTTGTTCGAGGAGGCGGATCAGGAGCAGCGTCGGGATGAGTCGCAGCTGCGCTTCCCTCATGGCCAGGTTCCTCCCGTGTTGCAGCCTGCAGCTGCCGTGCTCGAAGGCCAGTTCCGACGCATCACCGCGGCGCTTGATCAGTTGGAGAGGGCGCTGGAAGACGAGCTTGACGATGGTCTGCCGGGGATGGACAAAGAGACGACCGAAACCTTGCATCTGATGGTGGGGGGTATGCTGGGTCGGGCGCAGGGCACCTACGAGTTGTGGCAGGCCTACGCTGGCGGTGGCGGTACAGAAGAGCCCCCTATGGCGCGCTGGATAACCCGCTTGTCTACCGGCAATCAGGTCGGCTATGAGCTGCGCTGTAGTCCGATCCTTGCCGCTGATATTCTCCAGGATTGCCTGTGGTCCCGGGCTGCCGGGGTTGTCGTTACTTCTGCGACGATTACCGCGCTGGCCTCCTTTGAGCGTTTTATTCTCCACTCTGGGGCGCCGCGGGATGCCGTCTATAAAGTGGTGCAGAGTCCGTTTAACTACAGCAATGCAACCCTGGTCGTCCCCGCTATGGCCTGTGATCCGGGCGACGCCCCCGCACATACCCAGGCCATTATTGACCTGTTGCCCGATCTGCTTGCTCGCGATGAGGGCAGTCTGGTTTTGTTCTCTTCGCGCCGCCAGATGCAGGATGTTTACGAGGGCCTCACAGGCAGCCTCGCTGACCTCATTCTGATGCAGGGAGAATACAGTAAGCAGGACATCCTCCGGCGCCATCGTGCGGCGATAGACGCAGGTGAAGGCAGTGTTATTTTTGGTCTGGCCAGTTTTGCTGAAGGGGTGGACTTGCCCGGCGACTACTGTCGTCACGTGGTGATAGCCAAACTGCCCTTCGCCGTACCCGACAGCCCCATAGAGGCGGCATTGGCGGAATGGGTCGAAGCGCAGGGTCGCAATCCGTTTATGGAAATCAGCGTCCCCGACGCGGCACTGCGCCTGGTTCAGGCCTGCGGCCGCCTGTTGCGTACCGAAACCGATACAGGCCGGGTGACCCTGCTGGACCGTCGGGTGATGACCCGGCGCTATGGCCGCGCTATTCTCGATTCACTGCCACCGTTTCGGCGGGATCTCGGCGTGACGCAGTAGCAGGAAGAGGCTGTCAGCCGTGACAATACTGTCGTTATGAGCCCAGCCTGAGTCCGCCTGCCGATCCCTAAAGTCGCGGTGCGCGCCGCTCTCAGCTACAGTAGGGCGTTGAATAAAGTCACAGTTACGGACGGTTGTTTGATGGAGTGTATGCGCACCGAAGTGGCAGCATTGCTGATCGATATCGAGGCCCAGCTGCGGCAGTTGAACCTGTGGGAGCAGGAACCGCCGCCGGCGGAGGCGCTGCTATCGTCGCAGCCGTTTTGTATTGACACGCTCACCCTGCCCCAGTGGCTGCAGTTTATATTTGTACCGCGACTATACCAGGCGCTGGAGCAGGGAGAAGACCTGCCCGCGCGCTGCGCGATAGCGCCCATTGCCGAGGAGTATTTCCTCGCTTCAGCACACTCGGGCGAGGGCCTGCTCACAGCGCTGCGGGCCATCGACCGGTCTCTCTCCACCCAGGCCTGATGAGGGTGACGGGCGGGCCCGCACCCGCTTGCTGATATTACCCCTCAGTTAAAGTTATAACCTATCGCGAGGCCGTAGGTGCGCGGCTCGATGGTGAAAACATTGGTAAACAGTCCGGATGATGGGTCGGTCACATACATGCCCACGATATTGTCGTCATCGTTGATATTCTTCACAAAGGCGCGCACATACCAGGTGTCGTCGGGAGACCAGAGATTGGCCTGCGCATTCCAGATGTCCCAGGCATCAATGCGGTCGATGTTCTTGTTGAACACCCGGGAATACATTTCGTCCTGCCAGTAGTAATCCACTCGCATCGACAATCTATAATCCTGGGGCAGGAAGAAGGTATATTGTGCCCCGAGGCTGGCCGACCACTCCGGCGAGTTTTGTAGTTGGTTGCCGTCGAGGTTGAGTGAAATGCCGTCGGTGACGGGCAGGCCAGCGCCAGCGAGCGCGGCACAAGAGCTGAACTGGGAGCCTGCCACTGCGCCGAAGGTCTCCGGGTCGATCATGACAACGCAGTTGGAGGCGTTGCTCAGATCCTTGATCAGGGTGACATCGTCGCGCCCGTCGGTGGGGTCGCGCGTATCCACACTCTCGAAATCCAGTGCCTCGCCGTGCAGGTACGCGAAGTTCGCATTGAGCAGCCAGCGCTCATTGGGTGCCCACATGAATTCAGCCTCGGCGCCGTAGATCTCGGCATCGGTGTTTTCATTGAAGGAAGTGCGGTTGACGATTTTGGAGATCTGCATGTCCTGATAGTCGTAGAAGAACGCCGTCAGGTTAGCCTGCAGCGTGCCGTCGAAGAGCGTGTTCTTGATGCCTATTTCGTAGGCATCGACGAATTCCGGCGCAAATTCAGCGGCGGTGCCCGGAAATTGCACCGGGTCGAATGGCGGGTTAAAGCCGCCGCCCTTGTAGCCTCTGGACAGGGAGGCATAGAGTAGCGAGTCATCGGTCATCGCCCAGTCCAGCACGATCCTCCCGGTGTATTCCTTCCACTCCTCCTTGGCGTCTCGGGACGGCACCGGTATGGGTTGATCGGCATTCAGGGCTTGCAGCAGCGGGGCACCGGTGGTGAGATCATTATTGAGCAGGAACTGGCGATCGCTGATTTCCTTGGTATCGATGGTGTAGCGTGCGCCGACGGTCAGCTTCAGCCGGTCGGTGAAGTCGTAGTAAATTTCCCCAAATACAGCCTGAGACTCGATACTGTAGGCATCGGTGGAGTTGTTGAACTGTGGTGCCACCCAGCCGGTAGCATCCGCCCCCAGTGCCGCTGCAGGAAAGACGGCCGAAAAGTAATCAAGCCCCGTGGCAAAGACCCAGTACTGGTTGTCCAGGTCGACATCCATCCAGAAGCCACCCACCAGGAAGTTGACGGGGCCGTCAAAGTCGGACTGGATGCGGGCCTCCAGCGAGTACTGCTCGGACTCCTGATTGCTCTGATCGTAGGCCTCGAAACCGGCGTTGAAAGCGTCGATATTGCCGCCAATGATGCCGGTGGAGTTGTTTGAGGGCGCCGAGATGGGCCAGCCGTTGGCATAGAGTTGCTCGTAGGTTTGTGGGGCGACCAGGGGCAGCAGGTCGGGCACCGGCGTGGCTTCGCCCACATTCCACTGGTAGTCCTGTTGCGAATTAACCGTGGTGTCCTGGTAGCCGGCGACCAGGGCAAGCGTGTAGTTCTCCAGCTCGTGGTTGATGTGCAGGGTGACCAGCGTCTCATCCGCCTCGTAGCCTGGCGCCCGGTCGGAGTACACTTTGCGGTAGTCACGCGGTGTTGGACTGCGGAAATTGTTGCCCAATTCGAAGGCTCCGAGGGGCCCGAGTATCGCGTCGGAGGACAGAATATTGGCCAGGGTAGACGAGGGGTTGGGTTGATCAAAGTCCAGCCGGTCGGGCAGGCAGCCCAGCAGGCCACTGGGATCGTTGTGGCAGGTGGTTTTCTGGCTGCGGGTTCGGGTGCTGTCCTCATCGAAATAAGACAGCATCAGGTCGATGGTGGTGTTGTCGCCAGGCATCCAGCTGAAGGAGGCGCGCAGCGCATACTGGTCGCGACCGTCGACATCGCTGCCATCGAAAACGTTTTCCGTGTAGCCCTCCCGGTCCAGCCAGAGTCCCGCAAAACGCATGGCAAAGCTGTCGCCCAGCGGGATATTTAGCGCGCCATTGATTCGCATGTGATCGTAGTTGCCGTACTGTGCTTCCAGGTTTGCCTCGATGCCTTCGGTATGCGCTGTGCGCGTGATCATGTTGACGGCGCCGCCGGTGGAGTTGCGGCCATAAAGCGTTCCCTGCGGACCGCGTAACACGGCCACCTGCTCCACATCGAAATACTCGGTTTCGAATAAGCGGGGCGAGATCAGGGGCACTTCGTTGACATGCACACCGACCCCGTTGTCTGCGGAGGCGGCAACGAGGTTGGTTCCCACGCCGCGAATTTGAAAGTTATTGCCGGTAAAGTTGGCCTTGGTGTAACTGACATTGGGGGCGGCAAAGCGCATGTCCGCAAAGCCGACGATCTGCTTGGCTGTCAGTGCCTCATCGTCAAAAGCGGTGATCGCAATAGGCACATCCTGGGCCGATTCCGCCCGCTTCTGGGCGGTCACGATGACCTCCTCCAACTGGGCATAGGTGTCGATGCTGAAAAGTAACAGCGTTGCCGCGGAGACAGCCAGACGCAGCGGGCTGAAATTGCGGGCACAGTTTGGGCTCATGGTTGTTCCTTGATTATTAGTAATGGACAGAACAGCTAGCGTGACTGCGGGAGAGTCGCCGCCGGAGCGGGCGGTCCCGACACTGTGCTGGGAAGTTCGGACTACAGGGCCGTTTGAAGCGTTTACTCTTGGGCAGTGACTTACGGCTGAACATCGGAAACAGAACCCATGCTTCTTATTGTATGGAATAAGAGTAGGAGTGGGTTATGGCGGTGTCAATTTTTAGGTCAGGCTCAGATGCAGACCCGGATATCGGCGCGGTTGGTATAACGGTGGACGGCCGCTCAAGGCCAGTTCACAGTGACTGTCCGGACGCCGGGTCGCAGCCGGTTTGTCCGCCAATCGGCAGAAAAACACTTAAACGGCAAAAGGCCCCATGGGGCTCTTTCCTGATTTTGGAGCGGGTGATGGGAATCGAACCCACATTAGAAGCTTGGGAAGCTCCGGTTCTACCATTGAACTACACCCGCGAGGTGCGTGCCGGGAAACACGCAGCCAAGAGTAGCGACAACGCCCCGCGGGGTCAAAGGCTACCTGTCGGTCACGGACCGGCTCAGAGCCGCTCCAGGACCGTGGTGATGCCCTGGCCGAGGCCGATACACATGGTGGATACGCCCAGGGTGGTATCCTGCTCCTGCATAACCGTGAGCAAAGAGCCTGTGATCCGCGTGCCCGAGCAGCCAAAGGGGTGGCCGAGGGCGATCGCGCCGCCGTGCAAGTTCACCTTGGTATCCATATCGTCCAGTAGTTCCAGGTCTTTGAGCACCGGCAGAGCCTGAGCAGCAAAAGCTTCATTGAGCTCTACAGTCTGGATATCCCCGATGCTGAGGCCGAGCTTTTTCAGGGCCTTGCGGGTCGACGGCACCGGGCCGTAACCCATAATGGAAGGGTCGACGCCAGCCAGCCCCATGCCTTTGATACGGGCGATGGGCGTCAGGCCCAGGGCCTGGGCTTTTTCCGCCGACATGACCAGCATCGCCGAAGCACCATCAGCGATCTGGGATGAGGTGCCAGCCGTTACGGTGCCACCCTGTGGGTTGAAAGCCGGTGGCAGACTGGCGAGCCCCTCGAGAGTCGTTTCCGGGCGAATGGTTTCGTCCTCGGTAACGGCAATGAGTGCGCCATTCTCGTCGTGGCCCTCAATGGGAATGATTTCGCGCGCGAATTTCCCTTCGACCGTTGCCTTGTGGGCGAGTTGGTGCGAGCGCAGCCCGAAGGCATCCTGTTGTTCGCGACCAATACCGTGCAGCAGGGCCAGGTACTCGGCGGTCATACCCATCATCCCGGCGGCCTTGGCCACATTGAGGCCCATCCGCGGGTTAGGGTCCACGTGCTCCATCATCGGAAGGTGACCCATATGCTCGACGCCGCCCACCAGGTAAACATCACCGATGCCGGCCATGATGTTGGCGGCCGCTGACTGCAATGCGCTCATGGACGAGCCGCACAGCCGGTTAACGGTTTGGCCGGGGATGCTGAACGGCAGTTGTGCCGTCAGTACCAGCACGCGCCCCAGGTTCATGCCCTGCTCGTCGCGCTGCATCACGCAGCCCCAGATAAGGTCGTCGATTTCAGCCGGGTCCAGGGCTTCATTGCGCGCCAGCAGGCCTTTGATAACACCAGCCGACAGGTCGTCGGCGCGGACATTGCGAAAACACCCGCCTTTTGACCGGCCCATGGCACTGCGGGCGTAGTCGACTATTACTGCGTCTCTGGAATTCACACTCACCGTCATTCTCCTTTTTGCACCTGATGCTCAGTAGTAGGTTTCGCCGGCAGCCAGTTTGGCCTTCATGCCGTCGGTGAGCTCATAGCTCTTGCCCAGGTGGGCGAATTTCTCTGAGGCCTCGGCGATGTGGGCGAGGCCGACCGTATCGATCCAGCGGAAAACGCCACCTCTGAAAGGGGGGAATCCGATGCCGTATAACAAGGCGAGATCCGCCTCAGCGGCACTGCCGACAATGCCCTCTTCCAGGCAGCGTGCCAGTTCGGTGGCCATCGGCAGCATCATGCGGGCAACGATATCCTCGCGTTCAAACTCAGTGCGTGCTCCGACTACAGGCTCGATCAGCGCGTAGGTCTCTTCGCTTACGGTTTTCTTCGGTTTGCCGCGCTTGTCGGGCACGTACTCATAAAAGCCCTTGCCGCTCTTCTGGCCGAGTCGCTCGTTTTCGAACATGATTTCAGTGGCGGTCTTGAAGTCCATCTGCATACGGTCAGGGAAACCCTCCGCCATAACACCTGCGGCATGGACACCGGTATCGATGCCTACCACGTCCATCAGGTAGGCGGGCCCCATCGGCCAGCCCCAGCGTTCCATGGTCTTGTCTACGGCCTGGAAGTCGGCTCCGTCACGCAGTAACTTGGAGAAGCCATCGAAATAGGGGAACAGCACCCGGTTGACCAGAAATCCGGGACAGTCTTTAACCACCACGGCCTTCTTGCCCATGCGGTTTGCGTAAGCCACGGTACGCGCAATGGCCGTGTCGGAGGATTTCTCACCCCGAATGACCTCAACCAGCGGCATCGCGTGCACCGGGTTGAAGAAGTGCATGCCGCAGAAGTTTTCCGGACGCTGCAGTGCTGTTGCCAGATGGGTAATTGAAATAGTCGAGGTATTGGATGCCAGGATCGCATCGGGGCTGAGCTGCTGCTCGGTTTCTGCCAGTACGGCGTGTTTAACTTTGGGGTTCTCGACTACCGCTTCGATGACGATATCTACCGCGTCAAAGCCCTCATAGCTCAGGGTGGGGTCGATATTGTTCAGTACCTCGCCCATCTTGTCTGGTGTCATACGCCCCCGCGCGACCCGCTTGGATAGCAATTTATTGGCTTCGCTGAGGCCCAGATCCAGGCCTGATTGGGCAATATCCTTCATCTTGATAGGGATGCCACGCAGGCTGGACTGGTAGGCAATGCCGCCGCCCATGATGCCAGCGCCCAGCACCGCGGCGCGCTCGATTTTCTTGTCGGCCCGCTTTTCCCATTCTTTGGCTTTTTTGCCCAGCAGCTGGTCGGCCAGAAACACGCCGACCAGGGCGGCCGCCACGTCAGTCGTGGCGAGCTCGGCAAAGGCCTGCGCCTCGACATCTAATGCGGCTTCGAGGTTCATGCCTCTCGCGGCTTCGATGACATCAACGACCTTGACCGGTGCGGGATAATTGCGGCCCGCCTGCTGGCCGACCATGCCCTTGATGGTGAAGAAGGCCATGGTGGCTTCAGTATCATTCAGGGGTAGCGGGCTGCTCTTCACGACGCGCCGCCGGGCGTAGTCGAGTTTGCCGTCAATCGCCCCCTGCAGCGTCTCCATCGCCGCGTCATGCAGCTGCTCCGGCGCAGCAACGGCGTCTACCGCCCCCGCCTTGAGAGCGTCGTCTGCTCGCTGTTCCTTGCCGGTTGCCATCCACATGACGGCCTCGTCAACGCCAATAAGTCGTGGCAGTCGCACCGTGCCGCCCCAGCCGGGCAGGATACCCAGCTTGGTCTCGGGCAGGCCTACTTTTGCCGCCGTGCTCATGACTCTGAAATCGCAGGCCAGACAGATTTCCAGGCCGCCCCCCATGGCAAAGCCGTTGATGACCGCACAGCTGGGGTAGGGCAGATTCTGCAGTCGATTGAAGTTGGCATTGTTGGTCCCGGTGAAGGGCTTGATCTCGTCCACCGTGGCACCGAACAGGCTGGTGAACTCGGTGATATCCGCACCGACGATAAACACCGGCTTGGCGCTGGTGACCAGCAAACCGCGAATGCCATGCTCGGCCTCCAGCGCGTCGAGCGCTGCCGTGAGGCTGGTCACAGTGGCCTGGTCGAATTTGTTGACGGATTCGCCTTGCAGGTCAAAATTCAACTCGGCGATGTCGCCCTCTAGGCGTTTCACCGTGAGTGCATCACTCTGGTAGATCATGTCGAAAGTCCTGTTTGGGAAGGTGGGGACCGATGCGGTCTTCTGTGTCTGGTGGCTGTGGCGCGAGCCGCAGCGGGGCCATATTGTACCGGGCAACGTCGGTTGGGGAAAGGGGAAGTTTACAGCGCAAACATGTGTTCAGGATGGGCTGATTCCGCGGCTGACGCGCCGTCGAACCCGGGCCGGTAATCACCTGTACGGTTTGTGATCGGCCGGCCAACACGTAATACTGGCGCTTTTGGCATGGTGAAACAGCGCCTGTCTTTCGCTTCAGGGTGGTCCGCGCGCAGGACGCGCCGCGCAGGACGCGCACAGGAGATGTCGCCCCATGTTCATCCGCCCAGCGCTGCAGGAGAAAATGTGGAACTGATAGTTTTTGATCTCGATGGCACCCTGCTCAGTCGCGACTCGGCGATCTCGCCCTACACCCGCGATACCTTGCGGGAATTGTCGCTGCGGGGCATTGCGTATACGGTAGCAACCGGGCGCACGCTGCATGCAGCCCGGGATATCCTGGCAGGTCACAGCTTTGAACTACCGCATATCTACAAAAACGGGGTGATGATCTGGGCGCCGCAAGAGAACGGCTACAGCTATACCAACTGCCTTACCCAGTCGGAAATTCAACATATTCTGGAAGCAGTGCTGGCCCAGGGTTTGACACCGTTTATCTTTACCCTTGAACCGGGTGGCCGCCACGCGATTTATCATCCGCCGCTGCAGCATGATATCGAGGCTACGCTGGCGCGGGATTTTGCCCTGCGAGAGGGGGTTGCCGTGTTGCCCGCTGCGCAGTTGCCGGCGGAAGCCGATATCAGCAACATCAGTGCTCTCGGATTGCCGGGAGCGATTGATGCAATAGCCGGACTGGTTGCCGATGAACCAGGGCTAATCGCCTACAGCGGCATCGCGGTGGAAGGTGGTGATTTGAAGTGGCTGGACATTCACCACGGCGAGGCCAGCAAGGGAGGGGCTATCTCTATTCTGAAAGCGCAACTAGGCGTTGAGCGAGTGCTGTGTTTTGGGGACAGTGATAACGATCTCAGCATGTTTGAGCTGGCCGACGAGTCTTATGCACCGGAGAACGCCAAGCCGATTGTGAAGGCGGCCGCCAATGCGGTCATCGGTCATCACAATGAAGATGGTATCGCCAGGTTCCTGCGCAAGCGCTTTGATCTGCCGCCGTTTCCCGGTGACTCAGACTGATCCGTTACAGCCCGTTCGGTGCGTGACCTCAGTGCAGCACGCGGTCAGCAGCCATATCTCGCTCCAGATCCGGGGTGGCATCGGGTCGGTGTTCTCTGTGGACCAGGTACGTGCGCAGCCGGTTTACCACGCTGTTCATCACATCAACCGTCTGGCTGATCTGATCCAGGGCCATTAGGACGGTTTCGTTGTCCTGTGGGTCTTTATTGCTGTTATCCATGACGCATCCCTCCTGAGGGTGGGCCGCCCGAGGGCGGCGCCAGGACTGGCTTGATCAGGCCCTAATCCCAGGTGAGGGCGCCGCCGGTCTGGTATTCGATGACCCGGGTTTCGAAGAAGTTCTTTTCCTTGCGCAAATCCATGATTTCCGACATCCACGGGAACGGGTTCTGGGCGCCCTGGAATTGCTCGGGTAGCCCCAGTTGCACCAGACGGCGGTTGGCGATGAAATGCAGGTACTCTTCCATCATGGCCGCATTCATGCCCAACACGCCGCGCGGCATGGTATCGCGCGCGTATTCGATCTCCAGTTGGGTGCCTTCCAGGATCATCTGGATGGTTTCCTGCTGAAACTTTTCGGTCCAGAGGTGCGGATTCTCCAGCTTGATCTGGTTGATCACGTCGATGCCGAAGTTCAGGTGCATGGATTCATCGCGCAGAATGTACTGAAACTGCTCGGCAACACCGGTCATCTTATTGCGCCGTCCCATGGATAAAATCTGGCTAAAGCCACAATAAAAGAAAATACCCTCCGTTACCGCATAAAAGCCGATGAGGTTGCGCAACAGAGTCTGATCGTTTTCGGCCGTTCCAGTGTTGAACGTCGGGTCAGACAACTCGTGGGTGTGGCTCAGACTCCAGGCGGCTTTTTTAGCGACCGACGGGACTTCCCGGTACATGTTGAATACCTCGCCCTCGTCCATTCCCAGTGACTCGATGCAGTACTGGTAGGCGTGGGTGTGAATGGCCTCCTCGAAAGCCTGGCGCAGCAGATACTGGCGGCACTCCGGGTTGGTGATGAGGCGGTAAATTGCCAGCACCAGGTTGTTGGCGACCAGGGAATCGGCGGTAGAGAAATAACCCAGGTTGCGCATGACGATACGACGCTCATCTTCGGTGAGCCCCTCGGGGTTTTTCCAGGTGGCCACGTCTGCGGTCATGTTGACCTCTTGTGGCATCCAGTGATTGGCACAACCGTCGATATACTTCTGCCAGGCCCAGTCGTATTTGAAGGGCACCAGTTGATTGAGGTCTGCCCGACAATTGATCATGGCCTTTTCATCTACCGAGACCCGGGCAGCACCCATTTCCAGCTCTTCCAGTCCCGCATCAACATCGAGGTTCTCGATGGCTTTGACGGCCTTGTTGATGTTCTCGACCACCACCGCGGGCGGCGGTGTCTCAGCCGACAGTGTTGCGGTGTCGACAGGTTGCGGGCTAACGGTTGTCATGGCGGCGGTCTCAGCCGAAGCTGTCGTGCCTGCGTGAGTTGCAGAGTTCCCCGGCTCGGCAAACTTTGCCGCAGGGGCGCCTGCCGCAGCAACGGCTGCCGCAGCATCGGCTGCCGCAGCTATATCTGTTGCGTTATCCTCCTGGTGATAATCGTCCCAACTCAACATTGTCTTACTTCCCCTGTTGTAATCATTCTGCTGTTCATGTCTGTCGTAATATTTTTCAGCGACTTCATTGGTTGCGGGGCCTGCCTATTGGCAGGCCTCACAGTCCGGGTCGTCCAGCGAGCAGGCCTCTGGCACGGGAGCCGGTTGTGGCGCTGCGTTACCGGAGGACACCGCATTGAGCTGGCCTGTATCGATAGTCGATTTTTCGGCGCCGGTGGCCGCCAGTGAGCGCAGGTAATAAGTGGTCTTGAGCCCACTGTACCAGGCCATTCGGTAGGTAATATCCAGTTTTTTGCCGCTGGCATTATTGATATAGAGGTTCAGGGACTGAGCCTGATCAATCCACTTCTGACGCCGGCTGGCGGCGTTCACCAGCCAGCGCGGCTCCACCTCAAAGGCTGTCGCATAAA
The DNA here is from genome assembly GCA_963840725.1 of uncultured Gammaproteobacteria bacterium. GTDB lineage: Bacteria > Pseudomonadota > Gammaproteobacteria > Pseudomonadales > Halieaceae > CAVWDU01. The sequence goes on along the minus strand of CAWIZY010000003.1, from coordinate 182,739 downwards.
TCGCTTTGACGTCATCGGGAATACGGTCGATTGACTGCACGCTGCCGTCAAAGTATTTGAGATCATTAACCATCACTCCGTCCCAGAGGTCCAGGGCCTTGAGATCACGAACCAGGTAGGGATTCACCACTGTGAATTCGCCCGACAGGTTGGATTTCACGTACAGGTTCTGGTATGTCGGCTCAATCGACTGGGACACGCCGGTGATATTGGCAATGGTCGCGGTGGGGGCTATCGCCATCACGTTGGAATTGCGCATGCCCTGGATCTGCACCCGGCTGCGGAGGCTATCCCAGTCCAGCGATTGGCTGCGATCGACGTCGATGTACTTTTCTCCACGGTGCTCGATCAGGCGCTCCAGCGAGTCAATGGGGAAAACGCCTTCGCTCCAGAGTGAGCCCTGGTAGCTGGCATAGCTGCCGCGTTCAACCGCGAGTTGGCTGGACGCCTCGATCGCAAAATAGCTGATCGCCTCCATCGAGCGATCGGCAAACGTTACCGCCTCATCCGACCCGTATGCCAGATGCTGTTTGTAAAGCGCATCCTGGAAGCCCATCAGGCCCAGACCTACCGGGCGGTGCAACTGGTTGGAGTTTTCGGCCTGAGGCACTGAGTAATAGTTAATATCGATGACGTTGTCGAGCATGCGTACGGCGGTGGTGACGGTCTTTTTCAATTTGTCGAGATCGAGCCCGTTCTCACCGATGTGCTGTGGCAGATTGACCGAACCCAGGTTGCAAACGGCTATCTCGTCCTTGTTGGTATTGAGAGTGATTTCGGTGCAGAGGTTAGAGGAGTGCACGACGCCTGCATGTTGCTGCGGCGATCGCAGGTTACACGGGTCCTTGAAGGTCATCCAGGGGTGGCCGGTTTCAAACAGCATGCCGAGCATTTTGCGCCAGAGGTTGGCGGCCTTGACGGTTTTAAATAACTTCAGTTCGCCGCGGCGGGTCATCTCCTCGTACTGTTGGTAGCGCTCTTCAAAGGGCTTTCCGTACAGGTCGTGCAGGTCAGGCACATCGTTGGGTGAAAACAGGGTCCACTCACCGTCGTCGAATACCCGCTTCATAAACAGATCCGGGATCCAGTTGGCAGTGTTCATATCATGGGTGCGCCGCCGGTCATCGCCAGTGTTCTTGCGCAGCTCTACAAACTCCTCAATGTCCATGTGCCAGGTTTCCAGGTAAGAACAAACAGCGCCTTTGCGCTTGCCCCCCTGGTTTACTGCTACTGCGGTATCGTTGACCACTTTGAGAAACGGCACGACGCCCTGCGACTTGCCGTTGGTACCCTTGATATAGGCTCCCAGTGCCCGCACGGGTGTCCAGTCGTTGCCCAGTCCGCCGGCAAATTTGGACAGCATCGCATTGTCCTGAATGGCACCGTAGATGCCGTACAGGTCGTCCGGCACCGTGGTGAGGTAGCAGGAGGACAGCTGCGGGCGCAGGGTTCCGGCATTGAACAGCGTCGGTGTGGAGCTCATGTAATCAAAGGACGACAGCAATTCATAGAACTCTATTGCCCGGGCATTGCGGTCGTCTTCTTCAGTGGCCAGTCCCATGGCCACGCGCATGAAAAATATCTGCGGCAGCTCGATGCGTACGCCGTCACTGTGGATAAAATAGCGGTCGTACAGGGTCTGCAGACCCAGGTAGGTGAACTGTAAATCGCGGTCCGGCAACAGGGCTGCACCGAGTCGCTCCAGATCGAAGTCCCCAAGGTTTGGCGCCAGCAATTCCAATTCTATGCCGCGGGCCACGTAGGCGCTCAAAGCGCGGCTGTACAGGGTAGTCATATCGGCTTGAGTGGCACTGGCGGCGACACCGAGGAAATTCAGCGCCTCCGCTCGCAGGTTGTCGCAGAGCAGACGGGCTGCCACATAGGAATAGTTGGGCTCTTGCTCGATCAGGGTGCGGGCAGTGATGACCAGAGATGTGCTCAGTTCCTGAGCAGACACACCATCGTAAAGATTTTTCAGTGCTTCATCGATAATTTGTGATTCGGTGACGTCGGTCAAACCGGCACAGGCTTCGGTAACAATAGTGTGCAGGCGCTCCAGATCCAGGGGTGCTCTGCTGCCATCGAGCTGGACTACAGTAATACCGCCTGCGGCCTTCTGCGCCGCCGGTGACAGAGCCTGGCGGGCCGCCCGCTTGCGGGCCTGCTCTTCCCGGTAGATCACATAGTCTCGCGCAATCTTGTGCTCGCCGGAGCGCATCAGCGACAACTCGACCTGATCCTGAATATCCTCAATGTGGATTGTTCCGCCAGACTGCATCCGGCGCTGAAAAGTGGCTATGACCTGCTCGGTCAGTTTCGCCACCGTCTCGTGTATCCGGCTGGAGGCAGCAGCAGTGCCTCCCTCCACGGCCAAAAAGGCCTTGGTGATGGCCACGGAAATCTTGCTGCCCTCGAAGGGCACCACAGTGCCGTTGCGTTTGATAACGCGCAATTGCCCCGGAGCCGTGGCGGCGATACCGGCGCTGATGCTGGCGCTTGGCTGCTGCGGCGCACTGATATCTTTACTGGTGTCGGTCTGGTTGATGTCTGTTTGCATGTGTTCTCCGTAGTGGCCTGCTGGCCTTATTGTTCTGGGTTGATCGCGTTGCTCGTGCGTCAGCTGCGGATGGGCCCCGGTGTCTGTGTTGTGGTTGTACTGTGGTTGTACCCTGGTTGTGCTTTGACTGTGCTCTGACTGTGCTCTGGCTGTGCTCTGGCTTTACTTTGGTTGTATTTTAATCGATGAAAACGCTATATGTAGGGGGTACGTGGCAATTGGCACACAAGATAATGCGAATTAGAGCACATTGCAAGAGTATGACGCTGGGGTTAAGTTGTGGGTAAGTTGTGGATAGGCCGGAGAGTAGGCGAACGCTAACCGTCCAGCCCCCGCGACTGTTGGCCGGGCAGGGGTTTGGCTGGCGCTGTCTCGCTGCTGCTCGAGTCAACCGATTATTTTTGCATATCAAAGGGCGCTGGTTATGACCCTGAGTCTGGTGCTCAGCTGAGTAGCAGAGCCTCCATCAGTGCCTTCTGGGCGTGCAGCCGGTTCTCGGCCTCATCCCAGATAACCGTGTCTGCAGCGTCCATGAGCTCTGCGCTGATTTCCTCCCCCCGGTGGGCTGGCAGGCAGTGCATATACAGGGCCTGGCTATCGGCCCGAGTCATCAACTCGGCGTCCACCTGATAAGGCGCGAATAATGCGGCGCGTTCCTGCTGCTCTGATTCCTGTCCCATGGACGCCCAGACATCGGTCACCACCAGGTGGGCGCCCGTGGCGGCCTGTGCGGGGTCGTGAATCACCCTGACCCGGTCCCGGTTTTCTGCCAGCAGCTCGGCATCGGGTTCGAACCCCGGCGGGCAGGCGATGCGCAGTTCGAAGTCGAACTGCCTCGCGGCGTTAATATATGACTGACACATGTTGTTGCCGTCCCCTACCCAGCAAACGCTGCTGCCGCGAATACTGCCGCGGTGTTCCGTGTAGGTCTGTACGTCTGCCAGCAATTGGCAGGGGTGGTAGTCATCGGTCAGCGCGTTGATCACCGGTACCCTGGAGCAGGCGGCGAATCGCTCTACGATAGTGTGGCCGAAGGTGCGGATCATAATGATATCCACCATCGAGGAGATCACTCGGGCAGAGTCTTCCACGGGCTCGCCGCGGCCCAGTTGTGTGTCTTGTGGGGATAAAAACATTGCGTGACCGCCCAGTTGCGCCATCCCGGCCTCGAAAGAAACCCGGGTGCGGGTGGAGGACTTGGCAAAGATCATTCCCAGAACCTTCCCGCCGAGACTGCGCTGCTCTTCTCCCGCACGATGCACGCGCTTGAGTTCGATCGCCCGCTGGATCATTGCATCGAGTTCTGTGGCGGTAAAATCCAGAAGGGTCAAAAAATGCCTAGGGCCAGCCATTACTATCCTGCCTGTTATTGTGTTGAGGGGGTGTCAGAAATTGTTGATCAGTGCTGCGATGCCAGTGGCCAGCAGCTGTGTTTCCTGCTGACTGATCACCAGAGGGGGTAAGAGTCGGATCGTGTTGCCGGCGGTGACGTTGATCAACAGGCCCCGTTCCAGGGCCTGTCCGACCAGTTCGCCGCAGGGTCGCGGTAGTTCGATGCCCAGCATGAGGCCGCACCCGCGCAGCTCGACGATGGCCGCTGGCGTGTTCAACTGTTGCATCAGTGTAGCCCGGAACAGGTCCCCCATCGCAGCGGCATGGGCGGCAAGCTTCTGGTCTCTGATTGTGTTGACGACGGTGAGCCCCGCAGCGCTGGCGAGTGGATTGCCACCATAGGTGGAGCCGTGTTGCCCCGGTCCAAGCACCTCTGCGCCGATGCCGGTGGCCAGGCAGGCCCCTATCGGCACGCCATTTCCCAGCCCTTTGGCAGTAGTGACCACGTCGGGTGTCAGATTCAGGCCCTGGTAGGCAAAGTAGTTACCGCTGCGCCCGTTGCCACTTTGCACTTCATCAAACATCAGCAGCCATGATTGCCTGTCGCAGAGGGCCCTGATTTCACGCAAATAGCTGGCGTCAAGCGGCACCACGCCACCCTCTCCCTGAATGGGCTCCAGCAGTATGGCAACCACGTCCGGGTTGTGTCCGGCGATCTGCTGCAGCGCGTCGATATCATTGCGAGGTGCGCGCACAAAGCCACTCACCAGTGGGCCAAAGCCGGCTTGAATTTTGCGGTTGCCGGTGGCGCTCAGAGTGGCAAGCGTGCGCCCGTGAAATGCTCCCTCAAGTACGATGATGGCAGGTTTGGCGACCTTGCGGTGGTGGCCGTAAAGCCGCGCCAGCTTGATCGCCGCTTCATTGGCTTCAGCGCCGGAATTGCCAAAAAAACAGTGGCTCATTCCACTGACTTCCGCCAGTGCCTGGGCGAGTCGCTCCTGAGTCTCGATATGGTAGAGATTTGACGTGTGTATGAGCTTCGCGGCCTGTTCGGCGATGGCTGCCGTCACAGCTGGATGGGCATGGCCCAAACTGTTGACGCCTATGCCCGCGATACCGTCCAGATAACGACGACCGTCACGATCAAACAGGTAGACGCCTTCGCCGTGAGTGAAAGTTACCGGCAGGCGGGCGTAAGTTTGCATCAGTGCTGACATGCTGTCTCGCACCCCTTAAAAACGCAAAAAGGCAGCGATGGCTGCCTGTAATGGATTACTATATCGCTTATAAACCCGGTTGGCAACGGGGCGGAAACTTGCTGAGATACCGGGTAGAATACCCAGCCCGCGGGAAAGCCGTAAGCTTTGGGGTGAGTGGGTGTGGGTGCTCTCCGAGGTATGAGGAAGCCAGAGTACAGAAACGCGGCGCCCCACTGCCGGGTAAGATATGGCGTTTATCAACTGAGACAGGAAAGGCAATGGACATCATCGACACAATCAAGGATCAAATCGAGAGTAACGGCGTGCTGCTCTACATGAAAGGTTCGCCGAATCAGCCCCAGTGCGGGTTTTCTGCTCGTACTGTGCAAGTGCTTATGGAGTGCGGTCAGCGTTTCGCCTACGTGGATATACTGTCCAACCCGGAGATTCGCGCGAATTTGCCCAAGTACGCCAACTGGCCGACTTTTCCCCAGTTGTGGATCGATGGCGAATTGATTGGCGGCTGCGACATCGTGACCGAGATGCATGAGAAAGGTGAACTGAAGCCGCTGATAGCGGAGGTTGCAGAGCGGCCTGCGGCAGAGTGAACCAGGCAGCCCTGATCAGTTGGCGATGATCGAGGCTGGGGGCATTGCCCGCCGCTTATTCCCCGGTGCTTGTCCCGGTGCTGAGGTCTCGGCCGGCCAGCCCGGTAAAGTCGGTCCTCCGAAGCCTGGCCCGCTCGCCTGGTCACTGCGACCGAGCGGGCGGATGCATCATGCTGGCTTGACGGTATTCATGGCAGTTTGCTGATAGTTCTGCAGGCCAACTTTATCTATCAGGCCCAGTTGGGTCTCCAACCAGTCGATGTGTTCTTCTTCTGATTCCATGATGCCCTGCAGCAAGTCCCGCGAGACGTAATCGCGCACCGATTCGCAATGCTCAATGGCTTCTTTGAGATCAACATGGCCCTCGTGTTCCAGCTTGAGGTCACACTTCAGTATTTCCTCGGTGTTTTCGCCGATGTAGCAGTTTCCCGAGATCCTGCAAATTGGGCAGGCCCTCGAGGAACAGGATGCGCTCGATAAGTAAGTCTGCGTGCTTCATTTCATCGATAGACTCGTGGTACTCGTGATCGCCGAGCTCCTGCAGGCCCCAATCCTTGTACATCCTGGCATGCAAAAAGTACTGGTTAATGGCCACCAGTTCGTTGCCCAGTATCTTGTTCAGGTGTTCGATAACTTTTGCGTCGCCTTTCATATGTCTGCTCTCGTGTAACTGATCGAAGTAATCAATGTATAGTCTGGGGGTGCGCAGGAGCTAAGTCAATGTAAGCTATTGATTGAAAAGGCTATTTTGAATGATAATCGAAAAGATTATCATCTCCGGGGTGAGCCAGCGGCGGCCGAATGAAGACTGGTCTGCGGCACGTCGCAAGGTCTGCCAACCCGGATATACCGTGCACCCGGCCCACCAGATGGATGTGTGAACTCGTTTGGGTGGTTAGCTGACCGCGTAGAACAGCTGTTGGTTGTCGACCTGATCGCTGAGGGACTCACGGACAATCTGACGTGTGAGTATGCCGCACTTGCCGCATTGACTGGCGACACCCAGCGATTGCGTATTTCCCTTAGCGAACTGGCACCGTCCTGAACGGCGGCGCGTATCTGGGTATCGGTAATGCCCTTGCAAACGCATACATACATGGCGGTGGAACCAGGTTGCTGAAGTCTGTCGTTGATGAGAATAGTGTAACTGGGAATGAGAATGATTGTCATACTATGGGATCACCGCATCGCCGCAGATCGAAATTCGATCAGTGGCAGGCGATCATTGCCGAAATACATGTCGTCATCGTCAATGAACACCGTTGGCGACCCATAGCCGCCGCGGGCAATCAGCTCGTCTGTATTGTATCGCAGGCGATCTTTATACCGCGGGCATTAATAGCGGCGAAGTAGCCGCCCCTGTCCAGACCTGTGCGGTCGCAGATATCACCCAACACCTCGTCGCTGGCGATGTCCGGAGTGGCGCTGCCCCAGTAGGTCTCGAATACAGCCCGTGAGTAGGGCTACCAGCCGGTGTTGCCCATCGGCATAAAGCGCACCGCGCATTGCCTTGACGCTGTTGATCGGATGCCCTGGGGCCAGTTGATTGTGATCCCGCACAATCGTGCCCAGTCTTTCATATCCTTGAGGTAATAGTCCAGTTTGCGGGCGTTGGCCTGCGTCGGTGAACAGGGCTTCGCGCGCGGCATAGACCGCCGGGTTGACGGCATTAAATACGCCGCCTACCAATATCGGGCGCCAGATAACCGGGACACCCAAAGTCTGCGCAGTGGCACTATGCGGGTGAACGCCAAATAGGTCCAGGGGCTGGAGCAGTCGTAGAAAAACTCGATTTTTGGCGCTGCTGTCATGGCTGGCGGTCTCTCCCTGTGAGCGCAGTCGTTAGCCGGCGTCTGTCGGGCTTCAGGTATAATCGCCCGCTCGCGAATTTCGGGCCACCGAAGATGGATGTCAAACAGTACGTGATCGAGCTGGGTCTCGCTGCCCGGGCGGCATCGCAGGGAAGTGGCCGCCGCCTCTACCGCCGTGCGCAACCAGGCCTTGCTCGCCATGCGGGAGGCCCTGGACGGGCAGCGCCGGCAGCTGGCAGCAGCCAACGCGGATGACCTGGCACGGGGGCACGACAAGCAGCTCGCGCCGGCCTTGCTGGACCGGCTTGAGCTCACCCCCGCGCGGGTGGACGCCATGCTCGACTGGTTTGACGCAGGTGGCGGCCTTGCCCGACCCGGTGGGCAGTATCAGTGCCATGAATACCTTGCCCAGTGGCATCGCCGTCGGACGCATGCGAGTGCCTCTGGGGGTGATCGGCATCATCTATGAATCGCGTCCCAACGTCACCGTAGAGGCGGCCAGCCTTTGCCTGAAATCGGGCAATGCCACCATCCTGCGTGGCGGGTCGGAGGCGCTGGCATCCAACAGGGCGATTGCCGCCTGTATTGAGCAGGGGGTGCAGGTCAGTGGGTCTTCCGGGGACGGCAGTGCAGGTGATCAATACGGCCGATCGCGACGCGGTCGGAGCACTCATCACCCTGACCGATTCTGTAGACGTTATTGTACCCAGGGGCGGTAAGGGGCTGATCGAACGTATCAGTCGTGATGCCAAGGTCCCGGTCATCAAGCATCTGGACGGCGTTTGTCACGTCTACATCGACACAGGCGCAGACCTGCAGATGGCCCGGGATATTGCCATCAACGCCAAAACCCAGCGCTATGGCACCTGTAACACCATGGAGACACTGCTGGTGGCGCAGAGCTGTGCGCCAGAGCTGTTGCCCGTCTGGCTGCTGAATATGCGGACGCCGGTGTGGAATTGCGCGGTTGCCCGAGCAATCGCGCCTTGGTGCCGGCAATGGCCGAGGCCAGTGAGCAGGACTGGAGGAAGAGTACCTGGCGCCGGTTCTGGCCGTCAGAGTGGTGCAGGGCCTCGAGGAGGCGATGGCTCATATCAATCGCTATGGTTCCCAGGCCACACCGATTCGATCGTTACCCGCGACCATCGAACGCGCCATGCGGTTTCTGCGCGAGGTGGATTCCAGCTCGGTTATGGTCAATGCCTCGACCCGCTTTGCAGATGGTTTTGAGTTCGGCCTGGGGGCCGAGATCGGCATCTCCACTGACAAATTCACGCCCGCGGGCCTGTTGGGCTGGAGGGGCTGACCTCACAGAAATACGTCGTCCTCGGCAACGGCCAGATTCGCACTTGAATACCGCTCCCCCAGCGCGGTCACCCGTCGGGGTTCTCGGGGGTACCTTCAATCCGATCCATTTCGGGCACCTGCGTTCGGCTTTGGAACTGGTTGAACAGGTGGCGTTTAGCAGCTGCGGCTGATGCCCAGTGCGCTGCCGCCGCATCGCGAACCGCCACGGCTGCAGCGCTGCTCACCGAGCGGCGATGGTGGAGTTAGCTGTGGCGGAAGAGCCACGCCTGGTCTGTGACCAGCGCGAACTGCACCGCTCCGGCCCCTCGTATACCATCGACAGCCTGATCGAACTGAACCGCGAGTTGGACGAGGCTTACAGTCTGACGCTGGTGATGGGTTGCGATGCGCTGCTGGGCCTTGCGACCTGGCATCGCTGGCAGGAACTGCTGGATTGGGCCCATATGCTGGTTATTGCGCGCCCTGGCTGGCAGCTCCCGGCCAGCGGCCCGGTAGCCGATTGGCTGGCGGAGCACCCGCCGGTGTCGACGGCAGTTGTGCAACAGCAGCGGGCTGGCGCTGTTATGATTGAAGAATTGCGTCCGCTGGCCATTTCAGCGACCGAAATCCGCGACCTGTTACGGGAGGGCCGCTCGGCACGCTATCTGCTCCCGGCGGCAGTATTAGGTATATTGAGAGCCATGGGCTCTATACTGAGACCTCAAATCAGGCAGCAGCGCCCGGGGCGGGGCCAGAATCGGGCCAGTGCCGGGCCAGAAAAAGGCACCGCAAAAACCAGGAGAGGAGCAAGGCATGGTAAGCAATTTTGACGAACGGTGAAGAACTCAAGCAATTGGTTGTCGACGCACTCGACGACCTGAAAGCCGTGAACACGGTTAGTCTCGATGTTACTGAGCTCACCGATGTCACGGATTATTTGATCATTGCCAGTGGTACGTCCAATCGCCACGTGAAATCGCTGGCAGTAACGTCAGTATGGAAGCCAAAAAACAAGGCATGCGCCCACTGGGCGTCGAAGGTGAAGACGCGGGCGAGTGGGTCCTGGTGGACTTCGGCGACGTGGTGGTCGCATGTGATGTTGCCGGCCACCCGGGATTTCTATGACCTGGAGCGACTCTGGGTGCGACCCGAAACCACGCCTGATGCGGATCAGCGTGTTGGCGGTAGGCACCAGTATGCCCTCCTGGGTGACCGCTGCCGTTACCCAGTACAGCGAGCGTCTGCCTCGGGAGGTGGGTCTGCAATGGCGGGAGATACCCCTGGCCCAGCGGGACAAAGGACAGCACCCAGCAGGTCGTGCCAGCGCGAGGGCGCGCGCTTGCTCAAGGCGGTCGCCGACGGCGACCGGGTTGTCGCTCTGGATGTCGGCGGGCGCCAACTGAGTACCGAGCAGTTGGCGGGGCAGCTGAGGGAGTGGCAGATGTCCGGCGATAACTACAGTCTGCTGATAGGGTGGCCCGGACGGGCTTCCTCGCAGTGTATTGCACGATGCCGAACAACGCTGGTCGCTGAGCGATCTAACCCTGCCACATCCGCTGGTGCGAGTTATAGTCGCGGAACAGCTGTATCGGGCTTGGACAATTACGGTCAACCACCCGTATCATCGCGACTAATTCTAGCGAACGATACCCGCAATGCTGCAACAGATCACCCTCAAGGATCCTACCGCGAATCCAGAATCTTCAGTGCCCGCACCATTACCGCGATCACCGTGGTGCTCTGGCTGCTCGGGCTTATCCTGTCCCGCTATTACAGCTTACAGGTTACGGAATACCAGATTTACAAGACCCAGTCCGAGCGCAACCGGGTACAACTGCAGCCTTTGCCGCCGAAACGGGGGCTGATCTATGACCGCAATGGTGTCTTGCTGGCCGATAACCGCCCCAGCTATTTTTGTCGATTGTTGCGGAGCGTGTGGCCGATCTGGAGCAACGCTGGCCGAGGTGGCCGACACTGTTGCCGGTTTCCGACAGCGACCTGAGCAATTTCAGGAAGAAGTTGGCCAGGCGCCGCCCCTACGAAGCCGTGCCGCTGCGTTTTCGGCTTACCGAGGAGGAGCGCGCCCGGCTGGCGGTCAATAGCTATCGCCTGCCCGGCGTCGTGGTCGATGCGCAATTACTGCGCCACTACCCCCATGGCGAGCTGTTCTCCCATGCCCTGGGCTACGTGGGGCGAATCAACGAGCGCGAAGTCCTGTTTCTGGACGAGACGGAATACCGCGGCACATTTCATGTTGGTAAGGTCGGGATCGAAAAATACTACGAGGACACGTTGCATGGCCAGGTTGGCTATCAGAATGTGGAGACCAATGCGCACGGCAGGGTAATGCGGGTCCTGGAGCGGCACGATCCACTGCCGGGCGCCGATCTGGTGCTGGAACTGGATATGCGTGTACAGCAGGCAGCTTTTGATGCCCTGGGGGATCGACGGGGCGCGGTCGTGGCCATAGACCCCCGCACCGGGGGAGTGCTGGCTCTGGTGTCTACTCCGGGTTTTGACACCAACCTGTTTGTGAACGGTATCAGCACCACCGCCTACAGCGCGCTGCGCGACTCCCTGGATGTGCCCCTGTTTAACCGCGCGGTCCAGGGTCAGTACCCGCCGGGCTCCACGGTCAAGCCCATGATGGCCATGGCCGGGCTGGAATCGGGGCTGGTCACGCCGGAAACCACGGTGCCAGACCCCGGCTGGTACCGGCTTCCCGGAGACACGCGGCGTTACCGCGATTGGATACTGCGTATTCGTGGCAGCGGTCACGCGCCCCAGGTGGACCTGAACATGGCCATCGCCGAGTCCTGTGATGTCTATTTTTATGATCTCGCCCGGCGGCTTACCATTGATGGCATGCACGACTTTTTGCAGCCCTTTGGTTTTGGTGACAAGACCGGTGTCGATACCACCAATGAGCGGCGCGGGGTATTGCCGTCCACCCGTTGGAAGCGCGAAGCGATGGCACAGACCTGGTATCCGGGCGAGACCCTCAGTGCGGGTATTGGACAGGGCTACATGCTGGCCACGCCGATGCAGTTGGCGGTGGCCACGAGTGTGATGGCCAGCCGCGGTGAGCGCCGCGTGCCTCGACTGCTGAAGACGGTCAATGGCGAACCCGAGATAGCACCGTTGCTGCCACCCTTGCAGGGGGCTGAAGAGAACTGGCAGGCCGTGCACCGCGGTATGCTTGAGGTGGTGCACGGTAAGCGCGGCACCGCGAAGAAGTTGTCCAAGGACATCGCCTACGAGATGGCCGGTAAAACCGGTACGGCCCAGGTTATCGGCATCGCTCAGAACGCTGTCTATAAAGAAGAAGAAGTAGCGGAACGCCATCGGCATCATGGGCTGTTCATTGCCTTTGCACCGGCTGAGGCGCCGACTATTGCTGTTGCGATCATCGTCGAGAATGGGGGTGGCAGTGGCGCCGCTTCGCCGATTGCACGTCAGGTGATCGACACCTGGTTGCTGGATGCCGCCGGCTGATGAGCGATTATGTTCGCCAGATGCCGCAGGGCTCGGCAGACCTGGCGCGTCCGCCCAGTGCTGCGTCGCGCTTTCACGTGGACCTGCCGCTGCTGCTGTTGTTGCTCGCTGTGACTGTCTATGGTCTGTTCGTGCTCTACAGTGCTTCGGGTCAAAACATGGCCGCGGTGCAGCGCCAGGGACGATACTTCCTGGTAGCCTATGTCGTTATGTTCATGGCGGCGCCAAATCAGCCTGCAACGCTATATTCGCTGGTCACCCTGGCTGTACTGCTGCCGGCGTAGGCCTGTTGGCTGCGGTATTGCTGTTTGGGGTGGGAGCCAAGGGCGCCCAGCGCTGGCTATCAATCGGTGGTTTCAGGTTTCAGCCATCGGAGATCATGAAGCTCGCAGTGCCGCTGGCAGTGGCAGCTCCTGCTTGCCGACCGCGTATTGCCGCCACGATTTCGGTACGTGTTAATGTCGCTGGCGATGGTCGGGGTCCCGTTCGTGCTGATTCTGACGCAACCTGATCTGGGCACATCCTTACTGATAATGGCCAGCGGGTTGTTTGTCTTGTTCATGGCCGGGATTGGCTGGAGTCTATATTGTCGGTGCGGTGGCGATTGCTATCATGTCTGCCTGGCCGGCCTGGTTGTTCGTGCTGGAGGACTACCAGAAACAACGCATCCTCACCCTGCTCAATCCGGAGAGCGACAAGCTGGGTGCCGGTTGGAATATCATCCAGTCCAAGACGGCCATCGGCTCAGGCGGCTGGGATGGCAAGGGTTGGTTGAAGGGCACCCAGTCGCAACTCGATTTCCTTCCGGAGAGCCATACCGACTTTATTATTGCCGTGCTTGCCGAGGAATTTGGCTTGCGTGGTGTGCTGCTATTACTGGGTATTTATCTGCTGATTTTGCTGCGGGGGTTCTGGATCGGCGTGCATGCCCAAACCAGCTTCGGACGAATGATCGCAGGTAGCATTACGCTGACGTTTTTCGTTTATATCTTTGTTAACATGGGAATGGTCGCAGGACTTTTGCCGATGGTCGGAGTTCCTTTGCCGTTGGTGAGTGCTGGAGGCACGTCGATCGTGACGCTCATGGCCGGCTTTGGCCTGCTGATGGCCGTGGGCACTGAGCGGCGGGTGATCTCCCAATGAATCGCGGCCACCGGTCGGTCGGTCGCGAACAAGCGATACAGCTTCATTATCAGAGTCTCAATTTTATGTCCCTATCCCTGAAAATTATCGCGGTGTGTCTCGGCTTTTGTACGCTATCCATTCGCGCTGAGGTTACCTATGAAAATAACCCGGCGGCCCTGGAGATAGTTGATGAACTGGTGCTTGAGAAGGGGTTTGAGCGCCAGCCCCTGATCGATCTGTTTGCCGACGCGCGGCGTCAGGACAGCATCCTGGAAGCCATTGCCCGGCCAGCCGAGAAAACCAAAGCCTGGTACGAATACCGGTCCATCTTTCTGACCGACAAGCGAATAACCCGCGGGCGCGAGTTTTATTCTTTGCACCGCGATACCCTCAAGCGCGCCGAGCGGGAAATGGGTGTGCCGGCTGAGATCATCGTTGCGATAATTGGTGTAGAGACCTTTTACGGCCGCATTGCCGGCAGTTATCGGGTTCTGGATGCGCTGTCGACCCTGGCGTTTGACTACCCCAAACGGTCGCCATTTTTCACCAAGGAACTGATCAATTTTATTCTCCTGACCCGGGAGCAGGGCGTTGACCCGCGGGAACTCAAGGGGTCCTATGCCGGTGCAATGGGCTATGGCCAGTTCATGCCCAGCAGTTATCGCAATTACGCGATTGATTTTGACCAGGACGGCAGAATCGATATCTGGAACAACCCGATCGATGCTATTGGCAGCGTCGCCAACTATTTCAAAGAGCACGGTTGGCGAGAAGGAGAGACGGTAGTGGTCGCCGCACAGCTTAGCGGGTCCATCGATGACCAGTGGGTCAACGCCGGCCTCAAACCGGTCCACACCGTGGCGGAGTTTGTCAGTGCGGGGCTCGAACCCGTCGAGTCTGTCGATCCTGCAGCGCTGGCGACGGCGATGCGCTTTGAGCTGGAGCGCGGGGAGGAATACTGGCTGGGCCTGCACAATTTTTATGTCATCACCCGCTACAACCACAGCGCCATGTATGCGATGTCGGTTTACCAACTTAGCCTGGAGCTGATGCCCTGATGTGGCTGCGCTGCGGCTGGTTGGTTCTGCTGCCGGTGACTTTGCTGGCCTGCAGCTTGCGGCCTGAACTTGGCGACGGCGCTCCCGCGAGGACGATTTCAGCTGCCGATGTCGCCGATGCAATACCTCGCCCGGACCCGATTCTGGCGTCGGGCAACCGCAGCCCGTATACGGTCAATGGAGTGACCTATGAGATTCTCGACAATGCGCGCAATTACCGCGAGGAGGGCATTGCCTCCTGGTATGGCACCAAATTTCACGGCCGCAAGACCTCCAATGGCGAGGTTTTCGACCTCTATCAGGCGACGGCCGCCCACAAAAGCCTGCCGATTCCCAGCTATGCCCTGGTAACCAACCTCGAAAACGGTCGACAGGTGACGGTGCGGGTCAACGATCGAGGGCCCTTTCATGCAGACCGGATGATCGATCTCTCCTACGGAGCCGCGGTGAAGCTGGACTTCATGCAGCGGGGCACAGCCCGGGTGAGGGTGGAGTTGCTGAACATTGCCGGAGTGGACGATCGGCGCGAGAGCATTGCTGGAGCCTATCGCTATGTTCAGCTGGGGGCGTTCGGCTCCGAGGATGCAGCCCGGCAATTGCGCGCGGAAGTGGCGGTTTTATTGGGTTCTCCGGTGTTTATCAGTCCGGTTCAGTCCGGTGAGGGCATGCTCTACCGGGTCCGCATCGGGCCACTGGCCGATCAGGCGGAATTGCTTGCCGTACGCGAGCAGCTGGAGGCCAGCGGCCACGGAGCGGGACAGCCGCTGCCTTGAAATGACTTCATCTGACTGCAGGCCTGCGTTACCATGCCCGCGATTTAAAGCTATGCTATGGTTCCCGGTGTTATGATTCGTTTTGCTGTTATCTCTCTCGCCTTTGCGCTGTCGCATGTAGTGACGGCTGCGACAATTGTGCCGTCCCCCCCCGAAGTGGCTGCCAAGGCTTACATCCTCCTGGATGCAGGCAGTGGCGACGTGCTGGTTGAGCACAACGCCGATATACCGCTGCCCCCTGCCAGCCTGACTAAAATGATGACCAGTTATGTGCTCGCCGTCGAGATGACTGCGGGTCGGGTCGGAAAGGACGATGTGGTCCCGGTCAGTGAAAATGCATGGTCCCAGAACCCGCTATTCGCCGGTTCTTCCCTGATGTGGATAGAGCCGGGTAAGCGGGTTACGGTGGAAGAACTGGAGCGCGGTATCGTTATCTCCTCCGGCAATGACGCCACCGTGGCCATCGCCGAATTTCTGGCGGGCAGTGAGTCCGGATTTGCCGATATGATGAATGGCCACGCTGAAGCTTTGGGCATGGAGGACTCCTACTTTGTGAACTCCCATGGCCTGCCTGACCCGGATCATGTCATCACCGCGCGGGATCTGGCGACGCTGGCTCGAGCCTTGATCGCCAATTTCCCCGTCCACTATGGCATCTACAAAGAGCGTGAATACACCTATAACGACATTCGACAATACAATCGCAACACGCTACTGGCGGAAGATCCCTCGGTAGACGGTCTCAAAACCGGCTATACCAAGGAGGCGGGCTACGGGCTGGTGGCCTCTGCCGAGCGCCGTGGCATGCGCCTTATCTCTGTGGTGCTGGGGACCCGCAGCACCAATGCGCGTAAGAATGAAACCCGCAAACTGCTCAATTATGGTTTTCGGTTCTATGAGACGGTGGAGCAGTTCGGGCCAGCGCATGAGTTGGAGCAAGTCCGGGTCTGGAAAGGCGATCGCGACGAGGTGGCCGCAGGATTGCTGGAGGAAACCGTGTTGACTCTGCCGCGCGGTAAAAAGAAGCTGCTGGCAACCGAGGTGGTGGTCGATGACGAGGTGGTTGCGCCAGTGGCTCTGGGAGACCGGGTTGGCCTGGTAAAACTGACCGTCGATGGCGAAGCGGTGTACGAGTCTCCGCTGGTGGCATTGGAAGCGGTGGAGGAGGGTGGCCTGTTTTCCCGTCTCTGGGACATGCTGTTAATGTGGATTGCCGGGCTGTTTCGGTCCTAGGGTTGGTTATGGAGCAGCAGGAACCGCCAAAAATTGAGTTTCCCTGTGATTACCCGGTGAAGGTGCTGGGTCGCAGCACTGAGGACTTCCAGCCGCGGATTATTGAAGTCTTTGAGCGTCATGCGCCGGGCTTTGCGCCGGACAGTGTGAGCCTCAGGCTATCCGGCAACGGGACCTTCAGCTCGCTGACCATTACCATCACCGCCACCGGACCCGAGCAGCTGGAGGCACTGCATCAGGATCTGTTGGCCACGGGTATGGTCAGCATGGTCATCTAGGGCACGTGAAACCGCCCAATGTGGGGCTGTTAAAGCGTAAGCTCGGGCAGGTAGATTACCTCCCCACGCTGGAGTCCATGCGGGCATTTACCGATCAGCGTGATCGCGATACAGCGGATGAACTCTGGTTGTTGCAGCATCCTGCCGTATTTACCCAGGGACAGGCCGGGAAGCCTGAGCATCTGCTGGCACCCGGCGAGATACCGGTTGTTCAGGTCGATCGAGGCGGCCAGGTCACCTACCATGGGCCGGGTCAATGGGTTGTCTACCTGATGGTTGACCTCCGCAGACGCTCCATCAGCGTGCGGGGAATCGTAGACCTGATTGAACAGAGCGTTATTCAACTGCTGGCCGATTACGGAGTCAGCGCTACGGCGCGGCCTGCAGCACCCGGTGTTTATGTCGGCGAGGCCAAGATCGCAGCCTTAGGCCTGCGGGTGCGTCGAGGCTGTACCTATCACGGCCTGGCGCTGAATGTGGACATGGATCTGGAGCCCTTCCAGCGCATTAACCCCTGCGGTTATCAGGGACTGGCAGTGACTTCGATGGCGCGCTGCTTGCCCGAGAAACCGTCTCTCGATATGGCTGCAGTGGGCGATGCTTTGCTGACTGCGCTGGCGGACCGATTGGCCGGCTTCAGCGCTACCGGGGAGAGTGCCCCATCATCCATTGCCAACACAGATGGGCGTGCCGAGTGACCAGCAGAATCCTCATCGCGTGCACGGGCAAAGCCTGCCGCTCCATCATGGCGGAAACGCTACTCAAGGAACGCATACAGTGCGAACTGGGGTAAGGATGATGGCTGCATAGGCATTTGTTGCCGCCCGGTGCACTTGTTACCCGGGCCCCCTCACCATTGTTTCGGTGTCTCGGGGGCCTGGTCGGGCTGAATCAGGTAAGATACCTCGCCTTTCGGCCAACACAGCCCGGAAGTTGACCTATGAGACGAGCACAAAGCAGGGTTTTGAAGCGTGAGTGACAGCAGTTTATCCAACGAAATTAACAAGAGACGCACGTTTGCCATCATCTCGCACCCGGATGCTGGTAAGACCACGATGACCGAAAAGCTGCTGTTATTGGGCAGCGCCATCCAGGTTGCAGGGACGGTCAAGGGCAAGAAGGGCCCGCATGCCACCTCCGACTGGATGAGTATGGAGCAGGAGCGGGGCATCTCAGTGACCTCTTCGGTAATGCAGTTTCCCTACCGGGACCGGACGGTCAATCTGCTGGACACGCCGGGCCATGAAGACTTCTCCGAGGATACATACCGGACGCTGACCGCCGTGGACTCAGCGCTCATGGTGATCGATGGTGCCAAGGGTGTTGAAGCGCGAACGATCAAGCTGATGAATGTGTGTCGGCTGCGCGATACGCCGATATTCAGTTTCGTAAACAAGATGGACCGTGATATCCGCGACCCGATTGATCTTCTGGACGAAATCGAGGAAGTGCTTTCGATACGCGGGGCACCGATCAACTGGCCGGTGGGAATGGGCCAGGATTTCAAGGGTGTCTACAACCTCTACACCGATGTTATTCACCTGTACACGTCCGGTCGGGGCAGTGTTTTGGCAGAGGATGATCGCATCGACGGGCTTGATAATGATGCCGCGCGCGCACTATTGGGTGATGGCTATGACGACTTTTGTGCAGAGGTAGAACTGGTCAGGGGTGCCAGCCATGAGTTCGACCTGGAGGAGTTCCTGGCCGGCAGGCTCAGTCCGGTTTTCTTCGGTACCGCGTTGGGTAATTTTGGTGTGCGGGAAATGCTGGATGATTTTGTGCGCTGGGCGCCCCCACCGCTGGATCGTGAGACCGAGAGCCGGACTGTTGCCGCTGTTGAGCCCGCTTTCAGTGGCTTCGTATTCAAGATCCAGGCCAACATGGACCCCCGCCATCGGGACCGCATTGCCTTCCTGCGCTTGTGCTCTGGCGGCTACGACAAAGGCATGAAGATGCGCCACGTCCGGTTGGGCAAGGATGTGAAAATTGCCGACGCGGTGACCTTTAAGGCCGGTGAGCGTGAGCTGGTGGAGCGGGCTGTGTCTGGCGATATCATCGGCTTACACAATCATGGCACGATCCAGATCGGTGACACCTTCAGTGACGGCGAGGAACTGCAGTTTACCGGCATACCGCACTTTGCACCGGAACTGTTTCGCCGCATCCGCCTGGCTGACCCGATGAAGTCCAAGCAGCTACAGAAGGGTTTGCAACAGCTATCCGAAGAGGGTTCAACCCAGGTGTTCGCGCCGCTGAACTCCACGGATCTGATTGTCGGTGCCGTTGGACAGCTGCAGTTTGATGTGGTGGCCTACCGTCTCAAGGACGAGTATAAGGTCGAGGCGATTTACCAGCCGGTGAATATCTATACGGCGCGCTGGGTCAGTGCAGAGGACCCGCGCAAGCTGGAAGAATTTCGCCGCAAGGCGGGTGAAAATCTGGCCGTCGACAGCGGAGGCTACCTGACCTATCTGGCACCCACACGGGTCAATCTCGCTCTGATGGAAGAGCGCTGGTCCGAGCTGTCCTTTCGAGCCACCCGGGAACACTAGGGGATAACCGTCGTGAAATTGCATCAGCTCGCCGACACCCTGGCTATGGCGCCCCTGCTATTGAAACTCGCCAGAGAGGCGCGGCCCCGGCCTCTGTCGGTATGCGATTGTCTGGCCAGCCGTCTGGAGGATACCGCTGCGCGCTTCCCGGAGCGGACCGCTGTGATGTTCGAAGGGGACAGTCTGACCTGGCTGGAGCTGAACCGGCTCAGTAATCGCTATGCCAGCGTGTTTCGGAAATTAGGTCTGCAGCGCGGCGCAGTGGCGAGCCTGATGATGGAGAACCGGATCGCATTCCTCGCTATCGTCATGGGCCTCAACAAGTTGGGCGTCACTGCGGCCTTGCTCAATACCAATCTCACTGGCAAGCCCCTGGATCATTGCATTCGCACCACCGAGTCCAGTCTACTGGTGTTCGGGGAAGAGATGAGTGAGGCCGTGGCCGAGGTTCAGCCGGCTTTGTCGCGGGACACCAGTCAGCGGTTTTTGTACGTCCCCGATGTCGGCGAGACTGCAGCGCCGGCCTGGGCAGAGGATTCTGAAGCCTTGTCTGCCGACGCCGATTTCGACAACCCATCGGAGACCGGCACCATTACCCTGGGAGACACGGCGCTCTATCTGTTTACCTCGGGCACTACCGGTCTACCTGAAGCGGCGGTGGTCTCCAATCGGCGGCTGTTACAGGCCTCCGGCCTGGCGCATATCGCGGGCCTGCAGTGTGACGAGCGCGATGTGATCTACCTCTGTCTGCCTTTATACCATGGCACCGGATTGTTCTGCGGCGTGGGCGCGGCCATCTGCTCAGGCGCTGGGCTGTTTATCAGGCGGCGATTCTCCGCCAGCCGATTTTTGCCTGAAGTGCGAAGTTGCGGCGCTACCTGTTTCGTCTACATCGGCGAGCTATGCCGTTATCTGGTCAATATGCCCGAGCGGCTTGGTGATGATGACAATCCGTTGCAGAAAGCGATGGGCAATGGGCTGAGGCCGGATATATGGCTGTCATTCAAGCGCCGTTTTGGGGTAGGCCGCATTGCCGAGTTTTACGGCGCCAGCGAAGGCAATGTGGCTTTTGCCAACATACTCAACAAGGATTGTACGGTGGGCACCACCTCAGTGCCGGTGGCTCTGGTGCAATACGATATCGACAATGACGAGATCCGACGTGACAGCAATGGCCGGTGTATCGAGTCAGCGCCGGGTGAGGCCGGGCTCCTGCTCGGTAAAATCAGCCCCAGCACGGTTTTTGAAGGCTATACCAACAAGGCGGCCACCGAGCAGAAAATCCTGCGCGACGTGCTGCGCGAAGGTGACGCCTGGTTTAACACGGGAGACCTGATGAAGACCGTGGACGTGGGCTTTGCTCTGGGCCTGACGCACTATCAGTTTGTCGACCGGGTGGGGGATACGTTTCGCTGGAAGGCGGAGAATGTATCAACCAATGAGGTGGGTGAAATCATCAATACCCACCCACAGGTGGCATTCTGCAATGTTTACGGGGTAGAGGTCCCGGGCACAGACGGCCGCGCGGGTATGGCGGCTCTGGTATTGCAGGAGGGGGTTGCCGGGTTTGACGCGGAGAACTTTTCAGCCCATATCAACCAGGAGCTACCCGCCTATGCCCGGCCGGTGTTCCTGCGCGTTATGACGCAACTGGATACCACCGGCACCTTCAAGATGGTCAAGAGTGAATTGCGCAATCAGGGTTTTGATCTGTCCCGGATCACTGACCCAGTGTACGTGATGCTGCCGGGCACCGACGGTTACCAGTTATTGACGCCGGAATCTGCCGCCAGCGTGCGGGACGGTGAGGCGGGCTTCTGAGGCCCCCGCATTAACGATTAGAGACGGGGTCCGCGGAAGGTCTCCGGGACTATCGAGCCCGGGACGGTCGCGTCCCGGACGAATGCGTCCCGGACGGTCGCGTCCCGAACGGTTGTGCTGCTTCAGGTCAGGAGGGCAGTGATGTCCTGTTCTATCTCACTGGGCTTGGTGGTGGGCCCATAGCGTCGAACGACATTGCCCTCGGAGTCCACCAGAAACTTGGTGAAGTTCCACTTGATACGCCGGGTGCCCAGTGCGCCCGGTGCCTGCTCCTTCAGGTGCTTGAAAAGCGGCTCGGTGCCACTGCCGTTAACCTCGATTTTGCCAAGCATGGGAAAACTCACGCCATAGTTCAGTTGACAGAACTCGGTGATTTCCTCATCGCTGCCCGGATCCTGTTTGCCAAACTGGTTGCAGGGAAACCCGAGTATCTCAAGCCCCTGATCCCTGTAGTTCTCGTAGAGCGATTCAAGGCCCTCAAATTGCGGCGTGAACCCACACTTGGAGGCCGTATTGACCACAAGCAGTACCTTGCCTTTGAACTCGTTGAGATCGCGGGTGCCGCCGCCGGAGGCGGGAACGCTGAAATCATATACGCTACTGGTCATTAAAACTCCTGGAACAAAGTGTGTGCTGCTGGCGGTTGCTCAACCAGTGTGGGTGTTGGATCGAACAGTAAGCGTCTACGCCGATCTCGGGCCCGCGGATTAACCGGGCCCTGCGGGAGACGGCAACTAACGGGCACGGGCCTCAGCGGGGGCCAGATGTCCCGATGATCGCTTCAGGCGGGCTGCATCTGAGCCTGTATCTGCGCCTGTTCTATGAGTAAGGCCAGACGTTGGCGCTGCAGCTTGAGCGCGTACTCCAGCTCTTTCAGGCGCGAGCGCAAGGCGGCGGCTTCCCACCTGCCCTGCAGGGCCAGTCGACGCCCCTCGAAGGCATCGCCCAGCACGGTCATGCGCTTTTCGTAGCGCTCCGCCTGCAACAGTTTCCAGCGATTGATAGACTCGGTGAACAGTGCATACTCCCGCTCGAGGGTCTCCAGCAGAGAGTCGCTGTGGTGACCAAGGGCCAGTTTCTGGCGGGCCCGTTGGAACTCGGTGTCGAGTATTGCGCGTTGAATCTTGAAATCGGAAACCCGTTGTAGCCCGCTGGCAAGGCCCACGCGGGAGGAGAGGTTGATCATCCATTTGGTTGGATCCCAATGCCACCAGCGAATGCCGTTGCGGTAGTCAGTCTGGAAGATATGGTGGAAATTATGGTATCCCTCGCCGTAGGTCAGGAAGGCCAACCAGCCATTGTCCCTGGCGCTGTTGGATTTGGTGTAGGGTCGCTTGCCCCAGTAGTGTGCCAATGAGTTGATGAAAAATGTCACATGATGATTGAGCACCAGGCGCAGCATACCTACCAGCAGGAATGTGCCGATGATATCGCCATGCCAGATACCCAGTAGCAACGGGACGCCCAGATTGGCGGCAGCCGTGATGGCGACATAGTGGCGGTGCTGGAACATCACAATCGCGTCGCGCTGCAGGTCGGCGGCGTTGCTGAAGTCTTCGGTTTGCTCTTCATAGTGCCTGAGCATCCAGCCCATGTGGCTGAACCACAGGCCGCGTCCGGCAGAGTAGGGGTCACGCTCATTGTCATCAACATGGCGGTGGTGCCGCCTGTGGTCGGATGCCCAGATCAGAATACTGTTCTGTAGTGCTCCCGCGCCCCAGAAGGCAAACCAGCTCTTGAGCAGCGGGTGAGCCTGATAGGCTTTGTGAGCCCACAGTCGGTGGTAGCCGCCGGTGATGGACAAGCCGTTCAGGTAAAGCAGTATCAAGGCCCAGGACCATTGGAAGGTGTCGTAGCCTGCGTAGAAGCCCCAGGCGGGAACCAGCAGCAGCGTCACCAGCGGCAGGGCGACGAAGAGGACAACATTGATCATGATCAGTGGCGGTTTATCAGTTGTGCTGCTCATGGCGATCCAGAGAGTGTTCTCGACCCGCCGATGGTATCGTCAATCAAACTGAAAGTCTGCACTGAAGGCCCGCTTTACAGCGATCAGCCAGGCCCCGGTGGCGGCCCGTGTGAAGACCACCACAATTGTCCGGCCAAGTGCAGTATGATGCGGTCTTTTTTTGTCATTGAGCAGCCCATTATGTCCAGTCCTGCGCCGGTTCGGTCCGGCAGATGAGCCACGCGGTATTCACCCGCGGCTCGACCATGGGCCATGTCATGAACATGACGGCAGCCTCGGCCACGGGCCTGCTGGCCATGTTTGGCGTCGATATGGTCGATATGTACTTCCTCACCCTCCTGGGCGAGATGGAACTGGCCGCGGCGGTGGGCTACGCGGGGACGCTGCTGTTTTTTCTGATATCGGTCAGTATTGGCTTGCAGATTGCCCTGGGTGCCCTGGTGGCGCGATCAGAGGGCTTCCGGCGCCGCGATCTGGCCGGGCGCTATTGTGCCAGCGCGCTGATATTCAACAGCCTGATCGCAGTCCTGATCAGTGTGCTCGCCTGGCTCTGGTTGCCCCAGCTGCTGGGTGTACTGGGTGCCTCCGGGAAGACCCTGGATTACGCCATCAGTTATGCGTCAATTGTGGTGCCCAGTATGCCAATCCTGGTGCTGGGGATGAGTGCCGCCGCCGGCGTGCGTGCCATTGGTGACGCCCGCCGGGCCATGTGGGCAACGCTGTGGGGGTCATTGGTCAACGCGGTGCTGGACCCGCTGTTTATTTTTACCTTTGAATGGGGTCTGGAAGGCGCTGCCCTTGCTACTGTAGCAGCGCGGACCGTGGTGCTAATTCTGGCCTGGCATGCCCTGGCCGGTGTGCACAGGCTGCCGCGCAAGGTTTCGCTGGCGGAATTTCTGGTCGATGTGCGCGCTATTCTGGCCATCGCGGTGCCGGCTGTGGTGACTAATCTTGCCACGCCCATTGGTGCCGGCTTCGTGCTGCGTTCGATGTCGCAATTTGGTGATGGTGCCGTTGCGGGAGCGGCCATAATGGGCCGAATTACGCCAGTGGCATTTTGCGCGGTGTTTGCACTGTCCAGCGCCATTGGTCCCATCGTGGGCCAGAATGCCGGCGCTGGCCTTTATGATCGCGTTCGTTCGACCCTGCGCAACGCCATGATCTTCAACGCCTGCTACGTGTTGGCGGTCTGGCTGTTGCTGGCTATGCTCGCCCGGTATATCGTGCTCGCTTTCTCCGCCAGCCCGGCGGCGGCTGAGCTGATCATGTTTTACTGTTATTGGCTGGTGCCCGCCTTCGTCTTCAACGGCACCTTGTTTGCCGCCAACGCCAGCTTCAACAACCTGCATCATCCCCATTGGGCCGCCGGCTTCAATTTCGCCAAAACCTTGCTGGGAACACTGCCGCTGGTCTGGCTGGGTTCGCGATGGTTTGGTGCCCGGGGTGTCATGGCGGGTGAAGCAATGGCCGCGGTGGCCTTCGGTATGCTGGCATTGCTTACGGTATTCGCTCTGGTACGCCGACTGGAGCGAGAACAGCTTCAGGCCTCAGAAACCGTGCAGCGAGCTGCGGACTAGCCTGCGCCCTGAGGGGATTGCTGGGCCGGATTTCGATATCTGCGCAGAGTGCGATGCAACCACTCGCCCGATGGCTCGGTGACGCCGTCACAGCGCATCTGGTAAGGGTCCCCACTCCAGGAACTCTCGCTGGCAAGCCGGTCGATAAAATGCTCCGCAGTGTCGACGTAACGTTTGCCGCGGCGATATTTCAGCCGCAGATGGTCGGCCGCGTCGGCCGAGTCATGTTCATCACCGTTGCGGATGTAGGTGCAATTGCTCTGTGCGACCTGCTCGATGAGATAGTTGATTTCCGTCTCTGCGCTATCGGCCCGAATTGGTAATGCAGTGACCAGGCCGGTCAACAGGAAGAGAAGATGACGGCGCATGAGCAGTTTCACTCTATGGTCAGCCCCACTCGCAGGGCGTTGTGATCTGACGTACTCACGGGTATAACCCGGGCGGTCTGGGCTTGCATGCCACGGACATAGACATGATCGAGAGCCCGACCGAAGGCGCGGGTGCGCTGGTCGTCGCTAAACTCGACCGGCTGCAGCCCGTGGCCCTGCAGGAACCCCAGTACCAAGGCTTCCCTGCGCTCATTCCAGGTGTTGAGATCGCCGGCAAGAATAACGGGCCCCTTGTGGTGGGACAGGATTTCAGCCAGGGCATGAAACTGGTCGCGAAACTCTTCAACCCCGAGGGTGAAGTTCACCGCATGCAGATTAATGGCCAGCAAGCGGTCATCCCGATCAAGCAGCGGATACTCGGTAATGCTGGTGGCTTTCGGGGTTCTCAACCACGGCTCAGTGATGCTCAGCTGACAGCGAAGACTGGGCAGCCCGCTGCTCAGGGTCATGACTCCGGTAACGCGTTCCTTGGTGGCATAGCCTTTGGCAAAAGAACTGTAAAAGGGTGTTTGAACCATTGACTCAATGTCAGCCTGAAGTGACGCTTCCTGCAGAAACGCCAGATCCACGCCGTCGCTGAAAGTCGCCAAATCTTCCGCCCAGCCCTCGTTGTCGGCTTTTTGAATGTTCCAACTCAGGATCTCCAGTTGATTACCCAGAGCCCGGACTGGGCTGGTTTCCAGCCCGCCAAGTCCGCTGGAGCAGTGCTGCGCCGCCTCGGACGGGTCAACCATTGGCGCTGCGGACATCAGGGTTCCCGGGCCCATGACCAGGCCAATCGGCAGCAGTCCAGCGATAAGTCCCCAGGCTTGTATGCGTTTTCTCATTGGTATTGGTCACCCTATCGGATTGCCAGCTATTTCAGTCAGTGTCCCACGACAGGCGGCCGCAGCCCAGTGCCTGATGCGTCACCCGCATGACCGCCGGCGCCAATTTCTGAGTGCGAACTGGCCTGGGTAGGGCAGTGAAGCGCCCAGCCGCTGGTTATTGGGGCGACATGTAGATGCTGAGGGGGTCTTGTCCCGCCGCCTGGCCCAGGCAGGACATCGAGTTGATGAACAGCGAAAACAGGTCGGTCTGTGAATTGACATCGAGTTTGCGGTAAATGCTCTTGCGATGACGGCGCACCGTTTCCAACGCGATATCGAGCCGTTGTGCGGTCATGTCGGTGCCGTAACCCCGCAGCATCAGCTCCAGCACATCTTTTTCACGGGGCGATAGCAGCGAGGCGCCGAAGGTGCGAAACGCGGTGTCTATCTGCAGATTGATTTCCGGTTGAATAAGATGATGAACAGCAAAGTCGTTGTGCTGACTGTGGTACTTCATCAATTCCGCTACGGGTTCGGCGAGCAGATAGAGACGCTCGTATTCCTCCTCGCTGAACTCGCCGCTGCCGGGCAGCCGCATCATGCTCAGATTGATGACATTGCCCCCCTCTAACCGGGACAGATAGACGGCCTGGTCAACCGCCCCGGTAGCAGCGTAGTACTGCTTATAATAATTGGATTGTTTCAAGCGGCTGTTGGTGAGCCGTGACAGCCGGTACACCCTCGACCGAGGCTGGTTCATGGATGTCTGATAGAACGGATCCTCTCGATAGGGTCCATTCATGTAGGCTTCCACCTGCGCCTCGAAAGCTCGTTTCGGCACTTCGTGGTAGAGCACGCGAGGTGGCAGATCCTTGTGATAGAGCCACACTTGCGGGTGCTCAACCTGGACCTGGCCCTTTATCGCCGCTATAAGCGCCGGGAAGAACTTATCACTTCCCAGCGCAGCGATGGCTCTGGAAAGTTCTCTGTTCCATTTGCTTAAATTTTGTGTATTGGTCATGTTGATTTTATTAGTGACTATTGTTTTGACGCCCCTGCCCCATATTGGTCAGGGAAGGCCTGAATGTCAATCAACAATTGTACTTTGGTACTACATTTGTCTCCGTCTGGCGACGCGAGCGGCAAGAATGTTAGGCATTAGACCGGTGAGATTGCCGCCCGCGCAACCAGCGGGGCAGCAAAGGGGCGGCAATCAATGGGGCAGCAATCAATGGGGCGGCAATAAACCCGGGTTCACAGCCTGGCGAGCAGAAACTCTACGATGTCGGTGCGAGCGATGCGCCGGGAGTCCTGGTCGCAACGGCCCTTGTACTCCAGCTGCTCGTCAGCGAGCGCGCGGTCTCCAATGACCACGCGATGAGGGATGCCCACCAGCTCCATGTCGGCGAATTTTACCCCGGGGCGCTCGTTGCGATCGTCCAGGAGAACGTCCACCCCAGCCGCCGTCAGCAGCCGGTAGAGCTCTTCCGCGCAGTCTGCCACGGCTTCTGACTTCTGCATGTTCAGGGGGACCAGAGCAATTTGAAAGGGCGCCATTGTGGGCGGCCAGATAATCCCGGCCTGATCGTGGTTCTGCTCGATGGCAGCTGCGACTATTCGGCTCACGCCAATGCCGTAGCAGCCCATGCTGACAGGGATATTTTTGCCATTTTCATCGAGAACGCGCGCATTCATGGCCTCGCTATACTTGGTGCCGAGCTGAAAGATGTGTCCCACCTCGATGCCGCGTTTGATCTGCAGGCTGCCTTCACCGTCCGGGCTGGGGTCTCCCTCTGTGACCTGGCGAAGGTCCTCTACTCGGGGCTCCGGGCAGTCCCTGCCCCAGTTGACTCCGACCAGATGCGCGCCCTCTTTATTGGCGCCGCACACGAAGTCAGCCAGCAGTGCCGCACTGCGATCAGCGATGATCGGAATATCCATGCCGACGGGGCCCAGGGACCCAAAACCTGCCCCGCAGACGCGCCGCACGGTGTCTTCGTCTGCGAGGGTCAGCGGCTCGCCAATCTCTGCGATTTTCTCGGCCTTGATGGCATTCAGCTGATGATCACCCCGCAGTACCAGAGCGACCAATTCTCCTGGCTGGGCGGCATTCACCAATAGGGTTTTAACGGTTGTAGCGGGCGGCACGGCAAGCAGCCCGCACAGATCAGTAATGGTTTTCACGCCAGGAGTGGCTGTTTCAGCCAGCGCGGCTGTGGCGGTATCGCGCTCGCTGTGTGGTGCCAGTGCCTCGGCCATTTCGACATTGGCCGCGTAATCGCTGCGGTCGGAGAATGCAATGGCATCCTCACCTGAATCCGCCAGCACATGAAACTCATGGGAGGCGCTGCCGCCAATGCTGCCGTTATCTGCAATAACCGACCGGAATTCCAACCCCAGTCGGGTAAAAATCGCGCTGTAGGTCTCGTACATAACCCGGTAGGTCTCTTCGAGTGACCCGTGGCTGGCGTGGAAGGAATAGGCGTCTTTCATCAGAAATTCGCGCGAGCGCATGATGCCAAAGCGAGGTCTCACCTCGTCGCGGACTTTGGTTTGGATCTGGTAGAAGTTAACAGGCAGCTGCTTATAACTTTTGATTTCGTCACGAACGATAGCGGTGATGACTTCTTCGTGGGTGGGACCCAGGCAGAATTCCCGTTGGTGGCGGTCTGCAATACGTAATAGTTCTGGCCCATACTGCTCCCAGCGACCGGACTCCTGCCAGAGCTCGGCAGGTTGCACGACGGGCATGCTCATTTCCTGGGCGCCGGATTTGTCCATCTCCTCGCGAACGATGGTTTCCACCTTGCGCAGGACACGCAACCCCATCGGCAGCCAGGTATAGAGCCCAGCCGCAAGCTTGCGTATCAAGCCGGCACGCAGCATCAATTGATGGCTGATAATTTCCGCATCAGCTGGCGTCTCTTTCTGGGTGGCGAGAAGAAATTGGCTGGTTCTCATGACGTGTTCCGATGGCTGGTAAGTCGCTAGTTTACGTGTGAACCGGCTGCTGGTACAGCCATGCACCCAGGTGTCTTTACGGGGCTGAAAAACAGCTGTTTACAGGGCTTTTCAGTGGTGGCTCGCTGTCGTGCGCAGTGCGGTCAGGATCGCAAAAATGCACGAATTAAGGGCAAAAACAGGCATTTTTGACTTTGACCTGCGAAAAACGCTTGTATTATAGGGTTTCATGCATTATACATTCGCTCGAAGCCTGGGGAAGCGCTGTTTTTTAGCGGTATCAGAGCAACAGTCTGCGCCGGCGGAAACGCAGTTTAAATGACTATTTGGGAAGGGTAAAAATAACATGGCTATCAAAAAAGCAGTGAAGAAAGCTCCGGCGAAAAAGAAGGCTGTAGCAAAGAAAGCGCCAGCTAAAAAAACCGCGGCAAAGAAGGCTGTAGCAAAAAAAGCGACAGTCAAAAAGGCAGTAGCCGCCAAAGCCGCTCCAGCCAAAAAGGCCACCAGCGCACTGAAGGATAAAATGACCAAGAGCCAGATTCTTGCATCGCTGGCCGACTCTACCGGTCTCAGCAAGAAAGATGTGGCCTCTGTGATGGACGAGCTCGAGTCACTGATTGACCGCAGTATCAGAAAGCGCAGTGTCGGTGAGTTCACCATGCCTGGTCTGATGAAAATTACCACCGTCAAGAAGCCCGCCCGCAAGGCCCGCAAGGGTATCAACCCCTTCACGGGCGAAGAGACGACGTTCAAGGCCAAGCCCGCTAGCGTGGCGGTCAAGGTTCGGCCCCTGAAGAAACTGAAGGAATACGCGGCCTCCTGACCGGCGGCCCACACGCAAGACTTCGTCTCGCTGCTGCGGGACGGATGCCTTTACGGCGGCTTGCACACCCTTCTCCGGGGTGTGTGAGCTTCTCGTTTATCTATGAGACCCCGCTTGGCCTGCCTGGCTGCATGGGGTAAAATTCGCGCCTCAATTTTTCGCGGTCATCCGACGGGTCGATGTCATGCCTATCTATGAGTATCAATGCCAGTCCTGTAACGAGGAGCTCGAGGTGCTGCAGAAAATCAGCGATGCCCGGCTGGAGATCTGCCCTGCGTGTGGCGAGGCAGCGTTGAAGAAGAAAGTCAGTGCGGCCGCGTTTCGCCTCAAGGGCGGCGGGTGGTACGAGACCGATTTCAAGACCGGCAGCAAGAAGAACCTTGCCGGTGGCGCAGAGAGCTCCGGTTCAGCCGGTGACAGTGCCAAGACCGCCAAGACCGACACAAAAAGTACCAACGGCACCACAGCCAGCAGCAGTGGTGGCGACAGCAAGGGCAGCGGCGGCGGCGCCAAGAGCGACAGTAAAAAGTCAGCCTGATTGCAGCTGCCGGCGCACCGGGTCGGCCAACTCATACGGAATTTCAATTTATGCGCAGTCATTATTGTGGCGCCCTGGGTACTCCCGAGATCGACAGCACTGTCACACTGTACGGTTGGGTAGACCGTCGCCGGGATCATGGAGGCGTGATCTTCCTTGATATGCGCGATCGCGAGGGTATTGTTCAGGTCGTTTTCGACCCTGACACCGATGAACACTTTGAGCGCGCCGACAAGGTGCGCAGTGAGTATGTGCTCAAGATCTCTGGTCGGGTGAGGGCTCGCAGCGAGGCCACGGTGAACCCGACTATGGCCACTGGGGAAATCGAAGTGTTGGGCAAATCGCTTGAGATCCTCAACGAAGCGGCCACACCGCCTTTTCAGATGGATGAGCACACCGCCGTCGGCGAGGAAGTCCGCCTGCATTACCGCTACATGGATTTGCGCCGCGCTGAAATGCAGTCCCGGCTGATCATGCGGGCAAAGATTACCGCCGCAGTGCGCAATTTTCTCGATGGAGAGGGGTTTCTGGATATTGAAACACCGATCCTGACCCGGGCGACACCCGAGGGAGCCCGGGATTACCTGGTGCCATCGCGCACCCATCCGGGGCAGTTTTTCGCACTGCCGCAATCTCCGCAGCTGTTCAAGCAACTGCTGATGGTCTCTGGCTTCGATCGTTATTATCAGATAGCCCGCTGTTTTAGAGACGAGGATCTGAGGGCAGACCGGCAACCGGAGTTCACCCAGATCGATATCGAGACCGCTTTTCTGGATGAGGCGGAGATCATGGCAGTCACCGAGCGCATGATTCGGGAACTGTTCAAGGCCGTGTTGGACGTCGATCTGGGGGCGTTTCCCCACATGACCTATGCGGAGGCCATGTCGCGCTACGGGTCTGACAAGCCTGATTTACGCATCCCGCTCGAGCTGGTAGGCGTGGACGATCTGATGCAGCAGGTGGATTTCAAGGTATTCCGCGGCCCGGCGGATGATCCGATGGGTCGGGTTGCAGCGCTTCGGGTTCCCGGTGGCGCGAGTATCAGCCGCAAGGAAATCGACGGATACACCGATTACGTGTCCATCTATGGCGCTCGTGGCCTGGCCTGGATCAAGGTCAATGACATCGATGCCGGCGTCTCTGGTCTGCAGTCGCCTATCGTGAAGCACATGCCCGAGGCGGTGGTAGCGCAGATGATGCAGCGGCTGCAGGCCGCCAATGGCGATATCATATTTTTTGGTGCCGATCGCGCGCAGGTGGTCAACGAGGCGCTGGGAGCGCTGCGGATCAAGGTTGCCGAGTCATTGGGGATGGTGAGAGACGGATGGGCTCCACTGTGGGTGGTCGATTTCCCTATGTTCGAGCTGGACGACAAAGGCGGATGGACCCCGCTGCATCACCCATTCACAGCGCCTTCCTGTGACGCTGAAACCCTGCTCGCGGACCCCGGTGGCGCACTGTCGCGGGCCTACGACATGGTCCTGAACGGGTGCGAACTCGGTGGTGGCAGTGTGCGTATCCACCAACGGGAGATGCAGGAAGCCGTGTTTGGCATTCTGCAGATCGGTGAAGAGGAGGCCAACGAGAAATTCGGTTTCCTGCTTCAGGCCTTGCAATACGGCGCGCCGCCCCACGGTGGTCTCGCCTTCGGGCTGGATCGACTGGTCATGTTGATGACCGGGACCCAGTCTATCCGTGATGTGATTGCATTCCCCAAGACCCAGAGCGCTCACTGTTTGCTCACCGATGCACCTGGACGAGTCAGCGCCGCGCAGTTGCGGGATCTGAATATTCGCCTGCGACAATCTGCCAGCAGTGAAAGTGGCGCCGCCAGCATTAAGAGTGGCGAAGGCGAATGAACGCTCAGCCCAGCTGATCATTGCATGGGTTCATGCCCTCGGACTAGCGGGCTGTTGAATTCTCGTTTTCGAGGCAGCCACTGGTAGGCAAAAACAGGCGAAATGAGGGAGTGTAGTGAATACATGACCGATTTGAGCCGGTTTTTAACGTGGCAGTGGCCACGCAGATAGAAAATCAGCATCCTGCTTGGGAGGTGGTTATGGCTGGTCACAGTAAATGGGCCAATATAAAACACCGGAAGGCGGCCCAGGACGCCAAACGCGGCAAGGCTTTCACGAAACTGATCAGGGAGCTGGTAGTCGCTGCCCGGCAAGGTGGGCCCTTACCGGAAGATAATCCCCGTCTGCGGGCGGCCGTGGACAAGGCGCTGGGCGCCAATATGACCCGGGATACCGTGGACCGCGCGATCGCCCGGGGCGCCGGCACCAATGAAGCGGACAATATGGAGGAGCTGACCTATGAGGGTTACGCTCCCGGCGGTGTCGCGGTGCTGGTCGAGGTGATGACTGACAACCGCAATCGCACGGTAGCCGATGTCCGCCATGCTTTTAGCAAGCGCGGTGGTAACCTCGGGACTGATGGCTCTGTGGCCTACCTGTTCACGAGCAAGGGGCAGTTGCACTTTGGCCCCGGCCTGGATGAGGAGCGTTTTCTCGAGGCTGCGCTGGAGGCGGGTGCCGAGGATGTTGAGAATCATGAGGATGGCTCGCTGGATGTGACCACCGCATGGGAGGAGTTCGGGGCGGTGAAGGCGGCACTTGAGACAGCGGGCTTTGTAGCCGAGGCGGGCGAGGTGACAATGCTGCCCTCAACGGAAGTCGTGGCTGACGCGGACACAGCCGCGTCTGTCGTCGCGCTGGTTGACGCGCTTGAGGACCTGGACGACGTGCAAAACGTCTACACCAATATCGATATTCCCGACGAGGTGTTGGCCGCTCTGTCCTGATTTCTGTCGCGTCGTTCAGGCCGTTGCTGTGACCCGGTTACATATCGTCAGCAGAACCTGAGCCGGTGACAAAGCTTTTGCGCCCGCCGCCAATGCTGTATATTTATACATTGTTTGTACCGTGGGCAGGTCGGGGAAAATCTATGCCGCTCATTCTGGGAATTGATCCCGGCTCGCGCAAAACCGGCTTTGGTATTATCAACTATGTGTCCGGGCGCAGTGAATATGTGACCAGTGGCGTGATCCGGCTGCCGGCAGGTGAACTGCCCGAGAGGCTGCGCATTATCTACAACAGTGTCGGCGAATTGGTAGAAACCCACTGCCCGGGCGAACTGGCCATTGAGCAGGTGTTCATGGCCAAAAGTGCAGGTTCAGCACTCAAGCTGGGTCAGGCACGGGGCGCCGCTATTGTCGCCTGCGTTGCCCGCGATATGGCAGTTGCCGAGTACTCTGCACGGCAGATCAAGCAGTCTGTCGTTGGCACCGGCGCGGCCGATAAATCCCAGGTTCAGCACATGGTCAGAGTGCTGCTGCGCCTGCCCGCTGAGCCTCAGGAAGATGCCGCGGATGCTCTGGCGGCGGCTCTGTGTCATGCCCATACCCGCCAGAGCATGATTAATCTGGCGGGAGCACGCTCGGTGCGACGCCGACGGTTGCGGTGAGTCTCCCTTGAGAGTCCGTTGATGGTAAAGAGATGATAGGACGAATTCGTGGCACCCTGATAGACAAGCAACCGCCGGAAATCCTGGTGGATGTCGGCGGTGTGGGTTATGAACTCCAGGTGCCGATGACCATTTTGTTTCAGTTGCCGGCGCTGGGCAGTGAAGTTTGCCTGCTCACGCATTTTGTCGTTCGCGAAGATGCCCAACTGCTCTACGGCTTTAGCGATGAGCGAGAGCGCAGCCTGTTCCGTCAACTGATCAGGGTGAGCGGGGTGGGCCCCAAGCTGGCGCTGACTATTCTCTCGGGAATGGATGCCGACAGCTTTGCCCGTTGTGTGCAGCGGGAGGACCTCGCCGCGCTGATTTCGCTCCCTGGAGTGGGCAGAAAAACCGCCGAACGCTTGCTGGTCGAGATGCGAGATAAGCTCAAGGACTGGCTCGATCGCAGTGGGAGCCAATCTGACGGTGCTGTGTCTGGCGAGCAGCTGGAACAGGCCTCCTCAGGTCGCTATATTGCCGATGCCGAGAGTGCCTTGATCGCCCTGGGGTATAAGCCTGCAGAAGCGGCGCGCGCCGTAGCGGGGGTGAATGACGACAACATCGGCGACAGCGAGGAATTGATTCGCCGGGCCTTGAAATCCATGGTGAACAGCTGATGCAAAGCGCGCAATGATTGAGACTGACCGATTGGTCGGCGCCGAGCCGGCCACCCGGACTGACGATGCCCTGGACCGGGCCGTGCGTCCCCGAACGTTGGCAGAGTATGTGGGCCAGCCGGCAGTGTGCGAGCAGATGACGATATTTCTGCAAGCTGCCCGGGGTCGTGGGGAGCCTTTGGATCACACGCTTATTTTCGGCCCCCCCGGTCTTGGCAAAACCACTCTCGCCAGTATTATCGCCCATGAGATGGGCGTATCACTCAAAACGACCTCGGGCCCGGTGCTGGACAAGGCGGGCGATATCGCGGCTTTGATGACTAACCTGGAACCTGGCGATGTGCTGTTTATAGACGAGATTCACCGGCTCAGCCCCTACGTCGAAGAAGTGCTGTACCCGGCGATGGAGGACTACCAGCTGGACATCATGATTGGTGAAGGGCCGGCAGCGCGGTCGATAAAGCTCGATTTGCCGCCCTTTACCCTGGTGGGTGCGACAACCCGCGCGGGCCTGCTGACCTCCCCTCTTCGGGACCGCTTCGGCATTGTCCAGCGTCTGGAGTTTTACACCACCGCGGAACTGGCGCTGATTGTTGCGCGTTCTGCCAAGATTCTGGGTATTGGCCTCGACGAGGGCGGCGCCGTAGAAATAGCGCGGCGGTCCCGGGGGACACCGCGGATAGCCAATCGCCTGCTGCGGCGGGTGCGCGACTTCGCCGAGGTGAAGGCTGACGGGCATATTTCCGTCGAGGTGGCCGACCGGGCACTGGACATGTTGAGCGTGGATCAGCGGGGTTTTGATCACCTGGACCGCCGCCTGCTGCTGGCGCTGATCGAGAAATTTGACGGTGGTCCGGTGGGGGTAGACAGCCTGGCCGCCGCAATATCCGAAGAGCGAGGCACCATCGAGGACGTGCTGGAGCCGTACCTGATCCAGCAGGGGTATATGCTGCGCACACCTCGCGGCAGGATGGTGACGCAGAGCGCCTACCGGCATTTTGGTATTACCGCGCCCGTCCCCGGGTGGCCGGGCTCGGCGGCGCCCGACGCGACGGCGCCCGACGCAACGGCGCCCGACGCAACGGCGCCCGACGCAACGGCGCCTATCGCAGGGACCCTGCCACTGGGGGACGAGGGCAACGAGGGGTGAGCGCCCTGCCTTTCGAGCTTTTGCTGCGGGTTTATATGGAAGATACCGACACCGGTGGTATCGTTTATTACGTCAATTACCTGAAGTATATGGAGCGAGCCCGTACCGAGTTGATGCGCTCTCTCGGCTATGGCAAGGATTATATCTGCAACTTTGACCTGATGTTCGTGGTACGGGATGTCGCGGTAAAATACCGCAAGCCGGCGGTGCTGGATGACGAGCTGGTTGCCACTGCGCGCCTGGTCAGTCTGGGCGGGGCCAGTATGGTGCTCGATCAGCAGCTGCGGCGGGGCGATGAAGTTCTGGCTCAGGGAAAGGTCACGCTGGCCTGTGTGGCTCGCGATGGAATCAAACCGCGCCGCATACCCGAGCCTATGCTGACAACGCTGCGGA
This sequence comes from uncultured Gammaproteobacteria bacterium, assembly GCA_963840725.1. Lineage (GTDB taxonomy): Bacteria > Pseudomonadota > Gammaproteobacteria > Pseudomonadales > Halieaceae > CAVWDU01. The sequence goes on along the minus strand of CAWIZY010000003.1, from coordinate 146,877 downwards.
GCCTGCAATAAGACAGTCACGCTATTAGGGGACAATAAGTTGGAAGAAAAACTGAGCTTGATCGATCTGGTGCTCAATGCCAGCATCACGGTGCAACTGGTTATGGGCCTGTTGCTGCTGGCATCCGTACTGTCGTGGTTCATGATCGTGCAACGGTTTATCTATTATCGTAATGCCCGCAACGAGATGTTCACGTTTGAGGAGCGCTTCTGGTCTGGCATCGATCTTTCCCAGCTCTATCGGGAGGGCAACGAGCGAGCCTCAAGTGGCCATGCGGTACTGGGTATGGAGAGTATCTTCAGGGCAGGTTTCAAGGAGTTTTCCCGCCTGGCGCAACAGTCAGAAATGGACTCCGAGGCGGTTATCGAGGGGTCCCGGCGCGCTATGCGGGTGGCAACGCTGCGAGAGGAAGAGCGCCTGGAGCGCCATCTGGCGTTTCTGGCCTCGGTGGGGTCGACAAGCCCCTATATCGGACTGTTCGGTACGGTGTGGGGCATCATGCACTCTTTCCGAGGACTGGCCAACGCGACCCAGGCGACCCTGGCCACGGTGGCTCCGGGTATCTCCGAGGCACTGGTAGCCACCGCGATGGGCCTGTTCGCTGCGATCCCCGCGGTGCTGGCCTACAACCGCTTTGCCTCTCGGGTGGACGTCTTCGCCAACCGCTACGAGACATTCGTAGACGAGTTTTCCAGCATCCTCTACAGGCAGGCCTACGCGTTGCGCTCCCGCGAGAAGAACGGAGGCTGATGGGGTATGGGACGCTCCCGTAACAAGCACCGGCCTATGGCGGAGATAAACGTCGTGCCCTATATCGACGTGATGCTGGTGTTATTGATCATTTTCATGGTGACTGCGCCCATGTTGATGCAGGGTGTTCAGGTGGACCTGCCCGAGGCCAGTGCCGACCCGGTAGAGAACCAGGACAGTGAGCCGGTCATTGTCTCATTGAACGCCAGCGGCGAACTGTTTCTTAATATCGGTGGTGGCGAGGATCAGGTTCTGACCCTGGCGACGATCAAGCAGCGGGTCGCCACCGTCATGCGCCGCAACCCTAAAAAGCCGGTGATGGTCTGGGGCGACCGCGCGGTGGCCTACGGAGAGGTGGTCACCTTGATGGCGGCATTGCAGGAGGCGGGGGCGCCCAGCGTCGGGTTGGTGACCGAGAACCCCCAGTGAATGACTCTATCTATGCCAGGCCGGTCGCTCCGCGGATCTACCTGCGGCCCATTTTGGCCACATTGGTCTTGCACGGGCTGCTGTTGTATGTCCTGACCATGAACTGGCCCGGTTCCGACGAACTGCGCAAGGTCAAACCGGTACCCCGGGTGATACAGGCAAAGCTGGTGAGCGTTGCCGATTTGCAGCCCAAGCCTGTCGTCGAGCCGAAACCGGTGGTAAAGCCTGCCCCGAAAAAGCCGGTAAAAGCGGTCACCAAACCAAAACCAACGGCAAAGCCAGCGCCCAAACCCAAACCGTCACCGAAACCGAAACCGAAACCGAAAGCAGAGCCAAAACCGAAACCGGAGCCGAAACCGGAACCCAAGCGGGAGCCCCGCATGACGGAGGCCGAACTCGCGGCAATTGCCCGCGCCGAACTGGCTCAGGCTATGGCGCAGGAAGAGGAGGCCCAGGCCCGGGCCGCTTCGGCTGACGAGATGACCGCCAGCTATGCGGCACTGATTCAGCAGACCGTTATGAACTACTGGAGCCGGCCGCCCAGCGCCCGCAATGGCATGGAGGCGGTGCTGGCGATACAGCTGATCCCCTCCGGCGACGTCATCAGCGTGACCCTGCTCAAGAGCAGTGGCAACACTGCCTTTGACCGCTCGGCCATCAATGCGGTTGAAAAAGCCGGCAGTTTTCCCGAGTTGAAGCAATTGCCCATTCGGGAGTTTGATAAAACCTTCAGGCGCTTTCGCCTGCTGTTCAGACCCGAGGACTTGAGATACTGATGAAATCCCTGCTGCAACACCTACTTGTCGTCTACCTGCTGGCGGCAGCCTGTGCTGCCCGCGCTGAGCTGGTAATAGAAATCACCCGCGGTATGGACAATCCGACCGCCATCGCCGTCGTTCCTTTTGCCTGGACTGGCCCGGGCGGGTCGCCGGAAGACATTGCCGCGGTTATTGATGGTGACCTCACCCGCAGTGGCCAGTTTGATCCGGTGGGTCGCGCCGATATGTTGGGTCTTCCGACTACCGAACAGGAGGTCTTTTACCGCGACTGGCGGGCGCTGGATGTGGAGTACCTGCTGATTGGCCGAATCGATACAGCCACCGGTGAGATGCGGGTGGTTTATGACCTTTTTGATGTCAATCGCCAGGCCCGGGTTCACAGCGGACAGGAGCTGGGGCCGGTTAGCGAAGCGAGGATGCTGGCCCACAGGGTGGCGGATCAGGTCTACGAGCGACTGACCGGCATCCCCGGCGCCTTCGCCACCCGATTGCTCTATGTGTCGGTGACCCGGGTGCCCGGTGGCAGGGATTATTCGCGCTTGACCCTGGCGGATTCAGACGGCGCCAGGCCGATTGTACTGCTGGAATCGCGTGAGCCAATACTCGCTCCCAGCTGGTCACCGGATGGCAAGGAGATCGCCTACGTGTCTTTCGAGACGACCCGGCCCGCTATTTACAGACAGGTGCTGGCTACGGGTGCCCGGGAGCAGCTGACCGGCTTCAAGGGGCTGAATGGGGCCCCGGCCTGGTCGCCCGATGGCAAGAGTATGGCGATGGTCCTTTCCAAGGATGGCAGCCCGGATATCTATCTCATGGATCTCGCCACCAAAAAACTCAACCGCCTGACACGCCATTACGCTATCGACACGGAGCCCACCTGGATGCCAGATGGCAAGTCACTGCTGTTCACTTCCGATCGTGGTGGCCGACCGCAGATCTATCGCTACGATATGGCCAGCGGCCGCACGGAGCGGATGACCTTTGAAGGGAGTTACAACGCGCGCGCCCGGGTCGCTCAGGATGGCCGCAACGTGGTGCTGGTGCATCAGCAGGACGGCGATTTTCATATCGCTTTACAGGACCTGGTCAACGGCCGATTACAGATTCTGACCTCCACCCAATTGGATGAAAGTCCCAGTATCGCGCCAAATGGCTCTATGGTATTGTACGCCACGAAAGAGGGTGGGCGTGGTATTCTAGCGGCGGTCTCCGTCGATGGGGGGGTGAAGTTCAGCCTTCCCGCCCGCGAAGGGGATGTGCGGGAGCCAGCCTGGTCTCCCTATATGAGAGACCGCTGACTACACTGACTCAAACATAAAGACCAAGATCGAAACACGAAAGGGAAGTTGTTATGACGCATGTAACGGTAGCCGGCAAGGCCATTGCCGTGTTGTTCACCGCAGTATTTCTAGTGGCCTGTACCAGTAACGCCACCAAAGAGCAGGAAGCGGCCGCGCAGCGCGCCGACGAATTGGCCCGTCAGGAGCAGGCCGCCATGGAGCAAGCCAGACAGCAACAGCAAGTGCTGGAGCAGGCCGTGGCTGCCTATGGCAACGTCTTTTTCTTCGACTTCGACAGCTCTGCTTTACGTCCTGAGTCTCGCGAGGCACTCGATGCCCACGTAGAGCTGCTCAAAACCAATGATCGTACCGTACGTCTCGAAGGGCACACTGACGAACGCGGTACCCGCGAGTACAACATGGCGCTGGGTGAACGCCGTGCCAATGCCGTCCGTGACTACATGGTGGTTAACGGTATTGCCAACTACCGCATTGAGACAGTCAGCTACGGCGAAGAGCGGCCGGTCGCCTATGGTTCGGGTGAATCCAGCTGGACTCAAAACCGCCGGGTTGAGCTGAAGTAACCGGGCGTTTATGGAGAACATTGGCAAAGCGCTAGTCGTGTGCGGGCTGGTCTTAACGACCGGCCCGTTCTCGTTCCATACTGTGGCGCAAGACTACGTCGACGTGGAAGCCGAGCGGGCAGCGCAGCGCGCTTCCGGCGGAGCGGTGGAGGATCCGTACCGGGTGAAGCCGGCGCAGCAGTACCCGGCGACCAGTTATGGTGTCAGTACGGGTGCTGCCAGTAGCGCGGCAACCACTGCAGCCCAAGCACAACCGTCGGGCAATTCAGCGACTGTACCGACATCCGCAGCACAGCCCAGGCCGCTACCCAGTGCGGGCATTGGCAGTCAGAACCAGAACCTCGGCAACCTGGTGTACCAGATACAGCAGTTGCAACAGGAGGTGATGACCCTCAATGGCAGAGTTGAGAAGCAGGCCTACGAGCTGCGTCGTCTGCAGCAACAACTGGATGACCGTTATCAGGACCTCGACCGCCGTCTCGGTGGCAGCGGATCAGTAGGGGCTGGTGTGGGTGTGGGATCGGGCTCGGGAGTGGGATCAGGTGTGGCTGCAGGTGTCGCAGCTGGCAGCGCAGTGTCCTCCTCCGCTGCACGTGCATCGGGAACAAGTGCACAACCCAGAGTCAGCAGCCCTGAGAAAGCGCGCTCACCCCAACCGCAGCGGGCTGAGCAACCTGGCGAGGGCGAAGCTTATCGGGCAGCCTATGCGCTGGTTCGCGGCCAGCAGTGGGATTCAGCGATCAGCGCTTTTGACAAGTTTTTGCAGCAGTACCCGGCGGGACGTTACGCGCCCAATGCGCACTACTGGCTCGGAGAACTTTATCTCGTTACCCAGCCGCCGCAACTGGAGTCTGCGCGACAGGCCTTCATGCTGCTACTCAGCGAGTACCCGGACAACAACAAGGCCCCGGACGCGATGTACAAGCTGGGCAAGGTCTATTTTCAGAAAGGCAATCGATCCAAGGGGCGGGAATATCTCGACAGGGTGATCAGTGAGTACGGCGGTACAAACAGCTCGGCGGTGCAATTGTCGCGCGAGTTTATCGCCGAAAACTACTGACCCTCGCGCTTTGCAGCGCCCGGATATTCGCAGATTGCCCGATGAGCCAGCCACGACCCAGCCGCCACGCTACGCCCGGCACTGACACCGTTCGGATCACCGAAATTTTCTACTCGCTACAGGGCGAAGCCCGCACTGTAGGCTTGCCCACGGTGTTCGTGCGACTGACCGGCTGCCCACTGCGCTGTGTCTATTGCGACACGGAGTATGCATTCTCTGGCGGTGAGCTGTTCAGAGTCGCCGATATCTGTGCCCGGGTTGCTACCTATAACCCGCGCTACGTTACCGTCACCGGGGGTGAGCCGCTGGCGCAGCAGAGTTGCTGGCCATTGCTGAACACTCTCTGTGACGCCGGCTACGAAGTGTCCCTGGAGACAGGCGGTGCGATCAGCCTCGAAGGCGTAGACGCCCGGGTGGTGGTGGTGCTGGATCTAAAAACCCCGGCCTCCGGGGAGATGGGTCGCAACGACTACAGCAATATCTCGCGTCTCAAGCCCACCGATCAGGTCAAGTTCGTCATCTGTGACCGCGCCGACTATGAGTGGGCGCGATTCAAACTGGACGAATACGCACTGCCGGGCAGGGTCTCCGATGTGCTGTTCTCGCCCAGCCATGGGCAACTTCACGGGCGTGATCTGGCCCAGTGGATTCTGGCGGATGGCCTGCCGGTACGTATGCAACTGCAGTTGCACAAGATTCTCTGGGATGACCAGCCGGGGCACTGATGGGTATTGAGGAAGCAAAACGCGCCGTGATCCTGGTCTCAGGAGGGCTCGATTCAACCACCGTGCTGGCGATGGCGCGGGCCCGGGGATACGCCTGCTACACCCTCAGCTTTGATTATGGCCAGCGCCATCGCTCGGAGCTGGCCGCCGCCGAGCGCGTGTCAGCAGCCCTCGGCGACGTGCAACACAAAGTGGTCAAACTAAATCTCGACAGCATCGGCGGCTCGGCTCTGACCGACACCGACATCGCCGTGCCCGAGGAGGCCACCGAGGGTATCCCCATTACCTATGTGCCCGCGCGCAACACCGTGTTTCTCTCGATCGCACTGGGTTGGGCCGAGGTACTGGAGGCGAACGCGATATTCATTGGTGTTAACGCGGTGGATTATTCGGGCTATCCCGACTGTCGACCCGAGTATATTGCCGCTTTTGAAAACATGGCGAATCTCGCCACCCGGGCCGGGGTAGAGGGCCAGAAGTTGTCCATCCACACGCCGCTCATGAATCTGGGTAAGGGCGAAATCATTCGCCAGGGCATGGCCCTGGGTGTGGATTACGCCCTGACCGTCTCCTGCTATCAGGCGACCGAAGCGGGGCTGGCCTGCGGTCGCTGCGACAGCTGTCGCCTGCGCCGCCAGGGTTTTGAAGATGCCGGAGTGGCCGACCCTACCCGCTACGTTCTATAATGTGCCGGCACGGCAATCTGGACGATAAAACCCTTGAGTTTTCCCCCCATTTCCGTACCATACGCTGCTTTCGCGGATCAGGCCCCGCGTAAGCAAATTGCCTGCACCCAGTTTCGGGGCCGTTAGCTCAGTTGGTAGAGCAGTTGGCTTTTAACCAATTGGTCGCTGGTTCGAATCCAGCACGGCCCACCATCTAAATAAAAATGCCACCCTCGCGGTGGCATTTTTATTTGGGATTGTGCGGTCCGTCTGGAGCGGGCCACCGTTCGACAAACTCTGCCCTGGGCAGAGTTTAGACGCCGCAGCACAGCGAAGGCGCCCCGCAGGGGGCACAACGCGGGAGGCAACCGCGTTGTGATCAATCCAGCACGGCCCACCACTTACAAAAAGCCTCCCTTGTGGAGGCTTTGTAAGTGCGTCGGTAGTGTCCCCATATGGACCTGATACAGCGGCAGTGCGCCGATATAGGGGTCCAGCTCTTTCAGATGGAAAGCGTAGGTTCGGATGGTGGCCAGGTGCGTATTCTCCTCTAGAAAGCGCGTGGCTGCCTCGCGAAAAATGCGCACCGGCCGTATGCCGAATACTGACGCCTGCCTGATCTGCTCAACCCGGCGGGCTAACATCAGTTCCGCCGTCTTGAGTTCACTCGTTCCAGTGCTTTCGTGAATGCGGTGGCCGAGGACCTGCTTGTCGATATGCCAGATCCCACCCCGATTCCCCAGCCCGGAGCTTCGATTGCGTCCCATACTTCATCTCCTCGATTACGTGCGGGACGCCCGTTGCACCGCATATAGTGGTCCACCCAGGCATCCATTTCAAGGCGGTCGAAAGCGATACCCTGTTTGCCCATCCGAAGCCTGGTCAGGAAAGGGCGTACCTCCCGGTTAAAGCGGTTGCGGTCCATGCCGAGGTAGCTAAGGGCATCACGGAGTCGGAGGAGGCGTGGCTGTATATGTATCACCTAACTGCCTATGTAAACTGCAGTAATCTGGGCTCTGATATGGCCCAACTCGGCACTGCTAGTCAGGCGGGCACGCTGATCGGCCTGCTGCTGTGCCCCGTTCAACTGCCCTTTACTGGGACCACCTGCATGGGGGCAGGGCCAGCCGGTGAGTTCTCGATACCGCTGCTGTGCATAGGCATGGCGCAGGCCGTGCATTTTCGATAAGCCGGCGTTGGCGGTGTGGCACTCGTAGATCTTGAGCTGCAGGTGTTCGCCTGATCCGCCCAGCGAGGCTGGATCTTGAGAACTTCCTCCCTCCTAAGCCCGAATGCCTGTTGCAGGCACAGGCTCATTCTGACGTGTTCATTCTTGACCTGGGCGACCGCGGACTGGGCATGCAGGAAGCCTCCTGCGCAGAAGGCAAGTACAGTCAGCATTCCGAACCATCGACGCATGGCAGCGAACCGCGAACTGGGCACTAAAGAATAGCCGATGATCCAGGCAATTACGAAGCACTGGACAACAGTTGTTTGGCAAGCGTCATGACCGAAATCAGGCGTAAAGCATTTAGCCCAGGCAGGCGTCGGCCGGTACCGGGGTCACTCCTCCGGCTGGTCGGATGATCCTGCCACCAGCCTCCAGAGATTACGGCCGGCACGAACAAGCTTGCGACGCCCACTGGCACCCATTCCCTCATTCAGGATCTGGCTCAAATCCTCACCAACAGTCCGACTGTAGATGTGATACGGGTGCCCCGTCGGGCCGGACGAAGGAAGGCCGCTGACGTCAATCACCTCGACACCCGCCAGCGCAGCCACGTCGTTGCCGGCCTCGCCGAGACGCGGATAGCCGTGTAACTGACGCGACACGGCCAGTGGTCGGTCACTGTCTGACACGTACACGGTGATGTTCTCGGCCAGGCTCTCGATACGTGGCAGTACGCGCTCGAAGATTGCGAAATCCATGTCGGCGGCGACCAGCACGACCTGGCCGAGGCGCATCTCCGGGAAGCGGCTCGCCACATCCGCAAGCGCCAGAACAACGCCCCGCGCACCAAGGCTGTGAGCCACAATATTGACCGGTTCAGCGCCGAAGCGCTGCTGTAGATCGACGATCGAATCGGCAAGGTCCGGCACGCTCCAATACAGGTCCGCCTCATCGGATACGTAGTTCGACAGCGTCCCGTCCGATGGCCAGCTGAACCAGAGCATGCGGCCCGTTAGGTCCGCGTTGTCTTGTAGCAGCACGGCGCGGCGGCAGCCCTTGTCAAAACTGATTTTGTAACCATGCACGTAAAGGGACAGTCCATCAGCCGGCACTGACGTCTGCAGCTGCTTAAGCAGCACGGCCGGACGCGTGTGCGTGACCTCACGGACCTCCAGGAACTCGTCGCGTAAATAAGACGGCGCAGAATCGGCCAGGTTCGACAGCATGCGCAGATCGCGGTCACGGACCCGGCAGCGACCGGCCTTGAGCGTGCTACGCGCTTCGCCGAAGACCTCCCCCGGCTCCTCCGCGTCCGTACGGTTGCGCAAGGTCAGGTAGGGGACCTCGACGGACTGGAGAGCCGGTTGCGCCGCTTGCGCTATCACGGGCAATGGGAAGGCAACCAGAAACGTTGCCCAAAGGAACAGCGTCACGCGGAACACCGCGCATATGGCATTCGACCAACAAGGCTGCATCAAACTCATATTCTCATTACCAAGGTTTATGCGGCCCTGCGGAGTAATCCCGAGGGCCGGGTCGAGGGGCAACCCTCCGTCGCTCTGGAAGCGGGAAAAAACTGGACAAACGGGCACGGGCGGAAGTATAGAACATATCAACGGCCTATTGAGAGTAGACATCCTCACTGATGGTGGTGACTGGACCTGCAGACCTGTCGACGTTTCCATTTATTGACCCGAAAATACTGTTCGCGGCGTTGGGCATGCCATTCCTGGCCGGTCAATCCTGAACGAAAGCGCGCAACCGCTCGTGCCATGCGGTTTTTCGTTTTGCGCCAGCCGCGCCCCTCGTCAGGAAACAGCACGGACTGGACCGTGGAGAGACGCGTCAGGCTTGGCTTTGCGCATGAGACCTCGCTGCAAAGATACTCCGGGCGCGCCCTTGGCTATACTGGGACATTTCACAGCTGAGGATTCTATCAATGAGCGGCTTTTCTCAAGAAGTAAAATCCGGCGCCGGCCTGGCCACGATTACCCTGCTGCTCGCGGCCTGGTTTCTGGTCGATGGCATTTTCACGCTCATTGCCGCGTTCAGTCTGAAGCAGGTCAAAGGCTGGGGCTGGATGGCATTCAGTGGCCTGGTATCCATTTTGCTGGTCGTGCGACAGGCGCATTCATACAAGCGTATCCTCAGCCCATCATGAATTCGGTGCGGTTTGATGACTGATTTGCATACCGTCTATTTACTGCTGTTTATCCTTGCAACCGTGGCGGTGATCCTGCGCGTGATGTTGCGCCCCAACCGGGAACCGGCGTCGCGCGTGGCCTGGGTCGTGGTGGTACTTGTTTTGCCGGGCGTCGGCATCGTGGCCTATCTGCTGCTGGGTGAAACTAATATTGGTCGTAAGCGGGTTGCCCGCTGTCAGCAGGTGATTCATACGCTGCCGGCGCCCGAAAGTCTTGCGCCTGCGGGGACACCAGCGCCAGGCGCAGCACACCTCGGTGAGCGTGCATCTCTGTTTCGCCTTGGCAACTCCATCAATGGATTCCGGGCGGTCGGCGGTAACACGACCCACCTTACTGCGGATTCGAATGACGCCATCGACAGCCTGGTTTCCGATATCGATGCGGCGCGTGATCACGTTCACGTGATCTTTTACATCTGGCTGGCGGACAACAATGGTCTGCGTGTGGTTGATGCGCTGTGTCGGGCCGCAGGCCGCGGGGTTCAGTGCCGTGCCATGGTCGATAGCCTGGGTTCGCGGGCGATGATCAAATCAGAACACTGGCAAAAGCTAGAGGATGGCGGCGTAAAGACCGGCATCGCCCTGCCCATGAACAATCCATTGCTGAAGCCATTCAGCGGCCGCCTGGATTTGCGCAATCACCGCAAGATCGTGGTCATAGACAACCGGATCACCTACTGCGGAAGTCAGAACTGCGCTGATCCCGAGTTTCGGGTCAAGGCCAAGTATGCGCCCTGGGTGGATATTTTGATGCGATTCGAAGGCCCCGTGGTCATGCAGAACCAGAGCGTGTTCGTCAGTGACTGGATGAGCTATGTGGATGAAGATATTGTCCACCTGCTGCACGCCCCGGAAGCGGCTCCGAAAGGTGGGTTTTGTGCGCAGGTAATCGCCACTGGCCCGACCGTCCGGGCCTCTGCCATGCCGGAGGTCTTCAGCTCGTTGCTGCATGCAGCTCGCGAGTCGGTCATGATCACGACACCCTATTATGTGCCCAGCGAGGCCATGCAGGCGGCGTTCTGTGCTGCGGCCAACCGCGGTGTGGACACCACGTTTATCGTGCCGGAGCGTAATGACTCGTTCATTGTTGGCGCGGCCAGTCGCAGCTATTATCCGCAGTTAATCAATGCCGGGGTCAAAATTCACGAGTTCCGCGATGGGCTGCTGCATGCCAAGACCATGACGGTGGATAATGACATCACCCTGATTGGCTCAGCCAACATGGACCGGCGAAGCTTTGATCTGAACTATGAAAACAACATCCTTCTGTGTGACGAGGACACCACGGCCCGGGTGCGTGAACGGCAAATGGCCTACCTGGCCCAGTCCAATGCCGTCACCCAGGCAGACATTGAGCAATGGTCGCTGGGCCGACAGCTCTGGAACAACACACTGGCGATGCTCGGTCCGGTGCTGTGAATGTTCGGGAACGGGCAAGTCGGTGCATAACGCCTGATGTGAAGTCCTGTTGATGGAGCTCCAGCTGGCCATCCTGGCGATATTCGTGTTTCTGTACAGCCTGGTATCCGGGCGGGTTGACCGGATGTCGTTGTCCGGGCCGATCGTTTTTGTAGGTGCCGGCCTTTTGATGGGGCCGATGTTTCTGGGCTGGTTTCCTGAAGGTGAGACCCGCGGCACCCTGAGAACCCTGGCGGATCTGACCCTGGCCCTGTTCCTGTTCACTGACGCGGCCAATGCCAATCTCAACACGCTGAAAGTCCGCTTTGGAGTCCCGGCACGCCTGTTGTTGCTGGGTTTGCCCATGTCCATCCTGCTGGGTTTTGGCCTGGCCCTGGTCCTGTTTGATGTTCTGACCGTTTTCGAAGCGGCGATTCTGGGAACCATGCTGGCGGCGACCGATGCCGCGCTGGGCAAGGCGGTGGTGACCAACCCGGTCGTGCCCGACCGTCTCAGAGAAGTCCTGAACGTTGAGAGCGGCCTGAATGACGGGCTCTGCGTTCCCATTCTGTTCGTGTTTATTGCCCTGGAGCTGGACAGCGAGACAGCTTTGGGTGCAGGGCTGGTCCTCAAGTTGCTGGCAGAGGAGCTGGGCGTAGGCGTGCTTGTGGGGCTGTTGGTAGCTGCGGCGGGTGCCTACTTGATGCGTTATTCAGCTCGCATCGGCTGGATTGACCCGGTCTGGAGCCAGATCACGACCGGTGCGCTGGCGCTCAGCTGTTTTGCCATTGCGCAAAGTTTGCACGGCAGCGGTTACATCGCGTCATTTACCGGTGGCTTGTTGTTTGGGCACCTGCTGAGAAAGGAGACGGCCCACCTGATTGAGCCTGCTGAAGGCATCGCCGAGGTGCTGGCCTTGTTGACCTGGTTCCTGTTTGGTTCTGCCGTTGTTGGGCAGGCATTCAGCAAGTTCACCTGGACTATCGGGCTGTATGCCGTGCTGACCCTGACCGTGGTGCGCATGCTGCCGGTGTACCTGAGCATGACGGGCTCGGGCGAGTCTGCGCGAGCGCGTTGGTTTGTGGGCTGGTTTGGTCCCCGTGGTATGGCCAGCATCGTATTCGCCATCATTGTGCTTGATGAGGGTCTGGCCAATGCTGAGTTTATGGCCCTGGTGGTGGTGTGCACTGTGCTGATGAGCCTTTTTCTGCACGGCATCACTGCGTGGAAATATGCCAACTGGCTGGGTCTTCACGAGACTGACCACTCCTGATCCAAAGTATAGACATATTAACGGCCTATCGAGAGAAGACATCCTCACTGATTGTGTTGACTGGACCTGCAGACCTGTCGACGTTTCCATCTATTGACCCGAAAATCCTGGGCTCTTTCGGGACCACGCACAGCACCCTGCTGTCCTCGTGCCCGCGGCGAAATGCGGCGCGGATGACGTCCTGGTCGGCGATGGTGGCCCGGCCGTCCGGGTCGACGATGAACAGCGGCACCGTCCCAGGGGCGATGTCGGACTCCGCGGTCCGCACCGGCAGCCACGTCAGGTCCCCGGACCCGTGGAGCAGCTCGGCGAGCCGCGCGTGGGTGATCGTGGGGCCGAAGGGGATGCGCTTGTCGGGGGTGCGCTGCCGCCAGCGGGCCTCCACACCCGTGGCCTCGGTCTTGGCCGAGGTGGGGAGCATGTAGACGTTGGCTGCCCCGATGTCCGAGCCCACGATGAACATGGCCACCAGGTCCCGCTCCCGCAGCCCGGTACCGATCACCCCGGTCCCCACGTCGGCGTCCTCCAGCGCGGTCTGCAGTCCGGCGTCTTCGATGCCGTTGCCGAACAGCCGGTAGGACAGGTCCTCGGCGATCAGCTGCGTGCGCTCCTTCTCATCGACGACCAGCACGGAGACCCCGGCATCACCGAGCTCGGTGGCCAGCGGGTGCACGTCGCCCTGGTCGAAGAACAGGGCCACGCCCTTCGGGGTGCCGGTCCCGACCTTGAGGGCCTGAGCCATGAGCGGGGAGCCGAAGCCGTAGACCAGGCCCGCGCCGATGATGACGGCGAAGGTGATCGGTACAATCTCGTCGGCCGGCATGCCGTTCTCGCCCAGGGTGATCGCGTAGAAGGAGACCGTGGACGCGGCCACGATGCCGCGCGGATCCACGGATGCGATGAAGGCCCGCTCGCGCATGCTGAGGGAAGACCCCACGGTCGAGGCGAACGCGGACAGCGGCCGTCCGATGAGCACGAGCACGGCGAGCAGCAGGGCGGAGGGGAGCAGCACGTCCCGCAGCTGGCCCAGATCGATGGTGGCGGCCAGCACGATGAACAAGGTGCCGATCACCAGTGTGCCGATGCTGGCCTGGAAGCGCCGGATCCGCGCGACGTAGGCCATGTCCTGGTTGGCCAGGACCAGCCCCATCGTCAGGGTCGCGAACAGCCCGGCCTCGGACAGCAGCACGTTGGCCACGGTGAACGCCAGCACGGCGAACATGAAGGCGACCGGCACCTGCAGGTCGTCCGGCATAGCGAAGTTGCGGACCGCCACGATCACAAGCGCTGCGCACACCAGGCCGACAGCGATGCCCGTCATCGCGGTCACCGCGGTCAGCCCGATGCCGGTGAGGATTCCGGCGTCGGACACCAGGACGGTGAGCACGACGATGCCCAGGGTCGCCCCGATGGGGTCGAGGACCGCGCCCTCCCACTCCAGGATCTGCCACACGCTCTTCTTCGGCCGGGAGGCTTTGAGGATCGGGCCCACCACGGTCGGGCCGGACACCACGAGCACCGCGCCCAGCAGGAGCGCGACCCCGGTGTCCAGGCCGAAGATGAGGTGAGCGCCGATGGCGCCCACCAGCCAGGTGATGAGCATCCCGACCGAGACCAGCAGGTACATGACCCGCCGGCCGTCGACGAGGTTCTTGAACTTCAGCGAGAACCCGGAGTCGAACAGCAGCAGCCCCACCGCGAGGGTGATGGCCGGGTCGAGGGTGTCGCCGAGCAGCTCCTCGGGGTCGACGAGGCCGGTGATCGGCCCCGCGATGATCCCCGCGACCAGCAGCAGGACGATGGACGGAATCCCGGTTCGCCGCCCCAGCCACTGCGCGCACACGCCGAACACGACGATGGTGCCCAGCGCGATGGTGATCTGTGTGGAATCCATTGCCCAAGTATAGAGCATATTAAAGGCCTACTGAGAGTAGACATCCTCACTGATTGTGGTGACAGGACCTGCAGACCTGTCGACGTTTCCATCTACCAACCAATACCAGTTGTAGGTCGATTCGACCACAAGCCCATCAAGCCCTGAGCGTCAGGGATCGAGGTGAGACTGGATACTCGATAGGTTGTTGGCCAGCCGCTTTTCAAATACCAGGTGATCTTGGGCGTCAATAATCGAAATCATCGCATTGTTGCTGTGCAGGTCTATTCCGCCGTAAAGTGTGTTTGGTCGTCTCCTCTTGGTGTCCGGGTGAGCCCACCATAGATTATGGACATTCCGGCCCGGGGGAGGCGGCTTATGATTCTCAGGCTCTCGCGGCATGTTGTTCGGCCAAACTCGCCGTCTGTTGATTTGCACTGAAAAGTGACCCACTAACCCCCCAGATTTGCATCGAATTTTGACCCACGTATAACCCCTCCCTGCACAAATAATGAGCAGGGGTAACAGGAGTGATAGACGTGGCACTAGTAAGTGTGATTCGACGCTGGCATCTGCGGGATGGCATGCCCATCCGGGAGATTGCCCGCCGTACAGGACTGTCCCGAAACACGGTCCGCAAATACTTGGCCAGCCAGGAGTTGGAACCGGCCTACCCCTCGCGCAAGACACCTAGCAAGCTGGACAGCTATGAGGAGACCTTAACGAACTGGCTGTTCTGCGAGTCCCGCCGCCACCGGAAGCAACGGCGCACCGTGAAGCGGCTCTACAAAGATCTGGTGGGGCTGGGCTACACCGGCTCTTACGACCGCGTAGCGGCGTTTGCCCGCCAGTGGCGCCAGGCACAGCAGGACGCGAAGTTGCAGGCTACAAAGCATGCCTATGTGCCGCTCCAGTTCGCCCCCGGAGAGGCCTTCCAGTTCGACTGGAGCGAAGACTGGGTCAAGATCAACGGCATCAGCACAAAGCTGCAAATCGCCCACTTCAAGCTCAGTTACAGCCGCGCTTACTTCATGCGTGCCTACCTGACCCAGTCTCACGAGATGCTGTTCGATGCGCACTACCACGCGTTCATGGCCTTCGGCGGCATCCCGGAACGCGGCATTTACGACAACATGAAGACGGCAGTGGATAAGGTGGGCCGTGGTAAGCAGCGCCAGGTCAACAAACGCTTCCATGCCATGGTTGGCCACTACCTGTATGAGCCCGAGTTCTGCAATCCCGCTGCCGGTTGGGAAAAGGGCCAGGTGGAGAAGGCAGTTCTGGATGCCCGCCACGGCCTCTGGTACGACACACCGCCGTTCAAATCCTTGCAAGAACTCAACGGTTGGTTACAAAAACGCTGTCAGGTGCTGTGGCAGGAAACGGCCCACCCGCAACTCAAGAGCCGCTCGCTGGCCGAATGCCTGGAGGACGAGCAATTGAAGATGATGCAGGTCCCTGCCGCCTTCGATGGCTTTGTGGAGCACAGCAAGCGGGTATCCTCCACCTGTCTGATTACGTTCGAGCACAACCGCTACAGTGTGCCTGCCAGCTTCGCTAATCGGGTGATCAGCCTGCGTGTCTATCCGGAACGGCTGGTTATCGTTGCGGAGGCCCAGGTCGTTGCCGAGCATGTCAGGACGTTCAACCGGGACAAGAGTACGCCGGGACAAACGATCTTCGACTGGCGCCACTACCTCTCGGTGGCCCAGCGTAAACCTGGGTCCTTGCGCAATGGCGCTCCGTTCATGGAATTGCCCGACAGCTTCCGGCAGTTACGCACCCGACTGCTGAAGCGCCCTGGCGGCGACCGGGAGATGGTCGACATCCTCGCCCTGGTGTTACTCCACGATGAGCAGCAGGTAGAGCGGGCTGTCGCCAAGGCCCTGGAAGCCGGGGAGCCCTCCAAACAGCACGTCTTGAACTGCCTCAGCCGACTGGAGGAACCCAGGCGGCCCAAACGGCTTAAGGCACCGCCGGCACTGAAACTGGTCACTGAACCGCTGGCCGACACTGCACGCTACGACAAACTCCGGAGGACACGCAATGAATCCTGATGCCATGATGACTACCCTGAAGTCGATGAAGTTGCACGGCATGGCCGATGCTGTCGGCGAACTCTCTGCGCAATCCTCGCCAGCCTACCAGCAGGCAGTGCCGGTACTGGAGATGCTGCTCAAGGCTGAAGCCTCAGAGCGGGATGTACGCTCGATCAACTACCAGATGAAGGTCGCCAAGTTCCCGGCCTACCGTGATCTCACCGGCTTCGACTTTAACCAGAGTCTGGTGGATGAGGCGCTGGTCAAATCATTGCACCGTTGCCAGTTCCTGGAAGATGCCCAGAACGTGGTGTTGGTGGGTGGACCAGGCACCGGCAAGACCCATTTGGCAACCGCCATTGCCGTGCAGGCCATCCAACACCATCGCCAGCGAGTCAGGTTCCTGTCCACCATCGAACTGGTCAATGCTCTGGAGCAGGAGAAGCAGGCGGGGCAACAGGGCAGGCTTGCCAATCGGCTGATCCACACAGACCTGGTGATCCTGGATGAATTGGGCTACCTGCCCATCAGCCAGGCCGGTGGTGCGCTGTTGTTCCATCTGATCAGCAAGCTCTATGAGCGTACCAGCATCATCATTACCACCAATCTCAGCTTCGCTGAGTGGTCGACGGTGTTTGTGGATGAAAAGATGACTACGGCACTGCTGGATCGGCTCACCCATCACTGCCATATCCTGGAGACAGGCAATGACAGTTACCGGCTCAAGCACTCAACGATCAATCAGGAGGGAGGAAAGAAAAGCAGAAAACCCAAAACTACGCCATAATCTGGCGACCAGGGTGGGTCAATATTAGATGCAAATCCTGGGTCAGTTTTAAGTGCAAATCAACACGCATCGGTCTGGGCGACGGCAGCGGCCTGTTTCTCCCGTTCTACCTTGATGCGGGTACCGGCGATGCCGACTTCACCTGGCAGGCTGCCGCGGGGCTGGGCTATGCCCTGGGCAACTGGAACATCGGCCTGATTTGGCGTCATCTGGAGTACGACCTCGATTCCAGTGCTCCCATCGGTGAACTGGAGTTGAGCGGTCCCGCGGCGGTGGTTGAGTATGGGTGGTAGGTCGACGACCGTGTGGTCTTGCAGCGCCCCGAGAACACAGATCAACTCGAGTATCAGTTGCAGGCTGCCGGACAACAGCCCCGTAGTCGGGATAGTTCTCGATGATGAGACGTCCGTCTGTTCCATCGGGCTCACTGAATATCGCGAGCAGACCCCGCTTTTTCATAGACCAAGCAGCAGTGACGCCACTGAACAACAGATGGGTATAGGTTCCTGTGGGCAGCGGCCTGGAAACGACCACAAAAGACCGGCAAGCGGGCCAATGTAAGCGCGATTTCAGCACACCTAAAGGCCATGCCCGGTAAAGCGGGGCAGGCACTCCAGCGATTAGTTCCGGCAGAGCAGCGGGATTTTTTTCTGAACCGCTGGCGGGGGAGGGCAGTCAGTCTGAGGCGCGCAGGGTGTCCGTCGGGAGGCCTGGGCGGGTCTCTGTATCGAGGGCACTCCAGTCGTCGGTGCGCCCCAGGGCGTAGGGAAGGAAGTCAGCAGCGGGAATGTAAGCGAGAGTCTCGGCGCGGGCCAGCAGGTCGCCCTCTACGTAGCGTGCAGTGACGACCTCGACTACGGGTATCTCGTCCAGCGGGTCGTGCACGGTATGGCCCAGGCGGACCCGTCCGCTACCGGCCCGAAACACGCGCACGATGGACTCGAAGTGGGCGCAGGTCAGGGCCGCATCCCATTCAAGACCTACGCCGTGGGTCGCGGGAATCGCCTTGTAATTGAAGTTGATCCCTTGCCCCGTGCTCGGCCCTTCGTCCTCACCCAGTTCGACGTCGAGCTCGATCAGTGCGGTGCCGTAGCGTTCGATACGCCCATTCATGTGCGAGCCGCTCCTGTGCAGGTGCGAGGTCGCCTGTTTCTTCGGTTCGCCGAACAGCTCGCGGCCATAGATGATGGGCTGGTCGCGGTCCATGTACATGGCCAGCACATAGTCACCCACAAGGTCGCCGCGGCGTGCCTCGAGGTAGATTGCGCCGCCGTCGAAATCCCCGACGCAGTTGCTCTGCCAGCGTCCCACCATCGCGGTGACGCGCGGCGTGCCGGTTGTCTCCAGACCTGGGGGCAGCAGGTGTTCGATAACTGCCGGTTGGGTGAGAAAATCCACCGAGAGCATCTCGCCGTTCACGAACCGCGGTTTGCGCAGCGCCTGCTGGATGCGTGCAATCTCTTCTTCACTGCGAACTAGACCCATGGTGCTAATCCCCCCGACCCTTGAAGCAGACCTGTCTGCGAAAGCGCGATTCTCCGACCTTAATCGAACACCGCCCTGTGCACAATGATACGGCGAGAATGCGCGATCACTTCATCGCGCGGTATAGCCGCCGTCTACCACATGATACGAGCCCGTGATGAAGGCCGCCTGGTCGGACAGGAGATAGACGACCAGGGAAGCGACCTCTGCCGGCTCGCCCATCCGGTTGAGCGCGTGCGCGCCCGCCAGTTCGTCCCTGGTGGCCTCATCAAGCGCGCTTTTGACAAGTTCGGTACTTATGAACCCCGGCCCGACACAATTGACCCGGATGCCGTCGGCAGCGTGCTCAAGTGCCGCCGCTTTCGTGACCCCTACAACAGCATGCTTGGACGCCACGTAGGCGCTTGCGTCGACAAAGCCTACGGATCCGAGAATCGACGCCATATTGACGATGGCGCCGCCCCCGGTTTCCTTCATGACCGGAATCGCATAGCGCATGCCATAGAAAACCCCATGCAGGTTGACGTCGATAACCTTGTGCCACTCCTCGATGGCGTAGGTGCCGATAGGCTCCATCGGACCCGCAATACCGGCGTTGTTCACCAGCATGTCCAGCCTGCCGGTCGCTTCCATGGCGAAGGCGACCATTGCCTCGACATCCTGATGGTTGGTGACATCAACTTTCACGGCCAGCGCGCCCTGCCCAATGGACCTGGCGGCCTCACTGGCGCCAGTCAAATCGATATCCGCCACGATCACCGTCGCACCGCTCTCCGCCAGTGCTTCTGCGATGGCATACCCGATACCGGTGGCAGCACCGGTGACGACCGCCGTCTTTCCATCGAAACGTAGGTTCATAAGTTTCCTCTCTCAGGTTTCTCTAACGACATGTTTTCAAGGGCGCCTTTTTCGCGCCCCGATAAACACTGTAGGGACAATATCCCGGCCCGCCTTTGACGGGACTCCAATTCCTGCTACCTTGTTCGCTGCGCTCAGGCGGCTAAGCAGAAAAAAACGAGCACGGAGCCCACATGGAACGATCCGCACGACATGCTACCGATATTGCTCTATGGGCAATAATTTCGCTCTGGCTCCTGGTCACGCTAGCAAGTTTTTTCCTTCCCTCGTTAGTGTCGGCAAATACTGCCCGGTATATTAACGTCGCGCTACTCAGCGCGTTTACCCTGCTTCACGGGAGTCGACGCTACGGTGCGGCTATTGTGGTGTACTTTTTACTGGCTGTTATCGTGACCAATATCCTCGAAAACATGAGTATCGTTACCGGTTTTCCATTCGGTTCCTACCACCACACCGCAGCCATGGGTCCGAAGCTCTGGCATGTACCCATAATAGTCGGGCCAATCTTCGCGGTCGCCGGCTACATCGCCTGGGTCCTCGCGGGGATACTACTGGGCGACGTGTTCTCGGCGCCCCGCGGTGTTGCCTATGCGCGACCCATCATCGCCGCATTCCTTACGACCTCCTGGGACCTCTGCGTGGACGCCATAGGCGGCACCGTTAACCGCGATTGGGTCTGGGCTGACGGCGGCCCCTGGTTCGGCGTACCACTGCTGAACTTTTTTGGCTGGATGCTGACCATGTGGCTCTCGTTTCAGCTTTTCGCACTATTTGCAGCGAAGCGACAACCCCCCAAGGAAATACCGGCCACCGCAACGTACTGGCGCCAGCCCATCGTCTACTGGTTGCTCATCGGCCTGCAATTCCCGCTATTGGCATTAATCGTGCCCGGGGCAACCCTGTCCGATCCGACGGGGCAAGTCTGGCATTCCAGTGACCTTTTCCAGAGCATGGCGCTGACCAGTGTGTTCACCATGTGCTTTACGGCGATCCTCACCTGGCTGGTCCTGGAGCGCCATGCACAGCGGGCTGCAGGTAAACAAAACAGCCTGGGCTGACACAGCCAGGCGTAGAGCAACTCGCCGGACCCACAGGTCTTCGTCTCGTTACAGGTCCTCCGGCGGGAACAGGCTATGGGCCGCCCGCTCGTCTGCTTCCGCAAGACTGAGGAAGTCCGCTCGAGTCCCCGTGCGCACCGGGTCAAGTTCGCCGGCACGTCGCAACTCCAGGCGTCCGATCTGATTGCGGTGTACCTCGTCCGGGCCATCTGCCAACCGCAGCAGGCGAGCAGTTGCATAGGCAGAGGTCAGGTAATGGTCACTGCTGGTGCCACCACCACCGAATGCCTGTATAGCCCAGTCGATTACCTGGCAGGCCATGTTGGGAGCGGCCACCTTGATCATGGCAATTTCCCGGCGAGCCTCCTTATTGCCGACCTTGTCCATCTTCCAGGCCGCATTCAGCGTTAGCAGGCGAGACTGCTCGATCAGGATGCGCGCCTCGGCTATCCGCTCGAGAGAAACGGACTGCTTCGCCACCGGGCCGCCAAAGGCCTCGCGTGCTTCGAGGCGCTTGCACATGCGCTCCAGGACGCGCTCTGCGAGGCCGGTCAGGCGCATGCAATGGTGGATGCGGCCGGGGCCAAGGCGGCCCTGAGCGATTTCGAAGCCGCGCCCCTCACCGAGCAACATGTTACTTGCGGGTACGCGGACGTTCTCGAAAACCACCTCGGCCGCACGATCAGGCACGCCGTAAAACCCGAATACCGGCAGGGACCGGACAACGC
This sequence comes from uncultured Gammaproteobacteria bacterium, assembly GCA_963840725.1. GTDB lineage: Bacteria > Pseudomonadota > Gammaproteobacteria > Pseudomonadales > Halieaceae > CAVWDU01. The sequence goes on along the minus strand of CAWIZY010000003.1, from coordinate 125,732 downwards.
GCACACCGGGTGTATCCTTGGGCACCAGTATCATCGATTGCTGTTTGTAACGGCTCTCGTGGTCCGGCGAGGACTTGCCCATGAAGATAATGATCTTGCAGCGCGGGTCCGTGGCATTGGTGGTGTACCACTTGCGGCCATTGACAATGTAATTGTCGCCGTCGCGCACTATAGAGCTTTCGATATTGGTGGCATCGCTGGACGCTACTTCCGGTTCAGTCATGGCGAAGGCACTGCGAATCGTGCCGTTCAGCAGCGGTTCTGCCCACTCTTTTATTTGCGCTTCGGTCCCGTAGCGAATGATAGTTTCCATATTGCCCGTGTCTGGCGCGGAACAGTTGAAAACCTCCGGCGCGAGGTGTGAGCGTCCCATCAGCGCACACAGGGGCGCGTACTCAAGGTTGCTCAGGCCAGCACCGTAGTCGCTATCGGGAAGAAAGAGGTTCCAGAGGCCCTCGCGCCTGGCAACCTCCTTGAGTTCCTCTATAACCGGATAAACCTTCCAGGGCCCCAGTGTCTCGGCCTCCCTGTAAAAACGTTCCTCGTTGGGGTAGATATGTTCTGCGAGGAAATTCTCGATGCGCCCCGAGTACTCTTTAACCTTGTCGCTATAATCAAAATCCATAGGCCCTCTTCCTGTTTAGCAGACGCCACGTCGGTTGACGGGATCGCGGTAGAGCTGCGCGTCTGCTGGCTGTTTCCTGCTCAGTCCGGTTCTGTACCCCGGGTCAGATGGCTACTGCCGTGCGGTGGTTCCGCCGTCGATTACAAGCACCGTGCCACTGCAGTAGCTTGATTCCTCGGACGCCAGGTACAGGCAGCCGAAGGCCATCTCCCTGGGTGTTCCCGGGCGGCGCATGGGGGTGAGTTGCTCCGCAGTGTCCGCGTCGTCGAACAGGTTGAGCACGTCCGCGACCATGGGCGTATCGATAAAGCCCGGTGCGATGCAGTTAACGCGTATGTTGTCTTGCACATAGGAGACGCTCATGGAGCGGGTCAGGTTGATCATCGCCGCCTTGGCGGCGGTGTAGGCATGGGCGGTCGCCAGGCCCTGTAAGCCGGAAATACTCGCAACACCGACGATGGAGCCACCGCCGGCCTCTCTCATTCGCGGCACGATCGCCCGGCACAGGAGGTAGTAGGCATCGCAGTTGATGCGCATTACCTCGTCCCATTTATCCGGCGCTGCGCCAACCACGTCCGCCATGGCACCGGGGCTTTGCTTTTCCCAGCTATAGCCGACTCCGGCAGCGTGCACGAGTATATCGATGGCACCAAAGGCCGCTTCTGTGGCCTCCACCACCCGAGCTACTCCCTGTTCCGTGCTGACATCTGCGGCAATGACGCGGGCCTTGTCATCGCTCGCCCCGGGCAAGACCGCCAGGCTGTCGCGAAGCCGGGCTTCGGTGCGCCCTGCGCCCATGACGCGAGCGCCTTTTTCCAGAAAAAGCCCCATACAGGCAGCACCGACACCGCTACCCGCGCCGGTTATCAATGCGGTCTTGCCACTCAACCTTCCCATTAATACCTTCCCATTCAGACCTTCGCGTCAAGACCGTCCTGTCAGAACAGTCCCATTGCGATTCTTCCGGCGTCCCTGCTTGAGCCTTCAGCGACTGACTCAGAGCAGCCGAAAAACCTGGTTCTTCAGCTGGATGCGGCTATTCCTGGCTGGCAACGATCAGCGTCCCACGATTGCTGCCGTCGAAGAGTGCGTTGAAGGCTCCGGGCAGATTAGCAAAGCCTTCGCGAACGTCCTCTCGATGGCTGAGCTGCCCGCTGCGTTCCCACTCGGTGAGCGCCAGCAGGGCCTCGTTGAACTGCTCTTCAAAATGCCCGACGAGGAACCCCTGCATGCGGATACCACCGTAAATCAGCCGCATCATGTTGCGCGGCCCCTCCGGGGACATTGCCTCATTATAGCTGGCTATCTGGCCGCACAAGACGATGCGGCCAAACGGTGCCATGTGGTCTACCGCCGCCTGCAGGGTCTCACCGCCTACGTTGTCGAAAAAGACATCGATGCCTTCGGGAAACAGCCCGGAGATGCGCTCACGAACATTTTCACTGCGGTAGTCGATAATGTCGTCGAGACCACAGTCCTCCTTCAGCCAGCGGCATTTCTCGGGTCCTCCGGCAATGCCAACAACACGACAGCCTCCATGCTTTGCCACCTGTGCCGCGATGGACCCGGCGGAGCCCGCTGCGCCGGATACCAGCACGGACTCGCCGGGCTGGATGGCACCGATGTCTCTGATACCAAAATAGCCGGTCAGGGAGTTCAATCCGAAGACACCGACCCCCTCGATCAGGCTGTGCCCCCCTGGAAGTACCCGGGTCATGCTCTCCTCCGGCTTTACCACGGCGTAGTCCTGCCAGCTGCTGATCGTGGCAACCTGGTCACCCGGAGAGAACTTTGGATGGGCAGAGGCAAGCACCACCCCCGAGGCCGGGCCCAGTATCACCTCGCCTATGCCGATGGACGGATAGAGACTGTTTCCTGGGGGGTCCATCCAGTTGCGGATCGTCGGCGCGCACAGAAATGCGCGATTATTGACGACGATCTCGCCCTCCTGGGGAGAGTCGGGCATGCCACCGTCCTCGATAAACTCGAAATCATCCGGCCGTGATATACCCTGGGGACGGCGTGCCAGCCGCCACTGTCGATTGGTTTTTTGCATAGTGCTCTCAATCCGTGCCGGGCGGATCCCGGTCAAGCGACCTCAATCATGACCTTTACGGTCTCGTCTGCCTTCAATTGCTGCTGAAATGCAGCGCCGATGTCCTGCAGTGCGAATCGGTGTGTGACCAACGCGTCAGGCTTTATCTTGCCCGAACTGATGGCATCGATAGCGGCAACGAAATCACCGCCAAGGGAGCCTACAATGTAGGGCATTTTATGCACAATCTTGGTCGTATCCAACGGGACTTCGCCTTCCGGCAGACCGACAAAGCAGATACGGCCTCCCGGACGCACCATCTCGAATGCCTGCTTGATCGTGGCCGGGTGTCCGGCTGCCTCCAGGACCACGTCGGCATTTCCGCCGATGTGGTAGTGGTAGGGTGCCTCTCCGAACTTGTCCATAACCCAGCGCAGGGCGTCACCGGTGCGCGCATCGAAAACGTCATCTGCCCCGCAGTCCCTCGCGAGGCGCAATCGGGTATCAGAGACCTCGACAACGATGACCTCAGCCGCACCCGCTGCCCGTGCGGCCTGCAGGCAGGCGTTGCCTATCATTCCCGCGCCAAGTACCACGACCCGGTCACCGGGCTGAATCTTCGCCTGAGCGACGGCACTGACGCCAATGGATACGGGTTCAATCATGGCGGCGCTCACGCTGTCCATGGTGTCGGCGAGCTTGTGCACGGACTGGCCAACCACGGCGTTCTCTATTTTCACGTACTCGGCAAAGGCACCGGGAAGCCCGTATCCCGTAGAGTTATGGAACAGCTCGGCACAGAGCAGGGGCTCCTCGCGCTTGCAAGCATCGCATACGCCACAGACGCCCGCGCTGAAACCGGTCACGCGGTCACCGGGCTGCAGATCCACTACGGATTCCCCTACCTCGGCAATTTCACCAGCGAACTCGTGACCCATTATCTGTCCGGGCTCAACAAACATGCCAGTGGTGAAGCTGTGTATGTCGGACCCACAGATACCGCAGAACCTCACCTTGATCAGGACGTCAGCGGGACCGATCTCAGGAACGGGAACGTCCTCTATGGCGATATCGTTGGGCCCGCGCAATACTGCAGCTTTCATGGTACGCATACTGAACTCCTGTTTTAGCTGATTATATTGTCGGACAGGATCGTCAGATAATAAGAGCACCGTGCCCGCCAGTCAACGCCGGCGTGAGCGGCACTGCCATGGGCCGAACCATGCCTTGCCGCGTGAAGATTCTCTGGATATTGCCAAGACTACAGGACAGGATTGTAGTACCATCTGTGCGGCCGAGATATGAGTAACCACAACCTCTAATCATCGAACAGGCGGGGTTCAGGATGGGTCGCTTAAAGAACAAAATAGCCATCGTTACCGGTGCCGGCACAGGTATCGGCCGCGCTTGCATGGAGCTTTTCGCTCGTGAGGGCGCCAAAGTGGTCGGATGTTCCAGGACACAGAAAAACCTGGACGAGACTCTGAGCCTGGTCCAGCGCGAGGGTGGAGAGGGTTTTGTTGTCGCGGCCGATCTTTCCACATCCGAGGGCGCACAGAAACTTGTGGACGCCACGATCGACAGATACGGGCGCATCGATGTTCTTCTCAATGGCGCGGGGATCGGCTATTCGTGGGAAAAAGTCCAGGGTCACGCGGGGACCATGGGTTCCGTTACGGAGACGACGCCGGAGAGCTGGCGCCAGGTAATGGCAGTCGATCTCGACTCGGTCTTTTACATGTGCCGGTTGGCGATACCCCACATGCAGAAACAGGGCAGCGGCTCTATTATCAACATTTCCTCTATCCTCGGGCTGAAGGGAAACCCCGATGCGCACGCCTACACCGCAGCGAAAGGTGCCATGGTGAACCTGACACGCTCCCTTTGCTCGGCCTATGCGCTCGATGGCGTGCGCGCTAACTGTGTGTGCCCCGGTTACATCGACACACCCATGATAGAGTCGCACATTCACCTGTTCGAAGACGAAGCGATAGCGGATCGCTTTTGCGCGATGCGCCGTACGGGAAAACCGGAGGAGATTGCCTATGGCTGCGTCTACCTCGCATCAGACGAAGCGTCTTATACCAATGGCTCGGTAATGGTAATCGACGGGGAACAACCGCACGCATCTGAGGTTTGCCGCGCCCCTTTTGCCCCGCTGGCGCTGCCCGATGCAGCCGCCGAGGTAGCGCCTGAAGGTTATGCAACCGCATGCCAGATAATCACAGCGAGATACCCGAAGTCCTACAAATCGTGAGAACTCCAGCAACGAACAAAAAACGCACCGAGGTAGCCGTCATAGACAGCCAGCCAGCCTCGCCCGCGCCGTCGATCAGCTCTCCCCGCCGTGTAACGAACGCGATCATCACGGGGATCGAAAAAGGCCGCTTTGTTCCCGGCCAACGCATCATCGAGGCAGACCTGACCCGCGAGCTCAAGGTCAGCCGCGGCCCGGTGCGCGAGGCTTTCAAGCGCCTCGCCGGAGAGGGTGTGCTGGTGCTCAGCAAGCACCGGGGAGCTTTCATTCGCGCACAGAGTCGCGAAGAGGTTCTCAATATGATGTCGGTCCTTGAGGTTCTGGCCGGGCTGGCCGCAAAGCTCGCCGCCAGCCATATCGACGAAAGCGATAATCGCAAACGGCTGCAGGCCGCATTCGCGGCGGCAATGAAGGAGGGCAAGGACGGCGAGACCCAGGCTTTCCTCGAGCAGCGCCGGCGGTTTTACGACACCCTGTATTACATTGGCGGTAACAGAGAACTGGCGCACATGGTGCCGCGGCTGAAGATCGCCCTGTTGCGCCTTCAATTCCAGGCATTCGTCTCGCGCAAACAGCACGAGAGCCAGTTGCGGGAGCTCAGCGCGATCGCCGAAGCTGTACTGGAGGGCGACCCGAGGAAAGCAGAACGAGTCGCGCGGGCACACCTGCGTCGCAGGCGCGCGAACATCATTAAACTGCCGGATGAGGCCTACGCCGCGGCACGCATTCACTAGTGTCGTCGCAACTCGGCCAGACGCCTGGTCTGGCACGCTGAAATTGTGCGAATTAACCGGGCAGGACTAATCCAGCCGCTTGAACAGGGTGGCATTGGCCATGCCACCGGATTCGCACATGGTCTGCAGCCCCCAGCGCCCGCCATCCTGCTCCAGCGTTCGCAACAGGTTGCCGAGCAGGCGGCCACCGGAGGCACCTACCGGATGACCGAGCGCAATCGCGCCGCCGAGACGGTTGATGCGCTCGGGATCGACGCCGAAGTGTTTCTGCCAGGCGAGCACCACTGGCGCAAAGGCCTCATTGACCTCAAAGGCATCAATATCCTCGATCGCGACCGAGGACCTGCGGAGCAGTTTTTCTGTGGCGGGGATAATACCGGTGAGCATCAGCAGCGGGTCGTCGCCGGTCACCGCGAAAGCTTCCACGCTGGCGCGCGGCGTGAGGCCGAGGCGCAGTGCAGTGCGTTCTTCGGCAAGCAGGACCGCACAGGCGCCATCGCTCACCTGGCTGGCGTTGCCGGCGGTGACGGACCAGCGAATCTCTGGAAACCGTGCTTCCATCTGACTATTTTCGAACGCAGGCTTGAGCCCCGCCAGTTTCTCGAGGCTGGTATCATGGCGAATCCCCTCATCCGTCGTTACGAGGCCACCTGCCTCAAGGGCTCCGGCGAGCGGCAGGATATCGCGGGCCGAGCTGCCGTTGTCTTGCGCCACAGCGGCAAGCTGGTGCGACCGCAAGGCAAATGCATCCTGCTCCTCCCGGCTGATGTCCCAGCGTGCGGCAATAAGCTCCGCCGCAATTCCCTGGCCCACGAGCCCCTCCGGATAACGCCGGCGATGGGCGCTGCCCATATTGTCCTTGCCCATGCGATTAGCCTTCATGGGCACCCGGCTCATCATTTCAACGCCACCCGCCAGGACCAGGTCATAGGCGCCAGCCAGCACGCCCTGAGCCGCGAAATCCACCGCCTGCTGTGCCGAACCGCATTTGCGATCAAGGGTGACGGCGGGGACCGTTTCGGGCAGGCCCGCCGCTAACACGGCTTGTCTGCCGATGTTGCCGGATTGCTCGGCCACCTGGATGACACAACCACTGATTACGTCCTCGATCAGGGCCGGATCAAATTCGTTGCGGGCAACGATCTCAGACAGCACTTGAGCGTAGAGGTCTACCGGATGCCAGTGGGCCAGGGCACCGGTGGGTCTGCCGCGCCCGAAGGGCGAACGCAGGATATCGACAATTACTGCCTTGCGGGTGCTGATGAGGTTATCTCCGGAGTGTGACGCTCAGATTTTGCGACTCGATCTGCACCAGGGGTGCCTGCGCGACTTTCATCAGGCGACCGACCTGAGCGAGCTCGGGTGATGACAGTACCGGATAGTCCCGAGCGACCGGACCGTTGTCACGCATCTTCTGCAGATCCGCCTCAGGCATCAGCGCGCGCAGGATGAGCTCATCGGGATCCCGGGTGCCGTACTCCTTGTAAAGCTCTTCCTCGGTCTTTTGCTCAGGCGGTTGGGCCACCACCTTCTTCGCGCGCGTCGAACTCATGATGCGATCGAGGATATCCTCCTCGATCGGTGCAACGGTCTCGCCGTAAAAGCCGGCCGCATACTGAATGACCTCGTCCGGAACGATCTTGTAGCGCTCGCCGGAGACAAGATTGAGCACCGCTTGAATGCCGACCAGCTGAGAAAAAGGTGTCGCCATCCCCGGATAGCCCAGTTCGGCGCGGACCTTGGCGGTTTCCATGAGGACATCGTCCATGCGGTCACTGAGGTTGTGCTTGGCCATCTGCGCGCGCAGGGTACCGATCATACCGCCGGGAATCTGGTGCTTGGCCGACAGCACGTCGTACTCGCTGTGTTGATTTACGAGGAATCCCGCAGCCTTGCCGACCTTCTCGAAGTGCTCGGCCACCGGCGGCAGCATCGAGGTATCGAGATCGTGGGTATGGCCCAGCAGTTCGACATTGCGTGCCATGATTTCGGTTGACGGCACGGAAGGGCCGTTGGCCATGGGCCGACTCGCAGTGTGGAGGATGTTCACACCCAGCTCGATGGCATCGCAGTACGCCTTGCCGGACATGCCCATTAGGTTGTTCGAGTGAAATTCGATCGGCTTGCCCCGGGCACTAGCCCGGATGGCGGGCACCAGGCCCTGCATACGCTCCTTGTCGAGCACGCCTGCTGTGTCGTAGAGCAGCAGGGTGTCGATGTCGGGACAGGCGGACAGTTTGTCAGCCTTGTCGGCATAGTACTCGTCGGTGTGCACGGGACTCGACGTAAACATGATAGAGCCCGCGACCTCGGAACCGAACTCCTTCGCGACCTTGGCCAGTCGGTGCATCTTGTCAATATTGAAGAGGACGTCGTAGATCCAGAATGAGCGGCAGCCGTGCACGTTGAGCTGACGCATCCACATGTCCATCAGCGCGTCCGGCGTGACGCCAAATGTTACCGACGCATTGGCACGCATGCCTCCGCGAATCGGGGTGTTGGGCATCGCCTCGGTAAGTAAATCCAGAGCCTCCCAGGGATTCTCCCGGTTGACTCGGATCTGTACCTCAAACATTGACGAGCCCGCGAGGTCAATGACCCGGAAACCGGTTTTGTCCAGCGTGGGCGCCATGGGGAGCGCCATGCCCGGGCGCATCTGCATACCCCACAAGCTCTGCTGGCCATCGCGAATGGTCTCGTCCAGGAATTCGATATGCGCCATGACTAACTACTCCTCTCGGTTGGCGAACGCGGGCAGGCCAATGTGCTCAAGCCAGCGTGTCGTGATCTGGTTGCTGCGAAAATCGTCGTGGGTGATGGTGAAGTGCTGCAGCGCCATATTGGTGATCACACCCTCGAGCCGAAAGCGGCGCATGGCCGTTTCCATGCGCTCAATAGCCTCGTCACGATCGTTCCCGTAGACGATCAGCTTACCGATCATGCTGTCGTAATAGGGAGGAACCATGGCACCTTCGCTGCAGAAAGTATCGAGACGTACAAAATCCATATCCGGTGGCCGGAACGCGGTAATGCGCCCCGGATTGGGGCGAAAACCATTGTCGGGGTCCTCGGCATTCACCCGGCATTCGATGGCATGGCCATGGAGCAGGATATCGGACTGCGCAAGGGTCATCGGCTCGCCCCCTGCCAACTGGAGCTGCATGGCGACAAGATCTCGCCGCGAGATCAGCTCGCTGACCGGATGTTCGACCTGGATGCGCGCATTGACCTCAATAAAGTAAAACGCCTGTCGGTCCGTGTCGTAGAGAAACTCAACGGTGCCCGCGTTGCGATAGTTGAGGTCCGAGGTCAGCTTCACCGCGGCAGCGTGGAGGTCAGCCCGGATCCTGTCAGGCATGACGGTGCAGGGCGCTTCCTCGATCAGTTTCTGGTAGCGCCGCTGTATGGAGCAGTCTCGCTCGCCGAAATGCAGGACTCGACCTTCCCCGTCTCCGAAGATTTGCACTTCCACATGGCGCGCATTTTCGACGAAGCGCTCAATATAGAGAGAGCCGTCGCCAAAGGCGGCACGAGCCTCCTCTGATGCCTTGTCGAAGGAGGCCTGCACGTCTTCAGGCCCATGGGCAAAGAACATACCCCGGCCGCCACCCCCCGCCGTTGCCTTCATGACCACGGGATAACCGATTTCGTCTGCGGCAGTGCAGGCCGCCTCCGCCGACTCAAGCGCAGGCGTTCCAGGAACCAGGGGAACCCCGGAAGCCTCTGCGATGCGCCGGGCGCTCAGCTTGTCTCCCAGCGCCTCGATGGTGTCGGGGCGCGGCCCGACGAAGGCGATACCGTTTTCCTCGCAGAGCCGTGCCAGGGCCGGTCGTTCCGACAGAAAACCATAGCCCGGGTGCAGGCCATCACAGCCGGACCCCAGGGCAGCCTGTACGATCAATCTCTCATCGAGGTAGCTGCGTGCAGGTTCGGCCGGGCCGATCACTACGGTACGCTGTGCCATGGTCGCGGCCAGACTGTCGCTATCGGCTGCAGACGCTCCAAGAACCGTCTCGATACCGAGGGCATGGGCGGCCCGGACGATACGGACTGCGATTTCCCCGCGGTTGGCGATGAAGAGTCTCTGGATAGCCATTGCGCTTTATCTATTGGCCCGGCTCGATGTAAAACAGCGGCTGGCCGTGTTCCACCATATCGCCGTCTTCGACGCAGATATGGCGAACGGTGCCACGGACTCCCGCATGTACTGGTGTAAACAGCTTCATCACCTCAATCAGGCAAATCTCGGTCTCCTCATCAACTGCTGCGCCCGGCTCGACGTAAGGCAAAGCGCCGGGCTTCGGCGCACGATAGAAAATGCCCAGATTGGGGGCCTGGACTACCACGCAGTTGTCCGGCACCTGGTCCGGTGCCGAAACTGCCGCTGCGCCACTCACTTCAGTAGCGGTGGGTGCAGGTTGAGCAGCTGGCTGCCCCGCGGGGGAGTGACTCGGCGCAGGCGCCAGCCAGGGCGCGCCGGCGGAATCCGGGTCGCGCGAGAGGAAAACGCGGAAATCATCCACCTGCAGCGCCAGCTCCTTCCAGTCTGATTCGTCAAAAGTCCGGATCAGGGCACTGATCTCTTCTACCGTCATGTCTTTCATGTCATTTGTTCTCTTTCGATGAGCGATTCTCGGGGTTCGCGGTAGCCTGCAACGCAGCCAGCAGGATCGGCAGCGTAGGTTCTCCCACGATGTACTCAAGTCCAGCGTCCAGGGCAGCACGCACGCCGTCCTCGCTGGCAATGGACGCGCCGCGCACGCCGCGGCAGCCCGCGATAAGGCCAGGTAGCTTGGCCGGGTCCGCAGCGTCTTCGATACCCTCCAGGTCGAGGGCATCCGCTGGCGCCTCGGCGCAGCGGTAAACGGCGAGCGGGCTATGGTCCTGCGCCCATACGAGGAGATCATGAAGACGTTTATCTTCCGTCTCGCAGGGGGTAACGACCTCCAGCGCGCCCTGGTAAACCCGTCCGTGCTCCCCATCTACCGTCACTACCTGGCCTGCCAGACCGGTCACTGTGCCGATACCGCAGCCGACAACGCTGGGCAGACCCAGCGCGCGGCCGACCACCGCAGCATGTGATGTGGAGCCACCCTGCTCGGTAATCACCGCCCGAGCGACAAACATGCCATGCACGTCATCGGGGCTGGTGGTGGCCGTGGCAAGGACCACATCCTCGCCCCCACGGGCGCGGTGCTCGGCCTCGTCGGCGTCGATGACCACAGTGCCCACCCCGATACCGTGGGAAACCCCCAGCCCGGAAGCGAGCACGGCCGACGACTCGGCGACGCCCTCAGCGAGTCGCGGGCTCAGGATCGTATGAATCTGGTCGGGTGTGATGCGCTGTGCCGCCTCCTCCATGGTGATGGTACCCTCGCGCACCATATCCACGGCGATACGCACGGCAGCCGCCGGCGAGCGCTTGGCAGTGCGCGATTGCAGGAGGTAAAGGCGCCCGTGCTGCACGGTGAACTCGATGTCCTGGGCTTCCCGATTGGCATTTTCCAGCGAGCGGCTGGCCTCGATGAGCGCTGAATAAGCCTCGGGCACGGCCATTTTCATGTCGTCGAGGTGCTCGGGCGTGAACTTTCCCGAGACCACGTCCTCCCCCTGAGCGCAGCGCAGGTATTCACCGTAGGGCTCCGGCTCTCCGGTCAGGGGATTCCGACTGAACAGCACGCCGGTGCCACTGTTCTCATCCAGGTTGCCAAAGACCATCGCCTGCACGGTGACAGCAGTGCCGAGGTCATCGGGTATGCCGTGGTGCTTGCGATAACGCTTCGCACGCCGCGCGTTCCAGGAGCGAAACACGGCCTCGATTGTCGCTTTCAGCTGCTCCATGGGTGTTTCGGGGATCGTCTGGCCGGCAGCCTGCTCGATCCGAGCCCGCCAGTCGGTGACAGGCTCGTCGTCGCCAAGTTCCGGCACCGTTGCCTTGAGCACAATTTCGCCGAACAGCTCGTAGAAGCGGCGATAAGTATCGCGCGCAAAACGCCGATCACCGGATTCCTCAGCGAGGGCCGCCATCGTCTCCGCGTTGATGCCGAGATTCAGCACCGTGTCCATCATGCCCGGCATGGAAATCGGCGCGCCGGAACGAACGGAGACCAGAAGTGGCGACCTGCCGTGACCATAGCTGCGACCGGACTGCTCTTCCAGCCACGCCATGGCCGCGGCCAGCTCCTCGTCCAGACCCGCGGGCAGGGTGCCGCCATCAAGGTAGGCGGCACAGGCCTCTGTGGTGATAACAAAGGCCGGTGGCACAGGCAGGTTGAGCGACAGCATGTGCGCGATAGACCAGCCCTTGCCGCCAATCAGGGTCTTTTCCGGCAGATTGACGCCATTTAGCGGTAACAGCCACCGGCATCCACGCAGCGCGTCGGCCATACGTCAGTGCTCCTCGCGCTCGCGACCCATTACCCGCAGCAGGTCTTCGTGCAACTCGAACCAGACGGTGTGGTAGCTCCCGATGGTCGCATCGCTGACCCAGGCAATATCGCCGTCTTCGGCCTTCTCGAGGGCGCCAAGCAGCTGATCGCGGTAGCGACGCAGTCGCTCCTCCTTGCTGCCCAGACGCTCCAGTACCACGTCGACGCGCTCGTGGATGGCGCCGATACGATCAATGATCGACTCATCGTAGTCCTTGTCCGAATGATCATTGGGCACGGTCTGCCCGCCGACTTCAATAGTCTGCCAATCCGTGATCGCCTGCTTGAGGTCATTATTGATGCGCTCGAAATCCTCATAGGCCGCGACGAAATCGTCGTTCTTGCGCAGCGCCCCGTAATGCTTGGTGTATGCCGACTTCAATGTGAACTGACCGATGGGCGTAAGCAGATATTTGCCGTTTACCTCGCTGACACGCCCCTTTGCCACTGCTTCGGCGGCTAGCGCCGACACTGTGTCACTCTCAAGCGCAGTCAAAGCGCAGATGTCCTCTGCGGTCGCATACTTCTTGATCGCTATGGCGTGCATCACCAGCTGTGAATCCTGCATTATTTTTTACTCTCCCTGCGAATTGTCGCTATCACGCTCGGTAATGATTTCCCGGATCTTGCGGCGCATAATCTTGTTTGCGGCGCTCTTTGGCAGCTCGGGCCACACTTCCACCACCCTCGGTCGCTTGTAGCCGGCCAGGCGCTCCCGCGCCCAGGCCTTCACGGACTCCGGGTCGAGGTCATCCCGGCCGGCGACCACAGCGTGCACCCGGTCCCCCCACTTCTCGTCAGGGAGCCCGATGATCGCCGCCTCGAGGACGCCGTCGAAGGACATGAGGACATCCTCCACTTCCCTCGGATAGACGTTATAGCCACCAGAGATCAGCATGTCGTTCTTGCGATCCAGGAGATAAAAAAAGCCGTCTTCGTCCATCCTGCCGACATCACCGGTGTGCAGCCAGCCACTGCGCATTGCCTTGGCCGTGGCCTCCGGCCGGTTCCAGTAGCGAGCCATAAGCTGAGGGCCGCGCACGCAGATTTCTCCGGTCTCACCCGGGGGGAGCGGCTGGTCGTCATCATCCAGAACAGCAACGTCCGCGATGACGAAAGGGCGCCCGCAGGAGCCAATGCGGTCATGGTCCTCGGGTTTGAGGCAAGTGATCACCATCGGACTCTCGGCCTGGCCATAGCACTGTGCAAACACCCGGCCGAAGCGCGCCTCGGCACGTTCCAGCAGGCGTCGAGAGATCGGCGATGCGCCGTAGGCAATCCGACGGAAATTCAGCGATTCCTCGTCGACAGCGGGCACCTCGAGGATCATCGCCAGCATTGTCGGCACCAGGAAGGTCAGGTTTGCCTGTGTCTCCACAGCGAGCTGCAGGAACTCCGCGGCATCGAACTTCGGCATGATCAATGAGTGCGCCCCGCGACACAGCGACGGCAGGAAAAACGCGCCCGACGCATGGGCAATGGGCGCGGCGTGCAAGAAGCGATCGCCCTCCCGGATATCCGGTACAAGATCGGTCAGGAAAGCAGAGAGCTCGCTCAACTCACCGCGAGTCGTGAGTGTGACCGCCTTCGGCTGTCCCGTGGTGCCGCCAGTGAAGCCGAGACGTAGCGGCGCATCGAGATCGCGGTCTACAGCACAGGGTTCGCTGCTACCCCCGGCTATCATGTCAGTGAGCATCGCGCGATCGACAACATACTCGACGCCTTGATCAAGCGCTTCCCCGGTATCGTGGATCACCGCCCGACAGCCGCTTTCGCCCAGCTTGTAACGGTGATCCTCGATGGTGTCCCGCGTATTCATGCCCACGCGAACCAGACCGCACCTGGCGAGGGCGTAGTACGCCACCAGGCAATCGATGCTGTTGGGCAGCATGACGCCAACCCGGTCCCCCGGCTCGAGGCCCAGAGCAAGCAGGGCATTTCCCAGCCGACTGGTTGCGGCATCAAATTCCCTGAAGCTGATAGTCCGCTCGCCCTCCGATAGGCAGGGGGCACCCTTGAACTGGCGCGCGGCGCGGCTTATGAGGCTGCCGATCTGCACCCTGGCTAACCCTGGTGCTTCTTCTGGCGCAGGGCCTCCACGTCGTCGCGGCGCAGGGCCGCGCCCTGGCCAGCAAGGTTGCGCGAGTGCTTCTGGTAGAGCTTGTACAGGGTGTCTGCTGCCGGCGTGTCGTAGCGGTACTTGACTGTCGTTTCGCAGAACAGCCTGTTCTCCTGTTTGTGCAGCTCCGGCTCAAATCTGCGCACCCGCTGGTTGTACTCTTCGTAACCGATCTTGCCCTCGGTCGTACAATAGACGTCTTTCTTGTCGTCGAGATAGGTGATACCCGGTTGCATACCTCCCACGGTCGGGGCGTAGTCGCCGTCGACAAGGATCGAGTAGGGAATCTGTGAATAGATCCGCGTCGGCATGTCGTTGTGCATCATCATCACGTAGTCGCTGACCTGATGGCTGGGGCTGGTGCCCACACAAATCTCACCCAGAGCATCCCGACTGTATTCGTCGTTTAGCAATGGTCGGAAGCGCTCGGCACGCTCGTCGATCTTGATCCAGTCCTCCGGGTCATAACAACCCGCGATGTGCGCGATATCCTTGAATATCGCATAGTAGGTAAGGGCGCCCGCATCGAGCATCTGATCACGGGACCAACCGGCGATCCTCTGCCAGAGGCGGCTCATTGCGTCTTTTACCTTGTCGTTCAGGTCGAGGAAGGTCCGGGTGAGTTCTTCCCGGCTTTCCATGCCGACCGGGATAAAGCCATCGGTCAGTGGACCAGAAGTGTAGAGGCCCACACCAACGATGTGCTCTTCCTTGAATTCCGGCTCGGACTCGAAGCTACCCCAATCGTCCATGATGTTGAAGTTCGCACCCTTGGTGGCCATGGTGACGGTCAGATTGTTGTAGGGCACGTCTTCGGCGACATCGTCCAGCCAGGGGAAATCGTACTCGGCGATGTCATTGAAATCGCGCACGATCATTTGCCGGTCGTCGCCGAGATTGTAGGGGCCGTGGTTGTGCAGGCTGATCCGACTTTCGCAGGCAATCAGAAAGGCGTACTGCGATGCCGATGCGACGAAGGCCTGTGCCGCCTCGTGCAGCGGATCGCCGGCGCTGCAGTCATACAGGTCTGCATGAAAGACCTGCAGCTGGGCCTCTGAGTGAATCTGCCCGCGATGCCCTCCCTCGAAGGCCGTTATATGCCCGGCGTTGCGGCGGAACGACAGCTCGAAGCGCTTCCAGAAGTCCAGGATATAAGCGACGTCCTCAGCGGCGTCCTGCGGGCGCAGCACACCCATATTGATCATCCACTCGCGGCCGAGCAGGTAGAAGCAGGGCAGTCCCCACATGGCGATGGCATTCGCCTTGGAACCCATGTGTCGCGCGCGATCGCCGACTTCTTCGGCGCTCATGTGTTCCTCAACCTTGCGCAACACTGCCGGATAACGGTAGAAGGCATTGAGGTAAGACATCAACATGTAAGCAGGAACCGGGAAGAGCTTGGATTCCTGCACCGTGCGGGTCACGCACAGCCAGTAGGTTTCATCGCCGTTTATTTGCAGCAGGTTGTTGCTTTCCAGTAATTGCGCGTAGTCGAGCTTCATCGTCTTCAATCCTTTTTTACTTTTATCGCAGGTTGAGCAAGCCGCGCTATGAGCCCACACGCGGCACCACGAGTGACTTGCGGCTAGTCACGCTTCTTCACGCGCCACACATTCGCCGTGACCTCGCGTTTCGTCTGTACCTGGTAGTCCTCGGCTGTTTTCGCACGCGCAGTGGACTCGAGCGTAACCGTGTCACCTTCCATGATGCCATTGACCTTGGCGTTCATCAGGCAGGGAATGCCGTACTCGCGCGTCAGGATGCCGAGGTGCGAACGCACAGTGCCGCCGGCGCAGATGACACCTTTGAACTGCTCGAGAATCGGCGCCGTCAGCGTGCCGCCAGAGTCGTCAATAACCGCGATGGTGTTGTCCGGGACACCCTCGGTGAGCCACTTCAGCACGCGCTCAGTCGAACGCACGTAGCGCGCGATGCCCGTGGTCTCCTGCGAGTAGCGCACAACGTTATCACCAACACCGCGCAGTTCCCGGCCGTCTGCGTCGGTGTCAGCCACCGGCGCCTCCGGGTGCTCGAAACAGAAGGTGGCAAGATCGTCATCACTGGTACCGGAAGCCGGCTTGTAGGCATCGGGTCGCTCTTTTTGCGAAATCCCGGCAGACCAGTCGTAGCGATGCCCGGCTTCTACCAGGGCGCGATCCACAGACGCGAAATCCTCTGCCGTGATGAGGGAGTCGGCGTCACCGAAGACAAACTCCGCCCAGGGTTTCCCGGACTCCTCCAAGCGCTGCCGGACAATCTCATGCAGGGCCGCGTGGAAGGCCGCGACAACGGGCGAGGCGGACTCGTCACCATATTTATCCGTGTCTACCAGAAGTGCCGTCATGCTGTTCTCCTTGCTCTGTGTTATGTGTTTTCAGCTCAGCGTGGCTGCCAGCGCTTTTTGAGGCCTTTGGTTTGCCGGAGCGGTAGCGCGAACTTCGCAACCTGAACCGGCCAACGAGATTGGGTACTCTAACCCGCGCCCGTGGGTTAGACAACATTGTAGGACGAAGAACCTCTGCCTCGGGAGCTTTCCGCCAACGCCCGGCGGGCAGGGTGTGGTCGCTCGGGCCGCCTCGGCGCTTGCAGCCAACCTGTGTTATTGTACAATAAAATTGTCGTACAATAGTGCACGAATCGCGCGCAGCTGTCCTCGGGCTTGTAAACCACACGGTCGACAGGGAACCCCACATGAATGACCTCTCCCACCACCGGATCCTGCTGGTCAATGACGACGGTGTAGATGCTCCCGGAATGCAGGTCCTCGAAGAGGCCGCGCGCCAGCTTTCCGATGACGTTTGGGTAGTGGCGCCTGACCGAAACTGCTCCGGGGCATCCCAGTCGCTCTCGATCGGTTCAGCGATGCGTATCTTTCAGCGCGACGACCGCCATTTTGCGCTGCGCGCCACGCCAACAGAGTGTGTCATGCTCGCGATTCACGAAATCATGAGGGAGCACCCGCCGACTATTTGCCTCTCGGGCATAAACCGCGGCCCCAATCTGGCGGAAGACGCCGCCTACTCAGGGACAATCGCTGCGGCGCGCGAGGCAACACAGCTGGGTATTCCCGCGATAGCGCTGAGCCAGGTGTTTGCCCCTGGTGAAAAGGATTTCACCATTGGTGAAGATCGCAAGATCCACTGGGAGACGTCGCGGCGCTGGTGTGTGTCGCTACTCAGACAGCTGCTGCAGGAGACGCTGGACGCGGGCGTGTTTCTCAACGTGAATTTTCCGGGAGTGCCGCCAGAGGAAGTCGAAGGCGTGAAGGTAACGATCCAGGGACAGCGACCGCCTGGCTGTTATGTGCCGGCGCCGACGGTCGACGAGCAGGACCAGCGCTCATTCAGGTTGGTACTGGCCTACCGGGATGGCGATCCGCACCCGGAATCTGACCTGTGCGCCATTGCCAACAACGCTATTTCCGTTACACCCCTGAAGCTCGATCTGACCTGTCGCGACTATCGGAAAAAGCTGATCGGTGCCATGCCCGGCGGTCTGCAGCTGGCGCCCCCCTGAACCGCGGTGCCCCAGATCACTACGATTGACAGACGCTGATGTACTACAATATTGTCTCTCGATGCCATTTGATGCGAGTGCTTGCTAGAGACCTCAACGAAAACTATAAGGAGATATGACCATGTTTGACTATCGGGGCAAAGTAGTTCTGATCAGTGGCGGGGCGCGGGGCTTTGGCGCGGAGTTTGCGGAGGGCTTTGCCTCCCGGGGCGCGGCCGTGGTCATCGGCGACATCAATACGGAACTGGGCGAGAAAACAGCCAGTAAAATTGCTGACTCTGGCGCCTCCTGCCATTTCGTTCCACTGGATGTTCGCAGCGACTCCGACTGGGCAAAGGCGACCGCCTATTGTGTGTCGAACTGCGGTGGCCTGGATGTCGTGATCAACAACGCGGGCATCGAGATTTCGGAGCTTTTCGTCGATGTTACGCCGGATGCTTCTCGCAACCTGTTCGACATTAATCTGCTGGGAGTCATGCTGGGTACCAAGCATGCATTCCTGGCGATGAAGCCAGAGGGCGCGAGCGGTCGCGGCGGGGCGATTCTCAATCTCGCATCCGTGGCGGGATTGACCTCAACACCCGCTCTCTCCGCCTACAGTGCCTCGAAAGCGGGCGTGATCAGTCTCACCAAGCTCGCCGCAACCGAGTCGGGTGCCTTCGACTACGGGGTGCGCGCGAACTGCCTCTGTCCGAGCCTTTTCAACACCGACATGGGCCGCAAGCTCCTCGATGAATTTGTCGATCTGGGCCTGGGAGAAAGCGTGGACAGCGTCAAGGACGATCTGATCGCGCGAATTCCGGTCGGGAGGTTCGGAGAGCTTCGCGACGTCGTGAACGCGGGGCTTTTCCTGTGCTCAGAAGAAGGGTCCTTCCTCAACGGCGTTGCGCTGCCTGTCGACGGGGGCATGTCGGGAACCGGTGGCTGACCGGCCGGAGTCGGGGGAATACACCATCGTCCTCCGGCCACCGGCGCGATAAGGAAAGGCGTCGAGGAGAATACTACGCGACCGCGCCGGATACACCCGGCGCCACGTCACCTGGGGCCAACAAGCTTCTAGGGCACCTCTAGGGCACCTCTGAATAATAGCAATCGCGCTCAGCGGAGCCCTGAAGCGTTCAGAGCAAGGCGCGTCGCGCAGGTAATGGCCGTGACCCTTGGCAAGCGGCGCCTTGATTGCGAATCTGCCTGAAAGCCTGAAAGCCTGAAAGCCTGAAAGCCTGAAAGCCTGAAAGCCTGAAAGCCTGAAAGCCTGAAAGCCTGAAAGCCTGAAAGCCTGAAAGCCTGAAAGCCTGAGCGCATTGCCATTGTTCAGAGGTGCCCTAGAGGCCATCCAGGCTCAGACCTGATAGCGGCTCGAGCATGGCTCGATTGGTCATATCTATCTGTAGTGGGGAAACGGAAACCGCGTTACTGCTCATGGCGTGCAGGTCGCTTCCCGATTCGTTACCCCCTTCATCGGGTTCCAGATGCACCCAGTAGTAGGGGACCTGCCGATTATCGATGCGACCCTCTGTCTTGAAGGCGCCCGGCGGGCGACGTCCCATGGCTGTCAGCTGAACACCGCTTACAGCATCGGCATGTACGGGAGGGAAATTGATGTTGATGAAGGAGCCAATGGCAATTCCGCGCTGCAAAATCTGTTCGATCAACGGCACCGCGTAGCGCTCTGCTGTGTCCCAGGGCACGTCCGCGCCCCGGGGAAAGACCTGGCTCAGAGCAATGGCCGGGATACCCATGAGCGCCGCCTCCATGGCGGCGGCGATCGTCCCGGAATAGTGGATTTCATCAGCGAGATTGCCGCCGCGATTAACCCCGGCGAGCACCAGCGTCGGGTGCTCCGTCATGACCTGCTGCAGCGCCATCAGCACGCAATCGGTTGGCGACCCCTTAATGGCAAAATGCCGCGAATCGAGCTGTCGCTGCCGGATGGGCATGTGCATCGAGACGGAATGTGAAGCGCCCGATTTTTCTTCGTCAGGCGCGACGACCCAAACATCATTGCAGTGTTCCCGGACGACCTTTTCCAGCAACTGAATGCCGGGGGCGTGAATACCGTCGTCGTTGACAATCAGCACACGGTGGTCGGCAAGTCTTGTCATGGCGGGGTCTCCGGTTATGTCCAGTAATGGTTGCTGCGCGCCCGGGTGCGGGGGTTTGCGCGGTAAGGACTACGCGCCATACTACGCTTTTGTGATGGTACATTAATACTATTTTGTCATACAATATTCTGTGTCACCGGGAGACCATCATGAGCAGCGTTTACATCATTGGCACGGGTATGACTGCCTTCGGACGCTTCATTGAACGATCCGTAACGCAGCTCACCGAGGAGGCCGTGAACCTTGCGCTCCGCGATGGGGGGCTCGCCCATGGCGACATTAATGCCATCACCTTTGCCAACGCGACCCAAGGTGCCATGGAAGGTCAGTTCGGCATCCGCGGCCAGGTTGCCCTCGCCGGCATGCCTTTTGATGCGGTGCCCATCATCAACGTTGAGAACGCCTGCGCCAGCGCCTCTACCGCGCTACAGGTAGCCATGATGCAGGTGCAGACCGGCCAGGCGGATATCGCTCTGGCAATCGGCGCCGAAAAAATGTGTCACGCGGACTCGTCGCTATCCATGGCGGCGTTCCAGGGCAGCTGGGACCGCGCGAACAGCGACAACACGGTGGGGCGCCTCGACGCGATGGCTGCGGCCGTTCCTACACCAGCCGATGAAGTCGAGCGGGAGAGCACGCGCACCGTCTTCATGGACATCTATGCGGCATTCGCGAAATACCATATGGGACGCTTCGGGACGACACAACGGCAGATTGCCGCGGTAGCCGCGAAAAATCATCAGCATTCGGTGGAGAACCCGCTCTCCCAGTATCGCAAGTCCTTCACCACCGACGAGGTGCTCGCGAGCCGTCTGATCGCCTGGCCCTTCACCCTGCCGATGTGTTCGCCAATCAGCGATGGCGCAGCGGCGGCCGTTGTCTGCAACGAGACGGCCCTGCGACGACTCGGCGCCACCGCGCGAGCCGTGAAGGTTCGTGGGTTGGCGCTCATGAACGGCGGGCGCCGCGAGCACAGTGACATTGAGAAACATATTTCTCGGCGGGCCGCACTCAAGTGCTACGAGCTTGCCGGTGTCGGCCCCGAGGATATCGATGTCGTGGAGTGCCACGATGCCACCGCATTCGGTGAGATTCAGCAAAGTGAGAACCTTGGCTTTTTTGCTTTTGGCGAGGGGGGGCCGGCGGCAGAGCGCGGCGACACCCGCATTGGCGGTCGGATTCCTTTCAACCCTTCGGGTGGACTTGAATCGAAGGGTCACCCGATCGGCGCCACGGGTCTGGGCCAGATCCACGAACTGGTCACCCAGTTGCGCGGCGAGGCGGGCCCGCGCCAGGTAGCCGGCGCGCGGCTCGCACTGCAGGAAAACGGCGGCGGTCTGATCGGCATCGAAGAGGCTGCGGTAGTCGTCAGCATCCTGGAAGGCTGTCGATGAATATCGCGCAATTGCTGGACAATTCAGCGCGGAACTTCCCGCAGCGGCCGGCAGTGTCAATCGGCTGCGAGCCCCAACTGGACTATGCATCGCTAGGCATGCGCGCGGCACGACTCGCGAGTTCGCTAAAGCAACTGACCGGGGATAGCGGGAATGTAGCGATCACCCTGCCGAACTGCCTTGAGTATATCGAAATCCTGTTCGGCATCTGGGGAGCAGGCCTGGCGGCCGCTCCGATGAATACGCACTTGAGTCCCAACGAACTGGCCTTCATGATTGAAGACTGCGGCGCCCGCGTAGTGTTTGCCAGTGCCGGGCAGGCCGACGCACTGCGCGGTCTGCTGTCTCCCGACACCGTGCTGCTCGTACCCGGATCCACTCGCTATAAAACGGCGCTGGAAGCGGCTCCGACAGCGGTGGCGGAACGGGACAGCGATGATCTTGCCTGGATCTTTTATACCAGCGGCACCACCGGCCAACCCAAGGGCGCCATGCTATCGCACGGCAACCTGATGGCTATGACGCTGTCCTATTTCGCCGACATCGACGCGCTGGATGAACGCGATGCCCTGCTCCACATCGCGGCGACGTCCCACGCCTCGGGCCTGTTCGGTCTTTCGTTCATTGCGCAGGCCGGCAACAACGTACTGATGGAGAGCGCCAGCTTCGACGCAACAGAACTGGTAACGCTCATCAACCACTACGAAAGCTTGAGCTTCTTCATGCCGCCGACGTTGCTGCGACGGCTGGGCAGATATCCGGAGCTGGAGCAGGCAGACATGGGGCATGTCAAGGCAGTCCTGCTGGGGGCAGCCCCCATTACACCCACGGACCTTCGCGCCGGCCATGCGCTGTTCGGACCCAGGCTTTGGAACGGCTATGGGCAGGGAGAGAGCCCCTGCACGATCACTGCATTGAGCCAGGCGATGATTGCGCAAGCGATCGCCGACAACGACGACGCGAGGCTTTCGTCCGTAGGTACTGTGCGCACCGGTCTGCGCATCGCCATCATGGACGAAAACGGCGATGTGCTCCCCGCGGGAGAGACGGGTGAAGTGGCCGTGCGCGGTGCCACAGTCATGCATGGTTACCTGAATCGACCGGATGCAACCGAGGAAGCGCTGCTGGACGGCTGGTTGCGCACGGGTGATGTCGGCCGTCTTGACGAGCGTGGCTTCCTCACACTGTTAGACCGAAAGAAGGATGTCATCATTTCCGGGGGCATGAACATCTACGCCCGCGAGGTGGAGGATATCTTGATGGAAGCCGAGGGCGTTGCTGACACCGCCGTGATTGGCATTCCCGATGAGGAGTGGGGGGAGTCGGTGGTCGCCCTCATCATTGCCGGTGAGCAGGCACCCGACCACAGCGCTCTGGACCGGTTCTGTCTCGAGCGGATGGCGCGCTTCAAACGGCCAAAATACTATCTTTACGTGGACGAACTGCCACGAAACGCCAGCGGCAAGGTCCTTAAACGCCAACTTCGCGAAAAACTTGCCCAAATAGAACGCGCGGCTCTGATGACACCTGCCTAGAAGACTGATCTAATACGACTGTCGGGTGGTGGCTTCACCGGCTGCAGGTATGCTTGCAGCTATGCCCGCTGTTGTAACTGCTGTTGTACCTGCTGTTGTACCTGCAGTGATATAAGCTGCGCGGTCACCGCAGATCAGAGTCCCGGCGACCCATTGCCGCCGACACAACGCGCGGCGAGAGAGCGTATTGAGTGAGTGGGTCACGGAATTTAAAGCTAACAGGGATGGGGTTTGCGTGAAAAGTGTGAGCGCGAGAAAGGTCAGTTCACCGGACACGGTGGCAGACTGGATACAACAGGGCATTTGCTCGGGTCGTTACGTGCCCGGACAAAAACTGGCCGAGGCCGACCTTATCGCCACGCTCAATATCAGCCGCGGCCCGGTTCGCGAGGCGCTCAAGCGGCTGCATGGCAAGGGGATCGTAAGGCAGATACCGCACAGCGGAACACTCATTCGAGAGTTTTCCCGCAAAGAGGCGGGCGACCTCCTCGCTGTGATTGAACCCTTAACGTCACTCATGGCGCGACTCGCTGCAGAGGCGGTCGCTGACGGAGGCAGCGCGACCGGGCTCTCAGAGATACAGGACGCTATCGACTGCTTTCAGCGAGGCTCTGTGAACGATGTGGCCTTTGTAGCTGAACGCCAGCAGCTCTACCAGGTATTGATGACCATCGGGGGCAACGTCGAACTCCCCGTCATCATGCCCACCGCGCTGCTGCATCTCCTTCGGTTGCAGTCGTTCCCGTATCTGGAGAGCGGCCAACGTCACCAAATCACGACGGAATACCTGCGTATCATCGATGCGGTTCTGGCAGGTGATCCCGCCCGTGCTGCAAGGGTGGGCAAGCAGCACGTGCAGGCCGCCAAAAAGAGGCTCGCCGCCCTCCCCGACGAGGCCTTTCCGGACTGCCGCGTCGCACCCTGAAGAACTGCTAGCGGATTTCGTGAATGTGATAGCGCGGCCCATCGGGCAGCCGCTCACCGATGCCCACGGTCAAGATGCTGTTGAGCCATTCGTAGCGGGAATCGGCCGTGTCGAAACGCGGCGCTATGCGGAAGTAAATATCGCGGTAATCCACGCTTTTTCCCTCGGCCAGCTGCGCCATGATATTCGCAGGCCCGTGTCGCACCCCCCGGTACTGGCAGTTAATCAGGGCGCCGTCGTGCGTTTCGATCACGAGACGCACATCAAGCTCCAGTATGCCAGCCGCGTTCGTCAGAGCCCAGTCACTGCCACCGGTAAGGACGTGTCCCGACAGGCGCTCACCCTCAATGCGGCCACCGAGTACCGGGACAACCTTCCGCTCGCCGGCGGGCGTGGCACCGAGTTTGTGGGGTGTGCCCAGAACCGCCGTCAGCAGCGCAAGCGGTGCGGACTGAAGGGGATACAGTGTCGGCGTAGCTTGACTCATGACGGGTGCCGAAGGAACTCCGGGGAGCGGATTCCCTTCCAGCTCCCGGCTCGCTCTGCCCGTACGATGTGCCCGGGCACGGAGTTCTTACCAGTTCATAGAAAATGCGACGCCGTAGGTTCTCGGCATTCCCACGGTGCGGGTGATGGCGTTGTTGTAGGAGATCACGTTGGTGACGTAAAACTCGTCAAACGCGTTTTTCGCCCAGGCGGAGATCGTCATAGAATTCCCGGGGAATGTATAGGCCAGCCTTGCATCCACCAGGGTGTAGCCGTCGATTTCGAAGGGCACCCTTTCTTTCCAACTATTGACCCCGTTGTCCGGGACCTCCAGTATGCTACCGGCCGCATAGGCATCAACACTGGATCGGTAGTTTACCGTGGCTCCCATGGCAATGATTGCACCAGAAGAGAGCGGTATTTGGTAGTCGATATCACCGACAAATGACCACTCGGGCGCAAAGGGTAGATCATTGCCCGCGAAGTCATAGTTCAACTCTCCAAAAACGTTAGTCGCGACGTACTTGTCGATTTCTGTGTCGAGGTAGGTCGCAGCTGCCGTCAGGGTCAGACCTGAGGTAGGCCGCACGACAATATCTGTTTCGACCCCGAAGATAGTGGATTCGGGAACATTGTCCAGGAGCTGCAGAAGGCCGAACAGGTCGGTCAGATCGCTACCCTGAACCTGCTTGTCTTCGTAGTCGTTGTAGAACACGGCACCGCTCCACTGGATCATGCCAGAGATGCTGGTTTTGAAGCCCAACTCGTAGGCGGTCACAGATTCCTGTACAGCCGGGTCAAACTGGCTGAGCACCGAGCCGGTGATGACCGGGAAGCTGCCGGCCTTGTAGCCGCGGGAGACGTTTCCGTAGAGCAGCGTGTCCTCGTTCAGGTTGTAATCGAGTCCGATGGTCCAGGATGTATTGTCTTCGGCGAGCGTGACATCGTGCCGGCCACCGTTAACACCATCGTAATTCTGGGGAATCAACAGGTCGTCGCGCAGCGAGTAGCAATCTCCCGGCCCAAGAAAAATATCCTGCCCCCCGAGCAAGTTCCCCAGCAGGGTAAACAGCTCGCTTACATTCTGGTCCGCAGCATTGTCCTGGTTACACATGGAGTTGTCGTTGGTCGAATCGGTGTAACGGACCCCCGCTTTCAGCGTCAAGTTGTCGCTAAGGTCGTATTCGCCGCTCGCGAATACGGCCCAGATATCCATGTCACCGCGGTTACTTACGCCACTGATATGGATAAAGTTGTTGGCGGGGCTGGCGAGAGAGTTGTCAGTGTAGGTAATGTCCTGATACTCCTCGACCTCGCTGGAGTTGTAGTTGGCGCCTACCGTCCAGCGCAAAGCGGAACCTCCCCCACCATTATTCGACAGACGTATTTCCTGATGGAAGTCCTCGATGTCCCCCGTGTTGTTGGGCAGGCCAATCATCTCGACGTCAGTGCCGTCGAGGTCGAAGGACATGTCCTGGGTGAAGTCGTTATAGGTGGTTATCGAAGTCAGCGTTATTGTATCGGAAATGTCCCAATCTGCCCGGAGTATGGCCTGCCAGGTCTCGCGGTCACCGCGCGGGATCGAGGCCTCGGTGAGTATTTGAGACTCTGGGTATCGCTGTGCCCCCGTCACGGACCAGCTCGCTGCCCGATTGTCGTCGGGAGCGAACACCCGATCCAGTTCCGAATCAAAGGGCGCCGCTGGATTCGACGGGAGCGAGGCGATGAGCTGAAGCGCCATCGGCTGTGAGTCGTCGTTGGAACCATTGACGTTCAGCATGACGTTCAGCCGGTCAGTAGGTTGCCATTCTGCGATGAAACGCGCGGCGAAATACTCCTGCTCGCCGTTTTCGTCGTTGCGGCCTTGCTGGTAGTTTTTCTGCCAGTCGTCCCGCTGTAGGGCGTCAATCGCGAGGCGGGCACCGATGGTATCGGTCAACGGACCGCTGATGAAACCGCTGCCCCTGAACTCGTTGAAGCGGCCGTAGCCCGCCGTGAGCCCGGCCTCAAACTCTTCGGTTGGCTTCGCGGCGACGTAGTTGATTGCGCCGCCGGTTGAATTCTGCCCGAACAGCGTACCCTGGGGCCCCTTGAGCACCTCAACACGCTCAAGGTCGTACATGGAGCGGGCGGCAAGAATGGGAAATGACATGGGTGCCTGGTCCATGGAGAGGCTGACAGCGGGGTAAACGGCCATCGCGTCCGAGTTGTACCCAACACCTCGCAGCGTGTAAACGGGTGTACCGTGCGTAGAAGGAGCGAGTTCCAGGCTTGGCACATTCTGCGCAAGGTCTTCGGGGGTCAGGATGAAGCGTTTCTCCAGCGAGCCCCCGGAGAACGCTGTGATGCTCGATCCAACATCCATGGCGCTTTCCTGGCGCTTGTTCGCCGTAACGATGATTTCTTCCAGCGCGGCAGACTGCTGCGCCGTTGCGCTGTTTCCCAGACCAAGTGACGCGATTGCGGCCGAACAAGCGATGAACAGGGTGTTTTGCGGCTTCATAACCTCTTCCTTATCTTTTTTCTGGACAGATCATCAAATGTTTAAAAAATCGAACTCGATAGTTTTCCTTCGCTGTATTTTTTACTTCATTTTTAATCTTTACTTCACTACGAATGCATCGAGGTGATGTACCGACTACACACTGCGTGTCTTGTTCAGGAGCCTGTCGAAGCGGGCATGCACGCTTTCGATTTCTACCTGCACACTAATCCCGCTTACGTTGTGCTCCCGCTATTGGTTTTCAGGCGCTTTGCGAGCCTGAGAGCGGCCGGGCTCGCCCGTCAACTTCGCTTCACACCACGGTTAAGAGCATCATCACTATACGCGGTCTTGTCAACCATTTTGTATGACGATTTCTGCCGATGAAGTAGTCCGTCGGCGCTCGCCGCATCAGACTTACCGTGCCGGGCGCGCTCAACAGCAGCGCGCCTGCGTCAAGAAGCATTTGCTCATCGAGCTTGCTTCACCCAGCGAAGGTCGGTATCGCCGCGGAGACAACGAACGCTCTCGTTTCTCCACGCTATTGGCTGAAATACGTATCAGTCCCGGGGCGCGGCGCCAAAAAAATCGAGCAGAAGCCCGTTAATCGCTGCAGGGCGGTCCAGCATTAACCAGTGAGTGGCCCCCTCGATGCGTTCATAGCGCCACTGGGCATCCATAAACTGCGCAGACCCCATCATCTGGCTCTCCGACAAGTAGATGTCACCGCTGCTCCATACGCCCATGGTCGGTACACGGACCCGGGGCATTTCCCAACCCTCTTCGGTCCAGGTATCGAGATCCATGTTTGCGCGGTACCAGTTCAGCGCCGCCGTCAGTGCGCCGGGACGCGACAGGTCGGCGATCCAGGTCTCAATCTCCGGATGGTGGCACCAGAGATCTCTGAAAAAGCGCCAGTCTTGCCGTGTGATAATGTCTTCTGCCAGGCCCTGACGCATGAATACCAGCATGTACCAGGCGTTGCGCCGCTGGGCCATGCCCGCATTCCACAGCGATGTGATGTGCCCGACCGACAGGACAGCGTGGCTCTCAACCCGCTCCGGATGCAGCGCTGCGAGGCTCCAGCCAACTGCTGCCCCCCAGTCGTGACTCACCAGACGAACCCGCTCCAGCTTCAGCTCGTCCAGCAGGGCAATGACATCCCCCAGGACCTCCGGTATCGCATAGGCTTCAAGAGCCTGCGGCTTATCGGATTCCCCAAAACCTCGCTGGTCAGGTGCGATGACCCGGTAGCCCGCCCCGAGCAGCGCTGGTATCTGGTGTCTCCAGAGCCGGCCGGAATCCGGGAAGCCATGCAGCATCAGCACCGGAGGGCCGGAGCCCTCGTCTGTTACCTGGAACTCGTAGTCGCCCAATTTCAGCTTATAAACCGACATGTTGTTTCCTTGCGCCGCGTGTGGTGTTGCTGACTAGCTGAGGTAGTCGTGAACTACCCGCCCGGGCACCAGATCAAAGTCAAAGACACCGAAGAATCCCTTGTTTATTCGAATCGGCGCCGCGAGATCCCAGGGATCAGACGCACTGCCCTCGAAACGAAGCTGCGCTGAGCCCTTATAAAATTCAGCCATGCCATCGCTGCCGGTTTTCACTGTTACCGGCAGTTCCAGGGCGATAAGCTGGGCTATACACGGGCGTGAAAGGTCCTCCGCATCGGGAATAATGCGCAGCGAAAGTATAGGGTATCCGGCGTCCAGCTCTTCAAGATCAGCGCGCTCTGAGCAGACCATTGAGGCGGACATGAGCGTGTGGCCCAGGGGCCGTTCCACTTTGCAGAGCAGCTGCTCTCCAAATCCGGCGTTGCTGTTACCCCAGCCCCGGGTGAACTTCCCCAACTTCTTCGGGTAACCCCAGACTTCCCGTCCCACGGCGAGGGCGACTTCGTTGTCCACGATCATGAACGGGTTGTAGAGATAGGTGTTGCCGTCAAACTCAGCTTTCACCATCGCGTAAGCCTCGTGGTAGGGGCCGAAAGACGAAAAAGGTATCCAGCGCGTCCAGGCCAGGCACTCGGCGACCTCGCCAGCGACGGTGACACCGGGCGGAAGGAGCGGTTTCAGGCGCTCGGCATCAGCTTCGTAGGCGACCACCATGTCTTCCACGCCACGGTAGATATAGGGGGGGCGGCCATAGAGAGAAGAGCCATAGGGCATGCTGAAGCTGTTGGGGAAAAGGGCGTCCGTCATTGTGTTTCCTCCTCAGAGTGATGGGGCAGCCGCGACCAATGCGGCGTTGCCGGCGAAGAAATGCGTTGTAGCACTGGGTGTTGTATTGAATCAGTACCGCAGCTGGTCAGCGGTGGCAGAGATGCGAGTGGCTTGCGCAACTCGGGCGCGCAAACCAGGTGCAGAGGCGGTGGGCAGATCAGGGTTCGCGGCGTCATTGCGAGCACCTCTTTCTTGTCATTATGTTGTGTGAGCGTGAAGAAGACGGCAGATTAAGTCAATATCCACCTACAAAATCGTAGGATAATCTTGGCGACTTACTCGTCTGCCCGATCGCTCGTCCGCGCGTTATCGCGCGATATACAGTCAAGCAGTTCACTCGGCCTCCCGGCCCCGAAAAAGCACGCCCGCATGCTGACCAACAACGGTAAACAATGCGTCGCTCGTGTTCCGTTAACACTCGCTACGGCTTTGGGTCCGCCACGGCGTCATGCGATTGGGCACGCCACCTCCTCAAGTTGCAGTATTGCCAGCATGCGCCCGAAACCGATGTACTGGCCAGTAAGCATCATGAGTTCCAAGACCTCAGCCTCGGAAAAGAGCTCTCGCAGGGCGCGAATCGCCTGGTCGTCGATAGAAAAATGATCCACGGCCATTTTTTCAGCAAAGGTGATTGCGGCTCGCTCTCGCGCGCCGAAAGGATGCTCCGGATCGTCCACGCCGAAGTCTCCTTCTTCCTGACTGATAGTCGGATCCAGGCGGGCCGCCTTGCAGGTCTTGCATCCGTTCAGTGTTGCAATACGCAGGCGAACCAGTTCCTTGAGGCGTGGCTCCAGTTCTCCCACGCCGTCGTTCCGATGCCAGGGGTAGTAAAACCCAAGGTAATCCTGGAGTAGCTGAGGGTGTCTGGCGAAAGCGCGGGCGACGTGCTGAGTTGACCAATCGCCTTCGGCGGCATTTTCGTGCAGCTCTGCGAGGAAGCCTGTGAGTTCCTCGGGTTCTGTGAGCGTTATTCTGGCCATGATCTTGTTCTCCCCTGTCCGGTTGGTGGAAGCCTACGCGAGAGCATTGTTTGCTGCAGGGCTGATACTACCCGCAACGAACCGCAGTGTCTCGAACCGAAAAAGGGGGCCGGTCGGTATCGAACGCCGGCCCGGCTGGCCGTTGAATCCGCGATACCACTTTGTTACTGTGAACGTCACTCTAATAAACGATAACAGGAAAACCATGTATACGCTCTACGCTGTATGGTCGAGACCGGCTGAGGATGATATTGAGGCTTTTGAGGCGCATTACGTGGGTACGCATGCTCCGCTCGCCAGCGCGGTACCCAAGCTGCGCCGCTTACTGACGACAAGGACGTTGGACGGATTGGGGGGTGGCGATCCCGCTTTCTACCGCGTGGCGGAGATGTCCTTCGACTCGAAGCAGGCCCTTGAAGAATCTGAAGCGTCCGAACAGTGGACGCAACTGCGCGCTGACGCCGGCGTCATGATCGAGCGCTTCGGCGTTACGATGTCGGTCGCCATGGGCATTACCGACCAAGATGACGGCGGCGCGCTGTGACCATCCTTATCACGGGAGGTTCGCGTGGCATCGGGCGAGCAATCGCCGAGGAGTTCGCCGCCGACGGCACCGATGTGTTTATCAACTACCACAGCGATGACGAAGCGGCACAGGAGGCTGCTGTAGCAGTGGAGTCAGCCGGGGGCACACCGCACCTCATCAAAGGGTCGGTCGCGACACCCGAGGGCGCCAGAGCCGTGCTCGGCGAGGTGGCGTCGCGAACAGACCGCCTCGACCAGTTGGTCCATGCGGCGGTCGACCCGCTGGCCGGCGTCGCGATGGAGATGGACGCCGATCGTTTCACCGACGCGGTGAAGCTCAACGGCCTCGGACTGCTGTATGTCACGCAGGCGGCCTCGCCGCTACTCGGGCAGGGAAGCACCGTGTTTTTCCTGTCGAGCAGGGGCAGCAATGTGGTTGTGCCCAACTACTCGGCACTGGGCACGTCAAAAGCCCTCGGGGAAGCGCTCGTGCGCTATCTCGGCAAGGAACTCGCACCACGCGGCATCAGGGTTAACACGGTGTCTGCCGGCCCGCTGGACACGGCCGCCATTCGAGCGGTGATCCCCAACGCGGATGAGCGTCTCGCAGCAGCCGCGGCTGCCAACCCCAGCGGGCGTGGTCTCGAGTTTGGCGACGTCACGGCAGCTGTGCGCTGGTTGTCCAGCGACGGTGCATCGATGGTCCAGGGGCAGGTCGTCTTCGTCGATGGCGGCCTGTATCTCTAGGGCAATCAGCGCGGACGCACCATCCGCGGAAGCGTCGCCGGGCTTCATCTGGCGCCTGCAGAGCGACAGTGGCAATGCAACAGACATACAGGCTTACGACGACCCGATGAAGCAAAAACGCGCCTTGAGTCCCTTTGTATGAACGGGCCTACGTCAGCAGCGTTTTCGTTTCGTAAGACGTTTTCTCCGCCAGAGAACACGCAACAACGAGGCAATGAAACAGTGCTGTAATGACCTTCCTGTCAGTGCCTCAGCTCGGCATAGACCGCGTCACCCCAGCCCACCAGCACATCATTTTTAAAGACCAGGGGCGTGGTCTCGTCTCGTGTCGTGCGTCCGTCAGAGAGTGTGTGACGGGTGCGATAAAACAGCACACGGTGCTCTTCGCCGTTATTTTCGAAAGCCTCTGAATCAGCGGGTGTCCCCAGTTTGCCGACGACGGTGCTGCGCTCCATGCCCATATCAAGCTGGCTTATCAGTTCACTGTTGAGACGTTGCTCTTCCTTCCAGTCCTGGTGGCCAATTCGCTCGCCGTTAATGTAGACGCAGCCAGTAGAGGCCACAGTCAATAAAGCGATCAGCGAAGCACGGGCGATAGATTTCACGGGTGTTTTCCTCATAATGACAAGTCAGGTATTGGTGCCGTGGTGGCAGTCGAGAACATGATTGACTGATTGTTGCGATGATTCAATCGCCGGTACCGTTATCCATCGTATTTCACTAACGTTCTATCGTTTCGCAGCCGCTTCGCCACCAATGCTATGCAAGACCCATCGGCAGCCTGGCACTCGGGGTAAGCTTTGACGTTCGAAATCGCAGTGCTGTCTTCTCGCCCGTTGCCGATGAGGTCGTTGAGACGTTTATTCGTGTGTAGGCGCGCGAGTAAAAAGCTGTTGGCGCTTGTCATTTGGCGACAATCAAAACGGGTAGGCTGCGCCCCTTCAGGAAATCCTGTGACCAATCTGCTGCTGCGGCGGAGACTGATTCCGCAGACGCCGCCGTGGCAATGACACCCACCGGCTATCGTCAGGTTACCACTGTCGACTGGGCCCACCATCCACAATGCGTCCTTGCGGAGGTATCGGAATTAACTTGTAAGGGCCGCTCCTCGGCTTGCCCCTAACGCCTCTCTGGCCAATAGATCTGTGATCGTCGGGTGTCCGGCACCTGATTTGCTATCTCGCCGTGAATGCCAACTATCGGTGAGGCATGGCGGCTAGTTGAAGTTTCCGGGGGCTGCTATTTGGCTTGAAGGCCCCGCCTGTAGAGACAGGAAGGGCTCTGCGAGTGCATGGTTTCTCGTACCGCGCTAACAGTCCGAGTTCGGGTTCAGCTCACTGATCGGGCCCCAAAACTCGACTTTGATGCCGTCCGGGTCGAAGAAAAAAACAATCCCGATACTACCGATACCGCCGCCGCCACCACCGACCGGACCCAACTGCTCGAACCCAAGCCTGTTCATCTCGTCTATCGTCGCATTCAGATCGTCTACATAGAATGCGATCCTGTCGATGCCGAGATGATTCACCGGGGGTGAGTACGGCGGTGAGCCATCAAAGGGAGCTTTCCATTGGCGCAGCTGCAGTGTCGCCTCATCGTCACCGCCAAAAGGCAGCGGAATGGCAGTCCCAGGGAGGCTCAGGTCCATGCCTTCAAATGCGATCGGGCCCTTGAAGCCATGGGCCCGTGCAAATGGGCCGGAGCCACGTTGCGATGTAGGCTTCTCCTCTGTGAATCCGAGCAAGCTGTAGAACTCGCGCGACCTCTCCAGATCGGCGACGTTCATGTTCGTGTTAACCAGGCGCGTGAGATTGGGTCCATCGGTACGGTCGCCGCTTTCCTCAACCAGTTTCAGGAAGGTGCCATCCTGGTCCTTGAAGAACACGAAGCGCTCTCCGTTGGGCGATTTCGCCGGGGGAGAAACAAAGTTGACGCCTTGCTCCTTCAGGAAGACGTAGTCGCCATCAAGGTCCGTGGTGGAATAGGTCGCGTAGGCCATGCCGATATGGTTGAGGTTGGCGTAAGGGGCATCACTGCGAAAGGAATCCTCCCTGAACTGCACCGTGTCGACCCAGGGGGGGGCACCGGTAAAGCTCGTCAGCGCCACGTAGATCAAGTAGTCATCGGCAAACCCAAGTGACCGCGCAAAACTTCTGCACTGCTCGGGCCCCGCCGGGAAGATGTCTCCGACCAGTCCCAATGTGTTGTAGAAATTCCGCTGTGCGAAGATGTCGCTGGTATTCACCCCGAAATACATTTTCGCCCTGACGTTGATATCGGACTCGGTAAACTGCGTAACGCGGAGCCCGAGCCTTCCGCCACGCTTGCCCGGACCGCTTACCCCGCTTACCTCGATGGTATTGTCCTCACCCAACTGCAGAGGAACGACAATTTCACCGTTACCACGAAATCCATTGGGTATGGCGACAGCAACCTCGTTGACCCTGATCTGCGCGTCAGTGATGCCGAAGTCCTGGAGCAAGAGTTTTCCGGGACCTTCGACGGCCTTGAATTCGGCAGAATAGCTTGTTGGTGCTGGTCCGCCCCTCCCGTGTTCAATAACTTCAGGCCCGAAACGCGTCAGGTTGGCCTGACCCGATGAGGCGGTAGACGCCAGTCCAAACGCCCCGAGTGTCACTAGAATGATTGCGGTGGTCTTTTTCATGGTGCCTCCTCACTGTCGATGATGGTTAGGTTTCCATGAGTCACTGAGCCTGAGACAGGCGCCCCAAAAGCCGCCTGGTTCCGGCGCACCTCGACGCGTGTGTGTCACTCACACCCGGGATGGCTCAACAATGAGTGTAGACACTTGTTTGTGTCGCGCAAGTTTCTTTTGCATTCCACCGCAAGGGGTAAGGCGAGACTGAAGCGTTGCAGTACCGCAGCACTGGCCTCAACACCAAGACCAATAATCGGATGGAGCGACTTCTAAAGGAGGCCCGTAGTAGAGCCCGGGTTGTGGGTGCATTCCAGGTTGAAACTCTGCACTGATGTGGGTGGCTGGCGGCTTAGGCCGCGTCTCCAGCCCAGCATGCGCGGTCAGAAACGCGGCTCAAAACAGGCCTTCCCGGCAGGTCGGGCCTCAGCGCACCGTGTTGTAACCAGGTTTCTGAACTCTACGAAAAACAACTGTTCCGGGCGGTGTTACCCAACCGATAACGGCCATCGTGCCTGCCATCAATCACCTGCACAGCGGTGAACTGCGCACTGTCGCCACTTGCGCCGCGGTCAGTGCCGGTAGTTTGGGATAAGATGCCTGTGTCGGGTGCATCAGGTTGCCGTTGGTGCTGTCGTGACTCAGGCCAAGGACGTGGCCGACTTCGTGTGCCATGTCGTATTTGCTGCCATTGGCGGCGACCACGCAGGCGGGCGAACCCGGACGGTAGGCGCCGCAGCCCAGGAACATCTCGCTGCCCGCCGATTCGTTCGGATCCCACAGTTGCCCCACAAAAAACACACAGATGTCGCTGCCCGGCACGTCGTTGAGCAGCTTCTGCAGCGCGGACCATTCATCGTTTCCTACCACGCAGCTGGTATCGACGCGCCTGAACTTCCTGCGGTCGGCCTCTGACAGCAACTCTGACCGGCCTGAATGAAAGCGCAGCTCGATATCGTACTGGTCGTAAACCTTGACCGCGCCCTGGAACTGGGTCTGGAACGAAACATTGGTAAGGCTGATACTGCGGAAATGGAGGCCGATCGCCATGCGCCGCACCGTTTTGGGCGTGGGCGGGGTCAAGCGCCAGATCATTGCCGAATTCGAGTCGTTCATCGCCATGATCGTCTTCCCGTTCGGATCGACGCGACCGTCGGCCCGGCTGAATTTCAGGACCGAAGTCTGGAAGTCCTTGATCATGCCCTGCGTCTTGGGGCCGCTTCTCCCGTCCACCATGAGTTGGGTGCGTGCCCCACCCACCAACTCGTTGAGGCGAGCCTGCACGGTCGACACGTCCTGCGGTCTGTTTCTTCCGCCCTGGCCCACCGATTCGAGTATGGAAATCGATCTGTTGATTGTCATTTAATGCTCCTCCACCAAGATTGGCAAAATTCGAACCGGTTCAGCGAGATGCCACCCCGAGCGTGGTATTTTCGGCCGGCGCAGATGGTCCGCAAAACAGTGTGACG
The DNA here is from genome assembly GCA_963840725.1 of uncultured Gammaproteobacteria bacterium. Classification (GTDB taxonomy): domain Bacteria; phylum Pseudomonadota; class Gammaproteobacteria; order Pseudomonadales; family Halieaceae; genus CAVWDU01. The sequence continues at coordinate 90,492 of CAWIZY010000003.1, read as the reverse complement.
TAATAACCCGGCTAAAACTGCACACTTAGGCCGCAAATTCGTAAGTTTCCTGTGGAGTCGCCATGCCGAGGGCCTGACGGCGACGCAGCTTGGTGATAAATGCCTAAGCGGTTTTTCGGACTGGCTTCTCGGCAATTATCTCCACAGGCGCAACAACGTTGCGCGAAATATTTTCAATCATATTGTCTATTTTTTCCTTCGCGGTGCTCCCCATAAGAATATGAAGGCCAAGGGGTGGAAGCCCGTCTGCGCCCGACGCTTTCGATCTTAGCTGCGCAAAGAATTCCAGGGCGAACTCCCGTCGGTTGCGTTCTGCCCGGATATTGAATCCTGCAGTTTCGAGAGCTGACTTATATACCGTTAGAGGATCAACGGAGCTGCCTTGTGGCTCGGTTGCCCAGGGCACCGGGAAGGTAAGCTCTTCGTCGCCCACCTTCATGACATCATAGATACCCAGCCTGCCTCCACCCCGAAGAACTCTGTATAGCTCTCTTGCAAGAGATTGCTTTTCAGCAATGTTCATTCCGACGTGCAGCATATACGCCCGGTCGAATGTATCGTCGGGTTGATCTAATTGGGTGGCATCCTCCGACTCAAGGTTGACCCTGTCGTCGAGTCCTAGCCAGGAGCAGATAATATTTCCTGTGTCCACGTACTCCTGCGTCAAATCGACCCCCGTTACCTGACATCCGTACCGACTGGCTGCGAACCGACTGGCGCCACCCAGTCCGCACCCAACATCGAGGACATGGTGTGAAGGCTCAATGTCGAGTTGATTAAGGAAACTCTCGGTCGCAACCCGCCCGCCTATATGAAATTCGTCAACGGGTCCCAGGTCATTGATGTCGACGGTTTCGGTCGTCTTACCCAGCGCCTGAATGCCTTGAGTGATCTCATCCACAAGACTGCCATGGGTGTAGTGCTTGCTTACCAAAATACTTTTAGGCATCACTCTTGTCCTCAATCGAGGCGTTGGGCTATTTTAGTCTAGGGCAACTCTGAACAATGGCAAACGTGCTCTGCGGGGCTCTCAGGCAAACCCGCACCCGACGTTGCCACTTTTCGACAGGCAACCAGCCTGCCTTCGAAGTGGGCTTTATTGCGGGTTTGCCTGAAAGCCTGAGCGAATTGCCATCGTTCAGAGCTGCCCAAGTCCTTTGGCCGACAGCTACTTGGCGAAATGACGAAGGTGGCAACCCCCGATACGCTTTTTGTATGGCATCGTAAGCTCCTCGTGAAGAAATGGGCCTATGCCAGTAAGGTAGATTAGTGGGACTTGCCCTAAAATCGCATCAGATATCTCCAAAAAATCCCGGGTATTCTATTGCCCGAAATTGAACCTGCGCAAACCCTGCCCTAAGCTGAATAGATAAACTATAAAACAGCTTCCAGGAGAGAGAGTGGACACAGATAATATGGAATACGCAGGCTTCTGGATTCGAGTCGGCGCATCGCTCATTGATACGTTGTTGCTAGGGCTGATTATTTGGCCGGTCCTCACGATGATCTACGGCGAGTCATACTGGCTGAGCACAGCGGCCGTAAAGGGAGTATGGGACCTGGTTTTCAGCTATATGCTGCCTGCCGCCGCCATTGTGGCTTTTTGGTTCTACAAGTCAGCCACTCCAGGCAAGATGGCGCTCAGCTTGACCATCGTAGATGCTGACACAGGCGGCAAGCCATCTACTGGTCAGCTGGTGGGCCGCTATCTGGCGTACTATCTATCGCTCCTGCCCTTTTGCATGGGCTTCATCTGGATAGGTATCGACCCGAGGAAGCAGGGCTGGCACGACAAGCTAGCGCGCACAGTGGTAGTAAGAGACATGACCAAGCAGCGCGTTGAATTCGGGTAGTCCATTGCCTAGCCATTTGCTGGGCACATAGACAGATCTGGAGGTACGCCGACTGGACGCAGGTGGATGAACACAGTATTTTCCACTTGAGCAATGGGAAAGCAGAACCGCAACAGCGGCACCTGCTATAGACGACAACCCGGGCCGAAACCTGTTTGATAGATTCCGGCGCAATACCAGGGCCTCTGTTTAATAGTCTGCCGGATGCCAGGTCCCAGATGATAGCGCAGCGAAAAACACTCCCGGGTATAGGGTTTGAACAGCGGCTGAAAGCATCGCGCCCATCCGACAGCATATTGGAGAGATCATGGAAAAAATTCCAACCGTATTGACGCTGGTCTTGTTGTTGGCGGGTTGTTCAGGCGTTGCCACCAGTGATCTCACCGGAGACAGATCTGGTTGGCAAGTTGACTTCCGTGACGATTTCGAATCGTTTGATGCCAGCAACTGGCAGGATCAAATGATATGGGTCAATAATGAATACCAGTGTTACGTCCCCGACAATCAATACGGCACGCGAGAAGTCAGCAACGGTTCCTTAAAGCTTAAGGCGATAAACATTGGAAAGTTGCGCCACTGTAATAATAGAGACAAGCACGGCAAGCAGCACGAAGCTACTCAATACGTGGCCGGCCGTATAGCGTCTAAAAATCGCCAGGAGTTTGTGAAGGGAAAGTGGACAGCCCGCTTGAAGGTTGAGGGAAATGGTGAAGCCAGCATGTTTCCTGCCTGGTGGATATTGGGTGCCTATAATGATGAACCCCCGGTTCAGGAAGACGATGAAACTGTTTGCTGGCCCCTGGAGGGCTCGGGCGAAATCGATATTTTCGAACACCATGGGGACCATGGCAGCGACCAGTTTACAACCGGTGCGATTAAAAGCCTTGGCGAGTGCGACAAGGGCGATTGGATGTCGCTCAGAACAGATCTCAAAGTTGAGCTTGATGACTACCACGAGTATTCGCTTGAGTGGGCAGGGGCTGACCTCGTCTATCGAGTCGATGGTGCCGAGGTGTATCGAAATGTCGGTGAAGGAGACATGTATCCGGAGCCGATGTTCGCGATCCTGAACTTTGCCAAAATCACCGATTCTCCTATGGACGGTGAATGGGTGATGGAAGTCGATTGGGTAAAACATGAGTACTGGCGCTGATCTGCTGCGCACTTCTCATAAGCCCGTGATGTCCCTGAAACTGCTGCTGCCACTGGCTACCGTCGTTATAACTGCCGGGTGCGCAGGCGTCGCCGCGGTGGAAAGAGACCCAGAGAGTAACATTATCTGCAAATGGGGCGAGCAAGCACTGGATCTTTGCCAATATTCCGGCCAGGAAGAAAGGATTGAAGCCCTCATTCGCGAGATGAATCTGGACGAAAAGATCGGCCAGATGACGCAGTCAGTCTGGCATAACAAGGTCTCCCCCAGAATTGTCCGCGCCAGGAACATCGGCTCAATTATTCACACAGAAGGTCCCACGCCCGGAGATGCCGCGACGGATTGGATCAGGAAATTCAACGAGTTCCAGAGCGAGGCACTGAACACGCGCCTGGGTATTCCACTGCTGATTGGCGTCGATGCGATCCACGGACAGAACACCTTCGAAGGCGCCGTGATCTTCCCGCACAACATCGGTATGGCCGCCACCCGCAACATGGCGTTGATTGAACAGGCTGCGCGCATTACGGCCAGGGAAGTGGCAGGAACCGGGTTTAACTGGACGTTCTCTCCCTGTATTGCGATGCCGCAACACGAGCACTGGGGTCGCGTCTATGAAGGTTATTCACAGGACAGGGATTTGACCATCGCAGCTACAATCGCGGCAGTTCAGGGTCTGCAGGGCGCCAGTTTGGCTAGCCGTGACACGGTAGCAGCCACAGCAAAGCATTTTATTGCCGACGGCGCGACCGATGGGGGCGTAGAAGGCGGTAACGCTACCATGACAGACAAGCAGATGCGTGACAGGTATCTGCCTCCCTATGCAGCGGCGGTAGACCGCGGGGTCGCGGCAGTCATGGTAGGCTTTAATTCATACAATGCAATAAATATGCACCAACATCGAGCCCTGGTGACCGATGTATTAAAGGGTGAGCTTGGATTTCAGGGGGTCGTGGTCACCGATTGGAACGGCGGGCAGCGGTTCGGGCCGGCGCACACGGTCGTGAACGCCGGTGTAGATATCGCCATGCAGCCCGGGAATCATGATGCGTTTATGCAGGACCTGAAGGCGTCCGTTGTTGATGGCACCGTCCCCCTGGAGCGCATTGATGATGCGGTGCGGCGTATTCTCAGGCTGAAATTCCAGCTCGGGCTTTTTGTCGCGCCTTTCGCCAAGGATGAATTTGCCGCCGAGATCGGCACTGAGGCACATCGGGCGGTCGCGCGGCAGGCCGTGCGAGAGTCGCTGGTTCTTCTCAAGAGTGAAAACGCTGCACTGCCTCTGAAGCAGTCAGACAAAATTGCTGTAGTGGGTGCGCACGGCAATAACAGCGGACTGCAAAGCGGCGGCTGGTCGATTCACTGGCAGGGACAGTCTGAAAACTATCTGGGAGCAACCACGATCTATGAGGCCATTGACGCGGTCTCAGACAACACGGAATACGCCCAGAGCGGTTGCTACAGCGGCATGGCTGCAGATAAAGCTGTGGTTGTCGTCGGTGAAGAGCCCTACGCTGAGATGGTCGGTGATACCGATGAGTTGTGGCTTAGCAGTGATCACAAGCGCCTGATAGCTGACTGTAAAGCACTAGGCAAAAAGGTCATTGTTGTTCTTATATCGGGAAGAGTACTCGCCGTTGGCGATGATTTGCAGATCAGTGATGCCTTCATTGCTGCCTGGCTGCCAGGTTCGGAAGGGGACGGTGTCGCGGATTTCCTGTTCGGGCGCGATGGCTTCAAACCGGTGGGCAAATCACCCTACCCATGGCCGGGCGATGTTCGCGACATTCCACTGGCGCCCTATGCAGATCACGCCCTGTTCAAATTTGGCTATGGTCTGGAGGACTACTGAGAACTCACTGAGCTGCGGGTTGCCTCTCTGCGCCGGGAATGGTGCGCCATACGCGGGCTGGTCCGGCACTACCCCTGCGTGACACAGGCGGAACCCTGCTGGTCCGGGTCGCCGCCGAACTGGGCCTGCCGGCCGGGATTCAGATAACCCGCTCGCGTTCAAGTTCCATGACCCTGACAAACGCGTTGGTGGAAAGACCATGGAAGAACACCTGCGCTTTGCCGCGTGCTACTGGCACAGGTTTTACGCCAGGGGCAGCGATCCCTTTGGCGTCGACACCCAGGTGTTCGCCTGGGATCAACCCGACTGCCCGTTGGAAGCGGCTCGACAGCGCATGGACGCCGCTTTCGAGCTGTTCAGTAAACTGGGCGTTCCCTATTACTGCTTCCACGACCGTGACATGGCGCCCGAGGGCGAGTCGGTCGCGGAGTCAGAGCAGAGCCTTAGCACCCTGGTCGAGCTGGCCCTGGAGCGCCAACAAGCGACCGGAGTCAAGCTGTTGTGTGCACCGCCAATCTTTTCGGGCATCCCCGCTACATGAACGTCGCTGCCGCCAACCCCGATTTCAATGTGCTGACGCGCGCCGCCGCGCAGGTCAAGTCGGCACTGGATGCCACCGTGCGGCTGGGCGGTGAAAACTGGGTGTTCTGGGGTGGCCGCGAGGGCTACACCAGCCTGCTCAATACCAATACCCGGCGCGAGATCGATCACCTTGGCCAGTTTCTCCTCGCCGCGCGCGACTACGGCCGCAGCACCGGTTTCAAGGGCAGTTTCCTGATCGAACCCAAGCCGCTGGAGCCCACCAGGCACCAGTATGATTTCGATGCACAAACGGTCATCGGTTTTATCCGCCATTACGGTTTGCAGGATGATTTTAAAGTCAACGTCGAGGCCAATCACGCCACTCTGGCCGGCCACAGTTTCGCCCACGAGCTGCGCATGTGCGCGGATGCAGGCCTGCCGGGCAGCATCGACGCTCGACCCGGGCGGCGGTGCCAGGCGGCTAGCGCCGCTCTTCCACTACCTCACTGGTCTCGAACCGGTAGCGCATATTACGATAAACGCAGATGTCGGTGATGTCCTGGGGGGTGCCCTTGGGTGAACAACGGAAATTGGTGGACACCCGGTGGCGACCGCGGACTGGCAGGACCCGGTGCCAGGTATGGCCATGCAGCATGACCAGCGTTCCCTTGCGGGGAGTGAGCACCACCTGGTCGGGCAGATCCTCGTCCACGGGGCCCGCTGGCAGCAGGCCCCGGCGGTGGGACCCGGGCACGACAACCGTTTGCCCCCCGATTTCAGGCGCAATGTCTTCGGTGTAAACGAGGCGGTTCATGTTGAAGACGGCCGGGTCTTCAGGTGCACAGTCCTGATGCCAGGCCTGGCCCCGTGAGCCGCTCCTGGAAAACATGGTCATACAGTACAGCGGCTGCCACCCGTCTCCCAGAATGACCCCGGTCAGCGCCCGCAGACGCGGGTCATGTTCAACGATATCAAACGCATCCAGGCCCTCCTGCTGGGGAAACCAGGGGATCACCTCCGTTGCCGCTCGGCTAAGGAATTCCTCGTTGTGCTGAAACTCGGGAGTTGCACCGAAGTGGCCCAGGATCAGCTCCTGATACCGATCCATCAGTTCATGGTCGAACATATTCTCGACCACCAGAAATCCCTGCTCCCAGAATTGCCGGGCCAGTGCAGCATGATTCATATCAATGTTCCTCCTCACCCAGTTTCCGGTAGAGGTCACGCTCCAGGTTCAGATACAGATCGCTACCGATTCTGTCGGCCCAGGATTTCTCCAGCACCGGGCTGTCGTTAGTCGCGAATTTGAGTGGGAGAAGAACCCGTCGCAGGCCTGATCCTGGGCGTCCTGCCATTGGGGTGCTCGCACTCCGTCCGACCAATTCTCATTGATGTAGGCGATCGCCCGGATAACATCGCGATTGCGCTCGAAATGATGAAAAAAATTGTTCATCCACCGGCGCCCCAGCTCCACATCCCGCGACAGGTCGATTTGGCGCGCGCAGTTCCCGGTACGGGGTGTGACCTCTCCCAGAAATACCTGCAGTCCCTTGTCGCGGGCAAATTGCCGTTGCGCCCTGCCGACGCCGTTTGGATCCATCTGGAAGTAGGAATATCCGATCCAGTCCACGTAGCTGTCGCTTTATCGGTCGGCGGCGGGCCAGAACTTCTCCAGGGTCTGACGCGTCAGTCCATCGCCCTGTATTCGAGGAAGCGGAAGTCTGCCGCCAGGGCGATGCCGGCCAGGTCCTGGCAGCACATACCCACGAAGGCGCCGGTGAAGTTCGCCCCTCTTCCCTTCCTTGCGGCGTCTCCACCCAGTCGCCGTGGCCGCAGCGTTGCAGCGGCGATGAGGGATCGAATCCCCGGTTGTTCAGGTAGACCGGTTCAGACCACTCGCCATCGATGCGATCACAGGTGGTCAGGTAATTGTGGGTGTCCTTGAATTTTATGGGTTTGAAATTTCCGGTGGTCAGGTAATTATGGGTGTCCTTGAAATTTCTGAAATTTCCATCGAAACGATTGACGCGGGTGTAAATCAGCCAGAACAGGCCGTCTGCATGGGTCAGGCAGGGTGCCCAGACCCCGCAGAAATCCGGCACTCCGCGCATGTCCAGCAGCGATTCCCGCGCCAGCGGCCTCATCAACAGCCGCCAATTGACCAGATCCCCGGAGTGATGAATCTGCACCCCCGGGTACCACTCAAAGGTCGATGTTGCCAGGTAATAGTCGTCACCGACCCGACAGATAGAGGGGTCCGGGTTAAAGCCCTTGAGTATGGGATTATCGATCTGTCTTGACATATTCACCCGTAATCACGGAAACGACGTCAAGCCTGGGTGAACCCGCAACCGCGTGACGCGGCCCGCAATGAGAATGACATCCCGGGAACTGACCGGCAGTGGCAGAGATCGCAAGGATGCAATCCGGGTCGTTCAACAGCGACTTGTGGTTAGGCCTTTTGCGCAGATTGCACTCTTCAGGGTTCACTATGAATCCCGATCGGGTTGTTGTAATCTCGCTCTGAATGTAAACGTTTTCAGCTGACGCTGCAAGATGCGACGCCAGAGCAGGTCGGCACCGTAAGACCTCAACAGCCTGCGCTGCACATCTGGTCAACAGGAGGAAGTACCATGTCATCGATTCGGGATGTCGCCGACCTTGCGGGCGTCTCGATCGCGACTGTATCGCGCTACCTCAGCGACCCTGACTCGATCCGCCGTGATAACCGTGTGCGGGTTGAACGCGCGATCAAACGCATTGATTACGCCCCGAATACGCTGGCGCAGAACTTTCGCCGGGGCCGTACCGGAATCATTATGGTCGTGCTGCCCAGTGTGGGCGATCCCTTCTTCACCGACGTCATGCGCGGCATTGTGCGTATCGCCGTGGAGCATCAGTACAGCATCGTAATCCGGGAGGCGGATATGAATACCCTGTCGCTGGATGACTACAGTGACATGGTGCTGTCGAAACAGGCGGATGGAATCATCCTGCTGGCCAGCACCTGCCCGGTAACGCCGATGCGCCGGCGCCCCCAGGGGACCCGGCAGGCTCCCATCGTGGTGGGCTGCGAAAACGTCACGCCAGAGTTGGGCCGACTGCCCGGCGTGCGAATCGACAACGAGGCGGCCGCAGTCGAGGCAACCCGGCACTTGCTTGACCTGGGTCACACAAGGATCGGTTTCGTCGCCGGCTCCGCATCATCCGAATTGACCGCCGACCGTGAGCGGGGTTTTAGAACGGCGATGAAGAAAGCCGGCGTCAGGGTCGCCGGGGGCTGGGTCGTTGCGGGCGATCTAACCATGGACGGCGCGCGGCGGGCCGTGCGGGAGTTGCTGGCTCATCCACAGATGCCAACGGCTATCTTCTGCGCCAACGATGAGATGGCCGCTGGCGCAATGCACGAGATCAAATCCGCCGGGCTGCAGGTGCCCGCCGATATTTCCGTCGTCGGCTTCGACGACATCCGCTACGCGGCGATCCTCGACCCGCCGCTGACCACGATCGCCCAACCCGCCCAGGCCATCGGTGAACGTACCACGCTGCGCATACTCGATGCGATCAATGGCAAAGACATTGGCACCGGGCCGGAAATCGTGCCCCACCGCCTGGTCATTCGGCAGTCCACCTCGGCCCCGCCATAACCGCGCGCTGGTAGCGCTAGCAGCCGTCGGTCGAGAATCGCGCAATCGCAGCTCTCACGACTGGGGGGTGCCCTAGGGCACCTCTGAACAATGGCAATGCGCTCAGGCTTTCAGGCAGATTCGCAATCAAGGCGCCGCTTTGAAGGCAGGCTGGTTGCCTGTCGAAAAGTGGCAACGTCGAGTGCGGGTTTGCCTGAAAGCCCCGCAGGGCGGGCCCTGAAGCGTCCAGAGCAAGGGGGCGGCCATCCGTTTGCGCCGCTTGCCAAGGGTTACGGCCATTACCTGCGCGACGCGCCTTGCTCTGAACGCTTCAGGGCTCCGCTGAGCGCGATTGCCATTATTCAGAGGTGCCCTAGAGCCCGGCTCCCCGGCGGATAAGGCGCTGTCGAGCGCCTTGGCTGAAAAGGGAACGAGCATTACAGTCTCCAATGATCCTTGGGCGATTCATTTGGGATGCGTGCCGGAACGAGTAGATTCGTGAGTCGGGTCTACGCGGCGCTGTCAGGAAAAATAGTATAGCGACGTCGAGTGTGGCTCACAGTCTGTGATAGATGAGATTGCGGCGCGATGCTGTTTTTATGCCGCTGCGAAACGCACCAATTTCGTAAAAGGGAGTGTTCTTAATCGGCGAACCGTGGCCGCGAGGATAGCGTTTCCCAGAGCCGGTGCTGTAGACGCGGTGGCCGACTCTCCCACGCCAAAAATGCCTTCACCGCTTTCGTGAATACTTACGGCAATATCCGGTATCTGGTCCATGCGAAAAAGCGGGTACTGATGAAAATTTTGCTGGTATACCCGACCACCGGTTACCGTGATCGCGCCGTAAAGCGCTGCGGTCAGCCCGAAGACAAATGACCCCCGGATTTGCGCCTCAATGATTCGGGGGTCGAGTGCGATGCCGACATCGACCGCGATGTAGGCATGCAGAATTTCCAAACCGGCTGAACCACTACAAACCACTCCCAGGGAGAAAACCCCAGATGCCCTAAAATCGCATCAGATGTCTCCAAAAAATCCCGGGTATTCTATTGCCCGAAATTGAACCTGCGCAAACCCTGCCCTAAGCTGAATAGATAAACTATAAAACAGCTTCCAGGAGAGAGAGTGGACACAGATAACATGGAATACGCAGGCTTCTGGATTCGAGTCGGCGCATCGCTCATTGATACGTTGTTGCTAGGGCTGATTATTTGGCCGGTCCTCACGATGATCTACGGCGAGTCATACTGGCTGAGCACAGCGGCCGTAAAGGGAGTATGGGACCTGGTTTTCAGCTATATGCTGCCTGCCGCCGCCATTGTGGCTTTTTGGTTCTACAAGTCAGCCACTCCAGGCAAGATGGCGCTCAGCTTGACCATCGTAGATGCTGACACAGGCGGCAAGCCATCTACTGGTCAGCTGGTGGGCCGCTATCTGGCGTACTATCTATCGCTCCTGCCCTTTTGCATGGGCTTCATCTGGATAGGTATCGACCCGAGGAAGCAGGGCTGGCACGACAAGCTAGCGCGCACAGTGGTAGTAAGAGACATGACCAAGCAGCGCGTTGAATTCGGGTAGCTCACTGCCCGACCCTTGATGCCCTGTGCATCCGCCGCCCGGGGCCAGTTGCTCGGGCGTGATCGATACGCCATGATAGTCCCACATCAATAATGAAAACAGCGCCGGGCCAATCACTCGTCGGCAGGAGGACTACTACAGGTGACTGCAGATAGCGGACCCGTTGCCGAGGATCGGCGGGTAGTTAGGGCAGACTGCGTGCATTGCGCGATTCGTAACCGGATGTTGTTTGCCGACCTCGATATGGTGTCGGCAGCGCCATTGCTCGCCGCGATTACACACGAAAAATTTCGCCCCGGGGAAAGGATCTACCTACAGGGCAGTAAGCCAGAGGCGCTCTTCTCGGTCCGCAAGGGCGTGGTTAAATTATCCAGCCTTTCCCCTGAAGGCGATGTGCGGATTGTTCGACTGCTTGGTCCCGGTTCCACTGCGGGACTCGAAGCCCTTCTCGGGGAGCCCTATCACCATATGGCGGAGTCCTTGTCGGAGTCGGAGGTCTGTCGCATTCCCGCTGGCTCGGTACGCGACATTGCAGGTCAACAGACGCAACTCTGCCGACGACTGATGGAGCAATGGGACCAGCATGTCGAGTTGGCGGACAGCAGCCTGCTCAACCTTTCCGCCGGCACCGTAAAGGCCCGCGTGGTCAATTTGCTGACTATGCTAGACAGTCTATGCCGGCGTGGAGACACGCCCTTCATATTGCCTACCAACCAGGATTGCGCGGCCCTGGTGGCGGCGCGGTTGGAGTCGGTCAGCCGGGTCATGGCCGAACTGAAACGCGGTGGCTCACTGCAGCAGGACGCTACCGGCGGCTGGCATTTTGAACCTGGTGCCAGCGAGGAATAGCATCCGCCTGTGCGGGTTCCCGTCCCTGTGGCGGCCCCCTATTTGACCGTCTTCTTGGCCACCGCCAGCAGTTCCGGTCGGGGCGGCCGCTCCCTGTACATCGTTTGGAGGTGAGCGGCCTTCCGGTTTTCAGCCGACAGCGCGTGAACAAATGCCGGCCTGATACTCTGGTACCAGAGTCGCGCTTTTACCCGCAGCTTTCCCTCCAGGCCCTCAGGCAGCGCGATGCGATAGCGCACCGTATCGCTGCCGCTACCCTGGGCGCCATCCGCGATATTGAAATCGCGGTCAACGGCGGCCTTACCGATGACCTGAGTGGACGCATCGTAATGCCTACCCAGTGAGGAAAAACCCGCCGGCGGGATTCGGTTGTCCTTCAGGTAACCTGCAGCATAGAGCAGGGCATAAGTGATGCGTTCGTTGCTGTCGGCCATCACCGCCTCATAGATGGCCACCTGCTCTGGCCGGCTTATCACGTCGCGGTGGGGTTCAAGACAGTCTTCATTGGCACCATTCTGACCGGGTTCCGTCTTCAGGCAGGCAGCGGCCAGGTGCTGGCCGTCAAGGGCCAGATAGCCGCGCTTGTCGGGCCTGCCGGATTCGAAAACTTTCTGCCCGTCGGCATCGATCACGACCAGGTGCAACCACATTCTCCGGCTCGGATACCCGGTCGGCAACTTATGGCCGGTCCGGTTGGTAATGGTCACGCACAGGTGCAGCTCCCTCGCGTCCCTGGACTGGCAGTCAATGGCGATATCGGCCGCCTGTTGCAGGAACTCGCGACCCTGGGCAATGGCATCCTCAAACCCCTGCTCCGTGGTACTGCGCGCTATACCCAGTTCCTCACGCCATTGTTTGAGAAGCCCCAGCACATAGGTATTCCCACCGGCGATGGTGTGGGGTGCAAAAGGGCTGCGCTGCGGCCAGCGCGGATGTGCCATGCCGCTGCGGGTCACCGCGATCGCGGTGGCATAGTCCTCCGGCCCGGCCATATGACAATCCTGGCAGCTCCGGTGGTCGGGCCCGCCGTCGCCGTAACGGCTGTTGCGCCACTCGGCGTAAGGCGCCTGCTCTTTGAAAGAGATCGCGGGCTCCGCCGGGTGACCGGTGTTGGCGTCAAATGCCTGCGTGCTCAGGTCGTGGCAACTGGCACAATGCTCAGAGGAACTGATGTAGGCCGACTGCCTGACCGCGTAACCGGTCGCGTTCCGCATCGGTCGGGTGAAGACACCCCGGTAAGGGCCGTAGATTGTTCTGGCCCCGGGGTCACCCTCACCCGGTATATTGAAATTGCCCGAGTCGGGCGCATCCGGTTGCCCGGTCATTTGATGGCAAAGCGTGCAGCTCACTCCCTCCCTGGCATGGTCGTCGGTGAGAGCCTGATCCATGCGGTAACAGCCGTCAACCAGCGAACAGTCAACTGTTGTGAGGCCACGGCCGGAGTCATGCGCATAATCCTGGCCCATAGGAGCGTGACAGGTCAGGCATTTATCCTCAATATCACCGGCATAGGCGGGAAATCTTGAGGCCTGGTCTTCCACTGTGGCCTGGAAATACGGGTCGTTCCAGGCATGCGCCATCATCGAATAACGCCAGCCCTTATCGGGGCTCACATCAGTGCCGGTGGCGCTGGGCGGCATACGCATGATCCCACTGCCGTCGGTGGACGCCCGGTGGCACGTCGCGCAAACCGCGGCATTGGTGTAAACGCCGCGGTCATGCCAATGCGGGTCGAACTCACTGGTCGGGCTAGTGACGGAATCTTGCTGTTTGGCGGACAATTCAATCACGGGTTGTATGTTCGCCGAAACCTCACCGGTGCTGTTCGCAACAGCACCGTGGGACATCGTCAGTAATCCGGACATAGCCAGCCACAGGTACAAACCCCCCACTTTCTCAAACTTTGAGTAGATTGCCACGTTCCCAGAACACTCCTCATGGTTACCTTGGCCAGTTTAAGACTGTTGCCAGGGGTGACCATTGAGAATTCTCAATCAGCGCAGGGTATTAGCGATCAGGTCAAGCCCACCCTATTAGAGCGGGTGGTTTGGGTAAACAGCCGCGCGGGCGACATCGGGGCGAGCACACCAAGACAGGGAGGAACTCAGGAAAGCAATTTATAAAGGGCTCATGTTGCGCGCCAACTGCTGAATGCCGGTGGATTCTGTTCAGGGTCGCGGCAGACCCTGCACAGGCCGGTTCGTGTTCTTGACCCGAATTGCGTTTTGACGGCAGCACCTTTGGCACCACGGGCGCACAGCAGGACCGTGCGATTATCTGCGACCTGGGCGATACCCCCTGTCCTCCCGACAACCTGCCTTTTACCGATAAGTCGGGCGTCAAACTCTATCCAGTCGATTCTGAATTCGGGTTTTACGTGGTGGATTTCCTGGGTGCGCAGGGAAAAATCAGAGACGGCGATTACCGGGAAGGTTTTGTCGGCAATATCGTGGACGGCGGCGGGGTCATCGGAATCCAGATCGCCAATGCCCCTACCCTGAAATACAAGGTCAAGCCTCCGCTGGGCACCTGGTGCCAGGGGCTGGGCGGCACCTCGGTCAAATGTGAAACCGAGCACTACACGGTTATGGAGCATGTGCTGAGTTGCCATGAGACCATTCCTTACTTCTATGCCGAGAATCCGGGGTCACCTCCGCCAGTGACTCAGGGTGAGATATCCACGCCGGACGGCAGCCTGACTTTCGACTGCGCCAATGCACCGCTGGATGACAATACTGTGATTCTGGCGAACGGCCTGCCCACTACCCGGCTGACCAACGCCACCCCCTGCGAGGCACCCGGCGATCCTGCGGGCTGCCAGATGTTCCCCAACGACAAAACGGACATGCTCAACGATATTGCGCTCAGTGCCGACTATTCGGTACAGCTCAAGGATGACGGCAAGCCATTGTACGGCTGGGGCGGCGTCCACAAGCGCCCCAACGACGTGCGCATGTATGCCAGGCTGGAGTTGCCAGCAGAATGGAAAGCCGCGGATGCACCGGCAGAGGGTTACGTGGTCACCAAGGCGCAACTGGTGGTCAATCACTGGATAACGAACAACCCGAACGACCAGTTGCGCCCCGAGGACCTTGAAAACGAAGCGGCGACCGGCCGCAAACCTTCCTACCGGATAGAGGGAGAGCCGGGAACCAGCAGTGAAGTGTGGAGATCAACAGTCGACTGTTATGAGGGTGACGGCGACTTTATCGATGCAAGCGAAGGAGAGGGCGATCCGACCCCGCTCGGCGAGGACACCATCCTGAAAAACGGGCCCTATGCGCTGTCTGCCAGCGCCATTCCCGGTGATGACCCCGCCTCACCGCCCTACGCGTTCTCCTCGGATCTGATCGGCGCGTTTACCAACGCCTACTACACCACGATCAACCGCGATCCGTTTGAGTGGTCCTACGACGCCGATCCCGACCCGCTGGTACAGGATTTCGTGGGTAGTCCGGTGCCTGATGACTCGCTCGGTGAGTTCATCTCAGGTCCGCGCTGGCGTCTGAAGCCGAATAAGTTTGGCCAGGACCTGCCCGGCCTGGAAATCCCGTTGATTGAGTGCAGCCCGCCCCCGTTCCAGAGGGACAATATCAAGTACGTGGTCGGCACCCCGACCACCACGGTGATCAACCTGTTGGACTGGAAGGACGACACATCACCGCTGCGCACCAGCAAGGGCTGGGTCGATGTGACTGCTAATGAATTCGTTGAAATCAAGGGCGAAGCCAATGGGGTGCCGTATACCACCAATGGATTGCCGATGACTGACGATTTCGATCTTGCGGTCTATGTCAAGGGTGACAGCAAGTCTACCGCCGTGTACGACGCGAAGTTGGTCATTGAGTACGACGAAGGGGTTGTGCCGCCTGAAGATCCTTTTGATCTGGAGATGACATCGATAGTGAGATCGGTCAAGGTATTCTATGGTGATGACAGCACGGTGGGTGTCGTGGTTACCAATAATGGTCCTGGTGTTGCTTCGGGCACAGTGACCATTACCGGCGCCTCCCTCTGGGTACCGAGAGGAGAGTGGGTCTCGTTTACAGCGGATTTTTCAGACCTGTCAAGTGGCGGAACGTTTGAAACTCAGTGGGATTGGACAGCGCCTGATTTCTACACCAGTATTGAGTGGACGGCGACGGTCTCATCCTCAGTCCCGGATACAGACCCTTCAAACGATACGCTCATCTACCGGACCAAGGTCAGGGAACCATAAAGCCAGGGTAGTCTCCCTGCGGTTTCTGCACTCCGTGGAACCCGCAGGACTTTCGGAGCCGATGGCCGACGAGTCCTTGTTCTCTTCACAAAAAGGCTGTGAAGACTCGCCAATGCTGCCAGAGGAGTCGCAGATGTTCCTCTTACCGGGCGTTGTATGTTCGAGGAGGTGACCACGGTGTGGACTCAGGAGACTGCGGTTATCGGCTGGCCATCCCACCAGCAGATTGTGGCTTTTCCCGCTTGCTTTGTGCGAGCCTCAAGCTTCAAACTGATGATGGTTCAAAATGAGTTTTCGCTGCGATATGCGGCACCGAAAGTCGGTACCTGCGGCAATAAACCAAACGGTAGAATCGCCTCAGAAAGTTGGAGTGTTAGTATGCGCAACGCACTCTTTCGGATCCTGTGCAGTGTCAACTTCGGCTCGATGATCGCGCGTCTGTGTGTTCTTGTGCTGGTGTTGGTCGCAAGTCTACCGTTACTGCTCGCGGCAAACGTCGCTGCGGCCACAGGCCCGGCAAATGCGGGTGCTGACAGCGAGTCGGCAGACAGCCGGTTGCTGCTGCGTGCCGCGACCCGGGGCAACCGCGCCGAGGTGGAGCAGTTGCTCAAAAAGGGTACTGACCCTAATACGCGCTCGCAGGATAGTAATGCCCGCACCGCGTTGATACTGGCCGCGGCGGGCGGCCATTACGAGGTTGCCACTGTGCTCGTCGTTGCCGGCGCGGCCCTGGAAGACGCCGACAAGGCCGGTCTCACCGCACTCAACTGGGCAACCATGCGCGGTCACACCCA
Source organism: uncultured Gammaproteobacteria bacterium (assembly GCA_963840725.1). Taxonomy (GTDB): domain Bacteria; phylum Pseudomonadota; class Gammaproteobacteria; order Pseudomonadales; family Halieaceae; genus CAVWDU01. The sequence goes on along the minus strand of CAWIZY010000003.1, from coordinate 74,046 downwards.
AGTGGTGGAGAGGTTGCTCCAGCTTGGTGCCGACGTCAATACGCAAGACAATAACAGTGTCGCGCCGCTGCTTTACGCGATAGGCACCCGCGATGTCGCGTCAGCCCGGTTGCTGGTCGAGAGCGGGGCTGACGTGAATGCCGAGTCCAGGCAGAACAAGATAACCGCCCTCCTGCTGGCGATTGAAACCGGGGATGAGAACATCACACGCCTCTTGCTTGCCCGCGGAGCCGAGGTCAATCAGGTCAACAGTGACGGCTTCTCACCGTTGATGGCGGCAGCGGAAAAAGGACAACTGCAAACCGTGCAGGCCTTGCTCGACCGGGGTGCCGATCCCGGTTTGCGCAACAACAGGCGCATGACGGCACTCGGCTTCGCGCAGAAGAATGGTCATGCCACGGTCGTGGAATTGCTGGCAGCTACAACACGAGACTGAGAAATTCATTCAGGTTGTGAAGCCACATCTCAACGAGATCCTGCTCTGCCGGGTACCCGTTTGCCCCGAGTGGGCCGCGCTAGGCCGCTTTTGAAGTGACCTTTGGTTGCGCCCGCAAGTACTCGAGTGCGTTGTGCTCTGACTCGAAAGTGCTGGCGTTAACGGGCATGATCTTATCGAAGAATTTGATCATTGAGTCTGCTGCATCGGGCGCACCTGAGACGCAGTAATTGCGCACGTTCGTGAGCGCGCGGAACTGCGCTTTGATGGCTTCACCGTTGAGGCCGGCGCCGAACTCAGAGTCCGCATCGGTATTGAATACGAGGAGCATATCCACCTCGTCATAAGTGTCGAATGCGGTATTCATTACGCGAGCCATCGCCTGCAGGTCATCATTGGTCAAGCGGGCGTTGATCCGGAATGCAAAGACGCCCTCGAGGTGGGTATCGAAGTGTTCGACTGCTTGAGTATTCAGCATATATCCTCCTGGTTGCTGGTCTGTCATTGGGTTTTCATGCCTTAGGCCACGGTTACTGCGTCTTCGCTGCACGGACGTCACCGGCGGCTGGCTTGAGGCACTCTGGAACTAATACAAGTTCCGTGCCGGACCTAACACAAGTTCCGTGCCGGACCTAACACAAGTTCCGTGCCGGACCTAAGCACAAGTTCCGTGCCAACTTGCCGACCCGGAGGCTTTACATAGGCTACAAAGGGGGTGTGAGCGCTGTGGGTGTCCCGGAGTGGTACGCCGGAATAGTAACTCCTGCATCCTGGCGTGTAAGTCTTACAAACTTGAGCTCACTTTCAATCCGTTTTATCGGACAGGATGCACCTGAAGGCCTTCAAGCTGCGGTGTTTCGCATGCTGGCATGGCGATTATTTACGCTGGCATGGCTATTGCTACTGGCATGGCTATTGTTACTGGCATGGCTATTGTTACTGGCATCGCTATTGCTAATTGCTACAGGTATTTGTACTGGCGCACGACGCCATAAATCAGAGTGAAATTGAAGGAGAAGGGAATGATTAGTTGGGCCGTTACATTTTTGGTTATCGCAATTATCGCAGGTGTCTTGGGTTTCAGTGGTATCGCCGGAGCCGCAACCAACATCGCGTGGATACTGCTTGTTGTTGGCCTGGTGTTGGCCTGGTGTTGGCCTGGTGTTGGCCATCGTGTTCGCGATTCGCGGTAAGAAAGTTGTCTGGCAACGGCTAAGACTTGAGCCATGGCGTGCAGCCGCTCCACTGTGGAGCGGCGGCGGTTGCGTCCCCGCGGGGGTCAGGTTGAGACTCTGGACAGACAGGCTTACCGCATGGAGAAAATTGAGGCTCCCAGCCGGACACGAGGATACCCAGCTTGTTGTAGCTGTTGATACCGCCATCGTTCGCCGCGCCGGTGCCCGTGTTGATCGGGGCGAAACGGTTGACTTTGCCAAACCCGGATGAGTCCACGCGCTGCGCCAGGCGTGAGGCCAGGGTGCGTGAGCGCAGTACCGGCGAGTAGTCGTCGCCATCCTCGGTGAACTCGAATGGGCTGAGGACCACCGCGTCCCGGTCGCTGCCTTCCGCGCAGAGCGCAGTGGGGAAAGCCAGCGCCCCCGGCAGAATCTGCAGGGTGGTTGGATCGATGGTGCATGAGGTTTTGGAAATATCCCCGTGCAGGTCGAGTACGACCTCGGGCAACTACGCCAGCGCTACCGCCACCATGGTCTGCGTTTAGACGGGGCGTAAGGCCGCCGCAGGTCGGAGAAATGATAGCGGTTCAGGTTGTAGCCGGACCCGACCGTACCCGCGAATCCGGGTTCCGTGAGTCCGAGGTAGCCACCGCCAGCGCTCGGATCGAGATTGAACCGGTTCAGTGCGCAGTCTTCCTGCATCTTCCTGAATGGGTGCGCCGAGCGGGGTACCAATGAAACAGTCCGGCGACGGTTCACCACTGTCTGAATTCGCGCGCACCACAAACAGGACGTTCAGCGTCTCCAGTAACTCCCTCGTTTGCCGCCCGCTCGACTTTGCCAACTGTTTGATGACACCGAGGACTGCTTCCGTCGACTGGACCTCGTTGCCATGTTGCTGCGTGATGACCAGAATCCGGGTGCCGTCTTCATTGCCGATGCGGGCGCCCCATAGCGCGCTACACTGGGTGGAGATGCCTACCCTGTTACCATCCGTGTTACCGGGTCCGCCGGCGTTCACCACGGTGCAGGAGGTATAGCGAACAGCCTGCGGCCAGCGATTTCAGTGTGTGAGGCTTGCCTTTGTTGCGCGACATTGGGGCGGGGCATCGGGGGTGCATCATGACTCGTTCCCCTGGTCCTTGAGTGATTGGTCTTTCCTGCAGAATCAGCCTAGAGGCAGGGTCCCCGGCTGTCGAAGCCGGGTCGGCTCTTCATCATTAACGGGGAAGCGTCGGCGTTCGTTACAGGGACGCCGTGTAGTCCGGTAAGTATGTCAGTCTGTTTCCAGACTAACCTTCATCGGTTGCGGGAACGAAGAAAGAATCGTAGGGCGCATCAAAGTACCCAAGGATCGAGCCGAGTGTCAGCGCGGGAGTCGCCAGGGCGGTCAGTTCCATCTCTAAGCCACTGACGGCGGCATCGGCCCCAACAGCCACTATCACGTACGCATCAAGGATTTACTTTTTTGCCGGCCGTCGAGCAGGCGCGGTACCTGAGCGGCACCAGCCGCAGCGTTCAGCAAACTGTTCAAGAGGATACCTTGCGCGACTTGTAGTCCACATAGCGCTTTACCAACTTGTCCACCAGACCATTACCCACGCCCCCGCCGGAAGACAAATCCAAGGTTGCGCCTCCCGCCCGATACTGCTCCGAGTATATTTCCAGTACTTTTTTCTTCACCATGCCGCGCAGGGGAACATGGGCCATCATCCCATAAGTAGCCGCGCCACCCTGTTCGGCGAGCGATGGATCGGCTTTTACTGTCGCAACGGCGGCTCGCAAATCCGCCAGGTATTCATCGACCACCCGCAGATGCTGGGCAGTCACCATAGCATGCAAGCCGGCGGGTTTCTGATTGCGATTGACCTGCCACCCGCGCGCGTCCATCTGGTCGCCCACCGCGTAGATATTGACTGCCGGGTCTGTGGACCTGAATGAAAACAGCGGTCCCTGAGGGCTGCCGATAAGGGCGAGTTCCGGCATCTCTGCAATGCCGGCTTTCAGCTGATTGACGGCTTTCAGTGTATCTTCCGCTAATCTGCAATAACCGGCCTTGCCGAAATACTGAATGACGCCCCAGGCGGCGGCATACGCGCCACCCGGGCGGGTTCCTAGCAATGCAGATGAGGCGAAGATGCCGCCCGGCCAGTCTTGATAGGCGAACATCTGGTAGCGCAGATAGTCCAGACTGCGATAGGTAATAGTAGACGCACCTTTCGCGGCATAGCCGTATTTGTGAATGTCCGCAGAGATGGATGTCACACCGGGCACGCGATAGTCCCAGGGTGGTATGACTTCGCCGTTCATAGCCATGAACGGCAGGATAAAACCGCCCACGCAGGCATCCACATGAAGTGGTATTTTTTTCTTCTGAGCAATCGCGCCCATAGCTTCAATCGGGTCAATAGTGCCGTGCGGGTACTCCGGCGCGCTACCCAGTATCATCACGGTATTACGATTTATAAGGCGCTTGAGTATCTTGAGGTTCGGCGTGAAATCATCCAGCAAGGGGACCAGCCGGATTTTTACGCCGAAATACTCGGAGGCCTTGAACCAGGCAACATGCGCCGTGGTGGGCATAATCATTTCAGGCTTTTTTACACCGCGCTGTTCGCGGGCCATATCTCGATAGGTTTTCACAGCCATGAGACAGCTCTCGGTCCCCCCCGAGGTAACCACGCCGCACACCTCGTCGGTACCGTTGAGGATATCAGCAGTGGCGCTGATCACCGCTGTCTCAATTTTCTTCAGGCTCTTGAATGCACCGGGGTTGAGGCCGTTCTCACAGGCGTAACGGTGATAAGACTCTTTTAGAAAACCGGCATGGTCCTCATCCAGATAGTACACGAGGCTCCAGACCCGGCCATCCTTGTACTTGGGGTCTTCTTCTTTAAAAGCTTCCAACTCATCGAGTATCTGTGCGCTGTCACGTCCCTTGTCGGGCATAGCACTGTGCATCGTGAAATCTCCTGAATCTCGTTTAAAGCGACATTAGCAGCAACCCCAGGCTGATTCCCAGATAATTGCCCAGCGCATAGCCGATGATCCCCGTCGTCATACCCGACAGTATCGCCGAGGGGTTCCCCAGCGCACGAGCCATCATTGGGACAAAGGGCGGGCTGCATACTGCTGCTACCGAGGTCACCATAAAGGTATCTCTGTCTATGCGAGCGAAACGGCATAACAAAGCATGCAGCAACACGCTACCCAGCACTGTTCCCAGTAGAAACAGGGCGATGCCGGCGTCGACCTCGGCAAGCTGTTCGACGCTGGCTAGGGATGCCACTGCGAAGCAAAAGACGTAAATAAGGTACATGCCAAGCTTGTAGGATAGCTGCAGCCGGCGCACTCCCGGGGAGAGTGACAACGCGATACCAAAGCTGGTGAGAGCCACAATCGCCACCGCTGCGTTTCTCTCCGTCTGCAACAAATTGGCATGAAGCCCCGCTACCGTCAATGCCGCCGCCACTACTAGCGCGGCAAGCAAAAGCGCCATGACTATCTCCCTGGCATTCCCCCGCTGCAACAATGGCGCGTAATCGTCATTGTCATAATGCCGTGCCTGATCCTGATCCTGATCCTGATCCGCAGCATCCGCTGGCGGCTGTGGACCAAAAACACCTCCGAACAGCCGAATACCCACCGTGAGCATCATCAGTAGATAGGCTGCCCCAACAAATGTGTCCAGGCTGTGGAAGACGATATACTCGTTATGCGGGATCTGCAGGCCCGCCTTGATCGCCGCAAGATTTGGCGTGCCACCGGTATAGACGCCAACTGACATGGCCGCAAAGTGTGCGGCGGAGTCAGCACCCCGGTCCCGAAAAGCAAAAAACAGGCAGGTAGCGAGGGTCATCACTGAGGTGGTTGCGATAATCATAGACAGCATGGCCTTGCCTGCAGTCTTGCGCCACTGACGAATATCCAGGGTCATCAATAATAGTGGCATGGCCAGCAAGATGGTCGCCTCTGACATCGTTTGCTGCACAGCGGCCACTGAGGGGGGCAGCGTTACTGTGTTGCCGAGCAACAGACCGGCAATATAGCAAAGTGCAATGATTCCGAGCTTTTGCGCCCAGGCTTGCCGATGAGTTAGCCAGAGCAAGCCAGCGGGCACAATGAAGAAAGCCAGGGTGAAAAGAATAGTCATGATCGATCTAGTATACGCCCAATTAAGTAGCTTTCGGTCGCCCGCGTTCGACCTCAATTGAGTAGTGTCGAAATGGCACTAATGAGCAATAGACCGGCATTTCAAACCGAATACCAACAAGTACCAACAAGGGACACCCATCTATCTGAACACCAACAAAGAACACCCATCCGGGTACCAACAAGGGACACCCATCTATCTGAACACCAACAAAGAACACCCATCCGGGTACCAACAAGGGACACCCATCTATCTGAACACCAACAAAGAACACCCATCCATATCGCACACAACAACTCGCACAACAGAGCGCACAACAAAGCACAATAAAGGACACCCACCAACCTGCCGCTAAAACTGGACAACCCGTACGCACAACAAAGGACACCCACCAACCTGCCGCTAAAACTGGACAACCCGCAGGCATCTTGAGGTTGACGGCGAAGCCTGGTGTGTTTTTCAGCCACCTCAGGAAGTCGAGTAAACCCGGCTGGCTATAGCTTGATAGCCAGTCCATCAGACCTTGTGTCCTGAAGTGGCCAGTCGGCCCTTAATTGTGTATTCGTGTGAGCTCCGGTCGTCGACCCTTAAGAATCGTCATCGAGTCATCCTTGAGGCAAGGAAGGCCTCGACTTAACTCTGTTCGATGAGACAAGGAGAGAAGTCCCGGGTTATTGGGTGTCCTCTTATCGCTCTTATCGCTCTTATCGCACTCTCATCGCGCTCGTCGGAATGATTTCGATAGGTGGGCATGAATATCAGTCGCTGGGTAGCGAAAGCCAACGGGGCTATCCGCGATAGAGTCGGAATATCCTGGTAGTCAGCGTGTCGCTGCAAGTCGCGAGTGACATGGCTGCGCCGATAGCAGTGTAGCGCTTGTCGATTTTACCAATAGGGGCGTTGGAGGTCGTTCCTGGTCAGTTACAGGGTCAGAATGGAGTGAAGTTCCCGCCAGCCTTCGATTGGGACCTTTGACTGCATGTGGATTATACTTGTCCAGTGGGTGCCGGGCGTCGTATGCGAGGGCCCGAGAGACTATTGGCTTTTAATGAGGGAAAAACATGAATACCGCATTACCTGAGCGCGCAAAGTTTCATCATATGAAGGACGGCACTGCCGAAGACTGGCAGGTCATCATGAAAGAGTTTCAGGTCGCAGCCGCTGCCCTGCCTGACCGCATGCTTGAGCACCTGAAGGTCCTGGACGGTGATTGCGGCGGTTTTCCGGTTGATCGTCTTACACACTGTCTGCAGACTGCAACCCTGGCACATAAGGATGGTCGCGATGAGGAGTATGTGGTCTGTGCGCTGATGCATGATATTGGCGACACCCTTGGCCCATACAATCATGCGGATATTGCCGCGACTTTCCTCGAGCCCTTTGTCAGCGAACAGAACCACTGGATGGTCAAGCACCATGCGATTTTTCAGGGCTATTACTTCTTCCACCACATCGGCCTGGATCGTGATCTGCACAAGCAGTATGAATCGCACCCGAACTACGCCTACACCAGGGAATTTATAGAGAAATACGATGCACCAGCTTTCGATCCCGATGCGGAAACCTATGCCCTGGAGTTCTTTGAACCGATGGTGCGCCGGGTCTTCGCAGCGCCCAAGGCGTCACTCTACAAGGCGGCTACCGAGTAGATCCCGATTAGACGTTCTTTTTAATTTCGCGCGAGTTACCCAATCGCCTTGTCGAGCGTTTTCGGCAAGGCGACGCGCATAATCAACTTCCTCCCAGAAACAGCTTAGGACACCACAGCGCTGCTTCAGCAGCCGTGTTGGTGACAACGGGGAAATCTGGGACCGCTATTATCAGGCACCAACCGCATCAAGGTTGGTGTTTGCATTGACTCAGTCAGTCGGCTTGCCAGTAGTGCCTTATTGGCACCCGTTCCATTTACCACTTTGTCGGGGTCACTCTCAGCTTTCCGGTGAGGCACCGCGGGTTTTCGAAATACTCTGAATAATCGCAAAGAGATCGGTTTTGAAATGATGGGTGTCCTCTTACGAGCACTAGTGAGGGGATTCCGGGTTTACTGTGACTATCCTGTGGGGAATTGATGGGTGTCCTGTTACTATTCCGCTCCTGTATGAATATTTTTGTCGCATTGCCTGCGGCTTCTAATCTCCCAGATGGTTATTATTTTTACTAATAGCTCTATATATTGTTGGGTAAATTATGATTGATTACGCAAGGCCGAAGCCGGGGTTTATCGGTCTGAAGGATCGTAGACTGGAAGGTTGGTTTGATGCGGCAACTGGTCAACTTGCAAGCGGTGTGCACGTGCCCGCTAGCCATACAGTGATAGATGTCGGTTGCGGAGACGGTGCGCTGATTCAATTTTGTGCCCAGCAGGGAGCTGAAGTTGTCTTTATCGATCGGGATGAGGCCAGGCTTGCCAGGACCAATACCAGGATAGAGGCGTCACCTGCCAGGGCTAAACTTGGAATTCGATCAGACTGTGCCCCTATTCCCGTAGCGGACAATTCCGGAGATCTGGTAATTTGCACCGAAGTTCTGGAGCACGTGCCTGATCCCGAGGCGTTTTTGTCGGAACTCGTCAGGGTCGCCAAGTCTGGTGGCCAATTGCTTGTTACAGTGCCCGATTCGCGCTCAGAACAGTTTGTTGGCGCGACTGCGCCTTCAGCATACTTTGAAGAGCCTAACCACATTCGGATATTTTCCTCGGAGCAATTTCGCGAATTACTGCTCGGTGCGGGTCTGGAGATAGAGAGCCACCAGTATATGGGCTGTTTCTGGAGCGTTTATTGGCCGCTGTCCTGGCTGACATGTGAACCAGGGGCTGGCCTCCCCGTTGATAATCCGCATCCGATTATCGATCACTGGATCAGACTGTGGGAGGCGGTGCAGGATCATCCACAGGGCCATAAAATCCGTACTGCGCTTAATCAATTGTTACCAAAATCGCAGTCTATAGTCGCCCGCAAGCCTGGCTAGGTGAAAATCTGCAGATCGGTAAAGCGTATCGTTTTCATCTGAACATTCCTTAGCGTGATAAAAAGCCCGACAGACCGTTAAGCCATAAGTTCTTATAGTAATTCAACTGATATGACCTGAGATCATGAGTGCGGATGTTGATGCGCTGAATTGTTCTAACCAGCGAGTATTTGCCCAGACGCTTGTGTATTAGACTGTCGCGAGGCGACTTGGTCTGTTTTGAATTATTTAAGTCTGTTGTTTCGGGCAGCACGGACCAAGGAGACTCGATCACAGTTCCCAAAACTGCCAATAGACAGGGTGCAATTTGGGGAGGCGCTTTCTAACAGATTCACGGGGCCACATGTCATGAGGAATCAGAAAACGGTCAGCGCGGTAGTAATTGCAACACTTGTTTTTATCTTTTCCCTGGAGGTTAATGCAGGAACTCACACTTGGGGCCCAGTCGAGCTAAAAAGCGGGCAGCGTTTTGAAGCATGTGTCAGTGTTCCAGAGGCACCGGTGGTGGACGTGCAAGCCAGTTTCCACTCCGCAGTAGATGCACGTGTGATAAGAACGGGCACCCGGGCTTTCAACACCGGGGATGGTCGCTGTTTTGATATCAGTTATGAGCAATCAGGTGGAAAACCGGTTTATTTTCAAATAGTGACTGAAAGCGATCGCGACGACTTCGTTGGGAGTGCCTGCGTCATCAACGGGATATTCAACTGCCCACAAGGACAAGAGGTGCGACAGATATTCGAGGCTGGCGGTGGCATTAGTGAGGTATCCTACGTTGGCCCCCTGCGGATACTCCCAGGCAAAACATTTAGCCTGTGTGCAAACAACGCGTTTAACCCGTTTGCCGTTGAGACGCGCCTCGCACTGTATCGCACAAGGGCTTCGCAGGAACCCTTTCAGGTGTTCACAACAGAACTCGGCGCCGGAGCCGGTCGCTGTCTTGCCCTCACCCGCGATCAAGTGGGCGGTGATACGTCGTTTTTTGTCAGGATGGATTATACGGCCGCAAGTGCAGAGGTGGGCGTTTCCACGATCGTCTGGCAGGCAGCGTTGATCAATGGCGTTATCCCCTACCTCCCCGACAGGCGCAAATACTTTGCCGTTCTCTAGTTAATCTTGCGCTTCGAGCGTTTGACTGGGCGAGCATAGGTGTAGGCTTATGTCGGATCTGCAAGCACCGGCCGCTGCAGAAAAAATTCAGTGATAGCTGCGTGGGCTTTGAAAATCGACTGTATACGACCGTTAGCACAGTATGGTTGCATGATCTCGATACCCATCGGCTTGCCTTGGGCATTGAAGCCTGCGGGGATGCTCAATACCGCTAAAATGCGATTAGTGTTAATTCTTGTCTCTGTAATTGAACATGAGCCGTCCTGGCTGCTAGTGCAAAGGTCACATGCGGGTCAAGCTTCTTCGGAAGAAACCCACGATAAGCCGCTGTTTGGCTGCAAAAGTAGATATGGACACCTGCGTCGGTCAATCGAGAGAGGAGCCCCGTGCTGGAGTTTTTAACCCCGAACCGTAACTGGCACGCCGAGTCACTCAACAGGTTTTTGGCTGCTACCCCGTGAACGATACTGGCGCATCCAGCTGGTCGGCTGGTGGCCCGCTACGGGCCTGTATGTTCAAGAATCGAGCAACAGATTCAAGTTCTCGATTGATTTCTTTAGGGCTATCCCCGCCTTCTAAGCCAGATCAAACTATGACTTCGCGAGACTGGCCTCAGCTTAGATGAACATTGTGGCAGGTGGCGCTGTATTTTTGGACCTGAAGTTCCAGATCTTAGCACCTACAGTGATGCTATCAGAGCCGCTTCAACGGCGGCAGACCTGGACTTGAAGATCAATGGCGCGTTTCTTGCGGTGACTGTTAGTCAAGTGCAAAGCACTCGCTGCGCTCCTTTCGAAGATATTGTCGACGGGGCGTACATCTTCAAATCTTGTCCGAACTAAAGTCCCGGGGTTTCAAGTATGACAAGTATTTATAGCGGACAGGCGTCAGCTATCCATGCAACCCACGCATCGAGTGCAAGCGGGGTCGAAACGTAACCTCGCCGTGCTAATCGGATCCCCGCAAATGAAGCAATAGCCGTAGTAGCCGGCCTCCAGGCGGCGCAATGCGTTGTCGATTTTCTGCAATTGTAGCGCTCTTCGGCGAACCGTTTCCTGTGCCATCTGACGGGCTTGCATAGCGTCCATGCGGGACAGGCGGCCAACCTTCGATTGATCGAGCGCTACGGTTTCTGTGGTTTCCCTGCTATCTGCATTCAGTTGCCCTATTTCCTCTCTGAGGCAAATCAGCGCGTTGCGAAAAGTTTCTAATTGCTTAATTTCCATAGCTGTCTGCTGAGAGATTTGATTGTTCGATAACCCGCATGATTTGTAATCGGCCGACTTGGCGCTCGATATCTAAAGGATCCCCCCGGAATTGGCGGCACTATCCGGTGTCAGATTCATTGCAGGACAGGAGGGATGGGGTAGCGATGTCTCATTGGGTCAACGTGTTCTAGTGGCTTGATGCTGTGCAACGGCTTCCTGGATCTTGATCAGCTCCAAAACGTTTTCCAGATTAAGTAGTCCAGCAAGCTCGCCCCTCTCCATTACACCGATCATCTGTGCGGGGTTGCCCTGCATTCTCGCAAGCAGTTCCGCTAAAGGCTCATCAATATCTGCAGTAAGTATATTCTTCAGCGGCAGTTCACTGATGCGGGCTTGTTCTCCCTGTCTCTGAAGCCCTAGTATGAGATCGCTGCGATTTAGTACCTTCTGCAGATTGTTCCGGTATCCAACTGGGAAATCCTTTTGGGTGCCCATAAGAGCAAATTCTGCTGCTTTTGCCAACGTGTCTTCAGGAGAAAGAGAATGAAACTCTGTTAGCATGGCGTGTCGTACAGTGGCGTGTTTCAGGATGGATTTTACGTGCTCGGCGTTATTCTCCATGGAGGCGCCGAACCAGATAAAAATGGCTATGAATAGAAGAAATGGGTTGTACATGATGCCGAAAAGCCCCATGCAGACCGCGATGAATTGACCAACGCTGGCAGCTTTTTGAGTGGCGATATCATGATCCATGCGCATCGCCAGGGTGGCACGTAAAACCCGACCGCCATCCATTGGGAATGCTGGCAACAGGTTAAAGCCAGCGATAAACAGATTGACCATCATCAGCTGATATACGAAAGAACTGCTGGATACACTAGGCGCTTGGGTGACCACCGGACTGCCGCGAAAATCCGAATAGAGATAGAGCAGGAGGGCGATTACAAAGTTGACGGCTGGCCCGGCAATAGCCACATTTATCTCCTGCCGTGGATCATCGGGCATTTTTTCCAGTGATGCGACGCCACCTATTGGTAGTAGCGTAATGTTGCGGGTTTGAATGCCATAGCGGCGAGCAGTTAGTGAATGGCCAAATTCATGTAAAATTACGCAAACAAACAGGGCTAAAACAAAGCCCACGCCAGAGACCACCGCTTCAAGTGTTCCCTCCTTATTCCAATAAGTGATACCCACTATATAGATAAGGATGAAAAAAGTTGCATGGATATAAATATCGATGCTGGCGATACGAGCTATTTTCCAGGACCATTTCACAGGCCAAGTGTAGTCTCTGTATCACTCATTTCACTAGTTTTTTGTTGGATAGATTTGACCGTTGAGTCAAGTTGGATGCAGATACAAGTAGATAGCGGGTAAATACATAGACAATAGATACAGGACATCCATGAATAAATACAGTGACTAGATACAGGACACCCATCGATCTTGTACCTGACTAGATACAGGACTAGATACAGGACTAGATACAGGACACCCATCGATCTTGTACCAAAGGCAGCCAACCCCTTGGCTAATACCGGGCTGTTCATCGTGCCGGAGGTACATTCCAGTAATCTCTACAGGCGGCGGTAACTAATACAAGGCTCCCACAGACCTCTCTCGGCGTGACACCCTACTGCCGTGAGCTGTGCTGTCGGAGTTGCCGACGTGATGGGCATTCGCGAACTAGTTTTGAGGGTGTCCTGTTATCAGTATCAGCGTATTACTTTTATGGGTGTCCCGTTCGTACTCTCCCGTTCCTACTCCATGGGTGTCCCGTTCTTACTGCTTTTGCTGGCAGAGTGATCGCGAAGGCTCGCGCCCTGTAGGGGCCCGATATTGAACCTGCAGAAACTGTTAATAAAGCTGAACTGATGGTGAGTGCAGTTATCTGCTGCTGAAGGTCCAGAAGCCCACTCCTGGCCGGTCCAACGCTCTGACTTTCCTTGCTATCGAAGAATATTAGAGGTCTGCCGTCAGTTCACCATCAGAAATCGAATTCCAGTTGGATACCGACCGAGCGCTCCAGGAGAGGTCCGGTCACCCGGAATTCGCTACCGCCTTCCATGTCTCCGGGTACGATTGGGCCCCGAGACGAACTCTGCAGGATGTGTGCTGCCCATAGACTGGCCCTGAAGGGATCCCGGGCGTCAGTCAGGTGAACGCTGATAACGCGGTTCTTCTCACTCTGGCTGGTGGTGTCAGTCGCGGCCTCTACTACACCAGCCGCGGCGTCGTACTCTACCGTTTGCGCAAGTGCCAGCGTGGCGCCACTAACAAGCCAACCTATCGTGAGCGCACCAGCAAGTTGTAATAACCTGTTTTCCATGGGGAAAAGATGCCCGAGGCCAAGCTTCCAGTACATCGAAAACAGACAAAAAGTGCAGAAACCTATGGCGCTTTTTCTTATGACTCCGAGTTGCCGCTGACGAGCGCCAGTTTGTCGGCTGAAAATGTAAATACATTGTAGATACAGGACACCCGTCGACCTTCTACCAGATACGGCCAATCCCTCGGCTAATGCCGGACTGTCCGCTAAGCTTGGTTGATTGTTTGGTCACCTGCGAGGGGGGCTGGGGCGGCTATAACCAGCCTCGCACGGACCTCGCTCAGCGTGACACTCTTTAGGGCTACTGTGCTGTCCGCTGGGTTCGCCGCGCTTTCCGGTGTGATGGACATTTGCGAGCTGGACAGATTGTTAAAATCGCTAAACGGGTGGTTGAATGAGTGAAGCAACAAGGCCTGCCTGATATTGAGCCCGGCGCTAGAGCAGTTCGGGGTTTTCTGTGAGCAGGGGGGCCGCGTCGAGTTCTTCTGCATCCATCATGACGGCAACCCGCTCCAAGGCCGAAACAAGTTGGTGTTGCTCCCAACTTGGCAGCGCCTCGAAGCGTCGCGAAAACTCTTCTTGTATGGGTTTCGGGGCCTCTGCGAGGACCTGACGTCCAGCTTCGGTCAGGGACACGTGGATGCGCCGCCGGTCCACACTGCTGCGCGCTCGCTTCAACAGGTCCCGCTCCTCGAGTCGAGACAGAATGGTTGTGATGGTCGCCTGGCTGAGGCTCACGGCCCGGGCAACCTCAGACGCGGTGACGCCATCTTTGGCATTCACGGCCTGCAGCACAACGAGTTGCGCTGCGGTAATGCCCACCGATCTGCCCAGCTTGCGCGAGTGAATGCTTGTGGCCCGCAGGATGCGGCGCAGGGAAACAAGAACGTCGTCGAGTAAGTCTGCCATAGTGTCGGTTCCCGATGTCAGTCGCGCGGCTTGAGTCACTGGCCAGTCTGGTGGTCTGGCTACCAGCCCTTCACTTCAGACCTGTGGTCAGAGGCTTCAGCCAAGGTTGATAATTGTGCCATTGTTCAACAGCATCGCGAAACAGGGGTTGCCGAACTTGCTCGGATGACGGAGTGCGAACCGGTCTGTCATTGTCAAAGAAACGCAGACAACCCGCCTCAAAAGGAAGTTCCAGGAATTCCAGCAGGCGCCGCAGTTCGCCCTCGAAGTCATCCAAAAGTGCTTCGTGCTGCAGGCGGTGAACGGATCCGGGAAGTATCGAATCCCAGTGCGCCATCAGGCGCTCGTACTGTCGATAGTAATGAGCGAGATCGCCCAGGTCGTAGCTGAACTCCTGCCCTTCGGCGAACAGCTGCTTGAAGTTACTAAAGCAGCAGGCCATGGCCTCACGGCGCGCATCAATAATTTTCGCCCGCGGCAAGATTAGCTTTATCAGGCCGATGTGCCTGAAATTGTTCGGCATTTTGTCGATAAAGAAGGGCGCATCGGCGCGATGAAGACGGGTCTGATCAATATAGTCCTGTCCGAGCTGCGTAAGCATCTCGTCGTCGAGCTCATGCAGCACCTCGGGGTAGCCGGGTCTGGCGCCACTTTTACCGGGTTGTCGCCGCATCCGCTGTGCCAGGGAGAGAATATTGGGTAGTTCGCGGGTGCCATCAACCTGGCTGTGCGAGGCCAAAATCTGCTCCAGAAGTGTGCTGCCTGCCCGGGGCATGCCCAGAATGAAAATGGGATCGGGTGCATCGTAGCCCGTGTGTTGGCTCTGGTTGAAAAGCCGGGCCGTAGTCAACTCGCACTGCTTGTCCACCTCGTGCTCAAAGATTTCGCGCCGGTATCCGAGTTGCGCGCGTTTCAGGGCATTGCCCTGCGCGTAATGCTCAAAGGATGCGGCATACTCACCCCTGTCCTCAAGGCCTTTGCCCAAGGCAAAGGAGAGGTAAATCCGGTCCATCAAGGGTGGATTGGCGTCGAGGCGTCGCTGAATTTCGGCGATCTGAGGGTCAGCAAAACTGTAGGTTTTAAGATTTGCCAGTGCGTACCATGCTTCTCCGCCGCCGGCATCCGCTTGTGCTGCCGCCTCGTAGGCGGCCACTGCACTTTCGCCAGCGCCACAGGTTTTGAGTGCATGGCCTCGAGAGGTCAGGGTCACGGCATCGCCGGGAAGTCGTTCAAGGATCGCGTCGAAACCGTTGATGGCATCCTCGTAACGTCCCAGTTGGAGAAGCTCTATCGCTCGCAGCGATTGGTACTGCAGGTTCTCAGGGGCCTCTGCGTGCAGACGTTCGGCCTGGCGAAGAGAGTCTTCAAAGCGCTGGCGCTTGCTAAGCACCCGGATCAGGTCGATGCGTAAAGCAGAGTCGTCTGGCTTAAGCTCGCAGGCGCTCTCGAGCAAAAAATTTGCCTCCTCCAGGGCGCCAAGGCGAACGCCTATCTCCGCCAGCAGGCGCATGGCATCGGTGTGGTGTGGCGATTGTCGCAGGAATTGTCGGCATAGCTGTTCGGCCTTGAGAATCCGGCCTTGGGCTAGCAAATCAGTTGCGGCAAGTAATAGCTTTGGTAGTGCCTCGACCCGCGCAAGTTGTGCGGCGGTGACTGCGGCCTCGCTGGCTCTGCCGGCCTCCTTTAAAAGCCGCAGGCGGTGTTGATAACTCGCCATCAGTGCAGGATTGGCGCGCAGAGCTTCACCGTAGCTGTCTATTGCTCTGTCACTGTGGCCCTGATCTCGCAGCAGATGTGCGCGCTCCTGAAGAGCGCGTCCATTGCCGGGCTCAAGACTCAGCAGGTGTTCGAGCCGGGAACGCGCCTGGTCAAAGGAGCGGCTGAGGCGCAGGCAGACCGAGGAGAGATACAGGGCTTCTGGGTCTTCGGGGTTGGTGCCAAGTCGCGCTTCAACCAGGCTGAGCGCGGTGCCTATGCGACCGTCGCGCATTAACTCCTGTATGCGCGAGCTGGCAAATGCGCCCGGCTTGGCCGGGCGCCCCGGGTCATTCAAAGTTCCAGCTGAACCGCACGCCACCGGTCAGTGGACGAGCCAGCGTTACGCGGTCGCGATCGTACACAAAGTTGTTTGATAGCTCAGCCGCCTCGTTGGTCAGGTTATCCACGAATAGTTCGGCGGACCACTGGTTGTTCGATACGCCTGCCGTGAAACCGAGCATCAACCAGGAGTCCACGACCTGCCGGTTGATGGCAATGATATCGCTGTAGGACTCATCAGAGTAGGCCAAGTGCGGCATCACGTGGGCTTGTAGACCATTGCCGAGTTCCCAGTGATAGCGCGCACGCAGCGTTGTCTGAAATTCCGGGGCAAAGGCCAGGGAATCCCCCTTGCGAACGTCGTCGGTCGGGGTCAATACCTCGGTGATTTCCGTATCCAGAATCGAGAAGGAGCCGGTGACCGTAAGGCCAGGCAATGAAGCCGGCGCCCAGTCGATACTGCCTTCCAACCCCAGCACTTCTGCATTGGCGGCGTTATCAGAGAAGAACAGGTTGACGATGCTAGGGTCAAAAATTGTGGTTTGCAGCTGCTCAATGTCGATGAAGAACAGGCTGCCGTTAAAGCGCAGGGACTGGTCCAGAAGATCCAGCTTCCAACCGAGTTCGTAGTTGATGACGTCGTCGGTATCCAGCGCGAAAGGCACCTCATAGCCGCCGGGTCCCGCGGCACCACCGGGCCTGTTCAGCAGCCCGGGCCGGAATCCTTCGGAAACTGTCACGAACCACAGTTGGTCCATTGTCGGTGTCCAGGACAGGCTGATTTTGCCGATCACGCCGTCGGTTTGGGCGCTGGTCGGTGCACTGCGCAGGGCCGAGGCCACCTGCGCTGGTGCTTCATCGATATTGTCCTTGGTGTAGGTGAGCTGCGCGTCCGGGTCGCAAGTGCCGCGAAAGGTGATCTGCCCATCGCCGTTATAGAGATCCGAGATATCGGTACCGAAGGAGTTGGAGTCGGGCTGGAACAGGTTGCAAAAGGACGCGTTGGCGCTGCCGTCCAGTCCTACCTCGATGTCGTACCAGCGAGCACCTACGGTGACGGCGAAAGTCTCTGTCACGTCCATGGTGATTTCGCCAAAGACGCCGATTTGTTCGTCGGTACGTCGCACATCATTGCGAAAAATCACCCCATCCGGGAAGGGGCCGGCGTCAGAGGTATAGCCGGTCGTGAACGGGAAGTTGGGTGAAAACCCGGTCTGCACGCCATAGCCGTCAATTTGCGTGGAGCCAGGGTAGGTGAAGTCGTTGCGTTCCTTCAGCGTGAGGTCGCTGTAAAACGCGCCCACAGTGGCTCGAAATCGCCGATCCTCGGGGGTATTGATGCGGATTTCATGGGTGATCACCTCGGTAGAGGTGCTGCTGTTTACGAACAGGTCCGGGGCCTGGCAGGTGCCGCTCGGTGCGGCATCGCCGGGATAGGATACTGAGCTGTCGCAGATATAGTAGGGCAGGTACTGGCCGACGAAGAGGTAGTCGGAGTAATCAACCAACTGATCGGTTTGGCGATCGGTGAATGCGCCTGAATATAGGATATCCAGAGCTCCGAGACGCCCTTGCAGAGTCCAGGATGTGTTATCGAACTCGTCGTTAATGTTGTCTGGCTGAAATCGCGTTACTTCGTAGTCGTCCAGTTCCGGATCGGAAAAGAAAACCCCATCCGAGTCCAGCTGCTGTTGCATGTGTGAGACTCTGGAGGTCCCAATTTGCGTTGATGGTATACACACCGGCCAGGCGGAAGCCTGAGTAGGTCGTGTCGTTGAAGTCCTCTTCGGTGCGCGTGCTGTTATCCGCATCGATAAAGTTGACCCCCGATAGGTCTGCCCCGGCCTGAAACCCGGCGCGTTGGCCGCTTACGGGCACCCCATTACCACGCACGGTGCCCTCCGGACGAAAACGCGCACTCTCACGGGTGCTCAGCTTGCCCGCAACGTTGTCGATATAGCCGCCCATTCGGTCGACGTAGACCACTCCGCGCAGCGCTAGTTTATCCGTGAGGGGCATGTTGATCATGCCCTCTACACTATTGCTCATCTCACCATCTTTAGTGAAGGAGGTGCCAAGCTTCACTTTTCCATAGGTTCCGCCAAAGTCGGGTTTGTTGGTAATCAGGCGCACTGTGCCCGCTTGTGAGCTGGCCCCAAACAGCGTGCCCTGGGGCCCAGCCAATACCTCGATGCGGTTCATGTCTGCTGTGTATACATCAAGGTTTCTGCCGGGCTGGGCAAGAGGCTGCTCATCCAGATAGAGCGCTACGTTGGGCGACAGGCCGGCCACACCGGCGGTGGTGAGATTCGGGGTGGTGGAGGCCACACCGCGGATATAGATCGTATTCTGACCCGGGCCGCTGCCACCAGCTGTAACGCCGGGCAGCTGCACGAGGTAGTCCTCGAAGTTGGTAACGCCCATATCGTCAAGCGTGTTTTCGCCGAGCGCTTTCACTGACACTGCAATGTCCTGGGTACTCGCCGCTCTCTTGGTTGCAGTGACAATGACCTCCTCCAGCTGGGCGAGCGCGGGGCTGCTGGCGAGGCCCCCAGTGCTGAAGGTGGCGATAATTGCGGCGCGGGTGGCTCGCTGCAGCGTGTTACTGGGGGGCATAGTAGTCCTTGATGCTTGAAAATAGTCTGTAAAAAAAGTGCCTATACTTTACAGCATAAGCACTAAATGTGCTTGTAACGGCCAGAAAAAACGCTAAACCTATAATTATCAATAATTTATAGCAACGATAAACGCTAATGATACTTAGACAACTTTGTATTTATGCTTTGCCCACATTGCATAATCTGCGTAGTCTGCTGCCTGAGATTTAGATAAGCGAGGGTCCGATGGGGAGTGCCGAGAGGGACGAAGAAGCGATGCCGGGGGGGCTATCGGGTTTTAGTGTCGATCGTGGCGTATTTTTACCCTCGACGCTGGTTTTGCTTCTGTTTGTCGTTGGTACAGCGCTGGCGCCTGAAGCGAGTGAAGAATTGTTCCAGCGGGCACAAGCAGCGATTGTTCGTTACGCGAGTTGGTACTACGTGTTGGTTGTCGCCATTGTGCTGCTCAGTGTTTTGTTCTTCAGCCTATCGCGTTTTGGCGACATCAAGCTGGGGCCAGACCATGCGGAGCCTGAGTACAGTGCGTTGAGCTGGTTCGCCATGTTGTTCGCCGCCGGCATGGGGATCGGCTTGATGTTTTTCGGCGTTGCCGAGCCGGTGATGCATTTTTTGCAGCCACCCCATGGCGAGGGGGGAACCATCGAGTCAGCCGGGCATGCCATGACCCTCACCTACTTTCACTGGGGCCTGCACGCCTGGGCAATCTACGCCATCGTAGCGCTACTATTGGGCTATTTCTCGTATCGCCACGGTCTACCCCTGACCATGCGCTCTGCTTTTTACCCGCTGATTGGCGAACGAATTTATGGCCCGGCCGGTGCCGCGATTGACGTGTTTGCGATCGTTTGTACAGCTTGTGGGATTGCCACCAGCCTGGGCTTCGGCGTTCTGCAGATCAACTCGGGACTTGCGTACCTGTTTGACATTCCCGTATCTTCTGGGATACAAATTTTGCTCATTGTGGTCACTATGGCACTGGCCAGTTTGTCTGTAGCCATGGGGCTTAACGCAGGCATCAAGCGCCTGTCCGAGCTGAACATTGCGCTATCAGTATTGCTCCTTGTTGGCGTGCTGATCGTCGGTCCTACGACTCTCATCCTGGGGTCGACACTTGAGAGTCTGGGCATCTACGCGAGCGAGTTGATCAGTAAAACTTTCACCTTATATGCATACGACCCCACTGATTGGCTGGGCGGCTGGACAATTTTTTATTGGGGTTGGTGGCTCAGTTGGTCTCCATTTGTCGGTCTGTTCATTGCCCGTATTTCACGGGGTCGCACGATTCGCCAGTTCACTTTTGGTGCCATTCTTGTTCCCTGCGGTTTCACGCTGCTGTGGATGGGCGTGTTCGGTAATAGTGCGATTAGTCTTATATTAAATAACGGAGCGACAGGATTGGCGGACGCCGTCGCAGCCAATCAGGCTGTCGCCTTGTTTCAGTTCTTGGAGTATCTGCCCTTTTCGACGTTTCTAGCTGGCCTGAGCCTCGCCATGATCGTGGTCTTTTTTGTTACTTCGGCCGACAGTGGCGCTCTGGTTCTGAATATGCTTTCGGCGAATGGGCGTGATGACACACCGGTGCTGCAGCGGGTTTTCTGGGCAGGCGTCATCGGTTCGATCGCTGCCGTGCTGCTACTCGCGGGGGGACTATCGTCGCTGCAGACCGCTGCAATAGCCAGTGCTTTACCGTTCTCCGTTGCATTACTTGGCGCCATCTGGGGTTTCGCCAAAGCGCTTTCGGTGGACGCAGCGCAGAGTGGTGCCCAGACCATATCTCCGGTATCCGACAGCGCTGATGACTGGCGCGAACGCCTTTCGAATCTGCTCTCGTTCCCGGGTAATCGCAGCGTTCGACGATTTTTGAAAAGTGAGGTAACCCCTGCTTTGAGCGACTTTGCGAAGGAGCTGAACCGGCACGATGTCCAGGCCTCAGTTACGTCCAACGCTGACGGCGTTGACGCCGTGCGTCTTGAGGTGCTCAGCGGTGGCGAAATTGACTTCGTCTATGAAGTGCGGTGCCGGGCGCACGCTATGCCTGATGAGAGTATTGCTGGTGTAGCGATTTCCTCAATGGCCGAAGAGGACAAGTTTTATCGTGCTGAGGTTCACTTGACACAAGGTGGTCAAGATTACTGCATCATGGGTTGGACCCGCGCCCAGATCACTCATGATGTGCTGGGACAATACGAGAACCATCTACAGTTTCTAACCAGCATGCGCTGAATCTTGTTGGTATTGCGGCGCCCAGTATCGCGCGCGCTCAGGCGCTCTTGGCCGGTTCTAGGCGTAAGGGTGACGGACTTACAAACATCGAGTTACTAACAATTCAGAACGTCAATTTCATGCAGCGTCAATGCAAGAGTCAATGCAGGAAGTGTCGATAAAGGACACCCACCAATCTCCCACCAACGTCAATGCACGTCAATGTCGATAGAGGACACCCACCAATCTCCCACCAACGTCAATGCAGGACACCCACCGATTTCTCCCTGCTGCCGCTGTCGATTTAGCGTAAATGCAGGACACCCACCAAATCCCAGTGTCAGTTCAGGTCACCAGTGTCAGTTCAGCGACGTCGATGCAGGACACCCACCAATTCTCGTCAATGCAGGACACCCACCAATCTCCCACCAAAACCGGCCAATCCCTTGGCCACCGCGAGGCTGACGGCTAAGCTGGATGTGTCGTTCAGCCACCCCAGGAGGTCAAGGATGACCATCCGGCGCTCCGCACAGATCTCGCTCAGCGAGACACCCTACTACCACTGCATCGCCCGCTGCGTTCGCCGGGCTTTCCTGTGTGGTAAAGATCAGTACACCGGGCAGGATTTCAATCACCGCCGCGCCTGGCTGGTTGACCGACTCAAGCTGCAGGCCTCGGCCTTTGGCATCGAACTCTGTGCCTACGCCATTATGAGTAATCACTACCACGTGGTGTTGCGGGTGGATCAGGCCAGGGCACAGCACTGGAGCGACGATGAGGTCATCGAACGCTGGACCCGGATGTTTAGCGGGCCCCTGCTGGTCCAACAGAAACTGGCCGGGCAGCCGCTCTCGGCGGCCCAGGCTGCCACCGTGGCGGCGATTGCCGCCGTGTGGCGTGCCCGGCTCTATGACATCAGCTGGTTTATGCGCTGCCTGAATGAACACATTGCGCGCAGGGCGAATGCTGAGGACGACTGCACGGGGCGATTCTGGGAGGGGCGCTTTAAGTCCAAAGCCTTGCTGGATGAGGCGGCGGTCCTGTCCTGTATGGCCTATGTCGATCTGAACCCGATCCGGGCCGGGATGGCAGAGACCTTACGCGATTCGGACTTCACCTCGGTGCAGGAACGGCTGGAGGCGAACTCGCTTACCGAGGCTGCGCCAGCAGGCAACACGTCAAGCCCATCGCTATCGCCGTTTTCAGAGGGCGGCGAGTCGCTTGAGAGTAGCCGAGGTCTTCCAATCAGGCTGGACGATTATCTGGCTCTGGTGGCTGCTACTGGCCGCTGTGTGCGCGCTGGCAACCGGGACGTCATGTCGCGGGAGGCCGTTCCAGCCTTGAACCGGCTGTCGATAGATAGCCAACAGTGGATGGCCCTGGTCTGCGATATCCAGGCATCTTCCCTTCAAGCCATTGGTGCTCTGGCGCGGATGCGCAGTTATGCGACGTCTTCAGGTCGTTGCTGGATAAAGGGCTCAGGCAAGCTAGGACTTCTCTACAACGCTGCTTGAGTCGCTGAGTAATCAACACAACTCGTAAAAGACAGCGGGCTGGCTGCTGAGCCCTTCGCTACGAGTGTAGTGTTCTGCACTGTTGTAGCGAGTCGATATCTGTCGGCCCGGATCCCGCTTGTTTCCTGTCCCTGAAGTATCGTTTTCGAAGAATCCACAATCCACCTCAGTGCGTCTTAATGTACCTCTGATCAAGCCCGAAGCGAGCAAAACGCAAATCGATGGGTGTCCTGATATCACTGATGCCCCCAGTTTGCTAGACACCTTTCAGTCATACAAAATGGCTATGAGAGAGGTGAATATGAGCAGCAAGCGATATCCAGACGAGTTCAAGATAGAAGCAGTCAAACAAGTCGTAGACCGCGGCCACAGCGTGGCTGACGTAGCCGGCAGGCTGGGCATGACGACCCACAGTCTGTATGCCTGGATCAAGAAGTTCGGTCCTGAGTCCGTGGAACACAATGCCAAGGCAGATGAACAGGCTGAGATCCGGCGGCTAAAGAAAGAACTCAAGCGGGCCACCGAGGAGCGTGACATCCTAAAAAAAGCCGCGGTGTACTTCGCCAATCAGCCCGATTGAGGTACGCCTTTATCCGGGCCGAGAGTGCAGCATGGCCAGTACGGGCGCTGTGTGACCTGCTTGATGTCCACCCCAGTGGTTATTACGCATGGCTGAAGAAGCCTACGCTCCAACCGGGCTGTTGCCAATGAGCGGCTCACTGGGTTCATTAAGCAGTTCTGGCTGGAGAGCGGTGGTGTGTATGGGTATCGGAAGATATTCAGTGACCTGCGCGAGTACGGTGAGCACTGTGGCGAGAACAGGGTCTATCGTCTGATGCATGCTGCCGGGCTACGGGCTCAGGTGGGCTATCGCCGACCAAGTCACCGCAGCGGCCCTGCGCATGTCGTCGTTCCAAACCGATTGCAGCGGCACTTCAATACAGCAACACCCGATGAAGAAAGAATCAATTCATGGGTGTCCTGATATCAAATCCGAAGCGAGCAAAACGCAAATCGATGGGTGTCCTGATATCACTGATATCAAATCATGGGTGTCCTGATATCACGGATATCAAATCCTCCTGATATCAAATCCCAAAGATCCTTTCAGTTGTCGAGGCAAGTGTGGGGGTATGTCGACTCCCGGTTTTGAAAAGACAGGATAGAGTCTTTCTGGATCACGCCATCTTCAATATTAATGGCACGGCGCAGCGTCTCGTTACCCCCCCAATCATCCCGTCCTGCCAGAAAAAGGCGCAAATAGACAATAAGAGCGGCTGAAATGGACCGGGTTGCACTCTCCCAAAGATAGGTAGGCGTGTGGTCGACGGCGTAGTAGTCGACACTGCCATACTTGAACATGGGGTTTTTGAATGTCGTGGGCCTGGCAAAGAAAAAGCCCATACCTTCGTCACAACTGACGTCAATAATGAGGCTGTTGGCTTTTAAGCATGAGGCCTCTGCCTCGGTCACAAAATTGACAGGATTGTCTGTTTCCTGAAACGCTCCATTGACGATAATGTCCGACTCGCCAATCAGCTCGGCCAGCGGTCGGATCGTACCATCGTGCTCCACCACTACCATACGAGCTTCTTCCGCAGAGCCTGTGCGGATTTTTACATAGTGGCAGTCCAGCACCTCTTCTCGGACTTCATGATCGGGGCGTTGGATACAGATGGTTATATCCCGAAACCCATGCGCTTTAAGCGCATAAATGGCGCCACGACTGACGGCGCCGAAGCTGAAGATAATCACCTTGCGCTGATTGCCGTAGTGCCCATCAATGCCTCTGAGTTGCAGAGCATGCAGCACCGCACAATACCCGGCCATTTCGTTGTTCTTGTAGAAGGTGTGACGACCCATGTATCCGTCAGGAGACCAGACGTACATGTCTTCAAAAGCCAGTAGGGTGAGCTTGCGATCAATGGCGGCCTGGGTGATCTCTTTCTGTTGCACACAGTGGACATAGCCCCAAAGCACTCCACCTTCACGAAGTTCCTCCAGGTCAGGGAGCATTGGCTTGCAAATAATCACTGTGCCGACATCAGCCAGTAACTGATGCCGGGTGGCGATGCCGCCGGTCATAGCAGCAATTTCAGAGTCCTGTATATTGAATGGTGCCCCATAGCCTTCTTCAAATATCAGTCGTTTGCGAACGTTCTCCGGAATACGAGACAAGTGTTCTGGGTGGATAGGGTAGCGCCCCTCATCCTCCTTTCTGGAACTCCCTATTACTCCAAGCGAAAACGTTTTCATGTAGACTCCTCTAGTTGGAATTGTTTGCTATCTCCGCTCAGATGCTACATCAGAATGAGCTATGCAGAGAATACAGCTATAGCCTTTTTCATTAACGTGATATACAGCCACTGCCGCGCCTGAGATAGGGTGGGGCGCATTTCCAATTTGATCCGCTTTCATTCAAGTAGGCATTTTCGGGTACCTGAACCGCTCTGCAGACGTCATTCTCCGCTTTATAGCCCCGCTCACATTCCCACCCCTGACTATAGGCCGAATCAGATAAGTAGGCGTTTTCTGGGATATTGATCTTTAAGCAGGCCTCACCTTCAGCGCGATATCCGCGTTCACACTTCCACTTCGCCCGGTGATTTTGCTCACTCAAATAGGCATTGGGCGGTACTATGATCGCAATACACGCATCGTCCACCGCTTCATAACCCCTGGCACATTTCCAGCCGGGCTTGTAGGCTGAGTCGACCAGAAAGCCGTTTGCCGGCACGTCTATGGCGATGCAAGCATCCCCGTCAATCAGATGGCCATGCTTGCACGCCCAACCCGAGCCATAGGATCGATCTGTGAGGTAGGCATTGTCTGGTAGCGGAATCTTCTCGCAGCTGCTTTTAACCTGGCGATAGCCGGGGTCGCAGTCCCAACTACTTCCGTAGCTTCTTGGGCTGGCGTTTGTAGGTATATCCGTTGATTCGGCCTGGACGGGCCCGCCCAGGAGTTGCGCTGTAAGAATGACTAAACATAGAGCGAGCTTGAGCCCGCCTTGTGGGTCTTGAGTGTTGCTGGACATGCGCTATAACTCCCGCTTAAAGAATCGCTTATTTGGGAGGAGTTATCGCTTCGCAGATGATAATCAGCAGCTTCTGGTACGACTGACGCGCATAATAAAAGGTTAGTCGGGTATCTTGCCGACTGTGGGCAGAGGGCCCAGTAAGAACTCCTCTGAGCGAGTAGTATACAGTGATCCACTGGTTAACCCTTCATGTTTTCTGCCAAGCGGCCAATATAGCTACGAACCGCACTTGCGGGGCGTTACCAGAGCGACCCTGACAAGAGCGACCACTTCAGAGTCGGTAAAGTGCCGCCCCGGGGTGTCTGGCTTATTGGATTGCGCTTGCTGCCAACGGTTTGCCGGCAGACATTGCCAGAGCTTTATGGCATCGCAGGACTCCCCGCCGGACGACAGAGAGATCTGCACTAAACAGTGGGGCGATATAAAACAAAACAGATTATTCTGTGGCCCCGGTCTATACTGAGTGTGCATCAAGGCTAATCGCAAGAGCAGGGTTACCAGGTTTTACATGACTGTTCTCGCGCCAGCCGTGCCAGCCCGTCTCGGGCAGGAGCGTCAACGTGTCCAAATCTCAGCGTAGTAACAGGGAATCAAAAAAACAGTCTCTTCTCACGCCCAAGGAGAAGAAAGCCGCAAAGCGCGACAAGAAGCAGGCCGGCGGGCATACGCCGTTTATCGTCAAGGACGTCTGAACCTGAGTCATCAGTTGGGCTGTTGCCTGGAAGCGACTGCCAAAGGGCGCTGATTAAACCCGACTGGTATTCCGGAAGCCGCGCTACTGAACGGCTTTGCAGATCGCTGCAAAAAAATCCTGATCCACGACGGTGGACATGCCGACAGGCTTCGGCCGCGCGCTCCACAATACAATAACAACCTTCTCGCGGGGGTTCATGTAGATGGTTTGCCCGAAGATACCGAGTGCTTCAAAGGCGCCCTCGTGCACGGTGCCCTTTGCCGCCTCGACTGGCCATAACATGTAGCCATAATCGACGATGCTGTCGCCAATGACTTTTGGGCTGCTGGCGTCTTCAACCCAACGATCTGGAAGCGTCTTTTTTCCCTTTACCACGCCGCCATTCAGCAAGAACAGACCAAATCGCCCATAGTCTCGCAAGGTTGCCGACAGGCCGCTCCCACCCACCTCGAGGCCATCCGGCGACTCAAGCCACCAGGACGCATCACTCTCCATGCCATAGCCGGCCCAGATTTTTTCGGACAGGTAGTCCGCCAATGACCGTCCCGTTGCCGCAGCCACCAGCGCGGCAACTACCTGCGTCTCGCCAGTGCTGTAGTTCCATCGGCTGCCCGGCTTTGCGGCACGGGGCAATCCGGACATGACTGCCAGCATGCCGCCCGGTGTCTGGGCTATTTGCGACTCCAGAAGCTCCCGTCGATCCGAAGTGGGATCGGTATAGGTTTCATTCCATTGAACGCCCGATGCCATTTGAAGAATTTGCCGTATGGAGACCCCGTCATATGCGCTGCCTTTGAGCTCGGCAACATAGTCTGTGACCGGGTCATCAACACTACCTATATGTTGATCCTTGATGGCGAAGCCGACCAGGGTTGCAGTCATTGATTTGACCACAGACATGGACATCCACCGGGTCTTTTCGTCGTTGCCCAAGTGATAACTTTCGTAGACGATTTCACCGTCCTTGATCGCCAATACTCCGCCGACTCGGTTCAGAGAAATATAGTCATACAGGTCGTAGTCAACGCCCTTGGACGCAAAATTCAAGGTTGTCACAGGGTCACTGCTGTATGGCAGCGGATGCACCCTGGCGCCGTGCTTCACAACACGGGTGGCAAATAGGCGGTCGATATTGCGAAAGGTATTGACCTGAATATCCGGCATCAATGCACCGTCATATATCTGCCGTACGGTACCGATAGCTTCGTTTCTATGGGGGTAATCCGTCTGTGCACTGGC
Source organism: uncultured Gammaproteobacteria bacterium (assembly GCA_963840725.1). Lineage (GTDB taxonomy): Bacteria > Pseudomonadota > Gammaproteobacteria > Pseudomonadales > Halieaceae > CAVWDU01. The sequence goes on along the minus strand of CAWIZY010000003.1, from coordinate 46,415 downwards.
GAGAGTTACCCAGACGAGTGCGAGTAATGGCAGATGGCTCAGTAGTTTCATGTTGCTTCCTTGTGAAGGATTATCAATCTGGTGATTGTTTGCAGGTGGCGGCAAGAGTCAGCCGATCAGCCGTTGACTACTGCGTTCGAAAGCCCGTCGGCGTCGCTTCGAACCGCTTCCATCCGCCTGGGTATTGCAGACAGAGAATAGATCAGCTTGCATTATCCACTCAGCATGGCGATCGTGGCCAGCAAGACCTTGAACCCAAGGATGATAAGGATGCCGACCAGGCCCAGAAAGGCCAAAACGATGCTGATCGCAGCATACGACAGCCTTCTTCGTGTGCTGCGGCTTGGAGACTGCTCAGGCAGGTGGCGTTCAATCAAGCGCATATTTTTTTCGTTGGCTTTCCAGACAAAGTCGAAAACGTTGCCAATCAGCGGGATGATCCCCACCGATGCTTCCAACAGAATATTCAACATCATCCGAACGAGTTGGTGAGAGGGTACTCCCAGCTGTGCTCCACGTACCACGATGAAGGATGAGATGAGTGTCGTCAGACTATCGCCCACGATCGGTATGAAGCCGATCAGGCCGTCCAGGCCTATTCGGTATCCACCGGGCAGAGGTATCGCGCTGTCGAGGGATGAGGCGAGCTTTTGAAGCTTGCGCAGCTCTTGCTGGCGCTCCTCGTAGGGCATGAACACCGTGTCGTTCAAGAGACGCTCCTTTTCAAAGGCTCAGACCCCCGTCCACCACCAGTTGATGCCCGGTGATGTAAGCTGCCAGGGGTGATGCAAGGAAGGCCACCGCGCCGGCGATATCCTGGGGAGTCCCCAGTCGTGGAATGGGGTTGGATTTTTCGAACATCACCAATTGCTCTGGACTGGATTGGTTCGCAGTCAGCTTGGTCAGTACCAATCCGGGCGCCACGGTGTTGACGCGAATACCCTTGCGCCCCCATTTCATGGCCAGAGCCCGGGACAATTGTGTCAACCCCGCCTTGCTGGCGCTGTAGGCAGGGTTATTGACTGCTGGCCGAATTGAGGCAACGGAATCAAGGACAACAATGTTGCCCCCTGTCGCCAGCAATAGCGGGTAAAAACCTGTGCAGAGCTGCATAGCCCCAGTCAGGTTGATCGCTACAATCTGCTCAAAGCCCTCAGGGTCAAATTCTCTCTGCTTGTACAGCACGGACCCGATACAATTGACCAGCACATGCAGCTGCTCAAATTTACTGGCCAATGCTTCGATGGCTTTTTTGTCTCTGATATCCAATTGGTGATACGCCATGCCCGTGAAGTCGTTGCTGTAACTCCCGGCATCCCGGGTGCCGGTTATGGCGACGCTGGCATTCAATTCCAGGAACAGGCGAGCGACGCCGTAGCCAATACCATCCGATCCACCACAGACCAGAATTTGTTTCTTGCTGAAGTCCAATCCTTGTGTCGTCGCCATGATGTCACCTCGGTCTGACAGCCGTCATGCGTCTACTGCAGTAGCGAATTGCCGGAGCGCTGGTCTGCAAGACGCGGACGCAGATACAGGCTCAGTTCGAAGCGGTTTGAGATTGAGGCCTGGTTATACTGTATTGCTATGAGGCCGATCACATCATCGCTCCGGCCGCTTCGGGTCGAGCACAGTCCGGGTTTTTGCAATCCATTGATCTATTTTCTCCTCCAGCATTACCAGCGGCAGGCTGCCCGAGCTCAGGATCTGGGTGTGAAATTCCCGTATATCGAACGTGTTCCCCAGCGCCAGTGCGGCGCGATCACGCAACGCCTGAATCTTTAACTGGCCCAGTTTGTATGACAGTGCCTGGCCCGGCATGACCATATAGCGCTCGATCTCAGCGGTAATCGAGGCCTCGCTCTCAGCTTCGTTGTCCAGAGAATACTGGATTGCCCGCTCCCGGCTCCAGCCCTTGGCGTGGATGCCGGTGTCGACGACTAAACGGATAGCCCTATGCATTTCCATGCTGAGCATCCCGAAGTACTGGTAGGCATCCTCATAGAGGCCCAGCTCTGTGCCCAGAGACTCGCTGTACAGTGCCCAGCCCTCTACAAATACGCCCATACCCTCAGGGTGCAGAAACTCGGGTAGTTGCTGGTTTTCCTGCTGCAGCGACAATTGATAATGATGTCCCGGTATCGCTTCGTGAAGAAACAGCGACTCATCGGCAAAGCTGGTGTATTGGGTCGCATCGGGTACGGGGACGTAGAACGTACCCGGTCGTTTGCCGTCTTTGGAGCCCGGCACGTATTCGGCTGACGCCGATGCCTCCCGAAAGGCTTCGGTGCGGCGAATGACATAATCGGCTTTGGGCTGCAGGTCGAACAGCCTGCCCATATTCGGCTCGACGCGCGCTCGGATGGCCTCAAAGCCGGCGATAACCTGCGCGGGTGACTCGTAGGGCGTTTGCCCTTCGCCATTGCGCACGCTGTCAAAGAAGGTCCGGAGATCACCCTTAAACCCGACCTGCTGCATAATCGCTTTCATCTCGCCTGCAATGCGCTCGACTTCCCGTATGCCCAGCGCATGTATTTCGTCCGGCGTTATAGTGGTCGTAGTGTGGTAGCGCACGAGATACTGATAGCTTGCAGGGCCGCCGGGGAGTGCACCAATGCCGGTATGATCGCCGGCTGCAGACAGGTAGGGCCCGCTCAGAAAGTCACGTATGGCGCGGTGCGCCGGATTGAGCTTATCGACAATCATTTGCCGGTAGGCTTTAGTAAGGCGCTCCCGGTCCTCCCGTGCAAAGTCAACGGGCAGCTGCCGGATTGGCCCATAGAACGGGTGAACCTCGAGATTGTCTGTGAGCAGGCTGTCAAATTGGGGTAGTGTCCGTTGGACGATGACGCGCGGCCAGACTACGCCCTGGGCAATCCCCAACTTCATGTTAGCCTGGGCGGTAGCCAGCCATTTCAGGTAGCCGTCTACCCGCTTCAGCCAGTTGTCGTAGTCAGCAACTGTTGCAAAGGGCTGTAGGCTGGCGCCGCTGGCCAACTGAGTGATGAACAGGTTAAAAGAAGAGACTTGTGCGATGGGCATGAGCTGGAAATTGGGTAGATCGTAGATCGGCGATGCCACGGTTACCAGTGGGTTGGTCAAACCCTCGCGTTTGATCTCGCTATCCCAGCGCATCACCCGCAGGCTGCTCCGGTCTGTTTCGGAAAGTTCCCTTGTATCCAGGCTTTGCGCCGCTTGCAGGAATTCGCCATAGCGCTCGATCAGGTAGTCGCGATAGCCGTTAGAGATGTAGTTAGCGACTTTATCGTTATAGGTGGTCTCACCGAGTTTGGTGGCCTCCGTGGGATTGATACCTAAACGAAACTGGTAGTACTGATCGAACAGTTCATCCACGGAGAGGTATTTTGTCTCTGCGGACCAACTGCACACTGCTATCGTCCATAGAACAGTCACGAGCAACACAGTTCGAGGCGTTGTGCGGTTCATCATCAGTCGGTCTCGTCCGGAAAAGTCGGCAAACCGCCAGTATAGGCCGTAAGCAACTGGTGCAATAGTCTCTTGTCTCTGCGCCCGGGTATATCGGCCCTATGCTTGGTCGGGGTAAAATACAGGTTCACACGAGACGCTTTTTTCAACGCATGGTGGTCCGCGTTGATCTCAACAGGATGATGGATACGATGAGCCCCGCCGCTAATTTCCGGCCCCGCCGGTCCTGTCTTTATTTGCCCGGCGCCAATTCACGCGCCCTGGAAAAGGCCAAAACGCTGCCCGCAGATACACTGATTCTCGATCTTGAGGACTCGGTAGCGCCGGAGCAGAAGGCCGGTGCTCGGGACACCGTCTGCAGCCTGGTCGCAGCTCGGGGTTATGGCAAGCGCGAGATTTTGATCCGAACCAATGGGCTCGATACGGCCTGGGGCGTGGACGACCTTGCCGCAGCGGTGAAGGCGGGCCCGGAAGGGGTGCTGGTACCCAAGGTGACCAGCGCTGAGCATGTGTTGGAACTGGATCAGATTCTCGACCGCTCAGGAGCATCGGCAGAGCTGGGTTTGTGGGTGATGATAGAAATGCCGCTGGCGATTCTCAATATCGGGGCGATTGCCGCGGCTTGCCAGAGCACCCGCCTGACTGGCCTGGTGCTGGGCCTCAATGATCTCGCCAAGGAACTCAACGCGATCTCCACACCGGATCGCGCCGCTTATCAGGTCGCCATGGCGCTCACACTGGCTGCCGCCCGCGCTCATGGTTTGATCGCGATTGACGGCGTCTATAACGATATCGGCAACGAGCCTGGCCTGGTGGCCGAGTGTGAACAGGGTCGAGTGATGGGCTTCGATGGAAAAACCCTGATTCACCCCGCTCAGCTGGATACGGCTAACCGGGTCTTCTCACCGAACCCGGAAGAGATAGCCCATGCCAGAGCCATCGTTGAAGCATTTGCCCTGCCTGAGAACCAGGGCAGGGGTGTCATCAAGGTCGATGGTCGTATGACGGAGTTGCTGCATCTGCAGCAGGCGCAACGGCTTCTGGTTATCAGTGATGCGATAGAAGCAGCGGATTGAGGTACGTCATTTACAGCGAAAGACGGCCGGTAACCCGAGGGGCGAAAGAGCCCGCCTGACCGATAAGCTGCCTGGCCTTGCAGCCGTAGTGCAGCGATAACTCGGCTCCGCGCTCGCTACAGATATTCAAGCCAATAGCTGTGCTCCGCCAATCAATACAGGCAGGACGATCAGCGTTCGCAGTAAAAAAATAACGGTCAGGTCCAGCAGACTGAGCGGCAGGCTGGAGCGCAACATAATCACACCTGACTCCGACATGAAAATCAGCTGACAGACCGCCAGGCCCGCCAGCACAAAGCTGGTGACCGGGCTCTCGATCGACCCGGCCACCAGCGCGGGCATATATTGGTCCATATACCCGGCCAGCACGGCTGGCGCCGCCGCGGTTGCCTCGGGCAGCTGCGCCAGCTCAAGCAGGCCGATAAACGGATAGGTGAGCCAGGTCAGCAGTGGCGTATGGAATGCCACAAGGGCTGCCAGGGTGGCCAGTGCCATGGCAGCAGCCATCACTGAGACCAGAAAAAACAGCAGGTTAGCCATCGCATTGCGCAAGTAGCGTTGAAGATCTGGCGCTTTTTCAGCGCGCAGCAAGGCGGAATTCCAGGCTTCTTCCCAGAGATTTTTTGCTGAACCGGGCGTTTCACCTGTTTCAAGGTTTGCCATGGTAGCGGCTGTGTCATCAGCGGACACAACTGCCGCAGAGAAGTAAAGGTCTTTCTTGCGTGACAACGGCGGCAGCCTGGGGGTCACGAAGGCTGCCAGCAGGCAGGCAATAATGACTACGCCATACCAGCTGACGAAAAGTGACTCGATGCCCGCAACCTGCGCGATGACCAGACTAAATGGCAATGACACCACCGAAAAGTTGGTGGCAATCACCGTTGCCTCACGAGCACTGTAATGCCCGGCCTCATATTGTTTGATGGTAATGAGGAGTCCGATCGCTGAAGCACCCACAAAGGAGGTGAGCGCATCGACGGCGGATGAACCCGGCAGTCTAAAAAGCCGCCGAAACACGGACCTCACCAGGGTCCCGACAAATTCCATAAACCCGAAGTCTGTCAGTAGGGGCAGCAGGCAGCAGGCGACGATATACACGCACAGCACGTTGATACCGATACCAATGAATACCGCGCCACCCAGCTCCTCAGACAATAAGACCGAGGGCCCAAGCTGAAAGTAATACATCAGACCAAAGATCGTGCCCAATATCCGCAACACAAGCCACCCTGGCGAGACAACAAAGAGCTCGCGCATTAGCACAGGTCGCGCAAACCAGCCCGGATGAAGCAGCGTGCCGAGGAGCGTGAGAGCGCTGGTGGCAAGGAGAATGATCAAGAGCACAGCCAGCGCAGAATCGCCCAACAGTGACTTGATTGCGCCGGACAAGATATTGATGACAATCGTCAACTGCCCCTCCCAGCGCACCGGGGTCAGGAAGATCAACACACCGAGTGCCGAGGGGATTAAAAAGCGCAGCGCAGTCATAGCCACCTTGCAATGCAAGCTACGCGGTATAAGGGGAAAAGTGAGCAGGCGGGGCGCATCAGACTCACCAGCGGCTGACAAATTCGAGTGAAAATGCGAGCAGCGACGCATAGGAGAGGATGAGCAGAAAAAACAGCAGGCTGACAATCAGGTAGAGTCTCACCGGTGGCGTGTACTTCTGTCCACAAGCAAAGCAGTATGGCCCGTGCAGCGGTTTGTCGCAGTTCTTGCAGCCTGTCATAAAAACATCTGCAAACGATGCCAGCGGTCGAACCTGTTCAGAAACTGAAGCCCGCGCCACATTCAATCAAAAGCTGCCCTTCCAGCCCCGCTGCCCGGTGTGATTGGGCACGCTGGTAGTCCTCGTCCCGCAGCATCTCCAGCATTACAGCGGCGGAGGGGTACTGAATTATCGCGACGGCGTCCCACAGATCATCACCCGCTCCGATCAAGAGCCCCTTCACCTCGCCGGAGTAGAGAACCCGAACTCCTCTTGGCCCCATAATCTCCTCGAAGGCTTGGGCGTAGAGTTTGTAGGCCTCATGGCCGGTCAAATCTGTAGAGCGTCCGTCTTCGTAGGCTGCAGACTGTTTGAACTTAAGCAGATTCAACATCGCGATGGGCTCCCCGCTCTGGCGGTCCCGAAATGCCCTGACCTGATCACCGGTTGGTTGCAGTACGTTTTTCATACAGTTAATGCTCCCCTGTTCACTCAACAAAGTTAGTGTTTACGCACGTGGCCCCAAGCTTTAGCGGCCGCCGCAGTTGCCGTGGTTTCGATAGCTTCGTTAGCGCCAAGTGTCGATTCCCGTGACGCACGAGTTTAGCCGGTTATCCCCTGGCATTGAACAATTACCCTGCGGCCGCGATAAAGTTTGGCTAGAACAGGTGCACTTTCACCCTAATTAGATGAAGCTGGTGCTGCGACGAAAATACTAACAATTCTGCTGCTTATCACCTTTGGTGCCGCCTGCAGCGAGCGATCGGTGGTGGCGCCGTCAACAGCAAGCGACGATGCCGAGTTGATAGATCAAGGCTGGGCGTTGCACGGCAACGATTGGGGCGAGCAGCGCCACTCTACACTGGATCAGGTCGATCGGGACAACGTCGACAAACTGGGTCTGGCCTGGTATTTCGATATGTATACGCAACGTGGTGTCGAGGCGACACCGTTGGTGGCTCTTGCGGCTGAGAGCGGTGAAGTGATTTGGGACGTCCAGACCACCGATCGTGACAAGTCTATTCCATCACGGGTGCACCGCGCATCGCCAAAGACAAAATGATTGTCGGCAACGGCGGTGCGGAGCTCGGTGTGCGGGGCTACGTATCTGCCTACGACGCAAGCAGTGGTGAGATGGCCTGGCGCTTTTACACGGTGCCGGGCAACCCGGCCGATGGTTTCGAAAGTCCACTGACGGAAAAAATCGCCAAAACCTGGAACGGCGAATGGTGGAAATGGGGAGGCGGGGGCACCGTATGGGATTTCATCGTGTACGATCCGGAACTGGACCTGCTCTGCATCGGCGTTGGCAATGGTTCTCCATGGAACCAGGCCCTGCGCAGCCCGGGGGGAGGCGATAACCTGTTCCTGGCCTCCATCGTTGCATTGCGCCCTGATACCGGTGAATACGTCTGGCACTATCAGACCGGTCCGGGCGAGACCTGGGACCATACCGCGACCCAGCATATTATGTTGAGCGAGCTGGAAATCGACGGGGAAGTTCGCAAAGTGCCGATGCAGGCCCCCAAGAATGGCTTCTTCTATGTGCTGGATGGAGAGCAGTACCTTGCAGTTGCCGTGGGCTTCGGTGGCGGAAGTGCCAGCGATGGCCAGTTGCGCGCCGAGTTGAGCAATGATGGGATTCATCTGCTGGGCGCAGGTTACGCGCTGTGGCGAGACCAGATACAGAATTTAGTGCGTCCCTGACCGCACTGGCGGCGGTGGAGATCGAAGAGTGGTGCGGCCGTCCGCATCGGGCGTGATGATTAAAACGGCAGCGCCGGTAAATCGTCCTTCACGCAGGTCATCCAGCGCTTCATTAGCTTGCTCCAGCTCGTAGTGATGTACCTCTGTAGCAACAGGAATAGCGGCCGCCAGCGGCAAAAACTCTTCTCCGTCGTGCCGGGTAAGGTTTGCGATCGATTGAATACTGCGTTCCTGCCAGAGATCAGCGTAGGGAAAAGAGGGTATATCACTCATATGAATGCCAGCACAGATTACTTTCCCGCCTTTGCGCACCGCTTTAAGTGAGGTGGGCACCAGCTCTCCTGCAGGAGCAAATATAATCGCCGCATCCATTTTTTCGGGTGGCGATTGCCCCGAATCACCCGCCCAATCGGCACCCAGTTCCAGTGCAAACTCCCGGGCGTCGCTGTCGCCTTCCCGGGTGAAGGCAAACACTTTTTGCCCCCTGTATTTTGCCACCTGTATTAGAATATGAGCCGCAGCGCCAAAGCCATACAGACCCAGCACGCGGGCCTCCATCGCTGGCCGATAGGCGCGGTAACCAATCAGCCCGGCACACAGCAGCGGTGCTGCCTGGCTGTCGCTGAAATTGTCGGGTACCGGAAAGCAATAGCTGGCGTCGGCTACCGTGTACTCTGCAAATCCACCGTTTATCTGGTAACCGGTATAGACCGCGTTATCGCACAGGTTCTCTTTGTGCTCCAGGCAATAATCACAATGACCGCAACTGCCACCCAACCAGGGCACGCCAACGCGTTGCCCCGCCAGGAATTTTCTTACACCCTCGCCCACGGTCTCCACGTAACCCACTATCTGATGACCGGGAATCAATGGCAGAGCCGGCTCTGTTAAATCACCATCCATTACATGAAGGTCGGTTCGGCAGATACCACAGGCTGAAACCTTAATCAGCAACTGCCCCGGGCCCGGTTCAGGAACCGGTAAATGCTGCAGCGCCAATGCTGCTCCCTGTTTGGTCATGACCATTGCGCGCATAATTACAGTCCTGCTATTTTATCTTTTGCGGTTGCTCTCGTGTTTACGCCAGTATAGTTGTAGATTAGCTGGAAAGGTGCGCTCCCGAATCGCCAAAATAGACATGCTCCAACCCTCCCTAACCCTAACCAGCCTTCGCGGCACCGCTGAATTTATCCCCTTGCCTGTGGACCAGCGGACGCTGTCGAAGCCCGCACTCGCTGCTGCTGGATAGCACCTGATCGCGCAGGTCCAGAGGGGCCACCCAAAGCCCTGCAGCCCGCAAGCGCGGCTAGCGTAGCTTTGAAATGGTCTTGACCCTGCGCACGAGCTGGATGAATTCTGAGCGATATCCGTAGGGGTCATCTCCCCGAGTTCGCAGGGCCAGCTCAATCACGTCGTTGTAATCCCACTGGCCGGTATACTTGCCGCCTTTCAGAATCTGGGCGAAGCCCGCCACCGCAGTAGCAAAACCGGTATCGCCCGTCAGCTCCTGCTGGTCTTTAACCCGGATCGGGAGGGTGATCAGCCGGGACCTATCTTCGCCAGGCAACTTGTAACGCATCTTCAGAAAGGCGTACTCCGTGTCAGCGGTAACGGTTTGCGGGTCCCCTGTTGGGGCGGGGGTGTAACGACTGTCGTCGATCTGCCTCGCGCTGCTGGTGGTCGGCGTGATCTCGTAGATGGCGGTAACGGTGTGACCGGCGCCGATGTCGCCCGCATCAACGGTATCATTGTTGAAATCTTCCCGGGCCAGCTCTCGGGTCTCGTAGCCAATCAGCCTGTACTCGGCCACCGCGTCCGGGTTGAACTCTACCTGGAACTTGACGTCATTGGCGATCGGGAACATCATCGAGGTGGCCTGATCGACCAGCACCTTCTGTGCCTCTGCGAGGGTATCTATATAGGCCGCGACGCCATTGCCTTTCTGAGCCAGGGCCTGCACCAGTGCATCCCGAAAGTTCTCGCGTCCAAAGCCCAGCACCGAGAAGTAGATGCCCGTGTCGCGCTTGCGCTCGATCAACGACTGCAAGTCGCGATCGTTGGTCATTCCCACATTGAAATCACCGTCGGTGGCAAGTATCACCCGATTGATCGCGTTTTCGTCAAAGCCGTTCTCGGCCAGCTCATACGCCAGGCTAATGCCCTGGGCGCCGGCAGTCGCTCCCCCCGCATACAGCTGACGCAAGGCAGTCAGAATCTTTTGTTTCTCCTTGACCGGGGTCGGCTCCAGCACCGTACCTGCGGCCCCGGCGTAGACAGCAATCGCAACCGTATCCTCCGGAGCCAGCGTGGAGAGCAGCAACTTCATCGACTGCCTCACCAGTGGCAGCCTGTCGGGACGACCCATCGAGCCCGACACATCCACCAGGAATACGAGGTTGTAACGTGGCTTCTCCGCGGGTTCGATATCGTAGCCTTTGATGCCGATGTGGATCAGTTTGCGGCCGTCCGCCCACGGGGAATCCACCACTGTCACGGTGGGTTCGAAGGGCCGTGAGCTGGACTTGGGCAGCGGGTAATCGTAATCGAAGTAGTTGATAAACTCCTCGGGCCGCACCGAACCAGATGGCGGTAGCACACCCACATTGAGCGCGTGCCGCATAATACTGTAGCTGGCAGTGTCGACGTCGGCCGAGAAGGTGGACAGCGGTTCCTCGCTCACCCGCTTGACGGAGCTCTGTTCAAACGCATCGAAGCGGTCGCTCTCCACACCCTCGCGGATGGGTGCCACAGGGTCCGGCATCACCCGGGTGCGGTCGTGGTATCGCTGCGCATCCAGCGCTCCCAACATCGAATGCATAGAGATTGACATAGTCGACCCTGTCGCCAACTCCTGCGCCTGCCCCTCTGCCGCCTCACGCTCCACCTCATTCAGGGCGGACACGCCAGTGGGGTCAGATGGGGCCGGCAGCGGACGACTACGCTCCTTCGCGACGTCTGCGGGGGGACTGTCGGTTTGGAAGGGTCGATCAATGGCGATGCCGACGACCACGGCGCCGATGCAGAGGGCCGCGAGGGAGCCGTAAATCCCGTTGCGGTTGAATGACAGGCCTGGTGACTGGGTTGGCGGCGGTATTGCGGTCGGGGTTGAGGGCATGGTCTCGCGCTCCGGGTTCGGTAAGTTTCCGAATATGAGACGCAAGCTGTCGAGGAATCCTTGGGTCGTTGTCCGTGGGCTTGTTGTACTGGCCCCATTGGTTGCCTGCCCATGCCCGGCAGCAAACGCCTCCCTCGCGGCGAGAATGGCCCTGCGCTTCGCCGCGGGCCGTGGTGCCGAGACATCCCCGTCCAGCGCATCTCGGATTGCCTCGTCGAGTGCTTTGTCGTCAGCCATGGCTGATGCCTCCTCCTTCCAGTGCGAGGCGGTAGTTCTTGCGGAATTCGTGCAGGCGCCAGGATACAGTGCTCTCCTTCACGTCTAGCACAGCAGCGGCTTCCCGGTGGGTCAAACCTTCGGCGTGCACCAGCAGCAGGGTTTCCTTGATGCCATCCGGCAGTGCGTCGAGTTGATGCAACAACTGCCAGAGGTAGGTGTGGTGTTCCACATCGTTACCCTGTTCTGCGCCGGGCTCCAGCGCGGGTTCGGCGACGTGTCTTGCATAACGATCCTGTTCACGGGCCCAGTCCCGCGCACAGTTCACCACTACCGGGTACAGCCAGCTGGTAAAAGCAGATTCGAAACGATAGGACGCGACTGCCCCGGCCAGCTTGATGCAAGCCTGCTGGGTGATGTCTTCCGCGTCCGCCCGGTCGCCGCTCCACCGATACGCGAAGCGGTAAAGGGTGTCGTAGTGCACCTCAAGCAATCGCTCAAAGGCGTCGGCGTCACCGGCCTGGGCGGCGCGAATCAGCGCGTCGTCGGTCAATAGCGTACCTCTCAGGGGATAAGACGCAGGTTAGTGGAATATCCTTGGGGCCGGAACAGAAAAAATCCGCGATTATCGCTGAACGGTTGTGCGCGCCGTGCTGAAACCGTGGGTAGTGCCGCGGCGGACCTCTCGTGACGATGAGAGTGCGACGGTCGCCGTTGCGTCGGGCGCCGTTGCGTCGGGCGCCGTCGCGTGCGTCGGCCGCTTTCGAGTCAGGCGCTGTTGCATGCACCGTAAGTTAACGACAGACTAGGGTCTGTGTCTGACCCGGGCTGTATGGTTGGCGCTCCCCATGCCTGAGAGGAACCAACACCATGACTTGTTTTGCCCTGCATCGCGCCTGTGCCGCCCTGACTATTTCCCTGCTCTGCCTACCCGCGACCGCCGACACCGCTGCCCACCGCGACGCTGCCGGTTTCGGCCCGGATGATACCCTGGGTGCCGTGAATCATCTCAGTAAGGCGGGCGTGCTCGCTGCGAGCCGGCTGGTGACCACCGGCGCGCGCTATGCGTTGGGTATGGTGTCCTCTCCAAGTACGCCGGTCTGGGGCGAGCGCGAGTACGCCATCGAGGTCGTGGGTGTTCCCATCCCGGGCACAGACACCATACTGGCGCACGACGACCGCGTTCATACCCACCTCGGCATCGGTACCCAGATTGACGGCCTGGGACACGTGGGACTCGGCGGCAAATTCTATAATGGGCTGGAAGCCGCTGACTTCGCGGCGCCCGACGGTTTGCGCAAACTCGGCACTGAAGACATACCCCCGATCGTGAGCCGCGGCGTACTGCTGGATGTCGCCCGTACGCTCAAGGTCGAGAAACTCGGCGCTAGCGAACCAATCGACGCGGCGCTGTTGCAAAAGACGGCGAAGGCCCAGGGCGTTACTATCGGCAAGGGTGACGTGGTGCTCGTGCACACCGGCTGGATGTCGATAGCAGGTAGCGACCCGGAGACCTACGTCAACCGCCAGCCCGGCCTCGACGTGAGCGCGGCGAGGTATCTCGCCGCTGCAGGCGTGGTCGCCATTGGCTCCGATACGGGCGCGCTGGAAGTGCAGCCCTCCGGCGACCCCGGGCATATCGTGCCTGTGCACGGCCTGTTACTGGCAAACTACGGCGTCTATATTCTGGAAAACGTCGTCACCGCCGAGCTGGCAGCCGACGGTGTCTGGGAGTTCATGTTCGTGCTCGGCCAGCCGCGACTCGCAGGCTCGGTGCAGGCAATCATCAACCCGGTGGCCATTCGCTAATACCCGCGATCACGCGAGGCGGGGTGTGAACTGCGCTCCCGCCAGTTTGGAGAATATGTCATGAAAAAGAACCGACTCGGTCGCAGCTCACTGGTGGTCTCCGATATCTGCATGGGGACCATGACCTTCGGCAACCAGGCGGACGAAAAGACATCCTTCGCAATCATGGACCGGGCCTTCGAAGCAGGTATCGATTTCTTCGATACTGCCGAGATGTACCCGGTCCCTCCCGACGCCCGCTACATCGGCGCGACTGAGGAAATCGTCGGGCGCTGGCTCAAGACCAAGAACCGCGACGACGTGATCATTGCGTCCAAGGTTGCGGGGCCCGGGCACGGCTGGCTGACCCCGCCCCTGCGCGGCGGCAAAACCGGGCTGGATCGGCACCACATCATGCGTGCGGTGGAGGGCAGCCTTCGTCGCCTCGATACCGACTACATCGACCTCTACCAGACCCATTGGCCGGATCCGGACTTTCCCTACGAGGAAACCCTGAGAGCGCTCGATGATCTGGTACGTGACGGCAAGGTCAGGGTGCTGGGGTGCAGTAACGAGACCAGTTGGGGGCTGACCCGGAGTCTGTGGCAGGCGGACGTTCACGGACTGGCCCGCTTCGAGACAATCCAGAATAATTTCAGCCTCAACAACCGCCGATTCGAGGACGAATTGGCCCAGGCCTGCCGCCAGGAGTCCGTCAGTCTGCTGCCCTATTCACCGTTGGCCGGCGGAGTGCTGACCGGCAAGTACCAGGATGGCGTGCGCCCGGCGGGGGCGCGGTTTACCCACTACCTTGAGGCCGGCGACCGGCAGCAGAAAATGGCGCTGCGTTTTGTCAATGAGCAGACTCTGGCGGCCACCGCCGAGTACCAGGCGATCGCAGCGGAAGCGGGCATGTCGCTGGTGACCCTGGCGACGGCCTGGAGCAAGCAGCACGACTTCGTGGGGTCGACGATCGTGGGTGCGACAAGCCCGGAACAGATGACCGAGATCCTCGCCGCAGCTGACGTCGTACTGCCGGATGACGTCATGAAAGCGCTGTACAAGGTGTCGCGGCGAATTCCCTACCCTATGGGGTAGTTGATCACTCAAGCTCGGGAGCCTGAGGCAGGCGCAATCCAATACGACCCGAGAAACGAAGCTTTTCCAAGTTGAAAGAACTGAAACAGGACGCACAAATTTAAACAAAATTTAAACAGGACACCCATCATTTGCTTTGAACTGAAACAGGAGAACTGAAACAGGACACCCATCATCGGAATTGAAACAGGAATTGAAACAGGACACCCATGACCTTCTCGCAGGGTATTGACCCATTGGCCAGGCACAAGCGACTCACTTCGTAGGTCGTGAAGCACTCGAATAGCAAGCAAACCCCGCAGCGACCAGCGCGGCAGGCGCCAAGAGTGCACACCGATGCAAGGATATACACGACTGGTCTTGGGTTGAGTTCAGAACGGCCTTGGACAGCGCTGGCGACCCAGACCCGTGATGGATTGCGAGGACTCGATGTGCAATCAGCTTGCCAGGTCATCGGAAAGACCAGAATCGTAATCTGAGCCGCTGGCTTGTGAGTGGGCTATCGAATGATGGGTGTCCTGTCTTTGTGGACTAGTCGTAATCTTTGCCCTAGTGGTCAGTGAGCTATCGAATGATGGGTGTCCTATCTTTACTCTCTATCTTTACTCCTGACCTTGCCCATCAGTTGTGGGGATCGTCCGGCGAAGCGCTATTCTTCTGTCCGGGCCACGATATGCAGTGGGCCGCCGCTGCCGCCGCGCAGTGGCGGGGTCAGCCAGCCAGTAATGCGTCAACGAGACGCGGTACCGCCTCACTTGCAAGACCCTGAATCTGGTGGTCGAATTGGCTGCTGATTTCGCTGTCATCCCGGTTTATTTCCAGCGTCAGGGCGCCAAAACGGTCGGCCTCGCGTACGAACCCTGCGGCTGGGTAGACGGCGCCCGAGGTGCCGATGGCCACGAACAGGTCGCACCGCGCGAGCCAGTCCCCGATTTGCTCCATGTGCATGGGAATCTCCCCGAACCAGACGATGTCGGGGCGAAGTGCATTGCCCTTGCTGCCGCAGGCGGGGCAGGGTGTATCGCCCCCAAACGAATCCGCCCCTCGGTGGGTGTCGCCACAGCGCGCACAACGCTGGCTAAGCAATTCCCCATGCATGTGGCACACCTGTGTGCTGCCGCCACGTTCGTGCAGGTCGTCGACGTTCTGTGTCACCAGGCGAACCTCACCCCGGTGGTCCTGCTGCAGTCTTGCGATCGCCTCGTGTGCCGGGTTGGGCGATACGTCGGCCAATTGAGCGCGGCGTGCGTTGTAGAAACGGTAGACCAGTTGCGGGTCGCGGGCAAAGGCCTCCGGCGTGGCGATTTCCATGGGATCGTGGTTTTCCCACAGGCCACCGCTGTCGCGGAACGTGTTGAGCCCGGATTCCGCCGAGATGCCCGCGCCGGTGAGAATCACAATCCGGTCGAAGTTGCGCTGTTCAAGCAAGTCCATGTACTTTTACCCTCGGCGACTCCCATATGCCAACAGTTGTCTTATCACGGCCCCTCTCGGCGACGCCTCCCGATGTGAGGCCAGCAGTTTGATGCCCGGCGATGCGCCGCTGGTCGGGACCGGGCTGTTCGGCCGGCTAGCCCCGGACATCCACCCGCTGATGTTCCCCAAACACCGAGCCAGGTGTGCCCTAGGCTCTGCACGGCCTCGCGTTCATCGATGCTCCGCTGCTCCCATTGCCGTTGCGTCATGCAGGTCTTTTCCCCGACCCTTCAACCCGTCTTGGTGACGACTTTGCAGCTCTCCTGGTCAGCCCAGCTGTCAGCATCCACCTGATCACTCAGTGGTGTGCAGGCGGCCAGCAGGCCGGCGAAGAGCGCGTGCTCCAAGGATCTGCGCATCGTCAGCGGGCCAGCCCACTAACCATGTCGTCAACCCACTGTTTCTGGAACGCCAGAACGCGTTCGCCGGGCTGCTGCAGCCCAAAAAATTCTCTTAACGGGTCTTCCACTATGGGGTCTGAGCCACTCAGTGTTTCCACGATAGCCTGACCGCAGAACGGCACGTACGCTTCGGCATAACCGCCCTCGTGCGCCATAGCCAGCTTACCGTTACACAACCGCTCGGCCGTATCCATCATGATGCGGGTCATGGCCCGGTAGCTATCGCTGTGCAGCAGCTGGCGCGCCAGTGGATCGGCTGCGTTGGCGTCCAGACCGCTCGCCACAACAATCATGTCGGGCTGGAACTTTTCCAGCGCGGGTACGATCAGCTGTTCCATCGCGTACAGGTAGCACTCATGACCGCTGCCGGCCGGAAGCGGAATATTGAGGTTGTAGCCCTCGCCGGCACCGGAACCTCTCTCATCGAAACCGCTATACCCCGCAGGAAAACATCGGTCCTGGTGAATCGAGACAGTAAGCACGTCGTCCCGGTTGTAAAAGATAGATTGGGTACCGTTGCCGTGGTGCACGTCCCAGTCGACGACCGCCACTCGGGCGGCACCGTGTCGCGCCTTGACAGCTTCGATGGCGATGGGAATGTTCGCGAGCAGGCAGAAGCCCATGGGCTCATCGGCGAGGCAGTGGTGTCCTGCCGGGCGGCACAATGCGTAGGCGTTATCCGCGTCGCCGGAGAAAACGGCATCCAGGGCAGCGATGGCCAGACCGGTGGAGACGCTGGCGATATCGAACCCGCCCTTGGAGAACGGTGCGAACACCCCCAACTCGCCGCCATTCTCATCGCTGACGGCCTTGAAACGGTCAATGTACTCCACGGGATGGACGCGCAGCAGGTCATCTCGCTGTGCCGGGGAGGCGGAGCGTATCGAGACAGTTTGGCCCAGGCCGGAGGCACGAATCAGGTTGAGGATACGCCGTTTCGATCCGGGAGTATCGGCGCCATAGCTGCCGGCAGGAGGCTCCACCCATTCACCGATCGGCATGATCAGGGCCTGCACACCGGTGCTGTGCCAGAAGGTGCGTTCATCGGTATAGAAGTGTGTTTTGCTCATGGTCCTTGTCTCCCCGCTTGTCCCGCGTGCGACCCCTGAATCCGACGGACTGTCAAAGATCGATGTTTATCCGTAGCTGAGTATAGACCAATGCGCGTAGGTCAAACGGGTTGGATTGCAACCGGGCTACAGCCTGTATCGAGCAACCCGCAGTAATCGCTAGAATGGCCAGTCACCTGTTGCTGTTCTCTAGATGAGCTGAATAGTGCGGCGATAGCTACCATACAGCGCTCCACAGAGAACCGCTCCGACCGCCCCCATCGTAACAAGCACACAGTCGATTCGGATCGAAAACCCACTGGCAACAGGTACCGTTGACCACGCTGAAACCGAAAAGTATAAAGCAACAGTTGCCAGACGCCATGACCCTAGTAGAGCTGACACCAGTGCCAGTGGCACCGCCAAGAAAACCAGCACCCGAGCCGGTGTGAATGGCGCCGAACCCAGGATAAAAGCAATGAGCGGATAACGTAAAATTTTCTTCGCACATTTTTTTGAAGGGGGTGGCCCCGGTTTGATAAAACAGTAATCGCCAAACCACTGTACAAACCAAAAGAGGACCACCCAAATGAACGATAGCACAAAGCCATTGAGCAAAGTTATTCGAATCGATGAGAGCGAGATCCGCGGCCACCTTGACGAGATGGTCAGGGGTACCGTAGAGGAAACTCTGAACGCCATGCTCGATGCTGAGGCAGATGACATGTGCAACGCCCAGCGCTACGAGCACTCCCCGGATCGCGTCGATACGCGGGCCGGGAGCTATAAGCGCAAGCTCCATACCAAAGCTGGCGAAGTCGAGGTCAAAGTGCCGAAGCTGCGCAAACAGACGTTCGAGACGGCCATTATCGAGCGCTACCGGCGCCGGGATATCTCGATTGAGGAAGCCATTGTCCAGATGTACCTGGCCGGGGTCTCAGTCCGGCGGGTGGAGGATGTCACGGAGGCGCTGTGGGGCACCCGGGTCTCCTCCGGCACCGTCTCCAATCTCAACAAGAAGGTCTATAAGCACATCGAGCGCTGGCGCAACCAGAAGATCGAGGGTGATTTTGCCTACGTCTACCTGGATGGCATTGTGCTCAAACGCTCCTGGGGCGGCGAGATCAAGAATGTTTCAGTCCTGGCGGCCATCGGTGTCGACAGTGAGGGTTACCGGCGCATTTTGGGCGTCTCAGAGGGCCACAAGGAAGATAAGGCCGGCTGGCCGGGCTTCCTCAAGGAGTTGAAGAAGCGCGGCCTGAAGGGCGTCAGGCTGATCATCTCTGATGCTTGCATTGGCCTGGCCGAGGCTGCAGCTGAGGTGTTTCCTGACGCCGACTGGCAACGCTGCGCGGTCCACTTCTACCGCAATGTATTCTCCCACGTGCCCCGCGGGAGAATGCGTGAAGTGGCCGCCATGCTCAAGGCGATTCATGCACAGGAGAGCCGAGAGGCGGCGGAGACCAAATCAAAAGATGTGATCACGAAGCTACAGTCCATGAAGCTCAGTGCCGCTGCGGAACTGGTGGAGAACTCGATCCATGAAACCCTGGCTTACTATGCCTATCCACCGCAGCATTGGCTGAAGATCAAGACCAACAATCCGATGGAGCGACTTCTCAAGGAAGCGAGGCGGCGCACCAAAGTTGTCGGGGCATTCCCGGATGGCAACTCAGCATTGATGCTGGTGGCAGCCAGATTGCGGCATGGCTCCAGCACCACGTGGGGCACCCGCAAGTACATGAACATGAAACTTCTCAATGAGATGGATCAGGAGGCCATCCACTCGGTAGCATGACCAGGGACCGGGGAGCCCCCGAGAAAATGTGCGAAAGACTATTTACACTATCAAAACTGATAGCCAGCAGCGCTGGTATTGATATGTGCTTCCAGGTTTCTGAGATTGGCCCATATTGAGGGGAACCCGCGAACAACACTGCTGCGGTGAGGACAATGCTGGCAATGCTTAAGAAGATGGTAGTCTGCGAATATGGCTTGTTCATGGAATTACGCGCTGACGTTGGAGTGGCACATAACGCCCGCATTTGCGGCTGGTTTGGAGCGCAGCGGAAAACCAGTCCGGCAACATGTGCTTGTTAAGGCGGCTATTCAACGGAATCAGGACACCCATAAACTGAAACAGGACACCCACACCTGCTTGAGGCGCACTGATCTACCGGCCAGGCACAAGCGACTCTCTTGTGTTTCTGAAGCATTCAAACAGCAAACATACCCCTTAGAGACCAGCGCGGCTGAATCGGCAGGCTCCGCCCACACTCTGGCGTCAGCCAACGAAGACTGAACCATACGTGCATCACGGTCGTAGAGACTGCATGACTAGTGCCGGACCCGATTACGACAAGCTATACGAAATGCTGGTGGCAGAGGAGGACGCGCGCGTTTGCCGCGATATCCCCGAAGCCGCCTGCGACGATCAGCCTCGTGCCTTTTTCGCCCAGTTGGCCTCACAGGCCCTCACCAAGCTGGGTGACGCGCTGACTAGCAGCAGACTGGTGCTGGCCTGGATGCTGTCCTCCATTGGTTCGCCGCCATTTCTCATCTCGCTACTTGTTCCGCTGCGGGAGTCCCTGTCCCTGCTGCCCCAGCTGTTTGTGGCCCAATTCATTCGCCAGCACCCGGTGCGCAAGTGGTTCTGGGTGGCCGGTAGCCTGGGGCAGGCTCTCGCACTGCTGGGGATGATCGTCGCACTCATCACCCTGCCTGGGCCGACGGCATCATGGATTATCGTGGCGCTGCTCGCGGTTTTCAGCCTGGCCCGCGGCGTCTGCTCAGTAGCAGCCAAGGATGTCCTCGGGAAGACGGTTTCCAAGTCTCGCCGCGGCCGCCTCACCGGCTGGGCGGCTTCGGCGGCCGGGCTGGCAACACTGTCGGTGGCCGCGATACTGTGGCTGGCGCCGGGGCCTGGCAGCGGTACCGGCGATACCGCCGTTTTCGCGTTACTCTTGGGCGTCGCTATGCTTCTGTGGCTTTTAGCGGCTTCTGTCTACGCAGGCATTCCGGAGACACCCGGGGCCACTGAGGGAGGTGGCAATGCTATCACCGAGGCAATCTCCAGCCTCAGCCTGTTGACCAGCGACCGGCATTTCCGCGACTTCGTCATCGCCAGAATGTTGCTGGTGTCTACCGCCTTCGCCATTCCCTATATCGTAATTCTGATCCAGCGTTCAGGCAATGGCGCGGCCTCCACACTCGCCGTTCTGTTGTTCGCGGAGGGAGCCGCAGGTCTGCTTTCAGGACCCATTTGGGGTCGCTGGTCGGACCTGGCGTCGCAGTATGTCATGGCGGCATCTGCTGCCTTTTCCATGCTAGTGGTTAGCGCTACCCTGGTACTATTCCATGGCGCCCCTGGCCTGATGAGCAATCCGCTGGCCGGCGCATCGCTGCTGTTTGGTGCCGCCGTTGCCCACCAGGGCTCGAGAGTGGGCCGGAAAACCTATCTGCTCGACATGGCAAGCAGTGAAAACCGGTCACAGTATACGGCTGTGAGCAACACGGTCATCGGCGTGTTCCTGGTATGTGGTGCGGGGCTGGGTATTCTGGATAGTTATCTTGGTACTTCCGCGGTGTTGCTGCTGCTTCTGGCTATCAGCCTGATATCGATCTTGCGCTGCATCCGACTGCCTGCTGTCGACTGACGGCCAATCGAGCCACCCATACCCAGGCCTTCGGCAAGGTGCTCGGAGTTGTTTACCGGGCAATCTCCACTTACCGGTTCCACAAAGCCGGACTCTCGCTCCAGGATGGCGCTACCGAGGGAGTAACGCCCGCGCGGCCCGACTGATCAAACACTTTAACGAAACGCTACTTTACTTTTATGACCAGAGTTTGCGCAGGGCCTTGTCGGTTTCTATGGCCAGAAAACTGGGGAAGAAACACAACAGGATCAGGGGCCACCATTCGGTTGGGAATGGCGCGGTTCTAAACAGTGCCGAGGCCTCTGGCACCAGGGTCGGGATAAAGCGGATCGCAATACTCAGGGTGATGCCGAGCAATAGCCAGCGGTTGGAAAAGGGGTTCAGGGTGAATACCGAATCGTAGATAGAGCGCGCGGACACCACATAACCGAAGTGGGCCAACAGAATGCCCCAGAAGGCGGCGGTCTGAGCCTGGGTCAGCAAGAGCTCATCAACGACGACTCCATTGACCACCGCTGCGGCGCCGAAGTGATGATAGATCAGAAAGCCCGGCACCGCGATGGCCAAGCCGATCACGATTACCCGCTGCAGGAACAGAGAGTTAATGATTTGTGCATCGGGTGCGCGCGGTGGTGCTCGTAAGAGGCCCTTTTCCTTGGGCTCCATCATCAGAGGCATGGTCAGCAACACCGAGTCGAGCAGGTTGATCCACAGAATCTGCACCGGCTCCAGCACAAAGCGGGCCGAAAAGATCGGCACCTGGGTGGCGAGGAGTACGGCACCCATGATGAGCAGGGCCTGGGCGGCATTGGTGGGCAGCGTGTACAGAATGGCCTTTTGCAGATTGTTCCAGGCGTGACGCCCCTCCTCGACGGCAGCGACAATGGTGGCGAAGTTGTCATCGGCCAGCACCATATCCGAGGCTTCCTTGGCCACCTCAGTGCCGCTGATACCCATGGCGATACCGATATCGGCCGCTTTGAGTGCGGGTGCATCGTTAACCCCGTCGCCGGTCATGGCCACCACATGGCCGTTGGCTTGTAAGGCCTGGGCGATGGCCTTTTTATGCTCGGGCGCAACCCGAGCAAACACGGACACCTCTTCGGTCACCTCACGCAGTTTGCTGTCATCCAGTTTGCTGAGTGCGGCCCCGGCCACTACCTGGTCCGCCTCGATACCCAATTGCCGGGCAACGGCCTGAGCGGTGTCGGGGTGATCACCAGTAATCATCACCGCCCGGATGCCGGCTTGCCTGCACTCTTCGATGGCAACGATCGCGGCGGCTCGGGGAGGGTCGATGATGCCTTGCAAGCCAACAAAGCACAGGTCACGGAGGTCTTTATGGCTGAGTTCGCTTTGCTCCGGGGGCAGCTCTTTCACGGCAAACCCCAGCGTGCGCAGCGCATCCTGGGCAAAATCCTTTGCCGCCTGCAGGGCGGACTCGGGATCAAAGGCCTGAGGTTCACCCTTGGTATCCAGTTCGGTGCTGCACATCTGCACGACCACCTCAGGTGCCCCCTTAACCAATATGGTGCGGAGCCCAGCCCGCTCTACCAGTACCGCCATGTACTTGGCAGTAGAATCGAAGGGGATTTCCACCTGCCTGTGGACCCCATCCACAACCAACTCCGCCTTTGCGCCGGAGATCCGCAGGGCCAGCTCGGTGGGGTCGCCGGTACCTCCCTTGCCGCTGAGGTGGGCGTTATTACAGTAGAATCCGCATTCGAGTAACCGCATCAGGGCGGGAACAGCTGATGCCGCAATGGCCTCACCTTCGAGTAAGAACTGGCCCTGAATATCGTAGCCGGTACCGCTGACCTCGTAGACCTTGCCGCCGGCATACGCGCGGGTGACGGTCATGCGGTTTTCAGTCAGCGTGCCGGTCTTGTCTGAGCAGATAACCGAAGTGGCTCCCAGTGTTTCTGCTGCGGGGAGGTTGCGGATCAGCGCTTTGCGCCCGGCCATCACAATGCCGGACAGGGCGAGGATGGATGTTACCAGTGCCGGCAGCATGGACGGCATGGCGGCGACCACCAACGATACGGCACCCAGGAAGCTGTAGGTGGTGGTATAACCCAGGTAAACCCCGTAGCCGAAATTGAACGCCCCGACGATAAGAATGGCTACGATGAGCGTCTTTACGAAGGCTTTCATTTTCTTTTGCAGGGGGGTGATGCCGGTTTCGACTTCTTTGACCATGTCGGCGATTTGACCAAAAACCGTGTGTCGGCCGGTTTCGACCACAACCGCTCTGGCGGTACCTCGAGTCACGTAGGTGCCGGAAAACCCGGTATTTTTTTGGTCGCCCGGCACCAGGTCTTCACCCGCCAGCGCATCGATGACTTTTTGCACCGGGACCGACTCGCCCGTGAGCGAAGACTCATCAACGTGGATATCACTGACTTCGAGAAAGCGAACGTCTGCGGGCACCTTGTCGCCACCTTCCAGCACCACGACGTCACCGGGTACCAGTTCCCTGGCCGCCGTGCGCTGCTGATTGCCGTCGCGCAGTGCCAGACATTCCTGCACCATCATGTTGCGCAGTGCATCCAGGGCACCCTCAGCTTTACCCTCCTGGACAAAACCCAGTATGGCATTGAGCAGGACGACACTGGCGATAACAATGGTATCCGGCAGCATGGGGCTACCCATGACGGTAAGCGTACCGGTCACTACCGTGGTGATCATCAGGATAATGACCATGGGGTCATTGAATTGCCGTAAAAAGCGCACCCAGGCGGGCGTTTTTTTGAATTCGATCTCGTTGGGGCCGGCTACCAGGAGGCGTGCGGCCGCATCTGCGGAGCTCAGGCCATTAGCGCTGCTGTGCAGCGTTGTCATCAGTTGGTCGGGGGTTTGGCTGTACCAGGCCACCGAGTTTTCCGGCTGATCAGGCATATGTCCTTCCGTTTTTTCCGGGCATTTTAAGGCGCGAATACTCTGAGAATTGCGGATTGCGCGCGTTTTTCTTCGCTGGCTGGCGCTCGACATGCCGTTACTTTGAGCGGCGTTGGTTGACGGCCCTGCGACTGGTCGCTCCCTCTAAATGTCCCATCGGCGGGCCCGCGTGGCAATGAATAAGTGTGCGTGGAAGGGCTTTCGTTGCGCTATCTCAAGGAAATCTTGTGTTCCCCGATACATAGTAGAGGCTTACACAACAGGTTTCAGCCTGCCTGGGGGCTTGCTATGTCAGCGCAGCAAACAGCCATGTTAGACGGTAACGAAGCGGTTGCGCACATTGCGCACTTGCTCAATGAAGTCATCGCCATCTATCCGATCACGCCGGCCTCGCCTATGGGAGAGCATTGCGATGACTGGAGTGCGCAGGGGCGTCCCAACCTGTGGGGCACGGTCCCGGCAGTGGTCGAGATGCAGAGTGAAGCCGGCGCCGCCGGGGCTATACACGGTGCCCTGCAAGCCGGCAGCCTGTCGACAACCTTTACTGCCTCTCAGGGGCTGCTGTTGATGTTGCCGAATATGTTCAAGATTGCCGGCGAGTTGACCCCTGCGGTGATTCATGTGGCGGCACGCACGGTGGCCACCCACGCGCTCTCCATCTTTGGCGACCACAGTGATGTGATGGCAGCCCGCAGCACCGGTTTCGCCATGCTCTGCTCCAATTCGGTACAGGAGGCACTGGACTTCGCTTTTATCAGCCAGGAGGCGAGCCTGCGCGGCCGGATTCCCGTCCTGCATTTCTTTGACGGTTTTCGTACCTCCCACGAAGTGAGCAAGGTGCAGCTGCCTACCCGGGAAATGTTGCTGGATTTGTCCGATGCAAGCGCCCTGTCGCGCCATCGCCAGCGGGCCATGTCACCGGAGCAGCCGGTGCTGAGAGGCAGTTCCCAGAACCCGGATGTGTTTTTCCAGGCCAGAGAGGCCATCAACCCTTACTACGCAGCCTTCCCCGGTATAGTACAGCAGCTTATGAACGAGTACGGGGCTGCCACCGGTCGGCAGTATCACCTGTACGAGTACTATGGCGCGCAGGACGCCGAGCGGGTGATTGTGATCATGGGCTCGGGGGCGGAGACCGTGCGTGAAACGGTAGATACCCTCCAGGGCCGGGGCGAAAAAATAGGCGTTTTGCAGGTGCGCCTGTTCCGTCCGCTGGACAGCCGGCTGCTGGTGTCCGCCTTGCCCCGCAGCGTGCAATCGGTCGCTGTACTCGACCGCACCAAGGAGCCAGGGGCTGACGGCGAGCCACTTTACAAAGACGTGGTGACGGCGCTGGCGATGGAGCGCCGGGCTGCTATGCCCAGGGTGGTCGGTGGGCGCTTCGGCCTGTCCTCCAAGGAATTTACCCCCGCAATGGTAGCGGCGGTGTATCGAGAACTGGAGAGCGAAATACCGCGCAACGGGTTTACGATTGGTATTCATGACGATGTCGGTAATACCAGCCTGGATTGGGATGACAGCTTTCGCAGCAACGCAAATAAGAGCAGCTTTCAGGCGCTTTTTTATGGCCTGGGTTCCGACGGTACCGTTAGCGCCAACAAAAATTCGATCAAGATCATCGGCGAAAAAACTGAACTCCATGCTCAGGGCTATTTCGTCTACGATTCAAAAAAGTCAGGTGCTGTGACCATCTCTCACCTGCGTTTTGGCGAACAAGCCATTCATTCCGCTTACCTGGTGGAAGACGGGGAGGCCAATTTTCTGGCCTGTCACCAGCCGGCGTTCCTGGACCGCTATGACATGTTGGAAAAAGCCGCCGTTGGTGGCACGTTTGTGCTCAATGCCGAGGCTGGCCCCGAGTCTGTTTGGGACACGCTGCCGGAATCTTATCAGCGACACATTATTGACAAGCAGTTGAAATTCTTTGTCATCGACGCTTACCGTGTGGCCCAGGATGCGGGTATGGGTAAGCGGATCAACACCATCATGCAAACCTGCTTCTTTGGCATTTCCGGTGTGCTACCCCAGGAAGAGGCGATCGCCGCGATCAAGGAAGCGGTGGAAAAGACCTACGGTCGCAAAAGCCGGCGCATCGCCGCCTTGAACATCGAGGCCATTGACAGCACTCTGGCCGAGTTGCACCCGGTGGCAGTGCCGAAACAGGTTACCAGCGTGCTCAAGACCGGTGTGGACCTGCCTGATCATGCCCCGGACTTCATCAGGCGGGTGACCGGTGAGATCCTTGCCGGCCGGGGAGATCTGATCCCGGTATCCCTGCTGCCGGACGACGGCACCTGGCCCCTGGGTACTGCCGCCTATGAGAAGCGCAATCTGGCGCTGGAAATACCGGTATGGGAAACCGAGCTCTGCACGCACTGTGGTAAATGCGTGTTCGTTTGCCCCCATTCCGCTATTCGCTCCAAGGCGTTTGCCGAGGAGCAACTGGCCGAGGCACCCCCGACCTTCAAGAGCATTCAGATCAAGGGCAAAGATTTCCCCCAGGGGGTTCATATCAGTTACCAGGTGGCGCCGGAGGACTGCACCGGTTGCTCACTCTGTGTGGATATTTGCCCGATCCGCGACAAGTCCAACAGCAGCCGCAAGGCGGTGAACATGGCGCCGCAGGAGGCTTTGCGTGACGCGGAGGTGGCTAACTGGGACTTCTTTATCGGTCTGCCAGAGTACGACCATAGGGAAATAAAACTCAATACCTTGAAAGGCTCCATGCTGACAGAGCCCCACTTCGAGTTTTCCGGCGCCTGCGTGGGTTGCGGTGAGACACCTTACGTCCGACTGGCGAGCCAGTTGTTTGGCGACCGAATGCTGGTTGCCAACGCCACCGGTTGCTCCTCCATTTACGGGGGCAACCTGCCGACCACGCCCTGGCGGACCAATGCAGCGGGGCGCGGGCCGGCGTGGAACAACAGCCTGTTCGAGGACAATGCCGAGTTCGGACTGGGTATACGGATAGCTATCGACAGCCAGCGGGATCGCGCGCAGCAGCTGCTTAACAGTCTGAGTGATGCCCTCAGCCCGGGGCTGGCTGAAGCCATACTGGCATGCCCCGAGCGTGACGAGGCCGAGATTCATGAGCAGCGCGAACGGGTGGAACAGCTGCGACAGGAGCTGGCTTTATCGGGGCATCCCCTTGCGGCGATGTTGCACCAGCATGCCGAGAATCTCTGCCACAAGAGTGTCTGGATCATGGGGGGTGACGGCTGGGCCTACGATATCGGCTTCGGTGGGGTGGATCACGTGCTGGCCTCGGGGCGCAACGTCAATCTTCTGGTACTGGATACGGAGGTGTACTCCAACACCGGTGGGCAGACCTCCAAGGCGACACCACGGGGTGCGGTTGCCAAGTTTTCGGCCGGCGGTAAATCCACCGGCAAGAAAGACCTGGCCCGCCTGGCGATGGATTACGAGAACGTGTATGTCGCTCATGTGGCTTATGGCGCCAAGGACACCCAGACCCTCAACGCGTTTCTGGAGGCAGAGTCCTATCCGGGGACTTCGCTGATTATTGCCTACTCGCCCTGCATCGCACACGGCGTGGACATGTCCCTGAACCACCAGCAGCAGGATCTGGCGGTCAACAGTGGCCACTGGCCCCTGTTTCGATTTGATCCACGGCGGGCCGATCAGGGGCAGAACCCTCTCAAGCTGGATTGCAAACCGCCGTCGGTTCCCTACCGGGAGTTCGTCAACGGCCAGACCCGTTTCAATATGTTGTGGTACGCCGACCCGGACAGGGCTGAAACGCTCTTTGCCCAGGCAGAGCAGGACGTCGCTCAACGCTTTTACCGCTACCAGCAGCTGGCCGCGATGTCGTGGTCACCGGCGGACGAACCGGGCCGGGAATAGGGGAGAGTGATATGACAGATTTGCGCGTTGACTACCTGGGGTTAGAGCTGAAGAATCCACTGGTGCCTTCAGCTTCGCCGCTGAGCAAGACGCTCGATAGCGCTCGTCACCTGGAGGATGCCGGCGCTGCCGCTCTGGTGATGTACTCCCTGTTTGAGGAGCAGATTCTGGCAGAAGAACGCCAGTATGATCGCTTCATCCAGCACCAGACTCTGGGTCACGGCGAGGCCAGCAGTTTTCTCCCAGACCAGCCGGGCTACCAGGGCAGCCTGGACAAATACCTGGTTCAATTGCAGGCCTTGAAGGCCAGCCTGGAAATCCCCGTCATTGCCAGCCTCAACGGCATCAGCAATGAGGGTTGGGTAGACTACGGCCGAGAACTGGAACAGGCGGGTGCGGATGCCCTGGAACTCAATGTGTACTACGTGGCAGCCGATATCACGGAGACGGCACTGGATGTGGAACAGCGCTATCTCGAGGTGCTGAAGCACCTGCGCTCCGAAGTCAGCCTGCCCATAGCCGTCAAGTTATCGCCGCAGTTTTCCTCGCCGATACACCTGGTCAGGCAGTTGCAGACTTCGGGCGCCGACGCGGTGGTGATCTTTAACCGGTTCTACCAGAGTGATATCAATCTGGAGACCCTGGCCGTGGAGCCCGCGCTGGAACTGTCCTCATCCTATGAATCCCTGCTGCGAGTTCGCTGGGCGGCGATGTTGCGCGGCGCGCTGGACATTGACCTGGCTACCACTGGCGGCTTCCACCAGACCGAGGACGTGCTGAAGGCACTGCTGGCGGGGGCCAACGTGGTGCAATTGTGCAGTGTACTGCTGGAACGGGGGCCCGGGCGTCTCTCAGGTATGTTGGATGAGCTGTCGGGGTGGCTGCAGGAGCATGAGTACGACTCCGTCCGCCAGATGCAGGGCAGCCTGAGCTATCGCAATGCCGCCAACCCGGCGGATTACGAACGCGAGAACTACCTCTCTGTATTGGATAGCTTCACCCCGCCGGCCGGTGTGCGCTACTGATCTCTGCCCAGCGTTGAGCAGTCAGGTCAAGGGGTCAGACTCCATGAGGTCAGGTCAAGGGGTCAGACTCCATGAGGTCAAAGGTCAAGGGGTCAGACTCGATGAATGATGCGCGAATTTGATCTTCCCCGACAAACCATCGTCGGTCATCCTGGGCACATCTCAAACCCCACCGGACCAATGTATGGCCAGGATGGCCCGACTTTATGTGCCTGGCTGCTCGCACCATGTGATACAGCGGGGCAATAACCGGGCGCCCTGCTTCGAGGAAGAGAACGACTATCGTTGCTACCTCGAATATCTTTCAGAGGCAGCCGATTCGAGCGGTGTGGCCATACACGCGTTCGCATTGATGACAAATCATGTTCACCTCCTGCTGACACCAGCAGGCTCTGGTAATTGCGGCAAAATGATGCAGTCATTGGGACGGAAATACGTCAGGTATTTCAATGATCGTTACGGGCGAACCGGTACGCTATGGGAGGGACGCTATAAGTCAACGCTCATCGATACTGACAATTATTTTCTCACTGTCTCAAAATACATAGAACTCAACCCCGTCCGGGCAAACATGGTCAGTACTCCGGAGGACTATCCCTGGTCCAGTTATCACTCTAACGCTCTCGGCGCGCCGTGCGATCTCTTAACACCCCATATTTTGTATCGGGGATTGGGTCAATCTTCTCTGGAGCGGCAGCGTCGCTATCAGGGGCTCTTCGAGGAAGAAATTCCACCTCGCCTACTGGACGAATTGCGCTATGCGACAAACCAGGCTTGGGCCTTTGGTTCTGATAAGTTCAAGGCTGATATGTTGTCGAAAGTTAACCGGCGTCCCATTAGCTTGGGATGGGGAGGTGACCGGCGATCGCAGCGAGTAGTGGATGGAGGAGGCGATCAAGGAGTCTGACCCCTTGGTTCCATTATTTGGACACTTCATTCAGTTGCAGTGTGCGGAGGTCGTTCATCACTGTGTCCACGTGCAGGAAGCCTGCGCTGTAGATATTACGGATGCGCCGGTCATTGTCGATAAGATAGACTCGCAGGATGTGGGACATGGTGCCGGAGTAGCTGCCGTCCTCGTTATAGAACATGTTGCGATACTGGCCGTAGGCCTCGAGGATGGGGTGCAGTTGAGCCTCCGAGTTTGTTGTGAGGAAGCGCCAGTCGAAGCCCTTGCGGCGAAAGTGCATCGAGTAGTCGCGCATCACATCCGGGGTATCGAGGAGCGGGTCAAAGCTTAGGCTGATCAGCCGCACCTTGTCTTTTAACTCAGCGGTCTCCAGCAGGCGCATCTGCAGTTGTTTCATGACGTAGCTGGCCAGTGGGCAACCGTTCAGATCTGGACAGTGAGTGTAGATGAACCCCATAACCACCAGCTTATCGCCAATCAGGTCGTACAGGCGCAGGGCTTTTCTGTTCTTGTCGATAACAGCGCCGTCCTGCGCTTTGCCGAGCGGTGGCAGTTCATAGCTGCCGACAGCCGGTGGCACAAATTTTAACGGCCCGTAACCCGGGGCAAGGACCGTGGTAGACGTTTCCGCAGCAACTGAAGCGCTGACGCAGAGCAGCACTGCGCCGAAGGAGAGCCGGCGTAGCAGTTCCAGAGCGTGGTTCAACGTATTGAGACCTTGTCCCCGTAGAGCGAGTAGGCGCCAAAGCGCATCTGATGGGGAGCGCCCAGTTTCTCGGCGATGAAATCAATGGCCATAGCCTGCTCCAGCTTCTGGCCGTCGTAGGTATAGAGCTTGAAGTATTGCAGGTCCGGCCCCTCGGGGGCTGTTTTGTCCCAGTTACCTAGCAGGGACGAGGTGTAGTACAGACGCTTGCCGTCCCAGCTCTGGGACACCATGTTCACTTGCTCACCGATCTTCTTCTCCCATAATTGCTCGGCATTGAATGGGTCGCTGATGTCGTACAATCGGGTCATGCCGTCGTTCCAGGTGTTGATCCACAAGCGCGTGTCGTCTTTGGTGATGGAGATGTCCACCGGCAGGGGAATCTTGGCGGCATCGCCAATATCGCCAACCTGTTGCGACTGCCATTCTCCCTGATCGTCGAGATAGATCAGCCAGACCTTGGAGGTCAGGGCCGTGGTCGTGAAGCAGTAGTCATGCTTCTCGTTCCAGGCGCAACGGACTTCCAGCGGAGCGCCGGGTACGTCGAGTACTTTGATGGGCTTGCGCGCATGCAGGTCCCAGACTACCACGGTGTTTCCGAACGCTTTCATTGCCTCGGGATCGGCCATCATCGCCCCGAGGTTCATCATGTAGTTATTCCAGCCGGTAAAGGAGGAGCTTACCATTACATTGCGGCGAGGCAGGGCGCGCAGGTCATAGCCGTAGCCGTCGGCGAACTGACCATTCTTGGCCGCCCCCTGCAGGTTATCGTCGGTGGGCATCCAGTAGGTTTTGATGTAGTCACCGGCATTGGTGTATTCCACCATGCCGGTGCGACCACCGTGGTCGCGGTTGTTGGAGAGCCCGGTAATCAGCATGCGGCCTGGGAGGGCATAGTGGGTGTGAGGCCCTACTACTCCGCCGCTCTTGCTGACAAAGTCGTTGATGGTTTTATGCAAAGTCGGTTTGGCCGGGTCCGTATGCACGTCGAAGATGAAAATCTTATTGGTATCCAGCCCCCCGGCCCACAAGTAGCGCCTGTCGTCGCTGAGGCCCGAGTGGTGCGCTTCGTTGCGCCCGCCAACAGACAATGAGTGAACCACCTTGCCAAAGTTGTCAGAGTTCGGATTGACGCCGACGGTCACCAACTTGTCCTGCTCGTCACCGATTCCCTCCAGACCGAGCGTCCAGATGTAGACGAAGTCCTCCTGACCTTCTATCTTGGCCATGTAGGGAGACATACAGGTTTCGTCGGCAGAGGCCGACAGGGAAAACAAAAAGGCAAACACAAACAGGAATCGCATGATACGCCTCGCCTGATTATGATTTTCGCATTAAGCCTAGCTGAAAAAGCCGACTTTTCCAGTCGAGTACAAAGCATTGGTCCGATTGCCCGGTGCTTATTGGCGCTGCTTCTGTTTTGCCTGGCAGGCATAGCGAGCGGGGCAGCTGACCAGCCTCCATTGTCCCGGGTAGTACCGCATAATGTTGGCAAGCCTGCGCCGCTGCTGGAAAATATCCGCAAGCCGCCCCTGGGCCTTCCGGCTATGGACACTCCCGTGCGTAACCCACCGACTGCGAGAAAGATCGCCCTGGGCCGCAAGCTTTTTTTTGATCGCCGCCTTTCGGTCAACGGCTCTCTGTCCTGCGGCATGTGTCATGTGCCCGAACAGGGCTTTACCCAGCGTGAGGTGCGCACCCCGGTAGGGGTCGAAGGACGCTTCGTGAAGCGCAATGCACCGGCGCTGTATAACGTGGGATACCGCCGGGTGCTGTTTCATGACGGGCGAGAATACTCCCTCGCGAATCAGGTCTGGCAGCCACTGTTGCTGCACAACGAAATGGCCAATCCGTCAATCGGTGCGGTGCTGACTTCAATCGTCAATGCGGAGGACTACAACGGATTATTCGAGGAGGCGTTCGAGCAGGGCCTGACCGTCGAGACTCTCGGCATGGCACTGGCCAGTTATCAGAGAGGTCTGGTGTCAGGTAATTCACCCTTCGATCGCTGGTATTTTGGTAAGGAAGAGTCGCTATCCCCTGAGGCCAAAGGGGGCTGGCAGGTTTTTCGCGACGCCGGGTGTGTCAGCTGCCACACCGTTGAGCAGGATCACGCGCATTTCAGCAACGACAAGTTTTACGATACCGGTGTCGGCTACGCACGCTCCATGGGCATTGGGGCGGACCGCGAACCTGTGCGCCTTGCGCCCGGCGTCAGTGTGGTGCCCACGGTCAGTTTCGAAACCGCGGCTGCCAACGACCTGGGTCGCTACGAGGCGACGGGGCGAAGCGGGGATCGTTGGCTATTTCGGGTGCCCTCGCTGCGCAACGTGGCCCTGACCAAGCCCTATATGCACGACGGTTCGTTTCCCGATCTCAGTAGTGTGGTCAGCTGGTACAACCGGGGTGGGGTGCCACATCCGGGGCTCGATCCCAGAATCAGGCCTTTGAATCTTTCCGAAGTTCAGGTAGCAGAACTGTTGGCTTTCCTGGAATCCCTGACCGGAGATAATGTGGCAGCACTGGAGGCGGATGGGAGGTCAGTTGGGATTGGGGATCCATAGCAGGCTGTTGATTTTCGTTCTTGAGGCTGGCAATGACATCGTCAAGGAGTCTGACCCCTTGGTTCTAACGGCTCTTGGTGGCACTGCACACAACGCGAAAGCCCGCGGCGGAAAATGGAATCATATGGTCGTAGGCTGCCTCGAAATCGCTGGAGCGGCATTTGCCGCCCGACAGCCTATCGATGCGACCTGTCTGTGCCAGGGTCAGGGTGAGTGCGCCGGATAGATTATGGTAGCACCAGTACAGGTCCTCATCACGTGCGCCGGGCAGTGCCTCACGCAGGGCTTCGATGAATTCCAGCACCAGCTTGTCAAACAGTTTGGACATCATCTTTTGCCCCCAGTAGGGTGAGTTATTGACGTATGCGATCAGTGCGAGATAGTTGGTCCAGCCCTGGTCGCCGGTTTCCTGGGCGATTTCCAGCGGCCGTAAAAAAGCCTCAATTATCTCTTCCACACTCGGGCCTCCATGCCCCGCTTTTTTCTGGCAGTTCCGCAAGGCACTCAATCGTGATTCGTTCAGTTCGACCGCGCGGCGTTCAAACACTGCGTTGAAAAGATCAAGTTTCTTGCCGAAGTGATAGCTAGCCAGGGCAACGTCTACGCCTGCTCCATTGGCAATCTGGCGCAGGGTGACGCCATCGTAACCGTGCAAAGCGAAGAGCTCTTCCGCGACATCGAGTATGCGTTCGCTCTTCGGACTGGGGGATTTTCTGCTCATTAAATAACCTGAATTGAAACTTGCCAGAGGTTAGTATAGTTGATAATTCAACGCTTGTTGAATATGCTGTGATACAAATAGAGATATTAAGACCATAGGCGCGCCCATGACTCCGGAGATTTTCAAGTATCTTTTAGTGGCAGCCTACGCCCTGCTGGTTTACTGGCTGTCCTGGTTGGGTATGCGCCGCACGCGCACGGTGGAGGGTTTTTCCATCGGTAATAAGGACATGAGCCCTTACATCGTTGGCATCACGCTCGCCGCCTCGATTTCCTCCACGGCAACGTTTGTGATCAATCCGGGCTTTGTATATGTCCACGGACTCTCCGCTTACCTGCACTATGGTGTCGCCGGTTCGCTGGGTATTCTTTCGGCTTTTCTGGTACTGACTCGAGGCTTTCTGCGCGTCGGTGAGAGTGGCGCCGCCCTGACCATACCGCAGTGGATATACTATCGGTACAACCATCGCGGATTCAGTCTGTTCTTCGCCTTTATCAATCTGCTGTCTATCACGTTTGTTGTGCTGATACTTGTCGGTTGCAGCCTGCTGGTGACCGGCCTGTTTCCCATCGATCAAAAAACGGCCCTGGTAGCGGTGCTGGTGTTTGTTTTCTCCTATGTGTTGATGGGGGGCACCTATGCCCATGCCTACACCAATTCCCTGCAGGGTATCATGATGATGCTCGTTACAGCGGTGCTGTTTCTGCAGGGTTGGCAGTACTTTGACGGGGACTTTTTCGCCGCCTTGCGCAGCGTGGGCGAGGGGTACGCCTCAGCCTATAACAACGACAGCAGTCTCTACTTCGACTTCTTCTCGGTGTTTCTCAGCGGTTTTGTTATTACTTTTGCCCTGATGCTGCAGCCGCACATTCTCACCAAGGTGCTTTACCTGCGCAGCGAAAAAGACATTAACAAGTTCATCGGCACCACGGTGGTCGTGGGCTCGCTGTTCACGCTAATGCTGATGATCGGTTTCTATGCCCGGCTATCCGGACTTGAGGTGGAGGCGCAGGATACGGTCGTGCGGGAGTACCTGTTGCAGGAGTTCGGCAGTTCTGTGTGGGGAGAATATGTCCTGGTGTTTATTTTCATCACATTGCTTGCCGCGGGCATGAGTACGCTGGATGGAATCCTGGTGTCTCTCGCGGCCATGGTGGTCAACGACATCGTGCATCCGCTGGCGGGTAAGCGCCACGATGGCCTCGTGCTTTCGCGCTGGGTGCTGGTAGGCGTGGGCGTGGTTGGGGTGGTGCTGGCCTGGAACCCGCCTCCCTTGATTGGCCTTTTTGCCCAGAAAGGCGTCTATGGTCTGGCGGCCGCATCCCTGGTGCCGGTGCTGTTTGGCGTGTTGGTGCGCCGCCATATTCCCCTGTGGGTAGTGGCGGGGTCCGCTGCTATCGGGTTGGCACTTCACCTCTGGTTTAACCTGTTTGGGGGCGTTGAAAATCCAGCAGTATCAGCCACCTACGGAATTCTGGCGTCCCTGGTATTTGGTCTGGCTGGCCTGCTGCTGACACGCAACAGGCTGCGTGCCCAGTCAGCCTGACTGGAAATAATTCACACTGGGTCTTGACAATTCAACGCATGTTGAATAAGTTTTCACACAAATTCAACAAACGTTGAAAACGGCTTCTGTAGGATGCCAGCCAGTAACAAGAAGATTTCTTATCACTATAAAACTCGAAAAGAGGTCTCCATCATGAAACCAAGAATCGCCCGTACCCCGCTATTTGCTGCAGTCGCCCTGGCCACAGCGGTCAGTTCCCCCACCGTTGTTGCGCAGAGCGAGGAAACCGGTTTCGCGCTGGAGGAGGTGGTCGTTACCGCTCGCCGCCGTTCCGAAAGTCTGCAAGATGTGCCGATTGCGGTGACGGCTTTGTCCGGTGATGCTCTGAAACTCAAAGGTGCATCCGATATCACTGAGTTGGCCCAGTCGGTCCCCAGTGTCACGCTTGAACCCTCCCGTGCGACCAATACGACATTGACCGCGTTCATTCGCGGTGTCGGTCAGCAGGACCCGCTGGCGGGGTATGAGCAGGGCGTAGGTTTGTACCTCGACGACGTCTTTCTGGCGCGGCCGCAGGCAGCGGTGCTGGATATTTACGATGTGGAACGTATCGAGGTACTGCGCGGTCCGCAGGGTACGCTCTACGGACGCAATACCGTGGGCGGCGCGATCAAGTATGTAACTCGCCGACTCAGCGATGAATTCAGTGGCTCACTCAAAGGTACTTACGGCTCCTATGACCAGGTCGACCTGGTCGGAACGGTATCTGTGCCCCTCGGTGACAGCTTCCGCGTCGGCGGCGCAGTGGCGTCCTTCCAGCGCGACGGTTATGGGGAGAACAAGACCACCGGCGATGACCAGTATGACAAGGATATTTTTGCTTACCGTTTAAGCGCGGAATGGCTGCCAACTGACGACATCCTGGTGCGCTTCTCCTATGATGACACACAGGATGATTCCAGCGCGGTGGCGGGCTACCGTCCCTTCCCGGGAGCGGTCTCCGGTGCTCCGGTATTGAACGACATCTATGACACCACCGCAGGTGCCAGCGATAACATCTCGACCTCCGGCATCAATGGCAACAATGAAGTTCAGTCCAAAGGGTGGATGCTTGGGCTTGACTGGAATCTTGGCGACAACTGGACATTCCGCTCCATTACCGCCGACCGTGAGGATTACACCGAGTCCGTTATCGACTTCGACAGCCTGGCCGTCGACGATTTTGACGCGCCGGTAATCTATGACAATGAGCAGTTCAGCCAGGAATTCCAGTTGCTGTTCAACAGCGAGCAAATGAATCTGGTCACCGGGTTCTACTACATCGACGCGGAAGCCTCCAACGATTTCGACGTGGTGCTAGGCCAACTCGGGCGCGCAGCATATGGCAGTGAGCTCACAGCGTACACCGGCGGAAAAGTGGATACCGAATCCTGGTCTGTGTTTGCTGACTTGACGTGGAACTTCACCGATCAGTTGTCGGTTGCCGTAGGCGGGCGCTACACCGAAGACAAGCGCAGTGCAGATGTGTTCCGCGGTAGTTACCTCGGCGCCGGCGGCTCGCCATTCTTCGGCAATGATGATGCCGTGCTGCTCGCGGTGACCAGTGACTACGAGGCGGAGCGCACCTTTTACGATTTCTCGCCGCGCATTAACGTCAGCTACCTGTGGACTGATGACATCACTGTTTATGCAGGGTACAGCCAGGGATTCAAGGCGGGCATGTTTGACCCGCGCGGTGCCAACCTGGTGACGCCGGCTGTTGAGGAAGGCGTCGATCCCGAGCAGCTGGATTCCTATGAAATCGGCTTCAAGTCGGTGTACTGGGACGGTCGTGCGATCACCAATATCGCGGTGTTCTACTCTGAGTATTCCGATATGCAGGTGCCCGGCTCAGTAGGTATTGACACCAACGGCGATGGGATCAACGACGACTTTGTCGGCACGCTCACAAATGCTGGCGAGGCTGAAATATCGGGTATCGAGATCGAGGGCAACTTCCTGTTCACCGAGAACTTCAGCATGCAGGTGGCCGCCAGTTTCCTTGACACTGATATCAAGGAGTGGATCGTGAACGGCGTGGATGTATCCGACCAACGGGAGATACAGAACACGCCGGAAGAAATGGCCTACGTTGGGTTTACCTACAATATGGGCGCCTTTGGCGGCAACATGAACATCAACGCCAACTGGTCGTATAAGGGGGATATCACCCAGTTTGAAGTTCCTGCGCCCATCCTCGATCAGGACTCCTATGACATGGTCAACGCCAGCGTAGTGTGGACGAGCGCTAGCGACAATTGGCTGCTTGGTCTGTATGGCAAAAATCTCACTGACGAGGAGATCAAGACCGCGGGTTACTGTTTTGGCTCGGGCGGCTGCCCTTCAACCCTGGGTCTGGAAGACAACACCACGGTCTTTTACGCACCGCCACTGACCGTCAGTGCCACGGTTGAGTATCGCTTCTGATTGTGGGCGCTCCGGGGCAGAAGCGCCCCGGCTTTCCTGGCCGCAGTGCCAGCTGCGGCCTTCTTTTAATCGAACGTTAGGATTCCGCTGTGAATAGAATTGAATCAGCCGCCCCGCTGCTGCCTGAGATTCTGTCCCTGCATGGCAAATGGCGCGCCGACAAGTCTGCGGTGATCTGCGGCGAGAAGCGCTGGTCCTGGAGCGACTTCTGCGCTGCCAACCACCGCTTTGCCCATGGCTTGATCGAGCGTGGAATAGAAGTTGGCGATCGGGTCGGCATCGTCATGTCCAATGGTTTGCCCATGATCCAGGCCCTCTACGGCACCATGGCTGCCGGTGCCTGCTCTGTTCCCATTAACCTCTCGGTAAATGATCAGGCGCTTGCGGGCATGCTTGCTGATGCCGGCGTGGTTGCGGTGGTTGCCACCCGGGACCAGGTGGGTCGGATCAGGGGGATCCTGGATACCCTGCCTCAGGCCTTGACACTGCTGGTGACCGACGATGAAGGTGAGGAAGGTTGGACAAGTATTGACACGCTATGTGCTGGCCAGCCCCACACATTACCAGCCGTAGACATTGCCGACGACAGCCCTCTTAATATTATCTACAGCTCGGGCACCACAGGCCTACCGAAGGGGATTCTGCATACCCATCGTGGTCGTCGCGACTGGGCCTATGACCTGGCTATCGCATTGCGCTATAACGGCTCGGCCCGCACCTTGCTCACCATTGGCCTGTATTCCAACATCTCCTGGGTGTCTATGCTTTGTACCCTGCTTGCCGGGGGGACGCTGGTCGTCCATGCCAGGTTTGATGTCGGCGAATTCTTGCAGGCCATGGAAATGGAACGCATTACACACACGTCCATGGTGCCGATCCAGTACCAGAGGGTGATTGAAACGCTCAAGGCAGACGGTGGTGACGTCAGTAGCATGCAGGCGATGATGAGTTGTGGCTCCCCGTTGCACGAGTCTCTCAAGCGGGACATTTTTTCCCTCTTCTCCTGCGGCATTATCGAGTTGTATGGGCTGACAGAGGGTATTATCACCACCCTGGAACCGGAGGAAGCGGAAGGGCGTTGGTCCAGCGTTGGTAAACCATTGATCGGCACTGACATCTGTATCGTCAGTGACGACGACGAGGTGTTGCCGGCAAACCAGGCCGGTGAAGTGGTCTCCCGCGGACGCATCTCCATGCCCGGCTATTGGGGCAGGGATAAGGCCACCCTGGATGCCCAGTTTATTGATGACAGGGCTGTACAGTGGTTGCGCTCCGGGGATATCGGCTACCTAGACGAGCAGGGTTTTCTGTACATCGTGGACCGCAAGAAAGACATGATCCTCTCTGGTGGCCAGAACATTTATCCGCAGGATATCGAGGCGGTATTGTTTGAACATCCCGATGTAGATGATGTGGCGGTGATCGGGCTGCCCAGCAAGCGCTGGGGAGAGACGCCCGTTGCCCTTGTGGTGCCGACGAATGACGATGTCAGCCCCGCGGCCATACTGGAATGGGCCAACACTCGTCTCGGTAAGCAGCAGCGTCTGGCGGAGCTCATTCTGCGAGACGAGTTGCCACGCAATCCTAATGGCAAGATTCTCAAGCGTGAGTTGCGCGCTGAATACAGGGGTAAGGCGTATGACTAACTATCGTGATCACTACTATTATAGTAGCGACGGCCTGCGACTCTACGCCCGCGACTATCTCTGCAGTGATGGCGGCACCACTGCGAAAACTGTACTGTGCATGCACGGCCTGACTCGCAACTCAGCAGACTTTGCCGGCCTGGCGGAGCATCTCAGCGAACGTTACCGGGTGATTTCCGTAGACAATCGCGGCCGCGGGTTATCTGAATACGATAGCAATAGCGCCAATTACGCTCCGGCAACCTACGTCAGGGATATGTTCACTCTGCTGGCCGACCTCGACGTTGATCGGGTGATACTGTGCGGCACCTCCATGGGGGGGCTGATGGCCTTTGTGATGGCAGCCATGCAGCCTGAGCGCATTCGCGGCATGATCATTAATGACATCGGCCCCGAAGTTGCCCAGGCGGGACTGGATCGCATCAAAGCCTATGTGGGTAAGTCAAAGCCGGTCAGCGACTGGCAAGAAGCTATTGCCCAGGCGAAGGAAACCAATGCGGTTGCTTTCCCCGACTTCAGTGATCGGGAGTGGGAAGACTTTACCCGCGGTATCTATCGCGATGTGGACGGTGTGCCGGTACTGGCCTACGATCCAGCTATTTCACAGCCTATGTCCGATGAGAAGTCCGGAGCGGTACCGCCTGATTTGTGGCCCGTTTTCGAAGCCAGTGCGGCCATCCCCATGCTGGTAGTGCGCGGAGAGAGCTCCGACATTCTCGCGCCGGGCTGCGTACAAACCATGCGCGAAAAGCACCCGGGCCTGCAGTCCGTCGAGGTGCCTCACCGCGGCCATGCGCCAACATTGAATGAACCGACTGCCCGGACCGCAATCGACGATTTTTTGGCTGGCTTGAATGATGATGGCTGACTAACCGCAACTAAGGGGTCACAACCAAGGGGTCAGACTCCATGAAGATATATGTACGAATGGAACCAAGGGGTCAGACTCCATGAACCAAGGGGTCATGAACCAAGGGGTCAGACTCCATGAAAGATGTACGAAGGTGAGCTTCCCCGCACACTACCGCCGGTCATTCTGGGTACATCTTAAAACCGACAGGACCGATAAATAGCCGGGATGGCCCGACTCTATGTGCCTGGCTGCTCGCACCATGACCCCTTGGTTTGGAGTAAGCGATCAAGGAGTCTGACCCCTTGGTTGTGAGCGATCGGAGTCTGACCCCTTGGTTTGCGACTCTATGTGCCTGGCTGCTCGCAAACGCAAAGGGGTCAGACTCCATGAAAGATGCACAGATCGGGGCTTTCCCAATAGACTATCGCCGGTCACTCTGGGTACCCCTCAAAACCCCACGGGACCGGTACATGGCCAGGATGGCTCGACGTTATGTGCCAGGCTGCTCGCACCATGTGATACAGCGGTGCAACTGTCTTGGTGAAAACTATTTCAGTAGCTCTAAATCATTCAACATCCAGCTCTTATTGATGTAACCTTCAAGCGGACCGTAGAACCGAAAGACGAGGAAGAAACCCTTATCCGGATTAGTAGGTACCCAGTTCTTCTCCATGCCCTCAGGTGCCTTTGGCCCGAAGTAAACATCAACTGAACCATCAGCATTAGCCACGGGATTTTCACGACTGCCTATCGAAAAATTCTTGTTTTTTCCGGGGTCAAGCAGGCTGCGAGTAGTGGGATCGTAAGCCGTCACCGCCCAGAAATTTTTAACTGGCGGCTTGGCTCCAACACGCAATTTATAGGTTTTGCTGCCATCAAGGTACACGCCTTTATTATCACGAATGGAAGTAAGGTATGCAGTACCCGCACCCGGCGTGGTAGAGATCAGGGCAGGAGAAACAACAATAGCCGCGTAATGCCACAAAGTGCGTGCATCAATATCTGCCACACCGTTGCGTTCAAACGTCGTATTGTGCAAGAACATTTTTTCCCAATGACGTTCCGGCCAGTATCGGATATCAGGATCGCGCGAGGCAAAAACTATAGCGCGTGACATGGCTGCGCCCTGCTTGGCACCCTGGTCCAAAATACGCCTCATGCGCTCATCCGGACTGAATGGCTTTCCTTGAGAAATGCCCAGTGTCGCCAAGCGGCCCAACTGCTCTGCACCAAATAATTCTTTGGGTTCGTATTGAATAATTTCATTGAGCATTTCAAACGCAGAACCATCTTCGGCGGCCAATGAATTTAGGCCGGTGCCGGCGGTGTTAGTGTAATTAGCCTGGCGAGGTCCTGTTGCAAGCGGGTAGACTTTTAAGTTTTCTTTAAACCATTGGGTTGCCTGATCGCCGACACCGACATCACCCCAGCCGCGCATCATCGCCCAGAGTCGGTAGCTCGGTGACTTGACCACAAAATAGCCATCAGGGGTTTTGCCATCGTAACCGGGAGGCAGAAACAAGAACTTGCCACCTTTCCCTTTGTCAGGCCCGACAACACCAATATCGGTCAGGAATTTAAAGGCTGCATCATTCACGGTGCCTAACATACCCGGCGGAGCTTCTACGACTGTGGGTCCGTCTACCTTCAGGTCGATTGAAGCAACCGCGTATACCGTGCTGTTGTTACCCGTCAGGTAAAGCTCAGTGGGTGTCAGCCCGGGGCTTGGGTGCACGCCTATATCGGATGAGGTTTTAAATCCGAAATCCCGGATTTGACCCTTGATGATGCCGTACACAGACAGTGCCGGCATAAAGTCCATGTAAGCTTGCGTGGCACGCTGCAAGTCCATCTCATCGTAAATCTTTTGGGTCGTTTCTTCAGTGGGATAAGCCTCGAGATCAAACTTCAAAGTGCCGAAGTTTGTCTTGATCTCATCCGGTGCCGGTTTGAAGTCCTTATTGGTTTGTTTCTTGCCGGCATTCTCGAACAGGTTTTGCGCCTGTGCAGCAATATCAGCGTGAACCGTTACCGCCACGCTGCCTGCCATTACACCGGCTGCGACCAGGTTAGTTAATAATTTAGTTTTCACTGGTATGTCTCCTGACTTTTTTTGGCGAGGTGATTTTCTAAGCAACCTAGCTATTTTTGATTATTTGTCCGGCTGGAATTGGGTGATTTTTGACCCCTGAACGCCCAGCCCGGCCATTAAGCCTGTCTGATTAAAAAAGGCCACATAGATATCGTCCTAAGCCGTTGAGGTCGTCATAGAATGAGCAAGCCCATCATCCACAACAACAACGGAGGGACCAACACCGACTTGCCAGCCTGCGCTGGTCTCAAGATAATCAAGGGCCGTATCCTTCATAAACATCATGGCATAACCAAAGGATTGCGCACCTACTTGCAAACCGTAGGATGCAGCAGCCGTGCTGTAATAGCCTTGGGTTTTCCCATTAACGAAAAGAGACCCCACACCGTATTGACCAACCAAAATCAGGCCGCCTTTATCTACATTAGGAAATACCAGAACACCTTTTGCCTCTTTGGAAAGCGCCTTTGCAGCAGGAGAGCCTGAATAGAGTTTTGCCAAGGCAACATCAACATCCTGGTCAATCTCAGCAGCTGTCTCGGCAGTTGCACTCACCGCGAAAAAAAGAAGCATCATGCCTGCCCCCAGGGGTGCCAGAACCGAACTTATCTCAATCTGATTCATTTATTCTCCATTACAATTTGCAGCTTGTTATGTCGCTGCATTACTACTATCTGTGTCGCGTAAAGCGCTCCCGTAAGATTACTGCCCATTATTCTGTTACCAGCGCTGCCGCACATCACCCAAAGTGAGGAGGAAATGGGTAGTAGATAAACAGGGTTCCCCGCTGTCCAAGCCAGCCCCCGTAAACATTTCTCTTCACCGAATTACTCCAGCAGCTCGAAATCATCCAGCACCCAGGTCTTTTCGATGTAGCCTTCGAGCGGACCATAGAAACGGAACACCACGAAGAATCCCTTCTCAGGATCGGTCTGAACCCAGTTGTTTTCCTTGCCTTCTGGCGCCTTGTCCGGGCTGAAATAGACATCGACGGAGCCGTCATTATTAACTTCCGGACCACCCAGGCTTGAGACCGTAATATTGCCGTCAGACTCCAGCAGGCTACGGCTCATCGGGTCATAAGCGGTTACCGCCCAGAATCGTTTCACCGGTGTGTTGGCTGGCACACGCAGGCGATAGGTGTTGTCGCCCAACAGGTAGGCTCCCACCTTGTCCCTGAAGGCTGTCAGGTAGGAAGTACCCACGCCCGGCGTCGTTGAAAGCAGATTCGGGGATACACAGATCGCCTGGTAATGCCACAGGGTGCGGGCATCGATGTCATTGTGACCGTTATTGGTAAATTCCGTATTACGGATAAACATCTTCTCCCAATGCCGGTTGGGCCAGTAGTTGATTTCGGGATCACGTGATGCATAGACGATGGCGCGCGACATGGCGACGCCTTGTTTTGCAGCCTCTTCA
Source organism: uncultured Gammaproteobacteria bacterium (assembly GCA_963840725.1). Classification (GTDB taxonomy): domain Bacteria; phylum Pseudomonadota; class Gammaproteobacteria; order Pseudomonadales; family Halieaceae; genus CAVWDU01. The sequence continues at coordinate 3,004 of CAWIZY010000003.1, read as the reverse complement.
AAGATTTTATGCATACGGGCATCCGGTTTGAACGGCTTGCCTTTCTCAATACCCAGGGTAGCCAGGCGGCCTAACAGTTCCGGGCTGAATAGCTCCGTGGGCTCATACTGGATGATCTCGTTGAGCATCGTAAACACCGAGCTGTCCTCAGGCACCAGGGTGTTTGCGCCCATACCCGAAGTGTTGACAGCTTTATGTGCTCTAGGTCCGCTGACCAGTGGATATATTTTCAGACGTTCCTTAAACCAGTTCACTGCCTGGTCGCCGTTTCCGACCTCACCGAAGCCCCGCATCATCGCCCAGATCCGGTAGCCCGGTGCACGGAAAACGTAGTAACCGGACGGCACTTCACCCTCATAACCCGGGGGGAGGAACAGGTATTTACCACCCTTGCCCTTGTCCGGCCCGGTGGGGCCAAAATCAGTCAGGTATTTAAAGGCGGCATCGTTGGCGTTGCCATACATGCCGGGCGGGATTTCCATGACCGTGGGGCCATCCACTTTCAGGTCAAGCGAACCAAAGGCATAGACGGTTACATCATTGCCGGTCAGGTAGTTCTCACTGGATTTCATAAAGTCGGCCATGACGGCCACGTCCGAAGACGTTTCAAAGTGAAAGTCCCGAATTTGCGACTTGACGATTCCATATAACGACAGTGCGGGGAAGAAATCCATATAGGCCTGGGTCGCGCGTTGAAGATCCATTTCATCGTAGATCTTCTGCACCGAAACTTCGGTTGGAAAGGCGCCGCCTTCAAACTCCAGTGTGCCGAAATTTGTTTTCATACTGGCTGACGCGGGTTTGAAGTCTTTTGATGTCTGTTTCGCGCCCGCGGACTCGAACAGATTTCTCATCTCATCGTCTATGCCGGCCTGAACAGGCCCTGTTATGACCGACGTCAACACTCCCGTGAATGCCATGATCGTGAGTAATTTTGTGTTCATTGGAGTTTCCTCGTTACGTCTATTTGATTTTTTCAAAATCGTTGAGCTGCCAGGACTTGTCGAAATAAGGCTGCTCCGGACCATAAAATCGCATCATTGCAATCCAGTCTTTACCAGATACGGTTTTCACCCAGTTTGACTCGTAACCCTCGGGCGCTTGCGGGCCGAAATACAGGTTGATGGAACCGTCCTCATTGGATTTAAGCTGGCGGTAAGAATCGATATTGGGGAATCGTGTTCCATTCTTGAGCATCGCACGGGTTTCGTTGTCCATCAGGTCTGCCCACAGAAGGACATTCTTGTTCGGCGTGCACCAAAGGTATCTACCTGGAACTTGCGTAATGAGTACATGTACATGGATGGGATTGACCACAGGTACGCCTGCACGGCACGCTGGTAGTCCAGCTCGTCATAGGACGCCTGGATCGATTCCGGGGTTGGCGAACGACCTTGAGAGTTATCCTCACTCCCGGCGCAGGCCGGGAGCGCGAGGCTGGCTACGGCAAAAGCAAGCAGAACTCGAGTCACTACTGCTTTGATTTTCATCATTTAATTCCTATCCTGGTTTTGCAACTCGATTTCACTGGGTCGCCAGGTCTTGTCGAACCAGGCCTGCTCGGGGCCATAGAGGCGAAACAGCATGTGCCAGCCCATACCCGGAACGGTCTGCACCCAGTTGCTCTCTTTGCCTTTTGGTGCTTTGGGACCAAAGTAGACATCGTATGAGCCATCTGCATTTTCTTTCACTTTCCCTTCTGCACTGGTTATTTCGGGGAAGCGCTGGTCGGTCTGCAACATCGAACGCGTCTGCACGTTGTAGAGCGTAAATGCCCAGAACTGGTTGGCCGGCACGTTCTGCGGCAGGTGCACCTTGTAGGTCTTTGCGCCATCGAGAGGGCGACCTTCGGAATCGCGCATACCCGCTATGTACTGTGTGCCGCTTCCGACCTTGGGTGTCACCATGGCCGGTGTGATGCCGGTTGCGTACATATGGAAACGCGTACGGGCGTCTATCAGGCGGGCGCCGTTGCGTGTGAAGGTATGGCTGCCGCCGATCCAGGGGTGCTCCCAGCCACTATTGGGGTAAACTTTCGCTTCTGCATCCCGGTTGCGGTAGAGCACAACACGCGAAGCCGCCGAACCAACATTCGCTGCATCTTTCAGGATTTTCTGCATACGGGCATCCGGATTGAACGGTTTACCTTTTTCGATACCGATCGAGGCCAGCAGCCCCAGGATTTCCGGGCTCTGGGATTCACTCGGTTCCTCCTGAACCACCTTGTTGATCTCATCGAAGTAGGACACGTCCGAGGCGTGAATCGTATTCAGGTATTTCATCGAGATATCGTGGTATTTCACCTTCGATGCGCTGGCTGTCTTGCCCAGCGGATAAAGTTTGAAGTTGTCCTTGATGTTCTGCAGTCCCGGCCCGGCATCGCCGTCTTCCAGGAAGCCACGGATGAGCAGCCAGTTGCCATATGTTTCTGACTGCGCCACGTGGTGACCGGCAGGAACGTCGCCTTCATAGCCCGGCGGCAGTATCACATACTTGCCACCCTTGCCCTTGTCCGGCCCGGCGAGCCCGAAATCGGTGACATAGCGGAACCAGCTCGTCAATAAGACCCAGTACGTTCGATGGCGCTTCCATGACCATCGGGCCGTCTTTGAGGTCGAGCCAGAGGAACAGGTAAATAACCGTCGTATTCGGCGTCAGCAACTGGACCTTGGAGTCCATGCGCGGCCAGATGACCGCGGTTTCATTGTCGGGCCCATATTCACGAATGCCATTACGGAAACCCGTTAGGGAAGCCGCTGGCGTGGTCATCATCACTGTCGCCTTTATAGCCAGGTGGCACGAACACGTACTTGCCACCTTTGCCCTTGTCCGGGCCGCCCAAGCCGACATCAGCAACGTATTTGAACCAGTGATCGTCAACGATTCCCAGGACGTTGGGCGGCACTTCCATAACCATGGGGCCATTTTTGAGATCGATCCACTGGAAGAGATAAATCACCGTAGTGTTGGGTGTCAGCAACTGCACTTTGGAATCCATACGCGG
>CAWIZY010000002.1:0-18196 GCA_963840725.1 uncultured Gammaproteobacteria bacterium | reverse complement strand
AACGGCAGGACGCGGCGCCTTTTTAACGCTTCAGCCAGGCACTCACCCCATTATTTAATCGTTAGAACCCGTGGACCGGGTAGAGACTGGGACCCGACACTACGATATCGACCGCAACGAAGCCGTCATTATCGCTTATCGCAGTGATCCTGGCCGTCTCCCGCTCCTGTCATGTCATGTCATGTCAATACAGAAGCACGCCCGGATAAAAAAGAGCGGAAGGGTGCTACAGAAAGGTCTTCAGCCGGCCCCGGGAATGAATTATCGCAACGCTCTGTATAAGGCGTTAGACAGAGCGCCAGCGCTTGTGCAATTGATGCGCCCGCCCTTCCTGCTCCAGCTTGATTAAATGAGCCAGCAACGACAACTTGGCAACCGGATGAACGTCGACAGGCACATCGTTATACACATCCAGCACCAGCTCATCGACACTACCTTCACCCTGTGACTGTAACACTTCAAGCACCTTCGCCTCGCGCTGTAGCCGGTGATCCACCAACCACTGCACGACGGCAGCGGGGTTTTCCATAATATCGCCGTGGCCCGGCGCCAGATGAGTCAGAGGATAATCGAGCAATATCTTCAAGGAGCTAATATAAGCGGCCATATCACCGCTGGGCGGAATAATCACCACCGTTGAGCCATTCATAATGTGATCACCGGTCATCAGGAAACCACTGTTCTGCTCCAAAAAGCAGAAATGATTGCTCACGTGGCCCGGGGTGGCGATAGCACGCAAGCTGTACTCCTCCGCATCAAATACCTGGTCGTGCTGGCACTCAATATCGGGAACAAAATTCCCATCCTGGAACATATGGTCGCTCGCCAATGCGCCGATCACTTCTACCTTGCGATGCTGCAGCAAGCTGGCGGTGGCGGGAGAATGATCCATATGGGTGTGGGTTGCAAAGATCCGCGCCAGGCGACCACCACCCTGCTCAATGGCGGCCAGAATAGCATCGACGTGCTGCGGCATATCCGGCCCGGGGTCGACCACCGCAACATCCTGCTCACCCAGCAAATAGGTATTGGTGCCGGCGCCGGTCATCACCCCGGGGTTGGCCGCCGTGACGCGACGTAAGCCCGGGGCAAGTTGCACGGGTTTGGCATGGACTACATCAGGCATAGTGGAGCAGACCCCATTGGATTTCTCAAACAGCGCTGCAAACGGAGCGCCGTCTACCCGCCTTAAAGCGCCGCTTTGAATTCCAGCAGATAGGCCTGCACCTTTTTCATATTGTCGGGACCCAGACGCCACATCAGCTTATTGACATCGCTGGCGTTTTCCAGCTCTTCGTCGCTGTAGGTATACAATACATGGGGCTGGGAAAGCTCGGGCGGCTTGGATAATGATTGGGTTGCCAACGCGCGATCGATCAAACTGACAAAATGGGTATGAAAGTTGCCCTCCATGCCCAGTTCGGTATAAGACTTCTCCAGTACTGGCGACCACTGGCGATAGTAGGCAGCCAGCTTTTGCGGCGGAATACTGATGAGGGCATTGATGAGGTCGTTGGCCCGATTGAAATTGGCCTCGCTCATGCTCAACCTGCCACCCTGCTTGTTAACCTTGAACGGCTCCATCGGGTATGACAGCGGACGATTCTTGCTGATCAAGTCACCCTCTGAAAGGAGGGTCGACATCGCCACCCACTTGCGCACCTGCTCTTTGGGCGTAAACCATGCCAATAACGGCGGTGACATTTCTTCCAGCGCCAAACTGACCTGTGCGTCACTGCCTTCGATATTTTCGGGCGGCGCTACCGGCGCCAGTTCTGTGTCAGTCAATTGCGGCTGCGGTGGTTCAGCCGGATTGATATTGCGCCGGGCCCGTTCCAATGCTGCCGCAGGCACCGGCACATCACCCACCATCGGCGGTTCCGGAGGCAAATCCTTATCCTTGATAATAAACCAGGCAATCGCCGCGCAAATCGCCAGTGCAATCAGCGCAAGTAAGATGTCCCTTGCCTTGAGTCCGCCCGATTTTTTTGCGGGACGTGGATCAATCAGTCGTTCTTTATCTGCTTCCATTACGTCGGGGTCCGATAATCAATAACGTGGAATTTAGTGTATTCAGTATTAACAATAGCCGATAGCGAGGGTAAAAACCGGTTTTTAAACTGCCCAGAAAGACTGAATCAGCACCGGCAAGTGTCAACCCATAGGCGGCTTCACCCGCCCTGAAAACTGCAAACAACCGATCCAGCTTATACCAGCTTTTCAATTGGCACCACGGTGTCGACGTCGGCAGTGTAATCCACACCCTGGATCCCAAACCCGAACAGGCGCAGGAATTCATCCTGGTAAGCTTTGAAGTCCGCCAGCTGATGCAGGTTTTCGGTGGTGACCTCCGACCATAACTTCTCAACCGCGAGCTGCACTTCGGGGCGAAGTTCAAGACCGTCGGCACGCAGTCGCCCGGTTTCGTCCAGCGTGGGGTCGCTACCATACAGGCTATTGCGAAAAAGTCCGTCAATCTGCTCGATGCAACCTTCGTGGGAGCCGTCAGCTTTCATGATCTTGAACAGCAAGGACAGGTACAGTGGCATTATCGGGATCGCTGAACTCGCCTGGGTCACCACACCCTTTAAGACCGACACCCGGGCATCACCCCCTTTTGCCGCGAGCCGGGCTCGAATATCGACCACCCGCTTGTCGAGGTCCTGCTTGGCCGCACCTATCGTGCCATGCCAATAAATGTCCCAGGTGATACGCTCACCGACGTAGGTATAGGCCGTGGTCTTGGCGCCGTCGGCAAGCACACCGGCCTCATCCAATGCGTCGATCCACATTTGCCAGTCTTCACCGCCCATCACCGCAACGGTATTGTCGATCTCTTCCTGACTGGCGGCTTCGAGGCTAACGTCCTGCACTTCCTGTTTGTCGGTATTGAGACCGCGCTGAACCACCGCCTTGCCAATGGGCTTGAGAGTAGAATTGTGCACCACCCCGGTGACCGGGTGCTGCCGTCGTGGCGAGGCCAGACTGTACACCACCAGGTCGACCTGACCCAGATCCCGCTTGATGAGGTCGATGGTCTTTTGCTTGATTTCATTCGAAAAAGCGTCGCCGTTAATGCTGGCCGCATACAGCCCGTCTGCTTCGGCATATTTATGAAATGCCGCCGAGTTGTACCAACCGGCGGTGCCCGGCTTGCGCTCAGTACCTTCTTTTTCAAAGAACAGGCCGATGGTAGCGGCGCCGCAGGCAAATGCCGCCTCAATTCGCGAGGCCAAACCATAACCGGTGGAAGCACCGATGACCAGTACCCGCTTGGGCCCGTTCTCGATAGGCCCCTGGCTTTTCACGTAGTCAATCTGCTGCTTAACATTAACATCGCAACCCACCGGATGTGTGGTGACACACATAAAACCGCGCACTTTTGGCTTGATGATCATGGCTTTTTCCATTTTATCGTCAGTCATTGTCCCACAACCGGTGTTCCACACTTTTGTGTTGGCCGGGGATTGAGCGCCTTATTATAAGGCCCGTTACAGATTCGGCCACTATAACTGCCCTGCCAGCGCAAACTGGAGACTCAGTTTTGCTGTAAGCAAGCTTGCAATGCTGCGGGCAAGAGGGCGACAAGGCGGAATTCTGAACCATACCCTGCTCATAATTTATGTATTTTTTGATTTAGCTGCCACGGTGTGCCCGCAGAAAGACATTTACCCGCCAGGGCAAAAATGCAGGTTCAGGAGAACAGTTCAGCTGCGGCTTTCCCGGGTCGCCGCATAGGCCGCTGGTATATGTTCCACCAACCAATCCCATACCGCGCGAATCCGCGCGTTGCGGCGCATTGAGTAGTGCATACTCAGCCACATTTCGGGTGAGGGGACAGCGATATCTGGTAACAAGCGCTGAAAATCCGGCGGCTGAACGCCAACGGGCTGAATCGCGATCGTGGCACCAATCGCAGAAAAGGCCGGGTTAAGATAGGCATTTCCCGCGCAATGGAAAGGAAAGTAGCTGGGCTCTATGCCCCGTTTTTCCAGCTCGGGTTTAAAGGCATCCATAATAACTTCACCCACCAGGGGCCAGGGTAGCGCCGATAATTCAGCGCCTGTTTGGGGCATCCCGTAGCGCTCGATAAAGCGCTGCGATGCATAAAAAGCAAGATGAAACCTCCCAAGCCCCCTGGCCACGACTTCCGGCTCTGATGGCTCTATCCAGCGCAAATCAATATCGGCCTCTCGCCTGCCAAGATTTGAGGCAAGGGAGCCGTTTTTAAATTCGATCACGATATCGGCATATTGTTCATGGAAGTCCGTGAGTGCGCGCACCACGGGGTGCGCCCCAAAACCGTAGGGTAAATGTATGGTCACCACACCACTGGGGTTCTCTTCTATGCCATCCAGGGCGCGCTGAATGGCATAGGCGTTATCGCTCATTTGTGAGGTATAGGTGGCCAGTTGATGCGCCAAGCCGGTTGGCTGCAGCCCGCTACGTGAGCGCGTGAATAACTCCTTGCCCAATTTCTTTTCAAGCTGTTCTACGTGACGACTCACCGTGGGTTGCGAGACCCCGAGCAACTTGGCCGCCAGGCTGAAATTGCCCTCCTCCATTACCGCGTTGAGAACTTCGAGGTCTTGCCAGCCCAATTTATCGTTCATAGCTTATCCGCCGTGACTGCTGCCGTTGAGTACCTGGTCAAAAGCACGATGAAAATGCTGCAGGGCCGGTTCATTGCAACCGAAGATCAGTTGCTGTTGATAGCCGTTTTCAATCGCAGCCTGGGCTTGCACGCCCATAGCGTAGTCCTCCTTTTCGATGGTGCTCTCGAAAATTTCATTGGCCACCTCCGGCGAGATCAATTTAGTGCCATTGCGGGCGTCAATGTCATAGGCGTTACTGGCATCAACATCGGCCTTGCCCGCTGCTGCCAGCGCCGCGACCACATCGGCGTGTAAATAGTGGCTAATGCGACTGATAGACCGGCCGGGATTTTCCGGGTCAGGATACATTCGCACCAGGGAGGCGCCTGCTTCATTAAAAATAAATTGCACATTGGGAAACAAAAAATACACCAGGCTGGAATGATCCCGCAATTGCCATTGTTGCTTGGGTAGCTCGCGCAGTTGATCGATAGATCTTTTGATCACCACAAAGCGATGGCTATTGCCGTATTCCTCGTAATGACAGACATCACCGTGAAACAATTGCCCCAGGGTATCCTTGTGCAAAATAGCGAAATGGTAGGTTTCGCCAAAGGTGTCATTGGCCAACTTCCAATTCAATTTCATATCCAGCGTTGAATGGCCCTGGAAAACCAATTCCCTGGTGCCGAAATGGACAAACTCCGGAGCCAATTCGCCGAAGAGATTGTCGATGTCGATTTGACCCGAGGGCTGGGGATGTACAATCAGGAATCCTGCATGTTCAACCGCAGGCAGTGCCACCAGGCTATTGCACGGTTTGTCGACTGCGCCAAAATCCTTTTCCCGGCGCACCCCTTTCAATTCTCCGGTGTTGCTGTAAGCCCAGCCGTGAAACGGACAGCTGAAACCTGCGGCAGTGCCCCGCTCTGCCCGGTTGACTCGCACTCCACGATGGCGACAGGCGTTAATAAAGGCGTGAAATTTTCCGTCACTATCCCGGGTTGCCAACACTGGTACACCGAGTTCATCGAGGGCAAAAAAGCTGTTGTTGTCCGGCAAATCAGCACTCATACCAATAATCTGTGCTTGCTCTTTGAACAGCAGCTGCATTTCCTTTGCCGCGTATTCAGGGCAGCGATAGATGCTGGTATCTTGCATGTGTTGTTGATCGGTTTGGGTGTTCTTGCCCGTGTCTAATTGGCGGAAGATATCTTCAATGATTTCTACTTGCTTGACCTGCTCCATGATCTTCTCCTGCTCTTATTTTTGATTCAGAGTCAGTATAAATGGCTGTTAGAGTCAGACAAGCAACAGGACGAAACGGGGCATATGCAAAATTGCATGAGGCCAGCCACGCTCGTTTGTTTAACAGGGTCAGGCTCTTACCGGGCAGCATGATACTCAAAACCCTTCGACGACGATCTTGCCTTTTGCCTGCCCCGTTTCGATAAGTGCATGGGCGGCGCGGATATTGGCAGCGTTAATCGGAGTCAGGACTTCACTGAGTGTGGTTCGAATCCGTCCCGCATCGACTTCATTCGAGACATAGTTCAGCAACTCGTGCTGCTCTACCATATCGGGGGTCTCAAACATGGCCCGGGCAAACATAAACTCCCAGTGCAGGCTCGCCGATTTGGTCTTCATCGCGGCCATCGGCATCGGTGACTCGGTGTCATCAATGGTGACGATTCCGCCCTGTGGCCGAATCAGTTCAACCGCGGTGTCCCAGTGGCGCATGTCATTAAAAATCGCAATGTGATCGACGTAGTCAAACCCCAGGGCATGCACCTGTTCGACCATAGGTTGGCGATGATTGACAACATGATCTGCGCCGAGCTGCTTCACCCAGCTTGTGGTCTCCGGGCGCGACGCCGTGGCAATGGTAACAAGACCGGCCGCCCGGGCAAGTTGAATGGCGATCGAACCCACCCCGCCACCCGCCCCGATGATGAGTACCGACTGGCCCCGGTCGGCACCATCACGATCAATCCCAAGCCGATCAAAGAAGGATTCATAGGCGGTGATCGTTGTCAGCGGCAACGCTGCCGCCTCGGCAAAGCTAAGACTATTCGGCTTGCTGCCGACGATACGCTCATCCACCAACTGAAATTCTGCATTGGAGCCGGAGCGGGTGATATCGCCTGCGTAATAGACTTCATCGCCGGGCTTAAAGAGTGTGACGTCTGGGCCGACGGCGGCGACAATACCGCTGGCATCCCAACCCAGCACACGGGGAGTGCTTTCAACCGTATCCTTGGGGCTGCGGACTTTGGTATCGACCGGATTGATCGATACCGCCTTAATCTCGACCAGCAGGTCACGACCCGAGGCCGTTGGAAGCGGTAGCTCAAGATCCAGGAAGGCGTTGGGGTTCTCGATGGGAAGATAATGGGTTAACGCGACAGCTTTCACAGAAAACTCTCCTGGTCCGGTTTGGGTTAGCGAAGACTCGCGAGGTTACTGAGCATTGATGTGGGGATGCCACTGACCTTACCCCCAGATTAGTACCGCTCCCTGGATTGGAAATACATCTTATGCGGCCCTGCACGAAAACGCCACAGGCGTCAAATAGTTGAGCGTGCTGTGGGGACGCTCATGGTTGTAGTGGTATCTCCAAGCATCGATTATCTCTCTGGCTTCCTCCAAGCTGCGGAACCAGTGCTGATTCAAACATTCCTGTCGGAACCGCCCGTTCAAGCTTTCCACGAACGAGTTTTGGGTGGGCTTGCCAGTCTGGATAAAAGCGAGTTTGACGCCGGATTCCTTCTGCCAGAAAAACATCGCTTTACTGGTGAACTCCGTGCCATAGTTGTCACAGGTGATCTGGTCAGGAGCGCTACGGTGATCAATGAGTTGGTCGAGAAATCTACCCACCATTGTGCCTGTAATGGAGAATGCCACCAGCTGGCCGACCAGCTCCTTGGAATAGTCGTCCTTGACGTTCAATATTCTGAATCGACGATGCTTACACAACTGATCGGAGACGAAATCCATAGACCAGCGTACATTCAAACCAAGAGGAATCACCATGGGCATGCGAGGGCGATCCAGCTTCTTCTTTTTGCGTGTGCGAAGCTGGAGGCCTTCTTCAGAGTACACCCGGTAAGTGCGTTTGGGATTGATAACCAGCCCCTCAGATTTGAGCATGCCATGCAGCATGGGATAGCCCAAAGCTTTGTGTTTGGCCGCCAGCTCTAATAGACGAGCTCGCAGAGCCTTATCTTGCAACGGTACAGTTTGATAGCGGTAAGCGGTCCGACTAATGCCCGCCAACTTGCAGGCGCTTCTTTCACTGAGCTTATGCTGCTTGATCATGTGAGAAGCTACCTGCTTGCGTCCAGCGGGCTTAACCACTTTTTTGATAGAACGTCCTTCAATGCTTCAGTCTACAGCAATTTCTCGGCCAGGAGTTTCTTGAACTTGTTGTTCTCAATGTCCAGTTTCCTCAATCGCTTGGCTTCTTTGACTTCCAGGCCAGCATACTTGCTGCGCCAGTTATAGAACGTGCCGTTGGATATGCCCGGGGCACTGGAAGGTGATGGCTTCGCCGGTATCCTTGTCCAGAGCTGATCCATGGTACTGGATATCATCGACATCAGGATCTACATAGATTACCTTCATATCCATAGCCGCCTGTCCTCCAATGGGAAGTGGTCCTATGATCATACACCGTGAGGTTGTGTTTTGATAAAACAGCCTCTGGTGCAGATCAGGATGGGGCGTCTATATCTTCTATACCCATACCCAACTTCACGACTAATATGCAGACGGATCTTTGGCAGGCCGCCTATCCTGGCGCCGTTATTCGGATGAGCGATTAGCACTTTTTTTTTGATTACCCAACGGTCTTATCACGCAGATAAAAAATTGACCTTGGTCATGGCTAGCTACTGGCGTCCCCCATATGATTTTTTGTACTCACCAAATAATGGATTTAAGGGTGTGTGTGGCCTGACCATTGGCTTGTGAGCTTTATTGCCAAGGAGCGACATGTTATGGCCAACAAGACGAATTTGGGCATGGCTATAGCGTTGCTGATGGCAACGATCGTTTCCACAGCGTGTCGTCGAGTAACGATAGTATCAGATAGCATCGTTGCTGGGGAAAATGAAAAGGTCATTGAGGCCAAACTCAATAGCAACAACGGAGAGACTTGGGTCTATACCAAGCATGTTTGATCATTGGCACGACTTAATCGGTGACAATCAATTTTTGGGTATTTCCTTTCAATTTTTTATAGCTGACATCAGCGCACAGATTCACGCCGATCCTGAAAGATACGTGGCTGACTATATTCATCTGAACCCAGCTGGAGCGGAATTGGCAGGCCAGGCCATAACGGATCAGATTAATTTATGTCCTGAGGGTCGTTGGCTATTTGGCGAAGATGCGTGGAAACTGGGCGCTGAATTTCCAAAGAATCCTTATGCGGAGTATGGGATTCCTATCTGACAAAGTATTAACTGAATTTTTTAGACAGGCTGTTAAAAAACGTATTCGAGGCAGCAGATGCAAGGGAAAATGGTCGAAATGGCAGAATTTACCGCACTAAATGAGCATTCTGAAGTCATTTTTACCGCGGCGGATACAACGCAGATAGTTTTTCAACAAGCTGTAGACCTAAGCTTACACCTGGCTTGAAACAGTGAGGGTTACCGGTTTCGATAGATGGCGACTAAACCTGAAAACAAAACAACTCAAGAGGTAACCCTCATGCTCCATAGCTTAAAGCGCTGTTCAAGTTTTCGGGGCCATTCCTATTTACGAAAAGGACCCAGTATAACGCAGGAGCCCAATTTTTATCTCTGTAGATTGCCCGCCGCTATAGTGCTATGTCTTACGTTGAACCTAGTATCCTGCGGTGGCGGTTCGTCGGAACCAAATCAGCCACTCTCTGAAACACTGGACTCGGTAGATAATGAAAAGCCCAATATATTGCTTATCATGGTCGACGACCTTGGCTTTAATGACCTGGCTATTAACAATGATAATGACTTGATTTCCACGCCTAATCTCGATCAACTTGCAAGAGAGGCTGTGCGATTTACCCGCCATTACGCTACCGCCGTATGCTCCCCCGCACGAGCAGCACTGCTAACGGGACAAGATCCCGCCCGGAATGGTTATGTTCCCAATGGTCGCGGCTTGTCACCACAACTCACCACACTGCCAGAAGTTCTCAAAGAGGCCGGTTATGTAACATGGCACATTGGTAAATGGCATATTGGAGACATACAACGTGAGGCTTGGCCTGATTATCAGGGCTTCGATCATTGGTTTGGCTTTCTTAACCAGTGGCGCCTGGCAGGGAAGCAAATCAACGGCGAAATACAACTGGCCACGCCTCGCTATACGGACCCGTGGTTGGAAAGCGACACAGAGCCCGGTGCATTTTACACCGGGCACCTGGAAAATATCCTTACTGATAAAGCTATTGCAACAATGGATGGGTTGCTGAATTCGGGTTCACCCTGGTTTATTAATGTGTGGTTCTATGCACCGCATAATCCGATTCATCCGGCGAAGGAATTTGCCGCGCAATTCCCCGGTACAGATGCTGGGCGTTACCAAGCCCTGGTTTATCAGTTGGATAGCAATATTGGGCGAATCATTGATCATCTGGATAGTACGGGCCAACGGGAGAACACTATCATTGTTGTGGTGAGTGATAATGGCGGTACAAACGCAGTTATGGACAACAACTTTCCTTATTACGGTCAGAAAGTGACATACCTAGAGGGCGGTTTACGCACCCCATTAATCATTGACTGGCCCGGTAGCGATACTTCTGGCAAAGTCTATGACGATATCGTCGCTGTCCAGGATATATACCCCACGCTACTCGACTCAATTGCACTTGACCTTCCTGCAAACCTGGATGGTCAGAGTTTTTTTGAGGCAGTTCAGAACTCCGGACAGAAGCACAGCAATAGAACATTGTTCTGGGAGATGGGTGACTCCAGCTATGGGATATTGTCTGACGACGGCCGTTGGAGGGTTTACAAACCCTTGCCATATTTCTCTGTACCATGGTTACCCATGCTCTATGATTTGGTCTCTGACCCCTACGGTGGGCAGGAGCTTGTCCCCACTCCAGCTCAAACTTTTAAAGCATTGTTTGATGAATACCGATTATGGCATCGCGATGTTCACCGTGTGAGAACGATATATGCTGCCGATAATTCGGGTGTGGGTACTCTCACAGGTATGGATTTTCTTCGCACGCCGGGATTTGGTGGGTATACATTTGGTTTAGGATTTACTGAAGGCGTATTCGGCACTCTGGCACAACAGGGGAATATCTGGGAGGCAAACCTCGATAATGGTGTCGTCAGCGTAAGGCTCGGCGACTACTATTTATCTGGCCTTGTTGGATCGTCGAGTAGCTGCCACAGTATAGTGGTTAGTGGAGTATTTAACCGTCGCTTAAGCGACTTCGGTGGAGACGCAAACATGAAGCTGTCGCTATATGTCGATGGCTTACACCAGCAAACACTGGAGGTTGATGGGTACTTGGCGGTTGAAGATCCAGGCATCCCAATTATTATTGGATCTCTGGGCATTTTGCCGGCGGATGAGAAGATATTCCCGCCTGTCATCCTGAGTGTGCCCATCGATTCCACAATTGGCTGGACGCCGGATTCATTTGCTAAAGAGTTATGTAGCTTTTAGTGGTCAGTGACTGGGCGGCTTGATAGCGACATTAGTTGAGATTTTCAGTTGATATTATTAACCCGGCTAGTAAATACAGAGGCCTTCAGGCTGCATAAGAGCATCCCTGGATGCTTGAAATATCTGTTCACTCGCTCAGGTGTCCTTTGATCTTTTTTTATGTGAGATATCTTAGCCCATCTTTCGATTTCACTGACAACAATATGATAAAAAAACAGTAACTACTCACCCCCTTCATCCAAAAATCGCTTGACAGGTTTTTTCGACTCGCGCTTTTCGTCAATTCAGGCGGCAGCCAAATTTTCAGCATAGGGTGGCTCAGCCTCGGTGTGAGCGCTAATCTCATGCTTTACGAAGAAACATCAACCGGCAATATTTTTCCTGTTTCTACGCCTTCCAGAGAAGCCGAAAAATGCCATATTATATTGCGTTATCGACGCAATCGTATCGCAACGACATGGCCAGCATTAATACCTCCTCGGTTCGTGAAGAACTTGACCGCTTGAAAAACGAATTCAAGCGACTGTCTTCTGAGCAGAGCCTTTCCAGTGAAAGCAAAATACTGATGAGCAGCATGCTCACCCTGCTGGAACTCATATGCGCGATCTTTCTGGAAAAGTCGACCACCAAAAATAGCCAGAACTCCAGCAAGCCCTCGTCTCAAACGGACAAGGATGAAACAGCACTGGGTCAGCCTGGCAGCAAGGCAAAGGGCAAGACAGAACGCCGGCAGTCCGCTTACAACACGCGCACCATCGAAACGACAACCGTTGCCGTGGTGAGCACCTGCGATATCTGTGGTGAAGATCTCACCGGCACCGCCTGCCACCAGCATGAGCGGCGCACCAAAATCGATATCATCTTCGAGAAGACGGTCGAGCATGTGGATGCACAAATCAAGGCCTGCCCAACATGTTCCGCCGACGTCAAAGGCACGTTTCCTTCGGACATGCCGGGGCCACTGCAGTATGGCAATGGATTGAAGGCCTACGTGATTAACATGCTGGTCTGCCAGATGGTCGCATTGAACCGGGTACAAAAAACAGTGAGCGCGATGATCGGCCAGGTGATCTCCGAGGCGACCCTGCTCAAGTACGTCCTGCGACTCCACGAGGCGCTGGCCGGCTGGGAGAAGGATGCGATCAGGCAGATCTTGCAGAGCCCTGCGATGCACGTTGATGAGACGTCGTTGCGAGTTGATCAGCAAAATCACTGGATACACGTCTATGCAGCCGGTGACATCACCCTGAAGCGCCTCCATCGAAAACGGGGCAAGGAGGCCATAGAAGCGATTGATATCATTCCCCGATACGGCGGCGTGATCATCCACGATTGTTGGGCATCGTATTTATCCTATGCGCATTGTGGACACGGTTTGTGTGGGTCGCACCTGTTGCGTGAGCTGACGTTTATCGTCGAGTCCAACGGTTATGCCTGGGCAAAAAATATCAGCGCGCGCTGCAGGAAACCTGCAAGGCTGTTTCGGCAAGCCCTGACAAGCGTCTCTGCGATGACGCCTACACGAACTTGCAGAAACGCTACCGGGCTATTTTGACACGCGGCGAGAAGGAGCTTCCGGCGATACCGGACAAGCCGCAGGGAAAGCGCGGGAAAATAGCCAAGTCGGACGCGCATAACCTGTGGGAGCGGCTCAAGGAAAACGAGCAAGCGGTATTATTGTTTGCCAAAGATGGCCATGTAGCTTTCACCAACAACCGTGCCGAGCGGGATCTTCGTATGTCGAAGGTCAAGCAGAAAGTATCCGGTTGTTTCAGAAACAGCCAATACGCTGACGCCTATTGTCGAATATCCAGTTACCTGCAGACCATGGCTAACAGGGGGCACAACCCGCTGATTGCCATTCAGATGGCACTGGCTGGGGAGATAGGGGGCGAGTAGTTACAAAAAACAAATAGATAGCTTTCGGATCAAGTCCGTTATGGCATTACATATTTGTTTTTTTGTGGCTTGGCATCAGATGATGGTTTTTTCGACATTCCCCGGTCTGGCAGAAATGCCCAGGGCATCGTATATCGCTTTCTGGTGGGGTTCCGCGCGGGTCGTTTTGCGGACGTGAACGGTTTTACCATCCTCTCGCTTGAGGCTTACCGTGATCCGCTGCTGGTTTTCCAGCTTGCGGCGTATCGTCTCCCAGCTATCGTGAATGCCTTGAGACTTCAGTTGGGTGCGGATCGTATGCACCAGGTGATAGGCCAGCAAGGTAATGAACAGGTGACCTTCGATGCGGTCTTCCTTCTGGTGGAAGTTGGGACGCATCCCCAGTTCGCTCTTGAGGCTACGGAAAACGGCCTCCAGATCGGTCAGCATGGTGTAGGTGTTCCATAACGCGGTTTCATCCCAGTCGACGAGGTTAGTGCGCAGGCAATAGACGCCGGGGTGCGTCGCCTGGGAGTGGGGTTTTTCTGAACGTTCCCAGTGGATCGCGGTGGCTTTATCCTATATTCCGCAGTTGAAATTAGGCACAATGCGTCAACCCACTGAATTAAATCAGGTTTTCCATGAAAAAAGACGTGATGAACAATCACCCATTGAGTGAAGCCGTACGTGCTGAAAATGACCGCCAGTTAGCAACGCTGGCCGTCGATACTTTTGACGGTAAAGTTCACGTGGAGTGGGACCCAACAGCGGCTGTGACACCACCCATCGGCCAATTGCCGTTTTTTATTCAGTTTCTCAAAGTGAGTGGGTTATTTGAGCGCTGGGTAGAACAGTGCCCGTTGCGCTATCGAAGCAACAACGCACCCCAAAAGCGCGATGTGTTGGGTTCGTTTTTATTGTCGGTTCTTTCAGGGCACAATCGTTATGCTCATATGACCAGTTTGCTCAACGATCAGGTCAATTCGAGGCTGCTGGGTATGCGCAAAGTTGTCAGTGATGATTCGGGCCGTCGAGCGTTGAAAAAAATCGATGAGGCGGATGGTGTTGACTGGCTGCAAACCCATCTTCAGCGTTGTTACGAGCCCCTGTTGACCCAGGACTGGATACTGGATGCGGACGTCACGGTGAAGCCTCTGTATGGCCACCAGGAGGGAGCAGAGAAAGGCTATAACCCGCACAAGCCCGGTCGCCCCTCACAAGCTTACCACACCTATATGATCGCCAATTTGCGCCTGGTTCTGGATGTGGAAGTTCAGGCGGGAAACCGCACGGCATCCCTGTATTCGGCTCCAGGCTTATGGGAGCTGTTAGATCGCCTGCCGCGGGATTGCTGGCCGACTTTTCTTCGGGGTGATTGTGAATGGGGCGTGGATGATGTGATGCGGTCGGCAGAGGACAAAGGGCTTCCCTATCTGTTCAAGCTGAAGAAGTCGAAGTACGTTAAAGAGCTGATAAACAAGGCTCATTGCACCAATGGCTGGTGTTATGTCACGGGGGGATGGGAAGCGCAGGAGGAAGAGCTGCAGCTGCAGTCCTGGGATAGATCAAGGCGTGTCGTGGTGATCCGTCGCCGGTTGCCGGAGGAAGTCGTACTGGCGCTGGATGATCAGTATGAGCGGCAGCAGGGATTGGGATTTCTCAAAGATCCCGAAGATATTCGAGCCTTTGAATATGCCGTGCTGGTGACCTCTCTGCCCAACGAAACCATCAGCGTGGTATGTCACTATCGTGATCGCGCTGATTGTGAAAATAACTTCGATGAAATCAAGGTAACTATTCAGCTAAATACTGAAGAAACGTCTTGACAGGGTTTTGCTGCAATTTTGCTCATTTGTCACTGATTGCGCACTTCCCGTTACAGTTGCCCCGGTTGACCACAGGAAGACCGCCGGTCGCTTTTTCTGAACATCCTGATCACGGCACCGGATCGCTTTTTTAATTGCCACATAAACGCACCTGATTACCCATGAGCCTCAGCCAACGTTAGCAACCTATATGGCATCGGCGGAGTCCTGATTGCCACGCTGGTAAGTCGAACCAGCAGGTTCTCCAGACTGAAGCGACGATTGAATCGATAGCAGAACTCAGCAAGATAACGGGGAAGGTGTTTATGGTTGCCTCCCACGCTATGGTACGTACCTGTAATCGCATTTTTTACATTGCCGATCATGGTGTTAACCCATGCGAACTCTTCTTTGGTGACGCTTTTAGGGCCGCCACCAGTAACAATGCACTCATGCTCGCATGGCACAACAGTTACTGCAGAAAAGCATGCGAGACCATCAGAAATTACCGTGCTGCCTGGAGCTACATGGCGTTGTGCCCAGCGGGCTATTTCCTTGGATTGAAAGCCTTTCACAACATTCAAATTCATGCTGATAGGGTGACCTTCATCGTTGCAGGCAACAGCTGCGAAAATGGGTGTTTTATTTTCGGAACCGCGCCCAGGTTTTCCGCCAACCAATTCACCACCGATATACACATCATCAAGCTGTATGGTGCCCTGCAAAGGCTTGCTATCATCGCGCTCTTTCATTACCTGCATGATTTTCTGTTTCATCATCCATGCGGTATTGTAGGAGACACCAATATCACGCTTGAGAGCAAGCGCCGAAAGGCCGTTTTTAGACTGGGTCAGAAGATGCATGGCCAGGAACCACTTGAATAGAGGCAACTTTGTACCGGCGAAGATGGTACCGGCAGTCAGTGAGGTTTGCTGGCGGCAAGTATGGCATTGGTAGAGCTTTCGGCATTTCAATTTGCAGTATCGAGTCGAATGGCAGTTGGGACAGACGAATCCATCAGGCCATCGCCAACGAACAAGTGCCTGCTCACATTGCTCCTCGGTACCATAATCATGGAAAAATTCTGGCAGGCTATAACCTTTTTGAAATTGAACTGTATTTTTTGGCATGGCAATTACCCAATGCTGTATTTATGTACAGCATACAGGTGTAAGTCAGGCTGAGCAATGTGGGTAATCAGGTAAACGCATACAGGAGCAAAAATATCGTCCTGAAAACCCGTGCGATAATAATTTTGTTCAAGATCATTTGAGTACGGGCTTTGAAGATAGACGATATTGACGTTGATGCTGCCATCAACTCCGCCAGAGAACTTCTCGGTAAAGAGAAAGAACTGTCGCCCGCACTGCGCTCGGCACTGGAAGTCTTGCTGCTTTTGGTCACGTTACTGCTCAACCGTACGACACTCAACAGCAAGAACAGTAGCAAGCCGCCATCCACAGATCCCAACCGGGAGAAAACCCGCAAGTGCAGAAAAAGCGATAGAAAGCCGGGAGGACAGGAAGGCCATAACGGTGCCACCCTGCAGCCGGTCGAAGACCCCGATGAAGTCACCGAGATAAAGGTCGATCGCCGCACTCTGCCCAAGGGGACGCAGTATAAGGAGGTCGGCCAGGAACAGCGACAGGTCATTGATATCGACTTCTCACAGTACGTGACTGAATACCGCGCACAGATTCTTGAAGACGATCAGGGAAATCGATTTGTTGCAGCTTTCCCGGAGGGAGTAAGCCGACCGGTTCAGTATGGCCTCCACCTGAAGGCCAATGCTGTCTATATGTCCCAACACCAGTTGATCCCCTATGATCGAATCCGGGATCATTTCCAGGATCAGGTGCACATCCCGATCAGTGTCGGCTCTATCTTCAACTTCAACAAAGAAGCCTATGAGCGGCTGGAGTCTTTTGAGCAATGGGCAAAGACCGAACTTGCCATATCCATGCTTATGCATGCGGATGAAACCGGGATCAACATTGGCGGCAAACGCCACTGGCTGCACTGCGCCTCCAATGCCTCATTGACCTGGTTCTATCCCCACGCCAGGCGTGGCACCGAAGCCATGAACGAAATGGGGATACTCCCCGTGTTCAAGGGCGTGTTATGTCATGACCACTGGAAGCCGTATTACCACTATGAATGTCTCCATACCCTGTGCAATGCTCACCACCTCAGGGAATTGGAAAGGGCCTGGGAACAAGATCATCAGCAGTGGGCCAAGGCGATGCAGACCTTGCTGCTGGATATCAGAACCGCGGTAGAGGATGCCGGTGGTCAGTTACCTGCGTATGGATCCAAGCGGTGGCGCCATCGCTATCGAACACTCCTTGCAGCGGCAGAGATTGAATGTCCACCGCCCGATGAAAGCCAGCGAAAGGGAAAACGCGGTCGGCTTAAACGGTCGAAGGCCAGAAATCTGCTGGAGCGATTACGCGACTTTGAGCATGATGTGCTGCGCTTTATGGATGTGGAGTGCGTCCCTTTCACCAACAACCAGGGTGAGAATGATCTGCGAATGACCAAGGTGCAGCAGAAAATCTCCGGTTGCTTCCGTTCAATGGAGGGGGCGATGTTGTTCTGTCGAATTCGTAGTTACCTGTCAACTTGCCGCAAGCATGGGGTAACAGCCACTCAAGGGTTGACATTGCTTTTCCAGGGCAAGAATCCAGATTTTATGGAAAGGAATAAGATCCAGGGTGGCTGATCGTGACAAACTGGGCTGAATAGTTACAAATCAAGAATCTCTGGGGCTGGGGCGGCTTTACGACCAGGGCCATCAAGCCCTGCCGTTTCATGGCGCGCATCATTGCACTGATCTACAACTGGTGGAATATCTTTGTGCGCCTGGCGGAGCCGGATAAACACCTGGAAGCCATCACCAGTCGTCCTTTGTTGTTAAGCTCGGTGGGAAAACTGACAGAAACATCGCGTCAGAAAACCATGACGATTACGCACTTCCACGGCCGTGCAGAACATGTGCAAGAAACGTATCGACGGATTCAGCAGTTCTTCAATGGTTTGAAAACAAATGCGCCGCAGTTAAACGATCTGGAGTGCTGGTGCCGAATATTGAGTGAAGCGATGAAAAAGTATCTCAACGGGCGAATTCTGGAGCCGCCAAACCCAGCCGCATTGGCATAATCGGGTGCCGAACTTAACCACAAAATTGACGACTTTCCAGCTCTATTGCTCCGGAAGAGCTGCCCTCAACTGCTGAATTTAGGA
>CAWIZY010000001.1:0-5057 GCA_963840725.1 uncultured Gammaproteobacteria bacterium | reverse complement strand
CATACGACATAAACAAAGAGTGTTCTTGTAAGCGTTGTCAACAAACAGCCTGTTATGGCTGGTTGCGACGCTGCCCTGCAGATGCCGGGGAGACGTAGCTGACAGGAGCGTGCACCATCTCGTTGTGCGCCGCACAGGCCCCAGCTTTACCTTTGGCGAATCTCTCCCCGCTACGTTTTCATACATCCACCCCACTTACGTGATCTGTCGGGTAAAATATGATGTTATGGTTACAGGACACAATAGGGAACATCGAAAAAAGCGAAAAAGCGAAAAAGCGAAAAAGCAGAAGTTCTGATTTTCCCTTCATTTCAATTTAATCGTCGTTATTTAAAATGGTGAGACATCCTTGCGCCGCGCGGTTTTCTAGCGAATTGCGCTGCCGCATAAATGGCTGTGTCTTTCTTTTCTTGTTACCAAACCCAGTCTCCTCCCCCGCCAGCCACGAATCGAGGAAACCGATAAACGTAGCCAGAAAGAGGATATAGGCATACAGGTATTTGATGCTCGGAGTCACATAGGTTATGAATGTCACTCCGTCGTCGGCAAGTGAAGCGCCCAACTTTCTAACTGCCACCACAGGTAAATCGAAGGGCCGTCGTTGGCTGCCAAAAATTGGCCCGCTTCTTCAGCCTGAAAGCCGAAAGCCAACACGTCGCCCTCGGTGAAATATATTGCTAACTCGGCAAATCCCAGCTAAATGCCTCATTGTTTCCTAGCCCCGCCCTGGGAAAGACATAATGTAAAATTAATCGACAGTTCCGCTCATTCATGGGCATTGGTGTTCCCGAACTGGTCGTGGTCCTATTGTGTCAATGTTTCATCACTCGGCCCACGCACCTTCGGTGATCCGGAACGTGTCAACCTGTTGAGGACAGCTAATTTACAGATAACATTTATTTGCCAGCCAAATAGCCGGCTGCTGTGATTGTCGGAAAGTTCACACGATCAGCAACGGTTTCACCATCGTCTGCGGGGGTGATTGGGTTGATGGCAACGAAGTGCGGCGGCATTTTGACCGCAGGACGACCGTTGACGAAGCGTTCTGGCGTCTGCTCGTAGCGATCGTCCAACACGCGCTGCTTTTGCTCAGCGATGCCTTTATAGCGACCTGTGAACACCTGCTCAGGGGTATAGCCGGAAATCCCGCTATGATGGTGCTCATAGTTGTACCAGCTGAAATAGTCGTCACACCAGCGGCGGGCATGCGCAGCGTTTTCGAATCGGCCCGGGTAGTCCGGTTGGTATTTCTGGGTCTTGAACTGGCTTTCGCTGAACGGGTTATCGTTGCTCACCCGGGGCCGGCTATGGCTGCAAGTGATGTCCAACTCCATCATGTTTTCCAGATACCCATGCGCCGTCATCGGTGACCCACGATCCTGATGCAGCGTGAGTTGCCCCGGGGCGATGGCATAGCGTGCGGCGGCCTCGTTCATTAGTTGCTTGGACAGGGCGCTGTTTTCCTTTTTCGAGAGCATCCAGGCGACGACAAAGCGACTGAAGAGATCCATCACGACGTACAGCGACAGATAGACACCCCGGTGCACCAACGCGAGCTTTGTGATGTCCCATGACCAGACTTCGTTAGGGCCGAAAGCCAGTAGCCTTGGGATGGCGTAATGCTGTGCGGGACGTTGATGGCGACGCTCACCGTTCTCCTTCTGCTCACGCAGCACACGATGCATGGTGCTGATTGAGCACAAATGGGTGCCCTGTTCGAGTAGACGCTGATAAACCTCGGCTGGCGGTTGATCGCGGTAAGGCTCGCTATGCAGCGTCTCGATGACCCGCGCTCGTTCTTGCCTGCTCAGTGCTCGGGGTTGCACCGACGCTTTGCGAGCAAGATTCAGGGGAATATCATCCTGCGCCCGTCGACGTCGTCGATAGAGGCTGCTGCGGTTTAGTCCCAAGGCCCGGCAGGCCACACTCATCGGTAGCCGATCAGGGCATTGTTCGATAACGGTGTTCACGCATCGTTCCCATTGCGCAAACGATCGAGCATCGACAAGGCTTTTTTTTGGAGATCAAGGCAATCATTCGCCATCTCCAGCTTGCGCGTCAGGCGAGCATTTTCCTTGCGAAGCTGTTCATTCTGACGTTGTTCCGGCGTCTTCGAAGCCGCTGGTCCCGGCGCGCTCTTACTCAGCCCCGCAATCCCGCCTTCAGCATACTCGCGTCGCCAGGTAGAAAGTTGATTGCTGTAGAGCTTCTCGCGACGCAGCAAGGCACCAAGCTCACCATGCTTACACGCATCTGCCTCAGCAATCATGCGAAGTTTATAATCCGGCGTGAACTGGCGCCGGCTACGCTTCTCCAACGAAGGCGCCGGCGTCACCTGGCTCTCGGGCAGTTCCGATACTGATTTGGGCATCTCAATCGATCCTGTATCCATAGCCCTGAAATCTATGTTATCCCACCAAGTGACTGTATGGGATCAGGTTGACACACAGGGGATCGACTTGCCCGTCGCTGGCCTTGAGCTAAGGTCCGCTATTGTTAAGGGTTCATCGGATGCCTGCCCTCAGCTGGAGGTCTACGGGTACTCATTGGGGTTCAGTGGGCAGGCGTCGGATAAGCCCCGAGGGAGGAAACCGCGGGATGCTTCACGGTGGTCAGGGTAGACCACATGGCTATGGGGATTTGAATCGTCGCTCGGTGGCCTGAGGTGTCGATAAGGTCGGTCATCCAGGCGAAGCCATCGCGCAGAGAGTCAGCAGCATACCGGACAGGCCAGATTTCTCGCCCGCATCGCACGCAAAAATGCACGTCTCGATGGCAAGGCACAAAAGCGGCCCGTATCGGCGCTGGCCGATAACGATAGGGATAGTCAACGCTGTAGGCTCGCATAGTCATGCGGCACCTCGCAGCTGGGGTGGCGCACGGATCGGTTGTCCGCGCCCGAAGGTCTCGATGATGATCATCGGCGCACCACAGTCCGGGCAGACATAGGTCGGCTGCACGGGATCGGCTGAGGCATCGCCGGTGCCTGTTTTGTCATCGATGTCAGGTGGTGCGTTCAGCAGTTCCCTTGCCCTGGCCAGGTTGTCCCTGCGCCCGGCATTGGCGATCAGGCCGTAGTGACGGATGCGGTGAAAGCCCGTGGGCAGCACATGCAGCAGGAAGCGGCGCAGGAATTCCCAGGTACCCAGCGTCATGGTCTTGTACTTGGCCTTGCCCTTGGCGCGATAGTCTTTCCACCTGAAGGTGACACCGCGCTCATCCAGGGCGATGAGTCGGCTGTTGGCGATCGCCACCCGGTGGGTATAGCGGGCGAGATAGGCCAATACCGCAGAGGGTCCGGCAAACGGGCGCTTGGCGTAGACCACCCACTCGCATTGCCGCAGGGGTGCAAGCCAATCGGCAAAGACACTGGCGTCAGCCAACGCAGCATGCTCGCCGTAAAACTGCAGCTGACCGGCCGCATGGGCCTGGGCGAGTGCCTCGAGGAAACGCCGCCGAAACAGCCGCGAGAGCACGCGTACTGGCAGGAAGAAGCCCGGTTTGCAGGCAACCCAGCGCTCCCCGTCGGGCGACAGACCACCACCAGGGACGATCCCGTGCACGTGCGGGTGATGGGTCAGCGCCGAGCCCCAGGTGTGCAGGACCAGGGTCAGCCCGATGCGCGCACCCAGATGCCTCGGATCGGCCGCGATGGTGCGCAGCGTCTCGGCCGCGACCTGAAACAGCAGGCCGTAGATCACCGCTTTATTGTGATAGGCGATCGCACTGATCGGCGCCGGCAGGGTAAAGACGACGTGGTAGTAGTCGACCGGCAGCAGATCGACCTGACGGGCCTCGAGCCAGCGGCGGGCGGCACTGGCCTGACACTTCGGGCAATGCCGATTACGGCAGGAGTTGTAGGCGATCTGGGCATGCTCACAGGCGGGACAATGCAGCACATGGCCGCCCAGCGCCGCGCTGCGGCACTGCTCGATCGCTGACATGACCTTGCACTGGCCCAGGCTGAGATGCCCGCGCTGGGTCTGCCGCCAGGCCGGCCCGTGGGCACGGAAGATATCCGCGACCTCGAGGGAAGGACGAGACATGCCCCTGCCTTAATTGGGCGGCCTGATCTCCAGATATTCCAGTGGGCCCTTCACTTCACGTAAAAGCTTAGCCGCGACCTGGCTTTAACGAGCGGTATTCTCGAGTTTCTTGTGCCCAAGCAGCACCTGGATCACGCGGATATCCTCGTGGTGCTCAAGTAGACGCGTGGCAAAGGCGTGGCGCAGAGAATGCAGCGACACCGCCTTGTCGATCTCGGCGGCCTGGCACGCAAAGTGGAAGGCCCGGTTGAGCTGCCGTGTCGATAGGGGATTCACGGGGTTTTGTCCCGGGAACAGCCAGCCACCCGATAGTAGCTGCTGGTGAAGGTGGGCATGTCGCCACCAGGCGCGTAACAACTCGAGCAATGTCGGTGAGAGCATCGCGTAGCGATCCCGTTTGCCCTTGCCCTGCTCGACGCGAATGACCATACGCTGGCTGTCGATGTCACCGGTGGTGAGATGAACGACCTCATTGGCACGCAGACCGGCGCCATAGGCCACTCCCAGGGCGGCTTGATACTTGGGGCCGCCGGCGGCTTGCAGCAGGCGGGTCACCTCCTCGAGACTCAAGATAACGGGCAACTTGCGTGGCTCGTAAACGTGGCTCATCTTCGTCATTACCTCGGGGTGTCCGAGGGTGGTTTCGAAGAAAAACTTCAAGCCGGTGATCGTGGCATTCAGGCTGCCACTCGACATTCCCTGCTCGACCAGATGCAGCTGGTAGCGTCTCAGGTCTTCGGCGCTTGCGGCATCTGGAGGCTGACCCAGAAAACGCGTGAAGTTTCTGACTGAGCGGACGTAGGCTACCTGGGTCTTGGGTGACAGTTTGCGCAGCCGCATGTCGTCGATCATGCGTTGACGCAAGGGGCTGATGGCGCGAGTCGATTGAGTCATTGGTCTGCTCCTGTTTCAGAACGAGGCGGATTGCCTCATTCCTCAACATAGGAAACAGCGCTACTGGCTTACTCGCCCCACCGACTCAGATCAGAGCACCAACTACCGCGCGAGCGG